>NZ_BMXF01000015.1 GCF_014651615.1 Persicitalea jodogahamensis | reverse complement strand
GTATAGCCTTGGCAGAAATTCATCTGCCCCAGGGGCCTGGGAGTGAATTATTTGAGTGGGGAACGCGGGCAGTATCGGATCATGCCGGAGGCCGCGCGTAAGCGAAAAATTGATGTGGTGCTGGCGTGGCGTTACGATGGCACGGGCCACCCCGCGCTTTGCCCGGTCCACTCAGGCGTTGGTCAGCGCTCCGAAGGAGTTCCAGAATCTGGGGGTTGACTTTATATCCTATCAGGAGAACACAGACACAACTACCCCTACGGGAGAGCTGATTTTCCATGCGGTGGCCTCACTGGCTCAATCGCTTCTGCGATCCGATCGAGAGTTCACTGATTAGCCAGCGAGTGCGGGCGGGCATGGCCAGGGCTCAGGGTGAGTTGATTTCCCGCCCTTGCCTGGCGGGTGCAAAACAGAAAGCCATTTACGAGTTGTCTGAGCAAGGGGTATCGGTGAACCAAATCAGCAAGCGACTTGGCATCGCCTGCGGAACGGTGTACAACTACGTGCAGAAGCGAAAATCA
>NZ_BMXF01000013.1 GCF_014651615.1 Persicitalea jodogahamensis | reverse complement strand
CAGCACCCGGCCCATCAAGTACTTCATCGCTCTGGTGATGGTGTTCGGAGCAGTCATCGCGATCGCTTTTGGCCGGCTGCCCCTGCAACTGATCGTTTTCGCCCAAAGTGTGACCATCTTCGTCGTTCCAGTCATTGGAATCAGCATGTATCTGATCGCCAATGACCGCAAGCTCATGGGAAACCTGACCAATACGGTGAGCGCCCGAATGATGGGTGCACTGGGACTGGCGCTCATCATCGGGCTGGCGCTCGTCAATGTCAAAACGTTATTTTTCAGTTAAACACTTACCCCCACAAACCAGAATCTATCTATAACAACAGAAATGAACGATCTCCAGAAACGATACGAAGCACTTCTGCAACCCTCGCCGGAACTCGTGGCGGACATTTCTCGCATCGAGGGTGACATCCTGCTGCTGGGAGCGGGGGGGAAGATGGGCCCCGCCCTGGCCAAACTCGCCCGGAAAGCGGCCGACGAGTCTGGGGTTGAGAAACGAATCATCGCCGTTTCCCGCTTCTCCGAACCTGGCCTGGCCGAGGAGCTGAATGAAGCCGGCGTCGAGACGATCCGGGCAGATTTGCTCGACGACTCGCAGTTGCAATCCTTGCCTATGGTAAAAAACGTCCTGTACCTGGCCGGCACCAAATTCGGCACCACGGGCAACGAGTCCCACACCTGGGCCATGAACAGCTACCTGCCCGGTCGGGTGGCTGAAAAATTCAAAGACGCCAACATTGTGGTTTTTTCCACCGGGAATGTCTATCCGCTCACGCCAATAGCGATGGGCGGGGCCACCGAAGACCTGGCCCCGGAACCGCTGGGCGAGTACGCGCAATCGTGCCTGGGCCGGGAGCGCATTTTTGAGTACCACAGTCAGAAACACGGTACCCCCCTGCTGATCTACCGGCTCAACTACGCCAACGACGTCACGTATGGCGTGCTGCTGGAACTGGCCAAAAGCGTAATCGCCCAAAAGCCCATCGACCTGCGGATGGGCATGGTGAACGTGATCTGGCAGGGTGATGCCAACGAAATTGCGATCCGGTCGCTGCTGCACTGCTCGCGGCCCGCCAAAGTACTGAACGTCACAGGCCCCGAGCAGCTCTCGGTGCGGTGGATCGCCGAACAGTTTGGCGAGCTGGCGGGTACGCCCCCCATTTTTGCGCACGAAGAGCAGCCCACCGCTCTGCTGAGCAACGCCGCCGAATGCGTCGCGCTGTTTGGCTACCCCAGAACCAACCCCAAACAAATGGTGGGCCTGATTTACGACTGGCTCGTCCAGGGTGGAAAAACGATCAACAAGGCCACTCATTTTCAGGAAAGAAGCGGTAAATTTTAGAAGTGATGACCCCAACCTTGAACGATGAACTCCGGCAGTTTTTACACGCCGGCACGGTGATTCCGGCGCACCCGCTGGCCCTGACTGCAAACCGAGAACTGGATGAAAAGCGGCAGCGGCTCCTGACGCGCTACTACCTGGCCAGCGGCGCGGGCGGCGTGGCGGTGGGCGTGCATACCACGCAGTTCGAGATCAGGAAGCCGGAAGTCAACCTGCTGGAAAGGGTGCTGGAACTGGCCGCCGACGAAATTGCCCAGGCCGGGCTCTCGCGGCCTTTCCTGAAAATTGCGGGCGTTTGCGGCCCCACCGACCAGGCGTTGCGCGAGGCCGGACTGGCCCGCAAGCACGGCTACCACATGGGTTTGGTCAGCCTGGGGGGCTTGAATAATTTTACCGACGATGAGCTGATCGCCCATCTTCGTGCCGTATCGGCCGAGATTCCGGTCTTTGGGTTTTATCTGCAACCTGCGGTGGGTGGCCGGCTGTTGGGTTATAATTTTTGGCGAGAAATGGCTGACCTGCCCAACGTGGTGGGGGTGAAAATCGCCGCTTTCAACCGCTACCAAACCCTGGAGGCCGTACGGGGGATCTGCGACTCGGACCGGCGGGACGAAATTGCCCTCTACACGGGCAACGACGACAACATCGTGGCGGACCTGCTCACCCCCTACCGCCTGGATGTGAACGGAATAAGGATAGAAAAACGCTTCGTGGGCGGACTGCTGGGCCACTGGGCCGTCTGGACAGCTAAAGCGGTGGAGCTTTTGGCCGAGATAAAAGAGTGTGTCAGCAACAACTACCAGGGCTCGGAAGCCCTGCTTGCCAAAGGCATTTCGGTCACGGACATGAACGCCGCGATTTTCGACGCCGAAAATTCCTTTCACGGCTGCATTGCCGGTATCCACGAAGTACTGAAAAGGCAGGGC
>NZ_BMXF01000012.1 GCF_014651615.1 Persicitalea jodogahamensis | reverse complement strand
CTTAACTTCTCTGTTCGGGATGGGAAGAGGTGGGCACCCGCCCCGTGGCCGCCATCAGGGCGGTTGGGAGCGTCGCTGCCCCCTGCGGGGCAACTTCGTCCTAATTTCTTTATCAATGTCTTGAAAAGTCATTAAACATGTGGAAACAAGAGAGTGGCGACCCGCGGCCGCGCGGGTTCTGTCGGGCGATTAGTACCGCTCGGCTGAGCGCTTCTCGGCGCTTGCACCTGCGGCCTATCGACGTCGTAGTCTTCGACGGCCCTGTTCGTTAGGGAGGACTCATCTTGGGGCCGGTTTCGCACTTAGATGCCTTCAGCGCTTATCCGCTCCCCACGTAGCTACCCGGCCGTGCCACTGGCGTGACAGCCGGCTTACCAGCGGTGGGTCCGCCCCGGTCCTCTCGTACTGAGGGCGGCTCCCCTCAGTCCTCCTGCGCCCGCCACAGATAGGGACCGAACTGTCTCACGACGTTCTGAACCCAGCTCGCGTGCCACTTTAATCGGCGAACAGCCGAACCCTTGGGACCTTCTCCAGCCCCGGGATGTGACGAGCCGACATCGAGGTGCCAAACCTCCCCGTCGATGTGGGCTCTTGGGGGAGATCAGCCTGTTATCCCCGGCGTACCTTTTATCCTTTGAGCGACGGCCCTCCCATTCGGGGCCGCCGGATCACTATGCCCTGGTTTCCCACCTGCGCGACCCGTCGGTCTGGCAGTCAAGCCGGCTTGTGCCATTGCGCTCGCGGCGCGGTTGCCGACCGCACCGAGCCGACCTTTGGAAGCCTCCGTTACGCTTTCGGAGGCGACCACCCCAGTCAAACTGCCCGCCACGCGGCGTCCCCCCCGAAGGGGGTTAGGGCCCGGGACGGCAAAGGGCGGTATTTCAAGGGCGACTCCACCACGCCTGGCGACGCGGCTTCAAAGTCTCCCGCCTATCCTACACATTGCCGGCCCAGGACCAGCGCGAAGCTGCAGTAAAGGTGCACGGGGTCTTTCCGTCCCGTGGCGGGTAAGCGGCATCTTCACCGCTACTACAATTTCACCGAGCTCACGGCTGAGACAGTGCCCAGATCGTTACACCATTCGTGCAGGTCGGAACTTACCCGACAAGGAATTTCGCTACCTTAGGACCGTTATAGTTACGGCCGCCGTTTACCGGGGCTTCGGTTCAACGCCTCGCCTTGCGGCTAACGTCCCCCCTTAACCTTCCGGCACCGGGCAGGTGTCAGGCCCTATACGTCGGCTTGCGCCTTTGCAGAGCCCTGTGTTTTTGCTAAACAGTCGCCTGGGCCGTTTCTCTGCGGCCTCTGACCCGAAGGTCAGGAGGCCCCCCTTATCCCGAAGTTACAGGGTCAATTTGCCGAGTTCCTTAGCCGTGATTCACTCGAGCACCTTGGAATCCTCTTCCCGACCACCTGTGTCGGTTTGCGGTACGGGCCACTTTGCACTGAAGTTTCACAGACTTTTCTAGGAGGCCCGGCAGCCGGCTCGCTTCGCCCGCAGGCTCCGCTCAGGCGCACCATTCCGTCGGTACGCGCCGGCCCGGGGGCCACGTCATCTGATCACATGCAAAATGGGGGTGGGAGTGTCAACCCACTGTCCGTCGCGCTTCGCCCTTCGGCTGACGCTTAGGCCCCGCCTGACCCCCCGCTGATTAGCATGGCGGGGGAACCCTTGGTCTTCCGGTGTGCGCGTTTCGCGCGCGCATTGTCGTTACTCATGCCTGCATTTGCTTTTCCCGCAGGTCCAGGGCGGCTCGCGCCACCCATTCGCCCCCGCGGGAATGCTCCCCTACCGATACGTGATGTTACTCACTATCGCACGGCTTCGGCGGCGCGCTTGATGCCCGTTTATTGTCGGCGCCCGCCCCGCTCGACCAGTGGGCTGTTACGCACTCTTTAAACGAATAGCTGCTTCCAAGCTAACGTCCTGGCTGTCGCTGCGGCCGGACCGCCTTACCCCAACTTAGCGCGCACTTGGGGGCCTTAGCCGGTGCTCCGGGTTGTTCCCCTCTCGGACGCGGACCTTGGCACCCGCGCCCTCACTGCCACGCAGCTGCCGGCCCATTCGGAGTTCGTCAGGGGTTGGCAGGATGTGACTCCCCCTAGCCCTACCGGTAGCTCTACCTGGCCGCCAGACGTCGCGTGACGCTGTTCCTAAAAACATTTCGGGGAGTACGAGCTATCTCCCGGTTTGATTGGCCTTTCACCCCCACCCCCGGTTCATCCGAAAACTTTTCAACGTTTACCGGTTCGGTCCTCCACGCTGTGTTACCAGCGCCTCGACCTGACCGGGGGTAGATCACCGGGTTTCGCGTCCACAGCCGCCGACTCAACGCCCTGTTCGGACTCGCTTTCGCTGCGGCTCCCCGCCTCGAAGGCGGTTAACCAGCGCCGGCGACCGTGACTCGCAGGCTCATTATGCAAAAGGCACGGCGTCACCAGACTGCTAGGCAGCTGGCTCCGCCCGCTTGTAGGCGTACGGTTTCAAGTTCTTTTCACCCCGCTGCTCGCGGTTCTTTTCACCTTTCCCTCACGGTACTGGTTCGCTATCGGTCTCCCAGGAGTATTTAGCCTTGGCGGATGGTGCCGCCGGATTCGAAGGGGATTTCTCCGGTCCCCCCCTACTCAGGAACATGACTCAGCCAGCAGAATGCACGCCTACGGGACTCTCACCCCCTGCGGTCGGCCTTCCCAGGCCGTTCGGCTTAATCTGCTGACCACTAGGCCAGTCCTACAACCCCGCCCGGGCCTCGACCCGTGCGGTTTGGGCTTCTCCGCGTTCGCTCGCCGCTACTTGCGGAATCACTCTTGTTTTCTTCTCCTGAGGGTACTTAGATGTTTCAGTTCCCCTCGTTTGCCCCGAATAAATTCGGTGACTGCCCTGCGGCAGCCGGGTTGCCCCATTCGGACACCGGCGGATCAAAGCGTGTGTGCCGCTCCCCGCCGA
>NZ_BMXF01000011.1 GCF_014651615.1 Persicitalea jodogahamensis | reverse complement strand
AAACTCTCCATGGTAAATTACTTATAAACTTGTGGCCGCTCATCGCTGAGCAGCCTGTCTGTAGGTAAGTGTTTCCTACACTTTGGTTTACTTCATCATTTCAAAGAACAAAAACCCCAAATCTGCTATCTCCTCTTCCTCTCTTCGCGATTGGGATTGCAAAGGTAAGACTATCCTTTTCACTTTTGCAAATCCGCCGAAAAAAAAATCAAGTTTTTTTAATTTTCCTGGCAGCGGAAAATATTATACAAGAATCATCCAATTATGGTTCCTGCAAGAAGGGATATTTGTAGTTTTTTGGGGCGTCCAAAGTCTCTTTTATAGTACGTGGCGACACCCAGCGAATCAAATTCAGGATCGAACCAGCCTTGTCATTGGTTCCCGAAGCCCTCGCTCCACCAAAGGGTTGTTGCCCTACGACGGCTCCTGTAGGCTTGTCGTTGATGTAGAAATTTCCGGCAGCATTCACCAAGCGCTTGGTGGCTAACTCAACTGCGTAACGATCTTGAGCGAATATAGAACCTGTCAGCGCATAGGGCGAAGTACTATCCACCAAGTCCAGTGTTTCTTCAAAACTTTCCGGGTCATATATATATATAGTAAGTACCGGTCCGAAAATCTCTTCGCAAAGCGTAACGTAGTTAGGGTCTTTGGCCACTAACACGGTAGGTTCGATAAAGTACCCTTTGCTCTTGTCGTAGCTGCCCCCAGCCACAATTTCTACGGCGTCACCGCCGTTTTTGGCTCCATCTATATAGCCCGCAATCTTGTCAAAGGATTTTTCATCGATGACCGCATTGATGAAATTGCTGAAATCTTCGACGCCACCCATCTTGATTTCTTCTAAATCAGCAATCATGTATTCCTTTACTTCTTCCCAAAGATTGGCGGGAATGTACCCCCGGGAAGCGGCGGAACACTTCTGCCCCTGGTATTCGAATGCGCCGCGCACCAGCGCCGTCGCTAAGGTTTTGGGATGGGCTGATTTGTGGGCTACGACAAAATCCTTGCCGCCTGTTTCGCCCACGATGCGGGGGAATGAGCGGTAGTTGGCAATGTTATCCCCAATTGTTTTCCAGATTGTGTTGAAAACTTTGGTGCTACCCGTGAAATGGATACCCGCAAATTCGCGGTGCTTGAAAATGATTTCTCCAGCGACGGGTCCATCCACCAAAATCATGTTGATGACGCCGTCGGGAACGCCCGCTTCCTTGAATACCTCCATCAGTACGTTGGCCGAGTACAACTGCGTGAAGGCGGGTTTCCACACGACTACGTTGCCCATCAGGGCGGGGGCAGCAGGTAGATTGCCGGCGATGGCCGTGAAGTTGAATGGGGTCAGGGCAAAGACAAATCCTTCTAAGGGCCTGTACTCCAATCGATTCCAAACACCCGGTGAAGACTCAGGCTGCTGGTCATATAGATCGGTCATATACTTGACATTGAACCTCAGGAAGTCGATAAACTCACAGGCTGAGTCAATTTCGGCCTGGTAAGCGCTTTTGGATTGTCCCAGCATCGTGGCCGCGTTAATTTTGGCGCGATAGGGTCCGGCGATCAGATCAGCGGCTTTCAGGAAGATAGCTGCCCGCTGCTCCCAGGCCATATTAGCCCAGGCTTCGCGCGCATTTAAGGCGGCTTCAATAGCCATTTCGACGTGCGAAGCATCACCTTCATGAAAGTACCCCAGCACATGTTGGTGGTCATGTGGTGGAGAAACGGTGTGCTTCTTGTCTGTGAAAATTTCTTCGCCGCCGATGTATTGCGGAATGTCGATTTGCTGCGACCGGCCTGTCTCCAAGGCGGTTTTCAGCTCGGCTCGCTCAGGACTACCCGGCGCGTAGCTTTTGACGGGTTCATTGATGGGTTGGGGTACTTTGAAGATTCCTTTTGGCACGGCAAAATAGTTATGATTGATGAATGATAAGAAATGAGATCAATATAATTAGTTTAATTTCAGCACATTATAAATAAATATTCCATCTCATTAGACTCTCTTTCTCTTTAACAGATAATTCGTGAGCATAGTGGCAAGTTAGGTACTTTTTGTAAAATTACTTTGCTGGCTTGACCAGCCTACGGGGCGATTTGTTTAGCTTTGCGGCTAATTTTAAATTTCCTATCATCGGTTAGTATGTTGTTTTACAGTACCAAAACACAAAGTATCAAGGCTTCATTGGAAGAGGCGGTTTTCAGAAGTTTACCGCCCGACAACGGTCTGTACATGCCGGAATCCATTCCGACGATTTCCAGGGAATTCCTGAATACTATTGAAAACCGTACTTTCAACGAGATTGCGGTGGAGGTTGGTCATACTTTACTCAGCGATGACCTTTCCCACAGTGACATGGAAACGATTGTGGAAAACTCGTTTTCTTTCGAGGCTCCGGTCGTCGAGATTACGCCCGATAACTACGTTTTGGAATTATTCCACGGGCCTTCGATGGCCTTCAAGGATTTTGGGGCGCGGTTCATGGCTTCGCTGATGTCCTATTTTTTGGCCAAAACCCAGAAGGAAATCAAAATCCTGGTCGCTACCTCCGGCGATACGGGCGGCGCGGTGGCTCAGGGATTTTACAAAGTACCCGGTATTTCGGTCACGATTCTTTACCCGAGCGGCAAGGTGAGCGAGATTCAGGAAAAACAATTGACAACGCTGGGCCACAACATTACCGCGTTGGAAGTCGATGGTACTTTCGACGACTGTCAGCGGCTGGTGAAGGAAGCTTTTCTGGATCAAGAACTTACGGCGAAATACAATCTGGCCTCGGCCAACTCGATCAATATTTCGCGACTTATTCCGCAGTCGTTTTATTACTTCTCGGCGTACGCTCAAACAAAGCATCTCGGCAAGCCGCTGGTGTTTTCGGTACCAAGCGGAAATTTTGGCAACCTCAGTGCCGGGGTACTGGCTTACCGCATGGGGTTACCCGTGCAACATTTCGTGGCGGCGACCAATCGGAACAACGTGGTGCCGCGCTACCTGGAAAGCAAAGCCTACGAGCCGCTCCCCTCGATCGAAACAATCTCGAATGCGATGGACGTCGGGAGCCCGAGCAACTTCGTGCGACTCACCCGATTTTTCGAAGACGACTGGCAAAGCGTCCGCGACCTCGTGTCGGGTTACTACTTCGATGACGAAGCGACGAAGGCGAGCATGCGGAAAGTTTTTGAGCAGACAGATTACGTGATGTGTCCGCATACCGCCGTAGCCTATGAAGGGTTACAAAAGTACCGACAAGAATCGGGCGAAGATTTTACAGGAATTTTTTTGGCGACGGCCCATCCGGCCAAATTTTTGGATTTAGTGGAAAGAACGCTTGATTCTTCCGTTCACATCCCGGAAAGGCTCAAAAATTTACTTTCGTTGGAGAAAAACGCAATTCCCTTGAAACGGCGTTTCCAGGACTTCAAGGCCTATTTACTGGGGTAAGTGGGGGTTATGATGCGGCTTAGATTTGCGCAGAAGCGAGCTAGCTGGGATTGGGGCTTGTTTATTCAAAAGAAAAGCCGATCAAATTTGGATAAACTCTATTTCCCAAAAAGAAATTTATACAGTAGCAGCTTATAACGTCGTGACTTTTTTTGTAAACGCCAGCGAGTTTAATCAATAATCAATCCTATTCCCAGACCTCCCCAAGGTATGATCTCGTCAGATAATATAATCGGTGTGAGTTGTACTTTCCAGAATCCGTTTGCTCTTCTGTTGTATGCAAAGTAATAACGTACTCCAAGTATAAGCCCCCACTGGTAATCCGTTTCTTCGGGTGAACCAATCAAGTACACCCCGCCAACACCAAGTTCAGCAAACCAAGAATTCCGAGGACCTTGCGATGGACATCCCTTTTGTTTCCTGCTCAGTACTTGATTCCACGTTAGCGCGTGCGGCAAGGTCAATAAACTATACCCTGAAAAAGTTTGTCCCAAACCCCCACGAAGCGTAACGAAACTTCGTTTCGTCTGGATAATTCCATACTCAGCGTTGACCGAGGCAATTGGACTTAACCCGCCTACTTCGAAAGTCGCTGACCAACGAACTGGTTTCCCATACGGTTTTCGAAGCTGGGAATAGGCAGTATAAGGTAGCGCCAATAGTAACGCGAGGTAGATAGTTACACTACTTATTAGGCGCATCAACTTGTGAATATAAGTTCTTACCTTCCTTCTTTTAGCAAGTTATCCTTCCAGCGATTGACATCCTCCCTTGAATTTCCAATCGAACATACGAAATGTGAGTCCTTCCCGAAGGGTGAAATCCCTGCCGCAAGCTGGCTGTACTTTTCTGCCGCAGCGGGGGTCAATGAAATTTCAGCTATGTACTTTTCCCTAATTCCTGCATTGCTTTTAACGATGGTTATGCTGGCGACTTCCTGCTCTTCAACAAGTTTCTGCAATCGGTCATAACTAATGTCTCGAACCCGAGAAGGAGATATTAATATAGAGAAGAATACAGCCGCGAAGAAAGTAAGTACCCATCCCCGGTACTTTGTGATGAGATCTTCCATGATTAATAGTGGATGTTCCGAAAATCAATTGATCGCATCCCCCCGCAATGCCCTAAACCGTTTCCTCGCATCCGCTACGAAAATACTTCCCGGGTATTTTTCCAGTAACTCCTGGTAAAGATTCATCGCCTCTGCCTTATCGTTCAGTTTTTCCTCATATAGTTTGGCCATCGTATAGACCGCATCGTCGCCCAGAATGTCTAGGTTGTATTTTTCACGCATGATCTTTAAGTCGTCCAGGGCCTGTTGGTTGCTGTCGAGCTTCATGTAAGTCCTGGCTTTTAGCCAGAGGATTTCGTCGGCCAGGCTGTGGTCTTTGTACTTTACAAACAGACTTTTCAGGGAGTCGATCGCTTCCCCGCGTTTGTTTTGGAATAGCAGCAACTCAACGTTTGAGTACTCCTGCATGGCGGTTTCGGAAGTGTCGAGGCCCGTGTTATCCATGATGAGCAGACTGAGGTCGTTGGCGTCGTTGGCGATTTCGCGGGTCGTGGCTCTTTTCAGGATATCCAGCACTTCTTTGGACAGCTCAAAATCGCCTTTGTAGTAGTGCAACTTGGCGTTGCGAAGCTTGGCTTCATAACCCAGTACATCGTCCTTCTGCGACTTCTCTACCTGCGAATAAAGGAGCGTGGCTTCCCAGGGTTCACCCACCAAAAGGTAGATGTCGCCCAAATCCAGTTTACACTTATCCACAAACTCCTTCTCCGTTTTACCTGCTTCGATGGCCCGATTCAGGATTGCGATAGCCTTGTCCTTCTCATCAAGATAGAAAGCGTGGAGGATGGCCATATTGCGCAGGGCTTCCAGCGTGCGGGGATTGGTACCCAGTTCATCCAGCAGTTTTTGGTACTCGCCAATGAGTTTCTGCACCTCGGCGGTCTTGACCGGGTAGGTGTTTTTGACCTGCTCCTCGCGCGAGCTGATGGCCATGCGGCGGGCGAAGGGATAAAGCTGCCCCTTGGGATATTCTTTCACGATGTACTCAAACATATCGGCGGCATTCTCGTAGTCCTTGTTTTGCAGGGCCAGGTTGGCCAGGTCAAAAATGCGGGTGCCGCTGTATTTGAAACGCTTGTCGAGGGCGCGTTCTTGAATGAAGGCTTTATAAAAATCCTTACGCTGCACTTGATACCACACGAGGAGCTCGTTGTAGAAGGCTTCGTTGGGGTTCTTTTGGATTTTATCGTAAAGGACTTTTTCGAGCATCGCCTGCTCTTTTTCTTCCTTCAAAAAATCCTGCAGCATATTCTGGACGATCTCAGTATTGCGAAACAGAATGCCATACGATAGCAGTTCGGCGATCATCGCTTCGGGTTCGTTCAATTCGCGATATACGCTCGCCATTTCAAGGCGGTAGAGGTTTTCATTGCGGGATACCTCCCGAGCGCGCTGGAGCGTCCGTTGGGCCCACTCCGTCTTCTGCATCTCACGAAACTCTTCGGCCAAATCACGATACAGGTCTACGCGCGGCCCGAATGCTTCGATGGATTCAGCATAGTGCTTCTCTGCGCCGTCTGTTTTTCCCTGTGCCTCCAGCAGCATCCCCCAATTCACCAAATACCAGGCCGCATTCAGATTGTCACTCTTAACCTGGCGCTTGAAGAATTTCTCGGCTTCGTCCCATTCCTTGGTTTTGATCAGACAACTGGTATAATTTTTTAACGCCCGCTTCTCGAAGTTTTTTTTCAAAATCTTCTCGTAGTAGGTCACGGCCTTTTCGCACTCCTCCTTTTTGAAGTACTCCTCAGCCAACTGCTCATCCGTCTGACAGTACGCCGCTCCACTCCCGATCAGCAACGCCAGCAAGGTTATCCACGCAAAACCCTTTTTCATATATAATATAAATATTAAATTTTTATTATTAAGGTTAAATTAGGCCTGTGGATATGTGTACAAGTATTTTATCCACTCTAGTTCCACTTCAGTCGTGCGGCTCATTGTGTACAAGTTAGGTAATTATCCACGCACTTAGGCAGCTTGTCCACAACTAATTCCCTGTCTTTCAACTCTACCTTATTTTTTCCACAAATCGCTGTGAATTGTGGAGGGATAACTCGACGAACGTTATCCACCATTCCTGAAGTGTATCAACAGCCTGTTAAGTACAGGTTAGCGGGCAGGTTTTCCACTTGGCATTTGGGGAGTCACTTTTTTCCACACTAATGCTTTGTTTTCCACAGGGTTTCCCACAACGATTGAGCCATTATCCACATAGCCCACACGTTTTCCACAGGGTTATGCACATAAAACGCCATTTCGAGCAAAACTAATCAGTGGGTTTAGCGGGTAGTGTGAAATTGTTGTCGTCAAACTCGAAGTTGGCTTTGATGACGATCGGGTCTGGGAAGTAGTAAATTGGTTCGGGTTGACGTCCCGAATTGTAAATGCCGGGGTCCCAGCGACGGTTGTTGTTGCGGTCGGCGATTATGCGCAACTGGTACTTTCCCGGAGGTACTTGTGTGAAAGCATAAGGCGATGAGTACGCTGTGCGCACAACTCTGAATTCTTCATTGACCAGTTCGAGAATGAAATGCGCTCCCGAGTCAGCCATGATCCTGCCGCGCAGAATACCGTAGTCCTCTTCCTTCAAAACCGGATAACGGTAGGTGACAGCGGGAATCGAGTCTCCTTCTACACTAGTGATGGCGCCTTGGGGAATAATCCATTTGATGGAATCCCGCGCTGAAGCCTTGCCCTCCACCGTAAGTTCGCTGCGGTACTTATTCCAGCGCAATTTCAAATCCGCAAGGGGCTGCCTGTCCAAGCTGTCATTCTGGAGTTGAATCCGCTGAGTATCCAGCCGGGCAATGGGCTTGTTAAAAGTGAAAACGAATTTGAAATCGCGCGCCGAAGGTTGTCCGTTAGCCGGCGTTGTAGTCAGACTGAATGGGTCAAGTTGTCGATCTTTTCCACGGGGTGCGAGGAAAGAAATTTTCTGTTGTTGCTCCACGATTTGCCCCAGCGAATCCCGAGCTATAATTACCGCGAGCGTCGTGTCGGCGGTACTCGCCCCTTTGAAGAATTTAAGCTGCGTAGGGTTTTCCAGTAAATAGGTAAGCGAGTCGTCGCGTAGAAACTGCACACCAACGCTGTCCACCCCTTTGTTAAATATGACCGTGTAATTGTTCACCTTGGGCGAGGTGCGCTGAATGCGTGGCGCGGTCACGTCAGATAAATAAAGTTTCAGATTATAGCTCACCGAATCGGAGCCAACCCGGATGGCTGAGTCAAGAAAAGCTACGCGCTCGTCTTTGGTGTTGTAAAGCTGGTTACGGTTTTTATCATCGGTGGCAATGAGGCGGTACTTGTTGACCTGCACATTTTCGATGGCGTAGCGCCCACTGCTATCGGTACGGGAAAAATAGTAGGGTTTTTGTTTTTCAGGGTTGATCGTATCCCTGATTTGGTACAGTCCTACGAGCGCATCAAAGACCGGCTTGTTGGAGCGCAGATCCGTAACAGTCCCGTAGATACGGGCAGAGTCAATATTCGGGCCGGTGCTGAAAACCAATTTGAGGTTTTGCGCTGGATTACGTTCGGCAAAGTCTTTGATACCATCACCGAAGTTGAACGTATAGGTTGTGCTATCCGCAAATTCCTTCTTGAATTCCAGCAGTATTGAAGTCCCTTTTTGCTTGTAGGTATACGGGTTTTCGGTTTCCGGGGTGATGATTAGTTTCTGCTGGATATTGTCCACGATAACGTACTCATCGAAGAATAGCTCGATTTCTTTACCCTTGAAATTGCGGGTTTCGTTGGATGGATTTGATTCCAACAAAGTTGGGGCGATGATGTCTTTCTTTCCTCCCGTAGGGGCAACCTGCTGGGCGCAGCGAGTAAGAACAATAAGGGAGAGTAAGAGCAGCAAATATTTTTTCATGCAAATTTTTAGATTTAAAGGACACTGCAAGGTAGGCAGAAACGGGCGGGTCATTCAACTAAAAACCCCCAATACCAACGCGCGGTATTGGGGGTTTTGTATGGTAGTTTTCCCTTAGGCTTTTTCAAGTACATAAATCAGGCTGGAAGTATTGGGTAAGCCAGTACTGGATTTCCGTCCTTTCCAATTGGAAATTGTGCCTTGCCAAATACTCTGCGGAAGATTGGTTTTCCCAGCTTGGTATCGGGTACTCAGCAAACCGACATAGTAAGCATCAAACCACATTGGTAGGATTTCCTGAACCTTGAAGCCGTGCTTCTCCGCCAATTGCCGCATGGCCTTTTTAGAGAAATGGTAAAGATGGCGCGGGACATCGTAGGCAGCCCAATTTTCTTTGAACACCTGAGCGTCTTCCGATTCGGGATTGGGAACGGCGATGAACACTTTGCCTTTCTCGCTGAGATGCTCGTGCAGCCAATTCACCGTTTCGTTCAGGCGATGCACATGTTCCAGCACATGCCACATGGTGATAGCATCGAATTGCTTATTGGCAAAAAACGGGTCATCGATGGTTTCGTATATGTCCTCCCCTACCCTACCTCGTCCGATGGCGCGGGCTTGCGCATCGGGCTCCGTTCCGCTCACCTGCCACCCTGCTGCCTTGGCTTTAGAAAGGAAAAATCCCGCGCCGCTACCGATGTCGAGCAAACTACCTTTTTTGCCTATGGTCCGATCCAGCAATTTGATTTTTTGCTGCGTCGTGTAGTTTCGCACTTGGTTGTAAATCGTGCTCATCACGTCACGGGCCTCGTCATGGTGCGAGATGTACTCCGATGATTCGTAGTATTGCCCAATCTCTTCGGCGGGGGGACGTGGATTTGTGAATCTGAATCCACAGGAGTCACATGATACGATCCGAAAATTCGCTTGTGAAACGGTGTGGTCTTTTACCAGTAAAAAATCATTTAGTCGGGCTGACTGGCAAACCGGGCATTGGGTAAGTGTCTCGAGAATCATCGGCCAATATGGATCATAAGTACCGAAATGTCTGACGGGCTCACGCCGCTGATACGCGAGGCCTGGCCGATGGTTTGGGGCTTGGCCTTCTTTAATTTTTCACGGCCTTCAAAGGACAGAGCCTGGACTTTATCGTAATTGAAATTACCAACGATAGCCAGGTCTTCCATACGACTCATTTTATCCACCATCATTTGTTCCTTCTCGATATAGCTGTCGTACTTGACATGGATCTCGGTTTGCTCAATAGCATCCTCTTCGAACCCGTCGAGGTAGTCAGAGAATTGTGGCTGGATTTTTCTGATCTCCTGCATCGTCAGTTGCGGTCTTTTCAGAAGCTGATGAAGCGTTGTTTTGTCTTTTATGGGAGAGGTGCGATAATCATCCAGCTGAGAGTTGACTACCTCCGGAGCCACTTTAATTTTCATTAACTCAGCTACCAACTCCGCCGTTTGCGCGATCTTACGTCTTACATTCTCCAGACGTTTGTCGTCGGCCAGACCTACAGCATGGCTTCGTTCCGTGAGACGGATGTCCGCATTGTCTTGCCGGAGTAGCGTCCGGTATTCCGCTCTGGAAGTGAACATCCGGTACGGCTCCTCGGTACCCTTGTTGATAAGGTCATCAATCAGTACGCCAATATAAGCTTCCGATCTTTTCAAGACGAAAGGATTTTGCTCGCGTATTTTCAAGTGGGCATTCATGCCTGCCATTAATCCCTGGCAAGCCGCTTCCTCATACCCCGTGGTCCCGTTGATTTGCCCGGCGAAATACAGGTTTTCAATCAGGTGCGTTTCGAGTGTAAGCTTCAACTGCGTGGGCGGAAAGTAATCGTATTCGATTGCATAGCCGGGACGAAACATCTTCACATTTTCAAAACCGGATATCTTCCTCAGAGCTTTAAGCTGAATATCTTCGGGCAGGGAAGTTGAGAAGCCATTCACGTATACTTCAACCGTATTCCAACCTTCCGGCTCTACGAAAATCTGATGACGATCCTTGTCGGCAAAGCGGTTGATTTTGTCTTCTACCGAAGGACAGTATCGCGGCCCCAGACCTTTGATACGGCCTGAAAACATGGGTGATTTGTCAAAGCCTGTTTTCAAGATATCATGAACGTCCTGATTGGTATAGGTAATCCAGCAACTCCTCTGATGAGTAAGTGAAGTTGTGTCCGCGTAGGAAAATTTGCCGGGTACTTCGTCGCCAGGTTGCTCCTCCATCAACTCATAGTTGAGTGATCTTCCGTCTACCCGTGGAGGTGTTCCGGTTTTCATCCTTCCTGCTTCGAAGCCGAGTGTTACAAGCTGTTCGGTAATACCTGTCGCAGCCCTCTCTCCTGTCCGGCCGCCGCCAAAATTCTTCTCACCAATGTGGATCAGGCCGTTGAGAAATGTACCATTGGTCAGTACTACACTTTTCGCCATTATCTCAATCCCTAAGTTCGTCTTTACGCCCACTGCCCGCCCATCCTTCACAATCAGTTCTCTGACCATGTCTTGCCAGAAATCGACGTTAGGTGTTTTCTCCAGAGTTTCCCGCCATTCGTTCGCGAACATTTGGCGGTCGCTTTGGCAGCGCGGACTCCACATCGCTGGTCCCTTGGATCTGTTGAGCATGCGGAATTGAATCATGGTTCGGTCGCTGATTATTCCAGACTGACCACCAAGTGCATCAACTTCCCTGACGATTTGTCCCTTGGCTACTCCACCCATTGCCGGATTGCAGGACATCTGGGCGATGGTATGCATGTTCATTGTGACCAGCAAAACCTTAGATCCCATGTTGGCAGCAGCAGCAGCAGCTTCGCAGCCTGCATGCCCCGCTCCTACCACGATCACATCATATTCTTCAAACATTTTAATTCAAATTAAAAAGAGTCTCAGCTTTCCGCCAAGACTCTGAGTTTTTGTGAAAATTCACAAAGTGTTCCACGTGGAAATTTTATTGGTATTTGTAATTTTTGAGATAATAATCTTCTTTGTCACGAATTTTCTCCTTGTTAGAGTCAGTGTCATCATCATAACCGAGCAAATGGAGCACCCCGTGTACCATGACCCGGCGTAGCTCTTCATCCTCCTTCACATTAGCAGTCGCAGCGTTCTCGTTAACACGATCAATGCTAATGTAGATCTCGCCCTCGACCTGCTTTTCCTCATCACTGGTGTCGAAAGTGATGATATCGGTATAATAGTCGTGATTGAGGTGCTCACGGTTCATGTTGAGCAGGTACTCATCTGAACAGAAAATGTAGTTGAGTGAGTTCAACTCGTGCTCTTCCTGGTCGATAACAAATTTAAGCCAGCGTCTGGCTTTGGTCGGATTTGGGAGTTCGTGATCCACATCCTCCGCGAAGAACTGGATCAATGATTTTAAGGTTGCCATGAATATTTAGTGTGTGTGATAAAAGAAAAACTACAAGTAAGTAGCTCATTAAAGATGAGAGTTACTATAAAGCGGGAAAATTACATAAAGAATTACAGAATAACATTATATAACCACAAAAAATGATGTAGAAACAGCTAATTGTGAGGAATATGGCTCGAAAAAATCTATTGGCCAGAGCCGTTTCTGCGGAAATAAGCATCCACTTCCCGTTTGTAGAAAGGAGAAAGTGTTGGCGGGATGGAACGGAGTAGTTCGGTTTGTTTCTCCTTTTCCCGAATGTACTGCTCAAAAGCGGGCGGTGGACGTCGAATTATCTCACCTGCTGCTTCGCCCTTTCTTTTGTCGTCCTCACCCTGTTCCCGCATGGCTTTTTCCGATTCCAGCAGCCGCGTTACAATTTCCTGGTTGCGTTTGATCAATTCCTGATTCACCCGCTTATTTACCAGATCCGTCTCAGACTCTTCCATCTTCTCCATTAATTCTTTCAACTCGTTACCAAACTTCTGGCCGTTTTCGGTTCCTTTCTGAGAATCCATCAATTCCTGAATCATCTTACGAATCATAGCCTGCTCGGCAGCCATGCGGGCGAGTTGCTCAGACGTACCACCTTGGCCATCCTGCCCCTGTTGTCCTTTGCCTTTCCCCATCTGTTTGAGTTGTTCGTTCAGCCCTTGTTGCCTCTCGCTGGCACCGGGCGATTTTCCTTTGCCTTTTCCCTTTCCTTTCCCTTTACCGGGCATCGCCATGGCCATCGCCATTTGCTGTTGCATTTGCCGGAAAACGTCGCTCAACATCAAAGCCAGGTTGTTCATGGAGGTCATGGCAAATTGCTGCTTGGAGGTAGCGACGTTCAGGCGACGGTCTTTGATATTCGTAACGCTCTCACCCATGTATGATTTCATATCGTTCAACTCACGGGTGATGAACGACTGGATTTGAATGACGCGATTCGCCAGTGCATACAAACTATCTTCGATAATTTTGCCATCATCCTGCAATTTCAGTTGCTCCTGGCCCAATGTCACGAAACGCGGATCCTGTAGATTCACTCCCTTGAAATCTTTCATCAGCTTTTCTTGATCGAAGGAAAGCGTGATAAGATTTTCAAGAATATCACGTAATGAAGCGAGGTCTTCTTCCATCTGTTGCATCTGGGCGCTCATCATGGACTCCGACATGGACGACGACATTTTTTTCATCGACTTTGCTGCTTTCTTTTGCGCCTCCGAGGCTTCTGAGTTTTTTTGCTGGTCAAGTTTTTCGTTGCCCTTATCCATTTGCTCTTCGGCGGCCTCCTGCTCCTCTTCTTGGGTGTCGGGGTTCTCATCGATCTCCTCCCCCATCTTTTCTATTTCTTCCAGATCTTCCTTCGTCTTCTCGAACTCCTCTTTAATCTTATCCTGCTCTTTTTTCAACTCTTCATTTTTAGCCTTTTTTTCTTCGGCATTTTTCGTCTTCTCGTTTTGCTTGGATTCCTCGGCCAGCTTTTCTTCCTTATCCGCGAGTTCTTCCAGCTTTTCAACGGCATCCTCCATCTTCTGATCCATCTGCATTTTCTTGAAGAGGTTCAGCGTCCGTTCCAGTTCTTTTTCAAGATTGTTCTCCTTATTGCGCAACTGCTCAAGCATCTTGGTCATGCGCTCGCTCTGTTTCTTTTCCAGTAGTTTTTCCAGTTCCTTATACAGTTTGCTGGTTTCGTCGTCCATCAGGTCGTCCATTAGTTTCTGCAACTGGTCCAGCTTCTTTTGAGTCTCCTGGTTTTGCTGCTTAAACTGGTTGGATTTCTCATTAGTCGCCTTATTCTGATCCTGCAGAGAACGAACTTGCTCCATCAGCTCCTCCCGTTTTTTGATGATATCTTCGACCTGTTTACGCTCCTGGAAATCCAGATCCTTGTTGGTCTTCAATCTTTTTTCAAGATTCTCGAGATCCTTTTCCAGGCTCTGTGCTTTTTTCAAAGCATCTTCCATCTGTTTCTCGGTCTGCTTGGCTGATTTTTCAACCTCTTCTTTCAGTTTGTCCTTACTAGGCACGGCAAAGTTGATTGTCCGTGAACGGGCGCTTTTTGGGCCGTTTACGCCGTCGTTGTCCCATACCTGGGCAAAGTACTCGATCTTGTCGCCAGGAGCCAATTTGAGGCTATCTACGTACCATTGAAAGTAAAAGCTCTGTGTGTTTACAGTCTTGTTGAAAGGTACATTGATGCTTTTCAATGCAGCTACCTTGTTTTCTTCCGGCTTTTCATCCCGATGGATTGTGTAAAA
This sequence comes from Persicitalea jodogahamensis, assembly GCF_014651615.1. Classification (GTDB taxonomy): domain Bacteria; phylum Bacteroidota; class Bacteroidia; order Cytophagales; family Spirosomataceae; genus Persicitalea; species Persicitalea jodogahamensis. The sequence goes on along the minus strand of NZ_BMXF01000011.1, from coordinate 9,575 downwards.
GACTTTCAGTTGTGAAAAACCGTAATCGTCGCTAATGGAACCGCCCAAAACCAGGTAGTTGTACAGCGTAGTATCCTGGAAATTTTCCAGCGAAAGCACCGGATGCTTATCAGGAATAACATTGATGTAGTACCCGATTTTCTCGGCGTTGGGAGTATCATCATTTTGCAGCAACACCTGGTACTGCGACGACCGGCGCATCGACTTCTGGTATTGGAAGCGCTTGTCATCTCTATTCTTCGCTTTGTAGAGCAGCGTATCGTCTTCGAATTTCAAACCAAGTGCCTTGGTAGCTGAAGTATTAAAGTTCCATTCTACCACGGTACCTTCGGGAACCGTCATATTGCCGACATTGGCCAGGCCTTCCGCGGGTTTGTTGAGGTAAGCTGGATAGCGCAAATTGACATCGAACGAAAGCAGACTGGGGCGTTCGATCACCTTCAAGTCGTAATTTTCGGAGGCAAAGCCTGCGGCATCAAACGAAAACTGAACATTACGCTGCACATTCTTGAAGGTATAGGAAAATTCGCGATCGCCTTCCTGATTGAGTTTGAATCGGGTACCATTCTGAACCAGATAAACTGCCTGGGGCAGCGCTTCACCTTTGAGCGTCAGATCCAACTTGAAATCTTCGTTGCGGAATGCTTTCAACTCATTATTCTTTACCTCGAATGTAAAGGGGGCATAAGTGTAGTTCTTCTGAAAATGAATGATGCGGTCGGAACTGGACGTAAAAAAGCTGGGATTGAACAGCAGAATCACGGCGATAGCCGCCAGAGGATAAATAGCGTATTTAATGTATTGCTTATTCTCTTGGAAGCGAATGGCATCCGCGAAACGCACAACCATGAGCTGATTGGATTTTTGCCTGATGCTGGCTTCAATCAGATCGGTCTGCCGTCCGGTGAGAGATTGCAGCTGTAAAGTGTTAAGTAGCTTATCGCCAATCTCGGGGAAGTACTGGCCGATTTGCGAGGCGGCTGCTTCGTTGGAGATGGGTTGCCGCAAACCGTACAAGTTGATCAACGGCTGAACTACCCATTGATAAAGCGAGAAGAGCAGAACAGCCAGAAAACCAAAAAATAGGGTTCCTCGCATGCCTGAGCTGAATCGCCCGAAATACTCCAGAGCGTTGAACACCAGAAAGACGCTCAACAACAGAGCTGCCGAAAAAATAACGCCTTTGAGTAAGCGGTTTTGATAATATTTCTGACGGTATTCCTGAATTCTCAGGAGTAGAGTGCTGGCCGAAGCTGTAGAAGCTGCCATATAGTTTCACGTTAAGGTTGATCTGTTTAGGTACGCAGCAAATATCGAGCTGTGATGCGCGGCGCATTCAGCAACAAGATAAAAATAAAAAAGCAGAAGCGACAGAAAATTTCGTTTCTGTCGCTTCGGACAATCAACTTACTAAGCTGCGTGTTTATTAAACGTCAATCCCGGCGTGATTATTGGCTTTCACGGAATGAATGAAATCAGGAATGTCTGTGCCAAGGTCCTGACTCTCTTGTAATACACGAATAAATGCGCTGCCGATGATGGCTCCCTGTGCATAACGACAGGCTTTCTCAAAAGTAACGTTGTCCTTAATGCCAAACCCGATCAGGCGTGGATTGCGGAGATTCATAGCATCGATACGTTCAAAGTACGCTTCCATGTTGTCGCTGACGCCTGATTGAGAGCCCGTCACGCTGGCGGAGGAAACGGTGTATATAAAGCCTGAGCTCACCTGGTCAATTTGCCGGATGCGCGCTTCGGAGGTTTGCGGGGTAACCAGAAAAATATTCAGGAGACCGTATTTTTCAAAAATAGCCTTGTATTCATTCAAATAAACGTCCATCGGCATATCAGGCAAAATCAGTCCATCCACACCGACTTCCGCGCATTTCTCACAAAATCTTTCAATCCCGAACTGGATAACCGGATTGATGTAGCCCATCAGCAGTACGGGCAACGTAATGCCATCCTCCCGCATTCCTTCCAATTGCTCCAGAAGCAGCCGCACCGTCATGCCGTTCTCCAAAGCTTGCTGGTTGCTCAACTGAATCGTTTCACCATCGGCCACGGGGTCAGAATACGGCATCCCTATTTCGACCAGATCTGCGCCCGATTCCTGCAAAACAGATAAAATCCGACGGGTGTCCCCCACCCCGGGAAAACCCGCCGTGAAATAAACATTCAGATTGCCGGAGGGCTGACTCGCAAAAAGTTTTTCAATTCGGTTCATTCTTTCGTCCAGTAATCAACTACCAGTACTTTATCAAGATGCGGGCCGAGAATATCCCCAAAAGCCTTGTGATCGGGATGAGGCAGATACGCGGCACGGTCTTCCTCGCTGTCGAAGGTTACGAAGAAGCAGTGCGTATAACCCTGATTCAACCCTTCGGGGCTGTTATTAGTACCCCATTCGAGGGACTTGATTTCTTTAATTTTGGAAGGTAAAGCCAGGAAGGCATCTTCCACTTCCTTGACTTGCTCAGGTGTGGAAGAGTCTTTGAATTTAAAAAGTACGACGTGTCGGAGCATGTTTTTTGAGTCAGTTGATTCGGTGGTTGTCTCAGTAACTTCGGTTTCTGATTCAGTAGTTTCAGTTTTTGTGTCAGCGTTTTGGCAAGAACTAAAGACAAAAAAGCTGAGCAGAATGGCTCCGGCGGTGATTGAGGCGAAGGGTTTTTTCATTAATATGCAGGTATAGGAATTGGTGAAAAATGATAGCTATTTAAACTTCCCCTAGGCTAAAAACTTTCGGGAAGCTGCACACAGGCAGGCGCGCTTTGTACCTCAGTTATCTTCTCAACCCGAGCAGTTAATGCATTCATCGGCTTGGTCAAATTTCTGACGGTCAAACTGACCAAGTTTTTCTTTCAAAGCCAGAATTTCGTCCTCAATGTCGCAGCGTTCAAACAGCGATAGTTCTGGTGAGTCTTTTTTGCCTTCTAATTCCTGCAAGTGAAGGCGCAGGTCGAATACTTCGGGTAAGGTGAGTGTAGCCATAGTTTTAATTTTGAATGAGTGAATTAAAAAAGCGGATGACTGAAAGCTGACAGCCGATTAAAGATACTTCATATAAGTACCCAGCGACAACAACATCGTCCTTTCCTGCGCCGATGCGATCCAATATGGCCAAAGCGTGGGATGTTTCCAAGGCGGGAATGATGCCTTCAATGCGGGCCAGCTCGAAGGACGCTTTCAGAGCCTCATCGTCAGTAGCCGAGAGGAATCTAGCCCGGCCTGTCTGAAACAAATGAGCGTGAACGGGGCCAATACCAGGGTAGTCAAGGCCCGCCGAAAGCGAGTAGGGCTCCACGACCTGGCCGTCTTCGGTTTGCATCAGGATGGTGCGGCTGCCGTGCAAAACACCTGGTTTGCCCAAAGCTGTCGTGGCTGCCGAATGACCGGAGTCCACCCCCTGCCCTGCGGCTTCTACAGCAATGAGCTGCACGGAGGGTTCGTCCAGGTAATGGTAAAATGCTCCGGCGGCGTTGCTGCCGCCGCCCACGCAGGCGACCACGAAATCAGGATTTGAGTTTCCCGTTTGTTCCTTCAATTGCGTCTTCATCTCCGCTGAAATAACGGATTGAAAACGCGTCACCATGTCGGGATATGGGTGTGGGCCTACCACCGAACCAATGATATAGTGCGTATCTGCCGGATTATTGATCCAGTGCCGCATAGCTTCGTTGGTGGCATCTTTGAGTGTTTTGGAGCCACAGGTAGCGGGCCGCACCTCAGCCCCGAGCATCTTCATCCGGGCCACGTTAGGTGCCTGGCGTTCAATGTCCAGTTCTCCCATGTACACGATGCATTCTACGCCCATCAAGGCGCAGACAGTCGCCGTGGCTACGCCGTGCTGTCCGGCTCCTGTTTCGGCTACGATGCGCTTCTTACCAAGTCGCTGTGCGAGCAGGATCTGCCCGATGGTGTTGTTGACTTTATGCGCCCCGGTATGGCAGAGATCCTCACGCTTGAGATAGATAGTCGTGCCGAATTTTTCGGAGAGTCGTTTGGCCAGGTACAACGGTGTTGGACGACCTACGTAGTGACGCAGCAGACCGTTGAATTCCGCCTGAAAGCCGGGGTCCGCCATAATGTCCAGGTAGCGGGTGCGCAACTCCTCCACATTGGGATGGAGCATTTCGGGAACGAAAGCCCCGCCAAACTGGCCATAGTAACCGTTCTCGTCAACCTGAAACGAGATGTTTTCTTCCAATACTTCCATAATCAAACTTCTATTTCTTGCTTTTCCTTGATGCGGATTTTGGCGATGATCTTTTCTATCTGTTCTATGTCCTTTACACCCGGCGCCGTTTCAAAGCGGCTATTGACATCGATGCCGTACATTGGGACATCGGCGGCTATGGCCAGAAGCTGATCGATGTTTTCGTTGCTGATGCCACCGCTCAGCAGGAAAGGTTTCTCACGATCGTATTCGCGCAAGATGTTCCAGTCGAAGGCTACGCCACTGCCGCCGGGTAGTTCGCCTTTTGTGTCAAACAAAAACAAATCACAAAAAGGTTTGTAATTATTCAACATTGCGAAATTAAAGTCATTGTCCACTGCGAAAGACTTGATGATATTCAGGCCCTTTTGCCGCAGCACCCGGCAGAAATCCGGCATTTCGCTACCGTGAAGCTGTACGTATTGCAGGTCGTAGCGCTTCACCATATTCATGATATGTTCAGGGTTGGAATTCACGAATACGCCCACCTTTTTTATCGATGAGGGAATATTGAGCAGCATTTCCTCATCCAGCTCCTCCCCTACGTAACGGGGCGATTTTTCATAAAATATAAATCCAATGAAGTCAGGTTTCAAAGAAATCAAGGCTTCGATATTAGCAGCATCACGCATTCCGCAGACTTTCAATTTCATATAATCAGGTGTTTTTGTTCAATTATCCTAAAAAGGTCTTTTTGTAAGGATTCTAATGCCGCTGCCGGGTCGGGCGTCTTCATGAAGGTTTCACCAATCAGAAAACCACGATAGCCCTGTTCGAAGAGTTGCACAATCGTCTCTGCGTCTTTCAGACCGCTTTCAGAAATTTTCACGAAGCGGTCGGGAATCTGCGCGGCGAGTTCGGCGGAGGTATCTACGGAAGTTGAGAAAGTTTTCAGGTTGCGGTTGTTGACGCCCACCATATCCACCTCATCGCAGAGACTTTGGGTGAGCTCTTCGGCGTCGTGTACTTCCAACAGTACTTCCAGATCCAATTCATGCGCTTTTTGGGCAAGTGTCCGTACTTCCTGCGAAGAAAGGCAAGCTGCGATAAGCAGAATCACGTCGGCGCCCAAGGCTCTGGCTTCAAAAAGCTGGTATTCATCGATCATAAAATCCTTTCGCAGCATTGGCGTGCTCGGATTCGCCGCCCGGGCTTTCTCGAAATCCGAAAAACTACCCCCAAAAAAAAGTGTATCCGTCAATACGGACAAGCCTTTCGCTCCGGCGGCGGAGTAGCCCGCCGTAACCACTTCCGGCTCTACATTGCCATTGATGACTCCTTTGGAAGGCGACTGCCGCTTAAATTCTGAAATGATACCGGGCGCATCAGCCTGGCGCAACGCATCAGCGAGCGAGAGCGTTTGGCGCGAAAAAAGCGGATCACGTTCCAGGGTACTTTGCGGCTTAGCAGTCTTGGCAGCGGCAACTTCGATACGTTTTTGGGCGACGATTTTATCTAAAATGTTCATTATTTTGAAATCACAAATCAACCAGTTTTTGAAAACTCTCCAACGCCTTTTTACTCTCGATGGATTCCTTTGCCTTCGCCACCGCGTCAGTCAGGCTTAAGCCAGGATCCGCGGCGTGGAGCGCCAGCGCGGCATTGGCTAAGACGGCTTGTTTCTGCGCCGGAGTGGCTTTATCATTCAGTACATTCATAAAGATTTCGGCCGATTCCGCGACGGTTTCCCCTCCGGCCAAAGCTTCCGCCCGAAAGGTGTCAAGTCCCAGCTGCGCGGGCGACAGTACTTGCTCGGCTTGCGGAGTAATGATCTTGAACGACCCCGTCAGCGAAACCTCGTCGTAACCATCCAGCGCATGAACGACCAGAAATTTCTTGTCTGTCTGCTGGTAAAGATAGGCATAAAGGCGGGCCAATTCAAGGCTGAATACCCCGGCAAGCTGTTTTTGGGGAAAGGCAGGATTGGTCATTGGGCCCAACATATTGAAAAAAGTCTTGACGCCTAATTCCCGCCGCACCGGGGCGACGTTTTTCATCGCCGGATGAAATAGAGGAGCGTGCAAGAAGCAGACGCCCGTCTCGGCGATCGCCCGTTCAAGAAAGTCTTGCTCATTGCTAAACTTTATTCCGAGGTATTCGAGTACCGTTGAGGAGCCGCAGGTCGAGGAGACGCCGTGATTGCCGTGCTTGGCCACCCGCTGTCCCGCCCCTGCAACCACAAAACAAGATAGCGTGGAAATATTGAAGGTGTCCTTGCCATCACCGCCCGTTCCGCAGACGTCCATCGGGTCATAATCGGCCAAATCTACCGCCAGGCAGAGTTCCAGCATAGCGTCGCGAAAGCCTTCCAATTCGGCTACCGTTACGCTGCGCATAGCGTAAATCGTCAGGAAAGACGCAATTTGGGAAGTATTGTAATCGCCTTTGGCGATACCCATAAGTACCTCTTTGGATTGCTCCTTGGAAAGTGCTTTATATTCAAATAAATGGTTGAGTATTTTTTTCATGAATAACAATGATACTGCCAATAGTCAGAGTTTATATTTTTCAACGCCTCGGGGCGCCCTGTTTCAACTTTTTCAAGCGTTCAGCCAGTTTTGCAGCATTTCTTTACCGTACTCGGTTAGCACGGATTCAGGGTGAAATTGGAGTCCGCGCACGTCGAACTGCTTATGCGAAAGGCCCATCACCCGGCCCTTATCATCCAGGGCGGTAATCGTCATTGTATCGGGTACGGTTTCAGGGACAACCGTCCAGGAATGGTATCGGCCCACGCTGAATTGCGGAGGAAGGCCTTTGAACAGACGTTCAGTGGGGTCGGTCACGATATTTTGGTCGCTGATGCCATGTAGTACATCTGTCATATTTTCCAGCGCGCCGCCGAAGACTTCACCGATGCCCTGATGACCCAGGCAAATGCCCAGAATGCTTTTGGAAGGGGCGTATTGACGTACCAAATCCTGCATAATACCCGCTTCAGAAGGAATGCCCGGACCGGGCGAAAGCAGGATTTTATCGTAATCAGCCACCGCTTCGAGCGTGATTTTGTCATTCCTGACTACATCCACCCTATCGTGCAGCTCCCGCAGGATATACACCAGATTATAGGTAAAGGAATCGTAATTATCGAGAACCAGAATTTTCATAAATAGTAAAGAGAAGAATAAGGCAAAAGTGTTTTAAACAGCAATCGAATAGTCCAAAGTCAATTCGTCGCCGGGTTTGCCCCGAATTCCCCAATTGCAAGGGGAAGTTTCAGAGAGCGTAATTTCAAGGTCAAGGGGAGAAATCGAAAAGTCTTTTTCAAAGCGAGTGAAAAGGAGTTGGTATAGGTACTTTTTGGCTTGCACACTACGGCCCTTGAACAAAGAAATTTCAATGATCGTATACCGTTCTGTCCTGTCTGCGGGGTAGTGAAAATTATCCTTCGTCATTTCAAAAAAACGGTGAAAACGTTTGTTTGCCGGAACTTGAAACGCCGTCACGATGCAGGAGTGAACACAGTCGGAAATCTGCGTTTTGATCGGAGCCAGATGCTCTTGTAGGCCGTATATCTTGACTTGTGCCATTGATGATGTGCTTAGTGAGATCAAATTGTTTCAGCCATGCCAATGGCATTTCGTAAAGCGGCCAGCTTACTATTGATTTCGTTAAGCTCACTTTCCACGTCAGATTTGGCCACTACCCCCATTCCTGCTTGGTAAAAAAGCTTGTTATTCTTGCTTAGGAAAGTACGGATGGCGATGGCATGGTTGAAATCGCCGTTGAAATCCATAAATCCGATGGCTCCGCCGTAGATGCTGCGGTTGGTAGTTTCCAAACCATTAATGATGGTCATAGCGTTATGCTTGGGAGCACCGGAAAGCGTACCCGCCGGGAAAGTATCGGCTACCAATTGCAGTGGGTTTGTACCTTCTTTCATGGTTCCGACTACCTTGGAAACGAGGTGAATGACGTGGGAATAGAATTGTACCTCCTTGTAAGTTTCAACCTTCACAGAATCACAGCTCCGACTGAGGTCGTTGCGGGCCAGATCCACCAGCATCACGTGTTCGGCGGTTTCCTTGGGATCGTTGAGGAGCTCTTGGGCCGCTTCAGCATCGGCGGCATCGTCGCCCGTTCGCTTGAAGGTTCCGGCAATGGGGTGAATTTCGGCTTGACCATCTTTGATGAAAATCTGCTTCTCGGGTGAAGAGCCAAAAATCTTATAGCTACCGTAGTCGAAGTAAAATAGGTAGGGAGAAGGATTGATGGAGCGCAAAGCCCGATAGACATTGAACTCATCCCCTTGAAAATCGCGGCTGAAACGGCGCGAAGGCACAATTTGAAACACATCGCCCCGATGGCAATGGTCTATGCAGGTCCGAATGACACCGCGCATATGGTCATCTGTCGCGTTGGATATCTCTTCGGTGGTGGCTTTGAAAGTGTAGGTCGGGAAGTTGCGATTCTTGATGATAATCTCGATTTGCTCCAAACCTTCACCGGTGCTCCCATCGCCATAATTATGTTCAAAGATGTAGAGCTCGTCTTTGTAGTGGTTAATCGCGATCACGTAGCGATACACTTGGTAAAAAATCTGGTCGATGGCGGTTTCGGGCGAAGTCGGCTGCATGTCTATGTCCTCAAAATACGCGACCGAATCGTAAGTGATATGTCCGAAGAGCCCGTTGGTGATGAAAGGAAACGCGTTGGGTTCGGATTCAAATCGTTGAGCGAAAGCCTGCAAGACTGAAATGGCTTCCCTGGGCGAAGAAAGCGTGAGCGTTTCCTTTTCCTGGCCGGGAAACTGCTGCTCGACCACTCCCTGGTTGAGGGCAAAAGAAGCCATTGGATCGCAGCAGATGTACGAGAAGGAGTTATCATTGCCGTGGTAATCAGAGCTCTCCAACAATAGCGTATTTACGAAGCGATCACGGAGTTTGAGGTAGATCGAAACGGGAGTCAGTGTGTCGGCTAGTAGTTTCTTGTGGCTGGTTTTTATGGAAAAGGTTGTCATCAGTTTTAGGTAGTAGGGTTTTGGATTCAGGTTTAGATAAAAAAAAGCGGCTCGCCGTTCCGATGAACAGCGAGCCGCTTTTTATGTCTGTATCTATTGCTGAGTACGCATAAAGGCTTTCCTATTCATCTCGGAGAGAGGAACGCCACCACCATGCGGTATTCAGGGAATGATTCATAGAGACTGTTTATAGAGCGGATTAACCGCGTATTGTTTTAATGGGTGCAAATATAGAAGAACGAGGGGTAAACTACCAAACATTTCTCTAAAACAATTTGGTTGTAACGCAAGCGGGCCGCGCTGCTGGTGCAGCGCGGCCCGGTCCTGGGTTGCATGAAAAAGTGGCGGCTACCTACTCTGCCGGCTTTGAGACCGGTACCATCGGCGGTGCGGGGC
>NZ_BMXF01000010.1 GCF_014651615.1 Persicitalea jodogahamensis | reverse complement strand
CGGGCGATGACTTCGGGGCGGCACTCAAGGTGGTGCGTGAACTACAAACCGGAAAGCGGCGCAAGCTGCCCGATCAGCCACCGAGCGGCTTCACGTAGCCCGGCTGGCGGTAGTTCGTTCTCAATGAGCAAGGGGAATGTGATCGCCACCTCTATGAATTGGGGGTTCTAGCGACCCTGCGCGACCGATTGAGATCGTGGGATGTATACATGGAGCAGACACGCCGATACGCCGACTTCAGCAGCTACCTGATCCCCCTGCCGAATGGGAAACTGCACGGGATGAGTTGTGCCGACAGCTCAGTCTGCCCGCATTGAGTACGGACCGCATCACGCAGCGGATTGACGAACTGGAAACCCTGCTTCAACCCATGCAGGAGTTGCTACTGGCTGGTGGCGATATACGGATTGAAAACGGGGAACTGTTGGTCAGCCGACTTACCGCTCAGGAGGTCTCCCCGGCTGTAAAGCTGTTGCAGCAGGAGATCGGCCAGCGCATGCCCGTGGTCGATCTGACTGACATCCTAGTGGAAGTAAACGCATGGGTGGGCTTCACCGATCACCTGCCGGGCCTGGAAAACGCCCACCGGAATGAGGGTCACCCCACTTTGCTACTGGCGTCCATCCTCGCCGCGGGCTGCAATATCCCCTTAACGGACATGGCTCGCTCGTCAGGACTCGCCTACCAGTCACTGTGGTGGACCTCGTCGAATTACCTGCGTGATGACACGCTCAAATCAGCCAATAACGCGCTGGTCAACGAACACCACCGGCAGGGGCTGGCCGCCTACTGGGGGGATGGCACCTTCTCTTCCTCCGACGGCCAGCGTTTCCCCGTCAGAGGTAAAATTCGTAATGCGCGGGCTCTGCCCACTTACTTCGGACCCGGCAAAGGGGTTACCATGCAGACGCACTCCTCGGACCAGTATGTGCAGTACGGCAGCAAGGTGGTGCCTGCCACCCTGCGTGATGCAACGGTTGTACTCGATGAAATTGTGGGCAACGAAACCGATCTGCGCATCGCTGAACATACCACAGATACGGCCGGCTACACCGATATCATCTTCGCTTTGTTCGATTTGTTGAACTTGAGTTTTTGTCCACGCATCCGGGACCTTGGGGACCAAAAACTGAGCAAAATAAAAGGGAAAGAGTGGATTTACCCAGATCTCAGGTTCACGGGCACGGTAAATCCCGACTACATCAGGCGTCACTGAGACGAACTGATTCGGCTGGCGGGATCCATACAGTCCGGCCGGGTGACGGCCTCATTGTTCATCAGCAAATTACAGGCTTCCCCCCGGCAGAACAATCTAACGTACGCGTTGCAGGAATATGGCCAACTGATTAAGACAAGTTTCATCCTTCGCTATTTGCAAAGCCAGCAGCTTCGTCGGCGCATCAACGCGCAGCTCAACAAAGGCGAAGAACTCCATGCGTTGCGGAGCTGGCTTTGGCTTGGCAGTGACGGCATGATTCGGCGTAAACAGCAAGAATCCCAGAACGACTCTGCCAGCTGCCTAACACTAGTGACCAACATGGTGCTACTATGGAATACGGTCTACATGCAGGACATATTGAAACAGCTTCAGTCCGAGGGCTATGCGATTGATGAAGCTCACTTCGAGTATCTGTCGTCGGGAACATACGAACATATCAATCGGTTGGGTGAATATTCCTTCACAGACCCCAATGAATCAGGTGTTCCGCGTCGACCCTTACGAAATTCAAACAGCACTCTAAATTCGTAAACTAAGGGCTTACCGTATAAATCCGTCCATTTGGAAGTAGAACCCCGAACATAGCGAATAAAAAGGAATAAAAACTAAAAAATCCTCGACGAGCTTTTCGTCAAGGATTTTGCGGGATGCGTGATATGGAAAGCCAGGAGCGATGGCTTGGAACCGATAGCCCAACCCGAAGGGGAATGCCTAAATTGTCGTGGACAAAAGCTTCCTAGATCATTGGATTTTAAAGTATTTTGCGTCGACTTAACTGAGAAATCCTATGAATTCGAAACTGACGATTCAGGAAAAATCGGAGGAGCTCCTCGCTTTTGTCTCCCGGCAGGAACTGGCCTAGAAAACGGCCGCCTTTTTTGCAAGGGAATCTAGAGGGCCGACGGATGGCAGATCATGCAGCAGACCAAGCACCGCATCCGCACAATGATTGACCGCTACACCCGCATCCAGCAGGTTGTTCACCAAAATGTCGCTAGGAAGTTGGGGCTGTGAAGCGAAATTTACGGAGAATAGGGGGTGACCTATAAATCAGACCATCCCAACTCTGCTGTGATAAAAACAGAAAGAATTAATTAAGTTCCCAGTCGAAATCGCTGAGAAATCTCCTTCTTTCGTAAGCGTTCTCGACCGTTCTGATACTCGCCTGGGCCGTGACTCCTCTGTCGTCCACGTTGACGACTTTGAAGTTTCCGTATTCGTTGCGCGAAATGTACAGGTTGTCGGCGATGTAGGTAGAGTGCCTCACCTTGGTACCGGGATACACGGGATTGTAGCCCGTGACCCGGTATCCGTTCAGGGTGTTCTCAAACCGGACAGTCTGCTCGACCATTTGGGTGCCTATGCCCTCGGCATAGTAGCGTACCCTCATCTTGCCCAGGCCACTGTCGAACAGCACGAGGGCGCCGCGGTGTTGGGTCAGGCCTGATGTAAATTTTACTTCAAAAACAGTCTGTGCCCGGCTTACCAGTGGCGAAAGAAACAGAAACAGAGCGATGACGATGTAGTTGGTTTTCATGGTTTTGGTAGTTTGAAAAGTGGGCTGTGTGGAAAAAAAGATTGTTGCACAAAATGGTCTTAGAGTACGGGGCAACCGTCGAGTGCGAAGACCCACTGCGTTCCCCCATCCAAGCAGCCGGATACGTAGATGTCCAGCCGCTTGCCCTTCTTGGGATCATAGAAGACCCGGAAGGAGTCCCGCTTGCCCACGAAGCCGTCGGCGGCGGTTACGGTGCCGCACCTGCCAATGGGCGGAACCTGATTGGGAGCCAGTAACTTGCCTGTGCTTGCGATCCACTCTCCGGCGTAGCGGATATCGATGCGGTCTTTCACAGTGTAGGTGTCGTAGCCGATTGTCACCCAGCCGGGTTTGTCGCCCAACTCATACGAACGTACCGTGATGCCATCCTGGCCTGATACACTGCCCAGCGAGGTACCGCCGGCATTGCAGTAGTCCACGGCAGACACGATTTCCACGCTCATGGTGATAGGCTGGCTCACTCGGCCTTTGTCGTCGTAAATCTGGTAGATCAGTTCAAATTTCCCCGTGAGAATGTGGGCCGGAATCCCGATATCTAGTACGAAGCCGTTGCGCTCGGGGTTGGCATTGGTGCCGTCCGTTCGGGCATTAGCGGCTCGATAGGGAATGTCCCAGTAATTATCGGAACCCCGGACTTGCAAATAAAAGCCCCGCAGTTTGTAGGCAGGGTCGATGCCGTACACGAAAGGAATGAACAAAGAATTATCGCTGGTCACGGATGCACTGGGCTGCGATTTCTCGACCAGCAGCGAACCATCCTTCACGCCGGCGAGGAGTCCGCCGGATTTCAGCTTGCCTCCGGTTTTCAGGGCACCCGTCAGTTGGGTGGGCTGGGTGGACGGGTCGATGGCTTGAGGGGGTACATCGGGATGGTGGCAACTGTGCAACAACAACAAGCTCAAGGCGAAGGCCCAGGTCAGCAAGGGGGGGGCAAAAGCGGGTTTGTTTTTCATGGTTGAGATTTGGTTTTGGTGAAAGTTCACAACCCATTCGCATTTCCGGGTGAAACGTCATCGAACCTAGCCAAAAAAAGTTTTTTCACCATGAGCGGTGACGTTTCGGGCATTCCTGCGAAGAGAGAGCATCACCCACTAACTAACTCACCGTATGAAAACAACCCTCGCTTCCCAATCCTTCCGGGACTTTCTTTCCCAAACCCTTAGAGAGGCACCTCGGAAGTTACCCGCCACGCTGCTGGCCCTACTGGGCTACTACAGCCTGCCGCTCTGCGCCCACCCCTACCTTTTGTTTTCGCTGCCGATGCTAGGCCCCGTATTGGCCTGTGGCCTCGTCTTCCTGACCCAGCCGCTGGCCAGCAAAACCCAACTTCGGCAACCGCAGGACCGCAACACGATGCGCTACCTGATGTGGGCCACCTTGGTCAGCCAAATGGTCACAGTGGCCGAATGGGCCTACTTTTCCCCCGACCACTCCTTTCGGTGGAGTAACGCCGCTATGGGCGGCCTGGCCCTGATGGCACTCGGGCTGGTAGTGCGCGTCGCGGCCATCACAGAATTGGGCAAGTACTTTGCCAACATCGTGTACATTCGCCACGATCATCAGCTGATTCAGACCGGAACGTATAGATACGTCCGTCATGGTAGCTACACCGGTGCTTACCTTATTGCGCTTGGCATCGGCGTGTCGCTGTCGGCTTGGGTGGGGGTGGGCGTGTCGGTGGTGGTGCTGGGCTGGGCTTACTACTACCGCATCAAGCAGGAGGAGAAAGTCCTGACCGACCGCTTCGGAGATGATTACCGAGCGTACCAGCTCCGTACCTGGATGCTGATTCCCTTTGTGCTGTAATGCCGCCGGGGCAGCTTTGTCCCCAAGCTGCCCCGGCTTTCTTACCATTCTTTCCACACCTAAAACATCATTCGTTATGAACCTGTATGTTTCAATTGCTTCAGAGGCGGAGCGTTTGGAAGCCGCTCAACTTTTTCAGAAAGTATATGAAGAAGAATTTCAGCTTGATTTCAAGCGTTTTGACGACGCCTTTCCCCTCGTATTTCCCTCCGACGTTTTGCTGATCCGTCTGCAAGAAAGTCGGCTCGTAGGAACGGCCAGCCTGATGCGCCCGGTCGAGGGGCTGTTTCCTTCGGAGTATATTTTCGGGGCCGACCTCAGTGGACTGGTCGATCCGCTTTCTCTTGCCCAAAGCGTGGAGGTGGGGCGACTAGCGAAAATCAGGGATTTCCCGTCGGGTGTAATCGCCAAAGCTGTGATGCTGGCTACCGACAAGTACCTCCATTCCCGCTGCCTCGGCGGCTGGGTGGCAACGGTGAAGCCGCCGCTGTACCGGATACTGGAAAAAACGGGCCTGACCATGACGCCCGTTGCGCTTTCTATCGAGAAGACGGGCGAGCAGGCCGAATGCGTCCGGCTTTATAAAGGCAGCGGTATCCTGGCGTTCCGGGCTTTGGCAGAAAGTACGGCTGCGGCGTTTGGTACGATGTCGCATACGATCGGGGAGTACGACATTCAGCTTTTGTTCTGACGCCAACGCAGAAACCGCCTCGACTTCGGCAAGCCACCTGGCTTGCCGAAGTCGAGGCGGTTTCTATTTTTATCCAAAAAACAGAATTACTGTTTCTTCAAATAAGCATATTGCCTATGGATAATCAGGCTATAGATCCCCTTGCACAGGCCATCTGATCACAAAAATTGTCAAATAACCAAAAATAAGTCAGCGGAACGATGATGTATTGGTTCAGGATGCGAATTATGAGTAGGCCAAAGGGAGGAAAATCGGAGCCTGGTATCCACTGGATAAAATTTTTTTAAAATTTATCAAACTCCTTTTCAAAATCTATATTTTACGCGTTCAAACCGGAATGCCAATGAAGACTCTGTTCAAGGTATTTGTAAGTCTTTTTCTTTTAAGCTCGCTGACCACCGCAAGCTTCGCCCAGAAAACAATGGGTACTAGTAAAATTTCGGGCGATTCCCGGCGCAAAGCACTGGTGATCGGCAACAAGGCCTATACCCACGTTCGGGCATTGGCCAATACTGGTCGCGATGTGGATAGTGTTAGCAAGGTATTGCGTGGGGTTGGCTTTCAGGTATTTCCCTACCTGGATCTAAACCGGCAGGGAACTGAAAAGGCATTTTCAGATTTCCTTGAGGCGATTTCCTCCTCGCCGACCGAAGTAGTTTTTGTGTATTACACGGGACATGGACTTGGCCTGGGCTCTACCAACTACCTGCTCCCGATCGATACTCGTCTGGATTGTCTGGAACAACTGAAAGGCTATTCTTCGGTTTCTTTAAATGCAATTGTGGAAGCGGTTTCGAAGAAGGAGATTAAACACAACTATTTCTTCATGGATGCTTGTCGTGATTTGCCCAATTTCCAGCATTGTGACAACACCCCCTGGGATGGAAACGTAATGGGCATGGTGGATCCCCTTAAAATAACTACGGGTGCGTTCATCACCTTTGCCACAAGATACGGAAGTGTAGCGGACGATAATACCTACGATAAGGCGAATAGCCTGTTTACATCCGAATTGATCAAACATCTGCCTACCCCCGATATAGATCTCTATGAAGTATTCAAACGGGTGAAACTCTGCGTGATTGCCCGAAGTGGGGACACTCAGGATCCCCAAATTTTGCACGATATCCGGGAGGATTTGATCCTTGTGCCAACCAGCGGCCCGACTAATGCAAATAACCCTAATTGGAACCCTGTGCCTCTGGTATCTAAGACTCTGGAGGTAATTGCTTACAAGCCCAATGGGAAGGATCTGGATTATGAACTTGGAAAAGCCACCGTGGCGGAGTTGAAAAAGAAGTACCCGGAACGAGTGGTAACGCTAAAAGCAAACGGGAAGGGACTCGCCAATTCTGCTACCTTGTGCACCGTAAAACGGCAAACTACGACCTCAAGCAATCCATTCACTACAAATAGGGCCACTTACGACCTTATCAAAGCGGAGACGCAGTTGACTATTTCTTTTCAAACGGGTGGTGAAGAAATTGATAAGATAGAACTGGAGGAGGCCGGCACCGACCATCAGGAACGAGTTGCGATCCAGAATTCCATTGAACGGGCCCTCGGGAAATTACAATCTGTTACCGTTAATCTTGACTAATCGCCGAATACTATGGAACGGATAACCCTGCTGCTACTCTGCCTGGTTGCAATTACCAGTACAGGATTTGCCCAAACGGATCATAAACAGGAACTCAAAAAACTGGCCGAAGACATTATCCAACAGGTCAAAGCCAGGGACGTTAAAAGACTTGCTGTGGCAAGTTTTGTAGATCAACAAAACAACGTAACTGAATTGGGCAAATATCTGGCTCAGCAGTTTAGCGTTAGCCTGATTCAAAATGGCCTTAAAAATGGTCTCGAAATTGTAGACCGAAGTAGAATCGACATGCTAATGGAAGAAAACAAGATGAATTCCCAAGGCTTGCTTGACCCTGAAAACCAAGCAAAATTGCAAAAGCTGGCAGGCATTGAGGTAATCATAACGGGCACCACTACACCGCTGGATAAAACGGTCGAATTGACGCTATCGGGTATTCATCTCAGTAAAGGGAGTGCTATTGCGGCTACCAACGGCACTATTATCCGTACTGAAGCGATCAACAACCTCCTAAGATCCAGTGTAGGTAGAACTGAAGGCGGAAGTAATTCCAGTAAGACTCCCTTTTTACCTGACGCACCGGGACAGAATGAAAACCTTTGGACGATTCTAATGGGTGACAAATTTATTGATATGAAAAAGGAAGATTGCCTGCAAAATGGGATGTACCACGGGCAGGTATGCCTTGAGAATACTACCAAAGAAGCTTTAGTAGTATCTCATATTTACGGAGGAAGTAATTATAAACCCAACATGCTTGTTGCTCCGGGCGCCCGCAATTGTACGGCTAATATTCGCACCCAAAGCACAACGGGTATATTAAGTGTACGTTTTGTTCTCCATACAGTTGAAGAAGACACCAACCGTAAATATGGTAGTATGAATGTCAATGTGGATGGGTGCAAAGTGACTGTCCGGGTGATAGATAATAACCGATTATTCATGAGTAAAACTAACCCAAAATATTAATCATGAAATACGCCCTGATATTCATTTCGATGATTTCGGCCTGCCTCCCGTCCAACGCCCAATATGAAGCCCAAATTAAAAGTATCACCCAGGAGATTGGCAATAAAGTGGCCGAAACTGGCAAAAAGCGCATTGCCGTGGCCGATTTTATGGATGCCAATGGGGTAGTGACAAAGTTGGGGCAATTTCTCAGCGAAGAGTTTAACACCGCCCTCCCAGAGTCCGGACAGGGTTTTCAGGTTATTGACCGCTCTCGCCTGAACGACCTGATGCGGGAAAACAAACTAGGGCCGCTTAGCGACCCTGAAACAGCCGTCAAACTGGGGAAATTAGCTGGCATTGAAGCACTGATCTATGGTACTATCACACCCTTAGGAGAAAGTGTACGGGTTAATATCAAGATACTGGATATTCAACGTGCTGTAATTCTGCGAGCTTTTGCGGGCAACATTACTCGGACGGCAGATATCAATACTCTGTTGGGTGCCAAAGCAGCAATACAAGTTGACGATTTTGATACCTCGTCAAATGATAAATCATCGCCTGATTGCGGCCAAAAAAGAACTTGTACAATATGTATAACCAACAAATCGGAACTAACAATTGAAGCTAAACCAAGCCTCAATACGATTGGAAAAGAAATACTGCTTCATCCAGGTGAGCGAAAATGTTGGACACAGGCGCAATTATCAGGAACAAATGATTATCTCAATACGCAATTGTATTATTATCAAAATCGTACCCTTTTTAAAAGAGAGTCTATTACTATTGAACCTTGTAAGACGTATAACCTATTTTTCACAAAAAAATAATTTTATATGAACAAATTTTTGTGCCTTCTTCTGCTTATCCAACCTGTTTTTACCTACGCGCAGAATATGGATGAGAAAATTAAAACTCTGGCCACTGAAATTGCTGATCAGGCGGTAAAGAACGGCTGCAAAAAAGTGGCCGTTACATCACTTGAATATAAGGGGTGCAATACCGAATTCGGTAAATTTATGGCCGAAGAACTAACAGGTAATCTGTCCGTTTCTGGAAGGAACCTGGTTGTGGTCAACCAGAAATTTTTAGACAACTTGCTCGAACAGAATAAACTGACAGTAAAAGGCTTGTTAGAAGAAAAAAACGAGGCCGCCAAGCTAGGTCAGGCATCAGGCATTGATGGCCTTATCTATGGCACAATCACCACCTTGGGAGAAGAAATCAGAGTATCCGTCAATATTGTGAAGCTCCCAACACTGGCCGTTTTAGGCTACACCAAAGGCGCGTTTTCACTTACGAACGGGATTAAGGAAATGCTGACTTGCATTGAAATGGTTGCCCAAAGTGGACAAAATACAAATCAAGTTAATACTTCTAACAGCAATGTGAATACCCCAAAACCGGCAACCGATTGTGCCACAAAATCTATTTGTGTAGTTTGTGCAACTAATAAGACCAATACCAATATAAAGGTTAAGCCAGGAAGATATGGACTGAAAGATTTATACTTACATCCAAATGAAACAAAATGCTGGGAAGATTTTTCAGTTGGTAATAACGTTGATTATGCAGATGTTTGGGTAGATTTTCAGAATGATGCCAATCAGCGATTAAAATTAGACGAATTTGTTATCGAGCCTTGTAAAACATATATGAGAACCTTAACAAAATAGCGCTATATTTCACCAATTTATAGCTCACCGAAAAAGTCAAGTGAGAAAATGATGGTATTTGCCAAAAACAAGACTATACCCCCCAACAAAAAAAAATATTGATTTTCCAGTGATGCTAGCCCCCTTCTGGCGAATGGGTAGTATAACCAAAACTACCCGACTCCATGAACACACACCATTCCCCTTCCGCTAACCCCTACCGTGACTTCGCCGTCAAAACCCTCCGCGAAGCGCCCGAGAAACTCCCCGCCACCTTGCGGACGCTCGTGATTTACTATGTGTTGCCTCTGTCTTTACACCCCGGTTTGCTGCTTTCGGTCGCCCTAATGGTGCCCATAGTAGATTGTGCGCTTATCTTTTTGACCCAGCCGAAATTTTCCCTGCAACAACTGAATGACCCGTAGGATGGTCAGTCGATGAAATATCTGTTTGGAGCCACCATGCTCAGCCAGATGATTACGGTGACAGAATGGGCCTATTTCACAAGAAATCATCCCTATTGCTGGACTATTGCCTCTGGGATCGGACTTGCCTTTATTGTGGGCGGGCTCATAGTTAGGGTGTGGGCCATTGCGGAAATAGGCGTCTATTTCGACAACCGAGTGCATATCCAGAAGGATCACCAGTTGATCGAAACCGGCCATTACCGCTATGTGCGTCATGGCAGCTACACGGGCGTATATGTGTTGGCGATGGAGATTGCGGTCTACGTATCTGCCTGGATCGGCCTAGTCGTGTCGGCCCTGGTGCTGGGCTGGGCTGGGCGTACCGCTACCGCATTATCTGGGAAGAGCAAACGCTCATTTACCACTTTGGCGACGCCTACCGGGTCTACATGCGCAAAACCCGTATGCTCATCCCCTTCTTACAGTAAACCACAAGTAGGGTAGCCAGCGCAACGGAGCTTCCCACCCAGGCAATTTTCTATACCACCCCTAAATCATTCACACCATGAACTTATTTGTCACTCTCGCCATCCCGAAGCGGGTTTTGTAAATAAAGCACGGCCTTTTTCGTATAGAGAAACCGCTATTCTCTATACGAAAAAGGCCATGGTCAAGTGAACGCCTTGGTATACCCCGACAGGTCCCCTTCGGCTCAGCTGCGGGTTAGCTAATTACAGTTTCTTCAAGTCCGCAAACTGTCCGTAGATAATTAGGCTGTAATTTCCCTTGCCGTTGCTTTGGTTAGGGTAGGCTTCGATGGTGTACACTCCCTTGTTGACGCCTCTAAGAATAAATTCATTGCGACCCGAATTACTATAAGCAACTGCATTACCAACTGGATCCTTAAGCGCTAAATACCCATCGATGTTAGGCGATTTCAAAGATACATCAAGTGAAGTGTTGTCTTCAGTGACACGTAATGTGTACCTATCTATACTTTTGGAATCTGCCCAACTACCCTTGATGGTTTCCGATTGAAATGTTATCTGGGTAAGGTTTTGTACTTTGCCAAAAATATTGATTTCATAAATGCTATTTAGGGCGTCGCGCTGTGTCGTTCCAAGTAGAATTGTATGTTTCCCTTTTGGCAACTCTCTGACCAACCATTCGCTTCTTCCCGAATTAGAATAACCTACTGCTTCTCCAAGTTGGTTATAGAGGATGAAAAATCCGTCATTTACTGACATATCCATACTTATATCTACCAAAGATTTATCCTCAGTTGTTTCAAATTGGTAGTAATGGTTCTTAAAGGTATATGAAGGCGTCCAGTAACCATTCCCCCCCCCTCCGTCCGCGCTGAACTTTACTTTCTCCAACTTCATCCTTTCGTAGGGGATACGGGTCAATCCTGACGTCCCAGTCACGCTCAGTTTGTAAGAGCCGAGTCCGTCTCGCTCACGGCAATTCACCCAAACACTATGAACTCCTTTTTTCAAGATAATCTCCCTCGTCTCCTCGCGACTTGCATTACTGAAAACAATCTGTTGCCCCAATGGATCATAGACATGGAATCTGACATCAGTGTCCGCGCTGAGTTTGACGGTAACGGTTTGGTCGTCGCTTTTGACCTCGAAGCTATACAGGTGATTGCGCGGAGATATAACATCGCCTCCTCCCTTCCCCAACGCCTCGTTCCATTGGCCCGAAGATTTGGCTTCTTTGGGGAGAATATCATTGACAAGGCTACACTGGCTGAAAAACAAGCTCATGGCGAGTAGGAGGGCGAGAGAGATTGACTTTTTCATGTTCGTTGTTTTTTTGTTTTGTTAAATAGGTGTTTGGATTCGTGATGAAAAAAGCTAGTTTCTAGTGGTGGGTATCATGGGTTTGAGAACTATTTTGGCATTCCTGATTTTTTGGCAAATGGCAGCAATCCCGGCGGATTCTGCTGCTGCCCGGTCAATGCCGACGCCCGTTTCGGTCAGTTCTCGGTCGGCCAGTATTTCCTGGCTGTGGGCCGAAACGAAATAGAGCCTGAACTTCACCTCCGCCCGCCATTTTCGGGTGGTGGCATCCTGAGAGTAGGCAGAGGTCGCCCGCGTGACGAAGCAGAAGCAGTCCACCCCGAATTCGTTCGCCAGTCCGCGACTTTTGGGCGGATAACCGTCGATGATCGCAATGACTGTGCCGTCCCGAATTAGCTTTTCCTTCCCCTCCTCAACCCCGTAGTCCGAAAAACTCCGGCGCAAGCTTTCGGTCACCTTTTCCGTCAGCTGCCGATCCATTTCCGACGAACTGCCTGGCAGTAGCCCCAGCACGGCCATTTTTCGGCCAGAAGACGGCTTTTCCTCAGACTCGGCGCAAACGGGCGTTGTGAGCGGGACTTCCTTTTCCTTCATTTTATAGTTAAAAATCGGGTAATCTAGAGCGGAGGGATTGTAGACCCTCGGGTGCTGTGATTCTTGAAAAACACTATCCACGAGATGGGGGACGCGATTCTGGACGTGCTGCGAAAGTTCTCCGACCGTAATTATCCCGTCCTTTTTTCTACCCCGTTCGGCGACGTCGGCGCGGCCCGCTAAACCTTCCAGCAGGGCGAAGGTGAACGCTCCCTGCTGCCATGTAGGATGCTCCCACGATGACTCGCTGCCCGAGCTGCTGGTGATCGTTACGAGGCCCGAAGGCGTTTGGGCCACGATGTTTTGGGCTTCCAGTAGCGTGCCGATCCACTTTTTTTCACCGCCCGCCGCCCCGCTATGGCAGGCGTCAAGCAGGACAATTCGCTTGCAGGGCAGATTTTCGATGTTGCTGATGATGTCTTTTTGGTAGAGCAGCAGCACGTACCGCTCGTCTCGGACGCCGAAACTGGCGTCGTTCGACACCAGCCCGAAGTCCTTGCCCTCCAAACTGCTCGGCGTGCCGTGGCTCGAGAAAAATAGAATCAGTACGTCTTCTTCGGTCATTTCCTCGCGCTGCAAGTCGGACAGCGTCTGGCCGAGCGGGGAGTAGCGGGTGTCCTGCGCGCAGACCAGCAGTTTTCCTTCCACTTTGCCAAACAAATGGCCCTCCTGCGTTTTGAAGCGATTGAAAATGGCCTGGGCGTCGCGCCGGGTGTATCTCAGATTGTATGGTACGCCCACGCAAAGCAAATACAGATTTGGTTTCCTAACCCTCCTGACTATACGCAGCAGCGGACTGCGCATTTTGACCCCCTCCGGCGTGGTCACTTCGGCCTGCCAGGTATTGTCGCCCTCTGCTAGGGGTACGCGCTTGGTAAGAACAACCGTTTGGCCCTCGGCCTTTGGCAGTTTTTCCTCACCCATCCTTTTTTGGCCACTCCCCGCGTACTTCTGTCCATTGCGGATGAGCTGGATCGTGGCTTGTTCGGCGGCTTCGGGATTCGACAGGCTGATTTCCAGCCGCAGCGTCGTGTCGGCCCGCGCGGTGAAGATGGTTGCCCGACCAAACGGCTCGGTCCAGCGCAGACTTTCCCCGCTTTGGCCGAACCCTAAATGGGAGCTCAACAAAATCAACAGCAAGACGGCGTACTTCATAGGAATTTTAAGATCGGTTTTCGTCGCATATTAGCACTGACTGGTGACGTACTTCAGGCGACGGCGGCTGATCGGTAGCCGGGTGCCGCCCGCAATACGGGCGTAGTAGTTCTCGTCGCGCTCCACGATGCTGTTCAGGTAATTCAGGTTCACGATGTGGGAGCGACTCAGGCGAATGAAAGACCCTTTTGGCAATCCGAGAGCTATGCAACCCAGGGTCTTACTGAGTAGAATTCTCTTGCCACATCTTAAATGGATGAACGTGTAGTTCCGGCTGCTTTCGCAGTATACCACCTCCGAAGACGGAAGCTGGATGCGGGCGGTAAGGGTGAGTAAGTCCATGCAGTTGGATTTTTAGAAATTAGTGTGTCAGATGTCGGAAAGCCTACTACTAGTTGCGGTTAGGGGGTGTCGGTGGCCCCAAGACGTTGATGATCGTTTCCTGTCTACGGGCGTCGCGCATATCGCTAGTTTCTTTTTTCTGACCGTCCATCACCAGTTCGAGCATATCCTTACCCGCCTTTTCACGCTCCCGCAGCACCCTCACCTCTTCCTTAAGGTCTTTGTCGGTCATTCGTTCCTGGTAGCCGTCCATCTGGCGCAGCAGTTCATCCACCCCCGCCCTGCATTTCTGTGAGGGAGGAATTTTGTTTAGGTACGCCACGGTTTTGTCCACCTCACGGGCCGCCCAGTGGTTTCTGGCCCGACCCAGATACAGTTGGCAGGAGAAATCGTCGTACTGATTGAGGATTTGATTAATTTTCTCAATGGACGACTGATAGCAACTGTAATTAGCACTGCGAATATTGTAAAGTAAGCCTATTGCCCAGCTGAACTGCGTCTCGGCGGTAATGGCCTTGTCGTTGATGGGACCCTTATTGATAGCCAGCAGGGCTTGGCGGCCCATTAGTTGGGCTTCGCTGATAATCGCTTCGCAGTTGGCGGCGAAATACCGGACAATAGCCTGCCGACTTTTATCGATAAATGCCTGCAAGCGCGGGTTGTCGGCGCGAAGGCTTCGAGCAGCTTCGAGCATTGCCCGCTCCTGTGATTTGCCCACGCCCTTGAGCGAGAAGGTTTCGCTGTTAAAAATAATGCTCTTGCTCTGGTAGCCGTTGGCCACAATTAGGGTCATTTCCAGGTTGACCACTGTCAAGGTCGGAGCGGAGGACGTGAGGTCCTGGCTGAGGATATTGATTTTGGGAAATAGTACGAAGTTGTAACTCTCATACTCGCTCATGCCCGTCTTGCTGACCGCCTGCTGCAAACGGGTCGCAAGCAGACGACCAAAACTTGTGGTGTCGTTTCCCGAAACGACCGAAATCGGGATTTTTACGTCCTGTTCCTGCGTTACGGGCGTTTGCTGGGCAAAAATAGGCGACGCGAAGGTCAACACGACACAAACGGCAAGCAAAAAACAACTTTTCATGACAAATTCGATTTATGTGGAAATTGCCGGGTTCAATTACCCAGAATAATGCGCCCCTCGCCAATGCCCTGCGACACGTTTTTGACTTTGACTTTGCAGGCTTTTTCGACTTCCTTCGCCACATCGCGCACCCAGTCGCGGGCCGAGATACCCCGGTTCTTGACGGGATCGACGTAATCGATCCTGATGTTGCTGATTTGCATTCGTTTCCCGGTCGTGGTGTTACCGCCATTGGGCGTTTCGGAGTCTTTTTTCCTGTGGGCCTCCACCGAATTCATGATAATGTCAATGAATTGCTCGCCCGTCGTGCCGCAGTCGTCTTCAAGGTCGAAATCCGCGTTGCCGTCCACCGACACCAGCAGCCTGATGGTGCGGCCGTTTTTCCTGACATCGGCAGCGTGGCGCACAATGGCGTCGGTGAAGTTTTTCAAGTTATTTTCCACCTGCTCGACCAGCAACGTCGGAACATCGGTTTCCGCGGTTTGCATACCCGGATTCGCGATTGTCGCGATTACCTTTGAGGTGTAGGAATCCTTAGCCACCAGCGAGAAAGTCAGGCGGTTGGTCATGCCTCCCTTTTGCAGGATATAGGACAATTCCAGGATCACATCGGGCCGCACCTGGTTGATCACCTGGGTGATGGCGTCGGTCTGTACTTCCCTAATATCATCCCGGATGGCGTCGTCCTGAGCGGTTTTCAGGGCTTGCTCGAAATCTTCCAGCGGCGGAAATCCCGCTTTCTCGAACTTCCCGGCAATAGCTCCGCTCACAAACCGCAGGTCGATCTGGTCAATGTACGCTTTCTGGTAATTACGCACGTACATGGTCTGCCCCTGGACGTTCTGCTCCGTCAGGCAGTTGAGCCGTTTCAGCAGATCATCGGCCGGGATAACCATCATTCTCGAGGTAGTTTGGGCCTGAGCACAGGGGAATATTTCCACCAACAGACATAGTAAATAGAGCAGGTTTTTCATAAAGTAGGCTATTTGTATTTTTAGAAATTTCTGGTCAGAAACGGGGCTTCTCAATGATGCCCTCATCCATCAAGTGCCGATTCAGGCTCTCGTAGGCCACTTTTGCGTTGATTCCTACACGGTAACCGCCCTTGATCGTGAAAACTTCATTTGGTTCGATGTCGGCTTGCTCGAGGTACTTCAAATAATCGCCGCTCTCGAAGAATTTATTAATCCACTTGCCGTGGTTATCTTGGTCGGCCCGAGAAATGAGCGGATTCTGGGTGGCACTATGGGTTCCCGAAACGCCGCGCAGCAGCACGGCGGCTACGGCGTATTTCTTGGCCAATCCGAAAGCTTTGTCCCGCGTGCTGTTCTCGGCTGCCACCCGCAGGCATTGCACCCCGGCATCCTGCGTTCCGGTGCGGCTGCACACCTGGTTCATATCTTTTACTTCAAACTTACCATCGATGCCTTCCGGAAAATTCACCTTCGCGCAGTTTACACACAGGAAGGCAAGAAATAGAAGGGAAATAGAGATTAGTTTTTTCATTGGGAAGAAGGGTTGTGATGTGGGTTAAAATTCAAAGCGAAGGTTCAGACTTCCTTGCGGTGCGTAGCCGACGACATAGGAGATTTCGGGGGCTAATTTCACCTTGAAGTTGCTCCCTTTGCCGAAGAGATTGAGGTAGCCCATCACGCCCAGCAGTAGGTTTACGTCGTCGTTGAATAGATTGATACCGGCCAAAGGCTTCACGTCGAATTTGCGGGAGATGTACAGCTCGCGGGCCAGGTACAGTTCGCCGATGATGGTACTCTCGTCATCGGGAATATTGTAGCGTTGGGTTACTGCCGCTGAGTTGGGAATTGCCAAATTGGCCCCAATTTTAAACCCGGTAAATGGCATCCGCATTTTCAGCATACTACCAATACGTGCATCCACGCCCACGACTACCGCAGTAGTTCCCAGCCGACTCCCGTAGCCCGCCTGTATGCCCACGCCCCGGTCGTCGTTCTGTTTTACCAAGTCGAACTCCCTGATATCGCCGCCATCGACCTGCTTGAAGACCGACATCGTTTTTGTGTCTTTTTTCATTAAACTGTCGAGTACCCGCTTCTCGATCTGAGACTGCTTGAGCGGCGCCGATTTGGCAACAACGGTAGAATCCCTTTTTCTAGACGTCAGGAGCGGCTTAGAAGAAGTCGCGGACGAGTCGCGCTTGAATAAACTCCCGAGCGAACCGAATTCGGTAGCAGAAGGCATATCATCATTGTTGGAAACAAAAAGTGACCTAAATGAAATTGCGGAGGAGTCGCGCCTGAGCGTCCCTCGGTTGTAATCCTTGAATTTGTCGGTGTTGTCCCCCACCTTGACCACTCTGAGCGTACCGACCCGCTTTTCCCGCATCTTGCCATTTGAAAGATCCTTACGGTATACAAAAAAACGCTGGTCGGTGTAGACGCCCTGCTTTTTGCCGATTTCGGCCGTGATGTAAGGGTCAGTCTTGAAGATAAAAGACTTGACTTTGAGTTCTTCCACCTTCCGTTCCATCTCACTCATCACCCGGTTGGTGGCACCTTGGGCAAATATCCAATCTTCGAGCAGGCCGCTCTCGTCGATCAGGCAGGGCGGCGCATCGTCCGTCGGCGGGGATTTGGCCAGTTGACTGTCGCATTCCGCAATGAGAGCCGTCAGCTTTTCCTTATCCGCGCCGGATGCCCCCGAAGCCAGCACGAATTCATAGTAGTTCTTGGCGCAGGCGTAGTCTTTGTTTTGGTAAAAAGCCTGCGCCTGCTTGCGGACATTGGCCAAGCGGAGGGTGTTGCTTTTTTCCCACAACTCATCGTCCGACCAGGCTCCATACTGCTCTGCGAGTTCTTCACTCATCGGGTCGCAGGTCATTTCACCAAACGACACCTTTTCGACAAATTGCAGGGGGTGTCGGGGCCTGATATCGTTGCCATCCAGATTGGTCGTGTCCACCCGGTAAAGCAAGCCCTCCACTCGGGCCTGGTACGATTCGTAAGTGCGTCCACTCTGGAGTTGTTCCACGACCTTCTCAGGATTGATCAGCACCAGCAAAAGCACATAGTTCTTGCGGAGCAGGTTTTTGAAAACTTCATACTTCAGTGGATCCACCTTTTGACGCTTGTCTGCCTCGGCAACCGAATAGTACAGTCTTTCCATAAGCGTAGTGCGGTTGGTCCAAATTTTCAGGACGTCGGTACCAACGTTTCCCTGGGTCATGTAATCCCGTAGTTTCTCATTCGACTTGTAGGCCGCAATCGCCGCTTTGGTTTGCTCCTCCACGGGGTCTTTTTTCAGGTTTATTTTAGGGATCAATCCATCTTTGGATATCAATTCCTTGGGCGGAGGTGGCAGATCGAGCATGGCGTAGAATGCAATTGAGTCCGACAGCATATCCGCCACCATCGCTTCGGCGTCGAAACGTACTTTGTTGTAGAAGTACTTCTCGCTCACCAGCACATCGCCCGCATGGCTCTTAAGCTTTTGGGCTTCGAAGAGCTGTCGGCGCGTGTAGATCGGCTTTTTGGTTTTTTCATCGACCTTGCCCAGCCCCGGCACAAATAACTGCACGGGTATCACCGTGAGGCTATTGCGATCCATACGGTGGTAGGTAGCTTCCTGGCTTTCTCCGGCCAGCAGGGCTTTGTTCTGCTCCTCGATTTTTTGGAGGTTTTCCTGGCTTTCGGCGTCTTGCCCGTAATCGTCCTGCACGAGGTCTTTCTTTACCTCGACCTTTTGAACCGGAGCGGTTTCGGCGGCTTTCGGTGCCGGGTCGGTAGCGGTTTCCTTTCTCTTAGTCGGGGTGGTAGTCTTGACCTTGGTTTTCGCGGGTGTCGGCTTTTGCTGGGCCTGGACGGCACTGGCCAGGAAAACGAGTAGAGCGAGGGCGGGTAAGAGTCGTTTCATGTTTCGTCAAGTGAGTGGGTGCAACAATCATCGTGACAAAACTAGGGGGCCGAGAACGCCGCCCCTACCCCCATTTTTGGTAAATCCCAAAATTGTTTAAAATATTTTTCAGGTCTCGAACTTAGCCTTGATAATGACCACTGTACCCGTTCTGTTGCTGTCTATGAACATTTTTCCGTCCAAGCTTTGCACACGAGACTTGATTTTTCCTAACCCATAGCCATTCCCGTTTTTTCGAGCTCTTTCGGGATTGAACCCCCGTCCGTCGTCCTCGATAATCGCCTCGAAGAAAGGAGCGTCGTAAGAAAGCTGGGCGTGGATGTGGCGAGGCTGCGCGTGTTTAAGGGCATTGGTGATGACCTCGGAAACCACGTTAAAGAGGATGGCTTCGGCATTCGAATCCAGGATAGTGTTCAGGGGCAGGCCTTCGTGGTCGATGGCGACCTTACTTTCGCCATCGAACCGCTCCGTCAGTTTCACGATTAGGGGCTGCCGTGTCTGGGACTCTTCGAGCTTGTGGGAAAGATCACGTACCAGATTGTAGGCCTGGTCGAGCCACCTGAACACAGCCCCCCAGTCCTCGGAGCTGATACTGTCGCTCCGCTGCATTTCGCCAAGTTTTGATTTGACCAGCACCAGATCCCCGGCGGCTTCGTCGTGAAGTTTGTGGGCGATCGTGTCCACGATTTCGGTGCGAGTCTCCACTTCAATGTCCAGTATTTCGTATTGTAGCCGAAGTTTTTCCATTTCGCTCCGGCGAAACCGATAGACGATACCGCAGGTGAGCAACAGAAGTTCGAATAGGGTGGTGGCATAGTAGAGATCGTGGATGTTCTGGGTGGGAATCTGGTGCAGCGTTGAGAAGGTTTCCAAAATTACGATCACGTTCACCGGAAATGTTGCGGCTAAAAACAGTTTGGCTGGCGCCGTTCTGATCTTGGCAAAAAGGTAATAGAGTGTGATGGCGCTCAGCGCGAACATACTGAAATAGAAGATACCCCGGTAGTCGAAAAGTGCTTCACCAGCCAGCATTAATCCCGCCATAATCAGGTACTGTAGTCCGATGATGCTGCGGCTGGCGATGAACAGCCACGATTGGGGCTTGATGGTTATGCCCAGAAATTTTTCGGCAAAGAGGAGATAAAAAACAGGAACACTAGCGCTGAGGATGCCCAAGGCGTTTTTGTTCCGCACGATCGTAGGCAATTGGTTCGTGAGCAAATACAGGAAATCGTTGTAAACGAACATAATCAGCGCGGCGCACGACACGCAACCCAAGTAGTACCAATAGATTTTTTCTTTGAAAAAATACACCAACGCTAGGCCAAAAAGCAGAATGAGAAACATGCTGCCTAGATAAAGGCTGTAAAAAAAGTGCTTGCGAAAAAGAAATCTGGCTCCGGCTTCGTAACTGTATAGGTCAAAAGGAGAAGCCGACAGGCGGTAGTTCACATTGCGGAGTCTCACCCACACTGAGTAGGTGGTTTGGGGCCGCATCTCGAAAGTCGTGCAAAGAAGCGGACTCACGGTATTCCGCCGAAAAATGGGCGTGTGGCTTCCCGTGGGAGCGAATGCGAAGGCGAGGCCCTTCGCAACGGCAATGTATGTCTGTACGCTATCGATTCCTTTGGTAATCAGCGACACTTTTTGGCTGCTCCGGCTCAGATTTTTGATCCGAAAAAAGAGCCAGTGGGCGTGTTCGGTATCTTTGAAGCTGGGGTACGAATCCCCAATTTCCGTTCCTCGGAAGTGCTTCCTGACATCGGCTATCGTGTGTCCTCCCGTGTAATCAATGGTGTAGGTCAGGTTTTGCTTCAAAGGGATTTTCTCGAAGCCTTCCCGCAGTTCGATCACCTGCTGGGATGCTGCTACCTGCGCCGAAAGAAACAGTAGCCCGATCCAGCACCATGAAGTCGTGGGTATGTTCAGACGCATGCGTTGCCAGAGTTGTGTTTTTGGGGTTAAATATACTTGTAATCGCAGGCTTTTTTGATGAGGTTGGTCGTGTTTTTGGCCCTGAATTTTTTAATGAGCTTCTTGCGGTACTCCTCAATCGTGTACCGGACCAGCCCCAAATGTTCAGCGATTTTCTCGGCGCTCATCCCGTCGCCCAGTAGTTTCAGTATTTCCTTCTCGCGGGGCGTCAGCCGGATTCCCTCTTCGATGAAGCGGCTCTCATCCTGCATCTTGCTTTCGATAATACTTTCGACTTCCTTTTGCAGATATTTCTTGTGAGTGGCCACGCAGCGAATGGCCTCGAGCAGTTCGGGATAGTCGATGTTTTTGAAAACGTAACCCTTGGCGCCCAGTGTCATCGTATTTTTGATGATTTCGTAATCGCGATGGGTCGAGATGACGAGCGAATCCAGAGTCAAGTTCTCTTTCCTGACGTGTTCCAGTAAGTCCAGCCCCGACAGCCGTGACTCCCCGTTCTTGAACCGTAACGGCATACTGAGGTCGAGCAGCAGCACATCGCAAGGATTAGTTCTGAGGGTACTGATCGCGTCGTAATAATTGGCGGCTGTCGCCACAATGCGGATGTCTTCGACATCGGCCAGCATATTCTGGTAGCCCTGCAGGAGCAGAGTATGGTCTTCTATAATGATGAGTCGGATGATACTTGCGGTCATATTTTCGTTGGTTCGATTACTGGACTCAAAAGTAATCGCCCGCCTCTCCGATACTCACCCCTTTTTTTGGGGGAAAGAAAATATATTTCCAAACCCATCTGTCTAACCGCTCTGCTTATACGTCAGTCGAGGCGCAGCACCACGGGCAGAACCTGGCCCCGCCCGCTTTTTGTTTCGTACCGGATGGGACGGGTATCGTAGCGCACATCGGCTCCGGCCAGAAGCTGATCCCCCAGCTTCGCCTGCACCTTTTTCAGCAACTGCGCCGAATTATGCCGCCCGTTCAGTTCGCTTTTTATTCCAAGCAGTTCGGCGTCGTCCAGCGGTTTAGTCGAGTGGAGTGCCACAAAGAATTCCGCGCCCGAAACGTCCTTCGTAAAAACGCGGTCTATCCATACGGCTCCCCCCACCGTGTCGGCCAGCCGCGGCCGCGGTAGTACGAAGGCAGTCCGTTGGTCGGAGACCAGTGCTGAGTAGGCCGCGTTGGTCTGGTGGCCAAAGGCGGTTTTCTGCGGCCAGTAAATCTGGGCCGTTCCCACCCCGTCCACGCCGAGTAGGTAAAGGTAGGTGCCGGGCGTCAGTCGGTCAACCACTAACTGAAACTGCTGCTTCAATGGCCATTGCCGGGGCTGCGCCATTTCGTACACACCTTCTGACTTTTTGAAATCCAATTCTTCAAACAGTGGATTACCGCTGGCGTCCGCCGCGACTGGAATCCGCATTCTTAGGTTTCCGTGCATGACCACGCTGGCCGACGAAGGCCCGGGACTGGGGGGCTTTACTGCGGGGGTGTGCGCGGGTAAGTTTGCCGAAGGTGGTTTGAGCTTGTCCTGAATTACGGCCGGTTCGGTGGGTTTGAAAACCTGGTAGAGTTGCTTGAAGTGGTACAAATCCTGGTAGGCAATGCGCCCGTAGCCGCCGTTTCCCCAGCCCGTTCCCCAGCAATTGACCACCTCTACCTCCTGCTTGCGATCGTCGTACCCGACGATCAGCAAGGCATGGGTGAACAGGCCCGGTTGGCTATCGGGTTGCCAGATGCCCGCCTTCAACTTTCGGAAGGCAGCATCAGCCTTCATGATGCCGATGACGGGTTGCCCAGCGTTTAATTTGCGCTGGATAGTGTGCAGCACCTGGCCCGAACTCAGCCCGCCGCCTGGAGGTGCGGTGAGTAGGACGTTGAGGATAATCCGGTGGCGCAGTTTGTTCTGGTAGCTGGCCGGGCTTGGGCGCACTTGGCAGTTGCCCGAAGCCGGGTAGTCGCTCTTGCGTAAGCAGCCCACTTCCATTAAAATCCGCTGGATTTCATGCATATACTTCTGGCTTGGCAACTGGCAGCGGTCGTTTGCTTTGGTCAGCATATCGAACAGAAAGTAGGGACTCAGGGCGTCGGCGGGCTTGAGGCCCAGGGTCATGGTGGCGGCATAGTAGCAGATGGCCCAGCCCAGTGACTGCCCCGCCGGTGCTTTACCTATACTACCCACGGGCGGCATCCGGCTACGCAGGTTGGCGGCCTGCGGCGCGGCGTTTCCGTCGGACGGGCCACCGTAGAGTTCCACGGCCTCGACGGTGGTCGCCACCGAGTCATCCAGCGGAAAAGACTCGTCCGGGAGTTCGGTTTGAGCCTGGGCCATGCCGAAGGCTAGGCCTAGCAATGTAAGGAGTAGCAAGAATTTATTCATGGCAAACGGGACGTTGAAAAGTTAGGATTACCGTGATTTCACTTCCAGCACAATGGGCAGAATGTCGCCCTGCCGGGGCGTGACCTGGGCCTCCATGTGGTCGGGCGCATAGGCGACTTGCCCGGCAATAGCCCGGCTTCCTAACGCATTTTTGATGCGCTGCATGATGGGGCCGGACGATGCCTGCACCCTTTCGAGTATCTGCTGTAGTTCAGGCTTGATGGGTTCGTTGCCGTACAGAATGCAGAGGTAGTCTGTTCCGGTTTCTTTGATAATCAAGGTCGATTCGGGATCCATCGGCACGACGATGCGGCCACTGGGCAGCACGAGGTCGCTCACCCCCGCCCCGAAGATGCGGGGTGCCTGGTTTTGGCCCTTAGCGTTTAGCGGTTGATACTTGATGTCTTCGGGAAAGTAGATATCTATCTGGTTGTTGAGAGAAATACTGAAGACACAGATATGTTCGCTCTGCTGGGTGTTTTCGGCCTGTAGCCGAAACCGTTGCCGGAGTTTCCAGTCCTTTTTATCCAAAAAGTACAGCCCATCGCCCACGTGCCTGGGTTTTTGGTCGTATTCATTGACCGCGCGATTCTCGATTTCAACATTTTTGAAGGCAAAGGTACCCCCGAGCCGCGTCAGGACGGGCTTTCCGTCGGCCTCTGGTTCGGGGGCGAGTACCATGTACAAAGCCTGTTCGACGGAAGCAGCGAAGTCGGCGTACTTCATGAAGAAAAACCCGTCCTGGCCCCAGTCTTCCCCGTAGCTATTGGCGAGTTTAAACTCCTCCTGGACATCGTCGTAACTAATTACCGTGGCGGCGTGTCCGCCCTTCGTGCGCCGATTGGGAGCATAGTAAGGATTGGCGCTGGTAATGCGCTTGAAAGTTTCCAGGATAGGTAGCCCCACTACCACGGGTCGTTTTTGGGCCAAGTGATCCTTCACATCCTCGACCACCCGATTAGGGCCTTTCAGGCTATCCCGGTTGAAAAAAGTCTCTGCCGCCTTAATCCGAATTAGGTTCGTCGTTCCCTTTAAGGAGCCGGGAATTTGGCTATCAGTGCAGCGGGTAGCGTCGTAAGTCGAGAAAGCGACGCTGCCCTCGTCTCGCAAAAAGGTCGCCACTGCCGCTAGAGTTACCCCGTTACCGCAGTCGCCGCCAATCTTGTTGAAGACATACATCGGCGACAGGGCATATTTCATCAGTATCGTCCGGGAATCGGTATCATTTGCTGCCGCTGCCCGCTGGGTCGCTATGGCGTGGACCGCCGTGGCAATGGCCACACAGGTATAGTCCCTCTCGCCCTGCCGGACCAGTGTCGGCACGTAAGGCGTCAGGTCCATTCGCATGGGAGCAGTTCCCAAGTCCTTGACTCCCGTTTTCGGACGCGCTTTGGGCAACTTGCTAAACTCAGCGGAATCGAAAATAAGCCCCTGCCCCGCAGTAGGCCGGGGAAATAAGGCGACTAACAAGACAAAGAGCAGCGCGTTTTTCATGTTTATTGTGGTAGGTTCAGATGGAGTTCGCAGATTGGTAACAAACATCATCGGTTTTTTGAAAAAAAAATTCGGGTGTTTGGTCGGGATGCTTCCTAAATTTCCGGGTCGGGGATTTTTGGCGGGGCTAAATGTAGGCGATTGGGACAATTGGGCCACCAATTGGCTCCGAAAACTTATCGAGTGAATGTACTAGCCGGAAGGCGATTGAGTAATTTTGCGTGATTTCGAATCTTCATTTTCCTGAATGGCAATGATATTTCGCCGAGAAATACGAATAGTGCAGGGAAAGCGGCAGGTGAAGTAGCAGGGGCTGTTCCGAATGACTTGGCCATTTGAAAACGAACACATAAAGTATAAACCGACAGAAGCAATGACCTCAGACAACTGCCAGGCTTACTACGGCGACAATGATTTATTCTACGAAGCTTTGAAATCAAAAGCATATAACGCCTGGACCTGCCTTCACCAGTGTTCCAATGCCTTTCTCAGCAGTGTGGGAAAACGCCTAGGCAATAGCCGACATCTTGAAGATCTGGACATCATGCAGGACGCCCAGATCAGGCTGTACATGAAGGTCGTGTACGAAAACTACTTTTTCCTGCCAGAGCGGAGAGCGTATCCCTTCTGTTCGGTGCTGCGGCGAATGTTTGTGAACCTATGCACGGATACATACCGAAAACACAAAAAATATTTCACCTCCGACGAGCTTGGGGAAGCCGAGAAAATGAAAACGCAATTGCCCAATCTCCTAGACGAAATAATTGACAAAGAAAAACTGAAAGCGATTGAGCGGTCGAAATCCGCCTTACTGACGCCAAGACAATTGGAGGCTTTCGACTGTATCGTCATAGAGGGACTGGCTTATGAAGAAACCGCCGAACGTATGGGGATTAGCGTACGGGCAGTCACCAACTTGATTTCCTTGGCCAGGAACATTCTGAGAGAACACTTTCAAAACTAACGACAAAGCTAAAACGACCTTACCCGTGGAAGAACTGACCGAAGAAGAATTGGCCCGAATCCTGGAAAATCTCAACGGCCATACCCCGAAAGCCGAAGCCCTGGCCTTTCGGGAACGCCGCAAAACTGACCCCGGCTGGGACGCCAAGGTCAGGGAAGTGGAAGAGATGCAGTACCAGCACCGCTACATCCAGGCCAGGAAAGAATTGGAAAAAATTTGGCGGAAAGACTCCGTGACTCCCGAAGTCGAACCCGAGCCGTTGCCCGTTCCCGTCCGTTCCCTCTGGCAGCGTCCCCAAACCTGGCTCGCCGCCGCTTCTGTGGTTCTTCTGCTGGGCTTCGGAATCTGGTTCGCCCTGAATTCTTCCCTCGACTCCGGCGATCAAGCGGGCAATAACCAAAATCCGCCCCTGGACACCTTTCCACAAAACGGCACCGTTCTACCTGAATTCACGGCCTCGGATGCCGCCGCCTACCACATTGCCCAGGTGCCACAGTTTGAGAATGTACCGCCGAAACTAGCCGACCAGGCCTTAGCCATCGCTATCGACGTTCAACGTCAGCAGGCCCTCGCCGAACTCCAAAAGATGAAAGCCGTTGGCCCGGCCAAGCCCTCTGACGGGCCGCTCTACGGCAGCGGCCAGGAGGACACCACACCTGATAATACGCTGTCGGCCAGGGAGGAGTCCTATCGCCAGTTGCTGCTCGGAATTGGGTATTTGAAAGAGAAAAAAGTGCCGGAAGCCTTACAGGTTTTGGGTTTAGTTAAGGATAAATCCCTGACGCAGGAGGCGCACTGGTACAAAGCCCTCGCTTACCTGCAAACCAACCAGAACGACTCCGCCCGCCGTGAACTGAAACAAATCACCGACAGCCGCTACCTGGTCGACGCCACCGAACTGCTTGAAAAGCTGCAATAGATAAAGTACACTAATTAACCCCTGTCCCGGCAGCCGGGCAGCCGTTGCTGAGAGGGGGCAGGGACGGTCGGCCGCAGCCGTGAGGTGATCAAAAATTATTTTCCCATTCCCCGATGACGTTTACCTCTACTTTGCGAATAGCAAGTAACGCCAACCACCTCCCGACGTATGAACGACATGATTACACCTTTCCAAAAAGAAAACCTCACCAAAGCCCTCGCCCTGTTCATCGAGGCCGTGCGGACGTACTTTATTCGGCTGCTGGTGCGGGAGTTCGGGGAAGACGAATGGATAGATCGTTATGAAGACCTGCTGAACCCGGACCACCGGGCCAGACTGGTCGAAAACCGGATCGGGAACTGGGACCCCGCCGACATGATCGACTACGCCAATCTGGCGAATTTCTGCTATAAATATCGCGAACTGCTTCGCCCGGATTTCCGCCGGGAAGCCAACGAGTGGGGAATCAACTTCAAGAAAATCAATGACCTCCGCAACCAGGCGAATCATTACAATTCCAACATCGCCAGGGATACGCTGGCGCAGTTTTGGATTCTGACGCGCTCCTTTGCCCGTCACACGGGAAATCAACCACTTTTCGACGCGCTCACGAACCTTGAAAACGCCCGGCCACCCGAAGAAAACGCCACCGCCACATCCGCCCCCAATAAGCCCGGCGAAGCGTCGCCCGGCACGGAAATCCCCCGCGCGGAGGTACCCAATGCTCACTATTTCCTGCCGATTCTGATTCGGGGGCAAAAGGCGCAGGTCATACACCTTTGCCCGGAGGATGAAACCAGCAACGCCTACCCGCGTGAGTTCCTCTATGAGCAGAACGCCGAGCAAATTCACCTATTCAGCCTGATTGAAGGCGCTTTTCAGGGCCGCACCTCAGCGGACCGCCACCAGATTTGCCGGATTCGGTCACTGGTCGTTGTGGGGAAAGATTTAGTCGTGGGGCTGGAAAAGGTCGATACTCCCGACGGAGCCACCGTGGAAACGCCTGGTAACATTTCAGTGCGAACCGACGCGACGGGCAAAAGCCAGGCGGTATACGTGACGGTCGGCGCGGCATTCGAGCGGATTATTTTTAATTTAAAAAATCAGGAAAAAAACTATCGGGGTGCGGTGAGAACGGCCTTTGCACCACCCGCCCAAATTGTCGATTTGGCGCTGGATTTCGGCTCAGAGGCCAGCCAGGTCGTGGTGCACCACCGCGAACACGTCGGCAAGCTGAACCGCAAGGAACTGGTGACGCTGATGCAGGAACGCTTTTTCGCCGACCTCAGCGGCCCGTTGCACCAGCAAGACCCTGACCCCGAGCTTTTCCGGTCGCAGGTCTTTGTACTGAAAGACAATGTGGTGATGGATCAGAACGCCATGCCCAACCAGTTCGAGGGGCAGGATTTGGTGCGGACGCTTACCGAAAAGGCGGAAATCGAAAATTTGAAAAATACCCACGCTCTTATTCCCAACTCCAAACTCGCACATTTGGGGGTTTATAATTTCAGGATCCACTACCGCGACCGCGACGCCAACCCCTACCGGGCCGAGGAAAGCGAGTTCAGCACTATCGTGCCGGACGTGCAGCAGACGGTCATCAATCACTTTCTGCACACGTTGCTGCACAACATTGACGCCCAGAAAAACGATCAGAAGGAGCGGTTTATCAATATCAAGTTTTTGGTACCCAATATTTTGGAACAAAGCCGCCTGACCCGGCTTGTCAACCAGACCTATCAGTTTTTCGACCAACCGGAAATAAGGCAAAGATACCACATCGGGGGCGTGGAAGTGACCACGCTGTCGGAAAGCGACGCTTCGTTCTTGGGGTACTGGAACCGCGCCAACATCCCGCAGCGCCACGCCAACTACCTGATCGTGGACGTCGGCAAGGGGACTACTGATTTCTCGATTATCAAAAGCAACCACGATTACCATCTCAGTTCAGAGTACCGGGCGGGGTTCATTGGGGCGGGCAACGTGATTACCTACGCGTTCATCGACACCATTCTGTCGGCGGTGCTGGGCGGGCCGGAGGCTTCTTGGGAGGAACGGCGGCGGTTGCTGAAAATCATCGCTTCCCCGCAAACGGACATCAGTGTCAAATATCACTTTCTGGAAATGGTGGAACGCATCAAGCACGACTTCCAGGGCGACAACACCAACCAAGGCTACCTCCAAGACCTCATCCCGGCCCAGACGGTCGAAGACATCCGCAAGCGTGTCAGAGAAAATACGGCCGTTTCGAGCCTACTTTTCGATATAGCCAAAGCCCTCGAAGAAGTACTCAAGCAGCAAAAAAGCATCCGCGACGAGTTCGGTTTCATCAACAACGCCGTGCAGAAAATCGTAGGCAAGCTGAAATACCAACTCGACCTCGCCGATACCGATTCGGTGGGCCGGAATTTTGAAAAACTAAATAGAATCTTGCTGACCGGACGGGGGTTTCTGTTCCGGAAACTGGTGGACGAGATGCGTCGAGAGTTGGGCGAAGGGCGCGGCAGCCGGGACCGCATCGTGATTCGGGAAAATCGGTCGGACCGCTCCAACGAACTCAAGAAGATTTGCCTGAGCGGGGCGTTCAGTGGACGCACCATCAATTACGACTCCAATCTGGTGGGTATTCCCAGCCTGCACACGCTCACCGAAGTGCGGACGCCGCAGGGTTCGTACACCCGGCGCACCATCCAGAAAGGCGCGGGCGACCCGACGCCCCGCACCCGTACCGATGCCCTGGGCGAGTACCTGCACAAGCTGTTCAAGGACGAGGACTACCACGACGACGAACCGGAAACCACCCCGCCGCCGTCCACCGACACGCTGCCGCCGCTGCTACAGTTCCTGACGCGGGGCGCGCAGTTCAGAGAGCGGTATGTCCCTAACATCCATGCCGTCCACATCAGCGGCGTGAAGTACCGCTGTGACTTGCTGCCCACTGGAGCGGCCATCGACCTGCTTTTCGACGGCGAGGAGTTCTGGCTGCGCACCGACCAGGGGCTGGCGGCCATCAGTTACCCGCTCGATTTTCTGGCTTCAGAACCAATGGTCTGGCAGACGCTTTTCCCGTTTTTCGATGCCGTGGCCGACGCCCAAACGCCCATTGACAACGCCCTGGCCGACTCCGATTCCGAAATTTGACCTATGGCATTCAAAAACAACCATCGAACCGCCGCCCTCCTGACCGCCCTGCTCGGTTTGGCGGGTTTGGTGTGCTACGTTTTCGGCGAACGTGGCATCTCGCTGCCCCGCTACTTTGTTTTTTGGCAGGAAATAGCTTTGGGCTGCTGGCTCGCAGCCAGTATTCTGGGTGTAGCAGGCTGGTCGCGCGGGAAAACGGAGGAAGAGGCTGAGACAAACGATGAGGCAACAGAAACTACCAATCCTGAGATACTTGAAGCAGACAGCGCCGCTGCTTTGGCTGCGGTGGGCGAAACGACCCAGGTTCACGCCTACGTCCGCAAGTTTTACGACCGCTACGGCTCGCTGTTCGAGGATTTGCAGACGCTGCCGCTACCGCCTAACGACACCGCCCGTGCGGTGGTGCTGCAAAAACTGGTCGAGATGGCACTCCACGCCCACAGTTTTGCCTACTACGGCATCATGGACCGCCTGGCCCAACTCGACCAAAGTCCTAACGCCCGGCTGCTGCTTGAAGACTGCCCGGCCAGCCGACTCCCGCACCGCCTTTTCACCACCGACGCCTACCAAACCGACGCCAAGTTTCGCGCCCTGTACGAAATCGTGAAAAGCGTCCCTATCCAAGAACTCGACGTGCTGCTGGAAGATCAAGTGTACGTGCCACCAGCGTTTTTTATGGTAAAAGAAAGCTAATCTGTGGCTGAATATTTTTGGTCAAAATAAAACCAACTAACCCAATGAAACGACTCATCCCGCTGCTGCTCTTATCCTTTACCCTTGCCCACGCCCAGGAAAAAAGGCTTGGCATCGGCAAACTTCCGATGGGTACCGAACGCCGTGCGGCGGTCATTTTCGCAAATCAGAATTACTTCGACAACGCATATGATTTGAAAAATACCTACAACGATGCTCATGATATCGAAGCCACCCTCAAACGTATGGGCTTCGATATCATTTCTTCTAAAGTTGATTTGACACATCAAAATTTCAACGATGAGATGGAAAAGGTATCACGAGAGTTAAAAGGAAAAGGGTATCAGGTGGTATTTTTCTATTACTCTGGCCATGGTTCTGAATATGATGGAGAAAATTATCTTATTCCTACGGATGTTAGAGTAAATTACATTAAGGACATCCCAAGAGAATGTTTTC
Source organism: Persicitalea jodogahamensis (assembly GCF_014651615.1). GTDB lineage: Bacteria > Bacteroidota > Bacteroidia > Cytophagales > Spirosomataceae > Persicitalea > Persicitalea jodogahamensis. The sequence goes on along the minus strand of NZ_BMXF01000010.1, from coordinate 18,724 downwards.
CACTCAGTAAGGTTTTTGAAGCATTTACCAATGCTGATATAAAAACAAGTATTCTAGCATTGGATGCATGTCGATCCTTACCAAGATATATAAAAGGGAGACTTCCTGAGGGACTTGTTATCCCCAAAGACAACCCTTCTGGTACGTTCACTTTCTATGCTGCCAAGTCAAGAGAAAGTGCTTGGGAAAATCCTGATGGACGAAATAGTTATTTTACACAAGAACTGCTCAAGTATCTCCCACAGCCAGATCTAACTCTTACCCAGATTCACTACAAAACTCGTCAAGGGGTGAAAACCATTACGAAGGATCAGCAAGAACCCATGTTTCTTAGTGATCTAGAAAACGAATTTGTACTTCTAAAAAGTAATGCCTCTGCTGATGTTTTCAAAACAGCACAGGAAATAAAAATACTGGCGCAAAAAGGAATAGAATCATATCAAAAAAAGCAATTTTCGAACGCCTTGCCTTATCTAGAAGAAGCTGCTAGGCTAGGAGATCCTGATGCGCAAAATATGCTGGGAGAAATGTTCTATTATGGGCACTCGATAACACTAAATTATACGCAAGCTACCAATTGGTATAGGAAATCTGCTGAGCAAGGTCATCCTGAAGCACAGTACAATCTGGGGTATGTATATTCCTACGGAAAGGGCGTAAATCAAGATGATGCAGAGTCGGCCAAATGGTACGAAGAGGCTGCCAAGCAAGGCAATCCTATCGCTCAGAACATTGTTGGAACATTATATGAAAATGGTAAAGGCGTGAAACAAGACTACAACAAAGCAGTCGATTGGTATAGAAGATCCGCCTTACAAAAGAATGCTGACTCACAAAACAAGCTAGGACTTATGTATTACAATGGTAAAGGCGTAACAAAAAATATCGCTCAAGCGGCAGAGTGGTTTCGTTTTGCTGCCGACCAAGATAATGTGAATGCACAGTATAATTTAGGCTACATATATTCATTTGGTAATTACAAATCTCCAATAGAATCAGCAAAATGGTATAAGAAAGCTGCTGAGCAGGGCCATATTGCTGCTCAGAAAAATTTAGGTGAAATGTACGAGAACGGTCAAGGTGTGGAGAAAGATTATGACCAAGCGTTCAAATGGTATAAGATAGTTGCCGAACAAGGTGACGATCATATAGAGAACAAACTGGGTGATATGTACAAATATGGGCAAGGCATAAAACAGGATTACGAGCAAGCAGTTGGCTGGTATGGAAAATCTGCAGAGAAAGGAAATATTCTTGCTGAAGAGAACTTGGGTGAGATGTACTATTATGGCAGAGGTGTCAAGCAAAGCTATACCCAAGCTATAAACTGGTATCAAAAGGCTGCTAATCGTGGTAGTGCTGAAGCAGCATTTATTCTAGGCAACATTTACGATAATGGCAAAGGTGTAAGCCAAGATTATAATAAGGCGGCAAAATGGTATCAAATGTCTGCAGAGAAAGGAAAGTCATTGGCCCAGAGCAACTTGGGCGAGCTATACTATTTCGGTAGAGGCGTAAAGCAAAACTACTCTCAGGCGGCAGAGTGGTACAGGAAGGCAGCCGAGAATGGTAATGCCAGAGGACAAATTAACTTAGGATACATGTATTCGCATGGTAAAGGGGTAGAACAGGACTACACTAATGCAGCTAAGTGGTACAAAGAGGCCGCAGATCAAAAGAACGACATAGGTCAAAGTAATATTGGATATCTGTATGAAAACGGATATGGGGTTAAAAGAGATGAAAAGATTGCCATTGATTACTACCAAAAAGCAGCGCAGCAAGGAAACGAAGAAGCACAAAAAGCCTTAACCCGCCTAAAAAAAACCTGGTGATGTCTCCCTCATTTCTGCGAATAGCCATTATACCAACCTCTCCCTCCTCCCGTGACTAAAAAGCTACGCTACCAAATCGCCGCCATCACTCTAGGTATTTTGGGGCTGATTTTGCTCCTCAACTTCTTAAGCCTGGCCGTTTTCCTGGCCATCAGCGTGTTGCTGGTAGCGCGACTGGCCTGGGTGGATTTTCGGGTTGAGGAAGCCCCGCTGGGCGAGCAGCGTAGTCGGCTGGCGACGCAGAAGGTGCTGCACGCGCTGAGCCTGACGGTGGCGGGCGTGGCGGCGGCTTTTACGCTTTACAACTACTGGGCGGCCCCGCCGCGAATTTTCAAAAATGCCGACCACCACGTGGTCGGTCACTTGGGCTACGACTTCGGGCGCGCCCTCCGGCTGGTCAGCGAACGGGAGCCGCAGCGGGCTCTATGGGATCGAAAACTCGGCGAGTTGAACGTGACGACCAATCCCACCGAAAACAGCTTCACGTTGCGGGGTGAGCGATTTTTTGAACCCATTTATTTCAAAAAAGACGACCGCTACGTCTTGGCTAACGATGCCGGAGCCAATCGCTTCGACAGCACCCTCAGCGCGGAATTTGGCGGCGGGCGGCGGCTCACGCTCTGGGTACAGAACCGCGACCGGGAAAACGTCAGCTACCGGTACCAATACGCCGACGCCGACAGCAGCTACGCGCCGCTCGACCTCCCCTTCGACCGCGTCATCCGCACGGGCATTTCTCTGCGCGATTTGCTCAGTCGCAATCCCGTCGCCGCGCCAGACTTCGGGGCGGTACTGGCCTTGCTGGGCGACACCTATTTGGTTCGGGAAGAATATTTGCTCCAAAAAAATGGTAGCCAAAACACCTCGCCACTACGGTTGTTCCCGTCGCGCGTCTGGGCCGATTCGGTCGTGGCCCTGAGCGTGGATGGCACCGCCGTGGCGTTGGCGCGTCGGCCCGCGTTCGACTTGCCGCTCGCGGCGGGGCAGTCGTTTTACGTCGGCTTGCGCACCAAGCGTACCACGACCTACTTCCTGCGGCGGGAGGGCGAACGGGCCGCGCTGTACCTGGGTTTCCCAGAACGCCACTACCTGCGCAGTTCGGAAGCCGACGAGGAGACGCTTTTCCTGACCTCCTCCGGCCACCACATCACCAACACCACGCTGCTGGCGGGACTGCTGTTCGACGGCCCCACTCGCGACGACAACCGCAACCATCTCACCGCCAACCTCAGCTACGCCACCGGGCCGACCACCCAAAAAATGCGCTTCCGCGTGGTGAACGAAGTGCAACAAAACGACCTTGACCCCGGCCTCGCCCTGCAAACCGCCCAGGCCGGCGATACCCTGCGGATGGCGACCACCGGACTGGCCACCGACCCCCGGCACGATGTCCGCTGGATTCTGGCCGTCGAGGATCTCAAAGCCACCAACGGACTGCCGTGGGGGGCGTTGCTAAGCTATATTTTGGGTTTCACGGTGCTAGCCCTGCTTTCGGTGCAGCTCACGCCACTCGACCGCATCCGCAATAGTTTCAAAGTGGAAGTGGGCGTGTATTTGGCTTTGCTGGCTTTCATGACGGTCAGGACAGTGATTCTGTGGCGGGCCGTTACTTTCGTTCCCCTCGACGACGCCACAGCCACCGACTACGAAACCCTGCGCGGATTAAGAACCTATTTTTGGTACCAGATTTATTTCACGTTGGCCTTTTTCGGCGTTATTCTGGGGTACAAGCTCTGGGTCTTCCGCTGGCATCGTCCACTGCCCGCTTCACCTCGTTGGCGATGGTTTCAAACTGCCTGGATGCCCTATTTGCTTTTTGGCCTGTACGGGCTGGTCGGGTTGAAAAATGTGGGTAGTTTGGAACGGCTGATGAGCGTCCTGGTACCCGTCGCGACCTATTTTCTGATTGATTTCGTGTTCCAGCGGCGGGCGGTGGCCCGCCACGAGTACGCGGTACAATCGCCCGAGTACCGCTTTGTCCGGAAGCTAAACTGGTTGGCGGCCCTCGGGGCTTTCACGCTGGGCGACGCGGGTTTCGCTATCATTTTCCTGGTCTTTTCCCTGCTTTACTGGTACCTGCGCAAAGAGGCATTTCCCGACCACCGCCTGAGTTCCCAACGCTTTACCCACAAAATCTTGCGCCAGCTATCGAATTATCGACTTATTCTGATTCCGCTGCTGCTGTTGGCGTTCATCGGCTTTTCGCCGCTGATTTTGTCTTTTTTATTCAGAAATGTCCTGATTTCGGTGGAGTTGCTACTGGGCGTGGCGGTGCTGCTGGCGTGGCGGGAAACGTACTTGTCGCGACGGGTCAGGCTGCTGGCGGCGGGGATTCTGCTGGGGGCGATGGGGCTGGCTTTTGCCCTGCAACCCCGTCTGGAAGCTCTGGCCCAAAGCAAAAACCGGATGCTATACCGCGCCGAGGTGCGCTTTCGGACGGCGGACGATATCATCGCCGCCGAGCAGTTCAATCTAGGCAACGACCGCCGTCTGCTCAACGCCGCCCAGAACCAATGGTTTATCAATTATTTTTACGAGAAAGGCGAGTTCAACCTCTACAATTATTTCCGGCGCGTGCCGCATTTCCAGCAAGGGTCGTCGTACCTGACACAGATTTCGGACCTGGTGTCGGTGCGCTACGTCATCGCCGAACACTCGGAATGGGTGCTGGTCGGGCTGATTCTGTTGCTGGGGTTGCTCACGTTCCTTTCGGTCAGGAACCGGATGCCGTTCCACGCCTTCACCCGCCTGCGAGCGCAACTGCTCTGTTTCCTGTTCGCGCTGTCGTTCACGATTTGGCTCGCCGCCTCCGACCGCATGGTCTTTGTGGGTCAGGATTTCCCTCTCCTCAGCCTGAACAGTCTGCTGACATTACTCGTGGGTTTCGGGCTGCTCCTGCTGGTGGTGCTAGCGGGCTACGGGGAGGCCTCTGTCACGGAAACTGAGGTGACTCACCGCACTTTCGAGTTCAAGGGGGCGCGGCAGTTTGGCTACCGGGCCGTGTTATTGGTGCTGATTTTCGCCGTAGGTTCCTTCTTTTTGACCAATAAAAATGTCCGCCGTTTCGACTTGAACCAAACGGTTTCACGTCTGGAAAAAACTTTCGACGGCCTGAATTCAGTTTTCGAGCTTTACCAAAAAGACGTACGCTCCGCCCGAAAAATGACCCCGGCGGAACTGGTGCGGGGCTTCGATGTGTACCTGCAAAAGGAGGATAAGAATTTCTTTGCCGACAAGCCCTTCGAGCGTAGTGCCTACGACGCCTTCCGCGACCGTTACGTGCAGGTCAACTCGCCCGAGCAACTCGTGCATTTGCGCAAGAATGAGGACGGACTGTACGAGTTCGCGGTGAATGGCTTCTTCTACAACGTCAACAGCCCCGATGTCTATCAAAATTCCTGGCGTGGCCATTTGACCTCGGCTTCGGTGCACAAGTCGCTGTCCATCGGGAGTTTGACCAGTGAGGCACGCAGCGTCCGCCTCGATACCGGAAGACTGGTGACCGACCTGAGTGCGTTTTTGGCGAACAAAAACCTGCTCGACAAGAACGAAAATCTCAACCTCCGCCTCAGTCTAGTGCCGGCGGGTTGGACGCGCGACTCCCTGCCCGTGTTGCTGCTGGGAAGGACGCAGGGCGAAGAAAGAAAAACCCGCAGCGGTTTCTTGATAAAAAACGGCACCGAAGTCATCTCCGCCGACCAAACCCGTCACGCTTTGTCGCTGCGGGCCAATGATGTCCTGCACTTGCAGCCGATGGCCCCGGCGGGCAAGCCTTCCCGGCTGGTGTCCCTGAAAGTAGCGCAGAAAACGGGGGAATACCTAGCCAAAAACAGTTGGATCAATGGCCGTCCCCAGCATTACTACCCGTTGCGCGAACGTTCGTTGTGGACCTATTACTTCACCAATCTGGTCAAAAGCAGCTACGATTTGCGGCCCGAATTGTGGAATGCCAACGTGCAAACCACCCTCGATCCCATCCTGTCGCGCCAGATTTATGACCGCATGGAAAGATATTTCCAGCCTTCTGCCGCCAACGAAAAACGGGGCTTCAGCTTGGTGGTGCTGGACAGCGAGGGGCGCATCCGGGCGTTGAGCGATTACAAGACCGACCCTAAAGCGCGGCTGGATCCCAACCGGATGAACGAATACGCCGACCTGTTCGAGCAGCTTTACCTCGACCCATCCAGCTACAACGATCGCAACCTGTTCGGCAACCGCTGCCTGGTTCGGATGCCCAATGGCCCGGCCTCGACCTTCAAGCCCATTCTTTACGGGGCCGTTACTTCGCAGTACGACCTCGGCTGGCCCAAGCTGCTATTCGGCGGCATTGGCAACTATCCCAGGCAGTCCGCCGGGGGTACTGATAAGCTTATCCGGCACTTTGGCGGGCGCAAAATGCGGCTCACCGTGGGGAGCGACAATTTGGGGGAACACGATAACCTGTTCTATATCAGCCATTCTACCAACACCTACAACAGCATGATGGTGTTTTTAGGCTCCCTCACGCCCACCCAGATGGGCCAGGTCGCGCGCGGATTGCGAGACCGCAGTCCCTCCGCTTACCTGCGGCCAGGCGCCCACCCCACGCAATCCGAACTCAACTTTCCCCTCATCAAGTACGACCAGCATACCTACCGTCTCGACCAGATGCCTGACTGGGACCAGAAGGCTTCGTTGCTGGCCACGGGCTTGTCCCAAAACTTCCGGTTGCCCCTGAGCCAGGAGGCCGAACGCGACCCGGAGGCGGCCAAAGACCGCAACCTGGCCCCCGGCCTGGACGACGAAAAATTCAACGCCTCCGGCAGCTCCTATAAATTGTGGAGCTTCCCCGAACCTTCGCACCTCTACCTTGTGGACCGGAAGGAAAACACCCAAAACGCTATTCCGCAAATCGCGATGGGCGCGTATCCAATCACCGTCACACCGCTCAAAATGGCGGAGATGGCGGCCAGTTTGTTCAGCTTCAACGCTCGCTATCACGCCAGTATTCTGGCCGATACTCCCCGCCCTGCGGGCTATTTTTCGGTGGGCAAAACCTGGGGGCAGGAGGCGCGTCTGCTGTCGTTCTATTCCCAAAATCTGTTCAAGGCCATGAATCTTGCGGTGGAATCGGGAACAGCCCGATTTTTGCAGGGAATCGCCGCCCCTGGCTACCATCTCTACGCCAAAACCGGCACCATCAGCGGCGACCGAAGCGGGGGCGCGTTCAGGGACAAAAACCTGCTGCTCGTTATAAGCCAGAAACCACTGCACGACCAGCCGCTGAACACCAAAACCATGCGGGACAACAAATTCTACGTCCTCTACTTTTCATTTTACAGCGACGCTTCCTCCTCGGGCGCGTGGAGCGACGACGCCAAACGAACGGCACGTGACTTGGTCAATTACATCCAGGAATCGGATGACTTTAAATATCTAATGGAAGAGAAAAAGAAAATCTTATGAAAAGAAATTCACAAATAGAGCGCGTTTCCCAGTTGGCTGTATTGGCTGTTCTGGCGATAGCGGCGGTTTTTCTTCTGTGGTCGGCCAGGGGAACGGATGCGCCCGTTCGTTCTGATAAAATATTGGTAGCAGATTCGCTGGATACCGAAAGACAATTAATCGAAGTACGGGCTGATTCGCTGGTGAAACTGCTTCAAAGAATTAAAAATAATAACGCGGATATTTTCACTTTCACATTGAGCGAGCAAACGTTGATAATTTCTTGCCTGCCTGAGCGGCAGGTGGCTTTCAATCAGCTTTTTCTCAACGATGCCAGCCTGTCGGCTTACACCCGAATAGAAAACACGCAGCTAACTATCGACACGGAAGGTTATTCTTTTTCTGTTCCGGTCCATGCGTTTCAGGGAGTTGCGTTTATCGAGCTTCCCGTCGATATAGTACAGAGTATATTGTTGTCGCAAGAGTCTTGAATGGCCAATGAAAAACGACTGGACATTTTCGTTATTCGACGATCAGCTACGGGCAAAAGGCAATTTCTACGAATTGGCCAGCGATTCGCTTTATGCGTCGGTACGGTGCATTTCGGGCGGCTACAAATCCTTTGCCGCTTCGTTCGGAACGCCGCGACCGTTCGACGCGGCCACTTTCAACCAAGCCCTAGAAAAGGCATTTCTGGATTACCGCGCGAGCTACACCGAGCAGAAACACGCTGAATTCGAAGGTGAAAACGACTCTATTGTCCGCCGTTTCGCGCAGGTACTGATCGACGCCAAAGGCATCCTAACTGCCTATACGTACAGTGGGTGTACAGTGCTGCTCAGGCGGAACGGTGAAACAATCGTCCTGAAATCGGAAAGCTATCCTTGCCAGCCGGGCGACCTAATCCTCATCAATTTAGAAGGAGAATCATCCACGCAAAGCCGATTGGAAAGCGGAAACCTGGATTCGACAGGGAGCGATTATCCGGTTTTGATATTGGCAATAAATAATCCGGAATTTGGTAATGAAAAAGAGCAGGAGAAAACCATCTCTGACGAAGAGTCGGTTTCAGTACCTGATAAACCAAGTCAAGACGATACAGAAAGTATCAGTAGTGAACCAGCGTATTTAGCTGGCAATGAATCGCCGAATCGAGAATCTGCTATTTCCAATACGCCAAAAATTCGGTCAAAAAAAATTCTCTTTTTGGCGGCAATGCTATTCGTATTTATTTTAGGATTTAGTGGCTATCACTATTTAAAAAATAATGGCACGAGCGTCAATACATTAAATTCTGATTCTAAAAAACCAAAAAACGATAAAGAAATTTCCAGAATAGAGGATTATTTGAGCAAGTCTCTACTGGCACTCCAAAACGGCAAAATTGACTCGGCCGAAGCTCTTTTGTCAACCGCCGAAAGATACTATTCGGATACTTTGAAATCAAGATTGACCAACGACCCCAAAATACAGGAAATAGATCAAGAATTGAGAAACCGACGGGGGCGGTTGGAAAATTTCAAAAAGACTGATTTCTGATAGTGACTGGTCCACTTGAATTCGATTGTTTCGCGTCTCTGGACTTACTAGTAATCATCTAACTATTTTTTAGTTAGTCCGCTCCCCTCAATACCCCCACTCCTCATGCCGTACCGGCAGCTTGTTCAGCTCCGCCTTCAATTGCCGCCAATGGGGCAGAAAGCGGTCCATGTAGGCCAAGAAAACCTCGTTATGGTGCCGTTCCAGCAGGTGCACCATTTCGTGAACAATGATGTATTCGAGGCAAGAGGCGGGCTTTTTGACCAATTCGAGGTTCAAGCGGATCTTCTTTTGGTCGGGATTGCAGGAGCCCCAACGGGTTTTCATCTGCCGTACCTGCCAGCCATTGACCTGGACGTCCATGATCTGCTCCCATTTTTCGATTAGGGCCGGGATTTGCTTTTTGAGCTGGGTTCGGTACCAACGGGTCATGAGGGCATGACGTTTTTCGAGAGTTGTGCCCGGTCGGACGTAGAGCTCAATCCAGGTTTTATTTTTCAGTATTACTTTGGGCCATCCTTCCGCTTCGACGATATGGAGCAGGTATCTTTTCCCCTGGTAGTAGTGACTCTCGCGTTCTTTATATTCACGGGGCGGCAGGCGTTCCTGCCCGGCAAACTGTCGCTGTTGCCGTCGGATCCAGCTGAGCTTGGATATGGCGAACAGTCGGATGGCGTCGTCTTTGACTAGGAAGGGAGCCGCAATCCGCACCCGTCCCATGGGAGGGTACACCGCCAGGTGGATGTTCTTGATGTCCTTCCGCACGATGTCAATCGTGATGTTGCTGACGGTGATCTGCTCGGTGCCGGCAGGTGTTTTAGTATTCATTCTTGTGCTTCATGACTAGCTCCAGCACAAAATCTGCGCTGGGCTCTTCTACTTCGTATTTGTCCAGCACTCCCTCGATGGCGTATTTGACGGCTTTGGTTTTTTGGGGGTTACTGCGCCAGCCGTCTTTTTTAGTCGTCTTTATCTTCTGGTCAAGGTCGTTGGTCAGGGCTTCATTTTTGCCAATATTATCATAGAATGCCCTTTTGGCTTCGGTATTGACCGTGGTCGGATAGGCATTGGTACTTTCCGGCTTGGTTACCTTGCCGGCCAGGGCGATCATCCGCTTCAGGTACTCTTGGTATTCCATGGTGGCTTCCTTGCGCAACTGGATGAGTTCTTTCAGCAGGGTGCTCATCTTTTCGTAGTAAGCCGGGTTAGCCAGGCTTTCCTCGATGATAACCCGCCGCAGGTTGTTTTCGATGGTTTCGGCCATGGCTTTCTCATTCTTGCGCATGGACTCCGGCAGGTTCTTCAGGCCATCTTCGCCTTCCTTGACCAATAGCTCTACCAAACTGAAATCATCGAAGTTGGCCAGCATCCGGCTTTCTTCGGCTCCGATATAGCTGTCCAGTAGGTGCCGCATGGCAGGTTCGTACTGCTTTAAGTCGATGTAGTCGCCGCTTTTTAGCTGGATTTCCTTCCGCAGGTTTTCAAAGTGCTTTACTTCGGACTGGATGGTTTCGATTTCCTTTTCGCTGTATCCGGCCTCCTTCATCTCATCGGCGATGTTGGCGTAGGCCCGAATCAGCGCGATGGTGAGTTTGTACAAGGCGACGCGTTGGGGTTCGGTGTCTTTGAGGTCTTCGGGATTGCTGGGATCACCACAGAAGTAATGCTGGTGCTCAAGATCACCTTTCGGTGGCTCCACTACCTCACACAGCGCTTTGATCGCTTCCAGGGCGTTGTCCAGGCGCTCCCGGCCACTGGTCAGGCGGCTTTTTAGCAGCCCTTCGATGTCGGCTTTTTCGTAGCTGCCGAAGGCGTCGGTGGTGAAGTCGTTAAAGGCCTGTTCGAGGCTATTGAACAAATCCATATAATCCACGATATAGCCGTAGTCCTTGTCGTCGCCGTCCAGGCGGTTGACGCGGCAGACGGCCTGAAACAGGCCGTGGTCACGGAGCTTCTTGTCGATGTACAAATACGTGGCCGACGGCGCATCGAAGCCGGTGAGCAGTTTGTTGACGACGATCAACAGCTTCATCTGAGCGGGTTCGTCCACGAATTTCTTCTTGACCTGCTTCTCGAATTCGTCCACTTTGTTGATGGCCGTGTCGGGATCTTCGTTGAAGTAGTCGGCCAGCATCCGTCGGTAGATCTCATACCGCTGCAATTTCTCGGTGTACCCCTCCCCCGTTTCCTCGCCCTTGATGTCGGCGTGGGTAGGAACGAAGGAGGTCACGATAGCCACGTTTTTCAGGCCCGCCTGGCGAAACAGCTCATAGTAGCGGCAGGCATTGTAGATGCTGTCCGATACCAGCAGGGCGTTTCCCCGGCCATTTTGCAGGCGCTCTTTCCGCGCCATGTCCAGCATCATATCCATCACGATTTTTTCCAGGCGTGACTTGGAGCTGAACACCTTCTTCAAGGTACCCCACTTTTGTTTCAGTTCGGCTTTGGCGAAGTCGGTCAGGCCGCGGGTTTTGAGCTCGAACCATTCGTCGATCCGTTCCGCCGAGCGGATGTTCTGCTCGATGTCGCGGGCTTCGTAGCGCAGGTCCAGCACCACTTTATCCTGCACGGCCTCGTTGAATTTGTAAGTATGGATGTAGCGCCCGAACACTTCCAGGCTGGTCTGCTTGTCGGATTTGAGCAGGGGGGTACCCGTAAAACCGATGAACAGCGCCTCGGGCAGAAACTGCTTCATGGCCTGGTGCAGCTTGCCGGTCTGGGTGCGGTGGCATTCGTCCACGAACACGTACAGGTCGCCTTTGGCCTTGAAGTCCGACGGGATGCTCCGGCGCAGGTCGGCCAGGTAGCTTTCCATGTCTTTTTCGTCCACTTCCTCCTTGCCGGCAAACTTGTGGATGAGCGAACACAGCAGCCAGGGCGAGGGAGCATTGAGCTGGGCCAGCAGGTCGCGCCCGCTCGTGGTGCGGTAGATGCTTTCATTCACCCCCAGGTACACTTTTTCGATCTGTTCGTCGAGTTCCTCGCGGTCGGTGATGATGAGTACCCGGCCGTTGGGGTTGTACTCCCTAATCCACTTGGTGAGCCACACCATGGTCAGGCTCTTGCCGCTGCCCTGCGTGTGCCACAGGATGCCCCCCTCGCGGCGATGGATGAAATCCTGCGCGGCTTTGATGCCAAAGTACTGGTTGGGACGGCAGAGCTTCTTCTGGCCGCGGTCGTAGACGATGAAGTCGTGCAGGATTTCCAGGAAACGGTTCTTGTGCAGCAGCTCCACCACGTTGCGGTCCAGCGGGTAGTCGTAGCGGGCGGTACGCTCGCGCAGGGGGCGGGTGAGTTGCAGCAGGTACGGGTGGTCCTTGTTGGTTTCCTCGCTCACTTCCTTCCATTTCAGGAAGTACTTCTCCTTGGTGTCGATGGCGGCGTAGGCCAGGCCCTCGGTGTCGCTGCCGGCCATGACCAGCTGGACGGTGGAGTAGAAGTTTTTGATGAAGATCTGCTTCTGGTTGTCCAGGTTCTGGCGGATGCCCTCGGAGATGGACACGGTGCTACGTTTGAGTTCCAACACGCCCAGGGCGATGCCGTTGACGTACACTACCAGGTCGGGTCGCTTTTTGTGTTTGCCCTGAATGCTCACTTCTTCGGCGACCGCAAAGTCGTTGGCCTCCGGGTGCTCCCAGTCGATGAGCCAGACGGTCTGGCGGTTTTGCCCGATTTCGGCCTGAACGTTTACGCCATACCGTAAGAGCGAATACACTTCTTTGTTGACGTCATAAAGCGACTTACTTTGGTCGTTGGCTACCTTGACCAGCTCGTAGAGGGCTTTGGTGATGAGTACGGGGCTGTATCCCTGCTGGCTAAGGTACTTTGTCAGCAGGTCTTCTTCGATGTGGCTGTTGTTGGCACGATCCTCCCAATTGCCCAGGTTGCGATAGCCGAGTTCATGCTGGAACAGCCGGACGAGGCGGTTCTGGGTCTCCCGTTCAATTTTGCCGACTTTACTCATTGGTTTTGTGGTGTGTTGAAGGGTTTAGGAGGGTTTTATTGTCTACACGCTGCGTAGACAATTCGATTTAGGACTTCGACGGCAATTGTCGCGACAGTATAGCGATGATTCAACCACCCGCTCATACCAGCCTGATTTTTCCTGTGAGCAGATTCTGCATCATGCCCTGTTTCACGCGTTGGTACTTGGCCAGCTTCTTTTCCAGAAGCTCTATTTCCGAGTCCATATCGGAAAGGGTTTGGGCTATTTCGAGTTGCACTTCTTTGGTAGGAGGAACACAAAGCTCAATTGATCTTAATTTATTGGGACTAATCTCTAAGAAGGTACTTCCACTGGCATTTTGTATTAGCAAAGGCTTAATTGTAAGGGTTAAATAGTATAAGAATTCATTATAGTATCCTGGTTTTGCGATCAAAGATTGAAACCCCTGATTGGTACAACCCTCTAACATTAATATACTTATATCTCCTATACTTGCTCTGCTTGTCAAAAGTATAGCACCAATTGGTAAAATTTTTGCTGAACTATTTGTAAGACCTTCTTTTGAAATTTTTCTTACACTTTCATAGGTGTATTTCTTATCACCAATTTCAGTAGGAGTGAACCAGTTCACATCGCCCTTCCAATAACTTGAATTGAACGAACTAGGTGTACCGCCACCAACAACTTCTGCCACTTCCCCCAACCGCTTCACCTCCCACCCCTCTTTGGGTTTGAGCAGCTCCTGCATGGTACCTTGCTTGATGGCCCGCTTCTTGGCGATGAGTTTTTCCAGTTGGGTAATGAGCGCATCGGCATCGTTCAGGGCCGTGGCAATGGCCGTTTGCTCAGATAGAGGAGGATAAGGAATCAACATTTTGATCATATCACCTACATTGATATGCTTCATTGTTGATCCTGTTTCTATTTCTTTTAGTCTTCTTCTTCCAACAGAAAAATTAAAATAATAGCTATAAAAAAATGGTTCTGCTGTATTTTTCTTAAAACGAGTTATGATTAGAGCATGACAATTTGCTCCAACTAGTTGCTCTGGTACTACCGTGGTTACTCCTATATCACCAGTTTGAACTGTTAATAAATCTCCCTTTTTAAGACTAGATTTCTCATGTTTACTATGGAAATCATTCGTAACCCTCTTTATTCCATTAAAATTGAAAGCGTTTTCTTCGACATTATATCCTTGAATATATAATACACCATGATCAAAGTCTGTGTAATGGGTTTTAACAATCCCAACAAACCCGTTTGTCATTAGAGACGTTAAATCGGCGATGAGTCTGACCCCCCAATCACTTGGAATTCTTCCCACTTCCGTTTCCTTAAACGCTGCTTGTATTTCAGTACTTTCTACCATGTCAGGCTATTAATGTATTTTTCTGTTTTCAAAATTTGGGCTATCTTAATGTATCAACTACTCAACTTCTGGCGGGCAATCTCGATTGCTTTATGCAGCCGGTCTTGCAGCACGCTTTGTGAGGGAAGCGCGGTCAGGTAATCCGCTACCCGTATATTGCTTTGATCCAGCTGCATCAGTTCGATGTGTTCCTCGTTTTTGCCCGTGCATAGTATGAGGCCGATGGGGGTACTCTCGCCTTCCACCCGTTCGTGCTTTTCCAGGTACCTCAGGTATAGCTCCATTTGCCCCTTGTAGGCCGCTTCAAACTCACCTATTTTCAGATCGATGGCCACCAGGCATTTGAGGCGGCGGTGGTAAAATAGCAGGTCGATGTAGTAGTCGCGGTGGTCGATCGTGATGCGCTTCTGTCGGGCCAGGAACGCAAAGTCGCTGCCCAGCTCCGTGAGGAAGCGCTGCAGCTCCACGATGATGGAGGTTTCCAGATCCTTCTCGGAGTAGGTATCCGCCATGCCCAGAAAATCCAGCAGATAGGGGTCACGAAACACCAGATCAGGCGATAGCTGCTGCTCGTCGCGCAGCAGGGCCAGGTCGTTCAGGATCGTTTCTTCGGGCTTGCGGCTGATAGCAGTCCGCTCATAGAGCATCGACTGGATACGCTCCCGGAAGGTTCGCACGCTCCACCGTTCGTGAATACAGATTTCCAGGTAAAAAGCGCGTTTTACCGGATCATCCAGGTAGATGACCAGTCGCAAATGCGACCAGGTCAATTGTCTACACAGTGTGTATACAATTTGTTCATCGGGAAAAACGGCGGCAAACTGCATGCATTGCCGGAGTTGCTTTTCGCCCCAGCCTTTGCCATACTCCTCGGTGAGCTGCCTGGCCAGGGACTTGACCACCTGCTGTCCGTATTCGGCGCGTTCGTTGCCGAGCACGTCCTGGTTGATGCGCCTGCCCACATTCCAGTACAGGAGGGTAAGCTCGGCATTGATGGCCAGGGCCACTTTGTGGCGGCTCTGCTCGATCAGTTGCTTCACGTCGGTGGTAACGGACGCAAGGGGCGATAGATTTTCGTTCATGGGTGCTTTCTTTCCGGGGCCGGTAGCTTCAAATTGTCTTCTTTTGACCGAATTTCAATTCGCCAGACGCCGCCTGGCGAATTGGCTCTTTACCGTAATCTGTGTTAATTCACGATAAGAAAATCCTCAGAACCCCATCGCCGCCAAATGGCCCTTTACCCGCTGCTCGATTTCTTCCACGTCGGTTTCCAACTCGGGCAGCGGCGTTTCGTAGCGTTCGGCCAGCTCGCGGATGCGCTGCGTGAGGCGGTGGCTGATGTTGTCCATCTCGGTACCGATGCGCTCTTCCAGGGTACGCATCCACTTCTGCTCCACCACCACGGTTTTTATTTCGTCGATGGATAGCCGGGGGTACTGGTCGATCACATCCCGCTCCAGCTCGATGCGGGCTAGTTTGATGCGGTCCTGCACCTTCTTTTCGGCCTCCATGGCTTTACGGTAGGTTTGCAGCATATCGTACTCGTCGGCGGTATCGGCGGTGCGCTTGCCCAGCTCCTTGATGGCTTTGGCCAGGTTGCCCTTGCTGATCTTGCCTTTGTCATCGGTGGCGTTGGTTAGCAGGCCGTCCTCGCCGCCGTGCTCTTCGCGCAGCTCGTCCATGGTTGCGTTCAGGCTCTCGGCCTCGGCTTCCAGTGCGTCGATGGCGGCTTGCTCGGTGGCAAAGTACTCCTGTACCATCAGCGCGGGCGGAATCAACTGGCCTTCCAGTCCTTCCAGGCCGGGGATAGGTTTCTGGATTTCCTTATCGCCCTTTTTAGTAGTTTTCATCAGGCGCTTCACCACTTTGCCGGCCGCCCAGCCGTCGGCGGTTAGTTCGTAAAAGTCGTCCTGCATGGTTTCTGCCCAGTAGTCCATCAGATGCTGGTAGATGGCGTAAGGATCGGTGAGGGGGCGGTTGGCATACTGCCGCAGCAGCTGCTCCGACAACCGGTGAATCTCGGTCTTGGGGTGTAGGCCCTTGTCCAGCGCTTTGGCGTAGTCTACGGTGCGGGTCTTCCACTCGTCAAAAACGGCCACCATTTGCGCCCCGAAGGCCGTAAACTCCGGATGCTGAAAAATGGCATGCTTGATGTCGGCAATGGGTTGGTTGAGCTGATAGTAGTTGGGCCGGGAAGGCATGATCGAAAACAGCTCCGCTTTGAGGGAAGGGTACACGGTCCAGTACTTCTGCAAGGCATCCACGTCGCGCTTGGGGATACCACCCAGCAGGTGGGCGGCGATGTCCTGCACGTCTTCTTCCTGCTGGCTGTCGATGTAGCGGGGAATATTGAGGTTGTAGTCGTTCTTGGAATCAGCGATTTCGTCCAGCGGAATACTCCGCGAATACCCCGGAATCTCGATCCGCTGGTTGAAGGTATCCACCATGCGGTGAATGTCCTGCTCACGCAGGCGGTTCTTGTTCCCGTCCTTGATAAAGCCCCGGCTGGCGTCGATCATGAAAATGTGGGTACGGCGGGGGGCGTCTTCCTTGTCGATCACGATGAGCGAAGCCGCAATGCCCGTACCGTAGAACAGGTTAGGCGGCAGGCCGATGATGCCCTTGATGTAGCCCCGCTGAATCAGCTTCTTACGGATGTCCGACTCAGCATTGCCCCGGAACAGTACGCCCAGCGGCAGAACGATGCAGGCCTTGCCCTTGGATTTGAGCGACTTGATCAGGTGCAGCAGGAAGGCGAAGTCGCCGTTCTTCTTAGGCGGCGCAGCATCGTAGCCGTCGAACCGGCTGTAAACGTCGTTGGCAGGGTCCAGGCCGTTCATCCAGGACTTGTAGCTGAATGGCGGGTTGGCCACGGCATAGTCGAAGGTCTTTAGCTCGCTGTTGTCGGCGTCGGTAAACTGCGGCGACGCCAGCGTATTGCCCTGCCGGATGTCGGCGTCGGCGTTGCCGTGCAGCCACATGTTCATCACGGCCAGGGCGCGGGTGGCGTTGTCGTTTTCCTGTCCGTAGATCGTAATGCCGTGCGGGGATTCATCGGCGGCTTTCAAAAGTAAAGAACCCGAACCACAGGTGGGATCATAAATGGTCTCGGCCTGGCTTTGTGACTTCTCAATGCTGATGACCTTCGCCATAATTCGCGACACTTCCGAGGGCGTGTAAAACTGGCCCTTGCTCTTACCGCTCTCGGTGGCAAAGTGGCGCATCAGGTACTCGTAGGCGTCGCCCAGCAGGTCGTCGTTTTCGGCGCGGTTGTCGCTGAAATCGAGTTCGGGCTTCTGAAAAATAGCCACCAGGTTGGTCAGTCGGTCGACCATTTCCTTGCCCCGGCCCAGTTTTTCGGGGTCATTGAAGTCCGCCACGGTAATGATCCCCGTCAGGCTATTGGCTTCGGCAAAGGCGCCGATGATCTTGTTGATTTTATCGCCGATGTCCGGCTGGCCCTTCTGTCGGACCATGTCAGCGAAGCTGGCCCCGGCAGGAAGTTCGATCATAGGATCCTGCTTATCGGAGACATACTTCATGAACAGCATCACCAGCACGTAGTCTTTGTACTGGCTGGCGTCCATGCTGCCCCGCAGCTCGTCGCAACTTGCCCACAGGGAACTATATAATTCAGATTTTTTAACGGCCATGGATTGTGGAAAGTGAGTTGGGTTTTAGTTGGGGGGATTCCTAATAGCAAAGATAGGTTTCTCGAAGAGTTACCCGTGCCCTTAGGAGTAATACCAGTTGTATTTCGCCTGGAAATACCGGGTGTGATCGGTGGACATACCCCGAGAAATACCCAGAGAGCCCCCGTAATTCCTCAAAAATACCCCTGGCAATACCTGCTCGGGCGGCGTTAGGCCGAATCCCAGCCCTCAGGCAGGGGTATTCCCTACCGGATAAAAACATATCCTGGGTATTCGTAGGCCTAGGGGAAATGGGGACGGGTCATGACTCAACTGGAATTCCCCGGAAAATACCTTGGGTATTTCATCCAGCAACTGCGAGGGGGTGCGATGGTATTTCCAAGAGACCAAGGTGATGACCGCCCCAAATATCTTAACTATCCCTAAGTATCCCTAGGTAAAGACTGGCGTCGATCTCACGAAAATTTTTATCGAAGTGGCTTATTACAAAATTCATAAATCCTGGGTATGACTGGTCCAACAAGCCATACCTTTCTGAACCCCGCATGGGGGGGTCAGAAAGGTATGGCCTCAAAAACAGGGTCCAGAAAGTAGATTCAGGTGCAATTCGTGCTTTTCTTTGATGAACCTAACTTGTTGAGCCTTTATGAACCGGATTTTCGGATATGCCAGGGTTTCGGCTGCTGATCAGAATACCGACACCCAACTTGACGCCTTACAACGTCACGGTTGTGACCGCATCTTTGAGGAGAAGATCAGCGGCATGGCCACGCAGCGGCCCGCGCTGGATGAAATGCTATCGCTCCTGCGAGCGGGCGAGACGGTGGTACATTGAGAACGAACTACCGCCAGCCGGGCTACATGAAGTCGCTCGGTGGCTGATCGGGCAGCCTGCGCCGCTTTCCGGTTTGTAGTTCACGCACCACCTTGAGTGCCGCCCCGAAGTCATCGCCCG
>NZ_BMXF01000009.1 GCF_014651615.1 Persicitalea jodogahamensis | reverse complement strand
CGACGCGCTGCGCCCACTGGAAAACCCCGAGATCGCACTGGAAAAAGCAAAGGCCTTGACGAATCTGATTGTTAAACTATGTCAAAATCCCGTTGCTGAAACACTAACTTTTACCTATCGGCAGCAATTACTAGACTTGGCAAGGCATTTTCCGTCGAACCCTCTTATCTGGGAACAGGTGTTCGTATCTCTAGTGCTTCTACCGTTTGTAGAGGCATTACCTAAGGCAAACGCCGCGCTGCAACTTCTCAAAATAAATTTGCCTCGTCTGAGCGATGAAACCGAAGAGCACAGAGCCAGAGGTTTCATTGAGTATTGCTTTCAGACAATTGAGTCTTTGACGAAAGAAGAAGCCGAGCAAGATAAATTAAAGCCAGTGTATTGGGAGTTTATGGTTTTGTATCCATTTATCGGTTCAATCCAAATGGCGGAAGACAAAGCCCAGGCAACCGAAGCCTTCTTCATGTACACTGTTGAACAAGTTAGCGATGCTGAAACCAACCAGGAAAATGCTATAAAAAATCTTCAGCAATGCTTCCAAACCTTAGAATATTTATCTCAAAATTTCCAGCAATCGGAGATAATACAAGACGCGTTTGTAAAAATAAAAAAGTTTGTAGAAGACAATTTTTCGATAGAAGGTTAAAAAGAATGATCAATCTGTAAAAGAATTCGAATTTTTTCGTAAAAGGCTTTTCTTCGAAAGGGTGTCACGCCGCATCCCCTAGAAATAAACTTAACATTACAGTGTTATTCAAATATCGGCAGTTCAACACAAATTACAGAGTTCATTAAACCAACAAAAAGTGAAAAGCTTTCTTCCCCGCCTTCTGCTGCTGCTCGTCGCCTTGATTGCCATTAATTGGTTAGCGTCGTTTGTGTCGCTGCGCTGGGACTTGACAGAGGACAAGCGCTACACCGTGTCGGACGCAACGAAGCGGCTGCTGGAAGGGCTGGATAAGGATGTGAACGTGACTGTCTACCTGGCGGGAGACTTCCCACCCGGCTTCGAACGGTTGGAAACGGCTACGCGCGAAACCCTGGAAGAATTCAAGACCTACGCTGACGGGCATCTCACTTACAGATTCATCGATCCATCGGTGGCCTCCACCGAGGAAAAACGGGGGCAGCAGTATCAGCAGCTCGTAGAGGCGGGGCTGACTCCTACCAATTTATTTGACAACGAAGGCGGGAAGCGCACCGAGAAGCTGGTTTTTCCGGGAGCCATCGTCGAAGCCGATACACTTGCAGTGCCCGTTCAATTGTTGAAAGGGAACAAGAGTGCTTCCTCCGAGGAGCAATTGAATCAATCCTACGAAGGCGTAGAGTTTCAGATCGCTTCGGCCATCCGGCAATTAATACCGACCGAACGTAGGCGGGTGGGCCTGGTCGTGAGCCATACTTCGGCTTCACCGGCCGGATTTTCGGACCTGATTGCCACAATGCAACAGAAGTACGATGTGTTTCTGGATGTAAACAACCCTGCTTCTTATGACGGGCTGGATGCACTGCTGGTACTTAAACCCGATCAGCGATTCAGCGATGAGGAGAAGTATATGTTTGACCAATACGTAGTGAATGGCGGCAAAGCGCTGTTTTTTGTGGATGGAGCCAAGGTGGATAGCATTAGTCTGGAGGGTACTTTCGCCCAACCGCTGGACCTGAATCTGGGCGATTTGTTTTTTAAGTGGGGCGTCCGCCTGAATGCCAATCTGGTCAAAGACATGAATAGCGCGGCCATTCTGCTCAATGTGGGCAACCTGGGTGACCAACCGCAGCTCAAACCGTTGCCGTGGCGGTTTTTTCCGCTGCTGAATAACTTTGGCAATAGCCCGATCACCCGCAACATCGACGCCATTTACACCCGGTACCTCAGTTCGCTCGATACGGTAGGCGGGGCGGCGGGCATTCGGCGTACCCCATTGCTCATGACCTCGCCCTATACCAAAACCTTGAACGCGCCCGTGCTGGTCGCTTACAACGAAGCCCGGCAGCAGCCAGAGGCAAACGAGTATCAGGGTGGTGCGAAACTGGCTGCCGTGCTATTAGAGGGTAGTTTTGTTTCTTTATTTCAGAACCGCATCCTGCCCGAAGACCCCCGCAGGGCTACGTTCAAAGAATCAGGCACGGCCGGCAAGGTGATGCTCTGCGCCGATGGCGACGTAGTGATCAACGACTTCGACTTCCGCCGCAATACGCCTTTTCCGCTGGGATTCGACCGCGTAACCAACAACGTTTTCGGTAATAAAGATTTTGTACTGCACGCCCTCGACTACATGCTCGACCCCGATGGGCTCATCACGGCCCGGACTAAGCAAATCAGCATTAGGCCGTTGGACAAAATCCGGCTTCAGGATGAACGCACTCAATGGCAACTTTTCAACCTGCTGCTTCCCCTTGGACTGATCGGGCTTTTCGGAGCTACGCGATACGGATTGCGGCGGCACAAATTCGCGCGCCAAGGCTGAGGGCTCCGTTATTTTTCTTACTTTTGTCCCTTACGGGCAAAAGCCCATTTTTGACTTAAAACCCTACCCAACCCTATAATTTCACCTCATTTAAGCCTCTGTGTCTTATGAAGTTCGTTGTCTCTTCCTCAGTGTTGCTCAAACAGTTGTCGGCCATCAATGGTGTCGTTTCGACTAACCCGATTGTGCCGATTCTGGAAAATTTCCTTTTCAATCTTGAAAACAACACCCTGACGGTCACGGCTTCTGACCTGCAGACAGTGATGATCACGGAAATAGAGGTGGAAGGTGGCGATAAGGGAGCCATTGCCGTACCTGCCAAACTGCTGCTTGATACATTGCGCGGCTTACCTGAGCAGCCAATTACCTTCAATGTGGATGAGGAAACCTTCGGCACCGAAATCGTTTCGGACAACGGACGCTACAAACTCTCCGGTGAAAACCCCATCGACTTCCCCAAAACGCCGAGTGTCAACCGTGGCCAGTCGGTCGACTTTTCTTCGACCGCTTTGGGTACGGCCATTGCCAATACCATCTTTGCGACCAGCACTGACGACCTGCGCCCTGCTATGACGGGTGTCTTCGTCCAAATCGGCACCGAAAACGCCACCTTCGTGGCTACCGACGGCCACCGTTTGGTGCGCTACCGTCGTACCGACATTCAGTCGGCGGCGGATACTTCCATGATTATCCAGCGTAAAGCGCTGAACCTGCTCAAATCCTGCCTGCCTGCCGAGGACGTGCCTCTTAAAGCAGAATTCACTGCCTCGAATGCATTTTTCAGCTTCAATAACATCCGTATGATTTGCCGTCTGATCGATGAGCGATTCCCGGATTACGAAAATGCCCTTCCGACCAATAACCCAAACACGCTAACCATCAACCGGATGGAAATGCTGAACTCGCTGCGAAGGATTTCGATATATTCCAATCGCACTACCCACCAGGTACGCCTCAAAATGGAGCCTGGGAAGTTGTCGATTTCCGCCGAAGATCTAGACTACTCCAACGAGGCTAATGAAAAGTTGATGTGTGAGTTCAACGGCGATCCAATGGAAATCGGTTTCAACGCCAAGTTTCTTATCGAGATACTCAGCAATCTGGTGTGCAAGAACATCACCTTCGAACTCTCTGCCCCCAACCGCGCCGGACTCATCATTCCTGTGGAGCAAGAGGACAACGAGGATATTCTGATGCTAGTGATGCCGGTGATGCTGAATACATACGCTTAGTTTGGAGTCGACACAATCATAAAAAGAAAAGGCCCGGCTTCCACCGGGCTTTTTCTTTTCGATCGGAAAAATCAGAAGCACTCATTTCATCAATGACTGCAAAACTCCTTCTTTCAAAGCGTAAGTCGATACCTTGATTTGCTGGATAGTGTGCGTACGCAGGATGTAGTCGATCAGGCAGGCGGCAACTACGATCATATCCACCCGCAGCGGCACCATGCCTGGTATGGCAAGCCGTTCGTCGTGATTACGACTAAGCAACAATTCGAAACTACGATAAAACTCCTCCATCGGTAGCTCGAAACTCGTTTGGGCACGGTCCGGGAAAGTACCCGTGCGGTACTGAAAATCCATCGCCACCAGCGTGTCGAATGAACCTGATGAACCCACCACCGTGCCGGGCGCGTACTGATGCACAGCGTTGGCAAGCGGTATAAGTTGCTCGTCGAAGTAATGGTAAAGCCGTTTGCGGTCGGCCTCGGTAAGCGGATCGGTGCGCATGAACTTTTCCATGAGCCGCTGTCCCCCAATCTCAAAACTCTGCTTCCAGAAGACTTGGTTTTGGTTACCAATGATAAACTCTACGCTGCCACCACCAATATCCATGACCAGCACGGGCTCGTCACCCAATGCTACGGCTGCTTTCACGCCCTGGTAGATGTACTCCGCTTCCTGCGCACCATCGATTACCCGAATGACGATACCGGTTTCTTCCCGGACAATCCGGCAAAACTCCTGACTATTCCCGGCGTTGCGGACTGCGCTTGTGCCGAAGGCGAAGACTTTCTCGGGCGCTATCTCAAATTCCAGCAGCTTTTCCTGATAAAATCGGAGGACACCCAACGCTCGCTCAATGGCGTCTTCGGTGATGACCCGCTGATTGATCCCCCCCAGGCCGATTCGGGCCGCCCGGCTTTCATGAAAAATCTTGGACATTTCCCCTTCGAACTTCTCTACGATAAGGAGGTGAAAAGTGTTGGTACCCAAGTCGATAATGCCGAGTCGGTCTTTCATAAGGTCAGGTAAGCAGGCGAATAGTCAACAAGAGATGGCAAAAATAGCAGATTTAACCATAATCAGTCATTGGAATTGGCTCTTTACACAAAAAAATACACCTTCAAAAAATTGATAAACAATAAGTTATGGCTAAGAAAACTAAAAACTGGAACCCATAAACTTGAAACGCCTTGATTTTCTACCAAAACTATGTTTTCTTTGCAGTCCCAATTTTTGAAAGCCAACAAAAAATACTCAATAGATTTATGCTGATTATCAATGTAAAAGACAACGAGTCGATCGATCGCGCGTTGAAGCGGTACAAGAAGAAATTTGAAAGAACCGGCACCATGCGCCAGTTGCGGACCCGTCAGGCTTTCACTAAGCCTTCTGTGAAGCGTCGTCATGAGATTCTGAACGCTGTTTACAAGCAGAAAACTTACGGTCACTTAGAGGATTAGTCTTTGAGGCTTTTCTTGACCATTGATTGAATCAGGCAGGAGAGGTATATCCTTTCCACACTCTATATTCAAGAGGCCGTCTTATAGCAAGACGGCCTCTTCTTGTTGCCCATAAGCGCCGATTTCGTATTTTGGGCAACAAAAATCTTCAATATTTGTGAACCCCGAACACTGTACCACCCTCTTCCTCGACCATCTGCGGTACGAAAAGCGCCTGAGCGAACACACGCTCACAGCCTACGCGAGCGATTTGGATCAGCTGGCCAAATACCTGCTGTTTCAATATGAGTGCGACCAGCCCCAAACGGCCACTGCCCCCATGTTGCGCTCTTGGGTAGTTAGTTTGGTGGAAGAAGGGTTGAATGCTACTTCAGTCAACCGTAAAATGGCTACACTCCGCTCCTTTTACGGGTTTTTGCGCCGCCGTCAGCTCATCACCGATAATCCTGCCCGCAACCTTCAGTCCCTGAAAACAAAGCGCAAGCTCCCGGCCTTTGTGGAAGAGAAGGCAATGGAGTTGTTATTTGATGAAGTGACGTTTCCCGAAGATTTTTCCGGCCTGCGCGACCGCGTGATTCTGGAACTGCTCTACGGAACAGGAATGCGCCTTTCGGAACTGTTGTCTTTGAAAGTAGATGACATCGACGCATTGACCAGGATTGTACGGGTAACGGGAAAACGAGCAAAGGAGCGGCTTATTCCGATCACAAATTCTCTTTCCAGGCTTCTGGTCCAATATATTGAAGCCAGAACCCCCGCTGAGAATACCGACCGCCTCATCCTGACCGATGCCTGTAAGGCTGCTTACCCGGTTTTTATCCAGAGAACCGTAAAAAAACATCTTTCTGCCGTAACGACTTTATCCCAGAAGAGTCCGCACGTGCTGCGCCATACCTACGCCACGCACCTGCTCAACCGCGGCGCCGACCTCAACGCCATTAAAGAACTGCTCGGCCATGCCAACCTCGCCGCCACGCAGATCTACACCCACAACTCAATTGAAAAGCTCAAGAAATCCCACCAGCAGGCGCATCCGAAAGCTTAGCTTAGTAGAGGGTGGAGCGCTGAAAGTGAAAAGTGAAAAAGGCGTGGCATGTTGTAAAACAGGTTTTTACCCAATGTGGCCATTTTAAAAATTCTGCTCTGAGCCTTTAAAACCAATATTTTCAAGGTATATTTGCTTGTAAAGCAGTTATTATATTTTGAAAGCAGGAAGAATGTAGCGCATTTATTGTTGTAACAACTGCATACCCTTCACTTTCAACTCTCCATTTTCAACTTTATAAATGAATCAAGTCTTTCAGGAAGCCGTCGTCACGAAGTATAACATTTTCAATAGCCTGTTTTTGAGTTTGCCGTATCGCGGTGTGTTCCAGACGGGCTCGCTGCTACCGCTGCTTACCCAGAAATGCGAAGAAGGGTTTGAAAAGAATAAATCGCCGCGCCAAATCATCGAGCATTTTTTCAGCGAGTATTTGGAAGAAGCCACTCCCAAACAAAGGATGGATCTGCTGTTCGCTTTCATCCAATACATCGAGCGGCAGGTAGTTTTGTTTGATTCGGTGGAAGATGCCGCCTTTGACCTCACCCACGAGATGGATGGCAAAGGTTCGGCCAAGTTCCTTGCCGACCGGCTGGATTCCGACGCGCTGCACAAGAAAATGCTGGATAAATTGCAGGATTTCAGCGTCCGTATTGTCCTGACGGCTCACCCCACGCAATTTTATCCTGGTAAGGTACTTGGGATCATTAATGACCTGGAAAAATCCATCCGGGAAAATGACTTCACTGCGGTTAACCAATTGATTCTGCAACTGGGAAAAACTGCTTTCATCAATCACACCAAGCCCACCCCCTACGACGAAGCGGTGAGCTTGACCTGGTTCCTGGAAAACGTCTTTTACGACGCTATTCCGGCCATTCTGAAAAAACTCATTGATAACCTCGGTATGTCCGCCCATGACTGGCCGTACCCTAATGTCTTCCGGCTGGGCTTCTGGCCGGGTGGGGATCGCGATGGAAATCCGTTTGTTAACGCTGACATTACACTCAAAGTAGCAGCTAAACTCCGCGACTCACTTCTGCGCGGGTACTATCGCGACATCCGCAACCTCAAACGTCGCCTCACTTTCAAAGGCGTAGAGGACACCGTAGCCACGATGGAGCGCAAGATGAACAG
Source organism: Persicitalea jodogahamensis (assembly GCF_014651615.1). GTDB lineage: Bacteria > Bacteroidota > Bacteroidia > Cytophagales > Spirosomataceae > Persicitalea > Persicitalea jodogahamensis. Next base: position 111,554 of record NZ_BMXF01000009.1, on the reverse strand, counting down.
TACCATTTTTGGTCCTGAGAACGAAGGCTACCAGCATGCCGACGAACTGATGGGTGAACTGCAAAAGGCACGACAGGTGCTGGTTGAAAAACATCAGGGACTTTTTCTGGATATCCTGGATGATTTGATTCTGAAAGTCAAGTTGTTCGGTTTTTTCTTTGCTAGTCTGGACATCCGGCAGGACAGCCGCAAACACCTCAAGGCCTGGGAAGACATTCTGAAAAGGCTGGAATCGAAAATTCCGTTGTTGAAATACGACGATTATCAGAACTGGGACGAAGCCCGAAAAATTCAGACACTGCTTTCCCTTAATATTCCCCTTCGCGAGGAAGACTATGAAGATGTGACGACCAAGGACATTCTTGGTTCGATGCGCACGATTGCGACCATTCAGCAACGCAACGGGATGCCGGGGGCGCATCGCTATGTAATCAGCAACTCCCAAACAGCACTGGATATTATGGGTGTCGTGGCCCTGGCCAAAAACCTGCTCGCCGACGCTCAGGGACATCTGAAGCTGGATGTAGTGCCACTCTTCGAAACCGTGGAAGACCTGGCTAACGCTGCCGACGTCATGCGGGTGCTGTATGAAAACGATTACTACCGCGCTCACCTAAGCCGTCGGGAAAATCACCAGACCATAATGGTTGGCTTTTCGGATGGCACCAAAGACGGTGGATACCTCCGCGCCAACTGGTCCATATACGGAGCTAAAGAAGAACTAACCAAAGTCTCGCGCGAGTTCGGCATCAAGGTGACGTTTTTTGATGGCAGAGGTGGCCCTCCGGGCCGTGGCGGTGGCAACAACCAGAATTTTTACGCCTCACTGGGCAAGGATATCGAGGATAAGGAAGTACAGCTCACCGTACAGGGACAGACGATCAGCTCTAACTACGGTACAGTACTGACGGGTATGTACAACCTCGAACGCCTCTTTACCGCCGGGCTGGAAAACAGCCTGTTCCGCGCTAATCGCAAGGACGAGCAACTGACCGAAGCCGACAAAGCCCTGATGGAGGAACTGGCCGAAGCTGCCTACCAATCCTATTTGGAATTAAAAAACCATCCGGCCTTTGTCAAGTACCTGGAAAAGAAAACTCCCTTACGCTTTTATGGCCAAACCAACATCGGAAGCCGCCCTACGAAGCGCGGGGCCGCTGGCGAGGGATTGAAGTTTGAGGATTTACGGGCTATTCCGTTCGTAGGCTCCTGGGCGCAGATGAAGCAGAACGTCCCGGGTTTTTACGGCTTCGGCTCAGCTATTCAGCAACTGGCTGATGCAGGTAAGCTGGACGATATCAAAAAGTTGTACAAGAAGTCGCTGTTTTTCCGGACATTGGTCGAAAACTCCATGCAGTCGCTGTCGAAGGCATTTTTCCCTGCTACCGAGTACCTGCGCGAAGAGGAAGACTATCGCGATTTCTACGACAAAATGCATGAGGAATTCAAGCGGACTGACGAACTGCTGCTGAAAATCTCCGGTCAGCACGAATTATTGGAAAACAACGCCGTATCACGCGAGTCTATCAAAATCCGTGAGCGCATCGTGTTGCCTTTGATTACTATCCAGCAATACGCCCTGCAAATGCTCTCCGAAGCACCCGAAAACCGAGAGGTAGAGGAGGAAGTATTGAATAAGCTTGTAATGCGGGCCATGTTCGGAATCATCAACGCGGCGCGGAACTCTGCCTAAATTTGAGATTTCATTACTGTCCGCCAAGCACTGGCACAGTACACTATTTATCAGGCCGGAAGTGATCATTCACTTCCGGTTTTTTTATGTGCGACCAATGAAATCTGATTGATGAGCTATCACTAATACAATAAAATAATCCAAAAATTTGTTGAAATAACAAATTGTCTGTATAATTGTTGTGTAAGCAACAATATAGATCGTTTACGCATCAACATTTTGGATTATGCCCATTTACCACCGCCTTGGAGAAGTTCCGCCCAAACGACACACGCAGTTCAGGAAGCCGGACGGTAGCCTTTATCACGAACAGGTTTTTGGCACCGTAGGCTTCGAGGGTATGTCGTCGCTGCTCTACCATTTGCAGCCACCTACACAGGTCAGGGCAGTTGGTTCGCCGCAAGATGTCAGTCCAAAAATTGCCGTTGAAAACAACCTGACGATGCGGAAGCTGCTTGGCTTTTCGGTAAAACCGATGGACGATTTTCTGGATAGCCGGATACCCCTTTTGGTGAATAAAGATATCATCCTTGGCGTGGCGGCACCACGCCACTCGCTCACGGATTATTTCTACAAAAACGCTGATGCCGACGAATTGCTCTTCATCCACAAAGGCAGCGGTAAACTCCGCACGGCCTTTGGCTCCATTTCTTTTCAATACGGTGATTATCTGATGATTCCGCGCGGAATGATTTATCAGATCGGGTTCGATACTGAGGACAACCGTCTGCTATATCTCGAATCGCACTCACCGTTGGAAACGCCCCGCCGCTACCGCAATCATTTCGGCCAGCTCAAAGAGCACGCACCATATAGTGAGCGCGATTATAAGCTGCCCGTTAATCTGGAAACGCACGATGAGACGGGCGATTTTTTGATCAAAATAAAAAAACAAAACGCCCTGCATCCGCTCACTTATGCCACGCATCCATTCGATGTAGTGGGCTGGGACGGATACAACTACCCCTGGGGTATTTCAATCCACGATTTTGAGCCGATCACCGGGCGCGTCCATCAGCCGCCGCCCGTGCATCAAATGTTCCAGACCGATGCCTTCGTGGTCTGTTCGTTCTGCCCCCGACTCTACGATTACCATCCTAAGGCCATCCCGGCCCCCTACAACCACAGCAACATTGACTCCGATGAGGTACTTTATTACGTGGACGGCGATTTCATGAGCCGCAACGATATCGCGGCAGGTCACCTTACGCTGCATCCCGGCGGCATCCCCCACGGACCACATCCGGGCGCTTACGAGCGTAGTATCGGCAAAAAAGAGACTCACGAATTAGCCGTGATGGTAGACACTTTTCGCCCGCTTATGCTCACCCAGGCGGCGCTGGCAATCGACGATGGGAAGTACTTCAAGAGTTGGATCGAAAAAAGTGATGAATGATGAATTATTGATCGGAAGCAGGAAAATTTTCCACTGTCAGCTATCCACTATCCACCAAATCAATGGAAACCTTAGAATTAGAAAAACCTAGCGCAACCCGGGATTTCCTGCCGTTGAACGGCACGGACTATCTGGAACTCTACGTGGGCAATGCCCGGCAGGCGGCGCACTATTTTCAAACCGCCTTTGGCTTCCAGCCACTGGCTCACGCAGGTCTGGAAACGGGCCTGCACGATCGTGAATCCTACGTACTGGTGCAGGACAAAATTCGCCTTGTACTTACTTCGCCTTTGACCAAAGGCACTACCATAGGCCAACACCTCGACCGCCACGGCGACGGGGTGCGCGTAGTGGCGCTCTGGGTGGACGATGCTACTTATTCTTACCAGGAAACCGTCAGGCGTGGTGCTAAATCATTCCTGAAACCTACCGTTGAAGAAGACAAAAGCGGTCGTGTCGTGCGCGCGGGCATCCACACCTATGGAGACACAGTCCATGTCTTTGTGGAAAGAAAAGATTACAACGGTGTGTTCCTGCCCGGTTTCGCGTCCTGGCAACCCGAGTATCAACCTACTCCCGTCGGGCTGCGCCACGTGGACCACATGGTGGGCAATGTGGGTTGGGACGAGATGAATGTCTGGACGAAGTTCTACGCCGAAGTTATGGGATTCAACCAGCTGGTATCCTTCGACGATAAGGATATTTCTACCGACTACACTGCCCTGATGAGCAAGGTGATGAGCAATGGAAACGGCCGTATAAAATTCCCCATCAATGAACCTGCCGAAGGCCGTAAAAAGTCGCAGGTGGAAGAGTATCTGGACTTCTACGACGGCCCCGGCATTCAGCACATAGCCGTGGCCACGGATGACATAGTCGAAACCGTAACGCAATTGAAAAGCCGTGGCGTGGAATTTTTACAGGTACCTGCGACCTACTATGACGACCTGCTTTCCCGCGTCGGCGATATCGATGAAGAAGTGAGCGAACTCCGCAAACTCGGCATTTTGGTCGACCGGGATGAGGAGGGGTACTTATTACAGATTTTCACCAAACCAATTATGCCCCGTCCAACGCTCTTCTTCGAAATTATCCAGCGTAAAGGGGCAAAGTCCTTTGGCAAAGGAAATTTCAAGGCACTTTTCGAGGCGATTGAAAGAGAACAGGAGCTGAGGGGAACACTTTAGACAATTGTGAATGAGTATATGTCGGACGGGGCCGCCCGGCGATGAGCGGTCCGCCGCGCGGTGAATAATTTATTCCGACATCCACTCATTCCGCCATTCACAACTAAGTATGAACCAACCGTATCATAGCTATACTCCCGCGGACCACGGCATGTGGCAGCGGCTATTTGAACGGCAGATGGAAATTTTGCCGCATATCGCCAGCGAGGCTTACCTTAGCGGCGTAGACAAGGTCGGTTTTGTGGCTGACCATATCCCCAATTTTGACGAAGACACCAACCCGCGTTTGCGCAAGCTCACGGGCTGGGAGGTGTATGTAGTACCGGGACTGATTCCACACCAGGAATTTTACCAGCATCTTGCCAATCGGCAATTTCCGGCTTCTACCTGGTTGCGCAAGCCCGAACAACTGGATTATCTCGAAGAGCCGGATATGTTTCACGATACCTTTGGTCACGTGCCGCTGCTCAGCAATCAGGCTTTCTGCGATTTTATGGCCGATTTGAGCAAAGTAGCCCTGCGGTTCATCGACGACGAGGTTGCTCTGCAGCGTCTATCGCGATTGTACTGGTACACCGTGGAGTTCGGGATGATTCGGGAAAACGGTCAGCTGAAAATTTATGGTGGCGGCATTATTTCTTCGCCCGGCGAAAGTAAATACTGCATGCGCAACGATGTTCCGAAACTCGATTTTTCCGTTTCCGAACTGCTCGATACCCCTTACCATATCGACCGCTACCAGAAGCATTATTTTGTGATCGATTCCTACAGTCAGCTTTATGGCTCGGTGGCAGAAATCGGACAAATATTGGAGAGAGAGGCAACAAAGACCGCCGTTCACTAATAATTTGGCAAAAAAAATAGTGATTTGTTAGCATAGCAATAGTTGACGGCGATTATCTTTGTGAGATTTACAAAAAAAACACCACCGTTCTGCTGTTATTATGACCCATCACTCTGATCAACGCGCCTACTTTTTCAAGATTGACACCACGATCAAAAAAATCCGCAGTTCACTGCAAAAAATGCTGAACGAACAAGGAATCGACCTCACCGTCGATCAATGGGTTCTGGTCGACCACATTTCCCGCGACGAAGGTATCAGCCAGAACGCCTTGGCTGAGGTGACCTATAAAGATCCGCCCACGGTGACACGCATTATCGACTTGCTGGAGAAGAAGGGCTTTGTGGAGCGGCGCAACGCAGTGGGTGACCGCCGCAAGTTCAACATCCACATGACCAAGAAAGGCCTGCAGGTTCGCGAGGAAGCCTTTCCGATTGTAGCCGAAATTCGTCGCAAGGGTTGGGGTGAACTGAATGAAGCCGATTATCAGCAGTTCGTCCATATCATGGATTCGATCTATAATAATTTCAACGAAAAAGAATGACGCTTCCGACTCCGTGGCTCGACATCGCGCCGGATTCCGATTTTTCGCTGTACAATCTACCTTTCGGTATTTTCAGTCACGATTCGGAGCCGCCGGGAGTAGGCGTAGCTGTTGGAGAATGGATAATTGATATGGCCGCAGCGGCCCGGGCCGGCGCGCTGCACCTAGGCAAAGTACCGGAGTCGGTCTACCGGGAAAGTACCTTAAATGCATTCATGGCGTTGGGCCGTCCGGCAGTCCGCGAGGTCAGGAACATCCTTCAGGAGCAACTCACCCAGCCTGACTCGGCTCTGCATAGGGTAGCGGACCGCGTCCTCGTCCGGCAAGCTGCTGCCACGATGCACTTGCCCGTGGCCATCGGCGACTACACCGATTTTTATTCCAGCCTGGAACATGCCACGAATGTTGGTAAACTCTTCCGGCCTGAGAACCCTCTGCTACCCAACTGGAAACACCTGCCGGTTGCTTATCACGGTCGCGCTTCTTCTATTGTGGTGTCGGGTACTCCAATCCACCGCCCGAACGGGCAGACCATACCCGCTGGAGCCACCAATCCCGTTTTTGGACCCAGCGAAGCGCTGGACTTTGAGTTGGAGCTGGGATTTTTGATTGGAAAAGACTCTGCGATGGGGATACCTGTTTCGACATACGAAGCCGAGGAGTACCTTTTCGGTTGCGTGCTATTCAATGATTGGTCGGCGCGGGACATTCAGCGCTGGGAGTACCAGCCGCTGGGGCCTTTTTTGAGCAAGAACTTTGCCTCGTCTGTGTCACCCTGGGTAGTAACGATGGACGCACTCGAAGATTTCCGCGTATCGGACCCGGAGAAAAACCCCGAGCCTTTGCCATACTTACGGACTAGCGGGGCATTGAATTTCGATTTGAATCTGGAAGTGGCAATCAAAGCGGATGCTATGGAAACTACCGTCTGCCGCACCAACGCCCGGCACCTGTATTGGAACATTCGCCAGCAAATCGCGCACCATACCGTGACGGGCTGCAATCTGCGCGTCGGCGACCTATTAGCTACGGGTACCATTAGCGGACCGGAGGGCAGCGGATGTCTTTTGGAACTGACCGATGGCGGCAAAAAGCAGGTCAGGTTGTCAGATGGCAGTGAGCGCATTTATTTGCAGGACGGCGACGAAGTAATTATCCGCGGCTTTGCCGAACGTAAGGACGCACGTGTGGGTTTTGGGGAAGTACGGGGTGCCATCCGGCCTGCCCAAAGTCACTTCGCACACGAGGAAAATTAAATGGTGTTTCTGTTAGCACCACTATTTAAAATAAAAAAATGAAATCCATCGCCCCCGCCGACCTCGGCTCCCGCGCTTTTTATAAATACATGACCGCCGCCGTGGCTCCGCGCCCCATTGCGTTGGCCAGTACCATCGACCGGAATGGGAACATCAACCTCAGCCCGTTCAGCTTTTTCAATTACATGGGCATTGACCCACCCATCGTGGTGTTTTCGGCCGGACGGCGTGGTCGCGACAATTCCTATAAGGATACCGCGCTGAACCTGATGGAAGTACCCGAAGTGGTTATCAATATGGTGACCTATGACATGGTGCAGCAAATGTCACTGAGCAGCGCCGAGTACGAGCGGGGTGTCAATGAGTTTGAGAAAGCAGGCTTCGCAATGCTACCCGCCGAGCAAGTAAAGCCGCCCCGCGTGGCGGAATCTCCGGCACAATTTGAGTGCAAAGTGTTGGAGGTAAAGGAATTCGGCACAATGGTGCTGGTGATCGCGGAGGTAGTTTTAGGACATTTTGCCGAAAGTATTCTCGACGAAAACGGCCAAATCGACCAAACCCGTACCGACTGGGTGGCCCGCATGGGTGGCGACTGGTACGTACGGGCGAGCGGCGAGACGATTTTTGAAGTACCCCGCCCCCAATATGGTATTGGCGTGGATGCACTGCCCGAAAGTGTTCGTAATTCTAAAATCCTGACAGGCAACGATCTGGGGCAGCTGGGAAGCCTGATAAAGTACCCTTCCGAGGAGGAAATTGCGGATTTTGGAGGCAATGAACAACTGCTGGCCTTACGCGAGGAGGCGCAATCCGGCTGTCAGTACTACCCGGATTTGCTGCATAACCACGCCCGGCAGCTGTTGGCAGAGGGTCAGGCGGCCAAGGCACTTCTTACTTTGTTGCAATAGGAATTGCACGGGTTTTACCATCTCAATTTCTTTCTCTTTATCTTCGCAAGCTGTCAGCAGTATGATTGGCGGCTTATGTACTTATTTCACCCAGAACAATTAACCTGAAATCAACCACAACATGAAATACCTCGGATTATTCGCTGTCGCACTGCTTTTTGTCGGCTGCGCCAAAGACGCCTCCACTTCCCAGAAGAAAGAGAAAGGATGGGTTTCTATTTTTAACGGCAAAAACTTTGACGGCTGGAAACTTACCGATGAAAGCCCGGGTACTTTCACAGTGGAAGACGGCACGATCAAAGTCGCCGGTCCAAGGGCACACATGTTCTACGATGGCCCCGTAGGAAACCACGACTTCAAGAACTTTGCTTTTAAGGCCGACATCAAGACCATGCCCGGTGCCAATTCGGGGATGTTCATCCACACGGCTTATCAGCCCGAGGGCTGGCCTGCCAAAGGCTACGAGATTCAGGTGAACCAGTCGCATACCGATTGGCGAAAGACGGGCAGCGTATATTCCTTCCAGGATGTAAAGGAAGTATATGCGAAAGACGGCGAGTGGTATACCGAAGAAATCGAGGTACAGGGCAAGCGCGTCACGGTAAAGGTAAATGGGAAGGTCATCAACGATTATATGGAGCCCGCTGAGCCAAAAGATGCCCAGAAGCGCCTGAGTCGTGGTACCGTAGCCTTGCAAGGCCACGATCCCAAAAGCGTTATCTATTACAAAAACGTAATGGTGAAGGTACTTCCCGACTGAGGAATGGGTCGAGTGGCTGGTGAACCCCTGGCAAGCATTTTTAAACGACAATCCGCTTTGCTTGTCCATGTGCTTTCACCAACCATTCTTTTAGAACACCATGAAAAAATCCTCATTTGTAGTCGCGGCTCTATTTGCCAATTTGATATCCATACTTCCTGCCCTAGCCCAGACATCCACCGTGGTCAACAAAGAAACCCGCCGCATTGAAGTAACGGGCTTTTCGGAAATGGAGGTGATGCCTGATGAATTGTACTTTACGGTTTCGCTACGGGAATACTATAAAGACGAGAAAAACCAGAAAGATAAAGTACAGATAAATGTCCTGGAAAAGCAGCTCGTCCAGGCGGTAACCGAAGCCGGGCTGCCGAAGGAAGCCCTGTCTGTGAGCGGCGTGGGCGGCTACCAGCGCTATTGGGAAAAAGACAAAAAACCTTCCACGTTTCTGGAAAGTAAGCAGTACCAGTTAAAAGTGGAACGTGCTGATAAGCTTGACGGTATACTTTCAAAAGTGGATAGCCGTGGTATTCAGTCTGCCCATATGAGCCGGGCCGACCATTCGCGCAAGGAAGAATTCAAGAATCAGGTGAAGGTCGAGGCACTCAAAAACGCCAAGGAAAAAGCGGCCTTCCTGTTGAATGCCATCGGTGAAAAGGCCGGTCCGGTGCTGGAAATCCGGGAACTGGAAGAGGGTGCCTCTTATCCGCAGCCGATGTACAGGTCGAGCTTGCACGTAGCTTCCGTTGAGGCCGACGGGGTACCCGACAGCGATCTCGATTATCAGAAGATAAAACTGAGCTACCGGATGCAGGCGGTTTTTGAAATAAAATAATCTTCCTCTGGCTATGATAAAATCCATTCAGCGCGTTCCTTATCTCTTGTGGGGTATTGCCGCGCTGAATGTGTTTTTACACCTGGCCTTTTACCAAAATCTGGAATACCACCGCGACGAACTCCTCTACTTTTCGCAGGGCTTGCATCCGGATTGGGGTTATGCCTCGGTGCCGCCACTGACGGGCTGGCTGGCCGGGTTGGTAGGAGCTACGCTGGGTTTCTCGGTTTGGGCGGTGAAGGTACTTCCAGCCTTATTCAGCGGTGTAATGGTGCTGCTCGTGGTGGCCATCAGCCGCGAATTGGGCGGACGAGATTACGCGCAGATTCTGGCGGGTATCGGCGTGGTACTTACGCCGCTCGCTATGCGGGCATTTTTTATGTTTCAGCCCGTTTATCTCGATATTTTTTTCTGGACACTGCTGTTTTACTGGCTTGTCCTATTTTTGAATACTTCTTCTCAGCAGTACCTATACGCCCTGGGCATTACCCTGGGACTGGCGCTACTCAACAAGTACCTCGTTGCACTTTGGGCATTGAGCGCCTTAGCAGCTCTGCTACTTACCGATGATCGGAAGGTTTTTACCCGAAAAGCGGTATACGTGGCTTTTGGCATAAGCTTGCTCATTTTTTCACCCAATATTATCTGGCAAATCCAGCACGACTTTCCGGTGTTGCAGCATATGGTCGCGCTGAATGAAAGTCAGTTGGTTCACGTCGATCGCGATCAGTTTCTGGCGGATCAATTGCTGATGGGCTACTCTGTGCTTCTGCTCCTTGTGCCGGGACTTTACTTTTTGCTGCGCCACCGAAAGTACCGTAGCGTGGCTCTTATAGTACTTTTTACGGTAGGATTGCTTTGCCTGGTGCGCGGCAAGAGCTACTATACAGCTGGAGTATTCCCGGTATTGTTAGCCGCTGGGGCCGTTTTTTGGGGAAATATTTTAGTCAAAACTTTTGGCAAAATTCTTCTTCCTGTCTCGATGTTTCTGCTTGTTGTGCCGCTTTTGCCACTCGGGCTACCCATTTATGATGTGAAAGGATTAGCGGCTTACTTCGATAAGCTTGACAAAAACTACGGCGTCGACGTAGGAAGGCGTTTTGAAGATGGCACCGTCCACTCCCTTCCTCAGGACTACGCTGACATGCTGGGCTGGGAAGAACTTACGCGCCTTGTCCAACGTGCCTACCAGCAGACGGGTGATAAGACAAACGTCCTGATTTATTGTGAGAATTACGGCCATGCGGGTGCCATCTCAATCATTGGCAAAAAGTACCTTCTGCCCGAACCCATGTGTTTTAGCGAGAGTTTTCTTTACTGGGCGCCCGGTTTGCTCAACCACGAAGTCCGGGAATTTATTTATGTCAATGATGAATTGGGCGAAGATCTTCAACGGGGATTCGCTGAAATCAGAGAAATCGGCCGGATTCAAAATGTCAACGCCCGCGAGTTCGGCACGCGCGTATACCTGTGCCGCCAGCCCAGGGTTGACGTGCAGGCTTTCCTGAAAGCGCGTATTGCGGAAGAGACGCCCTTCTAAATGCCGTTTTTACAACTACCGGCAAAGCGTTTAGTGCCAATGTGATGAATGGTTTTTACGGCTGGGAATAGTTTTTGTACATTTGGTAAAAAACACAAATAAAACCTTCTTAGAAACTATGAGCGTAAATGCCAAACACTTAGCCACTTTTGTGCTGGGAGCCGCCGCCGGAGCTAGCATGTATAAGTACCTGCAAACCGAAGAAGGCGAGAAGATGCTGGAAGACCTGAAATCAAAGGCCGGCAACCTCCGTGACGAAGCCGAAGGTGCCGTGGACAAAGTACCTGATTACTTTGAGCAACTTAAAACCAAAGGCACGGATACTTTGAAGGAAACCTTCCCCGACGCTGAGCAAATGCTTCGCGACCTGATGGACAAATTTACGGGCAAGAAATCGGAGCCGACAGTAGAATAGCGTTTTTTATTTTAACCGAAAAAGTTCTTGGTTCTGAACGATGACAGCATTTTAACGCTGTCATCGTTTTAGTTACATCAACCCGTTCAGCTTTGCGTGGTAGAGCAGCATGATCGTTTTGGCGTCTTTGATCTCGCCACGTTGAATCATGGATAAAGCCTCCTCGAAGTCTATTTCCATTACTTCGATGTTTTCCTGCTCATCGGCGTGACCGCCCCCCTCCCCCACCTTCATATCCCGGCTGTACTCTGCCACGAAGAAATACAGAATCTCCGTTACCGAGCCGGGCGACATATACGCCTCGAAAATCTTTTTCACTTCCCGGATTTGATATCCCGTTTCTTCCTCCGTCTCGCGCCGGATGCAGTCCTCCGCGTTGTCCTTGTCCAGTAAGCCCGCGCAAGCTTCAATCATCATGCCCGTCGGGTTGCCATTGGTGTAGGTCGGCAACCGGAATTGCCGGGTTAAAATGACTTTTTGTCGCTCTTTATTGTATAGCAATATCACCGCTCCGTTACCACGATCGTAGGCTTCGCGCGACTGCCGCTCCCAGCTACCATCCTTCCGCTGGTAGTCGAAGGTGACTTTTCGCAAGGTGTACCAGTTATCAGACAAGACTTTTTCTTCAACGATTCGGATTTCGGGGTTCATGGGCAGTAAATTAGAAAGATCAGTATTTTGGGGGAATTTTAGAAAAGCTGTCTTGGCCCAAAACAGCCTAAGGGAAACTCAGTCTGCGATTTACTCAAAAAACACCAAGTTCATGCACATCGTAGCCATTGGCGACGTTCACGGGCGCAACGCCTGGAAAGAAGTAACAGGTACGGAGGCCGACCAGATCATTTTCATCGGCGACTACGTCGATCCCCATCAGCCCATACCTGATCTTGACGTCATCCATAATCTGGAAGAAATCATTGCATTCAAAAAAAGTACCCCTGGGCGCGTCACGTTGTTGCTAGGCAACCACGATGCGCAGTACCTTCATTATCCCCTTTATCCGTGCTCCGGCCATCGCGCCGACTTGCAGGAATCGCTGGGCGGTTTGTTTAAGGAGAATAAAGATTTATTTCAAATCGCGTGGCAACACGACAACTACCTCTTTACCCACGCGGGAGTCTCACAGGGCTGGCACAAGCGCAATATTTCTGTTTTGAATGAAATGAAGAAAGAGAATTTGGCTGAAACCCTAAACGCAATATATAAGAGCGAGTACCGCGACATCATTTTTGAAGTAGGCCAAAGACGGGGCGGCTGGCATCCTTACGGAGGACCTATCTGGGCCGACCGGTCCGAAACAAAAGAAGACTTTCTACCTAACTACCATCAGGTAGTCGGGCACAGTCGCGTTTCCGACTTCGAATCTTACAGCGACGAAAATGCATCCATCACCTTCATTGACGTAGGCGATACGCGCGTTCGGTTTTACCATCGGCGCTTCGGGGAAAATTAAGTAATTTTGGCCTTTGCTATTTTCTTAGACTCTCACCCTGTACAAAATGCGCTCTCTTTATCTTAAAATTTCCGCGTCGATTGTCCTGATTCCGCTGATACTTTCCTGTAGCAGCGAAAACTCACCCAAGCTTTCGGAACAAAGCCTCATTCCCATGCCGGTATCCGTCACGGCTACTGATAGTGTTTTTGAGCTTGATGAAAATACGGCCATATATGCGCAGTCGGGAAATGAGGAGGTGAAGAACATTGCACAGTATCTGGCAGACCGCCTTAATCCGGCCACGGGCCTGGACATCGAGGTGAAAACAGCAAACGATGCCTCGGTGGCGGGAAGCATTCATCTTACCCTCACGGATGCCGACACTACGCTGGGCGACGAAGGCTACGAACTAACCATTGCTACCAGCGGCATAAAATTACTGGCCCACCAGCCTGCCGGACTTTTCCGGGGAATTCAGACGCTGCGCCAGGCTCTGCCTGCCGCAATCGAAAAGTCGGAAAAACAGTCCGGTCCGTGGCGAATTCCGACGGGTACCGTCCGTGATTATCCAGAGTACGCTTACCGGGGCGCGATGCTGGACGTGGCCCGCCATTTTTTTAGCGTGGAAGACGTGAAGCGCTATATCGACCTGATCGCTTCTTATAAAATGAACGTCCTGCATCTGCACCTTTCGGACGACCAAGGCTGGCGGATCGAGATCAAATCGTGGCCCAAATTGGCTACCTACGGCGGAAGTACCAATGTGGGAGGTGGAAAGGGTGGCTACTACACGCAGGAACAATACAGCGATTTGGTCAACTATGCGCAGAGTCAATACATCACGATCGTCCCTGAAATCGATATGCCCGGCCACACGAATTCCGCTCTGGCTTCCTACCCTGAGTTGAACTGTAATGAGAAAGATCCCAATCCGAAGCTGTATGAAGGCATCGAAGTAGGCTTCAGCACGCTGTGTACGAGTAAGGAGCTTACCTATAAATTTGTGGACGATGTCGTGCGGGAGCTGGCGGCCCTCACACCTGGCCCGTACATACACGTCGGTGGCGACGAGTCGCACGTGACACCGATGGAAGAGTATATTCCGTTCATTAACCGCGTACAGGATATCGTTCAATCGCACGGTAAGCACATGATCGGCTGGGACGAAGTGACTAACGCCAGCCTGAAGCCTACTTCCGTAGCTCAGTATTGGGCCAAGGCCGAGTACGCTCAATCGGCGGCTAAACAGGGCGCGAAGCTGATTATGTCCCCGGCCAAATACGCTTACCTCGATATGCAATACGACTCTACCTCTAAATACGGTCTGCACTGGGCGGCTTACATTGAGTTGGATAGCGCTTACAACTGGGAACCTTCCACGATGGTGTCCGGCGTGAGCAGGAAGGATATTCTGGGCGTTGAAGCTCCAATCTGGACTGAAACCATAGCAGACATGGATGCTCTTGAATACATGGCCTTCCCACGTCTGCCAGGCCTGGCCGAAATCGGCTGGTCCCCAAAATCGGCACGCGACTGGACACAGTACCGCGATCGCCTGGGCAAACATGGCAAGCGCATGGAGGCGATGGGGATCGGATATTACCCTTCTAAACAGGTAGTTTGGGAAAAGTAAAATCCCGAATATTTTCTTGCATTTTCCCTATTTTGGCACCAACTTTGCGCCCCAATCCTAAAAAGGACAACCAAGTGCAGTCGAACAAACGCCATACTTCCCGTGTAATCAGTAGCTTACTGGCAGCCATGATGCTGATGGTAGCCATTGCGGGCAAGTCATGGACTGTGGCTTCGTCGCCCGTTGAGAAGGAAAAAACGGAGCATTTGGGCCGAAAGGCCAAAAGTGATCCGGCGACTGACGATTCGGCCAAAGGCCATGCAGCCACAGTAAGCGAACTTTCGCTTCATGCGGTAGTGACGCCTGCATTGTCGTTCGATTTCACGCAGTCGCTTTTTGCGCTGCCGCAAAATTTCATCTATCATTTTGAGGAAAGGGTTGCCGTTCCTCTCGCGGCCCGCACGTCTTACTATTATTTCTCCTACTTCCGGCACGTCTTCGGCCACCACATCGCGCCCAACGGGCCTTAGGGCCAATTTTGAATGAGTGAATGAGTGAATAGACGTTTTACTGCGGTTATGTCATTCGTCACCATTCTGCCTAATTGCCGCGGCCCTGTCGAATGTTTCATCAGGGAAATCACTCGTTCTTATTTTACCAATAACATTTTTGAATAGTCGATATGCATCCCCCGGATGGTATTCTCTCATTCAAAATTCAAAATTGATCCTATGCGTAACAAAACCGGAATAATCACCCTAACGATCGTAATAGCGCTGATCAGCATCTATTACCTGTCGTTTACTTTCGTGGCGCGGAAGTACAACGCTGACGCCGTCACTTATGCCACCGATGCCCAGGGCAAGGTGGACTATACCAAGAAACAAGGCTTCATTGACTCGCTCTGGCGCGAGGACGTGTATTTGGGCCACACGCTGCAGGAGGTTATGGAGCGGCAGCTTAGCCTGGGTCTCGACCTGCAGGGCGGAATGCACGTGGTACTGGAGGTAGCTCCCGCCGATATTGTGAAAGGACTGGCAGGCAGCAATGCCCGGGGCTCGCAGTTTCAACAGGCTATCAAGGATGCCAATGAAGCGCAGAAAAGCAGCCAGAGCAGCTACGTAAACCTGTTCGTAGACGCTTATAAAAAAGTGGCCCCCAACACCAACCTGGCCAGCGTGTTTGCCAATAGCGCTAACCGCAGCAAAATTAACAGTAGTTCTTCCGACGGCGAGGTAGTTGCCATGCTGAACGAAGAGGTTGAAGGTGCTATCGATCGGGCCTACAAGATCATTCAGGCGCGGGTGGACAAGTTTGGCGTAACTAACCCCAACTTGCAACGCCTGCCCGGCAAAAACCAGATTCTCGTCGAGTTGCCCGGAGTGGATAACCCCGAGCGTGTACGTCGCCTGCTATCGGGTGCCGCAAAACTGGAATTCGCCGAAGTTTATAACGTCAACGAAATCAATGCCGGCCTTGACCAACTGGGTCAGTACCTGAGCCGGGAAGAGGCCGCCGAAAAAGCCAATCGCCCGACTGCCGCTGCTACCACGGACACGACCCAGAAATCGACTCCGAGCAACCTGGAAGAGCTGCTGGCGCAACGGGGCGATTCTGCCGCTACTGATACTTCGGCCCTGGCCGCGCAGACTGCCGCTCTTACCAACCTGTTCGTTCCACTACCCCAGGGTTTGGGCGTTTATATGAAAGACACCGGCCGGGCGATGGAAATTCTGCACCGTCCCGAAGTGCGCTCATTTTTCCCTTCGGATCTGGTGTTCATGTGGGACCGTCAGGGCATCGACGCTACCAATGGACAGCTTATTTTGCCGCTCTATTTTATTAAAAAACCTAACGGGCAAGCTCCACTGGAAGGCGACGTGATCGTGGACGCAACGCACGACTACGACGAGCGTGGACGCCCCGAAGTAAGTATGCGCATGAATGGCGAGGGCGCCCGCAAATGGCGGACATTGACAGCCAACAACGTAGGCCGTCAGGTGGCGATCATCCTGGATGGTCAGGTGTACACCGCCCCCAATGTGAACGGCGAGATTCCTAACGGTAATTCCAGCATTTCGGGTAGTTTCACCGTAGAGGAAACCAAGGATATGGCCAACGTGCTTAAGGCCGGTAAACTACCCGCCCCTACCAATATCGTGGAAGAGGCGGTAGTTGGATCTACGCTGGGTTCCGAAGCTGTAACGGCGGGCGTGCTGTCATCGTTGGTTGGTTTGATCGTGGTGCTGGTGTTCATGGTAGCGTACTACAGCCGCGCGGGCTGGATTGCCGACGTCGCGCTGTTCGTCAACCTTTTCTTCCTGATGGGGGTCATGGCTTCGCTCGGTGCGGTGCTTACGCTATCCGGTATCGCGGGTATCGTGCTGACAATCGGTATGTCGGTGGATGCAAACGTGCTGATCTATGAAGGGATAAAAATCGAACTGGAAAACGGTAAACCCTTCGCCGTGGCAGTACGAGATGGCTTTAAGAGTGCGCTCTCAGCCATTATTGACTCGAACGTAACGACTTTGCTAACCGGTGTGATTCTGTTCATCTTCGGTACCGGACTGGTACTTGGCTTCGCCACCACGCTGGTTATTGGTTTGATTACTTCACTGTTCGCAGCCATTTTCATTACCCGGTTGTTGCTTGAGTACACCATCAAGCAGGGTAAGACGCTGAAATTTTATTCCGGCCTGACAAAGAACTGGTTCAAGGACACCAACTTCGATTTCATCACGCAACGGAAGCGTTTTTACTACGTTTCGTCGGCTATTATCCTGATCGGTATCGGCTCGTTCATCTTTAAAGGATTTGGCCTGGGTATCGACTTCAAGGGCGGACGCTCTTACACGGTACGTTTTGAGAAGAATGTCAGCACCGATGAGGTGCGTACGGCCATGACCGAGACATTGGGAACTACCCCCGAGGTGAAAACCTTCGGTGGTTTCGACCAGGTGAAGATCACAACGGCTTACCTGATTGATGACACTTCTCCCGACGCGGACAAAGAAGCCGAAGCAAAAATCATGGAAGGGGTATCTAAGGTACCGGGCAATAGCAAGGCAGAGATTGTGAGCTCGGCCAAGGTCGGTCCGACCATCGCTTACGACACGATGATCTCGGCCTTCTGGGCGATTCTGCTGGCGGTGGCCGTCAACTTCGGCTATATCTTCATCCGATTCCGACGCCTGGCCTTCAGCTACGGTGCGGTAGCTGCGCTTTTCCACGACGTAATCGTACTGCTGGCTATATTCTCGCTGTTCAATGGCTGGTTGCCTTTCTCGCTGGACATAGATCAGGCCTTCATCGGTTCGATACTTACGATCATGGGGTACTCCATGAACGATACTGTGGTAATTTTCGACCGTATCCGTGAGTACCTTAACGACAAGAACACCCGTAAGGATAGCGTACCTGTCATCATTAACAACGCGTTGAACAGTACCCTGAGCCGCACCGCCGTGACGGGTATTTCGACGATGCTGGTACTTGTCGTACTGCTGATTTTCGGTGGCGAAGTTATTCGTGGTTTCACCTTCTCAATGCTTATCGGCGTTATCGTAGGAACCTATTCGTCGCTGTTTGTGGCCGCCCCCATCGTGGTGGATACCTTACAGCGCGACCTGCTCAGGAACCCCATCGTGGATGAGCCGGAGCCCGCTCCCAAAAAGGGAAAAGTAGCAAGAGCATAATAATGGCGTGCAAAAAAGGGGGAGAGTCAGCGGCTTTCCCCCTTTTTCTTTGGCAAATGCTCAATTTCAAACAAATTTCCCTTAGTTTCGCAACGCAACGCGAGACAAACCTCATGCCTTCCATCTCATAATTTGTACTTCATAATTCTACCTTACCTATGAATCAACTCTGGATTACCAAGCCCCTGGATAAACTCATGGCCGAATCGACGGGCGAGGGCAATCAATTGAAACGCACCCTCAGCGCGACCAGCCTGGTAGCACTAGGCATCGGGGCCATCATCGGCGCGGGGCTATTCTCCCTCACGGGCATCGCCGCCGCTGAACATGCAGGTCCGGCCGTGACGATCTCATTCGTGCTGGCCGCCTTCGGCTGCGCATTCGCAGGCCTTTGTTACGCCGAATTCGCTTCCATGATTCCCATTGCGGGCAGTGCCTACACCTACTCTTACGCCACAATGGGTGAGTTTGCGGCCTGGATCATCGGGTGGGACCTGGTCCTGGAGTACGCCCTCGGCGCAGCTACTGTGGCCGTGAGCTGGTCGAGGTATCTACTGGAATTTTTGGGAGGCTTCGGCATACACCTTCCGGTCGAACTTGTTTGTTCCCCTTTTGAAGAAGTAACGTTGAGCGATGGAACCCTTGTGACGGGTGGGCTCATCAACCTACCTGCTATTCTGGTGGTGTGCCTGCTCTCATTGCTCTTAATTCGCGGCACAGAAGGTTCGGCTTTGATGAACAATATTCTGGTAACGCTGAAACTACTGGTGGTAGTGATGTTCATCACCCTGGGCTGGAGCCATATCGACCCTGCCAATTACACGCCCTATATTCCTGCCAATACAGGTGAGTACGACCACTTCGGCTGGACGGGCATCGCCACAGGCGCGGCGGTAGTGTTCTTCGCTTTCATTGGGTTCGATGCCGTGTCCACGGCGGCGCAGGAAGCCAAGCATCCGCAACGGGATATGCCCATCGGTATTTTGGGTTCTCTGGTAATCTGCACGATCCTGTACGTCCTGTTTGCGCACGTAATGACAGGCCTGGTAAATTACACGGTATTTGAGGGGGATGCCAAACCCGCCGCAACGGCCTTTGCCGTTACAGGTTACGATTTTTTGCAAAACGCCCTGATCCTGGCAATTCTGGCGGGCTATACGTCCGTAATGCTGGTGATGCTGCTTGGACAGAGCCGCGTATTCTACACGATGAGCAAAGACGGGCTGCTCCCACCCTTTTTCAGTGATATTCATAAGAAATTCCAGACGCCCTGGAAGACCAATCTGTTTTTTATGGTATTCGTGAGCCTGTTTGCCGGGTTCGTTCCTGTGAGCGATTTAGGGCACATGGTCAGCATCGGCACGCTATTCGCTTTCTGCCTGGTGTGTGCGGGCGTTTGGCTCATGCGAGTCAGGATGCCACACATCCACCGGGCTTTCAAAACGCCGTTGGTGCCCTTCGTGCCGATCATGGGAATCGTGGTCTGCCTCTACCTGATGTACTCGCTGCCCATTGAAAGCTGGTACCGACTGGCGATTTGGCTGGCAATCGGTCTGGGCATTTATTTTTTCTACGGAAAGAAGCACAGCGGCATGAACCCCGATAATCCTGAGAACATCGAGAGTTGAGTCTTTTCAGCCGCCGATAGCCCACCGCTTTGGCCAAATTTAAAAGAAGCCCGTGAGAAAGTTTTCTCACGGGCTTCTTTTGTTTATTTGTAAAATTTTATGGTAGTTTAGCGTTTTCGCACCAAATATTCTTTTAATAAAGAAAGTAAACCCATCCTCCAACAAACCCTCCTTATGAAAAGAAAATTTTCCCTGCTCTTCTTACTTTTAGTGTCGCTGGCCAGCAGTCCGCTTTTTGCCCAAACCGCCGAAGAAATAGGTTTGGACAAAAAGATCAACGCCTGGGTGCAGCCTGCTACTGAAGCAGTGAGTAATGTTGTTTTCTATCCAATCCAACTGGGTGACGATGCCGCTACAAGTATGCCTTTGGTAATTATTTTCCTGCTGCTTTCGGCGCTTTTCTTTACCATTTATTTCAAATTCATTAACATCCGGGGCTTCAAAACGGCCGTCCAAACTGTCAAGGGTACCTACAGCGACCCTAATGACGCAGGTGAAGTAACGCACTTTCAGGCATTGACTGCCGCCGTGTCGGGCACGGTGGGCCTGGGTAATATTTCGGGCGTGGCCATCGCTATTTCGCTGGGTGGGCCCGGGGCCACTTTTTGGATGATTCTGGCTGGGTTGCTGGGGATGTCGTCCAAGTTTGTGGAGTGTACCCTGGGTGTCCGCTACCGTGAAATCGGCCCCGACGGCAAGGTGTATGGCGGTCCCATGTATTACCTTACCAAAGGCCTGGCGGACAAAGGTCTGGCCGGGCTGGGAAAAGTACTAGCGGTTTTCTTTGCCATCATGTGCGTAGGCGGCTCGTTCGGCGGAGGCAATATGTTTCAATCCAACCAGGCTGCCAAGCAATTTCTTGACATGGTGGGGTCGACTTCCACCTCGGCAGGTACCATTTTCGGCGTCTTCATGGCAAGCATGGTTGCGCTGGTCATCATCGGCGGCATCAAGCGCATCGGTGCTGTCACAGAGCGAGTCGTGCCATTTATGTGCGGCATTTACATTCTGGCAGCATTGGTGGTGATAATTGTCCATGTTCAGAGCCTGCCCGCCACATTCGGTAAAATTTTCGGAGAAGCGTTCAGCCCTGTTGCCGTAGCCGGAGGTTTCGTCGGGGTTCTGGTGCAGGGATTCCGCCGGGCGGCTTTCTCAAACGAAGCTGGCGTGGGTTCGGCAGCGATTGCGCACTCCGCCGTAAAAACTGATTTTCCTGCCAGTGAGGGCATCGTTGCCTTGCTGGAGCCATTTATTGACACGGTCGTTATTTGCACCATGACGGCCCTGGTAGTCATCATCACAGGCGACTACAATCAGGCCGGAGCGATGGGGGGCGTTGAAGTCACTTCCCAGTCTTTCGCCACCGTCATCCCCTGGTTTCCTTACGTGTTGACCGTCACAGTGGTACTTTTTGCTTTTTCGACAATGATTTCATGGTCGTACTACGGTTTACAGGCGTGGTTATTCCTGTTTGGCAAAACCAAGGTTAACGATATCATCTACAAAGTACTGTTCTGCTGCTTTGTTGTAATCGGTGCCGCCGCCAGCCTAAGTGCGGTTACTGATTTCTCCGACGCTATGATCTTTGCCATGTCAGTACCCAACCTAATCGGCCTGTTCTTCCTGTTGCCTGTCGTAAAGAAGGAAGCAGCCAAGTACTATGCCTATATTAAGAGTGGAGAGTGGAAGCAGTACCACCCCGAAGCAAAATAGGTTTTCGAGGATAAAAAAAGGAGGAGGCATTCCGTGAATGCCTCCTCCTTTTTTTATCCCTTTCTTCTAGGCACCGGCATTTCTTCAATTCCCAGGGTGGTCAGGTGCGGATTGAGAATGCGTGCAGTGATGTGCAGCTGAAAGTACCGGACCCCTTCTACTACAAAAATATGGGTAAACCAGCCGTGTTGTTTTAAGCGGCGGTAAATGCTTGAATAACTGACCGAGCTCGGCCAGCCCTGCGCGCCCAATGCCGTGTGCAGGGTATCCACGGCTTTGTTCAAATTGGAAAAATACGTGATTGTTTCTTTCGTCGAACCAAAAGGATTGGCCTTCACCAATGGTTTGATGATGACCTCATATATGGTTTGCTGTCGTGCGGCCATTTTGTACTAATTGTGGATAAATCACCTGTTTTTGATTAAAAACTTGCGCTGGATCAACTTTTCTGAAAAATAGTAGACCTATTTTTCAGACCCTAAAATTCTCGAAACTTTTTTAGCAGCGAAGCCGTTTTATAGTTGTTGTTTTTAAACGAAGAAGCCAGATTCCCGCGAGTCTGGCTTTTTTGCATTTATCACAGTTTCTCTCTTCTCGTAATTTGAGATTTGGCAACTACCTGATCTCCGCAACTTTCCCTTTCTCCAGATTTATAAAGCGATTGATACAACCAGGTATCTCGTGCGGGTAGTGTGATACGTAAACCAGCGTTCTTTCTCCTGACCTACACACAGCATCCACTACGGATTTGAAATGCTCTACCGCTCCTATATCCAAACCCTGACAAGGCTCGTCTAGAATCAGCAAGGGGGGATTCTTTACCAATGCCCGCGCCAACAGCACCAACCTTTGTTCGCCTTTTGATAATTTTTGCAGGGGTCGTTGCATCGCGTGGGCCACGCCCAACAGTCTGGCTAACAGTCCTACGCGTTCAGTTTGTATATCGTCCAGTTTTTTAAAATAAATGCCCGTGGCGTCAAAAAAGCCGGAGGCGATGGCTTTGAAAACCGTTGTTTCGACAGGGAAATACAAATGCAGCTCCGGCGACACATGACCGATTTTTTGTTTGATGTCCCAGATCGATGAACCCTTTCCGCCACGTTTCTGGTCAAACAGATCGTAATCATTAGCAAATCGCTGTGGGTGATCGGCAGTCAGAATGCTCAGCAACGTAGATTTTCCAGAACCGTTCGGGCCGGTTAATGCCCACTTTTCACCTTTCCGCACTTTCCAATCTATATTGTCCAGCACGGCTCTGCCGTCATACACGACCCTGATATTTCGCAAATCGAAGGCGTAGTCGAAATCGATGGCAACAGGGGTATCCAGAAATACAGGTAGTTCGCCAGTCAGGGGAACAATCGAACTACCCTCGTACGCATCTTTTTCATAATGGGCTTTAACCTTGATTTTCCCTTTTTCCAGCGTCAGAACGTTGGTAATCCAGTCAGGAATTTCGCTTGGAGATGTAGCCAGCAGAACAGTGGTGCCCTGCTGAATAAGTTCCGCCAACGCATCGTGCAAAATTTGCCGTGAAAACACATCCAGGCCCACAAATGGATGATCTAACAGCAGAATATCGGGTCGCTTGACTAACGACCGTGCTAATAGCATCCGTCGGGTTTCGCCATTGGAAAGGGTGATGAACGGTTGGTCAAGCAATGCTGTGAGCTGCAGCATTTCGGCAATGTTCTGTAAGGTTTTTACGGTAATATGGCTTTCCGAAATCTGCACGGACTGATCGTCAACCGTTCCGACAGGCTTCATTTGCTCAGTCAGCACCTCACGGACAGTGGGCGCAATACCCGCTTCGTGCGCCTGGAACCGTTGCTGATGGTACTGGGCTGCTGCCCTTGCAATGCGGTGGAAAGAGTAGTCGTTGGCCACAAACTCAACGGCCCCCTGCTTTCTCAGTATTCCCCTTGCCGTAGCCCAGCGCCCGGCGATGGTTTCAAGCAGTGAGGTCTTGCCAGAACCGTTACCGCCCACAATCGCCCACTGCTCTCCGGGATTTACCCGCCAGTCGAGATCAAAAAGTACAGGAGTATCGAATTTGCGGACGGAGACATTTTCCAGAGAAATCATGGACATGGGGTGAAAAACCTATTGGGTAAAAAATAAGAACAAAAGTGTGATGGCACAGTTTTTACGCTAACATAATTAATATTGTTAAGTATAAATCATATAAAATAAACCCAACATGGACTCTATAAAATCTGTCGCTGAACTCGACACCCCTTCTGATCTGAAAGAAGCTGCCCGCAAAAAGGTAGCGGAATCCGTTAATGGTTTGGTGGCCGACGCCTTCGCGCTGTACATTAAAACCAAGAATTTTCACTGGCACATGTCCGGGCCGCATTTCCGCGATTACCATCTGCTGCTTGATGAACAAGCTGCTCAAATTCTGGCCACCATCGATCCGTTGGCAGAGCGAGTGCGGAAACTGGGCTACGATACCATTCGTTCAGTAGGACATATTGCTCAGCTACAAACCGTAAAGGATAATGACGAAGATTTCGTTAGCGCGCAGGACATGCTTAAAGAGCTAATTGATGAAAACAAGAAAATGGGCAAGAAGCTGCGTGAGACCCACGGTCTGTGCGATGACGCCGACGACGTGGCTACCGCCAGCTTGTTGGAAGAGTATGTAGACGCCACTGAGCGCCGGACTTGGTTCCTGTTCGAGACTACGCGCACGAAGAAGTAATGGGTAGTTGTTCGATCCGAAAAGGCTCGCATATAAACAGCGGTCGCTCTGGGGTAAAGTCCCTCGAACGACCGCTGTTTTAATTTAAAAAGCTTTCCAAATCTTCCGCAGATTCTTATTTGCGGAAGATGGGTTTATCTTTCTATTCTCTACTTATACATCACTGCATTTACTGCGTCCAGGGTCCGCTTCACGTTAGGCAGAATCTCCTCAATCAGTGTCGGCGCATAGGGCAGTGGTACGTCACGGTTAGTGATGCGCATTACCGGGGCGTCGAGGTAGTCAAAAGCGTAGCGCTGGATATGGTAGGCCAGCTCGGAAGAGATAGACGCCAGCGGCCAGGCTTCCTCCACGATCACGCACCGATTGGTTTTCTTGATGGATTCCACTACGGTGGCGTAGTCGATGGGACGAACTGTGCGGAGATCCACTAATTCGGCACTGATGCCATTCTTTTCCAACTCTTCGATGGCGGGTAGTACTACCCGCGGGATCATCTTGCCGAATGAAACGATTGTCACATCCGAGCCTTCCTTCTTGACTTCCGCTTTCCCGATAGGAATTAAATATTCCTCCTCCGGTACTTCGCCCTTATCACCATACATCACTTCCGACTCCATAAAAATAACCGGATCGTTATCCCGGATGGACGACTTCAAAAGACCTTTGGCATCATAAGGGTTGGCGGGCACTACCACTTTCAGACCGGGCGTATTGGCATACCAGTTTTCGAAGTTCTGCGAGTGCTGCGCTCCGAGCTGTCCGGCGTTGCCGGTTGGGCCCCGGAACACAATGGGCACATTGTACTGTCCGGCAGACATGGAGAGCATCTTGGCAGCGCTATTGATGATCTGATCGATGGCAACGAGCGAGAAGTTGAATGTCATGAACTCAATGATGGGACGCAGGCCGTTGGAGGCAGCCCCAACGCCGATACCGGCAAAGCCCAATTCGGCAATGGGGGTGTCAATCACCCTTTTCGCCCCGAACTCATCCAGCATTCCCTGGCTGGCTTTGTAAGCCCCATTATATTCGGCGACTTCCTCACCCATCAAAAACACTTTCTCGTCGCGGCGCATCTCCTCGGACATCGCCTCTTTTATGGCATCTCTAAACGCTATTTCGGGCATTTTTTACAGTTGAAAGTTGAAAGTTGAGGGTTGAGAGTGAAAAAATCCGCTTCAACCTCTGACAAAGTACCCGTAAAACTAGTCATTGAGCCTGAATTCTCAAATTGTTAACACGGTTTGGCGGCCTTTTCCGGGTCATAGTTTGTAATTTTATGGCAGGACAACTCAAATTCTGTTTCCATGAAAAATTATTTCCCGGCATCTATTCTTCTTTCACTTGCTTTAACTTTTTATTTAAGTTCCTGCAAATCAGGAATAAGTGGATCAAAAGACGACGCCGTGAATTCTCTTCGCACCGGGCGGGTGATGCTACCCAACGGTTGGTCGTTGACAACACCGGGCAAGAGCCTGCCACTGGGTGATTTGCCGCTAAATGTCGCGGTTTCTTCATCGGGCAGGTGGATGGCCTTTACCAACAACGGGCAGGGGACGCAAAGCATCACGCTTATCGACCGTGAAAAGGAAACGATAGCCGACGAAATCGAGATACCCAAATCATGGGTAGGGCTGGCTTTTTCATCCGATGAAAAACGGCTCTTTGCTTCGGGGGGAAACGATAACCTCATCAGAATATACCAGAATACCAATGGTAAACTCCGTGAAAACGGCCAGATTTTGCTGGGCGAACCTTGGCCTAAGGGTAGAGTTTCCCCGGCGGGACTATGCTTCGACGACGCTACCAACTACCTCTATGTCGTCACCAAGGACGACAGCGCCCTCTACACCTGCGACGCCGTGACACGGCAGGTGCTGCGTAGGGAACCGCTGCCCGCCGAGGCGTACACCTGTGTGCTGTCGCCCGACAAATCGCAGTTATTCATTTCGCTGTGGGGCGGCGAGCGGGTTTTGATTTACGATTTGCAAAAACGAGCCGTTGCCGGAGAAATAGCCGTAGGTAGCCATCCCAACGATATGGTTTTGACTAAAAATGGCCAATATCTCTTTGTAGCTAATGGGAACGAAAATACCGTATCAGTCATTGACTTACGCGCCCGAAAAATTATCGAAACGCTCACGACTTCGCTTTTTCCTGACGCTCCGGCGGGGAGCACCCCCAATGGCCTCGCCCTTTCGGAAGACGAAAATACACTCTACGTTGCTAATGCCGATAACAATTGTTTGGCCGTGTTCGACGTGTCAGATCGGGGTGAAAGTCGCTCGCTGGGGTTCATTCCCACGGGCTGGTATCCAACTACGGTGCGCGAAGTCGGCGGAAAGATATACGTGGCCAACGGCAAGGGTGTCACTTCGCTGGCGAATCCCGGCGGGCCGCAGCCGACCATGACAGGAGCTGAGCGGGCCAAAGCGGAATATATAGGTAGTTTATTCCAGGGCAATTTGTCCATCATCGACAAACCCGATGAAGACCTTCTGGCGGGCTACACAAGGCTGGTGTACGAGAACACGCCCTACACCAAAGAAAGGGAGACAGTAAGCGAAGGACAGAAAGGTAACCCCATTCCTGGTGAGGTGGGCGGATCATCGCCTATTAAGTATGTTTTCTATATCATTAAGGAAAATCGCACCTACGACCAGATATTTGGCGATATGCCCGAAGGCAACGGCGATTCGAGCCTATGCCTTTTCCCAGAAAAAATAACGCCTAATCATCACGCCCTGGCTCGGGAGTTTGTGCTACTGGACAATTTCTACGTCAATGCCGAGGTGAGTGCCGACGGCCATAACTGGTCGATGGCGGGCTATGCGACCGATTTTGTAGAAAAAACCTGGCCTACCAGCTACGGTGGACGCGGTGGTACTTACGATTACGAAGGAACGCGCGAAGCAGCCCACCCGAAAGATGGTTTCATCTGGGATTATTGTAAGCGGGCAGGCGTCAGCTACCGGTCTTATGGCGAATTCGTCTCCAATAACGGGCCAAACATCAAGGCGTTGGAAGGCCACTACGATCCCAACTACCGCGGCTACGACCTCAGCTACAAAGACGTGGATCGCGTGGCGGCCTGGGAAAAAGACTTCGATGCCCTGTTGGCGGCTAACAAAGTACCGCACTTCAACACCTTGCGCATTTCTAACGACCATACTTCCGGGCTGCGCATCGGTGCCCCGACACCCTTCGCGCAGGTGGCCGACAATGACCTGGCGTTGGGCCGTTTTGTAGAGCATTTGTCCAAAAGCTCCATCTGGAACGAATCTGTGGTATTTGTGGTGGAGGACGATGCCCAAAATGGTCCCGACCATGTGGACGCGCACCGCTCGGTAGCGCTGGTTATCGGTCCACATGTGAAACGAAACTACGTGGATCACACGATGTACAGCACCACCTCGCTGTTGCGGACGATGGAACTGATTTTGGGTCTGCCGCCGATGAGTCAGTACGATGCCGCCGCGACACCCCTCTGGCGCAGTTTCACTGCCAAGGCTGAAACAAAGACTTTTACGGCCCTGCCCAGCAACGTGGATCTCAACCAAAAGAATGTCGCCGTCAACAAGCATTCCATCCGCTCGGGTGAGCTGAACCTGGCCGTTCCCGACGCGATCGACGACGTGGAGTTCAGCGAAATTGTCTGGAAAGCCGTGAAAGGTCTCGACAGCAAAATGCCCGCGCCACGACGATCCGCGTTCGTACGGGCGCGGGCTGAGGAGGAGGAAGATGATTGAATTGACTTTACTTACCCAATTTGTATTTGTCAACAGGCGGCTGGCCCGTTAAAAACCCTTTAACTCGGTAAACTACTTCACAGTCTTTTAATTGACGGCATAGGGAATCAACTGACCCCCAGGCATAATTGCAGGTACCAATTGGATTTCCATTTTTATCATAGATATTACTTCCAGCATCATAAGCATTCGGGCTTGCGGTGTAAACCAATATGCCATCATATCTACACTCAGCAATTTCTCCGGCAGCAAACCCGCTATTGAAGACCTTTTTTAGGCCATCTGTGATTTCAACCTTGTCTTTCTTGCAGTTGGTCATCACAAAAAATGATAAGAATGCCATTGTCGCCAGAATTTTTGAGCTCAATCTCATGAATTCATTGTTTGAAGTAAGGCTATCGATAAAAGAATTACCTCGATCCTGATTTGGTATAACACTCAATAGACCTAATAAACCCTTAATCGGTTGGAATCATTTCAAAGATTATTATTGGTAAGTGCGTCCGTGCGTCCATCACGCTCAATTCCCTCCCAAAATCTTCGCCTTTTGCTTCTCGTATTCCTGCTGCGTGAGTACTTTCTCGTCGAGCAGTTGCTTCAACTCGCGGAGTTGGTCGGCCATGAAAGGCGTCATGGCGGGTTGCGTCTGAGGCATTAATGTATTCTGGTCAGTGCCGAAGCCGCCTTGCAGGTCATAGGTGTGCGTCGGCTTGTACTTCATCGTCCATAGGAAAGGAAAGATGAAGAAAACTCCGCCGATGATGGCGCCGACGTCAGCTTCTTCGTTTCGGGAAAAGGCGGTTTCAAAAGGCGCATATCCTTCTTTTTCCAGTCGGACGGTCGTAGTACTACCAACGATTTTGGTATCGCGGTGCGGATAAGGGGTAGTTCCAACGGGCTCACCATTGAGATACACTTTGGCACCACTGGGGTTGGAGCGAATCATGGTAGTACTGGCACAGCTCGAAAACAGAATTGAGGCAGCCAGAAGCAGTGTTGTGGCCTGAGTAGCGGATTTTGAGGTTTTCATCGGGTAATGGATTGGAGGTGGACAATAGAGAGAGTTTTTCAAGCCTGATCGAGACAATAAATATTTCAAAGTAAATTGACTTGTGCAGATAGACATGCCAAAATCTTTTTTCCCCTACGCAAAACGAAATTATTTCAAGGTCCGCTCCGGTTCGTCTATAATTTGAAAATCACGGCCATCGCCTTATCTTTCGGCCCCGAACTACTCCCCTA
The DNA here is from genome assembly GCF_014651615.1 of Persicitalea jodogahamensis. Classification (GTDB taxonomy): domain Bacteria; phylum Bacteroidota; class Bacteroidia; order Cytophagales; family Spirosomataceae; genus Persicitalea; species Persicitalea jodogahamensis. Next base: position 82,431 of record NZ_BMXF01000009.1, on the reverse strand, counting down.
TCCATTTGCTCGCATGAAAATAGCCGTACACGGACGCACTTTTTCGGAATCGGCCCGTCCCTTCATTCAGGGCATGTTCGACGAGTTGCGGGCGCGGCGGATTGAAGTGCAGCTTTTTGCGCCTTTCCGGGAATTTCTGGATTCAGAAGGAGTTCGACATTCTTCCGAAAGTACGTACACCTCCGAAAAAGACCTGTTCGACGCCCGGCTGATGGCTAGTTTGGGCGGGGATGGTACTTTGCTGGAAGCCGTGTCTCTGGTCGGGGCGCGGCAGACCGCCGTAATCGGCATCAACGTGGGGCGGTTGGGTTTTTTAGCCACCGTACCTCCCGAGCGAATCGCCGACATGATCACCGCGCTTGAAGGCGGGAAGTACCACATCGACGAACGCGCCATGCTGGTAATGGAAGCCGACCGCGATATTTTCGATGGTCAGAACTTCGGTCTGAATGATTTTACCATCACCAAGACCGATACCTCTTCGATGATTACCGTCCACGCCTACCTCAACGGTGAGTTCCTTAACTCCTACTGGGCCGACGGGCTGATTGTGGCCACGCCCACGGGCTCAACGGGCTATTCGCTGAGCTGCGGGGGGCCGGTGCTGGTGCCGCACACCCAAAATTTTATCCTCACGCCCGTCAGTCCGCATAACCTCAACGTGCGTCCGCTGGTATTGCAGGATAGTTCAGTGCTGAATTTCGAGGTTAAAAGCCGCAGCAATACCTGCATGGTGTCCATGGATGCCCGTTCGCAGGTGGTAGATTCCAGCGTAAAAATCACCGTCCGCAAAGCTCCTTTCGCGGCCCGTCTCATCAAAATGACCGACGACGATTTTTTCGATACCCTGCGGAGCAAACTTTCGTGGGGGCTGGATATGAGGAATTGAGGGGGGATAAGGGTCAAAAGGTCAAACGGCGTTCTTCGGTTTTCTTTTGACCTCAAATTTGTGAAACATCCGCTCTCCAGAACTTAAAAAGCCCCTTACCCTTTTAGCCTTTAACCGTTTAACCCAAAACATGATACTCAGCCTACACGAAAAAGACCTTCTTCTAAAACACACCTTCACCATCGCCCACGATTCTCGCGATGTGCAACCTACTTTAATTGTAGAATTGAGCGATGGAGATTTTAGTGGTTTTGGGGAAGCCACTACCAATAACTACTACGGCGTCACGATGGACGGGATGAAGCTCGCACTGGAAAAAGTACGGGCATCCGTGGAGAGTTATGTGTGGGGTACTCCCGAAAACCTTTGGGAAATGGTGTATCCTGCCTTGCAGGAAAACCCCTTCGCCCTTTGCGCCCTCGACATGGCAGCACATGATCTTTTTGCCAAGAAGAAAGGTCAAAAGCTATACGAAAGCTGGGGGCTCTCACCTGACCGTAACCCGCTGACCAACTACACCATTGGTATCGATTCCGTCGAGAAAATGGTGGCGAAAATGCGCGAAGTACCCTGGCCTTTGTACAAAATAAAACTAGGCACTGCGGATGACCTGCGCATCGTCCGCGAGCTGCGAAAACACACCGATGCCCGCTTCAGGGTGGACGCCAATTGCGCCTGGACCGCCGAACAAACCATCGCAAATGCGCCCGAATTGAAAACACTTGGCGTAGAATTCATCGAGCAGCCGCTGGCTGCCGCCGACCGTGAAGGCATGAAGCGGGTTTTCGCCGAGAGTGCGCTGCCCGTCATCGCCGACGAAAGCTGCATCGTGGAAAGCGACGTCGATTTGTGCGCCGGGCTTTTTCACGGCGTCAACGTGAAACTCACCAAGTGCGGTGGCCTAACCCCGGCCCGCCGGATGATTGCCCGCGCCGGAGAGCTAGGCCTTCAAACGATGGTCGGATGCATGACTGAAAGCAGCGTGGGCATTTCGGCCATTGCGCACCTGCTGCCCCTGCTCGACTACGTCGACATGGACGGTACTTTGCTCATTTCCAATGATCCCGCCACGGGCGTGACTTTCGACTACGGAAAAGTAATTTATGCTGAGGAGAACGGTACAGGAGCAGTATTGCTGGATCGATGAATTGCCATTGATTTGTGTATTCGTTGACGTATAGGCATGGATGAAACCCGCATTGTTTTTAACCGTTGACTGTTATTCCCTTTTCTTTCATGTCCGAAATATTTCTTACGGAATCTCTTCCCGGCCGCACCGTTACGCTGGCCGATGGGCGGGAATTTTTGTGGTTCAGCGGGACGGATTATTTGGGGATGGGGTACAATGAAAAGTTTCAGGCGCATCTGGCTGAAGGTTTTCGGCGATACGGTACGCACTATGGTAGTTCGAGAAACGGAAGTCTGCAGTTGGCCATATACGAAGAAGCGGAGGCATCGCTGGCGGCTTTTGTAGGGGCACCCGCTGCGTTGGTAGTTTCGTCGGGAATGTGGTCGGGGCAATTGCTGATGTCGGAACTGGAAGTGATTGGCATGGTTCACTCCGCGCCACGCGTACATCCTGCACTTTGGGAACAAGGTTACGTTTCGCAGGGAGATTCTTGGGAGGAGTGGCTTCAGCAGACCATTCAAAAAATTCAACAAAGTGACAAGCAGCAGACGCACGTAATCTGCACCGACGCGATCGGCTCCCCCTGGCTGGAAGAATACAATCTGGATCTCTTGCACGAACTACCGGATACTCACCAGACCCTTGTCCTGGTCGACGATTCACACGGACTGGGAGTACTGAGCCGGGAGGGTCAAGGTACTTTTTCGCGTCTTCCCCAAACGAAAAATGTCCGCTCGGTCGTGACGGCCTCGCTCAACAAAGCATTGGGTGTGCCGGGCGGAGTACTTTTTGGCGACAAAGATTTTATCCAAAGCATCCGGCAATCGCCAAAATTTGCGGGTAGTTCTCCGGCGGCCCCCGGGTACTTTTATGCTTTCCGGCAGAATCTAATCAATGGTGTTCTTCAGGAAGCACACGCTAAGTTAATGGCTAATATCCATTACTTTACAAAGAAACTGTCACACCCGGATCTTCTCAATTATATCGAAAACTACCCGGTTTTTTGCAGCCGCGATTCAGGGCTCTACCCCTATCTTCTTGAGAAGAAAATTCTGACCTCCCACTTCTCCTACCCTAAGCCCACCGACCCGCCGATCGTGCGCCTGGTCATCACGGCTCAACACAAAAAAGAAGACCTCGACCAATTGGCCGAGGTCTTATCTAAATTCTGACTAAGTGAATAGTGCTTGCGCCAGCTATTCATTCACCACGCAGGTCACCTCTCCAAAATTAATCGTTATTCATTCTATCTTGAACTTTTGCCAGCCGTACCTCTTCCCGCTCTTTGGCTTTCTGGACACGGCCCGAAACGATGATACTGACTTCATAAAGCAGCGTCAGCGGCAGGGCAACGAGGATTTGGCTGTAAATATCGGGCGAAGGCGTGATAACGGCCGCCACTATTAGAATCACGATTAGCGAGTGCCGGCGATACTCCCTCATAAACGAAGGCGTGAGAATGCCCACACGCGACAGCACAAAGACAACCACAGGCAGCTGAAACGCTAGTCCGCAAGCCAGCGTCAGCGTGGCAACCATGCTAATGTAAGAGCTGATACTAAACTCGTTGATGATGGAGTCGTCAAGCTTGAAATTAGCCAAGAAATTCAGGGCCAGCGGCGTGACAACATAGTACCCAAAAAAAACGCCCGAGAAAAACAAAAAAGTCACGTAGAACACCGCACCGCGCGCTGCCTTACGTTCGTACTTTTTCAGGCCTGGTTTGATAAAGCGCCAGATTTCCCAAAACGCGTAAGGAAAAGCGAAAACCAAACCAATAATAACCGACGAGGTGAGTGCCATAGAAAACTGTTCGCCCACACCCAGAGCTTGCAACTCGAAGTCGATCTTGTCAATGCAGAGACCTTCGGCCCCCACAGCTTCCCCTAGCTTGCACATCATCCGGTAGGTCCAAAAATTCGTTTTGGCCGGTGCAATAATCACATACTGGTAAATTTCCTGGATGTAAACCCATCCCAAGATCGCGAAAACCAATACAGAACCCACTGCCCGAATAATATTCCACCGCAACTCTTCAAGGTGTTCCAGAAAAGACATTTCCTGTCCTTCCTCCTCGTCAAGTTCTTCTTCAAATTCCTGATCTAAGGCCATTTTATGGGTATTCTTATTTCTTGTAAAGTTTTCAAAGCGCGAAAATACGCACAAAAGCTAAAAAAGCAGTTGTCGTATGTACGAGCAACTGCTTTATTTGTATTTAATAATAAGAAAAATAAGTAATTAGCTATACAGGGGCACCTGCGCCATCCATTGATTCACTTCCTGCTTTGCGGCGGCGATTTTGGCGTCATCGTCATGGTTCGTAAGTACGTCGTCAATCAGGTCGACGATCCGCTCCATATCGTTTTCGACCAGGCCGCGGGTTGTCATAGCGGCCGTTCCTACGCGCATACCCGACGTGACCATCGGCGATTGGTCGTCGAAGGGAACCATGTTTTTATTGATTGTGATGTCCGCTTTAATCAGCGTGTTCTCGGCCAGTTTTCCGGTTAAGCCCTTGGGGCGCAGGTCAATCAGCATTAGGTGATTGTCGGTACCGCCGGAGATGATCTTATATCCCTTATCCAAAAAAGCCTTAGCCATTACCTGGGCGTTTTTCTGCACCTGCACGGCGTAGTTGTAGTATTCCTCGCTCAGAGCCTCGCCGAAAGCTATGGCTTTCGCTGCGATAATGTGCTCCAGCGGGCCTCCCTGCGTACCAGGGAAGACGCCCGAGTCGAGCAGCGACGACATCGTGCGCGTTTTGCCCTTGCTGGTGGTGACGCCGAACGGATTCTCGAAATCGTGGCGCAACATAATCAGGCCGCCACGCGGTCCACGCAGGGTTTTGTGCGTTGTGGTAGTCACGATATGGCTGTGTTCCAGAGCATCGTTCAGCAAGCCCTTCGCAATAAGCCCGGCGGGATGCGAAATATCCGCCAAAAGTACCGCGCCTACCTGGTCGGCAATGGCCCGCAGCCTGACGTAATCCCAGTCGCGACTGTACGCCGACGCACCACAGATGAGCAATTTCGGTTTTTCCCGAACGGCGGTTGCCTCCACCTTGTCCCAGTCGATAAGACCGCTTTCAGGCTCCACGCCGTAAAAAATGGGTTGGAAATATTTACCCGAAATATTGACCGGAGAGCCGTGCGACAGGTGACCGCCATGGGCCAGGTTGAAGCCCATGATCTTATCACCCGGATTGAGGCAGGCCAGGAACACAGCAGTATTAGCCTGCGCGCCCGAGTGCGGCTGTACATTGGCCCAGCTGGCTCCGAAAAGCTCTTTCACGCGGTCGATAGCAATCTGTTCGATTTCGTCCACCACTTCGCAGCCGCCGTAGTACCGTTTGCCGGGCAGGCCCTCTGCGTATTTGTTAGTCAGGCAACTACCGGACGCTTCCATTACTTGTTTTGAGGTAAAGTTTTCGGAAGCAATCAGTTCAATGCCCGATTCCTGGCGATGTAGTTCTTTACCAATGAGGTCGAATACCTGCGTGTCGCGGGCAACTTGGGTGAGCGTTGACATGGGAGTTAGTGAATTTAAAGTGTATGACGGGGCCGCCCGTGCGGCGGATCGTCACTGCGATTATGAGTCTTTCTGAAATAATTCCCAAAAATAAGCGCTAAAAAAGTAGGAATGAAACGCGACAGTGAAAGTAGATTCTTCTATTTGATTGATTAACTTAGCGTTCAATGATTTTTTTGTATTTCTTAAATTTTTTTAATAAAAATAATACCTTGTAGATTTGCGGCCGAGCCGTGTGACGTGCGCTAACCCATTTACTGTAACACTTTACCCACATCCCTCTATGGATTCTTCAACTCTCAGTCCCGAAGCGATTTTAATGCAAGCCGCCGATCAGGAATCGACCGTTCGGACCAATGGTAGTATCGGCCAGCCGATCACTTACGAAAAAATCCCTACCCACATCTATGAGGATTCCCGGGCGGCCTCTCAGGCCGTGGCGCACGAAATAGCTGACCTGATCCGCGAAAAGCAACGGGACAACAAACCCTGTGTGCTGGGTCTGGCCACGGGCTCATCGCCCAAAACAGTGTATGCCGAACTGGTACGGATGCACCGTGAAGAGGGGCTGAGTTTCAGGAATGTCGTTTCCTTCAACCTTGACGAGTACTACCCGATGGAGCCGGATTCCATATACAGCTACCATCGCTTCATGAAGGAGCAGTTGTTCGATCTGGTGGATATTCCCAAAGAAAACTACTTCCTGCCCGATGGCACCATTCCGCCAGCGCAGATCAAAGAGCACTGCCGTGCCTACGAAAATATGATTACCCAGGCAGGTGGGCTCGACTTCCAGCTACTGGGCATCGGCGGCAACGGCCACGTGGGTTTCAACGAACCCGGCTCGCTTATCAATGCCCGCACCCGCCTCATCGCCCTCGACCACTCGACTCGCGCCGCCGCCGCAATGGAGTTCGGTGGACTATCACAAGTACCCCGTAAGGCCATCACGATGGGAATTGCGCCCATTATGAGTGCCAAGCGCATCGTGCTGCTGGCCTGGGGCGAACGCAAAGCACCCGTTCTGCGTGGTGCGGTGGAAGGTCCTGTCACCGAGCGCAACCCGGCATCGTACCTACAGGCACATCCGAACGTCACGTTCGTGATCGACGAAAGGGCCGCTTCCGAACTGACCCGCATGAAAACACCCTGGGCGGTGGATTCGGTAGTTTGGGATAATAAGATGGTCAAGAAGGCAGTCACCTACCTTTCGCAGGCAATGGATAAGCCGATCCTGAAACTAACCGATAAGGATTACAACGACAACGGTATGAGCGACCTGCTGGCGCAATCGGGCGCGGGCTACGAGATCAACATCGATATTTTCAACCAGTTGCAGCACACCATCACGGGCTGGCCCGGTGGCAAACCCGATGCCGACGATACCAACCGCCCTGAGCGCAAAAACCCGGCCCGCAAAAGGATCATCCTTTTCAGTCCACACCCCGACGACGACATCATCTCGATGGGTGGTACTTTCCAGCGGCTTGTGGACCAGAACCACGAGGTACATGTGGCTTACCAGACTTCGGGCAATATCGCTGTCGCCGACGACGAAGCCCTGCGCTTCATCGATTTCGTAGTGGATTTCAATAAGCGATTCTCCATCGAGAATACGAATATTACGAACAAGATTTTCCACGACGCCAAGGAGTTTCTGAAAACTAAGAAAGACAGCGAAATGGACACGCCCGAGGTACGGCACGTCAAGGGGCTCATCCGTCGCGGCGAGGCCAAGGCTACCTGCCGCTTCGTGGGTGTGCCTGATGCGCAGGTACACTTCCTGGATTTGCCTTTTTACGAATCGGGAACAGTACAAAAGAAGCCTCTCGGCGAGGAGGACATCGTTATTATTGAAGATTTGATCAAAGAAATCAAGCCGCACCAAATCTATGCGGCGGGTGACTTTGCCGACCCGCACGGCACCCATAAAGTCTGCTGGGATGCCATCGAAGCGGCCATCGGACGCTTGAAGCATAAGAACTTTATGAAAGATTGCTGGGTGTGGCTCTATCGTGGTGCCTGGGCCGAGTGGGACATCCACGAGATAGAAATGGCCGTGCCGATGAGCCCCGATCAGGTACTTAAAAAGCGCATGGGGATCTTTAAGCACCAGTCGCAGAAGGATGGCGTGGTATTCCAGGGCGACGACTCGCGGGAATTCTGGCAGCGGGCCGAAGAGCGCAACCAGGGTACCGCTCAGCTGTACGATCAACTTGGCTTGGCGGAATACGAGGCGATGGAGGCTTTTGTGCGGTGGAGATTTTAATTAAAAATTTATGACTAACGGTGGCTTAGGCGCCCTGGCAACTTCCCGCAAGCATTATGCTTTCGGGAAGTTTTGCTTTTTGCTGGTCTGGGGACTTCTTCTTGGCACTTCGCTCGCTGCGCAATCGTGGCTAATCGGCCCATTTCGTAAGCATAATGCGGCCAACCCAGTCTTGACACCGTTGTCCACCAGTACTTTCGACTGTCCCGTGCGCGGCGAAGCTGTGCATTGGGAGGCCAAGGATGTCTTCAACCCGGCGGCAGTGGTACGGAATGGTAGAATTTACCTCATCTACCGCGCCGAGGACGAAGTGGGAAAGTATAATGGTACTTCGCGTATCGGGCTGGCCACCAGTACCGACGGCATTCATTTTAAGCGGGTGCCCAAGCCTGTCTTGTACCCCGATCATGATTTTATGAAGAAATACGAGTGGGAAGGGGGCATCGAGGATCCACGCGTGGTCGAAACCGCCGACGGACACTATGTGATGACCTACACGGCTTACGACGGCGACAAAGCCCGGCTCTGCGTGGCAATATCGCCCGACCTGGAACACTGGACTAAATACGGACTGGCATTCAACAACTTTATGCGCGGCGGGGGTGAAGACTTATGGTCGAAGTCGGGCTCTATCGTCTGTCGCCGGGTGGGCGGCAGGCTGATTGCCACGAAAATCAATGACAAATACTGGATGTACTGGGGCGACAAGCAGCAACTGTTCGCGGCCGTTTCCGACGACCTCATCAACTGGTACCCGCTCACCAAAGGCGACAAGTCGCTGAAAGCAGTGGCGGAGTTTCGACCCGGCCACTTCGATTACCGTGTACTTGAGCCCGGCCCGCCCGCGATCATCACTCCCAAAGGTATCGTACTGATATACAACGGCATGAATGACGCAAAAAATGGTGACGTCAATTTACCGGAGGGTACTTACGCTGCCGGCCAATTCCTGTTCAGCCCGGATGCACCCGACCGCCTGACCGATCGCTCGAAGAGCTATTTCATGAAACCCGATCAGCCATATGAAATCACGGGCCAGGTCAACAATGTGACTTTTGTGGAGTCGATGGTTCCCTACCGAGGCCGTTGGTGGCTCTACTACGGCACGGCGGATTCCAAAATCGCGGTGGCGTCGTCACCTTTACGGTAATGGCATAAAAAAAACGGGCGATCGGGATGTCAATCCGGTCGCCCGCACTCGATTTTCAGGGCAAGATGCAAGTTGATCTGCTACTTCGCCGCATTATTCGGCGGATACGGTCGTCACGCTACGCGTGGTTTCCGTGTTAACTGTAAAAGCTTTCTCAGCCTTTCCTTTGTCGGTCTCGACAACGAACGCATATTCGCCGTCGGACAAGTTAGAGAGGTCAAAGATTTTCGAGTAGTTCTCGGTTTCCCGAGCGTACTCACTGTAAAGTACCTCACCAGAGGAATTTTTGATGGCGATGTAAAGGCGGCTCGTGAGGTCCTGCACCGTGAGGCGGAACTTCATGTCCTTATACGTCTTCACCGTCATGTTTACGGTACCTTCTTCGCGCACTTCGATGGCGGCGCGGTCGGTGGTGTTCTTTGCGGAAACTGTGTTGGCAGCGGATACTCCCATCCATACTGCAGCTACTAAGATTATTCTTTTCATAATAGATAATTGATTGTTAAGTTACGACTACTACTTATTGTATTTTTTTAACATTTGGTTAATCTTGCCCTTTGAAGCTCTCTAAGTTAATTCAAGAGTGCCTTTTTCGTTTAACTTGACACTACAAACGTACCAATGCACTGAACACAAGTCAATAGCAGAAGTCGCATTCTGAAAAGTTCCTTTCACGATCCTACGTTATTCTTGTAATAGTACCATGATTATATAAATAGTACAACAAGTCGTTCATTACTTGCTAGACTATTTTTCCATATTTTCAGACAAAGCATTTGTACTAATCTAATATTAGACAAAACTAAATTTCTTTTTACCGGAAAGGGCATGATTCCAAGTTTTCGGAGCCTCTCACCGGCCTACCCAATACTCGTGGCAGCTTCCATTTTAATCAGTATAAATTTCTATTAGATTACTACGCGGAATCCAGTAGTAGCTTCACAGACTGGTAACTATTCCTCAAATTGTTATATTTTTGCAAAAAGCTTACATTCATAATCCTACCCTATGCTCTCCAAAACTTTCGGCGGCGCAGTTTATGGCGTCAATGCTTCAATGATTACCATTGAGGTCGCAGTTAGCCAGGGGTTGCACTTCTTTATGGTGGGCCTGCCCGACAGCGCCGTGAAGGAAAGCCAGCAACGGGTGGAGGCATCGTTAAAGTACGGTGGCTACCGGATGCCGCGCCAGAAGGTAGTTGTGAACCTTGCCCCCGCTGATGTAAAAAAGGAAGGCTCCTCCTATGATCTGCCCATTGCGCTCTGTGTGCTGGAAACTTCGGAGCAAATAAAGTGCGAGCGTAGCCTGGAAGACTACGTAATTATGGGCGAGCTGTCGCTCGACGGCAACCTGCGGCCGATCAAGGGAGTACTTCCCATCGCTATTGAAGCCCGCAAACAAGGAATGAAGGGTATTGTCCTTCCCACCGAAAATGCCCCCGAAGCCGCCATCGTGAATAACCTGGATGTGATAGGCGTCGACACAATGCTGGAAGCCGTGGAATTTTTCGAGGGTAAGCGCGACATTGAGCCGCTCGTGGTGGATACCCGCGATATTTTTGCCAATACCGTCAACGACTACGAGGCTGATTTTTCGCACGTTCAGGGACAGGAGAATATTAAACGTGCCTTGGAAATAACCGCTGCCGGAGGCCACAACGCCATTATGATCGGTCCGCCCGGTGCGGGCAAAACCATGCTGGCCAAGCGATTGCCCTCCATTCTCCCACCGCTGTCGTTGCAGGAAGCGCTGGAAACTACCAAAATTCATTCCGTGGCCGGGAAACTCGGGTCTCGCTCGACGCTGATTTCACGGCGTCCGTTCCGTTCGCCCCACCATTCCATCAGCGATGCAGCATTGGTGGGTGGGGGTAGTTTTCCGCAGCCGGGCGAGATTTCGCTGGCCCACAATGGGGTACTTTTTCTGGATGAACTACCCGAATTCAAGCGCACGGTACTGGAAGTGATGCGGCAGCCGCTGGAAGAGCGTAAAGTGAGTATTTCGCGCGCCCGGATGGCGGTTGAGTTTCCGTCCAACTTTATGCTCATCGCCAGTATGAACCCCTGTCCTTGTGGTTACTACAATCACCCTGAAAAAGAGTGTGTTTGCGGGCCGGGGGTAGTACAAAAGTACCTCAACAAAATTAGCGGACCGTTGCTCGACCGCATCGATCTGCATGTGGAGGTCACGCCCGTCTCTTTTGACCAGATATCCTCCACCCGTAAGTCCGAGAGTAGTGACGAAATCCGGGAGCGCGTCATCGCAGCCCGCGCCCGGCAGACCGAACGCTTCAAAGACCGCCCTGAGATTTATTCCAACGCCATGATGCCGCCCGAAATGGTAAAAGAAATATGTGAGATCGGCGACGCCGGACGTGCTTTGCTCCGTACCGCGATGGATCGTCTGGGCCTCTCGGCCCGCGCCTACGATCGTATCCTGAAAGTCTCGCGTACCATCGCCGATCTGGCTGCCAGCGACGACATCAAAATAGAGCACCTCGCCGAAGCCATCCAGTACCGCAGTCTGGATCGTGAAAACTGGGCCGGCTGATGCAACTCCGCGTTTTCCCCGACAATTTGAAAGAGTGGCTGGCACTGAGACTCAATCTCGTGCCCATGCCACTGCTCCACGCGCAGGTACTTCCTGTCATCAGCCGTGCCGTATTGGAAGCCGTAGATGGAGGTGTTTTTGAAGCCATTCAAAACGGCCATACCACTACCGAAGCTATCGCCGGGGCTTGTGGGTTCGATGTTCGGGCCACGACTCAGTTGCTGGGCGTGCTGACTTCGGTCAATTATCTTCAATTCAAGAAAAAGGAGTACCGCCTGACGCGCATCACCCGCAAGTGGATTTTGGCTGACAGTCCCGACACGGTACGTGACCTGGCCATCTACAACAACCGCATCGTGTGGCCATGGCTGGAAAAAATGGGAGAGTACCTGAAAACGGGGAAAGGTCTGCAGTACCATGACTCGCTGCAAGCCGATGACTGGGAACTCTACCAGCGCGGCATGTGGGCCGGGGCCATTTCAGAGGCAAAGGAGTTTGCCCGCAAAGTACCCCTCCCCAAAAATGCCACGCAGATGCTCGACATCGGCGGTTCGCACGGACTACACTCGGTGGAAACTTGCCGCCGCTATCCCGGTATTACAGCTACTATACTGGATTTGCCGGGAGCCGTGGAGAAAGCCGCCCCGCTGTTGGCGAAGCAAAACATGGGTGATCGGGTAGTTCACCAGGTTGGAAACATCCTGACCGATGAGCTGCCGGAAAGTACCTACGACCTCATCCTTATGTCGAGCGTGGCGCACCATTTTACTGAGGAACAAAATATTCTCGTGGCCCAAAAGGCCGCGCAGGCCCTGCGGCCCGGCGGCGTGTTCATTATCAACGAGTTCATCCGGCCCGACCCACAGGCGGCCCCGGAGTTGGTCGGCAGCAGCACCGATCTGTTTTTTGGGTTGACAAGTACCTCAGGCAACTGGTCGGTGGAGGAGATCAACACCTGGCAACGCGCGTCGGGATTGACGCCACTGCGGGCGATTGGGTACCAGGCTATTCCGGGAAGGTTTCAGGTTGGAGCCAGGAAATAGAGAAGTAGATTGGCGAGGTGTCAGCCGCCCGTACCACACTACATTTCCTCCAAACTCACCCCGCCCAATTCCTCAAAAAGCACCTGCCAGTAACGCGTCACGTGCGGGTTGTTTTCCTTAGTGGAAGCCGTCGGTTCGAAAGGGGAAACTACCGTGACTTCGGGCGTCCCGATGGCATACTGCTCCGTTTTCTTCGCGTCGTCTTTGGCCCAGGTTTCGGCTTCGTCGTCGTCGGTGGGAGGCTTGACGTGGAAATCACGGCGGTCGGGGCCTTTTACACTCTCAATCATGTCGCTGAAATAGTACACCCGCACCTGCGCCCCGTCTTCGGCAGCTTTGGCGATGATGGGCAGGCTGGCCCAGATATCCGTGGCCTGGTTTGATGCGCCCGTGTTCTGCTGATTGAGCTTGGCCATGGCCTGACGCAGGAAAATTCCCTTCTCCCGCTGCAACGACATCTGAAAGGCGGTTTCGATGGCCTCCTGGTCGGTGGCGTTGGCGTTTTCGATGCCTTCTTTTTCGGAGCGTACCGTCAGCGAAAGCGCTTTGGCCTTGGAAGTATTTTCGTGGATAAAATAAATTTCCAATTGATCGCCTTTGTTCGTCATGTTGCGCTCCACGATTTCGTTGAGGACCTGTTGGTACTTTTCCTGAACGAATCCTTTATTTACATTCACACTCTGGGTTTTGTCCAGAAACACCAGCGTATGGACCGGCGCTTCGGGGGCGGAGGTTTTTTCTTCGGCAGGCAGCAAACCGCAGGCGGAATGCAAGCCGACTAGCGCAAGGAGAAGCAGGGCAGTCGAAATCGAGGGCAATTTCATAGGGAGTAACGGGCTTTATTTTTTGGCAAAACTAAGGTCTTGAAAAACAACCTACAACGCGGAACGGACGAGTGGACGGAATATTTTGCCACTTTTCGCTGTTGGTTAAAGGTGCCGGGGATTCAGAAGTAGTATTTGTCCGGGTTTGGCCTTACATTGAAAAGTCATTTTTGCCTCTCAAAAGAATCATGCACTTACTTTCAAGATTTGCCGGAATACTTTGCCTGATGGCGTGCCTGGCTTCCTGCTCTGGTAATAAATCCACCGAAACTACCCAGCAAGCCACCACTTCCCGCAGCGACACGGCCAACGCTGAAAAGTCGGCATCTACCATCCTTTTCTTCGGTAACAGCCTGACGGCGGGCTACGGTGTGGAGCCTTCCGAAGCTTTCCCGGCTTTGATTCAGGACAAACTTGACTCGCTGGGCTTGAACTATAAGGTAGTTAACGCCGGGGTGAGTGGCGAAACTACCTCCGGAGGCAACAGCCGCATCGACTGGGTACTTCGCCAGCCCTTGGATATTTTTGTGTTGGAACTCGGCGGCAACGACGGCCTGCGCGGCATTCCGCTCACCGAAACCCGACAAAATCTGCAAGCCATCACGGACAAAGTGAAGGCTAAGTACCCCGACGCCAAAATCGTTCTGGCCGGGATGCAGATCCCGCCGAATATGGGGAAAACGTACGCCAACGAATTCCGCGACCTTTATAAGGAATTGGCCGAAGAAAACGACGTGACCCTCATTCCCTTTCTGCTGGAAGGCGTGGGCGGCATTCGCGAGCTCAATCAGAGTGACGGCATTCACCCAACGCCCGAAGGGCACCGCATTGTGGCCAATAATGTCTGGGATGTGCTGGCTAATGAGTTATAAACTTTCTTCAAAGCCCAATGTGTACCCCAGAAAACATACACTCTGGCACCGCTGTCAGACAGATGTGGGCGAGAGGAGATAAGTCGGCATTTTCAGGCACAAAAAAGCAGCGCGGCCCAAAAACGGCCGCGCTGCTTTTTTGTAAGTACTCGTCAACTCCTGTCTTCTTCAGGCGGGTACTGACTGCTGCTCTTGCAAGTACTGCATGAGGCTGTTCATGGAAGTGATGCGCGGGTAGTCCTCGTCAGGGATGGCAATATTGAACTCCTGCTCCAGTTGCATCATCATATCTACCAGATCTAGGCTGTCAAAGCCGAGGTCTTTCACAAAGTGGGCGTCGTCGGTGATGGCAGTAGCTTCCAGTCCGAAATTATGCAGGATGTTGAGAATACGCTTTTTCATTATCTGGATAATTTTGTGATGTAGGTAAACCCCGGGGAGGGTTTGATTTCTTAGAAACGTTAAAGTTTTGTAGATAGTACCACAGAGAAGTGCAAATTGTTCCTGCTAAAAAAAATAATTTTTAGTTATCTGTTTTATAGCATATTAAATTAAACCCCGGTCGGAGTCCATTAAAGAATATGAGAATATCCCGTCTTGTTTTTTTACTAAAAAATAACTCCACAAGCTAAAATGCTACCATTCGCTCGTTACCAAGGAGACACTGCGACCATGAAAGGTTGGAAAACAGAAGCCAATTATTTCAGAAAACTTCATTCCTATATTTACGTTATTAAGTGGTTAGATGCGATCATTTTCTGCTTTTGATAGCATCGCATGTACTGCGATCCAAGAAATCCACAACAATTCATGAACTACAAATTATTACTACTAGTGTTTTTGCTGGCTGAAATATCATCGGGAAACAGAGCGACGGCCCAGAGAAGCGACGATTCGGCCAAACTCTATGAAATGCGCACCTACTACTGCGAACCAGGCCGCCTCGACGCGCTGCTGGCGCGCTTCCGCGACCACACGATGAAGCTTTTTGAGAAGCACGGCATGACCAATGTCGGTTACTGGGTTCCGATCGACAACACCGACAATAAGCTGGTGTATGTCCTCTCCTACCCCGGCGATCGCGCCTACCGCGACAAAGCCTGGAAAGCCTTCGGCACCGATCCCGATTGGAAAAAGGCGCAGGGCGATTCGGAAAAGGACGGAAAAATCGTGAAGCGGGTGGAGAATATGTTCATGCACGAAACCGATTTTTCGTTTCCCATGAAAGTAACAGGACCGGCCAACGACCGGATTTTCGAGCTGCGGACGTACTACACCAATCCTGGAATGTTGCCCGAACTACTGGCCCGCTTCCGCAACCATACCACGGCACTTTTTGCCAAACAGGGCATGACCAACCTCAACTACTGGCTGCCCGACGAAGTGGAAAACCGGCTGGTGTATATGCTGGCGCACCCGAGCCTGGATGACGCCAAGAAGGCATTTGACGCTTTCCGGGCCGATCCCGACTGGATCAAGGCACGGGACTACTCCGAGCGCAACGGCAAGCTGGTGGAGAAGGTGGAGTCTACCTACCTGAAGGCTACCGATTTCTCGCCGATTCGTTAACTTGCATTCAATTTTTTAAAATACAGTATGTTCAAATTTCTTTGTTTTTGCACAGCAGGTTTTCTGCTATTGAGTTCTGCGGTCCTTCGGGGACAAGCATCCGACGGCTACACCCCAATTTCCCTAAACGACCTGAGCGCCTTTGACGCACCTCCCCAAGGCTGGAAACTCACGCCCGAGATAATGATGAACCCGACCAATGGTACAGTGATGTCCACTGATAAAAAGGGCGGCGGCATCCTGGTAGGCACCACAGGACAGACCATTAAAACCAAAGCAGCCATGCAGGATTTGCGGCTGAGGTTCGACTTTATGCTTTCTCCCGGAGCACAGGCTGCTGTCGTTTTGCCCGGCAACCAGCGAATAGTACTTGCGGACGGCCCACTCACAGCGGCGCCAGGTGCTTCTACGAGCGGCTACACGGGACAGTTTCCCATCATGAATGCCACCAAGGCGCCGGGCCTTTGGCAGACTATCGAAATAGCTTACGATGCCTCTACTACTCAGCCAAACATGGCCCGTGTCAACTCGATAACGTTGAATGGATCGCGGGTGCAGCAGGGCAGCTATTTGCCATTGTCCAAAACACTGACGGGCAAGGAATCCATTGCCTTTACGGTCAACAAAGGCACGGTGGCCTTCCGGAATATCGGCTACCAGGAACTGGCAAACCGCAAGCCTCTAACAATTGAGAACCTGACCTACAAGCTTTACTCCGACCAATGGGATACTGAAAATCCCACCAAACTGGATCGCGAGGGGCCTGCCGCTGCCCTCACGCAGGAGATCGCCGCCGGGATGAAGGAATTCCAGCTGGTATTTGCGGGAAATATGGTGGTGAGTGAAGCCGGCCTATACACTTTTGAAGTGGCGGAATCGGGCCCCAACACCGTGCTCACGGTGGACGGCAAGGTGGTCATGAAGTTGTCGGGCACTACCTCTCAGGACAAGCACACGGCCCAGACTCAGCTGTCTGAGGGAAAGCATGACTTCAGTCTGTTTTACGCGCGATTTCCCTGGCGTGCGCCAGCACTCGGTGTCAGCGTGTATAAATCGGGGGTCCGTCCCTACGACCTGACCGCCCTGTCGTCGCTCCCCGTACCGCCGCCCAAACCCTATATAGGCGTCGATCCTGAAAACGGCACCGAAATGCTCCGCTCGTTCATTCAGTACCAGGATGAAAAAGCCAAGCGCACTCATGCACTTTCGGTAGGCAATCCGGCGGGTTGGCACTACACCATGGACCTTAATCGGGGCGCATTGCTCCAAGCCTGGCGTGGGCCCTTCGCCGACGTAACCGAGATGTGGTACGAGCGCGGTGAGCCGCAATTACTGGAAACCGCCGGACTTACCGTACTGGTTTCGGGCAAAAGCAGCTATGCGCCTCTGAACGATCTTTCCGCAGCCTGGCCCGATTCTGCCAATTTGAAATACCTCGGATACCGCTTGAACGCCAACGGCGTCCCGACGCTGCGTTACGCTTTTGGTAACGCTACACTGGCCGATCAATTCACCGCCGACGCGCAGGGGCTCACTCGTAAGATTTCGATAGAAGGCAGTGGACCTTCGGGCATGTATGCTCTTCTGGGTGCCGGGGATGCCATTACAATGGTAGAAAAGGGTTTGTACCGCATCGATGACCGCTACTACGTACGCGTTGACAAAAACGCCCGTGTGACTCAGCGTAGTTCGGCGGGGAAGCAGGAACTACTGCTGCCATTGGGGGGGACAACTACTTACAGCCTTTTTTGGTAATTGAAGCAGAACAAGGGAAAACAGTTAAGGATAAGAGATTTTTCAAACAGTAACAAACAGTGTGTTTCTGGAAAATCTGCGAGCCATTTTTAATATGAAAATTGAATATCAAATGAAAAAGTACGCATTCATCCTGTTGGGAATACTGGCAACAGCTTCACTGGCTATTGCTCAAAACCGGCCGATGACCGAAGAGGATTACTACCGCATCGTCACGATGCCTATTCCGCAGGATATTGAGATGGAGGTGGGCGGCCTGGCGGTGCTGCCCGACGGCCGTCTGGGCGTCTCGACCCGGCGTGGTGAGGTGTGGATGATCGGGAACCCCTACATGACGGGCAATGGACGTCCTACTTTTAAACGCTTTGCCCATGGGCTACACGAGCCATTGGGATTACTCTACCGGGGTGACCATTTTTTGATTTCGCAACGCGGCGAAGTAACCAAGCTGGTGGACACGAACAATGATGGCGTGGCGGATGTATATGACTCTTTCGCCCGCTGGCCCCTGTCTGGCAACTACCACCAGTATTCTTATGGGCCCGTGCCGCTGTCCAACGGTGATATGATCGTGACGCTCAACCTCGACTGGATCGGTAAAGGAGCCAGCCAGTCGAAATGGCGGGGCTGGATGCTTAAGTTGGGCGAAGACGGCTCGCTGACCCCCTGGGCCACAGGGCTGCGCTCTCCGGCTGGTTTCGGACAATTTAAGGGCGACATCTTCTACACCGAGAACCAGGGCGACTGGGTAGGATCGGGCCGCATGACCCACCTGGAGAAGGGCGATTTTGCGGGAAACCCGGCCGGACTGCGCTGGAGCCAGGAGGAAGGCTCACCCGTAAAGCTGAAACCTGCGGATATTCCCGACACGGGTGAACCGCTTTATGATGTGGCCAAAACTACCCCCGGCATAAAACCTCCCGCCGTGTGGTTCCCGCACACACTGATGGGCATTTCTACCTCCGACTTCAAAGAGGACACCACGGGCGGTGCCTTCGGGCCATTCGCGGGCCAGATGTTCGTTGGCGACCAGGGTCACAGCAAAATCATGCGCGTGGATATGGAAAAAGTCAATGGCGTATGGCAGGGCGCATGTTTCCCCTTTCGTGAAGGCTTCGAGTCGGGTTTGATTCGCATGGTGTGGGGGCTGGACGGCTCGATGTTCGTAGGCCAGACTGCCCGCGGCTGGTCAGCTACGGGCAGGGCACCTTTTGGCATTCAACGACTGGTATGGACAGGCCAAACGCCTTTTGAAATAAAAACTATCCGCTCCCGGCCCGACGGCTTCGAACTGACCTTCACGCTGCCCGTTGACCAGGCTACGGCGGGCAATCCGGCCTCTTACAGCCTCAATAGCTTCAATTACAAATATCACCACACTTACGGTAGTCCCGTTATCAACGCCGAGCCGCTGGCGATCAAAGGCATTGTAGTAGCTGCCGACGGTATGAGCGCGCGTCTGGTAGTGGACACCGGCAAGCTGCGCAAAGGCTATATCCATGAAGTAAAGGCCGAGGGCTTGAAGTCGAAAGAGGGCAGGTCGTTGCTTCACAATGTGGGCTATTACACTTTAAATGAAATCGCATCCGGCAACCAGGCCGATGCTTCGCAGTTTACCGCCAGCAGCAAGAGCGGCGTGGGTGCAGCCATGGACCACAGCCAGCATAACATGAGCGAAGCGGCCCCCGCCGCGATGAGTTCCGCCAAGCGCGTCACCACCCAGCCTTCCAGTTGGACCAATGGCCCCGATCAGGTCATTACACTGGGTACCAAGCCGGGTTTGAAATTTGACCTGAGTGAAATCCAGGTAAAAGCGGGCAGTAAGGTGAAGTTTGTATTCAATAACAATGATGACATGCTGCACAACCTCGTGATCACCAACCCCGGTATGGCCAACAAGGTTGGCGAAGCGGCTCTTAAACTTGGCCTGAAAGGTCAGGAAATGAATTACATTCCAAATTCGCCCGATGTGCTGTACCACACCGCGCTGATGCAACCCGAAAGCAGCGAGGCGCTGTACTTTGTAGCCCCCGCCAAAACCGGCGACTACGATTACGTTTGTACTTTTCCAGGGCATTATACCCTGATGCAGGGCAGAATGAAGGTTGTGAAATAATCAATCTTATCGGCGGGTGCCTATCAAAAGCTTTGAGCAAGGTAGAACCCGGATAAAATGAGAAAAGGCGAAGCACTAAGTGCTTCGCCTTTTCTCATTTTAAAAAACTACCTTATCGGTGCTTTTACACGATAAACATACCGGCAATGGCCAGTACTGCATCTTTGGTAAGCGGCTCATCGAACGCCTCCGTAACTGCGTCAAGTGACTTGCCACCGATTCCGGTGATGTCTGTACCACCTTGCACTGTGTTGTCATCACCGGCATAGACTTCCACTGGTGATCCCTCATTCAGTGAAATCCAAGGCTTGATTCTGGTATTGCCACGAATAGTAGACAATATGTAGCGCGCCTTAGCCGCGTGCCGTGCTTCCACTGAGTGGATTTGCAGGGCATAATCCAGAAGAGGCTCATCTTCCTTCGCCATCAGATTCCCTGCCTGACCTTTGTACGCGCGAACGCCCGTGTCTTCAAAGGCATGCGAAAGGAAAACGAAAGTGTCAAACTTAGTGAACACGTCGGCGAACGCACCTTTTGCCGTAAAGTCGAAAGTAGGCTTGGCAGGGGCAGCTGCACCAAGGGCAGTCTTCAGGAAGTTGACGTGCTGGCTCTCGTGCTTTTTAATTTGATTGAAAACGACACCGTACTCCGCTGGGATAAGACCGGCAGCGCTGGTACCCTTTACGTAGAACTCCTCTTCCAGGTACTCAAGCGTAAGAGCAAACTTCAACACGTCGATAGCACCAGGCGTGAAAGCATAGGCTTTATTGAAAATAGTACCCATGGCTGCGGGTACAGCGGCAGCAGCCATAGACCGGCTGAACTTCGTCATGAAACTGCGGCGGGAGGCATGCTGAAGACGCTCAACCGCGTCGCCGTCCACCTGCTGGATTTCGTCAATTATTTTGAAAATATTCATAGTATCTCGTTAAATGTGTTTTGGGTTGAAAGAATGATCAAGGCTTGGGCAGACCCGACGCGTCGATTGAATTGTAGATGAATGGTGCTACTGCAGGCAACACATCAGCCGGACGCTTCAATAAGTCGAGGCCATTCATATCGATGATGTCATCACCGGCAAAACTCATCGTGTTAGGCATGAGCAAATCGCGAATAATGGCAGCGTGACGTGCTTCAACCGATACGATCTTACCGGCCAAAAGTAGGTAGGTAGGATTTTCAAGCAGGATACCCGCACCGTTGTAGGCAGAAACTCCTGTATCTTCGAACACCTTAGCAGTACCCAAAACACTGGCCCGGCTATTGAAATCGATCGCAGTAAAGTTAGGCGACAGACCCATGATGGCTGCGGAACCAAGAGCGGCTTTGAAAAATTCGCGGTGAACTACCTCGTGGTCGCGGATGTCGGTCAGGAAGCTTCTTTCCATGTCGGTCATGCCCGCGTAAGGAGTTTCCAGCACTTTAATGTAGAAAGCTGCCTCCAGCTGCTCGAGTGCGTAAGCGTAATTCAATATGCCGATATCACCCGTTCCCAAATTCACTGCACCTGCACCCCCGGGGCCCAAATCGTGATCCTTTACGCATGATTGCATGAAAAAAGCTCCGGTTGCGGCAGCCAGTCCGGCCGACCGTAAAAAGAAGCGACGGTTCACCACGTCCACTACCGGATTCTCCTCAGAGCCGTTGGTCAGTGATAGTCTTTCTGTCGTTTTGTTCATAATTGTGAAAGTTTTTGAAAATTGTTTACTCGTTTGGAACTGGGACTTATGAAAAAACTACGCCAGGCCTCCTATTTTGGATTAAAAGACCATCACCGGTCTCACCTCTATGCAGTAAATGACACATGTGCCCATCAATTGTTTTTAATGCGCATGTTGTACTATTTCAACAAATACGCCTGTATTGTCCACATGAGTATAACTATACCATCTTTCGAGGATTAAGCTCCAAGTACTATTTAGAATGATTCAATTTTAAAATCTTTAAATCGTTCAATCTTTTCAAATTCATGTATCTGAGGAATTCCCCACGTTTTTGCGGGTCATTTCGCTACAATCCCACAATCGGCTTACCTTTGTTGCCCATAAAAAAACCAATTTCATTCTGGCAGTTATGACTAAAAAGTACACTGATTTCATTGACGAACTCACATGGCGGGGAATGCTACACGATGCCATGCCCGGCACCCAGGAGCAATTAAGTCAGCAGATGACCGTAGGATACATCGGTTTTGACCCTACGGCAGCTTCCCTACACATCGGTAATCTGGCCACGATTATGCTGCTGGTGCATTTTCAACGCGCCGGACACAAGCCCCTTGCGCTGGTTGGCGGAGCCACCGGAATGATCGGCGACCCGTCTTTCAAGGCATCGGAAAGGTCATTTCTATCGGAGGAAACGCTTCGTTTAAATCAGGAAGGCATCCGCAGGCAACTGGAATCATTTCTGGACTTCGACTCCGGTGAGAATTCTGCCGAAATGGTCAATAATTACGATTGGTTCAAGGAAATGGGCTTCCTGCAATTCCTGAGGGAAGTGGGCAAATTCCTGTCCGTGAATTACATGACGAGCAAAGATTCGGTCAGAACACGACTAGAAACCGGGATTTCCTTTACCGAATTTTCCTACCAGCTTCTGCAGGGCTATGATTTCTATTGGCTCTATAAGAACAAGGGCGTCCGCCTGCAAATGGGTGGCTCCGACCAATGGGGCAATATCACTACGGGCACTGAACTTATCCGTCGCAAAGAAGGGGATGCCGAAGGGTACTTTAAGGCCTTTGCGCTCACCACGCCCCTCGTCACGAAATCAGATGGTACGAAGTTTGGCAAGAGTGAGGGGGGTAATGTCTGGCTCAACCCCGCCATGACTACTCCTTACCAATTCTATCAATTCTGGATCAACCAATCGGACGAAGATGCGCCCCGGCAGCTGCGCGTTTTTACCCTGTACAGCAAGGACGAAATCGAGGCGCTGGAAGCTGAACATGCCCTGGCTCCGCACCTGCGAATTATGCAGAAAGCCCTGGCCGAGGAAGTGACTACGCGCGTCCATTCTGCCCGCGATTATCGGTTGGCCGTCAAAGCTTCCGAGGTACTTTTCGGCAAAGCCACGCTCGACACGCTGAAAACGATCGAAGCTGACGAGTTCGAGACGATTTTCGACGGCGTGCCGCAGTCCGAAATCAGCCGCGCCGACTGGGAGGGCTGCGACACGGTCACGGATTTGCTTTCGACTACCACCAATGGTGAAATTTATGCCTCGAAAGGTGAAACCCGCCGCGCCATCAAGCAAAATGCGGTAAGCATCAACAAAGTGAAGGTAACGGACTCCGAACAGTCACCCGGCGAATTCGACTTACTGCAGGATCGGTTTGTGCTGGTCTCCAAAGGAAAGAAGAACCATTTGGTAAAGGTAGTTTAGGAAGGCACAAAAAGTTGCCGCATTCGGCTTACTCTCCGTCCCCTGATTTCAACTTTTGCCCACAAACGTGTTCAGAATCGGTGCAGCGGTAGGGTTGTATTGATACGATTGCCAGGTTCCGTCTTCGTATACCTCCACAATACGGTAGCCTTTGTAAGTCGTGCCCCAGCTGCCACCAAAATGACCATCATAAAAGAAAGGCTTGCCACCACTCATTTTCCGATCGTCCTCATCGTGTTCATGGCCGTGGAAGATGGCCTTGACGTTTGGTGTTTTTTCCAGGAGTTCGCGTACTTCCTCGCAATCGCGGCCCTGGGGACTCCACTTGACGGGCGTGATGTGCAGAAAAACGAAGATGCCCTTTTTGTTTTCATATTTGGCCATCTCGCCACGCAACCAAGCGGGGTCGGGGCATAGGTACTCGCCTTTCTCGTTGGAAGTATCACCGAGTATGAAAGCGTATTCGCCACGCGCAAAACTATGGTTGGTCGGATAGCCCCAGGTACTTTCCCACACATCGAGGCCCACGCGGTCGTGGTTGCCACGCGTAACAAAAAACGGGACGGCAAGCCGCTTGAAAGCGGTCTTGACGTCATACATCAGCGTAGGTTCGTCATGGATCAGGTCACCGTTAAAGATGGCAAAGTCCAGGCCCTTTTGCATCTTTTCCTGGTTGAGCCAGCGGATCACATCGGTATGAAATTTCTCAAATTCAGTGCCCGGCTGCCCATAGTGTCCGTCCGAAGCCACCGCGAAGCGCATCGTAAAAGGAATAGTGGCGGCACGGGCAGCCGGATTCAGCCAGGAAATTGCGGGGAGCGCAGGCAGAAGTTTGAGAAGTTTGCGACGGTCCAGTTTCATAAGGGGCAAAAATTAAAAAGTAGCAGGGAAGAATGGTTTTCGGTTGTCATATAGGCGTAGAAATAGGAAAACCGAGCGGCACACTGTTTCTTTGAAAAAAACAATTAACGACAAATTTCAAGAAAATTGGCCTAACCATGAAGAAATCAGGGCGGTATTTAGGAACATTGGTTTTAAGCCTGATGATTGGAGCGCCTGTCCTGGCACAGTTGAGTGCTGGAGCCAGCCTGGGTTACGGCATTCCCACTGAGGCAGGGGGCAGCGGTTTGTGGGGAGGAGGTCTGGAGGCCAAGTATTACTTCAACTACCAGCTGGCTGTCGGCGCGCGTGTCCGGGCCTACACCGAGACGATCGGCCAAACCGACGGAGGCCTCGATGGAAAACTGACGGCAATCACAATTCCGATGATGGCCACCGTGGAATACCACATTACGGACACCGATTTTCATCCTTTTGTCGGTATGGAGGCGGGCATCATCCGCTCAGCCCTGATCACCGACCTCAAATTCAATGGGCAAAATATTTATGACGACAGCACGAAAGACTACAACATTGGCCTGGCTCCCAAGCTTGGCATCGGCTTCGACATTACGCAGGGCTTGATGGTGACGGCAGAAGCTCTTTACAATATTGGTTTGGGCAAAAATCAGGCAGGAAATACGCAACTTAACTTCGAGAGATCGGCCCGGTTCCTGACCGTGCACGCGGGTATCGCTTTTACTTTCGGAAACCGATTTGATTAAGTAGCCGTCGGCTGTCGGCAATTTATACATAAAACCCATGGGCGAAATCAACAGCCGATTGCTGTCTGCTGATCGCCAACCGCCGGAAAATGGATCGTCTCTTACTTCAGAAAGCCGCTTCCTACTGCGCCTACCAGGAGCGCACTCAGGACGAGGTGCGGCAGCGGCTCAAAAAGTGGGGGGTATGGGAGGAGGACGAAGCAGACGAGCTTATTGCCGAACTCATTTCAATGAACTACCTGAGCGAAGAGCGCTTCGCAAAAACCTATGCGGGTAGTAAGTTCAGACAAAAAAAGTGGGGAAAAAGGCGCATCAAACAGGAACTCTCCCGACGCGGCCTGACCGATTATAACATCGATCAGGGCATGGATGAAATCAGCGAAACAGACTACGAAAACACCCTCAAAGACTTACTTGCGAAAAAGCAGCAACAACTGGAACGCACGGAGTCCGATGCCCGCAAGCGCAAACAAAAGCTCGTACGCTACGCGTTGAGTAAGGGGTATGAGAGCGAACTGGTGTGGAGGATTTTAAAAGAGGGTTAAAAGGTCAAAAACGGGGTGCCCCACAGCGTCAAACGGCGTTCTACACCTGCTTTCCAACTGCGGTGATTGGCAATGCGTTGACCTTTTAACCCTTCACCAAAATTTAAAAGTCTTCGTCAAATGCGATCTTGTGCCCGGATTCCTTGTCGGTGACACCGGACATGACGCCTGCCTTCTGATACTCCCCAACCCGCTTCTCGAAGAAGTTGGTTTTGCCAGGCAACGAGATCAACTCCATGAAGTCGAAAGGATTGGAAGAGCCAAAGTGCTTGGCGCAGCCCAGCCGCTCGAGCCAGAAGTCGGCAACGAACTCAATATATTGCTTCATCAGCTCGGCGTTCATGCCGATAAGCGACACGGGCAAAGCTTCGGAAATAAATTCCTTCTCGATTTCAACGGCATCCAGCA
The DNA here is from genome assembly GCF_014651615.1 of Persicitalea jodogahamensis. Lineage (GTDB taxonomy): Bacteria > Bacteroidota > Bacteroidia > Cytophagales > Spirosomataceae > Persicitalea > Persicitalea jodogahamensis. The sequence continues at coordinate 56,796 of NZ_BMXF01000009.1, read as the reverse complement.
TGATTTCCAGGACACGCGCCTCAGGTAGTTTGTTTTTGATGTGATCCGTGTACAGCAGACAGGCAAACTCGCAATGTAGTCCTTCGTCACGCGAAATCAGCTCGTTGGAGAACGACAATCCCGGCATCAGGCCACGCTTCTTCAACCAGAATATGGAACAGAAAGAACCTGAGAAGAAAATACCTTCCACCGCCGCAAAGGCGATGATGCGCTCGGTGAATTCGGGACTGTTGATCCATTTCAACGCCCATTCGGCTTTCTTCTGCACGCAGGGAACGGTATCGATGGCCCGCAGCAGGTGGTCTTTCTCAGCGGGGTCCTTGATGTACGTATCGATCAGCAGCGAGTAGGTTTCGGAGTGGATGTTCTCCATCGCGATCTGAAATCCATAAAAGCACTTGGCTTCGGCATACTGGACTTCGCTGAGGAAGTTGATGGCCAGGTTTTCGTTCACGATGCCGTCGGAGGCCGCGAAGAAAGCCAGAATATGCGAGACAAAATGCCGCTCATTGTCGGTCAGGTTGTTCCAGTCCTTCATATCCTGCCCCAGGTCGATTTCCTCCGCCGTCCAGAACGACGCCTCGTGGCGTTTGTACATCTGCCAGATATCCTGGTGCTTGATAGGAAAAAGGACAAACCGCAGCGGATCTTCAATCAGAAGCGGTTCTGGTTGGGTATTGCTTATTTGTGACATGAAACCTTGGTATTTTAGTAATGTAAAAAGTGAAGGTATAACGGCACGCCGAACAGAATTGTTAGCGGTATTTTGGAATAAACAAAACTACAACGATGCCCGCTGAAATTCAAGCTGGCTTGGTTCCCGGGCGGTAGTTGTTTGGAATAGTTCTATTTTGGAAAAGGCAATTGTTTAGCCCTCAATAGATTTAAAAAATAAAAACCTTTGAAAATGAAACTGGGAGCAGGACTTGCGGCCCGAACTCTTTACTTTTGCCTTTAAGCTATTTCCAACCTCCATCGGCCTATGAAGATCGTCGGCTTCACCATCATTAAGGACGCCCTGCTCAATGACTACCCCGTTGTGGAGGCGATCCGCTCAGTGCTTCCCGTAGTGGATGAGATGCTGGTCAGCGTCGGACAGGGTGATGACGGAACGCTGGAATTGATCCAGTCCATAGGCTCGGACAAATTACGCATCGTGCGGTCAGAGTGGGATATGTCCCTGCGACAAGGCGGTCAGGTGCTGGCCGTCGAAACCGACAAGGCTTACCGCCAACTCCCCGCAGATGCCGACTGGGTTTTCTACATCCAGGGCGATGAGGTACTTCATGAAAAGTACCACGACACTATCCGTGCGAATTGTGAACGCTACGCCCGGAACCCCGAAGTGGAAGGGCTGCTATTCGACTACCTGCATTTTTATGGTACTTACGACTACGTCGGCGACAGCCGCACCTGGTACCGCCACGAGGTCAGAATCGTTCGCTTCGATCCGGCCATCTCGGCTTACCGCGACGCACAGGGTTTCCGCAAGGGAAAGGCCAAGCTGCGCGTCAGGCACTCGGGCGCAGCAATTTACCATTACGGTTGGGTGAAAAGCCCCGCCCAGATGAAGAAGAAAATGAAAAACGTGGGGCGATTCTGGAATGAGGAGGAAGAATGGAAAAAAATGCTGGCCAGCGAAGACTTCTTCGACTATTCCCAATTCGATTCCCTCACCCGCTTCACCGAACCACACCCCGCGGTCATGCACGACCGCATCGCGCGGCAAGACTGGCAGGTGGAGCTGGATCTGAGCAAAAAGAAGTTTGATTTGAAAGACCGCCTGCTGTACTGGTTTGAAAAAAAAACAGGGATTAGACTTTTTGAATTCACTAATTTCAAGCGCATTTAGGAGGCCCCCAGTCAGTCACATTAACACACCTTCATACAAAGACACCATGATTAGTTATCTGAAAGAGTTGATTTCGAAAAAGTTATCCAGGAAAAGAGCGCGCCGATACACCCAGGAATACGGTCATACCATCGATACTTTTCAGTTGGAAAAAGAAGGTGAAATTCAATTTGCCAATTGGCAAAACCCTCTTATTCGTCCGAAGGCAATCACGCAGCAGGAGGTGAATTTTTTCAAAAAATTTATTCCCGAGGGCTCACTCTGCATCGACATTGGTACCAACATCGGTGACACGACCGTACCGATGGCCCTCGCGGCCGGAAAAAAAGGTACCACCCTGGGCTTCGATCCGAATCCATTGGTGTACAAGATTTTGGAAGCCAACGTAAAGCTCAATCCTGAGAAAACCAACATCATCCCTTATCCATTCGCCATTACCAAAGAAGCCGGCGAGTTCAGTTATGCCTCCTCGGAAGCGTCTTTCGGTAACGGGGGAATCTCCAACGAGGTAGTTTCCAATCAAGGGTCGTTCCAACTGCCCCAGAAAGTGCAGGGAATCGTTCTGGAAGATTTTCTACTGCGTGAATACGCTGAATTGCTGCCCCGGCTTTCGTTTATCAAAGTGGATGTGGAAGGAGCCGACCGGGAGGTAATCGAGTCGGTCGGTGGCCTGTTGAAGAAATACAAGCCCGTGCTGGTGGCGGAGTGTTTCAAGCGATCCACGCCGGCCGAAAGGGCGGAACTATACGAGACGGTGGCGGGACTGGGCTATTCTTTGTACTATTTCGCCGATTTCGATGAACAGGCCGAAACTACCCCAATCAAGTCAGCCAAAGATATGAACCGCTGGAAAACGTTCAACTTCTACGCGATTTTTGAGACTGCCTGAATTGAGGAGCCCACGGGCCGCTGGCGGAGCGTAGTCTCAAAACTCCCAAGCCAGCACATTCCACGTGTCCACGTGGTCCTCATGGGTGTGAATGGTGCGAAAGCCCACCCGCTCGTGCGCCCGCATCGATCGGGCATTGCCCACCGAAACCTCCGTAATGAGCAGATCGAAACCCGAGCGATACAGCTCGCGGTGTTTTTGGTATAGTCCGTCGAACACGCCCTGTCCCCGATAGCCTTCATCCACGCACACCTGGCCCATGACGTAGTAGCGGTAGTCAATCAGTCTTTTCTTCTGCCAGACTATCTTGTCAAAAAGCGCAAACATCGGCTGCAGGTCGGGAATTAACGTGGCAGCATCCGGCAGCATAGCCAAGGCGTAAGCCACTACCTGTTCACCGTCTTTTGCGACAATCTGCGGCGTCGCCTGATGCATTGCATTGAGTTGCTCCCAGGTATGGCGCACTGTTACGAAGCCTTGCTGGTGTTTTACCTCTTGGGGTACAGTCGCTTTATGATTCTGACGTTGCAGGTCTAAGATTTGGTGCAGATCACCGTCGGTGCGGGTGGTAGTGTAGTGGAGGGGCATACGGGCTATATTTTGGCACCAAAGTTCGGATTTAAAAAAAATCAAGTGCTTAAATCCACCGCTTCTTTCTGAAAAACCAGAGTACCACGAACGACGAAAGTACCATCAGCACCAGCGACGCCCAGAAACCCCACGACCAGCCCGAAGTAGGAAGCGACACGAAATTCATCCCGAAAATGCCCGCAATGAGCGTGGGCGGCATGAAAATGATCGTCACGACGGTGAAAATCTTGATAACCTGGCTTTGTTCAAGGTTGATGAGGCCCATGAAGGTATTCTGCAGGTATTCCAGCCGCTCGAAGTTGAAGGTGGTGTATTCCAATAGCGAGCTGATGTCTTTCAGGATGATGCGGAGGTGCTCCTTGCGGTCTTCGGGAAAGTACTGGCTTCGCAGTATGCCCGAAAGTACCCGCTGTTTGTCGATGGAGGTTTCGCGCAGCATCATTGTGATTTCCTGCAACGAGCTGATACGAATCAGCACCTCCTGCCGCGCCTTCTGTTCCCGGATGAGGTCTTTGCTGATAGAGGAAATATCGCGTGAGATAGCTTCCAGCGAATCGGCGTCGGCCTCGATGCGGGTTTCGAGCAGCATCAGCATGAAGTCCACACCCGTCTGGAAGGTATCGGGGCTGACTTTCATTTTCTTGACCGTGTCGGCAAATGTTTTGGAGTCGCCGCGGCGGTAGGTGAACAGCACATTACCCCGCAGAATGAACGAAACGGGGTAGGTTTGGTAGCCGTTTGTGTTGATCTGCAGGAAATTGGAGTTGGCATTGATCGTGTCGTGCTGCTCGAAAAACCGCGCGCTGCTTTCAATCTCCACAATTTCCTGAGGTGTCTGAAAATCGATGTCACATTTGGTTTCCACCCACTCCTCCTCCTCCCGCGAGGGCGACTGCAGATCCACCCAGAGCGGGTGCTCGATCTTGCCCAGTTCACGCACGTCGGTTTCACGCTTGATCAGGCGGCCTTCTTTGTAGAAAATGCGTACCATTTTGAGATTTCAGCTTTAAGGAGGTGGGTTTTTGATTATGTTCAAAGATAGGGACAAATGCGGATAGGTCCGGATGAACTTCTCCAGCCATTAAAAATTGGGAGCATGGCGGGCATTTGAGCAAAAACTATATCGTTTATCGGCACAGATTAACTAAGTTTGGCACTTTTTAAGCTCAGGCGTGTGTGTTTGGCACCTTTTGTGCAGGCTGTTCGTGTTCATGAGGCCACGCGCTCATTTGCCCCAATGAATCCAATGATCCATAAAGTACTGCTGTGTTGTGTGTGCGTGTTGTCGGGAGTTTCGTACTGTTTCGGTCAAAGTACCTTTATCCCGCTCAACGACGACTCTTACCATCTGATCGACCGGCTTGAAATCAAGCGAGGCAAGTTTACCGAAGGGTTTCATTCCAATGTAAAGCCTTTCGAGCGAGAAGCGGTAGTTGCCCTGACCGATAGCATCCTCACTGAGGAGACTACCAATCTTACCTCAGTAGATCGCGCCACAATCGGCTACCTCCGCCAGGATAGCTGGGAGTGGCTGACCAGCGAGCCGTCAATGCCTGATTCGGTTGCGGCCCTGTCACGGCTTGGGTCCATTTCCACAGACGCTCCCGTCAGGAAGCGAACCTTTTTCGAGCACCCCTCCGATCTGTACAGCCTGCAGACTGAGGACGTGGACCTGCACGTGAATTTCGCCTCCGACAACTACTATGGAGCCGAAACCAATACAGCCAAAAACATGTGGTTTACGGCCCGGGGGGTGGAAATCAGGGGTATCATCAACCAGAAACTGGGGTTTTACACCTTTGTCGCCGACAACCAGGGAATTTTTCCAAGGTATGTCCGAAACTACGTTGGCCAGTACAATACACCGGGCGAAGGGCTGACCAAAGCAACGGGCAGGTTTGGCCTCGATTTTCTATCGGCCCGGGGCTACATCACTTTCAGGCCCCTGAAAAACATTGCCGTCCAGTTTGGCCACGACCGGAATTTCATCGGCAGCGGATACCGTTCCATGTTGCTGTCTGATATCAGCAGCCCTTATCTTTTTCTCAAAATCACCACTCAGTTGGGCAAGTTTCAGTACACCAACCTGTGGTCGAGCATGATCAATTTCCAGACTCCCGGTGGAGGGTACAGCCGGTACAAAACCAAAAAGTACACCGCCATGCACCATCTGAGCCTCAACCTTTCGGATCGGTTCAATATCGGGATTTTTGAGGCAGAGGTGTTCGGGCCCGACAGCACGCATACCGGTTTTGACCTCAACTACCTCAACCCCATAATATTTTACCGCTTCGTAGAATCTTATCTGGGGAGTCAGGACAATGCCCTGCTGGGGATGGATTTTCGCTGGCTTCTGGCCAAACGAATGTCGGTGTACGGTCAGTTCATGATGGATGAATTCCTGACCAAGTACTATTTTAGTAACCGCGGCTCCTGGACAAAGAAGTACGCTACCCAGATAGGGGCCAAATATGTCGATGCCTTCGGCGTGCCGAATCTCGACTTACAGGCTGAATACAACATGGCCCGCCCCTATACTTACTCCCACCGCGACGGTACGCGCAACTACACCCACTGGCGGCAGCCGCTGGCGCACCCGCTGGGCGCGAATTTCACGGAATTTCTGACTATTATCCGCTACAAGCCCATTCCCCGACTGACGGCCTACGGCACCATGATGTGGACCAATAAAGGGCTGGACTTTGATGAAAAAAACTGGGGCGGCAATATTTTGCTGGATTACGAAACCCGCGTGGATGATTTTGGGAATTTTCTTACGCAAGGTACCCCTCAGTTTACGCGGCTTACCGACCTGCGGCTATCCTATATGCTGACGCACAATTTGTTTCTGGACGGTCGCCTGATGTGGCGGCGGGAAGAAATCCCACAGTATGGGTTTGTACGCAAAACCCGCCTGCACACGATTGCGCTACGATACAACATTCCCTATCGCCAGCAAATATTTTAACCAATGGACAATGGACAGTTGACGATGAATAAGGGTAATTATCAGGATTTGGTCGCTGGGGAACTTGCCGAAGCACAAAGGGTGCTGGATGCTTTTCTAAGCGATCCTGCGCAACTTGAAGCCATTGAACGCGCCGCCGCACTGATGGCCGGCGCTATTCTGGATAATCATAAAATCATCTCCTGCGGCAACGGCGGCTCGCACTGCGACGCCATGCACTTTGCCGAAGAACTTACGGGCCGCTACCGCGACAACCGCCGCGCGCTGCCCGCCATCGCCATATCCGACCCCAGCCACCTGAGTTGTGTGAGCAATGACTTTGGCTTCGATTTCGTGTTTTCGCGCTTTGTTGAAGGCTTGGGCCAGCCCGGGGATGTGCTGCTGGGACTGAGCACCAGCGGCAACTCGGCCAATATCGTTCGAGCCGTGGAAGCCGCCCGTACCAGGGGCATGAAAGTAGTGATACTGTCAGGCAAAGATGGCGGTAAACTAGCGGGCCTGGCGGACGTGGAAATCCGCGTACCCCATTTCGGATACGCGGATCGCATTCAGGAGATTCACATCAAGGTCATCCACATTTTCATGTTGCTTATTGAAAAAATGGTCGTGTGACGCAAAGGCGCGTTAAATCTTATCTCTACTTCGTCTTCTCTACTTCGTCCGCCGCATCGTCCATTTGAGGGCTTCCAGCAAGTGCTTTACAAACAAGGGCTCCACGTACGATTCGTCGGTATGGCCTCCGCCCGTGTAGTAGGCACGTCCGCCATCAAACTCGTGATACCAGATGAAGGGGTGCATCCGCCCGTTCTTCCCGCCTTCGTAGCTGGTTTCGTCCAGGGTGGCAAGCACGATGATACCCGGTTGGATGCTCTTATAGTTGTACAACTCATCGAACCGCCGCCACATATTGGGCAGGAAACTGGTGGTAGGATGCACTTTGTTCCAGACAATCACATCCACATTCTGCTGCTTGGGGTGGCTGAGAAAATAGGCGCCCGCCAGCTTATTGTACCAGGGCCAGTCGTACTCTGTGTCAGCAGCAGCGTGAATACCCAGCCAACCACCACCGCCCTGAATGTACTTTTCAAACGCAGCCTGCTGTTCCGCATTGAGAATATCGCCCGTCGTGCTTAGAAATACCACCGTCTTGTACTTTTTGAGGTTGTCGAGTGTAAAAGCCGAAGCATCCTCAGTCGTATCTACCTGGAAGCGATTTTCGGCTCCAAGCTTCATCAAAGCCACTTTGCCCGCTTCAATCGATTTGTGACGGAACCCTGCCGTTTTGGAAAACACCAGAATGGCATCGGGTGCCGTCGCGCCTGGCGTAGCGGCGCCAGAAGTAGCGAATGGAGCCGCCTGAACGGAAAAAGTCAGGAGTGCCAGAAGGCAAAGAAGCATGGAGCTTTTTTTCATCGGGATAAATTTTGAGAGAAATGATTTCATCAGTCAAAGCGAGCGAGAGGTACGCTTTACTCTTTCGCTCCAAATCTTAACTTTCTTCCTCCTGGTTAATTTCTCAAATTCTCATTTGAAGAAGGCTTACTTTTACACTTATCTAAAAAATCAATCCAGCCAATGCGCGTCCGCCCCTCCGCCCTCATTATTGAACGAAATTGCCTCCTGACCATGAAGTACCGTTACGGAGGTCAGGACGTTTATGCCCTGCCGGGCGGTAATCCCGACCCCGGCGAAAGCCTGTCAGAAGTAATCGTGCGGGAACTACGAGAAGAATTGGGTGTGGAAACTGAGGTGGATCAACTTGTCTTGTGCGGGGAAGTAATCGGGGAAGACGGTCGTAAGGATGCCCTCCACGCCGTTTTTGCGGTACACCTTATCGCGGGTTTGCCCCAACTCAACCCCGAGCACACTTCGGCCCTGTCCGTCGAATGGCTTGCCATCGACGATTTACCCAGCAAGCACCTTTACCCCAATATCGGAGAAGAAATAAAAGCACTGCTGGCCGGAGCATTGCGCGGCGCGTATCTGGGAAGAATCGACCAGCCCTACGTAGAATAAATTCGGGTAGTTGGGCCAAACAAAAAACGCTGACAGGATTTACAAATCCTGTCAGCGTTATAAAAAGGTCGGTGGCCGAAAACCGTTAGCCAACCGTGCGACGGACCGAGCCCTTACGCCATTTCCAACTTCGCAGCGTTGCGCTTGCGGTCGGTTTCTTCCAGATAAATCTTGCGCATACGAATGCTGCCGGGCGTTACTTCCAGGTACTCGTCTTTCTGGATATATTCCATGGATTCTTCCAGCGAGAAATTGATCTTCGGCGCAATACGCAGCCCGTCGTCGGAGCCGGAGGCGCGCATGTTGGTCAGTTTCTTGGCTTCCTGCAGGTTCACCACGATATCGTTCGGGCGGTTATGTTCGCCTACTACCTGACCACCGTAAATCTCCTCACCGGGACCGATGAAGAAACGTCCGCGATCCTGTAGTTTGTCGATGGTATAACCCGTAGACATTCCCGTTCCCTTGGAAATAATGGAACCACTGCTGCGGCTCGGGATAACACCCCGGTAAGGTTCGAAGCTCTTAAAACGGTGCGTCAATACCGCTTCGCCCTGCGTGGCGGTAAGCACATTCGAGCGCAAGCCGATCAGTCCGCGCGACGGAATTTCAAATTCCAGGTGCTGCAGGTCACCTTTCGGCTCCATGATCAGTAGCTCGCCCTTCCGTTGCGTGGCCAGTTCGATCACCTTACCCGCCGTAGTTTCCGGTACATCCACGACCATCGTTTCGATGGGTTCGAGGCGGTTGCCGTTTTCATCTTCTTTGAAAAGTACCTGCGGCTGACCTACCTGCAATTCGTAGCCTTCGCGACGCATGGTTTCAATCAGTACCGACAGGTGCAGAATACCACGGCCATAGACCAGGAATTTGTCTTCGCTACCGCCCGATTCGACGCGCAGGGCCAGGTTTTTCTCTGTCTCTTTAATGAGGCGATCGCGCAGGTGGCGCGAGGTCACGAACTTGCCTTCTTTACCAAAAAACGGTGAGTTGTTGATCGTAAAGAGCATGTTCATCGTCGGCTCATCCACCGCGATGCGGGGCAGGGCCTCGGGGTTTTCCAGGTCAGCAAGGGTATCACCGATCTCGAAGTCGTCGATGCCCGTCACGGCGCAAATATCGCCCGCTACCACTTCACTCACTTTCTGACGACCCAGGCCCTCGAAAGTCTGCAATTCTTTAATTTTCACTTTCTTGATTACCCCATCCGCTTTGCAAAGTGACATTTGCGCCCCCTCTTTCAGCGTTCCGCGCAGCAGACGGCCAATGGCAATCCGACCCACGAAAGCGTTGTAGTCCAGCGAAGTGATTTGCATCTGCGGCGTGCCTTCATTGATAGGCGCGGGTGGAATCTGCTCGATGATCGTATCGAGAAGGAAAGTAATGTTATCGGTAGGATGCTGCCAATCAGGGCCCATCCAGCCTTGCTTCGACGAACCGTAGACGGTCACGAAGTCAAGCTGCTCCTCGGTACCGCCGAGGTTGAACATCAGGTCGAACACGTTTTCCTGTACTTCCTCGGGGCGGCAGTTTTCCTTATCTACCTTGTTGACTACCACGATAGGCTTCAGGCCCAGCTCCAGTGCTTTGCCCAACACGAAACGGGTCTGTGGCATGGGTCCCTCGAAGGCATCCACGAGCAGCAGTACGCCGTCGGCCATTTTCAGGACGCGCTCTACTTCCCCGCCAAAGTCGGCGTGGCCCGGTGTGTCGATAACGTTAATTTTAACATCCTTATAGCGCACCGATACGTTTTTGGATGTAATCGTGATGCCGCGCTCACGCTCAAGGTCGTTGTTGTCAAGAATCAGGTCGTCGAATTCCTGGTTTTCGCGAAACAGCTTGGAAGCATGAATGATTTTGTCCACGAGCGTGGTTTTGCCGTGGTCAACGTGGGCAATGATAGCGATGTTACGAATGGATTGCATTTCTTTTTTTCCTGGTCAGTTGTTGATATTTTCAGCCAATTGGGCCAGAGAAAGCAGTTCCAGTTCTCCGCCCCACAAAAACAAGCCGCAAAAGTACAGACTTTTTGGCTGAATAGCAGATTTTTACAATTAATTAATCGTAAACAATGCGAAAACGTTCATCCATCTAAGAGAAGTGCAAAAATTTGGGTCAGCGTTTAGGCAAAATGCTTCGAAATAGCGAGTGGGTGAAGGCAGGATATACCAGGCAGGTTGTAAAGAGAGCATGTTTGTCATGGAAAAATACAGTAGTTTACCCGTCTACATGACTATGCTAACTAATATGAAAAAAATCAGCCCGCTGGTCGCCGCTTTCGCGCTTTTTGGTTTTCTGACGGCTTTCCTCCCATTGCCGTCCCACATAGCAGACCAATCCAGTTACCTGACGGACATCAAAAGCGAGTTAATGAAGGAATGGCCGAAAAACCGTTCAGTTACGCTGCTGTTTCACGGGCACAGCGTTCCGGCGGGCTACTTCAAAACGCCGGTTGTGAATACTTTGGGTGCTTATCCGCATCAGTTGCTGGCAAAACTGAAAACCCGCTACCCTTACGCGGTCATCAACGTGCTGATAACGGCCATCGGGGGCGAAAATTCCGAACAGGGTGCGGCCCGCTTTCAGAAAGATGTGTTGATTCACAAACCCGACGTGCTCTTTATCGATTACGCCCTCAATGATCGGCGGATTGGACTGGAAAAAGCACGACAATCCTGGCAGGCCATGATCGAGCAGGCACAGCAGGCAGGCATAAAGGTCATATTGCTCACGCCCACGCCCGATTTGAAGGTAGATATGCGTGATCCCGAAAACGAACTCCGCCGTCACGCCAACCAAATTCGACAATTGGCCGTCCGCTATCAGACCGGTCTGGTCGACAGCTACCGGGCGTTCGATGCCGTTCGCCAGCAAGGCGATACCCTGAGCCACTATATGGCGCAGGGCAATCACCCCAACGAAGCAGGACATGCGCTGGTTGCGGACGAATTGGTGAAGTGGTTTTAAAACCAACTACCCTTCTAAAACTTAATTCCAAAGTGAAGCCCCGGCTCGAATAAAAAGTACCTGTTCCACTTCCTTTCCAGGTCAGCGAACGACTCAGGCACGTTAGTGTTGATGGGCCACTGGGTCATGGCGATAGAGGGTTCGATGAAAAACCGGTTTTTGAAGAGTGGAATATGGTAGCCCAGCCGGTAAGTCATAAACAACTGGTATCCGTTTTGAATTTTGCGGCTGTCTTCACCGGTATAGCTTTGCAAACTATTCATGGCATGAACGGCAGCGTAGGCACCTTTCCATAAAAATCGCTGGTAAACGAGCGCCACGCCATACGACCGCACGTAGCCGGGGTACTTTTCTGCAGGGGCCTCGAACGAACTTCCGTAAGGAATCCCCAGCGGCCAGGCGTACTTCCAGGTCTTGGCCTCGACCGAAACGACATCCTTGGGTGTGATGCGGTAGCCAAAGTTCAGTTGCGCAAAATCGGGCGGATTGTTGACGGGAACCAGATTTACCAGTACAAAAAAGGTACTTCCGACGTAGAACTTTCGGTAGGTGGAGTCCTGAGGTTGCGTTTGGCTGTGGGCATCGGTTAAGCCAGTCGCGAAAAGCATGGATAAAAGGAGCAACTTGATTTTCATGGCAGTATATTTTTCGGTGAAATATTACTGCAAAATTAGGGGGAGCGTGTGGCTCATCTCGTTCACTTAAGTTAAGAAACGAGGGAGTATTCAAAAGAGAAACATATCTCGCCGATCGCCTTCAGTGGGCCGGGGAAGCTTTGGTTTTAGTGACCAATCGTTTGCGAATTCGGCTCAGCGACTGTGGTGTCATTCCCAGGTAGCTCGCCAACTGGTACTGCGGCACGCGCTGCACCAGGTCGGGTCTCGATTTGAGAAATTCCAGGTAACGCTGTTCAGGGGTAGAAGTCTTGAAATCATCGAATGAGACTTGATTCTTAGCCAGTAACTCTTCCGACATGATCCGGCAAAGCGTCTCGAAGCGGGGGAATTTCTCAAACATGGCTTTTTCCATTTCAGGATTGCCTACGGTAAGGATGCAGTCCTCCACGCAGGACAAATACTGCTCCGACGGTTTTTTGGTGACGAGGCTCAATGGCGCGAAAGAGTCGAATTCAGTGTAGAAACTGGTGGTTCTCTCCTCGCCATCAATAATGTAGTAGCTTCTCAAACAACCTTTTAAAACAAAGTACCCATCGGGGGAAATATCACCTGCTTCCAGTAGAACGGTCCCCTTCTGATACGTCCTGATCAGGGCCAGATCGGTGATCGCCTCTTTTTCGGCTTCCGAAAGCGGCATATAGTTTGAAATGAAGGCGAAGAGTTCGTTTTCCATACTTGTGCGTAAGTCTTTCTGATAACTACCTGATGAAAATCCCGATGCCGCCTGATAACTCCATACTCGGCTGCGGGGCTGCATTCATCCTAAAACTTGCCATTAATCGGCAAAAGGCCGGTAGAAAAGGAGGCCCGTTTGGGATAAACGGTCTGTTCGCTACGCGAAATGCCCAAATTCTTAAGTACAGGACGTTGGGCAAAGGTGCGCTTTGCTGGTAGCTGCTCGATCACCTACAGCATTGAGAGTTTCTGAATACCAGAATCTTGAAGTTGCCGCCCCATGAGTACCCTTTCGTAGCAATTCGGTATAGATAATTGATCAGAGAGCATAAGCAGTGAAAGATGTTTCAAAGACAAAAGATATCAATAAACCATGTTCTCAAATCAAAACAACTCCCCCTGCCCCACTACTGGCAACTGCCCCGCCTCGTACCCCATCATCGCTTGCTTCCTGGCGGTACCCCAACGATAGCCGCCCAGACCACCTGATTTTTGCAAAACGCGGTGGCAGGGGATAAGGTAGGCGATGCGGTTACTGCCGATGGCGGTGCCCACGGCGCGCGAGGCGGTGGGCTGGCCGATGGAGCGCGCCACGTCGTCGTAGCTGACGAGCCGCCCCGCCGGAATCCGCAGCAGAGCCTGCCAGACTTTAATCTGGAAATTGGTACCGCGCAGCAGCACGGGCAGCGGCTGGGTGAGGTCGTCTGCGGTATAAAATAATTGCCGAATGTAGGGAAGCGTAGCCGCGGCGTCGGAGGTGCAGTCGGCGCTCGGCCATTCCTGGCGTAGTTGCGTGATGACGTCTTCGATAGTCTCCACTTCGTCCAGAAACCGCAGGTCGGTAACCCCGCGCTCGGTCACGGCGATCAGGCACTCACCAAAGGGCGTTTCATGGACGCCGTAACGAATGGACACGCCCGCGCCCAGCGCCCGAAACTCGGCGGGCGTCATGGCTTCGTAGGTCACGAACAGGTCGTGCAGGCGACTCGGGCTCGACAGACCGACTTCGTGGGTAGTTTCCAGCAAACTGGCCGAGGTAGCCAGCTGTTCCCGGGCGTATTCCTTGGTGAGGAAGCGCACAAACCGTTGCGGACTCGTCCCCGCCCAACGCGTGAAAAGCCGCTGGAAATGGTACTCCGACAGCCCAACATGATCGGCAATCTGCCGCAGCGAGGGCTGGGTTTTGTAGTTTTCTTCGATAAAGCGGATCGCCTTTTCGATGCGCCGGTAGTCGTGCAGGGAGGTGGGTTGCTCTTCCATCATGGGTATTTTTGTTTTTGGTCAAAAGTACCCCCGCCGGGAAGGTTTGTCAATCTGGATTTTGCGGAATTTGAGTTAAGTACCTATCACCAGCGCGTCAACATAAACTCCCAGTCCGGTACTTTTTTACGCATTTCAACCAGGTCGTCACGCTTGGTCAGGCCGCATTTCAGGTAGTTTTGGTGCAGCCGGGCCAAGGCGTCGCGGTCGAGTTCCACACCCAGGCCGGGCCCGTCGGGTACTTTTACCGCGCCGTTCTCAAACTTCATGCGCCCGCCAACGATTACCTCGTCCGATTGCCAGGGATAGTGGGTGTCCAGCGCGTAGGGTACTTCTGGTAAGGCCGCACCCAGATGCACCATTGCGGCCAGTGAAATGCCGAGGTGGCTGTTGGAATGCATGGACAGGCCACGCCCGAAGGTATCGCAAAGGCCCGAGAGCGTCATGGAAGCGCGGAGTCCACCCCAGAAGTGATGATCGCTGAGGATAATATCCTCCGAACCCAGTTCGATGCTGCGGGGAATGTCTTCGAAAGAAGTCGTGCACATGTTGGTAGCCAGCGGCGTTTTCAGCGCTTTGCGCACTGCCGCCATGTTTTCCTGTCCGCGCACGGGATCTTCCAGGTATTCCAGAACGCCTTCCATTTCCTTCCCGTACTCGATAGCCGTTTCCACCCTCCACAAGGCGTTAGGGTCGATGCGCAGCGGCACGTCCGGCCCGAATGCTTCGCGTAGGGCCAAAATAGCGTCCACCTCTTGGCGGGGTTCAAACACGCCGCCTTTCAATTTGATGGATTGGAAACCGAATTCGGCGCACATCGCCCGCGCCTGTTCCACGATTTCTGCGGGATTCAGCGCGCTTTTCTGCCGGGCAGCCGCCCATCCCGTCGCGTCGGGATCGGTGCCGAAAGCCCATTCGCCGCCCGCGCCTTCGTATTTGTAAAAAAGGTACGCCGAAAAGGGTACTTCGTCCCGCATCCGCCCGCCCAGCAGATCCACGACCGGGCGATTCATGATTTTGCCGATAATATCCAGACAAGCCACCTCCACGGCGCTGAAAATATGGACCATCTTCCGCTGATCCCAGGGAGCCACGCCGCGCTCGGCGGCGGTATCGTGACCAAAGTGCCCGACCAGCGTCCGGCGGATGTCGCTGAGTTGAAACACATCTTTCCCAATCAACAAATCCCGCGCTTCGGCCAGTGCGAGGTCGATCTCCCGCGTTCCCGGAATTTCACTTATTCCCGAAATTCCATCGTCCGTCACGATCTCGACGATCGTGCGCAAGGCATAGGGGGCGTGCAATCCCGCTGCGTTCAGCAGCGGTGGATCTACGATGGCAATGGGAGTAATAGCGATTTCTCTTATTAACGACATTCTATTTTTGGGTAAAAGGTTAACGGTAAAATGGTTAAAGGAGGGCTAAATAAGAGTCTAGGCCATGAGCCAGCACGTCGTTTAACCTTTTCACCCTTAACCATTAACCCATTTTTTAAGCTACATCCTCCGCCACCATCTGTAACAGCCCTTTGATGTAGCCGTAACAAAAAGCAAATGACTGGGCGCTGGCTTCTTTGTTCTCATGGTGGGGGACGTGGTCAGGCATGACCATGCCATCAAAGCCCACGTCACGCAGAGCGCGGATGACCTGCACGAAGTTCATGTCGCCGTTGTCGGGATAAACTTCCTGAAAATTATTAAATCCGCCCTTAATGTTGCGCAGGTGGATGTTGAAAATCTGATTACGATCGCCAAAGTACTTGATAATGGGCAAGATTTCCGTGCGCGGGTCTTTGAGCCCCTCGGCGATGGAACCAATGCAGAAGTTAAATCCGTGATAAGGGCTTTTGTACAATTGAGCGAAGCGCTTCATTCCCTCGAAGACATCAGGGCTGTTCCAGCGCATGATGCCCCGGTAGGCGGCGGGCACGGGCGGATCGGCGATGTGGTTGGCCAGTTTGATCTTATACTCCTCCGCCACGGGAATGAGCCGATCCAGAATATAGGTGATGCGTTCGAACATCTGATCAATGGACACATCGCCTGCAACGGTTTTAGGATCGTTGCGTTTGATGGCCTCTTCCCAGACCCAGGTACTGTACTCAGCATTGCCCCGCTTGGGGTCGATGGTTTTTCCGGTGCGCAGGACGGGCAGAATCGTGGTATTGTAGTTTAGTACTTTGATGCCCGTTTTGGCGGCCACCATAATCATCTGCTGCAGGTACTCTATTTCGCGGTCCCGTTCCGGACTTTTGCCCAGCATCATGTTCGGGTATTCCACCCGGTCGATTCCCGCCGAAGTGAGCGGGTAGTGGTAAGCGTCGAGGCTGATGCCGTACTTTTCGCAGGCATCGCGCTTGGCCAGCGAGTCTTCCAGATCCCAACCCTTGCCGGGAATGATTTTAGGGGAGCCGCCGTCGATGTTATAGACGCCGCAGCGGCCTTTGAGTTCGAGGTTCTCCTTCGTCGTGCCGCCCGACTGGCAGCCGACTTTCATCAGCACCTTGCGGGGTGGCGCGGGGCGGGCCTGGGCTTGTCCGGGCTTGATGGCCGATGCCCCCACGGAACCCGCCGCGAGGACTTTCATAAAATCTTTCCGTTTCATGGTTTTAAGGGTTTAGGTTCAAAATAATGGATAGTTGACGGAGGATAATTGATAGGGATTACGCCTTGTCCTCCAAAAGCAGCACCAGGGCGCTGTGGTCCTTTTCGCCATAGCCTTGTTCGATGGCGGCTTTCATTTGGTCGGCGACCAGGGCGGTCCCTTTCAAATCCACGTCGTGTTCTTTGCCCGCATCGAGAGCGATCCCCATATCTTTTTTATGGAGTTTTATTTTAAAACCAGGTTGAAAATTGCGGTCGATCAGACGTTGTCCGTGCAGGTCGAGGATACGGCTTTGGGCGAATCCGCCCAGCAAAGCCTCCCGCATTCTGGCCAAGTCCACGCCCGCTTTGCTGGCTAAGGTAAAAGCCTCTCCTACCGCCTGAATCGTCATACCGACGATCATCTGGTTGCAGGCTTTGGTGGTTTGGCCCGTGCCGGGTTCGCCCATGCGGACAATATTCTTGCCCATCGCCTGGAAAATGGGCAATGCCCGGTTGAAAGCTTCTTCACTACCGCCCACCATGATGGAAAGCGCCGCATTTTCGGCTCCGACCTGTCCCCCCGACACCGGGGCATCGAGGGCTTCCACGTCTTTTTCCTGCATTAGTCCGTGTACTTTTACCGCCACCGAAGGTGAAATGGTGGACATATCAATGAACAACGTGCCGGACTGAATGCCTTCCAGCACACCGTTCTGGCCCGAAACTACCTCTTCCACTTCGGGCGAATCGGGCAGCATCGTGATGACAACGTCCACTTCCTTCGCCAACTCTTTGCTGTTCGAAAAGGCTTTTGCTCCCGCTTCGGTAAGTACCCCGGCAGCGTGGCTGCTTTCCAAAACCGAAACCGGATAACCCGCTTTTATCAAATTCAGGGCCATTGGTTTGCCCATTATTCCTAGTCCGATAAATCCTATTTGTTCCATACTTCGTGTTTTAGGCCATAAGCCATAGGCTGTAGGCTTCTTTTTGGGTTAATTATTTGTATTAAAGAATTGTGTATCACATGTTAGTAAAACCTATCGTCGGCTATTTATTTGCCCCTGGCTTAAAGCCTACAGCTTACTGCATTCAGCCCCAACTACACCAACGGAAACAGCTTTGCCCCGACCAAAATTACCGCCAAACCCGTAATCCCCATGACTACCAGTAACGGCGAAATAGTTTTAAGCGCCTCTTTCTCAGTCAAGTTACTCAATTTACAGACGATCCAAAAACCTGAATCATTCATCCACGGGACAATTTTGGAACCGCAGCCGATGGCCAGTCCCAGGTAAACGGGATGAAATTCCAGATTGCCCTGCGTGGCCATGCCTGACAGAATGCCCGAAGCCGTGATGAGGGCCACCGTCGCCGAACCCTGTGCGGTGCGCACCACGGCGGCAATCAGGAAAGCCAGCGGAATAAGGGCCATTTGGTATCCGGCGGTCAGGCCGGCGATGCGGGTGCTGATGCCCGTTTGCTGCAGCATTCCGCCGAAAGCACCTCCGGCAGCAGTGATCAGGATGATGCCGCCACCGCTTAACAGCGCGGCCTGGACAAAGGTCGAGAATTCCGCTTTGCTCGTCTTCCGCTGACTGGCAAGCACCAGCAAAGCTGCGAAGCCGCCCGAAATGAGAGCGATGTTTTTATCACCAAAAAATTCTATGAAAGCGACTACCGCCGTTGCCAAGGCGGAATCACCCCAGGGTGCGCCGCCCTTGGATAACGCTCCAATCGCCGTATCGGCGCAGATGAAGCCGAGCGGAATCAGCACGGGCAGCAGCGACAGGCCCAGCGGGGGTAGTTCCCGGTCCTCGCGGGCAGCAATGAGGCGGATGTCTTTCAGCGGAGCATCAAGCGAGTCACGGATCTCGATGGGCATTTTGCCATTCACCCACACGGAGAAAAAGTACCCCGCAGTGATGGTGAACAGACCGACGATGACCCCTGCGATCATCATCATCCCGATGGGAATGTGCATTTCGCCGATCAGGAAAAGCGGACCAGGCGCGGGCGGCACCAATGAATTGGCCATTGCCGCCCCAGCCATGATACACATCACCAGCAGCAGGTAGTTTTTGCCAAGTCGCAGGGCCATTGCCTTCACCAACGGCATCATCAGAAATATGACGGTGTCGAAAAAAACGGGAATGCCGAGAAAGAAACTACTCGTTAGGAAGGCAATGGGGGCTTTGCCGATGCCCGTCAGCCGCAGAATGGAACGAATGATGCGCTCGGCGGCTCCGCTTTCCAGCAAACATTTGCCGATAATGGCCGCCATCGCGATCAGGATGCCGATCTTGGCGCAGGTGTTCCCAAATTCGGTGGCGATGCGCTCGCCGATGCCCTTTTGGGAAAGAGCGAGAGCGGCCGCCGGAGCGGTGCCTTTATCCAGGGCGTATTGCTCGACCGCCAACGCCGGAGTCATGAACGCCACGACCAACGCACCGAGGATCAGGGCTAAAAACGGGTGTAGTTTCAGGCCGATGATGCCGCCTACGACGATAAGTACTCCAACGGATAAGATGAAAAGCGGATCGGTCATTTTTGGAAATTAGACTTTGGACATTGGTATCTGGATTTTAGACCGGTGTTGCTCGTGCGGTGCACTTCAAAAATTGTATAGTCTGATTATTTTAGATTTTTCATAACGAAAGAGACGAGACCCTTGGCCAAAGAATTTGAATATATCCAACTTCTAAAATCCAGAGTCGCCCTTCCCTCGCATTTCTGCAAGTTTCTGCGCCATTGCTCTCGCGCCATTGGCGACGAAGGTGGCGTCGGCGCCGCAGGCAATCAATCGTATGCCTAGTTGGTGGTAGTTATGATATTCTTCGGGATTGAAAAAGAGGATTCCGGTGGCCTTGCCCGCTTTTTGGGCAGCGGCGATGGTGTTTTGTACGGCTTCTTTAAACATCGGATGATCGAACTGGCCAAAAATTCCGAGCTCCATCGAAAGGTCGGCGGGGCCGATGAACAGTACGTCCACGCCGTCGATATTGGCTACTTCATCGAGATGATTGAGTACTTCGGCGGTTTCGATCTGCACGACGCCGAGCAGGTTTTCACGGGAGTTTTGGTAGTAGCTATCAAAATTTTGCGCAAACTGCGTGGCCCGCACCATCTTGGCCACGCCCCGGTGGCCATGTGGCGGGTAATGCAGGCCGCTCACCACTTTCCGGGCCTCTTCAGGCGAGTTGACTTTGGGGCACATGATGCCTTCCGCCCCCATGTCAAGTACCCGGTGAATGCGCTGGCTTTCGGCACTTTCCACCCGCACAATTACCCCGGCCGGGGTGGATTCGAGGGCCTGAAGCTGGGCAAGTACAT
The DNA here is from genome assembly GCF_014651615.1 of Persicitalea jodogahamensis. GTDB lineage: Bacteria > Bacteroidota > Bacteroidia > Cytophagales > Spirosomataceae > Persicitalea > Persicitalea jodogahamensis. Next base: position 36,983 of record NZ_BMXF01000009.1, on the reverse strand, counting down.
CCTTTTCGGTTCCCGCGCCATGTTCCAGATCGATCAGTACCCAGTCGAAGCCCGCCAGGCCGACAATCTCGGCCGTAAGCGAACTACCCAAATTAAGCCAGCAGCCGTGAAGGGTTTCGCCATTCTTGAGGCGTTGTTTTAAGTTTTTCATCAATTCCAGGCGAGCAGTTTACGGATATTTCCCCCTTTCACCATCGCCCGCTCTCTCTCGGAATATCCACTCATATGTATATTGACGATCTTTGGCGAGCCGCTCCCCCACACCATCCGCTCGGGGCCAAACTCCTTGATTACCCGATTGGTAAACGAAAGTGCGCTGTCGTAGTAAGGTTCATCTTTGGCGAAATGACCCAGGCCCGATAGTTTCATGTAGACATTGGGGTACTTCGCCAGATCCAGCACGTCGGCGAATTCCACGCCCGTTCCCATGTGCGGCTCGGCGAGGTGGTCGATCAGGACTTTACAGCCCGGAAACGCTTTGATGGCTTCGCCCGCTTGCCGGGCATAATTCGGGCCGATGTGCAGTTCGATGACCAAACCCAAGTCCACGGCTTGCTTCCACAGCGCCCTCACGCCCGTGTCGGCGAAGGTGTCGAGGTAGTTTTCCTTGCCCCGGTGCGCGTGGAAGCGGGTGGAGACGATGTGCGGTTCTTTTTTGACCAGTGCCACCAGTTTGGCGGGTGCTTCGGGGTCTTTGGGGTAAAAAAGGCTGGTGCCGCGCAGTCGCTGAGGCTCCCGTTGCAGACAGTCGAGCATAAGGCGGTGGTCGTCGCCGTAGGGTTCGGGATGAACGATGACAGCGCGGTCAATGCCTTCTTCATCCAGATGTTGCAAGTACTTGGCGAGCGGATCAGCAGGATGAATGGAGACATCGGGCGCATACGCTGCCTTCGGGTGGAGCGGGTACTTTTCCAGGTTCGGGCTGAAAATGTGGGCGTTCCATTCGATGACGGGTTCAGGGCGAGTTGCTTTCGCCTGGTTTCTCCCCGCTACACTTAGCGCCGCGCCGATGCCCAGCGTGGTGCGGAGCATCTGGCGGCGGGTGGGGTGGGTAACATTCATGCTTTTAACAATTTGGAATCAGCGAATTAGTGAATGTCGGAATAGTTTAGATAACCGGTGAAAGCAATACTCCCCATGCCGACATTCACTAATTCCAAATTAAAGTTTCTTGTCCCACCAAACCCTGGTATCCAACAAATCAGGTCCTTGTCTTGATATGGCGGCTTGTACGTTGTTGCGGTTGACATTCAGTTCGGCGTCGGTGTAGGTGAGGCGGCGGATGAATTGCTCGGTTTTCAGATCAGTCCCAGGAAAAGGGTTGGGCGGTAGGTTTGGGAAGCCGCTACGGCGGAAATTAGCCCAGGCTTCCGGCCCGTTCAGGAAGGAGGCCACCCAGTATTGGGTGTTGATTTGTTCCAGCTCCCTGCCAGCTTCCAGCGGATGAGCTTGCAGGTAAGTGTTGACAGCGGCATCGGACACGGCTGATGAGGCGCCGTATAGGGCCAGTTGCTTCATGTGCGCCTGAATGCCGTTGGCGAAGAATTTGGCAGCATCGCCCGTCGTCCACTTGCGCACCGCGGCTTCGGCCAGCAAGAGTTGGGTCTGGGCGTAGGTCACAAAAATCGTGGGGCTCAGCAGTCCCGCCAGGCGGCTGCGGTCGAGTTGGCTGTAATCGTAGAGACTGACGATGCCGTCGGCCTTCACCGCCGTCGAAACGGTGGTGTTATCGTAGCCGAGCGGCATCCCGATTTGTACTGCCGGACTGCGGTTGGCATTGGCTTCTTTCTGATCTACGGCGCTTTTGGCTCCCGCATAGCGCACAGCAATGGACGCCAGGCGCGGGTCGTTGTTATTTTTGAGATAATCCACAAAATCCTTAGCCAGATAGAAGAAATCGGCCTGACCGCCGTTTAACTGTGCCCCCACCGGGTTGGAAAAATTAGCGGTGTGACGCAGCAGTGCGTTGTCGTCGTTGGACTGCATCACGCCGCCCGCCACGGCTTTGGCCACGATTTCGGCGGCCTTGCCGGGGTTGATCTTGGAGAGTCGCATTCCACCGCGCAAGAGCAGCGAGTAGCCGAATCGCTTCCATTTGATGATATCACCACCGTACAATACATCGGTAGTGACTCTCGCTTTTGAGGCATCGAGCGCTGCACAGGCTGTTTCGAGTTCCTGCAAAAGATCGTTATATATCTGCTCCTGTGCGTCGTAGGCCGGGGCCACAATGCCTTCGAGGTAGCTTTTGCCCGCTTCGGTGTAAGGAATGTCGCCGTATGTGTCGGTCAGCACCATGAACGAGTAGGCTTTCCAGATGCGGGCCATGTTGTACAGGTTCGAGCGGGCGGGAACGTCTTTGGTTTGGTTGACGACGTCCACCAGTTCGCGGATCACGTTACGGTAGTAGCGTTGCCAGTTGGCGGCCGTCACGCCCCGGTTGTCCTGATTATACTGCCCGGCGGCTCCCACGCCGCTGAACGGGTTGATCATCTGCTTGACGATAATGGTCTCGTATTGCAGATTGCTATAGGCAAAAGCGCTGTTGACCACTGCCGTGTTGAATTGAAAACCCGGGTCCACTTTGGTCAAAGCGTTAGGGTTGACGTTCAGCTCGTCGAAGCCCTTATCGCAGGAGGTGGCGAAGAGCGTGGCGAGGAGGAGTATGAGTAGTTTTTTCATGATTTCAATATGGGATTATGGAATGTCAGAATTAGAGAATGTCGGAATAATTTGGACCCTAAGTATCTGGCGAGAGCAATATTCCACATTCCCTAATTCCCAATTAAAATTTGACGTTAACATTAAAGCCCACGCTCCTCGTGACGGGCAAACCCGTGGCTTCCAGTCCCACCAGATTGTCGGATGGGAAGCCGAATTGCTCGGGATGAATATTGGGCACCCATTTTTTCAGGACCGACACGTTGTTGGCTACGGCGTTCACACGAAGGCCTTTGATGAAGCGGACCGAGGTCAGGAATCTTGTAAAATCATAACCGACCGTGATTTGGCGCAGTTGCCACAGGCCTGCGTTATAGACGAATTCTTCGGCAATATTCTGCGACCGTACCGTTTCGTAATACGCCTGCACGCCAGATTTGGTCTGGTTGGTTTCTCCGTTGGGATTCACCCCTTCACCGATTACGAAACCATCCTCGCGGCCCGGCAGCGTTCCCTTGTGCAGCCCGTGCCGCCAGGCATTGAAGTTGGTGCCGGAGATCATCTTGTGGCCCAGTTTGAAATCTACCAAAAAGGAGGCGCTGATTCCCTTGTAGTCGAACCCATTGGTGATGCCTCCTACCCATAGCGGCAATGCGCTGCCGAAGGCAATCTGGGTGGGTGTGCGGAGGGCCCTGCCATTGCCCACGTCGAAAACCTGCCTTCCCTGCTCATCGCGCAGGTAACCGAAGCCATAGAGCTGGCCCAGCGGCTGGCCCACGACCTGCCGCAACTCGCCCGTGAACTCACCCGTGCCGACGGTGATGGAATTGTCGCTGACATCGTCGCCCAGATTCAGGACTTTTGTCTTGTTGTAGGCAGCGTTGAAGATCAGATTCCAGTTAAAATCCTGCGTCTTGAGGGGTACCAGATTCACCAGCATTTCCAAACCCCGGTTCTGGCTTTGACCTACATTAATCAACTGCGTGAGGTATCCGCCCGCGTCGGAAGTCTGGGCGCGGAGAATTTGGTCAGAGGAAAGCTTGTCGTAATAGGTCAGGTCCAGCCCCACGCGGTTGTTGAACATTTTCAACTCCAGACCAAATTCTTTCTCCGAAACCCGCATGGGCCGCAGGTTGGCGTTGGGAACCGTAGTACCGCTGATGTTAGCGAGCGGCTGACCCGTGCCATTGGGCGAGGGAAACTGCTGCGGGTCGATGTTGTAAAAAAGATTGTTGGCATAAGGCGACACATCGGTGTCGCTGCCCACCTCGGCGTAGCCCGCCCTGATTTTGCCAAAGTTAATCCAGGCGGGTAGCGCTGTGGCAAATGCCTGTGAGAACACAAAGCTAGCCGTGACGGACGGGTACAGAATACTCCGGTTGGCGGGTGATAGCGTTGAGAACCAATCGTTGCGGGCCGTGCCATTGATAAACAGATAGTCCCGGAAAGAGACCTCCGCCGAAGCATACAGCGAATTGACCTTACGTTCCGTGAACTCATAGCTCGGCTCGCGTTGGCGTCCGTTGCCGATGGTATAAAGATCACGGACGTAAAAATCCTGAATGAACACATTGTGACGGCTAATCCGGCGGTACATCTGGTTGCCGCCCGCATTGACGTTTACGCCAAATACACCGAACGTTTTGTTGACACCAAGCAGAAAATCCGTGTTGAGCTCACGCACGCTGCGGGCGTCCTGCACGTACTGCCCATTGACGAAACCGGCCGGGGCGGCAGGCTGCCGCTGCGTGCCGGTAGGCAGGTTGTAATCCTGCTCGCGGGAGTAGTAGTCCTGCCCGACGCGTCCCTGCAGGAAAAGCCAGTCCGTGAAGTTGTAGCGGGCCGTCAGGTTGCCGAACACGCGGTCGTTACGGATGTTGTCGAAGCGTTTGAGCGAGAAGTAGGGATTGGTACGGTTGGTGAAGCGCGACCAGCGCACTTCGTTTCCGTTCTCATCGGAGGCATTCTGTTCCAGCAATTCCAGCGGCATCGAATTGGCCATATTATAAATCACGACCGGGCTGTAATCCTGCTCGGCGATGTTGGGCGGGTTTTTGCGATACTCGTTGGAGTAGTTGATGTTGCCCGACACGACCAGCTTTTTAGCGACCGTCTGCGTGAAGCCGAGGTTGACCGTCCGGCGGTGGTAGCCTGAGGTTTCCAGAATGGTCTTGTTGTCCAGATTGGACACCGACAGGCTGAACCCGCCGTTGTCGCCGCCCGAGGCCAGTGTAAGGGTGTTGGTAAAGGTCGAGCCCTTGCGGTAGTAGTCCGTGACGTGGTTGCGGACGGGTTCGTAGGGAACCGTCAGGTTGTCGAAAAGTACCTGCGTCATGCCGGGCGCGAATTTCTCGCCAAAACTCCACTGCCCCGTGGCCGGGAAGGCCGTAGTGGGCCGCACGCCGTTCTCGCCCTGGCCGTATTCGTACTGGTAATCCGTGTAATCCAGCGGCGTTTCGGTGGTGTAGTTAGTGTTATAAGTCAACGATACCCCTGAACCCGCGCCGCGTGTTTTGGTCGTAATCATAATGACACCATCCTTGGCGCGGGAGCCGTACAGGGCCGAAGCCGCCGCACCTTTCAGCACGGTCATGCTCTCGATGTCGTCGGGGTTGATGCTGCTCAGGCCGTCGCCGCCGTCGGAGGTACGGTTGCTGCCGCGCTCGCTCACGTCGCCGCGTGCGCCGTTGTTGGTATTGTCGATGGGCACGCCATTGACCACAATCAGCGGCGAGTTGTTGCCGCCGAACGACGACTGCCCGCGAATCCTGATCTTACTCGTCCCGGCCGGCCCCGAACCCAGCGGCGTAATGTTGACTCCCGCCATTTTGCCCTGCAGTGCATTCATGAAGTTTGCCGTACGGTTGATCGTCATTTCTTCCGGCGACACGGTGGCGGTGGCATACCCCAAACTTTTCGCCTGCTTCTTGATTCCCAATGCCGTGACCACGACTTCCTGCAACGCCTTACTCTCAGGTACCAGCGATACCGTGATGGTGGTCTGGTTACCTACCACTACCTCCTGGCTCTGGTAACCGACATAGCTGAACACCAGCACCGAGGCCGCGTCAGGTACTTCCAGCTGGAAGTCTCCGTCAGCATCCGAAGTGGTACCGCGTTGGGTACCTTTCAGCAGAACGCTCACGCCCGGCAGTCCGCCACCGTTTTCCTCCGTTACTTTTCCCCGAACCACCTGCACCATGATCTCAACCTTTCCCGGGCTAGCCAGCGGTGAAATATCCGCCTCCGGAATGCTTTCGACTCTGGCCATCTCTTGTGGGCTCCCCACTTCCGAGGGCGAGTTCTGTGATGTCTTCCTGTTGGCCAGAATTACGTAGGTATCGCTTTTTACTTTTTTGTAGTTCAGATTGGCCGCCCGCAGTATTCTGTCGAGGTTCTGTTCCAGACTTGCTTCGTAATCCAGCAAATTGGTGGCAACCGTGACGTTTTCTACCAACCCTCCCTCAAAGAGGATATCCACCCGGTAGCGAGCTTTCAGGTCATTCAGCACGCCCCGGAGTTTTTGTTGGGCGGGTTGGGTTTGGGCGCTTCTTTTCGGCGGCAGTTGGCTATTGCTGGCATAGGTCTGCGCCAGAACCGGCTGCCCAACCAGCCACAAGGCCGCCAGCAGCATGCCTGCCCATAGCGGTGCACGTAGTGTTTTTTTCATTGAATTAAAGGGTTTAGGATGTATTGGATTTCAGATCGTTTTCATTCTACCAGCTTCACCACCTCTCCATTCCTGACCATTTTCAGGTTGAAAATCCGGCAAATAATCTCGAGCAGTTCGTCAGGGCTTTCGGCGCGGAAAGAGCCCACCAGCGTTCGCTGAGCCAGGTTTTTGTCTTCGATAAGTACCCGTATGCCGTAATTTTCGTGCATGATTTCTGCAAATTCGGCCAGGGTGGTATCATCAAAGACAAACCGGTGCTCTTTCCAGGCGGCGTATTGTTCCGGCTGGGCGGTCACCTCCTGACGGATGTGGTTGCTGCTATCCAGCGTCACCAGATCGCCGGGTTTCATCATGAGTTGCTTCCGGGACTTTCCTTCTCGGTAGTTGAGTTGTACTTTTCCTTTGTTCAAAATCACTTTCGACCTGGCCGCCCGCGCGTAGATTGTGAATTCAGTACCCAGCACTACTACTTCAAATTCCTTGTCGGTTCTTACAATAAATTTCTGGTTATCAGACTGGTGGGACACATCGAAGTTGGCCTCGCCACTCAGGAACACTTCCCTGGTTTCACTCCCAAAACCAAATCTGGGTACCCGTAAGGAAGAGTTGGCGTTCAGTACGACGCGTGTACTGTCGCTCAGAATCAGGGTTTTGGTCTCGCCATAGGCCGAGCGATAGGTTTGATAGGTCAGGTGGTCTTTGAACAAAGCCCCGCTCCCTACCAGCAGAATCGCTACGGAAGCAGCTACCAGCCAGCTCCATAGCCGCGAACGAACAGGAAAACCTGCCTCCGGAAGCGGCTCAGAATTGAAATGTTCCCCGGCCTGGTCAGCATAGGCAAAAAACCGTTCGGTGGCTTCCTGCACATCGGCCAGGTACTGCGGTTGCCGGTATTCATACTCCACCAGCCACTGGTAGAACAGCTCCTCATTGGCTGGATTTTTCACCCACTCATCCAGCAACTGTTTTTGTAACGCAGTTGATTTACCTGACAAGTAGTTGAATATGAATTCTTTATTTACTTCTGCATTCATTTCAAATGAGTGATTTAGCGTAATTCTCCGCGCGGCGAACCGTTCGTTCCCATATAATTAAAGCAGCCATTTTTCCTTTAAAAGCCCCCGCACAAACTGGTTGGCGCGGTTGAGCTGCACATCCACAGTTTTGACGGACAGGTGCAGTTCGTCGGCAATTTCCTGGTATTTCATACCGTCGAATTTCCGCATGAGGTATATCCGGCGGCGCTCCACGGGTAGTTTGTTGACGGCCTCCTCCACGTCGTGATAGAGTTCCTCAAACTGACTGATCTGATCGGGCTGCTGTTCTTTGAGAATGGGTTTTTGGGAAGCTTCGGACAGCTCGGCTTTGCGGCTCAAATCCCAACGGAGGTAGTTATACGCCCGGTTGCGAACCGTGCGGAACAGGTACCGCCGATATGATGTATCGATGTCGAGGAAGGTATTTTGAGAATAGAAGCGAAAGAATATTTCCGAAACCAGGTCCTCGGCCACCTCGCGTGAGCCAACAAACTTCACGGCGTGCGTACACATGGGCTGGTAGTAGCGTTTGTAGAGCAATTCAACCCCCAGCCGGGGATTGTCGGCCAGCGTTTTTCGGATGAATAGTTCATCGTCCGAGGACACAGCAAAACCGGGCTCTGATGAGCGAAGGTGCGGCAAAGGAACCGGGCTGCTTTCCTTCTCTTCCTCTGCAATGCCATACATGCTACGATGAGCGTCCTTCATATCACCTTTTGGTTGACAAATAGAGTTTTACGAAAAAACCGAATTGCGGGCTGTACAGATAGAAAGACAAGTGAGCAGGTAAAAACACCTTACAGAGATATAAGAATATTTTTATTTTTTTGAAATAAACCCACAAAACAACAAGACCTAGACTGCAGCCTCCATGGTTGGATGACGGGAATCCGGTTACTTTTTCAACTACCCATGTCGGATCTGACCACCATTTGTCCGGGGGAGGGAAGTGGTGAAGACAACGCAAACGTCCGCAGTGTCACGTCTGGAACGATATTTTTCACCTGTTCCAAAACTGTTAAACTAGATAGGACGATCATGAATAAAATAAACCGTTTTCACCTGGTGTCGATCCTGATGCTTTTCACCGCATCGTTCGCTACCGCTCAGAACCGGAATTTCAAAATAGGTATCAAAGCCGGAACCAATTTATCCAGTCTTTCGGGCGATGAGGTTGTCTCTTCCGCCGATCCATCGATACGAATCGGCGACAAAAGTACCCGACTCACAGGCTTCGTGGGGGGCGTGTTCTTCCGACTGGGTAATTCCGTTTTCATTCAACCCGAAGTATTGCTTTCCCAGAAAGGGGGTACTTTCAACGTGTTCCGGAGTGCCGGTAACAGTCAGGAAGAGGTCAAGGTACGGTTTACAAACCTTGATGTTCCAGTACTTTTAGGTATCCGGATCGGGGAGGTACTTCGGATCAACGCCGGGCCGATCGCTTCGTTGCGGCTATCGGAAAACGGTGGACTACGCGATGCGCTCAATGAAGTGGGAGCGACCAGCGTGGAGGACAACTTCAGACAGGCAGCCCTCGGCTATCAGGTGGGCGTCGGTTTTGATATCGGCAATATCAACCTAGATCTCCGGTATGAAGGCAATGCCTCCAATATCATCGATACCAATACAGCCTCTTCGAGTTTCAATTCACAATTGAAACGGAAAAACAACCTGTTCCAGGCCACAGTGGGCTTTGTGATATTTTAGATTTCTCATTTTTCAGAAAAACTGACACCTATGAAAACCGTCAAGATAAACCTGATCCTTTTGCTGGCGTTCAGCGTCTGCTCATTACCCTCCTGCAAAAACAGCAAGCTCTCCAACCAGGAAAAAGGGGCTATTATCGGCGCCGGAGGCGGGGCGGTGGCCGGAGCGGTCATCGGCAACAAATCGGGCAATACCGCCGTCGGAGCAATTATCGGGGCCGCCGTGGGCGGTACTGCCGGTACACTCATCGGACTGTACATGGATAAGCAAGCCCGCAAACTGGAAGAAGAAGTGAAAGGTGCCAAAGTAGAACGCATCGGCGAAGGCATAAAAATGACTTTCGACTCCGGTCTGCTTTTTGGCTTCGACTCCTATGCACTAACGGCGGAAACCCGCAAAAACCTTGACAATGTGGCGGAAGTTTTGAACGAATACGAAGACACCGACATCCTGATCGAGGGTCATACGGATAGCAAGGGGACAGACAGCTACAATCAGGATTTGTCGGAAAAGCGGGCAAAGGCTGTTTCCACCTACCTCAGAGCCAAAAATGTAAAGTCAAAGCGACTCGAATCCGTAGGATACGGCGAAGCACAACTACTCACCACTGATTCTGATAAGCAATCGATGAATCGGAGAGTGGAGGTTGTCATCACAGCCAACAGTAAGCTTAAGCGTGATGCCAAGCGCGGCATAGAGACGAGTGTGTCGGCGAGCCGGTAGGTATCCGGAAACCTGGTCCAGATTAGCGGGTACTTTTACCGCGCCTGCGGCTGGCTGCCTAAAAACTCCGTTAAAAGTACCTGGTGTTCTTTCAGAGCATCCTGATGGTCGCTGTGAGCAGCGAAATTGATTTCCTCGTTAGGGTCGTCTTCGTAGTCGTAGAGTTCCTCGGCGATGGGACGGACGTTGGGCAGTACCTTGTTTTTGTCGTAATCCTCGGCAAACCAGGCCACGTAGCGGTAACGAGGCGTGCGGATGGCGTAGCCCATGAGTTTCCCGTACTCTTTGGTAGAGCGCGGGTACTGACTCTGGGCGAAGCGCTTTACAGTGGCGTTGGGGTTTTTCATCATCGGCACCAGACTTTTTCCAGCCAGTTTTTCCGGCGTTTTGAGTCCAGCCAGGTCAGTTAGGGTTGGGAAAACATCCACGAACTCGGTCAACCCTTCTGCCTTCTGCCCACCCGTGAGGCCGGGGGCGGCGATGATGAGCGGCGCGCGGGTGGCTTGCTCGAAGTTGGTGTGCTTACACCATATGCCGTGGTCACCTAGATGCCAGCCGTGATCGCCCCACAACACAATGATGGTATTTTTGGTCAAGCCTTGCTCGTCGAGAGCGTCCAGTAGTTTGCCCACCTGTGCATCCATGTAGCTCACAGCGGCATAGTAGCCATGGATGAGCTCTTTCTGCATTTCGGTGGGCTTCGGTGCATAGCCCGTAGGGTAGCGGTCGCCGTTGGGCAGCAGATACGCGTTCACCAGTTCGCCCGATGCCTGGTAGGCAAACTGCGGTGAGTCAGTCGCAAATTGCTGGTAGGCGGCGGTGTTGATTTCCTCGCGGTCGTACAAGTCCCAGTATTTCCTGGGTGCCACAAAAGGCAGGTGCGGACGCACGAAGCCCGCAGCGTAGAAAAACGGCTGGCCGTCCTTCGCCAGCCGGGCTATGGTCGCCACGGCTTTTTTGGCTACGGCCCCGTCCTGGTAGGCATCGTCGGGTACTTCGGCAGATTCCACCGCCGGTCCCCGGTTTTTGTTGAGGTAGTCTTTCAGTTTCTCTCCTTTCAGCCCCATTTTCCCGGCCTTGGTCCGAATTTCCTCCAACAATTTCAGGGTTTCGGGTCCCTGATAGTAGTTGGCTTTCGGACGCCCGTAGCCCGCTGCGTAATCCGCTTCTTCCAGCTTGTCAAAGGGAACCGACCAGGAAGGCTCATCCAGCATTTTGTCCACCGAGCGACTGTCGAACACCTTGCCCAGTCCGGTGGTGGTGTAGCCATTCTGCCGGAAGTACTGCGGCAGGGTCAGGATATCGGGGTTCTTATCCCGCATCAGCGTTTCCAGATCCCAGACCTGCGTGTAGTCGGGCCGCTGCCCGGTGAGCAGACTCGCCCGCGTCGGGGCGCACACAGCCTGCTGGCAGTAGTTGTTCAGGAACACCGTCCCCATCCGGGCCAGGCGGTCGATGTTTGGCGTCTTCATTCGGGACTCACCGTAGGCGCTGAGCAATGGCTTGAGGTCGTCCACAGCGATGAAGAGGACGTTGGGGCGGATCGCGCTCGGCTTCTTGGTTGGCTGCGCGCCAAGGCTTTGTAAGGCAAAGGACAGAAGCAGGAAAAAGCTTGTTTTTCTCATTGATTCAAAACCGTTTTTCATGGAAAGGTGAGTTCAATTGAAAGACCGCCGAGGGCATACCTTACTCAAAGATTCTTCGGCTGCTCCATCGGTTTCAAAGGCACCGACACGCTCAACCCTTCCCACTTCACCGAAAGCTGACCGCCCTGCTGAGAGGTAACGATTTCCTTCATTTCGATGCGCCTCCCCGCTTCGGTGAGCTGGAAAGCGAAGCCCAGCGCGGCGGCATTCATGCTGCTTAGGTCAAAATCCTTTTCATCGCCCGCGTAAACTACATAATCCACCCAGGCTGCGTCAGCGTTGCCGCCCTTCTCCCACCTTCCCTTCATACCGCCAAACTCAGCCAGGTACATCAGAATGCTAAATTGCAAACCGCCCGTTTCGATGGTAAACGGCGCGTTGGTAGTCTCGGGCAGGACCATCTCGGCGGCGGGTACTTTGCCAAACTCAAAGCGCAGTCGCAGGTCTTTGGCCCTGAACTTACCTTCCTGCAGACGGTCGATGCTGATGTGCTTGTCGCCGCCGTTGGTCAGGAAGGTGATAGCAGCCAGGACGTCGTTTTCCTTTTGATCGCTATAAAAACTGGCCGAGCTGAAATCATAGTCGTCGCGCAGCATTCGCACCTGCAGGTAATGCGGCTGCTCGGGTGTACCCCAGTAGGCAAGGAAAGGCCGTCGCTGGTTCCAGAGGCTGGAACGGTTGGCGGTGGAGATCGCGTACTTATCGGTGAGGTAGCTGATACCAATGATCTGCGGGTCGTCCACTTTCAGCACATCGCGCTCGGTGCGGGGGTACTTTGGATCGAGAAAGTAAGGCAGCAGTTTTTTTGGAATTTCGTGCCTGATCTTCACCTCGCCGCGTTTTTCGGTGTAGGGTAGTTTGATCTTGCCATCGGAAGCTTCGTCCAGGATGGCGTAGAAGTCGGGCCTGACCAGCGAACTGTACGAGCGGCTGTGCGGCCCCGCCCACTGACCCGAGGGCTTGTGGTAGTGCCGGGCGACCATGTCCCAGGCCTGGTCGTAGAGGTAGTCGATTTTCTTCCTGGCCTCCGGCTCCACGATGTGGTCTTTCATGCGCACCAGCTCGTCGAGGGCCACGCGGGTGTAGGTGGGGCTATTGTACTCCGTAAAACCGTTTTCGAGGGTGTATTCGTAAAAATTCTGCAGACGTTTCGCGGCGTAGTCCTGCATCTTGGGCAAATCGAAAAGGTGCGAGGTCAGGTAGGTCGTGTACGTACCCATGATGGCGATATTGGTGTAGCCCGGCCCCACGTTACGCTTCTGAATGGACTCGGCGGCACGGATCAGAGAGTTCTTAATCATCTCTTTCAAATCAGCGGGTAGTTTCTGCTGATGGCCCATGTAAATATCCAGCAGCGACACGCCCAGAAAATCGGCCCAGTTCCAGTCGGCGGGCGACTTCTTGGTAGCCAGCGGCTCTTCAAGGTAGTAGGGCCAGATGCCGTAGGTCTTGTTGGCGCGCACGGTATCCTGCAGCGAAATGGTCTTGCGGATGATGTCGAAGGCCCGCTGCTGATAGTTGAACGCAGCCCGCTTTGGGTCGTCCAGATCGAGCAGGTCCAGGGCGTAGCTCATTGAGCCGCGCGTTTGGTGAAGTACCCCGTCGGTGGCGTCGGTATGGTACTGGTAGTAGTTTTTGAGCGTGCTGGTAATCATCTGTTCCGCCGGGTCGTACTTTTCGTGCTGCTTCTGTAGAGATTCAGAAAGTACCTCCTTCTCGTCTGTCGTAAGCTGGACGGGTTCGTAGCGGATGTGGGCGTCCCGGTAGGTTTGGGAATAGGCGGTGCTGAGGGCTGGGCCAAGCAGCATCAGGAGAATAGTTGTTGTTTTCATAGTATGAAAGTGCTCTCTAAATCAACGGTGATGACGAAAATGGACTGGTAATGTCCGGTGTTGTCGCTTGTGTAATTATCATACCCAACCTAAAATAATATCTCGACATGACAGCCCTTACTTCCCTTCTATCCAGCCCGGCAGTGTCATCTCCAGCCCCAAAATCGGAATCACTACGAAATACAGCAAGGCCGTCAGCAGCACGACCGAAATCAGGTTCAGCCACAGTCCGCATTTGGCCATTTCGGGAATAGACACCTTCCCGCTGGCAAAAATCACCGTATTGGTTCCCGTCCCGGACGGCATCATGAAAGCGAACGAACAGGCAAAGGTCGCCGGGATCATCAGGAACAGCGGATTGATGCCCGCCGCCACGGCGACCGCCGCCAGCACGGGCAGGAAGATGTTGGCCGTGGCGGTGTTGGAGTTTATTTCGGTCAGAAATACGATGAAGGTAGTTACGAGCAGCAAAATCAGGAGGGGCGAATAGGCACCGATGAAGTCCACCTGCTGCCCGATCCAGCCAGCCAGCCCCGTTTTTTGAAAACTGCGGGCAATGGCGTAGCCACCGCCCACAATCATAACTACCCCCCACGGAACCGTGGTGGCTTCCTGCCAGGTTAGCAACGGCTTACCCGTTTTTTTGTTAGTCATCGCAAAAAGCATGATAGCCCCGACGACAGCCACCGTGGCGTCGTGGACGTAGTCGCCCACGCCCAGCCAGGTACCCCAGCCCGTCACCCGGAACGAGCCGAAATCGAAATCGCTGCGAAAGACCCAGCCGACGGCCGTGAACAGAAATACGCCAAAGGCCTTTTTCTCGCCGTCGGTCATCGGGCCGAGAGTCGCCAGTTCGCGGGCGAAGACGGTGTTGTCGATTTTAACTTTGGTGGAAATCCTGAAGTACCTGATGATGTAAATCCAGATGACCGGGATGAACACCACGACCATCGGAAAGCCGATTTTGAGCCAGGTGAAGAAGTTAATTTCCGGCGCGGCGGGAAACAGCTCGCTCACGATGCCCGCAAACACCATGTTGACGGGCGTACCGATGAGCGTGGCCGTGCCCCCGATGCTGCAGGCGTAGGCCGTAGCCAACATTAGCGCCAGACCAAACTGCGAGGTAGTGTCACCCTCAGCCTCGTCGGTCTTGGCGATGACCGCCGTGGCGATGGGTAGCATGAGCAGCACTACCGCCACGTTGGCAATCCACATGGACAGGAACGCCGCCACCAACATAAAGCTTAGGATGATGCGTTGCTGGTTACTGCCCAGACTTTTCAGAACGGTGAGGGCAATACGTCGGTGGAGTTGCTGCGATTCGATGACCTTGGCGATGAAAAAACCGCACAGCAGCATGATGACGTAGCTGTGGCCGTAGCTTTCGGCCACGTCGTCGGTTTCCAGTACGCCCAGCAGCGGGAAAAGTGCCATCGGCACAAAGGCTGTGACGTAAATCGGAATCGCCTCGGTGAGCCACCAGATGGCCATCAGCACCGTCACGGCCACGGCTCGTTGCGCGGTAATGGCCATGCCTTCGGGTGTGGGCATGATCACAATAAAAAAGGCGACCAGCAAGCCGCCCCAGAAACCGATGCGTTGGGAATTCGTCATGGGAGGAGGGTTTGGTACTACAAAGCCGTTCCCAGGGGTTCTCTAATGACTAATTATATTCCCTGCGAGCACTGAACCCCCAGGTACCTTATCTTTGTCGCTATGTCCGCACTTGGCAAAAGCGAAAAACAATGAAAAAGTACCTCCTGTCCCATACATTAATTGTACTGTTGCTGCTTTCTATCACTGGCTGCCGGTCGGAGGAAGACAAGTCCATGATCATCGAGCTGCGCAACAACACCAGCGCAGAAATACCCAAAGTACAGGTAGTGGCGGTGGGTTCGGCAGGTACCAGACTACTGGCCGAGAAAGAAAATCTTGCCGCAGGAGTCATCTACCGGCAAAGCGCGAGGTACAAATCTTTTCCCGATTCGGACGGGAGTTACGAACTCCGGCTGACCGAAGTGTCGGGAAACAGAACGTTCCGGTTCGGTTATTTTACTAACGGTACGGCTCTCGACAAGTACTTCTTCCTGCAAATCGAAAAAGACACGGTACTCGTCAGTAGTATTGCGAGGGAGTTGAAGGCCTACTAGACACGGGTTGTGGTTGGCCAACCCGGGTAGTCATCGCGTATTCTCAACTACATGCGCCGCAAACCACGCCCGGCATTCGTCCAGGCTGGACTCGCCGGAGGCTAGTTTGAGGATAAAGGTGGTCAAAACTGAATTGGTCACCTCAGGGACAAGGTAATGACCGTTCAGGCTCAGAAATTGCAGGGCTGCGCCCAATCCTGTCCGCTTGTTGCCATCCGTAAAAACGTGATTGCCAATAATATTGAAACAGTATATCGCCGCTTTATCCGCGATAGTCGGGTACAACGGCGCCCCAAACATTTCAGCTTTCACTGCTTCCAGTAGATAATCCAGGTTTTCTTCGTGTAAGAAATTGTGCGGAGGCACAAAGTTGCCTCCGTGTATTTCAACGGTCGATTTGTTGATCTTGATTACCTGCGCTTTGGTCAAATATAGGATCATGCCAAGGCCCGGAAGGTATCCCCGTATTTCTCGAAGTTTTCTTTCAGGAGTCTATCGAACTCCTCGTCGTTACCTGAGTTCTCCTCAGTAAAAATCTCTTTGAGCAAAGTTTTGAAGGTATCGGGTTCTTCGTGAATCAACTCGCGGAGTGCTTCCTTTACCGTTTCCTTATCCAATACAGTCGCCATAATCTTTATTTTTTAAAACGTCATCGATCCGTTTTTTCGTTCAAAGGTACGCAAACTGCTCAGTTTGGGTCTTGTTTCGTGTCAGGACGAGTATATTTGGCACTATGTGCCTACTTTCCTGAGTACAAACCAAGCCACCTCCAATGACAATGACCGCACGCGTCCTTTCACTTCTTATGCTCCTGGCCGTTTTTAGCCAGACAACTGCCTCCGCTCAAAAACAGCCCAACGTAATTTTCATCCTGGTCGATGATATGGGATGGGGTGATGTGGGTACTTTCTGGCAAAATCAGCGCAAGCAGAAAAACGACCGCAGCGAACCCTGGGAATATACCCCCGCCCTGGATGCAATGGCCGCGGGCGGAGCTACGCTGACCCACCACTACTGCGCCGCGCCCGTCTGCGCGCCGTCGCGGTCGTCGATTATGCTGGGCGTAAGTCAGGGCCACGCTAACGTGCGCGACAATCAGTTCGATAAGGCCCTACAGGATACCTACACCATGCCTTCGGTGCTGAAGCAGGCGGGTTACCGCACGGCTCTGGTGGGCAAGTGGGGATTACAGGGACAAACTGACAACGAACCCAACTGGCCCGCCCACCCCCTCAACCGGGGCTTTGATTATTCGTTTGCCTACATCCGCCACCGCGACGGCCACGAACACTACCCTAAGGAAGGAATTTACCGGGGCGCGAAGGAGGTGTGGGAAGACAAAACCAATATCGGCGACCAGCTCGATAAGTGCTACACCACCGACCTGTGGACCGCCGCCGCCAAGCGGTGGATTACCGGGACAAAGAAGTCCGCTCCCAATGAACCGTTCTTTCTCTATCTGGCTTACGACACGCCTCATGCTGTACTGGAAGTACCCACCCAGGCGTATCCAAAGGGCGGCGGCCTGAAAGGCGGCCTGCAGTGGACAGGCAAGCCGGGACAAATGATCACGACGGCCTCGGGTACACCCGACTCGTTCATCCATCCCGATTACGCCAACGCAACCTATGACGATGATAAAAACCCGCAAACCCCGGAAGTGGCCTGGCCCGACACCTACAAGCGCTACGCTACCTCCTGTCGCCGCATCGACGACGGCATCGGCGACATCATGACGTTGTTGAAAGATTTAAAAATTGACGACAACACCATGGTCGTGTTCATGTCCGACAACGGGCCGTCCGTCGAGTCCTATCTTCCCGATTCTTACGTAGATTACGTCCCCACTTTTTTCAACAGCTTCGGCCCTTTCGACGGGATCAAGCGCGACTTATGGGAAGGTGGCGTGCGGATGCCCACGCTGGTACGCTGGCCGGGCCGCATCCCCGGCGGACAGACGATTGCCAGCCCGAGTGCCTCCTATGACTGGCTGGCTACGTTTGCCGATGCAGCAGGTATAGCCGCCCCTGCCCGGCTGGATGGTGTGTCGCTGCTGCCGGAACTGAGCGGTAAGGGAAAGCGGCAGGAAAGTACCGTGTACATTGAGTACGACCAAAATGGCAAGACACCCGATTTCGAGGAGTTTTCGCCTAATCACCGCTCCCGAAAAAGAAATCAGATGCAGAAAATCCGGAAAGGCAACCTAGTCGGCGTGCGATACAATATCGCCGGAGCCGATGACGATTTCGAGATCTACGACGTGGTAGCCGATCCGCAGGAAACTAAAAACCTGGCTTCGGATAAAAAGTACGCCGCTTTGCAGCAGGAATTCAAAAATCGGGTCCTGCAAATTCGCCGACCCGATAAAGAAGCCAAACGACCCTACGACGACGCACTGGTACCCGCAGTCGACCCCGGCGGAAAGATGCAGGCTGGGATGAAGTGGCACACCGCGGCGGGCGATTTCCCGTGGGTATCGGCGCTGACTGACGCACAGTTCAAGGGCCAGGGAACCTCCGCAACGCTCGATATTTCCAAAACTAAACTACATGCAGGCATGGTCGCCTACGAGGGCTTTCTGAAAATTCCGGAGGACGGTACTTATACCTTTGATATGAGCGCGGATGGCGGTTTTATTCTCAGAATACACCAGGCTCTTGTGATCGACAACAGCCACGGTACTACCGCCGGAAATCAGCAGTCTGGCGACATGAAACTAGCGGCGGGTTACCACCCGTTTACGGTTTATTATCACAAATCCGGCAAGGCGAAGGGTAGTTTGGAGCTTTCCTGCAGGAAGGCGGGAGGTAGTTCGATGGAGATGGCTGGGCTTTTCTTTCATCAATAAACCTGCGCACCGATCGTAGTTGTTTTTTGCGTTAGGCTAGGGATTCGCTTTATTTGTCTTACAAACGAATGAAGCGAATCCTTTTTTCGTTTTTGTATCGATTCAATCCAATTCTTTGAAAATGAACAAATACCTTCTCGGCGGTCTGCTACTATCCGCCACCCTCGGCCAGGCCCAGGATACGGCCACCAAATACGCCGAAACGATCACTCCCACTGACCTTAAAAAACACCTGGTCATCATTGCCTCCGACAGCCTGGAAGGTCGTGACACGGGTTCGGAAGGCCAGAAGAAAGCCGCCGACTACGTGTCGAAACACTTTAAAATGTATGGCCTCGCGCCCATCGCCACCGATAGCGCCGGAGCCAAGAGCTACTACCAACACTATGACCTTTACCAAAAAACCTGGGGCGATGTGTATGTCAAGGCCGACGGCCGGAAATTCGCATTCAACGAGGATTTCTATCTCAACGGATTGCTAAGTACCGACAGCGAGGTGTCGGCTCCGACGGTTTTTGCGGGCTACGGCATTGAAGCCGCCCCCTATAACGACTATGCAGATCTGGACGTGACGGGTAAAGCGGTCGTAATTCTGGAGGGCGAGCCGAAAGACCGCAGCGGCAAGTACTACATCAACGACAGCGACCAGGCTTCGAGCTGGAGCGGACCGCAGTCGTGGCAAAAGAAAGCCGCGACGGCTATAGCCAAGGGCGCGAAGTACGTATTTATGGTGTCGGAGAAAGACGGCAAGGAGTTTGAGCAACTGGTGAAGCAGCGGGCCATCATGGCCCGGCGCATGAATCGCATGAGCATGAAGCCCGTTCAGGAATCGCTCAGCAATATGGCGGTTTTCACCGTTTCTCCCGAAGTAGGGGCGGCCCTGCTCCGCACTTCACCGAAGAAACTGAAAGGACTGCAGGAAGACATCGACAAGAAAGGTATTCCAGTAACTAGGGGGCCCATCGGCACCGTGTCGCTGAAAGTGGAGCGCAAAAGCGAAACCATAGGTACCGAAAATGTGGCGGGATTTCTGGAAGGTACCGACAAGAAAGACGAGGTAGTTGTCATTTCGGCGCACCTGGATCACATCGGTATTTCGTCGGACGGCCAAATCAATAATGGAGCCGACGACGACGGCTCGGGTACCGTTTCGCTGCTGGAACTGGCCGAGGCATTCAGTCAGGCCAAGGCCGACGGCAACGGTCCGCGCCGCAGCATCCTGTTCCTGAATGTGACGGGTGAAGAGAAGGGGCTTTTCGGCTCGGCCTACTATTCGGAAAATCCGCTGCTGCCTCTGGAGAATACCGTGGCCGACCTGAACATCGACATGATTGGCCGCGTGGATAAGGAACACGCCGAAGACCCCAAGTACGTCTACATCATCGGCTCCGACAAGCTGTCTTCTGAGCTCCACGCCATCAGCGAGGCGGCCAACGAAGCACACGTGGGCTACAAGCTGGACTATACTTTCAACGACCCCAAAGACCCGAACCGCTTCTACTACCGCTCCGACCACTACAATTTTGCCAAGAAAGGCATCCCGGTGATTTTCTACTTCACGGGTGTCCACGAAGACTACCACCGTCCCGGCGACGATGTCGAGAAGATTATGTTCGACAAGCAGGCGCCTATCGTCAAGTTGGTTTTCTATACCGCCTGGGAACTGGCCAATCGTGAGGAACGGATCAAGGTCGATAGTAACAAAGAGTAGTTCAGCATTCTTGGTTCTTCGTTGAGAACCTGGATTTCAATTAGCTGAACGCGTATAAGCAAGTACTTTGAACGAAAAAAATCTTCCTCCCGCCTTCGAATCCGCTATGCAATCCCAGCTGGGAGCGGAGTTTGCTTTATTTGAGGAAACGCTGGCGACGGCACCGCCCGTGAGCATCCGATTGAATCCTGATAAGCAGGCGTACGACGCTTCGGGTTTGGACAAAGTACCCTGGCATCCCCACGGCTATTACCTGCCCGAGCGCCCGGTCTTCACGCTCGATCCAATTTTTCATGCAGGTGGGTACTACGTGCAGGAAGCTTCGTCCATGATTTTGCACGAAGTACTTTCGCAACTCATGCCTGTCAAGCGTCCAATACGCATTCTGGACCTGTGCGCTGCGCCGGGCGGCAAAAGTACCCTGCTGGCGTCGTGGATGCCGCCGGGCAGCCTGTTGCTGGCCAACGAGGTCATCCGCAGCCGGGTCAATCCTTTGCAGGAAAACCTGGAACGCTGGGGCCATCCGGGTACTTTCACCAGCAGCTACGATCCGGAAAGTTTTGCCAAACTCAACGGCTTTTTCGACATCGTACTGGTGGATGCGCCCTGCTCGGGTGAAGGACTGTTCCGCAAAGACCCCGAGGCCGTGCGCGAGTGGTCGCCCGAACATGTAGAAATGTGCGCGGCCCGGCAGCGGCGCATTCTGTCGGCGGCCGTGAAGCTGGTAGCCCCCGGCGGTACGCTGCTCTACAGCACCTGCACCTACAATACCACCGAAAACGACCAGAATGCCACCTGGCTGGCAGAAACCCAAAAACTAGACCACCTCGAAGTCGCCCTCCCCGCCGAATGGGGGGTAGTTTCGCGTAATCCCGGCTACCAGTGCTACCCGCACCGCCTCCGGGGTGAGGGCTTCTACTTCGCCGCTTTCCGCCAGTCGCATGGTCTGCCCTTCCGGGGCAAGACCGGGCGGTACATGAGCAAGCTGAGCGACCTTAAAAAAAGGGAAGAAGCGGCTCTGGAAGATTGGGTGCAAGACGCCGAAGAACTCTTCTTCCTGCAACGTCCGGACGGAACGGTACTTTTCGCCCCCAACGAACTTTGGAACGACCTGATGCTGCTGGACACCGCCCTACCGCAGGGCGTGTGGTTGCGCGAAGCGGGCGAGTTTAAGGGTAAAGATTTCATTCCGGCCCATAGTCTGGCGATGAGTACAGCCATGGTCACAGATTGGCCCGCTGTGGACCTTGACCGGGATACGGCTCTGCGTTTTTTAAAAAAGGAGAATATCGAACTGCCCGATGGTACGCCCAAAGGCTGGCTGCTGGCACAGCATCAGGGACTAAATCTGGGCTGGATGAAGAACCTCGGCAACCGCGTGAATAACTACCTGCCCAAGGACTGGCGGATTCGGATGGATATTCGGGAAGTGTAGGGATTCGCCTTTCCTAAAAATCTTCGCGGCATTTCCAACTAATTGCGTAATTGGGGCATCTTGTCAATAAAACTTGATAACTATGAAATCTCTGCTCCTTATTCTGTTACTGACCGCTTTTTACCAGTCCCAACCACCGCAAATCACTCCACCCTGCGGCGTCGAGGAACCGCTCCAAGAAATCACCTGGCTCAAAAATAAAGTCTCCTATTACAAAAAAGAGGGCATTGCCCTCACCATCATGCAGGCGCAGCGCGGCGGCGAAACCGTTTTCTCCATCGAATGCGTCCTGGGCACCGATGCGAGGGAAACTACCTACTATCGCTGTAATGGTTGGGAGATTTGCAAAACCTCCGTCACGATTGCGGGACTAAGGAGTTGGTGCGGTGATTTGCCGGCGGAGCTCACAGAGCTGAGAATGATTTATCCTGAGATCGCCGGCAACTAAGCGAATCGAGGTAGCAGAAGCAGGTAACTGCGTTAAATATCTTCTCAAAAGTTCGTTCTGAATAAATTTTCAAAGAAGGGATTGAGGTACAAAAGCCGCATCAAATGATGCGGCTTTTTTTGTTGGCATCAACTTGCCTATTTTTGTTAAAACAACATTCCCAGAAGCTTAGCGCAACCCACTTGATCCGTATGAAAAAAATACTATTCCTTGTTTTGGTTTCAATGAGCGCATCGCTCACGACTTCCGCCCAAAAGAAAAAGAAAACCACCGCCCCCCCCCCGTCGACAACCCTGTCGGCCACTTCCGCCGCCGACCGCACCAAAGGCTACGAACAGCGCCAAAAACTAGACAAAGTTTCCCTGCTGAATAACGTAAAGTTCCGCGCCATCGGCCCCACCGACATGAGTGGCCGCGTGGTAGATCTGGACGTAAACGACGCCAACCCGACGCAGTTTTACGTGGCTTATGCCTCGGGCGGACTGTGGCGCACGGACAACAACGGCATGAGTTTCACGCCGCTCTTCGACAATGAATCGACGATGTCCATCGGCGACATCGCTGTGGATTGGAAGACCAACGGACAAACGATCTGGGTCGGCACGGGAGAGAACAATTCAAGCCGCTCATCCTACTCCGGCGACGGTGTGTACAAAAGTACCAACGGCGGCAAAACCTGGCAGCATGTCGGACTGGAAGACACCCACCACATCGGACAGGTAATTCTGCACCCTAGTGACCCTAACACGGTATGGGTGGCGGCACTCGGCCATCTGTACAGCCCGAATGTGGAGCGCGGGGTGTACAAAACGACCGACGGCGGCAAAACCTGGGCCAAAACGCTTTTCGTAGACGACCAGACAGGTGCCATCGATCTGGATATTCACCCGACCAATCCGAATGTACTTTTTGCCTCAATGTGGCATAAGGAGCGCAGTGCCTGGAACTTTGTGGAAGGCGGTAAAACCTCCGGGATTTACCAGTCCACCGACGGCGGGAACACCTGGCAACTACTTAGCACGGCGGGTAGCGGCTTGCCGCAGGGCGAAGGTGTGGGCCGCATCGGCCTGGCCATTTATCCCAAAGATCCAGGCATCATGTATGCCTTCGTGGACAATCAGGACAAGCGCAAACCGGAAGACAAAAAAGACGACGAAGGCCTGACATTGAAGCAGTTGAAGGATATGAAGGTGGAGGACTTCATGGAACTGTCGGATTTAGTCATCAACGAGTTTCTGGATAAATCCAATTTTCCAGAAAAGAACTCGGCCAAACAACTCAAAGACGACCTGAAAAGTGGTAAGCTGAAAGTGAAGGATATCTACGACTTCGTGGGCGGAGCCAACGACGACCTGATCTCGGCCCCTGTGAAAGGGGCGGAAATCTACCGTACCGACGATGGCGGCAAGTCCTGGAAAAAGACCCACGACGAGCCCATCGACCTGGTTTACACTTATGGCTACTACTTCGGACAAATTTTCGTTGCCCCTTCCGATCCCGATCGCATCGTAACTTTTGGTGTTCCCATTCTGCAATCGCGGGACGGCGGCAAAACCTGGAAAAACGTGGATAAGGAGAATGTCCACTCCGATCATCACGCGCTCTGGATCAACCCCAACAATCCCGACCACATGATCAACGGCAACGACGGCGGTGTGAATGTGACCTACGACAGCGGCAAGCACTGGTCGCATCTGAATTCGGAACCTTTGGGACAGTTTTACGCCATCGCGGTAGATATGGCGAAACCCTACAACGTCTACGGCGGTTTGCAGGACAATGGCGTGTGGACGGGTACTTCCAAACCTCGGGAGGATGCGCCGCTGCCCGAATGGAAATCAATTATGGGGGGCGACGGAATGCAGGTGCAGGTGGACTGGCGCGACAACCGCACGGTCTATACGGGCTTTCAGTTCGGCAACTACTTCCGGCTCGATAAAGACAAGCCCGGCTTCGGCAGCATGAAACGGCTGGTCATGCCGCGCGGAATCGGCGACCCCAAGTTGCGCTTTAACTGGCAGGCTCCGATTCACCTCTCGCGGCACAATCAGGATATTGTCTATTTTGGTTCCAACAAATTCCACCGCAGCCTCGACAAAGGTGAAACATTCGAAAATCTTTCCGACGACCTCACGAAGGGGGGGAAAGAAGGGGACGTTCCTTTTGGTACTTTGACTACCATTGACGAGTCGCCCAAGCGCTTTGGCCTGCTGTACGCAGGGACCGACGACGGATTGGCTTGGGTATCGAAGGATGCGGGCTATAACTGGACGAAGATCTCCGATGCCCTGCCGCAAAACCTCTGGGTGAGTCGCCTGACCGCTTCGGCCCACGACGAAGGCACGGTATATGCCTCACTCAACGGCTACCGCGACGACAATTTCCTGCCTTACCTCTTTGCCTCGACCGACTACGGCCAAACCTGGCAGGCCATCGGTACCGACCTGCCCGCCGAGCCGATCAACGTGGTGAAGGAAGATCCCGTCAACGCCAATATTCTCTACGTCGGCACCGACCACGGCGTGTACGTTTCGCTTGACAAGGGTACTTCATTCATGCGGATGTCGGGCGGCCTGCCCGCCGTGGCGGTTCATGACCTGCTGGTGCATCCGCGCGACAAGGAGTTGGTCGTCGGCACACACGGACGCTCGATTTATATCGCCGATGTGAGCCTGGTGCAGCAGCTAGCCGACACGCTGCGGCAAAAGAGTGTGTACGCCTTTACCCTCGACCCGGTTACGTACAGCGAACGCTGGGGCCGGGTGAATAAATACGCCGAATCGAAACCGCTGGAATACGAGATTCCGTATTACACCAAAACCGCTGGAAAAACTACCCTTGACATCAAAACGGACAAAGGCATCACGCTGGCCTCGCTCACTGATGATAGCGAACCGGGCCTGAACTATGCCGTATGGAACTACACCGTAAACCCCGATGCCAAAACTACCTACGCGCAGTACCTGAACGAAACCAAAAAGAAGGAAGACAAAGAGGTAAAGCTGGAAGCGGCAGAGGACAAGAATTTTTACATCCGTCCCGGCAAGTACAAGGTAGTAGTTACAACCGCTAACGGGGCTAAAACCGAGCAAACGCTGACGATCAAGGCCCCTGAAAAGCGGGCTTCACGCCGGGGGATCAGTACAAGACCCATTCCTTCGACACCCGGCGAGTGGGAGGAGTATATGGAGGAAGAGCTGGGGATGGAGGAAGTGAAGTAGCTATCTTATTCCCGGAAGTCGACGCCAGGTGGGGTACTTCCGGGAAATTTTTTATTTCCAATTATCGTAATATTGCGATTGATAAAAATTTTCCTACCTTTGGCCCATCAATTATTTCAAAACCATTCAATGGGCCTTACCAAAACCTCAGAATTCACCGCTCAGGAAAACCGCATCGCTGAACTAGCAAAGGCGTTCGCTCATCCGGCGCGGGTGGCCATTCTGCAACTACTGGCCGAGCGCAAAGCCTGCGTTTGCGGGGATTTGGTAGACGAACTACCCCTTTCGCAAGCCACGGTTTCGCAGCACTTAAAGGAATTGAAGCGCATTGGTATCATCAAAGGGGAAATCGATCCGCCGCGCGTGTGTTACTGCATCAATGAATCAGTTTGGGAAGAAGCGCAGGATGCGTTCACCTCCATTTTTAGTAAGTTCCAAACCCAAAGCTGCTGTTAAAAAAATTTGCTCTTAACCATCGTAATATTACAATTAACTAATATCTCTTCTCAATTAATCAAAACTCAAAACTATGGAAACGACCGAACAGGAACTGAAAGAAATTGTCCGTAAGAAGTACGCCGAAATCGCGACAGGCAGCAACTCCGTCCTCAACGCCGCCTCGTGCTGCGGTGCCACCACAGCCTCGCAAGAGGTCTATAACATCATGACCGACGACTACGATGCGGTGGAAGGCTACACCGCAGAAGCCGACCTCGGACTGGGCTGCGGATTACCCACTCAATTTGCCAAAATCCAAAAAGGTGATGTCGTAATCGATCTGGGCTCCGGTGCCGGTAACGATGCTTTCGTAGCCCGGCACGAAACAGGGCCCGAGGGCAAAGTCATCGGCATTGACTTTACGGAGGAAATGATCGCCCGCGCCCGGCAAAACGCCGAAACGCGCGGCCTGCACAATGTGGAGTTCCGGCAGGGTGACATCGAACAAATGCCCGTCGGCGATGCGGTGGCTGACGTCATTGTCAGCAACTGCGTTCTGAACCTCGTCCCGAACAAGCGGCAGGTATTTGCCGAAATATTCCGCGTGTTGAAGCCGGGTGGCCATTTCAGTATCTCGGACATTGTGCTGAATGGCGAACTACCGGAAAAACTACGTTCTGCCGCCGAGATGTATGCGGGTTGCGTATCGGGCGCCATTCAGAAGAATGAGTACCTGACCATGGCAGCTGCGGCGGGTTTCGAAAATCTGACCGTTCAGAAGCAGAAGGCTATTTTCATTCCGGATGACATTCTCAGCGAGTACATTTCTACCGGAGAAATCGCAGCCTTTCGTCAGGGTACGGATCAGATTGAAAGCATTACGCTCTTTGCCAGTAAGCCAGGTGGCCCGAAGAAACCTGCTCTGGAGATGCTGAATCAGGTAACTGCCGAGGCTGGTGAATCCTGCTGTGGACCCGACTGCTGCAGCTAGGGATTGTGTTCAGTCATAAATCTATTTTCTATGTCTAGCCCCAAAAGTTTGTCTTTCCTAGATCGCTGGCTCACTCTGTGGATTTTCTCGGCTATGCTGGCGGGCGTCGGAATCGGCTATTTCTTTCCCCAGTCCGGCGTATTCATCAATCGCTTCAATGCGGGTACCACCAACGTCCCGCTGGCAATCGGCCTGATTCTCATGATGTACCCGCCGCTGGCAAAGGTGCGGTTTGAAGAACTCCCAAGCGTATTCAAAAATGGGAAGATACTGCTGCTGTCCTTAGTTCAGAACTGGGTCATAGGCCCGGTTCTGATGTTTGGGCTGGCCGTAGCTTTCCTTTCTGATCGGCCTGATTACATGACGGGCCTGATTATGATTGGTATAGCCCGTTGTATTGCCATGGTAATCGTGTGGAACGACCTCGCAAACGGCAATCGGCTTTATGCTGCCGGATTAGTCGCTTTCAACAGTGTCTTTCAAGTCCTTTTTTACCCTGTTTACGCTTGGATTTTTATCAAAGTTCTTCCCGACTTCCTCGGGTTGACAGGCTACGACATAAACATCACGATGACAGAGGTAGCCCAAAGCGTTTTCATTTACCTCGGCATACCATTCCTGCTGGGAGTTGCTTCCCGCTATGTCCTTACAAAAGTAAAAGGCCGAACCTGGTTTGAAGGCACTTACCTGCCCGCTGTGAGCCCCATCACGCTGATCGCCCTGTTATTCACGATCGTGGTGATGTTCAGCTTAAAAGGGCAGATGATCGTACAGATTCCGCTAGACGTCGTTCGGATAATGATTCCTCTTTCTCTCTACTTCGTCATCATGTTTTTTTCTGCATTTTATCTATCCAAGAGAGCGGGGGCCGATTATCCAAAAGCCACTTCTCTGGCGTTCACCGCAGCCGGCAATAACTTTGAGTTGGGCATTGCTGTGGCTATTTCGGTTTTCGGAATCGAATCGGGAGCTGCATTTGCGGCGGTGGTAGGTCCATTGATTGAAGTTCCCGTACTCATTCTAATGGTCAACTTTGCAAAAAAACAAGAATACACTTTTACTGAAATTTCCCCGACAAACTAGTAATCATGCTATTCCCCAGAATTCAAACCTACTTCGACTCTCTTGACGATCGCTCCATTCCCGAAGAGCGTCTGAAAGCTTTGAACCGTTTTCGGAGCTATATCTTGGAAAAACTAGACCATAGTGAGATCATAAACCTAACGTTTATCTGCACCCACAACTCGCGCCGGAGCCATCTGGGGCAGGTGTGGGCGCAGGTAGCGGCGCATTATTGGGGGGTTCCCCGGGTTCGTTGCTATTCGGGCGGCACTGAGGCCACGGCATGCCACCCTAACACCCTGGACGCGTTGACCAGCGCCGGGCTGGCGGTCAAGAAAACTACCGAAGGGGAAAACCCGGTTTACGAACTACGGTATTCAGAAGCGGCCCTGCCTATCGTCGCATTTTCAAAACTATACGACCAGGCTCCGAATCCCACGAACGATTTCGCCGCAATTATGACGTGCGACCACGCGGAGAAAAATTGTCCTTACATCTCTGGTGCGCAAAGCCGCATCGCGATCACCTATGCCGATCCGAAAGAGGCAGATGGCACTCCGCTCGAAAAACAAGCTTATGAGGAGCGTAGTGAACAGATCGCCGCAGAAATGAGATACGTGTTTTCCAACCTTCCGGTCTGAAACAAAAAAATGCCTCCTGTACATTCGACAAACCTCCCGCCAAACCGGGAGGTTTTTTTATCTTTGCTATCAAAAAAATCGTCCTGATGCTGCATAAAACCCGGGGTATTGCGCTGAACTATATCCGATATCGCGAGTCGTCCATCATTGCCAAGATTTATACCGAAGCCTTTGGTATTCAGAGCTACATCGTGAATGGTGTGCGAAGCAGCCGATCCAAGTCTAACCGCATCGCCCTGTTTCAGCCACTCACGCTGCTGGATCTGGTAGTTTATCACAAAAACAAATCGGACGCACTGCACCGCATTTCCGAAATCAAGTGCCGGATTCCATTTCACAGCCTGCCGTTCGAAGTTGTGAAATCGAGCCTGAGTTTGTTCCTGACCGAAATTTTGATAAAATCGTTGCGGGAAGAAGAGGAAAACATCCCGCTATTCGAGTTCCTGGAAGATGCCGTGCTCTATCTTGACAATGCCGGTGAACACTACGAAAATTTTCATATTCACGTGCTGGCCCAACTGGCCTTTTTCCTGGGTTTCGGCATGGAAACTGCCGACGATCTGACGAACGAACTCCGCGAAAACCATTACCCGGCTTCGCCCGATCCTACGCAGAAGGCTGCGTTGCAAATATGGCTTTCTGCTCCCTTCGGCATTGTGGTGCCACTGGATAAGAAGCGACGGATTTCATTGCTGAACATGCTGGTTTTTCTGTACAAAATTCACCTTGATTCATTGGGTGAAATCAAGTCGCTGGAAGTACTGCACGAGGTACTTAACTAGAAAATCCAGGTACTTCAAAAATTGGCATCATTGTTGCCTTTTTCGTTGGTGAATAAAGTCGATGAAGTGAACGAACCAATATACTGACGATGAAAAAAGTTTTTTACCTCTTCACCTTCTTTGCCTTATTATGGAGCTGTACGCCAGTCGATCAGGTGACGCCCAACACCCCACCCTCAGCGAATCTTACTGTTAACTATTCGGCAGATTTTTTACATGATTGGGTCAATCTTGAATGCCGATTGGTAAAAGAAACGCCCGGTTTTTTTCCACCTCAGGCGGCGCGGGTTTTCGGACTTACGGGTGTAACAGCCTACGAAGCTGCTTATCGGGGCATTCCCGGCGCGCGCTCACTGACCGGGCAACTGAACGGTTTTGGTTCCTATACAATGCCAACGGCCGACGCCCTGAGCGTACAGTATCACTGGGGTATTGTCACCAACGCGGCGGTAGCCGAAATCATGCGATTGTCGTTCGGCAGCAGCCTGGCGGCTTCCAACCTGAAAATTGTCAACGAGAAGGAAGAGACAAACTACGGTCAATTCAAGCAGGAAGCGCCCAGCAAAGCCGTGGCGGAACTTTCTCAAAAACTAGGCAAGGATATTGCAGCGGCGGTTTTTGACTATTCCAAGACCGACGGCGGTCATGAAGCCTACCTTCGCCCTTTTTCAGCCACTTACCAGATTCCCGTCGGGCCCGACAAATGGATTCCGACCGACGCCAAGAACCTGACGCCTCTCTGTCCCGAATGGGATAAATGCCGCCCGATGCTGGCCTCTAACATGGATTACGCCGTGCCACCCAAGCCCGTTGCTTTTTCCACCGACCCGAATTCGGAATTTTACAAAATAAGCAGGCAGGTGTACGATGTAGTCAGGAACGGCACCGAAGAGCAGCGTGAAATTGCCCGTTTCTGGGCCGACGATCCCTTTGCGACCTGTACACCCACGGGTCATACGTTCGGTATTCTGACTCAACTGTTGAAAGAAACAAACGCCACGCTTGAAAAAGCAGTTGTGGCCTACGCCAAACTGGGCATCGCGGAGAACGACGCTTTCATCACTTGCTGGAAAATCAAGTACGATTACGCGCTTATCCGCCCGGTTTCCTACATCCAGAAATACATAGACCCTAATTTTAAGACCGTGATCGGTACGCCACCTTTCCCGGCCTACACCTCGGGCCACGCCACCGAAGCTGCCGTGGGTGAACGGGTGTTTACCGAAATGTTCACCGATGGCGATGGCGAGTATCCCTTCACCGACCGCTCACAATTGCAGCATGGCTTCGGTACCAGGAAGTTTACCAACTTCAAGAAAATGGCCGAAGAATGCGCCGACTCGCGCCTGTACGGCGGTATACATTATGACATGGACAATCAACGCGGGCTGCTCATGGGCCGTGCTGTGGGCGACAATGTGCTACGGTCCATCAATTGGCCAAAAAATTTAAAATAACGGAAAGTTGAAAGTGACAAAAACCCTGCTGTTGATTGCCTTGACGGTTTCCCTTGTTAGCTGCGATGAGAATTCGGTCCGGGACGAGGATATCGATTTAATGGCGGAATTGGAGTGCCAGGCGCGGCAGTTGAAAGAGCAGCGCTTTCAGGTAGCCAACGAACTCCGGTTGCGGGGCGACTCGCTGATGAAAGCCAATATCCCTCTCACCGAAGCCCAGAAAGCCGAAGAAGACTCCCTGAAACAAACCTTGACCGAGCAGACGGGCCTACTGGCAACGCGACTTACTTTCGTGATGGACAGTCTGTTTGATGCTCATTACAAATCAATAGAGCAGCGGGAGGCGTTTGACGTGGCTGTCGCCAAGAAGCTAGACGAGATTTGTAAATAGAGCGCTGGAACAGTTTTTGAGTACCTTTCCGTAGTCAAAAACCTAACTCTATTTCCGATGAAAAAGACCGTACTTCCTTTTCTCCTTTCTTTCGTGCTTCTCTACTCTTCCGCAGATGCCCAGTCTATTAAAGGGGCGTGGCGGTCGCAGCAACCTAACAACAGTATCGCTTCGCTGATTGTGGCCGACGATTACCTGATGATCGCTTCGTACAGTATTCTTAACAAGTACTTTGACCGCACCGAAGGTGGCTCATTCACGATGCAGGGCGACCAGATGACTTACACCACCGAATTCAATACCAACGACACAGCCAGGATCAATAAGTCGGTTGTTTACACCGTTATCCGCAAAGACAGTATTCTCACATTGCGCGGCGAAGACGAAGAATTGGTGTGGATGCTGGTGGACGATGCCAGGGATAAGCCGATGGCCGGTACCTGGCATATTACCGGACGAGCCAAAGACGGCACAGGCGAAATGATGGAAATCCACCAGA
Organism: Persicitalea jodogahamensis; assembly: GCF_014651615.1. Taxonomy (GTDB): domain Bacteria; phylum Bacteroidota; class Bacteroidia; order Cytophagales; family Spirosomataceae; genus Persicitalea; species Persicitalea jodogahamensis. The sequence continues at coordinate 5,630 of NZ_BMXF01000009.1, read as the reverse complement.
CGGGTACCCGCAAGACACTCAAAATCCTGTCGGGAACACGCTTTCAGTGGGCGGCTATCGACCCGGCAGTGAAGGGTTTTTATGGTACGGGAGGCGGTACCTATGACATCAAGAATGGCAAATATACCGAACACATCCAGTTTTTTTCCCGCGACCGCTTCCGCGTGGGCGCAGACCTTACTTTCGATTGGCAGCTAACGGACGGGAAATGGGATCATTCCGGTAAAAGCAGCAAAGGCGATCCTATTCACGAGGTTTGGGAGAAAATTAATGAGTGATAGGTGAAGTTATGGGTACATAGCTGAAAATAAGCCATTCATACATACATAAATAATTCATCACTCTTTACACCTTCCGCTTCAACTCAAAATGCTGCCCCAGGTACACGCGCCGCACGACTTCATCTTCGGCAAGTTCTTCTGCGGTACCCTGTTTCAGGATTTTTCCTTCAAACAATAGATAGGCCCGATCGGTAATCGAAAGCGTTTCGTTCACGTTGTGGTCGGTGATGAGTATACCGATATTCCGGTGTTTGAGTTTGGCGACGATGGTCTGAATGTCTTCAACGGCAATTGGGTCGACGCCCGCGAAGGGTTCGTCTAGCAGGATGAACTTTGGGTCCACAGCCAGAGCGCGGGCAATTTCGGTACGCCTTCGTTCTCCGCCCGACAGTACCATACCCATATTTTTTCGTACGTGTTCCAGGCTGAACTCTTCGATGAGTTCTTCCACCTTATCCCGCTGAGCCTGCCGCGACAGATCCGTCATTTCCAGCACCGCCCTGATATTTTCTTCGACGGTCAATTGCCGGAACACCGAAGCTTCCTGCGCCAGATAACCCAGTCCCAACCGCGCCCTCTTGTACATGGGCAGACTGGTAATATCACGGTCATCGAGATAGACGTGGCCGCTATTGGGCTTTACCAATCCAACGGCCATATAAAAGGAAGTCGTTTTTCCGGCCCCATTCGGCCCCAGCAGCCCCACAATCTCGCCCTGCTCCACCTGATAACTCACGTTATCATTAACGAGCCGGGCGCCGTATTTTTTGACAAGATTTTCGGTTCTGAGGATCATAGGTTGTGTGGATAGCTAAAACTTAATGTCTTTCAGCATGAACTGCAACGTCGTTTTATCCCGAAAGGTATTTTCATCCAGCGAGTAGCAGATATCAAACGATTTACCATTCATCAGATCGGGATATATATGCGCCATGCCAAAGGCAATCACCGTGAAAGCAGGCGAATTGCCCTGGTAAACGTTGAACTTGATGTGCTTCTCTTTCATGATCGTCGGTTTGCCGGCGATGGAAACACCCCGACTCACGAACACGGGCGTCATATTACCCGGCCCAAAAGGTCCCATTTGCTTCAGAACTTTATAGGCTTTCCAGGAAACATCTTCCAGATCGAGTTCCAAATCCACACTAATCATCGGCGTGAGTTGCTCTGGCAGGATGCGCCCGCTCACAATTTCATCGAAGCGAAGCCGAAAAGCATCGACGTTCTCGACAGGAAGAGTCATTCCCGCTGCAAATGTATGGCCACCGAACTGCTCGAGCAGGTCGGCGCACTCTTCAATGGCCTCGTACACATCGAAGCCCGGTACCGAGCGCGCCGAACCGGCGGCTTTGCCGTTGGATTTGGTCAGGATGATCGTCGGGCGATGAAAATGCTCGATACAGCGGCTCGCCACAATGCCGATCACGCCCTTGTGCCAATCCTCCTTGAACAGTACCGTACTTTTGGCCTCAGAGAGCCAGGCGTCCTCCTGAATCATAGCCAGAGCCTCATCCGTGATGCTGGTGTCGAATTTCCGGCGGTCGCTGTTGTGTTTGTTGATTTGCTGCGCAAATTCGTCGGCCTCATCCTCGTCGTCGCACAGCAACAGTCTCACGGCTTCCTTAGCGTGTTTGATGCGTCCTGCGGCGTTAATCCGCGGTCCAAGGCCAAACACAACGTTCTGAATATCCAGCACATTGTGGATACCCGCAATCTTGATCAGGGCTCTTAATCCGGCGCGGGGCGTAGTGTTCAGGTGCTGCAAACCGTAGTAAGCCAATACCCGGTTTTCACCCGTAATCGGAACAATGTCCGATGCGATACTCACGACCAGCAGGTCCAGGTACGGATAAAGCAAATCCATATCCTGCCCATTCTGCTGGCAGAAAGCGTGAAGCAATTTGAATCCTACGCCACACCCCGTCAATTCTTTGTAAGGATACTCGCAATCGGAACGTTTGGGATCGAGTACTGCGGCGGCAGGCGGTAACGTCTCGCCAGGACGGTGGTGGTCGCAAATGATGAAATCCACGCCCAGAGAATTGGCATACTCCACTTTGTCTACGGACTTGATGCCGCAATCCAGCGCCACAATCAGGGAAAATCCATTTTCTGCCGCCCAGTCGATGCCCTGCGTGGACACGCCGTAGCCCTCGGTGTAGCGGTCAGGAATGTAATAATCGAGTCGATCGTATATAGTGCTGAGAAAGCCGTAGAACATCGCCACCGAAGTAGTACCGTCTACGTCGTAGTCACCGTATACCAGAATTTTCTCCCCTTTGCCTATAGCCGACGTAAGACGATCAACTGCCTTGTCCATGTCTTCCATGGCAAAAGGATCGTGCAGCGAAGACAAATCGGGTCGAAAAAAGTCTTTTGCTTCCTCAAAATTACGCACCCCGCGCTGCACCAGCAAGGACGCCAGAAACGGACTGACGTTGATCGCCTTGGCCAGTGTGTTGGCAGAGGTACTTTGTTCAGTTGTCAGCTCGGCAGCAGAAATCCAGCGTTTTTCAGTCATAAGGGCAAAGATACGGAAAAGGCGTGTTCGGAAGGCGGAGCAAATAGCCTTGTGAATCTATTAAGAAACTTTAACGCTCCTGTCCCGCTACCGGTTCTCAAGCCCTACATTTTGCCAAAAGCTACCCAAACCTCTTATCTTTGCGGAATCAATTTGGAATTGCTGAATGTCGGATTAGACTAGCGATGATCATATTCACTGATTCCTGCATTCACTAATTCCAAATTAAATGCCCCGCCTCCTAGCAATCGATTATGGTTCCAAACGAACCGGACTGGCTGTGACCGATCCCTTGCAGATTATTGCTACGGCTCTGGAAACAGTACGGACGCATTTGCTGTTGGATTATTTGAAAAAATACGTAGAAAGAGAGGCGGTTGAAGCTATTGTTATAGGCATGCCGCGCCGCCTGGATAGCAGCGATACGCACAATACGCAAGCGGTCAGAACATTCATCAAAAAATTGGAATCCACTTTTCCCGATATCCCTGTTTATCCCCACGATGAGCGTTTCACCTCCTCTATTGCCCTGCAAGCCATGATTACAGGAGGTAGTAAGAAAAGTGAACGTCGCGAAAAAGGTAATCTCGATAAAGTGAGTGCCGTGGTCATTCTGCAATCTTTCATGGAAAGTCAACGGCTCAATCCTATGCGGTAACTCACTTCAAGCATAATTATTCATCAATCACAATTCATATTTCCCTTAATGATTTACCCCATAGTAGCTTACGGCGACCCCATTCTGCGAAAGGTGACCCGGCCCCTAGAAAAAGACGAAATGGATTTGCAAAAGCTCTCGGATGATCTGTTTGAAACCATGCATGACGCGGCGGGCGTTGGTTTGGCCGCTCCACAAGTGGGTTTGGGCATCCGGGTTTTCGTAGTGGACGGTACCGCCATGAACGAAGACGAAGAGGAGGAAGACAAAGATCCTACGCTGGAAGGTTTTAAAAAGATATTTATAAACCCTGAGATCGTGGAAGAAGACGGTGACGACTGGGCCTTTGAGGAGGGCTGTTTGAGTATTCCCGGTATCCGTGGGGAAGTTTACCGACCCGAAATCGTAACGATCCGTTACAGGGATATCGACTGGAACGAACACGAAGAAACCCACGAGGGAATGGCCGCCCGTATTATTCAGCATGAGTACGACCACCTGGAAGGCAAGCTCTTCACAGACTACCTACCCGCATTGAAACGTCAACTTCTCAAACGCAAGCTTAGCGATATTTCCAAAGGCGTTGTAGACGTGGATTACCGGATGCGTTTTCATAGCCGCAGATAATTCACTAGTAAGTACCTTGCCATGAGTCCCCGCATTCTGTACGTTGAAGACGATCCCAATCTAAGCTTCGCCACCAAAGACAATCTCGAAGCCAATGAATACGAAATTGTTCACTGTATGGACGGGCAGGAGGCGTGGAATACATTTCAGAAAGAACACTTCGATATCTGTGTGCTGGATGTGATGCTGCCCCAAATGGACGGCTTTACATTGGCTGAAAAAATCCGCGCCTCCGACCAGCATGTACCCATCCTTTTCCTTACTGCTCGCGCACTGTTGGATGACCGCCTACACGGGCTTCGCCTGGGCGCCGACGATTACGTGACCAAGCCATTCAGCATTCAGGAATTAATTTTGCGGATTGAGGTGTTTCTACGCCGCTCCAAAACGGACACGCCCAGGCCAAGCGACGACGATTCACCACTGAGGGTAGGTAGATATCTATTCGATTTTCAAAAACTAACGCTCACTCTGAATGGCGACACCCATACGTTAACTTTCAGAGAGGCAGAAGTTATGAAGTACCTCGCCCAGCGCCCCAACGAGGTAATCAAGCGTGAAGATTTGCTAAAAGCCATTTGGGGCGACGATGACTACTTTATGGGCCGTAGCCTGGACGTATTTATTTCCCGCCTTCGTAAGTACCTTAGCGGTGATCCCAACCTCCGGATAGACAACGTGCATGGCGTTGGTTTTCGAATAAGCTGGTAGTTACTTTAAAGGACAATGGAGTGGGGCAAGGCAATTTCAAACGGAGCCGACCTCTCTATTCAAAATTTGTCAGCTATCCATTGTCAATCGTCCATTCATTTGATTGGTACCGAAACCTTCGTCATATCCCAGGCCATTTCCATCGCTGGTATGGATTGATCGAATGAGATAGTAAACATTTCCGCCGGGGAATTGGTAACCTGAGTTGGAACTTCTACTTTCAGAACATCCGCCTCTGCTTCGCGGATCGGAGTACCGTCGAAATTGACACCCCAACTGTACTGCTTGTTGTTGAAAATGACGGTCCATTTATCCTTCTCTGGAATCGTCCAAAGCGTGTATTCACCCGCAGGGAGCATTTTGCCATCGATTACAAGTTCGGTTTTGGTTGTGAAGGTGGTAGCTTCATTGGCACCCGTCCGCCAGACCTCACCGTAGGGTACTAAACCCCCAAAAATTTCCCGTCCCTTCTTAGAAGGGCGATTGTAGTACACTTCCACATGCTTCTCGCCTTCATTGAAAGAAACTGTCTGTTCAGGGCTTGCCTTCTTGGTATTAGCCGTCATTACCTGGAAGCCGATAAATGCAATTACAACAAGACCACCCAAGGCGATAAGGGTCCATTTTAAGTATTTGTTCATAATAATTTAGTAAAGGAGGATCTATAAAAGGGTTTTCCAAAGATATAAAAAAAGGCTGGTTCATGCTCTTTTGCATAAACCAGCCGGTCGTAACGCAAGCGGGCCGCGCTGCTGGTGCAGCGCGGCCCGGTCCTGGGTTGTATGAAAAAGTGGCGGCTACCTACTCTGCCGGCTTTGAGACCGGTACCATC
>NZ_BMXF01000008.1 GCF_014651615.1 Persicitalea jodogahamensis | reverse complement strand
GCCGGGGCTTACTCCACGGCGCGACTCCCTGGGCAATTTGATCACAAATCAGATCGGTGATGGTTTGGAAGAGGTCGAAAGACGGTTTTTTGTTTTTTTTTGCCTTGTCCATAAGACTGAAAATTTGGTAGATGAGAACTCATTTAACTCTTTAAAGATAAGTACTTTACATGATTCACACAAATTTGTGTGAGTGTTTTTTTACCTCTTCAAAAAGTTGTTTCTCCCAACAAGTCACCGCTTACTATCTCATGTAATCGAATTAAATAAGGGTGCATTCTCGACACGATAGCCGTGCCTCGCTCCACAAAATTTTTTCGACTTGAACATGCCTTTCCTTTAATGCACTGGTCAGGCAGGGGGCAAGGCTTGCCAAAAAATAATACTACCGGGCGGCGAACCGTCGGGCGGCGTACCGCCCGAATGGGTGGAGATTATTTTTTGAGCAACCCGAAGGGCGTCGGCCTTTCCGACGGACTGATTCGTGCATTTTCTTTGCAACGTTCAAATCAGAAAATCAAAACAAGGATTTTGCTTATATACAGGGTGGGGCGGGCGACGTAACCCGGACTGAAATCTCCACGGGCGGGCCGAACCCGATGGTTGCACCAGCCAGCCCCGGTGTGCGGTGCCTTTTGTGGCGACGGCGCATCGGGATTTAGCGGGCGGTTCTTGGCGCAATGTTCGGGTTTCAGGGCCGGGGAAGTGGGATGAAAGCTGGGTGAAGCACCCGCAGGGTGGGTCAATGTACATCCTTGATTTGCGTCAGGTGCTTGGAGGGAGATCCGAAGGTTCTGTCCGTAGGACGGCAGCGCAGCGTACCCCGCAGAGGACCGGCCCGCAGGGAGACGCCCATGACATAAGCCCGGAAATTAGTCGAACAAGCCCTTGAAGGCCACGAACACGGCGGCCAGAAAGCACAGAATCCCCACTGCGCTGACGAGTCGAAACTGGCCAGAAGTCAGGAAGTTTTTTTCAGGTGTCGGGACTGGAGCCATGAAACCAAAAATCCGGCGATCAGAAAAATCGACATCAGTTGGATGTGCATCGGCGTAGATAGCTTATTCGTCTAAGTGCATTGATGGCCAAAGGTCAGCAGAAAAGCCACCAAATGTCTTTGATTCAAATGTAAGGCATAAATTGCACTCAGATATCAAGATTGGTATTTTTGAGTCCGGAAAGCTTTCATTCATATGACCAAGTTTGATGAACTTAAGGAGCGATTTCCAAACCTCATTCCGGTGCAGGAATTGAGAGCCAATGTCTCCATCATTGAGTTGGCAGTTCAGTATGGATACAAACCCCTTCTACGAAAGGGTCGCAATCGTCCGGTTCTGGAACATTCCGACTTCGGGGATATAATCATCATTAAGAACCCGCAGGATGCCTCGCAACAGGTATATCAACGGGCCGGGGACTTTACCGACTCTGGTACCATTATTGATTTCATTCGCAATAGGCTTTCAACCGTTTTTTCAATCTATGATCGGCCTGGGAACCATGAGTTCAAGAATATTACGAATGTCCTTTACGATTACCTACGCGTCGATCCGGCGCGCGTCAGCCAGAATCAACAGCTAACCCCCAAGTTGGCAGAGTCGAGTGTCAAGCAGCCTTTTGCTAAGGAAAAGTTTGACGTCCGGCCGCTGGAAGAGGACAATTATCTCATCACCCGACACATTGCGCCTGAAATCCTACTACGCCCTGAGTTTGTCAACAAGGTCGTTACCCATATAGCGCATTTCAATCCTGAAAGCAGCCGGACTGAAGACTTTCTCACCGTCAAGGAACACCCGGAACGCAATTACCATCAATTCTCCAATGTTGCTTTTCCGTACTACAACGGCCAATCGACCGAGGTCACGGGTTTGGAACTCCGAAACGATAATTTGAAGGTTCACGCTCCCGGCAGCGACCGCTTCAGTAGCGTGTTTGTTTCCAACCCGCCGCCGAAAGTGCAGAGCTTTTATTTAATGGAAAGTGCGATCGACGCCCTTTCCCATCGGCAACTACGAAGCATTAGTGGGGACAACGATTTTAATTCGGTTTATTTCTCGACTGGCGGCCAACTCACGCTTCAGCAAGTCAACACCATAACGCGCTACATTGGGTCATTCGAAAAAACGGCCAAATGGTGCATTGTTCTATGTTTCGACGGTGACACCAAAGGCCATAAGTATGATTTACAGTTTATCCAGCAATTAGCTGCGGTCAATTTTCCATTAAAGACCACGGCAGGTGGGCCGGATCGAGTAGCCTATCTTTTGCCAGAAGCGGAAACATTTCGCCCTACTCGTGAAGCCTTGCTGAACCGTATTGAATTGTATAACAATACCGTGCTTTCGCAATTTTCACAAACTGGCGTTGGCACATTAGGCCAAAAGGAACTGAACGGCCAGTTAATTGCCGTCGGTAGAGTAGGGAAGCAAACGCAGATAAGCATACCGCAAGCCTGCGCCCCGCTATCAGCTATCTGTGGGTTTTTGTTGGAAGTAAGCGGTTTGGCCCAGCGGATTAAAATTGAAAAATCCTGCACCAAAGATTTCAATATGGATCTGACTCAGGAAGTAAGGTTGGGCGACGAATTCCGCTATGCGATAAAAGACGAAACCGGGCTTGTTCTCTTCAATGGTAACTCACCCGCTGATATGGCCCGGACAATGCAGCAAATCATGCAACAGGCCGAAAAGGATGTCCAGAGCAAAACCTTCATTCTTACTGAGAGACAACCCTTTGGTTTCCAAAAGCCCCAGGTAGAGATCAAGGTCGAACGGGGTAAGGTTATTCGGTCGATTCAGACGCCGGAGTTCGGTGAACGAATCCGGTTGGAAACAAAATAAGTTCAAGAAAGGAGGGATCGAATCTCCGGCGCCCCTAACAGATGATAGCAATCAAATTGAAATCCTCTGTCTCCCAATAATCAAGTTTCACCTTCACGCCTTTCAAAAATCAACCTTCAACTGATGCCCGTACTCCCGCAGCCATGCCTTAGCTTTCTCGTAGTCCGGTAGCTGCACGGCGACGATATTTCAAAAGGCCGGCACGGTGTTCAGGGTCGAGGTGGCTGATCTCTTTTTTCCAGAGCCTTCCGCCGCTGGTAGAATTCATCAGACAGCCTTTTCAGGAACAGCATCCCGAAGACGTATTCCTTAAATTCGGAGGCGTCCATCGAGCCGCGCAGGATGTCACAAGCCGACAGGAGGAAGGACTCTAATTGGGAAAGGGTTATTTTGGTGGGGCGCATTCAACCGGATTGAAAAAGAAGGGAGGGCCTAAAACAGAGGTCGTTTTAAGACAAGTCATATCGCGTTTTTCGCGTAGTCAAAAGTACGTAAAATGCGCGAAAAGGAGAATAATTAAGCCTTTCTAAGATATAGGGTCGTGGTACCTTGCTTGATCTTGATGGGGTAGGTATCCAACTCCCGATCCACGCGTTTGTTGTCGTAAGGGACAGGGCGGGTAATATGGTCGGGGTCTATGAAAATGACATTCAGCCGCTCGTGAACCTGACCTTTGATCCGTTCCGTGTGTTTTAGCAGGTGCGCGCTGTCGGTTTCAGCCTTTGTCTCGGTCTTATCCTCGAAGTACCGGAAGGTGCAATACCAGTATCGATAATAATGATGATAATTTGAAAAACAGGTCTGATATGCGTCTGGGTTCTCCCGCAGCGTACGGAAAAGTTCATCGACTTGCTTGAGATGGCGCGATTGCTCGCTATCCAGTTGCTTGAAAAGGGATTGCTCTAGCAGTTCCTCCCGGTGGTTTTTGAGGTGAAGCAATATTTTTTCCGGCTCATTCTCCTTCTTGACAGTGTACTTGTGCTTACTAAAAAAGGAGAGGGAAATGGCGGGTTTACCGTAGTTGACCAATTTCAGGTTCTTAAAGGGCGTTTTTCCCTCGCGGTGGTAGGCTTTGTACTCCTTCATGAAATTGACGGGGATGAAATAATATTCCAATTTAGGGTCATTGGGTAACGCGCTAATCTGATTAGTAATTGGCTCCAACTGTACGCGCTGCGTCTGGAGCATAGGCCGAAGAGTGTTTAAATCGACGATTTTGGTGCGATTGGTGGGCCGGGAACTGCTGTCTTGAGTCATAATGGAAAAAAGCTTGACTTATTTACCTCAAAGGTAAATAAGTGTTGGTATTCCAACAAAATCTTTTTCTCCCTTTTACATAGAATCGCAAAAGTTTGATCTTTTATCTCTTTATCAATCTTTTTTGATTGATTTTAGGGCTTATAATAGTCTTAATATCAATATATTACAGAGATAAAACCGAGGTTTAGGGGGAGGAAAAACGAGGTTTAGGGTGAATTGCAGACATAGAAAACCGAGGTCTAGGGGGTCGAAAAACGAGGTTTAGGGGGTCGAAAAACGAGGTTTGAGGGGAGCATTATAGAAAACCGAGGTTTAGGGGGAGGAATTTTAGTCCATAAAAATGTTTATAACTAGTGCTTTTGTTGATAACTCATAGGTGGTTTTTACTCAGAATACTCGCAAAACCGAGGTTTAGGGTGAGGTGGATAAATTTTGCAAAGCCGGAAAAACGAGGTTTAGGGTGAGATGCCTTTCCGACATTTGAATAGAAAAACGAGGTTTAGGGTGAGGCGTTCTTATTTGGCGAAGAACCGAAATATGAAAACCGATTTTGATTTGACAAACTCTTTTTTGTATGTTTGGGAATCGCAGAGGTTTGACAATTCTGACACAACCCAATTTTATGGAAGCTCATCAAGTTGCTGACGATCAATTGGCTCCGGTGTTCACAAAACGTCCTACCAATTATCAGCCCAACCTATTCACAGAGTCGAAACAAGAGTTTACTGAACTGGAGAAAAAGATCGTGGTGCTGGTCGTGAATCAGATTGGCCACCTTGCCTTAAAAGGTGAATTACGGCCCACAGCCAACGTTATTGTAAGCATTCCCTTCTCTTCGCTCACTAGGAACCACCACCAGCAAATCGCAGAAGCCGCCGAGTCGCTTCAATCGAAACGTTTGATATATCGCGACGATGTAAAGAATAGATTCGACTTCATTACACCCTTTCCCCGCGTTCGCTCAGAAACCGTTGATGGCCAGCGCGTCATTGAACTGACCATGTTCGCCGACATGGTCCCCCATTTTGCAGAGTTAGGTCAGCGCTATACCAAATACGACATCGACGTGATGCTGTCGCTCAGTTCGGTTTACGCCCAGCGAATATTTGAGATAGTAAGTATGTTCCAAAATCGCCGGCAGTTGCAGTTCACTTACGAAGTGGAGCAGCTTATGACAATCTTGAACTGTCCGAAGGGCTATTCGTTTTACGATTTCAAAAAGAATGCTCTCATGGTGGCCCAACGCGAGTTAGAGCAAAAGGCAGACATTCTACTTGAATGGAAGCCGTCGAAGAAAGAAGGAAAACGGATAATCGAACTCACTTTCTTCATTAGAACGGCACGCCAACTGGCTGTAGAAGCCATTGAGGTAGATCGCCGCATCATCAACGAGATGCCTCTACATGAAGCCGTAGCAACCGCCTGGCGTTTAATGGCCAATTACAAATTAAAGAACTGGCAGAAAGACCTCATCGCTTCAGAACACAGCTATTTGGAGATATTTTTTCGAGTAGATGCCGAACTAGCCAATGGGTTGCGGCCAAAGGTCAAAAACCACACCGCTTATTTGGTCAAATCATTGGGAATCGACCAAACCAAGGCACCGAAAATCAGTAAGGTATTAAAGAGAAAACAGACCAATCCTCAGCAGTCGGTTTTGCCACTCGGGCCAGAGGTACGTGGAGGAACTGCAAAATCCATTGGCTCGATTATAAATGGGATTCCGTTTTCAGACAAATAGAATGGGTGTGATTAATCCTGACAGATGGAATATTATCTGTTAGGGTCGTTTGACAGCGAAATTTGAAAACCCTTCTACGCCGCTGCCTATCCTTGATCCTCGCTGAAAAGTTTCACCACCCTCTGCACCTGCACGGGCCGGAACCACTTGCCGCGCCGCGTGAGGAACCCATAACTGTTAAGCGCGTTGGCGATGGCCGTCCAGGTCTGGCCGGAAATCCGCATGGAGTTAGCCAAAGCCGCCGCCCGAACGTTGTTCTCGTCCTGACGGGCGTTATGCCGCCGTACGTCCCTGCCCTTCGCGATGGCCTCCGGGGTGAGGTTCTCCGGGGTACCCAGCACCACTCCCCTTTTTTTCAATTCTGCCAAAGCCCGTTTGGTACGCTCAGAAATCACCTCCCGCTCGTGCTGCGCCATGGTAGCCATGACTCCAATGGTCAAGGTATTTGCTTCGGGCATATCGGCGCATATGAAAGGCACGCCCGAATCGCGGAGGGCGAACACGAAGGCCACGTTGCGCGACAGCCGGTCGAGTTTGGCGATCAGCAGAACCGCCCCTTCCTTTTTACAGCGCGCAATGGCCTTCATCAGTTCGGGACGGTTATTGCGCTTGCCCGACTCGACGTCGGTGTAGTCGCCGATGACCTCCCCGCTGCCGCGCAGGAAGGAGGCGATGCCGGTGTTCTGCGCGCCCAGCCCCAGGCCCGAGGCGCCCTGGCGGGCGGTCGAGACGCGGTAGTAGGCGACGTACTTCAAAGGGGCGTTCTGGTGTTCCACGGTCTTAGGTCTTTGGTTTGGGGGGCAATATAGCGGAATTTTACATTTTTTAAACGGTCGTTCGTATAATGTAAAAGCAATTTTTGAAAGGTATACAGATAGGACCAATGAACAAACCCCGCTCAGCAACGTAGTTCAGAAGGTTTACCTAACTGAACTACAATCATCACAAATTTAGAGATCACCCAAGACGAACTGCACGTCCTCAATTACGTGATCCAAATGGTCACCAAGTAACCTAAAATCTCTTTGAATTAGCTTTGTAAGTCTTGGCAGAACGGTTTCGTTAGCTCCATCAAATAGAAAACCAAGTACCCTTCTGGACGTCATCTGCTTGTACCATAAATCAAAAGGCTCGGAATAAAGACTTTTTAGAAACCTCGATACAGATGCTATATTATTGGGGTTATCATTAAAAAGGGGACAGATTCCATAAAGGCTTTTGTTAAAAAGCGTGTGTTGGTTCGATGACTTTGTCAATGCAGTATTTGATTTTTCATGAAGACCGATCAAAACACTACTGTCAACAGTTAACCCTCTGTAATTAAATTTCAACAATTCCGGCAGTAAAACGTCCTTATATTCATCACGAAAATGATCTAGCAAGAAATTTTCTATGGATAAAACTTTTATATCAAGCGAATTCAAGGTATAGTTCAGATAAAATAGCTCATCTGATAATAAAATTCGATTCGGTTTAGTAGCCAACATAGCCGTTTCTACTACTATTTGTGTATTAACATCTAATTCGGGGGAATCAATACAATACTCGAACATCTCTGGAACCACCTCTGTTCTCGTGTTTTTATTAACCCAATCAATAATTTTCTGCAATTCGTTCTCCTTATTTATATAAAAATCATCAGGAATTAGTATAGGTGTTACAGAATCTAGGGTTATACTCATCGAATGAGTTCCAGGACGGCTCAATTTCATCTCTTGGAGTTGTCCTCTTAATGAATCGACAATCCTCTGTGATATAATAAACGGTTTATACTTGTACGTAAGCTCTGTAACCTCTTCTATTCTAATCAACGTGAATAATGTTGAATAGTCAAGCACTATCTCCTTGTTTTCATCGAAGGCTAATCGTTTGACATTTAGAGGAACGACCGGAAACCCATCGTTGTAATCAGACGTAATAAATTGCCATGTCTGATAATAATCATTTTGGATTACAACGGCCAGTTCTGTAAACCCTATTTTCTTGTTTTTGAACTCTTCAAACAACTTATTTACCGAATCCTTACGAATGGAACCCGCCGCGCCGAAGGTACTCTTAAACTTCTCTATCATTCCATCGAACCCACCCTCCTCAATTATATTCATCGATTCTACCTCAGGCTGAGTTGCTGGGTTTCTTTCCAACTCGTCATACAGAAGTACTTTTTGACCAACGTACTTATCGAATATCATGGTAATCGTGTAGGTCTTCGCATTTCCCAGGGACTTGTTATGGACAAATGATTCGCCAACCCGCTTTCCTATGGCAAGCATCACAAGGGGGTTACTCTCAATCAAAGAGGACTTCAATGAAAGTACAGAATCCTTGCCAGCATCGTCTATGAGCCGTATAACACAGTCCTCCGTGGCCACCTCAGGATGTTCATAAGATTCAGATTCCTTTTCCATTACTTCGGTGGTCATATAGGCTGTCTTCACCGACGAGTTGTCAAAATTTGCCTGTAGCACGTTATACAAAATCTCTCTACCTAACTCGCGAAGACTTACTGTCGTACACAGTCCTGCCAGTCTGAAAGCTCGCTGCCACTCCATTTTGGCAGCCATAATGATTGCTCCATTTGCCATGAGCTCCCTAGCTTCCTCTATTTTTTCTGGCTTGGCACTCCGAACCATTGCGTTAATCAATGAGAACCAATATTTATAGCTACCTGGGAAGGCTTTCAAGCCAATTCTGGCAGCGTCTTCAATGCCTTGATAATCCCGAATGTATCCTAAAATATGCAGCTCTTTTTCAATGTGGACATGATTTGGCTCGAAATTAAGACGCCAACGCCCCAGTATTTTCAATAACTGGTCTGTTTTGTTGCCCATTCTGTAAAGACATTCTATATACCATCCAAGCTCATTGGACGGCTTACTGAAATCAATCAAAGGTTTGAGCATAACCTCTGCTCTTTCCAAATCACCTATTGCCATTAAACAGATAGGGATTGTAATTTGGAATCTACGTTCTGTAAAAGCGTATGTTTCTAACTTTTCACACAGATTTCTAACCTCGTTACGCTTGTCATCGTCGAAACGAAAACAAAACGCCATAAGTAACGAGCGTAGAGCCTCACTCTCAAATGTTCTTCCAGTTGTGATACTTTCCCATATTTCGCTAACTGGTATTTTTTCAGAATAAAAGTATTCAATGTATCCGAATAAGTTAAGTACTTCGGACTCACCGATCGTCTCTATTTCTTCTAAATATGCTTTAAAGTATTCAGAGGCTTTTTCATGGTTGTCAAGCTTTAAAAATGCATATCCGCCAAACTGCCACAAGAGGCCGTAACGCTCCTTTGGGTAATCTTCCAGAAGTTTAGTGACCTTCAAAAACTCTTCAATTTCTAAAAGACATATACACAAACTAGTGATTCTACTGGGAACGTCTTCCGAGATCGGCAATACTACCTTATCGAAGGGAGAAGCGACTTGATCCTCATGCTGAGTTCCGATAAACAATTGGCACATTTCGAAAACAGATTGACTGTTTCTCGTAAGTAAATATTGCGTAAACCAAAAGTCAAAACGAGCTATCCTGAAAGTCAGACTATCTTGTATTTCTGTATCGTTCACACGTTTACCAATAAGCCGTAAAAGCTTATTGGCATAGTCCAGAGCTGAATCGTTTTTCAAGTCAACTGGCGTATGGAAATTGTAAACTTTGATTTTTGCGAGACAGTCCTGCATAATGTACTGAGCCAAGTACCACCAGTAGGCAAGTTCATCACGGGAAATTTTATCAGGGAGCGTTAGGGAATCTTTCTCTTCTTGAAAAACTTCGGCAAGTGAGTCTGTCGAAACCTTCCCGCTGTTTTTTAACAGATAGTGGACTTTAAGTCGCTTGAAAACAGGATTTCGCGCAACAGATGCGTCCACTGTCGTTTCGGAATGGATCTGGCATTTTATTGCAAGCGCGTAAGCGTTGAGAGGATCCTCCGCGAGGATTTCCTCTATGATCAAAGATGACTCGACCGGTTGCCCCAAGTCATGGTACGCCCTGGCTGCCCGCTCTTTGTGTTTCAGCGGCTGAGGGTGCAACTTATAAGCCCGAACAAACAGGTCGCAATACTCCCGATCCGGAACTTTGCTATCTTCCCGCAAGCAGTTTGCTCTGAGATAGCTGCTTCTGGCATTAAACTTCCTTTTATCCAGCGCGGATATAGAGCTGTCTTGGATTACTACCATCAGCTTATCCACCGCCTTGAGCGCGGAAAAAGGCATCAGCCGTTCATACAGTTCCTCGGCGAATTCCAATTGGTCATTCAGGCTTCCAACCAACTCCGGGTTCGATATTTCTGGTTCAGCCTCCCTGACCTTGGAAAACTGTATTTCTTCAAGATTACCGACGCGCAAGAGGTCATTTACGCCTATAAAATTGACTCCTTCGAAGCAGTTAAGTCCCTCGTTGTACTTACTTACGACACCAATAAGAATCTTTCCATTTTTACGATTTACAAAAAAGCCGCTACCTGAGAAACCCTTAACCAGTTCTTCCGACAGGCATTTTTGACTGATCTTAGTGTGGTTGCTAATACCTTTGATCACGCGACCGGAAGGGGTTTGCAAAATTCCGTAGTCTTCCTCCGGTTCCAATGATTTCACTGCTTGCGGAAAGCCCCGAAAAAAATACTGCTCGCCTTGGTCGTACTCGATACCCACGGCGATAAAGGGAATTTTTCGACCTGAGACCGCCGCCGATATCTCCAGAATGGATAAATCGGTCGCCGGGTCGTCAATCTTTTTTATTTCATCATTCAACTTGAATACTGTAAAGCCCTTTTCAGCAGGATTATACATTTCAACCGCCAGGTCTGCGGTTGATTTCACTTCCTTCAGGCAATGGGTAGCGGTAAAGAGGTAAACCAGTTCGCTGGTCTCGCTTGGTTTAACCAATACGCAGCTTCCTACGGGATAGCCGTTGTTACTCAGCCGCGCGCACAGGTTGTCGATATTCGATGAACTTACTGATTCCATGTATGTTGGATATGGTTTTCTCCTTGGGCTGGGTAATGACAGGTAATGTTGTGGTCGTCTAGCTCCTGGCTCGTGAATATGCTTCTAAGCACCGGATCATCATAATTAAAGTAAAAATGGACGGAACGGCCTTCCCTCGCCTTGACAATCCTGGCCAGGGCTTCTTTGTGGGGGAAATTGTGGGCGTTTTGCCAGTTACTACTGACCCCGTAGTGAGCGCAGTCGAGCATCTGCAACAGTTCCCTGCTGGTATTCGACTTCGACCCGTGATGTGCCACTTTCATGATATCCAGCTTCAATTTGTTTTCATGGCTGTACCCCAGTTCCTTCAAAGAAGCGACAATGACCGACGGGATGCTGTCTCCCGTAAATAGCCCCTTGAAGCCCTCAAACTCCAATAAAAAGGCAATACTGCTGCGGTTGCTCAGCGATTTATCCTCAATAAATTTTCGACTACTAAGGTCATCGATGCTTTCATGATCGTTGCGCGCTTGACTGGTGCTCGCCTCGCTACCTGTCTTTTCCAACAGCTTCATCTCCTCCTTTTCCCATTTCTTCGCAAAACGGTCAAATTGCCTGTCATCCGGCGATAGGACGGTTATCCTAGCATTATTGAGGTCGAAGACCTGGCCAGCCAAAATCTTGTCTTCGGAACTCTTCCCCTTCTCAATTAAATAGTCCCGCAAGGTGATTCCCTCCTTAATACCAGCTTCGCCATTTGACTCACTCAGATGCACCGGATTGGGTGACCAGTTAAACCAAAAGTGCTTCACAGGCAGGTTGCCGAACTCCTTCAAAAGGGGCATGATTCCAGCGATGTGGTCGTTGTCGGTGTGCGTTACGACAAACAGATCAACCGACGCTTGCGCTTTCTTCAGGCTCACTACCTCACTTCTCAAAGTCCTTACATACGTCCCGACAAAACCTGCATCCACGAATATCCGAGTGGCTGTGCCTTTCGGCTCGTCAAGGCATTCTATCGAGATAAAATCGCCTTGTAGTACTTGAAAAAGCTTGATTTTGACGGTCATTTGGAGAGGGTACGAGTTTGATTCAGGAAGGAACTTTCAATTTTTTATTCTAGTTCCATGAGAATATAATTTATTTTCTATTACATTTGTCCCATGCTTCTTCCCTTAGATCATATTGTGGACATCCAAATCGGCATGGGGCTGCGCCCGGCCAAGACGGGGGAGCCAATCGCTTTCCTCAATCCGGGCGACTTCGATGAATATGGAAGAATGTTATCGGTGGAGCCGCCAACCCGGCTCAACTCCGCTCGCAACGTTATGGAGCGCGCCTGGATTGAGCCGGAGGATGTTCTATTGATGGGGAGGGGAAGCCGACACTCGGCTGTTTTTTACCGAAAAGAATACCCCAGAGCGGTTGCCTCGGCAGCCTTTTATATTCTCCGGGTGAACGAACCGGAGGTTGTCTTACCCGAATTTCTGGCCTGCTATCTCAATCAGCCAGGCACCCAGACGCAACTTGACCGTCGCGTCAGTTCATCCGCGACAGTCCCCACCCTGAATAAGAAAGACCTGCTCGACCTACCCATTCCCGTTCCGTCACTCGACATTCAACGCCGCCTGATCGACCTGCACAATGAATTTTTAACCATCCAGAGCCTGCACCAGCAGATCACGGATCATCACCAAAACCTGATTACCGAATGCTTTTCGACGACCCTAGCCCCGCTGCTGCCAAAGGAGACCGCCTGATCTCGGCCGATGCCATCAATGCCGCCGTGTGGCGGGCCTGTGATACCTTTCGGGGCGTCATCGACCCGACGCAATACAAGGACTATATCCTCACTTTTCTGTTTTTGAAGTACCTTTCCGATCTGTGGAAGGACCGGGAAAACTTCTACCTCGACAAATACGATGAGACGCCCGACAATTCTCCGCGCACTCAGCGCGCGCTCGAACAATTCGAGCGTTTTCGGCTGCCGGAGGAATGCCGCTACGACTATCTCTACGAGCAGCGCAATGCCTCCAACATTGGGGAAATGGTGGACATGGCGCTCGATCATCTGGAAGAAGCCAACCGCCTCAAACTCGACGGCGTATTCGGCGACATCAGCTTTAATTCAGAAAAGCAGCTCGGCCCGACCCGCGACCGCAACCGCCGCGTCAAAAACCTGATCGAGGATTTCAAAACCATCGACCTTACGCCCTCGCACCTTGAAAGTCAGGATGTCATCGGTGACGTGTATGAGTTTCTGATCGACCGCTTCGCCTCCAATGCAGGCAAAAAGGCGGGGGAGTTCTATACACCCTCGTCGGTTTCTTTGCTCTTGGCGCGCCTCATGGATCCGCAACCCGGCAGTCGCATCAGCGACCCCACCTGTGGCTCGGGTTCGCTGCTAATTAAGGTGGGGCAGCAAGTGGGATCGCGGAATTTCGCTCTCTACGGCCAGGAAATCAACCGCAGCACTTTTGCCCTGGCCCGCATGAATATGTTCCTGCACGGCTTTGACGACGCGGTAATCCGCTGGGGCGACACGCTCAATAATCCATTACTGCTGGAAAATGACCGACTGATGAAGTTCGACATTGTGGTGGCCAACCCGCCTTTCTCGCTCGATAAGTGGGGGGCCGACGTGGCCGCTACAGACCGTTTCGCCCGCTTTCACCGGGGCGTACCGCCCAAGTCAAAAGGTGACTTGGCGTTCATTTCCCACATGATCGAGACCACCTACGAGGGTAGTGGCCGGGTGGGCGTGATCGTGCCGCACGGGGTGCTTTTCCGGGGAAGTTCGGAAGGGCTGATCCGGCGGAAACTGATCGAGGAGAACCTGCTCGAGGCGGTGATCGGCCTGCCGGCCAACCTGTTTTTCGGCACGGGCATCCCCACGGCTATCCTGCTGTTCAACCGCGCGCGTACCGCCGCCGCCAATACCGATGTGCTGTTCGTGGACGCCAGCCAGTCCTACGACGACGGTCGCAACCAGAGTACGCTCAAGAAGAAGCACATCGACCAAATCGTCAGGCTGGTGGCCACCTTCCGCGACGAACCTCAGGGTACCGCCGGCGTGGTGGCCGACAAGTTTGCCTACCGCGCCACGCTTGAAGAAATCCGCGAGAACGACTACAACCTCAACATTCCCCGCTACGTGGACACCTTCGAGGAGGAGGAGCCAATCGACATCGCGGCCACCCAACAGCAGATTGCGCGGCTGGAAGGGGAGTTGGCCGAGGCCAAAAAACGCATGAATCAGTACCTGAGTGAATTAGGCTTTTGAATTTTGTCTGACCGATTGGACAAAGCCTAAGACCGTAATAAGCTCACGTACAACTAATTGGCTAACATGGCGCACTTGGTGATGATTATTTTGTCTGACCGATTGACCTGAGAGCAATTGTAAAAAAACCGCCTATTGGTTGGAGAAAGTTCAAAATTGGACAGACAGCTAATGGTCTCGAAATACTAACTCCACTTGCCCGATGCCAACCAGCCACGACGGGCCATCTAACCGCTGCTGAGCGATGTGGACGAATTCAAACCTGATGACAAACGATGAAGAAAGAACAGTTAACGATTTCCCCAAAGCGGAATGATCAGGGTTTACCAGAGGGATGGACTATACAAAAACTAGGCAAGTTGGGAAAGGTATCATCTGGGACGACTCCTTTGAGAGAAAAACACAGAGAGTATTTCCAGGGTGGAGCAATTCCCTGGGTCAAAACTACCGACCTTAACAATTCAATAATTCTCACATCGGAAGAGTGTATTACAGAGCGAGCATTAAAGGAAACATCGTTGAGAATACACCCGCCAGATACATTGCTTGTAGCAATGTACGGAGGGTTCAATCAGATAGGAAGAACCGGATTGCTGGGAACGGCAGCCACAACTAATCAAGCGCTTTCCGCTATTGAATGTAATTCTGAAATTACAGACCCTAGATACCTATTGGCATGGTTAAATGGAAACGTGGAAGCATGGAGAAACTTTGCTGGAAGCAGCAGAAAGGATCCGAATATAACAAGTAAAGATGTTCGTGACTTTCCAGTAAATCTTCCTCCCCTACCCGAACAACGCAAAATTGCCACTATCCTCACAGCTTGGGATGAAGCCATTCAGACCGCCCGCCAATTGCTGGAAAATAAGCAACTCCGCAAAAAGGCTTTGATGCAGCAAGTACTTACCGGGCAAACTCGTTTACCTGGCTTTAAGGATGCCTGGCGAGAGGTGAAGCTGGGGGAGATATTCAGAGAGAGAAAAGACAAGGGCTTTGATCATTTGCCGCTATTGGCTATAACAAGCTCAAATGGGGTAGTAATGCGTGATACGCTGGAAAAGAAAGACACATCCAATAGTGACAAAAGTAAATACTTACGGATTTGTCCGAATGATATTGGGTACAACACTATGAGAATGTGGCAGGGCGTATCTGGTGTTTCGCGTTACGAAGGTTTAATCAGCCCAGCTTACACCGTCTTGGTGCCTGGAAAATCGGTTGACGTGGGCTTCATGTCCTACCTATTCAAATTCACACCAATGATTCACACATTTTGGAGATTCTCCCAAGGTCTTGTCAGTGACACACTAAATTGTAAGTATGATAGCTTACGGCGCATTCAAGTCAGTATTCCCCATCTGGCAGAGCAACGCGCTATCGCTGAAATTCTGAATGCCGCCGACGAGGAAATCCGGCTGGCGACGGAGGAAATTGAGGCCTTGCAGGAACAGAAGCGCGGGCTGATGCAAGAGTTATTGACGGGGAAGAAGCGGGTGTCAATATAGGATCAAACACGAAATAAAAACACAAAAATGAAGAACTGTTTTTTAAGCTATCATCATGATAATGATGGACATTATGTGGACGAGTTAAGAGGTCTGTGCGTAGGAAAATATTTAATTGATTACTCGCTAAAAAATGACATCAGTCATTTTACAGATGACACTATTTACAAAAAAATTAGAGACAAACTTAGAAGGAGTTCAGTAACAGTAATACTAATAGGCGAAAGAACGGGTGATAGAATGTGGATAGATCGCGAAATTTGGGCGTCTCTTCGAGGTTATGACCATCCATATGACTGGTCGCGTTCCTTCAAACCCAGCGGCCTGTTAGGAATCTATCTTCCAGAAGATTCGCTGTGCGTTCCTGATAGGTTGAAGGACAATATTGAGTCTGGATATGCAGTAACTATGAAATGGAGAAACGTTGAGCGCGATTTGGAGAAGAAGGTAGAGCTTGCAGCCCTGAATCGTTCAACGAAAAGGCATCTCATCAGAAATGGCAGAATGCGAATGGATGATAATTACTCACGGTTTCTTGGTTTTAGATTTTAACATAACATACAATGGCTGGACAAAATAGAGCTTCGAGTAGTTTTACTATTCAGGAGAGCATTCAAAGAAAGAGTCTAGGAATAAAATGTGTTTTTATTTCTCACCAAAAAGGGGATAGAAATATTGCCAAAGCCGTAGCTGACTATTTACTTTCAGCAGGCATTGATGTGTATTTTGACGAGTACGATCATGATTTGCGATTAGCCAGACAAAATGATAACCCTAAGAAAGTGACTGAATCTATATGTAAAGGAATAGAAAACAGCAGCCATATGCTATGTATCATCACAGCAAATACTGCAAATTCCAAATGGGTGCCGTTTGAAGTTGGATACGGGTATGATAAAACTGCATTAGGCATTCTACTTGGCAAGGATATTCCAAAAGATAAAATACCTGAATATGTAAGAGCGGCTCCTGCTATCATACCGGATATTTGGGATTTAAATGAGTTAATTTCACTTCTTGTAGGAAAACGAAAAGAGGATCTGATTTTAGAAGGAAGAATCAAATCGTATAATAATTATAATAATCCACTCTCTCAATACTTGGCGCACGCGAGAGAGATATAAATTTGTCAGTTAAATTTTAATAAAATTAATTTTTATGTATCCATATATCAGCAAAAGAAAATTGTTCGTCAGCTACTATCATAAGGACGATCAATACTATCGAAATTTATTCGACCATAATTTTGGGGATTTGTTTATAAACAAATCCGTTGGTGATGGTGAAATTAACTCAGAAAATGGCGCAGATTATGTTAGACAACTCATCCACAAAGGCTATTTGAGTGATACGACGGTTCTTGTCGTTCTTGTAGGTGAAAAAACCAAATGCCGAAAACACGTTGACTGGGAAATATCAGGTGCGCTGGATTATCGAGTTGGAAACCGATATGCGGGTCTAATTGGGATACTTCTCCCGACGCATCCTGATTTTGGAAAATCAGTTTATAGTCCAGGAAACCTTCCTGAAAGATTGGCTCTGAATGTTGATTCTGATTATGCCAAACTCATCGACTGGACAGATGATAGAAGCACGATGCAGCGGATCGTTGAAGACACAGTAAGAAGGCGTGAAAGTGATGAAGGCAAAATAGTGAATCGATTTCTATTACAAATGACCAATAATACGTGCAGCTAATGAATAATTATAAATCGCCCCTGAATCTCTACGTCCTTTGGCATCCCGCCTTTCAGGCTGGTAAAGTATTTGCCGATAACATTTATAAGAATTTCTGCCGCAATTCAGAACAGCCATTGAGCAGGCAGATAGGCATTCCCACCTTTTTTCGCAGTGCCAGCGCTGAGAGTAGCGCTACGCCTATCCCGGTCAAGCTTGAAGATGCTGATCGTAATGCTTTCGTACTTTTGATCGATGAGCATATGTTCAACGATCAGGCGTGGGAGGAATATGTAGGTAAACTGATTGATAACATCTCGGCCTCTGATTGTGATAGGATATATCCCATATCACTAGACAGGCACGCCTTTCATTTTTGCGAGGACAAGCTTAGTGAATATCAGTTTATCTCCCTTGAAAAGATAGTCGGCGATGACAAGATGGAAAAGAACAGTCGCCAGCAGAAGGAGTTAACGTCTCGTTTGTTACACGATCTGTCCAGGCAAATGATGAACCAAGAGTCTGTGGCTGAATCTGATAAAAGCGATAGCAATGCTAATCCAGAGCCTCCCGTAAAACTTTTCATTAGTCATGCGAAGAAGGACGGTCTGAAAGTTGCATCTCAGTTTCGCAACTACATTCTTTCTGAAACGAAGCTTAAAACTTTCTTCGATGCGAATGATATTGCCGATGGATACAACTTCGAGGATGAAATTAGCCGCGTTATCGACGGCCGTACAGCACTGCTTGTATTTCATACTGATGAATACTCCGATAGAGAGTGGTGCAGGATTGAAGTAATCCACGCGAAACGCATAAAATCCCCCATTGTGGTAGTGTATGATATATCCAAAGGGGAAAAGCGAAGCTTCCCATATATGGGCAACGTACCAACGATAAAGTGGGATGATAATTTCGCGGACATCATTGAACTGACACTATACCAAGTTCTGAACAATCGCTTCAACGAAGAATACTTGAAGAAGCACATCAGGCTATATGGCTTAGACACTAGGCATGAGTGTATAGAATTGACATCCCCACCTGAGCTATTCAATTATTTACTGATTCTGAAAAAATCAGCTAATCTGATAGCACAGGGTTCAAAAAAAGACATCATGGTGATTTATCCAGATCCTCCACTAGGAATTGAAGAACTCCGTGTTTTGAACGAGGTAGATGACAATATTCATTTTACAACGCCAACCTACACCTTCCAATTTTCATGAATATGAGCGGAACAATAGACATTATCGGTATTTCGGACAATTTAGCGGAAGTTGCTAATAGTGAGTCTGCTGGACAGGATGAGGTGGGAAGCCTAAGGCTCTTAGGTAATTTATCGGTAGGTATCTCAATCTCAGAATCAGAGGATGCCGAGCAAAGAGGTCTATCTGAAACCCATCAAAAGGATTACATGATTGAGATAGCTCGGCATTTGCTTGTTCAGAGGGCTACACTCGTTTATGGCGGAGATTTGAGAAAGGGTGGTTATACTCAACTGTTTTCTGATCTGTCGTTCCAGTATAGGGACAGGGCTGATCGAAATCGGTTTCCTTTCAAAAATTATTTCAGCTACCCGATTCATATTAAATTGACGAGCAGCGATTTAGCGGATTTAAAAGAAAGTAGAGTTCAGGTTGTTAAAGTACCACCCGCATCCGAACTAAGTGTGGATCCTGCTAAATATATCGAACCCGATACGATAGAGGGTATGTATGTTTGGTCCAGAAGTTTGTCGTTCATGCGTGCCAGGATGGATCAGGATACAAATGCCCGTGTATTTGTCGGAGGCAGGAATTACGGATTTAAGGGAAAATATCCTGGTATCGTCGAGGAGGCATATTATGCTTATCGGTCGAACAAACCAATATATTTGGTTGGAGGCTTCGGAGGGGCTACTTTAAAACTAATTGAAGCTTTCGATGCCAAACCTGTAATTGATAGTAATTCTCCTTTCTACACAACTGAAATCCGGAACTCCTTTTTTGATTATCATAACGAGTTATCTCCTGACGATCCTGTGAATTATGATGGTTTGAACGCCTTTTTTAGTAGCAAAACAGTTGACTGGTTGTCTGATAATAATGGCTTATCAATCGAGGAAAACCAGCAACTTTTTCATACCCAACAACTCCCCGAGGTTGTTTATCTAATCATGAAAGGGCTTAATGCGGTAGCCAGGTAGCCTGCAAACCCATCAAAGACGTCGTCAATCAGGTTCCCGCCCTGCTGCTTTTGCAGACAATGGATTACGCCCACCTGTCGCCTAAGGATGCCAGGAGGCCGATATATGAATTGTGATCTGGAAACACGCATCTGGTGCGTATAAAAGAAAGGAAATTTTAAAAGTCAACGGCACCTGAACATGAAGCGCTACCAAATCTATTGCGACGAAAGCCATCACCTGGAAAACGACCATTCTACGGTCATGGTGATCGGCTATGTAAAAGTCGAAGAGGAGCAGTACGACCGAATCCGGGAAGACCTGGAAGCCATCAAACTCCGTCACCACACGCCCGTCGAACTCAAATGGTCGAAGGTTTCCGTTTCACGGCAAGCCCTATACGCAGATCTGATCGCTTATTTTTTCGCCAACCCACTTTGGTTCCGGTGCGTTCTGGTGAAATACAAAGACAAGCTGGATCACGACCAGTTCAACGGCGGTTCACACGACAACTTCTATTATAAGCTGGTCTATTTTCTGCTGCGGCCCAATCATGATCAGGATTGCTGCTACCGGGTTTTTCTGGACGTAAAGGATACCAGAGGCCGGGAGAAACTGCGGAAAATCCGGGAAGTTTTTCAGAATCGCCACCAGGGCAATTCGCCGTTCGAGACCTTCCAACACCTGCGCTCCCACGAGAGTCCGCTGTTTGAACTGGCCGATCTGTTCATTGGTGCCATCGCCTACAAAGCCCTCGGAAATCACGAGAAGCCGGGGGCCAACACGGCCAAAATGGCCATCATTCAGCAGATCGAGAAGCTTTCGGGCTACTACCTGCATCTGGGTACGGAACCCTGGGAGCAGAAGTTCAATATTTTTGACCACCAGCCCAAACGAAGTTCGAATGGATGATATGGGCAGAGATTACGACGAGCCGGACGAACTGGAAGATTTGGAGGAACGGGAGTGGGACTGGGACTTTTCAGAGGAAGAATGCGTGGAGGACCTTTACGATCACTTCAAAAGGGAATGGGAACAAACCACCTTCCACTTCAAGGAAAAGCGCGTGAAAGTCAACCTGAACAGATCCAGGGTATATGGCTATCACAAATACCCCGACGCCTTTGTGCATTTGATAACGCGGGAAAGTAAAATGAAGCAGCGCCGGGAATTCGATCCCCCCCGTGCCTGCCGACTGCATTGGATCAAGACCATACTTCGGCACTGCGAAGATCCGCTGATTTGGTACTACGAACACACTGAAGGGGACGGAACCCGCAAGCAGTACTACTGGTACGAGCGGCGCGACTACCTGGTCATATTGAAGCCCCTGGCTCCCGACCTACTTTTGGTAACGGCTTTTTGCGTGGATAAGCACGAGAAAGGCTTTCATCGGAAGCGCCACCGACAGTACCGGGATGGCCTTAAAAAATAAAACCGCACTCGGGGTGCGGTACGCAACTTTCGGTATTGCGATTGCGTGGATAAACCACTGACCAAGTCCTTCGCCCTTTGGGAGATGACTTTGCAAAAGTAATATATTTTGTTCGATATTTCAAACATTATTTTTAAAAACACTTGTTTTCCAGATAGTTATTTCAGAATCAGAATTAATTTTTCCTAATTTTTGATATTTTCAGTACAAGTCAAACTACCGCAATGACGACCCCCTCCTTCCGCGAAAACGACGCCAGTCAGGTTCCCGCCCTGCTACTTTTGCAGGCGATGGGCTACACCTATCTGTCGCCCGATGAGGCCACGCGGCTGCGCGGGAACGACCCCGTTACCCGTCATTCGGGCCAGGTACTGCTGGAACCCGTGCTGCGCGACCAATTACGGAAACTGAATAGTTTTTCGCTCAAAGGCGAGGAATACACCTTCTCGGAAGTGAGCCTGACCAACGCCATCTACGCCCTGCTTGACTATCCCGTGCAACAGGGCTATCTGGAAGCCAACCGTTACGTGTTCGACCTGCTCACCC
The DNA here is from genome assembly GCF_014651615.1 of Persicitalea jodogahamensis. Taxonomy (GTDB): domain Bacteria; phylum Bacteroidota; class Bacteroidia; order Cytophagales; family Spirosomataceae; genus Persicitalea; species Persicitalea jodogahamensis. The sequence continues at coordinate 102,662 of NZ_BMXF01000008.1, read as the reverse complement.
TCGGCAAGAGTTTTGAGGAACAGATCGGGCCGGACAAGAAGAGTTTTTCGCTACACTACATTGACTGGGAAAACCCCGGGCGGAACGTCTGGCACGTGACCGAAGAGCTGAGGGTGTCGCGCACGGGTCACGCATCGTCGGCCGGTCGCGATTATTCCTACCGCCCCGACATCGTGCTGTACGTCAACGGCATTCCGCTGGTGGTGATCGAATGCAAGCGGCCCGACATGGACAAGCCCCTTTCCCAGGCCATCAGCCAGCACCTCCGCAACCAGCAGAGCGACGGCATCCGGCCCCTTTACATCCTCAGCCAACTGCTGCTGGCCCTCTGCGGCAGCGAGGGTCGCTACGCCACCAACCAAACCAAAGAGGAATTCTGGCAGCTCTGGCGGGAACGGGAAACCGACGAAAAGGCCTTGCCGCTGCAAGCGGTAAAAGACAGAAGCCGCAACGACCGCGCCTACGGGCAGGCCCTGCGGGCTAATCCCGACCGCCGGGATCATTCAGAACCAATAAACGGCGCAGCCACCTGGACGGTTACCCCGCAGGACGAGCTGCTGTACGCTCTCTGCCGCCCGGCCCGGCTGCTCGATATTCTCTATAATTTCATCGTCTTCGATGCGGGGGAAAAGATCGTGGCCCGCTACCAGCAGTATTTTGGCGTGCGGCGCACCCTGGAACGGGCCCGGCGCGAACCCGATATCACGGGCCGACGGCAGGGCGGCGTGATCTGGCATACCCAGGGCAGTGGCAAGTCCTATACGATGGTCATGCTGGCGCAGTTGCTGGCCACCGACGATAAAATCCTGAACCCCAAGATCGTACTGGTCACCGACCGCGTTGAACTGGACGACCAGCTCTACCAGACCTTCAAGCGCTGCGGACGCGAAGTGGTGCAGGCCACCACGGGGCGGCGGCTGGTCGAGTACCTGGAAGACGATAGCGACGCCGTGCTGGCCACGCTCGTCCACAAATTCGACGCGGCCATTAAGGGCTTACAGCAGCCCGTTACCCGCCCCAACGTTTTCGTGCTGATCGACGAGGCTCACCGCACCCAGTATGGCACCCTGAACGTCAAGATGCAGCAAGTATTCCCCACGGCCTGTTTTATCGGCTTCACCGGCACCCCTCTGATGCGCCGGGAGAAGAACACAGCCAGCAAGTTTGGCGGCATTATCGACACCTACACCGTGCGTGACGCCGTGGCGGACGGGGCTGTGGTGCCGCTGCTCTTCGAGGGACGTGCTCCGCTGTTCGAGGTCAACGAGCGGCCCATCGACAATTACTTCAACCGCATCGCCGAGCCGCTGAACGACTACCAGCGCGCCGACCTGAAAAAGAAGTTCAGTCGCCGGGACACGCTGACCCAGGGCGAGCAAATCATCTACGCCAAGGCTTGGGACATCAGCACGCACTTTGCCAACACCTGGAAGGGAACCGGGTTCAAGGGCCAGTTGGTGGCACCGGGCAAAAAGGCGGCGATACGCTTCAAGCGTTTTATGGACGAAATCGGACTCATTACCACCGAAGTACTCATTTCACCGCCCGACGACCGAGAGGGCAATGAGGATGCCTACGGCCAGACCAGCAGCGAAGTGCAGACGTTCTGGAATCAAATGATGGACCGCTTCGGTAGCCCCAGGCAGTACGACGAGACCCTGCGCCAACTGTTCAAACAAAGCGACACGGCTCCCGATGTGATCATCGTGGTCAACAAGCTGCTGACGGGATTCGACAACCCAATCAACGTGGTGCTTTACCTCTGCGCCAAGCTGCACGAACACACGCTGTTCCAGGCAATCACCCGAGTGAATCGGAAAGCACCCGGTAAGGATTTCGGCTATATAATCGACTACGATGGCGTGATCGCCGAACTTGCCCGCGTGCTGGAAATTTACGCCGATGATTTCGAGGATTTCGAGACGGCCGATCTGGAAGGAACGGTAACGGATATGCGCCGGGAGCTGGCCCGCCTGCCCCAGGTCCACTCGGAAGTCTGGGACGTTTTCAAGGGCATCGTCAACCGGGCCGACCTGCCCGCCTACCAGAATCTGCTGGCTGACGAGGCCGTTCGGGAAATCTTCTTCGAACGGCTGTCGGCATTCAGCCGACTGCTGAGAATGGCCTTCTCCAATCATGAATTTGTGACGACGACTTCGGAGGCCAAGCAACAACGCTACCGGGATGACTTGTTGTTTTTTCAGAATCTGCGGCGAGCAGTTATCAATATTCACGCCCTGGAAGTCGATTACGGTCAGTACGAACCCCAAATTCAAAAGCTGATCGACACGCACGTCGTATCCGACGAAATCGTGCAGCTAACCGAACAAGTCAACATCTTTGACCGCGAACGGTTTGAGGAGGAGGTGGCCCGCATCGAAGGAACGGCATCTCGGGCCCACGCCATCGCCGCCCGCACCGACCGCACCCTCACGGAGCGGATGGGGGAAGACCCTGCCTTCTACCGCCGTTTCTCCGAAATGATCCGCGAGACGCTGATGCTCTACCGGGAGGAGCGCATCAGCGAAACCGAGCTATTGAAGTCCATGACTTCCATCCGCGACCAGGTGGTCAACCGTCCCGCCGACACCTTGCCCCCGGCCGTACGCGACCGCCCCACCGCCACGGCCATCTACGGTTTGCTGCGGGAGGGGTTTGGAAACGACAGGGCAGACGAGGAGGCATTGGGCATGGACGCCGAAACCGCAGGAGCCTGGTCGGTGCGGGCCGAGGAGGTGATGCTGTCCAATCTTGTGCAGGACGGATGCGTGGTGGTCGATTGGGCCAATCGGTCGGAAATCGTCAACCAATTGCGCTTTGCTCTCGACGACTGGATCTGGCAAATGAACGACGAATTGTCGGCTAAACTCACGTTTGACCAAGCTGACGAATTGATCGGTAAGGTCGTGCAGTTAGCCAAAGCCAGATACTGATGGGTTTCGATGCCAGAACAGACCTCGCAGAAACGAGTGAGGAGGAAATGCGCTACGGTTCGGCGGTCATCCGCTTCACAGTACTACGCGGACTGCGCAAAACCCTTTCCATCACCGTAGATACGTCGGGGGATGTCCTAGTGAAAGTTCCAGAGGACGCCACGGCGAACCAAATCAAGGCAAAGGTAAAGAACCGGGCGGGCTGGATCATCCGGCAGCAGGAACGTTTCCGCCAGCTCAACGCCCACGCCACGCCGCCACGTCGTTACGTGTCGGGCGAAACACACTATTATCTGGGTCGGCAGTACCGTCTTAAAGTGGAAGAACAGCCCGTGAAATCAGTTATATTCCGCGCTGGAAGAATTGTGATCACCACGCCAGACAAGGCCGATAAAAAAATAATTTCCACGCAGTTGAACGAGTGGTATCGAAAACGGGCGCGTTTGGTTATCCTCCCCCTTTTTAATCGCTGCTTGGCTAAGTTGCCCATTAAGGCAAACCGGAAGGAGCAGGTACAGGTAAAGTTAGTGCGGATGGAAAAACGCTGGGGAAGCTGCAGTCCTCAGAATATTATCCGGTTAAACCCGGATTTGATCCGAACTCCCAAGGGCTGTATCGAGTACATCATATGGCATGAATTAGCCCACATCATAAATCCAAACCACCGCAAGCCCTTTTACGAGCTTCAGGATCGGTTGATGCCGGACTGGCGGGTTTGGGAAGAGAGACTCCGGCAATTTAGACCTGACTGAGAGTTTTGATCCGTTGTGCAAGTCTGGGACTTCAAGCTGGGCAGGTCGGGAATATTTTCTAAGTGGCTTGGCTTCTGCTCGACCAATCGACAACTCCCGTTTAGCGAACCGTGCGAAGTCCATTTTGTGGCTGAAATCGTCATTGTATGCGACACCACCACACACCCGGACGACTTACTTTTTCTGTCCCTGTAGCCAGCGATTCAATCTATAAGTCATAAAAGAAGACCCAGCCCCGATGACCGCCCCCGCCAGCACGTCGCTCGGGTAATGGACGCCCAGGTGCATCCGCGAGTAACCCACCGTCCCGGCCCACGCGTACGATGGCACGATGACGTACCATTTGGGATATTCCAAACTCAATGACGTAGCCGTCGCGAAGGCCAGCGAGGTGTGACCCGAGGGAAAAGAAGGACTACTGCCGTCGGTCAGTTTCTGAATATCGGGGTAGGTGACAAAAGGCCGGGGTCGGTTGATCGCCCTTTTCATCACGTACGTAATCCCCGACGATGCCACCAGCCCAGCGCCGATTACGACTGCTTTTCGCTGGGTGGGAGCATCTTTCTTTATTAAGCCTACCCCCATTATGATCACCGGGACACTGAAAGCTCCGGGTACGGTCGTGTCGGTCACGCCCTTGAAAAAGCCGTCGAACTGGGTGTTGCGGTTGAGGTTGATCTCACGCAGCAACCGTATGTCGGCATTCTGTGCTGAAGCAGTGGAGAAAATGGTCAGCGTGAGCAGGCAGTAGAGACGAAGTACTTTCATTTTGTGGTAAGCCGTTCATGGTTGATTTTTAAAGTGGGGGCGAATAGAAAGGCTCAAACTACACCATCAAATTTGTAAAGTTTCTGTATTTTCAGATAGAAGCACCACTTTTACTGAAATATTCGATTCTAAACCAGCTTCCAGATTTGCACCAGAATTGGGCCGTATTCTTGTGTCATTAATTTACTTCAAACCAATTTAAATTATGAAACGCATGATGATGCTCGCGGCCCTTTTGGCCGCATTAGTCACCTTCTCGGCCAATGCCCAGAAAGTAAAAGCCGACCAAGTACCCGCCGCTGTTACGACGGCCTTCGCCAAAGCTTATCCCAACGCCAGTAACATGAAATGGGAGAAAGAAAAGAACGGCGATTTCGAGGTGGAGTTCGATCAGGGTAAAGTGGAATTGTCGGTGGTGTACAACCCGCAGGGCGTGGAGCAGGAAGTCGAAACTGAAATCGCGACCTCGCAATTGCCCGCTTCTGTACAAGCCGCCCTCAAAAGCAAAAAAGTGAAGGAAGCCGCCATCATCAAGAAAGGCGGCAAGACCTACTACGAAGCCGAAGTCGGCGGTAAGGACCTGATCTTCGATGCCAGCGGCAAGGCCGTGAAGCTGGATTAGGCTGGATGTGGTTTTTTGAAAAAAGGGGGCGAGGTGCCAGCGGGTGCTTTGCTCTTTCTTTTCTACGGGCTGCCTGGCGGTAATCTTATTGAATGTGTTTCATCTCTAAAATGGCAAAACACAATCGCTCTGTCAAAGTAGTCTCGCTCGTGCCGGGACGATTACAGATTTTCTCCAAAGTCGGCGCGTACTATTGCGGAAAAACCATATTTCTGAATCATGGAAACTGCGAAGGATAATTTGAACAAAGTAGCCCGGATCACGGTCTGGTTCTGGATCATGAAAGTGCTGGCCACCACGCTGGGCGAAATCCTGGGTGATTTCTTCTCGATGACGCTGAATCTGGGCTACGTCGCGAGTCTGGGCATCACGGTGGCTTTTCTGGTCATCGTGCTGGCAATCCAACTGCGGGCCGACCGCTTCCACGCGCCCTACTACTGGCTGGCCATCGTGGGAACTACTACCGTCGGCACCGAAATCTCGGATCTCATGGACCGGACGCTGGGTCTGGGCTACGTGGCGGGATCGCTGCTGCTGTTCGCAGGGCTGCTGCTGGTACTGTTTGTCTGGCACCGGAAAGAGAAGGGAATCGAGGTGTATCCCGTCACCGAGCGCCGCGTCGAGATTTTTTACTGGATCGCCATCCTGTTCTCCAACAGCCTGGGTACGGCCTTCGGCGATTACCTGAGCGACACCATCGGGCTGAGTTACCTGACAGGCGCGGCCATCACGGCGGGTATCATCCTGATCGTGCTGCTGCTGCACTACGCTACCAGCATCGACCGCATCGTACTATTCTGGATTGCCTTTATCTTTACGAGGCCTTTCGGCGCGACTTTCGGCGATTTGCTGACCAAGCCCCTCGCCAGCGGTGGTCTGAATTTCAGCCGGGGTATTGCCGCTCTTATTACCGCTGCCCTGCTGGTCGGCGTACTTCTTTATTCAAGCAAGCAGGACAAAGTGGCGGAAAGCAATTCCTTTTAAACATTCCTATGATGGAAAAGTGGATTCTCTACGCCCTGATTTCGATGGTCTTCGCGGGACTGACGTCGGTGGTGGCCAAGTTTGGTATGCAGGACATGAGCAGCGACTCGGCGCTGGCAGTGCGCACGGCGGTGGTGTTCGCCTTCGTGACGGTCAATGCTTTTTTATTCAAAAATGCTTTCACCGAAATCCGCAAAGCCGCCCCGCGCGATTTGTGGCTGCTGGCCTTTTCGGGGCTGTGTACCACAATCTCGTGGGTGTTCTACTACCGCGCTATGAAAGAAGGCCCGGTGTCGTACGTGGCTTCCATCGACAAGACCAGCATCGTCGTCACGCTGGTGCTTTCGTTCATTATTCTGCGCGAACCCGTTACGACCAAAGTGCTTATCGGCGCGGGCCTCATTTTTGCCGGAATGTTGGTGCTGGTGTGGAAATAAGGCAGACTATGGAGTGGCTTCCCTTTCCATTTGAAATCAATTCCAGTATATTTGGTAAAAAAACTAACGAGATGGATACGCTGACAATCGAAATTCGTAACCCCAAGGTTCGGGAGTTAATTGATAGTCTGGTGGATATGGATTTGATTGCTATTCTGCCCAGGCAAGGTTCCTGGCGGCAGGAGTGGCGAAAACTCTCGGACACTCTCCCTGATACGTCTGATATTTCCGAAGAGGAAATCTTCGAGGAAATCCAGGCTGTTCGCTCAGCCAGACAAGCTCATTTGTGAAGGTTGTCATCGATACAAATCTTTTTGTGAGTGCCGCCATCAACGCCAACTCCCGGCAGAGGCTGGAACTTGCCCTGTACAATGACGCGCTTTCCATTCTTTTGGACGAAGCATTGCTATCAGAATTCGTTGAAGTGATAAACCGTCCTAAGTTCCGTCGATATATTTCTGCAAATCAAATTATTGCCTTTATCGATTTAATAGAGAGACGTTCCACATTTGTTACTACTACTTCTACCGTCGATGCCAGTCCGGATCCCAAAGACAATTTCCTTTTGGCACTGTGTATGGACAATCAAGCCGATTTTCTACTGACAGGAAACAAAAGGGATTTGCTGGATTTGAAGCAGTTTGGTAAAACCAAAATTTTGACCCTGACCGATTTTTTGAAATTGTTTCCTGGTTAGAATTCCCCTCCCCTTCCAGCTTTCTTCCAGATTCTCCCCCTATCTTCGAGCCATGAAAATTCTCCTGGTAGAAGACGAAAAATCCCTGGCCGCCGCCATTCTGGACTTCCTGCGGGCGGAGGGTCACGTATGCGAGTGGGCGGCGGACGCACAGGCCGCCGATGAGAAAATCGACGTGTACGAATATGACTGCGCCCTGGTCGACATCATGCTGCCTAATGGCTCGGGCCTGGACTTGGTAAGGAAATTGAAGGAAACGCAGTCGCGGTCGGGCATCATCATTATCTCGGCCAAGAACTCGCTCGACGACAAGGTGCAGGGCCTGGACCTGGGGGCCGACGACTACCTGACCAAGCCGTTTCACCTCTCCGAACTCAACGCCCGACTCAACGCGTTGCGGCGGCGGCGGCAGTTCGATGGCAGCCCCGAAATTGTTTTCGGCCCAATCAAGGTATTGCCCGACGCTAAGGAAGTCCGCGTGAGCGGCCAACCCGTGACGCTCACGCGCAAGGAATACGATCTGCTGGTGTACCTGATGTCTAATCCCGGACGCGTCTTGACCAAAGGAGCCATTTCGGAACACCTCTACGGCGATGACATCGACCAGGTGGATCGCTTCGACTTTCTGTATTCCCAGATGAAAAACCTGCGCAAGAAACTTGCCGAACAGGGTTGTCCCGACTACATCCAGACCATTTACGGCGTGGGCTACAAACTGACCGCATGAAGCTGATCCATAAGGCCACCCGTTCGTTTTTGATTGCCTGCCTGCTCGTGGCGGGGCTGGGTGGGGTGTTCTGTTTCTTTTTGTTGAAAAAAATATTCAGCGAAGAAGCCACCGAACAGCTCTACGCCCAGAAGAAGAAACTCACCGCTCACCTCCACCAGACCCGGCAAATGCCCGAAAACTGGTACGCGCTGACCGACAGCCTGGCCGTAGTGCGGGTGAAAGAACCCGTGGCCGAAACGCTGACCGACACCGTGCTTGCCAACCCCCTCGAACCCGGCGAAATGCTCGACTACCGAATCCTGACGTTCGGCGTTTCCGTGCTACCGTTGGGCAATCCGGCGAGCGAAACTCGCCATTACAAAATCACGATTCAAAACCCGCTCTACGAAACGGAGGATCTGAGCATGGCCATCTTCACGGTTTTTGCCGGGCTGATTATAGCTTTGGTTTTGGCGCTGCTTTTGGTTAATTATTGGTTGTCCAACCGCCTTTGGCTCCCCTTTTACAAGACCCTGGACACGCTTTCGAAATTCAGGATCAATGAAGAGCAGCCGCTGGCCTTTGCCCCTACCACCACGATAGAATTTCAAGCATTACAGACCAATCTGGATCAGCTAACGCGGCTGGTGCGGCAGGAATACGCAAGTCTGAAAACCTTTACCGAAAACGCTTCCCACGAGTTGCAAACGCCGCTGGCCGTCATTAGCTCTAATCTGGAGCAACTCCTGCAGGCTCCCAACCTCACCCAGTCGCAATTGGAACAGATCGGCGGATTGCTGGACACAACCGGGCGGCTCGCCAGGATGAACCAAACGTTACTATTGCTTACAAAAATTGATAACCGTCAGTTTGGGACGCAGGAGCGGGTAGATTTCAGCGCTTCACTGAACGAAAAAATGACACTTTGGGAAGCGCTCATTCAGCATAAGGGCATCACGGTTGACCAACAAATCGAACCCGACGTTGACATTTTGGTCAACCCGCACCTGGCCGATGTACTGCTCAACAACCTGCTCACCAATGCTATCAAACACAATCTGCCGAACGGTAGGATCAGCGTGGCGCTCTTCCCGCAAAAACTAATCATCCGCAATACGGGCAATCCCCCCACCGTGCCGATCGGCCAATTGTGGGAGCGTTTTCAGAAAGACAGTACCGACCAAAGCTCGCTGGGCCTGGGCCTAGCGCTGGTCGCTAAAATATGTCAGAGCAGCGGCTTTCAGGTCAGTTATGAATACGCGCAGGGGTGGCACGAGGTGGTTTTGGCAATGGCAGATTCAACGGGCCAGCGATGACGAACCCTGGTTTTTTGGAACCCTCGAAGCCCACTACCCGGCAATTCCAGAATTCCTCCAGACTTTCCCCGTATTCTTGTCCAAAGTATCAATCAAAAGGAAACAAGTTGAAAAATAGCATACTATCGACAGCGACAGTATTACTTGGCTCGCTGCTACTCTCAATATCACCTGGATTCCAGGCCAGAGCGCAAACACCCACTGTGACTGTTTCCGGGGCGGTCAGCGAGCAGAAGACCAAGGCCGCAATGCCTTACGTCAACGTGATCTTGAAGACTGAAAAGGACTCGGCCTTCGTGTCGGGAACGGTGACCGACGAGGCGGGGCGGTTCACGTTGGCCTTGGTCAAGCCGGGCAGCTACCGCCTGGAATATTCCCTCATCGGCTACGCCACCAAACGCCAGCCGCTCTACGTGGGCAGCCTGACTAACTTCCTCGACGCGGGTACCGTCGAACTGGCCGAGGACGCCCGGCTGCTGAACGAAGTCGTGATTACGGGTCAGCAGGAGGGATTGAGCGACAAGATGGACAAGAAAACGTTTTCCGTCGCCGACAACATCAGTCAGGCGGGCGGCTCGGTGCTGCAGGCCATGCAGAACCTGCCGGGCGTTGCCGTGCAGGAGGGCAAGGTGATGCTGCGCGGTAGCGACCGCGTGGCCGTGCTGATGGACGGCAAACAAACCGCCATCACGGGCTTCGGCAATCAGCAGGGACTGGACAACATCCCGGCCTCGGCCATCGAGCGCATCGAGATTATCAACAACCCTTCGGCTAAATACGATGCTAACGGCAACGCCGGAATCATCAATATCATTTACAAAAAGAATAAGCAGGAAGGCTTCAACGGCAAAGCAGGCTTCACGACGGGTCTGGGGGCGCTGTGGGTCAAGCGCGGGAACCTGCCCGGTATCCGTCCACAGTACCAGGCCACGCCGAAGATCAACCCTTCCCTCTCGCTCAATTACCGCAAGAATAAGGTGAATGCCTTCTTTCAGGGCGACTACCTCTACACCCAAACGCTGAACAAGAACGAGTTCGTGACGCGCACTTACGACGATGGCACCGTCATCGACCAGCAGACTAAGCGGAACCGCAACACCACGTTCATCACCACCAAGGCGGGTATCGACTGGAACATCAATGACTCAAATCTGTTGACCGTTTCGGGCTTGTTCGGCAGTGAGAAAATCCTCGATAACGGCGACGAGCCGTTTTTCACCGAAAACCTGACCAACCGCTACCGCCTGTGGCAGTTCCTGGAAGACGAACTTAAAACCACCGTGGTGGCCTCGGCGGCCTACCAGCACAAGTACGCCCAGCCCGGCCATTTGCTGAACCTGGGCTTCAACTACACCTTCCACCGCGAGGACGAGAAGTACTTTTTCACCAACGCTTTGCCTTCTTTCACCGGAAAGGACTCCTTTAAACTACTGTCGGACGAAAACGTGGCCGACCTGACGCTCGATTACGTGCGCCCGCTGCGCTATGGGCGCGTCGAGGGCGGCTTCAAGTTCCGCCGCCGGGTGATTCCCACCAATATGCAGTTTTTCCCGGGGCTGAACTCGCCGCTCGATTCACTGGCGGGCGGGAAGGCCACCTACGGTGAGACGATTCCGGCGCTGTACGGAAACTATGTATTTGAGAATCAGAAATTCGAGGCCGAAGTCGGGCTGTGGGTGGAGTACTTCAAGCTGCGCTACGTGGTCGATCCCAACCACCCGACTTACCAAAGCGACGGCTATAGCTACACGCAACCCTTTCCGAACGTGCGGCTGGCCTATAAACTCAACGAGCGCAACAAGCTGTCGCTCTTCTACAACCGCCGCGTGGATCGCCCCAACGAGGTCGATATTCGTATTTTCCCCAAGTACGACGATGCCGAGATTATTAAAGTCGGCAATCCGGCGCTGGGCGCACAGTTCACCAATACCTTCGAGCTGGGCTTCAGGGCGGGCCTGAACCGGGGCTATTTCTACACGGCGCTCTACCACCGCCAGGCGGACGGCACCATCACCCGGATCGGCAGCACGGTGCCGGGCAGCTCGATCATTTACAACATTTTCCAGAACGCGGGCCGCAGCTACAATACGGGTCTGGAGGTCGTCTTTTCGCAGGAAATAAGCAAAGCCCTGTCCTTCAACCTGAACCTCAACGGATACCGCAATCAGATCGACGCTTTCACAGTGCGGAACCTGTATCCCGTTCCGAACACGTTCACGGCGGCAAGGCAGGAAATGTTTTCGGGCAATGTAAAATTGAACACCGCTTTGCGTTTGCCCAAGGGTCTGAACGCGCAGTTGACGGCCATCTACCTGGCCCCCGACCTGGTGCCGCAGGGCCGCATCGGCAGCCGCTTCTCGCTCGATGTCGGGGTGAAAAAAACGCTCAACAAGGGCCGCGACGAGCTGTTCATCAACGCCACCGACCTGCTGAACACGATGGTGATCCGCAAGACGGTAAACGGGCAGGGATTCAGCTATGTCAGCAACGACTACTACGAAACGCAGGTGATTCGGGTGGGCTACACCCGCAAATTCTGATGGGAGAAGCCATATCGGCCCGCCTGCGAAAGGCATTCCGCTTTCTGGATTTCCAGGACGACCGGAAAAAGGCCATTCATGTATTTATCTTTCTCACAGCACTCTTTGTGCTATTGATGGCCTTCGTGCTCATTCTGCCAAAGTCATTCATTGACCTGGAATTTTCGGAAGAGGTGCAGGAACACCCCAGCCCCTGGCTGGATGCCCTGATGAAAGGAGTTAGCTGGTTCGGTAACCAAATCGTGGCGATTAGTCTTACCCTAGGTACCTCGCTGATATTTCTTTTGTTTAAATACAAAAGAGAGGCTCTGTTCGTTGCCCTCACGCTGCTGGCCTCGGTAGCCAATTTTGGTTTGAAAGTCTTGATCAATCGGCCCCGCCCGACGGAAAAACTCGTGAACGTGCTGGTAAAGGCCCAACACCAGAGCTTTCCCAGTGGACACACGGTTTTTTACGTCACATTTTTCGGATTTCTGGTGTACCTCATGTACCAGTTGCGCGGTATCGATGAGCGGCTGCGCCTTTCGGTCGGTGTGGTTAGCGTGCTGCTGATTGCGGCGGTGCCGTTTTCGAGAATTTACTTGGGGGCGCACTGGTTTACCGATGTGCTGGCGGGCTTTGTTTTCGGGCTGCTTTGTCTGGCGGTTCTGGTTTATTTTTATTTCAAAGGGGGAGGAAAAGGTGCGGTTAGTTAATTACATTCTTATTTCTCATCACTCCTGAAGCGAAAAACAAATGGGGCCTTTCAGGTTAGTTAATTCTTCCCTTTAGACTAAAGCGGAGGTATAATAGTCAATGCTGCTCAGTTTCGAATTAGTTGAAAACAAGCTTCATTTCTAAATATTAGTGGCTATACGCAGTGTTTGAAATAGCGCATCATGTTGCAAAAAATCAAACAATGGGCCCGCGAATTGAAGCGAAAGCTCATTATCATGCACTTGGCTCAACAGGATAAACGGACGCCCTGGTACGCCAAAGCCCTAATCCTGACGATCATTGCCTATGCCCTCAGCCCGGTCGATCTGATACCCGATTTCGTTCCGGTACTGGGTCTGTTGGACGACCTGATTCTGCTCCCAATTTCCATTTACCTGGTCATCAAACTCATTCCGTCCCAGGTTATCCGCGATGCGACGCAAAGGGCCGAGTCCTATGAATGGTCCAAAGAGCGGAACTGGTTTGGGTTGGTTTTCATCATGGCCGTGTGGGTGGTGTCGGCCTTCTTCCTCTATCAATATTTTGCCCGATAATTCACGCCGCACTACCCGTGACAAAGCGCTCATGGAATAATATTTGTAGCCTGGGCAAGAGTATACTGTCCGTTTCTCAGCCCCCGGGCTTTCTCAGTAGTTTCCTAAAAGAGAAAGCCTAATCCTTCAATCATGGAAAACCTTTCCAGCGTAGCATTGTACGCCACCATCGCCGCCGCCGCCTTACTGGTAGGCGGCATTATAGCCATCCTGAGAAAGCCGGGAATCCGCATGAGGAGCGTCATCCTGCACTTCGCGGCGGGCGTCATCTTCTCGGTGGTGGCCGTCGAGCTTTTACCCGACATCATGGAGCGGCACATCATATGGGAGATCGTCGTCGGCTTCGGGGCTGGCGTGGCGCTGATGCTGGCCCTGCGGTACTTCCTTGAACCCGCCGAAGAAGCCCCCGACGGCGGGGAATTTCCCGCCGCGCTCATCGCCATCATCGCCGTCGATCTGCTGGTGGACGGCGTAATCATGGGAATCGGGTTCATATCCGGCACAGAAACCGGCACATTGCTGGCGATTGCCATTTCCATCGAGCTGGCCGCGCTGGGCATGGCCACCGCCACCTCGCTGGGAAGCCGGAGGGTGACCACCAGAACCGCCGTGCTATGCCTGGTTGGACTCGCCCTGCTCGTCTTCGTCAGCGCCGTGCTGAGTGCGTGGCTGCTGGGGGGCATCCCCGATGCCTACCTGGAAATCGTGCTGTCCTTCGGTTTGGCGGCGTTGCTTTTCCTGGTTACGGAGGAATTGCTCGTGGAAGCGCACGAAGGCAGTCAGTCACCCCTTATCACGGCGGCCTTTTTCGCCGGGTTTCTGCTGTTCATGCTACTGCCGGGCTAACCGCCGCCATCATCATTCTTCCATTTTGGAGGAGAAGAGACATTTTCATTTTCAAGAAAAAAGCTGAATCATATATATTATGGAAAAGATCAAGATGCAAATCCCCGTCGTCCTGCCCGGGGTGCCCGACGAAAAGGACGCGTGCGTGACCCGGCTCATCCACCGGATGGAGCAGCAGGATGCCATTCAGAAAGCGCACATAGCCGAAGGCGAAGACGGGCAGGGTCCGCAGCTTTGCTTTCACTACGATCCCGACGTTCTCTCGATGGACCGCATCCGCTCGATCGTGCAGCAGCAGGGTGAAGACCTCACCCGCGATTTCGGCCACCTGCTGGCGCAGGTCGAAGGTGTGCGGCACACCCGCCACGCCCGGCAAATTGAGCGTAGCCTGCGCGGGCATGAGGGCCTACTGGACGTTTCCGTTTCGGCCTCCGGCCTGGTGCGGATTGAATTCGACAAAACGGCCACCGGCGGCGCAGCCATCCGGCAACTACTGCGGGATGAAGATTTGCAGGTAACAGACGAAGAAACAGCCGATACCCGGAAAACCACTCCCGCGGAATCCGCCGACCACGTTCACAAGGAAGGCGACGGACACGACCATGATGAGGACGAGGCACACGAGCACAGCGAGGGCGATGGCCACGATCACGATCACGGCGGATTTCTGGGGAAGAATACGGAACTCTACTTTTCGCTCATCTGCGGCGCGCTGCTGGGCGTCGGCTTCGGGCTTTCGTACGTGGACGCGGTACCCGCCTGGGTGAGTCTGGCGCTATATGTCGGGGCTTACGGCTTCGGTGGGTACTTCACGGCGAAGGAGGCCGTCGAGACGATCCGGGCGGGGGGCTTCGAGATCGACTTCCTGATGCTGGTGGCCGCTGTTGGGGCAGCCATTTTGGGCGAGTGGGCCGAAGGGGCCCTGCTACTGTTCCTGTTTAGCCTGGGGCATGCTTTGGAAAACTACGCGATGGGCAGGGCCCGCAAGTCCATTGCGGCCCTGGCCGACCTGGCCCCCAAAACGGCCCTGCTGAAGAAGGACGGCAGAACCGAAGAGGTAGGCATCGAGACCCTGGCCGTGGGCGATGTCATCGTGGTGAAGCCCAACAGCAAAATCTCCGCCGACGGCGTGGTGGTGGACGGCAGTTCCAGCGTAAACCAGGCCCCCATCACGGGGGAAAGCGTCCCGGTGGACAAAACCGCCGTGGCCGACCCGGCCAAAGAGTACACGGCCCAGGACGACATCAAAGACGAAAACCGGGTGTTCGCCGGCACGATCAACGGTAACAACACTCTGGAAGTGAAAGTCATCAAGGCCGCCAGCGACTCCACGCTCTCGCGGCTGGTGAGGCTGGTCAACGAAGCCCAGACCCAGAAATCGCCCACCCAGCGCTTCACCGACAAGTTCGAGAGGTACTTCGTCCCGTCGGTGCTGGGGCTGGTTGCCCTTCTCAACCTGGCCTTTCTGGTAATTGACGAGCCGTTCAGCACCAGTTTCTACCGGGCGATGGCCGTGCTAGTGGCGGCAAGTCCGTGCGCCCTGGCGATCTCGACGCCCAGCGCGGTGCTGAGCGGCGTAGCCCGTGCCGCCCGGGGGGGTGTCCTGATCAAGGGCGGTCGCCCCCTCGAAGACCTGGGCGTGCTGACGGCCCTGGCCTTCGACAAAACCGGCACCCTGACCGAGGGAAAACCCAAACTCACCGAAGTGGTGCCTTTTGGCGAAATGACCGAGGACGATCTGCTCAAAACAGCAGTAGCCGTCGAGAACCTGAGCGACCACCCGCTGGCGAAAGCCGTAGTGCGCGACGGGAAGGAACGCCTGCCGGAAACCGATATTTCCGAGGCCAAAAATCTGGAAGCCGTGCAGGGAAAGGGCATCAAGGCCACGCTGGGGCAGGATAAAATTTACATCGGCAACCTGGAACTATTCGAAACCCTGGATGATAAAAAGCCGTCGCCGGAGATCGAGGAGAAGATACGCGCTATGGAAGCGGCGGGTCAGACGACCATGCTCATCCGGCGCAACGACGACTACATCGGCGCGCTGGCCCTGATGGACACGCCCCGCCCCGAGGCCAAGGCTACACTGGCCGAGTTGAAAGAGCTGGGCATCCGCCGGATGATCATGCTTACGGGCGACAACCAGCAGGTCGCCGACGCGGTAGCCAAAGAGATCGGCCTGACCGACGCCTGGGGCAGCCTGCTGCCGGAAGAAAAGGTGGACGCGATCAAAAAACTGAAAGAGGAAGAAGCCAAGGTGGCGATGGTCGGCGACGGGGTCAACGACGCCCCCGCGATGGCCAACAGCACGGTGGGGATTGCGATGGGAGCCGCCGGTTCGGACGTGGCCCTGGAAACCGCCGACATCGCCCTGATGGCCGACAAGCTCGAAACGCTGCCCTTCGCCATCGGCCTCAGCCGGAAGGCGCGGGCCATCATTCGGCAGAACCTGTGGGTGAGCCTGGGCATCGTGGCCCTGCTCATTCCGGCGACGATCCTGGGCGTGGCCAATATCGGCATCGCGGTGGTCGTTCACGAAGGCTCAACCCTGCTGGTGGTCTTCAACGCCCTCAGGTTGTTGGCTTACAAGAAATAGGAATGAGGAGCCTGAAACCGCTGACCGTTCTTTTCACAACCCGCACTAAATCCGATGCCGAAAGACAATAAAAGCAGCAGCACCAAAACGGCCTTTTTCCTTAACCTGGCCTTCACCGTGCTGGAACTGGCCGGGGGGCTGATCTCCGGGAGCATTGCCATCATCGCCGACTCGCTGCATGATTTCGCCGACAGCCTCTCTCTGGGGCTGGGCTGGTACTTCGAGCATAAAGCCGAAAAGGAAAAAAGCAACGAGCGGTACACCTACGGCTATCAGCGTTTTTCGCTTTTGGGTGCCCTGGTCAACGCACTCGTGCTGGTGCTGGGGGCCGTTTACATATTCTACGCCAGCATCCGGCGCATCCTTGACCCGCAGATGCCCGACGTGCCGTGGATGATCGGAATCGCCGTGCTGGGCATCGTCCTGAACGGAATCGGAGTCTGGAAACTCAAATCAGGCAAATCCCTCAACAAGCAGGTCATGACCATCCACCTGCTGGAGGATTCGCTCGGCTGGCTGGCGGTACTGGCCGTCAGCATTATCCTACTGTTCAAGGAACTGCCCATCCTCGACCCCATCCTGGCCATTGTCATCAACCTGGCGGTGCTGGTCATGATCTCGTTCAAATTGGTCGATGTGGTGAAGATTTTTCTTCAAAGGGTGCCGGAAGGCGTGAACGTGCCTCTGCTGGAGCAAAAGGTGCTGTGCCTGGACGGGGTAAAGCTAATCCGCCACTTCCATGTCTGGGGGCTGACCCAGAAGAAACTGGTGGTCACCCTCCATGTTAAGACCGGGGATCTGACCCCGGCCCGGCAGAAAGCCCTCAGGCAGGAGATCCTGGGTGTTTTCGGGGATCTGGACACGGAACACGTCACCATCGACCTCGAGGAGTTCACCCGGTACGTTGAAAAACTCTTCGAGAACCAGGCACACCGGCTCGACCCGCTGGAGGACGGTGTCCGCGACAAGGTGCTGCGCTTGGCTGAGGACCGCCACGCCCGGACGAACTGCAGCAGGGAGGAGGCTCTGGAGCGGGCCATCGTCCAGGCGGAAATGGAACAGCATAAGCTGTAAACGCCAGCCGTCATCTGCCGATCTCGCCTGAACACCGCAACCAGCCCGTAGGGTAGGCCAAAAACACCCCGCAATTCCACAGGTTGCGGGGTGTTTTGTTGTTACCTCTGAACTTCTTGTTTTGCCAGACGATGGACTCAATATGGCAGTAGAATAAATCGGCAAGTCGAAAATAATTTTCTATCAAGTTTTGATTGTTTTTTTGGCTAGTCTAAAATTATATTTAGATTATAAATATTCTTGCTACATTTGCTGATGGTTTCGTTAACCCCGCTGTTAATCTTACCCTATTTAGCCATTGGCATTCAACCATGTACGATCAGTTTATTTTGAGAAAAACTACTCTTTCATTTTTACTTAGTGTCGCGTCGTTTGCCTTTGCTGTTATTGCCTGCAAAGAATTAGGTCCTGCCGCCCCCAGGGAAGACCAACTACTCGATGGGCCAGTAGCGGGACTTACCCCGTCGCAATCGGCCCGGCACCTGGCTGGCGACATTGCCTTCAACGATGAAATATTCACGCCTGAAACGGGACTTGGGCCGGTATTCGTGGCCAATAGCTGCGGCAGTTGCCACCCTGGTGATGGTAAAGGACATCCTTTTACTACGTTGATTCGCTTTGGCCACACCGATAGCCTGGGTCAAAACGAGTTCGACCACGGGTTTCAAATACAGAACCGGGCCATTCCGGGCTACGAACCTGAGGAACTGCCCAAAGGGACTCCCTTTGCTAAGTTTACCCCGCCCAGCAATTCCGGGCTGGGCTACCTTGAACTGGTAAGCGACGAAGATATTCTGGGTATGGCCGCTGCCAACGCCAAGAACCCCGATGGGGTGCGGGGACACCCAAACTGGAACCTGTTGCCCGGCTACGTTACGCCCCGCCCGAACAGCAGGCGGCAGGGAAATCGGTATATAACGCGCTTTGGTAAAAAAGGAAGTGTTTACAACCTGTTTCATCAGACGGTGGTAGCCTACAACCAGGACATGGGCATCACGTCGACTTTTGATCCGAGTGACGTGTACACGCTCAAATCCATCGATCCCGAAGTATCGGACAGGAAAGTGCGGGATGTAGTCTTCTACTTGCAAACGCTAAAAGCACCCATCCAAGCGCAACCCTGATGACCCTGCCGTATTGAGAGGCCAGCAGTTGTTCGTGCAAACAGGTTGTGAAAGCTGCCACAAACAAACGCTGAAAACGGGATACTCGCCCGTGGCTGCCTTGGCCAACACCGAATTTCATCCCTACACAGACCTGCTCCTGCACAACATGGGGCCGGGCCTGGACGATGGCTACACGGAAGGCTCCGCTGGCGGAGCCGAGTGGCGTACCCCCCCGCTGTGGGGGCTGGGGCTGGCCCAAAATTCGCAGGGCGGGCAGGTGTATCTTATGCACGACGGACGGGCACGCAGTATCAGGGAAGCCATCAGGATGCACGGTGGTGAGGCTGCCAGCATTCAAAAGCGTTTCGAGGAAATGCCCGCTGCCAGTCAGGCTGATGTCATTGCATTTCTTAAATCACTCTAAGCCTATTCTTCATGAGGACACCAGATAAACTCGACCGGCAAACATTTTTGAAGACCTGCGGAGCCGTTTGCCTGGCAGCAGCGGGGCTTCCGGTGCTGGTGAGCAGTTGCAGAAGTGTGTACTACGCACAGAAGCCCGTCCTAAAAGGGAAAACCATTGAACTCAGCCGGAGCGAATTCGAGCAGGTGAGCAAAAAGGGAGTGACCACGCTGCGCAACTACGTGCTGGTGGAGCTGCCGGGTCAGACCTTTCCTATTTATCTGCACCGCACGGGCGAAGCCTTCACGGCTGTATTGATGAAGTGTTCGCACCAGGGCAACGAGCTGAACGCCCACGAGGGCTTTCTCACCTGCCCGGCCCACGGTAGTGAATACGATGCGCAGGGCCGCGTAACGGAAGGCCCCGCCGACCGGGACCTCACAGCCTACCGCGTAAGGGCTGATGACCAGAAAATTTACATCCTTATCGCCTGACTTATATGATAAACAAACTTTTACCCGTATGCCTGCTGGTCGCCACATCGGTCTTTGGTCAGGTTCCGGTCGCGGTCGATACGACCAGCAATGCCAAAATGGATGCACTGTTTGGCCGGGATACGACGCTGCATACGCCCAAAGACGAAAAGATGAACCTCGATGCCGCTTACAACCGCCCCTTTCTGCGGCCCGGCAAACTGCCCATTTCGATAGGGGGCTATGTAGAAGCCAACACGCAGTACGCAAATACCGACGGGGTTAGTGAGGGGCTGTCGTTTCAAATGCCCCGGATGACGATTTTCATGGCCGCGACCATCAACCGGCGCATCAAGTTTTTGACCGAAATCGAGTTTGAAGACGGTACCAAAGAAATCAATATCGAATTTGCCTCGGTCGATTTCCAGTTCAACTCCCTGCTCAACCTGCGTACCGGCATCGTGATGAATCCGATTGGCTCGTTCAACCAGAATCACGACGGCCCCAAATGGGAATTCGTTGACCGGCCCCTCTCATCCACCCGTATTATTCCCTCCACCTTCAGTAACGTGGGATTTGGGCTATACGGAAAAAAATACACCCGCGACTGGGTATTTGCCTACGAAGGTTACCTGACCAACGGCTTTGACAATTCAATCATCGCCAATACGCAAAACCGGACGTTCCTGCCCGCAGCCAAGGTCAACCCCAACCGATTCGAGGAAAGTTTCAACGGGGTACCTCTGGTTACGCTGAAAGCAGCCGCAAAACGGCGCAAATTCGGGGAAATTGGTTTGTCGTGGATGGGCGGTATTTATAACAAATTTCAGGACGACGGCCTGGTTCTGGATCAGCGTCGGCGGGTCGATTTATGGGCGGTGGATTTCAATACGGTGCTGCCCGGCTCGCGCACGTATATCAATGGCGAGTTTGTCTGGGCGCGGGTAGATGTACCTTCCACCTATTCACAACAGTTTGGCCGTCGTCAGCAGGGGGGCTGGCTTGATGTGGTGCAGCCGGTGCTGCGGGGCCGGATGCTGGGCTGGAACACGGCCATACTGAACGTGGCGGCCCGCTTAGAGCGTGTGGACTATAACGTAGGCACATTCAACGAAACGAACGGGAATATTTACGATGAAATCTGGTCCGTTGTACCAGCCGTTAGTTTCCGTCCGTCACCCACCACGGTGATTCGGGCCAACTACCGGTACCGGTGGGACACCGATATATTGGGCAACCCACCCGCCCGCACAGCCACCTTTCAGGTTGGCTTCTCTACGTATTTCTAACTTTTTTGTGAATGAATACTGCCCGCCAATGATGACCAGCGTTTCCAGAAGAGAAAACTGCTTGGAGCTGTGGGGATAGCTGCCATCGTCATCCTGCCAGGCCTGGCGATTTAGGGTCTTCTTTCACCCGTGCAGCGGTAGGCAGCCCCCAGGTACAGTTCCTCGAATTCAACTGTCTTCATGTACTTTTCCACCGACTGCCAGGGACGGAATCGCTCGTACTCCCGGCTCACGCCGAACGGTTTGTTGAGCCATATGCCCAGTTTGACCGCCCATTCCGGCCACTTTTCGGGATGCTTCAACCCCAGGAGGGAAAGACGCCTTCCGGGTAGCAGTTCACCCGCCAGCCGCTCGATCACGGGGTCGTATTCCGGCACCATTTCCAGGGCGAAGGTGGCAAGCACCCCGACCGTACCCTGTGGGATTGTCCATTGCACGAGGTCGGCCTCCACCAGCTCGACGTTCGCCCAGCCCGCCCGGTCGGCCTTCTCCCGTGCTTTCGCCAGCATGGCTCCGGACAGATCGACGCCGATCACGCGGCCGCTGTCCCCTACGGCCTCGATCAGAAGCGTCAAATTCGCCCCCGTTCCGCAGCCTAGGTCCACCACTGTGTCGCCCGGCCTGAGCCGCAACATTTCGATGGCCCTGCGCCTGTGCTTTGTGACCCCCAGAATACGGTACCCCAGCAGGGCGATGTCATAGAAGCGGGCCGTTTGGCCGTAGAGCCGCTTTATTTGTTCGTTGTTCAGTATCATATTGCTAAACGGTTGGTAATCTTTAAAATGAATCTCACCTTTTCAGTCCTGAGGGGGCCGGAAAGCCGGATGTTTCAGACTGATTTCCTCTGGATCCTGACCGCGTTCATAATGGCCAGCAGGGCCACGCCGACATCGGCGATGACGGCCTCCCAGAGTGTGGCCACGCCGCCTGCCCCCAGCAGCAGCACAATCACCTTCACTCCCATCGCCAGCCCGATGTTCTGCCACACGATGCCTTTGGTAATCTTGCCAATTTTAATGGCTGTCACGATTTTGGCGGGCTGGTCGTTCTGGATGACGATGTCCGCCGTCTCGATGGTGGCGTCGCTGCCCAGGCCGCCCATGGCAATGCCGGCGTCGGCCAGGGCGATCACCGGGGCGTCGTTGACCCCATCGCCGACAAAGGCGATGTGCCTCCCCTCGTTTTTTAGCGCCTCGACCTTTTTCACCTTGTCCTCGGGCAGCAGGTCGCCGAAGGCCTCGTCCACCCCGACCGTGCGGGCCACCTTCTCCACCACGCTCTGCTTGTCGCCGCTCAGCATGACCGACCTGATGCCCATTTCACTGAGTTCTTCGACCGTTTGTTTCGCATCTTCCTTGATCTCGTCAGAAATGAGGATGTAGCCCGCATACCGCCCGTCCACCGCCACGACCACCACCGTATCGGCCTCCCGGTCGATGGCCACGTCGTACTTCACCCCAAACTTGCGCAGCAGCCTGGTGTTTCCGGCCAGCACCTCCCTGCCGTCCACGGTTCCTTTCAAGCCGTGGCCCGGCACTTCCTCCACGTCCCCTACCTCGGCCCCTTCCGGGCTGTTCCCGGCGTAACGGGTGACGGCCAGCGCAATCGGGTGAGTGGACTTGCTCTCAATGGCGGCGGTAAGCCTGACCAGTTCCTTTTCGTCAATGCCGTCGGCCACCACTTCCTGCACGTTGAACACCCCTTTGGTGAGGGTTCCGGTCTTGTCCATGACCACCGTGTCCACTCCCGTCATCACGTCGAGGAAGTTGGAACCCTTGAACAGGATGCCGTTCTTCGAAGCCAACCCGATGCCCCCGAAGTAACCCAGCGGGATCGAGACCACCAGGGCGCAGGGGCAGCTTATCACCAGAAAGACCAGGCCCCGGTAGAGCCAGTCCCGGAAGACGTAGTCGGAAACGAAGAAGTAGGGCAGCACCACCAGCAGGACAGCCAGCGCAAACACGATGGGCGTGTAAACTTTGGCGAACCGGGAGATGAAAAGCTGGGTGCGGGACTTGCGAGCCGTGGCGTCCTGCACCATTTCCAGGATGCGGCTGAGCTTGCTGTCGCGGAACAGGGCGCGGGCTTTCACCTCGGCCACGGTGTTCAGGTTGATCATCCCGGCCAGCACCTGCTCGCCCTTTTCTTTGGAATCGGGTTTGCTCTCGCCCGTCAGGGCGGCGGTGTTGAAGGTGGCCCGCTCGGACAGCAGCTCACCGTCCAGCGCCACCTTCTCGCCGGGCTTCACCTGGATGGCCTCGCCTATCTCGACTTCGGAGGGTTCCACCGTCTGCACCCTGCCCTGACGGATCACATCCACCGTGTCGGGCCGGATGTCGAGCAGGGCCTTGATGCTTCGCTTGGCCCGGTTCACGGCGACGTCCTGGAACCACTCGCCGATGGCGTAGAACACCATGACCGCCACGCCTTCGCTGTACTCGCCGATGGCGAACGCGCCGAGGGTGGCCACGCTCATCAGGAAGAACTCGTTGAATATGTCGAGCCGCCTGGCCTTCCTGAAGGCCAAGTCCAGCACCTTGTAACCCGCCAATAAGTAAGCGGTAAGGTAAATTGCCAGGCGCGGCAGTTCGCCGGGCACGGCCCCGAAGCCGTATTCGGCGGTGAGCATCACCGCCAGGATGAGCAGCGACAGCAGCAATGGCCAGTGGGTGAGCCAGTCGCTGGCCTCGCCCCCGTGGCGGTGGGAATCGTGTTTTTTTACTGGTTTTTGTGTCATGGTTTATTGGGTTTCTTAAAATTCAGTAAAAAAATTAAAGGCCGCCAGCCCGCAGAGCGTCATCCCGGTAATGAGTTGCTCGTTGTGCCGCAGCCAGCCGATGTCCAGCTTCTCCAGCCCCCGCTGTCCCAGCCCGACCATTGCGAGCATGCCGGCCAGGGTGAGGACATTATATAAGGCCGCCAACACGGCCACGGCGCGCCAGCCCATCGTCCCCGCGCTGAGGAAATAAGCGCTGATCTCGAAACAGGGCGAAAAGAACATGACGACCACCAGCGACAGCAGCAGCCGTCGGTGGCTTCTGCCCCTTGCATTCCCCGCTTCCAGATGGGTGTGGGAGTGGCCCAGGTAATGCTGCATGACAAACCACAGCCCGAGGATCAGCAGCAGCAGCGGGACAATTCGCCCGGCGATCAGTTGCTGGCTGTCGGAGAGCTGGAACCCCGCGTAGCTGACCAGCAGGCCGAAAATCGTGGTGCTCAGCGTGTGGGCGGTACCCGCCAGGAAAGTGGTTCGCAATAGGGTCGCCCGGTCCCAGCCCCGGGCGTTGCCAATCGTGACGAAGGGCAGCCAGTGGCTGGGGATTACCGCGTGGATGAAGCTGAGGACGATGCCGCCCAGAATGATTTGTTCCATGGGTCATTGTCAGTGGCCTTCCCCCTCCTCCTCCGAATTTTTAAGTTTCGACAACAGGGCGTAGGCTCCCTTCATTACAACTTCACGGCTTCGGTCGAAATCCTTCGGCAGCGTCACCTGCGCGTAGCCGTTTTCCGTCACGCCCCGGGCTACCTCCACCATCTCGAAAGTGCGGCTTTCGGTGGAATCGGCCCGGACGAAGATGTAGGGCCTGCCCTCAAAATCCACGATCGCCTCCTCCGGCAGGGCGGGCACCGGGCTGGCACCAGTCTCGATCACGGCCCGCACGAAGTTGTTGGGCAGCATGCCGTGGTCGTCGTGGTCGAGGTGGCCGTGGATCCTGACGGTGCGGTCCTCGTTTATTTTCTGGTTGATCAGGTACACCTTGGCCAGGTGCTGTTTCGCCGGATCGTTGCTGAGCGTGAAGCGGATGGTCTGGCCGATCTTTATTTTCGGAACGTCGTCCTCAAACACGGAAATTTCCACGTGCAAATGCTCCGTGTCCACGATCTCGAACATGACATCGGTCGGGTTGACGTACATGCCCAGGTTGACGTTGACCACCGTCACCGACCCGCTGATGGGCGAAACGACCGGGAATCGGGTCACCAGGTTGCCGTCGGCGAACGACTTGGGGCTAATGCCGGCGATTTGCAGCCGCCCCTTCAATCCCGCCAGCCGGGCTTTCTGGGTCTTGGCGTCCGCCGTGGCCTGCTGCAGCACCTTGCGGGCGTTGACGTTCTCGCGGCTCAGTTCGGTCTGGCGGGCGAGTTCGAGTTCGGCGTATTCCAGTTGGCTGGCCGTCTCGAGGTAGTCCTGCTGCATCTTGATCAGGTCGGGGTTCTCGATGGTGGCCACCACCTGCCCTTTCCGCACCCGCTTGCCCTGCAGCAGGTCGGTGCTGCGGACGAAGCCGCCGTAGGGGGCCGAAATGCTGACCAGGTTCTGGGGGGGGGTGTCGATGACGCCGTTGGCCACCACCGTGCCGCTCAGGCTGCGCTCCGTCACCAGGCCAGTGGCGATCCCCGCCGTCTCGTACTGCGCTTTGGTCAGCTCGACCCGGTTTTCGTCCCCTTCCTCATGGGGTGCCGAGGTGGCCTCCCCACCCTCGGCTTCCGTCGTCGGGGTATTGTCACAGGCGAAAAGGCCCGCCAGCAGGGCCAGGATAATCAGTAGGTTCTTCATTTGGTTCTTGTCTTTTGGTATAAAAAATGGAATGTAGGCGCGGGCCGGTCACTGGCCCAGCAGGAATTCTATTTCGATAACGGCCCGGTTGTGTTCATCGAGCAGGTCCAGGTACCGCGACTGAATGTCCAGCGCCCGGTTGAGGGCCTGGGCGAACTCGAGATAGCCGATCTCACCCGCCTCGTAGGCCAGCGTGGCTTTCGCCCGGATTTCCCCGGCGAGGGGCAGGTTCTGCTCCTCGTACAGAGTCAGGCTCTGTTCGGTGGCCTGGTAAGCACGCACCGCCTGCCTCAGTTGGGTGCCGAGTTGAATCTCCGCCACGGCCAGTTGATTGCGGGCGAGTTCCTCGCTGATCCTGCCCGCCTCGATCCGCGCTTTGGACGCACCCCGGAAAATGGGTATGGCCAGCCCGGCCTCGACGCTGTGGAAGCGTTTGCCCGCCCCGTAGAACACGTCCGCACCGTTGCGCCGGTAATCGCCGATCAGCGACTGGTTGAGGTACCCCACTTTGAACTGGGGAAGCAGGGACGTTTTTTCCAGGTCCGTGGATCGTCTCGCGATGAGGAGCTCCTGCCGGGCAAGTCGAAGGTAGGGGTTGTCCGAAATTCCCGCCGTGTCCGCCAGTGCCGCCGCAAGGTCGCGCCGCAGCGCGCCGCTGCTGTCCGGCAGGAGCAGCACGGGGCTGTTGGTAATGGCGCGGAGCTGTTCCCGCAAAGAGGCCGTCTCGGCCCGGTTGCGGATCAGCAGCGCCTGCACGTCGGCCAGGGTGCTTTGGGCCACGGAATACTCCAACTGGTTGCCCTCCCCCGTGCGGTAGCGCAGGTCGGCAGCCCGCACGAAGCGTTCGGCCCGCTCCAGTTCTTGCCGCAGCAATTCCTCCCGACGGTCGAGCAGCCGCAGGCCGTAGTAGGCTTTCCTGATGTCGCGGGTCAGGGCGGCGCGGGTCACCTCGACCGAGAGCCGGACCCCGTTCACCTCCTCGTCCAGAAGTCGGCGGCGGGTCTTGCCGACGCGCGGGTGGGGCAGCGTCTGGGTGAGGTTGAAGCTATTATCGAAGCGGTAGCTGTTGTACTGCCCGCCCGTCCAGGTCAGGTCGGTTTTGGGGATCTCGGTTCCGGTGCCCAGCAAGGCCTGCCGGTAGTCCACCCGGAACACCCCCGATTTGACTTCCAGGTTGTTGGTCATCCCGGTGCTCATCGCTTCGTCCAGCGTGACGCGGCGGATCGGCGGCGTCGGCTCCTGCGCCGAAGCGGCTGAGGGAATGCCGATGGCCGCCACGAGGAACACGACCAATGCCTTCCCGTTGATCTTTTTGGCAAAGCGCTTCTCGACCATCAGGTAGAGCGCGGGCAGCACCAGCAGTGTGAGCAGCGTGGCCGTCACCAGCCCGCCGATGACCACCGTGGCCAGGGGCCGCTGCACCTCGGCCCCGGCCCCGTGGGAAAGGGCCATCGGCAGAAAGCCCAGCGACGCCACCAGAGCCGTCATCAGGACGGGCCGCAGGCGGGTTTCGGAACCCCGGAAAATGACCTCCCGCAAGTCGGTCATCCCCTCGCGCCGCAGGTGGTTGAACTCGCCGATCAGCACGATGCCGTTCAGCACCGCCACGCCGAACAGGGCGATGAAGCCGATGCCCGCCGAGATGCTGAAGGGCATGCCGCGCAGCCACAGCGCCAGCACGCCGCCGATGGCCGACAGCGGGATGGCACTCAGGATCAGGATGCTCTGGCGCAGGGACTGGAACGTGAAGTACAGCAGCACGAAGATCAGCAGCAGGGCGACCGGAACCGCCACGCCCAGCCGGGCGCTCGCCTCGCGCAGGTTCTGAAACTGGCCGCCGTAGGTGGCGTAGTAGCCGGCGGGCAGCTTCACGTCGCGGTCCATTTTGGCCTGCATTTCCTCCACGATGCTCTCCACGTCGCGACCCCGCACGTTGAAGGCCACCGTGATGCGACGCTGGGCGTTCTCGCGCTGGATCTGGTTGGCACCGGGCTTCATTTCCACCCGGGCCACTTGCTCCAGGGGAACCTGCTGCCCGTCGGCGGTGGTGATGAACAGCTGCCGCACGTCATCGATGGTGCGGCGGCTGGCCCGGTCGAGGCGCACCACCAGGTCGTAGCGCCGCTCCCCTTCGTACACGACCCCCGCCGCGCTGCCCGCGAACGCGGTGCTCAGCGTGCGGTTGGCCTGCTCGATGCTGATGCCGTACCTGGCCAGCTTGGGGCGGTCGAATTCCACGACAATCTGCGGCAGGCCGCTGACGACCTCCACGTACAGGTCCTGCACGCCCTCGATCTGGTTGGCCACCCGGCCCACCTTTTTGGCCTGCTCGGCCAGCACGTCGAGGTCCTCCCCGTAGATCTTGACCGCCACGTCCTGCTTCACGCCCGTCATCAGCTCGTTGAAGCGCATCTGGATGGGCTGCTGAAAGCCGAAGGTGACGCCCGGAATGGTCTCCGTCAGGTACTCCTGCATCTTGTCGGCCAGCTCTTCCCGCCCCGAGGCCGCCGTCCATTCCGACTTCTCCTTCAAAACCACCATCACGTCCGCCGCCTCCACGGGCATGGGGTCGGTGGGGATTTCGGAGGAACCGATCTTGCCCACCACCTCGATCACCTCGTCGGGAAACTCTTTCAACAGCAGCCCGGCGGCCTGCTGCACGGCGTCCGCCGTTTCCGACAATGAACTGCCGGTCAGCACGCGGGTCTCGATGGCGAAATCACCCTCGTCGAGCTGCGGGATGAACTCGCCGCCCATATTCAAGAACATGACCAAACTGAGGGCGAAAAGCACCAGCGCCGTGGCGATGACCACCACCTGCCGCCGCAGGGCGAAGCCCAGAACGGGCGCGTAGAGACGGTAGGCCCCGGCGATGAAGCGGTCCGAGAAGTTGGGCTTGTGGTTGGGTTTCTTGCTCAGAAACAGGGCTGAGACCATCGGCACGTAGGTCAGCGACAGGATGAACGCCCCCAGGATGGCGAAGCTGACCGTCTGGGCCATGGGCCGGAACATCTTTCCCTCGATGCCCACCAGCGCCAGGATGGGCAGGTACACGATCAGGATGATGATTTCGCCGAAAGCCGCCGAGTTGCGGATCTTCGAGGCGGAATCGTACACCTCCCGATCCATTTCGGCCTGGCTGAGTCGGTGGTCGTACTTTTTCCCGTTAATGTGATGCAGGGTCGCCTCCACGATGATGACCGCCCCGTCCACGATCAGCCCAAAGTCGATGGCCCCCAAGCTCATCAGATTGCCCGACACCCCGAAGAGCTTCATCATGGACACCGCGAAGAGCATGGCCAGCGGGATGACCGAGGCCACCACCAGTCCCGCCCGCAGGTTGCCCAGCAGCAGTACCAGCACGAAGATGACGATCAGCGCTCCCTCGACCAGGTTCTTCGACACGGTTCCGATGGCGCGGTCGACCAGCTTGGTGCGGTCGAGGAAGGGGTCGATGGCCACTCCCTCGGGCAGGCTTTTGCGGATCTGCTCGACGCGCGCCTTGACGTCGTCGATGACCGCCGAAGAGTTGGCTCCCTTCAGCATCAGCACCAGGCCGCCCACGACCTCGCCCTCGTCGTTGAGGGTCATGGCCCCGTAGCGCACGGCGTGGCCGAAGCGCACCGTGGCGATGTCCCGCACCAGGACGGGTAGGCCCTGGGCGGTTTCCCGAACCCTTATGTTGCGGATGTCGTCCAGGCTGCCGATCAGTCCCTCGCTGCGGATGAAGTAGGCGTTGGGCTGCTTGTCGATGTAGGCCCCGCCCGTATTCTGGTTGTTCTGTTCGAGGGCCGTGAACAACTCGTCCATCGACAGGTTCATGGCCCGCAGCTTATCGGGGTCGATGGCGATTTCGTACTGCTTGAGGTAGCCGCCGAAGCTGCTCACGTCAGCCACGCCGGGCGTACCCAGCAACTGCCGCCGGACGATCCAGTCCTGAACGCTGCGCAGCTCCATGGCCGTGAATTTATCCTCGTAGCCCGGTTTGGCCTTCAGTAGGTACTGGTAGATTTCGCCCAGCCCGGTGGTGACCGGAGCCAGTCCGGGGGTCCCGGCACCGGGCGGAATCTTGTCCGCCGCATTGCCGAGCCGCTCTACGACCTGCTGCCGCGCCCAGTAGATATCGGTACTTTCCTTGAAAACGATGGTAATCACCGACAGGCCGAAGCGGGAGATGGAGCGGATTTCCGTGATGTCGGGGATGGTGGCCATTTCGGTTTCCACCGGGAAGGTGACCAGCCGCTCGACTTCCTGGGCGGCCAACGAGGGGCTGGTGGTAATGACTTGGACCTGGTTATTAGTGATGTCGGGGACGGCGTCGATGGGAAGTCGGGTCAGCGAGTAAATCCCCACGGCGATCAGCGCCAGCGTGAAGAGTCCGATCACCAGCTTGTTATGAATGGAGAAATGGATGATTTTGTCCAGCATGAAAATTTGGATTTAGTGTAACAGGATTTTCCGGCCCAGACCGGGCGGTCGGGGCGTGGGAAACTGACGGGAAGGGTGTCACACTAAGCTCTGGGCGGCTGCCAGACGGAAGAAGCCCCGCCGGAAGGAGTGGCGGAGGTGTAGGGGGATGCCGAAGGCCTGGCAAAATCAGCAACAGGCTTTTCGGGTAGGGAGGTTTTCAACACGGGGATGTCCATGCCCGCGCAGCAGGTGCAAATGCAGAAGGGGGAGCAGAGATCCGGCGTCTCGTGGGGCGAATGATCGGCCCCGGCTGTCAGTAAGGCAACGGTGTTCTGACCGAAATCAACGAGTGCGCTGTCCTGACAGGGAAAGCAGGAAAGCAGCAGGATGTAGAAGGCCAGTACGTGCAGGGTGATTCTCATTGAGCGGCAAAGGTACGAAAAATACAAGTGCAACAGGGTTTCAGAAAGAAGAACCCATAGAGACCGCTTGATAACCCAATTGGCGAGAGTTGTGAACGAAACTCTACCGTTATCTAGTTGAGCCTATTTCCGGTCATATGGCAATCATAGAATTTGTTCCAGTGCTTTCAATGACCATTCCGCCGTTGGGCTACCAAGTTGTACAGCCTTCTTGACATAGGCAATGCCTTCCCTTACCCGTCCGATTTTTGCAAGTGACATTCCCTTAATGTGATATGAATTGGGATCGTTGGGATCATGTTCGATTACCCTTTCCAAATAGCCCAGACCCTCTTCAAATCTTTGATTATCAATAAGAAAGTCGCCGATAGTTAATGCAATGGTTCTTTTTGAAACGAAAAGCATCTTCTTTTTGCCCAAATCCCACTCTTCAATATCCTCTGTTTGGTGAGTGTCATACGAGTCTATTAGAAATCTCAGACCACTGGTAGTGTCTCTTCTCTTATGCAAGAGCATTCCCAGCCGATACAAGATTAAATAATTGCTCTTATCTAAGTTGAGTGCCGAGAATAGATCCTTTTCTGCATGAAAAGTATTCCCGCCGTCCAGATGAGCCGTTCCTCTCATTAAATATAGAATCGGGTTGTCAGGAAACAATCGAATGGCATTAGAAAAATCTTGAATGGCACCTACATAGTCCTCCCTATCATATTTTTCAATTCCAGACTTTGAAAGTGTGTGTAAATCAGAATCTGATTTCTCACCAAAAAAAAATTCAAAGATATCCATATTGAAACAGTAGATGTGTGTATGTTTAAAATGATTTTTTCTGGGGTACATTATCCTGATATAGCTTTACACCACTTCGATAACCTTCTGAAAATAAGCTGTTCGGCCACAATCAGAAAAATCAAAAGAATTGTGAATCGGCATTTCATTAGTGATTTGCCGACCCATTAAGCCACAGCACCTACCGGCGATTAGCGGCAGAAAACAGGGCGTAGTTTTCACACTGCGGTTTTCATTTGTTCTGAAAGGGCAGGGAAACTCCTACCTTCTCCCAGCGCATTCTGATTTCCCCCTTGTGCTTTCCTTCCGGTACCACTTCGTAAGTCAGCGCTTCCGTCAAGTCGTTCTGAGTTTCGGGTTTGACCTGCACCCGGACCACATCCTGTTCAGGTTTATAGTCGTCCGCCAGGTGCATGTCCCAGTCCCGACTGAGGATGAGCGTCCACTCCGCTGGTCCGGGAATGGTGAAAAAGCCATACTTGCCTTTCGGTACAGTTTGGCCATTGATGACGACATCCTGAGAAAAATCAACCCAGGTTGCCTTGTGCGCGCCCGTCGCCCACACCTGGTCGTAGGCTACCAGCCCATTCCAAATCTGCCGACCTCGAACGCTGGGTGATCCGTAGTCGATGTGAACATGATTGTCTCCGACCATTGCCATCGCGCTGGTGCGGGGGCTTTTTGCCTTGGCTGTTGTTGCATTTGCCTCAGGTTGAGTGTGGTTTTCATGTTGGGCGGAAGCGGATGAGGCAATCAGGGCTACGCAAATGATTTTGAAAATGGAGTTCATGATTTTAAATGGTTTTGGTTGGCTTTTTACAGACTGTTTGGGTATTGGATAAAACTAGCGGCGACGACTAATCCATCGTCTCCTTTTCACTTTCAAAAATGTTTACTGGATGCTTTCCCGAGTCTCACCACAGGAAAGCATTGCTTCTCCCATGTACGGATTCCGAATCTCCCGCGTCGAGCTCATCCAGGTAGCCCCTTCGTTATCGAAAGCCATCGGGCAGTACTGCACGTGAACCTGTCCTTCGGCTAACCCGGACGCTTTTACCAGTTTTATCATATTCTGGCTCAGGCTTCCGTAGGCCTTTCGCTGGGCCTCGACGGTCGAGGCGGCGGAAACCCTGGCGGCGGCTGAAGCGAGTGCCCTTCCCCCGGACACGCCCGTGGCACCGGCCTCGATGGCGTTGGCCGCAATTTTGGCTGCATCGACGTCCGCTTCGGTGAGGGCGTTGGTAAGGTGGGCGTACTGTGCGTAAACGGCATTCAATCGGTCGTCTTTAAGCTTTGCAATACTGGTGGTCGGGCCTGTCGGCACTGTCTTTTCCTGCGATGACTCAGGCTGCGCCATTTCGGCATGATCGTGGTCGGCGGTCTTATTTTCCGTCTTGTCACCGCATGCCGTGATCAGAAATGCCAGCGTAATCGGCAGGGCCAGTTTTACTATTTTTTGCATCGTTCTTTGCGTTTGCTTATTTGTCAAATGTTCAAATATCGGATAGCCTGCAACCACGCTCAGTGATTGTGCTCGCCCGCCGGAATTTTTCCTTTTTTGAGTACATACTCGCTGTACAGCAGGTAGGCACCCGACAGAACCGCCACCTCCCCCTCTTTCAACCCCTCGGTAATCTCCACCCGGTCGAAGTTTTCGGCCCCCAGCCTGACGGATTGCGCCTTGAAGGTACCCGGTTCGGTTTCCAGCCAGACGTGCGCCCCGCTGCCATCGCGGATAACGGCGTCCACGGGCAGGGTGACGGCTTTTGAGTTGACACTGACGGGCACCTGCACGAAGACCTGCATGCCGGGACGGTACTGGTCGCCGGGATTCGACAGGCTTCCGCGCAGCGTGAGCAACTGGCTGCCGGCCTGTAGAGCCGGTTCGATGAAGTCGATCCGCATGGCGCGGGCATCGCTTTCGCCGCCCGCCGCCCGCACCTCCACCGATTGCCCTTTCTTAATTAGGCCCGCCTCTGAGGGATAAATGTCCGCCTCGATCCAAACGCTCCGGTAGCCTTCCAGCCGCAGGACGGAGCCGCCCTCGGGTACGTACTGCCCTTCGGTGACGAACAACTCGGCCACCACCCCGCTGGCCGGGGCGGGATAGGAAACGTAGGGGTCGGTTTTTTTGCCCGTGCGCAGGGCTTCCAATTGTTGGGGCGACTGGTCGTACAGTTCCAACCGCTGGCGGGCCGCCTCCAGAATGCTCTGGAAGCGGGCGTTGTCGGGAAACTGCTCAGTCTGTGCCACTGCCACCAGGTACTCCTGCTGCAGGGAGGCCAGTTGTTCGGAATAGATTCGGTACAGGGTCTGCCCCTTCTTGACCGTCACCCCCGTTTCCCGCACGTAAAGGTTCTCGATGCGCCCCGGCACCCGGCTGGTCACGTACTCGATCTGTTCGGGGTCGATCACCACCCGGCCGTTCAGTTGTTTGGCCGACGAGAATGCGCCCGTCCGAACGGTGTCCGTGGTGATGTTGGCCAGCAGTCGCTGGCTTTCGCTGAGCGTGAGGCTGGCCTGATCGGCGTTCCGTTCCACCGGGACCAGATCCATGCCGCAGATCGGGCAGGTACCCGGTGCGGGCTGGACGATTTGCGGGTGCATGGGGCAGGTGTAGCTGGTGCCGCTCGCCTCGGCGGATTCTTCCGGTTTGCCCTTGCAGAACAGCAGGAAGGTGGCCGCAAACAGGAGAAATGATATTTTCAGTAGCTTTTTCATAGGTTTATAGATTGGCCGACGCTCGGATGAAACTTTCACTGTCCACCAGGTAGCTGGAGGTTCTGGCCACGCGCCACCCGGTCAGGTCGTCCAGCACCTGCACCATGCCGTCGGCGCTCAGGCCAGTTTGCACCCTTTTGGGCGTGAACACGTCGCCTTCTGCCTTGAAAACAATCCACCCGGTACCCAGACTCACCAGCGCGCTCCGGGGCAACCAGTAGCCATTTTCCGTCACCACGGGAATCTCGGCCCGAACCAACTGACCGGGATTCAGTTTGCTGCCGCGCAGGTACACCCGCGCCGTGGCGAAACTTTCTCCGCCGCGCTGCGCAGGCTCCACCAGCCCGATGGTGCCCGTTTGGAGGGCGGCGTCCCCGGCCACGGACTGGAACAGAATCTTCTGCCCGCGCCTGACCTCCCGGGCCAGAGAAGCATCCAGGTAAAAGTCGGCCACCAGGCTGCTGGCTTTGTAAATGGTGAAAACGGTTTGCCCGGCACCGACATACTGCCCCTCCCGGATCAAGACCGGAGCGTTGCCGACATTCGGGGCAGTAGCGGCCGCTGTCGTCGAGGCCGCTCCCCCGCCCATTCCGTTCATCCCCCCGCCACTGCTTGCTGCGCCGCCCCCTGCCATTGCGGCGGAAGGTGCGGTAGCAGGGGCGGCCACGACCGACTGATCGACAATATACCCGCTGGCGGGACTGTAAACGAATACCCGGTACACCGGCTTTCCCGTCCGTACGATGTCGGCGATCTGGGCGGCGGACATCCCCAACAGCAGCAGCTTCTGCCTTGCGCCTTCCCGCAGGGCCGGATTGTCGTCCTGGCGGCTGACGTAGAGCAGCTCGCGCTGAGCAGCCACCAGGTCGGGCGAGTAAATTTCCAATAGTAGTTGCCCCTTACGGACGGGTTGGAAGTTGTACCGGATGCCGATCCGCTCAATGCGTCCCGCCACCCGGCTGGCCACGCCGGCCTGCTCACGGGTGTCATAAGCCACCTTGCCCTGCGCCGAAAGGGTTACGATGCGGGTACCCGTCTCGGGTGCGATGGTGGGTGCTTCGGAAAGTACCTGCGCGTTAGTCGGCTTGAGCAGCGGCCGCAACGCGCTGTCCACGACCTCTTCGCCACTTTCTGCCTGGGGCACCAGGTCCATGCCGCAAATGGGGCAGCTACCCGGCTCGTCGCGCACAATCTGCGGATGCATCGGGCAGGTGAACTGTTCAGCATGGTTGTGAGCCGCTTCTTTTTTAGAATCGCATCCCCAAGCCACCGCAACCAGCAGCAGCAAGCGCAGCAGGCTACCTATATAGTTCCTGTTCATAATTGACAATCATTTGGTAAAATTTGTCGCGCTCTTCAAGGAGTTCCATCTCCGTCATATTGAGTGCCTCCCAACTGTCCAGCAGTTCGGTGAGCGGGAGTTTGTTTTCCTGATACACCAAAAACCCGGCGTCGAACGCCTTCCGCAGGGCGGGGATGACACGGGTTTCCAGCGTCCGGATGCGGGCTTCCATGGCCAAGAGTCCGGCCTGCATACCATACAGCATCCCCTGGGTTTCCTGTAGCATGGCTGCCCGTTCGGTGGTCATCGCCTGGATGTTCAACTCCATCGCCCGGATGTCGGACTTGTACATTTTGGACGACCAGGAGGCAAAGGGAATTTTAATCATCCCCATCGCACTGAACACCTTGGGCATCATGGGATCCAGGGGATTCATGTGGTCGAACTGAACCCGGAAGTCGGGCTTTCGCTGCAACGCCGTGGCCTCGATGTTCAGGCGCATCGACTCGATCTGGGCGTTCATCCGCACGATGTCGCTCCGGTCGGCGGCCAGGCTCAGCGTATCGAAGCGGGCGACGGGCACGAACCGGGGCCGGTAGGTGGTGTCGATGGTGAACGGCTGGTTGCCCTCCCGGTTCATCAGGGCATTGAGCGTGGCCCTGGCCCGCTCTATGTTACCTGCCTGCATGAGAATCATGTTCCGATTCTTCTCGATTTCGGCCTCCGCGCGGTAGATGCTGCCCAGCGAGGCCTGGTTGAAGGGGTACCTGACCTCCTCCACCTTTTTCATCATGGCCAAGATTTCCCCGGTCTTTTTCAACACGTCGATCTGTTCGAGCGACACCAGCCAGGTATAGTAGCTACTCTTGGCTTCGGCCCGCAACTTGTTGAGCGCCACCTCGCGGGAGACCGTTTCGACTCGTGTCTGGGATTCGATGGCCCGCCGCTCGGCCCGCTGGCGCGACAGATTGGGAATTTCCTGTTCGGCGCGCAGCATGATCATGCCCCGGTCGCGAGCGTCGGTGATTTTTTGGAACGGGTAAGGGGTCATGAAGGTACCCAGCCCCACCATCGGGGCCATCCAGGCCGTGGCGGCATCTCCCTTGTAGCGGTAGCTTTCGGCCCGTGGGGCATAGGTCTGCAGCAGCAGGTTATCACTCTCGATCTGCCGGATGATCTCGGGCAGCGAGAGGACTTCCGCCGACTGCTGCGCCTTCGCGCCGATGGGAAGCAGGAACAGCGATCCAACCAGCCATTTAATGTTGTACGTCATACACTTCCAGTTTGCCGAATTTCCGTAGTTCATATTCTTTCGTCATTAAAAAAATGAGGGGCGTCACCAGCAGGATGTGGGTCGAGGAGGTGAGCACCCCGCCAATCATGGGCAGCACGATGGGTTGCATCACGTCGGTGCCCACGCCCGTGGCCCACAACACTGGGATCAGTCCGAACAGCGACACGCAAACCGTCATCAGCTTGGGACGGAGACGTTTGGCCGCTCCCCGGATCACGTATTCGCGCAAGTCGTCTTTGGTGATGGTTTCGCTGGAGTTGCCTTTCAGGGCGATTAGTTGCTGCATGGCGTCGTTAAGGTAGATGACCATCACGATGCCCGTCTCGACGGCGATGCCGAACAGGGCGATGAAGCCCACCGCCACCGCCACCGATAGGTTCACGCCCCAAAAGTAAATGATGTACGCCCCGCCGATCAGGGCGAAGGGAATGGTGAGCAAGCTCAGGAAGGCTTCCCGAAGGGAGTGGAAGGCGAAGTAGAGGGCGAAAAAGATGATGACCAGCACGATGGGCGCGATGATCATCAGTGTACGCTGCCCCCGGATGAGGTTCTCGTACTGCCCACTCCATTCCAGAAAGTACCCTTCCGGCAGGATTCCCTTTTCAGCATTGATCTTGGCCATCGCCTCCTCCACGGTACCACCTAGATCCCGGTCGCGGACGTTGAACATGACCGCACCGCGCAGAATGGCGTTTTCCGAGGTGATCATGGGCGGCCCGTCCTTGAATACGACGTCGGCCACCGCCTGCAGGGGTACTTCCCCGAAACCTGGTGCCTGCAGCGGGATTCTTTTGATCTCTTCCACGCTGTTGCGGTAGTCCTGGGCCAGCCGAACGCTGATGGAAAACCGCTGGCGCCCTTCGATGGTCTGCCCCACCGTCGCGCCGCCCAGGGCGCTCTCCACCGTCTGGTTGACATCGTCCACGGTCAGCCCGTACCGGCCCAGGTCGGCCCGGCGCACCTCGATGGACAGGTACTTGCCCCCCGTGATAGGTTCCACGTACAGATCCGTGACACCCGGCGTACCTTCCAGCGCGGCCTTCACCTTTTCGGACACGGCCGCGATCTGGTAGAGGTCCTGCCCGTACACCTTGATGCCCACATCGGTGCGGATGCCGGTGGCCAGCATGTTGATGCGGTTGATGATCGGCTGAGTCCAGCCGTTCACCACGCCGGGTATCTGAAGCTTGTTGTTTAGCTCGGTGATGATGTCGGCCTTGGTCAGGCCCTCCCGCCAGGCGGATTTGGGCTTGAGCATGATAATGGTTTCGATCATGCTGATGGGCGAGTTGTCGGTCGCCGTGCTGGCCCGGCCCGCCTTGCCCAGCACCTTCTCCACCTCCGGCACCGACTTGATGATCTTGTCCTGAACCTGCAGAATCCGCTTGGCCTCGGCGTTGGAAATATCCGGCAGCGTGACGGGCATGAACAGAATGCTTTGCTCATCGAGTGGCGGCATGAATTCGCTGCCCAGGCTTCCCAATAAAGGTATGGCAACCAAAAGCGCGATGATGTTGACGGCCAGGGTGGTTTTCCGCCATTTCAGAATGACCCGGATGACAGGTTCATACACCCGCTCCAGCACCCGGTTGACGGGGTTGGCGTTGTCGGGCCGGAACTTTCCCTTCATGAAAAATGAAATGAGCACCGGGGCCAGCGTGAGAACCAGCAGGGCGTCCACCAGCATGATGAAGGTCTTGGTGTAGGCCAGCGGGTGAAAGAGCTTGCCCTCCTGACCCGTGAGCATGAAGACCGGCAAAAAGGAGGTGATGATGATGATGGTGGCGAAGAAAACCCCGCGCGACACCTGCTTGCTCGACTTTTCGATGACCGCCAGCCGCTCCTCTTCCGAAATCCAATTCTCTTTCGGCTTCTTATTTTTTCGTGGCCACTTCATGATTTTTCAATTTTTTGTTGCTGTTCCCACTGCGCGTAGCGCTCGGATAGATGTTTGTAGGCGTTTTCACTCATGATGATGCCGTTGTCCACGATTACCCCGATGGCGAGCGCAATGCCGGTCAGTGACATGATGTTGGAGGATATCCCGAAGGCATTGAGCAGGATAAAGCTGGCCGCGATGGTGATGGGGATCTGGATAATGATGCTCAGGGCGCTGCGCCAGTGAAAGAGAAACACGATGACGATCAGCGAGACCACGATCATTTCTTCGATCAGCGTGTGCTTGATGCTGTCGATGCTTTCCTGAATCAAAGCGCCCCGGTCGTAGATGATGTCGAACTTGACGCCGGGCGGCAGCCCTTTGGTGGTCTCGATCATTTTGGCCTTTACCCGCTGGATGACCGCGTCGGCATTTTCGCCGTAGCGCATCACCACAATGCCGCCCACCCTTTCGCCTTCCCCGTTCTGGTCGAATATGCCCAGGCGCGTCTCGCCGGACATTTGCACCGTGGCCACATCGGCCACCCGGATCGCGATGCCCTGCCGCGTCGTCACGGGTATGTTCTCGATTTCCTCCACACTTTCCAGATACCCGGTGGTGTTGATCACGTAGCCGATGTCGCTCATCTCGAACTTCCTTCCCCCGCTTTCGTTGTTGTTGGCCCGGACGGCGGCAATGACATTATTAACCGCTAGGTCGTAGTAGAGGAGTTTGTTGGGGTTGACGGTGATCTGGTATTGCTTCTGAAAGCCGCCGAAGGAGGCGATTTCGCTGACGCCCTTCACGTTCTGCAGCGCGAATTTTACGTACCAGTCCTGAATGGCCCGCTGCTCGCCCAGATCGAGATCCGGGGCGTCGAGGGTGTACCACAGGATGTGGCCTACGCCGGTTCCGTCCGGCCCGAGCTGCGGACTCACGCCCTGCGGTAGGCTTTGGGAAATGGTGCTCATGCGCTCCAGCACCCGTTCCCGCGCCCAGTAGATGTCCACGTCTTCCTCGAAAATGATATAGATGAAGCTCATTCCGAACATGGAGTTGGCCCGCACGTACTTGACGTTGGGCAGGCCCTGCAGGTTCGTGACCAGCGGGTAGGTAATCTGATCCTCGATGAGCTGCGGCCCCCGTCCCATCCACTCGGTGAAGACGATGACCTGGTTTTCGGAAAGGTCGGGAATGGCGTCGATGGGGTTGTTGCGCACGGAAACGAAGCCCCACACGGACAGTCCTGCCGCCAGCAGCAGGACGATGAACCTGTTTCGCAAAGACCATTCGATAATGCGGTGTACCATAAAATACAGGTAACTAGATTGTCAGACGGAATACGTCCAATTGATGAGGGAGAGCAAACCAGGAAAACGAACAGATATGGTATGCCAAAACCGTGGGTACAGAATTGGCATACGCATGACATTACGCGTTTCCTGAAAAGACTGAAATTGTAAAGGGATAAAACGTCAGCGCCCGTTCAGGGGCGGCCTGACGGGATCATATCAGCCAGGTGCAGAGCAAGGCCTTGTGCAGAGAGGAAGAAACGGGCGGGGGACCCGCATAAGGATGACCAGCGGGATGCGTGTCTCTATTGGAAAACCCGCCTCCGAGAGCAAAGTAAGCAACAAAAGCCAGCACCGTAGCGGGTGCTGCCAACTGTACGGAAGATGCTTCGACGCTGACAGCGGCCGATGCGGTGGCAAGAACCGCCTTTTCCTTACAACACGGATTTTCCTGAATCCCTGACGTGTGTTTTGCAGCAGGTGAAGAATCGGCAGCGGCTACTTTTGTACCGCAACAGGAAGAAGCTTCCCTATCACCCAAATGCGCCGTAAGGGTCTTTCCTTTCATTTCGCAGGTATGTTCCACAACAACGAAACCCGTGCTGCTAACCAGTAGCAGGACGGCCATCACTAGGGAAACGATACGTATGAATGGAGGTTTGTTCATCGATCAGGGCAATTTCGAACACAAATATAAGAATTTCAACAGTTTAATATCATTGCATATTTTTTGGTCAACCTTACATGATTGGGGTTTAGGTAATGATTCCTCTTCCCGGTCGGCAATTTTTGAGCAAGCGGCTGGGCTGGTGCAACACCTATGCTCGCCGCCCACCCGCCTTACCCATTGGTCGGCTCACTTTTCCAAGCGATCCAGCATTGCTTTCATTTGAGCGATTTCCTCCTCCTGAGCCTTGATGATCTCGTCTGCCAGTTTCCGGACTTCCGGGTCCTTAATGTCCGCTTCCTGACTCGTCAGGATGGCGGAGGAGTGGTGGGGGATCATGGCTTTCATGTACTGCACATCCCCGACAAAGGTCTGGTTCCTCAAAAAGGCAAATACCCCGATCAAAACCGACAGGCTGACCGTGATTATAATTGCATTGGTCTTCTTGTTCTTGTACATATGACCCATGAATCCGAGCATGACGAGCGCCATCGGCGAGACCATTAGCAAAGCCATATACGTTCGATTAAGGCTTAGATAAATGTGATTGGTGCTATCGACATTGAGAAACATCACGGCGTACATGATGATGAATGAAACGCCGAGCATCAGAAAAAACTTAGGATAGGGATTGTCTTTCATTTCTTTGTTCATTGTTTGGTTGGTAAGTTTGAAATTAATGATTAAGCAATAGTGTAGTTTTGAACCGAGTTGGTTAGATTTTCGTATCGATCCATGCCTTGATAGTTCTTCTTTCTTGATCCGATAAATCTGCATTTCTATGCAGCAGCGTGTAAGAGGTGAGGGGCATATCTCCGTCCTCAATCTGACTGGCCATCGACTTCAACTTGCTCCTCTGCCGCCGGGAAGAATAGCCGCCAAATTCGCTGAGATTCAATTTCTTTTTCCCTTGCACGATGTGGTTCTCCATGAACATAGCCACGGGTTGCACCATATTGTACCAAGGATAGACGGTGTGGTTGCTATGGCAGTCATAGCAAGCAGTCCTCAGCAGCGTTCCGATCCGTGCCGGGGGTGCATACATCGTCAGGAAATCCTTGCCTTGGTCGGTGTTTTTTTGATTGGAATGGGTGGGTACCCATTGGATACCCACCAAGACAACCAAAATAACCGCAACGGCTATCTTCCACCCCTTCATTGGGGAACGATCTCGTTTTTCATGCTCCCACAAGTCAGCATCTTGCTGCCGTAGTAAGGGTTTTCGATTCTTTCGGAAACGCTCAGCCAGTCGGCCCCCTTGTTGTCGTTGTACATCGGGCAGTGGTCCAGATACAGGGTGCGATCCGAGCCGACAACCGACACGAGCTCCATCATGTCCTTGCTTAGTAGATCGAAATGCTCCCGCTGGTGGTCGATTTTGCCGCTGTTTTCACCGATGTGTTCGGCGTGTTCGCGGGCATCCTCCACGATCTCGTCGTAGTCCGACTGCCGTTTGGCATCCAGCGAAGCCCGGTCGAAGCTGGCAAAGGCCTTCACCATTGCCTCACCGGATGTGGCTGCTTCGGCGCTGTTGTCCGACGCCAAGGCGTTTTTGATGGCCAGATAACTGTCGAGAATAGCCGCAGCCTTGTCCGACTTTCTGATGGGACCATCCATAGAAGCATTGCTCATTGTGGTCGAGGCCGTTCCCTCATGTTCATGTTCGTCGGCATCGTGATTCATTTCCGTCTGCCCGGCAGACTGCTGTGACCTGTCGTTGCCACAGGCGGTGAGCATTACCACGACGGCCAGGGATAAGAAGATCCTTTTCATTAGAATTGGGTTTTGATTGTTAAAAAATAAACTGGTAAACTCTTTCAGGATTCGTTGCGGATCATGTCGATGACCAACCCCGCCCAGGTGAAGTCCTTTGCCCCCATACCGTGTCCGGTGTGGGGGTCGTAATATTCCCGGAATCCACTCTTTTCGATCAAATCGGTTACTGTTTTGGTCAGCTCCCGCGCGGTTTCCTCCTGTTCGTATTTCATCAGGATGCCGTGCATGAACCAATCGAGATAGACCCAGGTGGGACCGCGCCACAAGTAGAGCGACTCCTTCGGACTGAAGGAAGGATCGTTCAGGGACACCGAGGGGAGGGGGTAGCGGAGGGCAAATTCTTCCCGGTTGTGAAAATGCCGGCCAATCACTTTTTCGGCGACACGGCGATCCATCCCCTCGATTGCCAGTGGAAAAAAAAGGGTCGGGGTGAGGATTTTCAGCTTACGGTTTTCCGGCCCGCACACATCATAAAAGGCAGCATCCTCCGCATCGTACATCAGCGACATGAGGCTTTCCCGCGCTCTGTCGGCCAACGCCCGAAAATACCCTTCGTCGGAATCGCCCACGGCCCGGCACAGCGACGCCAGCACGTACAGGTTTTGAATGTAAATCGCATTCATGCCCGTTTCCTTCACGCGGAAATAGTTCTTCTTCCGAATTTTCTCCAAATCATAACCATGAAGGAAGTTTCTGGCGTCCACGCTGACCACCCGGAGGAACAGCTTCCAATTGGCCTGCCGACGCGGGAACCCGACCACAGGATCGAAGGAGGGCTTCCAGTCCATCCCCGACTCGAAGGGCGAGATGATCGTCACCAGCCCGTCGCCATCGAAATCACGGTTCTGCGCGATCCATTTATAATAGGCTTTCAGTTTAGGCAGCAATCCGCTCAGAAATGGCTCGCTCCCCGTTGCTTCGAAAATCCGAGCCGCCGCCTGAGCTGCAAATGGCGGCTGAATGAGCGCACTCATGTGGGTTCGGAGCAGGTTCATGCCCAAGCCGGGGCGGGATTGGAAAATATCCGTTGCCCGCCCCGGCAGTACGTTGTTCCAGTAGATGATGTGCCCCACGAACCCGTCTTTCCGCTGTAAAGTAAAGAGGCTGTTCAGGTGCTTCTCGGCCATGCCCGCCTTGCCCAGTGCACACAAAATGAATGCGTGGAAACAGGTGTCCCAGAAAAATTGAAACGGGTAGGTTTCCGGCGAGGGCTTGGCGTAATGAAACTCGGACTGCGCCGATTTAGAATACCCATGGACCATGTTTTCCCCCAAAAGCACCGCAACCCTGTTCCGCAAATCGGTGTGTTTCGTACTCATCCTATAAACTTCATAGTTTGAAAAGCCATCCGTTTTACTATGCCAAAAGCCAGCAGTTGACTCGTTGAAGTCTATTTCCTGCTCTGTTCGATTCGGTGTCCGTCAAGAAATCCG
The DNA here is from genome assembly GCF_014651615.1 of Persicitalea jodogahamensis. GTDB lineage: Bacteria > Bacteroidota > Bacteroidia > Cytophagales > Spirosomataceae > Persicitalea > Persicitalea jodogahamensis. The sequence goes on along the minus strand of NZ_BMXF01000008.1, from coordinate 59,344 downwards.
AATCAATGGCTGTGGTTATCTTCCGATTCCACGTGTTGCCCCTGAGGCCCCACGCCCTCGATGTACACGAGCTGCGAACCAAAATGCCCGGCTTTGCTCACCGTGTAGCCCGCTCCCAAAAGCACGGCGGCTACCACACCCACAGCCCAGCGCCTGTCCGTCAGAAAGACCAGATTAGCGCCCTGAAGTACGGCACCTATTCCGCTCAGCCATAAGGTCCATTCGGCCCATTGGTCGTGCTGGCCCATTACCTGCTTGGCTTGTTCCGACAGGTCTTGTACGTGAGGGTGGTAAGGCACCGCCGCCAGGTAAGCGGCTACGAAACCGACCGCCGCCGTTCCGAAGGCAATCCAGGCGACTTCCTTTTTCATAAAATACACGTTGACCAACTGCAAAACCGCCCCCACCAGAATCAGGACAATGGCAAAATGTACGATCAGCGGGTGCAGGTTGGGAAACTCGTCCAGGCTGGCGGCTACGTTGCCACCGCCTCCCGGATCGCTCTCCTGAGCGTAGGCGGCCACGGATAAAGTCAGGGAGGTCAGGATCGTTAATCCTGCGCTTTGACTTTTGCTTGCGTTTTTCATCTCTTCAAAGTCAAACGGGTGAATTCGTAGATTCCAGCTTTTCCACATACTCATTCTTCAACAGTTCGAGGGAAGGCCGCACTGGATCGTCGCTTTTCTGCGAAATTTCCTGCACCTTTTCCGAAAGTTCTTTTTCAAAAATCCCCCGCTGCGCCTGCAGAGCCTCCACCTTCAAATCAGCCGAGGCGAGTGCGCGGTCTTGGTAGCGCGTGGCCAGTTCCCGCTGGTGAATTTCCAGCCGCTCTTCGGCATACTTCCGAAAGGTTTCCGTTGTTTTTGTGTCTGTTTCCATGCTTTTTTTGGTTATAAATTACACTCTTGGGCTACTTTATTTCCCTTTTCAACAACTGCGCGTTGATCGCCACCACGACGGTACTCAGGCTCATCAGGATCGCGCCCACCGCCGGGCTGAGGATGATACCGATGGGGGCCAGCACGCCCGCCGCCAGCGGGACGGCCACGATGTTGTAGCCCGCCGCCCAGAACAGGTTCTGCATCATCTTTCTGTAGGTGGCCGTGCCGAACAGGATCAGGTTGGCGATGTCGCGCGGGTTGCTGTTGACCAGAATGATGTCGGCGGTTTCGGCGGCGACATCCGTACCGGACCCCACCGCGATACCGATGTTGGCCTGCGCCAGGGCCGGTGCGTCGTTGACCCCGTCGCCCGTCATGGCGACAAACTCACCCTGCGCCTGCAGGTCTTTGATAATCTTCTGTTTGTCTTCCGGCATGACCTCAGCGTAGTAGTTGTCCAGTCCCAGATTCGTGCTGACGGCTTTGGCGACAGTTTCGTTGTCGCCGGTGGCCATGATTACCTTGATGTTGCGCGCTTTCAGCGTCTGGATCGCTTCGCGGGAATCCTCGCGGATTTCGTCGGCCAGGGCAATGAAGCCGATCAGCGCACCATCGACCATAACGAACACCACCGTTTCCGACTCGTCACTAAAAGAATTCTCGGGAAGCGTCAGTCCCTGTTCCTTTACGTAGCCCGGACTGACGACTCGAACCTTTTTACCATCCAAAGTGGCTTCCACGCCTTTTCCGGTCAGCCCCTGGAAATCGCGGGGTTCGCTCAATTTTAAATTCATTTCCTCGGCTTTTCGCATGATTCCGGCAGCGATGGGATGCTCCGAGTTGCTTTCTAGGGCGGCGGCGGTAGCTAGTACCTGATCCTTGGTGTAGGCCGATGAACTTGAAATAATGCGCGTCACGCCAAACTCACCTTTGGTCAGGGTACCGGTTTTGTCAAAGATGATGGCAGTCAGTTTACGGGCGTTCTCGAAGGCGGTGCGGTTGCGGATCAGTAAACCTTTTTTGGCCGAAACCGCCGTAGAAATGGCCACAACCAGCGGCACGGCCAGCCCCAAAGCGTGCGGACAGGAAATAATCATGACCGTCACCATACGCTCCAGGGCGTACTCGAAATCACTGCCCAACGCCAGCCACACGACCAGCGTCAGAACGCCCGCACCTAAGGCAAGGTAGAACAGCCAGCTCGCCGCGCGGTCGGCCAGGTTCTGGGTTTTGGACTTGGTATCCTGCGCCTCCTTCACCATACCGATCACCTTTGAGAGATAGGAGTCCTCTCCGGTATGCCGGACGACGATCTTGAGCGAGCCATTATCGTTGATCGAGCCGCCGATCACCTGATCGCCCGTCTGCTTGGCGACGGGCTTGGATTCCCCCGTCAGCATCGACTCATTGACGTGGCTTTGGCCTTCCTTTACTTCCCCGTCGGCGGGGATTTTCTCGCCCGGCTTCACCAGAATCAGGTCGTCGGGTCGGAGATCGTACAATTCTATCTCCTCCGTTTCGCCGTTTTGGTTGATCCGGTGCGCCTCGGAAGGCATCATTTTGGCCAGCTCTTGCAAGGCATTGGAAGCGCCCATGACCGATTTCATCTCGATCCAGTGGCCCAGTAGCATGATGTCGATCAGGCTCGCCAGTTCCCAGAAGAATATTTTCCCGCCCAACCCGAACACCACCGCCGCGCTGTAAAAATAGGCCACCGAAATAGCCAGGGCGATGAGCGTCATCATGCCGGGTGCCTTCTGCCGCAGTTCGTCGGCCAGCCCCTTCAGGAAAGGCCAGCCGCCGTAAAAGAATATGATGGTAGCCAGGCCGAACTGCACGTAGCGGTCGCCCGGAAACCGCAGTTCGTAGCCCGCCAGTTCCTGAATCATGGGGGCCAGCACCAGGATCGGTAGCGTCAGGACAAGCGAAATCCAGAATCGCTTCCGAAAGTCTTCGATCATGTGGGCGTGGTGATCGTAGTGGCCGCCGCCCATATCCATGTCTTTCTTGTGAGAGCCGTGACCGCTCATTTTTGCGGGTTCGCCTTTAGAATCGTGATGTTGGTGATGCTCGTGCTTTTCCATAACTCAGGGGTTTTGTTTAGTCAGATTGGGGATTTCGCGACAGAAACCATTTTTCGCCCCCCAGAATGAGGGCCATAATCGCCGCCGAAACGATAATGATGAACACATCCTGAGTCGCTTTCATATAGATGAAGGCACCCAGAATCACGGTATCCAGAAAAATGGCGATGCCTACGATAATTGCATTCGGTTTTATTTCTTCTCTTAGATTTTTCAGGACGCCCCAGTGAATGCCGATGTCCATGATGAGGTAGAAGATCGCCCCCATTGAGGCGATTCGGCTTAGATCCAGGAAAACGGTCAGCAGCGTGGCAACCACCGCCACGTACACCAGCATGTGCTGCTGCACGTCGCCGGGTAGGCCCAGATCGCTATGCGGAATCAGCTTCATATCGGTGAGCATGGCCGTCATGCGCGAGACGGCGAAAATGCTGGCGATGATACCCGACACCGTGGCGATGATGGCGATGCCTACAGTGAACCACAATCCGTATTTCCCGAAGGCGGGCCGGGCCGCTTCAGCCATCGAGTAGTCGCGGGCCTTGACGATCTCGTCAATGGACAGGTTGGCCGATACGGCGAAGGCCACCAGCATATAGATGACCGTGCAGATAATCAGAGAAATGACGATGGCGCGACTCACATTTTTGCGAGGCTCTTTAATCTCACCCCCGCTGTTGGTGATAGTGGTGAACCCCTTATACGCCAGAATGGACAGGGCCAGAGCACTCAGGAGATCCGTTTCCGTCTTATCGGGTAAAGCGGACGGGATGACTTTATCGAAACTGAATCCGGCGGCCCACAGCCCGCCCACGGCGAACACCAGGATACCGCCGATTTTCAGCAGCGCCATGACAAAGGAGGATTTCTGGATAAAATTATTGCCGGAGATATTGACCAGAAAAGCCAGGCCGATCAGGCCCACGCCCAGTATCGGCACCCACACACTGCTTTCCGGGACATCGAACAATTGCAGGGTGTAGGTGCCGAACGTGCGGGCCACCAGGCTTTCGTTGATAATCATCGATAGCGCCATCAATAAGGCGGCAAAGGCCGTGAACGTGCTTTTACCGTAGGCTTTCTGTAAATACATGGCGATGCCCCCGGCGGAGGGAAAGGCGTCGGACATTTTCACGTAGGAGTAGGCGCTGAAACCCGCGATAACGGCCCCGCCCAGGAAGGCGAAGGGGAACAGGTCGCCCGCGAATTCGGCCACCTGTCCCAGCAGGGCGAAGATTCCCGCCCCGATCATCACGCCGGTTCCCAGCGAAACGGCTCCGGTCAAAGAAAGACTGTCTTTTTTGTATTCCGACATCATTTAGAATCGTATGGACAAGCCGCCCCCCGCGCCGAAGCGGTTGTCGTAGCTGCCCATGAGTGAAATGTTCCGTGATAGAAAGTACTCCAAGCCTGCTGACCAGACGGTTTCATGGCGGTAAGCCCCGTTGTCGAGAACGCCCTCACGGGCGGGACGCTTGGTCCAGCCGAAGTCAGCCTGGTACTCGTACTCGCCGAAAAGCACGGTGCGGGGAAAAATCATGATCGAGCGGCTCAGGCTGACTTGCGGGCGTAGTTTGCTGTCCAGCCGCAGGTCGAGGTTGAAGAGATAAGGGGTCAAGAAACGAATGCCACCAATGGCGGTAGTAGTTATTTCACTGGGTTTTTCCTCGCGCTCGTTCTCGGCGTTCACCCCCGCAAACACGCGGAAGTAGTCGTAGAGGTAGCGCTCATAGGTGACTTCGGTCTCTATCCGCTGGTTCCAGCCATACTCGGCCCGAAGGTTGAACTGGTTACGCAGGTTAGATGAGACCACATTGAGTGAACTCATGTGGGAAGCCACATCGGCCATGGCCCAGGTATAGAAATGGTTGCCCTCGTTGGTCAGCTTTCTTAGTGGAAAATCGGCCATCCGGGGATCACGAAGCGTATCGTAGCTAAACACCCGCGCCATACCACTCATCATGTGGTAGAGAATGTGGCAGTGGAAGAACCAGTCGGCGTACTCGCGGGCATCGAATTCGATGGTCACTTTCTGCATGGGGGCTACATTTACGGTATGCTTAAGCGGTGAGTATTCGCCGTTCGCATTCAGTACCCGAAAGAAGTGGCCGTGCAGGTGCATCGGGTGGTGCATCATGGTCAGGTTGTTGAGCGTGATGCGCACGACCTCCCCCTTTTTGATCTTGATTTTGTCAGCCTCCGACAGCGGTACGCCGTTCATGCTCCAGATGTAGCGCCACATGTTACCGTTCAGATTCAGGATAATGCGGCGGACGGGTTTGTCCTCGTCGGGATCGGTGGAAATGGTCGTTTTCTCGGGTGATTTGAGATAATCGTAGTTATACTCGGCAAACATATCCATGCCCGGCATCTTCATGTTGCTCATCGCCATGCCGTCCATACCCGCCATTTTATCCATCTTTTGGCTCGAATCCATTTGCATCCCGGACTTTGCCATTCCATCCATACCCGCCATTTTGGAGTGATCCATCCCGGCCATTTCCGTGGTATCGCCCTCCATCTTCATTCCCTTTTTGTGATCCATTCCCTTCATGCCCCCCATTTTACTGTGGTCCATCTTAGAATGATCCATCCCTTTCATTGACTTATCTTTCTTGTCACTCATGTCCATACCACCCATGTCCATGCCGGGCATATCCATCTTCATACCCCAGTTGTCCATCATTTTTTTCGGCTCTTCGTTTGAGGGGTTGAATTTGGTGGCCGGTGCGCCCATGCGCATTTTCATCTGGGCCATCTGCTTCATCATAGCAATTTGGTCAGGCTTGGGCACGATCGCGGCGGGCAGCGCCTCGCCCTGGCCCAAATAGGTCAGCGAATGACCGGAGCCGTCCTGCGCCATAGCGCGGATTTCCACCTTGCCGCTCGCCGGAATCGTGACGATGAAGTCGTAGGTTTCGGCCACGGCGATGAAGGTCTTGTTATGGATGACGGGTACGACGTCCAGTCCATCGGCCGCCACCAGCAGCGGATCCTGGCCGCCGAAGGTGAGCCAGAACTGCGAAGAGGCTGATCCGTTGATGATCCTGACCCGCACCTTCTCGCCGGGCTTAAACTCCGGATAGTTTTGCACCGCCTGCCCGTTGCTCAGGAAGGCGGGGTAGTAAATGTCGGCGATGTCCACCGTTTCCATGCGCTGCTTCCAGAAATTGAGCTGCGCCCCCAACGCGCCACGGGCGATCACGCGGTTGAGCGGCGTAATGGTGTTTTTGCGAATGTTGTACCACTCGTTGCCGCGCTTGAGGTTGCGCAACACGTTCCTGGGCTTCTGGTTGGTCCAGTCGGATAGCACCACCACCAGATCCTTATCGTAGTCCAGCGTTTTCTCTTTCGGCTCGATGACCAAAGAGCCGTACACGCCGCTCTGCTCTTGCAGCATCGTGTGGGAGTGGTACCAGTAGGTACCCGACTGAATGAGGGCGAATTCGTATTTGAATGTCTGTCCCGGCTGGATGGGCGGCGTGGTCAAATAGGGTACGCCGTCGAAAAAGTTAGGCAGCAGGATGCCGTGCCAGTGAACCGAAGTCTCGACGTCCATCTCGTTCTTGACGTAAATTACCGCATACTCACCCTCGGTGAAGCGGAGCGTGGGGCCGGGGATGGTGCCGTTGACGGTCATGCCCGTTACGTCCTTGCCCGCAAGGTTGACTGTTTCTTCCCTGATCGTGAGCGTGTACTCGTGAACGGGCAGATTGTCCGGGTTCGGGTTTTCCTTTTGCTGGGCCTCGGCCACCGTACACGATAGGGCGAAAGACAAGAGTAAGAAAATAGGTAGTTTTTTCATGGATAGGGTATTCGATTGTTTGACTGATAATCAGGCAGGTATTCGAGAAAAATGGAATGGTGTCTTATGGGTCGAAAATGACCCGAGTCTCGTGCGTATTTGTCCGCCAGCACGCGACAAACCTCCAATAACCGTGCTTGGGGAAAGCACGGCCTCAGGTCACGACAAGAAGATCAAATCAGGAAAGTCTGGAAAAGTACCTGCACGTCCCGTTCAGGAAGCGGGGGCGGGTCAATGCGGAATGGCTCGGCTTCGAGTACCGTAAACCGCTCGAAGTAGGGAAGGGGAAAAACTGCGATTCCGACGGCCGACGCATGAAATTGCGGGGCCGGGAAATCCGTGGAAAGCGTATTGTCCGTCTGAATGGTCTGGTGCTGGTTCTTGCAACAGGCCTCCTCCGCCAGACGGGTGCAGTTGCGGTCGTCCTCCCGGTGGTCGCTTGCTTCGTGAACCATCCCGCAATCCCAATCACCCCCACCCAACCGTAGCCCGCTCATCACCGCCTGCCCCCCACAGAAATGGGTGGCCACGGTGAAGCCCATGTTGCTCATCAGGAGCAGGATGGCCAGCGCTATGGTCAAGAATCGTTTCACAGAAGGCAAAATTACATTGCAGTAACAATGAAAGGCTTACAGAATATCAGTTGATAATTACAGGATTTTGTTTCAAAGGGGATTACAACAAGTGAATTTGCTAGATTTGTTAATCCAAACGACCAATTCTCCACCTTGATCGTTGCCAATCCTCATTTTCCTCGGAGGAGACTCTGTGTAGTATTACACTCAGCGACCATGTAATCATATCGGGTTAGAAGATAACTTAAAAACCATGCCATCATGTTACCAAGAGATCTCACACAAGATGTAAAAACACGTTTGGCAACCATCAGAGGACAAGTCGATGGGCTGATAAGGATGATGGACAAGGAAGATGATCCCGAAAAAATCATCATACAATTCAAAGCAGTGAACCACGGTATCGACAGTGCGTACAATCTATTGCTCGACGAAGTGTTCAGAAAGGCGCTCGCTGCCAGGATCGTGGAGGGGGCCGATGCTTGTCCGGGCGATTGCGGGAACGAAGAAATGATTGAGTCCATCCGTATCCAGTTTCCTACTCTCAAATTTGACGAGCTAGGCCGTAAGTTGAAAGAGATAAACAGGATAGTCGATGCAGTTAACGCGTATAATTCAAAAATAACTGAAATATAACTTGGCGACCACCCCCTTGCCGGGTGCATCTTTGTCGAGATAAATTAGTGTAAATATTTAAACTGAAAAAGTGATGAAAAAGAGAATAACGATTTTCGCCGCCACCAGTATGTTGGCAGTTGCAGGTCTCGCCTATGGTTACGGATTCAAGGCCACCGAATCCGCGTGTCCTCTCGAAGGCACCGCAGATTGCCCCAAGATAGATTGCCCGTTGGCCGGGACACCCGACTGCCCTTATGAAAACGGAACAGTGGCGGAATTACCAGCCTGTTGCGCAAAAAAGTAAACCAAAAGGGGGCGGAAATTTCCGCCCCCTTTTGGTTTACAATCATTTTAAATCTGAACCATGTGGTTCTGGTCGGCTCGTTCCTTTGCAGACGCAGGAGGCCTGTCGCAGCTCAAACTGCCTGGGCCTCAAAGCCCGCCTCTCGCACGGCCGACACGATGGACTCCTCGTTAGAAGAATCGGTCTCGACAGTCAGCACTTTCCTGGGGTCGGCGAGATCCACCTGCCAGCGGCCGTTGCCCGCCACTTCGTTGAGTTTGGGCGTGACCTGTTGGAGGCATCCGCCACACTTAATGTTTGTATTGAATTTTAAGGTTTTCATGGGAATGAGTGTCTTGTTTGAAAAATATAGGGACTGACGAGCGGATTTTCGACTACCCGGCAGTACGACTTTCCAGAATCCGAATTATACCGGATGATTAGAAAGCCAGTTAGATAAAGTTAACACAGTAAGGGTGGGTTCATGCTACACAATTCCGGTTGTGGATTGCATAAATTTGGTCAAGACGCCCCCTCCTGCTCCCTAAACAGTAATGGCTATATTTTGGCCGATTTCAACCGGAGGCTGTTGGTCACCACCGATACGGAACTCAGCGCCATGGCCGCCCCGGCGATCATCGGATCGAGCAGGAAACCATTGACCGGGTAGAGCAACCCAGCGGCGATGGGAATTCCGATGAGATTATAGATGAAAGCCCAGAACAGATTCTGGCGGATGGTGCGTACCGTTTTGCTGGAAAGCTTTAACGCCTTGGGTATCATGTTCAGGTCGGACGTAATAAGGGTCATCTTGGCCACGTCCATGGCAATGTCGGAGCCTTTTCCCATAGCGATGCTCACGTCGGCCTGAGCCAGGGCGTGGCTGTCGTTGATGCCGTCGCCCACCATCGCCACAATTTTGCCCTCAGCCTGTAGCTTCTTGATAAAAGCGGCTTTTTCCGAAGGCATCACTTCGGCTTCGAAGCGTTTCAACCCGACCTGCCCGGCTACTGCGGCGGCAGTCTGCCGGTTGTCTCCCGTCAGCATGTACACCTCGATGCCCCTGCCCTGCATCGTTTCGATGGCCTCCTTCGAGCTGGGCCTGACCTTATCGGCGATGGCCATGAGGGACACCGCTTCCTTTTCGCGGGCGAAATAAACCACCGTGTTGGCGCGCTGCTGCCACTCCCCGGCCTGTTCAGCCAGCGCTTCAGCCACGAGAACGCCGCGTTCATCCATAAGTTTTTTGTTGCCGATGAAATACTCGGCTCCGCCGCTGACGGCCCTCACGCCCTGGCCCGTAACGCTTTCAAATTCATCCAACGTAATGGCCTGCACCCCTTCTTCCTTCAACCGATCGACCACCGCTTCGGCCAGGGGATGCTCGGAACGGGCTTCCATGGCGTACAGAACCCGTTTGTAAAGCGTTCGGTCGTCGGTTGAGCCGTACCACTGCTGTTCGGTCACCACGGGCTTGCCTTCGGTAATGGTGCCGGTTTTGTCCAGCACGATTGCATTGACTTTGTGGCCCAATTCCAGGCTTTCCGCGTCTTTGATCAAAATGTTGTTCTCTGCCCCCTTTCCCACTCCGACCATGATGGCGGTCGGCGTAGCCAGGCCCAGCGCGCAGGGGCAGGCGATCACCAGGACGGTGACTGAGGTCAGCAGAGCGTGGGTGAATGCACCTTCCCCGCCCACCAGCATCCAAACGGCGAAGGTCAGCACGGCAATGCCCATCACGACGGGAACGAAGATACCCGCAATCCGGTCGACCAGCTTCTGGACGGGCGCCTTGCTGCCCTGGGCCTGCTGCACCATGCTGATGATTTGGGCCAGCACCGTGTCGCCGCCCACCTTTTCGGCTTCAAACTCGAAACTTCCTTTCTGGTTGATGGTACCGGCAAACACGGCGTCTCCCGCAGCTTTGGCGACCGCGACGGGTTCGCCGCTGATCATGCTTTCATCGACGTAGGAATCTCCACCAGACACGTTTCCGTCCACCGGGATTCTTTCACCGGGCCTCACCACGATGATGTTGCCGACCTGCACCTGTGAAACGGGAATCTCCCGCTCGGCCCCGTCCGCAATTACCCGCACGGTTTTCGGCTGCATGCCCATTAGTTTCTTGATGGCGGAGGAGGTGTTGGACTTGGCCCGTTCTTCCAGCAGTTTGCCCAGCAAAATGAAGGCGATGATGACCGCCGCCGCCTCGAAGTAAACGTGGGCGGGCAGGCCCTGCCGCTCCCAGAATTGGGGATAGAAGGTGTTGAAGGCACTGAACAGGTAGGCGATCCCGGTACTCACCGCCACCAGGGTGTCCATGTTGGCCTTGCCAAATTTGGCCTGTTTGTAGGCGTTGCTGAAGAAACTCCGCCCGAAGTAGAACACAACGGGCGTCGCCAGCGCCATCATGATCCAGTTAGCGTAGGGCATATCCATGAAGAACATGCCGATCACCACGATGGGAAGGGAAAGCAGCGACGCCCAGATGGTGCGTTTTTTCAGTTCCTCGTACTGCTTCTGCTGGATTTCCTGCTGCACTTGCCGGGGATCCTCGACATCGACCACCAGATCGTACCCAACGGAACGCACCGCGTTCTGTAGGTCTTCCGGCTTGACCGAGTCTTCGTATTCCACCCAGGCGGTCTGGTTGGCGTAGTTCACGCCGGCGTCGTACACGCCCTCCGTCGATTTGAGCATGCTCTCCACGCTGGCCGCGCAACCGGCGCAGGTCATTCCCAGCACCGGGAACGTTTCTTTGATGCGGTTGCCCCGCTTCGCCTTACTGCTTTTTTCTATATCTGAAATTAGTGTTTCCATAGTATGTTTACCCTATATGAGGTGTACCCGGATCAATACAAAGGCCAGTGTGTTCTTTTATTTTCAATTCACCTCCCAGCGGTCATTCGAACCTCAACTGCTTCGTTCTTTTCTCCGCCGTTCTCACCCGCTTTATCCATGATTGCCCTTTTTTCCCGGCGAATGTTTACAAAGTGTTCAAAATTGTACCCGGTGTATTTTTTCAATATCCGGGTAAGGTGTGCCACATTGTCAAAGTCCAGCAAGCGGGCAATCTCCGGCATCGGACAGTCCGTATAAACCAGAACCTCCTTGGTTTTTTCAATCTTTCGAGTCAGGATGTATTCTTCGAGCGAAACGTCCTGAATTTGGAAAAACAACGCTTCCAGCAAATCGTATTCCTGACCGAATCCCTCGCTGATTCGGTCTGAAAAATTTACTGAGTTACCGCTCGCAAATTGCTCGTCGATTGTTGCGTCCACGACACGCCTCATCTGAGAAATAAACTGCTGGTTTTCGGAACAGGAATGCTGGGGCTTATTCGTGGACACGGTTCTCCATTCAGGATCGCCAGTTTTACTTTTAAAGCCGGCTGATGGATCATTCTTCTGATTTGTGGGCTCTTCGTGCTTTCTTGCCTGTACCTTCATCGCAGCCGAAATATTCTATTGTTAACAAAAAGATTCACTAGCAAAAATAAAAACAACAGGTAGCGTTGCTGTTATAGAATCATGGCAGAACCTTGCACATTTTTGAGCCTGGCTAATGTAAAGCCTGAGCACAAGATTTTTAGACTTTTACAAGGCACCCCATTTGTTATTGCCCAATAAAATATTCCTCACCGCCTACACATTAGCCGATGCGAGACATCGGAATTTGTCGAGTGCCGAAGATCCTACAGGTGTTCGAATCGACTGGCTGGCGGTGTAGTTTCATTCTAACCATTGATGAATTTCCTGCATGCCCAAAAGATGACCAGGGGCAGAATGGTGAACTGAAGCACGGGCGTCAGGCCCACATTCACCCAGGGAAGCAGGGGCATGGCCTCAGCGTAAGACCAGCTACCCCGCCCGGTGTGCAGTGTTTCGGCGACAATGGCCCCCACACCGCCCGCTGCCATCAAGGCCGCGATCCGGTAGGGGGACAGATGGCATGTCCAATAGACGTCTCCGTAAATCAGTCCGAAGCCGAAAAGCAGCAGGAAGACCATGAAAACATCCGCGACGGAGGCCAGCGCGCAGAAGGAGATATGCTGGAAATCGTACTCGTAGCCTTGGTACAGGAACCCCTGCGAGACCTCCCAGGCAAAATTGAGGAGATAGGCCATCCCGGCCACCGCCGCCACGTAGCGCCGGTAGGCGCGGCGGTTGGAGACCCGCTTTGAAAAGTACCGATAAGCCACGACCGCCAGGGTCAGCGCGATGCCGGGAACCAGGAATAAAATTGGGCTTAGACTTTCCATCTACCCCTTGTTGCTGATTTTCTTAAAAAGCCAAACGGCCAGCAGAATAAGAACCAGTAGGACCAGTCCACCGATCCACATGCCCATTCCCATAAAACCGTTGCCATTCATATTGTCCATCATTTTCATAAAATCCAAGAGTTTGTATAAATTGGGTCAGTAGGCCTTGTCTGCCCTTCTGACATTCTTTTTAGTCAATAACTTCTTTTTCCGGCTTACGAAATACAGACCGAATCCCGAAGCGACCGTCAGCAGACCGAAGATCGAGAAAGCCCGCAGCAGCCAGTTGCCGAGGTTGTCGCGGCTCTGGTAGTCCATCGTGTGCAGCATCCACAGAAAATCAAAGACCCGCCACTTGTTGTTGCGGTATTTCTGAACCGTCCCCAATTGAGTCGAGACGTAAACCGTCGTGCTGCCGGGGCTGGCGAACGTTACAGCGTAGGCGGGCAGTGGCTGCTCCCGATACTCGTGGTGGCCGTTGGTCTCGGTTAGGAGTTCCACCTCGGTAACGGTCGGCTCGCCATTGAATCGGTCACTCGCCACCCGCACGGCCTCGGTCTGAGTAAGCGGCGGAAGAAGCGCCCCGGTGCGGGCATCGGCCAACTGCACCCGTTTGGACATACCCGCGTCGCCTTCGTGGCTGGTGTAGTGGATTTGATAAACAGGATTGCCCAGCACTTCAGCCGTCTGGATGCTCATAATGGAATCCACTCGTGTCTGATTTCGTAAGGCGTCGATGGCCGTGGTGGGCGAAGCCCAGACCTGCCGGGCGTCGAAGAACGGAGTCGGATGTTTCTGAGGATCTCCGTGAACTTCGTCCATGTTCGACCAACTGAAATAAAGCCCGCCCAGTGTCCAGAACAGGAATTGAACACCAAGAGCCACCCCTAGGTAGCGGTGGCTCTTGCGAATTTTACGGTGCAGCTCGGCTTTCTTCATCAGAGCGTCTCCTTCACGCTCCCGCACTTGAGCATTTTGCTGCCATAGTAAGGATTGGCGATTTCCTTTTTCTCACTCAGCCAGTACCCGCCCTTGTTGTTATTGGCCATGGGACAGTAAGCGTAGTACACCGTATTTTCGGGCTTCGCTTTCTTCACCGCCCGGTACACTCCTTCCGTTAGGGAACCGAGCTGGGCGCGCTGGGCGGCGATGTCGGTCGATGCGCTCATGGCATTGGCGGCCCGGTAAGCATCGGAACCAATCGTTTTCTCAGACTTTTTCAAGAGAGTCGCCAGTCTCTTCGCCTCGGTAGCCGCCGTTTTGGCGTCGGAATCAACGAGTGCGTTCTTCACTTTGTAGTAGGCAGTAAGTGCCGGATCAATTTTCGCTTCGGCCATTTGGTGGCCTTCATGCTGAGCGAAACCCAGCGTTGAAATCAGGAGGGCAAATACTAAGTTGATTGTCTTATTCATCAGTTTGAGTTGGTATGAAATTTAAGAAGTAAAAATATTGGGCGAAGCCCTAGCTTACCTGGAAATTGAGCATCATGCCGTCGTCCTCGTGTTCGAGATTGTGGCAGTGAAAGACGAACTTTCCGGCCCGCTCGAATTTGGTGATGACGCGCACGCTTTCGCCCGGCATAACCAGTACGGTGTCCTTCCAGCCCTTCTCATGGGCCACGATTTTGTTCCGTCCGCCCGCGCGGCTGACTATCTGAAAGAACGTGCCGTGCATGTGCATCGGGTGCGGCTCGTCGCCGTTGGCATTGTTGAACTCCCAGATTTCAACGTTGTTCAGCGGCACCGCCTCATCGATCCGGTCCATCGAAAAGGTCTTGCCGTTGATCGTGTGCATCCCCGCCATACTTTTCTTCTTGCCCATCTTGTGCTTGCCCGAGCCTTCCATGGAAATTCCGATGTCGAAAGTCCGGGTTTTGGCGGCGGAAGCAGCGGACAAGGCCGGGATGTTAGTCAGCGTAAGGGGCAGAGCGAATGAGTCGCTTTCGGTTTTGTCCACCACGAATTTCATGATTTTGAAGCCCTGGCGTCCCTGCGAGTCTGCGCCGGAAAACGGATTGCTTTGCAGAAAAACCTCACCGTTCAAATTCATTTTGCCAAAATCCAGTAGCAGGTCGGCCCGTTCGCCGGGAGCGAGCAGCAGGTTGGTGACGGGTTCAGGGGAAGGCAGCAGCCCCCCGTCGGAGCCGATGACCGTGAACGGATCGCCGCTGCTCAGTGCCAGGTTGTATATCCGGGCGTTTGAACCATTGAGTACCCGGAGGCGGTAGGTTCGCGAACTCACGCTGCGATACGGGGCGTGCGCCCCGTTCACCGTGATGGTGTCGCCCATGTAGCCGATCATGACCTCACCCATCGTCGGGTTGTACACCAGTCCTCCGCTGGCATCGACGCGCTTGTCCTGGATCACCATCGGGATTTCATACTCGCCCGACGGGAGTTTCAGGGCGCGTTCCTCGGGGCTTTCGACGATGAACATCCCCGCCAGGCCCATGAAAACCTGACGTCCCGTCTCCATGTGCGGATGCGGATGGTACCACGCCATACCTGCGGGTTGATCTATCCTGAAAGTATAGTTGAACGATTGTCCGGCCTTCACCATCTGCTCGGGATGTCCGTCCATGGCGGGTGGAACGAGCAGACCGTGCCAGTGAATGTTGGTTTCCCCGGTAAGGCCATTGGTGAAAGGCATAGTCACCACGCTGCCCCGCTCGGCTCGGATGGTTGGCCCCAGGATACCATTCCGGTAGCCCAGCATCGATCCGCTTTTACCCGGCATGACCGATCCGCTCATGCCGTGGGCATTCAGGGACGTCCCCGACACAGCCATTTCAGGCGTTGGGAGCGGCGTCGTGAAAGCGCCCTGCATGATGTCGGGCGCGACGGCGTTCATTTCGCTCATGTCCATGCAGCCCGACAGCAGGCTCTCGGATACGGCCAATCCGACGGTACTCAGGCCCAGGGTTTTAAGGAACTCAATGCGCTTCATCAGGGTCAAGTCAGGAAGGTTTGAAAATAAGATGACGAACAGTGTGTGTACAGCGGGTTCAATGGAGAATCAGGGAAGAGGGTGACTATGTTTACATAAGGCAAAAGCCGCATATCTCCATGTAGCCTCTGCCCCAACGTACGGTTCATCGGTTCGATTAGTTGCCCATCGAAGCCATTTCCCGGCACGACTTGGCGCTCTTGCGGCAAGCTTCCGCACACTTGCGGCAATGATCATGCATATCAGCGTGCTTATCACACTCCTCGGCGCATTTTTCGCAAATCGTGGCGCACAATTCGCAGATATCGCTGCTAAACTGGCTGTTAAGCGACATGAACTGGGCCGTTGTCTGGCAGATGGTCATGCAGTCGATGTCTGTGCGGATGCACTCCGCCATCATTTTTACATCGTCTCCCGACAAACAGCCGTCGATGCACTGCCCGCAGGCCGTGGCGCATTCCTGACAAGCCTTGATACACTCCTGAATCTGTTCCTTAGTCATAATGGTTTAGTTTGTTAAGGGTGGAAAAAATAGGAGGACAAAAACCGCCCTCCTTTTGTTGTTTTGCAAAAGTAAGGAGTTCTCAATCCGCACCATTACAGAATTCCGTTTGGGGTTTACAAGGTTTTCCCCTTTCAGAACAGGTTTCACTTTATGTATTTGTCCCAAAGGCCGTATTTTTCCCTGACTACGCCTTTCGGCAGGGAAAGTCCTGCCACCAGAAGCCCGGACACCGCGCTGCTGACATTGAGCGCCAGGTTGCTGTCTGCCACGAACCAGGGCCACACGGCTACCGCAAGACCGAAAAGCACATTCAGGTATCGGCCCGTCCTGACCACCTCCCCCATACTTATGACGGCCATGACCACGATCAGCGCCCCGCCCAGGTGATTGACATCGGCGGCGGTGGCCTTAATAGGTATTCCTAGCACCTCGGGGGCGGCCATCATCCATACGCCCAGAACCGTTGAGACGACCAGCGTCCAGGGAAAGCTCATACCCCAGATGGAAGCCATGAAAACTTCACCCGGCTTGTCGGAAAATTCGACAAGCTCGGGTGAACGCTCGTCGCTGTTGTGTTCAAAGGGCTCCCCTCCTTTCCAGAAAACCTTCCAAAGGGAATCACCCCGCCTCTTGGCCTGAACCATATGTTGGATCATGGCCACGACCTCATCCAGCTCGATGGGGATCATAGGCAGCATGATGATGGCCGTGACCAGGCAGACGGTACACCAGGCCCCCACGGTCAGGGGTTGGGAAATGACCAGGAAGATGCTGACCAGCCCCAGCGGCACCACCAGGATACCGAAAAAGCAGACCATCCAGGGCATGGTTCGCCAGCGCGAGGGGCTTCCCATGTACCCCATCAGGAATTCGAGCGTGTAGGCCAGCGAACCCATTGCCGCGTCGGAAATGGGCCAGGAGTGTGACATTTCGGAGTTAAGCACCTCTTGGGTGCTGCTTCCGAAGAAAGGATCCCAGGCCTCTCCGATGTACCCCATCTGGAAAGCCCCAAGGTACCGGGAGGCCATCCAGCCCACGAAGCCCATTACGATCATGATCCAGCGTTGGGGCCAGCTCGACGGGTTGTAGCTCCAGCCGGGCGGAACCTCCGAACCCATTTTCATGTACATAATCATGTTGGGCATTCCGGGAACAAGGATGCTCAGAGCGATGACCATAGCCCCCACCAGGGTGTTGTTGAGGTAGGACACCGCCGTGGGCGTCCAGAATATCATGGGAGCCATGCTCAGCCAGATTCCGATGAAACAACAGATCCAAACGCTGACCGGACGGTTGGGGGTCAGCGACCGCCAACCGAAAAAAACCAGCAGCAACCCGCTGATGATATCGCTCCACTGCATAAAGCTGACGCGCTGGTCCATCGTGAGCCATACGGACCGTCCGCCGCTGGGTTGCACAGCCCCGATGGTGTAGCTGAAGGTCAGGGGAAACATGGCCATCCAGATGCCGAAAATGATAAGCGTCCAGTACACCCAGAGCGTCTGCCTATGGTGGGAGTGCAGCATTTTCGTCCGCATTTCCTTATCCATTTTCATGTCTCCGTGACTGCCTTTGGAGTCCTCTTTCATTGTGTCTCCGTCCATCATGGGACGCGTCACCCCGCGCTTGTCCATGTCTCCATGCTGCATGTCTCCGTGATTTTTATGTTCGTGTTCCTGTTGCATAAAATATCGGTTTAGTCCTTATAAGTAGTAGAGCAATATTGCCGATAGAGTTGAAATGCTGTATTTTCCTGAAAGTCAGCAAATTGAAAAATTGAAAATATATTGATAAATAAGCACGACTACTTAAAAAAATATTTTATCTTCCATCAACCGCACCCGTTTCAGCCTCCGTTCAGGGTGGCCTTCCTAAAATATTCATGCCCGAAACCGGATTTTGAATTGTAAAATATTCACAAATTTTTGCTCGAAAACAGATTGGTGGAATGGGTTTTTTTCGCCTTTTAAAGACACACCAATCACCTATGATCGGCTGGCAATTCACGGTTTTAAGTCGACCCGGCGGATCAATCCGGTTTGTTTTGCCCGCAAATCATTCACCAATCCTGAATTTTTAAAATAAATGGCTAACGTAGAAAATCGTACAGAACCGGGGGCAAGGGACACCGATAAAGAATTGGTCATTGTTACCGGAAGTAGCGGCCTGATCGGCACTGCTTTGGTCAAAAGGCTGGCTGAGAGGTACCGAATAGTGGGGTTTGACAATACCGGATACCCCTTTCCCCCCAAAGAGGCAGAATGTGTGTGCTATGACATCACCTCGCCGGAGAGTATTCAGTCGGCACTGAACCGGGTGGAGTACGGGTACGGCAAAAAGATTGCCTCCGTGGTGCATCTGGCCGCCTATTACGATTTTTCCGGTGAACCCAGCAATCTCTACGAAAAGATCACCGTAAACGGAACCAGGAACCTCCTGGATGCTTTGCAAAATTATGAAGTCGATCAGTTTGTCTTCTCAAGCACGAACCTGATCTACAAGCCGACCACTCCCGGAAAGAAAATAAGCGAGGACTCCCCGCTTGAACCCAAATGGGATTACCCCGAATCTAAGGTTGACACCGAAGAAGTAATCAGCAAGGAACGGGGCGATATGAAGGCTGTTCTCTTGCGAATTGCCGGGGTGTACGACGAGGGGGGACATTCCATTCCCATCGCTCACCAGATTCAGCGCATATACCAGAGGCAGTTCACCAGCCATTTTTATTCCGGCGACATTACCCACGGCAACGTATTCGTCCATTTGGATGATCTGATCGACTCGATTGTCAGCACGGTCGATCGGCGGCACCAGCTACCCGATGAGGTTGCCATCAACATCGGGGAGCCCGAAACCCCCAGCTACCAGGAATTGCAGGAAACAATCGGCTGCCTCCTGTACGGCAAGGAATGGAAGACTTATGAACTTCCTGCCCCCCTGGCCAAAACGGGTGCGTTCGCAATGAACCTCCTGGGCGATCCCTTTATAAAGCCTTGGATGATTGACCGAGCCGACGACCATTATGAGTTGGATATTTCCCGCGCACGCACTCTGCTGGACTGGCAGCCCAAACACCGCCTGATCGATACCCTGCCTCTCATCATAAGTAAGTTGAAAAAAGACCCGATACAATGGTACAGGGAAAATAACCTCGATCTGCCTTCTTCTTTGGATAAATAACTTCGGTAATACGAGTGGCGCAGAATTGGGTCTTTTTCTATAGACACATGGTTTGACAACCAAAATTTCGTGGATTGTCGAGGGGAAATAGCATCTTGCCGACTTTTATGATATACTTGTATCATATTGATCCCTATTTATACCAATTCCATATACCATGCCGCCGACAGAAACTCCTTTCCATCACGACTTTTTCCTGAAAGCCCAAGTCCTTACCAAGCACTGGATTCCCCTTTTCCACTCCTTTGTTCAAGCCGGTTTTCCGTCGCCCAGTGAAAACTATATTGAGCGCGTCTGCGACCTCAACGACTTATGTGTCACCAATGCTGAGGCAACGTATTTCGTCCGGGTGGCCGGTGAGAGCATGATGGGCGACAGGATCGAACCGGGCGATGTGCTGGTCGTGGATTCTTCCCGCGAGGATGCGGATGGGAAGATTGCGATAGTATGGATCAACGGGGAGTACACCGTCAAGCGAGTTAACTACGAGGGGGACACGGTAGTCCTGACCCCGTCAAACCCTCATTTTACGCCCCTAAGGGTAAACTCAGGGGACGATTTTCGGATTTTCGGCCTGGTGACCTTTGTCATTCACAAACCTTGACAAATATGCTGGGCCTGGTGGACTGCAATAATTTTTATGTCTCGTGCGAAAGGAGTTTCAATCCTGCCCTCGAGGGAAAGCCCGTCGTGGTGTTGAGCAATAACGACGGGTGCGTCATTGCGCGCTCGAGCGAAGCGAAAGCCCTGGGGATCAAAATGGGATTGCCCTATTTTCAGTTGAAGGAGCTTCTATCTCAGCACGAAATCAAGATTTTCAGCAGCAACTACACCCTTTACGGTGATATGTCGGCCCGCGTTATGGCCACCCTGGGGCAGTTTTCGGAAGAAGTGGAAACCTACTCGATCGACGAAGCATTTATCAATCTGGAAGCTTGGGGCAATGCGCATTCCGACCTATTGATAATGGCTCAGAACCTGCGCGCGACCGTAGGACGGTGGACCCGGATTCCGGTTTCGATTGGCGTAGCCCCGACCAAAACGCTGTGCAAGGTGGCAAACTATTTCTCGAAACGTTCGCCGGAAAACGACGGTGTGCTGATCCTGGACACCCCCGCCCGAATCACCGAGGCGCTGAGCGACTTCCCGGTGGCAGAACTGTGGGGCATCGGATCCCGCTACGCGGCGGTGCTGAGGAGGAACGATATCCGAACGGCGGCGCAACTGCGGGATGCCCCCGATGAGTGGATCAATCGTAACCTGACTGTAAATGGCCTGCGGACGGCCTACGAACTACGCGGGCTGCCCTGCAAGATGCTGGAAACCGAGGCGGCACCCAAGAAAGCCATTTGCACCAGTCCGAGTTTTGGAAGGCTGGTGCCGGACCTGAAAACGGTGTCCGAAGCACTTGTGACCCACCTGAGCCGGGCCGCTGAGAAACTGCGGAAGCAGGGTTCAGCGGCTGGGACGGTGACGGTATTTCTGCACACCAACCGATTCAAAATTTCACCCAACGGACAGCCCGCCAGGCAATACTACAACAGCTTGAGCGCCCAACTCCCCCACCCCACCGCCAGCACCACCGAATTGACGGGATACGCCCAAGCGCTACTTAAAACAGTTTTTAGATTTGGGTATGCCTATCAGAAAGTGGGTGTCATTTTATCCAATCTGGTACCCATCGACCACCGCCAGGCTGCTATTTTTACCGATGGACCGGACGAACGTTTGGTCAGGCTGTCGGCTACCATCGACCGCCTGAACCATCGCTACGGTCGAGACAAAGTCCGGCTCGCCGCTGCAGGCTATGACAATACCTGGCACCACAAACAGCAATGGATGTCGCCCGCTTATACGACGAGGTGGAGGGATATTCTAACGGTGAAATGACGGTCGTGGACTTTATATCCACTTCATGGCTCTATCCTTCTTAGCCAATCATCCATTTTTAAAGAATCACTGTCATTCGCGTGCCTTCTCTTTGCTTCTTCCAGGTAACACGCACGAGCCAATTCCAGAACTGCACATTTTGTCTCGTGACTCAGATAGCGGGAAAAACCCAGCCACCAGGCGATCTCATTATCTGGACTCAACTCCGCGCGCTTAAAGTTCCAAAAGTGCCGGAACTCTTCGCTTTCAGAAAGATATTGAATGTCCTCCTGCTTATAATTATTGAAGAAAAGCGAAAGACAATCCAGGTCGAGCAGGGTAGTTTCCATATTGGTTTATCTGTCATAATGGCAAAACGATGAAATAAAGCGCATTCATTCTCCCTTCTCGCGTTGATTCGCAAGGGATTTGTCTCTGAGTTCCGACCATCTCCGGTAATCCTCTTCTGACACCGACTCTTTCACGTACGCGTCGAGTCCACTGTCGTTACGCTCAGCGGCGTGGCGGCGCAGGCTCAGAACGCCCCGGCACTTCTCAAACCCCCGCTCTGAGTGATCTTTGGCAATCTCCTCGGGAAGCCCGAGCAGCCAGTCTTCGTAGTCCTCCTCGGTGGGTTCCGCCAGTTGCTCCGAATAATAGTGGAATGTGACGTTCCCGACCCGATGGGTATAGGCCATCATCTCACGGAGTTCACCATCCAACGAATCAAGCAGTGCCTGTTGGTTCCGCTGGCATTTAGGATCCGGATGTATGGTTCGGTCGGTCATAGTGAATTGGGACTGGGCGCGGTGCTTCAATTGCCTGGTTTCTTATCGAACATGGCCATCAGGTTGCGCTTATCATCATTTATATAGGGGTAACTGACGCCACTTCCTGACCTTGTGATCGTACAGATTTCCTTGTACGGTATGAGAATCCGACTGATTTGATCAAGGTTATTCGGGTTGAGCTTGACATCATAAATTAGTCCTTGATCGGTCAATACTACATCCCAGGAGGAATCGGAACTGAGCCATATCTGAGCAATATAGACCTTTTCACCAAAACGTTCCGCCTGCTGGTGCACGTAATGGTTGCCTGAAACCACGTAATGGATTTCGGGATCGGTCAATTCTTCAACGAGTTGCTCCAACACTTTCTGCAAAATCGAGTCATCATCCTGTCTTTCGGACATTGCGGCATTCATGTAGCAGGAATATTTAAGGGAAGATATGGCTTAGTAGAATGTCAAACACCTTTTTGACCGCTGAATTTCCCACGAGAGCTACGACAGCAGGAAAGACCAGCCACCGCCATTTTTTGAAAGCATCACCATAGCTTCCGATGACTTCTGCTTTATCGAGATGTTTCTGCTTACTGCTTTTACGAGGCATGGCTGTACTTATTAATAAAGTAAGCTAGCACCCGTTTTGGCGTCTGAGGCGCGCAATTATAATGAAATAAACTGAATTACAAAAGGACGGCTTTTCACACCCCGAATTGCCCTAGAAAGACCCTTTTACAATGATTTTGATTGGAAAAGTCTAATGAATTATTACTTTAAGTCTGGTTTTGTGGGACGAAAAGTGAGTTTTTTTAGGATGAAAAAGCCAGCAAAAAAGTTTGCTATGGGGCGTTCACTACGGGTTGCACCATTCCGGGGTACGGTTCACTTCCGCTATTCTTCTTGTTTTTGCATGATTCTACGCATCAGCTCGGTTCTGCTATTGACTTCTGTCTTCTGGAATATGTTTTCGATGTGTTTACTGACGGTTCTGTCGGAAATTTGGAGATACTCACCGATACTCTTATTAGTTTTTCCTAATCTGACCAGCCCAACCACCTCCTTTTCTCGTGGGGTCAGGTTAAACATGGAAATATTTGCTTCAAAAATTTGCTGGTCGAGGTCGATGGTGGGATCAATCCCGTGGAGAGGTGTTCCTATTTTAAGTTTACTTAGGGCCAATAATTTCGCCTTATCGAGTCTGGCCTGAAGAACGGAGCGGCGTATAAAGAGAATTGTAAGGATCGTGAATCCCAGATTGGTGATGATGGCCTCAGTAACCTGAGCAATATTTGGGAAAAAGGCAATTGCCACGAAGGGAACTACCGAACAGTAAACGCCCACCACTTCAAAGTACTCCCGGTTATCCAGTTCTTTCCTGAAAGCTTTCTGCATGGACTTGTACATAACATAAGCCAGTACCAGGCTGTACGCCGCCGGGATAACCAGCCCGTGAGCGATAGCGCTGTCGATGTCGCTCGTGAACAAATATTCGGTGGTAAAAATCAGCGTGAAGGGTGTATAAAGGAATAATACCACACCGTAGGTAGCATGAAAGCGCAGACCTTCCAGATTATAGGAGCGGTAAAAATAATAAGGGAAATAGCTGGCCATAATGAATCCGGCCGCGTAGGTGAATGCGTATTGAATTACCATGGGAATGCTTGTGTACTGCGGATCTGGAAACAATCCCATCGCCAGGTTCTTGACGATGAGCAGGAAAAGCAGAATCAGGTAGTACTTACGGTTTTGATCCTTCGGCCAGTATAGGTAGTAGAAAAATTGGTACACGAAGAACACCGCCTCGATGACTATGAAGCAGAAGGTAACGATGTGTATGTCTGTACCAAATACGTGCATATGGGGTATTGGTGTCTCATAAGTTTCTTCTCATTAAAAGCAGGTCGTAGCTAAGTGGAATCTTGCCGTAAATCAAAAACCCGTGCTTCTCATACCAGGGAATATTCCGCTGCGTGGAGGTTTCGAGGTAAACGGGTCTTTTCATTTCGTCGGCATCAAGCAGAAGTTCGTCAAGGAGCTGGCTTCCGTACCCCCTTCCTTGGTATTCGGGTAAAACGCCGAGGAACCAAAGGTGGTAGATAGGCATATTCGGATGATGCGTATGAACCCTGCCCTCCCGATCAAGAGCCTTAGTAATGTTCCGGAGGCCGATAGATTTGAATATCAGCCGTCCCATCAACAGCAGGCTTCGAACCGTTGTCCGCTTGCGATCTGGAAAAATCACAAGTGCGCATGCCTTTCGATCTTCCGATAGTGCCACCTTTCCCCAGAGTCTGCACATTTCGTAAGAATAGGCAATCAGTTCCCTTATCCGCTGCATTCGTTTTTCGTCCTGCGGAATCAGGTAATTCACGCTTTTGTTTTCATCAAACGACTGCGCTAGAATTTCGACGACCAATTCTTTGTCTCTATCGGTGGCTTCGACCATTTCAAGGGTTTCTTTCCAAATTAGAGTGAATAAATATGCCTGGCGGGCCACGTTTCAATATCGCTTCGGCAACTTCTAAAAAGGTAGGGTTCAGGATCGTGTGTAGTGGGGCGTGAATGCTAATAAAAAATTTATGCCCAACTAGTTAATAACTGAGCGCAAGTCAGAAGACGGACGTCTTTGTTTTACTTAGCCCCTCATTCTGAGAATTCCTAGCGCAGTTGCTGCGGATCAGCGCGGCATTGCGCTCCCTACTCTGGCAAAGGCTTATTTTGAGCTTCCCAAGCATTTCATGTTTTACTCTGATGCCACTTGATTACCACACTGGCACTTCCACCATTTGGCGGTTTTCCTACCACATTTTTCTTTATTTGAATTAAAAAATGAAATTTGGTTATAAAATGATAATTTAGCCGAAATTTCATATAAAAAAAATTATATACGTACCTATCTACGTATGCTCTAACCCGTCTTGAAGTGGCTGAATAATTGACTACGTATTTGTACTTATATCATTCGGAAATAGTGCCTCTCGGATGTCTAAAACGATTATTCCGACGTTTTCAGTCTGTGATTTCCCCGTGATTTCAGCCCTTCACCGATTAGTCTTTTCGCGTCCTTCTACCGAAGTAGGCTTGATACTTTCATCATTTTATACAATTATCCCTTGTTTCTGAAAGAAGGTTCTATTTGAGGTAATTTGTGGATTTCAGCCTTTGATTTGTTGATTTCGCCTTATCGCCCTTGACCTCGCTGCGCCCGGCCCCTAGTTTGGTGCCATCATTTAAAGAGAAGAGCGCGAAACGTGAAAAAGAAAAATGAATTTAACCCCGCCGTCCTGATCGCCAGGACGGAAACCATCACCGCCCAGGTTCTGGGCAGTCTGCTCCGCAGCAAGGGTTTTCAGACAGCGGGCCGGACCGGATGCCTCGATGGTATGCTGGCCCAGATTGCCGCCCATCGCCCTGAATACCTGATCGTGGACTCTGGGATAATTGAGACCGCGGATGAATCGGCCCTGCGGCTCATCCGCCAGGTACCCACCGTGGTCGTCTGCATTGAACCC
The DNA here is from genome assembly GCF_014651615.1 of Persicitalea jodogahamensis. Classification (GTDB taxonomy): domain Bacteria; phylum Bacteroidota; class Bacteroidia; order Cytophagales; family Spirosomataceae; genus Persicitalea; species Persicitalea jodogahamensis. Next base: position 34,038 of record NZ_BMXF01000008.1, on the reverse strand, counting down.
GAACACGGGACTGACTTCGGGACGTTGCTCGACGCGGGCCTGGATGCCTACCTGTCGGATCTAGACGAAATAGAAGAACTCATAGGATGTCTTCGGACGCCGATCCATCGGGATTCGCCCTATTTCGGCCCAGTGCTGCGGCAGACCTTTCGGCAGATAGGGATCAGGAATTTGGTTGCTGATCGCCAGAGCGCCGCGTGAGCGGGTCAAATTGCGCGCGGTTCCTTTTCAGGGCCGCGCGCAAACCTTGCAGACGGGCGCGGGGCATAATTAAATCGCGGCCCGGCAGGTTTCGGCTGCGCAGGACATATTTCCCCTTGTCCCAATAGGAATGGCTTTCCAGATGGTCAAGGTTGACAATGTAGTGGCGGTTGCCCCGGAAGAAGCGATCAGGGTCGAGTTGGTTCTCCAATTCGGCCAACGAATAGTGAACCACCGAGCGGTTGCCATCATGCCGGGCGTAGTTAGTGCCGTCCTGCGTCTCGAAAAGATCGACCTGAGCCACGGACAATATCGTCTCGCCTGCCACGCTGGTGACTGTAATGGTTTGCTTATGGTCTCGCGGCTGGTCGTTGGCCATCGCTGCCAAGGAGTCCAGCAGCGATGATCCGGGCGGAAAGGAAAGTCTCAGGTTTCGTAAAAAATCCAGTAGGAGCGAGATGTTCAGCAGCAGGTAGCCAATGACAGTCACCAGAAGGGTATAGGTATTGTAGCCGACCCAGGTGTAGAGTATTCTGGCGTAGTTGTTTTCGTATCGCTGGGCGTTGTAGTCGGGAAACTCCCGGATGGCAAAGCGTACAGCCAATGTAAAGGGGATAAAAAAGAAGTAGGCCATTAGAAACAGGGGCAGGAATTTCAGTTCATAGAGGGCGATAGATCGGGTATCCAGCCCCACCTCGTGAATATTCAGCAGCCGATGGTAAGCCTCCATGAGCAGGATCAGGACGCCGACCGTGACGAGTTCCGGCACATACACGCCAAAAACCAGGTTCAACACATAGCCTCCCGCGCCCTCATGGTATTTTTCCAGCATCTGAACCTGCGCCTGCGGATTCGTCATCCAGCGATTGATTTCGAGAAGCAGCATTACAACGGAAACCAGCATGACCCCCACCCAGGGTTTTTTCAGAAAGCTTCGGTAGAGTTCGAGCGTTTTCATCGTTGGTGGAATCAGGTTATTCCTTCCGGTAGCAACTCAGGGATCAGGGATATTCCACAGGCGCTGATCCAGAATCAGATCCTGCTGCCCACTTTGATAGCCGGGTAGAGCGCGTGCCGGGGGTGCAGCAAAACGTTATAGGAGATGTCAACCACGGCGGAGGGTACGCCTAAGCCCAAATCCAATGGATGATGCAGCCACTCGCTGAAAATAGTCTGAGTAAGCGGCAGAGCCGTTGGTTCAGCCCACTCGTCCGGCAGCAGTTCGGGATATATCCAACGAATCTCGCCCTCTGGTATTTCAAGGGTGAAAACCCGTAGGCGGGGCAATTGATCGTAGGGGCCACTTGGAAATGAACCAACGCTTCCAATAAAGCCTGTTCTGGTGACCTGGCCGTGTAAAGAATCACCTTGGCGCAGTCAGTGAATTCTTTAAATTTGACCAATTATTAATGATTGAAGGCCTACGTCTCAAACAGACTTGTCGGTCGTGATATGCTTGTAAACCTGGCGAGCCATTTCGACCCCGGAAGTCGCGTCGTGCTCATGCTTGCCGACCAGTACTTTTTTGACAGTCCGACTTCCGCCCAGGGCCTCGAAGACCTCCGGCAGAGAAAATTCCTTGAACTCGGCACGCCGCGACCACAGGTACTGCGTGGCCAGCACCCGGGCATCCATGCTGCCAATGTAGAAATAATCCTCATACCGCTGCGGGCCTTCTTCAAACAGTTCACGCAAGAATGGAACCTTAGTCTGCTCCGTGGCAAAGCCCACTACGAAGAAGCGGTCGGCCGGGTTGGCAGGATCGACGTACCGCTCCAGGATCTGGCATAGTTTGGCCAGCGCCTGGGCGGGCGGCGAATAGACTTCGGTATTAGCAAGTTCAGCTTTGGTAATCTTCGAGCCGGGGGTCTGATAGTCCTCTGGCAAATCGGCCATCTCGCGTGGCTGGATCAGAAGCGAGTCGCGCAGTTTGATGTGGCCGTTGACCTCGACTATTATGGCCAGGTGGTGGATTGAGTCCAGGGCAGGCTCGGGACCCGTAGTCTCTATATCGAAATAAAATAGCTTCATATTGGCCGTATGCCGCTCGCGCTCTTCCCGTTTGTGCTGCTCTTTTTCTTTCTGGTATTCGACTATTCGGTAGTAGGTATTGCGCGAGCCGATACTGAACTTCTCGCAGATCATGTCTATAGTCTGGCCTTTTTGCTGTGAGAGCCGATAAACTTCGGGGGCTATTTTGCGGAAGGGTTCGGTCAATCCCTTCTTGCGGCCGAACTTGATGCCGCGGGCCTCGGCCGCCTTGCGCCCGGCGCGGATACTGGTCACGAGCTTCTGACGGTCGCGGTCAGAGACAGGGGACAGCATTTTGATGTTCAACTCGGGATCTGTGTCCGACGTTTCGACGTTATCGGCAACCGAGAAAACAGCCACGCCCTTTTCCATCAGACGATTGACGTAGCGCACTGTCTCGTCGAGCGTTCGGCCCAGTTCCATCAGCGAGTTTATGCACAGCACATCCCCCTTCACAGCCGATACCACGATTTTTTCCAGTTCGGTCAATCCGCCATTTTTGGGAATCTCGCCCTCCAGACGCAGGGAATCGTACCCAAGTTTCTGAAGCTCTTTCAATTTTTCCTCTTTCTCCTGATCATCGAGGGCGGTTCTTATGTAAGCGATTTTCACGGGCTTTCCTTGGTTAATAGTGCTGTACAGGGCCTACGCCCTGTTGCAAAACAAAAGAAAACCGGGCAACGAAACTAATCTGCCATTTTTCTGTAAATCGTTAACGATGTAAAACGGCTGCGGCCCTGGCCAAGGGGCGACTAGCTTCGAATGCTACTAATTCGGAGAACCTGCTGGCTAGGCGGTGGCCTCGGGAGGACTGCGTTCGTTAACGATTGAGCCGCTGTCGGTTAGGCATTTACTGGACTTTGCCGCTCTGCGCAGCTTTAGCTGCCGATTCCACCAGCTGGTTGCGCTATACCAGGCCCAGATCAGCCCCAGGCACAGCAGGCAATAGGCGGCTACGCAGGGAAGGAATACTTCCAGCCGCATGAACGTATCGAAGGTAATGATTTCCATTGGGCGCTCATTGTGCGGAATCTTGGCTGACTCCGTCTATCTTGTGATATGTCAACCCCCGAACTTTCAGTTCACCGTTGACTATACCTGCTTTGAGTCCGCCGCCTGTCTCAATGAGCATCATTTTGGTAGCAGGGTCATAGCTGGCCGGATAGTCGATTTTCCCGCCCCCCTGCTTGTAGTATTCGGCCAGCGTACCGCCCTCTTTGGTTTCTGAAAAAACCCATCTGCCGCAGGTGGGGCAATTGGGTTGGGGAAGCTGCCATGTTCCCAGAAACTGGGAGCCGTCTTTACCCCGGTGGCCCGAGCCGTCCTCGGTGTTGCAGCTGAGTGTGGCCATCAAAGCCAGCAGCAAAAGATTGGAAAAGAATATCCGTTTCATCGCGTATGCGTTTTATGGTTGACTGATAATTTTCTCTAACTTCTCATCACGAAGTAGAACGCTACTCTATTGGAAATGTTGACCATGTAGGAGTGGGCCGAAGGGGTCAGAAGCCGGGCTTTTCTACCCGCGTCCGCAGTTGTCCTCCGCCCTTCGCCAGGTACGGTAAACCCGTAACGCCCCAGCCGCGCCAGCAAGCGAAGCCAAGGCGTAAAGCATTGTGGTTGTCGTTGCGGCATCCATCGCTTACAGAACTTTGAATTTCCAGGCCTTGGCATCGGTGAACCATCGGCCGTTGTTTTCCCGGCTCTCGAGGTCGAAACTAACCTCGACCGTTTCGCCAGCCAGCCCTTCATCTTCCAGGATCAGATCGCCCCAGAGCGTGAAGCAGGCCATCTTGGGGTACTTGTCGCCGTATTCCACGACGACTTGCTGTTTTTTCCATGGGCCGTTCTTGCCTTGGCCTTCCACCGTGGGCAGGATATGCGCAATTTTTCCGGTCACTTCCATTGTCGTAGTCATAAGGTTGGATTGAATTTGTCTGTTTAAGAAAAAAGATAGTCAGGGAATGATCAAATTTGCCTGGGCCTGGCGCTGTTCCCGCCCGTTTATGGCCGTGACTGTCAACTGGTGTTTGCCTTCAAATGGCGTGGCAAATAGGCAGTCAAACGGTAGTCTTTGAAAAGGGCGTAAGGTACGGTGATCTTGTCGCCCGGAAAAAGTCGGTCGCCCGCGATTTGCAGGTAGCCGTAGGAAGTGGACTTGAATTCGATCTGGTAAACCGCTGACGGGTCGGCCCCGGTCGGACGCAGGTAGAGTTCCATCGGTACGCCGTACCAGCGCCCGAAATCAACGTCGATGCGATCGATGCGGTAAGGGCCGGGCGGAATAAGCAGGTTGAAGTCGCGGCTGGTAGCCACTCCGGCCAGCGTATCGGCCTGTTCGTTGACGCTAACCTCAATGGGCTGGTTACAGCAGGTCAACGCCGCCACCGCTGTGGCTATCAATAATTTTGATCGGATCATCTGAAATGAATTTTATAGCCTACGTAAGGAAGACTGCTAAACTTTTGATACCGTGAAAGCAGGTTGACATTCTGGCGGTAGCCGACCAGTACGCCCCGATACTCGAATTCCAGCGCAGCCCCCGCACCAAGTAGCACGCGTGAGGAAGGGGCCAGCAGGTAGGGGCCGATAAAATCCTCGCCTCGATTGAGGCATTCGTAACCCGCCTGCAACGAAAGGGGCAGCTTGACCAGAAAAGTGCGCATGGCGCTTTGGTAGAGGTTGGGCGTGAGCTGGTAACCTGCCATGTATTGATCGACGGGAACGTCAGTTTCAATCATCACTCGGCTGCCTTCGGAAACCAGCGAGGTTTGCTTGTGGGCAACCGAGACGAAGAACATACTGCCCCACAATCGACGGGTGTACTTGCCCAGCCCAGCCTTGAAGGCGAAATTACCCAGACCAGGAAGAACGGCATCGTAGGATCCCGCGTCAATTTGAAGGAAAGGCTGGCCCCGCAAATGGGTCTGGGCCATTGCTTTTTGCACCAGCATAGCCCCGGCCGCGCAAAGAATGGCAAGAGTCAATCTTTTCATAGCTTTTTAGCTTTTTGTAGGAGTTTGCGGTCGATTGTGAAGCGCAGGTGGCGTGCCCCGTCGGCTTCGTAAATCTCCATGTCCACTTGCTTGCTGTCGCTAATGGCGCGCACGGGTACGACGAACGTAAAGGTTTTCTCCGTGCCGCCCGCAATGGTTCGCTCGGTCGGCAACTGGTATTTGATCGGCAGTTCCTCCTCCTGCACGGCAACCCGTTTTGCTTCGGAGATGTCCAGAACGAAGAACTTGGCAAAGGCCATCGTGTAGTCGATCTCCGAGCGGTTATCGACCTTGATGACGTAATACAGGTTGTCGCCCTGCGTGTAAATGCCCTGGACAAGCGCGGTCACCCGCATGGTGTAGGCTCCCACGTTGTGGATATAGGGCTTTTTGTCAAGGGCGGTCTGGGCCATGCTCTCTATTTCGGTGAAATTTTCGTTCGACCCGTCGAGTACGCGCTGCTTGGTAAAGTTGATGCCCAGAGCCTTGCTTACTGCCGCGTCGGACTGCGCGTTGTTGCCAATACTGATGTTGACCACTTCGGGGTTGTCCTCATAACTGGTTAGGAAGCTGTACAAACTACCATCCCGGCAGATGACGGTCACGTTGGTCTCGCTGAACTTTTCATCGGCATTTGCCTTGACCCGCAGCACGTTGTTGAAGGCTTCGGTGACCTGCACCATTACGTAGCGGTTTCCCACATCGACCTCCTTAATTTCGGAGGGGAACATAATATGAACCGTTTTCTGCTGGCTGACGCCGAGTGCGTAGCTGCCGATGACCGACGCACGGTCAATGGGTAGGGCGTAAGTGTTTTTGTTGTTGAGCGTCTCAAAGAACATCTGCTTATTGGCCATGACGGTCGTCTTAGGCATTTGCACTTCGGGCGTTTGCATTTCAGGTGGTCTCTGGGCGACTCCAGCCAGGGGAAGGACGAACAATAGGGCGGTTTTAATCATGTTTTTAATAGCCTTCATAATCTTGATTGGTAGATGAGGTTGGAAAAAGATCAGCCGACTTCAGCAGTACTTTGTAATTGGGGCGGATGGTGACTTTGGGGCTTTGGGCCTTAGCTGTCAGCAACTGACGCGCACCTTGCATGGCCCCGCGTACGCCCTGCACAGCCACTTGGGTGCCGACCTGTCGGCCGACGCCGCCCTGACTGACTATGTAGCTGCCGCCCTGACCGGACTGGCTGGCTATGCGGGTCAGACCTTGGGTCACGCGGTTCTTCTCGGCCAGGTTTGGCACGTAAATCCCTTGCTGGCCATCAAGGTCGAAGGCCTGTACCTTGACGGGATAAATGGCTTTATCGATGACCAGGGAGGTAATCGAGATGAAAACGCGATCACGGCCAATGGTGCAGATACCGTTAAGCAGCGTTCCTTTTTCGAGAATGACATCACGGCCCTCAATACGAAAAACCGTGTTCTGCATCAGCCGCACCTTGGCCGTCGTGCCATCCTGAACCGTAATTCCATCGGATCCCTGGCCATGCACAATGGCTAGAATCGCATCGCTACCGCTGTAGCTACCCGCGTTCTTGCGCGAAAAGTTGTAGAAAAAGCCGATTTTGTTATTGGGTTGCCCTACGGTATTGCGAGAGACTTCCCCGTGCATAATCGTTTCCTCCGCAGTAGTTCCAGCCCCAGGGCTGGTTTCAGTAGGCTCGCCCTGGGCCAGCGGCGTACTGGGCAGCGGATTATTACCGACTCCGATCTCTCCCTGTCCGCCTTTCTCCATGCGGTCGAGCAGGAGTTTGGCCGTACGCTGGTTGATCTCCCGATCCTCGGCTGTGCGCCGCTCCTCGGCGATCTCCGCAGCACTCTTGCGGAACATCACCGCGTTGGGGTCGGCCAGCCGGGCATTCTCACGCGCAGCCAACCGCTGCGCCGCCACGCTCTGGTTGTAAGCCTGGCGTTTGCGGGTGGCGGCTGACTGTCGCTGCTGCTGCTGACCTGCCTCGGTCACGGCTAGGTAGTCCTCGCCATTGAGGTATTCGTTCGAGACCTGTCGGTCATTCTGCCCCGCCCCGACGACGGCCCCCATATTCATGCTGCGGTTCGGGTCATTATCGGCCCTGAAGCGGGCGTCGTTGGCCTTGGCCTCTTTGTACTTGTCAGTTTCCATGGGCTTGTTCCTGGCTCCCGGCACGGCCAGCGCCTCGGTCTGGTTTTTGGCTGGGTCACTCTGGGCTGCTGCTTCTGCGGGATTGCTTTTGAGGACGCCCGTTCCCCAGAGGATGGTACCCACGGCCACGAAAAGGCCGGCGACGAGCATGACCATTTGGTACTGACGCTGTGACATTCGGCGAACTTTGCCGCTGCCGATCTCACTGGTGGGTTGCTGCTGTTCCATAATACGATAGGATGGTAGTGATCAGGTAGATGAGATATGAAATGAAAAACGTAATAAGAAGCCCGGCCACCAGCCGCTTATTGCGGGGACTGGCGCGCTGCCAGCGGCTGAGCCGCTGAGTGAGCAGCCGGGTTCGGACGTTGAGGTTTTTGGCCCAGCGGCGGCCCAGTTCATGCCCGCGGGCGTCTGCCTCCGCCTCTCTGCGTTTTGCTTTGTGATTGTTAAAAGCCATTATATAAGCTTGAACTGATGATTTTGAATCGGCGCATGAATAGCCCGTTAGGGCTACTTAAGGAGCGCGGCACGTCCTCCAACTCGCAGCGGGAGATGATTTTCTTTCTGGCCGAAGTCGTTGCCCGCGTTTGGGTGATTGTGGCGTAAGTGATGGCCTGGTAGGGGTAGGTCGCCGAATTGGTCACCACCGAATCCACCTTGATCTTCTGCACGACGTTACCCTGAATGATCTCGTTGTAGAAATCTTGCTCTTGCAAGTCATCATAGAGTTTTTTGGCCGAGTTGTCGGCCAGATAGAACGCCCGTCGAGTGCTTTCCTGAATCTCTTTGGCGTCGGGGATAACGGTAAAGAATAGTTCATGGAAACGGCGTACGTGATAGCCGATCTCGACGGGCCGATTGGCTTGCACAGTGCCGGCGATGGCTTCAAACTGGGCGTTGCGGTTTACGATGTAAATGCGGCGGCTATTGATGTTCGCCTCCTGGAAGGACATCAGCAGCGTGGCGATGCAAACCGCTGCCAAGGCCAGCAGGGCCACAATTGTGACGACTTTCACCCGGTCGAAATGACGCTTGAGTTTCAGTAGGTCTTCCATAAATCGGTGTCTTTTGAGTAAACGTGAACGGATGCCCCGTGAGTGGGACTGTAAACGAAGGTGCTGGCGATGGCCTCTCGCACCCGGTCGAAGCCCCTATTGACGAGGTAAATTGTCAGGGCAGTCGAGATAATGATAGTTGCCGAACACAGCACTACCAATTGCTTATAGTATTCGACCAGGTTCTTTTTGTGGTAATTATGCATGGGTTGATCTATAAAGTTATTTGTATGAAATGGCGGCATCACTTGCCAATACCGAGTCTTCTGCCCACTCCCTGGGCCTCCCCTCTGGCCGAGGACATGCCTCTTATCATGCCCCGCCTCCCCTGCGAGCCGGCTGTCATCACGCCGCGGGTCGCACCCTGGATCATGCTGCCCGCTCCGCCGACGCTTACCAGCAGCGAGGTCATCGAGGGAACCTGAACGTAGCCTACCAGTGCCATGATAAGCAGGGCGATGAAAGCCACCCCCAGGAATTCCGGCTGCTGAAGCTCTGAACCCATCGCGTCCAAGGCCTGCGGCACGTCGTAGTAGGAGATGTAAGTCTCGACCAAACCGAATGTCAACCTACTGTACATTGCCGCCACGGCGGGCAGCAGCGTGAAGTTCAGGTAGCTGCCGAACCAGTTGGCCACCGCCATCGTGAAGCCGGGAAATACGGCCAGTGCCAGGGCTATGGGAAAACCCATCCGCAGCACGATGCGAAAGGCAATGCTGACTAACAGCAGAGCGCTTTCGGCGATGTACATCAGCGCCAGCAAGATGTCCTGGATGACGGACAGGATTTGGAACTTGACCGATTCTTGGGCGCGGGCCATCCAGATGTTGAAGTCAATCATGAATTCGGTTCCCATTACCTGGTCGTCCTCCTGATCCCGGCCAAACGCCTCTTTGTATTTTTCGGGATTGCTGCGGATGGCCGCCCATTTTTTTTCAATTTTATCCTGAACCCGCTCGTTCATCCGCTCGACGCGGGCGGCGATTTCCAGATTCCCCGTGTTGACCCGGCTGCGGATTTCGTTGCCGAAACCATCCATCGCGTCGCAAAAATTCGGCGCAAAGGGAATCATCAGCAGCAGCACGAAGGGCCGCAGCAGGGGAAAGAAGTCAATGTCCTGGCTGTTGGCGATCTGCACGATCACTCGGCCAAAGATGTAGACCATCGCCCCGATGGCGGCAAAGACCCGGATGAGTGGTTCAATGCCTTTGGCCATTGTATTGGCCATTGGTATCTGCTGCTCGTAGAGTTTGCCGATAATTGTGATTAGGGATTCCATAGTAAGGGATTTGGGGTTTGTCAGTAGCCCATTGTCATGCACTCGTCCAGTTTCCACTTCTTGCGCAGTTCATCGCGGGCTGGCTTGAGCAGTTCGCGCGCTTTGATCCTGATCAGCACCATCATTTCCTCATTGGATATTACCTTGCCGTCCGGTCCGATGAAGTTTTTGATGCCCTCCTCGATCTGGCTGCTTACGTCCGCTCCACCGCCACCAGAGCTTTTTCCCTCTGTCGTTTGCCCGCCGCTGTCGATCCAGTTCCAGACCGACTTCAGATCGCTGGTGATGCGAGAGGGCTTGAATTCAAAGGAGTAGCCCGACATCATCAGCGCCTTGAAGGCTTCACCCTCGCTCTTGACCTCAGCCAGTAGCAGCTCGTCGTAATAGTTGGCCTGATTGTCCATGCACTCCTGCTGCTTCTTGCGGAAAGCCTTGGCCTGCGGAGAATCGTAGGCTTTGTCCAGGATGCTGGTCGTGTCGTTCTCGTAGCCCATGTCGTAGCCCATTCCCTCACTCTGGGCCGTGATGGCCCCTCCCCCACCGCTCTGGGGCAAACGGTAAGCCACCTCGTATAGCCTGGTTGTGCTGGCCAAATCGGCCGAGTTACCGGACCGCTGGATGCTCATGGCTTTGACCTTGTTGAAGTAGGCATCAATCAGATTGTCGTACTTGGTGACTTTGTCGAAGGCTTTGTCGATGAACTCCACGCGCTGCGCGTCGGTCATTTCCAATACCCCGCCCGATTGCGTGGTGGCCGAGCGCATATCTTTCAGGATTTCGGTGCCAATTTTGGCCAGGTTGTTGACATCCTTGACCATCAGGGCGTACTCGGCGGGGTAAATGTGTCCGTCGCGGCTGACGGCGGCTGAGAGCTGCGCCATCTTCTGCGAGGCCTGGGTAATGGTCTGCACGACCTGCGTTCCGCGGTGGAACTGCTGTACGGCTGAGGCCACCCTTTTTAGCTTCTCGATGTTCTTGACCATCGTTTTGAAGCTGGGATCGGTTATCATTTTTATGAGCGTCGTTACACCCGTGTGCATCGGGTCGGATACCACGAACTGCGCCGTGGCCGGGGTCAGAATTGCCAGCAAAGCGGCGATCATCAGGATAGACAGCTTTTTCATTTCGCTTGGTAGATGGTTTGGTTGAAAAATAGAAATCTGTTGGTAAATGGTAACATCTTACTGGGATTCAGCCCATTCCAGGGCTGCGTCCTTCTGGCTGATCTCTTTCTCAGCGGCCAACCGTTTGATCTCATCGACCTCCGTGGGTTCGGTCGTAAACAGCGCCGCGCCGTATTTGCTGACCTCCACGCCGTACACCTTGCAGGTATTGCCCAGAATGAGGGCCAATTCACGAAACGGGCCACGGTCGTTGCCAACCATCGACTTGTTGATTGAGAATATTTGCGGCAAATTGGCCTGGTTGATTTTGAAGAGTTTGAGCACGTCTTCGGCCTGTTGCAGATACCGGCTCAGATCCATAAGGATTTTTACATCGGTATTTTGGACGATGGCATCTTTGATAATGGGCGATTTGAGCAAATCCTCGATTTCCTGGGTGACCACGCCAATAGCCCCGAAGTGCTTTCGGGCAGTCTTAAAGGCCCACAGCAAAAAGGTGGCGAAGAAATCGCTGCTGACTGCCCGCCAAGCTTCCTCAATGACCAGGATTTTCAGAACACCCCGCAATCCGAATAGCTTGGTCACGTAGGTGTTGGTAATCATCAGCGTGACGACTGGCAAAAGGATGGGGTGGTCCTTGATATTGTCGAGTTCGTAAATCACGAAGGGTTCCTCCGAGTAGTCGATGTCATCCTCGGCGTTGAGCAGATAATCGTACTGTCCTCCTTTGTAGAAGGGTCGCAGTACGTAGTAGAAAGCGTCCAGGTCGAACTCCACGCCATTGCGCCCGCCCGTTTTCTCGAAGTGTTCGGGATAAATGTCTTTGGCGTATTCGTAGAAAGAATTAAAGCAGGGTCGAATGTTTCGGTGGCGGTCGAGGTAGTTGTAGTACTCAGTGACCATGTTGAAGATCGTGACCTCCTCGGCTTTGCTGATCGTATCCCCGTCTTTCTTGAAAAGGATGAAAAGTACTTGGGTGATAACCTGCTTGAATTCTTCTTTCAGTTCCGAGACCTTTCCCCTATCGAAGCCGTATTCATCGACCTTGAAGTAGAAGGGGTTGAGCCGGATGGGTTCGGACTCGGAGTGGGTGATGTAGCGCGCACCCATGATCTCGCCCATCCGCTTGTAGGAGTGGCCGATGTCCACAATCGTCACGTGCGCCCGGCTCGAAAGCAGGTAATACAGCATATTGTTCATCGTGAACGACTTGCCCGACCCCGAGGGGCCGACCACCACGAAATTGCGATTGCTGATTAAATTATCCCTCATCGGCTGGTGAAAGATGTCAACCAGGCGGGGGCTTCCAAAACGATCCGTCATCAGAATGCCCGAATTCTGGTAGGGGCTTTGCTTGTAGTCGGTTTCGAGGTTCCACAGTGCTACGGCATTGTCCAGAAAGACCGTTGCCAGCATGTCGTTGCCCAATTCGGCGGTGTTGCCTGGAATGCACGACCAAAAGAGCTGCTCGCCGTAAGTTGTGGCTACCTTAGAGATAAAGCCCGTCGACTGGATGGCTGCTGAGACGATGTCCTTCTGCTCCTCCAATTGCTCGCTGCTGTTGCTGAAGGTCTGAATATTGTAATGGGCCAGCACCGCCAGCGTCGCCTCGCCTTTGAGCGTGTCGAGGAAATCCGTTTTCTGCTGCACCGAAAAGGTGTTATCGCGCGAATAGGCCGAAAACGCGAAGTGCCGTTTGATTTCACCCTGCATACGCGCGGCCATTTCCTGTTGCTTCGGTATGTAGAGGACTTGGTTGTAAACGTGGTTGACTCGCAGATTCAGTCCGAAGTTCAACCCGTAACTCGCCGGCATCCGGGTGCGATCCGTTGTGTAGTCGCGAAACGAAACGATGGGCTGTAGCTCCTGAGGGTATTGGTCCAATTCATTTACCACGAAGGTGTAGCTGGCTTGGTTTCCCACTCGAAACTGCCCGTCCTGGCTCGAAATGTCGTAAAGGTTTTTGTCCTCGAAGCTGAGCGTGAAATACTCGTCAAGTAGGCCCACCGTGTCCCTGCTACCCACGATTTGGTTGCGGTCAAGCTTCCTGACCCGCATTACCCGGCTTTGGTTGACCGTGCTGTGGAAGCCCTTGACCTTCTCGCGAAAGGAGGATAGAGTTTTTCCCTTCACCAGTGCCTTAGGTACGCTCATGCGCTTGAAGAGACTGCTGGCCGTACTGGCCCGCTTGGTGGGGTCGCTGGCGGGTAGTATGACATAGACGTAGCCCTTGTGGTTGAGAAAGGGGCGGTCTTGGAAATTTTTCTCGTTCTGGCCCAGCACGAAGTCATTGTCCTGAATGTAGCTGTAATCGGGCTGGTAGGAATCCTCGATAAAGAAGTCCTGCTTATGTACCATGTAGCCTTCTCCCAAGTTTTTTACAGCCTGATACAGCGAGTCCAGGGCCGTCTCATAGCTATTCTCGCTCTGGACGAAAACCTCGGGGTAGTCGATGGCAAAGGCTACGCACAAATCGGCATTTTTGGTGACGATCAGCCCATCGTCGTCGATAGACAGGATGGGGAAGATGTCGGCGATGTTTTTGGCTTTCATTACTTTCTGCCTTTCGGGATAAGTTTGTAAAAGGGCGCGTTGATAATGATGTTTGTAGGTGCGTCGTGTTGACTATGGATATGTCCGTACTTGCCGTTACGATCCATCTGGAACTTTATGTAAGCGTAGGCGCAAAGGAGTGCTATGCCGGCGAACACCAGCAGCAGGATGCTGCTCACGCCCGTGGCGTAGAGCAGGAAGATGAGCATCAACAGGCCCAGCACCGCGCCAGCCAGTTGGTAGAAATACCGGCCTTTGAAGCCTTTAAACTCGATGTCATCGTCAACGCCCTTAGTGACCTGGTTAATCATATCGGTGAGATTAGTTTGGTTTGTGGCTTAGAAGCGAACCAGCGATTGGATGATATAGCCCATGACTGACAGGAACAGTAGTGATCCGACCCACTGGTAGAGTAGCGGCACGACGTCTTCCCCACCGGTGTATTTCTGATAAATGCGGAGCATCGAGACGATCGAGATCACGAGGCCTGCCAGCATGGCAAACTCATAGACTTCCAAGTTGAGCTGGCCCGACCAGCCCACCGCCAGGCCGCCCAGCAACCCACCGCCCAGGATGTATGTTCGGATAGCATAAATCAGCACACCCACGCTCAAAAGACCTACCAGCCAGGAAAAGATCATGGGAGTGACCTCCTCGCCGCGGTTCCACTTGGCGTAAATGCGTAGCCCTGAAACCACGCCCGCAGCCCCGCAGGCTCCGATTATCACCGTCTGTATGACGCTTAGTATTCCTTCGGCTATTCCCATCAGAAATTCATGTCAGGGGTAATCGTCATGCTGACGTTCTTGAAATACTCTTTGAGAAACCAGACGAGAGCCGTAACCAGGATAAGCCCGAATCCCCAGCGCGAGACCAAGCCCGTCACGTTTTCCTCCCCGGCCTGCCAGAGCGTGTACACACGCCCGGCCACGACCATGCCCGTGATGGTCACAATCGTCATCGTGAATTTGAAAATGAGCGGCATATGCCTGGCCAGTGGCCGGGTGATGTGGCTGCGGATGCCCAGATTGCCGTTGCTGCTGTTGGCGTAATCGAAAGACTGGCCAACGGCAATCGTCACCAGCAGCAGAGCGATCACCAGCAGGATACCCCGTTGCAGGAAGAGTCGTAATGACCTGTTCATTGAAGTAGAAAGTAAAAAGGAAGGGCATCTGATGAGCGCCCCTTCCCTACCGCATGAATGAAGACACTTAGGCTACAAACATTGCTCGCAGCACCGTATTGGCAATCAGTAGGAAAAGACAGGCGCCCAACCACCCCGTGGCGGTCGCCATGACATTTTCCTTCCCGTTTTGCCAATTGACAAAAACGCGAAGTGCTCCGACTAGCCCTACCACGGCGGCAACGACATACACTACTGTAGTGACTGGATCGATGTAGTCCTGTAGCGACGTGGTTAGCGACGAGAGTGCGCTTGCGCCCGCCTCGATTCCCGGGGTTTGTGCCATGACGGCGGATTGGGCAAAAACGCTCATAACGATCATTTGGGCAGCCTGAGCGGCAGAAACACGAATCCCTTTCATAGTAGTTTTTGGATTGATTGGAAAAGGTTGGAAATGAATGGAAGATAAAAGTTCAGCAAATAACTATTTAAACGTGAACTTTTGCAAATATGATTTCCTTATCTTCGGCAAAAAATTAAACCTTTTTTCAATGGAAACTACCGTAACAACTAAGGAAAAGGAGTACTCTAACCAGATTTACAGCCTGTTACTGTATGTTTCAATTTTCATTATTCTATACAATGCTTATTTTTGTTTTGAGGGTTATTTCCTGAACTCAGTCGGTGTTGGTCTGCGACCGGTGCTCGACTTTGTCGGCAAGCTCAGCCGCGCCCTGGGCGTGAGCCGAACATTCTTCACCGACCATGCCGCCTCTTATCTGCTGCTGGTTCTGGCGATGGCCACGGCGATGGTCTCCCGGCCCAAGGCCA
This sequence comes from Persicitalea jodogahamensis, assembly GCF_014651615.1. Classification (GTDB taxonomy): domain Bacteria; phylum Bacteroidota; class Bacteroidia; order Cytophagales; family Spirosomataceae; genus Persicitalea; species Persicitalea jodogahamensis. The sequence continues at coordinate 18,715 of NZ_BMXF01000008.1, read as the reverse complement.
GCACTAGCGCCAGCAAGGCGACGGGGAATAGTATGCTCCTGATTGGAGCGGTACTGATCGTTGGGGCAGCCTATCTGCCCCTGGGTGGTCTGGGTACCGGCGGGTTTCTTACCTTGACAGGCCTTCAGGCTCTGGGCCTTATGGCAGTTATCAACGGTGGGCTGATCTTCGGCTCGATGGTCATTGTTCCCGACGTGGACGTTTTCAATGCGACCAACGAGCAGTTCCCCCAGTTCCAGCAGTTGCTCGAGAACGACCACTCGGTTAACTACAAGACGCTTTTCCAATATGGGGGAAAGTGGAGAGAGGGTTACGTCAATGTACTCAACCCGCAACGCGCCGTGCTGGTCGTTGGCTCGCAGGGCAGCGGTAAAACCTTCACCGTACTCAACCCCGCCATCTGGCAGTCAATCTATAAGGGCTATGCTGCCGTGGTTTACGACGTGAAATTCCCCGATCTGACGCTGGAAGCCTATAACGCCCTGGCCAAGAGCCTGACCAATAACAAGTATGCTTTCGGACGCAAGCAAGACGGCGACAAAGGGCCGATCCTGCCCCAATTCGCACTGATTAATTTTGACGAGCCAGGCGTGAGCGCTCGTTGCAATCCGATCGGGCCGGAGTACATCAAGAACATTGACGAGGCCAGCGAAACGGCCAAGCTGCTGCTGCTGAACCTGAACCGCACCTGGATCAGTAAGGAGGGGGATTTTTTCGCCGATTCGGCCATCAACTACCTCACGCTGATTATGTGGTATATGCGCCTGGTGGAGAAGAAGTATGTTGCCCGGCTGGGGGGCAAGGCAATCTGCACCCTACCTCACTGCATCGAGTTCATCGCGCAAAACCCCAACACGGTCATCGACATTGTCGCAGGTTATCCCGAGTTGGATGCCTATTCGGCTATTTTCAAAGTCGCCCGGGAGAACAAAGCGGGCGAACAGTTGGCCGGGCAGGTCGCCAGTTGCCAAAACGCTTTGGCCAGGCTGGCTTCGCCCAATATCTACTGGACAATGACCGGAAACGACATCGACCTCGATGTCAACAACCCCCGGCGACCCAAGGTGCTGTGCCTGGCCAACAACCCTCTGCGGCTGACGGTCTATGGCGCAGCCCTATCGGTCTATACTTCCACGATCATGCGCTCTATCTATAAGTATAAGGAAAGCGGGGTGAAATCGGCCTTCTTTATTGACGAGCTTCCGACAATGTATTTGAAGGGTCTTGACAGCTTTATCGCCACCGTCCGGTCGTACAAAGTGGCGACCTGGCTGGGCATCCAGGACATGGAACAACTGACGAAGGATTATGGCCGCGACCAGGCCAAGGTGATCCTTAATACTTGCGGCACGATTTTCAGCGGCGCAGTCAACTCCGACAGCGCCGAAACCCTCAGCAAGATGTTTGGCAAGACCCAGCAGGGGACTGTTTCAACCTCATTCCAGAAAAGCGAAGTGAATGTCTCGGAGAGCAGCCGCATGGAGCAACTGGTACCTGCTTCGAAGATTGCCACGCTGAGCCAGGGCTTCTTTGTCGGTAAAGTCGCCGATAACTACGGGGAGGAGGTCAGTCAGAAACTCTTTAACGGCTACGTGGCCGTCGAAACCGACGAATTGAAAAAGACCTATAAAGACCTGCCCAGGCGCGAGGTGACCGAGGCGCAGGTCGAGGAGAATTTCTTTGCCATCAAGAAAGACATCGTCGATCTCATACGCTGGGAGCAGGATGGCGAGCTTATCTGAGAGTCGTCTCGGCCTGGCGGTAGAGCAGCAGCAAATAGTCCAGCGGGTCAGCCAACCGCCCGTGCTTGCGGATTTCGTAATGCAGGTGTACCCCTGTGGCCAAGCCCGTTTTTCCGGCCATACCCAGCGGCTGGCTGAGGTTCAGGATTTGGCCGACCCGCACCCAAACTTCAGACAGGTGTCCATAGGTCGTTTCGTAGCCGTTTCCGTGTATAATCTTGACGTAGTTACCCAGCCCTCGGGCGTCGAAACCCGTGCGGCTAACGACTCCCCTAGCGCTGGCCACAACGGGCTGCACCGCGCATCCAATATCCAGCCCGTTGTGTGATCGCATCCGGTGCAAAATGGGATGGTAACGGTTTCCGAACAGGGAGGTTACCATCGTGGCATCATAGGTTTCGAAAGGCACGATGCAGGGGATGCGAAGGGCCTGGGTTGGGTTAGCGGTCAGGATGCGGCCATAAGACGCCACGTCCACCGCCGCACTTTGCCCGGCCACGTTCAACGTGTCGGGGGCGGTGTTGATAGCCAGCCACAGCAGCAGGATACTCATGGCTTGGTCGCAGTTTCGTTGCGCCGACCCTCTGGGTCGAGTACCCGATCCAGTTGCTCCTTAATTAACCCCTGCCGCTTCTTTGGAAAGAACGTAAAGGGTTCCGGCTCGGGCCGTGCGCCTGTGGGATTGTCGGCCCCTTTGAACATATTTACCGAAATCACGTAGGCGGCGAAAACCACCACGCAGCCAATTTGCAGGAATGTCAGAAATGTCATAATCTCATCTTTTTTGATTTGTCCGTACTCAATTTAAGTTTGCCAATTTTCTGCTTGTGGTCGGGCGCACGCCGGCTACCCTGGCGGCGACGGTTACCCTTATACTCCCTGCGGTTCTCTTGGGCCAGATCCTGCTCGTTTGAAATCATGCGCCCGATGTAGCCCTGATCCAGAGCCAACCTCTGGTCTTTTTGATGCTGTTGGTATTCCGGCGAGTCCTTCGAGAAGCTGATCGTACCGTCTTTATTGTACTCGACACCCGCCTTTTTAAGAGCTTCCCTTTGCTTTTCGGCACAGCGGTACTCGCACTCACCTGTTGCCAGAACGGTTTGCCCGTGGCGGTGGGCCTTCCCGACCTCACCCAGCGACTGGCGGATTTCTTCGTACCGCTGCCGCTCGTAATTATCCCGGTTGGCTCCCAACTGTGCATCGAGTGCCTGGTCGCTTATTGCGTATTCCCCCAGCCTAATTCCCTGATCGGGATTTTCATGGTAGTCTATCTCGTCTTTCTGGGCAAGTTCCTTCAAATGCCAGCGGCTAACGGCTTGATTCAGGATGGGCAACCCCGGCATCTCCTCTTGTGTTGATGACGAAGCTGTTTCCGGGCCCATTTCTTCTTTCTGAACCGGCTGAGTGTTTTTCAACTCCAGCGCGGATTGTACCAGCGGTTGCTGCTCGTGGGCCAATTCCGCTTCCAGCCCGGCCAAGCGCTCGGCTGCCGCTTTCAGTTCGGTGGCATTTCTTACTAAAATCTCATCGACTATGCGGTTGCTAACTGTCCTCTCGCCAATGGTCGTTCCCCATTCCTGGTCCCGCTCGTACGCGATTCCCTGCTGAGTGGCCATTCTTTCCACCTCCGTGACGCTGATGGCTATTTGCAGAATGGGTATATCCCGGCGCACCTCTTCCATATATTCGGCGTATCCGTCACGGGCGGGTTTTTCCGTTGGAACTGATGGCTGAGGCGGGGCCTCCAGTATCTCAGAAGCCTGGCCGATTTTGACAGCTTTGTCCTGGGTGACCTTGGTCTTTGACGCTGCGTTTCGATTGGCCTGGAACATAGCATTCAGGTCACTCAATTTGTATTCCTGCTCATCAAGAATAATTCTATCCCCCTTGTCCTCCATCGTCAGTCCTTGTTTCTCGGCCAGCTTCTCCAGATGCCGAAGGTTGCGCGCCTGCGAAAGAATGGGCCGCTCGGCTTGCAGTTCCTTCAAATCATCCATGCCCGCCCGCATGGTTTTAGTGCGGTGGTCTGCCGCAGCGGGTTTCAGATCGCCCACCAGGTGTAGTCCGTGCTTTTGGCTCAGGGCCACAGCCGCCGCCAGGGCGCGGCGGCGCTCGTGGGAATCCTTGTATTTCTTGCCCTCGTTGGTCACCCGGTTAAAAACGATGTGTAGGTGCGGGTTGTCCGTGTCCTGGTGCAGAATGGCTACGTGCTGGGTTTTTTCCAGGCCCAGCAGCTTGACGTATTCGCTGGCTACCTGACGCACCCCCTCTTTATTGCGCAGGGTACGCATATCCTCGGGCGTGAAAGAAAGTACGTGTTCCCCGATGGTCTTGTCTTTTTTGCTGGCCCACTTATAACTTTGGGCCTGGGCGATGAAATCGGCCTTCATCCGCTGCCGCCCGGCCTTGTCGGAATGGTCGTAGGGTACGCGCACGTTCTCGCTGTGCAGGATCACCTCGGCCCGTTTATCGGTAGCCTGGCGCTCTTCCAGCTTTCCCTCGTAGAGGTATTCGACTTTGCCCGACCAGCCGCCCCCTGCCCCCAGTGTCTTTGCGATCATACTTTGTATTTTTTTAAGATCAGGTCTATCTCGTCCATTGCATTCCCAAAGCGCGCCACCAGATTCTTCAACCCTTGGATGTGTGCCTGCCTGGTCAGTTGGTTGAGGTTGTTGGACAGCCGGATGAAGTCCACCCGCTGCGCCTGCGCCTCGACCGTGTGAATGGCTTTGATGAACCCGTTCGTGGTCATATCCCGTGCATAGTCAGGCAAACTCAGGCCCGCACTTTCGGCCTTTTTAACGAGTCCTTCGTACTGCTTGGCGTTGACGTTGAAGGTGACCCTCTCCGTTTTCTTAGCCGTTCCCAGCTTGGGTCGTCCGCCCTTACTCTTGGTTCTTTTCTCAGTTCCTTCCATCCTCCGGTGGGGGTAAAAGGGGGAAACCCCCTTGAAAGATTGGCGCTTGCGCCACGGTTTCGCGTACGCGAAACCACATCTTGCTCTTCGTTCGCCCTCAAACATAACCACTCCTTTCCAACCCACAAAATGGCGGTCTGCGTCATTTCAAGCTAATAATAGGGGCTTTTTTAGTTTGTCGGTTAATGTTCGATTAATAGCCGACTAATGTTTGGAAAAATTGCTCTGTTCCGACTAATGTTCGATTAATGGCCGAAAAAAATTTTTGAGATTTTTTTTATTCACCTTGGGCATCTACATTTGTGACAGTTCATTTTTATACTGTTTTTTTGTGAACTATTCAGTATATGGTCTATGAGAACAATTGAGCAGATAAAAGTACTCCGGGCGCGAGGCAACAGGAAATGGGGAATGGATTTATACCACCACATCACCCCGATGGTCGATCAGTTCCTAAGCATGGAGGAAATAAGCCAAAAGCTGTTAGACGAACACGAACTGGAAATCACAAGCAAGCGGTTGAGATACATTCTTCACTACTACCGCCGCAAGTTGGAGAAAGCTTCTAAGGCGGCTGAACCCTTTGCCTCTGCCACTTTTCCGTTAGCTAGGCCGATTGTACAAAACCAGGAAAATAATCAACAGCCTCCCTCCTCACCCAGTCAGTTCCAACCAGGTAGAAAGCTCATTATCGACGAAGACTTTCGCACCCCCACCCCGAAGCCCCGGCCCATTTTCGGGACAAAAGAGGCATCCAATTCATAGGCCGTGATGCTCCAAGCCAATCAGCTTTTTCTTATCTACCAATCAATCATACAGAAGCAATGTCTAAAAAAGCAAACAAACAGGTTTCCATCTTCCTGCAAGCCAAGGGTGGAGTAGGCAAGAGTTTTATGGGCTATTTCAAAATGCTGACCAGCGAACCTGAAAAAACAGCCGTAGTTCTGCTGGATTCCTCCCAGAAGGCCAATCAAAATGCCGACCGTCACGCCCGTGTTCTTGGCGAGGAAAATGTACATGTGGTTGATATTTACAACGCAGCAGCCGAATATAAGAAAGCCCACTTTTTTACTGTCTTCGAGGGAATCGCTCAGATCGACCGCCCGCTGGTGATCCTCGACATAGGTGCGCCCGAAAGCAACGTGCTTCGTGAAGCCTTGGAAACCGATGAGGAACTAACGGGCGATAACTTGAAATACATTGCCGGGGATCTGGGGCTTGACATGACTTTCAATGTAATCGTCTCCGGGGCCGATGACAATGTCAATGAGAACCTAAACTATTACGTAGCGCTTTCAAATTCACTGGCACATTGCTTCAAAGTCAATATGCTCATCAACGATGTGACCTTTAAGGCAGATAAAGAGAGCGAGGCCTTACGCGCTCGTCTTATCGAGAAGGGGTTGGGCAATGAGTCCAACATTCTTATCGTCGGTAAGTCCGGCCATCGCAATAACGATAATCCGTTTTTGACTATCATGTCGGTGGCCAACGGGGAGACTACTTTGGAGGATGCCCAAAAAAGTATAGCGGCGCGGATTCGCCTGCGTAATATGCTCGAACCCCTGGCCACCGTGTGAAATGGAAAAGAGCAAAGTGGATTTCGCCCGGAAATACGGCATAGCCGAAAGGGACATCGTTCCTGAGTTTATGCCCCTGCTAAATGCCTTTGACAGTGTCAACATCCAGAATGAGCAGATACTCGAAAAGATGAAGGGGAGCATCAACGCCCACCATCATCATTACGAAGGCACTTCCCCGGCCACGGCATTCTTCCTGCGTTGGGGCTGGGGAGTGTACTATTTCGTTCCTCTGGTGCTAATCCTGCTAGGGGTCTTTTTCTACGTCCGTAACACCGAACGCGCCCGGCTTGAAAAGCTGGAACAGGTCGTACATTACGACAAGGAAAAAAAGGCCTATTTCATCGACGCGGCGAACTACGAAGTAGTCAGTTCAATAGGCTTCAAGGGAGTTCAGCTTATTCTACCGGACTCGACGGCTTCCGGCAAAAATTAGGCAGGTTTATGAACCTGTTTCTACAACTGACATAAAGTGTAGAATTAGGTTCAAAAACAGGTGTACTTTTACACCTGTTTTTGAATAGTAACGGCTTGCCCGTTTTTTTTGAGAAACACCCTGTCGATCTGCGGCTTCTTGCTACATAGGCCACATGGTCGGGCTGCTCGGTTAGTGCCTGAGCCATTGGCTCTGTCTAGACAGATGGCATTGCTTCAAACTGCTATTTGCTCCTTTCTCAATTCAGCTTAATGCCAAAATAATGTGTGATCCGCCCAAAGCCCAATTTGAACTTCTCGAAATCGGCAAAATAGTCTTTCAGCGTCGTGGTAGCCAGAAATAGGAATGGATGCCATCCAAATTGACCCGGTCGCATATCCCAACCTGGTGCTGAAAGTTATCACAAGCCAAGCCGGGTTCATTATTGTCAAAATATCGGTATTTGCTAGGTGCAAAAATAGGTCTAAAACCAAGTTTAGAATTGGGTCTAAAATTAGGTGCGAAACTAGGTTTATAAACTAACCTTAAAATAGGTGTAATCCAGCATTAGGATAAACTCTTCTGCTCTCTTTTGATTTTTTCCTCGATGGCTTCTAGTACCCAGTCCTGCAACGAGATGCCTGGCTTTGGGCTTAGGGGCTTTTTGGGCCGTAGATCCCGTAAGCTATTCACTACATTCAAACGATCGGACATAATACGGACGTTGAAATTTTTTACGGTTGGTTGATCTTTCTCGGAACTAAGTCTAGAAGCCACCGCGGTACTACCACGGTTGATGACTTCCTCCATTTTCCGCTCGCTGGCAATATTCAAACTTGGGGCCTGGTCGGTGGCCCCCTTTCTTTTGGGTGGGGGGGTGATGGACATGAGTCTCAGATTTGGGTTTGCATAATATAAGTGAAAAGGCGCTCGGCCTCAGTAGTGGCCTTCTCGTCGGCGGGTGTCATCTCGAAAACCGACAGCCCTTTGCTGGCCGCCGAGGCGAATGCTTTGCGGTTGACAATCGGGAAGTCTATTAAGTTCAATCCCTCGCTTTCCAGCAGAACGCTGGTAGCATCGCTATTGTCTACGCCTCGGGCATCGGCTTTGTTTAGGAATGAATACACGCGCAGCGGCGAGGCCCGGGTACCCTGGATTTCATCCAACAGGGAGAGAACCTTGGAAAGCGTCCATATTTCGTAGCTGCGGGGGGCAAAAGGAATCAGGTACGCGTCAGAAGCAAAAAGAGCCGCACGCTGGCTGGCCGTGTCACGCCCCCCCGTGTCGATGATGATGTGGTCATACTTGGGGCGCAGCTGCTCGACCTGACGGCGCACAGTTGCCCCGTTAAGCTGCACCAGAGTATAGCCGGCTTGGCCGTCGGTTGTTTCATCGCGCCAGGCCGTAAAATCGCTGGCACTCTCCTGCTCGTCTGCATCTACCAGCAAGACATCCGCGCCTTGACTGGCCAGCCAAATTGTCAAATTGGTCGCGATAGTCGTCTTTCCGGTTCCGCCTTTTATGCCCCCTACGGTAAGTATCATATAATTTTTTAGTATATTTTGGGTGTAATTCTACACCTAATTTCAGACCTTTTTCAACACCCAAAAGTAGGTTTATTTATTGGCTTAACAAAACTTTTTAGCACCAAAGTCAAATTGTCTTATGGTAGCGACATGGTAAGAATCAGGCTCGCGCCTCAAATAGGATCTTTTAGTCACGAAGGCAAAGCCGCCATTAATGCACTGTTTAGGGTCTGGAAATAATTTATATATTTGCTCCCGCCCTTGATTTAAATCTTTGGTAGATGAGAATTGTGAGGCGAACCCGACCAGGCAACTGGTCGGGTTTTTGCGTTCAGACCCATAGCTCTCAGTCTTATGTGGGAGATGCCTAAATCATTTGATTCTTCATGGGTAGGGTAGGGGATGCAACCGAACGGGCTGCCAGGCCAAGGTTGGGCGTACGGCGGAGCTTGCTTGGCCAGGGCCAGGTCTTCTTCTCACGCTCGATACAGCGGGCGCACACAAAGCAGCATCGGACATCACGTTGCTGGCTATTCTTGTCCAGGAAAGCGTATAGTTTTATTAAACCGATTTCGCGCGGCTCTCCGAAAACCATCCGACTAAGCATATCGGTAAGCGACTCTGCTGCAAAGACCGTTTTGTTAATGACCCGGTGATCACCCAACCAGGACTCGTCCTCAGCGGGCGGGCCGTACAGGATCAGCAACTCGTTTCCAATGGCAAAGGCTTCGGAATCCAGATCCAGCAGAAATAGATCACCGGGGCGGGCTCCATAAATAGGTGCATGGCGGGGGCATATAACGTCCATGAAAGAGATTTGTATTAGTTGTTAACTTCTTAAATTTAAGTATTTTAAAACAAATAATCGCTCTATTTCATGAACTTTTTTTTCAGTAATTTCACCCCGCTTGGCACAATTGCCAAAGATCCGCATACATGTCTAAAAAATCAAGCGTTATTATAGATAATAACCTAGTAGTCAAAATGTTTACACATACCGAATGTTTTGGTTGTTAAATTTTATAGCGAAAATCATGAAGTTCTACGGAAAGTTGAAGCATATTGCTCGAATAGAAAATAACAAACTGGTAATCAGTATTTTATAACAGAATTAACTATTTTTTTAGTTCACAGCTTTTTTACATTTCTACTTGTCTTGTTTTTGTTTTCTCATTCTCCGCTTCTTTTTTGGATTCATTCCAAATCAAACGCCCCCTAAAAGCTCTTTTTGTACACAAAACTATTATAGTAGGAAAACTAATTATAGTTTATATATATAGGTGCAGAAGGTATTAAAAGGAGTTCCATGGTAACACAATCCAATATTAATAGGAGTTCTGCGGTAGCTCGACCGGGCATTAAAGAGAGCTTTGCGGTAAGTTATTAGGAGATAAAAATCATTACTCCTAATATTGCATTACTCAATAATTGGAATCAATTTGGAACCAGACAACAAAAACACTCTTCCGCCCCTACCCGCAGTTCTGACTTATCAGCCCGAACACCAGCAGGTGGTCAAACAGCATTGGAACGTCACGTTTGCCCGTCAGAAAAAGATGACGCCGATGGCCAAGCGCATCATGGCCTTGGTAATTGACCAGATACGCGACGACGACTTTGAGCTTCGCCCTCACTATCAGTTCAAGATATCCGACCTGGCCAGTAAGTCTGACTTGTCCACGCAGACCTTATACAATTATGTCGAGGCAGCTCTACGCGAACTTGCCAGGGTGACGTGGGAATTTCAGAAGCCCCGAAGTAAGGACTCCAAGAACCCGAAGGATTACGAGTGGTACGTCCGCAACCTGCTGGACACCACCAAAGACGAGCGTGTCGGCTACCAGGACGGCATAGTCACGGTGCTTCTCAATCCGCAGCTTGCCCCTTATTTCATCCAGATCGCCCACTATTCCAAGTTTCAGGTCGAAAGCTATATGCATCTCAGAAGTTGGTACTCGATGCGTTTCTTCGAAATCCTTTCCGCGTTCCGCGATAAGGGCGAATGGTTCGTAAGTATTGATGAATACCGCCAACTAATGGACTGCTGGGAGCAGAAGGACATTTACGACCGGGTCAAAAAGGACAAAAAGGGCAACCCTGTGATGAAATACCCTTCAACCAAAGATTTGATTACCTACACGGTCACCGAGCCGATAGAAGAGTTGAAAGACACCAATTTAGCCTTTGACTACGAGCCTATCTACGAGCAGGGCGGCGGGCGGCGTGGCCGTCCCAGAATAATCGCCCTGAACTTCAAACTGCTCCATCCACAGACTGACGAGTTGCCCTCTGAGTGGCAGAACCACCCAAAAACGGCCCACGCCATTGAGGGGATGAGGCGATTCAAGGTTTCTGACCGCAACCTACGTCTCTACGCCAAAGACATCGGCTCGACGCGCATTCTACAGCTACTCCGCGAGTGGCAGATTAAGGAGGCCTCAGATAAGCGCATCGACGACAGGGCCAAATACTGCAATGCCGTTTTCATACGCGAGGGCAAGGCCGCCCAGGCGCGGGAATACAAACTTTACAATAAGGAAGTGAGCGAGCGGGTGATACGCCCGGTGAATGATCGATAATGATTGCAGCACCCACCCAATCCTTATCGGGCGGCCATCACATAAACCAAGGCCAAGGCACGGCGGATGTTGGCACTCATGCGTTCTGTTTTGCCAGGCTTTCAGCCCAGTAATCAATGCCCAGCATGACCAGCGTTTCGGTCAGCCGCTCGTGTTCCTGATCTGAGAGTGCTTTGTCCTGGCGTACAAGGTTCTTGATGGTGTATGGGTTTAGGCCGGCTGCTTTCTCGATTCCGCGCCAACTTAGTAGCGGCCGCACCCGAGGGTCGCTCAGAAACGCGCGGATGGCCTGTCGGTCGTAGTACTTCATGAGCTTTTTTCATGGCAAAGTTATTGAATCTTTGTAAACCAAATGCCCCGGCAACAATAGCCGGGGCCGTTCCATACTCATTTACCCCGGCCGAAAAACCTGGTAACCTGGCCGGGGTAAAAATTTTAATTTCCCCGAAATCGGGGGAATTAAACCTGGGTTCCTAGTACATTTCCACTCCTTGGCGGGCGGCGGCAAGCACCTCGAAGCACGAGCCGCGCCGGGCAATCATGGCTTTGGCTGCCTATTTGTCGAGCTTGCGTTTGGCACAAGCTGTAACATGGGCCACGACGGCCGACGCCTGGAGACCGTGGTCGAGGTAAGCGGCAGCGGCAGCACTAAATTCCTCCATTGTGCGGTTGCCCCGGCTGCTGTTGCACTTGAGACAACAAGTGACCAAATTGGTTTCCTTGTTTGTGCCGCCTAAGCTGTGGGGCTTGATATGGTCCAGCGTAAGCTGTGCGCCCTCCTCCACCGATACGCCGCAGTATGCGCAGGCCAACCCGTCACGCAGGTAAATGGTTAATCTCTTTTCCTGTCTAATCCAATTCATGCCCTGGTAATTTCCCTGACCTCTACTGGTTTTCTTCGCTTTTTTGTACGTTCCCATTTTCTAAATCTTGGTAGATGAATAACTACCTAAATATAAGGGATTTACGCGAATTAACCAATATTGGTTAGTGCTTTTTTAGTGAATATTTAATGTTTTATTTCTGTTTTTATAAATCTTAAACTCATCGAATTCGATGAATTAGGCTGGTACGAAAATCGCTCTGCTTTACCCTAGAAGCCCCCTTTTTGAGCGTGCGCGAAGCGACGCAGGCCGCAGACGTGCGGTGAGTTTTCTCTTGTGTCAGGGGGATGGAGGAAAGTCCCGCAGGGCTATGTCCGCAGGACGGAGCGAAGCGAACCCGGAAGAGACCGGCCCGCAGGGAGACGCCCTAATCCGGTACCTTTACCCGCCTTCCTTGCAGATACACTTCGAAATCGCCCCGCGTTGCTCTCTTCCAGGCCTGCTGGTACTTCCTCAGCCGTAATCTGTATTCCGACCTCCCAGGGCGCGTTATACTGCGTCTTGCAATCCAAGAAATCCAAGTCAAGCTCTACCGTCTCGATTATTGGTGTCTCATTGGGAAAATTGAGCATCTCGTAGGCAATCGGCATCCGATCATCCATCAGCTTGTAGTAATGCCAGGCATCTCCCTCTTGGTGGCGTTTGAAATAGTAGATTTGGCTCATATTCTATGTTCAAATACTGCGTTTCCTGCAAAAATACAATTAGTTAATCGGTTCTGCGACCAACGCCTTTAATTCCTTCGTACCGGGCCACTCCATCTCACTCAGTTGCTGCTGAGAAACAATCAAGTCGATTCACAATAGCGCAGTTCGGACAGTTCCTCTATTTTTCTCTCAGCAGTAAGAAAAGCCTCACGGATAGCGCGAGCCGGGTCTGTCAAGCCCTTCGGGACAAATATGATGATTCTCTATTTTAGACATGATTGCAAAAAGGCTTAGTGAATGATTTGGGTGCTAGAAAGAAGAATCCTGGGCGACTCTTCCGCTGCCCACGAGGATGGAACGAAAGAGAGACCCTGCCGCTCGCGCAGCGCCCATTGATCGAGCAGGAAGCGGTATTTCTGGCGACCCTGGGCTATGAAATCCGAATCGTCCGCGAAATCGAACCGCCAGACAGAAAAGGGCTTTTGCTTCTGGATGGCCAGAAAACAGAATCGGGGCCGATGTGCGGCCGGGGCGGCGATGGCATCGAGATAGAATGCCGCTTGGCGGTCGTAATCATAGCGCTGGCAGCTTCTTAGAAACTCCTCTCGGCTATGGGCCGACGTTGTTTTCAGGTCGGTTACCAACCGACTTTTATAAACGTTGTCCAGCTTACTTTTTAGTCGCAATCCAGTCGCCACATCGTCCCAGAGCCTTACGCCCTCGTTTTGGGAAAACTGAACGACCCAGCTAAGAAATGGATCGGCACGTGCCGCGCGAACCATTTTCTCGACCTGGGCCATATTTACACCTGGTTCAGGCCCTTCAACCGTGTGCGGCTCGAGAATGTGCTGGTGTACGACCCGTCCCAACTCCAAAGCCTTTTCAGAGAAATTGTCTCGGATATTGAATAGGAAATTATAGAATTCCGAAAGATCGCTGTTGGAGATTCGGGCTAATGAACGATAGTCCATATACGTAAGAATTAAGCCCCAGAAACGGGGGCAGTAATTAGTCTAGTTTGTCGGCGTCGATAGTCTTCTGGCAGTACAGACATTCTACGTACTTAGGATCGTGCGATGACACGAAGCGGTGCAGGCAGGTCTTGCGGCCCTCGCCCCAAAATCCGTATCCGCCCAGCACCTGGCCGCAGTCCACGCAGGTCTGCCCGTAGTTGTCGCCCTGGGTGCGGTCGTGGGGACATCCGTTAATCGTCATGATGTAAGGGTATTTTGCTTTAATTCTTAGGCTCACATGCCGCCACAATCGTAACAGCGCATATACCCGTCCTCGGCTTCATACTCGCCCGCCTCGGATCCGCAATAAGGGCAGGGCTGGGGCAAAATCGCCGCGTCAGCGGCCGCGGGAGGAGCTAGGGCGGTGGTATGGGTCGTCCAGGCGGCGGGCTGCGTGGCGGTGGTGGTTTGGGTTATGAGCATAAAGGCGGAATCTAAGAGGAGAGGTAATGCGGCCCCGCGTTCAAACGCGGGGCCGCTGCTGTTAGCGTTTTAGGCGGCGGCTTGCTCCACCTCACCGAGATCCTCTACATCCCTGGTTTGGTTCCCGGAGATTAGTTGCGCCGTAGCTATCGCGTAGGTATCCGAAAACGTGCGGTACTCCACTCTTGACGTAATGGTGTCGCGGCGAAAAATCGGGTTTTCCTGGGCAAACTTGGTCAGGTGGGCAACCGCCTCAGCGGGGGCGTCCTCGAAATTGAACTTAGCCAAAGCCCACGAGACCTTTGCTTTTTTTCCATCGACCATCTTCTCGGTGACCTTCTTCTCACATGAAATATTGAGAATCACGTCGGAGAGCTTTTTGCCCGCATAATACAGCCGTGGCAAAAGATCCATCAGTTCAGTTACCGAACTATTAGTGAACATAACGCAAGAAAGGCAACCTTCCCCGTCCACAAAGAAAATCTCGGCCCAGTCGTCAATTTTGGGACGCCCGAAAAGTTCGTCTTTGAAAACCCTCCAGGCTATGGGGTGTATCGACAGAGTAGGGCCAATGTCGTCAATCCCGTCGATGTTAAAAATTCCGTTTTGTCCGTTGAAGCGGTACTGTTTCGGGGTGCCTGGGAAATACTTGATTTCCTGCATTTCTCCGGTTTCGGGGTTAGCTGCTTGTGCGGCGATGGCTTTGGCGGTGGTGGTTTTCTTGTTCATAGGAAAAAAGAAAAAATTGGTAGATGAGAAAAAGAAAAAAATAAGTCGGTTTGAGGAGTGCCGGATTCCTTTAACATATTAAATATAAGGTTTTTATCTGAATTAACCAATATTGGTTAATCTTTTTTACCTTATTTTTGTGAAGTTTTCAGGCAGCAAGCTGTGCGTAAATCGCCCTTCCAAATTCGGGGGAAAAATGGTACTTGTGTTCTGCGATAAGGGCGGCGCGAACCTCGGCGTACCGCTCGGGCGTGATACCGTGGTAGCCGCGCTCTTTGAGCCGCTTGAGGTAGTAGCTGACGGGCTGGCTGTAGGTACGGGAAATATTACTCTGGGCATCGGTGGCCGTTATCGTAGTGCGCTCTCCGAGGTCGCGCACTTTCACTACCTTGCTCCTGTCGCTGTTGGTGAAAAAGTCCATAGTTGAAAAATGAAAAAAGTGGTAGATGAGACTTGAAAAAGATCCGGTTTAAGGATTGCTGGATTCCGATTAAATAGCTTAGGCCGCTGCGATCAGGCTATCAAAATAGCTGGCTAACTTGTCTAAAACTTCGGCGTAGGCTTGGGCAAATTCAGCCGCGTCGCTGTCCTGACACGCGAGCGCAACCTGTAATTTTGGGTCGTAAGTGGTGACCTCAATACTAGGGTTGAAGCCATACTTACAAACTATCACCACGCGGTCGCCCACGCGTTTAAAGAATTGCCCTCCTCCTTTGCTCTTGAAAAATTCCATATTTGAAATGTGGTTTTGGTAGATGAGAATGAGAGTTCCTTACTCCCTTATGACCTTACTAAAGTACGAAAATCTTTTGATTCACACAAATTTGTGTGAATATATTTTAGCTTTTTTTCAGGTTTTTTTTCGCAAAAGTTTCCGCTTACGACCTCATAGAACTGAAGCATGCAAGGCCGCATTTCCGAAAAGATAGCCGTGCCTCGCTCCACAAAATTTTTTCGACTTTGAACATGCCTTTTTCTTAATCAGGGGGGTGGGGTGCGGGCCAGGCTTGCGAAAAAAATACTACCGGGCGGCGTACCGCCCCTAGGGTGGAGATTTTTTCCAGCAACCCGAAGGGCATCGGCCTTGCCCGTGCAACGCTCCCCTGATTTCCTTTGCAACGTTCAAATCAAAAAATCTTCAATAGAAAACCATCATCCGATTCTCCTAAAATAGGACGGCCCGCCGCAGCGGTGGGAGGGTCGGGTAAAGCCAAGGCGGTCGGCGACTCGGGGAGCATTGCCGCATCCTGGCAGCGTGAGCTTCCTTTAAGCGAGCGAAGCCCGGATGCGGTCAGGTGGTCGGGCCCGTCCCAGACCTGGGATGGGCGGGCGTTTTTCAGCATGCCGTTCTCAGGTCTTTTTTTGGGACGGATTTTGTCCCGATGCCCTGTCGCGGAGGAGTCGACGGCTGCTGGCGGGGCACGGGCCTGGGCGGGTTGGTGCAAGTCCTTATCTCCTTAAATTGGGTGGGAGCCGGGCAGAACCGGAGCGGCTTCGTGTTTCAAAAAAGACGCAGCGCCCGAAGCCTGGCACAAGGCGAACGAAGCGGCTCGCCGCCCGGAAGCATTTTGCCGGGGCGCAGGGTCGCGGATGTTTTTTTTAATGGGTCGGCGGCAACCGCGCGCGGCTGGGATCGTTGCCCCCTCTAGGCATGGATTCAGGCCGCTTTTTAAAGCGCGGTTATTAGCCGCTGTCCCAACGACTTGCCCCGGTGGCGGGCTGGCTTGGGTGGGATAAAAAATGTCTGCTTTTACGATGGGGTTGGTAAAGGTATTTTAAAAAATTGGAGTTGTCTTTCAGCGGGGCGCATAACCCAGAGAGGTCAGCAGGCCCACCAATGCAAACGGATTGTAAGGCAGAGCGACTTCACCAGTTTCATACGTGACCGTCCCATCATTGTCGATGCATATGCGGCGGTACTCCATGCTATTGACTCGCTCAATCTGCACCTCCGTTCCCTCGATCTGGCAGCACCCAAAAATCTCCTCGCCCCGTACGTTTTCCTGGCCCGTGACGCATTCCCATATCTGACGGCAATGATCTTCACTGTTTTTCAGATCAGTTATTTGTTTTAAAATCTTGCCCATTATTTTGTCTAAAAGTCTAATCTTCAATAGTTTCAACTCATACAAGGCAAGTAATTCACTTAACAAAAGCAACGAAATAACGACCAAAGTCCACCTGTTTTTTAGAATTCAAATGAGGGTTCTTTCTTCTGCATATGTTCGGGCAGCGGGTAGCCCTTACCCGCGCCGGGTTCGAGAATAGTCTTTCCTTGAAGGTCGTTTTGACCAATCATCGTCCCGATCAGCTCGGAGGGTGTGGGATAAAAGTCCTGATTGAACACGTTGTGAATGTTTTTGTAGCGATTTGCCTTAGACGGTTGATGCTGCCCGACCCCGTTTGGGAACCTTATAAAGGTAAGCAAATTGCTTAACATTTCCAGCAAAAAAAGGAATTTCACCCCTCTTTTTTTTGTGATCTGGATAGGTGATCCTCGATAGGGCGAGCGTAGTGAACTGTTGCCAGTTCATGGCCCAGGCAGGCCAATATCTGGCCTGCCCGCTCCTCGGAAATCGTCTGGGTCCCATTCTCTACGCCGCTCAGGTACTGTCGCGAGCAGCCCGACAGATCGCCGAGTGCGGCTTGGGTCATTTTCTTACTTTTCCTTATCTCCTGGATAATCTCTCCCAGTGTTTTAATCTTCATATCAATACCGCAATTTGCTGGGCCAGCTCTTCATCATCGGCCTCGACGATCGTCCGTACGGTTATTGTTAGGTAAGCTGTCATCAGACATTTCATAGGAAATCAGGGACAGATATCGTCAAGTTTCATGCGGCGGGGTGGGAGGGAATTGCAGCCTTTCCAACACTTCGACAAGTCGATCGATTTCCTGCTCAGTTAGCTCAGTGCTGGGGTATCTCTCCAACGAAGTAAGGCGGCGCGGGGGAAGCCCGGCCGCCTTTTCAATACCAAATCGGTTAAGCAGCGGTCGCCGCTGCTCGTCCGCAAAAAAGGCCCGGATGGCTTCGGTCGTCCTTTCCAATGTCACTCAGCGGTTGATGTCTTACAAATCTGTAAAATTCTCCGATCAAAAGCAAAAACACCACTAAGAATAGGACTCTGAAATTCAACTTTCGTTTCTCTCTAGGTGGTCTTTAACTCTTATTGACTCGTAAGCGTTATTCTTTTCCCCTATTGGACGTTTTCGATCCGGGCTAGATTCTGCTTGGATTTGGAAATCTTGTAGCAATTCGTCGCTACGGTGAAAACTGGGGGTTCAGGGGGGTACCCCCTGGCAAAATTTTCCAGGGCGCGGCTTTTCCGCGCCCTGGTGTCCGATTACTCGGCCTCGGCGTACGTTTCGCCAAGAATATATTTGGTGGCTTTGCTGGCCAGGGCAGCGGATTCGAAGAGAAATTTCTTGTCCCCTTTGAATACGCTGAGCCAGTTCTCGAGGTAAGCTGCCGAATTGGTGAGCAGTTCGGGCGTGTCGATCCCGGCCACGGCCGACAGGAAGGACGCGCCCAACTCCGCCGTGAGTTCTTCTTTGCTGTATTCCGCTCCGCCGAAGGTGTTGATCTTACCGCCCGCGCGGTTGAGTCGCTTGGGGTGCCGGGTCGAGTGAACGAGTTCATGAAAGTAAATGTGGTAATACTCCTCGGCCAACTGGAAGCGGTTTTGGTCGGGCATATTGACCACGTCCATGCCAATGCTGTAGGACATTTTTTGCTGATCACGGTGAACCAAGAGTGGGCGGTCGGCGTAGCCCTCCACAATTCTCTCACAGGACGGTATGAGCCGCGCCTCGGTCGGCACTGCCTCGGCTGGCTTTGGGGCGATAAAGGCGGAGTAGTCCAAATCCGTTTCCATGACATTGAAAACGTTATAATAGCGCAGCAAAAACCGCTCTTCCTTTTTGACCTTGCCGGATTCGCTGATTTTCTCGACCTTTTTTTTCTGCCAGTACACCACAGGTAAAGACTTAGCACCTTTCCGAATGCTGCCCCCTAAATCCCGTGCTTGCTTGAAGGTCACAAATAGGGGCAGATTATAAGGGCTGCAACCGAGTATCAGCGCGTTTATCCCCTCGTAAGGCTTTTTGCTGACCATGTTAACGGCGCGGCTGTGCGCGCCCTCGCCGAGGTTTACCGTGAGCCGGGGCTTACTCCACGGCGCGACTCCCTGGGCAATTTGATCACAAATCAGATCGGTGATGGTTTGGAAGAGGTCGAAAGACGGTTTTTTGTTTTTTTTT
>NZ_BMXF01000007.1 GCF_014651615.1 Persicitalea jodogahamensis | reverse complement strand
AAATGGACATCCATGAATTGAGGGTGTTCATGACCATGCTGACTATGGTTTTGCCAGAGGATCAAGATTTCGCGGAATATGAATTAAAAACGAAGGACATTATAAAGCTGTTCTCGCTGGGGGATGACGGCAGGTATTACCATGCCATCCGCGATGCCGCAGCCCGACTATTTAACAAGAGTTTTGTCTTGGTGGAGAGGAAGGACGACGGTAAGGATTACAAGGTGACCATCCACTTACTCGACGAAACGAGCGAACCCATAGACGAAGCCGAGCAGAATCGAATCCGGGTGAAGTTTAACCCAAAGCTAAAGCCATATCTTTTGCAACTTAAACGGGAGTACTTGACCATTGATGTAAGGAATGTGGCGAACCTTCAAAGCCCTCATTCTCTGAAACTTTACATCGTACTAAAGCACCAATTCAATCTTGGCAACAAAAAAGTCAGCTATACCATCGACAGGTTAAAGGAAATACTCGCCTTAGAGGAACATGAATACCCCCTTTATGGCAATTTCAAGCAAAAAGTGATTAAAAAAGGCATAAAGGATCTCGATAAGTATACAGATTTGAAGATAGCTAAGATTGAGGAGATCAAATCAGGCAGAGCCGTTCAATCCGTAATTTTTCACTTGGAGGGTAAAATCTCAACAGAAATCATCTCCCCGTTAAAGGTGTCGAAATCATCCCCAAAAAGTCATATGGAAAAAAGGGTAGGGGGCTCCGAAGCAGTTTTGGGATCATTGGAGTATGACGATTTCGAACCTGTGGATGATAACGCTTCGCACTTAGATGGAACTGTGGCAGACCTTCTCGTCTCGGTTCGAAAATATGCGGCAGCGGAAACTATCCAGAAGTGGGTCGACCAGTATCCGATTGAACAAATCCAGAAAGGTGTGGTCTATGCCTTGCGGCAGATAAAAAAAGGCAAAGTGAGAAATCCGGGAGCCTACCTTCAAAAAATGGTCGCCACTGATAATTTGATAGATTCCGAACAGCTTGATTGGGACAAGGAGCATAAAAAAAAGAAAATATCAGATTTGGAAGCAGTGAAGGTCAATGATCGGCATCTAGCATTAGATGTTCTTAAGAGTGAAGCACACGAACTGTCGTTACGCATTTTCCTTAAATTGGTTGAGGATAAGGAGGATGCACTTGCCACGATAGTAGGAAAATTAAAGCAAGGTTTGTTCGGAACCTATTTTAACGATAGCCTCAGCCTTCATCAAAATTTGGCTAATCCAGCACTCTCCGGTATTATGGTTGATATTGCCAAACAAGTGTATCCAGATTCGTTCGTCACCACTAAAGAAATTAACGAAAGCATAAGGCAACTTGAAAACGAGTTGTCATCTTGATATTTTAGCATCTATTTCTTGTCAAAGATAGTTTTTGCCAAATGGGTCACAGTTTTTTATAGCTGTTAATACGAAAATGCCTAAAGCGGTCAGTATTGTATTCACACGGGCGAAGAAGGTTGCTGTTTACCCAGATCCTCGATATGCGAGGGATGGGATAGTTTTATTTTGTTCTCCTCTATGAAATTCCGTAACCCCTGGTTTTCGGCAACATATCGTTGAATCTGGCCTTTGAGGAAAGCATTTTCAGAAAGCAGAGCGGAAATCATCTTTTCGGTTTCGTCATAAGGCACGATCTGCTCGGCATTTTTAGCCTGGTTGTAGTAACCTCGGCATGTAGATGAGCAATACTTAGCTGTTGATCTGCTGGCATAATAGGTTGTTCCACACCAATTGCATGTTTTTTCAAACACCTTGGCATTGCGCTTAAATTCAGATTTGTCAAGAGTAGGCATAGAGGTAGATTTAGTGAAGAAGTAAATATAGCAACTAATATCGAAATTATAACGATATTATGGCGTTATAATTTCGATTAGATTACTTTTAGACACAGAGAAGGACTGATGTGTACGACCTCTCAGACAGGGCACCTGGCATCTCATCAGCTTGCTTGAGGATTTCGTCTTTGCCGAACAGTATCGGGGCCTATAGTCAAAGCAGTAGCAACAATGTGCATACTAGAACCGTGGGGAAATTTGATAGGCCGGAGAACTGTTAAAATACGCTGCTGTCCGTCACGGTGTGCTGCCGGGCATGGTACGGCACGGCAGAATCTGATTTCATCAGATACGTGAATAGTTGGATTCCCTGACTATCCCATCCCCTAGGATTTTCCCGAACATCCACGATAAGATGTCGAGAACCTGCACCGAGCTGACCCGCGAGGTCGAAAACCTGACCGACGCCCAATGGAACTTCCGCGAAGCACCGGACCGCTGGACGATCGATGAAATTGTGGAACATACGGGCCTTTGGGAAATTGCCTGAGCCCGCGAAAGCGGCCAGGGACCTCATAAGCCCACCTCGTGCCGACCTAGCCGAGGCCCAGAAAGCCGCCTCGCCCGACCTCGATCAGTTTTACGACAATTTCATTATGGAATACAAGCCGCACGAAGCCCCCGCCCCCTTTGGACGACCTACCTTCACTCCGGCAGCTTTCTTCACCGCGAAAGCTTGGCGGGGGTTCGTTGAGCAATCAAGTCCCTCCGGGCGCCGGTGCGCTCGATCTCAGCGGCCAAGGAGAAGACCATGGCCATCGCTTTGCTTTGGGTAGTTTTGCCGTTTCATACAAAATCCGTCACTTGGTCAACCTGGCGAGATATGGCAGGGATAGACTGGCTTAGTCGTTTTAAAGTCCAGAAAGTCATACCTTGCTGAACCGTGGCAGTAGATCGGGGCGCTTCCTGAATTCTTCTTCAAAATAGGGGTCAGCAAGTAGGGTCACTCCGAAAAGAATCGGTACCTTTATGACCCCTACTTAATGAGCCCTAATGAACCAGACCTTTGGCTACGCCCGCGTCTCCACCGCCGATCAGAACACCCACACCCAGATCGACGCCTTGCAGAAATTCGGCTGTGACCGCATCTTCCAGGAGAAGATCTCAGGCCTGTCGGTGCAGCGCCCGGCGCTCGATGAAATGCTCTTGCTTCTACGGCCCGGTGACACAGTAGTCGTTTCGCGCTTCTCACGCCTGGGCCGCAGCCGCGACCACCTGATCAGCCTGATCGGCAGCTTCTCCGAGCGGGGCATCATCTTCAAAGCCCTGGATCTGGGCATCGACTCGGCCACCCCATCGGGCAAGTTGGTCATCGGCATCTTCGCCGCCCTGGCCGAATACGATCGGGAGATGATCCTGGAGAAGACCCGCGCTGGCCAGCTGCTGGCCAAAGCCAGGGGGAAACATATCGGCCGGCCATCAGGCGTGAACCGGGAAAACTACTCCAAGGTCAGGAAAGCCGTAGAGAAGGGCCTGTCGGTCGCCGAGATCGTCAGCCTGACGGGCATCAGCATGTCCAGCGTGAAGCGCTACCGCAAGGCGATGCAGACTATTTTGTTTTGATCCTATTCACATTCTCCCCATGAATTTTATGGAAGACCTATTTGAAGGAACCTATGCCCTTCTTCCCCATAAGGCCCCCCCAGTCCATAGATTGCAATCTACGGGAGGATTCCCCTTATATGTTGAAGCCAAAGAGGTGAGGGTAAAAAAAGCCAAGGGCAGATAAAAGGGCTATTGTTTCGAGGTCGGGAAAATCAACCCGGATCTATGTTTTCAAGGAGAATTGGGGCAATAAACCAAACAGCTCTGAAATCCGGACCAATCGTGATACTGTCCCAATCGACGAATGGTATTCGATTGCTAAACCCGGATGGCAAATTCTCCTCCACAGGCCTCATGAGAAAAATCCTCATTCTTTTTTCATTCACAGACGACTCGCAGATCATGCAGCAGACCAAGCACCGCACCCGCACGATGATTGATCGCTACACCCGCGTGCAGCAAGTCGTTCGGCACAACGCCGCCATGAAGCTGGGGCTGTAAGGCAAAAGTTCTGGAGATGTAGAAGTGTCCCGATAAACCGGACCATCTCACAGAAGCCCTTGAAAATCTTTACCGTCCGCGACTGCGGTCCATTTACAAAAAGAACCCTAGGCTTTTCGAAAGCCCTACCCCGATTTCAGGCCGCTCACATTAGTAAAGGATTTTGATAGATCACAGGAGGCGGCATGCCCCCCCTAGACTTTTTGATGCACCCCAATTATCACCAAACTTACGAGAACACCCAATGGGGTGAGGGCAATTTTCCTGGGCTGGTCCGGTGGCCGGTGCGTCCGGTGTTACTGGATTCTCAGCAGCTTTTCTAAAAGCCCGGGTATCTCCGCCGCGGGCAGAATGCTGTCGACCGGAGTCAGGTCCAGGGCCTGCTGCGGCATGTAGCCAACATCGGCCGTGGCGGGGTCCTGCACGATGGTGTAGCCACCGGCTTTCCGGATCTTGGCCATTCCGACCGCGCCATCGGCATTGGCCCCGGAGAGCAGGATGCCGATCACCCGGTCACCGAAAGCTTCGGCGACCGACTCGAAGGTGACGTCGATGCTGGGGCGGCTGAAATGGACTTTTTCGGAAATGTCGAGCGAGAAAAGATCCGCCCGCTCGATGAGCAGGTGGTAGTCGGGGGGGGCCAGGTAGATGGTGTCGGGGCTGATGGTCTCTTTGTCCTCAACTTCCCTGACGGGCAGCTTGGTACGATAAGAGAGAAGGTCCACCAGAATGGAATCGTTGTCTTTTTTGCGATGCACCACCAGGATTACCACCGCATGCGGGAGAGCAGGTAGGTGGGTCACCAAATCCAGAATTACTTCCAGGCTACCGGCCGATCCGCCGATCACGAGGTACCTTAGCTGATTTAGCGCATTTTCCGCCATACTTTTTCTTTGTTTTCGAGTTGTGTGTAGCTGGCGGCAATGGGAGAGAAACGGAGGTTTTCCTTGGAACCCAGTACCAGAAACCCCAGCTTTTCCAGGCTGTTGTCAAACAGGGTCAGGGCTTTGTCCTGTAACTCCTTATCGAAATAAATGAGCACGTTGCGGCACAGAATCAACTGGAATTCATTGAATGAACGGTCCGAAACCAGATTGTGCGTCGCCACGATCGTATTGGCGCGCAGCCTTTCGTCAAACTTGGCCCACTCGTACTGGGCCTGGTAATACGAGGAAAAGTCTTTCCTCCCCCCCGACTGCAGGTAGTTCTCGGTGTACTGCCTGATGTTGCCGATGGGAAACATGCCTCTCCTGATGTTCTCGATGACCGTAGGGTTGATATCCGTGGCGTAGAGCAGGGACTTGTGCAGCAGGTTGGCCTCCTCGAGCATAATGGCCAGCGAGTACACCTCCTCCCCCGTGGAACAGCCCGCGTGCCAGACGCGGATCAGCGGGTGGGTGGCCAGCACGGGCAGCACCTGCTCGCGCAGGGTCCTGAACAGGCTGGGGTCCCGGAACATTTCGGTCACGTTCACCGTCAGCTGCTCCACAACGTGCGGCAGGTAGTCGGGATCATTCTTTACTTTATAGAGCAACTCGGCAAAACTCGCGAAACGGTCCACCGCCAGCAACCGGTTCACGCGGCGTTTCAACGAGGCCCGGGCGTAGTTGGTGAAGTCGTACCCGTACCGGTGCGAAAGTTCGCTTAACAAAAGATTCAGATCCTCATCCTGTATCATTCGTATTCCGTATCTGATTTATTGGTGGGGATTTCAGCAATTCGAGCAGCGCATCGATGTCGATGGGCTTCGAATGGTAGGCGTCGGCTCCGGCAGCCAGGCATTTCTCCCGATCGCCGGCCATCGCTTGTGCTGTAACGGCTATCAGCGGAATATGTTTGTAGCGGGCGTCCTGTTTCAGCCGGGGAATCGCCTCGTATCCGTCCATGTCGGGCATCATCATGTCCATCAGAATGACGTCGACCGTTTCCTGCTGCTGCAGAACCGTGTAAGCTTCCTTCATTCCCGTAGCCGACAGAACGGCAAACCCCCGGGCCTTCAGCATGGCCGACAGGGCGAAAATGTTTCGGGGGTCGTCGTCGACGATTAGGATGGACTTCTTCATAGCGGGTTAGTTTAATGGTACAGCCACACCCGCAGGAGCGAGATGAGTTGATCCACATCCACGGGCTTGGTGATGTAGTCGGAGGCTCCGGCCTGGATGCACTTTTCCCGGTCGCCGGTCATGGCTTTGGCGGTGATGGCGATCACGGGCAGTTTCCTGTATTTGGGGTTGGCCCTGATCCGTCGGGTGGACTCATAGCCATCCATTTCGGGCATCATCATGTCCATCAGCACCAGGTCGACGCTTTTGTGCTTGTCCAGTTGACTGAGGGCGTCCTTGCCGTCCACGGCGGACAATACATTCATCTTGTAGTTTTCGAGCGATTTGGAAAGCGAGAATATGTTGCGCACGTCGTCGTCGGCCACCAGGATGGTTTTTCCTTTCAGCACCTCTTCCATGTCGCCCAGCCGTTTGAAGCGGGTGGTTTTGGTTTCGGTGCTGTTCACGTCCACCAGGTGCAGGAAGAGGGAGACCTCGTCGAGGATGCGCTGATACGAGTGGGCGGTTTTGACCACGATGGAGTCGGCGTACTGCTTGAGCTTCACCTCCTCGATAGTCGAGAGGTTCTTTCCCGTAAAAATAATGATGGGGATGTTCTCGAAGCCCGGCGTCTTCTTTACTTCTTCCAGGAAGTCGTACGATTGGTTCCCCGTTACGGCCATATCCAGAATCACGCAATCCACCCGGTCCTGATTGATGGCCACAATGCCCTCCTGCACGGTATGCCTGATTTCTGACACGACATTGTAATTTTCGAGGAAATACGCCAGCGCCTGGGCGTGCTTGGCGTCTTCTTCCACGATCATCACTTTTTTGGGATGCCGACTCAGGGCTTCTTCGATTTTTGAAAACACGCTGCTCAATTTCTCGAAAGCCACCGGTTTGTCGATGAAGTCGAGGGCGCCTTTCGACAGGCTGCGGTGCTTGACCTGGTAGGACGACATCATGTGCACCGGAATATGCCGGGTGGTGGCGTCCGCCTTCAGTTCGTCCATGACCTCCCAGCCACTCTTGACGGGCAACTGCACATCGAGCAGGATTCCGATCGGCAGGTACCTCCGGGCCAGGTCCAGTCCTTCGTCGCCCCGCACCGCCACCACGCCCTTGTAGCCCTTGCTGCGCGTGTAGTCCAGGAGGGATTTGGCAAAATTGGTGTCGTCCTCGATCATCAGAATCACCTTGTCGCCGCTGTTGATGGCGTCCCGGTCGTCGGGGATGGAAGCGGGAATGACGCTGCTGAGGTACTCGTCGCCAGCCGCCGGGCGGACGGGCTCATCCGCGGGTAAGGGGTTGGCATCCGGAATGTTCATTTTTTCCGACCGGAATGTCTGCTGCCTCCGGTGCAGGGGTACCAGCAGTGTGAACTCGCTGCCCTTGCCCACCTCGCTGGTGACCTTGATTTCCCCACCCAGCAGTTTGGCCAGCTCGCGGCTGATGGACAGGCCGAGTCCGGTACCCCCGAACTGCCGGCGCGTGGAACCGTCGGCCTGCTGGAAGGCTTCGAAAATGGTTTTCTGCTTGTTCTCCGGGATACCGATTCCGGTGTCTTTTACAGCCATGGAGAGGGAAGAGCCTTCCCGGGCCACCTTTACGGCAACCGAGCCTTTTTTGGTGAATTTCAGGGCATTGGAAATCAGGTTGCGGAGGATCTGGTCCAGCCGGAGCCGGTCTGTTTCGAGGGTACCCGGCACACCTTCCTGCAAGGTGGCGGTGAAAGCGATTCCCTTATCTTTGGCGATGGGCGCAAACAGCGACAGCAGGTCGCTGACCACTTCCTGCATTTTTACGTCCGTGTATTCCAGCTGCATCTTCCCGGCCTCGATCTTGGAAAGGTCCAGGATTTCATCGATCAACGTGAGCAGGCCCTTGCCGGAACTCTGGATGACGTTGGCGTACTCGATCTGGTCGGGCGACAGGTTGCTTTCGTGGTTTTCGCTCAGCAGCCGCGACAGCAGCAGGATGGAGTTGAGCGGCGTGCGCAGCTCGTGCGACATGTTGGCCAGAAACTCCGACTTGTAGCTGGTGCTTTGGGCCAGTTCCTCGGCTTTGGCCTGGATTTCCAGGTTGCGCTCCAGGATCAGCTCGTTTTTCTCTTCCAGGGAGCGGCTCCGCTCTTCGAGTTCCTGGTTGGCCTGCTGGAGCTCTTCCTGCTGCACCCGGAGCTCCTCCTCGGAGGCCTGCAGCTTTTCGGCCTGGGTTTCGAGTTCGGCGTTGATGTTCTCCAGCTCGCTGTGCTGGGCCTGCAGTTCCTCCGTCTGCGCCTGGGTCTCTTCCAGCAGCTCCTGCACCCGCTCCCGGCTCTGGGCCGAGTTGATGGCGATGCCGACGTTTTGGGAAACGGCCTCAAAAAAGGCTTTCTTGTTGGGCGTGTAGGCCGTCAGCGAAGCCACTTCCACGATGCCCTTCACCCGGTTGTTGTACAGGATGGGGATGGCTGTCACCGCGCTGGGCTTGACCTGCCCCGAAACTATGCTGAGCGCGTAGGCGTCGGGCACGATTTCGCTAAGTTCCATGATTCGGCCGCGTTGGGCGCACTGCCCGGCCAGCCCCTCACCCAGGGCAAGCAGGGGCCTGAGCTGGCTGGCCGTAAGCGCATAGCTGCTTTTCAGTTCCAGGGCCCCTTCGCTGTTCTGCACGTAAAACGCCCCGGCCTGGCTCCCCGAGTATTCGGTGATGAAAGTGAGGGCCTTCTGGGCGAGGGCTTTTATATCCTGGTCGATGATGATGTTCTCGTTCAGGGAGGCGATGCCCGTCTGCAGCCATTCCTTATCGGTCAGGGTAGCGAAGGAGTCGGCCAGCGAAGCGGCCATTTTATTCAGGGAACCGGCGATTCCCCCCAGGGCGTCCTTGCCCCTGTCGTCCACTTTGACTTGATAGTTACCCGACGAAATCTGGTCGGCGACGCCCTGCACCAGGGTGAGGCGTTCCGATATTTCGCGGTCCTTCTCCTGCAGTTCCCGCTGGAGCTGCGTTCGTTTCTCCAGATCGTTGTTGACGCGTGCAAACGACACGCCCGTCACGGCAATGGCCAGCAGGGAGGCGAGGACGATCAGGATGGGCGTCAGGGTAGAGAATTGCTTCAGCTCGTCGGTTCGGGAAGCCAGCAGAATCTGCTCCCGCGCGGCCATGCGTTCCGTTACCGCCCCAATCCGATCCATCGTCAAGCGCCCGGCCTCCAGGTCGGTGACCTCCGTTCTGCCCGTGCGGTTGTACTTCTGAATGACCTGCTGCAGAATGGCAAACCGCTTTTCCGCCAATGATCTCAGGGTGTCGGCGTCGGTGCGTTGCCCGGCATTGTCACTGGTCAGAGCTTCCACCCTCCGACCCGTTTCCAGCGTTAGCGCCCGCGCCTCCTGGTAGGGGCTCAGATAACGGCGGTCGCGCGTGAGGAGGTATCCCCGCTGGCCCGCCTCGCCGTCTTTCAGGGCCGAAGTGAGGGTATTCAGCTCGTTGAGGACCAGATTGGTGTGGTTGACCAGGTCGGCGCTGGCCAACAGGTTGCGGATGCTGATGTACGACGCAATGGAACTGGCCGTCAGCAGCAGGATGGATATGCCGTAGCCAAGCAGCAGGTTGCGTTTGAACGTCTTCATGGGGGAGGGTAATTAAGCGGGTGTTTCGTCTGGAATTAAAGGTTGCGACTGCCGGATGGGAAGTACGATACTGAACGTGGTACCTTCATAGGGCTTGCTTTTGGCGCTGATCAGGCCTTTGTGCTTATCCACAATTTTCTTGACGATCGCCAGCCCGATACCTGTGCCTTCGTACTCACGCTGGGTATGCAACCGCTGGAAAATGGCGAAAATCTTGCCGAGGTAGATTTCATCGAACCCGATGCCCCGGTCCGCGATGCAGATCCGGATGTAGTCCCCCTGCGTGGTCCAGGGGGCAGCCAGGTCGCCCTCGGCGATGTAGCCGCCCCGGATGGTGACCAGCGGCGGAATACCCTTCTGCGAAAATTTCAGGGCATTGCCGATGAGATTCTGGAACACCTGGCGCATCTGGCCGGGTATGGCCTCTATGGGGGGCAGGGGTTCGGCCCTGATCACCGCATTCTTTTCCGAAATGGCGATTTCCAGGTTCTGCAGGGTGTCCTGCAGCAACTCGTTCAGATCGACGGGTTCGAAAAGCGAAAGGGCCGACAGCCTGGAATAATTCAGCAGATCGTTGATCAGCTTGCGCATCCTTTCGGCGGAGGCGTTGATCTTCTGTGAAAGCTCAGTGGCTTCTTTCTGGTTGGCGAGGTACTTCGATTCCAGCAGCTGCCCGAAGGTGATGATCTTGCGCAGCGGTTCCTGCAGATCGTGCGAGGCCAGGGAGGCGAACTGGGCCAGCTCGGTATTGCGGACTTCAAGCTCGCCGTTGGCCAGCCGCAACTCCCGGGTCCGCTCCTCCACATGATCTTCCAGCCGCGCATTCAGGTCTTCGAGAGCCCCCTGGGCTTGTTTCCGGTTTTCTATTTCGTCCCGTAGGACCATTTGAATATTCTGGAGTTGCCGGGTCTGGTCGTACAGGCGGCAGAAGGTCTTTACTTTCAGCAGCAGCAGGTCCGCGTCGAAAGGCTTGGTGATGTAGTCCACCCCGCCCGAAGCGTACCCTCGGGTGATGAACCGCTTGTCCACATTGACCGCCGACAGGAACAGGATGGGAATATCCCGGGTTTTGCTGTACCCCGTGATGGTCTCGGCTACTTCGAAGCCATCCATGCCCGGCATCTGGACATCCAGGATGATCAGTCTGTACTCTTTCTTAAGTATTTTCAACAAAGCTTCCTCACCGGAAGCGGCGGTGTCCACGTCATAGGAATTCAGCTGCAGGAGGGTTCTGAGCGAGTAGAGGTTATCCTGGGTGTCGTCGACAATAAGGATCATGGGCGGGGAATAAAAGCCAGACTTATCAGCAGCCCTGCAGGTAACTTACTTAACTGGATCTTTTGCTTCATCTTGCCAGACTTTACAAACCAGAGGGATGTCAGCCGAGACAACACGGCAGGTAGGGGTATGTTTGCGGTAAAAGTAAGGATTTTCCTAAAAAGGATCGCTGCAAAACGCCAAAGTCAGTGTCCGCCGCCCACAAAACTCGGCTCCCCGGCGGCCGTCCCTTCCTTAACTTGAAAAAATAGGGGTTCTTCTTCCAACATGGTATTGTTGGGGAATTCAATTTGTTGCAAAATTTTATAAAATTAACCGCACAAAAGCGGCCTGACGTATCTTGGCCAAAGACACTTCGTTGGGTGTATTTAAAAAAGGTACACAAACCGTCATGACTTGACTGCGAGCCTTTCAAATCGCCCTAGGAGCGAACAAATCACTCACCTCACTCATTTAACACCATCACCAGCCTGATAGTCTAGATACCGGTACACTGTGGCTCGACAAATGCCCAAAAGTCGGCCAATTTCTTCCGCCGTCTCGTCTCCCGCGTCATATAGTGTCCTTGCAGCTTTCGCTTTGGCCAAAGTTGCCTTACTCAATCCTTTCGAGCGTCCTCCCAATCGGCCCCGGGAACGAGCTGCCGATAGTCCCGCCTGGGTTCGTTCCCGTATAAGATCCCGGCGGTGCGCCGGTGCGCTCGAACTCGGCAAGTGGGGTAAACAAGTTGAAGACCAACCGCCCCTGCGCGGTAGTCGTATTGATGGCGTCATTCAAACTCCGAAAACCTACTCCCTTATCTTGAAATTCATTGATGAGGGTGATAAGTTCTTTCATAGAAGGTCCCAACCGATCCAGCTTCCACACCACCACCGTGTCGCCTGCCCGCACCGAGTTAACCAGCAGTCAGAGTTGAGGGCGCGCCTTAGCTGAGGACACCTTTTCCTGAAAGATCCCTTCACATCTGGCCCGTCCAGGTCGTCGAGTTGAAGGTGGAGCTGCTGGTCCTGCGTGGAAACGCGAGCGCAGCCAATTGGCATAGGTAGGTTGATTGTTCGCGCGAAACCCATCCGGAGGACAGATCGCGAGACATTGTTTATTGAGATGGCAAGGTAAGGCAGTTTTTACTATCTTCCCGCCCCTAAACAATCCGCCTGTTTTCCGTATCAAAAAACGGGCGGTTTTTTCTCCATGGTTTCCCGGCCGTAGAAGGTTGCTTTTATGGTTAAGCCCTCTGCCAATGATTCCGAGGGATTTTTGCTCTTTCAATGCGGGCTTTCTGGCACAGTTATAGCACGCACGCTGTACGGCTAGGTGAGGGTGAGTTCAGCGCGGCGGTTCGCCCGAATCTCCGGGGTTTGAAAAACAAGTTCTACTGGAAAGCAACTGCTTCGGACGGATAGCTGCACGGGAATTATCAATTCGTTGAGCAGCTGCCGCTCGTAAAATATTTCTGACCAGCGTGGCTCGACAATCTTGGCTTTCAGTTTCATGTTTTTGGGATTTTTCCTGAATGCAATCGAGTCCCTTACTTTCATGATCTTACAGAAGTTTGGTAAGGCTATTTTAGGGTAATATATTTCAGAACTACCTGTGAAACAGTAAATTGAAAGAGAATTTTAAGCGGCAATTGAATTGATTCGCGAAGATCGATTGATTTGGATAAGAGAACCCATAAAAAATATAACTAACTATTTACTAGAGACGATACGCTTTACATGACTTTGAATCAATCTATCCAATTTATTCACAAGGACAGAATACTTTCGATCACTTGCCAGATTCACCATTTCTCCCGGATCAGTCTGAATGTCGTACAATTCCCGAAAATTCTCCTGATTCAACTTCGCATCCTCGTAGGTCACGATGTAACGAAATGCACCTGAAACGACCATCAAATTGGGCTGGGCTCCGCCGTAACTGCCCAGTCCTTCGTACACAAAGGCTTCCCGGACTCCTTTAACTTTATCCGCTAAGACCCCCTTCAAACTTTCCCCGTGCACATTGGTCGGCGATTTGATTCCGGCCAAATCCAGAATAGTCGGCAGCAAGTCGATGTTTAAAGCCAGGCTCGAATTCGCCGAAGGCACGATGCCCGGCCCGGCGATAGCCAGGGGTACGTGGGTGCTGGGCAGGTAGGGGAGGACCTTGCTGGTGAATCCGTGGTCGCCCAACATCCAGCCATTGTCGCTCATGAAGACAATGTAGGTGTTATCGGTAATGCCCAATTCTTCCACTTTCTGCAAAATGCTCCCCACGAACGCATCCATCTCCGTAATCACTGAATAGTAGTCTTTGGTGTGCGCCTGAATTTTGTCCACGGCCGGATAGCCGTATTTAAGTGCCTGGGTGCGGTTGCGGACGGTTTTCAGGTATTCAGGTTTTCCGTTTAGGTCATCGTTTCTGTTAGCGACGACGGGCATGGCGGAGGACTGATACCGGGCGCGGATCGAATCGGGGGCGGGCCAGCCATGCTGGTCGTCCATGTGCGGGAGTTGGGTATTATGGAAAAGAAAAAATGGTTGGGATTTAGCCCCGGCCGAACGCGGCCCGGCCGAACGCGGCCCGGCCATCTCCAGGAAATCAATGGAGCGCCGGGCGCAGTACAGGTCGCAATGCTCTTCGGGTTGGATTATTTTTCCGTTGTCGTTGATTTTGCGCCCGTGGTAGGGCCCGTTGCCGTGGAAAATCGTGGCGAAATCAAAACCCAGCTCCTGCGGTGACTGATCTACGTGCCATTTGCCCGATACGCCCGTGAAATAGCCGGCATCTTTCAGGTAATTGGCAATGGTCCGCTCCCCTTTGTTTAGCTCACTGCCGAGTTCCAGCACCCCATTGGCGCTCCCGTAGCGGCCCGTCAGGATGGCGGCCCGGCTGGGACTGCATAGCGAGAATACCACGTGGGCGTTGGTGAAATTCTTGCCGCGTTTTATGAGGCGGTCCAAATTGGGCGTCCTGATAACCGGATTACCGTTTTGCTGCACGGCGTCGAACCGCTGGTCATCGGTGAGGATGACGACGAAATTAGGCCTTGACTGGCTGGTGGCCCAAAGCGGAAACAGTAAAAAGGACAGCAAGACAGCGGGTAAAATCCCTTTTTTCATGGCGGATACCTTTTAGTTCGTCAAGAGGTTAACCTTAACAGTGTTGAACGAATCGTTGTCCTTTCCTCTTCCGGCTCCGGTGAAGGTCATCGTCAGTTCCCGGCCCGAAGCGTCCATCCATTTGGTGGGAAAGGTCCAGTAGAAAGTGTTGGGAGGTACTTCTGCCGCCCGCTCGTGGCCAAATTCTGTTCCTTTACCTCGCGAGAGGTAGCTGACCGTCGCCCACGGACCCCAGGGCGTCGGGCCTTCGAACAACCCAAAATTGCCCCGTTCGCCGAATTCGTGTTCGGTGGTGAGCAGGTAGCGTTTCAAGCCGGGGTTGTAGCTGATGCCGATGGTCATTCCCACGCCGTTTTCGTCTTGGAAAACGGCCTTTTTTTTATTCAAGTCTTTGGTCCAAAGTGCCTTACCGCCACGCTCTCCGGCGTAGAATTCGTAGGATTCGCGCTGCATGAGTTGGTCTTTGGGAACCCGCGCCAGATAAATGAGGCCCGGCTTGTGCAACTCGCTGGCCCGCCCCGCCGTGTCGGGGATGGCGTTGGGTTTTACGAAGTAGTGATACACGTAATTGTTAAGCGCGGAGGGCCGCCCCGCGTCGGCGTAGTCACGGCCGTATTGTAAGATGTTGCCACCGACCAGGCCGTCTGCATTCGTGACCGCCCAGTCGGCGGCTTGCCAGCTTGCGCCTTTGTCATCGGAGCGGTGGAGCCGCGCTTCTTTGGCGATTTCGCCCCAGTTGCCCCAGCCACCGGGTTGATCGGGATGCACCCACATATAAAGTACTCCCGCCACGCTGACGATGCCCCAGCTTTTTCCCTTAATCGTAGCGGTACTTTCCGAGTTGTCGGCGTGGCCGTAACGATTGACGCCCCGGTAGTTGTCGGCCGGGCCCTCGATGCGAGCGACGCCCAGCGAAACGCGGTGCTTGCTATTAGTGCCGCCGAAGCCGCCACCGTCACCCCAGGGACCGTAAAGGTGGCCGTCGTCGGCCCAGGTCAGGGCGAAGTTGTCGCTGCCGACGGCGTGCCGCTGGTGGGTGGACCAGTCGATTTCGATGCCCCGGATTAGCTTGCTATGGGAATAGGGCAGGGATTGAGAAAAACAGCTTAGCGCATTGGGTGTGAAGAAAAGGAGCAAAAGGAAGACTCTCATTTTATAATCGGGGGCGATAGGTAATGGTTTTTTGAAAACATCCATCGACTCAATAGACACATGTGACCCTTTTTCTCCCTGAGCCGAAGGAGTGCTTTTTCTTTAAAAAAGCTAATCATTTAAAAATAAAACAAAAGTGATACTCGGGGTATTTTCGGGCGGCTGTGTCTAGTAAGTAGGAGGATTCACCCATTTTTTTGAGTCAAGGTAGGCTTCCCAGCATCTTTTTAAAACACTAAACCATTCTGAATTATGCCAAAAAAACTCCCTAAACTTTTACGAAACAGCCTATTCCTGGGGGCATTCCTACTATTTAGTATGTCGGTTAGTTTTGCCCAACAAACCATCACTGGCAAGATCACCGACGAAAATGACCAATCCGTACCGGGAGCCAACGTCTTTATCAAGGGAAGTACCACGGGTACCACTTCGGCGGCCGATGGTAGTTTCTCGATTCGGGCGGCTTCCAGCGATACGCTGGTCTTTAGCTTTCTGGGCTACAAGATGGCCGAAAGGCGCGTGGGCAACGCCACCACGCTCGACATCAGCATGGAGCCCGACGCCCGCACCTTGAACGACGTGGTGGTAGTCGGCTACGGTACTACCCGCAAGTCAGACCTGACGGGTTCGCTGGCTTCTGTCACGGCCAAAGAATTTGAAAAGCAGCCGCTCACCCGCATGGACCAGGCCCTGCAAGGCCGCGCCGCCGGGGTGCAGGTCAACCAGACCAGCGGCGCGCCGGGGGCGGGCTTCAAGATCAGAATTCGCGGGGCCAACTCCATCAGCGGCGATAATGCCCCGCTTTACGTGTTGGACGGCCTGGTGGTGGGCGATATCAATTCGCTCAATGTCAATGATATTGCCTCGATGGAAGTACTGAAAGACGCTTCCGCGACGGCCATCTACGGATCACGCGGGGCGAACGGCGTCATCCTCATCACCACCAAACAGGGCCGCAAAGGACCCGCCAAGGTGGAGTTCGGCTATTTTACCGGCATCTCCAATGTGGTGCAGAAGTTGCCTTTCATGACGCCCGCCGAGTTCGCCGAGGGCGTGAACTTTGCGGAGGGTAAGGAATTCTATACCCCGCAGGAAATTGACGCCCTGCGCAACGGGGGCGGGGAGAACTGGCAGGAGCGCTTTTTCAAAACCGCGCATTCCAACAACTTCCAGTTGTCGGTCAGTGGCGGCTCCGATGCGATGGACTACTTCATTTCCGGCAATCTCTACGACACGGAAGGTACGATTATCGACCAGGACTACCGCCGCTATACGCTGCGGGCGAACGTTAACGCCCAGGCTTCCAAAAAGATCAAAGTGGGGCTGAATACTTTCCTCAGCCACGAAAAATCCAGCGGCAACCGCGTGAGCCTTTCGGGTGGCCTGACCTGGGATCCCACCACCCCCGCCTACGACGCCGACGGCAATTTTAATTTTAACACCATCAAGCCCGGCGTGGGCAACGGCGGCATCAACCCTTTGGTAGGGCCGCTCAACAATGTCCGCGATGCGTACGACAACCGGGTGACGCTGAGCGGCTACGCCAACTACGATATTTCTAAAAACCTCGTTTTCAATGTGTCGGGCGGCCTCGACCGCTTCGAGTCGGAGGCCAACAGCTACGTGCCACTTTTTGTCAATAACGTGGGCAATGCGCGGGTTTTTAATAGCAGTGTCACCCGACTACAAAACACCAATCGCCTGACCTATACCCTCGATAGCAACCCGAATCACGTCCTGAAAATAGACGCCGTCCACGAACAACAGCTCGTGACCCGGCAATCCCTCGAGGCCACAGCCAGTAATTTCTTTTCGGACCTGACCGCCTACCGCGACCTCTCGCTGGGTTCCATCCAGCGGACACAGAACAACCAGTCGGACGAGAGTTTGCAATCGTTTCTGGGGCGGGTGAACTACGCGCTGTTCGACCGCTTCCTGTTTACGGCTTCGGTACGGGCCGACGGTTCCAGTAAGTTCCGGCCCGGCAATCGCTGGGGCGTCTTCCCATCGGGTTCAGTGGCGTGGCGGCTGATCGAAGAAGACTTTATCAAAAATATCTCCACCATAAGCAACCTCAAGGTACGGGCCAGCTACGGGCTAATCGGTAGCCAGGCCATCGGGGCGCGGGCCACACGGGCCATCCCCATCGTCTCGCCCGACGTCAACTACCCCCTTACGGGCGGCAGCAACACGGTAGGCGTGGCGCCTTCCAGCCGCCTGGCCAATCCCGATCTGACGTGGGAAACCACCCGGCAAACCAACCTGGGCGTGGACCTGGGCTTGTGGAACTCGCTGCTGACCCTCTCGCTGGACCTTTACCACAAAAAAACCACCGACCTGCTGCTCAACTCCCAGTTGCCTTCCTTCGTGGGGCCGACCGTCGTGACGCGCAACATCGGCGCTGTCGAAAATAAAGGCTTCGATATCTCGCTGGGACTGCGCGTATTGCAAAACGATGATTGGAACATCAATTCCACCCTGAACGTATCGCGTAACCGCAACAAGGTACTGGCTTTGGTAGATGACAAACCAATTGAACTGGGCAACGAGTACATCGGTACCACGTTCCCCGTTAATCCGACGCGCGTCGAGGTAGGCAAGCCCATCAGCAGTTTCCGGGGTTATCTTTTCGACGGGGTGTATCAACTGGACGAAGCGGACGAAGCCGCCAAATACGGACGTAAGCCCGGCGACGCCAAGTACCGCGACCTCAACAACGACGGCATTATCTCGACCGACGATATCTCTACCATCGGCGACGGTAACCCCAACTTCACTTGGGGCTGGAATTGGGACGTGACCTACCGCCAGTGGAATCTGAACTTCCTGCTGACGGGATCGCAGGGTAATGACATCTACAACTTCCAGCGCGGCCGCATGATGGGCCTGGGTTCGGGCCAATTCCACGCGGTTCATGCCGACTACCTGAACCGCTGGACCCCCGACAACCCCTCGAACATTCCTTCCAGCCGCAATAGTATAGAACTTCTTTCCTCACAATTCCTCGAAGACGGCTCCTACACGACGCTGAAAAGCGTGGCTTTTGGCCGCAGCTTCGAGGGCGACCTGCTGCGCAAGGTGGGCATCAGCCGACTTCGTCTGTACCTGAATGCCGATAATCTGTTCATTCTTACGAAGTACCGGGGCTTTGATCCCGAAACTACCGCCTCGGGCGGCTCCGACGTGGATTTGGGCATCGATTACAGCACCTATCCCATTAACCGAAGCTTTACGCTGGGCGTGAATGTGACGTTTTAACTTATAGGAGGAAGGGAGGATGGAGGAAGGGATAAGAGGAATCCATATTTGACGAATAAACTTTTTACTCCTATATCCACGAGCGACCCCGCCCTTTCCTGCTTTTTCCTTCAAAAACAACCTTTTCCAAAATGAAAAAACATATCAACAAATTCTTTCTGCTGGCTTTGGCAATGTTTGTAAGCCAGTCCTGCATCGACCTCGAAGAGGACATGAGCAGCATCCTGACAATTGAGAACCTGCGCACGGAAAACGATGTCGTGGCGGCGCTAACACCCATTTATCGACAGCTGTACGAAACCCACCGGAACCCGCACTACCTGCGCACGGCCACTTACGGGGCCGACGACTTGACAACCTGGGAGGCGGGGAACAAGGCTCCGCTGCGGGTCTTTGACCGCTTCGACTACGGCAGCGGCGAAAACTCCGACATCATGTGGCTCGACCATGCCTGGGACCAGTACTGGCGCATCATTTATTTCTCCAACTCCTTGATAGATGGTCTGAAAACGGCCAATGCTCCCGTCGCCATTGTGAAAGAGGCCGACGCGGAGGCCCGGTTTTTCCGGGCGCTGAGCTATTTCAATTTAGTGCGTACCTATGGCAACGTCCCCGAAATCCTGGACGGCGAGGCACCGACCGGCAAAGAGCAGCGGGCCACGGTTTTGCAAAACTACCAGCAGATCGAAAGCGATTTGCTGATCGCCGAGGCCAACCTGCCCAAGCCCGGTGCCACGGCCAGCGTCGGGCGGGTTTCGTCCGCCGCCGCCAAAACGCTGCTGGCCGACTTGTACCTAACCTGGGGCGGTTGGCCCGTGAAGGATGCTGCCAGGTACCCGCTGGCGGCCAAGAAGGCCAAAGAGGTCATCGACTTGAATTTTTTCAAACTCCTGCCCATCGACCAGTTGTGGCGGCTGGAAAACCAGAACAGCCGGGAGTCCATTTTTGCCGTACAGTTTTCGCCCACCGAGGACCTGCGGTCCAGTTTCCCGACGGCATTTAGTTTCCACGAAGCGCGGGGTTATTCCGACGCCTTTCCCGAGTTGCAGTTTTTCCGGGATTTCCCCGCCGGCCCCCGCAAGGATGCCACCTTTGCCACGGAAATTCCGCAGCGGAGTGTAGCCAGCGGAGCCATCGTGACCCGTAACCCCGCCACGTTGCCATGGGAGAAATCGCAGCGCGCTCATCCCATGTACAAGAAGTTTACCCTTTCGGAAGACATCACGCGTGGTGACCGGACGGTCGGCTACCGGGCCGTGGAACTGTACCGCTACGCCGAGGCACTACTGATTTTTGCCGAGGCCCAGGCCCGCGTGGGCGAGACCGCCGCTTCGGTCGAGGCGCTGAATCAGGTGAAGCGAAGAGCGGCGGGTCTGCCGTACCTGACGCCTAACGCAAAAGTCGATGTCACAACGGCCACACCGAAGGAAATTGTGGCCGAGCGTGGCTGGGAACTGGCCGGGGAATACAAGCGCTGGTTCGACCTGGTGCGAACCGAATCGGTGGCGGAAATTGCCGCCAAGCGTGATCCGAAGGAAAATGTGGACCTGGTCAGGATGCCGACCGATGCGCAGTATATCGCGCCCATTCCGTTCCAGGCTATTTCAACGAGCGAATTGGTTCAGAATCCGGCGGGTTTTAAAATAAAGTGACGTGGCAGTAGTATGAGCATCCAGCCGATTCTTGAATGACATCGCCAGAACGGACTGGAAGCCCGTACCAAAAAACGCCGAATTTTCATAAAATTTTAGAAAATAAATCAATATCGACTCGGGGTATTTTCTCTGGGCTGTGTCTATATGTAAAGAGACGCACCCCTAATTCCTACGATACATTATGCAGGTACCGGCACCCAACCAATCGACCGAAGAGCCTTCCGGCATCAAGCCGCTTCTTTTTTCCGAACAGGAACAGGGCGAATCTGAGAATGATCAGGACACCATTCGCGATTCGGAATTATTCATTAGGAAAGCCTTTGAGGAAAGTCCCCGCAAGGGCTGCGAACTTTTGTTCCGGCGCTTCCATACGGTGCTATGCAGCCACGCCGTGCGCTACGTTTATTCCAAAGAACTGGCGGAAGATATTGTGAGTGAGGTCTTTTGCAAATTCTGGAAGAAAAAAAGCTACGAGTCGGTTACGAGTTCTTACCGCTACTACCTCTTCCGCAGCGTGCGGAACGAATCGCTGAACTACCTCCGGCAACGGTTCCTGCAAAACGAAGGCATCGAGGCGGCGGAAGCGCATGCTTCCTCCCCGGCCCACAGCCCCATTTTGGCCACGCAGTACGAAGAGGTGGCCGCCCGGGTCGAGCAACTCGTCGAAGAACTGCCGCCGCAATGCCGCCGTGTTTTCCTGCTCAACCGTTTCGAAGGAATGAAATACCGGGAAGTGGCCGACGAGTTGGGTGTGTCGATCAAAACCGTGGAGACCCATATGAGCAAGGCTCTCGTTGCCATGCGGGAGGGGTTACGGGATCATTTGTAATAATTTTCAACAAAAACATAATGAGACACTCAGGGTAGCTGAAGCGGCTCGTGTCTATGAATATAGCGTACAAGACCACCTTATCGAAATGAAAATAACGAAACAGTTGATTCTCGACCACTTCGACCGCAAGACCTCCCCCATGCAGCGGGAGCGGATCGCGGAATGGGTGAAGGAAGAAGCCAACGAGGAGCAGTACTACGAATGGCTGGAAGAGTGGGAGCGGGGGCACCTGCAGTATGATGCCCCGACCGACCCGGCGATGAACCGTTTCCTGCAATTCGTGGATGCCCACCCGCAGCCCGAACCGCTGGTAGTGGCGGAGGAAAGTGCGGTCGAATCAAGTGGAAACCGTCGAATCTGGACCCGGTGGACGGTGGCCGCTACCGTGCTGCTGCTGCTGGGACTGGGCGGCTGGTTGTTCCGCGATGACATTTTGTACCAAAACTACCGAACGGCCTACGGTGAAGTGAAAAGCTTCACGCTCGGAGACGGCAGCGCGGTCAAGCTGAATACCAACTCCGCGTTGCGGGTGCCGCGATGGAGCTTTGGCCGCGACACTCGGGAGGTGTTTCTGGAAGGTGAGGGCAGCTTCTCGGTGACGCATACGGCCGACGACCGGGAATTTATCGTCCATACGCCCCGCGACCTGGACGTGGTGGTTCTGGGAACTGAATTCACGCTCTACGCCCGCGAACACAACTCTCGTGTGGTGCTTGAAAAAGGGAAGGTGCGGGTGCAGTACCGGGAGGCCGAGCAGCAAAAGGAAATCACGATGCAGCCCGGCGACCTGGTCACCCTGAACCGGGACAATGAGGCGAAGCTCAGCACGACCCAACAGGCGAAGCAGTATTCCGAGTGGGAGGAGATGCGCTTCGTATTTGAAGAAACTACGCTGGAAGAACTCGCCTACCAATTGCGTGACGACTACGGACTGGACGTGACGGTTGAAGGAGAAGCCCTCGCCCGTCGGGAGTTCATGGGGTCGTTTAAAGCCAAAGATGTGGACGAACTACTGTTGACGCTTTCCGAACTGCTCGACATCCGCGTAACCCGGCAGGGCGACAAGGTGTCGTTTTCGGAGAAAAGATAAACGCCGATACAAAATTCCTCCCCCAATGAAAAAGACCATTATCCAATTTGTCATGTCGGGTGTTTTTGCGGCTCTGGTGACAGGAGCATCGCCCGGATTTTGCCAAAACCTGGCTTTCGCCCAGGGGGAGCCTCCGCAAAGTACCAGCGCGCAGCAACCCGCAGCCAAAGACCTGAAAGAAGTTCTCGACCAGTTAAAGACCCTTTACGGAAAGGATATACTTTTTGAAATAAAAACCGTCGAAGGTTTGAAGGTGCAACCGGATGTTGTGAAGAAAGCTGACGGTTTTGAAAAGAACCTGGAGCGCGTCTTGAAATCCGCCGGGCTGCGATTCAAAAAAATGAACGAGAGCAGCTACTTGATTCTGAGTAAGTCGGAGGTGGAAAAAGCCACCAAAACGGCCCGGTTTCAGGCTCGGCAGAACAGAAATTCACCACTTGGAAATCCCGTAAGCCGCGAAATCGGTGACCTGGTAAATCCGCTGACTGCCCGTGCGCAAACTGCCCCCGCCGAGCGCACGATTACGGGACGGGTGCGCGACGAGAAGGGCGAAGGGCTACCCGGTGTAAGTGTGGTGGTACAGGGCGGTGCGCGCGGCACCACCACCAATACCGAAGGCCGATTCAGTCTGTCTGTCCCCGATCGCGACGTTACGCTGTCATTTTCCTACGTGGGCTACCTACCGCAGGAAGTGACGATCAGCAACCAGTCGAACCTTGACATTACCCTGCTGACTGACGTGAAGGCGCTGGAAGAAGTAGTAGTGGTAGGCTACGGAGCGGTCAAGAAGAGCGACCTGACGGGCTCGGTAGCCAGCGTGAACGAGCAGGAGTTGACGGCTTACCCCGCCGTGAGTGCCGTACAGGCCCTACAGGGCCGGGCGGCGGGCGTCAGCGTGCAGTCCACCAACGGCGAGCCAGGCGGCGATTTCAAGATCAGGATTCGCGGGGCGACCTCGATCAACGCCAGCTCCGCGCCGCTGTTCGTGGTGGATGGGCTGGTGGGTGGTGTCGTACCGCCGCCGGAGGACATCGCCTCCATCGAAGTCCTGAAAGATGCCTCGGCCACGGCGATTTACGGTTCACGCGGAGCGAATGGCGTGGTGATGGTCACGACCAAATCGGGCAAGGCGGGCAAGGTGCAGGTAAGTGTCAACAGTTCGTATTCACGGCAGCGGGAAATCAACCGCCTGAATCTGCTTTCGGCCCGGCCCTTTGCCGAATACATCAACGAAGCCCGGGGCCGCGACTACTACGATCTCAATAATCTGGAAGCCGACACCGACTGGCAGTCGCTGATTTATCGGCCAGGCTATACCCAAAACCATCAGGTGTCGGTGGCCGGAGGCAAAGAAGGGGTAAAGTACTACGTGTCGGGCGTGTTTTACGACCAGCAGGGCGTGATTCACACCTCGAAGTACAACCGGATGTCGCTGACGACCAACCTGGCCTTCGATGTTTCGAAATGCATCAGCCTGTCGCTCAATTCGCTGATGTCACGCACCAAGCAGGACGGCGTGTACAGCCAGCGCACCTCCGCCGCCGCCGATCCGGGCGTGACTACGGCGGCTTACCGCTTCGAGCCAGCCGTCGGGGTGTTCGACGCCGATGGTAACTACAACGTATCAAAGATTTACGCCGCACCCTCCGATAACCCGCTGGCGGTGCTGCGGGGACGGGAAATCGAAAACATTGGGGAAAACTTACAGACCAACCTGCGGGCAACGGTGAAAATACTGAACGGGCTGACCTTCAACAGCACGGTGGGTTTCATTTTCCGCAACGCCCGCAACGGCAGCTACAACAACCGCATCAGCAACCGGGGACAGGATAACGGCGGCATCGCCTCGCTCTCCAACCGCCGGAATTTCAACATACTGAACGAAAACTACCTGAATTACGACAAGACTTTTGCCCAAAAACACCACCTGACGCTAACCGGCGGCTATTCCTACCAAAAATTCCGTAACGAATCGTTCGGCGCGTCCAACGCCGGGTTCATTTCCGATGCGTTCAGCTTCTGGAACCTCGACGCGGGTACGGTGCTGAAAACGCCCAATTCCGGTCTGAGTGAGTCCGAAATCGCCTCCTTTTACGGGCGCGTCAACTACAACTTCGCCGACCGCTACCTCCTCACGGGAACCGCCCGCTACGACGGGGCGTCGCAGTTTAGCGCGGGCAACAAGTGGTCGTTCTTTCCGTCGGGGGCTTTCGCCTGGAACGTGAGCAACGAGGACTTTTTTCCTAAAAACCGG
This sequence comes from Persicitalea jodogahamensis, assembly GCF_014651615.1. Taxonomy (GTDB): domain Bacteria; phylum Bacteroidota; class Bacteroidia; order Cytophagales; family Spirosomataceae; genus Persicitalea; species Persicitalea jodogahamensis. Next base: position 218,487 of record NZ_BMXF01000007.1, on the reverse strand, counting down.
GTACTTTCCAATGCCAAACTTCGCATTAGCTACGGTTTGACGGGCAACCAGGCCATCGTTCCCTACGAATCGCTGGCGCGGTTGTCAAACAGCTTTTTCGTGGTCAACAACGCCATCATCAACTCGGTGCGGCCCACGGCCATCGCCAATAAGGACCTGACCTGGGAAACCACTGCGCAGTTCGACGTGGGCCTGGATTTGGCTTTTTTGCAAAACCGCATCGACCTGAGCGCTGACTATTACGTCAAGAACACCTCCGACCTACTTTTCCGGGTGCCGATTCCGGCTTTCTCGGGCTATTCCAGTCGCCTCGAAAACATCGGAGAGGTACAGAATAAGGGTGTAGAGTTTATGATTTCTTCTAAAAACTTGGTGGGTACTTTGAAGTGGAGCAGCAGCTTCAACATCACTCGCAACCGCAGCCGGGTAGTCTCGCTGCCCGGCGGCACGGACATCATTTACGCGGGCGCACCTTCCAACATTATTAATTCTGCCTTGCAACACGCCATTCTGCGGGAGGAAGCGCCCGTCGGCTCGTTCTACGGCTACGTCTATGAGGGCGTTTACCAACAAGGCGACAACTTCCTGCCCGGTGGCGGTTTCGAGCAGGTGGCGGGAGGTGAGAAATTCGCCGACCTGAATGGCGACGGCAGGCTCAGCGCGGAAGACCGCCAGATTATCGGTGACCCCAACCCAAGATATACCTGGGGACTGAACAATGACTTTTCTTACAAGGGATTCAGCCTGAATGTGTTTTTCCAGGCCAGCGTGGGCGGCGACATCCTCAATCTGACGCGGCTGGAACTCGACCGCCTCAACGGCACGACCAACGCCACCACCGATGCCCTGCGCCGCTGGACGCCTACCAACACCGACACCGACATACCGAAAGCCACCGACAACCGCAACAGCCGCATCTCGACGCGTTTCGTGGAGGATGGCTCTTACGTGCGCTTAAAGAACCTGACGGTGGGCTACGATTTCGCGCTGGGTTTGCTCAGCAAGCTGGGCATTCAGAAGGCTCGGCTCTACGTCAGCGCCCAGAATATTCTCACATTTACAAAATACAAAGGCGTGGACCCAGAAGTGGCCTTTAACTCCGACGGTACTGCGTCCGGTAATATCAACCTGGGCCTGGACTACGGTAGTTATCCTAATATCAAGTCGGTGACGTTTGGGGTGAATTTGGGGTTGTAAACCCTTTTGGGTTAAGGGATTGTTTATTTAGAATTTTAAGGGTAAAAGATTCAACACTATACACACACTTTGATAATACAATTTTTAAATGTAGTGCCGGAAATATGCTTCAAACCGTGCTTCAATCCAGCTAAAAATTAATGCTTCTATATATGAAAAGACTGACATTGCACCTGACGTTTTTGGCTGTTGTTGCTGCGCACTCCTCCTGCACGAACTTGGAAGAAAAACCTATCGGGTTGTTGGCCCCAGAGTCATTCTTTAAGTCTCCCGGTGATGTGGAAGCGGCCATCATGGGAGCCTACGCCGAGTACGCTGCCGTGGCCATCTATAGCAATACTTTCGCCATGACGATCATGGTGCGCAGCGACATGGTCGATATCGGTGACCGCAACACCAGTGCCGACCGCATTCAGGTCAACGAGTTTTCCATCGATCCCAGCAACAACAACATTTCCGAAGCATGGGATGCGTTCTACCGTTCCATTTCAGCGGCCAACACGGCCATTCAGGGAGCCAAAAGCATTAACGCCGACGAGAAAATTAAGAAAAAACTGGAAGCGGAGGCACGGTTCATCCGGGCGCACTCCTACTTCCAACTGGTGCGGATGCACGGCGCGGTGCCCTACCTCGACCGTCCCGTCGAGAGCGCGGCGGCCCTGGACAGCGCCAGCCGCACGCCCGCCAATGTCATCTATAACCACATCGAGGCCGACCTGAAATTTGCCAAAGAAAACCTGCCCGACCAGCAGCCGGGCGGCGTCCGCAACCGGGCCACCTCCGGCTCGGCGGCTACCGAACTGGTGGATGTGTATCTGACGCTGAAAATGTTCGACAAGGCGGCGCAGGAGTCCCGTTACGTCATTGGCAAGGCGGGTGCCTACGGCTACGAACTGGAAAAAAACTACCAGGATCTCTTCAACGGCGACCTGGCCAATCGTCTGCGTGAACCCATCTTCAACATCGATTGGCAAAACGGCTTCACCGACTACCCCTACCAAGCCGACTGGCTGGCGGTGCACACCCGCATCAAAGACTACAAACCACGCAGCACGTCGATCGTTGTGCCGTCGCTCGCCGTTTACAACTCTTGGGACGGGCGCGACTACCGTAAGCGCGTCAGCTTCGAGGACTCGGTGGTCATCAACGGCAAGCTCACCGCCCTAACCGACACGAAATTCACCGCTCCACGCCCGCACATCGCCAAGTACTTCCGCTACCCCGGACCGCAGGAGGCCGGCAACGACCGCCGTACCGACAACGATTACCATATCTACCGCTACGCCGACCTGCTGTTGATGGCGGCAGAGGCCATCGCTGAGTCGGAAGGAGCCAAAGCGGAAGCCATCGGCTACGTCAACCAGGTACGCAAGCGCGCCCGCTTCAACGGCAAGACCGAAACCAAATTCCCGGCGGATATCCCCGCTACGGTGGGCAAGACCGAGTTGATCCAAATTATTCGCGAGGAGAGGCGGCTCGAATTGGCCTTTGAAATGAAACGCTGGTTCGACATCCAGCGCTGGGGAATTTTGAAAGAGGTATTCGAAGGCGCAAACTCTTTGGAACCGCATAAAGTGGATCCGGCCCGCGACTACCTGTTCCCGATTCCGCAGACGGAAATCGACGTGACGCGGTTCAAGCAGAATCCGGGGTATTAATTTTGAGCGGCAAAGGCACAAAGTGATGCGTCGTGCAGAAGTATCCAGCCCGTAGTTTACCGACCTAATAAACAGTCGAAAAGCCCTGAAAGGGCGGAGTAGCTCTCTGAAAATAGTTTTCAACCCGGAAAAATCATGAAAAAATATTTTATAAAATTCCTTCTCCTGTCGGTAATCATTCTTTTTGGGGAGACGCTTTTGGCGCAGGAAGTTGCGGGCGCTCTCCATTGGGAATCAGCAAGCATCCTGCCGAAGCTCTCCCCCGAATTTTATATAAAAACCACCGAATCCGGTAGTCAGGTGCTGGGTATCAAAACCAACCGTAAAAATCAGCACGGACTGTGGAAAGCTTCGGTACCCGTGGAAGGCGGACACTTTTACGCGTTTTCCATTAAAAAGCAAGTCAGTAACATCGCCGACGTGCGCAGGGCCACGCCCGTCAATATCCATTGGCTCAATGCTGCTGGCAAAACCGTGTTGCGCGATCGCGATTACAACGACAAGCGCCTTGGGTTGGAAACCTTCGTTGATCCTGAGGCCGATTGGCCCTGGACAGCCCGGCCCGAGATTCCGTACCGGGAAAAAGTTAACGAGGATGGTAGCGTTACGGTCGCTTCGGTATTTAAGGCTCCGGCCAATGCCACCCATGCCGTGGTGGAACTGCATCTACGCTGGGATGGTGGTGCCAAGGTAGAATGGCGGGATTTCTCGCTGCAAAAAACCGCTTCCCCCGCCAAGCAAAAGGTGAAAGTGGCCGCCGTTTTTCAGCCCTTCAAGACAGTGCCGAAAGTCAAGACTCCCGAGGCGGCCGTCCGACTCTTTGCGCCATTTATCAAAGAAGCCGCCGACAAGGGAGCTAAGTTGATTTGTCTGCCGGAGGTGCTGACCAAGAAATTTACCGATTTGCCCAATGACCAGGTGGCCGAACCCATCCCCGGCGGAGCTGCCACCAATGCCTTTCAGGAATTGGCCAGACAAAACAATATGTATATCGTGGCCGGAATGGTGGAAGGTGATCGCGACACGCTCTACAACACGGCGATCCTGGTGGGACCGGAAGGCTTCATCGGTAAGTACCGCAAGGTAGTGCTGACGCTAGCCGAAGCCAACGCGTCGGGCCTCACGCCGGGCACGGACTATCCGGTATTTGACACTAAAATCGGCAAAATCGGCATGATGATCTGCTACGACCTGTACTTTCCCGAAGTGGCCCGCCAACTCAGCCGTAACGGGGCCGAGATCATCGCCATGCCCATCGCCGGGGGAAACCCGGTGCTGGCCCAGGCCCGCGCTATCGAAAATCAGGTGTACTTGGTCACCAGTACTTACGACGTACGTGGTCCCTGGATCAAGACCGCCATCTTCGACTACGACGGGCAGATGCTCGATCAGACCGACAAGCCAGGGACGCTGGCTATCGCCGAAGTCGAAATCAGCGAACTACCCCGCTACTGGGGGCACCTGGGCGACTTAAAGGCGGATATTTTTATTCAGGAACCGAAAAATTAATTGAGAGTGGATAGTTGATAATGGATAATAAAAAAAAAACCTTTTGTCTTTGCTTACTTTTATTATTGGTTTATCCGGCTTTTTCCCAGAACTCGCCTGATAAATCCCGGCCCAATATTGTCATCATTCTGGCGGATGATATGGGGTACGGAGATTTGGGGTGTTATGGGGCCAAAGGGATTACGACGCCCCGGATCGACGCGCTGGCGAAGCAGGGGGCGCGGCTGACCGCTTTTTATTCCAACGGCCCCGAATGTACGCCCACCCGTACGGCCCTGCTTACGGGCCGCTACCAGCAGCGGGCGGGCGGACTGGAATGTGCCATCGGGCTGGGCAACATCGGGCGTTATCCCGAGGCCAAGGCCCTGTCGGACAAGGGCGAACTGGGGCTACCGACCGATATGAGCGCGCTGCCGACGATGCTGAAGGAGCGTGGCTACCGCACGGCTATCGTGGGTAAATGGCATTTGGGTGAGGGCGCAGCTTACCGTCCGGCGGCCCACGGCTTCGATTACGCCATCGGTCCCCTGGGTGGAGCGGTGGACTACTTCCACCACACCGAACCCGTAGGCGTTTTCCTGGGAACGATGATGGAGGGCAACCACGACTTCTACCGCCAGGATCAGCCCCACCAGCGTGCGGGTACCTACATGACGCACCTGCTCACTAATGAGGCAGTGGAGTGGCTCAACATCCAGAAGAAAGAAGAACCTTTCTTTCTCTACGTCCCCTACACCACGCCGCACGAACCCTACCAGGGGGCCGACGACTACCAGCCCGATAAACTCGGCATGGACCGCTGGTCGAAGGGCGACACCAAAACCTACGCCCGCATGATCGAAGACCTCGACCGGGGCGTCGGCCAGATTCTGGACAAGCTAAAAGAAAAAGGCTTCGCCGAAAATACGCTGGTCGTTTTCTTCTCCGACAACGGCCCGACCACCATCGGAAGCGCTGGCCCGTTCTCGGGCAACAAGGGACACGTTTTCGAGGGCGGCATCCGGGTACCCGCCATCGTCCACTGGCCGGGAAAAGTACCTGCGGGGGTAGTTTCCGACCAACCCTTTATCAGTATGGACATTACAGCTTCGCTGGCCGCGCTCACCGACGCTAAGCCGCGCCACAAACTCGACGGCGTGGACATGGTGGGTCACTTGGTCTCTGGTAAAAAGGATTACGACCGCAACCTGTTCTGGCGCAAGAAACGCGCCGCCCAAGTCCGCTCCGCCGTGCGGTCGGGCGATTTGAAATACATCCTCGACATCGACGAAGGCAAGCGCGACGAGTACCTCTTTGACCTGAAAGCCGATCCCGGCGAGAAGAATAACCTGCTGCAAAAGCGCCCCGCCGACGCCGAACGGCTTAGGAAACTTCTGCATGAATGGGAGGCGGAGGTGAAGCCGGAAAGAATGTAGTGCCGTCAGCTATCGGCTTGATTTCGAACCGCTTTTATCAACTTTATAAGTTCTGACAATCAGTAATTAAAAACCAAGTTCTAAGTTTTCATGAAGTTTTTCCTTCCATTCCTGCTTTCCTCCCTCCTCCTTTCTTCCTCAATAGAAGCCCAAAATGCCAAACTCAACATCAGCGGCGTGTTTCCCAACACGGCGATGGTGGCCGATCACTACCCGCGTTCCGAGGCAGGTACCGGGGCGCTCATGCCCTGGGCCAACCGCCTGTGGGTCGTGACCTACGTGGCGCACCTGCCGCGTTCGGGTTCCGGCACGGGTCTGTACGAGATCGACGGGGAAATGAACATGCGCAAGCGGCCCGAAAGCCGGACGGGTACCTATGCCAACCGCCTAATTCACGCACCCAGCGAACAGCTCATCATCGGCCCGCATGCCATCGACACGCTGGGCAACGTCCGCACCTTCGAGGGGCTGGTCAACCACCGCCTGGCCGCCACGATGGAACATCTCACCGACCCGGAAAACAAGGTGTACTTTCTGGGGATGGAGGGCGAGTTTTTCGAGGGGAATGTCAGGACAATGGAGTCGAAGCAGCTATATGACCTCAATAAAGAACTGGACGAGCCCGACAAGGCCAAGCCGCACTTCAAGAGCGGTTTCACCCACCACGGGCGCGTCGTGATCGCCAACAACAGCTACAACCGCAAAGATTTCGACGGCGAGTGGGAGGCTGGACGCTTGGCCGAGTGGGACGGTAAGACTTGGAAGGTTTTGGAAAAAACCGCCTTCACCGAAGTGTGGAGCGCCCGCGCCTTCGGCTCGCCGATGATGGCGACGGGCTGGGACAACCGCTCAGTTATCCTGAAAGTACTTATCCGCAACGAGTGGCAAACCTACCGCCTGCCCAAAAGCAGCTACACCTTCGACGAAACGAGCAACACCGAGTGGATGCGCATCCGCGAGATCGAAACCGAGCGGGCCATGATGGACTGCCACGGGATGTTTTACGAAATCTCCTACCACACTTACAGCGGCCACCCGTTCGGCATTCGGCCCATCGCCAAGCACCTGCGCGTCATTCCCGATTTCTGCTCCTGGCGCGGGATGCTTGTGCTGGGCGGCAACCAGGCCACGCCCATGCGCTTTAAGGCACCCATCGACGCCAACCCGCTAGCCGGGCAGCCGCAGGCCAACTTGTGGTTTGGCAAAACCGACGACATGTGGCAGTGGGGCAAGCCCAGCGGCATGGGGGCAGTCTGGTATAACACCGCCGTTAAAGCAAACGAATCGTCCAACCCCTTTCTGATGATCGGCTTTGACCAGAAAGTGCTGCACCTGAAGCACAAGGCCAACCGCACAGTGAAGTATACCGTCGAGGTAGACTTCGTGGGTGATGGGCAGTGGTCGAAGTACGATACTATAGAAGTCCCTGCCAACGGCTACCGCCACCACGAGTTCCCCGCTGGGTTCAGCGCCCACTGGGTGCGGCTGACCGTGGATGCGCCCTGCGAGACAACGGCATTTTTTATGTACAACTAGGTCAATTTTGAATTAGTGACGGGGCCGACCCTTCGGTGATAGAATCAGTGAATAAAACATTGTGATAGCAGCCTCGGGGGGGCGACACATTTGTAAATCATGATCGAAAGGTTTTTCCATAAATTTTATTGGTTGTTAGCGAGCCTGCTTGTTTTGGTTTTTACCAACTGTTTCGCCCAAATCCAAACCGTCGAACTGGACGTTGGTGAACGGCAGGAAGTAATGCTGGATAAGGGCCAAAAAGCGACTATCGAACTTCTTTCCTTGAAAGAAATTACTGAGCCGTATTTCCAGGTGGCCGACAGTCAAATCGTGGACGCCGTGGTGCGGGCAGAGGTAGAGATTTTGGTGGAAGGCAAGAAAAAAAAACTCGAAGGCGGGCCGTTTCAATTGCCCGTGGCGGTGGGCGGTGTGGCGGTGCTGGTGGGCTGCACGAGGGGCATGGCGGGCGGGATTTTTAAGGATGGTTTGCAAAAAGACGTGCGGCTGGAAGTGAAAAGCGCCGATGCGCCCTGGGTGGCGGCGGATCGCTTCGTGTTTCCCATCAAAAACTACCGCTGGCACGCCTCCAACTACCAGCACACCTATCTGGGAGTGGTGCCGAACATCGCGCGGCTTTACTACCATCGGGGCGAGGACATGGGCATGATTCCCGATCTGGAAGAAGTCCGTTCCGTCAACGAAGGCACTCTCATCCGTCGTCCCGGCCCGGAGGGCGACAAGGGCAGTAACGTACTTTGGGTGAAAGACTCCACCGGAATGATCGTGCGCTATGTGCACATGAATGAGTATAACATCGACCAAAACAATAGGGTGGGCGAAACCGTAAAGCAGGGTCAGCGGCTCGGCCTGACGGGCAACACCTACGACAACCACCGCAGCCCCTCGCCGCACCTGCACGTGTCGCTGCACGACTCGGCCAACAGCGACCACTACTATAATTCCTTCCCGATGATCGTGGCGGCTTACCGCAACAGCTTTCCCGGCGAACTGCTGCCTATCGCAGGCGTGATTCGCCACGCCTACGCCGGACAGGAAATCACGCTGGACGCCACAAAATCGCTGGCGGGAGCGGGCCGTAAAATCAAGAGCTACGTCTGGTCTTTTACCGACGGCACCCAGGCCCAGGGGCCGAGGGTTTCCCGAAAATACACTCAGCCCGGCACCTACAGCGAGGAGCTGCGCGTCGCCGACGATCAGGGACGCTGGGATCGCGATTTTGTGGAGGTTTTTGTTTTGGCCAAAAACCAAACCATGAAGCCGCCCCGTGCCTGGATCAACTATTACCCAATCCGCCACATCGAGCCCGGCGATGAGGTGCGCTTCCTGATCCGCCACGTCAACCTGCAAAACCTGACCATCGACTATGGCGATGGTACGAAAGCTCCTTGGACCGAGGAAACCAGGCACCGCTACGCCAAACCGGGAAACTATGTAGTGACGGTCACAGGAGAAAGCAAGGGGGCCGGTCCGGGTACGTTTCACGTACGGGTCGTGGTGGAGGATTGAGCTGCCCTTACCCGATGGACCTTGTGGATATGAAATTATAGACCTTGCTAAACGTTTCTGGCGAACTATTAACTCTTGTGTTCTTGCCGCAAAGCTGCCGTGTGCAAAAACCATGAGCGATTGACCCGACTATCGCCAAGGCTTACCCTGTCATTGAGATTACACCGAACACGTTCACATGATACCGCCCCTCACGCAACTGATTTTAATTTGCCTCCTTCTTGTTTTTAAAGGTTGGGTGGTAAATTTTCTGAATTTCTTCGGTCCTTGGAGCCCGCTCAAAAACTGCTGATCCGCCAAACCGCCCCCAAAGCCGACTTTATCACCTTGAACTCCCACTAGGTATCGGGCCAGGAACACACTTCCCGCTACGCCACGGTGAAGTCCCAGCCCCGATTGCCGCTGTCGAAAGGTGGTTTGTCGCAAAGATAGGGGTTGTAGTTACTATTGGCATCCAATTCGTCGTTGTGATACACTTAGTGCTCGTGGTTGTAGGTGAAAGCGATCACGCTCCATTGGCCTTCCTTCACTTTCTGCTTGCACGTGACGTAAGAAAAAGGGTACAGATGACTTTACTTAGATGACACCCGGGACAAAAAATTCTGGAATCGTTACTCCAACGTTAAACTTTACCCATAAGCGACCATGCACCGACGAAAAGCCTTACAGTGGATCGGCCAGGGCAGTCTGCTGCCGTTCGTGGCGGCGCTTCCCGGTTATGCCGCCCGTCGGGCCACCCTCGACCTCGGCTCCCGTCTCAAAATCTCCTTTTTCGCTCGAATCAAATTCCCAGCTAGGAGTTCGGTTCACCTGGCATGTTTATTTAAAGAACAAAATGGCGAAACTCACTGAACCATGAAGAAAAAAACGATTCTTATTATCCTGATCTCGGTGGTGCTACTTCTGGCGGCTTTTGCAGTGGCGGATTATTTCGCTCTGTCCAATCCATCGACCAAACAAATAGAGGTTAGGAAAGTTAAGACGGAACAAGCTATTCCAGTGGATATTTAGGAAATACTGCGTGTGCTCTCCACCGCTTCACCCTATGGGGAGGGCAGGCGTTTGAAAACGAAACTCAGGCCGGTTCTTGGCCCGTACATAACCAGGGTCTCCTCACAAACCAGGATTGTGTTTTTGTATACGTGGGCGTAAGGGGAATCGGGTTTATAGTACCGCCCGGCCCTCTCATCGAGAAAAGACGGAAAAAAGTCAAAATAGGCAGGGGCTCGCGTCTCTTCCATAATGAAGCGAAGTTGCCCCCAGTAAAAATGGAAACTTAATTGAAACGTAGTCAGAAGCTCCCCACCCTGGTAAACCGTTCCCTTCCCCTGATCGGTCAGTACCATTTCCGTATACCGGTCAGGCGCATGGGCAGCCACAAAGCAAGCACCCGCGCCCATCTCCACCAGTTGCCAGCGACCCGGCAGCAGTCTGGCCAGTGAGTCGGTCACCAGCTGCCTCCTGACCGAATCGGTTTCAGCGACCCAAATACGATCAAACTGACAAACTTTATAAGGTAATGGGGGAGATTGCAGGCGCTGACCCCAACAGAAAACAGGAGCTACCAGTATGTAAATGAATATCCATCGCCGGGAACGCATATATTGTCAGTCTTTTTTTTGAAATTTAACAACTAATCGACTGGTAAATTATTGCGCCCTTGCAACAATTGAAATCACTTGCAAAACCTCGCTGATCTCCCGTCTTCGGAATTTTCAAGCATACCCTGCTCTAATTTCTGCTAGAAAGGAGTGCTTGCCTTTTCTTATTCTTTCCCTTTTAGCCCTCGCCTGTTTGGTCATGATGAAGCCTAAATTCAAATTAGACCCCACTGACGTCATCGATTCATTTAGAAACGGGATCAGTGAAGGCAGGAAAGGGCAATTCTCCAAAAAATCGAGGGCAAACGGCCTGACTAGTTGCACAGTGGTATTGACTCATAAACCGACCGGCGTGAATGTAACGGGGGAAATACCAAGAGGCCATTACAGCCGTCAGGAAATGGTCAGACGAAGGGCACAACTGAGCGATGAGCTTTTACCAGAACTGGAAAAAAAAGTGTTTGCGTTTCTTAGGTTGCCGGGGCGTTGATATGCTGACAGCACATCGTCTGTCCCGTACCTCAAAACTCATGTACATTTAGTTGTAGATAGTGTAGTAAACAGGGCTGCCTAACTTCTCTTAGATGCATCTGTATATAATTCGAATTATACAGCACAAAAGAGCCGCATCATGCGGCTCTTTTGTGCTGTATAACTTAGTACCTGCTACTTCAAGTTATTGTAGTAAACCGCTCGTAGAGGGTTGTGATGGTCACTTCTTTTACACCTTCTCGCGTATAAATACGACGTTTATTGATTAGCCGAAGTTGATCCCTTGCTTCAATGAAGACTGATTCGGGCCTAGCCCATCGAATTTTGTCCGCTTTTTCATTGGCAGCAACAAAAATCTGTCTCAGATCCTCAGAAAATGAAAACCGATACGGGCCTGCTTGATTAGCATAATTCACTGAATATGGTTGCAACTACCAAAGCGGGCCAGATATCAAATAGAGTTCAATAGCTGATCTTTTTCAGCCGTTGGCCAACGTAAACCGCTCAGGTAGGGCCAATCAAAACGATTTGCCGATCCTCCCCCAAGTTGATCTACGTCGTACTCGCCCTGTAAGTTGACATGATGCCAGACAATGGCCGTCCCATTACGAACAGCGTTCAATACTGATTCAAGCTGTGTCTGGTCAGTTGTCTTTGACAGCAACTCGGACAGGTACAGGTAGTTCCATAAGATGACTGAGTTTTGAATTAGCCGACGGGCATGGATGATTCTTTCCTGCTCTTCTTTGGTAGCTACTCCGAAGACCTGATTACCCCCAAAAAAGACAGCCTTACTGAATCGGTTAACCAGCTCGATACGGCTCAACTGCTTTTCGATGCTTTGACGCAGAGACAGTTCGTCGTAATAACGGAGAATAAAGTCTGTCTTGACGAGTCGCCCGAACTCCTTCAGGGCCCGGTACAATGGGTGCTGGCGCGTGTAAGCACTGAGCCGTTTGAGCACCTGCCACGCCGTCACCTGCTTTAGTTTGAGTGAGATCATTAACCGCAGCATGTCTTCCCACTGACTCTCGATCAGGGGCTCGTTGACCACAGCATCAGGCTGTAGCCGGGAAGCCTGGGCTTCATGCTGTTTGACGGATATAAAATCGTAAAGCTGTAGTTTGCCAATGCCTTTCAACCGAGGGGCAAAAAAGATGTCCAATAGATGCATGATGCCAAAAACGGCTTCCGAAAAACCGTGGGTATCAGTCGAATGTATTGTGCTTTTAACCACCGGGTTGTGCAGATGAATGTCGATCATGTAAGGAGCTTCCCGCTCGGCCGCACTGACTACCGAGGTATGGAACAGCGCAAAGCGGTCATCAATGCCCGTATTGACCGTCACGGCCTTATCAAACCCAGGGTATTTGTAGGAAAAGTCTGCGTTCAGCGAGTCTTCCGTAACGATGTATTTCTGGCCATCAGAAGCCGTATGGCGTCCGTCGGGATCACGCCGATGCAGTTCGGGCAGAGCCAGTTCTTCTTTGAGCCGAATCAGTCGGTCATTACCGGCTTTAAGATTCTGTGAAGAGAGGAACATATCGACGGTAAGCTGCAGCGTACTGGTGTTCACCCCTTTGCAAATAGCCGCCATCTTTTCGATCCCAATGTTGCAACCCAGCGCAACGATAGCGGCAAAGAACGTACCCGGACTTGGGCGACCCTTGCTGTTTTTGCCCGCCAAGTGTTCCAAACCGGTCAGAAAGTGGGCCGATGAATCGACCTCGGCTAATAGATTCAGCACGGAGATATACCGGGCTGGGTTAAAGTAATCCGAAATGCGGCCTACATCGGGCTTTTCGACTTTTGGGGTATCAATGATGGGCCGATTATCCTTGTCAAAACTCAGGTGAGTGTTGAGTCCCTGCTGGTGGCGGCGGTTGGTCTGGGCATATTGAGTCGTCAATTTCGTACGCCAGGTCTGGAGTACGCGCTTACTGTCAGCGAAATGGCTTAGTCCGGCTTCCGCCAGCAAACGCTCCCGATTGGCCTGGAAGTACGCTTTGCCTATCAGATACTCTTCTAGGGATCGATACCGGTAGGAATGTTTGAGATTCATCGTGCCTTCCCGCAGGTGGTGGGCCAGCGTACTCATCAATAGGACTCGGTAGAGACGTCTGTTGAACCGATCACCGGCATTGTAAAGGGCCTGTCGGTCAGCCTCACTCAGCCAGCTCAGGTCTTTAGCCGGTGCGGTGGGCTTACCATGCCGTTCCACATAGTGCTTGATGGCACTCAACAAAACAACATCGGAGGTGTCGGGGTTAAAATGCAAAACGCCCAGGATTCCCGTCAATCGATTCCCCATCCACGCGGAACGTTCCCCTAGTAATGTCCGCTTTTCCTGTTCTTCCGAGCGGTGCATTTCTCCGTCCAACTGATCAACCAGTGTTTGCTGTTCCACGGTCAGGGGCGGTTCCACGGCAAGTACCGCATCAATTCGGGCCAGTTTTCTGACCGGCTCCTCTTCCAGGGCCATTACCTGGCGGATTTGCTCGATCTGCCGGGCATACTGATGCCGACTTCGAATCGTCAACAGGGTGGCACTACGCCGTTGCCGGTTGGTCGCAAAGTACAGTTGCTGTCGTTTTCGTCCGGTGATGTGTTCGGTTGCCTTGACACAGGACAATACTATGTCGACGAAGGTATCCTGGCGTACCCGGTACTGATGCACCAAAAAGCAGAGCAGAAACAGGTGGCGGGACTCATGCTCTTTGATGTGAGCAGGGCGATCCTGCCCCGTCCGGTGCGCGTAGTGGCTCAACGTCGCATCGGAAAAATCTAATTCAGTCACCGCCCCTTCCACTTGCTCAAAAATGGTCTTGACCTGCTTGAATAGGGTCAGGCTGGCCTTGATCGCCTTCGGCTGTTCGACCTGACTGACCGTTTTGAATGCCTGCAATAGGGGCCGTTCATAGGCCGTATCGGTTTGAATGAGTTGCTCCAGAGCTGCCGATGTTCCCCTGTCAGGTGCTGCTCAAGCTGGCCCGACAATCGCCGGCCGTAGCGGTTGTACTGGTCGGTGATAATCCGCAGAAAAACATCATAGCTTGGTACTTCGACCCGCTGCTGGATCAGGTGTTGGCGAGACTCTTCGAGTACTTTGCGAGGCAAGAGCGGCTGCTCAAAGAGCCCGTAAACCAGTTGGGTGAATGTGTCGCGATAGGCTTCAAAGGGTCTGATATGAAGTACATTGAGAATCAGTTGCTGGTGTTCCCAAGCGGTCTGGGCGGAGTAGTCGGCAAGATCAACCGGTTGGCTCTGGAACAGTTGGGACACATAATCAATGTCGGTCGGGTGGAAGTCAGCGGCTCGAAAAAACTTCTGAGTTAACCAAAAGTAGCCCCACAGGAGACAGAAGCCTATCCGGGTAACGGGTTTCCGAAACTGGGGCAGTCCGTCGGGCGGCAAAGTAAAGAGATGGGCCTGCTGCTGGCGGGTCAACAAGGGGGGTAGGTCAAAGCGTCGGGCTTCGGCAGTATCGAGTAGTTTTAAGCGGCTCACAAGGGCAAGTAAAAAGGAGGGTATTCAGAGGCCGTAAAGTAAAGCGAAAACGGTTTATATTTGGTGACCGAAAGGTAAAAAACAATTCGTTTCATACCGTTTTCATTTGACTGAATTCCCATGGCTCAAAATATTGCCTATCTGCGGGTCTCCACGCTGGATCAGGATCTGGAAAAGAACAAATCAGAAATTCTGCACTTGGCCAACGACCGCAATCTGGGACAAGTGCGTTTCGTGGAAGAAAAGGTATCGGGCAAAGTCCATTGGCGCCAACGCAAAATCGCCGGAGTGCTTGAAGAGCTGACCAGTGGCGATGCCATATTATTGAGCGAGTTTTCCCGGCTGGGACGTAGCATGCTGGAGTGCATGGAAATTATATCAATCGCCGTACAGAAGGGTATTCGGGTTTACACTGTCAAGGGAGCCTGGCAATTGGATGATACGATCTAAAGCAAAGTGATGGCCATGGTCTTCTCCATGGCAGCTGAAATCGAGCGGGACTTGATTGCCAAACGAACCCGCCAAGCTTTGGCGGTGAAGAATGCGGCAGGAGTGAAATTAGGTCGTCCAAAGGGGGCGGGTAAAAGTAAGTTGGATGCCTACAAGATTGAGATTGAAGCCCTACATTGAGATTGAAGCCCTACTAAATAACGGCTCGACTCAACAATTCATTGCCAAGCGGTATGGTACGACCAAGCAGAATCTGGCCAATTGGTTAAAGAAAAACAATCTACAGAGAATAAGGCGACAGCCTATTTGAAATCTGGCCCGCTTTGGTACTTGCAACCAATAAGGGTCAATAGCGGAATCAGCGAGTCGATAATTTCCATGTTAGCGTTTTGAAAAAAATGAATACCGTTCTAAGCTCGAATTTTTTCCAATGTTTGCCAACATTGATACAAACCCCTGGGAACGTGGAAGCAGCCCTTCCACTTGCCGCCTTTGAGTGGCAGCAGCACCTCGCCCCGGCGGTCGAGGTAGCCGTACCATTCCCCCTTTTCGGGATCGGCGAAATGCGACCAGGTATATTGATGGACTTTCTCGAACCAGTGCCAGCAATCCTCGTTTCCGGTCAGTTTGTAGCCTTTCAGTAGAGCGATGAGCGTCTCGATGTGAACCCACCACAGTTTTTGGTTCCATTCCAGTTGCTGAGGCGGCGCGCCTTTACGGTCGAGGAAATAGTAGATGCCACCAAACGCTTTATCCCATCCGTACTCCAATGTGTCGAGCGTGATCTTCACCGCCCGCTCGATGAGCACCGGGTCATTACGGCGCACGGCCAGGTCCATCACGAACCACATGGCCTCGATGGCGTGGCCGGGGTTGAGCAGCCGCCCCTCGAAGCTGTCCGACAATTTCCCGTCGGGCGTGACATTTTCCAAGATCATCCCCGACTCGGCGTCGTAAAACACATCCATCACCTCGTGCAGGCACTCGGCGATTGTTTCCTCCACCAGCGACTTATCCAGCAAATGCTCGATTTCCAGCGAGAGGTTGCAGAGGATCATCGGCAGGGCGAAATTCTTCAGCGGCCGCGTGCCGGGTACCGCCTTATTCCACGCTCCTTTGGGATTATGGCGGCGGGCAAGAATGTTATCAAAAGTAGTTTTGGCCAAATCGGCGTATTCCGCGTTCTGCGTAGCGCGCGACAATTGCCCGAAGGCCATCGCGGCAAAACAATCGGAGAAAATATTGTAGGGCTGCACCAGCGGCTTCCCCCGGCGCGTGGTCGAAAAGTACCAACTGCCATCGGCGGCACGACCGTGCTTCAACAGGAAGTCCGCGCCGTGTTCGGCCATGTCGAGCCAGTCGGCCCGCGCCTCCACACGGTTGTGCATCATGGCGAACGTCCACACCTGCCGCGCCTGCAGCCAGATAAACTTATCGGTATCGAACACTTTTCCCTCCCGATCCAGGCAGGTGAAGTACCCACCAAACTCCCGGTCAGGCGAATTTTTCAGCCAGAAAGGCAGCACGTCGTTCAGCAGCGCGTCGCGGTATTGTTGGGTGTAGTTTTCGAGCATAGTTTGTTTGGAGTGGCAAAGTGGCAAAGTACCAAAGTGGCAAAGAGAAAAGGTGGCGAAGTAAGCAGTAGTGTTAACAGTCTTATGTTCAAATAATTACTTACTTTTGGATAGGTTAGAATTGGATAATACACTCAATAGCACTTTGGTACTCTGGCACTCTGGTACTTTGCCACTCAGTTTTCCAGCCACTCATACCCAAACCGTGCGTACGCAATACGCTTGTAGCCGTCTTTTTCGTAGAGGACGCCAAGGTCGCTGTTTTTCTGGACGACCAGGTCGGAGTAGGCCACCGGGCCGGGGTAAATGACTTTGCCCGCCGACCAGGTTTGGCCGTCGTCGGTGCTGATGCGCACGGTGAGGTTTTCACGCTTGGTTTGGCTGTTGGCGTTGGAAAACAGCAGGACGTGCTGACCCTTTTTAGGCTGGTAGTCGATGATGCTGCCCTGGCAGACGGGGTCGGGCAGGTCTTTCATGACACGCACCTCGTCCCAGCTTTCGCCCGCATTTTTGGTGAAGCCCTGCAGGCGGTACTTGGCGTCACCGGATTGGTTGCGGAAGTTGAAGAGAAGGCTGCCGTCGGAGGTTTCGGCGGCGGTGGCTTCGTTGCCCCCGGCGTAGTCGAGGTTGGGCGTGAGTTTGAACGTTTTGCCGTGGTCGTCGGAGTAGAAGGCGTGGGCGGCGTAGTCGCGGAAATGCTCCTGCGGCGGCCCGGCGGAGTGATTAGCCGCCACAAAAATCCGCCCCTTGTACGGGCCGTTCTGGATTTGCAGGGCGTGGCCGGGCGTGTTGGCGTACGAGCGCCAGTCTTCTTTGAAAGTGTAGGCCGGGTTGGCCGTGGGGGCGTTGGGCCGCGAAGTTTGGAGCGTAATGTTTACGGCGTCGCTCCAGGTTTTGCCGTTATCGGTGCTGGTTTTGTACCAGACTTCCCGCACGGCTTTGCCTTTGCGAACGTCCGCTTCGTGGGCGGTTCCGGTATTGTAAAAAAGGAACAGTCGGCCCTTCGGGAAAGTTGGGTCAGTGAGGTCGAAGACGGGGGCAGGATTGCCCGCCTGGTTGTCGCCGTAGTCCACGACCAGTTCCAGCTTGCCCCAGCTCTTGCCGTGGTCGGTGCTGCGCCTGAGTACCATGTCCACGTCGCCGAAGTCGCCGCAGTCGTTGCGCCGGGCCTCGGCGAAGGCCAGCAGGTCGCCGTTGGGCGCGGCCACGATGGCCGGGATGCGGTAGCACTGGTAGCCGTCCTGCCCGTTCTCGAAGACGACCGTTTCGGTAACGCCCTGACCGTCAGCCGGGCGCGTACCCATGTCGCGCGGCGACTGCATGGTCTTGTTGCAGGATGCAAGGCAAATGCTTAGGATTAAGGCAAGCACGGCCGGAGTGTTTTGGATTTTTGACATTGGATTGTAGATTTTGGACGCTGGACGCTGGACGCTGGACGCTGGACCGATCCGTCGGTACGGTTGGAATCAAATCCAATATCCAATATCCAACGTCCAACGTCTATTTAAATATCCGCTGGAAGTGATTCTCGAAGTGGTTCCGCATGGCGTTGCGGAAGGTTTCGGGGGAGCCGTGCTGGATGACATCCACCAGCCCCCGGTGCGAGACGAAGCGCTTGTTGGTAATCGGACGCCGCAGGATGCCGCTCTCGTGAACGTACTCGAAAACGGGCAGCAGCATCTGCTGGAAGCGCTCCAGGGTGTAGTTGCCCGTGATCTGGTACAGCTTGCCGTGGAATTTCACTTCCTGATCCACGTCGAAAAGAATTTCCTCGGCGTTGGTCGGCTCGCTCTCGACGATGGCGTACAGCTCGTCGATGTCGTTCTGGGTGACGCGCTCGAAGATCAGGTCGCCCATGCCGATCTCCAGCACCATCCTTAGCTCGAAGATGTTGCGCAGCGTGGCGTCGTCCAGGATGCCGGGGTAGAGGTTTTTTTCCAAAAGCCCCATCACGTCGGGATTGGTGATGACCGTGCCGCGCTTGCGGCGGGTTTCCAGCAGACCGCGCATCCGCAGCCGCGAGACCGCCTCGCGCACTACTGTCCGGCTCACGCCCAGTTGGGCGGCCAGCTCCATCTCCTTCGGGATCACGTCCCCCACCTTGTATTTGTTCTCGCTGAATAATTCCAGAATGCTGGTTTCCGCCTTGTCCACCAGCGAGTGGCTGTCGGCTTCCAGCAGGTCGCTTTGGATATTCGAGTAGTTCATAGTTCTTGATTAGGTAATACCTATTAGGGATTGCATCTGCAAAGTAAAGCCTATCTATTAGAATAAGCAAAGATTTTTTCCTGAAAATAAAATTTTTATCAGAAAATTGGGTTTTAGGTAATATTTAATACCTTTGTCAAATCACACATAATAAACCTAATTACCCATTTATGGAAAATTCTATGGCTTATTGTTGCAAAAGGGGGTATTACATCCTACTTATTGCATTGTCCTTGGCCGTACCGACGGCTTTTGCGCAGAACAGCGTCCGGGGAACCGTGACCGCCGAGGGCGAGCCGCTGCCCGGCGTGAGCGTGGTGGTGAAGGGGACAACCCAGGGAACCACGACCGATGTCGAGGGAAAATTCACGATTGCCGTGGCTCCCAACGCGACGCTGGTATTCAGCTACGTGGGCTACCAGACTAAGGAAATCGCGGTCGGCAACCAGACGAACCTGACGGTGCAGCTAGCACCCGATAACCAGGTGCTGAACGAGGTGATCGTCATCGGCTACGGCCAGCAGAGCCGCCGCGACGTGACGGGTTCCGTGTCCAGCGTCAACGAGCAGGTCATGAAGTCGGTGCCGCGCACCAACGCGGCCACGCTCCTGCAGGGTACTGCCGCTGGTATCAGAGTACAGCAAAGTACCGGGCAACCGGGCGCTACGCCCCGCGTGGTGCTGCGCGGCGGCACCAGCTTCGGCGGCGGCGGGGAGCCACTCTACGTGGTGGACGGCGTGATCGTCCCCAGCCTTTACGGCATCAATCCCTCCGACATCGAGTCGATGGACGTATTGAAGGACGCCGCCTCGCTGGCGATTTACGGCGCGCGGGCGGGCAACGGCGTGGTGCTGGTGACCACAAAGAGAGGCAGGCAGGGACGCACCCAGGTGACCTACACCTACCGCAACGCCACCAACTACGTGCGGCGCAACGGCCTGCAGTACCTGAGTGCCGAGGACTACATCCGCTGGAACCGCATCGGGCTGCGCAACCGCTTTCTGCTGGCCCAGGCCGACAACAACACCAGCGAGATGAACAATACCCGCAACCAGCTCAACGGCTCGTGGGGTTTTGCGGCCAATTCCAGCTTCACCCGTTCCAACGGCCTGTATTCCACCCAGAACGTGACCAACGCCAACCGGAACCTCATCGGCGACCCAATGTGGAATTTGCTGGTGGACCAGAACCCGTTCAATCCCAGCCAAACCGACAGCCTGCTGTACCGCGCCACTTCGCAGCGCGAACTGGAAGACCTGATTTTGCAGCGCAGCAGCTTGCAAGAGCACTACGTCAACTTTTCCGGCGGCAACGAGCAGGGCAACTTCGCGCTGGGGCTTGGCGGCATCCAAGACGTGGGTATTCTGATTGGCTCCGACCTGAAGCGTTTCAACATGAACTTCAACGGCGGGCTGAACGTGGGCAAGAATCTAAAAATTACCACCAACCTCGCCGCCTACAGTACCAACGGCAACCCATCTTACTTGGCGGGTAACGATGGCATCATCCAGCGCTTTGCGGGCATCGCCCCCACCGTGCGCCTGACCGACGACATCACAGGCGAAATCCTGCCCGGCGTGGACGGCAGCACTCTGGGCAATCCCCGGTACCTCAACGGCAAATTCATCCGCACCACCCAGGAGCAGCGTTTTTCGGGTTCGGTCAACCTGACCTATTCGCTCACCGACCACCTGAAAGTGCTGGCGACGGGATCGGGCTTCTTGCGCTACCGCAACGCCGAGAATTTCAACAAGCTTTACCGAAACGGCACCTTCGGCTCCGTCAATTCGGCACGGGCTTCCAGCTTCTCAAACAACCGCATGGAGCAGTATTCCTACAATGGCTTCCTGAATTACACCCGCGCGTTCGGCAAGCACGGCTTCGACGTGCTGGCCGGAGGCGAGTATTTCAACAACAAGGCCTACGATCAGTCGGGCTCGGGCATCGGCAGCGCGTCGGACGAGCTGCCCTATCTCGACAACTCGATCTTCATCGAGACCCGCGCCGGTTCGGGCCTGGACCGGTGGTACCGTTTTGCGTCGGCCATCGGGCGGGTCAACTACAACTTCGACGGCCGCTACCTCTTCAACCTCAACCTGCGCTACGACGGAACCTCGCAACTCACCGACCCCGACAACCGCTACACGCTGTTCCCCGGCATATCGTTCGGCTGGAATGTGCACAACGAGGACTTCTTCCGCAACTCGTCCGTCAGCGACGTGGTTTCGACCATCAAGACGCGCCTGAGCTGGGGCCAGAACGGCACGCTGGAATCGGGTGATTTCGGCACCGTGCAGCAGTACTACAACCTGGGCCTTTACAACGGCATCGGTGCCTACGGGCAGACCAACCTCGTGAACCCGCGCCTGAACTGGGAGAAAACCACTACGCTCAACTTCGGCGTGGACGTGGGGCTGCTCCGCAACCGCCTGACGGTGATCGCCGACTACTTCGTGCGGGATGTCTATGACAAACTGCAAAGCATCGCCATTCCGGCCTGGACGGGTTTCAGCTCGTACCAAACCAACCTTGCCACGCTCCAAAACCGCGGCTTCGAGTTGGAACTGCGCGGCAGCGTACTGCGCCCGCAGGACGCCGACGGGCTGAGCCTGGACGTGTCGGCCAACATTTCGCACGTCAAGACTTTTGCCAAAAAACTCCTCGACAACGGTCTCGAGCGCAACCGTCAGGGGGCCGTCCGCGTCTTCGATCCCGCCACCAATTCCTACCAGTGGGTGGGTGGTTTGCAGGAAGGCTACCGCGCGGGCCTCGACGAGATTTACGCCCCGATTTTCGACGGCGTCTATAAAACGCAGGGCGAACTGGACGCGCGGGCCAATCTGCTCAATACTTTCCTGCCCACCACCAACAAGCGCATCAAGCAACTGGGCGACGCCCGCTGGCGCGACCTCGACGGCAACGACACGCTCGACACCCGCGATTTCGTCTATGTGGGCCGCACCACTCCCACCATCGTGGGCGGATTCTCCACCGCGCTGGGCTGGAAGGGCCTGTCGCTCTTCGGTCAGTTCGATTACGCCCTGGGCTTTATCTCGATGAACCAGATCCGCATGCGCGGCCTCAGCCAGGTGCAGGGTTCGCAGAACAGCCCGGTGGACATCAAGAACTCCTGGACGCCCGAAAACCCCGACGCCGACCTGCCTCGCTACATCTGGGCCAACTACGGCCGGAATTACGAAACTGGCGCGGGTTCGGGTACGCCGCCGGCCAATTTCTGGGAAAAAGGCAACTACCTGATGATGCGCGAAGTGACGCTCAGCTACGAAGTACCCGCCCGGCCGCTCAGCACCCTCCTGAAAGACCGCATCAAGGGTTTGAAAGTGTACATGACGGGTTCCAACCTGCTGTACATCACCAAATACTCCGGCACGTTCCCCGAAGAAGGCGGCTACGACAACGGCAAGTACCCCTTGCCGCGGACGCTGACCCTGGGCGTGAGCGCCACACTTTAATTGATAATGGATAGTGGATAATGGATAATTGAAAAGAATTCTCTGGTAACCAACCCAATCTTTTCCTCCATCCTCCTTTTCTCCTTTCATCCTTATTTAAAAATAAAATGAAATCTATCAAAAACCCCATCATCCTCGCCACGGCCATGCTTTTGGGTTTGGCCGCTTGCAAGGACAAACTGGCCGAGGTACGGCCCGAGACAAGTCTCGATCCTAATGTGATTCTGGCGGATGCTTCGTCGGCCTACGCGCTGTACAATGGCGTGTACGTCACGTTGCGCGGCTACCAGTACACGCTCTTTACGCTGGGCGAAATGCGTTCCGAGATTTGGGCCAACGGCCTGTTCACCGAGTCGGAAGACGGCACCTTCCGGCAGTTCTGGGCGCAGGACTTCAGCGAGGCCACCGCGCCCCTTGGCAACTGGGGCGGCTTTTACAGCCTGCTGAACCGCGTCAACACGGTCATCACGCTTTTTCCCAAAGCACCGCTCGACGTCGCCACGCGCGATCGCTACCGGGGCGAGATGTTCGGCCTTCGCGCTTACGTGTACTACAATATGCTGCGTACCTGGGGAGGAGTGCCGCTCGCGACGCAGCCGTTGAAGGAAATCGGCGATTTGTCGTCGCTCTATCAGGAACGCGCCACGCCCGAAATGGTGATGAAGCAAATCAAGGCCGACATCGACTCCTCGCTGGCCCTGATCGGTCCCAACGTGTCGTACGCCACGCCCGCCAACCCCGGCAACAACAAGCGCGTTTATTGGAACCGCGCCGCCACGCTCACCCTTAAAGGCGACGTGTACCTGTGGTCGGGCACGCACATGGGCGGCGGAAGCGGCGATTTTGCCACGTCCAAATCCGCCCTGGAAGAAGTGCGCGACAATCCGCTCTTCGGTCTGCAGCCCAACTATGCCGATATTTTCGATCCTTTGAAGGAAAACGGCAACAAGGAGGTTATTTTCGCCATCAACTACGAGAAAGACCAGGCCAACCTGGGTACCTACGGCAGTTTTTTGGTCAACACCACTCAGCGCTCGACGCTGATTTTCAATCCCGAAAATCCCGTTCCGGTCGTGTCGGCTTATCCCTACGTCGGCGGGGCCAACCGCGTCGGACTTTCGCCCGCGCTCATCGCCAAACTGACCGGCACCACGCCGCCCGACAGCCGGATTGCGGCCACGTTCCGTACCTTGCACAACAACAGCGCGCCCTATGCCCTGCGCGGCGTGCTGCTGACCAAGTTCCTGGGCCGCGCCGATCCCATCAGCTCGTCGCAGATTTACGACACCGATTTCCCAATCTACCGCTACGCCGACGTGCTGCTGCTGCTGGCCGAAGCCAAGGCCAAGCTGGGCGAAAGCCCCAAGGCCGAAATCGACGCCATCCGCAAGCGCGCCTACGGGCCGAATTTCAAGCCGTTCGTGCCTGGCTCGAAAACCGAGAACCTGAACGCCATCCTGGACGAGTACCTGCGCGAGTTCATCGGTGAGGGCCGCTACTGGTGGGCCGAGCGCCGCGCGGGCGATGCCTTCGTCTATGACCGCATCGACCCTAAGTACCTGACGGCCGCAGAATCGTACAAGCTGCTGCTGCCGATTTCGGTCTCCATGCTCAACAACGATCCCAAGCTGACGCAGACGCCGGGATACTGACGGTCAACGGTTAACGGTCAACGGTCAAGGGTTCGTTGCTTTCTGTTGATGGATGAACCAGACTGTTGCTGCACAATTATAAAAGAGATAGGTACCCCGGAGGGGTCAGCGGTTAGTAGCACGACAATGTTAGCGTCGTCGCACACCCCGTAGGGGTCGGCCAAAATTAACCGCTGACCCCTTCTTAACTTCGCCGTTTAAGAAAAATGAAAAAAGCCATCGTCGCCCTTCTGATTACCCTTTTATGTACGCCTGCCTTCGCCCAAAAGGCCGAGGAACAGATCGTCTGGAAAAAAGGCGGACAACTACCAGCAGTCGCCGGCAAGGCGAATCCGGGGGTGGCGGGGGCGTTCGTGGGAGTGGACAACGGGGTGCTGATCGTGGCGGGCGGGGCCAATTTTCCTGATAAACTGCCGTGGGAGGGTGGAAAGAAGGCTTTCAATCGCGATATTTTTGTATTCAGGAAGGCGGGCGATTCGCTGCAAAGCGTCCCGGTTTCCACGCAACTACCCCAGGCCGTGGCCTACGGAGCCAGTGTATCCACGCCAGAGGGTCTGGTATGCGCGGGCGGCGAGAACGAGGGCGGGGCCTTGAAATCCGTGTTCCGGCTCAACTGGAACGCGGAGCAAGGTACCATCGACGTACAATCGCTGCCCGACCTGCCCCGGCCTGTGAGCAACGCGCTGCTCGCCACCGCCAACGGACGCCTCTATCTGGCGGGCGGCGAAAGCAACGGCCAAACCGTGGCCGATTTTCTGATGCTGGATTTGAACAATCTGGCGGCGGGCTGGCAGAAACTACCCGACCTGCCTCTGGCGGTTTCGCACGCCGTGGGCGGCATTCAGTCCAACGGCGATGGCGAATCATTCTTTATTTTCGGCGGAAGAAGCCGAAACGCCACTGGCCCCAGCACTTTCCATACCGAGGGTTTTGCCTACGACATCAAGAAACACCATTGGCAGCCCCGCCAGCCCCTGCCCGGCGCGGGGCTTTCGGCGGGAACGGGCCTGGCGGTCGGTTCTACCTACATTCTGGTGGTGAGCGGCGACGACGGCAGCACCTTCCGGCAGGTGGAGGAAGTCAGCCGGCAACTGGCCGCTTCGCCCGATTCCGACACGCTGCTGGCGCAACGGAGCAGGTTGCTGAACGGGCATCCGGGCTTCGGGCGCGGCGTTTTGTTTTACAACACCATTACCGACCGCTGGACGCATCTGGGCGATTTTCCGGGCGCTGGTCAGGTCACGACCACGGCGGTGCGGTGGGGAAACGAGATCTACCTGCCCAGCGGCGAGATTAAGGCGGGTGTGCGCACGCCCGAAATCTGGCAGGGTACTTTGCTGCAAAAGACCTACTTCGCCTGGCTCGACTACGGGGTGCTGGTCATGTATTTCCTGCTGATGATCTTCATCGGCTGGTGGACCTCGCGGCACCAGCATTCGACCGACGACTTCTTCCGGGGCGGCGAGAAAATTCCCGGTTGGGCCACGGGTCTCAGTATTTTCGGGGCCAAACTCAGCGCCATCACCTTCATCGGCATTCCGGCCAAGACCTACGCCAAGGACTGGACGTATTTTTTCCTGCTGATGACGATTGTCATGGTCATGCCGTTCGTCATCAAGTACTTCATCCCGTTTTACCGGCGCATCAACGCTACCTCGGCCTACGAGTACCTCGAAAAACGCTTTAACTACACCACCCGCTTTCTGGGCGCGGTGCTTTACATCCTGCTGCAACTGGGCCGCATGGGGATCGTGCTGCTGCTGCCGAGCATCGCGCTGTCGGTCGTGACGGGCATCGACGTGGTGACGGGCATCGTCATCATGAGCGTCGTGAGCATTTTTTATACCGTGCTGGGCGGCATCGAGGCCGTCATCTGGACGGAGGTCGTGCAGGTCATCATCCTGCTGGGCGGGGCGATTTTGACGCTGGTGTTGATTCCGTTTTTGCTGGAAGGCGACTGGCAAAGCCACTACCAGACGCTCAAAAACTACGACAAGCTCACCGTCTTCGATTTTAGTTTCGACTGGCAAAGTTCCACGTTCTGGGTGGTCATCATTGGTGGTTTCTCGCTCAACCTCATCCAGTACGGGGCCGACCAGACCGTCGTGCAGCGCTACCTGACGACTAAAGACCAGAAGACCGCCGAGGACAGCTTGCGCCTGGGCGCGTGGCTCACCGTGCCTTCGACGATCATCTTCTTCGCCATCGGCACGCTGCTGTACCTCTACTACCAGCAACAGCCCGGCATGGTCAACATCGCCCTCGACAGCCAGGACACGATTTACCCCTGGTTCATCGTCAACGAACTGCCCGTCGGCATCGCCGGGCTGGTCATCACGGCCATTTTTGCGGCGGCGATGGGCGCGCTCAACGGCAGCGTCAACTGCGTGGCGACGGTGTTCACCAACGACCTGTTCCGACCCTTTGCCCCCAATCTATCCGAAAAGACCTACCTCCGCACCGCCCGCTGGGTGACGTTCCTGGTCGGGGTGTTCGGCATGGTGGTGGCGCTGCTGATGGCGCAGATGAAAGCCTACTCGCTCTGGGACCAGTTCAACGTGATTCTGGGTCTGTTCACGGGCAGCATCGGCGGCGTGTTCATGCTGGGCATCTTCACCACCCGCGCCAACGGCACCGGCGTGGTGGCGGGCCTGATTCTGAGTACCGTTTTTCAGTATTGGATCAGCCAGTACACGACACTGAATTTGCTGATGTATGCCTTCACTGGGCTGGTATCTAGTCTGTTGTTTGGGTACATATTTAGTCTGGTATTCGGTGCGCCCAGGAAATCACTAGCTGGATTGACGATTCACGAAGTATGAAAAACGGATTTGTAAAATTGTGGGTAAGCACTTTGCTACTGCTCGTTGGGGCAGGAAAGGGGCTGAGCGCTCAGGCGCAACCCGCCCTCATTCCCCAACCTCAACAAGCGGAGTGGACGAAAGAATCATTCAAGATTCCCGCCGAATTTTCTATTCAGCACGATCCAGAATTGGCACAGTTGGGCGAGCAAGCCAAGAATTTATTGCAGGAAAAAGGGGCGAAGTTCTCTTCCCAAAGTACCCACCGGATTACGCTTAAATTGGGCAAGGTCGAATCCCCGCTTTACCCCGAGGAAGCGTACCGACTTTTGGTAGATTCCAAGCGCATCGCGCTGACGGCCAACGCGCCGCATGGCATTTTTAACGGCTTGCAGACCCTCCGTCAACTCATGCGCGATGACGCGGCGATTCCCGGCTGCCGCATCACCGACTACCCGGCCTTCGCCTGGCGTGGGCTGATGCACGACGTGGGCCGCAATTTCCAGACGGTGCGTTTCCTGAAAAAGCAGATCGAGGTTATGGCGCAGTACAAGCTCAACATCTTCCACCTGCACCTGACCGAGGACGTGGCCTGGCGGCTGGAAAGCAAGCGCTACCCGGCCCTGACCCGCCCCGAAACCATGACGCGCGAGGTGGGTAAATTCTACACCCAGGCCGATTTGCAGGATTTGATCGACTTCTGCCGCGCGCGCTATATCACGCTGGTACCCGAAATCGACATGCCGGGCCACAGCGCGGCTTTTCAACGCGCGATGGGCGTGGACATGCAGTCGGCGGAGGGGATGAAAATCGTGAAAGGGGTTTTGGAAGAATTTTGCCAGACCTTCGACGTGCCGTACCTGCACCTCGGCGGCGATGAGGTCAAGATCACCAATCCCGACTTCCTGCCCCAAATGGCGGCTTTAGTCGAAGCCAAAGGCAAAAAGGTAGTGGGCTGGTTTCCGGGCGGCAACATGCCCAAAACGGCCATTAGGCAGCTTTGGGTCGGCTCGGCCCAGCCCACGCCGGGCATTCCCACTGTGGATTCGCGCTACCTGTACCTCAACCACCACGACCCGTTCGAGAGCGTGATCCAGATTTTGAACCACCGCATTTGCGGCGTAAACAAGGGCGACGCCGACCACCTGGGCGGCATCATTTGCGTGTGGCAGGACCGCCGCGCGTCCTCTCAGGAAGCCCTTTTGCGCCAGAATCCCGTGTATCCGGGACTGCTGGCCTGGTCGGAGCGGGCCTGGCGGGGCGGGGGCGAGGCGCTGGAAACAACGCTGATCGCCGCGCCGGACACCCCGGCTTTTGCGGCGTTTCAGGAATTCGAGAATCGTCTGATCGACCACAAAAAACGGTATTTCCGCGATAAGCCCTTTCCCTACGTACGACAGTCGAATATCCGCTGGCGCATCACCGAGCCTTACGACAACGGCGGCGATCTGGCCAAAGCCTTTGCTCCGGAAACGACCGATGATTGGTCGAACATCAAAACTTCGGTGGCCGTCGGCGCGACGGTGTACCTGCGGCACTGGTGGTACCCGCAACCGACCGGGTTTCTGGAAAAGCCCGTCGAAAACAGCACCGTGTACGCCCGCGCCCGCGTCTGGTCGGCCACCGAGCGCGAGGCCGGGATGTGGATTGGATTCAATAATATCTCGCGCTCCCCCGATACGGACTCGCCGCCTGCGGGCGCGTGGGACAACCGGATGAGCAAAATCTGGCTCAATGGCACGGAGATCGAGCCACCCCACTGGACTCGCGCCGGACAAAAAGGCGACGCCGAAGTCCCGCTCACCGACGAAGGCTACGAGTACCGCGCCCCGGCCCGCGTCCACCTCAAGCAGGGTTGGAACCAAATTCTGATCAAAGCCCCCGTGGGTAGTTTCAAAAGCGAATGGCGAAATCCCGTCAAGTGGATGTTCACGGCGGTGCTAGTGGAGGAAGATGGCGAAAATATGCAGGAGCTGGATGTCAAGTACGAGGACTAAAAAGCGATATGAGGCAGAAAAAATGAATCCTAATTTTGGCCCTTTGGGCAATTTCGCTCGGGTCAGCCGAAGCGCAACTTAGTCTGGCGAAAGTTTTCAGTTCAGGCATGGTGTTGCAGCGCGACCAACCCATTCAGGTTTGGGGCAAAGCCACGCCGGGTGCGGTGGTGTCCGTGCGGCTTTTCGATACCGCAGCTACCAGGTCAAAAATGACACAAAAAGAAGCGCGCGTGGCGGCCGACTCCACCTGGCAATTGGCGTTAGAAGCGCAAAAGGCCAACGCCAGGCCGCAAGTACTTCAAGTCATCAGCAACCGAGACACGCTGACGTTGAACGATCTACTGATCGGGGACATTTGGATTTGCGCCGGGCAGTCGAACATGGCTTTCATGCCTAAAAATGACCGCTTCGCGGCGGCAAGTCTGCAGAACGCGACCAATCCCAAACTGCGTCTCCTGAATTATCAACCGAGCGTTTCGGTGTACGATGTACCTTATACAGTCGGGGAAATCCCGAATCTGCAACCCGAACATTTTTACCTGCCAAGTACCTGGCAGACCGCCGATTCGGTCAGCGCACGGGATTTTTCGGCGGTTGGGTTTTATTTTGGGCAAATGGTGCAACGTGAAACGGGCGTGCCGATCGGCCTCATTACTGTCGCGGTAGGCGGCTCGCCCGCGGAAGCCTGGGTGCGCCCGCAAACCGTGGCGGGCAACGCGAACCTGGAACCCATGTTCCGGGGCGACTGGCTCGACAACCCAAGCCTCGAACCCTGGTGCATCGAGCGCGGCTACCAGAATCTGGATAACTTGCTGGCGACAAATCTCGCGCTTCCCGGCGATTCGCTGGGCGTCAACCATCCCTTCAAACCCGGATTTTTGTACCAGGCGGGCATCGCGCCACTACTGGGATTGTCCATTCGTGGCGTCCTCTGGTACCAAGGCGAAAGCAATGCGCTGAGTTTGCGCCGAGTGCAGCAGCACGAGCAGCTTTTCCCCGCGCTGGTGCGCGACTGGCGGCAGCAGTGGAGGCAAGGCGATTTCCCTTTCTACTTTTGCCAACTCTCTTCCATCGGCACCGAAAAAGGGTACCGCTCGGAGCACTGGCCGGAATTTCGCGACAGTCAGCGGCGCATGGCCGAGACGATTCCCAACACGGGCATGGCCGTTACCAGCGACGTCGGCCACCCGTCGGACGTTCACCCGACCGACAAAAAGACCGTAAGCGAGCGACTGGCCCGCGTAGCTTTGGCCGATACTTACGGACGAAAGATCGCCGCCCGTGGGCCTTCGCCACAAAAAGTCCGGCAGCAAGGCAAGCAAATAATCCTGACTTTTCAGAACTCCGATAAGGCATTGAAAACCAAAGACGCTCAACCACTGGCTGGATTCGAGTTGGAAGATAAAGCGGGCATACGCCATCCTGCGCAAGCCACAATTTCGGGAAATAAGGTTCATGTTATAAAACCCGAAAACAGCAACTGGCAAAGGGTACTTTACGGCTGGCAGCCTTTCAGCGCTGGGAACCTGCAAAACGCAGCGGGCCTGCCCGCATCTACATTTCAACTTAATATAGCTGTAAGCGATTAGTTTTTAGCTGCCTTGCTTCCTGAGTTACTTAAATATTTTGAATTTAAAAATCAAGCAGACAATTATCAATCAATCCAAAAAGAGAGCTAACGGCTAATCGCTAATGGCTAATAACTATTTTATCATGATACAAAAAATCGAAGGCCTCGTGGCCGCTCCCTTTACCCCGATGCACGCCGACGGCAGTCTAAATCTTTCCATCGTTTCACAATACGCCCGGATGCTGGCGCACAACGGCGTCAAGGGGGCCTTTGTGGCCGGCTCGACGGGCGAGGGCGTGTCACTAACCTACCAGGAAAAACGCGACATCATCGAGGCCTGGGGGCATGCTTCGGAGAAAGACCTCCTGAAAATCGCGATGGTGGGTGGCAATTCGGTAGAAGAGATGCAGCAACTGGCCAAATGGGCTGCGGCTTGCGGTTACGATGCCATCGCCATTCTTGCTCCCCATTATTTCAAAATCAATAGTGCCGAAACCATCGCCCAAATCTGCCGGGAAGTGGGCGAGGCCGCGCCGGACACGGCCGTCTATTTTTACCATATTCCCGTCCTGACGGGCGTCAACGTTTCGATGGTTCAGCTTTTGGAGCATCTGGATGGACAAATGCCCAACTTCGCGGGCATCAAATATACCCACCACGACATGATGGAGTACAACCAATGCCTCAACTACGGTGGCGGCAAGTACGACATCCTCTGGGGCTGGGACGAGGTGTTCCTGGGCGGCATGGCCATGGGCGCGCGCGGCGGCGTAGGCAGCACGTTCAACTATGCCGCGCCGCTGTACCACCGCCTGATGGCCGCCTTCGACGCGGGCGATCTGGCAGAAGCCCGGCGTTTGCAGGAAAAATCCATCGACATCGTGAAACTGCTGGGCAAGTACGGCGGCATTTCGGTGGGCAAAGCCTACATGCGGGCACTGGGCCTGGATTGCGGAACGTTCCGTTTGCCCGTGCGTAACATGAGTGAGGCGCAGTACGGCGAATTTTTTCAGGATTTGGAGGATATAGAATTCTTCGTCTATGCCTCGGAAATGCCGGAGGTGTATTCGTAGTAATAATTCCTCTATCCGGAGGCTAACAGGTGGGTCTGCCCCGTCCGCCCGGCAATTGATTTAATCATGCACCTTTGATTTTTATGGAAATTTTCAAAAAAGGCGTATTCCTTTTTGTATTAACCAGCCTTTCAGCGTTCACAACGCAGGCACAAACCGTCCATTCGCTAATTCCCCAACCTACAACTTTAAAGGAAGTGCCGGGTACTTTCTCGCTCACGCCAGAGCTACGGATTAGCAGTTCGCCCGCCTTCACCGGCGCCGCTAAATTGTGGTCGGAACAAAGCTTTGGCAAAGCACTGACGGTAAGCCCGCTGTCGGGAAACCAAAGCGGATTGGCGCAGGTCATTTTTGAG
This sequence comes from Persicitalea jodogahamensis, assembly GCF_014651615.1. Taxonomy (GTDB): domain Bacteria; phylum Bacteroidota; class Bacteroidia; order Cytophagales; family Spirosomataceae; genus Persicitalea; species Persicitalea jodogahamensis. The sequence continues at coordinate 186,909 of NZ_BMXF01000007.1, read as the reverse complement.
CAAAAGAAAGCGACCAACCCGGCGGATTCCGATGCTGAAAGCTACCAACTCCGCATCGAAGCCAACCGCATTCACCTCACCGCCGCCACCGTGGCGGGAGCGCAGCGGGGCGTGCAAACCCTGCTGCAACTGGCTGATCTGCAACCTGACCCAAGGCAATTACCCGGCCTGAACCTGACCGACGCGCCGCGCTTCGGCTACCGGGGTATGCACCTCGACGTTTCGCGTCATTTCTTCGATCTGGATTTTGTCAAGCGGTACATCGATCTGATGGCGCTCTACAAATTCAATACCTTCCACTGGCACCTGACCGACGGAGCGGGCTGGCGGCTGGAAATCGAGAAGTACCCGGCCCTCACCCAGCGGGCCGCCTGGCGCACCCACCGCACCTGGAAAGAATGGTGGGCGAGTCCGCGCCGTTACAGCCGCGAGGGCGATCCCAATGCCTACGGCGGTTACTACACGCAGGACGAAGCCCGCGAGTTGGTAGCCTACGCTGCCCGACGGGGCATTACGGTCATTCCCGAAATCGAGATGCCTGGCCATTCCGAGGAAGTACTGGCGGTGTATCCGCACCTATCGTGTTCGGGCGAGCCTTACGCCAATAGCGAATTTTGTCTGGGCAACGACAGTACCTTCACGTTTCTGGAAGACGTGCTTACCGAAGTACTGGACATTTTCCCATCCAAATACATCCACATCGGCGGCGATGAGGCTAGTACCAAAGCCTGGAAAAAATGTCCCAAGTGCCAGCGCCGTATCAAGGAACACAACCTGGCCGACGAACACGCGCTGCAAAGTTATGCCGTGCGCCGGATGGATCAGTTTTTGGAGAAAAAAGGGCGCAAGATGATCGGCTGGGACGAAATCCTGCATGGCGACACGCCCGAAGCACCCCTGGCCGAAGGAGCTACCGTGATGAGCTGGCGCGGCGAAAGTGGCGGTATTGCGGCCGCCCAAAAGGGCCACGACGTGATCATGACGCCCGGCGGCTACGTGTACTTCGACAGCTACCAGGCCAACCCCACCACGCAGCCCGAAGCCATCGGCGGCTTTTTGCCCCTGAAAAAAGTGTATGGCTACGAACCCATCCCCAAAGAGCTGACACCCACCCAGGCAAAGCACGTGTTGGGCGCTCAGGCCAACATCTGGACGGAGTACGTCCCCACGATGGAGCATTTGGAATACATGGTTTTCCCCCGGCTGCTGGCACTGTCGGAGGTAGTTTGGTCCGACTCGTCGGCGCGGGATTGGCCCGGTTTTCAGCGGCGGTTGCAGGATCACTACCTCTTGCTGCAACGTCGCAACGTTAACTACTACCGTCCCGGCGTCGATCTGGAAATCCTGGCTAATTTCCAACCCAATGAATGGGCGGCCCGCGTCGAGTTTCGCTCGGAGCAGTACCAGCCGGAAATTCGCTACACGCTCGACGGCAGCGAACCCACCGCCCGGTCGAGCCGCTATGCGGGCCCCTTTTCGGTGAAAGAATCGGCCAGCATCAAGGCGGCTTTGTACCGCGATGGCGCGGCCATCGGTCCGGTGGCGGCGCTGCCCGTGGATTTTCACAAGGCGTTCGGCAAACCCATCACCTACGGGATTCGCTACACCAACAGCTACCCCGCGCAGGGCGACGGCACGCTGGTCAACGGCAACCGCGGCTCGTTCACCTACGGCGATCAGCAATGGCTGGGCTTCGAGGGTATCGACATGGACGTGACGATTGACTTAGAAAAAGTGCAGCCTTTGCAGGAGGTACAGATCGGCCTTATGCAGCTCACGGGCCCCGGAGTATATATGCCGCGCTACGTGGAAGTATCCCTCTCGCAAGACGGCAAAACCTTTTCGGCCCCGGTGCGGGTGGAGCGTACCGTGCCCGAGTCGGTCAATTCTTTGGTTATTAAAGACGTGACCGTGCCGTTGGACGGTCAGTCGGCGCGTTACATTCGGATTTTTGCCAAAAATAACAAAGGGTACATGTTCGCCGACGAGATTCGGGTGCATTGAAAGATGTTCTCCGTTTGAGTCCGTGTCCGATTACCCGTCGCCCTGCCGCTATTGATTGGCCACCTCCTTCACCCGCTCACTCCGGTCGGGTTTCGATAGCGTCAGCCGGACAATGCTATCGGTCAGGGCCGTCAAATCATGGGGAATGCCCCCCTCCAAAGAAATCAAGTCTCCTTCTGCAGCGCGGTGAATTGTGCCACCCGTGCCAAAATCGATCTCTCCTTCCACGATCTCGATGACGATGGGGAAGGGCGTAAAGTGCTTTTTCATGACCTGTCCCCCTTTGAACACGATTCTGATCTCGCGGGTGAAGTCAGTTTCCAACAGTGGCTGCACCAGTGGCTTGTCATCCTGGTAAGTCAGATCTTTGTATAGGGAAGCGGTCTTCATTTTTTAGGGATGTTGCTTATATGGATGGGGGTGCAAACGTATATGTTTTTGACCATCCCACCGATGACGACAGTCATATTTAAAGTTGACGCCTTACTTTTCAAGCAACGCCAAAGTTATTGCATCAATTTTCGGCTTTCCGATTAAAACCGTTCGGATTTGAGTTTCGGACAGAAGTTCGCTGATCCTGTCCGGTATGCAAATTCTGTGAATCCGGCGCTTCCGATTGCTTGAAAACCAACGTCCGGTAGGGAAACGGAATCTCCACGCCCTCAGTGTCGAACCGCTTTTTAATGGATTCCAGCAGGTCGCACTTCATGGCGAAGGCGGATGGGAAATCCTTCGCCCACGCCCAGGCACGTACCACTACCGACGATTCCGCCAGCCGAATGACGCGGACGCGTACCACAGGGTCGCCGTTTGCCCGCTCGAGGGCCGTGCGCTTGTCGATAACGTCAGGGTGAGCCAGGCATTCGCTGCGCATGATTTCCTTGGCCCGGTCGACGTTGCTGTCGTAGGAAATTCCGATCTCGATCCATTCGCAGATGGGCGATTCACCGAGGCTGTGGTTGATGACCTTCTCCTTGTTAATTATGGCGTTGGGAGCGACGATGACCTTGTTCTGAGGGTCGCGAATAAGCGTGTGCCGCAGGGTGATGTCGGTCACTTCCCCCAGCATTTCTCCCGAAATCTTGATGATATCCCCCACTTGGAATGGCTTGAAAAGAATAATAAAAAAGCCGCCGACCAGATTGGCCAAAGCCTCCTGGGACGCTACGCCGATAATGACGGCTGCAATGCCCGCTCCGCCAATGGCCGTCTGAGTAATACCTTTCAGAAAAGGAAAAGCGTACGCTGCCATGCCGATGCCGAGCAGGTACACCAGCGAAGAACTGACGTATTTTAAAAACTTGAAAGTAGTCTGGTTTTCACCGCGCTGCTTTTTCTTTCTGATCGCTAGGTTAATGACCGTCCGAGCCACCGAATCCAGCACGATCGTAAGCATGGCCACGAAGGTGAGGTAAGTGATGGTCTTGATGTTGTGAGTCACTATATCGTGACTGTCCTTATCCACGAAGTAGTAGGTCGAGAACAGAACCAGAACCAGCAGGATAAAGACTTTGAGAATGCGCTGTACCGTAAAGAGCAGGCCAAAATTATCGAAACCGCGTCTCTTCCCTTTATTGATCAAGACCTTTACTGAGACATTGGTAAGGTAATACAGCAGGGCGGCGGTGGCCGTTACTCCAAATCCCCAGTAGATTGCCTCGGCGTTGGCGCGGAAGAATGCTTCGAAGTTCATGGTATTATCTGATAAATTGAATATTGGCTGAATAATTCCGTAACAGCGACGAAACCATACTAGCCGTATATTGAAAAAGCTAGCGCCAAGAGGCACCTTGCCGCCAGAATTGGTAGTCGGGGCCGTCGGCGTGGCTTAGGCCATGTTAAAAACTTGGCTGCCGTAGGGCTTTGAGTCAATTAGAATCGCTTGCCATACGTATCCCAGTCTGGGTTTTGTCAAAACTTTCGCCTCCAGCAGTGTTGGACAATGCGACGATGCCAACTTCTTAGTGAAGTTCAGACGGTCCGCCAGGCAGAGAACCTCAATTTATCGAGCGGAATCCGCCTGGCAAATATTCCTGACCGCCTTAACTTGACAACCCTAGAATTGAACTACCGGCTTTTGTGATATTTCTTGATTATCGACAGGTTTCTTGTTTTCATTATCCTCGAGAGCTTCTACCCTCGCGGAAATACATTCGGGAAATGACAATCATGGGTAGTTTGATAAATAATAGAACGAACGCTGCAAAGGGATGGAAGAAGGAGAATGTCAGTGCCAGCGCTCCGTTGATCATATCTAAATTGGAAAAAATGCGGATACTGTCATCGATCTTCGTTGAAATCACCTCCTTTGTGTATTTATTGTCCGACGCATAATCCCAAATTAAATTTTGAGAAAGGGCGATGAGGAGTGTATTCATACTGTAAACAGTCGCTGCAATAGTCTCACCCCAAAAAGTACTCAGCAACGATGTCGAAAAGGGAATAAGAACGATGAAAAACAACCATAACATATTATACCATAGAAGCCTTTCATCGACCCGATTGATATGGGTGAAACAAGCGTGATGGGTGCGCCAGAAATTGGCGATGTTGAAAAACGACAACGTGAAGGCCGCCAGTAGCTTAAATAAATTGCCGATATCGGAAAACTGCCAGTATTCGGAAGAGATTGATTTAATACCTATGCCGAGAGCGAGTAACGCAATGGAAACAGCCACGACCGCGTCCGAAATAAACACAAGCCTTTCGAGCGCGAAGTTTTTTTCTACCATGCCGTTATTCCGTTAAGTTTCAAGCCGATGTTGGCTTATCTAGTTTGTGAAAATTTCATCCATAAAGTCGAATAGTTTTAGCGAGGCCACACTTTTGTTTTATATGCGTAACGAATTGGACAGAAACTCCGCCGAGCACAAAGGAAAGGCCAAACAGCATGGCCAGGGGGTTAGGTGCGATAAGGGGCGAGGTGAACGCAATGATGATTATTGCGAAAAAACTAAGTCGACGATCAATGGAACGTACCCGTGCATAACAGGTTCTCCAACTAAATTTGTGGTCTTCATTATGCTAGATTTTCCAAATGATACTTCGTAATGTGAATAGTTGGCTTTACCGATAAGAACCCATGTGGACCTAACTTTCCTAGTTTTTTTCTGCTAATGTCGTGTCATCCAATTGTACCGTATCAAACTTAGCCAGGGGTGCCCCCTCGCCGAAAAGCAAAGTCAGCGTGTCCCCCTTGATTATATAGCTGTCGACTAGTCCAAAAGCATTGAACATTCCCTTTTCTAGAGCATACACTTCGGGGCAATCATTCCTCGTCTTGACTATCTGAGAGAAACGAATCGCTTTACCCCACTTCAATCGATAATTGCCGCTGAAGGTGTTACAACCTACGATACCCGTAAACCGATTCTGATCGGTTTTGAGAACAAATTTGATTTCGCTGTTTTGATTCGGACTCCTGGCGACTTCTTCCCCTTCCAATTCCACCAGTCGCCAGGATCTCCCGATGATGAGTCCTTTCGAAAGCTCGTCCGTTTCCATCGACAATGCCGACAGTTGATCCAGCTTTTTGTTCTTCCAGTTTGTTCCGCAGCCAGCCATTAAAATAAATGCCAGAAATAGGGCAATCAGGTAGGGTTTCATAAGCGAGTGGTTTTTTGTTAAAAACTATTCTGCTCTGTTTCCATGCTAAGTTGTTTTTTGTTTAAAGCAGGGGGCAGCGACCCTATTGTGGTTTTGAACTCACCCGGTAGAGCTTAGCATTGGAATTCTCACTTCCCCTTCACTGGCTTTCATCGAAAGTAACTCCCGCCAGAACTTGCGGATGAACTCCCATTCCGCCCTGGATGCGCCATCGTGCGCCCGCGCCACCCGAAGCAGAATGTTGATGAAGCGCTTCCGGGTTTCGCGGTTGACCTCGATGCCTTCGCCAGCCATGCGCCGCATTCCGGTGTCGTAAGCTTCCTCCGTGCTGTACCCGAAGTTATCCCGCAGGAAAAATCCGCACACGGCCAGATCGCCGTGCGGCTCGTCAAGGAGAATCTCGCGAACGGCCTTCACTTCCTCTTTTTGCAGTTCGCCGTCGATTTTTGAAAGGGCGTAAATGACGCTGCCCAAGCCCATTAACAGATCAGGTGAATTCATGACTTTTCATTTTTGGTAATACACGGATTTTGTTTTTATAAAATTGAAAAAAGCAGAATTTTCAGTCAAATGAGTGCGCGGCCAATTGGTGAAACACGCGCTCGTCGAGCCGGTAGCGGTCATTGAAGGTCAGGCTGCTGCGAGCGGTGAACAGTGCGTAGTTCACGGCATTGTACAGCAGCCAGTACGAAGGTTCCGACCCCAGTAGCCGTTCTTCGAGTCTCAGCCGTTCGCGGGCTTGTTTAGCCAATTGGACGGGAACAGGCAGTTCCTTCAGTAAAAACTCATCCGCCCTGGCGGGTACCATCTGTTGGAAATGCTCGTATACCTGGGTGGTGAGAGTGTAGTCGGCGGCGAGGTGTTCAGCGACCAGGTCACGCAAGTGTTCCTGAAATATCTCGATGGTGAGCGCACCGTGGTGAATGTTGCGAATTTCCGAACTCATCTGCCGCTTCCGCTTTGGGCCAATGGTAATTTTGGGCGGCTGCTTTTTTTTACCTCCCCCGGCCCATTGCCCAAGCCATGACTCGTATTCGGCCAGATCGGTAAACGGATCGGCCCAGCCCATCAGTCCGTTTTGACACAGATTACGGTAAAGGCTGCTTCCCAGCCGGGTAGCGGGGTCGAGCAGGGCCGTGAGCGACTGCCCCTGAATGCTGAACGGTGTCTTGCCATTATAGCTGTTAGTTAGTGTTAGACTGCGGTGAATGGATTCGCCGCCGATCTGCACCGTGGCGGGCAACACGATGCAAATGTTAAACTCTCCCGTGTTGGTGTGTTTGACTACTAGTTGGTACTCATCCACTAACTCGTCGATCACCTCGCGTATAGCCGCATTGGGTACTATGGTGTAATCCGCGCTCTGAATTCCGAAGAGCGTTTTGCGTCCTCCGGGCATCTGTCCTACGATAAGTTGCTGGCGGTCAGTGGCGATAATGTCGTGGTTCGGCAATAAGTCGTTCAGCCATACGGATTCGATAGGGTAACATACCTCCTCCCAGCGGCCGGAGATACGAGGTTCGGTGCTGATATAGGTCATAAAGTTTGCGTTTGTAATTTTACAGTTGTAAATTTACAGCTATAAAAATTGAATTCAAAATAAGTACGTAGCGTTTCTCATTATTTCACCAAAACCTGTCTTAAATATGATTATTTCCCAATTGCTTACCCAAAAAGTGAAATTGGCGGCCCTGCTGTTGCTGGTGATGGCCTTTGTAATACTTTATTCGCTACGCGTGGACGACAAGGCACACAACATGGACGCGGCCATCACTTCGGTTTATAATGACCGCCTGCAACCCGCGCTGATCATAGTTAAACTCAGCGAGAATCTCCACGACAAGCGCAGACTTCTCGACAACCACTTGAGCGAGCATTCGAGACTTACTACCCCCGAATTGAAAACCAAATTTGCAGAACATGACGAGAGGAATAACCAATTGGTAGGTGATTTCGAGCAGACGTTACTTACACGGAACGAAGCGGCAGTGCTGAAGGAGTTTAAATCCGATTTGGCCGCTAACGTTCGCATGGAGCGGGTGGTGATGAAGCAGGCCGAAGACGAAAACAGGGAGATAGCCACCGCCCTATATAATAAAGATGGAGTGGCCATTTTCCGCCGGAGCATCGAGAACCTGCATACGCTTGCCCGAATCCAATCTGAAACCGGTCAGGAGATCGTGCAGGGTTCACACCGCGAAGCCGCCGGGGTGTCGGTAATCACCACGCTGATGATCGCCGTGGCTGTTGTTATCGGCATTCTTATTCAGAGCCTTGTATATAAAACCAAATTTTTGGAAAGAAACCCGTCCAAATTTCATCTCAATTAATTATTCCATTTTTTAAATTAACTAAGTTATGAACACTCTCATTATTAGTCGCCTGGATTACCAGCGGCTCCAGCAGTGGATTGGTCGGGCAAAAAACGACTTTAATTTTTCCAACAACCAGACCAATGACATCCTGCGAACGGTCAACGAAGCCACGCTGCTTGACCCGACCGACATGCCGGCGGATGTGGTCACAATGAACTCCCGTGTCAGGCTGACTTATCCCGAAAGCAACCGGACACTGGAAGTCCAGCTCGTCTATCCGGAAGTTGCCGACATCGAGAAAAAGCGGATTTCAATCTTCGCTCCGCTGGCGGTCGCCATCCTGGGCTGCCGACAGGGAACACTCACTAAGATAAATACGCCGGGTGGTATGGTCTCAATTAAGATCGAAGAGGTGATTTACCAACCTGAAGCTGCCGGGGATATGGCGCTTTGAGACAAAAAAGATTTTTGTACAACAATCTAGTCCCGATCCATTACATTGTACCCAGTAAAATCATGAATACCGTCCAATCTTTCATCATTACAGTTTGCGCGATGCTGCTGAGTATCTTCGAGGTTTACTCCCAAGATCAGCAAAAGGTAAAAGTTGATCCGGGTGTGTCGGTGCATAACTACAAACACCCGCACAAAGCGAAGCTGGCCGAGGACTCGCAAAGGATTCAGCGCCGGAGCCGATTCCCCTCGCGTGTGGGGATCGTGCCACGCTCCGTCATAGTACCCAGAGAGATTTATCAGCTCAATACGCCCAAATACAAACAGCGGCCGGGCTGGTCAATTTTTAGAAACTCTAACCCCACCCCAACGCGTTTGAACCCGCTGACGAATCCTGGCAATTACAAGACGCAGCACTAAGTAACAACAGTCTGCCATAAAACGGAATTTTTTAAAAACTTAGATGAAGAATAAAAGGAGAATTGTCAAAATAAAGAATGTAGTCAATCCGGTTATCAACCCCATTCGTGACTTGGCCGACTGTCGGGCGTGTTGCTGCTGGTGGCCACGGCCATAGCGTTGATCTGGGCTAATTCTTCACAGGGCACGGAGTTTCTGGCTTTTTGGAACCAAAAAGTCGGCATTCCGCCGCTGGACAAAACCATCAGTCACTGGGTGAACGACGGTCTGATGGCCGTCTTTTTCTTTTTTGTGGGGCTGGAAATCAAACGCGAAATCCTGGCGGGGGAATTGGCGGACTGGCGGCAGGCCGTACTCCCCGTCGCGGCTGCGCTGGGCGGGGCCATCGTCCCGGCGGCAATCTATCTGACTTTCAACATCGATACCATCGCCGCTGATGGCTGGGCCATTCCCACTGCGACGGACATCGCCTTCTCATTGGGGATGTTGTCGCTGCTGGGCAAGCGGGTGCCTTTTGCTGTGAAAGTGCTTCTGACCGCCATCGCTGTTATCGACGACCTGATCGCGGTGATTGTCATCGCGCTTTTCTACACCCACGAGATTCATATTGATATGTTACTTGGTGCGGCCGCTGCTCTGCCAGTCCTCGTCGCGCTCAACTATTTCAAAGTGCTTCGCTTTGTCTTTTACCTCATCCCTGGCCTTTTGCTTTGGTTTTTCGTTCTCAAATCGGGCGTTCATGCGACCATCGCCGGGGTGCTTTTGGCTATGACCATTCCGCTTAGCCAGCTGGGTAAGATCGAACACGCGCTGTATAAGCCTGTTAACTACCTCATCATGCCCATTTTTGCGTTGGCCAATACAGGGATTATTCTGGCCGGGGACGTTTATGGTTTGCTGACGTTGCCGCTGAGCCTGGGTATCGTGGCGGGGTTATTTCTGGGAAAGCCACTAGGTATTGTGCTGTTCTCCTGGGGCGTTGTCAAGTCAGGTGGGGCCAAACTACCCCTCGGACTAAAATGGCGACACATCATCGGGTTGGGCTTCACGGCGGGTATCGGCTTTACAATGTCGATATTCATTGCTGGGCTTTCCTTTTCGGATGCCGCTCAACAGAGCAGCGCCAAGCTGGCCATTATGTTTGGGACGGTGCTTTCCGGAATCGTGGGATTGTTGTGGCTGGTAAAAGTCGAAAATACGTTGACTTCTGAAATTAAGGACAGCTTTCGGCCTTAACTAATATCAGGACTTTCGCTTAAACAGCATGGACAGTAGGACACATCAGTTGCTGAACCAGATAGTCGGTGAACAAACCCTGCCTGACCTGATAGACTGTGGTCTTCATCTGCTTGGCTTTGACCTTAAGCGAGACCCATGCATGGTAACAGCAAGCCAGGTGGTTTCGCTGCGAGCGGGCCTTGCGGCACTGGCACTTCTCCGAGCCCGTCAACTGCTTGAACTCCCTCTGGAATTGCTCCACCTGCCACCTGTTGTCGTTCTTGATCTCGGCGACAAACAGGTTTACAGCGTGGTCAAGGTCATTTCGGGGCCTTCCGGCGGTGATGACCCAGTCAATGTCGCCGTTTGGGGCAACTATCATGAACAGCATTACCATGAAGGGGCATTCTTTCAGCTTGACTGTCAACCCCCTGACCAGCGACTGCTCGTCAAAGGGAAGTTCGTCCAAATGCTGGTAGCCAATCTCCCGGTTCAGGCTCACTAGGAAGTTGCTCTTCAGCGGCCGCCGCTGCGGTGTGGTGAAGAAGGTTCACTCGCTGCGGTGAATGAGCTTGAGGTTGGCCACCGAGGCGTACCGGGTGTCCAAGAGTATCGTCCTGGCTTTGAGCTGCTTGATGGTCACCAAATGCATGAACATTTCTTGGAAATGATCATTCTTAGTCTTGCCGTCGTCCTTGGGACTGTAGACGCAGTAGTCGATGGGCCAAAGGTCGCTGTCCTTTCCAGAGGAATGCACCGGGTTGACCAAGCCCCCCCCCCCTGACCGTACCGTGTTCATTGCCAGAGTATTGCCGCTTGACTAACTCGATAAAGATGGAATACTGCTTGTTCTGGACGCTGTCATCGACCATGATGACCGAGGTCTCCGAATCCTTGATGTAGGGTGCGACCGAAGCCCACAACTACGAGGGCGTGAAGCGTTCGCGCCGAAGAAAGCCGCTGACCGAATCGTGGTACAGGTTGGGCTTGTGGTCGGCCAGGTTCGTGCAGGTGTAGTCGAACGGCGGGCTCAGCAGATACTTTATGTAGTCTTTTTTCTGCAGCATCCAGTAAATTTAATCCTATTTCTAATCACAAGCGAAAGTCCCAATTAAATTAGAGATCACCAGAACGGGGTTGTCGAGATTTTTGTTTTGAAACTCTTCCGGCTCAGAAAGGTGCGGTATGAGCAGCAGGCTGATTAAAACCAGTAATGTGGGCATGGGCTGGCTTTTATAAATTTGTAAATATTTTTTTCTTATTGGAAATCATTAACCCTTGTTTTGGGTGATTTTGGTCGAATGGACATCGATCTGGGATTGGGGGATGGGAAAAACCTTCTGATACTCCTGCACCTGGTTCGGGTACGGGAGGGCTTCCTGGGTTTTTCCCGTCTCGTTCAGACATTCGGCTTACATCAGCAGTACGTCCGGGTAGCGCAGCACCGGATAGTTGGTGTCGGTTTCCTGGACGGAGTTCATGGCGGGATCGAGGAATTTTTTCACGAAGAAAATTTTGACCGTCTTATAATTGGCCGTCACGTAACTGGTGACAATGGTGGCCTGTTTGCGCTTGTCGCCCGGCTCGTAGGCATCCAGTACGTCGGCGGTGGGGTGGTTGAGGATGGTTCCGCCGCCGATCACGGCGTTTTCCCGAACCCTGCGGCGCAAATTGCGTGAAGATGTTGTTGCCCTCGCCGACGCCGCCCCGCGCGCGCGTACTGCACGGCAAAAACGATCCTCGCCTTGTTGCCGTTGTCGTTGCGAAAAACGTCCGCGAAATCAGGCCAGAATGATATTGCTACGCCAAATACCCTGATATGCGCCGTTCCAGCGGTCGGACAGAACATCGGTTGCGGTTGTTCCGGCCGGACTAACCGTAAATTTGTCGAAGTCGTATCCGCAGTTGATGTTTCTCCAACGTTTCCATTGACGAAGGAAGAGTTGTAGGCTGCCGGGGAGACAACCAAGTGAAAACCCGTACCCGTTAAAATAATCAGCCCACAACTACGCATTCTGACGGTCAAGTTGCTGCCGGTACTGTTTGGGTGAGTACCCCAATATACGCTTGAACTGTCGGTTGAAGTGGGTCAGGTGGTTATAGCCCGAAGCGAATGCAATCTCCGCTATGTTCATATTTGTCTCCTGCAGCAGTTTGCAGGCGTGACCCACCCGTACCTCATTTAGAAAACTGGTGAACGTCTTGTGAAAGTGCTCCTTGAAGTACCGGCAGAAAGTGGCTGGTGCCATGCTCACGTGGGCCGCGATCTCGTCCAGCGTAATGATGTCATGCGCAAAGCGGGTGATGATGTACTCGTAAATATTATTGACCACTTCATAATCCCTTTCATTTTTCACAAGTGTGAATCCCCGGCTCGACAGGGTCGTCCGCTGCGGAGTGAGGGACATATGCTGGAGCAGTTGGAAAAACGCGATCATGCGCTCGAAGCCTTGCAGGTCGGTTATTTCCACGATTTTTTGGTGGAAAGCGGGTACTTCGGAGGGGGCGAAGGAAACGCCGCGCTGTGCTTCTTGCAGCAGCCGGGCGATGCTCTCGTTTTCTGGCAGTTCGAAGAAGCCCGGCCCAAATCCTTCTTTCAAAAAGTGCAGCGTAATCACGTCTTCCCGGTTGTGTTCGTTGAGTTGGACGCAATGCGGCACGTGCGGGCCGATCAGAAACAGGTCTTGTTGGGAAAAATTCTCGATCGTGTTGCCAATGAACCGCTTCCCGCTGCATCCCATCATGACGGTCACCTCGTATTCGTCGTGCAGCCGCATCAGGACTTCCGAGCTGCGATCCAGGTTTTTGTCGGCCATGTAACGATTGGTGGTGAACGAATGCCGACTGGGACGCGACCATTTCTCGACGAGTGTTTTCATAATTAGGTAAAGTCAGTTGCGGACAAAAACTGGGCATTATTTGCAGAAAAAAGAAGATATTTTCCTGATACACCAACGAAAAGAAGACTATCTCATCGCTTTTACTCAATAATCAAAGCTAATTGGTTAAAATAGTGCTATAAAGAAATAAGATAGTCGCAGCATGTGAAGTCTTGATTCTCTTACTTTGGATCAGGATATTTTCATGTATTTCATGATAAAAAGATTTACTGCTTTTCTACTCTGTTCACTTGCCATCTTCGGCTCCACCGCTTGGGGACAGGCAGACTTTTATGTCTCCGCCCAGGGCAACGACAACGGCAGGGGTACCCAAACCGCCCCCTTCCAGACGATTGCCCGGGCGCAGCGGGCGATCCGGGAATTGCCCGGCAACCAACGCCGGCAGGACATCGTCGTGCAGATTCAGCCGGGTGAATATTTCCTCGACCAGCCGCTGCGCTTCGGCCCGGCCGACGGCGGCTCGGCCGCGTACCGGGTGACCTACCGCGGTTCCCGCGACGGGCAGGTACTCATCCACAGCGGACGGGCGGTGACGGACTGGCGACCCGTTTCAAACCAGCCCGGCGTACATAAGGCCGCTCTGCCCAACGCCCGCTTTCGGCAGCTGTACGTCGATGGTGAACGCGCCATCCGGGCGCGGTATCCCAACCGGGGCGAGTACCTCGAAAGCACGGGCTGGGACTACGAAGACCGGGAACTGATTGTTTTGGGAAAACATCCGAAACTATTGGAGAGTAGCCCCGGCCTGGAAATGCTGCTGCTGCAAAGCTGGTCGGAGAACTACCTGCGCGTCAAGTCGCTAAGTACCTACGGCCTGAGCTTTCATAAATTCACCCGCGTGAGCTTCCAGGACGAGGAATCGAAGATTCTGTTCAACCGCCCCTACCCCATGCATGAGCCCGCGCATCGGCTCTACTTCGAGAACGCCCGCGAACTCCTGGACGCCGAACGGGAATGGTACCACGACGAAGCCAATGGCCTGCTCTACTACCAGCCACCCGCGGGCCAGGACATAAGCCGGGTGGGGGTGATGTACCCCACGCTGGACACGCTGCTGATCGTCCGGGGTACTGCCGCCCAGCCCGTGATGAACCTGCATTTCGAAAATCTGGATTTCCAGTATTCCAACTGGATCTACGCCAGCGATCACGGCTACCTCAACGCCCAGGCGGGGCAGCACAACCACCGTTCCGAACCCAACAACGACCAGTACGTTTACCGTCCCCCGGCGGCGGTGTACGTGGCGCGGGCCGAGCGCGTTTCGTTTGAACGCAATAAATTTAGCAACCTGGGTTCCACCGGAATCGACCTGCACCACGGTACCCGTCATTGCGCCGTGGTGGGCAATACGTTCCGAGATATTGCGGGGAGCGGAGTCGCTCTGGCCAAGTTTGCGCAAGACCCGGCGACGGAGTACCACACGCCCTACAACCCCACCGACACAACCGAGATTTGCTACGCCGACACCATCGCCAACAACCTGATCGAGCGAGTGGCCAACTACTACTTCGGCGGCGTGGGCATCGTGGCCGGATATCCGTCGCACGCCCAAATCACGCACAACGTCGTCCGCGACCTGCCCTATTCGGGCATCAGCTTGGGCTACGGCTGGACCGACCGACCCAATCCGATGGAAGATAATTACATCGCCCACAACGACGTGAGCGATGTAATGAAACTCCTTAACGACGGCGCGGCCCTTTACACGCTTTCCTACCAGCCCGGTACGCGCTTGTACCGCAACTACCTGCACGACCTGTCGCCGCCGTTGGAACGCTGGCAGCGCATCAAGTACGCGATTTATTGCGACGAGAAAACGGGCGGTTCGGCCGAAAAGCCCTTCGTCATCGAAGAGAATGTCATTGAAAACGTGCCGGGCGACCTCAAGCTGCACCAGTCGGGCATCCTATCGCTCAAATGGGCCATGCACCGGGCCTCGCAGCGCAACGGAAAGGAGATCGTCGAACAGGCCGGATTGCAACCGAAGTATCAAGATTTATTAGATAAATCGCCAACCCCAAAGAGCATTCTGAAATAAGACCTATAAAACTTTGTCGCTCTGTGGCTTTGTCGCTTTGTGGCTTTTCCGCTCTGTCACTCTAAAAAACATGAAAAACCCTTTACCCAGACCCACTTACCGCCACGACGGCACCACGCCCGGCCTGGTACTCGGCACCGCCGGACTGGGCGGCGTGTGGGGGGACATCGACCGTCAAGAATCCGTGGAGGCCATTCTCTACGCCCTGGAAAACGGCGTGGAAAGGCTCGACACGGCCCCGGCCTACCGCGACGCCGAAGCCATCGTGGGCGAAGCCCTGCGGCAGTGGCGCGGCCCGCGTCCGCTGGTAAGTACCAAAGTGGGCAAACTCAGGGCCGACACGGCCGATCAGCGCACCAACGACTACGACCCGGCGACCATGCAGCGAAGCGTAGCGGAAAGCCAGGAAGTACTGGGCGTCCACCAACTAGACCTGCTGTTTTTGCACGAACCCGAGCAAGTACCCGAGGAGCGAGTCCCGGAAGTCATTGACTTCATGCAACAAACCAAACAGGGCGGCGCGGCGGCGACGATAGGCCTGGGCGGCGTGGTGCCGACGGCCTACCACGAGGCCATACGGCGGGGTGTCTTCGAGGTGGTGATGAGCTATAATAATCTGAATGCCGCCTGCCTGGACGGTTTGGAATCGGACATTCCGTTTTTCCGCGCCCACGGCCTCACCACCTACCAGGGCAGCGCGCTGTACATGGGCCTGCTCGGCAATCGCTTTGAAAAGTACCGGGAGGACGCGCCACCCTGGATTTCGCCAGCCAGCCTGACCCGCGCCCGGCGCGCCAACGAACTCGCCCAAAGCTTGGACATGAAGCTCTCGACGCTGGCGCACCGCTACCTGCTGTCGATGCAGGAGGTGGACTACCTGGTACTTGGGGCCAAGAATTTATCCCAACTCAAAACCACGCTGACCGACTGCCGGGCGGGTCGGCTGGACGAAAGCGCATTTGAAGAACTAACCGACCTGATTCAATGACGACGAAAGCCCAAAATACGGTCGCCGCAGAAGCGCCGCCGCTGAGTACGCCCATCTTTGGGGAGTCATTCGACATCCGGGAAGTGGAGATGCGCTGCGTTGTGCCGGTGCCGTTCCAGCGTCCTTTCTACGACGCCACCATGGGGCCCTTCGCGCACTACCGGGCCTGCTTCGTGCGGCTCACCGACCGGGAAGGGGCCTGGGGGGAGTGCGAGTTTCCGGTGTCGGCGTTGGATTTGCTCAAAACCGTGTTTGTGCCGCTGTTGCTGGAAACCAAGGAAATGACTTACGAGGTACTGTACCGCCAACTTTACTGGAGCATCCGCAACGAAGGGTTCCGGGGCGGGGCGGCGATGGCCCTGGGGCATCTCGACCGCATTTTTCACGATTTGGCATCCCGTCGGCGTGAAGTACCCCTGTTTCGGTACTTAGGAGGCGATAATGCCAGGGTTCGCGCCTACGCCAGCGGCGGCGGCATGAACCTCAGCGGCAACGAACTGCTGGACGAATGCCTAAGGTGGGAAGCGCAAGGCTACGATACGATCAAGATGAAATTCGGTGGCCTAAGTACCACTTTGCAGGAAGACCTGACGCGCATCGCTGGTGTCCGGGAAGCCCTACGGCCCGAAACTGCCCTGGCCGTGGACGCCAACCAGTCGCTGAGCTTGAACAAAGCCCAGACGCTTAGCCGGGAACTGGGCGACATGAACATTGCCTGGCTGGAAGAGCCGATTCACTCGGCGGCGCTGCACGAAATAGAAATCTTGTGTGAGAAGTCGCCCGTTGCCGTCTCCTACGGCGAGTCCGAGCGTACGGCGCTGGTATTTCCCTCGCTGGTGCGAGCCGGGGCGCGGCACTTACAGCCCATCGCGGGCCATATCCTGAGCCTGGGCGAATGGCTTTCAATCGCCGAGTTGGCCCACCGCCACGGGCTGACGTTCAGCGGCGGCGGCACGTCGCACATTAATGCGGCCATAGTAGCGACCGTAGGTGATGACGCCCAACTGGAGTACCTGGAGCCGGTGGTTGGCGCGTTTGCTTCGCTGCTTCGCGTGAAGCCCGAGGTGCGGGACGGGTACTTTATCCTACCGGAAGTGCCGGGCATCGGCATCGAGGCGGACTGGCCGCGCCTGGAAAAAGAAAAGCGCGTCGATGTACGCAGCCTTTGGAAGTGATTGGCCCTAAATATTTTTGAAAATAAAAACATGAACATTCACCAGCATCTTCACCCTCTCGACTTCGGCGTGGTAGTCCTCTACCTGCTGCTGTTGGTGGGGATTGGGGCGTACATCAGTTTTCGGCAGAAGAAAAGCTGCGAGCGGGACTACTTCCTGGCGGGCGGTTCGCTGCGCTGGTACAGCATCGGCCTCACCATGTGGGGAACCAACGTCGGGCCGTCAATGCTGATCGCTTCCTGCGCCGTGGGCTACACCACGGGCATTGTGGCGGGTAATTTTTCCTGGTATGCCTTCATTTTCATCGGGCTGCTGGCGCTGGTTTTTGCCCCGCATTACAAAAATACGGGCGTAAGTACCTTGCCCGAATTCATGGGCCAGCGCTTCAACGCCACCACCCGCGAGATGCTGGCCTGGTACTCACTGGTGACCATCCTGATTTCCTGGCTGGGCCTGACGCTCTACGCCGGGGGACTGCTGGTGAGCCAGATCATGGCCTGGCCGCTGTGGGCGTCGGTGAGCGCGCTGATGCTGTTGGCCACCTTCTTCGCCGTAGCGGGCGGGCTAGAAGCCATCGCCATTACCAATGTTTTTCAGATGATACTGCTGATCGTAGCTTCCAGCGTGCTGGTAATCGCGGGGCTGAACAAACTGGGCGGTATCGACCGACTGCTCACCGAACTACCCGCCGACTACGGGCGACTTTTCCTGCCCGCCGACAATCCCGATTATCCCTGGGTCGCCATTATTTTGGGCTACCCGGTGCTGGGTATCTGGTTCTGGTGCACGGATCAGAGCATGGTGCAGTCTGTGCTGGGGGCCAAAAACCTAGAGCAGGGGCAGTTGGGTACCAACCTCACGGGCTGGCTCAAAATTATCGACGTGCCGCTGTTTATCCTGCCGGGCATGATCGCCTACCTGCTCTACCCCACTCTGGCCGACCCGAACGAAGCCTACATGACCCTGGTGACCGACCTGCTGCCCGTGGGCATGGTCGGTCTGATCATGGCGGTACTCATAGCCGCGCTCGTCAGCACCATCGACTCTGCCCTCAACTCGCTGAGCACCGTATTCACGATGGACATTTACGCCCGCCGCTTCCGGCCCGACGCCCCGCCGCAGCGCCTGGTGGTTGTTGGCCGCACGGTGGTAGTGGCCGGGGCGGTGGGGGCGATTCTCATTGCGCTGGGGTTGGATCAGATCAAAGGCATGGATCTGTTCAGTCTGTTTCAGGCGATTCTGGGATACCTGGCCCCGCCGATGGCGGCGGTGTTTTTGCTGGGCGTGACCTGGAAGCGCATGACTACACCGGCGGCGAACATCGGCCTGGTCGTCGGTTCGGTCGTGAGCCTTGCCGTGGGGGTGATGCAGCTTCGCAACTGGCCCGATCCGGCTTTCTGGCCCCATTTTCTGCTGGTGTCTTTCTTTCTTTTTGCCTTTATCATGCTACTCATGGTAGTCGTGTCGCTGGCGACGCCGTCCGATAAAAAATCTGATTTTCCCACGCTCACCCAGTCTTACGCGGCCCTGAACTACGTGCCTTCGCGGCGGGTGCTTTGGCTGTGGGGGGCGCTGTCTGTCTTTATGTTTTCTCTTTATTTCATTTTTAACTAAATCTCTTACCCAATGAAAAACCGATTACTCAATCAATTATGGGGGCTGACTTTGCTGCTGAGCCTCGTGCAATGGGCCACCGCGCCCCCGGTTCACGCGCAGGGAGCGGACAAAACCATTACGGGCCGGGTCACCGACCAGTCCAACAGCGACCCGCTGCCGGGGGTCAACGTGCTGGTGAAGGGTACCACCGTCGGTACCACCACGGATGCGGAGGGAACCTTCCGCGTAACCGCTCCCGCCAACGCCGAAACGCTGGTATTTTCCTACGTCGGCTATCTGGCCGAAGAAGTAGCCATTAACAACAGGTCGGTCATCGACATCGGCATCACCCCTGATGTCAAGTCACTGTCCGAAGTAATCGTCGTCGGTTACGGCACGCAGCAAAAGCGCGACCTGGTGAGCGCGATCTCGACCGTGGACGCCAAGCAAATCGAAAAAGTACCCACGGCCAGCTTTACCCAGGCCCTGCAGGGGGCCGTGCCCGGACTGCAAATGGTATCGCCCAGCGGCGAACCCAACGCGCCGGCCCGCATCCTGATTCGGGGTGTCGGCTCGATCACGACGGGTACCGAGCCGCTGTTCATCGTGGACGGACTCCCCGTTGCCAGCGGCGGCACCAGTCCGCTGACCTACCTCAACCCCAACGATATCGAGAGTGTGTCGGTTCTGAAAGATGCTTCGGCCACGTCCATTTACGGGTCACGGGGGGCCAACGGGGTGGTACTGATTACCACCAAAACGGGCAAGCAGGGCAAGGCGCAGTTCAACCTGAGCTACAACGTGGGCTACACCACGCCGATCAACGAACTGGAACTGGCCGATGCCGACGAGTGGCGCACCCTGGTGGGCCAGGCCCGCACCAACAGCGGCCTGACCGATCCCTTCCGCAAGGAGCAGGATCTGTTCGACCAGCGGCAGACGGGCCGTTTTGTCAGTGAGAACATCTACGACAAAACCAACACCGACTGGGTGAACAAGGTGAAGCAGAACGGCCATTTCAGCCAGTACGGCTTTTCTGCTTCCAACGGCACCGAGAAGGCCAGCTACTTCATCTCGGGCCAGTACCGCGACCAGACGGGCAACTTCATCAATACCCGCTTCCAGCGCTACACGGGTCGGGTCAACCTGGATTTTCAGGCGGCCAAGTACCTGAAACTGGGCGTGCGCTACACCTACAGCTTCGAAGACGAGCAGCCCCGCGCCACGATCAGCCCTGCGGTGACCCCCACTGACCGAAACATCAATTGGGGCGCGTGGCCTACCTTTGGCAATCTGTACGACAATGCGCTGCCCATTCTACCCGAGCGCTGGGCCAACGGTGATGCGTTCGACCCGCTCTCGCTCAATAACATTACCTACTCGGCCGACCGCACCAACAGTAAGCGCGACGTGACGGAATCCAACCAACTGGCTAGTCTATTTGCCGAACTCACGCCGCTGAAAGGATTCGTGCTGCGCGCCGAGGGCGGGGTCAACTACACCGTCAACAACGACCAAAACTGGGTCAGCGGCCGTCTGCGGGCGCAGGAGTTCCGGCCCGAAGACACCGGCCTGGACAACCGTTTCCAGCTCGACTATATCTATGATGACGGCGTGCCGCGCTTTACCTGGTATGACCGCCGCTCCTGGACTTTCAATACCGTGGGTACGGCTTCCTACAAAACCGAGTTCGGCACCGACCACCGCCTGAATGCCCTCGCGGGCATCGAGCTGATCCACAGTGACCGCGAGACCTGGCAGAACGACTGGGAGGACGCCGCCTCGGTGCGCAATCCCAGTGAAGTGGGCGCATTCGTCAGAAATCCAGAACAGCTTCTCGAAATCACCCATAATCTGCACCCACAGGTGCGGTTCTTCTCACAGTTTGGCCGGGTCAACTACTCCTTCCGCGACCGCTACCTGCTGCAGGGTTCCATCCGCCGCGATGGTAGCTCCAAGTTTACGCCCGAGGATCGTTTCAGCTGGTTCCCGTCGCTTTCCGGTGGGTGGGTAATTTCTGACGAACCCTTCTTCAGGAAAGATACGCCCCTGAGTTTCCTCAAATTGCGGGGCGGCTGGGGCATCACGGGCAATGCCAACATCGACCCCTTCCTGTATTTCAACCAGTACTTCAACTGGCCCAACTACCCCAACCGTTCGGGGGCCATCATCCTGGGCCGATTGGGTTCGCGGACGATCCAGTGGGAGCGCTCCAACACCTACGACGCCGCCCTGCAGTTCGGGCTGTTCAACGACCGCATCAACGGCTCAATCGGCTATTACTACACCAAGACGACCAACCTGCTGCTCGACTTTCCGGTGGCCCCGTCCATCGGCGTGTACGGCACTAACACGATCAACACCACCGCCCTGGACAACGTGGGGTCGATGCAGAATCAGGGCATCGAGCTGGAAATCAACTCGGTCAACGTGACCGCCGGAAGCTTCCGCTGGTCGAGTGCCTTCAACTTCACGACCAACAAGAACAAGGTGCTGGAACTGTTCGCCGGTTTCGACGGCGACCCGCTGCAGCTTTCGTTCAACGGGCTGACCACCGTGCAGGAAGGACAGCCGCTGGGCTTATTCTACCTGCCTGAGTTTGCCGGCTACGACGACAGCGGCAACGTGCTGGTGCGGGAGATCGACCGGGAAAAGGCGGCCCAACAAGAATACGTCTTCACCGGAAACGACGTGCGCAATACCGGCAACTCGCAGAATGTCAACAGTGTGATCCAGTACGGCAAAACCGGTCTGCCTACTTTTTACGGCGGGTTCAACAATACCTTTTCTTACAAAGGTTTATCGCTCAATGTGCTGTTCACTTTTCAAGGAGGCAACTACGTTTACGACAACATCGGGCTGCGGCGCGTGGGCAATGGCAATAACAACCTGCGCAAAGACCTGGTGGGCAACACCTGGACGCCCCAAAACACGGACGCCCCGTATCCCGTCCTCACCTGGAACAATCGGGAAAACCAGCCGCTCGATCCCAGTAAGCCCGCGCAGAGCCTTTCCGATCGCAGCACGCAGAACCTGCACAAGGGCGACTTCATGCGTTTGCGGACGGTC
Source organism: Persicitalea jodogahamensis (assembly GCF_014651615.1). Taxonomy (GTDB): domain Bacteria; phylum Bacteroidota; class Bacteroidia; order Cytophagales; family Spirosomataceae; genus Persicitalea; species Persicitalea jodogahamensis. The sequence continues at coordinate 165,127 of NZ_BMXF01000007.1, read as the reverse complement.
AACCTGTCTTATGCACTCCCCAACGGTCTTTTCAAAAAGAATTTTATGAAAGGAGCCAACGTGTTCGTCAACCTCAACAATGTGGCCACCTTCTCGAAATTCAGCGTAGTGGATCCTGAGGTACTCAACAACGGGGGACCTACGGAACGCAATATCGGCCAGGGTGTGATTGGCGGCGTACCCTTATGGCAAGTATTCACCGCCTCGGCTGGCGTGAATATCAATCTCTAATCCTTAAACATATCGTATCATGAAAAATATAGTTTGCATCCTCTGCCTGTGCCTGCTTGCAGGCTGTGACGGCGACAAGTTCCTGGAAGGTGCCAAGCCGGAGATCGGTCTGGCCCAGGATGAATTTACCGCCAATACCACGTTGGACGACTTAGTGCGCGGGGCATATTTCAACCTAAAATCGCCCGGCGAATACGGGCCGGTCGACCTGCTGCTCTACCAGACGATTGCCTCCGACCTGGTTGAAATGAAAGAATACTCCAACGTGGTCAGCGGCAATAACAACCTGCTCCCGCTCTACCTCCGGCAGCCCGAGGTCAACGACATTCGAATCGTCGAGTGGCCCTGGTCGGGCGCGCAATCGCTGCTGTTCAACGTCAACACGGTGCTGGAATTCTACGACGAAAACGAACCGCCTAAGGACGGCTTGGAATCGTGGGTGCCGCGCATTCAGGGCGAGAGCTACTTCCTGCGGGCCTTTGCCCACTACCTGCTCGCGACCACCTACGCGCCGCCTTACAGCTCGGCCCCTACCGCGCCGAGCATCATCCTGCAAACCAAGCCATCGAAGGCCCCGACGGACTTCAAGAGCCGGGCCACCAATCAGCAGGTGTACGACCAGATTGTCTCCGACCTCAAAAATGCTATCAAGCTGCTGCCCGCCGAGTACGACGCGAGCAAGCATCCCGAGGACTACCAGGACCGGGCCAAACAGGACGCCGCGCGCTTTCTGCTGGCGAAGGTGTATTTCCTGATGGGCAAGAAGTTCTGGACCGCCGGACAGGGCGGCGACGGGGGGGCCGTGGAGCAGATCAACGCCATCATCGATTCGGGCCGCTTCCCCTTATTGCAGGGCAGTGATCTGAAGCAGATTTTCCTGAAGAGCGGGCTGGGGCAAAAGGCTTCGGAAACCGTTTGGTACGGGGCCTACTACTTTCGCAACGGCTGGCGCGCGCCGCGTTTCGAGCGGCATTTCAGCAACTTCACGGGCGGCAACCGCAACCGGGGCTTTGCCATGAGCAAGGCCGTCCTGAACCAAATCGGCTGGAACGACCCGGCGGTAGCCAAACTCGACAAACGCTACACTGACTGGCACCGCCGCTACGAAAACGGGAAAGACCCCGCCTTCCGCGCCGAGGACGCCGACGAGTACAACGTATGGTCGAGCAAGTTCACCAACCCGACCGCCAACTTCGTCTTCTTCCGCTCGCCCGAGCTGTACCTGATGCGGGCCGCCATCCGCCAAGGCAACGGCGATGCCGCCGGAGCCGCCAAAGACCTGAACGTGACCCGCACCCGCGCGGGACTACCCACCCTGGCCACCGCTACCGAAGCCGACGTGTCGGCTGAGTGGATCAAGGAAATGGGATTCGAAGGCCGTCGCTTGTTCTACCTCCAAGCCATGCAGATGCCCATCCCGCCCGGCGACCGGGCCGGCGTGAGCGCGATACCCTACGGCGACCCGTCGCTGGTTCTCACATTGCCGCGCGCGGAGCTGACGCGAAATCCGGCTTTGAATTGAGCGGGGTGTTTTAATTCCGAAGAAGAGTTGAGGACTACCGAAAGTAGGTAGTCCCCAACTTTTGATTTGGGTACGACAGCAAATTTTATCACCAAAAACTATGAAACCATTCAAAAGTAATAAAACCAGAAGGCTTTTTTTGAGAGGCCTCGCCGCGGGCTCGGCGGCGCTGACGGCCGCCCCAGCGGTACTCGCCTCTGCTTATCAACAAAAGCTACTGCTCGGCAACCAAAACTACGACGACCGCCCCTACACCTACACCGCAAACGACCAGATCAACATCGGCCTGATCGGCTGCGGCATCCGGGGCGTGCTGGACATGAAATTTTCGCTGGAAGTACCGGGCGTGAAGCTGGTCGCGGTCTGCGACCTCTACGACGGCCGACTGGACCGCGCCAGGGAGTTGTGGGGCAACGACCTTTTCCTGACCAAAGATTACCGCGAACTGTTGGCCCGCCGGGACATCGACGCTGTGTTCATCGCCACGCCCGACCATTGGCACAAAACCATGTTTGTGGAGGCCCTGAAAGCGGGCAAGCATGTGTACGGCGAAAAGCCGATGGTGCAAAAGTGGGAGGAAGGGCAGGCGATCATCTCCACCCAAAAATCCAGCGGAAAGTTGTGCCAGATCGGCAGTCAGGGCCTTTCCTCGCTGGGCAACGAAAAGGCCAAACAGCTCTACGAAGAAGGGGCCATCGGCGAGATCGTTCTGTTCGATTTTTTCAGTGACCGCTACACCGCCGAGGGAGCCTGGCAGTACCCCATCCCGCCCGACGCCAACCCACAGACGGTGGACTTCGACGCCTTCCTGGGTAACGCCCCCAAAGTACCCTACGACAACACCCGGTTTTTCCGCTGGCGCAACTACCGCGACTACGGCACGGGCGTGGCGGGCGATCTTTTCGTCCACGCCTTTTCGAGTCTCAACTACATCCTCAGCTCCCACGGTCCCAACCGCGCCCAGGCCACGGGTGGGTTGCGCTACTGGAAGGACGGTCGGGATGTCCCGGACGTCAGCATTACGCTCTATGATTTTCCCAAAACCGACACCCACGCGGCCTTCAACGCGGCCTTTCGCATCAACTTCATCGCCGGTAGCGGCGGCCAGGGCGGTTTTCGGCTCATCGGCACCGAGGGCGATATGGAAGTGAGCCAGACGGGCGTCGTCCTGAACCGTACGAAGTTGAGCCTGATGCCGACGCCCTACGCGCTGGGTGCCTTCACCGAAGCCACCCAAAAGAAAATCTTGGCAGAATACGCCGCTAAAATAGAGAATCCCCGCGCGTCGACGCTGGCGACCGGAAACACCGTGTGGGAAGCCCCCGCCGGGTACCGCGGCGGCAACTACGACCACACCGCCAATTTTTTTCGGGCCATTCGCGGCGAGCGGAAGATCGTCGAAGACCCGATATTTGGGCTGAGGGCGGCCGGAGCGGCCCTGCTAGCCAACCACAGCTACTACGAGGAAAAGCCCGTGCGGTGGGATCCTGAGAAAATGAAAATCGTCTGACTTTTGACAGAAACTACCCCCATCCCATGAAAATCGCTTCTCCCCTGTTCACTTTTGCCCTGAGTCTTTCTCTGCTGTTTTCCTGTAAAACCTTGGAGGAAGACCGCCCGGCCGAGTACCCGAAATGGCAAACGGTAACCCTCGATTTTCGCGGCACCGCAACCTCGGAAACCGCTGCTGACAACCCGTTTCTGAACTACCGCCTTCTGGTGGATTTCAAGCACGAGGACACAAATTATGTAGTACGGGGCTTCTACGCCGCCGATGGCGACGCCGCCAACACCAGCGCCGACAGTGGCAACGTGTGGCGCGTCCATTTCACCCCCGACCGGGAGGGGGCGTGGGAGTACTCCGCCCGCATGGAACGCGGCGACCGCATCGCATTCGCCGACTCGGCGGAGGCCGGAGAGGCGGTGGCGATCGAGATGGCCACGGGTACTTTCCGGGTTGTAGCCGCCGACAGCAGCGGGAGCGACTTCATGACCCGCGGGCGTCTGGTCGCCTCCAACGGCTATTTCAGGTTTGGTAAATCGGGTAAGTACTGGCTGAAAAGCGGGGCGAACAGCCCGGAAAACCTGCTGGCCTATGCGGACTTTGACGATACCTACCGCATGGTGGGGGTCAATAAGGAAAAGGATACTCCGGCCCCCACGGCCATCCACGTTTACGCCCCCCATCTGGGCGATTGGAAAAGCGGTGATCCGACCTGGAAGGGTGGCAAAGGCAAGGGGCTAATCGGGGGCATAAACTACCTGGCCTCAAAGGGTATGAACGCCATGTACTTCCTGACGATGAACATTGGCGGCGACGGCAAGGATGTCTGGCCCTTCCGCAGTCCCGTCGATTTCACCCGTTTCGACGTCAGCAAGTTGGCGCAATGGGAGGTGGTTTTTCAACATATGCAGTCGCGGGGGGTGTTCATGCAGATCGTTTTGCAGGAAACCGAGAACGAAACCCTGCTCGACAGCGGGAGTCTCGGACCAATGCGGCAGCTCTACCTCCGGGAAATGGTGGCCCGCTTCGGCCACCACCCGGCCCTCAACTGGAACCTGGGCGAGGAAAACGGTCCGGTTCATTTTTCGCCCGTCGGTCAGAACGACGCCCAACGCAAGGCTATGGCCAGTTTTATCAAAAAAATTGACCCTTACCGCCACCCGGTGACCGTGCACACCCTGCCGACGGAATCTGTGAGGAAAGTGATTCTGGATTCGCTGCTGGGTTTCGCCGATCTCGACGGTGTGGCACTGCAGGTGGCCGAGCGGACGGAAGCGGTGCAGACCGTGCTGACCTGGAAGGATCGTTCCCGGCGGGCGGGCCACCCGTGGCTGGTGACAATGGACGAAATCGGTAAGTGGGACGTCGGCGCCAGATCTGACGCCGAGGACCCGGACCACGAAACGCTGCGCGGCGATGTGCTGTGGGGCACTTTGCTCTCCGGCGCTTCCGGAATCGAATGGTACTTTGGGGCTTTCACGCAGGGCAATGACCTCACACTGGAAGACTGGCGATCGCGCGAGCGCCTGTGGGATCTGACCCGCTACGCCCTCGACTTTTTCAGAAACCAGCTTCCTTACTGGGAGATGCGCCCCAACCACGGGCTGGCCGTGGCCGACGGAGCCTTCTGTCTGCGTAAGCCGGGTGAAACCTACGCCCTGTACTTTCCCAAAGCAAAAACCCGCCGTGTCGATTTGCGGGAAAGCGGTGGCGAATTCAACGTCCGCTGGTACGATCCCCTGTCCGGTGGAGCCTTGCAGTCGGGTTCCGTCGCGACCGTGCAGGGCGGTAGCCTGGTCGATTTGGGACTGCCGCCCGGAAAAAACAACGAGCAGGACTGGGTGGTCCTGCTCGAAGTGACAAACTAATATTCGTAGGCTATGCCGTCAAAGATTCTTCAAATAGGTGACGCTGTTTTTCAGGGTACCGGGGTTGGATTCCATTTCGACGAAGACGAGTTGCAGCCCGGCCTTTTTGCCCGCGGCGAAGAACTCCCTCCAGTCCGAAATTCCCTGACCCAGCACGACTTCTTTGGTATTGTCTTGCGGGGAGTAATCCTGCAAATGCGCCGAGATGAACCGGCCGGGGTACTTCTTGAAGTAGTCGGCGGCTTTGTAACCCGACCGGATGGCAGCGGTCTGAAACTGCATTTTCACCAGATCGGGGTCGAGTTCTTTCAAAATCATGTCATACACGGGCGCGCCGTCGATCTTCATATCGAACTCGGAATTGTGATTATGGTAGCCCGTGACCATCCCGGCTTTTTTGATTTTTTCGCCGATCTGGTTCACCGTCTCGCAACGCGATTTAAGTTCGTCCGCCTTATCGGTGGACAGGCCACCCGAAAATACCATATGCCGCAGGCCCATTTGTTGGGCGAAGTCGATGCGGTCGTCCAGGTTGTTTTTCATTTCCTCCATCGTAAAATGACAACTGACGCAATCGAGTCCCGAGTCGGCGATGATCCGCTTCAACTCCTGGCCGGAGTACTTGGCCAGCGGCTCGAAGCCGTACTTGACGTAGCCCGAAGGGGAACACATTTCCACTTGCTCGTAGCCGTAGCCCTGCAGCCGTTTCAAAGTACCTTCCAGGTTTTCGGCGATCTCTTTCTTAACCACAAAAGACTGAAAGCCGATGGGCATCCTGACGGCCTTGCGCCCGGCCATAGCGGAAAGCGACTGGGGCAGATGAGCCAACAAACCCACCGAGGCCAGGCCTGCGGCTCCTTTATTCAAGAATTGTCTTCTTTTCATAGTTTTACGATTTACCGTGTTTGTTTGTGTACAATATACAAAGCGAAAAGGAACGCAATGATAGTAAAAATAGTCATCCCGGCTTAAAGTTCTGAACAAGTGACCATGCACCGACGAAAAGCTTTACAATGGATTGGTCAGGGTAGTCTGCTACCCTTCGTGGCCGTACTGCCCAAATTTCCCGTCCGCTCCGCTACCATTGACCTGCGCGATGTCCGGGAGCGGATAAATGAGTATTTTGCGTCGCTGCTTTCCCCGGCCAGACCTTACGGCGTGTACGGCACTGTCTCCCCGCAGGAGACGGATCTCTACGCTTCCTGCGACGTGGCAATCGCCCGGCACATCATGGGCGAAAGCCTGACCGACACGCTCACCGATCTGCAAAAGCAGCAGTGGATACACCACATCAACAGCTATCAGGTAGCCGAAGATGGAAGTTATACCGAGCGCTTCGGACACTCCAGACTTCACGCCAATGGCATGGTCATCGGCGCGTTGGGCGTGTTGGGCGGCAGGCAGCGCTTTCCAGTACGTTTGTACAAACCCTTCGATACGGTGAGGGAAGTGGTACCCTGGCTAGAGCAGATCGACTGGGCCAAGCAATGGTCGGCCTCACACTTGTTTTGGGGCGGCATTCACTGTTACAGTCTGAGTTCCGCCTGTACCGACGCTTGGCGGGAAACGGTTTTCGCCTGGCTGAACGACAATCTGGACGAGAAAACGGGCTGGTGGCGAAAAGATATGCGCTACACCGATCGCCATCAGCCATTGGGCGGCAGCGTCCACATTCTGCCCATGTACCAGCACCACGACCGCCCGTTCCCGTACCCCGAGCGGGTGATCGATAGCGTACTGGCCCTTCAACTGCCCAATGGCCGCTGGCTGGACCGGCCCGACCCGAAAGTGACCCGGCAGCACGTGATGCACTACCTGGAACTGGACGCTCTCTACGCGCTGCATTACATGGGTACGCTGGTCCCCGGCTACCGGAAGGAGGCCATCGGTCAGGCCGTACACCGCTACGCCGACCTGGTGGTGAACTACTGGCATGACCCGCAAAGCGGCTGGCGCGATCAGCACCCACACCGGATTTTGTCGATGGTCGGCACATTCGGTTTATTGCAAAAACTACTACCGGATGGTTTTGTGGACGACATTGCCTGGACGGATATTTTCAGCGACATCCGCCTTTACGACACCAGGGCGGTGGAGGTACTTTGAAGGAAACCAGCCCTGATTTTACCAAAAAAAACTATGAAAAAATTCATCTTTATTGTCCTGTTGCTTTCGACCTCGCGTGTCGGGGGGCAACCGTCCGGCCCATCTCGCAGCGCCACGCCCAACATCCTGCTCATTCTCTCCGACGACCACAGCGTCCCGTTTTTGGGTATCTATGGCAATAAAGATCTGAAAACGCCCCATCTGGACGGGTTGGCCCGGCGGGGCGTCCTGTTTCAACGCGCCTACACGGCCGCTCCCCAATGCGTGCCCTCCCGGGCCTCCATCCTTACGGGCCGCAATGTGGTCGATATCCGCATGAGCCGCTTTTCTGCCCCTTTGCCCCGGCAGGCGCCTACGATCCCGGAATTCCTGGCCTCCCAAAATTATTACAGCGGCATTTGCGGCCGCCCCTACCACTTGGACGGGTCGGAAAAGAAGCCCGAAGAAACGGTTGCCGCCTTTGAGAAATACAACCTTGTCACCTTTCCCAACCGGGTCGATTATCTTAATTCGGGACCGGATGACAAAGTGCTGGGGCAGTTCAAAGAGTTCCTCAACCAGGTGCCGAACAAAAAGCCGTTTTTCATGTGGATGAATTTCAGCGATCCGCACCGACCGTTTACCGCCGACGCCTTTGAACCCGGTCCCAAGAGCTTGGAAGTACCCAAAGGAATGCCTGACACCGAGGAAGTGCGGAAAGACCTCGCGCAGCACTACGGGGAAATCATGCGGCTGGACAAGCACGTGGGCGAAGTGCTGCGGGAACTGGAAAATCGGAATATTGCCCAAAACACCATCGTCATTTTTATGGGCGACAACGGCGCGGCTTTGCTTCGGGGCAAGGGTACTTTGTACGATGTAGGACTTCATGTTCCGCTGATCGTGGCCGGGCCGGGTGTCGAAAAAGGGATTTCTACCGATGCGATGGTTTCCGGGATCGACATAGCCCCCACCATCCTGGCGCTGGCCGGGGGTGCCAAACCCGCCGAAATGACCGGGCAGAGTTTTCTGCCCGCGCTCAAAGGAGAAAGGTACGACGGTCATGAGTATGTTTTTGCTGCCCGCGTTCCCCATTCCTCCGGCCTGCCCGTGAACACCGCCTATTTTGATCTGAGCAGAACGGTTTTCAACAAGAAGTATAAACTGATCTACAACGCCCTATGGCAACTTCCTTATTCACCGGTGGACTTCGGAGGGCATCCCATGTGGAAAGACCTGCAAGGCAGAAAGCAGGGCGGGAAGTTGGAAGAGAAATTCAGCAGGGTATTGTTTTCAAATCCCAGGTCGATGTTTGTATTATACGATCTGGAAAAAGACCCCTACGAAATGAACAACCTGAGCGGCCAAACGGACTACGCCGAAACAGAACACCGCCTGAAGGCGAAACTGCACGAATGGATGATCGTCAGCCAGGATTACCTGCCGCTGCCCATTCCACCGAAATAGTGGAATGAAGCAAGGAAAAAAGATGGATTGGCCATATAAGCTGCCCCAACTTCCTGCAACCGATTATAGTAAAAATTGAATGAATAAATGTATTCTTGATAAAAACCGACCCTGAACGATTATGCGTTTCCAACTTATCCGATCCCTCCTTTTTGCTTTTCTCCTCATCCCTTTTTTTGTCGTTTCGCAGCCCGTCCAGCAGAACAAGCGCGATTATCTGTATTACGTCCAGACCTTTGCCGACACGCTCTTAGCCACCGGACTGGACACCTATGGCCCGGTGGTCACGCCCATGTGGGCCGGCGTCATGGATGCGCGCGACCGAACGGTGCCTATCCGGGGCGTGCCGCCGACACAAGGTGTGCGGCCTTCCGACCGGGCGGTAGGTGGTGCCAACTACTACCATGACGTGCTCACGCTGAGCGTTTTCGATCGACTCACGAAGCTTACAGGCGACAGCAAGTACCAGTCGGCGGCCAACAACTACTCTCAGACATTCCTGGCGCAGGCCCAACACCCGGCGACGGGCTTGCTGGGCTGGGGGGAACACCTGTATTACAACTTCTTCACCGACACCGTGTCGATGGCCGAAAGCCGGATGATCGACCAAATGCCTGGCTTTCAGATGCCCCACGAGCTGATCGAGTGGACGCCGCCCTGGTCGCGGTTGTGGGAGGCCGACCCGGCCCTCACCCGGCGGGCCATCGAGGGGTTACGGTACCATTTCACCGGTCCCGACCCGCAAACGAACCTGTTCAACCGCCACGCCATCTGGAACAAAGCAACGTACCAGAAAGTCATCATGCCCTGGATCAAGCACTCCGCGCTGTATGCGTATTCCTACGCTTTTCTCTATCAGAAAACCGGCGATGCCGCCTGGAAGGAAAAAAGCTGGCAGATCGGTACCCTGTACTGGAATCTGCGCGACCACCGCACCAACCTGGTGTTGGGTTGCCTCTACCACGCCACCGAACCCGAAGCTGGAAAAACCGCCAGCCTGAGTAATACGGCCCTGTATGCCTACTGGCTCTTCAAGGCGGGGGAACTGTGCGGATCGGACGAGATGAAGCAGCAGGCGATTGCAGTGCTGGTGGCCTACGACAAATTCGGCTGGAACGAGGAGAATAAGCGCTATTTCAGCGAGGTAAACCTGGACGGAAGTCCCATAAAAGGGGCAGCGTGGTCAACCCCCTGGAAAGAGGGCTACGGCACATCCAGTCTGCTTACGCTCAGTCGGGCAGCGGCATACATGGCAGAGCGAGGCGGGGCCGACGAGTTGATTCCCATCGTAAAGAAGTCCCTGACCATCGCGAATGGACAACCATTGCCGGAAATCTACAACGCTCAGAATCTGGGGGAAGCCATCCACGCCTATGTGGAAGGGTACGAACTGACCAAAGACAAAGCGTACCTCGACCAGGCCCGGAAATACGCCGACCTGGCCATTGCGGGCCTGTGGAAAGAGGGGCTGTTCGTCCGGCAGAAAGGGGATTTTTATTACGAAGCCAAATTGGGCACGGGGGATCTGATTTCAGGATTGCTGCGGCTGCACGAATCGCTTAGCGGCAAGCCCCGCGCAACTTCTGTGGATTGGAGCTTCTAATTGGCTTACGACAGGATACGTACTTCACCAACTGTCATCATGTCCTTTTTCATGAAAAACTCTTCAAGTTCAGCACTTTACCGCGTAAAAAAAGGCCTCTGGGCAGCGGGAATCATCCTGGCTTCGGTTTTGGTCGGCTTCAATTTTATTTTAAAAAAGCAAGAAGGGCAACCTACTCTTCACCGAAAAGTACCCATCCCGCCAGCTTTTCTCATTACAACCGATGGTCTCACCTACGGCGGGGATCTGCGTATGGGCGATTTATCGGGCGATGGTCAGGCGGATTTTCTCGTGTACCGCGCGGCCAATTCCGTGGATGGCGGCGCGGTGCAGCCCTGCTTCATCGGCACATTCGATCAGCAGGGTAAGGTACTTTGGCAAAAAGGCGAAGGGGGCTTGCAGCCTAACCGTCCCGGCCCGGTGGCGATCTTCGACATCGATGCCGACGGAAAAAATGAGGTGATCACCTTTTTTGTGGAAGAAGGCAAAGCCGTGACCCCACAAAGCATGGCGAACGTAGTTGTGCAAATCTTGGACGGACAAACGGGACGCGTGAAACGGCAAGCCGGTCCGCCCGAACTGACCGCCAGCGAGGGGCAAGGGGCCAACTGGGTTCACCAGCGCATTCTGATCGCCAACCTGCGGGGTAAAGCCACGCCCCGGGATTTCATCGTGAAGCTGGGGACGAAAATAATAGCCTTCGATGACGAATTGAACGTACACTGGACCTACCAGAAGGCATGGGACGAGTACGCCCATTGCCCGGCCTACGTCCCGACGGTCGGCGACATGGACAACGATGGCCGCGATGAAATCAACGGCGGCTACTACGTCCCGAATGCCGACGGCCAGCCCCTTTGGGAAAAAAAATTAGGGAAGAACATGGATGCTGTCGTCATTGACTATTGGGACGACCCGCAGAAGAAACGCGCCTTCTGCTCGGGCTTCGGCCACGTCATGGACCAAGAGGGGAACGTCGTCCTGAATTTGAGCGAGCAGGTCGTGCCGCACGGTCAGGAACTGCGTGTGGCGCATTTCGACGGGGCCGTGCCCGGACCACAGATGATGATCCGCTATAATGGCCATAAGACCGATATGCTGCTGGTGGGGCTGAACGGGAAAGTGATCCGCAAATTTAAAGTGAATGAGTCGCCCAACAACACGGGTATGGACGCCATCTACTGGAACGGGTCCAATCGACCCGCTCATCTGTACAACGGAGGAATATTGTGGAGCGGGCAGGGAAAGATCGCCCACAAATTCTCCAGGCTACCCGCCCCCAGGGCGACCTGCGGCAGGGATGGTACCACTGCATTCCGGCCGACGTGGCGGGCGACGCTCGGGAGGAGGCCGTGCTGTACAATCCCTGGGACAGGTACTTGTTCGTGTAGACTGCCGCCCCTTTTTTACCCGAGCGATTTACAAAATACCAGCCTGGTTCCCGCCAGTACAATGTCCGGCTGCTGGATTAAGTGATGTCTTTTCCAAAATACTTTGTCAAATGAAAGGGGGCCGAACTCGTTAAATAGCGGAATGATCACCCTTTTCTCAAAACAGAACCAACACAAACATTCAATTTCAAACCACATGATCCGTCGTAATTTTCTCAAAAACAGTCTGCTGGGAGGCCTGGGAATGGCCGCACTGCCGCCGATGGCCTTCTTTCCAACCGCAGATTTTCCCGTCGAGCGCATTACCGATGGCAGCAAACCGCACTGGTTCGGCTACTACGACAAGTTGCAGATCGACCCCACCGGCCGCTACGCGCTTGGGATGCAGGCGCCCTTCGAAGGCCACACGCCCGGTCCCGACGACCAGCTGGAAATCGGCCTGATCGACTTGCAGGACAACAACAAGTGGCGCAAGCTGGGTACTTCCAATGCCTGGGGCTGGCAGCAGGGTTGCATGTTGCAATGGCTACCGGACTCAAAGGAAGAGGTCATCTGGAACGATCGCATCGACGGCGCTTTCAAGAGCCGCGTCCACAACGTCAAAACGGGCAAGGAGCGCATTCTGCCCAAAGCCATCTACACCCTTGCGCCCAACGGAAAGTTCGCCGTCGGCACCGAGTTCAACCGCATCCAGAACCTGCGGCCCGGCTACGGCTACGTGGGCATCCCTGATCCCTACGAGAAAGTAAAAGCTCCGAAGGACATCGGGATTTACCGCATGGATTTGAAAACGGGCAAGCACAAAATGCTGCTGTCGCTGGCCGAGATGGCCGCCATCCCGAACCAGGGCGAGCCGGTGGATGGATACTGGCACTGGTTCAACCACCTGCTTATCAGCCCCGACAGCAAGCGCATGTTGTTCCTCAACCGCTGGCGGAAAAAAGTGCGGGAGCAGGACGGCGTCCCGACCACGCCCTTCATTACCCGCATGGTGACGATGGACACCGCCGATGGCGGCGACCGCTACGTGATCGACCCTTCGGGCGATACGTCGCACATAATCTGGGACGGCCCTGACCGCATCCTGGCCTGGACCAAGCCCATCGGCAAGGAATGGGGTTTCTGGCTCATGGAAGACCACACCCAGAACAGCAAGCACATCGGCGCGGAAGCCATGACCGTCAACGGCCACAACACCTACATCCCGCACACCAACAACGAGTGGGTACTCAACGACACCTACCCCGACGCCAACCGGATGCAGACGCTCTACCTCTACCACATCCCCACCAAACGCCGCGTGATTCTGGGCAAGTTCCTCTCGCCGCCGCAGTACAAGGGCGAGTACCGCTGCGACCTGCACCCGCGTTCCAACCAGCAGGGAACGGAGGTTTTCTTCGACTCCACGCACGAAAAGCTCGGCAGGCAGATTTATCGGGTCAATATCGAAAAAGTCATTCGTGGGTGAGAGGAATTTCCACAATTTTTTTCCTTGCCTTTGTATGAATTATTGAAAAATCCAATCAATTTAACTTCATGGTTTTTAGCCACTTTCCCACTTTTCGTTACTGCTTGCTTCTTTCATTGGCGTCATCCTTAGCCTTTTCCCAATCCAGCCGATCGTTCGAGCTGCGTTATTTTTCACCTGATAAGGCCGCTAATGGTGAGACGGACTTCAAGGGCAAGACCGCCGTGTTCTCCACCGATCAGCGGGTGGCGTTCTTAAAACAATACGCCGACCTGGCCCGCCAGCAGTTCGACGACCCGCAGCTCGACACCCAGGTAGTCACCGATGCCGAAGTGACCGAAGCCCTGAACCGCGTGAAGGCCGCGCCCCGGCCCCAGGTTCGGCAGCACCAGCCCCTCACCGACTGGAAGTACCTCGGCTACCGGGCCGGACAGCACAACGAGCGGCGGCAGGAACTGGCCCGCTGGAACCAAACGAAGGGCGCAGCTCTGGCCGACGGCTACCTGCGCCTCGACGGGCGACCGGAACTGCTCACCTGGCGTTTCGCCAGCCAGGCCTGGCGGTTCACCGTTTCATGGCAGGCAAAGGTACCCAGGCAGCAGGAAGTGCAGTTCCAGCTTTCCGACCGGACGCGCGTTCCGGCAGCGACGGTAGGTTTCGGAGCCGACGGAAGGTTGTTTTACACCACCGCCCGCCACCAGCGCGTCGATACGCTCAGTTATGCGCCCGACCGCTGGCATCACTTCCGGGTGGAGGTCGATCTGTCGGGCGGCGAAACGACGGTGGGGCGGTACAATCTGTATGTGGACGACCGGCTGGTGGCCGACTACGTGCCGCTCGAGCGGGCCAGCACCGAGCGACTGGCCTATAACAAAGGGTTTAGCACCATCGGGCAGGTCAATACCTTTGCCGTACAGTCGGCGGGCGTGGTCGAGCTGGACGACCTGCTGGGCATTGGGTACGCGTTGACGGATCGGGATCACTACCCCTATGTCCCGGAGACGTTTTTGGATGAGATTTTCCAGGAAAAACCCGACATCGCCCACTGGACAGACTTGACCTACGACGACCGTCAGTGGGAGGCAGGACAACTACCGCTGGGCCACGGCTCGGAGCGCTTCGCCGAAGAAGATCTCTACCTCCGTAAAAAGGTGGAAGTAGGTAGTTTCGACAGAGCTTTCCTGAATATTGAAACCCTCGATCCGGGCGGGGAGGTATGGGTCAATGGCCAACGTGTGGCGGTGATCGACAACCGCTATCCCAATCGGCTCGACATCGGTACTTTCCTAATGCCGAACCAAACCAACCAGATCGCCATAAAGGTCAACCACTTCATGCTCACCGAAGCGGTGGGCGAACTGATGCCCCACTCGCTGCTCGATCTGAGCATCGGTTGGCTGGCGGGCCGGATGTCGCTCGATTTGGTGTCGGCGGCGCACATTGAGTCGGCCTACGCACACACCTTGCCGCTGACTGGTAAAGCTGACGTGGCCCGGCTCAAAACTCAGGTCAACCTGAGGCACGGCGGGGTTTTCCGGGGCCGGGCCGACATCGCCCTGTTCCCCTGGTACCCCATCGAGTCGGACAAGGCGGCCGCGATGCTAAGCCTACCTGTCAACTTCACCGACAGCCTGACGCTCACGTCCGTGCTGGCTGTGAACAACCCGACGCTCTGGACCGCCGAAAATCCCAGCCTGTACCGCGTGCAAGTGACTCTGCGCGATAGCAAGGGTAAAGCAATCGACGACCACACATTTGCCACCGGGCTGCGCACCATCGATCAGCAGGGCGGACACTTCCGTCTCAACGGGCAGGTGTCGATGCTCAACGGCGCGCAGATCATGGGATTCCGGGGACCGCTCGAAAAAATGGCCGTGTGGCAGCGCTGCCCGCCCATCGAGTGGATCGCGCGGGAACTGCTGATGGTCAAAAAGATGAACGGCAACCTGCTGCGCATCCACGTACACGCCTGGGAAAACTCGAACTCCGAAGGCATCAACGACCCGCGCATTGCCGAACTGGCCGACCAACTCGGCGTAATGCTTGTCTGGATTACTCCTTCGTGGATCAGGACGGGTACCGACTGGCGGCAGATCGACTTCGCCGGAATGCCCCGTTATATGCGGCAGGTGATGAACCACCCCAGTATCGTGGTTTGGGAGGCTTCCAACCACCCGCAGAGCTTCAAGGGCAAGCCGGTATCGGAATCCGACGCTTTTACCGAAACGATTTACAACACCGTTTATCCCGTCGATTCGAGCCGCCTGATTTCGCTGAGTTCTTACCTTTTCCACCTCCACTATGGCAACGACGTCGGCACCATCGACTATAAGGGCAACCCTATCAAGGCGTCGTGGGCCTACACCGCTCCCATGGTGACGCGGGGCAACCAGGATTCCCCGACGGGCTACACCAAGGACTGGTCGGAGTTGCGACGCTGGCCCGACGCCTACCGCCAGGATCTGCTCAACAGCCCCGAGCGGGCGTATTTCGATTTCGAACATGAGGAGTCGATGGCCCAGCCCAACTGGGAACTGCTGCGCGGCAAGACCTACTACCGGGTGCATTCCTACGAATGGCCCTACGACGTAGGCACCATCGGTCGGAAGCTGACCCTGGACGAATGGGCCGAAAGCCAGGCCTGGCAGGCGTTTTCGGCCTGGGAGGCCATGAAGAAAATGCGTTCCCTCGACTACGACGGCTTCTCCTGGTGTACCCTGCACGGCGGGCCAAACTCGGGTACTTACATGAAGCCGATCATCGACGTAGAAGGACACGCCAAACTGGCCTACTGGGTCAATAAGATGGTTTTTCAGCCTACGGTGGCGGGCAGCGGCAACGTCGATGTAGTGTACGGCCCAGACGACACTCTCACTCCGGTGGTCATGCACTACGGGCCAGGTCGCAGGGTAACGTTGACCGTCACGATTCAGGATGAGATCGGTAAGACAATCGAGGAGAAAAAATTTGACAACATCAAGCTGGCTACTGGCCGCAATGCGGTATCGCTGCCCGCTTTCAGACCCGCCTGGGACAAAGAAGGCCACTATCGAATCTTATACCAAATCGAGTGATAGGCTGTACTAATCATTATGACCCTTATTGATTCACACGTACATTTTTGGAACCCCGCCCGACTTGACTATCCCTGGCTCGACAGTGTGCCGGATATCAAAAAGCCGTTTCTGATACACGATTACAATCAGGCCACCAGTGGGTATGAAGTAATCAAACTAGTGTTTGTTCAGAGCGAGTGCGAACCTGAACAGGCGCTGGACGAACTTGATTTCGTAATGGAACAGGCTGCCATTGACAGGCGAATTGCGGGAATTGTGGCCTATGCCCCATTGGAACAAGGCGAGGAAGTGATAAATTATTTGAATATCCTTAAAGCCAATCCGCTCGTACGGGGAGTTCGGCGGCTAACCGAAAACCAGACGAACCCGTGCACTGCTGCTCCATTTATCGAGGCTGCTCGACTCCTGCCCCGCTTTGGCCTTACGTTGGATGTCAGCATAAGACCCTATCAGATGGAAGAAACCTTTGCACTGATCGAACGCTGTCCCGAAACCCAATTTATTCTCGATCATCTTGGCAAACCCAATATTGGGCATGGTCAATTTTATGCGTTCCAAAAACATATTGGTCGTATGGCCCAATTCCCGAACGTGGTAGCGAAGGTGTCTGGGCTGGTTACAGAAGCTGATTGGGAATACTGGACAAAAGATGAAATACAGCCTTATGTGGACTATGCGCTTGAACGCTTCGGCGCGGATCGACTACTTTTTGGCTCCGACTGGCCAGTAGTGCTGGTGGCGGCTACCTTTGACCGCTGGCTTGACACGCTCCAACAATTAGTGACTCATTGCTCAGAATCAGAAAGGGAGAGCCTTTTCTACCGTACTGCCGAACGGGTGTACCAATTAGCTGGGTGATTATTTAAAAAATAGGGTTGCCAGTCATTTCATTGGAAAAGGGGCATATTGAGGAAATAGTACCTAGCGGCGACAGCACTACAAAGTCTGAACAAACCTAGTAGCCTCATATCAGATGGTCCATTGGCTCATGTTTAAAAATTAGCAAAATCAATGATTATCAAAAATTTCCTACTAGGCGTAATCTCTCTATCACTTCTTCAAATGAGCAGTGTTTTAGGTCAGATCGGCAATAAACACAATGCCCCACCTAACATTATACTAATCGTTTCGGACGACCAGGGTTATCATGACCTGGGAAGCTACGGGAACGGAGCCATCATCACCCCCCATCTGGATCGCCTGGCCGCCGAAGGGGTGCGGTTTACCGACTTTTACGTCACAAGTTCCATCTGCACGCCTTCGCGCAGCGGGCTGCTCACCGGACGCTACCCCCAGCGGAATGGTACGTACGAGTTGTTCCGCAACGACCGCGTCGATGAAGGATACCAGTACAATGAGGCGGAATACAGCACCACGCCCGAACGAATCCTGGGGACGGATTTGCGCGAGGTATTTATTTCGGAAATCCTGAAAAAAGCGGGCTATACCAACGGCATCTTTGGCAAATGGGATCTGGGGCAATTGCGCCGTTTTCTGCCTCTACAACAGGGCTTCGACCGCTTTTACGGTTTCGTCAACACCGGCATCGACTACTTCACGCACCAGCGCTACGGCATTGGCTCGATGTACTCCGATAACGAGCCGACTACCGCCGACAAGGGTACTTATTCCACGGATCTGTTTACTAGGAAAGCGCTGAGATTCCTGGACGAAAACCGGGAGAAGCCCTTTTTCCTGTATCTGCCTTACAACGCCCCGCACTCGGCTTCGAGCCTTGACCCGACCATACGCAGCACCGTGCAGGCCCCGGAGGAAACCCGGCACCTTTATCCGATGGGCAAGACCAAAAAGGAGAATCAGACGAGAGACTACCGGGCGGCTGTGACGCGGATGGACGAGAGCATCGGCGATATTCTGAAGCGCGTTGCCCAGCATGGCCTGGAAGACAACACACTGGTGGTGTTCCTGTCGGACAACGGCGGCGGGGTGGGTTCCGATAATTCGCCGTTGCGCGGCCGGAAGGGGCAGTTCTGGGAAGGCGGCATCCGGGTGCCATGCATTATCAAATGGCCGGGACAGATCGAGGCGGGCGCTGTCAACCGAGATTTTGTCACCTCGCTGGAATTGTTTCCCACGCTGCTGGCTGCCGCCGGGGTTGCGCATCCTAATGATGTAACGCTCGACGGCTTCAACCTACTTCCCCGGTTGATGGGCGGCACCGAAAAAGTTCGGGAGGAGATGTTCTGGGAACTACGGGAAGATCAGGCTGCTCGCGTCGGGACGTGGAAATGGGTCGCTTCGCCTAAGGGAAGCGGGCTATTTAATTTGGAAAAGGATATCGGCGAGCAATATGATCTCACCGCTGAGCAGCCGGAAGTGGCCCGAAAGATGCGGGAGAAGTTCGCCGCCTGGCAATCAGCCATGCAGCGGGCCGAACCTAGAGGGCCGTTCCGCGACTACTAGGTAGTTACTTCAAAAAAAATAGATTTAAACCCATCACAAATGCTCAGACGTCGACTTTTTTTCATGCTCTTGTTAAATACTTTATCAGCCACGCAGCTCGCTCCGGCCTACGGTCAATCGAGCAGCGCCGGGGTGTCTATTTCGGCCAATTTCGAGGGGGGAAGACTCGGTCAAGTCACTCAGGTATCGAATAACCGCTGGCAGTGTGCCCTTTTGGGTGAAACAGATTCCGAAAACCGAAATCGTCAGGCCAGCTGGTACTATTTCCGGGTTGACGGATCAAAAGACCAGCCGCTGACGATTGAACTGACTGACTTAGTCGGCGAGTACAATTACCGCTACGGAACCATTCCCGTGTCAGCCGAAATCCGTCCCGTGATTAGCTACGACCAAACCACTTGGCGACACCTCACTGACGATGAAGTGCAGTGGAACGACGCGGACACCACCCTAATGCTGTCTTTTACCCCGCAGCACAACACGGTGTGGGTGGCCCACCTCGTGCCCTACACGAACCAAACGCTGGGACAACTACTGGATACTTACCAGTCGAGGTCAGAGGTCGAGCTTGACACTATGGGGGTTACACCCGAGGAGCGCCCGTTACTGTTGCTGACTGTCACCAACCCTGAGATACCGATTAGTCAAAAGAAGGTAGTGTGGCTGATGGCCCGTCAGCATTCTTGGGAAGCCGGTACTTCCTACGTAATGGAGGGACTTATCCGTTACCTGCTGGACTCGAACAAGGGGCGAACTCTGTTGGATCAGATGGTATTCAAGCTGATTTCCATAAGCGATCCCGACGGGGTAGCGCGGGGCGGAGTGCGCTTCAATGCCTTCGGACATGACCTCAATCGGAACTGGGATTACGTGATTACAAAGGAGATGCCGGAGATTAAGGCGCAGAAGCAGGCCATAAAGAAATGGCTGGCCCAGGATCATCCCATTGACTTGTTTGTAACGCTTCATAATACAAAAGCTGATTTTGTGGAGGGACCCGACCAGCCGGAGGGACACAAGCTCTGGAAGGAAATGGCGCAGAGCCTGTCGATGGCGTCCGAAAAGGGACTGCGTGTTATGAAGGCTTCTACCACTGCGGGAAAGCCCGGACGGATGACGGTCTTCCAGGGCTTATGGTCTGAATTTAAAATTCCCGCCTTTCTCATTGAAATGAATGTCGGGAAAGTGGAGAAGCCCAATCGCCACCGGACGGTCGAAGACTGGCTGGCTATTGGCCCGAAACTGGCCGAAGCTGTGAAGATTGCCACAAGTGACTAGAGAGTCTTTTGCCCCGGTCAGGTACCAGGGGATTCATTTCTAATATATGAGCGAGACACCTCTTGAGATAGTCTGGGAATGGCAGTGGTAAGAACTTTGATCATCAGTTTACCCGTACGGTACTCGATGGAGTACCGATTCTCGCGGATGCGACACGTAAACAGGCTTGTCAAATTCTTCCTGAGTCATATTCCTGCAATTTAAGAATCTACACTCTTATTCTAATGACCAATGTTGCCTGGCCACCCGCTGCAAGCCTGAATGAAAATGTTTCCCTTCATAAAGTTGGTAAAATGCCAACTTTATAATACATTTGTGTCGCGCTTATGAAAGTGCATATTAATTCTTTGACAAGAAATGATTTTCTGACGTAAATGGAAAATGTAGGATTCGAGCCCAAAAAGTACCGTTTATGAAATGATCATTGTTCTCGCCCGCAAGCTGGACCAGTTTGCAAGGAAGCACGGAGATGCCGGTAAAAGTCTGACGGTTTGGAAAAGAGTTGTCAAAAGTGCCAACTGGAAAAAAGGAGCGGATGTACTGGAAGACTTTCCAAACGCTTCGATCATTCCGGGAAGCCGCGCCAGATTTAAAATTGTGGGTAACAAATACCGTCTGATCGTGGAAATCGGCTATGAGGACGGAATCGTGGAGGTACGATTCGTAGGAACGCACGCCGAGTACGACCGGGTCGATGCATCGACCGTTTGATCGCTAAGTACCATGTACAGGATATGAAAAAGATAAAATTTGATTGGTTCCTGATCGAGACGGAGCAGGACTATGATACAGCCCTGGCCCGCTACGAGCAAGTCAGGCATGCTGAGAAAAATACGACCGATCACAAGGAGAAGCTCTTACTAGCGCACCTCATTTCTAACTTTGAGGAAAGGACGAGTGAGCTGCCGGCGGTCGATCCCGTGGAACTGATCAAAATCCGAATGGAGGATTTTGGCTATAAGTCGGTTGATCTCGCTAATGAATACGGCGATAAGGGGACTATCAGCAAAGTGCTGAACTATAAGCAAGCACTCTCATTGACCATGATTCGCAAGTTTAGCAGGTTACTCCATATACCGGCAGATGCGCTGATCGGTGAATATGAGTTGAGGTGATTGTTTTTTTCTACAAGCCTAATTTCATGGCCGCATTGTGTTTCACCACCTGCTGCACCCTGGTGTAGCGGTCGATCATCGTGCGGGTGCGGTGCTTGGTCTGCTGCATGATCTGCGAGTCATCGGCCCCGTTGAGCTTGGCGATGGTCACGAAGGAGGCCCGCAGCGAGTGGGCCGAATAGTCCTCGCCGAGGTAAGCCTTGGTCGTCCGCGCCACCTGCTTGTCCGAAAGCCGATCCTCGGTGATTTGCTCATTCTTGCGAATGCGCACGAACAGCGGCCCCACGTTGCGGCCCAGCACTTCCATATAATCCTGCAACGCCCGCACCGGGCAGGTATCCGGGTCGGGGCTGAAAAACAGGGCTTTTTGCTCTTTCTTCTTGTACTGATTCGTTTTACTGCCCTGGTAAGAAAGGATCGATCCCTCTCGGGTAAATTGGACGCTTTCAATATTGAGGGCCACCAATTCCGAGCGCCGAAACCCGCCCGCGAAACCCGCCAGCAGCAGCGCGCGGTCGCGCAGACCGGTGGGCGTGGTGGGGATTCGCGCCAGACACGCCTTGTACTCCTCGATGTCGAAAGCCGGGGACTGCTCGGGTTCGGTGCCGATACTGCGCTTGATCCCTTCCATGACGGTCTTCACCGCCTCGTCGCTGGCGGGATTAGGGTGGCCATTCAGCCGGTGCCACTGCCGGATGGCGGCCAGCCGACGGGAGATCGTCGACCATTTGCGGGTAGCGGCCAGGTCGGAGATGTAGGCCGCCAGTGTGGCCGGGTCGATGGGCAACTCGGGCAGCCCACGGTGGCGCAGCCAAACCGTGAGCTGGGCGATGTCGGATTGGTAGGCTTTGCGCGTGTTGTCGGCGCCCTCGATTCCCCGGGCGAAGAAGGCCGCCGTTTGTTGGGCCAGCTCTTCGCGGGAGACCAGCACGGGGAGCTCCTCCGATTTTGATTCAACGTTCAGTTTCGAATTCATGGGCTTTCAAAATTTGGATGACCAAAAATACGAAAAACTAATTACGTCCGATAAGTAAAGCTTATCGGACGTAATATATATTGTTCATAGATCTAAGTTTGTTGCGGCTGAGATTTTGCTGTACAAAAAAATGTAGGGTTTGATCCCGAATACGCTAATCTCAGTCCATCAAAGAAAACTCCGGAAATAGCCAATCCTGTGAAGCGATAGCTGAGTAAAATCAAAATTGGTGCGAAGCGTTTTAGGAGGTAAAGGCAATTGGGATGAAAAGCAAGAGTCAGTGGTAAAAGCTTTTGGTAATATGTCGATGGTACTCACAATTTCCATGCGTCAGAAGGGGGGGAAACCAAGTCGACTGCTACCGCTTCGCTGAATAATTTTGGGTTTTTTACCCTGTGCAGCAAGCAGTTTCGACCTGTGCAAGTGTCTCGGGTGATGGAACTTTATGTATAGTTATGACCGCGGATAACAAAACCCATACTTACGCAGCCCTTCATTATTACAATGAATTCTTTTAAAAGCTAAAATTTATGTTGTAAATTGTTACGCAAACGATTGTTTAAAACATCTCACCATGAAAAAATTTTCTTTCTTATTACTTTTCTGCCTCTTTTCGGGAAGTGCGGCACTCGCGCAGAAAATGGTATCCGGCGTTATTAAAGACCAAGCGGGCGAACCCTTGCCCGGAGCCACTGTTTCGGTGCAGGGCACAAACAAAGGTACGGCCGCCAATGCGGACGGTGCCTTTGAAATAAGTGTCAACGGTGCTACCGATGTGCTCGAATTCAGTTTTGTAGGTTACGCCACGAAAACCATTACCGTTGGGAATCAAACTACCATCAACGTCGAACTGGAAGAAGACGCCAACGCACTCGATGAAGTGGTGGTGGTGGGTTACGGAACGCAGAAGAAATCGGACATTACCGGAGCTGTGACTTCGGTTAGTGCAAAAACGCTTGAAGAGCGCCCCCAGGTAAACATCGGTCAGGCACTTCAGGGTACCATGCCCGGCGTCAACATCTCGGTGAATTCGAATACCGCCTCGGGGGCCAGTAACGGCATCAATATCCGGGGGAGAAGGTCGATATCCGGCGGCTCAGACCCATTGATTGTATTGGACGGCGTAATTTATTCAGGAAGTCTTTCTG
Source organism: Persicitalea jodogahamensis (assembly GCF_014651615.1). Lineage (GTDB taxonomy): Bacteria > Bacteroidota > Bacteroidia > Cytophagales > Spirosomataceae > Persicitalea > Persicitalea jodogahamensis. The sequence goes on along the minus strand of NZ_BMXF01000007.1, from coordinate 141,970 downwards.
ATGTGAACATTAACGATATCCAGAACCTGGAAGTCTTGAAAGATGCATCAGCTTCCGCCATTTATGGAGCCAGAGGGGCCAACGGTGTCATCCTTATCACGACCAAGAAAGGGACGAAAGGCGGTAAACCGCAGCTAAATTTTAGTACCTATTACGGTGTTGATGTTCCGTACGCCCAGCCGGATATGATGGATGCCGAAACGTTCTACCGGAGAAAAGTGGAGCGTTACGGCGCGGATTTCCTGACGGACACTGAGAAAGACGTGTACGCCAGTGGTCAGTACGCTGATTGGGTTGACTTAGCCGTTAGAAATGGCTCTCGGGTGGAACATAACCTGTCGGTAGCCGGCGGCACCGAGGTGATGAATTACTTCGTTTCAGGCAATTTTCAGAACGTCAAAGGTGTGGCCGTTAACGATGATTTTTCGAGAGCGAGCTTTCGGGCAAACCTTGAAATCAACATTACTGACTGGTTGAAGCTGGGTACAAACAACACCCTCAGCTTAACGGATAGGAGTGGGATTTCGGCAAGTTTCACGGATGCTTTCTACATGAATCCGCTGACGAGGGCTTACAATGAAGACGGTACATTGACAAAATTGCCGTGGCCGGAAGATGTCGGATTTGGTAACCCGCTGGAAAATACGCTCTACGACAACAGCGATAAGACGAGCTCATTTTTTACAAATAATTACCTTTTGGTTGACTTTCCTTTTCTGAAAGGATTATCCTACCGATTAAATACGGGCTACACCATCCGGGATTCGAAGGAACAAACCTACCGTGGCCGAAACTCGCAACGTGGTTTTGAGGCGAACGGATTTGCAACCGAGGATGTGGCGGATACCCGTGACTGGCTGATAGAAAACGTAGTGAGCTATAACCGGTCATTTGGCAAGCACAATATTTTTGCCACGGCCCTTTACAGTGCTCAGCAAAGAACGGATGAAAGCGTCTATATACGTGGAAATGGCTTCCCGAATGATGTGAGGAGCTTTTATCAGTTTAACGATGCGGAAGTGCTGGTGTCCAATGCAGGATACAGCAAACAGAGCAACGAGTCTCAAATGCTGCGTTTAAACTATAATTACGATAGCAAATACCTGCTGACAATTACAGGAAGAAGAGACGGTTACTCTGCTTTCGGAGCAGATACGAAATACGGCCTTTTCCCGTCCGTTGCGCTAGGCTGGAATATTTCTGACGAAGCTTTCTTGCAAAATAATCGGATTCTCAACCAGTTAAAATTACGATTATCATACGGTCAGAACGGCAATCAGGCCATCAGTCCGTACCGCACGCTGGCGAGTTTGACAAAAGAAGATTACATTGATGGCAGCGGCAACAACCTGATCGGTTATCGTCCCGGCGGATTAGGAAACGGTTCATTGGGTTGGGAAACAACTACCTCTTTGAATCTGGGGATTGACTTCGGTCTTTTAAATTCACGAATAAGTGGTTCACTGGATATCTATTCCACCAGAACCACCGACCTGCTGCTGTCCAAGAGTATTCCCGGAATCAACGGGTCGACTTCCATCATTCAGAATATCGGAGAAACGAAAGGGAACGGCTTCGAACTTGCCCTAAACACCAGGAACATCGTTGGCAAAGAGTTTACGTGGAGTAGCCAGATCGCTTTTTCCAGAAACCTGAATCAAATTGTAAACGTGGGTCTGACTGATGATGATGGCAACTTTATCGATGACGTCGGTAGCAGATGGTTCGTTGGTCATCCAATCAGTGTGAACTACGGTTATGTCATTGACGGCATCTGGCAAACTGACGAAGTGGACGGCGTGAATCTGAATGATTATGCGGTAAAACAAGCCGGGGACGTAAAATACCGGGATGTCAATGGAGACCAAAGGATCGACGAAAAAGATCGGGTGGTAATTGGGAGCCTGCAGCCTGATTTTACGCTGGGTTTCAATAATAACTTTGCTTACAAAGGCTTTTCGTTAGACTTGTTTTTCTACTGGCTGGAGGGCGTTACGAAGCGCAGTGAGTTGATAACCACCAATGACTTTAACCTGCGGAGGAAAATTTACAACGTAAATTACTGGTCACCTACCAATCCTACTAATGATTTTCCCGAAAACGCCGATCGTTCGACGAATCCGTTATCAGGAGGATGGTACGAAGATGCCAGTTTTTTCCGTCTGAAAAACGTGACCCTTTCCTATAAAATTCCGCAAAATTTGGTCGATAAGCTAAGACTCCGGAGGTTGGAGGTTTACGTAAACGGCCAGAATCTGTTTACAAAAACCAAATGGAGCGGTATTGACCCGGAAGCCAGTGATCAGACTGACCGGCCTTTCGCAAGGACCTATCTCGGCGGTATTAGATTAGGTATTTGACAATCGATAAAATTAGAAGATTTATGAAAAATTCAATTATAAAATCTGCGTTATTTCTGGTTCTCGTCATTTTTTCGACCTCCTGTGGTGATGACTTTCTGGACGAGAACCCACGGGACTCGCTTTTTGGAAATACGTTGTTTGTGAACCGGGACGGTTTGCAGCAGGGCTTAAATGCCGTGTACGCATTGGCGAGACAGGAACGTATCGAACGGGCCGGGGCATCGCACGAAGCTTCGGTAATGTGGAAAACAGGTACCGACGTAGCGTGGGGAAACTACACCTACGCAAGTCTGCGAGCATTTGATATTTACGGAGCGAACCTCACGCCCGCAGACGGCACTATGAACTCCATTTTTAACTGGTTATACGATGTGGTCAATGCGTCGAACACCATTATTTCGAGATCAGAATCCGCTAATATTGATTGGCAGGGAGGGAGTGAAGCACAGAATCTGGCTAATAAGAACCTGATCGTGGCTCAAGCTCGTCTGTTACGGGCATGGGCTTACCGGCATCTGACGGGAAGCTGGGGCGATGTACCGTTGAGTCTGGAGGAAATCGACGGCAACACTTTCAGAACGTATTGGGAACGCACACCGGTGGCAACTATCCAACTGGAAATGGAAAAAGACTGGCTGTTTGCCGAAGCAAATTTGCCGGATAATTACGGAAACCCATCGGTTTTGAGCAAAGCAGTGGCCCAGCATTATCTGGCAGAATTGTATCTGACCATGGGCGGTGCCGAAAATTTCGCAAAAGCTGAGCAGAAAGCCGAAGCAGTCATAAATAACCCAAATTTCAAACTGATCACTAAGCGGTTCGGCTCACAGTCGTCGCAACCGGGTGTACCATTCATGGATCAGTTTGGCGAGCAGAATGCTCTCCCGACGCAGGGAAATACCGAAACGCTTTGGTCGTTCCTGAATGCCGCCGACGTAACCGGTACCGAAGACATAGCCATGCGGAGAACGTGGGTAAACCGGTATTACAACCTCACCCAAGATGACAGATGGGCATTCAGCGTGTATGGCGGTCGTGGTCTGGGCCGTACCATGCACACCCTGTACGTGGAAGGTCTTTATGAGAAAAAAGATGACCGCTACAGTAAATTTGCGTTAAGTAAATATTACCTGAAAGCAGAAGGCGGTGATACCGTCTTCACTAAGGTTCCAACCTTTGCGAATTGGAAAGTCAACGATGCCTACTGGCCGGCCACAAAGAAATGGGATTCGTATCCCGATCTGGAACGAGTGGACAATAGTGGACAATACAATAACATGCCGTACCTGAGGTTGGCTGAGACCTACCTTTTGGCGGCAGAAGCAGAGTTCAGGCTGAATAAATTGGATGAAGCCAAAGACCATATCAATGCCGTCAGGGTGAGATCAAACGCTACTCCAATCACGGCTGCAGACGTAACGGTTGATTATATTCTGGATGAGCGGGCCCGTGAATTACTTTCGGAAGAGCACCGACGATACACCCTGAATCGATTTGGCTTGCTTGTCAGCCGGACTAAGAAATACAATAAGTTCTCCGAAATTGAAGAGAAAAATAAGCTTTACCCGTTGCCTCAGGACTTTATTGATTCCAATGCGGGGCCAACGAAGCAGAATCCGGGTTGGTGAGAAAGGGCTTTCTTTCCATAGCCCAGTATTATTTTTTGGAATGCGTTGTAGTGAATCCCGACTTTTCTTAGTCAGTGGGTTGGTCAACCTCTATCAGGTTAAGCTGCATAGGCTGGGTTTACTGCCGACGGGAAGAAGTACCATTGCCTATTTACACAACTATCCATCCCGTGTTTTTGGGGAACTCAAAGTAAATGATCATCGGAACTAGCGGGCCTGGATTAAGATATACAGGGGCTGGTTTTAAGCAACTTAGATTATTATTCAGTCAACAACCGGTTAGAAGAATCCCGGATTATCAAACGGGGCTTAATGTGGATCTGTTTGTGAACCTGCATGGACCAGTTTTTATCGCCGATAATGTCAAGCATCAATTTAGCGGCATTTACGCCCATTTCCTGCGGATATTGTTCAATGGATGTCAGCGTTGGTTGGATCAATTCAGAAAATGTATCGTTGGAGTAGCCAATTACGCCGACTTCCTGTGGTATCTGGATGCCCAACTTTTTAAGGGTTTGGATCACGCCAAGTGCGATCGTGTCGCTGGTACAAAAAACAGCGTCCGGTTTATCTTTCGCTTTGAATAGAATCTCGGCGGAGTGTTGCGCCTGCTCTTTCGTTTGAATATTTTCAATGATCCAGTTGTGATTCAGGGTTAGTCCCAGGGAACTCAGTGCTTCCAAATACCCTTTCATTCGGTTTTTGTACACGTAAATGTGCGTCGGGCTGGAAAAGATCGCAATTTTTCGGAAGCCCATAGCGTGCAGATGTTCGATAGCCTGAACTGTTATTTTAGTGTCGTCATTGACCACAGAATCAACATTCAGTAACTCCGCAATCCGATCAAACATGACCAACGGTATATTCTGACTGATAATATTAGAAAGATGAGCGGTTTTTTTTGTTTCGTTGGATAAGGACAAAATGATGCCCGAAACCTGACTCGCTTTTAAGGCGGCAATGCTTTGCACCTCTTTTTTGTAATCTTCATTCGAGCAAGAAATGATCAGATTATACCCGGCGGGATACGTAACGCTTTCGATGCCAAATATACAATTTGACATGAACGTACTGTTAATGCGGGGTAGGATTACACCAATTGAATTCACTTTACCCCTTCGCAAACTTGCCGCCACGTTGTTCGGGGAATAATTCAGCTCCGCGGCGACTTTCCTAACTTTGAGTTTTGTCCTCTCACTGATGCTGTGGTGGCCATTTAATGCCCGTGAAACCGTTGACGTTGACACATTCAGTTTTCGGGCCACATCAACAATAGTATTTTTCTTCTTTTCCATATCGGCCATCATTTATCAAATAACGTCAGTTTTTATGCAAATTTTAACGCAAACGATTGTTTGAATCCATTTTTCGATTATATTAATTCATAGGTACGTAATCAAATAGCCATTTACTAATCCCTATTCATAATTCATATCCACCAAACATTGTAGGACTTCCACATACATCTTTTTTCAACCAAAAACCCACATGAAACTAAAACTTGCCCTTGCTCGCTCCTTTGTAGCCTTTGCCCTAATACTGGCTTCATTAACAAGCGGTTATTCACAGGAGAAGAAAGTGAATCTTGCGCTGAATGCCGAAGTGCTGGCTAGTTCAGAAGCACCGGGGTATCCGGCGAAAAACATCGCTGATGGTAAAATCACCCGGGAATCCAAATGGATGAGTGCTACCAACAAAGCCCCGCATGTGGTAGAGTTGGATTTCGAAAAATATTGCAATGTAAGTGAAATACGATTTAGCAGCGGTATTCCGGACCATGAGCGAACGGTTACGGAACGAAACCAGGCCACTGGCTTTTTTTCCGTCAAAAACTTCAAAATTCAGTATTGGGATGATGCCAACTGGACGGATTTTCCGAAGGCAGTGGTATTGGAAAACCGGCAAACTACCGTTGTTTTCAAATTTACGAATCCAATTAGTACTTACAAAATACGCATGGTGGCGGATGATGGCGAGAAAATCAGTGTCATGGAAATAGAAGTCATCGGCTCAGTTTCGGAAGATATGCCGCTGCCTCCAAAGGTAGAATCGGACATCGAAGAGAAAGCAGAAATCGCGGGAGATCAAGACGCTACGCTGAAAGTCACAAACAAGGTGGTTGGTAAGACTTTTAAATACGTCGGGTACAATCAGGGTTATTTTCTGCCGGGTTATAACGTTTCGGGTTGGTTGGAATATTCAGGCGTGAACAGTATCCGCATTTGGCCCAATTTAAATACCTATGCGCCGGTAAGTGCCGTTCAGGTGGATGAAGGCGTTACAACGGTTGCGGAATTTGATAAACGGAAAGCAGATTTACGTACAAATCCGGAAAGTAGTAAATACATAAAATGGGATAGCTTAATGCCCATTTATGCAACACCTGACTTTTCTTCCAATAACACCATGGAGTTCGATTACGCCATTACCGAATCAAAACGTTTGGGAATCGAACCGGTCTTGCAGATAAACTCGAGGGATTTTGACAGTACTTGGAGCAACAAGTGGCAACAGTGGCAACGCTTCTATTCACTCGCTTACCACGCCGCGAAGAAAGCGGACGTCACGATGTTTGCCATGCAAAACGAACCCAACCACCGGCACTCAGGCCCCATGAAATTGGATCAGTGGATCGGCGGGATGCAGATTGTCTCAGATGCCGTTCACTCGGCTATTGAAGATGTTAACACCAACTACGGAAAGAATCTGAAGGCGAAATTCGTTGGCCCGGTAACGGCTGGTCAAAACACCGATTGGTGGGCTACCATTGCCAAGAACATCCGGACAGATTATCACGGGAAGACGGTGGATCACGATTTGATCGATATTTTCTCCACTCACTCATATAATTCTCCGGCTGCTGGCTACTCCACCCGGGTGAATAATATTCGAAAGCTATTGAAAGAGAATCACCCCGAAAACCAGGCTATTCCTATAGTTTTTACCGAAATCGGGCGTTGGATGAACGCATATTTGATCGATAAAGAAGAAACCATGGATTCGCCGTCATTATTTACGGAATGGGCGGGTATTTACGCCAGTAATATGAACAACGGGGCTTACGGAATGTGGGCGTTTAAGTTTGTTACCAATGTAAGCGATGCATATCCACGGGGCATAAAATCCGGTCACCACTATACGTGGCCGGGAACACGGTTTGTGGAAGATGCTCACGTAAACTTGGCGAAGGGAGCCAAAGTCAAGAGTTCCTCCGGTGCGTCAAAAGCGAAGCGAATTACCGACGGGAGTAAATCGGATGCATCGGCCTGGACTTCGGATGCCACCGACAAGCAAACGTGGTTGGAAATTGACCTTGGAAAACCCACTGAATTGGGCAGTGCCATAATTTACACGGGTTCTGAAGGGGGCGTTTTTACGGCACCTGACCGTGTCAGGAACTTTAGGCTCGAGTACTGGACTGGATCTCAATGGCAGGAGATTCCCGGAACCAGCCAAAAGGATAATAAGTACGCTCAGGTTTATTTGCCTTTTAAAGAGCCAGTCACTACGTCAAAGGTGAGGTTTTCGTCAGAGGACGAAGGTGCTTTGAAAGTGCGTGAAATCAAATTATTAGATAAGGATGCTGTGCCGGACAAGTCGCCTGATTACAATATTTCGGGCATTCAACGCACCGGCGAAGTAGTCCGGCTTTTTGCCAAAGGGTTTAAGGATGAACGGGATTTATTGGAAGTTAACCGCTCAAATGACGATAATGGATTGGACACCTACGTTTCGCTGGACAAGAACACCAATACTTATTACATGTGGTTGGTGCAACGCGGTAGTTTCGCCTACCATTTGGATATGGATCTGTCGGAGTTGGATCTTGAAACGGGCACCCCTATAATCGGAGAAACAGTTGATGAGCACACCCACGGCGAAGTTTCCACAATAAGGCAACTCGCTGCCGATAAAAAAATCAAGTTGACCCTTCCGCCGCAAAGCGTCACTTTATTGAGCATTCCGCAGGGCAACTTAACTAAAACGCTTGTTTCGGCGAACGCGGATGCGTACGTTACGGGCGGCACCGGCAGAACTAAAAATCACAGCGGCGGAAAAGATTTGCGGGTAAGTTTGAATGCTGCTAATCCTGATCAGAACGCGGTTAGCTATGTTGGCTTTAAAATCCCGCAGGATCAAAGTAAAATCAAAAAAGTGCTTCTGACCGTTTCGGGAAAAGTCGATAAGGGTGACAAACCGTTCAGGTTGCACGTTTACGCTGTTCCGTCGGAGAAAATTAGTAAAAAAGTCATCGACTGGAATAACGCCCCCTATCTGGATGAGCATGAAGCCCTCATTGAAGACGTGGGAGGAGCCGTGAAAGTGGCGGGCGAACTTGCTTTTTCAACTATCGAAAAAGCGCGCCATTTGGACGTAACCGATATCGTTAAAAAGAATGCTACGGAAGACATCACTTTCATTCTGGTACGGGAAACCCGCCAACTGGGTGATGACGAAGACAAAGGTCGGACGCTGGTTATCAAATCAAGAGAAGCTGGCGATGCCCCGAGACTGGAAATTTGGAGCAATAAATAGTACCAACATACCTACAAATTCATGGAATATAAAGATGGAAATTACCTATTGTCTATAGTTTGGTTTGCGACCCTTTTTTTCTTGACCTCCTGCGCTAAAAATCTTGTACGTACAAAGACCTATTACATCAGCAACCAGACCGAGTTCGATAAATATTCCGGCACCGAATTCTCTGCGGGCTCCACCGTTCTATTTGCCCAAGGAGCCGAATTTGAGGGACAGTTTGTAGTTAAGGGAAGCGGTTCGGCGGAAAACCCTAACCTAATTGCCGCTTACAACCCCACTAACAAAACTATTCTGAGGGAATGGACTGAAAACAAACCGGTCATCAATGGTTTGGGTAAAACAGAGGCTCCCATCTATTTATACAATGGTCAGTACTGGGAAATTAACAACCTTGAAGTGACCAATACGAACGGTTCTGATGAAGACCAGGGGCTATTGAAAGGCATTTACATAGTTGCCGAAGGCAAGGGAACGGTGAATAACCTGACGATCAAAAACTGCTACATCCACGATGTGAACGGTAAAGTTGGGGGAAAATTACGGGGTGGCATTCACGTGCATGTCCTGGGAAATAAAGTTAAAACGAAATTCAACCAACTCCTCATTGAGAACAACGTGGTTCGGGACGTGGGTGGCGTTGGTATCGGTAATCAGTCGAGTTGGGGCGCCATTTCAACCGAAACGTATTTTCCATGGACCGAATTTGTGATAAGAGGTAATTTTATTGAGCGAACCGGGCGTAATTCCATAATAGTAAGATATGCTCTCAACCCGGTCGTCGAATACAATATTTCCGCCGAAAGCAGTCGGTTTGATACCGGACATAGCATTTTTAATTTTAATACCGTCGGTTGCATCGTTCAGTATAATGAAGCTTATGGCAACACAGGGAATGCGGATGAGATCGATCACGGCGGCTTCGACGCAGACTATAATTCGACAGGCACAGTCATTCAGTATAATTACAGCCACGACAATAACTGGTTTTGCGGGATAATGCGACGCGGCATCAATTCGGACGTTACAATCCGGTACAATATCAGCCAAAATGAATTGATGGGAGCTTACCTGTACGGCTTTCCGGCTGAAAGAGGACTAAAAGATGTAAAAATTTATAACAACGTCCATTATTTCGGTAAAGGCAAGGGCAATCGGGTATTTGTCTCGGGAGGGAAAGTGAGAAATCCGATCGAAACGGCCTTTAAAAACAATATTTTTTACTTCGAAGACGCGGCAGAATGGGGCTTTGAACCAGAAAGTTCCTGTGTATTTGAAAACAATCTTTTTTACAACCTTCCCCAAAAGGGAGACAATGGTTTGACTGCGAACCCTTTGTTTGTCAATCCAGGAAAGGTCGGCGCGCACGTGAATATGCGTGACCCTGAACTATTTGACGGTTATCGGCTGCAGGGGAAATCCCCCGCCATCGACGCCGGAACCAGGATTCAAAGGAATGGCGGGAAAGATTTTAGCGGTAAACCCTTATATAAAAAATTACCGGACATCGGCGCCTTTGAGAATGAGTGAACTGGAACACCTCAACGTTTTTTAGTAAAGGTTTGGGACTGCTCCCATTATATTTTACCGGTGAGTAGTTTGCCCCAAGCCATGTACCGAGTGTATGCCCTTTCGGGAGGCATACCAAAAATCCAGTCAGACGGGAACCAGAGGTTCTTCAACGTGGAATCGAAGCGCTCATGCTTCGGTATTCTGCCTTGACCGACAAAGGTTAAGCTGGCTTCGGTGCTTTCTGAGTACTGTGGCCTTGACCCACGTATGGGGGGACGCTCGCGCAGTCGAAAAAGAGAGTTTCTTGTGGACACTGGTGGACGTTTACTGGCTATTGAGGTGTATGTGGCGAAAAAAAATGACTGGCTAGCCTTGTTGTCCATGGTAGGCGCCGCCCATTTTTACAATGTAGTCATGGGGATATTTTTGAGAAGGAGCTCATTGACCGCTCGTAGGGAGCGTTTTTCCCATGGAACGATCACGGTGGGTGAAGTTTTGCGCAACTGAATTGACTGGCAAACCACTCTTTGAAAGACGAATATGAAATATTTCAGGTATATTCGTGCAAAACTTCTTGAAACATGGCTTCACCACTTGACATCAACTCCGCGTCGGGTTGGGGATTCCCCACCCACGATCTTATTCTGCAGGCCCGCCGTAAGCTGCCCCGCAACCAGGTCGACCGGATCGCGATTCTGGGGGGGCTGACCAAAAAAGAGATGGCCCGCATCCTGGGAGTCACCGAACGTAACCTGTACAACCAGCACCATGGTGATTTGTCCGTACCCCTTTCCGAACGACTGCTGCTCCTGGAGAAGCTGTTTCAGCACGGGCTGGCCGTTTTCGATGGCAGGCGGGAAGCTTTCTTCCAGTGGCTGCGCGCGCCCCTGGCCGAGTTGGCTACGCCCGAAGTGGGCTTTGCGGCTCCCTCTACTCCGTACAGTAGCCCACCCATTCGGGAAATGGGCACCAAGGATTCCCCGCCTGATCTAACCAACGCGGCTGCCGCCCGTCGCACCCGGCTGCAACAGCGACCGGCTGCGGCTACCCAACCGCCGTCCTATCCCACCCCCCTGTCCCTGTTGGACACCATCACCGGATACAAGCTGGTCGATAATGTTTTCATTCGCATGGAGGCGGGTGTGTTCAGTTAGATGAAACTTTACCGTATTCTCAAAGAACCTTACTGGCAGGACCCGCTTTCGGTGGTGGGGGCTGAAATTGCCGGGGGCCGCTGGAACCCACCGGGCCAGGGTATTCTCTACACGGCAAGCTCACCCGAATTGGCGCTTCTGGAAACGCTGGTTCACTTTCCCCATGTACCCTACGATCAGCTGCCCCGTCTGCGGGTTTTCACCCTTGAAATACCCGAGGGTGAAATCCGGTGGATCTATCCCGAGTTGCTGCCCGACGAGTGGGCCGAGCCGACTGCCCTGCCACTTACCCAGCGCATTTTCAGCGAGTGGCTGCATGAGCCCCTGGACTTGGGCCTGGGAGTTCCCTCGGCCGTGGTCGACATCTCCTACAATGTTTTGCTGCATCCCCGACACGCGCTCTATCCTACGATCGAAGTGATTGGGCAGCAGGATCTCATTCTGGATCAGCGCCTGTGGAATATTTCCAAGAAATGAGATGAATGATGGCGTGTGTTGGGGAGACATTCCAGGAAGGAATAATGAACAAAATCATTGACGCACCCCTGGCAAATGCAGGCGGGGAGATAGTCGACATCCGTTTTTTCTCAGCCTGGATATGGTTCTGATCGAACTGCAGAACCGGCTTGATCCCGACCGTTTTTTTGCCAACCGCTACAACATCGTCAACCTAAGCTATCTTAAAGGCCTATCCTACCGGTACAATGGCAAATACATCGTAGCGTCGGCATGGTGAAATAGTGGACCCTTTCCTGACCAATTTGTTGCATATATTCAGCGAGGTTGACTATAAGCACCGGGGTTGCGGCAGCCCCCCGGTCTTTTCGACGCCCACCCTTACTTCCAGATTGACTTTATAAGGGTTGGCGCCCGGTCCAAACTATGAGCGTCCGGAAAGTGACCGGGTTGAAAGCGCGGGGGGCCTGGGGGCTTCCCGGTTTTGTGTTTTTGGAAAATTTAACCAGCTTTTGAGTGCAGTGTAACTGAACTATACCAGTAAGCTAAGGCGATGATAGCCGTTCATCAAAGGGGTAAAGATGACAGGAAATTGCTCCTGATAAATTGCTTTTATGTCTTCCACTGATGTCAGGCCCAGAGCGGCAACCGCAAGCCTCACCTTGGGGATCAACTCCCGATTGAAATCAAAGCCGCCATTAGCGGAATGAACAGGAACCATTACTCCTTCCTGAAAAACAATCGGCTCTGTTTGTAATTCTATGTCTGAGTGGATTTTAATTATCCGATAAAGAAATCATTGGCGACTGCCTTTTGATATTCTTGCTGGTATTCTTGCTCACTTATTGGAATCCCCACCTCATACGTGCACCAGGTTCCCGTCAGGTTAAAAGGCTTCCAGGGGTTGGCAGGATCGTAGGGGTGGTTGTGCTCAATCGATACAATAGGCTGATCATTGAGGAAATTTATGACCTCTTGGTAAACGTCCCTGGTTTTGCCATCGCCGCCAAAAACCTTATAGTAGTGAAAAATCTCACCTCCCTGGTGCCTTTTGAAAAAGGCTATTTCCGTCGATTTACACATGATCGAGCAAGGTCAGCTTAAACCAATTCAAATTTCTTGATGTGCACGCGGTTCCGCTCGAACTCCTGTTCGGCCTTTCTAAGGTCATACCCTCTTTGCATCCTCAACCAGAAGTCCGCCTTTCCGCCGAAAGCCTTGGATATCCGGATTGCCATATTGGGCGTGATCGCTCCCTTCTGGTTGACAATCTTCGAAAGCGTTAGCCGGGAAACCTGCAGGATTTCCGCCGCGCTGCCCAGACTCAGGCGGGCCGGAGCCAGAATGTCCTCTTTGAGTATACTGCCGGGGTGTACGTTGATGCTGCTGTGTCTTTTCATAATCGCATATAAGAGTTAGTGATAATCAATAAAGTCCAGATCAAAGGCAGTGTGGTCGGTGTTGTTGAATTTGAAAATGATGCGCCAGTTCCCTGAAATGCCCATGGCCCAAAAATCCTTTAAATTCCCCTTGAGCGGGTGGGGGCGCAAGAAGATCAAATCCTGCAAGTCGTCCGGCACCAGTTCCAATTCATCGATAATGGATAAGACCCGTTCTATTTTGGGTACCATCGAGGCAGGCAGCTTGCTGCGGTCGCCCTTCGTCCAGAACAGTTTGAGCCCTTTGTGCTGAATGGAAATAATCATCAGTCGACCTTTTTTATATACTGCAAATATACAGTATATAAAAATATAAAAATCGATCTGGAATTAATTCTCATCAGTCAAGCGCTTGGCCACCGTACTGCCTATGCCCCCCCACCAGCCAAGATGAGTGAAAGCAAAGTTTTTCAAAAAAAAATCATAAAAAACCGGGAAAGGTGCATACAATGCCCGTTTGACGGGTGATTGTAATAATTTACTAAATATCCTTTTGACAATGAAAAGACCTCTCCCCTTACTTCTCCCACTAGTCCTGCTCTTCCTTTTGATTAGCGCTTGGGATGTCAAGGCGCAAGTGACAATGGCCACCAATTGGCAGAAACCTAAAATCCAAAACAGTATCCAGGAAAATGCCAACAGCGTAGCCCTTTTCCTCCACAGGCTGGAATTGGTACACAAAGTGAATTTTGTGTACCAGAAGGAACTGGTCGAGGGGAAGCAAATGCCCTTTTCTGTCAATGAAAACGATCAGGTGGAAAGTATCCTGAAGCGCCTGCTGCCTCCCCTCAATTTGAGGTACAAGAAATTAAAGGGAGGAGGCTACACTATACTTCCCTCACAGAAGGCCAAAAGCGCTTCGGTGGATGCATTGGAGCCCAGAATAAGGGAAGGTCAGAAAACAACAATTGAGCTGTTGGATGGCAGGCCCGGCCAGCCACTGCTTTCCAATTTGCTACCCACCCTGGTCAGCATACAGGTGACGGGACACGTGCTTGACGAAACCACCAGCGAAGCCTTGCCGGGCGTAAGTGTACTCCTTAGGGGTACCCAAAGCGGCGTGACTACCGATGCGAACGGCAGGTTCACAATCTCGGTACCGGACAAAAATGCCGTCCTCGTTTTTAGTTACGTCGGCTTTGTAAAACAGGAGGTTACGGTCGGCAACACTACTTCATTGAACATTCAGTTAAAGGCCGATACCAAGTCCCTGGAAGAAGTGGTGGTGGTGGGTTTTGGCACCCAGAAAAAAATCAACGCGACGGGGGCGATTGCCAGCATGGGTACCAAGGAGCTGGTGCAATCGCCGGTGGCCAACGTCAGTAACTCGCTGGTGGGCCGGCTGCCGGGCCTGTTTGCCACACAGGGAGGGGGCGAACCCGGTAACGATGCGTCCAAACTGAGGATCCGGGGGGTGGGTACCTTCTCGGGCAATACCGATCCGCTCACGATGGTGGACGGAATTCAGATCGACAACATCAATAACATCGACCCTAACGAGATCGAATCCGTTACCATCCTTAAGGACGCCTCTTCCACGGCTGTTTATGGGATAAGGGGTGCCAACGGGGTGGTGATCATCACTACCAAGCGGGGAAAGTCGGGGCCACCAAAAATCAGCTACACCTTCAACCAGGGGTTCAATTCATTCACGGATAAGCGTGAAATGATGAACAGTGCCGACTATGCCACTAATTTTAACGAGGCCATCCGGGCGGACACCTATGTAAATGGGAACGTATACGTACCTAGGTACACGCCCGAGGACATCGAGTTGTACCGCAACGGTACGGATCCCATTTTTTACCCCAGCGTGGATTGGGCAGCGGAGATGTTCAAAAAGGTCTCGACCCAATCACAGCACAACGTCAACATCAGTGGTGGGCAAAACAAGGTGAAGTACTTCGTGTCAGCGGGGTTTTTTAATCAGGAAGGGCTATTCAAGGATACCCAGGATCTGGTGGATGGCTTCTCCCCCCAATCCACCTACCGGCGGTACAATGTCCGGTCTAATTTTAATTTTGAACTCACGAAACGTTTGAAAATGTCGCTCGACCTTTCCTCCCAAACGGAAATAAGGAGTGGAAACAACGGCTCGAGTACCGAACGGGTCCTAGTACATCCGTTCCTTTCTTCCAGTTAGCATTTTTGACTACTTTTTTTCCAACAGGAATTCCAATGGCCGCTTAATAAGGAGTTCCTCAGGTTTTTTATGCTCTCCCGCGTAGTGGCGCTTTTCAATTGACAAATTCTCATTGGGCCGCTGACGACTTTTCTAACATTAATCCGTCAATTTATTTCAATAGCATACGATCCAGCAGAAATCAGCTAGTCTTCTGGATGTGTAGGTAAGGTAAGTTGCAAATCAGCTATGCTAATGATGCTACCTGATTTTCCTAAAATTGCTCTAGGATGACTCTTCCCTGCTGATTGCAGGGTAATAACTGCCGTAACAGAGCCCTGACAATAGAAATCGATGTAGCGACTATGGGAATAAACTTCGCCTTGGTACCATATTCCGTTATTATGTCTGGTTGTATGGCCTCCGTAGGGCAGTTTGCTGCTTTCTAATTGAACGGGGCCTGAGGTTCCCATAAACTGAACTCGCATACTAGAGCCATTCGGAGCAAAAAGGGTATAACCTTGAGGGTTTGTTACCAATTGGGTAAACTCGGGGGTATTTATGCGCCAGCGCCGCCCGTTAGAAGAATGGTCAACGACAACGATTACCGCTTCGGCCTGAGATGTGGAATCAAATGAGGTATAGAGTATTCGCCGATGATCCTCTGTACCCACACAACTACCGCTACCGATCGCATAGCCACCTTGGCCATCTTTAAAGAATTGATAGTCATGTAATTTTCCCAATCTACGATTATTCTTTTCAGCAGTTTCTTCCAGATTAGGGAAGAGGTTGGTTTGTCCAGCGGTGAGGTCCGTCCTGCCAGATCCAATAACCCAGGGCACACCCATACCGATAATACGGAACGTGTTAATGTCAGCGCCAGCATGTCCTTTGATCTCGGTAGCCTTGGCATTGTATGTAACAACGATGTCGTTTTCATCCCGAAAGCGATTGCGGGTAATGACAACGCCCTGATCTGGGTCGTGGTAGGTGAGCCATCCAATTTGTGCAGGGTTTTGCTTTTCAAGCGTATCGGGATAATACAGCATACTGTAAAACAATTGACCATCGTCGTTTGTAGCGTCATTTTTTGTTTGAAGAAGGTAGTCATGCATCCACTTAAGGGCCGCTTGCTGATCCGCCGGATATAGATTAAACGCCATGCCTAACAGTCCATCTGTCGTGAACATTAAGTCATCATCGGAAAGGTCAGCCTGGATACCGCTCACTCCTGCCTTATGCTCGATCGCTACGGTAGAAGTCATCAATCCTTGTAAAGTGTTTACCGTTTCGGGAACAAAATCAGCCATATCGAAACCTTTGATATTTTTTTTCAAAGCCAGTAGGGCCGGGCCGATAAAGGTCCAGCCGTATACGTGGTAGGACATGCTCTCACCGTTCCACCCATTTGCGAAGATTACTTTTTCCAGATGGTCCTGTAATCGCTTATTAGCATCCCAGCGCAAAGGTAGAGCTGGCGACCGTTCGGGCGAAACCCCGTCGTGATCCCACACGTAGGAAGCCAGAATAACACTACCGTATCGCACCCCCATCCAGTTGCTTTCGATAGCATAGTTAGCCTCGTGTCCCATATTGGCGTTGACCGAAAACATTACACCGAAGAGTCGCTCGTTGGCCTGGCTTCTCTGTTGCTCAGTCCAGGCTGAATAACAGAAATCATAGGCCAATGCCATCTTCTGTAGCAGCCTTGCTCTGGTCAGGCCCCGGGAAAGAGGGGAATTGAAGTAAGTGCTATCACTAAGAACTCTCTCGGCGGATACCCAGGCCCTTTCCGCCCAGCTTTGATCACCGGTGAGCAAGTACAGATAGGACTGGACTCCTAGGAGATCGCCGTCGGCATAAGGATCATAAGGGCGATCAATTTGCTGCCCCTGTTGCCGCTCGGCCACCCGCAACAGGTTTCTGCACATCGTATTGAAGGGTTCTTTCTTTATCTTGGCTCGTAGTGCCGGTAGTTCGGTGGCACCAATAATTCCTCGAGGATGGAGTGCTCTCGTTTGCGAGTGGGATACATTAGAGGCGATGAAAAGAATGCACACTATCCAATACGTCGAAATAGCCTTCATGGCATTACTCATCCTTGGCAGCAATAAAATTGGGCTTGAGTGGCTTACTGATATCTTCATTAGTAGATAGTCAGACAAATTGGTTGATATTACGGTAGTGTAACAGAGTGTTCGCTGGGATCAAGTGGCGTATTTATGCCATATGTAAGCATTCATCATCAGCAATGCTCAACATTTTCCTTAAAAGACAGATCGTCTTGCGGCCCGGCCGCGTTCGCCCCAGCCGCTTGGTGATTTTGGCAACTTTGTAGTTGCGTACAAGAATAAGCTCCAATAACAAGAAGCACTGGCTATAGTAGCGGTTTGGCAATATCGCGGCTCATGTGTTCCCAAGCAACATTTCGGTAAGATTCAACATTCATTCTCCGCATGAACTTTAGTGCCAAAAATCCGCCACATCGCCAAGCCGCAAACCGATGAGCCAAAGTGGGTTTAGACCCGATCAGAACCCACTTGCAAAAAGCGACAGATAGGCATAGGGGGCCTCAACTACTCAAAGTACCAATTTTCCCCGCAGCTTTAGCATGAGTAGTTAAGGTCAGGAAACGAATTTCCTACGCTTTTGCCAAAAACGATTTCCCTTTTTCAGCCCTACTCGTTCTGCACCGCCAGCGGATTCCGGTCCAGGAAGTTCTGCGGAATCAGGAACACCAGCGTGGGGCTGTTCCAGGGCAGCGGCATACAGCCACTGATAGCGCAGTCCACGCCCTCGGGCGACAGCGATCGGTCGCCGGGATCGACTGATTTCTTCTGGCGTTTCAGGTTGTGGACGCGCGTCCCCTCGGCGAAAGTCTCGCGGACAAACTCAGTTTGGATTTCGTCCAGCAAATCGGCCGGGGCCGAGGTCAGGGCCACCAATCCAGCGCGGGTTCTGACGCGGTTCAGATCGGCGAGGGCGGCAGCGGTATTGCCTTTGCGGGCGTTCATTTCGGCCCGTATGAGCATGAACTCCGCCGAACGGTAGATGACGACATTGCTGTTTACGCCCTGAACCGGGGTGCGAGCCGTCCCCTGCGAACCCCATTTTTTCGGAAACCAAAGCCGATTGGGACTATCCCAGGAAGTAGAAGTGGTGGTGGCTTGCGTGGTATCGATTAACGTCTTGTAGCGCAAGTCCTTACTGCGGTTGAAGTCAGCCAGCTGCTTGAAGCGCTGGCTCAGGCGGATATCGGGGCCGGAGGTTAAGTTGTACACGTCTTTGAGCTGGGTGGCATTATACGGCACTTGCAACACATATGATCGGCGTAGTGGTGCCCCGTTGGTGGTGCGGGCGTTGCGGCCCGCCACGTTTACCAGTTCAAAAATAATTTCGTCGCGGTTAGCAGCGGAGTTCACGCCCGGCATGATACCCGTGCGTTGCCAGAGGTCTTGCAGCATCCGCTCGCCGGGGACGAGCGGGAAGCGGGTTCCGTTGGGGCCCAGCAAACGGTTGGTGACCGCCAAACAGCTATCGACATTGTCCTGCTGCCAGTATACCCGCGCCATAAGCGCCAGGGCGGCCCACTTGTTGGCCCGAGGCTCATACTCAGGAAGGTGAATGGCCGGATCGTAGTGGTCGGGAAGCATCTTTTCTGCCATGTGCAGATCGACCAGAATGCTGTCGTAAGCCGCCTTTACGCTCAGGCGGGGGTACGTTAGGTCACCAAAGTCAGATACGGAAGAGAATCTGGAAATCGGCCCCGGATGCGAATTGTCGGGCGTGTAGCCCCAGGGGTAAGCGATAATGCGCAACTGCTCAAAAATGCAAAGCGACCGCACGAAGCGGGCGTCGCCTTCCAGACGGGCACGCTGCTGCGCAATGTCGCGACGCGGGTCAGTTTCATTCGGTGTCTTGACCTGGTTGGCCCGCAGGAGTTCAATGACGTTGTTGGCATTGTTGATACCGAAGGTAGACCATTGCATGAACTCCGCCTGATAGCCGTAATCCTGCTCGCGTTGCCGCCACTGGTACACCAGCGACGAGCGGCTGGGGCTATTGCGGTAGTTCACGTTGTTGACCGTCACCAAATCGGCGAAAGTCTCACCCATTACGAGGGCATTTCCCCCGAAGGCAATCTCCCGGCCAAAGCCAGAGTAAGCCCCGACCATCAGAATATCCAGTTCCTCCACCGAATTGACGTTCGAGGCTGAAATAAGGGTTTTGGAAGACACCTCGTCCAGGTAGTCGTTGCAACTGACACCAGCCCATCCCAGGACCAGTAAACTTATAACACTCGCTATTTTTTTCATTTTTATATATTTTAAAATTTTCATTTGTCGAAGAATCAAAACCTTTATGTCTCATGATGCTCTGCGATAACCTAGGCCGTTGACCGTTTACCGTTGACCTTTAACCCTTAACCGATTAAAGTCCCACGTTTAACCCAAAGAGGAACGTGCGCACCTGCGGCAGATCGTTGTTGGTGATTCCGGGCGATAGGTTGCTGGAAGCGGAACCCGCCCCGCCGCTACGGAACACCTCAGGATCCCAGCCCCGGAACTTGGTGAAAGTCAGCAGGTTTTGGCCCGTTAAGTACACGCGAAGCTGACGCAGACGGAGCTTTTCGGTGAACTCGCTGGGAAAGCGATAGCCCAGTTGCAGGTTTTTCAACCGGACGAAATTCCCTTTCTGTAAGAAACGGGTGGACTCGATGTTGCGTGCGTTGGAACGATATTGCAGCCGCCGCAGGCCGTCGGATCCATCGAGCTGATCCACCAGGTTGCCCACATCGACCACGTTGGCGCGGAGTACCTGCCCTTCGTTGGGGTAGCTCTGCGCTCGCTCGGCCTGGTCGTAGATCCAGTTGCCGGTTTGGAAATAAAACAAGATGCTCAGGTCGAAGCCCTTGTAGTCGAAGGTGTTGTTAAGGCCGCCGAACATGGTGGGGTAGGGCGTCCGGTTTTCCAGAATAAACTGGTTGCCGTTCCCTACATTATTTCCGGCGGTTCCGTCCAGCTTTTGGCCCGTCTCGACCGTCTGCCCCGTGTTGCTGTTAACCTCGTTGTCGCGCTCGTAGAAAAGCTCGTTGCCCGTAGCGGGGTCGAAGCCCGCAAAACGCGCCATGTAGTAGTTGCCCAGCGGGTAGCCGGGCGTGGCGATGTTAGTTCCATCGATGATCTGGGCGGGATAGCGCAGGAAAGGAGCATCGTAGGTGGAAAGTACCTCGTTGCGGTTACCGCTGATGTTGAAATCCGTCGTCCAGCGGAAATCGTTACGCATAATGTTGCGGCTGGTCAGGCTCAACTCCAAGCCCCGGTTCCTGACCGACCCCAGGTTGATGGTCATCGACCGATTGATCGTGCCGTAAAAGTTGCCAATGTTATAGTCGAGCAGCAGCCCGTCCGACACTTTATTGTAAAAATCGAAAGTCCCGCTTATTCGATCTTTGAACAGCCGGAAATCGGCCCCGATGTCGAACTGCGCGGTGGATTCCCAGGTTAGCCCGCTGTTGCCTGGGTTGGTGAACTGCCCGCCCTGAAGCCCGCCGTAAATGGCGGCATTATAGCCCACGAAGGTGAAGGTCTTTTGCCAGACAAAGTTGCCGATCTCGGCGTTGCCCGTCAGGCCGTAGCTGGCGCGTAGTTTCAGGAAGTTGACGAACGAACTTCCTTTCAGGAAATCTTCTTCGCTGGCGATCCAGCCCACCGAGGCAGCCGGGAAAGTTGCCCAGCGATTTTCGGGGCCAAAGCGCGACGAGCCATCGGTCCGCAAACTGGCCTCGATCAGGTAGCGGTCTTTGAAAGTATAGTTGACCCGACCGAAAAACGAAACGAAGCGGAAGGAAAGCTCATCGTTGAACACCACGGTGCGCGCGGTATCCAGCCCGACCGTGGCGCCGTCCGGCACGTTTTCGGTGATGTATGTTTCGTTGTCACCTATTCGACTCTGCACGCTGTTTCCCAGCAATACACTAATCCGATGGTCTTTGCTCAGCTCGCGTGTGTAGTTAATCGTGTTGTTCCAATTGGAATTACGGTTGATGACGTTGCGGTTTTCGGCTTTGCCGTTGCCGTCGCGCTCGGCGCCGTCGATGCCCGCCGGATAAAGAGTTTGGTTAAACACCGAAGCGTTGCGGCTCTGCTGATAATCGAAGCCATACTCCGACCGCAGCACCAGGCCCGCAATGGGCGTCAGTTGCGTGTGGAAGGTGTTGATGGCCCGAAGCGTCTTGGTGTCGTTGGAGTAGTTGTTGCGGAAAAACACTGGGTTGGTGCCGATTGCCGTCCGGTTGTTGGTGCCGTTGCTAATGCCGTTGAAATAAGTGCCGTCGGGCAACTGCACCGGATAAGCCGGCAGGGCATTAGTAAGGCCGGCCCGGTAGGTGTCGCCCAGTGGTACTGTCGAGTTATTGAGGCCGTTCAGCGAGAGGTTGCCCCCAATTTGCAGCATTTTTATGGGCTTATAGTCGATGTTGAGCCGCCCGCTGAGCCGCCGGAAATCTTGCCCGATCACGATGCCGCCCTCGTTACGGTAAGCCCCGCTGGCAAATACGGACAGCTTCTTGGTGCCGCCACTCACCGACAGTGAAGCCTGGGTGTAGCGCCCGTTGCGTAGCGTCTGGTCGAGCCAGTCGGTGCTGGTGTTGTAGAGCGTCGTCGAATCGACCAGTTGATTATCGAGCGCGGGAGCTAGGGTACCTTTCAGGATGCCCGTCGGGAGCAGATTTACTAGATTGGTCGATTGGGGCGGCAAACCCGCCGCCGGGTTGTTGGCCGCCGCCCGCTTCAGGATGTTGAAGTAGTCGGCTCCGTTGTCCACAAAATCGACGCGGTTGGTGGGCGAACTTACACCCTGCTGGTAGCTCAGGTCCAGTTTGGGCTTGCCCTTGCCGCGCTTGGTGGTAATGAGGATCACGCCGTTGGCGGCGCGGGAACCGTACAGAATCGTGGCGGAGGCGTCTTTCAAAACCTCCATCGAAGCGATGTCCTCGGGGTTGATCTCCGCCAGCGGGTTCATGGCCACGCCGCCCGTCCCGAAAGCACTACTGTTGACGGGCTGCCCGTCGATCACAATCAGCGGTTGCGAGTCGGAACTGATGGAAGCCACGCCGCGCACGTTGATACGCACCGCGCCGCCCGGCGATCCACCTGCCTGCGTAATCTGAACTCCCGCCGCCCGGCCTTGCAGGGCCACCTCGGGACTGGCAGCAGTGTTCATGCTGATTTCGGCAGCTTTCACGGAGGCGATGGAACCTGTGACGTCGCGCTTGCGCTGTTCGCCGTAGGCCACCACCTGCACCTCTTGCAGTTGGTTGGGGTCGGGCAGCAGCGTCACGTCGATGATTGATTGATTACTCAACGGAACCTCGCGGCTCTGCAAACCCACGAAACTAAATATGAGTGTACTGTTCTCGGGAACGACAAGACTGTACCGCCCGTCGGCGGCGGTGGTGGTGCCGCGCGTAGTACCCTTCACGGCCACGTTGACGCCGGGAATGGGGACGCCCAATTCGTCGATGACCAGTCCGCTAACGGTGCGGTCGGCGTTGATCTCGGCTTGGTTTTGGATTGACTCAGGAGCGGCCTGCGAACTGCGGTTCGGGCGCCGCTTGGTGAGCAGAATCCGGTTTTCGATCACCTCGTAGTCAATGCCAACGGGCGACAGTAGTTCGTCCAGCACCGCTGAGAGCTTGCGATTAGTCACGTTCAGCGAGATGCGCTGACCAGACTGGATGCGGGTGCTATAGACAAATTTTACTTTGGCCTCCCGCTCGATTTGGCGGAGGGCGGCTTTCAGTTCAAGGTTCTTTTGGTTTAGCGTAATGGTGCGGTTCAGCACCTCCTGAGCGTGGCTATCGTGCGCCAGGGCGATGCTACCGAATAGCCCGAGTAAGAGCATTTGTGATAAAGTGATTTTCATAACCTTCCACAAGTTTCTGTGAATTGGTAGGTTTTTTTTCATAATTTTAAAAGTTTTTTAATTGGTAAAAGGATTGGAAAACAGCACACTCCCACAGATTAGCGTTTGTGGGTGGATGCACGATTGGGCCGGAAATGTTCGCAGCATTTCCGGCTTTTTTTAACAGCCGTCGCCATTGATAAACACCACCGTCCCGCGCTTATCGTAAGTCGCCCCCACGGATTTGCAAACTAAATCCAATTGCGTGAACATCGACAAATCGTGCAGATCGGCGGTGATGCGGCAGTCCTTCACCGCCGGGTTCGAAATGACAAATTCGATGCCGTACAGGCGGCTCAACTCAGCCAGGACTTTTTCAAAGGGAGTTTCCTGAAAAACCAATGTGGGCGGTGCCTCGGCGGGTAGTTTAAGCGGCAGGGGTGCCTCCACGATGCCCGGTACGATGCGCTGCGTGGCGGCGTCGAACAGCACCCGTTGGTTTTGGGTGATAATGACGCCGTTGTGCTCACGCTCACTCTGCTTGTATTCGGCGTACACCGATACTTTGCCTTCCCGTACCGACACCTCGACGCTCTTGCCCCGGCTATTTTGTTTGATCCGAAAACTCGTTCCCAGTACTTCCGTGACCAATTCGCCCGTATGCACCACAAAGGGCCGGGTTTCGTCGCGCTTTACTTTAAAGAAAGCTTCGCCCGTCAGCGTGACCTCGCGTCGGGACTGGTTGAAAGATGGGTCATAGCTGAGGCGGCTGCCGGGGTTGAGCGTCACTTTGCTGCCGTCCGGCAGGAGTACTTCCCGCTCGGACTGGTTGGTGTTTTTTACTTCCATTTTTTCCCGCTCCTTTTTCATGGAGGCCACCGTCGAATCGAGCCGCAGGGGCAAGTCGAGCGGATTGACCCATATCCAGCCCAGTATAAAACAAGCCGCGATGGCCGACGTCCAGGCCAGGCGAACGATTCGGGTTGTCCAGGCGGGCTTCGTGTGCGGGCGGATGCGGTTCCACATCCGTTTTTTAATCGTTTCTTTCTGAAACCCGGTCAGGTTGAGTTCCACCTTGTTGGCGGGATCTTCGTACCATTCCAGCAGGAACTGCTCTTCCGCAGCGGTGGTCTGCCCGGCCAGGTAGCGTTTCAGTAGTTGATTGAATTTCTGCTGCGTCATAGCGGTGTTCCAGGGGCGGCCTAGTTGTCTGTATGGTAATGTTTGAGATTTTCTTTCAAAAACCGGAGCGACTTTGTGATGTGGTACTCTACGGCTTTCTCACTCAGATTCAGGCCGGCGGCAATTTCCCGAACCGATTGGTTCTCGAAGCGGCTGCGCTTGAACACTTCGGCGCTTTTCTCGGGCAAGCGGCCCAGAGCATCCTCCACGGCCTCGGCCAGGTCAGTAAAGTTGACGATGTCGTCGGTGGCGGGGTGGTGGTGAATTTCTTGAAAAATCAGGTATTCCTGGTACTTGCGGGAGCTAATCTGAGATTTGATGTAGTCGTAGGCTTGATTCTTGATTGCGACGGTCAGGTACAGGCCCAAGTGCTGGATCACGACCTCGGCGCGGCGGCTCCACAGTTTCAGGAAAACTTCCTGTACCAGTTCTTCGGCCTCCTCACGGACGCCTGTTTGATAGTAGGCGATGCTGTAAAGCTTACACCAGTAGCGCTGGTAGATTTCGGCAAAGGCAGCCCGCCGTCCTTCCCGGAGAAGAGTCGTCAGATGTTCATCGTTGAGGTCTTTGACTGCTGCCATTGCGCTGCCTTGTGGTTGGCGTTCACTTAATGGTAGACTAAGTCTCCTAAATCCCTAAATGTTTTTGTAAAATATTTGAATTGTTTCAGATCGGCTAATAAACAGCGGTGGTCTTGGGGGCACATAGTGTTACTTTTCAGCTTACCTCACTGCCCGAACCCAGCGTCCGCCGAATCCGTCTACGGGAATTTTGGATGCGTTCAGTACCTCCCCCGTCACCGCATCGGTGAATTGGCGATACTTCATAAATTTGGTATTCAGCGAGGCGGTGGTGGCCGGTCCCTGGTTGATTAGGAAATAGTGATCCGCCGCAGGTGACGCCAGGCGATAGGCCAGGGCGTTGGCGCAAGCATAGGGCGATTGATAATTCCCCAAAACGTAGGGCAAAAACGGCACCCGACCGGCCTGACGGCCTTCACCCTTTTTAGTAAAATTTTGCGTAAAGTCGTTGATCGAGGATTGCAAGCCCAGCAGCACGGCTTGGCCTTTACCTAAGGAATTTTCCAGGATGGCGGGCTGGCCATTATCATATTTTGCCAAAACTTTCGCCGTAGTAGGCGTGGCGTCCATGGTGTAGCCGTAGAGTGCGCGGCCGTCCATGAATTGCGGGCGGTTGGTGCCTGCGTACTGAAAATCATCGAGGGTGCAGCCGAAGATTTGTTCAAACACCGATCCCTTACCCACGGGCAAGTGGGCGGTGTTTTCGTCGAAACGAGCCGAGGGCAGGTCCATCACCAATCGCCCGCCCTGCTCCACGTATTGATGTAAAAGAGGTAGTAGTTCCAGGCGAATCGAGAGCATCGCTGGCAGGTATAGCATCTTGTAGCGTCCCGATAGGCCCTTTTTCAGGTTGTCGGGCGTAACGTATTCGTAGGGTACGTTGGCCTCCATCAGGGCGTTGCTGATGCCGATGCGGGCGCGGACGGGCTGTAGCTTGAAATCGTCGTCACCAGGCGTGCTGGTGGCGCCCCAGGTGGCCTCGTTCTCCCAGTCGTACAGCACGCCCACCAGCGGCTCCTTGTGCGCCTGCCAGAGTTCAATGCGGTATTTCTGCATGGCTTGGCCGATCTTGCCAAGCGCCTCTGCGCGGTCGGTCACCTGGCCGCTGCGGTCGAGCAGGGCGTATTCCCCTTCTTCTTTTCCCGCGCTACGGGCGTTCCAGCTCCATACGCCGAAACCCTTGAAGCCCGCCGCCAACTGACTGAGGTAAAGTTGTATGATTTCGCCCTCCCCGGCGTAATAGGCGTTATCGTGACCGGGATCTTTCTCGCCATCCATCTGCTGGGGGCCGCCGGTGCTCTCCCAGCCGCCCGTCCAGCCACCCTTATTGAAGTCGTTCATCAGCGACGCCTGCATGTACAGCGATTTACAGACTTCGCCCTCCGTCAGGTTGTAGTGCCACGAAAAGTGCATCGAAGGATAAAAAGAACCGTAGTCGGTCAGCGAGCGGGCGATGCCCTCCATGTCGACGTTGTACCAGGCGATGGGGTGGAAAACCGCCAGCTCGCCGCCACCCCGGTAGGGGGCGGCGGGGTCGAAGGCATTGAATTGCGCCGCGCTGTTGAGGATGCGGCGATAGTTATGGTCGACCTTAAAGCGGTAGATGTCCTTGACGTGGTTGTACTCGCGGCGCGGCGTGTCTTTCCAGTTATTGGCCACGTCGTCCCAATTCTTGAACGGTCCAAGGTCAGGCCGAAAAAGCCCTGCGTGGTGCTGGTTCCAGGCGTAGTTGAGCTTCTCGACCGTACCGTAGCGACTTTTGAGCCACTCCACGAAGAGGAACTCCCCCTTTTCGTTGAGGTCGTCGCCACGCTTGCCGATTTCGGGATCGAAGGCGCGGCTCGTGGCGGCCATCGGAATGGGTTGGCTGGCGTTGTTTTGATTCTGGATTTTTTCAATTCTTTTTTTCAAAACTTCTCGCTGATGGGCGACCATCGCCGGATGCGCCAGTACCTCGGCCAGTGGCAGTGAGCGGCTGATTTTCAGGCGGACGAGCAGTGTGTCGTCGATTTCGGCGTAGCCTCCCTCGCCGTACCACCACGGCACGATGCCCTCTTCCAAAGCCAGCAGCCCTACCTGCTGTTCCGTCCAGGGTGGCACGGTCAGGATTTGCTTCAGGGCGTTGAAGCCCAATCGTTTCATAGTGCGGAAGTGTTCGCGTATCTCTGTCTCACCTTCGTCGGGCTGCTGCACGTAGACCACCCCGGCGGGCATCGGTGCCAGGCGGCGAAACTTTTGCTGCATCGGTGAATCGTGCAAAGAATCGTAAAGTTTGTGCAGGAAGGGGTCGGGCTGGGCGTGGGCCGAAATAGCGCAGACGGTCGCCAGCAGAAACAGGAAAAGTACTTGTTTGAGATTTTTCAAAATCAGGGGTTGTCAAGGTCGATTACAAAGCTTTCGCGGCCATCGGTCACGGTCATCCGGCCATTTTTTATTTTGAGATAACGGCTATCGTACACTCCGCCATCGGCCCAGGAGGCGTAATCCAGCGGGGCGCCGTCGATCCAGCCGTCAGCTCTCAGGCCGTCGGGGCGGTACTTCATTTTAAGGCGACGGTTGTTGAAGGATCGGTACTCCACCAGCCCGTTTTTTTTGTATCTGGATAAATTCAGCTGCGCCGTTTGACTAACTTTCTGCTTAAAATCCGTCAAGTCACGGTATTTACTCTTTTCGGCCGCTTCGAGCACGTAGCCCGACGGTTGCCCGTTGCAGACCAGAATGCGGTACTTCGCCAGGGTTAGGCGGGTGCCTTTTTTGGTAAAAAAAGCAGTGTCGCTTGTCGGGATATCCACCCAAAACCTATCGCCGAAGGGTTGTACGTGGATAAAAGCATCACCGGCTTCCATAAAGACGCCGTCCTCATCTTCCTCTGTTTTCTTCACGCCCTTGGGAACCATCAGCCAAGTAGCCGCGCTGTTGGCGGTCGAGTCGATGAAGGTTTCTACGGCCGACAGGTCGCGCAAGTTCGGTTGAGGATAGTGGGCCAATGGCGCACCTGCGTGTTGCTGACGTTGCGCCTGCTCGGTTGAAAGCACGCCGGATGGCCCCGCTTGCGTCGGCGCACTCATCACGATGATTGTACCCTGGTCGTGCAAAGTCTGGGTGTAAGGACTGTGGCCGACGTTCAGCCCGCGTTGCGGCTGCTGACCCATGAACACCAGATTGTCTGAGTCATCGGTCACCACCAGCGACCATGCCACCTGCTGGTTGGGGTTGTCGACCATCGTCAGGACCGCGTTGCCCATCCCGAATGACTTTGAGGCATAAAAGCTTTCCTGTGTTACGTTTTTCTTGTCCATCGGGTAGTTAGGACGGCTCATTTGAGCGGAGAAAGGCAGGGCAACATTTTTATTGAACAAATTGCAAATCACCCGATTAGGACGGTAGGTAGTAGTGGCAACCGCCAGCGGTACAGGCAGCGGTTTAAGGTTAGTGGTGTCGGCGAAGGCTCTCAACAGTACCGCCATTTCGCTTTCCACTTTGGGGAGTCCACCGCGTTTTTGTGCTCCGGCGATGCTGCCGTGGTACGTTTTTAAGGCGTATGTCGCGAAGTAGTAATCAAGAGCAGTTTTAGCCAATTGTTTGTGTTCCGGCTTTTTGGCAAAATCATATAGATTCAGGAATGCCTGAATCGAGTGCGGGTAGTAAATTTCCGAATCGAACTCCCCGTGGCCCGTTTGGCCCAGCCGCCGCACAAAATCCTGCAAGAAGCCGAACGTCAGTCGCTCGGCCTCGGCGGTGGTGTAGTTAGAAATTCGGGCCGAATCGGGAAACCACTGGGAATACAGCAAAGCCGTGGTGCGCCACATGATTTTGTGATTTTCGGTCCCCCCGGCAAAGCGGGTGCCGCCCAGCACGCCATCGCCGCCGGGCGTGCCCACCATGTCGTAGGCGTAGTCCATCGGGTTATGTTCGCGGGTCCCATCGGAGGGGCGCCGCTTTTCGGCGTATTCCGAGACGGCGGCCCGAAAATCGACGTGCCAGGTGTTGTTCATACGTTCGGCCACCAGCCCGTAAAACCGCGCCCAGTGGCTGGCTGCGAAGTGGTACTGCTGCACGAGGTTGCCGGGAACGCTCAAAAATACCATCACCAGCGTGTCGTTGGGTTGGCGCAGTAGCCGGGCGGTCATGGGTGGGAGGTCGTACTTGAGCGGATCGCCGCCGAAGGTCGCGATCCGGCCCCGCACGTCGCGGCTTTTGGGTCCAAAATAACCCGTCGGTCCCTGGATGAATTTTCGTCCTGTATAGGGCGAGGTGACGGCCTCACCTTCGAGGGCGAAGGAGTACACCAGCCTGCGTGTGTCGGGGCAGTTATCCACGGATCGGTTCCGCTGGCCATAGGGCTCGGCGGCAATGCTGTCGATGGCTCCCGCGATGTGCGCCTGAAAGTAGGGGTCGTAGGGATAGGGACTGGCCTGTGGGTAGGCTCTGTCCTGAATAGATTGGGCGGAGCAACCAAGGCAGACGATGCAGAAGAGAAGCGTATGTAGAGTAGTAACCTTCATATTTTGAGAGATTTATTAATAAAATAACAAATATTGACCGCTCACGAAATGCATCTTGCCGCCTCGACTGCAAACTGGCCGTCGACTTTCCTGTAAGTGGAGACAACGTTGCGGCAGATGAAGGCGAGTTTGGCTTTAAATACTTGAAAGTACCATTTTTCCATCCTGGCATAACACTGCGACGACGGTGCCGCCTTTCAGCAGCAGTGTTAGAATGAATGATATCCCAAGTAAATAAATATGACGCCGCCACCAAAGAATTTGCTTACCAAAGGGGCAGAGGTTCAATGAACTGATATGATCTCCAACTTTAAGTGTAACTAAGTTATGAGGGTATGAAAGTGGGTGGAGCCATGTATAAGGGGTAAGGTGCGTCGATCAACTCGTTATAGCAAATGATGAGACTAAGCACTCAAGAATAGCATTTGGAAAATAAAACTTTCATCATTTACTTGAGTTGTTGATGGGTTAATTTACATGTAAAGAAATCCAACTCCTTCTTATGGAAGAATGAGACGAGCAATTCCGTTTCTTTTCTGATTAAGAAGAGATAAATCAATAATTTAAAGCTTTTTGCTCCCCGTCTATCTAAAACATAAAAATAGGGAAACCTAATGAGATGATCTTTCCACATTTCCATTGCTTTTGTCAGTTTCTTCCAGTAGGCATTGCCATTTGTTAACTTAAAGACGAAGTGGTACTTTTAATCGCACGAATACAGCCCTACCTATGAAATACCTGCTGCTGACCTTCTCCCTGCTCCTCACCCATTTGCTCGCTGGCCCCGGAGACAAGCCCGCCGACAGCCGCTTCACCAAAATAACCCTGGACGACGACCTGAACGAACCCATGGAACTGGCCATAGCCGACGATGGCATGGTCTATTACATCGAACGAGTGGGCTACATCAACAGCTTTGATCCCAAGACTAATATCAAAAGGCGAATCACCAAACTCGACATCCGGGCCACCGGTGAAGACGGGCTGCTGGGCCTGGCCCTCGACCCCAATTTCCTGCAAAACCACTGGCTCTACCTCTACTATGGAGACATGGTCATGCAGGGCGACAGCTACACCAACGTTCTCAGCCGCTTCGAACTTACGGAAACCGGGCTGACCAACCGTGTGGATATGTTGCGCGTGCCGCTGCTGCACGAGGGCGTCAGCCACTCGGCGGGTTCGCTGGCCTTCGACGCCCAGGCGAATCTGTTTCTTTCCACGGGCGATAATACCAATCCTTTCGAGTCCGATGGCTACTCGCCCAGCGACGACCGACCGGGCCGGATCCGTTTCGATGCCCTCAAATCGGCAGGCAACACCAACGATCTGCGCGGCAAAATCCTGCGCATCCATCCCGAGGACGATGGTTCCTACACGATTCCCGAAGGCAACCTCTTTAAGCCTGGCCAGGAGAAAACGCGGCCTGAAATCTACGTCATGGGCAACCGCAATCCCTTCCAAATCGCGGTCGATCAGCGCAACGGCTACCTGTACTGGGGCGAGGTCGGGCCGGACGCCGGGGAAGACGGGCCGACGCGCGGCCCGCGTGGCCACGATGAGATCAACCAGGCGAGGCAAGCCGGGTACTTCGGCTGGCCGCTGTTCGTGGGCGACAACAAGCCCTATTACAAGTACGACTTTGAAGCCAAAAAGTCGGGAGAGCTGTTCGACCCGCAGCATCCCGTCAACTTTTCGCGCAACAACACGGGTTTGAAAGACCTCCCGCCTGCGCAGAAGGCCTTTATCTGGTACCCTTACGCCGAGTCGCCAGAGTTCCCCGAACTCGGCAAAGGCGGGCGCAACGCGATGGCGGGTCCGGTCTATTACTACGACGACTACCAGGCATCGCCGGGGAAGTTTCCGAAATATTTCGATGAAAAACTCTTCATCTACGACTGGATGCGGGGCGTCGTCACCACCGTCACGATGGACAAAAACCACAACTACCAAAGCATGGAGCGCTTCCTGCCCGATCAGGAGTTCAACCACCCGGTGGACATGGCTTTTGACCGCCAAGGCGAACTCTACGTACTCGAATACGGCACCTACTGGCGGGCAAAGAATACCGATGCCAAACTGGTACGCATCGAATACAACGAAGGCAACCGCGCTCCCGTCGCCAAAATCTCGGCGGACAAAACCGTCGGGGCCGCGCCGCTGAAAGTGAGGTTTTCGGCCCAGGGGTCGTTCGACTACGACAAAGCCGATTCGCTGCGCTACGAGTGGTCGTTCACTGCCAACGGTATTCAGGCCAAAGGGGTCTCTCCTATTTTTACCTTTGCCAAACCCGGCAACTACAAAGCCCGTGTGCGGGTCATTGACTCGGAAGGCAAATCAGCCGAAAATACCCTGACTATCCGCGTAGGCAACGAGCCCCCTGCCGTAACGGTGGATTGGGGCGGAAATCGTTCATTCTACTTTGGGAAAAACCCTGTGGCCTACAAGGTGAAAGTGCAGGACCGAGAGGACAAGATCATTCCGCCCGGACTTATCAGAACCTGGTTTCATTACCTGCCCGAAGGCGAAGACGTAGCCGGACTGATGGCGACGGGCGAAATGACTTTCAAGGGCAGAACCCTTATAGAGCAAAGTGATTGCCGGGCCTGCCACGGATTGGATGCCGCTTCAGTCGGCCCAAGTTACCGGGCCATCGCCCAACGCTACGACGACGACGCGGTGGATAAGCTGGCCGACAAAATCATCCAAGGTGGGGTGGGCGTCTGGACGCAGGAACACGCCATGTCGGCCCACCCGCAGCTTATCAAGGAAGATGCCGCCGAAATGGTGCGCTATATCCTTTCGCTCGACCAGTCCAGTCCGCAAATGCCGCCACAAGGCAGTGTAACGACCGAACAGGCGCTGGGCAACTATGTGCTGATGGCCCGCTACACTGACAGCGGCGGGCTACTGGGCCAGGAACTGCTGCGGCTGCGTCCGGCCAAGTTCCCGGCTTCGGAGGTCGACAGCTTTAGTAAGGGAGTGTCTAAGCGCAGCAATAATGGCGGTGGCTTCACAATGTGCTTCAACGAGGACAAAGCCTGGCTTAAATTCAACCAACTGGATTTAACTGGTCTGAAAAAAGTGACCACTGACGACTTTACACCCAAATTAGTGGGTATCCTTGAATTTCGCATCGATAGCCCGACGGGCCTAGTCATCGCGCAGGTGCCTGTGAAAGGCGAAGGCGTTGAGGTGATATCCGCACCGCTACAAGCGCTGTCGGGCGTTCATGATCTGTATGTGGTTTTCGAAGAAACATCGGGCGGCATCAACATTTGGAAGAGGCTGGATTTACGGACGATTGAATTTAGTAGGTAGCCAGTATTTCCCCCGCCCGCCGGAAGCCCGTCTCCCCGCTGTTCAGCACCGAAACACCCTCATCGACAACTGCGCTACCACCTCGCCCCCACCCTTGCTGTAGCATTTGGCAATTGCCGCCTGAATGGCTTTCGTGTATAAAACCGTGCTCCGGTCCAGGATGAAGTGCCGGCAGATCATCGGCGAAATACTGAGGATAAGTACTTTCATATGATAGACGTTGCGAAGGACCACAGCACTTCTCGGACCAACGGTATCTGGATAGAGAATATTCTTTGCTTTCATGCGAAGATGGGGCCGGCTAGGCATTCAAATCATTTTCAATTTACAAAAAAATCAATTGACCCGCGGCGGCGTACCGTCACACTTTTTGATGCTCTCTGTAAAGTCCGTTGAAATCACCGTGGCGGCTTACCCGTTTGGACACAGCAAGATTCGGGATCGCTACCAATTCAACTCATTTTTTCCAACCACGAATTTTTCAACGCTCTCAGTTTCACCAAAAGCTCTGTGCCCACATCTTGGAATACTCATTGGCCCACAGCTTCTTTTGCTCCAAAGACCAACCAGGGTCAAACAAAGCGCGTTAAACGACACGCGTGTGGCGCTGAGTATGGGTCAACTACTCATCGCTCCCGGTGCGCCACCAAACTCACTTTTCACCATATTGTCGGATCGTAAGCTAGCGCTAAGCCTGGCACTACGTGCGCCGCCAGCTCAATATGTCGCCAAACGAATGAAGTTGACTCGACTTATTACGGAGTAGATGCTTAGCAATCCGAGCTACAATCCCACGGAACAACAGCAGACACAGCGTAAGCAGACAGTAAATTTGTTTAGAATCTGAGGACGGGCTTCTACTCGAGAAAACCCAACTTTGATATTACGTCGCAAAAGAGGCCAAGGTGCTGCACGATGATGCCGCCGCCACGTCCATGTTCCGCAGCTTCACGGCCAAACCGGATGCCACCCCATACGCTTCGCTACCGGCCAATATAGTCCTCGGAACGCTGAACGTGGCCCTGACACCCAGTGCCAAACGCTCTGAAAAACTCGACTTCACGGACGTGGTTGAAATCGACGACGGCCTGTTCAAAGACATTATTTGGAAAGGTTTGAAGGGGGAGAATTTCCAGGTGCCTGCGCCCCGGCGCAGTGCTTTTGTGACTGTTTCGGGGGAGGACGAGGATTGAGCATACGAGATTCTGCTACCTTGCTTTTTGGGCGAAATAAACCCGTCCGTATGTGCTACCGCACTTAATGAAGTGATTTAAATTTATTAAGTGATTGACAAGCAATTTGCCAGTATTCAGGTAACATTTTCAGAAACCAAAATTTTTCAATGCTAGACTTTGGAACTAACTGACTAGATTCGAGCTATCAAGGCAAATTCAAAATAACTTTGACGCACACTCAGTCTCTAGCTGGCGGGCACGCACTTTGAGTTGCCGGTTCTCAGACGACAGGCCGCCCTGTTGAAGCAAAATTTCTTTTCCCATTTTGTTTTTTCTTTTCCAGCCGTAGATCAAGGCCTCGGAAATGCCCAAAGCTTCGGTTGCGTTGGTGACGGATTGACCGCTGTCCGCCATTCTCAGCAGGCCTCCGGGCGCCCGGTTTGGCCTCTGAAGCAGCGTCGTGCGGCGTCTTTTTGTTTATACATAGTCTTGCTGTATTGGCGGACCGAGAGTAATGCAAGTTCACTGTGCCGAAAACCGGGCCATCTCAGTCGAGCGGCCGATTAAAGACTACAATGAGTTGCGCCCACACGCTTCTCTGGGGTACCTAACTCCCGAAAATATCCATCGTGGCCGTGAAATCCGGGCCTTGAAGTGGTACCTCTACAAAAAAGTTCGCTACGCCGGGCGGCCGGAGCCGAAAAGTCCAATATTCCGCTGAGCCTCCTCCCCTACCCTTACCGTACACTCATTCCCATTGCATACGGCCGATTGCAAAGAAACGTCCAGAGGATCATAATCTCTTAGAGTAAATCTTTACCGTCTGCGGCCCCGGTCAATTTACTAAAAGAACTCCTAAAAGAAGAAGGGTTCAAAAAGCGTGGCGGTCCCCGACTACACCTCCACCGCCCCGAATAACTCCGCTACGTTTCTGATGACCAACATGACGCTCCAGGCACCGCAACTCAACCGGAAACCTTGGGCCAGGTTTAAGGACTACCGCCGGACATTGGCTAAGAATGTGTAAAGATTGTACATCATGGCTGGAATCTACGGTTTCGGTGGGTATGGCAGAAAGGGGCCGATGACCTGAACCATGGGCAAGGTGGCCGTTTCCGGATACAACCTCAAGGTGGTCGTGGCCGTGCCGAAAGGTGCCCATGCTGCAGACGTGAGGGGGGCCGCGCCGGTAATCGCCCTGGACCTTCCCAACTTTGTTTCCCTATTCGATAGCAAGGAATGGGGGTGGCTTCGTAACAATCGACAGGCAAATTGAAAAGGATGCGGGAGTCACGTTGTTCATGAATGTACCCGAAAAGGAACATGTGGGGCTACTGGGTCAGCGTTTCGACCCTGTGGGCAAGCCGCTTTGACTCTGTCGAAGTCCCGGTTCTCCCAGGAGGCGGATGGGAGCAAAAGCTACACACATACAAGAATTAGTATGAAGGTTAGTACATTTACACTACTGTTGAACGTGCTACAGAATAATCTTTTCTAACCCGATGCTAAATCTTGGTGATGCTAATGCTTTGCTGGAAGAAACAACCCAGCAGTTAAGTCAATCGCCCGCCCTAACCCCGCAGGCTAGTATTTCCCTAATCGACCAGTGGATCACTCCCCTGGGTGAGGCTGAAAACACCAAAGGTTTTGCCAGTCAACTTCAGGAGTTAAAAACACTGCTATCGGGCAACCCCGAAGATTCTGCCGTACAGACGCTGCTAGCCCAGCTGGCTGACGGTTTGACGGAGTTCAGTTCGCAAGTTGGCCCAGAGGGCGAAATGTCCTCCTTGATGACGGCGCTGGCATCGGCGCTCCGCCAGGTCGGCGGCACTTCAACAGCCGAAAATAAGTAAACTCCCTTTGCTAGCGCTACCGTGCTGGTTTTTTTCGTCCGGGTAAGGAATGGTAGTGCGATTGTTTGACTATGATTTTTTTTATGTATAGGCCCTTCTCCTTAGTGGCAATCCAAGATCCAGACAAATGCCCCTGAGGGCAAGTAGCCTGCTGGGTTGACCAATTTACTTGAAAATCAGCCGCAGCGAAGCCTTCCCCCGCCCGTGCTTGCCAGCGCACCGGAGCCCCGGATATAATCTTGGGGGGCCACCCACATTCGTACGAAATGTTCCATCAAAACTGCTTCGATTACCCTTTGAGGAGCTGTTCCAGTTCCAGGCTGACCAAGTTTCGTAATGTGCCCTCCGAAAAGTCATACTCTCCGGCACAGGCCTCCCTGTTGAAAATTGATGTGTTTCCAACTCATTGGAGATGTGTCAGGTAGACTGGCTAGCAGTTGGCCACGCTCGGGAGGGGACAATTCCTGTATCCTTTGGGAAATATGCAGCATATTCCAGCAAGTTAATGCATTAATCAACAACTGCTTGCTGCGAGCCATTACCAACAAGTCTTCCTTACTTGCATACCGGATTAGTCCGTTTTTGCCCAGGTTTAGTTCGGCCGCCCACTGCCGGGCTGCCGGAGCAGTGCATATTCTCGACTTTGGTTAACTGATGGTTCACCCGGCGACGGATTTCTTCCTGATGCATGTATTGGAGCAGGAATGTGGTGCGCACGATCCGGTCTAGTTTACCCAGCGCCTGGTAAAGCGGATGGTGGCTGGCGTAAGAAGTCAGCCTCCGTAGCAGAGTCGATGGCAGCGCGTGGTTTAGCTTGATGGTGACCAAAAAGCGCTGGATCGTCTCCCACTGCCCGGCGATAAGACCGGGGTTGATGACGCCACCGGTTTTAAAGGCGTAGTCCTACTGGGGCTCGATCGGCAAACCCGGCATCCCGTACAGGGTAGCCAGGTGAAAGTCTTTGGCGCGGGACGGTCGGCCGCCGCCGTTCAAACACCATTCCCCGTAAATAGGTCACCGCAAAATTCAAATCCGTCACGCCATGCGCATCCGTTTTTCGTTACGTAAAGCACCGTGTTGACAATCTCTCTGAGTTTCCATTTACTACGGCGGTGCGCTTGAATGATCTTTTTGACGGTTCGCCGCTGCGATAACTTGCCAATTTCCGGCGGGTAGGTCTGAGCTGTATTGTTTGAGTCACATTAACCAATATAGGCTCCCTGCCCGCTTTTCAAAACTAACTCAAACAGCTTCTTAAACATTCCAAACGTTGTACTTTCAGCGTTTTTTCTGCTCATGCAGAATATTGCCGCTTCGGCGAACCTAAGGTTAAGCAGGTTTACAATGCCGATAAACCGCACCAGCCCGGTTTCAAAGATGGTGCCATTTGGAGGCGCGACTCCTTCATTTAAAAGCATGGCCCAACTACAGCTGGTTCGGTACTCTGTCAAAAGCAGATTTCTCTGAAAGAGAACTATAAAACTTTGGTAGGCTGGTTTGACACAAATAGTATTCACAATGATTTATTCAAACCTTATTCTTACTTTTATGAATAGTTATTTTTAGTTTAAGTATAAGTTTTTTTATGAATAAGTCTGTACAAGCCTAATGGATGTTGAATCACTGAGTGATACTAATCTGTGGAAAAATTTTCTTCTGGGCAATACCATGGCCTTTGCCCAGCTGTATAAAAAGTACCAGCAGGAATTGTTTGGTTATGCCTTCCGTATCCTTCGCGACCGGGATGAAGCCAAGTCAGCCATGCATGAACTATTCGCCCAGTTGTGGCAGAAGCGTGACTCATTGCCTGCCGTAGAGTCTCCCAAAGCTTACTTATTCACAGCCCTGCGTCGAAGTGCTATCCGGAGCCAGCAGCGCAACCGTATTTTTGTCTCCACCCCTGTAGAGCAATTGGCAGATAACATTCAGGCTGGATTTGAATATTCGGCAGAAGACCTCCTGATCGCTTCCGAACAATCTTCCACTCTTTCCTATCAGCTAACTCAGGCCATCAACCGCCTGCCGCAGCGGCAGCGGGAGATTATTTATCTGCGGTACTACCAGCAGTTATCCCTACCACAGATTTCGCAGGCGTTGGAAATCAGCTATCAAACAGTAGCGAACCATTTACAGGCAGCTTACAAGGCTTTGAGTAAAGAAAAGGCCATCACCATGCTATTGCGCGTTTCTACCTGGCTTTCCATCATTACTGCGGCATCCGTCCTTATGTAGAGGATGCTAATCATCTCTTCCGCCTTAATACAATTATCAATTTGCATAACCAATTGATTGATAAAGTATTACGGTTTATCTTGAAAAATATTTGCTTCTTTTTTAACGCTCCACTAGTAAAATTTTCAAAACCAGGTTCCTTTCTTAAAGAAGGCATTGTACTGTGTGGCTTTGTTCGCCCGCTAATGCGGCAGACAGCTCAATTCCGCGCTTGGTGACAAGTATCACCTGAATCCAATGGAAAATAATCGTAATGAACCCAATAAGTATTTCCGGAAAATTTTCTTTAAGGACCTAGATGGCCTTAGCATCCGGGAAGCATTTCCAGAAATAAGTTTTCGGGAAACTCTTCCATCAGAAGCAAGATTGTCGGAAGAAGAAAGTACAGAAGAATTTTCCCGCCTTTGGCAGGAGATAAGAGAAGGTAAGACCCGCGCCTACCGCCTTGTAATCAGCAGGCTATCCATAGCGGCTTCGATTGCCCTGCTCCTTGCGTCTGCTGCACTGCTTTGGTACATAAGGATATACAACCTTGAAACACAGGTAGTATCGCCTTATGGAAAGGTAACGAAAGTGTGGCTTCCCGACAGCTCGCTTGTTGTGCTCAACGCCAATTCACAACTGAGCTATCCCGCCAACTGGGAGAAAGGTAGCAGCAGGGAAGTTACCTTAGAAGGGGAGGCCTTTTTTACGGTGAGGAAACAACATGTACCCAAAGGGGATGTAAAGTTTGTGGTGCACAGCCGCGACTGGGATATAGAAGTACTGGGCACGGAATTTAATGTCTTGAATCGGGGTAGCCTTAAGCAGGTAGTACTGGAAAGCGGAAAAATAAAACTCACGCCCGAGTCGGGAGCAAGCATACAGATGCAGCCCGGTCAACTGGCTGAACAGACCAGCAAAGACCATGAAGTAAATGTGGAAAGTGTAAATCCGGCCGATTTCGGTGCTTGGCGCTTCCACGAAATGGTTGTCCGAAACTTAACGCTGCAGGAAATTATCTTGAAAATTGAGCAGATATACGATGTACAGGTCGTATTAGCCAATCAAAAATCCGGAAGGGTACGCCTGACGGGTACTTACCCAACAAATAATCTGAATTTGCTGGTAACCATGGTGGCCGGGTCCGCCAACCTGAAGGTCCGGTGGGAAGACAATAGGATCACCTTTTTCTAGAAATAAATATCACTAAACCTTTATTATATATGAATATGCTTGCTACAAAAATTGCAGGACGGGTAATTATTGCCTTTGCCATGAGCACAATGCCTCTTTTCGTGCTGGCAGCACAGCCCCTGACTGCCTTCGCCAAAGCGGATGCGCTTCATGAACCGACCCAGGGGATTAGCCTGGAGAACGTGTTACAAAAACTGGAAGAGAGGCACAACGTAAAATTCTCTTACCCTACGGAGGAGGTAAGAGCTATTTTGCTGCAAAAGGAAAAATACCAGAAAAAGACCGTTGAAGAAACGTTAAAGGTGCTGCTGGATGGAACCAGGTTGAGCTTCAGACGCATCAATAAAAGGTACTTTGTTATTTACCGCATAGAATCACCTGGAACAAACCGGCCAGCAAAAACGACCGGGAAGGAGACTTCAACCACGGTAGTGGCGCAGCTCAGAGCTATTGCAGTTACGATAAGTGGCAAGGTAACGGACAAGGGCGGCGAAGCCATTCCCGGCGCAACCGTACTGCTGAAAGGAACAACGACAGGTACGGCTACCGATAAGGCAGGAGAGTTCACTTTGCAATCGCCCCAGACAGACGGCGTATTGGTATTTTCGTACATCGGTATGGCTACCAAGGAGGTGCCGTTCAGCGGGTCAGGCCGGATCAATGTAAAGCTGGAGGAGGTCGATATTGCGCTAGAAGAGGTAGTGGTGATTGGATATGGTCAGCGAGAGAAGAAAGACGTAACTACCTCCATTTCGACCATAGACTCCGAAACCATTGCTAAAAGTACTGTATCGATGAACCCCGAAATGGCTATGCAGGGCCGAATGAGCGGAGTACAGGTTTTGGGCAATACGGGCAACCCCATGGACCGCCCCACCGTACGGATTCGGGGAGTAAATACCTGGGGGGTATCGCAACCCCTTTATGTAGTGGATGGTATACCCATCACCGAGCTTGGGTCCGGTATCGAGGGAGAAGACGCCCGGGTACGGGACGTACGGGGCCCTATCAATATCATGACCATGATCGACCCCAACGACATTGAATCTATTTCTGTGTTGAAAGATGCCTCTGCGGCCGCAATCTACGGGGTAAGGGCGGCCAATGGAGTAATCCTGATTACTACCAAAAGAGGAAAATCGGAAACCCCCACCATTGACTTAAGCGCCCGCTACGGATTGCAAAATATACCCAAAACCTGGGATGTGCTCACAACCCCACAGTTCGTGGACTACTATGCAAAGGCTTACGCGGCAAATCCCAACCAGGTATTGGATCCCGAGTTCAACCCTGCCAGTCCCCGCTACCTGGGCAATACGCGGGAAACTTACGATTGGCAAACGCCTATAATCAATAAAAATGCCGTCACGCAGGATTATTCGGTGCGCGTATCGGGCCGCACCGACAAAACGGACTATTATGTGTCGGCGGGCTTTGCCGAAACCGAGGGGGTACTGATTCAGGAGAGCCTAGAGCGGTACTCCATGAACCTCAAACTAAATACCAACATCAATAAGTGGTTGAGAACCGGTATAAACTATCGTCTTGCGTACGTGGAAGGAGTAGAAAACAACGAATCCGACCTCATTGACCGGGCCCAAACGCCACCCTGGCAGCCTGTCTATGACCCAACCGGACCTCCCTTTCTGAAAGGGTATGCCCCGGCAATTGTAGGATATGACGCAAACGGAAAGTGGAGCACCCAAAAATTGTACGGTGAGGGTACCCGTAACAACCTTATGGGCAGAATGGCGCTGAATTCAACAGATTATGAATCCCTACGTAACCTGGGTAGTGCCTACGTAGAGATTACGCCTTTGATTGGTTTATCTATCAAAGGTAATTTTAGCATCGATGCCTATGAGAACGATCGCTTCCGGTTTCGGGACTGGAATGCAGACTACTTTTCTTACTCTAATTCTTCTGACCCTAACGGATGGGCAGGAGGCCAATCGGTGGGACAGTACGCCGAACGTGCAACCACCAACACCAATATCATTAAGGAAGTTACAGTCAATTACAACAAGACCTTCGGCAACCATCGATTTGACCTGCTGTTCAACGGGATGGACCAGCAGTACAATGCCAAGTATGTAAATGGTAGCACCGATTTCGTCACCACCCGCGACAAATCACTTTTGCGCCTTGGCGGAACTAATCAGTACACGCTGCTGGAGTCCGATTTGTTTCGGTGGTCCCTGCAGGGGTTGCTGGGAAGGGTGAGTTATAATTTCAACCAAAGGTACTACGTGGACCTAACCGTTCGCCGGGACGGGAGCAATCGCTTTGCCCCACAAAACCGCTGGGGTACTTTCCCTTCTGCATCGGCAGCATGGCGTGTCTCTGCCGAGCCTTTTATGCAATCCCTCAACTGGATTTCCGATTTGAAGCTGCGGGCGGGCTGGGGACAGCTGGGCAACCAGGAAGTACGGCCGCTGGCCTATCTGTCCCCCGTTATCAAAAGTCCCACCTACGCCTTCGGTTCGATCCCCGGGGGCAACGGGTTGGGAAATTACGGCATTGGTGCCGCTATGTTTTCATTTCCCAATCCTGACTTGCAATGGGAAAAAACGACTACCACCAACATTGGCTTTGATGCCAGTTTGTTCAATCATCTGACCGCTTCCTTTGAATATTATACCAAAGCTACGGACGGAATATTGCAGGAAACCAGTATTCCGCCCAGTGTAGGTAGCAAGCTTAACCCCGTCGCTAATATCGCCTCCGTAAAAAACAGCGGGATCGAGCTTTCTTTGTCTTACAGCAACACCATCGGCAAGCTCAACTATTCCCTTGGCGGTAATTTCACTACGGTAAAGAATGAAGTATTGAGTACTTACGAAAACATACCTTTTGGCGGAGAAAGCAACAGAATCGAAGCGGGCTTTCCTATCAACTATATCTATGGGTATAAGGTGGGGGGCATTTTCCAGAACCAGCAGGAAATTGACGAATGGCTGAAGAACAACACTGACCAGTCGGTGTCACAAACCTACCAACCCGGCGACCGCTATTTTCAGGATATTAACGGGGCTCCCACCCCAGAGAAAGGTACGCGGTTTTATACCCCCGGCCCGGATGGAAGGATCGACCAGTTTGACCGGACTTACCTGGGCAAGACTATACCTGGGTACTTTTATGGCTTCAATTTGGGATTGGATACCCGCGGATTTGACCTTGCCGTTTTCTTCCAGGGAGTAGGCGATGTTCAGAAATACAACTATGCCCGCGCTACCATGGAACACCTCAGCAGCCGCGGGTCCAACATGAGCACCGCCGTACTGAATGCCTGGACTCCTGAAAACCCGGATACGGACATATCGCGGGCCGTGGTGGGTGACCCGAGCAACAGCCTGCGCTTCTCCTCGCACTATGTTGAAAATGCCGGGTACCTCCGTCTGGGCAACGTTCAACTAGGGTTTACCTTTCCTCAGTCCGCACTGAATGCTATCGGAAATTCAATCAAACAACTCCGCTTGTATGCCAGTGTGGCTAATGCCTTTGTGATTACCAACTGGCAGGGACTCGACCCTGAAAACGACGCCAGCCCCATGCCAAGGGTGTTTAATCTGGGATTGAACGTGAAATTTTGATAACTGTAAAATCTGAAACCATGAATAGCAAATTATATAAAGTGTTAGCGGTGGTAGGCGTGTTACTTGTCACAGCCTGCGACAGAAAGCTGGACATATCGCCTACGCAGGAGTTGGAAAACGAATTTTTTGTTGACCAGCAGCGTATGCAGGCCGGCGTCACGGCTGTGTATGCCAAAATCACGGACTTGTACGGGTACAACGCCAATAACCCCCGGCATAAGATATGGCTGCTTCCTGGCGACGACCTACGGGCCAACAACCCACGCCCGATGGATACCTTCAAAGGGCTTACCGGAGCTGATAGCGACGTGAATTTTGTGTGGAGCCGCCTTTACCAACTGGTGAGCCGGGCGAACACGATGCTGCAGAAAATCGAGGAAAACCCCCAGGTCTATACCGAGGAGGCTACGAAGAAATACAATACTGGCGAAATGTTGTTTTTGCGTTCATGGGCATTTTTTAAGCTCTGGTCGTGGTGGGGCAAAGCTCCCGTCATCACCGACCGGATTGTGGGTCTGGAAAATGTATACAAAGGCCCCTCCGAAGGCATGGAAATGCTAAATCAA
The DNA here is from genome assembly GCF_014651615.1 of Persicitalea jodogahamensis. Classification (GTDB taxonomy): domain Bacteria; phylum Bacteroidota; class Bacteroidia; order Cytophagales; family Spirosomataceae; genus Persicitalea; species Persicitalea jodogahamensis. The sequence goes on along the minus strand of NZ_BMXF01000007.1, from coordinate 98,665 downwards.
GCCATTGCCGATCTGGAAAAAGCCGCATCGCTTTTGCCCGAGAGCTGGCCTGCGCCCCAGGCCGGACGAGTGACCCGAAATGCTGCGAACGGCATGTTGGTTAAGTGCTATGTCACCCGTGCCAATTTCTCCGGTAACAATACTGATGATCACAAAAAAGCCATTGCTGCCTTTGAGAAAATTTCTTCTGCGACGCAGCTGGTGGATCACTTCGGAAAGAATTTCGATTACCGCTTTGAAAACAATCAGGAATCGCTATTTGAATTTCAGGCTAGTTTGAAAACCGCCGAAAATCCCTGGCTGGACAATGACTTTACCGATGCAGTGGGAACAATGGGCGCTTATTACAAGCACTTTCTGGACGACTTCACCAATCAGGGCACCCTGGTAGCTCCTACCCAAAAACTGGTCGAAGCCTTTGACCCGGCCGATCCCAGGGTTGCCGAAACGTTCGAAAAGACCGGGGCCGCCGCCTGGACGTTCAATGGGGGGTATAAGATGCTTAAGTACGTAAAAGATGAGCGCAACAAGTTTGCCGGTATCGCGAACATCAACTCCATTAATAATACCCGCATCCTGCGCTATGCCGACGTAAAGCTACTGGCGGCCGAGGCCTACTTGCAGACCGGCCAGCTGGCCCAGGCCCTGAAACAGGTGAACGATATTCGCCAGAGGGCCCGCTCCTCAACGTCGGATGGTACCAGAGCTGCACAACCCGCTGACCTCGCGGCGGTTTCCATGCAGGATATTATGAATGAAAGGTTCCGGGAACTGGCCGGGGAAGAAGGACATCGGTGGAACGACCTTCGCCGTTGGCACAAGGCGGGATTCATTGACCTGGCTTCCTGGGAAAAAACCAAGTTTGGTTTTCCCAACAATTACTCAGGTGATTTGTTTGGCTTCAATGCCGCAACCAATATGCTCATGCCCATCCCCACAAGTGAGCTGGACAATAATCCTGAAATGCTAAAAAGCGGGCAGAACCCGGGATACTGACATAGTTCAGGCTATTGTGCTACATGGGTAACTGGGAAGTCGTTCGGAGACGGGCGGTTTCCCTACTATTTTTTTATTCTTTGCTCCCTGGGTCTCTGGCTGAGAGGTTATCCGAGCTGCTTATTGAGAAAGACCATATACTGATACGCATAATTGGTTGATAAAAATCAAATGAAGCTACTTCTTAGTAAATTCCTGCTGCTCACCGGATTATGGGGCATGGTGTCCTGGCAGGCAAGGGAAGCCCCCCGACCCTACAATATCATTTATATTAGTGTAGAGGATATGTGGCCCAGCCTGGGCTGCTACGGAGATACACTGGCGCATTCACCCAATTTGGACCAGTTTGCCCGGGAATCGGTACTGTTTGAGGATGTACACTGCCAGGTGTCATTGTGTACACCTTCAAGGACCAGCCTTTTGACAGGTATTCGCCCCTCGAGCAGCGGAATTGTTAAAATTGATGATGACTGGCAATCCATCTTGCCTGGGGTTACCTCTCTGCCGAGGCATTTCAGGAACCATGGATACTACACTGCACTGGCCGGAAAAATCCATGACCCAAGGTCGGGCGGTTCAGACTCAGCCTATAGCAAAGTGTACGAGGAGCATGGCGTGAATACCAACCTTATGCCGCTACAAGCCCTGGAAGACCTGACTCGTCAGAACCAGCCGTTCTTTTTGGCCATCGGATACAGCCAGGCTCACGACCCCTGGACACCCGCCCAGTCTGCCAAAGACAAATATACCACCAACCAGTTTTCTGCCGCAGGAAGAGCTTCTGTTTACAGTGGCCAGGTACACAGTGCGGAGGGCATTCGGGAGCTGGTACGCAACTATTATGGCGAAGTAACGGAGGTAGACAGCCTGATTGGTGAGGTAGTACAAAAAATTAAAGCGCTGGGTCTTTACGAAAATTCTCTCATTCTGGTAGGCGCATTTGATCACGGCTATAACCTGGGCTACCGCAACCGCTGGGGCAAAGGCAACTGCTATGACAATGAAACCAGGGTACCTATGCTGGTGCGGGTGCCGGGCAATCCGCAAAACGGGCGCCGCAGCCCGGCGCTGGTAGAACTGGTGGATATGTATCCTACACTGGTTGATCTGTGCCGACTTCCATCACCATCACAACAACTGGAAGGGCTGAGTTTTCGCCCCTTGCTGGAAAACCCCGGGCGCTCCTGGAAAAAGGCCGTAATTAACCACCGCGCCTATGCGGTAGATATTGTGGGAGTAAAAACCAGACAATACAACCTGATAGATTTCGCCGGGGACAGTGTGCAGTTATTTGACCGCATCCGCGACCCGATCAACCTGGTAAATATTGCTGGCAGCCGTCCTGAAGTGGTACGTAAAATGAAGCGTATAAAAGCAAAAGGATGGGAGGGGGCAATACCCAGGTGATGATTCAGATACTAAGTAACTATTTGACAAGCAGTTGAAAATACCTTGAAAAAACAGCTATATAGCAAAATGAAAAACCACTATTGGACAGCAGGCATTTTTCTTCTATTCTTAGTTACTACTTCACTATGCGCCCAAACTACCGGCGGGGAATGGACGAGGATAGCCCGGCCTGGCTATCAGGAATACGCCCCGGTGACCCTGGCCAATGGAGTATATGGAATTACCCTTTCGGAAAAAGTCCTGCTTGGCAACCGCGTGCAGCTAAATGGCATCTTTGACAAATTTCCGGGCAGTGGCGTTGAAAGCGCCGTTGAGGGCATTGATTTCAGTCAGCTGGAACTGATAGTGATGGATAAAAAGGATAGTGAGACCGAACAGGCGGATTATCTCAAAGGCAAGCGTTTTTCTGAAACCAATCTGAACCAGTTGAAAAACTGGCAACAGGAGTTCAATTTCAGGGAAGGGTGGTTCGAAACAAGTTTTGACTTTGAGAGCCTGCGGGTGCAGCATACCGTGTACGCCCTCAAACACATGCTACAAACGGGCATTATAAAAATGACCATCACTGCGCAGGAAGACCGGTTTTTTAGTTTAAAAAACACGTTGAGCATGGCTCGTCCTTACGCATTCCAATCCTCTCAGTACCTACATCAGTTGCGCGAACGAGAGATCCCCCTGTTCACGGCCTCCGCTACCAGTCCGGGAGGAAAATACACCTTGGCTACCACCACTTCCTTTTACTTTGCCAACGACAAGGAAAAACCACTCCTCACCTACGTTGATGATGGAGAAGGGCGTCCCTCCCTTGGCTTTGAAAAAAAGCTGCTCAAAGGAGAAAGCATTACTTTCTACCTGATTGGTTCGGTGGGGACTACATTCAACTACACGGACCCGCTAAAAGAAACGGCCCGGCTGAATATTTACACCTTGCTGAAAGGACCAGAAGTAGTCATTAGTCAGCATAAAGCTACCTGGGAGCAATTCTGGCAAAAAACCGACATCCTTATTTCAGAAGCGCCGGAGGTCAACAAAAACATCCGTCAGATGATGTTCAGTATCAATTCCTTTGTGAGCGCACAAACCAGGTTCAGTAGTGCCTGCATGGGTCTGGGCGTCGACTATTGGGGCTACAAAACCCTTTGGGATGCTGACTTCTGGATTTTTCCGGCGTTGCTGCTCATCAATCCGGAAGCCGCCAAATCTATGCTGGAGTACCGGTGGGACCGCCTGGACATGGCCAGGCAGAATGCCGCCTCCCATGGCTACCAGGGGGCTATGTTTCCCTGGGAGTCGGGCAGTAGCGGCGAAGAGCAAACGTCACTACTTTATTTGACCGGCCCTTTCCAGCACCATATTACGAGCGATGTTGGCCTGGCCTTCTGGCGATATTACTGCGTAACGCTAGACAAAAAGTGGCTTCGGGAGAGAGGATATCCACTCTTAAAAGAAGTGGCTGATTTTTGGGTGAGCCGGGCGGAAAAAAATGGGGAGGGGCGCTACGAAATAAAAAATGTGGTTGGTTCCGATGAGTATGCCATCAATGTAGACAACGATGCATTTACCAATGGGTCGGCCCGTCAGGTCCTGCAGGCAGCGCTGAGCGCGGCCAGGCTGGTAGGAGAGGTACCCATACCTGCCTGGCAAGAGGTAGCCGACAAACTGCTCATCAGAAAATTCAAGGACGGAACCGTGCAGGAGCATGATACCTACGAGGGCGAACTAATCAAGCAGGCCGACGTCAACCTACTTTCTTTTCCGCTGGATGTGATCACAGACCGGAAAACCGTTCATCAAAACCTGACCTATTACGAAAACCGCATTGACGAAGAAGGACCGAACATGAGCTACTGTATGTTTGCCGGTGCCGCTGCCCGCGCGGGTGACCGTGCGCAGGCTACCCGCTTGTTTGAAAAAGCTCTACAGCCCTACCTGAAAGGCCCTTTTCAGATCCTGGCGCTGCGAAAAAACCGACTTTCTACCTACTTTGGCACTTCGGCCGGCGGACTGCTGCAGGCGGTCATCCTTGGTTTTGGCGGACTGCATTTTACCGAAAACGGCTTGGTACAAAAGGACCCGCTGCTGCCCGAAGGCTGGAAGTCCATGCAGCTTAGGGGCATAGGCACGGGGCAGAATTTTAAAGTCGACGGTAAGTAAATCCGGAATGAATGAGTCTCCTTTTGAGCAAAACTTGTCGAGAATAACCCCAAAGCCTATGAAGTACTTTTCTTTCAAAGATCTAGTGGGTTTTGCACTCCTTGGTTTTTTATTTTCCTGTTATACAAATCCCGTAGAAAGATCTTCCGAACCCAACATTGTTGTTATTCTGGCCGACGATATGGGCTACTCCGACATCGGCTGTTTCGGTTCTGAAATCCAAACCCCCAATCTGGACCGATTGGCTTCCGGGGGCGTTCGTCTCAGCAGTTTTTATAATAATGCCCGTTGCTGCCCTTCCCGGGCGGCATTGCTTACTGGCCTGTACCCGCAACAGGCCGGGGTTGGTGGTATGACTGACATCAATGTTACCATTCCCGAGTACCAAGGCTATTTTAATAACCATACCATCACCATCGCTGATTTACTGCGTCAGGAAGGCTATTCGACCTATCTCGCGGGCAAGTGGCACGTCGGGGAGGAGAAAGAGCACTGGCCTTTGCAGCACGGTTTTGACAGGTGCTTTTCCCTGATTCAGGGAGCGGCCAGCTATTTCGATTTTTTACCCTACCGCAACGAAAAGTGGCCGCCCGGTAACCAGTTGACGGTGGTGCGTAATAATACACCCTTGGATTTGAAGGATTCTGCTTTTTACGCCACTGACTTATACACAAATGAGGCGATAAACATGCTGAACTCGCACGATAAGCAAAAACCTTTCTTTTTATACCTCGCCTACACAGCTCCCCACTGGCCGCTTCATGCTTTACCAGAAGACATAGCCAGGTATGAAAACACCTATTTGGCAGGTTGGGAAGCTATCAGGAGCAGCCGATACAAGCGTTTGAAAGAAATAGGCTTGATTGGCCAAAGCATTCGGCTTTCTGAGAGAAATCCGGCTGAGCCTGTATGGAACAGACTCACCGGAGACGAAAAACGTAAACAAGCCCATTTAATGGCTGTTTATGCCGCCATGATTGACCGCATGGACAGGAATATTGGCAGGCTGCTCTTGCATCTCAAAAAAAAGGGGCAACTAGACAACACGGCCATCTTTTTCTTATCAGACAATGGGGGTAGTACGGCGGGCAGCCTTACCGGCGGCAAATATGGTCATCCGCGTTTTAGCGCTGATGCTTTGCCGGGGACGCCAGAATCCTTAACCGGTTATGGCAAAAGCTGGGCCAATGTGAGTAATACGCCGTTCAGGTACTTCAAAACCGATACGTACGAAGGAGGCATAGCTTCGCCTTTTATTGCCTGGTATCCCGGGCGTTTTAGGAAAAACCAAATCGTTGAGGATGCAGCGCACATAGTGGATATCATGCCTACCCTCGCAGATTTGGCGGGTACCCGGTATCCGGAAAACCACAATAATGTAGCTCTCCGGCCCCTGGAGGGCAACAGCTTGCTGGGCGTCTTGTCCGGAAAAGCAGGTTTGCCTGACCGGCCTTTGTTCTTTGAACATATGAGCAACTCGGGGGTGATAGAAGGCGAATGGAAACTGGTACGCTCCCGCGATCAGCCGTGGGAGTTGTACAACCTGCAAAAAGACCGGAGTGAAACGAATAACCTGGCCCGTGAATTTCCGGACCAGCTTGGTAGACTTACGAAAAAATACGAACAGTGGGCCACAAAAAACAACGTGCTTCCCTGGCAAAAAGTAGAAGATGCTATACCTTACAAATTCTGATGTACCCCAAATCTTTCCTTAGTTTTTTTCATTGAAATTGATGGGGCCAGGTAGCTTATCAAAAGCAAGATGGTAAATGGGGAGATAAAGATTGTGCGGCAGCATGCCCACGCCCTGCTGCCGGGTGGCCTTTTCTAAAGTTTGAGCTGCATGGACATCAGAAAGGGTTGCCGGCATCTTCGGGATCCCGTTGTCTACAGACCGTCTTGAGGATAGCCAACTTCTCTTCGACTAAAAATTTTCTCCTTGACATTTCCTAATAATTTAAGGGGTTTAATTAGTCGAATTCAGTTCCAGGTTCTTAGAGATTGTTTTGGAAACTTATTTTTCAAATCTATTCAAAAGAATACTTACATAAGCTATTTAAGCATCGGTTCGGAAGATTCTATGGTTTTCTCGTGGTCTCGCGTTAACCTGCGCCTGAAATTGAGCCAACCGAATGACCAATCGACCTACCAGCGCGGGGAGGCCCCTTAGATTTGTGAGATAAACGTTAACTTTAAAAAGCACAACAACAGAAGAGTCGAAGGTGTGAGCGGTGAACTATGGCAGGGCGCCCTGTGGCAGCGGCCTATCAATCAGAACTACGCACGGAATTAGTTCCTCTTGCCTTTTCGCCAATCGGTTGCCATTTAGAATCTTAAGCGTCAGGCTTACTGAGGAGCGGCCCCGCAACGAGTTCAAGGCCATCTCAGATCCTAAAAAACTAGCCTGCCATGCCGGGATCGCTCCCTTCGACGGGGTCGCCCGTGCGATATCGATCCGGTACCAGTATTTGAGGTAAGACCAGGGTAGACCAGCACGAACGCAAACGTCTGAAATCGCTTTTTTACCTTAGTGCCATGTCAGCGGTCAGAGCAAAGCCGGGCGCCCGGTGGCGGCGAAATCCAAGACTATTACAAACGGAAAGCCGCTCCGGCGCCCCGGTGGTTCACCGGGTATGCTCAGTCGTTCATCGAGGGCAGAAATATGAAAAACTATGCGCCTGGATTCGCATAAATTATGGAAATCCGAGCGGTCGAAGTCGCTGGCGATCTGATTAAGAGTCTTCTCCTGACGGAGAACTTCTAAAACTACTTTCACCTTGAACTCAGATGTGAATTGACGACGGCTTTTTGCTTTCATGGTTGACTAAGTTAGTAACCATTCCGACAACCTTAAGGGGTGGTACATAAAAGCGGGAACACTATAGAAGGAAGGTGATTGTGAGGTGGGGTTTTGAGCTGAAGGTCTGCGGACCGTTGGACATTTACGTAGCGTACCTTTTGAGTAGTCCATATCAAGTTCGACCTTTGGTTGCTTCAAGCCTTACCAACTAATAACTTAATCCGCCGTTTGTGAACGTGTCTGACCCAGCTGAGCAGTTTTCTCACTATATGCGAGCACATTACAATGCGCTTTATGACTATGGTATGAAACTGAGCGGCGGCGACGAAGACTTTACCAAAGACTGCATCCAAGAGGTGTTCCTGACCTTCTGGAATTGTCGCGACAACTGGCACAGTCTCCAGTCGGTGCGGGCGTATCTGTTGGTATCGCTGCGGAACCGGGTCATCGACGCCCAGCGCCGTACGCGTCGTTCCGGGCGGGTGATTCGCCTGACCGACTCCGAGGGGGCGGTCTATGATATTCCAGACCTTTCCTTTTCCGACGATACCGAGCAGACGCATCGCCTTACCGCTCTGCTCGATAAACTCCCTCCCCGCCAGCGCGAAGCCGTTTATCTGCGCTATTTCGCCGAAATGGACTATGCCGATATTGCCGACGCAATGGGCGTCAAAGAGCGAACGGTGTACAACCTCGTCCATCAGGGACTTCAGCAACTCCGCCAAACCGTAGCCAGTTCGCCCTCCCATCAGGCAGAGTTGCTTCTGTCGATCCTGTTTTTTCTTGAAATTTTTTAGAAATACCCGGTAAAAAGTCTTGCTCTTTCCGTCCTATGGTAAAAAAACCAATGGACGAACGCATTACCGACCCGCTGATTCTGGTCGATGACCCAACCTACCGGCACTACGTGCGACGGACAGACCCGGCTTCGGTGCAACAATGGACGGCCTGGCTGGCCCGGCACCCCGACCAGGCTCCAGTCATTCGGGAAGCCACCCGCCTGGTACACGAGTTGGACGCCCTGCCGCGCCACAAACTCACCGATAGCGAAATAACCGCCGAATTGATGCAGGTACAAGCGCGCCTGGCGGGTAACGAGCCATTACCCGAGGTCGGGGTACTGGAAAAGCCACTTTATTCTCATTCATTATTAGGTAGATTTTCCTACTGGCTGGCTGCGGCTTCGGTAGCTCTGCTCAGTATGCTTGGGCTTTGGCTGTACAATGGGAAGGCTCAGCCCGATTCTGCCATCGCATCGGTAGCGCAAGAATACTCATCTCCAGTTAACAAAGTATTCGACCATTCGACCCCTTTTGGCCAGCGAGAGCGATTCGTCCTGCCCGATGGGTCGGTTGTGATGCTAAACGCCAATTCGACTTTACAGTTTGTCCAATGGTCTGCCACCCGGCGTGAGGTATCGCTGCGGGGGGAGGCCTTTTTTCAGATTAGCAAAAAGAGCGTCGCCGGGCAGCCTGTCAAGTTCGTGGTGCGGGCCAACAATGTGGCGGTGGAAGTACTGGGGACGCAGTTCGACGTATCGACCCGTAACAAGCGCGTGAAGGTCGTTTTGAACGAGGGCCACATCCGACTGAAAGTACTGGATATGAAGCACCCAAATGCTCAGCCCATCCGGACGCTGGATATGCTCCCTGGCGATTTGGCAGAAATTGCCGATGCCCAAAGCCTGACGTTCACCAGTCAGACCGAAACGGACGAACACCTGGCCTGGGTTTCCGATGAATTGGTGTTCGACGAAACGCCTATTTCGGAGGTGGCCCGCATTATCGAGGAAAATTATGGATATTCCGTGCAGTTTGCCGATGCCGAGCTGCCCAATAGGCGCCTCACGGCCCGACTACCCGACGCCAACCTGGACATCCTGCTCAAAGCCCTATCTAAAGCTTTTTCCCTTTCCATTACGCAAACCGATAAAACAATCCGCATCGCAGCGGGCCACTAATCGCTTCTTTTCTTGATAATTATGAAAAAACTAGACCTATCCATCAAGCCGCTCGTCCTTGCTTGTGGCTTACTCGCAAGCGGGCTACCTTCGCCAGGCGTGGCGCAGGCCGTCCTGGCCAGTTCGCGGGCCAAACAAGTCAATGCCGATACTCCCAAACAGCGGGCGGTGTCGCTACGGCAGGCCCTGAAAACCCTGGAAGAGCGCTTCTCAATTCGGTTTGGCTACGATAGTCGCCTTCTTGACAATAAGCCCACCGTTATATTGCCTGGTAACGATAACCTGATCGCCAGCCTGTCGAGCCTGCTCACCCCGCTGGGTATACACTATGAGCACATCAGCCCGACGGTGTATGTACTTAGCACTCTGCCTACCGCCGCAGCTCCGACATCTGCTGCTTTGGAGCGGCGGGTTTCGGGCCGGGTGATGGCCTCCGACAATGCGCAGCCGCTTCCCGGCGTGTCGATTACCTTGAAAGGCAGCGCACGGGGTACCACCACGGACGCCGAAGGGCGCTACGAACTGAACGTCCCCGATGCGGGCGGAGTGCTGGTGTTTTCGTTTGTGGGCTATCTGGCGCAGGAAGTCGCCGTAGGCAACAAAAACACGCTGGATGTCACGCTCTCCCCGGATTTGAAGGCCCTGGATGAGGTGGTGGTAGTGGGCTACGGTACCGCGCAGCAGGGCGACCTGACCAGCTCCATTACTTCCCTAAAAGCCAAAGACCTGCAAAACCAGCCCGTCACCAGTCCCGACGCTTTGCTTCAGGGCAAGGCCGCCGGGGTACAGGTGGTTCAGAACTCCGGCACGCCCGCCGGAGAAATTTTCATCCGAATCCGGGGCACAGCCTCACTGCTCGGCGAAACACGCCCACTCTACGTGGTGGATGGCGTGCCGCTCAACAACTTCGGCGGCACCGTGCTGGACGCGGGCGGACAACGGCAGTCGGCCCTGGCCGACATCAACCCCAACGACATCGAGAGCATAGACATCCTGAAAGATGCCGCTGCCGCGGCGATTTACGGGGCGCGGGGTAGCAATGGTGTGGTACTCATTACTACCAAACGGGGAAAGTCGGGCAAGGCGCGGTTCAACTTCGACGCCTACACGGGCGTGCAGAGCGTGACCAAAAAACTGGACGTGCTCAATGGCGATCAATACGTGGAATTGCTCCGTGAATCGCTCACGAACCGGGGCCGTAATCCGCTGACGGAGTTTCCGTTCAGTCAGGTGGTACCCACGGGTACGACGACAAATTACCAGAATGAGATTTTCCGCACTGCCCCGATCAGCAATTACAATCTGTCGGTGGCGGGCGGCAACGAGCGGGTCAATACGTTTGCCTCACTGGGGTATTTCAATCAGAAAGGAACCATCATCGGGCAGGATTACAAACGCTACAATCTGCGGGTAAACCTCGATTACCAGGCAACTGACCAACTGAAGTTCGGCACCAGTACCCTGCTCAGCAATGCGTTGCAAAATCGGGTGGCCAACGATTTCAGCGGTTTTTCGATTTTGGCCAACTCCCTCACCCGAAACCCCAACCTGCCCGTCCGGAATGCCGACGGGACCTACTCCGTAGATCCGCTCAACAACGAAAATCCCGTACTTTTGGCAAACGAGATTTTGGCCGAAAGCAACCAGAAACGGGTTATTTCCAATCTGTACGCCGAGTATGCTTTCCTGAAAAACCTGACCTTCCGCACTACCTTTGGCATTGACTACCTGGCCGACCGTCAACAGCGTTACGTACCAAGCTATGTGATCGCCCGCAATGGCCGCGCCGAAGCCCAGGCCGTCAGCAGCGACCAGTTTACGTGGGTAACGGACAACACGCTCACCTACCAGCAGCGGTTTGGCAGTCACCGGGTGTCGGTGCTGGCGGGTACGGGTTTCCAGCGATCGGCGTCTAATTTTCTGCAAACGGGAGGACAAACGGCTGGCTCCAACATCATTAAGACCATTGCCATCGCCGATCCTTACATTCCATTCCAGAACGTCTCGGAGTGGGCCCTGTTGTCGTATTTTGGTCGGGCCAGCTATAATTTCCAGGACAAGTATCTGGTGGATGCCAGTTTTAGGGTCGATGGCAGCAGCCGATTCGGGGCCAACAAACGCTACGGCGTGTTTCCGGCATTGTCGGCGGGATGGCGCATTTCGGAGGAGCCGTTCCTGAAAGACAATCGAATTATCAACGATCTCAAGCTGCGGGCGGGCTACGGCGTAACGGGCAACCAGGAGGGTCTGGGGGGAGACTATCCGGCTTTAGCCCTCTACAGTACTGGTCGCAACTACGACGGAAACCCCGGGATTGGACAGGCCAATATCCCCAATCCCGAACTCGGCTGGGAATCGACCGCCGCCGCCAATGCCGGGTTGGATATGTCGCTGTTGAACAACCGACTGAGCCTAACTGCCGATGTCTACCTAAAACGAACCAACGACCTTATTTTTGAGCGGCAATTGCCCTACACGTCAGGCTTTGGAGGAATTGGAAACGCCAACATCGGTTCAATGGAGAATAAAGGGTTAGAGTTCACCATCAACACCGTCAACCTGGCGGGGCCTTTCAAATGGAACACCAATTTCAACATCTCGTTCAACCGTAACCGGATCACCTCGCTTCCTGACAACGGTCGCCTGGGTTCGGACTTTATCTTCAAACTGCCCGACACCTACGGGGTCGAGGGGCCATACAGCATCTACCGCATAGGTCAGTCGGTGGGTAATTTCTACGGCTACACCTACCTCGGCGTGTATGCCTCGGATGAGGATGTGCCACGTATTGACGATCCCGAGAAAAAAGTAACCGACCTGTATGAGCGGGGCGTACGCGGAGGTGAAGCCGCCTTTCTGGACGTGAACAACGACGGGTTTATCTCCCGCGCCGACGACCGGGTGCTCATAGGAAACGCTCTGCCTAAGTTCATTGGCGGTCTCACCAACACGTTTAGCTACAAAGGTCTGGAAATCAGCGTAGTGATGAACTGGTCGTATGGTAACAAAATTTACAATATGACCCGGGCGGTGCTGACGGGCATGATCGAAGACCTTAACCAAAGCACCGAAACGCTGCGCCGCTGGCAAAAACCGGGCGACATCACCGATGTTCCCAAAGCACTCTACGGCTCTTCGTCGGTGAGTGGCGCATCGCCCACCGACGTATCGAGCCGGTATTTGGAAGACGGTTCGTTCCTGCGGTTTCGCAACATCACGCTCAGCTACAATCTACCCAAAACATTTATTCAGCGCATTGGCCTGAACAACCTGCGGCTGTATGTGAGCGGGCAGAACCTGATCACGATCACCGATTACAAGGGCTTCGACCCAGAGAGCCAGAACACCGGGGGGGGGCGCATCCCGTCGCTCGGGGTCGATTACCTGACTCAGCCCCAGGCCCGCGTCATGACAGGAGGACTCAGTGTAAGTTTCTAATTCTTCATCACCTTTCTACTCAATAAAACGAATTCTAAAAATATGAAAGTGACACAATACTTTTTCCGTCGTACGGCCATGTGGCTGGCCCTGAGCAGTATGCTCTGGGTATCGTCCTGTGGCGAGTTGCTTGAACTGGCTCCGCCGAGTCAGATTGTGGCCGAAAACTTCTGGCAAACAGCCGGCGATGCCGAGGCAGGGCTCATGAGTGCCTACAACTTCATGCAAAACTCGATGACCCAGAATTTCATTACGGTGCCGCTGGTGCTGGCCGACGATTCGCGGGCCAACAGTGGCGGGAATTTTACCCGCCACGAAGCGTTCGTGGCCACCTCCGTCCACGGCAATGTACTGGATCACTGGCGGGACGTGTATCAGGCGATTCAATCGGCCAACGATGTACTGGTCAATGTACCCAAGATCAACGACCCGGCGCTACAAAAAGACCGGGTGTTGGGCGAAGCGTATTTTATTCGGGGTTGGGCCTTTTTTCAATTGGTGCGCCTGTGGGGGAAAATCCCGCTTCCGCTAAGCCCTTCCAAATCAGCCACTCAGGATTTTAACCTGAAGCGGAGCGAGGTTCCTGAGGTCTATGCACAGATCTTCAAGGACCTCCTCGAAGCCGAAAAGCTGTTGCCTGCCACCCACCCCAACAACAACCGCGCCCGACCTGCCAAAGGCTCGGCGCGGGCCTGGCTGGCCAAGGCCTATTTGCAACAGCCAAAGCCTGATTACGCCCTGGCATTGGCTGAGTGTGAAGAGATCATGGCCGATGCCCAGTATAAGCTAGTGGCCGGAAGTGCCTTCGGCGACATTTTTCAGGTGGGCAAGCAGAACACCTCCGAAACCATTTTCGAAATGTCGTTCCGGCCCAATACCGCCACCGAAGGCCACGGCATGGACAACGAAACGGTTCAATATGCCGGCTCGTCGTTTCGGTTGCGCCCGCACCAGAAAATTATCGACGCCTTCAAAAACAGCGTGGGCGATTCAAGGGCCGCGCCCAGCCTGGGTACGTTCAACAACAACGCCTACATCCGTAAGTATGAGCAGGCCGCTCCCGGCGTGAGCAACCGGGGATCGCAGACGAGCAACCTGGTGTACCTTCGGCTGGCCGATATTGTTTTACTACGGGCCGAATGCCTGAATGAAATGGGAAAAACCGACGAAGCTATTCCCTTCCTGAACCAGATTCGATCGCGGGCGGGCCTGCCCCCTACCACCGCCACCACCCAGGCACAGGTTCGACAGGCCATCCGAGATGAGCGGTTTCTGGAACTGGCCTTTGAGCCGCACCGTTGGTACGACCTCATCCGCTGGAACATTGCCGTGGGCACCGTCCCCAACCTGACCGAGGCCAACCGCGACCGCGTCCTGTGGCCCATTCCCGCCCGCGAACTGGATCTGAACCCAAATCTGGATCAGAATCCGAGCTACTGATTCAATTTTGACGAGACCGCCCGTGCGGTAAATAAAACGACAAAGTAATGTTGGAGCGAACAATGGGTAAGCCCGGTGTTGAACCGGTGACACTCAAAAGGGGGTAAAAGTTTTTATTCGTAAAAGCAGAGGGTAAATAGGCGGAGCTTAGCCTTCGTTGACTGTTAACCTAAATAGGATCCATGAAAACCCGTAGAGACTTTTTCAAGAAAACCGGACTGCTAACCGCTGGTTCGCTGGTCGGGTTGGATATTCCTCAGCCCGTTAGCCGGGATGTCCCCCGCGACATCAAGATCAAGGACATCAAGGGCCTGGTGTTTCAGGATGGCTACGACCGGGGCGTGTACGTCCGCATTGAGGCAACCAACGGCACCGTGGGCTGGGGCGAGAGCAGCGCCAACGGCATCCACGTCGTGGAGCGGCTCATCAACGACCTGCTCGTGCCGCAGGTGGTGGGCAAAAGTCCGTTCGACACCGAGCAGCTTTGGGAGCAGATGTTTTGGAAAAACGTCGATCTCGGCTCCGGCGGCTTGCTTACCTACGCCATTGCTGGGGTCGATTGCGCCCTTTGGGATTTGAAAGCCAAATTGTTGGGCGTCCCGGTTTATCAACTGATTGGCGGCAAGTTTCGGGATAGCGTACCCGCTTACGCCGGGTTTGGCATCAAGGGCGGGGCCATTCCGGTGAAAGAAGCTGTGGAGCAGGCCGTTAAATTGGCTGAAAAGGGCTTTAAGATGGTGAAAATCCGGGCGCAGATTCGGGAGTACAACATCAACCCCAAAGACGACCCTTGCCTGAAATACTACACCGCTATGCGAAAAGCCCTGCCCGACAGCGTCGATCTGTTCCTCGACCCCAACGAGGGCTATACGGGCTACCGCGCCATCGAAATCGGCAAAACACTGGAAGGAATGGGCATGAAGTTCTACGAGAGCCCCTGCCCGAACGAAAACCTCGACGACTTAGCTACGGTGGTCGATGCGCTGACGATTCCGGTCCTGGCGGGTGAAAAGTGCTACACCCGCTGGATGGTAAAAGACCTGATCGAAAAGGGGAAGCCCGACATGATCAACACCGATTTCATCAAGTCCGGCGGCATCACGGAGGGGCTGAAAATCTGCCACATTGCCGGTTTGCACCACAAGCCCGTAGTACCGCACAACACCAAACCCATGCAGGGCAGCGCGGCGACGATGCAGATTCTGGCTTCGGTTCCCAACTGCGGGCCGATGGTGGAGTACATCGACGCCGACCGCTACCAGACAATTTGCTCTATCTTCGACGAAGGCATCGCGTTCAAAAACGGCGAAATGCTGTTGCCTAAAGGCAATGGCCTGGGGCTGACCATCAATGAAAAGCGCGCCAAAGCATTGTTCAAGTATTGAAAATGAACGATATTGTATTGAAAATTTCTATAAACTCTGCTTGGTCTGCCCTACTAGTTAGCTTTTCGCTGGGTAATTGCTGCTGCCAGAAGGGCAGGGACGGGCTAAGGCTGTCTGTTGTTGCCGCTGCGCCAACCCACAATGTGATAGCGGCTTACGGGGGCTACGACAAGGGCGGCAACACTTCCATCATTTTTGATGATCATGACAGCTACAAATGGTCGGGTGGTTCCGAGTGTGAGACCGATAGCTGGGGCTACTTTACAGCAACAGGACAAGAGATATCCTACATAAAGCGAGACCGTGACCTGGGACAGACCTTTCTATTTTCTGGGAAAACGCCCAAAACCCTTACGGCCATCACGGTGTCTACTGGTTATGGTAGCAACGTGGTGCGGCCCAATACCTACCAAAAGCCTGTGTCAATTCAGCTATATGAAGTAGCTGGCGAACCCATTCTGAACGACAATGGCTCCGATCCGACGACCGAAGCCTTCCACGGCTTTCCGCACAACCGCCCTGGGGGCGAGATTGCCCCCCTTCGTGACGATTATTTTACCGGCGAGACGTACACTCCCCTGGCCGTATTTTCGGGTGCGGTGTTTCCTGGGAAAACTTCCTTTGGCTTCGTCGATGAAACCGTCCCCGTGCCACCGGGTCATCCAAGTCTCAAGGGCAGACTCCTCCGCTTCGAGTTGCCAGCCGATAAACCCGTCGTGCTGAGGCCCGGCAAACGATATGCTTTTCTGATTATGCTGGATAAGAGGGGAGCAGAGTGCGGTTTCACGTTGGCAAACAACTTTATCGGTAACTACGCCGGGGGGCACGGCATCCGGCGCGATGGCAACGGCGTTTTTCCGCCCGCAGCCGCCGATCCCACCAAACCCTTCGACCACCCGGCCAATGCCCGCGCCTACGAGTCGGCGCACTTTCCTGCCGATTTCCGGCAGCGCATCGCTATCCCGCCCGGCACCAACGGCTACCCCGACGTGTGTGCCTGGCGCGATTTGACCTTTTACGTTGAAGCCAATTAACAAAAAAATCAAACATAGCATGAATCGAAACCTGGTAAAACCCCTGCTCGCCCTGCTGCTCCTGCCCGCCCTCGCGCTGGCGCAGGAAGACATTTATCATCCCGACGTCCCGGAGCTATTCACCGTCTGGCACCGCGTGGCCGACTTTGCCCCGGCCATGCGCGCGGTCGAGGCGGCCCGGATTTCGCCCGACGGGCGGACGGCGGTGTCGGTCTCCAAGTTTGGCCCGGCGGTGCGGGTGTGGCGCGTGGCCGACGGCTCGCTGCTGTGGGAGAAAGACCAGAATGCCGAAATCGAATGCGCGGCTTTCTCGCCCGACGGCAAGCGCTTCGTGACGGGCGACGAAGATTTTTTTGTCAAAATCTGGGACACCAAGACGGGCCAGGGATTAAAAAAGGTCGAGGTGAAGAGCAGCCTGGACGGCATCACCTGGTCGCACGACGGCAAAACGATCGCCGCCGGATCGGAGGAAGGCGACCTTTTGCTCTTTGACGCCAATACGCTGAAACCTGCGGGGACGCTCAACGTCGGTTCGACCATCAATTCGCTCGATTTTACCGCCGACGACAAGCGCATCGTGGTGGGCGGCAATATCCAAACCCCCAATCCGCAAACCAAGAAAACCGACTACTTCGGCTTCGCCCGGCTGGTCGATTTGTCCGGTTCCAGTCCCAAAGTAATCCGTACCTACGAGGGGCCGAAGGGTTCGGTGAAATCGGTTCGTATTTCCAACGACCAGAAATTGGTGGCCACGGGTGGCTTCGACAGCGCGGCGCGGGTCTTCGAGCTGGAAACGGGTAAAATGATTTACGAATTTACGGAGCCGGAAAGAATCGAAGCCGTGGCCTTTACGGGAGACGGCCATTTCCTGGTCACTGGCGGACACCAGCACGTGATGACGTTTTACCGGCTGCGCGACGGCGTGAAGGTTTTGGAACAACCCAGCCCGCGTACCGAGTACCTCGACTTTTCGGCGGATGGCCGCCTGCTGCTTACCGCCCACGAAGACAGCGGACTCCTTTCTCTCTATTTGATGCAGTCCAACATGCAGCACCGGCAGGAGCTGTACCATCAGTTGGAAGTGAAGTACCTGAAAAACCGGGATTTGAAACCGGAGAAAAAGTAGCGATTATGGACAATAAGCGGCGTGATTTTCTGAAAACGGTAGTCGGTGCAGCGATCTTCTCCCCGATTAGTGGAAATGGTTCGACAGCTAAGTCAGACTTCGGTTTGGCTGATGATCCTTTACCGACCTGGCCCTTGCCGGATCTTAAAAAAATATTTCCCGACCCGATAAAAATCCAAACCGTTGCGTTGCTCAAAGCGCAGAATCGGCTGTTTCTGGTCGTTACCGCGCAGGACGGAACCCGGGGTATCACGGTCTGCAATGACCGGATGCCCAACCTGACCTCGCTGCTCAAAGGGCTGGTGTTGCCGCATTTTGTAGGGAAAGACGCCCGCGATTTGCCTGCTCTGGTCGATAACGCCTACCGACTCAACAGCAACTACAAGTACGCCGGGATGCCGCTCTGGAATTGTATTGGCTCGGTCGAGATTGCTACCTGGGATTTGCTGGGGCAACTTGCTAAAAAACCGACCTACACACTACTTGGCAAACCCGTTAGAAGTGATTATCCGGTTTATATCTCCGACTTCTGGCGCGGGGGCGAACCCACCGAAGTGGTGGTGGAACGGTTGGCCCAGAAGTTGGCCGCAACGGGCGCGACGGGCGTAAAAATCAAAGTTGGGGGCCGGATGGTCAACACGGCTGACGACGACAAACGCACTCGGCTATTTGTGCCGATGGTACGCAAAAAACTCGGCGATGCCGCCACGATTTATGCCGATGCCAACGGGTCGTTTTCGCCCGAACAGGGCATAGCAACGGGCAAGCTACTGGAAGATTACGGCGTGGTGATTTTTGAAGAACCCTGCAATTTTGAGAATGAGGAGGGTATCCGGCAGGTCAATCAGGCCCTGAAAAAAGTAAAGCTCGCCGGAGGGGAGCAGGACACCAGCCTGTACCGCTTCGAACGGCTGGCCCGGACCGGCGTGTATGACCTCCTACAACCCGATTTATACTACAACGGGGGCATTCTGCGGGCGTTGCAGGTGGCCGAAATCGCCCGGATGCACGGCAAAGACATTGCTCCCCATACCCCCAAAGCCGACCCGCTCATTGGCCCGTTCTGGCAGTTTGCCGCCCTCGCACCCAATCTCTACGGCTTGCAGGAATTCGTTGACAACCCCAGCGAGCAAGAGCCCACCTGGTACACGCCCGCTATCCGGGTGCAACAGGGGAAAGTTGAGATCCCCAAAACGCCGGGCTTAGGGATTCGATACGACGAGACCCTGTGGAAATCCGCCGAACGGATTGTGTAATGTCTTTGATGCCTTGAACAGAGCCTGATGCAAATTGTAAATACCGACAAAGCTAAAAGAAGGCATCTGCATTGGTTACTGACGGCAGCCGTGTTCTGCCTCGTCTCGACTGCTCGCGCCGATTCACTCAACTGTAATCTCACTGCCTACAAACCCCAGCCGGGACTTATAGCAATGGTTGCGGGCCAAACCCTGACCCTTACGTGGAACGGCGAGCGAAAGAGCGAACTACGGCTCCGGTTTGTGATCGAGCGCGGTGTACCTACCATTCGCGAACTGGCCCTGCGGCCATCGGGGGGCCAGTGGCGGGTGCTGGCTACCCACGTGATTCCAGAGTACCGCATCGTATCGGGGGTGCGGCGCGTCACGCGACAGCAAACGGAGCCACTCGAAGCCCTGGGCGTGCCGCTGACCGCCGAAAAACTGAACGAAATCAAGTGGGACGCCTTCTGGGACGCGCCTTTGTTTATGCCGGACGTTCCTCCCCTTTCGCACAAAACCTCCATCCCGGCGCGGGAAGCCTTTGCCAATCATCCCGGAATGCCGCGCAAACCTGAGGAGATCAATCGGGCCACGGCACAGTTTCGGGCGACGGGATGCTCGGTGAAAACCAACGGAGGTCGGCTCGAAATTGTGTTTCCCGGCGTCGAGGCGGGCATTTTTACCGGGTATTTGCAATACGATATATTCAAAGGTTCCAATCTGATTCGCCAAATGGTTAGTGCTAAAACGTCCGCAACCTCGGCGGCATTCAAGTACGATGCGGGCATTAAGGGATTGCCCATCCGTCCTGCGTCTCGTCTTCTGTGGCGTGATCTATCCAACCATAACCAGGAGTATCGCCTGGGTGGCCCGGTAGGCGACTCGCCTGCTACCGTGTGGAGCAGCAACCGCCTGATCGCCGCCGAAGTGCCGGGTGGGAGCATCGCCGTATTCCCGCCGCCGCACAGCTTTTATTGGGCGCGGGAAACCGGTAAGAATCTGGGATACAGTTGGTATCGCAAAGACAGTGACTCTACCTTTTCCATCGGAATGCAGCAGGCCGAAAAAGAGGACGAAGCCGAGTTTTACCAAAACTTCGCGTTGTACAGCGCCCGGCCCGGTACATGGCAACGGATGCCCGTCTTCCTGCACGTTAGCTCCGGCAATGGCTCGGACGCTCTGGAAGCTGCGCTTGCCTTCACGCATCGGGACTTCTTCAAGCCCCTGCCCGGTTATAAGGTGATGGGATCGCACTACCACGTTGGCCTGGTGGAAAGGCTCGACGAACTGGGCGGCCACGACAATCGGCTCAACGATGTGGAAACCATGAAGGGAATCGGGGTAAATATCTATGGCGTGATCGACGGGGTGCGCGGCCCGGCCCGGCGGGAGGTAGGTGAGTCTTTCCTCAAAGCGCAGGCTGAGTATTACGACGCTGCCCGGCGACAGTCCGACCGGGATTTTCTGGTCATGCCCAACGATGAAAACAGCACCAGCGGTCGTACCTACGAGCTGGGCGGACACCACGATTTGCTGATATCGAGGCCCACTTTTTGGCAAAATGAACGCAAGCCCGGCCAACCCCTGGTGGAACAGCATCCGAGATACGGCAGAGTTTACAACCTGGGAAGCCCCGCTGACCTGATGGCGATGACGGAGCACGAAAACGCCCTGATCTCCATACCGCACCCGGGTTCGAAGGGTTCGACGGGCTATCCCGATGCCATTAGGGACGCGCCGCAGTTTTTACACCAAAACTTTTTCAGCCTCGGCTACCGCTGGGGCATGGGCATCGATGCCTCCGAGACGCGTTTAGGCGAATACCGCTTCCTGAACCTCTGGGATGAAGTGAACAACTGGATGGCGGCGCGAAACCTGCCGCCCAAATTTGCCCTGGCCATTTCGGAAGGCCGTTCCGACTACGGCGATCGGGGCAAGCCGCCCTATGACGATACCTACGGCCTATCGCCCGTCAACTACCTCAAACTGGACAGTGTCCCCACCGTGGACGACATGAGCTCCATTATAAATGTCCTACGCCGGGGCGACTACTTCGTCTCGACCGGAGAAGTCCTCATTCCATCATACTCCGTGCAGGGCACGGGTGCCAAACGAACCATCACCGCCGAAGTGGAGTGGACTTTTCCGCTCGATTTTGTGGAATTAGTCTGGGGAGATGGAGAAAAGACCGACCGACAAATCATCACGACCACTGACCTGCCGCCCTTTGGCCGCAAGAAATTTATCCTGCCGTTCGATGCCACGGATAAAAAATGGGTACGTTTCGCAGCCTGGGACATAGCTACCAGCGGCGCGCTCGTCCAACCCGTCAGCCTGTTATCTTCGGATAACTCTAAACCTACCAAATGACATGCCAAATTCACGCAGGAACTTCCTCAAATCCGGTGCTGCCGCCATGGCTGGATCCGGCGCATTGTTCGCCCCCCAATCCCCGCAGAGCATTCCAAAGGAACCGGATTACGCCCTATTGGATGCTGCGCTAAAAGAGCCGGTACTCAAAAAAGACTTATTTGCCAACCCGGTTGTCATCCAGAGTCGAGACTTGCTGGAGTACGACGGCAATTACACCTGCCGGGTGCGCTCGACCGACGGGGCCGTGGGGTATTGCGTGCTGATTCAAAAATGATCCGCAATTGGCTACCGTCATGGGTCGCCGGGAACTCGTCCCAATGGGATATGGTGCCATTCCGCAAACGATACAGTCTACTGTCCAGAAATTGTGCCTGGCCGTATATCCTACTCGGCAAACCCAGAAAAGGAAAATGATGAACCGTAAGAGCTTATACATGCCAGCACGCTTTAGGACCCAAGCGGAGGAATTCCTCCGCTTGGGTCAGACCTTTACCTCACCCTAATTTGGTGTCTAAAATTCCTGTATTTAGGGATTTTGAACCAAATTCGGATTTAGGACGATTTCCTGCTGGGGGATGAAATACACTACCCGCGGATCGTTAGGCTGGATAACCTGCGTATTCTGGCCACTCAGCAAATGGTAGCCGGGATAATCCCGCACCAGGGGAAGGTTGTTGCGGAACACATCGAACTTCCTGAGCGCTTCAAAGGCCAGCTCGATCCGACGCTCCTCCAGAACCACGCTCAGTACCGAGTCATGTCCTTTCAAAGCACCGGTTGAGTATAATGCATCTCCCGACAGCCCTGCTCTTTTCCGGACCAGGTTCACATCGTCCAGAGCCGCCGCAGTATTGCCCAGTTTGGTATTAGCCTCGGCTCTAATCAGGTACATTTCGGCCAGGCGTAGATAGACCGGCGAACTGAGGGTCTGGATGCCATCCTGGCCCGAATATTTATAGATAAAATATTTGGGAATCCCGTTTCGGGTGGCCAGGACATCGTTGCCCGTCGCATTCTTGATATAAAAAGGTTTCTGAAAGGCATGCCGAACATCTTGGGGATATTTGTCAAGCAATTTGCGGTAGCTTTCCGATGAATACATCTCACCCCAACCTAACCCGTCGGTACCGTCGTACATGGAGCCAATGGATCCTTTGGCCAGGTCATCCACCGCTGTATGCCTTATCGCAAAGATTGTTTCCGGGTTGCTTTCGTTCGAGATCGTGAAATACTTCTTATAGGTTTCCGTATCCACCAGTTTGTAGCGGTCAGAATTGATAACCAGATTAGCGTACTCCAGGGCTTTGGCGTTATCCTCCTTAAACAGGTACACCCGTGCCAGCAGCGCCTGGGCTACCTCCCGGGACACATAGCTGCTGTTCTTGCGGACAGTCATCAGGGTGGCAGCCTTCGTCAGATCACTGATGATAAAATCGTACACCTCTTTGACCGTGCTCCGCGGCGGCAGGGCGCTCACATCGGTATCCTTCCGGATCATGACGCCAAGACCGCTCCCCTGATTCTGTGCGTAGGGCCGGCCGAACGTGTTCACCAGGTCAAAATGGGCCATGGCCCGCAGGAAAAGGTTTTCCCCGAGCAATTGGTCCAGCTGAGGAGTGGTGCCTTCCCTTACATTTTCAATCACCTTGTTGGCTCCGTAGATCAGCTCGTAGGCGCGCCGCCAGAACCGGATCGTCTGCGTCATATCCACCAGATGCCGGTAGTTGTAAGCAAAAAAGAAATTATTGCCAGTCGAGCCGCTCAGGGTCACATTATCGCTGGGGTACTCGGTCAGGAAATGGTAGAAGGTAGCGTAATCAAGCGTCTTGAGGAAGCTGTAATTCCCCGTTGTGGCATCCTGCACCCCTTCGACGGTATTGAACAGCGTAGCGGCATCTTTCCCGTTGTAAGGCTCCAGGGCCAATTCGCAGGAAGTGGCGGAGAAGAAAAGGAGGGTGTAAAGTAAAATTGTATAGCGTTTCATAGTCTGGATGGGAATTTAGAGTCCAAGGTTCAATCCAAAGAGAAGTTTCTTGCTGACGAAATAATTGGTCAGTCCCGCCGAAGCATTATCCAGGGCCACCTCGGGATCCATACCCGAGAATTTGGTCCAGGTGTGGAGGTTATCACCCGTAACGAACACGTTAATACCAGATAGCTTCAATCGCTGC
This sequence comes from Persicitalea jodogahamensis, assembly GCF_014651615.1. Taxonomy (GTDB): domain Bacteria; phylum Bacteroidota; class Bacteroidia; order Cytophagales; family Spirosomataceae; genus Persicitalea; species Persicitalea jodogahamensis. Next base: position 75,140 of record NZ_BMXF01000007.1, on the reverse strand, counting down.
ACCAGTTTAGCAGATAGCGCGTATCCCAGGCGGATGTTCCGCAATCGGATGTAGCTTCCATTCTCAAGATAGCGGGAAGAAAGCTTGTTGGAATTCAGGTTACCGCCCAGGATCGGTAAGGGGTGAGTAGCGATGTCACCCGGCTTCGCCCAGCGGGATTCTCCCGGCCGGAGAGCCACGCTGTTGGTGGTCGGGAAGGCCCCGTCGCCGCCCAGGTTCTCCAGCAGGGCGTGGTTGATGAGTGAGCCCTGGGAGAACATTAGGAAAATATCCAGGGTGATGCCCTTATAGGAGAGGTTGTTGGTAAAGCCGCCCGTAAAATTGGGATTGCTCTTGCCCAGCATTTGTCGGGTGGCTTCATTGTAGTTGGAGGTCGTTTCCCGGGTTCTGACAGCCCCCGTTTCGTCGTAAGTTAGTTTTTCCCACAGTGGCTTGCCGGTTTCCGGATCCACCCCCAGCCATTTCTGCATGTACCAGGTATTGAGGGGCTGCCCCACGCTGATGCGCCGGGTACCCAGGTCAATGTCTTGTCCTTTGTACAAGGCCACCACCCGGTTGCGGTTGAACCCGATATTGAAGTTGGTGTTCCAGCTGAAATCCTTCCGGGTAACGTTGGTTGTGTTCAGTTCCACGTCGATCCCTTTGTTTCTGATCTGCCCGATGTTTTGAATCTGGGTCTTAAAGCCCGCCGCGGAAGAAAGCGGCACGTCGAAGAGCAGATCTTTCGTATCGCGCTGGTAGGCATCCACCGACAGGTCAATACGACCCAAAAAGCCGATATTCAGACCTACGTTGGTAGTGAATGCCTTCTCCCAGGTCAGGTCCGGATTGGCCAGCCGGACAGGAATGGCGCCGGAAGAACCATTGTACTGGGTGGAGTAACTGTACAGGGCCCTGGAAATGAAGTCGGTGATGTTGGCATTTCCCGTAGTGCCGTAGCTCCCTCTGAACTTGAGTAGGCTGATAGACCCACTATTTTTAAAAAAGTCCTCATTGGACACAATCCACGAACCGCCCAATGCCCAGAAATTGCCATACTGATTATTTTCTCCAAATTTCGATGAACCGTCCCGCCGGAAGGAGGCCGTTGCGAAGTACCGGTTGTCATAGTTGTAGTCCGCCTGAGTGAAGTAGGAATTAAAGGCGCTACGGTACTTTGTCCCCCCAATGGCAACCGGTGTCGCCGATACATCCATTACATTCAAACCGGAAGGTACCCCTCCCCCACTACTGTTGGTAAAATCTCCGTAATTGGTTTGGAATTCGGCCCCCACCAGGCCGCTGACCCCATGATCGCCAAAATTGTGCGAGGCTTTCAGCAGGTTAGAATTCAAAAGGTTCTGATTGTACGAAAGGTTGTTGCGCAGCAATCCTTTGCGTATCCCACCCGTCAGGGTGCGGGGATCGTCGTATATCTCCCCCCGCTCATTTTCAATACCCGCCCGGTTGGTCGTTGAAAAGCTGAGCCAGTCGTTGATATCGTAGTTCAGCACGAAATCGGCCTGGATATTACTGGATCTCGATTTGCTGTAATTGTATTGGAGTGGGTACAGGAAGTTGAACCGGTCACGTCCGAACCAATCGGATTCCGTCCCAATACGAATGCTGCCGTCGTCGTTGTAAGGCCGGTCGGTGGGCAGGTTGTAGTAGGTGGTCCAAGCACCACCCCGCTCACCGGAATAGTCGTAATTCGTGTTGTCCATCCGGCCATTGATGCGACCGCTAATTCTGAACTTCCGGTTGATCTGATGCTCAATGTTCATACGTACATTGTACCGCTCATAAGCAGAAGTGGTGATGGTACCCTGTTCATTGTAGTAGTTTCCTCCTACATAGAACCTGGTTTTCTCGTCTCCACCCGAAGCGGACAGTTCGTAATTCTGGGTCTTCCCCGTTCGGTACACCAGGTCGCTCCAGTCGGTGTCATAATTCAGCAAACTGGCCGGAAAATTTATGCTCAGATACTCGTCCAGGGTACCTGGTAAGTTTTTTGACTTCAGGTAGGCGGACACCTGGGCTTCCGATGGATTCGGGTTGGTAGCGGTGAGTTCCTTCACAAAACCATCCCTTTTTCCGGTATAGTCATTCACATACATGGGGCGGGTCAGGTCATAGTACTCCTGGGTGTTCATCATCCGAAAATTTCCCCGCGAAACTGTACTGGTGCCAACTGAGGTGTTAAAATTGATCCGGGTTTTGCCTGCCTTACCGCTTTTCGTAGTAATGACGATTACCCCATTGGATGCCCGTGAACCGTATAGACCGGTAGCCGCGGCATCTTTCAGGATGGTGACCGATTCAATATCACTGGGGTTGGCCGTCCCCCCGATAACCCCATCCACCACATACAAAGGACCTGCTCCGGCAGTAATTGTGCCAGTGCCCCTTATTCTAATGGCAGGGTCAGCACCAGGCTGTCCCGAGGCAGCCGAAATCATGACACCCGATGCCCGGCCCTGCAACAGGTTACCCAGGCTGGGGCTTGTCACGCCTTTCAGTTTCTCGGCGCTGACCACTGATACTGAACTCGATAGTTGAGTTTGGTTTTTTGAACTGTATCCGACTACTACCACTTCATTAAGGGCTTTAGTGTCGGCCGACAGGACTACATCGATAACGGATTGGCTGCCCACGGGCACCTCCTTTGACAAAAATCCAACGAAACTAAATACGAGTATTGACTGCCCGTTCGCAACTTCCAACCGATAATTTCCCGACTGATCGGTGGTTGTGCCACGCGTAGTGCCCTTCATCAATACGCTCACTCCCGGTAAACCCTCTCCCTCTTCACTGGTTACCTTCCCGGAGACGGTTTGTTCAATCGAGCGTACGAGTTTTTCTTGTGCCGGAGCCAAACCAGTATTCCTCCGGTCACTCTTCAACAAAATGCGATTATCGGAAACCGTAAAGGTGATGGAAAGGGGCTCGAATAACTCCTCAAGTACTGATTCGAGTTTCTTTTTGTTCGCCTTTACATTGACCCTCAAATTAACTTTGACGACGCTTGGGCTATACAAAAAACGTACTTCGGTTTGACTCTCGATGAGTGTCAACACCTTGCCAAGCTCCGCATTTTCCACATCCAGAGTAATGTATTTATTGAGAATATCCTGCCCGGAACTTTCGCGGGCAACAGCAACGCCACAAATCAATAATACCAGCGTCGCTTGCTGCAGGTAAATTCTGAATAACCCCCGTTTTAGAAAGGGCATCGGTAAATAGTTGGACATAAGGGTAGGGATTGGATAAAGTAAATAGTGTTTAAAAAACTCCTTGTTTTCGTTGCCTCTCATTCGCATCCGTTTCCCGAAATGAAAATGGTGGTTCCCCGGGTCTCGAACCTTGCTCCCACCGATTCGCAGACAAATCTTAATTGTTCATACATCGGCAGGCCCGACAAGTTTCCAATGAATTTACACCGGCCCAGACCGGAACCGGGTAGCACAATTTCCACTCCGTAGGCGGTGCTCAGCCGGCCTATTACCGTCTCGATGGACTCCTCGTGAAAATCGAAATTGGGCAATTCCGCTCCTGTCGTTACAATACGCGGAGAGTCCACAATTTCCTGGCGGATGGTCTGTAGTTCGGGATCGAAGTGTACCTTCTGGTTAGGCGTGAGGATGACCCCGTCGAAATTGCCGGCTTTATGGGGATGGCTGGAATAGACAGAAACTTTCCCGGACTTGACTGAAACCTCAATAGATTTACCAACGCCCTCGGGTTTTATGTGGAAGCTAGTACCGAGAACCTCGGTTACTAACCCACCGGAATACACCAGGAAAGGCACTTTTTCATTGCGTTTTACTTCAAAAAAAGCCTCTCCGGTGAGGTACACCTTCCGCTTTCTTTTGCCGTAGTTTTCGTCAATCAGTATATCGGCCCCCTTCTCGAGCAACACCGTACTTCCGTCTGCCAGGAAAATTTTCTGCGTTGACGTGGTTGTATTTCTTGTCTCCAGCCCATGACTTGGTTTCTCCGCCTGGATGGTAGGACGATCTGAGTCTATTAAAAAATAGCCACAAACCACCGATAGGCAGGCTGCTGCCACAAGCAGGGGCCAAAGCAAAAGCTGTTTAAATGCATTGGTGCTTGGCTTGGGTGGCGAAATTACCTGCATAAGCCGCTTCCAGATTCGGGTTTCGATCAAATTAACCTCTTCTTCATTCTCTGACATTGCCGATGCATCGCTCTGCTCATACATCCTACGAGCCCAGTTCTCGATCAACAGAACTTCTTCGGGCTTGCAGTCGCCTTTCTGGTATTTTGCTGTCAAGTCGTCAAATTCCTGCTCAGTCATTTGGGAATCAATTAATTGTCGGAGTGAAAGGTTTTCAGCTGATGACGCAGCAACTTCATGGACTTGGTGATGTGATATTCTACCGCCTTTTCGCTAAGTTCCATTTTCGAGGCAATGGATTTTACGGGAATCTCTTCCATTTTACTCATTCTGAAAATTCGAGCGGTTTTCTCCGGCATGTCCTTAAGAACATTTTCAATAGCCTCCGCCAGCTTGTTTGCGTCAGGAGGGTCGCTAGCATCCAAATGCTCTCCCACGCCCATAAGCAACTGGTACTCCCGGTACTTTCGGATGTTGATTCTTTCACGAATGGATTTATTGACCAAATTGCGGGTGCCGACAAATAGGTAAACCTTCAGGTTACGTATGTTGGAATTGGCACGATTTTGCCACAAGCTGAGCATCTGATCGTGGACGATTTCCTCCGCATCTTCCTTGGAATCGAGTTGCCGCATGACAAATGTGAAGAGCTGCCGCCAGTATCGGCGATAAATTAGGCCGAAAGCAACAGCATCATCATTTTTCAGCAACTTTACCAACTCTTCGTCAGCCGGATTGTGGTCACGCATCGATTGGGGTTCTACCTATTACCCCTAAAGGTTCCACTCGGAGGCCATATCCCTAAATATTGTTTCAATTATTTTTTATTTAATGCAATTTCTATCTGGTTATTAGTATGATCTGCTTCATCGGTACGTGTCGGATCATTCAATAATAGAAACCAATTGACAAACTGATCATCATGTGAATACATGTTTTCTTGTGCTCAGGCTTTCAGTTGGCCATGCAACATGAAACAGATATAATTTAATTGGTTCCTGATGGAGACGGTTCTGGTGGGGTGATCTTATGTAGCGGTAGGATTTCATGCCTTCAGATCTATCGAATCGCAGACCAAGACCTTCACCCGCACGACAATCGACCGCTACACCCGCGTGCAGCAGGTGGTACGTCATGATGCGGCCATGGAACTAGGACTATAAACCAAGATTTCTTTAGGCACAAGAGTGTGACGAAAAATTGGATTTCCCCAACTCAGCATATACTATAAGACACAACCGAAAAAAGGCCGCTGCAAATATGAACTTGCAAGGGCCTATGGAGACAGTCTAAAATAATCTAAAATCTGTATCGCCCTTTTAAAGCGATACATTTGGAATCTTACTAGACGTGGCCGGGGATTAGCAGTAATAATACGCTGATTTTCAGCCAATTTTGTATTTGTTAAATCAACCCCGCGTGGGCAACTCGTGCCACTGGATACCCGTCTTGACGCGGTGGGCAATCGAGCGGACGAAGCGCCAAAGGCCTACGCTGCATTCCGGCTAGCGTTTGCCCTTCGACAGGTGGGGCACGAGGTGTTGGTTGATGATTTTTTTGTTAATTTGGACATGGCCGTAGGCGTTTTGGTTGGCTAGTCGTATTTTCAATACTCAGCGTCCTACGGCCGTTTTTTGGAATTCCTCAGAAACTTTGAATAGCTTATTTGTTAAGTTTCGTACATAAAATGATCAAACTGGGATACGCCCGGGTCTCCACGGCAACGGCCGACCGGCCTAGAACAGAATCTGGACCTTCAGCTTGATGCGTTGGGAAAGGAAGGCTGCAAGAGGGTCTTTACCGATAAGGTGTCGGGGGTGAAATCCAGCAAGCCGAATTTCGAAAAGCTGCTGGCCTATGCCCACCCCGGCGATACCGTGGTTATCTGGAAACTCGATGGCACCGGCCCCCCGGCGGCTGGGCAGAAGTACGATTAAGCTCATCGAATTGATCGAGGAATTAAAAAACAGGGGGGTGAAGCTCAAGTCACTTTCTGAATCAATCGACACCAGCACGGCCACGGGCAATCTGTTCTTCCAGTTCATGTGCGTGTTGGCGGAGCATGAGCGGAACATCATCCGGGAGAGGACAAAAGCGGGCCTGGCGTCGGCTCGTGCAAGGGGCAGGTCGGGTGGCAGGCCGCAGGGGTTAAGCGAGCGCTATCGCAAAATTGCTTCTGAGGTCAAAGAAATTTATGAAAAGAACAGCCGGAGCACGGATGAAATCAGGGAGATGTTCGGGATAAAAAGCCAACCCACGCTCTACAAAATCCTGAGATACGCTGGCATTGAGGTGGAAGGACCATTGAGAAAGCGCAAGTAAGGTCTCAGCGTGGCGCTTTTTGTTCATTCTTTTAATTTAACCCTATTCTACGAGAAGGTTTCCGGCGCGGCCAAGCAGCGCCCTGAGTTCGAAAAGATGCAGGAGCAGCTGCGACCGGGCGACACGGTGGTTGTATACGACATCGACCGCCTGGGCCGCACGATGGTCGAGCTGGTCATGGTCGTCGACGAGTGGAACGAAAGGGGCATCGGCTTCAAGTCGGTCTCCCAGCCGCTGATCGACACGACGACCGAACACGGCGAGTTCATCTTCAAGCTGTTTGCGCTGCTGGCCGAGCTAGAGCGCAAGAAGCTGATCCGGCGAACCAAGGCGGGACTGGCTGCGGCCAGAGCTCGGGGCCGGACCGGGGGACGCCCCAGGGGTCTGAGCAAGAAATACCAGAAAATCCAACCGATGGTCTGCGATGCCTATTTGCAGGGCCGTACCGTGCGCGAGATTTGCCAGGCCTTCGGCATTCCCTCCAATAAGACATTCTACAAGATTGTGGAGCCCATACGTTCCCAAGCAGAAGAAACCGCCTGAGATTTGATTACTCATTTAGCGGAAGGCCGGAAACTCCGTTTGCGAGAGCTGTGGGGAAAATTGTACTTTTGAGTAGTTAAGCCAATAAATATCGGTTCAGTTTTCCTGCTGACAGGTCTGTCCATTAATTGGGACTCTTGCAACCATGGCGCAGATGGGTTCATGGTCGACTCACTTTCTCCCGCGTAACCATGGTGTGGCTGAATTCCTGCGAGGGATAAGTCGGTAAGGCAGATTGACGAGGTTGTCGTATATTGGACCAGCCCATCACTTCTAACCTTTTCTATGGCAACCCGTTTATCCATTTCCAAAGAATCCACCCGACAGGCTCACCAACAGAAGGTGAATCAGGTGCTGGATGCCATCACGCAGGATTTGCCCCGGTCGCTGTCACTCGACGAGCTGGCTGATCTGGCCGCGCTTTCGCCCTTTCACCTTCACCGGGTCTTCTCCCGCCTGACGGGCGAGTCGCCCGGTCGGCTGCTCATTCGCACCCGGCTGGAGAAAGCCGCCTTCTTGCTCCGCTATTCCCGGACCGGCCTGCCGGCAATTGCCCGGGCGGTGGGTTACAAATCGGTCGACAGCCTGGCAAAAGCCTTCCGCAAACGCTTTGGCTGTAGCCCCCAGGCTTACCTCCAATCCCTGGGGGACAACCAGATCGGGGTGGGTCCGATAGTCCAACCGCTCGACAAACGGCTTAATGCCATGTTAAAACACAGCCGCATGGTGCGCTTCCCACCCGGTCAGGTGCTATATGCGCGCGGGTTGGGCTTTGCCAACGGACACTACAACGAGGTAGCCGCTCAGCTTTGGCCGAGGCTGTTGGCTTACGCCCACCAGCAGCAGCTGCTCGACAAAGAAACCCAATACCTGGCCCGGTTTCCCCACTGCACGTCCATAACCAAGCCCTCTCAGTGCCACTACGAGGCCTGCATCCGGCTGACACGCAATCGGTCGATTGTTTGTCCGGCAGAATTCGGCGTTGGGTATGAGCCGGGCGGTGCGTTCAGGGTCTTTACGCACGACGGCCCCTATGATACGCTCTGGGAAAGCTGGCGGGCCATCTTTCAGCATTGGCTTCCCTGCGGCGGCTACAGTCTGCGCCCGGCGGCCAGCCTGGAAGTGTATCCGGGGGCCGCTGGCTTTCAAAACAAGTGGCCGGTTCCGGTCCATCTGTATCTGCCGGTTGGGTAGCTCACCGTAACCCTGCCAAAATAGCAAGAACGGACGGAGTGCGAGGGCTACCTTTGTACCACGGCAGTCGCCCGGTATCCTTCGTACGCTTTCCTGCGCTCGGATGCGATTCTGGCCGTCTGCAATATCGCTTATTCGTTAGGGCGGGGTTTTACCGATCGTCCGGCATTACGGCTTCTTGCCGTGGATTTTACCCCTTGAATCATTGACTAATTTACCGATATGGATTTCTTTGTTACAGCTGGTACCGGCTTCGTAGGCAGTGCCATCGTCCGAACGCTGCTGGCCCGCGGCCACCGCGTCACGGCTCTGGTTCGCAATAGCGCAAAGGCTCAGCCCATTCAGGTTTTGGGAGCCACGCTGATTGTCGGCGACATGCTGCAGCCGGCCAGCTTCGTTTCTCAGGTTGCAACTACGGATGTAGTCATTCACTGCGCCCAACAGACGGTGGGAGGACGAATGACGAAGCGGGCCATCGCAAAAATCAACCAAGCCGACGCGATTATGACCAAGGCCTTAGCCGAGGAGTGTCTGGCGCACGACAAGGCACTGGTGTACACAAGCGGCTACTTCTGTTATGGCGACCATGGCGACGCTTGGATTGACGAAACGACTCCGACCAGCCCGTCCCCGCTGGGAGCGGGCCACCAGCAGATGGTGGAGTACCTTTTGGGCTTGCACCGGCAGCGGGGTCTGCGGGTGGCCGTTGTAACGGCGGGTTTTGTCTACGGGGCGGGCGGGGGATTCAAGACCTCCTTCTACGACACCCTGCAAAAGGGCCAGCTCCGCGTGTTCGGCCCGGGGCTCAACTACTGGAGTCCGGTACACGTGGATGACCTGGCGCAGGCGTTTGCGCTGGTGAGCGAGGGCCAATACTGGGGCGAGAACTTCAACATTGTGGATGACCAGCCGATCCGGCTCCGCGAGCTGGTCGGGCAACTGACCCGCCAGGCCAATCACAAACCGGTGGGCAGCGTGCCCCCCTGGCTGATTGGTTTGCTCATTGGTGCTCCGCTGGTCAAGTCATTGACCAGTTCCTCGCGGGTAAGTAACGAAAAGGCTCGGCGGGTGTTGGGCTGGTCACCACGATACAGTAGTATGGAGGATGGCTTGCCGGGCGTGCTGACCGACTTAGCAAAAACCCTTCCATCCGCATAGCCCTACTGCCCTATGACTGACACCGACACGAAACCGCCAACCAGGCTGGGTTGTGGGCAAAATTTATTGACGACAGCCTTACCCACAAACCCAGTGGCTCCAGTGACAAACACATTCATATTTTCTATTCTATAGGTGTGATTATATGAAACTGTTTCAAGATGCAAACTTTTCAAGCACTGTCATCATTCTTAACGCCCTTCAACAGAGCGTAAACAGCCATTGCATGACCTTGGCCTAATGAGAACTCATCAGCTAACCAATTCGTGATTTCACCAGCCTTGACATCGGCTTTCAGAAGCCCGCCCTCTGTAAAACCTTTCTCCTGAGCAAGTGCTCGAAAGTCTGCGGGTCCTTAGGTAGCTTTGGAATGACATAATTGAAAGTTTAGTAGTTTGGGTTGATAAAGCCATTAAAGTACTCATATACCTATTATCTGTACGTGATTTGCTTGCTTAGTTAAGCGTGGTATGTTCCTGCATAGGTTCTCTGGCTGGATGGGCGAATTTAGACGATAAGCAGTCAAGCCACTTTACAGGTAAACTTGTGTTAACAGACTACTCCAAGAAGCAGTGCCGAATCGAACAAGTGAAATTAACCCGTTTCTTATTGAAACGATCTCCGAACAACCACCGCCTTAATGACTCCTATTACCCACTCGAAGCAGTAAGGTCAGGGCCAACAGTTTGATAAGCCAGTCGCCGGCATGAATCGCGGCAACCCCAACGGGAACGTGTTCATGGAAGATGGACCCTGTCAATAGAATGACTGGGAAGCCAAGCCACAGCAGCAGGGCGAAAGCAATCCCCTGCTGCCAGGTCGCTAGCTTCACTCGACGGATCAGGTATAACAGACTGCCACAGAGTATTGCATTCCGGATCAATTCGACGAAAACAGTGCTCAGCTGTGAACGAGCGGGTGGGGTGATGGTCGTGGCGGAGTGTAATTGGTCGAGCCTTTGGGCCAAAAGGGCGTACCACAGGCCGCTGAGTAGAAAAGCCGTGATAACAGCGATGCTAATCCATTTAACGTTGTTTAGGGTCATCAGTGAGCCGTTAAGCTAGTGAAGGCGACTCGTCTAAAGCCGCTCGGTCAATTGAACTTGAACGTGCTGGCCGACCTCCTTACCCAGCACTTCGCGTAAGGCTGCCTTAACCGGTAGCTTATGAGTACCGTCGCCCAGGGCCATGAAGGCGCTTTGAAACGCACGGCCGTCAATGGTACCTTTGACCTTGACCAGGCCTTTGGTGCCGAAGAAGCTAACCGAATCAGGCCATTGGACGAAGATCCAGCCGTTTTTAGCGGGGCTTTTACAAAGGGGTGCCGAAAATGTTTGCTGTAAGATAGTCATCGCGCTTCAGTTAAGAGTAAGTTCAAAGGTAGCGACCCGTAGTGGCAAGTATGGTGGGTAAATGCGCCATTTTTGGGGGCGATTGTGACAACTCCCGTAACATCAATTTTTGCTACCCGTAGCCACTAGCGCGCCGATATAGCTCTTCAATGAAGTCTCACCTCTCTCAGGTGCGCTGGGCAATTCCGACTTTCCTTCAATCATTTCAATCGTTATTTCCGTCATGGCCGCCATCGAATCGGCCCCTTCCGGGGAAAAACCGGCAGATTTCAGCGCGGTCGTCCATTGTTCTCGAGGCGTCTGCACAGCTTTCACCGGTCTGCCCAAAGCAGATTCAAAAGCAGCAGCCACGTCCGCCGACGAGTACCGTTGGGGTCCTTCCACATAATACAGGCCAGTTTCCCCGACAGGCTCCATGAGCAGCTTGGCTCCCATCTTCCCCAAGTCACTCGGAGAAGCCATTGGCAGTTTCATATCGAGCGGAAAGAACGTACGCACCTCCCCATCTCGCTGGGCAGTGGGCAACGATATGTCCCAATTGCTCATGTAGTAGGCCGCCCGTATGACGCTGGTTGGAATCCCCGTTTCAGCCAGACCGATCTCTAGTTCGTAAAGTACTCCCAGATCGCCAATCTTATCTCCCGGCCGGGCGCCATAGGTAGATTCAACTACTACCTTCTCGATCCCCGAACCCTGCAATGCCTCCAAGATGGAGGCAGCGTTCTTACGCTCCTCCAAAGCTGTGTCAGTCGATGGGGGGGCTGGCGGATTGAGTACAAAAAACCGCTTCCCTTTTTTAAATACGTTGCGTAACGCTTCCACGTCGCGCACATCCACAACCGCTACGGTTGCCCCTTTTCGCTCCCATTCGCTCGACTTTTTCGGATCACGGGTTAGCACGGTCACTGATTCGTTTTGATCAAGCAGTGATTGGGCCACTGCCGAGCCCACATGGCCCGTTGCTCCAAGAATGACATGCATACTCTTTTCGTTTGGTGGAATAAATGATTGTTTAGACGGCCAAACGTAGCCTGCTCTTGTGACAGAGGTATGTCAGGGGTATTTTTAATTATTCTCCAAGTGTGTCGAAATATTGCTTTAGCGTAATGGAATGAGGCTCGAAGTAAAGGTTCAGCACGTGAAGGGATGAGATTCTATCAAGCCGAAAAATACGGAAGCCTTGCCGTAATCGACACCAACCGACAAGGAGCCAATCGGCTTCTGTACTCAGAAGCAGTGCGAAAGGCTCCACTTGCCTTGAAGTTGCTTCGTTCTGAGCCGACCTGTAGCGATTGTCGATCAGTTGATAGTTTGTCAGGGCACGCTGTAAGATAGGGAGGTGGTTGCTCGTGGTGACTGGCTTCGCTTTAGGATAAACCTTTAAACGATCATCCAGCACATTTGCCCTGTCACGGGTGGTGCGGCCAAAAACGGCTTTGATTTTTTGAACAGCCAGCCCGTAGGCATCCAAAAACGAACTGTCCTTATTTACTGAGATGAGATGTTGGGCCGTAATGATTGCGTTGGCTTCTTGTTCGCTTAACATGACGGGCGGCAGGCGGTAGCTGTCTAATAACCGGTAGCCTTTTCCTTCCTCAGTCATAAGGGGAATACCTGCCGCCTCCAGCGACCTTATGTCCCGGTATATTGTTCGCACACTCACCCCAAAACGAGCTGCCAGTTCGGTTGCCTTGAACAAGCGTTTAGTCTGAAGCAGAGCCAGTAGGGCAATTAACCGGGACAGGCGTTTGGTATCAGCGTCAATCACAACTAATAAGCATTATTGATTGCACACTTGTTATCGGATATTTGGGAATGGTCCCCAGTGACATTAGGTGTAACAGATTGATAGTACCGTTGATACGCAATTCATCAAAGGAGATTTTGATACGATAAACGTATTCTTTAATTGGAATTATATTTTGTGGGATAAAATGGCCGGAACTCACCCTCGATAGCCATCCAACGCTTCAATTCCTGACGGGAATATTTAGAAAATTAATCAGTACGAGTCGCAGAGATCAGCTTTTGTTCAACTGCATACGTCCGTTTGCATAGGAACAGAATCATCCGAAAATACGAATTCCACCCCGAAATCCTAACGCATGGTGGTGGGGGACCTAATTACATTTTATAGGAGAGCGTTTATAAAATGTAAAATAAGATTCTGAGCCCCCATTGACCTGACTCAGCCCTAGCGGTCCTGCTTCAAAATGAGGTTTTTCTTACAAATGGGCGAAAAACGGCGTTAGGGAACTGCGTTTTTAGTTTTGATGCATAGTTGTACACTGTCGCATATGAGGTCCTGGTTACAAATGAACCGCAGCCGCGGACGGTCGCAGTGGCCATCCGACGCGGACGGTGAAAAATAGCGGCGGCCGTCGCACGGTTTGGAATTATTCCTTTCTCTTACCCAGGTAATTATACACTGTTCCGTAAGCAACTCCAGACCTCTTACTAACCTGATTCATTGATAATCCCGTTTTGTGCAAATCCTGAATTTGCTTCAGCTTAATTTCATTAAGCTTGGGTCTGCATATCCGTTTCCCCTGTGCCTTGGCCCTGGCCATACCCGCTTTGACCCTCTGGCTAATCAGGGAACTCTCAAATTGAGCCAATGAAGCCATCACGTGGAAGATCAGCTCACCGGTCGGGGTGGTCGTGTCGATGTTCTCCTGGTAGGAGATAAAGTCCACACCCAGGCTCTGGAATTCCTTCAGAGCGTTGACCAACGCCTGAGTGGATCGGGCAAAGCGATCGTAACGCCACACCAGAACCACATCCAGTTTCCGCTTCCGGGCCAGTTCCAGCATGGCCCGGTACTGGCTCCGCCCTTCGGTCGTGCCCGACGCGGTGTCTACGTACTCACCCTGTATTTGAAAACCACGCCTGCTGGCATACTCCCGCAAGGGTTGTAATTGTGTTTCGGGATCCTGCCCTTTGTCGAGTGTGGACACCCTGGCGTATAGGGCCACCCGTTTGGATTGGTCGAGTGATTTATTTGGCATAGTAGATTATCAAGAAGGAGTTCCTATTTGATAGGTTAAACTACCAATCTTGATTGAACCGATTAGGCGTTTTTGGGTCTGGTTTTCATATACCCTTTTTGATAAGGCACTGATTACCAATAATCAGACTATTTAACCTATATAACTTGTTGCTTAGCGTATAAATCCGCCCGTTTGCACATAGAACCCCCTAATGGGTTGATCTGGCGAGGACTAGTTGACAAAAAAGACTGATTTTGCGCCTGAGAAGGCCGGGTCAGTCTTTTTTGTAGCCTCGGATTTTTCTCTCGTCGTCCGAGATTACCATCTGGCGCTGCGAAGTGCCAGAAACAGGCCCGCCACCACAACGGCGACACCTACACCAATCAGTACGTTGTTTGGGTGCTTCACCTCCACTGGGGCCTCAGTCCGCTCCGGTTGAGCCTGATACGTTCCGTCGGTCACGTCCAGAATCAGTTGTATTGCTTCTTCAGGAACGTCGATTTGGGGAAAGTGACCCGAGTTGGCGAACCAGTGTAGTTGCGCATCAGGGAACAAACTTAGTGCGAGCTTCGACTGACCGGGCAGACAAACCAGGTCCCGGCGTCCCCAGCCAATAACTAACGGCTGTTGAATGAGGCCCGCCGGGGCACCCTGCTGTTTTTCGCCATGGGCCAGATTGTCCAATAGTTCGTTGAATGCGGGCGTGGGCACAAACGTTCGCAGTTCCTGTAGTGCTACCGGAGCGGGGATTTTCCAGGGAGCCGCCGAAAACTGAGCGAACAGCAAGGTCCGGCCAACGGGGTTGCCGGTCAGAAAAGGCAGTGCGGGTTGTAATGTGCCGACGAGCTGGGCTGATAACCGCACGGAGTGGTAAAAGAAGGGAATTTCCCAGCCCTGCCAGAAACCACCCGGGTCGAGCGACACGACGGCACCCAGCACCCCGCCCCGCCGGGCTAGTTCGATCACTAACCGCGCGCCCATCGAACTGCCGACGGCGTCGATGCCCGTCAGATTATTATTGGCCAGAAAATCGGTCACGGCGTCGGCAAGGGTACGAATGGAGGTCGCGCCCGTTAGGGGTGGTGTGGCTCCGAAGCCGGGTAAATCTACCGCGATAACGTCGCGTTTGGTGGCCAGGCCGTCGATGATCAGATCCCACGACCGGTGGCTGCTACCAATGCCGTGAACTAAGAGTAGGGGTGTGCCAGTGCCTCGCCGGACGTAGTGCATTGTCATGGGTCGTTTCGGTTTAATAGATCATACTGTCAGGTGACAGACCCGCTGACTCAACTCCGATCAGGACGCGTTTGTTTTAAAAAGTGATTCCGGGTCAGGTGTGATGGGCGGACGATTTTGCAACTCGTCCATATTTATACGTAGGTCTATACTGCAAAACGGGGCCAATATGAAAATAGGGAGTTAGAAAACTCAATATTCGACACAGCTTAGCTTACTTTAATTGTTTGACCAAGTTATCTGCCTTGAAATAGAACAAAATAAGCTGTGTTCAGCGTGTTAATCCATCAGTAAAGTAAAGGACCCTTTTATTTACGGTATGCGTAACACGTTGATTATCTTAATTTTTAGCTCTTGATGGAACATTGGTTGCAACTACCAGAACGGACAGATATGGTTGCAACTACCAAAGCGGGCCAGATATCAAATAGGATTATAAAACATTGATAGACAAGTATAAACGTTCCTACTGCTTTGTTCTATTGTCAAATGAAAAGGTATGGTTTTTTGTTCAAAAAGGCAATTTTAATGCTGATTTTCACCTTTTTGATTGAATCAAGGCGGGCTATTTGATATCTGGCCCGCTTTGGTAGTTGCAACCAGAATCCCCCTCTGGCAGAAAAGGGGACTTTATCTGTTTTACCTGCCCACATACTCACCCCAGTTGAACATCGCCGAGACGATGTGGAGACATCTGAAAGGCGGGTGGCTCAGGCCAGAGGACTATTCCGACGATGAAACGCTCGCCTATTCAGTCAACAGATGCATGGCCAACGTAGGGCAGTATTTGAAGATCAGTTTTAGCCCATTTTATACAAACTAATTTATCCTTATTACTTACTCTGAAATGACCTTACACATAATAGTACCTGTCCAGCAGGGGAAGGCTGATGAAATGACAGGACTAAATCCCTGCGTCAGGTGAGGGACCACTTTTCAGGCGGCCTATGCCATCAAAACGCGGCGGTCTTCTGCAGTCGGCGTGGCCCAAGGTCTTTTTGATCGGCAGGCCTTGGATACGGCACGAAAAGGGTCAACAAGTCAGATCCATTAAAGAACCTTTTCCTTTTATATTGGCCCTACTTATTGGCCCCTGTTTTTTGGGTAGTTTCCATAGGAAACCCCATCCTTAGTTCAGGTTCAGAAAGGTATGGCTTTATGAACCCAAATTAATAAGCCTGTGAGCCACAGGCCACGGATTAGCTAACAGGAAAAACCATATTTGTCAAGTTTTATGATCTTTTTACTTGACAGGCATGTTCACTAAAATCGTCTCCGCTAAGAAGCAGTATAAAAAAAGTCTCGTCTTGCTCTAAATATTTCAGTTGAATGTCTCAAGATGAAGTAAATTTTGGTAGATAATATCTCTGGTTTCATTCGGAGTAAATGACCAGATGGATGCTATCCTATCAACACAATATAAGGCGTCCTTGGGTTCTTGATTAATGCCATTTCTTTGCGTGAATGGCCCATCAGTCTCTGTGAGTATACGATCCTTGGGAATGTCATTTAATAAAGCCACACCTTTAGGAGTAGATAGCATAGTTAAATTAACTGAAAAGTAACACCCCATATCAATCGCTTTTTTTGCGTCATAGGGACTTCCACTAAACCAATGCAAGACAACTTTATTATTATCTAGTAATTTATATTGTTCAAATACTTCTAATATTTTGGAAGCAGTCCTGACAGCATGAACAGTTAATATTTTATTCCCTATTCGTGAACATTGACTGATTATATTATTAAAAACCCTCTTCTGAACATCAAAAGAGTTGTAAAATCTTGGTCCAGCGTCTAGACCAACTTCACCAATGAATTTTGCCTGAAATAAATACTCTTCCCAAATTGGTAACTCGTTCTCGATCTGTAAAATAAGTTGAGGGTGCATCCCAAGTGCCGTCCTGACAAACTCTAAATTTTTTGTTAACTCAATATTTCGAGGCCATGCTTTAGGAGTAGTTGTTACAGTCAATGTGTGGATACGGCTTCGTTCGCAATCTGAAATAAGACTTTCAAAATTAGGATATAAATCCAGATGGCAGTGATAATCAACAAGAGGTGGGTACATAATTAATCCTTTGGTTCGGTCACCACGTTTTTCAAAAAGGTGTCCACCTCTAACATTCCTCTGAGATAAACTTTCGCTAGATTAGAAAGCAATGGTTCGTCCATTAATAATGGTCCAGATTTATGAATAAATAGTCTGGCTTTTTCAGGATTCCTTTTAATCCTTCTAATAGCAATTTGAAATGACCTTACTTGATGACCTTCAGATTGAGAAGAATCTAGGCTGCGAGATGTTAGGTTCGCCAATGTATAAGTTGTAGCATCTTGAATCAATGGAGTACTAGATATGGATGCTCTTCGTATCAGGCAGGGGAGGCAGTAGCCGCAGTGTTCAGTACCTAAACCCTTCCATCTACCTTTTGAAGGAGAAGAGCATGAAAGTGATTCTGGCAATATTTCTTGCAATAAATCAATATTATTACACTGAGCTACCATTTCTCCTTTTGTACATTCTTGATACGGATTTAGAATTTGACCATTTATTTCAAGTTCCGCCAGCATCGTATTCCATAAACCCATATAGAAGGGATGAGTAGTATGGGTACTCAGTGATCCAAGTCTCAGTAGATCAAGCGGCACGTTCAATGCTATGAGGCCATTCTCGGGCGTTTTGAGGATAAAGGGATTATCTAAACCCGTACCCGCAAATACACCGATGGCGAAAAACAGAAAAGATCTGCCCCGAGTAGTATCTTCAATAGGTCTATCCCCAAAAGTTTCTTTAGGAATATTCATCCATAATCTCAGACGTTCAAAGGCGTTGGAGGAGTAATGTGACTTTAAGGTATCAAAACAAGTATTTTGTGCATGGCTAGTTGCCCCGTCACCAGAATGACTAATCAATAATGGCACCTGTTCATCCGCAAGATTATTAATGGCTCCTATTAGGCTATCTAATCCGCCTGAAAAAAGTTGAAGCTTGGTAAAAGGAGAACTAGGTAAGTCACTTGGTTTTTCATTCAAAAATATCAAATGCTTTTCAGGCCGAGGCCTGAAATCAATTTCCCAAATATCTCCTGTTAAAAAACTCAATAGTCTTATCAAGGAAGATGAAGCATTGTTCCAAATAGAAACATTACTAACAGGTATAATTAAACGGATCTCTCTTGTCCAAGTATCTTGCGATTCTAGTTCTCTAGAAATACGGGTATCAGCTGCATATACATGTGCCGCCACTATCAGAAGATCTAGGCCAATCTCAGAAGGATAAAGTTTCAGTTTATATAAATTATGAATAGCATCGGAAATCCCATAATTCAGAGATTGATTTTCATTGATGAGTGGAAAGAACGTAACGGTTTCGCCCGAACCTTCAGATACGTGAATATCATCCTGATTCCCAAATTTTCCAATAATTATATGTTTATTCATTTGGAATTGCTTTCGATTTCACCTAAGATTTTCAATATATTAAATGCCTCAATATAAATCTGTTCAACAAAATTAGTAGTATCGCTCATTGTCAGATCCTTAAATTCAATGGGCAAACTATTAACAGCATCAGAAACACCCCTACTAATAAAGTCGTGTAACTGCTCTTGAATATTTTCTACTGAAGATAAATTTTCGGGAGCAATAATTATTTTCGTACCAATATCGTTGCATAGCCTAGCTTCAATTGCATTTGTCGCATACATTTCTACAATCAACTGAAATTGAGCATCAGATAAAGAACTCAAATCGGTAATCCCCTGCTCAGCCAAATCCACTATAGTCTCAATGAATGCACTTCTCGCTATTCCTTCGTCAATATTTCCACCATCTGGGCAGATATAATCACTCAGGCCTAGAAATATATCTTCAATCGACCTTCCAATCAGATGCCCTAAATTATATTTTTCTAAGGTGCTTTGGATACCTTCCGTTCTGACTGAACCCAGAAAATTGACTATCCCAGAAGTTGTCCTCTTCGAAGCACCCATTTTCTGCGCAGCCTTTCGAGACCCGCCAGAGGATTTGGAAACGTAATTAGAGACAGCTCGACCTAACGCTGCACTGCCCGAGCCTCCAGACTTAACAAATCTTGTAAAATTAGTCCTTGCCTGTCTATATCTTTCGGTATTAATTGCATCATCAGGTTCGGCTGAAGGCTTAGAATCTCCTAATCCAGAGTCTGTGTCAGTGGTATTATCATCCCCATTTGCAGCAGTACTATCAGATTCATCTGATTCATTCTCAGGACTATCCTGCACTGTCCCTGAGTCATATTCGTCATTCAGCCACGATGGTACAAGAGGAGTGCTATTACCCGGCCCTCCATATGAATTTGATGTTCCCATAGTTATCTACCTTATTTTTTTAACGTTACCAGCAGCGGCCATTAGAATCGGATTGCCATTGGTAGACCAATTGTCGATAAGTTTATCAAATCGCTTTTTCTCAGATTCACTAGTAATTATTCCCTCCCAGCCCCTAACCACCCAAACCCCTAACGAAGCTGTAGGTAAACTTTCCAAAAAGTTCATTAGCCTTCCTTGTAAATCTGGATGTGATTTTACTACAAGCATCAAACCAGGAATTCCATCCGGTTCCTTGGTGAAATCTGTACTACCAATTATTCTAGATCGCATTTCATCAAAAATTCGAATTGCATCGGAAGCAGGAATATCTTTGATTTCAGATTCGAGTGTTTGTACTGAGAATTTTTTTCCAAACAGTTTTTCTATCAAGAAAGTAAGATGACCTAACGAGGTAGATGTGCCAAAAAAATCTTTCTTGTCTTTTGCGACGAATATATATGGTCGCAGATCCAAATCAGCTAAGGAAGGTTTGATTTTAGCCCAATCTTTGATGTTTTCGGAATTAGCCCATTCCAAAAATAGAGGACTCTCTGATTTATTATTAATCTCTTGTCTTTTTGTTTTCGTTTTTTCCTTCGAAGTCTTTACCTTCTCAATGCCATTGAGAGTATCACTTTCTGTCTCCTCTTCCTTGGCTGCAACGTTTATCTCTAGATATTTTAACTCTTCACATATTCCATTTGAAGCCGTTGCTGCGGAAGTAGCTATTTGCTCAAATAAACGAGGGATGAATCTTTCAGCAATCATCAATTTCGCAAGAGCAGGTAAACTTATTGATGATCCAAACCCTCTGGCCTCAGCTGTAAGTTGTCTCAGAAGCAAGGTATTCAAAAACCGTTTTATGACTCTAGGATTACCTTTTGCCCCATTTGCTAAGATTGGCCCAATCTGATCACTAAGCAGAACTGTATTCTGTACACCCTTTGCTTTCTCACCAAGTGTACTTCTAATTGTCTCTGCATCCAGAGGTAAACTCTCCCAGGGTTTTTTCAGTCGTTCCCTGGCTACAGCAATCAGTTTGTCAAAATCCTTTCCTTCACCAATCTCTGAACCTACCAAAAGTAGTGTCACATAAATTTTAGTCTCTGTTTCTCCTAAAATCGGTATTTTAAAAGGTATCTGTATGAGTTTTTCTAAGTAATTCCTTGTGTATGATTGATGCATTAGCGTATCGGGCAGATCAGGGAAATGTCTCCGAACTGCATACTCAATCATCCCCTCATCCGCCGCTATAACGAAAGCCGTTTTTTTGGTAAAAATGAATAATCTGATAGCTTCCAGGGTTTCGATAGCTGTATCCGGTAAACATCTATCTAAATCGTCCACCAGGACGATAAGCTGTTCAACTCCTGCCGCTTTCAGGAGCTTATCGAACGATTTTCTAAATTCAGAGATTTCCTTTGGAACATTTTTACTTGGATCTTTTGGCTTGAGTAGAGAACTAGCTTGCTTGAATAAATCATCGGCACCTTCTTTTGTGACGCCTTCCAAGGGGTTGGCAGCTAGGTTCTGAAGTCCAGTTAAAAAAGTTTCCACTACAGCTCCGGTAGGGATACCAGTGAAGGCCGTTATTCCTAGCCCTACACTCTTTTTTGCCACCTTCAACCAGTCAATCCGCTGAAAGATGTCAATCACCTCTTCGCTGGCCTTTGTCAATAATGGTCTTTGTTCGATGAGTTCGGTTACGATATTTTCAATCAGAGCAATCTTCGCATCTTCGAACCCTTGAAAGCGCCAGCCATTGAACTTTATGCAGACAACTTTATCTTTTAAATCCTCTTTTTTTACTCTAACCTCTATCATCTCAAGGACACTAGACTTGCCAGCCCCCCAATCTCCGTGCACCCCGATAGTTACTGGGTGTTCTGGACGCTCTCTTATGACCTTTACGATAGTATGGGCAATGGATTCACTATTGAGTAAATCTACCTTAGTTTCATTATCTGTTAAAATCATTGATTGGCCTTTTAAATATATTAATTTAAAATAAATAGAGAAAAGTATATTAAAATAATAGATACAAAAATATCCATTTGAACTACCAAAAATAGCACTTAAAACTATTTAACATACACTCCTCCATTAAAGTCCTTATCAATTCGTTAGCCAACTCATTTTCCATCATTAGATCTAATACTTTTTTATATTCGCTGACGCCGTATCATAATAATAATCACCAATAGTATCGTCTTTGATTTTTTCTACCATTTCATCAATGATGAAGACTGGAACCAAAAACCATTCTCTTGCTTTCACTAACTTCCCAAAACGATCTTTTATTTCAATTTCCAGCTTCGCTGAGCTGAGAAATTTATGAATAATATTTTCAAGTTTCGTCCGGTTAATGTTAGCGAGTTTATAAGTAGCGATGATCTCTACATCAGCCATAAGAAATGTTGGATCATTTTTGGCATTTGAAAGGCGTTTTTTGACCTCTCCCCCTGTCACCCCTATTTTAAGGACTATATCCCTGTTTTCTTTTACTGTTGGATGATTTGATAGGCTACGAAGTATATATATTGTGCCGCTTTCCTGATCATCTTCACTATTTTCACCTGAAAAAAGTGGTCCTGAATTAGGGTCCGTTATGAATCTACTTGTTTCATCCTTATACATTGCACGAATAATAGACCTGAGTAGAATATTGCTTTCCGTACCATTCGCATAAATAACGCGTAAGCGTGCATCATCTTCACCGTTTGGAGCCTTTAATGTCTCTCCAATTTCGGCTATGTATGCCATTTGACCACCAATGATAATAAACTGCTCTTTTTTAAGCGTAGTTTTGGTAAAGCCAGCATCTTTTCTAAATCGCACAGTATTTCTAAACCCCGTTTCAATATCTTTTTTTACTGCGTCAAATAGAGGTTTAAACTGTTCGAAATCTTCACATAGGGTACGGTTGGCAATTTCTTCTGCGGCTTTTTTCTCAGCGCGAGGTATTACATGTTTTAGCTTTGTAATTGAATTCTCTTCATTTTCATCCACCCCAAGCTGCGCCAGTAATTCATCATCATCTATATCATCCAATATGTCCGCTTCTGGTTTATAATTGGGATCTAAAATGCTTTGATGATCCATATCTTTTAGAAGGTTTATACAATCATTTTGTTTCCGAATTTGATCGAGCCTTACTGCATATAGTCTCTCAAAAATATCTTTGTCTTCACCATGTTCTGGCAATCGCCCTTGTTCTTCCACAAATTTTTGAATTTCTTCAAAACCGGCGATAATTCGCTCTTCTCTCGCAGTATACCTAACAGATGTTTTAGCCTCGATCTCAATCCCGAGTTCTGCCAAAAGCGCATCATCTTCATCTGTGAGTTTCATGTTTTTAGCCATTTCTTTCTTCTGCTTTTACTCGAGTAAGAAACGCAATACCTTGTGCCATTCGCTGTTCCCAGGGATCAGCAGATTTAATGTCGGGCAACCTGCCTCTCTCATTCTTGAACTTTAAAGCCCGTTTAGCAAGGTCCCGCGCTTCATCCAATGATAAATTCAGTTTTTTGCCTGAAATGACTTCTGCCATAGCTTTTAGGCTTTGCTCTGTCATTGCCTTGGATAAAATTGCGTAGGCCTCACTAAATGGGTTGATGCTGTCAATCCAGTCAACATCCAGTTCACGCACATCCATGGTAAATTTGCGCACCCCATCAATTAGGGCCGTATTGCTACGACTGCTTAGTTCATTGTCATTGTTGAGGGTTTCTTTTGCCTTCTGTGTCAGATTTAATGCAGTGATTGCATGTTGCCGTACGGCTTCTACATCCTCATCATCCAGCTCAGGAAATTTGTCCTTGATAATTTTTCCCATTCGGACTTGAGTAAGCTCTTGCGGTACTACTTCCTCGTCAAATAAGCCGCGTTCGATGGTTTGTTTGTCTTGCACGAATGCTGCAATAACCTCATTCAAATCTTCTTTGCAAATACGCTGTGCACTTTCGCTTTTAGGCATAGCAAGCCCTTTGATCTCGATTTGATACTGGCCTGTTTCCTCATTAAACCCAACATTTTCTTTGTTCGGATCATAGCCTCCTTCGCCGTAATCAAATCCCTGGACAGGGCCGCTTTGCGGATTTTTCGGCGTAAAATTAAATCTCGGTGCTAGAACTTGTTCCATCAATAAGCTGGCAGAAATAGCCTTCAGCGTGTCGTTAACAGCATCTGTAACAGTCCCTTCTGTAGCATCCGGTTCTGCTATCAGATTAGTGAACCGGGCATGGGTTTTATTCGGAGCATCCCGCGTGGCACGGCCAATAATCTGTACGATTTCAGTTAGGCTGGAACGATAGCCCACAGTGAGTGCGTGTTCGCACCATATCCAGTCGAAGCCCTCTTTGGCCATGCCGAGCGCAATAATTATATCAACATGGTCACGGTTCGTTTTAACTTCCGGTAGCTTCAATGCTGCAGAAACTTTATTGCGCTTTGATGCATCATCATCCACTAGGTCGGCAATCCGCAGGGTTTTGCCCTCCGGCGTTCTGACCAAATGAAACCCGGTTTCAGGATCAATACCCTGCCAGTCTCCCAATTCTTCAATAATATGCTCAACTTCCTTGACCTTATCACCCATACTCTCCCGTGAATTAACGTTCGGTATGTGAATGATCGTTTTTTCATCAGGGTTTAGGACACTTAAAATCTCATCAGCATAAGCCCCGCTATAGAAGTAATAGCCAATATTTAGAGTCTTAAGAAATTCATAACCGTTTAGCTGTTCATAATACGTATAAGTGACCGTATCGAATTTGGCTTCATCCTCTGGCATTAAGACAGGGTTTGCATCCCCGCGAAAATAAGAGCCAGTCATGGCCACTAGATGTACCTTATCCCGCGCAACCAGTTGTTTGAGATGCGATCCGAGAACATTATCTTCATCGGCACTGACATGGTGAAACTCATCAATGGAGATTAGCCGGTCGTCAAAAGCTTCAACCCCTAAACGCTCTACGGCGAAGCGGAAGGTTGAGTGTGTACAAACCAGTACTTTGTCTTCACTTTCGAGAAATGACTTAACAGAGTTGACTTTGCTGCCATCCTCACCGGGTGCGTTACAAAGATTCCATTTTGGAATCACGTGCCAATCGAAGTAATAGCCAAATTTGGTTAGCGGCTCATCGGCAAAGCTTGAGCCGATAGACTTTTCCGGCACAGCGATAATGGCTTGCTTGATACCCTGGTTGTTTAGCTTATCAAGGGCAATAAACATTAACGCCCGGCTTTTGCCGGAGGCTGGAGGTGATTTTATGAGCAAATATTGTTCACCACGCTTTTCATAAGCTCGCTCCTGCATTGATCGCATGCCTAGCTCGTTCGATTTGGTAGAGTTACCGGTGCTTTTATAGTTTACGGTAACGGATGGTATGGCTTTTCTTTCTGTCATACAGTTTTTCCTTTAATAGTCATTTGAGTATAAAGATCGAAGAGTTTTTCTAAGCGTTCAGTGTCGTTTTTGAAGCGTCTACCTATATAGATGCGCTCTAGTACTTCATCATTGCGATCATGGGCACGACGAAGATCTTCGGGCATTTTGTCTGGATCATACAGATCAGCTATGGTGGCAGGAAAATGTCGCTCCCGCGCGATCAGAATCTCCTCTGCACAGATTTTTAAATCCTCCTTATTCTTCGCTGTCAAAGTTGGAAGAGGAAATGTATTCCAACCAAGTGTATTGGAATAGGAAAAGCGCATTTCCAGTCGAACACAAACAGTACCAATCCAAATCCAATGCATTCGGGAGGCTATCAGAGCTATATTCCATAGGGGGGCATCGTAGAGTGCAAAGTTCCGATCGCCAATAATGGTTTTTCCTCTGACTAGCCCAACTGGAAGAAAATCACGGTTTTCGGAACTTACTCTAGGGACGACAATAGTGTAATTGCTTTCGTAATGCCGAATTTCACCAAACTTGTATGGGAAAGCTGCTAGTTCTTGAGTTTGTATCTTTGTGCTTTCTCCTCTCATTTTTTTGACAGCATCAAGCCGCCAAACAATTTCAGGATAAGCATAAACTTCATCTTTATCATTATCGTTGATCCATAGGCAAAACCGTTGTTTTCCATTAATAAATTCTTCTGAATTTAAATACGGATGAATAAACTTCTCAATAGACGTGTTGCGGGCAATTATAGAAGATTTTTCGGCTAAATTTAAAAACAAACTTCCTCCATCAACCGGCTTACTTCCGAAATCCATGGAAGGTAATTTGTTTATTGGCTTTGATTCTTTACTGACTATAACATCAGCACCTGTAACTAGATATGCGTTGATATTTTCAGCCTTCTTCTCAATGGTTTCGACGTCCTCATTGACAGAAAATAGGCGGCGAGTTTTTCCAGCCTGCTTGGATATACCGACAATCACAACTGTAACACCTGCATTGTGACTAGCCAGATTATTCCATTTGAATGAGGTATGAGCAAAAGCAATTTCATGACCAGTTTTGAAAATTAGTGGCCAAAGAATGGGAACCTGTTGTCCTTGGCAAATCGAATTCGTAGATACAAAGGCCGAGGCCACCTTAGTGTGCCTACCATATTCAGCCGCTTTCATAAACCAGCCCGCGACATAATCCAATGACTTCCACGTGGGGGTCAGATGCTTAAATATGGCCTCAAGATCAGCTTTTTGTTCTTTCGTTTGCCATGTAGATCCTAAGTAAGGTGGATTTCCACATATATAGGTTTCGCCTCCTTCATTCTCGAAATCAATTTCTGCTTGGTCAAGGGGAGTGCTGAACAGGTCATCTCCAAAAAAGTTAACACCTTTACTGGTAGGAGGGCAAACTGATAACCACTCAATTCGAAGAGCATTGCCACTGGTAATCCAGTTTTCAGCATTAAGCGGTAGGAATTCGGCTAGGGCTAGTTTTTGTCCACGATAAAGAACGTCGCATTGATATTCTGCAATGATGAGTGCAAGCCTTGCGATCTCAGCCGAAAAATCCCTTAGCTCTATGCCCCTGAAATTGGTTAGGGGTATTTCGGTTGGTCGGTCGCCCTCCCCTCGTCCTTTATTGATCTCATGCTCGATCTCCCGCATTTGTTTGTAGGCAATCACCAGGAAATTGCCCGATCCGCAAGCCGGATCAAACACGCGAATTCGCGCTATGCGTTTGCGTAAATTGAGAAGCTTTCTACTGTTATCTTCCGCTTCCTCTAACTGTGCTCGAAGATCATCGAGAAATAGCGGATTCAGCACCTTCAGGATGTTAGGCACGGATGTGTAGTGCATTCCTAATGCACCGCGTTCCTCATCGTCGGCCACCGCCTGAATCATGGAGCCGAAAATATCCGGGTTGATGCGCTTCCAGTCCAAATTGCCAACATGAAACAAATAGGATCGGGCAATCTTTGTGAATTTCGGTGTTTCGATTGATCCAGAAAACAATTCCCCATTTACATAGGGAAAGCTATTTGCCCAATTCTTGATTTTTTTTGCAGAGCGTTCATTCAGCTTAGTGTCCATCGCCCGGAAGATTTCACTGATAACCTCATCGGTATCAGATGCGTCCCCGGTACTCATTTGCTGTACAGTTGAGGTAAAAAGACCATCCCCTGTGAATATGTCAGTATCCTCAGCGAAGAAGCAGAAAATCAACCGCGCCAAGAAGTGGTTCATGTCATGGCGGCGTTCTGCCGTTGCCCATTCCGGATTGTGGTGCAGCAGCTCAATATAGAGTTTGTTTAAGCGGCTTGTGGCTTTGATATCAAAGGCATTCTCCCGGATCTGCTTTACAGTGCTAATGCCAGCCAAAGGCAGGAAGAAGCCAAAGTGATCATGAAAGGCCGGATAATCACAAGCGACTGTCTCTCCGCTATTCACATCTTCAGCCTGAAATTCCATGCCGTCAGTGGCAAGTATGAATTTAGCCTTGGCCTTTGTCGTAGCTGGGCTTTCGCGAAGGATGTTCAGCGTGTCGGAAACCGTACCTTTTTCACAGACAGCAATATGAATGTTGTTATGCTGTAGAACACCACCCGCAATATCGGATTTGTTGTTATTGCCAGTTTGCAGTCGTTTTATTGTCGTAGACTTATTACCAAAAGCTTCTAGGAACGCAAACGGAAATTCCGCAGGAACAAAAGGCTGTTCTGCTAGCAACGAAATAGCTTCTTCAATCTCAACTGCATTCATTTAATCACTTTACTAATTAAAATTATTATCATAACTGATAGTCAGTCATTTATACCCTTCCCCAATGCGGAGATCATAAAGTATGCTCCTGTTATACTCCTGTAAGTTTTCAAACATAACTGCTTTGGCAAAATGATTGACTTTTTCTACTTTATACAATACTGATTCAACAGCAGTTCTTGCTCCAAATGTGCGGATTTATATGCTAAGAAACGATTTTTGAAATTAAATCCTCGTATTCTGCAATTTGCAGGGGGATTAAGCAAAGGTCCCGGAAACGGCTAGAATTATAGGCGCATTTTCATTGGAAAGCCAGGCGAGAGGTTAACACCTCTCCCGAAAAAATCTACCAATGAACAGCATATCACAAGAGCCTGCTAAACATATTC
The DNA here is from genome assembly GCF_014651615.1 of Persicitalea jodogahamensis. Taxonomy (GTDB): domain Bacteria; phylum Bacteroidota; class Bacteroidia; order Cytophagales; family Spirosomataceae; genus Persicitalea; species Persicitalea jodogahamensis. The sequence continues at coordinate 47,331 of NZ_BMXF01000007.1, read as the reverse complement.
GCTGGTTTACAAGGGTCCTTCTTACCATCATTCGATTATGTAGGTCTGAGGTATCAATCGTCTAGCTGTACTCTAGTTTTCAGAATCACATTCTATTGCATTGAGGGAGCTCTCGTTCTGTTGCAGTGGTAATTCAGGCTGTGAACAAAATGGAACGAAATACACCAGGCATTAAGAAAGGCAGCAGTTGGTGAATTCAGAAGTGTAGCCGAAATTGAAATTGTACACCGTCATGTTGTGTTAACTTTGGCCATTTATACACAATTGTACATAAAAAAGCCGCTAAATCGTATGATTTAGCGGCTTTTTTGGGCGCTGAGGGATTCGAACTTCCGAACTTCTCAGGCACCTATCCAATAAAGAAGGATTGAAACAATCCGCCAACCATACGCAGCACGCCACTGATTTTTCTTCTCAGAAATCAGAATGCCCTCGAAATCTAGCGCCTGTCCCTTGCGGTCTTCGAGCCACTTCTGGGCTGGTGATAGCCGCCACTGGAAAACTCCCAAGTCGTTTGCACGGTCATGGGGCGTTGCCTTAAAACGATCAATTGAATGCCACGTCGCCGGATTTCGCAAAGGCAGCCATATCACCTCTTTTTCCGTTACACCTTGTCGTGTACTTAATCAAATTCCATCATACTGCGCACCTAAACGAGTAAACTGTAACACATCAGTCCCATCGGGTCTAACTAACGGCAGCGGGTAGCTGTCCCAAATACCTCAATTACCATGACTATCGGCTGAGCCATTGTGCCGAATTTGCCTGCATCTCACACGGGTTGAGGGTCGCCCTTACATTTGCAGGCTGTATGTACACTCTGGACTTGGAAAGGGAGCGCGACCAGCATATGTCCGACAACCGGCGAATGCAAGGTTATTGACAGCCTGTCCCGAAACTTTATGTCGATGTTAAAAAAGACTCCGGCAAGCGGCCAGAAGGGGCAAATCAGTAGGTCATTATGCCTGAGGAAGGATATCAGAAGCGGGAAGTCGCCGAAGATGGCGCAGGGCGCTGACAGAGCAGTCAAAGAAGCTTGAAGGGAAATAGGAAAAAGTAAGTACTCCTTCTTACTGCTGTTGGAATAATAATTTCTTTAAGGATTCTCAACGTCACAATTAATTTCCAGATCAGTGCGGAGGTGGGTTAGTACCGAAACCTGCCCCTCAATAGAATAAAGCCCGAAGTACTTTCCATCGAAACGGAAGGTTCCTGATAGTTCTCCGTTCTTGCAAATGAAAAGGGCCTGTTGTCCGTTAGCCGAAGAGCCAGACCAGGTGAAATCCGAATCGGAATAGGCGACCACTTTCGTTGCCTTATAGATAGCGCTCTCATTGAAGCCAGGTATAGTGAATGTCAGGACACCATTCTTCTGAATTTTTGCCAGATTGCCCACTTTGACCAACAAAATCAGCCCGTAGGTTCCAGACTGCTGCATTCTTGTCAATTTGGACGTACTGCTGTCGGAAAGTCCCGACTTGTCTGCCTGAGAAGCAGGGGCTATCAGGACGGTAGTAGATTTTTCCTCCTGAGCTGCCACAGACTGACTCACTGCGGTAAGAGAAGTAAATAGCAGAATGTAAAGCAGTCTTACAATTAACCTGTTTCGTCTTCTGACAATAATGTGTTGTTCGAGTATTGGAAGCTTGAAATTCTGTTTCATGATGAGTATGTCTCAAAGGCAATGACAGGTGGTATGCTCCCAAACCTGTTCAGTGGACACTAAAGCTGGAGCAAGCAGACGAGAAGCCCGAAATTGCGCGGGAAGCCCCCAACGATACCAAAACACTAACCGAGCAGGTAAACAAGCCAGACGGGAAGAGTAAGAAATAACAAGCCTTTACTCTACTACCCATCGGGAGCGGCCATTATTCTATTAACTCAATAGAGGTTATCTCGAAGGGATTCCCAGGTATGTCTGTTCTGTCAATATTGGGGAAAGTCAACAGATAACCACTGATTTTTACGGCTTTACCGTCAACTCTGGCTTTTCCAGGAAGATTACACGTCAGTAAACTCCCTGATGTAATTTTGTCAGACACGCCGTAGGCATCAATCACATATATCGTATCATTGCCACTATTTAAAATGCTCCTCATTCTACCGACTTGGTCAGTCAGTGTCATTTCATATTTATACTGTGCCGGCCAGTCACATACTAAACCAATATTTGGTTCTGTATCTTTACAAGATACAAGACTCACCACCAGCAGCGTAGCGTATAAATATGTCATCTTGAAAATCTTCATGGGCTATCGTTGAATACTGAAATAGTTTTACTTACAGTTGCCCTCTGACAGGGCAGTAATTGTTATGAAAGGGGGTTGCTTGCAAAGCACGTACGCTTTCTGTGGATAGCCACCTTCCCGATATTGAAAGTAAAAAGTAGAATCTCTCTGCGTTAGAATTGAATTGGATAAGCCTTTAAAAACAACGCTATCCAAGCTCGCTACCACGTAACGTTGGCCAGGTTCAGTAAAATTGACCCTGAACTCCCTGCCAACTGGATTATTATTTAGAACTTGGATAACTACACCCCCGCAATAATTGGTGATATACCGACCTTTCACACATCGTTGGTTTATAGGGTCGTTACAACTCAATAAAATGAATAAGGATAAAATAGCCGTCGTTCGCATAGTGTCGGTTTTGCACCATAGACCTTGATGTGAGATGGTCCGGTTTATCGGCACAGTGAACTTGCTTAACTTAGCAAGCTTATGCATGAACAGAAAAAACGCCGCAAGTACGACGCAGCCTTTAAAGCGGAGGTGCTCAGGATGGTGGACAGCGGCCAATCCGCCCACTATATCGCTGAGGCCCTGGGAATCTCCGAAAGCTTAATTTACACCTGGAAAAGCAAGAACAAAATGGGAAAGGGGAAGTCGGTTCAGCAGGGAGAGCTTTCAGTTGAGAACCAGCAGCTCAAAGACCGGGTTCGCCAGCTTGAAACCGAGCGGGATATTTTAAAAAAAGCCTTGAGCATTTTCAGCCGCGCGAACTGAACCTGCTCTATGAGCTGATCGACACCCTGTCCGGCGAGTTTGCCATCAGTACGCTCTGCTCAGTGTTAGGAGCCAGTCGTACTGCCTACTACCGTTACAGGAGAGGCGGCAGCTACCAGCCCACGGCTAGAAGGGAAGAAAAAAAGCTTTTAGTGGAAAGCGTGTTTGGCGAACACAAGCGCAGATACGGGAGCCGTCGGATCACGGCTGAGTTGCGAGAACGGGGCCATGAGTTGGGAAGGTACCAGGTTCGAAGCCTAATGAAAGCCAGTGGGTTACGACCTATCCAGCCCAAGTCATTTGTGCCGCGCACAACCGACAGCACACACAAGAGAGGCTATTGTGGGACGGCCCATGCCGCCCAACCTGCTGCTGGATCAGCCGCTACCCGGTGCCCCTGACCGAGTCTGGGTGAGCGACATCACGTACTTGCCTCTGGTGGGCGGGGGATGGGCCTATCTGGCCAGTTGGATGGATTTATTCAGCCGGAAGATAGTGGGCTGGTGGGTCGACGATAACATGGAAGACTCACTGGTCATCGTTCCATTGCGCAGAGCCCTACAGGCGAGGCAACCCGTCGCGGGCCTGGTGGTTCATTCTGACCGTGGCGGCCAGTACGCGTCAAACGACCTGCGGGAACTGGTCAGGTTGTGGAAGATAAGGCCCAGTATGAGCCGGGCCGACGACCCTTACGACAACGCTTTTGCCGAGTCGTTCTGGAGCCGACTGAAAGCAGAAATGCTGGAAGACGGAGCGTTCATAGATGCAAAGGACGCCCAAGCGGAGATGTTTGATTACATTGAAATCTATTACAATCGGGTGCGTAGGCACTCGTCGCTGGACTACCAAAGCCCGGAACATTTTGAGAATCAGTACTACCAAAAACTCGCAAGTAAAGTGTGCCGCTAAATTAGACCACCCCAATGCTTCACAGAAGGTTGGAAACATATCCCTTTTCATATTAAACGACTCTTCTGAGATTTTTGCACTTAACGGAATACCTCCTAAATATCAGAACAGTCTTATTAATTAGTCTTCTGTTAAGACAAACCGGCGAACTAACATGATAAGGCGTTTTCTGATATGTGCAGTCGTCAATATCTTCGCTTGCTATTTTGTCCCACGTTTTTTGGCTTGGGCACATTACGTTATCAACGGCCTGTTCATTCCAAGGCGATTCTTTTACAGCGTCACGCGGCCTAATCAAAATATGACCCCTTTATATTCGTTAATGCTGTTAATCATTGCTGCTGAGTTGATCGGGTTATTAATTGGTTTATACCGATTTAACATGAAGTATGGTCACTTTGTATCAGGTCAGAGGGTATCTTCAATCGCCCGGTTAACGACTGTGGTCACCGGGTTGGTAATTGCGGGTTTGACTGTAAAGGAGTTCTGGTATCTGTTCGAAAAATTTTAGCCTTTCCTGTTTTGTCAGTGCATTTACGATAACTAAACGCCTACAATTAAACCAAATACCTCACTATTTGGAGATTAATTTATTGATTTATTACTGATATACTCGACTTATGAAAACTGCTCTGACTTTCATTCTGCTGATCAGTATTGGAACACTCAGTTGTAAACGCGGAGACTCTGGGGTCAATCCTAACGACGACATGGAATTACTTTATCAACGTTTTCACGGTAAATACAGGATAGTTAGCTCGATCAGCAGCCAACCGCTCGACGTGAATTTTGATGGTGTTTTCTCGACCAACTTACTAAGCGAAATACCGGGACTGGGCAGTAACGGAGCTCACTTAGAACTACGGGTGAAATATCCGGACCGTTCAGTGTTTTTGTTTTCTCAATCTTGGCCTGAGCAGTATGTCAACACATATACGGGACCTAACCCCGAATGGAATGGATTGGATACCCTTAGTTATAACCCTGCATATTCAGTGAATTATGCTAATCAAGCAGGCCCGTATCGGTTTTCATTTTCTGAGGATCTGAGACAGATTTTTGTTGCTGCCAATGAAAAAGCGGACAAAATTCGATGGGCTAGGCCCGAATCGGTCTTCATTGAAGCAAGGGATCAACTTCGGCTAATCAATAAACGTCGTATTTACACGCGAGAAGGTGTAAAAGAAGTGACCATCACAACCCTCTACGAGCGGTTTACTACAATAACTTGAAGTAGCAGGTACTAAGTTATACAGCACAAAAGAGCCGCATGATGCGGCTCTTTTGTGCTGTATAATTCGAATTATATACAGATGCATCTAAGAGAAGTTAGGCAGCCCTGTTTACTACACTATCTACAACTAAATGTACATGAGTTTTGAGGTACGGGACAGACGATGTGCTGTCAGCATATCAACGCCCCGGCAACCTAAGAAACGCAGACACTTTTTTCCAGTTCTGGTAAAAGCTTATCGCTCAGTTGTGCCCTTCGTCTGATCATTTCCTGACGGCTGTAATGGCCTCTTGGTATTTCCTCCGTTACATTCACGCCCGTCGGTTTATGAGTCAATACCACTGTGCAACTAGTCAGGCCATTGGCCCTCGATTTTTTGGAGAATTGCCCTTTACTGCCTTCACTGATGCCGTTTCTAAATGAATCGATGACGTCAGTGGGGTCTAATTTGAATTTAGGCTTCATCATGACCAAACAGGCGAGGGCTAAAAGGGAAAGAATAAGAAAAGGCAAGCACTCCTTTCTCGCAGAAATTAGAGCAGGGTATGCTTGAAAATTCCGAAGACGGGAGATCAGCGAGGTTTTCCAAGTGATTTCAATTGTTGTAAGGGCGCAATAATTTACCAGTCGATTAGTTGTTAAATTTCAAAAAAAGAATGACAATATATGCGTTCCCGGCGATGGATATTCATTTACATACTGGTAGCTCCTGTATTCTGTTGGGGTCAGCGCCTGCAATCTCCCCCATTACCTTATAAGGTTTGTCAGTTTGATCGTATTTGGGTCGCTGAAACCGATTCGGTCAGGAGGCAGCTGGTGACCGACTCACTGGCCAGACTGCTGCCGGGTCGTTGGCAACTGGTGGAGATGGGCGCGGGTGCTTGCTTTGTGGCTGCCCATGCGCCTGACCGGTATACGGAAATGGTACTGACCGATCAGGGGAAGGGAACGGTTTACCAGGGTGGGGAGCTTCTGACTACATTTCAATTAAGTTTCCATTTTTACTGGGGGCAACTTCGCTTCATTATGGAAGAGACGCGAGCCCCTGCCTATTTTGACTTTTTCCCGTCTTTTCTCGATAAGAGGGCCGGGCGGTACTATAAACCCGATTCCCCTTACGCACACATATACAAAAACACAATCCTGGTCTGTGAGGAGACCCTGGTTATGTACGGGCCAAGAACCGGCCTGAGTTTCGTTTTCAAACGCCTGCCCTCCCCATAGGGCGAAGCGGTGGAGAGCACACGCAGTATTTCCTAAATATCCACTGGAAAAGCTTATTCCGTCTTAACTTTCCTAACCTCTATTTGTTTGGTCGATGGATTGGACAGAGCGAAATAATCCGCCACTGCAAAAGCCGCCAGAAGTAGCACCACCGAGATCAGGATAATAAGAATCGTTTTTTTCTTCATGGTTCAGTGAGTTTCGCCATTTTGTTCTTTAAATAAACATGCCAGGTGAACCGAACTCCTAGCTGGGAATTTCGATTCGAGCGAAAAAGGAGCTTTTGAGAGGGGAGAAATTAATACTGAAATATTGGCTATGAAAAATATCCTACTCGGCTTCTGCTTAACCCTTTGTTTGGCAGCCTGCGACCCGCCCATTGATTCAAAGTTGAAGATCGTCAATACATCGAATCAACCCGTACTTATCTTTTACAACACCGAAGGAACCAACCATTCTATCAGGGGACTCTCCTTAGACTACGACCCGTTCCACGAAATTCATCGCGCCGATACAAGCCGGAGTTACCGGGATAGCGTCCTGGTTGACAGCCCGGATTACCTGCTGCCGGGTGACACTATATCGGCGCAACTGGGCGTGGGTAGTTGGGAAAGTCACATCGGCAGCGGTCACCTTTGGGTGTATATATTTGAACCCAAGACGGTGCTCAAAAATGACTGGAAAAGCATTCTGGAAGGCAAAAAATGGAAAAAAGTTTATTCGCTGACGCTCGACCAGGTGAAGGCTGGAAAGTGGATAGTCAGTCTGTAATCGTTGCTTTAGGCTTTAAACAGGGATAATCCAATATTCTGACTAATGCCCATAACCGTTGCCAAGGTCATAATGCACCTGAAGCTGCTGTCGCTTTTTTCGCTTGTCGCACTTTGGGTGTTGTTCTATCTTCATGGTACAGGCATCAACAGCTTTCTCATTCCGGATCGACTACGATGGCACGACGGGGCCAAAAGTCGATACATTGGGATTTGGTATGCCCTGTCTTGTGCCATCAGCTACGTGGAGCTCTTTTGGCTACTGTGGTTGGTGAATAAATTTAACTTTTGGTACGGTAAGGAATGGTTGAAGCCTTCTCAGATGAAGGCAGCTAAAACTGCCACCGTGGTGGTGGGAGTAACGCAGGCAATCTGAATAGCGGCTTTTTATATCGCCTTGTCTACCGATTCCTAAGTGCAACGCATGAGCGGCAATCATGTAAATGGCAAAGCCCTGGTTTTTATTCTTGGAGCAATACCGTCACTCCCTGTTTCATTCATTCAGCTCAAAGTCGACCCTAACCAGAGCGGAAAAGCGGAAGACCTGCGGAATCGTCATCATCTGGCGCAGCGCGTCGTTGTCGTAACTGACCTGATTCTGGGGTAGGTTGGCCCGGAAATTTTCCCGGTAAGAATAGAAGCCTTCGTTCTCCCCAACATCACTGACTCGCACAATTCGCTTGATGGTACGCGAGGTGGCCTTGGCCGCCTGACTGGCCTTCTCCTTGGCGCGGCCTATCGCCTTCTCCATCAGGTCAAGTTCAATTTGCCGCTGGTTGCTTACCGAAAACGTGGCCGTCAGATCCGTGAAGCCGCCCGTCGTCAGAGTCTGCTGCACCTCTCTGAGCCGATCAAGGTCGGTGAATTTGATCATGGCCCGCTGGTAACTGGTGAATCGCTCACCGGGCTGGCCGCGGTAACTGTCCCGCCCCCGACGGGTCAACAGCTGAGAAAACTGAATATCTTTGAGGGGAATCTTTGATTGTTCGAGCAGGTCGACCAACTGCAGCCTGGCTTTCTCATGCTCGCCGTACACAGGCTTTATGTCCCGCTCGTCGCTGAAGCTCAGGTTAACCTGGAGCGTTGCCTCGTCGGCGGGCACTTCCTGGGCGGCATCGCCAAAAAGAACGATGCGGTTTTCGACAGACTGCGCTGCCGCCGGAGCAGCCAAACAGCTCACTCCTACTAGCGATACCAGAATGAAAATCCGGCTTGTACTTATTACTTCGGAAAACGGCACTGACATGGTGAGGCGGTAAATGGTGAGCCAATAAAACGGCCGTGTCCAACGATTCGGTATAAGCAATAAGCAGGCCCAGGTATCTGCACCCGTTGCGTGGGCGGGGTTAGGCTGTTGGGTTCTTAGGAAGAAACGAATCACTTTGCCCAGGTGTGGTGATCAAAGAAACTTACCATTGTATGATGAGTCAGGGCGTAACGGTTAATACCAGGCCGAAGCATTTTATTATATTTGTGGCAGTCAATCTGGCCGGCTATTTGTTTATTCCGTATGCCGTCGGTTACGCCCACAGCTATCTGAATGGCGTGTTTATTCCCAACAGTCTGCGATGGGACCAGGCCGGCGGTCTGAGGGCCGACCGAACGGGATGGTACCTGGCTCAGTTATCGATTGCAGGCATTGAATGGCTGGGTTTGCTTTGGCTGCTGTACCGTTTCAACCGGTCCAATGCGTCCGTCTGGCTGGATCAGCGCCCTGAGCTTGCCCGGCTGGTGGCATTGCCGACTACGGGCATTATATGCATGCTCACCTTATTTGCGCGGGACAGCTTCCTGCTATGGTTGATCAAACGCACCATTCACGCTGCTCTTTAAGGTGCGGACATCTAGTCAAAGACAAAATTCATTAGAATGTCTTGCCATCCGTTATGAATGTATCGCACCGTACGTCGTTGGGATACATAGGGCAAGTCCCAGGCGTCACGCTGTTCACCAGCCTTTGGCATGAGTTTAGGGCGCGAAGACCCGTACCCAAGCCCTGGTGAGCGTTTCCGCTGGGAAACCGGTGCTCGAATTAAAGGACGCCCATGCGGCCGAGTTGTAATCAGTCCGAGAAGCCGATGAGAAAAGCCGGGTCGACCGGCGCGAATGTTTGTTCGGCGAACCAAAGCCCATCTAATGTATTTATCAGTCATCGATAACCGGTATAGTCGCGTCATCCATGAGTCGTTCGTTAAACTGCTTTCAGCCAGAGGCTACGAGCGAAAGGACAGCCAGTTTTACCTTAAGTCGGGACGGATAGGTAAGCTAATCACTGTTACACGGGGTATGGATCATCCCCATCATGGCCAAGTGGTAATGTTTACGATTCACGTCAGAATTGCCTCTGACGACTTCTGGAAAATGAATTATCCAGATGAGACTGTTCCTGTTCTACCTTCCCAAGACTACCGTTACTACGTATTTGAATTACCCTTGGGTAAGTTTTACAACAAGCTGGGGGGCGATCGGTGGCTGGCTCTTGACGGGACAGTTCCAGAGCGGATGATGATTGGCTATTTACGTGATTTATTGCAGGCTCGTATCCTACCTTACTTAGATCAATTCGATTCAATCGAGGACATCCTGGCCGGGCTTCCCAATCCCTCAACGGCCCGTATGCAGATGCTGGCTCGGCTGGGCAGTCGTGAGGAAGCCTACGCCGAGTTGAGAAAATTGATTGCCTGGCGACATCAGAAGGGACACCGAATCAACATGGTTAGGCTCGCCAAGCAAATCGGTATAATTCATTAAAAACAAGGTGAATATAATGTCTGCACTTGGCGTGGAAAGAAATGATCGATATTAGGAAGTTAAAGGCAGAAGTGAGATTTTGCAGGTAATGCCTCTCCCAGTCTACCGGATAGTTTAAGTTTTGAAATTTTCACTCAATATTGTTCTCAATAATATTAGCTTTAAATGTTCCTTGTAGAAACCTATATGTCTTTATTTCGGTGTCTTGGTATCCTTTTCCCCGAAATGTAATCTCAAAAGTCCCTGTAACACGGCCAGTCCTTTTGTTATATCTTTTTATCTGGATCCAATTATTGGGGGAATCAGGGCCCTCGGCATCTTTACTCTGTGAATTGAATTTTAATCCCACAGGGTAGTACCTCCCAAAAACCATGTCACCTCCTGCTATTAGAGTGAGATAAGCTGCTGGTTCATTCGCCTTCATGTTCTTTTGAAGCTCATCAAGAGAAAACTTTCCAGTTCTCAACGGAATTTTTTGTACAAATACAGTTTGCTGATAGTACTCATCCATGCTTTCCGTCTTCCCGGAGATGGCAAGCGCAAACAGTTTTGCTACGGGCAGTCCCTCTCTATCATGTTTCATAGCCGACGTAGTGCCGATCCACTCTTCGCCATTGACGCTGGCTTTGCCTCCCCCAGGCACGAAAATACCGCGCCTATCTTCGGTGTTGCCACCCTTTGGTAGATCCCTTCGCGAATTCACACACCCGGGCAACCCGGTGCACATCAGGATTACAGTCAGGTTCAAGAGTTTCAATGTGTTTATCAACAGTCTTTTATAGTAAATATATGTTCCTGTTCTCAACGAGAGATCGTACATCATGACTGCCGCACCGATTAAGTGTTACTCATAGATAGATTAGTTTATAGTAAACGCTGTCTTAATCCTTTAATATATCAATCCGAAATAACCCTGTGCTATGTTGTGGCTGTGCAGCGGTAGAAGACATATGAAATATTGGCTCCGGAGCCATTTATCGGTGGTGAAGCCTCGCCAAACATTTCACATGAACCAGCCCGAACTCCTTGCCAACTATATTAAATAAAATCCGGATTCACTGTGTGCTGCTTTCCGTCTCCATGATACGATGCCAGAGCCGCCGCACCTGGACGGTGGCATATTCCCCTCCCCTGGGCGCCCGAAACCCATCGGCATTCAACTGGCGGGCAATGCTGGCGTAGTCGTGCCCCTGGCTTCTGAGGTGGCGGATCTGGGCCATCGCCTGGCGGCTGTTGGTGTTCGACCGGGCGATGCGCCGCACCTCGGCGGTTCCCAGTCGGCTTGCCTCGCCGCTGTAGAACGCCTCGCTCCCTACGCGCCACTCCCCGTCCCGCTCGACTTTCACTTGCATCGCGGCCTTGGTGCGGATGCCGCCCAGCTCCCGCTCCCGGTCGGCGATGGCCATGAACAGGGTCAGCGTAAACTTGTCCAGGTTGGGGACATCGCAGCTTTCCAGCCGGGTCTCCAACTCCCGGTAAATCCACAGGGCCTGCTCGGTGTCCCGGCTGAGGCGGTCCACCTTGGCCACCACCAGCGTCGCCTTCCGAAGTTTGCAGAGCGCCATCGCCGCCTGCAGCTGCGGGCGTCCGCTGATGTCCTTGCCGCTGCGCACGTCGGTGAATCTGTCGATGATGTTCTTGCCCTGGTAGAAGTGGTCGATGTAGGCGCGCTGCGCTTCGAGCCCCAGCTGGCTGTCGCCCTGCTTGCGCGTCGAGACGCGGAAGTAGGCCACGTACTCCGCGGGCTCGGTCTGGTTGAATTCAATCATGACGTGTTTTCGGTTTTTCCAGGTTATCCATCGGCACTGCTGCCGGAATGTCAGGCGAAAGTAGCCAAACCGGGCGGGTATTACAAACCTACGACGACCCTCATTGGTCTGTAATTGGAGTGCAGCAAAAAGTGTGGGGCAACTGAGTAATTTTGATAAAATTACATACATGGCGGAGATTCAGCAACGACCGGTCGTCCGGAATGTGTCAAATACCTCTTATTTCTAGCTCGCAGGAAGGTGCTGTATGAGGGATGGGACGTCTGTTTTCGGCAACGCTATCCGGGCTTTGGCCAGGTTTCCTAGAAACACGTTTCGATTGCCGCTTAATCTAGATTACCCCGCAGCGGCGGGCCACCACACTTTTTGATGCTCTCCTAATTAATGCACAAAAAACTTTCAATCTGACCTTTTGGTATTGAAATGTTCTTTGCTTTGTCCGGAAAGTTTAATGATAAGTCTTTCAATCTGACCTTCTGGTATTGAAATAAGGTCAGCGCCGCCAGTACAGTCAGGACCACAAACCTTCAATCTGACTTTCTGGTATTGAAATCGGCAAGATCGAAAGTGGACTTTGGTCGTTGAAAGCTTTCAATCTGACTTGTTGGTACTGAAATGTGCTTCCATACCCAAGAATTGAATCAGGAAGAATATTTACATAATTTCCAAAGATGCTCGAAACAATTGTTCCGGATAAGCTTAGTCTTCACATGCCCGGTCTTTTTTGGCCAGGGTCATGTTAACGAAAGCGATTTAACCTTTTTTTTAATGGTGGGGTACGGTTTATGAACATTGGGTTAGAAAAATGCAGCTCAGACAATTCTAAACGGCTTTTAGCATAGAATGAGGGGTGAAAACCCCAAGTCGATTTGCAGTTTTGAAATCATCCTAGCCGACGGGAGCTGTGCTAACTTTCTTATTTTCCTAGCAGAGTTATTTGATGACCTTCGCAAACTCATATTCATTTACGCTGAGACGGGTATGCTTTTCCTCTTGCCCTCACTGGTTGAATGGACATTTTTTAAGTTTATTTCATTCCAAAGTATTCATCTATTTTGGATGCGATTTCTTCCCTTCCCGGTAGCAATTCTTTGTATTGACTCGGTAGCTTTGCCATGGTGGTGTAAGTCGCTACCCCGATAGGCATATTGCTTGTTTTGAGGGAATATTCTACCACTGTTCGGTCTTTTTCTTTACAGATAATGATACCGATAGCATCGTTCTCATGCGACAGCTTAACGCTTTCATTCAGGATGGATAAGTAGAATTCCATTTTACCTTTGTATTCCGGCATGAACTCCCCTATTTTGAGCTCTACCGCTACCAGACACTGCAACTGACGGTGGTAGAGCAGCAGGTCGATGAAGTACTCCTTACTACCTGCCTGAACCTTGAATTGATTGCCCACGAAAGTGAACTGGTGTCCTATTTCGAGCAGGAAATTCCGAATGTTTTTGACGAGCGCAGTTTCCAATTGGCTCTCGCTATGCTCCTCGGAAAGATTGAGGAAATCGAAGGTGTATTCGTCCTTGACTGCCAAATGAGCCCGATGTTTCATGTCTTCTGGCAGCGTCCGGTCAAAGCTGGTCTGATTCAGCAGGTATTTTTCATACGTTTCGTTTTCAATCTGGTGAATGAGGACGTTTTTAGTCCAGCCAAATTTACTGGTCGCCTGGATGTAAAATTGCCTTTGCAAATCATCCTTGCATTTTTTTAAAATGGTGATATGTTTGCTCCAGCTAATTTCTCGTACCAACGGTACGAGATTTGTAACACCTTGATATTCACTATAAAACTGAGCCATCAGCCATAAATTGGCCGTTGAGAAGCCTCCCACGCCCGGAAATTCTTTTTGCAGTTCTTCGGATAGCGAAGCAACGATGGATTTGCCCCAACTCTCGCTCTGCTTTTCTGCGATGGACTTGCCGATTTCCCAGTATAGGTCGATCAACTGCACGTTTACCGCCTTTAAAGCCTCATACTGAGCCTGGCGAACCTTGGTTTTTATCTCTGCTATAAAAGAGTATCGTTCATTAATGAGGTCCATACTAATTTCGATGCGGGGTTAGGAGGCCAAACACTACGGCAAAATGTGAAGAATGAACGGCCAACGGCTGGGTTCTACACCAAACGTTTCTGAAGTAGACTTTTTTGAAAGTTAGGGCAGTTTCTGTTTGCTAGTAAAGATTCTTCGTAAGATCGCCGGACATTCGGATTAATCAAGTTCAGCTAAAAAAGCAAGGACACACAAGTTAGTGCGTCCCTGTCGGAAGTGAATAATTTGAACCCGAATTTACGGTAATTTTTGCGAACTGAGTAGGAGTTTTAAAGCTTTGTGGACGACTGAGCAAGCGCCCAAGTAATGACTAAGTACCCATTATTTAAACTAAAGTCCGATTACTTCCAGATTAAGTCAAAGGCTTTCATAAAACATTTTCAAAACGAACAGCCTTAAATCTGGGCAGAGAGCGTACCAATCTTTGCAGGTCATGTCGAAGCGCATTTTGGGTACCAGCTCAATGTCGGTTCCCTCTTCGGATAGGGCAGTCAAAAATTTGGGGTGAAGAGCGTCCTGACCATAACGATCGAGAATTTGTTGTAGTTGGGGACATTTAGTTTTGAGATTTTTAAAAGGAGATTGCTTGGTTGATTTCATCGGTTAGGTTTTCCATTCAACATATCTTACACACACACCTGAATCCGATCCGTCCAGATTGTCCTACCAAACGGATAGAGTTTTACGGTCGGCCAAAATTAGCGGGAATCATCGGGCGGGTCAATACGTACTTAGCCTTATTTTTGAAGAGCGGCAACTAAAAAAGGGGAGAGAATCGCATACGTACAAATACGTACATAGCCTAAAAAACGGCCATTCTAGTGGTTCTGCATCATTTTGTGAAGCAGCTCAGCCTTATTGGTAACCGCGGCCTTCTGGAAAATATTTTCGACGTGCTTCTTGACTGTCCGCTCGACAATGTGCAATTCTTCGGCGGTTTCCTTGTACATTTTTCCTAGCCTTACCAGACGAACCACCTGCTTCTCCCGTGTTGTTAGTTTAAATAGGGACATATTGATCTCGAAGATGTGGATGTTCTTCTCGATTTCGCTGACGATACCGTTAAGGGGTGGCTCGGTTTCAAGATTTTCCATCACGGTCAGTCCTGGCTTGGAGAATGGAGCGACGAATGAACAGAATGGTTAGGATGGTGAACCCAAGATTGGTAATAATCGCCTCAGTGACCTGATCAATGCCGGGGAAGAAAGCTATGGCCACGAACGGGACAACCGAAAAGTAGATCCCAATCACTTCCAAATACTCCCGATTTTCTATCTCCTTCTCAAAAGCTTTTCGGATGGCTCTGAACATGACGTATGCCAGTACCAAACTGTACCCTGCCGGGATAATCAGGCCTTGGGCGCTGGCGCTGTCAATGTTACCTGAAAGCAGATATTCCGTAGTAAATATCAGGGTAAAAGGGACATAAAGGGACAAAATCACGCCGTAGGTTGCATGAAATCGCAGATCGCTCAGATTATAGGATCGGTAAAAATAATAGGGAAAATAGCTTGCCATGATGAATCCGTCAGCGTAAGGGTTGTGCCTATAAAAAATTCAAGCCCAGCAAACTATATGGAAATTTTGATTCAAACGAATCAATCATTGCCCCAAGGCGCGGATGGATTTTTGATACATCATCGGGGTGAGTGGCTCTTTACTCATTGACTCTTCAATTTCCTTTGAACGTGCAATCGTCTCGGTCTCGTGATTCTTTACCGTACCTTGAATGCTACTTTCGCCTTCTGGCTTCAAGCTATCGGTCAAGCGTCTTTCAACGTCAGCAAGACTGGTTTTGAACTCTCTCAGCTTTGCTTCTTTCGGCCACGGTTTGTTTTGTGCTTCCGAGGCAATCTTTATATCACGCGCCAATTCCTCCTGCCTTTCCTGCTGCTGCTTTAACAATTTGGCAATTTGTTCGCTCGAAGTGGCTTTGTTCACGTACTCCCCGGCGGTTCTGATTTTTTCTGAGTTGAGGTAGCCGTTATTGTGGCGGTAAACGATACCATTGGGCGACCGTACCTCCCATTTATGCTGCGTGTGACCATCGAACCTGAACGTGTCCACCGAAAGTTCGAAGCCTCTGAAATCGGCAATTTTCGTAATTCCAATTGCCCGCTTTTGCTGGGCAGTCAGCATGGCTATGCCCAAATCCTCTATCTTTTCCTCTGCCACCAAAGGAAGACTTTCCTTCTTATCGCCGTAGAGACGTTTTTGGTCGGCCCTGATTTTTTCCAGCACCTCCCCTACCCTATCCAGCGATTTTTCCAACACGGAATAGGATCGGCGCTGGGAGGCCATGTCTTTGTTGAAAATTGTCTTCTCTGATTCCAGACTAGCAATTTGCTTTTCGATTTTGGCCTTCTCCAGCAAATCCTTATTCCCCGAGAGTAGGGCAACGTACTCGGCATAATTCATGCCGTTGGTTTCGTCCATTCCTCCCTCGTCGATGCGCCGAACCGAAAGGTTTTGGTTTTTAATCTGAGAGATAAACAGTGCTTTGTTTTGGAGTAAGTTGAACATGAAATTATCCAGCGTGCGCTCTACGGCGTAGACATAGTTTTGCACTTGGTTACCAAAATGGTTTTTAGCGGTTAGGTTCCCCGCCCTTACGCCCCGGCCGACACGCTGCTCGAAATCCGAAGGCTTCCAGGGAACATCCAGATGGTGCATGGCCACGATGTGCTTTTGCGCATTGACACCGGTTCCGAGCTTCTCGGTTGATCCCATTAACACGCGGATCCGGCCTTCGTTGGTGTCCCGAATGATTTGCTGACGCTGCTTGTCATTCTTTGCATCGTGGATGAATCGGATTTCCTTAGCGGGCAGTTCGTATTCCTGAATCAGTTTTGCCTTCAAGGCGTCGTACACGTTGAAAAGGGAAGTTCCCGAGGGAGTACCCAAGTCGCAGAATACGATCTGGGTGCCTTTGAATGGCGTCGATTCTTTATAATGTCGACTAATCACCGCCGCCGCCTGGCTTACCTTGTTATTCGGATGGTCGCCTGCCGTAGGGTCAATTAGCCGCATATCCAGTGCCGACTTCTTCGAATAATTTGTAGCGATCAACATCTTGGCCCGCTCTTCTGACTCCGAAAGCCGCCCTCTGCCCAATAAAGTACCATCGCCACTGGCCGCAAACTTGACGAGGTTTTCGGTGAACGCGGCCTGCTGCTCGGTCGGTTTGATGTTCATCAATTGGTGAACGGCGGAGGGGCGATCGACACCAACCATTTCTGCCGTACGGAAATCGGTGATTTGGCTGTAACAAGCGGCTAATTCCGGCACTTTGATGAAGTGCCGGAATCTGGACTTTTCGATCAACTGGTTCGTGACGGAATACTCGTAATCAGTAGTCTTCTTGGCATAGACAGACAGCCAGGAATCAAAGTTTTCCATTTTCTGTCGCTCTAATTCTTTTGGCCGCAGGTATTTGAAAAGCAAGTACAGCTCCGTCAGAGAGTTAGAAATAGGTGTCCCAGAGTAAAATGCAACCCCGGAATCCCCTCTCCTCTTTTCCTGAATGGTTCTGACGGCAAAAAGCATATTGAGCGCTCGCTGCGAACCCACCTGATTCCCTAGGCCAGCCACCCTATCGTGCCGGGTGGTAAAAAGAAGGTTCTTGAATTTATGGCTCTCATCCACCTGGAGGAAATCGATCCCCATCTTCTCAAAATCAAGGGTATCGTCTCTCTTCTCGTCAATCTGGTGAAGAACCGAATTCAGATTGTTCGTTAGGGAAACCTTTCTTCTTTCCAGACCTTTTAACAGCGCGGTACCTACTCTGTAGTCGTTTCTTTTGAGTTCAGTTAGGTCTTTTTCAAGATTAGCGACCTCACTACCTATCAGTCTTTTCTGGACATCCAAACTTTGGGGGATTTTGGCAAACTGGTCGTGCGTTAGGATAATGCAGTCCCAGGCCGTGTTGGCCATAGCATCAAAGAGCATTTCCCTCCGCTGTTTTGAGAAATCTTTTTCGGATGGCGCGAGGATACGAGCATCGGGATAGGCTGCTTTGAAAGTGTCAGCAATGGCCCCGACATTCGCCTTCATACCCACGATCATCGGCTTGGCCACCAGGCCCAGGCGTTTCATCTCGTAGGCGGTGACGATCATCGTTAGCGTTTTTCCGGTTCCAACTTCGTGGTCCACGATACCTCCGGCGTTTTGTATCAGCATCCAGGCAGTATCTTTTTGAGAACCGTACAATTCCCTGATGCCTAAGTTTTGGAGACGCAATCCCGGAAATTTCAGATGGGCACCGTCGTACTTCTGCTTTACTTCCGAGTTGTACAGCCGATTGTAGGTTTCCTCGACCACTTTTTTCTCAGGATGTGGCAGCTGTCCCATCCAGTCAACGAAACCGTTTCGAATCGAATCAATCTTTTGGGAAGCCAGCCTGATCTTCTCCGAATCCCGGACAGTGATTTCCTTACCTTGGCCGTCATTAATCTTTTTGGTGATATTGGGTACATTGTCCAACAGGGCGTAGTGGAGCAAATCCAAACCTGTGTAGCTTCTGCTGCTGGACTGTACGGCAAACTCTTCCGTCAGCTTGGGGTTGTAACGATGGTCGAATCCCTTAATTCCGAAGTCGTCGATGGCCGAAGAATAGCTAACCGCGACTTCGGTTGAAAAGAATTGTGAAGCAAAGCGTGAGTACAAATCCGTATCAAGCCACCTTTCACCCAAATTAAAATCAATCAATTCAAATGGAACGGGTTCGGGCTTAACGCTTTCCAGATAACGGAGGGTTCTTTCAATTTCCGTGGGATCGACTTGCGCTCCCGAGCCTAAGGCGGTTATTTGTTCAATTTTTTGCTGAATATTTCCCGATCCCAATACATCTTTGATCTGGTAATCGCCGCCGATTGGATTATAGTAAATCTGTTCGGCCAATTTAATCAACAGTCCATCGGTTCGTTCGCCGGAAATTTCGGCTATGTATTCCAAATTGACTCCCCCGAACCGGTTCAGAGAAGCGGCTAGTGCTTCTTGGGGAGTAAAGGAAGATACCTGAGCGTTAGCGATGTGAACCGGGCGATGGAAAATATCCGTTTTTTCGTAGGATTTGAATACCTCACTGTAAGTTTCCAGCGAAAGAAGCTGACGGCCCGATGGGTCAATCAGGATGGTGTCAATATTCGCGCGGTCTTTCAGTGAGCCGAAGCTTGATTTGAAAGAATCGTAGCTTTCGTTAAGCTTTTCGCGATATTGTGGACTTTCGGTTTGGTTATCCCGCTCCTGGTGAACCAGTTTGAAGTAATTGTCCCGGATATCGATCAGGGTCTCCCAACGCACTCGCTGCGAAGAGGACAAGCGCATGGGTTCTACAACCGCTTTCCCAGCTTCGTCTTGTTGAAGTTTTCCTATCGTTCCGGCCTGATTTACAATGCTGCCCTGGGAGAGGTGTTCATAAAGCTCGCCTGTAAAATCAGTTGAAGCTGGCAGGGAAGGAGGCGCTACCGAGGGCGATGAAAACAGATCAAGCTGACCAGCCGACACTGACTTTCGTTTTGTGCTGGTGACGGATTTTGCCTGGTAAAGTCGGTAATCAAACTCTTTAAGTATGTCCTGTTGAAATACCTCAAAAAGCTCTTTTCCTATTTGTTCGGCCTCTCCGGAGTGAGTGTAGATGAGCGCGGGTTTACCGTATTGATTGGTGGCAATGTCTCTGCTTGTATTGATTATTTTGTTCGGCGCACTTTCAAAATAAAGGTTGGATTTGACAGCCTCTGCATCGGGAACAGGGCTGTAGGTTTGTAGGAATAGCTTCTCCTGCTCAGAAAGCGTACCGACAGGCTTTGCTCGTTTTTGGACAATGATAAAATCAGATCCTGCCTGGGTGCCTGCATCCTTAAAAAGGTTGTTAGGCAATCTTACCGCCGAAATCAGTCGGGCTTTTTGGAGGAGGTTTTGGCGGAACACGCGATTGCTTTCCGTATTGGCAAAACTATCGGTGGTAATCAACGCGACTAAACCGCCGGGTCGAGCAAGTTCGACACTTTTTAGGAAAAAGTAGTTGTGAATCTGCCCGGTGGCCTGTTTTTCGACCGACCCTTTCCTGGCAAAGGCCGGATCGAATACTGAGATATTACCGAACGGAATGTTGCTGGCCACCAAGTCGAATCGATTGTCTTTTTGCGCACCAACGTTTTCAAAACCTTCATTTCTGACCGAATCCCCTAATTCTGCCGAGAGCAATAGCCCAGTCAGCAAGTCCTTTTCGAACATGAGGACATCGCTCGGACGATGTTCCGTTTTAATCACGTCGATGAACCTACCGCTTCCCGCCGACGGATCAAGTACGGAATTCAAAGGAATACCGCTCGCTTTCAAGGAAGAAGAAAATGCTTCGATGATAGGGGTAGGCGTGTAAAATCCGGTAAGGACGCTGTTCTTGGCTGACTCGATGTATTTAGCTGAGTCATTCGGCATGTACAAATCCACCAAATCGTGAAATTCCTGAACCACAGGACGCATCCGCCTATTGGACTCGCTCCAATGGGAGTCTTCCTTTGGATCCATCAAAATCTCACTTAGGCCGCCAAATCCGACGTACTGAGACAATACCTCGTTTTCTTGGGGATTGGCATTTCTAAAACTTAGGTGAAGTTCAAACGCCAGGCGCAGCGCGGTCAGGTTTGACCCCATTTGTTCCAACTTGTTCATGGGTGGGTTGGGGCGGGATTTTAATGTTTGTTGATAGAGAGTAGCGTTTTCCTGACTCCGCTGAGAAGTTCCTTATTGGCTCTCACCACATCTTCGGGCGTGGTCGCCATTTGGAGGGCAGAAACGGTGGCTGTGTTTTCGACAAGTATGTGCATCACCAAGTCTAGCTCGTCCAAATCTTCGATTCCGGTCGCGTACGTAAGGAAAGTCTGGTTTTCCAGTAAGAAGTCTTTCAGTATGTCATAGGGCGAGATAATGCTTTCCAGGGTTTCAGTTAGCGCACGTTCCATCGCCTCGTAGGTTGCCATCCCCGCCCGATCGAAGGCTTGAAAAAGGGTGATGGCATCTTGGGTCAACTCTGACAGATGAGTTTCAAAATCCTGGCTCTGAATCAAATCCGGGTGATAATCGGTCAGATAATTTTTAATCCTGTTTTCAAAATATCCCTCCTGATGCCCACTTGTGTCTGCTGGTTCAATCATAGTTGAAATATTAAATTTTAATTTCCATATTTCAAATTTATAATTTTTATTTTGATTCGAATAAATTGGCTCACCTATTTTCGGATTTTGGAATCCCAACGGAGCAAAAAAGGCCGATAGCTTGTTGCTATCGGCCTTTTTTGCTCCTGCCTTGTTGTTTTCAAAAATAGTCGAAAACAGTCACGTAGTGTTTATACCATGGATCAACGGCAAAATTCAGAGTGGCGCATTGGTGGCTTCCTTGAAAAAATTGCAACAGTCTGGAACAGGCTTCTTCGGTTCCAAAAACAAACAAGTCTCTGTCTCTGACCACGTAGGCGCTCACTTTCTCCTTGGCAAGCTGGCTCATTTTCTGCGAGCAGGTTTCGTTCTGAATATTCATGTTGTGGAATTTAAAAAGGGTTTCCAGTCCGGTAGAATACCCGGACTGGAAACAGATGGGAAAACTAGGCTATCAAGTCAGCGAAAACGGGCAGGTCGCAGGATTTCAAAAGCTGGTGTCCGTTTACGATGCTGAGACAATGGTTATAGCCGTCCAAATTGAGCCGTTCCGCGCGGTTGAACATGGACATTCCATTGTCAGCCGTTACGCCCATTTCGTGCGTCGTATAGTTCGTCAAGCCATTGAACAGGCCAAAAATGGTATAGCCAGTGTCGGCCATTTCTGTTCTGAAGCAAGCCTCGATGGTGGAAACGATGTTTTGCTTGCGGGTGCTGATTTCGGCCTGGCCTAGCCGCTCCTCCCTGCTTAGGTTTGCCAACCTAGCTACCAGGCTATCGTGAATTTCTTTCGACACTTCCACTTTTGAAAAGTCGTTCAGGGTTTTGTAAAAGGTGCGGAGGCTTTTCCGGTAGTTGTAAAATTCCTCCTGAATCCTTTCGACGCCAATCTCCAGCCCGCGCGAATGCTTCACTTTGAGGGCGCGGTACTGCCGGGCAAAACGATTGCCGCAGCGAATCATCATATTTGAATTTCCGACAAAAAACGTGGTCTGTCCGTCGTGGCCGTTGCCAATCATCAGATGGTCTTTGAATTCAAAGCCGCCGACCTCGAAAGTCTCCGTGCACTTGAGGAACCCAAGCATTTTCTTGCCGCCTTCTAGCTCATAAATGGCTTCGATAGGAAAATTGGTAACGTCGGCGAACCGCTCGACGCTGCGGATGAACGAAGCGTTGGACATCGGGTAATACCCTTTCTTGCAAACGTTCAGCAAGGCTCCCGTATCGCTGCGAAGCAGGGCTTTGTACCCTGGCAGTTCCGTGGATTTCTCCAAGAACGACGCGGAAATTTTGGACTGGACTACCTCCCAATCTGAGAGGGAAGTGGTGATTGATGGATTTTGATTTACCATGATAATAATTAATTAAGAGGTTTGTAAATGGCAGTCTGTCAACTGCTTAACTACCTAAAGGTACCACTTTATCTTGATTGCTACAACTTAGATAAGCACAATTTCAAGAGAAAACCTTTCTTCCCATTTGGTACAAAAAAGGGCCTTCCTTTGGAGGAAAGCCCTTGATAACGTGCTGGTTTTATCTGACTACATTTTCGGCCCCTTTCGCTTTGGCGGATCCCCTTCCTTAGAATCTTTATGGTTTTGCTGATTCTTTTCTACTACGGGTATGAGCGGCTTTGTCATGGTAGGTTTTAGAAAAGATAGTAATGACAAATCTCCTAGGTAAAGATTACTTGAGCTGGCTAAACTTTTTCCGTTCCGACTTTTCAGGACGTCGTTGAAATCATTCTGGGCAGCCGTCGGCTTAACCACTGCCGTAAGTTTCTTTCCGTCTCTCCTTTCTATTTCAACCCCTAATTGATACAGAGCAGATTCCAGCATACACTGCTTGTTGGGAAATTTTACTTCTGTGACCGTCCGCATGACATTTGTTTCGGCTTCGACCAGATTCTCCCGGCGCATTTCGGTTGCCTTCTTACCTACCCGCTCAAACATATTCATTTTGTCCAAAATCCGGTCGATTACGCCCGCGTTTTCTGATAAAACTTCCCGGAATCCAACCTCTTTACTCAACGGGTATTTTATTTCGATTGTCATCACGTTATGCCCTACCTCTTTTGCAGTCAAACTATCCCCCCCCGCTCCGGTTGCCGGTGTGAGGTTGTTATAAACCACATGCGGGAGTATCGCGAAGCGATTGTCCCGCTGTGGGTGTTCGGTAGCCAACAAATTAATAGCAAAACGGTTTCCTGCGTTGTCACCATCCATCCCAATCACAAATTGGGCTTGTGGATTGGACTTAATTATTTTGCCAACCTGCTCCATTTGCTGGTGGGACGGATTGCCCGCCGACGAAATGTACTGTCGGTACTCGCCCTTAACGGGTGGGGAAAGTATGTGGTACGATATGGAATCGATCGGAGATTCCGAGATCATGATCCGATTAGTTATTATTTTAAAGTCTGACTTTTCGATTTCAACCGATAAATTTCCTTCGGTAGGATGAACAGTATGAAAGGTTAATTTGCCGTTTGATTTGGACACAGTCCCTTTGGTTTCTTTATCCAATCGAATTTTTGAATCGCCTACCAATACCTCTTTTTCTACGGTTAACTGGGCGTGTTCATTACTCTTCCAGATGGCATCTCCCTTCTGACCGGGCGGGAAACTCTTAAAATTCTCATTTCTGATATCCATCGACAGAATGTTCCCCTTCTCCGAGGTCAGCGGAAAGACAATATTTGTATACTCTTCCTTTTTGGACGCCAAAACCTGGTTTTTAAATTCCGGGGCAAATAGCGCCTCCAATGAAATAAACCGCTTTTCTGTCAGATAATTTGGCTGATTTTCTGGCAAGAGCGTCAGGTTGTACTCTTCAATCAGGTCGGATTGGCGAAGCTTCTCGTCATTCAAATACTGTTTTGGCGAGGCAGCGGCTATGGGTCGAAGCTGGGCCGCCTTTTCCCGGTAATCCGGGCTACCGAGTATTTGATCAACCACCTTAAAGGCATTTTTATAATCTCCTTCTCTGAACATGATGAATGAGAAGACATCACCCTTAAATGCTGTGTTATTGAGATCCACAAAGCCCTTAAACCCACTGTTGGAATTATTCATGACCGCTAAGCGCTGGCTATCGCCTTCGATGCCGGATTTATAAATACGCCATTTGTCTTTGGGCTTGGATTTTGAGCTCATTTGGTATCCATAATGCTCAAGCACTAATTCCATATCCAGTTCTTGCCGGATTTGGGCAAAATCCTTTCTCTGGTAATTTGGTGCGAATTTCTTGGGCTTGGAAAATTTTACGACTGGTTCGGGTTTGTTTTTGGTATCCATAAGAAGGTAGATGGAAGGTTCTGCGATTTTCTGACCGGGTACAGCAAAGGCCGAAGCAGCCTTGAATAAGACATCCAGATTATACTCTTTGGCTTTACCGTTAGTGTTTCCGACATTGTGGTACAAGTCTGGAAGCGACATGTGATCAATCTGCAAGGCTCGGTCGGTGGTACTGCTGGCGAATTCATGCGCTTTGATTACCGCTTTACGGTCGTACACCTTAACAAAATCCGTAACCTGGAAACCATTGACAGCAGGGTAGAAATCGACGCCTAAGCTATCCCTAGTGGAGATTTCCGATTCAGATTTCAGGGGCTTTTTATTTTCGAGGTTCACCTCCGAATCAACCGGCTTACGACCCAATTCCCGGAGTGCAGTATTCAGCCGGACAATGTTATCCTGGGCCGGATCGATCCAAAGTTTAATGGTGCTGTCAGTTCGTGCTTGTTCGTATGCGTTGATCGAGAAGCTACCGAAGGCCATGTAGCGTACATTATTGGCGTTCAACTGGTTGAATAGCTCAACTTTATCATTATCTACGAAATTGAT
The DNA here is from genome assembly GCF_014651615.1 of Persicitalea jodogahamensis. Lineage (GTDB taxonomy): Bacteria > Bacteroidota > Bacteroidia > Cytophagales > Spirosomataceae > Persicitalea > Persicitalea jodogahamensis. The sequence continues at coordinate 22,614 of NZ_BMXF01000007.1, read as the reverse complement.
GGGTTCGTTCATGGTGGAAGACGAGTTTGGAATGACGAGGGAATTATATCAGGATATGGTTTGATGGCCATGTCTCCGCCTCAAAGGCTTTCGTAAAAAGCTCGGAGTACGAAGAGCCGGAATTCCTGGGACAAATCGAACCATGCCTCAGCGGGCATAGCCTCCCTCATTTTTGGGATTAGAATCATCTCCTCATCTTCTTCGTCCGTGACAATGCAGCAAGGTTCCAGGGCGTCTTCACCGTAGGTTTGAAGAATGTAATCCACAGAAAGTGGACACTTATTTTCATTCTTGATTTTCATAGGGGTAGGTTGAAAGCTGGTAGTGGAATCTCCTTTGGTATGCCTTATATCCGACGCTTTACGAAAGACGTTTCGGTTTCGAGATTCTTCTTCGGCTGGTCAGCAATCGAAAGCCGAGGCTGCCCCTCCCCTATTTCCATGAGATTACCCGAAATGGGATTGAATTTGACCCTGGCTTCGGGCATTCCTTCGGCTTCGGTTTCTGGATCGGCTATCACTGTAATGCTTTGGCCGGAAAGAAGCTTTTCGACCTGCCTTGCTCTTATAGGCACCCCCTTGTGGCTAGTGGGAAGATCAGAAAGTGTGATTTGTTGTTCGCGAATGTGTGTACTGTAGGCACCAATCTGAGGGTTCTTGATGAGTGTACCCTGTCTATAGCCAAGCGTGAAAAGCGATTCCGTTTTGGCTAGAAACTCTCTACGCTTGTGGGAGTCGCTCTCAAAATACCAGTCGGCAATGTTGGCCAGACTTCTCTTGAGTTCAATTGCCTTGGCAAGGGGGGAGATTTTTTGGCTCATTACGTCGGAAATCTCCTTTACCTCATTTTCGTACTCAGAGCTATTGCCATTAGTGCTTTTCGATAAGGCTGTCTGAATTTCCTGGGTGTACCCTGGCTTGGCTGTCAACGATTGTACTCCTAACCTATTCGCATGGCTAGAATTCAGTGGACGTCCAGAAAGATCAATCCGCAAAACGGGTTGGGCAGCATCGGCTTGTCGATTCAAGTGGAGTAGCTTGAATCCAAAAAAGTGCCTAGGATTACCGACCTCATCTTTGGAGGTATGCCTAACCTGAATCACTTCCCCTCTCATCAGATCGTCCCGAACAGCCTTTTCTGAAAGAATCGCTCTGGTTTCTGCATCGTTCGATAAAACCCCTTCTACATGGGCGAAATCGACGCCATGATAGCTCTGCGCTATTCTTTTAATGTCCTTTCCTGCTCTCATATCTACTGTTTTGTTCAAGTCATCTTTCTCTGTCCGTGCAATTTTAAAAATAAAATTAATAATATTAAATTTTAATTATTAATTTTATTTTTAAGCTCATCATAATGAAAGACGTCTATGGACTCTGGTTTGAGGATAATTTGCTTTCTGACGTTTTCCACGACTGTCTTGGCACAGTTACCCAAGGCGAAAAGCCCGCTTGCGAGTGTACAGAATGCCGTTGAGCGACGGGACACCGAAAAGTCGTGGGAAGAGGCGCAACCCGACAATCCCGTTCAATTGGAGCAGGAACTGGGAAAGACGAACTATGATTTCTTGAAGGACATACCAAGTATTAGTCCACTACAAGTCGGGGAATCGCCACGGATTTCCTCACTTTTTGGTATGCGGCTACATCCAATCGACGGGATTCACAAACCACATCTAGGAATTGATCTGGTATGTCGGCGAGGCTTCCAATTTGTTTACGCCACGGCGAATGGCCGAGTTATTTTTGCGAGAAGTAAGAAGGGATTGGGACTGACGGTAGAGGTAAGCCACGCCGATGGTTATACGACTGGCTATGGCCACTTAGGCACCATCTATGTCAAACAAGGGGAGACGGTGAGAATTGGGGAGGTATTGGGACTGATGGGAAGTTCCGGCAAAGCGACTGGTGTACATGTCCATTATACCATCAGTATAAACGGTACGGCGGTGGATCCCCTACCCTATCTCACTTTATACGAAGACTTTATAAAAAGAAAAGACGCCTTGCGGGCGTCTTTGATTGAAAACTCAGCAAAATAATCTCATCAACTATCGGCTCCCCGGCCGCTGATTGAACTGAGTGTTTGATTCTGCTTTCTTATCTCTTCCAGTTTTGAAAGTGCGAGATTCACCAGTTCCTCCGAGTAGTAGAGTTTGTCAAAATCATAGCCGTTCCTCTCGACGGCTCGTTTGAAAGTCATGATATTCGCGGCCGTGCCCTTACCATCTTTCAATGCCCTGTACTGAATATAACTTAGGCCATAGGGCTCCAACAGCATTTTCTCACTAGGTTTCTTCGACATCTGATCAGCTTCTTCCGCAGTCAGCTCTCCCCTTTCTCTTTTGGCAGCTACGATAAGCTGGAGGCATAATGAGAAAACGAGCTTGTTGAAGAAGGCTACGGCTTCCTGCTCGGAGTATATTTCATCGAGTTTCCGGTGGATTTCAGGATTAGAGGTCATTATTTCAGAAAGATTGAGCTAAGTGCTATTTAGTGTGTATGCTACTGATGGCCTAAAATTAGAATAAAATAATATCAAAAGTCTATTTTCTTAGAAAGAAATCATGGTTTGACTTCGGCTTGAAATTCCTCATATTCGAGTTTGATGAGTTGGGCTACCTCGGTTTTGATTGACCGATAGTTGTCGTCGAGCAAGCGTAATTTCCAAGTCTCCTTATCATTCTCTTGGTATTTTTCTCCCGGATAGTATTTGCTCACCAGCTTGGCTATGTCTTTGATAACGGGTGGTTTAGCGTGGACCTTCTCCATGCCTTCCTGATCTACCTTTATCACCCCTTTAAAGGTTTTGAGTTTGATTTCTTCGCCGAAGTTGTCGGCAAACTGGCCCACAAACTCGCCTTGTGAAAGCCCCGATATTTTAGATGCCGGAATCACTTCGTGCAGGGCGGTCGAAAGCGTGACTGAGGTTTCCTCTTTTCCAAAAGTAACGTTTTCAGATTCCTGCTGCGTTTTTCCAAAGCGCCTGGACAGCTTTTCCGCCGATTCGAACACCACCTGCCCGGAAAAAATATTACCGGGTAAGTTCATTATCACTTTGGATTCCCGTTCACCGTAACCTGACGCCAACTGTTCGAAATCCTGAAAACCGAGCCAAGTGGCCACTTTATTGCTCCGGGCGGTGGCCATAAGCGATGAAATGCCTTTCAGGAACATGGTGGGCAATTCATCCCAGAAAAGCGCGGACTTGAGTTTTCCCTGCTTATTGACCAGCTTAGTCATTTTGGAAGTGTACAAAGAGAAAACGGCACCATACACTTCATCCCGCTCGGGGTTGTTACCCGTGCACAGGATTTTGGGATCGTCGGGATTATTGATGTCAAGAGTAAAGTCGTTGCCCGACATGATCCAATACAATGTGGGCGAGGAAAGCCGAGCTAACGGGATGCGTACCGAAGCGATTTGCCCTTCGAGCTGTTCGGCCGCCCCGTGTTGAGCAGCACTTGCAAAGGGGCGCACGTAAGCCTCCAATTGCGGGTAGGAAGCCATTATGGTAAACATTTCCATGTACTCTTTCTGACAAGCAAATTCCAGGATATGGGGAAACGTGCAGACGTTTTGGAAGCGAGCGTATAAATCCAACATTTCGGGATCGCGCAGAGCCGCTGGCTTTTCCATTTCTTCGTTGAACAGCCGGGTGTACTTGATGGTCACCAGCTTCATGTACCAAATCACAGAAGTGAGGAAATTGATGGCCGACTCCACAAAAAAATCGCCCTGTTTATTTACCCAGGTTCGGTTGAGATTGAGCATAATGGTCGCCGCACTCTGGTAGCCATCCAGAATTTCCGTCATACTGGATGGGACAAGCGGGTTGCAACGATGGGAATACTCGATGTCGTCAAAGTTGATCACGTAGAATTTGGGTATAATCAACTTCCCCTGGGCATTTCGCCCCCAGGCGGTTGGGTTCTCCCGAATGGTTTTGTGATAGGCATTGTAGGCCTCCAGCGTCAATGTAGGGTATTTAAAATCATAGATGTAGGCGGTGTAACCTTTCCAGATGGATTGCCAAATGGCAGGCACCAGAATGGCGAACGACTTACCGCTGCCCGGAGTACCCAAGATCATATTCGACCGATATGGATTAATGATGTTCACCCAACCATCCCGCCATTTTTTGTTGTAGTAATACAAGGTCTTAAAGTGGATTGAGTCGTTATTTTCCTTGAAATCCTCGTTCTGGGGAAAGGTCTCATTTTCGTTGTTGAAAATGTCGTTGTTGTTTTTAAAAAACATGATGCGGGATGCATTCTGACCTGCTTTTATGATCCAAAATATAGCTATGCAGTTCGAGACCAGATAGATTATATCGGCAGTTTGAGTTGAAAGCAGAAACGACTGGTACAGAAAGTAGATATTGAGGAAATATAGTATCGTTCCCATCGATGCGTACAGATACACCTGCTTCACTTTAATGCTGGGATCGATTTTGCCTCTCGAGCCAATTGAATATAGTATCAGTAGAAAGAAGACAACGATCTTAGTAACGAGTGGATGAAGAAAGAGATCGTAGCGCTCGTTGAGCCTGATCAACACTAGATTGAGAAGCGTAGTAGGATTGAATGAACCGAATGAAGGTATGCCTGCAAACAGATCGTTGTTGTACCAATAATGATGAAGAAATACAAGCAGTAGCGCAATCGAAAGTAGTAAATCCACCCCTTTCGCCCGTCCCTCCTTCTCAGCGTGAGTAGCAGCCATTTGAAATAAAATTATATATTATTAATTTTCAAATCTATAATTTTATTTCAATCTTTGGAAATTAATTCTTCGCTAACGCATAAAGGCCCGAATGGGCCGTAGGATTTATGGACAAGAAAATTTCTGCACTGGCTGTGCTGATTCTATCTGCAACCATTGGTTGCCAACACCGAGTACTTAAGGGAAAGCGGTACAAGAACTATGAGTTGCTCCAGTACAGAAGCGTACTGGAAGCAATGGACAACACAAATCAGCTGGAAAGCCAACGCCTGGAATACTTGATCCCCCCAACATTTAGCTATGCAGAAATAGAAGCATTTGGGGATTTCTCGGATGAGGCTACTCCTGACTCCCTGGAAAAACCTATTGGGGGTGAAGGAGCCGTGTTAATACCCAGCCAATTTTCAGTTTTGAAAATTATTTCCGCTCAAGAACAGCAGAGGGCCCTTGAAGAAGAGGCAGACGAAAAGTTGTATAGAAGCCAGTCTGATCCCGCTTACTACGAAAACGCCAAGCGCGCATTTCAGGCAGAATACAAGCGGCGGATGGGTGCTAAAGGCTTGAAGTGAGACTTAGCAGTACGATCAGAGTGCGGATTGCAAATCCGCCTTTTACCGTTGCTAAGGTTCTCCAATCTTCCTGTATTTGAATTCGAATCCGTTGTTGATCGTAATTACGCCTTGGTCGAAAAGTAGCGGAACGCTGCCCATCGGAGTTACTGCGAAATAGTAGCTTCCTTCCGATTCGTATTTGAGGGGATATGTGGTGCCGTTGTTGTACCGCATAAATAACCCACCGTCCTTTTCGGAAACTGTAAAGGTCACAATCTTAGCATCAGCTGTCGCGGGTCGTCCCTCTTTCGGAATCCTCTTCCATGTCCCCATATATTCCTCCGTACGGTTATCATCATCTTGCTTTGCGCGCTCTTTGGAATCACATGATGACAGCATCATCAATATCAGCAGGACAGCACTCAAGTATTTCAATCGGTCGAGCATAATAGGGCAATCAGTAAAGGAATGAGAAATTGTTTTTTCATAATTGATAAAGCAACTTTCTCTTTCAATATTGTTTTCAGCAAAGCTTTTTTTATCAGTGACACTCTAATTTGAAAGTGACACGGTGTCACTTTCAAAACTCATTCTAGCACGCTTAGAAGCTGATTTGCCTTTTCAATCAGTAGGTTTAGAGTCTCTTTTTTAGAAAGATCTTCGTTCAACAGGTTTCTGATTCCTATTTGAAGTTTTGCAGCTTCACTATCCGCCGCCAAGTAATCCTCTTTAACGAATTTGACAAGTTCTGAATCTGAATCAGCTAGGGTTTTCTTGCTTCCTTTCGCCGAAGCTACGCCAGACTCTGAAGCCATCACTCCCTCAATTAAAGAAGCAATTGTTCCAGATTTTTTCTTGTCAGAATCTTCAGGCTTATGCTTTAATTCGTCCAGGCTCTTGAACGCCTTCGGCATTTTTTCCAAAACCGCATTCAGTTCATCAATGGACTCAACCGGTTTTGTGGGTTTTTTCTTAGTCAGTGCTTTTACAGCGCCTCGTGGTACCTGAGTTTGGCCCGATAGTACCTCCTGCTTTAATTCGGGCGACAGCTCATCCATTCCTTTAGCGAAACCCGCATCCCTCTTTATCGTTCGTGGGCTGACGTTGTACTCTCCGGCCAGCTTTTCGGCGACATTTATATCTCGTCCGGATTTATTCCCCTCTTTCATTTTATTATACCTCAGTCCGCGTAGGTAGGATGCTTGCTCTGGGGTTAAGTTTCGCCGACCTAGCTGGTAGTTGATCATGTAATCCCGGACAGCCTCCATATCGCCAAAGCTTTCGATATTGATACGGTAGTCGAGACCGTGGTTTTCCGCAAGATCGTGTCTGTTGTGGCCGTCGATGAGTATGTACACTTTGGAATCATCGGCCACTCCATCCAATAGTTGATTGGAAGCGCTTTCAGAACTCAGTCCGCTTCTGACCACGGTTGGCGTTGTTTCCCAGACAGAAAGTGGGTCTTTGATACCGTTGGCGAGCAGGTTCGATTCTAATTGCTCCTTCTCTTCTTGTTTGAGCGGAGGAATGAGACTCCGTAGCTCAGGAAGTACGATTAGATTTGATTTGATGAAGATCTCCTGCTGGAACATGGGTTTTTTCATGTCGGCAGTCTTTTCTTTTAACTTGTCGAGCGGGCTAGTTTTGGCCATGATCTTATTGGAGTTTGAGGAGTTCGGTTGCCAGGGATTTATACTGATTCCAGGGAACGGAGGCGGGATCGCTGGTAAACAGGTCTTCCTTGGCTACCTGTGATTCTTTCACCGCTTTGGATTGACTAATGATCGTATCGAACACGTGAATTCCCTGGAAAGAGTTTTTAATATGTTCCATCATGTCGGCGTGGAGGTTTAGCCGTTTGTCTATCATTGTGAAAACAAACCCTTTGATGTTCAAGCTCGGGTTGGCAAAGGTGCGAATGTCGGATATGTGATTTAGCAGGTTGGCAACCCCATGATAGGCGGACGCTTCGGCCTGGATAGGTACGATGCAGTCGCTTGAGGCCACCAGGGAGCAAGTCGTACAAATTCCGAGGCTGGGCGGACAGTCGATGAGAACGTAATCGTATTGATCTTTAATCGCATTGAGTTTGATGGTCAATCTTCTCTCTGAGCCTATCGAATTCATCAAGTCGCTCTCACGCGCCGCCATGCGGATGTCAGACGGTGCCAGAAATAGGTTGTCTGCAATTGGCAGTACGGGTATCTCAGCATCGGATAGTAAACTATCAATGATTTGGGTATCCGGCTCGTGAATATTGTAGCATTGGGAGAGATTCCCCTGTGAATCCATGTCGATCATCAGCACGCGCAGACCGTACAAGCTGAGCGCCTTCGCCAAGTTAATGACCGTCGTCGTTTTTCCTACTCCTCCTTTGTGGTTGACTATGGAAAGTATATGGGCGGGATTCGTACTGTTATCAAAATTGTCGGAATATCCGTACTGACGTAGCACCTCCTCAATAGCGGGTAGGTGCTTTTTAGGAATATTGGCCGCGTTAGCCAAAAGTGCTTTTGAAAGCGTTTGCGGCGGTATACCTGCTTCCTTCTCTAGTGGCGGGATTTTGAGTCCGGGTCGTGAACGGATAAAATCGACGATTTTTTCCTGAGTAATCATAGGGTTAGATATATTTAACTCTAAACTTTATGATACAAATGTAATAAAGAGGTTTTTCTATCCAATTTTATTTAGAAATATTTTGGCGAAATTGACACGGTGTCACTTTCAATGTGCATTTCTGATAAATCAGTAGCCTTTGTTGTCCTTCTCTCGTTACTTTTACCTCACTTTTTGATGAAAACGCAATTCTGATTTCTGGCCCTCTGCCTCAGTCTTGTCATCCGTTTTTTTCTTAGGATTCGGACTTTCTTTACCACGGGAGGTTCCGTTAATTCTCTGGATAAGGCTATTCTTGGAATATTGTCGGCCGAGTGACGAGCCTTTGATTATCGTTCCGGTTTTCGCGCAGATAAATCCGATGCCGCTCCCGACCTTAGATTTAAAGCCAAACTTTAACAACTTGATCTGTAACCCATGAAGGTTATTACATTCTGGTAGTAGGTCGTCGATATTCCTTCTAAGCTTTTCATGGTAAGCAGTCGATTTAGGGGCGAATGCATCTTTTCTTTCTATAACGTCCATCTGTTTTACCCTTATAAGGTCATACTTAACTTCCATCTTTCGACAGAAACGGCCAATTTCCAGATAGTCGTAGCTGGATCGGGCCGTATTCTTGCCTCGTGAATCGACTTTGTTGGCAATGATGTGGATATGCTCGTGTTCCTTGTCCGAATGTTTGAAGGCAATTAGACCATTACCCTCGAAACCAAAGCTTTTGGCAAAGTCAATGACGATGCTCCGCAGGGTTACCTTGTTGGGGCTCTCGCCAGGCGGAAAGGATAAACTTACGTGGCTAACTGGCTTTTTGGTACGGGAATTCAATGCGGCCGCCCTACTGAGTTCGCCGGCAATGACGCTTAACGGTACTTTGTCACCAAATAATAAGGCATTGATGTGCTGATGGTATATTAGCTCTCCGCGTACATTTAGCGCATCCGGTTCCTTAACGGCGGCGCGCTCGTATTTACAGTAGGAGAGGACTCCAAGAAAATTTTGCCCCGACTTTCCAATTTTACCGATCATGATGCAGCTTTTTTAGTCTGTAAAGTTCCAGGAAAGGCTCCATAGCGTTTTTCATGGAATCCACCTTATCCAATGCATTTTGCAATTGCCCTCTGTTTGAAAGGTTGTCCATCTCTCCGACTAGAGTTTTTTCTAAGTCCGATACAATCGAATTCAATTCCCGAACCAGACTTTGACCGTAAACGATTTCATTCACCGAGTATACGGTACGATGAACCACCTCCTTCACATTTTCACTCATACATACAAAGTCTTCCGAAATAGACTTTTGTGCCGAGGTTTTTTTGGCAAGCAGGGCTAAACTGCTCGACAGTTTGAGAAGATCCGTCAATTGCTGCTTGATGTCTTCTCCCATTGGCTTGCTTAGTGTGGCCGCTTCTCTATTCAGGAGTTTCTCACGACAGAACACTGTGAATCCAACCGTATGCCCCTCGTATTCCCTTTTGAGGATGTCAATCTCAGGCTGAGATAGCATCAAGGTAACCTTACGCCGCTTTTCGCCTTCTTTTAGAGGTGGCCTCCCTGGCTTTTTATGTCTCCTCATATTTCACTGGTGCTTTCCTTATAAACCTACAATGAGCCTACTGGCAAATTGGCTCCCGCAGGGCAAGCGGTTTTCATCCAGGTAAAATACATTTATGGTGAATTTTGACCGGGTGAAAACATAGCTTGCTAATTACGATTTCAAATTTAATACATTATAATATTAATATTTAAGCCGAATTCTACTTTTCAAAAAAAGTGGCAATTTCCAAAATGGCCATATAACTCATCGCATTACGCTGTTGAAGAGGTTTCTGTTAGAAAAGTGCTTCTGCCGAATTAGCCAAATGTTAATCCCGTGTTGCTCCCATGTTAGCCACGTGTTGACAATATGTTGCAAGCAAAATATTTATTAAATATATTAAATTAATATTTTTTATTTTGAATTTCTCCTCTGATATTTGACCCATCAATGAGCATAGATGTCAGAATAAGGAATTGCAATGGCGGATGGTCAAGACAAACAAAGACTGATTTTCCTGATTGAGAATGACATGGTAAAAGGGAAATTCGAGTTGCTGTATAAGCTTTTTGGTCGCGAGGTAAAGGAATTGTCTTTACTCGGTGCGTCCAAAGTGATTTCGGCCGATTTAGGAATTCACGTCGGTATTCAGACCATGCGGACATTAAGAAATAAGTGCGGTGAGTTCGATAAAGTAAAGGACATGAGGTCAACGACTGTACAAAGATTCGTTTCGGCAGACGTCCAAGAAGGTGCAAACGACAATTGCCAAGAGGGCTACCAATCGATTGTGAAAGAAATGGATGGATTCAAACCTATGGACGTGTTTTCAGAGGCTCACAGCAAATCCCCTTCGCTCATAAAATGGGCAGACAAAAGCAATTCTTGATAAGGCATGGAACAGTCAGCAGTACCCAAGAAATTTAACTTTATAATCCAGGCCAAGGGTGGAGCAGGAAAATCATTCCTGACTTATTTGATTGCTGTTAAACACGAGGAGGACGACAGCCGCACCTTCATTGATGTCGATAGTTCCACCAAGACTAGCACTACCCAACTACAATTCTTGGCAAGAAAAGAGCAGCGCCTGGGAGAAATCGATTTGTTGGACAGCTATCGCAAGATAGCCCGGGATCGGCTTTTCGATAGTATTCAACAACTATCGCTGCTGACTAACGCGGTGTTCTATCTGGATTTTGGTGCGCCAGAATCGGAGCAGGTACCTGCTTTGCTGACAATCGATCTGGATCAAGAAGAATTTAAGCAATTCGAGCAGTTTTTGGGAGTAGAATTCATGTTTCACGTAGTCATTGCGGGCGGGACTGCCTATACCTCTTGCGTCGATTATTTGATGAAAATTTACAAGGCGGTCGGCAATGTCTTTCCGATCGTAATCTGGATCAACGCCAACACCTTTCAGAATTTCCCACAGCAGCGCGAGGAGTGTTTATCCGTAGCAAAAAAGTGTCGGATGACGATTGAGAGCTTCGGGGACATCGAACCCAATACTGACTTAGCCAGCAAGATCATTAGCAATATCGAGAGAGGGGAGGGGAGCAGCGGAATTCTGTCTGCTGGATGGTTCGCCAAGACCAAGATGGAAAAACTGGTGAAAGCCATTAACATTTAGTCAATGGAAGCGACGCAAGAAATTTCCGACGAGGTACTGCGCCGCATTTGCGGACATTTTCAGGAAAAGTACGGGCTGGCTATGGATTCGTTGACAGCGGCGCTGCTTAACGAGGTTAGAGAAAAGGGAGATCGCGATGCACAAAATCAACAGACAACAGTAAAGGAATTAATGACCCAGATCAATTCTCTGAAACCTTTCACAACGGATAATCCCATGGTTTCTTTCGCATATGGATTCGGAAAGCACGCCTGGGCTTGGACTGCGGTGGTGTTTTTAGGCATCGCGCTTCTGTTGTACCACAGTAGGGAAACAATGATGGCTGAGTATCAGCAGGCCAAGCACGTGGTAGAGCGCTATCCGAATTTACCCTTACTGGAACCGCTTATCAAATCAGCCAAAATTGTGAAAAAGGATCAAGGTGTTTTTCTGGAACTGGCCCCGGCAAAAGACCAACTCCTTCTAGGCAAAAACTATACTGTCGATCCAACTATGAGATTGCCTGAGAATGCCACAAAAGTGCTTGTACCATTAAGATTCAAATGATTAAAGCCTCTTTCATGATGCTATTGCAGATAATAAGTAATGGTGGTTATATTCTTTTCTCGTTTGTCGCCTTTATCGTTTACGCCTTCATCTACTTATCCTCCGTTGGCTTACTGAACGGACGAAAGGAGGATATGCAAAACCGTCCGGTAATAGCTGGTTACGAATCTCTTAGAAATGGTGATCGGAATATTGGGGAAGCAGACAAAGCCGCAATTGAGAGCCTGATTCATCCTTCAAAATCAGGCGATGGGGATGAGTCCTCTTACGACTATGAGGCTACATTTTACGGTAGCCAATCCAACAAAGCATACGTAGTCAGCTCACTCGAAGCCCTACGGGAGGACGAGGCGGATGAGGAAATAGAAACTCCATCTGCCAGCCCATCAATAGACGATGACGAGGATGAGGATGAATGGCCTGCGTTAGGCAGAGCCATCGAGTACGGGACCGAAAATTCGGATCACGAACTTACACTGAGCAGTGATATCATTGGTGATTTGACTGCGGAGGAGCTTGTCTTACTTACCAATATTCGTGCAACCACACTAAACGATGCTGAGCAATATCCTGAGTTAGTGGAAGAATGTATGGTCGCCAATGACAGAGTCAATGAGTTGGTTCTCCAAACAGGAAAGAGTGTCGATGAGATTGTCTCGACGCTGCTGAATACTCGGGAGAAAGTGATTTTCAATGCTTTCCCAATGAGAGAACACAATCGTGCTGCCTAGAAAATCCATTCAATTACCCCCAAAACTAAGAATTCTATGACTAAGCAATTACAAAAACTCTGTCTTACCGGATCGGCCGTTCTATTCTCTTTTGGAGCGGCATTCGCCCAAAACCCAGGTATCCAAGCTGGTGCACAAGCCATTCAGCAGGCATCGAGCGACCTCCAAGCATACTTCGAACCGGTCACTACGCTGATTTATATTATCGCAGCCTTGGTGGGCTTATTCGGCGGATTTAGAATCTACTCGAAATGGCAAAACGGCGATCAGGATGTTCAAAAAAGCGCAATCGGCTGGGTTGGGGCTGTTTTGTTTCTTCTATCAATCGCCGCCGTATTACAAGCTGTATTCTTTGCCTAAAAGCATCTCAGAGCGAATAAATCAACTATTGTGTCCATGAACGTAAATATCAAACTTTTCGGATTGCTATGCCAAGTGCAGCATTACTTGGGTGGCGGGGAAGGGGCTATCGATGGTTCCATCGTAGATCGGTACATAACGGATCCCATCTCCAATAATTTGGACGTGTTCTCCAATTTTGTTTTCGCGGTATGTGGGATCATGGGATTGTTAGGCGGACTCAGGATTTACAACATGGCCATGAATGGAGAGGACGACGTCAAGCGGCATGCCTTCCGATGGCTGGGGGCAATCATAGCCCTATTCGTAATCGGTTATGCTTTACAGGGGATCGCGTCTTCCCAAAAGCCAATGCAGGGCGATACCAACGTTAGAGGTTTTATGGATAAGTAAAAAGCACTAGGTATGGATCTGGCTGCCGCTTGGATAATGACCAAAATAATCGCTCTGACGATCATCGCTGTCTCAGGCTTGATCGCAGGAATGCGGATTTACCAAGGGATGCAACGGGGAGAAGACTTTGAAGCACCAGCCATCAGATGGTTGGTTGGATTGGCAGGAGCATCCGCGTTGGTTTATGCTGTGGAGTCTTTTATCTACAATGATAGCGGCTCCTGGGCAAGTTCAGGTTCAGCTCCTCATTTCCTTGCGTTGAGTTACGCAGCAGAAGCACATCAGGCCGCCTTGTACTTGGGACTCGCAATGGCCATTTTCGGGCTAATCAGGGTGTACGGCAAATTCCAGAAGGGGGACAACGACATCTACGAGTTCATGTTGAAGTGGTTCGGCTCTTTGATGTTTTTGTTTATGATGGGATGGATAATTGATTCGATCTTAGGCTAAACCAGGCATTCAAATATGAAAAAGTATTCTATCTATCGAGGAATCGACAACGAGATCGAGTTCAAGGGGCTGCGTGGACGCTACTTCTACTATGCGGCTGGTGGGGCGGTCGGGTTCATTATGACGACTTTGCTGCTGCACATATTTGGTGTCCCAATACTGTTCAACATTGTTTTTCTAGGCTCGGGGTTAGTGGCATCCTATCTCATTCCCACGAGCTACAACAAGTCGCATGGAAGGTGGGGGTTCGACAAACTTCCGGTACGAAGCCTACAACCAAAGCATATCGTAAGATATAAATCAATCAGGTCAATTGTGAGGCTGAGGACTAAGTAATTAAGATTGAGAGCGATGGCAAATCGAGTGAAAAAATTTGAGGAGATATATCCAATTTTTAGGATAGACGAAGAAACGGGAGTAATCATTTCCGTCAACTGTGACTTGACTATAGCCTTTGAAGTGACTCATCCTGAGATCTTCACTTCTTCCGACGGAGAGATTGACATTCTAACCGAAGCCTATGTGAGCGCGGTCAAGACGCTACCCGTGGGCTACATTATGCACAAGCAGGATTGGTATGTATCCCAGACCTACGAAGCAAACTTAAAAAGCCCCACGATTAGGAACGGAAACTTTGTCGCGTTTGACAATGAACTGCATTTTTCCGAGCGCTCATGCCTGAAGCACAGAGCTTACATTTACATTACCCGGCCAAGTAGTGATGTTAAAGGCAGAACTTCCAAATCTTCAAAACACTCTTCCTTGTTGAAACGGCACCTGGTGCCGAAAGATGTTCTTTTACCCGAAACCTGGGAGACTTTTTTGGATACCTGCGAGCAGTTCGAGTACCTATTGAATGGGTCGGGTAAAGCGAGCCTTCGACGACTGCTCATAGAGGAAATTGTTGGTGACGCGACCAAAACTGGTTTGCTTGAAAATTACACCAGCCTGAGTTTTGATGACCGCAGTTTGCATGAGATTGAGACCGCCGTGGACGGGTCGATTCAGGTAGGTGGTAATACCGCTTTCACTTACGTCATTTCAGAACTGGGCGTATTTCCTCCGGTCGTGACTAACTCTCTCGTTTACGAGCCTTATTCTTCCGAACGGTACAGTATCCCGGTTAGTACTGGCGCGTTTCTGGGGTTAGGGTTGCCTTTCAATCACATCTACAACCAGGTCATCATGATCGAAGACCGCGACGCTCTTTCAAAGAAGCTGGTTGCGGAAATCAAAAGGCACACCTCCTTCTCGGAGTGGGAAAAAGGAAACCAGGTTTCCATGGGTTATAAGGACGAATATCTCCTTGAAATGGAAAAGAGTGCCAGGACAGCGGTGAAAGCCCATTTCAATATCATGGTTTGGGAAAGGGACCGCGATACGGCGGAGGCTTTCCGTTCCAGCACAGCATCCGCGCTAAGTAATATTGGTTTTGTGCCAAGATTGGCTAGGCATGATGTCTCAACGCTTTACTGGTCATGTATCCCTGGCAACATTGGTGAGCTAGGCGCAGACAATCTGCTTACCTCATTTGTCGAGGAAGCTATTTGTTTGCTGGCCATCGAGACCAATTACAACGATGCCCCTTTTTCAAAGTCAGGTATAAAAATGACGGATCGGTTCGGCAATCCTAAAATGGTCGATCTTTTTGATGAACCATTAAAAAATGGGTCAATTTCAAACCGCAACACGTTCATTGTCGGCCCTTCAGGTTCTGGGAAGTCATTCTTTACCAACAACATGGTGTATTATATGCTCACGGCGGGTATGCACGTAAGCATTGTGGATGTTGGCCACAGTTACCGCAGGTTATGCGACGTGATGGGTGGCAGGTACGTGACCTACGAAAAAGAAAATCCGATCAGTTTTAACCCTTTCTACTTTAAGGAAGCAAGTCCCCAGGAAGAGGACGAGGATGCATTAGCTGAACTGCTGCTGTCTTTGTGGAAATCTGATAATGAGAAAGTGACAAACGCCGAGCTGACGACGATTCGCGACATTGTCCACAATTACTATGCTGCCCTCAGAAACGATAGGCACAATTCAGGTCGAACCTTTCCATGCTTCGACACTTTCTATGATTTCACCAAGCATACTTACCCGGAGATATTTACCGCCAACGGGGGTAGGGAAGGGCAGGAGTTTGATTTGACCAATTTTCTATACTGTCTCAAACCCTACTACCGGGATGGTCAATACGGATTTTTATTGAACTCACGCGCTAACATCGACCTGATGGATCTTCGCTTCGTCATTTATGAACTGGATAACATCAAGGATCATCCGGTATTGTTCCCGGTGACTACCATCATGATTATGAATACATACGTCAGAAAGCTTTTCAATGTAAAAGGGGTGATAAAAGCATTGATTATTGAAGAAGCTTGGAAAGCGCTGACTAAGGAGAAATTTGCCAACTTCCTGCGGTGGGCCTCCAAAACCGTTCGGAAGCATGATGGCGCATTGATCGTCGTAACCCAGGAGCTTGATGATCTGGTAGGCAATGAGGTAGTGAAAGACGCAATCATAAACAATTCTGATGTGAAAGTTTTGCTGGATCAGAAAAACTACGAAAATAGGTTCTCCGAAATCGAAAGTCTTCTAGGGCTTAGCCCAAAGCAGTCGGCTATTGTGCAAAGTGTGAATCGTTCCCTCGACCACAAGCGGCCGCCTTACCGGGAGGCTTGCGTGATGCTCAAAGATTTGACTAAGGTGTACGGAATTGAAGTTTCTCCGACCGCCTACGCAGCTTTCACCACTAAAAAAAGCGAGGTAGAGCAAATTCAAAAATTAGCTGAGACAGTCTATAAAGGAAATACAGAGAAGGCTATCAGAGCCTGGAGCAAAGGAGAGCGCGCCGAACATTTCGCTTCATTCTGATCATTGTGAGAACTTTCAAAGTGACACGGTGTCACTTTGCCTTGGAGACAAATTTCCTGTATGTAATATAGCCTGATAACCTTTTATTCTAACTAGCATGAAACCAAACCGAACAAAACTCGTCTTCCTGCTTCTTTGCTCGTTGCTGGGAGCGTACAGTGGCTTCGCACAGATGGTGACCTATGATCCCATCCACACGACAGTGACCACCATAATCAAGTTTTTCCAAGAGCCTTCTTTCGGGCAGCTTGTAGGGAACGTGAAAAAACTGGTTCAAATCTCGAAATTCATTCGCCAAGTGGGTAGAGGGGTTGATTTGGCTAAGGAAGCCAGCACTACGCTTTCGTTGATTAATAACTACGGCCAGGTAATGGCCGCCGACAAGCATATTCTTTCTACTGAATACGGCGTGATATCAAAAGACTTCGTGTCTTTCGCCAAAGAAGTCGCGGCTATTACGACCGATCTGGCGGAAGTGGTGCAGCAGAAGAACTCCACCATGGACGACGGTGCTCGTCTGCGGGGAATAAATGAGGCTTCGGACAAATTAAAACGGCTAAATACCGAAATCCGACACTACGTGGGACGCATAAACTACATTTCTCAGCGGCGCTCTTTCGGCGTAGAGGACAAAGCGGCTACCGCTCGCTTATACAATATTGCTTCCAATGTCACCCGCAACGGTGGAAGCAGCTTTTCGAGTGTGGACGAGTTTTCCGGCTACACTTATGGAAATGAATATGACAATGAGGAAGTTGATTTTGACGTAGAGAGAAAGATGGCGCAGGAATCAGCCATGATTCAGCAGCAGCTTTACCAAGAGTACAATACCAAATTGCAAATCGCCGAACTGGAAGCCGAATCTCTGGCCAGCTTACAGATTCCCAAAACAACCCAAGCAGGTTTCTTTAACATAAAGATGAGAGAAGGCGCTTGCCCAATGATTCCACAACTAACTCCACAGAATACCTTTTTTACTTCCACCATGCACTATGATTCTACGAGCGGGGCCACTTTCACAACCCATTACGAGGATAAAGGGAAAAATGCATTCGATAAAGCGCTAAAAGACTGGGAGTACCAAATGGAGGAGATCTGTGGCCCTCTTTGGGATGCTTACGAGAAGAAAATCGACTTACAAAGAAGTAAGATCGTTCAGGAGACCATAACACCGCTCAAGGAACAGTACACTAAGGAAATGAATGAAAAACTGGATGCGGCCAATGCCGCGCTAGCGGAAAAGTACAAGGGCCAGTCCACCACCAAACCGAAACCACAATGAGTAGTCTGACCATTCTGGCGTTTGGTAGTGCAGACCTTTTGAAGGTTATCGATACAATGTACACCAAGGAAATCGCCCAAAACACCTATAACAGCGGAATCGGTGTCGAACTTATGAATGCCTCTCGAGCAATTGCCGGCATTGCGGGACTCTTCTACGTAGCTTCCAAAATATCCGGTCAAATTATTAGGAATGAAGGCATTAACTTTATTCCACTACTGCGCCCCTTTGCACTGATGATTCTGATCGGGCTCGTCCCTCAAATCACCACGCTCATCGACACAACTTTCCAGAAAGTTGCGGTGGCTGCCCAAGCCGATAACGAATCAGTCAAGAGCCGAGTAGCTTTGCTACAGAAAAAACGGGAAGAAGCCGTCAAGAAAAAGTGGAAGGAAATAGAGGATAACGACGATGCCTACGCGATGGAGTTCGGTGAACCAAGTGATGATATGTTTGCCGCCGTTACCAAGTCTTTCAATATTGCCGTTGGCAAAATGTCGGATGACTTTAAATCCGCCATGTACGACTTTACTCAGTCCATGCTCTCTCTATTAGGTGACATCGCCTATATCATTCTGTACTTGATTTCGGCGGTGTACCGGATTATACTCAGGATAGTAGCTCCTCTTGCCATCGCTTTTGCGATCTTCGACGGTTTGAGTAACAATGTTTTGGAGTGGTTCGGCAAATATGTGAATTACGCCCTCCTGCCAATGGTAGCGGGCATTTATCAGAACATTGCGGTCACTCTAAATATGGGCTTCCTTGATGAAATGATGATTTCGGGAGATATGTCCGGTACGCTGCCTTCCCAGGATCCCTTTGCTTTCGGTCTGGTTTACACCGGGGTATTGATCATTCTCTTGGTTTTGTATATGCAAATTCCATCCATTACAAATATGATTATGGTGGTAGGAGGTTCATCGGGCATGATTCAAGGGCTGACAGGAAAGATTGCTTCAAATACCAATGCCGCAGGAAGATTCGGGAACAAGCGTATGTCCGGCGGAACTATGGCTACTTCTGTGATGGGAACCTCAGGTCCGATTGGTTCAATGATTAAAGACACAGCGAGTAGTCGAATGGGTAGGGGAGGGGATACTCACATTAACGGAAGTTCTGGCTCAACCGCCAGAGGCCCTTCACGTGGTTTTTCAAATAATGCTAGACACAGCAACTAATGGGAAGAAAATCTATTTATGAGAGTTTCATGAGAATTCAATTAGAAGCCATAGTGATTTCCGTGCTTTCATTGGCCATGACAATTGGCTGTGTGGTCTGGTGTTATAAAAAATTCAACGAAAGGACTAGCGTCACGTACATTCATAATCACGGGGTAACCTTGCAGGTTTTCGATGACACAGAGAATCAGGAAGCCATTCTAAAATAAGAAAATGAAAGAACTGCTCGATTTGGAAAAAGGCCATCAGCGTGCCAGGTTGCTCGTAATCACCGTCGTGATTGGCTGCTTGATTACCTGCATTGTCTCGGTAGTAATGGCTTATAAACACTCATCGGACGCCTCTAAGAGAATTTTTGTAGTTAACAGAGGTGTTGCCCTTGAGGCATTTAGTGCCAATGTGATGGAGAACCGTCCTGCGGAAGCGATTTTTCACGTAACCCGCTTCCATGAACTGTTCTTTACAAATCCACCCGATGCTCGATCCATTGAGGCCAACTACGTAAAAGCATCTTTTCTGGCTGATGAATCCGTGAAAATGACATTTGAACGATTAAAAGAGGACTCGTTCTATCAAAAGTTGATCCAGACCAACACCAACCAGAAAGTGGTGGTGGAAAATGTAGAGGTAGATATGAAGAAATATCCTTACAGCGTGAGAACTGTATTCAAAGTCATTCAGGAACGGGCGACCAACAAAAGTACGCGACTATTGGCGTCTGAGGCTTCCCTTGTAGATGTTACCCGGTCGGAGGTAAACCCTCAGGGTTTTCTGCTCAGAAATTTCAGGATTACGCAGCGTAGTGACGCCAAGGAAGAAATAACTAGGTGATTATCATGCGTTTTAAGAAAAATACGGTGAAAACGAGTAAAAGCGAACCTAGGCTTTCGGGCTACGCTGTAGGAGCAGGAATCAGAAAGGCAATCGAGGGAAAAACTCGATCGACCGGGAACGCGCTTAACTCTTTTCAGCACAAGATTGGGGTACGAGCCACCTCGATTATAATCAGCCTCATGTGGCTGGCCGCATTCTATTATTTCGCTCATTTACTCTTTCCTTTTTTTCAATAATCGTATGGACAAGACCACAGAAATAAAAGCCGACAAGGCCAAGCAGCTATCGAAGCCTACCAAACATATTTTTATGGTACTGCTTCCAATCCCTATTCTCATAGCTGCGGGAATCATTGGTAACATTCAGGGTTGGATCGGCAAATCGGCCAGAGCAGAAGGTTATGATGTTGGTGTTGGTGTTGCCATGTCAGTTCCCGAGGCGAAAGTGAAGGATTTGGAAAAAGACAAGAAATACGGGAATTACTCTTCGGAAATTCCTCTAAATGAAGTTAATGGACTAGGGATTTCATTTGACGATAATTCCAATATCAATTCCAAAATGCTGAATGGAGAAGGTGGGACTTCGATGGGTATCTCGTCCAATAATGATAAGACAGTAGATGCCTTGGCTGAGGAAATGGTGGCCAATGCAAGGAATGGAAACATTGCCACCTCAAAAGAGGTCAACTTGAGTAGCCAACAGAAAAAGCACCGTGCATGGGAGAAAAGCATCGAGCAGCAGCGGGGCATTAATCGAAATGTCAATAGCACGGTTGATGCAATGTACCGAAACCCCTCGCTGAGCAGAGAGGAGAGGTTTGATCAGACACGAATGAGCAAGGAGGAGCAACAGCGAATCAGGGCCAATGAGAAACTTCTCGATTTACTTGATAAGCAAATCCAACAGCAAGGACAACCGGGTGTTGGTACATCTGTTCCCCAGCCAATGAGTAGTGCCAGTGAAAGAGGGAATCCTGTTCTAGCTGCGAAGAGAGATAATTATCATGTCGAACCTTCTCAAAATGTAGCCATAGGCACGAATGGGCGAGAAGGTGGCAATGCCTTTTATGGGCTAAATGGTCGCAAACTCAGAAATAATAGACCTACTAAAACAAGCGGTTCAATCAGAGCGGTCGTTCATGGTGACGGAGATGGGATCACAGTTACCAATGGATCGTCGGTAGCTATTAGGATGCAGGACGAGACGATAGTTGGAATAGATGGTGAGCCACTTGTGCTTCCAAAGAACACGCTGGTGTACGGCGTCGCAAGAATTAATGGAGATCGTATAGACATAACCGTTAGTAGGATTCGGATGGATAATTTTATCTATAACGTTCATCTGGATGCCTACGATCTCGATGGTCGAAAAGGATTGTACGTCCCGGATATGAAGTTGAAGCAGCGTGCGAGCAGTTCCATTGTTCAGGGTTCAACTCAGCTTGCCAGCCCAGGCTATATCGTTGGAGGCTCGGTCGGACAACAGGTCGGTGGCCAACTAGCCTCCCAGGGAGTGGGCATGGCATTGAATGCAGGAAAGAATATTCTGACTCGAAAGGCCCAGCAACCCAAGGCGTCAATTAGGCCCAATTACCAGATATTTTTACGATCCGGGACGGCTACGCCTGAGATGAACCTTGATGAAGAGCAAGACAATGATGAAAGTCAAATCAATTAAAATTATGATTAATAGAAAACTCATAAGGTCGCTAAATCTGTTCTGGTTATTCACTTTGTCAGTCAAAGTAGTTGTTGCACAACGAATTAAGAATGATTCCATCGTTCCCAATAGTGCTATAAGATCAGCAAACTATCTTAGGCCCATAGAGATAGAACCTCATCCTTTCATTCTCCCGATTGCCAAGGCATCGGTGCGAGGAAGTTATCCAATGGAACTTTCGTACAGCAAAACGACCCACATCATCTTTCCCTCGAAAATCCAGGATTTCGATGCTGGTAGCGACGTTGTGATTGCCACTGTGCCGGAAAAACTACTGAATGTGCTTCGTGTGAAATCGGATACCAAGGGTTTCGCAGGCGAAACAAATATGACGGTGTTTACAGAAGACGGTGGCCTATTCAGCTTCCTGATTAGGTACAATGAAAATCCAGCGGTTTTTAATATCAACATCTCCAACAATATGGCAGCCGATGGCCAGGCCACCACGTCGATGGGTATAGGTCAGAGTTCCAATAACTCCCCGAACGTATACGTGATGGAGGAAGGTAATTACTTGGAAGAGTCATTGAAAGCATCCTCTCTTGAAGTATTGGTGCGAAAGGATTATATCCGACAGGTGGGAGCGCGGAAGAGCGACTTAAACATCCTCCTGAGGGGTATATTCCTCGACGAAAACAATGTCCTGTATTTGAAATTGGACATGAAAAATAAAAGCCTGATGCCTTACCAAATTGATTTCATCAAAGTTTTTGTCCGGGATAAAAACCACATCAGGCGAATGGCTGCCCAAGAGAAAGAGATTTCGGTATTGATGGATTACCCTGTGAGTATCACACACCTGAATGGCCTGCAGAGTCTGGAAAAAGTGATTGCGATACCATACAGCACCTTATCAGATGGTAAAATATTGGAAATCGAGATTTACGAAAAAGCAGGTGGAAGACATTTGAAATTCCATTTGGGAAACGATATTTTGATAAAGGCCAAGAGGTTATGAAAAAGGCTCCTATATTAATTACCTATTTAATCAGTATAGTTATCATCATGAAAGTATGATTGGAAACCTTAGCTTTGGTATATTTGACTAGTGATGACAAATTTTAAGAGGTTTGTGCTCACCGCCCTAACGGTCTGTCAGCCGTTAGGGCAATTTCAGCGAAAACATCGTCAGTCAGCAGACAGAAAGGGCTAACTATAACCACCACCACGGAAAAGAGACTACTGCTAT
>NZ_BMXF01000006.1 GCF_014651615.1 Persicitalea jodogahamensis | reverse complement strand
GCAAAGGTGCAACATGTTTTTTTATCTGGCAAGCACCCCGCAGAAATATTTTTTCAGAAAAGGCACAACTACCTGATTCACAAAAACTATTTCCCGAAAAATATTTTCAGACCAAGCCATTTTCTTTGAAATACTCCAACACGTGCATTTTCAAAAGCGATTCCTGGGCCAGGATTTCGCCATGGGGTAGCGGTTGTACCAGGTCCCAATGCGGCCAGCCGTCGGCGTCTTTGCCCCGAAACTCGTAATAGCCCGACAGGCTCAGTACGCGGCAAATCCCAATATGCATGAGATCCTGCTTCTGTTCTTTAGTAAAGTGAGCAGCTCCTTTGCCCAGTTCCTGGACGCCGATCAGAAACAGAACGCCATTGAGGTCGCCCGGCTTCTTGCCGATCACTTCCCGGAGTTTTTCCAGCAGGTTTTTCCACTGAACATGGAGTGGGGTGTCTATTGTATTCATTTTATTGATTGGTATTTGACTAATGAAGGATTAGGATCTTACTACCTCGGTACTTCTATTGGTATAGATAGATGAGTGGATTTATGAAACAGAGTATTAATCTTAACTTCAAGCGCGGAAGTTAACGACAACTACCCCAAAAGAGTTTTATGGCATTCACCTGGAAGACGTATTGGCATGATTTCGTGGATTTGATTTTTCCGCGTTGCTGCGAGGCCTGCAAGGAAGCAATGGTGGGCAACGAGCAGATCATCTGCACCCAATGTCGGGCGACTTTGCCTCGGGTGGAATCGGATAGCGTAGCCAGGTCAGCGGTAGCTGCGAAATTTGTGGCTTATAAGGAAGTTACAGGCGTCGCTTCTTTTCTGGTTTTTACCAAAAGGGGGAAAGTCCAGAACTTACTACATGCTCTAAAGTACCAGAACAAGCCGGAAGTCGGGGTGTTGCTGGGGAAGATGATGGCGCAGGAATTGAAAGAGAGTGATGGCTGTCCAGCAGCCGATTTGATCGTAAGCGTTCCGTTGCACGAAAAACGCCGGAAGGAGCGCGGCTATAATCAGAGTGATGCGATCGCCGAGGGCCTTTCTGAGATCACTGGAATCCCCTGGTCGGGAAGCATGCTGGCACGTATTCGCTACACTAAGTCACAAACGGGAAAAACGAAGACCGAACGGCAGGAAAACGTAAAAGATATTTTCGAGGCGGTAAATCCTCAGCAAATACAGGGGAAACGCGTTATCCTGGTTGATGATGTGCTGACAACCGGAGCCACGCTGGAATCCTGCCTGAATGTGCTATTGCGGGCGGGCTGCGACAATATCCATATAATGACGATAGCTGCGGCCCAGCAGTAAGCGGACACGCAGCTATTGTCATTCTCAACAAAACAGTTTGTTTATCTCGCCATTCCAGAACTTCCGGTAGCGATCATAGCGCAGCGGAAGCCCACCATGGCAGAAGAAGAATCCTGCTCCATGAAGCGGCGCGTGCCGGGCGACATCCAGTAGGCTACGTCTGCCCATGAACCTCCCTTGTACACCCGCACTTCGTTCGTGATAAGCGAATTGTTATTTTTCGAATCGTAGTTTTTGGCTTCATCCTGATAGCCGTCCCGACGGAATGAGTTCAGGTCGTTGAAATCCATGTAAGAAAGAGGGCGGTAAACGTCCTGCACCCATTCATTTACATTTCCGGCCATATCGTATAGGCCGTAATCGTTGGCGGGGTAACCGCGCAATTCCTGAGTCATGATGGCTCCGTCGTTGGCGCGTCCGGCAATACCTGCGTAGTCACCTTTACCGCGCTTGAAGTTAGCGAGCATATTTCCTTGCTTCTTGCCACGCGGCTGCCGCAACGTCGAGCCGTCCCAAGGATAGATCCGGGAATTAGCCTGGTTTTCGTCGGCATATTGCGTGCCTATCATGCCTTTGGCAGCATACTCCCACTCCGCCTCAGTGGGCAGGCGGTAAGGAGGCAAAACGTAGCCACTCTCAACTGAAAGGTTGGTAGGAGCTGAGGCGGAAGCAACTTCGGCCTGAGCCGCGTCTTTCTTTTTGCCAAAAGACAACATTTTCTTTTTATTGGTGGCGCCGCCCGCCGTTCCTTTGGCGAACATGGATTGATTCACAGCGTTGGAACGCCAGGTGCAATAATCCGTGGCCTGTGCCCACGACACACCAACGGCAGGATAAAGCCGGAATCCAGGGTGACGCAAATACATAGTGACGTAAGAGTCGTTGAACGAAAGGTCGTTGTACCAGACCGTTGTATCGGGCAGGGCGCGACGATAGAACTCCTCCGATGAATCACGCTGTATGAAATTCAGGTATTCCAGGTAGTGGACGTTGGCCACTTCGGTTTCATCCATATAAAAGGACTGAATACTGACCGTGCGCTCAAGGTTGTCGCGGGTGCCCATAACGTCCTCTTCCAGAGAGCCCATCGTGAAACGACCGCCTTCAATGAAAACCAGGTCAGGGCCAGCGGGCAGGGCTTTGTACTGCTTCACCACAAAACCCTCTCCGTCCTCACCATTGTAGTCCAGTCCTGTTTTGGAGCTGGTCTTGCCGGGCTTGAGGCTGGTCGGGTCTTTCTTCTTACACGAACTCGCTACGACCAGCACCATTACTATCAGGGCCAGTGACCGAATACCCACATTTCGCATGTAATTCATTGATTTGATTTGACTAATGATAATCGTATTGATAATTAGGGTTGCAAAGTTAAAAGGGCTTTCAGGATATTCACCAAAAGTCGCTATTTATTCAATTCTTCCAGAATTCCAAGGGCCTCGTTAAGACTTTCGACTTCACTGAGGTGGAGGATCAGCTTCCCTTTTGTGTCCTTCAAAGCGGTGCGCCTGGGGTTCTGCTGGATATACTCAATTACTTTGCCAAACTTCGGCGACTGAAAGAAATTGTCGTTCCCGGAAGAAACGAAGTATCCTTTCAGGGTATTGTTTTTCAAAGTCAGTTTTTCAAAATGCAGCTTTTCGGCTTCCAGCCGCAGCCTCACCGTGCAAAGAAGATTCTGAACTTCAACGGGCAATGGTCCAAAGCGATCGTCGAGTTCTGTTTCGAAAGCTTTTAGCTCGTCGGCACCTTTCAGGTTGTCCAGACGGGTGTATAACGACAAGCGTTCCGAAATATTCTTTACGTAAGGCTCAGGAATCAAGGTAGCAAGGTCAGTTTCGATCTGACAGTCAGGCAAAATGTCCGTTGGAACGCCCAGGGCAGTGGAAAACAAGTCTTTGAATTCGTTTTCTTTCAACTCTGTCACGGCTTCGTCCAGCATTTTGTGGTACAGGTCGTACCCAAGATCATTCACAAAACCGCTTTGCTCAGCTCCCAGCAAGTTGCCCGCTCCCCGTATATCCAGGTCGCGCATGGCAACTTTGAAGCCGTCGCCCAGTTCCGAAAATTCCTCCAAAGTCTGCAGGCGTTTGCG
The DNA here is from genome assembly GCF_014651615.1 of Persicitalea jodogahamensis. Taxonomy (GTDB): domain Bacteria; phylum Bacteroidota; class Bacteroidia; order Cytophagales; family Spirosomataceae; genus Persicitalea; species Persicitalea jodogahamensis. Next base: position 294,803 of record NZ_BMXF01000006.1, on the reverse strand, counting down.
CGACTCGCTGGTAAGCGTCGAAATGGCGGGCGTCAACAGGTAACAGAACGCCTTGCGGTTGGAGCGACCTACCCTGCCCCGCATTTGGTGCAGGTCCGATAAGCCAAACATGTGGGCGGAGTTGATAATAATGGTGTTGGCGTTGGGAATGTCGATGCCCGATTCAATGATATTTGTCGAGACCAGCACATCGTAATCCCCTTCAATGAAGCGCATCATGACGCGCTCAAGACGGCTCCCTTCCATCTGGCCGTGAGCCACACCAATGCGGGCTTCCGGCACCAGCCGCAGAATAATGTTGCCGATTGACTCAATATCGGTAACGCGGTTATGGACAAAGAATACCTGTCCCCCCCGATTAAGTTCGAAGCTGATGGCGTCGCGGATAAACTCTTCACTAAACGAATGTACTTCCGTGGTAACAGGCTGCCGGTTGGGTGGCGGCGTGGCGATAACCGAGAGGTCACGCGCGCCCATCAGCGAGAAGTGCAGCGTGCGGGGAATGGGCGTGGCCGTGAGCGTAAGTACATCCACGTTAACGCGCATTTCTTTCAGACGATCTTTCGCTTTTACACCAAATTTTTGCTCCTCATCCACGATGAGCAAGCCCAGATCTTTGAATTTCACATCTTTATTCAAAATCCGGTGAGTCCCAATCAGAATATCAAGTCTTCCCTCAGCGGCTTCTTTCAGTGTTTCCTTTATTTCTTTGGTACTTTTGAAACGATTGATGTAGCCCACGCGCGCCGGAAAATCGGCCAGCCGCTCCACGAATGTTTTGTAATGCTGCATGGCCAGAATGGTCGTTGGCACCAGCACGGCTACCTGTTTGCTGTCGCATACGGCCTTGAAAGCGGCACGGATGGCAACCTCGGTTTTTCCAAAACCCACGTCGCCACAAACCAGCCGATCCATCGGGTGCGACTTTTCCATATCGTCCTTGACGTCATTGGTGGCCTTAGCCTGATCGGGCGTGTCTTCGTAGATGAATGATGATTCCAATTCGGCCTGCATGAAATTATCGTGGCCGAAGGCAAAGCCGGGGGCCTCACGCCGCTTGGCGTATAAGGCGATCAACTCGTGAGCGATATCCTTCAGCTGCTTCTTGACGCGGCTTTTCTTGGCGTCCCACTCGCCGGAACCCAGTTTGTGCATTTGCGGCGGCGTTCCTTCCTTCCCCGTGTACTTGGCGATTTTATGCAGGTTGTGGACACTCACATACAGCAGGTCATTATCCCGATACACCAACCGCACGGCTTCCTGTTCCTGACCATTGACGTCCCGCTTTTCCATTCCCGCAAAGCGCCCGATGCCATAGTCCACGTGCGTCACGAAATCACCGGGTTGCAGCGTTTTCAGCTCTTTAAGCGTGATGGCTTTGGCCTTATTGAATTTAACCTTGAGCTTATACTTATGGTAACGCGAGAAAATCTGGTGATCAGTGTAGCAGGCTAGTTTGAGCTGGTCATCAATAAAGCCCTCCCGCAACGCAATGTTCAGCGGGCGAAACTTGACGTAAGGATTGAGATCGGCGAAGATGCGTTCCAGACGATCGAGTTGCTTGGGCTGCTCGGCGGCGATGATGTTGACGAAGCCCTGTTCCTGATTGGCGTTCAAATCTTCGATTAGACGCGGAAAATCCTTGTTAAACGAAGGCTGCGGTTTAGACGAGTACAGTATTTTATTTTCGTTTTTGAAATAAAACCGCCGCCCAAATTCCACCGTCTTGAAAGCTTTAATTTTATTCAGAAACCCGCGTCGCGTTTCGAAAAGTGTTTCGGGACTGGAAACTACCTGTACTCCGCCGCCCGTGACTTCAGCCAACGCGACCTCAGCCTGCACGAAAGATTTCTCGATAATTTCCAACGTCAGTTCCACATCTTTGAACCACAGTACGGCAGTTTCGGGCAGGAAGCTGAGGAACGATTCGCGGCTTTCGTGTTCCAGCTTTTCCTGAATGTTGGGGACGATGTTGATCTGCCGCACCGTCTCGACCGAAAGCTGCGTTTCGGGATCGAACGAGCGCAGGCTTTCGACTTCGTCGCCGAATAACTCGATGCGGAACGGGTACTCGCTGGCGTAGGAGTAGACGTCCACAATGCCCCCACGCAGTGAAAACTGCCCGGCCTCAAACACGAAGTCGGTCATCTCGAAACCGTAATCGTGCAGAAATTCGGTAATGAAGGCCGGGTCGAGTTTCTCGCCCACTTTCACCGAAAAAGTATTGGCCAGCAGCGACCGCTTGTTGATTACTTTTTCAAAAAGTGCCTCGGGATAAGTCACGATTTGCAGTGGAGGTACTTTGGCAACGCTGAGTTTGTTCAAAATCTCCGCCCGCATCAGCACGCTGGCATTATCGGTTTCTTCGTACTGATAAGGTCTTTTATACGACGTGGGATAAAATAGAATATCCTCGCCGCCCAACAAACTTTGCAGATCATTCTGGAAATAAGCCGCTTCGTCACGGTCGCTCAATACGTAGAGCGACAAACGGGGCGTCTGACTATTTATGGTAGCAGCCATCACAGCATCCAGACTGCCGACAAGACCCTTGATCTGGACGCGGTTCTCGATTGGGGTCTGAATTTGGCTCGCGAGCAGCTTTGGATAGCTATCGGAGCCGTATAGGGTAAGTAGGTCTTTGGTATCCAATGAAATCTTTCTTAGGGTTGGGTGATTGGCACCCTATTCGCATGAAGTTGGTAGGACCAACCTAATACTTTTCAACGAAGGGATTGTTCAAATAATCACGCCAACACAATTCGCCAGGTTGGTAAATAGTTCAAAAATCGATTTGTCCGCCAACTTGGCAAAAATATTACTGGATGGTAGCTTCCCTGGTAAAGCTATACGCTTGAAATGGCATGCCGTTGATGCCAACCAGTAGTCGGTTGCCGACGACACGCAACCCGCGCACATCGCCGCGGAACTGCAAACCGGATTGGTTTTGGGGCAAATAGGTAAACCCGCCTTTTTTATCATTCAGGAAAACCTGGCCGTAGTTGGCGTCCATCGTGCCAATACGCACCCGACTGCGGCTTTGGTTTCCGGCGGCGATTAGATCACGATACCCGTCCCCATTCACATCGGCAGAAGCCAGGGCATAAACAGGAGCAAACTGAGCTTGTACAGGTAGTGGCTTCTGGGTGAATTCCCCGCCACCGTTTACCAGATAAACCGTTGACAGTGTCACCGCCGTGGCCTTTTCAGGCGTTTTACCTTTAAACTCTCCCAGGATATCCTCCATCGTGGCGGTCGAATACGATTCGTGAGTAATGTACTTTTTCTTCAAAGGAACCAGCTGGTCCGAGAGTTCGTCGCGGCTATACGCCGGATGGTTTTTACCCTGAATGGCGTAGGCTAAAATCGGGTCCAGCTTACCATTGTTGTCGAAATCTTCGGTGAAAAGCGTCATCGGAAAATCAGCGGACGCTTTTAGCTGAGAATTCAGACCGTAGTTTCCGACGATCAAATCCTGGTCGCCATCGTTATCAAAATCTTCGGCGACGATACTTTGCCAGAAGCCCGTGAGTTCGCTGAGCTCATCCTTTACAATGGAAAAAGTACCCCGCTCATTGTGCAGCCGGATGATGCCCGTCCATTCGCCTACGGCGACCAAATCTTCGTACCCGTCTTTATCATAGTCTATCGCGCAAACATCGGCCAACAAACCCAGCGTGGCGAATATCGGATTCTCCACGTTCGTAAATTTCCCTTGATCGTTGCGGTATAAGCGGCTGGGGTTATAGCGCGGGTAGTTGGTAGGCACCACCGAACCCGCTACGAACAAATCCAAATCGCCGTCTTTATCAAAATCCAGCACAACGGCCCGGCTATCGGAAAAATTACCGCTGTCGATTGCCTCGTAGTCTTTAGTAAAACTACCTTTTCCGTCATTTTTATACAGGCGATTTTGCAGCATCAGGTCATTGGGCAAGTACTCGTACCCTCCGCTGACCACGTACAAATCCTGATCTCCGTCGCCATCGGCGTCGAAAAAAACCGCGTCGGTGTCGGTGGCAAGTTCATTTTCCTGAAAAACGGGTTGCGGCTTTTGGACAAAATCCCCCCCCTTCTGTTGCAGCCAAAGTTGTCCCGGCTGGCCTTTGCCTCCGCCCAGATACAGGTCTTCCAGGCCATCGCCGTCAACATCGCCTTTGGCAATGCGCGGTCCCTGGTAGGAATACATGTGCAAGAGAAGCAGCTGGCGATTGAAGTCATTCAACGGCTGCTGCTGATGCTCAGAAATGGTTTGAGTGAGCGTAAAAATCGGCTTGGACACAGGAATGGGCTGAAATTCTCCTTCGTAGTTTGGGGCGTACTTTATAGTCAATAGTTGATCGGCAGTTGTTTCCGTCACCTTTTGAGCTTTTCCATCAGGCCAAACAACTACCAGACTATCCAGCTTGTTTTTGCTTCCAAGGCCAAAGTGAAGCGGAGCGGCCGCGCTGCTTTGGTAGCCATGCGTTGGTGTCAGGTACCGGTACTGCCGGAGCGAATCAGCGTAGGCGTAAACTTTCGCCCCGATTGCACTCTGACCCGGTGCCGCGGTCAGTTGAACCGACATGAAGTGTCCTTTTTTCTGCTCCCGGCTGAGGTTTTGATAAACGTAGGCGCGCTCATTGATGTTGTTGATCACGATTTCCAGATCGCCGTCGTTGTCCAGATCCACCGAAACGGCCCCATTGGATATTACGGGCGTATCGAACCCCCAGGCGGTTTGCTGATTCGTAAAAGTCAGGTTTCGGTTATTTCGAAAGATGTAGTTCGGTGTTTTGGTGGATGGCATCTGGGCGATAATCGCGCTCACGTTTTGCGCGTTGTTTTGTCGCTCGTCGGCGTAGTACTTCATGAAGTCCATGTTCGTGTAGTCGCGCAGGTAGCCATTCGTCACGAACATATCCTGGAAGCCGTCATTATCGAAATCTGCCAGCAACGGCGACCAGCTCCAATCGGTGTTCGAAACGCCCGCCACTTGCCCGACTTCACTGAAAGTACCGTCGCCATTATTGACTTGCAGCATATTACGCATGATCTCGGGATGAAAGCCGTTGCGCAGCATGGACAAGTACGCCTCATAGCGGTCAGGGCCAAAGAGTAGTTTCTGCCGCTTGTTGTCCTCGGGCAGCATGTCGGTCGTCACGATGTCGGGCAGTAGGTCGTTATTAATATCGCCGATGTCGTTGCCCATCGAAAAGTAGCTGGTGTGGCCCGTAGTTTGGTCAACGATATCCTCGAATCCGCCTTTTTGATTATTGATATAAAAATAATCGCTTTCGATATAATCGTTGGATACGTAAATATCCGGCCAGCCGTCACCATTCAGGTCGGCGATATGGATGCCCAGACCGAAGCCAATCGGATTGCCTTTAATACCTGCTTCGGCGCTAACATCCACAAACTTACCGTTGTTATTTCGCATCAGCCGATCGCCCGCCAATGTATCGCGCATGGCGTGAACGGCCTGTACATCAAAGCGGTTGAAGTCCTCGACATTGTGATTCAGTACGTAAGCATCGAGGTCGCCATCGCGGTCGTAGTCGAAGAAGGTAGTTTGGGTAGTGAAAGTACCAAGATCAAGGCCGTATTCGGTGGCGCTTTCCGTGAAAGTCGGTCCGTCGCCACGGAGGGTTTTGTTATTGATGTAGAGCTTGTTCTTCCGCAGAGCGGGCTTATCCACATTGCCCGACACGGAGACGTAGATATCCAGCCAGCCGTCGGCGTTGATGTCCACCACGGTCACCCCCGTTTTCCACTCGCCATTCCAGGTAATACCCGACTGCGCAGTAACATCCTCAAAGTGGAGTGGTTCGCCGTCACGATTGCCTTTGTTCAGATACAGCTGATCTGGCCCCTGATTGGCGGTGAAGTACAAATCGGTCAGCCCGTCGTTGTTAAAATCACCCGCCGCTACGCCGCCGCCGTTGTAGAAATATTCGTAGTTGAGCACGTTTTCCTGCTCGGTTTCCTGAATGGTATTGACGAAAGTGATTCCAGAGTCTTCTTCGGAAAGTAGTTTGAAAATATGGTCCGAATCATCGGATTTGCAGCCGAACATACTTGCAATAACTACCAATAAGGAACCTATTTTATTCATTGAGCGATGTTTTTTGGCAAAATACGAAATATAAAAAGACGCCCCCACTAGCGAGAAGGGGCGTCTTATATTCTAATGCACACTACAAATGCATCGTCCGAAGATTGCACTGCAGGTGCAAATCAGCGTTTACTTCTTCACATCCCACCAAACGCGGGTAGTTAGCAAGTCCTCTCCCTGACGGGCGATTGCCTCCTTGTAGCTGGCGGGGTTGCTACCCACTTCATCTTCATAATAGCGTAAACGGCGGGGAATAGTGCCGCCTGTAACGTTCGCAGGATCATTGGTGGGAGTCAGTTTGGGATAGCCCGTACGACGCCAGTTGGCCCATGCCTCAATGTGATTGAGGTAGGTGGCGATCCAGTACTGCTCACCAATAAGCTCGAGCTTGCGCTCAGAACCTGCCGCAGCAAAACCCAGATCGTTGATATACTTCGTGATGACAGCATCGGAAGGCACTTCCACGCCATAGGCAGCCCATGACCTGATGGCACCTTCTACGCCTTTCCGGAAGTGTATTGTAGCATCATCGGCAACCCAGCCTTTTAGCGCAGCCTCGGCCAACATCAGTTCCGTCTCAGCGTACGACAGCAGTGGTGTGGGGTCGTCCAGATCGGTGATGTTGGTATTAATAAAACTAAAATTATCGAGCGTCGTGAAATCCGGATAGACATTTTTGATCGTGGTGGCAGTATAACCGTTGGGCAAGCCACGCTGTTTGGCGGGATCGGTCACCCAGGTAGACTTATCGTAAGGATTACCCAGACCGCCTATGATAATCATCTTGCGGGGGTCATTGTACTTATCCATAAAATCTACGAGCGTCTTGCTCACTCGCGCATTGTTGTCGCCACCGCCACCAGCAGCATTAGACAGAGCCAGCGAAGTACCGTTGTAGTTGATTCCACCACCCGTGCCCAGCACCTGCTTCATGAACGCATTGGAAGCGTTGGAGTCGATCCCTCCTTTGCTGGCCGCTTCAGTAAACACGGTTTTGGCCGTAGCCGCATCCACGTTACTCATCCGCAGGGCGATGCGCATCAACAGCGAGTTGGCAAACTTGCGCCACTTGTCATAGTCGCCCTTGTAAAGTACATCCTGATCGCCCAAGGCTCTGGCCGAAGGCGAGAAAGCATCACGGGCTGTTTTGATATCAGCCACGAGCATCGTGTACACATCCTTCTGAGCATCGTATTTAGGGAACCAGTTTTCGGCACCCACCAGCCCGCGGCCCGCCTGAGTGTATGGAATATCGCCATAGATATCCGTCATACGGTGCAGCACGAATGATCGCATAATCGAAGCGGCGGCAAAAGTATTGGCCGATTCGGGCTTTCCTTTCGTCTGATCCACCACCTGTGTGAGCGTCTTGATGGAACCGGGATAATTGGCTTCCCAGAAAGCACCGCTGTACTGGGCGTTGTAATAGTACTTATCCCCGCTCCAGTAGCCTGCCAGTGTGGCGTTGTGCTGGATCATCGTAGAGCTGTAAATCAGGTTCGTGCGCCACGATTCGTAACGGTCGCCTGCCACCTGAAGCATTCCGAGCGAGAGCAGGTAACGCTGGTCTATATCGGTCGAAGCATTCTTGTTTACATTCAGGTCCAGCAACTTCTCATTGTCGCAGGAGTTGAGCGTCAGCACCGACAGGAGTGCCAAAACGGTTGTCTTTATATGTTTTTTCATAATCAATTTTTGATTAGAGTAAATGGCGTACTGAGTGTTTCAATGCAGCGTATTTTGTCTTCCGCCATTCACTGATTCAGGATTCAATACTAAAATGTTGCCGATAAGTTAAAGCCCAGATTCCGAGTGGTAGGCAGCGCAAAGTACTCCAGTCCCTGAGAGTTACCGCTGGCGGTGTAGCCGCTTTCGGGATCAACGTTCGGAACACTCGACCACAACAGCAACAGGTTGCGGCCTACCGCCGAAAACTTCAGGGTGCTGATGGGCGTTTTGTCCAGCCAACGCGCAGGAATGCTGTAGCCTACCGATAATTCCCTTAGTTTTCCAAACGAGCTATTGTAGACAAAGTTTTCCGTAATCTGCGTGTAGTAATTATAGTAGTTCTGCAGCTTGTCACGCTCAATCGTCCACGTATTGGCTTCCCCGGTTTCAGTCACTCCCGATACGGTCAATGGTGCATCCCGACCGGGCAGGGTCCCCTTGTGCAGACCAACACCATAGAGGCCGAGGTTGGTACCCGACATCATGCTGCCGCCCTGGCGCAGGTCGATCAGGAAACTTAGATTAAAGCCTTTATAGGTAAAGCTGTTGCTAAATCCTGCGCTGATCGGATGACGTCCCAGAGCGATTTGCTGGAAATCGCCGCGAACCGGAAATCCGTCTTTGTCGTAGACCTTCTGTCCATCGATTTCCTTTTGCTTATAACCCGCTATGACACCCAGCTGCTGGCCGACATAGTGACGGATACGCTCCTGCCGCGAACGAGCCTCGTCAAGGTTCAGGAATTCGATGGGGTCACCCGCTGCGTTGGTGCCCAGGCTTACTACATTTGAAATGTTCCGGGCAAAGTTCAGGGTCATGTCCCAGGTGAAGTCGGTTTTCTTTATGGGAGTACCTTTCAGCAGGATTTCAATACCCTTGTTGGTCAGCTCACCAATGTTGATTTGAGTGCTGCCATAGCCCGAAGTACCTGAAATCGAAGTGTTCAGAATATCATCGTTGGTGTTACGATTGTACAGGGCAAGGTCCAGTCCCAGGCGATTCTGGAAGAAGCGCAAATCGAAGCCAATTTCCGTTTCCGTGGAGATGTAAGGCTTGAGGTTGGCATTAGGGATTGAACCATTGTTGATCGCACCCAAAATAGCCCCGTCGTGCTGGTACCCCCGCAGACCATAAGTCAGGTTGTTGGAATACGGATCGGGTGCACCGCCGCCCACCTGGGCCCAGGAAGCGCGTACTTTACCAAAAGTGAGCCAGTTGGGCATTCCCTGAATGGCTTCCGAAAACACAAAGCTCAGACCAGCTGAGGGGTAAGTGACTTCGTTGTTGCCGCGCGAAAGCGTGGAGAAGTGGTCCTGGCGGGCCGTCACATTCAGGAAGAGGTAGTTATTGAAACCGATGTTGGCCGAGCCAAAGATTGAGTTGATCCCGTACTCAGACAGACCGTAACCATACGTTTGGTTAGCCACATTGTTGACACTACCAAAGAACGGTATATTCAATCCGTTACCGCCAATACGGGCATCTTCCGTAGAGCGCCGCATCCGGTTGCCTCCCAGAAGAATGTCCGCCGAGAACTTGCCGAAAGTTTTGTTGGCTCCAATAAAGAGGTCAAGGTTGTTTTCCTTCGTCGTCCGGTTGGTGATATTGTAGTCTCCCGTGGTCTTGTAGGCTGTGCCGTAAGGTTCCGACGACTCGAAGCGGCCTGAGATGTAGTCCGTTCCGATGCGCCCCTGCACATAAAGCCAGTCCGTAATATTGTATTTCAAAGAAGCGTTTCCGAAAAAACGGTTCTTGCTGTCAAGCCGCAGGAACTGGTAAGCCGCCCAATAAGGGTTCGTAGCGTACACATTGCTTTGGTATCGCCGTTCGGTACCGTCGTCGTTCGCTCCCAGTTTGTCTGTGGTACCTCTCATATCCGTAAAGCTGATATTGGGTGCCTTGGTGATAACCGTGTAGTTGGCGTTACCGGGCGAATCCGACAGGCGCGGCCGGTTCTTAGCACTTTCGGAGGTGTACTGGCCGGTAGCAATCAGTTCGAGTTTTCCGAATTTGCCATTCATACTCCCATTGAAAGTAGTGCGATCGAAACCGCTGTTTGGCAAAATGTCCTGGTTGCGGAGGTCGGAGGCAGAAAAGCGGAAACTACCCAGCTCATTGCTACCCGCCAGGGCCAGCGTGTTCGTCCAGGTGCTACCCGTACGGTAGAAATCGTTAAGCCCTTCGCCAGTGGCGCTGTATGGCCGCGTTTCACCATCAAACTGGATCACCGGAGATCCGTCGAGTTTAGCGCCCCAGGAGCTGTTGCCGTTTTCGAGGGCTTCCACTTGCGTGGTGGGCTTGACGCCCATAGTACCCGTGCCGTACTGCTGCTGCAGATCAGTAAGGTCAATGGCCCGGTTGGCTGTATAGTTGGAATTGAACGATACGCCCAATCCTTTCACGCCCTTGCCCGTCTTGGTGGTGATCAAAATCACACCGTTGGCCGCACGCGAACCGTACAGGGCCGAGGCAGTATTGCCTTTCAGAACGGAGATGGTAGCGATGTCATCAGGGTTAATGGATGAAAGGCCATCGCCGTTGTCATTGCCACCCCACATACCCGCGCTTCCCTGGTTGGAGTTATCCATAGGTACGCCATTGATCACGTATAGTGGCTGGTCATTTCCACCCAGCGAAGAGCCACCGCGAATAACTACCCGGCTTGTTCCTGCTGCGCCCGTAGTGGGTGAGGACACATTGACACCCGCAATCTTGCCCGTCAGGGCGTTACCGACGTTGATCGTCCGCGACTCAGTGAGTTGGTCACCACCGATCTGCGTGACCGAGTAACCAAGAGCCTTCTTCTCTTTTTCCATACCGAAGGCCGTCACAACTACTTCTCCGAGCAGATTATCGTCGGGAATCAATTCCACATTGATGACATTACTGTTGCCCACCGTGACATCTTTCGGCTGGTAGCCGATATAGCTGTAAGTAAGCGTCGTGCCCTTATTCGCCACGATGCTGTACTCGCCCTTATTATTGGTGGTAGTACCCCGAGTCGTGCCTTTTACAACGATGTTGACTCCGTAGAGTTCGCCGGCCCCCGACTCATTCACTTTGCCCGTAATCGTCATATCCTGTGCAGAAACAACGGTTGAACAAAAGGCCAGCAGCAACATGATTTTACAGTGCTGTAGTACTTTTTTCATAAAATAATTGATTGGTTGTAAAATATTTGTTAAAAAATCACATATTTCAAATATAACGTTTTTCTGTGAACGTACTACAATCAATTTTTAATAATTATTAATTAATAAATGAGTTAACCGTCAGTTACTTACCAAAAAAAGCCGCTCCAATGAGCGGCTTTTTTTGGTAAGAATAAGTATATCAGCAAGTACCAGGAAGCAATCGATACGACTACCCTAAGGCAGGAAAAAAGCTGGTCCGGATGATCAGCTCCCATACTAAAAGAGCACGTACCCTACCGCGTCACTATACCCGGCTGGAAGTCAACTTTGCTCCCAAGTACTCCCGGTTCATGCGGGCAATGTTTTCCATCGAAATCTCCTTAGGGCATTCGGCAGAACAAGCTCCTGTGTTGGTGCAGGCACCGAAACCCTCGGAATCCATTTGGGCTACCATTTTCTCGGCCCGAAGCTTACGCTCGGCCTGCCCCTGTGGCAAAAGGGCAAGCTGCGAAATTTTAGCCGAAGTGAAAAGCATGGCCGAAGCATTCTTACAAGCCGCTACGCAGGCACCACATCCAATGCAGGCCGCTGCCATGAAAGCCTCGTCGGCATTTTCCTTGGGAACGGGCAGGCTATTGGCGTCGCGGGCGTTGCCGGTATTAACCGACACGAAACCACCCGCCGAGATGATGCGGTCGAAGGACGAGCGGTCCACGACTAAATCCTTCATGACCGGAAAAGCCACTGCCCGCCACGGTTCCACCACAATGGTGTCGCCATCGCTGAATGAGCGCATGTGCAGCTGGCAGGTCGCCACACCCGTGAGCGGCCCGTGGGGACGCCCGTTGATGTGCATGGAACAGGAACCGCAGATCCCTTCGCGACAATCGTGATCGAAGGCGATGGGCTCCTTGTTTTCATGAATCAACTGCTCATTGAGGACATCGAACATTTCCAAAAAGGACATATCCGGCGAAATACCTTCCAAAGCATACGTTTCGAGGCTGCCCTCGCTGTCTTTATTTTTTTGCCGCCACACTTTCAGCGTGAGGCTCATATTTTCTGCTGACATTTATTTGGGGGGTTAAAAGGTTAAAGGTCAAACGACGTTTTCCGATATTCCGAGTCTAACCTTAAGCTCATTTACTTGTAGCTGCGCTGGGCAATTTTGATATTTTCGTATTCCAGTTCTTCCTTGTGAAGCTGCCAGTTGCTTTCGCCGTTGTATTCCCAGGCCGAAACATACATGTAGTTTTCGTCATCGCGGGTGGCTTCGCCTTCTTCGGTTTGGTACTCTTCGCGGAAGTGACCACCACAGGATTCGTTGCGATCAAGCGCATCCTGACACATAAGCTCACCCAGTTCCATGAAGTCGGAGACGCGGCTCGCCTTATCCAGTTCGGGATTCAACTCATCGGCACTGCCCATCACCCGCACATCTTCCCAGAACCTTTTCCGCAGAGCTCTGATTTCGAGAATGGCGCTCTGCAGATCCTTGGCGTTACGGGCCATGCCGCATTTGTCCCACATGATCTTACCCAATTCCCGGTGAAAATGCTCCGGAGAGGTTTGCCCTTTTACTGAAAGCAGTTTGGCGATTTTGTCCTTCACGTCTTTCTCCGCCTGTACAAAAGCCTCATGGTCGGTCGGTATTTCTCCGGTACGGATTTCTCCGGCCAGATAAGAACCTACCGTGTAAGGAATCACGAAATACCCATCAGCCAGTCCCTGCATCAGGGCCGAAGCGCCGAGACGATTGGCACCGTGATCGGAGAAATTAGCCTCGCCCAGAGCGTATAGACCCGGCACGGTAGTCATCAGGTTGTAATCTACCCACAGGCCGCCCATGGTGTAGTGGACAGCGGGATAAATCCGCATCGGCACTTCGTAGGGGTCCTCACCCGTGATTTGCTTGTACATGTCAAACAGGTTGCCGTATTTTTCTTTTACGACATCCTTCCCCATTTCCCGAACCTGCTCGTCTGTGGGGTTAATGATATTGTTTTTATTGGCCTCGCCTTTGCCATAGCGTTCGATGGCCGAGGCATAGTCGAGGTACACCGCCATCTTGGACGGGCCCACACCGTAGCCCGCATCACAACGCTCTTTGGCGGCACGCGATGCGATGTCGCGTGGTACGAGGTTACCAAAGGCCGGATAGCGGCGCTCCAGATAGTAATCGCGCTCGGCTTCGGGGATTTGGTTGGCCGGGCGGTTGTCGTCTTTCTTCTTAGGTACCCATATGCGACCGTCATTCCGCAATGACTCCGACATCAGCGTCAACTTCGACTGATGTTCGCCGGAAACGGGAATACAGGTAGGGTGAATTTGTGTGAAACAGGGGTTGCCAAAAAATGCGCCCCGTCGATGCGCCTTCCAGGCGGCGGTCACGTTGCAGCCCATCGCGTTAGTCGAAAGGTAGAATACATTGCCGTACCCTCCCGAGCAAAGCAGCACTGCATGGCCGGAATGTCGCTCGATTTCACCCGTAACCAGGTTGCGGGCAATTATCCCCCGGCACTTGCCGTCAATTTTGACGACGTCCAGCATTTCGTGGCGCGTGTACATCTGCACGGCCCCAATACCTACCTGACGCTGCAACGCCGAATACGCGCCCAGCAAAAGCTGCTGCCCGGTCTGTCCGGCCGCATAGAAAGTACGCTGCACCTGCACGCCACCGAAAGAGCGGTTGGAGAGCAGTCCGCCGTACTCGCGGGCAAAGGGTACGCCTTGCGCCACGCATTGGTCGATAATGCTGCCTGACACCTCGGACAAACGGTAAACGTTGGCCTCGCGTGAGCGGTAGTCGCCGCCTTTTACAGTGTCGTAGAAAAGCCGGTAGATCGAGTCACCGTCGTTTTGGTAGTTCTTGGCAGCGTTAATACCACCCTGAGCCGCAATAGAGTGCGCCCGGCGCGGTGAATCCTGAAAGCAGAAAGCTTTTACCTTGTAGCCCATCTCGGCCAGCGAAGCCGCTGCCGAAGCACCGGCTAAACCCGTACCGACCACGATTACCTCGATGCGGCGCTTATTGGAAGGGTTCACCAGCGGAACCGACGACTTGTACTTGGTCCATTTATCTTCTATCGGACCAGCGGGGATTTTAGAATCCAGTTGGGGAGAAGTCATATTTAATTTTGAATAAGTGAATGTCGGAATGTCGGAATGAGTGAATGTCGGAATATTATTATTCACCCATTCCGACATTCACTCGTTCACAATTGTTTCAGAAAAAAGTAAACCGGCATGGCGGCGAAGGCGATAGGGATAATGATGGCGAATAGCCACACGCCCAGGAAATTAAACAAGGGGTTGTACTTGGGGTGATTGGCACCAAGTGTTTGCCAGGCCGAGCGGAAGCCATGCACCAGGTGAAAGGACACCGCCGCCATTCCAAGGATGTAGAACAGCACCAGCAACGGATTGGCAAAGGATGACTCAGCTTCCTGGTACAGATCTTTCACGATTACCGTCTTGCTTTTGTTATCGTCGCTCAGTCGTTCCTCAATTTTACTATTGAGCATAAAACCGTCGGGCATCTGGCGGGTATCGATGATCGTGCCTTCCGACAAATCGATCGTATATTCCTTGAAAGGCAGGTGCCCGAACTTGTATTCATACCAGAAATCGCCCATGTGAACTACGAGATAGACCAGCAGAACCGTACCCAGTATGCCCATGTTGCGGCTCGCCCAGGTACTTTGATTATTGACTTTGGCGTACTTTTTTGCCCGTGCCTTCTGGTTAATGTAAGCCAGATACAGGCCATCGAAGGCATGGATCAGAATAAAAGCGTACAAGCCGTAAGAAATCGTTTTGATGAATGGATTCGTGGTCATGAACACCGTATAAGTGTTGAAGGCCAGCCCTTCGTCAGATTTGAACAGCTGTAGGTTCCCGATCATGTGAACAATCAGGAAAGTGCATAGAAAAAGGCCCGTAAGAGCCATAATCAATTTCTTGCCAATAGAACTAGATAACGTTTGGGTAAGCCACGACATAACAGAACGTGTTGGATTTTAGAGTAAATATTGGATACTGCCTTAACCTGCCAAAGGTACGCGACAAAGGATTGTGAGACAATAAAAGCGATTTCATTTTGTGGTAAAGGCAATTATTTATAATGATTTTAAGTTTTTTTGCCGCTGTCCATTTTCAACATTTTGTGCAAAAAAATGTTTGGCCTTAACTCAATATCGGCTATAAATCATTACCCGTCGTTCAAAAAGCTTACCTTCAAGCCTGAAAAAGGCAGGCAACACACCGTTTTTTCCATCTTTTTCGTTCAAGTCTATACTTAATCAGACCAAGCAGCCCTAATCCATGCGCTCAACAATACGCCCGATACTCTTTTTCTTTTTGCTCCTTCTCGCCGCAACCCAGGCTCACGCTACTCACGTGCGAGCGGGCGAGATTACCGCCAGGCGCATCTCCACAACTTCCCTGACCTACGAAATCACCTTCACGGGCTATTTTGATATGGAAAACGGTAAGGCTGCCGCTGATGCCCAGACCGACATCAAGGTATTTGTCGGTACGGTGGGGCCAATCAGTGTTCCCCGAAAACAGCCTATCACCAACATCGGTAATAACACGACTAAGAACGAATACTCTTTTATTTACACCTTTCCGGCACCTGGTCGCTTCAATATCTCGACTACACTCGATAATCGCAACAACAACGTTCTCAACATCGGCCCCAAGCCCACGCAGGAGCTTAATTTTTTCGTAAAAAGTACCTTGGTTATCAGCGCCGGCCTTGGCCAGAACCGGACGCCTGTCATGCTCAACGCACCCATCGACCTGGCTGCTGTGGGCCAGCGCTACATTCACAATCCGGGTGCTTTCGACGCCGACGGCGATAGTCTGGCCTATCGGCTCGTCACTCCCCAGGAAAGCGAGGGCAACAACGCTAATGGTAAGGATCTACTGTATGTAGATCCCAACAAAGTGCAGCCGCTGGGACCGACCGAGAACGGTGCTTTTCCTTCCACGTTCAGCATCGATGCCATCACGGGCGACCTGGTGTGGGACGCGCCCTTTGTGCCGGGCTTTTACAACGTGGCTTTTATTGTGGAAGAATGGCGTAATGGGGTCAAAATCGGGGAAATTACCCGAGACATGCAGATTATCGTGGTGGAAGCTAACAACGATCGTCCCAAACTCGACTCGATTCCCGACCTCTGCGTGGAGGCCGGAACGCTCATCCAGCAAGCCATCAGGGCTGTGGATAAAAATGGCGATCCCCTGACCCTCACGACCAGCGGCGGCGTGTATCGCAGCGACCTGATCGACCCTCAACTGGCGCAGTTTATTGCGGCCTCGCCCAACCCGGCGGGCCAGGCCAGCGGCGTGTTCCGCTGGCAAACGGGCTGCAACCATATCCGTCCGGAGGCTTACAGTGTACTGTTTAAAGTGGAGGATAGCCCCCGTGCGGGCTTTCCAAACCCCAGCCTGTTCCGCAAATTGGCGGATATCAGAACTTTCCGGATAAAGGTTTACGGACCACGTCCCAAGAATGTGCAAGCCACGCCCACGACCGACGCAGGCGGGCGGGCCTTCCGCGTGACCTGGGACCCTTACGCTTGTCAGGTACCGGGTGCCCAAATCGTGGTATACCGCAAAGAAGGATGTTCTGACTACCAGCCCGATCCGTGTAGTCCTGGGTTGCCCGCCACGCTGGGATACACAGAGGTAGGCCGCGTCCCCGTGACCGCAACCAGCTTCGTGGACAGCAGCAGCACCAACCCGCTACGGCGTGGTGTGAAGTACAGCTACCGACTGGTGGCGGAATTCCCGCGCCCCGGTGCACCTATCACTGAACCCGGCTACCTGAATGGCGGCGGCACGAGTATACCCTCCGACGAATTCTGTTTGGATTTGCCTCTTTTGATTCCGGTTATCACGAACGTAACGGTTGACTCGACCAGCACCACCAGTGGCCAGATTTCGGTAAAATGGACACGCCCGATCGGCCTGAATCCCAGCCAGATAAACGGTCCATCGCAGTACAGGCTTTCCCGTGCAACGGGTCTGAACGGTACTAACTTCACATTGATCACTACCATTAACACGCAGCTTCAGCCCGGCGTGGCAGATACGATTTTTGTAGATAAAAACCTTAATACGACGGCTAACGCCTACCGCTATCAGCTGGAATACTTCTTTACCAATGCCAACGGTACTCTCGAAAAACTGGACACTAGTGAGCCCGCCAGTAGCGTCCGGTTGACGCAGGGACAGGCTGAATCGAAAATTGTGCAGTTGGAGTGGGTAGCGAATGTTCCCTGGAGCAATAACAACCAACGGCACCGGATTTATCGTGAGGTGCGGGGCAGGCCCGGTACCTACAACCAGATTGCCGAGGTGGCGGTGCAGGATCCGCGCACCTTTATTTATCAGGACGACGGTACGGACAAATATGCCCTCGATGGCACCGTCAACGTTACGTTGTCTGCCGATTCGACTTATTGCTATCGGGTAGAGACGGTGGGTACTTACGGCAACGACCGCATCAAGCCCGCGATTTTGCTGAATTTCTCGCAGAAAATTTGCGCCACTCCCATCGATACCATTAAGCCCTGCCCGCCTGTGCTGAGTCTCGACACGCTGGACTGTAGTACGATTGCTCCCGACGCTTACTGCAACCAGACGACGTTTACCAACAACCTGTCGTGGACGTATCCTGCCAAGAATGCGCAGGGCGGCGATTGCGACCCGAACATCGTAGAGTACAGAATATATTACGCCCGCTTTGCCGACGAAACTCCGGCGTTGCTTGCGTCCGTCGTACCACCGCCTACACCACCTGCCACAAACTACGCTCATACCGGACTCAGCTCGTTTGCGGGATGCTATTACGTGACGGCTGTGAACCGATTTGGAAACGAAAGTGCGCCGAGCAATCTGGTCTGTAAGGATAACTGCCCGCAGTTCGTGATGCCCAATGTCTTCACGCCCAACAACGATGGCAAGAACGATACCTTCCAGCCCCTGAATTGCCCCAGTTTCGTTGAGAGTGTTACATTCCGGGTCTTTAACCGCTGGGGTGTGAAGGTATTCGAAACTACCAATGCCGATATTAACTGGGACGGCACGTCCAGCGATGGCCAGGGCTTACCCGCCGGACAGTACTTTTACGAAGCATCCGTCACTTTCCAGTCGGTAGTGCGGCCGGGCCAGCCAGTCGCGTTGAAAGGCTGGGTTCAGCTGCTGCGGTAGTAGTTTCAACCAATGAATGACGGAATGAATCCTTATCAAGAGGGTTTGTTCCGTCTTTCTTTGGTATACTAAGTACCTAATCTCAATTTTGAGAAATTGAATAGATGTAATGAAATCATAATTTTTCAGTGAGTCCCTCTTTCACTGTTTTCCCATAACCAATTGCCTTTATCACTTACCACAAATCCGAATGATCTCAACCAGTAACCCTATTTCAAATACAAAAGTAACCGTCGCTTATGGCGATGGCATCGGTCCCGAAATCATGGATGCCACCCTCCGCATCCTTGACGCTGCGGGCGCGAAAATTGAGCCGGAAGTCATCGAAATCGGCGAGAAAGTATATAAGAGCGGCAGTAAGGCGGGTATTCAGCCCAGCGACTGGGAATCACTTCGCCGGAATAAGGTTTTTCTGAAAGCCCCGATCACCACGCCACAGGGGGGCGGCTACAAGAGTTTGAATGTGACGGCCCGCACCACGCTGGGGTTATTTGCCAATGTACGGCCCTGCATGGCGTACTCGCCCTACGTCGAAACCAAGCACCCATTGCTGGATCTTGTCATCATCCGGGAGAACGAGGAAGACCTCTACACGGGCATCGAGCACCGGCAGACTAACCAGATGACCCAGTGCCTGAAACTGATTTCGCGGCCCGGCTGCGAGAAAATCATTCGCTACGCCTTCGAGTACGCCCGCGCCTACAACCGCCGGAAGGTCACCTGCCTTTCTAAGGACAATATCATGAAAATGACCGACGGGCTGTTCCATCGCGTATTCGACGAAATCGCTGCCGAATATCCCGACATCGAGAAAGAACACTGGATCATCGACATTGGCTCGGCCCTGCTGGCCGACGAGCCGGAGCGTTTCGGCGTAATCGTGACGCTGAACCTCTACGGCGACATTATTTCCGACATCGCGGCCCAAATCGCCGGATCGGTTGGTATGGGCGGTTCGGCCAACGTGGGAGACCAGTGCGCCATGTTCGAAGCCATCCACGGCTCGGCACCCGACATTGCCGGGCGCGGCATTGCCAACCCATCGGGACTGCTCAATGGAGCCATTATGATGCTCGTCCACATCGGCCAGGGCGAAGTAGCCGCTCAAGTTCATAACGCCTGGCTCAAAACCATTGAGGATGGCATTCACACGGGTGATGTGTATCAGGAAGGTGTGAGCAAGGAGCGTGTAGGCACCAAAGGCTTTGCCGACGCGGTCATCGCGCGCCTGGGCCAGACACCGGAGCATTTCAAAACCATCAGCTACGCTGCCGCCCCCAAGCCGATCCATATCAGCTCGGCCAGCCAGACCCCGCAAAAGAAAGAACTGGTAGGCGTGGATATCTTCCTGGATTGGAACGAAGGCACCGCCCGCCAATTGGGTGACGCAATTTCCGCCTTATCAGATTCACCCCTGGAATTGAAAATGATCACCAATCGTGGCGTAAAGGTCTACCCTGACGGCGTACCGGAAACCTTCTGCACCGACCATTGGCGTTGTCGTTTTAAGGGCAAAGCGGGTTTGGATGGAGCTCTTGATAAAACGACAATCTGGAAACAGCTCGCATTATTGAACGAAAAGGGTTTCGACACGATTAAAACCGAAAACCTCTATACTTTTGACGGAGAAGTGGGTTATTCTCTGATGCAGGGGGAATGACTTCAGGGGGCAGTTTGACGTGGAGCGTGCTTCTGACTGACTACCCGCTACACCATTGCTATGTTTCCGAAAAGCCGAAAGCTGTTAACCCGCAGCCGATGGCCTGTTTCAATTTTTCCCAAAAAAAATCGTTAGTTCAACGTAGAATTTCCTTAATGAACTTATGAATAAATATTTGAACAAATCCTTTTCGGGGATCGCATTGGTTTGCTTCTGCCTTCTGCTGCAAGCTTGCAACCCCACCATGCAGGCCTATAAAAACGGGGTCAAGCGGTTTGACAACGGAGAATATGACCTGGCCTTGAAGGATTTCCAGAGGGCTGCCGAAGGCAACTACGATCCCGCACAGACCAACTACTTCATCGCCGAATCGTATCGCCTTTCTAACCGTTATCAGGAGGCCATTCCCTACTATAAGAAAGCAATGGAAGCGGGCACTACCGACCCCAACGCCCGTTTTCAGTACGCCTACGCATTAAAAGCTTCCGGCCAGTACGACGAAGCCAGACAGGAATTTGCGCAGTTCACCGAAAACCAAACGGCCGACAAAACCCTGAAAGAGCGGGCCGCCCGTGAGGTGGAGACGTTGAAAATCACTGACCTGATCAAACAAAAAAAGGCGGAGGTGACAGTCCTGGATATGCCATTCAACACGCCCGGTGCCGAGTTTTCGCCAACCATATTAGGCAATGAACTGGTCATGTCGGCTTCCAAAAAAGAGAAGATTTACAAAAATAACGGTCAGGCCATGCTGGGCCTCTACAAAGTAAACATTGGCGAGCAACCCAGCGAAGCCAGCAGCAGCCCGACTCTGTTTAGTTCTACTATTTTTGCTGAGGAAGCCAACGAAGGCTCCCCGGCTTTCTCGCCCGACGGCAAGACACTCGTATTTGCCCGTGGCAACACCGGTAAGCGCAAAGGCGCCGTGGATGTGGATCTGTACATGAGCCGCCTCGTGAACGGTCAATGGACCGAACCCAACTACCTGCCCGTGAACGACTCACTAGCCTGGGATGGCTCCCCGGCTTTCTCGCGCGATGGCAAGACGCTGTACTTCGCCTCCAACCGCGCAGGCGGGGCCGGTGGCATCGACCTGTATCGTACCAATATGGATGCCTCAGGTCGTTTCAGCAAACCCGTGAATTTGGGCAAAGACATCAATACTGCCGGTGACGAAATGTTTCCTTATGTGTCGCCTGACAATAAATTGTACTTTGCCTCCGACGGACATCCCGGTCTGGGCAAACTCGACCTTTTTGTGGCTACGCGTTCGCAGGGAATCATTTCCATCGAGAACATGGGTATTCCTTTCAATACTCCCCAGGACGATTTCGGGCTGGTATTCATGGAAGATCAGGAAAATGGTTTCTTTGCTTCCAACCGCCCCGGCGGCAAAGGCGACGACGACATCTATTTCTTCTCTAATCCCGTGGTGGAAGAAGTCGATTCGACTATCCTGGCGCAGAACGATCCCACGAGTCCGCTGAATCCCAATAATCCGCTTTATATCAAGGGAGAACGCAAGGTAGTACGGTACTTCCTGGCGGGTACAGTGCTGACTAACAACGCCACGCCCGCCCCGATCGACTCTGCCAAAGTACGCATCCTGTCGGATAGTGCGGATGTGGAGCTGGCGCAGTTGACGACGGGCGACGCAGGAAATTTTGGCCGCTACAATTTGGAAGAGGGTAAAGACTACGTACTTCTGGTGGAGAAAAAGGGCTTCATTTCCAAGCGCGAGCCCTTTTCGATGGATGGCAAGAGTATCCCGCCGATTTTCCTCAACAAGGTACTTACCGACACGACTTACCGCGTCACGATCAAACTCGACGACCTGGAACTGAACAAGACGTTCACGCTGGAGAATATCTATTACGACCTGGATAAGTACGACATCCGGACTGATGCCGCCGTCGAGTTGGATAAATTGGTGCAAGTCCTGAAAGACAATCCGACCCTTAAAATCGAGCTTGCCTCCCACACCGATGCCCGTGCCACCGACGCTTACAACGACAGGCTCTCGCAACAACGGGCACAATCGGCCGTAAACTACCTGATTTCAAGGGGGATCGATGCCGACCGCCTTACCGCCAAAGGATACGGCGAACGGCAGCTCATCGTGCAGAATGCCAAGACTGAAGAAGAACACCAGCGCAACCGCCGGACAGAGTTCACGGTATTGAGTTACTAAGTCAGGATTCTTCGTTTTCCCGAAGCAAAAATGTCTTGTTTGAAACAGCCCTCGTCCCAAAAGGCGAGGGCTGTTCATTATTTATCATGCATGAAGGCACGAAGTTTTTTGGCAAAAAACGTACTCCTATTCGTCTTCAATCTACAACTGTCGAATGAAAAATTACTTTTTGAAACACCTTCTGCTGCTTCTCTTCGCCGCGCTGCTGACTTCCTGTGAAGTTTTCGGCCCCGGACAGGGAATTTTCACCTCTTCCTCGCCGCACGAGCAATACGAACGATCTCTGAAAGCGGCTAATCTGGACGAAACCGCGCTGGGATCGCAGTGGATCGCGGCTTCCGAACGGTCCTTACGGGACTCGCTGCTCATCACACTGCCCTATCGCGAGAGCGGGTACTTTCCGGCGCAGTCGCCGCTGGCCGTCGGCTACCGCATTCAGGCGGAGCGCGGCGATGTGTTGTCCATAGAAGTATCTGTGCAGGGCCGAGCAACTGGCGATACAACGGGCCGGAACCAGACGAAGGTTTTCGTGGATGTTTTTGAACTGGACGATCAGCGGAAACCATCGCGGGTACTTTCAGCCAAGGCCGATACAACGGGTTTGCGCTGGGAAGTCAAGCGCAGTCGCACGCACCTCATTCGCGTTCAGCCTGAGCTATTGAGGAGCGGGCGGTACACGCTTTCTGTTACGCGTGAGCCGCTGCTTGCTTTTCCGGTAGAGGGCCGCAACAGCAAGCAAATCAGCAGCTTTTGGGGAGCCAACCGCGACGGCGGACGGCGCAGCCACGAAGGAGTGGATATTTTTGCCTCACGCGGTACGCCCGCCCTGGCGGCTATCGACGGTTTCGTGTCGCGGGTAGGCACCAACGGCCTAGGTGGCAATGTCATCTTCCTTTCCGACCAATCTCACGGCCTGAACCTTTATTACGCGCATCTGGACAGCTTCAATGTCACATCGGGCAAACGGGTTAAATTAGGTGACACATTGGGCTTTGTGGGCAACACGGGCAATGCCCGCACTACCGGACCGCATTTGCACTTTGGTATTTATCAGTCGGGTGGTCGGGGAGCCATCGATCCGTTACCCTTTATCCGGTTGGGGTTGGGCGAACCGAAGCAAAAACTACCTGATGCTGACGAACTCGGCGACACCGCGCGCGTCGTTACCAATACGCGGCTGCGACTGACTCCCGAGAACAAATCTGAAACTGTCGAATCGCTGGACAGAAACCAGGTTGTTTTGGTTCTGGGGGGCTCCGGCGGCTGGTTGCGGGTCAGGACACCCGGCGAAACCGAAGGCTACTTGCCCGCATCGGCGGTTCGCGACATTGGTCCATCCATTCGCAAAGCGAAACTTGCCCCTGCCACGCCCATCTACGATGAAGCCTTCCCTGACGCGGCGGTATACCAGGTCCTGAACGAATCAGCCGTCCTTACTGTCCTGGGCACGAGCGGCGATTTTGAATTAGTGGAGCTGGACAAGGCCGGAACCAAAGGCTGGATCAGGAAGGAATGAAACGAATACTGTATGTTTGTGGCTTTTCCGGAAAAAGCCTGTTACTGCACACAACTTTCAACTGTACGCTTATAAATGAAACGCTTCATTTACTGGTTTCGAAACGACCTGCGCCTTCACGACAATGAGGGCTTGTTAAAAGCCACTCAAAAAGCCGACGAAGTACTTCCCGTTTTTGTTTTCGATCCAAGATT
This sequence comes from Persicitalea jodogahamensis, assembly GCF_014651615.1. GTDB lineage: Bacteria > Bacteroidota > Bacteroidia > Cytophagales > Spirosomataceae > Persicitalea > Persicitalea jodogahamensis. The sequence goes on along the minus strand of NZ_BMXF01000006.1, from coordinate 271,062 downwards.
ATTTGGCAAAAATTCGCTGGGCTTTCGCAAGACGGGCGTTTACCGCGCGCGGTTTATCATAGAAAGCGTAGCTGACCTCCGCGCTTCGCTGCGGAAAGCGGGCAGTGACTTGTTGGTGCGAGTCGGTGAACCGGAGCGGGTACTGGCCGAACTGGCTCAGAACTATGATGTAGACGAGCTGCACCTCAGCAAAGAAATAGCCCAGGAAGAGACCGATGTGGAGTCGTCGCTGAGTAAAAGGCTTAAACAGCTGAACGTGGACATGGCCTTTACCTGGATGTCCACGCTATACCACGTACGCGACTTACCTTTTGCGATCAACCGATTGCCCGACGTATTTACAGACTTTCGGAAGGTAGTTGAGAAGAACGCGACCGTGCGACCCACGGTGAGCACCCCCGAAGGGGTTGAACTACCTCGAGCCGACTATGAAGCGGGTGAGATTCCTACGCTCGAAGAACTCGGCTTTGCGGAAGAAGAAATAGTAGACCTGGATCCAAAAGGTGTGCTCGACTTCCAGGGCGGCGAAACGGCCGGTCTCCGGAGACTGCATGATTATTTATGGGAAAGCGATAATATTGCTTCTTACAAAGAAACTCGCAACGGGATGCTGGGGCCCGACTATTCCTCCAAATTTTCGGCTTGGCTGTCCCTGGGCTGCCTGTCGCCCCGGCGCATTTACGAGGAAGTGAAGAAGTACGAAGCCGAGCGCACGGCCAACGACTCGACTTACTGGCTGATTTTTGAACTACTCTGGCGGGATTTCTTCCACTTCGTGATGCTGCGCTGGGGGACACGTCTTTTCAAGCCCTCCGGCCTGAAACTGGAGAAAGACAAGCGCTGGCGGCACGACCGCGACCTTTTTGAAAAGTGGAAAACGGGCCAGACCGGCGTTCCCTTTGTAGATGCCAATATGCGTGAGATCGTCGCGACGGGCTTCATGTCCAACCGCGGGCGACAGAATGTGGCCAGCTTTCTGGCCCACGACCTGGGCCTCGACTGGACCTGGGGCGCGGCCTGGTTCGAAAGTCTTCTCATTGACTACGATGTGTGCAGCAACTGGGGCAACTGGAACTACGTAGCGGGTGTCGGTAACGACCCGCGTCAGGACCGCTACTTCAACCAATATTCCCAGGCCACGCGCTACGATGCCGAAGGCGAATACGTAAAGTACTGGCTACCCGAACTGGGTAAAGTACCCGCTGACAAAATTCACCGGGTTTGGCAACTCACGCCCGATGAGCAGCAGGAACACGGAGTTATTTTAGGGAGAGATTATCCGTTGCCAATCGTTGAGGCGGATAAGTGGTTGAAACAGAAATAAACTAGCTGTCTCTGGGTTCCTGGCGCTAGGCATACCAGCCGCAATGAACCGAGCTGCTTGCATTGGCTCAAAAACATTCTTCTGCATTTTCCAGCCCCATTGCCTCGCGGTAAACAGGATCGTTGAGTATTATATTGGCCACCAGCTTTTCGCCTTTGGCAGAGAAATGCCCATCACATGGGATATAAAAAGAAGACCACTCTTTTGGTCCCAACCTGTGAACAATGGGCAAAATATTGATATAGGTTGCCCCATATTTATGGCAGAGCGTCTGGATTTTCGGCGAAAAATCATCTTCGGGTACTTTTTCGTAAGCGTATACGTCGGATAAGACAGGCATACCCAACAGAATCACCTTTTTTCCCTGAGTAGCTTTAAGCAACTCTTCCAACGAATGGCCGAATGCTGCCCAGCGACTCACAAAGGATTTACTGGCGAAACTATTCATCGGTTCGAGGTGGCTATTTGCAGATTTTCTCACCCAGTTCATAGCATAGGCATATGCATAGGAATTCAAGGTAAGTTCCGCCGCAATTCTTTTGCCCCACGGCATGGAGTGAAACACCGAATCTACGGATTCCTGTACCTGGGCGGGTCGCTGTCTGTTGACTGGCGCTGCTACTGACTGATCAATATTTTTCAGTGAATATTTAAGATTCAGATCAGGCAGGTTACCTTCCCAGTAGGGACGATAGATCGGATAGCGCAGCAGCCCAGTTTTCGCAGCCTCCGAATAATCCTCAAAGTCATTAGCCGGAAGCAAGGCAACAATTACTACCTCATGCTCAAACTGCCGGGCCAGGTATTTATAAGTCAGGTAGTAGTTAATCGGGCTAGTGCCGTTGATTCCGAAATTGAGGTGTTCACGACCCGTTTTGGTTTCCAGCAAATTAGAATAGCGTAAAGGCGCATCGACCATGTAGCCTTCCATGAAAGAGTCGCCCAGCAATACGGCCCGCACGGTAGATCCGGGACTAGCGAGCTGTCGCTCGGCATCCCGCATCCCGTAGGAATTACTAGTCAATAAAACAGAATCGCCGTTGCAGATAGGCACCCGAATCGAACTGTTTGGTAAGCGCCAGCGGCCAAATTCGGGGCTGATATCCCCCCAAAATTGTTTTTCGTACGACACCCAGTTTTTGTTGAGCCTGACCCGAGAGTGAAAGGGCGGCGGGGCATCTGTAAGCCCCAGATTAATCAGGCCAAAGCAAATAGTCTCGGCCAGTACCCAGAAAAGCAACAGTCCGCAAACAGAGGCAGATCCATTGGCCAGCCAGCCGTGCCTGGAACGTGTCCCCAACGTAGCAGCAGCCAGCAGCCCGACACCCACCAGCAGGTACTTAAGCAATGTATCCAGATTGATGTCGCCTACTAGTGCGTCATCATTGCCAAATTGTGCATCATACCCACGAAACAGGGCCCAAATTACGATTAGACTACCCGCAAGGGTTGCCCAAAATTTCATCACTTTTTTCATAATGGGTGGATATAGTTAGTGAGTAATTTCTACTCCCGGGTTATAACCAGAACGTCGTCTGGCCCATTTTATCATGCTCAACACCTGGAAGTAAGTTGTGAGTGATGTATTTTTTGCGGTTCGCGTTCTGCACATTGAGCAACACCATCAACGCCATGTTGCACGTGAATGTGGGGATATACACAAACTAAAAACTACTGCCAGCGAAGCAGAAGGGCTGGGTTAGAAAATCATTTGGGGCAGTATGCATACTTCACCGACAGGCAAAGCAGGGAAGTATTAAAACGGGTGAAAAATAAAAACTTACCTTTTTAACCTTTCAACTATTAAGGGGGATATTGTATCTGTTGGGCATTGTATTATTTTTACTGCATCTATCCCTCAACTCCTTACCCATGAAGCACCTGCTACCCATCCTCTGCTTTGTACTCGCCAGTTTTGGCATTCAGAATGCACAGGCCCAATTCTCCGTTGACGGCCCCGAAACCATCTGCACGGGTAGTTCAGCTACCCTCACTACTACCAATTGCGGCGGCACAATAAAATGGTCCACGGGCGCGACCACAGCTAGCATCACAGTCAGCCCCACTGTCACGACTACCTACTACGTCACCTGCACGGTGGGCAATAGCATTACCACAGGTAGTCTCTCGCCCATCGTAGTGCCGGGACTGCAACTGAACTCCGATGTTGGCAGTTGCATTACCGATAAGGCTACGCTCAGCGTTACTGGCGTGCCTACGGGCAGCAATCTGCGTTGGGAGCGGGACGGGGTACCTATTCCCGGCGCAAGCAGCAGTACCTACATCGCCACCCAGCCCGGTACTTACACCGCTAAATCCGATACCCCAACCTCCGCCTGGTCGTGGCAGAACCTGCTGCCCGATGGTGAGGATTTCAACGATATATTCTTCCCTACCGATTTCATTGGCATAGCCGTGGGAGATTATGGCAAGATCGTGCGGACGACCGACGGCGGGCAGACGTGGAAGAAAATCGCCGCCAATGAAAGCTACAATTTCGTTTCGGTGCATTTTGTCAATGGCACCACGGGCTGGCTTATCGGGCAGGATGGGCAAATCCTCAAAACCACCGACGCAGGGCTCACCTGGACTGCATGGCACCAAGGCGGAACCTACTACGGACTGAACGATATTTTTTTCACAGACCCGAATCACGGCTGGATAGCCAATAATAACGACAATCGTATTCTCCGCACTACCGATGGCGGCGTGAGCTGGCAGCCCTACCCTGTCGGCATGTTCGGATTGAGGGGCGTGCATTTTACCGATAACAACAATGGGTGGGCGGCTGGTTTTAACCTAAGAAAAACTACGGATGGCGGCGTGACCTGGAACACCGTGAACTTCGGAAGCGGTAATGGTTTGTCCGACGTTTTCTTCCTGGATTCTTCCAGGGGCTGGATCGTCGGCATTAACAATGTGATTTATAGAACTACCGACGGCGGCAATAACTGGACTTCTCTGAGCAGTTCTTTTCCAGCGGCGACCAATTTCAACAGGGTATTCTTCACGGATGAAAACAATGGCATTCTGCTTGCCTGGAACGGCATTTATAAAACTACCAACGGTGGTAATTCCTGGACTCTGACCGACGCTCCCCCAATCGGTGCCCTGGCGGTTTATATGCGTAGTCCCAACCGGGCCTGGGTAGCGGGTCATTTGGGCCGCCTACTCACCGGCTCCTCCGGCTCCTCGGGCTACACCTGGAAAATTACGCGCGGCGAAGGCATAGGAACCGACCAAACCTACAGCGGGAATGTCCCGGCTATGGATTTCGTGAATGCTAATTTGGGCTGGACAGCCAATAGCAATGGTTTTCTGATGAAAACTACCAACGGCGGGAAAGTGTGGATGAACACTTCGTTGAAAAATGTCTATGACGTTGACTTTGTGGACATAAGTACGGGCTATGCTGCCGCCAAAAGAACCAATGGTACATCTTTGGCCATTTACAAAAGTCTCGACGGAGGAAATTCGTGGAATTCCATTTACAACCTCCCCAACGGCGATGCTGCCAGTATTCAGTTCGTGAACGGTAGCATGGGTTGGGCCATCGTTGGATATAATAGCGCTGACGTTTACCGCACGACAGATGGGGGAAGTACGTGGAGTGCGTCCTCTCCGGGGTTCAATGTGAGTAAAGTGTTCTTCGTCGATGCTTCCAACGGTTGGGCAGGTGGAGCCGACGGTAAGATAGCCAAAACAATCAACGGCGGACTGACTTGGACAGATGTGAACGCCGGAACGGAATTTGCAAATAATTACATTGATAAGATATATTTCAAAGACAGCAATGTCGGTTGGATCATGGGATCCAAGTGCCGAAAAACCACCAACGGTGGCCTGACCTGGTCGGATAATATCGTTGGTGGGTACAGCGTTGCTGTGCCCTTCAACAGCATCAGTTTCTATGATGCCGACCATGGCATTGCCTTAACGCGTTGGCGTAACCCCAGCGGGGGTATGTTCTACTTCAAAACGTCGGATGGCGGCCAAACCTGGACTCAGCAAGTACTGCCAAGCAGCATTAGCTTCGGGAAGCTCGTCATGATCGATGCCGCCAACGGCTGGGTAACCAACGGGCAGGGCGGCATTATACATTACGCTGCCCCCACGGCTACCTGCGCCGCCAGCGTCACGATCCGGCAGAATTTGCCAGGCCCAACGGTCACGGCCTCCACGCACAATGCGCTCTGCGAAGGCGAAAGTATTACCCTCGCTGCCACTGGCTGCCCGGACGCCCTGAGCTGGTCCGACGGCAGCATGGGTTCTTCCATTACCGTTACGCCTTATTCCTCCACAACTTACACCGCCTTTTGCGATGCAGGCAATGGCTGCAAAGGTGCGACCTTCACGGGCGTGGCGGTGATTCCGAAGATTCGATTGGATACAGCTTCTCTGGAGAGTTGCCACCGCACTACACTTATTCCAGATAATGTATGGCCAGGCATGGACATCAACTGGATGAAAGACGGACAATTCATCTACCGTTCCTACACATCCAGCCAAATAGCCAATGGTTTTGTAGCGCCGAGTGCCGGCGCCTACACCGCCGAGGCAATCGTAGCGGGGGCCTGGGCGTCGCAGACGGGGGTGTTCACCAACGCGGACTTACTCGACATCGCGTTTCCTTCCGCTTTGGTAGGTTTTGCCGTAGGCAAGCTAGGTACTATTCTTAAAACGACAGATGGAGGAACGAGTTGGAAAACGCTACCTAGCGGAACGACTGGACTTTTGCGGCGGATTCAGATGCTGAATCCTTCGACAGGCTGGGTGGTTGTTACCAATTCCTTAATCAAGACCACTGACGGCGGCAGCACCTGGTCGTCTCAAAAAATAAGCGGGATACCTAATGCTTACATTTACAGCGTTGCTTTTGCCAACGACAATCAAGGCTGGGTAAGCGGTAATTTTGGAAACTCCCCAATCGCCCATACCACCGATGGAGGAAGCACCTGGGTATTGCAGCACTCGGTGGGTAGTACTGTTCAGGATATATATGCCATAAGCGGAACGACAGCTGTGGCGGTCGGCAACCAGAATTTGATCTTGAAAACGACCGATGGCGGCACGACTTGGCGAAAGATCGAGTCAGGCCTTAGCAATCCTTCGAACATCGTGCTCCGCGATGTTCATTTTACCGACGCTGCCCACGGCTGGATCGTGGGAGACCAAAATACGATCTTGAGCACAGCCGACGGGGGAGAAACTTGGCAGGCGCAAGTTTCTCCCCCGCTCAACGGTGGTACTTTCGATCAGGTGCAGTTTGTGGACAATCAAAATGGCTGGATTCGTGATACTTATAATTATCGCAACATCATCACGACCAATGACGGGGGGCAAACGTGGGCAGTAAAGTCTAATTTAAGAGAACTGGGGTTCTCGAACGTGAACCGTATTTTTGCCAAAAGCCCTACCGAAGCACTTTTCGTGGGCAACGCGGGCCTGATTGCTCGTACGACTGATGCTGCAACAACCTGGCAGGAGGCAGGTAGCCCCTTATCCAAAAACAGTAATAGTGACGTATATTTCGTCAACGATACCCTTGGTTTTGTTACGGCTGGGGAAGGATTACTGCTCCGAACTACCAATGGTGGCAAGAACTGGCAGACCACTAAACTCGAATTCGGCAATTACTTTTCAGGTAATGACATCTTCTTTTTCAACACGACCCATGGCTGGATCGTAGGGAGCAACAAGCAGTTTTTGCGCACTACCGATGGCGGGATTACCTGGACAGGCCAGCAGCTACCGGACAATGTGTATCTCACCCAAGTTTTGTTCACCAGCACTACTACGGGCTGGGGGATAGGCTACAGTAACAATTTTTTCAAAACCAACGACGGCGGCTTGACCTGGCTAAAGCAGGAACTACCCATCCCCATCTCCCTTACGGGTATGTCCTTCATAAGCAATAGCCAGGGTTGGCTCTCGGGTGGTGAGCAACTGCTCACCACCAACGACGGCGGAGCTTCCTGGACTTCTCAACCGATAACGCCGAACTTCCGCGGCAGATCGGTATCGTTTGTCAGTCCCACGAAGGGATGGGTAGTGGCGGAAAATTCAGAAATCGCCTACCGTACCGCCGATGGCGGACAAACTTGGAATTCGTTTAAGATCGACTCCGCGAGTTACCTCGTCCCCCGGATGGTAAAATTTGTCGATGAAAACACGGGCTTTGTATTAACCGATCAGTACGTGTTTGTCACCCACGACGCTGGCACTACTTGGAAAAGAACCTATACGTACAACAATACCGTGAGCTACAACAGCGGAGTCGGAGCCTCCTTCCCGAATGCGACCCACGGCTGGGTGGTAGGGGTAGATGGTAGCATCCTTTCCTACCATCCGGCTGCTGCTCCCTGCCCGTCGAACCCTATACTGGTTCAGCCACAGAGTGCAGAACCATTGAGTACTCTCTCCTCCGGCGACTGGCGTACGCCCGTAGTGTGGTCTTGCGGTACGGTACCTACCGCTCTGGATGATGTGCGCATCAATAATGGTCACACTATCACGCTACCTTTCGGCTACTCCGCCAAAGCCAAAAGCGTAGAGTTACGCGGGCAACTGCAGTACAATACCAACGCAGGCTTGCAAATGGGCCAGGACTAATTTCTTTGCACAAACCTTTACTGACCCTCTCCATGAAATACTTCTCGCTCTTCCTGTTGGCTGGCTTCACCACAGTAGCCGCCGCCCAAACGCCTGTCGCCCCCGACTCCCTGCCGCGCTGCGGCGTAACGAGTTCCTTTCTGGAAAAGAACATCGACCCGCAGCTACTTCAGCAAATGAACACCCAATGGCAGGCCAATAGCAAAAAAAGCAAAGCAAACGGGCGACTTTCAGCCGACGACCCGGTGCTGGTCGTGCCCGTGATGTTCCACATTGCGCACCTAGGTGAGGCGGTGGGCGAGGGGTCTAATTTGTCGGAGGGAAGGATTCAGGCAGCTCTGGCGGCTTTGAACAACATCTACCGGGCGCGGGGACAGTACGCCGACGCCAACGACACGCGCATTGAGTTCGTTCTGGCCAATTGCTCCGGCATCGACCGTGCGAACGCTTCCAGCGTGCCTGATTTTATAAACAAAGGGGTGATTTACGGGGGGAGCAATCAGCAACAGGTCAAAGATATCTTCGGCCCTTATCAAAACAAGTTCATCAATATCTACGTGAGCCACATGATGACGGGTGCCGGGGGATATGCCTACTATGGCGGCGATATGTTCATAACGACGTATGGCTTACCGAATAAGGGCAATCAACCGGAAGGAGTGCGTCTTCTTGCTCACGAGCTGGGACATTCTCTTTTTCTCGACCATACCTTTTCTGGTGATAACTCTTGCCTGGGCTGCTCGAATGACAACGTGGCTTGCCCGGCCAACGGCAACCCATTCAATAATGGAGACCAGGTAGCCGATACTCCTCCTCACCGGGTCTATGACCTGAACTACTTTACACCCGCTTACGCCACAAATCCCTGCACTAACGAACCCTTTGGGCTTGATTTGGTCAAAAATCACATGGCTTACAATACCGACGCGAGGCGCTTCTCGCCCGGTCAAATCGCCCGGATGAGGTTTTTCCTGGAAAACTATTTGGGTTACTGGCGCAATTCGGACGCCGTTCCGACTCCCAACAATCAGATTGCCCTTTCGTCGGTGCCGGCCAACGTGTGTGTCGGCACTCCGGTGGCAATCAGCTACGACAACAATTCGGGTAGCAGTAGCCCCACTCTGCTAATCCAGAAAGGTGAGGACATCGTTTACTATGTCGATGCGACTTCCAGTCCGGCAAATTTTGAATTTCCGAAGTATCGAAACGGCTTCATAAGGGACGATTACAAATTGGAAAACGGTACTGATTACCGTGTACAGGTCGCGGCGGGCTGCAACAGTAGAACCTCAGACAGCTTCAAAGTCAAAAACCTTAGCCAATACACGGCTTTAATCGTGGGGGCAGACGGAAATAATTTTCCCAACTCCGGCTCCAATCTTTATCTCTATCCCTGTACATCCTCTTCGCTTACGCTCAAAGCTAAGTTCACCTTCACCGTTCAGGGAGTTACCCACACAGTTCCCGACTCCGAACTTTCGGCCTATAACTTTCAATGGACCTATAATGGAAACCCCATTCCCGGTGCTACCGGAAGTACCTTTGTTGTGACCAGCAATAGAAGCGGGGGAAGCTATCGCTATTCGGCTACCGGAGCCACCTGCCCCGGTCCGATCAACTCCTACACTACTGCCAATGTTTATCCCTCTACTTCTGCCTATAATTTCACGAGCGATTGGGACGGCAGCTATTCCCCACCGCGCAGCCAGTGCGAAGGTAGAGCGGTGATGCTTTACGCGGGCTACGTCAGTAATTCAGCTACCTATGACTGGTATCGGGATGGTGTTCTGCTGCCTGGCGAAACGTCCCGTACGCTCTCCGCCACCGCCACGGGAACCTACAAAGTCGTTGCCCGCGACGGGTCATGCAGCGTGAATTCATCCGCCCTGGATGGTATTAGCCTTCATTTCGGTACTTTGTTAGAAAATAGAATTATCATCAATAGCGGTGACAGCACAATTTGTAGTAGAACTGACCTGGCCTCCACTGCCACCCAGCCCAACCAAGGTTTTTCGTACCAATGGTTGCGTAATGGGAGCAATATTCCAAATGCCACTGAATCCTACCTTACAGCCTCGACAGCAGGAATTTACAGCCTCAGGCTTACGCAAGGCAACTGCCAGTCAGTGAGCAACGGCATCGACCTCAAAAAAGGGAGCAAGCAAGAGAAGCCAATAATTACGGGGCCGAAATCATTTGTGAATGGCCTTACGCACTACCTGTACGTTGAAAATATCAATAATGTCGGCATCGAATGGTTCAGGGACGGGCAGCCCTTGACAAATAATCTGTACACCCACCTGGCGGTTTCCAGTTCGGGAGTGTACACCGTCCGTAAAGGCTATAACGAATGCGTTATTGAATCCGACCCGTTCGTAGCGAATTTTGGATCGACGATCACCCCCCAAATTGAGTCAAACGATACCGTTTATGTCGCGTGTAATGACCAGTCTTCCTATTTGTACCTGCGTTTCAAGGATCGCTATTACGAGAATTCTGTGGGTTTGACTTTCCGATGGATAAAAGACGGGAACGATCTGCCGGCGGATCAGGCAACAGGTACATACTACTACCCAAAAGAACCTGGGGTGTATCGGCTGCGGGTCACCAAAGACGGAAATTCCGGACTTTCAAATCCAATCACCGTTACCACTACCAGTGACCGCACCGTTAAACTCACGGCTGAACAAGGTGTTTTATCGACTTGCAGCGGTAATGTGGTTAAACTGATTTTTCCAGAAGTTGGAAACTATAATATCCCCCTTGTCTGGAAAAGGGACGGGGTCGTCCTCGCAAACCAGTACAGATCGAAGTTAACGGCCTACGAGTCGGGTAGCTACACAGCCACCTACCAGGGCGACGGCTGCACCGTCACTACCGATCCGCTGCCCGTGACAATCGGCAGTGGAGCCACTTCGGCCACCCTCAGCGGCGACTACGCCATACGCACCGGAGAGACCGCCAACCTACTCTTGACCGCACCCGCCGGACTGAGTTACTTCTTCAAATTATCGGACGGCAGCGAATATAAAGGTCAAGGAGCTACTACACTGATCCCCAAAAGTCCCAACCTCTCCACAACCTACACGCTCACCGGCTTTGGAACATACTGCGGCCTGGGCAACGCCTCCGGCACTGCCCAAATCGATGTGACCAAATGCCCTGAAGGCACAGTCAATACCACACTTGCCACGGGTTACTGGGACACGCCCGCCAATTGGAGTTGCGGTTCGGTGCCGACGGTACTCGATCTGGTGCGCGTCAGTGCGCCGCACACGATTTATTTGCCGATGAATTATGGGGCAAAGTCCAAAAGTGTCGAGTTGCTGGGGAATATTTTGCAAGAAGCCAATACGATACTGCGGATGGGGCAGGAATAAATGCCAATAAATCAATCAGCAGGGCAGGTTAACCAAAAGATGGCGATCATTACAAACGGCTGCTTCATTTGCAGAATGCAGTCCCCTCTAGAAGATCACGTCCAACGGTGAACTTATCGACCACACCAACCCTACAAATAAGACCAATCCGTAGATAGTTTTCATTTGTCATCCAGAATTAGAGTGTAATAGAATTTATGTCAAACCTACCATCGGTGACCCTGACGGTGTCCCCCGTAGAACTGGCGGCTATGAACTCGAAGGTACCGGAGATTATCCCGGTGAGCGTGTCGGCCTTCGTGATTGTAACACGCCCCGTGTGGCGCGAGGAGGTGGAGTGAATCAAGTTGCCCACTTGGTACATACCGTAATCCTTGGCTAGGATCGTAACAGGCATAACTTGCGTGTCTAAGTTAAGCAGGTGTTCTCCAACCTCTATGTCCTCGAGGTGAACGTGTACCCGCTTTTTATCATTATCCCTGGTGCGAATCCATATGCCTACGCTCCTTGGGGTAGTTAAAACTCTGTAAAATCCACCTTCGATAGGCTTGACAGATGAGAAGAGCACTCCGCCTCTCTCTGGCACCCAAGGCTTGCCATTGATTTTGCAGCCAAAGGTATTCTTACCTTCCTGCGTGGCTTTGGGTAAGGGATCTTTATCCTCTTTAGTGCAGCAAGCCATCAGCAACCACAGGGCGGTCAACAGCCAGAGTCTCCACGAAATCGGTCTGCGCTTCATAGTAGTTTAGGGATTAAAGGGTAGTAAGTACGGTCATTACAAAAGACTGATTCATTCGAAGGACGCAGTCTTCTGCGCAAGGCTACGACTATGATGTTTTTTGAAAGCTTATTTTGGCAGCAACACGAAGTCATACTTGGTCTTTCCTCCCAGAGTTACTGTGCAGCAACTACCCTGCTGGACATCATTCATGAAGATCAACCGATTTTGAGAGCTGTACTTACTTCGAAGTGGTTCAAAGTTTAATGACGATACTATACTAGCATACAAGTACTTCCTAGGCACATCGACTACAAGTTCATATGCCCCGGTTGAATCGGTCAAGGTCTCATCGATAGGAATCCCGCCAGTTACTCCTTTATGGCCGGCAAAAAGTATGGTCACACTATCCACAGGTTGCCCGGCTTGGTCGGTTACCTTACCATATACTGTGGTTAGCCTGGCAATTTCCTTTGGTTTGCATCCTTGATTGAGGATTACCAGTGCAACTACAGACAGGCCAAAGCCTGTCTGAGCCAAAAATCTTAGGGCGGAGCGCCCTGGCCTCCACGGAATCGGTCTTCTTTTCATAAAGATTATTATTTGAAGGGTGGAAAAAAGCAATTCCCGTAAATCTCAATAAAGTAACCAATAAATGCAATCATTCAGAAAACCTTAGCTTTTTTAGCTATCACCCTCGCATCTGCGAATACCCTACTACATGAATCGCGTTAAAAGCGCGGGCTGATTCGACGGCCCTATCGCAGATAGAAGTATTGGAGCCACAGATAAGGCAGGAATAGACGGAGCAAGCATTTCGTTCGTACTAGCCACGGGGTACCAAAGGCCGCTCGCAGGACCAGCCATGTAGTTTTCTCCCCGGAAATCCCTAGTTTTGGGTAATTTTGAATCAAAATCAACCTCAAAACAGAACCATCATGTCCAAAAGTCTTATTGTCATAGTTATCCTTTTGCTGGTCGGCGGTATGTTCGGCTGCAGCTCCTACAACGGGCTGGTGCAGAAAGACGAGAACGTCAACGAGCAGTGGGCCAAGGTGCAGAGCCAGTATCAGCGCCGGGCCGACCTAATTCCGAACCTGGTCAACACCGTTAAAGGGGCCGCCGAATTCGAGCGGGGTACTTTGACCGACGTCATCGAAGCCCGTGCCAAAGCCACTTCGACACAAATCAGCGCCGATGACCTCACGCCCGAAAATATTCAGAAATTTCAGGCCGCACAGGATCAGTTGGGCGGCGCGCTGTCGCGGCTGCTGGTCTCCGTGGAACGCTATCCCGACCTGAAAGCCAACCAGAATTTTCTGGAATTGCAGGCACAGCTGGAAGGTACCGAGAACCGTATTACCGTGGCTCGTAACGACTTCAACGCCGTAGTGAATGAGTACAACCAATCGGTGCGAAGCTTCCCGAACACTATTTTCGCGAGCATTTTCGGATTTGAGCGGAAGGGCTTCTTCGAAGCTTCACAGGCCGCCCAAAACGCCCCGACCGTTACTTTTTAATTTCTGTTCCGACATAAAAAGACGCCATGCTGCCCGCCGTGGCGGTATGGCGTCTTTCTTTTTGGTAAAAAGGTCAAAGCGGGGCGACCCATGGCGGCCAATCGAACCCCTTACCCCCTCTCCATTGAATATTGCAAACTTGGGTTTTTCCGCACCCAAATGAGCCACTATCAACCATCCACTGTCTACGAATCAAATGGCTACCGAAAATCCTCTGTTTGGCAAAATAGAAACGCAGCGCATCGTCGCTACCATTCAGGAAGCCGAAAAGCGCACTTCCGGCGAAATCAAGGTGCACATCGAAGCCCGGTGTCCCGATGAGGACGTGATGGACCGCGCCAAAGTAGTCTTCGGTGAACTGAGCCTGCACAATACCAAGGACCGCAACGGCGTGCTGTTCTACCTGGCCCACGAAGACCGCAAGTTTGCAGTACTCGGCGACAAAGGAATCTACGAAAAAGTCCCGCATGATTTCTGGGAAAGTACCAAGGAAAAACTACGCGCTCACTTCAAGAAAAATGAATTTGTCGAAGGACTCTGCGAGGGCATCGAAGAGGCGGGTCAGCAATTGCTAACATACTTTCCGTACCAATCGGATGACATCAACGAACTACCCGATGACATATCGTTCGGGTAACCAAAGCCATGAAAATATATTCTCTTTTACTCTTTTGCCTGTTTCTGCTGGGTCAATCCGTCCAAGCGCAGGATATTCCGCCACGTCCGAGTCCGGCCCGTCTGGTCAACGACCTCGCCAATCAACTCAACCCTACCGAAGAGGCTGAGCTGGAGCAAAAACTGGTGGCCTACGACGACTCTACCTCCACCCAGATTACGGTAGTCATTGTTCCCACTGTGGAACCCTACGCCATCGCCGACTACGCCTTTGAACTGGGCCGCGCCTGGGGGGTAGGCCAAAAAGGCAAAAATAACGGCATTGTGCTGCTGTGGGCACCCGACGACCGCAAGGTGTTCATTGCCACGGGCTACGGCATGGAGGGAGCCATTCCCGACGCCATTGCCAAGCGTATCGTGTCGCAGGAAATCATCCCCGAGTTCAAAAACAAAATGTTTTATCGCGGCCTTGACCGGGGGGTGGATGCCATCATCCGCTACGCCTCCGGCGAATACAAAGCCGTCCCACAATCGGCAGACGGGGAAGAATTTCCGGCCGGCTTTATTATCATCATTTTTCTGATCATACTCTTCATCATCCTGCGCAACCGGGGCGGCGGCGGGGGCCGTGGGGGCAAACGCTTCCGTAATTCCGGTGGCCCGGTTTTCTTTCCGTACAGTACCCACTCGGGCTGGGGTAGTTCTTCCGGCAACTGGGGCGGTGGGGGCGGCTTCGGCGGAGGAGGTGGCGGTGGTTTTGGCGGCTTCGGCGGAGGTAGTTTCGGCGGCGGCGGCGCAGGAGGCAGCTATTGACCTGACCCGCAGTAAGTGCGGTGCTAGTTTACAGCAGCCCCGGCCAAACACTTCACAAATCATGACGTGCGCTTTGCGTTCAAAAATCCCTTTCGCGAAACGAAAAGGGGATTCGATCCGTTAGCTTTACTCATTCATAAGCACTTGAACAAATACGAATCATAAATTGCCAGGTCGTCCGTCACCTATCATCCACCTTCCATCCTTTCTTGAGTAAATGTTTCAGCTTACCCCGATTGTCCGTAATCTGCTGATTCTGAACATTGTGTTCTTTATCGTGGACTCTTACATTCTGCCCCTGACGCCGAATTTTGCCCTGTACTCTTTCATGTCGCCGCATTTTTTGCCGTTCCAGTTTGTCACGTATATGTTCCTGCACGCCAACATCGGGCACATTTTTAGTAACATGTTCGGTCTGATTATTTTTGGCCCCATGCTGGAAAGAATCTGGGGGCAAAAACGCTTTCTGATTTTTTACTTTGTGACGGGTATCGGGGCAGGGGCGCTTTTTTCGGCCATCGACTTCTTCGAAACCTCGCAGCTGCAGCAGGCGGCCAGCATTTATCTGGACTACCCGACACCCGAAGGATTCCTGGATTTCATGAGCCAGCATGCCGGACCGTTGTATCAGGCCAATCTGGATTTTATAAATAATTTTGAAGAACATCCGAGTGACCCGCGTTTCATCCAGGATAGTGTTAACTTTGTGAAAGGTTTTTTGCAGCAGCAAGTTAGCATCCCGATGGTGGGAGCCTCCGGGGCGATCTTCGGGATCCTGATGGCCTTCGGGTTACTGTTTCCCAATACTGAACTTTTTCTGTTATTTATTCCATTTCCGATCAAAGCGAAGTATTTTGTGGCTTTTTACGGATTGTATGAACTGTACTCGGGCATTCAGAATGCCCAAACCGACAACGTGGCTCACTTCGCTCACCTCGGCGGGATGCTGTTTGCTTTTATTATGTTGAAAGTGTGGGGATCAGAGAAGAATAAATTTTATTAAGGGATGCTGGATACTGAACACCGGGCGTTGGACTTAACAAAATCTGACGTCCGGTGTCCAACGTCCAAAATCTGGAAAAGCGATGAGTGGTATTTTTGACGATTTTAAGCGGGAATTCACCAAAACGGACAACACGTTAGTCAGGATCATTCTGATCAACGTGGTGGTGTTTCTCAGTCTGCTGCTGACGAAGGTGATCTTCACGCTCGGCCAATCGTCCGAGGCGTATGTGTGGCTGGTCGATATGCTGCGGCTGCCTGCCGCGCCGCGCGAATTCCTGTACAAGCCCTGGACAATCATCACCTATTTCTTCACCCACGAGGAGATTTTTCACATTCTCTTCAATATGCTGTTCCTGTATTGGTTCGGGCGATTGGTGGATGAGTACCTGGGTTCTAAGCGGCTGATCGCACTTTACATACTGGGTGGTATCGCCGGAGGGGTAGCCTACGTGGCGATTTACAATCTACTGCCCTACTTCCAGTCGCAGGTGGCGGGTTCGCAAATGCTGGGTGCTTCGGCAGCCGCCTTTTCAGTGGCCGTGGGCGCATCCACCCTGCTGCCCAACTACACCTTCAACCTGATATTCATCGGGCCGATTCGCATTAAGTACATTGCTTTCTTTTACATCATTCTTTCTCTAGCGCAGTCTATTGGCCCCAACGCAGGCGGTAACCTCGCACACCTGGGCGGCGCACTCACCGGTTTTTTGTTCATCAAGTTCTTGCAGAATGGTACCGACATGGGTAAGCCGCTGTACGTGCTGATGGCGATATGGAATAATCTATTCCGCCGGCGTCCTCCGATGCGGGTCACGCACCGGCAGAAGGAGGTGCAGCGCACGGCCTCCGCCTATTCGTCAGCCGCTTCTCCCGCATCCGTAGAAATGCCCGACCAGGACGAGATCGACTCTATACTGGATAAAATATCGAAGTCGGGTTATGAAAGTCTGACGAAAGAAGAGAAGCAGAAGCTTTTTAAAGCCAGTCAGCAGAAATAATGGAAAATGGATAGTGGACAATGTAGTTGGAGACAAAATCCTATAATTTTGCAAATAGGGTGATTAGACTTTACAAGCATTTGTCCGCAGAGAAGAAAGAATTCGTGCTGCCCAAGCAACTACTCAGGAGCAAAACCTCGATCGGCGCGCCTATTAGAGAATCAGAACACGCTCAGTCAAAAGCTGACTTTCTCAACAAGATGAGCACCGCGCTAAAAGAAACAAACGAGACAGAGTACTGGTTAATGCTACTGAAAGACACGGAATATATCAGTAAGGACGAATTTGATTCCCTGCAGAAAGACTGCGTCGAAATCCTTAGATTGCTCGTAAGTATCATAAAATCGACCAAAACAGCCTTAGGTCGTTAGGTAAATATTTCAGTACGATGGGTACTTTCACTATCCGTTGTCCACAATCCATTGTCCATTAGACAAATGCTTATCACTCCCGGAAAAATACTTGCTCAAATCAACTCACCCGAAGACCTGCGCAAGTTGGATCGTGCGCAATTGCCGCTGGTTTGTAACGAATTAAGGCAATTCATTATCGACAACGTATCGGTGTACGGCGGGCATTTCGGGGCGAGTCTGGGGGTAGTTGAGCTTACGGTGGCCCTGCACTACATATTCAACACGCCCGACGACCAACTGGTGTGGGATGTGGGACATCAGGCCTATGGTCACAAAATTCTGACCGGGCGGCGCGATAATTTTGCGACCAATCGATTGTACGGCGGCCTCTCGGGTTTTCCCAAACGGGCTGAAAGCGATTTTGACGCTTTTGGCGTCGGCCACTCTTCTACTTCCATTTCGGCTGCTTTGGGCATGGCGGTATCGTCGGTGCTGCAAAACAACCGCGAGCGGCATCACATCGCCGTTATTGGCGACGGAGCTATGACCGCCGGACTGGCCTTTGAAGGGATGAACCACGCGGGTACGGCCGACACCAATCTGTTGATTGTGCTGAACGACAACTGCATGGCCATCGATCCCAATGTAGGAGCTTTGAAAGCATACCTGACCGACATTACTACCTCGCATACTTATAATAAAGTCCGTGACGAGGTCTGGAACCTGCTCGGGAAGATGAGCAAATTTGGCAAAAGTGCTCAGGAGATCGTTTCCAAGGTTGAGAACACGCTTAAAGTCGGACTTTTGGAGCAAAGCAACCTTTTCGAGTCGCTGGGACTAAGGTACTTCGGTCCCATCGACGGCAACGACATCGAACACGTGACTGATGTGTTGAACGATTTAAAGGACATTCCCGGTCCTAAGTTGCTGCATTGCCTTACGGTAAAAGGCAAGGGCTATGGGCCCGCAGAGAAAGATCAGACCAAGTGGCACGCGCCGGGCCTGTTCGACAAAGTCACGGGCGAAATCAAGAAAAAAACCTACAATAAGCCGCAAGCGCCAAAGTACCAGGATGTCTTTGGCCATACGATCGTAGAATTGGCCGAGAAAAATCCGCAGATCGTGGGCATTACGCCCGCGATGCCGTCGGGTTCGTCTCTGAATATTATGATGCAGGCCATGCCCGACCGCGCCTTCGACGTAGGCATCGCCGAGCAACACGCGGTAACATTCTCAGCCGGAATGGTCACGCGGGGCAGTGTGGTGTATTGCAATATCTACAGCACCTTCATGCAACGGGCCTACGATCAGGTTGTGCACGACGTCTGCATTCAGGGCTTACCCGTCATTTTTTGTCTCGACCGGGCGGGCATCGCCGGGGCTGACGGACCTACGCACCACGGGGCCTACGACCTGGCCTATATGCGCTGCGTGCCGAACATGATCGTGTCGGCTCCCATGAACGAGGAGCAACTCCGTAACCTGATGTACACGGCGCAACTACCCAAAATTCAGCAAGGCAAGAGTGCTTTTACGATTCGCTACCCGCGCGGGCAGGGCGTAATGCCCGAATGGCGCACCCCACTGGAAGAAATTGAAGTAGGCAAAGGCCGCCAAATCCGCGAGGGCGAAGATATAGCAATCCTGACGCTGGGGCACGTGGGCAACTTTGCCGTGGAAGCCTGCGAAATTTTGGCGAAACAAGCTATTCAAGCCGCGCACTATGATCTGCGCTTTGCCAAGCCGCTGGACGAAGCATTACTACACGAAGTTTTCCAAAAACACGACCACATCCTGACCGTGGAAGATGGTTGCCTCCCCGGCGGGGTAGGCAGCGCCATTCTGGAATTCATGTCTGAACATGGCTACGCGGCCCGCGTCAAGCGGCTCGGCATCCCCGACCACATCATCGAACACGGCGAACCTCATGAACTTTACTACGAGTGTGGGTTCGATGCGGCTGGTATCGTGAAGGCGGTACAGGAGATGGTCGCGGAAGAGGATTTACGACCCCGTCATGAATTAGCAAAGATATAAGGGCAAAAGACAACTAAGTAAGCAATAAGCCTGACCGAAATTCGGTCAGGCTTATTGCTTTTTAGAATACGGTCATTTGCTTTTACCACTCGCTGTACTTTTTGAGAACGGCGAAAATTGAAAAAGGTGGAGTGAGTTAAGTATTTTCTTTATGCCTGAAAACACCTATAGCTCACCGAAAAACATCACAGACCGGTGACACAGCTGACGCTGAAAGTTTTGAGAATTTTAACAGGGTATGGTATTTTAGTAGCTTTTTCGTGTTTGCCCAGCGATCGAGACAAGACAATGGTAGTTCCAGAGACGAAGTTGGTCGGTTATCGGGCTGTTGAAGGAAGAATTGATTTTATAAATTCAGCAAATGTCCCCCACACCTTCATCGCTCTTCCCGATCCTTCCCGCTAGTCAGGCTGGGAAGCGCCGAATTTTTCATTTACTAATATGCTTTCTGGGTGTAACGCTTCTGCCACTTCCGGGATTAGCGAATCCGGTTGTTCAAAAGATCGAAAAAGCAACGCCGACATACCGCGTCATTCACCTGATCTACTACTTCGATACTTGCCGGGCCGTCACCCAAAATAAGGAATATGCCTTTGAGGTCTTGAACGAAATCGAGAACGTGGGCATCAGGTTACGGGACAAACACCTGCGTCGCTACGTCCGGTATACGCGCGACACCTACGGCCGCAATGGCGACGGCACCAACCAGCAAAAGGCCGAACTTTTTTTGAAGGTAGGGAAGCAGGCGACCAAAGATGGAGATCCGGAGATTGCGGCCGTTTGCCAACATTTCGCCGGGCAATATTACTTTATAGCCGAAGACTACGGCAAAGCTTTTCAGTTTTTGTTGATCGCAAACCGGGCCTTTCGTAGCATTGGACTGAAGAGTATACCACCCATCAGCCGTTTTCTGTACGAACTGGCCTTTAACTATTACCACTTCCACGAATTCGAAAAAGTGATTCCGTTGCTGCGCGAGGCAGAAAAGTTTCCGCCATTCAGCGAAAATCTGCACATTCAGACTTATAACACCATGGCGCTTTCCTATGCCCATTTGAGCTCCAAGGATAGCCTCAATCGGGATGAATATATCCGCGAAGCGGAACGCAACTATCTCAGGTCACAGCAGCTGGCTGCCCAATACCGCGATTCGGTGTGGATTGGGATCACGGCAGGTAATTTGGGGGGCCTTTACCAGAATCAGAAGCGCTGGGTTGACGCCCTGAAGGCATTTAAGTCAGACTACCATTTAGGGTTAAAATTCGGAAGGAATCGCTACTATCCCACCTCGGGCGCCCTAGGCGCAGCCCTAGCATTCGTGCATCTGGAACAACTGGATAGCTGCCGCTACTACCTCGATCGGGCCAAAGAGCTCTATCAGCTCAACCTCACTATGCCCGACTTTGCCCGAAATTTGAGAGATGAGGACTACCTGTGGGAGTACTACGAGATAATGCGCCAGTATTACAAGCTAGTCGACAACTCCCGGCGGGCCAGCCAGTATGCCGACAGTATGTTTCTGATGAGTGATCGCATTGCCGTGCGGTCGAGCGCGCGGCAATTATCCCTGGCCGAACAGAAACTACTCATTCAAAAATATGAATCAGAAGTCGAGGCAATTGATGCCGAGAAGAGCAACCAGCAAAGTATCTTCTGGTTGATTGCTATTGGGCTGGCTTCGCTGGCCGGACTGTTTTTTCGGCTATTATATCTAAGCCGCATCCGACGGCGGCAGGAGCAGGAAATCGAGGTGGCCAAAGAGAAATCGCTGCGATTGGAAAAGCAGATTGTGGAAGACGAACTTCAACAGGCTCAGATTGATCTGAATGGATTTGTTGAAAATCTTCACCAGAAAAATGCGCTCATTGATGCGCTCACTCTTCAACTGGAAAGCCTGGAATCCGGAAGTTTAGCCAAAGACGACACCCAGCTGAATGAGGCACGGCAAAAATTGATGCATTCCAATCTCCTGACCAAAAACGATTGGGATGAGTTTCAGCGTCGGTTTGAGCGGGTCCATCCCGGATTTTTCTGGCAACTCCGCACGCAGTTCCCCGACATCAGTCCCGCCGAAGAACGACTTCTGGCCCTTTCCCAGCTCCGTCTCGACACCTCACAAATGAGTCGCATGCTGGGTATCTCGCCCTCCTCCGTTCATAAAACCAAGTACCGCTTGCGCAAAAAACTGGGACTTTCCGCGAACTCTCCTCTCTCCGGACTAATGGACACCCCAGGAGGCGATCCAATAATATACTAACTATTAGTAAGTTATGTTTTTGTCCATACGTTTGTCCATGCCTTTATCTGGGGGATATGCGGGAAATAGCATTGTTTTGCTCCACTATATGGCAGCGCAGTCTGTCTTTTGAAAACTAACGTTATGAAAAACTTTTTAATGACAGTAGATGCTTCCTTGTCGCTTGCGTCAGAAGCCACGTCCTTTCATCCGGGGGCTATTTTGGCCCAACGGTGCAGATGCGGAATGGCACTCTCCAAACTAGGATTGACGGGGCTCCCTGAGTGATTTTATGCTGGATCCACCCGTTACAGCCTTCTGAGAAAAGCGGGGGCACACAGGAGGTAGCATTGAGCTAGTTTATGAAATGACAAAACCCCGGCCAAGCCAAAACAAAATCTCAATCCCGGTGAATTGGAGGATGGGCGCACTACCTGCTTATCTAACTATACACACACACCTACCCAGACTCTGCGAGTCCCTTTTACAGATTACTGGTAGTAAAATCCATCCTCCAGACCGGGAATAACAGTCTTTACTCTTTGCGTGCTTTTTAAGTATTGCATCATCCGCGACCCCTCCACTGATATCGCCGTGGAATAATGAGCTTTCAGCAATTGATTCGCTACCATTTGCGACGGTGAAATTGCCCCCCACCTCTTAATAGCCCGAGATACTAATTATCAACACTTCGATCTTTCGCTCCTATCTGATTATGAGCGTTTAGAGGTATTTGGATTTATTTTAGAAGCCCAGAGGCCTGACTGCCTCCGGGCTGAAAATACTTTCACACAACATTTTATCTCTGCTCCGAGTCAGTCGGATCGGCTGTCCATACTTGCGCGGGTGGATGCCCGACGGGCGAGATATGGTCTTACTTTCCCAGTCACAGGCCTATGTCTACTCAATGCTCGACCCGACGAGCCGGGCAGACTCGCACAGAAGAATTGGTCGAAGGACTTAGCGCAGTAGCATTGCGGCGGGTACTTTGCGGACGGGGCTCTACCTGATCAGGACTATACGCGCTAAATTGACAAGGCATCACGCGGGTGAACAAGTAGTAGCGTGATATGGATCCAGACAGGTGATGACCGGCTCACCAGACCGCGGTTTTCACTTAAACAATTAGCCAAAAAACAGTAAGCGCGAAGCGGAAGAGCCGGAAGGTTCTTCCGCTTTTTTTATGAATCACAGTATACGCAGCCTCCCAACATGAGGCGAAAATCTATTTTTTCGCACAAAACACAAAAGCTGCGTTTGGAGCAACTGGAAGGGGGCCCGTGCAACAATAGTACAAGTCTGCAACAATAGTGCAAGCCGGATATTTTTATTCTGACACAATAGTGCATGAGATTGAAACAATAGTGATAGTGCTTCTCCTACCAGGCCGATAGCTTTGCCCTTGTCTTAATTCGCTGCCCCTCTTACTCAACTTCTTGCAATCAATCTCAACGTAATTTATCTACGCTATGAAAACTTCTACTGCTTTTCTGCTTAGCCTTTGCCTCGCCGCAGCTTGTCAGCGCGGGCCGGGACAAGGCAGTTCCCTCCGGCTAGACCACGCCAACGCCCGGAACTTTCTCCAGAAGGCCAATGAGTTGTATCAGGTAAACGACTACCCCGCCGCCATCCAGAATTATGATCTGGCGCTGAGCTTGGACCCCAGCCTGACGGCGGGCTACTTCAACCGGGGCAACGCCCGGTTCAAAACCCGGGACCTGGTCGGAGCCATCGCCGACTATGATCAAACCCTGCGGCTGGATGCCGAATTTGCCGATGTGCATTACAACCGCGCCACGGCCCGCTTCGATGCCGCCGATTATGGTGAAGCCGTAGCCGACTACTCAGTCGCGCTGCGTCAGGACCCGTATCGTACCGACGCCCGCTACAACCGGGGCGCGGCGTACTACAAGCTGCACAACTATAAGAAAGCACTAGCCGATTTCGACCGCGTCATTGCTGCCCGGCCCGACTTTGCGACCGTATATAACTACCGCTCAAAGGTAAAGTACGCCCTGGGTGACCAACCGGGAGCATTGGTAGATTACCAAACTTCGCTGCACCTGACGTCTTCCCTGACTGCTTACGCCCTGCCAGATTGAGGGGTTTCCCTCAGTCAGTAGGCTGAAAACTACTTCAAAATCTAATTTCACTTCCACTATCTAACTCCATCACCCTATGAAATTCTTTCTTCTTTCCCTCACTGCCATCATTGGCGCCATTGGCCTGTTCGATTCCAAAAAGTACGATTACCTGGATATTTCCGGCAATAAATTCGATATCAGCTGGGATGACATCACGGGGGATCTGTGGCCTTAGATTTCATGTTTACGAAATCAATACACAGGTGGACCCGATAGCCCTTATACCCACTCGTTCCATTAGTCAGGGTACACGGCATCACTATGCCCCGCAGTAGGCGGTGATGCGCCGATTCCGTATCTTACGGGAATTTTTTCGCCCTCACGATATGGAAGTTTTTGAAAAGCTGAATGCCCTGCTGGACGAAAGCCTGGACAACCTGGGACTTTCGCCGGATGAAATCTGCCACGAAATCGGTATCAGTCGCGCCCAACTGCATCGTATCATTAAAGAGAAGTCGGGGCTCTCAACAACCCTCTTCATCCGACAGAAGAAGCTGGACAAAGCCCGGAGCTTTCTGGCCGAAACCGACCTGCGGATTTCTGAAATTGCCTACCTGATCGGCATCGAAAGTCCGCAGAATTTCAGCAAGTACTTCAATAATGCCTTCCAGATCAGCCCCACCGATTACCGCAAGCAGGCCGAGATCGACAAAATAGCTACCGAAAACACGGTCGAGGTGTCGATTGCCGTGCTGCCGTTTGTGAACATGAGCGGCGATGCCGGGCAGGAGTATTTCAGCGACGGCATCACGGAAGAAATCATCAATGTGCTAAGCCATGTCCCGAACCTCAAAGTCGCCGGGCGTACTTCTTCCTTTACTTTCAAAGGTCAGAACAAGGATCTGCGGCTGGTCGGCGAGCAATTGAACGTGGCGCATATTCTGGAAGGGAGTGTACGGCGGGCGGGCAATCGGCTCCGCATCACGGCGCAGTTGGTCAAAGTGGAAGACGGCTACCACCTCTGGTCGGAGCATTATGACCGGGAGCTGAAAGACGTTTTTGATATTCAGGACGAGATTGCCCTGGCTATTTTGCGGGAAATAAAAGTTCAGCTCCTCGGCGAAACCCAGCAGACCACGCTCAAACGCTACACCAATAACCCGGCCGCTTACCAACTCTACCTGCACGGAAAATTTTACCACAATAAATTCGCCGGGGCCGAAGAGTATAACAAGGCTATCAGCTACTACCGCGAAGCTATTGCTTTGGAACCTGCCTACGCCATCGCTTACGCAGGCATCGCTTCCTGCTACCTCAACATGTGGTTTTACAGGCACCTGCCCTCCGAACAAAGTCTGCCGCTGATGCGCCAGGCCACCGAGCAGGCCCTGCAACTCGATGACACCATCGCCGAAAGCTACCTGGCCCTGGCCCGCATGCAGATGCTTTACGAATGGAATTTCGACCAGGCGGCCAAATCTTTCAAGAAGGCGCTGGAATTCAACTGGAACACCGCCGAGCTGCGCGGGCAGTATGCATTGCTGCTCAGCATTCGGGGAAATCACGCTCAGGCCGAAAAGCAGGCCGAGCAGGCCTTATCGCTCGAACCTTTTTCCCTTATCAATAATTTTTACGCAGGCTATGTCTATTGGGTAGCGGGCAAAGCCGACGCAGCCATTGCACAGGGGCGGCGGCTGGTCGCGCTCGAACCCACTTTCTGGGGCGGACACAGCCTGGTAGGGATGAATCTGATTGTTCAGAAAAACTTTGATGTGGCGCGTCAACACCTGGAAAAAGCCTGCGAACTCAACCGAAACGGCATGACCCTGAGCGCTTGTGGCGCGCTGTACGGACGCGCAGGCGAAGCAGACAAGGCCCGGGACATCCTCGATCAGATGGTGGCCCTCAACCAGTCACAGCCCGTCGCCCGCTACGACCTGGGGATTGTCCATGCCTGCCTGGGCGACCTGAACACAGCCTGTACTTACTTCGAGGCGGCCATTGAGCAGCACGAGCCGCCAATGCTTTTTTTCAAATCCATCGTGCGCGACTGGCTCACGGGCTTTGAACAAGATCCACGATACGAAATCCTGTTGGGAGAAATCTTCGGCTAAGCAGCCCCTGCCCCTATTTACTGTTTCCGCTTCTTAAAAGTCAGGATGCGGAAATGGACTGCTCTTGTGGAGCGGTGTGTGCCGTTGGCACCACAGTGGAGGGAATATTAAATAAAGCGAACCAGATTAGACTGCACAGACTAGTGTATCTTTGGGTAATTTTATTTTTTCCCCCTACATTTATAGATTAATACACACATTTATGACTTTACCCTTAAAGATTCTGATTGTCGAGGATGAGATGCTCATTGCGGCTAATCTTGCCCTTCAGCTCGAAGGCCTGGGTTACGTAGTATGTGGCACGGTACCTCGGGGAGAAGAAGCATTGGTGCTGGCGCGGGAACATAAACCTGATCTGATACTGATGGACATTCAGCTCAAAGGAGTGCTGGACGGTATTCAGACCGTCGAGCGGCTGCAGCGCGAGCATAATCTGGCGGTGGTTTATCTCACCGCTAACGACGACGATGCACATTTTGATCGAGCGAAGGCATCCAACCCTTTCGCTTTTCTTTCCAAGCCCTTTAAGAAGCAGGAATTGCAGCGCGCCATTGAACTGGTGGCAAGCCATGTTCTGGCTTCCAAAAAAAATGGAACTGCGGATTTGGAATCGGCCGTGTTTGACGACCGGATTTTTGTCCGGCACAACGATGCCATGGTCAAAGTGATGATCGGGGACGTATTGTACATAGAAGCAGAGCGGAACTACTGCCGTATTTACACCAAGAGCGAAGAATACCTGCTGGTAGCCACTCTGAAAGAAATCGAGGAAAAACTGCCAACGGGCCACTTTCTGCGCGTCCATCGTTCTTTTCTCATCAACATTGCCCTGGTCGAGGAAGTAGGATCAACCCATGTCGTGGTGGTAGACAAGGTCATTCCGTTGAGCAAGTCGATGCGGGAAGAACTCCTCAGCAGAATCTATTCCATTTGAAGTACTACTACGACGGCTCAGGCTGCCAGCCTGAATGCAAATGAAACCCGGGTACCCGCACTAAAGTCTTCGGTGAGCTGTCCGTCTAGCTGGCGGGTGAGCAGCTTGACCATCTGCATCCCAAAACCCGTACCCTGTACTTCATCGCCGGCGACTTGCCCGACCCCGTCGTCGGCTATTGACAACGCAACCGTATTATCTTCCTGAAGTCGGGCATTGAGCCGAATGATTCCGCTTCGGTCCTTCGGAAAAGCATACTTGAGGGCATTGGAAAGTAGTTCGGTCACGATCAGGCCCAGCGGAATAGCCGTGTCGAGGTCGAGATCAATGGAGTCGAGCTGGTAATCGATCGTTACCGTTTCCTGCTTCCCATACGATTCCAGCAGGTGAACGCCCAGGTTCCTGAAATAGTCGTTCAGATTTATACGGACCATTTTTTTTCCCTGATAGAGTTGCTGGTGAACAAACCCCATGGAGTAAACGCGGTTCTGGATATCCAGCAGGGCCGCCACCGCCTGCTGATCTTTCAGGTGGGAAGACTGCAGCACCAATAGGCTCGAAATGATTTCCAGATTGTTTTTTACCCGATGGTGGACTTCCTTTAGCAATACCTCCTTTTCCTGATTTTGGCGCTGGAGCAGGATATTTTTACGGGTGTTCTGGTGGTAAAAAAAGTAGAGCAGAAGCAGAAAAAGCAAGAGCAGCAATGCCGCAATCGTGGTGAAAGTCTGCCGCTGCTGCTGTTGGAGTAGCTTCGCCTCCTGCAAACCGATGATATTTTCTTTCTGAGCCACCTCAAACTCCGTCTGCAACTGTAACATCCGTTGATCCGACCCGGCATTAAAAACCTTGTCTTTGAGTTTGTCGTAGCGGTAAAACGCCTCGATCGCTTCCTGATACTGGCCGGTTCCGGCCAACGCCTCCCCCAACGCCTGATAGGCCTGGCTGAGGAAATATTCGTCGCCGAAATCGTCGGTAGCGATAGCGATACTGCGACGCAAATCCGCCACCGCCGCCTCATGTAAGCCCTGCTTGTTGTGGAGCTTGCCTACCGAAAGCCAGGAACGCATCTCCATAAAATTGTTGTCGAGCAGTTCGGCGTATTTAATCGCATTTTTCCCGGCTTTTCCGGCCTCGCTGTATTTACCAAGATACGTGTTCAGGTCTACGAGCGAAATATACACGTCGCTCAGATTGTTGTAAAAACCGTAGCGCTCACCAATCACGATCGCGCGCTGGTAGTAGTACAGCGCATTCTGGTATTGTTTCAGTTCCAGGTAGTTGTTGCCCACTACGTAGAGCGTAAAATCGTAGTCCAGGTCGTTCAGTCCGCGCTCTTCAAAAATGGACAACGCCTCAAGGCCGTACTCTACTCCCTTCTTGTACTTCGCCTGTTTCCAGAAAATATTACTCAGATCGCTGTACGCCAGGGCAATCACTTTTTTGTCCTGAAACTTTCGGCCCAGCAGCAGCGCTTCCTGCGCGTAGTCGGTGGCCTTGTCGAGTTGTCCCCGGCGCTCGTATACATACCCCAGCTGAGTATTCAGGAAGGCCAGATTCTGTTCGGGTACTTTTGTACGGGCGTCTTCGAGTACCACTTCCGCGCTATCCAGCTTTTCGAGCCGGAGCAGAATGGCACCCAGGGTGATCTGGAACCGGCCCTCCCAGCGCGGTTCATTCCGCTGGCTCGTAAGCTGCAAGCCTCTGGCAGCCAGTTTCAGAGCTGTATTCAGGTTTCGCGTGTGCCAGTAGTAGGCCAGGTCATTCAGGATAGCGTAGTACAGCGAGTCGCTTCGTCCCGCCTTTTTAAGTGCCGGATCGTTCAGCGCCGCTTCGAGTGTTTGCAGATAATCCGCCCCGAACTCGTCGGTATCGACGAATACACGCTGATAAGGAATCGATCGGTTGAAATCGACAAGCTGCCCAAGTCCGTCCAGGGTACTTAGTACGAAAAACAGACTCGCGAAAACAAGCGTATGGATTGACTTCTTCAAGGCATGACGGGTGAAGGTCGGGGGTCTTAAAGATACAGACCTTTTTTTGCCCGGTGTATAAAACGGCACTTTCGAACATTTTTCAAACTACCCCGCCCCGGTTCGGCCGGTCGAAAGGAATGCCCAGATACCGCTCACTTTCTATATTTTTCTGCAATGACCTGCCGT
The DNA here is from genome assembly GCF_014651615.1 of Persicitalea jodogahamensis. Classification (GTDB taxonomy): domain Bacteria; phylum Bacteroidota; class Bacteroidia; order Cytophagales; family Spirosomataceae; genus Persicitalea; species Persicitalea jodogahamensis. The sequence continues at coordinate 242,157 of NZ_BMXF01000006.1, read as the reverse complement.
CCGTCCCTGCAGGTCTGTTGCTCACAAAATCGCTCCTCTGAGAGCCTTAGATTCTGACTTGTAAGGTTTTACACGAATGATGGGTACTTACCAAAATCCGGAATGCAACAATAAACCAAATACATGCGACAATAGACCATTTCATTGAGCAAATAGGCTAACTGCAACACGCTGACACCCAATACCTTTGTCCTATCGGGATCGGCGAGGAATCAACTCTTCAAAGTACCGGCATCGCTTTTACTTTTTCACCTTATAAACTATACGATTATGAAAACCTTCAAAACTTCCGCAATTGTCCTGATGCTCTCTTTAGTTGCTGCCAACGCTCTGTACGCTCAGGATGAAAACTCCCCCGTCGATTTTGCTGCCCAGCAGATGGCGGTTTCAGTAGAGAGTGCTCCCGCCCATCAAAACCTGGCGAAGGCCCATTCGGAAGGCCGAACTTTCGACATCGCCATGTACCAGATCAAGGATTCGATGAAAATGCGCCTGCTGATTGAAAAGGCCAAAGACCAGAAATTGTCCATCGTTTTTCTCGATCAGAATGGCAAAACGCTTCACTTTGAGAAAGTCGACAAAGGCACCGAGAAATATGGCCGCAACTTCAATTTTTCTGAATTGAAAGATGGAGAGTACACCATACAGGTCAGAAACGGCAAGGAGATGGTCGGAAAAACGATAAGCCTGTCGACAGCCAATATTGTGAAGCAGCCCGACCGGGTACTTGTAGCAGTCAATTAACCATGCGAACTACTTAATTAGCCATGAAAGTACCGGACGGCACGGGCAAGGAACCGCCCGCCGTCCGGTTTTTATTTAGCCCGAATTCGTATATCAAGTACCGTTAGATAAATTCTAAAAGCCGACCACTGGATATCTTTGAATTTGATACATCGTATCCAGCAGAAGGGCGCCTCGCCAATTCGTAATCTTCGCCAGATAGCGCGCCATTCATACAATGCCTACAAATTGCTCCGGTAACTAATTCGGCACCTTCGGACATTTTCCGCCTACGTTCGTCCTTGATCGGTTGACCGGAAGACGCTTTTCCGGTACATTGTTTGGGTAGTGTGTTCGATTGTTTTTCAATCGTGCTTACTGCCTAAAAACTTTTTCCAACTCCCCCAAACCCTCTCATTAGTATGAAAATCAAGAACTACCTCAACATCGCCCTGATTTTAGTCGCTCTCCTGCCGTTGAGCTGCAACAATTCAACCGAAAATCAGGAAGCTGCCGAAACCACAGAAATAGCCGCCCCCGACCCGTCGCAGGCCCGAGCAGAAATAGAAGCCGTGGAGACCGCCTGGGCAGAGGCCATTAACACCAAAAACCTGGAGGCCATGATGGAGCTATATGCCGACGACGCCGTATCCATGCCCAATGACGCACCAACGTTGGTGGGGAAGGAGGCCATCCGGGCATATCAGGAAAAGGATTTCGCCAGCACCCAGAGAGAAGGAACGATTTCCTTCGAAACCATGGACGTTTTCCCAATGGGAGATCAGGTACTTGAAGTCGGTAAAAGTACCTTCCAACACGCCTCGGGCAACAAGTCGACTACGGGTAGCTACATGGCGCTTTTCGAGAAACGCGACGGTAAGTACGTCTGCATCCGGGAGATTTATAATGAGGATCAGAAGGAAGAATAAGGTCGCCACCGTGCGGTTCGCCGTACTCAAAAGGTAATTGGTTCTCTTCCCGTAGAGCTGTAAAAGATCGACACTTGTTACGAACCTGGCTGGGTACTTTGCCTACGAAAATTTATTTGGTCCAGGCCATTAATTCTCTGAATCAGCAGAGCGACGTGCGGGTGAAGAAGGAAGAAGAATCAGTAGTCGACAATACGGTAAAAAGGGGCTTTCATGGCCCCTTTTTCTTTGGATTGCGGCGTGCAGAAATTTCCTCCGGTAAATAAAACGGCACCTTCGGACAGTTTTCGCCTACGTTCGTCCTAGATCGGTTGTGCTATGAGGCGCAATTACTTTTATTGATCAATCTCGATACTTTCATTTTTTCAACATACACTCTTATCGATCATGAAAACAATTGTACTCAGAAACACCCACCTGAAAACTTTCTTGCTGGGACTGCTAATATTCCTCAGCGTAGCGGCTAAAGCCCAAACTACCTGGACGGGTGCCAGCAGCACCGACTGGAGCACGGCCACCAATTGGTCCACAAATGCTGTACCCACCGCCACCGACGATGTGAAGATTCCGGTAGAGCCCGCCAACCAGCCCGAAATCAGTGCTTCAGTCGTGGCCAAATCAGTGGAGTTGTACCAACAGGCTTCGCTGACGTTGACAGCGTCGGGGATACTCACCATCGACGGCTCATTTTCGGCCAACGGAATCACCACTTCTATTTACAATGCAGGTACCATCACAAACGATGGCCGGATTCAGGTCGGCACCTCCCCGGAAACCAGGGGTTTTGGCATCTGGAATTATTTTGGCACGAGTCAAGTCACCAATAGAGGTACTATTTCCATCGACAACATCGACAATGCAAATGTCGTAGCGCTGTACACACAGGCCGGAACTTTTACCAATTCGGGTACTGTCGCCATCGGTAGTGCGGGGAACATCGGCGGATGGGGTATATATAACGTTGCGCAGTTCGCGAATGAAGCGGGCGGCATTATTACTGTAGATCGTATCGTTGTGCGACCCAGCATCTCCGCGATTCGCAATCAACCTGGGGGAACTTTCACCAATGCAGGTAACATCACCACGGGCAGCGCGGTCAGTTCGGGTCAGGATGGGATAATAAATCTGCACACATTCACCAATGAGGCCAGCGGGGAAATCCATATCGACCGCTCCTGGGGCAACGGAATCTGGAATACGTCTAATGCCCAATCCTTCGAGAATTCCGGGTTGATCGCCATAGGGGCCAATGCCGCTACCGGAATAACCGGGATTCTCAACGACAAAACCTTTGTCAACCGCCCAGGCGGGGAGATTCGCATCGATCGGCCCTCCGGCGATGGGATCAACAATCGAGTGGGCCGGACATTCACCAACGAAGGGTTAATCAAAATAGGTACGGAGGGTAGCATTGGCGGCAACGGCATTACCAACGATGGTACTTTTGAGAACATGGCCTGCGCCGCGCTGACGGTAGTCGATAATATCGCCAACAGCAGCAGCTTCACCAACGCGGGTTTCTTTACGGTCAACACCACCCAGCCCCACACCAACAGCGGACTAACCAACGACGGTGTGATCGCCTATCCGCAGGGAAACCCCATTCCCGACGTAACCAACAACGACCTCATCGCCCTGCCCAGGGCCAGCCTGTGCGCCACTTTCAAGCCGGCCCTCATGCTGGGTGGTTCCAATAGCTTCACGGCCGCCGCCATTTGGTACAAAGACGAAGCCCTGACGATGCCCGCCGGAAATTACAACCCGGCCACCAATGAATTCACGGCCACCAACCTGGCCCCCGGCAGTACCACCCAGGTGTACCTGTCCGTCACCGACGATGCGAACGCCTGCGCGCGTGTCGTCTCGATTCCCCTGACCACTGCCACCGTCACGCCCGGCCCTGACCAGTCGGTTGTTTTCGGATTCGGCAGCAACTGCACCGACATCTCGGCTACGTCCAACAGCAGCGGGCCGCTTAGCTATTCGTGGGACGATGGCGCAGGAAACGGGGCCACGGTCAACGTTTGCCCGGAAGAAACTACGACCTACACCGTGACGGTGACCGACGGCAACGGCTGCCAGGCGCAGGGGCAAGTGACCGTCAACGTGCAGGACGTGCGCTGCGGCAACCGCCAGCAGAACGTGACGATCTGCTACTACGGCGTGACGCAGTGCGTCTCGGAGAAAATCGCCAGGAGGTACTTGCGGCTGGGCGCCACACTGGGCGGCTGCGGAACCGGGAATGCCCGTATAGGCGTACCGGAATCCGACGAACTACCTTTCAAACTTTCTTTGAAAGCCTTCCCCAACCCGGTGGCCGACGCCGTGACGGTGGAGGTACTTGCCCCCAATGCCGGACGGGGCACTTTCGAGGTACTTGACGTGACGGGCAGCGTGCGGCAGTCGCGCAAGCAGGATTTAGTAGAAGGGCTGAATGAAGTAGAGTTCCGGTTGGGTAGTTTGCCCACGGGGATTTACATGATAAAGGTAGTTGACGCGCTGAATCAACAGGGCGTGGTGCGGGTCAGCAAGCAGTAAATTTTCATCAGCCGGACGGGATGCCCGTCCGGCTTTTATCATACATAAACCAACCACTTTTAAATCATGAAAATCACTACCCATCAATCTCATAGAAACACTCAGCACCGTGCTATTCAGCTAATTGCAATACTGCTTACCCTCTGCTGGGAACTCCCCCTCGCCTACGGGCAAAATGCTATCGAAGTACTTAACATTTCTGCTCCTACCCCTAACCAGAATGGCACTATCGGCTCCTGGACGGTACCCGCTGGTGGGCCTTACAAGCTGCGAATCACGGCAAAGGGAGCGAAGGGTGGTACCGGAAATACTTCAACAAACGGGATATATTTCGCCGGAGGCGCAGGTGCCGTAATGTCGGCAGACTTTACGGCTTCTTCGGGACAAGTACTGGAAACAGTAGCGGGAGCACCCGGACAAGATTTTCCTTTTTCTACCGGTGCTGGCGGCGGCGGAGGGGCTTCAGGGGTTCGCTTTTCGGATGGAACAGTACTGATTGTCGCTGGCGGAGGCGGAGGCGGGGGAAGCAATAATAACACAGGTCCAGGGAAACCAGCTTTGCTTACCAACACGGGTACGCAGGGTGAGGTAGCAGGCGATGGCTCAGGCGGGGGAGGATTGACTACCCCCGGTGGTAATGGCAACAACAGTACCGGCGGTGGAGCAGGCTACAATGCCACGGGTGGGTCTTCTAATGGCTCGGGCGGTGGCGGATACGGCGCTGGCGGGGCGGGTAATTTTGGCGGCGGTGGCGGCGGCGGATACAACGGCGGGAACGGCGGTGGAGATCCTGGGAGCATTCCTAGCCAAATAAATGGCGAAGGCGGCAATGGTGGTGGTTCTTACCACATTGGCAGCAACCCAAGCAACTCTGTAGATAATAATGGCGGTGGGCAGGTCATTATCGAGGTTCTGGATGTCGGCGTTACGGCCACCGCCACGCAGCCCACCTGCGCCAATCCCACCCAGGGCAGCGTGAGCCTCGACCTGACGGGAGACTTCGATGGCAATATCACAGACTTCGAGTACGCCATCGTGGCAGGCAACTCCTTCACGGGAACCCCCGTCTTTGCCGACCTCACCGCCGATCCTTTGGACCTCAGCAGCGGTTTTGGCACTGCGGGTGACGCAGACGGGGAAGCCTACACCGTTCGGGTCAGGTCCAAGTCCGGCCCTACCCTATTCGTGGACAATACCTACACGCTGACGTCGCCACCAAAGCCCACGCTCACGCTGGGCAGCCTCCCGGCCCTCTGCCCCGGAGCCACGTCGTTTTCCATTCCTTACACTGCCAGTAGCCAGTCGCCAACTACTTACTCAATCTCGGGGACAGGCGTTACGACGGTCACCAACCAAACGCTTCCCAATTCGCCGATCATGGTGAGTTTGTCGTCGCCGGCTACGGTGGGCAACATCAATTTTACGCTGATGGTCAGGAATTCGGCGGGTTGTGTCTCAGATGATATCACGGGTACCGTGATGGTCAGCCCGCTGCCAGTTGTAACGCCCGGTCCCGACCAGTCGGTTACTCTGGGCTTCGGCAGCAACTGCACCGACATCTCAGCGACAGCCACAGGTGCGCCGACACTCAGCTATGCCTGGGACAATGGCGCAGGAAACGGGGCCACGGTCAACGTTTGCCCCGAAACTACCACGACCTACACCGTGACGGTGACCGACGGCAACGGCTGCCAGGCACAAGCCCAGACAACTGTCAATGTACAGGACGTGCGCTGCGGCAACCGCCAGCAGAACGTGACGATCTGCTACTACGGCGTCACGCAGTGCGTGTCGGAGAAAATCGCCAGGAGGTACTTGCGGCTGGGCGCCACACTGGGCGGCTGCGGAACCGGGAATGCTCGTATAGGCGTACCGGAATCCGACGAACTACCTTTCAAACTTTCTTTGAAAGCCTTCCCCAACCCGGTGGTCGACGCCGTGACGGTGGAGGTACTTTCACCCACCGCTGGGCGGGGTACTTTCGAGGTACTTGACCTGACGGGCCGCGTGCGGCAGTCGCAGAAGCAGGATTTAGTAGAAGGATTGAACGAGGTGGAGTACCGACTGGGTAGTTTGCCCACGGGGATTTACCTAATAAAGGTAGTTGACGCGCAGAACCGGCAGGGCGCGGTGCGGGTCAGTAAGGAGTAGCAGCAACCTGTGTTACTGAAAAAGGCCGCGTCGTGCGGCCTTTTTTTTGACTCTTTCGGGCCGATTTTATTCAAAAGCCTATCCCCAAAGCGAAATGCAACAATAAACCAACTCTCTGCAACAATGCACCACGCCTTTGATAGAATGAGCCAAGTCCGGTCAAGCGCAACCAGCGACCTTTGTAATGTTCGCTGCTGATCAACGCACGGACACTTTTAAATACTCATTCTATCATAAACCTTTTAAATACTACGATCATGAAAACGCTCAAAACTTCCGCTATCGCCTTTGCTCTTGCTCTTTTGTCTGCCGCTTCAACGCTGGCCCAGGACACCGCCAAAACCTTCGACACCAGTCTCTACCGCGTGCAGCAGTCAATGACCATACGCCTCAACGTCCAGAAAGAGGCAGGGGAATGGGTGAGCATCCGCCTGATTGACCAGGACGGTAAAGAACTGCACCGCGAATCGGTAGGCCGCAAGATTCAGAAATACGCCTGCAACTTCGACCTGTCCAAAGCACAGGACGGTGAGTATACGATCGAGATCGCCAATGGCACCGAAGTACAACGCAAATCTATCAATCTGAGTAGCGCCGAAGTAATGAAGGCTCCTGCCCGTACGCTGGTCGCGCTGAACTGACTCCATCCAAGACACTAATCCTCATACGATTAGATTAGGTTAATAATCCAAAGAGCTCTTTCCCGCTGGGTAGGAGCTTTTTCTTTGTCAGTCAGCATTGTTACATTGACTATAAAATGTTTAAATCGTCGGTCATACTGCTCAAACGTCATTTTAGGGCTGAAATTAAAGTTTTGGCAAAGAGCCGTAACTTGCGCTACGCTCACGCCAGCGGGAACACAGCCTATCGTCGCCAGTCGCTGACCACGATCAATCATGAAACAACTCACCCAAAATCTCAAAACCGGGCAAACTACCCTGACGGAAGTACCCGCACCACAAGTGCGGCCCGGCGCGGTGCTGATCCGCACGCGGCGCAGCCTGGTATCGCTGGGTACTGAACGGATGCTGGTGGAGTTTGGGAAGGCCAACTGGCTGGAAAAAGCCCGTCAGCAACCCGATAAGGTGCGGATGGTACTTGACAAAGTAAAATCCGACGGCTTGCAAACGACCGTGCGGTCCGTTTTTAATAAGCTGGAGCAGCCCCTGCCGCTGGGCTACTGCAACGTGGGCACCGTCATGGCGGTGGGAGCAGGCATCACCGACCTCCAGCTTGGTGACCGCGTAGCCAGTAACGGCCCTCACGCCGAGGTGGTCTGCGTACCGCGCAATCTGGTAGCCAAAATCCCCGACCAGGTCCCCGACGAAGCGGCGGCCTTCACCGTCATTGGTGCCATCGGTCTGCAGGGCATCCGGCTGCTCGATCCCACGCTGGGCGAAACGGTCGTGGTCATTGGCCTGGGACTGATCGGTTTACTGACCGCCGACCTGCTGCGACTCAATGGTTGCCGTGTGGTGGGCGTGGACCTGGACGAGGCCAAGCTCGACATCGCCCGCGCCAGGGGAATCATTGCCTGCAACCCAACAAAAGGCGACGACCCGGTAAATTTTGTTCAAAATACTACGGACGGCATCGGGGCGGACGGCGTGATTATCACCGCTTCGGCCAAAAACAATGACATTATTTCCCAGGCGGCGCGGATGTCGCGGCGGCGCGGCAAAATCGTGCTGATCGGTGTAGTGGGCCTCGACCTCAGCCGGGCGGAATTCTACGAAAAAGAATTGACCTTCCAGGTTTCGTGCTCCTACGGGCCGGGCCGTTATGACGACGACTACGAGCAAAAGGGGCGTGACTACCCCCTCCCCTTCGTCCGCTGGACCGAAAACCGCAACTTCCAGACGATCCTCCGACTCCTCGCCTCCGGGTCGCTGGATGTGCAGCCCCTCATCACCGAAGTAGTACCGCTAACTGAGTATGCCCGAATTTACGGCAGCATCGGTTCTTCAAAAGCCATTGCCTCCCTGCTGGAATACCCGGAAGCCGCCGCCCTGGAACCGACGGTTCGCCACCGGGCAGTTTCCTTTGCAGGACGCAAAGGCGTCGTGGGCATCATCGGGGCGGGAAATTTCACGAAAATGACCATGTTGCCCGCGCTGAAAGGCGCGGATATAAAGTACATCGCCAGCGCCAATGGCTTGTCGGGTACGGCTCTGGCGCAGAAGCACGGCATCGCCCACAGCACTACCGACTACCACAAAATCTTGCAGGACGACGAGGTGGATTTGGTCATTATCACTACCCGCCACGACCAGCACACCCGGCTCACCTTGGAAGCCCTGAAAGCGGGAAAGCACGTTTTTGTGGAAAAGCCGCTGGCAATTTTTCAGGACGAACTGGTTGAGATAGAAGATTTTTTTAGAAGAAACACTCCCGCCCTCTCGCTGACCGTTGGCTTCAACCGCCGCTTTTCGCCCCACGCCCAAAAGATGAAATCGCTGCTCGGCAGCGCCCCCATGAACATAGTAACCACGATGAACGCAGGCCATATTCCGGCCAGCTCGTGGGTACACGACCGCACCGTGGGCGGCGGGCGCATTCTGGGCGAAGCCTGTCACTTCATCGACCTCATTACCTTCCTGACGGGTAGTTTGGTGACAGACGTTTGCATGAACGCCATGGGCCAAAGCCCCGACGAAACGACCGACAACGCCAGTATTTTACTGAAATACGCTAACGGTTCCACGGGCGTCATCAACTATTTCAGTAACGGGAGCAAGGCCTATTCTAAGGAGCGCGTAGAGGTCTATTCGCAGGAACGGACGCTGATTCTCGATAACTTTCGCACGCTGAAAGGGTTCGGATTCAATAGTTTTTCAAAACAAAAGATCAGGCAGGATAAAGGCCACCGCGATCAGTTTCGTATTTTGCTGGAATCAGTAAAAACCGGCGGTGAGCCGATCATTCCTTTACCCGAAATCCTGAATACTACCAGGGCCACGCTGGCGGCAGTGGAGAGTTTGCAACGCAAAGAATGGATTTCTCTGTGAGAGAAAAACTATAAAGTGGCGTGCCGGACCACAAAAAGTGCTTTTCTGAGTTGACAATGAAAACACCAATTCACACACATGCTAAGAAACGCGATTGAACTAATCCAGAACATGGGGTTCCGTTACGTAGCCTATCGCACCCGGCACGAACTGGAAAAGCAAACGGGTGTATTGAAAAGGCGATTTCCCGCCAATCCTGAATACCAGGAATTCGTTTCACTCCACGATTGGAAAAATCTTCCGGTCAAATTTCCGCAATTCAATTTTGAGCCCTCCATTTCCGAAACTGAACGCATCAGCCTGCAAAACCGCGTTGAAGCTTTCAAAAAAGGTCGCCTTATCTTTTTCAGTTCAGAAGAATACGAGGTCAAAGATTGGCTCACCAATCCGCTGACGGGCTACCGCTACGACGCCACGAAACACTGGTCCGAAATCCCCGATTTTTCGTCCGATGCCGGCGACATCAAGTACGTCTGGGAGAAATCGCGGTTCACGTTTCTGTACGACCTTATCCGCTACGAGGTACATTTTCAGGAAGATCAGTCTGAACTGGTTTTTGGGGAAATAGATAGCTGGATTGCCGAAAACCCCGTGAATTGTGGCCCAAACTGGCGATGCAGTCAGGAAATCGCGCTACGGGTGCTGAACTGGACCTTTGCCCTCCAGTATTACAAAAACTACCCTGCCCTCACCGCCAAACGCTTTGCCGTTATTGTTCACAGCATTTATCAGCAAATGCACCACGTAGCGGCGAACATCCACTTTTCGCGGCGGACGGTGCGCAATAACCACGCCCTTACCGAGACACTCACGCTGTACCTGATCGGGCTGCTGTACCCTTTTTTCCCGGAAAGCAGCCGCTGGAAAAAGGACGGCAAGCGGTGGTTCGGGCAGGAAATCGCCTACCAGATTTATGAGGACGGGACTTTCCTGCAATTCTCGATGAACTACCACCGCACGGCGGTTCAACTTCTTACCCAGGCCATCCAAATCGCTCACCTCAACGGCGAGCGCTGGGACGAGGTGGTGTACGACCGCGCCCGCAAGTCCCTGAATTTTCTTCGTGCTTGCCAGGACGACACGACGGGCTGGCTGCCCAACTACGGCAACAACGATGGGGCGCTATTTTTTCCATTAAGTGAAAGTCATTTCCGCGATTTTCGACCTCAACTGGATGCATTGGCAGAATCATTAAATGCTTCGCCATCCTTGTCTGTGGGGGCAAAAACTACGGTGGCCGACGGTAGCTACACCTTTGACCAGGGCGGCTATTATATCCTGCGCGATGCGGACACGGTCACCTTTATACGTTGTGGTCATTACAAAGACCGCCCGTTTCAGGCCGATAACCTGCATCTGGACCTTTGGGTAGATGGCAAAAATATCCTGCGCGACGCGGGCAGTTATCTGTACAATACCGAAGCACGCTGGACACGCTACTTTGCGGGCACCGCCTCACACAATACCGTCATGCTCGGCGACTACGACCAAATGCGCAAGGGGCCGCGTTTTATATGGTACGACTGGATCAAACAAAGTCGCGCGGACTGGATGGGTTCCGAAGAGGATGAGTACGTTTTTGAAGGGCAGTTTGCAGGATTCAGGCATGTAGGCAAAGACATCGTACACCGCCGGCGCGTGACGAAAGGGGCGGGAGAATCGAGTTGGTTTGTCGAGGACTGGCTCGAAAATGCCCCAGTCGAATTGCCGATGCATCAAATCTGGCATCCGGGTGATGGCTTTTTCGAAAATTGCCTGATAAAGACTTTCGATCAGGACAACAATGAACTCATCCCGGCCCAAACCGAAGGCTGGTACTCCGAAAAATATGGCCAGAAAGCAACTACCCTGCGATTGGTATACACCACCCCGGGCCGGTACCTCAAAACAATTATAGAAATCAAAAAAGCTGATAGCTGACCGCTGCATGCGAATCCTTCTGGTTCACCAATTTTTCCTGAAAGATGACGAAGGCGGCGGCTCCCGCTGGAACGAAATGGCGCGCATCTGGACCGAAGCCGGACACGAGGTGACGGTGTTGGCGGGAATGGTGCACTATATGGCCGGAAAATCAGATCAGTACGCAGGCAGGTACTTTCACCAAAGTACCAATCGCGATGGCGTAAAGGTAATTCGCTGCCATGTCCCGGATAGCTACCACGCCAGTTTTCTGGGACGCCTTTGGGCGTATTTTTCCTTCACCTTTTCCAGCATTTGGGCCGGAATAAAATTAGCCAAAGGCAGCTATGATGTGATCGTCGTTACGTCACCGCCACTTTTTGTGGGTGCTACCGCATTGGTACTTTCGTGGTGGAAGCGAACTCCTTTTGTGTTCGAGGTGCGGGATTTGTGGCCCGAATCAGCCATCGATACGGGCGTTTTGACCAATAAATATATCATCAGGTTCGCCTACTGGTTCGAGGGCTTCGTGTATAAAAAGGCGAAGCTTATTAACGTTCTAACGCCCGCATTCCGCGAAGTGCTGATTTCCAAAAAGAAAATACCCGCCGATAAAATCATCTTTATACCCAATGCCGCCGACTTCGCGCTGTCGGAAGAGGTAATGGTCGACTTCGACGCCGAGGCTTTTCGCCATGAGCATGACCTGGTCGGCAAATTCGTGATTACTTACGTTGGCGCGCATGGCGTGGCCAATCACCTGGTGCAGGTACTCGACACCGCTGCGCTACTGCGCGACACGGAAGCACTTTTTCTGCTCATCGGCGACGGAATGCAGAAGAAAGACCTCATCGCCGAGGCACAAAGGAGAAACCTGACCCATGTGCGCTTTGTAGATTCAGTACCGAAGCGGGAGGTGTTCAGATATATTCTGGCGTCGGACATGGGTGCCTCGGTGTTGAAGAAAGTCGACACTTTCAAAACGATTTATTCCAACAAAACTTTCGACTACTTTTCCTGCCAGAAACCCGTGCTGATGGCCATAGACGGTGTGTCCCGCGCGCTGGTGGAAAAGGCCGACGCGGGCATTTTTGTGGAGCCGGAAAACCCGAAGGACTTTGCGGAGAAAATTCGTTTTTACCTGCAAAATCCTGAATTGATTAAAAGACAGGGCGAAAGCGGCTACCGCTACGCCCGCGAGCATTTCGACCGGGAAGAGTTAGCTTTGCGGTACTTGGCATTGATTTCGTAAGAAGTCTCTAGAATACCAAAGTTATCATTGTCAATCGAGCGTATCATGCCTCCGATGTCCTTCATCTTCTATCCTACTTTCACCCTTTCTTCTTTCAAAAAATGACTTCCCGCAACCTTCTCCCCCGCAAGCGCCTGGCCATCGTAGCCCATGATAACCGCAAAGCCGAGCTCATGGATTGGGCGCATGACAACATAGCAATGCTGGCACGGCACGAACTCTACGGCACAGGCACTACCGGAAAAATGCTGGAAGAGGCCCTGAACCTACCCGTGATCCGGCTCCTGAGCGGCCCGCTGGGCGGCGACCAGCAGATCGGCGCGATGATCGCCGAAGAACGGGTGGATATGCTGATTTTCTTTTGGGACCCGATGGCGGCCCAGCCGCATGACCCCGACATCAAGGCCCTGCTGCGGCTGAGTGTGGTCTGGAATATCCCGATGGCCTGCAACCGGGCCACCGCCGATTTTTTGCTCAGTTCGCCGTTTATGGCCGGGGATTATGAAGCCCGGCAGACCGACTACAGTACTTATATCAAGCGGAAAGTCTGAACCGAAAGCCGGAGGACAAGGTTTTGTGAGGAAAAAAGCATCCCATGAACGCAGCCAAAACCGTCTTTACACCCGAAAATATCAGGCAGACCTATACTTACGATGAGTACCTGGCCCTGACGGATCAGGTCGTAGCCGAGAAACGCACCACCGGATCCAGGCAGTCACCTGAGATGGCGGAGTATACCCGTCTCAACCAGTACCGGATGCACCGTCTGGACAAAACCGTGAAGCTGGATCTGGACTTACAGCAGCTGGCTTTTCAGCTTTCTACCCCGCAAACCTGGTACGTCCTCACCGAAGCCTGGTGTGGCGATTCGGCTCAAAACCTGCCCGTAATTGCCAAAGTGGCGGCACTTAACCCGAATATCACGCTGACCATGCTGCTGCGCGACGAGCATCCCGAAATCATGGATGCTCACCTGACCCGCGGTGGCAAAGCCATCCCGAAGCTGATCGCAATCGATGCCGACGGGAACGAGCTTTTTACCTGGGGACCGCGCCCGGCAGCCTTGCAGGAAATCGTCTGGGATTACAAAAAAAATCCAACGATCCCTTATGCCGAATTTCAGGAAGAGGAGCAACGCTGGTACAACACCGATAAGACGAAGTCGTTGCAGCGGGAGTTGGTCAACCTCCTTCAGATGGAGGGACAGATCATCAACGACACAGAGCGGCTTGGCGATAGCGCACAGGGAGGTTGAGCGATAAGACAACCTGTCAGCGATTTCGCAGCCTTTTCGATTAATCCGCTATTTTTGCAAAAGCCGACCTCCTTGTCAGGTTGAGCGTAGCCGAAACCCCGATGCCTTCTACTTACTTCCAAAATATTGCCGACGGAATACGTACCACCGCAAAGGGTATGAGCCTGACCTGGCGCCACCTGTGGGCGGCGCGGCACCGCCGTCGGGCGGGCGATGTACGGCGCGACGATTTCTTCGACCAGAGTGAGGGTATGGTCACGATCCAGTATCCGCTGGAAACGATTCCCATTCCCGATAACGGCCGCTACCGCCTGCACAACGAGATGGACGATTGTATTGTGTGTGACAAGTGCGCCAAAGTCTGCCCGGTGGACTGCATCGACATCGAACCCATTCGTGCTACCGAGGAAGTTGGAAAGGCCTCCGATGGCTCGCCCATTCGATTGTATGCAGCCAAGTTCGACATCGATATGGCCAAGTGCTGCTATTGTGGTTTGTGCACGACGGTATGCCCGACCGAATGCCTGACGATGACCAAGACTTTCGATTACAGCGAGCTCGATATCCGCGACATGGTCTATGAGTTTGGCAATCTTACACCCGCCGAAGCCGATGAGAAAAAGCGACTTCTTGAAATATTCCAGGCCGAAAAAGAAGCCCTGAAAGCGGCTGCCAAAAGTACTCCCAAAGTGGAGTCGGGCGACAAACCGGCGGCACCGCGTCCGGCGTTCAGACCGAGCCCTCAAATGAAGCCGAAAACAGCTGCTCCAGCGGAACCGGAAGTAACGAGGGAGGAGGGCGACGAGCTCGAAAAGTCCAAAGTACCCTTTCGGCCTGCGCGTCCGGCCCCTGTAATGAAGCGGCCTGTGATTCCTGCTAAAAAGGAAAAGCCGGTGTCGGCGGCTGAATCGGTACCAGAAGAAAAGCAAACAGAGCCGCCAAAGCCGAAACCCAGGGCACCCTTTCGGCCTACGATGAAACCACCGGGAAGTACCGCGAAAGCGGAAGTTTCTAACAAAGAGGGCAAGGTTGAGGAAGAACTGTCGAAAGAAAAACCAAAAGTACCCTTTCGGCCTACGATGAAGCCGCCCAAAGCCGCGCCATCGTCCGAGACTGCTCCATCCGCTTCTGAACCTGCCCCGGAAAAGCCGAAACCCAAGGTACCTTTTCGACCGACTATGAAACCGCCGGGAAGTACCGCGAAAGCGGAAGTTTCCAACAAAGAGGGCGAGATTAAGGAAGAATTGTCGAAAGAAAAGCCAAAAGTACCCTTTCGGCCTACGATGAAACCGCCCAAAGCCGCGCCATCGTCCGAGACAGATCCATCCGCTTCTGAACCTGCCCCGGAAAAGCCGAAACCCAAAGTACCCTTTCGGCCTACGATGAAACCACCGAAGCCGAAAGACGAATAGAAAAGCCAGCGAGGCTCCGTGCGGAGTTCGCATTATTCACTACCTGTCCCTTGAATTAAATTGTCAACTGAGCTACTTGCCTTTTACGCTTTCGCGGCTCTCGCCCTCGGTTCGGGCCTTTTTATCCTCCTGACCCGCAACCTGATGTACGCGGCCTTTTCGCTGTTTCTGGCCCTACTGGGTATAGCGGCGCTATTTGTACTGGCGGGGGCAGATTTTCTGGCCGTCGCTCAACTGATGGTGTATGTGGGCGGGATTCTGGTACTATTGATCTTCGGGATTATGCTCACAAGAGTCCCCGACCCGGAGGCAACTTCCCAAACGCCCAACCGTGTTCTGGTTGGTCTGGGACGAAAGTTTTGGGGATTGACGGTAGGCCTGGGATTGTTCGTGGTCTTGTTTTTGGTCGTTGTTCAGGCCAACTTTGCCCTGGATGGCGACACGCTCGACAGCCGCTCGACCATCCGGACCCTGGGCGTAGAATTAATGACTACCCACTTGTTACCCTTTGAAATCGCCGGTATCCTGCTGCTTGTAGCTCTGGTAGGTGCCGCATACCTGGCGATGCACCGCAACCCCGACCCGACCGAATGAATTCAGCCATTCCACTTTTCCATTTTCTGGTTGTCGCGGCGGCTTTGTTCAGCCTGGGGCTGGCCGTGGCTGTCACCAAGCGCAACGTGATTGGCATACTTATTGGCTTAGAACTGATGCTCAATGCGGTGAATCTTAACCTCATCGCGTTCAGTCGGCATGATCCGGTGCTATTGCGGGGACAGCTATTCGCACTGTTTGTGATCGTAGTCGCTGCCGCCGAAGTCACGGTGGCGCTGGCAATTGTATTGCGCGTCTATCACCACTACGGCAGCATCGATCCGGATGAAATGAAGGATTTGAAGCAGTAGTTGTTTCCACTCTTATCTGCCCAATTCAATCATTTCAAAAAGGGTACTTTACGTTCTCGGGCAAAGGCTCCACCGATACCTTCATCCACTGGCCGTCTAGCTTAATGACCATAATGTGGTTATCCTTGTCGTAGAAAATGGTACCATCCCCTCCTGTTTTCAGCGCCTGGAAGTTGACGTGTTTGGCGTCCTCGGCGTACTCTTTTTCGGCATCGCCCGGTACTTCAAGCTCCCGCAAATCTTCTTTTCCTACACTGCCCAGCGTAAGGGCGTTGGTCAGGCGCAGCGAACCATAAAAAATGGCCTTATCCCGACCAAAAAGGAAAGAATGCTGCCGTACATCGGAACCGATTCTGAACCAGTTGTAGGCGGGTTCCGAGTGGTTGTACACCGTGCTGTAATAATAAGCTTCAGCCACGGGCCGGCCTTCTTCCACGTGCTTGTTGACGAGCATCGTGATGCGCGACTTATCGTCGCGGGCGTAGCCTTCGAACACGTGGTAGCCCCAGCGCTTGCGGTTGCGTTCCTGGTCGTTGCCGCGCACCTGAACCATATAGGGCGTACTCAGGATACCATTCACGGTGGTGTACATCGGCGTGACTTTCGGGTCGAATCCAAAGCTGTAGCCCCGATCCTTCCAGCGATCCCAGGTAGTGTCGATGTCCGAGGATAGCTCGAGACGCCTGGCTGAGGCATTTTCCGGTCCGGCGATCAGACGGATGTAAGGTTCAGCCGAAGAATAGGGAATGGTTTGGGCCAGTGACGAAAAAGATACCAGCAAGAGACAGACAGTGAACAGCTTCATGGAAAACGATTTATTTGGGGAAAACAGGTAGATGAGCAATATATAGAAAAAGCTCCATTACCGTGATAACCATGGTAATGGAGCTATAAGGATATTCGGCCTTCCCGGCCTACTGCATTTCTATCGAAGGCTCATTTCTTCTTTGCCCGTTCAGCTTTTACTTCCGCCACCGAAACGGCCGAAGCCTTATTCTCGAAACTATTCCTGACAAATGTCAGCACATCGGCGATCTGCTGGTCGGTCAGGAAATTATGGGCGGGCATCACATTGCTGTACACCTCGTCGTTGATCGGTTCGTGGGCATCCAGCCCGTTCAGAACAACTCCGATTAACCGGGCCTTCTCGCCCAGTACATAATCGGTCTGACTCAAAGGCGGATTGAGGTGCGGTACGCCGCCGCCATCAGCCTGATGGCAGACGAGACAGTTTTGATTGTAGACCAACTTACCCGCCGCCATCGATACCTCCGTTGGACTGACTTTCGCAGCATCAGAAGTTGATTTCTGGGTAGCGTTTTTGGTCTGGGCGCAGGACTGGAAGGAGAAAACACTCACCATCACCCCTGCGACGAAACTACATCTGAGTACTCTGTTCATTTGGAATAAGAAATCTTATATAAAGTACCTTTCACGTCATCCGCGACATAGAGAGAACCATCGGGTCCCTGAGCCAGTCCACAAGGACGGTGCATGGCACTACCGGGCGACATCACTGTTTCCATTCCGGCAAAATTATCGGCGAATACTTCCCAGTCGCCGGAAGGCTTGCCATTCTTGAAGGGTTGGAATACTACAAAGTACCCGGCCTGGGGTTCAGGAGCGCGGTTCCAGGAGCCATGGAAGGCGATGAAGGCTCCATTCCGATATTTTTCGGGAAACTGGCTGCCCGTGTAAAACAATAAACCATTCGGGGCCAGATGGCCGGGATAGGCCGCCGCCGGGTCGATGTACTCACTCGAACCTTCTTTCTTACCGTCACCGCCGTACTCAGGTGCTACAATTTTCTTCTTCTGAATCTGATCGTAATACGTATAGGGCCAACCCGCATTCGCGCCTTTTTTCAGTTCGTACATAGCCTCAGCAGGCAGCACCGCCGACTGTTGATCGGTGTACATATCGGGAAAAAGCGTGTTGAGCTGATCGCGGCCGTGCTGCATGATGAACAGCGAATTAGTTTGACCGTTCCAATCCATGCCCACCATGTTACGGATGCCGGTAGCGTAATGGACGCCGTCCTTCAGGATCTGGTCGGGTTGATTGGTTTTAAATTGCCAGATTCCGCCTACGGAGTCCAGCATGGCGCAGGGCATCATACCGGGCGAGCCTTTGGTCCGGTCTTTTACCTGACAGGCGTTGGAAGGTGCACCAATGCCCACGTAAATATTTCCGCTTTTGTCCAGCACCACCGATTTGGAGGCGTGTGTGCCCTTATCAGTCAAACCCGTGACGATGCGCTCGGGCTTGTTGGGGTCAATGACCTCCTGGTTACCATTCAACTTATAACGGAAGATTTCGGTACTGGAAGTAGTGTAGAGGTAGCCATCCCCCAGCGCTATGCCTGTGCCGCCAAAATCCCCGAAGCTTTTTTGCTCATCCATCTTCCCGTCGCCGTCGGTATCGCGCAGAAACACGGTACCGCCACCACCGACGGGCTTGGCCAGCCGCACATACACGTCGCCCCGGTCGGTGACCGTCAGGTGCCGGGCCTTACCCAAGCCGTCGGCCACGATAGTGGTTTTGAAATTGGCCGGAACCTTAATGACAGGTTCGGCCACGGCGTTGTCGGCGATTTTATCCTTGGCCATTTGCGCCACGGCCTGGTTTGTCGGGACACTTGCCAGCGCGCTGATGAGCAGCGTGGCGTATAAGCTTGTTCTTTTTTTAAACACGGTGATATGGGTTTAAGTAAATATTGATTCAGAATCAGATAAACTGCATTTGGCAGGAAGAGTTATCTCATAAAGTAACGTAACCGGTTCTTTTACAAAAAAGGTGCCTGCATGAAGTTACGAATTACCATTTCCTTAGTCCCGTTTCCAGTCGGCGGGCAGAAGGTTGGCGAAACGGTCGTTGCCCAGATCGCCTCTGATATCGATTCCGTTGGGCATGATAAGCCAACCTTGCGGGGAAATAACAGAGTAGCCTTGCGGAAACGAAATGACCGAGTAGGCATAGGACATATCGCTGTAAGGAGAACTGCTGCGTTTGTTCAGGTTGAACACCTCCAGCTTTGTTCCTGAAACTACCAGTCGCTCGGTTTCTAACTCTCCCGGCCGGATCAGAGCCCTGCCCCTGACTTCCTCAATCCGGTTATGCAGATGGTTTTTGATAAAACTCATTCCGTTTTGGGTGCTGACGCGGCTGAACATACGCAATGAATCGGGTATCTCCTGAAAAACCCGGAATCCGTTTTCCCGCAAACTATCGGAAACCATACTAGTCAAGAGCTGTTTCAAAGAACCTTGATAAGCCGTCTTTTGATTGGCGCGCCAGCGGTTTTCCTCCTCTTCATTCGCGGGTTTCAACAACTCAAAGCGGGTATTGCCGCCGTAGTACACTTTGCCTTCATAAAAATCAAAGTCCGACAAATCCTGGTGAATCAGATAGCCCAATGCGCGGTTCTCTATCTTCAGAGGGCTGATCGTCTGCGCCGTAAGGTGTCCGTTGTCATCCAGCGATATTCTCAAAACCTCCGGATTCAGTAGTTTGCATAGCTTACTGAATCGGCCGGCACCCAGTAGTTCCCGCGTAATGATTTTGAGGCGCTGCTCTCGTTTTTTGCTCTTTTTGGAAAAAATGACCACACCTTCCAGCTCCACACCCTGCCGCATCTTGAACAGCACCTTCTTGAGTCCCGGCTGCTCGAAGCGCAGCGTTTGTTTGATGGGCGCATAGCCCAAATAAGAAACGGCCACGTCGATGTTGCCAATCGGCAGGTTGGCCAGCGTATAGGCCCCTTTCTCGTTGGTGGTGGTGCCAATGGACGAGTTGTTGATGTAGACATTGGCAAAAGGCAGCAGTTCGCCCGTTACTTCGTCGGTCACGGTACCCATTATCGTTACAGTGGTAGTTTGGGCGTGGCCAATCAGTTGCGCCAGACAGAAGACTGCAAGAAATAGTTTGCGAATTCTCCAGAATTCCATTTTTTATTGCTTTGAAATCCGCAAAGCTAATTCACCCGTCGGAATATCTACGCCAATCGTCAAAATACCTCCAACCGCTTTCACATCTCCCAGATTGGTATATTTGCCCGTGACAGTGTCGAGGGATTTTACCCCATAAGTACCATTATCGGCCGCCAGTTTCAGGGTCGATTGGGTAGTACCCGTAGCGCGCAGGAAAACAGCGAAGGCGTTGCTTTTGTCCGACAACATATAGGCTATCAGGCCGGGCGCGCTGAGGGTACTTACGTGGTTGGGATATAGCTTTTCCAGGTTAAAACTGCCGAGAAAGTCAGCAAGTACTTTCAACTGCGACCGCAGGGCCGTGCTTCCTCCGCCGGGTGCCTGGTAAGTACCTTTGCCGTCTTCATTGCCGACTGAAAACGAATAATCAAGACTGTTGAACAGCCCACCGCCGCTTAGCATGAATTGCCAGGCTTGCCGGCGGTACACATCATCGTCAGAACCCGCAAAACCCGATTCGTCGAAGCCAATCACTTTGTTGTAATGGTAGTTCCAGCGCACGGCCTCGGGCCAGGCGTAGTGAAAGTTGATGATGGAAACATTGGGTTCGACCTTCGGAATGGAAGCTTTGTAGTTGGTATAATTCTGGGCGATCAGGTGCTTTTTAGGTAGTTTTTGCTCCGTTTGGCTGATCGTATTGGCTACGGCGGCCTGCCACTCTAACGAAGCCTCGTCGGCAAAATCAGACTTGGTTTGCCAGTCGTTTTTCACCAATTCCTCTTTATTTATAATGTTATACACCGGAACATTGCGGTCAGACCAGGGTTCGTTCTGAACTTCGAAGAAAATATTGTCGAAACCATTCAGTTCTGTCGCCATTTTTTTCACGAAAGCCTCCTGATATTTCCAGAGACCGTTGTTGTTCAGCGTTTGGGCTTGCTGGCGGGAAATCTGGTCGGTCAGGTTCACGTTATTGACCGGGTTTTGCGGCGAGATGCCCCATGTTTTGTCCTGGTAAATGGACGAAAAAAGCGTGACCTCGACGATGATGCCGTGGTTTCCGGCTTCGGACAAAAAGTCTTTCAGGCGCACAAAGTAAGCTTCATTCCACTTTGACAAATCAAACTTCGACGTGTCTCCCTCGGCTTCCGGCCACGGGCCGATGTACCGTTCCCTTTTGGGAGCCAGATTGTTCTTCTCGATGTTGAAATCCCCCGCGATTTCGTAGTAAGTACCCGTGAAAATCCGGGTGTAGTTCATGCCCTCGTCGGCCAGGGTTTGCAGGTATCTTTTGTAGTCGAAGTCGAGATTAAGTACCGCGCCGTAATGCTCGGCAGAGGTAATCAGGGCGGTAGTTTTGCCTTTGTAAGTGAAATAGTGCGGGTTCTGGGGGTGGAGGGCGATGGGGGTAGTTTGGGCTTGTGCCGGGCGTACAAACGATACGATGCACAGGAATGGAAGTAAGAGAATTAACTTTGGCATATCAGTAAGCTAGGGAAAGCGTTCAAAACTAGGATGCAAATTTGCCTTTCATCGAAAAAAGGCATGAAACTCAAAGTTCGCCAATATATTCCCGACAATCCATCCCCCCCGTTTGCCACTGAGTCTGTAAAGGCCGGAATTTTTCAGAGTCCGCTTCTAAATAGGCCCGATTTTCTTTGATTAACAAAAAATATCCTTTTCTTTTTTATAAACCGTATGAGGATAAATCTTCACAAATTACGTCTTTTGATCCCCGATTTTCTGCCCAGACGTGAACTCTCATTTCTTGCAAAACGTTGGTCAAACAGCTACCTTTGCCGCCCATTTGAAATTATAGACTGTTGATTCGGAACGAATTACGCGGATCGCTTCTTCAATAAACCTCTGAACCCTGCGTTCTTGAACCAAAACGCAGTACCCTTGAAAATACCTATACACAATGAAAAAACTGTCTTTATTTCTGCTTGTACTGACTGCTGCTTCCCTTTCTGGCTGCCGTGAAACGACCTCACCCGAGATTTATAACAAAGCGGCTTCCGACCCCAAGCTTTATAACGACCTGGGTATACACCTGACCAACGTTATCATTCACGACATTTTTAAGCCGCCGGTCGCGAGCCGGATTTACGCCTACACCAATTTGGCGGGCTACGAGGCGCTGGTACCCGGGAACCCGGAATTCAGGTCGCTGGCCGGTCAGTTGAATGGGTTTGAGGCCACGCCGCAGCCGGAGGAAGGTAAAGAGTATTGCTTTCCTCTGGCGAGTGCCAAGGCATTTTCGATGGTGGGCAGGAAACTTACTTTTTCTGAAAATATGTGGGATGATTACGAGAAGGAGTTTTTTCAGAAATATAAAGACATGGGCATTCCCGATGACGTCATCGACCGGTCGATGGCTTACGGTGAAGCGGTTGCCAAGCATGTCATCGACTATTCAGGCGGCGACAACTATAAGCAAATAAGGGGATTTAGGTACACCGTAACCAATGAGCCCGGCACCTGGGTACCCACGCCTCCTGCTTACGCCGATGCCTGCGAGCCCATGTGGAACACGGTGCGCCCATTCACGATGGATTCGGTGAAGCAGTTTAAGTGCCCCGCTCCCGCCAAATATGACCTCAGTAAGAACAGCGAATTCATGAAGCTAACCCGCGAGGTTTACGATATCGGCAAAAACATGACCGAAGACCAGCGCACGACGGCTTATTT
The DNA here is from genome assembly GCF_014651615.1 of Persicitalea jodogahamensis. GTDB lineage: Bacteria > Bacteroidota > Bacteroidia > Cytophagales > Spirosomataceae > Persicitalea > Persicitalea jodogahamensis. Next base: position 219,465 of record NZ_BMXF01000006.1, on the reverse strand, counting down.
CTGGGACGACAATGCTTTCGTGACCAATGTCGTGGGCCACGTCATGTTTGCCAATAAGAAAATGACCCCGCCGGGCCATTGGCTCGCCATTACACGTACGGTGGCCGAGAATCAGAAGCTCGATCTGATGCAGACGACAGAATGCTACACGATGGGTTCCATCGCCATGTTCGACGCCTTTGTGTCTTGCTGGGATGAAAAGTACAGCAGTGTGCGCATTCGGCCCGAAACCGTAATTAACAATGGCTGGGATCCCGCCTGGCGGCCGTATCTTGAAACGCCCCCCTTCCCTGAATATGTAAGTGGACATAGTTCCATCTCGGCGGCCTGCGGAACAGTTCTGACTCATTTGCTCGGCGAAAATGTGGCCTTTACCGATACTACCGAAAAAAAGTACGGACACGGTGTCAAGTCTTTCAAATCTTTTGAGGATGCCTACTGGGATGCTTCCTACAGCCGCATGTACGGTGGCATCCACTACCGCGACGGCGTGGAAGAAGGAACGCACCTGGGCGAGACCGTCGGTAACTGGGTTTGGAAAAAACTCAACACCCGCAAGAAGGAGAAAGACGCCCTGGCGGTTCGGTAAGAAAAAATATTTTGACAAAACCTGTTTGCATAAGACACGCAAACAGGTTTTTTTCGTTGCTGGAAAAAACGTTTTTGCATGAATTGCGCAGGGAAGAAAGGAAAGTGGGCCGGATGGATGGCCATTTTGGGTTTGTTGGTCATTTCGGCCTGTGACCGCACACAGCACAGTAAGGTCAAACAGCCCAACGACTGGTACACCGAGTGTGTAGGCAAGCCGCTGACCGCTGAGCAGGAAGTCGAAGTAAGGCAGCAAATCGATGCCGAAAAGAAAGTGGCAGAGATCACGGAGATTTTTCGTAAAAAGCGTCTGGGTGGCTTCAACGGCAATGTCCTCATCGCCCAGAAAGGCGTGGTACTTTACAAACAATCTTTCGGCTACGCCCACCTTAAAGAAAAAGACACGTTGCGGGCCGACCACGCTTTCCAACTCGCATCGCTCTCCAAGCCATTCACTGCCGTGGCGGTCCTGAAACTTTATGAGGCCAACAAGCTTAGCCTGGACGATTCCATCCAGCATTTTTTCCCTGATTTCCCTTACCACCACATCACTATCCAAAATCTGCTCAGCCACCGTAGCGGACTACCCAACTATACGTATGCTTTCATGGATAGCGTCCGGCGCGGGCAGAAGTACCCGGCCAACGCTACGGTAATGCACTGGTTTGCCGCCGTAAAACCCACGCCCAAACTGTACAACCGCCCCAATCGCTCGTTTAGTTACAGTAATACCAACTACCTGGTGCTGGCGGCCATCGTGGAGAAAGTGGCAGGCGTACCCTTCGAGGACTATTTGCGCAAGCATATTCTGGACCCGCTTGGCATGAAACACACATTCCTAGTGTCGGACGCACCGGACTCTACGGCCGCGTATCGTACGGTCGGTCACCAATATGGCCGTATCGTACCGAAAGATTATTACGACGAAGTGTATGGCGACAAAGGGCTGTGTTCCACGACGGAAGATCTTTATCGCTTCTACAAAGGTCTGATGGCGGACTGTCTTTTGAGCAGGAAAACCATGCGGGAAGCGTTCTCGCCCCGCAGTTTTGAACGGCCCGGGATGAAAAACTACGGCTACGGCTTCCGGCTGCACCTCAACGAGCGGGAAACTCCCAAGTACATTTACCACGGCGGCTGGTGGAAAGGGTACAACACCATGCTGTGGATGAGCCCGGATGACGACTTCGTAATCATCATTCTCTCTAATTCGTATAACCGCTCCGTCTATCAGGTAAAGGAACTGCTGGACATCCTGCACGGGCAGGTACAACCCGACGATGTGGAGAAAGACCTCTGAGTAAGGTTTGAAATCGGGCCCGAATTGAGGATATTTGCCCGGCCAAACTACCTGACACCCCTCATGCCCGCTACCGACCTGCCAATTTCCGCCCTGCTGCTGCTGGTTATGCCCTTGCTGGCGGCCATCGGCCTGGGGGTAACCGGAAGGCGTGCCGGCAACGCGGCAGGTTGGATCGCAGCTGCAATCACACTGGCTGGATTGCTGCTGAGTATCAGCCTATTCTCCCAGAACGAGATCAGTCTCTTTCACTACGACTGGGCCAAACTGGGCACCTACACCCTGCGGCTTTCGCTGCGGCTCGATTACCTGGGCGGACTGATGCTGCTGCTGGTCCATTTCGTTGCTTTGCTGGTGCAGATTTACTCTATCGCCTACATGCGGACCGATGCCGCACGCGTTCGGTATTTCGCTTTTATCCAGCTCTTCATATTCTCGATGTTGGGTATCGTCATGGCCGGGAGTTTACTGATGATGTACGTTTTCTGGGAATTGGTTGGCCTCTCTTCCTACCTGCTCATCGGTTTCTGGTACCACAAGCCCCGCGCCGCCTGGGCCGCCAAAAAAGCATTTATCCTCAACCGCATCGGCGACGCCGCTTTTCTGACGGGCATCCTGCTGCTCCTCCACTATACCGGAACCACCGATTTCTCCGTCCTGCCCGCGGACCTGTCCTCTTTTCCGTATCAACAGACGGGCCCTGTCACCCTGAGCGTGGACGAATGGTTACTCACCGCCATTGGCCTCCTCCTTTTTGGCGGCTGCATCGGCAAATCCGCCCAGTTTCCGCTATCGGCCTGGCTGCCCGATGCCATGGAAGGCCCGACGCCTGTCTCGGCTTTGATCCACGCCGCCACGATGGTAGCGGCGGGTATTTTCCTGCTGGCCCGCATTGCGTTTTTACTGACCCCAACGGCGCAGTTGGTCATTGCGGTTATCGGTACCATCACTATGCTTCACGGCGCCTGGAAAGCCATGTACGAATGGGATATCAAGCGTTTGCTGGCGTATTCCACCATTTCGCAGCTGGGGCTGATGGTGCTGGCGGTGGGCATCGGTAGCTGGCAGGTAGCCATGTTCCATTTGTTCACCCATGCTTTTTTTAAAGCCGGGCTATTTTTATCAGCCGGTTCAGTCATTCACGCTTTAAGTCCGCATGACGTGAAAGCCCGCTTCGATCCCCAGGATATGCGCAACATGGGGGGATTGCGTACAGTCATGCCCTGGACGTTCATTTGCTACGTCATCTGCGCGGCGGCTTTGGCAGGCATACCGCTCTTTTCCGGCTTCTTATCCAAAGATGCCATATTTGCAATGGCCTTTGTCCGCGCCGCCGAAGCGGGTAGTTTCTGGTACCTTTTCCCAATAGTGGCGGTACTTGCCGCCGGCCTCACTGCTTTTTATATGGTACGGCAAGTGTGGTTGATTTTTATGGGCAAAGCGCGTTTTGCCAGAGTTGCCGGTATTCATCCGCACGAGTCACCTGCCCTGATGTGGGGGCCAATGGCTGTACTGGCTGCCGGGTCGCTGTTCTTCTGGTTTTCCGTCAACCCCCTGGACGGCTTTTCGGGATGGTTTCTCAATGGCATGGAGTATGCCCCTCTGGCTCACGCTACCTGGGTACCATTGCTGTCGGTGATCGTGACGGGCATTTTTCTGGGCCTGGTTTTTCGGCGGGCCAGGCGATACGGCGGATTTTTTCGCCCTTCCCGTCTGGAAAGAATTTCTGATCGCAACAGCCCCTGGCGAATACCGCTGCGACGGATCAACCCCTATGCCGATCACAACGAAGCCACGCAGCACCAGACTTTCTTCCTGATCTTTTTTCAAAAAGTCGCCAACTTTTGCGCCGGATTTGAAAGGAACATCATTGATTCTCTGGTCAATATAGTTGCGAGACTCACCGTCGTGCTGGCCCATATGATCAGATGGACGGATCGCCATATTACCGACGGAGGTGTGAAACTGATCGTCGGGACTGCCAGGGGCGCGGGTCAGGTTGTGCGGCTTTTTCAAAACGGCAAAATACAGTCTTATTTTCTCGTCACCTTTGTAAGCGTACTTTTGCTGCTTTTATGGCTGACGTTAATCAATTGATAATGGACCGCGCGGGCGGCTCCGAAAGGCTAATGGATAATTTTTGACATGAGTGACTACCTACTCAGTTTATTGATTTTTGTTCCGCTGGCGGGAGCTTTGCTGGCTCTGCTCTGGCCCGCGCGGCGCGTTCAGGATTTGCGGGTGCTGACTACGGCGATCTGTGGGCTGGAAGTGCTACTGAGCCTGTTCGTATATTTTGGCTTTGATAAAAGCTCGGCCGGATATCAATTTCGCGAAACGGTGGACTGGATCACCCTCTCGCTGGGCGGCCTGGGCACGGTGTCGGTCGATTATGCCCTGGCGGTGGATGGGATCAGCCTGCCGCTGGTACTACTGGCGGCAGTGGTTATGCTGGTGGGAGCGATTAGCTCGTGGCACATTACCAAACGGCAAAGAGCCTATTTTTCCCTGTATCTGTTGTTGAGTGGTACGGTGCTCGGCTGTTTTCTGGCTCAGGACTTTTTCCTGTTCTACCTTTTCTTCGAATTCATGCTGTTGCCGATGTACTTCCTCATCGGGCTGTGGGGAGGCCCGAGGCGCGAGTACGCGGCTATCAAGTTTTTTGTCTACACCTTTCTGGGTTCCCTGCTAATACTGATCGTGATGATCGGACTCTACCTGTCGGCCATTAATCCCGTCGAAACGGCACAGGCCGTAGGCCTGCTCGGACTGGGCGATGCGCCCAACGCGGGCGTCATTCTGCAGATCCAGCAAGCTTTGGCGCAGGGGTTTATCGAGCCGGGGCAACTGGTGCATACGTTTCGCTTCGAGTACCTGGCTGATGCCGCCAACTACCTCCCCGGCGCCTGGCTCAACCCAGCCTCCGGCATCTTTCTGGGCGACACCCCTGTCCGGATCTGGGCCTTCTGGTTGCTGTTCGCGGGTTTTGCGGTAAAACTCCCCGTGGTACCCGTCCATACCTGGTTACCCGATGCCCACGTGGAAGCGCCAACTGCCATTTCGGTAGTATTGGCGGGAATCCTTCTGAAAATTGGTGGCTACGGTTTTATCCGCATCGTGGACGGCTTCTTTCCGCAGGAAGCCTTTTTCAGCTCCGTACCGTTGGCCCTACTGGCGATGATTTCCATCGTCTATGGTGGCTTCAATGCTTTGGCTCAAAGCGATCTCAAAAAAATGATCGCTTATTCGTCAGTCTCGCATATGGGATTTGTGTTGCTGGGCATCGCGGCCTTTACGGCCGAAGGGATCAACGGAGCCATTTATCAAATGGTAAGCCATGGCGTGCTGTCAGCCATGCTGTTTTTGCTGGCGGGTGTTCTCTCTGACCGCACCCACGATCGCCAGATAGAACACTACCGGGGTCTGATCGGCCCCATGCCCCGCTATACCGTGCTCACGGGCGTGGCTTTCTTCGCCTCCCTCGGCTTGCCGGGTTTTTCAGGCTTTGTCGGCGAGTTGTTTACGCTTATGGGTGCTTTCCGCGCCGACCAGATTCCGGCCTGGATTCCGGCTCTCTCCACTCTTGGCATCATGCTGGCGGCGGCTTATTTTCTGTGGACGTTGCAGCGAATGTTTTTTGGCGGATTTTGGTACAGTAATTCAGCAGAAGTACCTGCTCTGACTGATCTCACAAGACGTGAAATTGGCCTTCTGATGGCATTAGCGGTTCTCACGCTGCTGCTGGGACTATTCCCCAATCTGCTTTTCTCAATGAGTGGTCCGACCGTGCAAGGGTGGTTTGAAGGGATGGGATAGGTTGGGTGAGCACGTAAGGTTCTGGTGGCCAGAAAATCTGGTAATTCGCTCGGCTCAAAATCCAGGCATTCCGCCCAATGGTTTGCTCGAACATGTTTCCAGATGACAGCATCAGGTGTACTATTGGCTTCCCACCGGAAATAAACAAATTTCTTGCTACCGGGTTTCAGCTAAACTACCTCTCCCATTTTGTACAGAAGATAAAATTGACTGATACTCTGTACTCTCCCTGTAAAAAATAGAACATTCTTTATCTATGCCATAATCCTGACTATTATTTATTCTATCAATCGCGTCGCTTAAAGAAATTTTCAGGATATTCGACACTTACAAAAAGATATGACCTTATGCTGAGCCGCGTTGCCAACTCGATATACTGGATGAACCGTTACATGGAGCGGGTAGAAAATTATGCTCGTTTCGTGGGCGTCAACTTCAATATGGCCCTCGACCTGCCGCCTGATGTAGACGAGCAATGGGAACCGCTGCTCACCGCTACGGCAGATAATTTTTTGTTTGAAGAGTACTTCGACAAACCTACCCGTGAGGACGTTATCTATTTCATGACCTTCGATAAGCGCAATCCTAATTCGGTAGTGAGTTGTCTGTACGAGGCCCGTGAAAACGCCCGCACGATCCGCGAAAGCATCTCGAAGGAAATGTGGGAAAGCATCAATGAATTTTATCTGTTCATCCGCAGTACCCCCACCGATAATTTCCGTAATCTCGACCTGATGCAGGATTTTTTCGCCGAAATTAAGCGCCGGTGCCAGCTGTTTCACGGAGTGGTAGACTCCACCATTACGCGAAATGAAGCCTGGCACTTCGGGCGGCTGGGGCGGCACCTGGAACGGGCCGACAAGTCGTCGCGGTTTCTGGATGTGAAGTACTTTACGTTGCTGCCTGAGATCGGGGGCGTCGGCACTACGCTCGACCTGATGATGTGGACCGCCGTGCTGAAATCCGTGAGTGCTTACAGCATGTACCGCCAGACCCACGCTGCCCTCACGCCCATGAATATCGTATCGTTTTTGATTTTGGATAAATTGTTTCCGCGTTCTATCGCCTATTGTGTGCGGCAGGCTGAGCTTTCGCTTTACGCCATTGCTGGTTCCACGCCCGAGCGGGGTTTTTCCAATCCGGCCGAAAAGGCGATAAGCAAACTACGTTCGGACATTGAGTTTACTGATGCTGAAGACATATTTAAAACCGGACTTCACCAGTATCTGGACAATTTCCAAAGCCTGAACAACGAAGTAGACAGCGCAATTTTTGAAATGTACTTCGACGCCAAGCCCATTCAATCCCAAAGCCAGACGATGGGCGTTATGGGCCAGTACCAAAGCCAAAACGGCCACCAGTTTCAGGCGTTTCGGCTAAATTAATTCTGAATTAGTGAATTGTGAATAAAAAATATTATTTGTTCCTCCAGTATAAGAGCTATTCACTAATTCTGTCATTGACAGTTTAAAAGCATGACCTACTGCCTGGGTATAAAAGTGGCTTCTGGCCTGGTGGCTATTGCCGACACGCGGTTGACTTCCGGCACCGAAGTCTCGACCAACAAGAAAATCTCGGTTCATCAATTCGAGCACCACTCGATGTTCATCATGACGTCGGGGCTGCGTTCGGTGCGGGATAAGACCATTACATATTTTAAAGAAGTACTGGAAGAGCAGGATCACAGCTTCAATAAACTCTACAAAGCGGTGAATGCCTTCGGGGCGCAGGTGCGGCGGGTCGCCAACGAAGACCAGGCAGCGCTCAGGCAGGCAGGACTGTCCTTTAATCTGTTTTCTATCGTCGGCGGGCAATTGGAAGACGACGACGAACATAAGCTTTTCTTACTATACCCTGAAGGCAACTGGGTGGAAGTCGGGCAGGGTTCGCCGTTTTTCATTATTGGCAATTCGGGATATGGCAAACCCTTGCTCTACCGTAGTTTACGCTACGATTCTACCTTACAGGACGCCCTCAAAATTGGATTTCTCTCCTTCGATTCCACGCGGGTGAGCTCCAATGATGTGGACTACCCCATCGATGTCATCATGTACGAAAAAGACGGTTTCCGCATGGTGGAGCATCGTTTTGAGAAAGACGACCTCGACTTCGTGGCCAAGCAGTGGAGTGTGCTGTTGCAGAACTCCGTCCAGAAACTTCCTACCGGATGGATGGAGCCCATATTATCCAAATCATTCGAAACCTCATGAATCTACGGGTCAAGCATTCCCTGAGCTACACTTACGATAAACCTGTGGCGCTCGGGCCACACGTGCTGTACCTGTATCCCAAAACCTACCCCCACCAGCAAATCCTGCACTACGCGCTGCGCATCGACCCACTCCCTTCCAAGGTAGTCCGTAATGTGGACGAAGAAGGGAATGTGCAGCAGGTGGCTTACTTTGCCTTCAATACCAGCCACCTTTCGGTAGAGGCCGATATGACGCTCCGTTCGGACCCTTTCAATGTTTTCGATTTCGTCCTTTTCCCCTTTGAAGCCAAAAACATCCCTTTTCGTTATCCTGAACGGGCGCAGAAGTACCTGGCTCCTTACCTCAGCCGTCACGAGATTACGCCCTACGTGGAGCAATTTGCCCGGCAAATCGCCACCCAGGTTAGCTGGGCTACAGTACCTTTCCTGACTTTACTGAGCCAGCATATCCACGATAATTTTTTCTATCAACACCGAATCGAGGGCCGGCCTTTTCCGCCCGAAACTACCCTGCGCGGACAAAGTGGCTCCTGTCGCGACTATTCGAGCCTGTTTATTGCGGCTTGCCGTTGTCTGGGCATCGCGGCCCGGTTCGTGAGCGGATACCTTTACGGCAATCCGGCTCAGGCCCACGAGCTGCACGCCTGGGTGGAGGTATATCTGCCCGGTGCGGGTTGGCGCGGCTTCGACCCTACCGAGGGCCGGGCGATGATCAACAACCACGTCTGTCTGGGTGCTTCTGCCGATGCCGACCAGCTGGCACCCGTAATGGGTACTTTTCAGGGCGCGACCTCCTCGCTGCTTACCGCTCACGTAGAAATCGAAGAAGTTGCGGGCTAAGTTGGCCCATTTAGCGGCAGAAATAGCTACTTTTGTTGTTTAACCAAGTAACGCAATCTAGTGACGCTTATCAAATCCATATCGGGAATCAGAGGTACCATCGGTGGCGAAATCGGTGACGCTTTGACGCCTGTCGACGTTGTGAAATTCACTGCTGCCTACGCTACCTGGCTGCGTCGCACCGCTCCCAAAAGCAATTCAATTGTGATTGGCCGCGACGCCCGCCTGTCGGGCGGCATGGTCAGCCGTTTGGTTGCTGCCACATTGCAGGGTGTGGGCTGGGATATAATCGATCTGGGGCTCTCAACCACCCCAACCGTCGAAATCGCCGTGACCTCGGAGCAGGCCGCCGGGGGAATTATTCTCACCGCGAGTCACAATCCCCTGCAATGGAATGCGCTCAAACTGCTCAATGGGGCCGGTGAATTTATTTCGGCCGAAGATGGCGCAGAACTGTTGCGTCTGGCCGAGGCCGAGGATTTTGATTTTGTAGAAGTAAAGAAACTTGGCTCCTACCGTACCGACGACACGTACCTGGGAAAGCACATCAGCCTCATTCTTAACCTTGATCTGGTGGATCGGGCAGCCATTACGGCCGCCAATTTCCGTATCGCGGTTGATGCCGTGAACTCTACGGGTGGCATCGTGATTCCCATGTTGCTCGAAGCGCTGGGTGTGAATTCGGAGAATATCCTCAAAATCAATTGTGATCCTTCGGGTAATTTTGCCCATAACCCAGAACCACTGCCCGAACACCTCCGTGAAATCCGGCAGGAAATCAAGAATGGCTCCTTCAACCTCGGTATTGTGGTGGACCCAGATGTAGATCGCCTGGCGCTTATCTCGGAAGACGGCTCACCCTTTGGCGAAGAATACACGCTGGTAGCGGTGGCGGATTATGTTTTGAAAAACAAAGTCGGCAATACCGTGTCCAACCTTTCCTCTACCGTCGCCCTGCGCGACGTGACTGAAAAGGCGGGTGGTAAGTACTTTGCCTCCGCCGTTGGGGAGGTGAATGTGGTGGAGATGATGAAGGCCAACGACGCCGTCATTGGCGGTGAGGGAAATGGCGGCATTATCTACCCAGAACTCCATTACGGGCGCGATGCATTGGTGGGTATAGCTCTGTTTCTGAGCCATCTGGCCAAGTTCGGCAAGCCTGCCTCTTTTCTGCGTGGCACCTATCCAAAGTACAATATTTCCAAAAATAAAATCGAGCTCACGCCTGATGTGGACGTAGATGCCATTCTGGAGCGAATCAAGGCGCGCTACCACAAGCAGCCTATCAATACCATCGACGGCGTTCGTATTGAGTTTGACCGGGAGTGGGTCCACCTTCGCAAGTCTAATACGGAGCCTATCATCCGCATTTATTCCGAGTCCGAAACCCTGGCCACGGCAGATAATCTGGCGAATAAGATCATTTCGGATATCAAGGAGGCAATGTCGGAAAGGGCTTAGTTTTTGAGGTACAGAGGTACAGAGGTACAGAGGTACAGAGTGAATGGACTGACGCAGGAGTGCGTTCCAACCTTTTTCCGTGAATGGTGCTCTTTTTCATAAATTTCACCAAGAATTTACGACTATGGAGAAGTACCTTGGGATTTTTGTTTTGGCTTTGTTGGTTTCAGTTTTTTCTTGTGATAAAGATATATCGCCTGACTGCCCGGAGTGTGGGAAGAAGGTAGGCAAAGTAGTCGAGCGCCAAGGCACGATTACCTACGACTCAACGGCAGGGCGCTATCTGATACATTCACACATTCCAGGTACGATCGATGCTTTCAGAGCAGGGTACCTTTGTGATTTGCCAACAGCATACCGGGAGACAGGAAAACGGGTAATAGTGAGTGGTACTTCATACGAAACTACCCTCCGTTTCCCGACCGGTATTTGTTGTGTAGACGAAAACTACTGTCTGACCCTGTCTTCAATCAAAGAGCAATAGAAATAAAGCGGCCAGGTGGGTTGATCGCCACAACTGAGGTCCTAAAAATCAATTACACAATTTTCCAATCTTGTGAAAGTTTACTTCGACAACGCCGCCACGACCCGCCTGGACCCCGAAGTCCTGGATGCAATGATGCCTTTTCTGACCGAGCAATTCGGGAATCCATCTTCCATTCACGCGCATGGGCGGTCGGTACGATCAGCCATCGAGCGGGCGCGGAAGACAGTGGCCGGACTGCTCAATGCAGCCCCGGCGGAGATATTCTTCACTTCCGGCGGTACCGAAGCGGATAATACCGCCATCAGGAGCAGCATCGAAACGCTGGGCCTGACCCATGCGATTACCTCGCCCGTCGAGCATCACGCCGTGCTGCACACTTTGGAGCATTTGCAAAAGCAGGGACAAGTAGTTTTGAATATGGTGCGCTTGGACGAAAAGGGCAACGTGGATCTGGCACATTTGGAAGAATTGTTACGCACCCAACCACGCACGCTGGTTTCGCTCATGCACGGCAACAACGAAATTGGCAACCTGCTGGATTTGCAAGCCGTCGGCGAACTTTGCGGCGAGTACGACGCCATTCTCCATAGCGACACCGTGCAGACAATGGGCCACTATCGCCACGATTTGCAGGAATTAAAAGCCCAGTTCATCGTTGGCGCGGCGCACAAATTTCATGGGCCGAAAGGAGTTGGATTTCTTTACGTGCGGCCCGGCACCAAAATCGACCCCTTCGTCTTTGGCGGGGCGCAAGAGCGTAATATGCGCGGCGGCACCGAGAATGTATACGGTATCGTGGGACTGGCCAAAGCCCTCGAAATTGCCTACCGCGACATGGACAGCCATCGGCAGCATATCGAGAATTTGAAAAAGTACCTGATTGCGCAGCTGCGGGCCAATATTGAAGGAGTAACCTTCAACGGCGCGTCGGCAGATTTGAAAAATAGCCTCTACACAGTTTTGAGCGTGAGCCTTCCTGCTTCTGAACTGAACGACATGCTGCTATTCAACCTGGACATTGCCGGAATTTCCGTATCGGGCGGCAGTGCTTGTTCGAGCGGCTCCAATGTCGGCTCTCACGTTTTGGGGGCCTTGAATGTCGACCCAGAGCGGGGAAACGTCCGTTTTTCCTTTGGGAAATACAACACCAAAGCGGAAGTGGATTACGCCGTTTCCACCCTGGCGGGCTTGTATGAAAAAGAAGGGGTATTCAAATAAATCCCTTACTTGTCACCATGCCACCGCCGGGCAACGCGGAGAGTATAGTCCACGAAATCGATAACCCCTTTGGTATAGACCTCATTGCCGGTAGGAGTTCCGTCTTCTTCCAGGTTCTTGCCTGTCTCGTGCGACTCGAAGTATAGCGGTGAAACCACGGAAACTTGTTTGTTGAAGCCGATAAGTTTATTGACAATCATCGCGACTTCCAGGCAAGGTTGCCGCCCGCCGCGCCCCGACGACACGCCAACCAAAGCAAAAACTTTATCATCGAAAAGGCGTAAAAACGGCTTTTTCCCCAACTGGTGCAACGCATTGATAAGCTCTCCGCTCGTGATCCAGTTGTATTCGGGAACAGCCATGACGACTAAATCGGCTTCGCCCCAAACTTGGATGAGCCCCTGCTGGAAAGCCGACAAATTCTGCGGGTCCAGACTGCCGCGTCCCACCATCGGAATGTCTATTTCCCGAAAATCAAAAAGCGAGGTGTCGCTTTCGTGGGCGCCGAAAAGAGATTTAAGGTACTTGGCTACTTTGAGAGAATTGCTGTCCTGACGGGGAGAGGTAGATATAATGGCGACTTTCACAATCTAGACTTTTTTGGATTCGTAAAATAAACTGGTAAAACCCTGCCTATCCGGGTTTGGTTTGATTAGCCCCACTGATTTTCCCAAAATAACGTCAATTTGCTCTTGGACCAGGGCCAGTTTTGTAGGTGGTTACAAGGCCTGAAATGTCCGGTAGCAAACCGCCAAAGTACCTTACGACGACCAAAATGCGAGCCCAATCTTAATAATGGAGCGTGTTTGGGTCGGGTAAAAACGTACAACTTACTATCCCCACCTTTGAAAAAACCCAGGTAGACGTATTTCAACGGCCATGTCAATATCCCGGTGCAGGCACTACAGAAATGAGGAATGTACTTCCACTCACTCGACCTCCACAACCACCCGGCGGAAGGAGGTCAGGGCCGGGTTGCCCGCATCTGTCACTTCCAAAATAACGTGCAGTATACTGCCTGAAGCGTCGGCAGGTATTGATAACTCCGCCTCTGCCCGATCAGCGTTCTTTAAAGAGAGGCGACCGGGGTAGTTACCCGCCTCCCAGTAGTTCCACCACTGGTACTTCAGAATGTCGCCATCGGGATCTGAACTGGCGGCAGAAAGCCGCAGTCGATCGCCTGCTCTGGATTTTATTTCCAGTACCCCCTTACCCTCTTTCTGATTGACAATGACCTGCGGTGGATGATTGGCGCTCGCATAATCCTTTACGCACCAGTCCATCCGGGCGGCAAAGTCGTTTTGGAAGTGCATTCGCCACCTCGAAACACTCAAACGCTCGTTCCTTACACCTTCCCGGAAATCGGCGGCATCGGTATACAAATTCTTTCTCAAAACCCGAAAACGCCCGCCAAATCCGCCCCAATCGGGACGTTCGGGTACATTGAGGCCATTGGGAAGTAAGGCCAGAAAAGAGGGGGAGTCCCCTTCCTTCATACCCTGCTTTCCCGAGGCATCGGCAGGATACTGCGCCCCGAGCGCACCGTGGTTCCGAACGACATGGGAAAGTACCCATTCGTTGGTGGTAAGGGATTCATCACCCGTCATGTACATGCCCCGGTAGGCTGCATATTCACGAACTTTCGGAATGTGCGGATAGCCGAAGTTCACGAAACCATCGCTCACAAAAAACAACCCGGGGAAGTGCTTCCAAATCCATCGCTGATGCCCGTCCTGGTTACCAATGGTATGAATTCTAAGCTTGCTTACGAAAGACTCTGTCTCTGCTTTGGAACGTGTTTCCCTTACTTTCCAGAGTGCCTGGGCCAGCTCGCGCTGACCGCCCCAGACGGTGACCCAGACGGGTCGCGGATCGGGTCGGCCCACCACCTCGATGAGCCAATCGGATGCCGGAGTATCGTGACCCTCGCCAATGTTATGCTGGTCTCCACTTCCCGTATGAACCAGTGAACACAGGTACTTAGGCGTCGGGAAAGCGGCGGAATGCTTGCGTAAGTTTTCGAACACCTGCCCGTAAGCATCGATTTGCTGATGAATCAGTTCGGGACGCGTGTCCTGTCCGTGCTCCAGTCGGCTGCTGGTCAGGAAACCTTCCAAATCAAATTGATCGCTGTGTACCAACAATCTCACCAAACTCTGCTGGTCATCGGGATCGCCACCGATATCGGTCATTACGATCAGTCGAGGTTTGTCGGGCGTTTGAGAGAAAGCGGTGTTTCCTGTAAGCAGTATGAGCAATAGCAAGAAAGGCACGGAGCGAGTCATGGTACTTATAGATAGATTGAGGTTAGCTTAAGATTCTAAACTGCTGCGGTGCACCGGTGATAAGCGGCACAACGTTTCTGTTTTTTCAAATTTACAAAAAGCAGCAGGAAGCAATCGTCGCGCTGGGTTTTACTCTGTGTCGCTACACTGTTCGCAGATACTTTAACCGTACTTGCTCAATTCCTTCCAGCGATGGAATTATCTGATTGAGCAACGTCTTCCGAACCAGTACTTTGAAAGTACACTCCATTTCGAATTTTTGCTCCCTGACTTCTAAATCATAGCTTTTGATAACCCGACTCACCTCGCTCGTTGCCTCGTAGGGAAAGCTGATTTTGTACTCGTCTCAGACGTGCTTTCCATTACCATAGCCTCTATCCACACTCGTAAGAACCTAACTGAGAGTACTGTATATTCTTTCATATCCTTCTTAGCAGCGGATAAATTTTACAATTAATTAATAGTGGTTTCAAAAAATATCCCCATATTTAGAAAATTTTATTAACCACAATTAACTTACAGTTGTCATGCAACTTCTCCCCCCCCCCACGCAAATCAAGTAGTCTCTCGGTTTCAATCCTGAAACGCACTCTTGTTCTGTTTCTTTTCGTATTCCCATTTAGCTGTAACCGCAGCCCTGACATCCTGCCCCAAGAATCCAGTAGCACTTCACTCACGATCGATGAAGCAAAGGATTGGTACGAAGAGAATCAAAAAGGTGCCCGGATAGCGGGGCATGATAAGAAAGTGATCTGGGAAGATGCCGTCGAAAAACAGGCAGACGAGCAGCAGAGCCTTGTGGTAGTACCCATCCTATCGCCCGAAACGCAGTTGAAATTTTCGATGAAGACCGATAAGAATGGGAAAAAGAAGAAAGCGGAGAATACGTATATCAGTGCCGACGTAAAAACCAGCCTTGTATTTTTGAAAAAGGGTGAAAAGATCGATGTGCTGGAAATGAGGCTGATCAGGGATGAAGACTACTACCTCAAAAAGAAAGAAAAGAAAATAGATAGTAAGGATTTTGACGGGTTACTGTATCTTTTCAATAGTGAAGAAAAGCTAATATCGGGTGCCCAGTTTAAGAATGGTAAGGTAGTTGGCACTATAGGCGCACCAAACAAGCGTGGGCGAACCAGCTATATGCTGTTGGAGGTTTGTACCGATTGGTACACCGTAGTGACGACTGTGAATGGAGAGGTGCTAGGCTATGACCTCGAGCCTTACGATACAACCTGCGAGAATGTAGTCATCGACACGGGTAGCCCGGATCCTTCGAACTCTTCTTTTTTTGTGACGGCCCTGGAAGGCACATCAGGTGGCGGGGGGAGCAACAACGGGTCTCTTAATCAGTTGTTGCAGTTGCCCTATATCTCAAATCTATGGAATAGTTTGAATAACTATGAAAAAGACTACTTCACAGACAATTACTGGCTTTTGCCAGGGGCGGCGTTAGCCAAGATGGAAGCGGTATTTTCCGTAAATCTGCTTTATTGCAGAGACGACGACAATGGAAACTGGAATGCTTTTAAACATGCCTTTTGGGCTGCCATGCTTTGTGAGCATGTAGGACCTTTTCAGGCTCTTATTATAACAGATCTTCATGAATTTAATAATGGTAATGTACCTTTTAATGACTCAAATTATATGGATTTTGACAATGATACGTTGGGTATCAATACGTACAAAGCAATAAAAAATGCTATGTATTTTTTAAATTATCCGGCTAGGCTGGCATATATTACTGGTGCAATTATTAGTAAGATTGATGCTGGGCTTGGAACTAGGCTAATATCTGAAAATAACGGTCCACTTACTTCTGTTCCAACTACCGATGAAGACCGTTGTAAATAAAATTAATCACGACTCATGAAAAACCTTTTTTTTTCAATTCTCATTTTTTGTTTTATTTCTTGTAGATCAGGCAATCCATATGAGTTTGCTGAGTTCTACGTAGACGATGTTTCCAAAGAACAGGAGTTCATTGATTCAACGTCTGCTTTAGCGGGTAAACTGCCCTTTACTAAGCATGAGAAAATGGAGCTTCGATTACAGGGGGAGTTAGATTCAGGGGCGTTGATTCGATTTTACACCTATCCAGACTATATGTTAATCAATGATTTCGATTTAGTAAAAGGGCAAAATTCAATAATTACCGAGTATGGAAAAATAGCTATCGAGACTAATCCTGACTATTATAACGGAGACACCTTGGTAATCCTCTATGTTCCCAAAGGAGCTACCCGAGGGCACCTGAAAATAAGTACTAACATTCTTTAAAAATCAGGACGAATATTAGTTGAAATAGAAAACGGCCTGCCTTTCCATGTAAGGGCAGGCCGTTTTCCTCTATGATGAGGACTTTAAGCCATTCTCAGGTAAACGACTTTTACCTTTTCAATATCTTCAAAGGCTGGCACCACCTGATTGAGCAGCGTCTTCCGAACCAGTACTTTGAAAGTACACTCCATTTCGAATTTTTGCTCCCTGACTTCCAAATCATAGCTTTTGATGACCCGACTGACCTCGCTGGTCACGTCGTAGGGAAACGTAACTTCGTACTCGTCGCAAACGAATCGCTGGACTACTACCGCTTGCTCCAGTGCGACTTCGGTGGCGGTTTTGTAGGCGTTGATGAGCCCCGGAATGCCCAGCAGCGAACCGCCAAAATATCTCACAACTACCACCAGAACATTGGTCAGATCGTGGGAATACAGCGTATTCAGGATAGGCCTCCCCGCAGACCCTGACGGTTCGCCATCGTCGTTGGCGCGGTATTGATTTCGGTCCAGACCCAGCCGATACGCATAGCAGTGGTGGACGGCTTTGGGGTGTTGCTCGCGCAGATTAGCCAGTATGGGCTTGGTATCCTCTTCCGATTTTATCGGATAAGCGAAGGCATAGAACTTGCTGCCCCGATCTTTAAAAAGTCCTTCGGCGGGCGCCTCAATGGTACGATAAAAATCATCAAACAGCATCGTTGGCCTTTCTTTTTATTCGTAAGATAATCACCGCGTAGATCAGCGCCACCAGACCAAACCCGGCCATCACTGAAAACGCTAGCGGTAGCCGAGCCACATCATTGGCGAATATTTCTGCCGACAGCAGGGCACCGAGGCCGATGCCCGCTTCCATCGAAATGTACATCGTCGCCATCGCCCGTCCTCGGCCATCCTCTTCGCTCAAATCTACCGTCCAGGCTGTGAGAATGGGCGAAAGAATCCCCGTTGCGAAGCCAAAAAACACGGCTCCAGTAAAAAATAAAGCCGACGACGCGGCGAAACCCGTGCAAAGCATGGCAATGATTAACATCGAGCAACCAACTACCACCACCTCCACCCGCCCGTAGCGATCCGAAACCCGGCCCGCCACCAGCCGGATGAACAGCGACGTGAGCGTATATACCAAGAAGAAAAGACCATGATTGTGCAGGTCCAGCGAATCGCTGAAATCAGGAATCAGGGTAAGTAACGCCCCAAAGCTGAAGTACGTCAGAAAGACAACCAGCGAAGGTGAGAACACGCGCGGCTCGAAAACGTCTTTTCGGGTAATCCTGAATGCCTCCCAGGAAAGTCGCGACGGATTCGGCAGCGTTTCTTTCATGTTTAGTAAAATGGCGATGGACAGGAAGGCAGCGAAGGAAGAAGTATAAAACAGCGTGTTCAGCGAGAAAGCGTTGGCCACCCAACTCCCGATGGCCGGACCCAACGCCGCACCGATGCTGACCGCCATACCGTAAATTCCCAGTGCTTCGCCCCGTCGGTGCGCGGGGACAATGTCGGCAATGTAAGCCGCTGTGCCGGTAGGTTTGAAACCCGTAGAGAATCCGTGTCCCAAACGCAGCAGCAGGAAAGGGACTACGGTAATAAAAATCGGATACAGAAAGCCGCAAACAACGCATACCAGCGAGCCGAACACCATGACGGGAATGCGCCCGATGCGGTCGGTCAGGCGACCGCTGAATGGGCGGGAAATGCCCGCAGTAAGTGTGAATAAGCTGATGATAAGCCCCTTGTATTCGGCGCCGCCCATACTGGTAAGGTAAGCGGGTAGTTCGGGGATAAGCATATTAAAACTACCAAAGAACAGGAAAGAACTCAAGCTGAGCAGCCAAAACTGGGTAGTGAAGATGCGCTGCGGTGCGGTATTGGGCGTACTGACGTCTGCCGTGACGGGTGGTTGCATGCTGCAAAGTTAGCGGAGATTTCGATGGACAGAGCCAAACCGCCTTCTAACAATTTTCGTTAACTTTGCGTGCTTAGTACGATTCAGTACCTACTGCGCGTTAGAATTATCGTGAAGCAATCGACAAAACAGAGGCTGGCTATTGGCTTATTGCTGCTCATGTGCATAAAAGCATGGGTGATGCCGCTGTTGTACCTCGACTATGAGCTTCGCAAGGAATTCATCATCGATAATTATTGCGTTAATAAAAACCGCCCCGAGCTGCACTGTGATGGCAAATGCTACCTGGCTACCCGCCTGGCCGCCGTACAGGAGCAGGAGCAAAAGCAAGCCGAGCGCAACTTTGTCTTTAAATTACTGGAAAACGTTACAGACTGCCGGACGTTCTTTGCCAACTTTTCTGCACCGGAGTACCTGACTGGTGACCTGGCAAAAACTTCTTTTTCTTACTCTCCCTCTTCTTTTGACGACGCGGCTTTGTCCGGCGTCTTCCATCCCCCGCAGTTAGGCTAATGGCTTGCTGGAAAATAGTTTTCGACGGAATTTTTCCGTGAATTCGATTTGTCGTGAAAGCAAACGCTGCTTTTTGACGATCTCTTTTTTTCCAGTACATCCAATTAAAGCGCGTCAGCCTTTCGGCATGGGGCACTACTTCCCTTTGATATCCAATGAAATATCTGATTTTACTACTTTTCGGACTACTAGTCCTGGCTTGCCAGCCCAAGGAGAATCCTCCCGCTCCGGCGGAGGAGAAACCTTTGTTTGCGCGCCCGGCAAATTTCCCGGAACCCGTCTATCAGATTGAACTCAACCAACCCACGGAGGCTGGTTTCACGTTAGGCAAGACACTCTTCTACGACGGCTTGCTCTCGCGGGACAGTACCATCGCCTGCGGCGAGTGCCACCGCCAGCCAAACGGGTTCACGCACCATTTGCACGACCTGAGTCACGGCATCGGCGGTCGCACAGGACTGCGCAATGCGCTGCCGCTGCAAAACCTGGCCTGGCTGCAACGCTTTCAGTGGGATGGCGGCATCGACAATCTGGACGAACAACCCATTTTTCCGATTGAGCATGCCGATGAAATGGATGATACAATGGACAACGTGGTGAAGAAACTCCGCGCCACCAAAAACTACCCCGGACTTTACGAAAAGGCTTTTGGCAGCGAAGAGATTACTTCCGAAAAAACGCTCAAAGCGCTATCGCAATTTATGCTCACGCTGGTTTCGGCAAACTCCAAGTACGACCAGGTAGTGCGGAAAGAGAACGCCGCGACGTTCACGGCCGAGGAACTGGCGGGCCAGAAGCTCTTTGCGAGCAAAGGCTGCCAAAACTGCCACGCGGGCGAGCTTTTTACCGACCAAAGTTTCCGTAATAACGGCCTTTCGCCTTTCCAACGGTCTAAGGTCGTGTACGAAAACGGCAAACCCACAGTGCAGGTTGTGGTGGACGAAGGGCGGTTCCGCATCACAGGCCAGTCTGAAGACCGCTACAAATTTTTGGTACCCAGCCTGCGCAATGTGACCGCCACGCTGCCCTATATGCACGATGGCCGCTTCAAGAACTTAAAGGAAGTCCTGGACTTCTACGACAGCGGCATGATCGACAGCCCTACCTTGGATCCCTTTTTCCGGCGGTCTGATGGTAAGCTGGGGATCGCTTTGAGCGAAGACGAAAAGACTAAGATCATCGCCTTCCTCAACACGCTGGCAGACACAGATTTTTTAACTAACAGAAAATTCGCCGAGCCGGAAGGGTTTCCGGTGCGGTAAAAATCAGTCAAATCCATATCAAAGATTTTAACCAAAAAATGAAAAAGACTTTCAATTACATTCTGGGCATTGTATTCGCCTCGGCCCTGGTAGTGGCATGTACCAACGACAACGTCGACCCTATCGACAACAGCACCAACGCTGTCACGCTGGAATTCGACAATCGTGTGGGAGCGCAGAAAATGACTTTGGGTACGGGTACTTACAAGAATGGTTCGGGCGAAGAATTCACATTGACAACCTTCAACTACTTCATCAGCAATGTGGCTTTGAAAAAAGCTGACGGAACTGTGGTGAAGTTCCCCGAGCAGTACTTTCTGATTCGCCAGGCTGACCCCAAAACCTGGATGTCTAAGTTGACAGATGTCCCTGCGGCAGACTACACCGAAATCAGTTTTCTGATTGGCGTAGACAGTACCCGCAGCGTTGCGGGTGTCGATAAACGGACGGGCGTCCTCGACGAGTTATCCTACGGAGACGATGGCATGGCGTGGAGCTGGAATTCAGGCTATATTTTTGTAAAACTGGAAGGAACGTCGCCCGTGGTACCGCTGAACTCAGCGGGCAAACGTGCCTTCGCCATGCATATAGGGGGCTACAAAGGCACAGCCAACAATCTCCGCACGGTCACGCTGCCCCTAAAAACCCAAGCCACCGTGCGCAAAAGCATTTCACCCACGGTTCATCTGGTGGCGGATTTTCTGAAAGTTTTCGACGGACCGAACACGATCAAACTCGCTGAAACCAACAGCGTACATAACCCTGCTGTAGCCGGACCAATTGCCGATAATTATGTGAAGATGTTCGTAGTGGACCACGTCCATAACGATTAAATAAACGGGGGGAGCGGCCAGTGGGCTGCTCCCCTTTTTTCATTCCTATGAAAAACTTTGTAATGATTGGCCTTTCGCTTTGGCTGGCGGCAGGATGTACCCCGACGGATACTGCCGAACCGGAAGTACTATTCAAAGTACCTGCCAATTTCCCCGAGCCACTCTATAATTTTGAGGCAAATCCCATCACCAACGACGGCTTTGAGCTGGGAAAAGCCCTTTTCTATGACCCTATCCTGTCGCGCGATGGTTCTATTTCCTGTGGCGAGTGCCATAGCCAACCTTCGGGCTTCACCCACCACGGCCACGACCTCAGTCACGGCATCGACAACCGCAAGGGGACACGTAATTCGCTGCCCGTCCAGAACCTCGCCTGGGAGTCGGAGTTTTTCTGGGATGGCGGCGTCATCGACCTGGACCGGGTTCCGATTGCGCCCATCGAGAATCCGGTGGAAATGGATGAGAAAGGGACAAATGTGCTGGAAAAACTACGTACTTCACCGCGTTATCCGGCGATGTTCAAGCGGGCCTATGGTTCGGAAGAAATTACCTCCGCCAAATTCCTGAAAGCCCTCTCGCAGTTTATGCTCACGCTGGTATCCGCAGATTCGCGCTACGACAAGTTCGTGCGTAATGAAGGCGAAACGCTCACGCCGGATGAGTCGGCGGGGCTGACCATTTTCAAACAAAAATGTGCCTCCTGCCACGCGGGCGAGCTTTTTACCGACCGCAGCTACCGCAACAACGGCATTGCCATTCAAGGTGATGACGAAGGTCGCTCACGGATAACCGCCAATGAAGCCGATCGAAACAAATTTCGGGTGCCGAGCCTGCGCAACGTAGCCGTCACCGGCCCGTATATGCACGATGGTCGTTTTTATACCCTCGATGCCGTGCTGGATCACTACGCCGAAGGGGTGCAAGACACCCCTAACCTTGATCTCTTATTGAATCAAAATGGCCAGCGCGGGATCGCGCTCACCAAAGATGAGCGGCGGCAGGTCGTAGCCTTTCTCCATACACTCACAGACGATACTTTCTTGAAAAACCGGAAATTCTCACAAAACTGAAAATGAAGAAAATACTTTTACTCTTACTCTTTTTGATTCTGAGAGCAAGTGCGCCCGCCTGGTCCTGCGATGCCTGTGGCTGTGCCAATAGCGGTTCGTACTTCGGGCTGATGCCCCAATCGCACAAGTCGATGCTGGGAGTCCGCTATTCGCTGCTGAATTTCGAAACCCATCCCGGCAGCGAGTACTTCCACACCAAGGAGACATTCCAGGTTACGGAGCTATATGCCCGATTTTATCCGGTCAAACGAGTGCAAGCGATGGTTTTCCTCCCCTATCGCAGCGACCGCCAGATTACCCCGGCGGAAACCAAACGACAGCACGGCCTCGGCGACGCCACGCTGCTGCTCAACTACAATCTGCTGAACACCTTTATGGACAGCGACAAGAACCACCATTTCAACCATAGTCTGCAACTCGGCGGAGGGATAAAAGTACCCACGGGCCGCTTCCACTACGACGAGAATAACCCGCTGGCCGTAGCCAACGCCAACTTCCAGCCCGGAACGGGAAGCACGGATTTTATCCTGAACGCTTTTTACACCCTCAACGCAGGGAAGTGGGGTACTTTCCTCACGCTGTCCCAAAAGCTGAATACAACCAACGTGCGTGGCTACCGTTTCGGTAACCAAACCTACGGCAGCGCGGATGTTTTCCGTACTTTCACGAAAGGTACTTTGTCAATAATGCCACATTTGGGCCTATACGTCGAGCATTCGGCTTTTGGTACGCAGGATGGCCGTACCGTCCGCGAGTCAGGCGGCGATCTGCTGAATGGCACAGCGGGCGTCTCGCTCTTCGCCAATCGCTGGACCGCCGGGATCAGCGTTCAAAACCCGCTGGCGCAAAATCTTTCGAGTGGAGAGGTAGTAAGCAAAGCGCGGGGAATGGTGCAGGTGGCGTGGCTGTTTTGAGGAAGAATTTAGATTTGGGGAATATTTTCGGAACTTCGCCGTAGAGATTTCACCCAAAAACGGTTACCAGACTAATCTCAAAACCATGCATATTAAAATCGGCACGCGCGGCAGTAAATTAGCCTTATGGCAAGCGTATTACGTAGAAAAACTCCTGCGGGACGGCGGCATTTCCACCGAAATTGTCATTATTGAAACCAAGGGTGATAAAATCCTGGACCGGGCATTGTCCAAAATTGGCAGCAAAGGAGTTTTTACCGAGGAGCTTGAAGAGCAACTTCGGAGTGGCGATATCGACATCGCTGTCCACAGCGCCAAAGATTTGCAATCGGATTTGGGGGAAGATTTTGAAATTCTGGCTTTTACGGAACGCGAAAAGGTCAACGACGTTCTGATTAGTCACAATACTGACCTTTCCCTGAGCCAGCAGGAACACTTCGTCATTGGTACTTCCTCCACCCGGCGTATCGCTACGCTCAAGCATTTTTATCCTCACCTGAAAACGGTGGATATGCGAGGCAACCTGCAAACCCGCCTCCGTAAATTGGAGGAAGGCCACTGCGACGCCTTGTTGCTGGCCTACGCGGGCGTTCACCGCATGGGCTACGACGATAAAATCGCCGAGTACCTTTCCCTTGAAGAATTTACACCCGCCGTGGGACAAGGTAGTGTGGCCATTGAATGTGCGGTATCACTGCCTACCGACAAAAAAGATGCTCTCGGCAAATTACTCAACCATGTCGAAACATCGCTTTGCCTCCGCGCCGAACGCGCTTTTCTGCACCGTTTACAGGGCGGTTGCAGCGTTCCGCTTTTCGCCCTGGGTACCTTGGTCGAGGGGAAAATTCATCTGAGGGGCGGCGTCGTGAGTCTCGATGGCAGCGAAATGCTCCGCCGCTCCATTCCCGAAGGTTCTCCGGCCCATCCCGAAAAAGTAGGACAGGCCTTGGCTGAAGAATTGCTGGGTGCCGGAGCCGACCGGATTTTGGAAGAAATTAAAAACGCACAAATAGACGTCACCGACTTGCGGTAATTCAGGCCGTTTGGCCTGTTATGTAAGCATTAGCCTTCGGGCGAACCTTATGGGTTCGCCCAAGCATTCTTATAATCCTGAGCGTACGGGGCCGCCCGAGCGGTCGAAGGGCTTACTTCCAAAACTCTACGCCCGCCAACCGCTGTAATTCCAGCCCATTCATAAAGATCTGGTACTGTAAATTTACCTGTCCGAGCCGCGCTTCCTCGATACCCGTTTGGGCGCTTTCCAGTTCCACGGCAGTGATAGTGCCATTCGCCAGGCGGTTTTCGGCAATAGCCAGAGCGCGGTCGGCCTGGGTGAGTTGGGCTTGCAGACTTTGCAACCGGGCCTCGTTGCTGCGGCGGTCGGCCAGAACGCTTTCCATGTCCTTGCGAAGGTTGGCGCTCACGGCTTCGAGATTATAATCGCTGGCCTGACGGCTGATTTCGGCGGCCTTACGCTGTAAGTCGTAACGCTTGCCTGCATACAGCGGAATCGTTACCGCGATACCCGCCGCCGTATTGGGCCGGAGGATGCTGATGTCCGGTACATAGCCGTTTTTAACTCCCGCCGAAGCATTGAGTAATAGGGTAGGCAGATGGGCCTTTTGGGCAATGGCGATTTCTGTTTCGGCGCTGCGAATCCGGTCCTGAGCCAACAGCAATTCCTTATTTTGCCCTTCAGCTTGCGTCATCAAACTACCCACAGGTGCTGGCATGGTGGTCGTCTCCGGCGTAGAGAATTCAGCAATTGTCAGGTCTTCGCGGGGAATCCCCGTCAGGTAGGCGAGCATGATCCTTTGCTTTTCGATTTGATTCTCAAAGTCAATTTTGCGGGTCTTGGCCGTTTCGAAACGTACTTTCTGCGTCACGATGTCAAATTCAAGCGCGTCGCCATTCTGGTAACGAACGGCAATTTGCTCAATGAGTTTGGCCGAAGTGGCGATCACGTCGTCCTGTACCTGAATGCTTTTTTGTAAAAAGCCGATGCTGTAGTACAATTGCGCGACTTGGTAAGCGAGATTCTGCTTGGTCAATTCCAGGCTGTGGCGCTGGGTTAGTACATTTTCCCGCGCCTGCCGGATGCTCAGATCCGTTTTGCCAAAATCATAAAGCGCATAGCCAGCCGACACATTGAAGTTATAGTTGTTGTGCGGGATAAATTGCAGCGTCTTCGGTCCGTCAGGCGTCGGCAGTGCCGCCTGCGCCACGGGTGTCAGGTAGGTATAGCTGAGATTGCCGTTTACAAATGGGAGCAGGGCAGTTTTGGCAATATCCACCCGCATTTCTCCACTCTGAATCAGCCGCTCGGCTTCTTTCAATTTGGGAAAATTCTGAAACGACGCCTGCACCAGATTATCCAGTTCGGCGGGACTCTGAGCGTGTGCTTTGCCCAACAATACGCTTAGCAGAGCGATGACAAAAAATGATCTTTTCATATTTTATTTCTTGATTTTCAAGTTTTTAGATAGATTTTCTGCGGAGTTTCTCAGATTGTAGAAATCTTTGACCTTTAAACCGGTAACCCAAAATCAGTGGGCTGCCTCCGCCGCCATCTTCGCCTGCGCGGCGGCCTCTTCGGCGGTTTTCTTTTTGGTACGCATAAAAAATAAGAGTGGCATGATGGCGATAAAGAAAATCGACACAATGCGGAAGGTATCCAGGTAAGCCAGTAAATAAGATTGCTTGTCCACCATCAGCCCAAGTTGGCGGTATGCCTGCGCCGTGGCCTGAACCGCATCACCCGAAACCGACATCATGCCCCGTTTGAGTGTTTCGAGGCGGTCGACGAACAGCGGGTTGGCCGGATCCATATTAACCATAAGATCGGAGCGGTGCTGGGCGTAGCGCTGCACTACGAAATTATTGGCCAACGCGATACCGAATGCCCCGCCAAGCTGTCGGATCATATTATTGATGGCGATTCCCGCCGGGTAGTCCTTCGGAGACAGTCCAGCCACCGCCTGGTTGATCAGGGGCAATTGGAGCATTGAAATTCCCGCCACCCTAAGCAGCTGCACCGGAAACCATTGCCACTGGCTGGCGTCGGCGGTGAAGTTACCGGCCTCGAAGCCGAAGACGATCATCAGGATCATGCCAATGGTAATGAACGGCAAAGGCGAGGCGCCCGCCGATAATCGCTTTCCCAGGATAGGCATCAGGATGACTCCGGCCATCGTCGGCCAGAGGAGCGAAAGACCCGTCATGGTGGCAGTATAGCCGCTGATACGCTGTACCAGAACCGGATACACGAATACCGACGTGAACAGACCGATGCCCGCAACAAAGCTCAAAATCGTCGTCAGGGCTAGTGTCCGGTCTTTCATCACCCGGATGTTCACCACGGGCTGGTCAGTAGTAAGTTCGCGCCAGATGAAGCCTATGATGCCGACGACCGCCGCCGCGACAAAGCCAATGATCATTCTGGAGTCGAACCAGTCCTCGGACTCGCCTTTTTCCAACACGAATTGCAATGAACCCACGCCTACCATCAATAGCAGAATCCCGAGGTAATCGATTTTAATTTGTGCTTTTCTCTTGCCTTCACCTGCCCTTTGGTCTATATACAGGTAGGTAGATGCCGCCGCCAGAATCCCGATGGGAATATTGACAAAAAAGATCGCCGACCAGTGGTAGTTGTCAATGATCAGCCCTCCGACGTAAGGGCCGAGCGTGGGCCCCAGGATGATGCCCATACCAAATAAGCCCGAAGCCACGCCGCGCTTCTGCGGCGGAAAGGCATCAAAAAGCAGGCTTTGCGAGGTAGACAGAAGCGCACCGCCTCCAATGCCCTGAATGAAGCGCCAGAACACCAGCGTTGGCAAGTCGCCCGAGGTACCGCAGAAATAGGACGCGATCGTGAAGATAACAATTGAGGTGAGGTAGTAGTTTTTACGACCAAAGTACTCGCCCAGAAATCCCGTCATCGGGATGATAATAACGTTGGCGATGGCGTAGGATGTAATAACCCAGGCCACGTCCTCGATCGTCGCACCCAGCGACCCGGCCATCTCATTCAAGGCTACGTTGACGATGGTCGTATCGATGAGTTCCATGACCGAAGCCAGAATCACCGTGATTACGATAATCGCCTGTTTGGAACCGGTGGGCGTCGCGTGAAGTGTTTGTGGATTGCTCATTTTGCTAATAATCCAGGTCTTACTCTTAATTGATCTTCACCACGGCCTCCACGCTCATGCCCACCCGCAGGCGGTCCTTGAACTGATCGCTATTTTCGATTTCAATCTTTACGGGAATCCGCTGCGTTACTTTCACGAAATTGCCGGAGGCGTTGTCGGGGGGTAGTAGTGAGAATTTCGCCCCGGTAGCTTCTGATATCTCGGCCACTTTGCCCCTGATTTCCAGGTCAGGAAAAGCATCTACCTTCACTTCGACGGGCTGCCCGACGCGGATATGGGTCAACTGCGTCTCCTTGAAATTGGCCGTCACCCAGATATTGTTCCCGTTCACGATCGTAAAGAGCGTCTGTCCGGGTTGCACGTACTGTCCCACCGACACATTATTGGTTCGGCCAGTCTTGCCATTGATCGGCGCGGTGATTTCGGTATATGAATTGCGTAGTTTGGCCTGATCAAGAGCAGCTTGCTTCACCTTTAGTACCGCTTCCATTTTGCGGATGTTGGCTTCTGCAGTGTTTTCTGCAACTTTGGCCTGGGTAGCCTGCGCTTGCAGGGCGGTGAGTTGACGGTTTTGAATTTCGTTGGCCGATTTGGAATCTTCCAGCGAGCGCTTGGTGATCGAGCCACCCGTGAACAGATTCTGGTCGCGTTGCAAATCGCTCTGCGCCTTGGTTTGGCGACTAGCCTGCACATCCACGTTGGCGCGGGCTACTTTAACCGATTCGCGTGAGTTGAGCAGGCTGGCTCTAGCCGTTTCAAGGTCAGCCATCGACTGAGCGTAATCGGCTTCCGCCTGCGCTACAGCCAGTCCGTACTCGGCGGGATCGATTTCAAGAAGCGGCTCCCCAGCTTTGACTTGCTGGTAGTCAGTCACGTTCAGCGTTTTTACATAACCCGCCACGCGGGCCAGTACCGGGGCCGTGCTGCCATCAATCTGGGCATTGTCCGTAGACTCTATCGTCTGATTGTAGCGATAGGACCGGAAGCCATACAGGGCACCGCACAGCAAAACAATACCGATGACGATACGGGGGGCAAATTTCTTGATAGGGTTAATTTTCGTGGTTGTCATGCTTATATAGTTATGGGTAAGTAGGTCAGGTTAATTATCTGGTAAAATCCGTTTCAGTGTTTGTTTTCCCTTTTCGCTCGTTATATAAAGTAAACTAGGTTGACTAACTTTGCATCCACAAAGGTAAACTAGGTTGACCATAAAAGTCAATTCAGTTGACCATTTTCAGGATTAAATTTGTATTAAAATTTGATTACTAGCATTTTAACCATGAAAATCACAAAAAATAAAATTGAGAAATTCGATTTTGAGCGCTTTCATTCCATCCGCCGTCGCTCATTAGGAAGGTTGTCGTGGCGGCTGAAACGTTACCTGGATCGTAACATGGAACCGTTGATGGCGGCACGAGGCTACGGAGATTTCAAGATGGGGTCTCTGGCTCTGCTGGCTAATTTGACGGAAGAGGGGATCACAAATACCGAATTGGCAAAAAAGGCTGGTATCAGCAAGCAGGCGATGAGCAAGGTGGTGAAAGAACTCGAGGAAAATGGCTATATCACTACCCAACCCCACGAGAGCGATGCCCGCTCGAGCGTAATTTTTCTGGACGAACGCGGTAAAGAGCTCTTCGTGGACCTCAATGAGGTAATGAACACCGTTCGTGCCCGCATGAACGAGGTGGTAGGGGAAGAACGCATGGAGGAGGTGATCGACGTTTTGTATGAGCTTTTGGAGGTACTTGAAAATGATGGCTCAACCGTTTGAACTGAAATTTTTTTGTGCTGAGAAATATACATGGCACAATTATTTCGTAGAAAAGTCGCGACGTTTATGAATGCCCGTTAATTAAACCCGCCCCCAAGTTGTTTACTCAAACCCCGAAAAAATCATGATGAAAATGCGTAAAGTTGTTTCTTACCTGTTCCTGATTGTAGGAATCTCCTCGTTTTACGGTTGCTCCCGCAACCCTGTGACGGGCAAACGTGAACTTATCCTGATGTCCAAAGAGCAGGAAATCGCGCTGGGCAAAGAGTCGCACCCATCGGTAGTAGCCTCGATGGGTCTCTATGAAGATCAGGGCCTGCAGGCATTTATCAACCAAAAAGGTAAAGCGATGGCTGCCATTTCGCACCGCCCCGACCTACCCTACCAGTTCTTTGTGGTAGATTCACCTGTGGTGAATGCCTTCGCAGTACCAGGAGGTTATGTCTATTTTACGCGCGGTATTATGGCGCATTTTAACAACGAAGCCGAATTCGCCGGGGTGCTGGGCCACGAAATCGGTCACATCACCGCCCGCCACTCGGCCCGACAGCAGACCAGCCAATTGCTCGGCCAGTTGGGTGCGATTGCGGGTACGATTGCCCTGCCCGAAATGGGCGAAGTAATTCAGGCGGGCGTTGGGTCCCTTATGCTTAGCTACAGCCGTGCCCACGAAACCGAATCGGATGAGATTGGCGTTGGGTATTCCAGCAAAATCGGCTATGACGCTCACGAAATGGCCGATTTCTTTGGTACTTTAAAAAAACTAAGTGATGCCAGCGGCCAGATTATTCCCACCTTCCAGTCTACGCACCCCGATCCGGGCAATCGTCAAAAGAAAGTGGATGCCCTGGCTACCAAGTACCAGCAGGAGAATCCTGGTACCTATGAGGTAGACCGCAACGAGTATCTCAAGCGCATCGACGGGATCATCTACGGCGAAGACCCCAAGCAGGGCTTCGTGGAAAACGATATGTTTTATCACCCTGTCCTGAAATTTCAGTTTCCGGTACCACGCAACTGGCAGCATCAGAACTCACCCACGCAGTTTCAGATGGCTCCAAAGAACGGCAAGGCAGTCATGATTTTTACGTTGGCGCAGGGAAATTCACTGGAAGAAGCCGCGCAGGCCACTTTGCAGGGTATGGGTCTGGAAGCGAAAGACAGCCAGAAAGCAACAATAAATGGCAATCCGGCCCTGGTCGTAGTGTCGCGGCAGGCTCCTCAGCAACAACAGCAAGGCCAGCCTCAGCAACAACAAACGGCCCAGAACACGGTGCAGGTAGCTACCTGGTTTATCCAGTATGCCGGCAATATTTATGCTATCCACGGTATGAGCTATGTCGCCGATTTCGACAAGTACGCAGCTGATTTCAAGCAGGTGGCCGAGGGTTTCCGTACGCTTACCGACCGCGACAAGCTCAACCGGCAACCCGAGCGCATTCAGATAAAAAGCGTACAGCGCGACGGTACTTTGCAGAGTGCTCTGGAAGCTTATAAAATGCCAAGCGATAAAATGAAAGAATTGGAGATCCTGAACGGAATGGATTTGAAAGATCCCGTAACGCGGGGAATGATGATAAAAACGCTGGGTAGATAATTGGCGCAGTAAACAAAAAGTACCCCGGCTCAGGTAGAGCCGGGGTACTTTTTTTATGCCTTGATAAATTACACCTCACCCCATCAGGCAAGTACCCCTTCTTCAATCTCTTCCAGGTTGGGTAGTTTGATTTTATTCAGAAGTTGTTCTTCCAGCAAATCGGCCCAGGCATTGATGTATAGTATCACATCATCACGGAAATTATGCCGGAGGTACCGCTTCTCCCTAGGCAGGCGCTCCAAGATCCGGCGATCGGTCAGCCTTTCCAGATGTTGCAAATCGCTGGAAGTAAGTCCGGCTTCGAGCATATCAGCGATAAGCAAATCCATTGGCAGACCGCTGGTAGGGCAATAGTCGTTCAACTGTTCCTGCCAGTCGCCACGGCCGACAGCCAGAGCATGTTCATGAATTTCAGCTTTGGTAAGCGTGGTAAGCTCCTGCGCGAGGTTGCCACAGTTACAGCTTCCCATGTGCCCCCACTGGTAGGGAGCCCCCTTTTGGAGCTTTGCTGCAGTGCGGCGGAGTGCGTCTATTAATGTCAGGTTAGGTTGAGCCATTTCAATTGATTGATAGTGGAAAGTTGACAATGGGCAGCTTATTTAACAAGCCGGAAACTACAATTCCATTGAGAATCGGTCTATCTTTAATACCTTTTTTCGCCAACAAATGTTTTCCACAAACAAGCAAAAAGGGCATCCCGGGGTGGCCTTTTGCCAAAAGCTGACGGCTGCTATCAGGCCGCGGCGTAGGCTTGAGCCAGCTCTACCAAATCTTTATCATTTACTTCTTTTTTAACATCAGCTACTGCCAGAAAGCGATCGTACACTTCGTTCAGGGCGTCTTGCTCGTAGTTGAAACCCAATAATTCCATGCGGTGCTTCAAAGCATGACGACCGGAGCGGGCAGTCAGCAGAATATCTGATTTATCCACACCCACGTCGTGTGGATTCATGATCTCGTAGTTGAGCGAATGCTTCAGAAAGCCGTCCTGATGAATGCCCGACGAATGCGCGAAGGCATTGCGGCCGACAATAGCCTTATTAGCCTGGATGGGCATCCGCATCATTTTGGATACCAGCTGGCTGGTCGGATAAATTTTCGTAGAGTCGATACCGGTGGTCAAGCCCAATTCCTTGTGTACCTGCAGCGCCATCACCACTTCTTCCAGTGAAGTGTTGCCCGCGCGTTCGCCGATGCCGTTCATGGTCACTTCCACCTGTCGTGCTCCTTCACGAATGCCGGACAGCGAATTGGCGGTAGCCAGCCCGAGGTCGTTATGGCAATGAATCGAGATCGTCGCCTTGTGCACATTCGTCACGTTTTCAAAAATATAGCGAATTTTCTCACCGTACTCTTCGGGCAGGCAATAGCCCGTCGTATCCGGAATATTCACTACCGTAGCACCCGCCTTAATGACCGCTTCTACGAGTTGGGCCAGGAAAACCAGATCGGCCCGGCCTGCGTCTTCGCAGTAAAACTCAACGTCGTCCACCAGATTACGGGCGTACTTGGTGGCGTCGATGGCCCGCTCAATGATTTTTTCGCGGGTGGTGTTGAACTTGTGCTGTATATGAATGTCAGATGAGCCGATTCCGGTGTGAATCCGGCCCCGCCGGGCAAATTTCAGGGCATCGGCGGCTACGTCGATGTCGCCCCGCACGGCGCGGGACAACGCACAGATCGTCGGTTCACGGACTGCTTTGGAAATCTCGACGACCGACTGGAAATCGCCCGGACTGGACAGAGGGAAACCCGCCTCGATCACATCCACGCCCAAAAGCTCCAGCTGTTTCGCTACGACAACTTTCTCTTCCGTAGTCAATTGGCAGCCGGGTACTTGTTCGCCGTCGCGCAGGGTGGTATCGAAGATATAAACTCGCTGACTCATTAGTATGGGGTAATTTTTAGATAAAGAAGTACGAAAATAGTGTTTTCTAATCAATTAAAAACCCTTCCTCTGGTGGGAGAAAGGGTTCCTGATATGCCAAACCAAACCTTTCCCATTCGCTAAAAAGCGATTAGCAGCAGGTCGATCAATAGGTTGGCTCGTTTGTTTTGCATGAATCTATACGTTGGCGAAATTTCGCTCACTGCGATTTTCCTCCGCAAAGTAAGACGAAGAATCGAGATGTGCAACCCCCTCCCCTGAAAAAATACCACTAGCGGTAGTTGCACGGTCGTGGCTAATCACCTTTTTCAACTACCCGAACAATCGTTTTTAAACGTACTTCCCATCTACATCCTTTGCCTCGGCAACCAATTCCTTTACCTTCTGCTCCTCGTCTTTACGGCAGATCAACAGCACACCGTCATACTCGGCTACTATAAAGCCCTCCAGGCCGTTGATAACTACCAATTTGTCTTTTGGGGTCTTTACGATGCAGTCTCGTGTTCCGTGCAGCAAAACCGTTCCTTCGACAACGTTTTCATTCTCGTCTTTCTCCGATATCTCGTACAGCGACTTCCAGGTACCCAGATCTGACCAGCCGAAACTCGACAATACAACGTGAACATTGTCGGCTTTCTCCATGATACCGTTGTCGATCGAAATGCTGCCGCAATGAGAATATATTTTGTTGATGAAAGGGATCTCGTCGGGCGTGTAATAATGGGGTTCACCTTCCTCAAAAAGCTCCGCTATGTCAGGAAGGTATTTTTTGACGGCCCTCTTCAATGTCTGAACATTCCAGACAAAAATTCCCGCGTTCCACACAAATTCCCCGCTTTCCAGAAACTGCTCAGCCAGTTCGAGATGCGGCTTTTCGGTAAATGTTTTCACCTTTTTCACCGTCATCTTGTCGGGTATGTACTGGATGTACCCATAGCCCGTATCGGGGCGGGTGGGCTGAATGCCCAGTGTTACCAGAACATCGTTCAGGTGAGTGGCCCCCAAAGCCACACGGATGGTGTCGCGAAAAATTTCTTCTTTCAGTATGATATGATCGGCGGGGGCCACAATGATATTAGCGTCGGGGTTGCGTGAGCCGATTTTATAGCTGGCGTAGGCGATGCACGGCGCGGTGTTGCGGCGGTGGGGTTCGAGCAGAATCTGATCGTCAGTCAGGAGCGGAAGTTGCGCTTTGACTAAATCTTTATACTCGCTGCTTGTAACTATGTATATATTTTCCATGGGACAAATCCCCTCGAATCGCTCGGCAGTCTGTTGCAGCAGTGATTTTCCGGTGCCAAGCACATCGTGAAACTGTTTGGGAAAGTTTGTGCGGCTGAAAGGCCAGAAGCGGGTTCCGACTCCGCCCGCCATAATAATTACATAAGTATTTTGCATGAAGTTGATAGCTTTGAGGATGACATTTTAAGTTTAAAACAAATCTACTGCTTTTCTTTACTGATAAAAGCGTCGATTCGGGTCTGTACGTTCTGCCGCACATTGGCCCAAAATAAATTGATGTCGGCGTTGTGCCAGTTTTTGTTGCTGATAAAGGCACGGCCCTTAATGTATGGTTTGCTGATCCACAAGAGTCCTTCGTGGCACTGCGCATCGGCAAGTTGAGGGTAGTAGGTGTACTTCAAACCTACCCCACCCAGATTTTCCTTTTGCGAAACATAGGCATCGTCGGTCTTCCAGGAAAGCGGATTGGTACAGACGGCGGTATTCACTTCCTTTTGGTACCAGTCGGGATAGTAGTTCTTGGCAAAAGTACGCCACGATACGAAACACCGGGTCTGGCCAGGCGCGCCACCCGGCGGAATTGTCCTGAATTCGTCGGGCTGAACGGGCATCCCAATGAGGTAGGCTACCACGAGCTGGTCACCCAGCGGCTTATTGTCGAAAAATTCCTTCATCAGCCTGACGGCATGGAGCGTCCCCTGACTGTGGGCGGCAATGACGATGGGGCGTCCCTGATTGTAATGCTGCAGATAATATTCAAAAGCAGTCCGAACGTCGGCGTAGGCAAAATTCAGCGCCTGGACCTTATCGTCATTATTTGGGGTCAGGAAAGCGTAAAAGTGCGCCTGCCGGTAGCGGGGCGCATACACCCGGCATGAGCCGTTGAATACGGAGGCCTGGTTGAGAATGGTACTTTCGTCAGTGGCGAGATTCAGAGCGGAGTCGGCCAGGCTGGCGTTCCAGGGAAACCGGCCGTCGGGAGACTGAACGTAGGTAGTGGGATAAATGAAAAAGACATCAGCGCGTGCGCTGGCTTGCTGATCCTCAAAATCGGAGCGCAACGGTACACGATCGGCAGCGTCCGCCACCTCAGGCAAGGCGGCCCAAGTACTTGTCAGCGCATAATCGGGTAATGGATTCGGAATTGGTTTCGCATAGGGCACCGTAATCACCGACTGGCCACAAGCATCTTTTTCCGGTCCAAGAGCCAGGCATATCAGGGAGATGAAGGTAAGCACCAAGCGCAAAGCAGAATTAAGGATGATTCGTTGGATGCAAGAAAGGCACAAATTGTAATTTTTTGATAATAAAAAGAAAAAATTGGACGGAGACGTTACTATTCGATATTATTACGTTCAAATTAGTATAAAATCATCAGCCCATTAAAAAACACCATCCAATTTGAAAAAGATGAACAAACTATTTACAAAAAATGCACGGCTTGCCACCACACTCCTACTCGTGCTCACACTTGGTTCGCTGGCCTTTGGCCAGGATGCATCCACAAAAGTAACCGGAAAAGTAACGGATGCCGCTACCAAAGAAGGCCTGATTGGCGTCAGCGTTCAGGTGAAAGGAAAAGTGATCGGGACCATCACCGACGGCGACGGCAAATTCGAATTCAACACGACTACCACGCCACCCTTCACGCTGGTGATCACCTCGGTAGGCTACGAAACCCAGGAGGTTGCCGTGGGCAACAACCAAACCAACATCGCCGTAAGCCTGGCCGAGCAGGCCATTATGGGTCAGGAAGTGATAGTGTCGGCCTCGCGGGTGGAAGAGAGCATTCTGCAGTCGCCCGTAGCGGTAGAGCGCATGGATATCAGAGCTATTCAAAACACACCTGCGGCCAGTTTCTACGATGGCCTGGCCAACCTTAAAGGTATCGACATGACTACCCAGGGGCTGCTGTTCAAATCCATTAACATGCGTGGCTTCGGCGCCACGGGCAATCCCCGCACGGTGCAGATGATCGATGGCATGGATAACTCCGCGCCTGGCCTGAATTTCCCGATTGACAACATCGTGGGCATTCCCGAACTGGATCTGGAAAGCGTGGATGTACTGCCGGGCGCGGCCTCGGCCCTTTATGGACCCAATGCCATCAATGGTTTGGTACTTATGAACAGCAAGAGCCCATTTCTGTATCAGGGGCTGAGCGCGGCGGTGAAGACGGGCGTCATGAGCGCCAGCAATCGCGATGTGGTCACGACTCCCTTTTATGACGGCAGCATCCGCTACGCTAAGGCTTTCAATAACAAATTCGCCTTCAAGGTAAATCTCTCTTACATTCAGGCCCAGGACTGGCAGGCCACCGACTACACCAATCTAAACGTGGGCGGCGTCCAGGATGGCACACGAGGCGCGGGGGTTGACAATGACTACGACGGGATGAATATCTACGGCGATGAGGTGCAGGCCAATCTCCGCACGGTAGGACAGTCACTGGTTACCCGGAACCTGATTCCTGCGGCGGCGCTGGGACTACTGCCGGATGTGAATGTAAGCCGGACGGGATATTATGAAAGGGACCTGGTTGACTACAACACCAAATCTTTCAAATCGAATCTGGCCCTGCATTACCGCATCAATGACAAAATCGAGGCTGTGGCGCAGGTCAACTACGGCTCGGGGACTACGGTTTATACGGGAACCGGCCGCTACTCCCTGCGAAACTTCAATATCACTCAGGGCAAACTGGAACTTCGAGGTGATAATTTCACCCTCCGTGCCTACACTACGCAGGAGCGCTCAGGTGGCTCCTACCTGGCCGGCCTGGCGGCCATCTCCATGCTCAACGAAGCTACGGACCACGCTACCTGGTTTGGAACGTACGCGGTCGCATTCCTGCAAGCCCGGCAAGCTGGGGTAGCCCAGGATCAGGCACTTATCGCCGCCCGCAACTTTTCTGACCAAAGCATGCCAGCGCCAGGGTCAGAAGCCTTCGCCGCTTCACTCGACAAATGGCGCAGCACCCCGATTTCGCAAGGAGGTAGTAACTTCACCGACAAGACGAACCTGTATCACGCCGAAGGACTTTATAACTTCAAAAACCAGATTAAAGTCGTCGACTTACTTGTCGGGGCGAACGTACGGCAGTACCAGTTGCGCTCCAACGGCACACTCTTCGCCGACACCAAGGATGGTCGCAACGGAACTATTGGTATCACGGAGTACGGCGCTTTTGCGCAGGCCAGCAAATCTGTTTTCCAGGACCACCTGAAACTCACGGGTTCGCTGCGCTACGACAAAAACCAGAACTTCGACGGCCAGTTTACCCCCCGCATGTCGGCGGTGACGACTTTCGGCAACAACAACATCCGGCTATCGTACCAGTCGGGCTTCCGCATTCCCACCACCCAGAATCAGTACATCGACCTGCAGACGCCCAATGCCATCCTGATCGGTGGCTTACCCGAATTCAATCAGCGCTATAATCTGGGAAATGGAATTCTGCGCCAGAACCTAGACCCGGACTATCTTAAAAGCCTGATTGCCAGCGATCCCAGCATTATTCAGGCTGCCACGCAATACGCCACAGCGGCCATAACCCAGCAAGTAACGGCCGGCGTTACGGCGCAAGTCAACGCCGGGGTTGCTGCCGGACAAATCCCCAATAATCCGCAGGCGATCGCAGCGGCCATTCAGCAGGGGGTGGCAGGAGCGTTACCAGGAGCATTACAACAGAACTTACAGGCCACCGTAACGCAGGTCGCCCCTGCTTTTGCCCTCGCCAAAGCTCCCAAGTACCAAGCTCCGGCGCTCAAACCCGAGCGGATTGCTTCCTACGAGATTGGCTACAAGGGAATCATCGCCAAGAAGCTATTTGTAGACGCCTACTATTATTTCAGCCAATACACCAATTTCATTGGAGGAACGATCATTGTAGTACCGACCGCACCCGCCGCACCGGGCCTACCGATCGAGTCGGGCGTGAGCAGCGCCAGTACCCGCGTAGCTTACTCGCGCCCCGCCAACACCAACGAGAAAATCAACGTGCAGGGCTTTGCCATCAGCGCGGACTACTCGCTGGCGAAGGGGTACTTTGTGGGAGCCAATATGGCCAATAACGAACTGCAAAATTTCGTAATAACGCCTGAGCAGCAGTATGCGGGCTTCAACACGCCCAAGTACCGCTACAACTTGAAAATTGGCCGCCGCATCGGTAGTTCCAACCGCGTCGGATTCAACGCTTCCTTCCGCCACCAGGATGCCTTCGTGTGGGAATCAGGCTTTGTGCAGCCCACCAGCGCCGATGTAGTCGACCTCTTCACTAACACGACGGTAAAGGCCATCAACAACCTGGATGCGCAGGTAAGTCTCAAAATGCCCGGCATAAAATCTATCGTGAAGGTGGGTGGCACCAACCTCTTTGGTAAGCCTTACGTACAGGCCTACGGCAGCGCGTCGGTGGGCTCGATGTACTACATCTCGCTGACGTTCGACGAATTATTGAACTAGGGGCTGGTTTTTACGGTAGGCTTGGTTACGGTCTGTACCTGAGGTTTCCTTTTACTAAAAAAGCGCGGGCATCTCTCTATCGGGGAAGCCCGCGCTTTTTTGCTTTTGGGCAGCTATTCCTTCACCAAAAAGAATTTTTGATTTGTCGGGAAATTATCAGATTTTGACGCTCAGCTTTTTTTGTAAAAAAACCGAGATAGTATGTCCAAAAAGAACCGCGCCGGGATTGTCTATTCCACCGACCCGAATTTTGAGTTTCAAACCAACGACGGCGATGAACCCGAGACGTTACCTCCGGCGCAGCAAGACCTGCGCGTGTGGCTCGACCGAAAAGGCGGGGGCAAAGTTGTGACTGCGGTAAAAGGATTTGTGGGAACGATGGCCGACATGGAAGCCCTTGGCAAGCAATTGAAAACGGCCTGCGGCAGCGGCGGTACCGCTAAGGATTACGAAATTCTCATCCAGGGCGATCACCGCGACAAAGTGGTTACTTGGTTGCAGAACAAAGGCTACAAAGCCAAGAAGGCAGGGGGTTAAAATACCGCCGTACTATCCGCGCGCTGTTGCTCAACGGGCGCCGGGGGCGGCAACTGCTGTTGCTGAGGCTGCTGCTGGTACATGGGATTTTGCTGCGGCATGACGGGAGTATCCAGCAGTTCTACATTGGTTATGAAGTACTTGGTGTCGCCATTCCAGGGTAATATAAAGAATTTCTCTTCGTAGGTAAGCGAAACCCGGCGCCCGGTTTTGATGCCTTCTTCAAGTTTGGAAACCGCCGCTTCATTATCCGCATCGACCGAAAAATCCCACTGGTTGGCACTGAGCGTCCCCCCTCCTTCAAACAAACCGCCGACGTTCAATACGCCTTCGTGGGTTTTGAAGACAAAGCCACGTTTGCTGAGCTTTATGACAAATCCTCCGCGCTTCCCTTCGCTATAATAGCCGAAGGTGAGATAGTAGAATATACCGAATACGATCAGCAGAAAGATTCCAAGTATGACCCATTTACGCATGGTGGTGCTGTTTTGAGGAGTTTAGACATTAAGCGACAAAGTAACAAAGCGACAAAGTTTCGTATGGGTTCTAAAAAACATTGTGGGTTTGTCGTTTTGCAGCTTTGTGCCTTCAAAAAAAACAAAACTCCACATTTGCCCCCATTATTCCAAGTAATCACTTCGCCCGGATCGCTTCCACGGGATCCATGCGGGCGGCGAGCATGGCGGGCACAATTCCCGACAGAATACCGATGACACTGGAAACACCCAAACCCAGAGCAACATTTTTGGGCAACAAAACGACCTCTAAACTACCCAGAGGCATAAAAGTGAGCAAATACACAATGAAAATTCCCACGAGTCCACCCACCAGACTCAGCATTACTGCCTCAAACAAAAACTGGCAAAGGATGAAGTAATTCTTGGCTCCCAGCGATTTCTGGATTCCGATAAGATTGGTGCGCTCTTTCACCGATACAAACATAATATTGGCGATACCAAAGCCCCCCACCAGAATCGAGAAACTACCAATGACCCAGCCCGCTAATGTCAACACGCCAAACAAGCCCGAAATGGCCTGAGCAGCAGCTTCGGGGCGGTTGATCGAAAAATTATTATCGTCGCGGGGCTTAATGCCCCGAATGGTACGCATCAGTCCCGTAACCTCGGCCTCCACTTCGTACAGGCCCTCGTCCGACTCGTAACCCTTCACCACGATATCGGGGTTGGGTCGGCCCGACTGGAAAAGTTTGGCGAACGCATTGTAAGGGATAAAGCACTTGGTGTCGGGTGGTCCGCCAAACTCGATCAGGCTTTCTCCTTTCTTTTCCTGCACGCCCGCTACCACAAAACGGTTGCCCGCCAGTTTGAACTCTTTGCCCAGGGGATTGCCACCGGGAAATAAGGTCTCGGCGATGTCGGCACCAATGATAGCTACCTGCCGACCGGCATCAGTTTCGATGGGTGAAAAGTAACGTCCGTCGGCGATGGTTATATCCGAGATTTCGTTGTAGTTGTAGGAAATCCCCTGAATCAGCGCGTTCATACTGTTAGAGCCATTCTTGACAGTGGCATTCCCCTTGAAATCCATAATGGCCACCGCACTGGCGTTTTCCAGGTTGTCGTACAGGTACTTGTACTCACGGTAACTGGGGTCAGGCCACTGAAAATATCGCCACCAGGCGTACTCGCCATTGCCGAACCCCCACGGCCATTTCTGCACATAGATCACTTTGTCGCCGATAAAGCTCATGCTTTCCTTAATGTTGCGTTCGAGCGAATCGACAATGGTAAACACAGCCACAATGGCAAAAATACCCACCGTGACGCCCAACAAAGACAGGATGGTGCGCGTGAGGTTCCCCCGCAAAGCCTGCCAGGCGAAGCGAAAGCTTTCAAGGATTTGTCGGATGAATTTCATAGGGTTGATTTCTGACGGAAAAGTATAGGGCTAACCAAAATGATATAGCAAAAGTTAAAAACCCAGCGCAAAGCCGCAAAACAAAAAGGATAAGTGGCAAGCTGGGCGGTTGTATGTGGGAATTAATCACTTATTTTGTTGTTTAGTATCATTCATCACTGCACGAATTCATGTCAAGCGAAGTCATATTTTTTGCCGGATTTACGGTTTTTGTCATTCTGGTCATGATGCTCGACCTGGGAGCATTCAACCGTAAGTCAACCAGCCACATTGTCAAGTTTAAAGAGGCCGCCTCGTGGAGTGCTGTGTGGGTGGCTC
This sequence comes from Persicitalea jodogahamensis, assembly GCF_014651615.1. Taxonomy (GTDB): domain Bacteria; phylum Bacteroidota; class Bacteroidia; order Cytophagales; family Spirosomataceae; genus Persicitalea; species Persicitalea jodogahamensis. The sequence goes on along the minus strand of NZ_BMXF01000006.1, from coordinate 178,626 downwards.
TTGCGCTGGGCTTTTACATTTTTCTGCGCTTTTACGGACATTGGGTACATGACATCAGCGACCCGTCCCACCTGGCCGCCGTAAAAAGCATCTATTATCCCAACCTGGTTTTGCCTACCGATTTCGAATCTGCCCTGACTGTTTTTCAGAACAACATGGCCCTGGAATATCTTACGGGATATTTGGTGGAGTACTCCCTTTCGGTGGATAATATCTTTGTATTTATCCTAATTTTCAACTCTTTTGGCGTCCGGGAGATTTATTACAAGAAAGTACTGGTATGGGGAATCCTGGGGTCAATCGTCCTGCGCTTCATCTTTATTTTCCTCGGCTCAGCATTGATTCAGGAATTCAGCTGGGTACTTTACATTTTTGGGGCCTTCCTGGTGTACACCGGCATCAAAATCCTTATCACCAAAGACGAAGAAGAGGGGATCGACGTGCAGAAACACCCTGCCGTCCGGTTATCTTCCCGCTATCTCAACGTGTTCGAGCGCTACGTAGTGGACCATTTCTTCGTGCGGCGAAAGCGCGATAAAAAGCTCTACGTCACGCCACTCTTTGTGGTTATGATCGTCATCGCTTTTACTGATGTGGTATTTGCCGTCGATTCCATCCCCGCCATTTTCTCGATCACCAAAGATCCTTACATCGTCTTCTTTTCCAATGTATTCGCCATCATGGGGCTGCGCTCGATGTTCTTCTTCCTCGTTAATATCATCGATATGTTCAGCTACCTTAAATACGGCCTGGGCGTGTTGTTGACCTTTATCGGCCTGAAAATGCTTTTTGAACACCAACTCCACGAGTGGGGCTTCAGCAACATGTATTCCCTGATCGTAATTGTGGCCATCCTGGCGATCAGTATCATTGCTTCCCTGTTGTTTCCCCCCAAGGAAGAAGTGGTAAAAGAGGGTTAACGGTTAAAGGGTCAAAAGGTGCGTTTAAGCGACAGAGTGAGTCTAACTGGTCGAGCGTTCCCGTCAGCCCATCAATCACTCCTTATGCAAAGTGGCTCTTGGCGTTGATCACCTGAGGTGTCCCCCCTTTCTCGGTTACGGTGTAGTTGAAGCCTTTCTGAATGGAATAAGCTCCTACTTCACCCTGCTTGTTGACTGCTATGAAACCCACCTGAAAAGTCTTGGCGCGTTCCGGGTCGGGCTTGATGATTCTTTCCACGGCTTTTTTGCAAGCCTCGTAGGGAGATAAACCTGAGCGCATGAACTCAACGACCAAGTGCGTGCCACACACCCGGATCACTTCCTCGCCCTGACCGGAGGAGGTAGCCGCGCCTACTTCGTTATCTACGAACAGTCCGGCCCCGATGATGGGTGAGTCGCCTACGCGGCCCCGCATCTTGAAGCCCATCCCGCTGGTCGTGCACATCCCCGATACGTCGCCGCTGGCGTCCAGGGCCAGGGTCCCCATGGTGTCGTGGTTGAACGAGCCGTCGTCGAATCGCGCCGGGGCAAAGGGGCCGTGGCCTTTTTCCTTGCCACTGCTATCTTTATTCTGTTGGAGTTCAATATTGATAACGGGTTTGTACTCCTCTTTCTTCAACCAATTTTCGTAAGTCTTTTTCGCACCCGCCGAAAGTTCTTCTGGTTCCAGCTTGAAACCATTTTCGATGGCAAATTGCTGAGCTCCCACGCCCGCCAGAAACACGTGCGGCGTGTTTTCCATCACCTTGCGGGCCACCGAAACAGGATGCTTGATTCGCTCCAAAAAAGCCACTGCACCGCAGTTGGACTTCTCATCCATGATGCAGGAATCCAGCGTGACGTAACCGTCACGGTCGGGATTGCCACCCAGCCCTACGCAGCAGTTGATATCGTTTTCGATAGCAATGCCCGCCTGTTCCACAGCATCGATCGCCTTCCCCCCTTTTTCCAGGATAGGCCAGGCCGCGCCGTTCGCAATTTTGCCGCTATCCCAGGTTGAGATCACGATGGGTTTATTCAGGGCGCTTTTGGCAAAAAGACGATTGGTTTTGAGAAATGGCAATGCCAGAGCTGAAAGACGGAGAAAGGAACGACGATTGTTCATTATTTGATAGTGGAGAGTTGGTAATTGAAAGTGAGTATTGCGGCAAAGTTAATTCACAAATATACTTTTGAGCGGACATTTTGTTTGAGATGACGTGACCAGCGTCACAACCGACGCCTCCCTTGAAAAGGACTACTTCCCTTTCGCTTCCAATTCCCTGATCTTCGTCCGCTGCGCGTCGTTGACCGTCGGATAGGTGATGCCCAATTGCTCAAGATAGGTCTTGTATTTGCCCGGTTCGTAGTAATATTTCTCCAAAGAAGGCTTGAATTCGGCCATGATTTCTTTGTTCAGATACGTGGCCGGGAAATCCTTCGGGCCGACCAGCGGCGTGTATTGAAGCTCTTTCGTCTGCTCGTCGCGGTAGTAGTCCCAGGCTTTTTTCAGGACTTCGGGCTTGGTGAGCATGTCGATGAGCGTCATGGCCTCAGCTTTGGCCCCGGCCACAATGCCTTTGTGGGCGATGGGGGTAGCCATCGAAATCGCATTGGACCAGTGGTGGCCCGGCAGGTTGGGAATATTCGACGGATAGCGCAGAACTACCGTCGGCAAGGCCCATGAAATATCGGCGATATCGTCGGAGCCGCCGCCCATCGAGCGCATGATTTGCCCTCCCATCGATGCCACGGGCATATCGGCGGGCAAGCCGATGGTGTCGAGTTTGGTCGCCAACCCTTCAATCTTGCTGGCTTCCATTTCTATTTGGGAGGCTTTGGCAAGTAGTTGGTCATTTTCGTCCCAGGTGGGCAACCCTACTTTTTTAATATTCTCATAGAGTGTTTCGGCAATGGGCTGGTTGAAATGCCCCGGCCAGGCCGAGCCAAGCACCTCATAGGTAAATTTTGTATCGGTCATCAGGGATGCCCCCTCGGCCATTTTCATGCCGATGTCGTAAAGTTTCTTGATTTTTGGGTAGCTGCGGTCGCGGAAGTAGTACCAAACCGATGCCTTTGACGGAACCACGTTGGGCTGGTCGCCTCCATCAGAGATCACGTAGTGCGAGCGTTGGGTGAGTTCGAGGTGTTCGCGGCGGAAGTTCCAGCCGACGTTCATCAGCTCCACGGCATCCAGCGCGCTTTTACCGCGCCAGGGGGCTCCGGCCGCGTGGGCGGCCTGTCCTTCAAACATGAATTTTACCGAGATCAGACCGTTGTTGCCCGCATCCCCATAGCCAACGCTCAGATTGCTGCTCACATGGGTGAAAATGCAGGCGTCCACATCCTTAAAATAACCGTCGCGCACGAAGTACGCCTTCGCACCGACCAGCTCCTCGGCTACACCGGGCCACAGCATCAAAGTACCCGGAATCTTGTCGCGCTCCATGATTTTCTTGACCGCCAGGGCTGAAATGATATTCAACGCCTGTCCCGAGTTGTGCCCTTCGCCGTGGCCGGGGGCGCCCGCCACCAACGGATCGTGGTAGGCGACGCCGGGTTTTTGGCTGGCCTTGGGAATGCAGTCTACGTCGGAACCGAGGGCAATGACGGGCTTACCGCTTCCCCAGGTAGCGATCCAGGCCGTGGGCATCTGGGCAATACCGCGCTGAATGGTGAAGCCTTCCTTTTCCAAAAGCGTGGTCAGGTACTTTGCCGACTCTTCCTCCTGAAAGCCCAGTTCGGCAAAACTGAAAAGCATATCGTTAATTTCCTGGCCCAGCTTGGCGTTTTGCTCCACGCTCAGCGCGACCTCCTGTTTCAGCTTGGCGGCGGGATCGACGGGGGTACTTTTGGAGTTACGCCTGGATTGGGCATGTGCAGCAGTCAGGGCCAAAATGGTCCACACCAGAGAAAGTAGCATTTTCTTCATGCAAGAGGATAATTGCGTAAAAATGATAGAATCAAAAACAAAAGGTGTGTCAAATTGCGGAATTTCCCAACAAACTCCAAGTAGTTTTCCAGTATGGATAGCAAGCGGTGCTAGGAAATAGTACAGAATATCGCTTCCGTGATACTTCTACCCGGATCAATACAACCCGTCGGATCGCAGACGGTACATGAGTTTATAAGTAGATCGTGTGCCTGGTAAAAAGGTGATAGGAAACCGTAGTTACAGATTCCCCTTCCGCATTTCGGCCACAGCGTAGTCGGCGGCGCGGGCAGTGATGGCCATGTAGGTTAATGAGGGGTTTTGCGTGGCAGTAGACACCATGCAGCCGCCATCGGTCACAAAGACGTTGGGAACGGTATGAAGTTGGTTCCATTTGTTCAACATCGAAGCCTTGGGATCATGGCCCATGCGGATGCCGCCCATTTCGTGATTTTCGCTGCCGGGGACACGGCCCGTGTCGGCAGTTTTGATATTGGTAAAACCCGCTTTGGTGAACATTTCCGTGAACTGCTCGTAGAAGTCCTGCACCATTTTGCGGTCGTTGTCGTCGAAGTCTACCGACATGCGCAGCAGCGGAATGCCCCAGTCATCTTTCAGGATAGGGTCAAGCCGGATGAAATTGCTCTCCTTCGTCAGCGTCTCGCCCATCATCTGTGCGCCGATACCCCAGCCACCCCGGTCAGGGGCAAACAGGCTTTGTTTCAGCTCCTCACCTACCATTCCGGCAGTAGAGTTACTCTTTTTACTGGTATTGAAAGATGTCGCATAACCGCGCAGAAAGTCGGTTTCCTGCTTGAACACATTACGGAAGCGCGGTACGTAGCCGCCCGTGGGTCGCCGTCCGTCGGTCGTGGAATCGTGGAAGCCGTCGTAGTCGGCGCTTACCCGGCCCCGGTAGTTGTGGAAGCCGATGAACTTGCCCAGCACGCCGCTGTCGTTGCCCAGGCCATTGGGAAAACGCCGGGAAGTCGAATTCAGCAATACCAGATTGGAGTTGATCGCCGAGGCGTTCAGGAAAATAACTTTGGCGTAGTACTCCATCATTTCCTTCGTATTGGCGTCTACCACCCGCACGCCCACGGCGCGTTGCTTTTTCTCGTCATAAATAATCGAATGCACCACCGAATGGGGGCGCAAAGTCATTTTTCCGGTTTTCATCGCCCAGGGCAAGGTGGACGAATTGGTACTAAAGTACCCTCCGAACGGACAGCCCCGCTGGCACATAACCCGATGCTGACACTTGGCGCGCCCCTGGTCGTAATGAATTTGCTGCGGCTCGGTAATGTGGGCGCAGCGACCGACGATGACGGGCCGGGTACCCTTATAATGCTTCGCCATCTGCTCGCTGAAATGCTTCTCGATGCAGGTCATTTCGAGGGCGGGCAAAAACTCACCGTCGGGTAGTTGTGGTATTCCATCGCGATTGCCCGAAATGCCCGCAAATTTCTCTACGTAACTATACCAGGGCGCAAGGTCGGCGTAGCGGATGGGCCAGTCGATGGCGAAGCCATCGCGGGCGGGGCCTTCAAAGTCGTAGTCCGACCAGCGCTGCACCTGCCGCGCCCACAGCAGCGACCGCCCCCCCACCTGGTAGCCGCGCATCCAGTCGAAGGGCTTGTCCTGTACGTAGGGATGCACTTTGTCCTTCATTACGAAGTGCATGGCGTCTTCCTTGAAAATATAGTGCTTGCTGGCAATGGGATTGTCCTGCCGCTCGGCCAGGGTTGGCTGTCCCAGATGTTCGAACTCCCACGGCTGCATGTTGGTGGTGGGGTAATCCACATTATGCTTCACGTCGCGGCCACGCTCAAGTACCAGGGTTTTCAGCCCTTTTCCGGTAAGTTCTTTGGCGGCCCAGCCGCCGCTGATGCCTGTACCGACTACGATGGCGTCGTACGTGCGGGCTTTGATAGAGTCGAGATTTAAGTAGGACACAGGAAATAAGGTTACTTGCTTGCAAACATGAACATAAACAATCCAATTATAATAAACGGCACTACCAGCAACAGCATCAAGCCCAGGATAACGAAGATAGCCACGCGGTAGGGGTGTTTCAGCACGTAGTTTTCGGTGGATGTCAAGCTCAGTTTTTCTTCGGGCTCTCTGGCTTCCTTTACCTTTTTAGCCACCACAAGGTAGGGTGGAATCAGTGCATCCAGCGCTTCCAGATCGACCTGACCCATGCGATAACTATAAGTAAGTTGCAAGGGATCGAGGGTCAAACTTTGCTGTCTTCTACTTTTCTCGTTGGTATGGAAGAGTGCAGCGAGTGCGTCCTTCACCTCGGTGTCATCAAGTATATTTTCGCTCCATGTTCTGGAAGCTACCCAGGCACTCAGATGATTTCCCGGATCTTTCAGCTTTATCAGCTCGCGCCCCCGCTTTTTATTCACAAAGTTTGCAAGGCGGTTATCAATAGCATTCGAATCGCCAACCATAAAACGGGAAGGTACATTCAATTTCATCGAGAGCGTCACCCGACATCCTACAAATTCTGTGTACCGTATCTCCCCGGCGTATTTTGTTCTTTTTAAGGGTTGAAACCACAGCTCTAACGGGCCGAGCTCAGTTTCCCGCACAAATTTTAGCCGTTTATCTCCTTGAACAAAGTGATTTTTTTCTAGAAATGAAGTGAGGTTTGGGTTGCTCATGATTCTATCTTTTAGAGAAGTATAGAAAGTACCCCTAAAATAGACTTTCTTGTCAATCTCACCCAAAACAGTTAGTAAACGGTTGGCAATGACCGAAACTACCTGCCAAAAGACCTTATTTCTCCCCTAACGACTTCACAAACAGTATCACCGATTCAATATCCGTGTCGGACAGAATCCCCTGAAATGACGGCATTTCGGGATTATAGCCCTTAACAATTTTGGCGGTTGGATTCAGGATGGACTCCCGCAGGTAGGCGTCGTCGGCGATCACGGTGGAGCCGTCTTCCAGCGGTCGTTTCGCGCCATACAACCCCTGGAAAGGCGGACCGTACATGCCCTTGGTGCGGGTACCTTCCGAGTGGCAACCGGCACAGGCCGTTTTGGTGAAGATTGCCTTGCCCTTTTCCGCCGAAGCTACCTCTTTGGGTTTTTCCAGAACGTTCCGGCGGGCTGTCAGTTGCGTGTAGTCCACATTGGTAAAACCATACTTTGCAGGAGCAATATCTTCCAGATAATTGACGGTAAACCAAAACTCATCGGCGATTTTGTGCCCGTCTTTGGCCGTTATCTGGTAATTCACTTCCATTTGCATTACCTCTTTCATTTCCGGTACCAGCAGAAGTACCTTTCTTCGGTCGGGCGACAAGTAAGCGGCCGAAACAAACATCGGCTCTTCGCCCGTCGAGCCGTCCAGCTTGTAATGGCCCGAACCGTATTCTTCGGTGCGGAGGTAGTTGTAGCGTTTAATCTGAAAATTGTCGGGATTAGTGGCCGTAACGGCGTCGAGTTCGGAGTCGAAGCTCAGCACGATGCCCTGCTTACCCGCTTCGAATTGATCGACCATATAGCTGGGCTTGCCCGTATAACGCAACCGCAGCAGCGCGCTCAGCCCCTTGGAGTTGGAGCCCCACAGATTGAAACCGGCTACATAAATCTGGCCATCCTGCGGATTAGTCGTTCCTTTGGACGTAGGAGCCGGATAGTCGGCATGAATCATGGAAAGCCCGCCCTGAATGCCTTGAGAAGTACTATCCATCAGTACCCGGAACAAACCGGGACGACCATAGGAAAAGTGAATCAAACCACCGCTTAAAGGTCCCATTTTGTCGCTGGTCACCCAGGCTTGGCCAATGCTGGACTGATCGATGTGATGAGGAATCCAGGTGAGCGGCGGGGCGATCGGTGGATTGTCCGTTCGGTGCTCCGTGGGACTTACGCCGTAGTAATCGCCCTTTTTGACCAGATAAATGGGAGATGAAGGCACAAAATTTCCCTGTTGGTCAGAGGCAGTAAGCACGCCCGTTTTGGGATTAATACCCAGATAAGGCCCGCGAAAGCCCGTCGCAATCACCTCCGCCTCGCGACCGTCGGGTGAAATTTTCAGGATGGTTCCGTTGTGCTTCGAGCCTTTCCGGAAGCCTTTGGCAACCTGGGGAGTGACGCCGGGGCCGTTGCTCAGGCTGCCGCCCTTGGCGATGTAAAATCCACCCTCGGGCACGGGAACTACGTCTCCAGCCCATTCTCTACCCTCGGGCGACTGCGACATGACGTTGGAGAAATTTTCGTAATAATCAGCCACATCGTCGCCGTTGAGATCGTGCAATCGGACAATGCCTTCCCGGCCGAAAATATAAATTTCGTCATTTACGACTTCGATGCTCATGGTCTCGTGCAGACCGGACGCGAAGCGTTTCCATTGGATATTTTGCAGGTTTCGGTCGATGCCGTCAATCAGCCAGACATCGCCCTCGAAGGTAATTACCGCCGCGCGACCGTTTTTGAAGAAAGAGACATCGGCCACCCGGACATTCCGCCTCCAGGGATTGGGTAGCGGCAGGGTGAGCTTATCCGTCACGAAGGCTGCTGTGTCGGGCGAAAGTACACCACGCGTTGTTACCTCTTCCTTCCAGTAGGCCGGACCGCCTTTCTGGACATCAGGAAACGCAATGCGAGCAGATTTACAGGCTTTCTCGAATTGTTTGATCATCCGGGCCGGACCTTTCCAGACCATCACCGTCGCTTCGGTCCCCTGAGCGGAAGGCGCAAAGCGTACTTTCAGATGGCTATTGTCCGAAACATCGGGTTGCAGCAATTTCGTGTTCTTGCCCACCAACCCGATGGCCGTGACGGTATCCTGATTAGCTCCCTGGTAGACATAGGCAAATTTTGAATTCTGCTGCGTCTTCGTCCCGTTCGTCACCTCCGCCAGTACGAGGCCCAGTGCGTCGGTCGAGCTGCCTATTTTGAAAGTGCGGACGAAGGCCGTTTCTCCGTTGAAATCCAAACTACCCGGCATTTCCATCACCTTAGTCTGCCCGACGGTGTAGTTCAGGACGACTTTATCGCCATGCGTATAGATGCCATTCCAGCGCGCTTCGGCGGCGGGTAGCGGCATCCAGTCGTTTTTGGGAGTGGGTACGGCAAAAGTCGGTGGGTTGCCTTGCAGGGCTACCCATCCCGCGTAGCTGCCCGTCGCGATCTGGGGTGCTCCCGCTATGGTGGCAAGCTTGTTGTTTTTATTGGAAAAATCGTCGTACGAAACCTGATGCATCAGGGTCATAGGCATGAACTTTCGCGTCCAGGCCACCGACCACCGCAGCAGATCGGTATCGAAGCAGACGTAGGCGCTGTCGCCCAGCCGGATGGCGAGCGTTCGCGCGGCCTGGTTATCAGTGGGGAAACCGGTGCCTAGTTTACGTGCATCGATGGAAGTGGAGATGAAGGGAAAATCAGGTTCGACGAAAGGAGCGATTTCCAGGGAGTCGGGGTTGCTGGTAATCAATTTTTGGTAGCCTGAACTACCCGACAACAGTACGAAAGCGATAAGTAGAACGCCGAACGTAATCAGACCGTAGATTTCACGCGATAATCTCAACATTGAAAAATTCCATTAAAAGTAAAATGTCTTCGTACTTAGCAGACGGAGAATATGGGGGAATACCCTAAGGACTGTCCTACTCCTTCCCAAAAAGACCCAGGTCCGACAGTTTCTCCCCGCCCTTGATCCCGAAATCCAGCGTACGGATCGGGAAGGGTATCATGATGTCGTTGGCATCGAAGGCTTCTTTGATGTGCATGATGGCCTCGTGACGACCTTGCAGAAAGGTAGGCTGGGCAGTGTCCTGCATCCAGATGCGAATGCTGAAATTGATGGAACTGTCGCCGAACTCATTGTAAAAGAGCGTGATTTCCTCATCCCTCGCCCTCACGCTCACTTTTGCGGCGGCAGCCAGGGCAATTTCCTTTACTTTCTGCAAATTATCCCCGTATGATACGCCAACGGACAAATCCAGCCGCCGTTTTCCCAAAACGGTAAAGTTTTCGATGGTATTTTGAAAAACGTCTTTGTTCGGAATAATGACCCGCTGCCCCTGGAAAGTCCGAATCATCGTGTCGCGGAGGTTGACTTCCTCCACGATCCCCATATGGTCGTTGGACTGGACGATGTCGCCCACAGCAAGCGGACGGCGGAACGACAGGAAAATCCCCGACATGAAGTTGGCCGCAATATCCTGAAAGGCAAAGGCCAGCGCCAAGCCCAGTATCCCCGCGCCCGCCAGAATGGAGGTTACGGCTTTATCGAGATTCAACACGCTAAGTACCACGAAAAACACCACCCCAATGGCAATGGCGTAAATCACCGAACCGAAGAGCGTATTGATGGTTTCGATGTGGGAAACCTTACGAATCAGTTTCAGGGCCAGCTTGCGGATAAGTTTGGCAAGGTAAAGGCCGAGCACCAGAATAACGGCAGCCAGCACGATGTTGGGCAGCAGACGGATAAATTCCTTAGCCCAAAGAGTTAGTTTGCTTGTGAGTAAGTCTACCGCTTGGTTAATATCGAGATTCATGAAGTGTGTTGCAATTTTTTATTTGAAACCTAATTTCAAACGTGTTCCGCCGCTAAATGTTTCAGCTGGTGACACATACAAAGAAAGGGGAAGTGATGGCTTCCCCTTTCTTTTATTTAAAATTCAAACTATGAACAATGTGCCATATCTGATTCATTGTCAACTGTCAATTAATCAAAAGGGGAGATCATCGTCTGAGCCGCCACTGGGTGCAAAAGCCGGGTTGGGCGGCGGGCCGAAGTCGCCGGGTGCATTGTTGGGCGTGGCAGGTTGGCCGCTGCCCGCCGCGCCTTTCTCCACTTTCCAGGCTTTCAAATCGGTGTACCAGCGCTGGTTGTATTCGCGGCTTTCGGCGTCGATGGATGCGGTCACCAATTCACCCTCAGACAAGGCAAACTGATCGATCTTGTCGCCCCACATGGTGATGCATACTTTCTTTGGGTATTGGCCTTCGGTTTCGAGAATAAACTCCTGCTTGCGCCACGTACCGTTCTTGCCTTGACCGTTTATTTCCGGCAGAATCGAGACTACGGTTCCTGATATTTCCATGAATATGATTTTTTACAAAAAATTGAATTGATACCTTGCCAAAAGTAAAAGATTTGCCCCTCATATCAAAAAAAGTGTTATTCTGGCAGGACACCTGCCCTTTGTGCTCATGAAAATTAAAATCAATGCGAGTAAGTCAGCCTGTTTAGTCCTGTTGGGGCTGGTCATGGCCTGTGCCACGGCGTCAAAAAAGCCGACTTCCGGCAGAGAAATGGATCTTTTTCTGCTGATTGGCCAATCCAACATGGCCGGCCGCGGACCGCTGGATGCTAACCCAAAATCCGCGAATCAGAATATTGCGGTGTTGAATGCCGAAAATGAATGGGTAGTTGCCCGGGATCCGCTGCACTTCGATAAGCCTACGATGGTAGGCGTGGGGCCGGGGCTGGCCTTCGCCGAGCGTTGGCTGGAGCTGAACCCGAAAACTCAAATCGGCCTGATTCCCTGCGCCGTAGGCGGCAGCGGCATCGACGACTGGCAGCCAGGCCAAAAACACGCTCAAACGGGTATTTACGCGTACGATGCCATGCTCCAACGGGTGAGCGAGGCCCAAAAGAAAGGTAAAATCAAAGCGATTCTCTGGCATCAGGGCGAGTCGGATAGTAATCCGGTGCGAAACAAAGTTTACGAAGAGAAACTCGACGAATTTTTCAGCAGATTGCGCCGCGACCTCGACGCACCCAACACGCCTATCATCCTGGGTACCTTGGGCGATTTCATCGTTAAAAAGAATCCAAATGCTTTACCAATCAACCAAATCATAACCAACTTTCCCCAAAACCACCCGAATGTGTACGCGGTGTCGTCGGCAGGTCTGAGCCACAAAGGCGACACGACGCACTTCGATACGCCTTCGGCGCGGGAATTGGGCAAACGCTACGCCGAAAAACTATGGGAAATACAGAAAAAATAGACTTCCTGGGCATCGATCACCCCGCTGTGGCGGCGGACGACGTGGAAAAACTCGCCGACTGGTACTGCGACTTTCTGGGGTACGAAAAACAGCATTGTGACTGGAACGCCCGTCCGCCCAAGCCCGTCTGGATTTTGAAAGCACCCGATGGTACTTTGCTGGAAATCATGCCCAAAGACGACACACCCCGCCAAACGCGCACCACCTGGACGCCGGGATGGTCGCACGTGGCGTTTCGGGTACCCAATCTGGAAGAAGCCGTGGCTATCCTTGATCGCAAGGGGATTGCGTGGAGTAGCGAGATTATCGATGCCATCGGCGGCGGCAAAGTGCGCTCGGCGCTGGACGGAGAAGGGAATATGATTCAGTTTTTGGAAAGATAAATCCGCTCAGAACGCTTTGTGAATGATTTGGAATAGCTTTTTTTGCTTAAAAGAATCATCGTGGTGTTGCGCAAAACGCGCAATCAAGATTATGTATGGTAAATGCTAAAACCCAAGACCACATACAGCGTACTTCCCAGGTGGCTTGATCGGCTGGACTTTTTGGGTCTGTTCGAGAAAGATCCGTTCGGCAACCTACTGATCGTGCGACGGCTGGCGATTATGATCATCGGCTGGTTTACCTACTACCGCTACACGGCGGTGAACAAAATCCGCATCAAAGGCACCGAACACCTCCTCAATCTGCCCGACCATGGGGTACTTTTCCTATCTAATCACCAGACCTACTTTGCCGACGTCATTGCTTTTTACCACATTTTCTGCGCTGTGAAATGGGGCTATAAGGATAGTATCTCACCGCCTTTTTACCTGTTCTCGCCCCGCGTCCGCAACTACTACGTGGCGGCCTCCGAAACCATGAAAGAGGGTGGTATTCTGCCCCGGCTGTTTAGTATTGGCGGGGCCATTACGGTGGAGCGTTCGTGGCGGGCCCAGGGCGAAAACGTCAAACGCAGTCTCGACAACAGCGCCCAGGACAAAATCGGCATGGGCCTCGACCACGGCTGGGTTGTGAGCTTCCCGCAGGGAACCACCAAGCCCTACGCACCCATCCGCAAAGGCACGGCTTACCTCATCAAAGAACACCAGCCTATCGTGATCCCGGTGGAAATCAACGGATTTCGTCGCGCTTTCGACAAAAAGGGCCTGCGCTTCAAGAAGCGGAATACCAAACTCACCGTGCAATTCAAGCCACCCATGCACTTTCTGCCCGACGAGTCGGTCGAAAGTATGGTCGCGCGGATCACAACCGCCATCGGGCAGGATATTCCGAAAGAAAGGATGACGTGGCTGGGGGAAGAGTAGGTAGGGTGACCGGAAAGTTCTCTTCGAGCTACCAGCTTGTCCTTTTAATTGCAGCTTTTAGAACAAAAAAAAGGCAGTCACGATTTTTACATCGCAACTGCCTGATTTTCTGAGTGGTGATGGACGGAATCGAACCGCCGACACAAGGATTTTCAGTCCTTTGCTCTACCAACTGAGCTACATCACCGCGCTCACTGGCCCCGTTTGGGACTGCAAAAATAGGTGGCCGTTTTGGATTGCCCAAACATTTTTGACAAATCTTTCAAAAACTTTTATCAAATCTGCGGCTTGGTGCGCCGGATGGCTACCTTCTCCGGCTACGGCGGTCTTCACGACGGGACTTTTTGAGGTCGTCGATCGCTTTCTTGGCCTCCTTATGCTGGCTCGACTTCCGGTCGGCCTTATCGAGGGCCAGTTTGTAGTAGCGTTGGGCTTCTTCAATGTCTTTCCTTGCCTCAGCCACTTTGCCTAGTCCTATCAGCGAGGATACGTAGTAGCCAGCGTCCAGCGACTTAGTCTGCACCGAGAAGTTGATGGCCTTTTGGTAGTAGTCGGCGGCTTCATCGTAGTTCTTCTCGTAGTTGAACTTATAATATGCCAGCACGTAGGCCGCGTTGCGTCCGCTTACGCCTTCGTAGCCCGGCATGCGGCGCTCGATCTTATCCAGCATATTGCGGGCGGCCTGCTGCGCCTCGGCAGCATGACCAGTCACGAAGGCCGAACGGCAAAAGTACCGCTCGAAGTACGGGTTGTCCGGGTAAGTTTGCCACATGTACTTGGCCATGTCGTAGGCCTTACCATACTGGTTTTCCAGGCTATAAATCTGCAAAAGGAAGTAGCGGGCCTCCACCCGGGTGTAAAAAGCATTGTTGGCCACTTTCTCCAGTTGCTGAATCCCCAGCTTCTTGTTTCCCTTTTGAAAGAAAATCAGGACCGGTTTCAGGATCGGGTACTCCTTCGGAATCCACTCAGAATAGTAGTTGTAAATTCCGTCGCCGAAGAGCAGCTCCGGACTCAGGTCGCCGTAGCCTTTACTCTTTTCGAGGTACTTCAGGGCATTTTTTCCCGCAAAAGTGGCTTTGGTCCACTGCCGCCGCTCGGCGTAGAGCCTGCCTTTGAAAGCGTAGGAAGCGGCCAGAAAAAAGGCAGGTTCCACTTTGTTTTCTTTCTGGTCGTAGAGCTTCTCCGCCAGATAAATACATGAATCCATGCGGGCCAGGAAGCGATTGTCGTAGGCGGTATTGTCGGTATTTGGTACAATCTTCCACCAATCGGCCAGGCCCATCAGGAACTGCGGCATGGGGTGGTTGGGGTAGCGGTACCTCAACCAATTGAACTCTGCCTCCGCATCGCCAAATTTGTAGTTGTACAGTTTGTTGATGGCCTCGGTCGCTTCGATCTGCACGCCGGGATTTGCCAGCAGCATATCGTAGTTCTTGTCCAGATCAGACTGCGAATAAGGCGACTGAGCCCGCGCCGAGGGCAAGGCCAGAAGCCCCAAAAACAGCAATATGAGGGAATATTTAATATTTATTTTTGACATAAAATCGGACAAAAAATCTTGTCCTAAGTAACGCAGGATCGTAATTTTCCGTTTGCGGTGGGGAGTAATTTTAAAAAAGGCGGTAATTTGGGCATCTCTGCCAAACACGTTTATGATTACCATAAAAGATAAAACCTTTGTCCCTTTTCTGGAACCTGTCGAGTTGGAAAAACGGATTGTCGAACTGGCTCGCGAACTTGATAAAGACTACGAAGGTAAAAACCCGCTGTTCATCGTGGTGCTGAAAGGCGCTTTTCTTTTTGCCGCCGAGTTGTTCAAGCACTTAAGTACCCCCTGCGAAATCACGTTCGTGCGGCTTTCCAGCTACGAGAGCATGGGGTCGTCAGGCCGCGTGAAACAGATTATCGGCCTGGAAGAATCGGTTCAGGATCGCCACGTCGTCATTGTGGAAGATATTGTAGACACCGGCTTGACGATGGCCCAGCTCACCGCCCAACTCAGCGGCCAGGGAGCTTCCAGCGTAGAAATCGCGACCCTGCTTCACAAGCCTGATGCCCTGCGTGAAGACGTGCGCATCCGGTACCTCGGCTTCAAGATTGAAAATCGCTTCGTCGTCGGCTTCGGGCTTGACTATGAAGAACACGGCAGGAATCTGGCCGGGATACATGTCTTGTATGAAAAAGGGGCAGAGTAACAAAGCGGCACGGCGCTCCGGCACAAAGTGAGTATTTGCCGAATGGCTGATCAGTCTAAGCAAGAAAATCATCTGGAATTAAAGTACCCATCATGAAACTCGTCCTCCTTTTCTCTGTCATCCTGAGCGTAGTCGGAGGACTCCTTTCTTCCTCAATGAAAGCCCAGCCCCGCCCCCGCGAGTTAAATATTAAAATTGGCGTACTACCCACCGGAAAGCTGAACGCCATTACCGACGTGGCGGGTGTGAAAGTCGGGCAGGTGACGCTGGTGCAGGGGCAGGACGTCCGCACGGGCGTAACGGCCATTTTGCCCCATGATGGCAATGTGTTTCAACAGAAAGTACCAGCGGCAGTGTATGTAGGCAACGGCTTCGGCAAACTGGCCGGCTCCTCGCAGGTCGAGGAACTGGGTACACTCGAAACACCGATTATCCTGACCAACACCCTGAGCGTACCCACCGCCGCCGATGCGCTGCTCGACTGGACGCTCGGGCAGGCAGGCAACGAAAACGCGCGCTCGGCTAATCCGGTGGTAGGCGAGACCAACGACGGCTACCTCAATGATATTCGGGGTCGTCACGTGAAAAAGGAACATGTGCTGGAAGCCATTAAAAAGGCGCAAAGCGGCGCCGTGGCTGAGGGCAACGTCGGGGCCGGAACGGGCACCGTTGCTTTCGGCTGGAAGGGCGGCATTGGTACTTCTTCCCGCAAACTACCCGAAAAACTGGGCGGCTACACAGTGGGGATTCTGGTGCAGAGCAACTTTGGCGGCGTGCTGCAAATCAACGGCGTTCCGGTAGGCGAAGAATTGGGTCAGTATTCTTTCAAAGAAACGCTGGACAAGTCGTCGGACGGATCGTGCATGATGATCGTGGCGACAGACGCCCCACTCGACGCCCGCAACCTGAAACGACTGGCCAAGCGGGCCATTATGGGCCTGGCCCGCACGGGAGGCATCGCCTCCAACGGTAGCGGAGATTACGTCATCGCCTTTTCCACCGCTTACCGTATTCCGCACGATACCGATCAGCCCACGGCGGCGGTGACATTGCTGCATAATGACTACATGTCGCCACTTTTCCTGGCGGCAATTGAGGCCACGGAGGAAGCCATCGTCAATTCTCTCTTCATGGCCACGACGTCCGAAGGTACCCAAGGCCACAAAATTCAGGAGCTTTCACGCGAAAAGGTGATGGAACTGATGAAGAAATATGGGCGGGTGAATTGACCATCCCATTCATTTATTTTCCCAGAATCATATCTGCTCCCTTCTCGCCGATCATGATCGCGACAGCGTTGGTGTTGCCCGCCACGATGCGGGGCATGATGGAAGCGTCCACCACCCTTAGCCCCTCGATGCCTCGGACGCGCAGTTTTTCATCTACAACGGCTCCTTCATCCACACCCATCTTGCAGGTTCCCACTGGGTGGTACACGGTTTCCAGGCTTTTTTTGATATGCAGAATCAGCGCCTCCTCCGAACTCAAGTCGGGCGGAGCAATGATTTCCTGGCGATAGTCGTCGAATGCCTTGGCCTGCACAATCTCCAGCGCCTTTTTAGTACCTGCCAGAAGCATTTTCAAATCGTCCTCTTCCGAAAAAAAATTGGGTTGAATTCGTGGCGCATCGGCGGCGTTGGCAGATTTCAGGCTCACATAACCGCGGCTTTTGGGTTTAAGCAAAATGGGCATCACCATGTAGCCGCCCGTGCGTGGCAATGTGTCAAGGTCGTACAGGTCGGCTACGTAATCTCTACCCAGGTGAACGGGTGAAAAATGGAACTGCATATCCACCGGATCAGGCGAGTCGGTCACTTTCAGGAAGGCGACTGCCTCCAGCGGGCTGATCGTTAGGGGGCCGCTCTTGAACAGGGTGTACTGCAGGAAGCCCCGTAGTTGGCGGGGCAAAGTCAGCTCATTATTAATCAGGGGAATTTTTGACAGGGTAGTTATCGGGAAAAACAGGTGGTCCTGTAGGTTTTGACCAACGCCGGGTAAGTGTTTTTTAACCGCAATACCGTTTGCTTTCAGCATTTCGGCGTCGCCCACGCCTGACAACATCAACAGCTGGGGCGAGTTAAAGACGCCCGCCGACAGAATCACCTCCTTGCTGGCCATCGCCTCTTGCTGCCCCGACCGGGCCGACCGGAAAACTACACCGACTGCTCTATCATTCTGGACAATAATGCGTTCCGTCAAGGCATGGGTGATGATCGTGAGATTGGGCCGACTCATGACGGGCCGCAGAAAGGCCGCCGATGCGCTATGCCGTTTCTGATTTTTGATCGTGAACTGAAGTAACCCCGCACCGCGCTGTTCGGCCCCATTGTAATCCCGGTTTTCGGGTAACCCATTCTCTACGCAGGCCGCCACAAAAGCCTCCGCGACGGGCGTCTGATACCGCTGGGCAAAAGTCACATTCAGTTCGCCGTCGTGGCCATGATACTGATTGGTAATTTGTTCATTATGTTCCGAACGTACAAAGTAAGGAAGTACCTCTTCGTAACTCCATCCGGGATTACCCAGCGCAGCCCACTCGTCATAGTCGGCCCGATTGCCGCGCACATAGGCCATTGCATTAATGGAACTACTTCCACCCAGCGTTTTGCCACGGGGCAAATACAGCCGGCGGTTCAATACGTGTTCCTGCGGTTCGGTAGAGTAGCCCCAATCGACCTCGGTGCGATTCAGTTTGGCATAAGCTGCCGGGATATGAATCTCCATTTTTCGATCCGGCCCGCCTGCTTCCAACAGTAGCACCGTAACCGCAGGGTCAGCCGAAAGTCGGTTGGCCAGAACGCAGCCTGCCGAGCCTGCCCCCACGATGATGTAGTCGAATTTCATGATTGGATATGGATGGTAAAGTAAGTCAATCGGTCGGGCTGAGGATCGAGCTGAAGCTGTACAGCCTGGCATTTCGCCAAAAATGATATCGCCCTGAATTTAGGCAAAAAACTCCCGAATCCGTCTTTTTTCCGTTCCGGCATTTATGAATACTCATCACGACAAAGCTACTGAACAAGGTACGCTTGTTTTGTCGCTTGGCAGCTTTGTACCTTTGTACATCAACTTCACCACTTTTTAATTAAAAACCCCTATGTACTTCCTTGGATTCGACGTCGGTAGTTCGTCCGTGAAAGCCTGCCTGCTGGCTGCCGACACGGGACAAGTGGTAGCCTCGGCTTTCTTTCCCGAAACCGAAATGCCAATGGATGCCCCGCAACCGGGCTTCGCCGAACAGCAACCCGAACAGTGGTGGGCCAACGCCTGCCGGGCATCGAAAGCCGTAATGCAGAAATCGGGACTTTCGCCCGATCAGGTGAAAGCCATCGGCATTTCCTACCAAATGCACGGCCTGGTGGTGGTGGACAAGGAAATGAATGTACTGCGCCCGTCGATCATCTGGTGCGATAGCCGCGCCGTGGAGATAGGCAACGCCGCCCTGGAAGCGATGGGCCCCGAGATAGTGCTGCCACATCTGCTCAACTCGCCGGGTAATTTTACGGCTTCCAAACTGGCATGGGTCAAGCAGAACGAACCGGAAGTGTACGCGAAAGTCCACAAGTTCATGCTCCCCGGCGACTACCTGGCCGCCCGCATGACAAATGAAGTAGCCACGACGCCCTCGGGATTGTCGGAAGGGATTTTCTGGGATTTTCTGGACGAACAGCCCGCCGGATTTTTACTGGATTACTTCGGTTTTGAGGCCGACTTATTGCCGCAGGTGTTTCCTACCTTCGGCAATCAGGGAGAACTTACCAGTTCTGCCGCCGAAGCTTTGGGCCTGGCAGAGGGAACACCCGTCACTTACCGTGCCGGGGATCAGCCTAACAATGCCTTTTCGCTGAACGTACTGGAACCGGGCGAGGTGGCTGCCACCGCGGGTACTTCGGGCGTAGTTTACGGCGTGAGTGACCAGTCGAAGTTCGACGCCGAGTCGCGGGTGAATACTTTTTTGCACGTCAACCACAAGCTGGGTACGCCGCGCTACGGCGTGTTGCTGTGCGTCAACGGCACGGGCATCGTCAATAGCTGGTTGCGGAACAATATCCTGAACCGTCGTTTGTCGTATCCTGAAATGAATGACCTCGCCGCGCAAGCCCCCATCGGCTCCGATGGCCTGCTGTGTCTTCCCTTCGGCAACGGCGCCGAGCGGATGCTCTGCAACAGCGATCCTGGTGCCACCTTCCAGGGTTTGCAGTTCAACCGTCACGGCCTGAGTCACCTCATTCGGGCGTCGCAGGAAGGCATTGTGTTCGCTTTATACTACGGAATGCAGTTGATGGAAAACCTGGGCGTGTCGCTCAAAAACATTCGCGCCGGGGAGGCCAATATGTTTCTCAGCCCGATTTTTCGCGAAACCTTTGCCAGCGTTTCGGGGGCAACGGTGGAGCTTTACAATACTGACGGTTCTCAGGGTGCCGCCCGGGGTGCGGGCATGGGCTTAGGCTACTATAAAAATCGCGAGGAAGCTTTTGTGGGTCTCACCGCCACGCATACTATTGAACCCGATGCCGGGCGGGTAGAAGAATACCGGGACGCTTACGGACGCTGGAAAGAGGCAAATGGTGAATCCGGCGGTGAAATTTCAAATATTTAAAAAAACGCTTGCAGATTTCATTTGCATCCACCTATCTTTGTGGCCCAATCTGGCGGAGTGGTGGAATTGGTAGACACGCACGTTTCAGAGGCGTGTGCCTAACAGCATGCGAGTTCGAGTCTCGCCTCCGTCACATTTCAAATGCAAAAAGCCTTCGCAAATGCGAAGGCTTTTTTGTGTGGTACGGCCAGCCTGACCGTAATTTATGCGCCAGCAAAAAAGCTAACAGCGACTAAACAGACTTCTTCTCACGCGCCTTTTTTGCCATCCGCACCGCTCCCATAATTACTACTGCAAAAATCAGCAGACCTACAACGCCCCAAATCCACTGCACCGCACTTTTCAGCACGACCAGGAAGACGATGGCGAACAGAAATACCGTCGCCACTTCATTCCATAACCTGAGTTGAAAAGAAGAGAACCGGAATCGTTCGGCTTTCAATTCGTAAAGCAATTTGCGGGCACCAAAATGGTAAACAAGCAGCCCGGCCACGAAACCAAGTTTAATCTGCATCCAGCCCTGGCTCAGCCAGGCCGGACTCAGGTACAGCATCGTAAAGCCCGTAGCCAGCGTAAGCCACATCGCCGGCACCATAATGGCGCGAAACAGAAGCCCTTCCATCTTGACAAACTGCCGGAACAGAATCCGGCGCTCTTCCTCGGGCCGCTCGTTGGCCTCGGTATGGTACACAAAGAGGCGCGGGATATAAAACAACCCCGCAAACCAGCTCACGATGAAAATGATATGAAGAGATTTGACGTAGAGGTACATGGTGGGCGGGCGGCTATCGGTGCTATATGGTCAGTTTCTGGATCAAAAACTTCAATTTAAAGGGCAAGGTTGTCATCGGTCAACAAAACTACCACAAATAACGCCGACGGCGTTCCACTCCAAGTTTACTTTTCCTCCCACTCCCGCCCCGTACAATAGATCGCGTTCCTGCCGTTTTTACGAATCAACACGTAAACCCGGTACCTGCCTGGTTCGACGTTGGCCTGATGAAACGATCCTTCGAAGCCCCGTGAAAAGTACCTCTGCATGTTCAGGAAGGTATCGAAGGGCAGCGCGTGCTGATTGGGCGGCGAGGCGTACACGTGGCTATCTGATTTGAGCAAAAGGTAAGGGCCGTCGGTATAGTCGCGCTCGGCGTCGATGAACTCTTTGGAATTGTACACGTGGATTTCATCACTGTGAGGAAACAAGCTGTCCAGCGCGTAATCGCCCGCACAGGCAAGCTGGTCGGTGGCAGCGTTAGGATTCCATCCCTCGGCCAGCGGGTCGGCGGACTGGTAATAGGCCCGGATTTTCTCGTAATGCGCCTGATCCATGTCGAACATGCGTACTCCCAGCCAATCGGTGTTGTAGCGGGCATTGAATTCCTGCACGATGGCTGTTCGGCGGTTGTTCACGGCCCCGGCAAAATTGGCGTAAAGAATTGCTAGGTTCAAGAAAATCCCCAAAGGCACAGCCACCAGTCCCCAGCGACGGCGCCTTGACGGTACCAGCCATGCCAAGGCGCCAAAATGCAACGACACCAGCGCCAGTGCGGTGTACATGCGGTAGCGGCCTTTAAACAAAGATTCGAAGCCTCCCAGCGGAATGCGCTTGTAAATAACGGCAAAGGACGTGATCGCCACGAACACCATCAGGATTAGGGCAAACTGCCCGGCCGGGCTAAGTATCAGCGGCTTCCCCAGCACCGAGCGGAATAGGGGCAAAATATCCCGGCGAAATAACCATAGAAATAACCCGACGATTGCTATGCCCGCTACCACGGCCAGCCCCAATGGTACGGGGTCGGTAGTGTAAGCATCCAGCGCGGCAATGGAGCCGATGAAGCCAAAAAATCCCGCCAGTCCCTCTTTCACTTGCTGGAAATCGGAAAAATCGAGGCTATCGGTTTTCTGGGGAAAGCCCAGAAAGTAGACATATCCGACCAGCAGCGCCACGCCCGCCGTGAGGAAAAATTCGCGTCGCCGCCCGGTTACCCAAAGTAAAAAAATAATAACGGGAAACACGGCGATGCCGTTTCCATAGGTATAGGTAGCCGCCAAGGCAAAAAGCCACGAAGCCCAAAGCTGGCGGGGCCGATGCGTAGCGAAGTAAAAAGCCAGCATCGCGAACAACAATAGACCGAAATTGCAAAGCGAACTCACACCCCAGAACATGTTTTCGAAGGAGTGAATGGTAAACCAGAGCCAGACAATTGGGACAAAGTACCAGAGCGATAGCCGCAGCCTGCGGAAGACGGCGTAGAAAACCGCCGCGCAGCCCGCCCAGCACAGATTACCGATGACCATCAGGCTGACCAGGTTCACTTTGCCGAAAACATAGTAGGAAAGCAGCACGAGCGAGCGGGAAAAAATCAGGCGGTGCTCGGGAAAAGGATCAGTAAGTCGTTGCCAGCGTTCGAGCCAGGAAGCATCCTCAAAACCGGGGATTATGCCCAGAATCAGGATATCGTCAAAAGCGACGTAGTTGACATTGAGGGCGATTTGCGAAAAAACAAGGCCGTAGACAAAAACCGGCAGCGCACACAGCAATGCCGCCAGCCAGGTGTTTTTTTGCAGAAAAGTAATGAATGAACGGAGAAAGGTCATGGATGGGCGTCAGCGAACAGGGAAAATCGACGCCAAAATTAGGAAAGATTCCAAGAGAACGATCATTTTGGATCGTCATCGTCCACCTCGGCGGTGGCGCGGGGGTCTTTGCTGCTATCAAAAATGAGCTTATTTTTTTCGTCCCACTCGCGTAGTACGAACGGCTCGAAGTCCTCGTCCCAGCGGCTCTTGCGGTATTGAATTTCCTTTTTACGGGCTCGGCGGTATTGGTAGTACTCCACCCAGCGGCCCACTTTTACGCCGCCGTCGTACTTGCCTTTTTGCATTAGCTGCCCCTCGTCATAAAATGAAAGATAATCACCATCAATTTCCTCAAACTGCACGGGAACGACTTCCTTGATCTTGGTGTGCGCGGAATCGTAGTAGGTAATCCGCGACTCCGCCGGGAACCCCCGGTACCAGTGCGATTTGTCCACAAGGTCGTAATTGGCATCGTAGGTCACCCAGCGCCCATCCTTGGTACCTTTGTAATAAAACCCCTCTTCGATCAAGTCGCCCGCCACGTAGCGCTTATACGGCCCGTGCAACGGCAGAGACTTCTCTTTATCCTTGATAACCGACGAGCTCAACTGCTTCTTTTTCAAATCGTACCAGCGATTGTACGGCGCGTAAGGACTAATAGGTTCGTACGCTTTCAGCACGTGAAACTCCTCGATGCGGGCGCGGTCACCGCTGCCGTACTTCACCAGTACTTTTTGCATCGGGATACCTTCATATTGTACCCGAGCCAGGCGACCTTTTTTGGCTTTACGGCGGCGTTCGGAGCGCCGGCTCTTGAATTCCTTGGCTTTCAGACCAAGATCAGGGATGGTTTCGCCCAGTAATTTGGAGAGGCTTTCCGACTTTCCCTTTCCGCCGGGCAGCGACACACTGGCCGAGGGGTCCAGTCCGGACACATCGAGTCCGGTGGATTTTTGTAATTTGGCCCGTAGCGAATCCGCCTTCGACTGCGCGTTCTGCACCCGGTCTTTGGCGGTACGCCCCCCAGCCGATTTGTTTTTCGTATCGGTTTGCGCCCAGGCCGGTGACATGAGCGCGATCCACAAAATACCCAACCCGAAGGCCGCCCTTTGTATCATGTTTTTATTCTTTTTGGCGTTCTCTCTAACTGATCGTTGCCAATTTAGGTAACGAAAACCGCCGTTCGTTATTGATTTATGAGGAGAATTTCTGGTTTGCTACTGCTTTTTGCGCTGCTTTTTTTCAGGAATAGTAACACGGTGGCCCAGAAAATTCCGCCGGGCGACGTTCCGCTAGGTGGCTGGCAGACACACTTCAACTACCGCTCGGCCCGGCACATCGTACAAGTACAGGACCGCTTCTTCTGTGCTACCTACAACGGCCTGTTCAGCTACCGGCCGTCAGACGACAGCACTTTTATTTATTCAAAAATCAACGGACTTCACGACACGGGTATCAGCAGCCTGGCCTACGAGCCAGCCAGCCGACTACTACTGTTGAGCTACCGCAACGGCAATATAGACCTTGTCGAACTTGATGAGAACGCCAAGGTACTAAATACCAGCGAATGGCCGATCCTGCGTGATGCTCCAAACCTCCCGGCCAACCGCCGCAGTTACCAAACTACCTTTCGGCAAAATCTGGCCTA
The DNA here is from genome assembly GCF_014651615.1 of Persicitalea jodogahamensis. Lineage (GTDB taxonomy): Bacteria > Bacteroidota > Bacteroidia > Cytophagales > Spirosomataceae > Persicitalea > Persicitalea jodogahamensis. Next base: position 154,450 of record NZ_BMXF01000006.1, on the reverse strand, counting down.
TGTCAGCACTGCCTTCGGCGTGGTGGTGCTCGATCCATTCCAGCGCGAGGTCCGCGAAACGTACCGCAACATCGGACCAGGCGGTTCGGAAGTGGCCGTTTTTGGTGTCGCCTTTTCCCGCGATAGCCTATTCGCGCTCAGTTCACAGGGAATTCTGCGGGCTTCCCTGAGCGAAAACGTCAACCGCCAGTTTTACGGCAATTGGCAGAAAGTACCCGCGCCTGCCGTCCTTACGTCCATCGCTGTTTTGCAGGAAAAACTGTACGCGGGAATACCCGGCCAGGGAATATTCCGCAAAGAAAAAGAAATAGACGCCTGGCAAATCGTTTATCCTGCCACCAGCCAGCGCTTTCAATTCCGTGTCGTGAACGACCGCCTCGTGACCGCGCTCGACAACCGCGTCGTGACGCTCAGCCCGCAGGACCAGGCTACCGGCTTCCGCGATCCTCTGCTGGTCGCGCCGCAGGAGGCCATTCTGGATGCGGCCAGTAATCTGTGGGTAGCCGATAGCCAAAGTGGTTTGGTCAGTAATTTCACGGGTAGTTACCAATCGTATAGCCCCGTGGCGGCGGCATCCACCGTCGGAGATACTACCATCAACAACCGTACCGACTCCGTCGTCGTGGATCGAAATGGGTTGCAGTGGATTCGGCTGCCAAATACTTTGGGAGGCGGCATTTTGGTAAAAAATCCAACGACCCAACAACAAAGGTACTTGTCAACTTCGCCCAACAACGGTGGGCTGCCCTCCTCCCGCGTCAATAGTTTGTCGCTGGACCGCAATGGTCTCGTTTGGTTCGCCGCCGACCAGGGCGTGGGGTACTTTGTGCCGGAGAGTGATCTTCTTTCGGGCGGAGCGGTCAACGCGGTGTTTCCGCTATTTGGTCAGAGGCGTTTGCTGCGCGACGCATTCAGCACGGCTATCGTTACCGAGCCGGGCAACCGCAAGTGGGTAGGAACGCGCAGTGGTCTGTACCTTTTTAGCCCCGACGGCACCCAACTCATCCGGCAATTCACCGCCGCCGATAGCCCGCTGCCTGCCGATAATATTTTGGCTCTGCAATTTGACGAGGCCACCGGGCGACTCTACGTCGACACGCCCAACGGGATGGTTTCCTACCGCTCCGATGCCACGGCTCCCAGTACTACCTTGCAGGAAATCACGATTTTTCCCAACCCCGTGCGACCCGGTTACGCGGGCGTAGTCGGCGTTAAAGGCTTGCGGGACGAAACAGTGGTAAAAATCACCGATCTGGCCGGAAGGTTGGTGTTCGAAGCCCGCTCTCAGGGCGGCACGGCCAGCTGGAATTTGCTGGATTACACCGGGCGCCGCGCCAAAGGCGGTATTTACCTGGTACTTCTGATCTCGCCCGATGGCTCAGAGAGCGTAGCGGGGAAGTTGGCAGTTGTGGAGTGAATTCACGCCTTACTGAAACTTCCCTCCTTCTGTTTTTCCTTTCCAGTCGTCCGTCCGAAACGGCACTGCGGGCAATCCTTCGGCATTGAACAGGTTGTTGTCGATAGGAGAATTGGCCCAGCCGTAGCGCACAGCGACGGGTTCCGGCACATCGGGATGCGACACGACTACCTTATCGCCCTCGATGCGGGCGGGAGCATAGTAAAACGTATGATCGCGCCCGGCGATTTCGAAGCCTTTGAGGTAGCCGTACTTTTCCTTCACCATCAAACCGCCGCCGACGTGGTCGAAAGAGATGATTGCTTTCTGGCCGCTAAATTGTACCTCCTTTAAAGTCGGACCGCTAAAAACGATATCATCCTTGCCATAAGCAATCTTCATGGCCGCCAGCGCGAGGCGGTGGCCGACGTCCTGCTTGTTGGTAGGGTGAATATTGTCGGGATTACCGATGTCGGTCGTGACGGCCATGCCCGTCTTGGGCAGGCTGAGCGTCATCGTTTGGGCTTCGCGCAGTTCGGCCCAGTCGCTGCCTTCGTTACTATTCTGGAACGGCCCGTAAGTGGCAAGTTGCACGAACAAAAACGGAAAATCGTAGCCCCAATCCTTGCGCCAGCTTTCGATCAGCAGCGGAAACGACTTGCGGTATTGGTAGGCCCGTCCGGCGTTGGTCTCGCCCTGGTACCATAGCGCTCCGGCGATAGTATAGGGAATGAGCGGGGCGATCATGGCATTGTAGATCGTGGTGCCGACGTTATTCATAAAATGATCGTAGGTACGCGGTGACTTCAATGACGGGACCATTTTCCAGCGTTCATCCACCAACGGGAGGCTTTGGCCCGCTCCCTTTACAGAGAAATCAGCCGGGCTACCCATGAACCCCATCCCGAAATAAGCGGGTTCGCGCATTGGGCCAAGTTTCACTAGCAGGGCATTTTTGCCCGACCTCCAGGTTCCCGCCGGGAGTTTCAGCGCAATGGCATCCTGGGTACTTCCCTCAAAAACTTTTTTGCCATTGATGTAAAATATAAGGTCGCCGGTATTGCGCCCGAAGTGCAGGGTAGTTTCAGTATTGGCCATTTCGGCGGGGATTTCTACGGTACGCTCGATGAAGGCCGTACCCCGGTAGCCACCAATCCCCTGCCACACCCATTGGCCCTGAGGATTTACTTGTATTTTCCACTGATTGAAGTCGTAGTCAGGGGAAAGGTACTTGCTCTCATCCACTGATTGCGGATCGAAATCAGCCGATCCATAGGCCTGAGTAATTAGCTTTTTTTCCTGCTTTTTGGCATCATCGTCCCAACTACGCGCCATCGTTTCGGGGTAATAGTTCAAGACATCCGACTCGCGCATGGCTTTTTCGCTAATCCAGCCTTCGATCTGTGAGCCGCCCCAGGATGAATGCACCAGGCCCACCGGAACGCCCAGCTGTTGGACAAGGTCCCGCGCAAAAAAGTACCCCACCGCCGAGAAATCGCCCACCGTGGCGGGAGAAGCAATTTTCCAGTCACCTGAGTTCAGGTCTTTTTCGGGCGTAAAGGCCAGTTCGTGTGCCACCTCAAAGTGCCGTATGTTGGGGTAGTTGGCCCGTGCGATCTCGACTTTCGCACTATCGGAGTTCTTTACCCGCCACTCCATGTTCGACTGCCCCGACAGCAGCCAAACTTCTCCGACCAGAATATCCGTCAGCTTCACTTCGTCCTTCCTGGTCTTTACCACCAGCTCGTAGGGACCACCCGCAGGCATGGCGGGCAGTTCGGCCATCCACTTGCCGTTGGCGTCGGCTTTGGCGGTGGCTTTCTGCTGGTTGAAGGTTAGTTCAACTTTATCGCCCTTATCTGCCCAACCCCAGACTTGAACCGGCTTCTCGCGCTGCAGCACCATGTGGTCGCCGAAGATGCGGGCCACTTTGAGTTGAGCCGTGGCAAGGGTAGTGGTAAGGAGCAGGAAAAAAATTGGAATAATCGTTTTCTTTAACATGATAAAATATTGGGTGGGTTTTGAAATCTGTATCAATTATGAAAGCGGGAATACAATAAAACCTCCTGATCTCGACTAGGATCAGGAGGTTTTACCATGCATAAATTTCGTTGCTTCAATCCGCCACTTCCGCGTTTTCCAGCACGTAGTTCATCTGGTAAATATCGTCTGCATTTAAAGCCAAAGTACCCTTAAACGTCAGCCGCTCGTCGGTCTTGAACTTGCGGGGATTTTTCTTGAACTTTAGGGCCATGACCGACTCCGGTCCCGCGCCGCCGCAGAAGAAACACGCACTGTAAGGAAAGGCCGACAGTACGTACATATTGGCATCGAGGTCAATGGGTAGAATATAGCCCGTAATACTCACCTCCTTCCCTTTCACCTTTTGCACCGCGGGACCGAAGGTCGGGTAGAGCATATACACCGCCTCGTCGGGATACCATTTTTTCTTGAAGGTAACGTCCCGCAGCGTTTCCCAGGTAAGTTTGACGGGATTGGCCGCCGGTGCGAAGGAGAGCAACGAGAAAGCGAGTATGGAGCAGAGAACAGTACGTTTCATTTTGAGTGATGAGTAGTGGCAGCATTTGCCTGATTATAAAGACTGAAACAACTTCATTGATCGAATGTTATAGCAAAAGTAAAGTCTTTTTTGTTCAAAAATCAAATACGAATGGTCCCAAAACTGGCTCAATCCTCGGCCAGGGTTCTCGAAATATTCAGGCGGTACACGCCCAGCGAAGGCAACGCTGCCGCCAATAATCCGATCACTAACGCTCCTCCCAGCAGATAAATTTCCTCCGGCAGGATGCCAAACTGATTGAGCGAATAGTGCAAATCCTGCTCGGCGGCCCTGCTAAACAACCACAGACCCACGCGACTCAGCGAGATTCCGGCCACATAGCCCATGACGGCCAAAAATAACCCTTCCAGCAATAATAACAGGAAAAGCCGGGTGCGCGAGGCGCCCATCGATAGCATGAGTGCCATCTCGTACTTACGGTCTTTCAGGGAATTATACAAAGAAACGAAAACGCTGGCTCCGGCAATGAGCATAATGACAAGCGCCAATGCCCGTAAGGTTTCTATTCCTACGCCCAGCAAAGAAAACAGGCGATTGATTTCTATGCTCGGCAGGGCAGCCTGCATGGAAGTGTTGGCGTTGATCTGCCGGGGCAGAGCCACCAACCCCATCGGGCTACGAAACTTGATGAGGGCGCTCGTCACTTCTTTTTCGTCGGCGGGACTGGGTGCCCCTTCCGCGTCGAATTCCTCGTGGGCGGGATCATTTTCTTTCACGCCCGGTGGTGGTAGTTCGGCGTGTTCGTGGATGGCCCATATGCTGCTCAGGTCAGTCAGGATGAGCTGGTCGATGACCGAGCCGTTGATTTCCAGGATACCAACGACTTTATACATTGTTTCGCCGTGGGAGTCGCCTTCCTCGTCCAGCCCGTGGGCACTGGCAAAAGTGTCGCCGATTTTCAGGCCGGAGGCTTCGGCCACTTTGCCACCCAGCGTAGTTTCCAGCGTGGTGGTGAAGAGTTTGCCTTCGGCGACCTTGCCCTCAAAATGCTGCACATAGGCGGGTGTGGTACCCACAACCCGGAAACCGCGGTAGTTGTCGCCCAGCGAAAGCGGGATGACCGTCTTGACAAATGGATTTCTTTTGAGTTGGTTGACCTCCGCCAGTGGCACGTTGCCCGTAGGCGCATCGATCTGATAAATGCTCGACAGAATCAATTGCAACGGACTGCCCTTGGCTCCTACCACCATGTCGATCCCCCGAATATTACGTCGGAACTGTGCGTCGAGTTGCTGATTCAGAAGTAACAAAAGTGAGATAATTCCGATGCCCAGCGCCAGCAGCAAGCCGCTCAGAAAACTACTCAGCTTATTTTCTTTAATGTTGGCCCAGCTGATTTTAGCAAGATTCATTTTATTGTGTAATCGTGGAATCGTTGATTTGTGTAATTGATGCTTAATCATTGTCACAAACCCGGCTTGGGTCTGCACATCAGCAGCTCTGCGTCCTTGTGTATTTATTCTTCAAAAACTACAACGTCACCCACTCACCAAAAGCCTCCTTTAACCGCTGGTCGTGGGTGACAACGATGAGACTGGCCCCGATGGAGTGAGACTGCTCTTTCAGTAGATTCACTACTTTATGGCAATTTTCGTCGTCGAGACTGGCGGTGGGCTCGTCGGCCAGAATAAGGGCCGGGTCGTTCATGAGCGAACGGGCAATACTTACGCGCTGTTGCTCGCCCTGGCTGAGTTGGTTTGGTTTTTTGAATAAATGTTCGGCAAATCCTAACTGTTCAGCGAGCTGGGCCGCTTTGTTCTTCTCTTGTTTCTTGTCCGCCAGATAATTGGCCAGCAGGATATTGTCCAGCACGCTGAGTGAACTCACAAAATGCGCCCGCTGGTATATTATTCCGATTTGCTGCGCCCTGACTTGCCCGGCCTGATGGGCAGACAGATTCCGCAAACTCCGGCCGTTCAGTGTTATTTCACCGGATGCGGGCGTCAGCAGTAAGGCCAAAAGATGCAGCAGGGTAGTTTTGCCGCTGCCTGACTGCCCCAGAATCAGCAAGGCTTCGCGCTCAGCGCAATGCAAGTCGGGAAAAGCGAACTTTTTTTGGGGCGAATAGGAAAAGGTGAGGCCGTGGCTGGCGATCATAAACGGATTGGGGTATGGTTTTCAGACCGGATCAATGAAGTCTTCTTCAACGTGGTCGAGTTTTTCAAACTCAGAATTATTACTGACGTACTCAGGTATGATTGCTTTTAAAAGGGATACCATCCCGTCACGATTTCCCAAAGGAAGCATTTTTTTGAGTTCTGAAACAGTACCCTGGGTCTTCTGAAATGAGACTGCCGGTAGTCGGGCAACCATGATTTTGGGATGATGCGTAGTCGAATGCGTCTCACCATCGCTGAGAAGTTCCTCGTACAGCTTTTCGCCGGGTCGCAACCCCGAGTAGGTTATTTCAATGTCGCGTCCTGCTTCAAGCCCCGATAGCTGAATCATCCGCCTGGCCAAATCTACGATTTTGACCGGTTCGCCCATATCGAACACGAAAATATCCCCTCCCCGACCCATGGCCCCCGCCTCCAACACCAGCTGGCAGGCCTCCGGAATAGTCATGAAGTAGCGAATTACTTCGGGATGTGTAACAGTCACAGGACCACCGGACTGAATCTGCTTTCTGAAAAGGGGTACTACTGAGCCATTGGAACCCAATACGTTCCCAAAACGAGTGATGATAAAATCAGTATTGTGCGTCAAGTGCGGGTTAAGACTTTGCACATACATCTCGGCCAGACGCTTGGTAGCTCCCATAACGTTGGTAGGGTTGACGGCCTTATCAGTGGAAACGAAAACAAACTTTTCGACGCCGTACTCTACGGCGAGATTGGCTACAATCTCGGTACCCAGCACATTGGTTTTAACGGCTTCGTATGGGTAACGTTCCATTAATGGCACGTGCTTGTAAGCGGCGGCGTGAAATACAATCTGTGGGCCGTGCAGCCTGAAAGTTCGTCGCATCCGTCCTTCGTCGGTGATGTCGGCCACCACGGCTACCACCTCGATCTGTGCTACCAGATCGGCGTAATTATTCATCAGTTCAAATTCCAGGTCGTACAGCCCGGATTCGGACTGGTCGATCAGAACGAGCTTCAACGGGGCGTAATGAACAACCTGCCGGGCAATTTCACTGCCGATGGAGCCCGCAGCGCCGGTCACGGCTACCACCTTTCCGCCAACTTCCTTTTGGACGTGCACACTATCCAACCGGATGGGTTCGCGTTCCAGCAGATCTTCAATGCGGATTTTACGGATTTGTCCGCTGCTTAGCGTTCCTTCCAGCCAATCGTTGGAAGACGGGACGACTTTTATCAGGATATTTTTTTGCAAAAAGTACTCTAAAATTTCCTTTTTCCCTGAGCGACTTATGTTTTGAACTGCCAGTACGACTTCTATTTCTTTGGCATTCTTTTTCAAATATTTCTCAAACGCCGTTTCCCGATCAACTACCCTGACCCCCGCCACCGATTTGCCCGCCAGGGTAGTATTGTCGTCGACGAAGCAAAGAATATTGTAAATTCTTTGCGGGTCTTTCAGCAACACATTCCTGGTAAGAATACCCAGATCACCCGCACCATAAATAATTACGTCCTGTGGGGCCGTACGTGCATTATTGCTGGCGATGTCACTGTACATCGATTTGACGAAAAAACGACTGGCGATCATCAGGAACAAGCAGATGAGGTACTCGATGACCAGCACCGAAATCGGAATGTACAGCAGCGTGTTCCCGGAGAGATAGGAAGCTGCATAGGATAAGAGGACGACGGCCAGGCTACTGGCCGTAACGGTCTGGAAGATTAGTCCGGCATCTTCCAGACTGGTGTGTCGTACGATGCCATGATAGGAGCGAAACGCCGAAAAGGAAATCCATCGCACCAGCAGCAGGAAGAGCAGGTAGTAGCGGTAAACCGGCCAATTGATATCAGAAAAGTCGAAATTGAAACGAAGAACGGCGGCAGCAACGAAGGAAAACGCCACGATAGCCAGGTCGATGGCCAGAATCAAACGCCGGGAAACGAAGCGATGATGGTAGCTGTCGATTACGCTCCTGAATAATCTTTCAATCATACGCAGAAACCTACCAGAGTGGATAAATTTTACCTCGACGGTTTTTTCCTAGTGGGTTTTCGAAGGTACTGGTGAGGGGTAAAGTCGCTGGCCTCACGAGATGAAGTATTTACAATACGCTAATTTAGGGTTATTTTGTTGAAAAAAGTATCTGCCCATCTGGGATTGAGCGAAAGGAAACCAATCAAGCGCTCAGGAGTTTGCTACGCTTTTTTCAAAAGCAAATCTTGCAAAGTACCTTCCAGGTCAGGAAACTCGTATTTGAAATCCGTGGTGCGCAGCCGGGCATTCTCCACGTAGCTGCTACCGAGGACAACCTCGGCCATTTCGCCGAAGGCCAGGTCGAGTGCAAACTCGGGTACTTTGGGGATCCACTGTGGGCGGTGAAGTACCTGGCTGATGAGTTTGGTGAGTTCGGCGTTGGTCACAGGCGGACTCGCCACGCCGTTGTACACGCCCTCCCAGCTCTCGTTTTCCAGCGCCTCAATGTACAGCCGGCACATATCGTCGATATGAATCCAGGACATCCACTGGTCGCCATCGCCGAGCGGTGCCCCCAGTCCAAAGCGGGCTGGGGCGGCAATTTTGGGCAGGGCACCACTTTTGTCGCTCAGCACTACGCCCGTCCGCAACTTCACGGTGCGCACGCCCAAATCTTTCACGTGGTCGGCAGATGCCTCCCACTTGACCGTTACTTCGGCCAGGAAATCATCACCCGGCGGCGATTGCTCCGTGTGCTTCACTCCTCCGGTATCTGCCCCATAATAGCCCACTGCCGACGACGATACGAAAGCTTTGGGCCGCTGACCCTGCGCCTTCATGATCCGAGCCAGTAGCTCGATGCTCTCAGTGCGACTTTTTACGATAACTTTCTTGCGCTCATCCGTCCAGCGTTCGTCGGCGATGCCCGCCCCAGCCAGGTGAATGAGGTAATCCATGCTATCGAGTGCGCGAGGGTCGACAGCCTCCTTTTCAATATCCCAGTGATACACAGAGACATCAGGGTACGTTTTTTCGGAGCGGCTCAGGTACGAGACAAGGTAGCCGCGTTCGAGCAACATTTCGGTCAGGCGACGGCCAATCAGGCCCGTGCCCCCGGTAATCAGAACGTTCTTTTTCATATGGTGGCTTTCGGCTGTCAGCTTTCGGCTGGCGGCCTTTTTAAATTAATTTCCGTATTTAAGTTCAAACTAGTACAAATCAGTTTTATTCGCAGCAAATGCCCCACTAGCCCATAATTTTCTGAAACACATTTCTCTAAAACGTAAGCACCACCCTAACCGATTGCCCGGTAAACTGTACTTTTTTAAGAATCTCGGCAGCCTGCCGGTGACTTTGACGCAGGGCAAGGTAGTTGGCCGCATCGAACAGAAGTAAGAAACCACCCTGCAACAGGATGGATTGACCAAATCCCCGGAAGCGATCCTGCTTGTCGGGCGTATTCTTGGCTTTTTCCAGTAAATAGAGACCACCCGTCATATAAGCCAGATCAAGTCCGGCGTTAAGAAGCAGCGTTTTTTCAATGGAATGCAAATCTTCGATACTTTGATCGAGAGACGTGGGTGGTGATTTCCTTTGCCGCAACGATCCGATCAGGGCTGGTGCCGCGATTCCCAGATTCACGACGTTCCAGTAGACATTCATCCGGTTAAAGTACTTGTTGCTGCCCTCGCCACGCGCCGCCGCAATGCCGCCGTAGGCGATGTTGGCCACCGCCCAGCTACTCAATACCCACATGCCCGTCGTCTGAACTTTGATTCGGCTTTGGTTCAAATCGTCCAGTGGAGTTTGCTGGGCCCGGACCGTGAGACCAATCAGTAGGAAAAAGAAAACGAAACGGCATATTTTCATGAGTTGGAATTCAGGTATTGCATCACTAAACCGTTAATTTCCCCAAAAGTTGGAACACTTCACCATCAAACAGTGATTATTCCCAGGGTAGATCAACTCTCATTAAATCCGTGCCTTGCCATTTTTAAAAGAAAATGCGAGATTGAAAAAGTTGACAGAACAATAAAATCCAATCTAATTACCTGAGAATGTACGATAAAAACCTCGGCACCAAACAAAAAGCCCTACGCATCAACCTCGACCCGCAGATTTACGGATCCTTCGCCGAGATCGGGGCCGGGCAGGAAACTGCCGCTATATTTTTCAAGGCGGGCGGCGCATCGGGGACGGTCGCCAAAACCATGTCGGCCTACGACATGACGTTTAGCGACGCCATCTACGGCACCGAGGATAGTGGGCGCTACGTCTGCGAACCCCGGCTGATCAAAATGATTCAGAAGGAATACAGCCTGCTGGAAAAACGACTGGCCGAGCAGCGGGGTGACTCGAGTCAGTTTTTTGCCTTTGCCAATACGGTGGTGGCCCTCAACTACCACAAAACCAACATCGCCCACGGCTGGATCGGGCTGCGGTTTCAGCTCAGGCCCGGCGGCGATTACAATGAGGTAGTCATTCACGTCAAGATGCTGGACGACGAAAACGTACTCCAACAGCAAGCCCTGGGTGTCATCGGCGTCAATCTGATCTATGGTTGCTTCTATTACCCGACCTCCCCCGAAACCATGGTACTGTCGCTCATGGACGACCTCAGTCCCGAGCGCATCGAAATAGACATGATGCGCGTGAGTGGCCCCGATTTCATGGAGGTGGACAACCGCCTGATCAGCCTTCATCTGGTTAAGAATGGTTTCACAAACGCAGCCCTTTTTGGTGCCGACGGCGGCGTGCTGCAACCCTCTGAGGCATTTTATAAAAAGCATATCCTGATCATGCGCGGGCGGTTGCGGCCGATCACCAACGTGCATATCGACCTCATCGAGAATGGTACCCGGCAGTTTGTTGCCGAGCCCGACGTGGATCCCGACCGGGTACTTATGGTGTCGGAACTGACGCTGCGCAATTTGCAATCGGATGAGGAGGATAACATCGATGAAAAGGATTTCCTCGACCGCGTGGACATCCTCTGCTCACTCGGCCACATGGTGATGATCTCCAACTACCACGAGTACTTCCGCCTGGTAGCCTATCTGTCAGAGCTCACCCGATTGAAAACAGGCTTGCTGCTGGGCATTCCGAGTTTGCAGAATATTTTTGAAGAGAAACACTACGACTTCTTGCGCGGCGGTATTCTGGAATCGTTTTCGACCTTATTCAGCCGAAAGGTCAAGCTGTTGATTTATCCTACGCTGCGTGCTGATGACACGATCTATTCCCTCGAAAACTTCGAGGTAGCCGACAATCTCAAGCCGCTCTTCCAGTACTTAGTTATTAACGATAAGATCGAGGACATCCGCAATTACAATCCTGAGTATATGCGCTGGACCACCGACGAGGTGCTGGCAATGGTCAAGCGTGGCGAACCGGGTTGGGAGGACCTCGTGCCGGACAGCGTGGCAGATATTATCAAGGACAAGTGCCTGTTTGGCTTTCCCTGCGTGGTGTACGATGCGCGGAAGGCGGTTGTTGCCGGGCTGCCCGACGGCACTAAAATCAGCAACGAATAATGAACCGCTTTACCACAAAAATGGGATGGCAGGAAAGTAGGTACTTTGCTGCCATCCCATTTTTGCGGCGCTACTTAAGCCCAATCAGAACATCACACATTGAACAGAGCCCCTAACTTCTCCATCGTCAGCATCACGGCCACGGGTTCGCCGCCTGGGGTACGGTTGGGGTCAGAGGATGCAAATAGCTGACTCAACAGCGTCTTTATTTCCAATGGCGACAGCTTTACCACGTAACGCGAGGAAAACCGCCGCGCCAACGCCCGCGCCAGGCTATCGGGCTTGTTAAGCTTGAGGTCGGAATAGCTCTGTTTCAGTTGCTCGACCAGTTCCTCGAAGAGATCCTGCTCGCTTTCGTTGGGCAGGTCCGCCGGGACGCCCCGCACCAATATTTCATTTGGTCCAATCTCATCGAACTCAAAGCCCAGGCCACGGATCTGGTCGGTCGTTTCGCGAACGAGCTGCATATCGGCAGGCGTCAGCCGGACAGTCTGCGGAAAGAGCAACTGCTGGCATGAGCCATTACGCTTGCTCAGCATCTGACGGTAACGCTCGTACAAAATCCGCTCGTAGGCCGCCTTCTGATCTACCAGCATGGCGCCCTCCTTTACCTGCGACAGAACATAACGATTGTGCAACTGAAACAACAGGGCGTCGGCATCGGGAGGCGAAACGGTTTCGTCGGCCAGGCGGTTGATTTTGCTGGCCAGCGTCACAGATTGCGATGAAACAGCGGGCCGCGATGCCACAGCCTGGTCGAGTTCCAGCGCAGCCTGTTGCCGGGCCGTTTCGTCCGGGCTTTTCAGGCCTTCAAACAGCTTATTCCAGTTGGTGAGGTTACCCTGTTGACGTCTGGTCCCATTCCCCTCTTTGGGCGTAGCGGCCCAGTCGGGCTGTACGGCGCGGGGTGTTGCCGCTTCCTGCGGTCGCGTATGCTGCGACAGGAAATTGACATCATCGTCAAAGTCGATGGGTGGGGCAAGATTATTAGCCCCTACGGCCTTCCGCACGGCGGCCAGGATAATAGCATAAACCGACCGCTCGTCATCGAATTTTATCTCCGTTTTGGTCGGGTGGATGTTGATATCCACATGCGAGGGATCGATCTCGATGAACAGCACATAGAACGGGTGACTCCCCTCGGGCAAAGTACCTTCGTAGGCACTGATGATGGCGTGGTGCAGGTAGCTATGCTTGATATACCGCTCATTGACGAAGAAGTACTGCTCCCCGCGCGTCTTCCGCGCAAACTCCGGCTTTCCGATATACCCCCGAACGCTGATGTAGGTTGTGTCTTCCTGGCAAAAAACCAACTGGTCGCGGTAGCTTTTACCAAACATGTCCGTAATCCGGCGCACCAGCTTTCCAGCGTACAGGTTAAAAACCTCCACATCGTTGTGATAGAGCGAAAAGCTCACCTCGGGATGCGCCAGGGCCACGCGTTGGAATTCGTCCAGCACGTGCCGCATCTCTACGGAATTGGATTTCAGGAAATTGCGACGGGCGGGGACGTTAAAAAAAAGATTCTTGACCAAAAGGTTCGTTCCCGGCAGCGTTGCCACCGACTCCTGCGTCTTTACTTCCGAACCCTCTATACGGATCATGGTGCCGATCTCGTCGTCGGCGCGGCGGGTACGCACTTCTACCTGTGCCACGGCAGCAATGGAGGCCAGCGCTTCGCCCCGAAAACCCATCGTCCTGATCTTGAAAAGGTCATCGGAGTTGCGGATTTTGGAGGTTGCGTGCCGCTCGAACGACATCCGGGCGTCGGTTTCAGACATGCCTGCGCCGTCGTCTATAATCTGAATGAGTGTTTTTCCCGCGTCGCGGATAATCACCTGTACGCTGTGAGCGTGGGCGTCGATGGAATTTTCGAGCAATTCCTTCACAACCGATGCCGGGCGCTGCACTACCTCGCCGGCTGCAATCTGGTTGGCGATGGAGTCCGGTAACAGATGAATGATGTCCGAAGTGGTCATTAACTAGCTTAAAATTTGAAGTGTGGAGCCGGTATGCCGTAGTGCTTTGGTCCTTGGCGATAGTCACCAGCGCATCCGCGAGAAAAATGAAGATGGCAGATGAATCCAGCGAATCGTGGTATTTGTCCAATAATCGGCAACCAATCCTGTCAGCAGATTGGCCCAAAATCGTTGTTGACAAATAAACGCTTTTATTTTCAAAAGTTTTGTTGAAAACTTTTCAGTAGATTCCGGAAACTTCTTCCTTGCCCCGTTGTTATATGATTAACTCAATATTAATTTTAAGAAAACTTGGAATGCCGAATGATTTTTGGCACGGCTATTGAGAGACACACTAATTGAATGAATGTGCTGCTGTAAATGTGTCACCCTAAAATCCCTCAGACGATGAAACTACCCCCTTTGAAGAAGTTAAACTACGCGATGGCCATCCAGTGGATTATCTTCCTGCCCGTCATTCTGCCCCTGTGTTTGGTATTCGGTGCCTTGCAGGGTATCGTCAACATGGTGGGTACTATGGCCCAACGCATGATCCTCGATATCGAGTCATGATTTAATTCTTTTACTGTTTTTGCTTTTTCCCAAATAGCCCGCTCAGTCGGGCTATCATTCTTTTTTCGAAGGCCCAGAAAAAGTCAAAATTCCCCAGCAGCCAGCCCCACATCAGCAATACTACCTGATACAACGGCAAAACCACCACGATTGCCAGCAGCCACCGCAACCACCCCGGTGAGGCGGCCGTAACCCCCATCCAGCCGTATAGGATTTTTTTTAGATAGAGAATTGAAAACCCTGTGCAGGCAAAGACCAGCAGAATCACGGCTACGTCCCAGCCGCTTTGGACATTCCAGCGATCTTTGAGTTTTTGCCAGAAGCTGGCTTTTGGCAGTCGGCTTTCGGCCATTTGAGTAGTGGTCAGGGTACTTTATGAATATTAGCTTGCCTTTTATTTTTTAAAAAATTGTGCTGGCCTTTATTCGTACAGGTACTTTAGTTTGTCCAGATCGATTTTTTCCGTGTCCAGCGGCAGGAATTCCTCCCAGAAGGCATCTACCGGTAACCCTGCCCTGATAAGAATGGGTTCTTTCTTGACCGGATGCTCGAAGTAGAGCCGGCGGGCGTGGAGGTTGATGCTGCCGTCGGTATTGGGTCGGTCGTAGCCATACTTCACATCACCCCGGATGGGGCTGCCCATGCTGGCCAACTGCACCCGGATCTGGTGCGGACGCCCCGTGATCGGCGTCACTTCCAGCAGGAAAAATTTATTCACCTCTCCCAGCACGCGGTAGGTCAATTCAGCCTTTTGGCTGCCCGGCGCTTCGTAGTCGAAGGCCGTGGTAACATTGCGCTTGGTATCTTTCGAGAGCCAATGTACCAGCTTGCCCTTGGGTTGGGCCGGACGGCGGCGCACGATGGCCCAGTAGGTTTTCTGAATGTCGCGCTTGCGGAACAACTCGTTCATCCGTTCTAATGCCTTCGAAGTACGGGCAAAAACTACCAAACCGCTCACGGGTCGGTCGATGCGGTGAACGGTACCCAGGAAAACGGCTCCCGGCTTGTCGTACTTGTCCTTGATGTATTTCTTCACCAGTTCCAGCAGACTCACATCTCCGGTTTTATCGCCCTGCACCAGCACACCTGCCGTTTTATTGACAATGATGAGGTGGTTGTCTTCGTAGATTACTTTGAAAGGTTGCCTGGACATGGATTGGTAATATGTTGAGTGATGCGTTGTTGGGGTTCTGTAACTAATTATATGGCAAACGGCTTTTTTCAGGAGCTTAGATAAAACGCATAGACTTCTGCTCTGGGAATAATTCTATCTCCTGACAAAATCAATTTGCTCGATTGCTCTTTCTGATCCCTTCCAAATCATGGGTCCCGACATAGTTTCCAGGGAAAAATTACCCGATACAAGCCCGATTTGTTCAAGGAAGCGCTCTTCATCTTCCACAAGGTGAGATGTACCAACAGGATAGTTATACTGGACAAGGAAATAAGCCTTTGACCCTTTCCCCTTCTGATTGTAAAGCCAGGGGCCAGTTATCAAATCAAACCGCACTGGGTACTTTTTCGCCTTGTATCGAACTTCTCCTTCATACTGCTTGGGCTCAGAACCGTATTGTACAGGAGCCAGCGCCAGAGTCAATGTGGCAAAATCGGTAAGCGTTGTATCCCTATCTAGCTTGAATTCTGCAAGAGGCGTAATGTTTTGGCGTTTTATCTGAACTTTCCTCATATCAAATGTACCAGTTATGTGTGGTACCAACTTTGTGAGGTATTCTATTCTGGTTTGCTCATCTACCTTTGGAACAAAGCCCCTATCTACTGAACACTGGCTAAAAAGGAGAGCACTCATTAGAGTTATTAACAGTTTGCTTTTCATACCATTCGTTTAATGTCCTGATATTGGTATTTTATAAGCGAGTTCATATTTAGCAATCCTCGCCAATAAATGCCTCTGCTCCGTGGGCTGTGTCCCACAGCCCATAGTGAAAAATATTTCAATTGGTTTTTTTAAACTCAACCGATACACGAGCTACATAATTTGGTAATTCTGACGTACCACTCGTATAACTTGGGGGAGGGAAAATGTAAGAAGCCCAATTCGGTGAGCTATCAGGTGGAAAAGGTGGCGCAAAAACAAGTTCGCTTCCTAACTGATTGTTCGGTTGGGTTGCATCTGTTTCCAACGTTAAATAGTACCCTTGTGGCTTTGTAAGCACATAGACTTTATTATAGGTTGTGTCTCTGGCAGGAGAGTAGAAGCCGTTAGCAGGAGCTTGCACTCTAACTCGTACTGTGTCAGGTGAAATTCGCTCTATGTGTAATGTGATCGTCTTGCCATTGATGGGATAGGACTTTATATCAGGAATACGAAATATGTTAGCCGTGTATGTGCCTGCTATGACTTTGGCAGCATCGGGAGCAAGTACAGGTTGAACACTCGGAGAATCGTGTTTGCAAGCAATACACAGAGTAAATGCAAAAATGATAAGTTGCTTTTTCATTCTGTTAAGCGTTTAGGTGATTGTTAAAACCTTTTGACCTTACTCGTGCTCTGCAAATTTGTTTTGTATTAAATATTTCTATGCCTGATAATTTACCTAAGGTTTTCGTAATTCTCAAAGAAAATTACAAACCCCGAAATCAATACGACTCCTTCTCATTCGGAAACGACTCACTCTTCACATCCTTCACATATTGCGCGATAGCATCGTGCATAATCGAGTCCAAGTCAGCGTAACGACGCAGAAAACGCGGCTTGAATTCCTTGTTGATGCCCAACATATCATGCAACACCAGAATTTGCCCATCGGCGTGGGGACCAGCTCCGATACCAATCGTAGGAATGGTGATGCTTTCGGAGGCTTGTTTCGTCAGCGCCGCCGGGATTTTTTCCAGCACTACGGCAAAGCAGCCGATTTCGTCCAGTAGTTTGGCATCATCCAGCAACTTTTGGGCTTCCTCCTCTTCCTTGGCCCGCACCGTGTAAGTACCGAATTTATAGATAGACTGTGGCGTCAAACCCAGATGCCCCATGACCGGGACACCCGCGCTCAGGATACGCATGATGGATTCCTTCACTTCCAGCCCGCCTTCCAGTTTTACGGCGTGGGCACCGGATTCTTTCATGATCCGAATCGCCGACCGCAGGGCTTCTTCCGAATTGCCCTGGTACGAGCCAAACGGCAAATCTACCACCACCAGCGCCCGGCTGACGGCCCGCACCACCGAGGCAGCGTGGTAGATCATCTGATCCAGCGTGATGGGCAGAGTAGTTTCGTGGCCCGCCATGACGTTGGAGGCCGAATCACCCACCAGAATCAGCTCTACCCCGGCGGCGTCCACGATGCCACCCATTGAGTAGTCGTAAGCGGTGAGACAGGAGATTTTCTCCCCCCGCGTTTTCATTTCCTGAATGATATGCGTCGTGACGCGCTTGATATCGGTGGCTCTGTTAACGGACATTTTTTCTTGATTGAAGGATGAAAATATCAGTTCGTCCGATTGACGACTGCAATGGCCATACCATCGTAGTCTTTAGCCCCGATGGTTTGCAATATCGTCGCGGTGACCTGCGGTGTTTCGGCCAGTAGTTGATTCAAACGCTGCACGCCCTGTACGCGTTCGTCACCACTGTCGGCATCCAGTACTTTTCCTTGTCGAATCACATTATCGCAAATGATGAGTGTCCCCGGTTTTGAAAGAGCGAGGGCGTGTTGAAAGTACTCGGCGTAGGGCGGCTTGTCAGCATCGACAAAAATCATATCGAACGGTCCTTCGCCCTCCGACTGCATCTGCGACAGAATATCCATTGCCTTTCCGACCCTTACCTCCACTTTTTCAGTAAGTCCTGCTTTCGCGATATTCTGCCGCGCCACCTCGGCATGATGTTCATCGATTTCCAGCGTGATTATTTTGCCATCTTCCGGCAAGGCACGCGCCAGCCAAATCGTGCTGTATCCACCCAGCGTGCCCAGTTCCAGGACAGTCTTCACATTCCCCAGAATAAGCAGTACTTGCAAGAATTTTCCCTGATTGGCCGACACACTGATTTGCGGCATTCCGGCCTGGTCGAGCGATCGAATCGTTTCTTTCAGCACCGCATCCTCCTGGCCCAGCAGGTTTCCGATGTACTCATCGACTTTTGTAAAGATGTCAGGATTCATGAGTGAAGTAGGGATTAGGTTTTCGAATTAATCAAATTCCAGACATTGCGCGCCTCCCCAGACAGGGTACAGGGACGGTTGGCCGTTGCCATGAGGTCAGCGTCGCAAAAGCCACTGTTCGGGATTCAGGCGGGTAGTGTTTTTCCAAACCTGAAATTGCAACGAAGATGTGCCTTCGCCGTCGGCAGCGACCGTACCGATGCTCTCACGCGCTTTCACTTTCTGCCCGGCTCGCACCGATACGCTAGCCAACTTGGCGTATACCGTCATATATTCCCCGTGCTGAATGGCGATGACGTTGTTCATGCCCGGCATTGCGGTTACGTCCAGTACAGTACCATCATAAACCGACCGCACGGGCTCGTTGGCGGCAGTCTGAATATCGATTCCAAGATTGTCGACGATCACGCCGCGTAGCACAGGATGCTCCTTGCGCCCGAAGTGATCCGACACAAACCCCCGGGCGGGCCACGGCAGCCGCGCCTGCGATGCCTTAAACGATGAGGCTAGTTTGACTTCCTCATCCGTCATACCGCCCGCATTGACGGGTTCTGCAGGTTTGGCAGGCTCCGCGGCGGGCGGGGGTACTTCACCTGCTGCAATAGCCTCTTCGCGTTTGGCTTTTTCGCGGGCCAGACGTTCGCGTTCCGCTTTCTCGCGGGCCAGCCGCTCGCGGCGCTCCCGTTCGGCACGTTCACGCATTTCGCGCTCGATCAGTCGGCGGAGGTTGGCTTCCAGCGTGGCGGCGGCGCGGCGATTGGCCACGAGTTCGGCACGGAGTTGGGCTTCTTTTTGGGAGAGCTCTTTAACTACCTCATCCTGTTTGGCTTGCAGGACGGTGAGTTTCTGCGCTTCCTCCACCCGCGAGGCCAGTACGGTTTTTTGCTGTTGCTGCTTGGCGGTAATCCGCTGCCGCTTGGCGACGAGTTCCTGCTGCACTTTTTCCATTTGCCTTACTTGGCCCTGCCGGGCTTCGGTATATTGCTGGAGGTACTTGTACCGCAGCACCAGCTGGTTGAAGTTTTCTGCCGAAAACAGGAATACCAATTGACTGAGATACGTATTGCGCTTGGCGGCTTCGTAAATCATCTGTCCGTACTCTTTTTTGAGCTTGGCCAGATCGTTAGCCAGTTCGCGGCGGGCTTTTTCCAGACTTTTCAGTTCCGAATCGAGCAGGCGCAGATCGTCTGACAGTAGGTTGATCTGTTTTTTCTGGGTGGTCACCTGCTGATTGATAGCCTGCAGCTGCCCCACACTGACTTTCTTCTCGGAAGCCGTTTTGTTCAGGATGCTCTGGATGCTTTTGATCTTCTGAGCGTTCTCCTGTTTTTCTTTTTCGAGCTGCTGGCGGCTTTTCTGAGCCATAAGGGGCGCAACGTAGCCAAACGTCAGCAGGAGAAGACAAACCAGATTTTTATACAATATCCTTTGAAAACGCATAGAATTGTCACGTAAGGACGGCCCCGCCGTTGGGACGTACCCCTTTTATTCCGCAAAGGTAAGCAGAGTTATGGTTTTTAGCCCGCCCCCTTTACTTCCGTTCGTAGCTATCCGGAATCGAAAAGGGAAAACCGGGATTGTCCTTAGTCAGATCCACGCGGCTATGTTCAAGACGGATTTCGGTTTGGACGAACGGCTGGTCGGGAGCTGGTTTTGTGTTTAAAACGATCAGACCGGCGAAAGGGAAGAGGTACTTTTCGAGTTGCTTGAAGTCAGTGTAGTCCAGCGACAGCGTGTTTTGGGATAGAGGGTCCACGGCTTTCACCCGCTCCAGTTTGCGGTCACTTTCGCCTATATAGCTATTCACGGTGATGGGTCCAGCGTTCTGGCGGAGCAGGATCGCATCGCCGGAACGGTAGAGATTCTGGCCGGGCTGACGCGGGAAGGGCAGATTGCCGGTGAGCAAAGATTGCAGCAGCGCGTAGCTGAGGTCAAACTTAAACTGGCGGCTCAACTGCGGGTAGCTGAACTGGAAGTAGTCTTTGTGGAATTTGTCCAGAACCACAATTTCCTGCGGCGAAATAAGGCCCCGTGCTACTTCAAAGCCCATCGCCGTTACTGAAAACCAGATCAGGCTGTCTTTCTTAACGCGCAGGTTGATGTTGGCGTTGTCAATGTCCTGTTTGCTGCTTTTGAAAGAAAACTTCGATTTGGCAGTCAGGTAATCGAAGTCGATTTCCTGAATCTCGAAAGTACCCTTGCGCTCATCGAAAGGTACCAGACCGGCGGTCAGCGAATCGGGCTGGGTGGATTCGGTGCCGGGGATGGCTTTGTTTTTACGGTTCTTGCAAGACGACAGACCGAGAACTGCGAACGCCAGCAGCCAGAGGATTTTACTGTTCATGCAGCGTGCCGGTGGCAATTTTCTTTTCTAACTGATCGCTGGTTTCCCCCATTTTCTTGGCTTTGTTCCACTGCTCAACGGCCTTTTCACGTTCGCCGAGCTGAAAAAGCACGTCGCCATAGTGTTCTACAATGGTGCCACTCACACCTTGTGGAGCCTGCACGGCTTTTTCCAAAATCTGTTTGGCTTTCTTGTAGTCTTTCCGCACGTAAAGTACCCAGGCGTGAGTATCCAGAAAAGTGGGATCGTCAGGATTTTTCAGTACCAGGCGCTCCGACATCTGCTGCGCCAGTTCCAATTTTTCCTTACGCAGCGACAGGAAGTAGCTGTAATTGTTGAGCACGTGATCGTTATCGGGATCGTCCTTCAACACCAGCTCATAGGCCGCGTCCGACTTTTCGTTGTCTTTCAGGCCATTGTAGGCATCGCCGAGCTGGGCGTTGATGAGCAACTTCATTTCTGGGTTGTCGATCAGGCGGCGGCTTTCTTCCAGCGACGACACGGCCCGCTTGTAGTTGCGCTTCATCAGTTGCGCCGAGCCATTGGAATACCAGATCATGCCCTGATTGGGAAACATTTCCAGCGCCAGCTCGGAGTGCGCCAGCAGGCTGTCCACCTGATTGAGTTCACCGTCCAGTTGCAGAACCGCTCCCCAGACTTCATAGATGGAGCTGTTGATACGCGCAGCCTTTACATACGTATCACGGGCCTCAGCTTTCTTGCCTTGCTTCACCAGCAAATCGCCGTATAGCACGTACGAGCGGGCTTCATTGGGGTGCGTCTCGACCAACTGCTTCGCCAGATTCACGGCATCGTCGCGGTCTTTGTCAGTTTTCAGCATGGTCAGGTAGCCCGTCAGCACACGTACTTTGGGTTCGGCATCAAGGTTGGGATTGGCAAAAACTACCTGCAACTCACGGTTGGTTTTCTCGACATCACCCTTTCGGCGGTAGATATCGGCCAGTAGCACATGGGCCTGCGCCTCGTCGGGATTGAGGCGTAGCGCCTCTTCCAGCGGGGCCACGGCTTCGTCGATAAGGTCGTTGGCCATGAGTAGTTCGGCCAGTTCTAACCGGTAAGTGAGCTCGGCGGGTTCGGCAGCGATCAGTTTCTGGGCCTCTTCGATAGCCTTATCTATTTTGTTGTCGCGCAGGTAAAGCTGCTGCTTCTGATGCGTGATTTCTTCGGTGACGCCCACGGCCTTTTCCAGACGGTCGTAGGTGTCGATGGCCTTGTCAAACTGATCACTGAAAATGTACATGGCCGCCAGTTCCACGCCGTAAGGAATACTGGAAGGGTCTTTCTTTACCAGAACTTCGAACAACTTGGCAGCCTCACCGTATTTTTTCTGTTTGGTAAAAACCTCCGATAGCTGTTCGATGTAATACGCGTTTTCGGGTTCCGCTTCATAAGCCAGCTTGGCGTGGGGCAAGGCTTCGGCGGCGCGGTCGAGTTTCAGCAGGGCCGAGGCCAGCATAAAATGGCTTGCCGGATCGTTCGGGCTCATGTCTACCAGCTTTTCGAAGACAGGAAGCGCCCGTGACGGCTCGTCCATCATCATATACTTCATGCCCTCGATAGCCGTCCCCTCGTCTTCCAGGCGGGTCGCGATGTCCTTTTCCGGCGTTTCCTTATCTTTATCACGCTTGCGCTTTTGGGCCTCGCAAGGCATCACACCCAGCGTCCACGCCAGCATTGCCGCACCCACGAAGGTTTTTACTATTTTATAAAACATAAAAGTGGAGTTGCATCCGGTTTTGAGGGAAGTATCGCTTTGAGGCCGGTAAATATCGCCTTTGCCTTCCAAAAATAACTAAAAATGTGGGAGTTTATTGCCATTCGGGCGAATGGAAACTAGAAGGGGACACTACAACCTCAGTGATACTTGAACCAAGTGCCGCTTACATCACGGAAAACGCACAGGCATTCATTTCGCACGCGACTAAGCAGCCTCCTACATCATCGCCATCGTGAACTGATCACGGATTTCGCCGGGATGCACTTCCAGCACATTGGCCAGCACCAGCAGAATCAGTGTCCGCGAGGCCATATTCCGGGGGATACCGACCGAAGTAGCGAAAGAATCCACAGTAACGCTCTGTTGAGCGTCGAGCAACTGCATCAGTTTCTTTTCCTTCTCGCCGTAGTTGAAGCGGATGTCGCGGCTACGACGGGTACGGCGCATGATCTCGCGAAGTTCGGGACTTGCCTGCACTGATTTGTCCTTTACCCGCACGTAGGTTTTCTTTTTTCCCAAGGCATCCAGCACAGCGTGAGGCTTATCGGCACTACGGCTGATGTGGAACACCAGGACGTCGCGCTCGTCGGTGAGCGGCACGCGCTCGATACGATAAGGGATTTCAGGCGTACAGTACTTCTGAATGGCTCGTTCCAGGATGTATTCGTCCTCGTCGGCGTATTTAAGGCCCTTGATGCTTTTGTCGTCGCCAATGCCGACGAGCAGTTTGCCGCCCCCGGAGTTGGCGAAGGCCACTATTTCTCGGACAATTTTCTCGGGATGACTGGATTTAAGCTTAAATTCCAGGTAGTCACCCTCGCCCTGCCGGACTAATTCCCGGAGTGTTCGTAGGTCCATCATTCGTGGGAATTGGATGGAAGTTAGGTTTTCTAAAAGTAGGTACTTTTGTGTTTTAAAAAAACAGTTAACCCCATTTTTTTCTCAACATTTCTTCACTTCAAAATGTTTTTCAGGGGAATCCCGTTCCCCTGAAAAGGGGCTGAGGTATTTTTTGATTTTTTAACAGAACGTATGAATTTGTTTTTCAATATATTACTAATGCTGGCAACCTTTGTGTTTATGGAAGGTTTCGCCTGGTTTACGCACAAGTACATTATGCACGGCGTCATGTGGCGCTGGCATGAGTCGCACCACGCACCACACAAGCACTGGTGGGAGCGCAATGACTGGTTCGGTATCATTTTCGGCATTACGGCCACGCTGCTAATCGTGCTGGGGTCGGAAGTGGATTCCCTGCGATTCCTGATGTGGATCGGCTTCGGCATCTCGCTGTACGGGGTGGCCTATTTCGTCTTCCACGACGTAATCGTTCATCGCCGTATCAAAACCAAGTACCAGCCACGAAGTACCTACATGAAGCGGATCATGAAGGCGCATTACATTCACCATAAAGTGCACGAGCGGGAAGGCGCAGAAGCCTTCGGGTTCCTCTACGCCCCGAAGAAATACGAAGCTAAGGCCATGAGCAAGGCGAGAAGGTCGGAAGAGGTAAAATGAAAAAGACGCCACTGGGCGTCTTTTTATCAAAAGATATAAATCAAGAAGACGCTCGGCTTATGGACAAACCCAAGCCGACAGTCAATAGCTGTTAACCAACAGCCACGTCAGTATTCGTCCTCGTTAAAAAAGAAGTCTTCCTTGGTAGGGTAATCGGGCCAAATCTCCTCGATGCTTTCATAGGGCTGCCCATCGTCTTCGAGTTCCTGCAGGTTTTCCACAACCTCCAGCGGCGCTCCGGTACGAATGGCAAAATCGATGAGTTCGTCCTTGGTAGCTGGCCAGGGCGCATCTTCTAAATAGGATGCCAGTTCTAATGTCCAGTACATAATGTCAAATTCAAATTTAGTGTTCAGTTCATTTTTTGGAGTGCAAAAGTATGAAATTCTGCATCTTCCGGTAATTTTTAACAGGTTTTTTTAGAAAAAATTCTTGTTCTTATTAATTTATTTTTTATGGGCGCACAAGTGCCTGATTTACAACTATATGTCTACTTCATTTATAAACCTGACTATGACTCGTTTTGTAGACAAGGATTTATTTTTGCGATAAAACGGATTTAGAAACTAATCGAAAGTCCTGTTTACAGGACTGGCATTGCGGAGAAAAATAACAAAACAATCATGAAAGTCGAAGTCTGTGCCTATTCTTTAGAATCCTGCCTCAATGCCCAGCAGGCCGGAGCCGACCGCGTGGAGCTGTGCGGTGGCCTGGGCGAAGGCGGCACCACACCCAGCGCGGGCCTGATCGCAGCGGTACGCGAAAACATACAAATCGACCTGTACGTAATGATCCGTCCCCGGGGCGGTGACTTCGTCTATGACGAATCGGAAATGGACGTCATGCGCCGCGACATCGATATCGCCAAATCCCTGGGGGCCGACGGTCTGGTGCTGGGCGTTTCATTACCGGATGGTAAAGTCGATGTAGCTCGTACACGTGAGCTTGTACAGTACGCTCAGCCGCTCGGCGTGACGTTCCACCGCGCCTTTGACCTGACCCCCGATCCGTTCAGTGCCCTTGAATCGGTTATTGAAACGGGTTGCGAGCGCATTCTGACTTCCGGCCAAAAGCCAACTGCCCCGCAGGGGGCAGCCTTGCTGACAGAATTGGTGAAGCAGGCCAATGGCAGAATTGAGATCATGGCGGGCGGCGGTGTATCGTCGGCCAGCGCTGCGCAATTGGCCGCTGCGGGCGTAAACGCGCTCCACCTGACGGGGAAAGCTTTTCGACCCGGCCGGCAGACCTACTTTCCGGCGGAGATTTCGATGGCGGGCGAGATTCCCGATGAACGGAGCGTCCTTTTCTCCGACCCCGAACGGGTGGCGGCGGTGGTGCGGCTGGTTAGCTGAAGAGCCGCTATTTTCCCGCTAAAAAGCCGTATTTTTGGGTTTTAAGAATAGTTAAAAAATGCCATGCGAAAAGAATACATGAGCGGGGAGGGCGAAAGCTTGTCCAGTACCGAAAAGGAAATAGAGAGGGCGCTGCGGCCGCTGTCGTTTGATGATTTCACGGGTCAGGAGAAAATTCTGGAAAACCTGAAAATATTCGTGAAAGCGGCCAAACAGCGCGGCGACGCCCTGGATCACGTACTGTTGCACGGCCCGCCGGGCTTGGGAAAAACGACGCTCTCGCACATTGTAGCCAATGAACTTGGGGCTAATATTAAGGTAACTTCCGGCCCGGTGATGGACAAACCCAGCGACCTGGCCGGGCTGCTCACCAACCTACAGCCCCACGACGTGCTGTTCATCGATGAGATCCACCGCCTCAACCCGATTGTGGAGGAATACCTCTACTCCGCAATGGAGGATTACAAGATCGACATTATGCTGGACAGTGGTCCGAACGCCCGCTCGGTACAGATCGGCCTGAATCCGTTCACGCTTGTGGGCGCCACTACCCGCGCCGGACTACTCACCTCGCCGCTGCGTGCCCGTTTCGGCATCAATGCCCGGCTGGAATACTACGATGCCAAACTGCTAACGACCATCGTGCTGCGTTCGTCAGATCTGCTCGGTTCACCCATCGACGATGAGGCAGCCTACGAACTAGCCCGCCGCAGCCGGGGAACACCCCGCATCGCCAACAACCTACTGCGCCGCACCCGTGACTTCGCTCAGGTAAAGGGCAAGGGCCACATCACGGTAGCTATCGCCGAAATGGCTCTTACCGCTCTGGACGTGGACCAAAATGGCCTGGACGAAATGGACAATCGCATCCTGACTACCATCATCGAAAAGTTCAAGGGTGGCCCGGTCGGATTATCAACCATTGCCACGGCCTGCAGCGAGGAAGCAGAAACCATCGAGGAAGTTTATGAGCCGTTTCTGATCCAGGAAGGGTACCTTAAGCGCACGGCCCGCGGCCGCGAAGCCACCGAAATGGCTTATCGCCACTTGGGCATTCTGCCCCGGCACCGGACGGGAGAACTTTTTTAGTTGGTAGTTCAGGAAATTTGCTCTGCAATAGCCATGTCGCTTTGTCCCTCCAATATCCCTTTAATTCTTAACGTTATCGTAACGTACACTTATCGTACCTTTGCAGCCTAAAATCAATTAAAGGGAAAATGCCAGTGTCGGACATCGTATTGAAACCACTCGTGCGCGTGCCCTGCGCCATCATCGAGCGCAACGGAAGAGTGCTGGCCGCGCAGCGTAGCGCGGGTGGTTCACTGCCCATGAAATGGGAATTTCCCGGCGGCAAGCTGGAAGCCGATGAAACCGAAGAAGAAGGGCTGATCCGCGAAATCAGGGAAGAACTGTGTGTGGAAATCCGCATTGGCGAAAAGCTGCCTGTCACCGACCGCGATGACATCTGGCGTACCATTCGGCTGGTACCTTTCGTCTGCGAGTTGACTTCCGAGGAAATTATCCTGACTGAACACGAGCAAATTCTCTGGCTCTCGCCTGGCGAACTTCCTGAACTGGATTGGGCCGAGGCCGACCGGGACGTGTTGGCAAACTACTTCAAATATCTTGACGACAAGCGCAGCCAGCCTAAATTGCGGCTGACTCGTCGCCAGCCGCAACCTTTCTCTATTTTTCCCGGAAAAACAACGTAAGCGGTACGCCGGTAAAGTCAAAATGCTCACGCATCCGGTTTTCGAGGTAGCGAACGTAGGGCTCCTTGATGTACTTGGGGTGGTTGCAGAAAAACACGAATGTCGGTGAGGGAGTAGGCAACTGGATCATGTACTTGATCTTGATGTGCTTGCCTTTGAAAGCGGGCGGCGGGTAGTTGGCGATCACCTGTTGCATCACTTCATTGAGCTTGGAAGTCGTGATTTTGCGGTGCTTGTTCTCATAAACCTCCATTGTCTTCTCCATCACCTGAAAAATCCGTTGCTTTTCAAGTACCGACGCGAAGATGATCGGCATGTAGTTCATCGGAGCCAGGCGCTCGAGCATAGCCTTCTGCAAATGGTCGGCAGTTTTAGATTCTTTCTCCACCGCATCCCACTTATTGACCATAATCACGATGCCTTTCTTGGCTTTGTCGGCCTGACCGATGAGCGTCATGTCCTGGCCTTCCAAACCGTTTTGGGCGTCCAGCATTACGATACAAACGTCCGATTCCTCCATGGCCTTGACGGAGCGGATGGTAGAGTAAAACTCAATATCCTCCTTCACCCGTGACTTCCGGCGCATTCCGGCGGTATCGATCAGGATATATTCCCGGCCAAAAGCCTTGTAGGGCGTGTGGATGGCGTCACGCGTAGTACCCGCAATGTTAGTCACGATACTACGCTCCGTTCCTGTCAAAACATTCAGGAAAGAGGATTTCCCTACGTTGGGACGGCCCACAATAGCGATACGGGGAATGCCCTCCTCGGGGTTCTCGACCCCCTGCACGTCGAAGTACTTTACGACTTCGTCCAGCAGATCACCGGTACCATATCCGGTCTGGGATGAAATAGGAAAAATCCCCTCGCCCAGCCCTAACTCGTAGAATTCCGCCGAAGAATGGTAGCGTTCGAGCGATTCGGCTTTGTTGGCCACCATCAGCACGGGCTTCTTGTAGCGGCGCAGCACATTGGCAAATTCCTTGTCAAGTTCGGTCAGCCCGGCCATCGTGTCCACCATAAAAAGTACCACCGACGATTCCTCGATGGCCAGCTCTACCTGATCGCGGATGGCCCCCTCGAAGATATCCTCTGAACCCACCACATAGCCCCCTGTGTCGATGACGGTGAAGTAGTGTCCCGTCCATTGGGCGTGGCCGTAGTGGCGGTCGCGGGTCACGCCGCTCTCGTTGTCCATGATCGCCTTGCGTTCTTCGATCAGGCGGTTAAAAAGGGTAGATTTGCCCACATTGGGGCGCCCTACTATTGATACTATATTTGCCATATTATAATGTCGGAATTATGGAATGTCAGAATTGGTGACGGGATCGCCCGGCGATAGGGCTTTCGCCAGCTATCAGTTATTCCGACGTTCACCAATTCAAAATTAAGATTCGTTGTATCCAAACTGCCGTAGCTTGTCGTCTTTGCTGCGCCAGTTGGGTTCCACTTTTACAAAAGTTTCCAGGAAGACTTTCTTGCCGAAGAATGCTTCCATATCCTGCCGGGCCTGCGTCCCGACAATCTTGATCATGGAGCCTTTGTCGCCGATCAGGATCCCTTTCTGGCTCTTTCGCTCCACCATGATCTCTGCCCGGATGACGATGATATCGTCTTTCTCCTTGAATTCCGTTACCACCACCTCACTGCTGTACGGTATTTCCTGACGGTAGTTGAGGAAAATCTTTTCGCGGACAATTTCGGAAGCGAAGAAACGCTCCGGCTTGTCGGTAAGTTCGTCCTGGGCGAAATAAGGTGGATGATGCGGCAGCCGGGTGATCAGGTTATGGAAGAGCGTCGCGACGTTGGCGTTCAGCAAAGCCGAAATCGGGATGATGGCGGCAGGATGAATGGCCTCTTCCCACTCGGCAGTTTTGGCTTTCACCGTCTCCTCATCGGACAGGTCGATTTTGTTCAAAACCAGTACCACGGGAGAATCCGTACGCCTTAGCAACGGAACTACCTCGTGCCCCACAACCTTTTCGCCCACCTCGACCACAAAAAGTACTACATCGGCATCTTCCAGTGAGCCTTTCACAAAGGTCATCATGGAATCATGCAGCTTGTAAGCCGGCGTGACCACGCCAGGCGTGTCGGAATACACCATTTGGAAGGGTGTTCCTTCGTGGGTCCCATTCAGGATACCCATGATGCGGTGGCGGGTAGTTTGCGCCTTGGAAGTGATGATGGAAAGCTTTTCGCCTACCAGAACGTTCATCAGGGTAGACTTGCCCACATTGGGCCGACCGACAATGCTGACGAAGCCCGCCCGGAAGTCAACCGGCGTAGCTTCAGAAGTAATTTCTGACATAGATGATCAGGTATATTGAATACCAGAGGTTTAAATAATATTTTGCAAAGGTAGTTGTTTTTTATAAAATTTCCTCCCATATTTGCACTCCGATTCAATGGCGCGGGATGGAGCAGTTGGTAGCTCGTTGGGCTCATAACCCAAAGGTCGCTGGTTCGAGTCCAGCTCCCGCTACGAAGAAAAAGCTCTCAGAGAAATCTGAGGGCTTTTTTGTTTTTACCCATGCAGCCAACCTAAAAAGCTTCATAACCCAAAAGCCGCGGGTTCGACCGGGCGGGCGATCCCGGCTATCTCTCTCCCGCTGCAATAAACAAGGTCGCCATCAAAAAATGGCGGCCTTGTTTTGTTTTCCCAGGTTCTTGCTTACATTGAGAATCAGAAACCAAGCATACATCCAAAAGAATTCATCCATGACTGGAAGCAGTATAAAAAAGATCTTTTTGATTGCTTCGGTTAGCCTAGGGAGCCTGAATGGTAACGCTCAGGAAGAAAAGACACACGGCTCTTTCCGGGAAGAATTCAACGATACGCCGCTCGAAAATTTCCGGTATGGCTCCGCCGGAAGTAAGGCTGATTTTAAATGGAAGACTGCGATAGCCTCGCCCTCGGAGCCTAGGACGAAGGTACTTTCGCTCAAACTAGACCCCGGCGAGGTGGCAGGAGCGGGAAAAGGTCCAGAAATCATTTCAAAAGACTTCACCCATTTCGGAACGTACTCTGCCCGGCTCAAAATTCCAGACGTTAGAAAAATTCAGCCCAACGCCGGGGCGGTCGTGGGGTACTTCACTTACCATGTCGATAGCATTCCCGGATTGAGTGAGATAGATTTCGAATGGCTTATTGCTGACCCGGAGATCATCTATGTCGGTACCTGGACGGGGCAACGGGATTCTTTGGTTCGGATTGGCCGTACGATCAATCTGGCCAAAGGCGATATCCTCTACACAATCCATAAAGTGAGGCACGATGGCCAGCCCACCCCGCTGACCGGAAGCCAGAACCAACCCGAAAACATCGTCGCCCTCGAAGACTACGATGCATCGGCCCGCTTTTACACCTACGGTTTCGACTGGTACCCCGACCGCCTGCGCTGGTGGATGCTCCACCCGACTACGGGAAACAAAATAGTACTGTGGGATTATCAGGGATCGCAGTTGGGAATCCCGCAAAACCATTCTCGCTACCGGATGAACTTTTGGCACACCAACAACTGGTCGGTCGAGACCAACCCCAATTCAATTGAAAAACCGCGCGACCGCTATGAGCTGGAAGTAGACTGGATGTCTTACGAACCGATGAAGGAAAAAGGCAACGAGAAATAATTGTTCCCCACTTCGTAAACAATTCTATATTATGAAAAAAATACTAGGTCTGTTTTTCGCACTCTGGTCCTTTCAGGCATCGGGCTGTCATTGTTCTTACCCTATTCTTGCTGAGAACTACCAAAGTTCTGGCTACGTGGCTTTGGTGAGAATAATGAAAGCGACGCCCGATCCCGAGAGTGACAGCTATCTCAACGTAGAAATTGAGCAACTGAACCTGTATAAGGGTAAAGGTACCCCAACTCTGAAAATAAACACTATGGCTAACACTTCTTGCGCGTTTTCGCTACCGGAAGGCTCCACCTGGCTGGTTTTTGCCAAGTTGGACCAAAAGGGAATTCCCGGTTTCGGGCCGTGTTCAGGCAGCCAACAGCTCGATCGCTTTGATCCCATCCAGCATCCTAAGGCCGCCAGTAATGACAAAAAGAGTATTGAGCTGAAACTAGCGACGCTGGATTTTATAAAAAAAAAGAATTTGGATTCTTTCAATCCCTATCATTTGACCTTATTTAGTTTGGGTGGCTGCGATGAAAACATAAAGGGTTATGAAAATCAACGCAGGTTTGCTGTTTACGAAATAGACGTAAGCGAAGATTTGTCTATCAAAAAAATAACGGCGCTTCAGGAATTTAATAACGCAGAACTTGCCCAACGCCTTTTGGAATGTTTGCGTAAAAATACTCGGATTAATAACACTAACACCAAAGGCATACCCACCAAAACGAAGATGTTTGTAATTTACTATCACTATCCGGCTGAAGGAAATGATCCAAGCTTTGTAGGTAAATTTGACTTATAGTATAAAGTTAATCCATAAGCTCGGAGGTCAAAAATCGTAAAAGTGCCAACTACTCCATAATAACCCGCCTTTCAGGACTGATTTTTTCCTGCCCGGCCAAGCCATTTCCTTCGTATACATTGCTTTTTACCGTCCCGTCTTTGGTAGCATACGACTCTACCCCGAATCCGTTATTATACTGAATCCGGTTGCTCCGAACCGTTATCTGGCTCGAACCTTTGTCCAGAAACTCCATCATCACGCCGCTGCGGTCGTTGGCTTCGATCAGGCTCTTCTCGACCATTACGTTTTCCGATTCGGCGATCAGGACGCCGTAATACCCGTTGCGGGCTATTTCGGTATCGGTAACCTCGACATCCCGGCAGTGACTCAGCGAAAGGCCGCTTCCGAAGGGCGAGGTATCCAGTCGACTACCCTTAATAGAAACCTTGTCGCAATAAGTCAGGAGTAAGTTGTGCTGCAATTTTGGCCCCGGCACCACGTACGAGCCATTCTCCGTGAAGTCGCAGTCCGTGACCGATACATTGGAAGCACCACTCACGAACACGCCGTTGTACGTACAATTCTGGACGGTGAGATTGATGAAATTGAGGTTTTTCATTCCACCCCGCTGCGGGGAAATAAACAGGACGCCCCCGCGCTTGGCCGTACTACGGAACGAACGGCGGGTGTTGGGGTCACTCCCTACCTCAGCCTTGGTGGCACCTTCCAGCACAAAATCCCGGAGCGTGACGTCTTGCAAGTCGTCGCTCGCCCCTACAATGGCATCCCTTTCGTCGGAGTTTGGGTCGAGGAAAAGCATGGTTTCGATCCCTTCACCCGCCAGCGTCACCCCGCTCGGGATTTTGAGCGTAGTTGGCAACGTGTGCAAACCCGCCGTCGCCACTACCCAGCGGCCACTGCCCGCTGCGGTATCCAATGCGTCCTGAATAGAACCTCCCGGCTGCACCCGCAGGGCATCAGCGGGAATTTTGGCAGCAGGGGTAGTTATGGCGCCCGCGATGTACCCAATCGTACTCATGGTAGGCCCAGCCGGTTTACTAACTATCTTATCCAGCGGTTTGCGAACGGAGGTGAGGATAGAGCGGGAAGCCTTTGGACGGACCGAGTCGGCAGCCATCTTGGTATAGGGTAGCTCGATTCCCCGGGCTGAATAGTGCTGGTAGATATACTCGTAATCGTCCCGCAGCGTTTTGGCGCGCTGCGAAATCTCCCCGTAAGAATGCGGCGGCTCGCCAAGCAGAAACTTCGCGGTGTACTCATACCCCAGGGCCAGACGGTGATCGGCCATCGAGAAGACGTCCACTCCTTGCGTAAAGGCGATTTGAGCAGCGCCGGCAAATTCCCCTAGCCCCAGTTGAACATGGGCCTGATCGCGCGCCGTTTCCTGACATTGTCCGCTGGGGTAGATGTATTTGAACAAACTTCCGTTTACGGGCCCGTGTAAAAGGTGATCCATGGCCTGATTGAACAAAGGCCGATTGTCGGTAAAAACGGCAATGGCTAAAATGGAATGAATGATCGCCCCATCCCAGTTGCCATTGGCTTGCGGAAAATAGTACCGCAACAGCGGGTAGTACACCGTCATCATCAGGTGCGTAAACTGGTCTACGCCCTTTTGCTGCCAGCCCGAAGGCGTGTAGCGTAGTATTTCGGCGGCATTGCAAAGTACATGACCTGTCCAGGCGGCTAGTAATTTCGCGTCGTTGTAATCGAAATCCCACAATGTCGACGACCAGGCATCCAGAATTTCAATAGCCTTGTTGGCATAAGCTTTATCGCCGGTGATGTACCAAACCACGGCGCAATTGTAGGCCATTTGCGCTCCTTTGGAAAGGTCGTTCCCTCCAATGTTGGGCTTGCCGTAGGGACCTCGCAGCACGTGGGCATAAGGCGTGACCACAAATTCAAGGTCGGTTTCCGCTTTAAGCCGCTCGAAGGCACTCTTATAAGGTTCCTGGCCTTTCAGTACCTGCGCCTTCATATAGTCCAAATCGGCCCTGGTCTGGTTGATCCCGGGATGCGCGAAGTTTTGGCCCGCCGAGGTTGGAGGAAAAATGGCTACTGCTAACACTAGTAAGCCGACCAGATAGAAAAAATTTGTGTAATGTCTCATTACCCATTAAGACGAAAAAATGGGCTGGTGTACCTTAAAGTTGTGAGGGCTCATCCCGGATTATATTTCGGGCTGGCGATGAGTGGAATTGGGGCTAGCTAGTTTCCTCTCCAGAAAAAAGATAAAAACGATCCCAAGCGTGTAAGCCACGATATCCTCCCAAGCGAAAGAAGTACCAATGACCGTCCTTGCCAGGTTCGAATTCTGAAGCCCCAGTATTTCGACAATGTTCAAGTACTGCAGCGTTTCCACAAAATACGAAAACAACAGCGCCACAATTGAGGCCGCCACGATTGAAATATCCAGAAACGATTTGATGAAGCAGTAAACGAGAATTACTACTAAAAAATCGCCGAAGAACGGCCGGACAAAGCTATCGTGGACGAATAAGGCAATACAAACTTCAACTAAAAATAAGATTATCGTGAATAAAAAATATTTTGAGTTGAAGCGTAGCATACTGGACATTTTTGATTTACCTAGTTCCTGCTTATTTACGAGCGCCCTTGACCGACTGCGTCCTGCCGGCAGGTACTCTTTATGATTCAATCCTTCCCAAAACTATTTGTAATAATTCTAAATTTTTTACAAACTACCAACCCGTAGAATTAATTGAATAGTTTTGGTCGTTAAGGCCTCATGAGTTCGTCCATTTTGGAGTTATGAAGAGTTTCCTCGTCTGTTTCCTGTCTTTTAACCTCTTGATCGGCAGCCTGCTGCCGGGCAATGGTTGGCACGAACTGGCCAAGCTCCCTGATTTGGTGCAACACTATCAGCTTCATTTACAGAAAGCCGATGGCGATATCAGCTTTCTGACTTTCCTGCAAATGCATTACGGGGCGGGGTCGGAGCACAAAGGCACGGAAGATCACAGCAAACTACCCTGCCTGAATCTTCATGCTTCGGTACTCCTATATTTGCCCACCCTGCTTGTTCTGGAAGTAGCTGACGTCAAGACAGCCGTTTTTTCGCGTCTGAAAAATTTCTTCTGGAATAACCTATACTCATTCCAGTTTAAGAGCATCCTGCTCAATCCGCCTAAATTATAGGCTGCCTACGGCGCAACTATGCGCTAAACGGAGAATAGCTTGTTTCTCCCTATCCAATTTTCTTTCTAAAATCTTCGTCTGTGTACCGCAATGGTAAGCATTCCGCTTTGTGGAATGCCCGGCGCGCAGCACAATACCTTACAAAATGTCATTTGAATCCATCATTCGTTTCAGCGTACGCCACAAGCTTATCGTCGGAATGTTGGTACTGGGGCTGATCGGCTGGGGAGCGTATGCGCTCTCGAAACTACCCATCGACGCCGTACCCGATATTACCACCAACCAGGTCGTGGTACTCACACAATCGCCCGCGCTGGCGGCGCAGGAAATGGAGCAGTACATCACCACGCCCGTAGAGCTGAGCCTGGCCAACGTGCAAGGCGTAGAGGAAATCCGATCCGTTTCGCGTCTGGGGTTATCGGTGATCACCGTAGTTTTCGACGACGCGATGGACATCCTCAAAGCCCGCCAACTGGTGGGCGAGCAACTGTCGCAGGCATCGCAAAACATCCCCGCCGAGTTTGGCAAGCCCTACCTGGCCCCTATCACTACCGGCCTGGGCGAGATTTACCAGTACACCCTCGTACCCCAGCCTGGCTACGAAGATCGCTACGACCTCACCGAACTCCGTACCGCGCAGGACTGGATCGTGAAGCGGCAGCTTGCGGGTATTCCCGGCGTAGTGGAAGTGAGCAGTTTCGGCGGCCATGTGAAGCAGTATGAGGTCAGTATCGACCCCGAGCGGCTGCGCGCGGCGGGCGTCACGCTGGCGGAACTCTTCGATGCTGTGCAGCGCAACAATGGCAACACGGGCGGCAGTTACCTTGAGAAAAGCAGCCAGGCCTTCTTCATCCGCGGTGAAGGTGCGGTAAAAAGCCTGGACGATATCGGTAATATCGTGCTCAGAACTGCCAATGGGGTACCCTTACTGGTGCGCAACGTAGCCGACGTGAAGTTCGGCTCCGCCGTGCGCTACGGAGCCATGACGCGCGACGGCCAGAGCGAAGCCGTGGGTGCCGTGGTGCTGATGCTTAAAGGCGCCGACGCCGAGCGCACCATCAAACTGGTGAAGGACCGCGTAGCCCGCATTCAGAAATCGCTGCCCGAAGGCGTGCGTATCGAGCCGTTCATCGACCGCACCGAGCTGATCGACCGTGCCATTAGCACCGTCAAGAAAAACCTGCTGGAAGGCGGGCTGATCGTCATATTCGTATTGGTGTTGCTGCTGGGCAACTGGCGGGCCGGGCTGATCGTGGCGTCGGTGATTCCGCTGGCAATGCTGTTTACCTTCGGGATGATGCATGTGTTCGGTGTGTCGGCCAATTTGATGAGTCTGGGCGCGATCGATTTCGGGCTGGTCGTGGATGGGTCGGTGATTGTAGTTGAAGGAGTGTTACACTATCTGCATGGACATTGGAAAACGGGCGATAATCTAACCCAGGATCAAATGGACGATACCGTTCAGACCAACGCTTCCCGCATTTTGAAATCGGCCGTTTTTGGGCAAATCATTATCCTGATCGTCTATATTCCCATCCTGTCCTTATCAGGAATCGAAGGCAAGATGTTCCAGCCGATGGCGATGACGGTCAGCTTCGCTATTGTGGGCGCGCTGTTACTTTCCATGACCTATGTTCCGGCAGCTACGGCTTTGTTTTTGAAAAAGAAAATTAAAAATGAGCCCAACTTTTCGGATCGGCTGGTCGGGAAAATGTACGCTGGCTACGAGCCCATCGTGCGGCGGGCTTTGGATTTTCGCGTCGCGGTCGTCGTGGTGGCGGTCGTTATTCTGGCAGGAAGTGCGTGGCTCTTCAGCACATTGGGCGGCGAGTTCATCCCCCAACTCGATGAGGGCGACATTGCCATCGACCTCAGAATGCCCACGGGAACTTCCCTGACCGAAACCATCCAAGCCTCCCTCAAGGCCGAACGTGCGCTGCTCCGAAACTTCCCCGAAGTCCGCCAGGTCGTGGGCCGCATTGGGGCCTCGGAAGTACCCACCGACCCGATGCCCGTTGAAATGACCGACCAGATGATCAACATGAAGCCGCGCAGCGAGTGGACCTCGGCCAGCAGTCGTGAAGAAATGTCCGAAAAGATGAAGGAAGTACTGGAGCGCGAAGTACCGGGTGTGATGGCTGAATTCACCCAGCCCATTCAGATGCGCTTCAACGAAATGATAACCGGCGCACGCTCCGACGTGGTCGTAAAAATATACGGTGACGACCTGAACCTGCTTTTTGAGCGGGCCAACGCTGCCGCTGCACTTATCACGCCCATTGATGGGGTGGCTAGTTGCCGTGTCGAACCCATCGTCGGTCTGCCACAGATCAACGCCGTGTACCACCGCGATCGCCTGGCGCAGTACCATCTCGACGTGGCCGACATCAACCAGCTCATTCGCTCATCGTTCGCGGGTGAAACGGCGGGCGTAGTCTTCGAGGGAGAGCGCCGCTTCGACCTCGTAGTGAGGCTCGACAGTGCTCACCGCACCGACCTCACCGACCTGCGTAACCTGTATGTATCACTGCCACAGGGCGGGGCGGTACCTCTGGGCGAGTTAGCCGAAATCACTTACCAGGAAGCGCCCGCCCAAATCTCACGCGACGATACCAAGCGCCGTATCACCATCGGCATCAACGTTCTCAATCGCGACGTGCAAAGCGTGGTGCAGGAAATTCAGGCCAAAATTGAAAAAGGCGTCGTGTTGCCCGAAGGGTACTACTATAGCTATGGAGGAGCGTTTGAGAACCTGCAACAGGCCAGCGATCGGCTGCTCATTGCTGTGCCGCTGGCCCTGGCCCTGATCTTCGTGCTGCTTTACTTCACCTTCGGATCGCTGGTTGAGGCTTTGCTCATCTTTACCGCCGTTCCTTTCTCGGCAGTGGGCGGCATCTGGGCGTTGTGGCTGCGCGATATGCCGTTCAGTATTTCGGCAGGCGTGGGCTTTATCGCGCTGTTTGGGGTAGCGGTGCTTAACGGAATCGTTTTGATCAGTTATTTGAATCAATTGGAAAAAGAAGGAGACCGAAACCTCCTCGACCGGATTTTGCATGGTGTGCAGGCCCGCTTCCGCCCCGTCATCATGACGGCCTCAGTGGCATCGCTGGGTTTCTTACCGATGGCGCTCTCCACTTCGGCGGGCGCCGAGGTGCAGCGACCGCTAGCAACGGTAGTGATCGGCGGCTTGATAACGGCAACCCTGCTGACGCTGGTAGTACTGCCGGTGTTGTATAGTCTGGTAAAGGGAAGAAGGGAGGATGGACGAAAAGGAGGAGAGAAAAAGGGGGCGCTGCCAAACTACCCCCTCATACTCTGTGGCTTTGTCGCTTTGTCACTTTGTGGCTATTCCAACCGTGTTCATGCGCAGCGGGTAGTTTCTCTTACCGAATCCATTGAAGAGGCGATGGGTCAGAATCTGTTGATCAGATCCGACCAGCTTGGGATTCAGCAGCAGCAGGCTTTGCTGCCTTCTTCGTTCAACCCGCCCAAGACGGCCGTAGATGTGCAATACGGACAGACGCAGGCACGGCCCCTGGATTATACGGTGACGGCGATTCAGTCATTTTCGGCACCGGGATTGTACAGGGCGCAGCGGGAAGTGTTCGAAGGAAACGTGCAGAGCGCGCAGTACCAGTTGGCCGTGACGCGCGTACGGCTGGCGAATGAAGTCAAGCGGACATACTACCAATTGCTTTTCGATCAAAAGCTTCTGGATGTGCTGAACGAGCAAAGCACACTTTTCGGAGAAGCGGCCCGAGCAGCCGATGTCCGTTTCCGTACGGGAGAGTCTAATCGGCTGGAGGCAGTTACGGCCCAAAGCCGGGCGCAGTACCTCAGCCAACGCCTCCGCAACGCACTTCGCGAACGTCAGGTACACTATGCCGCCCTGCGTCTTTTGCTCCAAACTCCGGATAGCCTTCGCATCGACACGCTGATTGCCTTGAAACGTCCGGTCAGCGATTCGATCGCTGCCCTTGTGGCGGTGGAAAACAATCCGCAAATCGATATTTTGAAACAGCAGATTACCAATACCGGCTTTCAGACCAGGCTGGAACAAAAGAGTTTTCTGCCCGATTGGCGGCTGGGTTTACTGAATCAGTCCATCGAGCGTACCTACGGCTATAGTGCCATACACGTAGGCGTATCTTTTCCGCTTTTCACCAAAGCCCTCAGGGCCAGGGTGCAGTCTACACGCATACAGCAACAAATTCAGGAAACGCAACTCAACTACACTGTCCGGCAACTCGCCACAGAGCTGGAAGCCGCCCGTACGCGGCAGCAAAGCCTGGCTGCTACCCTGGATTATTACGAAAATGTAGCCTTACCGCAGGCGACTCTCATCCGCCAAACCGCGCTGACCGCCTACACCAGCGGGGAGATCGGCTACGTGGAGTTTTTTGCCGCCGTTCAGCAGGCGTATTTGTTGCAGGAAGAATACCTCAACAGCGTTCTGGAGTACGATATTAATCTGATCCGGATCGAGGAGATTATGGGAATCGAATAGTTGATTCGACCGGCCGGTCAATGCACCGACGCGGGCCTGCTGTCTCAGGACGGCGAAAAAATAAAAGCATAGACACCAGTATACCGTCAATTTTTATGAACCGAAATAACACATTCAAAAGCGTGCTGATTGGTCTGCTTGCAGCAGCGTGGCTGTTTTCCTGCCAAACAGGATCACAACCATCAGACGAAGAAGTAGCTGCCAAAACAAGCACTCCCGACAGCATCGCTGTCAACGAAATCACGCTGACCGAGTCGCAGTACCGCGCCATCGGCGTGCAGCTGGGCAGCGTTCAAAACGAAACGGTGAGTTCAGAAGTAAAGGCCAACGGTCGCGTGGATTTACCACCTGAAAATCGCGCGACGGTGAGTCTGCCGATCGGCGGAAAGATCAGGTACGTGAACACTCTGCCGGGACAGCGCGTCCGAAAAGGCGAGCTGCTGGCGACCCTGGAAAGCTTCGATTTCATTCAGCTGCAGCAGGATTATCTGCAAAACAGCAGCCAGCTTACCTTCCTGGGGAAAGAACTGGAACGGCAAAAAACACTCAGTGGCGAAAACGTCGGCGCCCGAAAAAACTACGAAAAAGCCCAGGCCGACTACGACGCCACCCAAGCCCTGACCCAGTCGCTGGCGGCTAAGATGAAATTGCTGGGCCTTTCGGTGGGTAGTTTGGAAAAGAACGGCATTGCGCCGACAGCGCGTATCGTATCCCCGGTCAACGGATATATCACTATTGCCAACATTAACCTGGGCAAGCAGGTAGCGCCCGGCGAGGAGTTGCTGGAAATTATCGATAAATCCCACATGCACATTGAACTGAATGTTTTTGAGCAGGAGGCAGCTTTGATAAAAAAAGGCCAGGAGGTCCGCATCATTCCCGCCAGCGGCGCACCCATGCAGGCCTACGTTCATCTGGTAGGCAGGATGCTGGAAGGCGAATCCCGCAGCCTTAACATCCACGCTCACGTCCGCGACGAGAAGCGGGAACAGGAATTAATCCCCGGCGAGTATGTCTCGGCGTACATTCGTACAGGCAGCCGCACCGCCCTGACCGTGCCCCCCGACGCGCTGGTGCGGAAAGGAGCGAATGGCTTTATTTACATTGAAAAAAACAGTCGTGAATTCCATCGCATCCCCGTTGAAATCGGAGATACGGCGGAATCGGGCAGCATTGCTATTAAAACACCTGTTGAGCTTACCGGACAAAAACTGGTCACGAAAGGTGCGTACCTGATCGACGCCGAATTCGCCAAGCGGAGTGAGCCGGAAGAATAGTGGAGACACTTATCGTAATCATGGGTAATTACCCGGGACTTGTGCCGCTCTTTTTTATACCCATGAATATCATTTCTGGGCTATCTTATTCCTCCGTAACTCCAAATCCGTCAGCGCTTCCATGAATGCCACCAAATCTGACTTCTCCCGCGCGTCGAGCCGTAAAGAATCGGCAGGGAGTGTCTGATTAGGGAGATTGAGGCCAAACCCTACCGCGCCTCCATGGTCGTAGAAATCAATGACTTGCTCCAACGTCTGGTATGCGCCATTATGCATGTATGGTGCGGTAAGGGCCACGTTACGGACGGTTGGAATTTTAAAGGCGCGGTTCAGATCCGGCATCGCCGGATAGTCTGCGCCCCGACCCTGATCGGGGTCTAACTTTCCGGACCCGGGGGCGGTCATCACACCCAGCACTTCCGACTCGCTGTGGACAAAGGTGGGCGGTACGGTGCCGTTGAAGATGGGCATAAAGTGGCAGGTACCGCATTTGGCTTTGCCCATGAACAGATTAAACCCACGCTTCTCGGCCCCGTTCAGTACTGTTTTATCACCCCGCATGTAGCGGTCAAAGCGACTGTCGAAGGGAAGCAGGGTTCGTTCGTAGCTGGCCAGGGCATTCATTACGTGGGCGGGCTGAATATCGTCAATGCTGGGAAACGCTTTTTTGAACATTAGCACGTAGTCCGAATCCTTCATCAGCTTGGCACAGGCTTCGGGCAGCGAACCGTGCATTTCGTCGTGATTCTGGATCACATCCTGCGACTGCGCTTCCAGGCTGCTGGCCCGCTGGTCATAGAAATGCCTTTCCTGCAAAGCCGCGTAAAACAGCGTTGGGGCATTTCGGGCTACTGCTGTTCCTTTCAAGCCCACGCTTTGGGGTAGTCCGTCGGTAAAAGCCTTGTCAGGCTGGTGACAGGAAGCGCAGCTCCGAACATTGCCCGCGGAAAGTCGAACTTCATGAAATAGCTTTTCGCCTAAGGCTACCTTGCTCTCGTTGGTAAAGGCATTGGCATCACCTGTATAAAAATCGGGATCGAACAGGTTGCGGTCAAAGAGCGTTCGGGTGTCGCCGCGCAGGGGGGTGAGATCTTTAAGCGGCGCGAAACCCAACGCATTCTGGAAATCTACCAGTTGGCCGGTGAGCGGATTGATGTAGTCAGAGATGAAAGTCAGGCGATCGAAGGTATCAAAGTCAGGGTTTTTCCGGGTAAAAACAATGGCTTTTTCAAATAATAGATCAAGCCCGGCACCTTCCTCCATTGCAAACAGATCGACATAGCGTTGCAGAGATTCCAGGTTAGTGGTAAGTTCGGGAATCGCCTTCTGACAAATAGGGGTATCAAAACCCGAAACCCCCAGCGTAATATCCCGAAACAGCTGCAAACGGATGGCGTCGAGTAAATGGGCTTCAGTCACCTCGGTGACTGTCCAGAGTTCCCGGCAGCGGCGTAGTTCAGGCTGCATTTTCCTGACTTCTTTTACGAGCTCTGCCCGTGTGCCGGGTTCGAACGGAAACAGCATTTCCTCAACTACCTGCAGGCCTCCCGGCGCAAAGGCTTTATTTTCGTCCAGCTCGTATTCCGGCAGTGGCGGGCCGTTCAAAATCCGGCTCGTGACAGGAAAGTAATATTCCGTAAGGTGCTCGATTTTCTTGTAAGCCAACCGGCATTCGTAAAAAGCTGCCCGCAAAGAATCTTCGTCAGAACCATGCTCTGCCAAAGTCAGCAATGGCCCGTTCACAAGGGTTTCCAGCACTTCCAGATCTTGCGTAAAAAGTACCTTGGCGCGTTCAACTGGGGTACTTTCCGGCTGGCAGTTAAGAATCAATCCTGAACAAAACGCCAAAAGTACCCCTGCAAAAATTA
The DNA here is from genome assembly GCF_014651615.1 of Persicitalea jodogahamensis. GTDB lineage: Bacteria > Bacteroidota > Bacteroidia > Cytophagales > Spirosomataceae > Persicitalea > Persicitalea jodogahamensis. The sequence continues at coordinate 112,316 of NZ_BMXF01000006.1, read as the reverse complement.
CCTTTTTCATCCTTTTGCTGATTAAAAACAAAAAAGACCTGCCGACTCCCAGAAGTCGGCAGATCTGTATAATTTAGGTCGTACGACGATTGTTCGAGAGCTATTTGGCCACGCCGCGTACGATTACCACCTGGCCGCCTTCGGTGAAGGATTCGTTAAGGTCGCTTGTTTTGGTGGCTGCGCTTCCGTCCACGCCTGCGTACTTGATGCTACGCCAGGTGTGCGGGTGGATGTTGACCGCAAAAGTGTTTGGGATACCCGTCAAATCCGATACGTCGTACATCGCGCCGTACTCCCACGAGCTAAGCAAATTCACATTCAAAGGGTTATACTTAGCCTGGAAAGCCGCATCACCACGGCGGTGATTCATTTCCAGCATCGGCTTCAGCTCCTTTGTGGCAATGTCGTACTGCCAGATTCGGCCATCATGTTTGGTATCAAGGTAGAATGAGTCGCCATCTTCCTGGATATACACGAAATTCTGAGTCACGCAGATGTTGTCGGGATTCGTGATGGACAAAGAGGGGGTTTCGTCACCGTCCACAATGAGTTCGAGCTTTCCCTTCAGCGGATCATTGGCGTCCATTTGTAGGTGATACACGCGGCCCCACATCGTTTTGCCAGGAACAGGGTCTTTGCGGTTGCTAGCTTGGCCCGTAGCGGTAAAATAGACGTTGCGGGCGTTTTCGGCGCTGCCTTTTCCGTAATCTACATCTTCGACACGAGTAAACTGGATGGCTTTCTTGGCTACAGTCTGGGCGGCGATCTGTGCACCTGTGGAAGTTTTGGCATTGTCGATTTCTACGAACTCCACGTCATGCCATTCACCACGCTTCATATTGGTTTCGACCGTATTCTGATCCTTACGACGCAGCATGTACAGCTTGCCGTTCTGCAGGTCGCCCACCGAGCTGGACACGTAGGCAATCAACTGACCGTTGCCGTCGTCCTCCCCGATGATTATGACCGTTTTGCCGGGATAAGCCGTTTTGGGCAGCGGCACGGCATTCTCCATCGACGCTTTGCCCAGGGCGGGCAACACGCGGTTGGGATTGCCGGGATCGGCGGGAGCCGTAGGGTTAATGGCGTGAACCATTGACTCGGCACCGCTTTCGCCCGCCGTCAGAAAGACGGGACCGAAGCCGTGTTCGGCGGGTGTGGCCATCGTAGCCGAGCAAAGGCGCGTGGTGCCCCCGTCGTAATTGACGATGTACTCGCCTTTTGTAGGTTTGAAGTTTTTATCCAGATATACCCGCGATACCGAACGAAGGTATTCGTGATTGTTGATCATGATGAAGCCATCGCCCGCAGGGTTTGGGATGATCCCGGCACCATCGGGCTGGCCGCCAAAGACAAAGCCGGGGGACTCAGGCAACACATCGTCCGAAGAGATAAGCGTGGTGATTTCCAGGTTGTCGAAGCCAGGCAATGTTTTTATCAGAGAAGGATTGACCGAGAAGTTCTGCAGCGCCACGGCAGGAGCTGGATTGTTGAGGTCGTGGTCATTGATACAGGCCGCCAGAATGGCGGTCGTGAGCAGGGCGCAGCCTGCGGCGGTAGTAAGTTTCATAGACAACAGTCAGTTTGAGTTGAGGCTGCAAAACAACTCACGGATTATTAACTGAATGTTATCCTCGTTTTATGGATCTGTTGTATTGAGAGGGCGTTTTTAACGTACTCTTAAAGTACCTCACTCCCCGGTCGGGGGTCAGAACCCTACCGTAAATCGCAGTCCCGGACTCAGATTTTTGAAAGTACCATTGAAATACACCTCAGGCTCCACTTTGAGATTGGGCGTCAGGTTAAGCCCGCCCGTAATCCGCCAGGTATTGGGCTCGTAGTAGTCGCCCCGGCGGTGCACGAGGTAGCCAAGCGTCAGCGATCCGGTTTGGACGACGGGTTTGCGGCCGATGATGTTGGAATCTGATTTTTTGAAAAAAGCCAGCCCGGCTAACGCGAAACCATTTTGAAACGCCTGAGTTTTGCCCTCCGCATCGCGGCCAAAAAAGTACTGGTGGTGGTAGCCAAAGGTTGGCTTCAGCTTCGATTTTTCAAGGTAAAATGTAAATCCGGCATCGAGCGAAGTCATCCAATTTCCCCGGATATAGCCAATGCTCGCCCCTGGACTAATCATCAGCATGTCTGACCCGAAGTTGGCCAGTTGCACCTGTCGATTGCCCAGGTAGCGACCATATACCTCGGGCGAACGGTCGAGTACCTTGGGGTCGGTACGTTTCTCCATGCTTTCAAACAGGAAAGCCGTTTTCTCCCGCATTTGGTCAAAAAGAGCCGGAACATCGGTCAAATCGTTGGTCAGCAGGAGCATTTCCGCTTCTTGACTACCTTTATTGACCCTTATTTTGAGGGTATCCTGCACGGTTTTCAAACGTACCAGCTCCTTGTCTACTACGGTAAAATCAGTCGTGCTTTGGGGGTACTTTTTCCACCGAAGTTGGGGCTCTTCATTGTCGTTCAGGATGTAGTGAACCGACAGGCCGTCGGTGTCCTCGGGAAGACCTTCAACGGCGGGGCGGTAGTCGTCCCAGAATAGGCGCACCAGCGAATCGGCGCGCTGTACCAACTTCAATTGGGAGTACTTGTCGGCTTTTAGCAGTAGCACATTTCCTTTTGACAACTTCACCTCGAACGAGGCGGCATCCAATAAGCCGGAATACTCTTTTTTGAAGGCATCGGCGTTAAGTTCTGAGTCAAATTTAGGGTCGGGTTGAGCCACAAGGGGGTCGGTGACGCTCCCCAGCAGGAGAGCGATGCATACAAATAATCTGTTCATGGAGTTTTGGTTAAATAGAGGTACTAACTAGAATTCAGTGTTGAATGGGAATATTCAGAAGAGGCTTATTGTCGTTTTGGGTAGTTACCTGAGAAGCGGAGGGCAGGCCAACCCGAACTGCCAATCGTGACCGCGACCTGGCTTCCTGCTGCTTCCGCTCCCTGATTTCGTTGATATGTACCACGCGGTACGCAGGCTTTTCGGAAGCTACGGGATCAACTACCTCGATGGGCGTAGGAAGAATAATTGGGATGGGTCGTTCGGCCGCGGGGAGCTCGACAGCTACCATTGCCGGAGAAGGTGTTTCTGGCGGTATAGTCTGTTTATAGACTCTTTCCCCAGGCATTTCACTTCTTCTCCCTGATCCGTGCCGCCTGGAAGATGTTGCGGGTTCTATTTTGGAGCCTTGGGCCGGAATCTGAGACGTAGCCTCCGCTATACGGGTCTGCGGGCGAGTTGCTTTGTATGGTACAGACCGTGATGTGGTCGTTTTCTGCTCAGCCAGAGTTCTGACTTCTAATTTCGGTGACTGCATCCACCATATTCCGCCAAAAATTCCGGCCAGAAGTACCGAAGCCGCCGCCCACCACCAGGCCGCAGGTTTTTTCCGCCGCTCTTCCTTTTTGGGTAGTTCGGTTTGCAAGTGCTGCCAGAAGGCATCCTTATCAAATCCACGGACAGGTTCATCGGCCAGGTAGTCTGCGTTGCGGCGGAAGAGATCGTCTATTTCTTCATCTTTCATAGCTGTATCCGTTTTTTATCAAGAGGCCCTGTAAGGCCGTTCGGGCTTTACTGAGCTGTGATTTCGAGGTATTTTCGCTGATATTCAACATGGTGCCGATTTCCTGGTGCGTGTAACCTTCAATGGCGTGGAGGCAGAAAACCGTTCGATAGCCATCGGGCAAGTGAAGAATAAGGTCATGGATGCCTTCGGCGTGGAGGTCGCCTTCTGCCGTGGCAGGTTGGGCGGCCCAGGTAGTTTCTTCCAAATTTGTGTCCGCTAAAAGCCACTGTTCTTTCTTGGTTTTGCGCAGGTGCATGAGGGCTTCATTGACCACGATGCGCTTCATCCATACTTCCAGTTCGTCGTTGCTGCGGTACTCAAAGTTGAGGATGGCCTTAAATATTTTCAGAAATCCACTCATCAACACCTCCTCTGTCTCCATCGCGTTCGGCACGTAGCGGCGACACAAGCGGTAGAGCCGATCCGCGTAGCGATCATACAATCGCTTTTGAGCGAAGGGGTTTTCCCGTTGGCATTGTCGGACAATTTCTTGCAAAGCGATGGGCCGATTTCGTTGAAAAACAGTGAAGAAGCAATTTTTCTATCCGTCTTCAATAGTAGTAATGCGAAAAATCCCCGCAGGGTTGCCCGCGGGGATTTTTATTTTTCAATATCGAATGAAAACCAATCAGCGCGTATTGACGGGCTGGTACCGAGCTCTAACAAACATGAAGATGCCATAGCATAAAAGCCCCAGGGCCACGACGGCCAATACCCAGGAACCCCACTGCTGTTCCAGGAAGCTGAAAGCAGAATCGGAGCCACCGGCCTCGCTGGAATCGGACTGGAGGGCAGCCTGCAGAAACAAGTAGCCAATCAGCAACCACACGATGCCCCGCGCGATGTATCCTACCTTGCCCGATGCCAGCAGCGTTTCCTTCACCCTATTGTCCAGCTTGGACTCCTGGATTTTCTTGCGGTGTTTGTCTGAAACTGAGTAGTAAATTTGGTATACCCCGACAGCCATCACACCTACCGCAACGATCCCCACAAGCCATTGCCCGAAAGGTTGTTCCAGTAATTTTTGAGCGACCGTTTCGCGGGTATCGCCGCCGCCGTCACCTGAAGTACTGCCAAACAGCAACTTCGCGGCGTAGTAAGTGGATGCACCGTATACGAGGCCACTGAAAACGTAGCGTGACCGGACGGCCAGTCCCTTTGCGTCATTGCCCTTATCTTCGGTATCGAGAAAGGCCTCCACCAAGCGCCAAACACTATAACAAAGCAATCCAACCGCTACGAAACCCAGTAACACTTGTCCGAAGGGCTGTTCTTCGATCCAGTTGAGTGCTTGCGATTTGCCGCCTTTGTCGTCGCCGCTACCCATTTCGAAAGCTGCCATGAAGGTAAGGATTCCGACCAGCGAATAGACGACTCCTTTGGCGGTCAGGCCCGTACGGGCGGCAGTTTCAATCCACTTGTCTTGATTGAAGGACATGAAGAGATGGTGTTTATTAGATGAGGTGATTATTCGAGAGGGTTACCAAAATCGTACCATGGCCTCATTTCTTGACTATAGGCTGGTACTTAGCCCGGGCAAACTGGAAAATACCGTAGCATACCAGCCCCAATGACACTATGGCTAATGTGAGAGTACCGTACTCATATTCCAGGTAGTTGAGGGCAGTCTGGGAATTGGCTTCCTGGGAATGGGAGCGAATGGCTGAAAACAGTAAAAAATAACCGATGATGAGCCAGACAATGGCGCGAGCGACATAACCTATTTGCCCCGAGCGAATGAGGATCTCCTTAGCGCGGGTGTCAATTTTTTTCTCTTCAATGATAGACCTGTAAGTACCCGAAAGGGCCAAGTAAAGTTGAAAGACACCCACACCCGCCGTGCCCAGCGCAAAAGCGCCTACCATCCACTGTCCGTAGGGGAGTTCGAGCAGGTTCTGGGCCACGGTTTCGCGGGTATCTTTTTCAGAAGGCGGAGAACCACCGCTGTGACTGAGCAACAGACGCGCAGCATAGTACGTTAATGCTCCATATACTACCCCGTAGGAGAGATAAGAAGCCCGCAAAGCCAAGCCATGCAGGCTATTGCCTTTGTTATCGGTATCCAGAATGGCTTCAATGAACCGCCAGACGGTATAGCAAAGTAGCCCAAGTGTAATGACTGCGAGCAAAAACTGCCCGAATGCCTGCTCCTGCACCCATTGAAGAATTTGGGAAACTTTACCCTTATTGCCCTCACCACTAAAATCTATGGAACTGGCAAAAGTCAGGGTTCCCACCAGAAAGTAAACACTTCCAATGGCCACCAGACCAATCTGGCCTGTGCGCTCGATCCATTTGTTGCGGGAAGACAGGGAAGCTTCGGCCATACTTCAGAGAAATAGATGATACCCAAAACCCACCTTACATCTTTACAACGAAGTGCAGGCTCGTCACCTGCATTCGCTTATTGAGGTAAAGCCGGTGGGCGTCGGTTCGTGCTTCGCTTACGCCCGAGTCGAGATGTACCTCGTCGTACCCCTCACGTCGCGCATAGTCAATGATCCAATCGAGTAACAGCCCAGCATAGCCTTTGCCCCTCGCTTCGGGCAGGGTTGAAAGGTCATCGATATAAATGTACTTGCCGCGATGCAGGTTGTAGCCTGTCTCGAACACCGCCACGGCAGCGGCCTCGCTGTTTTCCTCGACAAAAATCATCTGGCGATTATCTGCCAGAGTCCGCCGCACGGCTTCTTCGTAGACTTCATCGACCAGTAGTGGACGCAGCACTTGAACCGCCCGGCGGCATTTCAAAACGTCAGCGTCAGATTTTGCTTCTTGAATCGAATTCATTGACTTACCAAATCACTTCAATACTATATTCTGTCAAATCCAAAACCATTTCCCTTTCAACTGTCGACCTTTTTACCTTCTCTTTCCACCGTCAAATTCAGCAAACTATGCCCCATCTTGTCACGTTTGGTGAGCAGGTACTTCTCATTGTAGGGGTTGGAGGCGATCTCTATGCCGACCGTGTCGACGATTTCCAGACCGTAGCCCATGAGTCCAACCCGCTTTTTAGGATTGTTGGAGATGAGTTTTATTTTAGAAATACCCAAATCCCGTAAAATCTGTGCACCAACGCCGTAGTCACGGGAGTCCATCGGCAGGCCCAGTTCCAGGTTAGCTTCCACGGTGTCGCGGCCCATTTCCTGCAACTTGTAAGCTTTCAATTTGTTTAGCAGGCCAATGCCCCGCCCCTCCTGATTCATGTATACCACCACGCCTTTCCCGGCTTTATCCACCAGGTCCATGGCAGCATGAAGCTGTCCGCCGCAATCGCAACGGCAGGAGCCGAAGATATCGCCCGTTACGCAGGATGAGTGCACTCTCACCAGCACGGGTTCGTCCTCTTCCCAAGTACCTTTTACCAAAGCAAGATGGAGTTCGTCAGTGTTAGTCTGCCGGTAAGCGATCAAGTCAAAATGCCCCCACTCTGTGGGCAGATCGACGCCAATTTCGCGCTTGATAAGTGTTTCTTCCCGCAGGCGGTAGGCAATCAAGTCCTTGATCGTTACCAGTTTCATGTCCAGCCGATCCGCAATTATGCGTAATTCCGGCAGCCGGGCCATTGACCCGTCTTCGTTCAGTACTTCCACCAGCACGCCTGAAGGCGTCAATCCGGCCAGGCGGGCAAAATCAAGTGAAGCCTCGGTGTGGCCGGTGCGGCGCAATACACCACCGTGTTTCGATTTAAGAGGAAATATGTGGCCGGGACGGCCCAGATCTTCAGGCTTAGTGTCAGGGTCAACCAGGGCCCGAATTGTCAGGGCGCGGTCAGAAGCCGAAATCCCCGTTGTGCAGCCGTTACCCAGTAAATCTACCGACACGGTGAAGGCCGTTTCGTGAGCTGCCGTGTTGACCTGCACCATCATGTCCAGACCCAGCTCCTCACAACGCTCCTCGGTAAGCGAAACGCAGATAAGTCCACGTCCTTCACGAGTCATAAGATTGACGAGTTCGGGGGTAATGGTTTCGGAAGCCCCTATCATATCTCCTTCATTTTCACGGTCTTCGTCATCCACTACAATGATCAATTTTCCCGCTTTTATATCCGCGATGGCTTCTTCAATGGAGTCGAGGCGTATTTTGGTATTATTGTTGCTCATTAGTTCTATCAATGAAAAATAGTTTCGCCGCTCGGGGCGTTGTAAGTCGTAAAGGTAAGCCCTTCGTTCGGAAAGCTTTACTTTTGACATTTGACAATGAAGAAACAAAGGTTGACGGACTTCTGTTTCTTTCCCGCCACGTTTCGCACGGTAACGATCTATTTTTCAAAAAATTTTGAAACAGGATTTACTCAGAATAAGGATGTTAAATTGCAATTCCCGCTGGATCTGGCTCGTGTGGATGGTCGTAGGAATAGGGTCGGTGGTTTCGGCGCAGGACCTGTGCTTAAAGGGTGGTGGCGGATTCTCAATCAATGGGGCTACTGGCACCGCCCCCCTTATTGGCTGCGTTCCTTTCAGAGTCGATGTAACCAACACTATAGCCGGAGCTAACAATATTAATTATGTATATGATTATAAAGGTGAAGTTTCGCCTAGCCTGACTACTGCCACCACTTTCACTTACAATAAGCCAGGAAAATACCGCATCCTGCAGGTAGGCAGCAGCGGAGCCACAGGGATTACGGCATGCCGCGAAGTGATCGTACGCGACAGCACGACACCTGAAGTATCAGTCACCACTTGTCCGGGCGGCATTGTCAAGCTCACTTTTGCCAACGATAGTATCACCCGCCAGTATGATCAGATTGAACTCGACTGGAACGATGCCTCAGCCGTAGAATATATAAGCAAAGGTGACGCCCTGCAAAAGGAACACCGATTTTTTGGCAGCGGCACCCGAATAATACGATATCGAGCAGTTTACATGAGTGGCAACTGCTCGGGCAGCCAGTGGAAGACTTTACCGGTAAGGGTCGATGGCACTAAGCTTGACAACATCAAAATAAGCCTGGTAGATGCCCGCGCCGATGGCTCTGTCGGCCTTAGCTTCCAGGGCATTGATGGAGTAGAGTTGGAGGTTATGGTGAAAACGGGAACGGGTAATTACGTGGGTTCCGGTGTCAAATCCTCAAAGGCAGGAGCCGTAGAGCTGACATTACAATCCCTCGACCCCAAGAAAGTCCACTGCCTGAAACTGGCTACCACCGACGCCTGCGGTAACGTAACCGAATCCAATGAAGTATGTACCACAGTACTGAACGGCAAAGCCGAAAGTGAGCGTAACATCCTCACCTGGACCCAATATCCTCAGTCGCAAGAATTTAAAGGCTACGAGCTGCTGCGAAATGGGGACCGCATCAAAAGATTCACCAGAATTGATGAATTGTCATACGTAGACAACGATGTCGAATGCGGTGTTTCATATCGCTACCAGATCGTGACAACGATCGATAAGGCCGAGTCACGGTCGGCTCCGGTTGAGGTAATAGCCAAATCGGACCTGAAACCCAGTGCGATCGCTCAGGCTATTGTGAGTGTGGAACAAGACGGCAGCGTGTCGCTGATAGCCTTTCCACCCAGCCAGGGGACTACTCCTGCTTTCAGGATGATTTTCGAGAGGTCTGATAATCCTACCTCCGGATTTCGGGAAGTAGGGACAACCCAGAACACCAATCGCTACTCGGATCTGACCGCCAAGACCTCGGAACGCTCTTACTGCTACCGAATCATGTACGAAAATGCGTGTGGCAACCGCTCAGAACCCAGTCCGCCGGTCTGCACCATTTTCCTGAAAAACACAGGCAGTTTCATCAAATGGACGGGCGACCCATCTTTTACAGACGAGGTGGGTGGTTATTTTGTGATAAAGCTCAATAACGGCGGTGCTGCCTCAGAAACGGGCGTCGGCGCGAATCTTACCTACGACCCGCAATTCGATGACCCGAACGAGCAGGAGTTTGATTATCAGATTCGCTCCCGCTCCCGGAACGGGTCATTTCTAAGTTTCTCCAACGTAATCCTGTACCGCCGGGAAGCCGCGCTTTTTCTGCCTGACGCGTTCTCGCCTAATGGCGATGGCATAAATGACACTTTCAAGCCAAGCGGTGTTTTCTTCGACAATTTCCAGATGATTGTTTACAATCGCTGGGGACAGTCGGTCTTTCAAACCACCGATTCGACCACGGGTTGGGATGGCTCTATCAACGGCACCCCAGCCCCACAAGGCCCGTACATCTACAAGGTTATTATCCGTGATAACACGGGGAAAGAGTTCGTCAGGAATGGTACCGCGTTGCTTTTACGGTAAAGGTATTATCTTTGGGCAGTCGGTCGCGACGATGACCCAAAGGCATTAGAGTGACTACTCACCACTCATCACTCATAATTCATCATTAAATAAGTATGCTAGGAAACATGGATTTATCGGGCATGATGGGCAAGATGAAAGACTTGCAGGCCCGCATGAAAGAAGCACAGGAACAACTGAGCAGTATTACTGAATCCGCTGAATCGGGTGCTGGCCTTGTGCGCGTGACGATCAACGGCCAGAAAAAAATCGTCGGGCTGGAGATCGATAACGACCTCATTAAGCCCGAGGATAAGGAAATGCTGCAGGACCTGGTGGTGGCAGCTGTGAACAAGGCCATGGAAAACATCGAACCTAAAATCAAGGATCATCTTCAGAAATCCACTCAGGGCATGCTACCAAACATTCCGGGCCTGGATTTGGGTAATTTGATGAAATAATCTCCCCACCCCTCTTCTTTTCTTCCTCTTTGCCACCACTTCCGGTTTCAGCTTAGAACCGGATTTTTTCTTTTTAATGAAACAGGTTGCCATCGTCATCCTCAACTACAACGGACAGAAGTACCTGGAACAATTTCTGCCCTCAGTACGTCAGTTCTCTCCGAACTGTGAGATTTGGGTAGCCGACAATGCCTCTACCGATCAATCGTTGACGTGGCTGCGGGAGATGCCCGATGTACACGTGTTGGTCATCCCTGATAACAAAGGTTATGCGGGAGGCTACAACTACGCACTCTCCAAAATTAAGGCCGATTACTACGTATTGCTCAATTCTGACGTTGAAGTGACACCCGACTGGGTAAGGCCGATGCTGAAATACCTGGAAGCCAACCCCGATGTGGCCGCTTGCCAGCCAAAAATCAAGGATTTTCACCACCGGACCCATTTCGAATATGCCGGGGCAGCGGGTGGTTATATGGATTTTCTGGGGTACCCGTATAGCAGGGGGCGATTGTTCGACACCTGTGAACCCGACAACGGCCAGTATGATGCCACTGTCGATGTTTTCTGGGCAACGGGAGCCTGCCTGTTTGTACGGGCGACTGCTTTTTGGGAAGCAAAAGGGTTTGACGAGCGGTACTTTGCCCACATGGAGGAGATCGACCTGTGCTGGCGGCTACTAAACCGAAGTTGGCGGATCGTCTGTTGCGGCGACAGCGAGGTGTATCACGTAGGCGGAGGTACTTTGCACAAGTCTAACCCCCGAAAGACCTTCCTGAATTACCGCAATAACCTGATGATGATTTACAAGAATATGCCTATCGGACAAAGGATGCGGGTGCTGCTGGCCCGGCTGGTGCTGGACGGTATCTCGAGCGTCCGATTCATGGTGGCCGGCGCCTGGCCCGACGTGTGGGCTATCGTGCGGGCACACTTCGCCTTCTACCGCCTCATACCCCGGCTCAATGAGCGCGGAAACCGCCCGCCCCGACAGGCAAGCCTTTACCGCCACAGCGTGGTATGGGAGTATTTCGTGAAGGGGAAAAGGAGGTTTTCCGAATTACCGTAGAATCTACCTCGGAGTAAATTTTTCCTAAAACTCCCAAATGGTAGGGCTTTGGTGACGGCGCAAATGCTTGCGCATTTCCATCCAGAAGGCTAGCACCAGGTAGATGATAATGGGTGAGCCAAAAGTAAGGAAGGAGGCGTAGATGAAATACAAACGGATGCTGCTCGCCGAAAAGCTAAGTTTTTCGCCCAGTCCGGCACACACTCCAAACACCTGATTTTCTACGTAGTATCGAATCCGATCCATAGTATTTTTCTCTTAAAAGGTACAAAGTAGCAATTTGTCGGTTTGAATCCAAATGGGATGCTCCTGGCAGGATCAGTAAAATGTCGTACCAACGGGCAACAATAACCCGGATGATCTGCAAAAAAGGCTATCATGCACACACTACATTTGTTTGGCGCAATTTGATTTTTTCCAAACAAATTTAGTTTATTTGTGGGCAAAGCTTTTTTTCAATCTTATTTTTATCATTATGCAGACAGGTACGGTAAAATTTTTCAATGAGGCCAAGGGGTACGGCTTTATTGTGGAAGACGACACAAACCGGGACATCTTTGTCCACGTTACAGGACTGGGTGGGCTGACGATCCGCGAGAACGACCGCGTGGAATTCGAGGTCGTGGAAGGCAAAAAAGGACTAAACGCTGTGCAAATAAGTAAGATATAGTTTTTACTTTTCCGGCAGTAAAACGTAAAAAGACCGCAACAAAGCTGCGGTCTTTTTATTTAAAGATTCTCCTGAATTTACGAAATCCAGCCTTCTACGTCTTCTTTCTTCGGCATCGGAGCATCTATTTTTAACTTCTTGCGCATCCCGCCCAAATCGTTAAATACTTTGTTGGGATTGGCTGTTTTCAGGGCAGAAACGGTCATGAAGCCCATTTTTTGCAGGGCCGGAATCCAGACGGCCGGGACACCCGCTGCCTCATAGTCGGCGTTGGTCGATACCTCGGCTTTCTTTTCAGGGCGCATTTGCGGGAAGAAAATCACTTCCTGAATGCTGGCGTTATCAGTGAGCAACATGGCCATGCGGTCAATGCCGATACCGATGCCCGCCGTGGGCGGCATACCGTATTCGAGGGCGCGAATAAAGTCGTCGTCCATTTCCATCGCCTCATCGTCGCCGCGCTCTTTCAGTTTCAATTGGTCCTCAAAGCGCTCCTTCTGATCGATCGGGTCGTTCAACTCCGAGTAAGCGTTGGCTATTTCTTTGCCGTTTACGAATAGCTCGAATCGCTCCACCGCGCCTTTTTTGCTGCGATGCTTTTTGGTCAGCGGCGACATCTCCACCGGGTGGTCAATGATGTAGGTCGGCTGAATGATGTGTTCCTCTACCTTCTCCCCGAAGACCTCGTCGATCAGTTTGGCCTTACCCATTGTGTCGTTGACGTCCATGCCCCAGGCGCGGCACTGCTCCCGGATGGCTGCCTCATCCATCGTTTCCACGTCCAGGCCGGTGTGCTGGCGGATGGCATCGGTGATGCTCAGGCGCGGATAGGGTCCGGCGAAGTCCAACTCGGTACCGCCGAAGGTAGTTTTGGTACTACCGTTAACGGCCAGGGCCACTTTTTCCAGCAATTCCTCCACCATACGCATCATCCATTCGTAGTCTTTGTAAGCTACGTACAGTTCCACGGTCGTGAACTCGGGATTGTGGGTGCGGTCCATGCCCTCATTGCGGAACAGTTTGCCAAATTCGTACACGCCTTCAAAACCACCTACGATCAATCTTTTCAGGTGCAGTTCGGTGGCAATGCGCAGGTACAATTTCATGTCCAGCGCGTTGTGGTGTGTTTCGAAAGGCCGTGCCGCCGCGCCGCCGTGAATGGCCTGCAACACGGGCGTTTCTACTTCCAGCCAGCCTTTTTCATCAAAGTACCCGCGCATGGTCGTAATCATCCTCGCCCGTTTTTTGAATACCTCCCGCACGTGGGGATTCACGATCAGATCTACGTATCGCTGACGATAACGTAGTTCGGGGTCGCTGAATTGATCATAGACATTGCCATCGTCGTCGCGCTTCACTACCGGTAACGGGTGCAGGGATTTATTCAGAATCGTGTACTCCTGCACGTGAACGGAGATTTCGCCCGTTTGTGTCGTAAAGACGAAGCCCTTCACACCGATGATGTCGCCGATGTCGAGCAATTTTTTGAATACGGTATTGTAAAGCGTCTTGTCTTCACCGGGGCAAATGTCGTCGCGGCGGAAATAAACCTGAATCGTCCCCGTACTGTCCTGCAATTCGGCAAACGACGCGCTACCCATGATGCGGAAGTTCATCAACCGTCCCGCCAAAGCCACACTTTTATAGTCCAGTTTGTGGTTTTCGTAGTTTTTGAGAATATCGGCCGCATGGGCATTCACCGGATACTCGGCTGCCGGGTAAGGGTCGATGCCCAGTTTCATTAGTTGTTCGCGCTTGTTGCGGCGCAGTAGTTCCTGTTCGCTTAGCATTGATTCGATTGAAAGTTGAAAGTCGAAGGTTGAAATTAATTTTTCAACGGCCTCTTCCCTCAAAAATTAGTTGGCAAAATTAGGGAAAATTTGCGGGAAAAGGTTTTCAGCCCGCTTGTCAGAGTCTCACCGGTTGATTTTTTCTCTTCGAATACTTGATACATCAGAATCTGAGGTATATTTTTGCCGAATGAACAAATCTCAACTATACAAAGGCAGTCTGACGACTATTATATTAAAACTTCTGGAAGAAAACGGGCGGATGTATGGCTACGAAATGACGCAGAAGGTCAGGGAAATGACTTCCGATGAGCTAACGATCAACGAGGGCGCGCTTTATCCGGCTCTGCACAAACTGGAGGCCGAAGGACTACTGACGGTGGAGGTAGTTCCCGCCGGAAACCGCCTGCGCAAGTACTATTCCATTACGCTTAAGGGTCAGGCAGAAACCGTAAACCGCCTGGCGGAGCTGGAAAGCTTCATTGAACATATGCGGATTTTGCTGGGGCCAAAGGTTATTTTAGGTTAAAGAGCAAATTCTCAACGGTTTGCGGAAGACATTAAACAATTAAATGCCATGGGGCGCCCCGCTCTCAACAAATAAAGAATAATTGTTATGCCCATCACAAAAGCACTCACCGATGAACAGATTGAAGCTCTTTTTAGCTTCGTGAGAAGCAAATATGTCGATCACTACGACGTGCAGGTCGAACTGGTGGATCACCTCGCCAGCGAAATCGAGCAGCAAATGGCGGAATCACCGGATATTACGTTCGGGGAGGGTCTTCAGCGGATATATCAAAGATTCGGAATTTTCGGCTTCAGTGAGTTAGTGGAGCAGAAGCAGAAGGCGGCTGACAGGCGCGCTAGGGTACTTTGGTGGCAATGCGTAAAGTACCTTCTCCGGCTCCCATTCCTGATAGGCTCACTCATCGGCGGAATGCTGATTTATATCTGCTTTGATTTTCTGGAAGGCGATAATTTCCTGCTGATTAACGCATCCCTTGCATTATCGGCCATAGTAGTTAATGCTATATCCGTGTATAGAAACAGGCCTTCCAGGGGTTACAGATTAACTTCTTACCAATACAATGGGATACTGCATTTCTGGAATATGTTTCATTTTCAGGCTGTGTTCGTAATAGCCGACTGGATCATGAAAACTTATCCGTTCGAGGTATACTCGATACTCGTCCCACTATTGTGCTGGATAAGCTGGCTGGGATTTGCGGCGAGTATATTGAGTTTTAAGAGGCTGGCAAAAGAACAACGCAGGCTATTTCCGCTGGCTTTCGCTTAGTTTTCAGCCAAACCAAAGCGCTTCAAGGTAGTTATAGCTTTTGTGATGAGAATCAGCCTCCCAAATCACTACCCATTCTCCACATTCAACTATCCACTAAAATAAATTGCCCGAACTACCCGAAGTCGAAGGCTACCGCCACTACCTGGAAGCCTCCTGCCTGCATCAACCCATCGAAAATATCGACGTGGAGGACCCTAAACTCCTCACTACCGATTACGCCACCTTACTCGAAACGCTGCGGGGCGCGTCCTTTACCGGGACGCGGCGCGTAGGTAAGAACCTGTTCGTATTTACGGACAAGCCTGGCGTGACCGTCAGGATGCACTTCGGGATGTCAGGTAGTTTGGAGTACTACCACAATTCACTGGACCGTCCGCGTCACGCCCGCATCGTGTTTTACTTTCGGGGCGGGTTCAATCTGGGATTCGTTTGCCCGCGCAAGTTTGAGCGCGTGGGGTTGGTGGAAGACGTGGCGGCATTTTTGAAGAAAAAGAAAATTGGCAAAGATGCCCTGGAATTGACCATAGAAGATCTGACAAATGTCCTGGCCAATCGCAAATCCGTCATCAAATCTACCTTGCTGGACCAGAGCGTGGCGGCAGGAGTGGGCAACTGGATCGCCGACGAGTTGCTTTTTCAGGCAAAAATCCATCCCGAAAGACGGGCCAACGAACTCTTACCTGACGAAATCGTGGCGTTGCGTGAAGCTACTCAGCTGGTGCTGTTGACGGCCATTGAAAAGGAAGCCCGCTACGCCCACTTTCCTGAGTCGTTCCTTATACACGCCCGGGCATGGGACGATTCGCCCTATGGCGAGGATACAGAGCAGCATTTGACCTGTCCGCGCGACGGCACCCCTATCGAAATAATCCGGGTCGGTGGGCGCACGACGTACTTTTGTCCGACTTGTCAGAAGTAAAGAGGTGGCCCTCGCTTTACCCTAAACTGCACGTCGAGGCCCTGTTATACTCTTCATTTTTATGCTGAGTGTAGTCGAAGGGCGCTCTCCACTAAATAATTTCGTACTTTTGCGCCGTATTTTCAATTTAGCTGAGTTGGCTTTTACCCCTAAATCAAAACTACTTACATGAACAAAATCAAAGTTGCCAATCCGGTCGTCGAACTCGACGGCGATGAAATGACCCGCATCATTTGGAAATTTATCAAGGACAAACTGATCCTTCCTTACCTCGATCTTGACATAAAATACTACGATCTGGGCATCGAATACCGCGACGAAACGGACGACCAGGTGACCATAGACGCAGCCAACGCCATCAAGAAATACGGCGTGGGTATCAAGTGCGCTACCATCACGCCCGACGAGGACCGCGTGGAAGAGTTTGGTCTGAAGCAGATGTGGCGCTCGCCAAACGGGACGATCCGTAACATCCTGGACGGCACCGTATTCCGCGAGCCGATCGTGATGAGCAACGTACCGCGCCTGGTCACGACCTGGACCGACCCGATCATTGTGGGCCGTCACGCCTTTGGCGATCAGTACCGCGCTACCGATTTCGTGGTACCTGGTAAAGGTAAACTGACTATGAAGTTTGAGGGCGAGGACGGAACGGTACAGGAGTTTACGATTTTCGACTTCCCCGGCGGCGGGGTTGCCATGGGCATGTACAACCTCGACGACTCAATCAAAGGCTTCGCGCGGGCGTGTATGAACATGGGCTTGCAGAAAGGCTGGCCCGTGTACCTTTCGACCAAAAACACCATCATGAAGAAATACGATGGTCGTTTCAAAGATCTTTTCCAGGAAATATTCGATACCGAATTCAAGGACAAATTCCAGGAAGCAGGTATCGTGTACGAACACCGCCTGATCGACGACATGGTGGCCTCGGCTCTCAAATGGAGCGGCAAGTTCGTGTGGGCCTGCAAAAACTACGACGGCGACGTGCAGTCTGATTCCGTCGCGCAGGGCTTTGGCTCACTCGGCCTGATGACCTCGGTACTTGTGACGCCCGACGGCAACACGATGGAGGCCGAAGCGGCTCACGGTACCGTAACGCGCCACTACCGTCAACATCAGCAGGGCAAGCCTACGTCTACCAACCCTATCGCCTCGATCTTCGCCTGGACGCGTGGTCTGGCCTTCCGCGGTAAGCTGGACGACAACCAGGAGCTTATCAAGTTTGCCGATACGCTGGAGCAGGTCTGTATCGACACCGTAGAAAGCGGCAAGATGACCAAAGACCTCGCCCTGATTATCCACGGCGACAAGCTCACGAAGGACGACTACCTGAATACGGAAGATTTCCTCGAAGCTATTAACGAAAATTTGCAGAAGGAGCTGGCCTAAGGGTCGCTCT
The DNA here is from genome assembly GCF_014651615.1 of Persicitalea jodogahamensis. Classification (GTDB taxonomy): domain Bacteria; phylum Bacteroidota; class Bacteroidia; order Cytophagales; family Spirosomataceae; genus Persicitalea; species Persicitalea jodogahamensis. The sequence continues at coordinate 94,893 of NZ_BMXF01000006.1, read as the reverse complement.
TTCGAAAGATTAGAAAACCGCTGGCCTTTGTTTTGGCCAGCGGTTTTTTTTCAAAAAATATTTATCTACCTTTGCCAGCCCAAATCAGGAAAGCAGGAGATTATAAAGCTATAAATTTGATACTGAGATGAAACGTACCTATCAGCCATCCAAGCGCAAGCGTCGCAACAAGCACGGATTCATGGAGCGCATGTCCACCGCCAACGGCCGGAATGTCATAAAGCGCCGCCGCGCCAAAGGCCGCCACAAGTTGAGCGTGTCCGACGAGAAGCGTCACAAGCAGTAAGGCGTTACTAGTCAGGCTTGGACGGACTACGCAGCGTCGTTGAATTACTTTCGGAATTCACGTCACGGACAGTTTTCCCGGCACGAGCTTGAAAAAGACCTTTAGAAAAGAAGAAAAATTACGAAGCCGCTCGACTATCGAGCGGCTTTTTCAGCGTGGCAACCCCGCAGTTCAGACGTTCTATCACTTCCCTTTTCGGGTGTTGTTCATTCCGGCTCAGGCGCCGGACGGGGCTTCCGAAACCCCGATTGCATCGCAAAGCGCGCCACCACAGGTACTTTTTTCCGTATCGAAGCGTAATTTCAAGCGGGCTGTGGACCGTAATCTTATTCGCCGTCGCTGTCGGGAGGCTTACCGATTACACAAGCATGTATTCACCTTAGAATCCGAAGCTCCACCGGCTGCTTCTGTGGCTTTTCTGTATCTTGCAAAAGAAATAAGCCCGTACGACGTTATTGAAAAGTCGATGGTGAAGATCCTTCAAAAAATGGCTGCACCGCCTTCTTCCTAAATTTCTTGTAAAAAAATAAAAAGGCCGAAAGCCGAGTGCCGAAAGCCGAGTGCCGTTTATGAAAAAACACTTCCGCTCTTTCTGGCTCGCCGTTCCCGTAGTGGCGGGGCTTTTATTTGTTTCCTTCAAGCAGGACGACCGCTTGTTCGAAATTGCCCGCAATCTGGATATCTACGCCACGCTGTTCAAGGAATTGAACGCGTACTACGTGGATGAGGTAAATCCTAACACCCTCATCAAGACCAGCATCGATCAAATGCTGAAAACCCTCGACCCATACACCAACTTCTACGCCGAAGACGACATCGAGGACTACATGACCATGACGACCGGGAAGTACAACGGCATCGGTGCAATGGTGAGTTCAGCGGACGACAAGCATATCATTATGATGATATACGAGGACACGCCCGCCCAGAAAGCAGGGCTGCAGTTGGGCGACGAGATTTTGAAAATTGATGGTATCGACCTTTCGACCCTCGCTGACTCTGACCCTGGTAAGCTCCTGCGCGGACAAACCAACTCGACCACTAAGCTAACTATCAAGCGCTACGGCGTGCAAAAGCCAATGGAAATTCCGGTAGGTCGCGACATAGTGAAAGTCACGAACGTTCCGTACTACGGTATGATCAACGACGAAGTGGGCTATATCGATCTGAAAGATTTCACAGCCACCGCGTCTCGCGAAGTGCGTAACGCTTTTCAGGAGTTGAAGGGAAAAGGTATGAAAAAGCTGATCCTCGACGTGCGTGAGAATCCTGGCGGACTGCTGAATATGTCCATCGAAATAGCCAATGTGTTTATTCCGAAAGGTGAAGAGATTGTTTCGACCAAGGGAAAAGTGACAGAATGGAACAAAACCTATTCGGCTTATAATCCTGCCCTGGATACCGAAATTCCGCTGGTGGTGCTGGCGAACAATCGCTCGGCTTCGGCGGCAGAAATCGTGTCAGGCGTGATCCAGGATTACGACCGTGGTGTACTGATTGGTCAGCGAACCTACGGTAAGGGATTGGTACAAACTACCCGGGATTTGTCGTACAATACCAAAATGAAGATTACGACCGCCAAGTACTACATTCCAAGCGGGCGCTGCATTCAGGCCATCGACTACAGCCACCGCAATGAGGACGGCAGCGTGGGCAAAGTACCCGATTCGCTCCAAACGGCTTTCAAGACTCGCAACGGCCGGGTAGTTTATGATGGTGGTGGCGTGTTGCCCGATATCCTGACCGAAAAGGAAACGCATTCGCCGCTAGCCACCACCCTGGCCCGCAAGCGATTGCTATTTGATTATGCCGTAAAGTACCATTCGGAGAATCCGACCATCAAGCCGGCTCGTGAGTTTCGCGTGACGGACGCCGACTACCAGAATTTCACGAAATGGCTCGCCGACAAAGAATACACTTACACCACGCAGGTAGACAAAGACCTGACGGAACTGGAAGAGGCCGCCAAAAAGGAAAAGTCGTTCAAAACGATTGAGGATCAGATAAAAGCCTTGAAAAGTAAGCTAACGCACAATAAGGAAAACGACCTGCAAATCCATAAAGAAGAGCTGATGGCACTCCTGCAGGAGGAAATCGTGAAGCATTACTATCTTGAAAAGGGCATGAAAGAGGCATCGTTCAGCAACGATCCCGAAATGAAGGCGGCACTTGATCTATATAAAGATATGGATCGCTACAACGCCTTGTTGAAGCCCACGAAGTAAGTTCTACTGCTGAAATCGGCAGCCGATGCATTCCCTTTGGGAAATGTCGGCTGCCGATTTTATTTTGAACGGACGCTTTTCCCGTCGATAGACCTGTCAATTATCAACCCTCCAATCCTTGAACATTTTAAGTATCGATACCTCCACGCGCGGCTGTTCGGTGGCGGTGCACACCGACGGCCAATTGCTGGCTTCTTATGACCTTCTAACGGAACGCGTATCATCTTCCCTGCTCACCACGCTGATGAAGAATGCCGTCGAACAGGCCGGCCTCACACTGTCCTCGCTCGACGCCGTGGCTGTGGCCAAGGGTCCGGGATCGTACACGGGTTTGCGCGTGAGCGTTTCCACCGCCAAAGGTCTCTGCTATGCCCTCGACAAGCCACTGATCGGCGTAGAGACTTTGACGGCTATGGCCGCGCAGCTCACGCCCTTCTATCCTGAGAATTTTCTTTTCTGCCCTATGATCGACGCGCGACGAATGGAGGTATTCGCCGCCGTGCTGGACACGAAACTGGAAAAGGTACTGCCCACGCAGGCCGTAATCCTGGAAGCTGATTCTTTTGCCGAACTCCTGCAAAATCAACCCATAGTATTCTTTGGCGATGGCGCAGCCAAGAGCCGTTCTTTGCTGGGCGGACATCCGAACGCGTACTTCCCTGATCAACTAATTGAACCCTCAGCCCGCAACGTGGGTACTTTGGCTACCGAAGCTTACGTCCAGGGTAGATTCGAGGATCTGCCGTCGTTCGAGCCTTACTATCTGAAAGATTTTGTGGGAAAGTGATTACTCTTCCTCTTCCCGAACCGGCCTTCCCTCGTACACGTACAGCATCATTTCTGCTGAGCGATTGGCATTGAAGAGTTTTTTCTTGCCCAGTTTTTTCTGTTTTTCGTAAAAATCCTTGATTTCCGGCAGAAAACTGGCGGCATTCGGCTGGTACATGATCTGCTGGATCGCCAGATTACTGAGGTCGTCGTCCTTGGACTGGATAGCATCCACCAGAATTTTCCGGGCCGCCGGAGCGTCCGCCAGCTCTGAAACCAGCGAGGCGGCGACGATGCGGGCGGGTAGGTAAGGATCAGCGAGAGCGTCGGTCAGCGCAAATTTTTCTAAGTCAGTGATGGCTTCAATATTGCTTTTCAGGCCTAGCAAAGCCCAATATCTCACGAACTTATTGGCATCATCCAATCCTTTGACCTGGATTTTTCTGGCTTTCTCCGTCCTGAAACCCGACCATTTAGCCATATTATAAATCGGTTCCAAGTCAAGCTTGTCGCGGTACTGATAGGGTGTGGTAGTTTTGGAGATCTGCGCAATCTCGTATTCCGGCAGGAACAAGATATCTTTCTTTTGCAGGACTTCCTTTTCCTGGGCTTTGCGAAAACGCCCGAGAAGTTTCGCGTAAGCCGGGTCATCGGCCAGGTTATTGATTTCCCACGGATCTTTCTCCATATCGTACAGGTACTCCGCCGGGCGTGGCTCGAGCATCTGCCGCTGGATGGCCGAGAGCTTGCCTGCCTTGTAGTCCTGGCGAATCTGCTCCGTAATTTCGCCCATATCCATATACAGCAAATAGCGCAGTTCCTGAATGTAAGGTACAAAGGCACGGGAATAGGCGTATTTCCCCTGAATCACAGTGCGGGTCAGGTCGTAGCTTTCATCGGAGCGGTCAGAGGAGAGAAAAAGGTTCTCCGGTTCGGGCTTTCGCTGCCGTCCGGTCAGCACGCGACCCTTCATGTAATCGGGAATCGTGATTCCGGCCAGCGAAAGCACGGTAGGCGGCAAGTCCGTAAAATCGATCATTTCGTCGGTCACTGCTCCGGCCCTGCCCCAGGGAGACAGGTGCTGGTACTTTTCGGGAAACCAGATTACGAATGGCACCCGGTGGCCCAGGCCAATGCCGTTGGTTTTGGAACGCGGCATTCCCTCGCCATGATCGGCGTAGAGGAAAATAATCGTGTTTTGCCGCAAGCCCTCCTTTTCCAGGCGGTCGAGTAGTTCTTTTAATTCCAGGTCAGTCTTGCTGATTGAATTATTAACCCGCGCCATTTGCTTCCGCATTTCAGGGCTATCGAGGTAGTAGGGCGGCATGAACACGTCGGCATCGGCATGCTTCATAGAGTCCGGCAATTGATCCAGAATCATCGTCTTGTATTCCGAATACGGAAACGTCATTGTCCGCGACTGGTGGCTGGAATTACTGTTAAAAACAGCGAAGAAGGGCTGCCCTTCGGCCCGATTCCACCAGCCAGCCTTACCAGAGCTTTCGTCCCAGCTCTCCTGAACTACCCTCTGGGCGTCAGAGGTGTTGTAGTCCGTTTTGCTGTTGTTGGTAGTATAGTAACCCGCATCTTTGAGGTACTTTGGGAAGCCATGGATGAAGTCAGGAATCGGGTAGGCAGAGCGGTGGTTACCCGTGCCCAGTGCATAACTTTTAACTCCCGTAATGAGGGCCGAACGACTGGCCGAACACACACTGCCCGTCGCGAAGGCGTAGTTGAAGCGGACGCCTTCGCGGGCAAGTTTGTCCATTGTCGGTGTTTTGGCGGTAAGGTTGCCGTAGATGCCGATGAACTCCGGCGAGGTATCCTCGAACGTCAGCCAGAGGATGTTGGGTTTGGTATCACCACCCGTCTGGCTTTTTTGAGCCATTGTTTGGCAGGCCAGAAAAGTGAATGCTATACATAGAAAAGGAATCCTCGACATGTTTCTGATTTTTAGATTGGGCATCGCTGGAGAAAAGGGTAAGCATAATGTACTGCCAAAGTCCTCTTTCAAAATAATTTACTATCAAGGCCTGAGGCGATCCACACAGAAATCCTCCAACGCATCTTTATCCACTTACCGTTAGCAGACTGTTTTATTTTTTACCGGGTAATCCGGAAATAGCTATCTGCTTACGGGTATCGTACAAGCCATTGGATAATTCACCTTCGCAAGCTTTTAGAAGTTCGCTTTTGAGGATTTTGAGTTTTTCGGGGTACTTCCCGGATAACTCATTCTCTTCCCGGGCATCATCAGGCAGGTAATACAACTCAGACGCGTTATCCTTTAAGTAGGTCCTTATTTTCCAGCCATCTCTGGTAATTAAAGTTGGCCCAATAAAAGAAGCGTAAACGACATATTGATGCTCTTCGCTGCCTTTATCACCCAGCAACTCCCCGTAAAAAGAAACCCCGTCTGTCTTGAATGGCATCCCAAGGCCGGTTACCTCGGCTAAGGTTGGCAGAATATCATAGTTGGCGACAAGGCGTTTACTGACTCTGCCTTTTTCAATTCTTTCAGGCCATTTTACAATTAGCGGTACACGAATTCCTCCTTCCAAATTACTCCTTTTCAAACCCGCTCTGCCACCATTTCCATCAAAAATATCTCCGCCTGATTCACTGTAAAATTTTTTCTTATAGTTATCGAACCGTTCTCCGGTTTTCATATTGGTATAGGGTTTCAGGACTCGCCCCTCCTGGCTGTAGTATATCTCATGGCCATTGTCGGATGTGAACAGGATGATCGTATTGTCTTCAATACCCAGGCTTTTCACTTTCGCCACAATCTGACCCACATTATCGTCCAACAACTTCACCATCGAAGCGTATTCTTTTTCGATTTGCGTGAGTCGGTTGTCATTCAGGAAATCAGGGTGTACGCTCGGAATGGAAACCGGGCCATGGGGTAGTTGAGTGGGGAAATAAAGAAAAAACGGTTCGTCCTTATTAGATTCGATGTATTCAAGAACCCGCTCCATGAAGACTGTTTGGGAGTACTTAGCCTTACCCTTTCTGTCCCAGCGCTCCTCAAAAGTTGCCTGGGTCTCCGGCTCGCCGGATTTGCCAGAATTCACTAATGTGTTCCCTTCGATTTTTTTCAGCTTCCCATCTTCAAATAAGAAAGGAGGGTAAAACCCATGGGCTCTTTCATGATCCAGGTACCCCAGGTAATGATCCCACCCGTGCCGTTTCATTTGCCGATCGGTACTTGAAAAGCCCCATTCCAATTTACCAATTTCAGCCGTTCTGTAGCCTGCTCTCTTCGCTACTTCTCCCAAAAAAACCTGTTCATTCCGTATTGGCGACAATACGGCATCAACGGCTTTGCCAATTTTCTCAAAAGCGGACGGATCAGCATCGGCATATTTGTAAGATCCGCCCGGGGTGATTTGAAATCCATTTTCGTGACAATCGTGCATTCCGGTGAGCAATGAAGCCCTGGCTGGTGCACATAGCATATTGGAATACGCATTTTGAAAGCGAATTCCATCTTTTGCCAACTGGTCGATATGAGGCGTTTTTATAATTCTTTGCCCCTCGTGACCCAATAAACCGATCCCCAAATCGTCCGCATAAATCAGGATGATGTTTGGTCGGGCCGCGATCGGCCTGTCTGACTTCCATTTTTGCCCGGTATGCGAAGAGAAAAGAACAACGGACAAGCACAAGACCGGCAGGCAATAAATAAATCTCTTCTTCATGGTCACAAGCTGTGGGGGGCTCAAAAAAGCAAATTGATGCGATTGCTCTAATCACATCAATTTGCCCGGTATTACAGTTTTTTTCGCTCAGCTCTATCTATACCCGTTATTCGTTGGATCGCTCTCCAATAGGTTTGGATTCAACACAATTTCTTCCGCCGGAATGGGTAGTTTTACCATATGAGGCTGAATATTTTCGTTGCCTTTGTGAATTCCAAAGTCGGTATTCTTGATCGTCTCGACCAGAATTCCCCAACGGATCAGGTCATAGCGGCGCTCGCTCTCCCCGGCCAATTCCCATTTGTATTCGTCTTGCAGAGCTTTGCGAAGTTGCGTTTGCGACAGACCGGAAAGGGGTTGGGCGGGGGAATAAGCCCGCTCGCGAACGCGGTTCACGTACTGATAAGCATCAGCAGTATTGCCCAGTTCATTGGCAGCCTCGGCGGCCATCAAATACACCTGTGCCAACCGCATGGTGATCCACCACTCGCCGTGGTTGCCACGTGGTGACTCTACGAAGTCGAAGTTGGTTCTCTTCTTGAAATAACTGTAGCGCAAGTCATAGCCCAAATACGAATCCATGATATTCCAGGGGTACCGGAGATCGTCTTTAGGATATTTCTCTATCAAATCATTGATAGGAACCGCCAGACCGTATCCATTGAACTCTTCACCGCGCTCACTGAGCGCCTGGGCAAAGGCACTGCGTTGGGACGATACTTTTGGTTCATCTCTCAGGCGCGGGTTAAAGGAGTCTGTGATCACCTGGGCATCCACCCCTTTGAGGAAATCAAACCCAAAAATCGCTTCGTCGTTGAATTGATTGTTTACATCGAACACTGACCCATAAGTAGGCATGAGTTTGTGAGGTGAATTGTCGATAATATCTTTGCTGGCATCAAGTGCAGCCGCCCAGTCTTTCTGCCATAAATGATAGCGGGCCCTTAAAAACTTGGCCGCCCATTTGCTGGCGTGGCCAATATCAGGACCACTGTACGATCCAGGGAGCAGGCCTTCCGCAGTTTTGAGGTCGGCAATCATTTTGGTGCGAATCTCTGTCACATTGCTCCGGCCCAGATTTGAAACCTCGTCCAGGGGAAGCTCCTCAAGATAGAAAGGTACGTCACCCCAAAGGGCAGTAAGATGATAATAGGCCAGAGCACGCAGGAAATAGGATTCGCCCAAAACCCGATTTCTGATACTTTCGGACAGTTTTTGGTTTTCGCGGACATTGGCAATCACCGAATTGGCATCGCCTACCACTGCGTACAAATTCTGCCAGATACCGTAGGCGTTGCCGTAATTGGTTTCGGTAAGGTTATAATCCATAATGGGGGCCAGTCCACCAAATAGTCGATTGGGCATTACTTCATCGGTACCAAAATAGGTATAGGCACTGATCCCCTGCCAGTTGTCGTAGAGGTTGCCCGAACTCATGCCGAGGTACAGGCCATTGGCAGCCTGAATGGCTTCCTGGTCGGAATTATAAAAATTGTTGGGAGAAATGACCCCCCGGACATTTTCGGAAAGGAAATCTTCGCAGCTTGTCAAGCTTAAGGCGAGGAGGAGGAAGAGTATTCGTTTCATAATTTTCAATGATTGAAGGCAAAAAAATGTTTTTATAAGATTAATTATTTAGCCGAAAGTCCTCTAAAAATTCGCTTTCACACCAAAGGTCACAGACTTGGCATTGGGGTACTCTCCCCGGATGATTCCACGAACAGTGGAATTAGTACCGAGTCGGTTGGCTTCGGGGTCGTACCCCCGGAAGCTGGATGCCAGGAAGAGATTACTTCCTACCATGTAAACCGACACACTTCTAACCGCTTTGGTTTTCAACGGTAAGTTGTAGGAAAGCCTGATATTCTTGAGCCTGAGGTGCGAGCCATCCTCCAGCATGGCAGAGTTAGACCTGATGTCGGCAATGCTGATCATGCTGCCTGCCCGGGGAATGTCAGAAGTCGGATTCTGGGGCGTCCAGCGGTTGGCGAGTTCACCGTAGTAGTTGGAAGTACTCCGGCCGAAGAAAGCGCGCTGGACAAACTCATTGTACACATCATTGCCATAAGTACCCTGTAGGAAAATGTCCAGCGAAAGGTTCTTGTAGCTAAATGAGTTATTAATACCGCCGAAGAAGAGCGGCTCAGGATTACCCATCACCACGTGGTCGTCGTTGTTGATTTTACCGTCACCGTTTTCATCTTTGAATCGTGGACCACCCACTACTTGCCGGATGCCCAGATTACCGTCAGCGTCAATTTCTTCCTGCGATTTGTAAGTGCCCAGGTACTGTACTCCCGTAAACACACCCACAGGCTGACCCACGATAAGCTTAGCACCGGGGCCACCCTGCTCCAGGCTGTAAATGTTGATTTCATCCACCCCCGCAATATTCAGCACCTTGGATCGGTTGCCCGAAAGCGTGAGGGTAGATTCCCAGCGGAAGTTTTCCTTGTTGACATTTACGCTGTTTATCATCAACTCCAGCCCCTGATTCTGGATAGAACCGATGTTTTCGAGCTTGGTGTTGAAGCCCGTAGCGCGCGGGATCTGACGGGCGAGCAACAGGTCGCGCGTTTTCTTGTAGTAGTAGTCGATTTCGCCCGTAATCCGGTTGTCCAGAAAACCAAATTCCAGACCTACATCCAGTTGATCAGTAGTTTCCCACTTCAAATCGGGATTGGCCGGGCGGCCACGCCGGATGCCGATAGCCTGGGTATCATTAAAAATGATGATTCCGTTATTGAGCACAGCCAGGGTATTGTACGGATCGATTGATTCTTTACCTGCACTGCCGTAACTTGTCCGCAGTTTCAGGTTAGAGAATAGTCGCTGATTTTTCATGTAGGGCTCGTCGATGATGCGCCAGGCCACCGCGGCCGAAGGAAAGAAGGCATAGGCGTTATTGGAGCCGGAATAGACCGACGCGCCGTCCACCCTTCCCACCAGTGTAAACAGGTACTTGTTCATGAAGGCATAGTTGGCCCGGCCGAGCCACGATACCAGCTGGCGCGAATCATTGAAGTTTGACTGGACACGGTAAGTGAGCGGGTCACCCAGACTAAGATCGTCGTAGGCGAGCGCATCGATACTGATTCCCTGCGTGCGGGCCGAGAATGTTTCGGTATTTCCCTTCTGCCAGGTAAAGCCACCCAGCAGATCGAGCCGATTGTTTTGGTTGAATTCCTTATTCCAGCTGATTGTGTTTTCCTGAAGAATATCGAAGCCGAAGCCGCTGTTGATATTGGCGACACCACCCAGCTGCGCGGTAGCATTCTGGGGAAGTCGGCCTGGATCGAACTCATTGCGCTTATACCAGTTGATTTTGGGACCAATGGTGGATCGCACGGTAATGCTCGGAATGGGATTGAACTCGACGTAGGCGGTAGTCAGCAGATTGGTCCCCTGCGTAAAATCGGTGCGTAGCTCATAGTCCGCCACGGGGTTACGCAATACTCCGCCCGTAACGATGTTCTCGTCCCAGTAAGAACCGTCTTCTTTATAAATTGGAAAGGCCGTAAGTACCTCACGCATGGACCACAGATCACTCTTGCCATTTTCGGTATTTGTAAATGACCCATTGAGCCGGATGCCTGCCCGGATATTCTTGGAAAGGTTGAAATCAAGGTTGGTGCGCAGGTTGTAGCGTTTGATTCCGGTTGATTTAAGGATCCCCTTCTGGTCAAAAATATTAGCTGAAACGTAGTAGTTGAGGCCGTCGGTTTGTCCAGCCACTGAAATATCGCCGTTATAGATTGGCGCAGCCTGGGTAACTTCATCCTGCCAATCTGTATTGCCAAACTCCGCCGGATTCGAAAATGGATCCGCTTCTCCGGCAAATTCTGCCAATTCTTTTCCGTAGGCAATTCTTTCCGGGCCATCGAGATAATCGATTTTGCGGGCAAGTGTCTGTACGCCCGTGTAGAAATTAGCCGAAACTCGGGGCTTACCTTTCGCCACGCCTTTACCGGTTTTAGTCGTAATCAGGATCACACCGTTGGCCCCGCGCGTTCCGTAGATTGAGATGGCCGTGGCATCTTTCAACACATCGATTGACTCGATGTCGTTGGTATTGAGATTATTCAGGTTAAAATCTGTACCTACGATAAAGCCATCTATAACGTACAGCGGTTCGTTGTCGGCATTCACCGAGTTTCCGCCCCGGATACGGATGGAAGAACGCGCTCCTGGTGAGCCGTTGTTGGAAGTCACCATCACGCCTGCCGCCCGGCCCTGAAGGGCCTGGTCTACACGCGAAGTCGGCAGGTCTTCCAGTTGCTTGGCGTCCACCTGCCCTACGGCGCTGGTGAGGTCGCTCTTGCGCGTGACCCCGTAGCCCACCACGACCACCTCATTGAGCAGGGCGGCGTCTTCGGCCAGAGTAATATTGAACTGAGTGCGATTTCCTACGGGCAACGTTTGGGTTTGGTAGCCAATGTAGGAGAACACGAGTTGCTGGTCGGGCTGGGCGTCTATAGTGAAGTTCCCATCTGCACCGGTAATCACGCCCCGAGTGGTACCTTTCACGGTAACGCTTACGCCAATGAGGCCTTCGTTATTCTGGTCGACCACTTTCCCCATTACATTTTGTTGCGCCCATGCGCCAGGGCTAAGGAAAATCAGGGACATCGCCAGTAGAGCAATGAACAGTAGTATTTTCTTCATAATTGGTTGTATTATTGGTTCGAACTGGACTCCTACAAATGTAGCATCGAACCGGGCTTTGAATGGTTCAATAAGGGGGTACAAATCATTCAATTCATGGCCAATGCTCAAATTAGGCCTATTTTCTCAAGAGCTTTGGCTTTATTTAAATCACCCATTCATTTTAGTCGAAAAGGTTAATGGGGATAAAACGTGAGTATTAATTTATAGAAGCCAAGCCGACTGATTTGCACCCGATCCAATGGTCTTTGATTGCCTGAGTAAGTCTTGATGCCACCTGTTTTTCGAAAACTTTCCTTAGATACATGCGTACCAAACTTTATTTCTGTCTGTTGCTTCTTTCCATTGGAAGCTGCAAAACTGTGGGCGTTTCCCCAAACCTCGTCCCCTCAGAACCCGGCAAAGCTGCCAATTACTGGTGCACGTGGTACTGGCAGAATTACCTGATTTTGAAAGGGCAGCCAGTGACCAACCCAAGTGCCTCCGAAGTATTTACCAACCCAGCAGCTCGCGAGGAAATAAACGAAGAGACTGTGTTCGGCCCCGAGGGTATGGCCAGGGTGATGCTACCCGACACCCGCAGTGATTATTTCTTTCTGATCGACCACGGATGGCAGGACAAGAGCTTACCTGGAGAAACTTTTTTTACCATGATCATGGACACCACCGATTTTCCGCGATATGCTTCGTTAGCACCCAAAGATCGAATCCGGCAGATGAATGCAGATATAAAGGCCCTGGGCTGGAGGGGCCTGGCGTTGTGGGTCAGGGGAAATCCCACCGATGCCGATATGCGCAAATTTGTGGAGTGGAGTAAGTACGCGGGAATAGAGTATTGGAAAATCGATGGTGGCGACACAAACCACTTCGCCGCCACCCGGATTAAAGACGAAATTTATCCCGCTCTGACCCTTGAACATGTATCAGGCTCCAAAGGACCACTGAATCCCCAATGGAGTGAACCGGGGAAACCTGTTTATCCGTCCGTTTATGAAACAGATAATGGCTCTCTACGCGATTTGGCTTTGAAAATCATTGAAAGCACCGACGTGTTTCGCACCTACGACGCGGCTCCCCTACTGGTGAGTGCCACTACCATGCAAAGAGTTCACGATGTGCTGAGCCAAACAACCGGAAACGCCCAGTACCGGGCGATGCTCAACATTCAGGACGATTGTAATATTGCCGCAGCGCTGGGTCTGCTGGTGGGTGTCAAGAGACATCCGATGAAAACACCACGACTGTACAAAGGCAAGGATTTTCATTTTCAGATTGCCGGCAACCGACATGTTGACCAGCGTCTCGACGAAATGGACCGGTTGGCACGGTGGCAGCGGATAGCACCACCTATGACCGCTGGGTATGGTACTTACCAGGCTTCACAAAACTTCCTGATCGATAGTACGGCCTTCAGTGAGAGCGATACATGGATGACAGATGCCCACGGGAAGATGGTTCGACAGAGTGCGCCTGCCATCATGGCTCGCAATATCGACCTGCCCGAAGTGCGTTTTGAAGGACTTGCCCCCTATGTGATGGCTTCAAAATTTCCTGGAGGAGCCACTGCCATCGCCACAGAAGGCCGCGTAACTGCCGCCAATAGTTGGATCCACCCGAGGGCAGCTATCACACTAACGCACCTAGAGGCAGGCAAGCCCATCGGCATATTCGGGCATTATAAATCACTTACGCTGGTTTTCGAAGAAGATTTGTCCGCAGGGACAACCGTCTATGCCCAGGATTTACTCGCCGAGCAATCCGCAGATATCACCAAAAAAGTTACCTTAAGTGGCAAGACTATGACCATTCCGGGTGAAGTAATCGACCAGGTTGGAACCGCATCTGCAAGCGAAGGCGATATATCTGCCCCTGGGTTGGTACTCAAGGTAGTGAAGAGATAAAAAAAGCTAAGAGATTCTTTAATGGAGTGAGATAATTTTTGACTAATAATACGGCCAAAGTCAATAACCTCATTTGTTCCTTTTTTTAGGCCTGGGAACGAACTCGGGATCGTAGGCAGGGTTCAATTCCGCTGGAACAGGAGCACTTACTTCGGTTCTCCATTTATTTAAGATCGCCACCAACTCCTCCCGCTTTTCGGGTTGTTCACTCGCCAGGTCGATGCGCTCACCGGGATCATTGTTCATATCGTAAAGTTCATAGGCATCATCCTCCAAATAGTGATGCAGTTTCCAGTTCTTTTTTATCACAACGCTGCCCGGCCGGGTACGAAAAAAGTCGTCGCGGCTGTCGTCGCCGCCCATTCGGTAGGCTTCCAGGTAGAAGGGAAAATGAAAAAACAGTGATCGTTCGTACAGGTTGGGGCGGGGTTTTCCCTGCCAAACATCCAGGAACGAAACTCCGTCAATGGGTTGGCTGGTCGGGAGCGGTACTTTCGCCCAGGCGCAGAGCGTGGGAAACAAATCAAAAAGCAAAGTCGGAACATCGGAAACGCCGGGTTTCACCCCAGCGTTGTTTACCAGCAAAGGTACCCTCAAACCGCCTTCGTAGTAAGAGCCCTTACCCGCCCGCAGCGGCCATTGTCGCGACAGGTTGGCGATGCCGCCATTGTCCGACGAAAATACGATCAGCGGATTTTCCAGCCTCAGACTTTTTACGGCGGCCAGAAGTTTCCCAACGTTTTGATCCAGATTTTCCACCAGCGCGGCGTAAGCGGGACTGGTGCCCTGTCCATCGCGGGGAGGTAGTTTTTTATACTTTTCCACCAGGTTTTCTTTCCCCTGCAAAGGCGTGTGGATCGCAAACTGCGGGATGTAGAGGAAGAAATCATTCGTCCGATTTTCCTGCATGAACCGAATGGATTCCTGCGTGATGCGGTCAGTGAGTTCCTCGCCCTCAGGGCCATCCGCCAGGTACTTCATGCCGTAGGGGCTAAAATAGCTTTTGGGGTGTCCCATCCTGCCGCCGCCTTTGTGTACGTCGAATCCCTGCTGCGTCGGGTCTTCGCCAATATGCCACTTGCCCATCACGGCAGTTTTGAAACCTGCCTCCTGAAATACCCTTCCAAGGGTCTTGAGTTGCGGTGAAAGAAAATCTTCGTTCGGACTTGGCACCAGCTTACGTGACCGGGCGTCGCCCCGGTCTGGCGGCGATACCGTGAATACGCCGTGGCGGGGCGCATAAGCCCCCGACATCAGACACGCCCGGCTGGGGGCGCAGTTGGATGCGTTGGCGTAAGCATGGGTAAAAACCATTGATTGTTTGGCCAGAGAGTCAAGTACGGGCGTATGGTAATAGCGTGAGCCGTTGAAGCCTACGTCCTTCCATCCCAGGTCATCAGCCAGAATCAGGATGATCTGGCGCGGCTTTTTTTGGGCAAAAGCGGCATTATTCAGAACAATACAGGAAAATATGGTCAGCAGTAGTTTTGAAAATTTCATCATCCTGATTGTGGCCTGAAAGCCAATATGAGTGTACAATTTTTCTTCCCCTTTATCAATTTGAATGAGCATCCGCGAGCGTCTTAATGTACTCCGTCGGTGTGGAGCCAAATTCTTTCTGAAAGCATTTGGAGAAGTACTTGGGATTGCTGAATCCGGTCTGGTAGGCTACTTCGGCCACGTAGTAGTTGCCGCTTTGCAACATTTTGGCTGCTTTTTTCAGGCGATACGTTCGAATGAAAACCGAAGGCGGCTGGTCGAGCAGGCTTTCCATTTTCCGGTAAAAAGTAGCACGACTCATAGCACACTGCTCCGCCAGAAACTCTACGCTTAACAGCTTATTTTTCATATTTTCTTCAATCAAACTTACTACCTGCTCGATGAATAATTCATTGGCCGACTTTTCATTCTCGAGCGAAGGCTCGACTGTGATCGTGCGGCCAAACTGAGAGCGTAGCAACCGCCGGCTGTCGATCAGGTTTCTGGCCCGCCAGATAATTAAATTCAGGCTGAAGGGTTTGTCGATGAAGTCGTCCACGCCATTTTGCAGGCATATCAGCTTCTGTGCCTCTGAATTGCGACCCGTCAGGATGATGAAGGGGATGTGCTTTAATTCTTCATTGCGTTTCAAATGTTGCAGGAGTTCCAGGCCATTCATACCCGGCATCGACAAGTCACTAATGATTAAGTCTATGGGCTGGTTCAGCAGAATATTCCAGGCTTCCTCACCATCAGATGCCAGACGGGTCTCGAAATACGGATCCAG
This sequence comes from Persicitalea jodogahamensis, assembly GCF_014651615.1. Lineage (GTDB taxonomy): Bacteria > Bacteroidota > Bacteroidia > Cytophagales > Spirosomataceae > Persicitalea > Persicitalea jodogahamensis. The sequence goes on along the minus strand of NZ_BMXF01000006.1, from coordinate 79,078 downwards.
GCTTTCGTCGAGGTACTCCAGCAAGTCCGGGTCGTCATCTACGAGGAGTACTTTGGCTTTACTGGTGTTGGACTCTATCGGAGATTCGGGGGGAGCAATAGATTTTTTTTCGAGAATAGGAACCGACTGCCCCGACAGTTTCACCTCATTCAGGTTGAAGTGCTTTTTCTCGACGGGCAGGTAAAGCTCCACTTGCGTACCATCGCCTTCCTGGCTGTTGATGTCGATGAATCCCCGGTGTTTGCTGATAAGCCTCGCCACCATGTCGAGCCCGATCCCCGCCCCAACGCGTCGGCTCTGCTGCTTAGCATTGCTGGCCCGGTAAAAGCGGTCGAACAGGTTCCTGACTTCTGCTGCGGGAATACCGATCCCCGTGTCGTTGACCGTACATTTGAGGTATTGACCCGCATCGGGTGCCTCCGCCGGGAGGTCCGATTTATCGAGCGTAAGTACCTCGCCAGTCACGCGCACGGTGCCGCCTGAGGGCGTATATTTGATCGCATTGTTGAGCAGATTGAGCAGAATGATTTCAATCACTTCCTCATCAAACCAGGTGTTTTTAGGCTCAGCTCCGAAGGTATAGTGCAGCCGGATGTCGCGCACGATGGCTAGCGGTTCGGTTTCCTGGCAGAGTCGTTCCAGAACTTCAAAAACGGATCCTTCACTGACTTCCAGCAGAAACTCCCCGGCTTCATTCTTCCGCAAATTCATAATCTGGTCGGAAATCCTTTTCAACCGGAGGGTTTGTTCATAAAGGTTGTTAAGTACCGCCTGATTGACTTTTTTACCCGACAGGGCTTTCTCCAGCGGCCCCAAAATCATAGACAGACGATTCTTTATTTCGTGTGAGAGATCGGAGAAATAGATCATTTGCTGGTCCTGAAGCGCCACGATTTGCACCTCCTCGGCCAACCGGGCCTTCAGACGGTTCATGCGGTGGAAGAGCCGATAGGTCAGAAACCCCAATGCCATCAGGAGCAGGGCATAGAGTAAATAAGCAGGCAGACTAAGCCAGAAGGGAGGCGAAACGGCGATTTTGAGGGAATGAATAGTTTCTGACCAGCGTCCATGATTATCGGCAGTTCTAACCTCCAATTCATATGAGCCGGGGGGCAAGTCGTGAAAATAGACGCGCGGTTCTCCATCCAGAATGTATTTCCATTCGTCACGATGCCCTTTCAACCGGTAGGCGTAGGCGTTTTTAGAAGGATCGGTAAAGTCGAGGAGCGAAAAGGTCAGCTCAAAGCTATTTTCGTCCGAATTCAGCAATATGCCCGATTGGGCATCGTATTCAAGCAGATAGTTGTTGCGGTCAGCGAGTTGCTGGCGGCTCCTCTCGTTACGTACAACCCGGAAGGACGACCAATGAAAACCGGGACGGGTATCGTCTGGCCGAGCAGAACCAGATTCAGGCATCCCAACCAGCTTTACCTGGTATAAACCGTTGCTGTTGCCAAAATATACGACTCCGTCTTTTGTCTCAGCTACGGACCGGAATGAGAAGTCGGTGAACTCAATCCCGTCGTGCTGATCGTACGCCTGAAATGCCACCGGATTGCTTTCCTGATACACAGCCAGGCCATTATCCGTGCTGACTATGATGTGCTGAGCTTCATCCTCACCAATGGCACAAACCACGTTGGAGGGCAAGCCATGCGCAGTGGTAAATTGACGAAAACTATCCCTCTCGGCATCGTACAGATACAATCCACCTTCCCGGGTAGCCACCCAGATCCGACCTTGCGAGTCTTCTTTTAGATGCAGAATGCGGCGCGAGATACTACCCGCACGCTTCATGCCTGAATATTTTTTTGTTTCACCCGTCCGTAGGCTGATGCGCAGCAGGCCGTCGCCTCGGGAGCCAATCCAGACATTCTGCTCGCTATCGCGCATCATCACATAAATGGTGGACACCCTGTCGAACTGCTGGTTGACTCTGTCGAGCAGATTTCCGTACAGCATTTCACCCGAGTCGCTGTAAGCGAGTAACCCGCCCCGGACACACCCGAACCACCATTCGCCGGGGCTGATTTCCAGTCCACACCAGATATCCTGGCTGCTCGTCATTACTTCCGTCAACCGAGGCTGAGGGAGCGTCGCATCCACTCGAAAGACGCGATTCGCGCCGTAGGCCAGCATGTACCCCTTTTCAGACTTATCGAAACAGCTAACGGTTTCAGGCAATGCCAGCCGGGTGAATTTTTCAACGACCGGATCAAATAAAAACGCTCCATCGTCTTTGGTTTTCAGCCAGAAACGATTTTCATTTTCTTTAAAGAGCGTATTAATTCTTTGATTAACGGGAAGATAGCCCGGGGTTTCAATTCGGATTCGTTCGCTCAGCAGAGCCGCTGGTCGTATTTTCAGGAGTCCTCGCAGTGTGCCTATCCACATGACCCCGGTGCGGTCGATGTAAGTGGCCCTGACATTATTGTCCTTTAAGAGTTCCGCAGCGTTGCCCGGCGTGCGGAAATCGAGTGGTGAACTTCCATCATGGGCCAGGTAGTAAGCCCGGAGGGTGCTCACCAATATTTTTCCATGCGGGCCTTCAGAAAGGGAGGTAATTTGGTCGCTACCCGGTATTTCGTGGCTTCCGAAACGAAACTGCCGAACCACCGAGACCGAATCCTTCTCGATCTTGACTTCAAAAAGTCCGTCGTTCTGCGTCCCGATGAGGAGGCGGCCGCTTTGTAGTACTTTCAGTACCGTTACGGGATGATCGAAGCGGAGTGAGTGAAGCTTCTGCGCTACCGGATCGAAGCGGAAAAGGCCCAGGGAAGCCCCGATCAGTAAGTCACGTTTGCCCCATCCCGAATAATCACGGATTTCCCCCACAGTCTTTGCAAAGTCGGGGTAGTTTTTCACCCCCGACTGCAGGGAAACATTAGACTCGGTAGCAGCAGCATTATATGACAAGCGATAGAGGCGAGAGCGGCCTGCCTTGATCCAGGCATTGCCACGGGCTGTCAATCGCAATTGCTCGAAGTTCTCTATGTTCCTGGAAAGCGTCGAAAAAGTCTCTGTCTTGGAATTAAACAGGCTCAATCCGCTTTCCATCGATACCAGCAGGTTTCCTTGAGCGTCCTGGCCAAGGTCAGTCACCCGGTTCGTAAAGAGCGTATTCGTTTTTTTGGGATGCGTGGCGAAATGCTTCACCTGAAAACCATCGTAACGGTACAGGCCCGACCCCGTCCCGACCCAGAGCAGCCCTTCCGCATCCTGAAAAATAGAGTTGATCGTGCGATTGGGCAGCCATTCTTCTTCCGAAACCAGGTACCGCTCTGGCGTTTGGCCATAAATCGGGTAAGCAGCCCGGAGAAGCGCTGCTGCCAAAACGAATATGTGAATGATTTTTTGCAAAAGGCAGACCTGGTAGTTGACTGGCGAAGCAGCAAAAGCCCATCGACACCTGGGCTCGCATCGCACGAAGCTTGGACAGCCTGTCCTATCTAAAAGACCCGAACGCAGGCAAAACTACTGTCAGCTTCTACCCGGGCGGGCCTTCTTGCTAGTAGTTTTTCTGCCAACTTTGCATTCAACAGGTCAAAAGGCGCACTCTCCTTCCCATTGATTCTTCGGTCATTTCCTGAAATTCCCATAAAGAAAAGTGCGCGCTCATATAAGCTTGCACAGACCGCCTAAGGCTTTTTAATCGTATTATGCGTCTTCAGCCATTCCTCTCCCTTTTTGTCCAAAAAGAAATCCATCCAGATGTAGTACATTTCTTTTCCCTGGTCAACTTTCACCCCATGGCTTGACCCCAAAGGAATATGCAGGAGGGAGTATTCCGGCAGGTTTGCTTTGGCATCATCGGCAGACACCGTGATGTCATTGCCGGCCAGGCCCAGGAACAATTGTTCCAGCATGGCGTGTTCGTGCGGATCGACCTTGTCGGGGCCGCTGGCCTGAACGGTCCCCATTGCAATCCTTGGAATGTATTTATTAGGAAAGATCGTCCGGCTCACTGTATTCGGGCTCTTGATCGGTTCAGTATAGGCTTCGCAGTCCGTGAATTTTTTGAAATATATTTTCTGGGTATTTTCCTTCGGGAACGTCTTCAAGTCGAGCTTGTCCTGTTCGGTCAACTTGCTCGATATTTTCAAAAAATGGAGTGTGTCGCTTTGCCCGGCCTTGATTGCTACGTTTTTTATCGCGTTCTGAACCAGTACAGTTTCCGGCACAATATCAAATTTCTCTTTATTGGCTGTAACAGTACCGTGGCCTTTTACAAAGAGGTAAACGTTCCGATAGCCGTCGTCCTGAATTTCTTTCTTTATGGCATTTCCCGTTATCGAGATCTGGGTGACTTCAACGCCCCCGATTTCGTTTTCTAGTATCGTTTTGCTGTACTGTTTCGTATTGGGTGCCAACTTCGTGGATAGATTTTCTACCTGAATTTCCTGGGCAACACCCAGTACAGACGACAGTAGTGCTACCGAAATGGCTATCAAATTGAGTCTTGCTTTCATTATTTCTTAGTTTTTTGGTTATCCATTATTTGAAGCGTTTTATTGACAAAAAACAGCCAACAAAACGCTTCAAAAATTATTGCAACTCAAGCTTAGTATCCCGGGTTCTGAGGAGCCAGATTTTTATTCCTCACCAACTCATTGGCGGGCAAAGGGAATAAGTAATCCCGGTTCGACTGGAACTTTGGCTTGGCCCCTTCCAGGCCGGAAGCACTGAATACACCGTTGGGCCCATCAGCCAATTTTCTTCTGGCAATGTCATACCACCTTTTAAACTCGAAGGCCAGCTCCCATTTGCGTTCTTCCAGCACCATAGCTGTAAAAACATCTTTGCTCAAACCAGCAGCCACATCGGCCGGGTAGCTTCTTGAAGGCTTACCCGCTGCGCCGGCCCTGGCTCTTGCCCGAACCCGGTTGACATAACCGGCGGCCTCTGCTGATCCCGGGGTAGTTTCGTTTAATGCTTCAGCGGCAATCAACAGCACTTCTGCGTAACGCATCATGATGTAGTTGCTTTTCGTATTCCTACCATTTCCGTTTAAAGCAGCCCCGGCTTTGCGGGTGTATTTGGCAATGTGCGGACGATTGTCCCCGGCAGAGTAAAACTTCGTAAAATTCGTGTAGGGTTCAACCTTACCATTGAAAACCCCGGTAGTATCCAGGCTAACCGCTTTTCTGTAATCCCGACCGTCCCATGTGTTGTAAACACGTAGCGATGGGACTAAAACGGACCATCCGCCACCGTACCCGTACTGGTCGTCGGCTCTGATACCTGTAAAAGCCGCCTGATAATCCCGGCCCTGATCTCCATCCGACTGTCCGATGAAGTCGATCACAAAAATAGGTTCTTTTGAAGCATCTGTTTTGGTGACATCAAACAAGTTCTGAAAATCGGATTCCAGCCCCAGATTGTACGTTTGTTCTCTGCTTATGATTTCTTTGGCTTCGGCGTAGGCTTTTTGATAATCCCCCGTAGTCAGGTACACATCTGCCAGATACGCACTAGCCGCTGATTTGGCAGGTATGGCTCTTGAAACCTGCGTGTTTGGCAACCATTCTTTAGCAAACTGCAGGTCGGCGATGATATTGGCATATACCTCAGCCGCCGGAGTCTTGCTTATAGAGGATGCCGCCTGGATGTCCGTCACGGGCTCGGACAGATAGGGAATCGCCCCAAACTGCCTGACCAGGTGGAAGTACACAAACGCCCTGGCAAAATAGGCCTGAGCAACAATTCTGTTTTTTGCCGCCGCATCTGCATTTACGGCTTCGGCTCCCGCAATTGCCTGGTTGGCAGCCCCAATAATCTGATAAGCCTTTGGCCAGTAGGCCTCGATGTTCGCATTGTCGGCCAAAACGGCCACATCGTTGAACTGCACCCTTTCCGGGTTGGTGACGTTGACATTGAGATCCACCATGTCGCTACGCAACATAAGGGACATGGACATCTCCCTCGACATGAAAAACCGGTGTTCCATATGCCCGTAGGCACCGTTCACGGCAGTTTGTATGTCATCCAGAGAGGTAAAGAAGCTCTCGGGAGCCAACAAACCAACGGGGTTTTCTTCCAAGTCTGAACATCCTGCTATTGACACCCCCGCCAATAAGGCTACGAATAGTATCTTAAATTTTTTCATTTTCGTTTTTTATTAAAATTTCAGATTAAGATTGAAAGTCACGGATCTTACCGTGGGGAAGTTGCCGAAATCAAAGCCCTGAGTCGTGTTCCCCGATGAGCTGTCGCCACCACCGGCCCCGAAATAACTCACCTCAGGATCCAGGCCGGAGTACTTCGTGAAAGTGAACAGGTTCTGCGCGCTGACCGATACCCTGACGTTGTCCATCCGTAGTTTTTGGGCAAATGCGGCGGGCAGGTTGTACCCAATGGCGATGTTCTTCAATCTCAGGTAACTACCATCTTCCACAAAGCGGGAAGAAATCTCCCTTCCCCGGTTTCCTACCACACGGGGTATGTCAGTATCGGTGTTGGTGGGTGTCCAGGCATCAAGTACATCCCTGAGGCCGTTCGAGTCTCCGTTCAGTAGCTGTACTCTGGTAAGGTTGAAGACATCCCCCCCAACAGCACCCTGGAAGAAGATATTCAGATCGAAATTTTTATAGGTGAAGCTGTTGGTGACACCCATGGTGAAATCAGGGTTCGGGTTTCCAATTATTTTCTGATCAGCGGTAGTGATGACACCGCTCCCATCGACATCGGTAAACAGTGGATCCCCCGCCTTGGCTCCCTGAAAAGTTGCGGTCCCTGCCGGCAGGTTATCGCCCTGGTAGACTCCCTGGTATTCGTACCCCCAGAAGACACCAGCCGCTTCACCTTCTCGCAGCACGTGAGTTCGGGCCACACTGAAATATCCGGGAGAAGCATCCAGGAACACATCGATCCCATTAATCAATGACACTACCGTATTTTTGTTGGTCGACCAGTTAAAGTCAGTTGACCAATTGAAATCAGGTTTATTTATATTCCTGGTATTCAGCGTGACTTCAAACCCCTTGTTATTGATCTGCCCGATGTTTCGGATGCTGGCCAGGGTCAGGAAACCGAGATATTCAGGTTGACTCTGATCCGCCAAAAGCAGGTCTTTGGTATCGATGTTGTAATAGTCCAGAGCCAGCGAAAGCCGGTTGTTGAACAATCCCAGATCCAAACCGATGTTGGTTTGATAGGATGATTCCCACTTCAGGTTAGGGTTGGCCGATTGATTGGGTACGACCGCGTTGACAGCCTGCCCGTTGATCCCGGTGAAGAGTGTACCGAATCTGGCCAAAGACTGATACGCGTCGATAGCCTGGTTGCCCGTCACTCCGTAACTTGCTCTTAGTTTTAAGTTAGAGATTTTGGTGTTGTTTTTCAGGAAGTCCTCGTTCGAGATTCTCCATCCCAAAGCGGCGGATGGGAAAATGGCGTACTTGTTATTGGCGGCAAAGTTGGATGCTCCGTCTCTCCGTACGGTAGCCGTCACCAGGTACTTGTCATTGTAATCGAAGTTGACTCTTCCGAACTGAGATTGGATCTCCTGTTCTGTGAAAGAAGAGGTAGGTACTTCCGTGACTGAGCTTCCTCCTAAGTTGTAGAAAGAGAAACTATTGGAAGTAAAGCCGGTTGCGCCTGCCGTAAATCTTTCGGTAGCCGTTTTCTGATAAGAATACCCCGCCAGAAGGGACAGGTTGCCTTTCCCGATGCTTTTGTTGTAGGTCAGGTAGTTTTCGTTCAGTACGTTTGTTCTCCTGAAATTCGATATCCTCGCCCTACCGCCCGTTCCGCCACCAGCGGTGATGATCAGGGTCGATGGTCTGAACAGGCCGAAAGTTTGGTTGGTGGTGCTGAAACCCACGGTAGTTTTGAAGGCAAGGCCTTTGGCTATATCGTAGTTTCCGTACAGGTTAGCCCGGTACTCGTCCGTTTTGGTGTTGTTCACACTTTCGGTGGCCACCGCGTACGGATTGTCGATGTTGTCGCCGATGGAGTTGGTCGTATTCAAGCCGTTGGCATCCTTGATACCCAAATCCGGCATAAATCTGAACATGAGCGAAATTACATCGTCGCCGCCACCGTTGGCCGTTTCGCCGGTCGATTGAGTGGCTACCCCATCCTTCACGCCGCGATTTCCGTAGAGATTGAATCCGAGTTTTAGTTTTTTCGTAACCTGTGCGTCGATGTTGGACAGGAAAGTTAGTTTTTCGTACTCGGAATTGACAATCACCCCGTTCTGCTTGAAGTAGTTGGCGGAAGCGTAAAAGTTGATATTATCTCTGCCACCCGAAAAGGAAAACTGATGGTTCTGGGTGTTCCCCTGCCGATACAGCAGATCCTGCCAGTCCGTATCAGCGGGTCCCTGAACGTAACTGGGATTTATGGTTTTTTGGTAAGCCGCAAATTCGTCGGCGTTCAACAAATCCAGCCGATTGGCCGTACTCTGGACGGAGTAGTTCGAGTTTACCTCAACGGACAATTTACCGTTTTTACCCGTTTTGGTAGTTACCATCACTACGCCATTCGATCCCCTGGACCCGTAGATCGCGGTGGCCGAGGCATCTTTCAAGACCTCGATAGAGGCTATATCGTTAGGTTGTGGCATGGTCGCTCCCACAAAACCATCTACCACGATAAGCGGAGTGCTGCTGGCGCTGATCGAAGTGTTGCCCCGGATTTTAATGCTGATCGGCGCGCCTGGCTCACCGCCGTTGTTCGACTGAACCACTACGCCAGCCGCGCGTCCTTGCAAGGCCTGTTCGGCACTTGCCAAAGGAAATGCGGTCAACTCTTCTGACTTGATCGAAGATACCGCTCCGGTGATGTCACTCTTCTTCTGCGAGCCATAACCAACTACTACCACTTCTTCCAGCGTTTCGGTATCCACTTGTAGCTGAACATCGATCGTCGTTTGGTTATTCACCGGTACCTCCAATGTCTTATAGCCAATGAAGCTAAAAATCAGGACGGAATTTTCATCAGCCACCAGGCTGAAGTTTCCGTTCACATCGGTTGTTGTTCCTTTGGCGGTTCCTTTAACCACAACACTTACCCCTGGGAGTGCTGAGTTGTCGTCTTGTGCAGTGACGGTACCCTTTATGGTAGACTCTGCTGCCCGGACTTGATGCATACCGATCACTAATACCATCAATGGTATTAAGACCAGCATTGTCGCCCGATTTACTTCGGTTAGAAATTTTTTCTTCATAGTTTTTAAATTTAACCTATATTAAAATAATTATATTTTATACAAGCAATGTAGAGAAGCAATTCTCGCTTTGTCCTCTACAAAGATATAGGAAAACAACGGCCCAACAAAGAGAAAAAGCCTAGCTATTCTTTTTAAAGTACAATTAAGATGAGCAAAAAGCGACTGATAACGTTACCGGTATCGTTACCGGTAACGTTATCATAAAATAAAATTAAATTTGAAAAAATTAGAAAAATACCACGAATATGTGGCCGTCACCAAAAAAACAGACTAGTGTGAATTTGCTTTCCAGCTAAAAAGCAATAGAGAACCCGGGGTAACCAATAAAAAACTCAGGCCGTTATAATGCCTGAGTCATGTTTAACATGATGTTAATTCACGTTTTATTCCAATAGCTGAGCCCCTAGCGGGTTCCCGGGTTAGCGTCGCGAAGATTGCGTTTTGACATCCAGAACCTTTGTACCGGGCGAAGTTGCAGGGGATTATGTCAAAGCATGGGCTGCCGAGAATTTGTACTTACCAATTCCTCTACCATTGTCTGGGACCCGATAAACAGAGGCGTGCGCTGATGCAAGCTTACTGGGTCAATATCCAGAATTGAATGCTCTTGAGAAACGGCCAGGCAGCCTGCTCTTTCGGCGATAAATGCCAGGGGATAAGCTTCATAGAGAAGCCTGAGTTTGCCTTCGGGATTTTTCTTCGTGGCGGGATACAGGTATATCCCGCCTTTGATCAGGTTCCTGTGAAAATCAGCGACCAGCGAACCGATATAACGGGCACTGTATCGTCTCTTACGGCATTCACTCAAATAGTGCTGAACCCCGTCCGGAAATTCCGGCAGGTAACCATCGTTATACGAATATATCTGACCATCAGCGGGGCTCCGCATATCCGGATGCGAAAGAATGAATTCACCCAGAGAAGCATCATACGTGAAACCGTTTACGCTATGACCGGTGGTGTACACCATGATTGTTGAGGAACCATACAGGATGTACCCAGCCGCTACCTGTTTGCGGCCGCCCTGCATGAAATCATCCAGGGTAGCCTTACTACCCACCGGAGTAGTGCGCCGGTATATGGAGAAAATGGTACCAATGGAGACGTTTACGTCGATGTTGGAGGAGCCGTCCAACGGATCGATGGCCACAACATATTTTCCATTGTCATTTCCGGTATGGATGATTTCCTCCTCCTCCTCCGAAATGATAGCACAGGCTTCTCCTCCATTTCGTAAGGCCCGGTAGAAACGGATATCGGCGATCATATCCAGCTTTTGCTGGCTTTCTCCCTGCACGTTTTCGACACCCATTTCACCCGTCAGATCAATAAGTCCGGCCCGATTCACTTCGCGGTGAATGATTTTCCCGGCCAAGGCAATATCCCGCAGCAATTGAGAGAGGTCGCCCGAAGCATAAGGGAACGCCATTTGCCGATGCATGATGTAACGGTCCAGCGTAACCCCTACGGATAACGCCAAAGGGTGTGAATTGGTGATTTCCATGAAATGAAGCTAGGCTTGATTCAAATAAAGGTGAGAGGTGTCATTGAGTAATGTGGCAATCCGCTTATTGATTGCTGCTGGATCGGCATCCGCAAAGAGCTGGGAGCCTAGGCCGACGGCGGTCGCCCCCACCCCAAACCAGGCTTCCAGGCTTTGGGTGGTAGGTTCCACCCCGCCCGTCACCATGAGCTTTAACCACGGTAAAGGGCCTTTAATGGCTTTGACAAAGGCAGGCCCTACGACATTGCCGGGAAAAATTTTTACCAGGCTTGCCCCAAGCTGGGTGGCATGAAATATCTCGTTCAGCGTGGTGCCCGCAGGTACCCACAGGATGTCCCGTTCCCGGCAAAGTTCTCCCACCGCAGCCGTAGTCACCGGCTGCACCACGAAGTCAGCTCCCGCATCAAGGAAGCCCAGGGCGTCCTCTGGGGTCAGGATGGTACCGATGCCCAGCGCCATCCCGGGGCAACGGTACCGCACGAACCGGACGAGGTCGGTAAAAACCGACAGGGCATTTGTTCCACGATTAGTGAATTCGAACACCCGAAGTCCGCCCTGGTAGCAGGCTTCGACAATTTTCCGGGCGTATCCGGCATCTTCGTGGTAGAAGACAGGGACAATCGGATGCTCGATAATTAATTCAAGTGCTGCTTCGGGAGTCATTTTTGAATAAAATTATAAGGCGGGCGATGGTGCAGCCATACGATTTTGGATATCATCGACAGTCTGCTGCGTAGCGTCCCCTTTCTCCTGTAATTTGCCAAATGCCGCATTAGCGGCAAAGTCGATTACTTCCTGGGGGGCATGCTGGTGGTAAAGCCCATACATAAGGCCCGCCATGAAACAGTCACCGCTCCCGATTTTGTCAACCACGGAGGGGGTTTGCAACTCCGGCGAGACGTACTGTTTTCCATCCACATCGAGCGTGGCGAAGTACCGGAGTCCGGTAGGCGGAGCATCGAACCGAAACGTGTTGGCGATCACCTTGCATCGCGGGAATCGGCTTTGCAAGGCCTCTGCCGTGGCCTGGGCGTGCTCCACGTAGTGGGAGCGCTTGCCTTTGGCATGGATGTCGGTATCCAGCGGTATCCCCAGCAAAGCGTGAGCCGACCAAATGTTTCCCATCACGACATCGCAATGTTCCACCAGGTCCGGCATCACTTCGGCAGGAGTCGAGCCGTAGTTCCAGAGCTGCGCCCGGTGATTCAGATCCATGGAAATAGTTATCCCCCTCTCCGAAGCGGCCACTACCAATTCCTTGCAGGCCCGGGCCACGCCGGCATTGAGGGCCGGGCTGATCGCGCTCAGGTGCAACCACTTCTTGTCTTGCAGGATCGGCTGCCAATCCACCTGGTTGGCGTCCAGGTCCGAAAAGGATGAATAATTCCGGTCATAGTGAACGCCTCCCTGCTTAAGATCGCCGCCCTGCGTGAGATAGTAGCTGCCGATCCGCTGCCCGGAACGAAGGATGGGTGTCGGGTCTATTCCCCTACTTTCAACGTAGTCGATGATGTCATCGGCCAGTGGATTTCTGGGCAAAGCCGAGCAGTAAGCCACGGGCAGGTCCCAGCGGGCCAGCGCAGTGGCCACATTGAGCTCGGCCCCGCCTACAAAGACCGGCAGGGTACCCTGACGAATCCATTCGCCCTGCGGTGCCGGGGAGAACCGCAGCAGCACCTCCCCGAAAGAGCATATTTCAGCTTTCATGAGGCAAACCGTTTATACAGCATCAGAAGGTTCTATGGTAGGCTTTCCCGATCCGCTTAGCAGGTAAACCGCGCCTACGCCCAGGGGCACCAGCAGGGCCGCCATACCGAAAAAGGATGTATAGCTTTCCTGGGTCATGTAAGGTACGAGCCAGGTTGTGATCAAAACACCGAATACGGCACTGGTGCCACTGATGCCCGCCAGTGTTCCGACCGACTTCCCGGAGAAGAAATCAGAAGGCAGGGTCTGGATATTGCCAATGGCGATCTGAAACCCGAGCAGGGCGACGAATATAGCCATCATGGCTTCTTCGGGGCTGCGCACGAAGGCGCTCACAATCAAAGCGGGTAGCATGAGCAATCCACCCAGCCCGACGCACAGTTTACGGGCCTTGATGACCGGCCAGCCTTTGCGGATCAGCCATCCCACCAGCAAACCGCCGCCGATGCTGCCAATCGCGGCTCCCACGTAGGGGAACCATGCGAACGCACCAATTTGCTTGATATCGAACCCGAACTCATCGTTCAGATAAATGGGCAGCCAGCTAATGAAAAGCCACCAGATGGGGTCCAAAAAGAAACGGGAAAGTATCACTGCCCAGGATTGCTTAAAACCCAGTAGTTTCTTGACCGACAGTCCCGGATCATTTTGGATGACTTCGGGCGGTTGTCCGTCCAGGATGTAAGTCCGCTCAGCCTTCGAAAGCCAGGGGTGTTTGTCGGGTGAGGCCTTGTTGATCAGCCACCAGGGAATAATCCACAGCAGCCCTATGGCACCGATGAGCAGAAAAGTACCCCGCCAGCCCAAGCTCCCGTAGAAGTAGGCAATCAGGGGCGCTGAAATGACCGCGCCCAGCGCAGCACCGGCGTTGAACAGCCCTTGGGCAAAGGCCCGTTCCCGCACCGGAAACCATTCGGCGTTGGACTTGGTGGCACCCGGCCAGTTGCCTGCTTCGCCTAATCCGAGTAACGCCCGGAACAGGGCGAAGGAACCAAGTCCACGGGCCACGGCATGCAGGGCCGCAGCCACCGACCACAGGCCGATGGAAAGTACGAAGCCCAGCCGCGTACCGACCCGGTCGAACAACCGACCCGATACGGTTTGGCTGATGCCGTAGGCAACCATGAAGAACGACACCACCAGCGCGTACTGCTCTTTGTCCAGTTGCAGATCGTCGGCAATGCCCGGCCACATGACCGCCAGCGCGTTGCGGTCGATGTAGTTGATGATAGTGGCCAGGGCGATCAGGCCGATGATCCACCAGCGCAGGCCTTGCACCTTGCCTTCGGGCTCTACTTCGGGAGATGTAGAAACGGGAGCAGACTCGGAAGTTGGTAGGTTTTTCATAGGGTCGGTTTAGTTGGTCGCAGAAGATTCGACTTCTTCCTCGGGGTTGGTGATTTTGGTAGTCATGAAATCCTCACGGATCGGGCTGAACACGTCGAGCAACACGCCCGCTTCCAGGCAGAGGGCTCCGTGGGGAGTGTGTGGCGGAATATAAAAAGCATCGTTGGTTTTAAGTACTTTCTTTTTGGACCCGATCGTCACTTCAAAAGCCCCGCTCTCCACGTAGGTAACCTGGCTATGGTGATGGTCGTGAATCGGCCCGATGCTCCCTTCCTGGAATTCAGCTTTCACTAACATGATAAGGTCGTCGTAGGCCATGATCTTGCGGCGGACACCGTTCCCTACCACTTCCCAATCGAGGTCTTGATCGGCTATAAACACTTCACTTACGTAGTTCATTTATTCAGTTGTTTTAGTTGAAAAAAAATCTTGGTCAGTACCCGGTATTCTGCGCGATAGTCAGCGATGGGTTCGTGTCGATTTCACGCTGTGGTATGGGCAATAGCAATTTATCGGCTGTAACATTGGCCTGCAACTGGGGCAATGTCAGAATTGGGGCAGGGTATTGGGCGTAGTGCGAGGCGTATTCTGCCGCAAAATGATCTTTCAATACGTCCACCGCTTTAATGGTGGTCAGGGTAGTATTGTATCGTAACAAATCAAAGAATCGGTGATTTTCAAAAGCCAGTTCGAGGCGTCTTTCTTCTGCCAAAGCCTGCTCAAAAGTTGCCACACTATTGACCGTGGAAGGCAGCGCCGTAAGCCCGGCTCTTGCTCTGACCAAATTGATCAAGGCAATGCTCTCTGGCGTAAACCCTTGTGCTTCGGCCAACAGCAACAGTACATCGGCAAACCGAATGACCGGCCAGTCACTTTCACCATCGTTTGACAAAACCACCGGACTCAGGTACTTGGGAACATACAACCTCGCCGCAGTACCCGTACCGAAAGTGGCGATGTTGGTGGCTTTTCTCGCATCTTTCGGATTGGCGTTGAACAGCGCGTTCAAATCGGTAGTGGGCGTATTGAGGCCCTGGCCGGAACCATTGATGATGGTCGAGCCGCTGTTCAGCGCCGCGAAGCTGTTGCCAAAACTCGAACCAAGTCCCAAACCGCCCGCCTTGTGTCGCACCGTGAAGAGGATTTCCGAGTTCATTTCGTTGCTGATAGAAAACACACTGGCGTAAGAAGCCTGCAGCCCGTAGCCGCTATTGCTCACTACATCCTGCAACAGCGTGGCTGCTTCCGCCTTTCTGTTCAAGGTCAGATACACTTTTCCCAATAGTGCCTTAGCGGCCCACTGGTTGGCCCGGCCGATGTTTGCTCCCGTAATTTGGGCAAATTTGGCAGGGCTCAGGTAGGTGGTGGCGGTCTTCAAATCCGCTTCGATCAGTTTGTACATATCAACAGGACTCGAACGATTGATCGATTTGGCTTCCTGCGCCGAGATGGGCGTATGCACTAAAAACACCCCGCCGAACAGCCGCACCAAATTGAAGTAATGGTGACTTCTGATAAAAAGGGCTTCTCCCGCCAACTGTTTACGGTCGGTGTCAGAGATAGCGATATCGATGTTTTGCAACGAAAGCGTTCCGGCCGAAGGGTCATAGACCACGCCGAGCCTTTGCAATACGATATTGGCGTTCCGAATGTTATTGTACGTAGTGAGCCAGTACGTGTAGATTCCAGTGTGGATCGTGGCGGGCAGGAACATATCCAGATCGCTCAAATCACGGTTGGTCGAACTTGAACTGGCGGGTACACCCTGTTTGGAATTATCAGAGCGGAGTTCAGTCAATTGCCATTCGGTTGCCAACGGGGCTTGCATACCGTTGTAGGCGCCCGTGAGACCAGCCCTGACTTCATCCACCGTGGAATAGTAGGTACCGGTGTTGAGGTTAGACTGCGGGTACAAATCGATTACTTTCTCACAGCCACCAAGACCCAGGCAAACAAGCAGGAATAAAGATTGTATGTATTTCATGATTATTGTCTTTTGACGGTTAGAAACTTACATCAACACCTAAGCGGAATGACTTATTGATCGGGTAGCTTCCCCGTTGGTACCCGTCAACGAGAGGCGTGTTGTAAACGCCCGACGAGGAGGCAGCCTCGGGATTCAAACCCCGGTACCCTTTGGCCGTCAGGAAGAGGAGGTTCTGGGCGTTGGCATAGAAGCGCACCGATCCCATTCGCATTCTTTTGAGCAGCTGTTTAGGTAGCGTGTACCCCACAATCACTTCCCTCAACGACTGATAGGAAGCGTCTTCCACCACGTAGTCGGTCAGCATCCAGTTAAAACCAGAAGTGTAATAAGGCGTTTTGCCATTGCCCGGGTTGAGGGGGCTCAACCATTTGTCGGTAGTGTTGAAGTTGGCGTTGGTACGCTTGATCTCATTGTAGTTCGGGTCGCCGTTTATCACCTGCCCGCCCTGTGAGCCCTGCAGCATGAAACTCAGGTCAAAGCCTTTTACTTTGAAATTGTTGGTGAGTCCCCAAATAAAATCCGGGTAAGGATTGCCAATGACGGTACGGTCGTTGATGTCCAGCTTGCCGTCGTTATTGATGTCCACCAATTTCAAACCGCCCGGTACAAAGACGTTCGACAGCGCACTAGTGAGTTTCGACTCGGCAATTTGGTTCTGTGAAAGCCATACCCCATCGGTTTTGTACCCCATAAATTGCACCAACGGACCACCTACCTGGTTAAGGTACAGCTCGGTACGCTCGCCCTGATTCAATAACTGAGACTCTGAACCAAGCGCCAATATTTTGTTGGTGTTGCGCGAAATGTTAGCAGAAGTTCTCCATTCGAAATTACTCCTTCTGACATTATTGGTAGTCAACTCAAACTCGATTCCCCTGTTTTGCAGGCTACCGATGTTGTTCCAGGTTTGGGGAACGCCCGTAAAAGCCTGCGTGGCTTGTCGTAGCAGCAATTGGTCGGTTTGGGATTGGTAAACATCCAGAGCAAACGAAACGGCATTTCTGAACAGAGCAACGTCCAGACCTCCGTTGTACTGGAAGGTGCGCTCCCAGGTGATGTTGGCGTTGGAAAGAATTTCCTTTGAAGGTACTTGACCCGAGGCCACCGTTCCTGTTCCGGCACCCAGCGGATAATTGGCATTGTAAAGCAAATCGACAAACGCAAAATCAACGATCCGGTTGTTGCCCGTCACCCCGTAGCTTCCGCGCAGTTTGAGGGTCGTAAGCCAGTTTACACTTTTCATGAAACTCTCCTCAGACACAATCCAGCCCACCGAAGCCGAAGGGAAGTACCCCCACTTATTGCCCGGAGCGAAGTAAGAACTACCATCAACCCGAAAGCTGGCTGCCAGTAAATATTTGCCGCTGTAAGAATAATTGACTCTGCCCAAATAGGACAGCAAGCCTATTTTATTTTTGGTCGTGTAGGTGTTCTCTCTGTCGATGGACAACGCCGTGTTGAGGGTCGTGATGTTATCACTTGGATAATCCAAACCGGTAGTTCGGGCCTGGGAAATCGTGGTGACCTGCGCTGTATAACCTGCCAATACGCCAAATGAGTGCTTGTTAAAATCCCTGGTATAATTCAAGGTATTTTCGCTCAATAGATCGACAAAGAGGTTATTGTTATAAACACCTCTGTTGACATCACCAGCTCTTGCGGAGTTTCTTTTGGTATAATCCAGGCCGTTGGTTACGTTGACGTATGCGCTGGCGAGGGTTTTGAAGTCAAGCCCTGGCAGCAGGTTGATGGTCAAATCACCCGAACTAAGCACGCGGTAGTCGTTGGTGGCGTAGTTCCTCGATTCCAGGACCGACTTGGGTTGCTGGTTGCTGGTCGCAAACGGATCCACCACGGACGTGCCGCTCGACCAGGTACTTCCGTCGGGCATCAAGCCTGAGTAAGTACGGTTGGCAAAATAACGGGCCTGCGCGTAGTCGCCCGCTTGCACGTCGGCGTAGAGGGGGTTTTGTCTCACAAACGCCGCCGAGGTTTCGTTCAAATACACGGGGTGAAAACTCCGCCAGCGGGCGAAATCGTTAAATTCGATACCTGGTCTTTCCCTTTTGATAAAAGAAGGGCTGAGATTGATGTTGAGCTTTACCCTCTTCCCCAGATTCATATTCAGTTTGGTCTGAACGTTGAACTTCTCGTATTCGCTGTGGTACATGATTCCCTGGTCGTTTTGGTAACCGCCCGAGATATAGTACCTCGTGTCTCGGGTTCCGCCCGAAACATTGAGTTGTACGTTTCTTACATTGGCCGTCCTGAGAGCCTGACTTTGCCAGTCCGTTTCGCCGCCAATGATTTCTTTTTCGAGAATGTAGGCGGCTCTGTCGGCAGAAATAACGGTGTTGTTGGCCGCCGTGATGGCCGGGTCGGTGGCCCGGATGGCAGCTTCGTCAAACAGTCTTTCCACGTAGGCACTGGTACTCAGAATATCGTACCGGCTGTAAGCAGATTTTACGCCTTGTGAGTATTTGACGTTGTACTTCGTTTTTTCGGACTTCCCGCTTTTGGTGGTGATCAAAATAACACCGCTGGCCCCCCGTGAACCGTAAATAGCCGCGGAGGCCGCATCTTTCAGTACTTCCACCGATTCAACATCGGCAGTATTGACAAACGCCAGCCCATCCGCTACCGGGTGTCCATCGACGACCACCAGCGGGTTGGCACCAGCGTTCACCGAGCCTACGCCACGAATCCTGATTTTGGGGTCAGAACCTGCTTCAGAAGACGTATTTTGAATCTGGACACCGGCTATTTTACCTTGCAGAGCCTGATCGATTCGGGCCACGGGTGCTTCGTCCAGACTTTCGTTTTTGTACTTGACAACCGCCCCCGTAATGTCGCCTTTCTTCTGCGTACCGTACCCTACCACCACCACCTCGTTCAGGTTTTGGTTTTCTTCATCCATCACAACATCCAAAGCAGACTTGCTGCCTACCGATATTTCCACCGGCTTATAACCAATGAAACTGAAAACGAGAGTCGCATCATCCGACAGACCGGATAATTCAAACATACCTTCCGCATTTGTTGAAGTACCCCTGGTGGTACCTTTACTGGCTACGTTGACGCCGGGCATGGCGTCGCCTTTCTGGTCAGTAACCTTGCCGGAAACTTTCCGGTCCTGCGCATAGGAAGTCACTGTGAGCAGTACGCCCAGCAGTAGCCCCAAGAGGCCACGACTTCTCGTTGTTGTTTTCATTTGCTTGGTAGATTTAGTAAATAGTGAATAAAAATTGGTGTAAGCTTATTTGTTAATATTTTTGATTTGATAGTACCCCTTCCACGCAAAATCCCCGTCGCTTAGCCGCACCTGGTGGGATTGTTGTCCGTCGGGGTCCTGATTGGCCACGGCCAGTCGGAATTTCCGTCCGTTTCGGTACGCCACTTCCACGATAGTGGCCTCGGGGGAATCGTGCAACAAGCGCAGTCCGGCGATGGCACTCTGGGCACCCGATGCCGTTTCGGCGGTGGGGTCAAACTGCCCGTGGGGCTCGATGACGGATAGAAAGCTGCCGCCCCGCGCCCATTTCTGCCGGACGATCATCGCTGGTTCCGGGCGGAGGTTGAAGCTGGGGTCGTTGGCCCCGATTCTGGTCAGGAACAATCGGGCGGTCGAGTCGGTAGCCGTCGTCACCGAATAAAACCGACTGTTATTCAGCCAGGTAAGCGTGGCCGGGGACGTCTTGGGAGTAGCCTCGGCTTCGACCCACAGGTGTTGATAGCCGTTGTTCTTGCCCAGAGTTTGGCGACTTGTCAGGAAGGGCTGGTAGGGAAATGATGTTTCAATCAGATGTCCGGCGTAGTAAAAGGGCAGGTCATACTGGTGCGCCTTTTCAGCGTTCACCCGGAAAATATCCACCACGATCGGCTTATCCTGCGCACTTTCCCGGTATAACAACAGGGTACGCTGTAGCTTGACATCCGAATAGGCCGTGTTGGCCCGGGCACTGACAATCTGCGCGCTGGGCTGGTTGATGTCAGCAAAATAAAGTTCACCTGATTCCTCTTCTGCGGCTTTTTCCTTGCCACCGAAGTGCGGTTTCTCATCTACTGTCACCGTGTTGTGGGCGATCGTCTGCATGGCGAACGAGTCGTTTTCGGGCAAGTACCTTCCCCCGAATTTGGGTTCGACGTTCAGGAAACGCGCCGCGCCGTAGTCGGTAAGAATCTCGCGTCCTTCGTCGTAGAATGCCAGCATTAGTTTATCGAAATGGCCGTGCGAAAGTCCATGCGCCGTATACTTGAAAACCACACTCGATTGCTCGTCCCCGGCACCCGACCGCAGAATAGCCAAACCGCCCGATTTCCCCTCCGGCCCGTCGGAATACAATACCGACTTACGAACAAAATCAGTGACTTCTTTTGTGGTAGTCTTTACTAATTTGGCCACTTCGACCCCACCCGCATTGAGCAGCACCCGGCCTTGCTGTACTGCCAGTTGCCGCAAAGAAGGGTCGATGCCATAGCGCTGAAAGGTAATCGCAAGGGCCGAAACGAGTTCCTGGGTGTCCCAGCCTTTTTCCTTCAGCGCGTCATTGAGCGGGTAAAACTTCCCGTCGCTGTTCGTCAGCTGGAGCGTTGCGTAAAACGCTTTTTTCAGGATCTGATTCCGGTACTCGAATATGCGCTGGCTGGGTTCGTTGTTCTCGATTGCCTGCGCAAACCAGAAAAACGGCAGCAGCGCGTAACGAACGTAGTATGGCCCTTCGGTGTAATAGCCATCCGGCGAAAACAGCGTGCTCATTTGCGCCAGGAATCCGCCCTTACCATCTTTTTCGGTGCCAAGCAGCGCTTTTTGCACCAAATCCTGATCCTTCAAAACGTAGCCCGTCATGCCCACCGCCGCCACCGCCCAAACCCCGTGGTTGTGCACCAGATTGAACCAGGGTTTCAGATCTTCGGTAAGAAATCGGCACATGGGTCGAAAGGCACCATTCTCTATTTTTTTTCTTTCCTCGGTAGTCAACGTTTCATACACCGCGTCGTACCCCTGAATACTGTATGCCAGCCAGTTGCAATCATTTAGTGCCTGGTGGAAGAGTCTGCCCGGAGAAGAACCCCTGGCCTGAGGGTGATTTTTCAGGCCGGGGATCATCCGGCTGTATTGTAGCAGCATATCGCGCACAAACATGGCGTACTTCTTATCCTTGCTGATGGAATAGCATAGTCCGGCGGCCTGCATTGCGTAATAGTTGCGCTTGTGTTGCTCATGGGTGTACCCGCCCGCCGGATCGACGGGAACGGGTACATCCATGGGCGTGGCTAATCCCTGGTCCGCAATCTCCTGCATAGCTGCGTAGCTCTTGCCCAGCAGAGGGTACTGGGCCAGTCCCTTTCGGACAGCTACCATGTCGGCAGGCCGTGACAACAGGGACGGGTGCCGGTCAGGCTCCTGAGCCAGGGCGGGCAAACACAGCAAGAGCAGAAGCAGAAGACGCATCATTTTCAAAAGGGAATAGGAGTAGGTGAAAAGCAAGGGGCACTATTCCTATTTAAATGAAATAGGTACCGCCGTTGATTTCCATAGAGGAACCTGTAATGAATGAAGCGGAATCCGATGCCAGATACACGACCAGATCAGCTACCTCACCAGCGAGTCCTTCCCGTCGCAGGGGAGTCATCCCTGCCACTTTTTCGCGAACTTCCGGCTTTGTGAATGTATCATGGAAAGTAGTGGAAATCATGCCGGGCGAAATCGCGTTGACCCGGATCCCCTTGGGCCCCAGCTCCTTGGCCATTCCTCTTGTCATCGTTAGCACACCACCCTTGGCCGTAGCGTAGGCAATGGCTCCCGGTCCGCCGCCATCGCGGGCCGCCTGGGAAGAGAAGTTGATAATTGATCCGCCCGAAGCCATGTGGGGAATGGCATACTTGCTGACCAGAAAGGCCGATTTTAAGTTGACATCCATAACAAAGCCCCAGAAATCTTCGTCCATTTCGTCCATTGTTTTACGTCCCACCAGGCCACCGACCACATTAACGACAATGTCTATACGTTGACCAAATGCTTCCGTACAGGACTTGATCAGCTGTTGCACATCGGCGGCTTTGGTCATGTCGCCCTGAATCCCGATTACTTCGCCTTCACGTTCCTGAATCAGCTCCTTCGTTTCCGACGCCTGTTCCTCAGAATCGAAATAATTGAAACAAACTTTGACGCCTGCTTCGGCCAGGGCCACGGAAATTTGACGACCGATGTCACGAGCTCCGCCGGTGACTAATGCTACTTTACCTGATAGGTTCTTCATCAAAAAAATTTAGTAAAATGAAAAGTGGACTTTAATTGTGATTGGAAACTGCGACGGGCGAATTGGACAGAAAGCCAACATCGCGTCCGTCGGTCGCCCCACCGATGAGCGGCGAGGGAGCCCTCAGCCGGTAGTCGAAAATGTCGGGATCGACAAAGCTCGTGGGCAACTTGGTGACGCTCTTTTGGGGTATGGGATAGAAAGATTCAACCCGGCCTGCTTTGTAAAAATTGCAGTTCGATAACCGATTGTAAGCCCAGCCGTAATCCTCGTATCGGATGGCCCGACCGGCCCGGCCGCTGTTGTGAAAGAGGCTGTTGCGTATGTCTGTCCACTGCACGCCCATGACTTTGAGCACGTGGCCCAACTCCACATTGCCGACCATATCGAAGGTGCAGTGGTTTATGGTCAGGAAAGGACCCAGGGTACTTTCATCATTGCCGCCCCGGTAGAGATCCAAGGCACCCGTCAGGATGTTGGTAAACAGGCAGTTTTCCAGGATGACATATTCTGCGTTGTAGATGCCCTTGTCTTCCTTTTCGGCCGCCAGGCTCAGCACATCGCCCGAAATATTGGTAAAAATACAATTGGTGAATTGAATAGTGTCCGCGTAGGTACTTTTGGTGGCCCGGAAAGCACTTTTCCGGCTATCGGCCAAGTCGGCGAAAACGCAGTCATTGACAAACAGGCTGTAGTGCTCGATCATGGGCTGCTGGCTGGTGCGTATGATGCAGTCGGCCACGTCGTTTTTCGAAGTGCCGTTCAGTGACAATCCGTTCAGGCGTAAAATGCCCCCGTTCTCGATAGTGAAAAGAGAAAAGTCGCTGGCCTCCCCTGCATAAACCACCTGCGGCCGGGCTGACAGACCCGCTTTGGCGCGGATGGTAAGGGGCTGATTTATAGAAATAGTTTTAGAAATCGGATAACTACCTTCTCCAATTAGTTCGATAATATCACCTGCCTTGGCTTGCTGAACGACCCGGTACAGGGCCTCCGATTCTCCCGCTTCGACGGACCAAACCTTACCGATTTTGGTAGAAGGCTCATGGTTGGGCCGGAACCAACCGGGTCCGGCTTCGGCGGGCTTCAAAGGAAGGTGCATCGTGCCCACCGAACCCGGTAGAACGGCACCCGCCACCCCGGCACTCTGGCGGGGCATTCCGGTGATGTCCTTCGGCACTTCGGCCAGCGGCTTGCCACTTTCTTTTTTGCCAGGCAGAGGAACAACCAGGCCATCGGAAGTCTTCATTATCTTTAAGGTCGCGGCCGACATTCCGTGGAGGTAAGGCTTGCTACCAAGCTGCGCCAGGTTGCCGTGGAAGGAAATTCCGCTGATGTTATCATACACATGGAAGAGCGAATCAGCAGCCGGATTATAAAATACATTATTGATGAATCGCACGTTTTCGGGCCTTGCGGTGCGTTCCAGGTCTTTCCCGGCGGCCAGCTCGATATGATCACAGTTAACAAATGTATTATTGGCAATCAGGACATCGCGCACCTGATGGTAGCGGTTGATGGGCGAGTTGGGGACGGCATTCATGATCGTGAGGGCCGAGCGGAACTGGTCACCTTTGAGGTCGGCGAAGTAGTTGTTCACAATGGTGTGCCCGGCGTTAATCACCCGGACGCCGCCGGTATGGGGCTTGCCATTTCCTAAAAAAAAGTTGCCCTCGATTAGATTGCGGTTGCCGTGCCGAAGTACCAGGCCACCTTCACATTCAACAAAGAGGTTACGCCGGACTACGTTGTCGCACGACTTAATAGAGATGATTTCCACCTCACCATTGCATTGATAGAAATAGTTTTCCTCGATAATCGTCCGGGAAGAGGTCAATGAGTACGTCGAAACACCGACCCGGATGGTTTCTCCGCCATTGGAACCCAGCCGGGGGCGGGGACCAAAGTAGTTGTGATCGATGCGGTGGAAATTTTCGCGGCTCTTTTCATCGTTCAGATGCACCGCCAGGGTCACCCCGCCGTTTTTCTTGCCAGCCAGGTAGTTATGGTCGAAACGGTTGTGCTGCCCGTATAACTGAACCCAAATGTCTTCTTTGAAGCGTTCAGGGTTGTTATATGATTCAATGACACAATCGGTCACCCGGCTGTGAAAAGCCATATTATCGGCATTTTCCCGAAATTCGATCACCCCGCCGCCGGGAGTTTGGCCATTTCGGAAGTATAGCCCTGACACCAGCAGGTATTGCCCGGCCAGCCGCAGTCGCGATTTACCTTCTAAAAATACCTTTCCCGTTTCTGCGGCTATGAGTACCACCGGTTTGTCGCTGGTACCGTTGGCCTTGAACACCAACTGCGCGTCCTTCCACGTACCCGCCGCCATCAGTATAGTGTCGCCGGGCTGAACCCGCTTCGTTGCCTTTGCGAACTCATCGGCATTCGACACCCGGATTGTGCTGCTCCGGCTTACGCCCGGGGCCAGCACAAAAGTAAACAGTAAGAGTAGATGGATCGAAAATCTCATATCTTGGAATAGTTCAATATTTATGCAATTATTATAGTGCTCTTCTTATCCTGACTTCTATATAAAGGTAGACCAAAATGTGACTTATTGCAATAATTTCTTGCCCTATTCTCTGTAAAATAAACGTTTTTCTACCGGCAACGCTGCCGGTAACGTTGCCGGTAACGTTGTCAGCCAAAAACTATTTTTCGAGAAAAATCTTATATTAGTACAATACTACCCAACAAGCCGAAAGAAGGCCTGGAATCCGAATTTGCCGGGTGGGGAGATAAGGGAGAGATAAATTTTAGGTTGAACTCAAAATTGTGCTATTTGCTACACAAAACAAAGCTGACCGCCCATGGCCCTTGCAGGAAATCGCCCCCACCGACCGGCTACGATAAAAGACATTGCCCGAGAGTTGAACGTCTCTATCTCGACGGTTTCAAGGGTACTACGCGACATGCCCGATGTGAATGCCGAGACTCGGCAAGCTGTGTTGCAAATGGCGGAAAAACTGGACTACCAGCCCAATCAGGTAGCCCTGAGTCTGGTGACGAAGCGTACCCACACACTGGGTGTTATCGTTCCGAACCTGGATCACTTTTTCTCCGTCGCGGTACGTGGCATCGATGATTTAGCTCTGGAAGCGGGCTACACGGCTATGATATGCCAGTCGAATGAATCTTATGCCCGCGAGATGGTCAATACCCAACGTCTGATGAAGAGTCGCGTTGATGGTCTTATTGTCTCTATATCTAGTGATACTTTCAATGTAGATCATTTCAAGCGGCTGCTACAGAAAAACTACCCCATCGTCTTTTTTGATCGGGTAGGGAGTGATCTCGCAGCCACCAAGGTACTTCTTGATAATGTTGCCGGGGCCGCTATGGCTGTGACACACCTTATCGAACAGGGCTGTCGCCGGATTGCCTACCTGGCCGGGCCGGCCAACTTATCCATCAGCCAGCAAAGGTTGATCGGCTACACTGACACACTAAGGAAATACGGCATACCTATTGAAGAAGAACTGATCGTATACAGCGAGTTCGACCGGGACTACGCTTACAGTTGTACACTCGACCTGCTGAGCCGGCCCAACCGTCCCGATGCCATATTTGCCGTTAGTGATCGTCTGGCTGTTGGTGCATTGTTGGCTCTGAAGGAAAAAAACGTTCAGGTCCCCGAAGAGGTGGCCCTGGTTGGTTTCAACGATGAGCCGCTCATGCGGCTGCTCACTCCTGCCGTATCGAGCGTTGCCCAGTCTGCCTTTGACATGGGGCGGACCGCTGCCCAGCTACTCATTGAACAGATGAGCAGCGAAACTACCCTGCCCCATCGGACAGTCATGCTCAAGCCAACTCTGATCAAACGGGATTCGTCGCTCAGAAAGAAAACTGAAACAACCTGATTTTATTTGCCGGTAACACGTCAGGTGGCACTCTTATTATTGGCTAAAAGCCGGAAGAACCGCCTGCAGCACGAAAAATCACTTGGTGTCTGACGAGCTTTTCAACGGCCAGATCGGATGATCGGTACGGGCAGTGGCAAATAGCGTTGCCATTTTCCGCACGACCTCGGGCTGCTGCCCGGCCACGTTGTTTTGCTCTCTTATATCCTTAGAAAGGTCATATAGTTCAATTTCTCCTTTTGGATCGTGGCGCACGGCTTTCCAGTTACCCTGCCGAATGGCTTGGTCGGTAGTTTTGTTTTCATGAAATTCCCAGTAGAGGTAGTCGTGGGCTGGCTGCTCTTTCCCCAGCAGGGCTGGCAGCAGGGAAATACCATCGGTGGCGGGCGCCTCGGTCCCGGCTATGTCCGCAAAGGTGGGCATCATGTCCCAAAAAGCCGAGGGATGGTTGGAGGTAGCGCCGGGCTTCACGCGTGCGGGCCACTTGACGATGAACGGCACCCGAATGCCCCCTTCGTATAAATCGCGTTTCTGGCCACGCAGCGGGCCACTGCTTGTGAAGTAGGCCGGGTTGGCCCCGCCCTCGCTATGGGGCCCATTGTCGCTCGTGAACATCACGATGGTGTTTTCAGTCAGACCGAGGGCTTCCAATTTATCCATCATCACGCCTACGCAACTATCCAGATGCGAGACCTGCGCGGCGTAAGCGGCGGCGGGAAATTCCTGTGAGCGATAGGCACCCGTGTTGTTGTCGGTCGTATCGGGCGGACCTTTTTTTAGATAAGGCTTTTCGGGTACTTTGCCCTTGTAGCTTTCAAACGCGGCACTGGGCGGAAGCAGCATTTCGGCGTGGGGTGTGGTGTAAGCGAGATACAGGAAGAAAGGGTTCTCCTTATTTTGATCCAGGAAGTTTACGGCTTCTTCCGTAAACAAATCGTTGGAAAAATACCGATTGGCCAGATTCCGGTTTTCGGGAATCTCGATCCGCTCCCCATTGCGGAACAGGTAGCTGGGAAACTGGAAGTGGGCGTGGCCCTGGTTGAGAAAGCCGTAGCTGTAATCGAAGCCCTGTTTGTTCGGCACGCCCGTGGTACCTTCCACACCCATACCCCACTTTCCAATGACGGCGCTCCGGTAGCCTTTTTCGCGCAGTACTTCGGCCAGCGTAATGTCTTTGTCACGTAGTTCCAGGCAGGCCCCGAAGCCATAGGGACCCGTTTCGTAATTGCCCCGCACGTAGTTATGGCCCGGATGAAAACCCGTCATGAATGCCGCCCGCGATGGCGCACACACCGAACTACCCGCGTAATGGTCGGTGAAAAGCATTCCTGCCTGAGCCATTTTATCAAGATTGGGGGTCGCGATAACTTTTTGTCCGTAACAGCCCAAATCCCCGTAGCCGAGGTCATCGGCGAGGATGTAGACAATATTGGGCTTGGCCGAGTTCGCCGATTCATTATTCGTTGAACCATCGCCAGAACCGGTACCGCAGGAAGAAATACCAATAAGGCAGATAAGAAAGAGCAGGGAGGGGTTACGTAGCATCGAGGTTGTATTTTTAGTGCTTTTGGCTTAGCCAAAGGTACAATTCCAGCTACGGTTTCATGAGGGACGGCAGCGTATTGAATGATTACTACCTCCTGATTGATCCATTTGTGAGCCTTTATCGCCAAAATGAAGTCAGGCTATCGGCTTGCCCGCCCCATTCTGCATCAAAACGCATCAAAAATCCGGAAATAGAAGCCCGTCGTTCGATCGGAAGTAACGGCGAAGTCCAGGCGGGTGTAGAGGTTCATCTGGCGGTTGATCAGAATCCGTAGCCCTGCCCCGCCGCTGTACCGGGTCGTCGAGAAGGTGAAGTCTTTGATTTCGGGAGCCACACCGCCAGCGCTGACAAATGCCGCCGCCACCAGAAACCTTCCCAGATTGCGACGGTACTCCGCCTGCGCCGACCACAGCTGACGATCGCGAAAACGGCCATGGGTGTACCCCCGCATGATGGTATAGCCGCCCAGGCGGGGCAGATCGTGGAAAGGTACGTGGCCCTGCGTGAAATGACCGACGCCCTGCAAACCAAGAAGGCTCTTGGCATTCAGAGGGAAGTACTTTCTTACATCCAGAAACTGGTCGTTGTATTCAAATGTACTACCCAGTCCGGCGAAGTGCTGGCGGTAATGGGCATTGGCGTACCAGCCCCGCGTGGGGCTGAAGGCATCGTTGCGGTAGTCCCAAAGTACGCTGGGCCCGATGCCCACGATGCGGTTGGCCTCGCTGCCCAGAAAAGGGTCGATTTCGTTCAGGCGCTCCTCATTATCGAATTTAACGCTGCGTACATCGCTGAAATAGGATGTGAGCCCCAGGAACAGTTTCCCTTTGGTTTTTCTATAAAAATCACCCTGAAAGTACGTGCGGTTGTAGCTGGCGCTGAGGTAATCGTCTTCGGCGAGCGTTTGGTTGCCCACGCCCCAGAAGTTTTCAGAGAATATGACGTACCCACCCTTCCCGCGCAAAAAGTACTTTTCGTTTTTGGTAAAAACCTGCCAGGCAGGCTCCACGACCAACTGGCGCCGGGTACTGTACAACGCCTGAATCCAGGCGTAGGAGTTACGGGTAGTTGGCAGCGTATCGGCGTTGAAAAAATAATCAACCGAAATGCCCGCCTGAAAGCCCGTTTCGGGACTGGTACGAAAAACCGGCAGGGGCAAAACGTGCAGGGGCCGACTCACCAGAGAATCGGGATTGAATTTTTGCCAAAACTTGGACTTGGTTTCCTGTGCGTAGGCATCCGCGCCTGCCAGCAACATTCCCACACCCAGGATATGACAAAAGCGCTTTCTCAATTTTTACCCGTTTTAAAGTTTTTGTTCTCAATCCGGGAAAGTTCTTTCAACTGTCCCTCTTCATACAACCTGTCAAGCGACAGCAAGTTTTCGTCCGTCACGGCCAGCGTGGAATCGGTGGGAGCAAAATTGATGTAATCCTGCACCAGAAGACCGCCCACCCGCTGCGGATTATACGCCTCACGGAACCGCATCCCGGTTTCGTCGGTGTAGTAGAGGTACGACAGGTAGTCCATCGAGCCATTTTCTTTGTCGAAGTAATACACAAACACATCGTCGTGGTCCTTGCCACCGCCTTCTTCGTTAAAAAATACTTTGACTTTGTCGTAGGTTTTTCCTTTGATCGTCACTTCGCCAACGTACTCCTTTTGCACCGCCGGATCGCGCAACGGCGCGGGAAGGAGCAGGAAGTACGCCACCGAATTGACCGAGTACTTGTACTTATCCATCGTGGTATCAGGTACGGTCTGCCGCTGTCCGTCGATGGTGCGGTAGGCTTCGGCGTTAGTCAGGATGTCGCGGATTTCGGCCCCGGTCGAGTCGGTCTGGATGCGTTCGTAACGGAAATCGCCACCGTTCTTTTGCACGATGTAGTGCTTGTCTCTGAAATCGAATTCGAGATCGACCTGGTCATAAGCCGATCCGCCGTGGTAGGCGATTGCCTTCTCCACAATCGTTTGGGCTTTGTCTTCTTTTTGGCACGAAAAGATCGCCAGCGAAGTAAAAAAGAGCAACAGGAGAGAAATCCGCATGTGGAAGGGTTAATTTTAGGGTAGTTTTCACTTTCGGTAGCTAAACTGATAAGCTCTACAGCAAAGTTCACCATCTTCAAAATGAAATCACGCATCCTGATTTTCCTGTTCATGGGTTTTGTAGGTTCGCTGCAAGCCCAGCCCCTCCAACTCTGGTACGACCGCCCCGCCGCTACCTGGGAAGAGGCGCTACCCGTAGGCAACGGACGACTAGGCGCGATGATTTGGGGAACGGTGGACGAAGAGCTTATTCAGCTCAACGAATCCACGCTTTGGGCGGGTGGGCCCGTCGATCCCAACCCTAATCCCAAGGCGGCTACCTACCTGCCCGCCATTCGAAAAGCCCTCTTTGCCGAAGATTACACCAAAGCTGACCAGCTGACGAAAAAAATGCAGGGGCTTTTTACCGAATCCTACGCCCCGCTGGGCGACATTGTCATCAAGAGCCGAAACGCGGGGGAAGTCACCAACTACCGCCGCGAGCTGGACCTTGCTACCGCTGTAGCCACCACCACCTATACCAAAAATGACACGCAGTACCGCCGCGAGATTTTTTCTTCGGCTCCCGACGAGGTCATCATCATCCACCTGACCGCCAGCCAGGCCGCCGCGCTGAGTTTCGACCTCGAAACCAAGAGTTTGTTGCAATTTGTCAACGTGGCCGAGTCGCCCACCGAAATTGCCATGCGTGGCAAAGCACCCGCACACGCCGCCCCCAGCTACCAAACTGCCGATCCGAATCCGATTGTCTACGAAGATCCAACGGGCTGTAAGGGTATGCGTTACGATCTGCGGGTAAAAGTCATTTACCAGGGCGGGAGAGTGACCGCCGACAAAATGGGCCTGCATGTAGAGTCGGCCGATGAGGTGACGCTCTTCGTCTCGGCGGCGACGAGTTTCAATGGCTTCGACAAATGTCCCGACAGCGAGGGGAAAGACGAGATCGCGTTGGCCAGCGACTATCTCAATAGAGCGATCGAAAAACCCTACGAAATCCTTAAAAGTACCCATCAGGAAGATTATCAGCGATTTTTTAACCGTGTTTCGCTCCAACTGGGCGATGCCGAAAGGGACGAAATCCCCACCGACCAGCGGTTGAAAGCCTACACCGAAGGAGCCGCCGATCCGGCTTTTGAAGCCTTATACTTTCAGTATGGCCGCTACCTGCTTATTTCCAGTTCGCGTCCAGGGACTCAGGCCGCCAATTTGCAGGGCATCTGGAACCCGCTGATGCGCCCGCCGTGGAGCAGCAACTACACGACTAATATCAACGCCGAAATGAACTACTGGCCCGCCGAGGTCACCAACTTGTCGGAAATGCACGAGCCATTCATCGACCTGATCGGGAACATTGCAACGGCGGGCCGCGCTACGGCGAAGAATTTTTACGGTGCCAAAGGCTGGACACTCAACCACAACAGCGACATTTGGGCCACGACTAATCCCGTAGGCCAATTGGGAGAAGGCGACCCCAGCTGGGCCAACTGGCCCATGGGCGGGGCGTGGCTCTGTCAGCATCTGTACGACCATTACCGCTTCACGCGCGACGTAGGTTATCTGCAAAAAACGGCCTATCCCCTAATGAAGGACGCTGCTGCTTTTTGTCTGGATTGGCTGGTCGAAAACAAAAGCGGGCAACTCGTCACGGTACCCTCTACTTCCCCCGAAAACCGATTCATCGGCCCCGATGGCAAGGTACACGAGGTGTCGGTGGCCACCACGATGGACATGAGTTTGATCTGGGACCTTTTCACTAACCTCATCGAAGCCTCGGAAGTACTGAACGTGGATGAGGACTACCGACAGGTGCTCACCCAAAAACGCGCGAAACTCTTCCCGCTGCAAGTCGGCAAGCGGGGCAATCTGCAGGAATGGTACAAGGATTTTGCCGACCGGGAGCCGCTGCACCGCCACGTATCGCATCTCTATGGACTATATCCGGGACGACAAATTTCGCCCATCACCACGCCTGCCTTCGCCAAAGCAGCCGAGAAGACGCTGGAAATCCGGGGCGACGGCGGCACGGGATGGAGCAAAGCCTGGAAGATCAATTTCTGGGCACGACTGCTCGATGGCGACCATGCCTACAAACTCCTGCGCGAATTGCTCACCTACGTTGGTACCAGCGAAACCATCATGAAGGGCGGCGGTACCTACGCCAACCTCTTCTGCGCCCATCCGCCCTTCCAGATCGACGGTAATTTCGGCGGCATCGCGGGCATGGCCGAAATGCTGATTCAAAGCCATTTGCAAGATATTCAACTCCTGCCCGCGTTGCCCGCGGCCTGGGCACAAGGTACCGTAAAAGGACTCCGCGCGCGCGGCGACTTCGAGATTGATATGGCTTGGGAAGAGGGAAAACTGAGCACCGCCACCGTCCGTTCCGAAGCGGGCGGTACTTGTCGGATTCGTACATTAAATCCGGTCAGGGTGACGGGGACGCTTTTTAAAAGAGAGGGAAATACGCTGGTTTTTGAGACGGAGGCGGGGAAAGCGTATCGGGTAGTTGGGGAGTAGTTCATAAAACCAACTCCAACTTATTCGGGAATTTCGTTCAATAAATTTTCCAAAGTACTGTCAGAAATATCCGACTGCTCCGACTTGTCGTAAATGGAAACCAGATAAACCGTTTCGGCAACTATTTTTACGCATGTAATAACCCTGGCTCCACCCCTCTTGCCTTTACCTTTCGAGCGAATCCCCAGCCGAATTTTGTAAAAATCATTTTTCAGGGCCGTACCTAAAAAAGGGTTTTCCTGCAACTGCTCTCCCAACTCTTCGATCTTTGCGCGAAGCGAGGGGAATTTTTTGATCAAACGCTTGGCTTCACGCTTGAAGGACGCAATAGTTTCAATTTTATAATTCATCCAATTCCTTTAAAAACTCTTTAAAGGGGGTAGATTTCATCTTGCCTTGTTCCACTAGTCGCATTTCCTTAACGCCTGCCCGGATGTTTTCGATCACCTGCTCGTCGGTGTCCTCGCATGGATCAGAATCCCGGATAGTCACAAACGAAAAGTGCCGGATTAGGTCTTTGAAGAATTTGAGTTTTTTATCCTGTACTTCTAAAATCAGCGTAGCCATAATCCATTAATTTTAAGTAGATAACAAAAATAGCTATCATTGCCAGCCCATCCAAACTGGATACCGCAAATGCGGCGCACTTTTAGATTTGCCCAATGACTTCCAACTCCCTCAAAAAACGCTGGCGCGACGGTGAAATTACCATCAACGGCTGGCTTTGTATTCCCACTTCCTGGACCGCCGAAGTCATGGCGCATGCGGGCTTCGACACCCTGACCATCGACGCGCAGCACGGCCTGGCCACGGACTTGACGGCGATTTTGCCGATGCTGCAGGCCATTGCCACTACCGATACCGTGCCGCTGGTGCGCGTAGCCTGGAACGATCCGGCCCAGCACATGCGGATGCTGGACGCCGGAGCGCAGGGCATCATCTGCCCCATGCTCAATACCCGCGCCGAAACCGAAGCCTTCGTTCAGGCCTGCCGCTACCCGCCGCAGGGCTATCGCAGCATCGGGCCACTGCGGGCGTCGCTGGGTGACGAAGCCGGGTACCTCCGCAAGGCCAACGACGAAGTACTTACCATGGCGATGATCGAAACGGCGGACGGCTATAGAAACCTGGAAGATATTGCCCAAACGCCCACCCTGGATGCACTGTACGTAGGTACCTGGGACCTTTGCATGACGATGGGTCTGGAAAAAATGGCGGATTTCGACGACCCCGTACTGCTGGGCATGCTGGATACTATTCTGAATGTTGCGGCTAAGAATAACATCATGGCGGCGGTGCACTGCGGTACGCCGGAAAATGCCATCAAGATGCGGGAAATGGGCTTTCAGATGGTGACGCCGCTGACGGATACTTTTTCGTTGCAGCAGGCCATTGCAGAAGGGTTGCGGAAACTTCGGGATTGAGTTGTAGTTTCATTATTTTTGTAGAAACAAAATTTCATCGACAATGCGGAAAACAATACTAGGCCTGGCGCTTTGGCTGGTCGGCTTCGCGACCCTTGCCCAAAACTCGCCCGACGACGTCAAGACCTTCACTCTACCTAATGGCATGAAGTTTCTGGTGCTGGAAGACCATTCCATTCCTACCGCCAATATGTACTTTTTCTGGAAAGTGGGGGCGCGGAACGAGGTGCATGGTATCACGGGCCTGTCGCATTTCTTTGAACATATGATGTTCAACGGAGCCAAAAAATACGGTCCCAAGCAGTTCGACCGCGTGATGGAGGCCAATGGCGGCTCCAACAACGCTTACACTACTGAAAACGTGACGGTCTATACCGACTGGTTTCAGAAGGATGCGCTCGAAACCATGTTCCAATTGGAAGCCGACCGCATCGCCGACCTCAGCATCGATTCCACGATGGTGCAGAGTGAGCGCGGCGTGGTACTTTCGGAACGCAGCACAGGACTGGAAAACAGCAACTACCGTACGATCAGCGAATTGGTAAAAGGTGTCGCCTTTCAGGAGCATCCGTACATGTTTCCGGTGATTGGCTTCGAGTCGGACATTAAAAGCTGGACGCAGGAGGATCTGGAAAACTACTTCAAGACGTATTACTCGCCCAACAATGCCACGGTGGTCGTGGTCGGCGACATCACGCTGGCGCAGGTCAAAAAACTGGCCGACCAATATATGGCACCCATTCCGGCGCGGGGACTGCCGCCCAAGGTACGTACCGTGGAGCCGGAGCAAAACGGCGAGCGGCGCGTGACGACTTACAAGGACATCACGACGCCCAATATTTTGCTAGCCTACCACACGCCCGAAACCAGCCACGAAGACTACTACGCGCTGGATTTGCTGAATAATTTGCTTACCTCCGGTAATTCGTCGCGACTGACGAAGGCGCTGGTGATGGACACCACGCTGGCGAGTCAGGTGTTCAGCTTCATGGGCGACGGCTTCGATCCGAATCTGTTTTACATCTATGGTGTGGCGGGCAACGGCGTGTCGGCGCAGGAGTTGGAAAAAGCCATCGAGGCGCAAATCGACGACCTCATCCAGAATGAAGTCAGCGACCGCGAGTTGCAGAAGGTAAAAAATCAGAAATTGATGGAGTTTTACCGCACCATCGAAACCATCAACGGCAAGGCCAACAGCCTGGGTACCTACGAGGTGTTTTTCGGTGATTACAGAAAACTCTACGATGCGCCCAAACTCTACGAAAAAGTGACCCCGGCGGACGTCAAGCGCGTGGCTGCCAAGTACTTTACCGAAAGAAACCGGACGGTGGGATATCTTTTGCCCGACAAAACCAATTAAGTTCACAACTTCCCGAAAGCTTTGAGCTTTCGGGAAGTTAGACGACCAGACAAATGAAAAAAATAGCAAGCCTGTTACTGATCTTCAGTGTCTTCGCCGCTGAGGCCCAAAACAACTTCAAAGTACCCGCCTACGAGAAATTTAAGCTCAAAAACGGGATGACGGTCTATCTGATGGAGCAGCACGAAGTACCGCTGATTTATGTGTCGGCGGTATTCGACGCGGGATCAATTCAGGATGGCGACCGCTACGGCCTGGCGAGCATGACCGCCGATGCCCTGCTTTTTGGCACGAAAAAATACACCAAAGAACAAATAGAAGAAGCGACCGACTACGTGGGGGCAAACCTGAACAGCGGCGCAGGCAAGGAAAGCGCACGGGTCAGTATGTCATTTGCGACGAAGGATGCCGACAAGATGTTCGACGTTCTGCAAGACGTGTTGGTGAACCCCACTTTCGATGCCACGGAATTTGACAAGTACAAGCAGCGTTCGCTGCTGCAGCTCACCCAGCAAAAGGAAAGTCCGCGTGCGGTGATTGGCAACTACTTCAATAAAATGGTGTTTGACCAGCATCCTTATGCCAGCCCGACGGATGGTACTACGTCCACGATCGATAAAATCACGGCCGAGGATGTACGAAGTTTTTATAAAACCTACTATACCACCGACCATGCCGCCATT
This sequence comes from Persicitalea jodogahamensis, assembly GCF_014651615.1. GTDB lineage: Bacteria > Bacteroidota > Bacteroidia > Cytophagales > Spirosomataceae > Persicitalea > Persicitalea jodogahamensis. The sequence continues at coordinate 43,653 of NZ_BMXF01000006.1, read as the reverse complement.
GCGATCGTGGGTGATTTCAAGACCGCCGACATGAAAAAACGGATCACGGCGCTGCTGAACGGCTGGAAAACCGCGGAAGGCAGAATGATCAAGCGGGTGGTACCTGATCTGGCTTTTGACAAAAGCCGCGTGCTGCTCGTCAACAAAGGCGACGCCCGCGAAACTACTTTTCTCATTGGCGGCAAAGGGGTGGACTATATCAACCCTGATTATGTGCCGATTATGGTGGTCAACACGATTTTGGGTGGACGATTCACGTCCTGGCTCAACGACGCCCTGCGCGTCAACTCGGGCCTGACCTACGGCGCGGGTAGCCGGTTCAGCCGCTACAAGATGGGCGGTACTTTCTACATCAGTACTTTTACCAAAAACTCCACGACCGTTCCCGCCATCGACATGGCTTTGCAGGTCCTCGACAGTCTGCACCGCACGGGACTGAACGACGAAATACTGGCTTCGGCCAAGGCTTACGTGAAGGGCGATTTTCCGCCCAACTACGAGTCGGCGGGCGCGTTGGCGGGCTTGCTGACGGATATGTTCACTTACGGCTTTGACGAGAACTACATCAATACTTTCCAAACCAAAGTAGACGGCCTGACCGTGGCCAAAGCCAAAGACATCATCGCGAAGTACTTTCCGAAAGACAAGCTACAGTTCGTGTTGGTCGGCAAAGCCGATGAGATCCGCGACTCGGTAAAAAAGTACGGGACGATTACGGAGAAGGAGATCAAGGACGAGGGTTTCTGAGCAGCGTAGAAACACAACTACATGCTTGTTTTGGTTTTCAGGCTGTATCAATGTAGCCTATTTCACCGACGTGGTCTACCTTTCCGAGGCTAACCGTGCTCCTGTCACTGCAAGCGGTTTTCAGGACTTCCGCCTTTTCAGGACAAGGCTATCCGCCGGATAGGTCGCCTTCAGGAAATCCATTTGATTTCTGGCCCAATCGATAATAAGCTGCCGCTGATCGTCGGTAATGTCAGCCTCGGAATGAAGGCCCAGATAAGTGTATTCTTTCATGGGCATTTCTTTCTCTTCCACCATTTCCACGATCTCCTCAAACTTATGGTTTTGCACGGCAACAGGCAGCCGCGTAAATTCAGAAAAGTTCAGGTGTCGCTTCCCGTCGTTTACATGTTCGCTGAGCCACCAGGCGGCGGGCTGCACATTGGCGTACCAGGGATAAACGGTTTTGTTGGAATGGCAGTCATTGCAAGCTACCTGAAGCACGTGGTCTACGTCCTTCGGAATCTCGTATTTCGTCGAAATGTCATTGGTGCGGTCGTCCGATTCGTTTCTTTCGGGACGAATGAACTGCACCAGTAAGAACACGACGATCAGGCCGAGGAAAATCTTTAATGCCATACTATGAGATATTTTGGGTGATGGTATAAAGACGCTGCCACTTGCGAAATCTACTGATTTTACCTCAATGGCCTGAAAAACTACCCCTTATTCCCTATTTCAACCACTCCCAGCGTTTGGCCCAGTCCATCAGAAACTCCTCCCGATGCTTCGATACAGTTTTCGCGCCCTGTTGCGTACCAAGGAATAACTCCGGCTCTGTCCGGTCGCCGTACCAGTTGCGGCCAAGGACGTAGTCGTTGGGGCCCCGTTTTCCCGGCCAGGGTGCCACACTTACGTACTTTCCTTTTTGTCCATCCAATTCCGAAATTGAACTATGGGTCGTATACGAGCCGACTTCCACCTGCTTGGGAGAATACCGAACTCCGTATCGACCCTCTCCCAAATAGTAGCCCGGCCACAATTGCCCGCTTATGTCTAAAGTAAAACAGGCTGAATCCGTAGGAATAGCAAGTTTTGGACCTTTGAACCGCCATTCCACCACACTGTACGTGGCTACCGTGTCGGCGGTCGTGGTGTTTCGCTCAAAAATCGCTCTGGAACTCCGGTCAATGGGGGTGAAACTACCGCCCCAGCTTTCACCAGTGGGGGTATCCGGATTTCCCTTCATCAGGTAGGCAAGGGAGGGCGTATCGCCCATTTTTATATCGCCTTTATAGTAGTTTATAAAGTCTTTTCCCATGGCTCCCCGACCCTGGATATAGTTTCCGTAGAAAGCCTTGCTCGTGATATTTTTTGGTGATTCCGGATCCATGAACCATCCCCGGTACGTGGCATTGGCTTCAATCATCCACAGGTCAGGATGGTGTTCGGCGATGTAAGAATAGGCATTTACGCCCCACTTCTTATTCGGTCCGCCAATCATATATACCCTGATTCTGTCTTTGATTTCGGGGGCATCATGTAAGGCCTGAGCCAGATCCTCAAACCCACCCCACACCAACACCCACAGGGGCTGATCGCTCTTTTTTCTGGCACAACGAATAATCCAGTCGGAGCCTTCGGTGGCGGCACTAAATCCCTTATAAGCAGCTTCTTTAATGGCACCTTGTTTGCAAACGGCCCTGAGGGCATCAGGGGCGGGAAATCCGGATGAATGTTTTTTAAGCTTGCTGAGGTCTTTCTCGTACAGGTCAATCATATTCAGGATGTCTTTCGTCCTCCCATCGCCATAAGGAGAAGAGACCAAACCTTCGATCTGAAACCGGTCGGCGTACATCAGCAAATGGATCATGGACTGGAAATCGTCGGGGTCGGTCCCACCAATATCGGTGCTGATGATGATGCGCGGTTTGGTTTGGGCCAGAGCGGAAATGTTGGTTTGAACCAATGCCAGAATAACTACCGCACCTATAAACCAATACTTTACTGAACTTTTTAAGATTATTGACTGCATTTTTTCTATTGATTTTATTTTGGCAACACTTTCACAATGACTCTTTTGTATCTCGACAAGGCAGGTGTTCCCTTATCCGTAAGCTTCAGGATAAAGTGTAGTGTTTCCTGTTTGTCAACCTGAGGAGCGGTCACGTAAACCCCGTGCACGTTCTCTGCGCCCATATTTATCGGTTTCTTGTAGGTACTTGCCTCAGGGTAGTAAAACCAGAGAAAACTAAGGTTGTCCCCATCGGGATCCGTAGAACTGTCGGCATCCAGCGCAAAGCCCTGTCCTGATTTCACGGTGAATTCTTCGGCATGATCCAGAACCGGAACCGGCGGGTGATTGGCTTCGGCGTAGGGCTTGACGCACCAATCCATGCGGGCGGCGAAGTCATTCTGGAAGTCATCGCGCCAGCGCCACAAACTTGCCTTGTTACTGGTGAAAGTGGCCGTGTCTTTCTTGACTGCCCGTCCGTACTCGCTGGGCAGGTAAGGGGTGTAGCTATCTGTGGCACTCGCCCAGATGGGCCGGGTTTCGGTTTCAAAGGGTACCCCGGAGTTTCCTTTTTTCTCCTTCGAGAAATCCGGTTTGTACAGTTCGTAACGGCCACCCCAGCCGCCCCACTCAGGATGTTCGGGAGCATTCAGGCCATTGGGTATCAAACCTAAGTACGAAGGGGTGTCGCCTTCCATTCCCCAGGCGACATCGGGGTACACGGCACCGAGGGCACCGTGCCCTTGCTGAATGTTCTGGGCGATCCAGCTATTGCTGATTTTTTCATTATTAATGCCTTTCACAAACGTATTGATGGCGCTCCACGTCGCCGTCCCGTAATTATCACCCGGATTGACGATGTAAAAAAGGTCAGGAAAGTTATTCCTGATCCAGATGCCACTATCATCCTGATCCGAAATGGTATAGACCCGGAGTTTTGCAATCAACTTTTTTGCTTCTGCCTCGGTCCTGGTCTTTTTGATTTTGTCCAGTGCCTGCGCCAGCGTATTCACCCCTCCCCAGACGGATACCCACAAGGGACGCTCGTCTTTTTCTTCCAGTACTTTGATAATCCATTCAGAGCCTTCGGAGTCTTGACCATCGCCCACACCCAGCATTCCGTATTTTGGTAGTCCCTGCTTTACCAGACCGAGCAACGTCTCGACTTTTGGAAATCCAGGTTCGTGCTTTATCAGGTTAGGCTGTACTTTGCCATAAGCCCGCACTATTTTTTTGATTGATTCGGGCGCCACGCTCGTTTTTTTCCATACAGAAGTAGTCGCTACCAAACCTTTCAGATCGATCACGTTAGAATACAGGAGAAGGCGGACGAAAGACTCTAAATCGTCGGGCTCGGCTTCAATATCGCTTAGAATGACTACTCTGCTTTTCTGATTGGGCTGGGCGGACACAGTGTGGCCGAAGAGCGTCGTTACGAGAAGAATCAGACAAATATTAACTTTCATGTTTTTTGAATTCATGTTATACGTTAGCAATCTAAACCAAAAGCGTTGTTACACTACTGAGATACTTTCCTGAGCACGAGACCTCTGATAGACAAAAAGTCACTTCTTGCGCCCTTCCTGCCGCTCAAAATCCTGTTCACTGGAAGCTCCTCCACTGAAATGCCGCAGGTTGTAGGTGAAGGTAAGCATGAAGTACCGCTGCAGAACGTTGGACTGCACATCCTCCACCAGAATATCCGTCACATTGCGGCGGATGCTGATGTTCTGTTTCAACAGGTCGAACACACTCAGGCTGATCTCGCCCCGCTGGTTGGAAAACAGCTTCTTGCCGATGCTCATGTTCCAGATCATGTAATTGGTGTTGAAACCCGCCGACAAACCCGTGTTGATGCGGTGGTTGAGGTCAGTCCGGTACACCAGCCCCTTCCAGATCACCCAGGTGAGTTGAGCCCGGCTGCTCTGGTTGAAATAGTTCTCAGACGTCTTGCGCAAAGACCGGTGCACCGTGTTGTAGCCTGAGCGCGTGGAGACGTAGAAGTCCACGTTTTCGCTGATGTTACTACTCAGCGACACACCCAGCCGAAAACCGGTGTTGGCGGTGAAGTTAGTCAGCGAGTCGATCATGCTCGGCGTGCGGGTGTGGGTGATGTAGGCGTAGGTGCTGAACTTGGATTTGAGGAAATCAACGGGGCGCCCGAAGTTGATGAACGACTGGATGGTCCGGTAGCCGTCGAGGTTGACGGGCCGCGAGAGCTGGGAACCCGTCTGCAGCGTGTCGGTGGCCGTCAGGGCAATGGGGCTGCGGGCGGTCAGCGTGCTGCTGGCTATGTAGTTGGGGATGAGAGCCCCCTCCAAACTGGCGTAAAAAGTATGATCGTTGTCGGGATTGTGCGTCCGGTAACGGCCCCGGAAGCGGTTCTGCACCGACTGCACCAGCCCCGGATTACCCGTGCGTACATAGAGCGGGTTGGAAATGTCGTAGACGTTCTGCAGTTGGCTGATCGAAGGCGCATCGGTCCGGGTGCGGTAGTCCAGTTCGATGTTGGTGGACTTGGTAAACTTGTACTCGAACCGAACCGCTGGCAGCACATTGGAAAAAGTGCGGTTCAACTCAAACTCCCGCGGAAAAACCTGGTCATTGTGCAGCATAGCATTTTGGTACTCCCCTTCCACCTGAAAGCGCACTTTGTCGGTCCGATACTGGTAACTCAATTGCGTTTTATCCGTGAGGTAGTCACTTTTAAAGCTATTGCTCAGCCCGACATTCAGGTCGGAGTAGTCGCCCGTAAACTCGCTGTAATCGTAAAGCCGCCGGTCGGAGTCATCGTAGCGGTGGCCGCGCTCGTGTTCCAGTTCCACGCTTCCGTTTTTACCAATGGGCTCGGTGTAGGATATCTCACCTTCCCACGAAAAACCCTTCCCGCCAAAATCGGTGAACTGGTTGAGTATCCGGTCGCGGCCGGGCTCGCGGAAGTACTGGTTGTCGGCCAGGCGGTACCTTTGGTTGTCGCTGTTGCTGAAACCCGTGCTGAGCCGGAAGGTCACACTTCGGCCCTTTTTGTCAAATTGGTGGCTGTAATATAGCGTGTTGCGAAAATTCACGCCGGTACTGATGGCATTGGAGGTGTTCTCGGTTTGGTTGAGCGGGCTGTTCTCGTTCTCGGTGCGGCCCAGGAAGTAGTTGAAATCCTCCCCACGCCGCACGGTCATGCGGGGGCGAATCAGAAGCCGGTTTTGCTTGTTGATTTTGTAGTCGATGCGCATGTCAGCCTGGTGCGTGCCTTCCTTATCGGTACTTCGGCTGTTTTCGGTGTAGGTCCGGCCCGAATCCGCCTCGCTGATAAACTGCTGGAATTTTGACTCGATGCCGAAATTCTGTTGGTTGGTGTAGGTGTAGCTGCCGCTGGCCTCGATCTTGGGCGACCACATGTCGGAGTAGTTCACGCCGATCGAACTGGTCTTGATGATGCCGCTGCGCGGCCGACCGCCCCGCGAGTTGCTTTCGTCGGTGCTGAAGCTGGTGGTGTTGATATTGTTGCTGAGGCCAGTGACCGTAAAGCGGCGGTCGTTATCAAAGATGTTGATGCTTGTCCCCGCCAGGTAGCGGTCGTCGGTGCCGTAGCCGACCGAAGTCTTGCCGAACTGCCCCTTGCGTCGGTCGGCGCGGGTCACGATGTTAATGGTCTTCAACTCGTCGCCGTCGGAGAAACCGGTCATTTCCGCCTGGTCGCTCTTTTTATTGAATATTTGAATGTTGGCAATCACCTCCGCGGGCAGGCTCTGCAGTGCCTTGGCCACATCGGTGCCGAAGAAGGGCTTGCCATCGATCAGAATTTGCTGCACGTCCTCGCCCTGAGCCTGGACTTTGCCGTCCTCTACCGTCAATCCGGGGAGTTTCTGAATAAGGTCCTGGGCGCTGGCGTCGGCGGCAGTCTTGAAGGCGGCGGCATTGAACTCGGTCGTGTCGCCTTTCTGGATGGCAGTAGCCACCTGCCCGATTACCTTCACCTCCTGCAGGTTATTCGCTTCTTCCACCAAAGCCAGTGTTCCCAAATCGACTGAAGAGTTTTCGATGTCTACAGTTTTGGAAATAGGTTTGAACCCCAAATAATTGACTTTGATCAAATAAGAGCCCGCAGCTATTTCGTTAAAGGCGAACTCACCATTGGCATCGGCAGAAACACCATCTTTGGGTTGCTTGTCAGTGGGCAGCTGAATCGTAACGATAGCCCCCGGCATGACCGACCGATCCGCCGCATTCTGCACACTACCTCTGATCGAAAAGTGCTGGGCGAAGGATTGGTGGACTACTGAACAAAGGACAATCTGCAGCAGTAAGCAAAGCCTGATATTTTTCTTAAAAAACGGGCTTAAATACTTTGGATGCGCATTCTTGTATTCAAGGTGAGAAGTCAAATTTTATGAGTTTGAGCGGTAACGATAGGTGAATTCCTTGGATAGGAATGACACTCTGAGGGGTTGATTCCACCGAAGCAGAAACCAGATGGTATGGAACAATGAATGGGCGATGCTTTGCGTGTAGTTCACACACGGCATCACCCATCCAGTAGTCAACTAGTTGGCAGTAAATAATTTCAAATCTTTTTCCGGCGCACCCTGACCGTATTCCGCTTTCAACCGTGCTTTTTTCAGGTCGGTGTTGATCACTTTGATATCCTGACTGCGGGTACCGTTTATCTCAAACAGCAAATCGGTGTTTGCGTTGTACTGCAGGCGGTCGAAAAGCAATTGACTGCTGTTATCCACAAGGACAACAGGACGGGTTTCTTTGGTTTTGAAATCGGCATTGATGATCTTAATACCGCTGGCTTCAATCAGCTCAATGCCCTTGTCGGTCTGCAAAACCATGTTTTCCATGGTGATGTTGGAAATGGGCATTTCGGGAAGCCCCCGGACAAACACCCCTATTTTTGCTCCATTGCAGACGATGTTCTCAAATTTCATGTTGCGGAAAATGGGCGTTCCTTCGTTCACTACCTGGCGCATATCGCGCTCACCATCGGTGGCAAACTTCACGAAGTAGTACATATCGAAGAAAATGGCTTCATCGACGATGTCTTTCATGAAAATGTTCCGGGCATAAATGTGCTCTACTACCCCACCACGGCCACGAACCGATTTGAAACGCAGCCCTTTGTCAGTACCCATGAAGGTACAGTTCTCGACGAAGAGGTTGCGGGCTCCTCCGCTCATTTCGCTGCCAATCACGAAACCTCCATGGCCGGCATAGACCGTGTTGTTACGAATGATGCCGTTCTCCGTGGGTATTCCCCGCCGACGGCCTTCTTCGTCCTTACCGGATTTGATACAGATGGCATCGTCACCCACATCCAGGGTACAGCCTTCGATCAGGAAATTCTTGCAGGATTCGATGTCCATCCCGTCGCCATTGTGGGCGTAGTCGGGATTTTTGGTCGTGATGTTCCGGAAGGTCAGATCTTCGCACATTAGCGGATGGAGACACCAGGCGCCAGAGTTCTGGAAAATGATACCTTCCAGCAGTACTTTTTTGCAGCCGTTGAGTACGACCAGGTTGGGGCGCAGGAAATCTTTCATTCCGGCAAAATCCCCCGGTTTCTGGCCTTCTCCAATCAGCATGCTCTTGTTCTCTTCGCTGGCTGATTTGAACTGCTCACTGGGGTACCAGGTTTTGCCATCGGCTTTTAGTACGCCTCCCGAGGCTACCTTTTTCTTCCACTCGTCTTCGGTCAGTTGCCTTTTGTGCACAGCCCGCCATACGTCGCCGTTACCATCCACGATGCCTTGTCCGGTGATGGCTATGTTGACCAGGTTCTTTCCCGAAATCGGGGATTGATTGCGGGCGGCGCGCTTGCCCTCATAGAATCCTTCTACGAGCGCGTACTGGCTCTTGTCGGGGGTGAACAGTAGCGTAGCGCCCCGCTGCAGGTGCAGGTTGACATTGCTTTGCAACTCGATGGGGCCGGTGAGCCACAGGCCAGACGGAACAAGTACCACGCCCCCTCCCTTCTTATTACATGCAACAAGGGCTGCATTAATTGCCTTTGTATTCAGGGTGGCTCCGTCGGGTTTGGCACCATGCGCCAGTATGTTTATGGTGTCCTTCCGAAAGGTAGGTTCGGTCACCTTCGGGAGGTTGGCCCAGCTATAGGGCGAAGTAGTCTGCGCCTGGACGAAAACGAACGACAGGCATACTACTAGAAGGCTACAAGCAAGAGATCGATTTATCATAGAAAGATTTTAACCTTCCCCCAAAAACTCATCGGGGGAAGGTTGTTGAATTTTTTGATTGAAAAATAAGCAGAAAAGACAACCTGACACCTATTGGTAACCAGGATTTTGCTTGAATTCTGCCTTGTTGGTCACCGCATCCAGCTGCGTTTGCGGAATGGGACGCACTACGTGATATTCCTGCAAATTGACGGCATTGTCAGGAGCATAGGCGCGGATACGCTCGAGCAGTTTGCCCGTACGTTTCAGGTCGAACCAGCGCATTTGCTCGCCGGCAAACTCACGGGCCCGCTCGTCCAGAATGAAGTCGAGGGTTACCTGTGCGGGTGTGATCTGCATAGAAGCCGCCTTACCGGATTTAGCAGCCCGGGTGCGTACTACGTTGATATATTCAGCGGCCGCCGGAAGGTTGCCCAGCTTCATTTGAGCTTCGGCAGCGATCATGTACACCTCGGCCAGGCGGATCACAAACACGTCGCGGGCGCTTTGCGCCTCGTTGAAGTTGGCGCGGGTTGGGTCCATGAACTTCGAAAGCGTAGGGTAGCGCAGATTGTCCTTCACCGTGCCGTTGGCATTATAAATTTTGCTGCGGTCAACCGTCAGGTATTTGCGGGTGGCTTCAAAAGCATCGGGAATCTCCTTGCGGGTAGAGTATACCGCCGTGTCACCCAGGCTCATCCCCACCGGACGGGTAGCTGCGTTGGCGTACCAGGCCTGCTGAAACGACCCTTCGTAACGGGCGTCCTCGTCGCTGTACAAATCCAGCAAAAAGCGGGTAGGCATGTACCGGTTGAAGGGCCGACCGTTCACCAGGTCGCGGGCCATGCCGGGCCGGTCATCATACTTCATCAGAAAGAGCAGGTGACCGCTGTTGCTGCCCCGCGAGTGGCCGTAGGGATTGAAGGTAGAGTTTGCCAGGTCGTTGAGGGCGAGGTTTGTAGAATAATCGACTACGTAGATTGCTTCTTTAGTTTTCAGATTACTCATCTTCCAAAGATCGGCGTAGTTGGCTTCCAGCTTGTAGCCATAGTTGCCTTTCAACACTGCCTCGGCCATTTCGAGTGCCTCTTTGTTCATGCCCCGGGTCAGGTACATACGGGCCAGAAAGGCCTGGGCGGCCCCCTTGGTTACTTTGCCGTACTGCGGCTGGGTAGCGGGCAAATTGGCCGTGGCGAATTTCAGGTCCTCGAAAATCTGAGCATAAATCGTTTCGACAGGTGTTTTGTTGGCCGTAGAGACTATACCATTGGTTTCCTGGGTCGTAAAGTGTACGCCACCCCAGGTTTCTGCGATGTGCCAGTAGTAGAAGGCGCGCAGGAAGCGGAGTTCACCCTCGCGGACAGGCCGCAAGGCCGCCGAAAGCCCCGCCTCGCCAATGCGGTTGATGCCTCCGTTGCATAAGTTGACGGCTGCATACAGCTCCCGCCATTCATTGGTCAGGGCGGCATTGTTGCCCTGCAGATTGAGATACTGGGTCAGATCCCGCCAGACATCCCCGGCGGCACTCGTCCAGATGTCGGTGCCGGTTTCAGAAATGTTATAGCCTTCCTCTTTACCGTACCACCAGCGTTGGTAGGAATAGGCTGCATTGACCAGCGTCTCGAATCCTTCGGGAGAAGAATAGACAGATTCGGCCGTCAGACCGCTGGGGTTGTATTCTTCCAGAACATCATTACATGATCCCAGGGAGAGCAGCAGTACGGCTACCAACCCCGTTTTTTGGATGAAATTTAGTTTCATGTCGTATTAGAAGTTAGAAATTAAAGACTCAGGTTGATACCGAATACATACAGCTTGGTCATAGGGAAGTTCTCCGATCCACCCCGCTCCGGGTCATAGTTCAGCTTGGTGAAGGTGAACAGGTTTTTGCCCGTGGCGTAGATCCGAAGCCCACGGATCACCTTGGTGCCCAGCAGCTTGGATGGTACGTTATACGCCAGCGAAATATTCCTGATACGGGCGAAAGTACCGTTTTGATACCCCAGCGTAGAGAGGTACTTCAGGCCTCCGTTTTTGTTGGGGCGCGGGTAGGCATTGGTCGGGTTCTCGGGCGTCCAGTAGTCCAGTCCGGCTGTGCTGTTGCCAATTCCCTGCTGGTCAAATCTGGCATAGCGGTCAGCGTCGATCATCTGGCCAACGCGGGCGTAGAGGAACACATTGATGTCGAAGCCTCTGATTTTGAAATTGTTGTCAAACCCTCCGCTCCACTTGGGGCGAGGGTTGCCCAGGATAATCCGGTCATTGACGGCATCGATTTTTCCGTCTCCGTTTTGATCCCGAACCTTGATTTCGCCAGGCTTCTGGCTCGGCAGAATGGCGGCAGCTGCGTCAACTTCGCCGGTTTGCCACACCCCCAGTTTTTCGTAATCGTAGAACACACTGATCGGTTGCCCGATGAACCAGCCATTTCCGATGTCGTCGCCACCCGTTACCAGTTCCGTAATTTCCTCCTTGTTTTTAGTGAAGGTCAGGCTGCTGGTCCAGTTAAAGTTGTTGGTCCGTACGTTGGTGGTACCCAGGGTTACTTCCACCCCACGGTTCCGGGTTTTGCCTATGTTCTGCTTAACAGTTGTTACACCGGTAGTTGGAGGCAGTCCCCGGTCGAGCAACAAATTGGAGGTACGGGTATCGTAATAATCGACTGTACCGTTAAAACGGCCCTTAAAAAGTCCAAAATCAAGGCCGAAGTTTTGAGTCTTTGAAAGCTCCCAGCCCAGTGCGGCATTACCCACATTACGTGAGAACGTGTAAGCCGGAGCTGCGACGTCGTCATAGCCAAAAGCAATGCGGGTAAGGGTAGTCTGCGTGGCATAAGGACCGGATGGATCGTTACCAGCCACCCCGTAACTGGCTCTCACTTTCAGGTCGGTGAGCACATTCGTTTCGGGCATAAAGTCCTCCTCAATGATCCGCCAGGCAAAGGCAGCCGATGGGAAGAAGGTCCATTGGTTACCCTCAGCCAATTTAGAAGAACCATCTTCTCTGGCCGTCAGGGTCAGCAGGTAGCGGTCGCGGAAGGAGTAGTTCAACCGGCCTGCGAAGGACAACAGGTTACTTTTCGAATACCCTGAGTTGATTTTGATCTCTTCGGAGTTGCTACCCAGCGAGTAGAAAAGCTGGGAAGGCAGAAGCTGATTCACCCCGGTAGCGGAGACGTTGTCGGAAGAGTTGCTCAGGTAACTTACGATCCCGGTCAGCGATAGACTATGCTGACCAAATTTCCCCTGATAGGTCAAGACGTTTTCCCAGTTGATGCTCCGACCATTGTTGGCCCCGTACGATGACAGTGATTTGCCGGTCAGGGTACGGTCAATGGATTTGGGAGATGCGTATATTCCGTTACGGGAGGAGGCAAGGTTCACACCTACGGTACTCCGCGCCGTAAATCCTTTGAAGGGAGTCAATTCCACGTACCCGTTGGTCAGAATCCGGGTCGTCAGCACCGAATTCTTGTAAGCATTGGGTTGCTCGTCCGACAGCGGGTTCGCTGAAGTACCATCAATCATGATATAGTTAAAATTACCGTTGACGTCGTAGAGGGTACCCAAAGGTGTAATTTTATTGGCCTGGTTCAGCGGATCGCGACGCACACTCTGGTCGTAGTAGGTGAGCTGGGTGTTGAGCCCGATATTCATCCAGTCATTGAGGGAGTAGTCAACATTGATGCGGCCGGTGTAGCGTTTTAGCTCATCCTGCTTCAGGATTCCCTTCTCATTGAAGTAGTCAACCGAGACGTAGGATTTCAGGCGGTCGTTTCCGGCCCGCAGCCCCAACTGGTAGTCCTGCTGCACCCCGTCGTGAATGAGTTCGTCCTGATAGTCGATCCACTGGCCGTTTTGTAAAGCCTGGTACTCGGCTACGTTGGCAAAGATTTTGGGGTCGTCTGCCGGACTGTTCCAGATGCCGGCTGCCCGCCAGGCCTCCCGCTTAAAATCACGAAAACCATTGATGTCCATTGCCTTAGGGTACATCGTCACCTTTGAAATCCCCGTATAGGCATTGAAGGAGATGTCCGGCTTACCCGAACGGCCCTTTTTGGTCGTAATCAGAATAACCCCGTTTGCTCCACGCGAACCGTAGATGGCGGTTGAGGAGGCATCTTTCAGGATATCCATGGTTTCGATATCATTGGAGTTGATGTCCTCAAGATTGCTGTATTGAATACCGTCCACGATAATGAGCGGGGAGTTGTTTCCACCGATGGAGCGGTTGCCGCGAATCGAGATGTTCACTCTGGCACCAGCCTGCCCACTGCTGCGGGTGATGTCGGCCCCGGCAATTTTGCCCTGAGCCGCTTCAAGCACGTTGGCGCTGGGGACTTCCTTCAGCTCTTCTCCTTTCAGCTGAACTACGGAGCCGGTCAGGTCTTTCTTGCGGACTGCACCATAGCCGATAACGACCACCTCATCCAGTGAACTGGCATCAGGTCGCATATTGACGTTAATGGTTTTCCGGTTGCCCACCACAATCTCCTGCTTTTCGTATCCGACAAAAGAGAACACCAGGGTAGATTTCTCATTGGGTACCGTGATTTGATAATTTCCCGAAGCATCCGTAGAAGTACCCTGCTGGCTTCCCTGTATCAGGATGCTGACGCCCGGAAGGTCCTCCCCCTTTTCGTCTTTCACGGTTCCGCTCACCTTTTGTGCTTTTGGAGCCACGGTACTACGCGATTTCCCGGGCTGAGTATCGCTAACGCTTGAAGGTTTCTCCAGGCTGGCAAATTGCTGGGCGTAAAGCCGGTTGGAGGAGTTCACGCCGAGCCCCCACAGAACAAGTGCACCAGCGATCAGTAGTTTTTTTTGCATTGTTTGCTTGTTTAAGAATTGAGATTTTTACCCATCTGTGGCTCCTCTTATCTCATGTATGTGCGCTCAGACGGCATTTACCTTAGTACATATCATTGCTACTTTGCTGGACCCGAATCATCGACGAAATGAGTCAACATAAGTTTCCCAGTAGTTCAGACTGGGGTAAATTGCTCACTGACTTGCCCGGTTTCCTCCCAGGTAGTCAAAAAAGGGCGAGGGCTTCAGTTTTCTTCTATTTTAATCCATACGTGCAGAATTTATAATGATTAAGGAAATAGTGCCAAAGGTAGAACTATTTTATTTCATTTTATTTCTTTTTTTTATTATTTTTTTCTTTCCTTTGCTATTACAGTACCATTACTTACTAAACAGAAGGCCATACGAAGTCCTCAGAATGAAAAAATCATTAGTTCTTGCGGTAGATCAGGGTACCAGCAGCACAAAGACGGTCGTGTTTAATGAAAAAGGAGAAGTGGTGGCGAGAGGCACTGAGCCCTTGTCTACCCATTATCTTGAAAATGGGTTTGTGGAACAGAATCCGAATGACATCTACGAAAATGTTCTGAAGTCCGTAGAGAAGTGTCTTGATGAGTTTCGGTCCCAGGGAGGGGACCTGAACGACATCAAGTCGTGTGGCATATCCAACCAGCGAGAAACCTTCGTGCTCTGGGACAAAGCGGGTGAGCCTTTGCATAATGCCGTAGTGTGGCAATGTAAACGTTCTACAGAAGTTTGCGATCGCCTGCGGGAAAAGGGTCTGGATCAGAAAATCAAAGAACGGACCGGCCTGCTGATCGACCCTTACTTTTCGGGCTCCAAGACAATCTGGCTTTTCGAAAATGATCCGACCGTAAAAAAGGCGATCATGGCTGGCGAAGCATTTTTCGGCACCGTCGATACCTGGCTTTTATATAAGTTGACCAAAGGCAGGCAGTACCTTACCGACCATACCAATGCGTCGCGTACTTTATTCTTCAATCTGCATACGTTGTCCTGGGACCAGGAATTGCTTTCCGACTATGGCTTAACCGGGCTTCAGTTGCCTGAAATACAGGCATCTTCGTCAGAATTTGGCACAACTGATTTTGGCGAACTTTTTGAAAATCAGCTGCCTATCACCGCCATGATCGGCGATTCGCACGCCGCGGCTTTCGGAGAAGGTTGCTTCTCACCCGGAATTGCCAAAGCGACCATGGGGACGGGCTCCTCCATATTGATGAATATAGGTACCGCACCCCGCTTTTCCGAGCGGGGCATGGTAACGACCATTGGATGGAGCAGGGACAACCACGTGGAATATGCTCTGGAAGGAGTCATCGTCACCTGTGGGGCCACCATCGAGTGGTTAAAGAACAACCTGAGCCTGTTTGCCGAAAGCCGCGAAACCGAAGCGATGGCCAACGCAGTGGAGGATAGCGGCGGGGTCTATTTCATTCCGGCGTTCAGCGGGCTCGGCGCGCCGCATTGGGACATGAACCGCAAGGCATCTATTACCGGCATGACCTTCAGTACCAATAAAAACCACATCGTGCGGGCGGCGCTGGAGTCCATTCCCTATCAAATCACGGATGTAATCATGGCGATGGAAGCGGATACGGGAATTAGCCTGGAAGGATTAAATGTGGACGGAGGCCTGACTTCCAACGAGTTTGTGATGCAACTGCTGGCCAATCTGCTGGATAAGCAAGTCGTCAATCTGGGGCTGGCGGAAGTGTCGGCCCTGGGAGCCGCTTATTTGTCCGGACTGCAGTCGGGCGTGCATCCAAGCATCGATTACCTAACTACCCTTCATAAAGGCACGACTCAGGTAACGGTACCAAACGAGAGCGGGGCGAGGGCAAAAACGCAACATCAGGGCTGGCTCGAAGCCATTGGGTAGGCCATGATGGAGTACTTTTCATTATCAAAACTTCACTCAATTCACCGGAAAGGACATGTGGTTAAAAACCCTTTATTTCGCACTACTATTTCTTTCACTTGGTCAAATAGCTCAACGCGCTTATGCCCAGCCCCAGGTCGAGAAATGGGGGCGATTTGAATTAACGCTGAAAGGACCAGAGAGCGGCAATCCGTTCAACGATGTGCTTCTGGCAGCGGAGTTCTCCAAAGGCGCTGAAAAGGTGAAAGTAGCCGGGTTTTATGATGGACAGGGCGTTTATAAAGTTCGTTTTATGCCCGGGTCGTTGGGCGAGTGGCAGTATAGAACGGTCAGCAATACCAAAAGCTTGAACGGAAAAACCGGGAAATTTGAATGCATTGTACCTTCAGCCGACAACCACGGGCCCGTTCAGGTGGCGGATACCTACCACTTTAAGTACGCCGACGGGACGAGGTACTATCCGTTTGGTACTACGGCATACGCCTGGACTCACCAGCCCGAAGGACTGGAAGAACTTACGCTGACTACGTTGAAAAGTGCCCCTTTCAATAAAATCAGGATGTGCGTGTTTCCGAAGTACTACGCAAACGTCGAGAACGAGCCACGTTACTACCCATTTGAAAAGAAGGATTCGACGGCCACGCCCACGGGCAGGGTAAAGTTCACGTGGGATTTTTCCAGATTTAACCCGGCTTTTTTTGAACATCTCGAAAAGAGAATTGACGATTTGAACAAGTTGGGTATTGAGGCCGATGTGATCATTTTTCA
Source organism: Persicitalea jodogahamensis (assembly GCF_014651615.1). GTDB lineage: Bacteria > Bacteroidota > Bacteroidia > Cytophagales > Spirosomataceae > Persicitalea > Persicitalea jodogahamensis. The sequence goes on along the minus strand of NZ_BMXF01000006.1, from coordinate 27,258 downwards.
TCCATATGACAAGGGTCGCTGGGGTTTTGATAGCCTGGGAAAAGAAAACGATTTGAACTATATCCACTACCTCACTGCCCGGCTTTCTTCTTTTCGGAATGTTTGGTGGTCGATGGCCAATGAATTTGACTACATCAAAACCAAGCCCCGCGAAGTTTGGGACGTATATAGTAAAGCGGTAGTAGCGGCCGATCCCTATCATCACCTGAATTCGATTCATAATGGAAGCGTATACTACGACAATTGGAAGCCTGAATTCAGTCATGTGAGTATTCAGAACGGCTCTGCTGTGGATGGATTTGGCAAGGCCGTACTGCTTAAAGATGTGTTCTTTAAGCCCATGCTATACGACGAGGTCTGCTACGAAGGGGATTTGCCACAACGATGGGGGCATTTGAGCGGCGAAGAAATGACCGAAGCTTTTTGGCAGGGTACTATTGCCGGAACCTATGTAACCCACGGCGAAACTTACAAAAACCCCGGAGATACTATATTTTGGGCAAAGGGGGGAAGGCTCGTGGGTAAAAGCCCGGCTCGTATCGGGTTTCTGAGAAAAATAATGGAGAATGCTCCCGGTCCCCTCGAACTCGCCGACCCATGGAAAGACAATTGTACGGCTACGGCCAATTCCAGCTACTACCTTATTTATCTGGGCAAGGATATGAAGCCCGAGTGGGAATTGAGTTTACCCAATAAGGCAGGCCCGGCCCCGGGAAAGAAATTCAGGATTGAACTCATCGATACCTGGGATATGACCATCACGGTGCTCCCAGAAGTGTTCGAAACTCAAAGAGCGGACGGGTACCGCATTTTCGATAAAAACCGAAAGTCAATTCGTTTGCCTATGAAGCCGTACCTAGCCATCCGGCTGACAGAAATATGAACCCGCGGAATCGTTTATGACGTATTGGAGACCAGAAGCCGATTTCTGTTCAACTCCATTTGTATCCATCTGTGATTCAAGGCTGTCGCTTCTGTTTGAAACGGCAGCTTTTTTTGTTGCGCGGGAGAGCTGACTCTTCTCTGTAAACCAAAGCCAAGTATGATTACACTTCCTGGCTGGGCTGTTTTTGATATATAAAAAATTTCGAATAACTTCTATTTATGCCCCTGAGGGCTATAAATGAAGATAAAATATTCTTTTTTCATAAAAAAATTTTGTTATAAATAGTTATTGTTATACTTTTCGCAAAAAAAGGAATAAAAAAGAAACAATTAGAAATAAAGTCTACGGCTCTAAAATCAATCTCAAGCGAATGAAAAAAGTTTTAAGCAGTCTCTTCCTTGTCTTTCTCGTTGCGCAAGGAATACGAGCTCAGTCCGTTTCTGTAAGCGGAACCGTAACCAGCAGTGGTTCAGAAGGATCATTACCCGGTGTGAGTGTCATTATCAAAGGCACGCAACGGGGCACGACGACGAATGCCGACGGGGCATTTCAGATTGAAGTACCTGATCAGCAGGCAACGCTTGTTTTTAGTTTTGTGGGGTACAAAACAGTCGAGCGGGTAGTCGGGAGTCAGTCCCAATTATCCGTTCAGCTTTCACCCGATAACCAGGTTCTGGACGAAGTGGTGGTGGTGGGATATGGCACCCAGAGCAAGCGGGCGGTTACGGGCTCGGTAATATCGGTGAACTACGACAAATTCAAAGATCGCTCTTTCAGCAACGTGACCCAGTCACTGGCCGGAACAATGCCGGGGGTCAACATCAGTCAATCGCAGGGCGCTCCGGGCGCATCGCCGGTTATCAAAATCCGGGGTGTCAGCTCTATCACCGCCGGTACCAATCCGCTGATCGTAGTGGATGGAGTACCTCTGGAAAACTTCAACCTCAACCTGATCAACCCTCAGGACATCGAGTCTATTGAAGTACTGAAAGATGCTTCCTCGGCCGCTATTTACGGTTCCCGCGGCTCGAGCGGGGTTATACTGGTTACGACAAAAATGGGAAAACCCGGTAAGGCCAACGTAAGTGCTAACATAGAATACGGCACGCAGGAAGTAGTTCGCCGGGTAAAAATGATGGATGCCCAGCAGTTTATCGAAACCTATGTGGATGCCAAAAACAACGCATGGATGGCGCAGGGGGGCAAAGCCAGCGACCCTAACAACCTGCGGCCGGCAACCCTACGCATCCCGGAAGACTTTACTACCAATCCCGGACAGTTTGGCAAAGGCACCGACTGGCAGGAGGTCATGTTTCGCAAAGCACCTTCCTTCAATGCTCAGGTGAGTGTTTCGGGTGGTACCGAAAAAACACAATACATGTTTTCGGGTGCATACCTGGATCAGACCGCCGTGCTGGACAACAACTACTACAAGCGGCTCACGATGCGCTCCAATGTCCGGACAGAAGTCAACAAACACCTGACCGTGGGTTTGAATCTGGGAATAACTTCCATTTTTGACCGTACCGAAGGAACAAGCGGAAAAAGCGATGTAATCAGTCTGGGCTTGCAAAGCAGCCCGATTTTCCCGGTCTATAATGAAAACGGCAACCTGGGTTTCCGTGACCCGAATTCTACCTGGTTCAAGTACACGGCCTATCCCGACATGAATTTGTGGCATCCGTACTCGTTGACACGTGAGGCGGAAAAAAGCAGAAAGTCGTTCAATACCATCGCCACCGGATTTCTGGAATACAAGATCGTCGACGACCTGCGGTTCAGAACCAGCCTGAGCGGGAACCTGTACAATGCCCGGGCGGATTTTTACTGGAAGGATAAACAGAAATACGGGTACTCTGCCGTACTTCCTGCCCAGGGCAATGCCGGGAACAATTACATGCTGAACTGGCTGAGCGAAAACACCCTGACCTACGACAAGCATTTGGGCGATCATTCCGTAACCGGGCTTTTGGGCTACACGGTCCAGAAGCAACGCGACGAAACCATGTACGTGGCGGCCAACAACTTCCCGAACGACCTGGTGCAGACGCTCAACGCGGGCACGGTTTCGGCCGGCAACACCACAGCAAGCGAATGGGCGCTTATTTCATATCTGGCTCGGGTACAGTACAATTACAACAACAGGTATTTCCTCTCAGGGGCCATTCGCCGGGACGGTATGTCGCGTTTTGGCGCCGATAACAAATGGGGATACTTCCCATCAGTTTCGGCGGGCTGGTTGATTTCGGAAGAAGCCTTCATGGGAAATATCAAAGCGGTCAATAATTTGAAGCTGCGGGTGAGCTACGGAGTAACGGGAAACAACCAGATTCCTAACTACGGGGCAGTCAGCCTTCTGGGATCAGCGCCTTATGTGAATGGAGGTACTTTGGCCAATGGACTGGTCGTGAGCGGGCTGGCCAACTCGGGGCTGAAATGGGAAAAAACCGATCAGTCCAATATCGGGGTAGATATAGGTTTGTTCAAAAACAGGATCACTGCGTCAGTTGAACTTTATAACTCACTGACCCGCGATATGCTATTGTTTGTACCCATCCCCGATATCACCGGATTTTCGACCCAGCTTTCTAACATTGGAAAAATGCGAAACCGGGGAGTTGAGTTTGCCATCTCTACCAAAAATATCAATCGCGCCCTCACCTGGACTACCGATTTCAATATCGCGCACAATAAAAACAAGGTACTTCAGCTTGGACCGAACAATGCGCCCATCCAATACGTCGATAACGTGACAACTGTCAGAACCGAGGTAGGTCAGCCAGTATCGAACTTCTTCGGTTATATTTTTGACGGGGTGTTCAAGAATCAGGCTGAAATTGATGCCTACCCGCACCACGCAAGCACCACACCGGGCGACCCCAAGGTGCGGGACGTAAACGGCGATGGTAAAATCTCGGATGCCGATCGGACCATTCTGGGCAATTACCAGCCTGATTTCATTGGCGGCATTACCAATACGTTCGGCTATAAGGGGTTTGAACTCTCATTTTTGTTTCAGGGATCTTTTGGGGGCGAAATTGTGAACAACAACATCCGGTTTCTGGGTACCTGGGACAATGGCCGGAATTTCTTTGAAGACATGTACGGTTACTGGCGGTCGGAAAGCGAGCCGGGTGATGGCAGGCATTTCAAGCCCTCGGTCAACTACTTAGGCCTGCAAAAACAATTCTCCTCGTATTGGGTAGAAGATGCTTCTTTCGTCCGGCTGAAAAACATCCGGGTATCCTATAGCCTGCCCAATCAGTTGATCAGCAGGTTGAATATCAAGGATGTGCGGGTGTATATGAACGCCGAAAACGTCTACCTTTTCAGTAAGTACATTGGGTACGATCCTGAAAATACGACCTATGGAACTACCTCATATAGCTCGAGCATGGAAACGGCAAGCAACTATACCAGCGGCAATGCTCCGGTACCGGGCGCTTTTCAGGGAGTCGATTATGGTTCCTACCCACTTCCCCGTGTGATCACGTTTGGCATCAAGGCCAGTTTCTAACTTATGAATCAAACCCTTGACATTCATCCCGTACACTTTTTATAAGTACCGGGGATAAATCGTCTCTGGCAAAACATACCTGATAAAAACAATGAAAAAGATCATTCAATACCTCGTAGTAGTAAGCTCCCTGTTTCTGACGTGGGGCTGCAAGGAGTCGTTCCTGGATCTGGCGCCAATTTCAAATCCGAACGCCGGAAATTTTTACAAAACCAAGGCTGATTTCGATTTAGCCGCGACCGCTGCCTATACTACCTTGTATACGGTATACGATGCGCAGGGGCCTATTTCGTACGTTGGTGAACTCATGGGCGATAACGTCACGATCAACGCCATTCCTGGCAATCAGGCCGACAAATGGCAGTTTCGTGATTACACCATCACGCCAGCCAATACCATGGTGTACCAGTTTTGGCAAAACTTCTACAAGTCGTTGTACAATGTCAACCTCGTGCTCGACAAACTCGAAGGAGCCGACTTGGATGCTGCCTACAAAACCAAACTGAGAGGAGAAATGCTCTTTTTGCGGTCTTTGTACTACTACAACATGGTGCAGATTTGGGGCGAAGTACCCCTGGTGACCCGTACCCTGACCGCCGCCGAAGCACAGGCGCTACCCCGCACGCCGGTAGCCGAAATAAATGCGCAAATCATGAAGGATCTGACAGAAGCAAAAAGTGCGCTTCCCGTCACGGCCACCGTGGTCGGCAGAGCCACAAAGGGAGCCGTCCAGACCTTACTGGGAAAGCAGTACCTCGTGATGGGCGACAAAACCAACGCGGGTAAAGAATTCCTTGAAGTGTACAATAGTAAGCAGTACAGCTTGCTACCCAGTTTTGCATCGCTCTGGGACCCAAAAACCAAAAACACAAAGGAGTCCATTTTTGAAATTCAGTACCTGGGAGGTTCTCCTACCTCTCCTTTCAGCACCTATTACCGTGAATTTTTCCCAAGTACCAATGTCCTGGGCTTTTACGGTTCAGGCATGAATCAGGTCGTCGATAATGTATGGAACGAGTTCGAAGCAAAGGATAGCCGTAAACAGGCTTCTATCGACACGGGTTTCGTCGATGCGAAAGGTACTTTCAACGCCGCCCGATTTCCTAAAAAATGGGCGGACAAAACAGCCCCCGTGGTGGGTCAGAACATTGCCGCCAACAACAATTTTATTGTTTTCCGCTATGCTGACCTGTTGTTGTTGCTCACCGAAGCTACGGGCGATGCAAAATATATGAATGAGGTGCGGGCCAGGGTCGGCTTGCCCGCTTACGGAGAGAGCGGCTATCCGCAAAAGTACAACACGGTAGCTCTGGCGCTGGAACACGAGCGACGCATGGAGTTGGCTTTCGAGTTTCACCGCTGGTTTGACCTGAAACGCACCAATCGCGCCATACCCGTTTTGAAGGAAAAAGGTAAAAGTGTGACGGAGGAGAAACTGTTGTTGCCTATCCCCACTTTTGTCCGGGATCAAAATGCCATAATTACCCAGAATAAGGGGTATTGATTAAAAGCTAACAACCCAATACCTCGCTACCGGCTGTCGGTTTATTGTTGTCATTTCAATAGCTTGACCTGATAACCAGATATTGACAGCCGGTAGCCTGTTTTAAGTCGGTTCGGGTACTTTATTCCCTTCGAATCTCTTTGTTTATTAGTACATTACTCAGCTTCAAGTGTTGACTTCTATGAGAATCATTTGTTCTGGTTTCTTACTTCTTGCCCTGGCATTTTCGTTTGTCTCAGCTCAGGACACGAAGCAGGAAAAATCCGCTGACTACCTGAGCAAGAGCTGGAATCAGGTAGCCACCGGTATGCCTGCCGCCTGGTATGGCTCCGATGAAGCGAAACGGGTGGCAGAAAATGTGCTAGTAAGCCAAAAGAGTATCGGGGGTTGGGAAAAGAACAAGCCGTACCATCATCCGATGTCGGAGACAGAGAAGGCGGGGTACATGAAGGGAAAGTCCGAAATCGGGGCGACTTTCGACAATGGAGCTACCATCACGGAATTGAAGTTCCTGGCCAATATGTATTCCCGGACCAAGGACACCAGGTACAGGGAAGCTTTTGAAAAAGGGCTGAATTACATCTTCCTGTCGCAGTATGAAAACGGAGGGTGGCCACAGTTCTATCCGGTTCGCAGTGGAAGCGTAGCGTATTCGGGCCACATCACCTACAACGACAACGCGATGGTTAATACCATGGAATTCCTGCGTGACGTGTTTCCTGATCGTAAAGAATTCTCTTCCCTGCAACTACCTGATGATGTGAAATCAAAGGCCCAACAGGCTTTTGACAAGGGGATTGCCTGCATCCTGAATACCCAAATTATGGTCGATGGGCAACCGACGGTATGGTGCGCCCAGCACGATGAACAAACGCTGGCTCCGGCCAAAGCCCGGGCATACGAACTCGAATCGTTCAGCGGTGCCGAATCGGTGGGCATCACCAGGCTGTTGATGAGCCTAGAGAATCCTTCAAAAGAAATCATAGCCTCAATAAATGGGGCTGTAAAATGGTTTGAAGCGAATAAGGTGGAGGGAATCAAGTTAGAAAGAGAACTCGATCAGGATGGAAAAAATAATGTCGTAGTCGTGGCTGACAAAAATGCACCACCGCTTTGGGGGCGCTTCTACGATCTGGAAACCAGCAAGCCCTACTTCTGCGACCGCGACGGGATCAAGCGGAACGCCCTGGCCGACATCGGCTCCGAACGCCGCAACGGATACAGCTGGTACACCAACGCCCCGGCTGCCCTGTTGAAAAACTACCCGGAGTGGAAGAACCGGGTGAACGTGAAATAAATTCAAATACCACAAAAATATGAACCGCAATACAAGCCGAACGATAGTACTTGTCTTAATGCTGTCTTCAGCATTTTTGGGAACGAAAGCGCAGGACCGAGCCCTCGTGAACACCTCCCAAAGCGGCTACGCCAAACTGCACGGCACCGACATGGATGCGGTCAAATGGACGCAGGGCTTTTGGGCGGACCGTTTTCAGGTATGCCGCGACAATATGGTACCTACGCTCTGGAAAGTATACACCGACCCGGAAATCAGCCATTCGTTCCGGAATTTTGAGATTGCCGCCGGGGTCGAAACCGGAAAATTCAAGGGACCATCCTTCCATGATGGCGATTTCTACAAAACCTTTGAAGCTGTGGCCAGCATGTACGCCGCTACCAAGGATCCTCATCTTGATGAACTGATGGACCACGCTATCGGCGTGATTGCCAAAGCGCAGCGCGCCGATGGGTATATTTATACCAAAGAGATTATCCTCCAGAAACAGAACGGCGAAGCCCGGCTGTTTGACAATCGGCTGAGTTTTGAAGCGTATAATTTTGGGCACCTCATGACCGCGGCCTGCGTGCATTACCGGGCTACCGGAAAAACGTCGCTGCTTAACGTGGCGAAAAAAGCCGCCGATTTCCTGATCGGATTCTACGCCTCCGCTACGCCTGAGCAATCCAGAAATGCCATTTGTCCCTCGCACTACATGGGGTTGTCGGAGTTGTACCGCTCTACAAATGATGCCAGGTACCTCAATTTGGTCAAGCACCTGGTAGCTATCAAAGGGGCCACCGAAGGTACCGACGACAATCAGGACCGCATTCCGTTTCTGGACCAAACCAAGGTAATGGGCCATGCCGTACGGGCCAACTACCTGTACGCCGGCGTAGCTGACGTCTACGCCGAAACGGGCGACGCAGCTTTACTGGCTAAGCTTAATACCATGTGGGACGACCTCACCCAGCACAAAATGTACGTGACGGGCGGCTGCGGCTCGCTGTACGACGGGGTATCGCCGGATGGTACTTCGTACAAGACCGACGAGGTACAGAAAACACATCAGGCCTACGGCCGTGATTACCAACTACCCAACTTCACGGCCCACAATGAAACATGCGCGAATATCGGCAATGTGCTGTGGAACTGGCGGATGCTTCAGATCACGGGCGATGCCAAATTCGCCGATGTGGTGGAGCTGGCTCTTTACAACAGCGTGTTGTCCGGGATCAATTTGCAGGGGAATAAATTTTTGTATACCAACCCATTAGCTTACTCCGACGCGCTACCGTTTCAGCAGCGCTGGTCAAAGGATCGCCAGAGCTACATTTCAAAATCCAACTGCTGCCCGCCCAATGCCGTGCGTACCATTGCCGAGGTAAGCCAGTATGCGTATAGCTTGTCTGATGAAGGGGTGTATGTCAATTTGTACGGAGGCAATGCGCTGGACACAAAATTCAAAAAAGACAATCTTAAAATACTCCAGACCACCGACTACCCCTGGGATGGAAAAATAAGAATCCAGCTAACCGAAGTCCCGGCCGATCCCTTTGGGCTTTTCCTGAGGATTCCTTCCTGGTGTACGGGTGCCCGGCTTTCTCTCAATGGAAAAGTACAGTCTATGGAATTAGCGCCAGGTACTTACGCTCAGCTGATGAGGACCTTCAAGGCGGGTGATGTGGTTGAGTTGGATCTTCCTATGCCTGTGCAGCTTATTGAGTCAAATCCCCTGGTGGAAGAAACCCGTAACCAGATAGCCGTAAAACGCGGCCCGGTCGTCTATTGCCTGGAATCCATCGATTTACCCAAGGACAGAACCATTTTCGACGTAGCCATCGCTATTGAGAATAATTTAAAACCCTCCCGGTTCAGCATTGAAAATAGTCCCATAACAGTACTGCGGGGCGATGGGGTTTTGGTTAATAATGGCAACTGGACCAGCAAACTGTATCGCCCTATTACGGGAAAATCGGATAAAAGGGTACCTATTCAGTTGGTACCTTACTATGCCTGGGGAAACCGTGGACATACCGATATGTCGGTTTGGCTTGCCTTAGTTCGATAATTAGCAGCATTATTTTGAAGTAGGGCAGTTTAAAGTTCTCTTATCCAAATGTTTCGGAAACTTACCCGGCTGCTATGTTCCTGTAAGCGAAGTGGTAGTTTGGTGGCGTGAAATTCGTACCGGGGGTACCCTTGGTACACCATCGGGCCTTTCAGTTCTACATGGTTCAAAATCAGGACGTTGTTCTGGAAGACTGTCATGTAAGCCGGCGTTTTCAATGTTTTATCAGGATTAAAAACCGGAGCTTCAAACACGATATCAAAGGTTTGCCAGGTCTGGGGTTTTCGGGCGGCATTGACCAGGGGCGCATGTTGTTTGTAGATACTGCCCGCCATCCCGTTGTAATAAAGCCTGGTTTGGTATTGATACGATTCATAAATCTGCAATTCATAAAGCGCCATCAGAAATACACCGCTATTGCCCCGGTTAGTACCTGTATCCTCGGCTGGATCGGGGGTCTTCCATTCAAGATGAAGCTGGACATTCCCGAACCTGAGTTTGGTTTGGATGTCTCCGGTTTTTGGGACAATCGTCATGACATTATCCTTAATTGACCAGCTGATGGGGGTACCATCGAGCTTTTCCCAGTTTTCGAAACCAGTCTCGCTGCCTAGCAGTATGATGGCATCAGACGGTGCTCCTGTACCGTTTTCGGCTGGAATCACTACCGGAGGCTGATTTGACCAGTCTTCAGTAGCTGAGGCCGGGGGCAAATTTCCCGGTTTTAGGTTTTGCGCGATAGAATTTGAACTGAAACTGAGTAAGAGTACTGTCAGGAAAATTAATGATAGCAGAATACTAGCTGGTTTCGAGCGCATGTGTGCCTGGATTGAAGATGAGAGTGAATTGATAGAGGAGGTTGTGCTCTTAAGAAATAGTAAATTATTTTATGATTTCTTTGTTTTATTTTCTTTTATCTTCGTATATTTGTCATTGTGGAGGCGAGAGTATTACGTAACTACTGATTTTTGGTTTATTCATGCAAATGGATATGGTTAATTCTTTTAATCTTTTACTTTTAAAGATTATTCCAGGGAAGAATTAACCATATAATCAAATGCTGGCCAATCAACGAAGAGAAAAGATTTTAGAATTATTAAAGGAAGACGGTTCTGCCAAGGTAGTCGATCTGGCCCGTTTGTTCAAAGTAACCGAAGTAACCATTCGGCAGGACCTGGATAAACTGGATAAGGAAGGTTTGGTAGTAAAAGAACACGGCGGGGCGTTTCTGAAAAATGTCGAGGATCAGGTTCGCAATTTTGCCCTGGCCAACCAAGAGAACCTCGACAAAAAGGAACTGATCGCCGCCAAATGCCTGGAATTTATCGATGATGGCGATACCATTATTCTGGATTCCGGCTCTACCACCACTGAAATCGCCAAGCAACTCGCCGGGAACAACCGGGTCTTGACTGTCATCACCAACGCGCTGAATATCGCGCTCATGTTAGGCGTAGAAACGGGAATCGAGGTGATCATGACCGGGGGAGAATTCAAGCCCCCGACCCTGTCGCTGACCGGACAAAAGGCGGCGGATTTTTTCAAGGGACTCAATGCCCAAAAACTGTTTCTGGCCACGGCCGGGCTCTCGCTGAAGGCCGGGCTGACGTACCCAAGCATCAGCGATCTGGTCGTGAAGAAAGCAATGATCGAATCAGCGGAAACTACCTACCTGGTAGCCGACTCGACCAAAATTGGCAAGAGCGCATTTGCCAGCCTGGGCGCCCTGTCGCTGATTGATTACATCATCACCGATGGCGGGATTCAGGAAAAGCACAAGCAGCTTTTCCACGATAACGAAATAGAGGTAATCATAGCAGATTAAATAAAAAGATAGACTACACGATTTAATGGTTCAGAATAAAGGTATGGCACAGGCTGGGAGTATAGGGGTGATCATTGGGAATCGGGATTTCTTCCCCGATCGGTTGGTTTCAGAAGCACGGGTCGAAATCATCGAGCTATTCAAGGAAATGGGTATTAATCCGGTGATGCTCGACACCGAAGCTACCAAACTGGGCGGCGTGGAGACCTTTCAGGACGCCCAAAAATGCGCCCGGCTTTTTGCGGACCACCGTGACGAAATCATCGGGGTACTGGTGGTGTTGCCCAACTTCGGCGATGAGCGCGGCGTAGCCGAAACGCTCAAATTGGCCGACCTGAACGTGCCCGTTCTGGTTCAGGGCTATCCTGACGATCTGGACAAGCTGGACGTAGCCCGTCGGCGCGACTCCTGGTGCGGCAAAATTTCGGCCTGCAATAACCTGTACCAATTCGGCATTAAATATACCCTTACGACCAAGCACGTCGTACGGCCGCAGGACCCTTCATTTAAGGCTGATCTGCTTGACTTCATGGGCGTTTGCCGGATCACGAAAGGATTGCGGAAAGTACGGATCGGCGCCATCGGCGCCCGGCCCGGAGGCTTCAACACGGTACGGTACAGCGAGAAAATCCTGCAGCGCAACGGTATTTCGGTCGTTACGGTCGATCTGTCCGAAATTTTGGGTCATGCCAATAAGCTCACCCAGCACGATAGTTCCGTAGCGGAGCGCCTGCAACGGATCAAGGATTATGCTCCTACGGGCCGTACGCCCGACGAAGCCCTGATTCAGATGGCCAAACTGGATGTAGCCCTGTCTGATTTTGTCAATGCCAACGCCCTCGATGCCACGGCCATCCAGTGCTGGACTTCCGTGCAGACCAACTACGGCTGCAACGTGTGTACCAGCATGAGCATTATGAGCGAAAACATGATGCCCAGTGGTTGTGAAGTGGACGTGACGGGTACTTTGAGCATGTATGCCCTGCAATTGGCCTCCGGTTCTCCCAGCGCCCTCGTCGACTGGAACAACAACTACGCCGAGGATGACAATAAGTGTGTGCTGTTCCACTGCGGCAACTGGGCAAAATCATTTTTACCCGATATAGAAATAAGTACCGCCCCCATCCTGGGTACCACGGTAGGGGAAGAAAATACCTACGGAGCGCTGTCGGGTCGTACGCCGGCCATGCCGCTCACCTACGGTCGCATCAGTACCGACGACCCCAAGGGAATCATCAAAGCCTACGTAGGGGAAGGCGAACTTACCAACGATACCCTGAAAACATTCGGCAACCGAGCCGTGGCCCAAATCCCGAACCTGCAGGACCTCATGCAATATATTTGCCGAAACGGCTTTGAGCATCACGTGGTGATGAATGCCTCAAAAACGGCCGGAAGACTGAAAGAAGCACTGGGTAACTACATGTGCTGGGAAGTAGCATCCTTTCATTGATTGCAGGCTTAAAACACGTCAACCTTAGGCTATTATTTTGAAATCATGTCTGAACAAGAACTTGCCCGATTGTCGGTAGAATACCGAAAAAAAATCCTGAAATACATTTATAAGGCTAAGGCCGGGCATACCGGAGGTAGTTTGTCCTGTGTCGATATTCTGAATGTATTGTACAACGACACGATGAACGTAGGTCCGGAAAATTTCAGTTCGGACGACCGGGATCGCTACATCCAAAGCAAAGGACATACCGTGGAAGCACTTTTTGTGGTGCTGGCCGACAAAGGCTTTTTCCCGGAGTCGGATCTGGAAACGCTGTGCCAGTACAAGTCCCACTACATTGGGCACCCTACCCGTAAAGTACACGGCGTAGAGCAAAACACGGGCGCATTGGGGCACGGCCTGTCACTCTCGGTAGGTACCGCCATTTCCGCCAAACTCGACGATAAGGATTTCCGGGTATTTACGCTGCTGGGCGACGGTGAACTACCCGAGGGCTCCAACTGGGAAGCGGCCCTAACTGCCTCGCACTACAAGCTGGACAACCTGTGCGCTGTCATCGATTGCAATGGGCTGCAAATCTCCGGCCCTACCGCCGAGGTGTGCAACACCGAGCCGCTGGATGCCAAATTTGAAGCCTTCGGCTGGTCGGTGCGGCACGTGGACGGTCATAATCTGAAAGAATTGCAGGATACGTTTGCAGCTCTTCCGTTTGAGCCGGGAAAACCAAGTATGGTCATTGCCCATACCGTCAAGGGGAAAGGTGTCAGCTATATGGAAAATGAGTTGAAATGGCACCACGGGGTACCTTCTGCCGAACAGTATGAACTGGCCATGGAAGAGCTGGGCGGTGTGCTATAAAGCGTACAGCAATAAATAAAAACTAATAAAATCCTTAAAATGAGAAAGCTAACCCTGACAGTACTCATTTCGGTATTGACCCTCTTGAATTCCTGGTCCCAGCAACTGGCCTTCCCTACGGCCGAAGGATACGGAAAATATTCAAAAGGGGGTCGTGGAGGGGTTGTATACGAGGTAACGAACCTGAATGATAGCGGCGAAGGTAGCCTGAGAGCGGGTGTCGAAGCTTCTGGACCGAGGACTGTTGTTTTCAGGGTGTCAGGGACAATCACGCTTGAAAGTCCACTGAGCATAAAGCATCCATACATTACCATCGCAGGACAAACAGCTCCCGGTGATGGGATTTGCATCAGAAAACATCCTCTTACCATCGGAGCAGATCATGTAATAATACGATACTTACGGGTAAGGTTAGGGGATGAATCAGGTGAAGATTATGATGCTGTGTCAAGTAGATATACGAAGCATATCATTCTTGACCACATATCGGCAAGCTGGAGCGTTGACGAATGCGTCTCAGTATACCATTGTGACAGCATAACGGTACAGTGGTGTATTATTTCCGAAAGTATGAGCAAATCCAATCACGTAAAAGGTACCCATGGGTTTGGTGGGATTTGGGGCAGTAATTACGGAACGTATCATCATAACCTGCTGGCTCACCATTCAAGCCGCAATCCCAGAATGGCTTCGGGCGCAGGCAATACCGATTACCGGAATAATGTGCTCTACAACTGGGGTTATCAAAGTCTCTACGGCGGAGAAAAGGCCCAACAGGGAAATGACAAATTCAATTTCTCCAACTTCAATATTGTAGCCAATTATTACAAACCCGGTCCGGCCACGCAACAAGGCGAAGTATCATACAGAATAGCCAATCCCTCTTTCAGAGATAAGGCGAACGATCTGGGAAAATGGTTTGTGGCCGATAATGTCATAGAAGGTAACACAAGTGTTTCCGCCAACAATTGGAATGGGGGTGTACAAACCGAAATTGCCGCTGAAAAAATTAAGCTTGACAAAGCCTGGCCGTCCATGCCGATTAATCAGCAAACGGCAGAAGGAGCCTACACCTCTGTGCTTGACAATGCAGGGGCCACGCTACCCAAAAGAGACGCAGTCGACCAACGAATCATCAATGAAGCCCGTGGCGGTTTCGCTACTTATGAGGGGGAAAGTTATAAAGTGGAGAATAAGGTCGCTGACTCCTCCAAGAAAAGTGGAATAATCGATACGCAAAATGATGTGGGAGGCTGGCCGGTACTTAATAGTTTACCCGCTCCACTTGATACAGACCACGACGGAATGCCTGATTCCTGGGAGCAAAAAAATAAATTAGACAAAGTCAATCCTGACGACAGAAATACCGTGGCCCCGGATGGCTATACGATGCTGGAGAAATATCTAAACAGTATCAAATAAAGGTACGTCGGCACAAAACATGGAACAAAGCATTCGATTGTGCCTGTGCAAAATCCTGATCATGACAAACGAGTTGACCCAACCAGAACATTATAAATAGTAACAGCGTGGAAATGCTAGTAGAAAAATCCGTAGCCGCAGGGCAAGCCAATCTGGAAGTATTCTCGGAAACGCTTCAGTCATTGGCCCTATATGACCGGGACATATTGGTCGTAACCAGTGATTCGCGTGGATCGGGAAAACTAGGTCCTTTTGGCACCAAATTTCCCAAACAGATCGTGGAAATAGGCATCGCTGAACAAAATCTGGTCGGTGTGGCGGCCGGGCTTGCCTCCACCGGCAAAAAGGTCTTCGCTGTCTCCCCAGCCTGTTTTCTCACGGCACGGGCGCTGGAACAAATTAAAAACGACGTGGCCTACTCCGACAATCCCGTGAAACTGGTCGGTATCAGTGCGGGGGTGAGCTACGGTGCACTGGGTACCACGCACCATAGTTTGCATGACTTCGCCGTGTTGAGAACCATCAACAACATCACCATTGTGGCCCCGGCCGATAATTTCGAAACGGAACAGGCCATTCGGCTGGCCACCGAAGCCGATTATCCGGTGTATTTGCGTTTTGGAAAAAAGGCAATGCCGCTTCTCAATGCCGAAGAAACAACCTTTGAATTTGGCAAAGGCCGGGTGATCAAAAATGGCGGCGATTTAACGCTCATCGCTACGGGAGAAACCGTACTGCCAGCCCTGAAAGCCGCGCAGAAGCTGGAAATGGAATCGGGTATTCAGGCGGCGGTTATCAGCATGCACACCATCAAACCCCTGGACTACAAATTACTGCATGAATTTGCGGCCAACGGCAAACCCATCATCACCGTGGAGGAACATAGCGTGTATGGCGGTCTGGGTGAAGCGTGCGCATCCTATTTAATGCAAAGCGGCCTTCACAATCGGTTCCGGATTGTGGCTATTCCCGATGAATACACAGTGACCGGTTCGCAATCGGAAATATTCAACCACTACGGCATATCCGAAACCGGAATCGCGGAAGTAGCAAAAGAAATTTTATAAACCAACAGCATTCTTACAGCCCGGATCTGATAGGGCATTAGCTAAACAATCGACATCAATGAAGCACGTTATAATCCTTATCTTCTCATTGATTTTTTGCACAACGGGTGGAAAGAGTCTCTGTTACGGACAGGCTGCAAACGAGCGAAAACGAGTACTTATCCTGACCGATATCGAGAACGAACCCG
Source organism: Persicitalea jodogahamensis (assembly GCF_014651615.1). Taxonomy (GTDB): domain Bacteria; phylum Bacteroidota; class Bacteroidia; order Cytophagales; family Spirosomataceae; genus Persicitalea; species Persicitalea jodogahamensis. The sequence goes on along the minus strand of NZ_BMXF01000006.1, from coordinate 11,185 downwards.
ATGACACGCAGTCGATGGTTCGTTTCCTGACCTACTCAAACCAGTGGGATATCGAAGGATTGATTGCAACTACCTCTGTGCACCAGAAAAACCGGGTAGCTCCCGAAAAAATCCGGCATCTGATTGAAGCCTACGGAAAGGTAAGGAATAACTTGCTGCTGCACGAAAAGGGGTACCCTGAGGTGAGCCACCTATTGAGCGTCACCAAACAGAGCATACCCGAATTTGGCATGGGCGCCATTGGTCCGGGGAAGGATTCGGAAGGCTCGGAATGGATTATTAAGGTCCTTGACAAGGATGACAGCCGCCCGGTCTGGATTCCGGTGTGGGGTGGAGCCAACTGCCTGGCGCAGGCCCTGTGGAAAGTACAGATGACCCGCTCGCCGGAAGATGTCAAAAAGTTTGTGTCAAAAATCAGAATGTACACCATTTCGGATCAGGACGATACCGGTCCCTGGATTCGCAAGACGTTCCCTAACCTATTTTATGTAGGCAGCCCCGGCTACCACGCGGCGGGGGCCTACCACTATGCTACGTGGTCGGGCATCAGCGGCGATAAATTTCACGGACGCTTTGTGGGTGCCAATTTTGAAATAGTCGACAATCCTTGGCTGGATGAACACGTACGTAGCCACGGCCCGTTGGGCGCAGAGTACCCTTTCACCAAATTTCTGATGGAAGGCGATACCCCTTCGTTTCTGGGATTGATTGACAACGGGTTGAACGATGCCGAACATCCCGAATACGGCGGCTGGGGTGGAAGGTACGAGTTGTATACGCCCCACACGCTCAGGTACTTTTATGAACCCGAAACGCGTCCGATCTATACCGACGCCATGGACGAAGTGAAGGGTGCGGATGGCAATTTTCACACGAGCAACAAAGCCACTTTGTGGCGGTGGCGCGAAGCTTTCCAGCACGATTTTGCCGCCCGCATGGATTGGACCGTCAAACCCTACAAGGAAGCCAATCATCCTCCGCTGGCCAAATTGACCCACAGTAACCGGCTTTCTGCCAAGAGCGGCGAGACTGTGACCCTCGATGGCAAAAACTCCACGGACCCGGACAAAAATGCGCTTTCATACCAGTGGATCTACTATCCCGAAGCGGGTACCAACCCGAGTAAAGAACCGCTGGTATTCAAAAATCCCGAGAGCAGTACCACCACGTTGGTGGCTCCGAAGGTAGCCAAGCCCGAAACGATGCATATCATTCTGGCCGTAACGGACAATGGTTCACCCAGCCTGACTCGCTATCAGCGCGTAATCCTGACGGTTTATCCCAAAGACGCCTAATCATTTGTACGCTGTGGTACTTCAATGACTGAACTGCCTGGCTTAATTCCTTCCTGACTATGTTCAAACAAAACACTATTTCATCCCTCTTGCTTTGCGCCATTTTTGCACTTGCATTATTTGGTTGTAAAACAAAAGAAAAGAAGGATGAGGCGAATAAGGTGGCCATCATCGTCTCGACTTTGAACAATCCATGGTTTGTCTTTCTGGCTGAACAGGCCAAAGAAAAAGCCAACGAACTGGGGTACGAAGCCAAGATATTCGATTCCCAAAACAATACCGCCCAGGAAACCGACCATTTTGAAAATGCCCTGGCCTCCGGTTATGACGCGATCCTGTTCAACCCGACCGATGCCGATGGCTCCATTGTGAACGTCAAGAATGCTAAAATCGCAGGGGTACCCGTTTTTTGCATGGACCGGGAGGTCAATGACCCCGACGCCGCTACTTCCCAGATATTGTCCGACAGCTATTCCGGCAGTGTATCCATCGCCAAGAAATTTGTGGAATCCCTCAACAAAAAAGGGAACTACGTGGAAATTCTGGGCATGGTGGGCGATAACAATACCTGGAACCGCTCCCGAGGCTTCCATAGCGTGGTCGATCACTATCCTGACCTGAAAATGGTAGCGCAGCAAAGCGCGGATTTCGATCGCAATAAGGCTATGGAGGTATTGGAGTCCGTCCTGCAAGCCAACCCGGACATCGACGCCGTGTTCTGTGGCAACGACGCCATGGCTATGGGTGCGTATCAGGCGCTGGTCGCAGCCGGAAAGGCTGATAAGGTAAAAGTGTTTGGCTTCGACGGAGCGGAGGATGTGGTCAATTCCATTCAGGACGAAAAAATCGTCGCCACGGGCATGCAGTTCCCGGCCGTAATGGCCCAAACCGCCGCCACGTTCGCCGACGAATATTTCAAAGGCAAGCGGGATTTTCCCAAAAAAATGCCGGTAGCTGTGGAATTGGTGACCTCGAAAAACGTCGGCAATTATGTGGCTTACGGGGCAAAAAAGTAGCGACGGCAGCGCTACAATCACGGTAAATTTGAAATAGTAAGCCCTGAACAAAACGAATACAGATCATGAATAAACTTTGGCAGAAAGGGGTACTGGGCGTGTTGATCCTGCTGGTAGCCTATAATTCGGTGTACTTTAAAAAACTGGATGAGGTGAAGGCGACAACCGCTGGCTTTGATGGCGCGGCCTATGCCACTACGTTTTGGTCCGAAAAGCTGACGCCTGCCATGGAGAAAGGAGTGGACTTATCCGCGTTGTTGCAGCAATTGCAAACGAACCCGGACCAGGCATTTGCCACCCATTCCCACGCGCTGGGTATTGGCAATATCAAGTACTTCCCGGTGAAGGGAGTGGCTACCGTAAAAAACGTCAGGGAAAACGAAGTGCAGGTGGCCCTCGACGCCCAACCCGCCGGCACGGAGCTAACCATAGCCACTGAATATATTTTCGGCAATGCGGTGCGCGATGCCTCCGGGCAAATCGATATCAACGCCTTTACCAACACCATGGACTTCAATACCGTATCGGCGGAATTGAATAACATCATCCGGACCCAGGTCATCCCGCCTTTTAAAGGCCAGGTAAAAACCGGAGATCGCGTCGAGTTTACGGGTGCTATCGAGCTAAATCAGAAATACCTGAATTTCAGCTCAATCGAAATTATTCCGGTCAGCCTGTCCGTGGAAAAGCAGTAATGGATTTTATAAAATGCTGACAGTAAACAATATCACCAAGCGATTTCCTGGGGTACTTGCCTTAGACGATGTCTCGCTATGCATCGAGGCCGGGAAAGTCACGGCGCTGATCGGCGAGAACGGCGCCGGAAAATCGACGCTGATGAAAATCCTGTCGGGCGTGTATCCCGAGTACGAAGGTACTTTGGTCTGGAAAGGGCAGCCCGTTCGTTTTACCAATACCAAAGACGCGCAGCAGCACGGCATCGCCATTATCCATCAGGAACTCAACCTGATTCCTCACCTTTCCGTTGCCGAAAACATATTCCTGGGTCGGGAGCCTTTGACCCGTTTGGGTACCGTGGACAAAAAAGCCATGTTCCGCGAAACCACCGCTCTCCTGCAAAAATTAAAGCTGAACGTGTCCGCCAACGCCCGGATCGCCGACCTGAAAGTAGGACAGCAGCAGGTCGTCGAGATTGCCAAGGCTTTACTAACCAACGCCGAACTGATTATCATGGACGAACCGACTTCGGCCATTACGGGTAGCGAGGTGGATGTGCTGTTCGGCATTATTGAAGAGTTGATTCGGGAAAATAAGGCCATCGTGTACGTTTCGCACAAACTCGACGAGCTGTTTCGTATCGCGGACCATTACGTGGTACTTCGCGACGGCAAGTCCATCGAATCGGGTAGCATGCAGGGCGTTACGCAGGATGTACTAATCCAGAAAATGGTAGGGCGGAAGATTGAACTCCTGCGCAAACAAACCGAGGATACCCCTGACGAAGTACCTACGCTGCGAGTCGAAAACCTGACCCTCCGGAACCCTCGCAAACCAGCCGATTCTTTGTTGAAAAGCATTTCTTTTCAGGTAGGCAAAGGCGAAATCGTCGGCATTTTCGGATTAATGGGCGCGGGAAGGACCGAGTTGCTGGAATGCCTGTTTGGGCTGCATCACAAAAATCTGACCGGGACAATCCATATAAATAGTCAGGAAATCACTGTCAAATGCCCGGCGGATGCGATCCGGGCGGGGATGGCGCTGGTACCTGAGGATCGAAAAAAAGACGGCCTGGTACTTGGGATGGATGTCAGAACCAATATCAGCCTCACGCTGCTCAAAGAACTGGAAAACTGGGGGACTATCCCCATTGGACGAGTTACCAAACTGGCTAAAAAATACATTCAGGAGCTTAGCATAAAAACCCCCGGTGACGGACAGAAAGCCAAAAACCTAAGCGGAGGAAATCAGCAAAAGATCGTACTGGCCAAATGGCTGGCGACCAACCCGCTCCTGCTGCTGCTGGACGAGCCCACCCGGGGCATCGACATCCACGCCAAAAGTGAAATCTACAAACTCATTATAGAACTGGCCGCGCAAGGGCTGGGTATTGTGGTGGTGTCCTCCGAACTGCCCGAAATTCTCGCCGTTTCCGACCGGGTACTGGTCATGTCGGAAGGCAAAATGACGGCTAACATCAAGGGATGTGATGCCACGGAAGACGCTATTCTGAAAGCTGCTATTCCAAAATCCATTTATGAAAACTGAAACGCAAAAACTCGCGACTCCTGCTCGCCCTCTGGAAATGAATGTACGGTTCGATAAAGCCCAACTCCTCCGGTTTCAATCGCTCATCGCGTTATTTCTGCTTTGTCTGGCGCTTACGATGCTGTCTGACAAATTCCTGACGGTATCCAACCTGTGGAATGTACTGAGGCAGATTTCGGTGAATATCTGCATCTCCATCGGGATGACGCTCGTGGTACTTACAGCCGGAATCGACCTTTCCGTAGGGTCAATTCTGGCACTGAGCGGAGCCATCACAGCCGGATTGTTGAAAAACGGCATCGAACTCCCTACCCAAAACCTCTTCATCGGGTTTACCATCCTGGGAGCCATCCTGGTGGGAATACTGTGTGGTACTTTTCTGGGTGCGCTGAATGGCATTTCCATCACGCGGTTCAAAGTACCTCCCTTTGTGGCCACGCTGGCTATGCTGACCGTAGCCCGGGGCCTTACCATGCTCTGGACGGGCGGCTTTCCCATCAGCAGCCTGGGCGACACCTTTCTGTATCTGGGCGCGGGCTGGTTTCTGGGAATACCCGTGCCGGTCTGGATTACGACGGTACTCGTCCTGATCGCGATTTTCATTACCAAAAAGACCCGGTTGGGTACCTACATTTATGCGATCGGTGGTAATGAAAGCGCCTCCCGGCTGTCAGGAATCAACGTAAAACGGGTGAAAATTATCGTGTATTCCATCGCCGGTGCGCTGGCGGCCATTGGCGGCTTACTCGTGACTGCACGTCTCGACTCGGCCCAACCCAATGCCGGCATCAGCTACGAACTCGATTCCATTGCGGCCGTGGTGATTGGGGGTACCTCTCTTTCCGGCGGTCGGGGTAGCATCATCGGCACGGTGCAGGGGGCCATTATTATTGGTGTCCTGAACAACGGACTGGTGTTGCTCGATGTATCGCCTTTCTGGCAGCAGGTAGTGAAGGGGCTGGTGATTTTGCTGGCCGTTATTATCGACAAAGCCAATTCGAGCGATGAGTAAGTCACATCAAGTACTTTTAGTGATTTTACTAAGTCTGTACTTCTGTATTGATCAGGCGTTTGCCCAAAAACAGGGTACCCCGGAGAAAACCCGGGTGATCGTGACCAGCGACGGGGAGATCGATGACGAGTGTTCTCTGGTTCGGTTCCTGCTTTATGCCAATGAATGGGACATTGAAGGGATCATCACATCCAGCTCGCAGTACCACTGGCACGGGCACAAATGGGCCGGGGACGACTGGATTGACCCCAGCCTGGATGCCTACGCCAAGGTGTACCCCAATCTGGTAAAGCACGACAAAGGGTACCCTACCCCGGAGTACCTGCGGGCGCACACCTTCCTGGGCAATGTGGAAACCGAGGGCGAAATGGACTCGATTACGGCCGGTTCGCAGCATATGGTGAAGGTACTTCTGGACGAGTCGGACCACCGGCCCATCTGGATTCAGGCCTGGGGCGGAACCAACACCATCGCCCGCGCCCTGAAAACCATCGAAGAAAAGCATCCCGACAAAATGGCCAACGTGGCCAGTAAGATACGCCTGTACCTGATCTGGGAGCAGGACGCTACCTACCAGACCTACATCCGGCCGCATTGGGGCAAGTACAACATCCCGACCATCATCTCCGATCAGTTTATTGCTCTGTTTTATCACTGGAAAAAGTACCTGCCTCAGGAGCAACAGAAGTTTCTGGCGGCACCGTGGATGAAGGAAAATATTTTGGAAAATCACGGGCCCTTGTGTGCATCCTACAAGGCTCATCAGCAGGGGGACAAGGGGTTTGAGGAAGGTGACTTCCGTTCCGAAGGCGACTCTCCGGCTTTCCTGCATACCATCCCCACGGGATTGCGCAGCATGGAATCCCCCGATTGGGGCGGTTGGGGCGGTCGTTTCGTGAAAGTCCGCGACAACACCTGGCTGGACCCCGTTGCCGAGCCGGGCTACCAGTATCCCGAAGGCAGGTGGTGGGGCAATTCGGCCTGGGGACGGGAGCGCCTCAAAAAAGAAATTCCGAACGATCAGGAGCTGACCGCTTATCTGAAACCGCAATGGCGATGGACGGAAGCCTTGCAAAATGATTTTGCCTCAAGAGCCGATTGGTGCGTGAAGCCTTATGCCGAAGCCAATCATCCACCCGTAGTAGTTCTGACAAATCCCCTGGACCTGAAAGCCCGGCCCGGAGCAAAGGTTAACCTGAGCGCCAAAGGTACCACCGATCCGGACGGGGATCAGCTCAACTACCGTTGGTGGCAGTATCAGGAAGCGGATTCGTACGAAGGTGCCGTTAAAATTGCGAACTCTGAGAAACAGGCGGCTTCGTTCAAGGTACCCGGTGATGCGACAAAAGGAAAAACGATCCATATCATCTGCGAGGTGACCGATCAGGGTACCCCCCAGCTTACCCGGTACCAGCGGGTGGTAGTTGAGATTCAATAAAAATCAAACCCATAGATTAGATATTACAATGAATCACTATTTGAAATTACTATGGCTGTGTAGTCTGATTGGACTTAACAGCCAGGCGTTTGCCCAAAAACCAGGTACATCGGAGAAAACCCGGGTGATCGTGACCAGCGACGGGGAGATCGATGACGAGTGTTCCCTGGTCAGGTTCCTGCTTTACGCCAACGAATGGGACATCGAAGGGATCATCACATCCAGCTCGCAGTACCACTGGCACGGACATCACTGGGCCGGGGACGACTGGATCGACCCGAGCCTGGATGCGTACGCCAAAGTGTATCCCAATTTGATAAAACACGACAAAGGATACCCTACCCCGGAGTACCTGCGGGCGCACACCTTCCTGGGCAACGTAGAAACCGAAGGAGAAATGGACTCCATCACAGCCGGTTCGCAGCACATCGTGAAGGTACTTTTGGACGAGTCGGACAACCGGCCCGTCTGGCTTCAGGCCTGGGGCGGTACCAACACCATCGCCCGCGCTTTGAAAACGATAGAAGAGCAACACCCCGACAAAATGGCGTACGTGGCCAATAAAATGCGTTTCTTCTTTATTTGGGAGCAGGACACTACCTACCAGGCCTACATCCGGCCGCACTGGGGTAAGTACAATATTCTGACTATTATTTCCGACCAGTTTGAGGCGATTGCCTACCGCTGGAAACAAGCGCAACCTACGGAAATGCACAAGTACTTCGCCGGGCCGTGGATGAAGGAAAATATTCTGGAAAATCACGGGCCTCTCTGTGCTTCCTACAAGGCGCACGAAAAAGGCGAGAAAGGATTTGAGGAAGGTGATTTTCGCTCCGAAGGAGATTCTCCTGCCTACATGCATACCATCGTGACGGGCCTGCGCAATCTGGATTCACCGGATTGGGGCGGTTGGGGCGGTCGCTACGTGAAAGTCCGCGAAAACACCTGGCTGGACCCCGTGCCGGAGGCAGGCTATGAGTACCCAAAAGGACGCTGGTACGGCAGCAACGGCTGGGGCCGCAGCAGCCTGCGGGAGGGTTCGAAAGTCACGGAAGCCCAGCGCCGGGAGTACTTCAAACCCATGTGGCAGTGGACTCCAGCGCTGCAGAACGATTTCGCCGCCCGGGCCGACTGGTGCGTGAAGCCTTATGCCGAAGCCAACCACCCACCCGTGGTGGTGGTAGCGAATCCGCTGGATAACAAAGTCCGGCCCGGTGCGAAAATCAAGCTGAGTGCCAAAGGAACGACCGATCCGGACGGAGACTCGCTGAACTACCGCTGGTGGCAATACGAAGAGGCTGATTCGTACGACGGAACAGTCAAAATTGGGGATTCTGAAAAACAGAACGCCTCGTTTACGGTGCCTGGTAACGCAGAAAAAGGAAAAACCATCCACGTCATCTGCGAAGTGACGGATAACGGCACACCGGCACTGACCAGGTATCAACGCATTGTTTTTGAGATACAATAATTCCTGCCGGATTATTCAGGGCTCTGAGTAGTCCGGCGGCTTATAAAACCAGTCGATTCCATGTGGTGTGCCCCGCCGCCCCGGGATTTATCCGTCGGTAGACGGAATAGCCTTCAACGCCTCGCGATCGGTTGCCTGTCCCGGTCAGAATTTCGGCTGCCAGGCCGGAATGCCGAGTTTCGCGGCTTCAACGCCAAACTCGGCCAGATTATTGACCAGAATAAAATCGACACCTTCGGCGAATAGCCCCGCTAATTCATCGGCCGACTTTGCGTAATAGTAGTTTATGGTTACGTTGTTTTGCCTCAACTTCTCCATGACTTCTTTTCGATCCTCACCCGGCGTAGCGCGCAAAAGCTGAATGAACCGGGCGTTCATCCTGATTGTCTCATCGGCATATAGGGGAGTGTTCGTCCGGTAGCGGTTTTCGCCATTGCAAATCAAAATATTCGGCACCTCGGCCCGGGCTCCTCTGGCCGCTTTTTCTCCGCAGGTCAGAAAGGCCTGGTGCATTCGCCCCGACCTGGCTACCATCGCCGCCGCCGCCCGACCCACGGCCTCGTCGCCTTTAAGGTGGCAGTTGAGCCACACATTGCGGGGCATCATGGCCAATGTCTCCTCAAAGGTTGGAATTGCCGTCCCGACGAAGTCGCGGGCTTTCTTTCCACCCGCGTCCAGCTTTCTGATTTCGGCAAAAGTAAGATCGCCGACCCGCCCGTGGCCGTTGGTGGTACGATCGACGGTTTCATCGTGCATGAGTACCAGTATGCTGTCGCGGGTCAGCTGGATATCGAACTCGATCATCTGCGCTCCCAGCCGGATCGCCTCCCGAAAGGCCGGCAGGGTATTCTCGGGGTGCGTGTCCATGCAGCCCCGGTGAGCGCATAGCCCACGCTGTGGCATCACCACACCGGCTTCCTGGGCTACAGTCATTCCCGGATTCAGGCCAATCCAACAGAGTAAGAGGGTGACTCTGACTGCGGTTTTTAGTTTTCTACTGATCATAGTAGCCATGCATGACTCCTTTCTTTGTCGCAAGTTTAGAAAATTTGGCGTGATGGGTAGTATTCTGCCCATCACGCTCACTCAGTCTTTGTCGATAGTAAGGGACAACGTGGCTTCCTCCTGTACAACGGGCAAAGCAGGCCGCTCCCTCATATTGTCGGTTTTTCTACCTCCCATGATATCGAGATCTTTATATCCTAAAAGGGGAAGAGCGGTCAAACCTAATAACTCAACCCTGGTAATATTCCTTACGACCCGGTTTTGAAATTTTCTGTTTCACTCCATCGCTGTATATCCATCAAGATTCTTCCACCCTGGAATGGCGCCTACACGATTAACATCAATACCGAGATGAACTGCTGGCCGGCCAAACTACCCAATCTCTCTGAATGCCAGGAATTGTTCCTGAAAATAACCAAAGAACTTACCGTCAATGGGACCGAAACCGCCCGCTCGATGCATGACAACGAAGGGTGAATCCGACGAAAGCAATTCAAAAGTATTCCTCTAATGAGCCAACCCAGGTACTTCTGAACATTCGGTGGCGGAATTAGGCTATTGACAAAATAACCGCCATTGCCAGAATACAGGCTGACGCAAACGTAAGGCAACAGAAACCATTATGACTGATGGATAAAAGAGTAGAGAATCCTTTTTCTTGTCTCCTCAATAGGTGAAAGTACGGCAGCCGGTTTCGCCCGAATATTACTGTATGGATAACCCGCGCAGGCATTGCAATCGAATTGACTTTAAAGTCGGAGGGTACATCGCGAGCCTATAAACATAGATGAATTGACAAACACGAATGCGATTGTAAGGTGGCTGCAGACGCTGGGGCCGGGCCTGATCACGGCCGCTCTGGTGTTTGGCCCCAGCAAACTCACCATTACCTCCAAACTCGGGGCCGAATACGGTTTCGGACTGTTGTGGATTGTTCCCATCGCCGTGCTGTTCATGATCGTGTTCACCACCATGGCAGCCCGAATCGGACTGGCCACCGAGCAATCGCTGTTGAGCTCCGTCAGAGACCGGTTTGGCCGGGCGGCGGCCATGGCGGTGGGAATCGGCGTTTTTCTGGTGTGCATTTCCTTCCAGGCGGGCAACGCCGTCGGTGTGGGGATCGCCATTGGCGAAATGACGCACAGCCCGGCCAATCCCTGGATTGTTCTCTTCACGCTGGCCGGCATCGGCCTGCTGTTTTTCAGGAGCTTTTACAAAGTACTGGAAAAGGCGATGATTGCGCTGATCGTCATCATGCTGCTTTCTTTCGTCACGACCCTCCTTTTGGTAAAGCCCGGGCTCGGCGGCATCGCGGCCGGGCTGAAACCATCGCTCCCACCGGGCTCCACGGGGCTCGTCATTGCTTTTATGGCTTCCAGCGTGTCCATCGTCGGCGCCTTCTACCAGTCGTACCTGGTGCAGGAACGCCGGAAAATCACAAACCTGTCCGTCCAGCGAGGCAACGACAGCATCACCGGCACCGTGATTTTGGGCACCATGAGCGCCATTCTGCTGATTTGCGCCGCCACGGTGCTGCATCCGCAGGGTATCAAGCTTACCAGCGCTACGGATATGTCCCGGGTTCTGGAGCCGCTTTTCGGGCCCTATGCATCTTTTCTATTTCTGACTGGATTATTCGGAGCCGGTTTTTCTTCCCTCATCGGCAACGCCACCGTGGGCGGTACCCTGCTGGGCGATGCCTTGGGATTCGGCAGTCAGCTC
>NZ_BMXF01000005.1 GCF_014651615.1 Persicitalea jodogahamensis | reverse complement strand
GCAAAGGTGCAACATGTTTTTTTATCTGGCAAGCACCCCGCAGAAATATTTTTTCAGAAAAGGTCGTAGAGCCTGATTCTCAGGAGAAAATATTTGAAAAAAAATTAGAAATGCCCTCGCTGATGGGCGAGGGCATTTTCAGATCTCCAAAAACTCAACAAATATTACGCGCCGCAAGCCTCACATCCATCGGGATCATCCAACGAACATTGCATGTCGGATTTGTTGTCCCGTGCGGGGGCTGACTTAGCTGCTTCAGTATGTTCCTGCGCGTATTGCGTGTAGTCGAGCTCTTTTTCGGCGACGGCCAGGGCAGGCTGGATTTGCGACTCGGCCTGCTTCTGCACCGTAAACTGCACAGGGTCGGCGGCAGCGCGGGTGCGTAGGTAGTACATGCCCGTTTTCAGCCCTTTCTTCCAGGCATAGAAGTGCATGGACGTCAGTTTGGCGAAGTTTGGCTCCTCCATGAACACGTTGAGCGACTGCGACTGGCAGATGTACGCGCCGCGGTCGGCGGACATGTCGAGCAGCGTGCGCTGCTTTATTTCCCAGGAGGTTTTGTACAAGTCCTTAATGTTCTGCGGAATGCCGGGTATGGGCTGGATAGAACCGTTAGCTTGAACCAGCTTATTCTTCATATCCTCGTTCCACAGGTTCAGCCTCACGAGGTCTTTGAGCAGGTACTTGTTCACGACCACGAACTCACCGGAAAGTACCCGACGCACATAAATATTAGATGTAAATGGCTCGAAGCATTCGTTGTTGCCCAGGATTTGGCTGGTCGAAGCGGTGGGCATTGGAGCCAGCAGCAGCGAGTTGCGGACGCCGTACTTTACTACCGCCTTGCGGAGTTTCTCCCAGTCCCAGCGATTGCTGTCTGGAGTCACGCCCCACATATCGAACTGGAAAATTCCCTGTGAGATGGGACTTCCTTCCCAGGTTTCGTAGGGCTTCTCTTCTTTCGCCAGTTCCATCGAGGCTTCCATAGCGCCGAAATAGATCGTTTCGAACACATCGCGGTTCAAGCGACGGGCTTCTTCCGACTCGAAAGGCATCCGCAGCAGGCAGAGCGCGTCGGCCAGACCCTGGATGCCAATGCCGATGGGGCGGTGGCGTTTGTTGCTGTTCTCGGCTTCGGGAACAGGGTAGTAGTTGCGGTCGATGATTTTATTCAGATTGCGCGTCACCACTTTCGTGATCTCGTAAAGCTTCTGGTGGTCGAAGCGAGAGAACCCATCCTCGCCTTCCTCCACAAACTTGGTGAGGGCAATGGATGCCAGGTTACAGACCGCCACCTCATCGGGTGCGGTGTACTCCATGATCTCGGTACACAGGTTGGACGACTTAATCGTACCCAGGTTCTTCTGGTTCGACTTGGCATTCGCGTGATCCTTATACAACATATAGGGAGTACCCGTCTCGATCTGGGATTCAAGAATCGCAAACCACAGGTCTTGCGCCTTGATGGTCTTGCGGGCCTTGCCCTCGCGCTCGTACTGCTCGTAGAGTTTCTCAAAATCTGCGCTGTGCGTATCGGACAGACCGGGACACTCGTGCGGGCAGAACAGTGACCAGGTATCGTTGTCCTCAACGCGCTTCATGAACAGGTCGGGAATCCACATGGCGTAGAACAGATCGCGGGCGCGCTGCTCCTCTTTGCCGTGATTCTTTTTCAGATCCAGGAAATCGAAAATATCGGCGTGCCAGGGTTCCATATATATAGCAAACGAACCTTTGCGCTTTCCACCGCCCTGATCCACGTAGCGGGCTGTGTCGTTGAACACGCGCAGCATGGGTACGATACCATTAGAAGTACCGTTGGTTCCTTTTATATAAGTACCCGTAGCGCGCACGTCATGAATGCTCAGGCCAATACCTCCCGCTGATTGCGAAATCAAGGCGCACTGCTTCAAAGTATCGTAGATACCATCGATGCTGTCTTCCTTCATCGTTAACAGGAAGCAGGACGACATCTGCGGCTTAGGAGTGCCCGCGTTGAAGAGTGTAGGCGTGGCGTGGGTAAACCACTTCTCTGAAAGCAGCGTATAGGTTTCGACCGCCTTCTGCACATCGTCGGAATGGATGCCGATGGCCACGCGCATGAGCATGTGTTGCGGGCGCTCGGCGATCTTGCCATCCACTTTCAGGAGGTAAGACTTTTCGAGGGTCTTGTAGCCGAAATAGTCGTAGTTGTAATCGCGATCGTAAATGATCGTCGAGTCGAGCAAAGCCGCATTCTTGCGAATTACCTCATACACCTCCTTGGATATCATAGAAGCGTTGTCGCCCGTTTTGGGGTCTACATAAGTGTAAAGGCGCTTCATGGTAGCCGAGAACGACTTCAGCGTATTCTTATGCAGGTTAGAAATGGCGACCCGCGCGGCCAGAATGGCGTAGTCGGGGTGCTTGGTGGTCATCGAGGCCGATGTTTCTGCCGCCAGGTTATCGAGTTCAGCGGTGGTTACGCCGTCGTAAATGCCGGAGACGACCTTTTTCGCCACTTCAATAGGCTGAACATAGGCGGAGTCGAGTCCGTAGCTGAGTTTTTCGATCCGGGCGGTGATTTTGTCAAACTTGACGGACTCCCGGCGACCGTCGCGTTTGATTACGTACATGGGCATGATGCGTTTGTTTTATGGATGTAGTTTTAGTTGTTGGGTGTGCTTTCTGATGAAGCTTTCGAGGGAGGAGTTCTGAAAATTTTTCCTGAAATAACGATTTTACGACGAGAAAAGCAATCGTCGAAAAAGAGTATTCCGAGCCCTACTTTGAAAAATCTAATGCCTTTCTAATATTATCTGAATGTTAAGAAACTCGTATAAAGACCGTTATCTAGAAGTGTCAGAAATAGGCTATATGTGAATAATACCACAAAAAAAATTCAGGAATTTATCGCCTGTATATAATTAACTATCAAGTAGTTATACAGACGAAACCGTAGAATTATTTTCCCAAAACATGATGGATACGGGAAATAAAATGCTCCTCGGGAAAACAGGCTATAAAACCTGCCCTTGAAAGAAACCAGCTAAGAACAGAGGAGAGTTCACCGAATGAAAGTTCGGCGGGTTTGCCTTGAATAGTGGTAAAGGTACGAAGCTGCCCGGCAAACCTAAAGCTGGGTGCTTCGTTTTTATTCGAAAAACTGAGCAAACGGTTCTCCGACAAAAAATTACGGGGCCGGGTTGGGAGATTCCAGATTAAGTACCTATTTTTGCAGTCCTTTTTGAAAAAAGCGCAAACAGCACGTTAACAATACATAAGCAATGAAAAAAGACACGCATCCCGATTACCGTGAAGTAATCTTTTGGGACCTTTCCAGCGATTTCAAATTCATCACCCGTTCGACCATCCAAACTGAGGATTCTCTCGAATGGGAGGACGGCAAGACTTACCCGGTCTATAAAGTGGAAGTTTCGTCACAGTCGCACCCCTTCTATACGGGTAAGAACGTACTGGTGGATACCGCTGGTCGCGTGGATAAATTCCGGAAGCGTTACGGCAATAAAGAGCAGGCATAAGTCGTCGCGGCTTTCTGCAAATAGTAACAAGGCAGTCTCTTTGTGCGCAAAGGGACTGCCTTGTTTTTTGGGTGCTTCGCAGAAATAGCCGAAATTTGGGCAGAACATTTACCCGTCTATGCCTTCCGTCATTTTATTCGATGCGCCCGACGTTCGGGTACAGCTACTGCCCTTCACCTTTACCCGCCCCGTGGCCGGGATTCGCTGCGGTATCCTGACACTGGCCGAAAAATGGGGGCGCTGGCTGAACGCCGAACCCTCTTATGCCACCGAAAAGTACCTGAGCGAACTTTTCCCCTTTGGGCTTTCTGACGACCACCTTTATATAGATGGTTCTCTGTGTCCCAATCAGCGGCTGGTCGAGGTCATCCGAGAACTGCCGGCGGGGAGCTTTCTCCGGAGCGCCAAAGACCGCAGCGTTCTGGCGGTCAGAACAGCTTCCGCGACCTGGGCGGATGGGCAGGAAACGGAGGGTTTGAAAGAGTACGTTTACGCCGGCGAGTACGTGGCTATCCGAAACCTCTGGGATATCTTCGGAGAGAATGGTGAGCAAATTGGCGAGGACTACGAACTGCTTACAGCCGGTCGGACCTCCCATGCCCTGGCCGACCCGCACACTCACTGCTACGCGCCCGAAAACATATTCATAGAAGAGGGCGTGAAAATTCGCGCAGCAATCCTGAACGCAGAAGACGGACCGATTTTCCTGGGCCGAAACGCAACCGTTAGTGAAGGAGCGATCATACAGGGGCCGTTTGCCCTGGGGGAAGGCGCGGTCGTCGGGCAGGGAGCAAAGATTCGGCCCAACACTACCGTAGGTCCTTACTGCAAAGTGGGCGGCGAGGTCAACAATTCGGTCTTTTTTGCGTACAGTAACAAAGGGCACGACGGCTACCTCGGCAATTCGGTACTTGGCGAATGGTGCAATCTGGGAGCGAATACCAATAACTCCAATTTGAAAAACGATTACACCAACGTTAAACTTTACAACTACGCGACCCAAGGGTTGGAAGACACCGGACGGATATTCTGCGGCCTGTTTATGGGCGACTATACCAAGGCAGGAATCAGCACAATGTTCAACACGGGTACTGTCGTGGGCGTCAACGTTAACGTATTCGGTGCAGGTTTTCAGCCCAAACACATTCCGTCTTTTTCCTGGGGCGGGGCCGCCGAAGGCTTCGCGCCCTACCGCCTCGAAAAAGCCCTGACCGTACTAAATGAAACCATGCGAAGACGAGAGATTTCGTTTGACGAGAAGCAGGAAGCGATGCTACGATGTATTAATGCTGGAATGGTGTAATGTCGGAATTGGTGATTTTTGCTTTCGCCAGCTTCCATTTGAATGCTGCACCGCGCGGGCGGCCCCGTCGAATAGTCCGACATTCACTAATTCCATAATTCCAAATTGAAATTCCAAGATCTCCCCGGCTTACAAGAAACCAAAACTACCCTGCGACGCGCGGTGAAGCAAAGTCACGTGGCCCACGCGCTACTGTTCGATGGGCCACCGGGTGGAGGCGGACTGGCGCTGGCGCTGGCCCTGGCGACCTATGTCAACTGCGAGAATCGCAACGAGGAGGATTCCTGCGGAGTTTGTGCTTCCTGCGTGAAGATGAACAAGCTGGTGCATCCCGATCTGCATTCGATTTTCCCGCTGCCGCGCTCACCCAAGGATGGGGAGGATTTGTTGGGGGAATTGACGCCGCTCTGGCGCGCGTTTCTGGACGAAAGCCCGTTTCGAACGTTGCCCGAGTGGCTGGCTTTCATCAAGGCTACCAACAATCAGCAGGGGATCATCCCTATCAAGGAGGCACGGGCGATCATTGGCAAGTTGTCGTTGAAATCCTTCGAGGCAGAGTACAAGATCATGATTCTCTGGCAGCCCGAACTGATGAATCTGCAGGCGGCCAACGCGCTGCTGAAAATCCTGGAAGAGCCGCCCGCGAAAACACTTTTTTTGCTCGTTACGGAACAGTCAGATCGCCTTATCACAACCATAATTTCCCGGACACAGCGGCTGGTTGTTCCGGCATTCCGGGATGAGGATGTGGTGGAGTACTTACAAAAACACCATCAAACCGACGAAAGCCGCGCCAGACGCATTGCCTACCTTTGTGACGGCAACCTTTCGGCGGCTCACCAGTTGTTACTGGAAAAGGAGGACGAGAGCCACGCCTGGTTCAGCGAGTGGATGCGCGACTGCTACAAGCGGGACATCATCAAGCTGGTGAAAAGGGCCGACGCCTTCGACGGCATGAGCAAGGAAAAGCAAAAGGGGATTTTTGATTATGCGCTGCGGCTCTTTCGTGACATGCTGCTGTGGACACAGGGCGCGGGCGAACTGCTGCGTGTGCCGGAGGAAGAGCTTACCTTCGTACAGAATTTTTCCAAGGCAGTCCCTGAGGCGTCGCTTGAACAAATGATTGCCGAAATCAATGAAGCCTATTACCACGTAGAAAGGAACGTGCGGGCCAAAATGGTTTTTCTTGACCTATCTCTAACCACCGTCCGCCTGTTTCAAAGATCCGCATGAAAAAGAAGACTCCCGCCACCGCTGAGAAAACAGTAATCGGTGCTACGGCCACCATCAATTTCCCCGATCTGGACTGGCACGGAGTGCCGGCACGGGTGGACACGGGCGCGGCAACCTCATCCTTTCACTGTTCGAAAGTAAAGGTGATCGAGCGGGACGGACAGACGTTGCTCAGTTTTGTGCTGGACATGAAAAAAGGCGGCGCCAGTAAGCCGATTCTGGTGAGCGACTTTAAAGAGAGAACCGTCAAAAACTCTTTCGGGCAGTCTGAGCAGCGGTACATCATTCGTACGACTGTCGAGGTGGCCGGGCGTCAGATACGCACCCAGTTTTCATTGGCTGACCGCTACAAGATGACTTTCCCGGTGCTGTTGGGCCGCCGTCTGCTTAAGGGAAAGTTCATTGTCGATGTTTCCCAATAATTATTTTTTCGTAAAAACACTTGGCCCCGAACGGAGTTCTGATAAATCCGTTTGATATTTGGCCGCCATTTGCGCACAACTCACTTGTCCCGCCGCATGGGACCTAATCCAATTCCATTTCATGAAAATTGCAGTTTTATCAACTGATCCTGAACTATACTCAACGCGCCGATTGGTGGAAGCAATCCGGGAAAGAGGCCACGAAGCGGTGGTTATCAACCACCTGAAATGCTTCCTGATGATCGAGGGCGAAACGACATCTATCCGTTACGAGGGGAAGTCCATATCGGGGATCGATGCCATTATTCCACGCATAGGTACGTCGGTGACGGCCTACGGCTGCGCGGTGGTGCGGCAATTTGAGCTGATGCGGGTTTACACGACAGTCAAGTCGCAGGCCATCACCCGCTCGCGCGATAAGCTGCGCTCAATGCAGATTCTGGCCCAGGCCGGCGTGCGCATTCCCAAAACTGTTTTTGCCAAAAACCCCGCGCAGGTCAACGAATTGATCAAGATCGTAAATGGACCGCCCGTCATTATCAAACTTTTGGAAGGAACGCAAGGCGTGGGCGTTGTGCTGGCCGAAACTTCAAAGGCTGCTAAATCTACCATCGAGGCATTTTTTGGCCTGAAAGCCAACTTTCTCATTCAGGAATTCGTGGCTGAGTCAAAGGGCGCGGACATCCGGGCGTTCGTCGTGGGCAACAAAGTGGTGGCGGCCATGCGGAGGCAGGGGGCCGAGGGCGATTTCCGCTCCAACCTCCACCGGGGCGGGGCAGGAACGCCCGTGGTACTCTCACCTGAAGAGGAACACGCGGCTCTGGACGCTGCACGGGCGTTGGGCGTACGCGTGGCGGGTGTGGACATGCTGCAGTCGAGTCAGGGGCCTATGGTGATGGAGGTCAATTCGTCGCCGGGCTTGCAAGGCATCGAGAAAACTACCGGGATCGACGTAGCCTCGCTTGTGATTGCCTACCTTGAGAAACAAATCAAGATGGATGAGGGCGATACGGTGGGGGTCTAGGAGAGAGTGAGTAAGGTTTTCAACAGGTGGCCAGGGAATAGTTCGTGGCCCAATTTTGGTAAGGTTAGGGAGAATAATTTTCAACCCTAAACTTAACCAAAATGAAAAGTGAAGAAATAAATCACGATCTGAATAAAGTAAAGGAGATAATCGACAGCATCGAAGTGGGCATGCTTACTACCATGCAGGACGACGGCGATCACAAAAGCCGCCCGATGCAAACCCAGAAACTCGATGCCGAAGGTAACCTTTGGTTCCTGACCAGCCGCTCTTCCCATAAAACCGAAGAACTACAGAAGCACCCGGGCGTCAACGTGGCCTATGCCGATACCGATGCCCAATCCTACGTGTCGGTCGTGGGCGAAGCCTCGATCGTGGACGACCCGGCTATCAAAAAAGATTTATGGAGTCCCGTAGCAAAAGCGTGGTTTCCCAAAGGACTGGAAGATCCCGACCTGACAGTACTGAAAGTTAAAATCAAAGAAGCCGAATATTGGGATAGCCCCTCCTCCACCATGGTGCAGGCTTACCATATCGCGAAAGCCCTGATTACGGGTGAGCAAAACGACGAAGGTGAACATGGCGAGGTGAAGATGTAGTAGCGACAGCTCAAATACCAGAATAACCACAAGGGTACTCCGACGAGTACCCTTGTTTTTTTGTAGTTTCGTTCAAAATTCACCCCAACTCCTCTTTCTTATTGCATGAAGAAATATTTGCTCTTACTACTGACCCTCGTTGGTACTTTCACCCTGCAGGCGCAAGTGGCCGACAGCTACTACCTTCCGACCAATATTACCTATGATCCGGCAATACCCACGCCGCAGCAGTTTCTGGGCTATCAGGTTGGCGAATGGCACGTGACACACGACCAGCGTGTGGCCTACATGAATAAACTGGCCGAACTCTCCAACCGCATCACGCTGGCCGAATACGCCCGCACCTACGAGCAACGGCCCTTGCTGCTGCTCACGATTACCAATCCGGCCAATCACGCCAATCTGGAAAATATCCGCACCGAACACCTCAAACTCACCGATCCGGCGCAGTCAGGGGGGCTGAAAACGGCGAATATGCCCGCCGTGGTGTGGATGGGCTATTCCGTTCATGGTAATGAGCCAAGCGGGGCCAACGCCTCGCTGCTATCGGCTTACTACCTGGCGGCGGCGCAGGGTGCAGAGATCGACTCGCTGCTGCGCGAGTGCGTCATTCTGCTCGATCCCTGCATCAATCCTGACGGCGGTAACCGCTTTGCCAGCTGGGTCAACACCCACAAAAGTATCACGCAAGTGAGCGACCCGGCGGCGCGGGAGTACAATGAGGTATGGCCCGGTGGCCGCACGAATCACTACTGGTTCGACCTGAACCGGGACTGGCTCTACACCCAACATCCAGAAAGTCAGGGGCGAATGGTAAAGTACCACGCCTGGAAGCCTAATATCCTGACCGACCACCACGAGATGGGCGGCAATTCTACTTTCTTCTTTCAACCCGGTGTGGCCTCGCGGACGCACCCGCTTACACCGCGCCTGAACATTGACCTTACGGCCAAAATCGGCGCCTATCACGCTGCCGAATTGGATAAAATCGGCTCTTACTACTACACCCAGGAAAACTACGACGACTTTTACTACGGCAAGGGTTCGACTTATCCCGACGTCAATGGCTCTATCGGTATCCTGTTCGAGCAGGCCAGCTCACGCGGCCACGCGCAGGAAACCAACAATGGCTTACTCACTTTCCCGTTCACGATCCGCAACCAGTTTACGGCTACGCTTTCTACGCTGAGAGCGGCACGCGCCATGCGAGTTGAACTGCTGGATTATATGCGGGATTTTTACAAAAGCACCAATGAACCCGTAAAAGCCTACGTTTTCGGCGGTAGCAACGACCGCGCCCGTACCTGGGAAATGGTCAACATTCTGCGCCGCAACGACATCGCTGTGCATGAACTTGCCAAAGACGAAACGCTGGAAGGCCGCAAATTCCCGAAGGACAATGCCTTTGTCGTGCCGCTCGACCAGTCGCAAAGAAAGGTAGTTAAGGCAATTTTCGAAAAGAGGACCGAGTTCGAGGATAGCCTGTTTTACGACATTTCGGCCTGGGCGATGCCGCTGACATTTAATGTACCATACGTGGAGTCCAAGGCGAACATTTCTTTGGGCAAAAAATTGACGGAGAATCCCTTTCCGGCGGGGAAAGTCGTGGGTAAAACTGCTTATTCCTATCTATTCGAGTGGGACAGCTACTTTGCACCACGCACGCTTTATGAACTCCAAAAGCGCGGCTACCGCACCAAAACAGCCGCCCAGCCGCTCATTGTTTCCATTGACGGAAAACCCCGCGAATTCGATTACGGTACCATTCAGATTCAGGTTCACGATCATAACCCCGACTCCACGTATCAGCTGCTCCAACGCCTTGCTGCCCGCGATGGGGTGGATTTTTATGCCTCCGGTACGGGGCTCACGAGCAGCGGCATCGACTTCGGCAGCGAAAACTTCAAGACCATGCGACAGCCCAAGCCACTGATGCTGGTCGGCGCGGGCGTCAATAGCAATGATGCCGGAGAAGTGTGGCACCTGCTCGATCAGCGGATCAAAGTACCCCTGACGATGGCCGACATGGGTAGTTTCAATCGTCTGGATTTGAGCGAATACAACACGCTTATTCTGGTCAGCGGAAACTACGGCAGCCTCTCTGTGGACAAAATCCGCGATTGGGTGCGGGCGGGCGGGGTCCTCATCGCCATGACCGACGCCAACGAATGGCTGGCCGAAAAAGGACTTTCTACCCTGAAACTGAAAGCGATTCCCAATGACACCACCGGGCCGAAACTCTATGCTTTGGCTGACCTGTACCAAGGAGCGCAGGTTACGGGCGGAGCCATTTTCCAGGTAAAACTTGACCTGACGCACCCGCTGGCCTACGGCTACAAAGAGCCGATGCTGAACGTTTTCCGCGATCACAACAACTTTGTACAGCCCATCAAAGATCCCTACGGCGCCCCCGCTATCTACACCGATAGTCCGCTGGTGAGCGGCTATATGTCGGCCCGCAACCAAAAGTTGATCCGCAACTCGCCCGCCATCGTTTGTAATAACCTGGGTTCGGGCAAGGTGATCGCCCTACTGGATAATCCTAATTTTCGCGCGTTTTGGTACGGGACGAACAAAATATTCCTGAACGCGCTGTTCTTTGGCTCGCAGATTTCTTCGGGGAGGTTTGGTGGAGGTGCGCAGGAATAGCTCCTGGAAGTTAAAGGTCAATGCAGGACATATCGTATCAATCTTTTAATCTGGCTTCATTCGTACCACGCAATCACCTCCTCACTGGGTTTCCGTTGCAGATCAGGAACTGTGGCGTCCGCAGCCGCATAGCCGACGGGGATGAGCAGGAATGGCTTCTCGTTGGCGGGGCGCGCTAGCAATTTTGTCAGAAAATCCATCGGGCTGGGGGTGTGCGTGAGCGCCACCAGCCCGGCTTGGTGAATGGCCGTGAGCAGAAAGCCGCAGGCAATGCCTACCGACTCATTGACGTAGTAGTGCGTTTGCCTTTCGCCCTCCTCCCCCATTCCATAAATCTGCCGAAAAACGATGATGAGCCAGGGAGCAGTTTCCAGAAATGGCTTATGCCAGTCGGTACCGAAAGGCTGCAGGTCGCGGAGCCATTCCTCACTCATGCGCCCGTGGTAGCTGCGATACTCCTCTTCTTCCGCCGCCGCCCGGATTTTGCTTTTTGTGGCAGGGTCACTCACCGCACAGAAAGTCCATGGTTGTTTGTGGGCCCCGGATGGCGCGGTAGAAGCGGCCATAATCATCTGTTCGATAGCTTTCTTTGGCACCGGATGGTCGGAGAAAAAGCGCAGCGAGCGGCGGGTTTCCATGAAGCGATGATAGTCCTGGCAGTTGCGAATAAGTTCAGCTGGTTGGACAGAAGGTTTGGAAAAGTAGGAAACCTGAGAAGACATCTTGTACTATTTCGTGGTATTCAAATATACGCATACAGGCGAAAAGTGGCGTTCGTTTGCTGTATTTTGATGGTTTACTATATAAGAAAGACCGTTCAAGCGGTTTGCTGTGCCGAATAATAATTTCTGTTCAATGGTCCTTTGCCTTACCAGAAGAATCACTTTACTTTGCGTATATCACTCACGAAACAAAATCTATTATATCATGAAAAAATTAATTTCCTCTCTTTTTATCGTAGCGCTGCTTGCGGTTTCCGCTGAAAGTGTAGTCGCGCAGTCATATCAGAATGGCGATAAGTTACTTAACGTAGGTATCGGTCTTGGTACTTATGGCGGCGGTGGCCTGGGTTTCGGCGGTTCCTTTGAATATGGCGTCCATGATGCAATCAGCGTCGGCGTTATGGGTGGTTACTCAGGCAGGAACTACCTGGGATCTAGATGGTCAGTACTTACCATTGGTGCGCGTGGCTCGTACCACTTCAACGAGCTACTGAACTTGGATAACGATCAGATAGACTTATACGCAGGTCTGGGATTGGGATATCGTAACTTCAGCTGGGACTATGCTGGTTTTGGAGATGCATACAGCTACGGAAGCGGCGTAACATTTTTGGGCCACATTGGCGGCAAATACTATTTCCAACCCAACTTAGGCGTTTTTGCTGAATTGGGCTCAGGATTCGGTGTTCTGCAAGCCGGAGTAAGCTTTAAGTTCTAATTTAATCCAAAAAGAACTGATTTTTCCAAAGCGTCGCTATGATTTTAGCGACGCTTTTTTACTTTTAGCCCTGAAAGGAAAAAGTTTATTCAATTTTTTTAATCTAAAATCCTGTTTGTGATGAAAAAAATCTTTTTACTTCTAGCAATGGTAAGTGTGTTTGGGGCTTGTCAGAAAAAGGAATACCCAACCTTCAATTATACCAATACCACGGTTTCTACCAGTCAAAAGCAAGTTTCTACGCCTGCCGAAGTTGTCGCCGCTGATGTGGAAACCCCGGCTATTTCCACGCCACAAGTACTTTCTGCCTCTGCCGACGAGGAGGTCGTCGTCATGACTGAGGAGGAAGTCGCGTTGTCGGTAATCCCTTCCGAAGCGATTACGCCAAATGCGGCTCCCGGTGTAGCAAAAACTACGGCAGCCAAGCCAGCCAAGTTGACCTGGACCCAGAAGATTGCGGCTAAGAAAATTCAGAAGCAGATCAAAAAAGCCAGTTCGCCCGAAACGGCCAAGGCCGCGAAGGCGGAGAACACGATCGCCCTTCTCTCGCTAGTTTTTGGTGGAGCAGGATTACTCCTGCTATTGCTTGGTAGTGGATTAGGGATATTACTTGGTATCGCCGGTCTAGTGCTTGGAATCGTTGGTTTGGGGCGTATCAAGAAAGGACAGGCTCCCGATTCTACCAAAACAATGTCACTTTTGGGGGTCATTTTTGGTGGTCTGGTGACCCTGCTGGGACTCATCGTCGTAGCGGCTGTCGCATCGTACGGCGGTTTCTATTGAGAGTAGAACTTCCGTCCCAAACCGGGAGGTTGCTTCTTGGAACAATTACTCGAGTTGGCATTCATACAAATACCCGCGTCTTATGGCGCGGGTATCTTTGTGATTCAGGTTGTTAAAAAAATTCTGTAAGCTATGAAAAGGCTTGTTATCCTTATAGCGTTTGTTTGGGCAAGCCAAGCTTGTCACAGAAAGGAATATGCTCTTTTTGACGATCTGGCTGCCAGGCCATATCTTCATGAGACAAGAAGCAACCCGCCCGTCATTGAGAAACGGGTCTTTTTGGCGGAAGCCGACTCGTCGGGAATTTTACAGGAAGAGAAACAGGTAGTTGTTGCGCAGCCAATACTCGCTTTGGCAAAAGCAGCCAACCCGCAGCGAGCTTTTATCAAGAAGAAACAAATTAAGACCAGCAGACTATCGAAACAAAGCGTAAAGCCTTTATTTAAGCAGAAAATAGATGAGCCCAAACCTCTTCCCTCTCGGGGTTTGGGAGTGGCTTCATTAGTCTTGGGAGCAGTTGGTTTGGTTCTATTGATTCCATCGCTGTTTACGCTGGAACTATTCGGACTGGCATTTACAGGCTTTCTGTTAGGGATAACCGGTATTTTTTTTGGAATCTTCAGTCTGCTTCGACAAAAAGATAGTCCAGATGTACCCTCTGGAAAGACTGCTGCAATAATTGGCGTAATTTTCAGCTCGCTCGCTATGGCCGCCGGAGCGTGGCTGGTGATGGTTTATATCTTCGTCACACTTTTTTCGGCGTTGTTTAGTTTCAGCTGATAAAGCCGTCTTTTACACCCCCCACTTATCCAGTTGCTTTACCAGCACATCCATATCTTTCGGATAAGGAGCCGTCACCTGAACGCCCTCGCCAGCCATCAGAAAAAATGACAATGAGTAGGCGTGCAAGGCTACTCGCTGGATTAGCGGCTGCTCCTCTGAACCCTGTTTCAGATTGAATTTTCTTTTTATTTTGGATAAAAAAATCGGCTCGCCGCCGTACTGCGGATCATTGACGATGGGGGCTCTCAGGCAGGAGAGGTGAATACGGATCTGGTGCATCCGACCCGTGATGGGGATGCATTCTACCAGCGTGTAGCCTTTGTAGATTTTCAGCGTATTGAAAATAGTCTCGGCCACCTTGCCTTTTTGGCGGTCGATGGTCACAGCGGTGCCGTTTTTCAGCTGCATGATGGGTAGATACACCGACACGCTGTCGAACTCGTGTATTCCATTCGTGACGGCGTGGTAGCGTTTGGTCACCTCGCGGGCCTCAAACTGCATGGCCAGATGGCGGTACGCTTCGCGATGTTTGGCGAACGCCAGCGCGCCGGAGGTTTCCTTGTCGAGCCGGTGGGCGGCCATCAACTCGGGGTTGTACTCTCGGGCCAGTCGCAGCAGACTATCGCCCCGGTCGGCGGTCCGCTCGTCGAGCGTGGCCAGGTTAGTGGGTTTATTGACAATCAGGAAATCGTCGTTCTCGAAAAGAATAAGGTCTTGAAAATTATACTTCATGGGGGTTTTCGGCGGTCGGCATTCGGCTTTTCAAACTCACCGATTCCCAGGCCAATTAATTTAAAATTCTTTTGTAAGCGATCAGCTTTGATGCTGTTTAGCTTTTGACAAAGGTCGCAAGATTATTGAGATAAGCCCATAACGGTAAACCCTCTTCCTATTGTTCTTTTAATCTCAAATCAAAAAAGCCGACGGCCGTAAGTCGATCGCTGAGAGCCACAATGAAAAAACTCATTCCTTTTCTTCCGCTGCTCTTCCTGAACGCCAGCCAGCCCGATGTGCCGCCGCACACGACCTGGGCCACCTACCGGGCTGACGCAGCAAGTACGGCCTATTCAGCTCTGGATCAAATCAACCTCAGCAACGTCGAAAATCTGGAAGTCGCCTGGACCTACCAATCGGGCGACGCGCGGGAGGGCAACCGCTCGTCCATCCAGTGCAATCCTATCGTGGCCGATGGGCGCATGTACGTTAGTTCGCCGGCGCTGAAACTGATGGCTCTCGATCCCGAAACCGGACGCGAGCTCTGGCGATTCGATCCTTTTGCCGGGCAAACCGCCAACGGTACCAACCGGGGCGTCGTGTATTGGGAGTCGGGCTCGGACAAGCGCGTGTACTTTTCTGCCGGGCCCTACCTTTACGCCCTGAATGCTGCAACCGGGGCATCAGTGAAGGATTTTGGCAAAAATGGCCGGATAGACTTGCGGGAAGGGTTAGGTCGCGACGCCGAGAAACTGACGGTCTGGGCGTCGTCGCCCGGCATTGTTTTTCAGGATTTGCTGATTCAGGGGACCGCGCTCACCGAAGGCTATGATGCGGCCCCCGGCTTTGTGCGGGCCTATGAACTGAAAACCGGGAAAATCGCCTGGACTTTCCGCACGATTCCGCAACCCGGTGAGTTTGGCTACGATACCTGGCCCAAGGAAGCGCACAAAGAAGTCGGTGGGGCCAACTCGTGGGCGGGGCTATGCCTGGATGAAAAGCGCGGCCTCGTCTTCGTGCCGACGGGGTCGGCTGCATTTGACTTTTACGGCGGCAATCGCGCGGGCGAAAACCTATTTGCCAATTGTCTGTTGGCGCTCGATGCCCGCAGCGGCAAGCGTATCTGGCACTACCAGCTCGTCCACCACGACCTTTGGGACTACGACCTACCCGCCCCGCCCACATTGGTGACGCTGAAACAAAACGGCAAAACCATCGACGCCGTGGCTCAAACTACCAAAATGGGCATGGTTTTCGTCTTCGACCGCGAAACGGGTAAGCCGATTTTTCCCATCGAGGAACGGCCCGTGCCGCCATCTGCTTTGGTGGGCGAAACTACCTCGCCCACACAGCCATTCCCAACCAAGCCCAAGCCCTTTGTGCGCCAAGTATTTAGCCGCGCTGATATCTCGGATGTTACCCCGAAATCCAAGGAATTCCTCATCAATTTTATCAAAGGGGCCACGCTTGGCGACATCTACACGCCGCCGGGTGTGGATGGAGTCGTGCAATTTCCCGGTACACGTGGCGGAGCCGAATGGGGTGGACCATCTTTTGACCCCGAAACCGGAATCATGTACGTGAATGCCAATGAAGTACCGCTGCTGGTCAAGATGAAGAAGCTGGAAACCGCCAATAACGGCACGCTGGCGGCGCAGGGTAGCAAACTGTACGCCCTCAATGGCTGCGCGGCTTGTCACGGTGGCGACCGTGCGGGCAGCAGCGTTTATCCATCGTTGGCAAACCTGTCCGCGCGGCGCACTGAAGCCGAAGTGAGTACCATACTGGCTAACGGCCGCGGACAGATGCCCGCTTTTCTGGCTATTTCGGGGAAAGAAAAGGAAGCGTTGCTGGCTTTTTTATTGGATAAAAACCAGGAAGCAAAAGCAGCGACAGCCGAGAAAGTACCCACGCGTTACGTCCACAACGGCTGGAATATTTTGCAGGACGAGGACGGTTATCCCGGCGTGAAGCCACCCTGGGGAACGCTCAATGCCATCGACCTGAACAAAGGCGAAATTTTGTGGCAAGTACCACTGGGTGAGTACAAAGAATTGATGGACAAAGGCTTGTCGCCTACCGGAACGCAGAATCTTGGTGGCAGTGTCGTGACGGCGGGTGGACTGGTATTTATCGGCGCGACCAAGGACGAGAAGTTCCGGGCCTTCGACAAGCGCACAGGCAAGGTAGTTTGGGAGTATAAACTACCCTTCGGCGGGTATGCGACGCCCTCCATTTATCAGGTAAAAGGAAAGCAATACATTGTCATCGCGGCGGGTGGCGGCGGCAAAGTTGGCTCGCCTTCGGGGGATAGTTACGTGGCGTTTCGCTTGAAATGAGTGGAGAAGTGATTATGGGCAGGGATGGATTTTTTTGATTATTAGAATCCTCCTTCGTGTTTTCAACTACTTTTGAAAAAAAATCGGCCAGGCCATCGGAAAAACTGAAAGGCCGGGGGCCGAAAGCCAACTGCCATGAAAAAACTTTTTCTCATCGCCTTTCTAACGCCATTTATGCTATCGGCCCAGCCCATTCCACTTGCAAAAAAACTCCACGATGCCCACGCTACCTACCGCGAAAGTACCTTAACGCAACGCCGCTTCAAACACAAGGATGTGCAGGCATTGCTGGACAAACGCCGCGGCAATCCACTCTACGAAATCACCAAGGTTGGCGAATCTTTCGAAGGGCGCGCCATCGATATGGTCAAAGTCGGCCGTGGCCCGCATAAAGCCCTATTGTGGACCCAAATGCACGGCGACGAGCCCACCGCGACAATGGCAGTGCTCGACATCCTGAATTTTCTGGAAAGCAAGAATGACGATTTCGATGCGTTGCGGGCGCAACTACTCGATAGCCTGACGCTGTACATTGTGCCCATGCTGAACCCCGACGGGGCCGAGCGTTACCAGCGACGCACCGCACAGGGCATCGACATGAACCGCGATGCGCTGTACCTCCAAACCCCCGAGGGCCGTATCCTGAAAGAATTGCAGCAGACTTTGCAGCCCGAATACGGTTTCAACCTCCACGATCAGAGTCCGCGCTACTCGGCGGGCCGCAGCGGCAACGTAGCCACGATTTCGTTTCTGGCGACGGCTTACGACTACGACCGCAACATCAACTCCGTGCGCGAGAAATCCATGAAAATGGTCGTGCGGATGAATCGCCTTTTGCAGACCTTTATTCCGGGTCAGGTGGCCCGCTATGCCGACGACCACGAACCGCGCGCCTTCGGCGACAACGTGCAGAAATGGGGAACTACCCTTATTCTCATCGAGTCGGGCGGCTACCTTGGTGATCCCGAAAAGCAGTACATTCGTCAGCTCAACTTCGTTGCCATCCTGTCGGGCCTGGCCGCCGTAGCCGACGGCTCAATAGCCGACGAAACCCGCGACGATTACTACCAGATTCCCGAGAACGAACGCTACCTCTACGACCTGCTGGTGCGCAACGCGACGGTGAAACTGGGCGGCAAGAGCTACCAAACTGACTTTGGGATCAACCGCAATGAGGTCAACTACGCCAACGCCAGCAAATTCTTCTATTACAGCAAGATAGAAGAATACGGCGATCTATCGACGCACTACGGCAGCCAGGAAATCAACGCTGACGGCTACACGCTGGAACGCGGAAAGGTATATCCTGCTACTCTGAAAAGCATTAGCGACGCCGCTAAACTGAATCCCGTGGAACTCTGGAAGCAAGGCTACACTTATTTGCGCGTCGCTAACACCTCGGGCCGCAGCCTGGGCCTGTACCTTACGGTGCATCCTTTCCATATTCTGCGCTCCGCTTCTACCCCGACCGGTTCACCGGATATGGGTGACGCCGCAACCTTTATCCTGAAGAAAGACGGGAAGGTACGTTATGTTGTGGTGAATGGGTTTGTGTACGATCTGGAAGAGAAATTTTCAAAAAAAGGTAACGGCTTGGTAGAGTGAGTTTTTGTTTGGCGAGTTAGTCCCTTTCGCTAATTTTGTTTTCCTGTAAACATAATTACATGCTAAAAATTGTACTTGGCTACGCTACTATCAGCCTGATTTTTTCAGCTAGTGCACTGGCACAAAGTGCCGCCACCGACACGCTGCAACTCAACGAGGTGGTAGTTTCGGCTTCCAAGTTCGGCGAACTCAAGCGCAACGTTCCCTACCAGATTGAGCAGGTCAAGCGTTCGGATATTGCTTTCCGGAATGCCCAAACCTCGGCGGATGTCCTGACGCAGAGCGGTCAGGTATTTGTACAAAAGAGTCAGGCGGGTGGCGGGAGTCCTGTCCTGCGCGGCTTCGAGGCCAACCGTATCCTGCTCGTGGTGGACGGCGTGCGGCTGAACAACGCCATCTTTCGCGGCGGACACCTCCAAAACGTGCTGCGCATCGACCAGAATATGCTGGACCAGTTAGAGATCCTGTACGGCCCAAACTCCGTCGTGTATGGTAGCGACGCCTTGGGCGGGGTACTTCACTTCAAAACCCGGATGCCGGAATTGTCCGACCAACCATCCACGCTTTTCAAAACCTCGATCCTGACCCGCTACGCCTCGGCCAACAATGAGTGGACCACCAACGCGACTGTCAACATAGGTCGCGAGAAGTGGGCCTCGCTCACGGGCTTCACCGCCTCCGACTTCGGCGACCTGCGGCAGGGGGCCAACCGCCGCGACGCTTATCCCGATTTTGGCAAAAGGCCTGATTATGTCACGCAGGAAAATGGTAAGGACGTCATCAAGCAGAACGACAAGCCCAATGTGCAGGTCGGAACAGGCTATAAGCAGTACGATTTTATCCAGAAATTCCGTTTCCAGCCTTCTGCGCGAGTGCAGCACATCCTCAATTTACAATATTCTACTACTACCGACGTGCCGCGCTACGACCGCCTGACGCAGGTCAGAAACGGCAAGCTCCGCTATGGGGATTGGTACTACGGCCCGGAAAAGCGCTTCCTGGCTTCGTACCAGCTGACCCTGACAGGAGAAAAGTACTACGATGAAATGCAGGTTACGGCGGCCTACCAAAATATCGGTGAAAGCCGCCACTCCCGCTCTCTCAATAGCACCCAGCTGAAAAGCCAGAACGAAAACGTGAAGGTTTACAGCCTGAACGCCGATGCCCAAAAGCGGCTCGGCGCGCACACGCTTCGCTACGGGCTGGAATATATTCACAACGACGTAGATTCGCGGGCTACCTTCACCAACATTACCACCGGTAGTCAAACATCGGCGGATACGCGCTATCCCGATGGTGGCAGTTCGATGGACTGGCTGGCTGCCTACGCCACCGATCAATGGAGTCTGAGCGATCAGTGGATTCTCAACGGTGGGGTACGGCTGAATCAGGTGAATTTGAAAGCTAGTTTTGTGTCGAAGGAATTTTTTCCTTTTCCGTTTGAGGACGCCGGACAGAACAGTACGGCAGTCACGGGCAACCTGGGGCTGGTGTGGCTGCCTTCACGTACCTCCAAGGTTTCGCTTCTGGGTTCGACCGGCTTCCGTGCCCCGAACGTGGATGATCTGGGCAAAGTGTTCGACTCTCAACCGGGACTAGTCGTAATTCCCAACCCTGACCTCAAACCGGAATACTCTTATAACACTGAGGTTTCGGTAGAGCAATGGTTCGGTAAGGTTCTTAAATTCAATGGTACTATATATCATTCCTGGCTGCGCGACGCGCTGGTTCTAACCCCCTATACTTTCAACGGGCGCGATAGTATCGACTACAACGGGCAACTCAGTCGCGTGACCGCCAACCAGAATCAGCAGCGAGCCTACGTGCAGGGCGTTAGTGTAGAGTTAAACGCTTATCCTGCTGCGAATTGGCGGTTGCAGGCGATTTACAATAAAACCAAAGGCCGGGTGCTGGAAGATAACGGAAGTAAGTCGCCACTCGACCATATTCCACCTTCCTATGGCAAAGTAAGCGTGCAGTGGCAACGGAAGCAGTGGCGGGCCGAGGCGTTCAGCCTGTACAATGGCTGGAAGCGCATCGCCGACTACCGACTAAACGCCGAGGACAACGAGTCCGGCGCGACCCCCGAAGGCATGCCTGCCTGGTACACGCTGAACGTGCGGGCTTCTTATCAGATAACGAGTTCTTTAACAATTCAGGCCTCCGTCGAGAATATTACGGATGCCAACTACCGAACCTTCGCCAGTGGTGTAAGTGCCGCGGGACGCAGCTTCATCGTGGCGTTGCGGGGGAATTTTTAAAAGTGTAGATTTTTACAAAAGGAAAGGGAAACTGCTCGCAGTTTCCCTTTCCTTTTGGTGATTTTTTCAAAAAAATCGGTACTTACTTCATCCGTTTTAGCTTGGCTTCAATCGTCTGCTGAGTATGTGGTACTACGCGGAGACGCTCTTTTGGAATAAGCTTTCCGCTGTCGACACAAATACCGTAAGTACCATTCTTGATGCGCACGAGGGCATTTTCAAGCTGTATGGCGTATTTCTGCAGGCGGGCGGCCATCTGGCTCAGGTTCTCACGCTCGCTGGCGTCGGCTCCGTCCTCCAATAACTTGGCAGTGCCGCCAGTCATGTCGGTACCACTGTCGTTTTTCTTGCTCAGTGTGCCTTTGATATAGTTTAATTCGTTCATCGTGCCTTCCAGCTTTTCCTGGATCAACGCCTCAAACTCCCGGAGTTCATCCTCCGAGTAACGGGTCCTTTCTTCTTGCATTTGGATATAGGTTTAAGAGTTGGCAGAGTCACGCGTAAAAAATTTCCGCAAAATTAACAGAAATAATCCACAATTCGGTAATCTGACTTACTGTTTACGCACATAAACCAGGCTATTGCCAAATGATTTCTACCTTTGCCGCTTACAGGCCTATTTTCAGTCCGCTTCTAGCTGCTTCTCATGTCTTTGAGTCCCCGTCTCATCGCGTTTATCCTGGCTGTGCTGATCGCAGCGATCAGCACGACGTTCCTGGCTTTTGTCCCCAACGTTACCACAAGCATGCTGTTTGTGGTGGGGGCGGCGAGCTTTGCGGGATCGTTTGGATTAGTGCTTTACACCATCGAGATCATTGTGTACCGGGAGGTCAATAAAATGTACCGCACGATCAGGAAACTCAAATTGAAGGACTTCGACATCTCGCGGAAGTCGCTGGTGCGGGAGAATAACCCTCTGAAACGTCTGAACGACGAGATATTTGTGTATGTGGCCAAGAAACAGAAGGAGATAGAAGAACTCAAAAAGCTGGAGCAGTTTCGCCGCGAATTCCTCGCCGATGTATCGCACGAGTTAAAAACCCCGATTTTCGCCGCACAGGGCTTTTTGCATACGCTTATCGACGGGGCTATGGACGATGAGAAAGTGCGCGACCGGTTCCTGAAAAAAGCCGCAAAAAGCCTAGACGGACTCGATGCCCTGGTGAAAGACCTCGTGACACTCTCACAGATGGAAACCGGGGCGATTAAAATGAACATTGAGCGCATCGACCTGCGCCTGGTAGTGGAAGAAGTACTGGAGCGTCTGGAAAAAATCGCGCAGGATCGCAAGGTTTCCTTTAAAGTGAAACCCGATAACCTGACTGAAGTATGGGTCAATGCTGATGGACATCGCATTGAGCAGGTGATGGTCAACCTCATTGAAAACGCCGTAAAGTACAACAAAGAGGGAGGCAAGGTTATCATCCACTTCAACGAGGAGAAGAAGCACAGCGTCATTTCGGTGCGCGACAATGGGCCGGGCATCCCGGCGGAGCATCTGAACCGTATATTCGAGCGTTTTTACCGGGTGGAGAAAAGCCGTTCCAAGGAGCGCGGCGGCACGGGACTGGGCCTGGCCATAGTAAAGCATATCCTGAATGGCCACGGCTCTAAGATTGCCGTGATGTCCAAGCCGGGCAAAGGAACTACCTTTACATTCAAACTCGATAAAGCCGAAGAAGTATGAATTACCTGACCTCACTCATCGCCGGTATGGCACTTTGCTGCCTGGCCTGTGTATCCGACAATGAGCCCGGTTCTACCACTACCTCTCCCAAAGTAACGCCGGCAGACTCCACGCAAGGCATCAGTTTCCTGTCGCTGGGTGACTCCTACACCATTGGCGAAAGCGTGCCGGAAGCGGCCCGCTGGTCGGTACAATTTGCCGAAATGCTGCGCAAGGACGGGCTTGCCGTAGCGTCGCCCGATATCATCGCCCGCACGGGCTGGACGACGGCTGAACTAGCAACTGGAATCATCCAAGCCAAAAATGACAAAACGTATGATCTGGTATCGCTCCTGATCGGAGTAAATAATCAGTACCGGGGTCAAACCATCGACCGCTACCGCAACGAGTTCAGAAGCCTGCTGGACACCAGCGTTAAATTTGCCAAAGGCAATAAGAAGCAGGTTTTCGTGCTTTCGACGCCCGACTGGGGCGTGTCGCCTTTTGGCAAAAACAGCGACCGCGCCAAGATTACCCGCGAGATCGACGCCTTCAATGCCGTGGCGAAAGAAGAATGCGAAAAAGCGGGTATTCTGTTCATCGACATCACGCCCATTTCACGCTCAGGCCTCAACGATCCCAGCATGTTCGCTTCCGATGACCTCCACTTTTCGGGCAAAATGTACGGCTTATGGGCAAAGGAAGCCCTGCCAAAAGTAAAGGCCTTGTTGGGTAAATAGGTTATGCTTTATTCTTTTTGAAACAATCTCAAATTAAATTCACTCACACAAAATCACCATATGTTTGTACATACCGTATTCTTCTGGCTTAAGGAAAAAGACAATGACGCTGCCCGTGCTGCCTTGCACGCGGGTCTTAAAGAGCTATCGACCATCAGCGAAATCCAGACGGCCTATGTGGGAACGCCCGCAAGTACCCGCCGTCCGGTAATCGACCATACGTACGATTTCTCAATTACCTTCATCTTTCCGGACAAAGCCACGCAGGATGTTTATCAGGACCACCCCGACCACCACAAATTCATTGACAAGTGCGCTGCACTCTGGGATCGGGTTCAGGTGTACGATGCTGTGTCCTAGTATCGTTTAGCTGGATATTTCCAGAGTAAAGGCTTGTCGGAATTCCTTTCCGACAAGCCTTTATTTATTTTAATAGTCAAAAAATCACCGTTTTTCTCAGATCCAGTCCCACTCCTTGCGGTACTTGCGCGAGAGCAGAGCATTGGCTTCGCTATCGCCCCGGAATTTTTCGCGCCGGGCGTTCCATTGCAGCGGGCGGCCCAGCCGCCAGGAAATCAGGCCCAGGTGCATGGGCATCGTCATCATTCGGGCATAAGCCAGATTGGATTCGGGTTGGGTGCGGTTCTTGACGGCATCCACGAAGTTTTGCTGGTGCCCCGGTGAGCGCGTAATGGTGATAGGAACGCTGTCTATATCGCCCATTACTTCGCCATTGATCGTGATTTCCCGGCTGCCGTAGTCGCACAGCAGTGTTCCCTTGTCTCCTTCAAAGTAGGCGCCAATACCCCGCCCGGCGGCACCGGGAACGTTGGGAGGCGCGGTAGTCCAGTGAATTTTCAGGTCGTCGAACTGGTAGTCTACGTCAATCCATTTCGGCGTGTTACCCGCGCCATCCGACTTTTCGCCCCGCGCGCTGACGCTCGTCAGATTCTGCGGATCGAGTGCCCACCATACCACATCGGCAATGTGGCACCAAAAATCCTGAAACACACCGCCCGAATAATCCAGAAAGTAGCGGTATGTAAAATGGCAGCGTTCAGGGGAATATGGCGAGTACGGAGCCGGACCTAGCCAATAGTTCCAATTAAGGGTAGACGGAGGCTCCTGGTACTGTGGGGCACCCATGATGGGTGGTGCGCCCGACTTCCAAAGACGCACAGTGTGCACCTTGCCAATGACTCCCGACCGGATCAGTTCCACTATCCGGTGGTAGTTGTCTCCCGCGTGAATCTGAGTGCCCAGCTGAAAGATCCGGTCGTGTTTATTCAGGGATTTGAGCATTTGCTGGCCTTCCTTCACGCTGTACGAAAGCGGTTTTTCACCATATACATCTTTCCCCGCTTCAAAAGCCAGAATGGCCACCTGCGCGTGCCAATGGTCGGGGGTGGCGCAGGTGATGGCATCGATGTCCTTTCTTTCCAGAATTTTACGGAAATCGCCGTAGGTGTCTACCCTGGCATCGGGCCGCAGTTCCAGTAAGGTACTTTTGGCCTTGGCCAGGTGTGTTTCGTCCAGGTCACAGAGGGCGACGGTATCTACCTCGGGAATGCCGGCAAACCATTTAAGATGGTTGGTACCCATGCCGTTGACGCCAATGTGGGCCACGCGCAGACGGTCGCTGGCTGCCACCTTGCGCGTGAAACCGGGCAGCAGCGTAAGTCCAAGGGCGGCGGCTGAGCCTTGTTTGAGAAACTGGCGGCGGTTTGGGAAGGTGTTCATTGTTCAGTGTTTGTTTTTAAAAGCCGGAATTGGCGTTTTTATCACGTTCATTTCGAAGGACTACCGCAACTCCGCGAGCGAAAGCATGCGCGACCTGCGGGTCAGTAAATGGATGATGCCCCAGGCGATGAGGTAGGTGAAGCCACAAATCGTGAAAATGATGTTATACCCCCCCGCCAGATTCCCGGCAGCCTTGTAGGTATCCAGCAGGCTGCCGATCAAAATCGGAAACAGGATGCCGCCGATGGCTCCCGCCATACCACCGATACCCACCACCGAACTCACAGCCTGTTTGGGAAACATATCCGAAGGCAGCGTGAATACGTTCGTCGCCCAGGCTTGGTGAAGGGCCACGGCGAAGCTGATGAGGCCTACGGCCACCCACACGTTGTCAGCAAACTGAATGCCGATGACCGACAATTCAAGGACCGCAAACGCCAGCAGAACTGCCTTACGGGCTTTGATGACGGGCCAGCCCCGCTTGATGAGCTGCGATGAAAACCAACCTCCGCTGATGCTGCCGACAGTGGTTGCGGTATAAATAATCATCAGTTCCAGGCTGAATTTTTTGAGATCCAGATCGAAAGTCGTGGCGAAGTACGACGGTA
This sequence comes from Persicitalea jodogahamensis, assembly GCF_014651615.1. Lineage (GTDB taxonomy): Bacteria > Bacteroidota > Bacteroidia > Cytophagales > Spirosomataceae > Persicitalea > Persicitalea jodogahamensis. The sequence continues at coordinate 325,024 of NZ_BMXF01000005.1, read as the reverse complement.
GCCAGAACAGAAAAAACCAGTAAATCGGGTCGATCAGTCCTTTGCCCGTGATATAGGCCCAGGTTTGGGGAAAAGTGAACAGCTTGGTCCAGCTTACTTTTGCCTTCTCTCCTACCCCTTTTTCCTCGGCCTCCTGCCCACCGATGATGTAGTCGTATTCTTCGGTCGTCAATCGTTTTTGCTGCGCAGGAATATCGTAAAAAATCAGCCAGAAAATCAGCCAAACGAAGCCCAGCGCTCCGGTAATCCAGAAGACCTCCTGCCAGCCATAGTGGCTCAGAATCCAGGGTACCAGGATAAGCGCTACCACCACGCCCACGCTCGTGCCGGCGTTGAACAGTCCAGTAGCCAGGGCGCGCTCTTTATTGGGAAACCATTCGGCTACGGTCTTGACTGCTGCCGGGTAGTTTCCTGCCTCGCCCAGCCCCAGCCCTACCCGAGCCAGGCCAAAGCCAAAGGCCGAGCGTGCTACGGCGTGTAACATGCCGGCGATGCTCCAGAAGGTAACGGTGAGTGAATAACCGAGTTTGGTGCCTACTTTATCAATAAACCAGCCGAACGAAACCAAACCCACGGCATAAGCTGCCGTAAATGCCATAACGATGCGGGCAAAGTCGGTCTCTGTCCAGCTGAACTCGACTTCGAGAATCGGTTTCAGCAGGCCGATGATCTGACGATCGAGGTAGTTGATAGTGGTGGCCGTGAAGAGCAGCGCCACCACGAGCCAACGGTAATTTTTGATTCTGCCCATGCGAGAAGAGGAAGGTTTAGGGTTGGTTGCCATCAACCTCTGCATTAAGGGGCAAACAGGCCCAATTATACTCTTTGCGCCATGGGTAGCTTCATGGTGTTTGCGATGGCGAAATCAGTGGAGATTGGTATGGCGATGGTACTTGTTATTTCCTGTTGCCCCACCAATATACAAATCCGGTAATTGATAAAGAGGCGCCGATCAGCGAGGCTAGGAAGGCCAATAAACGGGTGGGTAAGCCAAAAATATTTCCCAGGTGTATGTCGTAGGCCAAGCCGTTCAGGGTGGTGAAGAGGCTTGCGTCCTGATGGAGTCCGTGCTGAAAACTACCAGACAGTCTTGCACCGGTGTATCGGTCGAAGTAATACTGGTCGACATTCGTTACGGTTCTGTTTTTATCAATTACGGATACCTGGACAGGGTCATCGCTGGCGTGGGGATTGCTGATTCTGATATTGTTATCGGGGAATTCTTTCCTGAAATGCTCCCCCAGTTGATCCATGATCTGGTACTGGGCCAGGTCCGCTTGGGTAGTGTCTACGGCAGAACGAGGGACATCGTATTTTATCCGATCTTCCTGAGTAAAACCTTTTACTGAAGATTTTATGATTTTGAACCCCCAAAAGAGTCCCGTCATCACCAGGAAAATCAGCACCCAGCTGCTATAAAATCCCAGAACATTGTGCAAGTCGTAGTTAAGTCTTTTTCGTGAAGCGCTCCATTTGATGGTAAACCGCTGCTTCCGCTGTGATCTCCGGGCAGGCCACCAGAGCACGATTCCAGAAATAATCATGAGCAGATAGAGCAGGGTACCCCAGTGCACGATTTCGCGGCCGATGTCGCCCAGCATGAGATTCCGATGCAAAAATTTCAGGTTGTTCAGCCAGCCCTTCTTCATGTCCTGCAAATGGATCAGCTCCCCGGTATAGGGGTTCAGGTTGGCATGATAGTACGTTCCGGGCGCATAAAGAAGTAGCTGGACTGCCTTCGAAGGGCCACGGTAGTAAACCGTACGAAAGTCGGCGTCGGGTAATGCCGCCTCAACGGATTTTTTGAGGACAGGAATACCCACGAAGGGTTTTTCCTGGGGTTCGACATTTTCCCGGTAGGCAATGGCCGCAAATTCCGGCTCCCAGCAATAGAGGGCTCCTGATAAAGAGATAACTAGAAATAAACTTCCCAGCGGAAGCCCCAGCCATAAATGCAGTTTTCCGAACCAGTACTTCATTCAGTCTTCCATTGCAACCCTTCGTACCGTGAGTTAGTATTCGGGCTTTTACATGAAAGTCTTCCGGGTACTTTCCATACTATACGCAGTGTAGAATAGTAGGACAGACATACTATTTAAAATGGATTTTTCACGCTGGTATAGCCATCGTTATTTCAGCTCACAGAAATACAGCGTCCAATTTTCCCTGGCCGCCAATTCAGGTTTGGCGGCCAGGGGTTTGTTACAATTCTGCTGTCTCTTCGTAAATCTCGGTAATGTTTTTGAGGTCTCCCGCCATTTCTGAGTTCTCTTCGAGCGATTTGACCCAGGCCTCTACCAAAATCTGACTGGTGGCGCTACATGCCTGCAATCCGTAAGAGTATGGCCGCGAACCAGTCGTATGGGTGAATGTGATGTCATGGATACAGTCATTGGGACTTCCGTCCTCTCCGATCACCCGGTAACTGGCGTCGATATCGAGACCTCCCGTGTAATAGTAATATTTGCCGCGCTCCTTGAATACCAAATCTTTTTGATTGGTTTTCAGCAGGGCTTTTGCTTCGTCTGCCCCGATAAACGTAGCTCTCGCCCGACGCACCACGCCCTGTTTTACCAGTGACTTGAAAGGATACTCATCCAGGCTGACGGGCTTTTGCCCCCCGCAATGGATAAACATTTGGTAGTCGATGGTATAGGTAGCTTCACCGTCCTTCACCTCGACCGTCGTTAACCCTTTTTTGTGTTCGTCAGCTACCGTGACACGCCCTGTTACGATCTCCAGTTTTCCGGCATCATACAATGCCAGCAGGAGATTGCCCGAAGGTAAAGGCATGGCCGCAATGACGTTCATCAGAAAAGACATTACTTCTTTCCGGAATTGCAGGTGGTCTTCGGCGGGCATCAGCTCCGCGTGAAAATTCAGGGTGTACATCAGGTCGTCCATCACTTCTTTCCAGTGGATGGGCTTCTTGTTCTCGACGGAAATTTTAGCTTCTTTCATTTCGTAGCGCATCCCTTCGAAAGCATTGCCGAACTCGTGTTTATCCGACATCGTCTCCACAAAATCACTCAGCGTAAACGATGCATCGGCCAATTTTTCGACCATGTCGGGCAGCTTGTCTTTTTTAAAGGCTTTCCTTAGGGCCGGGCGGCACACTTTGTCGAAAAACGTTTCGAGTCGCAGGTACCCGTCGGCATCTAGCATCGCAAAAATTTCTTCCCGCTTCACATGGCGGTAAATTTCCCGGATGGGCTCTTCTTGCTCATATTGAAGATTCGGCAACCAGCCATGCGCATCGTGCATGGCTATGCTGAATCCCTCGGCTCCTTTGGCCGGATGAAAAGTCATCTTTCCGTCTTTGTCAGTCGTAAATTTGCCGTGCTTTCTCGACAGGGACGACACCACGTCGAAAGCACTCAGGGAGGCCCCCAGCGTACCGATCTTGAAATTGTGAAAGGTACCGTCCTTCGGCAAAATCTTATGAATAGGCCACGGGGAGGCATAAGTACCCGACGCCACGTCATCTTCCTCAGTCCAGACGTGCCCCGTTGCCACCACTACTTTACTGAACGTGTACTTTTTTCCATCGATGACTTTCAGAACAACTTCATCCCGCTCGGCCTTGTACTTGATATCTACTACCTCACAGTTGGGGAATTGCCGGACTTCGATACCTCCCTCGGCAAGTTTCCCAATGATAGCCCGGTATTGTGCCTGCAGATACTGCCCCAGAGCCAGACGGTTATACACCTCCGACTTACTTATTTTTTCGTCGGCCAGACCCAGGTTTTTTAGCGTCTTCTTGTCCTGTTGTTGCAGCCAATCCGCAAATGGTATGATGAGTTCCGGTAGTTCTTCCGAAGCAATATTGGACAGGTTGCAGAGGTCAGTCGTTTTGGGATTATAGGGCATTCCCATGCCCAGGATGTCGTCCTTCTCGAAAATGGCGACTTCTTCGATGTGCTCATGCAGTACATCGGTATTGTCCATCAGGTGTTTGAGCAGGTAGATGGCCGTTGCTCCGCTTCCGATAATAGCAATCTTTTTCATGTATAAATACCTTAGTGGTAAATGAATTTGAATGATGAAGTAATATGAATTTTTGTGGTATGTCCCTCGCTTAAACTGAATCAGAGAGGCTCTGTTTACTTTTTGTTCGTGTTATTCTTCGTTTCTTTCTGGTTGCAGTTTCTCATCGATCAGCTTCTGAATGTTGCTGATGGATCTGTTCCATTTTTTATAAATTTCCTCCGGTCGTTGGTACTCTTCTACACCCAGTTTTTCGAGTTCATCGTCGGCCAATAGCCACGGGGCGTGCCGGTAGGCAGTGGGTAGTTTGCTCAGATAGGCCAGCTCGGAGGTAATGTATTCGGCTGCTTTGTCGTACTTCAGGGACTGATGCACCGGATTGGTATAGTACAGATGCAGGGCCTGATTGTTCCAGTTGAACCAGTTGGAGCAGACGTCGTAGTCGAGCAAAAGGCTTTCAAACCAGGCAGCCCCCCACCGCCAGTCTATTTCATAATCACGCGCCAGAAAACTGGCAGCATTGACCCGGCCCCGATTGCTCATGAACCCCGTTCGGTTGAGTTGGTGCATGTGGGCATCCAGAAAAGGAATGCCGGTCGACCCGTACTTCCATCGGTCGAATAGCTCATAGTCTTCACGCCAATCTGTTTTCACCTGCTTATAGCCGCCCGGATAAAAAACCTTATCCCCAAACCTCAACCCCAGAAAGCTGAAATAATCCCGCCAAACTACCTCAAATACCAGCCACCAGGTAGAGACATTCTTCTTTACATCTTTTTCGTACTCTTTTACTGTGTGGTATATCATTCGGGGCGACAGGCTCCCGTGCGCCAGGTACGGAGAAAACTTGCTGCTGTAATCGGTGCCCAACGATTTGTTTCTGGTCCACTTGTAGGTGGTAAGAAGTTCCGAATCGAACGTATAGTACCGAAGGCGTTCGAGTGCGGCGGTTTCCCCGGCCGGGAAAGCATCAGCGTTGTAGTCGGTGGCCAGTTCGTCATCGGCAAACCCGATTTTCGCCGATTGGTCCACGTCTCCGTAGTCTTCCAGATTTACAACCTTGATTTTTTCCGGCGTCGGAAACAGCGCCCGAGGTTCTGTGGCTTTGGCGGTGTTGATACGAAAGACCTTACTGGTCAGCGGTATATCGTCCAGGGCAAAGGGTACATCATCAATATGGTACAAAGTCCGGCCCCACACGGGAAGTACGTTGCAGGAGTGCGATTTTAAGTTCACACCCAGCTGCGCTTCTACCTCGGTTTCCTCACTCATGATCTCTTTCTGGTAGATCAACGCAGTGCATCCGTGAGCGGCCACGAGTTCAGGCAATAGTACTTCTGGCCTGCCGTACGCAATCAGTAAATCGCCACCCTGTTTTCTGTAATTTTCCCTGAGATCGTTCAGCGTATCCTGTAAGTACCTGTATCGGAGATGACTCGTTTTGCGAAAGCCCAGGTCCAGCACACGGTAATGACGTTCGTCGTAAATATAGACCGGGAGTACTTCATCAAATTCCGAACAGGCCCGGGCCAGACATTCGTTGTCGTGGAGCCGGAGATCGGAGCGATGCCAGTACAGTACTCTTTTACCCATTGCCTTCTATCTTGTGAACAGGCAATCAGGTATAAAATAATCGTACCCCAGATAGTATGACTTGCGCAGGGGTAGCGGCTGTTTGTAATCAGCGGGAAGAGGGAAAGGAGTATGTTGGAAAGGCGGCGTAGTAAATCTCGGATTCCGTGCAGTTGGAAACGGCTGAATAGCTCTTGTTGTCTTTTGCATAGGCGTAACAGCGGCGCGGTGATTCGGTTCGTCATTGTGATAAAATACACATCGCCATGATCCTCTTATTTGAGGTAAAAAAAATATTTTTTTCATTATGGTTACTTGTTTTGATTAATTGTTTAATTGCATCATCACTAACCTTGACAACCTGATGAAACCCGTGTACAAAGCATTATTTGTGGCAGCGTCTATGACCTTCGTGGTAGCCTGCTCCGAAAGCCACCTGAACGATGAGGCGATGCAGCCCCAAAGAAACTCATCGGCCCGCATTGGTCAGCCAGGTGCCGAAGATCGATGCGCGACGATGAGAGTATTGTCCGACAAACTAGCCGAAAATCCCGGACTAGCCCGCAGTATGGAAGCTATTGAAGCTCACACGCAACGGTTTCTTTCCATGCAGAAAGGAAATAGCGGTAATGAGAAGCCGGGTAATGGAAATGGTAAACCCGGAAACGGCGGCGGCGGTGGTACAGGCGGCGGCGGAACCACTGATCCGGCCACTACCATTACGATTCCGGTCTATGTACACGTGATTTATAGCACGAGCCAACAGAACATTAGCAACGCGCAAATCCAATCACAGATCGACGTCCTGAATAAAGATTTCAGGGCTCAAAACAGCGACAAGAATAGTACGCCGTCTGAGTTTGCTTCACTGATCGCTGATTTCAACATCCAGTATTCCTGGAACACCAATAATTTGATTCGGAAGGCGTCTTCTAAATCGTCATGGGGTACCAACGATGCTGTGAAAAATAGTAAGCGCGGTGGCTCCAATCCGGTACCCGGCTACCTGAATATATGGGTATGCAACATCGGCGGAGGTATTCTGGGATACGCCCAGTTTCCTGGCGGGTCGGCTAGTACGGATGGAGTCGTAATCGGCCCCGAATATTTCGGCAGCAGTGCGTTGGGGAGCAACTTTTATCTGTCGGCTCCCTATGACTTGGGACGCACGGCTACGCACGAAATTGGCCACTGGCTGAATCTGCGTCACATCTGGGGAGATGGCGGTTGTGGCGTGGACGACTACGTTTCGGACACTCCTATGTCTGATGGCCCCAATTACGGCTGTCCTGCCTATCCCACCGTTCGCTGCAACAGCAGTAACATGACGATGAACTATATGGACTACACATATGATGGGTGCATGTACATGTTCTCTACCGGACAGAAAGAGCGTTCACGCGCGATCTTTGCGCCGGGTGGTCCGCGCGCTGATTTCGTGAGTGTTACTCCCTAATAGCAGAAGACATTTGACTGTTAGCAAGTAAGCCCGGCTCATTTGAGCCGGGCTTGCTTGCTTTATATTCTGCTAACCTCGGAAAGAATGCGTACTGGCGAAATACCGTTTAAGTCAGCCCTTCCACCACCACCCGATGCTGCGGAAACTGCGCCAGCAACGTCTCGCGCTCGGCCAGTTCAAAATCCGCGAAATCGAAGCCCGGTGCCACCGTGCAACCCACCAGCGAATAGGCCGCGCCCGCCACGGGCCGGGAGCCGAACCAGGTACCGGCAGGTACCACGGCCTGAAACACTTCGCCTGCTTCGGGGTCGGGGCCAAGGCGAATGATTTCCAGCGCGCCGCTTTCGGGATGAATAACGAATACTTCCAGCGGATCACCCGCGTAAAAGTGCCAGACCTCATCGGACTGAATGCGGTGCAGCGCCGAGAAATGATGGCCTTCCAGTAGAAAATAAATCGCCGTACTAAACGACCGACTGCCACCAAACCGTTCTGGCAATGCCGCGTGCGGAATTTGCTCCGCCGCGCGGTAGGTTTCTACAAAGTACCCACCCTCAGGATGGGGTTGCATCTGGTACTTATCTACCCAGTAACTGGCTGGTTTTTGGAGGTGCATTTCAAAACCGTTCAAGTTTGTAATTCTCTTCCAGCTTCTCCGTGAGCAAAACTGGAAAAGCGGCGACACAGCCCAATATAAAAAAAACGCCGCTATCGTATCCCGATAGCGGCTGTAAGAAAAAAGAGAATGACGTAATTTTAGCTCACTTCCTGCAAAGCATCCACAAAAAGTTTCATCTCATCCATAGTACCGATGCTGACCCGGCACCAGGGCTTGTCCTGTATGTCATACGCTTTTACCCCAATACCCTTGGCCGTCATTTTACCCAACAACTCCTTACCCGGAATGTTAATCGGGAAAATCACGAAATTGGTGTAGGACGGGATGTACTTATACCCCATCTTATCCAGATTGGCATACAGGAACTGCTTGGCCTCGTGGTTGAGTTTGCGGGTAGTGTCCTGAAAAGCCATGTCGTCCATGCTGGCGTTGGCCGCAAAGATGGAAGTGTACGATACCCCCATTCCGCCGCGGGTAATCTTCTGGATTTTTTTCAGAAACTCGGGCTGCGCGGCCATATAGCCTACCCGGATACCGGCCATTCCCATAATTTTAGAGAAGGTACGGGCAATGATCACATTTTTATTCTGCGCCAGCAGGGTATTCATGCTTTGGGTATCGCCTCCTACGGCCAGTTCGATATACGCCTCATCCACAAAAATGGGTACTTTCTCCGATACGCGCGAGCAGAAATCCAGCAGTTCTTTGCCCGAAGTAAGGCTACCCGTCGGGTTATTGGGATTGCAGATGTAGACCAACTTGGTGTCTTTGTCGATGGCAGCCTCCATCGCTTTCAGGTCGTGCGACCAGTCGGCTTTGCAAGGTACCGCTTTCCAGGTGGCCCCAACGGACTTGGCTACATTGACCAGCGACATGTAGCAGGGATCTGCCGATACGATGTTGCCTCCGTCCATGAAGAGTACCAGCGCCGTTTTTTCCAGCAAATCCGATGAGCCGGGGCCCATCATGATGTGTTCGGGCGTCACGCCTTCTTTCTTAGCGATCTTGTCGATCAGATCGGCCATTTCCTGCCAGGCGTAGCGATTACCCCGTTTGGCCGACTCCGCGATAGCCTCCTGTGCCGACATGGGCGGACCGTAAGGATTTTCGTTTGAGCTTAGTTTAGTGGTAATCTTGGGTCGGGGAGCGGCTGCCTCCAGGTAATGCTCCCGCACCATCGGACTGCGAAAAATCCGCAGCTCGGGGTCAAGCGAAAGAGGTGCATCGGCAAAGGCTCCGTCGTTGATGGTACGGCTGGCGGCTTCGCTGAGCTGGGGAAGGGCAGCGAGGCCGCCCAAAGTCAATAGCCCTTTTTTGAGGGCATCACGACGGTTGGTGGAAAAAGTAGTCATTGGAGATGGTAGATAGGTGATTAATAGGTTTCTTATATGCTTTGTCAATGGCGTGTGGCAGGTTCTGTACTTCTGGACGATAGGAAATAGGCCTGAACTAAGCATGTAATAAAAATTGACTACGCTTGACAGAACTATATTCTCTATTCGAATACAATATCAAATTTTTATTCTAATTTAAAGACTTAAACATGTAAATTGTGCCATTTTTATAAAAATTTAGCAAATAATATATAAAACGTATAGCTAAATATTGTTTCGTTACAATGCCACTTTTGAAACCCGGTTTCTGCCACTTCCAAAAAAGATACAGCTACTTTCGGAATTAACTAGATCATTAACTATCAGTAAGATTAGTGCAGGATAGCAAACATGCAGACGTTAACGGAAACGCAGTCATCAACTACCTATGCGTAGCTATCCTGACAAAAATCCAAAACCAACAATATCCACTCAGATCAGAACTGTGTGCCACATTTTCCCCCGCATCGCTGTCCAGCTTGTCTGTTCTTGGGCTTTAAAAGTATGATTGTCGGAGAATGCGCTTTTGGAGAAAAGCCATTATCCAGATCATGACGAGATATTTCCTTTGGATTCTCCTGAGTGTTTCCCTCCCCACCCACGCCCAATGGAAACTCGTTTGGGCCGACGAGTTCGATGCCGACGGACCGCCCGATCCTAAAAATTGGCAGTTTGAGCGTGGCTTCGTCCGAAATAATGAACTGCAATGGTACCAGCCCGACAATGCCCGTTGCCGGGACGGACTGTTGGTTGTCGAAGGACGGAAGGAGCAGAAAGCCAACCCAAACTACCAGCCTGACAGCGACAATTGGAAAAGCAGGCGTCCGCATATCGAGTATACCTCAGCCAGTCTGGTCACCCGCGGTCGGCAGCAGTGGCAGTACGGCCGCTTCGAAATGCGGGCGCGTATCGACACCCGGCCCGGTTTGTGGCCCGCTTTCTGGACGCTGGGCGTGAAAGGCGAATGGCCTGATAACGGTGAAATCGACATTATGGAGTACTACCGGGGTATGCTGCTGGCCAACGCCGCCTGGGGTTCCGGCCAGCGGTACAAGGCAAAATGGGATGATTCCCGCAAACGCCTCGAAACCTTTGACGACCCGAAGTGGTCGGAAAAATTCCACGTCTGGCGCATGGATTGGGATGAGCAGCGCATCGCGATCTACGTGGACGACCAGCTCTTGAACGAGGTGAACCTGGAAGAAACCTACAATCCGGGGGATAAGAAAAATCCTTTCCGGCAGCCCCATTATGTAATTCTGAATCTGGCAATCGGCGGCGACAACGGTGGCGATCCTGCGGCCACAGAATTCCCGGCGCTATTTGAGGTGGACTACGTGCGGGTGTATCAGCAGCAGTAGTTCAAGGGCATGGGTCAGATTAGAATTATTTATCTCAATAGTCTCGCTGACGCAATAGAAACCAATCAAAAAAGGCTTTATCAAGAAGCAATCCTAAACGCCTTTAAACCAAATCGCTCCATGAAGTTCCTGATGCGCCGCCTATCGATATTAACTGTTCTTGCTTTATTGACCTCGGTATGCCAAGCCCAGAAAGATCTCAAAATCATCAAAGAGCGCATAGTGGCCGACCTGATGGAGACTAAAATCGACGACAGTGCGGTGGGGAATCTGATGGCCAAAATGAACGTTGATGGTAGTTTTAAGGAAATCAACTACGACGACTTGAGCCGCACGGCGGGCTTCCCGCAAGGCCGGCACACCAGTAATCTGGTCTATATGGCCAAGGCGTACAAAACCAAAAAATCAAAGTACTACCAAAGTAAGCCACTCAAAGCGCTTATCGAAAATGGCCTGACCTTTTGGGTAAAAAACGATTTTGTGGGCGACAACTGGCACAACAATCAGATTACCACCCCCACGAACCTGGGAAACCTCATGCTGGTGATGGGCGACGAACTACCCAAAGACCTCGTGACCAAAGCCCAACCCATGATTTTCCGGGCTAATATGAACGCCTCAGGGGCCCGGCCCAGTGGCGACCGCATCGTCATTGCGGGCATTCTGGCAAAGAATCTGCTTTTTCAGGGCGACTACCAGGAGTTTGACAAGATCATCAAAATCATCGAAGGCGAACTGAAATTCGCGACGGGCCAGAGGGGAATGCAGCACGATTACAGTTTTCACCATCGGGTCGATCGCGTCAACAACACTGATTCTTATGGGTACGGGAAGTACGCCAATGCCTACGGCGAGTGGTCGTATTACGTGGCGGGTACGCAATACGCTTTCTCCAAAGAAAAAATCAACCAGCTGGTTGATTACTACCTCGACGGAATCTACAAGCAATCGGTGTATGGGGTTTATAAAGACGTGAGTGTTCAAAACCGCAGCATATCCCACAAGGGTACTTTTGAGCCACGTGGTACGCAGGAAATCGAGCGCGTGCTGGTGAGTACCGATTACCGTAAAGACGAACTGGAAGAAATAATCCGGCTCCGAAAGGGCAAAGCCAAGCCGTCAGCCTCCTTTGCAAAATTCTTCTGGCAGACCGAGCATTTTGTGTTTCAGCGACCTAATTTCTACACAACCGTCCGAATGTTCTCGACCCGCAACCGGAACATGGAAGTACCCTACAACGGACCGGGCAAGACCACCCACCACCGGGCCGATGGCACCAACTACCTCATGCTACGCGGCGATGAGTACCAAAATATCTGGCCCGTGTACGACTGGCAGAAGATTTCGGGAACTACCATCGTGCAGAAACCCCAACTACCCGGCCCTGACGATATCCAGAAGGATGGCCTGACCGATTTTGTGGGCGCAGTGACCGACGGAATGTACGGTGCCGTGGTATTCGATTTCAAAAGTCCGCACGATCCGCTATCGGCGAAGAAATCATGGTTTTTCTTTGACGAGGAATACGTTTGTCTGGGTACCGGAATCAACGCAGAATCGAATTTTCCGGTAGCTACTACGCTGAATCAGGTACTGATGCGGAGCGAGGTAAGGATGATGCAGGACGGCAAACAACAGAATGTCCCGAAAGGCAGCCGGACTCTGCAAAACGTGAAGTGGGTCCATCACGATAAAATCGGCTATATTTTCCCCCAGCCCGTCACAGTAAATCTGTCCAACCAAGTCGAAACAGGTACCTGGGCATCAATCACCGATGAAAAAAACATTAGCGATGAACGGGTCAGTGAAGACGTGTTTACGTTATGGTTCGATCACGGTAAAAAGCCAGAAGGAGCCAGCTATCAGTACATTGTGGTTCCTGACGTAACGGAACAGCAACTGAACGAAACCAGCCAAAGCAATCGCTCAATCGAAATCCTTTCCAATAGCCCGACGTTGCAAGCCGTGCGACAGAGCCAATTGGGCATCACCCAACTGGCTTTTTATCAGGCGGGAAAACTGGAAATCCAGCCAAACGTGGAAGTGCGACTGGATAGTCCAGGCATGGCGATGTTAAAAATGCGGGAAGGCCGACTCAGCGAACTAACTCTGGCCGATCCTTCCCGCAAACTAAGCCGGATGCTGATAACGGTAAGTGGCATTTACAATGCGAGGGGCGATAACTACCGTACCGTTACAGACCAGGAGCAAAACAGTACTTTATTTATTGTGGATCTGCCCAAGGGTGTTTACTTGGGTAAAAGTGTTGCGTTGAAAATGCCGTAGAGACAAGGCATGCCCTGTCTCTACGGCTTTATCAGGATTTTTCCCCAGCGTCCCGGTGCGTCGGCATGTTCGACAGCCTTCACAATTTCGTCCAGGCCGTACGTAGCCTCCACGGGTAGTTTTACCTCGCCGCTGGCCAGCCAGCCAATGACACCCTGCGCGGTTTGGTTGCGGGTCTGAGTATCGACCTTGCGCATCCACTCGGTAAGCCAGAAGCCCTGAATGGTAATTTCTTTAAAGATCATCAGACCCACGTCCAAGCGGGGGTTCTTTTGGCTAAGCAAGCCAAAAATCAGCATTTTTCCACCTTGTCCCACGCACTTCATGGCGGCTTCGGTAGTAGTACCCCCCACGGAATCCACGACGCAGCGGACGCCTTTTCCGCCGGTAATGTCATTTACGCGCTTGGGCAAGTCTTCCGTCTCGGTGTTGACGACCTCGTCCAGTCCCAGCTTTTTCAAATCCTCGTTCAGGCCGTCGCGGCGGACGGTGCCGACAGTCTTGATCCCCTTTTTCCGGCATAGCTGAATCACCAGCTTGCCGTAAGCCGAGCCGCAAGCCGTAATCATCAGCCATTCGCCTTCCTTAACGCCGGACTCTTCCACCATGGCCCAGGCCGTGAAGGGGTTGACAAACAATTGCGCGGCCATGTCATCCGGGATGGCATCCGGCAACGGAATAGCGGCTTTCTGATTGACGACAGCGTACTCACCCCAACTGCCGATGGCCGTGAAGCTCACCCGGCTTCCAACGGGCAGACGCACATCGGCACCAGCCGCCTCTATCGTGCCAACGCCCTCAAACCCCGCGCCCGAGGGTAGTTCAGGCCGGATGCCGTACCGACCCTGTACGAATGATATGTCGGAGGGGTTGACCGGAGCGGCGATTATTTTGACCAAAACTTCTTCCGCAGCGGGCTGAGGCTTTGGCTTTTCTACCACATTTAATATTTCGGCGGGATTTCCGGTTTTTTCTAGTTGGATCGTTCTCATAGATAGATAATTGACAAAACAATAATTTAATTTTTTTCTGAAAAAATTACAACTTGCGTAGCATTTGCTATACCAAGGGTTGCGAGGATAGGGAGTTCCGAAAGACTTTCCTAACTTTAATTTTTGAAATAAGGAAAAAGGCGACCCAAATTCTTTTTACGAGGAAATCAAGCCTTTTTGTGCAGTCATTTTGACATCAAAAGCGACCGCCCCAAAATATTTATCCCCTTTATGAGTGAGTTCCAAGCGTACCTCCAAGTAGGATTTGAACACATCACCGACCCGAAAGGTTACGACCATATTCTATTTATCGTAGCGCTATGCGCCATTTACACGCTACGCGATTGGAAAAAAGTGCTGATTCTGGTGACGGCTTTCACAGTCGGTCATTCCCTGACGCTGGCTTTGGCCACCTTCAATATCATCGCCTTTCGTCGCGATGTCATCGAGTTGCTGATCCCGATTACTATTCTCGTTACGGCCATCGTCAATATGTTTTATGATATTCCTAAAACCACGCTGGTCAGGCAGGAAAGGGGGTCGCCTGCGCGGTATGGGTTGGCTCTTGGCTTTGGCTTGATCCACGGTATGGGGTTTTCGGGGTACCTGCACGAACTGCTGGGGAGCGAGTCAAGCATCTGGCAACCGCTGCTGGCTTTTAATCTCGGGCTGGAAGCCGGACAGGTACTCATTGTTCTGGCCTTACTGATACTGACTTTCCTTATCGTAGATTTGGCCCGCGTCCCCAAGCGGTCGTGGAACTACATTATTTCGGGAGTCGTGGCAGGAATGGCTCTGTCTTTAATTATTAACAATGCGCTTTTTCAGGAATCTCTTTCAATTATGTTTCAATAGCTTACCTTTCAATACATTAACCTACTTTACTTTCATCTTCCAATCGAGCGGCAAGCCGCGCTAACCTTCAAACAAATGAAAAAACTACTATCCCTGATGCTTGCTTTCCTGCTGGCTGGCGTCGTCTGGGCGCAGAATCCCAACAACTACAAAGCCAATGATACCTTTGAGCAGTTGGGAACGGCCCTGCCCACGCCCAACACGTATCGCACGGCCTCGGGCGCACCCGGTAAAGAATACTGGCAGCAGCGCGCCGATTATGACATCAAGGCCGAGCTCGACGACGAAAACCAGCGTATCATCGGCACAGAGACCATTACTTTCTTCAATAATTCTCCCGACGATCTGCCCTATATCTGGCTTCAACTGGATCAGAACCTTTTTAAGGAAGACGCCATCGGCGGCCTGAGCCGTACCGGCACAATCAGCGAAAAAGGAATGAGCACCCGCCAACTGCAGGCCATGAACGCGGGGCGTGGCGCGAGTCTCGACCCCAAGAAGCAATTCGGCTACAACATCACCGCTGTAAAGGACAAAGCGGGCAAAGCCCTGCCCCACACCATTGTGGGGACGATGATGCGCATTGACCTGCCAACGGCCATGAAGCCCAATACCAACGTGGTGTTCAGCGTGGACTGGAACTACTACATCACGGAATACTACGGTCGCAGCGGCTACGAGTTTTATGAGAAAGACGGCAACTACAACTACTTCATTGCCCACTGGTTTCCGCGCCTGGCTCCCTACGACGATGTCAACGGCTGGAACCACAAGCAGTTTTTGGGTCAAGGTGAGTTCTCGCTGATTTTTGGTAATTATAAAGTCGCCCTTACCGTACCGAACGACCATATCGTGGCCGCCTCCGGCGAGTGCCAGAACTACAATCAGGTACTTACCAGCGACCAGAAGAAGCGCATGAAAGACGCCGAGAATGCCACGACGCCCGTCATCATCGTGACGCAGGACGAGGCCATTCAGGCAGAAAAAAACAAACCAACGGGCAAAAAAACCTGGATTTACAAAGCCGACAACGTCCGCGACTTCGCCTTTGCCAGCAGCCGCAGGTTTATCTGGGATGCCATGAAAACGGATGTGTACGGCAATGGCCGCAAGATTTGGTCGATGTCGTTTTATCCCAAAGAGGGCAACCCGCTTTGGGAACAGTACTCGACCCGCGCTGTGGAGCACACGCTGCGCTCGTACGGGAAGCGTACGTTCGAGTACCCTTATCCGGTCGCCATTTCGTGCCACGCCACGTCGGGCGGTGGCATGGAGTACCCCATGATTTCGTTCAACGGCGGTCGGCCCGAAGCGGACGGTACTTATAGCGAAGGCGTGAAATATGGCATGATCGGCGTGATTATCCACGAGGTGGGTCACAACTTCTTCCCGATGATCGTCAACTCCGACGAGCGCAACTGGACCTGGATGGATGAAGGACTGAACACGTTCTGCCAGTATCTGGCCGAGAAAGAATGGGACTACAACTACCCCACACGCCGCGGTGAGGCGCAGTCGGTGACCGACTACATGGCATCGGACAAGGCGGTACTTTCGCCTATCATGGCCCAGTCGGACAACGTGATCGGCCTCGGCCCCAATGCTTATGCGAAGCCCGCCGCCGGGCTGAACATCCTGCGCGAAACGATCATGGGCCGCGAACTGTTCGATTATGCTTTTAAGGAGTACGCCAACCGCTGGAAGTTCAAAAGTCCCACGCCCGCCGACTTCTTTCGCACGATGGAGGATGCGTCAGGCGTGGATCTGGACTGGTTCTGGAAGGGCTGGTTTTACGGTGTGCAGCCCGTGGATCAGGCCCTCGTGAGTGTGGATTGGTTCAGCGTGGATACGCAGAATCCTGAGATTGAGAAGGAGCTGGCCCGCCAGGAAGACGCCCGCAAGAAAAACACCATCAGCAAGCAGCGCGATGCCCTCACTAAGGATCAGACCGTGGTCGCGCAGGATTCGTCGATGGCCGATTTCTACAACCGCTACGACGAGTTTAAGGTTACGGCGCAGGATCGCAAAAAGTATGAGGATTACCTCGCCAGCCTGTCGCCCGAAGACCGCGACCTGGTGCAATCGAACACGAATTTCTATACCCTGAGCGTAAAGAACAAAGGAGGCCTAGTAATGCCTGTGATCGTAAAAATGGAGTTTGAGGACGGCACCGATTCCGTCGCCCGTTTCCCCGCCGAAATCTGGCGCTTCAACGATCAACAAATCAACAAAGTGATTTCGACCAAAAAGAAGGTAGTGCAGTGGACACTGGACCCCTACTTCGAAATTGCCGACATCGACACGGCGGACAATTCGTTCCCGCCCGTGGCCAAACCGACGCGCTTCCAGATTTACAAGCAACAGCAATACCAGCGCCCGATGAATCCCATGCAGGCCGAACAGAAAAGCGGCGGGGCCGGCAGACTGGGGACGGGAAATAGGTAGTGAAAGAATTTTGAGAGAGTCAGGAAGTATTCAGACGCTCACTCACTAACAATTGTAAAACGCCCTGTACTTAACGAATGCAGGGCGTTTTCCGTAGATATGGTAAAGCGATCGCTGGTAATTATTTCAATAAAAGAGATTATCAGTTCTGTTTTATGACAATTTGAAATAAATTCACTCATTCACTCATTCACTCATTCACTCATTCACTCATTCAAAATTGACCACTTCTGACCGTTACCTGCAACGAGGCGTTTCGGCTTCCAAAGAGGACGTCCACAAAGCCATCGCCAACATTGACAAGGGGCTTTTCCCAAAGGCTTTTTGTAAAATAGTCCCCGACACACTTAGCGGCGATCCAGACTACTGCACCATCATGCACGCTGATGGCGCGGGTACCAAAACATCACTGGCCTATCTGTATTGGAAAGAGACGGGTGATTTGTCCGTTTGGCGAGGTATCGCGCAAGATGCCGTGGTGATGAATACCGACGACCTGCTTTGTGTTGGGGCCACCGGGCCTATGCTGCTGTCGTCCACCATCGACCGCAACAAAAACCGCATACCCGGCGAGGTGATTGCCGAAATTATCAATGGCACCGAAGAAGTGCTGGAAATGCTGCGCGGCTTTGGCGTCGAAATCTACAGCACGGGCGGCGAAACCGCCGATGTAGGCGATCTGGTGCGTACCATTACGGTCAACAGCACGGTTATTGCCCGCATGAAGCGCGCCGAGGTAGTGGATAATGCCAATATCAGGGCAGGCGATGTCATCGTCGGCCTGGCTTCGTACGGGCAGGCTACCTACGAAACGGCCTATAACGGCGGAATGGGCAGCAATGGACTCACTTCGGCCCGGCACGATGTGCTAAGCAAGTACCTGGCTGCACAATACCCCGAAAGCTTCGACCCGGAAGTAAATCCTGATTTGATCTATAGCGGCAGCAAAAACCTGCTGGACGCCGTGGAAAGCACCCCATTGAACGTCGGTCAGCTCATTCTTTCGCCTACCCGCACCTATGCCCCCGTGGCCAAGGCACTACTCGACGAGCTAAGAGCCGAAATCCACGGTATGGTGCATTGCAGCGGTGGTGCCCAAACCAAAATCCTTCATTTCATCGACGATCTGCACGTTATCAAGGATAATCTTTTTCCCGTACCGCCTTTGTTCAAACTGATTCAGACCGAAAGTGGCACGAGCTGGCAGGAAATGTACCAGGTCTTCAACATGGGTCACCGGCTGGAAGTGTACCTTCCCGAAGCGCAAGCCGCCCGGGTCATCGAGGTTTCGGAGTCATTCGGCATTGCAGCCCAAATTGTGGGCCGTGTGGAGGCCGCAGAGAGCAAAAGTGTAACGATTCGGTCGGAATTCGGGGAGTTTGTGTATTGAATCTCCTCCCTTGAAAAAACAAAAAACCTGTTCAAAAATGAACAGGTTTTTTGTTTTAGTCGGGATGACAGGATTTGAACCTGCGACCCCACGCCCCCCAGGCGTGTGCGCTACCGGGCTGCGCCACATCCCGATGATGTGTTGGGAGGGCAAAAGTAAGGAGAAAAAACTATTGGCGCAATTGCTTTATGAAAAAAACGTAGTGCCAGATACTGTGTCTTAACGGGGAGACTGGACAAAAAATGAAAGGCGGGCTTTCGCTTTCTCAAAAAAACGACGGATTATTGTCCATGGCTTGTTCAGCGCGATGGAGAAACGAACCATGGAAGGGATATAAGCCAACTCAGGGAAATCCTTTTGAAGAAACTGGTGGGCATTTTCTTCAGTTTTCGAGTATTCTTCTGGGTTATTATCGCTTACATGGCCACTCTTTGCGGGGGTAAATGGAGCATGGACCATATGGGGATCAAATGGAAAATGAAGAAATTTGTAGCCGGAATTCACCATTTCATAAAACCAAACTGTTCCCCAGTCAGTGCCGTGCCAGGCTGCACCAAGCGGAAGCATTTTTCCTTTGGGATATGCTAGTTTCTGGTAAAGCTCAGTATTGATCAGACACGCGTACTCATTGAGGCGGCATTCAGGCAAAGGATACGTTTGGCCTTTTTCGATTAAGTTATAGTGAATAGCTTCACGAGCGGGAGGGAGAGAGATGACATTCAGGTACTTATTCAATAAATCCCGGTATTCCTGGGGTTTGGGCTGGAACTGCTCAAAGCGTGAGCCGTCACATTTTTGCGCAGCCAAAGCTGGGCAGTTCCAACATTGACCGATCATACCAACTCCCGCTATTTCCTCCTCAGCATCGTTTACCTGTTCCAGCATCATTCCCAGAAGATCGGCCTGGTAGAGGCAGTCGTTGTGGGACAAAAAATGAAACTTCTTATCGGTATTTTCCAGACCATACTGATACTTCAAACCATATCGTGTATCCCGATCGCCCAACGAATCGATCGGAGGAGAGCCATGATAGTAAAAGTGAACAGGGTAATAATATTCGACTGGCAGTTGCTTAAGAGCCCACTGTAATAATTTTACACCTCCATATTGTTGATAAGGTTGGTTTTTCTCGATAACCAAGTAGATGGTTCCGATATGCTGCCGACTATGCTTCCACAAGGTCAGTAAGGTAACGATAGTTTGATATGGCTTTCCGTAGTAATTAACGCTAACATCTACTTTGTTGATACTCATGTAAAAAGCTATTGAAATTCTGCCGCGAGGTAAAGATATACGTGTTAAATCGCTTGAGCCGGTGTAAATTCCAAACTCATCAAAGCCGCAAAGCTAAACGATAGAAAAGATAAACCGGGCGAAGTGATCCTGTTATTGTTTCCCGGTTTGCGCAACGGATCTCTCCGATGTTTCATCCTGAAAAAGACAATCCGTAAAAAGATACAAATCGGCATGATAATTGATACGAGGACTCAATAGTATATAATGGACAGAAAAAAGGCGACTACATGCTCTAATTCTATTCATTTCTCTGCTTTAATGCCTTGCAATCAAAAGGGGTACCAGGGAAAATTCTGCAGCAAAATTTTCTATTTTCGTTTACGAAACGAGCTTGAAAACTCCTCTGCTGGAGATTGCTTACCGGCAGTACTAATCCTGATGTTTTTTCTTTCGTAACTGTCATGTACAAATAACTCAAGCTATTGATTTTGAGTTAATGACTTTTTCCTTCCGCCGGAACCACGGCGGTTCTATCCTTCCGAAAACTACGCTGAAATCCGACTCTTACTCTGGATGAATTGGCAAGCAACGAACTCGGTCGCCCACGGAGACTTTGCCCTCTCGTCTTCGATTTGCAATCATCTTGGCTTGATTGTTGCTCCTGTTTGCGCAATCAAATATCCCCCTCTACCCCATCAGAAATACATTTTCAAATAAATAGCAAACAGCTAAGTATGAGTAAAATTTACACGACCATGGGGGTAGTGTACGCATTTCTTATTGTTATTCTTGGCAGCTTGACCATGCGAATCACGGCTGCCGGAACACCGATAGCACCGCCCGGACAGCCTCGTTACCTGAGCATGTCCATTACCAATGTGGAAGACGACGACAGCTACCTGCCTCTAATGGAGAGGGCGGCGAGAGCAGGCGTGAACTCCTTTATACTTAATGTCAACTGGGATCATGTGTACCGAAAGCGGGGTGCCGCCGCCGACTGGAGTCAGATAGACAAGGAAGCGGAACTTGCTAAGCGATTGGGCTGTAAAATCTTCCTGCGGATATGGGTGGCCCGCCATAGTGATGGCAAAGAAGGGGCTGAGGGCTGGTGGCCCGAAAACGTCCGTCCTGTTTCGGGTGACGGAGTACGCCATAAGGATCTCAACGGATTTAGCTTTTCGGCTCCTGACGCTGTGAATGAAGCCAAGGGCTTTGTACGGGATGCAGCGGAACATTTTCGCCCCCGTCAGCAGGCGGGCGAGGTTGTGCTGGTGACGGTCGTAGCCAATAATGCGGCTGAGGTAGGTTTTAGTGTAGATGCACACAATCCGGCCAGCAACAAGAACGAGCTTCAGTTGTTCGATTATTCCTTTTATTCCAGAAAGGAATTTAAAGAGTGGGTGCAGGCAAAATACAAAACGCTCGCTGAATTGAACAAGACCTGGGGATCGGACTATTCCCGCTTCTCGGATATCGAGCCGCCTTATATAAAGGGTGATGTCTGGAGTGGACATTACGGTAACATAGGTCTGGATTGGTACCTTTTCCGGCATTTTGTCTTAAAAAGAACCGTCGATGGTTTTACGGATGTCGTCAAAGGGGTGGATGGCAGCTACAAGTACTACAACGACATGGGGAGCTGTTACGATGGTTTGAGCGTCTTGAGGGGCACGCTTGGCTTTATTTCTATAAATGCCAAAGCAGATGGTTTTAAGGTGAACGATAATCACCATTATCCTCACCGCTTTGCCGCCGATCTGATGCGCTCCAATCTACCCGGCAGAATCATCGGAAACGAACTGGGAAACGATAACAGCGTCGACATAGGGGTTTACCGCGATTTTATCAACGAGACCTACGAACACGGGGCCGATTGGTTCAATCTCTTCGGGATTGACCGCGATTTCAATTTCGCACGCTACGAAAACCTTATCAAAGAAATGGCCAGCAAGTGGCTCAATAAGCCTGTCCAGGAAGTAAAGCCAACTCAAACGGTCACTTACACACTCACAGAAGCCATTCGGCAGGGTACAGGCAAAGTGCAGGAAAAATGGCGGGACGAATACGCGAAAACCAAGACACCGATCCGGGTGCTGTTGATTGAGGACCTGCTCGACGCTACGCCCCCAGCAAATCAGCCCCCTCTGGTCAACAAGATTATCCCCGACCAGCAGGGCAAGGTCGGGCAGACCTTTGCCTACGAGATTGCGGCTGGTACTTTCACCGATCCTGACGGGACCATCGCCAGCCTGACTGCCAGAGGACTGCCTGATGGCATCGTGCTGACTGACCGCAAGCTATCGGGCACTCCCACCGTCAGCGGCGAGTTTGCCGTGACAATCACAGCCCGCGACGACAAGGGGGCCGAAGTATCCGCTCAGTTCAGGTTCCGCGTAAATCCTAAAGACAATAATGGAGTCAACCAACCGCCCGTGGTCAGCAGAATTATTGCCGACCAGCAGGGCAAGGTCGGGCTGGCATTCAACTACGAGATTGCGGCTGGTACTTTCACCGACCCTGACGGGACCATCGCCAGCCTGAGCGCCAAGGGTCTGCCTGATGGCGTCGCGCTGACTGACCGTAAGCTATCGGGTACCCCTACCGCCAGCGGCGAGTTTGCCGTGACAATCACAGCCCGCGACGACCAGGGGGCCGAAGTGTCCACACAGTTTAAGTTCCGCGTGGACTCAAAGGAAAGCGGAAACGTGCTGCCCCTGGTCAGAAAGGCCATTCCCGACCAGCAGGGCAAGGTGGGCGAGAATTTCGACTACACGATCTCGAAGGAGACTTTCTTCGACCCTGACGGCCCCATCATTGACATTGTGGTCAAGGGCCAGCCCGGTGGCTTGAGCCAGAGCGGCTGGCGATTGTCGGGCACACCCACGGCGAGCGGCGAGTTCATCGTCACGGTCACGGCGCGCGACAGCCGGGACGCGATAATCGCCACGCAGTTCAAGATCACGATATCCCCGAAAGAAGGTGCGAACCAGCCCCCATTGGTCAGCAGAATCATTCCCGATCAGCAGGGAAAGGTCGGACAGTCTTTTAGCTACGATATTGCGGCCGAAACCTTCACCGATCCCGACGGTACCATCACGGGCATTACGGCCACGGGCCTGCCCGAAGGCCTGAGCCTGAACGGCTGGAAGCTTGCCGGAACACCAACGGTGAGCGGTGAATTTATGGTAACGGTTACGGCCCGAGACAACCAGGGAGCCACGGTCTCCGCGCAGTTCAGATTTAAGGTTGTTAAAAATGACAGTATTAATAAGCCCCCCATTGTCAGCCGTCCCATCCCCGACCAGCAGGGTAAGGAGCGCCAGGCATTCAACTACGAAATTGCAAAGGGAACCTTTACCGATCCTGATGGAACCATTGCCAGTATCACGGCCAAAGGATTACCGGCTGGAATAATCTTTTCCGAGGGCAAGCTGTCGGGTACCCCCGGTTTGAGCGGCGAATTCGTCGTGACAATCACAGCCCGCGACGACAAGGGCGCCGAAGTGTCCACACAGTTTAAGTTCCGCGTGGACTCAAAGGAAAGCGGAAACGTGCTGCCCCTGGTCAGAAAAGCCATTCCCGACCAGCAGGGCAAGGTGGGCGAGAATTTCGACTACACGATCTCGAAGGAGACTTTCTTCGACCCTGACGGCCCCATCATTGACATTGTGGTCAAGGGCCAGCCCGGTGGCTTGAGCCAGAGCGGCTGGCGATTGTCGGGCACACCCACGGCGAGCGGCGAGTTCATCGTCACGGTCACGGCGCGCGACAGCCGGGACGCGATAATCGCCACGCAGTTCAAGATCACGATATCCCCGAAAGAAGGTGCGAACCAGCCCCCACTGGTCAGCAGAATCATTCCCGATCAGCAGGGAAAGGTCGGACAGTCTTTTAGCTACGAGATTGCGGCTGGTACTTTCACCGATCCCGACGGTACCATCACGGGCATTACGGCTAAGGGATTGCCTGAAGGCATCGTGCTGGCTGACCGCAAGCTATCGGGCATCCCTGTTGTCAGCGGTGAGTTTATGGTAACGGTTACGGCTCGCGACGATAAGGGAGCCGAAACCGCGACGCAGTTCAGATTCAGGGTGGCCGGGAAAGACGCCGAAAACAAACCTCCTTTGGTTAGCAAGGCCATACCCGATCAAAAGGGCAAAGTAGGTCAATCCTTTACGTACGAAATTGCGAAGGAAACCTTTGTTGACCCTGATGGAACGATCGCAGGTATATCAGCTGCGGGTTTACCCAATGGACTGAGCCTGAATGGCTGGAAAATCACGGGTAGTCCCTTGACCAGTGGTGAATTCGGCGTGACTGTTACAGCCCGCGATAATCTGGGTGCCGAGGTATCCACTCAGTTCAAAATTTCTGTAGACAAAGCTTCGCCTGCTCCGACAGCCAACATATTCAGCCTGTTCCAGGCGGGTAACTTCCTGACCCGGCGTTTCCTTCACTATATGGAAGATGGGGACACCCTCCGGGGCGACGACGCCAAGTTGATCGTCAATATCCTGGTGTCGCCCAAGACAGGCGCAGTAGGGAGCTACGTCTTCAAGATGGAAGGCCCTTACTCGGTAGGCAGTACTGATAACAGAGCTCCTTACGGCGTTTTTGGTGACAATGGAGGCGTGGTATTTACGGCAGGCCGCTACACCCTGAATGTCAAATCTTACGAAAAGGCCGACCGTGAAGGTGCTCAGCTCAGCGACGAAACCATTCATTTTGTGGTGGTGGATGATGAGGGAAACCGCAACATTCCCCCTGCATTGGTAAAGCCGCCGGTCGAACTGTTTGCCAAGGTCGGCACGCCCTTCGCCCGCCGTCTTCCGGATAGCACCTTCGTAGATCCCGACGGCGTACTTACCGCTTTTGCTTTCACGGGTCTGCCCGACGGACTCAAAGGCGACGGGACGCTGATTTCGGGCACCCCTACCAAGGAAGGAGTGTTCACGGTGGTGGTCCGGGTGACCGATAACGGTGGGGGCGCGGCAGAGGCTACATTCAAGTTCACCGTTTCGGCAGACAACCTTGCGCCCATTGCGATCGGTACGATTCCCGACCAAACGGCCCCGGTCAATCAACCTTTCAGCTATACTATTCCGGAAAGCCATTTCAGTGATCCTGATGGAACCATTGCCTCAGTCACGATTCTGGGGCTCCCAGAGGGATTGACCGGCAGTGGAAGAACCATATCCGGGACACCTGCCAAAGCAGGAAAATATCAGCTGGTAGCGGTGGCAAAAGACAACGCTGATGCCACTGTGCAGCTCACCTTCAACCTGACGGTATTGGGCGAAAATCGCCCGCCGCTGGTGGCCAAAGCCATTAATGACCAGGTAGCAGACAGCAGTACCGTATACCGCTTTGTAATTCCTGCAGGTACTTTCGTCGATACCGACGGAAAGATCACACGTTTGGAAATCTCGGGTCTGCCCGCTGGGATAAGCGCCAAAGGCGACACGATCAGCGGTCGGCCCACCAAGGTGGGTGAATACACCGTGACCGTGCGGGCCTTTGACGATAAAGAGGCCTCCGTACAGCTTACGTTCCGCCTTACGGTGTATGGCAATCGCCCTCCTCTGGTGGCCAAAGCTATCAACGACCAGGTGGCCGACAGCAACGCCGTGTACCGCTTTGTAATTCCAGCAGGTACTTTCGTCGATACCGACGGGAAGATCACACATTTGGAAATCTCGGGCCTGCCCGCCGGTCTGAGCGCCAAAGGCGATACAATCAGCGGTCGGCCCACCAAGGTGGGTGAATACACCGTGACCGTGCGGGCCTTTGACGACAAGGAAGCTTCCGTACAGCTTACGTTCCGCCTTACGGTGTATGGCAACCACCCGCCTCTGGTGGCAAAGGCCATCAACGACCAGGTGGCCGATAGCAACGCCGTATACCGCTTTGTAATTCCAGCAGGTACTTTCGTCGATACCGACGGGAAGATCACACGTTTGGAAATCTCGGGTCTGCCCGCTGGACTAAGCGCCCAGGGCGATACAATCAGCGGGCTTCCTGCTCAGGCAGGCGAATATACCGTGACCGTGCGGGCTTTTGACGATAAAAACTTCTCCGTGGAGCTTACTTTCAAGTTGACAGTCCGGGGCAACCGCCCTCCGCTGGTGGCCAAGATTATCGAAGACCAGGTAGCCAGTAGCAATGCCGTGTATCGCTTCGTGATTCCAGCAGGTACTTTCTTCGATACCGACGGGAAGATCACACGTTTGGAAATCTCGGGCCTGCCCGCCGGTCTGAGCGCCCAGGGCGACACGATCAGTGGGCGCCCAACAGAAGTGGGCGAATACACCGTGACTGTACGGGCTTTCGACGACAAGAACTCTTCTACCCAGCTTACTTTTAAGCTTACGGTCGGGGGAGGGAATACGCCTCCGGTTGCCCAGCCTGTTCCCGACCTCTTAGCGATCATGGGTCAGATTTTCCGGTTCGATGTGAAAGAATATTTCAAAGATTCTGACGGAACGATCGCATCGATTAGCTATGCCTCGGCGTTACCGCCGGGCATCACTGCAAATGGTTCGCTGCTGGCCGGAAACCCTACCGCTGCGGGTAACTACCCCATGAAGGTGACGGCTGTAGACGACAAAGGCGCTTCAATCACGGTGGAATTTATGCTGAGGGTAGAGCGAGCCGAGTTGCACATTATCCTATATGAGCCAGGAGAACAGCCCAAGAAAGTCAGGGAAATTTCGAACGCCGATATTATTGCCATCAGTACTCTGCCTGCAAATCTCGATCTCTACGTGGAAAGTAACGCCGATGTCAATTCGGTGAGCTTCGAGCTTACGGGGCCTACTAATAAGAAACACACCGACGAGCTGGCTCCTTTTGGTTTGTATGGCAATGGTTCTGGGTTTAGTCCTCAGGTGGGTACTTACAATCTGAAAGTGACCGCCTACCGAAACAACACCGTGGTAACCACCCGCTCTATTCAATTCGACATTATCAAAGCGAACAACATGCCGGTTCGGCTGGGCGTGGAGGAGAGCGATGTTTTCCCGGCCGTGGAGTTGTGGAAAGCTTATCCCAATCCTTTTGTGAATCTGGTTAAGGTGCAGATGGATGGAGAAGACTTTACCCCCAAAGCCGTGGAGGTTTTGTCGGTAGAGGGGAAAAGCACACTACTGGATCAGTCCAAATGGCGTGTAGAGCGATCATTGCTAGAAGTCAATCTAACGGAGGTCGCGACGCGGTCGGGCATTTATTTTCTGCGGATTACCGGGCAGGACGGCCAACCACACACGTTGCGGATCATGAAGTCCGAGAAAAAATAGAAAGTTATGAAATAGAACACATCACCCGGTCTGTTCGTTGTAAAAAGAAACAACGCAACGAACATGACACTTTCCATTCATAAACTGCTGGCTTGGTCAGCACTATTTGTACTAGTCGCCTGTGGCAATGGCCAGGACGACGGCTCCGGCAACCCTGTAACCCCCACGCCCCCCGGCGCGGTCAGCTATAAAGTGGCGGAAGCTTTTCCGGGACTTAAATTTGCTGACCCCGTGGAGCTGGTTAATGCAGGCGATGGTACCAACCGCTTATTTGTGGTTGAGCAGGCGGGCACGATCCGGTTTTTCAACGCGGCGGGAAACCCTTCTTCAGCCACACTTTTTCTCGATATAAAGAATAAGGTGAAAAGTGGCGGCGAAATGGGGTTGCTGGGCCTGGCCTTCCATCCTGATTTCAAAAGCAATGGGTATATCTACGTCAACTACACCCGTGATAGCCCGCGGGAGTCCGTTGTGGCCCGTTACAGGGTAAGTAACCCCGCCACGGGCGCTGCTGATGCCGGTAGTGAGACCATCCTGCTCACTTATGAGCAACCATACTCAAACCACAATGGTGGGGCGGTGCATTTTGGACCGGATGGGTACCTGTACGTTTCGACGGGGGATGGCGGTAGCGGAGGCGATCCCAAAAATAATGCCCAGGACAAGACCAGCCTGCTGGGTAAAATATTGCGGCTGGATGTCAACGCTACCGGGAAAGGCAACTACGGTATTCCAGCGGACAACCCATTCCGGGGTGACAACAACGGGACGCGGGAGGAGATTTATGCCTACGGACTGCGGAATCCATGGCGGATCAGTTTCGATCCGGCCACCAATAAGCTCTGGGCGGCTGACGTCGGACAGAATCAAATCGAAGAAATCGACATCATTGAGAAGGGAGGCAATTACGGCTGGCGTCTAAAAGAAGCGGATGACTGCTTTAATCCTAAGAACAACTGTCAGGAAGCCGGACTGATCGACCCTGTGTGGGACTACACTCACGCCAACGGCGATATTTCCATCACAGGCGGCTATGTTTATCGTGGCAAGAAACTACCCGACCTGGTGGGAAAGTACGTGTATGGTGACTACGCCAGCGGTCGAATCTGGGCGCTGGAAGTACCCGCAAACGCAGCGGCGAAAAATGACCTCGTAGTAAATAAATCCGCGTCGATCTCTGCATTTGGCGTTGATGAGCAGAACGAACTGTATTTCTTCGATTATAGCGGCGGAAAGATCTTGACACTTACCGCCGCGGAATAATTGCAAAAATTCAAACAAAGTAGGGGCGGACACATAGGTTCGCCCCATTTGCGGCAGCTATCGGACGACACCCGGGTTCGCAGGTGTGTGCCGGCTGGCTTTACGAATCTGACAATTTTTTGATCGGGGTTAGCTGCACTTTCCGAAATTCCACTTCGGATCCTTCCGATTGTAGCGCAATATGGCCGCTGCTGGCCGTGGCGTCATAGCCGTAGTTGACATAATCGTTATTCATCCAGACTTTTATAGAATTGCCCAGGCACTCGATGGTTAGCTTATTCCATTCGCCCACGGGCTTTTCCGAGCCGTCGGTAAGGTTGGGAATGCGACGCAGTTTGTCTCCGTTAACACCCCATTTCTCCTTTGGACCCCGGCGTTTTTCCATGTCGGGGACCACGATATCCTCCTGGATACACCAGAAATCGCCCGCATTGGTGTGCATCATCTGCACTTCGATTGACTTTGGGAACATGTCGTACAGGGCGCGCGGCGTCGAAACGAAAACCAGCGCTCCGCAGTTGCCCGGCTTTCCGGCAAATCGGTATTCCAGTTCCAGTCGGAAATTACTATAGGTACCATCGGTGATGAGGTGACCGCCGGGCGTCCCGAGGCTGACCAGCAGCCCATCGCGCACCACAAAGGGCATTCGCGCTGTGGTGTCGGTATCCATGGCAGGGACGTCGGCATGCCAGCCGTGCAGATTCTTGCCATTGAAAAGGCTTTTACTATCGGGCTGTGCGCGGGAGCAAGCCGCAGCACTGTTCAATACAATGACTGCGAGACAAAGGCGGGGAAAGAGATTTTTCATAAATAAATTTTTTCCAGATAAGAACCGAAGGTGCCTCAACTACTTGCCAGCGCATCTGACTGCCGAATCTAACATTTAACCAGCAAAACAACTTTCTTTCTAGTGATTCAGGTTTGCTTCGCGTAAGGCTAATTTAGTACCTTCGTAACCTTTTTAGTGCCAGAGGCAATTTTGTAAGAAACGAGAAAAGGTAGCAGAGCGTAGAATTCGAGCAGTAATCGCATGGGAAAACGCACATATAGCGTCTGGCTGACGATAATCCTTGCCTTGGGCTTCATGGT
This sequence comes from Persicitalea jodogahamensis, assembly GCF_014651615.1. Classification (GTDB taxonomy): domain Bacteria; phylum Bacteroidota; class Bacteroidia; order Cytophagales; family Spirosomataceae; genus Persicitalea; species Persicitalea jodogahamensis. The sequence goes on along the minus strand of NZ_BMXF01000005.1, from coordinate 295,799 downwards.
TGAAACTCAGGCTCAAAAGTTTGGTCCGGCCACTTTCGATCAACTTCCCCGCAACTTCCAGCTTTATGCCCGCAACGACAGCAACCAGGCTGTCGTGCCGATTTCCGGCCGGGTCAGTAGCTTGGGCTACCGTTTTGTTTCGGTGGTGATTTACCGTAACAAACAGCCGTTGGCCTACCAGCGCAGCCCGCTTATATATGCGGAAAAAGACAGCTCAGCCCGTTTTAGTTTCAACCCCAAAATCAAAGCCGAGTTAGCTGATTATGATTTTGCAGTATACGTGCGCCGGGATGGGACAGACTCCACGCTGGTGGTGCGCCGGGACGACGTCGTGGCAGGGGATTTCTTCGTTATCAACGGACAGTCCAATGCTATCTCCACGGGACACGATCCCAAAGACCTCAATTTTTCCAGCAAATACTGCCGTACCGTAGCGCGGGTGCCTGACTCCGATCCGGATTATTACGCTAAGGATACCCTCTGGCTGCAGTCACATTCTTCGTGGCCTTCGGTGGGGGTGTGGGGGCTCGATCTGCAAAGGCGGATTCAGGAATCCTTCAAAATACCCACCTGTGTTATCAATGGAGCGGTACCGGGTTCAGGCATTCAGAAGCACATCCGGCGTGACAGCAGCTCGATTCACACTATTTACGATTTGCTGCGGCTTCGGGTGCGCAAGTCGGGAGCTAGCCGAGTCCGTGCTTTTTTCTGGCTGCAGGGCGAAGAAGATGTGCTGGCAAAAATTCCCGGTTATGTTCAGAAATTCGATACACTGTACCACTATTGGCAGCAAGATTTTCCCATGGCAGACACCTTTGTCGTCATGCAGATCAACCTGCTCGCCAATCTGAATCCCGAAGCAGGAACGATTCGAGATTTTCAGCGTCGCATTCCAATTTTGTATCCCAAAACTACCCACTTTGCCACGGTAGGACTTGCCGGGTATAATGGCATACATTACAGCCTGGCGGGCTATGTAGAACTGGCACGGCAAATGTTCAGGTTTATCTCGCCTGGCATTTATGGCACGATGGGTGAAGTAAACAACCGATCGCCCGATGTCCGAAAGGTATTTTACACCTCCAACCAAAAAGATGCCATCGTTCTGGAATTCGACGAAGGCCAGGAGATATCCTGGCCGACTGATACAATCGTGACAGATAAGCAAGGGAAGCCAGTTTCGTTGCGGGGAAGGGATCTGTTTTTCTTTGGAGAAAACGATTCCCTTACTCTCCCGATTGCCGCGCATCAGGTATTGGGAAACCGCATTACCCTGACGCTCGACTCGGCCATCGCGACCCACCGACTGTCCTATCTGCCTTCTTTTGTCGACAGCACGGCCTTTACCGTATTTCCAGGTCATTTGTTACGAAACAGAAACGGTCTGGCGGCATTTTCTTTCCATAGTGTCCCGATCAGGGATGCGCTGATTATCGAAAATTTCAGGAAAGACACCTTGAAAGAAGAAGCTGAAAAGACCATCAGGATTAGTTGGGAGCCTGTCGAGGATGATTCCGTCCGGTATATTTTGGAAAGGAAAAAGGAAAGGGAGCGCACGTTCGTTTCCGTTAGTGATTATGATGGCCAGTCAATCTACTTTCTGGATGTGGGGCTGGAACCCCAAACCCGATATACTTATCGCTTGCGGGCCATAAGCTCCCGGTCGGAATCACCTTTTGTCGAACTGACAGTAGCTACGGATTCCGTAGCCGTGACAGATACGACCACCGAGGAGGAGGATATAATACTATCCCTGAATCCCGGCGCAACGAGCTACTGGATTGCTTACCCGAACCCCAGCCGCGACTATATTACAGTTAATTTTGAGAAGGCCGTGACTGGCCAATTTGCACTTTACGACCTCAAAGGTTCGGTTGTCGGGCAAAAAACGTTGAGCCGGACGACTCAGGCAACCCTATCTGTCCAGGGGGTAGCAGCAGGCAGGTACCTTCTTCAATTTCGGGACGAACAAGGCGGGCGATCGTCGCGTCATATTATGGTGGAATAAGCACCGCCCCACGTGATTACTCTTTTTGTAAGGGCAACAGGAACAGCGCAAGTAAATCCTTTGTCTGGATAGCTTACTTTTGATATTTCCATAAAAAATTGAAATATGAAACGTAACTATTGGCTTGCAGGCCTGCTGGCAATTGCCTCGCTTCTGATCGTGACCTGCACGAGATCAGTTAACTCTAACAATCAGGCGCAGGAAACCAGGGTACTTCCCGAATCAGGCTTCGCCGAGCCCTTCGTTGTGGACGACAACCCTTCCCCCGCTCCCCTGACCCCCGAGCAGGCACTGCACTCCTTCCGTTTGCCCCAAGGCTACCACCTCGAATTAGTAGCAAGTGAGCCGATGATTACCGAACCCGTAGCCATTGCCTGGGACGGCAATGCCCGGATGTACGTGGCCCAGATGGAAACCTACATGCAGGATGTGGAAGGTACGGGCGAACACGAACCTACCAGCCGTATCCTGCTACTGGAAGATACTGATAACGATGGCAAAATGGACAAGCGGTCGGTGTTTATCGATAAGCTGCTGCTTCCACGTGCCATCCTTTGCGTGGGCCGTGAATTGCTGGTGAGCGAAACCGATACTTACGACATGTATGCTTATAAAGATACGGACGGTGACGGTGAAGCCGACCAGAAGCGGCATGTATATAAAGTAGGCCGGAAGGCTCCCGGCAACCTTGAACACCAGCGCAGCGGTCTGGACTGGAACCTTGACAACTGGATTTATATTACCGTGGACCCGGTACGCTTCCGTTATAGAAATGGCATGATTGAGGCAGATACGCTTACCAGCGGCAACCTCGGGCAGTGGGGCCTTACGCACGACAACTACGGACGGCTCTTTTTCAGCCAGGGCGGGGCCGAGAACGCGGGCATCGGCTTTCAGATCAACCCAAAATACGGCCAGCTCAATTTCCGTGATGCGTACGATGAAGCCACCTTTGGCCCCGTCTGGCCCATCATTAAAACTCCGGACGTGCAAGGTGGCCTGAAGCGTTTGCGCCCCGACACGACCCTGAATCACTTTACGGCGGGCAACGGCCAGTCTATTTTCCGGGGCGACCGCTTGCCCAAAACGCTCGTAGGCGATTACCTCATTGCCGAACCCGTGGCCCGCATCATTCGCCGGGCCAAGGTAGTGGATAGAGCCGGCAAAACTACCCTGGAAAACGTGTACGACCACGAAGAATTCATTGCTTCGTCGGACATGAATTTCCGGCCCGTGAATACCTACACCGGCCCGGATGGCTGCCTGTACATCGTGGACATGAACCGGGGCATCATCCAGGAAGCCACCTGGGTCGGCAAAGACAGCTACCTCCGTCCGCAAGTGCAGCGGCTGGGACTGGACGCCAATAAGCAGCGGGGCCGCATCTACCGCCTGGTATATGACGGTTTGAAACCGGGCCCTCAGCCCCGGATGCTGGACCAAAAGACGGACCAACTGGTGAAGTACCTCGATCATCCCAACGGTTGGTGGCGTGACAATGCTCAGAAGGAAATCGTGCTACGCGGCGATAAATCGGTCGTTCCGGCCCTGCGACAAATGACCCTGGGTGAGAAGGGAGCCTTATCCCGCGTTCCTTCGGCCCTTGGTCAACTTCATGCCCTCTGGACACTCGAAGGGCTGGATGCGGTAGACAAAGAGTTACTTTTCGCACTGATGCAGTCATCCGATGCCCAACTACGGCGGGCGGCGATCTGGAACAGCGAGCCTTTTCTCAAAATGGATGATGCACAGACACTGACCCGGCTGGCAACCCTGGAAGAAGATCCCAGCTACGATGTTCTCACGCAGTTGTTATTATCGCTGAATTACAGTCAATCGCCCCAGGCCAGAGCCGTAGCACAGGGTATCCTTGCTAAAAATGCCGGCAACGAAATGCTTGCCGCCGTGCGGGAAAGCCAGGAAAAGAACGAAGCCATTCGTACTTACGGCTCACGATTGGGCAAACTGGATGCCGCCAGCCGCAAAAGGGTACTGGATGGGGCGATCACCTTCAAGTCGCTTTGCGCCACCTGCCATGGGGCCGAGGGCAAGGGCTCTCCGACCAATCTGGCCCCCGTGCTGTCGGGGAACGCCCGGCGAATGCTGGGCAAGAAGGAAGAGGAAATCAAAATACTGTTGCACGGCCTGACGGGGCCGATAGAGGAAAAAACCTACCCCGACCTGATGCCCCCGATGGGTGCCAACAGCGATGAGTGGATCGCCTCCGTCCTGAGCTATATCCGCTATGACCTGGCCTACGCAGGTCAAAATCCGCCGCGCAATAATCCGGAGACCATGGAAAAAGTGCTGGTGAAACCCGAAGAAGTCAGGAAGGTCAGGAGCCAAACCGCCGGGCGCGATCATGCCTGGACTTGGGAAGAGCTGGACAAAGCGGCGCAGTAGGCGATTTTTAGAGTTTAAGCAACACCAATAAAAGGCCACAAGAAAAAAAAATCTTGTGGCCTTTTCTGGTTGATAAAAAGCAGGTTACGTCAAAGGTCTAACGCTTCCCTGTATTTATTTAGTAGACAGGAATAAACCCTCGGCTTCTCTATCCTTCTAACCCATGTACTTTTCAAAAAGGCTTTGAGGAGACACTATTTTTTTCACCCGCTCATCTGTTTTTATTAAAAACTAAGGAGCTTAATTTGAAAAACCATGAAAAAGCTAATCGGAATGACCTTGATCGCAAGTGCTATGTTTGCATGTAATGGCGTAAACAATACCAATCCCGCCAACCCCTCAACCGCTGAGTTGCAGGCCGAGTTGACGCAAGTCAAGCACGAAACCGAAATCCTGAAACTACAACACGAACTTGATTTGGTAAAAGCCCAGCAAGAGGGCACCGACCCCGCACTTTTGGCAGCTCTCGAGAACACGAATGCCCGGAATGCTTATCTGGGCACAGCGTTGCCAGCAGATTCACGCCGTACTCAGCAAGTTGACAATGAATGGACCCAGCACGAAACAACGTCGCCCACTGACGCTTATAGGACGACACCAACCGCTGATACTAAGCCCGCCGCGGAAGTGAAGAAAAAGGGCATGAGTACGCCTGTGAAAGGTGCATTGATCGGAGCAGGCGTAGGAGCCGCCACGGGGGCCATCGTTTCTAAGAACAACCGTGTGAAAGGAGCCGTAATCGGCGCCGTAGTCGGTGCAGGTGCGGGTGCCGGAACGGGTGTCATTATTGACAAGAGAAAAGAGAAGAAAGCAGAGAGCACGCCCTACTTCGCGTCAAATACTTTTCTGAGATAAAGAAGATTGTGCAAAAGAAGCGCGGCCCGACAGGATATCCTGCCGGGCTGCGCTTCTTTTTTGAATAAAAACCTAGTCCTTCAACCGTACGTCTCCGTAGTGCGACACCACTTTGATGACTGTGCCGTGGCCTGATCCCACAGTGCCGGAGTATTGCTTGGTTTCACGAAAGGTATTTGTCTTGGCGGGCTGATTGGTATAAATGACCTTGGCATCGTCGGGAAGGTGAAAACTGCCATTTGTTACCGTCACATCGAACTGATTGGATTCAGCGGGAAGTACCACCGATGAGTAAGAAGCCTGAATGTTCACATTACCAGCAGAAGCCGGGAGCCGACCTACCCGGAAATTGCCCGAGTAGCTAAGATTTACTTTACAGGATTCCTGCACGTTTCCAATAGCCGTGTATTCCGAGTAGTCAATATCGGCTTCCAGGTTTTTTACCTCGCCGATCTTCAATTTACCGCCTTTATAATCCAGCACTAATGACCGTACGCGGGCTAAATCAAGGTTGCTGTACTTAATTTCCATTTTTCCACCGTCCATGTTGCCGATTTTAGCCGTGCCATATAGTACCTCGATGTTGTTGTCATTGTTTTCCAGATCGTCCGCCGAGAAGTGTCCGTTCCGGGAATAAACCTGTAGGGGCGCCCGGAAGGACGGAATATCCGTATTGCCAAACTTATTCCTGACAATAAGCGGGTTATACTTAGGCATATTGATCGTGTAGTCGATCTGTATGGAATTCTTCTCGCCCGGACTGCTTCGCCAGGCGTTCCAGTTGCTTTTGCCAAACTGGCTGCGGTCGATTTCTGTGAGCAGGCTGATGATATTGCCTTCGCGCTTCTCCTCAATATTGACGGCGCGAAGGTAGTCTTCGGCGCGCTGGTCAGTGGGAGCGTTGGCCGTGATGGCTACCTGAACCCTGATCTCGGTTTTCTCCCAGAGATTGATCTTTACCTGCCCGTATTGATTGTCCACCGTCAGGCGGTCGTTTCTTCCCACCGTAAAGGTCTTGATTACCGTGCGGCGCTTCTCTACGAGCTGATTTTCTCCGGCGTGGGTCGTCCACGCGATCAGCAGCAGAAAGAGTGTACTATATAATGGCTTTGCTTTCATGGCGTTCGTTTGCCTGTTTGATGCGTTGTAAGATGGTTAATTGTTGATTGAGCAGATCGATCTGCCATTGCAGGTTCTGGATCATTGCCTGCACGAGAGCCTCCTGATTCGGGGCTTTGCTTAGTTCCGAGCGCAGATTACCATAGCTTTTTTCCAAACGATCAAGATCGGCCGAAAATTCTTTATAGAGATCGGGATTATCGGTCGTCAGCCGGATCAGTTCACGGCGTTTTTGATCGATAGCATCGTTGTACTGCGTAAATTCACGAGCGTAGGTAGGCACATTCAACGCCACCTGCGGATCCCGCGTGACGCCATATTCTTTGTTCAAGTACACGAGATACGAAACGCCCAATGCCAACAGCAGCCCCGCCGCTACACGCCAGTCGAAATATGCCCGTCCCCAATCCCGAAAGCGGGGAGGCGTTTTTATGGGTACTACCACTTCGGGTTCCGTATCGCCCAGCTGATTTTCAATGCGTCCCCACAACGAATCATCTGGTTCCAACCGATCAAAATCCTCCCGATTGTCGCGCACAAACCGCTCCAACTGGTCTTTTTTATCCGAAGACTTTTTCATTTTCACTTCTGGGTTGAATGTAATGTTTGAGTCAAATTGTCGATTTATTTAGGGTTTAGTTGCTATTTTTTCTACCTCATCATCTCCACCAATTTCCTTTTCGCCCTCAGGTACTGCGTCCGGGATGTCACTTCGCTAATTCCAAGTACTTCGCCGATTTCCTCATGGTCGTAGCCCTCAAACAGGTAGAGCGTCATCACCACGCGGTAGCCTTCGGGAAGTTGCTGCATGGTGCGACGGATGCGCTCAACCTCGTACTCGGCCTCTTCGAGAAAGTCGTCGCTTTCGTCTGCCGGGTAGGTGTCCCCGTTCTCTGTCTGCCACTCACCTATCTCGACCCATTTCATTTTCCGGCTCCGCAGCTGGGTGATGGCTTTATTGACGACGATCTGCTTCAGCCATGCCCCAAAGCTTGACTGTTGCCGGAACTGTCCGATGTGCGTGAAAGCATCCACAAATGCCTCCTGCAATGTGTCCTCCGCCTCACCCGCGTGATCGAGCATCCTCATGCATACGTTAAACATCGCCTTCGAATACTGTTTGTACAGCGCATACTGAGCCTGACGCTCGCCAAGTTTGCAGCGTTCCACCAGTTCGACGTGTCGGTCGGTGTACAATTTAGTTTCCAAGGAGGTTTTTGAGTGGACAGGGAACGGTTAAAGTTGGCACGGAGCAGCACTACCTACGGCTGGATTGTCGCGTTTTAATTAGTCATCCTATCGCTGTCTGAGTTTTTGAACGTTCTGGAATAAAGACTGCGGGGAAGGACGGGATGTTGCACGGCGGGGTAGTTTTTTTGTAAAAAGGCTTTCGTCACGCCCGAACGAACAAAGCTCCGAAGGCCGTTGTTATTTTCTGAGCAAACGTATCTTTGTGGTTAACCTACTGTCACAAGCTGGAAAATTTGACTGATAAACAGTCAACTGTACACCATTGCTTCGGAGTCCATACGCCGCAACGGCCCCTAACTCTCCACTACAAATGAAAACCTTTGACATTCCCAGCTTCTACCGAAGCAGCATCATCACGCCCATTAAGGAATTCCGCCGCAAAGCCGACAAGCTGAAGCGCGACTTCAAGCCTACGGTACTTGACTTTGGTCCGGTGCGTTTCCTGATTGCGCGGCATTTTGGGTTTTGCTACGGGGTGGAAAACGCTATAGAAATCGCTTACAAGGCTATCTCCGAAAACGAGGGCAAGCGTATTTTCCTTTTGAGCGAGATGATCCATAACCCTGACGTTAATCGCGACCTGCAGGAGCGCGGCGTGCGATTCATTATGGATACCAAAGGAAACCAGCTCATTCCCTGGACTGAACTGACGCCCGACGATGTAGTGGTGGTGCCAGCCTTCGGCACCACGGTTGAGATTCAGGCGCAGCTTTCGGCTATCGGCATCGATGCTTACCAGTACGACACTACTTGTCCCTTCGTGGAGAAAGTCTGGAACCGGGCCGCACAGATTGGGGAGAAGGATTATACGGTCGTCGTCCACGGAAAGCCCATGCACGAAGAAACCCGTGCCACCTTCTCACACGGCCAGCAGGCAACACCCACGGTGGTGGTGAAAAACATGGAGCAAGCGCAGCGGCTGGCTACCTACATCACGGGCGAAAGTGCCACCGAAGCTTTTTTCGAAGAGTTTGCGGGTCAGTATTCCGAAGGCTTCGATCCCGCCCGCGACCTGCGGCGCATTGGCGTGGTGAACCAAACTACCATGCTGGCATCCGACACGCAGGGAATTGCTGATTATCTTAAGCAGGTAATGATCCGCCATTATCAGCTTCTCCCGAATGCGGTGGACGAACACTTTGCCAATACCCGTGACACGCTTTGCTACGCCACCAACGACAACCAGGATGCCACCTACGCTCTGCTCACCCATCCGGCGGATTTGGCGATTGTGGCGGGTGGCTATAACAGCTCAAATACGTCGCATCTCGTGGAACTTTGCGAAAGCAAACTACCGACATACTTCATTGCCTCGGCGGATAAAATTTTGGATAAAACCCTTATCCAGCACTTCAATTTACGTCAGAAAGAGGAAATGACCACGAAGGATTACCTGCCCGAAAACACTCCGGCTACTATCCTGCTCACATGCGGGGCTTCCTGTCCCGACGCCGTGGTGGAGGGGATTCTGATGCGGATTTTGTCGTTTTATGAGGATGTACGCCCGGTCGAAGCGGTGATGCAGGAGTTTCGGTAGCCATCTGGCTATGGCTTAAGTACTATCCGATCCCCAGCCATGTTTCCCGCTCCTGCCGCTGCCGGAGGTGATGCCGGGCGTGAATTTCCAATCCCTGCAGCCACTCGGCACCATTTAGCCAACCGAATCTGAAATGCTCCGTTTTGTAGTTGCCATCGTCCTGCGCCAGCGCCTCGGCCCATGCCAAACCATCACTTAGCGTTTGCGCGTAGAGCGCTTTGTATATTTGCCGATCCTGAGCGATGGGTTCAGGGGCATTCGGAGCGGCAGGCCGCTTGATTTTTATCGGGGGGAAACTATTATGTTCGTAAACATTAGCGCCCGCTGCTGTCATTTCGCCTCCTCTTTGTCCTTTCCGCTTTTCCAGACAACGCTTCACGTTGGCCAGAAAGAAGTAGGTATTGGCTTCGTAGAGATGCTGGTACATCTGCCCGAGTGACCACTCCGCCTCGTCGGGTTTAGCCATAAACTGTTCATCGGAATAGCGATCCAGCGCGTCGATGTAAGACTGCATGATCTCGGCGAAGGAGGTTTTGAGCTCTGTTTGTGTCATTTTTCTATTTCAAACTGGCCAAAAACTCCACCATGTCCCGGATTTCCCGCTTCGACATGATGTATCCCATCGGCGGCATGCTGGACGGCAAATTCTCGCGCTTGGCGATACGGGCTACGGGTACTTTCAACGGCTCGGCTTCGGAAGTTTTCAGAATCAGTTCCTGCGGGCTTTCCTCGGACAAAATTCCGGTCACCATCTGCCCATCTTTCAGCGTAAGCATTACCGTACCAAAACCTGGCGACAATCGTGCACTGGGTTCCACGAGCGCTTCCAGAAGTTTCTCGCGGGAAAGCGTGCTGCCAATGTGCGTCAGCGACGGGCCAACCTCCCCGCCCCGGCCATTGATGGCGTGGCATCGAACGCATTGCCCGGTGGAGTTGGTGGCAAAGTACCGGCGGCCCTGTTGGGCATCGCCACCCGTGAGGGCATCCATAAAATTAGCCACGCCTTCGCCTTTGGGCTTGGAAGACGCCAGGCGCGACCGCAACCTTTCAGACTTAGTGGAATCAACGGCTTCGGTTAGTTCCAGGCTGATGTTGGGCGAAAGCTCTTTGTTTTCCATTCGCGTAACAAGCTTGTCCAGAATCGGCTCCGTTTTGGCGGCAGGGATCGTACTCAGCGTCCGCAGCATTTGCTGCTGTTCTTTTACAGAGCCTTTTTCAAAAATAGTATTCACCACATCTGCCAGGGCGGCGGACGACAATGTCGAGCCATCCATCATGCTCAAAGCCCGGGCGCGAACGTTCTCGTCGGCGTCGCTCATGCCCTGTTTGATAACGGATTCCATGTTTTTGTACTTCAAAGTACCCAGAGCCGTCAGCATCGCCGCCCGCACGTCGGGCGAGCTGCTTTTGCCCAATAGCTCGACCAATTTGGGATCATAGGCTGTTACGCCCAAATTCCCCATCATATCGGCGGTAGCTACCAAAATCTCCGGCTGAGCATCCTGCAGCAAAGCCGCAATGCTCGGTTCCACTTTGGCCCGCGTAGCTACAGGGTCACGCTTTATGACGCCCCGGTAGCGGCCATCTACCCGGTCCAGCACCGATGGGCTGGCCCAAGTGCCGAGAGCCGCGAGAGCCTCGGTTCGGAGTTCTTTATCCACCTCTTTTCTTTTAGCAAAATCCAGTAGCGCCTGCAGTTGCGCATCGCCACCCACGCGCAGATTGGCGTTAATGGCCCGGCGTAGCAGCGGCTCCGACTTAAAGCGCGTGTTGCTCAGGGTTGCCGCCAGGTCAGGCAGTGCGCCGGGAATCGACATGTCGTCATTGATAGCCCGCGCGGCTTCGGCCACGATGTACTCGTCCTTGTCGTTCAGGAAGCGGCGGACGTTCTCGTCGCTCCAGCGACGCAGCACCAGTACCGCCGCCAGCCGAAGTGATTTGTCTGGACTATCGGCCAGAGCAATGATAGGTTCCCGCTGTCCGAGCCGTGTAAGAGCCATTACAGCAGCGTGGCGCAGGTACAGGTCTTTATCCTGATTGGCTTCAATCATTTTCAGCAAAGCGGGTACCGATGCCTTGTAATCGACGCGACCCAAAGCCTGCGCCCCGAAAAATTGCACGCGCGGACTGGTACTCGCCAGCAAGGGAACCAGAAGCGGGCCAGCCTCGGCGATGGCCGCATCGCCAAGTACTTTGGCGGCTTGCGTCACAATTTCAGGATCATTGTCTTTTAATAGGGCCAATAATGGAGTGGCGGCAGATTTATCCGCTCGTGCCAGTTGCCCCAGCCCCCACACGGCGTGAACGCGGGCAAGTTGGTTGTCTTTTTGCGCCAAAGCTTTTTCAAAAACCGCCGCTCCTTTCTTGCCGCGCATGGCGAGTTCAAACTGAGCCTTCTGACGGATGCGCATATCAGGATTAGCCAGGTAACCCAGCAAGGCCGCGTCGTTCTGGGCGGCGTAATCGAGCAGCATGAGCCGTTGGGTTTCCTGGCGCAGGGCTTTCATGTCATTCTTATTGTCGGTCACGTCCAGCCGCCACACGCGCCCGGTGTTCTTGGTGTCCCAGCCGTTGAGCCAGTCGGCTACGTACAGTGCACCATCGGGACCGAAGCGGATGCCCGTCGGCAGGATGCCACTGAAAACTTTCTGCTCGCCATCCAGTACGAACGACGCTCCCGAAGGTTTTAGGCCAAACGACCAGATCGGCGAGTTGGCGGGGTTACCCCGGAATTCCACCAGAAAAAACTTATTCTTCCAGTCTGATCCCAGCGCGGTACCGGGATTGTACACCATGCCCGTGGGGCCGTTGTGAAAATTCTGGATTGGAGGAATAAAGTAGGCGGCCTGCCCTTCCTGCCGTGGTTTGAACATTTGCTCGTCCATCCAGACTTTGTAATCGTTGTTCTTGGGGTCGGTGTACTTGCCATACTGCCAGTTGGAGCGCCAACCCGCATCGGAGCCATCTACGATGTACACCAGCCGCTCACTTTCGCCGGGATGGTCGCCATCGTTGTCGGAGCTGATCAGGTTGCCGTACTCGTCGAATACAAACTCGTGCGTATTGCGCAGCCCTGAAGCAAATACTTCAAAATCAGTACCGTCCGGATTAGCGCGAACGATGACGCCTTCGTTGGGGTAGCGGTACTTATTACCTTTCACGTCGGTGAGATTGGCTCCAATATCACCAATGCCCCAGTAGATACGACCGTCCGGCCCCTCCACTGCGCCAGACATGCCATGACCACCAAAGCCGATATGTACTCCGAAACCGTGGGCAATCGAGGTTTTTTGATCCAAAATCCCATCGTTATTGGTATCCGTCAATCGCCACATATCGGGCGCAATACCTACGAACACATCTTTGGCCCGCACCAGCAGTGCTCCGGCTACGTCAGAAATTTCTTCAAAGAAATCACTCAGGATACGCGTCGAAACGTCGGCGATGCCATCATTATCGGTGTCTTCCAGTCGCCATACCTCATCTTTTTCTACGGCGAGGTCGCGCCAGTCGTGCGAGCCGTCCTCGTTGAGGTCTTTAAGCCATTCGTTCTCCTTGCTTTTGGCCGGATCGAAGGTTTCACGCAGAAATGCCCGGCGGTCTTCCACCGATTGCAGCCCGATGGAAGGCGTCATCCAGTTGCGGTGGCCCCGGATGTCAAACTCGGAATTTTTTTGGCGGTTGGTGCGCGTCAGGTACACCCGCCCTTTATCGTCGATAGACATCGCGATTGGATCGGGGGCCAGCGAATCGGAGGCCCAAAGATCTACTTGGAGGCCGTCGGCCAACTCGATGGCGACGCTTTCCTTGATTTCTTTCGCGCGGATTCGGGCCGTGCTGCCGTCTTCCTTCACGACTTCCAGCGGCTCCGCCGGCACGGGAACCGAAGTACCCAAAGCGGACGTACCCATCGGGGCCAGCTTGGCGCAGGAAATGATGACGATGCCCGCCGCCAGGATATAGAGCGCGCGCGGCGATCGGTAGAGTCTCTTGAAATTCATGATGGTTGGTGGCTTGGTGGTATTGGGTGTTTGTATAAGGTCGTTCTTGGAGAATTTGTTTGTAGGAGAAAAGGTGAGGTGGGGTAGTTTTTACTTGAAAACTTATTTTGGAAGGCGAATTAGCCCGTACTATTTGCACAGCTTGTTAGGTATTTCCATTTTGAGTCGAAAACACGTATCTTTGCTGAAATTAAAATTTCACACGTGCCTTATGTCCAAAGTGAAGCTCACTCTCACCATCGAAGAGTCGGTGGTGAATCACGCCAAAGTCGTTGCTAAGCGCAATCGGCAGTCTTTATCTGACATGATCGAGAATTTTTTGGCCTCTACCCAACCCAAAAAAATGAGCCTAAAATCTCCGAAAATGACAACAGCCCTAAAACTGCGGGGAATTGCCAAATCGACTTTGTCAAAAAAGACCGATAAAGAAATCAAGGCCATGATGTATAAGGAAAAGTACGGAATATGAAAATATTCCTTGATACAAACGTGGTGCTGGATTGGCTCCTGGATCGGCAGGACACCTTCGCCAACGAAGCTACCACTATTATCGAAGCCGCAGAAACCGGAAAACTCTCTGCGTACATTTCAGCGGGGTCAGTTTACACCCTGGCATATGTACTGGAAAAATCAGGAAGGAAAGGCGCGAAACTACGAAAAGCCGTGCAAGAGGTACTCTCGATTTTGAAAGTCATGCCTGCAGATAATACTCCTTATGAAAAGGCGTGTCAGCGACCCATGAGAGACTTGGAAGATGCTTTCCAGTATGAACTAGCAATGCATGGCGAACGCCTGGATTATTTTGTGACAGGAAATTTACGGGATTTTGCAGCGCAGGATACCAAGGCGCTACCTGTCGTTACGCCCGCTCAGATGGTTAAATTATTTTAAGAAAGTATTAGAACCCTTATTGCTAACCAGAATTCTAATACTTCCTGACCCTCACTCCTCCTTCTTCAACGCCGCATAGTGCTTAAAGAACAGCGGAATCGTCTCGATGCCTTTGTAGTAGTTGAATAGCCCGTAACTTTCATTTGGTGAGTGCAGGGCGTCGATGTCCAGACCGAAACCCATCAGGATACTTTTGCGGCCCAGTTCCTGCTCGAAAAGTGCCACGATAGGAATGCTGCCACCACCGCGTGTGGGGATAGGTTTCTTGCCGAAGGATTCTTCCATGGCCAGCGAGGCTGCTTCGTATTCTATTGAATCGGTGGGGTTCACGTAGGGCAGGCCGCCATGGTGGGGCTTCACGCTGACCTTCACGGAAGGTGGGGCAATGGACAAGAAATGCTTCGTGAATTTCTCCTCAATTTCTTTGTCGGTTTGATTAGGAACCAGGCGCATCGAGATCTTGGCGTAAGCTTTGGAAGGTAGTACCGTTTTGGCTCCTTCGCCGATGTAGCCCCCCCAAATACCATTTACATCCAGCGTAGGGCGGATGGAAGTACGCTCAATAGTGGTGTAGCCCGCTTCGCCTTTTACGTCCTCAATCAGCAAATCTTGCTTGTATTCCTCCAAATCAAAGGGGGCCTCGTTCATAGCCGTACGTTCGTCGGCAGTGAGCTCCTCCACGTTGTCGTAAAAGCCTGGAATGGTAATGTGGCCGTTTTCATCGTGCAGCGAGGCGATCATTTCGCAAAGTACATTGATGGGATTGGCGACTGCGCCGCCGTAGACGCCCGAATGCAGGTCACGGTTGGCACCGATTACTTCCACTTCCAGATACGTAAGCCCGCGCAGACCCACTTCAATGGAAGGTACGTCGTTGGCGATAATACTGGTGTCGGATATCAGGATGGTGTCGCAAGCCAGCATGTCACGGTGGGCTTTTACAAATTCGCCAAGATGATCGGAGCCGACTTCTTCCTCTCCTTCAATCATAATCTTGACATTGCAGGGCAGCGACTTGGTGGAGATCATCATTTCAAGTGCCTTGATATGCATATAAAACTGCCCTTTATCGTCACAGGCTCCGCGGGCATAAATCCGCTCGTTCTTGATAACGGGTTCAAAGGGTGGGGAATCCCAGAGTTCATACGGATCGGCAGGCTGCACATCATAATGACCATAAATCAACACCGTCGGGGCGGCAGGGTTCACGATTTTTTCACCGTACACGATCGGATGACCTGGCGTTTCAAAAATCTTGACCCAGTCAGCTCCGGCGTCTTCGATGCTTTGGCGCACAAATTCGGCGGCGCGGCGGGTGTCTTCTTTAAACTTTGAATCGGCGCTGACGGAAGGGATACGCAGTAGGTCGAGGAGTTCGTTCAGGAAGCGATCTTTATTATCGGTTAGGTACTTTTGCATAGTGAAACCGTGTCAATGATGAGTAATGAATAACGATTGGGTTGATGAGTGAGGCTGTTTCCGTGAAAAACTATGGAGTGCCCAAAACTAACAGATTACGATGGCTGTCCCAAATTGATCAAATCTGTTGAAAAGCAAAAGAGGTCACCATTCAGGTGACCTCTTTCATTTATTGTGAATACAGAGGGGCGCTATTATGCGCTTACCTGGTTCATTACCTCTGTTTGCTTGCGGATAGACTCCATGTGAACGAGTTTGAAGAGTTCGTCCACCAGATTAGGGAACAGGTTCAGGCTGTTGCCCCACTCGGCGCGAGTGTTCAGGATTTCGCGGAAGCGGTCCACCTGGTAAGCCGACACGTTGTTGTCGCGCTTGTACTCGGCAATTTTCTCGACCAGTGACATCCGGGCGGCTAGCGTTTCGAGCAGTTCACGGTCGAGGTGATCGAGTTTTTCCCGAATGATTTCCAATTGGGTCTGGTACTCGTCGCCGTACGACTTCTTACGCACGTGTAGTTCATGGAGCATTTCGCCCAGAGCTACCGGCGTCAGTTGCTGCGCTGCGTCGGACCAGGCCTTATCGGGATCGCGGTGCGACTCAATGATAAGACCATCGTAGTTCAGGTCCATCGCGCGCTGCGTCAGTTCAAACAGCAAGGCACGCTTACCCGCCATGTGACTGGGGTCGCCAATGATGGGTAGTTGTGGGAAAAGCGTCTTCAACTCAATGGCAATCGGCCACATTGGGGAGTTGCGGAACTTGTTTTCCTGCGCGTTGGAAAATCCACGGTGAATGGCGCCCAGCTTTTTTACGCCCGCCCGGTTGAAACGCTCCAATGCGCCGATCCAGAGTTGCAGGTCCGGGTTTACGGGATTTTTCACCAGGAGCGGAACGTCTACACCTTTCAGGGCGTCAGCCAGTTCCTGCACGTTGAAGGGATTCACCGTAGTACGGGCACCCACCCACAAAATATCCACGCCGTACTTCAGCGCCAGTTCGATGTGGTTGGGATTAGCCACTTCGATGGCCACGGGCATTCCGGTTTCCTTCTTAACCGTCTGTAGCCAGGGCAGGGCAGCTTCGCCCATGCCCTCGAACGAGCCGGGGCGGGTACGCGGCTTCCAGACCCCCGCACGAATGACGTGTGCGTAGCCTTCGTTCTTAATCTGGACGGCGGACTCCACCATTTGTTCCTCAGTTTCGGCGCTGCACGGCCCGGCAATCACCAGAGGCTTACCGTCGGTATTGATCCAGCTACTCAGTGGCAGGATGTCTAACGAAGCATTCATATTCAACTACTTAACCTTATGAAAAATAAAAAATGTACTAATGAAATCTGTATGAAATAGGGTATTGAAGTGCTTTATGTACCTTTGTTGCCCAAACAATTGCTGGGAAGTCAATTATTCGTATGGTTCTAAAAAAAATCATACTGGCTTTCTTTACCTTATTTGCTTTTCTACCTTAAAAATAGAACCCGTTTCTTTTCGTTTAGAATAGCGAAGAATACGAATTTAACCCAACGATCTAATTATAATGCCCCCAATAACCCAACCCGCTATTTCACCTGCTGTATTTGAAGATACATCCGTGGCTTTTGCGGCCAAATCCAATCATCAACTACGCAAAACCTATTGGCTTTTTGCTATGATGAACCGGGCAGGACTTGTAAATTTAGGTACTTTTTTTATAAAACTTGCTTTAAGACTACATTTACCCGTAAAAAAGCTTATTCGCAGTACGATTTATGAACAGTTTTGTGGTGGAGAAACGATCCGCGAATGCGAAAGTACGATCCGCCAACTAAGCGACTCTGGCATCGGCACCATTTTGGATTATTCCATAGAAGGTGAAGACGAGGAGGCCGTTTTTGAAGAAACTACCGCCGAATTACTCCGTACGATCGACCGGGCGGCCACCTCAAAAGATATTCCATTCACGGTGTTCAAGGTATCAGGAATCGCACCCAATGAGCTTCTTGAAAAAGTGCAAAAGAAAGCCGATTTAACCCCGGCCGACACTCAGGCTTATGCGCGCGTGGTAGATCGGGTCGAGCGACTGTGCAGCCAGGCGCACCTGCGTTCCGTACGAATATTTTTTGATGGCGAAGAGAGTTGGATTCAGGAAGTGATCGACGACCTGGCCTATACTATGATGGCGCGATACAACAGCCGTCAGGCCATTGTCTTCAATACTTACCAACTTTATCGGCACGAAGTACTGGAAGCTTACAAAACTGCTTACCTGCGGGCACGGGAGAACAATTACATATTGGGTGGAAAGCTGGTACGTGGTGCCTACATGGAAAAAGAGCGGATTCGCGCACGGGAGAACAACTACCGTAATCCGATTCAGGCCACCAAAGCCGATACTGACCGCGACTACGATGCCGCCGTCGATTTTTCGCTGGAACATATCGAGAATATTGAGTTTTGCCTGGGCACCCACAATGAGGATAGCTGCCTGCATTGCGCCTGTAAAATGCAGAAACTCGGTCTCAAATCAGGCGATCCGCGCGTGTGGTTCGCGCAGTTATTGGGTATGAGCGATAACCTGTCTTACAATTTGGCCAATCTGGGCTACAATGTCGCCAAGTACGTGCCTTACGGCCCCATCGATTCGGTGATGCCCTATCTCTTTCGCCGGGCTGAGGAGAATAAATCCATCGCCGGACAAAGCAGCCGGGAATTTTTGCTGGTAAAGCGCGAAATGAAGCGTCGCGGTCTGGGGGCCATGTAACAACAAGGAGTTATGTAAGGCCCGGAAAAAGGACTATTTTTGCCTTTTGATTCATGCCTGATCGCCGCATTAGGGATTTGCGTCGATAGGCGTGTCAGATCTTCCGTAAATTTTTTGATAATGATTCAACCCAAGAACCCCACCAAATACATTCTTTTCAGTGTGTTGCTTATTGCCATCGACCAGACAAGCAAGATGTTGGTGCATAAGTACATGGATCCGGGTTTTTCGGGGCAGATCGCGCTGATTGGCGATTGGATGAAGCTGCATTACGTCCTCAATCCGGGTATGGCCTTCGGCATGGAACTGGGGCATGAGTATGGCAAGCTATTCCTGACGCTCTTTCGCCTCGTCGCAATGGGGGCTATAGCCTGGTACCTGATCAATCTGGCGCGGCGCGGTGCGGCATCGGGCCTGTTGTGGGCGCTGGCAATGATTCTGGCAGGAGCAGTGGGCAATGTAATCGACAGCACTTTTTACGGCGTTCTGCTGGGAAATGCGCCCTATGGTTCCCCCACGCCCTGGTTTCACGGGCAAGTGATCGACATGGTTTTCGTTGATTTCTGGGAAGGGTTCGTGCCCGATTGGGTACCTGTCTGGGGAGGGCAGTACTATTCTACCCCCATTTTTAACTTCGCCGATGCCTGCATCTTCGTAGGTGTGTGTACGATCCTGATCTTCCAGAGCTCCTTCTTCAAGCATAGCCATGAGTATGAAGTCGAGGAAGAGGTAGAAGTGACAGACTATGAAAGCAACAAAGCGACAAAGCGACAAAGCGACAAAGTGGAATTTTCAGATGCGGAACTGTCAAATAATGAAGAGACGACGTTTTTGAGTGATGAGACTGAGGTTAGTGAGCCGCAAGATGAAGTCGTGAAGCCACAGGACGAGAGTTCAAAGCCACAGGGTTAATCAAAATCGATACTATGGCGGAGGTAAGAACGTTTCGTGATTTGTTGATTTGGCAAAAATCCATGTTGTTGGTAACAGCGGTCTACAAGTCAACCTCCGCGTTTCCAGATTCGGAGCGATTTTCCTTAACATCTCAGATTCGACGATGTGCTATCTCCGTACCCAGCAACATAGCCGAAGGTTTCGGTCGGAGGAGTACCGGAGACTATTTGCGTTTTTTACAAATAGCCTTCGGTTCACTTTACGAATTACAGACCCAGCTTGAAATTGCTGTCAACTTAAACTACTTGCAAAGAGACAGGTTCGATATCTTGCACGAACAGAGCCGGGAGGTGGAAAGAATGATGTCCAGCTTCATCCAAAAACTTAAAGCCAAAGAGTAAGCAAAAGTCTTTAACTTTTATGTTATGTATCATCGCCTCGCAGCTCAACTTTGTCGCTCTGTCGCTCTGTCGCTTTGTGGCTCAATAACTACTGCGTCGACTCCAGAGGCGAAAAGTCTTTGAAAGCGCGCTTCAACGCTTTGTCAGTAGCCTCCTTTTTATTTTCCCAGTTAGCGTCCAGTTCGAGGGCCACCAATCCTTTCAGATTCATCAGGGCGCGGAATTCGTCTAGCTTACGGATGAAATCGTTGGTGCGGCGGGCTGATTTGAGCGAATACTCGCGGGCAAAAATATCGCCTTTGTTCTGTAGCTCGCTCTTTTTCTCCATTACGTAGTTAAAGCGGTCCAACAGGTCTTTCGTCGAGCGACCGATGACTTCCGTGGCTTCCAGGGTCCCGATGGTCATCACCGTAGTTCCACCCACAGTGGTAATGCCCGTTTTCAGGCTGGGCTTTTTAGGCCCTGCGATAACCGGGGCGAGACCTGTGGTGGCACCGAGCGACGCATTTACCACCGAGCGATTTTTCTTGCCCTTTTTGGCACGGCGGTAGCCTTTTTTCAATTCCTCTTCCTTCTCTTTCATCTGTTCCAGCAAGCCCCAGGCGTTGACAAGGCCACTGCGATAAAGGGCATAGTTGTAGGCGTCACGCTCAGCTTCATTAATGGTGTTTTCTATATTGAAATGAATTTTACGTTCGGCACGATTGCGCGCTTTGTCCAGTACATAAAATGTTATGTCGAAAGCCAGCGAATCGAAAGGGTCTTGTACGAAGTCGTAACTAGGCGTCCAGATGAACTCGTACGAGGTTGGGGCATTTTTGACAATCGTATTGTTTTGAGAAATGTTGCGGTTGTCAGAGACGAAGGAGAATGTCGAGAGGTCGTCGTCGCCGTTAGGGTCGGAAAGGAAAAACTTGATGTTAATGGTCGTATTCTCTTTGTACTTTACCCTACTGACGTTTGGCACCACCGTGATTTCTGGAGGTAAATCTGTTTGTGTGATTTCCAGCTTGATGCGGCCTTTGGTGCGGGCTTTGGCAGGCTGGTCTTCAACGTAAAATTCGATGTACCGGGCACCTTTACCCAGAAAGTTGAACTGCGTCTGTGAAGGATTCCAAGTGACCTCCCCGCTCGCCGAAATCTTCATCCCTTCGGGCATCTGCTCCGCCGCAGGGACTATCACCGTCGGGTCACTATCGGGATCACGGACGGCATTCATATCTATTTGGTAAGTGTTCTGAGTTTTGTATTGCACGTAAAATGGCCGTAGTTCGTCCACTTCCGGTGGGCGGTTGACATGAACAATCTTAAACGCGATCTGCTTGGTAACGCTCTCCCCGGCGGTATTGGTCGCCTCAAAGACCACGGGCAACGAACGCAACGTGTTGATGCGGTCGGCCATGTCATACGAAGGCGTCCACACGAATCGACCCAATGAATCGAAAATCATATCTTTTTGCCTCCCTTCCGCAATTGAGAAATAGACCGTGTCGGATTTGCCGCCCTGCGATTTTAGCTTGAAGGCGAATTCTTTACCTTCTTCCAAAACATTCCAGCCAGGTTCGGTAGGCAGAATGATTTGAAGAGTGGACGTTTCAGTTGTGTTATCCTGGGCAAATACGTGGTTTGTAATTATTCCAAGAACAGCAATTAACAATAAGCTAACTAAATTGGAGAATGAAGCATGAAGTGAGGAGAATACATCAGTTTTTACGGTCTGATTTTCAGTATGTTGTGCTTTCATTTATCAATATGATTATTGGACAGGTATCAGGAAAAGAACCATACCTCTGAAACCAATTTTTTGGAAAAAATCTTTGTTTTAAACGCAAAAATAGCGAATCCCGTATGGAATGCGACTTTTAGAACGACGGAGTTTTGTCCAGCCTGCATTCAGTCTGTGGCAGTTTAACGATTTTAGCCAAAAAAAAAGCGAAGCATCAGGCGCTTCGCTTTTTTACAGAAAAGATGTTTTCCTTATTTCTTAGGAGGGGTAGTTCCAGCCTTCGGGGCGGTAGATGGTGCCGTCGGCGTTTCCGGAGCTACTTTGGCAGGATCAACACCCAGCTCTTTAAAGACCAGGTCAGACACGTTGTTTTCTTCCGAACCAACAAAGAGCAGAATAGGCGTAGTGTTCTGGCCAGCATCCGAATTCAGGATGTACAGGTAGTTATTAGCCTCACCTACAGCCTTAATGGCATTGTTGATTTTTAACAATACGGGCTCGATCAGCTGCTGGTACTTGGTCTGTAGAGAATTCTCGGAGTTACGCTGTAATTCCTGAATTGAGGTTTGCAATCCCTGCAATTCTTTCTCCTTATCGGCACGAATTACATCGGCCATACCGGATGCGTTCTTATTATAATTATCAAGTTTCTCCTGGAACTCCTTGTACTTGTCTTGTAGGGCTTTATCAAGCTGAGCCTTCGTGATAGAAAGTTCGTTCTCGATTTTTTTAGCTTCGGGGAGTTGGCCCAGAATGAAATCGACGTTGGTATAACCTATCTTGGTACGTGGTGCTGAAGCGGTAGTCTGCGCAAAGAGGGGCGTGCAGGCCACGGCAAAAAGCATCATCAGAGTAATCAACTGTTTTTTCATTGGTTCGTGTTTATTTAGGTTTTTTGGTTGTACTGTTTTAGTTGTTAGTCTTGGAAGCGGGCGCAGTACCCGATGCAGCCACGGGTTTGGTATCGATGCCCAAATCCTCCATGACGTAGTCCGTGTAATCGTGCTTGGGATTGGTATAGACCATTACAAAATCGCTGGACTTATCAAAGAGGAAATCGAGCCGCCGTTGGGAACAAACCTTTTCGACCGATCTCTGTACGCGTTCCATGACGGGCTTCAGTAATTCTTTTTTCTTCTGAAACATCATGCCGTCCACGCCAAAGACCTTATTGTTGTACTCACGAGCTTCCAATTCCTTCTCTCTGATTTCATTTTGCCGCTTGCGTTTAAGCTCGTCGGTTAAAAGTACCTCTTCAGCCATGTATGCGCGCTGCAAACGATCAATCTCGGCGCCTTTTTCCTGAATCTCCTTGGCCCAGCGTTCCGAGAACTGATTCATCTCGCTTTGGGCTTTCTGGTACTCAGGCATTTTGCTGGTGATATATTCCATATCAACATAGCCAAACTTCTGAGCCTGAACCCCCAGCGACGAAACGGACGACAAAAGTAATAAAAATACGATCTTCTTCATGCGAAGGTGCTGTTTTTTTGCACTTTATAACGAAAGGGTCATGTCTTTATTACCGGATCTGCTGCCCGATCGTGAAGTGGAATTGACCGCCGCTGCGCACACTCTTACCCTGAATCTTGTCGAATCCGTAGCCCCAGTCGATGCCCAGTAAGCCAAAGGCCGGCATAAAAATACGGGCACCGCCACCGACGGAACGTTTAATGTCGAAGGGGTTAAATTCGCGGTAACTACCCCAGTTGTTGCCCCCTTCCGCGAAGCCCAGCAGGAAGATAGTCGCCTGCGGATTGAGCGAAACCGGGTAACGTATTTCCGTTACGAACTTATTATAGACCACGCCGCCGCCGCCGAGTAATTGTTCGTTCTGATCGAGTGGCCCCACCTTACGATCGCCGTAGCCACGTAAACCAATGATGTCCTGGTCGGCCAGGGCGAAAGAGCCCTGCCCGGCCAAACCGGAACCACCCACGATGAAGCGACCAAACGGACTCATGCCCACCCGGTCGCCGTAACTACCCAGGAAGCCCATGTGGGCGCGGGCGCTCACGACGAGCTTACCCGTGATGGTGGCGTACCAACTGGCATCGAACATCCACTTATGGTACTCGACCAGTTTGAACCTATCCTGCGCATCGCTGAAATCCGATTTCCGGAAAGCAGAATAGGGCGGAGTGAAGGTAGCCGCCAATGAGAGCGACGAACCCGAGCGCGGATACTGGTTATCACTCAGGGTGTTGCGCGATAATGTCGTATTGAACGTCACGTTGTATGACTTACCATTGCTGTAGCCAATGCGGAAAAAGTCCAGACTATCCAGGCGGTATTGCTGCAGGGAAAGCGAATGGGTCAGTACCAGGAAGCGATCAGGTACTTTCAAACGACGACCCAGCGAGAACGTGATGCCATTGTTGTAGTATGAGCCCAGGAAAGTTTGCTTGCCGGGCGACACGGGGTTGCGGCTATAAAGCTGAGAAACATCCGAAATCCGGTAAACGGTACGGGTCAGGGCCACGCCGAAGTTGATGGGCTTTTTGCCACCCAGCCAGGGTTCGCTGAACGACAGCGAGTACGTCTGGAACTGCCGTCCGTTGGCCTGGAAGCGCACCGAAAGCTTCTGTCCGTCGCCCGAAGGCAGTGGCCGCCAGGTGGATCGGTTAGGAATATTGCGCAGCGAGAAGTTATTGAAAACAAGTCCCAAAGTACCTACAAAGCCAATGTAGCCGCCCCAACCACCAGAGAGCTCGATCTGATCAGAAGGTTTTTCCTCTACGGTGTATTCAATGTCCACCGTGCCGTCAGCCTGATTAGGGATAGGGTTGATACCGATTTTCTCGGGATCGAAGTACCCCATCTGCGCCAGTTGGCGGTTGGTGTTGATCAACTCGGTCTTGCTGAATTTTTGCCCCGGCAACGTGAACAACTCGCGTAGCACCACACGGTCGCTGGTCTTGGTATTGCCGTTCAGAATAATGCGGTTGATGGTAGCCTGCTTGCCCTCACTAATTCGTATTTCAATGTCGATCGAGTCGCCCACCACGGATACTTCGACGGGCGTCGCGCGGAAATATAGATATCCGTCGTCCATGTAGGCTGAGCTGACGTCCGCCCCGGGAATACCGTTGATCTTCTTTTCCAGTTCTTCCGGGTTGTAAACATCCCCTTTATTGATGCCCAGAATTTTTTTCAGAAAATCGGTTTTACGAAGGTAGTTACCCGTGAATTCTATATTGCGGTAGTAGTACTTCGGCCCCTCGTCGATCTTCATCACAATGTTGATCGTCTCGCCGCCCTGGCCCTGAATGCTGTCGTACTCGATGGTCGCGTCGCGGTAGCCGTTTTTGCGGTAGTAAGCGATAAGCTTTTCCTTGTCCTCGTCGTAGAGCTTGGGTATGTACTTTGAGGGGGTGAACAGGTGCCAGAGTTTTTTCTCTTTGGTCTTTTTTAGTTTCTTTTTCAGGGTAGCGTCGCTGATGGCCTCGTTGCCGATGATTTCGATTTCTTCAATCTTTACTTTCTTGCCTTTATCGACGGTGAAGTTAAGCGTTGCCTGGCCGCGCGTCGTGTCGGGAATTTGAAGAGCCTTTACGGTGATATTGTAAAAGCCCTTGTCCATGAAGTGCTTTTTGATGAGCAACTGGGTGTTCTTGATGACCGTCGGCGTGATAACGCGGCCTTTGATGAGCTTCACCTTGTCGTTCAAAGTCTCCTTTTCGCCTTTGCGTAAGCCGGAAAAAGTCACTTTATATAGCCGGGGGCGCTCCTTGATATTGATATTGAGCCAGATTTTGCCTTCTTCTATTTTGGTGTACAGAATTTCGACATCGTCAAGCGTACCGAAGTCCATCATCCTTTTGATGGAAGAGGAAATCGCCGGACCCGGCACCCGAACCTTGTCGCCCTTTTGCAATCCAGATATGGAAACCATGCTGTTGGGGTCCAGAAATTGGGTTCCCGATACGGTCACGTCCATAATTTCGTACTCCTTAGGATCGGCATAATCCAGCGCGGGGGCTTGATTTTCGACTGCAGGCTTGGCGGGTATACCTCCTCCCACGCCAATGCGCTGCGCATGGCTGGTTAGCGAGCAAGCCAGCATCAGCATCAATACGTGTAAGGAAGCGTGTATTCCGGTAAATTTCTTCATATAATTTTTCATTAGCTGAACTTGTGTGCTTGTGCCTATTGTAACAGTATGGCTGACTGATTGCGAGCATTCTTGCTTGTTCGTTGTCAACTATTGACCTGCTCGCTGGTCTTGCCAAACCGCCGTTCTCTTTTCTGGTACGACAGAATACCTTCGTAGAGATGCGCCTTACGGAAATCAGGCCAATACACTTCGTCGTAAATGTACAATTCGGCGTAGGCCAATTGCCACAGAAGGAAGTTGCTGATCCGGTGATCGCCCCCCGTACGCAGCATTAAATCTACATCAGGGCGACCTTTGGTGGCCAGTCGGTCGTTTAACAGACCCTCAGTGATGTCTTCGGGTTGTAATGCCCCCGATTTTATTTCCTGGGCAAGTTGCCTGGTAGCCTGCACGATATCCCATTTGCCGCTGTATCCGAGGGCCAGAATCAGGTTCAGACCGTCGTTTTGGCGGGTTTGCTCGATGGCTTCGGCCAATTGACGGCGGCAGCGTTCGGGTAAACTATTCAAGTCGCCGATCGAATCGAGACGCACGTTGTTTTTCTGTAAAGTAGGCAGTTCGTCGCGGATCGTCTGCACGAGCAGTTCCATGAGCGCTTGCACTTCTATCTGCGGACGCCCCCAGTTTTCGGTTGAAAAAGCATAAAGGGTCAAATATCCGACACCCAGTTCGGCGCAGCCTTCGGTCACTTCCCGTACCGCCTTAATCGCGCTCCGGTGGCCAAAAATGCGGGCCGCGCCCTGATTTTTGGCCCAACGGCCATTACCGTCCATGATAACGGCGATGTGTTTGGGCAGATTGCTCAAGTCGATGAGTTCCTTCATTCCGCAGACCCGAGTTTAACTTTTTTTAACAAAATTGTGGTAGCCATGTGGCACAGCCGAAACGCTTATTCTGAAAATAAGGGTAAAAAACAACTTAAATATTTACCTATTAAGCCATTACCCCCCTCCCGCTCTGGCAAATCGGGGCGCAAGTTAGTCATAAGTCTGACGGCTTCAAAATCAATCGCTTGGGGAACGTATCGTGTCAGATACTGAGTAGCTGGCGGATGGCGTCGCCGTAGGTAGAGCCGCTTTGCAGGGAGGACGCTTTGCGGTCGCGCATGACGATCATGTACTTGCCGTTGAAATAACGCTGAATTTCATTGATCTGGTGCGTATTGAGAATGGCCGAGCGACTCACACGCAGAAAATGAACCGGAAGTTTTTCTTCCAGACTGGTCAGCGTATGGCTGACCAGGTACTGGTGTCCATCGAGCGTATTAAGAAAAACATACTTGTCCTCTGCCTCAAAGTGAGAAACTTCGGTCAGCGGGATGAGCAGGATGCGTTCGCCGGACTTGACCGAAAGTGCGTGCATTTCCTGTCTGGGCTGCATTCTTTCCAAAAGACGCAGCAGGTTTTGGGTATAATGTTCTCTGGTATCTTCTGGTGCCGAAACGTCGGTTTGTGGCGTCTTCTTTACTTCGACCCGCGACTTTATCTTTTCGATCGTCTTCTGCAGACGTTCGTTTTCAATGGGTTTCAACAGGTAATCGACCGAATTCTCCTCGAATGCGCGGATGGCGTACTGGTCGTAAGCCGTAGCAAACACAACCATCGGCATCGTGCTGACTTTGGCCAGCATCTCGAAACCATTGAGCAGCGGCATTTCGATATCGAGGAAAACAAGGTCGGGTTTGTGTTTCTCGATCAGATCCAGTCCTTCAGCGCCGTTGTGGCCTTCGGCGATGATGTCGAACACATCGGCATAGTCGCTCAGCAACCGTTTCAGGCGGTTGAGAGCGAGTTGCTCGTCGTCGATGGTGATGGTGCGTAGGGGAAGATTCATGCCGTAAGCCGATTTGTTTTAATTTTTAGGGCGACATGCTTGTCCGGCTCATTGCGCATCTCTACCGAAGCATCGTCTTGGTAGAGGAGTTTCAGTTTTTCCTGAATGCTCCGCAAGCCGTATCCCGACGACAGGTTTTCGCCGAATGCCGGGCCGTTGTCCTGCACGCAAAGGTACAGCCAATCATCTTTTTCAAAAATATGCACCCGGATGCAGCCTGCTTCGGGTAGTTTGCTAATGCCGTGCTTCACGGCATTTTCGACGATAGGTTGCAGCAGAAACTTCGGTATCGTGAGCTTGGACAAAGCCGGATCTTCCACCTGTACCTCAAATTTCAGGCGGTCGCCGAAGCGTACCTGCTCAATTTGCAGGTATGTCCGCACCATTTCCAGCTCACTGTTAATAGTGTCGTAGTAGTCATCATTACTTCGACCCGTCGTGTATCGAAAAAGTTTGGAAAGTAGGACGGTCATTTCCTCGGCCTTGTCAGGGTCGCCGTGTACCAGACTGGCGATGCTATTGAGGGAGTTGTAAAGAAAATGCGGGTTGATCCGGGCCTGCAAAGCGCTCAGTTCGGCGCGGGTTTTTAATTTTTCAAGACTCAAAAGCTGGTACTCCTGTTCTGAAATCTTGCGAGAAAGCTGCTGCCCCTGCCGGCTAAGGTAATAGAAGAGGTTGGCAAGGCCGATCGGTCCAAGAGTGTAAAAGTACCAGGGAGCCGTTCCTCCTGCCGCATCCAGGCTGTTCCGTAAAATCAATTGGTTAATAATTTCCTGAGCCCAAAAGCAGTAAAGGGTGGTAGTGAAGGCAATGTATGCCAGCGTGATCAGAAAGGATAGAAGCAGGTGCCGCTTCCATACGGCAATTTGAAGGCGGTCCAGCCAGACAATAGTCCGGTTGGTAAAAAAAATGGTCAGAATACCGGTCAAAAGATTATTGACCACCACAAACTGGTTCAACTGCATCACCAGAGGATCGGAGGCCGTAGTGATCAGGTTGGTGAAATAAACAATCCCGCTCACTCCATATACGAAAATAGCCCCAAACAGCATCGCAACCGCCATACCCAGCCAGCTTTGGCTTTGAATGAGGGCCACCAGGCTCATATCGCCCCACTGAAACGAACTGTTCTTGTTAGAGAAGCTCAGGTTGACACCGTCCAGTTTGGCATCGGTCAGGTCGGTATCGGTCAGGTTACTGAAGCTGAAATCGACATTGGTCAGGTCGGCGTCACGAAACGAAGCGCGCGAAAGGTTGGAGGCCCTGATGCGCGCGCCGCGCAGCTTGGCATCGTTGAAGTTGGCGTCAGTAAGATTCGAAAAACTCAGATCGGCATCGGTCAGGTCCATGCCGCTGAAATCAAAACCGCGCAGCGACGAAGCCCGCATCCTTATCGGGACGGGCTTGCCGCTGCGCAGCTCCTCGATGATTTGCTGTTTTTCCATATTTTTTCCCGGCCTCGGCTCCGGCAACTTTGCTGGCTCTTTTATTTATTTACTCGCCTCGCCCAGCATATATCCGGCTTGCCCGTGTCCCCAATTGGGGTACAAAGGTCCTTCGGGTTTGAAGGTAGCAAATTTTTCCATTGCCTTTTCCAAAACGGGCTTGGCGACCTTTTTGCCACCGCCAAACTGCTCAGGCGTGTAGTACAGCGAACTACCCTGCATGAGGTAGATTCGCGGATTATCGGGATTAAGTGTTTTAGCTTTTTGCAGGCTTTCCTCAAACCTGGGCCCTTCCGTCATATATCGCGACTGCGGGTCGACCAGCATCCGGGCCTGGTGAACCTGAGCATCGAGCAGCATCAGTTCGGAATTTTCGCCCTCGATGGCCAGGGCTTCTTTTAAAAGTGCTTCGGCCTTATCGACCATCTGGTCTTTTTCGGTGGCATTCTTACCGAAAAATGCCAGCATCGAGTAAGCATAAGTAGCGTAGTAGCGCGGCAGCCATTCCTTCGGCTCAGCGGAGGCGATGCGCTCAAAGCGGTTGGCCAGCGCCTGCCACTCGGCCGGAACGGGTTCCTTATTTTCACTAACCGAAAAGTCTTTGAGGGCCTCGGTCATGGCGGCGGTGTACTGCTCACTCTGCGCAAACAAGAAATTGACAGAAAGAAACAGGGCAACAGTGATTGTCAGAAGCTTTTTCATTTTGGAATTGGGTTTGGGTGAAAGTGAAACGTTTTTCTTGAAGCGGCGGAGCGACAAAGTGGATAGTAGGGCAAGGCAACTTTGTCGCTTTGCCGCTTTGAAGCTTTATTAAATATCATTTTTCGTTACCACTGCTTTCTTCGAGAGCATGATTTGCATTCCGACAAAGAAGCTGCGGTAGCTTTGCGGACCGACCGCGTAGCGCGTTTTGCCATCAGGCGTGTAGCGATAGGTGAAGACATTGCGGGTGTTGAGGATATTGTCCACCGTCAGGTAAAGCACAGTGAAGTTATTCTTGATCATCATGATTTTGCTGGCCGAAAAACTCAGATTATGTACGGGCGGCGTGCGATCGGTAAGGAAACCGTCGTTCGGTTCGCCAATACGATTGGGATTATAGTAAGGGCGGCCACTCGTGTAGGAATAGGTGAAGTTTGCGCTCGTGGTGATTTTCTCAAACCACTTTTTGGTGATCAGGCTGGCGTTGTGGTTGGAGACGAACGTCGGCGTGGCGGATTGTTCGAATTGCTGGAAAAGCCGCTCGGTATCCACGTAGCTGTATGTGATCCAGTAGTCAAAATTCTTGATTAGCTTCTGATCGCGCCAGAAGACGTCGAAGCCCTGTGCGTAGCCGTTGCCGCCGTTGTTAGTTTGTCCCCAGGGGAAGCGGTAAGGGTTGGCGTCGAAAGGCTGGCCGGTAAACTCGCGCACAAGTTGGGCGTAGTTCTTGTAAAAGCCCTCGATCCGAAACGTTCGCTTGTTCTTGATGCGTTGGTAGTTGAGGATGAGGTGGTCGGCACGTTCGAAGTTCAGACCAGAGTTTATGTACAAATAGCGATAGTCGGGATTTTGGTAAAATTGCCCCGCCGCCAGCGAAACCTGGCTGTACTCGCCCGTTTTGTAAGCAAACGAGAGCCTCGGCGCGAGATTGGAGCGGTTGATGGCTGACGAATATTCCGTTCGCAAACCCACACGTCCGGCTAGTTTCCGGGTCACGTAAATCTCCGCCTCGGCGAAGGCAGCGGCGTAGTTGTCGTGCAGCGCGTAGCGTTGATTGTTGTATGCCGTAGTTAAATTGATGCGGTGAATTTCTGTCCCAAAAAGAAACGTATTGTTTTTGGACAAGAGCCGCGTCAGTACCGCCCGGCCCTGAATGCGCTCGTCGGAGCCGCCAAAGTTGGAGCCGTCGAAGGTAGTTTCATCGCTGTTGTGGCTGTACGAAAAGCCGCTGTTGAGCTGCCATTTGCCTTCTGCCCAACTATCGGTAAAAGTACTTGTGGCAAAGGCGTTGCGATTGTGCAGTCGGATGCCCGTGCGGGTTTCGTTATCCAGCGGGGCCTGCGTGACCATGCCCAGGCGGCTGTCGGAATACATACCGTAGGTTTTCAGAAGCCCGGTTTTGGATGTTTTCAGGCGATAGGTCAGCGACGAGCCTGTGAACTCCGGCTCACGCGTCCATTCGACGTTTTGCTTCACCAACGCGAAGAGCGGCCTGAGGTTGCCGTAATAACCCACCACCGATAGCGACTGCTTTTCATTGGCCACATCGTAATTCAGGCCCGCGCTCGCCAGGTTCAGGCTCACACCCAGACCATTGTCGGAGGCCTTATCGCTCGTACTTAATAAAAGTACCGACGACAGCGCCTGCCCGTACTGCGCCGAGTAGCCACCGGTGCTGAATGCCGTACCCTTGAACATAAACGGGTTGAACCGACCGCGTTGCTGTACGTCGGGAAGTGAGCTAAAAAATGGATTTTGCACAATCATCCCGTCGATAACTACCTTGGCTTCCTGCCCCGAACCGCCGCGGACAAACAGGCCGTTCTGCTCACCGACGCGCTGCGCTCCGGGTAGTAATTGCATCACCGCCGTGATGTCAGCCCCGGCTCCGGCGGTGGTCACGATGTCGAGCGGCTTGAGCATGGTCATGCGCTTCTCGTCCGAGGCCTCGAATGAACCCGCCGTAATGACGACCGTATTCAGCTCACTGGCCGATTCTTCCAGTTTTACGGTGAAAGTCTGCGGTTGGCCCCGCAAAATCAGTTTTTGGTCAAACGGTTCATAGCCCACGTAACTGACGAGCAGCGTAGCGGAATCTTTTTCAAAGGTCTTGAAGGAAAACCTACCGAGTGTATCGGTGGTGGCCCCATCATAAGTACCTTTCAACAACACGTTGGCACCGGGTAATGCGTGGCCCTTACGGTCGGTGACCTGGCCGCTCAGGAGCGTTTGGGCAGAGAGCGCCGTGCTGCTCAGGAGTAAGATAATAAGTAAAAGATTTTTCATGGCTAACAGATTTCGGACGATCTTGGTAGGCCAAAACTAGCCTGTTGGTAGCGTCTGGGTTAGCATTTTCCGACGAAGTAAGGGATTTCGGGGATGAAGTCGGAGTGGGCGGGGGTGAGCGGAAACGGCTACAAGGTCAGGAGATCGTGCTACAGGTTTAGAGGAAGGTAATCAGACCTTTGTCCTCACCAACAAAATGCAAAACCATGATACTGATAACAGGAGCCACCGGACAACTGGGCGGAGAAGTGATTCGCCATTTGCTCAAAAAAGTACCCGCCAGCCAGATTGCCGCGCTGGTGCGTGATGCAAACAAAGCGCTGGATTTGAAAAGCAAGGGTATAGATATCCGAATCGGCGACTACGACGACCTCGCCGCGCTCGACCAGGCGATGCAGGGCATAGATAAAGTACTTCTGATCGCCGGAACGGACGAAGAGAATCGTCTACAGCAACATAAAAATGTGATGGAGGCCGCTAAAAAAGCCGGGGTCAGGTGCGTGGCTTTTACCAGCCGGACGCTGAAAGACAAAGGTACTTTGGTGAACCGGTTGATGGATAGTTATTTCGATACCGAAGATTATCTTAAAGCGAGCGGCCTTGATTACGCGATTTTTCGCAACGTCTTGTACATGGATACCCTACCGCAATTCGTGGGAGAAAAAGTGTTTGAGCGAGGTATTTATCTGCCCGCGGGCCAGGGAAAAGTACCCTTTGCGCTTCGCAGCGAAATGGGCGAAGGCATTGCCAATGTACTGGCGGCGGGTGATTGCGGGAACAGAGTTTATAAATTTACGGGCAGTGAAGACTATACGTTCACCGATGTGGCGGCTACGTTGGCTGATTTGTCCGGGAAGGAGGTAAATTATACCTCGCCCGAGAAAAGCGACTTCGAGGCGCAATTGAAAGGTCGTGGTTTACCAGATGTCATGGTCGAGCGAATTACAGGTTTTATCACCGACATCAAAAACGGACAGGAATCGGACGTAAGTACCGATCTGGAAAACGCGCTGGGCCGAAAGCCCGCCTCACTTGTAGAAGGCTTGAAAGTACTTTTTAAGTTGTGAAAAAATGATCTTGGTTTGAAGGCCAGTCCACGGCGGGTGAAAAACACGCAACCAATCGGCTCTTCAATGGACAATAGTCAGAGTACCCTGGTTTCAAAAGCATGAAAAATACCCAACCACACAGGATCAAAACGATCAGCGAGTACCATCGTTTTCGAAAAATGCCCAGTCCGGAACACCCGCTTATCAGCGTGATCAATCTGGCGAACACTGTGTACGGACAACAAACTGAGTCCATAAGTCTGGTGCAGGATTACTACGCTATTTCTGTCAAAAAGCATTTCAACGCCAAAATGAAGTACGGACAGCAACCCTACGATTTTGACGAAGGTAGTATGGCTTTCACGGCTCCCGGCCAGGTATTGCGCTTTACCCCCGATGATCACCCGTCGTCGGAACCATCCGGGTGGCTGTTACTCGTTCATCCCGATTTTTTGTGGAATACGCCTTTGGCCAAAACGATCAAGCAATACGAGTACTTCGATTATTCGGTGAACGAAGCTTTGTTTTTATCCGAAAAAGAGGAAACGACGATCAAAGAGATTTTGCAGAATATCGAGCAGGAGTACCACGCCAACATCGATAAGTTCAGCCAGACCATCATTATCGCGCAACTGGAATTGTTGTTCTCGTACGCCGAGCGGTTTTATCAGCGCCAATTCATCACCCGAAAAATAACCAACCATCAAATTCTGGATCGTCTGGAAACCATTCTCACCGATTATATCAACAATCGTAGTTTGGTTGAAAAGGGGATTCCGACGGTACAATTCATCGCCGAAAGCTTAAACGTGTCCCCTAATTATCTGAGTAGTTTGCTCAAAGTACTGACGGGCCAAAGTACCCAACAGCATATTCATGGCAGATTAATCGAAAAAGCCAAAGAGCGGCTCTCAACTACGGATCTAACCATCAGCGAAATTGCCTATGAACTCGGATTTGAACATTCACAGTCGTTCAGTCGATTGTTCAAGGCAAAAACCAATTTTTCGCCTCTGGACTTCCGGCGTTCATTCAATTGATTAGCCAGAACTTCCCGAAAGTTCAAAACTTTCGGGAAGTTAATCGATAAGAGGGATTAACTTATTGACTTATAAGAAAAAACTTGAATCTGAGCCGATGAAAAACAACGAGATCCCGCTCCTGCCTGGTAACTTTTACCACGTTTTCAATCACGCAAATGGAAATGAGGACTTGTTTCTTAGCCGGGAGAATTACAGCTTTTTCTTAAAACGGTACGGTTTCTACATTAATCCTATTGCCGACACATTCGCATACTGCCTGATGCCAAACCACTTTCATGTGTTAGTCAGAATAAAAGATAGTGCGGCTCTGATTGATGCATACCATCGGATTCTGACGAGCCGCGACACTCCGAAGGAACCGAAGGAATTTAGCCAATCTGTTCAAACCGAATTTGTGAGCCGGCAATTTGCCAGTTTATTCAGTTCTTACTCACAGGCCTTCAACAAGCAGCAGGGCCGCAAGGGCAGTTTGTTCATTCCCAATTTTAAGCGTAAGCACGTGGCATCCGAAAAATATTATATGGAGTTGATCCATTACATCCACGCCAATCCCATCCACCACGGCTTCACCCGCGATATGACAGCCTGGGAGTTTTCTTCCTACCATGCTTTTGTTTCCCAAAAAACAACTATGCTACACCGGGAAGAAGCCTTGTGCTGGTTTAATGGCGTCGATGGTTTTGAGAAATACCACCGGGATACACCAGATGGGTACCGAAGTACATTGGACTTTGGGTAGCGATGCCGCGAACCTCCTATGCTATGAACTAACTTCCCGAAAGTTTTGAACTTTCGGGAAGTTGCGCGGCCGTACGGCAATTCTAATAATACGGAGACTGTTCGGAAGATTAATTTTCCCGTAACATTGGCGTAACACCTACCCTTTTTCTTTGCGGACTGAATTTAATTCGCTCTCATGAGGCTCCGCCCGACGACACTCATTCTGGTACTTTTTTGCAGCCAAGCCTACGCCCAGCAAACTGGCCCCCAGGTCTCTTACAAACCCATTTATAATCCATCAACTGTTCAGCTAAAAATCTTCTACGCCCTCGCTCTACTGGAAAGCCCGGAGGCATCGCGGATTCTAACGAATGATCCTGCCTTGCGCAGTTTGTATAAAAAGAAAAACGACCACCTGAACCGGGCAGTAAAGGAATGCGGCGGCGACGCAGGCTGCTACACGGGACCGATGAAATTCACGCAGGACGAAATCAAACTGGTGAGCGGGCGACTCTCTGCACTTTACAAAAAAGACAATGGTCTGGGAAAATTAGTCAGCGAAGACCTCATTCCTTCGGGTACTTACATTCTCTACGATTCACTCTCTCCCGAAGAATTGCTGGTCAAAGCCTGGGAGTTGGAGGCGCAGGGCCTGAATCATACAATAGAGGTGTACGCCGAAGGCAAAAAGCCCAACTACCCCGCCATCGACTCCATCGCCTTCGATGTGAAATCCCGCAGCTTCGGTACGTTGGCTTATGATGTTACGGAAACACTCCGACAAGAACAAACCCGGAATTCGTTCTTTGGTCCTTCGATGCAATATGCCCTATTGTGGCTGGAAGTGAACGGGCGCAGCGAAGCCGCCGATTACGAACCCCTTCGCTACACCGAAAACAAAGCCGCTTTTCTCCATGCGAAGTCCATCGATTCGCTGGCGTCTTGGGGCAAATTCAAGTACAGCGTTATCCTCGTACCCGGTTCGGGTCCTTCCGATCCAGCGGTCGCTCTGAGTCCGGTCGGAATGCTGCGCTGTCGCCTGGGAGCATTGCGGTACTTCGAGGGGCTGGCTCCTTTTATCGTAGTTTCGGGCGGACGGGTACATCCCTTCAAGACCCAATACAGCGAAGCCTACGAGATGAAAAAGTACCTCATGGACGAGCTGCACGTTCCCGAGAAAGCGATCATCCTGGAACCCCACGCCCGGCACACGACCACCAACCTGCGCAATACCGTCCGACTCCTCTTCCGCTACGGAATGCCCGTCGAAAAACCCGGCCTGATTACCACCACCCGTTCTCAAAGCCTGAGTATCGGTTCCGCTGCTTTTGCCGAGCGTTGCCGCCGTGAACTCGGGTACTTACCCTATCGTCTGGGTGAGCGGCTGAGTGATACCGATTTGGAGTTTCTTCCCTCCCTGAATTCTCTGCAAATAGACCATGACGAACCCCTTGATCCTTAGAAATATGAAAAATACGATGGTGGCCGCCTTTGGTCTGTGTGTGTTTAGCAGCCTGATTGCTAGTAATTTCTTTGTAGATAAACTCGAAATCTCCCATACAATTAGTATTGACTCTTTGGGCGCCTGCCAGGGCGTGAGTTTCATTGATGATAAGGTGCTGCTCTACGGCGACCGCGACGTGGGGATGATTCGCGAATACGTCGCTAAGGGCGACTCCCTGCTTTATTCAGGAAAGGAATACCGCCTGACCGTGGACGGCCAAGACGTCATCAACCATCCGACGGGCATCGCCTACCAGCCGGGGCAACCCTTTTTTATGGGCAATAGCATTCGGCTCAATCCCGAGGGTACTTTGTGGAAGGCGGTTATCTACCGGGTGGACTGGGCGGGACTGAAAAAGCAGGGAACGCTGGACGGGAACCTGCTGAAAACCATCGAAGACGACGCCTGCATTCAGGGTACCCGGCCCGAGTACGTGAAGTACCAGGGCAAGTGGTACGTTGCCACCGCCGACTACGGCGACAAGCGCAACGAGGTGCGGCTTTACGATCCTGAAAAACTAAAAAATGCCGAAAAGACTTCCGAGCCGGGGGTACTTTACAAGAAATTCAGTTGTGGACCCTGGGTCCAAAATCTGCACTGGATACCGGAAAAAGGAGTACTTGTTTTAATCCAAAACCAGATTGAAGGCCGCAAGTGGCGCTTTACCTTTCTGGATTTAGAAAAATCGCTGGCGAAAGGAGAAGCACACGTTCTCAGCATTCAGGATATCGAAAAGTCCGACGAACTGGAAGGCTTCACGATGCTGGGCAAGGGCCAAAGGGGCATTGCCGTTACCTCCTCGCGCCGGAGCAACGTACATTTCGTGAATGTTAAATTCTGAGTATTCCTATCCCTTAAATTTCATATTTTCTTAACCTTTATCTCTAGCTGGGGTAATCGCCTGAAAATACATTTGCGCTTGAATTGAGAGTCCCGGAAGGGACATATCAGTCAAGATTCAAATGTATTTTTTTATTGGTTTAGTCCAAAAAATGAGGTGAGGAAGATATGAAAAAACAA
This sequence comes from Persicitalea jodogahamensis, assembly GCF_014651615.1. Classification (GTDB taxonomy): domain Bacteria; phylum Bacteroidota; class Bacteroidia; order Cytophagales; family Spirosomataceae; genus Persicitalea; species Persicitalea jodogahamensis. Next base: position 258,836 of record NZ_BMXF01000005.1, on the reverse strand, counting down.
CTATTAAAAATCGTACCCTATGCGCTGTCGGGAGCGCTGCTGGCCGGAATAGCAATTCCCGGCCAGGCAACGATAAGGGAAAAAGGTACCTTGACGCGCACTAACACAGAACGGCAGGCTTTGATCCTGGTGTCGGGGAAAGTCACGGACGAGGCGGGGCAGCCGCTCATTGGCGTGACGGTCCTGGAAAAGGGCAGTAGCCGCGGAACGGTTACCAACGAAACGGGAAACTACACCTTGAATGCCGAAGTTGGCTCGACGCTGGTGTTTTCCTTCGTGGGCTTCATTGCCCAGGAAATTCCTGTAACTAACCAGCAGAATCTTGACGTCACACTGGTGCAAGATGCGCTGATGCTCAACGAAGTAGTGGCCGTGGGCTATCAGACTTTGCGCAAAAGCGACCTGACGGGCGCAGTATCCAGCGTGAAGGCCAAGGAACTCAATCTGACCTCGCCTACTGTCGGGCAGGCGCTGGTGGGCAAAGTAGCCGGGGTGCAAATTTCGCAGGTAAGTGGAGCACCTTATAATACGACTAAAATCCGGGTGCGGGGCGTTGGCTCGGTCAATGCCAGTTCGGACCCGCTCTACGTGATTGACGGCTACCCGGCGGGTAACGACATTTTCATCAATCCCAACGACATCGAGTCCATCGACATCCTGAAAGATGCCGCCTCGGCGGCCATCTATGGTTCACGGGCATCGGGCGGCGTGGTACTCATCACCACCAAGCGCGGGAAAGAGGGCAAAGGGCGACTGGAATATGATTATCAATTTGGCGTAAATCAGTTGAGTAAAAAAGTAAAGTTGATGAACTCGGCGGAATACACCCAACTGTTCATCGACGCCCGCAACGGCACCTACCGCGACCTGATGGTCAGTGCCGGCAAGCCTTTCACCGACGCCAACTACTCCGATGACAATGCTACCCGCATCAGAAACGTGGGTAGTGCAGGGTCAGTGAGCATTCTCCCCAGTCTCTACGATTTTGCGAACCAGACGGCCCTGCCGCAACAGTACAACACCGACTGGCAGGACGAATTGTACCGCAACGCGCTGGTGCAGCGGCATAACCTTTCGTTTACCGGCGGCAAGAATGGGGTTCGCTACGCTGTCAGCGGCGGCTATCTCGACCAGCCGGGGATCATCCTCGGCACAGCCCAGCAGCGGCTCAATTTCCGCACCAATCTGGATGCGGAATTGACCAAAAAACTGAAAGTGGGGGCCAACCTGGCGGTAACGTCCAACACCAACCGCGAAGTACAGGAAGGGCGCTTTAACCAGGGCCCGATCCTGGGAGCTCTGATTTACATGCCCATTTTCAAGGCTTATAATGAGGATGGTACTTTGGCCAAGAACGAAGCCGCTGCGCTTAGCTCGGGTTTTGGTTTTCAGTCGATCGAAAACCCCGTGGCCCTGGCCACCGAAACGCACATCAACCGCCGGGGGCTGCGCGGTACGTACAACGGCTTCGCGACTTACGAAATCATTCCCAACCTGAACTTCAAGGTCAATCTGGGAATGCAGACTTATTCCGAGAAATACGAGTTTTACAGTCCAACCAGCCTGAGTAGCGGGGCCAACCCGCCCGGCTCACCACAGGCTGTTGCGGCCGCTTTTGCCCAGTCACAGATGGTAACGCAGGTGGATCAACTGGCAGAGTTCACGCTCAATTATCGGAAGCAGTTCGGCTTGCATAGCCTCGATGCTTTGGCGGGCTATACCGCCCAGAAGAATAGCCGCGACGTACTGGCGGTGCGGGCTAATGGTTTTCAGAACGACCGTATCGAGGAAATCACGGCCAAAGGTGCTGATGCCACTAACTTTTCGATGCTCAACGGTACAGGGAAAACCGACTGGACGCTGCTTTCGTACCTGGCGCGGGCGGTGTACAACTACGACAACCGCTACTACCTGACGGCCTCCTTCCGCACCGACGGCTCGTCGCGTTTCGGTCCTAATAATCGCTGGGGTAACTTCCCTTCGGTGTCGGCGGGCTGGAATATTTCCAATGAATCTTTCTACGCGGATCGCTTCGGCAAATCGAGCACGCTGAAACTACGCGGTAGCTGGGGGTTGAGTGGCAATAATAACATCGGTAACTACAACTTCCTGCAAACGATCGCCACGCCGGGCGGGGCGGTCTTCGGCAACGGTACGGTCAATACCGCCGTGTGGGCCGAGGGAATCAAGGATCTGGATTTGGGCTGGGAGTCCACATCGCAATTCAACTTCGGGGCGGATATCGGCTTGCTGAACGACCGCCTGTCGATCATCGCCAACTATTACCTGAGCCGCTCGTTCAACCTATTGTTCTACCAGCCTATTTCGGCCATTTCCGGTACGTCCACCATTCTGACTAACCTGCGCGATTCCAAAGTAGAAAACAAAGGCTTCGATATCCAGGTAGATGCGCGAGCCATTGCCAACCAGGATTTTACCCTGAACGTCAGCGGAAATATTTCCCTGAACCGTAACAAAGTACTGGACATGGGTGGCGCGAGCACCATCATCACCAACGGGGCCGAGCGCTCGTACCTGACGCACATCACGCAGGAAGGTCAGCCCATCGGGATGTTTTACGGTTTTAAGGTGAAAGGTATGGTGCGCGAAGCGGACATGGAAAATATCGCCATCGACAACGCCAACTACAACACGTCCACCAAGTCGTTTCCCGAAGGTTACGTCCTGAAAGGCCCCGCCCGTTCGCTGGCTTCCTCTAACCCACTCCGGCCTGGGGACCTGTATTTTGAGGATGTCAACGGCGACGGTGTGGTCGATGACAACGACAAGCGCGTCATCGGTAGCCCTCACCCCAAGTTCACCTACGGGTTCGCCCTGTCGGCGCGCTACCGCAATTTCGATTTTACCTCATCTTTCAATGGCAGTTATGGCAATCAGGTACTTGACGGACAGGATTACTATCTGTTCAATATGGAGGCCTCGGGCAATCAGTACCAGAAAGTCGTAGACCGCTATCGCTCCGAAGAGCAGCCGGGCGATGGCAGTGTATACCGGGCGGCACGTGGCGGCACGCAGAGCAACAGCACACGGCTATCGACTTTTTACCTGCAAAATGGCTCATTCCTGCGCTGCACCAACCTGATGCTGGGCTACAATGTACCCAACATGGCGAGCCTGACGCGTAACGCTATCAGCAACCTGCGTCTCTACGTGAGTGCGGATAATGCCTTTACGTTCAGTAAGTACCTGGGCTACAACCCGGAGGTGGATTACAACAACGGCGCTAACCTGACCCCTGGCGTGGACTACGGAAAGTACCCCCTGGCGCGGGCTTACAACATCGGCGCGAAAGTCACTTTTTAGGTATTGTCTCTATTGAATACCGGATGGTTATTGATAGTCCGGTCTTCGATGTCTGGTATCGACTTCACATTTTAGAAACATCATGATAAATATAAAAACTACCTTCTGCAGCACGGCTTTCGCCATCGCCCTGACTGTGCTTGCTTCCTGTTCTACGGATTTCATCGACTTGCAGGACCCCAATGCTGTTGCGGCCTCTACTTTCTACCGCAACGAAAATGACGTGCTGCTGGGCGTCAACGGTATCTACCAATCGCTGCGTAGCGGCAATAGCGTTGGCGAATCCAGCGCGCTGTTCAATGAAGAGCGGTCGGACAATGCCGGGCGCAACGACAACCAGTCCAACGCCGGCGAGCCGTTCCAGTTCAATGATTTCTCGCTGCTGCCTAGTAACACGTACCTGAAAAACCATTGGCTGGGCTTGTATCAGACCATTGCGCGCGCCAATCAAGTGTTGGAAGGAATCGAGAAAGTGAATTTTTCGGACCCAAAGCTGAAAGAGCAATACCAGGCCGAAGCCAAGTTTCTGCGGGCACTCATCTACTTTGAACTGGTGCGCAAATGGGGCGATGTACCTTTGGTCACCAAACCTCTCAATACCACCGACGAGGTGAACGCCAGTACTTTTCGTGAGAAAAAGGAGGTAGTTTATCAGCAGATCGTGACCGATTTGAAAGATATCGTGGCCAGTTCGCTGCCCAATTTGCAAAATGCCGCCAATAAGGGCCGCGTATCCAAAGCCGCCGGTAGCGCCCTGCTGGGCAAAGTGTACCTGACAATGGCTGCTACGCTCGATGCAGCCAACCGCAATACGAATCTGAATGAAGCTAAAACCTACCTGCTGGCGGCCTACACCATGCGTGCTTTCGGGCAATTGAAGGAGATTCCTTACGCCGATGTGTTCGACGTGAATAAGAAGACGACCAATCCTGAGCTGATTTTCCAGATCGTGAACAAGCAGGGCGACATCAACTACTCGTCGTCGATTGCCCGCAATAACCAGGCAAAGGGTGAAACGATCAATTCCCTTTTCACTTCCAATGGTGCGGGAACCAACGTAAAGCCGGATCTGGTGAAAGCCTACGAGACGGGTGATGTGCGTAAGGATTTTTCCATCAAGTACGCCAATGATCCCATTGTCAAAGATTATTTCATCACCAAATTCCGCGACAACAGCGCCACCGCCACGACAAACGGCTACGGTGGTAACGACTGGATTCTGCTACGCTACGCGGATGTAATTTTAATGCTGGCTGAGGTCAACCTGTATCTGGGCGACAACGCCGCTGCCATCGGCTACCTCGATCAGGTGCGCGAACGCGCCGGACTGCCGCGCTACGAAATCGCTAAAAACAACTCTGACTACGCTGCCAGATTCCCTACCCTGAAACTCGCCATCCTGCACGAGCGCCGCGTGGAGCTGGCCTTCGAAAACCAGCGCTGGTACGATTTGTTGCGCTTTTTCAGTGATGCAGAGTTAGTCAGTTATTTCAAAGCCAAAAGCCAGTCGGACTATGGCCTGGCCAAGCTTTCCAATTTTGGCCCCAAGGATCGCTACTACCCTATTCCGTTCGATGAGTACAAGCTCAATCCCGAAGCAATGTACCAGAATACGGGATACTGATTCGGTTGGCACTAGCTAAGGGGCAACGGACCACATTTGCTTTATCAAAAATGGGTTCACATATCCGTTAAGCTAAATTCATTTTTTACAGACAGAGTTGGCGTCTTGAATTATCGTTTTCACACGAAAACAATAATTCAAGACGCCTTTTTTGTTAAAATTTCAGTTATTTGAAGCGAGAACCACGGAAAATCGATGATTTTCAAACACCAACTCTCAACTTTCCTTTGAAAATGCAAGAACCAAACTGGCAGACTGCCAAAGAATACGAAGATATTACCTACAAAAAGCTGAACGGCGTCGCCCGCATTGCTTTCAATCGTCCCGATGTCCGCAATGCCTTCCGGCCCGGCACCGTCTTTGAACTGCTGGATGCGTTTGACGATGCCCGCAATGACGGCACTATCGGCGTAGTGCTGCTCTCGGGCGAAGGCCCGGCTAAAGACGGCGTGTATGCCTTCTGCTCCGGCGGTGATCAGAAATTCCGTGACAAGGCGGGTTACAAGGGCAACGACGGCCTGGACCGCCTGAATATTCTGGAAGTACAGCGCCAAATCCGTTTTATGACCAAGCCCGTCATCGCCGTGGTGCCGGGCTGGGCGGTGGGTGGCGGACACAGCCTGCACGTAGTTTGTGACCTGACGCTGGCCAGTAAAGAACACGCTATCTTCAAACAGACTGACGCCAACGTGGCCAGTTACGATGCGGGCTATGGCTCGGCCTACCTCGCCCGCCAGATTGGGCAGAAGCGGGCGCGGGAGATTTTCTTTCTGGGCCGCAGCTACTCGGCGCAGGAAGCTTTCGACATGGGCATGGTCAATGCCGTGGTGCCGCACGACGAACTGGAAGCCACCGCCTACCAATGGGCGCAGGAGATTCTGGAAAAAAGCCCAATGGCGATCCGAATGCTCAAATTCGCCTTCAATCTTGTGGACGATGGCATGGTCGGGCAGCAGATTTTTGCGGGTGAAGCCACCCGACTGGGCTACATGACCGACGAAGCGCGGGAAGGACGGGATGCTTTTCTCGAAAAGAGAAAGCCGGATTTTGATCAATTTCCCAAGCATTCTTAAACAAACGCACATGCTTACCGTAAGCCAGCTTTACCTGTTTCCCATCAAATCGCTTGGGGGCATTGCCGTGTCATCGGCTGTGGTGACCGACCGGGGTTTTGCGAATGACCGACGCTTCATGCTCACGGATGAGAACGATAAGTTTCTGACTATCCGTAATTTTCCAAAAATGTGGCTGCTGCAGCCTTCGTTGGAGAGCGAAATGCTACGCATTGCTTCGCTGGACTATAAAATCGAGGATCTGATTATTCCGGCGCAACCCGAGGGTGCCGCTGACCGAACCGTAACGGTTTGGAAGGAAAAAGTGGACGCGCACGGTCTTGGCCCGGATGCAAATGCGTGGTTCAGCGAGGTGCTGGGAATCAAGTGCCGACTGGTGTATATGCCGGACGAAAGCCTCCGGCCGGTTGAAGCCAGTTCGGGTTTCCGACCGGCGGGTAAGGTGACCTCGTTTGCTGATGCTCACCCTTTTTTGATGATTGGCGAGGCTTCCCTGCGCGATCTCAACGAACGGTACCTTGCGAACTCCGCGCCGGGAACAGACGAACTGGCCATGGCTCGCTTCCGGCCTAATATTGTGTTTACGGGTGGCGCACCTTATCAGGAAGACGAAATCATTGATTTTACCATCAACGGCGTGTCTTTCACCGGGCTGGAAAACTGCGCGCGCTGCAATGTGCCGAACGTCGATCCTGTCACCGGAGTCGCCACGAGCCGTGAACCGCTGGCTACGCTATCCAAATACCGTTTGAAGGACAGGAAGATTTACTTTGGCCGGGATCTCATTCACACGGGCACAGGCGAAGTGCGTGTCGGCGATGAAATAATCTTAGTATAAAAAAACACTGACTAATTAACCAGAAGTACCCAAGAACTATGGAAAAGCAAAGAGTGACCCACCCCCAGCGTGATCCTGATTTCAGCACAGGAGCCTATTCCGACGGTGTCGTTTGTGGCGACCTGCTGTTTGTGAGCGGCCAGGCAGCGGTGGATTTTGCCAATAATACCTTTAAGCTAGGTACGATTGAAGAAGAAACCCGCCTGACGCTGGAAAATATCAAAGCCATCGCCAGCCAGGTAGGCCTGACACTTGACGATGTCCTGAAATGTACGGTGCACTTGGCTGACATTAACGATTTTGCCCGTTACAACGAAGTGTATGCTTCGTACTTCACAGGCATCAAACCCGCCCGCACTACGGTGCAGTCAGTGCTGGCTGAGGGGTTGAAAGTCGAGATCGACGCTATTTTTACTATGCCCGCCAAATAATCAGCGTATCAATGCACTGATAATGAATAAGCGGCAGGAAGCGTGCAAATTTGGGGCAATCGGATGATCACGCTTCCTGCTTCACCAAATCAACCAGCGTTTCGACCCATATTTTGCTGTCGTTCAAGCTTTCGACCAATTGCCAGTGCTCACCACCCTGTTCTTCGAACAGCTCCTTGTATTCGTCGCCGATTTCGATAGTCGTTTCCAGGCAGTCGGCCACGAAGGAAGGTGAAAATGCCAGAACGCTCTTGATACCGCGGCCGGCCAGTTCTTTAATAATATCGTCAGTGTAAGGCTTTATCCAGGGCGTTTTGCCCAGGCGCGACTGGAAAGCCGTCGTGTAGGTGCCCTCTTCCAGGCCCAGTTCCTTCACTAGCAGGCGCGTCGTTTCAAAGCATTGAGCACGGTAGCAGAACTGGTTGTGCCTGTTCGCAGTATCGCAGCAACTACCTAGCTTGCATTGTTTGCCGGTGTAGTCGCCTTTCAGGATTTGCCGCTCCGGCAAGCCATGGTAACTAAACAGAATATGATCGTAGTCGCGCTCGGCTAAGTACTTTTTGCCCGCCTGTACAAAACCTTCAATGAATTTTGGGTGATCCAGGAAACGGTTGACAAAACGTAGCTCCGGCATGACCTGCCACTGGCTCAGCACCCGCATGACTTCTTCATAGACCGAACCTGTGGAGGCGGAGGCATACTGCGGAAAAAATGGGATAACGGTGATTTTGGAAAGTCCCAACTGCTGTAGTTCGGCCAGGCTATTCTCTATGCTGGGGCTTTGATACCGCATAGCCAGCTTCACTACATACTCATTTCCCAGCGCCTTCTGAAGCATTTCTTCCACTGCGACACCGTAAGTTTTCAGTGGCGAGCCCGCTTCGGTCCACAGTTCTTTATAAACCTTGGCCGACTTCGGTGCCCGGAAAGGCGCAATAATGAGATTTATCAACATCCAGCGCGACGTGTATGAAATGTCGATTACACGGCCGTCCATCAGGAATTCGCGCAGGTACTTGCGTACATCGGGCGTATTCGGGCTATCCGGCGTTCCGAGATTCACGATCAGGACGCCCGTTTTTCCGATGCTTTTTTTGGTAGTAGTGTGGGTAGTGGGTGAAGTTTGGATATTCATCTTTTAGGAAATTACTACTGAAAGACCTCTTGTTAAGGCAGATGAGCAGACAGGGGCGCCCTGCCCCTGATTCAGAAAGTCGGCTTCTCGAAAGATTCGAAAACGGACTTTGGTAGCTTATCAAAGACCTGAATATCGGTCAACTGTCGCTGTCCCCGGTCTCCCGAAAGCATCACTTTGCCGTAGGGTTTGTATGCTTTCCAGGGCATGGTGAAGTTGGGCTTGTCGTTTTCGGCTTTGGCAAAATAGGCCCATTGTGTCACCATTTTGGAATCGGGGCTGAGCCAGACATAGTATTTGTTCTGGGGAGTATCGCCGACGTTTTCAAAAGTCATCTGAATCTTTTCGGCAGCAGCCCCGTCTTCGGTTTTGTCCTCACCCATGTATTTCAGCGTTACGCCCGAATCTTTTAGTTTGTAAGGCATTACCAACCAATAAGAGTCGTTGATCCAGGCACTCTTGGCCTGCTTTACGTACTTGTCCACGGAGTCGGGCTGAGTGATTTCCTGACCGTTTTTCATTACGCGGCCTTTGTCTGTATTGACGTTCAGCAGCACAGTTTGGTCATTTTTCAGGTTCTCAACGCGCACGTCACCTGTCCACTTATCCCAGGTAAGACGGCGGTTTCCAAAGAAATTCCAGGTGATGTAGTGGGTGTTGTCCCAGTTTTTGCGGCCGCCCATGGCGTCCATCGCTGCATCGGCCAAGGCAATCGCCTTGGCGTCAGATCCGGCCGTATTGAAGCCTTTGGCCGCCGGGTTGGAAGATTTTTGGGCATTTGACGAAACAGTCAGGCCGCCAATAAATAAGACGAGGAAGAGGAAGTGTTTTTTCATTGATTTCGATTTTAGCGACTTAATGGTTTTTGATTAGCCTTCTGTATAACTGAAAAAGGGGGCATTTTGTGCGAAAAAAGCGGGTTGCGAATTTTAAAACCGGATGTGTCTGGCCAGAAAAAGACGAAGGAGAACAAACTAGGGCCTCAAACTCCCAATAACCTCCACACCCCCGATACAAAGAAAAGCACCAACCCTACGGGCGTGAGCACCTTCCAGCCCAAGTACATAAGCTGATCCACACGCAGCCGTGGCAGCGTCCAGCGAACCCACATTTGTACCAGCACGCCCAGCAAGGCCTTGGATAAAAGCCAAAACGCCCCTGATATGTATCCCAGCCAGGTACCCGGCTCGCCGCTTGTCCAGTCGGCCAGCCGGACAGGGCCGATGTTCGGGAATGGCGTATTCCAACTACCCAGAAAAAGCACAGCCCCCAGCAACGATACCAGCAGCATCATCCCGTATTCCGACAGCATGAGCAGCGCATAGCGCATCCCTGAGTACTCCGTATGAAAGCCGCCAACCAGCTCCGATTCGCCCTCGGGAAGGTCGAAGGGCGCACGGTTGCATTCAGCCAGTGAGGCAATGAAAAAAATAACGTACACGATCAGCAAAAATGGGTTTCTGACGATGTTCCAGGATAAAAAACCGCCCACATGCGTCACGTCAACTCCCAAATCTTTTAACCCAAAAAGGTAGATCGGTTCCAAAGAATAGATCCCCTGCTGAAAACTGATCACCTGCAGATCGAGGGTTTGGGTGAGCATCACCACGCAAAGTACGCTCAGGCCAAGGGGTACTTCGTAGCTGATGATCTGTGCGACTGAGCGCATGGCGCCGAAGAGCGAGTACTTGTTGTTGGAACCCCAGCCCGCCATCAAAATCCCGATGACATCTACCGATAAGATGGTAATCAGATAAAACACACCTACCGCCGCCCCCGAACCGCTCAGTCCCGGTGCCATGGGCATAACCGCATAGGCTGCAAACACAGCCGCGAATATAATGAACGGAGCGCCCAGAAACAGCCATTTGTCGGCAGCTTTGGGAACGATGTCTTCCTTCTGCAGTAGCTTTAATAAGTCGGCGATAAGTTGCAGCAGCCCCCATTTCCCTACCTCCATCGGCCCCATCCGATCCTGGATAAATGCCGAAACCTTCCGCTCAAGATACACCCCCACGACCACGAAGCCGGGTACCATGAGGAGGAAGATGAGGAGCGTAAAGAGCATGGGGATTCTTTGAAGTGGTAAAGTTCCAGAGTGGCAAAGTACCAAAGTGGGCTGACGCCGGATGCGGAGTATGTCCGGCAGAGGTTTTAGTATTTAAATACTCACTCGGGCACTTGGGTACTTTGCCACTCAAATTAAAACTCTGCGCTTTTCGGGTAACGCGGGAAAGGAATCACATCACGTATGTTCCCCATACCCGTAACGAACTGGACCAGGCGTTCGAAGCCCAGGCCGAAGCCTGAGTGCGGGGCCGTGCCGAACTTACGGGTTTCAAGGTACCACCAGATTATGTCGGGATCAATGCCGACCTCGTGGACGCGTTCGAGGAGCACATCGTAGTTCTCTTCACGCTGGCTGCCGCCGATAATTTCGCCGATGCCGGGGAACAGCACGTCCATCGCCCGGACGGTAGGGGCGGGCGCCGCGTCGGAGGCCTCGTCCACTTTCATGTAAAAAGACTTGATCGAACGCGGGTAGTTGGTCAGGATCACAGGTTTTTTGAAATGCTTCTCGACGAGATAGCGCTCATGCTCGCTCTGCAGGTCCACGCCCCACTCCACGTGATACTGAAATTTTTTCTGCTTGTGCGGCTTGGAGTTTTCCAGAATCTTGATCGCCTCCGTGTACGTGAGTCGCTCAAAGGGGTTATCCACGACGAATCGCAATTTTTCGGTCAGGGGCATAGAGCGCTCAGCCTGCGGCTTGCTTTTCTCTTCCTCCGCCTGGCGTTTTTCGAGAAATTCGAGGTCATCGACACAGTTGTCGAGGGCGTACCGAATCACGTACTTGACGAAATCCTCCGCCAGATCCATGTTGTCGTTCAGATCAAAGAAAGCCATTTCCGGCTCGATCATCCAGAATTCCGCCAGGTGGCGGGTGGTATTGGAGTTTTCGGCCCGAAACGTGGGACCGAAGGTATAAATCTTGGACAAGGCCAAAGCCCCCAACTCGCCTTCGAGCTGGCCCGAAACGGTCAGATTGGCTTCGCGACCAAAAAAGTCTTCTTTGTAATCGACCTTCCCGGTTTCGTCGCGGGGGGGCTCGCCGGCGTCCAGCGTCGTGACGCGGAACATTTCGCCCGCCCCCTCGGCGTCGGAGGCCGTAATGATCGGCGTGTGGAGGTAGAAAAAACCGTTGTCGTTGTAATACTTGTGTACGGCAAAAGCCAGAGCGTGCCGAATTCGGAGAATAGCCGAGAAGGTATTGGTTCGGGGCCGCAGGTGTGCAATTTCCCGCAAAAATTCCAGCGAGTGCTTTTTGGGTTGCAGCGGATAATCCTCAGGGTCGGCAGTTCCGTATATCAGGACATCCTGCATTTTTACCTCTACGGCTTGTCCTGAACCCAAAGATTCTACCAGGGTGCCCGTGACTTTGAGGCAGGCACCCGTCGTAATAAGGCGCAGAGTGGATTCGGGAAATTGCCCCGGCTCAGCTACGGCCTGAATGTTGTGCAGCGTGGAACCGTCGTTGAGAGAGATAAAAATGGCGTTTTTGCTTTCGCGCTTGGTACGCACCCAGGCTTTTATCTCCACGGGTTGGCCGACTTCGGCACTCTTCAGGATTTGGTTGATCTGTATAGGACCCATTTAGTTGATGACAATGAATGATGGACAATGTATAAGATCGGGGCATCGTCAGATAGGGCGCGAAATTACAAATTAGCCATCTAAAACCTATGCTAATACTTTGTGTGCTGCCAAATCGTGCTTACAGCAGGTCGGAAACTAGACTGCCTCATAAATAAATAACCATATAAAATGCTGATAAATAACAGTTTGTAAAAAATCGAATAATAAAAGGTTACTAATTAAAGGCGAAACTATAAATTGGCATTAATATTGATAAAGAAGTAACTAATAATCGGGAAGAGGATGCCTGAGGCCAGAATGAAAACCTGAAATCCACTATGAACAATCTTTACTGACTCATGCAAAAACTTATAATTAACCAGGGGTTTCTGCAGAAGCTTTCGCCGCAGCAAATTCAGTTTATCAAGTTACTTCAGGTTCCTACCGCCGAATTGGATGCCCGCATTAAGGAAGAACTAGAGATAAATCCAGCGCTTGAGGAGGGACAGGAGGAGGTTCCCAAGAATGAGTACGAACTCGAGGAAATGGACGGGAACGATTATGAGGAAAGTACCCATGACGACCTCGATCTGGATACCTACCTGCAGCATGAGGATATGGGGGGCTACAAAATGTATGGCGATGGCTCCTACAATAATGACGAGGACCGGGAATTTCCTGTCGCTACGCGCATGACCCTTCATGATAGCCTGTTTCAGCAGTTTGGCTTCCTGCACCTTACTGAGCAGGAGCGTTTTCTGGGGTTGCATCTGTTGGGCAGTATCGAAAACGACGGCTACCTGCGGAGGGCGCTCAAGTCCATCGCCAGCGACCTGGTTTTTACGCAGGGTATTTACACAACCGAATGCGAGCTGGAGCGTATTCTGAAAATGGTTCAGGCTCTCGAACCTGCAGGGATCGGTGCCCGTGGACTACAGGAATGTCTGCTATTGCAGCTTCGACGCCGGGACCAGTCCGACGTGACCGTGCAATTAGCCTTACAGACGATCGAGCATTATTTCGAGGAGTTCTCTAAAAAACATTATGAGAAAATACAGCGGCGGCTAGGCATATCTAGTCAGGAAGCCTATGACGTCCTGACGCTCATTACCAAACTCAATCCCAAGCCCGGCTCAGTGGAGGGCGACGACGACCGATCGCACTATCTGACGCCCGATTTTATTCTGAGCAACCACAACGGCAACCTGGAAGTGACGCTCAACGCCCGGAATGCCCCTGAGCTGCGCATCAATCGCACTTTTGCCGACATGTTGGATACTTATCACAAAAGCGATAAAACCAACAAGAGCGTCCGTGAGACGGCAACCTTCGTGAAGCAAAAACTGGATTCGGCCAAATGGTTTATTGACGCCATCAGGCAGCGGCAGGCCACACTTATGCGCACCATGTCAGCCATTTTGAACTACCAGTACGATTTCTTCCTGGATGGCGACGAAACCAGGCTTCGTCCGATGATTCTGAAAGATATAGCCACGATCATCGACATGGATGTTTCGACGGTCTCGCGGGTGGCCAGCAGCAAGTGCGTACAAACCGAATTCGGCTTGTATCCGCTCAAATATTTCTTCTCCGAGGGTATTGCCACCGACTCCGGAGAGGATGCCAGCAGCCGCGAGGTCAAAAATATCCTCCGCGAACTGATCGAAAGCGAACCTAAGCGCAAACCTTTCTCGGACGACAAGCTGGAAAAACTACTCAATGCCAAAGGCTATAACATCGCCCGCCGTACTGTAGCCAAGTACCGCGAGCAGCTTAATATCCCCGTGGCACGGCTCCGAAAACAGATTTAAGATTTTGCCTGGGTGTATATTTGTGGGGGTGTCTGGAGGGGAGGATCTATTCAGGGAAATACCTGGCTTTACAGGAAGGCGGCGAACCAGCCTGGACAAATAAACGACACAACTACTCAACAGAACTACTACTTTTGCTGTTTCAGAAATTAAAACAGAAACACGCTGAGTTGAGCCACCGCCTTGCCTTTTTCCTGTCTGTCATCCTGCACCCGCTGCTGCTCCCCACCTATATCTTCGCCATTCTTTTTGGCCTGACCCCCGAATTGGTGGGTGTAGTTGCACTAAGTTTATCAGCGCGAATCAGTCTTCTGGTCCTGCTTTTCCTGAATACTTTTGTGGCTCCGGCGTTGGTCATCTTCTATATGCATCGGCTGGGTTTTGTCAAAAGCCTGCAGCTACAGACCCTGCGTGACCGTCGGTTGCCCTACTTGGTCACCCTGATGATTTATGCTTTGAGTACTTACCTGTTTGGCTGGCAGTTTCAGCCCGTCAGCGAACTGGCTCCGCAGATTTCCATCGTGCTGGGCAGCATCACGGTTTCACTGATTTTCGTGGCCTTAATCAGCCTGAGCTGGCAGATCAGCGCCCATGCTACGGGTATGGGAGGCTGTTTAGGAGCGTTGGGTGGCGTTATTCTGCGTTACGGCGACTTTGCATTATTCCTTCCTTTCGTCGTTAGTGTTATCGTCACTGGTTTTCTGCTGAGCGCGCGCTTGTACCTTAATGCCCACACACCCGCCCAGGTTTCCGCCGGATTGGCTCTGGGCGTGGCAGTCAGTATGGTGGCAGTGTTTTTGTTCTTTTAAGAGTAAAAACTTCGGCTTCAAGGAATGAGCACCCCGACAACTGAAAGGTGCCGGATACGCCAGTTTGCCCATATCCTTGACCCCATCATTTTCTACCTAACCCTGATTCAGTATGTACAAGAACCTCATTTACGAAGCGACTGATGGCGTGGCGCGCATCACCCTCAACCGCCCGCAGGTGCACAATGCCCTTAGCCCTGATCTTATTCAGGAAATAACCCGGGCCGTCAATGCCGCCGGTGCTGATGACTCCGTGCGAGTGCTGCTTCTTACCGGCTCGGGCGACAAAGCCTTCTGCTCTGGAGCCGACCTGAAAGCAGGACTGGGAGAAAACCCCAGCATGGGCGACGCCCTGCGCAGCCGTTACAATCCCATGATTCGTGCCTTGCGGAACATTCCCAAGCCCGTTGTGTGCCGCCTCAACGGATTGGTGGCGGGGGCAGGCTGTTCGCTTGCCTTAGCCTGCGATGTGGTCATCATGCCCGAAGAAGCCTACTTCGCCCAACTTTTCGTGGGAATCGGTCTGATGCCCGACGCCGGTTCTACTTTTTTTCTACCCCGCCTGGTTGGCACGGCCCGCGCCTTCGACCTGGCCTCCACGGGCCGCCGGGTGTATGGTCCCGAAGCTATGCAAATAGGAATGGTGCAACGCACCGTACCTGCCGCTGAGCTAGATGCCGCCGTGGCTGAAACCGTCGCTTACTACCGTCATGCACCCACGCGAGCCATCGGCGCCATGAAGCGGGCTCTCAACCAATCCTTCGATTCCGATCTGGAAACCATGCTGGAAGTGGAAGCGCGGGAGCAAGACGTGCTGGGCCAATCGCGCGATACCGCCGAAGGTATCATGGCTTTTTTACAAAAGCGGAAATCGGATTTTCAGGGATTGTAGTGATCAGGAAAAGACTTTTTATAAAAAACGAAAAATTGTTTTGGTGAAAACCCAATCATCCACTACTTTTGCAGTCCCATTAGCGGAATGGTTCTGTAGCTCAATTGGATAGAGCACCTGACTACGGATCAGGAGGTTTGGGGTTCGAATCCCTACAGAATCACTTGAAAGTAAAGCACCTGGCGTTTATATGCCAGGTGCTTTTTTGTTTGGCTCGCCCACAAACTCGCCCGGATTGGGAGGTATATGGGAAGTATAGAAGTCTATTAATTCCTTCGCTGGGTTTTCAATAGTATTAGATTTGGTTCAGTCTAAAGATCTAATCAAAACTTTCGAACACTAGATTTCTCTAAATCCCATCTGACTTCTCGAAGTAGGATATCAATATAGGTATTACGCACAGGTTCCTCATTGCCAGAAATAGGCTGGGCAATCTGGCCCAATTTCTTCTGAGTTTCTGGAATATCCTCAAAATGACTTATCCTTTCATTTGGTATAGCTATCACCCGATCTTCCTTTTTAGGCTTTCAGAAGGAATATATTTTCCTTCTCTTCTCGGCGCCGAATTCGTTGCGAACTAATCTAGTTCTTGGGCAGTCAAACCCTCCCCTTTTCTGTGGAAATTATTCTGGATCAAAGAGTGTAAGAGGAAGATTGATGTTACACAAATTGGAAACTACACATTTGCCAACGACCTAAAGTCCCCCTAGGAAATCCTGAACTGTGGTAATTGTAAATTCTTCCTCCTCCTCAGGATTAGCTGCCTGCCAAGTGCGGTGAGCTATTTTTTTTAGTTTTTCAATACCAACTTTGGTGTTATCATCCACCTCATTTATGGATTCCAAATTGTCATATGGCCATTTCAGCAAGCTTTCTAAATGAGTTCTGGACTGGAAAGTATAGTATCGTAGGGAAGCATTGAATACTTATTATAATCTGCTTTTATGGCCGTGGTATTGATTGTATCCCATTTACCTTATATGAATTTGAGTTAATCAAAGTTGCTTATCATGGGAGCTGGATAGGTGTCATGGTAAGATACTAAATATGGCTATTAAAGTAGCCCAAATTTGCATCTACCAAAAACCGTCGGTCCAGAAAACTGTTGAATTCTTCACAAGAAGTTTCAGGAATAAGTGTGCAGGAATGACACGAGGCTTTATTCAAACTCCCCACCCCCTGGCCATCCGACTCCCAGCAGATGGGGTCTGTGGCACAATCAGTAGCCCGATACAGAGCAGATTTTAAAAGGTATGTTAGCTGTTCAGATTTAGCCATTGATGTCAACCCTCCATAACTACCCTCAGCTCCGGCTATGGTATAAATTAGGAGTCCACACATCCGGTTATCGACATAAAGACGTTCTT
Source organism: Persicitalea jodogahamensis (assembly GCF_014651615.1). Lineage (GTDB taxonomy): Bacteria > Bacteroidota > Bacteroidia > Cytophagales > Spirosomataceae > Persicitalea > Persicitalea jodogahamensis. The sequence continues at coordinate 241,896 of NZ_BMXF01000005.1, read as the reverse complement.
GTAAGGAGGCCGCCGGGTAACCACAATAAAACTCCAATTCACGAATCAGGACATGAGAGAGCGTATGGGCTAGAACCAATTCTGCACTGACCTGCTTCTGAGCTATGGATACTTGAAAGGACTCTTTCGCTCTACTCTGAAAGTCTTGGGTTCTGCTTTTAACTTCCCCGCTATTCTTCCAAAGGGCAACCTTTTTCCTATCCAGTTCAAAAAAAATTCCCTCCCCATAATTTTCTACTCCTGGTAGAAAAAAGGTCTTTTTCCCGAAGCTCTCCACTACAAATTTTTTCTTTACTCTTGGACGAGTCAATGGGTCTTCGTCTTCGTCGGAGAGGTATTCGTCCGGCTGTATTGGCTCTTGTCGGGTGTAGGAGGTAAGTACACTTGCAAGCTGTATTTTATCCAGCCTATATACCGATTTGATACCCTCAATGGGTTCTGTTAACGATACTTTTTCGAAACAGAGGTTTTCTTCCCTACACTCGGGTTTAGAGGTTATAAAGCCAAATTCCTGGTATCGGTAATCCGCCTCGCTTATAGTAGATCGGACTTGGTCTAATTTGAAATTATTTGCTATAATCCGTTTAATAACCGATAGATCAATAGCTAAACTATGGTATTTGAGTACTTTTTGGGCTACTATTGTTTCTTCCGTCCCAAAATCTTCAACTATTGCTTTGATCTTTTCAATCAATTCCTGACTTAAATTTTCCTGTGTTGGTGGTAGATATAGACTCGTCAGAATATTGGGGAAATACACACTATTACTGCTTCTCAACACTGGTTTTAGAGGAATCTGGGAATGCCCTCCTTCGAACTCGCGCAATGTATTTTTGGGCTGTCGTAAATTGAAAAGACCCCTCAGAGAACGCCATCTTTCTTTTTTGTCAGGTAAAACTGCCTTCACAATTAAGTTTCGTAAATCAGAATACTGGCTGTCGGTGCTAAGAAAAAACTGGGTACCAGGAGGTACAGCTACTGTTCTCAGAACGGTTTCCTTTTTTTCGTCATCTGCCTGAGCAGAACCCTCCTCCTGGTGGCTGGCAAACACCCATTGATCCCATGGTACATCAGCAATATCACCATGAGCAGACGTCATCACAAAGCGGATCTGTTCCATTATGACTTTCTTCCGGTTTGCCGATTTACAATATGGGCACTCAGGAGGAGTGGGTAAGTCGGCACCCTGAAAAAGTAACTTCCAACTTTTCCTTAAATCGTCCAGGTGCTCGAAACGTTGGCAACTGGGACAGGAAAACCATCTTGGAAAATACTCCGCACTAATAATTTTATCTCCATCTGCTGGCGAATTGAAGTTAAGCTGGTTGACCGGTACCCGTTTAATAGCTTTTAACTCCGTAAACTGTTTTCGTAGCCTTCCCACAAATCGGATGTCCTGGATGCTGTTTTTCAGGTCATCATTTTTTATCCATAACCCTACCCAATGTTCGTAGTAAGGCCATTGATCAAATGGTTTGATCAGGATGGATCCATGTCGCGTCTCAATTAAAGAACCTATCCCACCATAGGCACTTATAGATTTCCTAGTTTGTATTTCTTCGTATTCCATGGCTATAATTGTTATTGTTTTAATGTTGAGGGGACAATTCGAATAATACTACTTGTATCCACTTCTCGCATGGATTCCATCAGATTCCAGTCCGAAGTGAATTTATCAGGGGGATCGATCAGACCTCTACTCTTGTCTCTGTTATTTTTGTATTGTAACTGCGCGATTTCCAGGGTCTTCTGGACCCAATTGTCATTCAATTGTTTTAGGAGTTGCTCAGCATACGCTTTTTGTGTTGGGTCCTGAATCCGTTTCAAGAGTAGTTCTTTGATACCTTCATAATCACCGGATTTATAATTTACCGCCTCACCGTTGGCAGCTCGATTCTGTACGTGCCGAACGTGAGTAATAAGCAGACTTTTTAACATTTTTTCCAGGGCAATTTCTGTATAAGGAGTCACACTCAGGGGCTCTACGTATTGATAATAGGCCAAGTTGACACTTACGTAATTTTCAAAAAGCGATTTTTCACGAGCTCTATTAGGGTCCATCAGATTAATTACCAATCCTTTTTTGTCTCTTCCCACCCTACTCGACGCCTGAATGTATTCGGCAATATTCCGGGGCTGACCATTCATAAGCATAATATTCAAACGACTGATATCAATCCCTACTGAAAGCATATTTGTGGCCAGTACCAAGTCTACTGTATTTTCAACTTGCGTATTTCCAGTCTTATCATTTTTACCCAAAGCGAATGGCTGACCTAACTTATCCAGTACTTGCTTTATCTCATAGCTTGGAACTCGGCTTGTGAGTTCATAGGCCCGGTAATCCAAGCCACGGTAATTGAACCCCAAAGCCGGATGCATTTTGTAGCGAATGTGAAGAGTTTCCAATGCCTCTTTTAAGCGAGCTCCCACATCATTATAGGCCCTTCCCACATCGCGCAAGCTGTTGTAGTACGATACGATGGTCCAAAAAGGATCAATGGCCTGAATCGCTCCAGCCTCGCCATCTGGTTGTGCCAGGTAGTGTTGGTATAGCTCCGCTCGGGCATAAAGCAAATGAGCTAATATTTGAATTTGGGTTTCCAGGCTAGATTTGCCCGATGGCATAAAACCGGTATGCCGTCGTTGAGAATCTTCACTTACATACGAAAAGAAATTATCCTCGTACGTAATTCCAGGAGCTGGGAAAATGCTTACTTCCCGATTATACAGGCCAGTAATTTGTTGACTTGTATTTCGCGTTGTGGCGGTTGAGGCTACAATTTTAGGAATACGGGAAGGCCGTGTACAGAGTTCGAGAATGATCGTTTCAAATAACCCTACCACCGAACCAAGTGGGCCACTAAGTAGGTGAAGCTCATCCTGAATGATGAGATCGGGAGGGAGCTTTTCGTTATCGAGGGAATTGAAAAGTTGATGCCCTTCTTCGATATGAGGAAGCTGGGCAAACTTATCGACCGTTCCAAACAGAAGCGTCGGCCGTTTTTGATAAATTTGTTGATCAATGAAGTAGATTGGAAGCTCAGTGGTAAAATGACAGGAGTTATTAAGACATTTGGTAGTAAAACTAATTCTGCCTTTGGCATTTGAAGATTCATAACCCATTACCAGTTTGCCCGTTTTAGGGTGAGTAGAAATAAGATTACAGCCACACCAGGGACAACTGCTGAGTGGAAATTGATTCTTGCTTTCCAGGTTGACGCTAGTACCATTATTTTTTCTTTCAATCTCCCTATCTAACTCTTCTACTTTGGTATGAGCATCTTTCAGTTTGTTAGGGGTGGTGGATCTACCCACCCACATACCAATCGAAATAGGTGTTTCCCCTAAGCTTGCATCGCCAGATTCTATCAACTTGACACGTAGAAACTCTAAGGCCACAATAAGCCTGGAAGCTCTTTCAAACTGTTGGGCGGTCAGGAGTCGAAGCGTATAGCGCATTATGACAGCTACCCCATCACTTTTGCCCGGATTAGTAATATTCCGAAGTAAAATGGTGTAAGCCGTGAGAGCCAGATAGGCCTCAGTTTTACCCCCTCCCGTCGGGAACCAGATTAGATCCACCACCTCTCGTGAATTGTCCATTGTTGCCGCCGGATAGGCCATATCTTTAAGATTTAGCAACAGAAAAGCAAGCTGGAAAGGGCGATATTGAGGCTCCCTATAATTAATGTCAAAATGGTTGTATTCGCTAAAATATTCCAGGGATTTGTAGGGTGCATGCGGCAGCCCTTCAAAATCTTTTAATTCTTTGATTGTGTTTCCAAAAGCCCCATTTTGGTCCCTCGAAATGATCATTTGAATATACATAGCCGTATTGGCCAGCTTGAAACAACGAAAAATAAGATCATTGTCCAGAGATGCAACGTTTGATCGTAATCGTGCTATCAGCCCTTTATGTGCTTCCAGTAATGGGTTGTATAATTCTTTGTTGCTTATGTCCTCTTCGGCTTTTGTGCGCTGCTTATTGAGCCAATCTTCATAGCTATCCACAAACCGAGATAGACGTTGCTGAATTTCTACTCGACTCAGCGATGTCCAGATAGATAGATTTTTGAGTTTTGATACTTCGCGTACCTCCGTTGGTATTTCATTCCGAAATGCATTACTATAATGCCGGATGTCTACCTCGGGGAGGTGGATAGTACTGATCCCAACAACGGGTATTGCCCTTGGCCAGCATACTGAGCAGCTATGGCCAATTCCGAAGGCCTTTACCTCCCGGTATTGATAGCTGATGGTTTCGGCCTCCTGGTCGTAGGGATTTCGGAATTGGTGTGGCTTATAGGGCAAAATCTCCGTTTGATGTACTTCGATGCCTACCTGAAACAGGCATTTGTGATTAAGTAAATCATTCCCATTGGAAAACTTTGATCCGGGGTGATCAGTGGAACTATTTTCCAGCAGAACCTTAACATATTTGCGTCCCTCTCTCAGAATGATCCGAACATGGTACGTGGCTCCCAGTTCGTTTTTAGAATTAATGGTTCTGGTCCATAGTTTCTCTGAAAAGGTTATGTTCTCATGGGGCAACTCAATGTCCACCCTCTCCGTTACGGCTGCCCTTTGCCATAAGGTATCACTGAGGAGCGACCTTACGCGCCTGTACCCTTCCAAATTGAGAATTTCTGCTGATTCTTTGTACCAGGTTCGCAAACTTAAAATAGTCTCTTTGGCACCGTCCAAAGTCAGTCGAATGCTATTATCGGAGAAAGTTACCAACTCATTGATGGGGTGAGCGGTCAACTGAGACAGCTCCGCAAGCCGGTCATACTCAGCCCGAGTTAACGAGACTTCCCTTTCCGTCTTGGAGAGTTTACGGTATACACCAAATTGAAAAGTGACCGGTATGCTTTCCGTGGATTGGGACACACAGAACGATAAACCCATGTTAGTGGGGAAGTAGTAGTTGGCTGAAACACGCCCGGCTTCTTCCTCTGCTTCCTGTCCTTTGACAATAGACTGATTAGTTTCAATCATTCCTTCGGGCGGTCCGTCTTGTCTGACAATCGGAAACGGCTCCTCGTTAGTATTCTTTTCTGGATCCAAGGCATTTTCCCCGATGCGCGCTTCCAGTTCGACTTGCTCCCCCAGGGGAGCAACAAGGGCGCTTCGCTTAGGGAAAAGAATACCCCCAAAGTAGCGCCGAACCGGATAGTCACTGATAATTTCAACCTGATCGTCAGGCCATAGTGTTTCTGAGCCAGGGCCAATCAGGCCTACTTGAAGGCGGTTTAAAAAGGATCTTCTGTTTTGGTCAGTTGGGAGGGGTAATTCCATAGATGGTATGGGTTATCGGTTTTCGATTGAAGTCACAACTTTTTCCTGGATGGATTCAATGAGCAGGTAAATTAGATTTTCGGTGAGCAGGCTAAGTACGGGACCCTTAATCGCATAGTCCGAGTTTTCGAATACCATCAATTCACTTCCTAACTCACGGCCTATTCGCTGACGAAGACTTTTATCCTTTCGTTTATAACTGAGAATTTCACGGTATGCCAAATCAAACGCCGAGCCAGCACCTTTGTATTGAAGGCTGAGGGCGTGAATAGCCTTTAACGTATCGTAATTGGGAAATCGGGTGGAATTACTGGATAGGAGATAGTTGTGCAGCACCTGTTGACTATTATTATATCCATGGTTCTTGAGCTGTTGGAACAATCGGTCTTCATCCCCAAAAAAATAGTTGAGATATAAATTATACAACTCCTCACGCCAGGTTGCTGACGCAGCCTCTATTTTCTCATACAAACCCTGGGTGTCCAGGCTTCTGATTACTTCCTCAAATGCATCTGCATTGTTGTTCTGATAGTACCGAATACGGTTTCCTGCAATAAGAGTCCCAACAGCCACAATCTTTCTTTGACCCCCCTCCTTTAGGAGTTCAACGCGACGGTTCAAATGCGTATCATAGTACGTCTTATCCGTAAATCTGATTTTACACGGCTGAGCGATCCATTCATAGCTGGACTCATCACCCGGAATAAACTGTTTGCTAATATCAATTGAGAACAGTTTTTCAATCCTGACAGAGTTTGTAAAGGTAAGTGAGGGAGGAGGGTCAATATCCAATCGGCAATTGGTCCAGAGGTGACGATCCAGGTGGCTAATTTTTGCCCTTTCGGCAAGAAAATAGCTACGAAGAACATAGTCGGGGTATTCGTCTTCCAAGCCAGCATAGGCTAATACAATAATCGGAAGAGTCAATAAAGATAACTGGTCCAATAGCTGAAAGCTCTGACTGATCTCGGGTAAAAACAGTTTACCCCTGGTTGAAGGAGGAATGTATTTTTCCGGAGACTCAGCCCATTGGGCTACGGTAGGGATGGATTGATGATGCCAGCGCCGGGAACCAACGCCATACAGTACATTCTGACCCTCCATTGCTTTGGCCTGTTGCTCATGCCCGAGCATAACCCACGACCGGTGCAGGTGATTTTGCGCACAAAACTCAATGAGTGAGTTCCATTTTGGATTGTTTGTCTCAAAATAGGAATGTATTTCCCTAAACAAGTACTGAATGGGTAGGGTATTCCTTCTAATTTCATCTGGATCATATTGCTGCACTTCAAACCAGCGCTCCTCCCATTCAGGCTCTTCAAATCGATTTTCAATCTGCTGCTGATAATACTGAAGACAGCCGTCTCTCACAGCACCCATCGGAATTGCCAGCCCAAGATAGGGCCGTAGCCAGGATATACATTCACGGAGGTCAATGTTGAATTCTTCGCGATACTTTTGCAGAAGTGTTTCTAATCCTTCGACCAGGGAAACTAATCCAGCGGCCGATACCTTATGCGTTTTTAGGGTTGAAAAACTACAATTACGAAGGTACTGAATCTCAGTGGCGGTCATCTCCCAGGTTTTTGCATCAGGAAACTTCTCATCTCCGATGAGAATCAGACGCCCTACATCGCCTGAGTTTAGCTTTTTTCTGAGAGCAGGTATTACATTACGGTAACGGGAGGCTCCCACTACAACTAATTCATCAAAATACATACTGGGGAGAATATGTTCAATCGCAGTAGCTACATCACCACAAGCCTCAATCATAGGCTGTACGGGCAAATGATGCGCCCTTTGTTCTCCGGTTTTATTTAAGTAGCGTAAGGGTAAACAATTATTGATTTGCCAAAGCTCTCCTTCTGCTAAAACCACCGACCGGTGTTTGAATTCTGACAAGAGAGGAAGTTTGCTTTTGCGTAATTTTGTCCGAAAGAATGTACGGTACTCTTTTAAACCGCTTGCGGTTGCCCTGGGCTTATATTCATACTTTGTGTTGGGCAATAACCTAACCGGCTCCTTAAACTCAACTTCGTATATCCCGTGCATGCCCTTGGCAGGAAAGGCCGGGCTGATACCCCATTTGTTTTGACCTCGTTGAGTTTTTACCACATAAATGTCATCATTACGAAATACCCATTCACCTTGTTTAGGTTTGTAAGGCTCTTGCTGGATAGTCCTATGGTTCTGCCTGTATTTTACCACCGCCAACGTATACAGCAATACCTCGTTAAAGTTTGGGCCAAGAGCGAAGCCGGGGAGTTTTAATTGAATACAGTTGGTTTCGGGGGTTGCCGGTTTGCTTAACATCCGGTAAAGCAAACCCGAAAGAAAGCGGTCCGAAGCCGTCCAGTGGGATTCAGCGATAGACTTCGAGAGTAGGGCAAAATCTGCCTGAAGAGTCGACAGATAGTCAGTAGTACTGTGATGGAGGGGCATTACTAAGTCAGTGGCTGTGTGTTTTAATTGGTGTCTGAAATATAGAAGTCAGGATAAGCTTGGTATTACTCTTTCCCACCCGCCCCCGGCCAATACTCTTAGCTGAAGGCCTCCTGCAATAGTTAAAGAGTATCATTCGAGTGCTATTGACTACACTTCGGTATACTTGGCCAGAACGTTAACCTCGTTGGTTTCGGTATTTTCTATCTTTTGGCAAACTGGGAAGATATACCCAATACCCCATTATATACTGTTTTTTTACATCTAGGTTAACCTTGCCTATCATTGTTCAAATCTCATTCTTTAACATAGAATCATGTAAGTAATTAAATGCCGGGTTTATATATATTATGGGAAAGGTATCCCCCCCTCTCAATAATACTCCTTAATATACCCATACGCCCGATCAAACAGCTGCTGATCCTTATGCAGCTTGTATTTGAGCAATGACTGTCGGAGAGACTTCTGGACCTCCCGCTCACCGGCGACGGTGGTTTGCCAGCCGGGGAAGCGGACTACCTTCACGATTTGGTCGATATCGGTGACGATGCGCTCCACTACCGCTGGGGTTTGGTCGGTTTTAATTTCCAGGAAGAGCTCGGTGAGGGCGGCGGCTCCCGTTTTGCGGATGGCCACGGGCTCGGTTTCGCGTTCGGCCTGAACGGTTTCCTGGGCCAGTTTGCAGAGTTCCTTTACGAAGTCGATGCTGGCGATCAGGCCGCGCTCGGCTTTGTTGCGCAGGTCTTCCAGTCGGTCGCTGAGTTCTTTATATTTTGGATTTCCGGCATCTTTGTTCCAACGGCTGATCAGCTCCTTTTCGAGTTGCTTGACCTTTTGGGAGTTGGGGTTCTTGGACAAATCGTCGATGATGTCGGCATCCAAGACAAATTCTGCCAGATCGTCGATGCCACCCACATGGATGTTCTCGTGGATCAGTTTGGTGGTTTGGGCGCCGAGCGTATACCACAGTAGCTTGCCGATGCCATCGCCGGCTGGTTTCACGGATTCATATACCTGCGACAACCATTTGTAGTCGGTTTGATAGGGATTTAGAACAGCATCGGGCGAGAGCGACTCCCACAGTTTGACCAGGTAGGTGAAGTCCAGGGCAAAGGCATCCTTTTGCTCGTTGGTTTTAATGGCTTCCTGCGCGGCTTCCAGGCCTTCGAAGCCGCGCAGAGTGCGGTCGACGCCTGTAAAGTGTTGCAGGCAGTCGCGCATGGCTTCGGGGAGTTTGTCGCGGAGTTCCTGCAAATTGGTCACTACTTTCTTGACCGTCTCCTCGTCGAATTGCAGGGCCTCGGCGGCATCGTCGAAAATGCCGAAGTAATCCACAATGCAGCCGAAGGTTTTGTTGGGATAGAGGCGGTTGGTCCGGCAAATGGCCTGCAACAGCGTATGGTCTTTCAGCGACTTGTCCAAGTACATGGTTTGCAGGATCGGCGCGTCGAAGCCGGTCAGCAACTTGGCCGTGACGATCAGGAATTTGAGCGGTGAGGCCGCGTCGTTGAATTCATCCAGTACCTTTTCCTGCTGCGATTTATCCAGCGCCCACTTTTGCTTGAATTCGTAGTCGTCGTTGGCGCTCGTGGAAATGACCACCCGACTGGCTTCTGTTACGAAGTGTTTGTCCAGGGCCTCTTTGTACTGCACACAGGCGTAGCGGTCGGGCGTGACGATCATGGCTTTGAAGCCGTGCGGCAGTACCTTCTCCTTGAAGTGCTTCGCGATGTCGTTCACGATCAGCTCCACCCGTTCGGGCGATTTCAGGAAGGCCGACATCTTGGCGGCTTTCTTGCTCAGCGCATCGGCTTCTTCGTCGCTCAGGGCAGCTTCGTCGGTCAGTTCCTTGAAGAGTTTGTCGATGGTAGCCTTGTCCACGTGCACGTCCACCAGCCGTGGCTCGAAGTGCAGCGGCAGCGTGGCTTTGTCGCGGATGGAATCCTGAAAGGTATAGCGTGAGAGGTACCCCTTTTCGTCTTCTTCGGAGCCAAATGCCCAGAACGTATTCTTGTCCACTTTGTTGACGGGCGTTCCCGTAAGACCAAACAGAAAGGCATTGGGCAATGCGGCCCGCATTTGCCGCGCCAGGTCACCTTCCTGCGTGCGGTGGGCTTCGTCTACCAGCACGATGATGTTGTCGCGGGTATTCATGTTGGGCGGCGCATCCCGGAATTTATGGATCATCGAGATAATGATCTTACGGGTATCCTTAGCCAGCAGGTCATGCAGTTCTTTGATATTTTCGGTGGGTTGGACGTTGGCCACGTCGGCGGCGTTGAAGGTACCCGAAATCTGGGTATCCAGATCGGTGCGGTCTACCAGGATGATCACAGTTGGACTTTTCAGCTCGGGGAGTCGGCGGAGTTTCTGGGCCGCAAAAACCATCAGCAACGATTTGCCCGATCCCTGAAAATGCCAGATCAAACCTTTTTTGAGGCGGCCTTCTCGCACCCGCTCCACAATCCGGTTGGCTCCTTCGTACTGCTGGTACCGGCAGATGATCTTGATGCGTCGTTTCTTTTTGTCCGTCGAGTACAGCGAAAAGTTTTGCAGAATATCCAGCAGGCGTTTGGGTTGCAATAGGTCGGTGAGTTCCTTACCAACTTTGCCTAGGCCGAGTGCCTTTATCAGGCTGTCCTCGTCCGTTTCGAGTCGCCAGGGCGGCCATTGTTCCAGCGGACAGCGCACCGAGCCGTAAAACAGGTCTTTGCCTTCGGTTGCGAACGACAGGATGTTAGGGACGAAGAGTTGCGGGACGGCGTTTTCATAGATGCTGTGGATTTCGTGCGCACCGTCGAGCCAGGATACCGACGGCCGAATGGGCGTTTTAGCCTCGCCGACCACGACCGGAATGCCGTTGATCAGCATAACGATATCGGGAATCTTGGTTTCGTGGTGGTGGGTGCGGTACTGATTCGTCAGGACGAAGCGGTTGTTGTCCGGTTCGGCAAAATCAATGAGATACACCGGCACGTGGCGGTTATTGGGGCCGAAGGGCATGGTCTTCTCGCCAGTGAGCCACTTGGCAAACTCTTCGTTGGCCTTAACCAGGCCTACCTGATTGACCATGAGCAGAATCGCCCGCAGCTTGTAGATGACCTCGTCGGCCCGCTCGGGCTGTCGGGCTATCTCGGGATTGATCCCGATGAGCGCATCGCGCAATTCACTCTCCACAAGTACTTCGTTCACGCTCCTTTTGAGTTCGGAGGCGGGCTGATAATGCCACTGTAAACCGTACGTTCCTTTCTCTTCGGCCCAATTGGCGTGGTTCAGGTTGACGCCACTGAGTTGCTGTATGATGTAGTGCTCAACGGTATTTAACTCGTTGAATGGCATGGAGGGGTGTTTGAGGGTTAGTAGTTATTCACATAAATACTTCTTGGGCGTAATTGGTAAGTTGTTTCTGCGCGATTTCGATGTACTCCGGGCGGAACATTTTGGTTTTGCGCGACGACCAGTCTTCGATTTGTTTTCGTACTTCTTCTTTGGACGTATCTGCTCCCCGCTCTTTCATCAGATAATCCACGGTGGCGAGTAGTTCCAGCGAGAAAGCCGACTCAAAGCCGTCAATCAGGCGCAGTAGGTTTTGCAGCCGGTCCCGCTGCTCAGCGGTCAGGTCGCGATCTACGTAGTCTTTTACTTCGTCCCACTTCTCGTAATTCAGTTGCAGGGGTTCGAAGGGCCTCGCCTCATTTTGTTCAAGACCGTGCAGGTAAGTGTCATTCAGGTTGTACAGTACATGACCAACCTGTACGGAATAGGGGCCGTAGTTCTCAGGGACAAATGTCAAGTTGAGGTTTTCTCCCATCCGTTGCAGAAAGTAGGCCAGCTTGTTGGCCACGAACAAGCTGCTTTGCTCACCCTGACTTTCATAGGTAAACAGGCTGTACAGCAGCATCGCGCGGCCAGGGCTTAGTTTCGCTCTTCTGGAGGTATTTTCTGCCAACGTGTTCTTAATATAGCTTTTTATGATTGAAAAGTACCTTCCTGCAATTTAACCTTACTTTGAATTGTAACTCCCAAGATAACAGCTTTGTGTTCAGGTAAAGCAGTTATACCGCTATTTCTTACTGCATAGTCACGACGAGGATCTCAAATTTGTGATTTTGCCTGCTATCGAACAGTAATTTTATTAGTAAGGCATTATTGGTGGTACGTTTTTGTTGATTTGATGAGTGGTGATTGCAAGTTTAAATCTTTTGATAACTTTGCAGCCCTCTTATTGGTGGTGTGTTACTTAGTAAGTAGTTCTATATCCTCGTATGCTTTTTTTCCAAGGCACTGTGTAAAAACTTCTTCAATCATCCGCTCTCACTGCTGAATGTCGACATCTTTTTTAGAAAAATCCAAGGAGAGCTTAGAGTCAGCACAGTTTTTGATAGATGAAGGAAAGTACAATTCTAGCATACATTGCGCGTATTACAGTTGTGTTCAAGTTTTACTTCATGTTCTACACGATAATTTAGGGTTGAACGATAGTCAGTTTGAGAACGAAATATCTAATTATTTAAGAAATAGAGGGAAGGGAGGCTCTCATGCCTATTACATCAACCGTGTGATAACTGATTTGGTAAATAAGAACCGAGTGGTCAGTAGGTTGAATACGAAGCTGATCGACTTGAAAGATCTACGTGTGAGGGCTGATTACAAAACAGATACCATCGATAGAAAGGAGGCAAATACGGCGCTTAGCTTCGCAGAAACCTCTATAAATGAATTAATTACGCATTACAACTTACCCAAATTATGACGAACAGCATAGACTTAGCAAAGAACATTGTTGATCGGCTTGTTATGGCACTTCCTACCATTAAGTGCCGCTATGAATATAGGGACTATTCCGATACCCACATGATCGAAGTACTTCCGCTATCGGTTTACGATAGTGAGGCCTTTGAGAATGCGGCTGAACCGTTATTGATGGAGTTTATAAGTCAATTTATGGGCGAATCACTTTGCTTTATCTCGGATGAAAGCCTTTCTTCGATAAAAAACTCGATGTACGAGGCGCAAGGCAAGGCATACCTGTCTTCGGGTTTGTACCAGGCCGCTAAGCCTTCTTCTGTGTCTAAGAATAGAATAGAGGTACGCATTGACTCTGACTTCTTTAAAGGATTGCCTGAAAAAATTAGTGCTTCGGATAACATTAATCCTGGGGAGGCTGAATACGCAATGGCTGCTTAGTCTTGTACCGCAACACGCTACGGAATGTACAAACTCAAAAATATTTTCTTAATCGAAAGCACTTTCAAGAGAATTGAGGTCATCAATTCATCTGAAAATGTTGAACGGTTGTTAGATTTTAAAGTCGATACTATAAATCGTGAATCACTGAATTTTAATGTGATCTTGAATGTGGATTTTGTTCAGCCAGGGGAAGAAGGGCCGGAAGTTGAGATTAAGGTTAAAATGGCGGGGCATTTTGAGCGGGAAGGAGAGACGGATAGTCCGCCTTTGGATTACTTTACCTACGTGAACGCTCCTGCTATGCTTTACCCTTTTGTACGGGAGCACATAGCCTCGTTGACCGCAAAAGCGGGTATGGACACTGCACTTTTACCGCCTTTCAATTTTGTAGAGATGTACCACAGGCGAAAAACGGAAGAAGAAGCTAAGCAACAAGAAGGAAGCCCTGCCAATTAAGACAGGGCTTTTTTAATGCTCAAACTTCGGGTTTGCCTCCGGGTGCCCGGAATAGCACAGCCCGTGATGCAGGATGTGCTCTACATTTTCCCAATGTACGATCCGAAATAAACGTATGTTTTCAGGAATTTGGCCGGGCATTGGGAGTTGGTTAAGTTGTCGCTAGAAAATTTGATTGATTAGAGATTTTAAGAGGGTTTTTGTACTCAGAACTTTACTTTCAGCTCTACCTATTACTTGATGCAATAAATTTGTTGTCAGCAAAATTTCCTTTTGCTCTCTAATTGAGGGCAGTACAATTGGAAAATTCTCCACATCTACTTTGGTAATATTGGGGTCTTTACGAGAGCTAACAGCAACCTTCTTCCAATATTCAATTTTTGTATTTAGGACAAGAAGTAAGAAATCAGGTAGAATAATATTAGAGTCAACCATAATAGCCGAAACGGCTTGATTTGTTGCAGCTGGTGTTCTTAAAATTCCAGTCCTACCGATTTGGTTAAAACCACCATACATTGCAACAAGTACAGTATTAACTGGTCTTACTTTACATGAGGTACTGTCAATAGCTTCTTGGGTGATTTTCTCTTCTGTTTGAGTTATTTCTCCGTTATTTAAATCCAAAGTTTTCACCCAGGGGATTGAGCCATTTTCATAAAAGCTCATGGTGGCTCTTAAAGGAGTCGATCCAGCTTGGACTTTTCCAATTAATCCTAACTTAGAAGTCTTCCACCCTAGTGGCTTTTTATAAGGGTCGTTTTCCTGACTAATTGAGTTCTTTGCAAATACATTTAATTGAACAATTAATTTATTCGGAACATCCAGTTCTCTCTCCACCACCGCATCCGCTGCCCAAAGCAGTTCCGCCAGTTGAGCCTGCTGGTCTTTGGGAGGGAGAAGGAATTCGTAATCAGCGAAATCTTTGAGCTTGGCTCGAGGTGAAAGCGAACCCGCCGAATTCTTGACGGCCAGATCAAAGAAAGTGTCGTTTTGAATTAAGAATGGCAGTAGTTCGGGAATCAATCCTTTTCGCGCTTCCAGCACCGTAATATCGCCCGAGCAAATACCATCGAACGTAGCCAGAGCGGCTTTTTTTAGGTACGCTCTTCTCCGGCCAAAAAGCATTTGCCCTTTCCTGAATACCTTGGTGAATGTGGTACCTTCCGACAATTCAGCCCAGCTATTTAGGTGCAGGTTTTCCGATTCCAGATGCTCCAAACCCACGATGCGGTCGATTCCTTCGGCAGCCGGATCTTTCACGGTTTCGCGTACTTCTTTCACCACATCGCCCAGTTGTACTTTTTTCCAAAGGGTTTTTTCAATATTCAATTCCTTCGTCGCTGCTTCGGTCGCTATCATACCAGGGTTGCAAATAAATTTTCCATTGAATTTTTTAACGCTTTCGAGCTTTCTTCCCAATTATGCAGCGTCTGTTCAAAAGTCAGCGTTTCACCCGTGTCTTCCTTCTCGGGTTGCACGTACAAATTGATGGCTAATTTGCCATTATTCGCTTCTATTTCCTCTGTATCAACCACCCGCGCCAAATCCGGTATATCCCGGTAGCTTTTGTAAGCCTGAAAAATGGTTTGAATGTGCGCTTCTTCCAGAAAAGCAATATTCTTGTCCTGCCTTACTTTCTTGACGGCATTGATGAAGAGTACCTTACCCTGCTGCTCAGGTCGTTTGTGATTGTTGGTCACTAGCAAACAGGCTTCCATCGGGGAATTGTAAAACAGGTTGGGCCCCAGGCCAATCACACATTCCACCACATCCTGCTCGATCATGGCCCGGCGCATGGTCGCTTCCGAATCCCGGAACAGAATGCCGTGCGGCCACAGCGAAATGGAGCGACCATTCTGCGGATCGAGGCTTTTCTGGATATGCTGCTGAAAGGCATAATCGGCACAGCCCTGCGGCGGGGTACCCCACAGATTCCGGCCATAAGGATCGCTCTCAAAAGCTTTCCGATCCCAGGCTTTGATGGAGTAAGGCGGGTTGGCCAGAATCACGTTGAACTGCCGAAGCTCGTCATTGTACAACAGGCCGGGCGCGCTCAGCGTGTCGCCGCGCACAATCTGAAACTCCTCGATGCCGTGCATAAACATGTTCATGCGCGCAATGGCCGACGTAATGAGGTTGATCTCCTGCCCGTAGAGTTTGAGGGAGCGGTACTCCTGTCCGTTGGCTTTCAGTTGCAGGGCGCAGTTGAGCAGCAGCCCGCCCGAGCCGCAGGTAGGGTCATAGACGCTCTCGCCGGGCTGCGGGTCCATCATGAGCGTCATGAGGCGCACCACGGTGCGGTTGGTATAAAACTCGGCGGCAGTGTGGCCGCTGTCGTCGGCAAACTGCTTGATCAGATACTCGTAGCCGTTGCCCAGTTGGTCGTCGGGCACGTTCGCCATGTTGAGCTTGTGCTGCGAGTAGTGCTCCATCAGGTTCAGCAGGGTTTCGTCGCTCAGGCGGTCCTTATTGGTCCAGCTGGCATCGCCAAAAATCCCGAACAGCGTTTCGGGGTTGGCCTTTTCGATCTCCCGCATGGCGTCCTGCAACGCCACGCCCACGTTGACGGTCTGTTCGCGCACATCGTTCCAGTGCGATCCCTTGGGAATCTGGAAACGGTGGTTTTCTTCAAAGGCGGCGTATTCGAGGTCGCCATCGCTAAGGGCCAGCGCGGCGGCGTACTCCTCATCGTAGACATCGGAAATACGCTTGAAAAACAACAGCGGAAAAATGTACTGCTTGTAGTCGCCGGCGTCAATGTGGCCACGCAGGTAGGTAGCCGCGCCCCAGAGGTACTTTTCGAGTTGAGATTGAGTCATTGGGTAAATTCAGTTTGAGCCGCTAAAAACAGGGCACCTTTTTGGGTTAGCCGGTAACGTTGTTCGGGATCACTGGGGTTTTCAGGATTTGTTTTCTCCACCAGATTTGTTTGTTGTAAAGGTTCCAGGTAGGTTTCCCTAAATCGCGCCCGGTTACTGTACCCAATCCAGTGCATGATTTGTTCTAGTCGGGCCGGGGTAGCGGTAAGCGTTAGGATAGCGATAAGGTACCATACCCTTTTTTCAAGGAGCTTGGTACCATTTTGCGACCAGCCTGGTACCAACTTGATCCGTTCAGGGTCAGAAACCTGCTTTTTGGGCCATTTCAGGGGTACCAGCCTGGTACCAATCTGATGCCAGCCTGGTACCAGGTGCGATGCCAGCTCATCCCAGCTGTATGATTTCCAGTGGGAATTCAGCTGTACCTGAGCTAACCCAGTCGCTACATGATCTACGGCCTCATCAGGTAGCTGGAGCCAGTGTATCAGCTGTTCTGCAAAGGGCTGCAACGTAGCAACTGCCAATGGTACTTCGGTACGAAACACCTCATTTTCATAGAACATCGGAGTAGCCCCCGGAACGTACACGGCCAGGTACTTGTGGACATTGCGTACCCCCGAGCCGATTTCGTCAGTCCAGCCAAAGGCCGTAAAGAATTTTCTTATGTTTGGATTCTTAGGATACGGGCTAAAATTCATAGGCTCGATGGGGCCATGAAACAAGGGTCGGTTGGGATTGGTCGTCAATACCTTGTCCGGGTAAATAACTAGTTCGGAAGAACGCCCGTGACTGTACTCCCGATGCACAACCAGATTACCTATCACCTCCCGAAAAAGCAACTCCCGCAAGTCTCTACGCTGACCATTCTCAATATAGAACTGCTCATTGAGGTGCTTTTTTATAAAGTCCATCAATTCAATATAGGTATCGATTAAGTTGGTACGTAGCGTGATACGGTCGTCGTATCGATCCAGGTTAATACGACGAACCATGGCCTCTACTTTGTAAGCAGGGAGCAGATTCTGTATTGTAATGTCAGTGCCGAATACCAAGGCTGCTGCCAGAGTAAGGCCTTCCTCGCCAGTAGAGAAATCTTTTTTGTACAAAGACGATTCCTTAAGAATTTGCTCATCCGAGGCAGTTACCCAGGGGTGCGTACTGGCAAAGCCCCGGATCAGGGTCCGCGCTTTGTCAAAGAGCCCAGCATCTAAGTCCGAAAAAGTAAGGTAGGGATAGATTTGCGCTTCCGAAAAGAACTGCCTCTTGCGCAGGTAAATATCGCCTACTTTCTGCTGGTTGGATGTAATATCCAGGTCGGCATCTGCTTCCCGCCAGTACACCTTTTTTTTGTAAGTATGCAGTTGAGAACTGGCCGGTACTTGTAAAACGATAACCTTTCCCTTAGGGTGGTCCACCACCAGAGGACTGAGCAGAAGCGTTGGGCTGATAGACTCAGGTGAGCTAAGGCTCGTGATAATGCTCGCTTGGTAATTCTGTAACAGCGTTTCGTCAATTCCTACAACCTGACCCGTATCCTCTGCACCGAGCACAATAGTTCCTCCATCCGTATTTGAAAAACTAACTACTGATTCGTAGAGAGACGACGGCACCCCGCCCTGAGCTTCTTTAAACTCAATGCGTGTACCTTCTCCTGCTTTAAGCTTTATCGTCAATTCCTCAGCTGTCATACCTACTGTGTGGCGGAGTTTAAAAACAAAATCCGGCTATTCAATATTATTTTCCGCTATAAAACAAGGAGTGAATCATGCTCCAACCACGAAGCTCTGAAGCTTTCGCCTGAACGCTACCTCGGCCCGCTGGCATTCGGTCCAGGCGGTTTTGAGGTCGGCCAGGGCTTCTTCTACCGTAGGCAGGTTGTCTTCGATCTGCTTTTCGATGTAGAGCGGAAGGTTCAGGTTATAATCGTTGTCGGCAAGGTCGGTCAGGGTAGCTACCTTCACCTGATTGGGCACGTCTTTGAAGTCGGCGTACCACTGGAAAATCTGATCCACGTGTTCCTTTTCGAGGTAGTTCTGGGCGCGGCCCGTCCGTACCTGTTCCGAGGCGTCGATAAAAAGTACCTTCCCTTGCCGGTCGGCGGCTTTGCGGCTGCGGTACACCATCACGCAGGCCGCCAACTGGGTACCATAAAAAATGTTGGGCCCCAGGCCAATCACAGCTTCGAGCAAATCCATCTCCAGCAGCGTCTGCCGGATGCGCCCCTCGGCCCCTTTCCGAAACAGCGCCCCGTGCGGTAGTACCACCGCCATGCGGCCCGTGTCGGGCTTCATGGATTTGATCATGTGCTGCACCCAGGCCATATCGCCGTTGCCGTCGGGTGGTACCCCGGCGATGTTGCGGCCGTAGGGATCGCTGGCCCAGTTGTCGGCACCCCATTCTTTCAGAGAAAAAGGCGGATTGGCAATCACGCAATCAAAAGTTTGCAGGGCATCAGCGGCAAAGTAGGCCGGTTGCCGCAGGGTATCGCCGCGGGCAATCTGAAAGTCCTCGATGCCGTGCAGGAACATATTCATGCGGGCAATGGACGACGACGTCAGATTTTTCTCCTGACCGTAGAGTTTCAGCGTCCGGTAGTCTTCGCCCTGCTCTTTGAGGTGGTTGATGGATTCGAGCAACATACCACCCGTTCCGCAGGCTGGATCGTAAATGCTCTCGCCCTCGTGGGCATCTACGATGAGCCCCATAAGATGCACTACGGTGCGCGGCGTGTAGAATTCGCCGGCTTTCTTATTAGTCAAATCGGCAAAGTGCTTGATCAGGTACTCGTAGGCCTGCCCAAGAATGTCAGGATCTACTACGGAATTGGCCAAGCGGTACTGCGAAAAATGCTCCACCAAGTTAATTAGCAACTGATCCGAGAGCATATTCTTGTTACTCCACTGCGCATCGCCGAATATCCCGGACAGGTACTCTTGATTCACTTGCTCGATGCCCCGGAAGGCCTTTTCCAGCGCCATGCCGACGTTGGTGGTCGTTTCGCGCACATCCCGCCAGTGACAGCCTGCCGGAATTTCAAAACGGTGAAACTCCGGCAACGAAGCGTACTCCTCATCCCCGTCCGACTCGGCCAGCGCCAGTTGGTACTCTTCGTCGTACACATCCGAAATGCGCTTGAAAAACAGCATCGGAAAGATATAGGCCTTGAAATCCGACGCGCCCACGGGTCCTTTCAGTATCCAGGCCGCCTTGGCCAGGTACTGTTCCAGTTGGGAAAGGGTGATTTTATCGGGATTGATGTCGAGTTGGAGTTGCATAGGTGGAATCTCTCTTTTTACGTCAAATATAATGCGCTTATTCGGGTTGCGTAGTAACGCTGTCCATTCCGGAAACCCTATGAAGGGGGGCAGCTTGGTGTCATTGCTATGTGAAACAGCAACTTCAAAGACTTTTTATTAAAAGAAAGGCTCTGAGTATAGGGAATTACCTCAACGTTTTTTCCAGAGCTTTCGATCATGGTTCCAATGTCATGAATTACCATTACAAGTTTTGAAGGAATCAGGTATCTATACAGGCAGCCAGGCAAGTATATCTCCGACAAATCAGCCTGCATAAAAACCACAGGACGTTTCGGATGACTATCTTTGCCGATAACCCAGCCGCTGAAATATTCGTTATCAGGTAATGAACGCCCCAACTACTCAAACTACCCCCAACCTTCACGCCCTAGCCCGCCAACTCGATGGCGAGCTGTTTCAGGACGACACGCTCCGCACCCTTTACGCCACTGATGCTTCGGCTTACCGCGAGATGCCGTTGGCCGTGGCGATTCCCCGCACGGAGCAGGATCTGAAAACGCTGATTGCCTTTGCGCGGGAAAATGGCGTTTCGCTTATTCCCCGCACGGCGGGTACTTCGCTGGCCGGGCAGGTGGTGGGCGGCGGCATTGTAGTGGATGTGTCGAAACACTTTAATAAAATTCTGGAAATCAACGCTGAGGAGGGCTGGGTACGGACGCAGCCGGGCGTCGTGCGCGACGAGCTGAACATGGCCGTGAAGGAATATGGCTTGTACTTCGGTCCCGAAACCTCTACCGCCAATCGCGCGATGGTCGGGGGGATGGTGGGGAACAATTCCTGCGGCTCTAACTCGGTGGTGTATGGTTCCACGCGGGAGCATTTGCTGGAAGTGAAGGCATTGCTTTTCGATAGTACGGAGGCGGTTTTTTCGGCGACAAACAATGTACAACGGCTCGCGCAAATGCCGGGGTTGTCGGGCAAGATTTACAAAAAGACGCTGGAAATCCTTTCCAATCCCGAAAATCAGGCCGAGATACGGAAAAACTTTCCCAAGAAATCCATCGAACGGCGCAACACGGGTTATGCGCTGGACCAATTGCTGGATTGCGCGCCATTTACACCCGAAGGGCCCGACTTCAATATGTGCCGCCTCATTGCGGGTTCGGAAGGTACTTTGTGCTTCCTGACCGAGATAAAACTCAACCTCGTGCCGCTGCCGCCCAAAACGCAGGGGCTGCTGTGCGCGCATTTCAACACCATTGACGAAACACTTCGCGCCACGATCATCGCTCTGAAGTACCAGCCGCAAGCTGTCGAACTCATTGACAGCTACGTGCTGGAATGCGCCGCTACCAACGCCGAACAGCGACAAAACGCTTTTTTCGTAAAAGATAAAGAGGATGGTACCTACCCGGCGATTCTGGTCGTGGATCTCTCTCGCGAAACGCAGCCGGAAGTGGAGAAACTGGCCGCCGATCTGGAAGCCGAATTGCGAGCCGCCGGGCTGGGCTTTCACTTTCCGTTGCTTTTTGGCGACGACACCAAGAAAATCTGGACACTGCGGAAGGCCGGATTGGGACTTTTGGCCAACATTCCTGGTGATGAAAAGGCCGTGGCGGTAATCGAGGACACTGCCGTGGATGTGCTGGATCAACCGGACTACATCCGCGACTTCAACGAGATTCTGCACAGGCACAATATGTCGGCGGTGCACTACGCTCACGCGGGGTCGGGAGAATTACATCTGCGGCCGATCATAAATCTGAAGACTCAGGAAGGACACCGCCAGTTCAGGATGATTGCGGAAGAAATTGCCACGCTGGTCAAGAAATATGATGGCTCGCTCTCGGGCGAACACGGCGACGGGCGCCTGCGCGGTGAGTTTATCCCGCAGATGGTGGGGCCGCACAACTACGAACTGTTCCAGGAAATCAAGCGTACCTGGGACCCGCAGGCCATTTTCAATCCCGGCAAGATTGTGGATGCCGCGCCGATGGACACCTTCCTGCGCTACGAGGCCGACCAATCCAACCCGGAGTTCAAGACCTATTTCCGCTTCGAAAACCAGACCATCCTGCAACACGCCGAGCAGTGCAATGGCTCGGGCGATTGCCGCAAGACGCAGCTCAGCGGCGGCACAATGTGCCCCAGCTACATGGCGACGCGCAACGAGAAGGAAACTACCCGTGCCCGCGCCAACATCCTGCGCGAAATGCTCACGCGCTCGCCGAAGGACAATCGCTTCGACCACGAGGAGATCAAGGAAGTCTACGACCTCTGCCTGGCCTGCAAGGGCTGCAAGGGCGAATGCCCCAGCAACGTGGACGTCGCCAAGCTAAAAATGGAATTCCTGCAACAATACCACGATGTCCACGGCGTGCCGATGCGCTCGTGGCTGGTGGGGAATTTTTCCAGAATGACGGGAATAGCCAGCTATGTGCCGTGGGCGTATAATATGGTTTTCAAGAACGCACCGCTGCGTCGCCTCGCCAACCGCGTCGTGGGCTTCCACCCCGACCGTACCATGCCGCTGCTGCGTGGCGAAACGCTGCGGGGTTGGTTTGGGAAAGAGGGAAAAGGAAGCAACCCAACTTCTACGGATCAGAAAGTTTATCTCTTCTGCGATGAATTCACGAACTACAACGATGTCGAAATCGGTAAGAAAGCGATCTGGACTTTGCAGAAACTGGGCTACAAAGTAGAAATTCCCGACCACGCGCCCAGCGGACGCCCTCAACTGTCCAAAGGGCTTTTGAAAGACGCCAAAAAAATTGCCGAACAGAATATCCTAGCCCTGAAAGACCTCGTCTCGCACGACACGCCGCTCGTCGGCATCGAGCCCTCGGCCATCCTCACCTTCCGCGACGAGTACCCCGATTTGGTCAGCGATGAACTGGTGGAAGCGGCCAAAGCGCTTGCCCAGAATGCCCTGCAATTTGACGAATTCATGGCGCGGGAAATTGACCTGAAGAAGATTTCGTCAGATCATTTCACCAAAGAAAAACGCCTGATCAAACTCCACGGACATTGCCAGCAAAAGGCCATCGCCAGCCTGGTCCCGACCAAAAAGATGCTCTCGCTACCCGAAAACTACGCTGTGCAACTCATCCCAAGTGGCTGCTGCGGTATGGCGGGTAGTTTTGGCTACGAAGCCGAGCATTACGACCTTTCCATGCAGATCGGCGAACTGGTACTTTTCCCCGCCGTGCGCCAGCAACCCGATGAGGTGATCATTGCCGCGCCGGGAACGAGTTGCCGCCACCAAATCCACGATGGCACGGGCCGTAAGGCGCTGCATCCGGCGGAGATTTTATTCGATGCCCTGGCGTAGGGGAGAGCGACAAAGCCAGAAGTTTTTCGTTGTTATCGATGACTTGGGCATTAAATGGCTTCGCGCGGTGCGCGGTGAAGGCAGCTATAGCCCCAATGTAGTTGCGATCTTCGAAAATGCCCTATTCCGTTTGCGGTGCGCCACAGACGCCAGGATGGGACACCATGTCGGCCGACTGTGCTCGTTGTAAATCGGGTTGAGTTCGGTCAGGGCAAGCGGAATTGACAGTGTCTTCAAGGTACTTTTCCAACCGTAGCGTTGCGGCCTCCAAAGACCAGTTTTTCCAAACATTGACAACGCCCTGTTTCCCCATCTCTTCCCTGACGTCCGGGTTTTTGATAAGATATGAAATTTTATCAGCAATATCGATTTCATTCGGGGCTGTCAAGAAACCCGTTCTACCATCAATAACAGTTTCTCTTACTCCGCCTTGCAGCAGACCGACCACGGGCGTTGAACAGGCGTTGGCTTCAAGCGGAGCAAATCCAAATGGTTCAAGCTTGGAGGTGTAAACAAGGCAAACTGCGTTATTTAAGAGCTTGACCAACGCTCTATTACTAACTCGTTCCCTGAGGATAAATTCGACTTTCAGACTGTCGGCGAGCTTTTGGACCATACTCAGATATTGCAAGTCGTTCAGGTTACTAACCCACACTAGTGAGGGCCTGTCTTCTGGTATTGCTGCGATGGATTTAATAGCCAGTTCGACGCCTTTGTGAAAAAAAACACTTCCTAAGCCAATGACGTAATTTTGAACACTTTTTTTGTCAAGTGGCCTAAATAGAGAAGTGTCTATCCCTAGATAACAAACATCACCGCTTCTATTGTAAGCCCTTGTACAGCTCTCTGTCGAAAAAACAGAATTTACGAGTAATCTGTCGACCACATCGACATTGATCCGTTCTTCTCTAAGCTGCACTCTCGCGTTGCTGGTCTTCCACCAATCTTTCATCCATTCCCACCAGAAAGAGGACTTTTTTTTGCTTAATAGAGATGCAGAGCCAGGCATTTCCCAGAAACTCCTGGGATGAGCTTCGTAGAAAAAACGGCGTGGTTCTCCCAGATAAAGTACTTTGGGGATTTTTACAAAGCGGCTAATGAAGGGCGCTGCATAGTAGTAGCAGCAATTGGCAAACAGCAGATCAAAACTACCTTCGTTTATTTCCCTTGCGCACTCCAAGCTGTGCAATTCCATCTCGCGAATGTTAACATCCTTTTCAAAGAGAACTGATCCAATCCGATCCAGATAGGGAATGTGTTCTGTTCTTTTTAGGGGAACTTCATGAAAAAGCACACCGCTGGGGAACTCAATGAGGCCATCGGCAGTGGGATTTGGAGACCACACTTCCAGGTGATGTCCTCTTTCATGAAGTCCATTCAGATGGTAATTTAATGCTCGTGCACCGCCGCCATAAGGCAAGTTATGCCAAACTGCAATCTTCATAGAGCAAAGGGAAAGTTTGAATAAAATCTACCATGCTTTTATCCAGCGAAACGGAAAAGGTAAGTCGTAATGACTCTGCTTTACACCAGTACTAGTAAAGACGAGAGTGTCGAAGAGCTAAACTACCCTACTGCCACCGATATAAAACCCCCAAAACCTTCTTCAAAAAAGGCGTCAAATCACCCGTCCGAATGGAATTCGTCGCTTTCTGATTAATCCGCGACGACACAGGGTAGGCATACACCTTATTGAACAATACATTGGTGTTTAGCTTCGCCAGTTGCGCCGTAAACAATTCCTGCACCATTTCTCCGGCTTTGGGGGCAATCATGCTGCCGCCCAGGAGGGTACTTTTTCCGAAAAACCAGCTCTTCTTGCTGACGTAAAGTACCAGCTGCCCGTAGCGGTAGTCGTCAGTAATGGCGCGGTCGTCGTCCTCAAAACGTTGGGTGATTTTTTCAAAATCGACGTTGTCTTTTTTCAAATCTTCCTCGGAACGCCCGAAGGTGGCGATTTCCGGCTCGGTAAATGTGACCCAGGAAAGGTCAGCATAGGTATGTTTCTTTTTGAGAAACGGCACAAAGAAATTCCGCATCAGTTGCCGGACGTGCTTTTCGGCTCCGTGTGAGAAGTAATACAGGCCCGTGGAATCGCCCGCCGTGAACACGCGCGGATTGGTAGTTTGGAGATAGTCGTTGATCACGATTTTGCCCTTTTTTACTTCGATTCCTGCCTTATCCAGCCCGAGGCCATCGGTAGTTACCACGCGCCCAATCGCTACCAGCGCGGCGTCGAATTTGAGTTTCGTTTTCGTTCTTTTATTCGTGGTAATTTCTGCTTCATTGGGCGTCGGAAAAGCAACAACTTCCGACTCATGCATGATTTTGATTCCCTCTTTTTTGAATTGTGCTTCCAGGATCTCGGAAAACTCCGGCAATTCCTTTGAAGAAAGCCGCTCGCCCCGGTCCACGATCGTAACCTCAGAGCCCAGCCGCCGGAAGGCCTGCGCCATTTCGCAGCCAATGGGGCCGCCACCAATTACCAACAGGTGGTCGGGTAGTTTTTTCAGATCGTAGAAAAGTGTTTCGTTGGTATAAAGGTTGATACTTTCGGCTCCCGGCACGCCCAGTTTGCGCGGCTTCGATCCGGTGGCAAGTACGAATCGCCTGGCGGTGTACTTCGCGCCGCTTACTTCCAGGGTTTCCTCATCCAGAAAATGCGCCCGGCCAATGATTACATCCAAATCTTTTTCCTGCCGCAGGTAATCGGCATTCTCGTGGGCGCGGATGACGGCTTGCTGGCCGTGCACGTAGTTCATCACCTTTTCGAAATCGGCTTTACCCTCAGTTTTCAGGCCGAAAGTTTCTGCTTGCCGGGCGTACGCAAATTGCCTGGCGACGTGGAGGACAGCCTTGCTGGGAACGCAGCCGAAGTTCAGGCAGTCGCCACCCACATTGCTCTCTTTTTCTTCAATCAGCAGTACGTCCAGACCGATGGTTTTGGCGGCCAGCGACATGCCTAACCCGCCGCTTCCGGCGCCAACTACTATCAAATCATATGTATGGTTCATATAAATCTTAATTAGGAGAAGGGTTTTGTTTTTTCTTGTTAAAATTACATATATTGGGTAGTCTTTGTGACTGGCTGCAATGAAAAGTACCTTATCGCAGAGACAAAGCCCTATCCAAATTATTGAATTTCAGACTCATATTAAATTAATGCAATGGATCTAGCCGGTTCACATATACTGAATACCACGCCTGAGGTAGTTTGGGCGATGCTGATGGACACCGACATTCTGGCCCGCATCGTGCCGGGTATCACGACCCTGGAAAAAACGGCTGAGAATGAGTACAAAGCCGTGGCTCAGGTAAAAATGGGCCCGGTCAACGGCTCTTTTTCCGGCGGGCTTACCATGCAGGATATCCGCGAAGGTGAAGGCTACACGCTCAACGTACAGCAAAACAGCAAGATCGGCAATGCCAATGCTACCGTCACCATCGATTTGAAGCCTGTAGAAAATAACCAAACCGAATTGACCTTCGATGGCGAAGCCAAGCTTTCGGGCTTACTCGCCCGGACCGGAAACCGCGTCATGAGCGGCGTCGCCAACTCGCTGACGAAGCAGTTTTTTGAAAATTTCGAAGAAGAGATAGAAGGAAAGGGGGGCAAGGGTTAAACGGTCAACGGTCCGCGGATTTTTTTCGGCGACTTTACAAAGACTTTCTACTTTCCCGCTCGGCGTCAGATTGCTTCTCATAAGAACCTTTTAACCATTAACCCTTTGACCAAAAGTTCTATGTCAAAAATCACCCTAAAAGTTAACCAAAAATCTCATTCGCACGACGTCGAGCCACGTACTTTGCTGGCTCACTATTTACGCGAACAATTGAGCCTGACCGGAACGCACATTGGCTGTGACACCAGTAGTTGCGGTTCCTGCACGGTTCATATGGACGGTATGGCTGTAAAGTCCTGCACCATCCTTGCCGTGCAAGCCGACGGCAGCGAAATTACGACCATCGAGGGCTTAGCGCCCAATGGCCAACTCCACGCTGTGCAGCAGGGCTTCAAGGAATGCCACGGGCTTCAGTGCGGTTTTTGCACCACGGGAATGATCATGGCCGCCGCCGACCTGCTCGAACGTAACCCCGACCCATCCGAAGAAGACATCCGTCACGGTCTGGAAGGTAACTTCTGCCGCTGTACGGGCTACCATAACATCGTGCGCAGTGTGCAATGGGCGGCAAAATCAATGTCGGAATTAGTGAATTAGTGAATGTTGGAATAATCATTTCCTTTTCCGTTTTATTTCGATTCTTAGAATTCATTTATTCCGACATTCCAAATTCACTAATTCCAAATTAAAATTATGAGCAACAAATATATAGGCCAATCCGTCAAGCGGGTCGAAGACAAGCGCTTCATTACCGGAAAAGGCCGCTATACCGACGACATCAAATTACTGGGCATGACCCACGCCTCCTTTGTCCGCAGTCCCTACGCCCATGCGCGGGTTACGAGCATCGACATTTCGGCCGCCGAATCCATGCCCGGTGTGGTAGCCATTTTTACAGGTGACGATATTAAAGAGACCGGTATTGTGGGCGTTCCCACGGGCTGGCAGGTTAATTTCAAGAACGGCGACACGATGAAAGAGCCGCCGCACCCGCTGCTGATCGCGACGGGAAGTACCGCCAAGCACATCGGCGATCCGGTGGCGGTAGTCATCGCCGAAACCTACGCCCAGGCTGTAGACGCCGCTGAAGCCGTGGAAGTGGACTGGGAGGATCTGGAAGCTGTTACTGATCCCTTCAAAGCCACGCAGGAGGGCGCTACCCTCGTCCACGACGACTCCCCCGGAAATCTGGCTTTCGACTGGGAGCTGGGCAATCCGCTTGATGAGGTGAACGCCGCCATCGATGCCTCGGCCCACGTCACGACGCTGGAATTTGTAAACCAGCGCATGGTTCCTAACGCCATAGAGCCACGCTCCTATATCGGCCATTACGACGAGGTAAGCGATAAATACACGCTTTACACGTCCACTCAAAATCCGCACCTGATCCGGCTGTTGATGTGTGCCTTCGTGCTGGGGTTGCCCGAGCACAAAGTGCGGGTACTTGGCCCGGATGTAGGTGGTGGATTTGGGTCGAAAATATTTCACTACACCGAAGAAGCCCTCGTCACCTGGGCTTCACAGCAAACCAAGCGCCCCATCAAATGGACCGAAACCCGCTCGGAAGCCTTCATGCTCGACGCCCACGGTCGCGACCACGTGACCAAGGCCGAAATGGGTTTCGACGGCGAGGGTAACGTCAAGGCGCTTCGCATCAAGACCTACGCCAACCTCGGCGCGTACCTGTCCACCTTCGGCCCGGCGGTGCCGACTTATTTGCATGGTACACTGTTGCAGGGACTTTACACTACACCCAAAATCCACATTGACCTCTGTGGGGTGTTTACGCATACCGTAGCCGTAGATGCCTATCGGGGCGCGGGTCGGCCTGAAGCCACCTATCTGCTGGAACGGCTTATGGATTTGGCCGCGCTGGAAATGGGCAAAGACCCGGTGGAACTCCGCAAGCAAAATTTCATTCCGGCCTTCGACGGCGTGGAGCAGCCCGGCTACCAAACGCAGGTGGCCCTGCAATATGACTCGGGCAACTACCACGGCGTCGTGGATAAGGCCATGAAGATGCTTGATTACAAGAAATTCAGAGAAATGCAGCAGGAAGCCGCCCAAAATGGTAAGCTGCTGGGCGTCGGTTTTTCGACCTACATCGAAGCCTGCGGCATCGCGCCCTCGGCGGTGGTGGGTTCGCTGGGTGCACGGGCGGGACTTTATGAGTCGGCGCAGGTGCGCGTGCAGCCCACGGGCAAGGTGAGCGTCTATTCCGGCTCACACTCGCATGGGCAGGGCCACGAAACTACCTTCGCCCAAATTGTGGCTGATAAGTTTGGCATCCCGATGGAGGACGTAGACATCGTTCATGGCGATTCCGACGCGGTGGCCTTTGGCATGGGTACTTACGGCTCGCGCAGCCTGGCGGTAGGCGGCTCGGCCATTATGAAGAGTATTGACAAAGTACTCGAAAAAGGTGCCAAAATTGCGGCTCACAAGCTGGAATGCGCGGCGGACGACCTGGAATTTGCCGAAGGAAAATGGACGGTAAAGGGTACTGATAAACACATCGGATTCGGTGACGTAGCTCTGACGGCCTACGTGCCGCATGTTTATCCCGAGGGTTTGGAACCCGGTCTGGATTTCGCCAGCTTTTACGATCCTGCCAACTTCACCTACCCCTTCGGCTGTCACATCGCGGTGGTCGAGGTAGATAAAGAAACCGGAAAGGTCAAACTACAACGTTTCATTGCCGTGGACGATGTGGGGAATGTCATCAACCCCATGATTGTGGACGGGCAAATCCATGGCGGCTTGGCGCAGGGGATCGGTCAGGCGCTGCTGGAAGGCGCGATTTATGACGATTATGGTCAATTGGTCAATGGCTCTTATATGGATTATGCCATGCCCCGCGCTGACGATCTGCCCATGTTCGAGCTGGATCGACAGGAAACGCCCTGTCCGCACAATCCGCTGGGCGTAAAAGGGGCGGGTGAAGCCGGAACTATCGGTTCCACGCCTGCCGTGGTCAATGCGGTCATCGACGCCCTTTGGAGCGGCGGCCATAAGGTCAAGGATATTGCGATGCCGCTGACCGGAGAACGGGTGTGGAGAGCCATGCAATCCAGTTGATAGTACCTCTGATTCGCATTCTTTCCAGCAAATCCAACATCTAAATATTCAAAAACAATGATCTCATATCCTTTTGATTACGTCCGGCCTGAAAGTGTGGAGGAGGCCCTGGAACACCTGGGCGGTGATACCAAAATACTGGCGGGTGGCCACAGCCTGCTTCCTACCTTGAAACTACGGCTGAGCGCGCCCGATAAACTGGTGGACATCGCCCGCATTGCTTCTTTGAAGAAAATAAAAAAAGATGGCGATGAAATCGTGATCGGCGGTGCTGTTACGCACCGCGAAATCATGGATTCCGAAATTATTCAAAAACATCTGCCCGTGCTTTCGGAAGGAGCCGCCGTCATCGGTGATCCGATGATCCGCTACAAAGGTACGATGGGCGGCAGCCTCGCTCACGCCGATCCCTCGGCCGATTGGTCGGCGATGGTGCTGGCGGCGGGTGGCGAAATCGTGATTCAGAGCAAGAAGGGTAAGCGTACCGTTCCGGCCACGGAATTTTTCACGGGTTTTTACTCAACAGCCCTGAAAGACGGCGATATCCTGATCGAGATCCGTTTTCCCGTCCCGGAAGAAGGCACGAAAATGACTTACCAGAAATTCACTCAGCCCGCTTCCCGCTTCGCATTGGTCGGCTGCGCCGCCGCCCGCCTACCCGACGGCTCGGCGCGCGTCGCCTTCACGGGCGTCGCCGACGCACCTTTCCGCGACAAAGGAGTGGAAGAAGCCGTAGGCGACTGGTCGGAAGCTACGCTCGAAGCCGCCGCCCAGAAAGCCGCCGAGGGCCAAAACATCAACGCCGACCACTACGCCTCGGAAGAATACCGCCTGCACTTGGCAAAGGTGTACTGCAAGCGGGCGTTACTTCAATTAGTGAATTAGTGAATTAGTGAATGTAGGAATGTCGGAATTATTGAATGTAGGACGGCGATTAATGAATATTGCTTTCGCCAGGTATTTAGAATATTCCGACATTCCATAATTCACTAATTCTAAATTTAAAAGATGAACGTTTCCCAAATAGCTGACCTGCTCCAATCTCAAGGCTACATCACCGAGCCGGCGGTGTCGATGGCGGTGTACCTTTCGATGCAGCTTAAAAAACCGTTGTTGATCGAAGGTCCGGCGGGTGTGGGAAAGACCGAAATTGCCAAGGTAATGGCGCGGGCGATGGACACTGACCTCATCCGTTTGCAGTGCTACGAAGGCCTGGACGCCTCCCACGCGCTGTACGAATGGAACTACCAGCGGCAACTGCTGCACCTCAAAATGGTGGAGGCGCAGGGTACTTTGAGCGGCCAAACCAGTGATTTGGAAGAAGAAATTTTTGGCGAGAAGTTCCTGATGAAACGGCCGCTGCTGCAAGCGATCACGCACCATAGAGCCCCCGTCCTGCTCATCGACGAAGTGGATCGCGCCGACGAAGAGTTCGAAAGTTTTCTGCTGGAGGTACTTTCCGACTGGCAAATTACGGTTCCCGAAATAGGTACCATCCAAGCCACGCACATTCCGCAGGTGATCGTGACGGGCAACCGCGTCCGCGAACTATCAGAAGCATTGCGCCGCCGCTGTCTTTATTTGTGGATCGACTACCCCGATTACGAAAAGGAATTGGCGATCGTCCGGGGCAAAGTACCCGGCGTTTCCCAAAAACTAGCGGAGCAAATCTGTCGCTTCATGCAGGAACTTCGCCAACTGCGCCTGGAAAAAACGCCCGGCATCGCCGAAACCCTCGACTGGGCCACCGCCCTCGCCGCCCTGCATTTCGATCACCTCCCCAAAGAAATCATTGAGCAAACCCTGGGCGTCATCCTCAAAGATTGGAAAGACACCCGCACCGCGCAGTTGTCGCTGAGTGAATTGTACGAGAAAATGGGGGTAGTTTCGAAGTTGGAAGGAGTATGAGTTGTTGATTTTTTCAGAGGAAATGGGCGTCCAGTATTCACTCATTCTATCATTCACTCATTCAAAATTGATTGAACGCCATACTAACCTCAGCGCCAACATTGTAGCCTTCTGTCGTTACCTCCGTGCCCACGGTTTCCGCATCGGGCCGGAGGAAGAGGCCACGGCTCTGCGGGCCGCTTCGCTGGTTACGCCTAATGACCGGGGTACTTTTGCGCTGGCTTTGCAGGTGAGCCTTACGCGCTCGGTGCAGGAAGTGGAGCAGTTTGGGGTACTTTTTGAAAAGTACTGGCGGGAATTGGAAAGTGCTCTGGACAGTAAAATCAAGGAAGACGAAAGTAAGAAATCGCAATACCAGAAAAATAATCAGCCTTCCTTCGATGCGCTGAAATCTTGGCTCAACGGCAATAAGAATACCGAAGAAACCGAAACCGCCACTTACTCCACCAACGAAGCCCTCAGCCAACAGGACTTCTCCCTCATTCCCGCCGACCAACTGGCCGATATTGAACAGCTACTGCGTGAAGTATCTCAGTCGCTGGCTAGGAAAGTCAATCGCCGGCGGGAAAAGACCCTTCACGCGCGGGAATTCGACCTGCGCAATACCTTGCGCCGTAACCTGCGCCGGGGTGGTGAATTAGTGGACCTAGCCTACAAGCGCCCCCGCCGCAACCGGATGCGGCTCGTGGTGCTGGCCGACGTGAGCAAGTCGATGGATTTGTACAGCGCGTTCCTGATTCAGTTTCTCTATGCTTTCCAGCGCGTGTTCCGGCGCATCGAGACCTTCGTTTTCAGCACCGACCTGCATCGCGTTACTGCAGAGCTGAAAGAGCAGAATTTCCAGCAAGCGCTCGAAAAACTCACTAAACGCGAAACGGGCTGGTCGGGAGGCACGCGTATCGGGGGTAGTTTGCAGACTTTCGTGACCGATTACGGAAGACTACTCAACCGCGAAACCATCGTCGTCATTCTGAGCGACGGCTGGGATACCGAACAGCCCGAACAACTGGCCGACGCCCTGCGGCGCATCCAACAAAAATCCCGCAAGGTAGTTTGGCTCAATCCCCTGGCCGGACAGCCCGGCTACGAACCCCGCACGGCGGCGATGCAAGCCGCGCTGCCACACGTGGACGTATTTGCTTCAGCGCATAACGTGTCGAGTTTGAGAGCGTTAGGAAATTGGTTGTGAGGAAGCAAGTTCAAAATGGCGAACCAGAGAGATTTCACCAAGATCAAAGCTTTCAGTACTTATCGTGCAACCCCGTCAGTATCCGCGCTACTTCCGTGCGGATTTCGGTGGTGGGACGGGCGAAGTTGTTGTTCATAAAACTGAAATACAGTAGTTTCCCCTTTTTGGTAATAAGGTAACCACTCAGGCAATAGACATTGCTCAAGCTGCCCGTCTTGGCGTGGACGAAGGCTTCCTGGCCCTTGAACATATTCCGCAAAGTACCCGTGGCACCGCCCGCCGGCAGGATATTGAAGAGCCTTTCCTGCGGAATTTTTTGGGAGATTTTACCCAGCAGGGCGATCATCGTACGGGGCGTAAAGAGGTTGTAGCGGGAAAGCCCCGAGCCATCGCGCCAGAGCGGGCGATCGGGCAGATCGGCCAGGATGCTGAGTTTGGCGTGTTCGATGGCCTGCGTGGTGTTGAGCGGCAGGTCGTGGGCACTGGCATAAAGCAGCATGGTCTGTTCGGCCATCATATTGTCACTCACCTCCATCATGCGTTTGTAAAGCGAATCGGATGGAATGCTGTATACCGTCTTCCATTGATCCAAAGAAGCTTCGTTCATCAGCGTTACTTTCTTCTTCAATTCCCACGACAACAGTTTGGCGGTTAAGGGATTCGACATCTGGACGGGAATATCCTGCTCCAAGCCGGATGGCAGGGCGTTGAGC
Source organism: Persicitalea jodogahamensis (assembly GCF_014651615.1). Lineage (GTDB taxonomy): Bacteria > Bacteroidota > Bacteroidia > Cytophagales > Spirosomataceae > Persicitalea > Persicitalea jodogahamensis. Next base: position 208,589 of record NZ_BMXF01000005.1, on the reverse strand, counting down.
GAGCGGCGGAAGTGATTGCGGTAGCGGTCCCGCACCAAACCCACGACGGTCGTGTCCAGATCCAGAGAATCCTGCCAAAACTCGGGCTGCACCCGCACGTACAGACCCGATGGGCTGGTAAAGCGGGCGATGTTGCCATATACGGGCAATGGCGAGCGCTCGGCCTGGTAGTAGTCGTTGTAATCGTCCCACGACCAGCCCGGTCCGTAAACCGGATTGTCGGTATTAGCCGTTGAGAAGACTAATTTTTCCGGTCTGTTTTTTAAAAAATCAACTACCGCGCTGGTCGGCAGATCGGGGTGCAGCAGTGACGGGTCGCCCGTACCCCGGAAGATGAGGCTGTCGTTCTGAATCTGGTACTGTAGCCCCGGAATTGAATCGCCCAAAGCCGTTAAAGCGGAGTAGAAGCTGAACAGCTTGGTGTTGGAAGCAGGCGTGAAGTAGTGGTCGTCCTGGTAGGAGGCCAGCGTTTTTTGCCTGGCCGGATCGAAGACCGAAATGCCCACATGATGCTGTGACAGCACGGGTGAGGTTTTTACCTCTTTGTGAATATAGTGGGAGACAGAGCAGCCGGAGAGTGTTAGTAAAAGTACGGGTAAGAATTTTTTAGTCATCAGTATCAGAGTTTCTTCTCTGCGAATGTACTATAATATTTAGGTACTTTGCCGAGACGGGCGAGCCATCTGTACCACATCTTTAAAATTTCATGACCGATCTTCTTCCCATCTTAAAACACTACTACGGCTACGACGCCTTCCGGCCCGTGCAGGAAGAGGCCATGCGGTCGGTGCTGGACGGGCGCGATACGCTGGTGCTGCTGCCTACGGGTGGGGGGAAGTCCCTGTGTTTTCAGGTGCCGACTCTGGCGCGGGAGGAGGGCGTGTGCATCGTGGTGACGCCACTGATTGCCCTGATGAAAGACCAGGTCGAGCAATTGAAAAAGCGCGGCATTCAGGCGGCGGCGATTCACTCGGGCATGAGTCGGCGCGAGATTGACGTCACGCTCGACAATTGCGTCCACGGCGGACTGCGGTTTCTGTACGTGTCGCCGGAGCGGCTGCGGACCGAAATCATGATCGAGCGCACCAAATTGATGAAGGTGTCGCTGCTGGCCGTGGACGAGGCGCACTGTATTTCGGCCTGGGGCTACGATTTCCGCCCGGCTTACCTGCTCATCGCCGAGTTTCGCGATTTGTTGCCCGGTGTGCCCATCATTGCGCTCACGGCCTCGGCCACGGCGGACGTGCAGGCGGATATTCTGGATAAGCTGGAAATGAAGCAGCCGCAGGTGTTCCGGCAGTCGTTTGCCCGCGCCAACCTGTCCTACTCGACCTTTTACGAAGAGAACAAGGAACGCAAACTGCTACAAATCCTGACCAATGTCCCCGGTACGTCCATCGTCTACGTACGCACCCGCCGCCGGGCGCAGCAGGTAGCCGAGTGGCTCTCACGCCAGAAAATCCGCGCCGACTACTACCACGCGGGCCTGCCCTACGCGGACCGCAGCGCCAAGCAAATGGCCTGGCAGCGCGGCCAGACGCGCGTCGTGGTCTCTACCAATGCCTTCGGCATGGGTATTGACAAGGCCGACGTGCGCTCCGTCGTCCACCTCGACTTGCCCGCCAGTCTGGAAGCCTATTACCAGGAGGCCGGACGGGCTGGGCGGGATGGCAAGAAGGCGTACGCCGTGGCCCTCTACAACCACAAAGACACGGATGACCTTGCCCAGGCGGTGGAGCGGCAGTACCCGCCGATCCAGACCCTGCGCCGGGTGTATCAGGCTTTGGCCAACTACTTCAAACTGGCCGTGGGCGCGGGCGAATTCACGAGTCACAGCCTGGACATGCATGAGTTCGTCAATACCTTTGGATTGAATCTTTCGGAAACGCACTATGCCCTCAAATTGCTTCAGGAGGAAGGGTTCTTACAACTCAGCGACGCCATCAACGAGTCGTCGAAGCTGCATTTGCTGGTGGACAAGCAGCAGTTATACGACTTCCAGATCCGGTATCCCGACTACGATTCGTTCCTGAAAATGCTGCTGCGAATGTATGGCGGGGAGCTTTTTTCGGAGTACGTCAGGATTTCGGAGGGTGAGATTGGCCGCGCTTTCTACGCCCAACTACCCGAGGTGGCCAACAGGCTGCGGTTTTTGCAGGAACGTGAAATCATCGACTACGAAAAGCGCCGCGACCAGCCCCAGCTCACCTTTCTGACGCCGCGCTTCGACGCGGAGCATTTGCCGCTCAATATTTTTGAAATAGAAAATAGAAAAGACCGCGACCTGCGTAAAGTAGGCGCCGTGGTGCACTACGCCCAGCACCCGACGCAATGCCGCACGCTGCTGCTGCTCGACTACTTCGACGAGCGCGACGGCCAGCCCTGCGGCGTCTGTGACAATTGCCTGAAACGACAGAAGTCCGCGACCGTTCACGAAGATTCGGACGCGCTGAGGCAGCAATTGGTCGTTTATTTACACAATAATGGCCCCATCTCCCCACGCGCGCTTAGCGAAGCTTTTGGCAAGGTTCCCGAAAAAAACTTGCTGCAAGTTGTGCGAAAACTGGTCGAACAGGAGTTGGTTCTGTACGATGAACAAGGAAAACTCACACTAAATGCCGCGCAGCTTTCATGAAGAAGCATCTCATAATTCTCCCCCTCCTACTTATTTCAATGGCTGGCCCCACGCTGGCTCAGCAGATTCCCGGCCTGTCGATCAGCAACTACGGCGGCTTGTACCGCGCCACGGAGAATCCGGCCGTGCTGGCGGGCTCACGCTACAAATGGCAGATCAACCTGATCACGGTCGGCAGTACGGTCAACAATCGGTACTTCTATTATTTTGGAGAAAACGCCTTTCTGTATCCGCAACTTGTGCCGCACTCCACCAAAGAATTGTATGGTCGGTCTCGGACGATGGGTTCGGTTTCGCAGGGTGATCCGCTGTACGTGGCTAGCGAGATTAGGCTACCTTCGGTGATGTTTTCGGTAGGGAAAAATCATGGCTTCGGTGTCCAGCTACGGTCGCGTGGATTCGTGTACGGCCATAATTTGCCCCAGGATATCCGCCGGATGTACTTCAAACGGCTCGACACGCCCGATACCCCCGTCGGTGCGGGCGAATGGGGCCACTTCGACCTGGGCCAGCAAAGTTTTTCGGAGGCCAGTTTTTCGTACGGACTGCAACTCGTGAACTGGCGTTCGCACAAATTAAAAGTGGGGGCCACGGCCAAGTACATTTTTGGAGCCAGAGCCAGCTACCTGAGAGGCTCAGCAGATCGCTACGAAATCAGCCCCATGCCGGGTGGCGAGGCGGATGAGAAAGAGTTAGTCTTAAATAACTTCACTTACGAAAGCGGCTACACGCATCCCAATGCCCCCTGGAAGCTGGGCGAACTGACCAACACCACCAGGTACGGCAGCGGCTGGGGCTACGACCTGGGCGCAACCTATGAGTTGGGCTCGTACTGGCATCATCTGGAAACGGACGACGACGCCCGACCCGGGTACTTGCTTCGTTTCTCGGCTTCCCTCACCGATCTGGGAGCAATCCGCTACCGAAGCCCCGATAGTCGGGTAGTTTCCGGCAGTCAAAGCCGCGCGGTGATTGGCCAGAAAGAACTCGAAACAATTGCCGATCGGGGCGCGGAAGGTTTCGCCGAGGTGCTGCCGGTACAAAGCGAAACCACACTGCTGCGCGAAGCCCGCCTGCCCGCGGCGCTGCATTGGGATGTGGATGTACAGTTGGTCAAATCTTTTTTCCTCAACGTAGCCAAGACCGAACGCTACGGTGCCGCGCCCGCAAGTCCCCTGGACATGACCCAGCCCGATGCGCTCATCATCACGCCCCGCTTCGAGAACGAGGATTCGGACTTCTCGCTGCCGCTCACATTCATTGAAGGCAACCGCAAGATGATGGTAGGCGCGTTGGCGCGGTTCGGCCCTATTCACGTAGGATTTAGCAATATCGGTGGCTTCCTGAACCGCAAAGATCCCGCCGCCCTGCGGGCGACCTACCTGTACGCAGGGTTTTCGGTCTGGCAGTTTAAGCCGCGAAAGTGAGGGTTGAAATCAAAAAATAGGTATTGAAGGTACTGTCCGATTTCGAACCAAAGTGTTCGGAATCGGACAGTTTAGTTTTGTGACTGTATTGATATTCAGTTAGTTGAATATCCGGCATAGTTTTTCAACGATGAAATGGCCAACTCCAATTCGCAAAGCCGTTGATCTTTTACCGTTGACTCCAATCGAAATATGCTCTCCAACTACCTGAAAACCTCCCTGCGTAACCTGCGGCGTAACAAAACCTACGCCACCATCAACATCCTCGGCCTGGCGCTGGGTATGGCCTGCGGGCTGCTTATTTTCATGTTGGTGAAGTACCACCTGAGCTTCGATGACTTCCATGCGGATTCCGACCGCATCTACCGCATTGTCACCGAGCAGCACCGCGATGTCATTTCCTATACGCCAGGCGTGCCGAGTCCGTTGGGTAAAGCTTTTCGGGCAGATTATGATTTCGCGGAGAAAGTAGCCCGTATTGCCAGCGAAGAAGACATGACCATTACGGTGAAAGATGGCGATAAAATCGAGCTTTTCAAGGAAGAAGGCGGTGTGGCCATCGTGGAATCCGAATACTTCGATATTTTCAATTTTCCTCTGGTACTGGGAAATATGAAAACCGCATTGGTTGAGCCCAATACCGCCATCATCACGGAGCGCCTGGCCAAAAAATACTTCGGCGACCAAAATCCGATCAATAAAACTTTTCAGTTCGGGGATAAAATAGACGCCAAGATTACCGGTATCCTCAAAGATTTCCCCAAAAATACCGATCAGAAAACGGAGATTTTTGTCTCGTACCCTACGCTCAAACAGTACAATGAGTGGCTGGCGGGGGACGACGCCTGGGGGGGCATTACCAGCGGGATGCGATGCTACGTGCGGTTGCGCCCGCAGGTAGCGGTGGCGCAGGTCGAGAAGGTTTTTCCAGCTTACGTGACCAAGTACCGCCCTACCAGCACCAACGTCCATCATTATAAGCTACAACCCCTTGACGACGTCCATTTCAATGCCGACTACGGCGGACCCATGTCGAAGCGGAACCTGTGGGTACTTTCGTTCATCGGCATTTTCCTGATCGTGACGGCCTGCGTCAACTTCATCAATCTGGCCACGGCACAGGCCCTCAACCGCGCCAAAGAGGTGGGCATGCGGAAAGTGCTGGGCAGCTTACGCGGGCAATTATTCTGGCAGTTTATTGCCCAGACAGCCGTCATTACGATTTTGGCGCTGCTACTGGCGGTGGTACTCACAGTAGTGGTACTTCCCTACGTCAATATCTGGTTTAGCTCGGAAGTCAGTTTCAACATCCTGAACGATTGGCAACTGTTGCTGTTCATTCCGGCCCTGGTGCTGTTAGTGACTTTTTTGGCGGGCTCGTATCCCGGCCTGATTCTGGCAGGTTTCCAGCCCGTAGTGGCTTTGAAAGGCAAGCTGTCGCAGCAGCATATCGGCGGCTTCAATACGCGCCGGGCGTTGATCGTTACGCAGTTTGCGCTGTCGCAGGCGCTGGTAATCGGCATGATCGTGATTGCCAAACAGATGAGTTTTTCGGTAAATTCTGATCTTGGTTTTGACAAAGACGCGGTGGTCACGGTTCCGATTGCCGCCGACTACCAGAAGGGAAAAACGATGCAGGGTGAGCTGGAGCAGTTGGCCGGGGTCGAATCAGTCACCATGTGCTTTGCCACTCCTGCCTCCAACAATTCGAACTGGAACACCACTCCTTATTACGACAACGATCCCAAGGAGCAGGAATTCAGGGTGTCGGTGAAGGCCGCGGACGCAAACTACCTCGAGACCTTCGGCCTGGAACTCGTAGCGGGTCGCAACGTCTTCCCATCTGACTCGGCTCGGGAAATGATCGTCAACGAAGCTTTTGCGCGGAAACTGAACCTGAAAGCGCCCGAAGAACTGCTCGGAAAAACATTAGTCGTCAGCAATGGCGATAATAAAGGTCTGATCGTGGGCGTGGTCAAGGATTTTCACGACCTGTCCTTTCATGAAGAAATCAATCCCATTGCGATCTTTACGAACCCGGGTTTATACAACACCTATGCTATCAAACTAAATGCGGCCGACCTTACTACCACGATGGCCGCGATCGAAAAGGCGTGGAAGGAAAGCCATCCCGGCCAGCTTTACAGCTACGAGTTCCTGGACGACGACATCGCTTCCTTCTACGAAACCGAGGCACTGATGCTGAAACTGATTCAGACATTCTCGGCCTTGGCATTGTTCATCGGCTGCCTTGGGCTGTACGGGCTGGTGTCGTTCATGGCGGCGCAGAAAACCAAGGAAATCGGTATCCGTAAAGTACTGGGCAGCAGCATCGCTCAAATCCTCTGGATATTCGGCAAAGAATTCGGCCGACTGATTCTGATTGCTTTTGTCATCGCCGCCCCGCTGGCGTGGTGGCTGATGCGCAACTGGCTGGCCGATTTTGAGTTCCAGGCCAAGTTTGGGGCAGGCGTTTTCATATGGGCGTTGTTGGGTACTTTTTTCGTCGCCTTTGCCACGGTAAGCTACCAGGCGGTGCGGGCGGCGCTGATGAATCCCGTGACGTCTTTACGGAGTGAGTGATAAATCCCCAAAATTAATTTCTATCAGCTTACTGGCTCATATCATACTACTTTTATGCTCACCAACTATCTCAAAATCGCCATCCGCAACTTGCGCAAAAGCAAGTTGTTTTCCTCCATCAACGTCTTTGGCTTGTCGGTGGGTATGGCCTGCTGCATGTTGCTGCTGCTGTACATCAACAGCGAGCTGGCCTATGATAAACACCACGAGTTTGCCAATGACATCTACCTGTTGCGCAGCGAGAACGAGCGCAACGGCGAGAAAATGGATAATCCCCGGGCGCCCTCTCCCTACGCCCAGGCTGTCAAGGACGAGTATCCCGAAGTCGTGCAGGTAACTCGGGTATGGAAAAATTTTCTGGAAGGCATCGCCTTGCTAAAAGTACAGGAGCAGGGAATGACCGTGAAATCGTTTTACGAAACCGAGGGCTATCAGGTTGATTCTACATTTTTCGATGTGTTCACTTACCAGTTTCTGGAAGGGAATGCCCGCACCGCGATGAATGATGCTCATTCGGTGGTGCTATCCGAGGAAGTTGCCCGCAAGCTGTTTGGCAACGAACCGGCCCTGAATCGAACCCTCCGGATTGGTGGTTCGAGCGGGTACGGGGAGGTCTTCAACGTAACGGGAGTTTTTCGTGATGAAAGTACCCGGTCTCATATCAATGCCCGCTTTTTTCTCCCGCTTTCGGCTGGCTGGGTGGGTGGTTTCCTGCGGGAACAACCCCAGGATTTTACGAACAACAATATGTTCTACACCTACCTGCGGTTGAAGCCGGGTACTCAGCCGGCAAAGTTCAACGCTAAACTACCTGCCTTCGTAGAAAAATACGCCGGTAAGGATCTGAAGGCCGCCGGGGTAGAAAAACATCTGTTCTTACTGCCCGTACAGGATATTCATCTGTTTGATCGAATCAACGAGATTATTACGCCTACTACCAGCAGTACCTACCTGTATGTACTAGGTTCCATTGCGCTGTTTACGCTGTTGATTGCCTGCATCAATTTCATGAACCTGGCCACGGCCCGGTCGGCCAAACGGGCCGCCGAAGTGGGAATGCGCAAGGTGATGGGCGCGGGAAAAGGAGGGCTGATCGGTCAGTTCCTGGGCGAATCGATGGTACTTGCTTTTCTGGCGTTGATCATTGCGGTGGCGGCAGTCGTGTTGGTGCTGCCGGTTTTCAACCAATTGGCCGATAAATCTCTGGCCTTTTCGGATTTGTTGAGTGCAAAAAACGTGCTGGCTTTTATCGCGTTGGCCCTGCTGACGGGATTGTTGGCGGGTAGTTACCCGGCTTTCTACCTATCGGTATTTAACCCTTTGGATGTCATCAAAGGGAAATTCGTCAATTCTGCCTCAGCCACCACGCTGCGGAAAGGACTGGTGGTGTTCCAGTTTGTGATTTCGATCGGCCTGGTGGTTGCGACGCTGGTCATCCAGCGTCAGATCAGTTTCATGCGCGATCAGCCGCTCGGCTTTACCAAAGAACAGCAGGTGGTGATTCCCCTGAGAAGTGACAAGGCCCGGCAGGCCTACGGCGCTTTGCGGAGTGAGCTATTGCAGAATAGCCAGGTAGCCGGCGCCTCAGGTACTTCGTACTATCCGGGTATCCTGAATCCCAGCGATATGTCGGTGTACCGACCCGACCAGAGTATCAACGAGGCGGCGGTCATGAAAACGAACTGGGTAGCGCCCGACTTCATGCAGACCATGGGCTTCAAGGTAGCGTCGGGGCGCCTGCTTTCGGAAAAATTTCCGGGAGATACCAATTACCGGATGGTCGTCAATGAGGCGACCATCCGAAAATTCGCCATTCCCCTGGAAAAGGCCGTGGGTCAAAAGCTCGCTTTCAACAGCAACGAAGATGGCTCGACCCGCATGGTTGAGATTGTGGGCGTCGTGAAAGATTTCCACTTTGCCGACTTGCACCAGGCCATCGAGCCCTACGCTTTTTTCCTGCATACGGGCAATGATTTCAAGTACATTGTCGCCCACGTCGATACCCGGGATGTGAGCAAAGTACTTCCCTTTATGGAATCCAGGTGGAACGAACTGGTACCCGGTGAGCCGTTTTCATACAGTTTTCTGGACGAAGATTTTCAGCGGAACTACGCGGCTGATGCGCGAACCGCCCGCATAGTCAACTCTTTCACGATCATCTCGATTCTGATTTCCTGCTTGGGTTTGTTCGGGTTGGCTGCATTTGCCGCCCAGCAGAGGATCAAGGAGATTGGCGTGCGGAAAGTGCTGGGAGCCAGCGTTGTAAGCATAGTGTCATTGCTTTCAAAGGATTTTTTAAAGCTGGTGGTGGCTGCCATCGTCATCGCTACGCCCCTTTCCTGGTACTTCATGAATCGGTGGCTGCAGGATTTTGCCTACAAAGTCGACATCGAATGGTGGATGTTTTTACTGGCGGGCGCCGGAGCTGTAGGCATTGCACTGCTGACGGTGAGTTTCCAGAGTATCAAAGCCGCCTTGATGAATCCGGTGAAAAGTCTTCGGTCGGAGTAAAAAGAACAACTAGCCTTAACAGCCATGATCAAAAATTATTTCAAAATAGCCCTGCGTACCCTTTGGAAAAGCAAAGGATACGCAGCCATCAATGTAGTCGGCCTTTCGGTGGCCTTCTGCGTATGCGTCTTTTTATTTCTCACGGCCTACCGGCAGCTGACCTTCGATAACTTTCACGAGGATTCCGACCGGATTTTCCAGCTGTACTTTGTGACAAACAATGCCGAAAAAACGGACCGTTCGGCGGCTACTTCCCTGCCGTTGGTTCCGGCGTTGCAGGCTGAGTTTTCCGATGAAGCGGCGGCAACTACCCGGATTTGGAGCGGAACCAAAAGCCTGGTGACCTACCGGGAAAAGAGTCTCGACAGAATGGTGGTGGGCGTGGACTCGGGCTTTCTGGATGTCTTTACATTTCCACTGATCAAGGGTAGTCGGGAGGAAAGCCTGAGGGGCTTGAATGCCATGATTATTACCGAAAGCATGGCCCGGTCGGTATTTGGTGACGCAGAACCCATCGGCAAGCAATTGCAGGTGGGCGGAGGGAAAGACCAGCGGAACTACCAGATCACGGGCGTTTGCCGCGATGTGCCGGACAATTCCTCCATCCAGTTTGACGCGTTGATCCGGATCGAAAGCACGGGTAGTTACCACGCGATGAAAGACAATTGGGATGCGTATTCGGGTGCCTCCTACCTCAAGCTGGCTCCCCGAATCGAGGAACAGTCCTTTGAAAACAAACTGAGATCATTTGCCAAAAAGTACTATGCGTCTAACATCGATAAGCTGAAAAGCCAGGGGGCTAAACCGGACGAGCAGGGGGATATTTTTGCCATACGCCTACAGAATATGGCGGATGTTCATTTCGGCAAAGAAATATCGAACGGCAAAAGTACCCCCATCGCGGTGGTGTACGCCATTGTTGGCATCGGGCTATTCATTCTGCTGATTGCCTGCATCAATTTCATTAACCTGAACATGGCCCGCTCCTTCACCCGCATGCGGGAAGTGGGTGTTCGCAAATCGGTTGGCGCGACTAAAAAACAGCTTTTCGTTCAGATTTGGGGCGAATCGGTCCTGCTGTGCTTCGCGGGCTTTGTTGGGGGCATTTTACTGGCTTTTCAACTGATCTCGCTCTTCAATGCGACTTTCGGTGCCAGAATCGACTTATCGGATATCATCCAGATGCAGAAAGGGTTTATCCTGCTGATGCTGGGCGTGTTTCTTCTGGTAACGTTCATCGCGGGCGGGTATCCGGCTTTGAAAATGGCCGGATTTAACCCCGTCATGGTTTTGAAAGGTAAACTTTCATTAAAGCGTCCTGGCGGATTGCGCAATTCACTAATCGTCACGCAATTTGCCATTTCGTGCCTGCTGATTTGCTGTACGGTCGTGGCGGTGCAGCAGCTCCGATTTTTACGCCAACTCCCGCTGGGCTTTCAAAAAGAACAGGTCATCAGCATCCCGATTGGCAACCGGGCCGATGGCCGCCAGGTACTGCAACGGATGCGGAACCGCCTGGCCGATGACCCTTCGATTGTATCGGTGACGGGCAGTGGGGTTAACCTGGGGAAGGGAAAAGATAAAGTGACTTCGCGGGTATCGCTGGGCTTCACTTACAAAGAAAAGGAAGTATCGACCGATTGGCTGCTCGTCGATTATGATTATCTCAAAACCCTGGGGATCAAGCTGCTCGGAGGTCGGGAGTTCGATCCGGCTTTTCCAACGTACTCCACCAACCGCGTGATTATTACCGAGAGCATGGCCAAACAAATCGGAGAAGCGGACCCGGTGGGGAAGTACTTCGAAACCGATACATCCGGGTCGCGCTATCAGATCATTGGCCTGGTCCCTGACTTTTACCTGTACTCGGTCACGCAGGAGCGGAAACCCATTACGATGCACCTGTCTCATTCGGAGGCAATCAACTATGTTTTTGTCAGGGTGTCGGATCAGAGCCTGTCCGGGGCCATGAACAAGCTGGAGAAAATTTGGCGGGAGGTGGCCCCCGAGGCCGAATTCATGGCTTCGTTTCTGGATGAAAATATCGACGCATGGTTTCAGAATGAAGAGCAGCTTACCCAGATTTTTGTCATGGCCTCCGGCATCACGATTCTGTTATCCTGCCTGGGACTTTTTGCAGTAGCCCTGCTGGTCATCGAACAGCGGACCAAAGAGATCGGCATTCGTAAAGTAATGGGAGCCACGGTTGCTTCGGTCGTTATGCTGCTCTCAAAGGATTTTCTTAAACTCGTGCTGATAGCGCTGCTCATCGCCATGCCGCTGGCCTGGTTCGGCATGCAGAAGTGGCTCGACAATTACACCTCCCGCATCGAAATAAACGCCTGGATATTTGCAAGCGTCGGGGTTGCGGCGCTGGTGATCGCCTGGCTCACGGTAAGCTACCAGAGCATCAAGGCCGCGCTGATGAATCCGGTAAAAAGTTTACGGAGTGAATGAATGAATCCTATGCTTTCGGTTAACGGTCCATGCGGGCAACTCGTGCCGTCAACCGGCGTTCTCCGATTTTTTTCTTGATCCACCACAGAGCCGTTACCCATTTGACCCAACTCCTGACGTAATGATCATAATGAGAAGCTATGCTTACAAGCTACCTTAAAATCGCCTTCCGGATGCTCCGCAAACAGCGGGCACTTACGTTTATCAACATCGTAGGATTGGCCACCGGGCTGGCCTGCTGTATGCTCATCATGCTCTACGTGTTGGATGAGCTGAACTACGACCGATACAACACCAACGCCGACCGTATTTACCGTATCCAGGCCGATATCAAATTTGGCGGGAACGACATGCACTTCGCCGTATCACCCGATCCTATCGGCCCGACGCTCAAAAAAGACTACCCGCAGGTCGAGCAGTTTGTGCGACTGCATAATCGCGGGACGTGGTTGGTTAAACGCGAGGATGAATCGACAAATTTACGGGAAGACAACATCACCTTTGCCGACTCTACTCTGTTCGAGGTGTTTACGCTGCCACTCGTAGCGGGCAACCCCAAACGGGCGTTGGCCGAACCCAATACGGTGGTCATCAGCGAATCGGCGGCAAAGCGGCACTTTGGCAATCGGAACCCGATGGGGCAGACGCTGGTGTTCGTCAACAAACAAGCCTACACAGTGACCGGTGTAATGCGGGATATGCCGAAGAACTCCCATTTTCACAGTGATTTTTTCCTCACCATGCTCAACGACGATTATACGTGGGGTCAATGGCTCAGCAACAATCACCACACCTACGTTTTGCTGAAACCTGGCACGGACCCACAGGCGTTTGCCAAAAACTTCGATGCCATCATCGAGAAGTATATGGGACCGCAGGTGATGCAAATAATAGGCTCCTCGTTGTCTCAATTCAGGAAAGCAGGCAATACAATTGGATTTTGGCTTATTCCGCTCACTGACATTCACCTGCACTCTAAACAGCAGGTCGAACTGGCTCCCAATGGAGATATTCAATACGTCTATATTTTCTCGGCGGTGGCTCTGTTTATCCTGCTGATTGCCTGCGTCAATTTCATGAATTTAGCCACCGCCCGTTCGTCCAACCGGGCCAAAGAAGTGGGTGTTCGGAAAGTGATGGGGTCGGAGCGGCCACAACTTATCGGGCAGTTCATGACTGAATCCATCCTGATAACCATACTGGCCATGCTGCTGGCGCTAGTGATGGTGGCAATGGCCTTGCCGGGTTTTAACGGCATTGCCGCGAAGGAGTTAAATATTATGAATTTGATTTCGCCGTATCAGTTGCCCTGGCTCATTGCTCTGCCTTTTGTAGTCGGTTTATTGACAGGCAGCTATCCAGCCTTCTTCCTCTCATCGTTTAAACCGATAGCGGTGTTAAAAGGCAGGGTAAGCACGAGCTTCCGAAGTTCCGGCTTAAGGAGCGGCTTAGTCATTTTTCAGTTCGCTATGTCGGTGATACTGATTGTCGGGACGATTATCATTTACCGTCAGATTTCCTATATCCAAACCAAAAACGTGGGTTTCAACCGCAATCAGGTAGTGACCATCGAGGATGTGCATGCCATTGGCAAACAGGCTGAAAGCTTCCGGCAGGAGGTGATGCGGCTGCCCGGTGTGGTGGGTGGAAGCGTGTCGGGTTATCTGCCCACGCCTTCCAATCGGAGCGATAACGCTTTCTGGCCCGAAGGGCAGACGGACATGAACAAAGGCATCAACATGCAAAACTGGGGTGTTGATTATGATTACCTTAAAACGCTGGGCATGACCCTTGTAGCTGGACGGGATTTTTCACGCGACTTCGGGTCCGATTCTTCGGGCATAATTCTGAACGAAGCGGCTGTAAAGGTACTTGGCTTCAAAGACCCCATCGGAAAGAGAATCTTTCAATTTGAAGACGAGCAAGCCAAAATCAGAAAAACATATACCATCCTTGGCGTGGTCAAAAACTTTCATTTCGAGTCGCTCCGGCGCAATATTGGGGCCTTATCCATGACGCTCAGTGCCAATTCGGGGGCAGCTTCGTTCCGTGTCAGCAGCACGAACCTACCGGCATTGATGAAACAGATTGAAACCAAATGGAAGCAGATAGCACCCGGTCAGCCGTTCAGTTACCAGTTTATGAACGAGAGTTTCGACGCCATGTACCGGGCCGAGCAGCGCATTGGCACCATTGCTGTGATATTTGCCGGGTTGGCCGTTCTGATTGCCTGTCTGGGCCTATTTGGACTGGCCTCGTTCATGGCCGAGCAACGCACGAAGGAAATCGGCGTCCGTAAAGTACTGGGCGCTAGTGTGGGTAGTATTGTTGCACTGCTTTCTCAGGATTTTCTTAAACTGGTGCTTGTTGCCATCATCATCGCCTCACCCATCGCCTGGTATGCCATGAATGCATGGTTGGCGGATTTCGCTTACAAAATAGAAATCAGTTGGTGGATTTTCGCCCTGGCAGGTGGGCTGGCTATATGTATCGCACTGCTCACGGTAAGCTACCAGAGCATCAAAGCAGCCCTTATGAATCCGGTGAAGTCGCTGCGGAGTGACTAAATATTTTGTAGCTTTTGATCTGAAATACATAATCCATTATGCTATTCAACTACTTCAAACTTGCCCTTCGCCAACTATGGCGCAACCGCCTTTTCACCGCCCTCAATGTAGTGGGGCTTTCGATCGGCTTGGCGGCCTGCTGGATGATTTTCCAGTTGGTCAGTTATGAATTTAGCTTCGACGCCGATCAACCCAATGCCCACCGGATTTATAAAGTCGTAACGGACTTCACTTTCGAGGGTAAGGAAAGCGGGAACACGGGTGCTCCCAAGCCTCTTGCCGATGCTATCCGCAGGCAAATAGGCGGCGTAGAAACGGTGGCAGGGCTCTATAATCAATGGATTATGAGTCTTAAAGTACCGCAGGCCTCGGGCAAGCCGCTGGTTTTTCTGGATATTGAACAAGTGCAGGCTACCACAACGGACTACTTCAAGATGGTACCCTACCACTGGCTGGCCGGATCGCCCGCCAGGGCATTGGCTGAACCCAACGAAGTAGTGCTGACCCTTTCCCGAGCCGAAAAGTACTTTCCCACGCTGACGCCGGAGCAGATGCTCGGTAAAACCATTCTGTACCGCGATACCGTGGCTATTGAAGTGACAGGCGTGGTTGCGGATTTGGAACGCTCAACTTCGTTTACGGGACAGGAATTTTTATCACTTTCCACATTTCAGAAGGGCGAAAAGGCCAAAGATTATACCGAAACCTGGGGCGGCGTCAACTCGTCCGACGAGATTTATCTGCTTATCGGCGAAAAAACCGATGTGGCTAAACTGAACAAAAATATCAATGCCCTTTCGCAGAAAAACTCGCAGGAAGCGATGAAAAACTGGGGAGGGAATTTTTCCCGTAAGCACGACTTACTTCCCCTTTCAAAAGTACACTTCACGCCCAAGTACGCGGGCCGGGTGCGCACTGTGAACAAAAATATTCTGCTGGCCCTCATGGGTCTGGCAGCTTTCCTGTTGGTGTTGGCGGTCATCAATTATGTCAACCTCACCACGGCGCAGGTACCTCAGCGTGCGCGCGAAATTGGTATCCGCAAAACACTGGGCAGCTCACGGAGCCGCCTGATCGGGCACTTTCTGGGCGAAACTTTCATCGTTACCATTTTGGCCTGTGGCCTGGCGTTCGTCTGGACGATAACGTTCCGGACCAGCTTCAGTGACCTTTTTCCCGAAGGTCTGGAGCTTTATCCCAACGCCGGACAAACGTTGCTTTTCATGGCATTCCTCGCCCTCTCCGTTAGTGTGCTGGCAGGTTGGTACCCCAGCCTGCTGATCACCCGATTTCAGCCGACGCAGGTCTTGCGTGGGCAGGTTAGTCTTAGAATTGGCAGGAATAGCTTTTCCCTACGTAAAAGTCTGATCGTTTTTCAGTTCGTGATTGCGCAGGCATTTGTCATTGGGGCCATCATCATGAATCAGCAAATGCGCTATACGATGGAAAAGGATTTGGGTTTCGATCGTGAAGCAGTATTGACTTTTCAGGTACCCTACCGATTGCTGTTAAGCGAAACATACGGCAACAAACAATTTGCGCTGAAAGAGGAGCTCAAACGCCTCCCGCAAGTGGCCGCCGTAAGTTTGGGGAATCCGCCCTTCAACCAGAATTTTTCCAGCGGCGGCCTGGTGTATAAAGAAGCAAATACGGAAGTGGAGCGCAGCGTATATCGCAAATACGTGGATACGGATTTGCTGGGTACTTATAACATGAAACTCCTGGCCGGGCGCAATCTGCTCCCCAGCGACACCGTGCGGGAGTACGTGATCAACGAAACCGCCGTGCGGGAATTCGGCTTTGAGAACCCGCAGGAGGCAGTAGGAAAGTTTTTGACTGATGAAAACAGCCATTTTTCGATTCCCATCGTGGGCGTTGTGAAAGATTTTCACACGGATACTTTTTCCCAAAAAATCGACCCGCTGACATTGATGACCGAGAAGGACAAAACCGGAAGTTTTAACGTAAAACTAGCTTCCAGCAAACCCGCCGACTGGCAGGCGGGCATCCGGGAAATGGAAAGATTATGGAAGCAGACCTACCCGGACGCGCCCTTCGAGTACAAGTTCTACGACGACATGATCGCGCAGTACTATGAATCCGAGCGGACGATGGCCAAAATCATTAACCTTTCCACGGGCATCGCCATCTTGATCAGCTGCCTGGGCCTGTTTGGCCTGGCCACGCTCACCGCTTTCCAGCGGACCAAAGAAATCGGCGTCCGGAAAGTGCTGGGCGCGAGCATAGCCAGCATCGTGGGAATGCTGTCCAAGGATTTCGTGCTGTTGGTGCTGATCGCCTTGGTCATCGCCTCGCCCATCGCCTGGTACTTCATGGACCAGTGGCTGGCGGATTTTGCCTACCATGTCGATATTTCGTGGTGGGTGTTTGCCTTGGCGGGCATCACGGCCATGGCGATTGCTTTGTTGACCGTGGGTTATCAGAGCGTGAGGGCGGCATTAATGAATCCGGTGGAGTCACTGCGGAGCGAATGATTTAAGCAGACAAAGAAGCAAAAAGACCATTCAATTTATTCAACTCAAACCCAGCCATGCTCTCCAACTACCTCAAAATCGCCTACCGAAATCTCGTCCGTAACAAGGCTTATTCGTTCATCAACATCGGCGGCTTGGCGGTCGGCATGGCCGTGGCGATCATGATCGGCCTGTGGATGAATGACGAACTTACGTTCGACCATTACCACAAAAACCACGACCGCATCGCGCAGGTGTACCAGAGCCAGACCTTCAACGGGAAAATCGGTACCGGACAAGCCATTCCCCGTCCGCTGGAAATGGCGCTGCGGGATAGCTACGGCGACAACTTCAAGCACCTGGTGATGAGTAGCTGGCGGTTTCGCAGTATTCTGGCGCATGGGGAAAAGAAGATGGCTAAAGAAGGGAATTTCATGCAGCCGGGTGCTCCCGAGATGCTGGGGCTGGAAATGCTGGCGGGACAAAGGGATGGCCTGAAAGAAACCAACTCCATTTTGCTGGCGGAAACTACGGCGAAAGCGCTTTTTGGCAATGAAGAAGCGATGGGCAAAATCGTCAAACTCAACAATGAGCACAACCTGAAAGTAACGGGTGTGTACGCCGATATTCCTGCCAACAACGATTTCAGCAAGACGACTTACATCATCCCCTGGGATCAACTCCTGGCGAGCGCGGAATGGATGCAGCGCGCGGTGGATCAGTGGGGGAACAACTCCTTTCAGTTGTACGCCCAGATTGCCGACAACACCACGATGGAGCAGGTGTCGGCCAAAATCAAGGATGTCAAGATGAAGGCTGCCGATGAGGACGTCACCCAGCACAAACCAGAGATATTTCTGCTGCCCATGAATGACTGGCATCTGAAAGCCAGTTTTGAAAACGGCGTCCAGACGGGCGGCCGGATCGAAAATGTGTGGCTGTTCGGCATCATTGGCACGTTTGTGCTGCTGCTGGCGTGCATCAATTTTATGAACCTCAGCACGGCGCGCTCCGAGAAACGCGCTAAGGAAGTAGGAATCAGAAAGTCGGTAGGTTCGGTCAGAACTCAACTCATTACCCAGTTTTTGAGCGAGTCGTTCCTCGTAGTCGGGATGGCCTTTGTCGTGGCCATGATTCTGGTATTGATTGCGCTGCCGTCTTTCAATACATTAGCCGACAAAAAGATAGAATTCCCCTGGGCCAACGGCTATTTCTGGGGCGCATCGTTGCTGTTTATTCTCTTTACGGCCTTGCTTTCCGGCAGCTATCCCGCCCTTTACCTTTCTTCGTTTCAACCCGTTAAAGTCCTGAAAGGTACTTTTCGGGTGGGACGTTTCGCCGCGCTACCCCGCAAAGTACTGGTGGTGATGCAATTCACCGTTTCGGTGGCCCTGATTATTGGCACTATCATCGTATTTCGGCAAATCCAGCATTCCAAGAACCGCCCCATTGGCTACGATCGCGAGGGATTGATCCAAATTCCTCTGAGTCGGGGTAGTTTTGATGGAAAATTCGACTTCCTCCGCCAGGAATTTATCAATTCGGGAGCCGTAGTCGAGATGTCATCGGCCAGCAGCCCTACAACCGAAGTTTATTCCAATCGTTCCGGTTTTTTGTGGGAAGGCAAGCCCGAGGGTTTTCAGGAAGACCTGGCCTGGACGATGGTCTCACCTGAGTACGTCCAATCGCTGGGCTTGAAAATCATCGCCGGGCGCGACTTCTCACGCGAGATTGCCTCCGACTCCAATGCCGTTATTCTGAACAAGACCGCCGTAAAATACATGGGATTGAAAGATCCCATCGGTACCCTTATCCGCGACGACGATGAAGAAGATCCCGAGCCTCCGCTAACCGTTATCGGTGTCATCGACGACATGATCATGCAGTCGCCCTACGAGCCCGTGAAGCAATCGATGTACGTGTTTGACAAGTACAACAACGCCAGCTACTACAACCTCCGGCTGAATCCCGCCCAAAGCGCCAGCCAATCCCTTGCTACCGTCGAAAGTATTTATAAGAAAAACTTCCCTGACCTGCCCTTCGAGTATCAGTTCGTGGATGAAGAATATTCCGCCAAGTTCGCCTCCGAGGAGCGCATCGGTAAGCTGGCGGGCGTTTTCACTGGCCTGGCTATACTGATCAGCTGCCTGGGACTGTTCGGCCTGGCCTCGTACATGGCCGAGCAGCGCACTAAGGAAATCGGCGTCCGCAAGGTACTTGGTGCATCCGTAGCCAGTTTGTGGCGGCTGCTTTCCAAGGATTTTGTTTTTCTGGTACTTATTGCCCTGTTGATCGCCTCGCCGCTGGCGTGGTACTTCATGGAGGGCTGGTTGCAGAAATACAACTACCGCACCGAACTTTCGTGGTGGGTCTTCGCGGCGGCGGGTACGGGAGCATTGGTAATTACGCTGCTGACGGTAAGTTTTCAGGCGATTAAGGCGGCTTTGATGAATCCGGTGAAGAGTCTGAGATCGGAGTGACCCTCAGTTTCTAATGAAAGAAATAATCTAAAAACGTAACAGCCATGCTTCGCAACTACCTTAAAATCGCCTTCCGCAACCTGATCCGGAACAAAGGGTACTCTTTCATCAACATTGGCGGCCTGGCCGTGGGCATGACGGTGGCAATGCTTATTGGTTTGTGGGTTTATGACGAACTGAGCTACGACCGCTCCTTCGATAACTACGACCGCATCGCGCTGGTGATGCAGAACCAGACTTTCAACGGCGAAATACAGGCTGCACCTAATGTACCTAAACTACTGGCCCCCGAACTTCGGGATAGCTACGGCGACAACTTCGAGCATATCGTCATCTCTTCTTTCAACTTCGAGCAGCTCCTGGCCGTGGGGGACAAGAAAATAACGAAAACCGGCAACTACATGGGACCGGAAGCACCCGAGATGCTGACGCTGCAAATGCGCAAAGGTACCCGCGCCGGACTGACGGAAACCAACTCGATTATGCTTTCCGAATCCACGGCCCAGGCACTCTTCGGCGAAGCCGACCCACTTGGAAAAATCGTCAAGCTGAATAACCGGGAAGATGTGGAAGTGACGGGGGTGTATGCCGACCTGCCCTACAATTCTTCCTTTCGGGATTTGACCTTCATCGCGCCCTGGGAACTCAACAACAAGAACCTGCCCCCCTGGCTGGGTTGGGGCAACAACTGGTTCCTGACCTACGCCCAAATCGCCGAAAACACGACGATGGCGGATGTTTCGGCCAAAATCAAAAATGCCAAATTCAACAAGGTCGGCGAGGAGGAAAAGAAATTTAAGGCCGAGATATTCCTGCAACCAATGAAAAACTGGTACCTCCGTTCAGAATTTGAGAATGGGATTCAAAGCGGTGGACGCATTGAATATGTGTGGTTATTCGGCATCATTGGGATATTCGTGTTGCTGCTGGCCTGCATCAATTTCATGAACCTCAGCACGGCGCGCTCCGAGAAAAGGGCGCGGGAAGTGGGTTTGCGTAAAGCCGTAGGTTCCATGCGCGGACAACTCATCACGCAGTTTTTTGGGGAATCGTTGCTCGTAGTGGTGTTGGCATTCGTGCTGGCAGTATTCCTGGTTTTGCTCGGTTTGCCCGCATTCAACGAGGTGACGGACAAGCAAATCGTTTTTCCGTGGGCGAGTCCGGTTTTCTGGTGGGCTGGTTTTGGTTTCGTCCTTTTTACCGGATTGTTTGCCGGCAGTTATCCGGCTTTGTATTTGTCTTCTTTTTCTCCGATCAAGACCCTCAAAGGAACCATTGTGTCGGGGCGTTTTGCTTCCATGCCCCGCAAGGCGCTGGTAGTGGTGCAGTTTACCGTTTCGGTGACGCTGATTATCGGCACGATCATCGTGTACCAACAGATTCAGCACGCCAAAAACCGCCCCATCGGCTATGATCGAAGTAATCTGATAACGATACCCATGAAATCCGGCGAAATCAAAAGCCACTACGAGGCTTTCCGGGAGGAGATCCTGAGTACCGGGGCCGTGCAGGAGATGACTGCTACCGACAGCCCAATTACTTTCACCTACATCACCAATGGCGGATTGGATTGGAAGGGAAAAGACCCCAACATGGGCGACGAATTTGTATCGATGCGCGTCACCCCGGAGTTTGGCAAAACGATTGGCTGGCAGATCAAGGAGGGACGGGACTTTGACAAAAATTTCGCATCGGATTCTACTGCTTTGGTTATCAATGAAGAGGCAGTGAGATACATGGGGCTGGAAAATCCGGTGGGGGAAATAGTCCGCTGGCAGGATATGGACTTCCGCATCATCGGTGTGGTGAAGAACCTCGTTACCCAGTCGCCCTACGAGCCAGTGAAGCAGACCATCTTCTTTGTTGAACAGAGCCGGAACAGCCTTCTTAGTATGAAGCTGAATCCCGGCATGAGTGCAACTACCTCGCTATCCAAAGTCGAAGCGGTGTACAAAAAATTCGATCCGGTCAACCCATTCAAGTACACATTCGCTGAAGAAGATTTCGCCATCAAGTTTGCGGCCGAAGAGCGCATCGGTACCCTGGCGGCCTTTTTTGCCGGACTAGCCATACTTATTTCCTGCCTCGGACTTTTCGGAATGGCCTCCTACGTCGCTGAGCAGCGTACCAAGGAAATCGGCGTGCGCAAGGTACTTGGCGCGAGTGTGGCGAGCTTGTGGAGGCTGCTGTCGAAAGATTTTGTGCTGCTCGTTGTCATCGCCCTGCTGATCGCTGCTCCGCTGGCCTGGTACTTCATGGAAGGCTGGTTGCAGAAGTACGCTTATCGCACTGAGTTGTCGTGGTGGATTTTCGCCGCTGCGGGTGCAGGGGCATTGGTCATCACTCTGCTGACGGTCAGTTTTCAGGCCGTGAAAGCGGCGCTGATGAATCCGGTGAACTCGCTGCGGTCGGAGTAGTAATGCAAAGGGAGGAAACGGGGCCGCCCGGCGGGAGAATAACGATAGCATCTTTTTATCGTTTCCTCCCTTCCTCCTCTCTCAAAGGGTAGTAAACGACATCTTGTGCCTTAGTGTTTTTGACAAAACATCCAGTCAAAAGTACCCATGCGCTCCATCGTCTATTCTCAACTCCCAAAGTACCATCGGCTGTTCGCTCTGTCGGGTTTGATGGTTGTCCTGCTCGGCACTTCGCTTCGTGCCCAGACCTCACCGTCTGCCGTCTCCCTTTTCGACGGCAAAACCCTCAATGGCTGGAAAACGGCCAATCCTGACTACCAGGCCTGGTGGTCGGTAAGCGACAGCACCATCCGCAGCGGCGACGGGATCAAAAAAATTCCCGCCAATACCTACCTGCACACCATCAAAGAATACGGCGACTTCGAGTTTCGCTGCCTCTTCCGCCTCACGGGCGACCCGGCGACCGGGATGATCAACAGCGGCATTCAGTACCGCTCTTTCGTGAAAGATGGCAAAGTGATAGGTTACCAGGCCGACATCGGTGACGGTTACTGGGGTGATCTCTACGACGAGCACCGCCGGGCCAAGCTCGTCGGCGGCGACCTGAGCACTTTGCGTCACGTACTGCGTCCGGGCGAGTGGAACAGCTACATTATCCGCTGCCGGGGCAATCACCACGAACTCTACATCAACGGCGTCAAGACCGTCGATTACGTGGAAAAGGACGAATCCATTCCCGCCAAAGGTGTCATCGCCGTGCAAATTCACAGCGGCGGTGCGGGTCAGGTCGAGTTCCGGGATTTGACGATCACGGAGTTTCGTTAGTTGCGCGTTGATTTTTTGTAAAACAAAGGTCAGGAATGAAAAAAATAAACGACAGGACGGACCGCTTTTGGCTGGGTAGCTTGCTGGCGGTGACGCTACTGGCCACCTCAGCCGCCTTTTCCCAGGACAAAAAGACGCAGTCCAACCGCACGGAGGTTTACTCGGCGGCGAAGGAAATGGCGGGCTTCAAGTTGGCCGAAGGCTTCGTGATCGAACTAGTCGCCAGTCAGGAAGACGGCGTCGTCAACCCAATCGACCTGACTTTCGACGACGCCGGACGGCTCTGGACCCAAACGGCCCGCATGTACCCCCTCGATCCGGTGGCTGATATTAAATGGAACGATCTGCAACGGCTGATGAACGATCCGAAAGCCCAGCAAGAAAACCCTGCCTTCAGGCGCATTCTCGATCTTTACCAGGGAAAAACCAAAGGAGAGGATCAGATTCTCATCCTCTCCAACCTGTACGGCGGCCAAAAAGCCAAAACTACCGTGTGGGCCGACGGGCTGGCGATTCCGATGAGCATTCTGCCTTACAAAGACGGCGCGTACGTCATGCAGGGTTCCGAGCTTTTTTTTCTGCACGATAAAGACCAGAACGGCCGCGCCGACCAGCGCGTGCCGCTCTTTACGGGATTCGGCTACACAGACACCCACACGATGGGTCACGTGTTGGTGCGTGCGCCCGGCGACTGGATTCATTTCAGTCAGGGAGCGCTAAACAAGGGTGAGGTAGTTTCGGTGAAAAGCGGGAGTAAATTGAAAGTCGATTACAGCAAAATCGCCCGTTTTTCGCTGGATGCCACGCGGATGGAGCTGGTTAGTTCGGGATTGAATAATATTTGGGGATTCCAGTTGCGGGACAACGGCCAATGGTATGGCTCCGAGGCCAACGATCTGGGGTACTCGGTAGCCCCGATGGAGCCCGGCACGGGTTTTCCGGGTATCGGCAACGAGCGGCTGAGGCCTTATCAGCCCTTTATGCCGCTGTTGCACGAGTTTCGGGTAGGCGGTACGGGCATTTCGGGCCTGGCCTTCGCCGACGACGCGGCGGGTACTTTCCCGCCCGAGTACCGCGATGTGGCTTTCTTGGCCAACCCCATTACCAGCTCCATCAACGCGGTGCGCATCGTGCGGGAGGCCGACGGGAGCGTGACCGCCCAGCACCTGCCCGACCTGCTGACGTCGGAGGACGACTGGTTCCGGCCCGTCAATATGGAATTTGGGCCTGACGGCTGCCTGTATATCGCCGATTGGTACAATAAGATCGTTTCGCACAACGAGTTGCCCACTACCCATCCCGACCGCGATAAGAAAAATGGTCGCATCTGGCGTATCCGCCACGTCAGTCAGCAACCGCGCGAGGTACCTGATTTTTATAAAATAAAAACCCGCGAACTACCTGGTTATCTGAAATCGCCCTCCCTGTGGGCAAAGCGGGCCGCCTGGCACCAGATTTCCGACCGGCCGCTGGCGGAAACGAAAGTACTGGCTCCGGCCCTGATCGCGCTGGCCGCCGATGATTCGCAAACCGAAACCACCCGCATTCACGCACTCTGGTGCCTGGAAGGAATTCATCACTACGATTCCCCGCTTCTCGCCACTTTGCTGGCCTCTCCAGCTCCCGACCTGCGCCGCGAAGCCGTTCGATCGCTGGCAAGCTTTTCACTGCCTCCGGCGCAGGTCGCGGAGCTATTGCAAAATTTGGTCGAGGACGAAACCGCAATGGTGCGTTCGCAGGTACTCCGAACGCTGGGCGAAGGTCCGCACGCTGACCCGCTGACCATCGGGTTGCTGGTGAAGGCCGCAAAGCCTGAACTGCCCGGCAACGCGATGGGCGGCGCTTATGAGCGGAAATTCGAGCGGTACCTGACTCGTAAGGCTTTGGAAAAGTACCCCAACGAATTACAAACTTTTTTGAAAAGCTCACAGGGCGAAAAAAGCCCCGCGGTCAATCGGCTGTGGGCGATCGAGGTTTTGCCCAGGAAGGAAAAAGAAGCGGCTTTCCTGACCCTCTGGCCCCAGGCAAAGCTGGATACGCTGGATGAAACTACCTTTGTCAGCGTGGCCGATATGCTGGATGACAAGTCAATTTACGACGCCGTGCAACCCGTCATGCAGCAGCCCGCCCAGGCCAGAAACTACGTAGGCTATGCCGTGCGCAACGAAGCCCGGCTGCAGTCGCCTGCTTTTTCGACGATGGTGGCCAAGCCCATTTTTCAGCTCCTCAAAAGCAAAGAACAGGTGGACGTGGATTTGGCGCTGGACGCGATAAGCCGTTTTAGCATGGCCGATGCACGAGACGAAGTCGTTGCTGTTGTCGACCAGCAAACGCCCGAACCCACCTTGCGGCTGGCCTTGAAGGCATTGGAAAGCAACGCCGAAAACCGGAATATTTTCAGCCAGACGGTACAGAATGAAAAGTGGACTTCGGCCACCCGGATCTTCGCGCTTGACAAGCTGCTGAAAGCCGATTCGGCCGCCGGGCAGCAAGCGTTAGCGACCTGGCTCCCCGACCTGAGCGATCCTGACAAAATAAAACTGGCCGAAACGCTGACCGCCTCGCCGCGCGGTGCGGCGGTGATAATGAACGTGTACGGCCAAAACCCCGGCGACCTGGCGCTGCTGCCGACTACCCTGACGGAACGCCTCGCCAGCGTTAACCGCAACGATCGCCGCAGTCAGGCAATGCTGGCGGATATTAAGAGGCAGCAGGAAGAAAAGCAGTTGGAAATCAAGACTAAAATCAAAAAATACAGCGCCCTCGCTGCGAAGAACACAGGTAATCCCGGCGAAGGTAAACTACTATTCCAGACCTGCCTGCTATGCCATCAGGTGGGCAACGACGGACAGAACATCGCTCCGGCGCTCGACGGCTCGGCTTCCCGCGAAACCCAGGCCCTGCTCACGGCGATCCTCGACCCTGATGCCGCCGTGGAGTCTGGCTACGCGCTGTACCGGATCAACAAAAAAGACGGTAGCGTGGTGGAAGGGTATCTGGTGGGGAAAGACGACAGCGGCACTACCCTCGCCTTCATGGGAGGGAGTAAACTGTACATTAAGGCCCAGGAAATCAAAAATCAGTTTTTCCTTCCCAACCGTTCGTTCATGGCCAAGGGCCTCATCGACCAGTACAGCGACCAGCAGGTTGCCGATCTGCTTTCCTATATCCGCACGTTGAAATAGTCTGCCGGTACGTCTGCGAAAATTGTCGCGTATTGGCATATCCGGGCTAATTCCCGTCATTTGGGAAACCTGTACAGGTAGGGCGCCTTGTTAGTCGCGCCCGTGGATTTCTTTTCCAGGCGTTCCGATTCTGTCGTGCTGACTAATGATTCAATGTTAGCTTCCATAACTTTTTCAAAAAGTTATGGAAGCTTCAAGTACCTGCGTCATTTCACCCCCTTATTCTACACAGTCGAAGTAAGGTTTAGAAGATCAATCGGTTTTGGCTGCCACCCGGCTTGTACCGTTTCCCGGAAAAACCAACTCAGTCAGCACCTTCTCACCGTCGTTGACAAAGATTTCCAGCACCGAATTGTCGGCAAAAATATCCAGTTTCAACTGTTTGTTTTTAGGATTCAGGCTAACCGATTCCACGCTGGGAAACTGTTCGTGGAAAGCGACATCACCCGAATTCGTACGGTCGAGACTGAGTTTTCCGGTAGCGGCATCGTAGCGGAGGGGGGTACTTTGGTTATCTTTTTTCAGCAGGTCGATTGTAAAATCCTGGGCATCGCTCAGGTCGATCGTGAGGGTAAGCCGATAAGAATTAGTGGGCATATCGAAAGTTTGTCCCGCCAGATCCTTGGCTTTCACGCTGATCGTCTTGGTTGAAATTCCTTCTTTGAAAATTGGCCGCTGAACAACGATATAAGTATCGCCCTGCTTTTTCAAAGACAGGGCACGGGGCAACGAAAACATCCCGCGCGAACCACTGGCCGGGATCTGGTTGGCGTACATCCAGTTGTTCACCCAGCCGACGATGATCGGATTTTTTTGAGAATCAGGCAGGTTGTTGTACGGAATAGCGGCGTAAAAATCTTTTCCATTGTCCAACCGGAATACGCCCTCTTGCGGCTGCGGCGTGAAACGCTGCCCGTCGAAATCACCCACGAAGTACTGCATGCCGGTGAATTCGGTGTCCTCGGCCGCGCTTGAAATCAACATGACCCACTTTTTCTCGTCGCTGTCCGCTACGGGTACTTCAAAGAGCGATGGGCATTCCCAAATCTTGGCCATGTCGCCCATCTTCCCAAACTCACTGAGTAGTTTCCAGTCTTTCAAATTTTCAGACTCATAAATCTGCGCCACATAGTCGAGGGGCTTGACGACGATCATTTTCCACTTGCCCTGGTAGCGGAACACGTTCGGATCGCGAAAATCTTTCATGTTCAGATCCAGCACAGGATTTTGGTCATAGTACTTCCAGGTACGGCCCTTATCGCTGCTGTAAGCCAGGCTCTGGTGCTGTGCCAGTCCCACATCGCCCCGGTGGACATGGGAAGTATAGATAGCGACCATGCCGTTCTTGAAACCCGGCTCAAAAAAGCCGGAGGTATTCTCACTATCCACCACCACGGAACCCGAGAAAATCATGGTCTCACTGCTGTCAGCGCTGGGGTATTCTTCCAGGGCAACGGGTAGTTCCTCCCAGGTTTTCAGGTCTTTGCTTACGGCGTGTCCCCAGCTCATGTGTCCCCACGTATCGCCATAGGGGTTGTACTGATAAAAAAGGTGATACTCACCGTCGAGGTACACCAATCCGTTGGGGTCATTGACCCAGTTTTTCTCGGGCGTATAGTGATAGGCGGGACGGTAGCCGTCCGGAGTGGCCTCCGTGGAATCGGGCTGACCGGAGGAATTGCAGGCGACCATAAGTGAAGATAGAACCAGGTAAACGATTGCTTTGTACATTTTTTTGGTAATTTTTAAAAGTCTTGGTGTTTTTAACAATCGGGGAGGCGCGCATTTTCGCTATCCCACCCGCTTTGCATTATTTGCCAGATTCTGAATATCGTCCTGAGAAAAAGTCGGCGTTGCGCCCTGATGCGTAGCGACCAGAGAACCCACCGCGCAGGCACGTTCCAGGCTTTCGCCTGGCGAGGCACCTTTCAAGAGGCCGTCGATCAAAGCGGCCAGAAAAGAATCGCCGCTTCCGATGGTGTCTTTCAGCTTCACTTCGAAGCCCTTGCTTTCGTAAAACTTCCTGTCTTTCCAGAGTATAGCGCCTGCGCCGCCCCGCGTCACGCAGACCGTTGGCGTTTCGTAGCGTTGGGCCAGCTCCCGGATGGCCGACTTCTCGTCCGTCAGCGGGTTGTGCCAGGAGGCAATGAGTGCCAATTCGTGGGCGTTCATTTTGACCATGTCCGTTTCCTGCAAAAGATGCTCGACCACGGATCGGGTGTAGTACGGTTCCCGCAGGTTGACATCGAATACCTTGAAAGGGGCGCTTTTAACCATTTCGTACAGCGTTTCGCGCGTACCGGGATTTCGGGCAGCCAGCGATCCGAAAACGAAGCAGTCGCTTTCGGCTACGGTCCGCACAGCCTTTTCTTCTAATAGAATGTAGTCCCAGGCCACAGGCTGCACGATTTTGTAGGTTACCTCATTGTGATCGTCCATGTTCACCTTCACTACGCCCGTCAGGTGGGTGGTGCCGCGCTGCACGAGGGAGGTATCCAAGCCGGACTGCTGCATGAAGTCCAGCAGTTCGTCGCCGAGATCGTCGGTGCCGATCCGGCTGATGAGCGCAGCGTCCACCCCGAAGTTATTGAGATGGAAGGCCACGTTCATGGGCGCGCCGCCCGGTAGTTTTCCCGTGGGAAGCATGTCCCAAAGTACCTCACCAAAACAGATTACTTTTTTCTTTTTCATAGTTTTCAGGCAACTGCTACGACCACCGATTCTTCGATCTTTTCGAGGGAAGTGCCTTTGGTTTCGGGCATGAGTTTTAGAACAAAGAGCAGTTGAAGCACCATCATCCCGGCGAAAAACGCGAAGGTAGTTCCACCGCCAAACGTCTGGGCCAGATACGGAAAGATGAAGGAGATGACCGCCGCCGCAATCCAGTGCGTGAAACTACCGAGCGATTGCCCGTAAGCCCGCACGTCGTTGGGGAATATTTCGGAAATGAATACCCAGATGACGGCCCCCTGCGACATAGCGAAGAAGGCGATGTAAACAAACAGAAAGAAGGGTACCTGCATCCCGCCCAACGTATCGGTAAAAAAGAAATAGGAAACCAGCGAGAGCGAGGCGATCAGGCCGAAAGAGCCAATCTGCATCAGGAATCTGCGCCCGAACCGGTCGATGAGCAGTAAACCCGCCAGCGTCGCCAGCAAGTTGACCAGCCCAATGCCCGCTGACGAAAGCAGGGCCGACTCTTTGCCCAGTCCGGCCATCTCGAACACCCGGGGCGCGTAGTAAATAATGGCATTGATGCCCGCCAGCTGATTGAACAGCGCAAACATCACGGCCAGCGTCACCGGGCGTTTGTATTCCGGCTTGAAGAGATCCCGAAAGCTCGACCCGGTGGACTGGTGGTGGCTGTCGATGATGGCTGTAACCACGCGGTCGGCGTCGCCAGCATCGCTG
Organism: Persicitalea jodogahamensis; assembly: GCF_014651615.1. Lineage (GTDB taxonomy): Bacteria > Bacteroidota > Bacteroidia > Cytophagales > Spirosomataceae > Persicitalea > Persicitalea jodogahamensis. The sequence continues at coordinate 179,617 of NZ_BMXF01000005.1, read as the reverse complement.
GTAGCCAGAATGGTCCGCGCTTCCTCTATTTTGCCCCGCTTCAGGATCAGCCAGCGCGGACTTTCGGGAATCAGGAAGAGGGTTCCCATGAAAAGCAGCGCCGGAATGGCTTCCACGCCGAGCATCCAGCGCCAGGCGTTCTCGCCGATGCCCTCCAAGGCGTAGTTGGACAGATACGAAATGAGAATACCCAGCACGATATTGAACTGAAACAAAGCAACCAACCTCCCGCGCCGGGAGGGCGGAGCGATTTCGGAAATGTACATCGGCGCAACTACCGACGAGATGCCCACGCCCACGCCGCCCACCAGCCGGAAGACCAGAAAAACAAACCAACCCGGAGCCAGGGCCGAGCCAATGGCCGAAACCAGATACAGAATCGCCACGATGAACAGGCTTTTCCTGCGCCCGTATCGGTCGGCCGGGACGCCGCCGAACAGGGCGCCGAACACGGTGCCAATCAGCGCGATGGAGACCGTCAGGCCATGCTCAAAAGCGCTGGAATTCCACAGCTTTTGAAGGGTTTGCTCCGCCCCGGAGATGACGGCTGTGTCGAATCCGAACAGAAAACCGCCCAGAGCAGCCGACAGGGACCAGATAAAAACTTTCTGCGAATTCTTCATAGAGTACCGGGGCTGGCCTGGGGTTGGTTGGTTAAATGTTGAACGGGATAGGGGATTTAGAAGCCTGGGTTTTGCTTGTACAACCCTTTGGTCAGGCTGATCTCGCGCTGCGGGATGGGCAGGTACTCATCCCGACCGGCGGTGAATTTGGCGGTGGATAGGAAGGGCCTTCTCACTTTTTCCTTTTCCAGGTAAGCATTCAGCGTTTCGGCGGCAATACCCCAGCGTACCAGATCGAAGAAGCGCGGGCTTTCCGTGGCAAACTCAAGGCGTCGCTCCCAGCGCAAGGCCCTGCGGGCCGTCGTCTGGTTCCAGCCCGCCGACGGGTAAGGCTTCACGTTGTAGTTTGAGGCAAACGTGCCGTCGGTTTTCCTCAACCGTCCGGTACTCTTGGCGGCTCTGTTCCTGATTTGGTTGATGAGCGGCAGCGCCAGTTCGGGCTGGCCGAGTTCGATGTATGCCTCGGCCTGCATCAGCAACACGTCGGCGTAACGGATGATGTCGATGTTTTTGGAAGAACCGATAAATGGACCCTCTTTCTTGTACGACGGGCTGGTTGCCAATTGCTGATCCTTCATGGTGTGGAAAAAACCGTACACGCCCGGATCACGCACCCAGCTGTTGCTGAATGGCTTGGTTGGGTCATACTTGTAGGGGTGGCCGTCGATGCCGACGGTATGATCCACACGGGGATCCACGGTGTTGGTGGCGAAATTGACATCTGTAGCGTTGAAAGTGTCGAACTGCGGGAACCCGTTGGCGTCGGTCTTGAAGGCATTGGCCAGGTTCTGGCTGGGCTGATGAAATCCGCAGCAGCCGTACTGCGGTGCGCCGTGCGGGTAGTTGAGTCCGGTCACGAAGCTGACGCGCCCGACGGCTGTGCCGTCATTGATTGAGTATTGGATCGCAAAAACGGATTCGGGGCCATTCTCGGTTTCGGCGATGAAGTTTTCCGCGAAGTCATTCTGCAAGCTATACTTGCCGGAACCGATTACCTGCTGGGTCAACTTGACGACTTCCTGTAGCCGTGTTTTATTGATATTGGTCACTTTATGGCTGTCATCCTGTTCGTAGGCTTGAAACAGGCGAAGCTTGGCCAGGTAGGCGGCGGCGGAAAGCTGATTGGCCCGGCCGATCTGAGGCTGGGTCAGGGGCAGGTTGTCCACGGCAAACTGAAAATCGTCCGCTATTTTGTTCCAAAGCTCGTCGTTAGTGTACTGCACGTTGGAAACGGTCAGGATGTCGTCGTTGGATAAAGACTCATCGATGTAGGGGATGTTTTTGAACAACATCTTCAACATGAAATGCGAGTGCGCCCGCAGAAAGCGCAACTCCGCCTGACGCGTTTTCTTCAATGGGAACTCCGCTTCGGTCAGTGAGTTGACAGTACGCAACGCCACGTTGGCCCGGGAGATGGCCTTGTAAAAATTCTCCCAGGTGAAGGGGTGCATCCAATCCATATCGGCACGGGTCAGATTGTAGTGCTCGTAAAAATCAATGTCTGCTACATCCGACACCCCGCCGCCTCCTTTGTAAGAATCATCGGAGCGGACGCTGCCGTACACCCACATGCTGGTCATGGGACCGATCATGTCGTCGTTTCCGATTCCCGCGTAGGCAGCAGTCACCAGCGATTCGGCCCCGGAAGCCGAGTTGATGTTGTCCGAAGACAACACGCCCTGAGGCTCGAAATCGAGGTAGTCCTTACATGAGGTGGTGATGGTCATGCTACCGGCGATCAATAGTAGGGTTGCTATTTTATTTTTCATTGTAGTAGTTTTTGTAGGAACAAAAGGAAATTTGACCTGCTGTTTTTTAAGATTGATGATTTGTCCAAGACCAGGCAGCTTCCTAGAAGGATACATTGAGGCCAAAGGTGAAGGAACGCGGCACCGGAATGGCGTTGATGTCGGTTCGCTCCGGGTCGGGCCCTGCGAAGCTGGCAGACTTTACCAAGAACAGATTGTCAACCATCGCAAACAGGCGGAATCGGCTCAGTCCGATCTTTTGGACGAAGTTGGGAGAAAGCGAATAGCCTAACTGGATGTTTCTGAGCTTGAAGTAGGACGTGTTCACGTTGAAATAGTCGGAAGGGCGGGTCTCGTTGTTGACATCCGACAGCGACAACGCCGGGATGGTCGAACCCGTGTTGTTGGGCGTCCAGGCGTCGAACACGCCGGGGCCTACATTTTCCCTGCCGCGCACAAAATTGTTGTAGAAAGTGTAAATGTCGAAGCCATTACGACCTGCGATTCCTGAACCGAACAGCGAGAAATCAAACGCCTTGTAGTAGGCCTCGAATTTGATATTGTATTCGAGGGCCGGCAGCGTGGTACCGTAGAAAACCCGATCCAGATCGTTGATTTCCCCGTCATTGTTGGTGTCTACGTAGCGAATCCTTCCGGGAGCAGCACCTACCTGCCTGGGGGCGGCGTCCACTTCGGACTGTGTCTGGAAAAGGCCGTCGGTCTTGTATCCGAATAGATCGAATTGCGAATGGCCAATGATGGAAGTGATGGCGTTTCCGGCGTAGGCCGACCGTACTTCTTCCGGCAATTCCGTAATCTTGTCGCGGAAACGGGCGATACCCGCCATGATATTGTAGGTGAAGTCGCCCTTGGGCTTGGCAAAGTACCCGACCGAAAGCTCGAAACCTTTGTTGGTTTTGGTGGCCCCGTTCAGCGATCTCAACTGTCCTTCTCCCACGGCGGATGCCACCGGAGGCTTAATGAGGATGTCGCTCGTGACGCGACTGAAAATATCCAGCGAACCCTGAATCGTGCCGTCGAGGAAGCCAAAATCAGCTCCCACGTTTATCTCGTCGGTCGTTTCCCACTTCAAGCGCGGGTTTTCGGCCTGCGTGGACACAAAACCCGAAGGAAGGTTGCCCGTGTTGGCACCGTCGAGGTCGTAGGCCGTGCCGATATTCCAAAACTGATCGAAGAAAGGCTGGTGGCCCGTGCCGTCGTTGAAGTTGGAGGCCCTGGCCCCGTAGCGGGTGTCGTACAGGCCAAACCGCGCGAGGTCGCCGATTTCCTGATTGCCCACCCGGCCCAGGCCGAGGCGTAGTTTCAGGCTGCTGATGGCATTCACATCACGCATAAAATCTTCCTGATCGATGCGCCAGCCAAACGAGGCGGCGGGGAAAATACCGTAGCGATTGTCGGCTCCGAAGCGGGAGGACCCATCACGGCGGATCGTCAGGGCGGCCAGGTACTTATCGGAGAAGTTGTAGTCCACCCTTCCGAACTGGGAGAGCAGGCGGTTGCCCGAACCCGTACCCACGACGGACGTATTGCCCGTGCCGGCACTCAGCACGAAGTAATCTTCACTTTGCACCGCGAATCCTTCTTTTCTGGCGATCTGAACATCAAAAGTATTCTTGATGGCTTCCACCCCTGCCAGGAATTTGAAGCTGCTTCTTCCCAGGTTCAGATTGTAGCGGGCCGTATTGGTAAAGGTGAGCGATATCAGCTTGTTCTGGTCGATGGTCAGGCTGTTGCTGGTGCGGCCGAAAGACCCCTCTTCGAAAGACTGTTCAATGTTCTTGAAAGAATAGCGCGCGTTGTCCACTCCGACACTGGTTCTCAGAAACAGGTTTTTGACGGGCTCTATTTCGGCGAAAACATTACCAAAAATGGTCATGCGATTCGTATTGTCCCATTTATTGATGTCCTGCATGTGCAGGGGATTGTTACGGTCGGAGTACCCCGAACCGATGGCCCCGCCGTAAGTACCGTCTGCGGCGTACACCGGAATCGTGGGCACCAGCGTAACCGCCAGGCCGGGTGTGGGTGCGCCGCCGATGTCGGTCGCAGCCAGGGTTTCGTTCGACGAAGAGAGCATGATGTTGGAACCGATGTTGAGGCGGTTGCTGAAGGCACTGGTGCGGGCATTGATCCGGCCCGAGAGGCGGTCGTATTTTGTGTACCTTAGCATTCCGGTGTTGTGGTAGTGTCCCAGCGCAATAGACAGCGAGGAGTTTTTGGTACCGCCCGACAGGATCAGTTCATTGCTGGTCGCGACACCCGTTTTGTACATCACGTCCTGCCAGTCGGTGTCGCCAACGGGCATATTAGGATCGCCGCCTACGAGAGGTTTCACCGTTACCCCATTCAGCACAGGATTGGTAAAGTCCTTGTTCCAGTCAAATCCGTAGATCGCGCCGTAGCCATCCTCGGGATTGACGCCGTCGTTCACTGATGCCTGCCAGAGGGCTTTTCCCCGATCCACGGCATTCAGCATCGTGAACCGCTGGTACTTTTCGGACTGGGCCGAAATGCTGGAATTGAAGTCGATGTTCAGCTTGCCATTGGAATTCGAGCCATTTTTTGTTGTGATAATTACCACGCCGTTCGACGCCCGCGAACCGTAGATGGAAGAAGCAGAGGCGTCCTTAAGTACCTGGATGGATTCGATAGAGCCGGGAGGCATGGTCTGCATCACCTCGGGGCGTTTGGTCGGCACGCCGTCGATGATGTACAGCGGATCGGTGTTGCCCAGGGTATTGGCTCCCCGGATCAGAATACGGGAGTTGGCCCCACTGGGTGAGCCGGTTTTCTCGATATAAAGGCCCGGCACCCGCCCTTGCAGCGCCTGCATGGGGTTACCCGAACTAATATTTTTGATGGGTTCCAAATCGACCACGGCGACCGATCCGGTCAGGTCTTCTTTTTTAGACGACGTGTAGCCCACCACGATCAGTTCACCCAGTTCACTACCGGGAACCAGAGAAACTTCCACTGTACTTTTCCCGGCGATGGGCACTTCCTTACTTGTATAGCCGATATAAGAAATCACGAGAGCGGTGGCATTTTCCGGTATGGAAAGCGAGAACTTTCCTTCCACGTCGGTGGTAGTGCCAGCGTCGGTTGCCTTGGCGACCACCGTCGCCCCAATCAACGGTTCTTTTGAGTCTTCAGCCAAGACAGTACCGGTTAGCTGACGTTGGGCCAGCACAAGCGGTAGCGTTATGAGCATGATCATGCACGTTAATAGAATCTTTTTCATCGTGTTTATTATTTAATTATGAAAGGAATACATCCGGTATGGCCGCTCCCCGGGAGGAAGTTTCCGGAAGCGACGGTACATCAAAATTGGAGTATATTCCAGGAAAGGAAGTGCACGAATCAGCCAAATACATACAAAGTTGATACAATGTATATAGTTCTGAATATCAGGATGTTGTGATGCCTAAATAAGGGCGACTATCAATTTTGTTACAGAAAGTATAAAATTGATACCCTAATTATTGCGCCATTCTGAGGGCGTCTTACCCGTTTTCTGCTTGAAGAAAGTTGAGAAGTAGTTGGGCGTGCTGAATCCGAGTGCGTAGGCGACCTCGGCGATGTTAAGGAGAGGGTCGGTCAGGAGTTGTTGGGCTTTCTTGATTTTGAATTCACCAATGTATTCGTTGACATTCTTATTGGTCAGGGCGGTAATTTTCCGGTAGAGTTGCGTCCGCGACATACCCATCTCCTGACTCAGCGTTTCCACCGAAAGAGCCGGGCTTTTCAAATGCTTTTCGATGAGTAGTTCAAAGTCGAGCAAAAACTTCCTTTCGTCCGTAGGCACCTGATCCAGGTCGGTGATCTCATTGGAAAATCGTCGTCTCATCAGGTTGCGGTTGTCCAGCAGCGTCCGCACTTTCTGTTCCAGCAGTTTCTGGTTGAAGGGCTTGGAAAGGTATGCGTCGGCTCCGGCCCGGGTGCCTTCTATCTGGCTCTCTATTCCGCCCTTTGCCGTCAGCAGGATTACCGGGATGTGAGAAGTGCGAAAATCCTTCTTGATTTTTTGCGTCAAAGAGAACCCGTCTTCTCCCCCAAGGGTCACATCGCTGATGATCAGGTCGGGGATCGTTTGAAGAATAGCCTCCCAGCCATCTTCCGCCGAATGAGCAATGCGGACCTGGTAGTTGACAGAAAACTTGTTTTCCAGGAATTGCAGAAGATCGGGGTTGTCTTCGACGATAATCAGCGAAGCTCCTTCACCGTTATCCTGAGAATCATTGTACTGGTTCGGTGTGCCGAATTCTTCGGGCGAGTGACGGAGAAAATGAGGCAATTCACTTTTCCCGGTTGAAGGCACCACACTCCTGTGGGGCAAAACGACCGTGAACGTAGTACCTTTTCCTTTTTCGGAAACGACATAAATTTCCCCATCGTGCAACTGCACAAATTCACGCGAAAGCGCCAACCCCAGCCCCGAGCCGAGGGAGGTGTTTTGCTGAGCGCGGTAAAATATTTCAAAGACCTGTTCCCTGTCTTTTTTAGTCATTCCCTCCCCATTGTCAACGACCTTTATTTCGACCTCGTTATTGGCCAGCAACAGCGAAACATGAATCAACCCGCCGTCGGGCGTGTATTTGAAGGCATTCGAGAGGAGGTTGAAAAGTACTTTATCCAGCTTTTCGGCATCGAAGGTGTAGGGTAGTTCGGTGAGGGGCGAAACAAATTGCAGGTCAATCCGGCTCTTTTGGGCTTTCATTTTGAAATCCTGGACGATATCCCGTGTGAACTCCACCAAATCATAAGTTTCTGCGGCCAGTTCCATTTTCCCCGCATCGATCCGACGCAGATCCAGTATTTGCTCTACCAGCCGGAGCAAGCGGTTGGCATTTTTCCTGATCAGGGTCAGGACGGGTATTACCTCGCGCCTGTCGAAGGCTTTACGGTCAAGCAAATCTTCGGTCGGTGTCAGTATCAGGCTCAGTGGTGTCTTGAACTCATGCGACATATATGAATAGAACCTTATTTTCTCCTCGGTCGCTTGCCGGGCTTGCTGGGATACGCGTTCTATTTCCTCTTTTTGTTCCCGAATCGCTACATTCTGCACCGCGAGCACTTTATTGGATCGCTGCTTTTCCCGTAATAAGTAAAAAAGTACGGATCCAAAAATCAGAACCAGCAACAAAAGCAGGATGGTAACGTAAAGGGCGTTTTTCTGTAATGAATAGGTTTCATTCAGATCGGCCAGCCGCGCCGACTGCCGGTTGATATTGGCCTGCTGGTCGATCAATTTTGAGGCCTGTTGCTTCAAAATCCTGACGTTGTCGCCGTTGACAATCGTGGTAAAAAGCAGGTTCTCCTTTTGATAGGGGCGGTTGTTCAGGATATCCATCGCCACCTCAATGGCTTCTTCGCCGCCGGTAGGGTATAGGACTGTGGCTGCCAGTACCCCTTTATCCACCAGATCGAGCCCCTCGTTTTCACCATAAAGACCATCAACGCCGATAATTTCGATGCTTTTTTCCAGACCCAGTTCTTCACAGATTTCGAAAACCTGTAGGGCCATACGGTCGTTTTGGGCAAAAACAAGGTCGATGTCACGGTGCTGACTAAGGTAGTTTCTGATTTCTTCTTCGTACTCCTGCGGTGTCCAATCCCTGATCAGAGATTCCTCCAGTACCAGTCCTGGGTACTTCTGAAGTACTTCCACAAATCCACGATGCCGGTCCAGAGAAGGCGAAGTGTCAGCTCCTTCCCCCACTTCCAGGATCGTTCCCTGACCATTCAGAAGCACGTTGGCGTATATACCGGCGTTCTGGCCTACCAGCAGATTTTCCGCTCCCACAAACGCCGTGTATTTCTGCGAAGCAGTCCGCCGATCGACTACAACTATGGGAAAGCCCTGGTCGAGGGCTTTTTCAATGATGGGGGTTGGGGGCTGGGCTTCCAGCGGAGAAACGATCAGGAGATCGACTTTCTGATCCATCAATTCCTGAATCTGGGCAATTTGAATCGTGCTGTTTCCCCCGGCACTCTTTGTGATCATGCTCACATTGGGATGGAAAGACAGTTCGCGTTCCATCTCTCTGATCATGGTTCTGCGCCACTCATCGTTGTCAAGGCATTGCGAGAAACCAATCACATACTGCCTCTCCTGCTGCTGTTGGCAGGAAAAAAGCAACAATACCGCAAGCAAGAGCACCGTAATGCTTTTCATGACTATGTTCTCAAATCGCACATCCTATTCAATCCTAACCTTCCGGAGCTGTAGTACATATGCACTACAGTTACCAGACCCCATACGCTGGCTGTTGATAAAAGGGGCGTCGTCGCTGATTCTACGCTAAAAGTGGGATGGCAGAGCGACGGTCGACTACTTCTCACAGAAAGTGTGTGATGCTGCCATTACTAAATCCAATTTCTGATCCTAGCCTTTTGCATTTAAAAAGCGATACAGGTAGGGAGCTTTGTTAGCCGCCCCCGTGAATTTCTTTTCCAGGCGTTCCAGTACGTTCAAGTTCAGGATTTTTTTCTGGAAATTGTTGCGGGCAAAAGGCTTGTCAAAAATGGACTCATATAGTTCCTGTAATTCCCGCATGGTGAAGGTTTCCGGGAGCAGGTTGAAGGCAATCAATTTCTGGTCGAGGTTCAGTCGGAGCGTTTCCAGCGCTTTCTCCACGATTTCATGGTGGTCCATGATCATCGGTGGTAAATCCTTGATCGGGTACCAGTCAATGGATTCATCCATGTCGTTTTTTTGGGGCACCACCTTATTGATATCTACCAGAGCGTAATACCCAATCGAAACAAAGCGTCGGGTGACCCATTCAAACTCCTTCCGGTTTAACATCTTACTTCCCAATTTACCCTCATTGAGCGACATCATTCGCTCCAAAAAGGGCCGGTTGCTGCGCCCGGTGCCGCCGAACACCCGAAACTGATCCAGGTAGATATCCTTGATGCCGGTCCGCACTTCCAGAATGCGGCGGGCCGCCAGGTCTATATCCTCGTCCTGCAAAATGAATCCAGCGGGCAGCGCCCAAAAGTCGCCCCGGAAATCCAGTTTGGGAACCAGTACTTTGAGTTGGGTTTCCTGGTAGCCAAATATGACGCAGTCAATCGAAAGCTGCGGGATATAGTCTTGTTCACTGTGTGAATACATAGTCTTATACTTTTCCGGTTGGCAGGCAGGGTTCAAAGGTAAGATTTCTTCGGCTCCACAGTCGTGAGGTAGCTTCACTGGGAAACCATTTCCCTGACTTTTGGTGAATACAGGTCTAAAGAATTTAGAATTCTGCAAAGATTGAATTTGAAAATATTTATTGTCTACTATTTAGACAATAAATATTTTCACCTACATTTGTCAGCAATCAAACCTGAAAATCCTATAAAGTATGAACCTTAACTTTTTCAAAATCAGCTTTCTCCTGATTGGGTCATGGATGCTACTGCATGCTGCACTGGCCCAAAAACCCAAAACAAACGTCTTGGTTTTCAGTAAGACAGAGGCATTCCGGCATCAGTCCATTGAAGCGGGCAAAAAAGCCCTGGCTAAAATGGCAACCGAAAAAGGCTTCGGCGTGAATTTCACGGAAGACGCGGCCCAGTTTACAGAGGATAATCTGAAAAAGTACGGTACGGTGGTGTTTCTCAGTACGACGGGCGACGTGCTGAACAACGAGCAGCAGGTAGCCTTTGAGAGGTACATCCAGGCTGGCGGCGGGTACGTCGGCATCCATGCCGCTACCGACACCGAGTACGATTGGCCCTGGTACGGGCAACTGGCAGGGGCCTGGTTTCAGGATCACCCCTCAACCCCGAGTAACGTACAGAAAGGGAAATATACCGTTACCAAAAAGAATCACTGGGCTACCCAGGGAATGCCCGATACGTTTGAACGCGCCGATGAGTTTTACAGCTTCAAGAATATTTCGCCGAAGATTAACGTCGTCCTGACCATCGACGAAAAGAGCTATATCGGCGGCAGCAACCCCGATTTCCACCCCATGAGCTGGTACCAGGAGTTTGACGGGGGCCGCTCGTTTTATACGGCGATGGGCCACACGGATGAGACCTTTGTAGAACCGTTGTTCCTGAACCACCTGTGGGCGGGCATCCACTACGCTGCCGGCGGCGACACACCCAAGCCACTGGATTATACCAAATCGCGGCCCGAAGAGAACCGCTTTTCCAAAGTCATTCTGGAAGAGAAACTGGACGAGCCGATGGAACTCAGCGTCCTGGGCGACGGGCGCATCCTGTTTATTCAGCGCAAAGGGGAAGTGCGGATCTACAACACTACGACGAAAGAACTCAAAACCATTGCTACCATTCCCGTGAGCACCAGGTATGTGAGCAAGGAAGGTAAAGAATCCATGGGCGAGGACGGTCTTTTGGGCCTGAACAAAGATCCCAACTTCGCCCAAAACCACTGGATTTACCTCTACTATTCAATTCCCGAAGAGCCCAAAAATATACTGGCCCGATTTGAACTGAAAGGGGATGAGCTGGTAATGGATTCTAAAAAAGTACTGCTGGACGTTCCGACCCAACGCGAGGAGTGCTGCCACACGGGCGGCTCCATTGCCTGGGACCGGGCCGGGAACCTGTACCTCTCTACGGGCGACAATACCAACCCGCATGGCTCCGACGGATACAGCCCCAGTGATGAGCGCGAAGGCCGCTCGGCCTGGGATGCCCAGAAATCGTCTGCCAACACCAACGACCTGCGCGGCAAAATCATCCGCATCAAACCTCAGCCCGATGGTACTTATACGATTCCTGAGGGCAATCTTTTCACCAAAGGCACCCCACTGACCCGCCCGGAGATATACACCATGGGCCACCGGAACCCTTTCCGTATTTCGGTCGATCAGAAGACGGGCTTCGTCTATTGGGGCGAAGTTGGCCCCGATGCCGCCAAACCCGATCCCAACCGCGGCCCGGCTGGCCACGACGAGGTGGGGCAGGCCCGCAAAGCGGGTAACTTTGGCTGGCCACACTTTGTGGGCGACAATAAAGCCTACAATAAGTATGACTTCGCCGCCGGGAAATCCGGCGAAAAGTGGGACGTGAACGCCCCGAGTAATACCTCTCCCAATAATACGGGCCTGAAAGTACTTCCCCCGGCGCAGAAAGCCTTCATCTGGTATCCCTACGACGGTTCTCCCAAGTTTCCGCTGGTGGGCGCGGGCGGACGGAACGCCATGGCGGGACCGATGTACTACGCCGAGGATTTCAAATCGGCTGACCGGGCTTTCCCAAAGTACTACGACGGAAAAATCCTGACCTACGACTGGATGCGCGGCTGGATTATGTCCGTGACGATGGACGAGGAAGGCAACTATCGGGCGATGGAGCGTTTCATGCCGAGCTATAAGTTCAGTAATCCGATGGACATGGAGTTTGCGGCGAACGGTGACCTGTATATGCTTGAATACGGTTCGGGCTGGTTCTCGGCCAACGACGACGCCCGCCTGATCCGCATCGAGTACAACGGCGGCAACCGCAAGCCGCAGCTTCAGATGGCTGCCAACAAACTGGGCGGTTCGGCTCCGCTGGCACTGAAACTCACCGCCCAGGGTACCGTCGATGCCGATGGGGACGCCCTGAAATACGTCTGGAAGATTACCTCCAAAAATGGCTTTTCCAAGGTCGTAACTACGCCCGAAGCCAATTTGACGCTCACAAAACAGGGAATGTACAAAGCCGATCTGACCGTGGACGACGGCAAAGGAGGCGTCTCATCGCAATCCATGGATATCTCGGTCGGCAACGAACCCCCGGTTCTGACGGTAGAGTTGCCCGGCAGTAATAAGTCGTTTTATGTACCGAACAAGCCTTTCCCCTACGAGGTGAAAGTGAAGGATAAGGAAGACGGTACATTAGGCAAAGGAATCGACCCGGAGCGGGTGGCGGTCACGATCGACTACCTGCCGGAGGGCTACGACAAGGTGGCCATTGCGCAGGGACACCGCTCGGCTGACGCCAGTGCGCTGTTTGCCAGCGGCAAAAAACTCATCGAAGCCAGTGATTGCATGGCTTGTCACAACGTGGCGAAGAAATCCATCGGTCCGGCTTACGCCGACGTGTCCAAGAAGTACAAGGGCGATGCCGGCGCGCTGGAACGCCTGACGAAGAAAGTGATCGCCGGAGGCGGGGGCGTCTGGGGCGAAACCGCCATGGCGGCCCACCCGCAGCTTTCGACCGCCGATGCCGCCGACATGGTAAAGTACATTCTCAGCGTATCCGGTGAGGCTGCTTCTGCCAATGCCCTTGGAACCGAAGGAAACTACACCGCCAGCGTACCCGAAGGCGACAAGGGAAAGGGCGTATTTATCGTGCGGGCGTCTTACGAAGACAAAGGTGCCAATGGACTGCCCTCGCTGCGGTCGGAGCAGACCCTAGTGTTGAGAAATGCCAAAATGGATGTGCACGGCTTCGATACCTACGATAACATCAACAAGATGTCGTTTGGAGGTAATAATCTGATGATTCCCGCCAAATCCGGGGCCTTCGCCGAAATCAAAAACCTGGACCTGACGGGCGTCTCCGAATTGCGACTGCTCGCGGCTGCTCCCAAGGCGCAGCTCAACGCCAACGGTGGCAAGGTGGAATTGCGCCTGGATAGCCCCACCGGAAAACTGATCGGTGAATCGACGTTCCTGGAAGCGTCGGATGCGGTGGGCTTTGCTCCCTCGCCACTGACGATTCCCGTCAAACTACCCGCTCCTTCCGACAACAAGCCGCACGATGTCTACCTGGTATTTGTCAACCCCGAACATCCGCTCGGCAGTCTGATGGTAGTGATGGGCGTGGAAGCCGTACTGGATTCTGGTGACAAATAGTCTTTAACCGCATTTCAAACCCTGGCAATTTAATTTTAGTCGATTACCGCAATGGAAAAAGCGCCAACGGAATGGATATCGACCCTTCCCAGGCCGGAGAAATCGCGATCAACCTCACGAAAGTGGATGATGGTTCCCTGATCAGGATGTTAATGGACAGCTTCGAAACGAAGGCCAGGCGAATCAAGTGATCAGTAGTTTCCGGGTTTCTGACATAGTTGGTGAGTACAAGGGCAACCTATTCAGGGTGCCCTTTTTTATTGACCAACCGCTAGAACGAGATCATCCATAAATCACCACTTATTCGGCAGGACAATACTAATTTCCTGTATTGCGGATGGCCTCGATACGAAGGAAGAAATGAAATCCTCTCCCGCACCTGCATCCAGAACCTGGATCGCGTGCGGGTCGTTGTAGAATGAATCGGTAGAAAATCGGGGTAGCCGGAAGAGGCGTTCGCACCCTGAAAACGAACTTAAATTAACTGCGCTTACCATGGCACGTATATTCATCACCGGATCAGCAGATGGTCTGGGCAAACTGGCGGCTCAGCAATTGGTGAGCGAAGGGCATCAGGTAGTGTTGCATGCCCGCGATCAGGCAAGAGGACAGGAGGCATTGGCCCAGGTACCCGGCGCCGAGGCGGTACTCACGGCAGACTTGTCAAGTATCGAGGAAACGAAGCAATTGGCGGCCCGGGTCAATGCACTGGGAACGTTCGATGCCGTCATTCATAATGCGGGAGTGTATCGGGCTTCCGGGGACGTAATTGCGACGGTCAACACACTGGCTCCTTACATCCTGACCAGCCTGATCCATGCCCCCAAACGTCTAATCTACCTGAGTTCAGGCCTGCACGCAGGCGGACAGGCCCGGTTGAAACAACTACGTACTGATTTGAGCGGAATCAGCTACTCCGACTCCAAACTACAGGTAGTTTTACTGAGCCAGGCCGTGGCCCGCTTATGGCCCGACGTGTATTCCAATGCCGTCAATCCGGGTTGGGTACCTACCAAAATGGGCGGCGCGGGTGCGCCTGACGATTTGGAAAAAGGCTACACGACCCAAACCTGGCTGGCGACCAGCGATGAGGCCGAAGCGCTGGTGAGTGGCCGGTATTTTTTTCACAAACAGCAAAAGCCTTTTGCGCCTGCGGCCAGCGATGTTGGTTTGCAGGATGAGTTTCTCGGGATTTGTGAAGAGGTAACGGGGGTTGTTTTTCCGGCTGGGTCGGGAGAACCGCGATAAAAAGGTAAATGATGATTTCGTTACGCAGGTCGCAGATTTATTAGATTATGATGTGCTGAAAATCAATATATTGCTTACGATCTGTGTGACATAAGCCTCGGATTATGCCTGTCTTTTATTTTAAAAAGTACCAATTTGAGAAAGGTCTACTGCCAGTCAGCACGCTAATGCGAAATCCCCATTGATAAAATCTGCTGCTTGTCCTCTACGGCGTTGCGGCCTACGGTGTAGCAATAGAGGCTGCTAGGAGTAAAGTCGTATACTAAGCCATCGTCACCTTTGATTTCTTCTATATCGAGCGTGGTTACTAGCGTCCGGTCCAGATTATTTTTCTGACAAAAAGATTTCAATCCGGAAAGTTTACTGAGGCTCTTTGCGTAGCGATTACTCCATTTGATCTCCACGGCCCATACGGGCTTTTGCTTGTTTTTTGACAAGCATACGATATCTACCTCGCCTTTATCCCAGCGGGCGTAATAGGGGATAAAGTCCGAATTGTGGTTCCATTGCGAGAAAATAGCGGTTTCAACCATATTGCCAATGAAATTATCCTCCTGGCCGATCGGAGAAAAAAGGGCACTTCGGAGTGAGGGATTGGTCAGGTAAATCTTAAAGGCCGTGGCACGCTTGAACTTTTTAGCATTGATGTCAATTCTGTGAACCACTTTGATCAAAAAAGCAGCTTCAAGGTACTCCATGTAACGTTTGATCGTATTCCTCGACACTCCCGAGCCGATGGAGAGTTCATCATAGGTGAATTCATTCCCAGAGTTGTAGGCAATGGTTGTAAACAGGGAGTTCAGTTCTTGCACATCCTGAATGCCGTACAGGCCAGGTAGATCGCGCAGCAGAACTTTATCAATGATGTCGTTTCGGATATATCGGCCTGGATTTGACTGAATTTCCTTCGAAAGAGAGACTTCCGGGTAACCTCCAAAATTGATGTAGTCAACGAAATGTTGATTGAATTCCTCGATATTTTCAGCATGGTAGTAGTTTCGGGTCGCGCCTTTCCATTCTTTGCTGATTAGCGTCACCAAACTTGAAAGCCCCTTCAGGTCAATGTATTCATGAAAGGTCAAGGGGGGGAGCATGAAATCCGTGAAGCGCCCAGCCCCAGATTCGTTACTTTTTAGTTTCAGAGCCGCCGCCGCCGAACCCGACGCGATGAACTTAATGCTATGGTAGCTATCTACCAGAGCCTTCAAGTGGATTTCCCAATTTTTAAGATACTGGATCTCATCGAAAATAATATATAGCTGATCGGTAGGTTTTTGCCCTGATATTTCCAAATAGTACAGAAGTAGTTCTTCTAACGACAGCCCATTGTAGATAGGATTTTCAATAGACAGGTAGCAGGTTTGAATGGGCTTGACGCCCATGTCAATAAGGTCCTGCACTAAATGAAAAAGTAGGACGGTTTTACCAACCCGTCGGGGGCCCATTAGCACTACGGCTCTCCGGATTTTTTTTTCGTAAATGAGAGGAGCAAAAAGATCAAAGTAAAGTCTTCTTCGCATGGAGATATAGTAAGGGTCGATTTTACCGCTATCCCACCAAGGGTTCTCAAATTTGATTTTTGTAAGAATCTGCTCTTTAGAAAATGATTTTAGCTTAGCCATATAGCGTCAGTCGACTGATCTTATTTACAAATATAGAAAAATAAGATCAGTCGACTGACGCTATTTTCTTTTTTCAATTTAAACTTTTAAGATAAAGATCAGTAAGTAAATCCCGGCAGTCGCTCGGCTCTCTGCCGAGTGACGATTATCCATAAGCCCTCCGGGCTGCGTGGCTCATGCCATAAATTTGCTGCTGCTGTCTTAAGCAGTCAATACAGAAGTAGCTTTGAAAATACTAAAATATCTCCAAGTGCTCAATCTGCTTTTAAGCTGCTCCACTGATAAAGGTCAAGTAATAATTTATACAATGCAGAATAGTCAAGAGCATGAGCTCCTTATTTTTCATACTGTCAAATTCTGTTGAAGTTTCGATCGCATAGTCAAAATTCAGCTTATTCCACTTGAAGTCAGTGTCAACCGCCAGAAGCTCATTTTCTTCTGAGTCAATCAATATGAATTTACTGCTTAGTAGTCCTTTCAGTTTCAACAAATAATTTTTCTCACTTCCATTGAAGTTGGTCTTGATAAGAATCCCTTTCCAACCCATGTTGAACTCTAATAGCGTTGTCTCTTCTCTTTTTAATTCGATTTTTTGATCCCAAAATCCTTTTGGTTCAAGTTGATAAGTCGAATGATCTGCCAATTGTATTTCAGCCTTAAACGAATACCAGGTCGTATAGTTTAATTCTCCGATTTTAGAGTTTTCTGTTGTCAGGCTGAAACTCTTAGAGTTTATCGAGTTTGCTTTATAGTGTCCCATTTCCTTAGAATTTTGCGTGAATACTTTGCTCAATAAGGTTTTACTGTCGGCCCGCAAACCATCGATTCTCCTTGCTACTTCACCCACTCATTTTTCTTCATCCACGTAAACAGCGGTACCATCCATTCTTCGGTAGGTAGTTTCAACACAAAGCCGTGGTTGCCGGTGGGATAAAGGTGCATCTCGGCGGGCACTTTGTGATGCCGGAGGGCTTGGTAAAACGCAATGCTGTTGTCCACATCCACTACGGTATCGTCGCCCGTGTGAGTCAGGTAGGTAGGTGGGGTTTGGGTAGTTACATGCAGTTCGTTGGAAAACCGTTCGATTTGGGCCGCCGTAGGGTTCTCGCCCAACAGATTCGCCCTCGATCCTTTGTGGGCGGGTACTTCGGTCATCGAAATGACCGGATAAATCAGAATCATGAAATCGGGCCGCAGGCTGGTACTTTTGGGATTCTCGATCAGCGGCTCGTCGAAATGGGTACCGGCCGTGGAGGCCAGATGTCCGCCCGCCGAAAAGCCCATAATCCCGATTTTGTCGGGCGCGAGGTTCCATTCGGCGGCCCGCTCCCGCACTAGCTGGATGGCTCGCTGCGCATCCTGCAGCGGACCAATGCTTTTGTCCACCATAATCGAGTCGCTGGGCAGCCGGTACTTGACCACGAAGGCCGCGACACCATGGTTGATATACGTTTCGGCGATGCGGATGCCTTCGGCATCATAACTTTCCCCGGAATAGCCGCCGCCCGGAAAAATGATGACCCCGGCTCCGCTGGCTTTTTCCTTAGCTGGCAGAAAAACCGTAAGGGTAGGTTTTGATACCTTCCGGTACCACAGAATCCTGCCGTCTTTCTCCGACGTGCTTTCCTGCATCGCATAGGACGTCGCGTTGGGAATGGTACCTGAGTACAGGGGGATAATCTGCTGCGCCTTACCGCAAACAGCCACGAAAAGAAGAATTGAACTAAGCGCTATTTTTGTCATAGGCGAAAAAGGAAAGCGCCGTTTTGGTCTACTCGTAACCCTTGCCTTGCATGCAGCAACCACCTCACTGCGAGGTAGTAAAGTGGTTGCTGTGCTTACTAACGGAATGTTTTTGCATGATCAGGGTACCCTTCAGCCTAGTACTTCAGCGCCTTGAGCTTTTCGATCACGCGGTTCGCGACGATCTGATAGCCCTTGTCGTTCAGGTGGATGTCGTCATTTTTGACATCTGCTCTTAGCCCTCTGGGGAAGTTGAGATTTGCCAGATCGGTAAGATCGTCCGCCGTCGGTTTGTAGCCAATCGCGGCCAGCTCTGCGTCGGTCGGAGGCGTCATCTTCACGTAGGCGTCGCCGTATTTGGCGGCAAGCTTTTCGTTAATGGAAACCACCGTATTGTAGTTGTCGGATCCTTTGTTCTCATCCGCTTCGGTCAGGACCCCCAGCACAACGTACCGGGCGGGGGCGGTGATATAGGCCACCGAACTGGCCAGGGAAGTAATGATTTCTTCTTCCGCACCCGGCTTACCGATATTGTTCCGGCCATACCAGAGTATCTGCGTGGCGGTTTTGAGTTTGGCCGCATCTTCCAGCACAAACTCGGAATCCGCCGGAATTTCGATCACGCTAACCGTAGAGGGCGTGATGGTATATACTTCGCCTTCGGCCCTGCGAATGGTGCAGCGTACGCCACTTATGGTTCCCGTGCGGCTGTATTCTTCTTTTCTGAAAGGAGTCGATAAAAATTCATTGCTCAGCTTGGTAATCTTCACCGGCTTGATACCGTCCAGCTTACCACCTTCAACCGAGATTTTGAGCGGGGTGCCTCCCTGCCTGACGGCGATGCTCGCGGCCCCCTGGCCCACAATTCCGTCGCTTACGACCGGCCGGCCCCCTAAGGCCGCCGCAACGCTGTTTCCGTAGGGGGCGGTGCCCCCGGCACCGATGGTGAGGCTATCTCCAAAAAAGGCCAGTGTTTTGTCTCTGTCCGGAATTATTTCTTTCTCAGGAATCTCGGTTTCGGGCAGGACGTCGTCTTCGGCCTCACTGCAGGCAGCTAAAAGGGTGGTGGTAAAAAGGGCTGCTCCGGTCTGAAAAAAGAAGCGTCTGCGGCTTAACAGGTGTTCCGGGGCCTTAGTGTGCGAATTGGGAGTCTGATTTTCAGTCATTTTTCAAGAAGGATTTTTATACCCGGCCCTCTCGTAAAAAATCATTCCAGTCAAATAATTTTATCATCCGTCTCCCCACCTTCGGATACGTCACTTACTCGAAACTATACAGAAAAGGGGCCTTGTTGGCCGCGCCGGAGTACTGTTTCTCATGGCGTTTCAGCACACCCGTACTTAGCATTTTTCGCTGGAAAGTACCCCGGTGCAGCTTTTCGCCCAGAATGGCTTCGTATACGTGTTGCAGTTCTTTCATCGTAAACCGGGCCGGGAGCAGATTGCCGCCCACCAGTTTGCGGCCAATATTGTCGCGCAACGTTTCCAGCGCTTTCTCCACAATTTCCGTGTGGTCGAGCATCAGGGGCGGAAGTCGATCCACCTCGTACCAGGCACAGGAGTCCGACAGCGCATCAGGTACGGGAACGACATCATCGAAATTGATCAGGGCATAATAGGCCACCGAAACAAAGCGCTTCAGCAGCCACGAAAGGTCTTGGTCGGGGATTTCATTGGCTCGGATGATTCGTTCCATTACCTCGGGCTTGTAGCGCGCCACATCGCCGAAGGTGTAAAATTGCTCGAGGTAAATATTATCCAGGCCCGTCCGCTCTTTCAAACCCCGGCGCACGGCATCGTTCAGGTTTTCGTCCTGCCGGACAAAGCCCCCGGGCAGCGCAAACAGATTGGTATTGTGGTACTCCAAAACCAGGATTTTCAGTTTTTCGCCCGAAAAGCCAAAAACGACGGAATCGAAGGCAAGGTGATGGAGGTAGTCGTCTTCCTGCATAAGATTTGGCGCGCTCCTATTGATATTTTTTCAAAAATAAGTAGGATTTTTTTAAAGTACCAAGTATTATTGTCGCAAATTGAGACAATACCTAACCGTTTTTTATTTATGAAACATATTTTCTTCGCCATGGCGCTGATGATCAGCAATATCCTGAGTAGCCATGCTCAGAATGCCAATGCTTTTGCCGTACAGACTAAAATTGAACACGGGGTCATCGAAGGCAATTACGATACCAAGACGGGCATTCAAACTTATTTCGGAGTCCCCTTTTCCAAACCACCGGTCGGCAACCTCCGCTGGAAAGCGCCACAGCCGCTGGATAAGTGGCCGGGCGTGAAAGAGACTAAGCGATTCGGCCCGCGCCCCGTGCAGAAACTCGTCTTTGGCGACATGAACTCCCGCTCCAATGGCGTGAGCGAAGACTGCCTGTACCTGAATGTGTGGACCCCGGCCAGGCGCAACACCAAGGACCTGCCGGTACTGGTTTACTTCTACGGTGGGGGCAACGTGGCGGGCGACGGCTCCGAACCCCGCTACGATGGCGAAACAATGGCCCAAAAAGGGATCGTGGTCGTAACCTGCAACTACCGGCTGAATATCTTCGGCAACTTTGCCCATCCCGAATTATCGGCCGAAGCGCCCTACAAAGCCTCCGGAAACTATGGGTACTTTGACCAGCTGGCGGCTCTGAAATGGGTGCAAAAGAATATCGGACAGTTTGGGGGGGATCCCAAAAAAGTGACCATCGCGGGCGAATCGGCGGGTTCCGTTGCCGTAAGCTATCAGATGGCATCACCGCTCACGAAAGGACTCATCGCCGGAGCGATCGGTGAAAGCGGGGCGGGCATCAATCCCACCATGTCGCCGGTGCCCCTTGCCGAGGCCGAAAAGCAGGGCGTTGAATTTGCCAGAAATGCGGGAGCAGGCACTTTGAAAGAGCTACGGGCCCTTTCAACGCGGGATTTGTATGAGCTGTACGATGAATCAAAGCGCTTTGGTTTTCCGGTAGTATTGGATGGCTATTTCCTGCCGAAGTACCTGCCGCAAATTTTTGCCGCTCGGGAGCAGGCGCAGGTACCCTTGCTGGTAGGCTGGAATTCGGCCGAAATTCCCGCGGGTGCTTTTATGCAGGGAAAACCCAACACGCCCGCCAACTTTATGGCCCGGGTCAAAGCGGAGTACCCCGATAACTACGAAGAAGTACTCAAACTATATCCCAACGCCAACGAAAAGGAAGTAGAGCTATCAGCCACGGCCCTGGCCTCCGACCGCTTCATTGCCTACGCTACCTGGAAGTGGTCTGATCTGCACCGCGCCAATTCCTCGCAACCTGTGTACCGCTACCTGTACAGCAAGTTGCGGCCGCCATTGGTGGACAATACCCTGGCTTCGGGCCTGGCGGGCGGTACTTTGAAAAAATCGGCCGAAACGCCCGAACCTCCCAAAGCCGTAGGCGCCCCCCACGCCTGTGAAATCGAGTATTGCATGGGTAACCTGCACCTGATCAAGGAGTACGCCTGGACTCCTGACGACTACAAAGTATCCGAAACGATGTCGGAATATTTCGCTAACTTCATCAAAACGGGCAACCCGAACGGAGGTACTTTGCCCCGATGGGAAATCGTTGAAGCCGGCGATGCCGCCCCGGCCGTGATGATCATCGACACGGAATCGCGCACCGAAAAAGCGAAGAACGACGCCCGCTACGAATTTCTGGATAAAGCTTACAAGAATAAGCAATGATCTAAACTCAGAAAGCAACAAACCCCCGATCCCCTTTCATGAAACTCCAAAAAACACTGACCTTCGCGCTGAGTCTGCTCCTGACCGCAGGTACCCAGGCCCAGAATCTGAAACCCGGCTTCCTATCTCCCCCCGATGCGGCCAAGCCGCGCGTGTGGTGGCACTGGATGAACGGCAACATCACGAAAGAGGGCATTCAAAAAGACCTGGAATGGATGAAGCGGTCGGGGATCGGGGGCTTTCAGAATTTTGACGCCAACCTGTTCACGCCCGTTGTGGTACCGAAAAAGCTGGTTTTCATGACGCCCGAATGGAAAGAGGCTTTCCGCTTCACCACCGAATTGGCTGATAAAATGGGGCTCGAAATGGCCATCGCGGGCTCCCCTGGCTGGAGCGTGACGGGTGGCCCCTGGGTGCCGCCGCAGGACGCCATGAAAAAGTACGTGTGGTCCGAAACCAGGGTGACGGGTGGACAAGCCTTTTCGGGCAAGCTGCCTCAGCCCTCGGACGCGACGGGTAAATTTCAGAACGTAAAGCTGGAAAGCGGCGGGCTGATGGGCGGATTTGTGGGCGACATTCCCAGTTTTTACCAGGATGCCGCCGTGCTGGCCTACCGGGTACCCTCCGGCGAAAAATCAATTACCGAACTGAATCCGAAAGTCACGTCGAGTGGCGGCAATTTCACATTGCAAAACCTCACCGATGGGGACCTGACCAACGTCAGTATGCTTCCACCGGGAAAAGTCGATGAAGAAATATGGATTCAGTATGCCTTCGACCAACCGCAGACCATCAAAGCATTCAGCGTGGCGGGGGCCAATCACATCGGACTGGAAGATTTCAACGGCGGCCCCGAAAACAGGTCTTTGCAGGTAAGCAACGATGGTGTCAATTTCCGGCCGATAGCCGCCGTATCGGGCAGCATCGTTCCCCAAAACACAGTAAGCATTGCGCCCACCACCGCGAAGTACTTCCGGCTGGTGTACAAAACACTGGAATCACAGCCTAACCTGTTTGCTGCGATGGCAGGCATGAAACCCGAGCCGCCCAAACCTCTGGGCGTGGAGGTGGCCGAGTTCGTGCTGTACACGACCAGCCGCATCGACCAATTTGAGGACAAAGCGGGCTTTACGCCCTGGAAAGAAGAAAAAAACCTTCCACAAACGGCCAGCTCCGATGCCATTACGGAAAACGAGATCGTGGATCTAACGGGTAAAATGAAAGCCGACGGTACCCTCGACTGGCAAGCCCCGGCGGGCGATTGGGTGGTGGTGCGCTTCGGCTACTCGCTGACGGGTCGCCAGAACCACCCTGCTTCGCCCGAGGCGACGGGGCTGGAAGTGGATAAGCTGGATAAAGCGGCCGTGCTGAAGTACATCAACACCTACCTGGACATGTACAAAGATGCCACCGGGGGCATGATGGGCAGCAAGGGATTGCAATACATGATTCTGGACAGCTACGAGGCCGGGCACATGACCTGGACCAAAAACTTCCCGGCGGAGTTTCGCCAGCGGCGCAGTTACGACATCCTGACCTGGTTGCCCGTCCTGACGGGCCGGGTGGTCAAAAGTACCGAGGCCAGTGAGAAGTTCCTGTGGGATTTCCGGAAAACCATTGGCGAATTGATCGCTGAAAACCACTACGACGCGATCGGTGAAGCGCTGCGCAGCCGGGGCATGAAGCGCTACACCGAGTCGCACGAGAACAAGCGCATATATCTGGCCGACGGCATGGACGTGAAACGCCACGCTGACATTCCAATGTCGGCCATGTGGACGCCCGGTAGCCTGGCCGGAGGCAATGAAGAAGAGGTGCGCAGCAAAGCCGATATCCGCGAGTCAGCGTCGGTGGCGCACATCTACGGGCAGAACCTCGTGGCTGCCGAATCCATGACCGCCATCGGCAATGCTTTTGCCTACACGCCCGAGCGCCTCAAACGCACCGCCGATATGGAGATGGCCTCTGGCCTGAACCGCTTCGTGATTCATACCTCCGTTCACCAGCCGCTGGACGACAAGAAACCGGGATTCAGTCTGGGGCCGTTCGGTCAGTGGTTCACGCGCCAGGAAACCTGGGCCGAGCAGGCCAAACCCTGGATAGACTATCTGGGCCGGAGTTCGTACCTCCTGCAGCAGGGTAAATTTGTGGCCGACGTGCTGTACTACTACGGCGAAAACCACAACATCACTTCCACTTTTGCCCAAAAACTACCGGACGTACCCGCTGGCTATGCGTATGATTTTGTCAACGCCTCGGCCCTCGTGGATGTAATCCAGGCCAAAAACGGGAAGTTGGTTGCCCCCAGCGGCATAACTTACAACCTTCTCGTACTGGATGAAAGCGCCCGGTACATGACCCTGCCCGTTCTGAAAAAAATCAGGGACCTGGCTAAGGCTGGCATCAGAATCACGGGTACCAAACCCGAAAAATCGCCCAGTCTGGCCGACAACGACGCCGAGTTCCAGGCGATCGTCAAGCAAGTATGGAGTAGTCCGAATGTTTCCTCTGGGCCAATCGAAGAAGTACTACAATCAGCGGGCGTCGCCGAAGATGTGATTGTCAAAAATAGTAGTGCCGAAATCCTCTACGTCCACCGCCAAACGGCCGATCAGGACATTTACTGGCTCGACAATCGCAGCGACAGCCCCAACGACGCCGAAATCAGTTTTCGCATAACGGGAAAAGTACCCGAACTGTGGAACCCCGTAACGGGTAAAACGGAGCGTGTATCGTATCAGGTCAAAGACGGACGCACCCTAGTGCCGCTTCATTTTGATTCCTGGGATGCCTACTTCATTATTTTTAGAGATAAAACAACCACCACGGCCTACACCAAACCTGCCACCACCGAAAAGCAATTGCTGACGATCTCGACACCCTGGCAGGTTGGTTTTCAGGAAGAGCGGGGGGCACCGGCCAAAGCCACTTTCGACAAGCTCACCTCCCTGACCGAAAGTAACGAGGCGGGGATCAAGTACTTTTCCGGCACGGCATCTTACCAGACAACCTTCAATTCGCCCGCCGCGGGCAAGGGCATAGTAGATTTGGGGGAAGTGAAAAACATCGCCGAGGTGTACCTCAACGGGAAGTACCAGGGAACGGTATGGAAAAAGCCGTTTCGACTGGAATTGGCCGACGCTATGAAAAAGGGCTCGAATGCGCTGGAAATAAGGGTGACCAACCTGTGGGTGAACCGACTCATCGGCGATGCTCAGCCCGGTACGGAGCAAAAATTTACTTTCACCACCATGCCTTTCTATCAGGCCAGCTCGCCGTTACTGCCTTCGGGGTTGATGGGGCCAGTGAATATTCTGGCGATTGAGTAAATCAATCGGCTTGCCTCGATTTGTAGGGTCAAGGTAGTTTTTCAATAATCCCGACCACAGAGATAGATTTCCCGGCATCAGTACTTTACCTGTATATACTGATGTCGGGAAATTTTTATGAAAACCATACTCAACCGTCGCGATGCCCTCAAAACTACCGCTCTGCTGCTGGGCGCGGGGCTTACCGGAAACCTTGCCGCCAAAGCCAAACCCCGCTTTCAGCTCGGGGCCTGCGACTGGTCCATCGGCCCGAGGTTGAATCCCGGTACTTTTGACATAGCCAGGAAAATTGGTTTGCAAGGCTTGCAGGTCAGTTACAACACCAAAGACGATGAGGCGGGGCTGTCGGTTTCATCGACGCTACAAGGCATAAAAGATGCCGCTCAGCGTACCGGGATCATGGTTTCCAGCCTGGCTATTGGCGAGTTGAACCGCACTCCTTACAAATCGGAACCGCGCACCGAAGAATGGGTATGGAACAGCGTGGATGCGGCCAAAGCATTGGGGGTAAAGGTGATTCTGCTGGCTTTTTTTGGCAACGGCGAATTGCGCGACGATGAGGCTGGCCAGAAAATGGTGATCGAACGGCTTAAAAAAGTCGCTCCCCACGCCGAGAAACAGGGTGTCACGCTCGGCGTCGAGTCGTACCTGAGCGCGCGGGAACATCTGAAAATCATCGACGCTGTGGGTTCCAAAGCCGTCAAGGTATATTACGATTCGCGCAACTCCGCCGACGCAGGCCACGACATCTACGAAGAAATCCCTTTTCTGGGCAAAGACATGATCTGCGAACTGCACATGAAGGAAAACGGCTTCCGTCTTGGCGAAGGTACCGTCGACTGGCCCCGCGTGGCTACGTTGCTCAAAAAAATCAACTACCAGGGCTGGATGCAGATCGAAGGGGCCACACCCAAAGGCGCTGACCCGGTAGAAACCTACCAGCACAACCGCCGTTATCTGGAAAAGCTTTTTGAGTTTGCGTAGGGTGGTCGGCTTTCGGCGGTCGGTCATCGGCCTTTGAAAGAATCTCCCAAAAACAGCCCCAACGGGGCGTAATATGTCAGCGATGGGTGTAGCCCATCGTTTTTGTGGAAACATTCCATACGAAATTTAAGCCCTGAGAGGGCAAAATACGATACGCGCTAGGTCCCAATTGTCTTGACGATAGTATGAAAGCCAAATCCTTGATCTTGATTCGCTACGCTACCATTATCCTCGGCGTCACTTTGCTTGTCTCCCTCACGGCAGTCAAGGTATGGGCACCCACCGACGAGAACTCCCGCCTCTACGTTCCCGACGACCTGGAGGCTACGCTCTGGGCCGAGGCTCCGATGTTCTACAACCCCACCAATATGGACATCGACGCGCGGGGGCGGGTTTGGATTACCGAGGCGGTCAACTACCGCAGCTTCAAAACCGAGCCGGAAAAGCGCCTTTCGCACCAGCAAAAAGGCGATCGTGTCATGATTCTGGAAGACCGCGATGGCGATGGCAAGGCCGAATCTTCCAAGGTGTATGTGGAAGACACGCTCCTCACCGCCCCACTCGGTATCGCCGTGATTGATAACAAGGTCATCGTTTCCTGCGCTCCGAATCTGATCATTTACACCGACACCAATGGCGATGACAAGCCTGACGAGCGCGAGGTTTTCCTGACGGGCTTTGGCGGCTTCGACCACGACCACTCGCTGCACTCGCTCGTGACCGGGCCGGATGGCCGCTGGTACTTTAACACCGGCAACGCCGGGCCGCATACTGTGACCGACAAAAGCGGCTGGACACTCAACAGCGGGGCGCTATACAACGGCGGTACGCCCTACAACAACACCAACTCCGGTAACCGGAAATCGGACGATGGCCGCGTGTGGGTCGGCGGCCTGGCCCTGCGGATCAATCCTGATGGCACCGGGCTTAAAGTACTGGGCCATAACTTTCGCAACAGCTACGAGGTATGCCTTGACAGCTACGGCAATATGTGGCAAAATGACAATGATGACCAGGTAGTTACCTGCCGGGTGTCGTTCCTGCCCGAAAACGGCAACGCCGGGTACTTTGCCGCCGATGGCACCCGCTTCTGGCAGGCTGATCGCCGCCCCGGCCAAACGATGTTCGAGGCGCACTGGCATCAGGACGATCCGGGTGTGATGCCCGCCGGAGACAACAGCGGCGCGGGTTCGCCCACGGGGATCGTGTTCTACGAAGGTGACGCAATGGGCGCTCAGTACAGGGGTACTTTGCTGAGCTGTGAGGCGGGGCGAAACGTAGTTTTTGCTTACCAACCTGAGCAGACAGGCGCGGGGTTTTCATTAAAAAGAAAAGACCTGATTAGTTCCTTCCCCCAGGCTTCCGAGCGCTATGAGTGGTTCGAGACCGACACCGATACCCGCAAGTGGTTCCGCCCGTCGGACATCGCCGTTGGTCCAGATGGTGCCTGGTACGTGGCCGACTGGTACGATCCCATCGTGGGCGGCCACGCCATGCAGGACAAGAAGGGCTACGGGCGCATCTACCGCATCACGCCCAAAGGCAAGAAGCTCACCACGCCCAACCTCGACCTGAGTACAACGGCGGGCATGATAGATGCCCTGAAAAGTCCGGCGGTCAATGTGCGGGCTTTGGGATTCAATGCTTTGCAAAAAAAAGGTGATGTAGTAGTTGGCGAAGTCAAAAAACTACTCACCGCCGAAAACCCCTACCACCGGGCGCGGGCCATTTGGCTCATGGCGCAATTGGGCGATCAAGGAAAAAGTGAAGTAAAAAAACTACTGGATTCGCCGCAAGCCGATGAGCGTTTGGTTGCCTTTCGTGCCTTACGGTCAATCGGCGAGGCCAATCAAGCTGTTTTGGAAAGGATGGCTAAAGACCGGGACGCCGCCGTGCGGCGGGAAGTGGGCATTGCCCTGCGCGACATTCCTTTTGCCGAAGCGAAGGCGTCCATTGCTCAACTGATAAAAACCTATGATGGCAAAGATCCGTGGCTGCTGGAAGCCATTGGCACGGCGGCGGATGGCAAGGAGAACGAAGTGTATGAGTTGGTCAAACAAACTTTCAGGGCAAGCCCGGCACAATGGTTGCTACCCCGCGCCGCCCTTACCTGGCGGCTGCATCCTGCTCAAGCCACCGATGACCTTAAAGCGCGAGCCATTTCCGCAAAAGTCGATGCCGCCGAACGCCGCAAGGCACTGACCGCCCTCGCTTTTATCAACACCAAAAAAGCGGCAGAAAATATGCTGGCCCTCACAAAATCACCATTGCCCGACGTATCGTCTACCGCCTTGTATTGGGTTAATTTCCGGCAAACCAACGACTGGGCCGACCTGATGGATTGGGAAACCGCCGCAGCTCAGGCTATGACGCCTGCCTATAAGAAAATGCTGGAATTGAAGGAGGTAGTTCGGGACAAGTCATCGACGGAGGCGCAGAAGATCGAAGCCGCCCGAAGGATGGCCGACAACGCCAACGGCGGTAATATGCTCATCGACATGAAGTCGCAGGGGCAACTACCCGGCAAGGTAGCGGAGGCGGTCAGCGAGCAATTATTCAGGAATCCTGACCAGAATGTGCGGGTACTCGCCAGCCAGTTTTTTCCCCGCGCCGGGAAGGTACTTCGGGTGGATTTTGCGGCCCGCATGAAGGCCGATCCCAAGCACGGGCAACAGGTCTTCACCAACAACTGCGCCTCCTGCCACCGCCACGGCGAAAGCGGCGCGGACATTGGCCCCGACCTGACGATGATTCACCAGAAATTCGATAAAATAACTCTCCTGGACGCCATCGTCAACCCCTCGGCCAGTATCGTCTTCGGCTACGAGGCCTACACGATCACAACCAAAAACGGCGAAAGCTACTTTGGCTTCCTGTTGAGCGACGGCCCGACGGTCGTCCTCAAGGACGCCGCCGGAAAGCAACACGCCATCAAGGCCGACCAAATCAAAAGCCGCGAAAAACTACCCAACTCGCTCATGCCTGATCCCACGTCGCTGGGACTGGACGAGCAGGCGCTGGCGGATCTGACGGGGTACTTGATGAGTTTTTGAGGGAAAGGAAACCCAGGGAGCGCTAACCTCCACTCTACCGCTTCACCGCCACAATTACTCCCGTGGCCCAGTGTAGTTTGGACACGAGCAAATCGCTTTGCGATTCCAGGTACTTTACAAAGTTTGCTGCCTTTTCGGCGTGGCCTTCGGGCCAGTTGGGTTGCGGCAGCATATCGTCCACGATGTACAAGCCGCCGGGGTTCAGCATGGCCAGTACCTCGTCCAGCAAGAGGTACTTGCCATGCCAGGTGTCGGCGAAAATGTAGTCGAACTTCTGCCCGGCGTTGGCTTGCACCCACGCCTCGCCGTCCGCCTCTACGAGACTCAGGCGTCTGTCTTCTCCCAGAAATTCTCTGGCAATCGCCAGCAGGGTGGCGTCATTGTCGAACGAAACCAAAGTAGCTTCCCCGTCCATACCATCCAGAATCCAGGCGGTGGCCAGGCCCGTTCCCGTGCCCAGTTCCAGAAACTTACCGCCCGGCTTGGCCGCAGCAAGGGTGCGCAACAGCGAGCAGGTTAGCGGATCGGAGGGCATGGTGAAGCCGCTGGCCTGGGTAGCGGCGTCGATTTTCAGGTAGGCAGGCGGGTAGTTTTGGTTAATCTCTTCGGTCATCGTCTTTTAATTTTGTGCAAAGTACGCTGTTTGAGCCTTTTCTTTCTGTTTGACTATCGGAGCAGTGTCTTTTTGGGTAAACATCCCATTTATCGATGATTCAGATAGGTGTGCTTTAAAAAATCACTGACAGCCATACCACTTTTGACTGATATGGCTTGCCAAAGGCAGTGTCCCCTTCGTTATTGGGACTTAACGGCAAGAGCCACTCCTTCCGCTCCACAGGTAGCGAGCTAGACAGAAATACATTCTCTAACTCAACGATTGGCGAATAGAATACAGGAATTTTTGTCTTTTTCATTGTGACAGTCACTAATTCACTAGTTTATGAAAAGGCGAGATACCATAAAAGCATTGGGCGGCTCAGCGGGTTTGCTGGGTCTGTTTGGCGGAATTTCCAGCGCAGAAGCGCGGGAAGCGGCGGGAACGCCTGCCTACGCGGCGGCCATGAAGCCCGTCAAAATCACCAAAGTGCGGGCCATTGCCACAGCCCCGCAAGGCTCCAACCTCATCGTGGTCAAGGTTGAGACTTCCGAACCGGGTTTGTACGGTCTGGGGTGCTCCACCTTCACGCAGCGCGCCGCTGTGGTACTTCCGGCCATCAATACCTACCTCGATGAGTTTGCCAACGGTAAGGACGTCGACAACATCGAGGACATCTGGCAGGGGGCCTATGTGAGCTCCTACTGGCGCAATGGTCCCGTGCTCAACAATGCTCTCAGCGGCCTCGATCAGGCACTTTGGGACATCAAAGGCAAACGGGCCGGGATGCCCGTTTATCAATTATTAGGCGGTAAAGTGCGCTTTGCGATTCCCTGCTACACCCACGCCAACGGCAATTCACCCGAAGCGGTGGCCGACGATGTGCAAAAGTTTCAGGCGCAGGGCTTCAAGCACATTCGCATCCAGCAGGGCGGCTACGGAGCGGTGGGAGCCACCGCCCAGCAGCCTGATTATAAAGCGGCAGGCTTCGGCGGCGCGACGGACAACTTTATGAACGAGCAGGCTTACCTGAAATCGGTGCCGCTCATGTTCAAGACGGTGCGTGAGCGCGTCGGCGAGGAGTTGGAATTGCTCCACGACATCCATGAGCGGGTGCAGCCGATGAATGCTATCAACATGATCAAGAAGCTGGAAGAGTACCGCCCCTTCTTCATCGAAGATCCGTTTTCGCCCGAAAATATGGAGTGGTTCCGGCAGCTCAGGATGTCCACGACGGTACCCATCGCGATGGGCGAATTGTTCAACAACATCAATGAGTTCAAGGAGCCGATGGCCAACCGCCTGTTCGACTACATCCGTTGCCACGTCTCGCAGATCGGCGGCCTCACGCCCGCCATGAAAGTGGCGCGGCTGGGTGAATGGTTCAACGTCCGGACGGCCTGGCATGGCCCCGGCGATGTGTCGCCCGTGGGCCACGCCGCGCAGGCGCACATGGATTTCGCGCTCTGGAATTTTGGCATCCAGGAGGCGGTAAACTTCTCCGACAAAATGAAGGACGTCTTCACAGGTTGCCCCACGATGAAAGACGGCTACATGTCGGTCAATGAAGTACCCGGTTTCGGCGTGGACATCAACGAAAAAGAGGCGGCCAAGTACCCCATCGGCACCAAGTCTAACTGGCAGGTACGCCGGGCTGACGGGACGATCATACGGCCTTGATTTCAATGTTGAATGACAGAATGAGTGAATGAGTGAGGTTTTGACTCAGAATTCTATTCTATCATTAATTTAATCAGCGTCAACCGACCTTGCTTTCCCCATCTTATAATAGGGGAAAGGGTCGGCAAGTGATTCAATACACTATGCAAAGAAGAAATTTCCTGAAATCCGCCGCCCTGGGCTCCGCCGCAGTACTTTCCGGCTTGCCGCTTCACCAGTCAGAAGCTGCCTCCGGCCTGAAAATTACCAAAATCCGCTACTACGCCGCGCCGGGCTACAACAAGCCGCTGTTCAATCAGGCGCGGGGCATCGTAGAGGTCGAAACCGACGGCGGTATCATCGGCATCGGCGAGGGCGGCTCGAAGGATATGATCGAGCAGTGCGCTCAGATGCTGATCGGCGAGGATCCCTTCCGTATCGAGCACCTGTGGCAGTATGTGTATCGCGGCATGTTCTACCCGCCGGGCCGCGAAAAGCTCCACGCCCTGGGTGCCATCGAAATGGCACTTTGGGACTTGAAGGGCAAAGCGCTCAAAGTACCCGTCTATGAACTCCTGGGTGGCGCGACCCGCGACTACGTGGAATGCTACGCCACCGGATTCCGCGCTTCCACCGCCAAGACCGAGGAAGAACGCGCCCGCGACTGCATCGAGGCCGGACTCCGCGCATACCGCATCGGCCCCACGGGCGGCAACGGCGACCAGCCCTTCGACTACTACGAGAATGTGAAGAAAACGATCGAATTCTGCAAGCGCATCGACGAGGCCGTGGGTGGCGGCGGTCACTGGGCCGTGGACCTGCACACCCGCTTCGATCTGACCGACGGGTTGAAAATCTGCAACGCGCTGGAAAATCTCGAACCCTATTTCGTCGAGGACCTCGTTCGTTCGGAGAATCCGGGCGTGTATAAATCCGTCCGGGCCGCAACCAAAGTACCCATCGCCGTCGGTGAGCAATTTGGCGACCGCTGGGATGCCAATGAGCTCATCGAAAACCGCCTGATCGATTATACCCGCTTCACGCTTCCCAATACGGGCGGCATTGCCGAATTCAAGAAACTGGCTGCCATTGCCGAAACGCACTATGTCGGCATGATTCCGCATTTCACGGGGCCACTATCCACGGCCGCGCTGGTGCATGTACTTGGTTCGAGCAGCCCGTCGCGCTGTCTGATGGAGTTGGGCGGCGGCGAGCCGGAGCGTCCGCCTTATTTCAACGAGGATTTTATCAATTTCAAAAACGGAAAGCTCTACCTCAACGACCAACCCGGTCTGGGGGTGAAGTTCGACCCCAAAAAAGCCACTTTCGTGATGGAGGTGAAAGAAAAAACTAAGTTTCCGCACCCGATTTTAAAGGCCCCGGATGGGTCGATTCATAACTGGTGATAATGCCGCTGTTTAGTGAAACATAGATGTAAACTACCCATCAAAATCCGGGAGCTACCAATGTCTTGAAATAGCCTGCCGTTAGGGTGAGAAGTATAGAGTGACCTTCATTCCCCCATTCATTAAAAGTAAAATTCATGAAAAAGCAACTAGCGATTCTCCTCTGCCTGAGCCTAGGTTTCCCGGTTCCCGACTACCCCTCCGCCACCATTTCCAATGGCCTCATCACCGCCAAACTGCACTTGCCCGATGCAAACAACGGCTACTACCGCGGCACGCGTTTCGACTGGTCGGGCGTGATGCCGGACTTGCAATACAAAGGCCACCGCTACTTCGATGTCTGGAATACGCGGCCCTACACGCCCACGCTGCACGATGCCATCACGGGTCCGGTGGAGGAGTTCACCGCCGTGGGCATCGACGAAGTACCCGTGGGCGGAGCGTTTTTGAAAATAGGGGTGGGCGGATTGGTCAAACCGGACGATGGCTCCTACACTTTTACCAAAAACTACGAGATAAAAAATCCCGGAAAATGGAAGGTGAAAAGCAAGAAAGATCGGGTGGATTTCACGCATAAAATTTCCGACGTAAATGGCTACGGCTACGAGTACCATAAAATGGTGAAGCTGACCAGGGACAAGCCCGAGTTGGTACTCGAGCATAGTTTGAAAAATACCGGCAGCAAGACGATCGAAACCAGTACTTATAATCACAACTTCTTCGTCATCGACGGCGAACCCACCGGGCCCAACATCGAAACGACCTTTCCTTTTGAGACCAGCGCCGAGGGAAAAGGCTTCGGCACGATTGTGGAAGCCAGGGGCAGGCAGGTAGTGTATAATCGTGAACTGGAAGAGAAAGAAAATATTATCACGCTGAGTCTGGAAGGCTTTAAAAACACACCGGACGACTACCGCATCCACATCAAAAACACTAAAACGGGTGCGGGCGTAAAGATCGACGGCGACCGTCCTTTGGAAAAGATTGTTTTCTGGGCCTGCCGTACGACTTCCTGTCCCGAACCCTATATAAAACTGTCCGTAAAGCCCGGCGAAACCGTCCGCTGGAACATCCGATATGCATTCGAAGTAGAATCTGAAAAGTAAACTCTTCGTCAAAAGACTCAATTAAAGTTCTCGCAACACATGAAATCCTGGAAGTACTCTGTAGTCGGGTTGCTCCTGCTTTGGCTTTGCGGTGCGGCTTATTTTGCCGGGCGTAGTACCAGCGATTCGCCCAAAAACGTGGACTGGCGTACGTATGGCGGCGATCCGTCGGGTAGCCGCTACTCCGAGCTTTCGCAAATCAACTTGCAGAATGTCAGGAATCTGCAACCCGCCTGGACCTTTGATACGGGCGAGAACCGTCCCGAAGACGCCAAAAAGATGAGCATCCAGTGTCAGCCCATCGTCATTGATGGGATTCTGTATGGCGTCACACCTACCCTCAAAGTGTTTGCGGCCAATGCGGCAACGGGTAAGGAGCTGTGGAAATTCGACCCGCAGCCGCTCTCCGGCGAGCGACCCATTTTTCATCCGGTGCGCGGCATTGTTTTCTGGGAAAAGGGCCAGGATCAGCGCATCCTGCATTCAGTGGGTCATTGGCTCTACGCCATCGACGCCAGGACCGGGCAACTCATAAAGAGCTTTGGCAACAATGGCCGGGTGAATTTGCACGAAGGTTTGGGCGATGAGAAAACCTTAGGCTACGATGTCAATCAGTATAGTATCCGTTCCACAACGCCGGGGGTTATCTACAAAGATCTGATTATCATGGGCTCCTCTACCTCGGAAGGCGGAGATGCTCTGCCGGGCCACATTCGGGCGTTTGACGTCAGGACGGGCCAACTGGCCTGGGTGTTTCGTACCATCCCTTTGCCTGGCGAGTACGGCTACGAAACCTGGGAAAAGGATTCGTACAAAAAACTGGGTGGGGCCAATTGCTGGGCGGGCATGGTCGTGGACGAGAAGCGCGGGATGGTGTTTATGGGGACGGGTTCGCCATCGGTGGATTTTTACGGCGGCGTACGCAAGGGCAGCAACCTGTTTGCCAACTGCGTGATCGCCCTCGACGCCAAAACGGGCAAGCGCAAATGGCATTTCCAGACCGTTCACCACGATTTGTGGGACCGCGATATACCTTGTCCGCCCAACCTGATTACGGTAAAACACAAAGGTAAAATGGTGGACGCCGTGGCGCAGGCCACCAAGGACGGACTGATTTTCGTCTTCAACCGCGATACGGGCGAGCCGCTTTTTCCGGTGCAGGAAGTACCCGTCCCCGACGTACCTGCACTACCCGGCGAGCAGCCCTGGCCCACGCAGCCCGTCCCGACCAAGCCCGCACCCTTTGCCCGGCAGGTACTGACCGAAGCCGACCTGACTGACCGCACGTCCGAAGTCAGCGCTTTCGCACTGGATCGTTTCAAAAACAGCCGGAGTGGCCCCAAAAATCTACCACCCAGCCTGGAAGGAATGCTTATGTACGGCTTGGGTGGTGGCGCGGAATGGGGCGGTACCGCCGCCGATCCCAACGGAATTATGTACATTAACGGCAATAATATGCTCTGGTGGGTCAAGATGCGCGATACCCGCCAGGCCAAAGACGGTACTACGCTCAGCCGGGGCAATGTACTTTTCAATACCAATTGCGCGTCCTGCCACGCCATTGATCCTAAGGCCAGTTCTGCCACCGCCAGCAATCAGACGTATCCGAATTTAGGGAACGTTGGTGAGCGGCTCAGCCGCGAGCAGATTAGCTCTCTCCTAGCCACAGGACGCGGCCGGATGCCCTCTTTCCAGCACATTTCCGTAGAAGACCGCGCCGCGATCATTGATTTCCTGCTCAAAAAAGAAACAGGCACAGATGATGTACATAAACTAACCGAAACCAGTACCGAAGTAGGGAAGCTATTCCCTTACAACCCGCCCTACATTAACAACGGCACGACGCAGTTTCTGACTCCCGATGAATACCCGGCCCTGAAATCGCCCTGGGGAACGCTAAACGCCGTGGACCTGAACACAGGTGAGTACCTGTGGCAGGTAACTTTCGGCCAGAATCCTGAATTGGAAAAGAACGGCCAGCCGCAGATGGGAACCGAAAACCACGGCGGTCCCATTGTCACGGCGGGCGGATTGTTATTCATCGCTGCCACTAAGGACGCCAAACTACGGGCTTACAATGCCAAAACGGGTGAGGTAGTTTGGGAATACCAGCTACCCACAGGAGCCTTTGCCACGCCGATCACCTACCTGGTGAATGGCAAGCAGTATATAGCCATCGCCGTGGGTGGCGGGCGGCAGGGGCTGGCTTTGGGAGGTACTTACATGGCGTTTGCGTTGCCGTAAGCGCCATATTGGTGCTCATTCCAGGAAAGTATTCAGGTTATTTGGGTAGTTGCCTGTCTTCATCCGACAGCCCCAAAGTTGTTGTAGAGGGATCAAAGCGTACTCTCCGCAGTTCCTCCCGCACCGCCTCGGGCAGGTAGTTGAAAAACGTCACCCCTGCGGCCTGCTCGATTGCTCCCGGCGTAGTCACGAAGTTGCTCCAGCTTTTGTTGTCCACCAGGTCGGCATCGTTGGGGAAGTCCACGGCGATAACCGGCGTGTTTCCATCAATTTGATCCACACTGCCTGAATTCTCCACCGCCACGATAACCTTATAGTTATGAGCCGGGACACTGATTCTTCCCTTGATGGTAGTGGCATATCCCTGACTTCCTTTTCCGCCAACACCATAGCTGCCCGCCACAACGAACAGGCGGTACCCCTGGCTGACCAGCGATCGGCAATAGGCTTCCAGTCTGGCCCAGGCTTCCCGGTTGAGCTGAGGAGCCTGGGGGATCATGTTGGTCATCACGAATGTCGACGAGTTATCCGCTTCCGATGTGGTGCGGGAGGCTGAGGGACAGAGGTGACCACGGTCGAAGCCCGAACCGGTGTAGTCGTCGGGCCGCACCCGGTACCAGCCAGCGGGTAGTTCGGGATCGGGTCGAAAATCGTCCCGGCGGTCCGTGTCGCCCAGCCATTCGGCGTCCAGTTCCCAGCTCACCCAGTTGGCGTGGCCCAGACTACGGTTGTAGCTCAGGGCGAATTGCTCTTTCAGAATAAGGTAATTGTCCGCGTCAGTGGTGTCTGTCCGGGCTGCTGTGGGATTGCCCAGACTCGTGTGAATGCTCTCAGCGACGGGTGAAACCAGCGCTTTCCTCGCGCAGCCTACCAAAAGTAGGGCTACCGCCAAGAGATGGATAATGTGCTTATTCGTTTTCATGTGCGGACAGTAATTTTTCTATGTTCTGATATTCTCTCGTGGATGGCCGACCAGGTATAATCCGATCTCCACTCCTCCAACCTCAAAGTACCGGATGTCTTGCAGACTTTCCTCTGAAATTCTCCGTAAAAGTACATGCCGGACTGTTCCTGCAAGTAGGAAAATTTCGGGACGGTTTGCTACCTTGTCTTTTTCAGAGGAAACAAATCGTCGACTTATATGTGCTATCACACTTCTTTAAACATAAAGCAACCGGCCCTGGAAGCCCGCTACGGAGCAAAGGTGGAAGCAGGCAAAACCTGGGAGCCGATGATCCACGCCAACGCGTACAGTGCCCCTGCTCTTCCGATTATCTCGGCCCAACAGCCGGAAATTATCACCTTTTCGCAGTGGGGGTTGATTCCTCACTGGGTGAAGACCGGACCGGACGCCAGGAAACTACGGGCCATGACCATCAACGCGCGCTCCGAAACAGCCTTCGAAAAACCTTCTTTTCGGAGCGCCGCGCAGTCAGGAAAGAGGTGCCTCATTCCCGTGAGCGGTTTTTTCGAGTGGCACACGGAGAAAAAGAAAAAATACCCCTTTTACATCCAGCCGGCCGAAGCAGAAATGGTCAGCATTGCCGGGCTTTGGGATGAGTGGGCCGATCCCGATACGGGAGAGGTTTTCATGACTTACACCATGCTGACGCGCTCTGCGAACAAGCTGATGGCCAGGATTCACAATGGGAAGGAACGGATGCCTTGTCTGCTCACGCGGGAACAGGAAGCGGATTATTTGCGGGAGTCGTTGAAGCAGGAGGAGGTGCTGGAACTGCTGTCGGCGCCGTATCCTTCCGAAGGGTTGAAGGCCTATTCTATAAGTCGCCTGATAACTTCCCGTAAAGAGCCGACGAATGTCCCGGAGGTTTTGCAGCCCCACCATTATCCGGAATTGTCTGATTTGGAAAGCCTGATCGCGGATTTAGGCGCACACGAAGCGGAAAGTTGATTCCAGGCCAACCCCGGACACCAGGCGCGCATTCCGCAATTCAGTTTTACCCCTACCAAACAGGCGCGAATCGTCTGATTTGAAGGTAAATTGTAAAAGGAAAAATTTTACATAGAATCATTCCCAAGGCTGCGTGGAATCCTATTATAATATTTTTTTTTACTGATATTATGATATTTAGTACTTATGTGTACATTTGACACATAAGTATTAGAAAAGATTGCAGAGCTTCATGGATAATCCAACCCAGGATCTTGCCTTATGGACCTCATTCCGTGAGGGAGAAAAACAGGCCTTAGGCCAACTGCTCGAACGGTATTACCGTTTGCTGAAGCATTATGGGTCAAAATTCATGGTGGATGAGTCAGTCGTAGAGGACTGTATTCAAGAACTTTTCCTGCAGTTGTACCAAAATCGGAGTCAGATAAATGATACCGGTTCTGTAAAGCACTACTTAATGAAATCCCTGCGATGTCATATCATCCAGTATCTGAGGTTACAAAGACGGATGGCCTATGAAGAACTGGACTGGAATGGCTCAACAGTCGGTGATCTGGATTCAGAAACGCTAATGATTCAGCAGGAATCACTGGAGCAGTTGACCAAGCACATGAAAAACAAACTGGCAGGCTTGCCCAACCGGGAGCGGGAAGCCCTGTACTTACGGTACTACGAAAATTTGTCGGTGTCCCAGATTGCCGAGGTAATGCAAGTCAACCCTCAGTCGGTATCTAATTTTTTGCAGAAAGCCCTCTCCAAACTCCGCAGTCAGTGGACAGTGCCGCTATTTTTTTCGATTTGCACTTTTTTTTAAAAAAAAGTAATCGGGGAAGGGTATATGACCGGCTAATCTCCATACTAGCAATAAAAATAGTAGAAAAGTACCAATGGATCACTTGCCATCCGATTTTTTGACCGTTGAGGATTTTCTGGAAAATCGAGCTTTCAGGCGTTGGGTAAGGGATCGAAAAGCAGAGGATCGGGAGTATTGGCAGGAGTGGCTGGCCCGGAATCCTGAGCATAGGGAAGTCTACGAACAGGCAGTAGCGCTGTATCTGGTAATTCAAGGCAAACAGGTCGACGTATCGGATCAGAAAATCAAGATCAACGCAAAGCAGGTGTACAACCAGGCAAATGGCGCTGGTAGGGTAGGGAAGCGAGTGTTGAACTGGCAAAGGATATCCTGGTTGGCGGCAGCGTCAGTTCTGATAGGCTTGGTGTGGTGGCAACTCGAAGCCCCATTTTTCGAAAGTACCCCGGACAGG
Source organism: Persicitalea jodogahamensis (assembly GCF_014651615.1). Lineage (GTDB taxonomy): Bacteria > Bacteroidota > Bacteroidia > Cytophagales > Spirosomataceae > Persicitalea > Persicitalea jodogahamensis. Next base: position 140,558 of record NZ_BMXF01000005.1, on the reverse strand, counting down.
GAAATCACCAAGGCGGATCATGCCCCGGCGAATACATGGCAGATTGCAAAGAACGATACAGATCAGCCAAAGTTGGTACTTCTACCGGAAAACTCATCCGTGCTGCTGTATCCTGACAGCCAGATAAGATTTCGCAGCGGAGAGAACAACTTACTGCGTGAAGTGTACCTGCTGGGAGAAGGCTTTTTTGAAGTCTCCAAGAATCCAGAGAAACCATTTATAGTATACGCTACCAATTTTACTGCGAGGGTTCTGGGGACCAGTTTCCAGGTTCGTTCATTCGATGACGAAACCACTTCATTTGTAAAGGTTAAAACGGGCACGGTAGCTGTGTACTCAAATAAATCTCCGGAAAAGAAGTCCTTGCTGAATGTTAACGAACAGTTAACCCTGAATGCTGAAACGGAAAAGGTCGAAAAGCAGGAAAGCGAAGTCGTCAATGACCACCTGGAAGGTATACTATCCAAGCAATTCAGTTTTGAGTTTAGTCCTATTCCGCGGGTGTTTGAAGAGCTGGAAGCCAGCTATCACATGCCCATCCGCTATGATCGCAAACTGCTGCAAAATTGCACGTTTACGGGTCAACTGAATGATTCACCTTTTCTCGAAAAAATTCGGCTCATATGCCTGACCATTGAATCGACTTACGAAATCGTGGATAACCAGATCGTCATTCACAGCCGCGGCTGTAGTTAATTAGTCAACCCCAAATCCTGCCTGTGCTCATGAAGTAGACCATAGCCATACAATAAACGACAAAAAGCGGTAGTGCTTCCGACACTACCGCCTGCAAAGTCCCCAATTTTTTGTGCCTCGATTAACACGTTACCCCTCTATGAGGAGGGGGTTAGGGCTGCTTTATCCATTCTTACTAGAAAAGTAAAAACAAACAATACAAACTTATGAATTACATTTCTAATTACCGTGAGGCCTGGATCAGAATGATCAGGGTGTCAGGCCTTCAAATCTTGTTTGCGTTTTCAGTGATTCATATCAGCTTCGCTGCGAACAGCGAGGCGCAGGAACTCCTCAATCGCCGGATAAGCTTTCAGGTTCAGAACCAGAATGTGGAGACCCTCCTGAAGATAATTGAACAGCAGGCACACGTTCAGTTGCTATTCAGCCGGGAGATTATCCAGTCAAAACGGAAAATTTCGTATCAGGCTACCAATGAGAAGCTTTCCCAGGTCCTGGATCAGGTCTTAAGCCCATTGAACTTAAGCTACGAGGTAGCGGGTGAGCAGATTGTCATCAAAAGAAATACGTCACCATCCCGGCTCCCGGCTCCCGGCCCAAACTCATCGGCCTCAGTGAATCAGGTAGAAAGCCTGGCTGTGGAAATTTCGGGGCAGGTAGTTGGTGAAGATGGTAACGCCCTTCCCGGTGTCAATATTCAGGTAAAGTCAACTACCCAGGGAACGAGTACGGATGCCGAAGGTAAATACAAGCTGGTAATCCAGGAAAGAACCAACATCACGCTGATTTTCTCCTACATTGGCTACACGACACAGGAAGTGGAGGTAGGCAATCAGACGACGGTCAATGTGACGATGGCCGCCGATAACAAGACACTCGAAGAGGTCGTGGTCGTAGGCTACGGCACGCAACGCAAGCGGGATGTTACCGGGTCGGTCGTTTCGGTGAGCGAAGAGACATTGAAGGAAGTACCCGCCCCCAACCTGATCAATCAGCTGAAAGGACGCGCTGCCGGCGTTACCATTGTCAGCAATGGGGCTACGCCGGGTGCACAGGGTCAAATCAGAATCCGGGGAAACCGGACTTTGACTACCGGGAATGGGGATGGCCTGGATGGCCCCCTGGTCGTCGTGGACGGGATTCCCTTCGGAGGATTGAATGATATAAACCCGAATGATATTGCCAGCCTTGAAATTTTGAAGGATGCCTCAGCCACCGCCATTTACGGTTCGAGAGGGGCCGGCGGGGTAATTTTGATAACGACAAAACGCGGAAAAGTAGGTAAGCCGGTCATTAGCTATGACGGCTACCATGGCGTGACCAACATAATGGGCAAATTCAACGTCATGAACGGCACGGAATATGCGCAGTTTAAAGAAGATGCCGCCACCTACAACCGCACGGCCCCCGGTACCTCGGGCTACCTGCTTACCCCGAAAGAAAAAGAAGCGCTCGCGGCGGGCGTTTCGACCAACTGGCAGGATTTGATTTATCAACCCGGCTTTAATACCAACCATCAGCTGGGTTTGCAGGGAGGGGTGGAAAACACCCAATATTCGCTGGGCCTGGGCTACTTCAACGAGACGGGCATTATTCCAAGCCAAAATTTCCAGCGGTTTAACATCCGGGCCACCATCGACCAGCGAATTGGCAAGCATGTGAAGCTCGGATTGAACACGCTGAATACCGTTACCTACCAGAACACCCCCGGTGGTGGGGGTATTCCGGGCGGCCTGGTGCGGCTAACTCCGCTGGCTTCTCCCTACAATGCGGATGGTACCGTGAACCTGAACCCAGCCGAAGGATCGATTGATGCCGCCGGGATCAGCCCGCTGACAATCCTTACCAAAAAAGACTCCTACCTGGGCCGTACCCGTTCTTTACGGACATTCAACAGCCTGTACGCTGAGGTGAATATTGTGGATGGCCTGCGCTATCGATTCAATGCGGGTCTGAATTTCAGTCAGTCGAACTACAATGGCTACGGCGGACCGCTTACGTATTTCAATTCGGCCACGGTGCAGTCCTCTTCCAACGCCGAAATCAACAATACGGAATACTGGGACGTCAATCTGCAGCACCTGTTGTACTATGACAAAGTTTTTGCCGGAAAGCATAAGCTTGGCTTTACCGGACTCTATGAGATCACCAAGAACCATTCGCTGGGAAGCCGGTTTACGGTCACCGGGGTTCCGGCAGATTACATCAAGACGTCGAATTTTTCGCTGGCGTCCGGACAGCCAGTTGCTAGTTCCGATTATGGCAACTCCTTTTCTGAAGTTGGACTTGTCTCCTACATGGGCCGCGTCAACTACAGCTACAACGACCGCTACCTCCTGACCATGACCCTGAGAAGGGATGGATCTTCGACCTTGTCTCCTGCCAACCGGTACTTCAACTACCCTGCCATCGGGGCCGGGTGGAATATTATTGAGGAGGGCTTCATGAAAAGTGTCCCTGTCATCTCGAATTTGAAGCTAAGGGGAGGATGGGGCATATCCGGCAACAGGAACGTGGGGGCGTATTCTACGCTGGGCGCCTTGTCGGCGGGCTATTACAATTTTGGGTTGGGTACCGCCGGGCAGCAGTTGGCGTATACCGTCACAAGCCTGCCCGCTACCGATCTGGGCTGGCAATCTACGTCTCAGGTTGACATCGGTATTGACTTTGGCCTGCTGAATAACAGAATTACGGGTACAGTAGATTGGTATCACCAAAAAACCAGGGACATTCTTTTGTCAGTGCCGCTTCCCCCAAGCAACGGTGCCGGTTCGACTCTGAAAAACCTCGGAAAAACGGAGGGAAAAGGGTTAGAGACATCGCTGACATTTGAGTTTTTCAGGAAGCCGCAGGGGTTCAACTGGAGTGCCGATCTTATCTACTTTTTCAATCGTGAAAAAATCACTCAGCTGACTACCCCCGACGAAAAGGCCAACCTCGGCGCAGGTTGGTTTGTAGGGCAGCCGCTCTCAGTAATCTATGACTACCAAAAGCTTGGAATATGGCAAACAGCCGACAAGGAAAACGGGACGCTGGCCAAACAAACCTCGCCTGTGCAATTCCCCGGACAAATCAGAGTGCTGGATGTGAACGGAGACAACAAAATTGATGCCTCCGACCGTCAGATACTGGGCAATTTCCAGCCCAAGTGGGAAGGGGGCATTACCAACCGGTTTGGCTTTAAAAACTTTGATGCATCCATCGTGACCTACGCCCGGATGGGTATGAAAGTACTGGTACCCTACCTCACGGGTAATTCCACCGGCTCGGGCGGATTTGCCTTCTTCAACCAAAGCCGCGTAAACCAGGTGAAAGTGGATTACTGGACGGAGAACAACCCGACCAATGCTTTCCCCGCACCCGACGCAGCCAGCGCCGTAGCCTACTTCGGATCGACGTTAGGGTACTACGACGGATCGTTCATCAAAATCAGGAGTATCAACCTAGGGTACACTTTTACGAGCACTTTGCTCAAAAAAGTCGGTGCCAGTTCGGCCCGGATTTATCTCAACGCAACCAATCCGCTCATTCTTTATTCGCCGCTGGTTAGCCAGAATCTGGCCGTTGATCCGGAGGGGAATAGCTATGCCACCGGTTCGGCCACACTAAACCCGCAGGGAGCCAGCGAACGGGCAGCACCGGAGCGTCAGATCTCTGTGAACCTGAACAATCCTCCTGTGCGCCAATACACGCTCGGATTAAACCTCAAATTCTAATTCCAGACATCATCATGAAAACAATAAAAATCGGGTTAATCATCGGCTTAACCGTTTTCGCCAGCTCAGGCTGCAAAAACATATTGGAGGAGCAGCCCCAATCCCAAATTGTTCCTTCCTATTTCAACAGTCCTGCCGGGGTTTTGGGCGGAATTTCCGGGGTCTATAACGACATACGTTCCCAGTGGGGCACCGAAGGGTTTTCGGTAGAAATGCAGGCCGGAACTGACGAGTTTTTACAGGCTGCCAGTGCTGGAAGCGGAATTGCCTACACCTACAACGGACTCAACGGGAGCAATTTTGGGTCTGCCTGGAGCGTGGCCTTCCAGGACATCAATACCCTGAACGGTGTGTTACAGTATGGGCAGACGATCGATTTACCGGAGGCTACCCGTAAACAGTATCTGGCGCAGGCCAAGTTTTTGAGAGGGTTCTGGTATTTCTATCTGGTGCAGACCTGGGGGGATGTTCCGTTGCACACGGAGTTCATTACGGTACCTTCCCAGGCAGCCTCGCGGCAACCCGCAGCGGATGTCTACAAGCTGATTATCCAGGATTTGACCGAGGCGGCGGCCGATTTGCCCGACAAACCCACCGCACCCTTCCTGGGTAAGGCGGCTACTAAGCCCGTCGCCCAGTTGCTATTGGCAAAAGCTTACCTGACTCGGGGCTGGCTCAACAACACGCCCGCTGATTTTGCGCAGGCGGCCAGCATTTGTGAGAATATCATAGCCAATAAAGCAGCGTCAGGCCTCGATTTGTGGCAGGACTACGGCGATGCGTTTGTACCGGCCAACGATTATGGCAAGGAGACTATGTTTGTCAGCGACCATGTGCTTGATCCCAAGTACGGCTACTACACCGTCGGTGGAGCGGCCAGCGGCGGAGCGGCACAGAATCTGACGCCCTGGTTTACCAATTGGAACTACCCCAATAACAGCGGTATCAATTCCTTTAAGAATGCGTCCGGGACGCTCGTCAACAGCGGAACATCCGGTATGATCCGGGATTCTCAGTACGGACGTCCTTACGTACGGATGCGCCCTAACTCTTATACCTGGCCTTCGGGCGACAATGCGGGAAAAAACTATTTCCTGGATCAGGCTTTTACCAACCGGAATGTCGATTCGCGCTTTGCCAACTCGTTCTATACGGTTTACATTGCCAATACTTCGGTCACCAACACGGCAACCGCTGCTAACAACAAGCGGGGAATTGGCTACACGACCGTAGTTGGCGTTGATACCGCCGCCTGGTTGCCCGACTACGAAGTAGCGGGAGCACCACAGTTCGTCGGAACAAGGCCCTTCAAAGGCATTGTAGTACCTCCCAGTCTCTGGAATAACGGAATCTTCCCGGCACTGAAGAAGTTCATGGACACCAGCCGGGGAGCTAACTTCAATGACCCCTCCACCCGACCCGTCGTGTTGTACCGCTTCTCAGATGTGTATTTGACGGGAGCCGAAGCTTACTTGAAAGCTGGTGATGCCACGAAGGCTGCTGCTCTGTTGAATGTCGTACGGCAACGATCTGCATTTCGCAAGACCAATTCCGCCGCTCAGAATGCGGCGGGCGTAACGGCTATGACGATTTCGGCGGCCGATGTGACCGTTGACTTTATTCTAGACGAACGCAGCCGTGAGTTTTTCGGCGAATGGCAACGCTGGCACGATCTGGTGCGCACCCGCTCGCTGGTTCGTCGTGTAAAGGCCTGGAATCCTGAAGCCGCACCCTATATCAAGGACTTTAATATGCTGAGACCCATTCCCCAGTCGCAGATAGACCGGGTTGTGGAGGGACCGGCTTTCCCGCAAAACACTGGCTACTAATAACAATTTCACATAAGAGTCATCAGTTTGCAAGATGCAGGAGGATTGCTTAACGCTTTCTCCTGCATCTTTTTGAGTTTCTCACCAAACCGCAAAGCAATCGGTCGCCAGGTTGGCAGACTGACTGCTTCAGATTTTGCCTGTTAAAAGTAAGCTCTGTTAAATGTAGCCTTTCATTAAAGAACGCTGTTATAAATAATCTCTAACTCTATGTCTACCTCACACAATAGTATGTTTGTCGGCCTGGCCATCGTTGCGCTGGGCCTCGGTTCAGGCGCTTGCCAGACCAAAACCACTACGACGACCAAACCTGAGCCCCTGGTCACCGACCTGTATACGGCAGATCCCTCGGCCCATGTGTTCAACGGGAAGATTTACATATACCCCTCGCACGACATTGAGGCCAACGTGCCGGAGGACGACGAAGGCGGCCACTTCAATATGAAAGACTACCATGTGTACTCCATGGACAAGATCGACGGCAAGGTAACCGACCACGGCGTAGCGCTCGACATCAAGGATGTACCCTGGGCGGGCCGTCAGATGTGGGCCCCCGATGCGGCTTACAAAAACGATACGTACTACCTCTACTTTCCGGTAAAGGATAAGCAGGATGTGTTCCGCATGGGCGTGGCGACCAGTCAATCGCCCACGGGCCCCTTTAAAGCGGAACCCGCGCCCATTCCCGGCAGCTTCAGCATTGACCCGGCCGTGTTTACGGATACTGACGGAACTACCTACATGTACTTCGGCGGAATCTGGGGCGGCCAGCTTCAGCGCTGGTACACCGGACAGTACGACGCCACGCTGAAAACGGATTTAGGCAAAGACAATGAGCCGGCGCTCAGTCCCAAGGTCGCCAGGATGAGCAACGACATGCTCACTTTCGCGGAACCGGTGAAGGATGTGCAAATTATTGATAAACAAGGAAAACCGCTGCTGGCGGGCGATCACGACCGGCGTTTTTTTGAAGGAGCCTGGATGCACAAGTACAACGGCAAGTACTATTTCTCTTACTCTACCGGCGACACCCACTTCCTGGCCTACGCCACCAGCGACTCCCCCTACGGTCCGTTCACCTACCAGGGTACTTTCATGGAGCCCGTGACCGGCTGGACCACCCATCATTCCATCGTTGAATTCGAGGGCAAATGGTACCTCTTCTACCACGATGTGGAGCTGTCAGGGAAGACCCACCTGCGGAACATCAAAGTACGGGAGTTGTTGCGCAAACCCGACGGAAGCCTGGAATTGATTAAGCCTTAAAATTCGCCTTCGGGGTAGTCAGAAAGGAAAATGTGAAAGCAGAATAACAAATGAACATGCCTAAAAAAGTATTGGTCCTTTTCATACCGGCACTCTGCCTGGCTCTCAGTCAATCCCTTCTGGCGCAAACGACCACGCTCGTCAACCCTATTCTGACGGGCTTTTACCCCGATCCCAGCATCGTGCGCGCCGGAAGTGACTACTACCTGGTCAATTCCACTTTTTCCTATTTTCCCGGCATCCCCGTTTTTCACAGCAAGGACCTGAAAAACTGGAAGCAGATTGGCAATGTCATTGACCGGCCCTCCCAAATGGACTTCATGGGCGAGCGCCTGACGCGCGGCCTGTTCGCGCCAGCCATCAGCTATTACAAGGGTACTTTTTACGTCACCTGCACGGATATCGATCACGACGGTAATTTTGTAGCGACGGCCAAAGATCCCGCCGGACCCTGGAGCGACCCGGTGAAAGTACCCCAGGTGCGGGGCATCGACCCGTCGATTTACTTTGATGAAGCTACCGACAAGGCCTACATCCTGTACAACAGCGATGCGCCCGACCACAAACCCCTGTATTCGGGCCATCGGACCATCCGCATGTATGAGTTTGATTACAAGAACATGAAGGTAGCGGGTGAGGAAAAGCAGCTGGTCAACGGGGGCGTGGATCTCTCGAAAAAACCCGTCTGGATTGAAGCTCCTCATATCATGAAAAGAAACGACTGGTACTACCTCTACGCCGCTGAGGGAGGTACTTCGGTCAATCATTCGGAGGTCGTATTCCGGAGCAAGGACGTGTGGGGGCCCTACGTACCCTATGAAAATAATCCGATCCTGACCCAGAAAGGACTACCCGAAGACCGGAAGAACCCCATCACGTCGGCGGGTCACGCGCAGTTTGTGGAAGGGCCGGATGGCAAAACCTACGCGATTTTCCTGGCGGTCCGGCCTTACGAAGGCGATTACTACAACACGGGCCGGGAAACTTTCATCGCGCCCGTTGAATGGAAGGATGGCTGGCCGATCATCAACCCCGATAGTAAAGAAATCAAATACGCGTACACAGCTGATTTTAAGGAAGTAAAACAGAAAGGCGCGCTACCCCAGGCTGGGAACTTTTCCTATACCCTCTCTTTCGACAAAACACTGGATCCTTCGCTGCTGTTCATGCGCACGCTCGACAAAAGCTGGTATTCGCTATCTAAAAAAGACGGACTTACTCTAAAATTAAAGCCCGAAACGGTGATGGAGATGGGCCATCCGGCATTCGTTGGCAAGCGCCAGCAACACCTGCATAGTACCGCTGAAACCGAACTGAACTTCTCGCCCAACAATGCGCAGGAAAAGGCGGGACTGGTCATTTTACAGGATGAGGAGCATTTCTATTTTGTCAGTAAATCGCTGGAAGACGGCAAACCCGTAATCCAGCTACTGAAAAGTGTTCCGAAGGAAAAACGCATGGAAGTACTGGCGCAAGTACCTCTGACTTCCAAAGCAGGAAAGGTAGGTATTCGCATTGCCTCGGAAGGGGATACTTATCGGTTTTCTTACTCGACCAATGGCAAGGACTGGCAGGTACTGAAAGACAACGTGGATGGCAAATTCCTTAGTACCAAAGAAGCGGGTGGTTTCATTGGCTGTCTCTACGGCCTTTACGCCACTTCTTCGGGAGAGGCTTCCGGCAGTACGGCCTCGTTCAAGTACCTGAAGTATAGCGGGGATGATCCCATGTTCGAGTAGATAAATTTTTACAAGTGGGATTATTGAAATTCCTAAATCCATCCATGACCAATATGAAGAAATCAGGATTTCTCCTCCCCATTTTCCTGGTACTGCATCTCAGTACCTTTGCCCAAAATATTGAAAAAGAAGCACCCAAGGGCTTTGACCAGGTACGCACGGGCATTGCGACTGGCAGAATCGACACGATCAGCTACCCATCCAAAACGGTAGGTACCACCCGCCGGGCGCTGATCTATACCCCGCCGGGCTTCGACAAGAAAACCAAGTACCCGGTGCTGTACCTGCTGCATGGCATTGGGGGCGATGAAAAGGAATGGCTGAAAGGCGGTAGTCCGCAGGTGATTCTGGACAACCTGTACGCTGAGGGGAAAATCAAACCGATGATCGTGGTGATGCCCAATGGCCGGGCCATGAAAGACGACCGGGCCGTAGGGAATGTTTTTGATAAAGACAAAGTCGAGGCCTTCGCCACCTTTGAAAAAGACCTGCTGAATGACCTCATTCCCTTCATCGAAAAAAAGTACCCTACCCTCACTGACCAGGAACACCGCGCGATTGCCGGCCTTTCGATGGGCGGTGGTCAGTCGCTGAACTTCGGGTTGGGTAATCTGGACAAATTTGCTTGGGTGGGAGGTTTTTCGTCGGCTCCTAATACCAAACTACCCCAGGAGCTGGTGCCTGATCCCGAAGAAGCCAAAAAGAAGCTGAAACTCCTTTGGATTTCTTGCGGCGATCAGGACGGACTGATCGGTTTCAGTCAGCGTACGCACGACTACCTGTATCAGCACGAGGTACCGCACATTTATTACATCGAACCCGGAGGACACGATTTCAAAGTTTGGAAGAGTGGTCTGTATATGTTCTCTCAGTTCCTCTTCAAGCCAGTGGATACCGCTTCATTTACAAGTTATTCCGTACTAGGTACCCCGGCCTCGACCAATATTCGGAATAATAAGTACCCGCAAATTCTGCCCGATAATCGGGTCGTGTTTCGGGTCAAAGCCCCCGATGCGCAAAAGGTACAGTTTGATCTGGGTAAAAAATACGAGGCCGTCAAAGACACGAGCGGATTTTGGACCGTGACGACTGAGCCCATCAGCCGGGGATTTCATTACTACTCCCTGCTCATCGATGGGGTACCTGTCGTAGACCCCGCCAGCGAGACTTTCTACGGCATGGGTCGCATGGCCAGCGGGATCGAGATTCCTTTTTCGGGCAGTGGCTACTACACCATGAAGGACGTACCGCACGGCGATATCCGGATCAAGCAGTACTATTCGAAAGCCCTGAATGCCTGGCGCGAGATGTACGTGTACACGCCGCCGGGCTACGACCAATCGGACGAAAAGTACCCCGTGCTGTACCTGTTGCACGGCGGCGGGGAAGATCAGCGGGGCTGGGCCACGCAGGGAAAAACGAACGTTATTCTGGATAACCTGATCGCCGAAAGCAAAGCCAAACCGATGATCGTGGCGATGCTGGACGGAAACGTGAGCAGCGGAGGCTTGGCTGGCTTCAACGAAAATGTGCTGCGGGCCTTCGAAAACGAATTGAAGGTAGCCGCCATTCCTTTTGTGGAAGGTAGTTTCCGGGTGAAGACCGATGCTCAAAATCGCGCCCTTGCGGGCCTGTCCATGGGCGGACTCCAGACCCTGTACGCCGGCATCAAGAACACCGATCAATTTGCGTATCTGGGGGTGTTCAGCTCAGGCTGGTTTGCCAACAACACCAAACTGTCTGATCCACAATATGAGTTTATGAAAAACAACGCGCAGACCATCAATTCCAATTTGAAAGAGTTATGGATCTCGATGGGAGGTAAGGAAGACATCGCCTACCAGAACTGCCAGATCATGCTCAAAAAATTCGATGAGATGGGAATCAAGTACCAGTACAGCGAATACGCCGGCGGCCATACCTGGCCCGTCTGGCGTCACGATCTGATGGAATTTTCACAGCTACTTTTTAAATAACAGGTAGTTAAACTGTTTTAATTTAAACAATCACTGCATTTATCATGACCAAGAAATTCGTACCTGTACTTATGCTGGCAGCCCTGCTATTTTCCTGCGCGGAACCTCAGGCCCAGCCTACTTTAAAATCTGCCTATAAGGATTATTTTCCCATTGGCGTAGCCGTCGCTCCCCGCAATCTGACGGGGCCGGAAGCTGAACTAATTATAAAACAGTTCAGCAGCGTCACGCCCGAAAATGCCATGAAAATGGGCCCGATTCATCCGGAGGAGAATCGTTATTTCTGGCAAGATGCGGACGCGATCGTCGATTTTGCCCAGAAGAACGGTCTGAAAGTACGCGGACACACGCTTTGCTGGCATAACCAAACGCCCCGCTGGTTTTTTACGGATGCCTCTGGCAACCAAGTAAGCCGGGAAGTACTTTTAGCTCGCCTGAAGCAGCACATTACTGACGTGATGAGCCGCTACAAAGGCAAAATCTACGCGTGGGATGTAGTGAATGAAGCCGTACCCGACGGCGGTGAAAGTATCTACCGGCCTTCCAAATTTTACGAGATCATCGGCGAAGACTACATCGAAAAAGCATTTGAGTACGCCCATGCCGTAGATCCGGAAGCGAAATTATTTTACAACGATTACAACACGGAAAACACGGCCAAGCGGGACAAAATATTTCAGATCGTCAAAAAGCTGAAAGACAAAAAAGTACCCATTCACGGGGTAGGTTTGCAGGGCCACTGGTCAATTGATGAGCCTACCTCGCAGGAGTTGGAAGCGTCTATTGAAAAGTTTGCCAGCCTGGGGCTTGACGTTCAGGTCACAGAATTAGACCTGTCGGTGTACCCGAAAGAGCACGAGCGCCGCGCCAAAAAGGAAACGGATGACGGCATCCTGACCGAGGACATGGTTAAAAAGCAAACCGCCCAGTACAAAATGCTCTTTGATACCTTCCGGAAGCACAAAGGTACCTTGACGGGCGTCACGTTTTGGAACGTATCGGACCGCTCGTCCTGGCTGGACAATTTTCCCGTGCCGGGCCGCAAAGATTACCCCCTGCTGTTTGACCAGAACTACCAGCCCAAGGAAGCATTCTGGCAGGTGGTGAAATTTTAAGTTTTCTAGGCCGAAAATATGAATTTAGCCTGTTTATACGCAGGTATTACCTTCCATCCCGATGAAAAAAGCCGCCTTATTTTTACTGCTAGGTATGCTGAGTCTGACCGCTCAGGCGCAGCCCCGTTTACCCAAATTGATCAGCGACGGCATGGTGCTGCAGCGCGATGCTAAATTAAACATATGGGGATGGGCAAGTCCGGGCGAAAAAGTTACGGTGCGATTCCAGAATAAACGCTACAAAACGACGACCGATGCGAAGGGAAACTGGCAGGTAGCCTTGCCTCCCGCGCCAGCCGGGGGACCTTATACGATGGAAATCGAGGGCAAAACGCAGCTGATGATTAAAGACATTCTGCTGGGAGATGTCTGGTTTTGCAGCGGCCAGAGTAATATGGTGCACCAACTGAATATTCACGATGTGACGTACGCCAAAGAAATTGCGGACGCCAACTACCCGCAGATCCGGCAGTTTCTGATACCTAACCAAACCAACCTGCAGGGCCCGCAAAAGGATCTTTCTCAGGGCCAATGGAAAGCCGCCGTGGGCGAAGACGTACGGCCTTTTTCGGCGGTAGCCTACTTCTTTGCCAAAAAAATTCATGAGAAATATAAGGTACCTGTTGGCATCATCAACGCCAGTGTAGGAGGTACTCCCATCGAAGCGTGGACCAGCGAAGAGGGATTGAAAGACTTTGCCATCCTGCAATCCACGATAGAAAAAAATAAAGACACGACCTACGTAAATAGCCTCAATCGACGCCCTCCCTCGACCGCCGCCCGTCCCGCGCCACCAGTGGATTTTGGCCTGGAAAGTACCCCGAAATGGTATGAGACTTCGTATTCTCCCAAGGGCTGGCGTCTGATCAATATTCCCGGCTTCTGGGAAGATCAGGGAATCAAGGACTTAAACGGTGTAGTGTGGTACCGCCGGGAAATCGACATTCCGGCGGCCATGACGGGCAAGGACGCCAAAGTTTTTCTGGGAAGAATCGTCGATGCCGACGAATTGTATATCAACGGCCAGTCGGTAGGCAGGACGACCTACCAGTATCCCCAGCGCCGCTATAAAGTACCCTCCGGTGTACTGAAACCCGGCAAGAATACATTCGTGGTACGGGTGACTAATATGGGAGGAAAAGGCGGTTTTGTGCCCGACAAGCCCTATTGCATTTTTGCCGGTGCCGATACGGTGGATCTGAAAGGTACCTGGCAGTACAAAGTGGGAAGCATCTATCGCCCGACCAAGGGTGAGTCTGGCGGTGGCATCACTGCCCAGAATCAGCCGACGGCTCTGTACAATGCCATGGTGGCCCCGGAAATCAACTACACGATCAAGGGTTTCTGCTGGTACCAGGGCGAAAGCAACGCCGGGAGGCCGGAGGAATACGCCGATCTTCAAACGGCGTTGATTAAAGACTGGCGGGCTAAATGGAATCAGGGAACACTACCCTTCCTGTATGTGCAGCTGCCCGGATTTATGGAATACAACTACCTGCCTTCCGAAAGCAACTGGGCCGTCCTCCGGGAGTCGCAATTCAAGGCTTTGTCGGAACCCAACACGGCCATGGTCGTAGCCATCGACCTGGGCGAGTGGAACGACATCCACCCCGACAATAAAAAAGGCGTGGGCGATCGGCTGGCTTTGGCTGCTATGAAGACTGCTTACGGAGAAAACCTGGTGCATTCCGGGCCGTTGTTTCAATCGGCCACGGTAGAAGGCGATAAAATCGTGATCAACTTTACCAATACAGGCAGCGGGCTGATAACCAACGACGGCGAGCCCCTGAGCGATTTCGCGATTGCGGGCACCGACAAGAATTTCGTGTGGGCAAAGGCGACTATAGAAAACGGCAAAGTACTCGTGCAGAGCGACGAAGTACCTAACCCGAAGTACGTGCGGTACGCCTGGGCGGATAATCCGGTGAACCCAAACCTCTACAACAAAGAGGGGCTACCGGCTTCCCCGTTTCGGACTGATCAGTGAATGCATTCCTAAACTACCAGATAAATGAAGCCTATGTGCCGATTCCTGACGCTCGTCCTGTGGGCGGTACTTTCATTTGAGGCCACTGCCCAGCAAGCTGCCATCGACAGCAGCAAGTACCCCCGGCTGCACACCTTTACGGCCGCTGAGGATCAGGCCCAGATGATGCAGCAGCTAGGTATCAAAAAACTCCGGCCCGGCCCAAGTGGGAATGAGAATGCCCCTAACCACGCCAACTACGACGAAGCGACGGCCAATCCCTGTCCGCAACTACCCGAGGTTCTTACCACCAAAAGCGGTAAAAAAGTGACCACACCGGAACAATGGTGGAAGCAACGCCGTCCCGAAATTGTCGAAGATTTTGAACGGGAAATGTACGGCCGGGTACCTGAGAATACGCCCAAAGTAAACTGGAAGGTAAAAGTAACGGACAATGAATTCGTGGGCCGCATTCCGGTCATTGCCAAACATATGATCGGTGAGGTGGACAATAGCGCGTACCCCCTGGTCAATGTCAACATCAATATGGTGGTGGTACTACCGCAAAACGTTAAGGGGCCCGTTCCGGTGATGATGATGCTCGGCTTTCCGTCCCTCCCGTCTCCGGCTCAGCCCTCTTTGCCTGATCTTGAAAAAATCAACATCGCCTTCAAGGAAATGATGATCAAACAGGATCCGGAAATGAAGGCCATTTTTGAAAAGTACCCGGCTTACCTGCCCATCACCAGGCTAGCCGGTCCCAGCTTTTTTGCGCCGCCGCCCAACGGAGACTCGCCACCCACCGAGCAACTGCTCGCCGCAGGCTGGGGCTACTGCACCATCGAGCCCAACAGCATTCAGGCGGATAACGGGGCGGGCCTGACGCGGGGCATCATTGGGCTTGTCAACAAAGGCCAGCCGCGTAGCCCCGAAGACTGGGGTGCTTTGCGAGCCTGGGCGTGGGGTGCCTCCCGTGCCCTGGACTACCTCGAAACCGAGCCGCAGGTCAATGCCAAACAGGTAGGCATAGAAGGCGTATCGCGTTACGGAAAAGCGGCACTGGTGGCGATGGCCTTCGATCAGCGTTTTGCGCTGGGACTGATCGGCTCGTCGGGTAAGGGCGGGGCCACCTTGCAGCGCCGGGTGTTTGGGGAGGCCGTCGAAAGTCTGGCTGGCAGTGGGGAGTACCATTGGATGGCGGGTAACTACCTCAAATATGCCGCCGCCGAAGCCAAATTTGGCGAAAAAACGGGTTGCGACCTACCCGTCGATTCGCACGAATTGATTGCCCTGGCGGCTCCTCGCCCTACGTTCATCAGCTACGGAATTCCCGAAAAAGGGGATGCCAAGTGGCTCGATCAGACAGGTAGTTATGAGGCCACGGTGGCCGCTGGTGAAGTGTTCAAACTACTTGGTGCCAAAGACCTGGGCGTAAGCAATGACTACAACACCGAGCGAATGCCCCCGGTACTTACCGGGCTACTAGACGGCGAACTAGCCTGGCGGCAGCACGACGGCGGCCATACCGATGCGCCCAATTTTCAGCACTTCATACCGTGGGCCAGTAAGTTGCTGGAGTATGAGCGCATGGCTAAATGAGTATTTCCCAATGTGTGTCTGACGGGTTTAAAAATAGTTAAACGCCACTTATTGAAAATAATTATCGGGGTACTGCTTGTTGTTTGCAGCCTCATGTTTTCGGGAGCAAAGCAGTAGGTCCCGCCTTCGCTGAAAGTGGCTTACGGAAACTATTTTCCTGTTAGTGTGGCCGTAGCGCCAAGAAATCTGACCGGGTCCGAAGCTGATTTAATCGTGCAGCAATTTGACAGCATGATCTCTCAAAATTCTATGAAAAAATTGGGGAAGATTACATTGGTAAGGGATTCGAGTACGCCCATGCTGTAGATCCGCAGGCAAAGCTGTTTTACAGTGATTACTACACTGAAAACAGCGTCAAGCGCGATAAAATCTACCAAATAGTCAGGGAACCAAAAGACAAAAACACACCCATTCGCAGGGTGGGCTCGCAAGGCTATTGCCCTATCTACGGAGCCTACCTCCCAGGGATTGGAAGCATTAATCAAAAAGTTTGCCAGCCTGGGCCTCGACGTTCAGAACAAACTACGAATCGGATACTCCTTACTCCCTGTGTCAGCGGTACACTCCACTATCCGGTGGCGAATTAACCGTCCTTTTCCGTTTTCTCAGCATTAAGCTATCCCTTACCTTTTCCTGGCTCGATTGATAGATTGGCAGGTGAAATACTATGAGGGAAAAAGGCTCGTCGTTGAATCCTGACGGACATCCCCATAGCAATTGCCGAGATATTGTTATCATTGTAGTAACCTCGTAATGATTTTTTGAAAAATCGTTACGGCCTCGTTAGAAAAACTCCCCGTGACATGACTAAAAAGCTCCCTCTGCTAATTAGTGCACTCATCTTCGCCGCATTTTTCCTGACGGTCCACCATTTTGTGGTCAACATCCCTTCTCGTGACGATTTCGCGGCCACCCTCTCTTTTATTCAGATGCAGTGTGTCAGCGACGTAGGCATATTTGACCAAATTACGGCTTTGTTCATTCCTCACAATGAACATTATATCGTACTATCCAGACTTTCGGCGGCATTGGCTTATAATTTTGCGGGGCACCTTAACTTTACCGCGTTGGTATGGTATCAAAATATTTTCTTGCTCGGCGGATATGCTCTGGTTTTGCAGATCATCAGGCAGCAAAAGCTTCCGTTGTTGGTGCTGCTCCTGCCTACCACTATTTTTTTCTTCAACCTTTCATTTTGGCAGGTGACCCTATATTATTGGGGCGGAATTCAGTATTACACTGTTTTCTTCTTTGCCATTCTGAGCCTTTACTTCCTGCATGTTTCCCTGAATAGCGGCAGTGCCTGGTTTGCTGGCGGGATAGTGGCTGCTACCTTAGCGGTACTTTCTTTCGGGAACGGGATAGTCGTACTGCCTGCGGGCTTTCTACTACTGTGGGGACAAAGGCAACGCAAACGCCTCCTCGTCTGGACGGGCTTCAGTGCCATCGTAATCATGCTTTTTTGGCTGAATTTTCAGGGGCCCTCCACGGTGCGGCCGGCGTTCAATCCGGTGTGGATGGGTAAGCTGCTGTTCACTTTTCTGGGTAGTTTTCTGTATGTCAACCCCTCCGTCAAACTGTGGTCTTATGCCAATATTGTGCTTTGTGCGGTGGTTGGGTTGGGCGTGCTGTTTGTGTGGGTCAGACTGCTTGTCAACGGTTATCTACACAAAAACCCGCTCCTCTACAGCTTATTGACATTAACCCTACTTACCGCGCTGCTGATCGCTTTCGGCAGATTTGAAACCAAAGCTGCCGGGGGAATTGCTCCTCGTTATATGTACTTCTCGACCCTTATCCCCGTCTTTTTAGTATTGATCTACGCGGATTTGCAGAAGCGCCAGAATAAGAATTTGCCCGTAAAAGCCCTTGCTTCTTCGATGCTGCTTATTTGGGGATTAAGCTATGCGAATAACATACAGGCGATAGAGGCTTTCAATCAGGAGAATCTAAGTACCTTCCATCAATGGGAGCAGGATCATCGCAGACCCCTGGTTCCCCCGCAGAACCATGATCCCAGATATTCGGAAGTACTTCTGTGGGCCATGGAAAATAATGTTTACACCCCACCTGTCCGTCTGCTGGCCACTGGGGACGAAGACAATAAATAGGGCCGGCGGCTTTCATTTCGCTTTTGTCTCCCGTTCAGGTACCCTTATCTCGTAGCTGAAATTGGCAGGTACCCGCAGGCGGTAGTCTGTCGTGTTATTGAACCAGGGATTGAGTCTTCTTAACTCCCGGTAAGTAGTATTATTTTCTTTGGCAAAAGCGATGAGGTCCGTGTCGCGCTCCACCTTTACCATCTTGAATTGATGGGGGCTATACTGTTCTTCGGGATTAAGGAAGTAGCCGTATGCCTCCGGGTTTTCCAGAATAACCTTAAAGGAAAGGATGCGGTAGAAATAGCGGGCGGTCTCACTATTTAGGTACAAGTCCCAGAAATTATCCGTCTGCTGGTACTTCAGCACATTCTGTGTACCCGTCAGCCCTTTGTTGTAGGAAGTCGCGACCAGCGGCCAGCTCTTGAGGCGCACTTGGGCCCATTTGAGGTAGCGGGCGGCGGCTTCGGTGGCTAGCTTGGGGTCGCGGCGCATATCCACGTCAGCATCGATATGCAGACCGTAGTCGCGGGCCGTGGGGGCCATGAATTGCCACATTCCCACTGCTCCGGCGGGCGATTGCGCTGTGTTTTCGAACTCGCTTTCGGCCACGGCCAGGTAGATGAAGTCGGTCGGGACGTCATTGTCGCGCAGCGTCTTCTCGATCAAAGGTCGCCAGCGTTCAATGTTTTTCATGATAAAAATGGTGCGCGAATGCCCGAAGGTGTTCACCACGAGTTCGCGTTCGAGACCTTCCCGCACGTCGTCGCGGTCCAGCGGCACGCGCTCGCCCGCGAAAGTGAGCGTATCGGGAAGGGGAGGCATCGATACGTGCTGCGGTGCGCCATCGACCGGGTAGATAGCCGTGCGTTCCGCAAAGGGAAGCCGTTCGCTCTCTGCTGCCGGAGGGGTGGCATCCTGCGATTGGCATCCGTAGCAAAGCAGCAGGTTGAAGAATAAAATATATCGGGTCATGTTGATCATAGTATTGCAGTTTCGCCTTCGCCTCGTTCGTTTTTCCAGGCCCGGAACAGCACATCGCAGTTAAAAACAAGCTCAGCGTTGCCATGGCAGTCCACGGCGATCATCCCACCCTTTCCACCTGCCTTTCCGATTTTGTCATGAATGACGGTGGCGCAGGCCTCTCGCAATGATAATCCTTTGTAATCTATTAAGCAAAACACATCATAGGCCGCGACGGCCCGCAAAAAGTACTCGCCGTCGCCCGTGCAGGACACCGCACAGGCGCGGTCGTTGGCGTAAGTACCACTGCCAATAATAGGACTGTCGCCTACGCGGCCGTAGTGTTTGTTGGGAAAGCCGCCCGTAGAAGTGGCGGCTGCCAGGTGCCCCGCTCGGTCAAGAGCTACGGCCCCCACCGTTCCTTTACCAACATTCCGGGCGGGCATTTGTTCTTGGGCTTTCAGGAGCTCCTGGTAGCGATCATGATTATAAAAGTAAGGATCATCCTCAAAAAGAATGCCTTGCTCGCGGGCGAACGTTTCAGCACCTGATCCCGTGAGCAGGACGTTTTGGGTCTTCTCCATAACGGCTCGGGCTGCCTGAATGGGGTTGCGGACGTTCCTGACGCCGGCCATGGCGCCCGCTCGCAGCGTATGGCCGCACATGAGAGCAGCATCCATTTCGTGAAACCCGTCGTGGTTAAAGGCTGATCCCCGCCCGGCGTTGAAGAGCGGGTTGTCTTCCAGCGTCGCAACGGCTTTTTCCACCGCATCCAGCGAAGTGCCTCCATTGGCCAGAATAGCGTAGCCCATATTCAGTGCTTCTTTCAGGACGTTGAAATAGACTGTTCTCTGACTATCAGTAATTTCCGATGGATCAATCCAGCAGGAACCTCCATGAATGGCAATAGTGAACATATGGGGTAGTTTAGAAAAGCGGGCCGATTAACTGAATTGTTCTGCTTCTGCTAAATCAAGTACTTTACTCGTCATTTTTCGCACTTCCCGGCATAGCGCCGGGTCATCGCCCAACGACTGCCCGTAGGAAGGAATCATTTCCCTCAACTTTTGCTGCCAGGCTTCGGTACGTAATTGCTCGGGAAAGCAGCGTTCCAGCAAACCCAGCATGATAGACACCGCTGTAGAAGCTCCCGGCGACGCTCCCAGCAGGGCGGCAAGGCTGCCGTCGGCGGAGCTGACCACCTCGGTGCCGAATTCCAGAATGCCACCCTCCTCTTCGTCGTGCTTGATGACCTGCACGCGCTGCCCGGCTATCTCGAGTTCCCAATCGTCAAGTTTGGCTTCGGGGTAGTACTTTTCCAGGGCATCCAGCCGCTCATCGGGCGACTGTCGTACTTGCTCGATGAGGTACTTTGTTAAAGGAATATTATGCAGCCCGGCCGCGATCATGGGGCGGATGTTCCTGAGGTTGACCGAAAAAGGCAGGTCGAAGAAAGACCCTTTTTTCAAAAACTTGGTAGAAAAACCAGCGTACGGACCGAAGAGTAGTTCCTGCTTGCCTTTGATCATCCGGCTGTCGAGGTGGGGTACTGACATGGGCGGCGAACCAACCTCGGCTTTGCCGTACACTTTGGCGTGGTGCCGGGCGATGACGTCGGGATTGGTGCAGCGCAGCCACTGTCCGCTCACCGGGAAGCCGCCGTAGCCGCGTCCTTCGGGTATGCCGGATTTTAGAAGCAAGGGCAGCGAACCGCCGCCCGCTCCGATGAAAACGAATTTGGCGTAGATTTTCCGCCGCTCGCGCGTATCGCGGTTCCTGACGCTCACTTTCCATCGTTTGTCTTTCTCCCGACGGTTCGCCGCGCGATCCAGGTCATGGACCTCCTCATTAAAATGCAGGGTGACGCCCTCCATCTCTCTCAGGCAATGAAACATGGCGCGGGTCAGGGCGCCGAAGTTCACATCGGTGCCGAGCGGCATGTAGGTTGCCGCGACCTTTTGGGCCGGATCACGGCCCTGCATAATCAGCGGCATCCAGTCAACGAGTTGCTGGTGATCTTCGGAGTATTGCATTTCCTGGAACAGCACCGACTGCTGCATGGCCTCGAAACGCTTTTTTAGGAACTCGACATTGTCACCGCCCCAGACGAAACTCATGTGAGGAATGGAACGGATAAAAGTATTGGGCAATTCTACGAACTCGTGCTGGGTAAGAAACGCCCAGAATTGCCGCGACTGCTCGAAGGATTCTGCAATCCTGATGGCCTTAGTGATATCTACCGAGCCGTCGGGCCGTTGCGGCGTGTAGTTGAGCTCACAAAAAGCCGAGTGACCCGTTCCGGCGTTGTTCCAGGCGTCGGAGCTTTCGGCGGCGGCGTGGTCGAGGCGCTCGATGATTTCGATGGTCAGCGAGGGGTCGAGTTCTTTCAGCAGCATCCCGAGGGTGGCACTCATGATCCCTGCGCCAATCAGGACGATGTCGGGATTTTCATTGTAGTCAGGCATTTTTGATTGATGATGGACGGGTGAGAGTTTTCAAGAATCAGAAAGCCCGCAAACAATCGTTTACGGGCTTTCGCAGGGTGGGATATATGATAAAATCAGGTGGGATTAGAATTGGAAACGTAATGTGCCCTTGGGTGCAGGCCCTTCCCGATGATTTCCACCAGCTCAGGATTGACGAACTCTTCGTCCACTACTTCCCACGCTTCATTGCGGTATACCATCACGAACGAATCTTTTTCGGGAAAAATCACTCGTAATCCCTGCTCATCGCCGTACATCTCGGGTTCTACATCCAGTTTCATTTCTTGCCCGTCTTTTGGGTCTTTTATGGTCAATTCCATTAGTTTTGGGTCTGGTTCAAAGAAATCGGGTTCTGGCGAAAGGCTCTTTTGCCAACCTTTCCTACTGCCTGAAGTCTTAAAAAATCATTCCAAGACCAACTGCAGACACCACAATCTTGAGCCAATCGAAAGGATTCTCTCGGACAATCGGTAGACACATCGGCTTATATTTTTATGTATAAAACTATCCAGGAAGAAGCTTACGAAGCCAATATGCAGCTGCCCAAGCTTGGTTTGGTGCTGTTCACCTTTGGCAATGTGAGTGCTGTAGACCGCGACCGGGCGGTTTTTGCAATCAAGCCCAGCGGAGTGGCTTATGACGATCTGAAGCCGGATGATATCGTTATCGTTGATTATGACGCTCGGGTCGTGTCGGGTAAAATGCGCCCCTCTTCCGATACCAAAACCCACGCCTTGTTGTACAAAACCTGGGCCGACATCGGGGGAATCACGCACACGCACAGCACCTATGCCGTGGCCTGGGCGCAGGCGGGGCGTGACATTCCCATATTTGGCACCACTCACGCCGACCATACCCACCACGACATCCCCTGCGCTCCGGTGCTGACCGACGAAATGATTCAGGGAGACTACGAACACGAAACGGGTCACCAGATTATCGGCTGCTTCCGGGAAAAAGGGATTTCGCATCGGGAAGTAGAGATGGTACTTTTACAAAACCACGGCCCCTTTGTGTGGGGGAAAGATGCGGCCAAGTCGGTGTATAACGCCGCCGTGCTGGAAGAAGTCGCCCGCATGGCGCATTTGACATTACAGATCAACGCCGATACGGCGGTGCTGAAAGACACGTTGCGCCGGAAGCACTTCGAGCGCAAGCACGGCGAGAACGCTTACTACGGACAGGGATGTTAAAACTGATGAACATTCTTAAGTACCTGGAGTACCTGGATTTTCTGAATAGTCGTAAAAAGGCTATTTACATTGTTTCGGGACTTGCCCTGCTCTTTCTGCTGCTGACCGCCTTTGTGGCTTTACTGCCCACGACATTCATCGACCTTGAATTTTCGGAGGAATTACAGGAAGACCATTCCCCTCTGCTCGATATGCTCATGAAATTCGTGAGTTGGTTCGGAACTCGGTGGGTAGCCATTTCTATGGCTGTGGGCACGGCACTGGCGTTTCTGCTAATGCGTTTTCGCCGTGAAGCCTTATTTATGATGCTGACGATGCTGTCTTCCGTTGTGGCCTTTGGCATAAAAGTGCTGGTCAACCGCCCCCGGCCCACCGAAGATTTGGTGCGGATTGTAAGTAAAGCAGAGAATCAGAGTTTCCCCAGCGGGCACACTACGTTCTACGTGGCCTTTTTTGGTTTCCTGATCTTTCTGTTATTCCGGCTTCGTCAGATTCCATCGCTCATCCGGTGGACGGTGGGCAGCTTCAGCCTGCTCCTCATCCTTTCGGTACCTTTTTCCCGCGTTTATCTCGGCGACCATTGGTTCACGGATGTCGTTGCGGGCTTCGTGCTGGGTCTTATCTCGTTGGTGTTGTTGATCTACGGGTACTTCCGTCCCGAGAGGCGGGCCAGTGCCGGACAATAACCACTTACGAGTCAGCTTGTCTTTTTTGAGGTAAACAGGCCGCACTACCCACTACAGACAAAAAGTTGGAAAAGTCAGTCCGTCAGGATTTGCTTCACTTCTGCCCAGCGACGGCGTGATACGCTTACCTCGCTGCCATCGGTCAGCACGGCTATGTGTTCGTCGTCTTTAAGGTTTTGTAAAAAATCCCGGTTGATGATGCAGCTTTTGTGAATGCGGAGGAATGATTCAGGGAAAATAGTTTCGTAGATTCCCAGACTTCGGGAAGAGAGAAACTGAGTGCCGTCCGTAAGAGAAAAGACTGTATAATTGCGCTTTCCGTCCAGGCGCAAGACGTCCTGGACGGGAAAGGGCAAGTGGTGCTTGAAGTGGAGATGAGGGAGTGGCAATATGGTGTTCATCTCTGGGAGGTGCCAGCGTTGTAAGGCTTGCACGTTGCAAAGTAGAGGCCATTTTCACTCTTACCCAATACCTGATTTCCGGTATTTTTTGTGGTGCGGTCAGGCTGGTGCACTAGTGGATCGGCCGTTTTGCCACAGGCTTATTGTAACATGTCGGAAGCTGGTGCCACAAACCGCTCGCCATAGGCTTCGGCCAGCCGACCGCATTCTTTCACAAATTCCTCTGTCCCCACAAAATCAAAGAAAGACAATGTACCGCCCGTGTAAGCAGGGAAGCCCCAGGCCAGGATGGAGCCTAGGTCAGCATCTAGCTTCGTGCGAATGACGCCTTCTTCATAACAGCGCAGGGCTTCCAGCGCCTGGCGGTATAATAATCGTTTTTTGACTTCCTCAATGTCTGGCTGCGCGTCGGCCAGCGGAAAAATATCCGCCAGGCCAGGCCAGGGGTACTTGGTGTCGTTTTCGGGATATTCATAAAATCCAGCTCTGGATTTCTTGCCCATGCGCCCCAGTTCCACAAACTTCTTACTTACCTGATAACTGGTATCGGATTCGGTCGAGGCGCCGTCGGCGATTGATTGAGAGGCAATTTTATAGACTAAATCCAGGGCCACCTCATCCGTAACTGCCAGCGGACCGACGGGCATCCCGGCTTGCCTTGCGGCCTCTTCGATCAGAACCGGATCGACGCCGTCTTTCAGTAGTTCCATTCCTTCCGAAGCATAAGAAATGAAGCAACGGGAAGTGTAGAAACCGCGCGAGTCGTTGACAACAATGGGTGTTTTTCGGATTTTGCGCACGTAGTCGATGGCCACCGCCAGCGCGTAGTCGCTCGTTTTTTCACCCACAATCAACTCCACCAACTGCATCTTGTCCACCGGAGAAAAGAAATGGATGCCGACGAAGTTTCCGGGGTTCTTCGACAAAGCCGCCAGGCCAGTGATAGGTAGCGTCGAGGTATTCGACCCGAAAACGCCGTTGGCGGCCAACATTGGCTCGGCCTCGCCGATGACTTGCGCCTTGACCTCACGGTTCTCGAAAACCGCCTCGATGATCAGGTCGCAGCCTAGTAAATCAGCATTTTCGGCGGTAGGTTGAATGAAATCCAGAATAGCTGCCGCTTTCGCTTCATCCATGTTACCGCGACTAATGGCCTTGTCGAGTAGTTTTCTGGAATATACCTTGCCCTTTTCGGCGGCTTCCGGGCTTACATCCTTCAAAACTACCTCGATGCCCGCCAGTGCCGATACGTAGGCGATTCCGGCTCCCATCAGCCCCGCGCCCAGGATACCCAGCTTTTTGACCTCCGTTTTGTCGATTCCCGGCGGACGACTCGCCCCTTTGTTGGCTTTGTTAAGCCCCAGAAACATGGTGCGAATCAGATTGCCCGCTACCTTGGATCGGGCTACCTGCACGAAGTAATCAGCCTCGATTTCGATGGCCTGATCCATGTCGACCGCTAAGCCCTCCTCTACGCAGGCTAAAATAGCCAGCGGCGCGGGGTAGTTGCCGTGCGTTTTAGCCAGTACCGCTGCCCGGCTCGCCGCAACGACTTGCGCCCCGGCATTGCTTTGCGGTCCGCCACCGGGTACTTCGTAGTTATCCTTCGCAATAATACTACCCGTCTTTTCACTAGCTTCATCCCAGGGTTTGAGTGGTGCCGGATTGGCCAGAATCCAGTCCTTGGCGGCCTGGATCATTTCCTCGCGGGAATCCGCTATTTCATCTACCATTCCGATTTCCAGCGCTTCGCGGGGTGATACGGCTCGGCCTTCCAGCATTAGCGGCAAAGCAGCCTGAATGCCGATCATGCGCGGCAGCCGCTGGGTACCCCCACCACCCGGCAATAAGCCTAGCTTCACTTCGGGCAGACCGATTTTAGTTTTCGGATTGTCCAGCGCGATACGGTGGTGGCAAGCCAGGCAGACCTCATAGCCGCCGCCCAGCACGGTGCCGTTGATGGCCGCGACGATGGGCTTGCCGTTAATTTCCATCCGGCGGAAAAGTCGGTTTAACCCCATCGAGACTTCCAGCATTTCTTTCGGGGCCTGATCCTGGTTGCGCAGGATCATTTTCAGATCTGCCCCGGCAATAAACTCCGGCCTGGCGGAAGTAACTATGATACCTTTTACCGCCGCATCATCGAAAGCTTTTTCTAGGGCAGCGCCGAATTCCGGCAGGGAAGTATCGTTAATAACGTTCATCGCGGAAGTGGTCATGTTCCACGAAATGATGGCAATATTTTGGTCTATTTGATAATCAATTTCCATTTTTCTCAAAGTTATATATCGTAATTCAATCCGATTTCCTGGCGCACTTTATCAAGTAAGGTCATCAGGTTGACGCTATCCCGATGCGACCAGTCGGGATTTTCGGTCAGGCCCGCGCTGAGTGCATGGCCGACGGACTCGATTTCGTAGTTATAGCCGTGAGCCTCGCGCTCGAAGTCGAAGCGCTCAGGTTCAGCATCGAGTAGTTCAAGTGTGAGGGCCTGGCTGTTGTGCCAGCGGCTATGGACACGGATGCAGCCCAGCTCACCGTAGACAATGGCCTCGCAGTCGGTGCGGGCGAGGAGGGTGCAGTCTAGGAAAGCGAAGGCATCGGCGTCGTAGGTCAGCACCATGCCCGTGGACGCGTCTACGCCTGTGTCGCTGAAAAGTGCCGATGCCTTGATTGTCTTTGGCATGCCCAGTATGGCATACGACCAAAAAAGCGGATAAATCCCGATATCAAGCAGGGCGCCGCCACCCAGTTCTTTATTGAAAAGCCGCTTGCGGGGGTCTTTTATTGCCTTAAAGCCAAAATCGGCGCGCACGCCCAATACTTTGCCGATAACCCCCTCCCGAATCAGTGCCTGGGTCTTCAATGTTGTGGGCATGAAACGGCTCCACATCGCTTCCATTAAGAATACCTTCTTATTTTGTGCCGCCTGGATCATTTCCTCAACCTGGCCGAGGTTCATGCCGAAGGGCTTTTCACACAACACAGCCAGGCCCGCATTCAGGCAAAGCAGCGTGTGGGCGTGGTGGCCCACGTGCGGCGAGGCGACGTACACCACGTCGAGTTCGGGGCAGTCGGCCAATTCGGCGTAGTTGCCGTAGGCGTAGGGTGCGTCATATTTTTCGGCAAATTCTTTAGCACGATCCAGGTCACGTGAGGCAACAGCCATGAGTTTTGCCCCTTCGACGCGGGCGAGGTCCTGAGCGAATTTATGGGCGATATGGCCCGGAGCGAGAATACCCCAACGAATTGTTTTCAATTTTGAATGAGTAAGTGGATGATTGGATGACTTTTATACGGAACGGAAAAGCGCTACCGGTTCTTCGTCCTGACAAATTTCTAATAGTTTTCTATTGGTTATATTTAAAACCGGGTGCACAAAATCCGGGGCGATTTCAGCCAGGGGTATCAGGGTAAACCGGCGCTCGTGCAGGCGCGGGTGCGGAACGGTGAGACGGGGCGTGTCCATGATTTTTTGGCCAAAATACAAAATATCGACATCCAGGTGCCGCGCTCCCCAACGCTCATAGCGGATGCGGCCCGCTTCGTGTTCCAGTTCCAGAATAAGCCGAAGTACCTCCTCCGGGGCAAGAGAAGTACCTATTTCTAAAACCTGATTCAGGAAAGCAGGCTGTTCGATGCCGCCCCAGGGAGCCGTTTCGTAAAGTGCCGAGGCTCGCATTACTTCACCGACGCGCTCACCGATGCGGGCAATGGCGGTCTGCATGATGGTCTCCCGGTCGCCCAGGTTCGAACCTAAAAGTAGGAATATCGTCGTCAAAATCGAAATCGTTGAATGCTTCCAGACACGGGTAAGCTAAGCAACATTTGCGTATTTTTGGTTTTTCCGGATAAGAAAAATTCAAGACTCACAGGGTTTTTGTCTCTGTTGCTTTGCCACTTTGAAAAAAAACATCCTCGCCATTATTCCCGCCCGTGGAGGCAGTAAGGGGCTGCCCGGCAAGAATATCCTGCCGCTGGCCGGGCATCCACTGATTGCCTATAGTATCAAGGCCGCGCTGGATACACCCGGAATTTCCCGCGTCATTGTCTCGACCGACTCGGAAGAAATCGCCGACATCGCCCTTCGGTACGGGGCTGAAGTACCTTTTCTGCGTCCGGCGGCTTACGCTACCGATTCCAGTCTTGATATTGATGTTTTTGAGCACGCTTTAACCTGGCTTCGGGAAAACGACAACTACTCCCCCGACCTGGTGGTGCAGTTGCGTCCTACCTCACCCATCAGGTACATCGCCGACATCGAGGCCTGCCTGGCCAAATTGGCTGACGACGAAAACGCTGACAGTCTGCGCATCGTGACGCCCTCGCCACTCACGCCTTACAAAATGTGGCGAATCGAATCGGAAGATACTCCCATGCAGCCGTTACTTACTTTGGACGGTGTAGCCGATCCCTATAACCAACCAAGGCAGCAACTACCCACGATATACTGGCAAATCGGTACACTCGATGTCATTCGGCCCAGGGTAGTTTTGGAACAGAAAAGCATGTCGGGCAAAAAGGTACTTCCTTATGTAGTGAGCCGGGATCAGGCCATCGACATTGACGATATTTTCAGCTTTCAGCGAGCCGAAGCCTACATTGAAGGCCATGATTGTGTAAAATTCGCACCATGATTGCAACGAACAGCCCAATTCTAGTTTTCGGAGCCGGTTCCATCGGGGAGCGGCATTTGGGTATTTTACAAAAACTGGGCTACACTAACTTGTGGGTGTACCGTCAGCGTAATCTGCCGCTGCGCACACTAGATTCCGCTGGGCTCCGTATTGTTACCGATTTATCCTCTCTGGATGATATTGCCTTCAAAGCCGCCATCATCTGCACCCCCACGGCGCAGCATATGTTCCAAACACTCTGGTGCGTCCGGCGAGGCATTCCGGTTCTGGTGGAAAAACCGCTTGCTCATTCGCTGGAAAATTTTCAAGAGTTGAAAGATGCATTGAACGAGCATCAAACTTACATCCAGGTCGCCTACATGCTGCGTTATCATCCATTTTTTCAGAAACTCAAAAAATGGATTGAAAGTAATGAGTTAGGGTACTTTCTCAGTATGCAGACCTACTGGGGCGAGTACCTGCCTGACTGGCATCCGTGGGAAGACTACCGCGACTCCTATGCGGCCCGCCGCGAACTCGGGGGTGGGGTAGCACTCACCCTCAGTCACGATCTTGATTTGGCCAACTGGCTGGCTGGCAAACAGGTAGTCTGCTGGAATACATTGAAAAACTACCGTTCGGGACTGGAAATCAATGTAGAGTCGGGCGCGGATGTTTCTCTGCGCTACCAAAATGGTATCACGGCCCACTGCCATCTCAATTTTCACGAAAGAGTACCGCGGCGCTGGTATCGGTTTGTGTTTGAAGAAGGGTCGGTAGAGGTCGACTACCTGAAAGCGAGTTGCTCGGTACTCCGTCCCGGACAGGAACCGGACACACAAGTGTTGGAAAATTTCGATCGTAATCAACTCTTTGAAAATCAGATCCGCGATTTTTTACAAACCGTAAATAAGGGTAGCTTTGGGGAATCGGCACTGCGCACGCTGGCCGAATCAGAGACGATTCTCAGGATTTGTACCTAGCTTTTTAGTACTGAAAATATTGACACAAAAGACTCCCACCATTCATCCATCCCTGTCCGTAGCCGATAAAGTAATTCTGCTTACGGGAGCCTACGGGCTGATCGGGCTGACACTTGCGCAGGCCTTTCTGCAACAGGGTGCGCTTGTGGTGCTGGCCGACCGCGACGAGCGTAAGCAAGCCGGCATCCGGGCCGAACTGGCGACTGAGTATTCAGACAATCAGTTTTTGCTTCGAAATCTGGACATTACGCAGGAAGAAAGCTGCGAAGAGGCCATACGAAGCACTGTACAGAAATTTGGCCGATTAGATGTACTCATCAACAGCGCCGCCATCGATGCCAAATTTGACAAGAGCCACGCCGCCGAAATCAATCCCAGTCGCTTCGAGCATTATCCCGCCGAGCTGCTGCGACAATCGGTGGATGTAAATCTGACGGGTACTGTGTTGATGACGCAGGCCGCATGCCGCCAGATGTTAACGCAGGGCGGCGGCAATATTATCAATGTGGCCTCAACCTACTCGCTCGTGGCGCCCAACCAGGGTTTATATGATTTTGGCGATGGGGTAAAGCAGTTCAAACCCGTGGACTACATTGCATCGAAGTCTTTTATTCCCAATTTCACCCGCTACGTGGCGACTTTTTACGCCCGGGACGGTATCCGCTGCAACGCTATCGTGCCGCATGGCGTGCTGAACGACCACGACCCGGATTTTCTGGAAAACTTTGCAAAATTATCTCCGTTGGGGCGCATGTGCGACCGCGAAGAACTCATCGGCCCGTTTACGTTTCTGGCGTCCAATGCCTCGAGCTACATGACGGGCTCAGTACTCACCGTTGACGGAGGATGGACAGCATGGTAAAAATCAAACTTTTTCTGACCGACGTGGACGGTGTCCTGACCGACGGCGGCATGTACTACGCCGAAAACGGCGACGAATTGAAGCGTTTCAACACCCGTGACGGTATGGCATTCGAGCTGCTGCGAAAGGCGGGTATCAAAACGGGCATTGTTACCAGCGAAAACACCGCCATCGTGGCCCGCCGCGCCGCCAAAGTCGGGGCCGACTACCTCTATCAGGGACAGCGCGATGGCGGCAAGCTGACCGCTGCCGAGGAAATTTGCGAAAAAGAAGGCATCACGCTCGAGGAAGTGGCTTACATCGGGGACGACTTGAACTGTATTCCGCTGCTTGAGAAAGTGGGCCGAGCCGCTTGTCCGATGGATGCCGTGGATGCGGTAAAGGCCGTGCCGGGGATTATGGTGATGTTCAGGAAGGGCGGGGAAGGGTGTGTCAGGGAATTTGTGGAGAGGATAGTGAGGGAAGTATGAGTCAAACGGACGATAGTGAATCGTGGGATCTCGAAATAGAGCCCGCTTCGGGTTTCTTCGACCTCAACTGGCGCGAAATCTGGCAATACCGCGACCTGATTGCCCTTTTCGTGCGGCGTGATATCGTGGCCACCTACAAGCAGACTATCCTGGGGCCAATCTGGTTTTTTGTGCAGCCGATCCTGACGACCATCACTTATGTGGTGATTTTCGGTAACGTGGCGGGTATTTCTACTGGAGGTATTCCCAAAATCCTCTTTTATCTGGCAGGCATCACGCTCTGGAACTACTTCCAGGAATGTCTGATGAAAACCTCCGACACTTTCATTCTGAATCAAAATCTTTTCGGAAAGGTCTATTTCCCCCGTTTGGCTGCGCCCATTTCCGTAGTCATTTCAAATCTGTTCAAGTTTTTTATCCAGCTGGGGTTATTCCTGGTCGCCTGGATGTATTTTCTGATTCAGCCGGAAAATGACGTTAATCCAAACATAACGCTTTTGCTTTTTCCGTTGTATGTTTTGCTAATGTCGGGCCTGGGATTCAGTTTCGGGGTGCTCATTTCGTCGTTGACGACAAAGTACCGCGACTTACGGTTTCTGATCCAGTTCGGCGTTCAGTTGCTGATGTATGGGACGCCAATCGTATATCCGCTGTCGATTGTGCCGGAAAAGTACCGATTGCTGCTGCTGGCCAATCCGATCACGAGCATCGTGGAGGCTTTCAAATATTCATTTTTGGGAGAAGGGTACTTTTCCTGGCTCTGGCTCGCGTACAGCTTTATCTTCATGGTAGTTTGCTTGTTATTGAGCATTTTAGTGTTCAATCGCGTTGAGAAAACTTTTATGGATACGGTTTAACTCAATAGATACCTGATAAATATGATTTGTTGCCTGTTTATTAATAGTTTATAAGCCAAAAATGTCTGAAACTGCTATAAAAGTTGAAAAGCTCTCCAAACTATACCAGTTGGGCGAAATCTCGACGGGCACGCTCAGCCGTGACCTGACGCGCTGGTGGGCAGGAGTGCGGGGCAAGGAAGATCCCTACCGCAAAATAGGGCAAACCAACGACCGTACCACGCAAGGTACCAGCGACTTTGTGTGGGCTTTGCAGGACATTTCCTTCGAAGTGAAAAAAGGCGAAATCCTGGGCATTATCGGGCGCAACGGGGCCGGAAAATCGACGCTGCTCAAAATCCTGTCGCGGGTGACCAAGCCCACTACGGGACGCATTCGCGTACGCGGGCGCATGGCCTCGCTGCTTGAAGTAGGTACAGGTTTTCATCCCGAATTAACAGGACGCGAGAATATCTTTCTTAACGGCGCTATCCTGGGCATGAGGAAAGAGGAAATCCGTAGTAAGCTGGACGAGATCGTGGACTTTGCTGGGGTAGAGCGCTACCTCGACACGCCCGTGAAGCGCTACTCTTCGGGGATGTACGTACGGCTGGCCTTCGCTGTAGCCGCCCATCTAGAACCCGAAATTTTGATTGTGGACGAAGTACTGGCCGTGGGAGACGCCGAGTTTCAGAAAAAGTGCCTAGGAAAGATGAAGGATGTCAGCGAGAACGATGGACGGACAGTACTTTTTGTGAGTCACAATATGGAGGCGGTACGGAAACTCTGTAATAGAGGTATCGTTCTTCAGAATGGCCGAATTACAGAAAATGGTAAGACGGAATATATATTAGAGAGTTATTTGAATAATAATGTTTCTAAAAAATATCAGTACCAATGGAATGATGAAAATGGCAGAATTTATGATTGGCTAATTTTAAAATCAATACAAATTGTTGATGTCGATGAAAAAATATTAAGGCTTATTTCAACCGACCATGATTTTGATATTGAAATTAAATATGATATCATTAATGCTAATAAGGGTCTTGGCTTTACTATTTCGTTTTGGAATTTAAGTGGTGAAATTATCTTTCAAACAATAAGTAACAATGAAACCAATTATTATGGTAAAAATTTGGAAAAAGGAAGTTATGTGACTTCTTGTAAAATTCCTAGATTTATGTTAAATCAAGGATCATATTTTATATCATTAAATATATTTGAATACGGTTACCAAAATTCGTATTTGATTAAAGAAATTCTTCTAGTTGATATTCAGGATGGTCAATTAATCCGCAAGGATTATAAGGGTAGTTTATTGGGTTATTTTCGTCCTATGATTAACTGGAAAAGTACACTTAAAAAATAAGCAAAGTTTAAAGGATAATTGAGTTGCTTATTACACCAAAGAGGTCAACCGTTAATAGAAATATATGTCAAGAAAAGTTCTTTCGCTCGGACAGGCCAAAAGCTGCCGGCTTCTCCAGGGCGAGGAGCTAATTTTCTTATCTTCATTATTAACAGCCAACCGCAAGGCGACTCTGGCCTCTGATGTGCAAAATCTGAAAATGCCAAGTTATTTTAAATTATTCCTGAATAACGTGAATTAAGAAAAATCATAACAGTAGAATTCTGATTTTAATAGATTAACTATTGTTAAATTATAACAGCTACCTAGCTAGTTTTTGGCTAATCCTAAACTTTTCTGGAAGGAGAATGAGTTTTCTAAGAGGATTATTGTCTATAATTCACGTTAAATTAGATAAATTAAACTACTAATGTCTGAGCCTAAAAATTTAGTTGATCAGAATTATTGGGATGAAAGTTATAGAGATATCGATTTCTATATTGGTAATAACTCATTAACTGATTGGCTTTATAGAAATTATTTCAATCAAAGGAACTTACAAAATAAAACAGTATTTGAAGTTGGATGCTATCCCGGAACATATTTAGTTCACTTTGGCAAGCAGAATATGGAGGTTAATGGGATTGATTTAACAACAAATATGATTAACTTGAATAAGTGGTTAGTTGAGCAGAAAATAAAAGTCAATAAAATTATTAACGACGATTTTTTTCAATTAAATGATCATGTTAAGTATGATGTTGTTTGTTCTTTTGGTTTTATAGAACATTTTAAAAATTATGAGGAAGTTATTCTCAAACATTCATCCATATTAAACGAAAATGGCACCTTAATTATGACCACACCAAATTTTCGTGGGTTTGGACAATATATTCTACATCGACTGTTCGATAAGCCTAATTTAAAAAGACATAATTTGAATGCTATGAACCCAGATAAATGGGCTAAACTGTTAGAAGATAACGGATTCAAAATAATTCATAAAGGATACTTTGGCCACTACGATATGTGGTTTGATAGTGACGTGACAGGTTATAAAATCCTATTAAAGGAGAAATTTTTAAAGCATATACATCCTCGATTAAAGAAGTATGTTAAAAGTGACAGTTCTTTTTTTTCTCCATTCTGTGGAGTAATTGCCGAAAAACAATAATAGATTAACTATTCGGATCAACAGTTTAACATTTGATAAAAATATTGTTATCACAGGAAAACAAGAAGGCATTTCACTTCTTCACCCCTGCGGGTTGGCAGCTATCGGGCTGACTCCTCTGGGATGCATTGACTGCACATGGCAACTTACTCTATTAACCGCTGACCGCACGGGTGCCCCCATCCTCCGGTGTAAGAGGGCGGAAATTTAATTAATTAACTCAGCTATCAATAACATGAATATACTCCTGGTTTTGCCTTCTCTGCTCATTGGGGGTGCTGAGGTGTTTGCGGTAAGGCTGGCCAATAAACTGGCCGAACGCAATCACCGGGTTTTTCTTTTGATGTTAAGTCCTGATGTTCAATCAGATCTTTTGGCAGAAAGAGTGTTTCCGCAGGTTCGGATTGTGAATTTTAGGGAAAAACTGTCACTGGGACAAACCATCTTGTTCAAAACCCTATACACCCTCACCCAACGCCATGTGGCGTGGTACGAGAAGGTACTTTTTGAAAGGAAGAAAATAAAGGCTAAAAAACTAAGTGATTTTCTTGAAAAGTTTTGTAGAGAGGAGAACATTCATGCCATCAACAGCCACCTCTCTCTGGCCGATTGGTCAGTGGCACACTACTTCTGGGTAAAACCCAGGAAACAGAAATTTATAGTATCCATGCACGGATGCTACAACCGAAAGGAACGCCAAACCGAACAGCTCCTTCAGCGGCTCGAAAGGAACAATGACAAGGTATTTCAAGCAGTTGACCATATTGTATTGTTAACCCCAAAAAACGCGATTCCCTTACAGAATGTATCCCTGAAAAACGCCCCTCTCTATATACCGCTTGGATTTGAAAAACCATCTTCTTTACCACTAAAAAAATCCTCAGAATACGATATGACTTTCGGACTCGTATCCAGAGCAGTAGAGCGTAAGGGATGGGAGGAAGCCATCATGGCTACCATTCAGGTTCGGAACGCCGGCGTCAATTGCCGATTGATGCTGGTAGGTGCGGGAGAATACCAGGAAAGGCTTATGGAGAAATTCGGGCATCTGGATTTTATCCAGTTTGTGGGAGCCTCCGCCCAGGTGCTTAATTGGGTAAATCAGTTCGACTTGGGGCTATTTACTTCGTACATCGAAAGCGAGAGCTACCCCAATACGGTAATCGAATACCTTGCCTGCGGCAAACCGGTCATAGGTACCGATATTGGAGAGGTCAAAAACATGATCAGTACTCCTGACGGACAGCTTGCTGGTCAGTTGTTGACCTATGATCCTTTGGGGATATCGGTGGAGGAACTCGCTGATTGTCTGCTGAGGTACGCTCGTGAAGAAAAGCTATTGCAGGAACATAGTACATTAGCGGAAGACGCCTTTCGAAAATTTGACATGAACCAGTGCGTTGCTGCCTACGAGGCTATTTATCAGTCATGAAATCCAAAAAGCACGTACTGGTATTATCCCCAAGGCCAAATCAAGGAGGAGCGGCCCAGGTACTGCTAAACCTACTGCATGAATGGTCCACCGAAGCATCTCCCTTAAAGTTTTTATTTCTTTTTGAGGAAAGCGGGCCTGCCCTAGCTACTTTTCAGGCGTATGGGTCTGTGTGTATTTTTCCAATCGAACAGTATCCCTTAATCAAAAAAATATTAATTCGCCTATCCCCAAGGCTGTATCGTTACCTAAAGCAGTTATATGCCGGGTGGGTTATAAGGGGTCAAAAGCCTGCGCTGCTGTACGTCAATTCCATGACCCACACTCCCGCCGTGCGGGCTGCCGTTTCGTCGTCGGTGCCCCTGATCCTGCACGCACATGAGCTCGAATTTCAGGTCGTCAATCGCCTGTCCGAAGCCTGGATATACAAGGTACTACACCGGAGTAGCCGTATCATTGCCTGCGCCCAGGCCGTGGCCAATTTCTACTCGAATACCTACGCTGTGCCGGCAGAAAAGATAACGGTACTGCACGGGCCGGTCAACCTGCAACGACTGGTAAACAACTCCCCGAAAGCGCCAGCAGCAAGATCCCCGCTGCCGGATACCGTGGTACTAGGGGTAGTGGCAAATTTGTACTACCTCAAAGGCCCTGACCTGCTGATAGAAGCCATGGTAAAGGTACTAGAAGCTTATGGCGGTTCCTTGAAGCTCTGTTGGCTAGGTGCCCCAAAACAAGACACTCCTTACCTCCTTGCTATCCGAAAGCTGATCCAATCGAAAGGACTTTCGGATTACATTGATATACAGCCGGCCTCTTCCCAAACAGCCGCTTTCTACCAAAACCTAGATATTTTTGTCCTCCCTTCACGCACAGAAGCCTTTCCATTGGTGATATTGGAAGCTATGCTTTTCGAGAAGCCCGTAGTAGCCATGGATGTGGGAGGGATACGAGAGGTGGTTGATTCAAAAACTGGATATCTCGTTAAAGATCGTACCCCTGAAGGCTTAGCGCGAGGAATAATGCATTTTGTTAAAGATAAGAAGTTGCGTCGTCAAACAGGAAAAAATGGACGTATGCGGGTTTTAAATAACTTCGAGGCAGAAATACAGACCCCCAAGTGGCTGGAAATACTGGAAAACCTATGAAAATTGCGTTCGTAGTTTCTTTCTTCGACTTCCGTAACGACGTAAGGCGCGTGATTGCGGAGGTAGCCAAGCAGCATGAAGTCGTTGTCCTGGGCAACCCCGGGCAAGTCAGTGCTATCGAAAGCCACTTGCCGGCTGGCGTTGAATTTAGAATTATCCGGGAGCGGAAGGTTACGGCTTGGAACCGGGTCTGGGAGCGGGCATATTTGTTATTCAAGCAGATACCCAAGAGTGAGAACAACTACTATTTGATGCAGCTTTTCCTCGCCTCCAACGCAGCAACCAAGGCGCAGCAAGGCAAAGCCCTCCGTATACTTCGATGGACAAAGCGGCTGCCCAAAATTCTGCCCTACGATAACTATTTAGATAAATTACAATACAGCAGCAAAACCCAGCTGGATGATATTGATCAGTTTATACTCTACACCTCTATTGCAGATGATTACCTGCTGGCTAGGTTGTTAAGAGAAAATAGGACGGCAAAGGTGTATGTATATAGCTGGGATCACGCTTGTAAGAATCCCCGGTTCTCAAAACGGGTCGAATATCTGTGCTGGTCGGAGGGAACCAAAGAAGATGTGGTTGAACTTCACGGGGTGCCTCCGTCCCAAATCCGGGTAGTTGGAGCAAGTCAGTTCTGCTATATTCACGAATTTCTGGCCTGCGAACAGTCACTCACTCGTTCTTTTCCCTTCGACTACATTTACTTTGGCTGCGCAGTGGGCATCCCGGAGTTGGCGCGGCAGGAGGTCGAAGTTATCAGGCGCGTCGCGGAAGTAATGGCTGAATGTCGTCCCGAACTGACACTCGTTGTCAGGCCCTATCCGGTCATGAAGGATTGGAGGCTCTACGATGAAATTCGCCAACTTCCCAACTTGATTTTTGACGAAGATTTTCGTAACGCCGACCTGTCGGTGGCTGAGAACGCCATTCGTGAGAAGTTTGAGAAGATTCATTTTGCGCAGGCCTTTTTTCACTTGGGTACTACGATGGGATTGGAAGCCTGCTTTACCGAGACGCCCTCTTTTATACTTGATTTTGGGTATGAGACAACCAGAGGATTAAGTCTATACAATTTTATTCACCAATACCAGAACGACCGACATTTGATTAATTTGGCCTCTCAGAATGCCATTACCAGTGAAGCAGAATTAAGTACCATACTCGGTAATTTGGTAGACCCGATTTTTTTGGAACTCAATAAGCGAGTGCAAAGTCAGTACCGCTTGCAGTCGTTTTTCGAATTTTGTACCCGACTCACAGATATCAACCCCACACTGACCGGTGACGCTCACCGGGTGACCCGAATCTGAACCGAATGGAACAACAGACTGCGAGGAAGAAATACAGGGAGTTAAGCCGGATTGACGGCTGGTTTGCGGAAGAAGCCGCAATGCTGATATCCCTGCTGGATACTGTGCAAAGACACAATCAAATTAAAGGCGATCTTTTTGAGGTTGGAGTACATCACGGCAAAAGCACGCTGTTTTTTTACCATCTTTTGGTCGGAAGCGAACAACTGCGGGTCTGCGACCTTTTTGGCAATCAGGGTGACAACGTATCGCTTTCGGGCTCCGGCGACAAGCAAAAATTTCTTGCCAACTGCGCCAGGTACATCGGAGATAACTCAATCAAAATTTTTGAAAAACTATCAAGTGAGTTGACAGTACAGGAAATTGGTGCTGGCTATCGTATGTTTCACGTGGACGGAGGGCATTCATTTGAGGAAGCCCTGGCTGACCTCGAGTTAGCAGCCCAGGCTATTCGGGAGGATGGAATCATTATCCTTGACGACCCATTCCGTAGCGAGTGGCCGGGCGTGACTGAGGCGGCCATTGAGTTCTTAAAGAATTCACCGCAGGTTTCGCCTTTGGTGGTCGGATTCAATAAACTGATTTTGGTAAACCATACCTGTTTCGATATGTACAGCACAGCGCTGGATGATCAGTCCAACAGAACGAAGCACGGTTTAGGATTCCCCTGGGCATATAAAAAAATGGCTCTTGTCGGAAAAGATCTGCGTTGTTTTTATATGCCTACCTCTCTGCAAAACCCCTCTTTGAAATTGCGGATTTACAGCTTTTTAAAACGTTGGGGAGTGAAGTAACCCTTCTAATTCCATGAAATCGATAGCCATCGCCCTTTTCGCCCTAAAAGACTATTTGTTTCGGGAATGGATTATGTATATTCCATTCTATTCAGTAAGAAAATTCTTTCTGGCGTTTACGGTAAAACACCTTGGGGCTCAGTGCTTCTTTGCTATAGGGGTAGAAGTGAGAAATGGTCAAAATATTTCCGTAGGCACGGGGGCAGTGATTAACAAAAAAGTACTTCTGGACGGAAGGGGGGGGCAAATAAATATTGGCAGCAATGTGGATATCGCCCAGGAAGTGAACATCTGGACTTTATCACATGATCCCCATGATGATAATTACGGAACTTTGGGAGGAGATGTAATCATTGAAGATTATGTGTGGGTTGCTTCGAGGGCAACTATTTTGCCTGGCGTCACCCTCGCGAGGGGGTGTATCGTGGCTTCGGGCAGTGTCGTGACCAAAAGCGTTCCGCCCATGACGATCGTTGCGGGAGTCCCGGCCCAAAAAATCGGTCTCCGAAGAAGTAACCTGAGGTACAAGTTCAATCATCAGCCGTGGTTCCGATAGCTCCCACCATCGCCTGCCTGCCCGTAGCCGGGCCGGATAACCCCTATCAGCAGCTGATGATAGCGGGCCTGAACAGAGGCGGGACATTGAAGGCAATTAATGGAGTAGACAGCAAGTTTTTGGGTATTATTCTCACCGTTATAAAATTCCGCCCCACCTACCTGCACTTCGACTGGATCGTTTCCTATTACTACCGCCGCTCGCTCTGGCTCACTTTGCTCAGCGTTCCTCTCTTTTGTGGCCAGATCCTGCTGGCCCGGGCGCTCGGTACTAAGCTAGTCTGGACGCTACACAATGTACTTCCCCATGATGCTACCTACCTAGGTATTCACCGCTTTTGCCAAAGGTTTTTGGCCCGGCGCTGTGTTTGGGTGCGGGTTTTTGCGCAAAGTACGGTATCCAGAGCAGCCGCTGAACTTCACGTTTCCGAAAGCAAGTTTCGTGTGGTGCCGGAGGGCGATTACACGAGTAGCTATCCCGGTACTGTCAGCAGGGAAGAGGCTCGGGAACGAATGCAGTTGCCTTCTTCGGCAAGAATTTTCCTGTATTGCGGCTTGATTAAGCCTTACAAAGGAGTTTTGGAACTAGTCAGGTACTTTAAGGATATTGAGCAACCCCAACTTATCCTGCTGATAGCGGGTAGGGTTATGGATAGCGAATACGGCAAAACGATTGAAGAAAACCTGTCTCCCAACATCATTTTTATAGATGAGTTCATCGCTAATAGTGAACTGCAGTACTACTTCCGGGCAGCGGACATGGTGGTACTTCCGTTCCGGAACATCGAAAATTCGGGTTCGCTGATCATGGCTATGGGTTTTGCCAAGCCTATCATAGCGCCCCGGCAGGGCGTAGTGCTGGATAGGCTGCGTCAGCAGGATGAATGGCTGTACAGCACCGATGACGAGCTACGGGAAAAGCTGCGAATGGCAGCGATTGCCCCTAACCAATCACTGGAAGCAGCAGGAAATCGTAACTTTACGAATTTGGCAAGCTTTGCCTGGGAAGATTTCGCCACCCTGTTTACATGAAAGTACTCACCGTATTCGGCACCCGACCCGAAGCCATCAAGATGGCTCCGCTGGTGAAAGTCCTGCATGACTCGCCTGCCGTTGAGCAGAAAGTATGCTCTACCGGACAACACCGCGAGATGCTCGAACCGATCATGAGTTTCTTCGATATTGAAGCTGACTTTAACCTTGATATCATGCAGCCGGGTCAGGATCTGACGGACATCACCTCGCGGATTTTGTTGGGAATGCGCGGTGTGCTGCAAGAGTTTCAGCCGGATTGGGTCCTGGTACACGGAGATACTACTACGGCTCTGGCTGCCACGCTGGCCGCTTTCTACGCGGGAGTTAAAGTGGGTCATGTGGAGGCGGGCCTCCGAACGGGTAGTTTGTACGCTCCTTTCCCCGAGGAAGCCAACCG
Source organism: Persicitalea jodogahamensis (assembly GCF_014651615.1). Classification (GTDB taxonomy): domain Bacteria; phylum Bacteroidota; class Bacteroidia; order Cytophagales; family Spirosomataceae; genus Persicitalea; species Persicitalea jodogahamensis. The sequence continues at coordinate 99,862 of NZ_BMXF01000005.1, read as the reverse complement.
TTTGCTGGTGGATCGTCTGGCGTCAGCTTATTTTGCTCCCACGCAGCGTAATGCGGACAACTTACTGAGAGAAGGCGTTGCCAGTAGCCGCATCTTGATTACGGGCAATACGGTGGTTGACGCACTGTTGTGGGCTACGGAAAAAGTGAAAGGATTTTCGGAGCAAGTACCTTCTGGAATTCAGACAGCTTTTGAAAACAACGCCCGGGTTCTGCTGGTCACGGGCCACCGCCGTGAGAATTTTGGGAAAGGGTTCAGGCAAATTTGCGCCGCTTTGCGTACCCTGGCAGGTCGTTTTCCCGACCTGAACATCGTTTACCCCGTTCACCTGAATCCTCAGGTGCAGAAACCTGTGCTAGAGTACCTTTCTGATCTTCCTAATATATTGCTGGCGGCCCCGATGGAATACCCCGATTTCGTTTTTGCCATGAAATCAAGCGGACTTATTCTTACAGATTCGGGCGGCATACAGGAGGAAGCGCCTTCGCTGGGCAAGCCCGTGCTGGTAATGCGCGACACGACCGAACGCCCCGAAGCCCTGGAAGCCGGAGCGGTACAGTTGGTGGGGGCAGATGAGGATCGCATTGTGGCAGCGGTGGAAAACTGGTGGACAGACAAACCTTTGGTAATGGCCGCGAATCCTTATGGGGATGGGCAATCGAGCAGTAGGATTTCCGACTACTTGTTGAACAACGGATGATGCCCCAACGAAAATATAGGATTTACCAGACGGGTGCTGTACTGCTAATGATATTGGCTCTTTATTGGTCTTTTTATCAGTGGAGAGGACAGCGCATGGGTACCAACTGGATGGCTCCTTTCATGTCGGCGGCGCAAAACCTGCGACCAGGGGAGCGAGTATTTCTCATTGACTTGTCGGACATAAGGAAATTCAAGGCCTTAGATGATGTGGTATCTGAGGACGGTTACAGGTTCCAGAAGTCTAGCAATCTGCAACCCTACATATATGATCCAATCGGCTATCCTTATCTTATCAAAGCCGCCACTTTGATCTTTCCATGGGCGGGACATCAATTGGCTATCATTTTATTCCAATGTCTGGTTCACCTGATTCTGTGCTGGTGCGTGCTCTCGGAGCAGAAGCTGTCCAGGAATTTCCGGATTTTATTTCTGATTCTGTACGCCCTGAATCCCATCGTGCTGAGGTTCGTAACCTTCAATCATTATTATTTCTGGCAGGCGATCCCCTCCTTTTGGCTACTGTTTCTTGCCTTAGACATTAGGCAAAAAATCGGTTGGCTGCTGCTGATGGGCACGCTGCCCTTTGTGTTGCTTGCCAGACCCACCACTATTTTTATCGCCATCGCCTGCCTGGTGGCACTTTATCGTCATTGGTCAGGCAAATGGGCAATTGCTTATACCCTTTTAGTCATGTTGCTGGTTGGCTGGCTATATGTACCCAACCAGAAAAATCCGTGGCATACGATGTACGTCGGTATAGGTGGCTACGAAAACCCTTACGGTATAGTCCTCAGCGACGAGTCAGCCTATTCGCTATATGAGCGGGAAACGAAAGTACCCCTAAGTGCTTCCGTCGGCAACAACTATTTTGATCCGGTTGTGCAGCGACAATACCGTTCCATCACTAAAGAGGCGTACCTGTCAGTGTTGCGGAAAAATACCTTACTGCTCGCCAAGAATGCAGCTGCTTATTTTTTCGGTGCTTTTAGCTTAGGGTATGTGAACAAAGGAGCTGACTGGCTCAACTACCTTGTTTCCGCCAGCGGTTTGGTATTTTTTCTTTGGTTATTGCTTCGCAAAAAATACCAGCTACTGCTGTGGATGGTTCTTAGCGTGGCAGGCTTTGTTTTTTATTATCCACCCATCCAGTCTTACATGTATGGAAATTATTTGCTACTGGTTTGGGGATTTATTGCGCTAGTGGAACCATCGCTTTCCACTTTTTTGGCTAAAAAAAGCCGTGACCCGTCATGAAGCCACGCATCCTCTATCTTTCCTTCAACGACGGCTCCGATATGCGGATCAATAAGGAGGTTCGGACGCTCAACCAGATAGCGAGGGTAGAGCTGATGGCGCTTGGCCCTGACCCCGCCCAGTGTTTCGTGGCTTCAGATGTAGACACTTTGCATTTCGTAAAGGGTGAGCGCACATCGCCAGGTACTTTGTTTCGTTACTTTGCCAGGAGCTCCTTTCTGCTTGCCTTCCGGCGCTATGATTCAGTACATATAATCAACGAACCACAGCTTCTGGTACTTTGGCCTTTGTTGTGGCTGCAAAAACGCGTGGTATTGGATATATTCGATTCCATTTTTCTACGGAAAAATCAGCCGGGTAATCAGTTGAGCTGGTTAAAAAAGCTTGTGTATGCTCCCGTCGGGCTTTGCATCGTTACGGATGAAAACCGCCTGAAACTCTTGCCCGATTTTATGAAAAAAAAAGGCAGTATCGTTCCAAACTACCCTTACTACCAGACGAGCCTGCCCCCGAAAGAACGGACTGCCGGGCTAACCCTGCTGTATTATGGCTGGTTGGGCGAACAGCGGGGTACGATGACCGTACGGTCCCTGTTAGCCGCTGACCCTGCTTTGAAAGTAATTATGGCGGGTTGGCTGGCCGACGAATCCTCCCGCTTATTGACGCAGCACCCCCGCGTGGAGTGGCTGGGTGTAATACCGCAGGCCGAAGCGACCAAAATCGCTGCCCGGCGGGCCGACTATATTCTTTGCGTGTACGCCCCTATCAACGACAACAACATCAACGCCAGCCCCAACAAGATTTACGATGCCATCCAGACCCGTACACCCGTTATTATCAACGCCGAAGTGAAGGTTTCCGACTTTGTCAGAGATACCAGAATCGGTTACGTTCTACCCCGCTACAAAGTAGAAGATTACGCACAGGTAGCTGACGCGCTACTTCATCAGCGCGAATCTTTTAAATTTGATGAAGAATTGCGGCGATCCTGTACCTGGGAGAGTGTCGAAGGTACCCTGAAAGAAGTTCACAGACTGGATATCTTATGAAAATCCTGTTTTGCACCAACGTCTTCGAGGTAGTCGAGAATGGCCCGGTCAAGTTTGCCAATCTACTGCTTCGGATCAATGACCTGTATCCCGAACACGAACTCCGCATCCTGACCGAAGATATAGTAGAACCCCGTCCGAATGTCCATAAAGTTGTCATTTCTGACTTCTGGAAGTCTTCCCTCCTGAGTCAATTCATACGCATGACGGCTTACCATCGGGCCGCCATGCAGTTGCGCGAAGCATTTCCCTTTGATGTACTGGTGTACAACAATGCCCTCGTCGGGCTATGGAGCGCTTATCGGTTCAGGAAGACGATAGGAATGGTGAATGATGACAATAACCTTACGGCTTCCTGGCGTCACTTGGGCATATCACGAATGGGTGTAAAACGGCATGTGTTCCGGTTCATGGAGAAAGCCGTAGTCTGGCAGGCTGAAAAGATAATCGTGAATTCGGATTATCTGAAAGGCAGGGTTTCAAGAATTTATGGAATTCCTGACCACAAATTGTATCGTCTCTACAAAGCCGTTGAGGTGCCGGCAAAATCACCGACTATGGCAGATATGATCGACCCGTCTGTGCCAATCAGGGTGCTGTTTGTTAAAAATGATTACCAGAGAGGCGGGCTGTTCACACTCACGGAGGCACTTTCGCTATTGCCCTTTGATTTCGTACTCACCATTGTTGGGCCCAATCCGGCCGATCGCGAGAAAATCTTGGCTAATTTAAAGAAGTACCCAAATATTTCGGAGGATTATCTCGGCAAAGTTCCACAGCCTGAGGTTCTGGAAATTTTGAAAAAAAGCCATATCTTTTGTGTCCCTTCACATCAGGAAGCACTGGGCGTGGCCAATCTGGAAGCCATGGCACAGGGAATACCCGTGGTTTCTACCAATGTAGGGGGTATTCCCGAGGTACTTGATCAGGGGAACTGCGGGTGGATGGTTCCGGCGAATGATGCTACGGCTTTGGCCAGAGCCATTGACGAATGTATCCGCCGACCCGATTTGCGAGCTGCCAGGGTTCAAAAGGCCTATGCGCAGGTACGGCGATTTGACCTGAATACCATGTTTGCAAACTTCGTTGACATATTGTCCAGTTGAACTACGCATTGACCCGCCAGGCGGTTTCTCGCGATCTCATATTCCGGCTCCTGTTTCTGAACATGGGGCTGGTAATAGTTGGCTACGCTCTGGGAGTTCTTACGGGCATGGCCAGCGTAGGTCCCATGCGGATCTTGAAGTACAGTGTGCTGTTACTTTCAGTGCTCTTTCTCCTGAATAAGAGTCTGCTCACTCTGCGGCTGTTGGCAAACTACCTACAGGCCGCCATTATACTGAGCGTACTATTCGTTATTTTTGCGCTACTGTCTTCTAACCCGGTAACATCCGTCGTAAGGGTACTTACCTACATTTTCCCTTTCCTGTATGTAGTCTTCTCTGTCGGCTACCTACTGCTGCTTTATCCGACAAGGCAAGTGCTTCATGCCTTTATCAGTGCCATCAACTGGGTTTACTTTATCCCTGTCATAAGCTTCTTCATTACCGGAGGCAGCGTTACGGATACTAACATTTATGACATCTCGGAGACGGGGGATGATACTGCCTTTGTCTCCAACCACTACGGTTGGGCGAGTACGCTTTTCCTGCTGACTGCTCTGGACCTTCTTCGGAACGTTTCGCTGCCTCGGTGGCGTAAACTGATGCTAGTCGTATTCGGCCTGATCGCCGTTTATCTGGTACTTATTTCGGGCAACCGAACGTCGTGGCTGAGCTTAATGATCGTGGCGCTGGTATTCGTCTTCAAGTATCGGAAGATAGCTTTGTATCAGAAAGTCATACTATCCCTTTTGCCTCTCGGGCTTATACTTTACTTACTGCAAGACCCGGATTCGGCCATTAATGCACGATTGGAAAAAACCCGTACACAGCAGAAAAAAGGTGAACCAAGAGCCAAGTCGTCCATGAAAATGATAGCGGTGTTCAACCAGTCACCTGACCTGTGGGTGACGGGTATAGGTGTTTTCAATAAGAAGAGAATTGAATCAATTACGGGCTGGCCTGGCTACCATAACTCTTACTTTGAGGTACTTTTCGGAACAGGTGTTCCTGTTTTTCTCTTTTTCCTTTATCTGATCGTTATCCGGCCAGGCCTACATTACATTCGGTACTTTGCCACCTACTATTTGTTCTTTTTGCCGCTTCTCATCATCCCTTTCTTCGAGAGCAATCTCACGGGCGGACAGTTTCTGTTTTTTCCCTGGTTTATCATGGCTATCCTGATAGGGTACTCACGGGCCTTCGCTAAAATCAGGCTTACTATTGAAAACTTCGTCTTGCCCTAAAGAAACGAAGACCCGAGGAATCCCCGAGCCTTGTTCACACTATACACACACTATTATCTTTATAACATATTGATAGTCAAGTATTTTTGTTAAAATTCTTGAATCTTCATCGTTAAAATAAAATTGGATAAAGAAGCCTCTTGAAATTTGTATGTTCGCAAGGCTTGGGATGATATTACATCAATTACCGTGCCAAAAATCACATTCCTACCCGATAACGAAAAAAATAAAGAATAAATTTCCTGCCGAAAATATTTCTCCCGTAAAGCTTTGGGGCCTGGTAGTTCCGCTGCTAACTTCGGCCTGTTACAAACCATCAAAACTACCATATCCCCAATGGAATCGCTGCTTACTACCGATGCGTTAATCAGTATGCTTACCCTGACCCTACTCGAGGTAGTTTTGGGAATTGACAACATTATTTTCATCTCAATTGTTGCCGGGAAGCTTCCCAAAAATCAGCAAGCAAAAGCGCAGAATTACGGGCTGGGGATCGCCCTGGTGCTTCGCATCGCCCTGCTGTTCGGAATTGGCTGGGTCATAGGCCTGAAAGAAGACCTCTTCGCAGTTTTCGGCCATGGTTTCAGCGGACGTGACCTCATCCTTCTGGGTGGAGGATTGTTTCTACTTTATAGCTCTACCAAGGAGATTCATAACAAGCTACAGGGTGAAACTGAACACCTACCCAACGCTAATGAAGATGAGGCGGCGCCTATCAAAAATGGTGCCATGAATTTTGGCCGCGCCTTAACAGAAATGGCTTTCCTTAATATTATCTTTTCTTTCGATTCCGTGCTGACTGCTGTGGGCCTGACGGACGTCGTGACTATCATGATTATCGCTGTGATTCTTTCGACGGTTATCATGATTGTATTTGCCACTAAAATCGGCAATTTCGTCAATGCGCGGCCCTCCATCAAAATTCTGGCTTTGTCCTTTCTGATTATGATCGGCACCCTCCTTATTGCCGAAGCCTTCCACTACGAGATTCCCAAGGGCTATGCTTATTTCGCGATGGCCTTCTCATTGGGTGTGGAGCTCCTCAACCTGCGCTACGATAAGAAAATCACTCCTCCCGTCAAGCTGCACGATCGTATCGATTGACTTGGCAGGAAACAAGACAAAACCCCGTCTGAGCGCAGGCTCAGACGGGGTTTTGTATGATGAGGCTTCCTTTTCCTTACAAAAGAAACTTCAACCTGACCACTTCCTTTTCACCCAGAAAACGCCACTTGCCGCGCGGCAGGTCCTTTTTGCTAAGTCCGGCAAAGATGGTTCGATCGAGTTTTTGAACTTCGTAACCCAGGTGGTCGAAAATCCGGCGTACAATACGATTTTTGCCGCTGTGGATCTCGATTCCCACCACCATCGCGTCGGGCGTGACGATACCTAACTCATCGGGCTTGATGAAGCCGTCTTCCAACTCAACGCCTTCTTTCAATGTCTCGAAGTCCTCGGTAGTCATGGGTCTGTCGAGCTCAACCTGGTAAATTTTCTTGATGTTGCTCGATGGGTGCGTGAGTTTCTTAGCCAGTTCGCCGTCGTTGGTCAGCAGTAGAAGTCCGGTGGTGTTCCGGTCGAGCCGGCCCACCGGGTAGATGCGTTGTTCGCAGGCTCCGGCCACCAAATCCATGATCGTGCGACGCTCTTCAGGGTCCTCGGTAGTCGTAATATAGTCCTTGGGCTTGTTGATGAGCAGGTACACCAATTTCTCGGGATTCAGTAGTTTCTTACCGTACTTCACGGCATCGGAACGCTTCACCTTGAATCCCATTTCGGTTACGACCTCGCCGTTGACCGTGATTTGCCCGGAGGCGATCAGTTCGTCAGCCTCACGGCGCGAGCAAATACCCGCGTTGGCGATGTATCGATTGAGGCGCAGAACGTCGTCGTCCTGGTGCTTCTTGAAATCTTCTTTTTTGCGTGAATTGGGCTTTTTATCTTCGTAATCGCTAAAATCATAGCGGGGTGGACGGCTGAATTTGCCTACCCGGCGGCTCTCGCCCTCACTGGCTTGCTTCTCTTTTTCGGCCTGCTCCCGGCGATCCACCCGCGGATTGTAACGTTCTTTAGACTCAGGGCGGCTGCCGCGTGGTGACCGCTCCTCGCGGGCTGGACGGGCGCTCTCGCGCTCACCGCGGCGGTCTTCCTCCCTGTCATCAGAACGGGAAAGAAAAGCATCGCTGGATTTGACATCGCGGCGACCCGGACGTGCACGATCACCGCTTGGGCGGTTGCGGTCGATGCGCGGGTCACGACGTGGTGAGGCGTCGCCAGATGCGTCTTCGTAACGGTTTCTCTCGAATTTAGTAGGTTGGTAGTCAGGAGATTTTAGCCTTTCAACATCGGATTTTTTCAGGGTCGGTTTATTGAAAACCCGCTCCGTTTTATTGCTGGCGCGCTTAGGCTTGTAAGCGCTTTCCTCGCGACGTGGTTTCCGCTCATCGTCACGTCGGGGCTTGTAAGCGGCTTCATCTTGCCGGGGCCTGCGCTCATCGTCGCGGTCACGGGAAGGTCGAGCGGACGAATAGCGGGGGTTCTCTTTCTTCTCAGGCCGGTCGTTGTCTCGGCCAAGCTTGCTGTCCTTATCAGCTTGATCATTGTCGCGCCGTGCCTTCGGCTCATCGGTGCGGCTGGGTTTGGGGGTATCGTCACGGCGGGGCTTTTTGCCTTCGCTAAGCTCGGGAAAAGCCTCCGAGAGCCGGGTGTATTTTTTCTTGCCTCCCGTCTTGGCCGGGCCTTTTTGCGCCGGGCGGTCGTTTTTGGGTTCACCCCACTCCGGCTTTTCTTTCGTTGGGCGCTGGAATTTGGGGTCTTTAAGGAAGTCGTTTCGTTTTTTCATAGGAATGCAGTATCACTACTGGATGTTGGCTCCTCTCGCCCAACTTTCAACGGGCTTTGGATTCTGAATAAAAATAAAATGGTTGTTTTACAAAATTTGATCGAATGGCGGGACTGACAGTCAGAAAATTACCCGGCACTTGCCAAACGAAATGCAAAGGTAAGGTATTTTCCGCGCTACATGATTTTCTCTTTTTATTACCCTAAAAATGAATGCCGGACGTTACTATCTACTATAATACCGCCTAAACCTTGAACGGCACGGACCGCTCCGTATGAACGAAAAACCCAAGATGTCCCCGACCCCACCGCTATGGGAACCCAGCCGGGCTTTTAAGGACCAATCCAATCTGAAGCATTATATCGACTGGCTTTTTGTAAAGAAAGGCCTGTTTTTCCGCGATTATCACGATTTGTGGGAATGGTCGGTCACCGATGTGGAGGATTTATGGGAAAGTATCTGGCATTATTTTGACCTGAAATCCCACGATACCTACTTCGAGGTGCTGCGCAAAAGCGACGACGATATGATCGGCACCAAATGGTTCACGCGCGCGACGCTCAACTACGCCGAACACATCTTTCGGCAAAAGACCAAAGATCGCCCTGCTTTGTTGTTTCAGTCCGAGCGGCAGCCGCTTACCGAAATTTCCTGGGCCGAGTTGGAAAAAGACGTAGCTGCCGTAGCAACCTGGTTTCGCAAGCGCGGCGTGCAACCCGGTGATCGCGTAGCCGCCGTACTGCCCAATATTCCGCAGGCGGTGGTAGCTTTTCTGGCCACTAACGCCGTGGGAGCCGTGTGGTCGAGTTGTTCGCCTGACTTCGGCGAGGCCAGTATCCTGGATCGCTTCGCGCAAATCGAACCCAAAGTCCTGATCGTAGCCGATGGCTATCAGTACAATGGCCGTTCCTACGACAAAACCGCCGGCTTCCGCCAGCTATTATCTCAATTGCCCAGCGTAAAACTACCCGTGCTGGTGCCCTACCTCAACGCCGATGCGCAAATGGAAGGGACAGTGTCGTGGAACGACGTGCTGCATAGCCCTACCATTGGTCTGGATTTCGAAGCCGTGCCCTTCGATCATCCGATTTGGGTACTTTATTCTTCGGGCACCACGGGCAAGCCCAAGGCCATCACCCACGGCGTGGGCGGCTGCCTGCTGGAACATCTGAAAGCACTGAGCCTGCACCAGAACGTGAAGCCCGGAGACCGCTATTTCTGGTACTCCACCACGGGCTGGATGATGTGGAATTACGCCCTGGCTTCCCTGCTCACGGGAGCCACACTGGTCGTGTACGATGGAGCGCCCGCTTTCCCGACACTCAACGTGCTATGGACACTGGCCGAAAAAGCGGGTATCAATCACTTTGGCGGCGGGGCGGCCTATTTTATCGCCTGCCGGAAAGCCAACCTCAGCCTGCCTTCCGAGCGGCTGAAGCATTTGATTTCCGTCGGCTCCACGGGGTCTCCCCTCACCCCCGATGCCTACACCTGGATTTACCAGTCGGTCCGTAAAGATGTGTGGCTCATCTCGCTGAGCGGCGGCACCGATGTGTGCAGTGCTTTTGTGGGGGGGAATCCGCTGCTGCCTGTTTATGCGGGCGAGATCCAGTGCCGCATGCTGGGCTGTAAGCTGGAAGCCTTCGACGACAACGGGCGGCCTGTCGTGGATCAACTCGGCGAAATGGTAATTCTGGAACCTATGCCTTCCATGCCACTCTTTTTCTGGAACGACCCTGGTGATGAACGCTACCGCCACAGCTACTTCGAAAACTACCCCGGTGTATGGCGACATGGCGACTGGATCAAAATCACGCCGCGTGGCTCGGTGGTTATTTTTGGCCGCTCCGACGCTACGCTGAACCGCGGGGGCATCCGTATCGGAACTGCCGAGGTGTACAGTGCGGTTGAAAGTCTCCCCGAGATCAGGGATAGCCTGGTGGTGTATCTGGAATACGAGGACGGCACGGGCGATATGCCTTTGTTTGTGGTTTTAAAAGAGGAAGGGAGCCTGACCGATGAACTACGCCAGCGCATTGTCTCTGCCCTGCGAAGCCAGTTTAGTCCCCGGCATGTCCCTGACCGCATCGAGCAAATCTCCGAAGTACCCTACACCATCAGTGGCAAAAAACTGGAAGCTCCGGTAAAGAAAATCCTTATGGGACATGATTCCGCCCGTGTCGCCAGCCGCGACACTATGCGGAATCCCGAAGCCCTGGACGTATTTGTAACGATGGCGGCCAAAGCCCGGGTCTGACAGGCAACGTTTCAAAATATTTTGCGTTATTTAGAATAAAAACCCGACCTCATGCAAGAACCTACGCCCCAAAAACCGATAAAAAACTCACCGCAGACAGTCCGCCTGCCCATCGTAATCAGCCTGACGCTCGCCGCCGGGATGCTGATGGGAGCCGTCTTTTTCAGTGGTGGCAAGAGCCTCACCGATACAGCCAAAGGCTACGCAAAATTCCGTGAGGTACTGATGCTGGTGGAAAACAATTATGTGGATTCCGTGGATACCGACGAATTGGTGGATTACTCCATCCACAAAATGTTGGAAAAGCTTGACCCGCACACATCGTATTTCGCCGCTGAGGAAGCCACCGCTGCCCGCTCGCAGTTGGAGTCGGGTTTCGATGGCATCGGGGTAGAATTCAATATTTATAATGATACGGTTTACGTGGTCAGTCCGCTGAGCGGCGGGCCTTCCGAAACGGTGGGTATCCAGAGTGGCGACCGCCTTCTTAAGGTGAACGGTGAGGAACTGTCTGGTCCTGGTGCTACCAATGCCAGGGTTTTCAAGTTGCTTCGTGGCAAGCGCGGCACGGAGGTGAATATTCTGGTCGGACGCACGGGCCTGAAAGAGCCGATGACCTTCGACATCATCCGCGACCGCATCCCGACCTACTCGGTGGACGCTGCCTACATGGTGGATGGGGAAATCGGCTACCTCAAAGTGAGTCGATTCTCGGAAACTACCTACGACGAGTTCAAAACTGCCATGACATCCTTGAAAGGCCAGGGCTTGAAAAAACTCATCCTTGACCTGCGCGGAAATCCCGGTGGCTACATGGAGCGCGCCACGAGCATCGCCGACGAGTTTATTTCCGGCAACAAGCTGCTGGTGTACACCGAAGGGAAGGATAACCGCTACAACCGCAAAACCAACGCCAAGTTAAAAGGCATGTTCGAGGAAGGGCCCGTCATTGTTCTGGCGAACGAGGGCAGCGCCTCGGCTTCCGAAATTCTGGCCGGAGCCTTGCAGGATCACGACCGGGCCCTGGTCGTTGGCCGTCGCACCTTTGGCAAAGGACTCGTGCAAATGCCCATTAAGCTGAACGATGGCTCCGAACTGCGCCTGACGATTTCGCGCTACTATACGCCCAGCGGACGCAGCATTCAGAAACACTACGAACTAGGCAAGGGTGAGGACTATAACAAAGACCTCAGCACCCGTTTTGACAGCGGTGAGTATTTCAGCGCCGATAGCATCAAGTTTGACCCCAAGTTGCGCTACCAGACCGACGGCGGAAGGGCCGTGTACGGCGGCGGCGGCATCATGCCGGATGTTTTCGTGCCGCGGGATACGAGCATGAACAGCAAGTTTTTGTTTGAACTATATGCCAAGAACATCCTCCGGGAATACGCCTTGCGCTACGTTAACGACCACCAGAAGACACTGGGCAAGCAGGATTTTAATGAATTTCTCAAAAAATTCACCGTTACCGACGCCATGCTGAAAGAGTTGGTTCAGGATGCCAAAAAAGCAGGCATCAAACCAAAGGAGGAGGACCTGGCGCGTTCTAAACCCTTGATTCTGGCCCAAACCAAAGGGTACATTGGGCGCTACCAGTGGGGACGTCAACGCAAGGATGGCCTGAATAATGAAATTTTCCAGGTACTTAACCCGACCGACAACGTTTTTCAGGAAGCACTGCGGCAGTTCGGGAAGGCCGCTGATCTGGAACGGGGGGATTTTAGTAGTTTGAATGTGGAGAAGTAAGGTGATATATTTTTTTGAAAAGAAAGCCCTCACTACGTAGTGAGGGCTTTCTTGTGGGGTAGGATATTAATACTGTAACTCGTTTCCAACTTTATTTTCATAATTGGAGCCCTGGTTACGACTCTGTTACTCCCTAATCTCCTTTCTTTATGGAAATGCTCTTATCGCTGCTGACTAAACTCACTAGACTCCCGAAAAAAGATCTGATTCCCGCGCTTGACCTTTTTGAATCGATCCAGATTCCGGCCAAAACTACACTACTGGTACCTGGTGCGATTTGCACGAAAATATGGTTCGTGGGTTCTGGTTCGTTACGCGGCTACTACCTACAGGAAGAACAGAAGCGGACAAAAGGCGGACAATATAGGGATAAAGTTACTCGCGAAGTGACGGACTGGCTTATTCCGTCGGATAGCTTATTCACGCCCATGCCGAGTTTCACGAAACGGATTCCCACCGCATACTACGTCGAGACGATGCAAGCGTCCCAGCTATTTACCCTTTCCTACCAAAGTTACTTAGCTTTGAAGAAATTGCAGCCTGAAGCAGTCTTCAAAATTTATGAACACGCTATGAATCTGCATCACTTACGGATAAAGCTGGGTAATATGCGGCATCCTGAGGATCGCTTGCGGATGTTCGAACTGACCCATCGTGGGATGATGGCCAACTTTCCGTGCAAATTCAGGCCTCCTACCTCAACATTGATCGGAATAGCCTGAGCAGGCTTCGCTCCAGAATCAGGTAACTTCGTTTTCTAACTCGGGTATTACTGGGGTAAGTACCCACCGCCTACCTTTGTCAGCATATGGTTTCTTAATTTCTTCCTGTAATCAGATCCATAAGTTAGGAAAGAGCAAATCTACAAGTAGCCGAGTTCTGCTGCCAGCGCTGTTGCGAATATAAATCAGACAATTAATATGTGCATCAGCCACTTTAATAATACCGTGTACAGTTCTGGCGTCACCTCGCGGATTGTGGTCGAGTTGGCAGGGCAGGCTGAATACAATTTTAGTGAGACGGGTGATATTGATCTTGATCTTGCGACACTTAGGAATGATCCAACGATCAGTAATTTGCGAAACAATGTCACACATGCGGATTTGGTTGTATTACTAACCAGCACCTCATATAGCTCTTTCGGAAAGGCACAAACTCTCGATCTCGTGGCTAGTGACGCATACGCTATCGTAGAAGCACCAGTAGCAGTAAGTAGTCGCCAGATATTCTCGCATGAGGTTGGTCACTTGTATAGCCTAAGGCACGATATCGATCCTGGCCCTTCCCCCGAATGGCGGCAGTACGCCCATGGTTATGTCTTTTACACAAACCCATTTCAATCTCATGCGACTATCATGGTGTCGGGAGGCAACATACCCAATTCTACGCGTTTGTTGCGGTTTTCTAACCCTAATCACACTTACGGCGGGGCTGTCACAGGTACGACGGCCAACCATGACAATGCGAGGAGAATTACCGAGACGTACAATACGGTTAACAGTTTCACGAGCGATATTTTCAGACCTTTCAATGCGTTGGTGTCCGGCCCAGCGAACGGGTTGTCTCGTGAGTGGTACACTTGGGAAGCGGGCATGATTTGTGGCTCGGCCCCGTACACTTACGAATGGCGCACCAGCTACGATGGCTTTAATTTTAGTTCAATCAAAGGAACAAACGAGACCTTTACTGAGAACTTACCATGTCCCGATGGCGACTACTATTTCATAAAAGTGACGGTACATAGTGGTGGGCAGACATCCTCTGGTGTAAAAGCTGTATACCTTGATAAACAACGGTGTAATAGCGGCAGTCGGGTAGCAGCGGCCAATCCTGACGATTTGGGAGGAGACAAGGCCGAACTTTACGAATTGACGCCAAATCCAGCGGGTAGTAGTGCCGACTTCCATTATTACTTACCCCAATCGCAATCAGTTAAGTTGAAATTGATCAATACCCAGGGGCGATTACTAAACGTTTTGGTAGATGGGGCAAAGGAGGCGGGTACTCATACGGAGCATTTTGATACTGCGAATCTGCCCGCAGGGCTCTATTTTTATCGGCTGGAGACAGAGAGTGCAAGTTATACGAAGCGCATGATTATCGTTCGTTGATAAACGTAATACTGATGAAAGCCAGTCTCTTAATTTTATTTATCATCAGTTGTTTGATAGCTTGTCGATCAGACAGAGACGTTCCTCCATTGGGAACTGCCAGCGCATATCTGAACGGTAAGCCTTGGATTGCTAATGAAACACTCGCCCAGCCTAATGAACCATGTTATAAGGGTCGATTGGGATTAGAATTGACAAAACAGGGGCTTAGGGGGTTAGAAATATTCGGCTTCAGCAACATAACATTATCGACTGGTGTCTATCAAGTTTATCCCGCAGTTAGTGGGAATCCTTGTAAGGACACTTTAATTTATACAAGTTTTGCTGCCTTGATAGGGGATGACGTACTTAAAGACTTTTACGTTTCTCTTGCTGGGGCAAAGAACACCTTAGAAATCACCTCCATAAGTAAAAAAAAGAAAAGAACAGAGGTCATAGGTAATTTTAATGTGACCTATGTTATTTTTGACAAGAAGGGGTCTCTTTATCCCGACACAATCAAGGTTACGGATGGCTATTTCCGAGCACGGATCGGCAAGTGAAGCGCCATCCGTAACCTTGATTGTCAATGAACCTTCCGGGCGGCTTTACGCCTACAGCCGCGGTAAGTTTTGGCATCTCCAAACGAACAGGAACTCCTAGTGGAATTTCCTGTTCTTGGTATAAAAGGGACAGCTTTCGCTTTTTCATAAAAAACTGTTTTATGAAAAGTATCCCTTGCCTGGTACTTCTGCTGTTCTTGGGGCCAAGTACCATTGCCCAAACTACCCCTCCGCCCAATATCGTTTACATTCTGGCCGACGACCTGGGGTACTTTGACCTCGGCTGCTACGGCAATCCCTACAACGAAACACCGCACCTGGATTCGCTGGCGCGGCACGGGCTGCGCTTTACACAGGCCTACTCGGCCAGCCCCGTCTGCTCACCCTCGCGGGCCGCTATCCTGACGGGCCGCCATCCGGCCCGCTACGGACTGACCAACTTCATCGCGGGCAATCGTACCGACGACGCCTCGCCCGTCGATCCAGCCCCCTGGAATCCGTTTCTGCCTTCTTCGGCTACCACGCTGGCTGAGTGGCTCAAACCGCAGGGCTACACCACGGGCATGGTGGGCAAGTGGCATCTGGGCAATGGCGACAGCCTCGCGCCGTGGGCGCAGGGCTTCGATTACAGCCGCATGATCGGCCGCAATGGGCTGGACTACTACAACTATTCTATCTTTGAAGATAGCTACAAGCAGGAGTTCAGAGACGACGGCACGCATTACCTTACCGACAAGCTTACCGACTACGCCGTCGAGTTTCTGGAAAAACAGCCAGCCGATGGACAGAAGCCTTTCTTCCTCTACCTTGCCTATTCCGCTCCGCATGTATTCATCGTACCCCGGGGCGATAAGCTGAGCAAGTACTTCCGGAAATATGAGAAATTTGAAGGCCGCTACAATCCCAACTACGGTGCCATGATGGAAAGCCTGGACGACGGTGTGGGCCGCATAATGGCGGCTTTGCGGGAACAAGGGTTGTTGGAGAATACGCTGGTCATTTTCACCTCCGATAACGGCGGTGTCGGCTTACCGGAATTGGGGCCGATCCCGACGAATATGGAACCGTTGCGCAAGTGGAAAGGCCATGTCTATGAAGGTGGCATCCGCATTCCGGCCATTGCTTTTTGGAAAGGGAAAATCGTGCCCGGTGGCATCAGCGACCAGTATTTCAGTAACGTGGACTACTTCGCTACCTTTAGCGAACTACTGCAAAAGCCCATGCCGCAGGTCGAGATGGACAGTCGTAGTATCCTGCCCGTGCTGCTGGGTACCCAAAAATCGCTGCCCGACCAGCCCGCCTACTGGCACTACCCGCACTTCAGCAACCAGCTGGGAATGCCCGCCGGAGCCTACCGTCTGGGCGATTATAAACTTACCGAAAGCTACGAGGACGGTGCGACGGAACTCTACAACCTGAAAAACGACCTGAGCGAAACCCACGACCTCTCGACCCAGCTACCTGAAAAAAAGCGCGAAATGCTCGCGCAGTTCCGCGACTGGCGCAAAAAGGTGAACGCCAACATGCCGGTAAAGAAATAGATGTAAAGTAAGAGATCGCCAATAGGCCCGCCCCGAACCTCACCATTGAATAAGAAACGGATTCTATAGTGGGATCGATAAACAACAAAGCCGCTAAATCATACGATTTAGCGGCTTTTGTGGGCGCTGAGGGATTCGAACCCCCGACCCCCTGCTTGTAAGGCAGGTGCTCTGAACCAACTGAGCTAAGCGCCCCTCTGCTCCTGTTTGGGACTGCAAATATGTAGGAGTGATTTTAGGTTTCCAACTTTTTTTTTGAAAATTTTTTCGAAAAAAGTCAACCTGCTGATTTTAAGCAGTCATTTACTCAAAATTTAAATAGAGCGTCACGGTATGCGTTCTCATACGCTCGATCCCCACGCTCACATTGGCACCTGGCTGTAACATATTCACCAGACCATGGGAAAAGCGTAGTTCGGGCGCAAACTTAAAGAACTGGAAGAACTGCTCGAAGCCGACCCCATAATCCACGGTAAAGTCCGAAGTGCGGGTGTCGAGTTGATTGGCGGCTCCGCCCCCGCGGCTCCGCTTGACATTGGTTTCGATGGCCAGAGTTGCGCCCGCCAGCAGGTACATTCGGGTGTTGACGCGCCGGACGGATTTGTACTTGACCAAAAAGGGTATTTCAATCCAGGTGGATTCACGCTTTTCAAGCCTTTTATTACCAGAAGGGTAGTCAAACCGCACCTGCCGCTCGTAGAGCGAGACAGATGGTGTGGTTCGTATGTCAAAGTGATCGTTCAGGAAGGCATTGACGGTGAAACCCATGCGGAAGGCAGGTTGCGCGGGTGAACCGATGGCATAAGCCGAATCGGATTCAAGGAATTTGTCGCTGTGCTGAATGTTGAACCGCGTGACGGGTACAGCAAACAGAAAGCCGTAGTGGATGGGCTTGTCGTCGTAGAATTCCAGATGACGCCGCACATAGCCTTTTCCCTGTGCCTGTGCCCGATCGACAGCAAAAAAACTGAGCATAAGTAGCAGCGCTACTTGTGACCGACATAGATGGAACAAATTCCGAAAGTGAGTGGGATGCATTGAGTTTTGGTGAAGCCCGCTTGCTCAAAAATGGTCAAAAAATCATTCCCATCAGGAAATGCCTGCACCGACTCGGGAAGGTAGGTATAGGCAGAACTGTCTCTTGAAACCATTTTGCCGACGGTAGGCAGGATATATTTGAAATAAAAATTGTAAACCTGCTTGAACGGAAACGCCTTGGGCTTGGAGAACTCCACCACCACGCAGGTGCCGCCCCGGCGCATAACGCGCTGCATGTCGGTCAGTCCGGCCAGCAGGTTCTCGAAATTGCGTACGCCAAAGGAAACGATCACGGCGTCGAAATAATTGTCTGCGAAGGGCAGATGCTCCGAATCGCCCGTGCGCAGCTCGATAATCCCCTGCTTGCCCAGCTTTTGGATTTTCTGCCGCCCCACGGCCAGCATTCCCTCCGAAATGTCTACGCCGATTATCTTTTCGGGATGCAGCGCGAGGGCTTCGATGGCGAAGTCGCCCGTACCGGTGGCAATATCGAGTATAGTCTTCGGCGGTACACCGCCCGGATGGGATTTATTAAGCAGCTTAATCGCCCGCTTGCGCCAGTAGATATCAATACCACCGCTCAGGAGGTGGTTCAAAAAGTCATACTTGGGCGAAATGTTATCGAACATCTCGGCTACCTGATCGCGCTTACTATTGTCTTTGTCCTTATAAGGTACGACGCTCATTGTTGTGGTATAAAGTTGACAGTTGATCGTGCTGTGTTTTCCGGCAACTGTACATCAAAAAGTATAAATTGGCTTCATTTTGCTCTTTCCGGACAATTGTTTTTCTGCAAGATCTTGTCCGCACGAAAGTAGGCGATATTCTCTTACTGAAACTACCGTCAACGCGGAAAGTTCGTCAGGTCAATTGATTTACAGGCGAATATTAGTAAAGTTTCGGGTTCGGTTTTTTATATTTGTAAATACATCAACCCGTTTTACATGATGTTGCGCCGTTATTTGCTGTCTTTCTTTCTGCTGATCATTGCCGTGGCCGCTGCGGCGCAGGGCCGGATTAGTGTGCAATCGTCCGACACGCTCGAAGCTCAAAAACGGAATGTCAGCCTGACCAATCGGGTGCTCTCGCCCTACTCCATTTCCATTCGGGGTGGTTTGACGCAGTTTTTTGGCGAACTCGGCGATCAGGATATGAAGTTCATGACGGGCCTCAGCCTGATCCGCCAGGTAAATCCCGCTTTTGCCATGAGTCTTGACCTCGCCGCCGGAAAGCTGGGTGGACAGAAGCGGGAATTCTTTAATTCGTATTTTATTAATGAATTCAACTCTATTGGGCTACTGGCCCGCTGGGATCTGACCGAGCAGTTCAGTCGATATGCCGACCGAAGCCCGTTTCATTTGAGTGTCTACAGCGGGTTGAGCATTATGTATTTTAGCGCCAACGCCTTTGACCTCGATACTGATCAGCGGGTGCGCTTTACCAATAGCGATGTCAGCGGCCGCAACCCGCTGTTTCTACGTTGGGGCAGTCCTCAGGGGCCATTGGGAGTAAGCAGAACCCACGAACGAATGATTCCGGTCGGTCTTATGCTCAAGTACCAATTGTCCGAAAACTGGCAGGCTGGCCTTGACTACCGCTTCTACTTTGCCCGTAGTGACAAACTGGATGCCACTTCGGGCCGTCGTCTGATTAACCCGGAGGAATCGACAACGTACAGCGACACTCCCAACGACAAGTATAGTTTTCTGTCCGTGACGCTCACGCACCGTTTCAACCGCAAAGTGCGTGATGCCGATAATGACGGCATTCCCGACGAGCGCGACCGCTGTCCAAATACGGCGGGAGTCGCAAAGTTCTTCGGCTGTCCTGATACCGACTCTGACGGAATCCCCGACTACGTGGACAAATGCCCGAACGTGGCCGGAACGAAAGCTACACGCGGTTGTCCCGATACGGATAAGGATGGTGTAATCGATCGACTCGACGAATGTCCCAACCTACCTGGAAAGGTAAAAGGATGCCCTGACCGCGACGGTGATGGCGTGCGTGATGCCTACGACGGCTGTCCCGACGTGAAAGGCCTGTTACGCTTCGGGGGCTGCCCCGATACGGACAAGGACGGCATTCCCGATCATGTGGACAAATGCCCCAACCTGCCCGGCAGATACAGAAACGAAGGGTGTCCGGTTAATAAGTAGGAGTCATCACCGCATACGCCATGCGTTGAGATGGTATATAAAAAGCGGACTACTCGCTAGAGCAGTCCGCTTTTTGTGTCGTAAGGAAAGAACTTCCGCTCTTTGCCAACGACCCGGATTTCATTTTTCAATAAGCCCGCACCAGCTTTCCTTCGTGGAAATTGACGTAGGCTTTGTTTACTACCTTGTTGCCACCCGGCGTGGGGTAGTTTCCTGTAAAGTACCAGTCGCCAATGTGCTTCGGACAAGCCTCATGAAGGTTGTCGACAGTTTGAAAAATGACTGACAGCTCGGCTTTCATATCTTCGGGACGAATGATTTCCGAGATTTTGCGGGAAATCTCATCATCCGTAAACAGATCATACAGGGCTTTGGCGTAGTTTGTCGTGTGCGCGTTGCCGGAAGCCAGGTTTGCCGCACATTGGGCGTAAACTTCTTCCCGCATGAAACCCATGCCGCGTTCTTCCAGTAATTCCACCATAGCCCGGAATGCCACGAAGTCTTTCATGCGTGACATATCGATGCCGTAGCAGTCAGGAAAGCGAATCTGCGGGGCCGACGAGACGATCACGATTTTCTTGGGGCCGAGTCCGTCCAGCATTTTCAGAATGCTTTTCTCCAGCGTAGTACCACGCACAATGGAATCGTCGATCACTACCACGGTGTCAATGCCTTTGCGTACTACTTCGAAGGTGGTGTCGTACACACTTGAAACAAGGTCATCGCGCAAGCTGTCGGCGGTAATGAAAGTGCGGGATTTTACATCCTTGGTCACTAGTTTCTCGATGCGGGGCCGGAACGAAAGTACCCTGTCGAGTTCTTCCTCAAACAATATCCCCTCCATAATAGCCCGCTTGCGCTTCTTGGCCAGATACTCTTCTAGGCCCTCGATCATACCGAAAAATGATGTTTCGGCGGTATTGGGAATATAGGAAAAAATCGTGTTTTCGAGGTCGTAGTCGATCTCTTCCAGAATCTGCGGAATCAGCAGCTTACCCAGTGTTTTTCGTTCATTGTAAATATCGGGGTCGGTGCCGCGCGAAAAGTAAATCCGCTCGAAGCTGCAGGAGCGCTTGGGCAACTGGGGCAGAATGGACATCTCGCTGTATTCGCCCTCCTTGTTTACAATCAAGGCGCTACCCGGAGTCACTTCCTGAATCTGGTCGTATTCGACGTCGAAAGCGGCCTTGATGGCCTGCTTCTCGGAAGCCACCACCACCACCTCATCATCGGCGTAGTAAAATGCCGGACGAATGCCCGCCGGGTCGCGCATCACGAACGCCGCGCCGTGGCCAGTGAGGCCGCACATGGCATAGCCGCCGTCGAAGTCGCGGCAGGACCGCTCCAGCACACGCTGAATATCAATATTTTCTTCAATGATGTCCGATAGCGTGGGGTTTTCCCATATTCCCTTGAAGCGGTCGAAAACGCGCTGGTTTTCCTCGTCCAGGAAATGGCCGATTTTCTCCATCACCGTCACGGTATCCGCTTTTTCTTTGGGGTGCTGGCCCAGCGAAACCAGTTTGCCGAAAAGCTCGTCCACGTTGGTCATGTTGAAATTGCCCGCCATCACCAGGTTGCGGCTGCGCCAGTTGCTTTGGCGAAGCATCGGGTGGCAGCTCTCGATTTCGTTGGTGCCGTGAGTACCATAGCGCAGATGGCCCAACCACAACTCGCCCGTAAAGGCCAGGTTTTCCTGCAACCAACGGGCGTCGTTGGCCTTGTTTTTATAGTCTTTGAGGCCTTTCCTGAATTTCTTGTGTATTTTCTGAAAGACATCTGCCACGGGCTGCGGCTCCACCGAGCGATAGCGGCTGATGTAGCGCTTACCCGCCGGGACTTCGATTTTGATGTTGGCCACACCGGCTCCATCCTGGCCCCGGTTAACCTGCTTTTGCATCAGTACCGACAACTTGTGGACTGCGTAGAGAGGCGTTTCGTACTTGTCGATGTAGTATTGAAAGGGCTTCCGAAGACGAATCAGCGCGATCCCGCACTCATGCTTAATTGCGTCGCTCATAGGGTGTCAATGAGTGAATGTTGGAGTGTGCGGAGGGTAAATATGGCCTGATAATCAAGTTGCTTTGCCCCCCAAATTTGGTAGTCAGTCCTTAATCAAACCATTGAATACGGTTTGATATCCACTAAACTACACGAAAAGTGTTAAAGTTCGGAGGGGATGGGACAAAAATATTAAATCTGTTCAGATCCGCGCCGAAGGTTCCCGGCATTACCGCAACAGAGTTGACTTTCGGCCTTTTCTATGAGAAAGCCAGTTCGCCCATCGGTGCCGATATTTTCTGCTCTGCCTCATTCACCACTGCTTCCAGATGCTTCACAAAAAGCCAGTCCGTTTCATGACACCAGGTTTTGAATTCCTGTTGCGGGCTTTGGAAATAGGGCAGAAAATCGGTTAGCACCGACAGGTCGAAAGTACGGGCGGAGGCGCCTGCTCCGGAAAGAACGCCGTCAATGGCATTGCAGGCTTGCTCGAAGTGCTTCGGTACGGGCACCATCAGTACGGGCTTTCCCAGGTACATGGCCTCACAAACCGACTCAAAGCCCGCCGTAGTGACCAACGCCCGGCAGGTTTCCATCATATGCAGGTACTTTGGCCCGTTCAGACGGTGAAAGGTCAGCGTGTCGTCCACGCGCAGCACTTCGGGGGCTTCGGGATTATCCCAAAAGCAATGCAGCGGCAGGCCGGGGTACTTCTCGTGCCAGTCGATGATCTGCCGGCTCAGGCAGGGGTGGGTCATGTAGACCAGGGCAAAATCTTGGGTCACGGGCTGTAGTTCCCGAATCTCGCGCCGCAGCAAGGGTGGCACGATCGTCAGCCCATGGGCGGTCTCTGTTTCCGGGAAGCGTCGGAACGACAGGGCAAGTTTACGGCTGGCGCCCAGTGCGGTCAGCCGGGTATTGAAGTTGACAATCTGGCGATCCAGCCAACTGTTTTTGGGGAAGGGAAACTGCGGATGCAGCAGAAGGTACTGATGCGCCACACAGACCATTGGCGCAGCATTCCGGTGCGTGATTTTATACAAACCACCCAGCACTTCGTAGAAATTTAAGATCAGGTCGGGCTGTGATTCCTGCACGCAGGTGTGAATAATTCGCAGGCTGGCGGTATATTTTTTGCTTCGCAGCAAATGGGTCCGGATCGTTCGCCCAATGTCGATACTGCCCCTGTTGTTATCATAAATAAGGTTAGGGCTCAGGAAAGGGTGAATCGGGGCGTGAATCTGCTCGCTGAAAAACGCGGGAATTTCGCGTCCTTCGGCCTGCCCTACCAGCACTGCCGCCACCCGGTGTCCGGCGCGGCGAAGAATCTGGCTCAGCGAAATAGCCTGCGTGAGGTGGCCGCGGCCTTCGCCCTGAATGATGAATACGACGCGCATGGCTTAGTTTATCTTTCTGATTTCGCCACTGCCCAAATCCGGGTTATTTGTAGCCGAGTAAGCGGCGATCCTTTCCCTGCGCCCAAAGAAATTGGACACCATGGCTTCTTCATCCTTGTCGTTGGTATCGTCATGCTTCGACTCGTTGTAGTACAGCAGGCTCCAGTTACCCTCAAAGTCCTCCACCAGCGCGCTCAGGGATTCCACCCAGTCGCCCGAATTCATGTAGGTGATGCCGTCAATCTCCCGGATCGCGGGTTGGTGGATGTGTCCGCAGATGATACCGTCGCAGTCACGCGAGCGGGCAAGCTCCGTCAGTTTTTCTTCGAAGTCCGACACATAGTTGACCGCCATCTTGACCCGCTGCTTGATCTTCTGCGAAAGCGAGTAGTAAGGCCGTCCGCGGGAGGCGCGGTAGCCATTGTAGAGTTTGTTGAGCCATAGCAGGAAAGTATAACCCACGTCGCCCAGGTAGGCGAGCCACTTGAAGCCGGAGGTCACGGAGTCGAAGACATCGCCGTGGGTGATGTAAAACCGCTTGCTGCCCGATTTGAGGATGTAGTCTTTCCTGATCTGAAATTGCTTGCCCAGCCGTAGCGGCATAATTTGATCCAGAAAATCATCGTGATTGCCACGCAGATAGATGACCCGGGTGTGGTGATCGTCCATCATTTTGAGCATGGTTTTGAAAAAAGCCGTATGCTTGCGCTTCCACGACCCGTACTTTTTCAGCTGCCAGCCATCGATAATGTCCCCATTGAGAATCAGTTTCTTACACCGGTAAGATTTGAGGAAATTGGCGACCTCCTTCGCCTTAGATCCACTCGTGCCGAGGTGCAGGTCGGAGATGACAATGGTGCGGAACTCCGTTTGTATTTTCATAATACAAAGTACCTCCCTATACGTTAACTGATTATTAATACCTTATGAAATGTATATGAAGTATACTAATTCAAAAATGGTTATGGTTAACAGTAAGTTAACATGGTAGCTCTTTTGAGCAGGTAGAGAACTTTTCTTAGCTTTGCCGCACACTGTGCCACTGCCCCAATGAAAATAGACCGAGAAGCATTACATAAAGTCGCTCACCTGGCGCGTCTGGAGGTAAAACCCGAAGAAGAAGCCGCTCTGCTGGCTAGCATGGAAAGCGTGCTGACCTGGATGGAACAGCTTGATGAAGTGGACACCGAGGGCGTAGAACCACTCACCCACATGACCGACGAGGTCAACAACTGGCGCGAAGACGTGGCTAAGAATGCACTTTCCCGCGAGGATGGCCTTGGCAATGCCCCCAGCCACGATGAAACCTACATTAAGGTGCCGAAGGTAATTGAGTAGTAATTAAAAAGTCATCCGCGTCCAGCAGCGCTGGGAATGATTTGCGGTACTTTTCGAGTGGTACTTTTGACAGCCGCACGACTTTTGCGCCCTCTGCCTCACCCAAATCGGTAATAACTTCTCCCAGAAAGTCAACCGCCAGCGAACCTCCTGAGTACTCGATGCCGTTTCCGTCTCTGCCTACTCGATTTACCCCAAGTACGTAGCTTAGATTTTCGATGGCCCGCGCCCGTAGCAGCGTATCCCAGGCGTAGGCGCGCGCGGCGGGCCAGTTGGCCACGTAAAGCAACAGATCGTAGGGATTTTTACTATCCTGTCGACTCCAGACCGGAAAGCGCAGGTCGTAGCAGATCAGCGGACAGATGCGCCAGCCTTTCCAATTCACGACCAGCTGCTCATTTCCGGCCGTGAACGTTTCGTGTTCAGCGCCGAAGCGGAAAAGGTGCCGTTTGTCATAAATCTCATAAGTACCCTCGGGACGAACACAGAGCAGACGATTGAAGAAGTTCCCATCTTCCTTCACCTGAAAACTGCCGATGACCAGCGCCTGGGTTTGCGCAGCCATCATTTTCAACCAGCGCGTCGTAGTGATATTCATGGCTTCGGCCAAAACGGAGGCATTCATGCTGAACCCCGTCGAGAACATTTCGGGCAGGACAATGACGTCCGCTGGCTCGGGCAGAGCGGCGATTTGCTCTTCCAGCATGGCCAGATTGGCCGTAATGTCTTCCCAAACCAAATCGGCTTGAATGAGCGCGACTTGCAGGCCGGAGTCTGATGAACTGGTAACTGTTTCGATGGTAGTCAGACGGTTAAGTTAAGATCAATGCATTGCCTATTTTTTGGGGATAACTACCAGAAACTCGCTGCCTTTTCCCGGCGTACTGTTCAGGCGCAGCTTCCAGCGGTGGGCTTTCACGATTTGTCGGACGTAGCTGAGGCCTATCCCAAAGCCTTTGACATTGTGCACATTGCCTTCCGATACCCGGTAGAATTTTTCAAAAATCTTTTTTTGCTGTTCCGGCGCGATGCCGATACCCTGATCCCTGATCGAAAGCACGATATTCTTTCCTTCGTCAAAGGTACTTACGCTCACTTCGGGATTTTTGGGGGAGTACTTCAATGCATTGTCAATTAGGTTATTGACAAGATTGCCGAAATGCAGCCGATCCGCCATGATGTACGGCGAGGTGGCTTTCAAATCAAGAGAAATGCGATCCTCATAAGGGCGGGCAATGGTAGTTATTAAGTCGTGGGCATCCAGCCATTCCAGTTCCAGGGCCAGTTTGTTACGCTCAGCTTTGGCCATGTTCAGCACCATTTCGACCTGTCGCTGCAAGCGCAGAATTTCCTCCTCCACGATGCGAACATAGCGGCTGTGACGCTCGGGCTGGGTAGCAATCTTGGGGTTTTTGAGGACATCGGCGGCGATTCGGATCGTGCTGATGGGCGTCTGAAGTTCGTGGGTCATATTATTGATAAAATCCCGCTGCACTTCCGAAAGCTGTTTTTGCCGCAAAATCACAAATAGGGCGTAAGAAAAGAAACTCACCGCAATAAGCACCAGCACCGACGACCAGATCCAGCCGCCAAGATCGCCCGCGAGGTAGTTTTCCTGTTCGGGGAAGCGGATGCCGAAGTAATAGGGGTACTTGTCCGTCTTGACCCAGTCGGCGGTGGCGGTGGGTACTTTATCGTCGTTGCGGGTGCTGAGCAGCATCCCGTAGCGCATCCGGTCGGTGGTGCAGTCGTAAATACCTACCTCGAAGTCGGTAATGAGGTCGTGCTTCTGGAAAGACTCGCGAATAAACTGCTCCAGTACTTCCGGCTGCGTCGTGGCGTTGGTGTTGACCAGGAAATAGTCCGGCGAGAGCTGATCGACGGGGTTGACGCTTTGCATCACACCGTTGAACTGCGTCAGGCGTTCGGCCACTTCCTGCAAGGCCACGTGGGCGCGCTGATTGAACTGCCGTTTGCGCAGGTCGAGCGTACGGTTCACCCAGTACATCTGCATGACCAGTACGCCGACAATCGAAAGAGCGGAAAGCAATACCAGCCAGCGTATGAGTCTTCGGGACAATTATCTAGTTGAAAATTAAAAATGGACAGTTGAGAATACGATTGATTCCAAGCTATGTAGGATCAAAATCAGCTCAAAACTAACACATCTCAGGCAGAATCAGGCTTGTTAACAGCCTATTAACAATTGTTAGCGATTCGTTAACACAGGATCAGGAGGAGGAAATCTACTTTTGGGCAATTCATTTTATTAATCCTTTCACCCAAAACCAAAAGTACCATGAAAACCCAAAACCTCTTCTTTACTCTGATTGCTCTCTGCGTAGCAACGGTCGTCGTTGCCGGAACCATGGCTTCCTTCAAATGGACCGAAACCGACCACGACTTTGGCAAAATCGCGCAGAATAAGCCCGTGACCGTTCAATTCAATTTTACCAACACGGGTGGTGAACCTCTGATTGTCAGCAAAGCCACCGGATCGTGCGGCTGCACGGGCGTCGAGTACCCTAAGGAGCCAATCATGCCCAACCAAAGCGGCATCATCAAAGCCACTTACAACGCCGCCGCCATTGGGCCATTCACCAAGTCCGTCACGGTAGAGTCCAACGCTGCCGAGGGGCTCACCATGCTGCGGTTTCAGGGAGAAGTGACCAAAGCGGACAAACCCACCAAATAAGCGTATCCATTAGCCATGAAAGCGCGCCGGGCCGCTGGAATATTCCAGCGGCTTTTTTAATTCGCCCCACCCATCCCTTTCACGGATTCGAGGTCGCTTTTCAATCGCGCCCTTTCCTTAGCCAGGAATTGCTGCAATTGCTCGTTAAAATCTTTCTGGTCTGCCTCCGAAAGTGAAGCATACAGGTCCTTCAACTCCTGATTGATGGCTGCGCGTTCCTCGCCGGAGGCGGCGTTGATGGAGCGGATGTGGTAGCGTTTAAAATCGAAAGTAGGCATGTCTTCTATTGGTTTGATAAAAACGAAACTACCCGTTTACGGGCGATCAGTCAACTTCTATCCGGTTCTAAGGCCGTTTGAAATTGGCTTGTTTAGGGATTGAACAAGAAAAACCATTCCGGCGTTTATAGCAACGTGCCGAAATTCCGGTGCGCCTATCTACTCTTTTTCAATCCGATGAACCGTTCTTTCTTCTTTATCATACTTACTTTCATTTTTTTCGCCATCGACTGGTACGTCTGGCAAGCCGTCCGCACCCTGATTCGCTCATCCACTCCCACCACACAGCGTTGGGTGACGGGCGCTTACTGGGGTTTTTCCATTCTGACGCTGGGCGCCTACATCATCGTGCAGTTGATGCCGCCGGATTATTTTAGCAAGACCGTCCGCAACTTCGTCTTCGCGGGCATCGCGATCCCTTACTTGTCCAAGTTGTTTGCGGTACTTTTCCTGCTGGTGGATGATATCCGCCGTTTATTCCAGTGGATTATCAGCCAATTTGTCCCTTCGGTGGCTCCGGCTCCCGCCGATCCGGCAGCCCGGCGTATTCCGCGTTCGGAATTTTTGTCCACGACCGCCCTCATCGCGGGTGGTGGCTTGCTGGGTACTTTTGATTATGGCATCCTTTCGGGCGCGCACGACTACCGGATTCGGCGGGTGAAGGTAGTTTTGAAAAACTTGCCCAGAGAGTTCGACGGCATCCGTATTGCGCAGCTTTCCGACATTCACTCGGGTAGTTTCTTCAATAAAACGGCGGTAAAAGGGGGCGTGGAAATGCTGCTCAAAGAAAAACCGGACATTGCCTTTTTCACGGGCGATCTGGTCAATGATCGCGCCTACGAGGTGAAGGATTACATTGATATTTTCAGCAAAGTGAAGGCCCCGCTCGGCGTTCACTCGATCTTTGGCAACCACGACTACGGCGACTATCAGCCCTTCGAGAACCCCGCCGCCAAGCGCAAAAACCTCGAAGACCTCGCCGCCGCCCATAAGGAAATGGGCTGGAACCTGATGCTCGACGAAAACCGGCCCATCCGCGTGAACGGGGCCGAAATCGGCCTGATCGGTATTCAGAACTGGGGCGCGGGCGGCTTCGCCAAATACGGCGACCTCGCCAAAGCGTACCAAGGGGCGGAAGACTACCCGGTAAAAATCTTGCTTTCGCATGATCCCAGCCACTGGCAGGCGCAGGTCCGGCCCAACTTCAAAGACATCGACCTCGCCTTCGCGGGACATACCCACGGAATGCAGTTTGGCGTGGAGTTACCCGGTTTCAGGTGGAGTCCGGTGCAGTATCGTTACCAGCAATGGGCGGGACTTTATACAGAGGAAAACCAGCATTTGTACGTCAACCGGGGTTTTGGGTACCTGGGCTATCCTGGGCGCGTAGGTATTCTGCCGGAGATTACGATATTGGAATTGGTGCGGGGGTAGTTTGTTTGGAAACGACAAGTTTAAATATTATAGATCGGGGTCGGTGCCGCTCATGTACCTGCCCCATGCATAAATCAACAGGCAGCCTATAAATACAAATACGTATCCTTTCCAGTCACCCATGTCTGTCCAGTATCGCGTCAGAAGAGTTACCGAGAAGATGAGTACACCCAGGAAAATAGATTTGAGTAACGTAGAGGTTTCGGGTAACATGGTGAATTGGAAGTAGTTTTACTGTAAAGAAACAGTACTTCCAACTCATTTCCAATCATTGAAATAGGTACTGTCTATATCGGTGGATTGCGGTAACCGAGCCGGTGTTCTGCCGGAGATTACGATTTTGGAATTGGTGCGGGGGATGAGAGTGCGGGCGCAACTGGGACTCTTGCTGGAGTCAATAGTTGCAAACTGACGATAGCGGAAGCAGTAGCTGCTAATTTGTTTTTAGAAGCAAATACTAGTTTGAAAGGTTTAGCCTGATAAGAGGCGAGTAGTCAGGTTTAAGCTTCTGAATAATTGCATGTCGCCATCCGTTACCTGCTATACGTTCAAATGTTTTAAGAGGGTACTTTTTTCCAAAGCGTATGCTGGTATTTTTACTTGTAACATCTGATTCCATGGTAGGTAAAAACTCGACAGAAACAAATAATCCATTTTCTGGCATCATTAGCAAAAAATCACTTACATCGATGGAATACCATTTTCCTCGCCAATGCGGTGCTTGTGCTTTGACAAGAAAGGATCGATTAATCAAAGGATCTGAAGGAAACATATTATTACCTACTGTGTATAAGTTTACACGTGCATAACCGCCCTTAGAGTTCTTATCTTGCAATAACAGATAAAGTTCTATTGAATCGACATATAGCGGTGTGACGCTGTTAGCTTTGAAGAATACAGCTAATTCACTATACCATGAAGCGAGATTGCTCCCTACTCTAAGATTTCCTGACGATGAGGATGGGCCCATCCTTGTTTTTACCTTTTTCTCCGCCTTCACTTCTATAGCGGCTAGTTGTAAGGGTTCTTCGTAAAGAAATATAGTATCTGTCGAAAATATCTTTTCAAGTTCT
The DNA here is from genome assembly GCF_014651615.1 of Persicitalea jodogahamensis. Taxonomy (GTDB): domain Bacteria; phylum Bacteroidota; class Bacteroidia; order Cytophagales; family Spirosomataceae; genus Persicitalea; species Persicitalea jodogahamensis. The sequence goes on along the minus strand of NZ_BMXF01000005.1, from coordinate 70,058 downwards.
TGGAAATGAGATTGATAGCCTAAAAGTGAAAAAACTACGGTATCCGATTGCAGATTGACTGGGAGCGTAAATTCACCATCAAAGTTACTGTAGGTACCGATTTTCGTACTACCACTAGAATAAATACTTACATACGACAACGGAGCGTGAGAAGCCGCATCGGCCACTACGCCCCGTTGTTGAGCTACACTTTCGTTTGATAATAGTAAAAGGAATAATAAAAAAGCCAAAAGTCTTGGTCTTAACATAATACCTGCAGCAGTAAACGATCCGAATTGCAAGCACAGAGTTCAGGTGGAGGGGAGCCATGTGCTGGGCCGATCAGTATCGATTATTTTTCATCCACCGAAAAAGAGTTTGTTCCTCAATTTGTTGTACATTCAATTTCCTGCCATACAACTTCTGATTCAACTGCAAAACCAAAAAAATACCTTGTCCGCGTATACATACCAAAACATTGGGATCCATCCGGGGTAACCGAAACATCTTGGCCTAGCCAGCCACCATTTTCCCAACCAAATAATCTCCAAGCCTGAGTGGGAGTTGATTGTAAAGATAAAAATGAGAACAATAATATACCAGACAAATATTTTTTTGAGAATAACTTAGAACGGTTTATCAAAGGATAAAATTCTAACTGGCTAGTTTTTTTTGACATAGTAGTGAGGTTTAAATGGTTATAATTGAATGAAATAGGTTTTCTTATAAAATGGAAAGACTAACTGTGTACTATTACTGTCTTTCTCCGAGAATATATTCATGATTCATGTTAGACTGGCTCTACTATTCTCATATCACATTCCCCTCTAACTATTATGTCCAATTTTTTTTAACGGTTTAAAAAAGATGTCTGTAAGTTCTATAAAATACGCCTACTCATACGCTTTTCGGCTTAGGAGGTTGGATGCGCATCAACGGTAACAAATGTGAAAAAAACAAATGAAAAGACAAATTTTGAAACTGAAATTTTTAAAAAAGTTATCCAATGGTAGATGTGCGCTCAAAGTAAAAATTTCAGGAGAACAAAAGATTAATAGTTGTCTGATAATCAGGGAACTATATAGCTCATGATGTTATTTTCAATTTTTTACCCATAAATCCGTTATAAAGACGAGCCGTATCTTGAGATAAGGAAGAACCATGAACAAGAAACTATTTACCCTACTACTATCGGGCTGGATGCTCATCGGGCTTGGCGTGCAAGCGCAGGCAAGCACGGTACTCGCAGCTACTACCGTCAAAACCGAGATGGGACTTTTCGGTAAGAAGAAGAAAAAGCGGAAACGCTACAAAGGCTACAAAAAGCCCCGCAGCAAGAAATTCCTTGGCATCTTCAAGCGTAAGAGCAGTTGCGGTTGCCCTAATACCTGAAATATTCTTCGAAAAAATAGTACTGTGCCCCGGAATTTTTCCGGGGCTTTTTTTGTAAAAACTTCTTTCAAAAACAAAATGTTACCCTCTTAATTATTTGTCTGGCAACGACCCTAAGGCAAATCAATACTTTCCCTACTTTTGTTTTTTAAATTCAAATGGCCAACCGCTTTGGCGGCACACTACCTAAAATCCAGCGTCCAGTATCTGATAAAGCATGAAAATCAATCTCCAGGCTCAGGAAAAATTTGAAAGCCGCCACCACGGCAAAGACGAACAGGAACTCAGCGAAATGCTGCAAACGCTGGGCGTAAACTCCCTAGACGAACTCATCGACCAGACCGTCCCGGCGGGTATTCGCATGGCGGAACCGCTAAAACTACCCCCCGCCCGCTCGGAGCGCGCCTTTTTGCGGGGTTTCAAGCGCATGGCCAGTGAGAATGCTATTCTGAAATCGTACATCGGGCAGGGCTACTATGACACTATCACGCCCAATGTGATCCTACGGAATGTTCTGGAAAATCCGGGCTGGTACACGGCCTACACACCTTATCAGGCCGAAATCGCGCAGGGACGACTCGAAATGCTGCTTAATTTCCAGACGGTCGTCACCGACCTGACGGGCATGGAAATCGCCAACGCCTCGCTGCTGGACGAAGCTACCGCTGCCGCCGAAGCTATGACGATGCTCTACGCCGCCCGGCCCGCCAGCAAGAAAGCCGCCGATACTTTCTTCGTCTCGGACCTCTGCCACCCGCAGACCATCGACCTGCTTTTCACCCGCGCGACGCCCGTGGGTATCAAACTACTCATTGGTAACCACCGCACCACCGACCTGACGCAGGAGAATTTGTTTGGGGCGTTGGTACAGTACCCCGCGACCAACGGTCAGGTTTTTGATTACACCGATTTTATTGCCGCCGCCCATGATCTGGATCTTACGGTAGCGGTAGCCGCCGACCTGCTGGCGTTGACTTTACTCAAATCTCCCGGCGAAATGGGCGCCGATGTGGTCGTCGGCTCGGCGCAGCGTTTCGGCGTGCCAATGGGCTACGGCGGACCGCACGCGGCATTTTTTGCCACCAAAGATGCCTTCAAGCGCCAACTACCCGGCCGCATCATCGGCGTGTCAGTTGATGCCGAGGGAAATCGTGCCCTGCGCATGGCGCTGCAAACTCGCGAGCAGCACATCCGCCGTGAAAAGGCTACCTCCAATATATGCACCGCCCAGGTACTGCTGGCCGTCATGGCCGGAGCCTACGCGGTCTATCATGGTCCCGAAGGACTGAAAACTATCGCCGCCAAGACGCACGGCCTGGCCAAATTGTTCGCCGAGACCATCAAGAAATTCAATTTCCACGTCACGACCGAGGAGTACTTTGATACGGTCACAATTCAGACGGCTTTGGCCAAAAAGCTGAAAGAAGAATCGGGCAAGTGGGGTGTCAATCTGCGGCATTATCCCTTCCCCGACAACCGCGTGAGCGTGTCGTTTGACGAGGCCAAGACCTTCGACGACGTCATTAATCTGCTGAACCTGTTCGCTGAGGTATCCGGTTTTGCAGGCGAGATGGTGATCGAGGAGGAAATGGAAATTACTTTCCCTGAAAACCTCACCCGCCACGCGCCTTATCTGACGCATCCGGTGTTCAATACGCACCACACCGAACACGAGATGTTGCGGTACCTCAAATCTTTGGAAAACAAAGATCTTTCGCTCGTGCATTCCATGATTTCGCTGGGTAGTTGCACCATGAAACTCAACGCCACGGCCGAAATGATTCCCGTGACCTGGCCGGAATTCGGAGCGATGCACCCCTTTGCGCCCGTGGAGCAGGCACGCGGCTACCAGATTATGTTTGAGGAGCTGAACGCCTGGCTGTGCGAAATCACAGGCTTTGCGGCCATGTCGCTGCAACCCAACTCCGGCGCGCAGGGCGAGTACGCGGGCCTGATGGTGATCCGCGCTTACCACGAAAGCCGGGGCGACAGCCACCGCAATGTGGCCCTGATTCCGTCGTCGGCGCACGGTACCAATCCCGCCTCGGCGGTGATGGCGGGCATGAAGGTCGTGGTGACCAAATGCGACGAGCGCGGCAACATCGACGTCGCCGACCTGCGGGCCAAAGCCGAGCAATACAGCGACCAATTGGCCTGCCTGATGGTAACCTACCCATCTACGCACGGCGTTTTTGAAGAAAGCATCAAGGAAATATGCGCCCTGATCCATGAACATGGTGGACAGGTGTACATGGACGGCGCGAACATGAACGCGCAGGTAGGTCTGACGAGTCCGGGTTTGATTGGGGCGGACGTCTGCCACCTCAACCTGCACAAGACCTTCTGCATTCCGCACGGCGGTGGTGGTCCCGGTATGGGACCCATCGGTGTAGCCGAGCAACTGGTGCCTTTCCTGCCGAAGCACGTGAATCAGGGTACTCATGTGGGCAAGGCCGGGGCGGTATCGGCAGCACCTTACGGCAGCGCAAGTATCCTCACGATTTCCTACGCCTACATCGCGATGATGGGCGGCGCGGGTCTGACCAACGCCACCAAAATGGCGATTCTGAACGCCAACTACATCAAGGAACGCCTGCGCGATGACTTCAAGGTACTTTATACCGGAGCCAACGGCCGCTGCGCCCACGAAATGATCCTCGACTGCCGGCCGTTCAAGGCGGCGGGCATCGAGGCCGAGGACATCGCCAAGCGGCTTATGGACTACGGCTACCACGCGCCGACTTTATCGTTCCCGGTGGCGGGTACTTTGATGATCGAACCGACTGAATCGGAGTCCAAGGCCGAACTCGACCGCTTCTGCGACACGATGCTGGCCATCCGCCAGGAAATCCGCGAAGTGGAGGAAGGCACCGCCGACCGCGCCGAGAACGTCCTGAAACACGCGCCGCACACATCCCGCGTGGTACTGGCCGACGACTGGACGCGTTCCTATTCCCGCGAAAAAGCCGCCTTCCCGCTGCCCGCCCTGCGCTTCAACAAGTTCTGGCCCAGCGTCAGCCGCGTGGATAGCGCGTACGGCGATCGGAATTTGATCTGTGCGTGTATTCCGGTGGAGGAGTATGCGGAGGAGGAAGGGTAGATCTTGATGAGAAAGAGCCTTTTCATGAAAATATAGGTTTTGAAAGAGAGATACTATTATGCTGTAAAATGTATTCTATCTGTCTTGATATGATTGAGTTTGGAGTACACTAATACAATAAATAATGTATTAGATAGTAAATATATTTTGGTCAAATGTGATACAAAAACATTGGCGCAAATGCTATTATTATGAGTGAAACAGAAAATAATACTAAAAGGAAAATCGATAAATATTCGGTGGTAGACCTATTTTGTGGAATTGGTGGCCTTACTCATGGATTTCTTTTAGAACAATTCAATGTGGCAGCAGGAATAGACATTGATGAGGAATGTAAATTCGCATATGAAACGAATAATAAAGTACCTTTTGTTAAAAAAGATGTAAACCAATTGGATTCAAAGTTTCTAGAGAATAATTTTTATAAAAACAAAAAGAAAATTTTAGTTGGTTGCGCTCCATGCCAGCCATTTTCGATACTTAATACAAAGAATAATGGAAAGGCAAATCCAGAAAACTCCGAAAGATGGAAATTGCTTTATTCTTTCGCTAATCTAATTCAGATTATAAGGCCTCACATAATCTCTATGGAAAATGTGCCTTTATTGAATAAATTCAAAAAAGGTGAAGTGTTCAACGATTTTTTGAATGTGCTCAAAAAAGAGGGTTACTACATTTCTTATCGTATAGTTGATGCGCAATATTACGGAGTGCCTCAGAGAAGAAAGCGTTTAGTTCTATTCGCGTCTCTTTATGGTGAGATTGAAATGATTCCAGAACTTAAGAGTGAAGACGTGAAATCAGTTCGTGATGCGATTGGTGATCTTCCAAAACTGAAACAAGGAGAATTAGATAAAGAAGACCCCTTACATCGGTCAAGGTGTTTGAGTGAATTAAGCCTTCGCAGGATAAAAGCTACACCAGAGGGTGGAGGATGGAGGAATTGGCCAACAGAGTTAGTGGCAGACTGCCATAAGAGAGAAGGCGGAAAAGCCTTTGGAAGTGCTTATGGTAGAATGAGTTGGGGCAATGTTTCTCCTACAATAACTACTTACTGTATTGGATATAGTAATGGCAGGTTTGGTCATCCAGAACAAGATAGAGCCATTTCGTTGAGAGAGGCTGCCATTTTACAATCATTTCCGAAGGAATACAATTTCATTGATCCTGATAGAATTTTTTCAACTGGTAGAATTGCTACCCAGATAGGGAATGCAGTCCCAGTCCTCTTGGGAAGAGCAATAGCTAGTAGTATTGCGCGTCATATTGAGAAATTTGAAGATGATTGAAGAGAAGAATCTTAAATGGAGATTTGACGTAAATGCTTTCAGGCTTTTTGGACGCGATCTGATTACAGATCGTATTACGGCTGTATATGAACTGGTGAAAAATTGCTACGATGCAAATGCAACATCAGTTGTCGTTAGCTTCGAAAATGTAGGTGCAAACGCAAGCGGAAAGCCAAATATTACTATATCTGATGATGGACACGGGATGTCCTTTAATGACGTGCGTGATAAATGGATGGTAGTAGGAACCGCCAGTAAAAGAAATAAATTATTTTCGGATAAACCTTTCAATAGGAGGTATGTAGGTGAGAAGGGTATCGGGAGGTTCGCTGTCGATAAATTGGGTGGGAAACTTACGATAAGTACTAAGCAAAAAGGCGAAAAAGAAAGACTAATAGTTAAAATAGATTGGGATGCATATGAAGTTAAATCAAGATCTACTCAGTTAACACTTTTTACAGACATAGAGAATGGATTTTTCTTTGAAGAAGATAATCCAGAAATTCACGGTACCACGTTATCTATTTCTTCTATTGCAGAATTATGGACTGAGCCGGATATAAAAAGACTTGAGCGCGAATTAGAAAAGATTGTATCTCCTTTCTATCCATTAGATCCACCTTTTAATATATATATCCAGTCCAATGAATATTCTGGATACGAAAATAGGCAGGTAAAAGCAGAAACTATAAAGTATTCAAGCCATCAGTTTTCGATCAATTTTAACTTGGATAATAATATTCAAGAAACATTAAAGTTCGATAATACAAAAAATCAGATAATAAAGCAGCAAATTCCAATTCAAATATTTGGCCCTGTTCACCTTGAATTGTATTATTTTAACGAAGCGGCAAAAAAACGATATAATAGTGCATACAAGAATGATGACTATCGAGTCGATGGTGTTAAGATATATAGGGATGGATTAATTACGACACCTTTTGCAGAATTTGAAAGCGAGAGAGACAAGAAAAGGGATATTTTAGGAATAGACAAGCGTTTATGGTCTGGTACTTTTGACAAAATAGGTACTCGAGAAATAATTGGAATATTAGATATAACAAAAGATAGTAACCCCCAAATTATAGAGGCTACAAATAGACAAGATTTCGTAGATAATAGGGAGTACAGGGAATTAAAAGAATTTGTAATAAGTCAATTGAGATCGATTGCTGAATTAAAAAAGTATGAACGGTACTTAATAAAGGTTAGTATAGATAAGAACCTTGCAAGAGCTAATATTGAAATAAAAGAATTCACAACACGAATTGAAACTCTTGAAAGAAAAAATCCTACTCTTGAAAAAATATTAAAACCTCTAAGAGAACAAGCGATTTCGATTGATAGATCAATTAAGAAAGGGATACAACAGCAAGAAAGAGAAAGAAAAGATCACATACGCAAAGAAAATATATATCTCAGCTTGATGTCTTTGCAGGATTATGCTATACATATTTCTCATGCGGTAAGAACGGCACTAGGTAAAGTGAAGAGAATGGCCGAGTTTTTTAAAGAACGTTATCCAAATCCTGAACTCGATACCTACTTTCGAGAATATTCCGTTGGCATTTACGATGAGATGACAAATCTCAGCAGGATAATTGACTTTATGTTAAGCTATGCTGGTTCTACTATTGATATGGAAGATTTTAATATAAAAACTTTGCTAGTGAATTTATTTGAAAAATCTTATAGCCCTGTTTTTCAAGCCGAAAGTATCCATTCAATAATAGAAATCCAAGACAGTTTTATTATTCATGCGAATAGAAAGTTTTTTGAGGATATTATTGAAAATTTAATCTCTAATTCCATCAAAGCGTTAAGGAATGAAAATAATAAAATAATAAAATGCGCTGGCTATATCGACATTGATAAGTTTGTAGTTGTCTTTTCCGATAATGGTGAGGGAATAAAGAAGGAAAACGAAGAACGAATTTTCGAAATGTACTATACTACTACAGCAGATTTGGGGGGAGCAGGCTTAGGCTTATATATAGTTAAGACACGTGTGGAGTCTTTAAATGGCAGCATCTCCTTAATAAAGAGTGAATTCTTTCCGAAAGGTGCATCTTTTAAAATAGTATTTCCGCTTAGAAAAACTTCTCATGAAGTCGATTAAAATTGTTGTAATTCATGATAACATGAAAGTTACTGATCCACTTCTTTTTTCATTGAGAGAAAGGTTTGGTACAGATAATGTAATTCTCAAAGAAGTTTCCAGTGAAGGGTTAGAATATATTTTCGATAACTTAACAGGGAAACAAATTGTCTTACTTGATTACGATCTGGGAGCTGACCAACCACACGCACCTGAGATAATTCGAGAAATTAGAGATAGAACATCATTAATTCAAATAATTATTTTTACTGCTAAACAGTTTTCCAGCATTCCTTACGAATATTTAATCGAATTCATAAACAATGAAACTTTTGGTATTATTCAATCCACTGCTGATATAGTTGATGTATTATCATTAGTTGATAGAGCTGCTCATCAACTAGAAACCAGGGTTGATTGTGTACTCGAAGAATGGATTTCAAAAAGAACAGATTCTGAAAAAAGAAAACCTTATATTACTACGAAAGCTGGTGCTGTTTACACTCTAAGTGATTTGATAGTTGAGATAAGAAAAGAAACGAAACTTGGCCAACAAGTTGAGAAAAGTATTCTTCAGCTTGCTACCGAACTATTGACATCTGGTAAAAAGGAATTAGATGATTGAGATTTTAACTGCTTACGATGAAGAAGATCCGGAGTTGGGAGTTTACTTCAATGCTTGCAAAAAAGACATCGTTGCTTCTATAAATTTACAAACAGCCATTCACAATATATTTAGCATTACAGAAATACCATCTCGTAATTGTCGACTAGCTTATTTTGATATAGTTTTAGGTAAGCTTAAGAATATACCATTTATTATAATTGCGTATACGCATGGAAATGAGACTTCTTTAATTGCTAATGGGAGTGGATTTATAACGGTGAATAGCACCAATTCTTCTTTCAATGACTCTTTCTTCTATACAAATAGCTGTTTAAGTGGCAAGGTACTTGGTCCAGAACTCATAAAACAAAACTGTAAAGTATTTATCGGCTATGACTCAACTATTACAGCATTTAAAAATGAGAACAGCAATATTTCTTTGAAGTGCGATAATATCGGTATGCTATTATTTCTGACCAGTGATATAACTGCGTATGATGCCTATGTTGCTATGATACAATTGTATACTCAGGAATATGATAAACTACTTGCTAACGGGGATCCCTTATCTGCTGCGTTATTAATTCAAAATAGAGAAGCATTGGTTTTTCATGGGGAAAAAGAACTGAAGAAAGAAGATTTTATGGCTTAGTTGCTTCTTAGTCTTCCTCTGTTGAGCCGTTGTGCGTAGTCTGCAAGACTGCGTACCAATCATAAATGGCCGTTTGTAACGGCCCTTGAAGCACAAGCGCCGCAATAAAGTACCTTTGCTTGCGAAACCGCTAACTCGCAAGCCCATGCCCTTCGCCCGCCGCATCCAGAATCCCGAAGGCATATACTCTGCCTCTTTATAGCCCGCCTGATGCAGGTCGTTGGCAAACAAAACTTTGTACATTTGTGGATCAACAGGAAACTATGACGACTTACATCAGCGACCGTATTGCTATCAACCCCGACATCTGCAACGGGCGACCCATCGTTCGGGGAATGAGAATTAGTGTGCAAACCGTACTTGAATTTCTCTACGCCGGATCATCACGAGAAGAGGTACTCTACCAGTACCCCATGCTCGAACCCGAAGACCTAGACGCCTGCCAGCGGTTTGCGATCGAGCTTATGGAGCGACAGTACGTGATTCAGGAATTTAAGAAGGTAGCCTGATGGCTAAGTACTTGATCGACATCAATCTTCCCTACTATTTTTCGCTTTGGAATAACGAGGATTATATTCACCAAAGCGATATTTCGAATACGGCTGAAGATACCGAGATTTGGCAATATGCCAAGCAAAATAATTTGACTATCCTGACTAAGGACGCTGATTTCTCCAACCGTATTTTACTTTCACAGCCTCCCCCTCGAGTTATTCACATCAGAATAGGCAATGCTTCGGTCAGGGAATTTCACAACGTTCTGAATTTGAGTTGGAACGATGTGTTAGCGTTAAGCGAATCCCACAAGTTAGTGACAGTTTTTAAAGACAGGGTGGAAGCGATGAATTAATTTGGGAGTGTTAGTCCTAGCGTTTTCGTCATCTACCGATGCTATAAAAGTGGGTGATGGTCTTGAGAAGTCTATTTTGAGTCGCTTAGGTAGGTTTTCGTCAAGCAACAGCCGCATACAATTTGTCTATATCTTTAGTATTGAGCAGTCGGCTAGCACAGTCTAACAAAGCCACTGCTTGTGTTTTGGTAACGCTTGGGAAATCATCCAGAAATTCATCCAGCGTTACCCCGGCTTCCAAGTGATCGAATAAGCTCTCAATGGGAACACGGGTATTTTTGAAGACCGTTTGGCCACCTTGTATATCGTTGTCGATGGTAATGAGTTCTCTGATGTCCATACCCAGGATTTTCTGAAACGGAGAAACAAATATACCAAAAAATGACAGGATATAGCCCTTCAAGTGAGCAGCTTTCCGGTTGGCGATCAAGCGCAATTCTTGCAATTTCGTAACTCATGAAAGGATGTAAAAAGGAGTGCCTCTACGATCAGTATAAACAAGTACCTAACTCGTTTTATATCAATATTTCGGACTGGGTCTAAGAATCAAACTCGTTCAGTTCGAGAAGACTATGAAAATAATTGTCGCTTACATCGTACTTCTGGCATCTCTGCCTGTTTCCTGCTCCAAAACAATGCCTCCGGGCGACACCAAACCAGACAACGGCCAGACAGGCTTTCGGAAAGAAATCAGCCAATACGGTATCACCTGGACGTTTGATAAACCTGCCCGCACTGGCCAGTTCATCACGGGCGACTGGTGGGTCGTAGGGCCGGTGCGGATTGTGAAAATTACGCCGGAGCCGGGACCAGTGACGACCGATCAATCCGATATTAAGATCAATCATTGGAACGACACCAGCCTGAAACAAAATGCGGCTATGCGTAACGGCTCCATGATTGTGCTGAAAGCAGGGTACACTCAGGGCTACGATTCCCGCAGTGAATCATTTGATGAAAAAGAAGTTGTAAAGCTTCCTCTGGATCTGGCTACGAATCGTTCGCTTGTTTCCTCCATCAGCAATACGTCACTTCCCGTTAATCACTTCTGCAAGGAACTGATGCCTTGGGATAACGAAAAGAAATGCCAGGTCGTGATGAAAACCGCCGCTGTATTGACCTGCCTGGCAGCCGAACCACCCACGGACGCGTTTCGTCCACCCTATGCCGGTACCGGGAAGCCGATTTTCCGGGCTCAGGATATTCGCTGGGAAGCACTGCCCGCTCTCTCACCCGCCGGGCAAGTACCTTCCTGGGAGGACTTCGAAAGGTACTTTCAGCGTCCCTGGATTGACCACATCCTCAGCTGGTCGCAGCAGGAACTGGTTCCCAACGAAAACCAGCCCAACTACGGCCGTGAATACGCCAGACTGGTATCGATGGCCAGCCTGATGGTGATGCTGGATGTACCCCGCCAGCGGAAAGAAAAGCTCACGCTCGAACTCATTCAGCGCGGCATCGACCTGTATGGCCTGGCCATGGTGGGTGGTTACTGGAACGAAGGCGGCGGGCATTCCAGTGGTCGCAAGTGGCCCATTCTGTTTGCGAGTATCATGCTGAAAGATCCTGCCCTGGCGCAACTACCCGGCACGGCCGTTTTTCACGAAGACACGCAGACCTATTACGGTAATGGCTGGTTTGGCCAGGACGTATTGTGGCAGATGGTTATTCATCACGGCAACCGGGAGACCTACGAGGAAAAAACGCCGGATCAGTGGGGTGACTGGGATAAAACTTCCGAAGGCTACCGTACCTGCTGCAACGCCCAGGCCTGGGTGGGTACGGCACTGGCCGCCCGCTATCTGAAAGCCGTCAAACTCTGGAATCACGACGCCCACTTTGACTACATCGAACGCTGGATGCGCCAGGATGACCCCTACGCGGCCGCGCGGGGCAACTACCCACGCCCCAAGCAGGAAACAACTACCTATGACCCTTTTATAACCGCCATGTGGCGCGCCCACCGCCCGCAGGCCCCGGCTCAGGAAATGGCCGGAAATAATCGTAAGTGGACCTTGCAGGGTAAAAAGTGGGGTTGGGTGAGTCAGTAGTCGTCCTTAGGGACAATGCCGACGGTATTTTCCCGGTCGCCCGCCGCTAATCACTGCGGACCACCTTCCGACAAAAGAATTTTCCTGATCTAGCTAGTAGGCCCTTAGCAAAAATCCTTTTGTTGGAGGAGTACACCCTACGTTAAGTGCTCGCAAATCCATCAGTAATTTTTCAAGAGTATAATTCCATGAAGCCCAAAATCCCTTCCCGCCTCGTTCTTCTGTTCGTTTTTCTCCTCTTCGCCTTGCCAGACACCTTCGCCCAAAAAAAGTGGCAGGATCTCACTACCGTACAGGATATATGTTCCTACGCCCCAGAAACCATGAAAACGATGCTGGATCAGTTTGATCTGGATACGCCGGGCATGGAGAAGGTGAAACAGGCGCATCAAAACGGAGATTTGGTCCAGGCCTGCAAGTACCTGTTGGCTTATTACAAAAGTGGAAATACGGCCAATTTTCTGAGAAAGCCCCTACCGTCTGCCTCGAACAAAACCGTAGCGGAAGCGGACACGATTTTGAACTACATATTCATAGTACAGAATGTGCGGGGCGAAGTACCCCTGCTGTCCGACGGGCACCGGGACTGGTACTATAAAGGACCGAACAACGATAAGGAATGGGCCTGGCTATCCAACCGGCATTCCCAGCTACTGGAAGTATTCAACACCTATCAGGACACCGGAAATCCGAAGTATGCCCGGTATATCGACGCCTTTCTACGGGATTTTATTCTCAAAAGTATGCCTTATCCCGCCGTAAAAAGCGGTACTTCGGTATGGCGGGGACTGGAAGTGGCCGCCCGGGTGAAGGTGTGGTCAAGGATATTCTACGGCCTTATCGACAGCCCGTATCTGTCCCCGGCCACGCAGCTTTTGATGCTGAGCAGCCTGCCCGACCACGCCCACTACAACCGGTACTTTCACGCCGGCAATAACTGGCTGACGATGGAAATCTCGGCTTTGGCTACCGTGGCTACTAATTTTCCGGAATACAGGAATGCCGACGAATGGCTCACTTACGCCATCGCCACCATGACCGAAAGCATGCAGGGGCAGGTATATGCCGATGGTATCCAGACCGAGCTCACGTCGCACTATCACCAGGTGGCCTTGGCCAACTTCGAACTCTTCAAGGACATTTGCGACCGGGCTAACCGCCCCCTGCCGGACTTCTTCAACGAAACCATCGTCAAGATGTACGATTACATGGCTCGCACGGTACGTCCCGACGGATTTCGCCTATTGAATAACGACGGAGACCGGGGCAGTGACCGGGAATCACTTTTGGCGGCGGCAAAAAAATATAATCAACCGGAATGGGCCTACCTGGCCTCCAACGGAAAAAACGGCACCAAACCGACGCAGGGGCCATCGTACTTTTTTCCGTGGGCGGGCCAGTTGGTTTCCCGAAGTGGCTACGAAGCCCAGGCGCATTGGTCTTTTTTCGACATCGGTCCTTGGGGAAGCGGGCACCAGCACAATGACAAGCTGCACATTTCGGTTTCTGCCCTCGGCCGTGATCTGCTCGTAGATGCCGGGCGGTTTGCCTACACGGGCGAGGTAGCCGAAAAATTCCGGCCTTACGCCACGGGTAGTGCCGGGCATAATCTGGTTTTGATCGATGGCAACGGGCAGAAACCCGGCCCCAGACTGGCTGAAGAATCACTGGACAATAGTCACGTCAAAATTACCCCTGAGTTTGATTATGCCACCGGCCAGTTTGCGGACTTCAAAAACGTAGACGGTACGGCCAGTCACACCCGTGCGCTTATGTATGTACGGGGAGAATTCTGGGTAGTAGTCGATCGAATCCGTACCGACAAACCCCGAAAGATCGAAACGCTATGGCACTGGCACCCTGACTGCGTTGTGAATCAGGAGGAGAATGTCATAAAAACCAACAATCCCAAAGGAAACCTGGCGGTGATTCCTGTTGGAAGCAAAAAAATGGACGTTCGGTTTGTCAAAGGGCAGGAGCAACCGGAAATCCAAGGGTGGTACAGTCCGGAATACAATGTTTATTCACACAATACAGCTACAATTTACAGCGCTGACATTACTGGCGACCAAACTTTCGTGTGGCTACTGTTTCCCTCAGAAGGCAAAGTACCAACTATGAAGACCAAACTACTTGCCGAAAATGACGAAGAGGTGCAGGTGGAAATAACCGCGAAAGGAAAGACCTGGAAGCTGATGGTGCCTTATGAAAATAGTGAGAAGGTGGCGCTGGGGAATTGATTCACTGTACGCTGAATAGGCAATACCAAACCGTACCTCAAAACCCTACTCGGGTCGATAGCTTCAACCCAAAGTTATTGGCATCCGGGAGGGTACGGTAGGTGAGCCGGTGGATGGCATCTACACGGAGTACTTTGAAAATATTACCGATACCGTAGCCTAATTCTACATAAGGCATTCCGCCCAGCGATTGGAAGCCGAGTATGGTCCGGCCCATTTCATCGACGGCAGGTGTAAGGCTGGCGTTAGCGTCTGAGACGCCGCCCACCAGTACTTTACCCGTGACATGAAACCGCCATTTCAACCGCCGGACGCCGGGGATACGATTGAAAATCAGTCCCTGGAAATAGTGCTCGACCAGCAGCCCGGCGTAGTGGTCGGTAGCGAACTCGAAGCGACGCATCAGGTTGTAGCCAATGCTCGACATGAATACCGACGGGTTTCCCCGAGGGACAAAAAGCAGCGGGTAGGGAAGGGTGGAAGGCGTATAACCCAGATTAACCCGGTAGTAGGTGCGACCCAGCACGCCCAGCCGAACAGAATGTTCGAGCGCCAAACTAAACCGATGGTAGTTGAAGTCGCCGTGCATAATGTTCATACCCAGATCGTAACGGAATACAATAACGGGCTGATTGGTACTAGGAATTGCGTAGCGATCGTTGTCGTCCTGTACCATGATTTCGCCGGGAGCGAAGCGAGTTTCCAGCGAGAGTTCCCGTGTATGGTAGTTGTGACTGTACACCGGGTCGAGCTGACCGGGCATACGATAGGCAAAATCAAATTGCGGGTCGAAGCTGCGGCTTTGCACGCTCACCGTCTGGGTGAAACCGCTGCCCAACTCCCTGCGCACAAAAGCGCGGGTATTTTGTTGCAGGTAAGCGCGGTTGAGCGTCCCGAAGCGGCTGAAAGCCCCCCAAAGAAAACTACTGCCCACCAAATCGCTACTGAAGCCCAGTTGCTCAAGGTCGTAGCTATGCTGAACACCTACCACGGTCCAAGGCTTTTTCCCCGCCACGTACTCTACCCCGAACCCATACTTAAACCGTCGATCGAAGGTGCCATACCCACCAAAACCGCTGAGTATCCAGCGGCGGCTGAAATCCTGATTGGTTCTCAGTCCCAACCGAAACCGATGGCCTTCTATGTCGTTATTGGCGTAGCTGTATACCAGAGGCCCGATCTCCAGGCCCGTACCGGGAATCGGTAAGTACCCACCACTAAACAGGTCAATAGCCTTACCCACAAGCTTCATCACAGGAGTATTACGCACCGAATCCACTACCTCGAACACCCGCAACTCCTCCGGACTGAGCTTCAGCGGGCGCACCTCTTTCCAGTAGTCAGGTGAGTTCTCACGGTAGTCGTCCGCCAGTTCGAGGGCGGGTTCGTAGAAATTGGGGGGCAAAGGCTTATTAACCTCGATGTTTTCGGCGGAGGAATAGAATCGAACCAGCACGCCCGGCGCATTGGGGACGGGGTGGTCGGAGTCGATCAACAATTGCGTGAGAACGGGCAGCCGCGCGGGCCGCACCGGATCACTCCCTTCGACATCCTCCCAGTACTGCTCTACCCGAATGCTCTCTACAAAATTGATGTTGGCCCGGCGATCGATTTGGGCGTCGATTTTCAGCAGTCCTAGGCGGGTCGTGTCGATCCAGACCGTGCCGTTGAAAGCCGCATCCTTGTCCTGCCTGGGTTCAAAGTCGATCTGATAGCAAACTACCCCGCCTACCGACAGGGTATCCATAAGGTGATAGGCGTAAAGGGTTTCCCAATACTGTCCGAGCGGGGAGGGAAAATCTTTATTGAGAAGGTTTATGTAGTTGTTGTAAAAATTGTACTGCTGGAACGACGCCCCTGTAAACTGAGCCGTAAGGCCGCCGTCGGTGATGCCTACGCCTAACGCCCGGCTTTTCAGCACCTTTTCCTTAGTTTTGCCGGGGTCGGAGCGGTGATAGTACTCGGAATGCGTTTCGGAGACGAAAACGGGTACCGCCGGGTCGCCGTTTTCGCCGACTATGGCGGGCATTTTGGATAGCCTACCGCCAATCAGGCCGGGACGGCGACCCTCCTTGCGGGCAAACTCGTTGAGGAAAGCTTCGGTCTTGACGTAGCTCTCGTACTGGTAGGCAGATAATTGGGTGGGATCGAACTGATCGCGGCGGCTCACAGCATCGCGCATGATATGGTAGGCAGGATCACCACCCCTGGCGTATACTTTCACTTCCTGCAGACTGCTGGCAGTGGCGGTAAGGGTAATATTGATCGTTTGAGTAGTCTCCTTTAGGAGCGGATAGGCACGGGCGGCGTAGCCCAGGCTCGATACCAGCAGGGAATCGCCCAGACGGGCAGCCGCCAGCTGGTAATTACCTTCAGCATCCGAACTGGCGCCGGACGTGGTACCCTTGACCGCCACGCTGGCGAACGGAATCCCCTGCCCGGTGGTGGCATCCGTCACGCGGCCTTCAATGCGGTAGGGAGTCTGGGCCATGGCCGAGCCAACCAGCAGCAGCCAGCCCAGAACATTCATCAGGCGCACCAGGTAAGATTGATTCATTAGACTCGACTGTTAGTAGCTCAACCATGGTACGCAAATATACCCGTGGAAATTTCATGGCTAACGTTTGCCCTGCTAATAAATGTTCAAACTTAGACATGCTGACTTTTTTAATTATAAGAATACTAGTTATAAGCATATTATCAGCAGTCTCCGTGCGGATCGCCACCTGCTGTATAGCCCTGCTAGCATACTAATCAGCAACCGAAAATGGTACTTTGATCACTTCATCAGAATGAAGTCCCGCTCTTTTTTTCGTTACATCAAGGTCAAAGGGTCGATTCAGGTTATTCCCGGCCAGGTCTTCCAAAATCGTAAGTACTTGCAGCGTGTAGTTCCCTGCTTGCCAGCTACCCAAAGGCTTGAAATGAGCCGCTTTTTCATCTTCACCTATTTCCCACTTGCCCTTAACTACCCTTCCGTTTTTGTCCAGGATGCTTAGGGATTCGGCTAGCAGACTATAATCCAGAGGTTCATTGAATTCAACTTTTGTGGATTGTCGGGTACCGCTCGACGGAACCATGATTTTCCATTTCGCAGGTACGGGCGACAGGCTGTCCCGCAGACCCGCCACAAAAGATTTATCGTAGGTTTTAGGCAACGATGCTCCCAGTTTATTTTTCCATTCTGAGGAGACAAGCAGCTGATAATGAACTCCACGCTGCAAAGGATTTCCCAACACGCGGTTAGGTTGAAGATCACGTTTGATGCGACCGGGATCCAGCCACAGCGTGAGCACAGTTCGGTCTTCGTTCCACAATTCCGGTTGCAAGTTCAGGAAAGCGCCTTTCAGCGTATCTGCGTTATTGCTGATCAGCGCAACGTAGTCAGCCGATTTCCCCTCCTGCATGGGTTGGGAGAAACGTAGGTAAATTTTCAGAAGATTTTCGGGCAAAGTATCCTGAGAAGGGAAGATTCCCAAGAGTTCGGGAGCATCGGCAGGGTCGGCCGCAGGAACGGCAAAAGTACCGACAGGCGCATTTCGTAGCAATACTTCATATTGCAATCCGCGGGTAAAAGGAATGAGCGGCGTAAAAGAAATTGTTTTGGACTCCACTGAATAGTCACCGAGAATTGAGACTGAAGGGTCGGAATCTACCAATCTGACTTTAAGCAAACTGGCTACGGAATCGGAAGGCAATCCGACCGTCAAGGATTGGGGGATATCGACTCCTTCCGCTGCTTTGCCACGCCAGCGAAGGCGAATCTGGTCATTTTCGGAAGAGGATGAGCAACCGCAGAAACCCATTAAAACAAAAAGGATCAGGCCATACGCTGGGTACGACCTGATCCGAATCAATCTATTTTTGGTCATAGATAACGTTCGCTGGAAGTCCAGAGATCCAGGCTGCCGTTGGAGCGGCGTTGCAGCAAAACCATTCTGGAATCATCAAGCTTGGCCAGATGCAATACGTTCGTCACGGGCAGAGACACAAAATCTACCCCGGCAGTGGCAAAGCTTTCTTCCACGGGCGTGGTCAGCGAACCCTGGTACTTTTCAATATTTTTATAATCTACCTTGAATACCGGGCGGTTCGAGTTGGCCATCATCAGGTACGATTCGTTGCCTTTGGTTAGGGTAACGATGTCGATGGGCTGATTGCCACTACCCATTTCGGCTACCGTTCTGCCTTTCACGTGCTGGCCGGCTTTCAATTCATCCAATGGAAAAAGTACCAGCGGTGTGCAGGTGTAGCTGGCGACCAGGTACTTTTTGCCGCTGATTTCGGCGGTCGTGAAAGTCCTGATCGGGGATAGGGTTTCGTACTTGCCGTGGGCCGCGTGGTAGATTTCGAGCGAAGCCTGATCTTGCTTATTAGTAAAGGGGAAAGGGATGCTGCGGAACGTCGAATTAAATTCTTTTCCTGACAAACCACTCACCATCAGTTTGCCATCAGCGTAACCCAAATCCGAAATGGCCGAAACGCGTAACGAATTTCCTCTGCGGTCCTTGTCCGACTCACTGGGCACGTCATTCAGCGCTACGCTCGAATAAGCAATGCTCTTGGTATTGACCGGCGTAATTTTCTCGCCCTCGATTTTGAATAAAACGGGCGTACCGTCGCTGTGCTGAACGGCCAGGTACACACTCTTGGATACCGGATTCACGGCAATATCCTGAATGCTGATGTTCTGTACTTCGGTACCCAGCAGGACTGCGATTTTCCGGTCGATGTCCTTAATCTCGACGTTCGCCGCCTTTTCATTCATCGCCCCATCTTTGGTATCCACTGCAAATACAGTGGCACTTTTCGAATCGCCGACAAACAATATGCCATCGGGACCGAATGACAACGAGGTCATCGACTTGATTTCGGGCGATCCTACGACCATCCCGTACTTGCTTTCGGTCGTACGGTAGGTGGTGGCTAACAATAAGAATCCGGCGCAGGCCATCGCCAACAGATAGTACGTTTTTTTCATAATTCTGGTCGTTTGATTTTTGAAAAAATTCAGAATCTAAGTTAATGATATTCAATCTGCTATCCAAGCAGATTTTTGTATAACTTACTTGAAACTACTTTGTTTAGTGCGAGATACTCTCTGGCTTCTGCCATTTGGTAGATTATGGGCCGTTTGCTATATTGATTTTGTATTTTCAAAACAGACACGATGAATGCAGATCAGGATAAAAGCAGACGCAGATTCTTGAAGACAGGCATTACCCTTGGTAGTTTGACGCCGCTGCTAAGCATTCCCCTGATCGGCACTGCGAAAAATAAGCAGGAGAGTCCGAGAAGTGTTGAGAGGGCCGTCCACCCGCTTTCAATTCTGATCCTGGGCGGTACCAGTTTTCTGGGGCCACAACAAATAGCCTATGCCTTGCAACGCGGCCACCGCGTCAGCACTTTTACGCGGGGACGCACCCAGCCCACGGTTAAGAAGGACATTTTTGACGAAGTGGAATCACTTATCGGTGACCGGGAAAATGATCTGGAAGCGCTCAAAAACCGCAAGTGGGATGTGGTCATCGATAATTCCGGCAATCGGGTGAAATGGGTAAAAGATACCGCAGAACTACTGAAAGAAAGTTGTGACCTGTACTTATACACATCCTCCACCGGTGTGTACTACCCTTATCTGGGTAAAGACATCCGGGAGAATACAAAGCCCGTATTGAAAGTACCCGACGGAATTACGCAGGTGCAGAAATACGAGTACGACTACGGAGTAATGAAAGCCCTGAGCGAAATCGAAGTAGTGAAAAGTTTTGGAAAAGACCGCTCTATCATCGTTCGTCCTACCTACATGATGGGTCCCGGTGACCAAACCGACCGCTTTACCTACTGGCCCGAAAGAATTGCCCGGGGCGGAGAAGTGCTGGTCCCCGGAAAACCGGATGACCCGGTCCAGTACATCGACGTCCGCGACGTGGCGGGTTTTATGATTCGCCTGGCCGAAAACCACAAAGCCGGTACCTACAATGCCGTCGGTCCGCCATCGGTCACGACTATGGAGGCTTTTGTATACGGGGTTCATGCTGCATTTAGCTCTAAGGCGTCCTTTGTGATGATTCCCGATTATGAGTTCCTGGCGAAGCATAACGTCCCCGACGCTATTCCCTGGATTATGCCGGTGGGCGATAACCTGGGGTCTGCGCGGATCGATAATTCGTTTGGGGTGGAAAATGGATTGACCTTCACGCCGCTGGCCGACAGCGTCAGGGATATTCACGCCTGGTGGAATTCTGAAGCGGTAGAGGATGTTAAGCGTATTAAGTTGTTGTCGGGCCCTGATTCCCTGGCAGAGAGGGAATCGGCTCTTCTTGCCGCTTGGAAGGCAAGGCGCTGATATCAAAGCAGGAAGAATAGGCTGCCTGTAAACGCTTTTTTCTTTCTGCTTATCCCTGTTTATCTTTGTTAAATAACTCCCTGAAAACGCTTGGCAGATCAAACATTCCAACTCTCCTCGAGTTTTTGGGCAAATAGAAGTTTTTAAAAACCAATCAATACAAACAGTTCAAAAACGATTAAAAATGGCAAGTAATAACGGTTCAAGCACCCTTGAAGGTACCCATAAAGCCTGGGATGTAAACGAAAGCGAAGCCAAGTGCCCGTTCAGCAGTGGCACTTTGCAAAAAGCCGCGGGTGGCGGTACTCGCAACCGCGACTGGTGGCCCAACCAGCTGAAGCTGAACATCCTGCGTCAGCACTCCGAATTGTCCGACCCGATGGGCGAGGGCTTCAACTATGCCGAAGAATTCAAGAAATTAGACCTGGCAGCGGTAAAACAGGACATTTATGACCTGATGACTACCTCACAGGACTGGTGGCCCGCCGACTACGGACACTATGGCCCGCTGTTCATCCGCATGGCGTGGCACAGCGCGGGCACCTACCGCATCGGCGACGGGCGCGGCGGCGCGGGCGCGGGTACTTTGCGCTTCGCACCCCTCAATAGCTGGCCCGACAACGCTAACCTTGACAAAGCACGCCTGCTGCTTTGGCCTATCAAACAGAAATACGGACGGAAGCTTTCCTGGGCCGACCTGATGGTACTGACGGGCAACTGCGCCCTGGAATCCATGGGGCTGAAGACCTTCGGCTTTGGCGGTGGCCGGGCCGATGTCTGGGAGCCGGAGGAGGACGTGTACTGGGGATCCGAGACCGAGTGGCTGGGCGACCACGTGCGCTACGGCGGCAACGGAGACCACGAGCGTACACTTGAACACCCGCTCGGTGCTTCTCACATGGGCCTCATCTACGTCAACCCCGAGGGCCCGGCCGGAAATCCCGATCCTCTGGGAGCGGCCCATGACATCCGCGAGACCTTCGGCCGCATGGCGATGAACGACGAAGAGACCGTCGCGCTGATTGCGGGCGGCCATACCTTTGGCAAGACCCACGGTGCCGCCGACCCCGCGAAGTACGTGGATGCCGAACCCGCTGGTGCCAGCATCGAGGAAATGAGCCAGGGATGGAAAAATTCGTACGGCAGTGGAAATGCGGGTGACACCATCACCAGCGGCCTCGAAGGAGCCTGGACTACCACGCCCGCGAAGTGGGGCCACGAGTACTTCCAGAACCTGTTCGGCTTCGAATGGGAATTGACGAAGAGCCCCGCCGGTGCCTATCAGTGGAAGCCGAAGGACGATGGCGGAGCGGGTACCGTGCCCGATGCGCACGACCCCAACAAATTCCATGCACCGTTTATGCTCACGACCGATCTCGCCCTGCGCGTAGACCCGGCCTATGAGAAAGTTTCAAGACATTTTCTGGAGAATCCCGACGCATTCGCTGACGCATTTGCCCGGGCCTGGTTCAAGCTGACGCACCGTGACATGGGGCCCCGCGCCCGCTATCTGGGGCCGGAAGTACCCGAGGAAGAGCTGATCTGGCAGGATCCTGTTCCGGCCGTCGACCACGAACTCGTCAACGATCAGGATATTGCGGCGCTGAAAGGCAAAATTCTTGATTCCGGCCTGTCGGTGTCCCAACTGGTTTCGACCGCCTGGGCATCAGCCTCTACCTTCCGCGGTTCCGACAAGCGCGGTGGGGCCAATGGTGCCCGCGTTCGTCTGGCTCCACAGAACCGCTGGGAAGTGAATAACCCGGAACAACTGGCTATGGTACTCGAGAAACTGGAAGGTATCCAGAAGGAATTCAACGACGGACAGTCAGGCGGCAAAATGGTCTCACTGGCAGATCTGATCGTCCTGGCCGGATCGGCGGGCATCGAGAAGGCCGCCAAGAACGCCGGCCACGAGCTAACGGTACCTTTCACGCCGGGCCGCACCGACGCGTCGGCTGAGCAAACCGATGCAGAAGCATTCGACGCGCTCGAGCCGGCCGCCGACGGCTTCCGCAACTACCTTAATTCCAACCACAAGGCAGCAGCAGAGGATATGCTGGTTGACCGGGCGCAACTGCTCACGCTGACTGTCCCCGAAATGACGGTACTTGTAGGCGGTATGCGGGTGCTGGGTACCAACTTCGGCAATACAAAGCACGGCGTCTTTACCGATCGCCCCGAAACGCTGACCAACGATTTCTTCGTCAACCTGCTTGATATGAACACGACCTGGCGGGCTACTTCGGACGCGCAGAACGTGTTCGTCGGCAGCACGCGCACCACGGGCGAGCCAAAATGGACAGGCACCCGCGTGGATCTCATCTTCGGCTCCAACTCTGAGCTCCGCGCTCTGGCGGAAGTGTACGGATGCAGCGACTCGCAGGAGAAGTTTGTGAAAGATTTCGTAGCAGCCTGGACCAAAGTGATGAATCTGGATCGTTTTGATCTGGCTTGATTTCGGTAATATTCAATGCAAAGAGGTGACTCGGGAACGGGTCACCTCTTTTTTTTACCCTATTCCTCACAATCTGCCGGAGACCGCCCGGATGCATCATCGAGCGATCAACTTTGCAAAAAGTCGTTTACTGAGCATATTTTTTTCGTTACTAAACCAAATTGAACCTACCAGCTTATGAAATATATAATCCCAGCCGCTCTCATGATTACCTTGCTTGCCTTCGCGAGCTGCACAAGCCCGTCAGAAAATGAAAGGTCGGAAGAGCAAGCAGCTTTGAAACCTGAATCCTGGATTAACGAGCGGGTAGAACAGGCAAAGCAGCGACTGGAGGGTACGGAGGCGGGCAAAATCGTCTGGCAAGCGATGGAAGCGCATGGCGGACTCAAAAAATGGTACAGCAATGGTCCATTGTCGTTTCGTTTCAACTACGTACCGCTTGATGGCAGCACTGTTCGTGACACTTATGTGACGGTGGATACGTGGAGCAATAAGGCCCGCCACCAAAATGTGGCGGATCGAACGCAGGAATTTGGCTGGACGGGTGAAACAACCTGGAAGCAGGTCAGGGATTCGACCGCTTTTCCTTTTGATATGAAATTCTGGGCATTGACTCCTTATTATTTTTTGGGCCAACCGTTTGTGCTGGATGGCGAAGGCGTTAAACTCGAAAAGCTTGCTGATAAATCGCACGAAGGCCAAACATACGACGCAGTCAAAGTGACGTTTGCATCGGGTACCGGGAGCGCGCCAGATGACTACTACGTGCTATATTTCGAAAAAAAAGCGCACAAGCTGGCCGTTATTCGCTACATCGTTTCGTACCCCGCTTATTTTAAGGATGGAGGACACGCCCCCGAAAAATTCATGGAGTTGCAAGGTACTACGGTAGCGGATGGTATCGAGCTGGCCACCGGCTACCATACGCATTGGCTGACGGAGGGTGAGCAGCCTGGAGAACATATTACAAACATCACCGTGGACGATATCAAGTTTGATCCTGCCGTCCGGAATGCATATTTCGAGATACCGGATGGTGCAGAGGCGATTGAATGAAAAGGAAGGAATCGTCTTTTACAAAAGATGGGAGGCCCTACCAGTGGCCCACAACCCTGATGGCGGATCAACGAAGGCGGATGAATCAGCACTCTGGGTTTGGATAGCAACTACGCGGAGCACAGAAAACCTGGCAATACAATTATTTTTCCAAGAGCTGCCGGGCCATGCTCCAAAACAAGATCGTGGGGAAGGTGCGTTTCTCGGCCAATTTTGAAAATGTGATGAAATTATCAACAAACACTTCCCGGCCTATTCCCTGCATGTCATCCTGACTTAACTCATAAAATGCCATACTCCAATCATAGAAGGAGCGATCCGCTTTGCCGCCTTCCGCCAGGAGTACGATATTGGTATGCCTGTCGTCTTGAGCGATTCTGGAATAAAGATCCTGTACTACTTCTTTGCCTCCTTCCAGTATCTGAATGAACTCCCGATTGTGGTACAGAAGGCAGCCGGAAATCTCACTTTTCATGTTGTGATCTCTGGCTTCTTCCAATATAGCGGCGATATCCTCTTCCCGCAGATTTGGGCTGGCTGTCGAACAGTAAGTTATTTCATACATGGCGAAAGCAGGTTTTTGGGCCGTTAAGCCAGGTATCTTAAGAAAGGATAGGAAACGATGCTTATATTTCGTGTTGAATATACTAAATAAGCTACAAACCCTTGTTCGGGGCTCATTGAGTCGCAGGCTTAATTCCCGATTATCCACCAGGATTGGTTACTTGTCGAATAATGTAGGCCGCTTGTCGATTTGATTTGCGGATCGGAAGTTTCTATTGTAGCATTGTCCAAAAAATAAGCCTGGCCTACCAGCCATCAAGCTGAAAATCCTTCTTTCTAATTAATCAAACCCTACTCAAATGCACAACAACACTTTAATCAGTACTGCTCTCGTTGCTCTTATCCTGACTGGCGGGTTTTTTACTTCCCCTAACCCAACCGAAAACCAGGTTCAGTACACCACAATCTCAGGTGTCACCAAAGCCACAACCTTTGCTGTGGATGCCAACCGGAGTGCTATCCGCTGGAAATCAAAAAAAGTGGGCGGTGAGCATATCGGTATTGTCAAGATGGCCAACGGTCAGCTCAATGTAGATGGGAACAAACTTACAGGAGGTACTTTTACGGCCGATATGAAATCGATGCGGGATGTAGATAAGGGCGAATCAAACCCCTTCAATGAGCGGTTGGTCAACCATCTGAGGTCAGAAGATTTTTTCTCTGTGGAGAAGTACCCTACCTCCACTTTCAAAATCACCAGTGCGAAACCCATCAAGGGAGCCAAAGCCGGCGATCCCAACTATACCATCGGTGGCGACCTGACTATTAAAGGTACCACTAAGCCCCAAAGTTTTCCGGCTACGGTCAATATTTCAGGTGACGCGGTTCAGGCAACTGCCAGTTTCATGGTCAATCGCCTGGACTATGACATCAAGTACCGGGCTGCGATCATCGGGACCGCAGCCGACAAGATCATCGACGACACTTTTTTGCTGGATTTGAGCATTGTAGCCAATAAGTCCTCGATCTGATATAGTACAACCCGTGTAAGAAACATCGGGTTGATTGATCCAGGATGGACATGGGTTACGCTTAGTGTAATTAATGGAAGAGCCCGGTTGTATGCAATCGGGCTTCTTTTGTATTCCAGAACTGTCTTTTTTACCCAAAGTTGGTGGATGGAACATGTTTTAAATCAGTTTTGTAACTGGTAACGGTAAACTACCCAGGCCTTTACTGATTACCTCCCATTAATCCCAGCAACCCTTCCTTCCCCAACGACTTAAAGAATCCATCTCCACTCAATATCAAGTCCCCGGCCAGTTTGGCCTTATTCTGTTGCATCACCATGATTTTCTCCTCCACCGTATCCGGGCAAATGAGCCGCACGGCGATAACGTTTTTTTGCTGGCCGATGCGGTAGCTACGGTCGATGGCCTGGTTTTCCACCGCCGGATTCCACCACGGGTCCACGAGGAAGACGTAATCGGCGGCGGTAAGGTTAAGGCCCGTGCCGCCTGCTTTCAGGCTGATAAGAAATACGCGGGTGGCGTCGTCTTCCTGAAACTGGTGGATGACTTCGGGGCGGTTGAGGGTACTTCCCTTCAGGTAGGCATATTTGATTTTTTCGTGGTTTAGGTCTTTTTTGATGAGGTCTAGCATGGCGACGAACTGCGAGAAAACCAGCACCTTGTGGTTGGGCGTCAGCGTGCGTAGCTTATCCATCAACTGCTCGATCTTGGCTGAGGTATCGCCGTAGAGTTTTTCATCCTGAATGAGCAGCGGCGAGTTGCAGATTTGGCGCAGTTTGGTAATCCCGCGCAGCACGTGCATCCCGTTTTTCTGGATTTCCTCTTCTTTTTCCGCCGAAATATAGTCGCGGAATTCGCGCTCGTAGGCATCGTATACCTTTCGTTGCGCTTCACCCATTTCGCAGTAAAGTACCACCTCGGTTTTTTCGGGTAGTTCGGCAGCGACTTCCTTCTTAGTACGCCGTAGTACGAATGGACTGATGAGTGCCTGCAGCCGCTCCGCCGCCCGCTTTTCCTTGAAACGGTCGATGGGAATGGCGTAGGTATTCCTGAAGTAACGACGGCTGCCTAGCAAACCCGGACAGGCAAATGACAACTGCGCGTAAATATCGAAGGTGTTGTTTTCGATGGGCGTTCCCGAAATCGCGATCCGGTTGCGGGCCTGCAACAGCCGGGCAGCTTTGTAGCGTTGCGACGATACGTTTTTGATATTCTGCGACTCATCCAGGAATACGTAGTTGAAAACGTATTTTTTCAAAAAAACAATGTCGGAAATCAAAGTACCATACGTGGTAATGATGAGTTCGTACTTGTCGAACAGGGAGGTGTTTTTGGCACGATTGGGGCCGTGCAGGATGTATACTTTCAGGTAAGGCGCAAACTTGTCGATTTCTTCCTGCCAGTTGTGAATCAATGAGGTGGGCACCACCAGCAGGTTGACGTTTTTTGATGACTTCTCTCGCAGTAGTAAGATAAAGGCAATGATTTGCAGCGTTTTACCCAGACCCATGTCGTCCGCCAGGCAGCCACCGAAACCGAAATCGTCCAGGAAGTTGAGCCAACTCAGCCCCTGCCGCTGGTAGGGGCGCAACGTCGCTTGCAGTCCGGCGGGAATCGGGGCCGGAGCGATGGTCTTGAAGTCGGACAGGTTGGTATTGTACAAATTAATCTCCTGTTGCGCCTTTTCATCCAGCATCGCGGCGTCGAAGAGTTCGGAAATAGTCCGGTACTTGATCTTGGAGATCTGGATCGTCTCATCGTCGTCGGCGATTTGGCCTGCGTTGAAGTAATCCGCCAGTTTGTGCAGCCATTCTTCGGGGATAATGCCCGTCGTACCGTCGTCCAGCAGCACGAACTTGCTCTGATTTTTAACCGATTTGTGCAGTTGTTTGAGCGACGCCTTCTTACGGCCAAACCGTACCTTCACGAGTGCGTTGAACCAGTTGAGGCCGCTGGCTACCTGAATGTTGACATTGGCCTTGTGGGGATTCTGGGTATTGCCTTTCAGTTCACTGAACCCAAGTACCTGAATTCCCTGCTCACGCCAGACTTCGAAGGCATCCAGAAACCAGTCGGCGTCCAGGAAGCGACGGCGGTGCAGGTAAAAGTACAGTAGCGGATTTTCCATTTGTTCCAGAAAATCGGGATGCTGACCGATGAGCAGCACGATCAGATCATCCTCCGCCCGTGCGTCGCGCGGAATGCCGAAGTAGTTGCCGCGTTTGTCCTGGCCGAAGATCTGCCGCTTCGTCAGTACCGGAATCTCTACCTCGCCGTAGCGCATCACGGGATTGATGAGTACGTAATCGCCATGATCCGAGAGGTAGATCAGCTTTTCGGGTACTTTGTCGAAGCCAACGCTCTTGCGCTGCGCTTTCGTGCCGGGTTTCAGGTAGTTGTGGTCTACCCGCACATGGGTTTCCAGATCGGGTAGCGCCGTCAGTTGAAATTCCAGGAAAGCGTCCGGCGTGAGAAGCAGCGGCTGGCTTTGCTTCTTGAAATAAGCAACGGCGTCGAGGACAGGAGGCTTGTCGCACAGGTGCCAGGCTGCATCCTGAATAAGAAAATGTCCAAAACGCACGATGATCCGCGAAAGCGGACAAAATGCCCCGTCGAGCGTGAGGTCACTCTGAATGTTGTAGTATTTTTCGCCCAGGCTGATTTGTATTTTCAAATCTACCTCGGGCTTACTCATGGTTATGGGCGAGAGCGAGCGGGCAGAGATTTTTTCCGAAACTTGGCTATCGTGGTAATAAAAACCATAACCGAAAGGATTGCGAATCAGAGATTTGAGCGCTTCGGTGTCGGCGGGCGACTTTTCGTACACTCCCTGGAACTTGGCGAGGGCGGCATAAAATTTAAGCCCATCCGGATGCGGTGCATTCCATAATAGATCCAGAGGATTGACGGGTACGAACGGACCGCGCAAATCGCCCCCGGGACCGGGCGGGAAGTCAATGAGTTGGGCGTTAAAAAGGTCGTAGTACTTATGCTTGCCGATGACGATGATGCGCTTTTGAGGCGCGTCGTCATCGGCGGTTTCCGGTTGGTCTTTGGCGACGAGATACCGTAACAGCGCCGCGTTTTCTTCTGATTTATTGGGACCAAGCTTACTGGATGTCATTAATCTCCCCCTGGCTCAGGTCGCCGGTTTGGTAGCCTTTTTTGAACCAATACATCCGCTGCTGTGAAGAACCGTGCGTAAAGGCGTCGGGTACCACGTAGCCCTGCGACTGCTTTTGCAGTCGGTCGTCGCCGATGGCGTTGGCGGCATTCAGGGCTTCCTCGATATCGCCGGGCTCGAGGATGTTTTGCATTTCCTGCGCGTGATTGGCCCACACACCCGCCAGAAAATCGGCTTGCAATTCCAGTTTTACAGAGAGCTTGTTATAGTCAGTCTCCGACAATCGGCCTCGTTGCTGCTGAATCTGATCGGTGATCCCCATGAGATTCTGAACGTGGTGGCCCACTTCGTGCGCAACTACGTAAGCTACTGCGAAGTCGCCGGGGGCCTTGAAGCGCTCCCGCAGCAAGTCACAGAAAGCCAGGTCGATGTACACCTTTTGATCCAACGGACAGTAAAAAGGGCCCATCGCCGCCGAGGCGCCGCCACAGGCGCCGCGCGTGACATTGTCAAAAATCTGCAAAGTCGGCAGCTGGTAGCGGGCACCGTTGTCGGCGTAGATTTTGGTCCAGACATCCTCGGTACTACCCAGTACGGCTGTCACGAAATCGGCCATTTCATCGTCTGCCCGCGCGCCTGGTTGGCGGGTGCTGGCCTGCTGCTCGGTTTGGGAGCCCTGTATCTGGGAAAGTATTTCGGACGGATCCTGACCCGTCAGCAGACCGAAAACAACTACTATGATCACGCCCAGGCCGCCGATAGCCACCTTACCTCCGCCGGACATGCCGCGGCGGTCTTCTACATTGCTACTTCTTCGTAAATCTCGCCAGCGCATAGTTTATGGATGTTTAATGTCTGATATTTTATAAAGAAACACCTGAGCGGGTGTATTATTGAAATTTCAAAAATAGACAATTCTACTTATAAAAACCGTTCCCTGTCAGTTTTGCCCAATTCATCATCCGGGTGAAAAAAAATAATTGTTGCACTAAGAATTTTTTGAAATATTTATTGGATAATATCTAAATTGCGTTTTCAACCGCAAACCGGATGACGGGTCAACTGACATGGGTCATTATCCATTGTCCATTATCCATTGAACAAATGATCGCCGAAGCCCAACAAATCGAGATTCAGCCGACGACCAAGTCGCGCCTGCAGGAGGTTGATTTCAACAACCTTGTTTTTGGCCGGAACATCTCCGACCACATGTTTATTGCCGAGTATCGCGACGGCGAGTGGCAGGACGCTCGCATCGTGCCGTACGGCGATCTGTCGCTCAGCCCCGTTACGGCGGCGCTGCACTACGGTCAGGCGATTTTCGAGGGCATGAAAGCGTATAAAAACGAAGAAGGCGAAGTACTGCTTTTCCGTCCTACCGACAACTGGAAGCGGATGAATCGGTCCGCCGAGCGCATGTGCATGGCCACTATTCCCGAAGAACTCTTCATGGGCGGCCTGACCGAACTGCTGCGTCTCGATGCAGGCTGGGTGCCTTCTGCACCGGGTACTTCGCTCTACGTGCGGCCCTATATGTTTGCGGCCGATGCCTACCTGGGGGTCCGTCCATCCGATACGTACTATTTTATCATTTTCACCTGCCCGGTAGGAAGCTACTATGCCAACCCGCCCAAGGTGAAGGTTGAGACGCAGTACATTCGCGCGGCAGAAGGCGGTGTGGGAGCGGCCAAGTGCGCGGGTAACTACGCAGCCTCGCTGTATCCGACCAAATTGGCGCAGCAGCAGGGCTATGATCAGCTCATCTGGACCGACGCCAAAGAGCATGCTTTTATTGAGGAGTCGGGCACGATGAACGTCATGTTTGTTATGGACGGCAAACTGGTGACGCCTGCGGTCAATGACACAATTCTTGATGGCATCACGCGCAAGAGTATTGTCGAAATTGCCCGGCATTGGGGTGTGACCGTGGAAGAGCGGAAAATAGATATCAAAGAAGTCATTCAGGCGCTGAAAGAAGGCCGTCTCGAAGCCGCTTTTGGTGCGGGAACGGCAGTCGTGGTTTCGCCTTTTTCAGTTATTGGCTACGAGGGCACGGATTATGAACTACCTGCTGTAAAGGAAGATTCGTTCGTAGCACGCGTGAGCCGCTATCTGACCGACCTTCGCACAGGCAAGGAAGAAGATGCCTTTGGCTGGACGATGAAGGTTTAAAATTTTAAAAAGAAAGGAGGGGAGGGCGATGGTTTCTGCGCGAAAGCCATCGCCCTTTTTTCTTGTTTATTACCTTTGCTTATTAATTAACCATTTTCGCTTACATAGAGACAGTATCATGAAACTTGACTCCGGTACCGACAAAAAAGAAGTGTTTTCAAGCGTTCGAAGCTTCATCGAAGGCAAGGGGTTCGACATTACCACTCAGGATTTTGAAAGGCCGTGGGGCGGTTTTTTTGTCCTGGACGAAAGACAGGCTGCACAGTTTATCTCTGAGTTTTTTCCGCACCTTTCGCTGGAAGATTTTGAAGAAGGCCAGAAGCTGAGTCCAAAAATTCTGGTGGTAGCGCCTGATCAACGGCTTTCGTGGCAGTACCACCACCGCCGGGCCGAGCTCTGGAAACTCATCGGAGGCGTGGCAGGCGTTGTAATATCCGATACTGATGAGCAGACCGATCTGCAAACCCTCGCCATCGGCGACCTCGTGAACCTCAAATGCGGTGAGCGCCACCGCCTTATCGGCACCGATGGTTACGGCGTAGTGGCCGAAATCTGGCAGCATACCGATCCGACGAACCCTTCTGATGAGGATGACATTGTGCGGGTACAGGATGACTTTGGGCGGTAGCCGGCTGTAATGGGTGAAAATGCAATACTCGATTGGCTCAATCAATCACTAAGTCTGGCGGGCTTCATTACTACACCACTGGAAGTGTTGGGCTTTGTGACGGGGGCGATCTGCGTTTACCTTAACACGCAGCAGAACGTATGGGGATGGTTTTTCGGAATTATCAACGCCGTGCTGTATGCCTTCGTTTTCCTGGAAGCACGACTTTACGCCGACATGAGTCTGCAGGGGTACTATTTCTTTACCAGCATCTACGGCTGGTGGGCGTGGCTCTATGGGGGCAAAAACAACAATCCCTTGCCGGTGAGCCGGACACCTATGCGGCTTTATGGGCTTTTTGTGGGCTTGTTCGTAGCAGCGACGCTACTGTGGGGATTCCTGCTGAACCGCTACACCGACGCAAGCCTCAGCTACGTCGATTCTGCCCTGACGGCCGCCAGTCTGCTGGGCCAGTGGATGATGGCCCGTAAGTACCTCGAAAACTGGCTCGTTTGGATTGTGGCCGACGCCTGCTACGTGGGGATGTACATCTACAAAGACCTGCACCTGACTGCCCTGCTCTATGCCATCTTCCTCATCCTGGCCGCCATGGGGTACTTTCAGTGGAGAAGAGATCTAAGGGGAAGGGTGATTGAAGGGGTAAAGGGTTAAAGGAGGCACCACCAATGTTTACCGATTTTTAATCCACTATTCCGAAGGGAATCTCTTGCTCTTCAAGGATTTTACGGATGCGGGGGCTGTCCTCGAAGAGTATTCTGAGCTCTTTCTTCTTCAGATCGCTGTCGTCGTCCTCGTCCAGCCATTTCCAATCCTCGGCGGTAGCTTCCAGGAGGTCAATCAGTACGGGCAGACGTTCGTTGGTTTTTTCCCGCACCAGCCAATCCGCGCTGTTGCTGATGAAAATGACGATTTTATCCTCCTTGATCCACTGTAAATCATTCAACATTTCGTCCAGCGAGTCCAGATTATGGCCGAAATAATCGGGAAAATCGAGGGCTTCGGCGAGTTGATTGTAAAATGCCTTGATCGACGGCGAATCTTTTCCATCAATGCGGGCGATGCGCCAGCCGGGAAAGAAATCTGCCGGGTCGGTGTTGGTATTTATGAAAAGGAAATGGGTGTTTTTCATCAAACAAAAAGGGTCATGAGGGGACAAAGTTCTTAGTAAAGAATCAAAAGAGGAATATCTAGCTTATTGTTCTAAAACAGTCTTCTTCTTTTTCACCTCCACAAACGAATTATAATGGTCGCGAGTAAACCAGGCGCGTTCATCCGAACCCGTCACCAACCGCTCCGAACCGCGATTTTGGCCTTCCTGCCGGGGGTTTACGTCCCACTCGCGGTACTGAATGGGTTTTCCGGCCGGGGTTTTCTGAGGAAGCAGTTTTTCAAAATTACCGAACCTGCGACCACCCACATAGCCCTCGGGAGCACGGTTGTTTTTACGAATATAGTCCAGTACTTCAAAAACTTTCGGCGGAATGGTCTCCTGCTTGCTGGTGCGAACGGCGGGGGCTTTGGGAGCCGTGGAGTCGCGGGCGGCGGGAATATCAAGCGGGGCCGGATCAGGCTGTGTGGTGTCGGAAACAATGGCTTCCGTGAGGCCGGCAGGTTTCGAAGAATCTGTATCGGTGTTGGAGCGGCAGCTAAAAATAGCCAGCCCAAGTGCAGCCCATCCCAGCCAAAGCATGAGCCAGGTCAGGAAAGGGCGGGAATTACATCGACGAAGATAAAGCATTCTGGCAAGTAAAAGTGGAAAACCAAAAGTACCCAAAAACCCTTCCCGCCAAAAACGAAAAGGGTTGTGGAAAATCGGGTGACTCAAAAAACCTAATTTAATGAAAATAACGGCAGCCTAAGGGCGACGACGTTATTAAACATCAGTTCCGAGATGGTGGGACTCATGTAGTCGATCAGGGGAAACTCCGACATCATACTCATCACCTCGATCTCGCTTTCGGCTTTGAATACACACCAAAGCTTGGTGCGGTCGGTCGTCAGGGCGTAAGACGTGAGCTTGCCCTGCTCCATGAGGTCGTTGACCATTTGCCGTTGTGCCGGAACCCGACGGGCAAAATCGTCGGTCATCGTACCGGGCAGTTCTATTTCTACCATGAATTGGGACATTTCTGCTGATGTTAATAGTGGTATTTTCCTGTATTAGTATATGCTTGATTCCAACTCCTCAGAAAACGGTAGTAGTCAGAACCTGGTTAACAATTTCCAGCTCATCATCGTTGACGCTGTGCGGAAAATTTTTGTAAAGTTTTGTCACGACGTTCGCATTCAGGCCTTTGAAAACTTGCTCCGATTCCAGAACGCGTACTTTGGGAATGTGCGGATCGACATCGCTGCAACCCAGAAAAACGGGTGTCTGCTGTAAATCGCCTGCGTAATCCGGCAGTTGATTTTCCGGACCGATCAAGCCGCCGCTCAGTCCGAAAACCCCGCCAAAGCGTAGCGGGTTCCGGGCGACGTACTCCAAGCTCAAACATGCGCCTTGTGAAAATCCCAGCAAAAATATGTTTTCGTGCGCAAAACCGAACTCATCATGTAGTCTTGCTACGATCTTTCCGACTACTTCCAGCGCTGAGGAAAGTCCCGGCTCGTTGGCTTCAGTCGGCGCCATGAATGAGTGAGGGTACCAGGTACTTTGCGTGGCCTGCGGGGCAACATAAGCATAATCAGCTCCTTCCAGATAGTCCGTCAACGACAGGATGTCCCGCGCCGACGCGCCGCGTCCGTGGAGCATTACTATGGCTCTTTTCGCAGTTTCCAGCGGTGTACCTTTGATTACGATATTATTGGGGTTGTGCTGCAAGTTCATGGTCTTTCTTTTGATTTTATGTTTGATATCCTGATGAAAGTTCTTCGACCGCCGGGTGGCCGAAGAACTTTCATTCATTCCCCTTTCCTGATTTTCTCCCTATATTTTTATCTCGGGCAATTCCGCTTCGATTTTGGCCCGGCGTGGCTCGTACCACTCGGGTAGTTTAAGTGCCGTGCCAAGGGCATCGGGAGCCTCATCCACGGCGAAGCCCGGTGGGTTGGTAGCTATTTCGAACAGAATTCCGCCCGGTTCGCGGTAGTAGATGCTATGGAAATACTGGCGGTCCAGTACTTCGGTCGGCTGATAACCCGCTGACAATAGCTGCTCACGGATTTCAAGTTGGCTCTCGTCGGTATCGGTCGAAAAAGCCAGGTGGTGTACCGACCCCGCGCCCTGCAACGCCCGCGTGTCCTGCGGTGCATGAACTACATCCACAAAATTTCCCGGTCCGCCTTCTCCGGCCTGGAAGCGGAGAATGCCGTTTTCCTCGGCCACCAGCGTGTGCTGCATCGGATCGGTGAGCAGGGCCACGGTGCGATCCACCGTTCGTTGATTCAGCGATACGGTGTGAAAGCCCCGCACGGCGTATTCCGCCGGAATCTTGCCATTGTCCCAGCCGGGGCGCGAGTCGGCTGATGTTGCCACCAATTCCACGCCCATGCCGTCGTAATCCTCGAAGCGCAGGTAGTTTTCGTCGAAGCGACGGTACGGACCCGAGAATGGAATATTAAACTCGGTCAGCCGATCCATCCAGTAACTCAGCGAAGCCGTTGGGATAGAAAAGGCCGTGTAAGTCAGCTGGCCGATGCCTTTGCGGCCCCGCACCAAACCGGCGTAAGGGAAGAAAGTCAGGATCGTGCCGGGTGAGCCTACTTCATCGCCATAATACAGGTGATAAACGTCGGGGGCATCAAAATTGATGGTTTTTTTGACCATCCTCAATCCTAAGATGCCTACGTAAAAATCAACGTTTCGTTGCGCATCGCTTGCCAATGCAGTGACGTGGTGGATGCCATTAATCAGGGAGTTCATAGTTTTGGTCAGTTATGTATGTAATAACATTTAATGTATATACATTGAATAAAAAATAAAAGTTCCGAATAAAATTTTCGCTGTCCGGATTAGTAATTCTTCCCGCACTCCTCTAATTTTGCGCCAGTAAATCTCATAAGGGGTGCCCTACCGAACGGGCTGAGATCATACCCATTGAACCTGATTCGGGTAATTCCGGCGAAGGGAAGAGACGAAAATCCAATCCGTGTGAATCGCCTGGCCAGGCTCGGAAGCCAAGTTTCTGACTTCTGTAAACACAACAAAAACAAGTTCCTCGGATTGGCGAACGTTCAGCTTTATTTAATTTTTATTTAACCCAAGATGGGTTCGGCCCCTAGCCTATCGTCAACTTTAATTCGCCATGCGAAAAGTTACGACCTATCTTTCAGCCTGTTTCCTTGCTTTTGGACTCAGCCTTTCTGCCATTGCCCAGCAAACGTTTAGCGGGCTAGTCAAAGACGCCGAAGATGGCAGCCCGCTGCCAGGCGCCAGTATCCGCGCAGGAGCCTATCAAGGTACCACTACTAATGCCAGCGGAAGATTTACGATTACCAACGTTCCCGCCAGCGTCGAAAACATCCAAATTTCCTTCGTCGGCTACGAAACCGTACAAGTACCCACGCGCACTTTCCCCCAGGAACTTACCGTATTGCTCCAACGCTCAGTGTTCAATGCCGATGAAGTGATCGTCAGCGCGACGCGCGTCACCGACCGCAGCGGTATGGCGTATTCCAACGTGACTGCCGAGGCCATCGAAAAGCAGAACCTGGGTCAGGACCTGCCCGTGCTGCTCAACTTCACGCCTTCGCTCGTAAGCACCAGCGACGCGGGTGGAGGTGTGGGCTACACGGGTATCCGCATCCGGGGCACCGATGCTACGCGCATCAACGTGACTGTAAACGGAATTCCGTACAACGACGCCGAAAGTCAGGGTGTTTTCTGGGTTAATATGCCCGATATTGCCTCTTCTGTCAGTAGTATCCAGATCCAGCGTGGGGTGGGTACTTCCACCAACGGGGCCGGCGCTTTTGGCGCGACGGTCAACGTAAGTACCAACGAGTTTCGCCGCGAGCCTTATGCCGAACTGCTCAATTCCTACGGCTCGTTCAACACCCGCAAGCATACGGTGAAAGCCGGGACGGGTCTGCTCAACGGCAAATTTACGGTGGACGCCCGGCTGTCGCAGGTAAAGTCCGATGGCTTCGTGGATCGCGCCAGCAGCGACCTGCGCTCGTACTACCTGTCGGGGGGGTACTTTGGCAAGAAAAGTTTTGTACGGCTCAACGTTTTCTCGGGCAAGGAAGTCACCTACCAGTCGTGGTACGGCTCGCCGGAATCGCGCGTAAACGGCGACCGAGAAGGAATGCTGGCCTACATCGAGCGCAACGGCCTCAATGAGCGCGACGCACAGAATCTGCTGAACTCGGATAGCCGTACTTATAACTACTACACCTACGACAACGAGGTCGATAACTACAAGCAGGATCACTACCAGCTCGTATCGTCGCACACGTTGAACAAAAACCTGACGCTGAACGTGAACGGCTTCGTGGTCCGCGGTCTGGGGTATTATGAACAGTACCGCGACGATGACAGACTCAGAAACTACAAAATTCCGGATGTCATCGCAGGTAGCGATACGATAACCCGCACCGATCTGATTCGCCGCCGCTGGCTGGACAACTACTTCTACGGCACCACTTTCTCGCTGGATTATAACAGCTTCAGGAAGCTCACGGCCAACTTTGGTGGTGGTCTGAACAAGTACGACGGCGACCATTACGGCGAGGTAATCTGGGCGCGCTACGCCGGCAACAGCAGCATCCGGCAGCGGTACTATGAGAACACGGGTACCAAAACCGATTTTAACCTTTACGGAAAAGTCTATTACCAGTTTACCGAAAAGCTGAATGCCTTCGGCGATGTGCAGGTGCGACAGGTGCAGCACAAAATTCTGGGTG
Source organism: Persicitalea jodogahamensis (assembly GCF_014651615.1). Taxonomy (GTDB): domain Bacteria; phylum Bacteroidota; class Bacteroidia; order Cytophagales; family Spirosomataceae; genus Persicitalea; species Persicitalea jodogahamensis. The sequence goes on along the minus strand of NZ_BMXF01000005.1, from coordinate 32,637 downwards.
ACGACAACCAGCGGCGGCAGCAGGATTTCGACCAGTCCTACACGTTTTTCAACCCCAAAGCGGGGCTGAACTACCAGATTTCGGAGCGGAGCACGGCCTATGCCTCATACAGCATCGGCAACCGCGAACCCAACCGCGACGATTTCACGGAATCGACCCGGCAAATCCAGCCCGAAGCTGAAACCTTGCGCGACCTGGAAGCGGGCTTCCGCACCCAAAGCAGCAAGCTGGCGTTCGCGGCGAACTACTATTTCATGGATTATAAAAACCAGCTGGTACTTACCGGGCAGGTCAACGACGTGGGCAACTCCATCCGGGTGAATGTACCGAACAGCTACCGCATGGGCCTGGAACTGGAAGGCGGAATTGCGCTGAACCGAAGCTGGAAGTGGAACGCCAATGCGACGTTCAGCCAGAACAAGATCGCCAACTTCACCGAGTACGTCGTGGACTACGATAACGGCGGCTACCAGGAAATACAGCACGGCAAGACGGACATTTCCTTCTCGCCCAATGTGATCGTGGGGAGCCAGTTAACCTACATGCCCTTAAAAAACGTGGAATTGGCCCTACTGACCAAGTACGTCGGCAAGCAGTACCTCGACAACACATCCAGCGAAGACCGTACTCTCGACGCCTACCTGACCAACGACCTCCGCTTCATCTGGACGCTCACCCCCAACTGGGCGAAGCAAATCAGCGTCACCGCGCTTTTCAACAACATCCTGAATGAAACCTACGCTTCCAACGGCTACACCTTCGGCTATATCGCGGGTGGACGGGTGCAGGAGAATTTCTATTATCCGCAGGCGGGACGGAATTTTCTGGTGGGGTTGAATTTGAAGTTTTAGGGAGGTCTTCGACTACGCTCAGACTGACAAGTGTACAGATTTTCTAATTACACGTTTTAAGGCGCTTTTTCTTGCAATCTGAAAGTCAAACTTTCAGATTGCAAGATTTTGGGGGCATTTTCCTGCAATTTGAAAGTCTGGTAATTGCCCGTTCCCTACCTTTGCCCCATGAATCTAAAAAACGATCTTCTGCTCCGCGCCGCGCGGGGCGAACAAGTGGAGCGAACGCCCGTGTGGGCCATGCGGCAGGCTGGGCGCATCCTGCCCGAGTACCGGAAAGTCCGTGAACAGGCGGGTAGTTTTATCAAACTTGCCACCACGCCCGAGATGGCCGCTGAGGTCACGATTCAACCCGTGGATATTCTGGGTGTGGATGCGGCGATCATTTTTTCCGACATTCTGGTAATTCCCGAAGGGATGGGGCTACCCTACGAAATGGTCGAAAAGCGCGGTCCGGTCTTTCCGCGCACGGTGCAGACGATGTCGGATTTGGAAACGCTGCGCGTGGCCGACCCCGAGGCGGATCTCAGCTACGTGACCGACGCATTGAAAATCGTGAAGCGAGAATTGAATGGGCGGGTGCCTTTGATTGGCTTTGCGGGCGCGCCGTTCACGATCTTCTGCTACATGACGGAGGGCAAAGGCTCCAAAACCTTTTCGGTGGCCAAGAAACTACTTTACACCGATCCCGAATTTTCCCACGCTTTGCTCCAGAAAATCACGGACAGCACCATCGCCTACCTCAAAGCCCAAATCAGGGCTGGAGTGGATTTGGTGCAGGTGTTCGATTCGTGGGCGGGAATCCTTTCGCCCGCGCAGTACCGCGTGTTTTCGCTCCCATACATCAAGCAGATTTGCGATGCGATCAACGAAGTGCCCGTGACGGTGTTTGCCAAAGGCGCGTACTTTGCCCGGCAGGAAATCGGGCAACTGGCTTGCTCCGTGGTCGGTCTGGACTGGAATATGGACATAGCCGAAACGCGGCAAATGATTCCTGACAAAACCCTGCAAGGCAACCTGGATCCCTGCGCCCTGTACGGCAGCTTCGACCAGATCCGCGCCGAGGTGAAGCGCATGGTCGGTGAGTTCGGGACGCAAAAGTACATCGCCAATCTCGGCCATGGCGTCTATCCTGACACGCCGCCCGACAATGTCCGCTGTTTTATCGACGCTGTGAAGGAATTTTCGCAGGTCTAATCCCAAACGCCCGGCTCAAGTACCTCCAGAACATGGCCATCGGGATCGTCGAAATAAAACGACTTCGTCCCCCGCGCCCAGGTTTCGTGGTGATACACGTTGATGCCTTGCTCTTGAATTTCCCGTAAGTAGTTTTCGTACTGTCCGGCGGGGGCTTCAAAGGCCAGGTGCAGCTTCCCCGATCCATAATGCGGTGGCGGTGATTCCTTGACCCGCGATACGTTGGGCAGAAAGCAAAGCAACACCGAACTACCCGCCCGGAAAAATACGTGGCTGTCCTCGACGAACGAAATAACTTCCAGCCCGAGTTGACCGGCATAGAAGTCACGGGTTCGTGCCAGATCGCTCACATACAGGCATGTTTCTTTGATTTGGATAAAGTTCATCTCAATGAGTGATGGAGAAGGGAAGGTACTCGGAAAGGGTAGTTTATGCAAACTACCATTGTTCTTTTTGCTGAAAGAAAATCTTTTATAAATGAAAAATAAATGCGTTTTCCTGGATCGTGATGGTGTTCTGAATTCTGATGAAGAGTACTACACCTATCGTTCTGAGGATGTATTTCTGATCGAAGGCGTGGCCGAAGCCTTGCAAAAATTACAGAAAGCGGGTTATCTGTTGATTGTAATCACTAATCAGGCGGGTATCGCCCAGAAACTGTATACCGCCAATGAGGTGAAGACAGTGAATCGGTTGATTGAGGAACTAAGCGGCGTCACGCTGGACGACCTGTACTTTTCCCCGCACCATCCCGAACATTCCTCCCGCTCGCTGCGGCGCAAGCCGGACTCCCTCATGATCGAGAAAGCAATGGCCAAACACGATATCGACCCGGCCCAATCCTGGATGATCGGCGATCGTCTTTCGGATGTTCAGGCCGGACGGAAAGCGGGCGTACGGACGATTTTTATCGGAGAAAAAGCGAAGGAAGGTGATTTGGGCGATTATCAGGCGAAAGATCTAAGTGAAGCCGCAGGCATAATTCTAAGCTGAATTGGTCGGAGTTCACTCCATGAAAATCTGTGACCTACGGCTTTGCCAGCTTAGTGACCGTCGCCTTTACCCGAAAGGTCAAATATAAATACAGACTTAGCGCTACCACCGCCACTTCAAAAGCCAGCAGGCCATTTACCAGGCCAAAGGCGTCGGCCAGGTACCCTACGCCAATGGCCGGGATGCCGAAGCCGACGTAGCCCGTGAACATATAACCCGCCACGGCTCGCGCCCTTTGGGTGCCGCCCAGTTGCGAAATCAGAGCCAGCCCACCCTGGTAGCTGAAACCGTAGGCGGCGGAGCCAATAATGGCCGTTCCCAACAGAATCACAAAAATATTGGTCAGGTAACTTCCCAAAACTACCAGCCCCATGCCTACGGGCATCAACCCGAAGCCAATGCGCAGCGAGGTAGCGGGTTGGAAATTGCGCCGCACCCAGGGCTGCAGAAATGCGCCGGTCCAGTTGACCAGCACCAGGCAGAATCCGGCATAAGCCGTGTAGCCAAACGTCGCCAACTGACTCGGTAGCACAGCAATGACAATACCCCCCGCCGCCCAGCAAATAGCAATGGAAAGGTTGATCGGCCAGCAGCCTTCGGGAAAATACGGCAGGCGAAGTACCTTGCCACCAATCGGTTTCAGATTCGGCAATGAAAATGCCGCCACCAAGCCGACAGCAGTGAGGGCAATGACAAAATAATACGTGACCGGACGAAGCGTAAAGAAAAACAGCAGCGCGATGGCTGTAATGAACGCTCCCCCGCTAAACCCAAAAGCGGTGGACAGCGACGCGCCGTTGGCCGCCCGAACTGCCGCGTTGGGATCAGGATGCAGGTACTCGGCCAGGTAGGCGGTACCCGTTCCCATGCTCAGTCCCAGCGCGACACCCTGAAACAAACGACAAAATCCCAGCGCATGGACGTTGGGATAAATGGTAATCAGCACATCGGCGGCGAGGGCAAAAAACAGGCTGAGCAGCAGAATGGGTTTTCGCCCGACGACATCGGACACGCCGCCCAGGAAGACGTAGCAGGGCAGCATTCCCAGGATGTAAGCCGCCAGTACCAGGGCCGTTTGCCCATTGTTGTAGCCCGCTGCTGCTGCGTAGGGCCGAAACAGCGGCATCGATACGTTGACCGCCAGCGTAATCAGGAACAGGCAAAAGGGAATGAGAAAATCTGGGCGTGAAAGCTTAGCTTTCATTCAAGGGAGAAAAGAAGGAAAGGATGAGAGCAGGAAAGATTGCTCTCTAAACCCGCTGCGCGGCGGGCTGCTCGGCTACGGGCTGGCTGGAGCCATAGGCAGGGCATTGCTTGCGGGTGCAGGAGGTGGCAAAAAGCATGCCTCCTAAGACAGCAAGGGCGAATAATCTTTTCATTAGTATCAAATAAGTTAGTTGAAAGTCAGGGACCTTGTTCCTACCAGAACAAATACTGTACCGAAAGTGTGGGCAGGCTTCGGCTTAAAAATAAAAAACGGCAGCAGGCTTATAACGAACAAATTACGTGTTGCTTATGCCGGCTATTAGTTTTTCGCCCCGGCCAGTTCGGTTTCTTCCGTTTTCTTGGCGGGTTTGGGTTTGCTCGGGGCAATGGCTTCCGACACGCCATTTTTCGATTTGCCGTTTTTGTCTTCGGTAGAAGTTTCGTTGTCATCGTCGTCCGCAGGTGGCAGTGGCTGCACGTAGGACTCGTCGCGGAAGCCCAGGATACGCAGCATACTTTCGCTGTCCTGCTCGTTGGCAAAAACGCGGGTCGTGATCTGGCCTTCGGGGTCGCGATCCACGAGCACGTGCTTGGGGGCCGGAATCAGGCAGTGTTGAATGCCGCCATAGCCGCCCAGCGACTCCTGGTAGGCACCCGTATGGAAAAATCCGATGTACTGCGTTTCGTCGTCGCCGATGATGGGCATGTACAGGTCGGAGCTGTGCATTTCGCTGTTATAGAAGTCCTGCGAGTCGCAGGTTAGGCCGCCGAGGTTGACTTTCTGGTACGGATTGTCCCAGTTATTGATCGGCAGCATGATGTACTTCTGGTTCATCCCCCAGGAATCGGGCAGTTGGGTGATGAACGAGCCATCAATCATGTACCATAGCTCCTTATCATTCTGGAGTTTCTTGTCGATGACTTTGTAAATCACCGCGCCACTCTCACCGACGGTGTAGCTGCCGAACTCCGTAAAGATGTGCGGAACGGGAACGTTGTTCTTGTTGCAAATCCACTGAATGTTTTCGATGATTTCATCGATCATCTGCTGGTAGTCGAAGCCAGCCTGCAAAGAAGTCTGGATGGGCAATCCACCGCCAATATCGATGGAATCGAGATCAGGGCACATCTTCTGCATCTCGCAGTACTTGAACATAAAGCGCGTCAGCTCGCTCCAGTAATACGCGCTGTCTTTAATGCCCGAATTGATGAAGAAGTGCAGCATCTTCAGCTTGAAGCGCGGATTCGACTCGATCTTTTCCTTATATAGCTGATTGACGTCGTTGTACCGGATGCCCAGACGTGAAGTATAAAACGCAAAATTAGGCTCCTCGTCGGTCGCGATGCGAATACCGAAACTTACCGATTCAGCCGTAGTGGAATTTTCGTAGGCCTCGATTTCCTTCAGATTGTCCAGGATCGGGATGGCGTTGAAACCTTCATTGATCAACTCACTGAGGTATTGCGTATAAAGCGGACGCTTAAAACCGTTGGCCAGAATAAAAGTGGACTTACTGATCTTGCCCCGACGGTACAGCTCCCGGATAATAGGAACATCGAACGAAGATGAGGTTTCGAGGTGAATGTTATGCTTGAGCGCCTCTTCCAGAATGAAGCTGAAATGCGACGACTTTGTGCAATAGCAGTAGGTGTAATTGCCCTTATAATTGAAACGCTTGATAGAATTACGGAAAAACATTCGCGCGTTTTCAATGTGTTCGCCAATCTTAGGCAGGTAGTTCAGTTTCAGGGGCGTACCGTGTTCCTCGATGATATCCATCAGGGGTACATTGTTGAACAGCAGTTCGTTGTCCTCATTGACGTGGAATTCCATCGTCGGAAACTCAAAAGTTTGCTGAATCAGGTCAATGTAGCTTTTCATTCTTCTGTGTGGGGCAAAAAGTGATTAAATGGCTGATGGTGAACAACGCTAGCGGGCCGCAAAATTGCCCAAAACGTGCGCTTTTTCCAAACGAAATCCATCCCTAAATCATTCCGGCCATACCACTCCATCCCGAATTTTACCGGTTTCATCCTCCGAACAGCCTCATTTATACATTTTTGATTGCGGTGCGGAGTGGCCCTGTATACATTTGAGAGCGTGAATTCAGTCATATGCCATTTTACAGTACAGTCTGCTGGGGCATGCAATATTATCTTTATATAATACAAATTATATTTTTGTTAAATTTTTATTGAACAAGCACTTACAGAATTAGTAGTGTGTTATTACAAAACTCGAAGTTTCGGCTGCTTTGTCTTAATGATCTAGCAGGTAGATATTTACTCTTTTTCATGTCGTTCCGATTGGAAGTACCGGGTAATGGATTTATAAAAAATTAGCCAGAAACTAAGAATCTTTTCAAAGTTTCCTTAGTTTTTCTCCTTGGAAAACTACAACTTTGCGGCGTGAAAGAGAGGATACTGAAAGCAGCGGTCGATTTGTTTTGGCGCTATGGCGTCAAAAGCGTCACGATGGACGACATAGCCAAGGAGCTGGGCATTTCGAAGAAGACGATTTATCAGCAGTTCAACGACAAGGATGCCATCGTGAAGGAGGTCGTGGAACGTGAGCTGGATTGCGAACAAACCGACATTGATCGGCTGGAAGCCGAGGCCAGCGACCCGATTGAGGAAGTGATGCGGACTTCGGATTATATCCGGGCGAGTTTCGCCACAGTCAGTCCGGTACTATTGAACGACCTGAAAAAGTACCACCCAAAAGCCTGGGCTTTGTTCCAGAAACATAAACATGAGCACATCATCCAGGGGATCAGCGGCAATCTGCGACGCGGCATGGAGGCGGGACTTTACCGCAGCGACATCAATGTGGATGTGCTGGCCCGAATGCGGGTAGAGCAAATCGAGATGGCCTTCGACCCGGCCATTTTTCCGCCTCAGAAGTTTGCCATCATTGAGGTGCACGTCCAGCTTATCCACCATTTCCTGCGCGGCATCCTGACCGACCAGGGATTTGAAGTTTACAACAATTACGCAGAAAAATCAGTACTAGAAGCCAATCAAAAATGAAACGAATACTATTCACCCACGTAGTCGGACTATTGACTCTGGTTGGGTTGCTGGCGGTCGATCCGGCCCAGGCCCAAACACCCTACACCCTCGAAGCGGCTGTTGATTACGCAATCAAGAATAACCTCAACATTAAGAATACCCAGCTCGACTCTAAATCCGCCGAGTCAAGAATCGGGGAAATCAGAGCGGCGGGGTTGCCGCAGGTCAGCGCTACTGCCGGATTAATAGATAACCTCATTATTCAGACAGCGTTTTTACCAGCCTTTATTGGCGGTGGCTCGCCCGATGACCCTCCGGTGGCAGTTCAGTTCGGAGTAAAGTACCAAAGCAACGTGTCGGCTACTCTCAATCAATTGATTTTTAGTGGTTCTTATATTGTAGGGCTTAGGGCGGCGGCGACTTACCGTGAACTCGCGAAGAAAAATGTTACCCAGTCGAAGGTAACCGTAGCCGAAGCTGTTACCAAGGCCTACTACTCGGCGCAGGTAGCCGTGGAGCGGGCCAAGGTACTTGACCTCAATATCGAGCGCCTTGACACGCTGATGCGCGACACGCGGGCTACTTTCGAGGCTGGTTTTGTGGAAAAGATAGATGTAGACCGTCTGGAGGTGCAGTTGAACAACCTGAAAACGGAGCGTCAAAACGTGCAAAATCTGATTGAGTTGAGTTATACTTTGCTCAAGTTCCAGATGGGAATGCCGCTGACCGACCAGATTGTTTTGACCGATATTGTGGACGAAAGCGACGCTAACAGTTTGCCCGCTCCCATCAGCAATGCTGTGGATTACAGCAAGCGCATTGAATATTCGCTGTTGAACACACAGGGAGAGTTGGCCGAACTTGACATCAAGCGAATTCGCTCGGGTTATTTACCCACAGCATCGGCTTTCGCATCTTACGGATACAATAGCGGCCGTAATAATTTTGGCGAAATATTTAGTCAGAAATGGTTCAACAATTCTGCTATTGGTCTGAACATTCAGATCCCGATTTTTGACGGCCTGACCAAAAAGTACCAATTGCAGCAAGCTCAGATTACCTCCGATAAAGTGAAAGTAGGCCGTGATCTGCTCACGCAGTCCATTGACCTTCAGGTACAGCAGGCTAACATTACACTGACTAATTCTTTACAAACCCTCGAAACGCAGCAGCGCAATGTGGATCTGGCCGAAGAGGTAGTAAGAGTTTCCAAAATCAAATACCAGGAAGGCGTCGGCTCCAACATTGAGGTTATCAACGCCGAGTCATCCCTTAAAGAAGCCCAAACCAACTACTTCGCCGCCCTCTACGACGTGTTGATCGCCAAGGTCGATCTGTCGAAAGCCAGGGGGGAGTTGTACGAGGAGTAGTTTCGGCGGTCGGCTATCGGCACGGGGCAGCCCGCGCTGTCGGCTTTTCAATGCGTATCAACCGGCAAATACTTAGCAAATGCTATGTATCACCAACAACACAGTACACAGTCCAGTATTTATCCAAGTAAAAAAGGCCGATGGCTGACAGCCGAAAGCCGATAGCCCTAAAACAATGAAAACAAACAACATATTAATTGCTGCGGTTACTACTTTTCTGCTAATAGCTTGCGGCGGTGGAGAAGACAATAGTCTGGCCGGCAAACAGGCCGAACTGGCCAAGCTGAAAAGCGAGCAGAGCGAGTTGAATCAGAAAATTAAGGCATTGGAGACCGAAGTGGCCAAACTGGACACGACGAGCAAGCGCGAGGACCGCGCCAAAGCGGTGACGGTGTCGCCGGTACTGAGCCAAAACTTCCAGCATTACGTAGAAGTGCAGGGAACGGTAGACGCTAAGAACAGCGTGATGGTAAGCCCAAAGTCGGGTGGCGTATTGACTTCGGTGCTGGTAAAAGAAGGCGATTACGTGCGACAGGGTGCCACCATGGCACGCGTGGACAATAGCGTGATGAAGGAATCTATCGCTGAAGTACAAAACCAGCTGGCTCTTGCCAATACCGTATACGAGAAACAGGCCCGGCTGTGGGAGCAGAAAATCGGTACCGAAATTCAGTACCTGCAGGCGAAAAACAATAAGGAAGCGCTGGAAAAGAAAATCGCTACCCTGAACACCCAGCTCGGGCAGTCCAATATCGCCGCCCCGATAAGTGGTGTGGTGGACCAGGTTATTGCCAAGGTGGGTGAAATGGCCGCACCGGGTGCGCCTATCGCACGGGTCGTGAATCTGAGCAACCTGAAAATTGTGGCCAAAGTAGCCGATAGCTACGTAGCCAGCGTAAAGAAAGGTGATGAGGTGATCGTCAAATTTCCCGACCTCGACCAGGAATATAAGGCGCGCATCACTTTCGTGAGCACGACGGTCGATCCGTTGACACGGACGTTCCGCATCGAGGCTAACCTGCCTTCGAGCAATTCGCTCAAGCCCAATATGCTGGCGCAGGTACAGATTAACGATGCCACGAAAAAAGATGCGCTTGTCATTGACCAAAACCTGGTGCAAAGTACCGAGAATGGTACGGTAGTCTATGTAGCCGAAAACGAGGGCGGTAAGAAAGTTGCCAAATCAAGAACGGTAAAAACCGGCCTGAGCTATAATGGCCAAATCGAAATTCTGGCAGGTTTGAAAGCCGGCGACGAAATCATCACCCAGGGCTACCAGGAGGTGGCGGACGGGCAGGCGGTAATTTATTAAAGTCGGAATCGCGGGGTGACCCGTGCGGTGAATGTCGGACGGGGTCGCCCGGCGATGCCAGTACCTGGCATCTGGATTCACTAGGTCGGCTAATGCGAGTAAGCGAGGTTAGTATTCCGACATTCACTCATTCATTAATTCCCAAATAAGAATCCATGAAACAATCCGAAGATCATAAGTTAGACGATCATAAGACCCTGGGCTTCACCAACTGGTGCGTGGAGAACCGGACGACGATCTATATCTTCACTTTTATCATCACGCTGGCGGGGTTGCTGGTCTACAATACCCTGCCCAAGGAGCAGTTTCCTGATATCAAAATACCACAGGTGTACATTAACACGGTGTATTTTGGCACGGCTCCGATGGATGTGGAAAACACCATCAATAAACCGATCGAGAAGCAGTTGAAGTCCATTTCGGGCGTCAAGCGTATCAAATCCAACGCCTTGCAGGACGTATCGGTGATACTTGTGGAGTTCAACCCCGACGTAGATGTATCAGATGCTTTACAGCGGGTGCGCGATGCCCTCGACAAAGCCAAGCGCGACCTGCCGCAGCAGCTCGACTCAGGCCCTACGGCTCAGGACGTGAACTTCTCGGAGTTTCCGATCATGAACATCAACATCGCGGGCAATTACTCGCTGAAACAGCTCAAAGAGTACGCCGAGGATTTGCAGGATGCCATTGAGGCCATGCCCGAAATCAGCCGTGTGGATATCGTGGGTGCGTTGAACCGCGAGATTCAGATCAACGTGGATTTGCCCCGGATGCAGGCTGCCGGACTGTCGTTTTTTGATATTCAAACTGCCGTGCAGGGCGAAAACGTGAACGTCTCGGGCGGTGATTTGCCCGTAGACGGTGTGCGCCGGACACTGCGTGTAAAAGGCGAGTTTTCGGACGTGAGCCAGATCGCCGATCTGCGCCTGCGTACCAGCACCGGTGCGGTGTTGCGTCTCGGTGACGTGGCCGAGGTGCGCGACAACTTCGAGGAGCAACAAGACTTTGCCCGGCTTGACAACAAGCCTGTTATTACGCTGAACGTTATCAAGCGCGCCGGAGCTAACCTGATTGCAGCCTCCGACCGCATTGAGGAAACCATCGCCGACTACCAGGAAACGCGCTTCCCCCAGGGGCTGGATATTCTGATTACCGCCGACCAGTCGGAACGGACCAGAGCAGAGCTGCACGATCTGGTCAATACCGTAATTCTTGGTTTTATATTCGTAGTGCTGGTGCTAATGTTCTTCATGGGCGTGGGCGACGCTATTTTTGTCGGCCTGGCCGTGCCTCTGTCGGCTTTGGTAGCGTTCACACTGATGCCGATCATCGGGCCGATCGTCGGTACGGCTTTTACTCTGAATACTATCGTTCTCTTTGCCTTCCTGCTCGGAATCGGGCTAGTGGTAGATGACGCCATCGTGGTGATCGAGAATACTCACCGATTGTTTAACCAGCATAAAGACTGGACAATCAAACAGGCTGTAAAGGCAGCGGCGGGCGAGGTGTTCATTCCGGTACTTTCGGGTACACTCACCACCATTGCGCCTTTCTTCCCTCTGCTGTTCTGGCCCGGGATTGTGGGCGAATTCATGAAGTTCCTGCCCCTGACACTGATTTTGACGCTGATGTCATCATTATTCGTGGCTTACGTCATGAACCCCGTCTTTGCGGTGTCGTTCATGAAGCGGCATGATGAAAACAAGGAAGATCACGAAAAGCAGAGCTTCAAGGCGATTCGTCGGCCTATGATCGTGCTGGCGGCGGCGGCTTTGGTCGGGTACTTTGTAGACCGGGGCATCGGCAACTTCATTGTCTTCATTCTGGCCCTGTACGTATTCAATTATTATATCCTGACACCCAAAATTCTGGTGCCCTTTCAGGATCGTTTCCTGCCCGCTCTGAGCAACAACTACCGCAAAATTATCCGCTGGCTCATCGTAGGCTGGCGTCCGGTGGGGGCCATTGCGGCGAGTGTGGTGCTATTGGTCATTACTTTCGTGATCATGGGGATCGTGCAACCTAAGGTGATTTTCTTCCCCAGCGGCGACCCCGATTATGTGTATGTCTATAACAAACTACCTGTCGGCACCGATGCTACGGTGACGGATTCGGTTACGAAGGTGATTGAGGAAAAGGTATTCAACGTATTGGAGAAAGAGAGCGCCATGGGTATGGTCAACTCCGTGATTTCCAACGTTGGCAAAAACGCCGGCGACCCTACCAATCCTGATCGCTCGGCCACGCCGCACAAGTCGAAAGTAACGGTGGCTTTTGTTAAAAATGAACTACGCGACGGTCGTTCGACCGAGGAAATCCTGACCAAAATCCGCGACGGATTGACGGACATCCCGGGAGCTGAAATCTCGGTGGAACGTGAGCGGACGGGCCCGCCTACGGGTAAACCCATCTCCATCGAAATCCTGGGTGAAGATTTCGTTGAGTTGCAAAAACTGGAAAAGGAGGTACTACAGAAGGTGCAGGAGTCCGGTATTCAGGGCATCGACCAGCTTCGTACCGACCTGGTAACCAATAAGCCTGAAATCACGATCAACATTGATCGGAACAAGGCACAGCGTGAAGGCATTAGCTCCCAGCAAATTGCCCTGGCGGTGCGTACTGCCCTTTTCGGCACCGAGGTATCCAAGTTCCGCGACGCCGAAGACGAGTACCCGATTATGGTTCGTCTTAAAAAAGACGACCGCGACCAGATCGACCGTCTGCTGAGCATGAACATCGTTTATCGTGACATGGTGAGTGGAGGCGCGCTTCGTCAGGTACCTATTTCGTCAGTGGCCGACATCAACTACTCCACCACGTTCAGCCAGATCAACCGTAAAGATCAGGAACGTATCGTTACGCTGAGTTCGGATGTGCTGCCCGGCTACAATGCCAACGAAATCGTGGCCCAAATCCAGCAAGTAGTGGACAACATAGATGTACCCAACGGCTATACCGTCAAGATGGGAGGAGAACAGGAGGATCAGGAGGAATCCATGACGTTCCTCATCGGTGCGTTTGGTGCGGCTATCCTGCTGATTTACCTGATTCTGGCGACGCAGTTCAACTCCGTGGTGAAGCCGTTCATTATATTCTTCACGATCCTGCTCTCGCTGATCGGGGTGTTGCTGGGCTTCATGGCCTTCGGCAAAACGTTCTCTATCATCATGTCGGGCGTGGGCATTATTGCCCTGGCGGGGATCGTGGTGAAAAACGGTATCCTGCTCATCGAGTTCATCGACGAATTGCGGGAGCGTGGCTATCCGCTACGTGAGGCCATCATTGAGGGTGGGGCCATCCGGCTCACCCCCGTACTGCTGACCGCCTCAGCGGGGGTATTGGGCCTTATTCCGCTGGCTCTAGGCCTTACTATCGACTTCGTGAGCCTGTTCCGCGACTTTGACCCCAATGTCTTCATCGGTGGCGACAGTGCGGTGTTCTGGAACATTTTGGCCTGGACTATTATCTTTGGTCTGACCTTCTCGACTGTCCTGACGCTACTACTGGTACCCTGCATGTACTACGTCAACGAGCGGGTGCGGGAGAAGTGGTTTAACAAGAAAGTCGACCCCGAGCTGGAAGAAAAAAGAGAGTTGGCAACCGAAACGGTTTGATCTTCCGACTCAAGTACAACAAAGGAAGAAAAAAAGCGCCGGGTGGAATCATTTCCGCCCGGCGCTTTTTTGTGCGCTGACTGTAATTGCTTTCTTGTTCATTCTTAGGAAATAAGGTATTTTTGAAAAAACGAGAAGGATATGACCATAACCATCAATTCTGGCAAAAAAGCAAAGAGCCTCGCCGAGGCGATCGATAAGCTAAAAGAGAAACCCTCATCAAAGGCTTTCGATGCCTACAAGTATCTGGGAAAACTGAAAAAAGGAGTCGACGCGATCGATTATCAGCAAATGGCACGCGATGAGTGGAATTAAGCTGTTGGTTGACACCAATGTTTTCATCCGACTTTTTGAGGGTGATACCGAGGTAGCAGAATATTTGCAGGGAAAGCACATATTTGTTTCTATCATAACCGAAATGGAACTCTTGGGCTTTCACGGAATCTCTGAAAGCGACAAGCAGTTTTACAGGGCAGTGTTGGATGATTGTAGCTTGTTGGAGCTATCACAGCCCATCAGAGAGATTACCATTGCTCTGAAACAGCAACATAAAATCAGATTACCGGATGCCATCATTGCCGCAACCGCCGACTATTTGGGTATTCCGCTATTGACCTTTGACAAAGGTTTTTCAAAACTCAGCGAAATCGATGTTTTGCTTTTGGACTTCCGAAGCTGAGCAAATTTGATATAGTCAAGATAGCGGAAGCGGTTTAACCCTTAGACTCGCGGATAGCAAAGGAAGTATAAAAAGCGCCGGGTGGAATCATTTCCGCCCAGCGCTTTTTTGATTTTGAAGGCATTGGAACAATCTTTTTTTGATGTAGCCGGATTGCAGACAGTCATTATGGCTGCCGCTCCTTATTCCGACTGTTATCTACATGAATGCTTTGTCCGATTTAGCTACCAAAACTATTCAGGCCCACGAGCGGCTGAACGAACACTATGGCGTGCAGGAAATCTACGGCCGCGCCGACCCGATGCACGAGCTGATCGGTACCATCCTCTCGCATCGAACTACCCACGCCAACGAGGTGGCGGCTTACCGCAACATGCGGGAGCGTTTCCCGACCTGGGAGGCCGTCCGCGACGCCCCACTAGCTGACCTGACTGCTGCCATTCGCACCGCCACCTATCCCGAAGTTAAAGCCCCCTATATTCAGCAGGTACTTGCGCGTCTGATTGAGGAAAGGGGAGTCGCCAATATCGATTTCCTGCATGATTTCTCTACCGAAGATGCCATGCAGTGGCTGACTGACCTGCCGGGTGTCGGTCCCAAAACGGCGACTCTGTTATTGCTTTTCAATTTCAGGAAACCCGTTATGCCCGTCGATACGCACGTTCATCGCGTCACGCAACGGCTTGGCATAATTGGTCCGAAAGTAAGTGCCAATAAAGCGCACGATATTCTGCTGAGTTACCTGCCTGCCGACGCCAAGGTACTTTTCAACTTCCACAAGCATTTTTACTGGCACGGGCAGCGGGTGTGTACCTGGCACGAACCAAAGTGCAGCGAATGCGTGCTGCAATCGATGTGTGATTATTATCAGTCGGGTGGGACGGCGGTGCTGAGTAGTACGGCTGGGCGGAGGAAGGGGTGAGGGAAAACTACTTTGCCGGTTGTTTCAATCCTTTGTATTTTTGGAAAATTATCCCGCCCATGATTGAAACTCTTTCTCCTGTTAAATACACGTTCTCCGGACACGATACTTTCCATTGCCGCAGCCTTTGGTTGAAGAAAGGCTATGACTACCTGCTCCTTGACAAGAAATTCAGTGACGACGATGCGGTGGTAGTTTTGGGTGTGGGCAAGAACATGGTATCTGCGATTCGGTATTGGATGAAGGCTTTTGCACTTTCCGATTCTGACGACCAACCAACCGAATTGGCTCATTGGCTTTTTGATGATGAAAAAGGTTTCGATCCGTATTTGGAAGATGAAGGTACCCTGTGGCTACTGCATTTTCACTTGGTAGTCAACAACCACGCCTCGATCTATAATCTGATATTCAATACTTACCGCCGCTTAAAAATCGAATTCTCTGCTGAGGATTTTTTGAAATATATTGGGCGGCTGAGTAGCACTACCGCTCAATTGAATGTGAGCGATTCAACCGTCGGTTCCGATTTTGGCGTTTTTACCAAAATGTACTTGCGGCATACCGAAACCAAAAGCCGGGATGAAGGTTTTACTGGAATCCTGACTGACCTGAATATGTTGGGCTACAAGAAAGAGGGCAAACTGTTCTATATCGCCAACGCCGAGCGCCACGAACTTCCTGCCGAAATCCTGATGTATGGAATTTTAGTAGCTAACGAAGGCTCAAACTCTATCAGCTACCGAAGATTGGAAGAAGAAGCTAATCAGGTGGGTAGTGTTTTTGCGTTGAACCAGGAAGGACTTGTCAGCAAAATCGAGGCATTGGCCAACCATTACGAAGGCATTGTGTTCAGCGATCAGGCGGGGATCATGGAATTGCAATTCAAATCCACCTTTGCCCCCCACCAAGTGCTTTCCGACTACTATGCCAACGTATAAATACTCTACTTCTGTCAACATTGTCCGGGATGCTGATCGGGAACTGACTTACCACCCGACGCCCAACGCCCGGCGCGTCGTGGGGCAAATCGCCGCTGATTTTGAGAAAGGTCTGCGTTCGTTCAATATAATCGGTACCTACGGAACTGGAAAATCGTCCCTACTGTGGGCTTTTGAGAAAAGTGTTATTGGCAAGAAAGACTTTTTTAAAGTTGGCTTTCTGCCCAACCCGACGGTCGCGTTTATCAATATCGTTGGCGAATACCGTTCGATGCTCGATGTCTTTGTGGAAAAGCTGGAATTAGACGTTCACGAGAATACTGTTCAAAATGTCTGCTCCGACCTTTTTCATCGTTACAGTTCGTTAGGAAAGGAAAATGCTATCCTGTTCATTGTCATCGACGAGTTTGGTAAGTTCCTGGAACATGCTGCCCGCCACAATCCCGAGCAGGAACTGTACGTCATTCAGCAGCTGACGGAATTTGCCAATAATTCTGACCATAATATTTGCCTGATTACGAGCGTCCATCAAAACTTCGACGCCTACGCCCAAAACCTGTCGGACGCGCAACAGCAGGAGTGGCGGAAAGTAAAAGGGCGCTTTCGGGAAATTACCTTCAACGAGCCTGTTGAGCAATTACTGTATCTTGCCGCTGAGCATTTGGATGGCTCCGAAACTCGCACCTTGCCTGATTCGATCAGTGAAAGTGTGGACTTGGCCGTCAAGACCAAAGCTTTTCGGCTCGACAAAGCGGCTTCCCAGGAAATTGCCGCCAAGCTTTACCCGCTCGATTTGCTCTCCGGTGGGGTACTTGCGCTGTCGTTGCAGCGTTACGGGCAAAACGAACGCTCGCTTTTCTCGTTCTTGGAATCGACCGACTTCACGGGAATCGACAGCGTGAGTTTAAGTAGGGATAATCCTTTCTACAACCTAGCCAACGTTTACGATTACCTATTTTATAATTTTTACTCTTATCTCCAATCCAAGCACAACCACGACTATTTCAAGTGGGTCAGCATTCGCTCGGCTTTGGATGCTGTCGAGCGCAGTACCATTTCTAACGTGGAGGCGGGTAGCAAATTGGTCAAAACCATTGGGTTGTTGTCCATTTGGATTTCACGTGGTACTAACCTAGGAGAGGATTTTCTTACCAATTACGCCAAAACCTGCCTTGGGATATCCCAACCTGGTCTGCTAATTCAGGAACTGGAAGACCTTGGTGTCATTTTATATCGTGTCAGTAACGGTAGGTTCGTGTTATTTGAAGGCTCGGACTTGGATATTCAGTTGGCCCTGATTGAAGCCAAGACGCAGATTAGTGAAATAATAGATGTAGCCACAGCGCTCAAAAGTTATTTTGAATTTCCGCCAATTGAGGCTAATAAAAATTCCTACGAAACCGGAACGCCCCGGACTTTTGAGTACGTGATTTCTGACCACCCGGTCGATCTCGCCCTAACTGGCGAGATCGATGGTTATATCAACCTGATTTTCAACGGTCAGGTGGACTTAGAAAGTGTGAAGGAAGCATCGCGCCAACAGGAAGAAGCGATCTTGTACGGCTATTTCGAAGAAGCCGAAAAAATTAAGCAGGTAATGACCGACATCGCGAAAGCAGAACACGTCATTATAAAAAACGACCAGGACAAAGTCGCGGTAAGGGAATTACAGGAGATTATTGAAGATCACAAGAGGGAACTGACGCAACTCGTTTTCAATAGCTTCTACGGTGATAGCGTCACCTGGATTTTTCGGGGCGAAGTAGTGTACTTCCCGAGTGCGAAAGCTTTTCACAAGTACCTGTCTCAAATTTGCCAAACCGTTTATCCGGGCACGCCCGTTTTCAAAAACGAACTCGTTAACCGTCACAAGATTTCTGGTTCAATTCATGCGGCCAAGAGGATGTATTTGCAGGCCTTGGCTGACAATTGGAATTTAGACACGCTGGGCTTCGCCGAAGAGCGCTTTCCACCTGAAAAGACGATTTTCCTGACGTTGGTAAAGGAAAACGGCTTGATTCTTTCCAACCAAACGACCGATGCGTCAAATCGCATCGCGTCAGATTCTTCTTTCCAGGCGGTTTGGGCCGAATCGCGACGGTTTCTTGACGACAGCAAGCGTTCTCGTTTGCCTGTATCCGAGCTGGTAACAAGGCTTTCCGCGCGGCCTTTCAAACTCAAGCGTGGCCTCATTGATTTTTGGGTACCCACTTTCCTGTTTGCCAACCGAGACAGCTTTGCCTTGTTCAGCAATAACGGCTACGAACCTACACTTGCGGGAGACATCTTAGAGCTGATATCGAAATCTCCCGAGAAATACGAGATAAAAGCATTCGATCTGGATGGCATTAAGCTGATGCTATTCAACAAGTACCGGAGTTTTTTAAATCAGTCGGTTAAGGAGGATTTTGATAATCCCACTTTTATCGAAACGATCAAGCCATTTCTGGTTTTTTACCGCGACTTACCTGCCTACGCCAAGGAAACTAAGCGCCTGAGTCCAGAAGCCCTCGCTTTGCGCGAGACGATTGCGAGTTCGGTAGATCCTGAAAAAACGTTTTTTGAGGAGTTTCCTCTGGCACTCGGTTATTCGCTCGAAAGCTTGTACGCCACTCCAGAAAGTTCATCGGACTACGTGAAGCAGATGGAAGACGCCGTGCGGGAAATCCGTACCGCCTATAATGCGCTGATCGACCGTTTTGAGGCATTTATTCGCGACGAGTATGTTGGTAGCAATGTATCCTTTGAAGAATACAAGCAAAGCTTGCGGAGCCGCTACGCCAAGCTGGAAAAGCATCTGTTGCTGCCCAATCAAAAAACGTTCATCCAAAGGCTTGATTCTGCGCTCGACGACCGCGATGCCTGGCTCAATTCGATTGCGCAGGCGGTGATGGGCAAGGCACTCAATTCGTTCACTGACAAAGACGAAGTCGCGCTTTACCAGAAATTTAAGCGCCTGATTTTGGACTTGGATAGTTTGACCGCGATTTCTGAGGCCGACGTCGATACTGAAGCAGAAGACGTGGTAAGCTTAGAAATCAACACGTTCGTGGGCGGACTCATGAAGAAACTCGTGCGGCTACCCAAACAGAAACGCGAACAGGTTGCTAAAATTGAAGACAAATTGCGTACACAGTTGATTGGTGATGACTCTTTGGACATCGCGGCCCTCACCAATCTGCTAAACGAACTTCTGAAACGATGAGCAAAAAAGTAAGACATGTATTGGGTATTTCGGGGGGCAAGGATAGTGCGGCCCTTGCGATCTACATGAAAGATCGCTATCCCAACCTTGATATAGAGTACTACACCTGCGATACGGGCAAAGAACTGGATGAAACCTACCAATTGATCGACAACTTGGAGGTGTACCTGGGCAAGAAAATCCTAAGGTTACAGGGGGCTGAAAACAGCAATCTCGATCCATTTGACCATTTTCTGGAAATGTATGGTGGCTACCTGCCATCCTCCAACTCACGTTGGTGTACCAAAAAACTAAAACTAGAACCCTTCGAGAAATTCGTCGGCGACGATCCCGTCATATCCTACGTGGGGATTCGGGGTGACGAAGACCGGGAGGGATACATCTCCAAGAAAAGTACCATCCAATCTATTTTTCCGTTTCGGCAAAACATTTGGAGCGAGGACGTCATCGCCAAGGTACTTGCCAATACTACCATTCCATTTCTTGTAGAAAACCTGGCGCTGCAACCTTTCAGCATACGAGCTGAGCGATTTGAAGAGGTACTTGCCCAACCACTGTCTCCCTCCTTCACCAAGCCCCAAAAGCTGAAGCTACTACTCGATACGAATACCAGGCTGTTTAATCAATTAGCTTTTCAGTACCTGAAAACCACCAACTACCCCCTCGCGAATGAAGCCGAATTTCCACTGGTAGAAAACGACGAAATATTGGTACGGGACGACATTTTTAAGCTCTTGGAAGTGAGTGGTGTGGGGGTACCCGCCTATTACAAAAAGGTTGATTTTGGGGTAGAAGATCTAAAAAGTCAGTATTCTCGCAGCCGTTCGGGGTGCTATTTCTGTTTCTTCCAACAAAAAATCGAGTGGGTATGGCTTTACGAACAACATCCTGAACTGTACGCCAAAGCGATGGAATACGAGAAAGCCGGGTACTCGTGGGCGCAGGAAGAAACGTTGGAAGAGTTGATTCGCCCCGAGCGGATCAAGGCTATTAAGGAAGAGTTCATCAAACGTACCGAGCGGATGGCTGAGAAGCAGAAATCGCCTTATTTGCTGGATATTTTAGAGGCTGAGGGTGAAGGTTGTGCGGCTTGTTTCATTTAATCAGACTTATTCCCTTGTATTTATGGTTGTTATTGTCAAAACATGGAAAATTTTAGATTTTATAAAAATTAATAATGAGATCAATGAACAACCCCCCTATCAGAGAGGTGAAGTTTGGTCCCTTGATAAGAAGAGGCACTTGATTGATTCTATCCTTAGAGGGATTGATATCCCTAAGATATATTTGAGGAAACTTTACAGCGGGCCATACAAATACGAGGTTGCCGACGGTCAACAAAGATTAACAGCCATACTAAATTATAAAGAAGATAAGTTTAGTCTCGATAAAAAGACAGTAAACGGTCTCGATCTCTCGAACTTAGGCTCATATAAGATCGGAGGAAAGAAATTCTCTGAGTTAGATTCAACTCTAAAAACTAAGTTTGACAACTTTGAGCTCACAGTTGCTATTGTAGAAAATTCAGATAACGATGAAATAAGAACGCTATTTGGAAGGCTTCAACTCGGAAGTGCACTAAATCAAGCGGAAAAAAGAAATGCAATTATTAGTGTTGTTGGTGACCACATTAATAATTTTGCATTAAATCATGATTTCTTTGCGTCATCGAAAATTGCTGTTTCGAGATATAAGCATCAAGATTTTTTGGCTCATGTAATTGCTTTAATAAAATATTCAAACAAAGAACCATTAAAAGGAGATT
This sequence comes from Persicitalea jodogahamensis, assembly GCF_014651615.1. Classification (GTDB taxonomy): domain Bacteria; phylum Bacteroidota; class Bacteroidia; order Cytophagales; family Spirosomataceae; genus Persicitalea; species Persicitalea jodogahamensis. Next base: position 11,573 of record NZ_BMXF01000005.1, on the reverse strand, counting down.
TGCTTACAAAGTTATATTTGGACACGGATATTTGCTTGTCAACAAATGACTTAAAAAACATTGATTCTGTTCTAGATCATTTGAAACTTATTGACCAATCATCACCTGTCAAGGTAGTCAATAAATTTACATTCATTGACTTCTTTATGTTTTTTTATAAAAATCTTGATAACTGTAATAAGGTTGATTATAATCATATTGCAAGAACGTTTTCCAAGCTTGAAAAAGACAGGAAATTTTATCAGAATAATAACCCTGAGCAACTACTAACGAAAACAGATTTTATTCAATATCATAGAGATTTATATTATTATATCGATGCATATAGAAATAATGGATCAGATCCAAATAAAATAGAAACACGCTCGAAGGTATTTAGTAATTTATTTAGTGATTTTTTGAATAAAGAATGATATGGCATTCGACGTTAATATAGTTCCATCGGAATTAATAGAAAATTTTCAAGAGGGAAGAGGCGCTATTTTTGTGGGCGCTGGATTGTCAATTGATGCAGGGTTTCCTAGTTGGGGAGGGTTATTAAACGAACTGATCGACGAATCGAGAAAATTAAAATGGATAAATGATGATAAAATAAATCAATATGTTGATCTCATTTCGGATTCGAGTAAATTTTTGTTCGTCGCAGAAGACTTAAAGTTAGAACTTGGAACCAAATTTTGGGACTATATGAGTGAGCGGTTTGCAGAACATGATAAGACTCCAACACTGAATCATGAATTAATTGTACAAATTAATTCGAGCCTGCTAATCACTATTAATTATGATGATTTATTAGAACAGGCATATACTAAGGCTTATGGAAAATACCCTCCAAAGTTTATTTATAATCAAAGTAGAGAGGCTGCTAATAACTTCTGGAAAAATCGTTTCTTTATTTTGAAAGCTCATGGGGATGCTTCGCTAGATGTTAATACGCTAATACTCACACAAAAAGACTATCGCAAAACACTATATAGAGAATTAGGGTATAGAAGTTTAATTCAAGCAATTTTTACAACCAAATCTATTTTATTTGTAGGAGTATCAATGAATGATCCTGAGTTTAATCAACTTATTGATTATCTTCATGATTGTTATCATGGAGGCGGCCCTAAGCATTATTTATTACTTGATGAATCTGAAAATAATAGTACGATTGCAAGGCGTTATTCAGAAGATTTTAATATTCTAACTATTTCGTATCAAAATCCATTAAAAGACTATAAGGAAATTACAGAATTTTTGTCTTATGTACAAACTTCTTGTCCTGCTAAAATTTGAAAAAATAGTACAATTAGTTTCTTTAAGCTATTATAAAAGTAGGCACAGTCTGCCTATTATTTATTTAATTGGTTTTATATACAAATCATCCCAACCCCTCCATAATATCATTCATTCCAAAGTTCAGGATAAACGAAGTATAGTGATTATCAAAAATATCCATCAAATAAGCTGACAGCTCCGTTTCTTGCCCTTGTTGTCTCTTTTCATCAGTTGGTAGCGAAAACTCGTATTTTCTATTTCTGGAAATTGTGTACAGAAATAGTACATGGAAAAACACAGAGGTGTAGTATTTTCGATTAGCCACTTCAATCTGCTCTGTCGTTTTATATTTTGACAGGTACGATTTGAGTACGCTACTATCCATGTTGATATAGATACTTTCCAGCAAGTCGCCCGATGCCATCGGATACATTACCTTGTTGTGGTTCATTTCTTCCGGGGCGTTCTCTGAAAATTTTGCCCAGGTGAAAGTAGTTTCATCTCTTGGCTCTTTGTAAACTAAAACCATTTCTGGTAGTCCCATTTGTTCTTCTTCGGGCTCAGGCTTTGGGGCTTCCTGTTTCGGTGTTTCGGGATCGGTGATTTTAGCCCAAAATATCTCTTCAAACTCCTCTCCGGCTCCGGTCAGCGTCACCTTCAACTCCATGTCCTCACCTACCCGCACGTCGGCTTTGGGATTTAGGCCGATGCGGATAGTGCCCTCCTGTGGGCTTGACGTGTGAACGTTGAAAAATTCGCTGACTTCAAGCTTTTCGCCTTTCTCGCTTCCACCCTCGGTTTCGTTACCTTTCACCGAAAGCAGCGATATCTTGATACTTCCGGGTTCATCAATCCGGTCGAAGTAGTTATTTTCTACGTCCGTATCAAAACGAATTATTTTTTCAGTTCCCCTCGGAATATTCACCGCGCGGATACCGTTTTTATCGGCGATTTTGACTTTAAAGACCGAAGGAAAGCGCTCGGGCTTGAAGGGTTCTTTTATTTTTTGCTCTGATTTTGGTTTTGCCTTGGGAGATTCCCCTTTTTTCGGTTCCTCGGGTTTACTATCGAGCTTAAAAGTCTTGTTCAATAGCTTCATCAAGTCACTATTAAGAGGGAGATTCTTAGTAAATGACTTGATTAACTCTTTCGAATCGGATTGCTCGACGGTAATCCCTTCTTTTCGTTTCTTCTCAATTTCGGCCAAACGACCGTCTTTTGCACCTAGCTTCTTAGCAAGGTAGCTCCGAAGATCGCGCGTTTCGTTACCATCCTTCAAGCGGTCACGTGAAGCCATGAACAGCTCATTCCTAAAATCAATGTCCACGTTAGTGCAATCGACATGTATGAGCAGGTGATTTTTCAGGAGATTCATTTTTAAAGAACGAGTGATGAACTCCGACGTATAATGCCCGTGTACTTGTCCATTGACCGAGAACAACACAGCCATGTTGTTTTTGAAGAACTCGCTGTTGATCGTATTCTTGGTTTCCGTCACCGACTTTTCATCCACCTTATTCTTAAAAACGTAGCAAGTCACTTTTACCTGACCATTTTTCCCAAACAGCTCGTCGACGTACGTTTCGGAAAAATAGTCTTCGATGTACTTGTTTTCATCTTGCTCCAAACGCCGCTTCAGTCCATACAGAGGACGTTCCAGATTGATGTCTTTTGGGTACCTTTCCTTTGTATCGACGGTCAAAATGGGCAAAGCAGGTTCAAACAAATACTCATTCAGGCTCTGATTAAGGTCGCGCGAAATGACGGATCGGCTTCCGGCAGGCAAGTCATAAGAGTAGAGTTTAATGACGGTACCCGTTTCAAACTTTCGGTTATACAGCCCTAAATCCAATTGATCAATTTCAAAATACGGGATATGACCGTCGAGTTTCAGGTATTCGTACCAAGTATTCTTCTTAGTTGTCTTTTCCTCGTCGCTTAGGGGATGGCTTCGTACAAGCGTAAAACCAAATGCTCCCGACTTATCGAACTTACGAGAACCGATGAGTTGGTACCTTTTCTTGCCGCAGAAAACGATCGAGCCGCTTCCGCCCATATTATACTTTCCCTGTACAAAATGAATTTCATTCTTATTGCCACGCAGCAAGGAAAGGAAAGTATTTTCAAAGTCCTGAGGATGTTGTCCTTCGCCATTGTCGTAAATAATGAGTGAGGTACCCAACTTGGGACCGTCAGCCAGGATTTGCAGATTTTCGGCCTGTTTCTTTCTAAATCCTGGCAAATCCCAATCCCGAGAATTAGGAAAGAATTGAGATACGGCCTCTTCCATGGAACGAGGAGCCTTAGCGGATTTCGGATCGATGCCAGCCTCGTAGCATTGACGGGTCAAAATAGCATCAATTGAGTTGGTCAGCTTCTCGATCAACGCCGCAATCGAACTCGATTGCTGATTTTCGATAACGCCATAATTGCTAGGATTCCCGCCCAAGGGGTACCAATTAGCGTCTTCAAAAATAGTGGGATGCTTTTTCAGCAGAGATTCCACTTCCGATTCGGTACTAGATTGGTAGAGGGCAAAGAAAAGTTCGCGGTGGGTCATGCGTGGTGGGGATATAAGAGGGAGCAGGTTTAGGATTTGATAAAGTTTGGTAACCAAATGTATTGTTTTTTGATTGATTTTTAGGCTATTCCCAATCTGAGCTTGAAATTAGTCAACCGTAAAAGTCAGCTCTGTCATCTATCCGAATATTTCTCGCAACCGCTTTGGATATACCAATGATAATTATCATAATTGTGGTAGTTATAAGTTAATTAATTTATAATTAACATAATTATGGTATTTATTACTCCAAATGACATACTGTTTAAACTACCTGCGCTGCTTCGGCAGCGCAGGGTAAAGCAGGGCTTGACTCAGAATCAGCTTTCCGAAAAAGCCAACGTTAGCCTTTCGGTAGTGCGCAAATTTGAGCAAACCGGGCAGATTTCTTTGGAATCCTTCATCAAACTGGCCTTTGTCCTCGATCTTACTGATGCCATTTTGCAGGGAATTGAGCAAAACCATCAGAATTCTAAAAGCATTGACGAAATTCTGAAGAGCAAAGTCAGCGACGGCTCGAAGCAAACCATCCGAAGGCGCGTGCGCAACTCATGAAACGCAACCCTAAACCCGTAGAACTGCTGCACGTAGCGCTGGACTTTGGCGATCGGGCTCCCCTGTCCGTGGGCCGCTTGGTGCCGGATAATGGCCGTATTTATTTCGAATATGATCCCGAATTTCTGGATGGGGGATTACAAATCTCCCCCTACAAACTACCCTTAAAAACGGGTACTTTTTCCTTTGAACCCTCGCTATTCGAAGGGTTATCGGGGGTTTTCAATGATAGTCTGCCCGATGGGTGGGGACGCTTATTACTGGATAGGTTGTTACGATCCAATGGTGTCTTGCCCGAAACATTTTCTCCTTTGGATCGCCTGGCTCACGTGGGCAAAACGGGTATGGGCGCATTGACCTATTTACCCGATTATGGCGGCTCTTCCTCGGTTGGGGACCTTGATCTGGACGAGCTAAATGAGCAAACGAAGGCGGTTTTGCGCGGTGAAAGCAGCGATGTGCTGGAAAACCTCATCCAGCTGAACGGATCTTCGGCCGGAGCGCGGCCCAAGGCCCTGATTGGATTCAATCCGGGCGAGAATTCCATCATTCAGGCCGGTGAAGTGCTACCTTCCGGTTATACGCCGTGGATCGTAAAATTTGGCAATTCCAGGGATGGGGCCGATGCGGGGGCCATCGAATACGTGTATAACCTGATGGCTCTGAAAGCGGGATTGGAGCTTCCCGATTTTCATCTTTTTAAAAGCAAAGGCAATGCCGGATATTTCGCCGCAAAACGCTTCGATCGACTTCCCGAGGGGAAAAAGCTGCACGTTCATACGGCCTGCGGGCTATTGCACTCGGATTTTAGAATCCCGGCTCTGGATTACGAAGACTTGATCAGAGCGACTTTGTGGCTGACCAAGGATGTGCGTCAGGCGCAAAAAATTTATCGCTACGCCGTGTTTAACGTTTTGGCCCACAATCGGGATGACCATTCGAAGAACTTTTCTTTCCTGATGGATAAAAAAGGAGTGTGGCGGGTTTCGCCCGCTTACGACCTGACGTTCTCTTCTGGTCCTGCTGGTCAGCAAAGTATGTTGGTGGCTGGTGAGGGACAGCAGCCGGGCAAGGCTGATCTGCTGAAATTGGCTCCGCACGCAGATTTATCCCGGAATGAAGCAATTCGGATTTTGGAAGAGGTTCAGGCTGCTCTGGGGGAATGGAAAAATCTGGCTACCAATTATGGCGTGACAAACGACAATATTCAGCTTATTTCGAAACGCATAAATTAGCTGGCAAGAACCCCTTTCACTCCACCGCTAAAACCGGAATATCCATCGCCCTCGAAAACCGCGCGGGATTCTTCGTAACAATCCTGATATTCCTGATCCAGGCGGTCGGCCTTTCGAGGGCTGGTTATGAGTCATAGCCGATAGTCACTATCAGGTATTGCCGAAATCATCGAAAATGGCCCCGTTCACCGGCGGTTCTTGTTTATACTCTTGAATTAATACCAAAGAAATTGAACGGATTTGCTGATTCTCAGGTGCGAACGGCCATTGTTTTTAGTCCCGTGATACTACCTTCTGACTGGCCAATCAGGTAGAGCCCAACCTCCACTTCCCCAACCTCGAAGTACCGGATGCCTTCCAGATTTTCTTCTAAAATCCTTTTTAGCTCGACAAAGCGGGCGGTTCGCTGCTTTTCTTCCTCTTCGTACCAGTCTCGCTCAGTGGTGACGGGCGACCAGAAACGCTCCGGCAGCTCTTCCACAATCGTATCCGTCGCTTTCAGGCCCAACAGTTCTGCGAATTCCTGTACGTTGATCTCTCTCTGCCCCTCACTCGATATGCATAGGAAATATATGGGTTCATCCGATTCACTGGGGTAGAGCAGGTTTTCCAGCAGGGGGACGATCATTTCGGGTAATGATGTTTCCGGTACCATCGGCATGTTATTCAGTGGCTGCGTTCAATTTTCATCTGCGTGACTTCCCTTTGCAGCAATAGTACCATTTTCAAAAGCTGTTCCATGGTAGTTTCCGAAGCCGGAATTTCCCGGCTCTGGAAGCTGTGGAACTGCCATACTTCCAGGACGTCGCCGCTTTCCACTGTGTAGGGCTCGTAGAGAGGGTTGAGCGACCGCAGTAGCAGGCGACGGTCATCGAGCAGTGTCACCAGCTTGAACACGAAGTCGCCCTCGCCGCGCAGAATCAGCACACAGGGTGTATCGGCTTTCAGGCTTGTCCAGTCTTCGGTATACTGCCCCACCACCGTGCTACCGTCCGGCACGGGTAGCATTGAGTCGCCCGAGATAGGAAACATGCGGAAGGAGTGACCGGCCGGCAGGTCGGGCAGGGTGAGCCGGGGCAGGCTGGCGATAAACTCCGGGTCGGCGTAGCCATCGCGATAGCCTGCCTTGGCCCGCACTGGTACGTACTCGACGTTCTCCCGGTTTTCGCTATCCACTGTGATGGCCAGCACCCTGATTTGGCTGCCCTTCATGTAGATGTCGTTACCTGCTTCCAGCTCCCGCAATTGCAATTCGCCCAGCCGCGTCAGGTCCACTTTTAACAGACTGTCGACGCTGATCTTGAAAAAGTCCGAAAAGGTCAGGTAGTCCTCCGGTTGGGGAGCTTTTGTCTGGCCATTTTCCAAAGCATTCAGCTTCGAGCGGCTCAGACCCAGCGATTCGGCCAGCGATTCCTGGCTCAGTTTCCGGCGCTCCCGCAGGAACTTCAGGTTAGGGCCGAAAAATATTTTTTGTCGATCCATTTTTCTTTTGCTATTATTACGCTCAACACTTTGACACGATTAGTGTCAAAGGTAATAAAAGACCACTATATCCACAAATTATGGAAAGACAAATTGTACACTGCGACCTCGACACCTTCTTTGTGTCCGTCGAGCGGCTGCTCAACAGCAGCCTGAATGATAAGCCCGTCCTGATCGGCGGCAGCGGCGACCGGGCCGTGGTGGCCTCGTGCAGCTACGAGGCGCGGCAGTTCGGCGTCCACAGCGCCATGCCCATGCGGCTGGCCCGGCAGCTCTGCCCCGAGGCCGTGCTGGTGCGCGGCGATTTCGACCGTTACAGTCAGTATTCTGACACAGTCACGGAAATTATTTCCGAAGCCGCTCCCTTGGTGGAGAAGGCGAGCATCGACGAACACTACATCGACCTCACCGGCATGGACCGCTTCTTCGGCTGCTGGCAGTGGACGCGGGAGTTGCGGCAGCGGATCATAAAAGAAACCGGGTTGCCGATTTCTTTCGGACTTTCAACCAACAAAACGGTCTCGAAAATTGCCACGGGCGAGGCCAAGCCGAGCGGAGAGCGGCAGGTAGGGTGGGGAAGTGAGCGGGCTTTTCTGGCCCCACTCTCCATCCGCCGCATTCCGATGATCGGCGAGAAGACGTACACTCAGCTCCGCAACCTGGGCATCTCGAAGGTGGGTACTTTGCAGCAGGTACCCGTGCGGACGATGCAGAAGGTGCTGGGCAAGAACGGGGTAACGATTTGGAAAAAGGCCAATGGTATCGACGACAGCCCGGTCACGGCCCACGCGGAGCGAAAATCCATCAGTAAGGAACACACCTTCGAGCGCGACACGATCGACCTGGCGCAATTGCGGCGGGTCATCCACGGTATGGCCGACGAGCTGGCCTTCGACCTGCGGCGCGACGGGCGGCTGGCCCGTTGTCTGACGCTGAAAATTCGGTACAGTAATTTCGACACCCATACCGTGCAGGCGCGCCTGCCCTGCACCGCCTCGGAACGGGTGATGACCGAGAACGCTCTGGAACTCTTCGCCAAGCTTTATTCAAGACGGATGCTCATCCGGCTGGTGGGCGTGAAGCTGAGCGACTTGGTGCACGGACACCAGCAGACCGACCTCTTCGAAGACTCGGCCACTGATCTGGCGCTGACCCAGGCGATGGACCGGATGCGGAACCGCTTTGGTGAGAAGGCCGTGGTCTGGGGGGCGGGGTTTTAAGGGGAGGGACGAAATAGCAAAGTTCCAAAGTGGCAAAGGCGGTTCCGCGATTCAAAGTGAGCTTGCGCCCGTTCAAACACTGAAAAAATCCACACTTCCGTGCTCCTTAACCTTCACAGCTATTACAGCCTGCGCTACGGTACCATGAGCGTCGCCGACCTGGTGGAAGGGATGCGGACGTACGGCTACGACATGGCCGTGCTAACCGACATCAACAACAGCACCGGGACGCTGGAATTTGTCAAAGCCTGCCGCGAGGCCGGGCTGCTCGCCCTGGCGGGTATGGAATACCGCGACGGGGACCGGCTGCTGTACACGGGGATTGCCGCCAATGAGATAGGATTCCGGGAGCTGAACGAATTGATGACGTGCTGCAACCGTGACAAAGTACCGCCGCCGGAAACCGCCCCCGCCTTCGACCGGGCCTTCGTAGTTTATCCCTACGGGAGCCGGGAGCCTGACATCTTGCGGGACCACGAGTACATCGGCGTGCCGCGAGCCGCGTTAAACCGCGTCGCCCGGGAGCCGATCGCCCAGCGGGCGCGCTACGTAATCCACAGCCCGGTTAGCTTTCGGGACGGGGCCGCCCACCGGCTGCACACCCAACTGCGGGCGATCGACCACAACCTGCTTATCTCGCAACTACAACCCGGCCAGATTGCCGATCCCAGCGAGGTATTCGTACCGAAGGCCGAACTACTGTGGCAGTACCGCAACTTCCCGGACATTATTCGCAACACCGAGCAGCTGTTGCAATCCTGCTCGTTCTATTTTGATTTTGATAAGGCTAAAAACAAGAAAACCTTCACGGGAAATCCCTACGATGACAAGCTGCTGCTGCAGCGCTACGCTTTCGATGGCCTGGCAAGACGGTACGGACCGCACGACAAGGTCGCCCGGGAGCGGGTACAGAAGGAAATCGAAATCATCGACAACCTGCATTTCAGTAGTTATTTCCTCATCACCGACGATATCTGCCGCTACGCCGTCCGGCGCAACTTTCATTACGTCGGACGAGGCAGCGGGGCCAACTCCGTCGTGGCCTATTGCCTGGGCATCACCGATGTAGACCCTATTGCTCTGGACCTGTACTTTGAGCGTTTCCTCAATCCCAAAAGAAAAACCCCGCCCGACTTCGACATCGATTTCAGTTGGGACCAGCGCGATGAGATGTACGACTTCATCTTTAAACGATACCAGTCGGGCCACACCGCCCTGATGGGTGCCATGAGTACCTTCCGCTCCCGCTCTATTTTACGGGAGTTGGGGAAAGTGTATGGGCTGCCCAAGGGCGAGATCGATCGGCTTGTTCATGAACCGGAAAGCATGATGAACAAGAATGAAGTCGTGGACATGATTCTGTCGGTGTATAGCCAGATGGAGGATTTCCCCAACCAGCGGACCATCCACGCCTCGGGGGTACTTATTTCGGAACTACCACTGACCAACTACTGCGCCCTGGATTATCCGCCCAAGGGGCTGCCCACCATGCAGTTCGACATGTACACGGCCGAGGACATCTGTTTTGAAAAATTCGACATTCTCTCCCAGCGTGGCATCGGCCATATCAAGGAATGCGTGAAGATAGTGGCGGAAAATCGGGGTGTAAAAGTGGACATCTCGCAACCGCATGACTTCCTGGATGATCCCAAAATTGCCGATCAGTTGCGCAGTGCCAACACGATCGGCTGTTTCTACATTGAAAGCCCGGCCATGCGACAGTTGATCGCCAAATTGAAATGCGACAACTACCTCACGCTGGTGGCGGCCAGCTCCATTATCCGGCCCGGCGTGGCCAGCAGCGGGATGATGAAAGCTTACATCGAGCGTCACCACGACCCCGGAAAAGTGCAATACCTGCACCCGGTGATGGAGCGGGAGTTGCAAGAGACTTACGGCGTGATGGTCTATCAGGAAGACGTCATGCGCATCGGCCACCATTTCGGCGGGCTGGATTTGGCCGATGCCGACGTGCTGCGGCGGATGATGTCGGGAAAGACCCGCAGCGCCAGCCATCTGGCCGAAATCGAGGACAAGTTCTTCGCCCATTGCCAACGAATGAACTACCCCGAAGAAACCTCGCGCGAAGTCTGGCGGCAGATGGAATCCTTCGCCGGATACAGCTTCAACAAGGCCCACAGCGCCAGCTTCGCCGTGGAAAGTTACCAGAGCCTGTATTTGAAAACCTACTTTCCCATTGAGTTCATGGTGGCCGTGCTGAACAACTACGGCGGCTTCTACCAGCGAAAGGTATACGTCAACGAACTTCGCCGGGCGTGGGGCGACGTTCACCTGCCCTGCGTCAACCGAAGCCAGTACGGAGCGTCGGTGCAGGGAACCGTTGTGCATCTGGGCTTCGATTGTCTTCTGAATCTTGAGAGTGGTCTGGCGCAGCGTATCCCGAAGGAGCGTGAGAGAAACGGGAAATACAGTAGTCTGGAGAACTTTGCCCTGCGCACCGGGGCCAGGCTGGAGCAGCTCGTCGTTCTGATCCGTAGCGGGGCTTTTCGCTTTCTGGGCTCGGGTAAAAAGGAACTACTATGGGAGGCGCATTTGCTGTTAAACGGCCGCAAAAACGATAGCTCCAATACTCCGGCTCTTTTCGCCGCCGAATCCGAAAAACCTATGCTTCCCGCGCTGGAAGGTTCTTTGCTGGAAGACCTGTACGATGAAATCGAACTACTGGGTTTTCCGGTGTCAGCTTCGCTGTTTTCGCTTACCCGCAGCGATTATGCAGGTGAAATTCTGTCCAGGGACTTGACGAATTATACCGGGCGGACGGTGCGAATGGTGGGAGATTTTGTGTGTTCCAAAACGGTGCGTACCAAGCAGGGTAAGCTGATGAAATTCGGTACTTTCCTGGACACGGAGGGAGATTTTTTTGATACGGTGCACTTTCCGCCTTCTCTTCAAAACTACCCACTCTACGGCAACGGCGTGTACCTGGTGGAGGGCAAAGTGGTGGAAGACTTTGGCTGTCCGGGCATCGAGGTGCAGCGGGTGGCGCGGATGCCCTTAAAACCTGACCCTCGGGGCATGTGAGTTGGATATGAGGTAGTTTGGTCGATCAATGCAGTTGATAGTAGTTTTTTAATCAATCAGTCTTCAATTATTGAGCTTGCTTGCTGCCGCAAAAATGTATCGACAAATGCGTCGTCGATCAGGTCGGGATAGGCCTGTAAAACGCGATCGATCGCCTCCGCTTGGCCCGCCGAAAGGCGTTCTTCGGGATTGAGGCACCAGGTACCCGCCAGAATG
>NZ_BMXF01000004.1:615801-719086 GCF_014651615.1 Persicitalea jodogahamensis | reverse complement strand
AGAGAACTAAATGAGCATTTAGGTGCTTGCCGTATAAATCCGCCCATTTCCAAGAAGAACCCCTAAGGGGAGTTAGGGGTTCTTCTTGGAAATACTATTTAAACAAAACCCATTTAAATAATGCGGGGTGTTACGTATTTGAATTATTCCTTTTTATACTTTTGCTCATCACTGAGCGAAACTTTCGGTGTGTGGCAACATTAACCACCCTATATATATACCCATTCATTATTATCTTTTGAATCACAAAAGATAATAAGAACTGCCTTTACGATCAGAATCACACCTTAATCAATGTTTAACTATTATAATCCCAATAACATAAGAATTAAGGTTCTAGACCGACCGCTCATTTTATACCCACTTTATTAGTTGGATCATTTGTCAGCACCTACTGAGCTTGAAGAATTATCGATCTATCCAGCCTCTTACATCCCCGCCTTCCCTCGCCCTAATCCCTCATACACCGCATCCATAATCGACGTCCTTATATTCAGGGTATATAATCTCGTATTCTCCCGGGTAGGGTACACCCGGTTAGAGAGGAAGACAAAATCCAGGTCATAGGCCGGGTCCATCCAGACCATAATGCCCGTGTAGCCCGTATGGCCGAAACTGGCCGGGCTGGCGTAGCGCGGGGCATTGCCGGTGTACTGGAAGCTGGGCTTGTCGAAGGCGATGCCCCGGCGGCTTCCAAGCTCGGGAAACTGGTAACGCGTGAACTCAAACATCGCATCGCGGCTGATGTATTGCTTCCCGCCATAGTACCCATTTTGCAGGTACATCTGCATGATCTTCATTAGGTCATTGGCATTGCCGAAAAGTCCGGCGTGGCCGCTGAGGCCACCCAGCATGGCCGCGCCCTCGTCGTGTACCTGGCCGTGCAGTTGGGCCATTCGGAAAAACGTGTCACGCTCACTCGGTACGATTTGATCCAGTTTATAAAAACGCTTGGGGTTGAAAGTAAGCGAATTGGCCCCGATGGGTTCGTAGTAGTTCTCCTTCAGGTAATCCTCAAAGTCTACGCCCGTGATATTCTTGACGACCTGCGGATAGAGAATGAACGACAAATCGCTGTACACGTAGCCCTCTTCGGGATTGAGCGGTGAGTCCTTAATGGATTTGTAGATGACATTCTTGTAGTTCTTATGAATAAACAGACTATCCCCCACGACGGAAGTAGGGTACTTGTCCGACTTCGTAGTGCTGAAGGAGTTCTTTTTCCAGCTACCGTCGGGCTTCTGCGCCTCGCGCCAGAACTGAATCCATGATTTTAACCGGGCGCTGTGGGTAAGTACCTTGCGCCAGGGAAGGTCGGCCTTGTTGGATTTTTTGAGGAAGGGCAGGTAGTCCTTCATCGTGGCGTCGAGGTCGAATTTCTTCTGATCGTATAAGCTGAGTAAGGCCAGAGTGGAGGCGGTTACTTTGGTAACAGAAGCAAAATCGTAGAGATCGTTAATCTTGACAGGCTCATTGCCTTCGTAAGTATGCTTGCCGTACGCTTTCCGGAAAAACACCTTGCCGTCCTTAGCAAGTTGCACCACGCAACCCGGCGTGGCTTTCTGGGCGATGGCGTAGTTGGCGATGGAGTCAATCTTGAAGGTGATCCACTTTGAATCAAGCCCCACTTCTTCGGGGATCGTGTATTTCAGGCGTTTCAGGTCGGGTGTGCTCAGGCCCGTGCCGTACGGAAATTGTGCGTTGACGGTCACGGGCAGCCGCCCTTCGGCGGGAATAGCGCCAAAGATCAACTGAGCGGACAGGTCCTCGGTGTAGGGAGTGAGTTGGTAAGCCATCACAATGGCTTTGGCCCGCTCGGGACGGTCGATTTTATTCAGCACGTAAGGATTTCCAAAGAGTGTGACGGCGGCTTTGCCTGTAGCGAGCAGTTTGTCCAGCGTGGCCGTCATCTCGGGGGTCATACCAAAATTGGTGCGGGGCGAGATGCTGTATTGATGCACGCCGACCAGCAGCAGATCGTATTCCTTGATCTTGGCATCCAGCGCGGCCAATTGCGACGCGCTCGGTTTGGTCGGAATGCTGTAGGCGTCGATGGTGGTGTAAAGGTTCAGCGTCTTCTGGAAAGTGGTGATGGAATCAGCCCCAAGGGATATGGCGGCAATCTTCAGACTGTCCAGACGGCGCAGGGGCAGGAGGTTGCTATCGTTTTTCAGTACCGTGAGAGCCTTCTCAGTCAGAAGACGGTTGGTGAGGTCGGCAGCGGCGGGGTTAAGGTCTTCATAAAGGTTTTCCAGTTTGATAGGCTGAAAATTGTCGAGGCCGGCCCAGGCTTTTGCCTGAAGTACCTTGTAGCAACGCGCGTTGATGTCGGCCTGGGTAATGTCACCGGCAGCGATCGACTTCTTGATTTCGGCAATGGCCTTCGGTACATCTTCGGTAAATTCCAGCAGGTCCATGCCCGCTTCCAGGCCCATCGCGTCAGCCTTGCCGTCGGAGAAGTACTTGGTCACGCCCTTCATGTTCATGGCGTCGGAGAAAATCAAGCCCTTAAAGCCCAAGTCGTCCTGCAATAGCTTGGTTACGATGGGCTTGGATAGGGTAGAGGGCAGATTGGGCGTATTGTCCAGAGCCGGTATGCTCAGGTGGGCGATCATGGTGCCCGCCAGACCATTATCCACCAACACTCTGAATGGATACAGTTCCAGGGAGTCCAGTTGGGCGAGCGTCTTGGGAATCAGGGGCAGGTCGTAGTGCGAGTCGGTACCCGTGTCGCCGTGTCCGGGGAAGTGCTTGGCACTGGTGAGCAGGCCATTATATTGCATGCCCTTCATGTAAGCCAGCGCCTTTTCTGCCACGCGGTACTTGTTCTCACCAAATGACCGGAAATTGATGACCGGGTTGTTGGGGTTATTATTGACGTCGGCCACCGGCGCAAAGTTGACGTGTACACCCAACCGTTTGGCCTGACGGGCCAGCTGCGCGCCCATGTCGAAAATCAGATCATCGTGGCCCTGCATGGCACCCAGCGTCATCTGGTACGGATAGCGCACCGTGCTGTCGATACGCATGGCCAGCCCCCACTCAGCGTCCATTGCTACCAGCAGAGGTACCTTCGAGAGCGCTTGGAACTCGTTGGTCAGCCGCGCCTGCGGCACCGGCCCCCCCTGAAAGAAAACTACCCCGCCGACTTTGTTTTCCTGAATCAATTTCCTGACGTAGTCCGGATTGCTGCGTTCTGTGCCAATAAGCGACCGCTTGACATCTGAGGTCGCCGCCACCATGATGAGCTGCGCGATGCGCTCGTCGGGTGTGAGGCTTTGGAACACCGAATCAACCCAGGCTTGCTGCGGGGCATTCAGGCGCAGGAATTCGGGTTTGGTTTGGGCGTGGGTAGTTTTTGTTTGGATAAAAGCGATGGAAATAAGCAGCAGCAGTATGGCTTTCTTCATGTCGGATTTTGGGCGAAAGATTGGTTGGGTCAAAGTTTGGAAATAAGTGGGAGGATTGCAATTGTACGGCCCAAGCGACCGATCACTCAAAAGTGGGTACCGCTTACTTGAAAGCTCTAGCGCGGCGACGGGGGAATCGCTATTTTTGGGGGAAATGCCTCCAGACTCCATTATCTCACGGACTTAACCCCATTCCTTATGAGACTGACCCCCACCTTTTTGCCACGAATTTTGCTGCTGTGGCTGGCAGCTCATTCGGCCTTCGCCCAGAACACGGTACTGACCACATCGACGACTATCGCTGGCAAGGGTATCGATAATGTCCTAATAGGACCGTCTAACTCGTATTCTACCAGTTTCACCGGCAATGCTAACACCTTTGTTGGGAAAAACGCCGGTGTAGAAAACACCACTGGTGGTAATAACTCGTTTATAGGGTCCCATGCGGGATTCTCCAACACCACAGGTGGTGGCAACTCCTTTCTCGGCTTTGGTGCCGGACGCAGCAGTACTATCGGAAACAACAACACGTTTGTGGGTTTTTTTGCCGGATTGTATAACACTACCGGAAGTAGCAATTTGTTCACCGGCGCCTTTGCTGGGTACGCTAACTCCACCGGTAACTTCAACACGTTTATGGGAAACTCAGCCGGACACGGTAACCAAACCGGCGCTAGCAACTCGTTTGTAGGATATGAAGCTGGATACTCAAACTTTTCTGGCTTTGGCAATACTTTTATGGGCGACAAGGCCGGATATAGCAACTTCTCTGGTGATTACAACACTTTTGTGGGGTTCATGGCTGGACGTCTTAATACTGGCCGCGGCAATACCTTTATGGGCAGCAGCGCTGGGTCTGACAATACTAGCGGTGAATACAACTTGATCTTGGGCTTTCAGGCCGGAACCTACAACACCACTGGCAGTTTTAACTCATTTATGGGCAGGCAGGCCGGAGCCACCAACACCACGGGCAGCAACAACTCATTTATGGGAAACTTCGCCGGACGCTCCAACACCACCGGTAGTAAAAACTCATTCACGGGTAACGAGTCTGGATACAGTAATACCATTGGCAGTAATAACTCATTCACGGGAAACTTCGCCGGACGCTCCAACACCACCGGGGACAATAACGCCTTTTTGGGGGGCGAGTCTGGATACAGCAACACCATCGGCCATAGCAACTCGTTCATGGGGAACCTGGCAGGATATAGCAACACCAGGGGAAATAATAACTCATTCATGGGTATCTCAGCTGGATATAGCAACACGAATGGTAATAACAACTCTTTCGCAGGTGCCTCTGCCGGACACAGCAACACTACAGGAAGCTATAACTCGTTCACAGGTGACGCTGCCGGATACAGGAACACTATCGGTGACTACAACTCGTCCACAGGGGCTTCTGCTAGACTCAATAACATTACTGGTAGCTATAACTCCTTCATTGGTAGTTTCGCTGACGCCACAGGAGCCAACAAAGCGAACCTCCAGCGCGCCACCGCCCTTGGCTTCCGCTCCTTGGTCGCCGTTAACGACGGCCTGGTGTTGGGCGATACGGCCAACGTCAAAGTTGGCATCGGCACAGCCTATCCCAATCAACGCTTTACGTTACGTGGAAATATCAACTTCCTGGCCTACGACAACTCGATGATGATCAAAAACCAACCCTTCCTTCACTTCAACGAATACGAGAGCCTGGCCCTGGGCTTGGGGGCGGAACTACCCAAAGATGCCGAGGAGACGCTGGTGCTGGGCAGCGAAAGTACCCTGGTCAAGATCCCTTCCGGGTCGAAAGAGGCATCCGGGCTCGTACTTGGCCAATATGCCCGGCAAGATAACGCTGGAAAGTACCTGACAGTTAATTCCCAAGGCAAAGTGATCCTTACCCGGCCGCGCATCTACGTGCAAAGTACCTCCGAGTGGGCTGATAAGGTTTTCGAGCCAAACTACTCCCTCCGTCCTTTGAGCGAAGTAGAGGATTTTATCAAGAAGAACAAACGCCTGCCCGGAGTGCCTTCGGCGGAGGTGATGGTGGCCGAGGGCGTGGACGTGACGACGATTATTGCCAAACAGATGGAGAAGATTGAGGAGCTGACGCTTTATGTAGTGGCGCTGGAGAAGAGGCTGGCTGAAGTCGACGAGTTGCGCAGACTCGTGCTTGCCATCTCTGACACTAAAAAAGAAGAGAAATAAAACAAAGAAATTTTCAATAAGAAAGCAGCTCTGGAAATTTTGAGGCCACTTTTATACAGCGATTGCTACTTGAATTGTCTGCATGACCAACTCCTAAATAGGGTTCGCCTATCAATTCAAGGAACTCTAGCCTTTTTTAGCGTTTAAGGCAACCTGCCTCTCTTACAGTTTTTAAAATTGTATCACTCCACCCTAAAAACGACCAGTATGACACAGCGACAGAAAATCAACCTTTGCAGTATTCTGCTTCTTGCCTTGCTTTCTCGTGTGAGCTTCGCCCAGAACACCGTGTTTACCTTCTCCTCCTCCGGTCTGCCTGGTGGTGGCACAGGCACTGCAAACGTAGTGATGGGCCCATCCAATACTTACCCGGCAGCCGACAATGTCAACCAAAATGTCTTCATCGGCGAAGATGCAGGTATTTCTATCACCACCGGAAACTACAATGCTTTCGTAGGTTCTAATACTGGAAACGCTCAGACAACGGGGTTTAATAACTCATTTTTGGGCTCGTTTGCTGGAAACAAAAACACTACGGGAAACTACAATGCATTTTTGGGTTATGGTGCAGGAAGACAAAACACGACAGGAACCAATAACGTGTTTGTGGGTGCTACGTCTGGAATCAGTAACACGACCGGGAACGGCAATTCGTTTACGGGCTATTATGCTGGATATCAAAACAAAACCGGTAGCTCAAACTCATTCGTAGGATATGCAGCTGGAGCCTATAATACATTCGGTAGCAACAACACATTTTTGGGTACTTTTACCAACCCAACAGGCCCAAATAAAGATAATATTCAGCGTGCTACAGCCCTCGGGGCGTATGCCGTTGTTGGCGTCAACGACGGCCTGGTACTTGGCGACACCACCAACGTCAAAGTCGGCATCGGTACGGCCTATCCCAACCAGCGCTTCACCCTGCGGGGCAACATCAACTTCCTAGCCTACGACAACTCGATGATGATCAAAAACCAACCCTTCCTTCACTTCAACGAGCATGAAAGCCTTGCTCTAGGCCTGGGGGCAGAACTACCTGCCGACGCGGAAAGTACCCTGGTGCTGGGTAGTTCACAGACGCACGTCCAACTACCCGGCGTGGCGGCAAACTACCTTGCGAACAGTGGACAGGTACTCACCGTCGACGCCAGCGGCAAGGTACTTCTGACCAAACCGCGTATCCAGGTGCAAAGTACCTCCGAGTGGGCTGATAAGGTCTTCGATGAAAACTACCCGTTGCGGCCTCTAAATGAGGTAGAAGATTTTGTCAAAAAGAACAAGCACCTTCCGGGGCTGCCATCCGCAAAAGCCATGGTAGCTGAAGGGATGGAAACTGCGGCCTTCAACACCAAACTGCTGGAAAAGATCGAGGAGCTGACGCTGTATGTAGTGGTGCTGGAGAAGCGGCTGGCAGAAATTGAAAAAAGCCCGAACCTCGAGCAGAAGTAACGCTCGACTTTCAGGCTTTTGTTGGACTTGTCGTTTGGGCAGAGGTGCGATCAAAAATCGTCCCTGTCGCGGCGCTTGAATTCTCCTCCCTCGCGGCTGGGGCGATCCCGGTTGCGGTCGCCATCGCGGCGCTGGTAGTTGCCGCCTCCACCGCCGGGGCGTCCGCCACCCGGACGAAAACCTTCGGTGCGCTTCGTGTTCTGCGACTCGTTCACGATCAATGCCCGGCCCATTATTTCCTGGCCGTGCAATTTTTCAATGGCTAACTTGGCTTCTGCTTCGTTGGGCATTTCCACGAACCCGAATCCCTTGCTCTGGCGCGTCATCTTGTCCATGATAATTTTGGCAGAAGTCACCTCGCCAAATTCCTCGAAAGTTTCGCGCAAATCCTCTTCCTTCATCTTGAAAGGAAGGCTTCCTACATAAATGTCCATTCTATTGATGTTTAAATTTTGCTAAAAGTACGTTTTTTGGTGATTTCCAAATACTGTGCCCGAAGGAATTAGTTGTTTTTTTTGAAAGAATGGCCAAGGTGAAGGATATGGCTGCTTGCCAAAAAGCCCTAGATTTGTTTTTACGGTTGCCAAAAATCAAAAATTATCTTCGCTTTAATGAAAAGAACCTTACTCCTCTGCCTTATCCTGTTCTTTAGCGGAAATACCTTCGCACAAAATAGAAAAGGCGCCGCTAGAAGTGAATCAAAAACGGGGCAAACTCCCACAGACAGCCTGGACAAAACATTTCAGGCCCTGAAATGGCGCAACATCGGCCCATTTCGGGGCGGCCGGTCGGTAGCTTCCAGCGGCGTGGTCGGTGACCCGCTCACTTACTACATGGGCAACACGGGAGGTGGTCTATGGAAAACCGAAGACGCCGGAGTGTCGTGGAACAATGTGTCCGATTCATATTTTAAAACGTCGTCGGTAGGAGCGGTAGCCGTGTCCGAGTCCGATCCGAACGTAGTTTTCGTAGGCATGGGCGAACACGCCCCACGTGGGGTGATGACCTCCTATGGCGATGGCGTATATAAATCCACGGATGCCGGAAAAACATGGAAGAAGATGGGATTGGACAAAACGCGCCACATTGCCATGATCCGAATTCACCCGCAAAACCCTGACATCGTCTACGTCGCAGCGCAGGGCGCTCTCCACGGTCCGACGGAAGAGCGGGGCGTCTACAAATCGACGGACGGTGGCAAAAATTGGCAGAAAACCCTGTACGTCGATGAGAATTCTGGTTGCGCGGATATGAGCATGGACATGACCAACCCGCGCATCCTGTACGCGGCGATGTGGGATCATCGCCGCCTGCCCTGGCAGATGGTCAGCGGTGGCAAGGGCAGCGGTCTCTATAAGTCAACTGACGCGGGCGAAACCTGGACAAAACTGGATAAAGGCTTACCCCAGGAGATGGGAAAAATGGGAATCTCGGTGTCGCGAGCCAACCCTGAGCGTGTTTTTGCCCTGATCGAGTCCGACAGCGAGAAGGAGCAGGGGGGTGTTTTTCGCTCGGATGATGCGGGCAAAAGTTGGGAACGCGTGAGTAAAGACCACCGGACGGTTCAGCGCGCCTGGTACTACATCGAGATATTGGCCGACCCCAAAGACGAGAACACCGTATATGTCCTTAACTCTCCCGCCCTCAAATCGATTGATGGCGGCAAAACATTCAGCCGGGTTTTCAGCAAAACCCACGGCGATCACCACGACCTCTGGATCAATCCCGGTAACAATAAAAACATGGTGCTGTCGAACGACGGCGGTGCGGCCGTCAGCTTCAATGGCGGCGAGACTTTTTCGTACCAAAATGGCATGCCCACTGCTCAATTCTACCGGCTCAGCGTGGACAATCTTTTTCCCTATCGCATCTATGCCGGCCAGCAGGACAACTCTTCCGTAATGATCGCCAGCCGTAGCACCACGGGGAGCGGAATCACCGAAAGCGACTGGGACCCCTCGGCTGGTGGCGAAAGTGCATTCCTTGCCTTTGATCCCGACGCACCCAAGTACGTAATGGGGGGTAGTTACCAGGGAACCATTGAACTATTGAACCTCGAAACCAGAGAAGGGAAGGGGGTGATGATTTCGCCAATCCAGTACCAGTCGGTGCAGGCGAAGGATATGAAGTACCGTTTCAACTGGAACGCGCCGATCATCTACTCCCGGCGGGAAAAAGCCTTCTACCATGCCGGAAATAAAGTTTTGAAAACAACTGATCTGGGGAAAACCTGGACCGAACTATCGCCCGACCTGACCCGGGCCGACACCGCCAAACTGGGGCTGGGCGGTGCGCCGTACACCAATGAAGGCGCGGGCGGCGAAAATTACGCCACGATTTCGTACCTAGTGGAGGCGCCGGATGAAGCGGGCGTTTTCTGGGCGGGAAGCGACGACGGGCTGGTTCACCTCACACGCGATAACGGCCAAACCTGGACCAACGTTACCCCAAAGGGAATGAATGAAACGCTCGTGAATTGCATCGAGGTATCGCCCCACGACAAAGCCACGGCCTACATCGCTACAACGCGTTACAAATTCAACGATTTCGCACCTTCGCTTTACAAAACGACCGATTACGGAAAATCCTGGACAAAAATCAATGAGGGGATTCCCGACGGTGCCTACACGCGCGTCATCCGCGAAGACGACCAACGGAAAGGCTTACTGTACGCTGGCACCGAAACGGGATTGTACCTTTCCTACGATGGAGGAAAAAGTTGGCAGAATTTTCAACTAAATCTGCCAGTGACGCCGATCACTGACCTTAAAGTACACCACAGCGACCTGATTGCCGCCACCATGGGCCGCTCGATCTGGATTCTGGATGATTTGGCTCCGCTGCGGCAATACAACCAAAATATTGCGAAGGATGGTCTTTGGGTGTACACACCCGAGGACGCTTACCGTGTCTCCGGCCGTTCGGCCCTGGACAAGGTAGAGGGTAAGGACGATCTTCTTCCGGTCAAGAATTCCATGGTAGGCGACAACCCGGCTACGGGCGTGGTCATTTATTACAAGCTGCCAGCGGCTCCCGATACCAGTCAGGCCATGAAACTGGAAATCATGGATGGACAGGGAAATCTCGTCCGTGAATACAGCAGCAAAGAAGACGAGGAATTCGAGACCTATCCCGGTGGTCCCTCGGCAGATGACTTGCTGCCGATGAAAGGCGGACTGAACCGCTTCGTGTGGGATATGCGGGCCGAAACGATGCCCGGTGTCCCCAAGGTTTTCATCGAGGGGAGCTACGACGGGCACAAAGTCGCGCCGGGAAAATTCACGGCAAGGCTCACCTACCGGGATTCCACCCGATCCACCGACTTTACCATTCTGCCCGATCCTCGCATTGAAGCTACCACGGCCGATTACGCCGAACAGCAACGTGTCCTGACTTTGGTAGAAGATAAAGTGAAGGAAATCCACAAGTCGGTACTGGACATGCGCAAAGCCAGAAAGCAGATTTCCGAACTAGCTTCCTTGCTGGCAGAAAAGCCCGCGCAAAAAGTTGTGGCAGACACAGCAAAGGCTTTGGTGAAAAAGATGAAAACCTGGGAAGATAAACTGGTGCAGAATAAATCGGAATCCAACGACGACGTTATCAATTTTTTGAATATGCTTAGCGCTGACTACATTTTCGTTCGCGGCGAACTGGATTCCAATGTACCTATCGTGACTAATGGCCAAAAGCAGCGAATCGCCGAGCTGGACGGTCAATGGGATAAGCTGAATGCCGAGAAAGAGAAGCTGGTGGAGGATATATATGCCTTCAACGTCTTGTGTCGGTCGAAAGGAATTGAGAAAATTACAATGCCGTAGGTCAGTCAGGAGTTTTGTTTTTTATTAAACTCCTGCCCCTTAATCTTTAATCGCTCCACGTAGCCCCAACTCGACAACTTCCATGTCTTTGACTTTCCCGGATTCGATAGAAAATCGCAGCAGCGTCCGCATTTTGTGAAAACCTTCCTTTCCCGCGGCACCGGGATTGAGGTAGAGCATATTAGATAGAGCCGGATCACGCATGACGCGCAGAATGTGTGAATGGCCGCATACGAAAATATCGGGCGTCTGGGCCCGCAGGGCAGGGCGTACCTGCGGATTGTAGCGCGGCGGATACCCCCCGATGTGGGTAATCCAAATATGAACCCCTTCTACTTCGAAATGTTGATTTTCGGGAACCATGGCCCTGATGGATTGTCCATCGATATTACCCGAAACAGCGCGGAGCGGCTTGAAAGCTTCCAGCTTTGTAATAATTTCGCCGGTTCCAATGTCCCCGGCATGCCAGATCTCGTCGCAAGCCTTAAAATGGTCAAAAACGGCTTCGTCGAGGTAGCCATGAGTATCTGAAATCAATCCAATTCTTTTCATAAAAATATAAAGGGTGTGCTTCCGCTCAGGAATGCTGCCATTTTTCAGCCATTAACTAAGAGTACCTATGTCATTTAACACAAAGGTAGCCGGAATCGGCTATTACGTTCCCGAACAGGTAGTAACCAACCATGACCTGACCAAGGTGATGGAAACGTCAGATGAATGGATCCAGGAGCGAACCGGCATCAAGGAACGTCGCTACGCCAAAAAACATGAGGAAACTACCACGACCATGGCTGCCCGGGCCTCGGAAATCGCGATCGAGCGGGCGGGCATCAGCCGGGAAGACGTGGATTTTATCATTTTTGCCACCCTCAGCCCCGACTATTATTTTCCTGGCTGCGGTGTGCTTTTGCAGCGCGAGCTGGGCATTACCAAAACGGAGATCGGGGCATTGGACATCCGCAATCAATGTTCAGGGTTTATTTACGGACTTTCCGTAGCGGATCAGTTCATCAAGACCGGAATGTACAAAAATATCCTGCTAGTTGGCTCCGAAATGCACTCGATGGGACTGGAGTTCGATACTCGCGGTCGCAACGTGACCGTGATTTTTGGCGACGGGGCAGGAGCGGTCGTTCTGCAACCTACCCAGGAAGAAGGGCAGGGGATTCTGACAACCCACCTGCACTCTGATGGCACCCATGCCGAGCAACTGGCGATGCTGAATCCCGGCAGCCACGGCGGATACCATTTGGGAAAGGAAAATTTTGGCTATCCGGATGAGGAATACGGAGAGATTTTTATCTACCCAGAATTACTTGAACGCAAAAACGTGTATCCTAATATGGAAGGCCAACTCGTGTTTAAGAATGCCGTCGTGAAATTTCCCGAAGTGATCAAGGAGGCTTTGGAAAAAACCAATCTGCAAGCCAGCGACATCGATATGCTCATTCCGCATCAGGCCAATCTGCGTATCAGTCAGTATGTACAGCAAAAGCTTGGACTGCGCGACGACCAGGTTTGGAACAATATCCAGAAATATGGCAATACCACCGCCGCCTCCATTCCTATCGCTCTGTGTGAAGCCTGGGAAGCAGGGAAAATCAAGGAGGGAGATTTAGTTTGTCTGGCGGCTTTTGGGAGCGGCTTCACGTGGGGTTCCGCGCTGGTTCGCTGGTAGACTTCCTAAGTAGGGTACTGGCGAAAACATACCTATTCAATTCTTCAGAAGGATGATGCCTGGTTATCAGGCATCATCCTTTTTTTGTGAAAAAAATTATATAAGTAAGTTGTATAATAAATTATTCTTTATTTTTGGAAAAGTATGATTAGTCGTTTGTTTAAACTAATTAGATAGTTTACCTTTAAGGAATTTTAACACGGGTCTTTGCAACCTTTTACCAAAAAAGAAGACCTTGTTAAAATAGGTCCCTATGAACTCAAACAACAATTCACTCCTAAACCTACTCCGCTCTCTTGAAAAAACTCCTGCTCCCGCTCCTGCTTTCCGTAGTGGCTGTGGCCGTTCAGGCCCAAAACTCCGGTCGAATCACCATTAAAGGCACAGTTGTGGACACGGCCGGGGTCGCATTGCCAGGTGCGACGGTCATGCTGCTGGCCCCCAAAGACTCCGCGCTGGTCAATTACAATCGCTCCGACGAGGAGGGTCAGTTGGAATTCAAGAATATCAAACGCGGCTCGTACATTCTGAAAATCTCCTACGTCGGCTATATTCCCGAAGACATCCCAATCGAACCCAAGGAAAACGAAGTCGTGGATGTCGGGAGCGTCAAGCTAAAGATCCTGAACCAGGATCTTTTTGAGGTGGTCATCAAAACGGCCCGCGCCCCGCTCAGTATCCGGGGCGATACAGTCGAGTACAACGCCAGTTCATTCAAGGTGCCACCGGGCTCGACGGTGGAAGATCTGCTGCGCCGATTGCCGGGAATGCAGGTCGAGCAAGATGGAACCGTACGGGCGCAGGGACAGGAAGTACAGCGCGTCACCGTGGATGGCAAGCGATTTTTCGGCGGCGATGTGAAGATGGCCACCAAAAATCTTCCCGCAGAAGCCATCAACAAAGTGCAGGTGTACGACAGCAAATCGGAACAAGCCCGGCTGACGGGGGTAGATGACGGCAAGAAGGAAAAAAACCTTAATCTTGAACTAAAAGAAAGCCACAAGAAAGGCGGATTTGGTAAGGCCACCGTGGGGGCAGGTACCAAGGATCGCGTGGAGGCGAAAGTAAACTACAACCGATTCAACGACAAGCAGCAGTTTGCGGTAGTTGGTTTGGGAAACAATACCAACCAAACGGGTCTTTCATGGGACGACTATCAGGACTTTCGGGGAAGCCAGTCCTATAACTGGGGCGACGACGGCGATTTTGGCTTCAGCAACGGCGGGGGGATCATCTTCTATAGTGGTAATGACGATGCCGAAAGCCTGACCATTTCGGCGGGAGGGCGGCCTGAGCAAGGCTTTACCAAAAACTGGGTGGGGGGCGTCAACTATAATTACGACAACAAGAAAACCCTGTTCAGCACCAACTACTACTTTAACCAGACGGACAAAATGCAGGACGCTTTCTCGTCCCGCGAGAGCATCTTGGCTGCCAGTAGTTTCCGCCGGGAAGATGCCAACAGCCGCAATAATCTGAATGCCAACCACCGGGGAGGAGTTCGGCTCGAACAAAAGATCGACTCGCTTAACACGTTGGTGATCATAAGTAATGCCCGTTTTGGCAGCGGAAACTCGCGTTATGTTAGCGACCAGGAATTTTACCGGAGCAACGCCTCCGGTGATCTCACCCAACTGGCCACCGAGTCGGATCTTGACAACACCAGTCTTTTCAATTCGTTTTCCATGGGCAACACGGCCCTGTTTCGCCACAAATTCAAGACAAAGGGGCGCAACTTTTCGGCTAGCGTAGGCTACAACATCAACAATTCCGACGGTGAGTCGAACCAACGCTCCACCAATGTTTTCTACAACGAAAACGAGCCGGACAGTACCCTCAGGATCAATCAAACCAATGAAACCAATAGTCTTCGCACCCAATTGAAGGCCAGCCTACTCTATATCCAGCCGTTCGCCAAGCACTATTTCTGGGAAACCTTCTATAATTTCAGCTTGCGGCAGGATGAGGTCAACCGCGAAGTTTTCGACGTGAACATAGACAACAACACCTTCATACCCAATAACCAGCTGAGCCGCTACTACACCAATAATTTTCTCTACAACCGTCTGGGAACCAGCTTTCGTTATTCGAATAAAGGTTTGAACGTTTCGCTGGGCGCGGCGGCCCTGCAGTTTGACCTGCAGGGGGACTTTAAGAATTCAAAACTATCGTCTACTCTGACCCGCATAGACCGGCAGTTCAGTTTCATTACGCCCAATGGGAATGTGCGTTACGATTTGAAAAACAATCGCAACCTCAATCTCAGCTACAGCATGAGCGTCAACGAACCCAATATCCGGGATCTGCAGCCCATAGTCGATAATAGCAACCCACTCTACATTACCGAAGGGAATCCTAACCTGATACCGGAGTCCTCACACAATGTGAACGCGGGCTACCAGTATTTCAACTCGGCCAGTTTCACCCAGTTTTTTGGAAATATTTACTACAATTACCGGGTGAACCAGGTGGTGTATAACCAGCAGGTAGACGAAAACCTGGTCACCCGATCGCGGCCCGTCAATATCACGGGTGGTTCGAATACGGGCCTATACTTGAACTACGGTTTCCCGTTGAAGAAAACGAAGGCAACCCTCAACCTCAATGGCTCATTGAACGCCAATAAAAATTTGATCTACGTCAATGACATCCTGAACCGAACCAATTCGAACGGCTACCGATTCGCGACGAACCTGAGTTTGACACCCAGCGATAAATTCACGTTTTATTTAAACGGTAACTGGTCCGTCACCAACACGAAATACTCGGTGAACACAAGCCAGAACCAGCAGATTTATAATAATTCGTACGGAGCGGAGATGAATGTCAAATTCCCGGCAGAAATCTATTTTTCGAGCCGGTTTAACCTCAACACCTACGTTAATGATCGTTTTGGGTTCAATCGCGCACAGCCGATTTTGAACATGTCCCTGTACAAAATTATGCTGAAAAGCAAGAAAGGCGAAGTCCGGCTTTCGGCCTACGATGTGTTTAATCAGAACCAGGGAATCCGCCAGTTTGCCTCCCAGAATTTCGTGACCACCGAGCAGGTGAGTACTCTGGCGCGGTACTTTATGCTGAGCTTTACCTACAACATGCGGGGCGTTACCGGCAGCGTCCGGCGTCGGGGGTATTTCTGATTCTAAAGTACCAGCGGTGAGTGTTATATGTGTCTAATCGCTTCACTCATCTTTCATCACTCTTTTTCACCAGGCCATTTACAACAATGAAACAAATCCTTGCTTTTTTATTTTTTTTCCTGACGGTCCCGGCCATTGGCCAGGAATCGGAGGGTATCATCACCTACGAACAGGTGATTCACTGGTCAAGCATCTACGCTAAACTTGACTTTTTGAGTCAGGAAGAGAAAGACCGGATAAAGTTAACCTGGGGTAATGACGATGAGGGAAGAAAGACAAAGATGAAGCTGTTCTTTACCCCATCCCAAAGTAAATACACGTACGAGAGCGACCAATCTGTGAGCGATGACGGCAGATATAGTTGGCAAAATGACGAATACCTGATTTTTCGGGATTTTGACAGGGAGAAAAAAATCGAGCTGATTGAGATGCTGGGCAAAACGTACCTGATCGAGGATTCTCTGAAAACACCCAAGTGGAAGGTGATGAATAAAATCAAAGACATCAACGGGCACGTTTGTATGCTGGCTATGGCGGAGGACACTATCAAAAAACTGAAAGTGGAAGCCTGGTTTGCGCATGACCTGCCGATTCCCGTGGGGCCCGGGCAGTACTTTGGGCTTCCCGGTGCCATTTTGGAGCTGGACATGAACGACGGCGATGTGTTGATCACGGCGACCAACATTGAAATGAAACCCGTGGGCGAGGCTATCGAACTTCCAAGAAAAATGAAGGGTAAGAAGATCAATAATGATCAATACGATAAGATGATATGGGAACACATGCGCGACAGCATGGTCATGCACCGCAGTCCGTATTGGTCCATGCCTTATTAGCATGGACCTTATGGGAACACACCTACTTCGGGTGGCTGGATGGTGATGTGGGGTACTTTGGATACGACCGGAAAACCGTTTCCTGACGGTCTGTGCTCCACTTTGTTGTTCCAATGGCACGTTATTTTTGAGTATTTTAGGAATTAATTCTTCTTTTTGGTTAAACAACACTAATTTTGCGGTTTGAAATCAGCCGAGCTTTAAATCAAGGCGTTGTCCTTTCGTACCGTATTTTAACAGTTTGTAAACCTCAATCCAATTTCTTTAAAACTCACTAATACCATGCAAAAGACCATCGTAGCCATTGCCATCCTTTTCACACTGGGCTCCTGCGCCAGTAAGAAAAAAATGCTGGCCGTCCAGAATGAACGGGATCAAATTCAACTCCAACTCGACAAAGTAAGAACTGACCTTAGCGACTGCGACGGCAAAGTAGCGAAGCTGAACACGGACCTACGCACCACCCAGACTGATCTGGATGGAAAAAATGCGAAGGTGAAGGAATTGCAGGATCAGCTGGACTTTATGAAAAAGAACAACAACGCCTTGCTTGATCGCATGTCCGACCTTTCCGTCATCAGTAAGGAAGGAGCTGAGAGCATTAAAAAGTCCATGGATGTGATGAACAACCAGGGAAACTACATTCGCGACCTGAACAGCAGCATCCAGCGCAAAGACTCACTGAACATGGCGCTGGTAATGAACCTGAAGCGGTCATTGCAGGATGTTAGCGATGAAGACGTGCAAATCGAAGTGAAGAAAGGGGTAGTTTATGTCTCTCTCTCTGACAAGATGCTGTTCAATTTCGGTAGCTATGACCTAACCGCACAAGCTGAGAATGTACTTAGCAAAGTGGCCAAGATTCTGAATGACTACAAGCAGATCGATATTCTGGTGGAAGGCCACACGGATAACGTGCCTTACCGCAGCGGAAATCTGCAGGACAACTGGGATTTGAGTGTTAAGCGTGCTACTTCTGTGGTTCGCACATTGCAATCCAAGTATGGCGTTGACGCCAGCCGGATGATTGCCGGTGGCCGGGGCGAATATCTGCCCAAGGTTGACAACGGTTCTAAGGAAAGCCGTAACCTGAACCGTCGTACTGAGATTATCATTACGCCTAAGCTGGATCAGTTCTTCAACCTGTACACCCCACAGGCTGGAAAATAATTTTCTGAGCACGCAAGCCATTGTGCCAGCGCTAAATTCTAGAAAAGCCCCGTCAGAATATTTCTGACGGGGCTTTTTTCTTAAAATTTGCGAATGCTTATGGAGAATGCCGATGCGGGATTTTGAACGAGCAGTTGCTGGAAATCTGAGTCGGTGAAACCTTTCCTCTTCAACAACGGCCACACGCGGTCAAAGATGTTGGTATAGCCCGCAAAACTACCCATCGGATCGGGTTCGCCGGGGCGATACCAGCCCGCATCGTGGGATACCAGTACTTTGGATAGTAATTCATGTTTTTTCAAGAGGACAAGCGATTCCGCGTATTCTTCGAATTTTCCCCAGCCCATCCCGTCCAGGCTTACCCAGCCTCCCTGCCGGGCAGCTTTGAGGTAGTAGCTTCTGTCCGTTTCTGCCTGGGCGTGTACCCACACAAAGGCACTAGGATGGACTCCCATTTCCTTCAATAGCTCGATTTCTTCAAAGGCGGGTAGGGCAGGGCCTGTGTGTGAACAGATAGTCAGTCCGGTGGCGAGATGGGTTAGAGCGGCGGCTCGTACTAGTTTCTGATGCAGTTTTGAAAGGCTGCCACTGTTCACGCCAATTTTTATGAATCCGGGCTTTATCCCGGTCCCCTCTATTCCCTCGTTAAATTCATAAATCCAGCGGGCAGCCAGTTGGGTCTCTGTTTCGGTGAAGGCCCAGGGGGGCAGGTACTTGTTATCTACGGCTCCGTAATACCCCGTATTGGTGATAATGTTCAGCTTAGATTCGAGCGAGATTTCTCGAAGCAATTTTACGTCACGGCCCAGAAAAGCCGGGGTACAGTCCAGTAGGGTCTTCACCCCCCTTTGCCTGGCAAGAATCAAATAAGGAACTACTTTTTTTATGATCTCTTTCCTGGCCCAGCGCTCATCGGAAATTTTGTCTGCCCCCACAAAATCAACCATAACGTGTTCGTGGGCCAGGGTCATGCCCATCTCACTGGCCATCATCTGACCCCGCACGCTCATTACTTCCGAACTGGCCGAAGCCCTTCCCAACAGGAGCGGCATAGGTAACGCCGTTTTTAGAAAAGCTCTTCGTATCATGTCAGTGGCTAAAAAATGCCATTATCGGTTTTATGGATTTCTAATCGTCGACCTGGGCTTACTATAAACTACACCGCCTTTTCTATCCCAGAAGTAAATCCCTCATTTCCACCCTGATTTTCTTCTTATCCAGCTTGCCTACGCTGGTTTTCGGGATTTCCGGGACAAAGACGATGCGATCCGGCACGTACCATTTCTTTATTTTTCCGGCTTCGACTTCGGCATCCAGGTAGTTTCTTATGACTTCGTCATTGAGTTTGTTCGCGAATTCGGGCTTGGCCACCACGATCGCATAGGGGCGTTCGCCCCAACGCTCATCAGGCAGGCCTACCACCGCTACTTCGGCGACGCCTTCTATCTGGGAGAAAATGTTCTCGATGTCCAGGGAGGGAACCCACTCGCCGCCCGTTTTGATGACGTCTTTTACGCGGTCGGTAATGCTGACGTAGTAGTCGGGACCAATGGAAGCGACATCGCCCGTGTGCAACCATCCGCCCTGCCACAGCTTTTCAGAATTTTCAGGATCTTTAAAGTAGCCTTGCGTCATCCACGGACCGCGCGTCACGATTTCACCGACCGTCTTGCCGTCGTGGGGCAGGAATTCGCCAGCGTCGTCAATCAGGCGCATTTCGACAAATGGAGCAATACGGCCAGCTTTTGTTCGCAAATCCAGTTGCTTTTCCTGATTCCAGTTCTGTTGCTCATCGTTCAAATGCACGATGGACATTACGGGGGCCGTTTCAGACATGCCGTAGCCCTGGGATACGTTGATCCCTAGGTCGAGCGCGGCTTTGGCCAGCCCCCGGGTAAGGGCCGAGCCGCCGATCACCACCTTCCATTTTGACAAATCCACCTGTTTGGCTACCGGGCTATTGACCAGCATTCCCAGAATAGTAGGCACACAATGTGAGAAAGTGACCTTTTCCTTCAACAATAATTTGAGGAGCATTTCCGGTTCGTACCGACCGGGATACACCTGTTTGTTATTCAGCATGGTGGCAAACAAAGGAAATCCCCAGGCGTGAACATGAAACAAAGGTGTAATGGGCATGTAAACATCCTGGTGAGAGAACGGAACAGCCTCATAACCTGTGAACAAGGACATCAATCCCATCGTGTGCAGGAACAACTGTCGATGCGAAAAATAGACTCCTTTCGGATTGCCCGTGGTACCCGTTGTATAAAATGTGGTAGCCCATGTGTTTTCATCAAAATCTTGGAAGTCGTAGCTTTCACTGGCCTCGGCCAATAGCGATTCGTATTCACCCAGGGTATCAAATGACGTTTCGGAAAGCTCTGCTTTCGCCTCACCGTATACCTTGTCGCTCAACACGATAAACCTTTTCGTGGTGGTGATCTTATCCTTCACGGCTTCGATAATGGGCAGGAAGTCTTCATGCACCAGAATGATGCTGTCCTCGGCATGCTCGATCGTATACAAAATCTGCTCGGGTGAAAGCCGCACATTGACCGTGTGCAGAATCGCCCCCATCATCGGGACCGCGAAGAAGCATTCCAGGTAGCGGTGGCTGTCCCAGTCAAGTACGGCCACCGTGTCGCCGGCATTGATACCCACCTTCGTGAGGGCGTTGGCCAGCCGACGAACCCGCTTATTGAACTCAAAGTAGTCCATTCGGAATAAATCACGGTAGATAATCTCTCTGGTCGGGTTGAAACGAAGACTTTGCGCCAGCAGGCTTTTGATCAGCATCGGCGGTTCGTAGGCCGAGGGGGTGCGGGGAATCAGTTTGGTCTGGATCACAGGATATTTGCTAAGGGTAAGAATTAAGGTTGAGGTGTTACGCGAAGGAGAGACGTTTTCAGTAAGTTTGGTGTGCATTACAATTAACGAAAGCTTTCCGAAACTTTTACCATTTCATCTTGAAAAATTGCCAAAATGAAAAATGATCCGCTCTATCCGACACAGGACATAATTGAAGCTGCACACGACCGTATAAAACCGTATATCCACCGTACGCCAATCCTGACCAGTCAAACCCTGGATGAAATTTCGGGGGCGGAGATTTATTTCAAATGTGAAAATTTTCAGAAAATCGGCGCATTCAAGGCGCGTGGCGGAGTGAACGCCGTGCTAAGTCTGGCGTCCGGCGAGCAGGAGCGCGGCATTGCCACCCATTCTTCCGGAAATCACGCTCAGGCTATTGCCTACGCGGCTTCGGTGGTGGGTGCCAAAGCTTATATTGTCATGCCCGACAACTCGCCTCAGGTAAAAGTGGATGCGGTGCGCGGGTATGGAGCAGAGGTGACCTTCTGCAAGAATACGCCCGAGGAGCGGCAAAGAATTGTTGATGAAGTGGTAGCCAGAACAGGTGCGGTGTTTGTTCATCCTTTCAACGACTACCGGGTCATTGCCGGACAAGCGACTGCCACCCGCGAGTTGATCGAAGATAGCGGGGTAGTTTTTGACACAATCATGGCTCCCGTCGGCGGGGGAGGACTTTTGAGTGGTACTTCGCTCGCCGCGCATTATTACTCTCCCCTGACAAAGGTTATTGCTGGCGAACCTGAAGGCGCAGCGGATGCCGTGCTGTCTTTCAAGACTGGAAAGATTGAAAAAGCCCCGTATGTCGAAACGATTGCCGATGGGTTGCTTACCTATCTGGGTGACAAGACATTGGATATAATTCTAAGACATGTGTCAGATATTCTAACAGTGTCAGATAATGAAATAATCGCTGCGATGCGGCTGATTTGGGAGCGAATGAAGATTATCGTAGAGCCTTCCTGCGCAGTGCCCCTGGCCGCACTGCTAAAAAATAAGGAACGCTTTGCCGGACAGAAAGTAGGGATGATCTTGACGGGTGGAAATGTGGATTTAGGCAAACTACCTTTCTAGATTTATAGAAATGCTCCTGAATTTGGATGCTCACCACATACCTATCAATCCAGACTTATAGAAACTTTTCTCCGCATTAGTCCTGGTTTTGGTGCAAGCATTGATAGCTGCTGAATCAGGGGAAAACAAAGTCACTTGCAACGATTTTATTCCACTTTGCTGTTGTACAATAAATCAATGTATATACATTAATCATGGAAATAGGAATCAGCACTTTTGTAGAAAACACGCCAGACCCGGCCACCGGGAAATTGCTCAGCCCTGAGAAGCGGATGATGAACCTAATGGAGGAGGTGGAACTGGCCGACCAACTTGGCCTGGATGTCTTCGCCATCGGTGAACATCATCGTTCCGATTTCGTGGTATCCTCGCCCGCGGTGGTACTTGCAGCGGCAGCGGTCAGGACAAAACAGATTCGTCTTTCCAGCGGTGTGACGGTACTTAGCTCTGACGATCCGGTGCGGGTGTTTCAGGATTTTGCTCAGGTGGATTTGCTTTCGCACGGGCGGGCCGAAATCATGGCGGGGCGCGGTTCTTTCATTGAGTCATTTCCGCTTTTTGGCAACGACATGCGGGATTACAATGCCCTTTTTG
This sequence comes from Persicitalea jodogahamensis, assembly GCF_014651615.1. Classification (GTDB taxonomy): domain Bacteria; phylum Bacteroidota; class Bacteroidia; order Cytophagales; family Spirosomataceae; genus Persicitalea; species Persicitalea jodogahamensis. Next base: position 696,844 of record NZ_BMXF01000004.1, on the reverse strand, counting down.
CCGAGAAACTGGAACTGCTCATTGCACTGAATAAAAGCGAAAAAATCAACTGGAAAGGTAAACTGCGGCCTTCCATAGACAATAGGGGCGTCTACCCCCGGCCCTTCCAAAAAGAGCTGCCCATATGGGTTGCGGTAGGTGGCACGCCCGAATCCGTGGTGCGCGCGGCCAATTACGGCCTGCCGATGGCGCTGGCGATTATTGGGGGTGGGCCGGAGCGATTTGTGGCTTTTACAGATCTTTATAAAGAAACGTACGAAAAAGCCGGACATGACGCTACCCATCTCCAATTGGCGATCAACTCGCACGGCTACATCGCCGACGACTCGCAGCGGGCAGCTGACGAATTCTATGGACCTTATGCCCATGTGATGAGTAAAATCGGTCGGGAACGAGGCTGGCCAGCCATGAATCGCGAACAGTACGAAATGATGCGCGGACCGGGAGGCTCCCTCCTCGTAGGCAGCCCAAACGAAGTGACTGACAAGATTTTATGGGAGTATGAATTGTTCGGGAACACCCGTTTTCTACTGCACATCAGTGTCGGGACCATGCCCCATGCCCAGGTGATGCACTCCATTGAGTTGCTGGGAAATGTGGTGGCTCCGGCGGTCAGGAAAGCGACCGGAGTTTTGGTTTAAGGGCTACAGCTCGAAGAAAATCACGTAATTTGTCTGAATACAATAAAGCAGGTAAACCTTACATGGGAGAAATCGATCTCCCAATGAATGAAATGAACGATACTTCTGCCCAACTCGACGAAAGAAAAAGGATTGATGCCCTCAAAAAGTACAACATTCTTGATTCGTTGCCTGAAGCGGATTATGATGCCATCACCCAACTGGCGTCCTATATTTGTCAAACTCCGGTTGCGCTCATTAGCTTCGTAGATGAAAAGCGGCAATGGTTCAAGTCGCACCACGGATTCGACAAAATAGAGACCAGCCGTGAAGTCGCTTTCTGCGCTTACAATATTCTTGATCCATCGACTCCCTTGGTGGTTGAAGACGCCAGGGTCGACGAACGCTTTGCCAATAATCCCCTAGTGACGGGCGATCCTCACATTGTGTTCTATGCAGGGGTTCCGTTGGTCAATACCGATGGGTACGCCCTGGGTTCCTTATGTGTGATTGATCAGGAAAAAAGACAACTTACGGAGGAACAACTTACGGCTTTGGGTTTGATGTCCAGGCAAGTGGTCAGTTTGCTTGAACTTCGGAAAGCGAACAACCTGTTGTCGGCAAGTCAGGAGCAATCCAGGGTAGAAGGGATAGAGAAAGATAAAACCCGCGCGGCATTGGCCGATAGTGAAGCTTTATTCAGAATGCTTATTGAAGAAGCATCCGTGGCTACTTGTCTCTTCATGGGAAGAGAACTGATAATCGATATTGCCAATCAGCCCATGATCGACATATGGGGCAAAGGGAGAGCGGTCCTGGGCAAGCCGCTGTCGATAGCCCTTCCTGAGTTGGAAGGGCAACCATTCCTGGCTATTCTGGATGAGGTTTTTACTTCTGGGGTTCCCTATGAAGCCAAAAGTATACCCGCTGATTTACTGGTAGATGGCGTATTGAAAACAAGTTATTTTGATTTCACCTACACACCCCTTCGAAACGCCAACGGGGAGGTATTCGCTATCATGGATATGGCGGTGGATGTCACAAGTCAGGTATTGCTCCGCCAAAATCTTGAAGCCAGTCAGCAGCAGTTACTCCGGATGTTTGAGCAGTCACCAGTTGGCATTGCCATTCTCAATACCGATAGGCACACCTTTCGAATGGCAAATCCGTTTTACGGAAAACTTGTAGGCAGGACACCGCAGGAGCTCATTGGTCGGCCACTTTTAGAGGCCTTACCGGAATTGAACGGCCAGGGGTTCGATCAATTAATCGATCAGGTCATTGAAAGCGGAGAACCCTATGTCGCTAATGAAGTAGCAGCTCAGTTGGTAAGAAACCAGCAATTAGAAACCATTTATGTGAATTTTACCTACCAACCGGCGCGAGAGTTTGATAATGCTCCCATTACGGGGGTAATGGTTGTTGCAATCGACGTTACGCAGCAGGTTTTGAGTCGTAGAAATATCGAATTAAGCGAATTGCGTTACCGTAATTTGTCCGAAGAGTTGGAAGAGAGAGTGGCATGGCGAACGCAGGAGCTGGTTACTGCAAACCAGGATCTGTTGCGTTCTAACGACAACCTCCAGCAGTTTGCCTACGTTGCTTCGCACGATTTACAGGAACCTCTGCGGAAGATACAATCGTTCAGTTCCTTGTTGAAAAACAAGCTTGGTTCGGAAATGGGACCGGAGGGAATGGATTATCTTAGTCGGATGAGTGCTGCCGGCGAACGCATGTCCACGCTGATCAAAGACCTGCTCGCGTATTCCCAGATATCCACCCGCCAACAATCCTATGGCGAGGTTGCTCTCAATACTGTAGTAGCCGAGGCGCTGAATAATCTGGAATGGCAGATTCAGGAGAGGCAGGCCCGGATAATGCTGTCCGATTTGCCCGTGATCAATGGCGATGCGTCACAGCTGAGGCAGCTCTTTCAGAACCTACTATCCAATGCAGTGAAATTCACCCCGGATGGAACGACACCGCAGGTAGTTGTAAATTGTGACATTTGCGATCGCACGGAATTACCCGAAGAAATAAGCCCTAACAGCCAATCCAATCAGTTTTGCAAGATCAGCATCAGCGACAAGGGAGTGGGTTTTGATACCCGTTACCTGGACCGGATTTTTCAGGTATTTCAGCGTCTTCATGGGAAGAACGAATTTCCCGGAACTGGCGTAGGTCTGGCCATATGCCAGCGGGTCGTGGAAAACCACGGCGGAGGAATTACGGCAAGTAGCGTCCATAATCAGGGGGCGACATTCACCGTGTACCTGCCAATTGAAACAGCAGCGTAGTTTAGGTTGAGACCCTACTCCAGCCAGACAATCTGCGTAAACGCCCCATTGGCTGCTACATCCCATACTTCCAGGCGCACCCATTGGCGGCCTTTGAGGTCGGGCGAAAATTTGAATGATTTTCTGCCAAATTCCCTCGTGTCTTTCAAGTCAATCACTTCGCGGTAAACTTGCTTTCCATCTCCGGAAATGATCTCGGCGCGGTTGAGCGGGAAAGTCCAGCTGGCGTCAAACGTGATTTCTGCTTTTCCTCCCGCGCCTAGTTTGGTAGTTTCTCCTGCGCCCATGCCGTTCACTGTGAATGAGGGGAGAAGGATTTCGCCCGTAGTTACGAAAAACTTGCCGTTACGCATCGCATCCAGCACGGGTTGCCAGCCGTTTTCAAATTGGGGCATTTCGTCCAGTTGGAGGTAGTTGACATTCAGGTGGCCGTAGAGTTCATAGTCGGGTTCTATTTTGAAGAGGTCGGCTTCGCCGATAACAATCTTCTTCTGACCCCAGTTGGCCATATCGTCCATCAAATCCAGCACCCGTCCGTTCCCGAGTTTGGGCTGCGATAGGTCGGCGGGCATGGCTTTCCAGGCTGCGCCCAGAAAACGATCCGATTTGTAGAACGTTTCGTCCTTGTATTTGTCAGGATAACCCGTAGAACCCTTGGTGCGGGCGTGGGCGGTCCAGGCCAGGCCGTTCTCCAATTCCAGTAGTTTGAGCATTTCCGCTTTGTTGGCAATCCGATACAGTTTTCCGTATTCAGGACTGGTTTCAACGAAAGGTTGATCTTTTTCCCGCGACATCAGCCAGTAGACAGGTTTCGGGAAAATATTCATCCAGTGCCCTCCCAAAAAATTATTGGGCTCTTCACCGGGGAGCAATAGGAAGTTTCCGCCCGACAGCCGGGCGCATTCATCGAAGAGTGTTTTTAACTCGGGCCACCGTTTTGCTTCCGGTCCCCGGGGGCTGCCCGGCCCGTGAAACTCGCCCAGATGAACAATGTTGACGCCCGTATTGCGGAAGGCCTTGACAAATCCCGGCATGTCGGGCAAAGGCTTACGTGTAAGTACATCGTCCACGTGCTCTTGGTGAAAGTGGCTCGCCATCGTACAGTATCCCGGCAACGGGGCGTACGTGTCGCTATGGGTGAATGCCTTAACTTTTTCCAGCGTTTTTCCATCCCGCTCGGTACTTAGCAGGCAAAAGAAATTGAACCGCTGTTGGGTATTGGGCGGGGCATTGAACCAGGGTACCCAGCGACGGTCGCCTAGTAGGTCGTGGCGGATTCCCATGCCGTAGCCCAGAACGAGATTGCGGTAGTTGGTGCCGTGCCAGATGTGTTCAAGGTTATAGGCATTGTCGAGTGGATAGAAAAACTGGTGTGGTGCCGGAAAAATGGCCAAACTACCTTCTTGCCCCTGGCCAATAATAGTGCGGTACTTGACCGCCATCTGGCGAGCGGGATCATTTTCTCCGACTTTCGCATCCCGCATGAAATTCTCTGTATCCGACCAGTACAGCCTTTCCCAAGGAGTTTTTTTACTGACCAGTCCGGCATCGTAAATGACCGCGGTGGAATCCACGGTAGTACTCATTACCGCCGCCACATTCATGAGCGGACTGCCGTTATAGAGCGTAAGGTTGTACGAGCCGCTAAATCTTCCCGCCGAAGCACCATCGATAATAATTTCAGTATGCCCGCCGGAGGTCACGACTTTCACGTTCTGCTTGTCCAGTACAACCGGGAAGGTCTCGTGAGGTAGATAGGCGGTTTTGTCAAAGAAAATATTCCAGCCATTTTGTGAAATTAAATCCCGTTTCCCGATGGTCAAAATCACGGCCGGGTCCAGGTCGCTGGCGATTGTTTGGTAGTTAGATTTGGGGCCGATCTGCAAACTACCGATTAGCGGCTGGGCTTTCCGCAAATCTACCTTTACTTTTCCGTACTCGTTTTCACCGGCAGGCCACTCTACTTCCAGGAAATCTCCATTGACTCGGGCCGAAGTACCGTTTTTGGGATCGAAGCCTTTCAAATCAACGGGTACTTGCGCTTTTGTGGAGGCACAAAGGCACAGTGTAGCAAAGGCACAAAGTACAAGTACCCTGGCTGAATTCTTTCGATTCAAAAGTCTCATAACTTTTTTCAGGTAAACATCTGCTTATAAAACGCCAGCCCTTCGCTTGCCAGCTCGTCGGCGCTATTGGCCAGTGGACGCTAAATGCCATCATCTGTCCTCCCTACGTGTTGAAGGGGTGATCAAGGGGTGTCGAAACGCAGCGCTGATTGGAATAATGATGTGGAAAACCAACGAGATACCAGTATATAATGTCGTGGTGAAGGTCTGATTTGGACCTAGCCCAGCACGAAAAACGAATTAAAACTAAACATGTAGAAACATATGGTTTCCCTGTTTTGGGCGAGGGCAGTCGGCCGTTGCCGTTCGAATCTCTCCGTATCCACCAACTCCTCGAAAGATGATGCATTCGAGAAGTTTTTTATATTAATGACACAGTACTTTCTGTTCCAAGTCAAGTGGTTTATAAATGGCAAAATATTCTCAAGTAGTTCAACTCTTTATTTTAACCGTTGAGCAAGTAGTTCTTCTAATTTTTCTCCATCATCGCCTTTGAACCGGCCAATAATTTTCCCCTGCTTATCAATAAGGATTTTTGTCGGGAAGGAATGCACGGCGTATTTATGTGCTATCGCCGAACCACGCGAAGCTTCATCAGTATCTAGGATATTCTTCCAAATACCTATCTTATCCTTTTCGACTGCTTTTCTCCATGGAACTTCTTTGTCATCAGTAGCTACCCCTATAATTTCGAAGTTCCGATCTTTGTACTGATTATAAAGTTCTATCAAATGAGGGTTTCCTATCCGGCATGGAGCGCACCAACTTCCCCAGAAATCAATCAAAACGTATTTTCCTCTGAAATCAGATAGCTTGATTTTTTCACCATTAAGTTCTGATCCAGAAAAATCATGCGCCATTGTCCCGACAGAAGCCAGCTCGGTTTCTCGTATCAAATTGGCAACTTTTTGGCCATCTCTCGATTTTTTTATTTCTGGGTTGAGATTATCAAAAAGATGCTTTACTGTGTCAAATGGCCATAGGTTTCTAAAAGAACACAATTCATCTGCACTTACATAGGAATCTGGATTTTCATATATGAACTTTTGTATTGCAGCCCAAGTCTCCTTGCCAGCCTTATTTTCCAAATTTTCCAAGCTATCAATTTTCTCCTTGGGGGCTTTATCTGTCCTTGACTGTTTTATAGCATCTTTTAACGCGAAAATTCGTGCTTGGAATGGAATTAATGAATTGGTAAGTTTTACATTTTCGTCCTGAGATTTCGATCCTGAAATCTTGATTGATCTAAAATCATCATGCACTACATGAGCGGTCATCGTTCCTTTTTCCAAATAAATGCTGACCATATTCATGTTGGTTTCATCAGCGATAACCTTTCCATTTAGAAAGACACTAGAATTTTCCCGTAACATAGCATCTGTAGGCTCAAGAATTGACCCCTTAAATTGAAATTTATTATCTACGATTCTGCTACTATCTTTCAACCTTACGCCTGGTGTACTCTCGTACAATAAATAGAGGTACGGACTCTCAGCATTCTCAATTGTACCCGATAACACGAAACTTCCAGCCTGCTTTTGGCTTGTCTGGTTGGGCGTCTGGGCAATCAAATTGTTGGAGCATAGCACACACAAAGCGAAGAGGTAGATAGTAATTCCCATTACAGCCATCCTTGTTCCCATCCAACCTTTGATTGAATTGTACACACCCATTAGTGTCATTTGATTCGTAATTTGCTGTTCCATAGCCAAGTTGGTTTTTTGATCTCAACGAATCAAACCTTACGAAGATTATCAGTAGTCGTAAAATAAATCCAGAAATAATGGTAGTCTATTGTCAAACTTTCGGAAATTTCCTTTAGGAAAACATCTCCTTATAAAACGCCAGCCCCTCACTTGCCAACTCATCAGCACTATTGGCCAGTGGTCGCCAAATGCAGGTGGCGCGCGCCAATGCCTCCGAGGGTTGCCCAAAAGTTTCGATTACCATTGCTCCGTCGTAGCCAATTTCATTTAGGGCGTCGCGGATACCTTCCCATTCCAGATGGGCAGTGCCGGGCGTCCCGCGATCGCTTTCGTTGCCCTGTACGTGGCAGAGGCGGTCTTTGCCGAGCTTGCGGATAGCAGCGGGAATGTCTTTCTCCTCGATGTTGGCGTGAAAAGTATCCAGGACAAGTTGCAGGTTGGGATTGTTCACTTCATTGACCAACTCGATCGCCTGATCCATCGTATTGATCATGTCCGTTTCAAAGCGATTCAGCGGTTCCAGTCCGAGTACAATGCCGTGGTCGTCGGCTACCTTTGTGACTTCTTTCAAGATTTCTACGCACCAGGCGCGTTCCTGCTTTTTTTGCTCAGGAGAAACGATGCGCGTCTTGCCAACAGCCGAGTACAGCGGACCGCTAAATATCGGGCTTCCTACGTCCGCGGCGATTTTGATCCCCTCGATGATGTAGTCTTTCCCATTTTGGCGATAGCGTGATTCGGTACTTGAAATATCCCGATCTTCCCCAAAAGCCCCGCAAATCAAAATCTGCAAGTCCAGATCCCGGGCGACGGTTTTTATCTGTTCCCAGTCAATAAGTGCCGAGTCTTCCACGGCAATTTCAATGAGGTCATACCCCATATTTTTGACCTTAGTCAGGAGATCAATATTCTGAGTGGAAAAGGGCGAAGCCCAAACGAAGGTAGAAACACCAAATTTCATTATTTAGTAAAGTTTTGTGGTTGAAAAATAGCCACGGAGGTTATCCGTGGCTATTCGAAAATCAGGACATAGCCAGTCTTTGAATGGCAAGATATTCAAAAAGGAGCTACTCAAAACTCGGAATGTTAATTCTCTCTCCACCTTTCATCGCTGACTCGTGGGCGCAGATACCCGCGCAGGTATAGTTGGCAGCCAGGGCAGCGTCTACCGCCGAGTCGCGGCCTTCGACCATGGAGGCGACAAACTCCTGCACCAGGTGCGGATGCGAACCGCCGTGACCTGCGCCCTGGAGGAACGATACGTGGTTGGGGTCGTCGATTACTTTCCGCTTGGTAAAGTGCTTGATGGGTTCAATCAGCATTTCGTCGGTATCAGGCGCATCCAGACGCTCGGCGTCCTCACCACCCGTAAAAATTACATGGCTTTCATCTTCCAGCTGTTCCCATTCGAACGACATCTTGGTACCATATACATCATAACTCTCGCGGTACTGCCGAACTACGTCGAAGAGCGAGCGCGTGGCCTCAGCTACCACGTCGGAATCTTTCAGAGTGAAGGTTGCCGTTTCGACGGCAAAGGGTGAGTTGTAGCGGCTCGCCAAATCGTCAGATAAGCGGCCCGAACCGTGACAAACTACCGTTTCGGCAATGGTATTGTTGATGCGGAGCAATGGTGAAATGGCATGGGTACCATTCAGCATCGGTGGATAGCCCTTCCAGTACTCATCCCAGCCGGGCATGCTCATGTCCTGAATGTGTGATCCTCGCACGAATTGAATGCGCCCCAACTCGCCGGATTCTGCCTTTTTGAGACCATACAGGAATTCGCGGGTGTAGAGGGCCGTCTCCATCATCATATACACCTTGCCGGATTTGCGCTTGGCTTCCACAATAGCGGCGCAGTCTTCCTTGGTCATGGCCATCGGAATCGTGCAGGCCGTATGTTTATTGGCGTTCAGCGAAGCCAGCGTCATGCGGGCGTGGTCGGGGACGGGGGTTACGATGTGGATCGCGTCGACATCGTCGCGGCCCGGAACATCTTCAAAATGCTCAAAGACCAGATTGGGGTCGAGGTTAAATTTCTCGGTCAACTCATCGCGGACATGCTTGCGCCTGGTGCAAATTCCTACGGATTTGATATCAGGATGAGCCTGATAGATAGGGATAAACTCTTTCCCAAAACCCATTCCGACGATGACGACTGTTAACTGCTTGCTCATAAAGGATTGTAATGTTAGGTTATTTAATTTTGAATTGGTGAATGTCGGAAGTGGTGAATACTATTATTCCGACATTCACTAATTCGCTCATTCAAAATTATCTTCCCGCTGCCCACTTTACGGAATTTCGTAAAATGGTTTGGTAGGGATCAATGGTATGGGAGGCGGCGTCGTGGCCGAGGGCAATGCCGACCACACGGCCTTTGGGGTACTTTACAGTAAAAATGCTGGGAAACACCTCGGGCCCCGTGGTGGCTTTGGCCGTAGCCAGTACGTCAATGGGTGTTCCGTCCGGATCAGTCTTGTAGTAGTAGAGCTCGTCGTCGAGGTGGAAGGTAGCGGGGACGCCCTCCATAATGGGGCTATTTTTGCTGGTGATCGTTACGTCGAAAGGGCCGTACTTATTATGGCCTCGTGAGCCGCCGCCCACGAGTTTCTGGTTGTACTCGGGCCAATCTTTCCAATTGTACCAAAGCGCGGGGTGGGCCAGCACCAACCCTTTGCCCGCATCGACGAAAGAGAAAATAGCCTGGCGGGTAGCCGCATCATTGATTGGCTGGTTATTGGCCAGGTACAGGACATCGGTGCCCGGTAGTTTGGATAAGATCGTAGTCGGATCATCCGTATAGTCTACACTTGCCAGACCATCACGTTCCAGGGTTTGGCTGTCTTCCTGCTTATACCAGCGGTCGAAATCGTGGGAAGAGCCGCCACCAACCATAAGTACTTTGATCGGCTTTTTGCCCGATGAACTACTATTCTTCGAACAGGCCACGCCGACCAGGACTAAAACAGCCAGGACCAGGCCGGCTTTCAAAAAAGATTTTAACATGATACTATGCTTGAAATTGAATAGGTACTTTGATTAAAAAGGCGATACCAACTGAACTACTTCGTTACCCGCAGTATTCCGTTCATCCCGCGCCAGTGGCCGGGGAAAGTACATACGAACGGGTAGTCACCCGGCACGCTGGGAACGGTGAATTCCAGCGTCACTGTTTCCCCCGGATTCACCAGCTTGGTCGAGTGAAGTACCTCAGGTACTTGCGGGACATAGGCCATCTCGGCGGCTTTGGGATTGGAAAGCATTGCATCGGCAGCGGCTCCTACTTTTTGCAGTGAACCTACTTTAATAATCAGGAGGTTGTGCTGCATCCCGTCGGGATTTTCCAGATTGATGACCACTTTTTCTCCCGCCTTAGCGGTCAGGAGTGCTTTGTTAAATTGGAGCATTTCCGGCACCACCTTCAACTCGATAACCCGTGCGTTTGAAGATGTAGTGGGCGCAGAAGTGTTAGTTTTCACCCCATTGGCTGCCATTTCCATCGCATTCGGCTTTCGCAGTTCCAGCGAGGCGTTCTGAAAATTACCCTGAAAGCCGAATCGACCTTCGTACGGGCCAATTTTTTCGTCCCCCTCACCATCTTCACCCGTGCGCAGGGTGTTGGGTAGTTCTTCCATGAAAAGCATATGGGCATTGCCCTCAGCGGCGACTTTGCCATCGACTTCAATAGTGACTTTTCCGCCCTTAGTCAGGCTGGCCATCAAGTCAAATTTGTCGGGTAGTGGTTGGCTGGTGGCCACGCTCGTAGCCGTGCCGTGCTGATAGACATCCATGAATACTTTGCCATCCTGTATGTACAGCGCATAGCCCGTTTTGCGGTCGCCCTGCCCGGCGATAAAACCTTGCAGGGGTTTGTCGTCGGCCTTGGTCACGCTGGCGCGAATGATCAGCTCTTTGCCCTTCACGTCTGGTGCGAACAACATGGCATTGCGACGCCCCAGTGTGTAAACTTCCTTAGCCAGCATACCCGCGATCTGTTCGCTGAATTCGGACTTTTTCCCGTTACCGGCGGCAGCCATGTACCCTTTGGCATGAACTGTGGCGGCCGCTAAGAGGGCCTTGCTCAACCAGCGGTCTTTGGCATTCTCCTCAACTAATGATGCCTGGAAAATCGCTTCACCAATTTTATCAGAGGCAGGTACTTCCACAAGTCCGACGACCGTCGCCAGCCGTGTGTTCAGGTTGGGATCTTTCAGCAGCTGCTGGATAGTCCCGAAATTTTGCTCGGTTTTGGGCATTACCTGGGCGGCGGCTTTGCGTACGCCGGCCGCAGGGTGGGAGAAGGCTTTCGTTGCCGCGTCCATTGCCGCGGCGTTCGAGCCGTCGAGCAGACCCAGTCCGTGTAGCGTCCACAACGCATGTACCGCCGGGCTGTTCAATCCTACTTCATCCACTTTCTGATTGGCGATGATTTTGTACAAAGCCGGAGCCACCGATTTGTCCTGCAACTCAACCAGCAGACGCTGGGCCGTCATGCGCCAGAACATGTTATCGTTTTCTAGGGCGGCCACCAGGCCGGGAACATCCTTTTTCGACAGCTTCATGGCGGGTTTGTTCGCTGAGTTCTTATAAACTACCCGATAAATACGCCCGTGGTTGGTATCACGCAGGGGACTGATAAAGGCATTTCCCTGTCCGCGCGGCTGGTCGATAAAGGGCAGAACGAACTCCGAAGGTGCCTGACGGGGTACGAATACATTATGTTGAATGATGAAGTTGTACCAGTCAGCAATCCAGACCGACCCGTCGGGGCCCACCTGAGCCTGCACCGGGCCATACCATTCGTCGGAACTGGCCGTCAGGTTCCAACCATCACTTTCCCTGAAACCCGCGCCATCGGGCTCGATAATGGCTTTGTGAACCAGGCGCATCGTTGGCTCAGTCACGAAAGCCACGCGATTCCAGTACTCTTTGGGGTAGTCGCGGGCGGTGTAGAAATGGTGCCCGGCGGCGGCGGTATATCCGCCAACTACGTCCACCTGCCTGATGTTGGGCGTCATGGTATGGGCGTCGTAGTGGCCGTCGATCTTCTGCACAGAGTTTACCTGATCTTTCTCGCCGGGGATGGCGCGCATCAGGTAGTTTTCGGGCATGGAATAAAAGGCGGAATGCGTGTTATTGGCCGTGGAAAGAAAGATGTTATTGTCCTCCGTCACGCCCAGTCCCCACGTGTTGTTGCTGCTTTTGCCGAGGTAAGCAAAATCAGATCCATCGGGCTTGAAATGATATACGCCCATCGGGAAGCGTGTAGCCTTATCATTCATCATTCCATTGAACCCCGAATACCCAACAGTCCCCCAAATCTTGTTGTCAAATCCATAGATCAAATTGGAGGGGCCCGAGTGGGTATCGCCTTTGCCCCAGCCGTGGCTGAGTACTTCTGTGACATCCACCTTGTCGTCACCGTTGGTATCTTTCATGAAAAGAATATCGGGAGCCATGGTCACGATGATGCCATCGTTGGCGAAAATCATGCTGGTCGGGATGTTGAGGCCATCGGCGAAGACCGTGAACTTATCGGCCTTGCCATCCCCGTCAGTATCCTCACAAATCTTGATACGGTCGTTAGCCTCTCCATCGGTTTCCTTAAACGTGTTGGGGTAGTCCACCGACTCCACCACCCAAAGGCGTCCGCGTTCGTCCCATGCCATCGCGATGGGGTTGATGATATCGGGATCTGCGGCGAAAAGCTCCACCTTGAAATCGGGAAGTACCTGGGTAAGCTTCTGGGATTCCGAAGGCGAAAGCGCTTCCTGCATTTTGGGGACGATATGCCGCTTGGTGAAGGCCGCAATGGTATCCGAGTTGTAGATGTCCACGTTCGGAATGTTCAGGGCCGCGATTTGAGCATTCACCTGATCGCCCAATGCCCAATGGACACCGTTGCTTACCAAATCCAGAAAGCCGATGTTGGACCAGGTGCGGTCTTCATGGCCGTAGGCAGTATAGAACACCCGGCCTTTTCCCTCGTTGCGCACCCAGGTGTAGGGATAACGCTTTCCGTCTTCCACCCGCTCGGTCAGGACGGTCATGTCGGGATTTAGGTTTTTAAGAATATAGGTTTCGTCCCAGGTGGTGAAAGGTTTCAGGCCTTGCATGACGGGATGATCGGGTTTGACGATCACCCCGGGAAAATCACCCGTTTTGTGGGAAGCGAACTGGCCGCCAACAGCACTGATGTACCATTCCGAATTCAGAAAACAGCCCGACGCCGAATGGAGGGGTACCAGGCCCTTGCCGCTTTGTACAAAATCTTTCAGCGCACTTTCCTGAGCGGGCGAGATCTCATCGTGATTGGCGTAGATAATCAGAGCATCATACTTTGCGAGGTTATCGGGATTCAGGTCATTGAGATCAACGGTGTAAGAGGTATTGATGCCGCTTTCGAAAAGTTTGATTGCCAGCCAGGGCGCATACTTGCCTGAGTCGTGGTGCTTGCTGGTATTACCCAGGAATAGCACCTCGGCTCTCCGTGCGTCCGGGGTTTTAGAAGATTTCGACGCGGTATTGTTTCCCGAAGAATTCATATTGCTTTGAGCACATCCCAGCAATAGTAGCACGGTAAATGCAGCAATAAGGTGCGTCTTCACGAATCCATTCATGTAAAAAGATTTTAGTGGGTTAAAGCTGAATTGTAAATAAAGGAATTTCTGGTGGTCAGATACTTATACATGGCCATAGGCCATACGCAGAAGGTTCAGGCTTTTTTTGCTGCCTGTTTTACCAGCTTGCTGCTTACGGCCTATGGCTCACTTTACTCACAACTGAATCTTCTCGACTCTGGAAAAGATCATGTCCTCCACGTCCTTGATTTTCACCCCCACGCGGGCAAACACGAAATCCTGGGAGGGGCTGATGGTGGGTACATCCACTGACAAACTAAAGCTGGTTTTACCCGCTACATCCGCACCCTCTTTGTTGGTGATTCCGATATTGTTGGCACGGGAGACAAACTGAGTTCGGCTGATGAGTAGCGACACCCGTTCCACATCCCTGGCATCAGTACCCGTAATGATTTTCTCAACCTCAAAGCTTGAGCTGACCTTTTTGGGTTCTTTGGAAAAAGTGACGTTCCGTATCAGATAGTAAGGGATCACTTCAATATCCACTTGCTGGTCACCGTTGAGACTTATCATTGTGGTGTCTCTGGTGGAGGCATCCTTGTTAATCGTCTGCCATGGGCCGTCATTCCTGGTGAACACGAGTTTGTAGTTGCCGTCGAACAACCGGGCAGAGAAAGACCCGTCCTGGTCGATGGGCGCATCGATAGGGGCCAGCTTGCCAAAGCCTGGCTGCCAGAGCTGCAGCCTTACCTGGCCAAATTCAACCCCGATGGGCTCGCCCTTGTATACAATGTTGCCCGTGAGGGAGGTTTTAGGTTCGGCGTAATTGTCCTTCTCGCAGGAAGAAAAAAGGACGCCCAGGGCGAGTAATGGCACTATTGATTTATACCTGAATTTCATAATATCGTTTCTGTTGGAGGTGAACAATTAGTGATTGGGATTCCGGACCAGCTTAGGGTTGTTGCTGATAATGCCGTCAGGTATCTGGGCATAATAATTTCCCAGCTGCCAACGGTCTGAACCCGTAACGCGGCTAAGCTGCTTCTCTTTGTAAATCCACTTGCCGTCGTTCGGTGTGCCGGGGGCATACACTTTATAAGGCCACAATGCCCAGGGTTGGGTGCGGCGCTTGGTGGCCTTGCCAATATTAGACGTAAGATCGCTGACCGTGGAAATGGGTACTCCGTCGAAAATCTCCTGGCCCAGGCGCCACCTTTTTATATCGAAGAATTCAAGCCCTTCGAAAGCAAGCTCAACGCGACGCTCGTGGACTATCCGGTCAAAGGTGATCTGCGCTGGGGTTAGCGGAGTAGTCAGCCCGGCCCGGGCGCGTACCTGATTCATGTATCCGGCGGCGGCGGCCGGGTCGCCCAATTCAAAAGCTGCCTCGGCGGCAGTGAGCAACACATCGGCGTAGCGGTACCGGACGAACCACACTTCGCTTTGGGTACCGCGGCGACCTGAACCTACGATGGGGTCCTGGTACTTACGAATGTAAAAGCCCGTCTGAGCCGTGAACTCGAAGCCATCGATTGGGCCGTCGAAGCCAACTACCTGGCGGGGTACGGTGGTGCCGGGCAGTGTCTTCTGTGCCCCCCGGTCGTCCCCGCTGATGGTAGAGCCATCGGTCAACTGAACACCCGCCCAAATATCAACCGTTCTTCCTTTAAACTGGGTGCCGGGAAGCATCACCGTTCCACCCAGGCGCGCATCGCGACCCGCGAAGATGTCGGTTTGGTTGTTGTAATAAATCGGTGTTCCCGAACCCGACGAAGTACCTGTCGGGATAGGGGCAAAGGTGTTGTCCAGTTTTTCAAACGATTGGACCAGGTTGAGGGAAGGGTTGATGCGTCCACCTTCTTCTTCCTCCGCCCCAAATCGGGGTTGGTTGGAAATCGTGAAGCCAACCGTTCTATATTTCAACTGGTAGTCGTTTACAAAGATCACTTCGGGGTTGTTGGACTTGTCGTAAAACAAAGCCGCAAAATTCTCTGACAGGTCAGGCTTCTTGGTGTAGAGCGCGTAAGCTCCGGCAGAGCCGCTAATGATTTCCTTGGCTGCCCGCAGCGCGATCGTGTAGTACCCCGGAGCTTTGTCGGCCGGGATGCCTACTTCGCCGCCTGGCAGCGAAACCGTTGGCGTCTTGGTGCCGTACTTGGCGATGGAGCCCGCATACAGAGCCGCCCGTGCTTCCATGGCCAGAGCCGCTCCCTTGGTGGCCCGCGATTTTTCCGCGACCGAAGCAGGTAGTTTGACTTTGATTTCCTCGGCTTCTTTGATCACGAAATCGTACACCTCAGACTCCTTCGCGCGGGGATATTGCAAATACGTGGGATCCCCGCTGAAATCATAAGTCAGGGTTTTCAGAATGAGAGGCACGCCGCCTTCCCGTTTCACCATTTCGAAATAATAAGACGCACGAAGAAAACGGGCCTCCGCCGCGAAGCGATCTTTGGAGGCCTGCGTGATCTTGTCGGCAGCCTCTACCTTTTCCAGGAACTGGTTGATATCGCGGATATAGCCGTAGTCCCAGGTAAAGCCCAAATCATAGCCCCAACCGGCGTTTTGAAAATCACCATAGTTGCCCGCGTTGGACCAGAAGGCCTCATTGAAATTGGAAATCGAAGCCCAGTTACTGGTATTTCCAAAGTCATTGTAACGATTGTACAGGTCACCCAATACGGACAGGATCACGTCGTCATTGGCATAAACCTGGTCCTCCGTTAACAATGAGGTTGGGGGCCGGTTTAAAAAATCCTCGTCGTTGCAGCTCCAGCTCACCGTGAGCAGAAGCGTCATAATAAAGTAGGTTATCTTTTTCATGTCAATTTTTTGTTTTTAGTATCTATGAACCCGGCAACTGCGAGTGTTCACTAAATAGAGAGGTTGATGCCGATATTGATAAACTTGTTCTGCGGATATTGCAAACCGTTAGCTTCCGCTATTTCAGGATCGGTATTGAACTTCTTCGTATTGTCGATCGAGAATAAGTTATAGCCATTGATGTAGACCCGAGCCCTTGACATTTTTACCTTGTCCAGAAGGTTTTTGGGTAGTGCATAACTCAATTCAAGGGTCCGGGCGCGTAAGTACCTTACATTGTGTAGCCAGAAATCTGAATCCTTATTGTAGTTGCTGTGGCCTCCGTCGTTGTAGCGTAGGGGAGGATAGGTGCCGGGTGTCCAGGCGCTGTTTCGATCGAATGGATCGGCCCGCCGCCAGCTATCGAGGAATAATGAGTTCAGAGCGCCGTCATTCTGATAAGCCCAGCGCTGCTCCCAGTTCTGGTTCCAGGAATACAAACCCCCTCCCGAAAAATCGGCGTTGAAAGTAAACTGCTTCCAGGTGATGGCGAAGTTCAGGCCAACATTGATATTGGGTGCGCCCTGCGTTGTGTAGCCAATGGGCCGCTGATCGTATTCGTTGATCACCCCATCACCATTGATATCCTTGTAGATCAGGTCGCCGGGCAGGAGCGTGCGGTTGCCCTGGCCATCGATATTGACCGGATACTCGGCAATTTCCTGCTGGGTCTGGAACTGGCCGACGGTTTCGAAGCCCCAGAAAATGTCTTTGTATCGACCTTCGCTTGAATTTCGGTACTGGTCCCATGAATTATTAAAAATTGGCTTATAGGAAGACTCAAAGCGACTGCGGGAAAAGGAGAAGTTGCCGCCGATCTGGTAGCCGAAAGCACCAGCCTTATTATTATAAACCAGAGCAGTTTCCCAACCGCGCTGTGAATCGCTGTTTACGTTTTCATCGGGCAGGCTGTAACCCAGTTCGTTGGGTACCTGGACGTCGTACTTGCGACCCCGTAGCCCCGTCCGCTGGCGGTCGAAATAATCGAACGACCCCGTAATCTTCGTGCCGAAAAGGGAGAAATCGGCACCAATGTCAAAAATCTTGCTTTTGAACCACGTGAGGTTGTCAATGATCTGACCCTTGTTGCGGGAGGTCACAATGGAATTACCGCTCAGGATGGCATTGCCCTGGTTGTAGTTGTAGCCCGGCAGATAGGCATAGGGGTCGATCCCGATGTCGTCATCTCCCAGCACGCCGTAAGACGCCCTTATCTTCAAATCATCCAGGAAAGAACGTTCGCCGATTATATTCTTTAAAAACTGCTCGTCGGATATTCTCCAGCCTACCGATGCGGATGGGAAAAAACCAACCCGGCGATCGGGCGCAAACTTCCAGGAGGCATCACGACGGAAGGAGCCTTCGAAATAGTAACGGCTGGCGTAGTTGTAGGTAACACGGCCCACATACCCGAGCCTGGCCAACTGATCGTCGGCATCCTGGAAGGCTACAACGTTGGCGAAATAGATTAGCGGAAGCACATTGGTGGAAGGTACCGAGCGAACCCACTGGTTCTGGTCTCTCTGTTCCTGGCGCTCAGCTACAAAAGTACCCCCCACTTCGTGCATGCCGAAGGTATTGCTGTAGGTCAGCTGCCCCTGGTAAATGTTGCGGATGATTTTTCGGTTGCGCCGTTCCCGCCAGGGATTGCTGCTGCCGCCAGTCACATTGTAGCTTTCGTCCGTGGGGTTGTAGGTGTAGGCCACATAGGTGTATTCGTGTCCGTCCAGCTTCTGGTCCTCGATGAAGTAGGAATACATACCGCGCGCGGTCAGGCCTTTAATGCCGGGAATCTGGTACTCAGCATACATGTTGGATTGCAGAATACGGCGGATGTCCGTGGCATACCCCCCGAGCTTTTTGTTGTTATATGCCCAGTTGGTTTCGTTGTGCTTGATGTCATTGAGGTAGTCCGGGTTGTCGTTGGCGTAAGGCCGTTCGAACGGACGATTGCGCAGGATGGCGAAGCGGGGTAGCCAGTAATCATCTCCGCCGGGTATGCCGGGGTTGTCAGTCACTTTGATCTGACCGCTTATCTGGATTCCGATTTTCAGGTTGTTGGTGATGTTGGCATCTACGTTACTTTGCAGATTGCTACGCTCAAAGGTAAACTCCCGCCCCAGGTTGGCGAATTGCTTCAGACGGGTACCCGATACGTAATACTTAATCTTGTCTGAACCGCCCGTCATATTGAGGTTGACCGAAGTCAAAGGCGCGTTGGGTTGCACGATAAAATCTTTCCAGTTGAAGCTCTGGTAACCGGGATCGGTACCCTGCTTGTATTTGTCGAGTTCAGCGGGAGTGAGTGAGGTGGTACCGCTTTGGTTAATCTGCCCCTCGGCGCGGCCCAGCTGCCATTGGTACGAATCGTTCACCACATCCGGAAACCGTGACCAGTTTTGCCAGCCGGTGTAGGCGTCCAGGCTTACGGTATTCTTCCCGGCTTTGCCGCGTTTGGTAGTTACTACCACGACGCCGTTCGCTGCCCGAACGCCATAGATAGCCGCGGAGGCATCCTTAAGCACCGAAAGGCTTTCAATATCATTAGGCGATAAATTATTGAACTGAGTTTCATCCTGCTGGATGCCGTCGATTACGTACAAAGGGCTTCCCATATTCCTGATTTGCACTCTGGCATTGGCACCAGGCCGGCCGTCAGGCATACGAAATGTAACGCCGGGAATTTTGCCCGCCAGCCCCGAACTTACCGTAGAGCCACCATGGACGCGTTCGAGGTCTTCGCTCGTCACCACCGAAATGGCTCCCGTCAACGATTCTTTCTTTTGGGTGCCGTAGCCCGTAACTACCACCTCTTCCAAAGCCTTGGTGTCAGGCGACAGGGTTATACTGACCGTAGTCTGACCGGCAGAAACAACTACCTCTTTGCCCAGGAAGCCTACGTAGGAAAGTACCAAAGTGGCGGGACCATCGGGAACAGTTATCGAAAACTTACCCGCGGCGTCGGTATTGGCCCCGGTCTGGGTACCCTTCAAAACCACACTCACGCCCGGCAAAGGTCCGCCTGACTCCTCTGTCACGGTTCCTGTTACCGTTCTGGCCACAATTTCAGCGGTAGTTTCCGAAATTGGGTCTGCCGGAGTCAGTGAAGGGGTGGTAGTTCCTGTTGTCTCCCTTTCGGGCTTTATGACGATGAGGTCATCAGTAGCCTTGTATTGCAACTGAAGCGGGGTCAATAAATTATCCAGAACGGCGGATAAACGCTGTTCCTGTACTCTGATAGTAGCTTTCCTTTCGGATTGAATCAATTTGGAGCTAAACACGAACTTGACGTCGGTTTGCTTTTCCAATAGGTTGAGAATTCGCTTGACGCTCTGGTTCTCGATATCGAGCGATACCTTCTGATCCAGAGCAGCCTGGCCCTTGCCATCGTGGGCCAGCGCAATACCCAGCGCCAGCGTTGCCAGAAAACATTGGATTATTGTAATGCGCATAAGGGTGAAGGCAAAGCCATCAATTCGTCGAATTTTTTTCATAGTTTTGAAAGTTTTGTTGTTCAAATAGTACTAAGCAGCAAATCCTTCCCTTCATGTCTGATCACCATGTGTGGCACGACAGAAAGTAATTGAACCTGCTTTCGGGAGAACTTTCCGGGGCGAACGTGCTGCAACACGTTCGCCCCTTCTTTTATTGAGCTGTAGTTTATTTTGTCATCATAGAGTTGGTTTTAGTGGAGTAGGTTAGGGTTTAGGAAATAAGTGATATTCTTGAATCGATTTATCGGCAGCCTTTACCGGTTATGAACACCTGGTCGGCATTAATCTCGAACTTGGCATCCAGGGCAGCGCAAATGACGGTGAGTTTTTTCAGGAACGGTTCCCCCACCAGGGTGGCGTTCAGCGGGCAGTCAGCCATGAGCTTGGCATCATAGTTGATTCTGATATTGTAGGCCTGCTCCAATTCCGCAAAAACCGTTGACACCGGGGTTTCGTCAAAGAAAAATGCCTTTTTGGAAATGTCCTCTGTCGACAGCTGGGTAGTTTTATCAGTCACTGCCTGCACGGGTTTTCCGTTCAGACGGGAAACGGAAACTTTCTCGTCGTTACCAAGGACAAGCCCTTCCAAAACTGCTTTTTCCTCCACTTCCCTTCGGTCTGAATCCGGTTGAAGGCTATGGGGGAAAACTGCGACTCTTCCCGTTTTGACTTCCACATTTACTGCTTCGCTATCGGCAGGCGCATCGATCAAAAAGCTGGTCCCAAGGACTTTGGTCGCGATCCCGCCGGTATAGACGTAGAATGGTTTATCCCTGTTTTTTACAATTTCAAAGAAAGCCCGTCCGCTCAGAAATACTTCACGCCGATTGGGAAGGTCCTCCGCGGAATAATCCAGAACTCCCCCCGGCAATAAAACGATGGAACTCCCATCGGTCAGAATGACTGTCATGGGCATATCCGTGTTGTTTACCCGCCTCATCGCGTTTGGCAATAAAGGGGATGTCTTTGAGTCTGCTGATGCAATGGTACTTTCACCCCAACGCGATCCGGTAAACGGGCCCCAGTACAAGTAGCTCGCGGCACCGATGCCTATTAGCAGTGTCACTGTTGCTGCTATTCGCCAGGATTTCCAACCGGAAAAACTTTTCGGAGAATCCAGCCAATCCTCTGTATCTTCTTCTTTCGCTTCGTGGACGTAGGATTGCACCACCTGCCGCATCCGGTCGCTTTGTTCTGGTGTCGGCTTATGGCGTCCGGTGTCTTCGGCCAATAGGATCACGTAGCCTTTGGCGTTTTCTACGGTTTCTTTTTTTTCGGGAAAAGTAGTCAGGAATTCTTCCCATCGCCGATTGCTGGCTTCATCGGGGTGTAAAACCCAACTGATGAAATCATCACTTTGAATCAGTTCGGTAAGTGTGTATGGAATTTGTTTCACTGGTAGAGAGTCGACTTTGATTGAAAAGAGTGAAGCATTTCCGAATTGACCCCTCCATATTTAAAGTTTTTTTCGAAAACATTATAAAATCGAAAACTGCTATGGCCACGGAGCAAGAAGAAGGATCACCTAAGGGCAATGAGGTCAAAATTCCGAAATCAGACTCTGTTCAGGTAGCCAACTAATCTGAATGCGTTTAATGGGTGGGAATGTACAAAGTAGAATCAATTGAAATTGAATAATCCAAGGGGCAAAAAATCGAAAGTACCGGGGAGCGTAATGCAATGCTCAGCGATTTTGTTAGTGACGCTCTCTTCATGGGTCGCCGTTGCCCAAACGGCAGGAAGTACCTTATTCAGACGGTTACCCGCTTCCCAGACCGGGATTGCGTTCGCTAACCAGCTGACTGAGAGTGACACACTCAATATTCTCAACCAGGCCAACATTTATAATGGCGGGGGAGTGGGTATTGGTGATTTTAATAAAGACGGGTTGATGGATGTCTATTTGGCGGGAAACATGGTTTCCAACAGGCTGTATCTTAACAGAGGATCATTCAGGTTCGAGGACATTACGGATAGGGCCAGGGCCGGCGGGGAGGGGCACTGGTGCACGGGTGTCTCGGTCGTGGATATCAATGCCGACGGCTGGCCGGACATCTATGTTTCGGCATCCTTCCGCAGCGATCCCAAACTCCGCACAAATCTGCTGTATGTCAATAAGGGATTGAATCAGGCGGGCATTCCAGTATTTGAAGAGTCAGCGGCGACTTACGGATTGGCTGATGATGGTTTTAGCACCCAGGGGTACTTTTTTGACTATGACAAAGACGGTGACCTCGATATGTATCAGGTCATAAACGAAATCTATGATCCCAGAACGCCTATTCATTACCGGGCAAAACTGACGGACGGAAGTGCTAAGAACAATGACCGATTGTATCGGAATGAGGGAAACGGAAAATTTACTGACGTGTCAAAAGCAGCGGGGGTTACGATCGAAGGCTGGGGCCACGCAGCGGCAATCACGGATATCAATCAAGACGGCTGGCCCGACATTTACGTTGCCAATGATTTTGTGTCGAATGACCTATTGTTTATCAACAATAAAAAGGGCCGTGGGGATGGGCCGACATTCACCAATAAGCTCGATGATTATTTTAAACATACGGGCTGGAATGCGATGGGAACCGATGCGGTTGATATCAACAACGATGGTTATGTCGATGTGATTTCGCTGGAAATGCTCCCGGAAAATAATTTGCGAAAAAAGAGGATGCTGAGCGGAAATGAATACTACAACTACATCAATAATGCTCAATACAACTATAATCACCAATACGTCAGAAATGTTCTGCAATTGAATAGCGGCCCCACGCCGCTGGGGCACCCTGTGTTCAGTGATGTCGGATATATGGCGGGCGTGTATCAGACTGACTGGAGCTGGTGCCCACTGGTGGCTGACTTCGATAACGATGGCTATCGCGACCTCATCATTACCAACGGACTGCCAAGGGACGTGACAGACCTGGACTACATCGAGTACAACAACGGTCAAAGCGGCGCGGGTGAAGGCTTCACCCTGGCCATGACCGACTCACTTCCGGTGGTCAAACTTGCCAACTACGCCTATAAAAATACCAACGGGCTGATCTTTGATAATGTGACGAAGGACTGGGGTTTCGATGAACTGACGTTCTCCAACGGTGCCGCTTATGCCGACCTGGACAATGACGGTGATCTGGACGTGATCATAAACAATATCAATGACCAGGCTTTTGTGTACGAAAATACGCTCGACAAAAGGAATCATCATCTGACGGTATCCCTTGTTGGTCAAGCTGAAAATCCGGGAGGCATCGGGGCCACTGTCCAATTATTTTTTGCGGGGAACCAGCAACTATTCTATGAGCATCAGCCTACGCGCGGTTACCTTTCTACCGACGACCACCGGGCGCATTTTGGCTTGGGAAGTGTCTTGCGAGTCGATTCCCTGGTCGTGCGCTGGCCCAATAATCGGCAGCAGGTATTGAAAAACGTTTCTTCCGATCAGACGCTTACAATAGCGTATAAAGATGCTGTTTCTGAAAAAGTGAAAGCTCCACAGTTATTTACTGATTCTTATTTCAAGTCGACGGTAAAAGAATACGGCTTAGAATACAGGTCGGTTGAAAAAGACTTTCCCGATTTCGACGTACAGCCCACCTTGCCGCATAAAATAAGCCAAAGTGGACCATCCATTGCCGTAGGCGATATTAATAATGATGGATTCGAAGATATTTATGTTGGCGGTACCTCGGGTATTTCAGGTACTTTTTTCTTACAGGATATTAGCGGGAATTTTACAAAAGATTCCACGCGCTTTTCAGAAAAGGAATCCCGTTTGTATGAAGACCAGGGGACATTGTTTTTTGATGCTGACGGCGATGGTGATCTCGATTTGTACATCGTCAGTGGTAGCTACGAGATTCCGCCCAACAATTCTTTCAGCAATGACCAATTATTCCTGAACAACGGTCAGGGAAGATTCGAACGAGCGATGGAAGCCCTTCCTGCTGACCTGTCGAACGGTTCCTGTGTGAAAGCCGCTGATTTTGACGGTGACGGTGACCTCGATTTGTTTGTGGGTGGCCGGGTAGTTTCTGCGGCCTATCCTGTACCCCCCCGGAGCTTTTTGTTGAGGAACGATGGCGGAAAGTTTACCGACGTTACCGAGCAATATTTCCCGCCGCTCAAAAACATCGGCATGGTCACGGATGCACTATGGAGCGATTACGACAATGACGGAAAGCCAGATCTTATTCTTACAGGTGAATGGCTGCCGGTCATATTCCTAAAAAACCTGGGTACTTCTTTCGTCGCTTTCAAAACAGGTACTGAGCCAAACACAGGTTGGTGGAACAGTCTGGTGGCCGGTGATTTCGACAATGATGGCGATATGGATTACGTCGCCGGAAACCTGGGAGTCAACTCCAATTATGCCGCATCTCAGGAAGAGCCCATGGTGCTGATTGCCAAGGATGTCGATAACAATGGCTCGGTTGACCCCATGGTGTTTTGCTACATGAAAGGCGACGACGGAACCCGGAAACCGTTTCCCATCGCATCACGCGACGACCTGGTCAGCCAGGTAATCACGATGCGTAAAAAGTTTCCTACCTTCAAGTCGTACGGACTGGCGACCTTGAAAGAAATTTGGAGTGACAGCGATCTGGAAAATGCACTAATAGCGCAGGCCACCGAAATGCGGAGTTGCTACATCGAGAATAAGGGAGATGGTTATCTGGAAATGAAACCATTGCCACTGGCTGCCCAGGTGGCACCCGTTTTTGGTATGAAGGCTGAAGATGTAAATGGGGATGGCTATCTCGACTTATTGTTGGTCGGGAACGACTATGGCCTTGACCCAAACAGTGGCAGGCACGATGCATTCAACGGCCTTTGCCTGCAGGGCGACGGTAAGGGTAATTTCAGGGCGATGACTTTACCCCAAAGTGGATTTATTGTGCCGGGCGATGCCAAAGCCCTGTCCACCATACATACCGCGAAAAATGAAGATGTGCTGCTCGTTTCCCAGAACCAGGATAGTCTGCTGGTGTTTAGTCCGGGTATTCTGTCCACGAGGCGCATTTTAAAATGGGTCAGCCTGAAGCCCGATGATTTTTCGGCAGAAGTAGTCTATAAGGATGGTAGTAAGAGAAAGGTGGAATTTTATTACGGTTCTACCTATCTGTCACAATCGTCCCGGAGGTTTCCCATTGAAAAAAATGCAAAGAAAATTACCGTGACCAACTTTCAGGGTAAAACGAGGACGTTATTATGAAGCATACCTTACCGCTTTTGTATACTATTATTTTGCTTTGCCTGGGTGTCAACTGCTCTGCGCAAAACTGGAAGGTGAAAACTGAGCGGGCCGAATATATTCACCGGGCAATAAAGCAGGTCACGGACGTGATGGTGTATGACATTTACTCTCCGCCTGTAACCAGCCGCACCTATGCCTATGTTTCGGTGGCTGGATATGAGACTTTGATTCAAAATAGTGAAAACTACCTGAGCTTGGCCGGGCAACTACACGGTCTGACCCCCATTCCGGTGCCCGACAAGGACAAGGAGTATAGTCCTGCATTGGCGGCAGTACACGCGATTCTGGCCACCGGGAAGCCACTGGTGATTTCCGAAGAAAGGATAGGTTCCTTTGAAAAAGCATTGTTTGAGGAATTTAAAGCCTCGGGTATGCCCGCGGAAGTATTTGACTATTCTCTGGTGTACGGGCAGCAGGTAGCGGACCATATCATGGCCTGGGCGAGAAAGGATAACTACAAAAACACCCGTTCGCTGCCACAGTACCGGGTTCGCAACGATGCGGCTTCCTGGAAACCAACGCCTCCCGCTTACATCAAAGCCATCGAGCCGCACTGGAACCGTCTACGGACTTTTCTTATCGATTCAGCCGAGCAGTTTAAGCCCGTACCCCCGCCCGCTTTCTCGACCGATACCAACAGTGTTTTTTATAAGGATGCCCTGCAAGTCTACACTCAGGTCAAGGGAAACACAACCGAACAAATCGATATTGCCAAATTCTGGGACTGCAACCCCTTCAAAATGAATGTGCGTGGCCACGTCATGTATGCTACCAAAAAAATATCCCCCAACGGTCACTGGATGAACATCACTCGTCTGGTTTGTCAAAAAGCTGACGCCGACGCCCTGCAATCGGCCGAGGCCTATGCCGCTCTGGCTGTGACCTTGGCCGACTGCTTCATCAGCTGCTGGGATGAAAAATATCGTAGCGTGGTGATTCGTCCTGAAACATACATTAACCAGTACATAGATCCTACCTGGCTCCCCGTGTTGCAGACTCCTCCCTTTCCGGAATATACCAGTGGTCATAGTGTGGTGTCGTCGGGGGCGTCCGTGATGCTTGCCAAGCTTTTCGGTCAAAAATTTTCCTTCGCCGACTCCTCGGAAGTTGAGTTCGGCTTGCCCGTGAGGCATTTTGCCTCTTTTCTGGAAGCGGCTAATGAAGCGGCAATCAGCCGCCTGTACGGGGGCATCCATTACATGCCTGCCATAAAATACGGGCAAGAAGAAGGTTTCGCGATTGGGGGGTACTTTGCAGAGAGGCTGCGCACAAGGCGGGAGAAGCCGGCGAAAGAATTTTAAGAAAAAGCAAACAACAGCAAGGCACTCACCGAAACCATAATCGACTCCCGGCATTCCCTGAGGTACACCAGGGCACGGTAAATAAAATTCCTGACTGATTTTTCGCTTACTCCCATAATTTCGGCAGTCTCGGGAAAGCTGAACTCATCGAAATAACGCAGCGTGATCGCTTCCACCTGCCGGGCCGGAAGTTGGCTCAGCAGACTGTTGAGTCGTTGGGTGAGTAGCGTATTGGATTCGCGCTCCATGAGCATGGATTCGGAATTGTCGCGGATAAAAGGGATTTCCGTTCCGGTCAGGATGGAAAGATCCTTGATAGGAAGGGCTTTGATAGTTCCCATGTGGATGCGGCGACGAAGGGAGCGATAAAGGTAAAATTTGATTGAGGTGATATTGGGCGTAAGGTTTTTCCGCAACCGCCAGATGTCGATGAAAACATCCTGCACGGCATCTTCTACCAGTCCGGAATCATCACACAGCTTACAACCATAATTGAACAGCGTGGAATGATACCGATCGAAAGTCAGGGTGAAAGCCTTTTCGTCGCCTTGCCTAACCCCCTCCCATAATTCCTGATCGGTTATTTCAACCATTTAATTTCTTTCGTAGTGGTATTGTACGTCCAAATTTACCAAGTCTTTTGATATTTTATAAAGCTAATTAAATATTCCGAAAATTCCATTTGATGGAATGCTTTATTTAAATAAAATCGCTTTATAACGAGAATGTTATATAAAAATAGAGCATTGCACGATTTTTGAAGAATTTTTAATTTAGAAATACACCCAGTATCAACCCTCCCAAAATCAAGACATAAGGAGGTACCCGGGTCAAGGATAAAATCGTGAGCGTAACCAACACGGTTGCCAGGGGAATCCAACTGGTAGCCATGGGCACGAAGAGCGTGGCTGCCGCAGCCAGGGTGAGTCCCACGCTTGTGGCGTGCACCCCTTGAAGCGAAGCGCGCACGCCCCGGTATTTTTTCAACTGATCCCAAAAACGGTACACGAAGAAAATCAGAAAAGTACCGGGCAGGAAAATGCCGACCGTCGCCACCAGAGCACCGATGATCTGTCCGCTCACTCCCTGATGCTGCATGGACATTGCCCCGACATACGTCGAAATGGAAAACACCGGGCCGGGAACTACCTGCGTGAGCGCCATCCCTGTCAGGAATTCCTCCTGCGTGAGATAATGCTTGAACTCCACAAATTCGTTGTAGAGCATCGGAATCAATACCTGACCTCCGCCAAAAACCAGGCTGCCGTTTCGGTAGAAGTTCTCGAACAACCGGACAGGCAATGACTTCGTAACAGCCCCCAACACTGCTGCCCCCACCAGGACGCTGAGCCACAGAATGAAGTTGGACCAATTGATTTGTAAACGGACTTTTTCCATACGGGGTTGCTGCCGGTAGTTGAGCGAGGCAATGACGCCGCCCAATATAATGACGGCAGGTGTCATAAAAGGAGAGGGAAAAAGGTACGCTACCAGCGCGGAGGCAATGAGCAATAGCCAGCCCTGGGTGTCGCGGATGACCCGCCGGGCGATCCGGTACCCCCCGTGCATGAGCAGGGCGACGGCCATCGGTCCGACAAACCGGGCGAATTGCAGGGACACATTCCTTTGTTCCAGAAAATAGATAGTAAGCGCTGCCAACGTCATCATCGTCATGGCGGGTAGCGACCAGACAAGTACTGTAAGGTAGGCGAGCCCGGGTCCACCGATCTTAAATCCCAGGGCAGTGATCGTCTGCGTAGAGGTAGGGCCCGGCAGAATCTGGCACAGGGCTTGAAGTTCCAGCAGCTCCTCCTCGGTCAGGTAACGCCGCTTGATGACCAGCAGGTCGAGCATCATGACCAAATGCACTTGCGGGCCCCCGAAAGCAGTGAAGGCCAGGACAAGTACATCTTTCAGGAAAATGAAATACCGAATGCGACGCATAAACCGGACGATAGTTGCGTCAAGGTAAGCAGGGGAGGCATTACTTACAACTCCTTCCGGGAATCACTCCTGACTCTCAACTATCCATATTCGCTTATTTTTTGAGCCCCAACTCCCGTAAACGCTCGTCCAGAAACTCGCCTGCCGTCATGTTGACGTACATTTTAGGGTGTTCGGCATCAACGCAGTTACCCAGGCAGGTCAGATCCATGTCGCCCCGGGGGTGCATGAAAAATGGAATAGAATAGCGCGAAGTACTCATTTTCTCCCGCGGCGGATTGACCACGCGATGAATGGTCGATTTGAGTTTGTGATTGGTCAGGCGGTCGAGCATGTCGCCCACGTTCACCACGATTTGATCGGGTAAAGCCGTAATTGGAATCCAGGTGCCGTCGCGACGCAGGACTTCCAGACCTTCGGCACTGGCCCCCATCAGCAGGGTGATGAGGTTGATGTCGCCGTGGGCCGCTGCCCGTACCGCGCCTTCGGGTAGGTCGTCGGGATTGGGAATTGGGAAATAATGCAAAGCACGCAGGATACTATCGCCCTTTTCAACTTTATCGTCAAAATAGAATTCTGGTTGATCAAGATACAGCGCTAAGGCTTGCAGCAGAGTCCGGCCGGTATTCTCAAAAGTACGGTATACCAAGGTAGTGTACGCTTCGAACTCGGGCATGTTATCGGGAAAGACATTCCCTGCCATGCCCTCCGGAGGTTCCGGCTGGCCAATGTGATAGAACTCTTTCAAATCGGCTACTTTGAAACCTTTGGCCGTTTCTTTCCCTTTTCCGATATAACCGCGCTGGCCGAAGAGTTCTTCGTGTTCATATTTTTTCTTCTCTTCTGCTGGCATGGAGAAAAAACGCTTCACTGCTTCGTACAATTTCTCCCGCATTTCATCGGTTAGGCCGTGGTTCTTGATGGCCACGAAGCCGATGGTGTTAAAAGCTGCGCCAAGATCAGCCACGAATTGGGCTTTCATATCCGGGTCGCCTGATGTAAAGTCGTGTAGATCTAGGGATGGTACTTCGTTCAATATTTGATCTTGCATGGAGCGGGATTTTTGGATAGCTGTTTTTGCAAAAATAATACTTTTCGTCTACGGTCAGACAGGCTTTCCCCTGTGTGGGTAATCATTGAAACTAACGCGTCTTAATTATTTTCTCACCCAGCCAATCGCCCATCATCTTCAGAACTTCGGGTGAAATCGTTTCCGTCAGTTCCCCGTACTCATTGACCGTGCACTTGTCGCAATGCTGGAAAAGATGATTCAAACCCGGCATTTCCTTCACGGTGACATCCTTATTGCCATTTCTCTTTATTTCCGCCCAACCCAGCAAATTGGGTTTAGCTATGACCTGAATATCCTTCCCACCATTGAGGGCCAGTACCGGACAGTTTATTTTGGCTAGATTTTGCGCCGGGTCATATCGAATAAAGTAGTTCATCCAGGGGTCTTCCAGCGTTCTTGCCATCGTCCGTACGAACTGTCGTTCCGTCGACTCATTATTTATTCCTGTCAGCGAAGTGAATACGCCGGGCATGACGGTACTTCGCCAAGCATTTACAGCTTCGGTGATTTTACGGTCCAGGGCAGCGGAGTCTTTCTCGGTTGCTGCGGCTTCCATTATGGCGCGCATCATGGTTCCGTAGCTCTCAGCGACTGGTTCGCGTACTTTCATGCTTTTCAGGTTTGCGGTGTTCTGCTGGGCCATCAAATCGATGATTTTCTCCCCGGGTCCGGCCAATGAAATGATAAACGCCACGTCCTCGGGACGCTCAGCGTTAACAATTTGGGCAATCAGTCCACCCTCGCTATGGCCGATCATGCCCACTCGCTTTGGATTGATTTCCTTTCTTTTTTGTAAAAAATTCAGGCTCATCATGGCATCCTGCGCGTAGTCGGCGGAAGTGGCTTTGGTTGGACCAGTTGACAAGCCCATATTTCGGTCGTCCACGCGTAGCACCGCAATACCCCGGCGAGTCAGGTAGTCGGCAATGACCAAAAATGGCTTGTGGCCCAGAATCGTTTCGTCGCGATCCTGCAGACTGCTACCAGTAATGAGCAAAGCAGCTGGAAATGGGCCATCTCCCTTTGGTGTCGTGAGCGTTCCTGCCAAGTGTACTTTTCCGTCCGGACTGTCGTAGGCCACGTTTTCGCTGCGGTAGTCAAAAGGAGGCGAGGGGGTTTGGGGGCGATCCAGGCTTACGGCGTTGCCGCTGCGTTTGAGGTCGAGCGGTATGTTGAAACTACCTTGCCGCAACTTGCCGGTAGTTAACGAGCGAGCGGCATCAAATTTTCCTGCATAGCTACCCTGAATCATTTTAACAAAAATGAAAAGACTGTCACCTTCGACTTTAACCTCGTCGCATGGCAAGGCTTTCGCTCCTTGCGCAGGCACGTCCATCGTGGCGGATAGGCTTCCCGCACTGGCGGCCGAAATGTTGAATGCTATCAGCAGTGGCTTACCGTTTATCTCAGCAGTACCTTCCCATCGGCCAGGTACCTGGGCTGAGACAATATTTGCTGCTGCCAAGAGGCAAACTACTAATTTCAGTGTCTTCAATTTCATACCAAATTTCCCTTGCCTATCTGACATTTTTATATATCCTAAACAAATATATTCAGCGCCAATACTCCCAACAAACCCACCACTGAAACGATACTCTCCATCACTGACCAGGTCAGGAGCGTGTCCTTGATGCTGAGATTGAAATACTCCTTATAAAGCCAAAACCCCCCATCGTTCAGGTGAGAAAACATCAAACTACCTGCACCAATGGCCAACACGATCAATTCTGGAGCCACGGTACTTTGCATCAGAAGGGGAGCCAGGATGCCCACCGTTGTCAGGCCGGCGACCGTGGCCGAACCAACACATACGCGGATAATGGCGGCAATGCCCCAGCTGAGCACGATAGGGGAAATGTCGACTCCCTTTAACCCCTCGGCTATGTATTGACTCACCCCGCTTTCGGTCATGATTTGTTTGAAAACACCTGCACCGGCGATTATCAGCAGAATCATCGCTACACCCTTAAAAGCCTCTTCCATGGATTTGGTAATGCCACGCATATCCATGCCGCGCCGGATTCCGAGCACATAGGCAGCGAACAACACAGATACCAGCATACTGAAACTTGGGTCGGCCAGAATTTCTATGAATGCGTAGCCGGGAAAAAGCTTGTTAATGCCGGACATTCCGGTGAGCAAAAATACGGGTAGCAGTGCGGCCAGCGCACTTATGCCAAGACTTGGTAGCTCACCGGCAGGTCGGGGCTTTACATCGAAAAGTAACGGATCAGGCTTAGGGTTGAAGCGTTTCAGCGTACGACCAAATAGCGGGCCAGCCACTGCGATGGCAGGGACTGCGACAATCAGGCCGTAAAGTAGTGTTTTGCCCAGGTCGGCGTTGAGTTGCGTGGCGATGGCGGAAGGGGAGGGGTGAGGTGGCAAGTAGCCGTGCGCTACCGACAGAGCCGAGAGCATCGGAATCCCGACATATAATAAAGGTAGTTTTGCGGAAGAGGCGATCATGAATATCAGCGGCACCACTATCACAAAACCCGCATTGTAAAACAGGGGGATCCCGATCACAAATCCGGCCAGAGCCAGACCCCATTGAATGTTTTTGGTGCCAAACAAACCTATAAGCGCATCCGTAATTCGTTGGGCAGCCCCGCTGTCGGCCACCAATTTCCCCAGCATGGCGCCAAAACCGACGATGAGAACCAGTTCGCCCAGCGTGCCCCCTACGCCTTTCTGTACCGCTGCCGCAATTTGACTTACGTTCAACCCGCTCGCCAAACCCAGACCAATGGATACTAAGAGAAAGGAAATAAAGGTGTCCAGCTTGATCCAGGCGATGAGCAGAACAAGGCACAAAATTGCCGTAAATGTGAGTAGGAGGGGCATTCGGAAGAGTTTTTAATGTGATTTCGGGGTATAAGGCATTTTGAAGGCTAATATAACGGTGTTCAAACCGGCAAATATTTGGGCAAAACCCGAAAAATGACGAAATTTGACTCTTTAAAAGGTATGTTGTGGTGCATTATTTAAACCATGACATATTTTATCGCTCCTAAAACTAAATTCGTTGATTCGGTACTCCTTTTATGGCAGAAACTAACACTGGTAATATCATCCCCATCAATATAGAGGATGAAATGCGGGGGGCTTACATCGATTACTCGATGTCGGTCATTATTTCCCGCGCTCTCCCCGATGTACGGGACGGTCTTAAGCCCGTTCACCGCCGCGTTCTTTACGGCATGTCGGACCTCGGGGTCAATTACAACAAATCTTACAAGAAATCGGCGCGGATCGTGGGTGAGGTACTGGGGAAGTACCACCCGCATGGCGACTCCTCCGTATATGACACAATGGTGCGTATGGCCCAGCCTTGGTCGCTGCGCTACATGCTGGTCGATGGACAGGGTAATTTTGGCTCGGTGGACGGGGATTCTCCCGCTGCCATGCGATATACCGAAGCCCGGTTGAAGCGAATTGCCGACGAACTGCTAAATGATATTAATAAGGAGACGGTCGACTTTCAACCCAATTTCGACGATTCTTTGCAGGAGCCTTCGGTTCTGCCCGCGAAGTTCCCTAACTTGTTAGTTAATGGCTCGTCGGGCATTGCCGTAGGTATGGCCACCAATATGGCCCCGCACAATCTCCGGGAGGTCATCGACGGGGTAGCCGCCTATATCGACAACAATGAGATTACCATTGCTGAACTCATGGAGTTCATCAAGGCACCCGATTTTCCGACGGGCGGCACCATCTACGGTTATCAGGGCGTTCGCTCTGCCTTCGAGACGGGTAGAGGGCGGGTTATCATCCGCGCCAAAACCAATATGGAGGTCAGCAAGACGGGCCGTGAGCGGATTATCGTTACCGAGATTCCGTACATGACCAATAAGGCCAACATGATTGAACGCATTGCGGGCCTGATCAACGATAAAAAGTTGGATGGGATCTCTGATTTGCGCGATGAGTCGGATCGTGACGGAATGCGGATTGTCTTTGACCTGAAGAAGGACGCCATTCCCAATATCGTTCTCAATCACCTTTATAAGTACACCCCGCTACAAACCTCTTTTGGTGTTAACAACGTAGCCCTGGTCAAAGGTCGCCCGATGATCCTCAACCTGAAGGATCTTATCAAGCACTACGTCGATCACCGCGTGGTGGTGGTGACCCGCCGCACCGAATACGAATTGCGCGAAGCCGAGAAGCGGGCGCATATCCTGGAAGGGTTGTTGATTGCACTGGACAATCTGGATGCAGTTATCAATTTAATTCGCAGCGCCAAAGATCCCGAAGAAGCCAGAACGGGACTGATTGAGCAATTCCAGCTTTCTGAAATTCAGGCTAAGGCGATTCTAGAACTTCGCCTGCAACGCCTGACCGGGCTCGAAAGGGATAAGATCATTAAGGAATACGAGGAAATCATGGCACTGATCACCGACCTGCGTGATATTCTGGCCAATGAATTCCGCAAGTTTGAAATTATCAAAACCGAGCTTAGCGAAATTCGTGAGCGTTACGGGGACGATCGCCGCACTGAGATCGAGTACGCTGCTGAGGAATTCAGCGACGAGGACATGATCGCCGATGAGGAAATGCTCATTACAATTTCCAGCGAGGGGTATATCAAGAGAACGCCGCTGCAGGAGTACCGTACCCAGACACGGGGTGGGGTAGGTGCAAGAGGGGTGAAGACTAAGGATGAGGACTTCACTGAGCACCTTTTCTCGGCCACCATGCTCAACTACCTGATGATTTTTACGGAATACGGAAAACTGTTCTGGCTGAAAGTCTACGAGGTCCCCGAAGGCGCCAAGACATCCAAAGGGCGGCCCATCCAGAACCTCATCAGCATTGAGTCGGGTGATTCCATCCGGGCGGTGATCAATGTCAAAACGCTCAGTGATGACGACTACATCAATAATAATTACATCATCATGTGCACGCAGCAGGGAATCATTAAAAAGACCCTGCTTGAAGCTTATTCGCGTCCACGGCAGAACGGGATCATCGCCATCTCCGTCAAGGACGGCGACCGCTTGCTGGATGTAGCTCTGACCAATGGCGACAATGATATCATCATCGCGCAAAGCGTTGGTCGGGCCGTGCGCTTCAATGAAGGCGGTGTGAGGCCGATGGGGAGGACCGCAGCCGGAGTAAGAGGAATTAATCTAAGTGACAGCCCTGATCTGAAAGCGATCGGTATGGTTTGTATCAATCGTGAGGACGCGCAATTGCTGGTCGTATCCGAAAACGGTTTTGGCAAGCGTTCGCCTGTGGAAGATTACCGCGTCACTAAGCGTGGAGGCAAGGGTGTAACAACTCTTAAGACATCGGAGAAAGTCGGCAAACTTGTTGCTATCCGCGAGGTGACCGAAGATGATGACCTGATGATCATTACCCGTAATGGTATCGCCATCCGCATGAGCGTGACCGATATTCGTGAAGCAGGGCGCAATACTCAGGGCGTAAAGCTCATCCGCTTGAATAATTCGGACGAAATCGCCTCGGTAACTCGGATTTTGAAAGAAGAAGTGGAGGAAGAAATAGGGGAGGAGACGGAGATCACGGAAAACGCCGCATTGAACGGACAACTTACCGAATCCACCGGCCAGGCCCCTGATTCCGGCGATTCGGCCGATTCTGAAGTCACGGAATGATTTTTTAACTAATTTTTAACCTAAAATAGTAAGACAACCACCAACCAATCAAATCAGTATATGAAAAAGATAATTTTTGTTTTGGGACTGGGCCTCTTCAGCGGCTTAGCCATGGCGCAAAATTCCGCTGTGGATGAGGTGATGATGAAACAAGTCCAAAAGGATAAAGAGAAGAGTGACAGCGATATTAAAGACGAGAAGAGTGCCGCAAAAGCAGCTACATGGATGGATCGTGCCAAAACGTATCAGGACATTGCTCTGCAATATTCTTCGCTTGATTCCAGTGCAGTAATTGAAGCATATGATGCTTATAAGAAAGTTATAGAACTGGACGTCAATAAAAAAGGCGCACCGGGGCGCTTGTCTAAAGAAGCCACGGATATTTTGGCTGGAACTGAGGGTAATCTCTACAATGCCTTCGTGAAGCAAGGAGCAGAGCACTATCAGGGCCAGAATATGGTCAAAGCGCTTGAATTATTTCAAAGGGCGCAGGAGATCAACAAGAAAGATACCCTGGCTACTCTGTATGGCGGTATCGCTGCTCAGCAGGCCGACAAAAAGGATATTGCCATTGATGAATTCAATAAGTACATGGCCAATGGTGGCAAAGACCCCAGCGTTTATTATGGATTGGCTCAGCTGTACCGGGCGGATAACCAGTTTGACAAGGCTATTGCTACGTTGGAGAAAGGGTTGGAACAGAGCCCCGATAACAAAGATTTGAAGTCTGAAATTGTAAACATTCACCTGGCCTCCGGTAATGAGGACATGGCTATCAAACAATTGCAAGAGTTGACGGCTAAGGATCCTTCCAATGTTACGAATCTGGTCAACCTCGGTATCCTGTATGATAATATCAACATTAAGCGGGCGGGACAAATCCGTGAGCTTCAGGAAAAAATCGGAGCAACGGGTGGTCAGGCTGATAAAATGGCTAAGCAGCTTGCTGATGAAAAAGATAAGCTGAATATTTATGAGGGAGAGATCAAGCGGATCACGGGCTTACTGAAGAAGCAGCCCAAAAGCGCTGATTTAAAGCGCCAACTCGATGAAGTGACTGCGTCACGGGATGAGGCAAAGACGAATGTCGCCAAGTACGAGGCTGACGTAAAAGCAATGGCTGAGAAAGCCAACAGTCCTGATAAGGCAGCTGCCGAAAAAGAACTAGCCGACTTGCAGGCGAAATATACCGCTACCAAGAAAGACATTCTTGACAGCTATCAAAAGGCGCTGGCTGCTGAGCCTGAAAACTACGACGCATTGTTTAATTTGGGTGTAATCTATTTTAACGAAGCAGTAGAGAACAAGCGTGAGATAGACAACATGGACATGCAGGAATATCAGAAGTCAGGTAAAGTGGTTGAAGGCAAGGTGTGTGGGCTTTTCAAAAAAGCAAAACCTTATTTCGAAAAAGCCGTGAAGGCGAAGCCTGATATGGAGGAAGCCAGTTCTACACTGGAAACCTTAAATAACGTCTTAGCCCAGTTTGAAGGGAAAAAGGTAGAGTGCATTGCAGCACAATAATTGAGTAATAATAAAGCACTCATATCTATGAGTGCTTTATTATTGAAATATCTATTTAACATAATATAAATTATAAAACATTCGAATCAATATTGTTTAATGTCAAAATGCTCATTTCAAAGGAGTGAGAGAAAATTGATTTGTATAAGTAAAACAAGGCCTATTACATTTTTTACTAACTTATGCGTCGCATGACCAATATGTTGCGTACTATTTAATATTTCTTTGATGCAAGTATGAAGAAAACTTTACAATTACTGTTTTGTACTGTTTTAATAGGATATGGAATGTCTGCGAATGCGCGCCATATTGTCGGAGGTGAAATCCGCATGGAAGCAACTGCGACTGCCAACCGGTATACTATGACGCTTGTGCAATTTTGGGATGAGAACACGCTTACGAACGGAAATACTGATCAGAGTGCTGAGTTGTTATTCTATCGGAAGCGTGATAACAGGCTGGTATTTAAGAGTAATCTTCCTTTCGTTTCCCGTCGGAATGTCAGCTATCAAAACCAGGCCTGCGCTGCGTATCGCTCTCTTAAAACTATAGAAGGTACTTATAAGTCGACGGTAACGCTACCACCATCCGATTTCGATGATCCGCAGGGATATTATATTGTATGGGAAAGATGTTGCCGCAACGATGACATCAATAACATAGACGCTCCGGGATCAAACGGTATGGTTTTCTATTTGGAATTTCCGCCGCTAACTACCCAAAATTCATCACCGGTCTTTTCCTTCCCTAATGGTGACTATATCTGTAAGGATCAAACCTTCTCGATGAATATGTCGGCCAGGGATGCTGACGATGATGAACTGCGCTACTCCCTTGTCACTCCAATGCGGGGCAACACTGGCCGCACCAATCCAATCGGTAATGACTCTCCCAAGTCTGGATATGCATTGGTGAACTGGTCAGCCGGAATTTCAGACCAAAATATGATACCTGGGAGCCCCAGCTTGAAAATCAATGAGCGTAACGGGAATCTCACCGTTGTGGCCGACCAACTGGGTCTGTATGTTTTTACCATTCAGGTGGAAGAATACCGTAATGGAGTGAAGATCGGTTTAGTTCGTCGCGATTTTCAGCTTCTGGTAATTGAATGCAGCAAGAATACCCCCCCCGAGCCTTTTGTGTATCACGAGAAAGTAAAGGCTAATATTTTGGAATTTTGTGAAGAGCGTCCGATCGTACTCGACACGGAAACTGCTCCCAACTGGTCTTATCAGTGGCAACTTAACGGCCAGAACATTCCCGGGGAGACCAGCCCGTCCATTACCGCCCGGGACACGGGAAGCTATGCGGTGGTAAAAAGTTTTAAGGACCAGTGCTCCAGGGATACGGCATCGCAACTAGTCAAATTGGTACAGGGTACTCCCCCACCCGCAATAATAAGCCGGGCAACGGATACGATTTGCGCGGGAAAAGAACTGTCTCTCCTGGCCAATGAGGGAAACACCTATTCGTATGAATGGACCAAAGGATTCGAGAAGCTTTCTGAAAATGGCAAAACCCTGAAAGTATCAGAGCAGGCATGGTACCATTTGTTGGTTCGGGATGAAAAAAATGGATGCACTGCACGAGATAGTGCAAGGGTCAGCGTGGAGGAGATTTCGGTCAGTTTGCCCGCCCGCGCGAGTTTGCTGCGAGGAAGCTCCTTACCCTTACGGCCCAAAGTCGAATCAACCAATGGGCCGGTCAGTTATAGTTGGTTTCCACCAGAGGGACTTAGCAGTACTACCGACTCAGTGCCGACAGTGACCCCTGATGATAATAGAGCGTACGTTCTACAGGTTACCTCCCCTATTGGATGTATTGCGTCGGATACTATTAATTTATTTGTCATCGATCGGCTATTCATCCCAGATGCCTTCAGTCCAAACGGAGATGGTATTAACGACCTGTTTGTAATCAGAAACGGCGATGACCAAATTGAGGATATCAGGATTTTTAACCGTTGGGGAAGCGTAGTTTACCAGAACCAACACTACGAGAGTCCCTGGGACGGACGCTATAGAGAATCTTTTGTGCCTGCTGGCTCGTATATCTATCAGATTAAGACACCTTTCTTAATGTACGAAGGGGTGATAACTGTTATTTATTAGGGATCTTTCTCTGCCGAACGCTGTCTGTCGGTTATTTCTGCGTTGAGGAGGCAAAGATCTATTGCTAGCCTCCTATGAAGAAAATTCTTTCTTTCATCCTTTTTGCTATTAGTATTTTGGGTCCATTGCATAGTTGGGCCAGCCATATTTTGGGTGGGGAGATACGAATGGAGACCACCGGACAGGCCAACCAATTCACGATCTCAATGATCCAATTTTGGGATAAAGCCAACTTGACCGTAGCCAACCGGGACCCTCGGGCTGAAATGCTGTTTTATCGCAAACGTGATAATGCACTTATTCAAAGGAGTTCAATTCCTTTGCAGTCTTTCAGTAAGGTAGACTACCAGAATGATATCTGTACACAATTACGCTCTCTTGATAGCCAGGTTGGAATTTATAGCAGCGTAGTTACCCTGAACCCAGGCGAATTTAATGATCCGGGGGGCTACTACATCGTTTGGGAAAGGTGTTGCCGCAATGCGGCAATTGGCAATATCCGGTCTCCTGGTGAGAGTGGATTGGTTTTTTATCTGGAGTTTCCTCCGATATCTATAAAAAATTCTTCACCCATTTTTAATGTCCCCAATGGAGACTACATCTGTAAGGATGTTCTCTACACTACGAATGTAGGTGCAACAGATGCCGACGGTGACGAGCTCCGCTACTCGCTGGTCACGCCGCTAAGGGGAAATACAAGTCTTCAGGAACCCGATGGAACAGATTCACCGAAAGCCGGCTACCCAATAGTTGACTGGTCAGCTGGATTTTCCGCCCAGAATGCCATTCCAGGGAATCCCGCGTTGAGCATAGACGCCCGAACCGGACAAATCACGGTGACAGCTAATCAACTGGGCTTATTCGTATTTACTGTTCTCTGTGAAGAATATCGCAATGGCGTGCGAATCGGCGCAGTAAGGCGGGATTATCAGTCTCTTGTTATTGAATGCAATCCGCCACCTTCTGTTCCAATCATTCTTAGTGACTCTCAATCGGATAATAAAGCAGAAATCTGCGAAGGTCAAACGAAGATGTTTGAGGTTCAGGAACCAGGTGATTGGTTGTACCAATGGTATCGAGGTGGTCAAAGTATTACGGGAGCCACAAATCGAAAATTTGAAGCGCGCGAAGCAGGAGTATATACAGTAGCTAAGCGACCACTCAATCAGCAATGTACCGGGACTGCTACCTCCCAGCCCGTAGAACTAGTATATTCAAAACCACCCGTTGCGAATATTGTGCAATCGAAGGGTACTTTATGCGGAGGTGAAAGTTTGAATCTTACAGCTACTACAAATGAATTTTATACCTATGAGTGGAGCCGCGGCTCTGATATTTTGCCGGAAGCTGGACCAGTGTTATCCGTAAATGATGCGGGGATATATTCATTGGTAGTTCGTGATAAAGTTAGTGGCTGCATGGCAAGTACGGCCGCGGAGGTGTTTAAAGAGGAAGTCTTTGTTGATCTCCCTTCACAAATTTCGGTACTTCGTGGGGAGAGTGTCACTCTCCTACCCGATGTCAAATCTTTGGTTCCAGTCAGGTATTCCTGGTCACCTAAAACTGGCTTGGACAACTCAGCTGTGGCGCAACCCGTTGTCAGACCAAACCAATCCATAAGCTACATATTAAATGTAATGACTGAAAATGGATGTGTTGCACTGGACAGTATCCAGGTCATCGTAATTGATTGCAGCCTTCCGCCGGTTCCTCTAATTGAAAGCAACAACAGCGTTGAAACAAGTATAGAAATTTGTCCTGAGAGACCCGTACTTCTCCAAATAAGAGAACCGGGGGATTGGACCTATCAATGGAAGCTTGACGGTTCAGATATTCCAGGTGGAGATGGTGATACACATTATGCATCGAAAGTTGGTAAATACTCAGTTACACGAAGATTTAAGAATAGCGAACTGTGTAGATTGTTTTCAATTTCAAAATCGGTTAACCTGATTCCAGGCAATCCACCAATCATAGATATCAATGGAAACAATATAGCCTTGTGTCCAGGCGGATCAATTGATATTGAAACTACGGCTAATGAATCTTACACCTACCGTTGGTTATATGAGCAGAACCCCAATATCATTGGTTCCGAAGCAAGTGTTTCTGTAAATGAGATAGGAATGTATCAGTTGGTCGTAACCAATGAAGAGAACGGCTGCACATCACAGGAGAAATTCGATGTAAAATCGGACACTTCAACTATTCCCACTCCAACTATTTATTATAACGGTCAAACTACTGAGGCGATAGCGTTTTGTGCCGGAGAGACAAAAATGCTTGAAATACAAAATCCGGGTGATTGGGTATATCAATGGTACCTGGATGGCATATTAATTAAAAACGCTAATTCCGCGGCGCTGCCTTTATCCAAAGAAGGGTTTTATACTGTAGAAAAAAACTACGACGCAGGAAAGCACTGTGCCGGACCAGCGACATCCAAGCCAGTTGAGGTAGTGGTATTTGATAGTCCAGAAGCAGAAATTCTCCGAGCGAGTGAGGTTTTATGCTCAGGCAACAAACTGGATCTGGAAGCCCAGGCTAATGATTCTTATAATTATACATGGCAGTTTAACTCAAAGATATTGGCCGAAACGGGATCACGCTTGACCGTCAGCGAAGGAGGCTTTTATCAGCTTACGATAATTGACAAGCAGAATAACTGTTCAAACAGGGATAGCGTTTTTATCGCAGAGGAGATGATTGCAGTAGAGCTCCCGGACAAAATTATTATTCGACGAGGTGGAAGTACCATACTTGACCCAACGAGTTCTTCATCTGCCCAAGATGCCAATTATCTCTGGACTCCATCTTATGGCTTAGACGATCCGGATGCATTGAAAACAAAGGCTTTCCCGGACCAAACTACCAGCTATGTTTTAGTTGGCAAAACGCCCGGAGGATGTACAGCTGCGGATACCACCGAGATAATTGTTGTAGACAGAATCTATATTCCGGACGCTTTCACCCCCAATGGTGATGGGATTAATGATTTGCTAATGGTGGCCAACGGAAAAGAATTGGTGGAAAGTATAAATATTTATAATCGCTGGGGTAGTTTGGTGTTCCATAGTGAAAATTACGAAAACCCGTGGGATGGCACATTCCATAATACAAAGGTTCCATCTGGTAATTACACATATATAATCCGGACTTCCATTGAAACTTATAAGGGCAGTATAATGGTACTTTATTGAGATTTAGACCAAACGTTTACATCCCTTTCAAAGTACTTTATGACAATTGCGTAACTCCCTAATAAATAGGTAGTTATAATCCACGTGGAACAGGTAGTCCCAAATCACTGATATTCAGAAGGATAGGTGTCATATTGAGGTTTATATATGTAACTTATTTCTGAACGAGTCTTAGATTCATAGTACCTCATAAGACTTGTAATCAGCAGGTTGTATTTGGATAATTATCAGATATTTAATCCGTTTGTGGTTGAATTCAGAAAATCACCATGTCTTCTCATTTGTCAACCAAGTTAGAGTTATTGGGGGGTGTATTGTTTGAAAGTACCATCTGAATAGAATACCAAAATTCTTTCAATTGATTTTTGAGCTGTTTGGGGAGAGATTTGGTCGATTTGAATAGCCCCGAGATTTCGTTGTACGGTACTTGGTTCAGGCTTCTTTTTTTCAGGCAAATCTAAGGGGGTAGAAGATTGCCTGGGAAAAGCCTCTTGACGAATGTTTCCAGAGTTCACTTCACTACGGTCGGGCTCTACGTTTGGCAAATCCTCTTCATCCATAATCCATTCCATTCCCAGATCAGGATACCGTCTGATAATTTTCTGCACAATGTCCAGACTAGGTTTGTTTCGCCCAGCCAAAATGTGTGAAACGCTTGATCTTTGTACACCAATTTCATCTGCAAAATGGGAAGGCGATATACTTTTGTCAACTAAGATCTGTTTAATTTTGTCATTTAAG
This sequence comes from Persicitalea jodogahamensis, assembly GCF_014651615.1. Lineage (GTDB taxonomy): Bacteria > Bacteroidota > Bacteroidia > Cytophagales > Spirosomataceae > Persicitalea > Persicitalea jodogahamensis. The sequence continues at coordinate 654,378 of NZ_BMXF01000004.1, read as the reverse complement.
TCCATTCGATAGGCGTTTATGATTTTTACAAATGTAATATATAATGTTAAACAAGCAATATATATTTGTAAATAGCTGTAATTGTTGACAATTGTTTATAGGCATTGTGTAGTTTACAAATGTGCTATCCTCTCATACACTTACGATTGCGATGTGTTTATAAAAAAGCGCGGTCCCATTCCAATATGAGTGAGACCGCGCTTTTTAGGATTAACATTGCTAACTATTTAGCAATGTTAATTGGAGTAATACGAGCATTGCTAAACTATAACCTGATTATCACGAAGCGCATCATTCAGCGAAGTCTTAAGATCAGTGCTTGGTTTACGCTTTCCGATTATAAGAGCACATGGTACCTGATAGGTACCAGCGTTAAACTCTTTGGGAAGTGTACCTGGGATCACCACTGAATCGGCCGGCACATAGCCTTTGTATTCCACTGGTTTGTCGCCTGTGACATCGATAATCTTCGAGCTGCCAGTGATTGTAACGCCTGCACCAAGGACTGCTCTCGTCGCTATATGCGCTCCCTCAACCACAATACATCTGGAACCTATAAACGCTCCGTCTTCAATAATGACGGGTGCTGCCTGGACTGGTTCCAGCACCCCTCCTATTCCTACGCCCCCGCTGAGATGGACATTTTTACCGATTTGCGCACAACTACCTACGGTCGCCCATGTGTCCACCATGGTGCCCTCATCGACATACGCGCCAATATTAACATAAGAGGGCATTAAAATGACACCTTTGGCCAAAAATGCGCCATAACGCGCTACGGCTGGCGGAACAACTCGTACTCCCAGACTTGCATAGCCGGTTTTCAGGCGCATTTTATCGTGGTATTCAAAAATCCCGATTTCGGAGATTGACATCTGCTGGATGGGAAAATACAGGATAATTGCTTTTTTCACCCATTCATTTACCTGCCACGTGCCGTCTGATCGTTGCTCAGCTGCCCTTAACCGCCCTTTGTCCACCTCCTCAACGATGTTTCTGATGACCTCCTGATTCTCGACAGCTGAAATCAATTCACGATTTTTCCAGCAGTTTTCAATGACTTCTTGATAATTCATGTTAAAGTATTTATTTAATAAAACTAATTTAAAGATACTCAAAAACAGCAGGTTACAGGGTAAAAGATATAATTAAAAAATATTTATTCATTTTAAATGATTATCATATTGTTATCACACAGCCTAATTCTTACTGTCACTTGCGGCAAATATAAGGACAAGGCGACAGCATGCCTCGATTTTATACAAACAACCTCCTGGAAGCAGGAAATCTAGCTGTATAATAGTTGTATTATATGCATTTCTGACTTCATTGATTAGTTTGGTGACAGTTGTTCTGGTGCAGAATTCGCTTTGGAAGCAATTCAGGATCCGTGATAATGACTACCAATCCTATGGATTTCGATTCAATACGATTGGTAGCATTTTATTCACGGCCTGTATAGGAACAATGCTTGCTAGGTACTCGGCCTCCCCTACTATATAAACTCAGATAAGAGGAAAAACTTAAATACATAATACTATTATTTTTAGTAATTTTTGGGCGCCATTTTTAGTATTTTGCTAATTATTTTAGACTACTATTTAGCCTTTTATTTTAGTAAACATTGCTTTCTATGTTTATCCTTAGTCTTTACTGCACTCTCTTGATAATAGCTGCATTTCCGCTGTTTAAACATGGATTTTTATTAATATTGTCATTATTAACCAATCCTAGAATCAATAATGTCAGACGTAAAAGTTGCAATCAATGGTTTTGGCCGGATCGGCCGCTTGGTATATCGTCAAATCTACGATATGGAGGGTATTGATGTGGTTGCCATCAATGATCTCACTAGCCCGGGAGACCTGGCTCACCTACTCAAATATGACACTGCACAGGGCAGATTTAACGCAGAGGTAAAATCCACAGATAATTCAATTACAGTTAATGGAGAGGAAGTCGTAATATATTCCCAACGAGATCCTGCTCAAATTCCCTGGGCGAAGCATGAAGTGGACGTTGTTTTAGAATGCACGGGTTTCTTCACAAGTGATGAGAAGGCCTCTGCCCACCTTACGGCGGGTGCTAAAAAAGTTGTCATCTCTGCTCCTGCAACTGGTGATGTAAAGACTATTGTCTTCAATGTTAATCACGATATTCTCGATGGCTCGGAGAAGATTATCAGTTGTGCGTCATGTACAACTAACTGCCTTGCTCCCATGGCACAGGTACTTGATGAGAAATATGGCCTCATCAATGGTTTGATGACAACGATTCACGCTTATACCAACGATCAGAATTCACAGGATTCTCCGCACCCGAAAGGTGACTTGCGGAGAGCTCGAGCTGCCGCGCAAAATATAGTACCCAATACCACTGGTGCTGCAAAAGCCATTGGATTGGTCCTGCCCAATCTCAAGGGTAAGTTGGATGGTTCAGCTCAACGAGTTCCGGTATTGACCGGTTCTCTAACAGAATTAACCTGCATTGTAGGCAAATCTGTGACTGTGGAGGAAATCAATGCTGCTATGAAGGAGGCATCGAACGAAAGCTATGGGTACACTGAGGATCCAATCGTTAGTAGCGATATCATTGGCATCACCTTTGGTTCACTATTCGATGCGACACAAACTAAGGTTCAGAGCGTCGGCGACACACAAATTGTTCGTACAGTGAGCTGGTACGACAACGAGATGTCCTACGTTTCCCAATTGGTTCGTACTGTCGACTACTTTGCAAAACTGATTTGAGTTATCACAAATGCAATAAAAAAGGGGCCTTATATTGAGGCCCCTTTTTTATTTATAGCTCTTATATAATTGATATCAAACCCTTTGGAAACAAAGGCTCTCTCGTAATGGGTAGAAATGCCATGATGATGGGCTAGAAGATCTGACTGATATAAATTAGAAGTCTGACTTACTATTTCAAAATTCATTTCATCGATCGTGCCCAGACTATATTCATATAAAGGAAAGCTGTCAGTCTTCAAGTGAAATAATCCCTTTGGTTTGAGGTAGTACTCATATTTTTCAAGAAAAGAAGTATTTGTCAGCCGCTTCTTTTCATCACGATCGCGTAACTGCGGATCCGGATGAACAAGCCAGATCTCGTCAATCTCGTTTTCTACAAAAAACTCATCCATGTACTGAATCGATGTCCTCAAAAAAGCAACATTAGTCAACTTAAGTCCGGAAGCAATTTTACTTCCGCGAGCCAGACGGTCGCCTTTTATATCAACCCCTATGAAGTTACGATCAGGGAATTTCTGGGCCAAACCGATCGTATATTCACCTTTCCCGCAAGCTAATTCCAGTGTTATTGGATTGGTGTTGCCAAAATAAACCTCATTCCACTTTCCCTTTATTGTTGTGTAAAGCGGTTTGCCTCTTTCAATTACGTTTTCGGCCTCCCGGCTATACTGGTACTTGTCTAACTTATTTCTGCTCAATGTAATTACGCTAAATTTGTACTAAATCTGCCACTACAAAAGTACTACCACCCACGTAAATGGCATCATGGGATGAAGCATTGGTAATCGCCTGGGAAAGCGCCTCATTAACGTTCTTGAACGAACTCCCATTTAAACCCAGCTCATCGGCTATTAGAATCAATTCTTCCACCACAAGTGCCCGTTGGATGGAAGGCTGACAAAAATAGTAAGACGCGGAGCGTGGAAACAAGGCGAGAATGCTACGAACGTCTTTATCAGCCACGAAACCCAAAACGAAATGCTTTTGCCTGGCCGATACGGAAAGAAACTGCTCAATGGTTCGCCTCATTCCGTCCAGATTGTGGGCTGTATCGCAAATCACTAACGGATGATCCTGCAATTTTTGCCAGCGGCCTTTAAGGCCTGTGGACGTTACAACAGATGATAGTCCGGATAAGATCGATGGTGTATCAATAGAATAATTTTGCTTTTTTAGGATGTCCAGAGCGCATAATACTCCTTTCACATTATCCGTTTGATAAATTCCCGCCAAGTCCAGGTCAATCTCTACTCTGGAAGAATAGTTTAAATTTTCAACTACCACCCTCTGCCCGAATTCTGTCAAGGTCCTTTCTACTATTTTGTAGTTATTAGAGGCAAATATTAGTTCTGATTCTAACTCGTTGGCTTTGCTTACAAACACCTCGCTGACCTCAGAAACCGGGTTCTCACTCAAAACAACCGGAGTATTACGCTTAATGATACCCGCTTTTTCCACTGCGATTTTAGGTAAGCTATCTCCTAAATGCTGAGTATGATCCCAACCAACGTTGGTAATAACAGACACGAGTGGTTGTATAATATTAGTAGAATCCAGACGCCCCCCCATCCCCACCTCCACTACGGCTATATCGATTGCCTGGCTGGCAAAATATTCGAAAGCCATGGCCACTGTCACTTCGAAGAAAGAAGGCTTGTTATCCTCAATATAGGTTTGATTTCTCTCAACGAATTCTGCAACATAGGCATGAACAACTTCCGCACCGTTAATGCGAATACGTTCAGTAAAGGATTTGAGATGAGGGGAAGTGTACAGTCCTACTTTGTATCCCGCAGCTTGCAAGACTGATGCGAGCATGTGGGAGGTACTGCCCTTTCCATTTGTCCCCCCTACATGAATCGACTTGAACTTTTCGTGGGGATTCCCCAGATGATCACTAAATGCTATTATACCAGAAAGACCCGGCTTATAAGCCCGGGTCCCTTGATTTTGAAATAATGGTAATCGACTATAAAGATAGTCAATAGCTTCCTCGAAAGTCATTCTCACCGGGCGCTTATCTTGAATGTTATCGTGCCCGTAGATTCATCGGGTACATTAGCAGCCTTTTGTACGAACGTAAGTGCACGTACGGCGTCTTTGTATTTGTTTATTACTGCGTAATCGGTAACAGTAGAGCGAAGCTGTATGACATTCTTGACGCGGCCGTTACTGCCCACAATAATTTTAAAGGTGATTTCACCGGTGGCATCCGAATTATCGTTTACGGACGGGGGACGCGACCAAGCCCAGCCGTTCAAATTCAAACCAACTGCAGTGCCTCCGCCACCACCGCCACCTTTATAGGTCTTGGCATACAGGCTACCACTTTTCGCTCCCTTATCCCCCACTCCTTCGGCATCGTCACCATTGTTATTTCCTCCAACCCCTGAGGTAGTCCCGTTCGTTCCATTACTCCCAGAACCAGAACCGGAGGATTTCTTAAAGAGAGCGTCGTTGTTGATGGTCTTGGTGGGAGCCGGAGTTGTAGCACTGGAAGTACTGGGAGCGCTACTACTGACCTTTTTTGATTCATTGCGGTTTGGCTCTTCCACAGGACTTTCAGCCTTAGAAGTAATAACTGGCTTTTGAACTACTTTGGTAGTTGGTTTAGTGGGCTCTGGCCGTGGCGAAGGTGGTGTTGGACGGGGGGCCTCTGCCTTCTTCTCTATTTTTTCCTCCCCAGCCTTCATGTTCTCAGCAATTTTTGAGTCACTGGGCTTATTGAAAGTCTGGATTTTACCGCTTCCCACATCACTGGTGCCATAATTGACTTCCACAAACAATTCCATGGGAGCAACTACCTTCTCCGACTGATTTAACCGGATGAAGAAAAAGGCGGTAAGTATAAGAAGCGTTGTTGCCAATGAAATGGCCCAGGAGGCAACAATTCTTTGGCGATCTTCAGCTTGGATGAGTAGCATAACTTACGTTTTTTCGATATAACGTAAAGTTAGGATGAATTCGTCTCCTATACAAAAAAAGGCCCCGAAGGGCCTGAGTATTGTGGATTAAATTATTTCTATTTCTTGTGATACACCCAGGATTCTGCGCTTAACAGTCCATCGACTTTGGCTTTATCCTGCATGGCAGCATCATGCGTTTTATAAGAACCCGCTGAGACTTTAACCCACTTGCCGGGTGTATCTGAAAGAACGCTCGCCTCAGCAAAGCCATGGCGCAACAGCTGTGATTGAAGCTTTCGGGCATTTTTCTGACTGCCAAAACTGCCTGCAATCAAGAAGTAATCCTCAGCTGGCTGAACTGCGGTATGTTGCTCTTCGCGTAAAGAATTGGCAGCAAGCATGGTGGGATCTTCTTCACTCAGGTTTTCCTCTTCATTTGCTGGCAGTGTACTCTTAGGAAGTGTTTCCAGAAAATACACTGTTTTCACATTTGAAAACTCAACTGATCCATCCTCTACAAGTAGGGCTTCATTCCCATTCCCTGAGGCAGGCTGGTAGATATTCCTGACCAGAGATACTGGATCAAGCGAACTCAACAAGCTGTTATCGGAAGGCTCATAAAGGTAGCTGGCCGCGCTTGCAGCGCAAATAAGCGTTACTGCAGCTGCCCATCCCCATCGGAGGTTGTTTCTGCTAGACAAAGGAACAATGGATGCCTCGTCAACCTCTACCATTTCGGCGCTCTCAATCGAGTCAGCCATCGAGTTCATCCAGCCAGGCTGCCATTCCGATTTCTCAGCCTTGATCTCTTCGAAACCAAAACTTTCCTGCTCGTAGTTTTGAGAATAGTCGGGTTCGAAAATCAGCTTCCCCTCATTGTTAGTGGAAAAACTACCTATCTGATCTATGGAAACCATTTGCTGGTTTTCGAGTTCTGCCCGCAGCGACAACACAAACTTTTTGATCTCCTCAGCTGCCCTGTCGCGAGAAATGTTCTCCCCGGCAGCAAAATAGTAGGTCAGAAGACCATCATCAATTTTCAGAATCTCGTTAAAGGCCAGCCTTTTGCAAGACGGCTTGAAAATCCTGGCGGTCTCATCGTATCGCACACCGATCCGGTGGGTGAGAATACCACCAAATTCTGGAATGATGACACAATCGAACTCGAACAGCAATTTACGGATGTACTTGTCAACAGGTGTCATCTTGTTAATTTGGTTTAGCTAAACTTTAACTAAACGAAATTAGAAAGAAAATGACAAACCACCAACAAAGTTCAAACCCATCTGCGGATAGTAGAGGTACCGGGAATATTGTTTTCCCAAGATATTGTTAACCGAGACAAAAGTAGAGAAGTTCTTGGTTAACAGGTAGTCAATCTTCAAATTGAGATCAATAATGGCGGGGAGATTTATAATTTTTTCACTTTGAAAATTATTTCCCTTTAATCCGCTAATCACGTAAAAGTCACTGCTGATGAAAAGCTTCTTGTTAACCGAAAGTGCGTTAAACCAGTTTAATGAGAAGGTTGGCCGATGCCAGGCCTCCTTTAACACACCGAGTTTATAGTTGTAAAAGCTGGTTTTGAGTGACGTGCGAAGTATGTCGTTGTGAGTATAACCAACCTGCGCCGAGACGGTCAAGATATTCGTTTTGTCTCCATCATATAGTACTGAGAACTTGGATGTATCGGCCAGAGAATTATTGAAAGAGTAAAAGTTACCGTAGTTGGCATAGGAAACCTTACCTTCAAAATTTATTCCCTGCGTGTTTTCTCCTTTAACACCCGCATAGATATCCGATCGCTTATCCGTATTCAGAATTAAGGCATCCGGAGCCAACCACTGATTTTCTGAGAGCATTGAGCGCAAGGTGTTGCGTACTAAGTCACCATCCCAGCCCCCAAAGATGTGCAAACCGGGAACCGGTACAACATCCAGATTAAGTACAGGGTAAATACGCGTACTATTAATGTTAAGGGTGTTATCGGTCTGATTGACTACGTTGACCCCAGCTGTCACCGAAAAGAAATCAGATATGTACTTAAAGTGAGGTTTAATGCGAAAAACATTGCGATTGTAGGTTTCGGAATCAACCCGCTGCGAAATAAAGGCCCCCGCTTCAAAAAGTGCATTCAAGTTTTCAAATACCGGGGTTGATGCCTTGATCGTGGTTCCCCAATCCGTCTCAGAGGCATTGTAGCGATCTCTGAGATTATAAAAGTTTGTACGAACAGAATAGTCGACAAGGGATTTTGCCTCGGTATTTTCAAAGCCGAGCTGTACCCCAAAAAGGTTCGTAGTTTGCCGGATGCTATCCCGATCAATAAGGGTAGTTTCGGGTTGAGGCTGATACCCATAGAAATAATAATTCCTCCGGTCGTAATCAATTTGCCCATCTATTTTGAAAGCATTGCGAATGTACTTGCCCGCAAAGCGAAGATCAGTGGTGGAGTTTGCAGAGTTTTTTCCGTAAACTGGTCCTGTCGCCGCTGATAACTGTTTCAGATTCGCCGAAAAAACAAGGTCGTCCGACGGCCGTGTACTGACAAACCCCTCCCCCAAAAATCGACCGTAGTTTCCGCCACCGAGTTTGATATAGTTATTCAATGCTTCCGGCATATTCTGCCTCGACTTTTCATCAGAGGGTATAGATACTGACGGGGTCAATTTTGGCGAGGCCAGGTTTATTTTTGGATCTATGAACTCATAAGTGACCTTTTTGTCGCCTGTTTTAGCTTCTACGGGCTGTACCTTATCAAAGAGTCGGTTGGCCACCGGAAATTCTATACTCTTTTCCTTAACGATTTCGTAGGTCTGGCTTTCGATTTCTCCCCTTTGGGCAAAAGCTGTAACGGATGACACGAGTGTCAACACGATGAAGCCGCTGTTCCTATATTTAATCCTGTTCATAGTATGTTATTCGTTGCTCGGAGAGGGATTTTAATTTTTATTGATTTCGGCCAATTTTATTTTTGCCAGATTCACTGCTTCCACATCCTCTGAATTTTCGATGATGGATTGGAGTGTTGCTTTCGCCTGGGCTTTCTCATTCATGCCCATGTAAACATCAGCCAGCAGGATGAAAGACCTCACACGCCAGAAGTCGATTCCTTCAAATTCTTTGCTCAATTCAAAAACGATCTTTTCGGCTTCCGTAAAGTTTTTCTCCTTAAACTGAATCATCGCGATCCAGTACTTTGCTTCGGCACCGTACTCATCCTTACTGGCGGCGGCCAGTTTCCTGAACTCCTCGGTTGCTTTGGCGTAGTTGCCTCGGTCGTAAGGTACTTTACCTAAATATAATTGCGCTTTACCCAAACCGCCCGGAACTATGTTGCCAACATTAATGACCTGGTTGGCGTAATAGAGAGTCGAATCGTAACTTTTAAGGGAGTAGTAGGTATCCATGAGGCCAATCCAGGCAATGGTTTGTTCCTTCTTGTTCTCAGCATTCCGGAGCAGTACTTTAAAATTGCTTACCGCGCTGGCAAAATTCCCCCGGGCTATCTCAAGCTCAGCTGATTTTTGTGCAGCGGCGGCCACGTAATTCGATCGGTTTTCCTGCACAACCTGCGCATAGTACTGCAACGCCTTTTGGGTTTGTTCAGACTTTTCGTAGGAAGCTCCCAAAAAGTACCTCGCATCATACTGGTTTTTGCTTTGCGGATAAGCCTGTAGGTAGTCTTGCAATGCCTGAATGGCCTGTGGGTACTTTTCCGCATAAAAGAGGTTACGAGCGTTATCAAACTCCACTTCATCGAGTTTGGTATTGCCTGGGTTGTTCCTCCGCACAATAGCAAGTACCTGCGAAAACTCTTCGGGACGGCCTACGGCATTATAGCTCTCCTGAATTCCTTCCAATGCACTGCTGGCGGAGGGAGAGGCAGGAAATTCCTGTAAGATGCGCTTGAAGTCATTAATCGCCTCCTCATAAACCTGAATGTTATAGTATGATTGCGCACGACGCAACAAAGCGGCAGGAATCAGAAAGCTTTTGGGCTTTTCATTAATCATCCGGGTAAACAATCGCACGGCCTGCTGGAAATTATCCTTCTGAAATTCCAGATCGGAAATTTGGAACATGGCATCGTCCACGTAACGGGAGGCCGGATATTGACTGATTAGTAGCTCAAACTGACGTCGGGCATCCATTTCGCGGTTCATGTATACATACGCCCGACCTTTCTGAAACAAGGAATAGTCATTGTCAACCTTGCCATTGCGCGTTACCTGTTCGTACGTATTTACTGCCTCGGTGTATTTTTTAAGGGCAAGGTAACTGTCACCCAGCCGAACGTATCCATCCTCAATCATCTGGGCTGACATTCCTTCCGTATTCGCCGTAAATTCTTTGAAGTAAGGCAATGCCTCAGCGTACTTTTTCTGGTTGTAGAATGTATAACCCAATCCATAAAGGCTCTTCCGGCGATAAATGCCAGCATCCGGGTTTTTAGACAGTTGGGTGTATATGGGTCGGGCCTCATCGTATTTTTGCTGGGCAGAATAAGACTCTGCCTTGTAATACGTAGCGGCAATAAAAATGTCTTTATCATTGGGGTACTTGAGCGATTTGTCAAAATCGACTATTGCCGCAGGGTACTTTTCTGTATTAAACTCAGTAACTCCCTGGTTGAAAGTAAGCCGCTGGTAGGTGGCATTAATTCTGGGGGTTCGGTTGCGAAGCCCTTCGATGTAGGTGATAGCCCCTGCGCTGTTGTTGGAACCTGAATAAGCTTCGGCAATCAACTGAGCGACTTCATCCTGATTTTTGTTATTAGGGTACTTAGCAAGGTAATCGCCAAATTCCTTGATTGCCTCACTGTAATTCCCCAACTCCAATTGAACCTTTGCGTGGTTGTAGGCTGCCTCTTCCTGAACAAGTGGATTGAATGGCAACCGGGCCGCATTGTCGAAAGCGGTGAGAGCAAAATTAGGATTGCTGGTCTGCAGGTACCCAATCCCCACCAGGTACGATGCATACTGCGCCACTGAATCTTTTCCAGTCGCAATATTCTTCATTGTTTCAATCGCCCCTTCAAAATTGTTGCTTCTGAACTGCGAATGACCATAATGCAATGCAACGGTAGGCGCTAATCCACCACGGACCATCCGCTTGTAACGATCGTATGATTTTACCGCTGCTTCGTAATCACCTTTTTCGTACTGCACTTCGGCAACGTACAAGGCAACGTCGTCCAGGTTGTTGTTGCCACGCTGCTGGGATAGCAGGCGCTCACCGTAAGTCAGTAGGGTATCAAAATCTTTAAGTTGGTACAGGGAAGACACGATCCAGTTGGGTGCTTCATTTTTATAGTAGGTATCATTCTCGATTCGCAGAAAATCCTCGTAAGCCTGCCGGTAGCGATTTTTCTTGTAGTTGATAACCCCAGCGAAAAAAGAAGCATCGGCAGCATTTTCAAAATCAGTTTCTGTTTTAACCTGATCGAAATAAGTCAGTGCCTGGTCCAAGTTCTGCGTGTTATAGTAAGACATTCCCAGTCTATACATCGTTTCGACCCGCTTACTTCCGCCGCCGCCCGTTTGCATTGCCTTCTCCAAGTAGCCAATGGCCTGTTCGTAATCACCGCCTTCGTAATAGTACTTCCCCAGATCGGCGTATATCAGTTGCGCTTTGGGATGCTCGGCATGACTACGTACAAAGCGGTCCACTTGTACCTCGGCTTCCGGATATTTGAGGTAAAGTCCCGTTACTGCCACGTAGTATTCAGCTGTGACAGCATTATAATCACTGGTAGTGAGCAGTTTGTCCTGAGAAGCCAGGAATTCGTTGAATTCCTGACGAGCGGCCACAAAATTTGATTTCTCAAAGTATTCCAATCCATTGCGGAAGTGGACTTCAGGCTGGGTGTAGCCCATGGAGTTTTGACCAAAAACCGCCGATTGGCCAAGAAAGGCAACGATTAGCAGGGTTTTCAGACTACGCTTCAATAACATAGAGTTTGGGTAGGTGAGTGAGTGGTAGAATCGCCAAAATTAGGCTTTGTCATGCTGTATTCAAACTTAGCGTATCGGGATGCCAGCGAATACTTAACGTAATTAACGGCAAAGGGCGTTTTTGCGTATTCTGTGGGATCTTTCTTTAAATCCGATTAACACAATAAAACTGTACCCAACTCAAAATAGGAGGTCATGCCGCTTCATGCTCTCCTGCGTATCAGCGTGCATCTGTTGAAAACGGCCTGATATGGTGCTGATGAATTTTTCGTCCAATATAGACTCCAACTCTTCCACCGATTCGAACTCTGTCTCATCGATTTTGTAAATTTGTTCGTATTGGCCTCCGGCCTCAAACTTTACGATGTACTTACCGTTCCATTGATATAGGCCGATTTTGTATTGGGCATGGGGAATGTCTTTGAGGTACCGCATAAAATATCCGTTTAATTAAAATGAGAGTAAATTATCCATTCATTGTGAAGAAAGTGCATTCGAACAAGAAAAGTACCTATCCAGTAGTCGCGTTGTTACTCATTATGTTCAGCTGTCAATCAGTTGAGAAAGATGATGCATCTAATTTTTTCCTGAAAGGTAATGTTCAGTTTTCTCAAAAAAATTATGAACAAGCCTTACACTACTATGACGAAGCAGTGAATAAAAATTCGGATTTTCCGGATGCTTACCTAAACAGGGGCCTGGTACTTCTGGAATTGCAGCGGCCGGTGGATGCCTTACAATCACTCTCCCAGGCGATCGACGCGGATGAGCAGCTGTACCCAGCTTACCTTGCCCGAGCTGAAGTGGAAGCCCGACTCGGCCAGTGGGACGAAGCGATGAACGACATGATGACGATTCAGAAATCTTACGCTGATTCGTCACGATATTATCTCATTCACGGAAACATAATGGTTGGAAAAAACGACTTATCCGCCGCACTTGCAGATTTCGATCATGCCCTGCAGCTTGAACCTGCAAACACCGAAGCCCTTGTAAATCGCGGAGCTGTTTATTTCAATCAAAAGCAGTATGGACCAGCCAAGTCTGATTTTGAGGCCGCGCTGCAGATTGACCCGAAGCAACCAGAAGCGTTAAACAACCTGGGGCTACTTGCTGCTCGAAACAAACAATGGAAGGTATCCATCGACTTCCTTGATCGCGCTCTGTCGATTAATCCCGTGGATCCGCTCGCACTAAACAACAAAGGCTTTGTATTATTGAACACAAATAAACCCGATGAAGCAGTAGTTTTGATTAATCGCTCCATACAAAACCAGCCTGGCAATGGGTACGCACTTCGAAATCTCGGTTTATACTACTTGATGAAAAATAATTTAGACAAATCAACCGAAACATTCGAGCAAGCATTGGAGTTGGCTCAACCTGTCGAATTGTTGCATGGATATGCGGGAGAAGCTTTCTACAAATCAGGAAATAAATCGAAAGCGTGTGAGATTTGGAAAACAGGAGTTGTTCTGAAAGATAGTTTAGCGGACAACTACCATAAATTGAATTGCCAGTAAAAATTATTGCTTGCTAACAAACGCCTTTAAATCCCGGTAAGTTTTTTCATTTACAATTGGATCCGTTTGTATTTCAAGGATAGACACTGTATTTGCATTTACGAAACTACCCCATACATTTTCCAAACTAGTCAAAGATGTTTCGGGTAGATTTGGTAACACGAAATAATTAATTGTGGAGTCTTCCGCGGTTCGGCGGGCATTGAAATGGTGACGCGTTTCAAAATACTTCTGCAATTCAGGTTGAGATGCGGGGCCGTCGATCATCCTAAATATGGTGCCTCCCTGATTATTAAGTAAGATTATTTTAAGATTTTGAGGCAACTCTTCCATCAGTAGACCATTCCGGTCATAGAAAAACGCCACATCGCCTACTATCAGGTAAACTGGACGCATCGTACTTAGGGCCGCGCCAATGGCTGTGCTCACACATCCGTCAATCCCGCTGGTACCACGATTACAAAATACCTCAATCCCCTCTTGCTCAATTCCAAGCATATTCGCGTAGCGAACCGTCATGCTATTAGCCAGGTGAAGTTGCGAACCCACCGGAAGGTTTCTCAACACAAAATTAATGGCTGTTATATCATTTAACGACGTTAATATTTTAATAAAGTTCTCGGAAAGCGTACTTTTTGCCTGCTCCTCTTGCAACCAACTACCCTTATAGGTTTTGTACATTTCAAACTTCCCCTCCTGCGAGTCATTTAACTCTTTAATTAGCTTTTCGAAAAAATATTCCGGTGCAACATTTAATTGTCGAGTAAGCGACTGGAATGTGTCAATTAAATGCGAATCTTCACTTACACACCAATGTTTTTGCGGCGGGTTATTTTTTATAAATTTCTTAAGGTTTTTCGAAATGAATGATTTGCCCATTGTGATTAACAAATCCGGAGCTAAATGTTTGACATTATTTTCACTTAAAATAAGATCTTGTTTACTTATAAACAATTCATCGCTCTGAATATTACTTATGACATCCCCTATGATTGGGATGCTAAATTTCTCGGAGAGATTTAATAATAGTTGGTATAAATTTTCATTGTATTCACTTTGTCCAACTGCAATCAGGATTTTCTTACTTCCCTCCCACTCTATTAAAATATTTTTCCATTCCTCCGAAATGATTGAATTTTCGGTTTTCGCTCGTTCAATAACTCGTATATTCGCGGAGGGCGAAAAACTCTCCTCTTCTGTTGGATAGAAAGGCTCTCTGATCGGAATATTTATGTGCACGGGTCCTTTGGGGAAATCCTGGGCTGAGAGCAACGCCTCGTTCACACTTCGATTTATAAACCATACCGAGTCAGGATGCGTATAGTCAGCGGGCAGTTCCCAAAAGCCTTTGACGTGCCGACCATATATTTCAGTCTGGTATATCGTCTGCCCATCGTTTTGGTGGATCCATTCTTTGGGTCGATCAGCTGTTAGGACCAAAAGGGGTACTTGCTGAAAAAAAGCTTCCGCAATCGCTGGCGCGTAATTGTAGGCTGCCGACCCGGAGGTACAAATTAATGCCACGGGCTTTTTTCCCTGCTGCGCCATGCCAAGCGCAATGAAAGCAGCGGACCGCTCGTCCATAACTACCCGGCAATCGATTGATGGATTTCGGGAAAACGCCAATGTTAGCGCGGCAGACCGAGATCCAGGTGAAATAATTGCATTAGTAATGCCGTGCAAATGACAAAGTTGCGCCAAATCTATTAGGGGTTGCAATAAAGCCATATGGGTTTTGAGTCGAAAGTACCCCTACAAGTAAGTGTAGGTTTTTCATAAAAATAGGTTAGAAATTCTACCAGAATCGCATAGGTACAAAAAAAGCCTCTCAATTGAGAGGCTTTTCGAATGAACTATTGTTTCATTACTTTTTGAAACAAGTACTGAATACTTGGTGCCAAACACTGTTATCCAAGATACGTTTTCAAAGCTTTGCTTCTGGAGACGTGACGCAGTCGGCGAATTGCCTTTTCCTTAATCTGGCGGACGCGCTCGCGAGTAAGATTAAATTTCTCACCAATCTCTTCGAGAGTCATGGCATGCTCGCCGTTCAAACCAAAGTATAATGCAATGACATCAGCTTCGCGCTGAGTCAGTGTGCAAAGCGCACGCTGTACTTCCTTGCGAAGGGATTCGTTGACAAGACCCGAATCAGGCTTGTCTTCAAGATCATTCTCAAGTACATCTAGCAGACTGTTTTCTTCACCTTGGACAAAAGGAGCATCCATGGATACGTGGCGACCCGATATTTTCATGGTGTCCACTACTTCCGAAGAAGATATTTCCAGCACCTCTGCAAGCTCTTCGGGTGAAGGTTCACGCTCGAAACGTTGCTCCAGCTCAGAAAAAGTTTTAGAAATCTTGTTTAAAGAACCAACACGGTTGAGCGGGAGACGTACAATCCGGGATTGCTCGGCCAATGCCTGCAAAATGGATTGGCGGATCCACCACACAGCGTAGGAAATAAATTTGAATCCACGTGTTTCGTCAAAACGTTGAGCAGCTTTTATCAATCCCAAATTCCCCTCATTAATCAAATCCCCCAGCGACAACCCCTGATTCTGGTATTGCTTGGCCACCGACACTACAAACCTTAGGTTTGCCTTGGTCAAACGTTCGAGCGCCAATTGGTCACCTTCCCGAATTTTTTGGGCAAGCGTTACCTCCTCGTCTGGGGTTAACAAATCCACCTTACCAATCTCCTGCAAATATTTGTCAAGGGACTGGCTTTCCCGGTTGGTAATCTGTTTGCTGATTTTTAGCTGTCTCATTTAATTCTTTTTAGTGTCTTGATGTATATAACGCATTACTTCGCCAAATCATTTCAGATTGGAAAAATAATATATTAAAATTATTTATTTTCCGGTTTTGGTAGCAGGACTTTCCGGGACAAACGGTACTTGCCAGTCTTCTTATCAACGTCTACGAGCTTGACCTGCACTTCTTCACCTACCTGGAGAACTCCATCCATGTTTTCTAACCGTTCCCACTTAATCTCGGAAATGTGCAATAAACCATCTTTTCCGGGCACGAATTCAACAAATGCACCAAACGGCATTATGGTTTTGACCTTACCAGTGTAAACCTCACCAACCTCGGGAACCATGACAATGGCTTTGATTCGGGCGAGTGCCTTATCCATCGCTTCTTTGTTGGCAGAAAACACGCTTACAAACCCGGCATTGTCTTTTTCCTCGATGTTTACGGTAGCACCTGACTCCTTTTGAATGTCTTGAACCACTTTACCACCAGGTCCGATAACGGCTCCAATCATTTCGCGCTCAATCTTGATCACAGTCGCACGTGGGGTATGCGGCTTGAGGTCTTCCCTTGGGCCTGACAAAGCTTTGCTCATTTCATTTAAAATATGCAAACGCCCTTGTTTTGCCTGCATCAATGCTTCGGTCAGCACTTCATAGGAAAGACCGTCCACTTTGATATCCATTTGGCATGCGGTAATTCCTTTGGCGGTGCCGGTAACCTTAAAGTCCATGTCGCCAAGGTGATCCTCGTCACCCAGAATATCCGACAGCACTGCGTACTTCCCGGTTTCGGGATCAGTAATCAATCCCATGGCCACACCAGACACAGGGGCCTTAATTTGCAGACCAGAATCCATCAGTGCCAGCGAACCCGCACAAACTGTCGCCATTGACGAAGAACCGTTCGATTCCAGAATATCGGATACGATACGAATTGTGTACGGGTTATCCTCTCCTTGGGGCAGTACTTTTTTCAGAGCCCGCAAGGCCAGGTTACCGTGCCCGACTTCGCGGCGTCCGGGTCCACGGTTTGGTTTCACTTCACCGGTAGAATACCCAGGGAAGTTGTAGTGCAACATGAACTTGCTATAGCCATAATACATGGCCGTGTCAACAATCTGTTCGTCCAGTTTAGTACCTAGTGTTACCGTAGTAAGCGACTGGGTTTCACCACGGGTAAACAATGCAGAACCATGCGCACCAGGCAGGAAATCGACCTCACACGCGATAGGCCGGATTTCATCAAGCTTACGGCCATCGATCCGGATACGCTCATCCAGCACCAGACGCCGGGTGGCTTCATATTCCAGATCATGAAAGTACCTTTTGATTAAAGACTCATCCACTTCTTCGTCTTCACCGATGCTGGCCATAAATTCTTCGCGAATTGCTTTGGCTCTTTCCTTACGCACCTGCTTGTCATTTGAGGTCTGGGCTATGGAAGTCGTCAACTTATCGTAACAGAATGCCCGGACACGAGCTTTAAGTTCTTCGTCCTCAACATCACCTTCGTACTCACGCTTTTCGGTTTTGCCGACTGCGGCTTCCAGCTCTTTCAATACCCGGCATTGAGCCTTGATCACTTCATGAGCTACTTTAAGCGCTTCAATTATTTCATCCTCCTGTGCTTCTTCCAACTCACCTTCCACCATTGTGATGTCCTTTTCGGTGGCACCTACAATAAGCTCAAGCGTGGCACGGGCCAGGTCGGAAGTCTTTGGGTTGACAATGTACTGGCCGTCGATTTTAGCGACGCGTACTTCAGAAGCAGGTCCCTGATAAGGAATATCCGAAACGATAAGAGCAGCCGAAGCGGCCAGGCAGGCCAGGGCATCGGGCAACACTTCCGGATCGGCGGAAGCCAGCATGATATTGATTTGTGTATCGGCGTGGTAGTCGTCGGGGAACAGAGGACGGAGGGCGCGGTCCACAATACGGCAGATAAGTACCTCATGGTCCGACAAGCGGCCTTCACGACGCATAAAGCTGCCGGGAATACGGCCGGCAGAAGCAAATTTTTCTTGGTAATCGACGGAAAGTGGAAGAAAATCGACGCCGGGTTTGATATCGGTTTTGGCTACAACGGTAGCCAGCAGCATGGTGTCGCCCATGCGAACGACCACCGCTCCGTCGGCCTGCCGCGCCAATTTACCGGTTTCGATGGTGATGGTACGATTGTCAGGCAGGGTGATCGTCTTGGATACGACGTTAAATTGCATAAAAATAAGTTTGAATAGATTGTTGAATGACCGCTTAATATTGACCGCTATAACAAATATTGACTAGCAAAGGCATTGCTAGTCTTATTATATCTGCTTTACGTAAGGAAATGTTCGATAAATTATCGAATGGCGAAAAAATGGGGAGTAAGCAAGGAAATAATTATAAAAATCGGGGAATCTGCCTTTGGCCAGATTCCCCGATTCTCTCTTCCCGTTACTTTCTCAAGCCAAGCTCGGCGATGATAGAGCGGTAGCGGCTGATGTCCTCCCGGTAAAGGTAGTCCAACAGACTGCGGCGCTTGCCGACTAATTTGAGTAGGCTCAGGCGCGTATCGTGATCCTTCTTGTGCGTTTTGAGGTGCGCCGTCAGGTGGTTAATGCGATAAGTGAAGAGCGAGATTTGTGATTCGGGCGATCCGGTGTCGGTTGCCGATTTGTTGAATCCCTGGGTTTCGAAGATTTCTTTCTTCTTGTCCGTGGTTAAATACATGATTGTAACGACAGATTAAAATGTAAATATTAATATAAAAACAGCCGCAAAAGTAATTCTTTTAGTTGACACTTAAAAGCAGAGTGCGATTGGCGCTGTTTTTTTTCTTTAAGTGGCTGACTTGAAAATGCGTCCGTTCAAGAGATTGCTGTTTTTGTCTTTTGCGCGAGACGAAACTCTGAAAATTTATTAATCAGTTTTTTCCAGTACATCTGATAGACATCTTTTTCGAAGAGTCGCGAATCGTTTCTGGCCTTTTCCACAAAGTACACACCCGCCAGGAGCAGGATAGTGTTGGCCAGCCATGCACCGATCGTAACATCAAGTAGCCCTTCCTTGACAAACTTGTCTCCTTGAATGGTGAGCACGTATAAAAGAATAAAGAAAACGATCGATACCAGGACCGGCACGCCAAAACCGCCTTTCTTAATAATTGCTCCCAGTGGTGCCCCGATCAGGAACATAACAAAGCAGGAGAACGCCTGCGTATATTTATGAAGCTTTTCCAGTTCGTATTCATTTCCCTTTTTTCGCTTGTTTTCTATGAATTCCGAATTGGTCGATGCAAAGCTCTTAACGTTAGTGGCCGCGTTTTTTGCATTTTCCAGAATGACACTTTTAACGCTGTCAGTTACCGACATATTGAGCAGCGAATCCAGCCATTTACCGGCCTTGGGCTTGGTGCCGTAATTATTCTCAACCTGAAATTTGTAGGAAAAATATTGACGGCTGTTAGGCTCGAGATTCTGCTGAGCCCGATTGTATTCCTGGCGCAGGGAATCGGTAGTCTGGTTAAGAACTTCAATGTTCTGCATGAACTGGTGGTACTTGAACATATCCTCATCCGTTCGCTTCATGTCAAAGGACTCCATGCTCACCACCATCTCGTACTTATCGAAACGGCTTTGCATAAAGTTTGTGTTTTGGTTCTCCCCTCCGTCCGAAGTACTCAAATAAGCCATTGACCGGTCCTGATTGGCATTATCCATTTCCTGATAGTTATTCCCGTTGAAGAGCTCAATTTTCAGGTAGCCATTATTGTTGATCGTGAACATCCTTCCCGAATCGGCCAGGATTACCTGCCTGTTTCCCTTCCCATAGGAAGCATTATCGTGCTTGTAGATAATCATCCCAAGCATAGTATTGGAGTTGGGGACTTTCTTATTCACCTTAATACTATAGCCAGGCAAATCATTATAAAAGATTCCTTCCTTAATATTTAAAGTAGCTTTCGTTGTTTTTATGTCATACAATAAACTGTATCCCTTGAGATTGGCCCAAGGAACGACACGATCATTATAAAAGAATGAAAAAATACTTACGAAAAGCGCCACAAAAAAAAGTGGCATCATAATCCTGACAACCGATACACCGGCACTTTTCAGAGCAGTCAACTCAAAGAATTCCCCCAAATTTCCAAAAGCCATAAGGGATGACAGCAACATCGCCAGCGGCAGAGCGATGGGAACGGTGCTCATGGCGAAGTACGAGAATAGGCGCGAGTACTCTGAGAGGCCTATGTCTTTCGATACAAATTCGTCTATATAGAAAATGACGATCCGCATCAGGAAGATGAAAACCACTACTGACAAGGTGATGACAAAAGGTCCCCAAAAAGCTTTCAGAACCAGTTTATCAATTTTTTTCATGAGCTACCCACTATTTCTTTGAGACTATCCATCAATCCTCCCCAGAGGGACGAAAGTTCCGCTTCGTCCATGTTTTGCGAGTAATCAACGACCCGGAGATAGGTAGATTGCGTCAGATCACTCACTTCGAGTTTCATCTCCACATAATTCCTTTCTACCGAATCGTCATCGGTATCGCCGTTTTCTATAAACTCAAAACGCACCGACCTGTTGAGACGGTGCGAAGTACGTTCGGCGGGGTGACTCTCGCCATCCCATTGGAAATCGAAGAGATTGTCGGGCATGATTGTCACCTTTTCGGCAAACCATTGTTCCAGCCCTGCCGCAGTGCTTATGTACGGGTACAGGACTTTGGGTGAGGAGCGAATCTCGAATTCAGTAGTAAACAGATGCTTTTCCATAATACGATAGGAATAATTTATTTTGAAAACTCCGTCGCCTTTCAATTTCACGACGTTAGCGCCAAAAGATGTTCTGTAATGTAAGATTCCGAACTGAAATAAACAAAATTGTTTGCGGCATTATTTTTTTCATCTTAGCTTTGCACCTCAATTCGGCGGGGTAGCTCAGATGGTTAGAGCGCAGGATTCATAACCCTGAGGTCGGCAGTTCGATCCTGCTCCCCGCTACCAAGTTGTAAAAAGGCGAACCGTATCTGGTTCGCCTTTTTTGTTTAACCATTTTTGATTCAACAATTTGTACTAAAAACAGTGAGTTATCATGGCTAAAAATTGAAGCATAAAACCAGTGAGCCTTTGGTGTTAAGTTTGGCCGACGGCATGTTTTTAAACACACACAACACACTGCAAATCGGAAATTTCAGCTTCTTGCTTATTCAATGAATTATTTCGAATACAAGCTGCTTGAGTAGCTCTCCATCGTCAACGCTCCCGGCATCGACACCTTTCATCTGGGCGTCAGCGTACCGGAGGTCATGAATAATCTTGGCTACCTTACCCATAGAATAATTCCTCGCGGCAAGCGTGTAGTCTTTCACAAAAAAAGGATTTACGCCCAAGAGCGATGCGAGGCCGCCGTCGCTTCGGTCAGTAGCGGCATGGGTGAGCATGACCTTGGTGAAGAATGAAAAGAGAATAATCAGAATCGGTGCCAGGGGATTGTCTTTGGGGTTGGCCGCAAAATGATGGGCGATGTTATTGGCCTTGAGCACATCCCGTTGGCCCAGTGCTTTTTGAAATTCAAAGACATTGTATTCTTTACTGATACCGACAAATCGTTCGATTGCGTCGGCGTCAACTCCCTCCCCCGCTTTCAGGTTGATCACTACTTTTTGGATTTCGCTGACAATCCTCTTTAAATCATTGCCTATGTTGGTTACGAGCATTTGCTCGGCCTTTGGGCTGATTTTTATGCCCTGAGCATGGCAGTAGTTTCTTACCCATTCGGGTAGTTTGTTATCATATAAGCGTTTGGAATGCACGACAGCACCAGATTTTCCACACGCTTTGATGAAAGACTTCCGTTCGTCGGCCTTGTCGTGGTAGCATAAAACCAGAACCGTACTGGTCAGTGGATTAAGGGCATAGTCTTCCAGCCGTTGCAATTGTTCCTTTTCTTTTATTCCTGACAAATGATGAGCATCCTTGACCCAAACCAATTGCCGTTCGGCCATGAAAGGATAGCGTTTGGCGTAGCCCAAGGCTCCCGCCATATCAGTGTCTTTCCCATAAATGACAAATTGGTTGAACCCTTTTTCGGCAGCAGGTACCACACGCTTTTCCAGCTCTTCTGCGATCAGATCTATATAATAAGGTTCATCCCCGTAAAGGAAGTACACGGGTTTGAATTGCTTGGCGCGGATTTCTTTAAGGACAGATTCGGGCGTTTGGGCCATTTTTTCACAGTAGGTGATGACGCCACCTAAGCGGCGTGATTTTATATATGCTACTAGATTAGTGTCAGTAGTTTTCGATAAACTTCTCGCAGGCACGTTTTAACTTTGGATAAAACTCCATGAAAGCGTCCTGATAAATCTGCTGATTTCGTTGAAGCTCTTCCTCAGCGCCTTTTATAGCGCCCATGAATGCAAATCGCCGGGAAAGACCATCGAATGACCTTTTAATACCGGAAATATCTTTATAGTTAAGCAGCCAGTCATGCCGGATCATCGCTTCTGCCATGGAAAGCATGGCCGCCGGGATCAATTGTCGGTTCCTTTGAATGATTTCATAGGAGCCCATTACAAAACCGGCCAGATCTTCCTGATAGAATTTCGAAAAGTGGTTAGCCAGGAAATAATCGAAGTAGATATCCAATGCCACTCCCGCAACTTTCGGGTGCTTTATCGCGACAATCCGCTTTGCCTGGAGCACCCCCTGATTCGTATCCGTAAAGTTATCAATGAAACGGTGCAGTTCCACGCCTAGTCGAAAATCGGCTGGCCAGGATTCTGTTCTGAGCTCCGTGAGCTGACCTTTAATAAAATCGCCAACGTAGTTTCCCATCAGTATGCCTTCGCGCTCTCCCGATAATGCCACGTGTGCCAGAAAATTCATGATCGAAAGGTTGGTGTGCCTAAATTCCCGTAGATTTGTTTTAGCCAATGTGCTGAAAGAGTATTTGTAGCATCACTAACCACCATTTTCTCAAAACTACCAAATGAATATTGAAAAAAATAAAGTTGTAAGCCTTAGCTATAATCTGAGTCTTCCTGACGCGGACAACACGATGTCGGTTGTCGAGATCGTCAACGCCGAAGATCCACTGCTGTTTATTTTCGGCATGAGTGGCTTACCGGAAAAATTTGAAGAACAACTCAATGGCCTTACTATAGGTGACACTTTTGACTTCACGATCGACCCGGAAGAGGGCTATGGCGATTATGACGATGAAGCGGTGGTAGAGCTGGCTAAGTCGCTTTTCGAGGCCGAAGGTGTCGATCTGGAAGAAATGCTTCAGCCCGGCCACATTATCCCCATGACCAACGAAGAGGGTGAAACCCTGCAAGGCATGGTCATCGATGTGGACGACGATTCGGTAATGATGGACTTCAACCACCCCTTGGCCGGAAAATCGATGCGTTTTGAGGGTGCAGTCCTTGACATCCGTGAAGCTACCGAAACGGAGCTGGAACACGGGCATGTGCATGGTGCTGACGGAGAGATGGAACACTAACGATGGTGTGGAGTTGGGTCGTTTGGCTAATTATAGAAAAAGATAAACGACTCAACTTTACAATCCCATCACAACACTGCTCCACCAGCCCCCACACCATATTGCTCAACCTCCACCCCAAAAGTTTTAAGGAATTCGGCACCTTCCTCTACGCCAATTCCTTTGTAGGCTGCATAGGAGTCTAAGAATATCACTTTGCTGATTTTCATGGTATAAATCACACGAGCGCATGAAATGCATGGGGCAAGTGTTACGTAAAGTGTCGAGCCTTCAATTTTCGAGCCGTTCTTAACTGCATAAAGAATAGCGTTTTGTTCGGCGTGCAGCGCCAACGAACAACTTCCCTTTGAATCACGAGGGCATCCTGTTAGAGGAAATTCTTCGTCGCAATTGTGGGTCTCAGCTGGGGGGCCATTGTATCCAATTGAGATAATACGGGTGTCGCGCGCCAATACAGCACCCACCTGCGCCTTGATGCAGTGTGACCTTTTCGCTAAATTTATAGCCAATTCCATGTAGATGTCATCAAAATTCGGCTTGGGATTCGTTATAGGCATAGTCGTTCATCGCTCTGATATGTTTATGCAAGTTATAGAAAGCTTTTCCAACTGCCCAAACAAGCCATTTTTTAAGGTACTTTCCTGGATAACCATCCCTTCCCTTTTGCTGGTTAGTATTCTGGTTTTGAGTCCATGTATCGGATCGGGACAGGATTTATCCTTCAAAAAAGAAAGAATCCCTCTGAAACACGGAAAATCATACTACCTATTGGCAGTCTCTGACAAGCGCGCAAACAAGCCCAACCAATTGGGCAACATATTCGTCTATGGCAAGTCCGTCCCCCTGGCGTTGAGCCAATCGTTGGAAAAATCACTATTCGATCACTGGGACTATTCCCTAAAAACAAAGGAAGAGGATAGCTTACCACTGGAAATACAGTTGGACGAAGTTTCGGTAAGTGAGCGCAAGGTTGCCCCCAATAAAATCGCCGGAGAAATGAAAGTGAAAATCACTTTCCGCTGGACACGTAACAAAGTACCCCTTTTTCTAACGGGTTACTCATCCGGAAGTACCTACACGCGCCCTGAATCCACGTATGATCACGAAGCCTTACTGAGGCGCTTGCTGGATGGAGCCATCCGGCAGTTCGATCAATGGTATGGATTGAATGACAAGAAAAACCCACAACTGGCCCGCGGCCTCAAACTGGTTCTGAAAGATGAACCACCATCCGATCAAGCCGACACAGTGTTCTACCACCCCGATAAAAAATTGACCTGGTTGGATTTTCAGGGCAAATCCAACCGGCCAGGAAGTAAGTATGCTGCCGCGGTATTTTCCAGTATGTCGTACGAAGGAAATTCCAGAATGGCAGACAACTACCTGCAGGCAACCATTTCGTTGAAGGTTTTCATGGTGCGAAGCATGTCGTGGGGGCGCGAGGAGGCCCGCAACACCTATACCTTGGCCCACGAGCAGACCCACTTCGACATTACTCGTATTATTGCCGAACGTTTTAAAGAACGGTTAAAAAAAGTGGATCTGACCATCGAAGATTACGATAGCCAAATCCAATATGAATTTTTGGAAGCATTCCGGGAAATGAACACTGAACAGGAAAAGTACGACGCTGAAACACGACACGGACTCAACACAACCACTCAGGCGGCGTGGAGCCGGAAAGTTCAGGAGGAAATTTCGCGAATATACCAGGGAAGCTGATCAGGCAGGTTGAGCAGCTTTGTTGCTCACGAGCCAGGCAGGTTTATGGGTCACCACCTTTGCTTTCAGTTCATTGAGCATAGAGTACAGACCGAAATACGTTCGATTGATGTACAGTCCATGCTGCGACCCCCGGGCTACCTTTGAGTTCTTGAGTTCTTCAACCTTTGCTAGTTCGTCGGCAAACTTATAAACTGAATCAAAATAGGTTTCGTCTCCAAAGTCGAACTCATCGACGGCGAAGGGCTTTCCGAGCAGCCCGATCATTGTTTTAAAGAGGTCAGAAAACATTCGCTTGTCAGCCGAAGTATCAGATTCAACCAAAAATTCCAGGTTGTAGAAAATCTCTTCAGTTCGGGCTTCATCCTCCACAGTGTCGGGATTGATAAGCGCGAAGTAGTTATCGTAGAAAAAATCAGGAATAACTTTCACACAGCCAAAATCAATTACGCCCATGGTACCGTCGGCACGCATCAGGAAATTGCCGGGGTGAGGGTCGGCATGAACCTGCCGCAACTGGTGAACCTGAAAATCGTAAAAATCCCAGAGTGATTGCCCAATCTGATTCCGGATTTCCTGGGACGGGTTCGTCAATAAAAAATCCTTCATGTGTTTGCCATCCAGCCAGTCCATGGTCAAAATTCGACTGGCCGAGAGTTCGGCGTAGTACCGGGGAAATAGGAGATTCGGAATGTTGGCGCACGCCTCCGATATTTCGATCGAGCGTTTCAGTTCCAAATCGTAATCGGTTTCTTCCAGTAATTTTGACTCGACTTCACCCATGTACCGCTCGATGTCATTCTCATTCAAACCAAAAAGCCGGACAGCCATCGGTTTAACCATTTTCAGGTCTGAGCTTATACTATTGGCTACACCCGGATATTGAATCTTCACAGCGAGTTTTTTGCCGTCTTTGGTTGCCAGGTGCACCTGACCAATAGAAGCGGCATTGACGGCAGACATCTCAAAAGTGTCGAAAAGCTCGCCCGGCGTCTTTCCAAAGTAATTCTTGAACGTCTTAACTACCAATGGCCCTGATAAGGGAGGAGCGGAATATTGTGACATTTGGAACCGGTCCACATAGGCCCGTGGCAGCACGTTGCGGTCCATGCTCAGCATTTGAGCCACTTTCAGGGCCGACCCTTTGAGCTCGCTGAGCGAATCATATATATCCGTGGCATTATCGGTGTGAAGTTCGTCCTTGGTAGTACTTGAATCTACAAACTTCTTGACATTGTATTTCAGATAGTTGCCACCAATTTTAACGCCCGTTTTTACAAACTTCGTAGCACGGGCAACCTTTGAGGTCGGAATGGATTGTTGTTCTTTCACGATTTGCGGTTTTGATAAACGAATTTGGCCAAATCCAACACGGAATCCACCACAGATTTTCCCATCAGGTCAAACGAAGTATTGACTGACTTCTCAATGGCAGTATCTGTACTTTCAAAGCCGCGGCTAAGGTCTGTCACCCAAAAATCAAGTATGTAAAGCAGTTGCATCCACAAACCGTCCACGTAACGGTCAGAAACTACCGGTCTCGTTACAATTTCGCGGCTCTCACGGCCTTCCATCATCAATTCGGTGGCGAAGTTGTAGAAGCCATCCTTAAAAGGTTGCAACGGACCAGTGTATCTTGCCACAGGCTGCCGTAGTTTATGGTAGCTCTGCACAACGAAACTGCGGTCTTTTTTCAAAACCTCAATCCAGGTATAATAGAAGGCAAGCAATTTCTCACGCACTGAGTACTGATCGTAAGCAGCATCAGCATGGAGCGAGAGCAATGTTTGGCGTAGGTAATCAAGCCAGGCATCGGATTCGATGGCCTCAAAGCTATTGTAGTATTCGTAGAATTCTGCCTCAGGCATTTTCAGCTTCTTGGCAAAAAAGTATACCGATGGCGGTTGGGTGCCATTTTCCAGTACGTACTGTTTATACGCCTTTTGGATTTTTTCTTTTTTATCTTCTTGATCCATATACCACTAATAACCCCTGATAGCGTAAAAGGTTTGCCTTGAACCAATAAATTAATTTTCACATTACCTAAGCTCAACCGCCCCGATTTCAGCCAAGTCTATTGTGCGGTTGCGAGCTTCGCTCAAGACCATTTTCCATTGGTTTTTGGTTTTGTATCCTAATTCCTGGCTGAGAATAAAGGTAGTTTGGGGAGAATTCTCTAACCTTGCCCCATTGGGGTATTTTCTAGAACGGACGATCGAAAAGCTGCTGCCTTCAAATAAACCACCTTTCGAATCAATGCCCAATGAATTGCTTTTCCAACTGATGAGCGAAGGAGCGTTCAAAGATTTATCGGGCAAATCCACGTATTCTATTCTCCTTATGCCCTGGTAGTTCAGATAATTTTTAATGTGAAAGTCAAAATTTATTGAATCAAATTTAAATTCCGGATCAGCAATGACATAAGCCATCTGCCCATTCTTAACTGAAAGTACAGTGTGCCTTGGCACACTATGAATGACCATTTGTGTGGTAGCGTAGGTTACCGACAATCGCGCTGTGGCGTAGCTAAAGAACACAACACAACATAGAGCAACTGCCTTCAGCCAATCCAATTCTCTGTTCACCAATACCCTATATACAAAAATCATTAAAATAACGAGCAGAGCAACCTCGACAGCATCAAGATTAAGGTTTGTCATTAAATACTTGGGTAGTTTTTGAGGAACCTGAACGACAGCATTCAGGGCCTGAGCGATGCCATCCGTTAGATAGGCCAAAATATCGGTGAGAAATTGAAAATGCAACAGGCTGATTAACAGCAAAACTACTGCTCCGTAAATGAGTAAGGTTGTGAGTCCAATGACGAACGGATTGAGGAACAAAAAATAGGTAGGGAATTGGTGGAAATAGTAAATGCTGAGTGGAAAGGTAAACACCTGCGCAGAAAGGCTGACCAAGGTGATTTGCCATAACCACCGGGCTGGCAAAATTTCCGTTTCAACATAATTCTTGAACATGGGATAAAATAAGATGATACCCAATACCGCTGCGTAAGACAACTGGAAACCCACGGAAAACAGGGACAATGGGTCCAACAATAAAATGAGAAACGCTGAAATCGCCAGGGTATTGACACTGTGATTTTGCCGGGTAAAAGTTTGGGAAAGGGCAAAGATTACACACATCAAAGATGCCCTGATAACGGAAGGCGAAAGCCCGGTAATAACCGCATAAGTACCTAGAAGAAGTACAATGCACAGTAAGTAAATCCATTTTCCCCGTTTCCCTCTTTTCAACCGCGAAAGGATCCAGGAAACCATTAAGAAAAATACACCGACGTGCAATCCGGATACCGCCAGCACGTGAACTGCGCCCGCGCTGATATAAGAATTCAACAAATCAGGCCCCAACTCATCCCGCCGTCCCAGGATCATTGCTTTCAGCAATCCATAAGAATCAGGAGATTTCAATTGGGATTTAAAAATCCCATCTACCTTCTGAGAGATTGTTAATGCCCAGTTGGATGCGGGCATCACACTATCAGATTGTATTATCCGGTAGGTGTCTTTGGGTAGATATACCGTCCAGGCAATCCCCTTGCGCTCAAGGTACTTGCGGTAGTCAAACTCGTCAGGATTCAGTGGCGTGGGTGGACGGTTAGGAACGCGAGATTTTATCACCAGGTTATCTCCTGCCCTTGGTAAAATAGTCGCCGAGTCTGGAAACGATACCAGGATCTGGACATTCACTTTTCTCCAACCAGTACCTGAACGAACAGCCTTTACTTCGGCATCATAGCGGACTGAAGCCCTGCGTTTCTGACCTAAGGATTTTATTTCCAGCAGATAGTCATCAAATTCCAGATTGGCCAGGGAATCGACCTCCTTCTGAAACGCTTCATGCTTTCGCCCGGCTACAAATACACCGAGCATAAAAATGCCGATCATCAATAGAAGAGACTGCAGCTTCGGCATTTTTCTGAGCAAAATTGCTCCCACCAATGTGGGGATAAGCCCTACCCAAAAAATAAGGAGTGAAAAGCTTTGGACATTTAACCCAATCTTATCACTCCCGATTTCAACCGCTAAAATTCCCGCAATCAATAAAATAACGTATCGAAGGAAAGGTTGAGTTGTAAACATACTGTCATTTAACAAGGAAGCGTTGCGTGACTGTTTCCATTTCTGTTGCGACACGGAATAGGTACATCCCGGGCGGAAGCAGACTCACATCTAACTGCAGCCTTCGACTATACACATTTCGAAAACTGTCGGATGCCAAAGTATGGCCATTCAAGTCGAAAATTGTGTAGGTAAAGTTCTGAAAATCAAGAAAACGCACATTGATTGTGAGATCCGATACGGCGGGGTTTGGATATATTTCAACCGTCAGATTATTTGCCGGATCGAGTCTCCCTTCCTTGCCAAACTCTACCATTCGGGCGCGACGGGGACTTAAAGCAAGCACGGCCCTCATCCGGCCAACCTGATCTTTGGTGAAAACATTCATACAGGAATCAGGAGAGTAATCGAGGTAGTTCTCAATCATGTTACGGGTACGAACACCATTGCAATTAGAAAATTTCTCCTGACAAACGGTAGTTTGGTTTGGCCCTTCTATGGTCGGAGTGTCTGCACAGTAATCGGTACCACAATTGGTATCCCCCCATGTGTGGATGAGCCCCAACCAGTGCGCCACTTCGTGAGTGGTGGTACGCCCAAGGTTATAAATCCTGCTGGTAATGGCGCCCGTTTTCTTGCCAAAATAACGGTAATCAATAATTACACCATCAGTCAATTCATTGGCTTCATTCGCCGTATCCAATCCTTCCACCTTGTCGGTGGCGGGAAATTGGGCAAGCCCCAGGTAGCTATTCGTCAGACGGCACGTCCAGATATTCAGGTACTTGTCGGAAGGCCAATAGGCAATATTGGCAAGTAACAAATCATCCGAAAAAGGGTTAAAACTGGTTTTGGTCGTGTACCGGTGCCGGGTAATTCCCGAGGTGAATCGTCCATCTGGATCATAATCTGCCAGATAAAACTGGATCATCGCCGAGGCTCCCACTGGATTGGTGTTGTAGCCCAATGTATTCGGAAGTCGGTTATAGTCTTCATTAAGCACCTCAATCTGCGATCGGATTTGCTCCTCTGAAATATTGGGGTTGTTCAGCCCGCCTATGGAATTTTCATCCTGATCGTGAATGACATGTACCACCACTGGGATGCGGATAATGTCATCAGCGGTAGTTCGCAGGTTTTTGTGCTCCTGCACATAATCCTGAATCAACTTTTCCATCTGAACCCGCTTTTTCAACCATTGAGGATTTGACCCGGATTTTAACTGGTCGCGTTCTACGCTGGCGCAGCGGTTCAAATTTGCTTCGGGTACCTGAGCATTCACTACCCAGAGCGCACTAAAATAAAAAAGTAGAGCGACTAGCGCCGCCCTACTGTTCGTGTTTTTCATAAGCTGCCAAAATATCCTTCACCAACCGATGTCGTACTACATCAGTCCCGTCTAACTCCACGAAGGCAATCCCCTTGATCCCTTCCAGCACACGAAGCGATTCAATTAATCCAGACTTGTGATTTCTGGGTAAATCGACCTGAGATTTATCACCCGTGATTATCGCCTTGGAGCTTGGCCCCATCCGCGTCAGGAACATTTTCATTTGCATGGGGGTGGTGTTTTGCGCCTCATCCAGCAGAATGAACGCATTGTTAAGGGTCCGGCCCCGCATATAAGCCAAAGGAGCAATTTCCACAATACGGTTATCCTGGTAGAATTTCAGCTTCTCCGGCGCTATCATGTCATCCAGTGCATCGTAAATTGGACGCAGGTATGGATCAATTTTTTCGGTCAGATCGCCGGGTAAAAAACCCAGGTTTTCTCCGGCTTCAACGGCTGGTCGTGTAATGATTATTTTCTTGACTTCGCGATTTTTCAGCGCCCTGACAGCCATCGCCACGGCCGTGTAGGTTTTTCCGGTACCGGCAGGCCCGACCGCGAACACCAGGTCGTGACTGTTGGCCGCTTCCACCAATTTTTTCTGATTAAGCGTTTTGGCTTTAACGACTACGCCCTTATTGCCATAGATGATAACATCGGGGTCATCCTGTTCCTTGGAATTTTTTGTGGGCTTGGTGCTGATACTCAAATGCCCATTGAGATACCGCACAACGTTGTCGTTGGTGACCCGACCATATTTTTGATAATGAGCCAACAGGGAATCCAGTACGTCGGTGATTTTGACAATCTCAGGGGCGGTACCCTGAATTCTGATTTCGTTACCGCGAGAAAGGATTTTGCTTTCCGGGAAAGCGGCCGCCACCTCGCGGATGTTGGAATTGTGAACGCCCAGGAAGTCAACGAGCGACACATCGTCAAGGGTAATTACTTTTTCTACCAAACGGATGATATTTAATGGATGGATGAATTCAGGAGAAAATTTAGGGATAAAATTCCGAATCGCCGAAAGTTTGATGCCCAATTTTCTGGAAATATTTAAATCTACCAACGTTAAATAAATATCCTGGGTTCAACCCCTTAATAATCAAGGAAGGGTAGTGAGTATTAAAAAAATACTTCATCCTACCTCTTTTCATCCTCCTGCGCAATTCGTAATATTGTGTTCATCTATGGATACCGATCGCCCCTTCAATTTCCTGAAAAACCAGAGCAACTCTGCCCCAGCTGCCCGCCGTACCAATCGACTGCTTGGTAGTGACCAGGGTAATGCCAGCATGGGCAAACTACCCCCGCAGGCTACCGACATGGAGGAAGCCGTGCTGGGAGCATTAATGATAGAGAAGGACGCGCTTTCTACCGTAGCTGACATTCTTAAGCCTGATAGTTTTTACAAAGAATCCCACCAAAGGATTTACAGCGCTATCATCAATCTGTTCGTCAATTCCGAACCAATCGATCTGCTCACCGTTACTTCCAAACTGCGGAGCACTGGTGAATTGGACCTGATCGGCGGGGCGGCCTTCATTACCGAGCTTACATCGAAGGTCAATTCGGCGGCCAACATTGAGTACCATGCCCGGATCATTTCTCAGGCATCCATTAAGCGTGAGCTGATTGCCATTTCATCCGAAATTCAGAAGGAAGCTTTTGAAGATACTACTGACGTCTTCAAATTGCTGGATAAAACTGAACAAGCATTATTCCAGATTTCGGAGTCGAATATCAAGAAAAACTATGCCGATATGGGTGCGCTCATGCGGCAAGCCCTTGAAGAGCTCGATCAAAAGAAGAATAACCAGGATGGGCTCACTGGTGTACCCTCCGGCTTCACTAGTCTTGACCGGCTTACATCCGGCTGGCAGAAGACTGAATTGACAATTCTGGCCGCCCGGCCTGGTATGGGAAAAACCGCCTTTGTGGTTTCGGCCCTCCGGAACGCCGCTGTGGAGTTCCAAAAGCCGGTGGCCATTTTCTCTTTGGAAATGTCCTCAGTTCAGCTGGTCAATCGTCTGATCTCGGCCGAAGCAGAAATCGACAGTGAGAAAATACGGAAAGGTAATCTTGCTCCGCATGAATGGGCTCAGATTCACCACCGTATCAGTGGGCTAACCAATGCGCCAATATATATTGATGACACCCCTGCCCTTTCCATTCTCGAACTGCGGGCTAAATGCCGGCGCTTGAAGGCACAACACGACATTGAGATGATCGTGATTGACTACCTGCAATTGATGACCGGAGACAGCAGTGGTAAAGCGGGTGGCAATAGGGAACAGGAAATTGCCTCTATCTCCCGTTCCTTAAAAAATCTGGCAAAGGAACTTGACGTACCGGTTATCGCGCTTTCGCAGTTAAGTAGAGCTGTTGAAACGCGGGGCGGTGAAAAGCGTCCGCAACTATCAGATCTTCGTGAATCGGGATCAATTGAGCAAGATGCGGATATGGTACTGTTCCTCTACCGTCCGGAATACTACGGAATCACTGCGGATGATACCGGAAACTCTGTTGCCGGCATAGGCGAAGTGATTATCGCCAAGAACAGAGGTGGTTCACTTGACACTGTTCAGCTGCGATTTGTTGGCAAATACACGAAGTTTATGGACCTGGACTCCTTTTATGCCCCTTCTCCAACTCCCGCCGACCGTCCGCTCCCCCCGGCTTCTTCAAATCCGATTGCATCTTTTGAAAGCAATCAATCCAGCCCGGCCGTATTCAAGAGTAAAGCGAACGATCGTTCCAATTTTGAATTCAAGGGGCCAGGCGAAGAGCCGCCATTTTGATTTGGTAGCGTGATGAAATTGGCTGCGCTTTTGTATGGATCTCGTTTAGTTTCCTGAGATTTTATTTAATTATTGCCTCTTCACCAGCAAAGCGACATTCTCGACGTGGTGTGTATGGGGGAACATGTCTACGGGTTGTGCTTTGACGACCTTGTATTTATTCGACAATAATTCAAGGTCCCTGGCCTGAGTGGCGGTGTTGCAGCTCACGTATACGATCCGATCTGGCTCAGCTGTGAGAATCGTTCCGATTACTGAAGGGTCCATTCCAGCACGTGGAGGATCAGTAATAATTACGTCGGGTTTGCCGTGCTTGGCTATGAAATCAGCATTAAGTACTTTTTTCATGTCACCAGCAAAAAACTTTGTGTTGTGAATTCCGTTCAGGTCGGAATTTTTCCGGGCGTCCGCTACCGCCTCCTCTACAAACTCCACCCCGATGACTTTCTTGGCATTCCTGGCGACGAAATTTGCGATTGTACCTGTTCCTGTATACAAATCGAATACAGTTTCGGAGCCGGTAAGTTCAGCGTAATTGCGAGCGATTTTGTATAGTTCGTATGCCTGCTGAGAATTGGTTTGATAAAAGGACTTAGGCCCTACCAAAAACGTTAGACCTTCCATTGTTTCACGGATATACTGATCCCCAAAGTAGTGATGCACATCCTGATCCTGGTAAGAGTCATTGCCCTTTTGATTGATGATGTAATGCAAGGAAGTGATATTCGGAAATTCTGTTTTCAAGAATTGCATCACTTCTTCAATAACCTCTTCCTGCGGCTCTGCAAACTGGACGATCACAAGCACATCCCCCGTGTTAGATGTTCGGATGATCACGTTTCGCATCATCCCTTCATTTGTCTTGATATTGTAGAATACATACCCTTTCTTTTCAGAGAAATGGTAGAGCGCATTCCGGATAGCATTGGAAGGATCAGGCTGCAAATGGCATTTCTCAACCTGAAATATCCTGTCAAAACGTTTTGGAACGTGATACCCCAAAGCATTGCGAGAAAACTCCTCACCAGAATTCATGTCGTCGGTGGTGAGCCATCGATAATTTGAAAAAGTATATTCAAGTTTATTCCGGTAGTATCGCTGAATTTCGGCGGCCACTATGGGTTCGTACTCAACCTCTTTTATTTTCCCAATGCGTTCGAAATGGTCACGAACTTGTTTCTGCTTGAAATTCAGCTGTTCTGAATAATCGATATGCTGCCACCGACAGCCGCCACATACATCAAAATGCTGGCAAAATGGTTCAGCACGCAATTCTGAGAAAGAGTGGAATTTCGTAACGATGGCTTCACCCATCTTTTTCTTACGACGCACCACCTCAATGTCCACTACATCGCCCGGGGCTACATGTCCCTGGATAAAAATGACGCCGTCTTCTGATTTATATATACACTTGCCTTCAGCCGCGAAATCAGTAATTGTAATATTTTCGTACCTTTTGTTGGTAGGCATGGATAAGAGTTTATGAAATATTCGAAATGAGAAAAAATCTATTCACCTTAACATTGTTGATTTTTTCTTCTTTTTATGCCACGGCTTCTCATATAGTAGGTGGGGAGCTGGTTTTCATTACCCTGTCCAATGGGTCCGCTTCCCACCGCATCGGTCTGAATCTTTATTTCGACGAACTTAACGGCATTCCGCAAGCCGAAGACCCGGGCGCAACATTATACATATTTAGAAAATCGGACAATCAGAGGATCGGTTCCGTTCAAGCCCCAAAAGTAGGGCGAAAAAACATAACCTACGCCAATCCGCAATGCGGTACTTCAGGATTGCGCACTCTGTTAATTTCTTACCTGGTTGATGTTTTCCTCAATCCTATGGATTACAGTGCGCCGGATGGATATTACATTGTTTGGGATAGATGCTGCCGCAACAGCGTGATCGACAATATCAAAAATCCCGGCGACGTAGGTAGTCTATTTTCAGTATTTTTTCCTCCATTACTCAAAAATGGTACTCGATTTATTGACTCTGTCCCTGAATTCAGTGAGATTCAGGGTGATTATGCCTGTCTCAATGCCGATTATTATTTAGATTTCAGCGCTTCTGATGCTGATGGCGACAGTCTGGCCTATTCGCTCACGACTCCCGTAACTGGATTCAGCAACCGCGCCCTTCCCAGCCCACTTGCTGGCGGATCCAGCAACTACCCGGTCGTTTCTTGGACTGATGGAATTTCACTCGCCAATGTCATTCCCGGTTCAAGACCATTGCGGATCGATGCACAGACAGGCCGTTTATCATTTACAGCCTCGCGGCTGGGGCTTTACGTTTTCTCTGTTACTGTGACGGAATACCGTTCCGGCCAAAAGATCGGTTCTGTCTCCCGTGATTTTCAGATCAAGGTCATCGACTGCTTTGAAGCATTACCGCCAAAGATACTGGCATTTGAAAACTCTCGGAAAGAAAACCTCGGAAACAACAGCGTTTTGCGATTGTCCAGAACAGACTCGGCCTGTTTCACCATTAAAGTAACGGATCCTAATTTTAACCAACTCGTTAAAATAAAAGGACGTGCAGTAAACAGCGCTCGGAGAGATTTTTATTTCTTACCAGCCGAATTCCGTACCCAAAAGAGCAACGACACCCTGACTTTTCAATTCTGCCTTGATGCTTGTTTTGAAACGGACGATAACCGCCCTGTAAAAATAGAACTCATTGCCGAGGACGAGAGCTGCCCGGTCCCTCTAACCGACACCCTTACTATTTTAATTTACCGAGAAAAAGCACCTAATGCTGCACCGGTTATTAACTCCTCACTATCATCAGTATATGTCGATGCGCTGCCAGATCAACCGTTAACTTTTGATGTATTTGGAAAAGATATCGATCTAGATAGTATTGTTCTCTCGGCATCGGGCAGAGGTTTTGAGCTGACTGAGTACGGCTTTGTTTTTCCTCCCAAATCAGGACGAGATACAGTCTCGCAGAAATTATCGTGGAAGCCTCCGTGTACGTTAAATGTAGCGGACACAATAGCAGTTGATTTTAAACTAACTGACCTGCGCTGTGAGGCCAATTCAAAATCATCAGTTCTGACCGTGTACTTTATCGTACAAGATGCCAAAAACAATGCACCCCGTGTTCGAACAACTGCCCAAACTGATACGATCACCATCCAGTTGGATGCAATTAATCCCTTGTCAATACTATTTGAAGTGATTGCCAGTGACCCTGACACAGCTCAGCTTTCTCTTTTTGGATTGGGGCGGGGTTTTTCCTTGGCTGAGGCGAAAATGGACTTTTTTAACAGGATTGGGAGCAGGGAGATCACAAGTACCTTCTCCTGGACACCGGACTGTTCACTATTACAGGGTAAATCAGAGATGCTTTTTGCCGTCGACTTTATTAGTGAAGACAAAAGCTGTTTGGCGGCGCGTGATTCGTCAACCGTTTTCTTATTAATCAGGGATAATTTAAACGACGCTGCCCTGGATTTGCCGAATGTCATTACACCCAATCAGGATGGTAAAAATGATTGCTTCATTGGCGCTGATCTCCCTACTGACAACTGTATCCAGCGTTTTGAGGAGGTAACCATTTTTAACCGCTGGGGAACGCGTGTTTATTTAAGCCGCGACAGGAATTTTACCTGGTGCCCGGTAGATGCCCCAGCGGGCACCTACTTCTACCAGGTCAAGTACTCTATCAACGCTTACAAAGGCACTATTTCCCTACTAAAATAAGCGGGTTGCCGATTAAGAGATCGGCAACCCGCTTATTTTCTCAATTGAGTGCATGATCCTAAATGATCAAGGCTCATTAATCGGGACGGGTAACACCTGGCCTCTGATTTCACCGGCAGGGTACTGAGCTGTGTGCAGATTGATATAAAGATTGCCTAACCGCAAAAGCGTCTCCAATTCGTTGTCAAGCTGCATTGAGCCAGTAATGGGTGACGTGCCTACATTGTTGAATGGAATCACGACTGGTCCGGTTTCCCATGCTGGCTGAGCCTTATGAATATGCCCGGCAGTTGGAACCAGTCCTTGGTAAGTAACATTATAGGTCAGCATTCTGGTAGTTTTATTGTATTCAAGCGATGCTGAGCCTTGTGCAGACGATGTACTGCGAGGTACTGTATTCTGGCTGTTAATCGTAGCCTGATACTTTACAATATCATCTTGGTCTGGACCTTCTATTTCACATGATTGCATACCAACTGTTGCCAAGGCTGCAATCACTAATACGGTAAATTTTTTCAATGACTTTTGCATAAAATGAATTTGTTAAAAAAAGGCTGAAACATGTTCCAATATTCTTTCAAAATCGTGCCAGACCGGTATTAAAACCAAATTGGGCTGCCGCGATTGTTCACAAATTTAGGGTAAAAACATCAAACAAAATACGCGAATCTAAATAATCCAGATGTCGCTATCACGCACGAAGACGATGTTTCCTTTCCAAATCACTCTTTTCCAATGGTCCCGGCTTCCAATGATGGTTAATTTATGTCCCCTCCCAACAATTTCTACCACCGGTGATGCCGCAGATGGGAACGCCCTAATATGCACTAATTTTCCTTTGAGCACACCGGATTCATAATTGGCCGGTACATTGAGAAGCGCGAGCAGTGCGAGTAAGTAGGCTACCGCTGTCCATTTGTGTCTTTTCTGAATTCTTTCCTTTCTTAGTACTTTGATAAACATCACTGCCACCACATATATCCCCAAAGTAAGAAGCAGTATTGGTATGTACCCTCCGTATCGACGGTAGAATATCAAAAAGTAGCTTAAATCGTTAAATTCATAGCCCGATAGGTTTTGTTGAGTCGCCAGTTGGCTCATTTTTTCAAGTAGTGTCCTGCTTGGCTGTTTCATTGCCAAAACGCTCAGATAATATAAGCTCCGGGCAGGATTGTTGGCCTGCTCAGCCAAAAATGACAGCTTCAATAACAGGTTTGGATTAAATTTTTTACCTTTTTGATAGAAGGATTGATATAGTCGATCTGCCTCGGCAAAACGCCCTATAGAAAACAGAGAATCAGCGGTGTGCAAATTTGACGTGGCCCCGTAAGACCAGTGATTATCGGCCAAAGTGGCTAGTCCGATCATCAGAAAAACAAGGCAATTGTTGCGTAGCATTTGCATAATAAAGGCAAGAACTCTAATTTTGCATCGCAATTACGGGAAAGGCCCGCTCCTCTCCAACAAATTGTTTAATTCCGATTCTGTAGCTCAGCTGGTAGAGCAATACACTTTTAATGTATGGGTCCTGGGTT
>NZ_BMXF01000004.1:0-615697 GCF_014651615.1 Persicitalea jodogahamensis | reverse complement strand
CAGAATCATTTGAACAGTTACAGTATGCTGAAGCAAATAATTGAATTTAATATGTTTCGTTGCTCTAACTATTTGTTTGAAAGAAAGACACTTACCGTCCGGGTGGTGGAATTGGTAGACACGCTACTTTGAGGGGGTAGTGCCTTAACAGGTGTAGGGGTTCGACTCCCCTCTCGGACACCTCGAAAACTGCATTTCTAAAACGGAAATGCAGTTTTTTTTTGGACAAAGCATATAATTCAAATCGACGTAGTTTGCCTGGGGATTCCATATTTAATGCAGAATCCCCAGAATCAATAAAATAATTCGCCGTCCAGTACTGATACAATTGCCTGAAAATCATTAGGGTTGTTGGCAAAATCGATTTCATTCACATCGATAACCAATAATTTTCCATGATCGTATGTGCTTACGAATTTTTCATAATACTCATTGAGGCTTTTCAGGTAATCGATGGATATGTCTGATTCGAAATCCCTTCCTCGCTTTTTTATCTGCTGAACTAGTTTCGGTATGTCTGCCTTCAGATAAATCATCAGATCGGGCGGTGGTACCGAATTAATAATCGAGTCGAACAACAAGAGATAGCATTCGAAATCTCGCTCCGTCAGGATCTTTGAATCGTAAAGATTTCGCGCGAAAATGTGGGCATCCTCGTAAATTGTCCTATCCTGAATAACGGTGGAATAAGTAAGAGAGCGTATTTTTTGAACCTGGGCAAACCGACTGTTCAAGAAGTAGATTTGCAGATTGAACGCCCAGCGCTCCATATCTTTATAAAAATCTGCCAGGTAAGGGTTACCTTCAACAGCTTCATATAATACGCCCCAACCATAGTGGTTGCCGAGCATTTGGGTTAGGGTAGTTTTTCCTGCCCCAATATTACCAGTAATAGCGATATGCACTTCTAAAAAAAATTTAGGTGGAAATAAATAATTAACAAGCTCGGACCCGAAAGGAAATTTTTCAAGCGGCAGTTACAGCCAATAGTATTGATAGTACTTCCAAACTGCCACGCCAAAGTTACCAGTCATTTTTTAAGTAATGACTGGTTGAAAGCCAAAATTTGGAGATTGGATAGGTGTAAAAGCGAGGGTTCGTATCTTTGTGCGTTGAGGATTTAATTAATCAAGATGAAGGATTACCGCGTAATACTGTATTATATCTATGCAAAAATTGATGACCCCGTCACGTACCGGGACGAGCATCACCTGTTTTGTCTTAATAACAGCTTATTGGGAAGGGTTATCGTCTCTAAGGAAGGGCTGAATGGTACAGTTTCAGGTCTGGAAGCGGATTGCGAGGCCTATATGAGATTTATTCATGCTGATCCTCGCTTTGAACGTGTTCAATTCAAAATTGAGGCGCATGACAGGCATGCCTTTAATAAATTACACGTTAGGGTAAAGGATGAGATCGTAAACTCTGACCTGCCTGTTGACCCGAATGTCAGTACAGGAAAGCACCTTGAGCCAGATGAATTCAAACAAATGCTCGCCGATCCCGATGTGGTATTGGTAGATATGCGATCGAATTATGAACATAGTGTGGGTCGTTTCAAAGGTGCTGTCACCTTTGACATGGAGAACCTGAGAGAGTTACCAGATCATATTTCCGAAATTGAACATTTACGGGATAAGAAAGTGATCACTTATTGCACCGGGGGGATCAAATGCGAGAAGGCGAGTGCCTATTTATTGGAACGGGGTTTCGAGAATGTATACCAATTGCATGGCGGAATCATCCGCTATGGTCTGGAAGAAGGCGGGGAGAACTTTGATGGAAAATGCTATGTGTTCGACAATCGCGTTGCGGTGGACGTAAACCAGGTAAACCCCATCGTCATCTCGACATGTCATGTTTGCGGTACCCACTGCGATCGTATGGTAAACTGCGCAAATCCCGAATGCAATCTTCACGTACCTATTTGTCAGAATTGTGGAGAAGAGCTGGAAGGCGCCTGTTCGCCAGCCTGCCAGCAGCATCCGCTGAAGCGACCATATGACGGAACTGGTAACTATGCCACCAAAAGCAATCATTACAACCCCATTCAGGGATTTAGAAGTATTAAGAAACAAGAAATCAGTAAGAAATCCACCACAGAATGAATATAGAAAAAGAGCCTTTCGAAAGTGCTAAAAAACCACTGATTTTGGTCACGAATGACGATGGAATAACATCGTTAGGTATCCGAACGTTGGTAGAGTTGATGCAGACATTGGGTGAGGTAGTTGTGGTGGCACCTAATAGTCCACAGTCTGGTATGGGTCACGCGATCACGATTGGGGAGCCTCTCAGGCTTTATTCCACTGAGTTGTTCGCTGATGTCGATGAGTATGAATGCTCCGGAACGCCCGCTGACTGCGTGAAACTGGCCAAGCATTATGTTCTGAAAGATCGCGCACCTGATTTGGTGGTAAGCGGTATCAATCACGGAAGCAATAGCTCGATCAGTGTACTGTACTCAGGTACCATGTCAGCAGCGATCGAAGCCGCAATTGAGGGAATTCCGGCTATCGGCTTTTCACTCTGTGATTATCGCGAAAAGGCTACGTTTGACCACGTGAAAGAGTTCGTAGTATCCATTACAAAAGCAGCTCTGGAGAATGGAATTCCGAAGGGCGTTGCCTTAAACGTAAATTTGCCGGCTGAATCTGAGAGTCCGATCCAGGGTGTAAAAGTCTGCCGGCAGGCAAATGCAAAGTGGCAGGAAAAATTTGATTACCGGAAAGACCCTTACGGCAGAGGTTATCTATGGATGGCGGGCGACTTCGTAAATTTCGATGCAGATAAAGAGGACACGGATGAATGGGCTCTGTCGCAGAACTATATCTCGGTCGTCCCCTGTCAGTATGACCTTACCGCCTATACGGCATTTGAAAGTATGGCTGCCTGGAACCTGAACCCGGTTGAGATGGTGAAATAGATGCGTATCTCACCTTCATAAACATCTGAAATAAAATAGTACAATTCAAAGATATGGCAATTATTGGTAGTTTGTTGAAAAGAGGAATTCGGATGGGGAGCCTAGTGACATCCCGCCGGAAAATAAATCCTTTCAAGCAGCAAAAAAGAACGCTCGCAAAACTCATTTCAAAAGCGCGTTATACCGAATTTGGAGAAAAATATAGATTTGAAGAAATACTGAGCAGTTCGCTTTTTAACGATTCAAGCGAATTCTACGAAAAGTACAAGAATCTTGTACCGATCTACGATTATAATAAAATCTATAAAGAGTGGTGGCACCGTCTGCTGAACGGAGAAAAAAATGTTACATGGCCTGGGCAGGTTAAGTACTTTGCCCTGAGTTCAGGTACTTCTGAGGCTTCCACCAAACATATTCCTGTAACCAACGCCATGTCGCGGGCAATGCAGAGGGCAAGCATCCGACAAATTCTCAGCCTGGGGCGTTACAAGAATCTTCCCGACAAGCTTTACGAAAAAGGGTTTTTAATGCTGGGCGGAAGTACCGACCTAAGCCGCAAGGATAATCATTATGAAGGTGACCTGAGCGGAATAAATGCCAGTCAGATCCCCTTTTGGTTTAAGCCATATTATAAACCTGGCGAAAAAATTGCTGCGGAAAAAGACTGGGCATTAAAACTCGAAGAAATAACATTGCAGGCAAAAGACTGGGATATCGGGTTTGTAGTGGGTGTGCCTGCCTGGATTCAATTATTAATGGAGAAAATAATTGATCATTATAAATTAAAGAACATCCACGAAATCTGGCCCAACCTTCTGGTGTTTGGACATGGTGGAGTATCCTTTGAACCTTACAAAAAGGGTTTTGAACGCCTTCTTGGGAAACCACTGATTTATATCGACACCTATCTGGCTTCCGAAGGTTTTTTAGCCTACCAGCCGCGGCCTAGTTCTTCCGGCATGCAGCTTGTGATGGATAACGGGATATTTTTTGAGTTTGTACCCTTTAATGATATCAATTTCAATACCGAAGGCGAAATAAAGGAAAATCCTGAAACGCTGATGGTGAACGAAGTTGAGGAAGGTAAGGAATACGCATTACTTATCTCGACCTGTGCCGGCGCCTGGCGTTATCTCATTGGCGATACGGTGAAATTTGTGGATAAAGCCAACGCTGAAATTGTCATCACCGGCAGAACCAAGCATTACCTGAGTCTGTGCGGCGAACATCTGTCGGTAGATAACATGAACAAAGCGATCGATTTGATATCCAATGAATTGGGTATTTCAGTAAAAGAGTTTACCGTAGCAGGGGTGTCGCACGGTTCCCTGTTTGCTCATCACTGGTATATTGGCAGCGATCAAAAGATAGATCAGTCCGAAATAAAAAGGCTCATCGATGCCAAGCTCAGTGAAGTGAATGATGACTACGCTGTGGAAAGAAAACACGCTTTAAAGGACATCTTCGTAACGATGCTTCCCAACGAAGCCTTCTATGGCTGGATGGAGACCAAAGGAAAAATGGGTGGACAGCATAAATTTCCCCGTGTTCTCAAGAAAAATCTGATCGGAGACTGGGAAACTTTTTTGAAGTTAAAGGGGTATGTTTGACTTTTTTCTCCCCAATGATATTTGCAAAATAAAATCAGAAAAATACTGAGTAAGCAATCTGAAAGGCAATAAAAATAAAAACCAGCCCAGTCACTTGATTGAAAATCTTCACCGTTTTTGGGGTGAAGATTTTTTTTAGCCGGTGAGCCGATAAAGCAATACCCGATTCCGTCAGAAAGATAGCCAGCAAGCTCATTCCAAAAAATAAGCTTATTTCCTCTATTCCGTAATGTAACGTGGAGCGGACATAAGTAGCTATGGTGACCCAGCTTATAAAATTGACGGGGTTGAGTCCATTCAATAGAAAGCCGGTTGAGAAATAAAAGACAAAATTCCCGAACCTTGATTTAG
Source organism: Persicitalea jodogahamensis (assembly GCF_014651615.1). GTDB lineage: Bacteria > Bacteroidota > Bacteroidia > Cytophagales > Spirosomataceae > Persicitalea > Persicitalea jodogahamensis. The sequence goes on along the minus strand of NZ_BMXF01000004.1, from coordinate 610,810 downwards.
GATAGGCGATTTGGGGCTGATTTCTAAATAAATTATTCAAACCCAAAATGAGTAAGAAAACGATTCCCGCACCAGCCATCCATTTCTCAAAACCTTCGATGTGAGGGAGCAGTGCCGTGCCGAAAATAGCAAAGAATACAAATATCGCGTCACATACCACTACCCCAAAGGCGATCTTCATGCCACTCCGGTAGCCATTGTCCACACTATTTTGAACCAATGAAAAGAAAACGGTTCCAAAGGTGAGGCAGAGCAGAATGCCTGTCACCAATCCGTAAAAACTCGCCTCAAGCATATTAGATGCCTTTGATCCTCGCTACCATTAATATACCGCAAACAGACAGGGAGTCAGTGATTTCTGATCGCATAACCATATCTACCGCCTCGCTGAGCGAAACCTTTTTCACCAAAAGCTCCTCGGTGTCCTCCGGTTCGGTATCATGCTGACTGAGTCCTTCGGCGGTATACAGAAATCCTTCCTCATCCGTGGCAGAATTCGAGGTATGAATGCGGGCAATCTTTATCCACCTTTCCGCTTTTAACCCGGTCTCTTCTTTCAATTCTCTTTTGGCCGCTTCTAACGGCTCCTCTCCTAGCGGGCCTCCTCCTTCGGGAATCTCCCACGAATATTCATCCAGTGTGTAACGGTATTGCCCTACGAGATAAACATTGTTATCATCATCCAACGGGATGATTCCTATCGCCTTATTCTTAAAGCTTACCAATCCGTAAATCCCTGGTTTTCCAGCCGGATTTATAACATCCCTATGGTGGAGTTTAAGCCAGGGATTCTCGTACACTACCTCATCAGACAGTGTCTCCCAGTTATTTTCGTGAGTCATGGAAATTTTATTCTTAATACCTTTGGGGAAGTTGAATCTGGATTTAAAATGCAAATAAACCAAAATAAGCGCAAGATTCGTCTGATACTGCTCTCTTTCCTAATGAGCATTCTACTATCTGGCATCAAATTTCTGGCTTATTATCTGACTGATTCGAATGCCATCCTTAGCGACGCACTCGAATCCATCATCAATATTTTTGCCAGCGGTTTTGCCCTATATAGTATCCGATTGTCCGCCTTGCCGAAGGATACAAATCATCCGTATGGCCATGGGAAAATCGAGTTTTTTTCAGCCGGATTTGAAGGGGGATTGATAATAACCGCTGCAGTCTTTATCTGCGTGGGAGCCATCCAGAGATTCCTGGAACCTGCACCATTGGCAAATCTTTCACTTGGATCGGGATTGATTGCCATTACGGTAATCATTAATGGTGGAATAGGCTACTACCTTGTGAAGGAGGGGAAAGCCCATAATTCGCTGGCGCTCGTAGCCGACGGTCGGCATTTGCTCTCCGATGCTGTAAGCAGCGTAATACTAGTCGCCAGCGTGGTGATGGTATTATTCACTGGGCTTGAATGGATCGATAGCGCTGCTTCGCTGTTTTTCGGCGTTTTGATCGCTTTTAATGGATTTCAACTCCTCAGAAAGTCAGTCGCCGGGTTGATGGATGAGAGTGACCGCAATTTGCTGGAAAACGTTGTTGAAGCGATCAGGCAACATAAGAAGGATTATTGGGTGGATGTTCACAATCTGCGCGTTCAACAGTACGGGGCAGATCTGCACATCGACACCCACCTGACGTTGCCCTATTACTGGACTTTGCAGCAATCACATGAAGCGGTAAGGGAGTTTGAGAATGTTCTAAAAGAAAACCATCCCGGCGAAACCGAAATATTCGTCCACGCCGACCCATGCTTGCCGCAATGCTGCTACTTTTGCCGGTTGGACGACTGTCCAGTCAGGCAACATGCCTTCCAACACGATATTGACTGGGATGTCGTTAATTTAGCCAAAAATCAGAAGCTATTCACCGAAGTTAAGATCGGTTAAATCAGCCATCGCACGAACCATTTATTCAATTACAAATTCCCAAACATTATTAACCGCACTATGTCACAAAATAGAAGAGAATTTATTAAATCCATTGGAATCGGGGCCCTAGGCGCGACAACTTTTTCCGACCTGTTGGCAGACTCAGCGAAGAAGAAATTATTTTTTGACATATCCTTAGCGGAATGGTCGTTGCATAAAGCGCTATTTGCCAAGAAAATCACCAATATGGATTTCCCCGAAATCGCGAGGAAACAGTTCGATATTGGGATTGTCGAATACGTAAATCAGTTTTTCAAAGACAAGGCAAAAGACACTGCCTATCTCAACGAACTACTTCAACGCTGCAAGGATAACGACATCAAAAATCATCTGATCATGATTGATGGTGAGGGGGGACTCGGTGAACTAGACGATTCCAAGCGCAATCAGGCCGTTGAAAATCATTACAAATGGGTGGAAGCTGCCAGATATCTGGGCTGCAAAACAATTCGGGTGAATGCATTCGGCACCGGTACTGCGGAGGAAGTGGCTAAAGCGGCGATTGATGGGTTAGGAAAACTCGGAGAATACGCCGGTAAGGAGAAAATTAACGTTATCGTGGAAAATCACGGTGGCTATTCATCTGATGGGCAATGGCTTTCAGGAGTGATGAAACAGGTGGGAATGAAAAATGTAGGTACTTTGCCTGATTTTGGAAATTTCTGTCTGGAACGGAAAAAGGGCTCATATGACTGCGTGAAGGAATATGACCGCTACCAAGGCGTCAAAGAATTGATGCCTTACGCCAAGGGAGTAAGTGCGAAATCGTATGATTTCGATGAAGATGGCAATGTTATCGAAACTGACTACCTTAAAATCATGAAGATTGTGAAAGACAGCGGCTTCAAAGGAATTGTCGGTATTGAATACGAGGGCAGCAAAACTGACGAGTATGAGGGGATCAGAAAAACGAAGGAGATGCTGGAAAGAGTCGGGAAAATGATATAATTTTCGAGGGTGTCGGTGGTGAATGTTTATTTGAGCTTTCCTAATCCACCATCGACACCCAAAATTTGCCCGGTAATCCAGCTCGCATCTTCGCTCACCAAGTAGGTAGCAGCAGTGGCCAGATCCTGAGGTGTGCCAAATCTACCCAGCGGGTGCCGCTTGGCCGACGCCTCCCTCCTGTCTTCGGACGACAACAACTGTTCGGCCAACGGGGTATCGGTGAGTGATGGGGCTATCACATTGAAGCGAATACCTGCCAGGGCAAATTCTGCTGCCAGTGCAATCGCTAATCCTTGCAACCCAGCCTTGGCCATGGCTATAGAGGTATGGAATGTAAAACCAGTGTTGGCCGCAACACTGCTAAAAAACACCACACCCGCGCCATTGGATTTTTTCAGACGATTGATGTTGGGTTGCAAAGCCGCCACAGCCCCAAGGGTGTTGATTTGAAAATCAGTATTAAAGTTTTCAAGCTTCAAACGGCCAAATGGTTTCAGATTAATGGTTCCGGCGCAGTAAATAAGGCCGTGCATGGTCTCTGGTAAGCTGTCAAAAACGGAATCCTCCGGAGCTAAAGCATCCCATTTCAGAAACTCCACTTCAAGGTCAGGCTTGTTGCGGCCGGCCACCCAAACGGTACCGCCCTCAGCCAAAACCATGCGGGCCGCTTCATGACCAATGCCAGTGCTGGCGCCTACGATGAGGATATTCTTATTCGCGAATCTTTTTTTCAAGAGGATAAATTTTGCTGGTGCTTAATGAGCCTGCCTTCAACATTTACATTTCAAGGTAGCTTAGAAACTCTTTCCGGGTGGCTTCTTCTCTAAATTTACCTCCGTAAAATGAGGTGATCGTAGAACTACCCGAGTCCTGAATTCCCCGTGATTGAACACACATGTGCTGAGCGTCCACGACTACCGCTACGTCTTCCGTTTTTAATACATCTTTCAGCTCATTGGCTATCTGAACAGTGAGCCTTTCCTGCACTTGGGGGCGTTTTGAGTAGTATTGTACGATGCGGTTCAGCTTGGAAAGACCAATGACTTCACCGCTTGAAATATAGGCAACGTGGGCTTTGCCGTAAATGGGGACAAAATGGTGCTCGCAGTTTGAAAATACCGTGATATCCTTCTCCACGAGCATTTCACCATACTTGTACTTATTTTCGAAGAGCGTAATGGCAGGTTTATTTTCAGGATTCAGACCGCTGAAATTTTCCTTAATGAACATCTTGGCTACCCGATGCGGCGTGCCGTTGAGACTATCATCCGTGAGATCAAGTCCCATGATTTCCATGATATGACGGAAATGTTTTTCGATGAGCTCGATCTTGATATCGTCGTCCATAGCAAAGGCGTCTACCCGCAGTGGTGTATCGTAAGAAGTCATAATGTGGTCGTGGCCAATGTCGTCGACTTCGCCATCATTGGGCAATCCGTTATTCGGTGGGGTATTCAACATAATTTCTTTCCGTTTCGTAGAGGCGAATTTTTAAATCAAACTTAGAATCAATTGTATTTCTTAAAATGTCATGGATCACGATCGCGATATTTTCAGCCGAAGGGTTTAAGTCACTAAATTCATCGGTATCCAGATTGAGATTTTTATGGTCGAAGCGATCAAGTACGTTTACCTTTATCACGTCGCTCAATTTCTTCATATCATAGACGTATCCTGTCTCCGGGTCGATTTCCCCCGTAAGTCGCACTTCCAGATCGTAGTTATGACCATGAAAATTAAAATTGTTACACTTGCCATAAACGCGTTCGTTTTTCTCATCGGACCAATTAGGGTTATTGAGACGATGTGCGGCATTAAAATGCTCCTTACGGAACACCGAGACTCTGTGTGGCGTCATGTGATATTAAAGTAAAATTCAGGTCTAAATGTCGTTACAAAGTTTGTGTACAACACATTTGTGACCGCTGGGTGTGGTCTGTCCTTGCCCATTGGATTATAAATGCACTGGACTAACGAGGCGTCTTATTCTTTTGTTTAAGCTGCAATATTTAATCTCATGCAGCGCGAAAATATGACTACCTTACTCTAAACGCCTGTAAAAAAGCCGTTTGTACAGATACTTTTATTCAAAAATCATTAATTAATAAATAAATTTACTATTGGGTGATTTAAGAATTATTTTGCGGCTTGTAAAAACAACCTCCTCCTTTTAATGAATAGACGAAATTTCCTTCAGAAAAGCAGCCTTGCAGCAACCGCTTCCGGTATTATTCCGGCTTTCAGCTTTACAAACCCCGCCCCAGCGGACAAAGTTCGTCTCGGTTTCATAGGCGTGGGTATGCGAGGCCGTAATCATGTACAGCAGGCCATGTTTCGGCCCGATGTGGAAATCAACGCAATCTGTGATATTGATCCTGATGCGATAAAAACCACCTTGGCAATGATTACCAAAGACGGCCGTAAAAAACCGGAGGTGTATGCTTCAGGAGATGAGGACTTTCTCAAAATGGTTAAAAGGGACGACCTTGACGGGGTGGTCATTGCCACACCTTGGGAATGGCACGTACCGATGGCCGTAGCAGTAATGAAAGGCGGCAAGTACGCCGGGGTGGAAGTCTCGGCGACAGTCACTTTACAGGAATCCTGGGATCTCGTAGACACCCATGAGCAGACAGGCTCACATTGCATGATCCTGGAAAATGTCTGCTACCGTCGCGATGTGATGGCGGTATTGAACATGGTACGCAAAGGCTTGTTTGGCGAAATGACATACGCCCACTGTGGATATCAGCATGACTTGCGGGAGGTGAAATTCAACAACGGTAAGCAAGCCTACGGAGGAGGCGTTGAATTCGGCGAGAAAGGATATTCAGAGGCAAAATGGCGCACGCAGCATTCAGTGGATCGCAACGGCGATATTTATCCTACCCATGGACTTGGCCCGGTAGCCCATTGGTTTGACATCAACCGTGGCAATAAATTCAACTACCTTACTTCTACGGCTACGAAGTCCCGGAATTTGCACAAATATATTGTCGAAAAAGGCGGTGAGAACCATCCGAATGCCAAGGTGAAGTTTAAATTGGGTGACGTAGTGACAACCGTTATTGACTGCTACAATGGAGAAAACATTGTAATTATGCACGATACCAATTCGCCGCGCCCCTACTCCCTCGGATTTCGGGCGCAGGGTACCGAGGGTATCTGGATGAATGACGGCAGCATGATTTACCTGGAAGACTCAGCCAAAAAGCCTCACACCTGGGAAGCCGCCGGTCCAATCCTTGATAAATACGATCACCCGGTATGGCAGCAAAACGCCAGCGAGGCGGAAAATGCCGGTCATGGCGGCATCGACTATTTTGTGCTGCGTGGCTTTATCGAGGCAATAAAGAATAAAGTAGCCCCTCCGATTGACGTGTATGATGCTGCAGCCTGGAGCGCCATTAGCCCACTTTCCGAGCTTTCAATCGCCCGAGGTAGCTCTCCAGTTGAAATTCCTGACTTCACTCGTGGCAAGTGGCGCACAAACAAGCGTATATTTGGGCTTGATGGCAGCTACTAGTCATAATATTTAAAATTTCAGTACCAAATGTACTAGTTTCCTATTCTGGCTTCCTCGGTTCTCACTTTCTGTACCAATTGCGAATATCAATTTAACAAAACCCTCTCTCTCCGTGTCTCAAAACAAGCCCAACTACCTCGGTCCATTGATAATTGTAGGCGTTTTATTTTTCATTCTGGGTTTCGTGACTTGGGTGAATGGTACGCTCATTACTTTCTTTCAGAAAGCCTTTAACCTCGATAACACCAGTTCTTACCTCGTCACCTTTGCATTTTTTATCTCCTACACTTTGATGGCATTACCATCGGCAGCGGTGCTGAAAATGGTCGGCTTCAAAAACGGGATGTCGGTTGGCCTTCTGGTCATGGCCGTAGGTACAGTGATATTTGTCCCTGCCGCGAACTCTGCCTCCTACACATTATTTTTGGTCGGATTATTTACCATTGGTATAGGCCTGACCTTGTTACAAACTGCAATTAATCCCTATGTGACTATTCTTGGTCCCAAGGACAGTGCAGCCGCTCGCATTAGTTTTATGGGACTGGCCAACAAGGCTGCGGGTATTGTCAGTCAGGTTATTTTTGGTGGATTACTGCTGGCTGGAACTACGGCCACAACCCAGGCGGAGGAACTGGACAAAGTCGTTACCCCGTATCTCATTTTGACAGGCGTCTTGGTAGGAATGGCATTGCTGATTAAAATGTCAAAAAACTTGCCGGAAATTGATGAACCTGAAGATGACCTTCCCACCGACGGGTCAGTTAATGTTGCCAAAGACAGCATTTTTCAATTTCCCAATCTGATGCTGGGTGTATTCGCCATATTTTGTTACGTGGGTGTCGAGGTAATCGCTGGTGATACCATTATCAGTTATGGAGTGACGAGCGGTTTTCCTGAGGAGGAGGCAAAATTGTTCGGCACCTACACCCTGAGCGCAATGATCGTTGGCTATATCATGGGCATTCTACTAATACCTAAGTATATCTCCCAGCAAGCATGGCTGAAATTTTCCGCACTCTTCGGCATTGTCGTGACAATCGTGGCAATATTTACAACGGGTTATACCTCAGTCCTATGTATAGCACTGTTGGGCTTATCCAATGCCGTCATGTGGCCTGCTATCTGGCCGCTCGCGATTGAAGGCCTGGGCAAATTCATCAAGACCGGGGCAGCCTTACTTGTGATGGGGATTTCTGGCGGCGCCATTCTTCCCTTGGTTTACGGAGCCTTAGCGGACTCAATGAGCAGCACCCAAAACGCTTATGTACTCATGATCCCATTGTATTTATTCATTTATTATTACGCTGTCTGGGGTCACAAAAAGCGCATTTGGTAAAATCAGGGAGAGATACCCACCCTGTTTAACGTATTGAGTGGATCAAAGCGAACTTTCAATTACCTTCAATTAAGAACTTTTTGGAATTGCCTTCGTTTTGAAATAAAACGCAACTGTAATATGGAAGCCATACTTTCCGATCCGGCCCTAGTTTCAAAAACCTCCTATTGCCCTTCACTAACCAGCTACCAGCGCCGACAAACGATCACGGTCAACATAGGCGACCTTCCCCTGGGTTCTGACTACCCTATCAGGGTCCAGTCGATGACTACTGTCGATACCATGGATACCGAGGGTTCAATTGCCGAAGTAATCCGGATGGTCGAGGCTGGATGTGAGTACGTTCGGATTACCGCGCCAAGTGTAAAAGAGGCACAGAATCTCGAAAATATCAAGAATGGATTGTTGTCGCGCGGGATTCGGGTACCACTTATCGCTGATATACACTTTACCCCAAATGCCGCCGAGCTGGCCGCCAGGATTGTAGAGAAGGTTCGGATCAACCCCGGCAACTACGCCGACCGGAAGCGTTTTGAAGTTATTGACTACACTGATGAATCATACGCTGCGGAATTAGAGCGGATCAGAGAGAAGTTTATGCCGCTCGTAAAGATTTGCCAGGAATATGGCACCGCCATGCGAATCGGCACCAACCACGGATCACTTTCTGACAGAATTTTGAGTAGGTATGGTGATACGCCGCTGGGCATGGTAGAATCGGCGCTGGAATTTCTGCGGATTTGTGAGGAAATGAATTACTCCCAGATCGTGCTTTCCATGAAATCCAGTAATACGCAGGTGATGGTGGAGGCCTACCGTTTACTGGTTCAGCGGCTGGATGAAGAGGGACTGAAACCATATCCATTGCATTTGGGTGTTACCGAAGCTGGCGAAGCCGAGGATGGCCGGATCAAGTCTGCGGTTGGGATCGGTACGCTTCTGGAAGACGGTTTGGGGGACACTGTGCGGGTTTCACTGACTGAGGCACCGGAAAATGAAGTTCCAGTGGCCAGGGCTCTGGTGGATAGGTACTCTTCGCGATCTGATCATGCACCCATTGATCCTGTGAGCCGCCTTCCTATCGACCCTTTTCAGTACAACCGTCGCACCACGCATGAGGTGAATAACATCGGTGGAATCAATGTGCCACGCGTGATTGCTGATTACTCCCAAGTTTTGGTAGAAACCCACGAAGACCTTCGTAGCGTTGGTCACTTTTTCCTGCCCGTTCCCGACAAGTGGGCAATGAACGATCAGGGCGCCGACTACATCTATTCGGGTCAGCAACCCATTCCCTTCATGCTTCCCAACGGGCTTAAAGAAATTCTCGACTATCGTGTCTGGGTTGATCATCCGGATCGTAAAAACAAACTACCTCTTCTCACTGTTCAGGAGCTTACCGAAAACGGCGATGTGCACAATGCTTTGAACTTTGTTCAGGGGGACATCCACGACTTCAATGATGAATTTTTGAATCATTTTGATGATCAGGGTAAGGTAGTTTTCGTCCTTACTTCCAGCAATGAGCATGCTATGGCTGAGATGCGGCGGCTCTTTTTCAAATTCTTAGAGAAGAAAATACTTGCACCCGTCGTAGTCAGGAGAACTTACAAGGCACAAAGTTCTGAGACATTGCCATTGTTTGCGGCTACGGATGTAGGAGGTTTGTTAGTTGATGGATTGGGAGACGGCATTTGGTTGAGTCCCGGTTTCGAGGAGGTTGCAATGAAAGATGGTAAATTGAAGACCGCAGCGGAGTTCAACTCGATTGCTTTTGGCGTCTTGCAGGCAGCCCGGACCCGAATGTCTAAAACCGAGTATATCTCCTGCCCCTCCTGCGGCCGGACCTTATTCGATCTTCAGGAGACAACAGCCATGATTCGCAAACATACTGAGCACCTCAAGGGTTTAAAGATTGGCATTATGGGCTGTATCGTGAATGGTCCCGGCGAAATGGCGGATGCCGATTACGGCTATGTGGGGATGGGAAAAGACAAGATTGCCCTTTATCGCGGCCAGCAAGTCGTTAAGCGTTCAGTCACTGCCGAAAAGGCTGTTTCGGAATTGATTGAGATTATTAAGGAAGACGGCAGGTGGACAGAACCTTCAGACAATTGATATGAGTGATTTCAAAAAATATTTTCAGATTGGTGATGTATTCAAATATTTCATCCGTGTTTTTAAAAAGCCTGACCCCAACGATCCCAGTTCGTTCAATTTGAAAATGATGCATGGGATCAACCGGATCTCAATCGTGATGTTCCTGTTCTGTGTAATCGTGATGATTTTTAGAGCCTGCACACGGTGAACATTGAAGATCTGCGCGATTTTTGCCTTTCATTGTCAGGAACAACGGAAGGATTTCCTTTTGGGGAACAAACCTTAGTGTTTAAGGTAAAGGACAAAGTTTTTCTCCTGACACCACTGGATACCGAGATTCTGCAATTCAATGCGAAATGCAACCCTGAGACAGCGCAGGAACTGCGCGAGCAATTTGAGTGCGTTCTTCCCGGCTACCACATGAACAAAAAGCACTGGAATACGGTACTGGCAGATGGCAGCGTGAACGATGAAATGTTGAAATCCTGGATCAGAGACTCTTACGATTTGGTAGTGGCTACGCTTCCTGCCAGAGTCCGCGCAGACCTTCTCTGACCAATTAGAACCCAAAGCAAATGGAAATATGCCTGGTCGTCCTGCTTTTCATACCTTACCTTTTCATCAAGTATCTCCTCACCGATCATGAATCGAAGGCAGAAAAGGACTTAATTCGCTTTTCAGAAGGTGTCAGGCTGATAGAAGGAAGCAAGTTCGAAACGGCATTTCATTATTTCGACGAGGCCGTTAAGGCTAATCCCAAATCCGCCGTCGCGTATGCGCTGCGTGGCAAATGCAATCTCCGTGATGAGAATTACTATTCCGCGATTTATGATTTCTCTCAAGCATTAAGCTTCGACAATACCCTTGCCGACTGCTATCTGGATAAGGGAAAAGCTCATTTTGCTTTACACGAGTTCGAAGATGCCTTTCGGGAATTCGACAAAGCTGTCTGGTTTTTCAGAAATGAGAAGGCTGATGCCCTGCGGTTACGAGGCTTGTCGAGGTTACGTATGGATCAATTTGCGCAATCAAAACGTGATTTGCTGCGAGCGGTGGAATTAGGGGACGAGGATTCGGTTCAAATATTATCCCAATTCCCCTTTAACATAGATTTGCCCTATGTTATTGAGGCAGAACAGAAAGGGCCAAATCTCACTAAGGACTAATCAATTACTATTGTCTGCGCTTGGCTGCGGCCAATTCCATCCGAAGATTCACCTCCTCTTCAGAACCTTTCGGAGCCATTTTTAAGGCATTTGCCGCCCAACGTTCAGCCGAAGGTACGTAGCTCGCATCTGGTGAACGTTCGTTAAAGTACTTCAACAAGTAGGCGTAATCAGGTACTTTAAGAGGTACTTGCGTAATGTGCGTATTGACCAGGTCTACTGCGCGCTGCGGTGTATTTTCCCTAAAATAAGCATTTATCAATGGCAGAAGCACCCTGTTCCGGGCAACTTGCGGGTCGATCTCAGCATTTATCATGTAATCACGCATCTGCTTGATTTTAGTGCTGCTGTACTGATTGCCAAAACTGCTGTAAAGGGACGACATAATAAGGTTTTCCGCTACATTTTTTACCTCAGCGGCATCACGACCTTGCCGGTAAACCGGTAAATGCGTCACGAAATATTTGCCCAGCGGATTCTCAACATCCATAAGTAGTTTCTGAATAGCAAGATAATTCGTCTCCGACGAATAGCTGCTTTCTGGCTGCTGACTGGCATATATTTCCATCGCCTTACGGTTAGCCACGGTGTCCATCGTTACTTTACTGAACAAGGCGTAATCAATAAGAAATTGATTATCCCTTTCACCAGCCTCAAACCGCCGCTTCATTGAGTCTGCCCGGCGTTCCGGATCAAGTGCAATTTTGCCTTGCTCAACCAGCTGTTCAGCATTTGCATCGATGGTGGCCAGGTGAGTGAGATTCCGGTTCTGATCAAAGTACAGAAGCAACGGAAGAGAAGGAACAAAAATCTTTTGTCCCAAAACGAAACTCTGAAATTCCGGCGAGTTGACCTCAATCCGGTAATTAAAAAATGTCTCGTTATAGAACTCACTGACTTTATCCGTATTGAAAATGGGAATGAAACTCTGGCAAACGTGACAGGACTCCGAATATATTTCTATGAAGAGGGGCTTGCCTTCCGCCTTCGCCATTTCAAACGCTTTGTCAACATTGTTGGCATAAAAAACTACCCCCTCCTTCGTGATGGGCACCAATGGATCCGAAACTGTTGTGCCTGATGCAGATTCAGCACTATTCTCTTGATTACCAGAATTTTCACTGCAAGAAAATAACAGTGTTAGAAAAAAGAACAACCCCAAAATACCAGTTGGGTAGCACTTATATGCCGATTTCCTCATCGTATACGATATTATTCTGCTGCTTTAATTTCCGCTTCCAGATCCTTGCTCAGTTGTTGGCAGAGAGCCTCAATGTTATCCGCCATTTTTTTGTCATTAGTCGCAGTCAGGAGTGTATCGGCGATACCGCTCATTGTCTCAATATAAAAGCGCTTCATATCAAAAACTTCCATGTCTTTTGTCCACAGATCAATTTTCAAAGTACCCCGGTGGTAATGATCCCACACGGCAACGGCAATGGCGCGGGTATCCTCGATTCCCTCATTGGGGTTATCGGTAGCGCTCCAGTGGATTTTGTCTGGAACGTTTTGATTGTCGAGATCGACAGTGAAATTTATTTCTGATTTTTTCATCAATTAGATAGATAGAAGGATTTCCACAAAAGTACACACTACTGCCCTGCCCGCGCAAAAACACGCTTCAAAATATCCGTCACCCGCGCGGCCGGGTCCTCCCTTATTTTCTTTTCCTCCTGGGCAATCAGGAAATACAGGCCATCCATTGCCTTCTGGGTAGCGTATTGTTTCAAATCCGGATTCACCTTCTGTACGAAGGGAATTTTGTTATAGGTGTTCACAAGGTCTGCGTAGTACCGGGTAGCCTGGTTGAGATTGAGCGTACTGTCGACTACCGGAAAGAAAGTATCATACAATTCCTCGTTGGTAGTTCTTTTCAAATAGTTGGTTGCGGCATCGTCTGGACCTCTGAGAATACCCACGGCATCATTGATCGTCATTGAAGTGATCGCTTTAATAAAAATCGGTTTGGATTTTTTGGCAGCGTCTTCAGCAGCGCGATTTAAGGAAAGAACAAAGCGGTCCACCTCATCACCAAGCCCGATTTGCCGAAGTGTGTTTTCAACCTTCTGGGCATCGGGAGGAAAAAGTATCTTGATATACTCGTTTTTCAAGTAGCCATCAGTGCGCGATGCTTCCGCAGAGCCGTTCCCAATTCCAACTTTGAGAGCTTCTTTCAAGCCATTGGCGATTTCATTTTCCGACAGCGCACCGGACTGCTCCTGCACCTGACCTAAAATCTTACCTAACTTTGTTTTGCCAAACTGCGCTTGCGACGAACATCCGGTCATTAACAGGATGATCGGCACTATTATCCAATTTTTATTCATTGTTGTTGGTTTTGTTTGCATCTTGAACTACTCGACAAACGTAATCGTTCCCGATAAATTTTACGTAATTTTGGCCTGAAACAAGGGTTATATAACATAAATCGCACCAATGAGGCCCCCGATCAAGGCGGAAATAATGACGATTGGCGACGAGATTCTCTTCGGCCAAATCACCGACACCAACACGCAGTGGATTGGTACGGAACTGACAAATGTAGGCATTCGAGCCACTCGCAAAACTTCGGTAGGCGACAATGCCGAAGATATTCTGGCAGCTTTGGGAGAAGCCCTCGCCAGGGTCGATTTATTGATCATTACTGGTGGCTTGGGGCCCACCAAGGACGACATCACGAAGCATACGCTGTGCAAATTCTTTGATACAGAACTCGAAATCAATGAAGATGCATTGCAGCTGATATCCGATTTTTTTAACAGGCGCGGACGCCCGATGACTGAACTTAACCGTCAGCAAGCAGCTTTACCTAAAAACTGCACCTATCTGCAGAATGACTGGGGGACTGCGCCGGGAATGTGGTTTGAGATTGATGGCAAAATAGTTGTTTCGCTGCCTGGCGTACCCTTTGAGATGAAAAATCTGATGACTCAGCGGGTACTGCCTCGACTGCTGACTTTTTTCAAGCCACCCATTATTCGCCATAAAGTTATCAGAACCATTGGCATCGGCGAGTCCACTCTTGCCGAAATGATAGAATTCTGGGAGGACAGTTTGCCGCAGCACATCCGACTGGCTTATTTGCCCCATTTTGGCCAGGTTCGTTTGCGGCTGACTGCAACCGGAGACGATGAAAACCAATTGGCTAGTGAACTTGCCTATGAGACAGAGCGCATCATGCCAGTGATCAAAAAGTGGGTGTATGGGTATGATCATGATGAAATGGAAACCGTAGTTGGAAAACTACTTATGACCCAACACGCCACACTCAGCACGGCCGAAAGTTGTACGGGAGGCTTTGTAGCTCATAAACTCACAAGCATTCCCGGCGCCTCACGCTATTTCACAGGTTCAGTAGTTGCGTATGACAATGATGTAAAAATGAACACCCTGGGGGTACCTATGGCTGACTTACTTGATTATGGTGCTGTGAGTGAACAAACTGTGTCAACTATGGCCGAGGGTGTTCGAAAACTGATGCATACCACCTACGGCATTGCCACAAGCGGAGTTGCCGGGCCAGACGGTGGCAGTCCTGAAAAACCGGTAGGTACTATTTGGATCGCGTGCGCCTCCCCGAGCCGTACCACGACCCGGATGCTCACTCTCACCAAGCATCGCGCCGTGAATATTGAGCTGACTGCGACCTATGTACTGGACTTGTTAATGAAATGTATTTTAGAGGAAGTAGCCCAATAGCGTCATCTGTGAACCCAGGTGCTTTGGCTAATTAATTCACTCATTAAAGTATGAAAATAGTCGAAATGATAATGCCCCAAATGGGCGAAAGCGTCATGGAATGCACTGTATTGGGCTGGCTTGTGAAAGTTGGCGATACAGTTGCAGCGGATGACTCAATTTTGGAGGTAGCTACTGACAAAGTTGATACCGAAGTACCTTCTCCTTATTCAGGTACTTTGGTAGAGGTTCTGGTGGAAGAGGGACAGGTTGTAAAAATAGGTAGCCCGGTAGCAAAATTACAGGTATCAGAATCAGACAAGGTGGAACAAAGTACCACAGTCCACCCCGACACTCCGGTTGGTAACAACGGTCATGAAAAGGACACAAATCAAAACCAGGAAGTTGAACCGGACGAAGCTGTGGAGGATTGGGAGACTCACATGGCTTCACATGGGTTGCCTACGCTAAGCAGCGCTGCGACCCTTCCCTCCCGCCCTTCTACAGGTAACGATTCCAATAACGGATTTTTTTCGCCTCTGGTGCTGAGCATTGCCAAAGAAGAAGGTGTTGGGATGGAGGAACTATTGCAGATCAAAGGATCGGGTGCCGAAAGCCGGGTAACCAAGAAGGATCTGGTCCAATTCTTAGAGACCCGAACAGGAGATACCGCCCCTGCCGCCCCCGTGTCCAAATCTGGTGATAACATCACGATAGTTGAAATGAACAGGATGCGCCGCATGATTTCTCAGCGCATGACCGACTCGAAAAATATTTCTGCCCATGTCACTTCTTTCATAGAGACTGACATGACGCCAATTGTCAAATGGCGGGAGCGCGTTAAAGACGATTTTCGCCGCCAAACCGGCACTTCAATCACCTACACCCCGATTTTGATTGAGGCCGTGATTAAGGCGATTAAAGAATATCCCTTAATCAACGTTTCGGTTGATGGCAATTCCCTTTTACTCAAAAAAGATATAAACATTGGTATGGCGGTGGCGTTGCCAGATGGCAACCTTATTGTTCCGGTCATTCACCAGGCTGATCAATACAGCCTGATCGGATTGGCAAAAAAAGTAAACGACCTCGCTAAGAAAGCTCGGGAAAACAAACTGAAAGCCGACGATTTGACGGGTGGCACCTTCACTATTTCAAACATTGGCACTTTTGGCAATCTTATGGGAACGCCCATCATCGTTCAGCCGCAGGTTGCAATCATGGCCTTTGGGGCAATTGTGAAGAAGCCGGCGGTTATCGAAACCCCTGAGGGGGACTTGCTGGGCATTCGTAATAAAATGTTCATCTCTCACTCTTATGACCACCGTGTGGTGGATGGGTCGCTGGGGGGAATGTTCTTGAAGAAGGTTTCGGATATACTTGAAAATTTTGATTCTAATCGACCCATTTTATAATGCTCAGAATTACGCTTGATATGGACGACGTGCTTGCCGATACACATGGTAAGCTTATTGATTACGTCCTCAATGAATTTGACACTCACTACTTATACGAAGACTTCCGCAAGACCCCTATTAAAGAATTGCTGCATCCGAAGCAATTCAAGAAAATGTATACTTATATCCACCAGTCGGGGTTTTTCAAAGATATTCCCGTAATGGAAGGCGCCCAGGAAACAGTACAGGAGTTGTCACAATACTACGAAATTTTCGTGGCTACGGCGGCGCTGGAGTTTCCTAACTCTTTCCGGGAAAAATATGACTGGCTGCAATCGAATTTTCCGGATATAGCATGGAAAAACATTGTTTTTTGCGGCGATAAAAGTATTATTTCCTCCGACTTCCTTATTGACGACCACGTCAAAAATATGCTGTCATTCACAGGGAAGGGAATTCTGTACTCAGCACCCCACAATATGGAAGAAACGGCCTATCCGAGAGTGGCCAATTGGCGTGAAATCAGGGAAATGTTTTTACCGAAAGAATGAACCTGCTCTTAATAGAAGACGAACCGAAAACGGTCCAATCCCTTAAACAGGGTTTGGAAGAGAACGGTTATAGCGTGGATGTGGCATACGATGGGTTGATCGGCAGGCAATTGGCCATGCGCAACAACTACCACCTGATAGTGAGTGATATCATTATTCCCGGAATCAACGGGGTTGAGCTTTGCCGTGAGCTGCGGAAATCGGGAAACGAGACTCCTATTCTCATGCTTACAGCGCTTGGGACCACTGATGACAAAGTTGTTGGATTTGACGCCGGAGCCGATGATTACCTGGTCAAACCCTTTGAATTTAAAGAACTTCTGGCAAGAGTGCGAGCTTTGACTAAACGTGGCAGTGCGGTAAGTCAAACAGCCCAAATTATGCGTTTCGCCGATTTGGAAGTAAACATGGATGCCAAGACCGTTCACCGTGCCGAGGACAAAATAGAGCTTACGGCACGTGAATTCAACCTCCTGGTTTACCTCATTCGCAATCAGGGCAGAGTTATTTCGAAGGCAGAAATAGCCGAGCAAGTTTGGGAAATTGATTTCGACTCAGGGACTAACATTATAGAAGTCTATGTCAACTACCTCCGTAAAAAGATCGATCGGGATTATGAAGTAAAGCTCATTCACACGCAGTTCGGGATGGGCTATGTGCTGAAGACCGAATGAGCCATGCAAATCCGGACACGTTTGACGATCCAATTCGGTCTGCTCGTGAGCGGCATTCTGGTCGTGTCTTTTATGGCCATTTATTACTTCACCTATCTCAATACGGTAGAAGATTTTTATGACAGGTTACGCTCCAAGGCAGTTTCCTCCGCGGAACTTCTCAGTGAACCCAAGATTGACCCTCAACTGCTTAAAGTTTTTGACCGGTCGAACCGCAACCTGATCTATAATGAAAATATTCTAATCTTTAATGAAAGGAACAGGCTGATCTACAGTAACACTGACTCACTTTCCATCCACGTATCCAACTATTGGCTGAATGAAATCAGACGGGCCGATCAGATTCGCTACCGAGACGGAGATTACTATGTTGTAGGCATTTATAATAAGTACGCCTTCGGAAAAACGGTGGTCGTGCTGGGGGCGCAGGACCTCTATGGGCAGGCAAACCTAGATAACCTGAGAACGATGCTGGCGATAATATTTCTGTTCGTGACAGCAATTGTTGCCTTTGCCGGCCTGGTATTCTCGCAGAGGGCTCTTTTGCCTATTTCTAGGGTAATGAATGAGGTGGAAGGCATCCTACCCCAAAACCTGAGTACCCGCCTCGAAGTACCCAACCAACAGGATGAGATAGGTCGACTGACTACCACTTTCAATAAGCTACTCGACCGAATTGAATACGCTTTCCGAATTCAGAAAACTTTCATTGCCAATGTATCTCACGAATTAAAGAACCCATTGACCAAAATGAGTTCTCAGCTGGAAGTGAGCCTTTTGAAAGAGCGGACCCAGGAAGAGTATCGCACGACAATCAGCTCCGTGCTTGAGGACATTCAGGAATTATCCCAACTTTCCAATTCGCTGATGGAACTCGCAAAAGTCAGTGAAAACCAACGTGAGATGCTTACGGATCGGGTAAGGTTGGATGAAATTCTCTGGGACACGAGGACAAACCTTTCCCAGTCTAACAAAACGTACAAGATTTTGTATGCCATTGAGGAATTGCCGGAAGAAGATACCTGGTTAGAGATTATTGGGAACGCCACCTTACTCAGGACGGCTTTCATCAACTTAATGGAAAACGGATGTAAATTTTCTGACAATAATTCCGTGCTTGTTCAATTAATTGCTGACCAAAAAAGCATTCGGATAGAATTCTCGGATACGGGAAAGGGAATTGTGGCGGAAGATCACAACCTGATTTTCCAGCCTTTCTACCGCGGTATCAATACTGCAAATGTGAAGGGTTCAGGCATCGGGCTATCGCTGGTGGAGCGAATTATCAAACTTCACAATGGAAGCATCGCGATTTTACCCAATCAGCCTTCAGGTACCCGTTTCGTTCTGGAATTTTTACACTTCTAATGATATTCTAATTTAATATTAACTCCATTCTAATTATTCTAAGCCTCCTTTGTATTGTAAGGCTGATCAGCCTAAATCCTTAATTGATATTTAGCCGATTCTATCGGTATCCTTAGGGTATAGATTTTTTTTGTGGTGTTAATAACCAGACTTGGCAGGAGTAAGCAACATCTGCTAAAGTTTTACAAGCAAAAGGGGCGTTCATCGAACGCCCCTTTTGCTTGTATTGATTACGGTATACTGAGGACTACTCCCTTTTCCTGATTTCTATGATCTTGGCTTTATCCAGTAGTTTTATTACCGGATAGGTCGGATCAAACTCAAACCACTTGGAGCCAAAGTTTATGGAGTTAGGGCGCTTATGGTGATTATTCTGGAATAACTCTCCCATCATCAGCACATCGAAAATAAGTGAGTTCTTGGATTTATCCTGGTTATCGAAGTTCTGATAGCCATACTTGTGACCGCTCCAATTGACAATTGCACCGTGAATGGGTCCCATCAGAAAATGAATAGGAAGCAGAAAGAAGAAAATCCAGTGCATGTCCAGATACACATACGCTAAAACGTAAAAAACGGTATAGAGTGCGATCCAACCCAATCGTGACGCCCATGAATCTCCTAGTTTCTCTATAAAATTCCACTCAGGGTAGTTGCGCTCAAAACGGGTTTCAATAGCACGCTTACGGTTTAAAACCGCATTATAAATATCCTTAGTCTCCCACATCATCGAAAAGATGTTCTTAGTGTGGTGTGGCGAGTGCGGATCCTTTTCCGTATCACTAAATGCATGG
Organism: Persicitalea jodogahamensis; assembly: GCF_014651615.1. GTDB lineage: Bacteria > Bacteroidota > Bacteroidia > Cytophagales > Spirosomataceae > Persicitalea > Persicitalea jodogahamensis. The sequence goes on along the minus strand of NZ_BMXF01000004.1, from coordinate 591,335 downwards.
TGCATGCGGTGTAGGATAGCATATGCCCGGGGGCTTAAATAGGACGAACCTTGGGACAAGTAGGTTAACAAATAAAAAAATCGCTCCCAGAATTTGCTCATTTTGAACATTTTGTGAGCAGAATAGCGATGAAGAAAAAAGGTTTGGCAAAATAGAGATAGGTACCAATGGCCGACAAATGCGGCAATGACTGCGTACATAATTTAATAAATGATAGAAAGTTGTGAAAAAGCCGCTTAACGGATAAGAAAAAAAATGAAGATTAAAGACGTGTGGTTAAATAGGTAAATCAAACAAAACTAAGGCTAAAAACGCAGATTCGTTTTATGATTTTTCTCATAATTGAGATTTTACCTTAAAATTCAAAAAACGGTAAGGGCGTAGTCCAACAAATTGGCTCCCATCCGTAGCGCCTCCTGACGTTTTTCTTCAGGGTCATTGTATACACTCTGATCTTCCCACCCATTGCCCAGGTCAGATTCGTAAGAGTAAAAACAAACTAAACGCCCCTGATAGATCAGACCGAAACCTTGTGGTGGCTTTTCATCGTGTAAATGTACCTTGGGCAATCCATTGGGAAAGTTGTATTTCTGATGATAAACGGGGTGGTTGTAAGGCAATTCAATAAAGGTTAGTTCAGGAAACACTTTTTTCATCTCCCGCCTGATGAACTTATCTAGCCCGTAATTGTCATCAATGTGCAGGAAACCACCTGAGAGGAGGTAGTTTCGCAGATTTTTCGCCTCCGAATCGGTGAAAACTACATTGCCATGACCAGTCATGTGGACAAAAGGGTACTGGAAAATGTCAGAGCTACCCACCTCTACTACATCTTCCTCTGGATAGATGTTCATTTTCATTTGGGCGTTGCAAAACTTAATCAAGTTCGGCAATGCCGTTTTGTTTGCATACCAATCCCCTCCGCCGCCGTATTTCAGCTTAGCAATTTTGAAGGAAGACTGAGCCGAGGATCGCCCGTAACTCAACAGAAAGACTAGGATTGTCAAATAAATATAATGTCGCTTCATTATGCGCAAGTTGTATTTATGGTGAGGAATATAACTTAGATGGTTTCGAAACGGTTGAGTTTTGTTAAAATAGAACCATTCAGTTCTGCATGACATTTGCCAGATGAACGCTATGGCAAGCCAGCACAGCCGCCGTTTCGGTTCGCAATCGGGTTTCTCCAAGGGAAACAGGAGTAAAGCCACACTCTATGGCTTTCACAATTTCAGAAGGGCTGAAATCGCCTTCCGGCCCGATAAGCACTGCCACTGACTCGGTGCTTGCTGCTACTTCAATCAAATGTTTGTTTTCCTCTTTTTCAGAAACGTAGGCTATATAACGATGTTTAGCCAAGTTTTGCTTAAAAAAATCTTCAATTGAGAGAAAAAAATTTAGTTTGGGCAAATAAAATTGCCTCGATTGCTTCATGGCGGATAAGGCAATTCGCTGGAGGCGTTCCAAATTCACTACTCTTTTGATTGTCTCCTGATGCGTATGTTCAGACACTAAAAAATTAATTTGTTTCACACCCATTTCGCACATTTTTTCCACCATCCACTCATTTCGGTCTGCCTTGCGCGTAGGGCAAACCGCCATCTCTATGGTGTATGGCGGCGGCGGCACAATCTCCAGACTTTCGATTTCATAAAAGCACTCTTTCTTCGAGACATCAGTAAGCCGGGCTCTGGCCTTTCTGCCTTGTCCGTCAGTCACCAATAGGAAGTCGCCAGGATGCATCCGTAGTGCCCGAATGCAATGCTGTGCCTCATCACCTTCTAAAAATTTCTTTGTATTGTCGGGCTGAAAGAATATGTTCATACAGATCGTGCCAATTGTACTTTATTAAGTATTGAGGAGCCAGAGTAGCTTTTCTTATGCCTCAATTATCATGCATAATATCGGAAAATCAAAATTTGCCAATCAACCTTATTTTAGTACGAATATTCATTTTTTCCTCTTCATTAAATACCTTCAAGGCATATGTTGCCCATTTTAAACCCAGTTCAAAAGGTAATTCACTAGCAAAAAATCATAAAGAAAACTCCAAATATTACAATTTGCCCAATAATATTACTGTACTATTGATTTTTTGTTAAATATTATTTTATAAAATTAACTATAACCCGTATTATTGTATCATAGTCTATAATCATTTCAATAATCCCTTTTCATCAGAATTATGTCAAAAGCGAAACTCGAGTACATTTGGTTGGACGGATACAAGCCAACTCAGAGCCTGCGCAGCAAAACCAAAATTGAAGCCGATTTCAGCGGGAAATTGGAGGACTGCCCCATTTGGTCGTTCGATGGATCTTCTACCCAGCAAGCTGAGGGTGGTTCTTCAGACTGCCTGCTCAAGCCCGTGTTCATTTGCCCTGATCCACAGCGTAAGGAGGGGTATTTGGTAATGTGCGAAGTAATGAATGCTGATGGCACGCCCCATTCCTCCAACGGCCGGGCCACAATCGTGGACGACGATAATGATTTCTGGTTTGGTTTTGAACAAGAGTATTTCCTCTGGGATCCAGAGACCAATTTGCCACTTGGGTTTCCGGCACAGGGCTATCCGGCACCGCAAGGTCCTTACTATTGTTCCGTCGGCGCTAAAAATGCATTTGGACGCGATATCGTAGAAGAGCACTTGGACGTATGCCTTGAGGCTGGCCTAAATGTCGAAGGTATCAACGCTGAGGTGGCAGCCGGACAATGGGAATTCCAAATATTCTCAAAAGGTGCTGCAGATGCCGGTGATCAAATCTGGGTCGCCCGGTACCTGTTGGAAAGAATAGGCGAAACTTATGATGTTGCCATCAACTGGCACTGCAAGCCTTTGGGCGCCACGGATTGGAATGGTTCTGGAATGCACGCCAACTTCTCCAATTCTGTTTTGAGAACTGCTGGAAACAAAGATACTTACGATAAGATTTGCCAATCTTTTGAGCCCTATATTAAAGAACATATCGAAGTGTATGGCGCTGATAACGATAAGCGACTCACTGGTCTTCACGAAACGCAGTCTATTGATCAATTTAGCTACGGAGTTTCCGATCGCGGTGCTTCAATCCGTATTCCAATCGCCACGGTAGAGCGCGGCTGGAAAGGCTGGCTGGAAGATCGTCGTCCCAACTCTGCGGCTGATCCTTACAAAGTAGCTGCCCGGATCATTAAAACCGTAAAATCGGTCGAAGTGTAATTTCATCCTATTAAAAGAAAAAGGCCACTGAAAAATTCAGTGGCCTTTTTCTTTTGACTAAAAATTTCACGACGCATATTGAGATCATTTACTTCTCAATAATCATCCTCCTCACTGCTTCGGAAAGAGTACACATTTTTATCCAACTTCAAGCGATCGGCATTAAAATGCGCGATAAAATCGTCTATTACTTTTTCGGTAATTTCTTCACGATTCAGTCCGACTTCTAACCCTATCCCATACTCAAAATCGGTATCTGTCTCCACGTGCTCAGAAACCTTAATTTCTTCATCTTCCTCAATCTCCTCAATATGTTCCGTCAGGAGCAATTCAGCCTCTTCGTCTTTTTCCGGATCTTCAGGTGCATCGATGCTGCGCTCATCAGGCGACACATAGCCGGGTAGTTGCTTTTGAACCCGCTCCAGGGCTAAATCATACACTTTGGTCGCATGGTGAAGGCGAAGGGTGTAGATCAGCGCGTCGTAGATTACTTCGCGATTGTTGTGGTAGCCAATAAACTGAACATGAGCATGTTCATTATTTTCTTCTTCATCTTCCTCGAATCCATCCTCCACATATATGAAGTTTGTGCCTTCGGCTTTACATTCTCGTTTTAACTGAGCAATCTCTTCGGGATCGAAACCGGGGTTCATAATCGTAGTTAATTGTTTACCAGATGTTTTTTGTAGAACAAGATGTGCCAAAAATACGATGTATTTGGGAAAAGGAAAGCTACCATTCCTAATAAAATTGCGCCAAATTATCGCAACATGTCCGAAATTTGCCGCAAACCCTCCGGTAAAAATGAAGAACAGAGTAGTAGCCCTGGCTGTGAATGCCATGTTATGGATTGCATATTTTCAATTGTCGAGGATTCTATTTTTTGTCTATCAAGGATTTACCGCTGGCTATCATCCTCTACCATTTCTGATGGAGTCAGCGTGGCATGGGCTTATCATGGATGCCTCTATGGCAGCCTATCTCATGGTACTTCCCAGCATTTTAATCATGTTCACCTACGACAAGTGGCTTTGGTACTTTAGGTTTCTGACCGTTTATCATACAATCGTTATATTTTTTGTCACCCTTATCGTAGTTGCTGACCTTCCCGTTTTCCAAGCCTGGAAATTTCGGCTTGATACGACACCCTTGCATTACTTGACACAGCCTTCGGAAGCATATGCATCCGCCAGCGCGTCTCCTCTCCTATTCTTGTTCCTACTTTTTGTCTTTCTGGTCACAGCTCTGTTTTGGGTTTTTATAAAAGCGAATCAATTTTCTCTTCGGAAATTTGAAAGAGCAAATCCCTTTGCCATCCTGCTTTCATTTTCATTGCTGACAGGGCTGCTGATTATTCCTATTCGGGGAGGATGGCACACGGCTCCCATGAATCAGAGCATGGTGTATTATTCCCATGACCACTTTGCCAATCAGCTGGCTGTCAATGCTCCGTGGAATTTTTTCAGTTCGGTAGTGCATAACACGGGAAGTACTACCAATCCTTTCGCCACAATGAGTCAAGCCAAAGCGGACTCATTGACAAATCGAATGCTGCCTACGGGTACTTTATTTACTCAGCATTTAAAAGCAGATTCTGCCACTAATGTAGTCCTGATTATCTGGGAAAGCTTAACTGCCAAGGTAGTTGCACCACTGGGTGGGCTGTCCGGCATCACCCCAAATCTCACCAAACTTTCGGAAGAAGGCATTCTATTTACAAACCTGTACGCGAGTGGCGACCGCAGTGATAAAGGACTTGTGGCTATCTTGAGTGGCTACCCCTCCCAGCCTATTACTTCAATTATAAAGTACCCCAGGAAAACAATTTCTTTGCCCTCATTACCCAAGTCATTTAAGGCAAATAATTACCACACCTCCTTTTATTATGGCGGTGAAACTGAGTTTGCCAATATGAAATCATATTTACTGCAACAGGGATTTGATAGAATTGTCGACAAGTACAGCTTCACACCGAAGCAAATGAATTCAAAATGGGGAGCGCATGATCATGTAGTTTTCGATCGCCTTTTAAAAGATCTTGAAAAAGAGAAATCTCCATTTTTCAGCACTATTTTCACTTTAAGCAGTCATGAGCCCTACGAGGTTCCTGTAAAGACAGCTATACCGGGAAACAATAGTGAACAAAAGTTTTTGAATTCCCACCAGTATACCGACGAAAGTTTATTCAACTTCATCACTGCGGCGAAGCGCAGAAAATGGTGGAATAACAGTCTTGTAATTATTATTGCCGACCATGGGCATCCACTCCCCCGATTGAATACCAGCAGAATCAGTGAGTTTCATATTCCAATGCTGTGGCTCGGAGGTGCTTTAAAACATGGTGGTTTCCGTTATACCAAGGTTGCATCGCAAACCGACCTGGCAAATACATTGCTGGCTCAACTTGGAAATGATACTAAGGATTACCAGTTTGGTGTTGACTTATTTAATGATACCCGAACTCCCTTTGCCTATTTTTCCTTTAATAATGGATTTGGTTTTATAGGCTCAAAAAGAAGCCTGGTCTACGACAATGTCGGAAAAATGATGATTGAAAGTATTGGCAGCCCAGCCTACACTGATATCGAGCTGGGTCAGGCCTATCTCCAAAACTCGTTTGGTGATTATTTGAAGCGTTAGCAAACCATCAATACCTTTACAGAAAAGTCGAAAGAAAACTACTGGAAATGAAACGAGTAGCGTTTTACACATTAGGTTGCAAGCTAAATTATTCAGAGACCTCCTCGATCTCCCGCATGTTTGAGCAGCAGGGGTATAAGAAGGTTGAGTTCAATCAAAATCCTGATATTTTCATCATTAATACTTGCTCCGTCACTGACAACGCTGATAAGAAATGCCGTAAAATTGTCCGGGAAGCGCAGCAGATTAACCCTGATGGCTTTGTGGCGATTATTGGTTGTTATGCTCAGCTTAAACCCCAAGAAATTTCTGAAATTCCCGGTGTCGATGCTGTTTTGGGGGCCTCCGAAAAATTTCGCTTGGTGGAGCTGCTGGACACGTTCCATAAAGTTCCGGCGGGTCAGCAAGCCAGAGTTTTTGCCTCTCCGATCGAGGACGCCATAGATTATCACACGTCCTTTTCTTTGAATGACAGAACCCGTACATTTTTAAAAGTGCAGGACGGCTGCGACTACCCATGCACCTATTGCACAATTCCGTTGGCCCGGGGGAAAAGCCGGTCGGATAGTATTCATAATGTAGTGAATGCCGCGAAAGAAATAGCTGCCAATGGAGTGAAGGAGATCGTCCTTACCGGAGTCAACATTGGAGATTTCGGAATTCAGAATGGCAAAAGGCAAACGAATTTCTTGGCTTTAATCAAAGAATTGGACCAAATAGAAGGAATTGATCGCTTTCGGATTTCTTCCATCGAGCCTAACCTTTTGACGGACGAAATCATTGAGTTTGTGGCCCGATCGCGTCGCTTTGTCCCTCACTTTCATATTCCACTCCAATCAGGCTCCAACAGTGTCCTCAGCCTCATGCGCCGCAGGTACCGCCGGGAACTATACCAGGAGCGTGTCGAGAAAATCAAATCATTACTCCCCGACTGTTGCATCGGTGTGGACGTAATAGTTGGGCATCCGGGTGAAACCCACGAAGAATTTCTGGCAACATTTGAGTTTTTGAATTCGCTTGACATATCTTACCTCCACGTTTTTACCTACTCCGAAAGACCAAACACCGATGCGCTCAAAATTCGCCCGGTAGTTCCCAAGAAAGAACGTGCCGAACGATCGCGAATGCTGCACAGTCTCTCGGAGAAGAAAAAACGAGCCTTTTACGAATCGCAGCTGGGCAAAGTTCACACGGTTCTGTTTGAAGACGATGTTCAGGATGGCAAGATGCTGGGCTTTACCGAAAACTACGTGCGTACTGTCGCACGATACGATCCGCTATTAATAAACGAAACGAAGGAGGTTTTTTTATCAGAAATTGATGGAGATGGGGTCGTGGAAATTTACGAAGTTGATGAATCGTTGGGCGTATTGCCTCAATAAGCATGTTTAAAGTACCCCATAAAAAAAGCCACAGACTAGACTCTGTGGCTTTTTTTATGGGGTACTTTGAAATTTTAGGCTTCAACCAAAAATTCGTCGTGCTGGCTGATGTCCAAACCAACGCGCTCATCCTCTTCCGAAACGCGTAGCGGCAAGATTAGATCCGTAATTTTCATCAAGGCAAATGACATCCCGAATGCGAAGGCAGATACCATTACCAATGCGATCATATGGTTGATGAACAAAGTTGTCTCGCCGTAGGCCAGTCCCTGATCTACCACCCCGCTATTCACTCCGCTGTTGGCAAAAATGCCAGTCATAATCATTCCGACCATTCCGCCAACTCCATGGCAGGGGAATACGTCCAGCGTATCATCAAGGGTAGATTTTGTACGAAGGTGGGCAATGTAGTTGCTAGTCATTGCGGCCACTACACCTACAAATATTGAGACCGGAATCGTAACAAAGCCTGCGGCAGGTGTAATTGCCACCAGACCTACTACTGCTCCGATACAGAAGCCAAGGGCAGAAACCTTCTTGCCTCGTGCTACGTCAAACAATATCCAGGCAATTCCCGCTGCACCAGCGGCGGTGTTGGTAGTTGCAAAGGCCGATACCGCCAAAGCAGAAGCACTTACTGCCGATCCGGCGTTGAACCCGAACCAACCGAACCATAGCAAACCCGTACCTAACAGCACAAACGGAATATTCGCGGGAGGTAGCACGCTTGCTTCGACATGTGACTTCCGGCGCTTCAGATATAGCGCACCTGCCAAAGCGGCCCAACCCGCCGACATGTGAACTACGGTGCCACCGGCAAAATCAAGAACTCCCATGTTGAACAATAAACCATCCGGGTGCCAGGTCCAGTGCGCAAGTGGGGCGTAGACGAAAATGCTGAACAACACAATGAAAAGTACGTAAGACCGGAAATTGACGCGTTCAGCCATAGAGCCCGTTACCAGGGCCGGGGTAATTACGGCGAATTTTAATTGAAAGAACGCAAACAGGGCCAACGGAATGGTAGGTGCTAAGGACCAGGGAGAGCTTTCCAAAACGCCACTGAACATGAAAAAGGTGGCAGGATTGCCGATCACCCCTCCTATTGAATCTCCAAATGCAAGGCTAAATCCTACAACTACCCAAAGGATACTGATCACTCCCATTGCGATGAAGCTTTGCAGCATTGTGGATATCACATTTTTATTGTTGACCATCCCGCCGTAGAAATAGGCCAGGCCGGGGGTCATAAGCAGTACCATTGCTGAGGCAACTAGCATCCAGGCAATGTCGCCCGAGTCGAGACCTTCAGTTATGATCGTTGAGGGAACGGCGGGCATAAAGACCGCCAATAGGCTGATCGCCAATAGGATCAGAAGTGGGACGTAGTTTGGTTTTTGCATGCGGCTTTTTGTTTTTATTAGATAGTAGAATTTAAAGGTTATGCGAAGTTTCTTTTTGCCAAAGCCAGCTCTGAATTTTCAGAGCTGGCTTTGGCAAAATGTCAATTCTGAATCAGTTTGTCATCAGAAAGAATAAATAAAGGCCATTCCCAAAGTAGTTTGGCTATTGTTGGTGAAGTTACCGTTCTCGTCCTCAAACTGCTGGGTTTCACCCGAGCCTCCCAATTTCGGGTAGCTATCGATGCGAACTTCAGGCTTCAAAAGTACGTGACCATTGGCCAGTGTGAAGTTGCCCGTAAGAGTGAAAGAGTTCACCTTAGTTCCTACGCCATTGCTGTTTACCAGCCCGCGTGGTCCATTGGTGTTGTTGAAATTTTCGTAACGTGCACCAATTCCAAATACATCCGTCAGAGCTACGTTAGCATACACGGCTGCACCACCCCAGGTCTGAGCCTCAGATGGACCGCCACCTCCTTGAAAATCCCCCTTTTGAGAACCATAGGCAGCATTCAATCCTAGAAGGAATCTTTCTGTGATCTGATAGCTGGTCGTCAGGTCAAAAATGCTGTAGAATGCCTTATCCTGTGGTACCGAAGGCACGTCCACAGATGCCTCGTTGCTGCCCATGTAGTTAAGGTACACTCCCCAGTTCTCAACGGGTGAGAAATACAACTGGCTGATGAATCCTTTCTGACGGTTGTTATCACCCAGGCCATCCACATTGTTCACGAGCCCCATCATTAAAGAAGCACGATCAGAAAATGCGTAGGTGGCCTTCACGCCGGTATGGTAAAAAGGACCGTTGTTGAAGAGATTGGAAAGCGAGTAGTTGAAGTTAACAGGAGCATCAATCACCTCATACCCTATGTGCGTGCCGAACTGCCCGGCGGTCATAGAGAATTTGTCAGAGAAGTTATAGGTAAAATAGGCTTGTTTAATCGCCAGGGCCATACCGGTGTAGCTGGGGTCAAGTACGCTCACCAGGTTGCCGTAGTTCCCAAGGTCAGCATTAGGACCAAAGGTAAGGTCAACTACCGCCTCCGATTTGTCATTGGCATACGTCATTTTGGTTTGGACAAGACCAAGCTGAAACTGGCCGGAGGTGACATCGAAAGCACGGGCATTCGCCACGCCAGAATTAGACCGCGATTGCGGACGATTGAGATTACCAATGTAGTAGGAATCCAGGTAGCCAGAAAAAGTGAAGGGACTTTTAGAGTCGTCATCAGCCTTAACCTCGGTTGTCTTTTTGACATCTTCGGTTTGAGGTTTCTTTTTGTCAACCTCTCCGGGACCGTCTCCCTTGGCAAAACCCAAAAACGGGATGATGGCAGATAATACTGTTAAATACACTTTCTTCATAATTTCCTTTTGTTTGGTTGTTTGGAGGACTACTATATCTTCATATGGCAAATATTGACTATTTAAGAATAAGATCAAACTAAATCCGTGATTGATTTATATAATAATTGTAAAATTCATAGAAAAGTATAATATTTCGTTGCTTTCCTAATATTCAATACGAGTTATTATTTTAATTTATTAATCCATTTTATTTGGCAAAACAACATATTTGCCAAATAATGTATAATAGTGCAAATTTATCTAACCATAGTTATATTATAAAAAATTTCATAGTCAATACCCGCAAAGGGAGAGTGCTACAGGCACAAAAAAAAAGCCCATGGAGTCCATGAGCCTTTTTTGAAAAAATATCAATTAGTCTATTCGTCGTGCATCCAGGCTTTCTTAGCCAAAAGCGTATCCTCTTCTTCCTCATGTTCCGGATCAGGTACGCAACAATCTACGGGACAAACCGCAGCACATTGTGGTTCTTCGTGAAAACCCATACACTCGGTACACTTGTCAGAAACTATATAGTAGAATTCGTCTGATACGGGGATTTGTTTTTCTTTGCCGCTAACTACTGTGCCATCGCCGAAATCGACTTCTTCGAGGCTTGTGCCATCGCCCCAAGCCCACTCAACACCGCCTTCGTAAATCGCTGTGTTGGGGCATTCGGGTTCGCAGGCACCGCAGTTAATGCATTCATCGGTGATCATTATAGCCATGCTCGTCGGATTGTTTATATTTGTTCGACCTTCACTTATTGGGACCAACAAATATAATTATTTTTAGTTTCCTTCCCATTAGATTATCATTAAAATTCATAGTACATTGAACTTTCCAGATAATAATTAGAATGATTGATAGAAATACCCGAATAAAAGCATTTGCACATTTAGGTGAATATCTACTAAACCCTACAAATTCGATAGAGATAAAGGAAGTCGCGCAAATGGCGCGAGCCAGAAACGGCTGGTTCGTTCCTGAAAATACCCTTTTTTCTATTGAGAGAATTGCCTCAAACTACCTCGATGAAGGAAAACTCAATTCATTTCTAAACCAGTATGAGCAGGTCACAAATCCCAAAAAAATCGGGGTAGTAATGGCAGGCAACGTACCCGCGGTTGGCTTTCATGATGCGCTGTGCGTACTATTGAGTGGACACAGCCTTCTGGCCAAGTTGAGCAAGGACGATACACCGCTCATGTTCTTTTTACTCGAAACTCTTAAAAAGCTGGAGCCAGAGTTTAAAAATGCGATTCAGATTGTAGAAAGAATAAACGAGGCTGATGCTTACATTGCGACTGGAAGCGACAACACTGCCCGCTATTTTGAATACTACTTTGCTCAAAAACCCAATATCGTTCGCAAGAACCGGACTGCAGTAGCCGTGCTGGATGGCGACGAATCGCCGGAAGAGTTATCCGGGCTTAGTGAAGATATATTCAGGTATTTTGGGTTGGGGTGCCGGAACGTGTCCAAACTATATGTTCCAAAAGGATACGATTTTTCCAAGTTGTATGAGGTCATTGAGGAAAAACGCGCATTTTATGCCAATCATCACAAGTACTTCAACAATTATGAGTACAACCGATCTATCCTGCTGGTAAACCAAACGCCTCATTTTGACAATGGGTTTGTGATGTTTACCGAAAGTGAAGCCATGGTATCACCTCTGAGCGTCGTGTACTATGAGAATTACGAGGATATATCTCATTTAAACACTCTGCTCGAAAATCATACTGAAAAAATTCAGTGTGTGGTAGCCGACCCAACAAAGGTTCCCGGCGCCGTACCGTTTGGCAAGGCCCAGTCACCCGGGCTAAAAGAGTATGCGGACGGGGTCGATACGATGGCTTTTCTCTCTTCATTATAAAAGAAAGAAAAGATTATTATAGTGCTTCTCGCTTTGCCCGGTGGTTCTCACTGCCAATCAATTAATAGCGCCAGCTTGTTAAGTCTGCCCCCACCGGAGCGGAGGTTTCGATGCGTTTGAGGATTTTGGGCAAATACATGGTATTGTACCGCAGCCTGGAAATATAGTTGGGCTGGGTGGGGTCACCGTTCCAGCAATGTTCGGCACGGTCACCGTAGGCTACCTCCCCGTAATAATTAGGTGAGCGAGTACCTTTTAGAAAATCTTCCATGAGATACACCGCATTATTAAGGTAGTAGTTATCCATGTCGCCGCAGTAAATGTGAATTTTACCGGTAAGCTTTGGCCCGAGTGTTTTCCAATCCCGCTTCATAATGTGCATGAGGTCGTAGTTTTCTTTCCAATACTGCGCCACGCCTGGGTCGATGACCCCGGTTTCCTTATTCCATATTGGTTTTGGGTAGCCGTCATCACCAACGGGCGAGTATACGGCCTGCCAGATATCCCACTGGTCCCCCGAGCGGCCTTTACTTCCTAACACGGCCTCCCTCCGGTTCATATCTTCAAGGGTACATAGCATCTCGCCCAGGTAGTTTCTTTTGCCCGGGCGCGGCGTTTTTTTGAACGGGCCATCCCAATAGTAAGCATTCTTATCCATATACAGGTTGACCATGGTATAAGCTTCGAAGGTGATTGGGTCGGGGCAAGCGGCAAAACAACCGTTGAACTCGTCGGGGTAGAAAACCTGCGCGGCCAAGGCTTCCCAACCACCTGTGGAGCCGCCATAGGTAAACCGCGCCCAGCCCTCCCCGATGCCCCGAAACTGCCGCTCTATTTCAGGAAGCAGTTCATACATGATTGCATCGCCGTAAGGACCAATGTTGGCGGAGTTTACCGCATACGAATCATCGTAAAATGGATTGGCATGCTGAATCTCCACGACCAGATAACGGGGAAAATCCGGACTTGTCCATTTTTTGTACATATCGTAAGCTTCCTGGGCCACAATCCTGTTATAGCCGTAAATTCCAAAACGGGCCGAGAAAGACGTGGTGTCGATATCGGCTGGCGGAGGCGTTTCGCTGAAACCACCGAATTGATCGGGGAAGTGGCCGTGGAAAAGGCAAAGTGGATATTTTGCCTCCGGATGCTCATCAAAACCTTCCGGGAGAAGGACCCAGGCTGCAAGGTGCATGTCGCGCCCCCAAAACTTGCTGAGTTTTTCTGATTTGATTTTTATGTACTTGATGTATTTGGTCTGTTTCTTCGCCGGGTCGCCGAGTTCAGGATTTACCTGATCCAGTTTGAGCTTGATTGATTTACCAGATTTCGGATCAAACCGAATTTTAATCGGTTTCGAGTAGTGATTTCCGGGAGCGGTGCGCCAGTTTTGTCCTTCCCCACGATCCATGGGTAGTTTGACGATCTTGCCATCGCTGCGCTTGAATGTCTCGTATTTGTGTAAAAGTACCTGAACATAATAATCGCCGGCAGGCAACCCGGCAAACGACACTGCCGGGTAGCCTGCTGCCTTCATATCGAACCAGACGCTCTGACCCGGCCGTACGCCCTCCACATCCATACCAAACATTTGCTGAGAGTCTACCTCGTCGCTGATCTGGTACCGGGGTTCTGTGCCTTCCTCCGTGGAAAAGAAAAGCAGAAGTCTGCCATCAAGCGTAGCGGTTTTGGCAAAAGTCGGCATATCGATTTCAAATCGACCCACGCTTTGCCCTAATGCAGCCGAACTAAACAAGCCAGAGAAGAAAAGATATAGACCTATTTTTTTCATAAAGAAGAGGATTAGGGTAAAAAGGTAGTTAATGAATGGTAGCCCACTGCAAAAATTTCGGAAATATCTTTGCCCAGGTATTGGGGTGATGCTCTCCTGCTTCGACTTCTTCATAGACGACGTCTCTTCCCCACAAGTACCCTTTTCGCTCTAATTCCGCAATCAGGTCAAGCGTATCGTCAATGGAATCAATGATGCCGTCATTGTCCCGGTCTGATTCTTCATCGTGGGTGCCTGTCTGGAACCAAAACCGCAGGGGTGGTTGCCCGGGTGTGAAGCGAATGATGTTGTGCATAATCCGGTCACTTTCGTCGTAATCGTCATCAAGGGCGCGCTGCCTCCACCAAAAAGAGCCTGAGAAAACTCCAACCCGTGAAAAAATCTCTGCATGGTGCCAGGCGATATCGAGCGCCATTAATCCACTCAGCGAAAAGCCGGTGATTGTCCAGTCCGAGCGATTTTCTGAAAGAGAAAAATTGGTCTTTAAGTAAGGTATCAATTCATCCATCACAAACTGAGTAGTGTTGGCAGCTTTGTTTCCACGGTAGGCATAGTCTGGCTGAGAGGCAGTGCCGTATTCGTAAATCCGATTCTTATTGGCGTGAATTCCCACCACTAGCATGTAGTTTCCTGCTTGATTTAATCCATAGTCACTGATTGCCTTCCCGATGCGCAGTGCCGGAAAATCCTGGCCGTCAAAAACCAATAATACCTTGAGCGGGAATTTGGCCGATAACGTATGAGGATGCAGAAAGGTCAGTTTGACCATTCGCTTCAGATGTGCCGAATGCAGTTTCAATTCCGTAGAAACAGGCATTTCTGACGGGCTTATTTCTTCAGGAGGGATATAATTCACAAGCAGAGTTGGGGGTGTTAGAATGTGACCAACACGGTTAATTTTATAAACAATGATTAGATTTGCAACAATATTTGGCTAAATGGCCCAAAGGCCTCTACGAAATCCAAAAACATCTTGCAAGAAAACCATATTAGCTATTATTCCCATCATCTGGGCCACTCAATTGATATGCTGGTCTTTGGGAACTGGGGCTATCCCATTCTGATATTTCCGACAACGCTGGGCAGCTATTATCAGGCCAAGGATATGGGCCTCATCGAGTCGGTGCGCGGCTTGGTGGAGTCCGGGAAATACAAAATTTATTGTATTGATAGTATAGATAAGGAATCCTGGTATGGAAGACATCTCACTCCCGCCCAAAAAGTGCTTAACCATATACAATACGATAAGTTTTTGGCAAATGAACTCGTCCCATACATTCAGCGGGAATGCAGTGTGGATAAAATTGGCGTAGCCGGGTGTAGTTTCGGCGGTTACCATGCTTTCAATTTTGCTTTTCGTCATCCTGATCTGGTTGCATACCTTATTTCGATGAGTGGGGCGTTCGACATCCGCTCATTCCTGGGAGGGTACTATGACGACAACGTATATTTCAATAATCCGGTGGACTTTGTTCCCAATGAAGAGGGCTGGCGCTATAATCACATGAAGATCGTTCTGGGATCTTCCGAATGGGATATCTGTTTGAACGCCAATCTAACCATGACCCGGATTCTCAACAATAAGGGGATCAACCATTGGTCCGATATTCGTGGCTGGGAACTTCATGACTGGCCCTTATGGCACCGGATGTTCCCGGATTATTTGTCGAAAATGATTTAGCGTCTTCATCCGAACAAAAAAAATAGGGAGTTCGATCCGTAAATAATTATTTCAAAAAACCATATCTTGGGTCAAGTCATTTTTCAGAAATCCTTCCAATGACAATTCCTATCTGGAATTCCTGAAAATCAACTGTTAAATTCGTCTACCAACCGAAAATAAACCAATGAAAAAAATCGGCATTCTTTATGGTATGGAAAACACTTTTCCCCATGCCTTTGTAAACCGCATTAACGAGAAAAATATCGAAGGCATCCGGGCCGAAGGCGTTTCTATTGAACAGGTTAAGCAGGCGGACCCAACCGAATACGCGGTGATAATTGACCGGATTTCACAAGATGTGCCGTTTTATAAAGCATACCTCAAAAATGCTGCGCTGTGTGGCACCGCCGTCATTAACAACCCTTTTTGGTGGAGCGCCGATGAGAAGTTTTTTAACAACTGCCTTGCCGAAAAAATCGGGGTGCCCGTTCCCAAGACGGTACTCTTACCGTCGCACGAGCGCCCTACCGACACCCATGATGTTTCATTTCGCAATCTGAAATCACCTTTAGCATGGCAGAAGATGTTTGAGTATATCGGATTTCCAGCTTACATGAAGCCTCACTCCGGCGGTGGCTGGAAAAGTGTCTATAAAGTTTACAACCCAGAGGATTTGTGGCACAAACATGGGGAAACAGGCCAACTGGTAATGATGCTGCAGGAAGAAATAGAGTTCGACGACTATTTCCGCTGTTATTGCATCGGGCAGAAAGATGTGCTCATCATGCCTTACGAACCGCGCAATCCATTTCACGAGCGCTATACCCCCGAAATGAATACAAAGGGGGAAGCCGGAGAAAAACTCCTGAAAGTCATCCACGACTATACGTTGCGATTGAACAAAGCGCTGGGTTATGACTTCAATACGGTTGAGTTCGCAGTTCGTGATGGAATACCCATCGCCATAGACTTCTGCAATCCAGCTCCTGATGCTGACATTCATTCCGTAGGCCAGAAGAATTTCGATTGGGTGGTGGAAGCTGCCGCCAATATGGCGATCGAGCGCGCCCAAAATCACAAGGAAGGCATGAATAATCTGACTTGGGGAACATTCCTCAAATCGGCTACCAACCAGATTCCGGTGGCCGACATGATGGTTGAACCTACCATTAAAAAGGCAGCACCTGCCAAAAAGGCGGCTACGCCGAAGAAAGGTGCTCCCACTAAGGCCTCAAAGTCTCCTAAGAATAAAGAAACGCAGGAATAGTTAATCAATAGAGGCGATTTTTGGAAGAATGTATTAATCATTATTCTTGGGATCGCCTCTTGCTGAGTACCTGTTTTACATCCACAATTTTCCAACTGACGGCATGACAAAACGCGTGTTCACCCTCGGCATCGAGGAAGAATTCCAGACGATTGACCCTGTTACCCGAAACTTGCGCTCACACATGTCCAAGCTGGTTGAGGATGGAAAAATAATTCTAAAAGAGCGGGTTAAGGCAGAGATGCACCAGGCTATGGTGGAGGTGGGCACCAATATTTGTCATGATATCCATGAGGCTCGTGAGGAGGTCACCTATCTGCGCAAAATGATCCATGATCTGGCTGCAGCCCAGAACTTGCATGTGGCAGCAGCCGGAACCCACCCCTTTGCTGACTGGGTGGATCAGCTCATCACAAATGACCCCAGGTACGATGATCTGATCGACGAAATGCGGGACGTGGCACGGGGTAACCTTATATTTGGGCTCCATGTTCATGTGGGCATTCTCAACCGGAACGAAGGGATAGCGATCATGAACGCAGTGCGTTATTTTTTGCCTCATATCTATGCCCTGTCCACCAATTCGCCTTTCTGGTGTGGCCGAAACACAGGTTTTAAATCATACCGCTCCAAAGTTTTCGATAAATTCCCACGTACCGGTATTCCTGATTTTTTTGCCAGCGCCAGTGAATACGATGAGTACATCAACCTGCTTATCAAAACCAAATGTATCGATAACGCCAAAAAAATATGGTGGGATATTCGGGTGCACCCGTTCTTTAATACCATCGAGTTTAGGATTTGTGATGTTCCAATGCGGGTTGAGGAAACAATATGTCTGGCAGCGATTTGCCAGGCTTTGGTAGTTAAGATTTACAAGCTCCAAAGGCAAAATCTTAATTTTCGGCCCTATCGGCGGAATTTGATTAACGAGAACAAATGGCGTGCTGCCCGATTTGGCATTGAAAGTAAGCTTATTGATTTTGGGATTCAGGAAGAGGTCGAGTTCCGTCAGCTAATGGGTGAACTACTTGAATTTATCGACGACGTGGTAGACGAACTCGGAAGTCGAAAAGAAGTGGAACACGTTCACTGGATTCTGGAAAACGGCAGCGGGGCCGATCGCCAATTGGCAGTCTTCGAAAAATCTGGTGGCGATATGAACGCAGTGGTGGATTACATCGTACAGGAAACTAAGATCGGAGTAGTGTAGTTAGTAGTTATTAGAAAAATACAACTACCGAGCCGAAATTATTCGACACCAATATGACACCACTAAAAAAACTACGCATCGCCATTCTGGACATGAACAATGGTTTCCAGAATGAAGGCATGCGCTGTATAAAGAAACTCGTTAACGATTTTGCCATTGAAGAGGCGCAGGGAATAGAGTGCGAAACTTTTGACGTACGGCAGAATAACGTCGTACCTGATTTGAGTTTTGACATTTACATTTCTTCGGGCGGCCCCGGAAGCCCAAAACCAGAAGGTTTGCCCTGGGAGAAAAAGTTTTTTCAATTCCTCGATTCGATTTATAAATACAATCGAAATCCGCAGAAACGTACCAAAAAGCACCTGTTCCTCATCTGTCACTCATTTCAGCTGGCATGTGTCCATTGGGAAATTGGTCATGTCTGCAAGCGGCGGAAGAATTCTTTTGGAATTTTTCCGATTCACAAAACGCGGCTCGCCATGCGAGAGCCTTTTTTCGAAGGACTGCAGGACCCGTTTTGGGCCGTAGACTCTCGTGATTATCAGGTTATTGAGCCCGACACTTTACTTCTGGAACAGATGGGAGCAAAAATTATGGGTATGGAGAAAATTCGTCCCCATGTACCTCTTGAGCGGGCCGTCATGGCGATTCGTTTCTCCAACGAAATCTTTGGCACTCAATTCCATCCCGAAGCGGACGCCGAGGGCATGTTACGTCATTTTCAAAAGGATGAAAAAAAAGAGGTCATTATTAAAAATTATGGTGAAGAGCGGTACTTTGAAATGATTGCCCATCTGAACGACCCCGAAAAAATCCTGCTGACCGAAAACACTATTCTGCCCAATTTTCTAAAAATCGCTGCCCGGCGTGTGCTGGAACTGCAGCCAGCTTAATATTCGCCCCTAAACTTCCCGTTTTATGCAACAAGCCGCCCGGAGAACTTATAACGAGGCGTTTAGTGAAGATTTATACCAAAATCTCTTAGCTTCCATCGAAAAAGATTTTCCTGGAGAACTGGATTTTCGGGTAGCAGAAAGTCCGGTTTTTGTGCCGCTTTCCTTGAAAAAAAAGTTAATTGAAGCCTGTGAAAGTTTTATCGATATTATGGCATCGGATGACTTCAAAAATAATACGGACCGTGCCATTCCACCTGCACAACGGGTACCTAATGAGAATCAGCACCCCTCCTTTCTTGCCATAGACTTTGCCATTTGTAAAAACGATCAAGACGAATTAGAGCCCCAGTTGATAGAGTTACAGGGCTTCCCGTCGCTCATGGCTTATCAAGCCTATTTATCGGAATTGTTCAAATTTCACGCTCCAATTCCTGAGTCTTTTAACTATGCCTTTGGAGTAAGTACCTACGAAGAGTACATGGAATCCCTGAGGGAATTGATTGTCGGAAATGAAGCTCCTGAAAATGTTATCCTTCTGGAAATATATCCAGAACAGCAAAAAACGAGGGTTGACTTTGCAGTTACTGAACGGATGCTGGGCGTCAAAGCTGTCTGTTACACGGAATTGATTAAAGAAGGTCGAAAGCTTTTTTATGAAAAAGACGGTAAAAAAATTCAGGTCAGACGTATATATAACCGACTGATTTTTGATGACCTGACAAACTTTCCCAACTTAAAAAGTGATTATGTCTTCACCGACGATGTGGATGTAACCTGGGTGGGTCATCCCAACTGGTTCTTTCGAATCAGTAAGTACACCCTACCATTGTTTCGTAGCCCTTACGTCCCCGAGACTAAATTCCTGAGTGACTATCAGGGAAATTTTCCTGATGATTTGGACAACTACGTACTCAAACCTCTTTTTTCTTTTGCCGGAACCGGGGTTCAACTGCACGTAAAGCGGGATGAACTGGTGGGAATAACGGATCCGGAAAATTATATTTTACAAAAAAAGGTAAACTACGAGCCTGTCGTTCAGGCCCCTGATGGGCTTGTAAAGTGCGAAATCAGGATGCTTTACATTTGGCCGGATGACGCAAAACGCCCTCAATTACTGACCAGCCTCAGCCGCCTGAGTCGCGGCGAAATGATTGGTGTTCGTTTTAACAAAGACTTTACCTGGGTAGGCGGAAGCGCAGCGTTTTACGAAAACTAACATCCATGCACCTTAGCCAACGGCAGCTATTCTTTGACCACCTCGCCCAGACTTCCGACTTTCCCCTTGCCCTCGAAATTGAGCGTGCGGAAGGAGTATTTCTGTATGGTCCGGATGGCCAAAGGTACTTTGATCTGATTTCAGGCATTGCCGTAAGTAATGTGGGGCACCGCCATCCTGAAATTCTGTCGGCAATCCACGACCAACTGGACAAGTACATGCACCTGATGGTGTATGGCGAATTTGTGCAGAGTCCGCAAGTAAAGCTGGCAGAGGCGCTGGTTAAAACCCTTGACATCCCTTGTCAATCCCCCTCCCCTTTTGGACTGATCGACTCTGTTTATTTCACCAATTCTGGTACCGAAGCGGTGGAAGGAGCCATGAAACTAGCCAAACGTTTCACTGGTCGAAGCGAGTTTATCTCCTGCTATAACGCGTATCATGGAGCCACCCAGGGGGCGTTGAGTATTTCAGGCGCAGAATTTTTTAAGAGGAACTTTCGCCCTCTCTTGCCCGGAATTAAACAGATCAGGCATGGACATCTACCTGATTTGGAACAGATCACCTGCCGGACCGCAGCGGTGATAATTGAAGTTATCGGGGGCGAATCAGGGGTAAGAATTCCTCCCGCGGAGTATTTTACAGCTTTACGCCAGCGCTGCTCAGACGTGGGAGCCCTCCTGATTTTTGACGAAATTCAAACGGGTTTTGGTCGTACGGGCACTTTTTGGGCCTTCGAACATGTGGAAGTGTACCCCGATATTCTGCTATCAGCAAAAGGCATGGGCGGTGGTATGCCGATTGGTGCTTTCATGGCACCAACTCAATTAATGGCCGTTTTCAAAAATAACCCTATCCTTGGCCATATCACTACCTTCGGTGGGCATCCGGTTTGCTGCGCGGCTTCGCTTGCTACCTTGCAGATTATACAATCAGCCAATCTTGCAGAAGAAGCCAATAGTAAGGGCAATCTGATTAAATCCCTGCTCATCCATCCTAAAATAAAAGAAGTACGCGGCCAGGGACTCATGCTTGCCGCCGAGATGGAATCCTTTGAGGTATTGAAACCCGTTATAGACTGTTGCATTCTGGCGGGGGTGATAACTGACTGGTTTTTATTCTGCGATAATTCCATGCGTATTGCTCCGCCACTAACCATATCGGAAAAGGAGATTCAGGATGCAATCGGGATTATTATGGGGGAATTGGGCTAAAACAACCAGCTACAGGTAGTTACTGACAGCATACCAACGACTCAGCTTTCTAATCGGTTGAAATGAACCGCCCGCACAATTCAGTGGCCACTAAAAAAGCCCCAATCAGAAGATTGGGGCCAAATTTATATAGTGGAGGTAGCGCAGATTAATTCACTACCGCCAATTGCTCGTTCAATTTTTGCTCCAAAACTGACTTGGGCACTGCACCAACGACTTTATCGACCAACTGACCACCTTTGAAGATCATCAGCGTAGGGATGCTGCGGATACCAAACTTGGCAGGAATTTGAGCGTTGGCGTCGACGTCCATCTTGGCAACAACAGCCTTACCTTCAAACTCCCCGGCCAACTGCTCGACCACTGGGCCGATCATCTTACAGGGTCCGCACCATTCGGCCCAAAAATCTACGAGGACGGGCTTATCTCCCGCAATTAATTCATCAAAACTCTTGTCGGTAACTTCGAGTGCTTTTGCCATGATTCTAATTTCTATATTGATATTGTATGATTTAGGTATTTAACCGAATCGGGATCGACAAAAGTTCCTAATGGATCAGGGGCAACCTTGACAATAGGAATCAGTTGAGGGAAAACTGTACGCCTTCCAATAATTTCAGCCGATCAAACAATTCATTGGAGCCATCCACCCGGTAGGCGCGCGAAAGCAACTGTACTTTGGCTTTGGTTTCAGGATCAGTCACAGCCAAACTCAGGGCAAATTTTCCAGGGTGGGATTTGAGCACATCGTTCAACAGTGTCACGAACTTTTGGTCGATGACATCCAGCGGACAGGTCATGCGTACCTCCTTACACATTTGTTCCCTGATTTCAGTAAGTAGCTGAATGCTTGCGATTTTGAACTCAAACTGATCTTCGTTATAGTAGCGGCTCTGAACTTTTCCTTTGATGTACAGAAAATTTCCAACCTGAAGATAGTTCTTTAATCGAACCATGTCATCTCCGCCGAGCAGCATTTCCATGGAACCGCGGTAGTCTTCAATCTTGAAAATCACGAAAGGGCTCCCCCGCTTCGAAACCCGCTCCATCACGCTTGTGACAATACCTGCGACGCTGATATCTTTACCCAGGTAGATTGGATGCGTCATTTCTTCCGGTACGTCCAGTACTTTATCTACCGTGCAAGTGCAAAAACTGTCCATTTCCAGCCGGAATGTATCGAGGGGATGACCGGAAATATAGAATCCAACTACCTCCTGCTCATGTCG
Source organism: Persicitalea jodogahamensis (assembly GCF_014651615.1). Lineage (GTDB taxonomy): Bacteria > Bacteroidota > Bacteroidia > Cytophagales > Spirosomataceae > Persicitalea > Persicitalea jodogahamensis. The sequence continues at coordinate 568,998 of NZ_BMXF01000004.1, read as the reverse complement.
AAGTTTTTGCAAATCGCCCCACTCCTCCACTTCCGGTAGTTGAAACTTACTCATCGCTCTTGTATTGTCGCCTCCCAGACCTCCAAACAATGAAACTTGTGCCGATTCCTTTTCGGCCTGAATGGTGTTACCGTAGCGAATCAGTTTTTCAATGAGATTGCTGCTCTCACCATCGATAGCTTCAAAAAATTGCGCCCTGTGCATGTCTTTAAAACAATCAAATGCTCCTGCATAGGCCAGGCTTTCTATCGTTTTCTTATTGACAGTGCGAAGATCGATACGGGTAATGAAATCGAAGATATCAGTGAACGGCCCGTTGGAGGCTCTTTCGGAAATTATGGATTCCACCGCAGCGTCGCCAGTGCCTTTAATCCCTGCCAACCCAAAGCGCACTTCGCCCTTTTTATTGGGATTAAACTGCCGGTCCGACTCATTAATATCCGGTCCCAACACCGGGATGCCGATGCTTTTACACTCTTCAAGGAAAAAGGTAATTTTCTCGATATTACCCAGAGAACTCGTCATTACCGCCGACATATATTCGGCTTTGTAATGCGTTTTCAGGTAGGCCGTCTGGTAAGCTACGAAGGCATAGCAGGTGGAGTGGGATTTATTAAAGGCGTAAGCTGCAAATGCTTCCCAGTCGGTCCAGATCTTATTCAGTTTCTTCTTGTCATGGCCCCGCTCCGCTCCGCCGTCCATGAAGTAGCCCTTCATTTTGTTCAGCGTCTCGATCTGCTTCTTCCCCATTGCCTTCCGCAAGGTGTCAGCCTGCCCCTTGGTAAAGCCTGCCAGTTTTTGAGAAAGCAGCATCACTTGTTCCTGGTAGACTGTGATTCCATACGTATCGCCCAGGTACTCTTCTAATTCAGGAAGATCGTATTCAATGGCTTCCAGTCCATGCTTACGCCTAATGAAGTTAGGGATGTAGGCCAGAGGTCCCGGACGGTACAACGCATTCATGGCGATAAGGTCCTCGAAACGGTCGGGAGCCAGTTCGCGCATGTACTTCTTCATGCCATCCGATTCAAACTGGAATATGGCATTGGTTTCCCCGCGCTGGAAAAGCTCATACACCTTCATATCGTCCAGCGGAATCTCGTCGATTTCAATCTCGATTCCGTGGTTCAGCTTAATAAGTCGAAGCGCTTCCTTTATGATGGTCAGGTTTTTCAGCCCGAGGAAATCCATTTTAATGACCCCTGCGTCTTCAATGATTTTCCCCTGGTACTGGGTTATCAAAAACTCAGATTCCTTGGAAGTCGAAACCGGAATGATTTCCGTCAGGTCACTAGGGGCTATAATGATGCCCGCCGCGTGAATCCCCACGTTACGTACTGTACCTTCCAATCGCTGTGCCTCAGCAAGTACTTGAGCCGCCATATCGTTTCCTTTGGCCGCAGTCCGCATTTTCTTGACGTTCTCCATCTCGTCGTAGGAGATCCCCTCACGTTTAATCAGACTGTCGTTGCCGTCAAGCGGGGAATTGAAAATCCGGTTAAGGGTCATGTTGTAAGCTGGCTTGTCGGGGACCAGCTTCACCAGGGCGTTAGCGTCGGCAAGAGGAAAATCCATCACCCTCGCTACATCTTTGATAGCAGACTTAGCGGCCATAGTACCATAGGTGACAATCTGAGCCACTTGATTATAGCCGTACTTTTTGACTACGTAATCGATCACTTTTTGCCGGCCTTCATCATCGAAGTCGGTGTCGATATCGGGTAAAGATATCCGGTCTGGATTCAGGAAACGCTCAAAAAGTAAGTCGTACTTAATGGGGTCAATATTGGTAATGCCCGTGCAGTAAGCCACCACCGATCCCGCCGCCGAGCCCCGGCCCGGACCAATGAACACGCCCATTTTTCGCCCCGCTTCGATGAAGTCGGCCACGATGAGGAAGTACCCGGGAAAGCCCATGCTGCGGATCGTTTCCAGCTCGAAATTGAGCCGCTCCTCGATTTGGGCAGTGATGGTTCCATATTTTTTCCTCGCCCCTTCAAATGTGATGTGTTTGAGGTATTCCCATTGATTCAGGACATCAGCCGTCAGCTCTTTCCTTCCCGAAAAATCAGACAGCGTATGTGTCTGGAATTCCTTAGGAATCGGGAAGTTGGGCAGCATAATGTCCTTTTGCAATTCCAGCGTTTTGATTTTGCCAACGATCTCATTAGTATTATCGATTGACTCGGGCAAATCATGGAACAGCTTCGTCATCTCAACCGTGTTCTTGAAATAGAACTGGTCACTGTAAAATGCGAAGCGAGAGCCTTTCGGAATTCCGTTCTCTTCGTCGAAATCCTTAGCCGAAGGGGTACTTTTTTTATCGCCCGTGTTGATGCAGAGCAGAATGTCATGCGCGTTCCAGTCTTCCTGATCCACATAGTGTGAATCATTAGAGGCAATTATTTTGACATTGTGCTTGCGGGCAAAACGAACCAGAACCTCATTGGCGATAATCTGATCCCGGATCTCGTGCCGTTGCAGCTCTACATAATAATCCTCTCCAAATACGTCGAGCCACCACTTGAATTCGCGCTCGCCCTGCTCCTCCCCTTTTCTCAAGATAGTCCTTGGTACAGAAGCTCCAATACAGCAAGTCGTGGCAATAAGGCCCTCATGGTACTTTAAAATCAACTCTTTATCGATACGCGGGTACTTGCCATACATTCCCTCGATATACCCCAGGGAGCACAATTTTACCAGGTTTTTATAGCCGATTTCATCCTTAGCTAACAATAGTTGATGGTAGCGAACGTCTTTATTTTCTTTGGTGAACTGCTGCTTGTGGCGGTCCTCCACCACATAAAACTCACAGCCAACGATTGGCTTCACGCCTTGCTTTTTGCCCTCAGCCACAAACTCGAATACACCGAACATATTACCGTGATCGGTGATGGCCACAGCGGGCATATTATCCTCTTTGGCTTTCTTGAATAACTTCTTGATATCTGCGGCTCCGTCGAGCAGCGAGAATTGGGTATGGCAGTGGAGATGGGAAAATTGCACTATTGATGATTTTGAGTTTGTGATTGAATGAATTAGCGAACACGGTACGCCGATTTCGGGTTTGCGCTTGTAGCCTGGCCCCTTGGAGTACCGTACTGAAGAAGTACCCTACTCTTCCTCCTTTTCGTCGTGAAAAATGTAGTTGAGAAAATCGCAGTATGGTTTGATCAGGTGAATTGCATGAAGGATTTCGGGGATAAATGTTTCGGATTGAACTACCTCATCCTTGAAACGGTGCAGGAAGAACAGTTCTTTGCGGCGCAGGAGTTCTATTTCCGGATGATCTTTTAAAAATCCTTTGGGGGTCGTTTTGAGTGCTGCGCCATGAATTTCCGGAAAGAAATTTCTGAATTCCTCATTCTCAATGATTTTTTTGAGCTCGGCCGCATTGTAATCCACTTCCTGTCGGTACTTGGCGAGCTGATTGGCGGTAGGACTCCACATACCCGCCCCCAGGAACGACTGATCACCAGGTTGAATTTGCAAATAATAGTCGACCCTTCCGGAATGTCTGCCCCCTGGACCGATGGCCATACTGAGGTTGTTTTTATAAGGCCGTTTATCCTTGGCAAACCGAATGTCACGGTTGATCCGAAACACGCAGTCTTTGGGCAATGTATTACCTAATTCCTCGAATTGGCCCACCTCCAGTATCAGACGTTCAGCCAAATTCGTAAAATCTTCCTTGGCGGCCTCATATCGTTTTCGGTTTTCCTGAAACCAATCACGGTTATTGTTTTGGGTTAGGTCTTTTATAAATCGTAGTGTTTTAGGGGAAAGCATCTGTTCTGTGGAGCCTTGATGGTTGGGGTCTGAGATTCTCTGAGTGGTGTATTACCGGAATAATTACCTCGATTTTTAAATTTACGCTCCAATTTACCGAATTTTGCCAACGCATTTCGTAAATGCCAAAACCTTACAGCGATAGATAATTGAAAGAAATTAAATTTCAATGGTACTATCCGATATACATTCTACCAAAAAACTGTTCACTGACTAAATGCGCATATTAACCGGTATACAAAGCAGCGGTCGTCCACACCTCGGCAATTTACTTGGCGCCATCATTCCTGCCATCGAACTCTCCCGAAACCCCGACAATGAGTCATTTTTCTTCATTGCGGACCTGCACTCCCTCATAACCATTAAAGATGGCAAAACACGAGAGGAAAATGTAAGAGCCATTGCTTCTGCCTGGCTGGCTTTTGGTTTTGATACCGATCGCAACACTTTCTGGAGACAATCGAGGGTACCCGAACATACCGAAATGGCTTGGTACCTCAATTGCTTTACCCCCTACCCGATGCTGGCTAATGCGCATTCATTCAAAGATAAGTCTGAAAAGCTTTCGGATGTAAACGCCGGCCTCTTCACCTATCCCGTTTTGCAGGCGGCAGATATCCTGCTGTACGACGCCAATGTTGTCCCCGTTGGAAAAGACCAAAAACAGCACCTTGAGATGACCAAGGACATTGCCACCTCGGTCAATTCGCAGGTGGGAAGTGAAATATTGGTACTACCAGAATCACGCATAGATGAGCGACTGATGGTTATCCCTGGCATAGATGGTCAGAAAATGAGTAAGTCTTATGATAACTACATCGATATTTTCGTGAGTGAAAAAGATTTGCTCAAATCAATCAAGAAAATTTTATCAGACTCGACTCCATTGGACGAGCCAAAAAATCCTGATAACGACATCACATTTCAACTGTATTCCTTAATTGCCTCTGATGATCAGACCGCAGAGATGCGAGACAATTATATGCGCGGTGGATATGGCTACGGCCATGCCAAGAAGGCATTGCATGAATTGATTCTGGAAAAATTCAAGGAGCCTCGGGAGATATTCAACTACTACATGAACAACCATAAAGCTCTGGAAAGCAAATTAGAAGAAGGCGAAGAAAAAGCCAGGGTTGTAGCACGGCAGACCGTTAGCCGGATGCGGCAAGCTCTCGGTTTTGGTGCGTGAGCCAGTTATTGGACCATATCATTCAGTTCGATCAGAATTTATTTTTGTGGCTGAACGGTCATCATAATCGATACTGGGACGCGGTAATGATTGTGATTACCAACAAGCTTACCTGGATACCATTGTATGTGCTCCTGTTGTACGCCATCATAAAGCAATTCAAATTAAAAGCCATCGGCTTGATCCTCTCTATCCTGGCGGTGGTTACGCTCTCTGATCAAATCGCCTCAACGATCTTTAAGCCCTACTTTATGCGTCCCCGCCCCTGTCATGAACCTTCCTTAGAGTCATTGATTCATTTGGTGGGGGGGTGTGGCGGAGAATTTGGCTTCGTATCGTCCCATGCTGCCACAAGTTTCGGGATAGCATTAATAATTAATCTACTGCCAACCAGCCGATTAAGAGCCACCAGATGGCTTTTTCTCTGGGCTTTGGTTTACTCGTTCAGTCGAATATATGTTGGCGTCCATTATCCGCTTGATCTCCTGGTCGGCGCGGTAGTTGGGGTACTTTCGGCATTACTGATATTTTATTTTTATATCAAATTGAATAAAGATGACAGAATCCCATAAATCAGGATCTGACCTCTCCGCACAATCATCTGATCCATTGTAATACTGATTATTCACAAATTAAAACACCGTAAAGCTGGAAGCAGATCGCTGAAAGCCCGACATTTTTTTTTACTTTTGCGCAACTTTTTGATTCCATGGCATCTATCAATACCGTTAAGATCTTTTCTGGAAGTTTTTCTACGCACCTCGCTGAGCAAATTGCCAAAGAGTATGGCCGGCCACTGGGAGGGTACACCTGTCGTCAGTTCAGTGACGGGGAGATCTCTCCTGCGTATGACGAATCAGTAAGGGGATGTGACGTTTTTCTGATTCAATCCACTCCTCCTCCTGGCGACAATCTTCTGGAATTGCTACTTATGGCAGATGCGGCCCGTCGTGCATCGGCTCATAATGTAACATTGGTACTGCCCTATTTTGGCTACGCCCGGCAGGATCGTAAAGACAAACCTCGGGTATCGATTGCCGCCAAGCTGATTGCCAATCTGCTGACGGCTTCGGGAGCGGACCGTTTGATGACCATTGATTTGCACGCTGGTCAAATTCAGGGTTTTTTTGATTTCCCAGTAGACAATCTGGAAGCCATTTCCATTTTTGTTCCTTACGTTGAATCCTTGAAACTAGAGAACCTGCTTATTGCCTCTCCAGATGTAGGTGGTGCGGCGCGGGTAAGAAACTTCGCTAAGTTTCTTAATGCCGATATGGTGATTTGTGACAAGTACCGCAAAAGGGCAAACGAAATTGCCTCCATGCAGGTCATTGGGGACGTCGAAGGTGCAAACGTCGTTCTTTTTGATGATATGATAGATACTGGCGGCACCCTTTGTAAAGCCGCCGAAATCATCCTGGAAAAAGGCGCAAAGTCCGTAAGGGCAGTATGTACGCATGCACTGATGTCGGGTAAAGCATACGAAAACATCGAAAATTCGGCCCTTGAAGAACTGATCGTTACCGACTCGATGCCATTGCGTCATGAAAGCAAAAAAATTAAAGTTATTTCGGTTGCGCCACTATTTGCCAAAGCAATTGGCCGCATCCGTGACCACGAATCTGTTAGCTCACTTTTTTTAAATAACCAGTAAATTTTAAGTTCATTTTTTAATCAAGTATGAAAAAATTAGAGATTGTAGGGTATCGAAGAGCGAATCTCGGTAGAAAGCACTCCCAGGACCTGCGGGCCCAAGGCTACGTACCGGGTGTGCTATATGGTGGCACCGCCCAACACCATTTTTACGCGCCGAACATGCTGTTCCGTGAATTGTTGACCTCGGGCGACGTTTTTGAAGTAACGCTAAATATTGAGGGGGACGAATACCAGGCTATTTTGCAGGAAACGCAGTTTCACCCCGTGAATGATTCCCTGTTGCACGCTGACTTTCTGGAGATTCTTCCTGGTAAGGAAGTGAAGGTTGATGTACCGATAAAATTGACCGGAATAGCAAAAGGTGTTACAAGTGGTGGTAAACTTAACCAAAAATTACGTAAATTGCGAGTGCAAGGTATGGCCGCAGATATTCCTGATTACATTGAGCTAAATGTCAGCTCTTTGGAATTGGGTAAATCAATGAAGGTTTCTGCAATTGCTGAGGAAGGATTCACTACCCTCTCTCAAAAGGCGGTTCCCGTCGTTTCTGTGGATGTACCACGTGCATTGCGTGGTGGTGGCTTGACAGCCGCAGAGGAAGCAGAAGCCGATGAGGCTGATGATGCTGGTGAAAACACCGAAGGTGAAACGCCGGCTGCTGAATAAGTTTATTTTTCATGGCTAATAGATGCAAACGTGCCGACCATTGGTCGGCATTTTTGTTTTCTGTTTTCCGGCACAGCTTTTTCTGATAGGATTTCATTCAAAAACTCAATCCAAATCCAAATGCTGAAAGAACAATTCGACTTATCCGGAAAAATCGCCCTCGTGACGGGAGCCAGCCAGGGAATTGGAAAAGGAATCGCCCTGGGGCTGGCCGAATACGGGGCAGAGGTTATTATACTTTATCATAAAGACAGAAAACAGGCCGAAGCAGTGGCCCAGGAGCTGGAAGTGAATGGCGGTAGAGTTATAGTTATGGCATCGGACTTTTCAAAGCCGGATGCTGCCAGAGAGCTTCGAATACAGCTGGGTAAAAAAAATAAACTACCGGACATTCTTGTAGTGAATGCATCGGTTCAGGTTGCCAAAGACTGGCAGGAGACTACTGAATCAGATTTTGATTTTCAGGTAAATACCAATTTCAAATCCACGCTCTTCCTTTTTCAGGAGTTTATTCCCAAAATGATTGAACGTGGTTGGGGGCGGGTAGTAACGATTGGCAGCGTACAACAGCAGAAGCCACACCCCGCCATGATCGTATATGCCGCCACCAAGTCAGCAGTGGATAATATGGTCCGGAACGTGGCCATGCAAATTGCGGAACAGGGGGTAACGGTAAATAACCTGGCTCCCGGCGTGATTGGAACCCCTCGGCTGGATGAACCCGTTCCGGAGGTGGAAGAACGAATTGATCAGCGAATGACTACCCCGACAGGTAGTATTGGTGATCCAATCGATTGTGCAGCCATGGCGCTACTTTTGTGTTCAGACGCTGGCAAATTTATCACCGGTCAGAACATTTACGTCGATGGCGGCATGAGTTTGTAATACTTTTTATCAAAAAAGCCCGCCGGAATATTCCGGCGGGCTTTTTTGATGGACAATGATTTGGAGACTGTTATAATTTCATGCTCCAAATTTGAAATTTATTTTTTTGTCACACGGATGGAGGTCCGGCGATTCTGGGCACGTCCCTCCTCTGTGTCGTTCGAGGCTACCGGATATTGCTCGCCATACCCTTCCGACTCCAGGCGTGAAGCATCAACGCCCATATCAATCATAGACTGCTTTACCGAGGCTGCACGGTCTGCTGATAGTTTCATGTTCATATCAGGATCGCCCGTGTTGTCCGTATAACCTCCCAGTTTTACGTTCACATTTGGATACGCTTTCAAGATTTCGGCGATGTTACCCAACTGCTCTTTGGATTCAGGCTTCAGGGTCTCCCTACCCGTTTCGAAAAGCAGTCGGTCGAAATCAAACCAGGTAGTTTTATCGACAGGACTATCGGAGCGAATAAATTCGGCGAGACTACGCTCAACAGGATTTCCGGTACTTGCAATGTTCAACTTCAAGCCGTTTTCCAGTTCATACACGTCCGTAGGGGTCATGCTACCGTCTATCGGCATTACTTCTACTGCGGGTTCCTCAATGACATTGTCAATGTTGTTTGAAACAACCGCAATATAGGGCGCGATAACAAGGGATACGATCGACATCAGCTTGATCAGGATATTCATTGAGGGGCCTGAAGTATCCTTGAAGGGATCACCTACGGTATCACCAGTCACCGACGCCTTGTGCGGCTCAGATTTTTTGTAATACATTTCGCCGTCGATCAATACACCTTTCTCAAAGGACTTCTTGGCATTGTCCCAGGCGCCACCTGCATTAGACTGGAAAATTCCCATCAATACACCAGAAACGGTTACGCCTGCCAAGAGGCCACCCAGTACTTCCGGCCCCATTGTGAAACCAACAATTACTGGCGTGACCAACGCAATAGCACCTGGAAGAATCATTTGCTTCAAAGAGGCTTGTGTCGATATGGCCACACACTTTTCATATTCTGGCTCTGCCTGATACTCCATAATGCCGGGAATTTCCCGGAATTGACGGCGTACCTCATTCACCATTTCCATGGCCGCTTTGCCCACCGCAGAAATGGCCAACGCACTGAATATAAACGGAATCATACCACCGACAAACAAGCCTGCCAGTACATCGGCCTTATAAATATCGATAGCCCGGATACCTGCTATGCCTACGAAGGCTGCAAACAGCGCAAGCGAAGTCAGAGCTGCGGACGCAATGGCGAAGCCCTTGCCTGTCGCCGCGGTAGTATTACCGACAGCATCAAGATTATCGGTGCGCTCACGAACCTCAGGCGGCAATTGCGACATTTCGGCAATACCACCAGCGTTATCGGCGATTGGCCCGAAGGCATCGATGGCCAGCTGCATGGCAGTGGTCGCCATCATTCCGGCCGCAGCAATAGATACACCGTAAAGGCCAGCGAATTTATAAGAAAGGATAATTCCGGCCGCCAAAACCAGAATCGGAAGTACCGTAGATTCCATTCCGACAGCTAATCCGCCAATAATGTTGGTGGCATGCCCCGTTCCGGATTTTTGCACAATGGAATCCACCGGACGCTTACCCATGGCGGTATAGTATTCTGTAATGATGGACATTAATGCGCCCACGATCAGTCCTGTCACGATAGCGTAAAAAACACCATCGGCAGTAAATTCGAAACCACGTAAATTCAGCGTCTCAGGTAGAATACCCTTAACCAAAAAATAAGAGGTGAAAAGGGTGATTACGACTGATGCCCAGTTACCAAGATTGAGTGCATTCTGAACCGATGAAGTTTCTTTGCTGATGCGCACAAAAAAGGTGGATACCAGCGAAGCCAGCAAACCAACTGCGGCAATCATCATTGGAAGCAATACAGGTGAGTACCCACCGTAAGCATCCGTGTCCGCCACGTCGATTTCCTGACCAAGTACCATCGTCGCAAGAATAGTGGCCACATAAGAACCAAAAAGATCGGCTCCCATACCTGCAACGTCGCCCACGTTATCACCTACGTTATCGGCGATGGTCGCCGGGTTCCGCACATCGTCTTCCGGAATTCCGGCTTCCACTTTACCGACAAGGTCAGCACCTACGTCGGCCGCTTTGGTATAAATACCACCGCCTACCCGTGCGAAGAGAGCGATTGATTCGGCACCCAGTGAAAAACCGGCCAGAACCTCGATCGCTTTCCGCATTTCTTCGGAGTTCAATGGCAAGCCGGGGGCGAAGTATTGGTAAAAAATAATGAAAAGACCGCCCAGACCAAGCACTGCCAGACCAGCTACACCCATTCCCATAACTGAGCCACCAGTGAAGGAAACCTGTAAAGCCTTTGCCAAAGAAGTACGAGCGGCCTCAGCGGTACGTACGTTCGCTTTGGTCGCGATTTTCATACCAATGTACCCCGCAAATGCCGAGAAAACAGCACCGATCAAAAAGGCAACAGCGATAAGGGGTGAGGAATTGATTGGTCTTTCGGGCGTACCCTCGTCTGAACCCAGCCAGAAAAGAAGAGCGGCCGTAGGAAGGGCAAACATGGCCAGAACCTTCCATTCCGCTTTAAGAAAAGCTATTGCCCCGTCGGCAATGTAGCCCGATAACCGCTGCATTTCGGCATTTCCAGCGGGCTGTTTGGAGACCCAACTGAATCGCCACGCGGTGTAAAGCAATCCCACCAGACCGAAGGCGGGTACCAGGTAAATAATACTATCCATGCTAAGTATGTAAATGGTTTTTGTAGTGAAAAATCGGGCAAATATAGCGGATTGGGCCGCACTTGCCCAAGCTATTTCAAAAGAGTAGCATTATTTAACCTGATTACTGGATAATTTGGCGCAAGCCGTTTGAACAGACTATCTTTGATGGTATTTTGCCTTTTGTACAACCGTTTATTTTAAATGAAAAAGATATATACCCTGTTTCTTTGCCTTCTGGCTCCAAATATCTCCACAATTGCTCAAGTACCCAACCCTACTTCCGGGGAAATATTTCTTGATCTGAAAAAACTGAATGTACTGGGCAGTGCGATGCACATCGCCGCTCACCCTGACGATGAGAACAGTCTTCTGCTCGCCTATCTAGCCAAAGAAAGGCTGGTGAATACTTTTTATCTGGCGCTGACACGCGGTGACGGGGGACAGAATCTCATCGGATCTGAGCAAGGTGAATACATCGGCATCATTCGCACTCAGGAATTACTGGCAGCTCGCCGAACCGACGGAGCACAACAGTTATTTACGCACGCCTACGATTTCGGGTATTCCAAAACCCGTGAAGAAACGCTTGACTTTTGGGGTAAAGATCTTATTCTGGGCGATGTAGTTTATCTGATTCGTAAATTTCGGCCTGATGTCCTCATCGCGCGCTTTCCTCCCGATGAACGGGCCGGGCACGGACACCATAACTCATCCGCTTACTTAGCGCATGAGGCTTTCAAAATCAGTGGTGATCCCACCAAATTTCCTGAACAATTAAAGTACGTGAAGCCGTGGCAACCTGAGCGAATTGTCTGGAATACGTATTCGCGCGGCTTTCAAAACAACGCCCCAACGGACGGTGGTGAATATGTAGAGGTAGACTTGAGTGGATATAATCCCATCCTTGGCAAATCTTACAGCGAGATCGCGGCTTCCAGTCGTTCCATGCACAAAACACAGGGATTCGGCTCGGCCCCCAATATCAATCTAAGAAAAGACTTCATGCTGCATGTGGATGGGAAGCCCGCCAAAGCAGACCTTTTTGACGATGTGGATTTAAGTTGGAATCGTGTGAAGAATAGCGGCAAGGTTAGCCAGATGATTCAGAAAGCCATCGCGGATTTTGATCTGACCCAACCTTCGGCATCCGTTCCTGCTTTGGTTGAAATCTATAAAGAACTGGAAACCTTGGACTCCAAAGATTTCTACGTCAGGAAGAAAAAAGAGGAAGTACAGGAGTTGATTAAGGAGAGTCTGGGATTGTGGTTTGAAACCAATCCAGCTGACTATTCGGCATCACCGGGTGGAAAAGCGACTGTTAATATTAAAGTAGTTAATCGATCGCTCACACCCGTTACTTTGAAAAGCATCAAGATGACTGGGGCCGCGTTTGACAGCACGCTCAATGTCTCGCTCAATTCTTACGAAGCGCTCCAATTTGACAAGACAATTGGAATACCCAAAAACCTGGCTATTACCCAACCGTACTGGCTGCGTAAGCCGATCAAGGATCGGAAAGTTTTTCAATTCGACAACCCAGATCTCGTGGGAAAGCCAGAAAACGACCCTGAACTTGAAACAGCTTACACCTTTTTTATAGAAGGCAGCACTTTCACTTTCACCTCCCCCTGGAAGTATAAGTCAGTTGATCCATCGGAGGGGGAAATATACCGGCCCTTTGAACTACGTCCGGCGGTTACCGTGAATCTCTCGGAGCAGGTTTTTGTCTTCGCCGACCAGCAACCGAAATCCGTCGATTTACTATTAAAAGCGAATGAGCCAAACATGAAAGGCAAAATCGCGTTTGATCTGCCAAAGGGATGGAAGGCAGAGCCCGCTCAGCTAGATTTCTCAACAAAAGATAAATACGAAGAGAAAATCTATACGGTAAAAGTAACGCCCCCAACGGGTGACAGTGAAGGAAAAATGGCCGTGAAAGTAACCACCGATCGTGGTACTTTATCATATAGCCTGAGAAGCGTCGAGTTTCGGCACATTCCTACCCAGACCCTATTTCCTCCTGCCGAAACGGAACTGGTAAAGCTTAACATCAAAAATCTGGCTAAGAAAATAGGCTATATTGCTGGAGCTGGCGATGAAGTACCTGCTGCGTTGCGGCAGATGGGAACGGAGGTGACCATGTTGGATGAGAAAGAATTGGGAAAAGATCTTAGCTTGTATGATGCCATTGTAGTGGGCGTCCGCGCTTACAATACCGAAGATCGGCTGGGATTTTATCAACAAAAGCTCTTGGATTACGTAAAGAACGGTGGTACGATGGTTGTCCAATACGCCACGGCTCGAAACGGTTTCCTGAGCAATGGCTTGAAAGTAGAAAATATGGGACCGTACCCCTTCGATATCAGCCGCGACCGCGTAACTGACGAAAATGCCACAATGAAATTCCTGAATCCAAATGAGCCTTTGCTGAATAATCCGAATACGATTACGCAGAAGGATTTCGAAGGCTGGATTCAGGAACGAGGACTCTATTTTGCTTCCGGTTTTGAAAAAAACTACACGCCTGTATTTGCCAGCAAGGATCCTGGAGAGGAGGAACAGCGCGGAAGCCTGATCTACACCAAATACGGGAAAGGAATTTATATTTATACAGGAATTTCCTTTTTCCGGGAACTACCAGCGGGAGTACCTGGCGCCTACCGACTGTTTGCCAATTTGATCTCGGCGGGTAAATAATCCGCAATTCTCCTTTTTTGTAGATACCATTTTCCCTCGACTGGTGACTAATCAAGGTACCTGGAATATACATATTGACACCGGCGGCACTTTTACCGACTGCATCGCTCATGACCCATCGGGTAAAGTACATCGGATCAAGGTACTTAGCAGTGGTACCCTGCGGGGTAAAATTATCCGGAAGATTGACCCGTATAATTATAGTTTCGAAGCGCCCTGGAACCACAATGGTGCACTGCTGGAAGGCTACACGGTACGTATTCCTTCCCGAAATATTAGCACCAAACTACTGGCGGTTGACTATCGCAACCGAATTTTAACACTGGAAGAAAATATTCCGGCATTGTCCAATATAGACTTCGATCTCACCAGTGAAGAAGAAGCGCCGGTTTTAGCGATTCGCTTGGTAACCAATACTAAACTGGGATTGCCTTTCCCAAAGATCCAGCTGCGTATCGGCACGACGAAAGGTACTAATGCACTGCTCGAAAAAAAGGGGGCCAAGACTCTTCTGGTTGTCACAAAAGGATTCAAGGATATTTTAAGAATCGGCACCCAGCAACGTCCACACCTTTTCCAGCTTAACATTCCCGAAGTCACTCCCTTATATACCGACGTTTTCGAAGTAGATGAACGACTGGACTCGGCGGGTAAAGTACTTGGAGCCTTGGGGCCGGACGAATTGGAGAGGCTACTGGAATATCTGGAAAACGGGGAGTATTCGTCGGTAGCCTTATCGCTTTTGAATGCTTACCGTAATCCAACGCACGAAAACCTGATCGCCGATTACCTTAGGCACAACAGCCGGTTCCCTGTTTCATCGGCCGTAACGCTTTTCCCCCAAATCCACTACCTCCGTCGAACCCAGACCGCGGCCGTCGACGCCTACCTTGCCCCCATCATTGGCGCTTATCTGAAGAACATCAGGAAAAGTATGAAAGAGGTCACCATCCAGGTGATGACAAGTGCCGGTGGATTGGTCAGGAGCGAAAATTATCATGCAAAGGATAGCCTTCTGAGTGGCCCCGCCGGCGGCATGATTGCCGCCTCTGAGCTGGCAAGACAACTTGGGTTCCAAAAAATTCTGACCTTCGATATGGGAGGAACCAGCACGGATACTGCCCGTATCGACGGCCGGCCTGTCCTGAGCTACCTTACTCAAATCGATGGTTATGAGATGCTCAATCCCAGTTTCGCCATCGAAACTGTAGCTGCCGGAGGCGGATCGGTTTGCTGGTACGATGGCTACACTCTTCGCGTTGGACCGCAAAGTGCCGGAGCAGATCCAGGCCCTGCCTGTTATGGCGCCGGAGGGCCATTGACCATCACCGATGTCAATTTGCTATTGGGCAAACTCGATACCATTCAATTTGAGATTCCGATCAGCGTTGAAAATGCCATCGAGGCACTACATAAACTAATCGACGAAATCAGCTTTAAAACCGGAAATAACCTAAGCGGGCAAGAAGTTTTGTCAGGCCTTGAACGAATCGCCAATGAAAAAATGGCCGAAGGAATCCGTAAAATTTCGGTCAGCAAAGGGGTAGATCCGGTTGAATATGCCCTGATGACATTCGGTGGCGCAGGAGGGTTGCACGGATGTCAACTTGCCGAACTACTTCATATTAAAAAAGTCATTATTCCGCATGAGGCAGGAATTTTCAGCGCAGTGGGTATGGGGCAAGCCAGGTTGAGCCGCATCGCCACCCGTCAAATCCTGGCTGATTGGGAGCAAAGTCAGTTGCCGCTACCGGGTTGGTTTTTAGAAATGGAAACTGAATTACGCAAAGTACTTCTGCAGGAGGGCATAGAAGATACAGAGCGAGGATTCTCTTCGGTTTTTCTGCGATACGCGGGGCAGGAAACGACGATTGAGGTACCTTATGAAGGCGGGAACACGACCGATATTTTTTTGCAACAGTACAGAAACCTCTACGGTTACGTGCCGGAAAACCGCAAAATCGAGCTGGAAAGCATACGAATTCAAGTTCAGGAAAAAGTGGATTCCACACCTTCTTTTCCGATGGAAGCAGAGCCAGTTTTTATTCAGGCAAAAGAGAAATTGAAAGTACCATTTGATCCAGGGAGAACTATCGATGTCTATCGCTTCGACGATCTTAAATCTGGACACTCTGCCGCTGGGCCCTGTATTGTCACGGCTCAAAGCTCTACAACCTATGTACCAGCGGGCTGGGCGTTTGCCATGCAGCCGAGTTTGGATTTGATCTTGAATTTGGAACAGGACAAGGCTCCATCGACAAGCGAAGCACAGCCGGAAGAGATTGAGCTGGAACTCTTCACCAACCGCTTCTATGCCATTGCCGAAGAAATGGGTGCGCAACTTCAGCGCACTGCCTTTTCAGTCAACGTGAAGGAGCGGCTTGATTTTTCTTGCGCATTGCTTGACGCTGACGCAGAGCTTTTAGTAAATGCCCCCCATATTCCAGTCCATTTGGGCAGCCTTGGGTTGTGCGCCCGCCTCGTGCGGGAAAAAGTAAAAATTCTTCCAGGCGATGTAGTGATAACCAACCATCCCAAATACGGGGGATCGCACTTGCCTGATGTTACCTTGCTGGCAGGTGTATTCACCAAAGAAGGAATCTTAGTCGGTTACGTGATAAACCGGGCGCATCATGCCGAAATCGGTGGTAGTCGCCCTGGCTCCATGCCCCCGGACGCTGGTTATTTATACGAGGAAGGGGTCACTATTCTCCCCCAGTATCTCATAAGAAATGGAGAACCACAGTGGGATGCTGTCCGTGCCTTATTCAATGAAGGCCCCTACCCGACCAGGATGTGGGCTGAGAATGAGGCGGACATGGTGGCCGCGTTGTCTTCCCTGCGCAAAGGCCAAGACGATTTATTGAAGCTTGTCGATCAGCATGGTTTGGAAAGGGTCCACTTTTACATGAGAAAACTTAAAACCAATGCCCAGCAACAATTACAGATCGCACTGCAACCTTACTTAAACAAAAAAATGGCCGCGTCAGAATTCCTGGACGACGGCTACCGGATTTCTGTCAGCATAGAAGTCAATTTGGAAAGCATACTTTTCGATTTCAAAGGCACATCCGACGTTCATCCGTACAATCTCAACGCCAACCTAAGTATCCTCCATAGTGCAATTCTTTACGTACTACGCCTTTTGGTAAATAAAGAAATTCCGCTTAATGATGGATTAATGAAGCATGTGCAGATTCAACTACCCGAAAATTCATTGTTGAATCCACATTTTGAGGATGATCCCCGACTTTGCCCGGCGGTAGTCGGCGGAAATACCGAAGTGAGCCAACGCTTGGTAGATACTTTACTTAAAGCTTTTGAACTAGCTGCCTGCAGCCAGGGCACCATGAATAACTTCCTGTTCGGCAACGACCGGCTTGGCTATTACGAAACAATTGGGGGCGGTACAGGGGCAGGCAAAGGGTTCACAGGTCGTTCGGGGGTGCACCAGCACATGACCAATACGAGAATCACCGACGTTGAAGAGGTGGAACGGCGGTATCCCGTCCGGATAAGGCGCTTTGGTATACGACCTGATTCTGGCGGGAAGGGTCATTGGCGTGGTGGGGACGGGATTACCAGGGAATACGAGTTTCTGGATGATCTTGATGTTACTTTGCTGACGCAGCACCGGTACTTTGCTCCGTATGGAATGGCCGGTGGCGGAAGTGGTCAAACCGCGGATGAAACCATATTACGCGCCAACGGAAAAATCGAAAAGTGTCCCGGGACGTGTAGTGTTTCGGTACATAAAGGCGACCGACTACGCATCGAGACACCAGGTGGCGGCGGGTATGGGGAAGAAATTTAGATAATTGCTTTCCGGTACCTGATGGTATCTGCAGGTTTTTTTTTCAATTATATTAACCCATCTTTTATTAAAAAGCCACCCATCACGCCCAACATCCATTAAAGTAAGTGAAGTTTATATCGCTTGGAAAAGGTTTTTCGCGGATGCTCTTTTGGTCAGTTATTTCGGCGGCCTTTATCGGCCCCGGAACTGTAACTACCTGTTCGTTGGCAGGCGCCAGCTACGGTACTTCATTACTGTGGGCATTGACTTTCTCTATTCTGGCCACAATCGTACTACAAGAAACGGCGGCGCGGCTGACGCTTGCTTCCGGAAAAAATTTGGGAGAAATAATGCTGCTTCGCCACGGATCGGGCGGTATTTGGATTTGCCGGCTTCTGGCATTTGGTGTTATTCTCGGGTGTGCCGCTTACGAAGCCGGTAATCTTTTAGGCGCAGTAGCTGGACTGAAGCTAATTGCCGAGCCCCCTTCCTGGATTTTAAGCATCGCCATAGGTATTGCGGCGTACTTTGTACTGGCTATTCGCAACATATCAATATTAACCCGTTTGCTGGGCTTGATTGTCTTTATTCTCGGATTTGCTTTCATTCTTGTGAGTATTCAGGCATTTCAAGATCCCTCCCGAATTGTAGTCAATAGCTTGGTGCCAAATTTTCCAGAAAACTCAGCCCTGGTTATCACCGGGTTGATCGGAACGACAATTGTCCCATATAATTTGTTTCTTGGTTCGGGGATTGGCCAAGGACAAAGCGTGGGTGAAATGCGCCAGGGAATTATCCTGGCAGTTTTGATTGGCGGTTTGATCTCGATGTCGATACTACTGGCCGGAACCTTGATTTCAGGAGATTTTTCCTTCCAAAATGCCGCCCGGGTTTTAGGTCAAAGTCTAGGCCCGTCGGGAGAAATTTTATATGCCGTTGGGCTTTTTGGCGCTGGATTCACCTCCGTCGTAACTGCACCTTTCGCCGCTGCAATTACGGCAAAGTCCCTGCTTTCTGTCAGCCCGATTCAAACTACCTATGTCTGGAAGAGTGTACTGTGTTTTGGTGTAATTTTCGGCTTGCTTCAGATCAAGCCGATTCCGGTGATTTTGGCTGCCCAGGTTGCCAACGGCTTACTTCTACCATTCGTGACCTGGCAGCTTTTCAGATGCGTGAACGACACAAACATCCTTCCTGAAAAGTTCATTAACTCTAAAGTCCAGAATATTTTTTTGATCCTGATTTTTTTGGTTACGTTGTTTTTGGGAGGAAACAGTATTTTCAGGGCACTTATTTAAATCAAATAGAGTACGGTGTGGGGCTTTGCTTCGCCACGATTCACCACCGCCAACCGGCCTTCAGGCCCAACCACTGCGTCTGTTTGGGTGCGGCATTGTAGTAGCGACCACCGAAGGCATTGAGATCATACCCCATGCTGTAAATGTCTGCCGAAACCAATTCGGCAGAGGCCGAAAGTTCCGAATAAAAGTGTTTGTTCCAGTTTTTGTTCCAGTTGAGGCGCAACATAAACTGATCAAAACCGGGGGCTTCTACTGAATTGGCATCGTTAAGAAATATACTGCCGACATGCTGGTAGGTTACGAATGCAGCTACCCCACCAACAAGGAAAATATCTAATCCGGAATTTTGGCTAAAAGCCGGAACGCCTGGCAAGCGGTTTCCCCCAAGTTCGTCCTGGCCTTGCTGATAATTACGGAAACGGTAGCTGGTGGCAGTCCCGGCATTCCAGATTTTTACGTCACGCAAAATCCCGGCATTTTTGAGCAAGGTATAGTCGACCCGCCACTCGATTCCCTTTTGGTCGGTCCGTCCAGCGTTGATAAAAAATTCTGCCCCTTGTTCATCCGAACGACGGACAATAGTTTCTTTGAGAGAAAACTGGTAGGCTGTCACATCAAGGCGCAACCTGTCCCCTACCCGGCGCAAGGATACCTCCCGATTAAATCCAAA
Organism: Persicitalea jodogahamensis; assembly: GCF_014651615.1. Lineage (GTDB taxonomy): Bacteria > Bacteroidota > Bacteroidia > Cytophagales > Spirosomataceae > Persicitalea > Persicitalea jodogahamensis. The sequence goes on along the minus strand of NZ_BMXF01000004.1, from coordinate 549,617 downwards.
CTCTGGTTGTAATTCATTGCGGAATCCGCCAGCCGACGGCCTAACCTCTTGTAATGTGGGCGGTGAGTAGCCCGAGCTAAGCGATGCCGTTAGTGACCATTTTTGGCCAAGCGCCTGGTTAATGGCCACCCGAGGACTGATTATGTTATCGAATTTCCGTTGTTCTTTGGTGTAGGGGGTAGGAAAAAACCTTTCATAGCCAAAACGGTTGGCGTTGAAACTTGCCCCTGCATTTAGAGTGAGAGAGCGAAATAGTTTGATTTCGGCTTGGGTAAATGCCGTCAGCGCATTACTCCGAATATCCTCCGATGTCTGAAAACCATTGGGTACCCCTTTGTCATTGTTGTAGTTGCGTTGGGTAGACTTACCGTACTGCCATTCGAAACCGGATGTCCACTGTAAGTTCAAGTTTCCGACATCACCCGAGAATACCCAGATATTTCTTCCACCAAATCCTAGTTCATTCCGCTTTTCATAATTGGTAATAAATGGGTTGTCGAAATCATTTGTCGTTGTATACAAAGACAAGGATTGGTCCCAATGCCCAGATAGTGCGAGCTTGTGCTGAATACCAAAAAGCGAATATTTAGAATAGATACCTGCATTCTGTGTTTCGCTCCCCGGCAATGTTGCTGTCGGTTGCCTGGCTTGGGTCGGGTCTTTCTGATATTGAGCAAGGTTGATACCGCCCGGTGTCTGATAATGCAGGTCAGAGTAGATGCCCAGAAGCGAAAGCGTGGCCTTATCGCCAATTTGGGAGGTTGAATTAAATTGAAAAACGTCGCGTACCATGTTGCTTTGCCGGCGGTAGCCTTCCTGCTGTTGGTGTCCATACCGTACCGAAACGTCCCCTATGCTGACTTCTGTATTGCGACTCTGGTATCCGTAACTTCCAACCCCCAGTGCCTGCTCTACTTTATTTTCACCTAATGGAGCCGCCGTGGAAAGCAACACAACCCCACCCGTTCCGGCTCCATAAACGCTACTACCCGGGCCTTTAATGATTTCCATCCGGCTCACTGATCCATAATCCAGCGAATTGAGAGGTGTATTCCCATTCGCGTCAGTCAGCGGGATTCCATTCCAATAAAACTTCACGTTCCTGACTCCAAACGGAGACCGAAGCAAACTACCCCGGACCGAAAAGCGATAGCTGCCCGGCGAACGCTCCTCCATTCTGACCCCAGGAACCGAATTGACTGCATTTGTAAATGTCGTAGTCGCATACCGTTCGAGCGTTCTTGGGCTAACCACGCCTACCGAGGCGGTAGTCTCCAAAATATTCCGGCGGGACTCAAACGCATTCACCGTCACTTCATCTAGCTGTGTGGTAGATAAAGAATCCGATTGCGCGAAGGCAGGGAGGGACAAAAACAAATATGCGATCAGCGATAAAAAATACGGGTGCACCCAGCCGATAAAAATTTTCATGGAACTATTTGTTAACTATTGAGGCCGCAGAGGGCATTCAGAAATTTGCTAAGCTGACAAAAACATTGGTTATTAACATATGCGATCTGTGAGTGTTCGCTCAATTATTTGCAGCAGTGCTTAATAGAATAGATTTCAGCGAATAGTATTAAAAAAATAAGACCCTGATAATATACCAGGGTCTTATTTATGTGCGAAACTTCATCTGGCCTGTTATGCGCCAACCGAAGCGCGGATGATATTCAGCGCTGAGCCCGCCTTAAACCATTCGATTTGCTGTTGGTTATAGGTATGGTTTACTGGGAACTCCTCAGAAGTACCATCTGCATGATGCAGTTTGATAGTCAGCTGTTTGCCGGGAGCAAACTCAGTCAGTCCCAGAATATCGATTGTATCGTCTTCCAGTACTTTGTTGTAATCTGCTGGATCCGCGAATGTCAGACCTAGCATGCCCTGCTTTTTGAGGTTTGTTTCGTGAATACGGGCAAAGGATTTTACAATAATGGCCCGCACGCCCAAGAAGCGTGGTTCCATGGCCGCATGCTCGCGGGAAGAGCCTTCACCGTAGTTTTCATCGCCAATAACGACGGTTCCTATGCCTTGCGCCTTGTAGATACGCTGTGTAGCAGGTACCTCGCCGTATTCTCCAGTCAGCTGGTTTTTGACTGAATTGGATTTATCATTATAGTAATTGATCGCACCAATCAGCATGTTATTGGAAATGTTATCCAGGTGTCCGCGGTACTTCAGCCAGGGGCCGGCCATTGAAATATGGTCGGTGGTACATTTCCCTTTGGCCTTAATCAAAAGCTTTAACCCTTTAAGATCAGTACCCTCCCAGGCTTTGAACGGGTCGAGCAGTTGCAGACGATCAGATTCTGGATCAACTTTCACCTGTACCTGGCTGCCATCTTCGGCGGGCGACTGATAACCGGCATCTTCTACATCGAATCCCTGAATAGGCAATTCGATGCCACGTGGCTCATCCAGCATAACCTCTTCACCGTCTTCGTTCATCAATTTGTCCGTCATCGGGTTGAACGTCAGATCGCCTGCAATGGCAAAGGCTGTAACGATTTCAGGCGAAGCTACGAAAGCATGCGTGCTGATGTTACCGTCGTTGCGTTTGGCGAAATTCCGGTTGAAAGAAGTGATGATAGAGTTCTTACGGGATGGGTCGTCCATATGCCGGGCCCATTGACCGATACAAGGACCACAGGCATTGGCCAGTACTACACCACCAATTTTTTCGAAAGTATCGAGAATTCCATCACGCTCGGCGGTGAACCGCACCATCTCTGAACCAGGCGTGATCGTAAATTCGGCTTTCGCTTTGATATTCTTTTTGGATGCTTGTCCTGCCACGGAGGCAGCGCGGGTCATATCCTCGTAAGATGAGTTTGTGCACGAGCCAATGAGGCCTACCTCCAGACGCTCAGGCCATTCGTTTTCAACAACGGCTTTGGCAAATTTAGACAGGGGCCACGCCAAATCGGGAGTAAAAGGTCCGTTGATATGGGGCTCAAGAGTAGTAAGGTCGAGTTCGATCACCTGATCATAGTACTCTTCGGGATTTGCATAAACCTCCTCGTCTGCCCGAAGATGTTCCCGCACTTCGTCGGCGGCATCTGCGATATCCGCACGCTCGGTAGAGCGAAGGTACTCGGCCATCTTCTCGTCATAGGTGAACAGGGATGTTGTTGCCCCGATTTCAGCCCCCATGTTGCAAATGGTACCTTTACCAGTGCAGGAAAGGCTCTCTGCGCCGGGACCGAAATACTCCACTACATAGCCGGTACCGCCTTTCACGGTCAGCTGACCGGCTACCCATAGGATAACATCTTTGGCGGAAGTCCAGCCAGAAAGCTTTCCAGTAAGTTTCACACCAATCAGGCGCGGCATTTTCAACTCCCAGGCAAGCCCGGACATTACGTCGCTGGCATCGGCACCACCCACACCGATGGCGATCATGCCAAGGCCACCTGCGTTGGGCGTGTGCGAATCAGTTCCGATCATCATTCCACCGGGAAAGGCGTAATTTTCCAGGACTACCTGGTGGATAATACCCGCACCAGGCTTCCAAAAGCCCAATCCGTATTTATCAGAGACTGAAGATAGAAAATCGTAAACTTCCTTATTACGGTTCTTGGCAATTTCCAGATCCTTTTCCGCACCTACCTCTGCCTGAATCAAGTGATCGCAATGCACAGTGGAAGGCACTGCCACTTGCGGGCGACCGGCTTGCATGAATTGCAACAGTGCCATTTGGGCCGTGGCGTCCTGCATCGCAACACGGTCCGGCGCAAAATCTACGTAAGCTTTGCCACGTTCATATATTTGTGTGGGGGCACCTTCCCAGAGGTGGGAATACAATATTTTTTCGGCTTGGGTAAGGGGACGACCCACAACTTCGCGGGCGGCGGTAATTCGCTGTTCCATGCGGGCATATACACCCTTAATCATGTCTAAGTCAAATGCCATAAGGTTGGTTTTGCTTCTTTTTAATTGATAGTTTTCTTGAAAACATAAAAGTACGAAATTTCGGCGATTTTCAGCCTAAGACCCTAGTCAGGACGCCAAATTTAAAAGCCCTCTAAATACGAAAATCGACCATAATAGGCGCAATGAATGAACCTTTCGGCGGATATTCTTGCTAAATACAGAAGCAAATTCCAGACTAAATCGTTTAATGTTACCTCCCGTGCATTTTCGTATCAGGCTCAAGATTTGCAAGAAACTCCTCTATATTTGACACTTATTCAACACCATTTCCTACAAATTCAACCTATACCCTGCTATGTCGAAAAATCTGGTGATCGTAGAGTCGCCGGCCAAGGCCAAAACCATTGAAAAATATCTGGGATCCGATTTTACAGTAATGTCTAGCTACGGTCACGTGCGTGATTTGCCCGCAAAGGATATGGGAGTAGACACTGAAAACGGGTACGAACCGGTTTATGAAGTTTCCAGTGATAAGATTAAAGTAATAAATGAATTAAAAAAGATGGCCAAAGGGTCCGAAGTTTGGCTGGCAACGGATGACGACCGTGAGGGTGAAGCCATCTCATGGCACTTAAAGGAAGCTCTTGGTCTGCCTGATTCCACCAAAAGGATCGTCTTTCGGGAAATAACCAAAACAGCCCTCCAATCGGCCATCAGCAAACCGCGGACAATTGATATTGACCTTGTCAATGCCCAACAGGCACGACGGATATTGGATCGCCTTGTGGGATATGAATTATCCCCAGTACTGTGGAAAAAAATCCGCATCGGCAAATCCTCCCTCTCAGCCGGTCGGGTGCAGTCAGTTGCCGTTCGGGTAGTCGTCGATCGGGAGAGAGAAATTGAAGCATTTGAGTCCAAGAGCAGCTATAAAATTACGGCAGTTTTCGACCTGGGAAATGGAAAGATTCTGAACGCTGAACTACCCAAAAACTTTGCCAGTCAAGAACTTGCGGAGGAATTTGTTAAAAAATGCGTTGGGGCCATTTTCCAGATTAAAAACCTCGAAACCAAGCCTGCGAAAAAATCCCCGGCTGCGCCTTTTACTACTTCTACCCTGCAGCAGGAAGCCTCCCGAAAACTTAGTTTTTCGGTTTCTCAAACCATGACGGTTGCCCAACGACTTTACGAAGCGGGGAAAATCTCCTACATGAGGACAGACTCCACCAACCTCTCGGGGGAGGCTATGCAGAAAGCAAAAGACCAGATTCATAAAGAATACGGACAGGAGTATCATAAGGAGCGTGTATTTAAAACCAAGTCAGAATCGGCGCAGGAAGCGCACGAAGCTATCCGCCCCACTGACTTTTCCACTCTGGTGGGTAGTCGGGACCGAAACGAGCAGCGTTTGTATGAACTTATCTGGAAACGGGCTATTGCCTCCCAAATGTCCGACGCACAGTTGGAGCGCACTACAGCGACAGTAGGCATTTCCACCACTTCCGAGCAGTTGGTTGCCCAGGGCGAGGTAATCAAGTTTGAAGGCTTTTTAAAAGTATATCTGGAATCGAGCGACGATGAAGATGAAGAGCAAAAAGGAATGCTGCCGCCGCTCAACATCGATCAAAAGCTGGATTTGGATGTCCTGAAAGCGACGGAAAGATTCACCCGTAATCCGCCGCGATTTACGGAAGCTAGCTTGGTAAAAAAACTTGAAGAGATGGGTATAGGACGTCCATCTACCTATGCCCCTACGATCTCCACCATCATTCGTCGCGAGTATGTAGTCAAAGAAGACCGTGAGGGTCAGGAACGAAAGTTCAATGAGATCACGCTTAAGAATGACAAGATTCAGAAACAGGAAAATACAGAGACATTTGGCAATGAAAAAGCCAAGTTATTCCCGACTAGTGCGGGGATGATTGTCAATGACTTTCTGGTTGCCAATTTCGATGACATCGTTGACTTCTCATTCACCGCTCATGTTGAAAAGGACTTCGATAATATTGCGGACGGCAAGGTGCAGTGGCAGGATATGATCGATGGCTTTTACAAAAAATTCCACCAAAAGGTCACTGATGCAGAAGGTGAGAAAATTGATAAGAGCCTGACTACCAGGCTTCTTGGAGAAGACCCTGAAACCGGTAAGCCAATTAGCGCCAGAATCGGCCGATACGGCCCCTATGTACAAATTGGTGATGCCGAGGATGAAGAAAAGCCCAAGTTTGCCAGTTTGTTGAAGGGCCAATTGATGGAAACCATTACGTTGGAAGACGCGCTGGAACTGTTCAAACTACCCCGTGAGGTCGGCTTTTTTGAAGATCTCGCTTTGGTGGTCAATATCGGAAAATACGGGCCGTACGTCAAACACGATGGAAAATTCTATTCGTTGGAAAAAACGGACGATCCGATGGCGGTTACGCCGGAAAGGTTGATCGAAATCATAGAGGCCAAACGCAAACTCGACAGCAATCGACTTATCCGGGAATACGATGAAAATCCTGAAGCCAAGGTTGTCAATGGCCGCTATGGTCCGTATATATCTTTTGGAAAGCGGAATATTAAGATCCCGAAGGATATGGAACCCTCCGAGCTTAGCTATGACGATGTGTTGAAGCTTGCCGAAGGTCAGGAAGATAAGGCCCCTGCCAAAGCCCGCAAAAAGGCGGCTCCTAAGAAGAAGGCCGCGCCCAAAAAGGCCAAAAAAGCTTAATGAAAAAACTGGTTGTTCTTTCCGGAGCAGGCATTAGCGCCGAGAGCGGGATCAAGACGTTTCGGGACAATGGCGGTCTGTGGGAGGAGCACAGGGTAGAGGACGTTGCCACACCGGAAGCCTGGATTCGTGACCCTGAGCTGGTACTTAAGTTCTACAATGAGCGACGCAGGCAAGCAATGAACGTAAAGCCCAATCGTGCCCATTTTGTATTGGCCGAGTTGGAGGAACACTTTGACGTTTCCATCATTACGCAGAATATTGATTCACTGCACGAGCTTGCCGGATCGAGTAAGGTGGTGCATTTACACGGCGAGCTTTTCAAATCGCGAAGTACCCGTGACCCTGATTTGGTGTATCCAATTGAAGGTTGGGAATTGAAGACGGGCGACTTATGCGCCAAAGGGAGTCAACTTCGGCCCCACATTGTTTGGTTCGGCGAGCAGGTTCCTATGATGACTGTGGCGACTCAAATCACCGAAGAAGCTGATATTTTTGTGGTGATAGGTACTTCATTGGCAGTTTATCCCGCTGCCGGACTTGTGTATTACGTAAGGAATGAAGCTCCCATCTATCTTATCGACCCCGTTCAGCCAGATATAACGCTAAGCAAGAAAATGAAATTTATAAAGGAAAAGGCCACGGTTGGTGCTGAAATATTATTCGACGAATTAATCAAGGTGGCATGAATTTGAATATCGTATGAATCAGAGTTTGGAAAAAAATATCGTATTAAATAATGGCATTGAAATGCCGATTTTGGGACTGGGTATTTATGCACCAGGCGAAAAGAATGAAGTTCGTAGAGCAGTAAACTGGGCCATCGAGGCGGGTTATCGGCTAATCGACACCGCTAGCGTGTATAAAAACGAGGAGGAAGTCGGACAAGGAATTAAAGACAGCGGCATCAGTCGAGATGAGTTGTTCATCACCTCCAAAGTATGGGATGATCAACAAGGGTACGAAAGTACCTTACGGGCCTTTGAGCAAAGTCTGGAACGACTTCAGACTGATTATCTGGATTTGTATCTGGTACATTGGCCAGTTAGTGAAACGCGTAGAGAGACATGGCTGGCGTTAGAGAAGCTCTACAGCGACAAGCGGGTCCGCGCTATTGGTGTATCAAACTACTACGAATCGCACTTGGATGAATTACTAGGTTATGCCTCTGTGACTCCGGCTGTCAATCAATTCGAACAAAGTCCATTTCTCTACCTGCCCGATTTGCTGAGCTATTGTAAGGAAAAAGGTATCCAGCCTGAAGGCTATGCGCCTTTGGTTAGGGGGCTCCAACACAAAAATTCCGTCCTGATGGCAGTGGCTGAAAACCACGGCAAGTCCACCTACCAGGTTTTAATTCGCTGGGCGCTGCAGCATGGCATTGTCACCATTCCTAAGTCTACGAACCAGGAGCGAATAAAAGCTAATTTCGATGTTTGGGACTTTGCTATTACTGACGCGGAAATGGATCAACTTAATAAGCTTGACGCTGGCATTCGCGTGGCCAATGATCCAAGAGATTATTAGTCTTATAACGAAACAATACCGTCTGTTTTCGGCAAAGTCGAAATCCTGCAATTCATAAGTCCTTTAAGATGCGCAACGACAAGCCTTTATAGCTGATTGGATGGATCGATTAGCTATTGTTCACCTATTAAAATTCACCAAAATTACTGTATGCAATTACTTGACGGCAAGGCACTTTCCAACATTATTAAAGCAGAAATTAAGGAAGAGGTAGATAAATGGACGGCCAAAGGCGGCAAAAAACCACATCTGGCGGCTATTCTCGTGGGCAACGATGGCGCGAGCGAAACCTACGTGGCTTCTAAAATCAAGAGTTGCGAACAGGTTGGATTCACTTCTACCTTTGTTAGGTTGCCAGAGAACACTAGTGAGGAGGATTTGCTGAATGAGGTTCATAAACTGAACAATGATGCGGACGTGGACGGATTCATTGTCCAACTACCACTACCAAAACATATTTCTGAGAATACGATCATGGAAGCCGTCGCCCCAGCCAAGGATGTGGACGGCTTTCACCCAATCAATGTTGGTCGGATGTGTAAAGGGCTTCCAGCCTACTTATCAGCTACCCCATTCGGCATTCTGGAAATGCTGGAGCGCGCCAAAATCGAAACCTCGGGCAAGCACTGTGTGGTTATCGGCCGAAGTCAGATAGTAGGTCTGCCAATGGCAATTTTGATGCAGCGAAACACCTACCCCGGCAATAGTACGGTGACCATTTGCCACAGCCGTACGCAAAACCTGAAAGAGATTTGTAAAACAGCCGACATTCTTGTAGTTGCCCTGGGACGCCCCGAGTTTGTGACAGCCGACTATGTTAAAGATGGGGCCGTGGTAATTGATGTAGGCATCACCCGCGTGGCGGATGAGACCAAAAAAAGTGGATTTGCGCTCAAAGGGGACGTAAAATTCGATGACGTTGCTCCATTAGCCAGCCATATCACTCCGGTTCCCGGCGGTGTGGGGTTGATGACCATCTGCGGTTTGTTGACCAATACCCTAAAAGCCGCCCGTCGGGAAGTATATAATTAGGGTAGACTCAACCCACTTAAATTCAGGTAGGACAGGTTAGACTTCTTGCAAATTCTGCTTTTACTAAAAATTTTACCAATTAGTCGGTAATTGATTCAGAATCAGAATGTCACTAGTCAGTAATAACATCAAGTACCTCCGCCGGTTGAATGGCCTGACCCAGGAGCAGTTCTCGCGTAAGATTGGTATAAAGCGTTCGCTGCTTGGGGCCTACGAAGAGGCGCGTGCCAATCCTAATCTGACCAATCTAAAAAATATGGCAGCTGCCTTTGGCGTGTCCGTCGATCATTTGCTTAAGAACGATCTTCGGCGGCTGCGGGAAACACCCGACCTGGGCATACCGTTTAACCCCGCGTTCAAGCCGATGGCTCCCTTAATACAGGATGACGCCCCGGTGCCAAATGCGCCGCAACCTTTATCAAACATAATTGCCAAATTTCAGCCCCCAAAGCCCTCATTGCGTATGGTGGCACGACCGATCGCTTTCAAACCCGTAAAGCCGGAGAAATTTGAACGAGCCTCGGCTCAGGCAGTATCGAATCCTCAGAATGAGCCTCTCAGATTCAACAATCATTATCAGGAAAACGGCACGTCAAAATCAGCTCCGCAAGAACCGGCGAAATCACCGCAACAATCCATCCAATGGGTAAATCGCAGTGAGGCTACCAACTACCTCAATAATTACCAAAACACTGCTTTTCTAAACCGTTTGCCCGTTTTCCAGATTCCGATTTTACCCTCGGGACATTACCGTGCTTTTGAGGCAGGGGACGATTTTAGTTTTCCAAACGCCCTGTTAATTGGTACTTTCGTGCGAAACTGGTATGATATCAAAGACGGAACTCATTATATCCTGGTCGTAAAAAACACGGGTATAAAATCCGGCAAAGTGTATAACCGGGTAAAAGACAAAGGAATTCTGCTCCTTCGATCTGACAATAAAAAGAATGGCGATCAGGAGATCGCCATTCGTGATGTACTTGAGGTTTGGGAAGTGAAAGCATTTGTTAGCTCGACGATGCCTGCTCCCAGCCCCTCCCACGAAGGATTGAAAAAAATCCTGGGTGATTTGCGGGATGAATTAAATCGTGATGCTTCAGCGGGCGGCTTCCTCACTTAGCTGATTCAGCAATTTATCGATTCGGGGCAGAACGATGCTATCGGAAGCTGGTTCAACCATCGTTTCACCGAATTCATACCAAAGACCATCCCCAAAGCTCAAATATTTCCCGCTGAATTTTGGTACTTCCCGGGTGGCATCGTCTACCAGAAAATCAGCCATGAATACTGTCCCCATTAATTCCTGTGTCCATTTCCAGGGAAGTTTTTTCAGCGCCTGGCCTCTCCGCTGCACAGAAAAATTGCGGTTTGCAAATTCTGCCGAGTAGTTTGTGACTAGTTCCCCTTGCCGGTCGATGTCGCGGTATTCGAGCTGGAATGGCTTTTCTTTTCCCGAAACTTCATAAATACCCTGCATTATCTCTTGCAGGAAATACTCAAATTCTTCGTTTTTTTCGGGGTAAAGTTTTATGGCTTCAGCGGAATCAATATTAAAAGCCAATTCGATACTATTTTCTGTCTCGTTGGCTAGGCGATCATGGTTGAAAGATTCCTTGGACAATAATTTTTCCAGCTCTTTTATCCAGACAGCATTCAGCTCGCCCTTCCAGGCATAATCACTGTTCAACTCGAAGCCCTCTTCCAGGATTGCCTCCTCATCCAATTCATCTCTGTCAAGATAACGCTGATCAAAATCAACCAGAAGCATATTCTCGGATTCAATCAAATCCAATGCATAGGAATAGGCATAAGGCGGAGGTGTAACCTCGGAGGTTTGAAACTTAATGGTCAGCTTGTGCCAACTGGCAGGTACTTTACTCATGGATTGCATCAAAATATTTGTGAGCGGTGGCTATTTTGTCAATTTTACCGGTCGGTGTTTGTTCAAATTTTTGCACAAAGTAAACAGCTTTCGGGGTTTCGTAAGGTTTGACATGATCTGAGATTTTGTTTATCAGCCCAGCGGAATCAAAAATACCGTTCTGCCTTTTTATAAAAATGACTAGTTTTTGTCCCAATATGTCGTCCGCCTGGTACCAGCAAAAATAATCATTGGCTGCATTCATTTCTTGAAGTACCTCCCCAACTACCCCGTCTAATTTGTCCAGGGATATTTTGACACCGCCAGAATTGATGACCGAATCGACCCGGCCTACCCAGTTGAATGAGTCAGGGGAAGTAATTTCGACAAGGTCATTAGTCTGTATAAGCTGGTTAGCAGTCACGGCGCCACGCAAATACAGGCACCCCCGCTCATCGGTTCCAGAATCAATTCCTGGCAAAATCTTATAATTCCCTTGGGAATTGGCACCGTTCAACCGTCTCAACGCAACGTGAGAAACGGTTTCGGTCATACCATAGCTTTGGTACACAGGAATTTTCAACTGGTGAATTCCTGACATCAGCGCCATTGGAACGGCACCACCACCCAGTAGGATTTTCCCCAAATTTTCAGCCATGGTACTCGTTCGTTGCTCACTCAAAATGGACGACAACTGCAAGGGAACCAGCGAGACGAAATCGAATTCTACCGTCTCATCCAGATTCATCAACGGATTGCTGCTTGGCTCGACAACTGTCAGCTCCCAACCCAGTTCCAGCCCCCTGACCATCATCATCATCCCGGCGATATACCCTACATTCAGGCACACGAGTGCACGCGTGCCTGTCGGCAATCCCAAGGCTTGTCCGGTCATCCGGGTAGACTCGATCATCTGGCGGCGTTGCAATGCGATTTCCTTCGCGGGGCCAGTGGAACCGGAAGTGTTAATGGAGAATGTCTCCTGCCCGGATAACCAGGCTAGGGCAAAATCATGGACTGATTTGAAGTAAGGTTCAGCAGGAATAGTTTCCTTTAAAATCCTGTCACGATGGGTTGTCCAACTTTTCATAGAGGTACTTTTGGGGACAAAGATCAAAAATTGATTTTAACCCCGTGGAAACAATGCGTATTTTTGGCGACCAAAAAATTTAGAGCTTACAGTTAAACCGACAATGAATCTTGGGGGCGCAGCCCCCCGGCATCGGAAATATGAATCACTGGATTGTCAAATCTGAACCCTTCAAATATTCGTGGGAGGACTTCGTTCAAGAAAAGCGCGGTGTGTGGGACGGCGTTAGAAACTACCAGGCACGAAACTATTTGCAGGAAATGAAGCGCGACGATCTCGTGCTTTTTTACCACAGCAATGAAGGAAAGGAAGTCGTGGGTTTGGCGAAAGTCGTGAAAGAGCATTATCCCGATCCAACGACCGATGATAATCGATGGGTAGTTGTGGACCTGGTTCCAGTGAAACGATTCCCCAATACAGTCACTTTGGCTCAGATTAAAGCCGATGAGCGGTTAAAAGACCTTTCCCTAGTACGTCAGTCACGGCTCTCTGTCCTCCCCATCCGCGCCGAAGAATTTGACATTATTGTTGGTTTAGCCCATGATTAAAAGTTCAATGCATTTACGCAGACTGTTTACCATTGCGTGGTGCGCCATTATTTTCAGTAACGTTTCGGCTCAAGATTTAAAGAGGGTCGAACTTCCTATTCCAGAAAAAAGCGAAACTTACCAAACTGTTCCCCTGGGAGAATGTGGCGTACTTCTTATCTCTCAGGCAGGAAGAAACGCTTATAACGTACAGCTGTTCGACACAAACCTCGAGCGACGCTGGTCGATTGATGGGACAATCGAAAACAACCTCGATTACGTTGCATCCACCTACGATGGGGGGTCGGTGTTTCTGCTTTTCAGCAGGTACCGGAGTCCAATTTACCAGATCGTTAAAGTGAACATCGGCCCGGGCTTCGTCGAAACTTTTACGATTAACACCCTCGATCGATTTGAAATTACCGATTTCAAATCACTGGGATACGCAATCTTTATGGCCGGGACAGTAAGGGATGAGCCCGTGCTGATTCATACCAACTTACATACTCAGCAAACTAAAATTCTGCCCTCTGCCATCCGGGGTTCCAACGCCATTCAGTCCATTGAAATTGACACCACACACCAATTAGTGAATGTCAGTTTCGCTGTAAAAAATCGCAAGGAGATTCGAATTGTGGCCCACACTTACGACGCATCAGGCCAGATGCACTCACAGGTGATGATTGAACCCGAGGACGATTATTCTTTCCTTAGCGGGAAACTGCAGATTCTAAGCGATTCGGTCAAGCTGATGATTGGCACTTACGGGTACCGCAACATGCAAAGCTCGAACAGCGCGGCCTCACAGGGGATGTTTATCAGTAAAATCGTATACGATGAAGTCCAGTATACCCGGTACCATAGTTTCACTGACTTTGCCAATTTCTTTTCGTTTATGAATGAGCGGCAACAGGAGAAAATGGAACGGAGAATCAAGCGCAAGAAAGATTCCGGTAGCGATTTAAAGCTGAACTACCGGCTGCTAGTCCATGACATTATCCCCAAGGGTGACCAGTACGTGATGGTTTCGGAAGTCTTTTATCCTGAATACCGGAGCAATAACAATAACATCCTCGGGATGAATTCCTTTTATGGAAATCCATATATGTACGGATCGCCTTTTGGGCGGGGGCTTTACAATCCCTATTTATGGAATCCGTTTTATGGTTCTCGCGGCGGAAACAGCAACCAGATTTTTGACGGATTCGTCTATACCCACGCCATCGTAGCCGATTTTGATAAGGATGGGCAGTTGTTATGGGATAACAGCTTGAATTTCGATAATGTGAAAAGCATGGAATTGAAGGAAAAAATCAACGTTCAGGTGTCAGATGAAGGTCGCACACAACTGGTATATAGCAAAGATGGGGCGATCACCAGCAAAATTATCAAAGGAAAGCAGGTAGTTGACAGTGGCAAGAAAGTAGAACTACCCACTGGCATGGAAGGCGACAAAGTACGCAAAACGTCAACCGACGATGTGGATTTCTGGTACGCCAACCATTACCTGGCCTGGGGCGTCCAACGGATAGTGAATCCCTCCGGGGACGTGCAAAGCCGGGGGCGTCGTGACGTGTTTTATCTCAATAAAATTACTTTCTGATTTTGCTGCTCCTTACCCCCACTCAACATTCTGACTACGAACTAATCGACACCGGAGGCTTTGAAAAGCTGGAAAGATTTGGAGCGTACATCCTTATCCGTCCAGAACCCCAGGCCGTGTGGGATAAAACACTCAGCCAATCTGAATGGGAAAGCAAGGCCCACGCCATTTTTGCCCGTGATAAAAACTCACAGGAAAAGGGGAAGTGGCAGCTTAACACCAGAATGCCGGAACGCTGGAATATTGCTTATGCCACGCCCTTGCTGGATTTGCAGGCCAGGTTAACTCTTTCCTCCTTCAAACACGTAGGCATTTTCCCCGAACAGGCAGTGAACTGGGACTTTATAGCCGAAAAGCTTAATGGGATTGCGGTGGAAAAACCAACGGTCCTTAACCTATTTGCTTATACGGGCATGGCTTCCCTGGCTGCAAAAGCACAAGGCGCAGACGTGACCCATGTGGATGCTGTAAAGCCAGTGATTAACTGGTCGCGCGAAAATATGGAGTTAAGCCGGCTTGACAATATACGATGGGTGGTGGAAGATGCCATGAAATTTGTGAAGCGGGAAGTACGGCGAGGCAAAAAGTACAACGGAATCATTCTTGATCCGCCCGCTTATGGTCGTGGACCCAACGGCGAGAAGTGGCTACTGGAGGAACAGATAAATGAGCTAATCGGATTATGTTCAGAATTATTGGCCCCTAAAAACCATTTCTTTATCATTAATTTATATTCGCTGGGGTTTTCAGCCTTGATTTTGGACAATTTGATAACCAGTCATTTTGGAAAAACTTCTGGCTACGAATCTGGTGAACTCTTCCTGCAGGATTCCAATTCGAAGAAGTTGCCATTGGGCGTCTTCGCCCGCTTCTCAGATTTGTAAATGAAAAATTCCAATCAATTTTCCAAGAATGACTCCCGATAATGGGGTTTTGCGAAAAGAATGCTGAATTTTGCGACTTGGAATGCGCAATTCGATGATTATAATGCCCAAATCACTAAACAGTCGGTTTTACATTGGATCCATGTTGATCTTGCTCGCTCTATGCGAAACTGCCTGCCAGAGTGACGCCCGCACAACCACCCGCATCCCTCCTACTCCCGAAAGCATATCCAAGAAAAATTGGCAGGCTGATGTTTTGCAGGCGCTGGATGATTTGATCAGCCGCAAGGTGGATTTAGATAATAATCTCTACCAGCGGGCCCGGATCTTTTTGAAGCAGGAAAAATACACCCTTGCAGAAAATGACATAAACGCCGCTATTGATTTGAAAGATAATGTTGGCGAGTATTATTTACTCAGGGCAAAGATCAGGCATGAGCTTTCAAAAACTGACAAAGCCCTGGAAGACGCGCAGCGCGCAGAGGTCCTCCAACAGGATCTACCTGAACTGTACATACTACTGGCAGATCTAAATCAGGAAAAAAGCCAATACAGGGAAGCCCAAAACTACCTGGTGACAGCGCTTAACATGGCACCCTATGAAGGCGATGCCTATTTTGTAAAAGGCATGTTACAAAGCAAAATGTCAGACACGCTGACCGGTCTCGAAAATCTCAAGTACGCCCTATCGCTCAACCCCAGGATGCTACGTGCCTATCAGCAAATAAGCTCCATCTATAATCGTCTTGGAAATAAGCGCGAGGCGTTGCTGTATAATCAATTGGCCATTGACCGCTTTCCTGCCCGAGCAGAATTGCAGGTGGCCAGGGGAGAAATATACCAAAGAGCCGCGAATCTTGACAGCGCCATGTTCGCCTACAGAAAGGCGATACTCCTGGACTCTACCCTGGAACTGGCTCATTACCGGATTGGCCATATCTATCTGAAATGGAAATCTTATTTTGGGGCACTGACTGCTTTTGAAAAAACACTGAAACAACAGCCAGACTACCCCGAAGCGAATTATCTGGCAGGCTACTGCCTTGAAAAAATTGGGAACGACGAGCGGGCGGCTGAGTTTTACAGCATTGCCATCCAGTTAAACCCAGATGATCAGGTAGCACAGGCTGCCCTGTCACGCATACAATACCGGAAACAGCGGCAGTACGATCCTGCCGGGATTTTTGCGACCAAAAAAGCAGCAGTGGTTCCCCGCAGCCCAGTGGCAGTTCCGAGGGTATTGGACAGTTTAAAAATTAAAATCAAAACTATTCAGCCTCGAAGAACGATCGACATGGGCAGAGATTCAACCATGCAAATCAAAATCAGGTAAACTCTTTTCCCCGTTTTTTCAAAAAAACAGTGTGTCAGGTTCAATCTACGCGCTTTTATCATTACAACACCACCAATCATGAGTATTAAAATTACCCTCCCGGATGGATCAGTCAGGGAATATCCAGCCGGGGTATCGTCCTATGACATTGCGCTTAGCATAAGCGAAGGCCTGGCTCGCAATGTTTTGTCGGCAGTAGTTAACGGGGAGGTTTGGGACGCCAATCGCCCCATCGAGCAGGATTCCAGCGTCAAACTACTTACCTGGAATGATCCGGAAGGTCAGGCTACGTTCTGGCACTCCTCGGCGCACTTATTGGCTGAGGCACTGGAATCCCTCTATCCGGGCGTAAAATTTGGAACGGGCCCTTCTATCGAAAAGGGGTTCTATTACGATGTTGATCTAGGTGAAAAGACTCTTTCCAGCGATGATTTCGTTGCCATCGAAAATAAAATGAAAGAGCTGGCCCGTCAAAAAAATGAATACGTGCGCCAACCCATCGGAAAAGCTGATGCCATAAAATACTTCACAAACAAGGGGGATGAATATAAACTGGAACTGATCGACGGACTTGAAGATGGTCAGATTACACTATACACTCAGGGTGGATTTACTGATCTGTGCCGAGGGCCCCATATACCCAACACCGGAGCCGTCAAGGCAGTGAAGCTAACCAATATTGCCGGCGCTTATTGGCGGAACAATCAGGACAACAAGCAGCTCACCCGAATCTACGGAATCACGTTTCCCAAGCAGAAGGAGCTTGACGAATACATCTTTCAGGTGGAGGAAGCCAAGAAGCGTGACCACCGGAAGTTGGGCAAAGAGCTGGACTTGTTCGCCTTCTCCGAAAAGGTAGGGCAAGGCCTGCCACTTTGGCTGCCTAAAGGTGCTATGCTTAGAGAACGTCTGGAAAGCTTCCTGAAAAAAGCGCAGTTACGTGCAGGATATCTGCCCGTTGTGACGCCCCATATTGGCAGCAAAGCGCTTTACGTGACTTCCGGACACTGGGAAAAATACGGCAAAGATTCTTTTCAACCGATTAAGACCCCTGACGCAGATGAGGAGTTCATGCTGAAACCTATGAATTGTCCGCACCACTGCGAGATATACAAAACCAAACCACGCTCCTACCGCGATCTACCATTACGTCTGGCCGAATTCGGGACGGTCTACCGTTACGAGCAAAGCGGTGAATTGCACGGTTTGACCCGGGTTCGTGGTTTCACTCAGGACGATGCCCACATTTTCTGTCGTCCGGATCAGGTGAAAGCTGAATTCATTAAGGTTATCGACCTGGTACTTTACGTTTTCAAAACTCTTGGTTTCGACGATTTCAGTGCACAAATATCTTTGCGTGATCCCGAAAACAAAACCAAATACATTGGCAGTGACGATCTCTGGGAAAAGGCAGAGTCAGCGATTATAGAAGCCGCCGCTGAGAGGAGCTTAAACACTGTAACTGAGCTGGGAGAGGCGGCTTTTTATGGTCCGAAGCTCGATTTCATGGTGAGGGACGCCCTCGGCCGTAAGTGGCAGTTGGGAACAATCCAGGTAGACTACAACCTACCCAATCGCTTCGAGCTTGAATATATTGGATCTGACAATCAGAAGCACAGGCCGGTAATGATTCACCGTGCTCCCTTCGGCTCCATGGAGAGGTTCATCGCGATTTTGATTGAAAACACAGCCGGACAATTCCCGCTTTGGCTTTCACCCGATCAAATTGCCATTCTACCCATTTCAGAAAAGTACTCTGATTATGCCGAAGAAGTTTTCTTCGCCTTGCAGGATGATGATATCCGGGGTTTTGTGGATCACCGCGATGAGAAAATCGGACGTAAGATTCGGGATGCCGAAATTATGAAGGTTCCCTACATGCTAATTGTAGGCGAAAAGGAACAAAACGACCAGCAGGTTTCGGTTCGTAAGAAGGGTGAAGGAGACTTAGGCTCCATGTCATGGTCAGAGTTCTCAACCCTTTTTCAAAAAGAAATTAAAGAGAATTTGGCAGGTTTTTGATTTTTCCTTATCATTAACGGGTATTGGCACTATTTTTTCCGCTTTTACCAATGTAATACACGTTTTTCAACCTTAAATATAATTTTTTACAAAAAAACACTCTATGGCATTAAGATCCCCACGCTCACGCGGCAGATACCGAGTACCCGAAGAACCTTACAAAGTTAATGAACGCATCCAGGCGCGCGAAGTACGTGTAGTGGGTGACAATGTCGAAACCGGCGTTTACGACATCAGCAAAGCGCGGGCCATCGCCGAAGCGCAGGGCCTTGACCTGGTGGAAATCGCACCCACCGCTACCCCTCCCGTATGTAAGGTGGTGGATTACTCGAAATTCAAGTACGAGCAAAAAAAGAAACAGAAGGAGATTAAGGCCAAGGCTCAACGTGTGGTAATTAAAGAGATTCGTTTTGGTCCAAACACTGATGACCACGATTTCGACTTTAAACTGAAACACGCAATGGAATTCCTGAAAGAGGGCGCCAAGGTGAAAGCCTATGTCCACTTTGTGGGTCGTACTATTGTTTTTAAGGAAAGAGGACTCAATATACTCAACCGCTTCTCGGAGGCTCTTGCTGAATACGGTAAGATTGAAATGGAACCGAAACTAGAAGGTAAGCGGATGACGATCATTCTGGCTCCTACAGCTCCCAAAAAGTAATAGGCAATAAAAGAATCTGCCTTTTCCTGCTTGTATCGGGAAATAAATATATCAATAATTGGGTCCTGGTTGAACCAAGCGTTCAGCCGGGACTTTTTTTTTGTGTGAGAATCCCGTATTTTTGCGGGCTGTTTAAACTTTACATCCATTTATAGACGATTTTTTATGCCTAAAATGAAAACATTGTCCGGCGCCAAAAAGCGGTTCAAGCTGACGGGCACCGGAAAGATCAAGCGCAAGCATGCTTTTCACAGTCACATCTTAACCAAGAAGTCAACCAAGCGTAAGCGCAATCTGGTGAAGACTACTTTGGTCGATGAAACCGAAAAGCACCGTGTTCTGCTCATGCTGGGATTGAAGTAATTCTGATACCCAGTTCCTATTTTTTTTGGTTTAAGTTTCCACCCGATTGTCGGTATTAAAGACTCAAAGCAGCACCGACTGTCAAAAAACAACAACAGTATGCCACGTTCAGTGAACCACGTTGCGTCCAGGGCCAGACGCAAGAAAATAATCAAAATGGCCAAAGGCTACTTCGGTCGCCGCAAGAATGTTTGGACCGTTGCCAAGAATGCCGTCGAAAAAGCGATGGGCTATGCATACATCGGTCGCAAACACAAGAAAAGAAACTTCCGTGCTTTGTGGATTCAGCGTATCAACGCCGGAACCCGGCAACATGGAATGTCTTATTCAGCCTTTATGGGCAAACTCAATGAAAGCGGAATCGAACTGAACCGTAAGGTACTTGCCGATTTGGCCATGAATCACCCTGAGGCCTTCAAGGCTATCGTCGAAAAAGTAAAGTAAAAACAGCGATTTTCAAACCCTCACCCAACCCGGTGAGGGTTTTTTATTGTCAAAATTCCAACTACCCCAGTTACTTTTTTACTGTCAATTCGTCTTTGAATAGGAAATTGACAGTTTAACCCTTTAACCTGAACAGAAATGCTAGAACAAATAATGGGCCTAATCCAGGAAAACTCCCAGGAGGCAGTCGTCAGAAACCCTGAAGTACCTAACCAACATAATGATGATGTAATGCAAACGCTGATGGGCTCAATCATGGGCGGAATGCAGCAGGAAGCCCAAAGCGGTAATGTAGGAGGGCTCATGGGATTGCTTTCTGGTAAATCGGTGAACACCGGACAATCTTCGAGCTTAATGAGCAATCCCATTGTAGCAGGCATCGCCGGAAAAGCCATTCATAGTATTATGGAGAAATTCGGGATGTCCAACTCTGCAGCCAGCGGTATTGTCGCCTCAGTTCTTCCGGGCGTCATTGCGAGTTTGATCAATAAAACCAGTAATTCTCAGGATGGCAGCATCGATTTTAACAGTATCCTGGGCAATCTGATGGGAGGGTCATCCACCTCAAACTCTGGTGTGCAAACCGGAGGTGGTGGTTTTGACTTTAACCAAATCGGTTACGCTTTGGCAGACGGCAAGCTCGATATGAATGATCTGATGCGTATGGGCGGTAGCATGTTAGGGGGAAATAATACCGATGATCAGAAAAGTGGCGGTATGGACCTGGGTGGAATGCTGGGCGGACTTTTTGGTAAATAGATTATATTTTTCCTGTGATTATTTGAAAGAAATTTTTCTGTTTCATTTCAGATATAGTGCAAAGCGGAGCCGATTTTGGCTCCGCTTTTTTCTTAGAATGAGAAATCGGCAAACACATCAAATGCTTAATAGGGATAAGCTCATCTACCAGCTGCCAATTTGTCACATTCATCCACCAATCACAATAGTGGTATAAGCTTTTTGATATAACTATCAGAAATCAAAAACAACCAAAACAAATCATACAATGGGAAAAATTATTGGCATAGACTTAGGAACTACGAACTCCTGCGTGGCTGTAATGGAGGGAAACGAGCCCGTGGTTATACCAAATAGTGAAGGTGCCAGAACCACTCCCTCCGTGGTAGCCTTCATGGACAGTGGAAATGGCGAGCGCAAAGTCGGCGCCCCTGCTAAGCGCCAGGCAATCACCAACCCTACGCACACCATTAGCTCAATCAAGCGCTTTATGGGTAAGCGGTTCGGGGAAGTAACCAATGAAATGAAGACCATTGCCTACGAAGTAGAGAAAGGTCCTAACAATACACCACGCGTTAAGATCGGCGATCGGCAATATACTCCACAGGAAATCTCCGCTTTGATTCTGCAAAAAATGAAGCAGACAGCGGAAGACTACCTGGGCCAGGAAGTGACAGAGGCTGTCGTGACGGTACCTGCCTATTTCAACGACGCCGAGCGTCAGGCCACGAAAGAAGCTGGACAAATAGCGGGTCTGGATGTGAAAAGAATTATCAACGAGCCCACTGCTGCTGCCCTCGCCTATGGCCTGGACAAACAGCACAAGGATATGAAGATTGCGGTCTTCGATCTGGGGGGTGGTACTTTCGATATTTCAGTTCTCGAACTGGGTGATGGCGTTTTTGAAGTGAAAGCTACTGACGGTGACACTCACCTGGGTGGTGATGACTTCGATCAGGTCATTATCGATTGGCTGGCTGAGGAATTTAAAAAAGATGAAGGCATCGATCTGACCCAGGATCCGATGGCTCTGCAACGCCTGAAAGAAGCTGCTGAGAAAGCTAAGGTGGAACTATCCAGCTCAACGCAGACTGAAATCAACTTGCCTTACATCTTCCCGATCAATGGTATCCCCAAACACCTGGTGCGGACCCTGACCCGGGCAAAGTTTGAGCAATTGGCGGACACCCTATTCAAGCGGATGATGGAGCCATGCCGGAAAGCGATCAAAAACGCTAACATCAGCACTAGTGATATCGACGAAGTGATTCTGGTAGGTGGATCAACCCGAATCCCCAGGGTTCAGGAAGAAGTAGAGAAATTCTTTGGCCGCAAACCATCCAAGAGCGTAAACCCCGATGAGGCAGTTGCCATAGGCGCAGCTATCCAGGGTGGTGTTCTGACCGGCGAGGTTAAAGATGTGCTGCTGCTAGACGTAATTCCCCTGTCTCTGGGTATCGAGACTTTGGGTAGCGTATTCACGAAACTGATTGAGTCAAACACCACGATTCCTTCTAAGAAAACTGAAACGTTCTCTACGGCGGCCGATAACCAGCCATCTGTGGAAATCCATGTTCTGCAAGGTGAGCGGCCTTTGGCTAACCAAAACCGGACTCTGGGACGCTTCCACCTCGACGGCATTCCGCCCGCACCCCGTGGTGTACCTCAAGTAGAGGTGACCTTTGACGTGGACGCAAATGGTATACTTAATGTTTCGGCCCGTGATAAAGGGACCGGTAAAGAACAGAAAATCCGCATTGAGGCTTCCAGTGGATTGACCGACGCTGAAATTGAGCGTATGCGTCAGGAAGCTAAGGCAAACGAGGAATCCGATAAGGCAGAGCGTGAGAAGATCGACAAGATCAATGCTGCTGATACTTTGATTTTCAGCACTGAAAAACAGCTCAGCGAATATGGCGACAAGCTTTCGGCTGATAATAAGTCGGCTATCGAAGGTGCTTTGGCAGAGCTTCGCACTGCACATCAGAGCCAGGACGTTGCCGCTATTGATACGGCAATGGAAAGTCTGAACACCGCTTGGCAAGCTGCTTCGCAGGAAATGTACGCAGCTGGCCCTGAGGCCGATCCTACCGCTGGTGCACCTAATGGAGCTACCTCCCAAGGGGACACTGGCAACGCCGAAGAAGACGTCACGGACGTAAACTTTGAAGAGGTCAAGTAATCAGACCTTTTGGAAAATCCCCACTTCCTGCCGGGAGTGGGGATTTTTATTCCATAAAACCCATCATTGAGCAGAAAATTTTACAGTATCCTGTCCTTCGCGTGAGCAGAATCTATGGTACCGTTTTTTAAGATAAAATCGCGCAATCAACGAACAACAATACATGAATCAAAACATCAATTCACCCGAGCTGGCTTACCTTTCTCCAACCACGCGCGAAAGAGCCATTATGTTAGCACAGGAGTTAATCAATTCCAATAATTTGACTCCGGCCGATGCCATTCGTACGGCGATCCTTCAAGCAAAGGATTGGGCGGTAAAAAGTGTGAATCGGAATGTATGGAAGAAATTGAAGCAGGTCGATAGCGAAGGTTTATGATCGATTCATCTTTGAAATTTAAAGGCCAAACGGTTATAGTTACGGGTTCATCCTCTGGGATTGGTCAGGCGTGCGCGATTTATTTCGGCGGCCTTGGTGCCAATGTTGTTGTGAACTACCATAGCAATAAGGAGGAGGCGAACGAAACCTTAAAGCAAATCAAAAATGGTGGTGGTGACGGAATCATTGTCAAAGCCGATGTCAGCAAAGAAGAGGATGTCCTATCCATGTTTGAGCAAACAATTAAAAAGTTTGGTCGCTTGGATGTGATGGTCAGCAATGCTGGCTTGCAGGTGGATTCGCCTTTCTTGGAGATGACTACCAAGCAGTGGCAGAAAGTTATTGACGTCAATCTTACGGGTCAGTTTATATGCATTCGGGAAGCTGCCAAACAGTTTGTCAAGCAGGCACCTGATGAATACAAAGGAAAGGCGATCAACACAAGCCGTGCAATAGGCAAGATAGTCATGATGAGCTCGGTGCATGATGTCATCCCATGGGCAGGTCATGTGAATTATGCTGCTTCCAAAGGCGGAGTTTCGATGATGATGAAATCAGTTTCTCAAGAATTGGCTCCGTATAAAATACGGGTGAACTCAATTAGCCCTGGCGCTATACAAACGGCCATTAACAAGGCGGTTTGGTCAAAGCAGGAAAGCCTGAAAGAATTAATGAACCTTATTCCTTATCGTCGCATTGGCACCGCTGAGGACGTCGCCAAGGCAGTTGCCTGGCTGGCGTCCGATGAGTCAGACTATGTGAATGGTGAGACCCTGTACATTGATGGTGGAATGACCTTATACCCTGAGTTTGCCGACAATGGTTGACATACCTGGGAAGCAGTTAGAAAATACAAAAAAAGCTCAACGTTCGTTGAGCTTTTTTTTGTTGACCTAGTTTTGATTCATGAATCAAAAAATGGCGAATCCCAGTGTGGCTTGGAAAAGACTACCCTTACGTTTGAGCTGTGAATTAAAGTTGGCATCGTCCGTATCGGCATTGATTATATTCGAGGCGTTGCCTTCATACCGCAAGTCAATACTTAGGTTACCGATATCCACACCGACCCCTGCCTGATATCCCAGCGCTGCTGCTTTATAATTATCTTTGACCGAGTTAGCACCTACTTCATTTAGTGCTTCCCGTAAACCTCCGTTTTCGGAAAGACGCAACGATGCAATCGGCCCCGCATTTATGCGGAAAAAATCACCGAAGCGTAACCCGACCAACACCGGAACGTCAAAGTTGGTAAAACGGACGTCTATTGAGTTATTGGCATTCGTGGTACCCGAGCCTGAGCGAAAAACATTGACAGAACCGCCTTTTTGGGAAAGCAGGATTTCGGGTTGAAGGTAAATACTACTCCCCAAACGCATGAAAACCCCGCCTACAAATCCGGTTAAGGTGGCATTGGTATTTCCTATTTTCACATTTGGATCATTGCTCGAGACTACGTCGTCCCCCTTTAAGTTAGAAAGGTTAGCGCCTGCCTTAATCCCGAATTTAAAATTTCGATTTTGGGAATAAGCTGCTGTTGACAAAACGGCTAACGCAATTATAAAAATTGATTTCATTAAAAATTTCATAGCGCATCAATTAAATTAAAATAAGTAATGGCAATAATTCTCATACCAATAGACCGATTTTGCGGACAAAAGGAAAATTCTCCCCACTTATGATCGATACTTCACATTCCTGAAATGGCTCAAAATAACCTGCTGGTACGGATTTAGTGCCTCATCATCATATAATAATGAGTTTTTGATAAAATTTTTCAAGATGATCACAACTACCTCTACCCCCTGGATCAAAACGCTGCAAATTCTCAATATTGCCGGCTATCTTCTTATGATTCTAATGAACTTTTTGGCTAATTTCTTACCAATCAATGGCCAGACTACCGGGGAATTATCTGACAAGTACCCAAATCTTTTCGTTCCAGCTGGCGTCACATTCAGTATTTGGGGAATCATCTACCTTCTCTTGTTAGTATTTACGGTCTATCAAGCTCAAACCTTATTTAGCGGTAAGCCAAGCCGGATCAACACCATAGTTTCCCAAGTTGGGATCTGGTACTTTG
This sequence comes from Persicitalea jodogahamensis, assembly GCF_014651615.1. Lineage (GTDB taxonomy): Bacteria > Bacteroidota > Bacteroidia > Cytophagales > Spirosomataceae > Persicitalea > Persicitalea jodogahamensis. Next base: position 524,305 of record NZ_BMXF01000004.1, on the reverse strand, counting down.
TTTCATCGCTGATGAATTCACTTTGGATTGTCTTGTGGCATTATGAGTTTCTGCCCGTTTCGGTAGTGACCATGTTGTTTATCCTGTTATCACTCCTACTCACAAATTTTGGCATCGTCAACGTAAACAACCTAATGACGAGAAAGGAGAAATTTCTGACTAAGGCACCTTTTGGGGTGTATCTGGGCTGGATTTGTGTTGCGACGATTGCAAATGTTACAGCATGGCTTACGGGTGTTCGCTGGTTTGGAGGCGGACTGGAACAGGATAGCTGGGCTGTAATAATGCTTGTTATCGGACTACTTATTGCCTTATTTGCCGCAATTCGCCTTCAAAACGGTTATTTGACTTTGGCAGTGGCTTGGGCTTTCGCCGGAATAGTCCTCAAACGATTGGAAGTAGAACCATTTTATTATTCAATAGCCTTTATAGCCGGAGCGGGGGCTGGAATAGCGCTGATAGTCGCTTTTGTTTTGATCATAAAACAAAATAAACCTGATCAATATTCTAGAATTGAGGCTACTCCACTCTACGAATGATAAATCAGTTTTGATTTTCAGAATACCGGACAGTCAGTACCTGACCGCTTCCGCCCTCCCCTCATCCGTACTTTCTGGGATTTGTACCGCGGCTTTTTAGTCTTTTCCTTGGGGGCCTTCTTTATAGAATAAGGCATCAGTTTGAAATCGTACTCCGGAATAAAATACTCCTCGGTATACTCGGCAACGGGAAGTGGAAGAAAATGGCGTCCGGGAAAGTGAAGCGTGTCGTATTCATAATCATACAGGAAAATAGTGACGAACCCATCACGGCTGTACTTTATACCAATATCAGAAAACGGTCCGTCAGTGTCGTCGTTGGAAGCGACGGTGCGGGCGAGAGACTGAGCAAATTCCTTTTGCCTACCCTTCAATAGCAAATTCATATTGAACTGGAACACCCTGTGCGCGGAATCGATCTGCAAGGCAGTTTCCAGGTAATATTTTGCGTCTTTGTTATTATCAAGCCCGGCATAAAGGACAGCAGTGTTATTCAGGGCGCTTTTGTCCTGATGTTTCTGATAGCTGAGCTTGGCATCTTCGTACTGTTGCCAGTAGCGGTACACATTGCCTTGATTCACATTATAAAATTTTCTGGATGGAGCCACCTCCATCGCTGCTTTGAAATCATCAAACGCCAGCTGGTATTGATTATCGGCTGCTTCGGGCTGGTCAAGCTGATCGAAACGATTGCCGTGGTAAGCATTCACGATTCCCCGGTTATTTAGCAAATAAGGAACATCCGGGTTGGCCTTGACCAGACTATCAAACAACACCTTGGACTGATTGAGTTTGTCACTTTCCAGCTGTACGATGCCCCACCCATTTTGGGCCTTAATGTTTTCGGGATTCAGGGCGATGGCTTTTTTGAAAACATCCAAACTTTTTTTATGCATGTCAAAATGCAGCAGCATATTGCCATAGTTGCTCCACATTCTATCATAGCTTTTCTCGAAACCCAGGGCTTTGGTCATGTACCTCCCCGCCTCGGAATAATTTTTCTGATCGACATAAATGCTGCTTAGGCCAGCCAAAGCCTCGAACCGACCGCCGTCCAAACGCAATGCTGACTCGAAGTCGGCCAAAGCCGCTCCGGCATTCCCGGTGTAGTAGCGGGCAAAGCCACGGCAGACGAAAATATCAGCCAGAGCGCGATCAGCTGGATCAAAGAGTATATCGGCAGCCTTCATATCCAACAAAGCCTCCCGGTAGTTTCCCAACCCATACTGCGTTATTCCCCTTCCCAGCTTTGCAGACAGGTAGGTACTATCGTTGGACAGAATGCGGTTGTAAAGGGTTTGGGCGGCCTGGTACTCGTGTTTGGTTACCAGCACATTTGCCTGACCGCAAAGCGCGACCGGGCTATCCCTGATCATTGTGGCGGCCAGTCGGTAGTATTTCTGAGCGTTGTCCATTTGGTTCAGCCCATAGTATGCGTGGCCCAAACCCAGAAATGCATCTTTGCGAAAAGTGGGGTCCTGCCCTTGCAGGTACTCTTGAAATACGTAGGATGCCTCCTGGTACCGATGCAAATCTACCAGAGCATTGGCGTAACGAATCTGGGCTTTGGGGTACTTCCTAGCCATTTTCTCAAAATCAGAAACCGCCCTTTTGGCCTGCTTCAATTTCATAAGCGCATCGCCGCGCAGAAGGCGGTACGCCATTTCATCGCTCTGCCGGATGGCGGTGGTAGTTTCGGCCACCGACTCCTCCAGCCGATCAGTCATTTTATAAAGCAAACCGAGATTATAATTCCATTTTCCCTGGGTATTGCCATGAGCTGCCGACTGACCGTACGCTAACCCGTCGGACACGCGCCCTTGTTTGCAATACACCACCAGGGTATTTAGCGGTGCTGATTTACTGGCATCTGAGTTTCCCAGGAGAGGCAGTGCACTGGAATAGTTTCCATTCAGCAAATGCAATAGTCCGACCGAGTAGTTGGTTTGAGGGTCGAGCGAATCAATCGAGCTTAGTAGCCGGAGCGCCTTGCCGTAGTTGCCCGACAAGGTGTTCAGCATAGCTTCATTATTGAATTTCTGGATGGAGTCCGACGGATTGAAGTAGGCTTTATGGTAAGACTGATAGGACTTTTTAAGCGCTATCAGCTCGCGTCGATACTCGGTAGAATGAATAATCTGAGGGTTATTTTCGGCAAAGGATTGGTTGAAATCTTTTAACAACTTTTCAAACAACTCCTGGCATTCCCGAAAATCCTGAGCCTGTACCGGCTGACTTACAGCCAAAAACAAGATTGTTAGTATTCCGATAATCCACTTTTCCCTCAACATCACGATATTATTTAAACGGGGACTATTAAAAGCGTCAAGCTAAGGGATCCTTGACACTTCTCAACGGCCGACACGGTTCTGGATTGCCAGAAAATTATTGATGGGGTATTTACCAAATATAAATTTACTCTGCGGCAGCCCCCTTTAATTCGTGGCGAACTTCGCCCAAAACGCTGTATTGTTTCCCCCACACTTGCACTTCGACCGATTCGGTGGTAGGATTTTCAATTATGACAGCCTGGCGCGTCACCTCTATACGCATCGTGATGCCGCGAAAACCGATCCTAAATGAATAGGCGTCCCAGCCCTCAGGTATGTAAGGATTAAGTACCAGCACACCATCCCGGACGCGCTGCCCCGCAAAACCCTTCACGACGCTCATCCAGGTACCCGCCATAGAAGTAATGTGCAAGCCATCTTCGGTATCGTTATTGTAATCATCGAGATCGAGTCGGGCTGTCCGGACATACATTTCATACGCCTTCTCCTTCTTCCCAAGGCTGGAAGCCAAAATTGAATGCACACAGGGCGAAAGGGATGACTCGTGCACGGTCATCGGTTCGTAAAAATCAAAATTCCGGCGAAGGGTACCCTGGTCGAAATGATCCTCAAATAAGTAGAGCCCTTGCAATACATCAGCCTGTTTGATGAAACACGATCGGAGTATCCGGTCCCATGACCATTTCTGATTAATGGGGCGATGCTCGCTGATCTGATCGACCGTTTTTAATTCTTTATCTAAAAAACCGTCCTGCTGCAAGAAAACCTCCCGTTCCGGATCATAAGGGAAGTACATCTTGTCAATTATTTCCTGCCAGTCTTTGGTTTCGGCTTCCTGATCAAACTCAACTTTGGCAAATATCGCATCCGCCTTCTCCTGACTCCGGACATATTCGATGGCCGAAAGAGTGTATTTCAGGCACCACACTGCGAGGTAGTTGGTGTACCAGTTGTTATTGACATTGTTTTCATATTCGTTTGGCCCGGTCACGCCAAGCATTACGAATTTTTCCTTTTGAGCAGACCAGTTGACTCGTTGTTTCCAGAAGCGCGAAATAGCAATCAGGACTTCCAGGCCGTATTCAGCCAGGTAAACCTTATCACCCGTATAATTGATGTAGTCATAAATAGCGAAAGCAATGGCTCCATTCCGATGGATCTCCTCAAAAGTAATTTCCCATTCGTTGTGGCTTTCTTCCCCGTTCATCGTGACCATCGGATAAAGCGCGGCACCCTGACTGAAGCCCAGCTTGCCGGCATTTTCAATGGCTTTGGCCAGGTGTTTGTATCGGTAGATCAAGAGGTTGCGCGCAACATGCTTCCCGGAAGTAGCCAGGTAAAAAGGAATACAATAAGCTTCTGTATCCCAATACGTCACACCGCCATATTTTTCTCCCGTGAAGCCCTTTGGGCCGATATTAAGCGATTCATCCTCCCCAGTGTAGGTTTGCTGGAGGTGAAATATATTGAAGCGAATTCCTTGTTGCGCCTCCATATCACCCACTATCTCGATGTCATTTCGCTCCCACTTGTCGGCCCATGCCAACTCATGCTCCGACAGAAGGCTTGAATATCCTTTTTTTGTAATTCGGTCAAGGTAGTTTTTTGCCTTCTCCGTTAACTCCTCCCGCTTGTAATTTGCCGAAGACAAGTTTACCGCGTACTTGAACAGCGTGAGTTCGTCACCTTCACTAATCTCTGTAACTACCTTCCCCGCTACATACTTTTCATTTTTGACGGGATGAGACTGAAAATCCAGCTTTTTACCATTTTTCTTGATATCAAACCGCATGCCCGTCGTCACCTCGAATTGCTCCACGCCGTAGGGGTTCGGCTTGGTTTCCAAGGTCAGTATTCCTTCGGCAAAAGACGTTTCTTTGCTGATTTCCTGCCAAAATGTTTCGTCATAATTGGCATCGCGATTGCGAATAGTCCCGTCCAGGTAAGGAGTCAGCGTAATGTGGCCATCGAAATTAAGTGCTTTCACCGAGTACTTTATGGCGCCCGATTCATCATCTACCATGCTGCAAAAACGCTCACTTTCAATCCTGACTCGCTGACCTTGGGGCGTAATGGCCGTGCAGTGACGCGACAAAACACCTCGTTTCATGTCCAGCTCCCGGTAAAACTCCTCGATCTGGCAGGTATGCAAATCCAGAATCTGTCCATCAATCTCGACATCGATCCCTATCCAGTTGCAGGCGTTAATGACCTTGGCAAAGTAATCAGGATAACCGTTTTTCCACCAACCCACACGTGTTTTGTCCGGAAAATAGACGCCTGCCACATAATTGCCCAGCAGCGTTTTGCCTGAGTATTTTTCTTCAAAATTTCCGCGTTGGCCCATCCGCCCGTTACCCAGGCTCATAAGGCTTTCCGTAATCTCGTTTTCTTCGGGATGAAAACCCTCTTCAATAACCGACCAGGGGTTCGGAGTAATGTATTGCTTCATTCAATATCATTTAAGAAAAACGGAGACGAGTGAGACTACCACTAAAACGCCACCATTTTCAAATTAAAACAAGTGTTTTATTGTGTTTACATCAATGTCCTGGAAGCCGGGAATGACCAAATCGGCATTGGCAGCATTGAGTTCAGCAGAACTACCTATACCTACCGCCACCATGCCCCCGGCCTTTGCTGCTTGAATCCCCGCCACAGCATCCTCGAAAACGATGCAATTCTGAGGATTTACATCCAGATCCTCCGCACCCAACAAAAAAGTCTCTGGATCTGGCTTTCCTTTGTTGATACGATTTCCGTCCACGATCGTTGCGAAGTAGTGCGTCAGGCCAATGTAGTCAAGAATCAGCCGCGCATTTTTGCTGGCCGAACCAAGCCCGATTTTTATTTTTTCCTGAATCAGGGAATCCAGAAAAACCTGCACACCTGGCAAAATATCATCAGGTGTCATTTTTTGGCAAAGTTCCAGGTAGCGGTCGTTTTTGGTGGCAGCCAGCTTTGCTTTGGTTTCGGGATCGAGGTTAACGTTGCCGATTTTGAGTATAATTTCCAATGACTCTACCCGACTGACGCCTTTCAATTTTTCATTCTGTTTTTCTGTCAGGTCGAATCCGAGTCCGTTGGCGAGTTCGCGCCAAGCGATGTAATGGAATTTTGCGGTGTCGACGATTACCCCGTCAAGATCAAAAAGGCAAGCATTTAACTCGGACATTTATTCGGCGTTTAAATATTATGGTTTATCTGTATACCCCGGACGGTCATTTGCTTCACAAGAAGATCTCTCCCTCCCTGATTCTCACATCTTGCCGAGTGCACCCGATCAGTTGACTATTCCAATGGAGAATCAGTTGCCCAATTCGAGCACATACGCAGTTCGGGCCTCAAGATTTATGGGTTTATCGAGTGGGTGGACAAGCCCGGAAAGTACGTCAACGGCCCTGGCAAAGGTACCAAGCCTTTCCTGAAAACGACCTGTTTCGAGGGAAAATGACTTATCATTGGAATTCATCACGACCATTATGGTCTTTTCTTCATCGTATCGGAAATAAACATACACTCCATCGGCCGGTACGAATTGCATGAGTTTTCCGCTGTGTAAGGCGGGGGTATTTTTCCGGTAGTTTGCCAGTTTTTTTACAAAGTCGAAGGCCTCATTCTCAGCGCCATTTCTACCTGTTTCTATAAATTTATTAACCTTATCGTCCGGAAAACCACCCGGAAAATCACGGCGTACTTCAGCATCTGAGGGATTTTTAAAATTCTTCATCAGAATTTCGGTCCCATAGTAGAGTTGAGGAATTCCCCGTGTGGTTAGCAGCCAGATCAATCCCATTCGGTAGTTGTTCATGTTCTCGCCTACCACCGATAGGAAGCGGTCCGTATCATGGTTGTCCAGAAAGACCACGTTTTTCATCGGGTCCCGATACAGGTAGTCTAGCCCAAGCGTTTGATAGATTCGGTTGACCCCTTCATCCCAGCCGAATTTCTGATTCAGCGCGTCATTGATAGCATAATACGTCTGAAAATCACAGGCACCCGGCAAATTACTTTTGAAGGGTACCTGTAGGTTGTTTTCCTGAAAATAGGCCTGATTGGGGACGCTTTTCGTCCAATTTTCACCAAAAATATGGAGGTCGGGATACTCTGCAAGCAGTGCTGAGTTGACCCGGTTCATATAGTCAAGGTCATTGTACATATACGTGTCAACCCGCCAGGCATCTATTCCGAAATACTCCACTGTCCAGAGTGCATGCTGCAACAGGTAGTTGGCCACGTAAGGATTTCCCTGATTCCAGTCGGGCAGGAAAGGCACAAACCAGCCATCAGACGTTACCTTACGGTCTAGGTCGGAGCCATGAGGGTCTGGAATAGGTTGTTCTTTGTACGATGTATTGGTGTACGTGGGCCATTGGTGTAGCCAGTTTTTGTCTGGCATATCCCGCAACAGCCAGTGGTTTATTCCAGCGTGGTTGTAAACCGCATCCTGAATGATTTTCAAACCATTGGCGTGCGCTGCATCCACTAATTTTTTGTATGCTTCATTTCCCCCGAGTCGTTTGTCGACCTGGTAATGGTCCGTGAATCCATACCCATGGTAAGCACTGCGTAACTCGCCGCCTTCGTCGGTGAGGGGCTGATCGTTTTCAATGACCGGGTTGAGCCAAAGGGCGGTAACTCCCAATTCTTTGAAATAATCAAGATGGTCAATGACCCCCTGCAGATCACCACCGTGCCGCAGAAAAGGGTTGGTACGATCGACCTTTGAATCAGCCAAGCCGACAAAGCGGTCGTTTGAAGGGTCACCGTTCGCAAAACGATCGGGCAGTAAAAGGTACACCAGATCAGAGGCGTCTGCACCTTGCGCTTTCACAAAGTCAGAGCGGGAACGGAGTTCGTAAGGAATAGCCTGCGAGAATTTTTTCAAACTACTACGGCGTCCATTTCCGGTGTTGGTTTCGCCACTCAAAGTAATATGGAAAGTACCCGCCCGGCATTCGGGCGAAATCTTCAGATCCAGAATGAGGTAGTTGGGATTCTCAACCTTATGAACATTCTCCAGTGCAATACCAGGGTATTCTATAGAAACATCTGCGGAGGCAATGTTCTCAGCGTGAACGATAACCTGCAGGCGAGGGTCTTTCATACCCACCCACCAGTTGAGTGGGGCAAGGTGTTTTATCACGAAAGGCTGAGCTGTGGAATTTTGACAAATTCCAATCAGAAGGAAAAGTAGAAGTGAAGTAGTTTTTGAAACTAATCTTGGCATTGTCCATCTATTCGTGATGGGCTAATTTAACATCTTTTGATTTTCTTTCCCCAATAATCCTCTTTTCAATTTTTCATAGCGCATTGTTTGTACGAGATTTCCTCGCCTTCGAAATTGGATATCAGAGCCACTAATTATGATGAACGCCAATCTTTAATTTGCCCAAATAAACATTTTTTCTAAAAATTATCCTGCTTAGATTTGGAAGGAAGCTATCCCTTCTCATATTGAGAAAGGGTGTAATTGCGTTTCTTCCAATTATTATCGCTTTTTTGTCGGTTTATTTAAGCAATTCCGCCAATCGATCCATGCAACTTTCAAATCCGAAACACGACAAACTGGTAGTTTACCAGATATTTACCCGGCTTTTTGGCAACCAGAATCTTACCAATAATTACTACGGCTCACTGAAGACAAACGGCGTTGGGAAATTCAACGATATAACGGCTGTTGCGCTGCAGGCACTCAAAGACTTTGGCATCTCACATGTCTGGTATACGGGAGTTATCGAACACGCCACGATGACCGATTATTCGGATTTTGGCATAAAACCTGACAATCCACTCATCGTTAAAGGAATGGCCGGGTCTCCTTACGCGATTAAAGATTATTACGACGTTGACCCGGATCTGGCTGTTGACGTCGACAAACGCATGGACGAGTTCGAGGCCTTACTGATTCGCACTCACGAAGCTAATTTAAAAGTCATTATCGATTTTGTCCCCAACCACGTTGCCAGGCAGTATTCTTCGGACGCCAAGCCAGCCGGTGTTCGTGATTTCGGGGAGGGGGATCGGACAGATGTGGTATTCGACCCACAAAATAATTTTTATTATCTGCCAAATGAGCCCTTCCACTCCCCGGAGGAAATTATCTCTCCCGTAGACTCTGAACATGTTTATAATGAAGTGCCAGCCAAGGCTACTGGCAACGATGTTTTTAATGCCAGGCCCAGCATCTACGATTGGTACGAAACCATTAAGCTAAATTACGGTGTGGACTACCTGAACGGTCACGCCAGGTACTTTGATCCCATACCAGCCACCTGGCTCCAGATGCGGGATATTTTGCTTTATTGGACTCAAAAAGGTGTAGACGGCTTTCGCTGCGATATGGCCGAAATGGTACCTGTTGAGTTTTGGGGCTGGGTGATCCCCGAAATTCAGGCGATGAATCCTGACATTATTTTTATTGCCGAAATCTATAATCCCAGCGAATACCACAATTATATTTTCAAAGGCAAATTCGACTACCTCTACGATAAGGTGGGGCTTTACAACTATCTGCGCCCCATTATGGAGGGCAACGGCACTGTCGAATACATAACCCGGTTATGGCAAAATGAGTCAGGCGATATTGCCCACCATATGCTACGTTTTTTGGAAAACCACGACGAACAGCGCATCGCCTCGCGCTTTTTTGCACACGATCCGTGGGTGGCCATTCCAGCCATGACGCTAAGCGCCACGCTACATACCGGGCCAATGATGATCTACTTTGGACAGGAAGTTGGCGTCAACCCAACCGAATCGGAGGGCTTTCAAGGGGATGACGGGCGCACGACAATTTTTGATTACTGGGGAGTTCCAGAGTTTCAGAGATGGGTGAACCAGGGCAAATTTGACGGTGGCAAATTAGATGAAAACCAGAAAAAGCTTCGTCAGTTTTATCATGATCTCAACCATTTCGCGGTAGAGAATGAGGCAATTCGAATAGGGGATTTTTATGATTTGCAGTACGTCAACATCGACGACCAAAGCCCTGAATATGACAAGACCCGAACCTACGCCTACCTTCGTTATACCTCAAACCAGCGCTTTGTATGCGTTTATAATTTTGACAAAATAAAAACTATAAGTACCCGGGTAAAAATCCCCTCGGACGTTCTATCCAATACCCTTAAAATCCGCGATGTCGAACCCTGTCATCTTGTAGAGGTTTTTCCGGGGAATAGCTTGGCATTGAACCTTGACGTGGCTGAAATTGAAAATTCAGGAATCCCTGTTTCACTCCGGCCGCTTTCCGTCATCATACTTGAAATTAAAAATTAGATTTTTCACATCTTATCCCTCCAAAAGATGGACGTTCCTGTACCCGCTGACCATCCGACTATACGGGCAAAGCCACGATTGAGCTTCTGGAGCATCTGGAATATGAGCTTTGGGTTTTTGGGTATCCAGTTCGGATTCGCCCTTCAGAATGCCAACGTCAGCCGCATTTTCGAGACCCTTGGCGCCAGTGTCGACGACATTCCTATTCTTTGGGTAGCCGCACCATTGACCGGACTTTTGATACAGCCGGTGGTAGGCTATTTCAGCGACCGCACCTGGACCAAGCTGGGCCGTCGGCGTCCTTACTTCCTCACCGGCGCAGTGCTGGCTTCCCTGGCGTTATTTGTTATGCCCAATTCGCCCACCCTGTGGTTTGCCGCGGGTATGCTTTGGATTATGGATGCATCCATAAACATCTCTATGGAGCCGTTTCGGGCCTTTGTGGGCGACAACCTGCCCGCAGACCAAACTACTTCAGGCTTTGCCATGCAGAGCTTTTTTATTGGGACCGGCGCCATTGTTGCCTCCTCCCTGCCCTATGTTCTCACCAATTGGTTTGATGTTCCTAATCAGGCGGCGGAGGGTATTATTCCCGATTCCGTAAAATGGTCTTTCTATCTGGGCGGAGCCGTGTTTTTGGCGGCGGTACTTTGGACGGTACTTCGCTCAAAGGAATATTCACCCAAGGAATTAATGTCATTTACTGAACCTGTCGGCGAGAAATCTTCGGAAGAGAAAGGGGTACTTGATGCTGTAATTTCGCAGAATAATGGGCAAAGCCAAGTGACCAGGGGCGTGGGTATCGCTATGATCGGCATGATCATGTCAGCATGGCTATACACCCAAGACTTAAATAAAGAACTGTACATATTTTCGATCGGCACCTTTTTGGTCGGAGTACTTTTCATGCTGTCGGGTCTGTTGCAGCGACGCGGTTCTTACGCCAATGGATTCGTGACCATTATGAATGATTTCGAGACCATGCCCCCGACCATGAAACAGCTGGCGATGGTGCAGTTTTTTTCGTGGTTCGCCCTCTTTGCCATGTGGATTTACATGACCCCCGCCGTAACTAGCCACCTGTATGGCACAACAGACACTACCTCCAAACTGTATAACGACGGCGCCGATTGGGTGGGGTTGTGTATGGGCGTGTATAATGGAATAGCGGCATTGGTGGCTTTTGGCATTCCTGTCGTAGCCAGATTTACAAACCGGCGCATCACCCACCTGCTCTGTCTGAGCGCGGGTGGATTGGCGCTGCTGAGTATTTATTTTATGGAGAACCCCGATTTTTTGATGGTGTCGATGGTGGGCATCGGCATTGCCTGGGCATCCATTCTTTCTGTTCCATACGCCATGCTGGCAGGATCCTTGCCGGCCTCCAAGATGGGTTACTACATGGGCGTTTTCAACTTTTTTATCGTAATACCACAGATTGTGGCCGCTGCCCTGTTGGGTTTTTTAGTAAAATCCATTTTTGGGGGTGAACCAATTTACGCTTTGGTCCTAGGCGGAGTTTCAATGATTCTGGCTGGACTCTTGTGTTTATTTGTAGATGACAGGGACTCTGGAAAGTCAATGGCTGTTGCTTGATAATTAACGTATATATTGCAGAATATCGAAACGTTATGGTGATTTTCGGGTTCTCTGGCACATTTTTTCTAAATTGTGGGTAGGCTGATTTCAAATTTTGCCCTAAACTTCCACAATAAGCATCATGAAGAACTTCACTACCAGAAAAAAAGGGCGACTTATAATTGTCGCTTATAGACTTCCTTTCAAAATAATTAAAAACGAAAGCGGCACTTCCCTCTTTCAAAATTCCGGTGGACTGGTATCCGCAGTGCTATCGCTGGCTCAGGGTAGTAATAACACGAGTTTCGAATTTGAAGACAAAATTCAGTGGATAGGGTACACGGACAATACCGCTGAAGAACTGGAAGGCGTGACGCTGGAAAATGATAATTTCAAGGCACATCCCGTTTTTATATCCCAAGAACTGAATGATAATTACTACGAAGGGTTTTGTAATGATCTGATCTGGCCGCTTTTCCATTACTTCCCCACCATCGCCAAATTCGAAACCAAGTTTTTCGAAGCCTATCAGGAAGCCAACCTACTTTTCTATGATGCAATGGTCGATGTCATTCAACCAGATGACGTCATCTGGATTCATGACTATCAATTGATGCTTTTGCCAGACTTGATCCGTCAAAAGTTTCCAAAGAACAAAATCGGCTTCTTTTTCCATATACCTTTTCCATCCTTCGAGATATTCCGGCTGTTACCCTCCATTTGGCGTGAAGCTATCATTGACGGCATCATGGGCGCCGATGTAGTAGGTTTTCATACCAACGACTACGTGGAGTACTTCCTGAAAGCCGTGCGTATGGTGATTGGTCAGGGCAATCGGATGCACTACGTCAACCTTAATAACCGATTGGTTAAGGTGGACGCATTCCCGATTAGCATAGACTACAAAAAATTCAACGATGCCTTTGACGACCCATTAGTGATCAAAGCCCGGCATGATGCCAGGACACCATTAATGGAAAAAGTTATTTTCTCAGTCGACCGACTGGATTATTCCAAAGGACTGCTTAATCGTCTGAAAGGATACGAGCGTTTCCTGGAACAATACGAAGAATGGCATGGTCGGGTGTCGTTTGTGATGATGGTAGTTCCTTCCCGGGATCAGATCGAGCAATACCAGCAAATGAAATCCGAAATCGACCAAACCGTCGGGCGAATCGGAGCACAGTATGGTAAAATAAACTGGCAGCCAATTATTTACCAGTATCGGTCCATGCCTTTTGAGGAATTGGTTGGACTGTATACGGCCAGCGATGTGGCTCTGATCACCCCGGTACGAGACGGTATGAACCTGGTGTGTAAAGAGTATGTAGCCAGCCGAAAGGATGAACAGGGCGTGCTGATTCTGAGCGAAATGGCTGGCGCTGCTGCTGAGTTGGGCGAAGCATTGATTATCAACCCAACGGACAGTCAGGATATTGCCGATGCTATCAATAAGGCTCTGGAAATGGAGCCTGAAGACCAAAGAAAGCGCATGGTGGCCATGCAGCAGCGCTTACGGGAATACGATGTTTTTGCATGGACAAACGACTTTTTTACCCAGATGATTATGATTGATCAGGAACACAAAAGACTTAAACTGGATTATTTGACCGAGGAAGATATTGTCAGCATGGACAAAGCTTACTCGCAAGCCAAAAACCGCTTGTTTTTCTTCGACTATGACGGTACTCTTGTGCCCATTGTGCGCGAACCCGAAGATGCCATTGTATCTGCTGAAACCAAAGCCATTGTAGCGGAACTGGCTGAGCGCGATACCGTAGTTGTTATCAGCGGCCGCGACCGCAAGTTTCTGTTGAGCGTGTTGGGCGATTTGCCCGTACACATTGTTGCCGAACACGGAGCGTTAATCCGCAAAAAAGGCGAATCTGAATTCGTGATGAATGCAGCCTACAAAGAGGATTGGAAAGACGATATTCGTCCTATTTTGGAACTGTACGTAAAACGCTGCCCTGGGGCATTTGTTGAAGAAAAAGAAACGTCACTGGCGTGGCATTACCGCACGGCTGACGACCATGAATACGCACTCCGACGGGCGCAGGAGTTGGCCTGGCAGCTGAAAAGCTTTATTCAACCGGAGCAAAGCCTGCAGATTATCGAGGGAAATATGGTAATCGAGGTTAAGAAAACGGCATTCAACAAAGGTACTTCCGCCAAATCGTTCGTTGAAGAAGGCGACTACGATTTCATTCTTGCGATGGGGGATGACACCACCGATGAGGATATGTTTGAAGCTTTGCCAGAATCAGCCTATACAGTCAAAGTTGGCGACGCGCTTTCAATAGCCAAAAAGCATATAAAAAATCAGTTTGCTGTCATGGAATTGCTGAATACTTTCAAGGAATAACCAAAGGGTTTTAATGGGTACTTTCAATTATCAGAATCAAAGTACGTGAGGATAATAAAATTAGCTGTTCTGTTTTTTGGCCTGATTCTGATTGGCTTCACTTTGAAATCAGATAATCCGGAACAAGTGTTTTTGGAGAAAATGAGCAAGACAAGTTCTGGACCACTTCCAGAACTTGTCTTGCGAATGGCCGAAACATTCCTGGGCACGCCTTATGTAGCGCATACGCTGGAAGGCAATGCTTCCGAGCAATTAGTCTGCCGGTTTGATGCACTGGATTGCACCACTTTGGTAGATGTCTCGGTGGCTTTGGCTCTAGCCAAAAAAGAAGAGCTCGATTATAACAATTTCCTGGACAAAATGGTCCAGCTCCGGTACGATGGAGGGAAAATTGACGGGTACTCTTCCCGGCAGCATTATTTCCTCTCGTGGCGAAATCAGGGCCAGCAAACCGGCTTATTGGAAGATATCACAAAGACATTAGGCGGAGTTCCATACAAGAAGGAAATTAACTTCATGTCTGCCCATGCTGACTTGTACAAAGGCATTGATTCAAAAGAGGTATTGGAAAAGATTAAAGTCAACGAGCGGAGAGTCAATGCTGAATCATATTATTTTGTCCCGAAAGAGAATGTCAAAAACGTAGAAGCAAATCTTCATGATGGAGACATTATAGGCATCACTTCCACCATTCCCGGATTGGACTGTAACCACCAGGGCATAGTCAAAATGACCAAGGGACGCGCTCACCTCGTTCACGCCTCCACCACTGCCAAAAAAGTCATCAGCAGCAATGTACCTTTAAGTGATTATTTGAATAGTGTGAAAAGGCATAGCGGAGTTATCGTGCTACGGTTAAAGGAGAAAGGAAATAATTGAAATTTCATTTTCTAAAAAATGGTTTCTTTTTAAACACTGCTCACTCATCCATTTCCCCTCCTCTTATTCATGAAAATCCAATATTGGCAACTCCTTGCGTTAGCGGCAGTGGCTGGCCTGATTACTGGCTGGCTGGCGATCAGAATCCTCAAATTCATTTCCCGTAAACAGGAAACGAAGACCTGGCAAACGGTTCACAGGAGCATCACGAATGTCTTTTATTTTTTTTTCCTGGTCCTGTTTGTCAATCTCGTGGCCAACAACCGCTACGCAACGCGGGAAGAGAGTTACCTGATCTTCAGCTCCAGCAAAGTCGCCCTGATTGCTGTCAGTACATGGCTGGCCATCCGTTTGGCGCTGCTGTTTGAAAAACTGATTCTCAACCAGCTAGATCTTAATAAGACCAATAATCTTCAAGAAAGAAGGGTATTTACCAAGGTCAAGTTTATCAAACGAATGATCGTTATCGCGATTCTCATAGTCGCCGTGGCGTTACTATTGCTCAGTTTTCAACGCGGGCGGGAGTTCGGACTTGGCCTATTGACTTCTGCCGGAATTGTGTCGGTTATCGTGGGTTTTGCGGCTCAAAAAACGATTGCCAATCTACTGGCTGGAATACAAATTGCCTTTACTCAGCCCATCAAAATCGAAGATGTGGTGATTGTGGAAGGAGAATGGGGTACCATTGAGGAAATCAACCTTACCTATGTCGTGGTCAGAATATGGGATCTGCGGCGGATGATTTTGCCAATCACCTATTTTGTGGAAAAGCCTTTTCAAAACTGGACGCGCAGCGATTCAAGTGTGATTGGTTCTGCGCTGTTTTATCTTGATTACCACACCCCCGTGACTCCCTTGCGGGAAAAGTTTCTGGCTCTCCTGACTGAGACACCGTTATGGGATGGAATTACTGCTGCCCTGCAAGTGACGGACACGAAGGACCAATATATAGTGTTGCGGGCAATTATGTCCGCCCGCTCCGCTCCGGATGCGTTTGATCTCCGTTGCTACATACGTGAGAATCTAATCGAATTCATTCGGGAAGAATATCCGGTATCGCTTCCTGTGCTGCCTATCCAGCCACTACACCACCAGGCAGACTAAATTAATCCTGATCCGCAAAGGCCTCCTGCTTGACTGGGCATACATCCAGGTAAGCAAAGACGAGATATGTTTGGGAAGATCGGCGATCATGTGATTAAATCCGCTTTGGAGTAGTTTAGGCTTTTAAAAAAGCGGACATGCTGACTCCGGCGCTTACTGGTATGTAGACTTTTATCCCTTAAAATTTTAAATTAAAATGCGGACAGGAGGTTATACACAGGTTTCCGTCGAGGACACAAAAAATCTTACTCAATCATATAGAAAAAGAGGCCCTGCAATTGCAGGGCCTCTTTAAGTATTATAAACACAACTCAACTAAATCATATCATTAGGTTACTAAGATTTCGAATTTAACAGGCCCCAGGGTTACGCATTGAAGTACCTGACTGGCTTTCAACTTTCAATACCAGCAAAATCTATTTTACCTGATTGTGGAACTGGCAGATGTCTGTTCCACAAATCTCTTTAACAGGCGTTAAAGAGAAATTAATGTCAGATTAAAAGGAGATTAAATTTCGAAAAGGCCGACATGGGAAAAAGCCACTACGAAGTCGCTTCCGACACCCGGCGTGGATATTACATCAATTTTCCCTTTATGGATGTCAATGATGCGCTTGGTCAACGCTAGTCCAATACCGTATCCCTGGCGGTTTTTGGTATTCTCACTGCGGTAAAACGTATCAAAAAGGAATGGAATATCCTCTGAATCAATACCTATGCCTTCATCGCGAAAATGTAGCGTGATGATACCGGCCTTAGAATCCAGGTGGACGGTCATCTTTTTGTTATCGGAGTATTTGCATCCATTCTCCATCAGGTTTGAGAAGGCAGTTCGCAGCAATGTTTCCTCCCCCAGAATGGCAATTTCATTTTCGCTCTTTGGGATTTTATCGTATTTGACGATAACCTCGTAATCCGGGTTTTTCTGCATTACCGATTCCTGGGCCTGCCACAGAACTTCATCCAGACGGACTTTCCGGTAGGATTTCAAAAGTACCCCTTCCTCAGTGCGGGCCAGTTCCAGCAACTGGTTTACCATCTGATTCATACTCCTGACCTCTTCCAATACACTTTGTAGCCCTACTTTGTATTCTTCCGAAGTACGTTCTTTCATCAACGTTACCTCCACATCCGCCATCATTACCGCGAGGGGTGTACGAAGCTCGTGGGAAGCATGAGACACAAAACTTTTCTGCGCTTTAAAGGCAAGCTCCAACCGATCCAACATAAGATTGAATGTCTGTGCAAGTTTCGCCAGTTCATCTCGCTCCCGGCCAACCCTCAGCCGGTCGTGCAAGTTGCCCGCCGAAATATTATTGACCTGGTAGTTGATCTCGGCGACGGGTTTGATAGCATCGCGGGCAAAAATCCATCCAGCTACCGCCACCAGGACCAAACTGAACAACCAGCCCATCGCCAATATATCACGCAATCGGTCAAGTTTGCTCAAGCCAATACTATCCACTGCTTCGGCCACAATGACCCAATGGCCGGTTTCATGGAAATGTCGCAGCATGATGATTTGGCGATCACCAGCCCGTTCCTGAACTTCTTTACCAGATCTGACGTCGGCTAATTCCTGCGCCGACACGGGCAGGATGGTTTTTCCACTATCATAAATAACCGAATCGCCCTCATCGTAAACAGTAATTTCTTCTTTGAATAATATGGTGTTGTTAGTCTCCTCAATTCGCTTGATTTCAGCCGTGGTAATACCGTCCACATCTTCCAGCAGCTGGGTTACGGTGAGTACACGTTCCTGCAAATACGTGCTGAACTGCTGCTCGCGGTACTGATCGTAAAAATAATAGACGGAAAAGCAGAAAAGCAGCAGGATTGAGGCTACCAATAATGTAAAAAGCAACGTAAGACGGGCCTTTATATTCATTCTTCTTTAAAGATATAACCCATGCCCACAACGGTATGTATCAGCTTTACAGGGTGATTCTTATCGACCTTCTTACGCAGAAAGTTAATGTATACATCAATGACATTGGTCCCGGTGTCGAAGCGCACATCCCACACTTTTTCAGCAATGTCCACCCGGGAGACTACCCTTCCCCGGTTTCGCATCAGATATTCCAACAATGCGAATTCCTTTGCGGTTAAGTCTATACGTTGCCCGGCCCTTCGTGCAATCTTCTCGTCAAAGTTCAGCTCCAAATTGGCTATCGTGAGGGAGTGTTGACTTCCCTCTACGCTATATTGTCGTTTGGAGAGTACTTTAATTCTGGCGATCAATTCCCTGAATTCAAAAGGCTTCACCAGATAGTCGTCGGCTCCTGAGTCAAAACCCTGTAACTTATCATCGACAGTACCTAGTGCAGTCAGCATCAGGATCGGGGTATTTACACCTTCCTGCCGTAATTGATGAGTCAGATCAAAGCCATTGATAGCGGGCAGGTTAACATCCATTACAATCACGTCAAAGGTGCTGCCCAGTGCCAAATATTTACCCATGCGTCCGTCAAATGCCACCTCAACCTCCCAAGATTGCTCCTCCAGCCCCTTTTTTATGAATCCAGCCAGTTTGGGTTCATCTTCCACAACAAGTATTTTCATTTATTTAAGGATTGGGTTGTGTATCTTTTTAGTAAAAAACGCAATTGGTAAGGTAACAAAAAAGCCATTCGAAATTTCGAATGGCTTTCCGACATATATCCACACCATTAAAAGCCCAGTCCAAATGGACTGCACTTTTTTCTTTGAGCCTACCCGGGAAATTTGAATGCCTCAGGTGACTTCATATTTAGAATATAAGTTGAATTAGTCGTAGTCTTCACCAAAAATAGCATTATCCTCTATATCATCCAAATTTTCTTCTTCAAAAGTTGTCTGACCTAATCCTTTTTTGATCAGGGCGATTTGTCCGACGTGGTACAAATCATGGTTGATGATGCCATGGAGAAGCGTGTAATAGGAGTAGTTGCGACCCGGCACTATTTTCTCCAGAAATTCGTCGTTTTCTTTTTTCTCGAGCTCACTCACCAGCTCTTCCTGTGAAAGACTCAATTCCATTTGCAACGTCTCCCACTCCAAATCGTCTACAATCTGAAATACCTTCCAGTTTTTTTCCTTGGTTTTAATGTCGAATTCTTTGTCTCCACGCAGCTTCCTGACTGTAAATATGCGCCAGGTGGTCATGTGGTACACTAATTCTGCAATTGTATGAGTGTTAGGCGCTAACCGCCGATCTGCCAGTTTCGGAGTGACGCTCCGCAAAATTTCTACAACCGATGAGCCATGCCAGGCTTCCTCACTTTCGTATGTGTCGTTTAAAAGATCTATTATCCGGAGCAGTTCTTCTTTTGTTTCCATTACAGGTGGTTTTGTACGCAAATATGATTTTTTGGGGTGATTTATCCAACACTAAGGCTTATACGTTGAGTATCATGAAGAAAAAAGGGTACCCTTGTTTGATTGTCATAGCATCTGTCCCTATTTTTAGCGTAAAATCAACTATTTAACCTAAGCTAATTTCTGTATGCAAAAATGGTACCTCCTAGGTAAAGCATATTGCTTACCATTTCTATTATTTGCCGCCCTACAGGCAGGCGTTTCACCAGCCTTCTCTCAAAAGAAATCCAAGAGTGCACCTGCTGCATCCAAAAGGGCTGAGTCGATTTATGGGAATGATTTATTAAAAGGATTGGAATGGCGGAATATAGGACCATTTCGCGGAGGGAGGTCTACAGCGGTTACCGGTGTCATTGGCGATCCTTATACCTATTATTTCGGCGCCTGCGGAGGAGGTGTCTGGAAAAGCACAAATGGAGGCAATGACTGGTTTGCGGTTTCCGACTCGACGTTCAAAGCAAGTTCGGTTGGCGCTATCGCTGTGGCACCTTCTAATGCTAATGTCGTATATGCCGGTACGGGCGAAACCGACATCCGGGGTAACATTTCTTACGGCGACGGAATGTATAAGTCCACCGATGCTGGTAAAACCTGGCGGCATATCGGATTGGAAAAAGGCAATGCCATCGCCAATATTCAGGTTCATCCCACCAATCCGGAACTCGTCTATGTGTCCGCAATGGGGAATATATTTGGTACCAACCCTGAACGTGGAGTCTATCGCTCCAAAGATGGCGGCGACACCTGGAAACTAGTGCTTGCCAGAAATGACAGTACCGGAGCAGTGGACGTGAAGATGGACCCAAACAACTCCAATGTGCTTTATGCTGCGCTGTGGCAGGCCTATCGCAATCACTTTTCCATGAGTAGTGGCGGGACGGGAAGCGGGCTATTCAAATCGGTGGATGGCGGCGACACCTGGAAGGAAATCACGAAAAACCCAGGTATGCCAAAAGGTATTTTAGGTAAAATCGGTCTGTCGGTCTCGCCCGTAAATTCCAACCGGATTTATGCAATGATTGAGAATAAGGAAAAGGGAGGATTATATCGTTCGGAAGATGCCGGAGCAACCTGGAAACTAATCAACGAAGATCCTGACCTGAAGCAGCGCCCTTGGTATTATATGAACGTTGCTGCCGATCCGAAAAACGAAAACGGGCTTATCGTTTTAAATGTCAACGCTTTTAAATCCATTGATGGTGGAAAAAGCTTCACTGAAATTGACGTGCATCATGGCGATACGCACGATGTATGGATCAACCCCGATAATCCTGAGAACTTCATCATCGGCGATGATGGCGGCGGCGAGGTGACTTTCAATGGCGGCGGCAATTTTACGGAGCTGGATATTCCGACGGCCCAGTTCTATCATGTCCATACCGACAATCAGTTCCCCTATAACATTTACGGCGCGCAGCAAGACAACAGCACTGTGCGTATTGCGAGTCGCTCCAACGGCTACACCATCGGCACGGATGATTGGTGGCCGGTGGCGGGGGGCGAATCAGGCTATGTGGTGGAAGATCCGCTGAACCCCGATATTACCTACGGAGGTAGTTACGACGGTTTTTTAAGTGTGGACAACCACAAGACCGGCGAACGGCGCCTGATCAATGTTTATCCGGAATTCTACATGGGGCATGGCTCCGATACCCGGGAGTACCGATTCCAGTGGACTTATCCGATCATGTTTTCTCCGCATGATCCCAACACAATGTACGTCACTTCGCAATACGTTCACAAATCCACCGACCGGGGACAAAGTTGGGAGAAGATCAGCCCAGACCTCACCCGCCACGACCCAGCCACCATGGGTGCCAGCGGCGGGCCTATCAGCAAGGATAACACCGGTGTGGAAACCTACGCCACCATATTTGCCTTTGAGGAGTCGACTCTGGAAAAAGGAGTCTTCTATGCGGCATCGGACGACGGCCTGCTGCACATCAGCAAAGATTCGGGCAAAAGCTGGGAGAATATCACACCGAAGTCCTCCCTTTTACCTGAGTTCGCCCTGATGAGTATCGTAGAGGTATCTCCACACGATCCCGCAACG
Source organism: Persicitalea jodogahamensis (assembly GCF_014651615.1). Taxonomy (GTDB): domain Bacteria; phylum Bacteroidota; class Bacteroidia; order Cytophagales; family Spirosomataceae; genus Persicitalea; species Persicitalea jodogahamensis. The sequence goes on along the minus strand of NZ_BMXF01000004.1, from coordinate 502,858 downwards.
GTGTATCTGGCGGCGACCCGGTATAAACTCAACGATTTTAAACCGTATCTGCTAAAATCGACGGACTATGGCAAATCCTGGAAGTTGATTACTGACGGCATACCCGCCGATCAGTTTACCAGAGTGATACGGGAGGACCCGAATAAAAAGGACTTCCTGTACGCAGGGACCGAACAAGGTATCTGGGCTTCATTCGATGGCGGCGATTCATGGCAGTCGCTGCAGCTCAATTTGCCAACTACGCCCATCCATGATTTGGTAATCCAGAAACGTGAAAAGGATATTGTGGTCGCTACGCACGGTCGCTCCTTCTGGATTCTGGACGATATTAGTCCCCTACACCAAATCACCAAAGAAATTGCTCAGTCCGACGCCCACTTATTCAAGCCATCCCACGCCTACCGAATGAGCGGGGGTAGTCGCAAGCAAGAAATCCCAACGGCGGGACAGAATCCCCCAAACGGAGCTGTAATCCGATGCTATATGAAGGAGGTGCCTAAGGAAGAATTGAGAATGCACTTTCTGACTGCCGGAGGAGACACGGTAAGTACTTATTCAAGTCTGAAAGACAAAAAGGGGGAACCGATCAAAATTTCGAAAGAGTTTTATACCGACGAGACGGTCACTCGACCCGGTACTTTGCCGACCCAGGCTGGCACTAATGTATTCGTCTGGGACATGCGCTACGCAGACGCCACCAAAGTAGAAGGTACCAATGTGATGTGGTCAGGTTCAATTATAGGAGCCAAAGCCGTGCCCGGTACTTACCAGGTACACCTTTATGCGGGGAATAAACTTATCGGAAAGGAGAATTTCGAAATATTGAAAGACCCGAGAATAAAAGCTACAGATGAGGATTTCAAAGCTCAGTTTGAATTGGCGCAGAAAATCAATGATAAACTCTCCATGACTCATGAGGGGATCAATAAAATACGCAGCGTGCGGAAGCAAATCGGCGATTACATGAAATCAGTGAAAGATTCCACTGTCACCAAACAGCTGAAAGAACTATCGAAGCCGATGCTGGATGAACTGGAAAAAATTGAAAACACGCTGATGCAACCAAAGTCGAAAGCGGGCCAGGATCCCTTGAATTTCCCCATTCAATTGAATGATAAGTTGGCTGGGGTGAAAACGGTGGTGATGTCGGGGGATAGCAAACCGACCAAATCAAGCTATGAGGCCTATGAGAATATAGCTCAAAAAATTGATACGCAGCTTGATAAACTTTCGGAAATACTGAATCGCGACATACCTACCTTCAATAATGCCGCAAGGCAAACAGAAATGAAAGCGATCATCGTCAATTAGAATAGTGGACGAAGGGTACTTTGACCTGAAAGCCAAACGGACAATCCTAAAGATTGTTCGTTTTTTTATTGTTTAAGCTTCAATTTTTGATGCCTTCCGGCCATTGCTGTATCTTTGTCGTTCGATCCGAAAACAAATTTTACCATGAAAATTAACAACATCCGCGTAGCGACGCTTGCTTCAATCGTTTTGGTAGCGGCCCTGACACGCCTTCTTCCTCACCCTTTCAACTTCACGCCTATTGGCGCAATAGCACTTTTCGGCGGGGCATATTTTTCTAAAAAATACCTCGCGTTTCTTATCCCACTATCGGCGATGCTCCTCAGCGATGCACTGCTGGGCTTTCACAACTCCATGTGGGCTGTGTATCTGTCTTTCGTCCTGATCGTGGCCATCGGCATGGGATTGCTTCAGAAAGTTACCGCAGGTCGGGTGTTTGGAAGTGCCTTGCTTTCTTCGGTATTGTTTTTTGTGGTCACCAATTTTGCCGTATGGTATGGTTCCGCAGGATTTTATCCTCAAACGCTTTCCGGCCTGGGAGCCTGCTACCTCGCCGGATTGCAATTCTACCAGCAGGATTTCTTCGGCAACCTGTTTTTTAACACAGTCCTGGGAGACCTTTTCTTTTCTAGCGTACTTTTCGGGGCCTTTGAAGCATTGAAAAGCCAGGTTCCCTCCCTGAAAGCAGCCTGACGAATTGAACTGGCTACTTTCTCTGCTTCCGATACACATTAAGCTCATTGTAGCCGCTCGCAGGCTCGGGTTCGCGTCGGTACACCGTGTCTGGTAGCGCGCCAATGACTATCTCGGCGGTCGTATAAACCGTACACCCTTCCAGCAAATGACCGCCAGTTGTCTGGCCAAAAGAATCGGAGATAGAGGCGTGCAGATGTGATCCATTTGTAGACAGCGTCCCTACAAGCGAGACAATTTCAAAATGTCCCTCATAGCTCTTGCCGACTTCCTGGTCTGCCAGACGTAGACTCGCCTGAGTTAAACTACCTACACAAGTCAGGATAAAGCCCGCTTCGATTTGATTTTTTTGAACATAATTTTCCAATTCTCTTTTTAAATCCTGGCCGGGCAGTAATCGAATCGTGTGGACTTGCATTTCGGAGATAGATTGTGATTTGTTGAAATAAAATTCTCGGGCGATGGCATTCGCGAGACTAAACAGATTAAAATCCGCCATCACCGGGCAAGCTGGGCGCCGGGCATACTACCACTCAATTTCGGCTGTGAGCATCCGCCTTTTTGTACTCTGAGGTTGTGGTCATAAAATTCGATAGCCCGCTGAATTTTATTGTTCTTAACGGCTGAAAAATAGGGCTTTTTGTTTTTCAAATCGACCAACCGTACGTCCAGCTTATAAATCGTTCCTTCGGGGAAGGCATTAATGGATTTTCGCTGGCATCGAATTTTCAGTTCGGCAGGTACGCGCTGCCCGGCCAACGTGCATAATGTTGGTCTTTTGGTCTTGGTATCCACGGACATTTTGGCGTAAATATCCAGGAAAAGACTCCGGTTGAATTCTGGAAAAAGTTCAACTAATGATAATTGCATCAGCACTCAAAATTTATCCTGCAAATTCCCGGATTTTTTCCAGATAATCAAGTGAAGTTTGCCTAAAAATATATTTTTTGCGCCTCACGAAACGTATTACAGTGTGCCTCCACAATGTCGGGCAGGCGAGGCGAATAGCCCCCGCCCATCAATACTGCAACCGGAATCCCCCTCCGCTTGCACTCCCTGAAAACAAATTCGTCGCGCTGGCGGCAACCTTCCCGACTAACAGACAAATGGCCCAATTTATCTGTTTCTAGGATATCTACCCCCGCCAAATAAAAGGCAAAGTCTGGTCGCTGCTGTTCAAATAATTGCGAAAGATTCTGGGTTAAATTTTCTAAATATATTTCGTCAGTTTCACCCGTTTTTAAAGGAATATCAAGATCAGACTTTTCCTTTTTGAGGGGATAATTATCCTTTCCGTGCATCGAAAATGTAAATACCCGTGGTTCATTCTGAAACATCACTGCCGTGCCGTTGCCTTGATGTACATCCAGGTCGATAATTAATATACGTTGTGCCAATTTCATATCCAGCAAATAGCCGGCCGCAATTCCTATGTCATTTAATAGGCAAAAACCTTCCCCTTTATCGGGGAAAGCATGATGGGTTCCTCCTGCCACATTCATCGCAATGCCATTGCTTTTAGCAAGGTTGCAACATTCTAATGTGCCACGGGCTATGATCATTTCCCGCATGACCAATTGGGGTGAAAGAGGGAAGCCAATCCGACGAATCATTCTGGGGTCGATGGAGCCATTTTTCAGCCCCATCCAATACGCCCCGTCATGTACATTTAAAACCCATTTTTCGTCGATAGGCTCAGGACAAAAAAAATTCTCTTTTGTGCAGGTACCCTCATAGATTAATTGTTCAGGAATGAGATCATATTTAATCATCGGAAAGCGATGTCCTTCGGGCAACGGATGGGAGTATATGGGGCAGTGAGCAATCTTAAGCATGCAACAATAGTGGGATCATTTACGAGGCACGGTATTTTTGATTTATCTACTCTAACTTATAAGATAAATATAGGCCATAATTCGCTCATAGACTGGCAAGTAGCTCGTTAAAGTAAATATTACGGATAATAAGAGCGACAATGTTATCTCAAACCACTTTTGTCGTGCCTATGTTTTGTCCAATAAAATGATTCGGTCACCAAATACGTTACTAAATCGACTTCAAATTAATTTAACCCATGAAAAATACTAAAATCCTAGGCCTATTGGCCTTAATCACCGTTTTTACCGCCTGTCAGAATGACCCGTTAAGTGATTTAACAGTGGAAGATTCCCAGGTTTTCATTACCAACCACGACGAATCAGTCAATTTTAAACAGTTCAAAACTTTTAGCATTGTAGACTCCGTGCTCATTATCGGGAACCAGGGCACCGGCACTACCTTAGGTGCCACGGACATCCAATTTTTGAATACCGTGGTTCAGCAAATGAAAAATCTGGGGTATCAGTACGTCAGTCCCAAGGAGGGTCCTGATGTCGGAATCAATGTTGCTCAGGTCAGAAATGCTTATGTCAATGTTGTATCACAACCCAACCCCTATTACGGCAACTACTGGGGCGGTGGCTTTGGTGGTGGTTATTTTCCTGGTTATGGGTATGGCTACCCATCTTCTTATTCTTACGTGCAGACCAGAGAAGCATACTGGTATCTGGAAATGCTGGATTTTAAAAACCCAGACGTCCAGAATGAACAGTATAATGTGATCTGGAATGCCCAAATCAGAGGAAATGGCTTGTTCGATGGTGTAGATTTCGATACGATGGTTCGCTCGGTTTTTGAGCAATCCAGCTATCTCAAGATCAATTGACAGCGTCGTTTCGCCTTTCTTTTTCTTGCCTTAAATTTAAAATACTAAAATGAATACCATAAAAATCCTGCTCTTGGGACTTGTCCTGAGCGCCCCTGCCCTCGCGCAACAGAATCCACAATTGTATAATCTCCCTTCACCATACGACCGCTACTCACACTACGTGGCCACGGTCCGCGGTGGTGCCGGAATTCCCATTGGTCCGTTTGCGAGTGGGTATGTCGACAAGCCTACGCTTAGGAACTATTCATTCTCGGTTGACTGGGTACTTCAAAAGCCCATCTCCATTGGGGTTGAGGTCGGGAAAACATTCTACTCTCAACGGCTTCCCCGCGCCATTTATCAGTCGGAGGAAGGTGAAATTTCGGCCGTACAAACCCGAACCATTGATTTGATGCCGATTCAGGGCGTAGTGAGCTACTACTTTGCCAAGCCAAATGCCATGATTCGTCCTTACGTGCAAGCTGCGGTCGGAGCCGATCTGTTAACTTACAGCCTTTATTATGGTAGTTTAGCCAATCAGCAGCAATCCGTCAAATTAACTTACGGGGGTGCTGCGGGTGCCAAATTTCTGTTCAAAAAGGATGGGTCCGTTGGGGCCGACATCCGGGTAAAGTACAATCAGACTTCTCTTAACTACGACTACATCGATAAGGGTGTGGGTCAAATCAACGCAACAGTGGGACTGTTTTACCGCTGGTGGTAGTAACAGTCCTTTTCTCAAATCCGAATGTCTGGCCGCGCCTTGTCTAAAAACACCATTATCCTCCTTGCCCTGGTGATCACGCTCGTGGCCGGATCGGTCACCTGGGCATGGAAAAGATTTGGGCCCACCGACACGGTGGCTTACACTATGCAAGCGGAAGATTTTCCGCTTGCAAAAACGATTGTTACCGGAGATGCCGCCTGCGACCTCTCGGTGCGCCATTACAAGCAGATAGGGCGTGAGTTGCAGTTCGAACTTTATGCCTCGGTGGGTGGGCTAGCTCCTTACAAAGTCGAAATCGCGCAGAAAAATCGTAAGTATAATTTTCCAAGTGCACCCCATCGTCCGGGTACCTGGTTTTCAATGGCTGACCTCGCCCTTTCGAACGGCCCGGCTACGATTCGAATCGAAAGCCTGGCACAGCCTGGCTGCAGTACCGTGGCTGAATTTGAATTCGATATTAGGAAAGCTAACGCAGCCCTGAGTGCCAACTCCTGGGTCCGGCACGGGAGCGAGGATATTATGCTGGACGTGCGGCCCCTACAAGCCAATGGCAAACTCTATCTTAAGGATTTTGCCAACTACAAAGATGGCCGGAATCGCTACTACCTGATTGATAACATCGTAGTGGATGGTCTCGAAAATGGCATTGAGATTAAGCCGGGCTATCTGTATTCCGTAACTGCCTGCTGGATCGATGCTCCTTACGGCGAGTGGTGGAACAAGCTGCGAAACCGTACCATGCGGCAGCAGAATATCTGGATCGCGCAAAATTCCGAAGCCCCTGCCAGCAACGCCACTGGGTTAACTCCCATCCCTATCCCGGGGTGGTTTGGATTATCCCGGGAAATGAATGTTCAGTTTGATACGAAATTTCCTGAGTTCGAACCCATTAAAGGGAAGTACGCCCTGCAATATCGGCTTAATGCCGAAGTACCCCCCGGCAATTATTTCAAACGAGGCGTCACGCATTTGCCCAAATGGGAACATGAACAGAAGGTACCTAACCAGAAACTTCACTGGACTGAGCCGCCCGGCTTTTTCAAGGATCGGGATGAGGCCTGGTTTTCCTCGCTCTCCCAAAAAGAGGTGGAAGCATTTGCCGACCAGGTGTACCCCACCGGAGTATACGCCTATGACTTCGAATTCTGGAACCGCAACTATACACCCGAAATAAAGAAACGGTTGCTGTGGTTTACCAAACGCCTTAAAAAGAAGCAGCCTGACATGGCTATATTCGATTACTGGGGCGGCCCTGCTTACCGCAACCGAAATTTCTGGAGCGACCAAAGCGATAAGATTGATCCTTCCTTTTTTAGCCGGGACTATTCCAACCCCTCCCCTTCCCACAACAATCTTACACCCGATGCGCAGGGAGAAAGCATGGCAAACTACTTTTCCATCAATATGGTGGATGTTTATCCGGTTTCATTTTTTTCCAACGACGCTGATGGTATCACGCCCAGCAACTACCTGATTCTTTCCGCCATTCATAGTTCGCGGATCAACCGACTCTTTCCGTATCAGAAAAACAACAAAACGATCTGGTTTGGCTGGAACCGCGATATGGCCCGTTACGACGACCCGGCGGTACCCTGGGTGGTTCATACCACCGCGCCCCGGGGAGAGATTATTTTCAATCAATTGGCTATGATGCCAGCCAGTCAGGCGCTCGGGCTTTCATTATTTTCTTTTGTGGAGGCCGAGGGCTATTACCTGTGGCACGACAACCAGCCGCTTGGACGGGGCGCCAACAACTACTTACTGAGCAAAGATGACTGGTATGGCTTTGAATGGTTTGCAGCGGATGGCCGAACCGATCATGCCCGGCTGCAAGGACGCCGCGACCGACCGCAATCGCCACGCTACTGGGACTACCCCACGGAGTTCTATGTGCTCGGCAACTGGATGGCCAAGCAGGTAGAGGATATTCTGGTTGGTGGCAAAAAAGTAGATCTGGACTACCAGCTGGATGGCCAATGGCGGAAAGCATCCGTGGACCAGGCCGTGCAATCTGCTGCTCGCCGGGAGCCTTTTGTGATGGCCGTAGTCAATCAAGGCAAGATCGCGGTTCTGGGAATCGACTCTTTTCAGAAACCCAATGAGTCACGAGAAGTAACGATTCGACTGCCCAATGGAAAAACCGAGCGCATACAACTCTATGGCAATTGGCCCGGGCTGTACCGGGGTACTTTGTGAAAGCTTTTCAAGAACGATTTTATATTTAATCGATCTCCTTTACAGGATATCTACGGTTCGATTCTGCTCGGTCATCGGGAGTTAGTATAGAGAGCCGTAAACCTGGCGTTGTTATTTGCCCCCCTCCTTCCGCCTGAAATGATAGTGGTACAGGTTCTGATTACTCACCGTGGTTGCAAACGAGTCTATGAATTCCCAGCCATTGGCTTCCATGTAGTTGATAGCGTCCACTAGGCTTTTGAACTCCCTTCTCTTGCCAGTGGCTGCATCGAGCAACAACGCGCTCTTCCCGCCCTGTTTAATCTCCTGGCCGTAGTCGATGATGGCCGTCACCTCAGAGGAGAACAACTTTACGGTCGCCACTAGTCGGCAGATCTTCACCTCCGGCATGTCGTTGATGTTCACATCGCCCATAATTACCTGGGCACTTGCGTAGGAGGACATGAAAACAGCAAGAATAAGAAAAACTGATCTCATAAAAAGTTATTTAAAATGAATAAAAACCAAAGTGAAATTCTGAAATTTCTACTTGGTTTTACTGCCAAACAGGTATTTATTCTCTCGTTGATTTTCTAGCTGGAAAACGTTGGCTGCATTCCTGCTGCAGGAAAACCAGATCTCGTGAAATATAGGATACCCTAATGCCCTCGAAGACAATTTTTGAGAAAATGAATGGGTTGGTGCAAGCCCTCATTCCTGAGCGGAAACTGAGGTAGTTTAGTTCCGCGATAATTGGTCCAATCTACTTCCGGAAACGAATCGAGTACTTGGCCTGAAAAACAGAAAGGCCCACTATTTCTAGTGGGCCTTTTGTGTCGGCAATAAGCCACTTGCGTGACCCATAGGGTATTCCTTAATTAATCATCTATTATTCTGTAAATCAGGAATTTTAATGTTTATTAAAATATACTCTCAGGAACAAATCAGGAACAAAATCGACCAAGATTCTATATAGCCATGTTCAATTGATTTTCAACTCCCGTATGTACTAGTTTTGCTGCTTTGCTAAGTTTTGTTAATGCTAATTTACATCGTTGATCTTTGTTATCAATTGCCGTTATCGGCAAGTTTATTCTCAAGATATCCTTTAGCACCTTGCCATGTTGTTCAGTAAACAATGGAGGAACAGCCTCACCAATCATTTCTCTGATATTTGAATGTCCGTATTTTTTGGGTGCATCTCCCCATTGAAATTCATCATCCATTGTTTGCAAATAAGCGCATTCCAATGTGCTCAATAATCGGTTTTCATATGGGTGAATTGTATTGTGGCTACCAGTATGGCTTGAAGCTGTTAAAATTGTGGATGAGGGCTTATTTGCATCTATTCGTTTGTAACTGGTACGAAACCCTTTTATTAATCGTGGAGTACCATTTTTCTCAAAAACAATAGGTTTTGGAAGCAATGATTTACACATCGAGCAAGTTACTGCTACTGTGTCAAGCTCTTCATGTTGACAATTCGGACATGTATTGTTTTGCCAAGCACTTTTACCGCTATAAGGCGGAATAGCTGCTACCATTTTATAGCGTTCTGTATTCCAAATTGGCACACTGTGCAAACCTTTTCCAGCCAGCTCAGCATTCGAAGCATCCAGACTTTTTAAACCAAATGATGTCAATGCCTCTACAATGGTCGTCGGAGGGCTCTCCCAAGGCTTAGGATAGGGGGCCAACCCAATCTTCTGCAATAATTTCAAAGCGGGCTGATCCTTTCTAACAAATGTCAGAAAACATCGTTTGCGAGTTTGGGGTATACCAAATTCGCACATATCAAGAACAATTGGAAATACCTCATAGGTTTCCTTTAACTTTTCGATGAGCAATAAGGAAGCGGTTACAGGCTCATTGGTATCAGGATGACGAACTTTCTTAGTTAAAAACTCTGTCACATTTTCAACCACGATCAATTTAGGCTCTAAGGCCATGGCAACTTCTGCGATCACGACGGCTAAAAGATTTCGTTTATCCTTTGAACCTGCATCAGCATCATCGTGAAAACCGCGTTGACCACGTGCACTACTCATTCCTTGGCAAGGAGGACAGGCTGCAAGCAGAGAAAGCGGGAAACTATGAGATCTTTTTTTGTACTCTTCTACTACTTGAGGCCACGTTTCCCTCAGATCTCCTTTTATACCTTTTGCTTTTGGGTGGTTTAAAAGACACACTTCCAAGCGTTTCTCTTGAAGTTCTGCCATAACCTCAAAACGAAAGCCAGCTCGACGGTATCCAAAATCTCCTGCTCCACAGTTTGAAAATAGGCTAACTGCGTATAATGGATCTTCACCGTCCTTTCCATGTTTCATAATGCTTTAATCAACGTTTAATTTCTTTCTAATTTTATTAATTATATTCTCAGGAGATTGAATCAAGTAAATGTTGGTTTCCTCGCTAAGTTGAACTAGTGGATAAGCTAATGTCCGAAGTGCCTCTATTACACTCCTGAATTCTGTTAATTCAATATTCATTTTTTTATAGCCGTAGTCAAGCCAAACTCCACGTATGGGAATCGCTACTCCTTCTGCGTTTTCATTTCCTTGAGATTCCCATATTTGATTCAATAATGTTACCGAGTCGATCTTCTCAAAGGGCTTACTTAAATTCTCGATCCGCTCTAACTTTCGTTTTGGCGTCTCAATCTCTGTAAAAACTGGTTTGATAGTGTCGAGCGAGTAAGCATGTTCCTTTACTGCGTAAAGCAGTTCGTTTAATGCTTCTACAGTCATGATCGATACGTTCCCCATGCTGCTACATTCCTGCAGTATAGCAGGATTTTCGTTATTCTCGAATCCGGCGAATTTGCGGGAGATAATTACTGCATGGTCCGCCCCAGCAGCAGTCCGGTGGGCATTGGCTCCACCTGTCTCAGCATCGTCGTTTTTCAAGGCTTTTGTCACACTGAGTGATGTCATGGCCTTTGCTTCGAAAATAAGCTTGTATGATTCGTCGCCACAATAAGCTTTAACAAATACATCTTTCTTGCCACTTGCACCGTCTCGTTCCGCATTGAATCCGATCTCCTTGAGCACTTCAACCAGTGCCGTTTCGAATGGTTCTCCTGATTTGTAAGAAGCATCCATCAGATTTTGAGTCAAAGTATATGGGTTTTTTTTATCTCTTTGCGACAATTTCCTGTACAAATCATCACGCCAGAGCATAATCCTGCGCACTTGCTGGTCAGATACACCCAAATCATATAAGTGGCCTTCAAACAAAAGCTCAGAAACGGCAATAATTTCGAACTCCCTAATTGCTTTGGCGCTTATTTTACCTGATCCCAATTCATGCTGAAGCTTTTGGTAATAGGGATGCAAAGAGTTAATTTTAAATCCATCCGAGACAGAAAACGTCGATACATGCTCTGATTTACTGATAGGCTGTGTATTGATTTTTGGATCTTTAAAGTCAAAACCCAGTTCCTCCTGTGCACCGTTTTTAACCCACAACGCAGCTAAGGGCTCCATGAATAAAGAAGGAGACATCACTGGGAAAATATAATCGAATTTGGCCTCCTGTTGTTTGGCATCATACAGCGAACGTTGGGCTTTATTAATCGCTTTGTAAACAGCATTTTGTAAGATTTCCAACTCGGCGACCTTAGGCGTTCCCTCAGTGATACGCTCTCGGTCAGCTAGCAAATCCTCATCTAGTCCATCTATATGAAGAATAAACTGGGCATTATAAAAAGTTAGAAAGGAGGGATCGCTACGTAAAAATAACTGCGCATCGTCGAGATTGACAAGCCGATCCCTAACAAAAATAAAGAAACCGTGGCTACGCCCTTCCTCTGATTTTTTGTAACCAAATAAAGAATCCTTGTATAAACGTAAATATCCCCAGACTTTACCTAGTTCAGGAAAACTGACATAATCTATGGCTTCGGACGGATTATCCTTATTAAGCCCAAATTCCGTTCCGTAAGTAATTGAGCCATCCACACTTCCTTCCTTTATCCCTTCCTTCCATTCTGAATCTAGATATTGTTTTATCTCTTCTTGCCCAAAATTCCAATTTAAGCTAATGCCTGTTTTCAACAACTTCGATACTACTTCCAAGTCGTCTACATACACTTTAAAATCTGGTTTCACGGGTAAAGCATTACCAATTACCCATCGAAGTCGACCTTGAGTAATGTCTTCTCGCTTGATCTTGTCAATCACGGCAAATGTCCATGATTCTTGAACAAAAAAGCTTTCAAAATCTAGGGGAAGATCGGAAAAGCACTGTATAATAGACGATTTTGCTTCTTCCTCACTTAGCTTCTGTATTGGTACGCTTTTTCTAGTCTGATCCGTATCTTTTTGATCCATCAGTAAATTGTAATCTACCGCAACCAAAAAATAGCCGTTTGTAGTTTTGCAATAATGTGTAATACTATCGCCAACTGTATAACTGGCAATTTTACCAATCCCGAATTTGCCGATAACTTTCCGGTGTACACCTTTTTTGTCTAATATCTCTCTGGATGTACCACTTTTTGGACTATCAGCAAGTTTCCAAAGCTTTTTGATTCCCTCTACATCCATCGACTCTCCGTCGTCCCACACGATGATTTTTTGGGTGTAAGCACCAGGCACATATACTCGTACCCAATCAGCACCGGCATCATACCCGTTAATAACTAGCTCCTCTATCGCCTTATTAGGGGAACTGTACAAGTGTTTGGAAAAGTGTTCAATGATATGATAATCAATATCTAGCGTAACTTGATCGACTTCCACTCCTACTTGCTCGACTGCTGCTTCTGCTAGCTCCTCTTCCTGTGTATTGGGTTCCATAACTGTTTTTGAGGGTTTGTAGAGAAAATTCGTGCCGCTTTCTGCGACAAGAAAGTGCAAAGTTAAATTCCGAAGAAATGATATTATTGTCCTAACGAATTTTTGTGTTTCTCTATCCTTATATCTCCAAAAAATTGATTTGCCTTATATAAAAATTACAGATGGATTGCAGAATCAAGAAGGAGTCAACAAATCATGATGTTATACACATTGGCTCGTGCCACCACTCGTACGAAGCCAGATAAAGATACCTGCAGTTCGATTCTGCTCGCTCATCGAGAATTGGTATATAGGGCTGTGAAAACCAGCTACACTGCTCCGGCGGCCACGTGCCTGTTAGGAAAGATGCGTTCGCTGGGTTATCGTTAAATCCAGCCTTCTTACTTCTCCCCCTCCTTCCGCCTGAAATGATAGCGGTATACGTTCACATCCATCGTGTTATCCTTATAAACAGCCGAATCCACATATTCCCAGCCATTGGCCTCCATATATTGGACTGCAGCTACGTGTGAATTGAACTCCCGTCTCTTTCTGGTAGCCTGGTCCAGTACGTACATGCCATCGTCGCCTCGTTTGGCTTCCTGACCGTAGTCGATGTTGATCATCACTTTGGGGGATAGGAATTTATGATCGATTATCATCTCACAAAACTTCACCTCCGGCATGTCGTTGATGTTCACATCGCCCACAATTACCTGGGCACTTGCGTAGGAGGACATGAAAACAGCAAGAATAAGGAAAACTGATCTCATAAAAAGTTATTTAAAATGAATAAAAACCAAAGTGAAATTCTGAAATTTCTACTTGGTTTTATTGCCAAACAGGTATTTATTCGCTCGTTGATTTTCCAGGTGGTAAACATGGGCTGCATTCCTGCTGCAGGAAAACCAGATCACGTGAAATATTGAATATTAAAATGCCCTCGAAGACAATTCCTCGAAGACAATTTTTGAGAAAATGAATGGGTTGGCGCAAGCCCTCATTCCTGAGCGGAAACTGAGGTAGTTTAGTTCCACGATAATTGGTCCAATCTACTTCCGGAAACGAATCGGGTACTTAGCCTGAAAAACAGAAAGGCCCACTATTTCTAGCGGGCCTTTTGTGTCGGCAATAAGCCACTTGCGTGACCCATAGGGGAATCGAACCCCTGTTTCAACCGTGAAAGGGTCGTGTCCTAACCGCTAGACGAATGGGCCGACTGGTCCCTTTTTTTCGTGTATGGAAAACACTTTCCTTTCGAATTCCGCTTTCATTTCCTGAAAACGTGGTGCAAAGATGGTAGGATGATTTTAAATATCCAAAACCTTCCCACAAAAAAAATTGAGGTATTTCAGAAAGCATTCATTTACAGCCCCTTTATTTTTAAAAATTTCAATATTTCAAGAGCAGATGTCTTCCCGACCAGCGAAAACGACATTTTTTGGTATTTTTGGAATCTCCTTTTTGCCATTCTAAATCGCCCCGATGAAAAAAATCGTATTCTCGCTGGTTCTGTTTGCTTCCTCCTGCCCCATATTTGCCCAAAACCCTACTCCTGAATCTTTCCTCGGCTACCCGCTTGGCAGCCGCTTCTCGTTCCACCATCGTATCGCCGACTATGTCAGGACGCTGGCCGAGAAAAACCCCGACCGGGTCAAGCTCATCCCTTATGGCTCCACTTACGAAGGCCGGCCATTGTTGGTAGCGGTGGTCGCTTCACCGGGAAATCTGGCGAGAATCGAGACCATACGAACCGATAATCTGAAAAGCATCGGGATGCTGCCGGGAAGCCCATCGGGCCCGGTACCGGCCATTGCGTGGCTGAGCTACAACGTTCATGGCAATGAGGCGGTGTCGTCGGAGTCGGTGATGAAGGTCATGTATGAACTACTCAACACAAACAACCCGACTACGCAGGAAATCCTTAAAAATACGGTTGTGTTGCTCGATCCCTGCATCAACCCGGATGGCCGCGACCGTTACGCGCAATGGTACAACCGTGTAATGGGCATGCCCAACAATCCGACGCCCTGGTCGTGGGAGCACAACGAGCCCTGGCCCGGCGGTCGGCCCAACCACTACCTTTTTGACCTTAACCGCGACTGGGCGTGGCAGGTCCAGAAGGAGTCGCAGGAGCGCATCAGGCTGTATAACCAGTGGATGCCGCACTTACACGCTGACTTCCACGAAATGGGTTCTGCTGCCTCCTACTACTTCCCGCCAGCCTCCAAGCCTTTTCACAAGGATATCACCAGCTGGCAGCGCGAATTCAATAACATTCTGGGGACGTACAGCCGCAAGTACTTTGATAAAAACAACTGGTTGTACTTCACCCGCAACAACTACGACCTATTCTACCCCAGTTACGGCGATACCTGGCCGACTTACAACGGCGCCATCGGTATGACCTACGAACAGGGCGGCGGCGGCCGGGCGGGTGTGGCCATCGCCCGCGAGGACGAAGGCGACACGCTTACGCTTTCCTCCCGCATCAACCATCACTTCGCCACCAGCATGTCGACGCTGGAGGCGATTTCGTCGCGGGCCGAGCAGACCGTGCAGGAGTTCAAAAAATATTATGACAAAGCCCAGAATGACCCTATTGGTACTTTTAAAACGTACGTGGTGAAGACCAAAGGCAACGAAGGACGGGTGCGCGCCTTGATCGAGTTGCTGGACAAGCAAGGCATCCGCTACGGCCAGGCCGGCAAGGATTTCACAGCCAAAGCCACCAATCTGGGGGATTTGAAAGAGGGAAATGGCAAATTCGGAACGGGCGATCTGCTCATCAGTGCCTATCAACCCAAATCATCCTTGCTCAAAATTCTGTTTGAAGCACGGCCGGAGTTGGAAGATTCGATTACTTATGACATCACCAGCTGGGGATTGGCGTACGCTTACGGTCTGGATGCCTTTGGCCTAAAAGAAAAGTTAACCCCCGACACCTATACTCCGCAAACCTTCAATAATCAGGTTCCGGCCCAGGCGCCTTACGCCTACCTGGCCCGCTGGAACTCTCTGGACGATTTGAAATTTCTGGCCAGAATTCTGGATAAAAAAATCCGCTTACGCACCTCCAATGTCCCCTTCGAGATCGACAATCAAAGTTTTGGGGAGGGTACTTTGGTGATTACGCGTAAGGGAAATGAAGCGATGGGTGCGGAATTTGACCGGCTATTGACACAAATTGCCAATGAGTGCCACGTTGTGCTGACGCCCGTGCAGACAGGTTTCGTGACTTCCGGATCCGATTTTGGCTCGAACACCGTATCGCCGCTGACGGCCCCCAAGGTGGCTGTGCTGGCCGGAGAGGGGGTTTCCTCACTGGCTTTCGGCGAGGTGTGGCATTACTTTGAACAGCAAATAAACTACCCGATCTCGGTGGTGGAGGTTGAAAACTTTTCCCGGATGCCGTGGAATGAGATCGACGTCCTGATTATGCCCTCTGGTAGTTACGGCAAAATCCTAAGCGAGACCGCCCTGAACCAGCTGAAAGAATGGATACGGAATGGGGGCAGGCTGA
Source organism: Persicitalea jodogahamensis (assembly GCF_014651615.1). GTDB lineage: Bacteria > Bacteroidota > Bacteroidia > Cytophagales > Spirosomataceae > Persicitalea > Persicitalea jodogahamensis. The sequence goes on along the minus strand of NZ_BMXF01000004.1, from coordinate 486,965 downwards.
TCGCCATGGAAAGGGCCGCGTCTGCATTTGTCGATAAGTCAGGTTTCGGCATCAAGACCAAAAAATCGGATGACAAAAAGGACAAGGAATCTCCCCTGAAAGTCTATGCCAATCGCGAGCGAGAATCGGCGAGTGACGACACACCGGGAAGTATCTTCCGGGTAAAGCTGGATGCTACGCACCCACTGGCATTTGGGTACTCGGGCGAGTATTACGGCTTAATACGCAGCACCTACGACTTTGAATACTTGCCGGAAGGATGGAATGTAGGGTACCTTGAAGACGATAGCTACCTGGCGGGATTTGCCGGGACGAATGCCAAAAAGAAATTGAAAAACACCCTCGTGTTTGGGGTACAGGAAATGGGAAGAGGTCAGGTGATTTACATGGCCGACAATCCGCTATTCCGCGGATTCTGGTACAATGGCAAATTGTTGTTTGGAAATGCCGTTTTCAGGTAGAAAGTACCATTAACTTCCGTGAAGAAATATGTGCGGAGATCGCTGGTCTACATTGCGATCTCCGCCTTAAATGACGAGCGTTATTCTATAAAACCTTCCCTTGCCATCGCCGTCCGGAGTTTTTCCGAAAGCCCGGAGGAAGCCTTCAGCAACGGCAAGCGAACCTCAGAACCGCAAACGCCCTTAATTGACAGACATTCCTTGATCCCGACCGGATTGGCTTCGGCATAGAGCAGCGTGTCAAAATCAATGAACGAGAATTGCAAGGCAGCCGCTTCGGCGAAGCGTCCTTCCAAGGCGTGCCAGGTCAGGTCGTGAAATTCCTTGGGAAAGGCGTTGGCGACGACAGAAATGACTCCGTGCCAACCCACACTTATCATGGGCACCACCAGATTGTCATCCCCCGAGAGCAGCAGAAAGTCTTTGGGGGCGTTCCAGGCAAGTTCCATGTATTGCTCAATGGTGGAACAGGCATCTTTCAGGCCGATTATGTTCGGGTGCCCGGCTAATTCCAAAACGGTCTCAGGCAGGATGTTGACCACCGTACGTCCCGGGACGTTGTAAAGTACCACCGGAACGGGTGAGGCATCGGCGATGGCGGTGAAATGCGCGATGATCCCCGCCTGAGTAGGTTTATTGTAATAAGGGCAAACCGAAAGAATCGCGTCCACCCCGTCGAAATCCGTGGCGGCTATATTTTTCAAGACCTGCCGGGTATCGTTCCCTCCCAATCCAAACATGATGGGCAGTTTTTTGGGATTATGCGCCTTTGTAAATTTGAGCAGTGCCTGTTTCTCCTCGAATGTCGTGGTCGGCGACTCGCCGGTAGTACCATTGACGACCAGATAATCGGTTCCGCCGTCGGAAACAAAATCGATGAGCCTTTTCAGTCCATCGAAGTCAATTTCTAAATTTTCATTGAAAGGGGTCACCAGGGCCACGCCCACGCCTTTGAAAAGCATCTTTTTAAATTTTTGAATGAGTATTTGGGAGAGTTGAGAAAGTTGGGTAGTGCAAATGAAAGCGAATTATTCAATCATTCTATCATTTCAGTTGGCAAAATTCTCGTTAAGCATAGCAACAAAATCATCTTCTGAGAGGATCGTCACCCCAAGTCGCTTCGCTTTTTCGAGCTTGGAGGGGCCCATGTTGTCGCCCGCGAGGAGGTAGTTTAGCTTGCCGGAAACGCCACTAAGTACCCGGCCTCCATTGGCTTCGACTTTGATTTTCAACTCATCCCTACCAAAGTTTTGAAAAACACCGGAAATGACAAAGGTTTTCCCGGCCAGAGCATTTCCCTCCATTTCGATTGGTTTGTCGTCCGTCTCGAATGTAAGGCCGGTCTTTTGCAGGCGTTCGATGAGTACCTGATTAGCAGGGTCGGCAAAGTACTCTTTCACGCTCTGGGCGATGCGCTCGCCTATCTCCGGCACATTGACCAACTCCTCCATCGTGGCGCTCATCAGGGCGTCCATCGTCCGGAAGTAGTTTGCCAGCTTCTCTCCCACCGTGGCGCCCACATACCGGATGCCCAGGCCGAACAGGAGGTTTTTGAATGGAGCCTTTTTCGAGCTTTCAATACCCTTCAAAATGTTTTCAACCGTCTTTTCCCGAAAACTTATCTTCTTGGTCTTTCCAGTTTCTTCATTGAAGATGTCTTTTTCCAGGCCGAATAAATCGTCGTAGGACAAATCATAAAGATCGGCTACCGTATGGATCAGCCCTTTATCGAACAATAGTTCAATTTTTCCCTCGCCGAGGCTATCGATATTCATAGCCCGCCGCTGGATGAAATGCTCGATCTTACCCCTGAGCTGCGGAGGGCAGCCCCGGTCATTGGGGCAATAGAACGCCACTTCCCCTTCATTGCGCACCAATTCGGTGCCGCATTCGGGGCAGTGTGTCGGAAAATGAATGGTTTCCGTTTCGAAAAGATTTCGCTGGGTATGATCGACGGCCGTAATCTTTGGGATGATTTCTCCGCTTTTCTCGACAAATACTGTATCGCCGATGCGGAGTTCAAGCCGTTCCAATTCGTTGGCATTGTGCAGGGTAGCGCGTTTTACCTGGGTACCTGACAAGTGTACACCTTTGACTTTATCGTACGGTTTGTTGCGTTCGTGTAGCCCCGACAAATTGGCCACGGGCGTGACGGCCCCCGTGCGCCCGACCTGATAGGATACGAAACGAAGCAGCGCGGGTTTGTTTTCAGCTTTGTATTTGAAAGCAATGGCCCAGCGCGGACTTTTGGAAGTACTGCCCAGCTCACGTTGCTGGGCGTAAGAATTGACTTTCAATACGATGCCGTCCGTCGCGAGGGGTAGTTCGAAGCGTTTTTCTTCCCAAACGTGGATGAATTCAAGTGCTTCATCGATAGTCTGGCATTTTTTCCAGCCCGGCGAGACATTGAAGCCCCAACTTTTCAGAGCCAGCAGGCTTTCTTCGTGGGACTGAAAAACGTCATCATCGCTCAGAAATGAGTAAACGTAACAATCCAGCCCGCGCCGGGCGGTTTCGGCAGAATCCTGCAATTTGAAGGCTCCGGAAGCGGCATTGCGCGGGTTAGCGTAAGGCGCATCGCCCGTGGCGTCAAGCTCGGCATTCAACCGCTCAAACGACCGCAAAGGCAAGAATCCCTCCCCACGAATTTCAAAGACGGAGGGGATATTTTCAGATTGTATACTCAACGGCAGCGAACGGATTGTTTTCACATTTTCGGTGATTTCGTCGCCCCGGCTGCCATCCCCCCGCGTCACGCCTTGTTTCAGTACCCCGTTTTCGTAGGAAAAGCTTAATGAGATCCCGTCGAATTTGAGCTCGCAGATGTATTCATACGCTTCCCCCGGAAGTAGTTTTCGCACCCTTTCATCAAAGTCCCGCAGTTCCTGCTCGTTGTAGGTGTTGTCCAACGATTGCATCGGGTAGCGGTGGTAGACCGTCGGAAATTCCTTGGTGATGGTACCGCCGACACGTTGCGTGGGCGAGTCGGCCTTTTTGAGTTCTGGAAATTCTTTCTCAATTTCCGCCAGCTCTTTTAACAGCAAGTCGAATTCCTGATCCGAAACTTCGGAAACATCGTCCTGATAATAGCGGCTGTTGTAGTAATTTAGCTTCTCGGTGAGTTCAGAAACTCGAACAACGGGGTTCATAAAAACCTATTTTTTTGATAATCAATCACTTTTCAACCACTTAGTCTAATCAATGCTGTTATCGCAGCAGAAATACCTATTTTCGTTCAAAACTAATAAAAATGCCCCTAATCGCCCCCTCTATCCTGGCCGCCGACTTCGCCAACCTGCAGCGCGACGTTGAAATGATCAACCACAGCGCGGCTGAATACATCCATGTCGACGTTATGGATGGCCGCTTTGTTCCCAATATTTCCTTCGGGATGCCCGTCTGCGCGGCAGTAAAACGGCACGCCCAAAAACCGCTCGACGTGCACCTGATGATCGTGGAGCCGGAGCGCTACCTGGAAGATTTCCGCAAGGCAGGTGCCGATATTATTACCGTGCACATTGAGGCATGTCCCAACCTTCACCGAACCTTACAGCACATCAAGGAATTGGGTGCCCAGGCAAGCGTGGCCATCAACCCCCACACGCCGGTTGCTTCTTTGTCCGAAATATTGGGGGAGGTATCTCAGGTTTTGATTATGTCGGTCAATCCGGGATTCGGCGGTCAGAGTTTTATCGAAAACACGTATCGGAAAGTACGGGAGCTGGTAGAGCTGCGGGCCGATGCCGGGGTGAATTTCGATATCGAGGTAGATGGAGGCGTGAATCTCGACAATGCCCCGCTCCTGGTGGATGCGGGAGTGGATGTGCTGGTAGCGGGAAGCTTTGTTTTCAAATCGAACGATCCGGTGGCTACGATTCAGGCCTTGAAGGGTGTCGAAACGGACTAGTTTCCAGTATAAAACCGCCGTTCGAGGTATCCGGGTACGGTCCTGTCAGTTTCCTTAAAACGTTACGATTGCATATGAAAAAAATCTCCTCCTCGCTCCTGCTGCTCCTTTTTTCCTTATCCAGCCTGCTGGCTCAGAACGACTATTTTTTTCCTGGTAAGAAATTCAACCCCAATATTCTCACTCCTGATGCTTTTCTGGGCTATTCCATTGGGTCACAGCACACCCGCTACGATCGACTGGTATCCTACTTTGAGTATTTGAGTCAGGCATCTGACCGCGTTAAGTTTCAGACCACAGGGCGCACCTACGAGTATCGATCTCAGCTCATGGTGGCATTCAGCAGTCCGGAAAACCTGAAAAATCTGGAAAATATCCGAAAGCAGCATCTAACCCTGGTTGACCCGACTTCCAAAGTACCGGATGTAAAGACAATGCCCGTGGTGATGCAACTTGGCTACAATGTCCACGGCAACGAAGCGTCAGGGGGAGAAGCATCGATCCTTACCGCGTATTATTTGGCTGCCTGCGAAGATTTTGAAGTTCAAACTACCTTGAAAGAAGCGGTGATTTTCATAGAACCCGTCATCAATCCGGATGGTCGGGACCGGTTCGTCAACTGGGTCAATATGCACAAGGGAATGCCTCCTGTCTCGGACCCCAATGACCGCGAACACAACGAAGTCTGGCCAAGCGGCAGGGTGAATCACTATTGGTTCGACCTGAATCGGGACTGGTTCCTGGCGGTTCACCGGGAAAGTCGCAACCGCCTTAACTTCTACCACCAATGGTACCCCAATGTCGTCACGGACCATCACGAAATGGGCACCAATTCGACGCATTTTTTTGAGCCTTCCAAGCAGAGTGCCGAAAACCCGCTGGTTCCCAGCTACGTTTACCGAAACTTGAACGACTCTTTTGCTAAGTACTTTGAAGAAGCCATGAATCAGATCGGTTCTCTTTACTATACAAAGGAATCATTCGATAATTTGTATCCCGGTTATGGGTCAAGTTACCCCGACATCCAAGGGGGCATTGGTTTTCTGTTCGAGCAGGGTAGTTCGCGTGGGCATGTGCAGGATAGTCAGCACGGGGTGCTGACATTCGCTTTTGCGGTTCGCAACCACTTAGTGAATGCCATCGCCACGATTAAGGGAGGAGTAGCGCAGCGTGAGGACTTGCTCAGATTTCAGCGCGAGTTCTTCGAAACGGCGATTTCATCGGCAAATAAAAGTGCAGTAAAGGGATATGTGGTGGGTTCAGAAACGGATCCCGCGCGCAACCGCGCTTTATTGAATACGTTGCTTTCGCACCGTATCGAGGTGTACCCCTTGAATTCGGAATTCAAACAGAATGGCAAAACGTTCAAACCGGACCAGGCGTACTATGTTCCGGTTACTCAGCCTCAGTATCGGATGGTGCAGTCCATTTTTGAGAAACCCGTCACTTTTGCCGATAGCATTTTCTACGATGCATCGGCCTGGAACCTGCCGCTGGCGTACGGACTCCCCCACGCCGAAGTCAAGTCAGGGTCGGTACCGGTGGGCAACAAACTGACATTTGACGCCCTTGCATTTCAACCAAAATCCGTCACCCAGAGTAGGTACGCCTACCTGCTCGCGGCGGAAGACTTTAACACCCACAAGGCTTTGTACCAATTGCTAGTGGAGGGGTACTTTGTAAAGGTCGGTCAAAAACCTTTTCGCATCACCACCGACCAGGGCGAAAGGTCTTTCGGATATGGTACTTTGATCATTCCGGTGCAAGCCCAGAAGAAATCGAGTGATGCCCTTTTTGCCAAACTGAAAGACATTTCCACCAACACGGGAGTAAATTTCTATTCGGTAAATACCGGATACAGTTCCGAGGGCGTGGATTTGGGCAGTAATAATTTTGGCACGGTCAAAACCCCCAAAGTCCTGATGCCGATTGGCTCAGGAACCAGCCAATACGAGGCGGGAGAAGTGTGGTACATGCTGGACAACTACGTAGGAATGCCAATCACCAAAGTGGATATGGACCAAATGGGCCGTGTCAACCTCAGCGATTATGATGTCATGGTCATGGTCAACGGCCAGTATCCCACTGATGCCAAATTTCTGGGCAAAGTGACGACATGGGTAGAGGCGGGCGGTACTCTCATAACCTTCAAGTCAGCTTCGGAATGGGTGATCAAAAACCAAATCGCCAAGGGCAAAATCCGGGAACTGAAAGAGAAAGACAGTACCGCCACCAAAGTCCGTATTGACTACGAAAAAGCCTCCGACAACGAAGGGTCGCGGTATACGGGCGGGGCCATTTTTTCAGCCGACCTGGACAATACCAACCCGCTCGGCTTTGGATATACCGAGCGTACTATCGCCCTCTATCGCAATAGCAATACCCTACTGGAGGTGTCTGAAAGCCCCTACAATACGGTTATAAAGTACGATGCGAATCCGCTGCTGAATGGATATGTCCACCCGGGTACTTTAAAGAAGATTTCCAGCTCGGCAGGATTATTAGTCAGCAGCCGGGGGCGGGGCAACGTTATCATGTTTTCCGACAACCCGAATTTTCGCGGAACCTGGTTGGGGACCTCAAAGCTATTCTTCAACGCGTTATTCTACGGAAATAAAATAGCCACCCCCGCTCCAGGCAATCAGGAGAAGTAATTTAGCCTGACAATCGGCCGCAAAAAGGTGATTTTTGGCTTGATTTTGGCTTGATTTTACCTTATTTTTCATCATCCACTTTTGATAGTTGATCAGGTGCGAGGACGTATGGAATCACAAGCGGGGTTCGTTAAATCAAAATACATTGGACACCATATTCATGAACAGTGCTAGCCTGTGGAGGCTCGTTTTCAAGAGGCCTTATTCTTACCTGCTTTTGGTTTTATTGTACTCTAACGGGATTCAAGCGCAGGAACAATGGGCTTCCAAAATATTGGGGTACTCCTCAGAGTACCGACCGGGCCCATACGGCAAGGAGTACCGCGCTATTCAGATTCTGGGGCATCCCAACAAACTGCCAAGCGTAGGAAATAGCCCCTGCGCGTGGTCGCCGGCGCAGGTCAATTCGGTAGAAGAAGAATGGATAAAGGTCGGTTTCGAGAAAACGATCCCGTTGCGGCAGGTGGCGATTGCCGAGAATTTCAATGCCGGGGCTATCGTGAAGGTATTTGCTTATGACGAGAAGTCCGGCGAACACCTTCTGGTGGAAAACTCTATCTCTCCTTCAAAAGAATTGGGCCGGATGACCTACATCTTCCCATCAGATTCCTCCCTGAATGTCAATGCCATCAAGGTAGTTTTGCAACCTTCCAGGGTGCTAGGTTTCAATCAGATCGATGCAATCGGCATTTCAAGTACCACTACCCCCATGCGTGGAACCATCAACCTGACTGCAGATACACCCAAGGATTTGCAGAAGGAGAATCTAGGGAAGGCCGTCAACAGCAAAGGGCAGGAAGTAGCCCCGGTGATATCGCCGGATGGTCGCCTGCTGTTTTTTACCCGGGGAAAGTACGATGGTAACATCGGGGACCCCAATAACCAGGATGTATGGGTATCCAGCATGGGAACCGACAATGTGTGGGGTGAGGCCACCAACCTTAAGGCTCCAATTAATAATACCGGCGACAACGCGATCACAGGGATTTCGCCTGACGGAAAGACCGTTTATTTACTGAATGTCTACCGTCCCGATGGCAGCATGATCGAAGGGCTGTCCAAGTCGACCCGAACCCGGGATGGATGGAGTTTCCCAAAAGAATGCCGGATCAGAAACCACTACAACGAACACGAGAAAAAGTACACTGAGTTTGCAATTTCCTCCAAAGGGAAGGTGATGGTACTTTCGGTGCAGCGACGAGACACCGAAGGAAACAAAGACCTTTACGTCAGTTTTCTGCAACCCGATGATACTTGGTCGGAGCCCAAGCACATGGGGACGGTGATCAATACTCCGGATTATGAGGGATCACCCTTCATCGCTTCCGATGACAAAACACTGTACTTTACCTCTGCCGGATTCAGTGGTTTTGGCAATGGTGACATCTACCTCAGCCGCCGGCTCGACGACACCTGGACCAACTGGTCGGAACCCGAAAACCTCGGCCCGGCGATCAACACGCCGCAGTGGGATGGCTACTTCAACATTCCCGCCTCAGCCGATTACGCCTACCTGAGCTCCATGGAAAATTCCATGGGCGAGGAGGACATCTTCCGCGTTCGACTCTTTCCAGCAATCAAGCCGGAACCTGTGGCGATTATTTCGGGAAATGTAGTGGATGCCGAAACCAGGCAACTGATGAGCGCCGACGTGGTTGCCGACATCAAGAAAACCAACGAGGAATTTGCGCGGGCTTCTTTCGAGCCTGAAACCGGGGAATATAAAATGATACTGCCATTGAAGGAGTTGTATCGTATCACGGCTAACCAGAAAGGGTACTTTCCCGTAACGGAAGAAGTCAACTTGACGAACGAATCTAATTTCCGGACTATCCGAAAAAATATCCTTTTGATTCCGATCAAAGAGGGGCAAAAAATCCGACTAAGCCAGATAATGTTTTCTCAAAGCAGCGCGGATGTGGAGAAGCCTTCAATTCCGGAAATGGAGCGCATCGTTAAAATGATGACTGAATACCCGAATATGGATATTTTACTGGAAGGTCACACCGACAATGTGGGTGACTGGCAGAAAAACGTGAAGCTTTCAGAAGATCGGGTTCTGGCGGTAAAAAAATTCCTGAATAGTCGGGGAATTAGTTTGCAGCGGATTCAGACAAAAGCCTGGGGGCCCGCAAACCCGATTACGTCAAATCTTACAGAAGAAACCCGACAATGGAATCGTCGGGTGGAATTCACTATTCTGAAGATGTGACAGTTTTCGGCCAGCAAATGCCTATCAAATCATCACTAAATCAATTTATCGGGCGTTATAGGCAGTTCCCTGACGCGCTTTCCGGTAGCATTGAATACCGCATTGGCCACAGCAGCAGCCACTCCGACGATCCCTACCTCACCGATTCCTTTTACGCCTAATTTGTTGGAAGCCGTATCATCTTCGCGAATGAAAATCACTTCCATTTCGCCGATATCCAGATTGGCCGGTATGTGGTAATCAGCCAGAGAGCGGGAGACAAAATTACCCCAACGCGGGTCCATGGCAGATTCTTCAGTGAGCGCCATACCAATCCCCCACACATTGCCGCCAATGATCTGGGAGCGGGCCGTTTTAGGGTTCAGGATTCGACCTGCTCCGGTTACAGCCAAAAAACGATTGACCCGCACCATTCCCGTAAACTTATGAACCCAAACCTCGGCAAAATTGGCATTGAAACTATGGGAAGAGTATTCTTCCGCACTTGCCGGGGCTTCTGATTGAACGCTGGACTGAAAGTTTTCGATTTTTTCTGAAACCATCAGTTGTGCGGCCGTTGGACGGGCAAAAAACTGCTTTCCCGATTTGGCGATCAACTCCTCCGTGGCTTTCTGGCACACATCGTTCACTACATTGGCGTAGCTCATGGCACCCACCGAACCTACCGACCCGGCGGCAGGTGGCAAATCAGAGTCGCCGATTTTGACGACAATTTTATCAACTGGAATCCCCAAAGCATCGGCGGCAGTTTGGGCTAAAATAGTGTAAGTACCCGTCCCAAGATCCGCAGCGGCAAGTTCAACGGTGGCCTGCACTACGCTGCCTTCGCGCTTCAGCAGTACATTGGCTGAACTCGGCCTTTGATGTGCCGGATAAGTACCGCAGGCCACACCATGCCCTACCCAATAATCGCCTTGCTCATTTTGGCGCGGTTGTGCTTTTCTTTTTTCCCAGCCAAAGGCCTTGGCACCCTCTTTCAAACATTGCGCCGTTGCCCGCGTCGACCAGGGCTTACCATTGGACGGATCACGCGCCGGCTCGTTTCTGAGCCTGAATTCAATCGGATCGATGTTAAGCTTATGCGCCAGTTCATCCATCCCGGATTCCAAAGCGAAACTACCCGTGGATTTGCCGGGGCCTCGGGTGTAAGTAGGCAGGATGACGTTCATCGGAACGACCCGGTAGCTAATCAGCGAATTCGGTGTGTCATACATCAGCTTTGAACAATCACCGCAGGGCTCCACGAATTCTTCGTCGATAGCCGAGTGGGTCGTCGTTTCGTGAGCCAGGGCCATCAGCTTGCCGTCGGCAGTGGCGGCGAGACTGATTTTTTGTTGATTCCGCTGCCGGAGTCCAACAGAGTTAACCATTTGGTGACGCGTCAGGGCCAGCTTTACCGGACGCATTGCCACCTTGGCGGCTACCGCGGTCAGCACCAGGTTGGCCCATTGCCCGCCTTTGGAGCCGAATCCACCACCGATATAAGGCGTGACGATCCGGACATTTTCCGGTTTGATATTGAGCGTTTTTGCGGCAGAGTTTTGCGCTCCGTTCACAATTTGGGCACTGCTGTATAGCGTTAGTCGATCACCTTCCCACTCGGCAATGGCTGCGTGGGGCTCCATGGGATGATGGTGTTCAATGGGGGTACTGTAAACTTCCTCAATTTTTAGGCTGGCTTGATTGAGTGCAGCCCTTGCATCCCCGCGCTTTTCATCTTCACGGTCTTTGGAGGGCATGGCTTTGGATGCAAGGCTCTCAAAATTAACCTGGGGAGAGGCTTCCTGGTATTGGAACTCGACCAGACTTGCTGCGTAGATTGCCTGTTCAAAGGTTTCGGCCACTACCATTCCGATAGTTTGACCGAAAAATTTTATTTCAGGACTTTGCAGCAAAGCACCTCCCCTTATACCGCCTTTTTCGTTAAGCTTTGGCGAATTTTGGTGAGAAATGACCGCAAGTACCCCCGGTGTTTTTTCAGCCTGGGCCGAGTTGACCTCCCTGATTTTCCCCGCAGCAATTGTGCTTTTAACAAGCACAGCATACGCTACATTATCGATCGGGTGATCCAACGAATAGTCTGCTTTGCCGGTGACCTTCAATATCCCGTCAATACGGCTGAGCGGCGAACCGACCATTTTTTTTACATCTTCCATAAAATCTTAGGTGATAATGTTCAGGACTTCCCTCCCCGCACCGCCATTTCCAGGGCGTGGACAATACTCCGCTTTCCCAACTCAACCTTAAAGCGGTTGTGTTCCAATGGGCGGGCCTCAGCCATTTCGGCGGCGGCGGCCAACTGGAAATTCTCAGCCGACGTTTCTTTTCCTATTAGATAGTCTTCAGCTTTGCGTGCCCGCCACGGTTTGTGAGCCACGCCCCCCATCGCAATTCTGACCTGTTTTATACGTGAGCCTTCCAACTCCAAAGCCGCCCCAACCGAAACCAGCGCAAATGCATATGAAGCCCGATCACGTACTTTTAAGTAGTAAGAATGTTTTGCGAAATTACTTTTTGGCAACTCGATGGCTACGATCAATTCTCCGGTCTCGAGGTTTGTCTCTTTTTCCGGAGTATCACCGGGTAAACGGTGAAAATCGGCAAATGAAATATCGCGCTCACGGCCATCAGGAGTGCTGACTTTAATGATTGCATCCAGGGCAGATAACGCAATGGCCATATCCGACGGATATACGGCCACACATTTCTCGGACCAGCCAAAAATGGCGTGATTCCGGTTGACGCCTTCCCGCGCTCCGCAACCCGACGCCCCTTCGTACCGGCCCGGCTCGCGCTTGTTACAAGGCATGGACACTTCGTAGAAATAGGGACAACGGGTCCGTTGCAACATGTTCCCCCCGTTCGTCGCCATGTTTCTTATCTGCCCGGAGGCTCCGGCCAGAATGGCCTGAGTCAATAAGGGGTAGTTTTGCCGGACAAGAGGATGATTGGCAGCATCCGTATTTCTGCCTAGTGCTCCCAACGAAAGTCCGCCCGAAGGCAGCGCTTTGATTTGAGAAAGGGTCAGATTCGTCAGATCAATCAATTCATCTGGACGCTCAACGTCCTCTTTCATCAGATCGATCAGATTGGTGCCACCCGCCAAAAATTTGGCATTGGGGTTTTCAGCAGCTATCCGGGTGGCCGAAGCAGCATCTGTGGCCCGGGTGTATTTGAATGGTTTCATATTCTCGGTTACGCTCAAATCGATATCCTGGCCAGGCTCAGAATAGTAAATGGTGAAAATAATGTCAGCCAACCATCTGCCAGCTTTGCTCAACAGATTTACCACTGTAAACTTCCTGAATGGCGGCAACGATGTTGGGATAGGCGCCACACCGGCACAGGTTGCCCGACATCCGCTCCTTGATTTCCTCTTCCGAAAGCTGTATAGGTTTGACCGGGCGCTGAACATTTTCCGTCACGTAGCTTAAATCGCCTTTTCTGGCTTCGTCCAGCAACGCTACCGCGGAGCAAATCTGACCGGGAGTACAGAAGCCGCACTGAAAACCATCATCTTTTATAAATGCCGTTTGCACCGGATGAAGCTGATTGCCATTTGCTACGCCTTCAATTGTTTTGACCGTCCGGCCTTCACAACTTGCCGCCAACGTAAGACATGACAAGACACGCCGACCGTCCAATATCACCGTACACGCGCCGCACTGACCATGATCACAGCCTTTTTTTGTTCCTGTCAGATGCAGCCTTTCCCGCAGCGTATCCAGCAAAGTCATCCGTGAATCTACCTCGACCTTTCTGGCGCTGCCATTCACATTGAAGGCTACCTCGACTCCATTTTCAATGGATGTCAGTGAAAAATCCTGCGACGCTGTGCTTAACGGTCGGGCAAGTACCTGCTCGGCAGCGGCGGACTGGTACGCCAGCACCCCACCACCTGTCAGCGCCATCAATTTCAGGAAATGCCGTCTATTGACCCCGGTGTCAAGAATCTCTTTTAAATCCTCGGGCATAAGATCCTTGAAAAGTTGTTTCTCATCCTCGGTCAACTGCTGCGAATTGTTTTCGTCCATTATTTCAGAAATCATGAAATAGGTTTAACTAAAACTACCTATCAGGGAGCGGAGTAGGTACTTTTGGGAAAGTAATTTAGTAATAACGAAGCACTAAATCTTAATGTTTTCTATTTTAAATGAATTGCTCGCCTGCTCGTGCCAATTAAGATTTACTACCATTTCTGTCCCTATCAACCAAAAAGAACCGTACTTTTGCGGCTGATTAGCCATCCGCGACCTGCGTCCACGAAACGATATGACACACCCCGTTCATCCGGAAACCTCCGACCCCGCTTTGCTCAGCGGACAGCTCAGGCTGAAAATTCTGAGCCTGTACAACCAGGCCCACGCTGGCCACATAGGTTGCTCGCTTAGCTGCATCGATCTGATGATCGGAGTCCTTATTTTAAATAAAAAACCTTCCGATACTTTTCTACTCTCAAAAGGCCATGCTGCCGCATCGCTGTATGCCTGTCTCAATCATTTGGGTGAAATCAGCAACGAAGATCTCGAAACATATTACAAAGATGGTACTTCGCTGCCTGCCCATCCGGCACCCGGCCAATATCCTGGCATTCCATTCGCCACAGGATCGCTTGGGCATGGTCTTCCCATTGCCGCAGGCATAGCCCATGCCGCCAAGCTGTTGGGGGAAGATAGCTACGCCTACGCGCTGTTGTCCGATGGGGAGACAAACGAGGGAACTACCTGGGAAGCGGCCCACTTTGCCTTGCAGCACAAACTGGACAACCTGTTTATGTACGTGGATAAGAACGGCTTGCAGGGCTTTGGCACGACTGCCGAAGTGCTGGGCGACACCGCTGATCCGGCCAAGTGGCGGGCTATCGGGTTTGAGACCATCGAAATCGACGGCCACGACATCGCCGAAATCGACCGTACTTTGAATGAGTTGAAAACCCATAAAAACGGCCTGCCCAAGGCTATAATCGCCCACACTGTAAAGGGCAAGGGCGTTTCGTATATGGAAGATAAGTTGGAATGGCACTACCTGCCGATGAACCCGGAACAATACGAAATGGCCACAAGGGAGATCAGCGATAAGTACCTTAGCCCCGCAATTCATGCCTGAGCAGCCGCTAACGCTTTCCGAAAAAATTCTGCAGCTTAAAGGTCCGATTTTCGTTTTCGGGGCCAGCGGATTCATAGGCGTCAATCTTTTTCACGAAATTTTCAAGTTGCGGAAGGATTGCTACGCGCTCACGCATGATGCCACGCGTGCCTGGCGGTTAAAAACACTTGACGTTCCTTTTGAAAACGTCGTCCACTGCGATGTTCTATCCAAGAATTCGGTCAAGGAGGTATTTGAAAAGTACCAGCCCCGCACCATATTCAACCTGGCTGCCTACGGCGCCTATAGTAAGCAGAACAATATCAATCTGACGTATGAAACCAACGTCGTCGGCACGGTAAATTTGCTGGAAAATTGTATGACCGAATCCGTGTACATACACGCCGGCAGCAGTTCGGAATATGGTTTTAATTGCACTGCTCCAACGGAGGAGGATCGGGTGGAGCCAAACAGTCATTACGCTGTATCAAAAGTCTCTGCCGCCTACCTGCTCGAATTTTACGCCAAAACCAAAGGGTTGAATACCTTGAATTTGCGGTTGTATTCGATATATGGATACTGGGAAGAGCCTGACCGTTTGATTCCCCGGCTCATTGAAAAAGCCCGGCATGGGCAATTGCCATCGTTCGTTTCACCGGACATCAGCCGCGATTTCGTTTTTATTGACGACTGCCTGGACGCTTTCGTTATGTCGGCGCTGGGCGTAGGTGCCAGCAACCGAGGCAAATCGTACAACGTGGCGACAGGGCAAAAAACCACCATCGGTGAATTAGTCGAAGTAACCCGGGGGCTGTTCAATTTACAGATTCAGCCGGAATGGGGTAGTATGACCAACCGCAAATGGGATCTGGCCGATTGGTATGGCGACCCTGCCAATATCCAGGCCGATTTGGGGTGGCAGGCCACGACCCCGCTGGCAGAAGGCTTGACCAAAACACGAGACTGGCAGGAAAGCACAGGATATGAAAACCGGATCATTCCTGCTTTCGAAAATCCCTATCTGAATCCGGTCATTACCGCAATCATCGCTTGCTACAAGGATGCCCAGGCAATTCCTTTCATGTATGAGCGATTGGTAAAGATGTTTAACGACCTGAAAGTCAGATACGAGATTATTTTTGTAAATGACAATTCGCCTGACAATCAGGAAGAGGTAATCGATGCGCTTTGCGATCAGGACCCCAACGTAGTCGGTATCAGCCATTCGCGAAATTTCGGTTCACAGTCGGCTTTTTTAAGCGGCATGGAGATCGCCACCGGCGACGCCGTGGTGCTGATGGACGGCGACTTGCAGGACCCGCCCGAAATCATCCCTGCATTCTATGAAAAATGGAATGAAGGCTTCGATGTCGTGTACGGCGTCAGAACGCAGCGGGAAATGAAGCCTCAGGTTCATTTTTTCTACAAGCTTTTCTATAAAATATTTCAGAATCTCAGCTATATCACGATCCCACGGGACGCGGGTGACTTCTCGCTGATCGACCGAAAGGTGGTTAAAGAATTGGTGGATTTGCCGGAAACTGAACAGTTTCTTCGCGGACTGCGAGCATGGGTAGGTTTCAAGCAGACTGGCGTCCCTTATGTTCGGCCCGAACGAATGTTTGGCGTGTCAACCAATAACTGGCGGAAAAATATCTGGTGGGCCAAAAAGGCTATCTTCTCTTTTAGCTTCGCACCGCTGGAACTGATGAGTTATGCAGGCTTCTTCCTGACAGGACTGTCCTTCCTTGGGATCATCTGGCAAATTGCAGCCCGTCTAATGGATTTTGACCCTCGCACACCTTACGGCATTTCCACCGTTATAATCCTGGTAGTTTTTTTTGGCGGCCTGACCATTCTGGGCATTTCCTTTCTGGGGGAATATATTGCCAAGATATTTGAGGAGACTAAAAAACGCCCTAAATTCATTCGTACCCGCATCCGACGAGGACCTAAGGCGTACAAATCGGCCGATGAAATCCGGGCATTGGTCAAACAACTGAACAAATGAGAGTAGAATTTTCGCAATCCATAGAAAAGTTGGCAGCCGAGGACGAGTCCATTGTTTTCATTACCGGCGACCTGGGATACAATGCCTTCGAAAACCTTCGTGAAACGCTGGGCAAGCGTTTTATCAACGCAGGCGTGGCCGAACAAAATATGGTAGGTGTGGCGGCTGGAATGGCTTATAAGGGCTATAAAGTCTTCTGTTACAGTATTGCCCCATTTATCGTTTATCGCTGTCTCGAACAATTCCGCAACGATGTCTGCTTTCATAATTTGCCCGTATTTCTGGTTGCCAATGGCGGTGGATACGGTTATGGGATCATGGGCAGCAGCCACCATACTCTGGAAGATTTGGCCTGCCTCAGCGGATTGCAGAATGTCACATCCTACGTCCCTGCATTTTCTGATGAAATTGACACGATAGTAAAAAATATATCGTCTACTGCTCGTCCGGCCTACCTGCGACTTGGAGCCGGAAAACTGACACCGGAAAACAGCCACCAATCGGGCTCATTCAATATCGTTCATCATTCGGAGGGGGCAGAGACTGCGGTGGTCACCCTTGGCCCCATCACTAATAATGCTCTGATGGCGGTAACGGGCAATGAGGATTTGAGCAGACATGTCACAGTATTGGCTGCCAACACTTTCCCACTTACCATGCCTGAGGACGTGCGGAAAATCCTTCACAACTGCTCCCAAATTGTTATTGCCGAAGAGCACGTCAGTACGGGTGGATTGGCCCAGCAACTCTCAGTGCAGTTGCTAGAGAACGGTATCCGGCCCGAAACGTTTGTCAGCTTACGGGCAGAAGGGTACCCTGACCACAAATACGGCAGCCAGCAGTTCCACCAAAAAAACGCGCACCTCGATGCCGAAAGCATCGAGACTGTTCTTCTCAACTTACCACAGCGTGTATGAGCCAGCGGGCTTCCCAATTTCTCGTTAGCCTGACGTTGCTCATCCCGGTTGGAATTTTTTTCTGGGTATGGGAGTACTATGCGATCAACATTCCGAAATGGGATGACCATGCCTTAAAAGCATTTCTGCTCGAATACCTGCAGGCCCCTGATTTTTCAGGTAAGGTGCAGGCTCTTTTCCGTCAGCATAACGAACACCGCATTACAATTACTCGCTTTATCGCCCTGCTGGATTTTGAGATCTTCGGCGCTCTTAACTTCAAGCGGTTAATGCTTTACGGCAACATCATTCTGGTGGGAATGATCGCGCTTTGGTGGGTAGTTTTAAAAAACAACAATAAGCCATTTTATACGCTGATCCCCATTCCGTTCATCTGGCTTACGCTTTCCCATTACGAGAATATGTATTGGGGTATGGCAGCAGTCCAGAATTTCGGGGTAGTTGTGTTTTCAGTCTGGGCTCTGTATTGCAGCATTTCGAGGCGGCGGGGACCATTCCTACTTTCCCTGGTACTGGCCGCCCTGGCCTGCCTCACGAGCGGTAACGGCCTTTTGGTCCTCCCTATCGGTTCTGTTTTACTCTTGTTGGCCCCGCGTTGGCGGCGCCTTGTCGTTTGGCTGGCCGTGAGCGCAGGCTATGTGACAGTCTATTTTTTTAACTTTCAACGGTCGCCAGCTAATCCGGATACCCATTTCGGCGTTGGGTCATTCGTCAAGGGGTACTTGTATTTTCTCGGCTCATTTGCCGAAGCATTTCCAGTGCAAAATCATCCGCAAGCGTGCTTGATTTTGGGAGCGATCCTGTTCCTGGTTGCCGTTTCCATAGGATTTGCGACAGTTTTTAGCCTGGTCCGAAACCGCTACGAATATGATTTTGCTAAAATCACCGATCTTTTTTGCCTGGGTGTCATCCTTTTTGTATTAGGCACCGCGTTGATCGTCGTTTATTCGCGGGTTGGATTTGGTCTGGAGGGTTTGCTCACCAGCCGGTACAAAATTTACTCTTTCCTGCTCTTATTGGTCGCCTATCTTTATGTGGTCATTCCTATTCGCGGTAGTTTCCTCTCGCCATACGTTTCTGGAATAGTATTCCTGAATGCCCTTTATTCCATTTTCAGCTATCATTATCATCTGGTGGATGCTTACAATCTCCGCAAGTACCAAACTACCCAACGCTTTAACTGGACTTTTCCGGATCGCACGCTCTCGGCGCCCGCAGACACGACGCTGGCTGGAAAATTGGTGGAGAATGCCCCTGTCTTTTATGATGATTTATTACCCTTGATTAGCACCGCTTCCCGCCAATCCTTTGCGGGCAGCACAGCCGGACTGACGGGCTTGGCTCAATCCACTACCATTGAGCCAACCTCACAGGCTATCGAAATAAGCAATTCCAACTATTCCAGCCAGCGTCTACAGGATAGCGGAGTATATTTTGTGCTTAGCTCGTCAGAAAGGTATTACCTCTACCCTGCCCTGCGCCGCCGAAATACAAACCGTAAACAACTCTTCCTGCACCAGACCTATTTCTCACCCGGCTTTTTCGCCGAAATACCTTTCTCGGAAGTAGCCAAGGGCCGCTACGCACTTGGCTTACTATGGAAGCAAGGTGAGCGCGTCGGGATTCTGATGGGAAAAGATTCTGTCACCACCCTGCAGGTTGAGGGAAAAAGTATTCAAACAAACTGGTGAAAACGCGCGCAACTAACACAGGATACCTCATTCAGCTGGACGGCCTTCGCTTTGTTGCAGTCGCGCTGGTTCTGGTGGACCATTGGCTGGCGGAGTTTAATGTGGTACCCTATGGGCCACTGGGCGTAACGTTGTTTTTTGTCCTGAGCGGCTTTCTGATCACCAGAATTTTGATGGTAAGCCGTGAGAAGAACGAAGGACAGGAGGGCGGCATGGGAAAGTACCTCCGCAAGTTTTTCATTCGGCGGACGCTCCGCATTTTTCCAATCTACTACCTTACAGTCGCCGTACTTTTCGCGCTGGACGTACCTCCGGTTCGGGACACCATTGGCTGGTGTTTGCTGTACGCCACCAATATCTATATTGCATTCAACCAGCATTGGATGGGTGTCATTGACCACTTCTGGTCGTTGGCGGTGGAAGAACAATTCTATATTTTCTTTCCGTTTTTAATATTTCTGGTTCCACGAAAATGGTTATTGACCAGTCTGGTCACCATGGTTATCCTGAGCGTGGCCTTACGCCTGTATTTCTATCTGGCTGGTTACGAATGGATGGTCAATTACGTGTCAATGCCCATGTGCCTTGATTCTTTCGGGCTGGGAGGCCTGATGGCCTGGGCGCAATTGAGGCGTCCGGAACTCTTCACCAGAATATTCATCAATCCGATTTGGATTGTGGTCGGATTGGCCGCCTGGATTCTGGTGGTCTTTTGGTCAAAATCTCAGGTCGAACTCCATAACATAGCCAACGACGTCGTCGACCGTTTTGTAAGTTCCGTATTCTGTGCCTTCCTGATCGGAAAGGCAGTGTTGGGGTTCGGAGGATTCATGAAGTGGTTTCTGGAAAATCCGGTAAGCAATTATCTGGGCAAGATCAGTTACGGAATGTACCTGTATCACAACTTTGTCTATAATCATTTTCACACTCAGCCAGGGCACCCTACCCTGCGGTTGCTGAATAAATTTCAACAATGGATACCGGCTGTGGCAGATACTCTGGCCTTCCAAATGGCCTTTTTCTTTTTGCTTACCGCATTGCTGGCTGCCCTATCCTGGCAGTTTGTTGAAAAACCCATCAATAACCTGAAAGACCGTTACGCACGCTAAGGATGCGGGAACCTGAATCTATTTCCCTAATTTTGCAGAGCTATTATAAAAGCACAAAGCTGAGGCACTTTTTCACTAGTGAGTTTCCAGTAAACAGACTATGAATCGTAGAAGGAAACGCTCCGTCTCATCTCAAAAAACTTACCAACTAAACAAACCACCAATACCTTGTTACTAAGCATTGTAATGCCCGCCTACAACGAAGCCGACTGCATCGAGAAAGTCGTGGCAAACTGGACGGATTTCCTGAAAAATAAATTTCCGAACGATGAGACGACCCTGATCGTCATTAACGACGGCTCCAAGGACAGCACTGGAGAACTCCTGACCAAGATGGCAGTAAGCAATACAAGGCTTACAGTCGTTAATCAACCCAATGGGGGGCACGGCAATGCCGTGGTCAATGGATATAAGAAAGCGGTGGCGCTGAACTCCCAACATGTCTTCCAGACGGATAGCGATGATCAGTTCATTACCGACGATTTTGACAAGCTCTGGGAAAAACGGAATGAGTCCAGGTTCATTCTGGGTTACCGTGAAATCCGCCACGACGCTACGGTCCGGCTGTTCATCACGAGAGTACTTCGCGGAACGATTTCCACTGTGTACGGCACCTACATTCTGGACAGTAACATTCCATTCCGATTGATCGAGGGTAATTTCCTGAAAAAATTATTACAGCAACTACCCGACCCTGAGCCTTTTGCCCCTAATATTTTCCTGGCGGTGATGGCTAAGAAATCCGGCGAGAAGCTGTATGATATACCCATCACGCACAAAGATCGTGAAACGGGTGAGGTCTCGATCGTAAAATGGAATCTTTGGAAAGTCTGCGTGCGAAGTTTTCGTGAACTTCTCCGCTTTCGTATTGAATTAAACGATAAGGTAAAAGCGCTTCGGCACTAACTAAGCTACATTATTCAGAATACCTTATAAACTTTGCCTCTGAAAAAACTTGCGATCCCGGTTTTAATAGTCGCCATTCTGGCGGTGGCTACCTATTTTTTAATGAGGGACGGGCGTTCGCTGGCCGCATGGAAATATATTCCGGCCAATGCTTCGGCCGTGATCACCAGCAACCGTCTGCAGGATTCTACTTTCCTGGTCACCGAATCAGCCATCAACGTCAAACAGTTCCCTTTGGTCAACGAGGCTGGGGGGAGTCTATCCCTTCTGCTTTGGATAACGCCCGATGAGCGGGTTTTCGAACGGACCCTTCGAAAAAAAAACCTTACCTATTCGTACCATCCCCGAACATCCTCGGGGTTTGGCTTGATACTGTATGTTCCGCTGGCAAACGAGATGGAGGTGAACTGGTGGTCCAAGCCAAATCGCCAGGATGTCAGGGTACTTCGACATTCGTATCAGGGAGAAAGCATTACCGATATTAACGACCTTAACTCCAAGCCCGTCTGCTCTTACATAATCAAGGACAACTACCTGATAGTAAGTCAGTACGGCGATTTGATCGAGGATGTAGTTCGGCGGACGAGTGAATCCGTAAGCCAGTTTCCGCTTGAAGCGGAATTTCAAAAAGCGGACGATTCCGGTTATGGAATGAATCTATACCTGAAAAGTACAATCTGGAAAAATTTGCTTTCCAACTCCCTCTCGTCCCAGCCCGCCATCTCTGAATACTATAAACTACTTCCGGCATTACAGGATTTTCACTTGGTCGAGAACAATGATTCCAGAGCCATATTCGAATCAGGAGGAGGAAAAACAGGAACTAGTTACCTTAATGAAATATTGAACGGGCAGAAAGGAAAGGCTTTTCGGAGCCATCGGTTTATCTCTCAGAAAACTTCCATGTTCTATCGGATAGCGAGCGGAGATAGTCTGGATTTCAAGGAAAACTTTGAAGACTGGCACGACGATCAATCCTCACCTGCCTGGGATAAATTAAAATATCATATTGGTAACGAGCGGCAGGTACTTGTCAATAACGTGGGTTCCGAACTGATACTTTGTCAGATTGAGGGCAATAATAGCATTACGGACGGGAAAATTGCCCTGATTGAATACAGTAATTATGAAAAGTTGAAGGGGGTACTTACCAAATTAGCCAGGCTCTCTACCAACGAATCGAACGTGTCGCTTGACAAATACCAGGGTTATGACCTTTTCTCCGTTCCGATCGCGGAACTTCCGGCGGCGCTTTACGGCCCGATGTTCGGCGGATTCCCGAGATCCTACATAACCTACGTGGCGCCTTACCTTGTGCTGAGCAATAGCTCGCAGGGGCTACGGAATTACATTTCTGACTTCGAGAATCGTATCACCTGGCAGCAATCTCCTGAACTCGATAGCATTTTTATATCCCGGCAGCTACCAGCTCAGGTTTCGATGGTAGCTAGTTTACGTAAGATGGGGACCACGTCCAACGCCGGAGGTATATTTTCCGACAATGTCGAAAGTATCCTTTTTGAGAGTGTGCTCGACGGGCGGATCGTCGTTCCAAAAATATCAATTTTACCCAAAAAACGACGCACGTCCGGCAAGGTACTTAACCGGACTTTTCTGGCCGGAGAGATTGAGTGGGCAGAAGGGAATCAAGGCCTGATAGCCATATCACAGAACCAGGACGCGGGTGCATCTCAATTATTATTGACCGATGAGAAACATCAGTTGCTTCGTCCCAATCCGGGATATGATAAAACGCTCCCGATCACCCTGCTGGATGGGCCTTTGGTCGATGCCCCACTGAGAGTGGACTTCCTGAATATCGGGCGTCAACAACTCATTCTGGCCACGGCTAACAGTCTGTACGCGATTGACGAAGATGATAATGGCTTAGTGACACCGATACGAATTGGAATACCCTCCGGGCAGGACATCAGTAGGTTGATTCGAATTGAAGGGGGTAGTGAGGGCAGCAGCCGGTTTGTGGTAATCGATGCCGCGGAGAATATTTTCTTGTGGGAAAGTGCCGGTAAAGTACCCATCAAGATCAATAGATTCAAGAGTTTTTCGGGTTTGAAACTACCCCTCGTATCGTTGAATCAGTTGGGTAGCCGGTCGCTGATTGTTACCCAGGACAATGGTCTGATTTATTTGATCAAAGAAGACGGCTCCATACGTCCCGGGTTTCCTGTGGATATGCTTACCCGGATATCCAGTGCCTTCTCCTGGTCGCAAAATGCCGCCACCGGCCAACCTGAGTTGGTAGGTGTAAGCACTCTTGGGGAGTTGCTCCGGGCCGACCTTGGGGGGAAAGTACTTGAACGCCGGCAACTATACCGGCCAGAATCCTCCTCACGGTTTAGCACCCTGTTTGATCAAAACTCCCTGGATTGGCTTTTATTGCGAATATCAAATACCAAGGCAGCTATTCTGGACCAGAACGGAAGCGAATTATTCGAAATTGAAAACATCGCGCCTAATTCAGTCTTACAATACCATTATTTTGGGGTCGACAATCGCTTTATCTCCATCAGCTCGGGCGGTTACACCTCCATATTTGATCTGACGGGACGCCGTCTGGGCGACAAACCTATCCCCTCCGATCTGCCAGTCAGAATATCCTACCAGCCTTCCTATTACAAAATATTTATCTTCGCCCGGGAAGCCGGGAAATACAAGGCCTGGACCATTAAAATACGTTGATAGATGAAAATTCTTCGCGTCATAGTTTTGCTGATTTTCGGGCTGATCTGGCTGGCCGGATGCAGCAATGAAATACTTTTCACACTTTACAAGAATGAAATCATCCCCGACGACTATCGGTATGGGGATTTGTATCGCCTTTCCAACTTAGCAGAATTCAGGGATCCGAAGCAGGAGTGTCCGGGGATTACACTCCCGGAGCCAAGGCAAAAAATTGCCTTTTACCTTATTGGCGATAGTTTTACAGAAAGGCAGAGAGTTGACTCTTCTGATTTTGCAGTTACCCGATATTATTGGGCGCATTGGGGCGAAAACCTGCATTTCAAACTTGACACGGCTTTCACCAATATCATTTTGCTCGAATCGGTTGAACGAAATGTCCGTCCGCATTTTGGTACGCCCATTTCCAACCTCATTCCTGATTCGTCGACTTTTATCCAACTACCAGGTGATGAACGTTTTATGCACCGGCTCGACCGCATGTTTGCATCCGATGGCGTGGAAGATCGGTTGAACACTATTCTATTCCAGTTTGACCCAATACTTAGGTTCAAAGAGTTAAAAAGCTGGATTAACCAAAGGTTTTTTGATCGTACCGATCCTAAGGTAACCCTCTCAGGCGATGGCAGTACTTTGGCCTACTATGAGGACACCGACAGCACGCTGATCAATTCTTCTTACAATACGGTGCCTGACTCAGAGGTCGACTCTTTGGTGGTTGTCATCAATTATGATGAAATGCTATTAAAAAACATGGGTTTCGACCAGGTTTGGTTCTCAGTTATTCCCAACAAAGCAACCGTACTTATGCCCAACTACGGCGCCTATAACCACATCATTGAAAGAATCAGTCAGCACCCTGAACTTGACGTGCCATCAGTTCAGATTCTCCATGAATTCATGAATGTGGGTTCAGGCGCTTACCTGACTGGTGACTCGCACTGGTCCTGTTCTGGGCAGCGATTATGGCTCGAAAAAGTTAATCAGCAGGTTCTGGGAATTGGCGGAATTTAGATTTCCCGGTAGCTAACCCTGCCGATCTTCAACACACACTAAAAGAGGATTAATGAGAAATTGCTACCTGATAATACTGGGGATTATTGGTATGAATTCCTGGGCGTATAGTCAAAAATCATTGTTGTTCGTAAAAAATGACTCCCGATACGCGACCTATCGAAGTGGAGACGACGTTTCTTTCAACATTAATGGTAGCAAACAGCCTATCACCCAGCGAATACAGGGGTTTGAGGACAGCCTGATCGTATTCCCCACCTGGAAATTGCCAGTGAATGATATTTCTGCCCTTCTGGTAGACGATAAAACAAAAAGGTGGTACCCCCTACGGTATAAATACGAGCAGATCCTACCCATTGCGGGTGCGGAGTATCTGGTAGCTGATCTTGTGAATACGGGCAAATTCAGGACCAATACGCTTTTGATTAGCGGATTGCTTGCGGGTGGAGGACTGCTTGCCAGAAAGTTGATCGGCGATAGAATCACGGTGAAAAACAAACGACGGTTGGTCATTTCGGGTCATGAGGCTGGCCGGTTGGGAAGTTATAAATAAAAAATCCCGCAGACTTAGCGTCTTCGGGATTCTTAACTTCAGTAGGACGTAGCGGGCTCGAACCGCTGACCTCCGCCCTGTCAAGGCGGCGCTCTGAACCAACTGAGCTAACATCCTTCGATTGGGTGCAAAGATACTAATTTGCCGGATTCTGCAAGCGGAAGCGATAGACTTTTTGGGATGGAATGCGGGA
The DNA here is from genome assembly GCF_014651615.1 of Persicitalea jodogahamensis. Taxonomy (GTDB): domain Bacteria; phylum Bacteroidota; class Bacteroidia; order Cytophagales; family Spirosomataceae; genus Persicitalea; species Persicitalea jodogahamensis. Next base: position 461,552 of record NZ_BMXF01000004.1, on the reverse strand, counting down.
AAGTAGCAACAATCCGCCAATAAAGATGATCATCAGGGCCAACACGCTGTTGCGCATACTGCCTGTTATCTGTTCTACAAATCCATACACGAGGGTTCCGATCACAACGGATGATTTCTCGGTAACGTCATAGAAGCTGAAATAGGAGGCGGTATCCTCAGTGTCTTCCGGGATCAGCTTGGAGTAAGTAGCTCGCGAGAGGGATTGAACTCCCCCCATGACCATCCCGACCACGGCCGCCAGCACGTAAAATTCGCTCTCCTGAGTAATGAAATAAGCCCCGGCACAAATCCCGATCCATATCACCACGCCGATCATCAGGGCATATATATTTCCCACCAGGGAAGAGAGGTAGGAAAAAGTGTAAGAGCCCAAAATCCCCACGATCTGGATCAGCAAAATGGTGGTGATCAGGCTCTGAGATGGAAGCTTCAACTCGTTGGCTCCAAACATGGCTGCTACATACATCACCGTCTGAACGCCCATGTTGAAAATGAAGAATGCGGTAAGGTACTTGGGCAGGTACTCCTGGGTGCGCATCTGCCCATATACTTTCCGAAGTTCCCCGAAGCCTTTAAACAGCCAGTTGCCGTCAGGCTTCTTATCGAAAGTATTGTTGGGAAGGTACTTGAATGGAATTTGTGCGAAAAGTACCCACCAAACTCCCACGGTCAAAAACGAGATCCGGGCGGGCAACGATTTGTCGGTGATTCCATACCAATCCGGGAAGAGTACCATTGTAAGGTTAAAGAGCAGCAACAATACACTGCCGACATACCCAAGTGAAAAGCCCCGTGCGCTGTAACGGTCGTAGTTGTCTTCGGTGGCAATTTCTGGTAGAAAGGAATAATAAAACACAATGCTTCCGGACCACCCGACCAGACTTAGCATGAAAACTATGACTGCAAAAGTGGTAGTTTCGCGAGTAAAAAAATACAGTAATCCGCAGCAGACTGCTCCCGAATAACAAAATATTTTCATGAATACCTTTTTCCGGCCCGTATAGTCGGCAATGGCCGTGCAGAACGGGATCAACAGCACTACCAGCAGGAAGGAAAAAGAAACCGTATAAGAAAAAAGTACTGAATTTTTGATGGATATGCCCAAAAACTCAATGATATCTCCACCCTGCGCATTGAGCGCGGTGGCACTGAAATAAACGGGAAAAATGCTGGACACGATTACCAGGGCATGTACCGAATTTGCCCAGTCGTACATGCACCAGGCATTGATGGTGCGAGGGTCGTTTTTTTTTAGCAATGGTTTTTGTTGAATTGAATTAGGGGAAGAATGGGAGCTATCTATGTTCCCTCATCCTTCCCCTAGAGATGTCTCAGAGTTCTCTTACCCAAATATTCCGAAAGCTGATCGCCTCGCTGGGATCACCGTGGTCTTGAAGTTTGATTGGCGATTTCCCGTGTGGCTTGTTGTAGGAAGGCAAGCCGATGTACTGTGTTGGCCCCTGAAGAATGGTATTGTTTTGCACAACTACCCCGTTGTGAATTGCCGTTACCCGGGCAGGTGAAAATAGCGTACCGTCATCTTTAAACCGGGGAGCCGTAAAAATTACGTCGTACACATTCCATTCGCCGGGCTTTCTGGTGGCGTTTCGCAGGGGTGGCGATTGTTTGTAGATACTACCCGCCTGACCATTGGCGTATGTGCGATTATTATAGGAGTCAAGTATTTGCAGTTCATAGCCGTCATTGTCCTTGCCGGTAGATGCCAGGAAAAGACCACTGTTGCCCCGGGCCTGACTTTTGCCGGTGATGTTCGAAGGTACTTTCCACTCGATATGTATCTGGTAGTCGAGAAACGATTGTTTAGTCTGGATATTCCCGGTGCCTTTTTTTACAGTAAAGGTACCGTCGTTGTTCACTGTCCATTGGGCAGACTTGGCCGGGTCATTCGTCGATACCCACTCGTTCAGGTTTTTGCCGTCAAATAATATGACAGCATCCGATGGGGCGGCATTTTCTGGTGTGGCAACGGTCTTTACTTCGGGCTCCCAGAATTCAGTCATTTCGGGCACCATTTTTGGCGGCTTGGGGACATCCTGAGCGAAGGAATACCCTGCAGAGATTCCCGCCAGGCAAATTCCAAGCGTAATGTACTTACTATGCATATCGATATTTTGATTGAATTTGACAGGAAATGAAAAGTGACATGCAAATTCGTAATTCCGGGCAATTTCACCAAAAGCCAGCTCCAAATAAAAAAAGAAAGCGATGGTTTGTGCCCATCGCTTTCTTTTCCGAACGTTAATTCATCACTTGACTACTGGTTCAAAGACCAGGTTTGCCGGTTGGTTTACTCCTTTCACTGATATTTCGTTACTAAGGGTCATTTTTGCCCGGCTCAGTTCCTTTATCCCAAACTTGCCTTTAAACTGATTCACCTCTATGTCTAGAATTTGTTCATTTTCGACCAGGTACCATGTGCCGCCATTTACCACTTGTCGGGATGTACGGTCGAGGGCTTTGGTGACGTTGTTATCGAAAAACTGAATGTCAAACAGGTAAATGGCTAACGTTTCGAGACCAAGTTGATTTTGGGGTATTGCTTTTCCGGAAGCATCGGTAATATTGACTAATCGCCAGGGATTGGCGATCAGTACTTTGTCTTTAGTGACGTTAGTATCAGGATTTTGGGGATCAGCTGACTGCTTATCACAGGATGTGATAAACAGCAGCACCAAGGCTGCAAGCAGTATGGACTTTACACTTTTCATAGGCTATAACTGCGGTTAGGGATTATGCTGTTTGGTGTTGTTATTTGCAAAAGTAACGAAATACACACTACGAACGATGCTCGCACCTATGCGTTTTTTTATAAATATCAAATTTCTACTGATAGGTACCATGTTGGTTATCAGTACTAATATTGTATTTTCCCAATCATGCTCTCCCGATTTTGTCCTGAATCCTGTGTCAGAAAACAATAGGATCGACTGGAAAAAATTCCCTGAGTTCTCCCTGCCATTTACCATTATTTTCAACGGCCCCCGCTTCGGCGATTCTGAATCGCAACCCTTAAAACACGGGTTCAGCCATCTCGCAGCTTTCAGCGGTCCCGAAGCCAGCAGTCTTCCCGTCCAGAACCGGGCCGTGTTATGGAATAGCGTGGCAAGCATCGATGGCTCCAATCAACCATGGTCGGTGCTTGGCCTGGAAAGTCCCTGGGGCAATGACACCTTAATCTATCGCCAGCATTGGGACCGATACATTGGGGATATGGCAAATCTTTTTGATGATTCGCGTGGCAGCGGCATTCCGAGGGCAGATATTATCAGCCTGGACGTTGAGCGGGTTCAGGAGCTTGACCGCGACATCGTGGCCCTAAAGCGCGATGACCGTATCGCCCAGGGGTATCGCATCCTGACCGATGAAAAATTCCTTTCCACCTATAAAAAAGATATTCGCTGGTGGTACGCTGAGGCAGCAAAGTATTTGAAAAACAAAGGGATTCCGGGCTCAACCAAAGTCACCAGTTATAGCGATGTTCCGGTGCGTGGGACCTGGCTTAACGTGACCAGCAACAGCTGGCAGGACTGGACGACCAATCGGGAACGGACTCATTTTCTCATGCAGGATGAATCCGGGAAAATTGGCGGGCCGTTTTATGATCAAATGAACATACTTTCGCCCTCAGCCTATTATTTCTATCCTTACGAAAACCCGCTTGGCAAGGATTACTTATCTTATTTATTATTCCAGATCGAGGTCAACCGTGCATGGAGCGATAAGCCTGTCGTACCATTCGTCTGGCTCAGGTATCATGACAGCTTCGTGCCGGGCTCTCCCCTAATTCCGAAATTCATGGCCGAAGCCACAGCTATTTTCCCTTTCTTTTCTGGTGCCAAAGGATTGTGGCTTTGGGAAAACCCCTTTTTCGAGGGAAACAAGCAGGAGAACTATGCCACCTACGAGCATTTTATTAATGGCCTCTACCGGTTATCCCGCTTCGCCGATATGTTCAGGGGCGATTACGAGCTGGTGATCCCTATGTCTGCGCGCGACCATATGGAACGGCGAAACCCAATCTGGCGCGCTGTGGTCAAGGATGGCCGCATTCTGGTGGCTGCCCAAAACACCTACGCCAGCGAATCGCAACAAACGCAGGTCCAACTTAATTACAAGCAATGGACAAAAACGATTACTTTGCAGGGACGTGAAGTGTTTCTATGTCAATTCGACCTGGCCGACGTCGTTTCTGCCCTGGATTCTTCACTGGCTGTCGCCTCTGTTTACCCCAACCCAGCACAAAAATCGGTTTACATAGACCTTGTAAGCGCCAGTAGCCAAAGTGAAATCAAGATAGAACTCCTGGATATAAAAGGAGTTACCCTGAAAACACAAACTTCCGCAACCCAGCAGGGCAATTTCCGCTATGAACTGGAACTACCTAAGCTACCGCGTGGAATGTATTTGGTAAGGGTTAGTTCAGAAAGTACCTCAATCACCAGGCGGGTATTCGTAGAGTGAGCAGCAGGTCCGGTTTATCTATTTCTCCCCGCCTTACATTCGATCACGCTCCCTTCGGCCCCCCGCTTATATTTCATCAATCAAATCTCGTCAAAAAATTGAATAATCTCGCCCAGGAATCCAGCCCTTACCTTCTTCAGCATGCTCACAATCCAGTCGATTGGTATCCCTGGGGTGAACAGGCACTGGCTAAAGCCCGCGCCGAAAATAAACCGATACTGGTAAGTATCGGCTATTCGGCCTGCCATTGGTGCCATGTGATGGAACGTGAAAGTTTCGAACAGGAGAGCGTGGCGGCAGTAATGAATGAAAACCTGGTATGCATTAAAGTAGACCGGGAGGAAAGGCCGGATATTGATGCCATTTATATGGATGCAGTGCATATGATGGGAGTGCGCGGCGGCTGGCCGCTCAACGTCTTTTTAATGCCTGATGCGAAACCATTTTATGGGGTTACCTACCTCCCACCCCAAAACTGGGTGCAATTGGTAAACAGCATTCGCAATGCGTTTGAGAATCATCACACTGAACTCACTGAATCAGCAGAAGGCTTCGCACAGAGTTTACAAATGAGTGAGATGGAGAAATATGGCCTTCAATCTGACGGCGCCGCATACTCTGTGGAGGTACTGGATGCGATGTTCGACCGATTAAAAGCCCGGTTCGACGAGATGGATGGCGGTATGGATCGCGCCCCCAAGTTCCCGATGCCTTCCATTTATAAATTCCTGTTGCGGTACTATGATGTGACCCAAAATCCCGAAGCACTGGCACAGGTTGAACTTACACTGAATCGCATAGCGCTTGGTGGGATTTATGATCACGTGGGTGGGGGTTGGGCCCGCTATTCGGTAGATGGAGAATGGTTTATTCCGCACTTTGAAAAAATGCTTTATGATAATGCGCAGCTATTAAGTGTTTATGCCGAAGCCTACTCGCTTACCAAGAACCCACTCTATGAGGATCGGCTGCGGCACACCTTTGACTGGCTAACTCTGGAAATGAGGAACGAGCAAGGCGGTTATTATTCCGCTCTGGATGCCGATAGTGAGGGCGTCGAGGGAAAGTACTATGTCTGGGAGGCAGAAGAACTTAAAGAAGTACTGGGTGATGATTTCGACTGGTTTGCGTCGCTTTACGAAATTTCCGATGCAGGAAACTGGGAACACGGCCTGAACCACCTTCACCTGACCAAGGACATTGAAATAGTTGCCAAAAACAAAGGAGTTTATTTTGATAACTTTGAAAATCACTATCGTGAGACTTTGCAAAAACTCCACTCGCACCGTCAATCACGGATCAGGCCCGGCCTGGATGACAAAATCCTGGCTTCCTGGAATGGTTTGTTATTGAAAGGGTTGGTCGATGCCTATCGCGCGTCTGGTCATGAAACCATCCGCGAATCAGCTGTACAACTCGGGGCCTTTTTGCGGGATGAGATGTTTAAGGATGGTACACTCTATCATACTTACAAAAATGGAAAAGCCACCATCCCCGGTTTTCTGGAAGATTACGCATCGGTCAGTGAGGGATTAGTGGCCCTCTACCAGATAACTTTTGATGAAGCATGGTTACGCCTGGCAGAAACCTTGCTGGATAAGGCGATTTCCAATTTCTACGATGAATCTGACGGGTTCTTCTTTTTCACCGATGAAAAGGCCGAAACTTTGATCGCCCGAAAAAAAGAACTGCTGGACAACGTGATTCCGGCTTCAAATTCCATCCTGGCTCATGCTCTCTACCAGACGGGCACAATACTTGATCGGGTAGATTTTGTGGATAGTGCAGACTCGATGTTAGATAAAATGTCGCGCCTGTTGAACACGGATATTCAGGTGGGCACCAACTGGGCAGCCCTCTATTGCCAACGGGTCGCTCCAACCGCGGAAATTGTGATAATCGGCCCAGAGGTGGATGATTTCAGAAAGGATTTCGATCGTTTTTTTATCCCAAACAGAGTGATGGCAGGTACAAAAAGCACATCCAATCTACCATTATTGGAAGGCAGAACTGCGATTGAAGGGCGTACGACCATCTATGTTTGCTATGACAAAACCTGCCAACTACCTGTATTCAGCGTGGAGGAGGCGATGAATCTTTTGTCAAAAATTGACTAAAAGGGCATCTCATTTTTGGCACAAAGTACCAATGCTTTATTTCACTCGTCCGGGATTTTCGGTAACGAACGCCCCCCAGCCTCCTTTTTTGTTTTTAGCAGAACCGGATGAGGCCGACGATGCGGGTGAGCCGGCATGGTAGTGGTGACAAATGGCAATGGCTATGCCATCGGTGGCATCCATAAACTCTCGGCTTAGTTCGGTGTTCAGGATATTCTCCAGCATATAGGCCACCTGCTCCTTACTTGCGTTTCCATTTCCCGTCACCGATTGCTTTACTTTTTTGGGAGAATACTCAACAATGGGAATGTCGCGCGAAAGAGCAGCAGCCATGGCAACGCCCTGAGCACGCCCTAATTTGAGCATGGATTGCGCATTTTTTCCATAAAAAGGGTCTTCAATAGCCATTTCGTCCGGCAGGTACTCATCAATGACCTGGATCATCCGCTCAAAGATTTTCTTCAGTTTCAGTTCGTGGGTAGTATATTTGTTCAACTTGATTACCCCATATTGAACCAGTGTGATCTTTTGGCCTGAAACCTGAATCACCCCATATCCCATCACCTGAGTTCCGGGATCTACACCTAATATTATCTTTTCAGCCGCTGGTTTTACACTAATCATCTTGCAAGATAGCCAACTCCTCCCGCCAAAAGAAAAATCACCCACACACAGGTGGTGGCGGTTGGCTAAGTTGATCGTCACCTTATTGATTTTCAGCTATGTATTCAGGATTTTCCGAAACCCTGAAAGTGGATTTTCGGAGGTACTTCAGCTGCTTGGCACTCTATTTACCGAAAAGCACCTCATTTCGTTGGCGGTACTTTTCCTATTAGTTCCATTGAACTGGGCACTGGAAAGTATCAAGTGGCGATTTCTTGCCCAAAAAGCGGTTCGAATTTCTTTTTCAGAAGCGTTCCGAAGTACCCTAACCGGACTGGCAGTGGGCGTTGCCGTTCCGGCGCAATTGGGTGACACAATCGGACGCATCACCTCATTAAAAGCAAAATCCAGGCTGCGAGCTCTGGGAGCAGCGTTGGTTTCCAATGGGATACAGTTCTATGTTTCCATTGCTGGAGGCAGCATTGCCTGGTTCTGGACGGGTAGTTCTCTGGGATTTTCCAAGAAATTATCCTGGTCTATCAGTGCTTTGCTGATTACTATCCTAATTGGCGGAATTCTTTTGGGGCTTTCCCGTCAGCGTTTGCTCAACTGGAAGAGTGAACGTTTATGGATTGTCAAACTTAAAAAAAACCTGGCCGTGGTGAAGCATTACTCAGGCAAGGATTTAACCATCGCATTCAGCGTGGGTTTTATCCGTTACCTGGTTTTTGTCACGCAGTTTACGATGGCATTCATCCTGTTCGAAATTCCCGTATCTACGCTTGACACCATAAGTAGTGTTGGGTTGATTTATCTGGTAAAAACGCTTCTGCCTGCCATTAATGCAATCGGTGACCTGGGTATCAGGGAATTTACAGCCTTATATGTTTTTGCACCCTATCATGTTTCCTCTGAAAAAGTCATGGCTGCCACCTTCCTGATCTGGCTATTGAATATTCTGGCGCCGCTGTTGGTAGGCGTTTATTTCATCTGGAAATACAAATGGAGTGTCCGGTATGCCTAGTTATTTCGTCGCCATGGTACTTTTGATGGCAACCTACGCCCTTTTCACTCTGACACTTTGGTACTTTTGGTCGAAGATTCCGGCCGTTGTCCCGAAAATCGGCTCCCCTACTGTTAAAATCACGGTAATCATCCCGGTACGGAATGAGGCCAATCATATAGGTGCTTTGTTGATGGATCTTGCCCAACAGACTTACGATCATAATTTATTCGAGGTAATCATAGCCAATGATGGTTCTACTGACAATACTTCGTATATACTGGAAACCTTCAAAGAGAAATCGCATCTTTCTCTAAAAATTATTGAATTGGACCAAAGCTTAAAATCAGCATCTCCCAAGAAGCGAGCCATCGAAACAGCACTTAAAAGGGCAAGCGGAGCGCTTATTGTTACGACTGATGGTGATTGCCGGGTTGGTCCGGGTTGGCTGGCAAGTTTGGCCGAAGCTTATGTATCCACGGGTGCCAAGTTGATAAGCGGCCCCGTTACGTTCATAAAAGAAACTACCTTAACCGACCATTTGCAGACGATTGAATTCTCAAGCCTGATTGGCAGCGGTGCTGCATCTATCGCAGCGGGCAATCCTTCGATGTGCAATGGCGCAAATCTGGCTTACGAGAAAATAGCTTTTGAAGAAGTGGGGGGCTTCGAAGGAAACGAACATATTGCCTCAGGTGACGACGAATTTTTATTGCACAAAATTGCGGAACGACACCCCGGGAAGATTTTTTTTCTGAAAGACCCAAGATCCATTGTTCGAACCACACCACACCATAAGTTGGAAGTTTTTTTTCAACAGCGAAAGCGCTGGGCCAGCAAGTGGAAGCATTACAAAAATCCGGTGAGTGTTACTTTGGCGGTTTACATCTTTTCCTGCAATGCTGCCTTACTTATTGCGGTAAGCCTGTCACTGTTTGGTTTGCTTTCCTGGCCACAAATAGCGACGATTTTCCTTTTAAAATGGATTCCAGAGTGGTTATTTATTGGTACTATTTTAAGTTTTCTGAGAAAAGAGAAATCAATTATATACATATTATTTGTACAAGTCCTTTATCCATTCTACGTCACACTATTCGGGATCGTCGCTCAAAAACCAATGTATAGGTGGAAAGGAAGAGAACTGAGTTAGAAATATAAGAACTTCATAAATAATTTTCTCTGATTACTACCAATTTATAATTTCCCTTTAATTGAATTTATTTTTACATAAATCTCCTTGGCTCCTGCGGGCTGTTTATCCAAATTTTCTTTGGAGGATGCCTGCATACGAGAAAGCTTTGTATTTGACATTCGACGATGGGCCTATTCCCGAAGTGACAGAGTTTGTGCTGGATGCTTTGGAGAAGTATCAGGCAAAAGGTACTTTTTTTTGCATAGGCGATAATGTCCGAAAGCATCCCCATATTTTTAACAAAATTAGCGCGCAGGGTCATACAATTGGAAACCATACATTTAACCATTTAAATGGCTGGAGGACAACTGACGAAGACTACTTAACCAATATTCTGCAATGTGACGAGCAACTACCGAAAGCTACCGGGCTGTTCCGTCCGCCCTACGGCCGTATTAAACAATCTCAGGCCAGGCGGATTTTACCTTCAAAAAAAATAGTCATGTGGGATGTTCTGACCGGTGATTTTTCACCAAATATTTCACCAGATACATGTTTCAAAAAAACAGTTAAATACAGCAGATCTGGTTCCATTATTTTATTTCATGACAGTCTGAAAGCGCGAAAGAACATGGAGTATGCGCTACCGCTGACTTTGGATTATTTCAAAAACAAAGGCTATAAATTTCTTCCCTTATAAATAGTTTCGGCTCATGTTTGTACTGGCAAGGCGATAATTGGTCACGAAGTAGATGAAAGATATTCCAGATACTATACAGATAAGTATTCTTCTGGCCGCACGCAATGAAGAGAATACTATATCTCGCTGCATGGCTTCTTTACAAAACCTTGATTTTCCAAAAGATCAGTTTGAGGTCCTGATAGGTAACGACCAATCTGAAGACCAAACTGAAAACATAATCCTTAACTACATTCAGGATAAAAGTACATTTCAATACCATTTAATTGATTCTCAAACTCCCGGCTTACGCGGAAAAGCCAATGTACTTGCTCAGCTTGCTCATTACGCCAAGGGTCAGTACCTGTTCTACTGTGATGCTGACATTGCCGTAGCCCCCGGTTGGCTTAATGAGATGCTTGCCCTTTTTAATGTGAATACAGGGGTGGTGGTAGGCGTTACCCGCATGACGCCAACGGGCGTGTTTGCCGCCATGCAGTCAATCGAGTGGCTGTTTTCTCTTACGGCGATGCGTTTTTTCTCCCATTTTGAAATCCCATTTACCGGTATGGGCAACAACATGGCCGTTCGCCGGGAGGCCTATTTTGCTGTGGGTGGTTATGAAAATATCGGGTTCTCAATTGTGGAAGATTTCGCCCTCTTCATGGCGATCCTATCGAATGGTTACGGCTTTGTGCAGGGTTTCCAACCCGGAATTATTTCCACTTCACAGCCTACTCAAACCCTTTCCGAACTCCTGACGCAGAGAAAGCGTTGGGTCAAAGGCGCCATGCAAGCGCCCTGGCAAATCAAATCAGGCTTTTTTGCATCAGCTTTATTTTTACCGATGGTGATTAGCCTGATTTTTATCGCCCCATCGTGGTCAATTGGCTTGGCGCTTGCTCATTTTCTGTTGGTGACGGTAGTAGGCCTCACTGGACTTACTATTCTGAAGCAAAGGGATTTATTCAAGTACCTTCCCCTGTTTTGGTTTTATTTCAACCTCAATAATACGCTCATGCTTATCAATTACCTGCGTCCATCCTCTACCGTATGGAAAGGACGCAGCTATGAATAATCTACCATGAGCATTAACAAGACTACCTAAGGATCAAGGGATCTGAACAAAACTACCATGATAGAGACCCACGCCCATATTTATGACGACCAGTTTGCCGAAGACAGGGATGAAATGCTGCAAAGAGCCTGGAATTCGGGGATCAGGCAAATCTGGATGCCAAATTGTGATCAAGGTACTATTCAAGGCATGCTGAAGCTCGCGGATGTTTACCCTGAGCGCTGCCTACCGATGATTGGATTGCACCCTTGCTATGTAAAAGAAGGGTTTGAAAAAGAATTACAACTTGTGGAAGAATGGCTTAATAAGCGTTCTTTCCTGGCCATTGGAGAAATCGGAATGGATCTCTATTGGGATAAGTCTTTCCGTTCCCAACAGGAGGAAGCTTTCCTTTTCCAATGTAATTTAGCCTTGGAGCATGATCTATGGATCGACATTCATAGTCGCGAGGCATTCTGGGAAACTGTGACTTTAATCGAAAAAATTGGGGATCAACGACTCAAAGGGATCTTTCACTGTTTTGTGGGCAATCTGGACGAAGCGAATAAAGCCATTGAATTAGGCTTTAAACTTGGGATTGGGGGAGTATCGACTTTTAAAAATGGCGGCTTGGACAAAGTTCTTCCCCACATTGCGCTGGAACATCTGGTGCTGGAAACGGATAGCCCGTATCTGGCACCTACCCCTTATCGTGGAAAACGAAACGAACCCGCCTATCTTGACCTTGTGGCCGAGCGCGTGGCCAATCTCAAACAAACCTCAAAAGAAGTAGTAATTGAAGAAACTACCCGTAATGCCATGAGTATGCAACTTGATTTTGCCCCCAATAATGCCATATAATATAATCCGCCTGAACACCCCCAAAACTCAACCCTCAGATCTGCCGGTTTTGGTCATCTACACGGGTGGTACTTTGGGGATGGTTTACGACACCAAAGAGGGGCAGTTGGTCCCATTTGAGTTTAAGCAGGTTCTGGACCTTGTCCCGGAAGTTAGACGGCTAACTTTCGGAATAAGCTTTCTGGCTTTTGATGAACCCATCGATTCAGCCAACATGACACCTGAGCTTTGGCAGGAGCTGGCTAAAATAATTTCCGCCCACTATGATGCATTCGACAGTTTTGTAATTTTGCATGGCACGGATACTATGGCCTACACCGCCTCCGCGTTGAGCTTCATGCTTAATGGGCTGAACAAAGCGGTGATATTGACCGGTGCCCAATTGCCGATTGGTATTGCCCGATCTGATGCCCGGGAAAATTTTATCACTGCGCTGGAAATAGCTACGGCTAAGGACAAAAACAAGCGACCAATCATTTCAGAAGTATGCATTTACTTCAATTCCGTATTACTTCGCGGGAATAGAGCCAAGAAAAAAGAAAGTTCAGACTTTAATGCTTTTCATTCTGAAAACTACCCCATACTGGCGAAAGCCGGTGTAAGCATTGAATACAATTTGCCATATATAAGGCCTTATGCCAAAGATTCTAAACTTGAATTACTGGACAATCTTGGAAACCAGGTTGCTTTTCTAAAAATTTTCCCGGGCATAAGCCGGGAAGTCGTGCGAAGCGTCTTAAGTATGGAAGGTTTAAAAGGCGTTGTTTTGGAAACTTTTGGTGCCGGGAACGTACCGACTTCGGAGTGGTTTTTGGCAGAGATCGGCGCAGCAATTGACCGTAAGCTGTTGATTTTTAATGTTTCGCAATGCGACGGGGGGCGTGTTATGCAGGGACTATATCAGAGCAGTCTTTTTTTAAGGGATTTAGGCGTGGTAAGCGGCTCAGATTGCACGGCAGAAGCGGCTATTACCAAAATGATGTTTGTTCTGGGTCAGACTGATGATTTTGGTAAACAAGCCGAATTGCTTAAAAAGCCCTTGTGCGGGGAAATGAGCATTTGATATTAAAGGATATTCGGCTATATTTGCGGCCCCAATAGCGTATTAGAGAGGTGCCCGAGTGGTTGAAGGGGCACGCCTGGAAAGCGTGTAAGTCGGTAACGGCTTCGAGAGTTCGAATCTCTTCCTCTCTGCAAAATGCCGTCCCTGTCATCAGGAACGGCATTTTTTTTGTCCCTCTGGATTTTTATCCAGAAATTTCACACCATATGTTTTAATTTCAAAGCTTGATATCCCTATATTGTTGGATAATTAAATTTCGAGATCTTCCATTCAACTAAAATTTCATTTCCAATGACTCGCAAATTACTATTTGTGTTATTCATGGGCAGTATGCCCTTTTTATACTCCTGCGACAAGCTGAAAGGCGAAATCGGTCCGGCAGGCGAGCAAGGAGAACAGGGAATTCAAGGAGAAAAAGGTGATCCTGGTGATCCGGCGGGTGCGATTCAAGTCACCTTGGACACTGCCTCTACGGATGCCAACGGAGATTTGGCGCGGGGCTTCGAAGTGGGTGCTGCCAACGCAGCCATTGTAGAAAAAGGCGCTGTGCTTGTTTACGCCAAAACCAGTATTGCCTGGTTCCCGCTTCCTGGTCCCATCATTTTTGCGGATGGGGTTTCCAATTATACCTTCGCTTATGTAATTCAGGGCGCAAACCTGGTCGTTCAGTTGCTTCAGTTGGATGAAGTACCTAAAAAGCGAAAGTTTCAGGCGGTTCGGGTTGTCCTGATCCCTGCTGCCAACGCCAGGTTAAATGCCGATATTGACTATAAAGATTACGAGGCGGTCCGAAAGGCCTATAATTTGCCTGAGTAGTTTATTGGGACGGCTAAATTTTCCAGTTGCGGGCAATTTTCAAAAGGCCGGGTTTGCGCCCGGCCTTTTTTGATTTCCGGCACGATATTATTCTTAATTTCAACTACTCATACTATTCTCCCCTGGGTCACGTGGCACTCAATCCCGATAACATAAAATTAGTCTTTGGGCTTAAAATTAAACAACTGCGCCTGGATCGTGCGTTATCGTTAAATGATTTGTCCCAAAAATCCGGTCTATCCATTTCCTATATTAATGAGATAGAAAAGGGCAAAAAGTACCCGAAAGCGGATAAAATAATCTCCCTTGCCCATGCCTTGGGCACTGATTATGACTCATTGGTGTCCCTGAAGCTAAGCAAACGGCTCGAACCGATTTCCGAACTGTTAAGTTCTAACATCCTGACCGAACTACCGCTCGATATTTTTGGCATCGATCAATCGAACTTGCTGGAAATGCTCTCCGACGCTCCTACGAAGGTCAGTGCTTTCATTGGCACACTGATTGAAATCTCCCGCAATTACAATATGTCGGTTGAGCAATTTTACTTTTCAGCTTTACGGACGTATCAGGAGATGCATGACAACTACTTCGAAGAAATCGAAAATGCAGCAGAACAATTTTTGAGTGAAAAAGGAGTGGATGGTAGCTTCATTTTGGATGAAGCCTACCTGATTGCGGTTTTACGTAAAACCTACAACTACGAGATCGAGCAAATCGACAAAATCGCTCACCCGGAGCTAAAAGCGGTGCGTTCGTTGACAATTCCCCAGCCCGGTGGTCCCAGGCTACTCGTAAACGGGAGCCTCACCCCGGTCCAAAAATCTTTTATCTATGGCCGGGAAATTGGCTATCAGTACCTCAAACTAAACAATCGACTGTACACGACGTCTGTGCTTGAAGCCGACTCATTCGAACAGCTTCTCAACAACTTCAAAGCCTCCTATTTTGCCAGTGCCATCATCATCCGCCGTTCCCTTCTGATTCCGAAATTGAAGGAATTTTTCAATTTAAAGATCTGGCAACCAGAGCAATTGCTGGGCATGATCGACCATTTCAATACTACTCCGGAATCATTCAGTTACAGAGTGAGCAATATTCTTCCTAAACACTTCGGAATCAATCAAATATTTTTTCTTCGTTTCAATAATTTCGCCGGGCAGAATAAATTTGAGTTGACCAAAGAGATGCACATAGCCCGAAAGCACATACCGCATTCGGTGAAGGATGAACACTACTGCCGCCGGTGGTTATCGCTTACCATTTTGCAGGATCTGGCTGAGCAAAATCAGGAAACGAAAAACCCGGTCAATACGCTTTGCAAAGCTCAGATATCCAAGTACGCAGATAGCGGAGAGGAATATCTGATGGTCAGTTTTGCTAAGTCTTCCCTGAACTCGCCAAATCCCAATGTAAGTGTGTCGATGGGAATATTTTTAAATGAAGATTCCCGTAAAATTATTGGTTTCCTGAATGACCCAGATCTGCGGTTGAGGCTGGTAAACGAAACGTGCGAACGCTGTACTCTTTTCGACTGTAAAGAAAGAATGGCCGCGCCTACAGTTTTGCAACGCAGGCACAAAAACGAAGAACTCAAAAAAAGAATCGCAACCTTATTGAACAGCAAATTAAATTCCGTTAGCCTTTAAATGCTGGTATTCCCGTAATTTCTGCGCCCAAAATAAGCAGGTGAATGTCATGTGTTCCTTCGTAGGTCACAACCGATTCAAGGTTCATCATATGCCGCATGATCGGAAATTCTCCGACAATTCCATTCGCACCCAATATTTGCCGGGCTTCCCGGGCGACGTGCAGGGCCATCGCCACATTGTTACGCTTGGCAAGTGATATTTGGGTAGTTGTGGCTTTCCCTTCGTTTTTAAGTACCCCAAGTCGCCATGCAACCAATTGAGCTTTTGTGATTTCAGTAAGCATTTCGGCCAATTTCTTTTGCGTAAGCTGAAACGCTGCGATGGGCTTTTCAAATTGAATGCGTTCGGCAGAATAGCCTACCGCAGTTTCGTAACAGTCGATTGCCGCACCGATCGCGCCCCAGGCAATGCCATACCGGGCGTTGTCAAGGCATTGAAGGGCGGCACCAACGCCCAGGGCCTGCGGCATCAGATTTTCACTTGGTACTTTCACATTGTCAAATACCAACTCACCTGTCACACTGGCCCTCAGTGACCATTTGTTGGTAATTTCGGGCGTGGTAAATCCTTCCATTCCTCGTTCCAGAATCATTCCCTGCACTCTTCCTTCAGGGTTTCTTGCCCAAACTACCGCCACATCAGCCAATGGCGCATTGGAGATCCAGGACTTTGAACCATTCAAAACATACTCCCCATTCACATTGGTCAAGCGCGCCTGCATGCCCGCTGGATTCGAGCCATGGTCCGGTTCCGTCAAACCAAAGCAGCCCAGCCATTCGCCCGAGGCAAGCTTTGGCAGGTACTTTTTCTTCTGCGCCTCAGTACCGAATTGATGGATGGGCCAGATAACCAGCGAATTCTGAACTGAAAGCGTGGACCGCATACCTGAGTCGCCCCGTTCAATCTCCTGACATACCAGGCCATAACCAATATAATCAGCGCCAGTGCCTCCGTGGTCTTCCGGTAACGTTACGCCAAGGATGCCTAATTCGCCAAAACGCTTTACCATGTAAGCAGGAAAAGCTGCACGCTGGGCGTAGGAGTCAATGACAGGTTTAATTTCTTTATCCGTAAATTCGGCCACTGATTGACGAATCAGCAGATTTTCTTCCGAAAGCAACTCATCAATTTTAAAGAAATCAGTCATTTATTCTGGGAGATATGAACGGTAAATTTTGAACTTATCAAGTTAACTGGATTTACCCGAATGCGCAACACAGACTAAAAAATCCAGCCCAAATGCTTGTATATTTAATGGGGGGCCTGTACTTTCTGGCCGGAGTCAATCATTTTATCAGCCCCAGGTTTTACCTGAAAATAATGCCGCCTTACCTACCTTATCACGATTTTCTGGTGATGATTTCCGGGGTGGCTGAGATAGTACTTGGGTTGTTGCTCTTTATACCCGCCACCCGAAGTTGGGCCGCCTGGGGAATTATCCTTTTGCTGATTGCTGTTTTCCCGGCAAACATATACATGGCTTATGGTGAAAAGTTTCAGGACATATCCCCATTGATCCGCTGGGGTCGTCTGCCGCTACAATTCGTTCTGATTTGGTGGGCCGCGCAGTATATCAAATAATTAAAACATTCATCAGGAATTCGCGTATTCAGTAACGACACGAAAATTCCCAATAACGAATTCAAGTATTGCCACTCACGAAACAATATATTCTACCGCCAGAGGTGGCGATGGAAGATAAAAGCTTTAAAGAATTTGTCCTGTCCGATCTCAGAATCAGCGGGCGGGAGGATGTAACAGTCCGCAAAACCCGGCAATCGATCGACGCACGAGGCCAGCAAATAAAAGTCAATGTGCAGGTTGACGTATTTGTGAATGAGGCACCGGACAATTTTATTGACTATAAACTCCCGACAACCGACGTAAGTCATCAGCCCGCGGTGATCATTGTCGGCTCGGGTCCCGCCGGGACGTTTGCAGCGTTGCGTCTGATCGAATTAGGCATTAAACCCATACTATTGGAAAGAGGGAAAGATGTCAGGGCACGAAGGCGTGATTTAGCAGCGATTAACAAACAACATATTGTTAATCCCGACTCCAATTACTGCTTTGGTGAAGGCGGGGCGGGTACCTATTCCGATGGAAAGCTTTACACCCGCTCCAACAAACGCGGAAACATCAGGCGAATACTGGAAATATTCGTGGCACATGGAGCGAGCGAAGATATTCTGGTAGAAGCGCACCCCCACATTGGTACCAACAAACTACCAAAAATAGTGGCCGAAATGCGGTCCACAATTTTGCGTGCGGGAGGTGAAATTCATTTTGATTGCCGGGTAACGGACCTGTTGCTAAAAAAACAGGAGATAAAAGGGGTCACCACTGCCAGTGGCCAGGAATTTGCAGGGGAAGGAGTTATCCTGGCAACGGGTCACTCGGCACGGGATATTTTTGAATTGCTGCACAGGCGCGATATTCTCATCGAAGAAAAGCCCTTCGCAATGGGGGTCCGCATTGAACACCCTCAACGCGTAATCGACCGCATTCAATATCGATGTCGTTCTGACAGGGGTCCCTATTTGCCGGCAGCCTCGTACAATCTGGTAGCACAGACTTATTTTGAGGGAGTGCAACGCGGTGTTTTTTCGTTTTGTATGTGTCCGGGCGGCTTCATAGTGCCGGCGGCCACGGCCCCGGGCGAACTGGTGGTTAACGGAATGTCCCCCTCGCGGCGCGATTCCCGGTTCGCCAATTCCGGAATTGTGGTGGCAGTGCAACCCGAAGACACGAAAAAGTACGCCAGCTATGGGCCCTTGGCAGGGCTGCAATTGCAGCGCGTAGTTGAACAGGCAGCCTGCCGATTGGCAGGAAATGGTCAGGCGGCCCCCGGTCAGCTAGTCAGCGATTTCGTTGCTGGAAAACTTTCTGGTGAGCTTCGCGAAACCTCCTACCAACCCGGACTGGTGTCAATGGACATGCGTGAAGTTTTACCCTCTCACATTGCTGATCCGCTACGGGACGGGTTAAGGCAGTTTGGGCAAAAAATGCGGGGCTACCTTACCCATGAAGCCCAGCTTATCGGTATTGAAAGCCGTACTTCTTCGCCCGTCAGAATTCCCCGTGACTCAAAAAGTTGCGAACATCCTACGGTGAAACGGCTATTTCCTTGCGGTGAGGGAGCAGGGTACGCTGGCGGCATTATGTCGGCAGCCATGGATGGCGAACGTTGCGCCGAGCAATTGGTGTTGCATTATGGCAGGAAATAATTAACATCCACCATGTCTCTACCCTTTTTTGAAGAATTTGTAGTCAGCTTACACCAAAAATTCGAACGCCCGTTACCCGGTCAGCTCGCCCACGCCCGCATGCTGACCAACTCAGAGTCAAGACTCAAAGCCAGGCCAAACTCGCGTACCAGGAAAAGTGCCGTATTGATTTTGTTTTATCCTCATTCAGGAGCAGTTTCACTCCCCCTCATCCTCCGCCCACCCTACGATGGCGTGCATTCAGGCCAAATGGCTTTCCCAGGTGGTCGTTACGAACCAACTGATGAGGATTTGATCCGGACTGCCATGCGTGAAGCCCAGGAAGAGATTGGCCTGCGGCTGACCGACGTCAAGGTAGCGGGCCTTCTGAGCGAGCTTTTTATCCCACCCAGCAATTTTTTAGTGCAGCCCGTGGTGGCCTACATTCCCTACCGGCCCGAATTCTTTCCTGACCCCCGCGAGGTTGAAAAAGTGCTAGAAGTACCATTGCACGAGATTCAGGATAAATCAATCATTGGCAGCAGTGAAATTCAGGTTGCAGGGAGTTTTATTCAGGCTCCGCACTATCTCATTCAGAATTATAAAGTCTGGGGCGCAACGGCGATGATGATAAGTGAGTTGCTTGACGTTTTGAACGTTTAGTGACTGCCTTCGCATCTGGTTTTCGGAGCGGAGCCCTATCGCACGCAAATTTGGACTCCTTAAAAGCGTGGATTAGTATCTTTTAGATTGGAAGAAAGTCTGGCGCCCCTTTATCAGTTTCAGAACGAAATACATAGAACGACGAACTAAAAGACTCTTAAATTTTTCGTATTTTTACCCCACACCATAACCCCCAACACCCTTTCTCCCCTACATGGAAGAAAATACTGAAAACCTCGAAAACATCCCACAAGAAGACGGCGAATTACACGAAAAGACTCCCATTTCGGGCTTATACGAAAACTGGTTCCTCGAATACGCATCCTACGTTATATTAGAGCGGGCGGTTCCCGCCACCGAAGACGGCCTCAAACCCGTTCAGCGGCGGATTATGCATGCCCTCAACGAGATGGACGACGGCCGCTTTAACAAGGTGGCCAACGTGATAGGCTCCACGATGCAATACCACCCACACGGGGATGCGTCAATCAACGACGCGATAGTCAACCTTGGGCAAAAAGAACTGCTATTCGACACGCAGGGAAACTGGGGTGATGTGCGGACAGGCGATAGCGCCGCGGCTCCTCGATATATCGAAGTCAGACTTTCGAAATTTGCCAAAGAGGTAGTTTTTAACGGCGATACCACCGATTGGCAGCTTTCTTATGACGGACGCAAACGTGAGCCTATCACACTGCCTGTAAAGTTTCCGCTTTTGCTGGCACAGGGTGTGGAGGGTATCGCAGTGGGCCTTTCCACTAAGATTATGCCGCATAATTTTTGCGAGCTGATCGAAGGATCCATCAATATACTACGAGACAAGAAGGTAGAGATTTACCCTGATTTTCAAACGGGTGGTTACGTAGACGTATCCAACTACAATGATGGTGAACGTGGCGGCAAAATCAGGGTAAGGGCAAAAATCGAGGAGGAGGACAAAAAAATGCTGGTTGTCAGGGAAATACCTTATGGCACCACGACAACCTCTATAATTGATTCGATCATCAAGGCTAACGATAGCGGTAAGATTAAGATTAAGAGAGTAGTTGACAACACCGCCGCCGATGTTGAAATCCAGATTCATCTTGCCCCCGGAGTTTCACCGGATATCACGATGGACGCGCTTTATGCTTTCACTGACTGTGAAGTGTCGATTTCCCCGAACGCTTGTGTGATTGTAGCCGATAAGCCGCATTTTCTGGGCGTAACTGAAATCCTGCGCTACAATACTGAGAAAACAGTTGATTTGCTACGGCAGGAGTTGGAGATCCGTAAAGCTAACCTCCTGGAAAAAATCCTTTACGGCTCATTGGAAAAAATCTTTATAGAGAACCGGATCTACCGGGACATTGAAGAAGCCGTGACTTTTGAGGATGTGATCAAGCGCATCGACAAAGGGCTGACACCTTACAAGGGGCAGTTCTACCGCGAGATCACCGAAGAAGATATCACGAATCTGACTGAAATCCGAATCAAGCGTATTTCCAAATACGACGGTTTCAAGGCAGATGAACAAATGAAGAAATGGCAGGAGGATCTCACAGAGACGGAGGACAACCTGGCTAATCTGGTTCGCTTTGCGATCGACTACTTCAAGGACTTGCTTAAGAAATTCGGCAAAGGGCGTGAACGTAAAACGACCATACGCACCTTCATGCAAATCTCGGCGAACATCGTCGCCGCCAATAACCAAAAGCTCTACGTCAATCGAGCTGATGGATTTATCGGCTATGGTCTGAAGAAAGATGAGTATGTGATGGACTGCTCAGACATTGATGACATTATAGTCTTCCGCCGGGACGGGGTGTGCACAGTGACTAAAATTCAGGATAAGGTTTTCGTCGGAAAAGACATTATCTATGTGTCGGTTTTTGTCAAGGGAGACGAGCGGAAGGTGTACAACATGGTCTATCTTGAAGGGAAGTCAGGAGTATCCTACATCAAGCGCTTTCAGGTCACGGCTGTGACCCGTGACCGGGAGTATGACCTGACCCAGGGGTCACCGCGCTCGAAGGTGACCTACTTTACCGCCAATGACAATGGTGAGGCGGAGATCATAACCGTAAATCTCACTGCTCAATGCAAGGCCAAAGTCAAGCAGTTTGATTTTAATTTTGCCGATCTACTTATCAAGAATCGAAACGCCAACGGTAATATTCTAACCAAGTATCCTGTCCGGAAAATCACTCTTAAGCAGGCAGGAGGATCGACTTTGGGTGGGGTGGATATTTGGTATGACCCAACGATTGGCCGGCTGAATCGTGATGAGCGTGGGCTCTTCCTCGGCAATTTCGATTCTGACGATACTGTTCTGGTAATTTATAAGGAAGGATCGTATGAGTTGACAAACTTTGACCTCACCAATCACTATGAACCCGGCGAGATCCTACTTGTAGCTAAGTTTGATGCCAATCGAATCGTAACGGCTGTTTATTACGATGCGGGCACCAAAACCCATTTCATCAAGCGATTCCAGATTGAAACCTCCACAATTGACAAAAAATTTGGGTTTATAAGTGAGGCCAAAGGCAGCAAGCTTTTATTGACAACACTCGAAAAACACCCCCGCCTGGAAATTTCGACACAAGAATCAGCCAAAAAACCCGTAGAAGTTTTAGAAATCCTGGCCGAGGAGGCAGTGGATGTTCGGGGCTGGAAGGCCATTGGAAACAAACTGACCGCGGACAAAGTCAAAGATATTCACTGGCTTGCCCCCTTGATAGTCGAGAACGAGGGTGCCGAAGACGATGAGGAGGATGAAGAAGGGCCAGAATCGGAAAATAGCCCTTCGGCAGAAAAAATCTCCATTCCCAACATCAAACAGATTGGATCTTCCGCCAACGGTAAAAATCAACTTGGCATGTTTGAATAAGGCCAGACAAACAGAGTTATGCGGGTAAAACGAATGCTTAAAATCCTGATTTTTGTCTCATTTCTGGGAATTGTATTCGTTTTACTCTGCAACGTTTGGGTGGTGGTAAGTACCCGCCCCCACAGCTATTTCTCGGTGGATAGCGTACCTTCTAACCAGGTTGGTCTGGTTTTGGGAACCAGTAAAACTACCTCCGCCGGAGAGGTGAATTTATATTTCAAACACCGGATGGAAGCTGCCGCCCGCCTTTACAATGAAGGGAAAGTTAAGTCACTGATCCTAAGTGGAAATAATGATTCGAGGTACTACAATGAGCCATTGGATATGGAAAAAGCCATGTTAAAATTGGGTATTCCAAAATCCGCACTGCTACTCGATTATGCCGGCTACCGGACATTTGATTCTGTAATCAGGTGTAAGTACCTTTTCAAACAAGACCACATCACTATCGTGTCGCAGGATTTCCATAACGCCAGAGCGCTTTATATCGCTCAAAATGAGGGCCTCAATGCTGTTTCATTTGCCGCCCAGGACGTACCAGCGGGTTACTCCCTACGTACATTGGTGCGGGAGTACCTGGCACGCCCCAAGGCGGTGCTTGATGTGCACTTTTATCGACCTGAAACAGAGCCTAATAACGAAATGCGCTAATGCCTGGCTACTAATTGGCTGTGTTTTTTGCTGCTGGTAAGGAATACCTTTTCTCCCACCTCCCTGTCCCTCCTGCTCCGATAGCACAATAGGTCTTCTCCCTGTTCTGTTCTGCAATAATATTCGTAATGAGTGCCTTTGAAGCGGATTTTCACAATTACGGCAGTCCAGCACGCTTTGCTTTCATCCTTTATTATTCGAATAAAATTCGGCCGGATGACCCTTTGCCCGGCGTTATTTTCCGCTGAAAGAATATTAACCAATCCAGTCAGCTCCGCAGCGTATTGATTTATTGGGTATTGGTAGACCTCTTCCGGCCGGCCTTCCTGAATAATATTACCTTCCCGCAAAATGACAATCCTGTCTGCCCAGGCCAGCGCTTCGGAAGCGTCATGGGTCACGAACAGACATGTGAGTCGGTGAGACTTTTTTAAATCCTCTATCGCGTCAGCCAGTGTCTGTTTGTTATTGGGGTCAAGATGGGCAAACGGTTCATCCAAAAGAAGGAGGCCGGGTACTTCGGCCAGCGAATGAGCCAGTGCCGTTCGTTGTTTTTCACCACCTGAAAGAAGTTTGGCCTTACGATGTTGGACATCCTCCAACCTTGTAAGTTTCAGGAGTTCATTCACGCGTTGATTACGGTATTCCGGCTCATAAAATCGCAGTGCATAGGCTATATTTTCCCGAACGCTTTGATTGGGAAAAAGCTCATATTCCTGATGCACCAGTTTGATCGCCTCATGGCCTTTGAGAAGTTGCGAGCTAACCGGTGGTAGTTTTTTCTCATCTACAAATATCTCGCCCTTGTCCGCATCGAGAAAACGGCCTATGATTTTCAGCAGGGTACTTTTGCCTGAGCCACTTTCACCAATAATCCCAACCCATTCTCCTGCCTGAATATCTAGGTCAACTGAAGCCAATGCTTCTTGGCCATCATAGGTTTTGGTCAGAGAATGAATTTTGAGTTTTTGCATATGGATGGATTTTCAAGAGGCCATGTAAGGATTGAAAGAGAACGCAAAGCTAGTGAAGCCCGGATGATTGTGACGATCGTATCCGAGAAACATCGGTGAGACCCGAGTCGCCTGAACTGAATAACACAGGATATTTACCGTTTGTGCTTTTTTGCACCCTTCAAAACTTTTTAAGCGGCTCTGAGGATTTTATTTAATTAGTTTTGTTACGGTTAATAGTAAATATTTCATTTTAGAATCAAACCTAACCTATGTTGCAGTTTCTGAAATTTGTTCTGGCCACGCTCGTGGGGCTGTTTTTATTTTTTGTATTGTCATTTTTCATTCTGGTCGGTATTGGATCGGCATTTTCCAGCGAAGACAAAACGGTCATTAAGGACAACTCTGTGTTGAAACTAGACCTCGACAAACCTATCCAGGAAGTCGGCGTTGAAAATCCTTTTGCCGAACTGGGTGCTTTTGGCGGAGGCGAAGAAGTGATAGGCCTGAAAGATATTCGCGAAGCTATCACCCTCGCGGCTCAGGACGACCATATCAAAGGAATCTACCTGAAAAGTGAAAACCCTGGCGCTGGCTGGGCCACCCTTGAAGAAATCCGCGATGAACTTGTGGAATTCAAGAAATCGAAGAAATTCGTGTATTCCTACGGAGAGTTTTACTCAGAAAAAGGCTACTACATTGCTTCCCTGGCCGACAAGATCTACCTTAATCCCGCCGGTGGAATGGAATGGAACGGTCTTTCGGCGGATTACGATTTTTATAAAGGAACGTTTGACAAGCTGGACATCAAACCAGTGATTTTCCGGGTGGGTGAATTTAAAAGTGCCATTGAAACTTTCACCCGCACCGACATGAGCGAAGCCAGCAAAAAACAGTCAATCGAACTCCTTGACGCACTTTACGGCAACTACATCAGTAACATTTCCGAATCACGTCGCATTTCTGTAGCCGAACTCCGGGGTCTGGCGGACTCTCTGGCAGTCACCTCCGCGGAATCGGCAGCCAAGTACAAGCTGGTCACCCATGCCGGGTACTCCGATGAGATGGAAGCAGCTATGAAAAAAGAGCTGAAACTCGACGAAAAAAAGGATATTGAGTACGTGAGCCTGGGCAAGTACCTGAAAGGGGATCATCCCAGTGAAGATGGTGATTTTAACAAGCGTGTTGCCGTCGTAATAGCGCAGGGAAGCATCGTTTCCGGTGATGGAGACGACGATAACATTGGTTCTGATTCGTTCGTAAAAGAACTTCGGGAAATTCGCGAGAATGACAAGATTAAGGCAGTAGTACTTCGGATCAATTCACCTGGTGGCAGCGCCCTTGCTTCGGATGTAATGTGGCGCGAAATTGAATTGACACGCAAGAAAAAGCCCGTCATCGCTTCTATGTCAGACGTTGCCGCTTCGGGTGGCTATTACATGGCGATGGGTTGCGACACCATTGTTGCACAGCCCAATACGATCACCGGTTCCATCGGAATATTTGCCCTGTTATTCAATCTTCAGGATTTTATGAACAACAAGCTGGGTGTGACCTTCGATGGTGTGAAGACGAACCCTCATGCTGACTGGCCTTCGCTGACGCGGGAGATGACTGATTTTGAAAAAATGAAAATTCAAAGGAACGTCGAGGAAGGCTATGCGACATTTACCCGGAAAGCCGCCGAAGGTCGCGGAATGTCAGTCGAACAACTCCGTAGCCTGGCCTCGGGCCGGGTATGGTCGGGGGTAGAAGCCAAAGCCAATGGACTGGTGGACGTGCTGGGAGGACTTGATGAAGCGATCAAAATTGCCGCAAAAGCTGCAAAACTTGATGATAAGGACTACCGGGTGCGCTATTATCCCGAAAAGAAAAACGTGGTACAAGAGATGATTAAAGAACTGACTGGAAAATCAGAAGATAAAATCCTGTCAGAAAAATTAGGTGTTCTTGCCCCGCATATTAAAACCTATCAAAAACTCATGAATATGAATGGTATGCAAGCCCGCATGCCGTTCGACCTTAATATTCATTAATTGATCAGGCAAACAAAGAAACGGGCGGTCAGAGTTTCACACTCTGACCGCCCGTTTCTGTATATTTAATAGTTTGAATCCCAAGCCATTCGATTACGGATTCATCCGTTACATAAGCAATCCTGCAAAAGTGGCGGACATGTAAGAAGCGAGTGTTCCGCAAATCAAGGCTCTGAAACCCAGGCGGGCCAGATCAGACCGACGTGAAGGAGCTAACTCCCCGATGCCACCCACCTGAATGGCGATGGAGCTAAAATTAGCAAAGCCACAGAGCGCAAAACTGGTAATAACCAAGGTCTTGGGATCTAGCGTTTCCTTCATTTTTACCAAATCCAGATAAGCGACAAATTCATTGATAACCATTTTGGTACCCATTAAAGCGCCAGCGGATTGGACATCCTGTGACGGTACTCCCATTGCCCAGGCAAAAACAGCAAAGATGTTTCCCAGGATGTAGTTGAAACTCAACTGGGGAAAGTTGAAGACGCCACCTACTTTACCCAATAAATAGTCGAAAAGGGCCACCAGAGCTATAAAGCCTATCAACATGGCGACCACGTTGAAACCTACTTTTAACCCTTCGCTTGCGCCGGCGGCAATAGCGTCCAGCAGGTTGGCGTGCGTTTTCTTTATTTCGAGCTTAATCGCCCCTTTTGTTTCTGATTTTTCGGTTTCCGGGTAGACAATTTTCGAAATTACTAGCGCACCCGGTGCGGCCATCAGGCTCGCTGCGATCAAATATGGTGCTGGAACGCCAAGCGATATGTAAACAGCCATTACTCCGCCCGCTATGCACGCAAAGCTACCAGTCATTGAAGCCATGAGTTCCGAGTTAGTCATACCTTTCAGATACGGCTTTATCATGATCTGGGCCTCAACCTGACCCACAAAAGTACTGGCAACGTTGGACAGTGCCTCCGCCCCACTGACACCCATCAGCCAATATACACCCCGGGCAATAACCGCCACCACCCGCTGCATTATACCGAGGTGATAGAGCATGTTGACCAAAACGGCCACAAAAATGATCGTGGGAATTACTTTGAAAAAAAACACGAAGTCATTGCCCGGTCCAAAAGCCTTTTGCATCAAATCGCTTCGAACCAAAGTACCAAAAACAAAATCGGCTCCCTGATCTGAAAATGAAAGCAGTTTTTGCACCTTATCCCCCAACCACTGGAAAATAATTCTGCCCGTTTCGGTACGCAGTATAAACACAGCCAGCCCAAATTGAAGACCCAAACCAACTCCCACGGTCCGGTAGTTTATGGCTTTGCGGTTGTTGGAAAGTGCGTAGGCTACGCCCAAAATAAGTACAATGCCAATGAGTCCGGTAAATCTTTCCATGCAGGTAGGCTTGGGATAAAAGTTTTTTGAACCAAACCGCGAAAGTAGCTAAAATTAGCCTTACAAATGAGTACGGGATGCAGGTTTGCGACTTTTCTCAAAAATCACCCATCCTAAACCAAACCATCAATGGAAGATTCAAATCTTATTTCTCCGGCCGGGGTGCCGTCTGAACAGCGTTCACTTGGAATGTGGATGCACCTAACTCCGCTCCTGGCAACTGTTGCCAGTTTTGTAGTACCAATTCCCTTCTTGTCGCTGATCGCCACTTACGTAATCTACTCCACCCAAAAGGACAAAGGTGATTTCGTGGCAGAAAATGGAAGAGAATCTGTTAATTTTCAGATTACCCTGGCGATCGTATTTGTCGCCTTGATCATCATTCTTATTGTCATGTTTGGCGGATCGATTTTATCCACCATTTTCGGCAGCCAGTCAGACAATGATACAGCTACTGGTGCGGGGATTATGGGGATGATTGGGTCAAGTTTATTAATGATTACCGCGTTTGCCATTATCGGCATTGGCGCACTGGTATTTATGGTAGTTGGCACTTTCCGGGCCAATAACGGGAATGTATACCGTTACCCGGTTTCATTACGCTTGGTTAAGTAGTGATTTTAATAAATAAAAAGCCCCGTCAGGTACCTGACGGGGCTTCTCGTTCCGATTCATTTTCCATTTACTAGATCTTCTCGGCATTTTCATTTTCCGCTAGTACTGGATCAGGACTCGTCCGGGCAAACAACTTTGCTTCCATTACCTCCTCGGGCTTGATCTCAAAAAATGCCTGATGAATGTTAAACGGCTCTGTCCCCTCCCCTACGTGGCACCTTTCGTAAGTACCGTCCTCCCGGAGTTCATACGAGTTGACATTATCCCTTAAGTTGTATTCAAGCATCAGAATGGCTTCCTGGCGCACCCGATCACTGACCAACAGGAATAATGATTCTATGCGCCGATCGAAGCTCCGGACCATGACATCAGCACTTCCCCCGTAAACCAGCGGGTCGTCGTTGTTATGAAAATAGTAAATCCGGGAGTGTTCCAACAAGTCGCCAACAATGGAGCGCACCCTGATGTTTTCACTCAATCCGGTCCGACCAGGTCTGATGCAACAAATACCGCGTACAATCAGGTCAATTTTCACTCCTGCCTGCGATGCCTTATAAAGCTCCTCAATGACGGCACGGTCTTCCAGTGAATTAATCTTTATGCATATTCCGCTCGGCAAACCGTTCCTCGCGTTTTGGGCTTCCTGTTGAATCATCGCAATGATCCGGTCACGCATCTGCCGGGGGGCAGTTATGAGGTTACGGTAGTCACTGGGAAGCGAATGGCCGGTTATAACGTTGAAGAACTCCGAAATATCGTGCGTATATTCCTCATTGGTTGTCAGCAGTCCAATGTCAGTGTAAAGCCGCGCGGTATCCTCGTTATAGTTTCCCGTTGACAGGTGAGCATAGCGGACCACTTTTTCAGCCTCCTTTCTTACGATCAGCAGTAGTTTGGTGTGGGTTTTGAGTAATCCGATACCGTAGATTACGAAGCAACCAGCCTTCTGCAGCCTTTGTGCCTCCCTAATGTTGTTCTCCTCGTCGAACCGCGCTTTCACTTCAAACAAAACGGCCACATTTTTGCCATTTTCGGCAGCGGTAAGCAGCGCCTCGGTCACGCGCGATTTTTTGGCCAGCCGGTAGATTGTCAGTTTGATGGATAATACATTCGGGTCTTCCGCCGCTTGCTCCAGTAGCTGAAGCACTGGCTCAAAGTTATTGTAGGGATGGTGCAGGAGAATGTCCCGCTCACGCATCACCTCGAATATATCGGTAATACGCTCGCGGCCCATGGTCAGCGGCGGTATCGGGGCATGCAACGGTGGAATCTGATCCTTGAATTCGCTATGACCGATGAGTTGCCAAAAGCAGGTATAATCCAGCAAACCTCCTGCCCGGAAAACATTGAAATCATCAATTTCCCAGCGCTTTTTCAACAAGCTCAGCAGGTCTTCGTCAATGTCGTGCTCTACCTCTACTTTAACGACGCGCCCCAAGCGACGATTCTTTATTTTCTGCTTTATTTCATCAATGAAATCTACCTCCATATCATCATTCTCCTCCAACGAAAAATCCCCGTTTCGGGTAATCCTGATGAGGTTGGTGGAGACGATATCCACATTACGGTAAAGCTTTTTTATGTACGCTTTAACGATGTTTTCCAGCGGAAGGAAAAGTATTTCGTCTTCTCGCTCTATAATATAAAAGCGGGGCAGATTGGCTGGCAGCTGTACGAAAGACAGTTTCCTATCCTCCTCGCTTGTAGTACCGGAAACCTGGGTGATGACGCCCAGAATCAGTACCTTGGCCAAGAGAACCGGAAACACATGGGTATAGTCGTACAGCATCGGAGTCAACATCGGGTAAATCGTCCGATCAAAGTACTCCGAGACCTTTTCGGTTTCCGGCTCGCGCAAGTCTGACATCTGAGCCAGCGAGCATCGTTGTTCATTGAGTAGCGGCAGAAGTTCCTCTTTGTAGCATTTGTTCTGCTCAGCCACGAATTGCTGCAACGATCGCAGCAAGGTTTTCCGGAATGGCACTTCCCTCAAACCCGAGTAGTCCACCCGCTCTTTTCCGTAATCCAGGTAGTTGTACAAACTACCCACGCGGATGGAGAAAAACTCATCAAGGTTGGAGGCTGTTATTGCCAGAAATTTCAGCCGGTCGAATACCGAGCGTGACGGATCCAATGCCTGGTCCAGTACACGTTCGTTGAATTTCAGCCAACTCAGGTCCCGACTGATAAAATCGCTCTGTTCGATCAGCTCATTTACCTTATCCCCGGCCCGCATGAATTTCCCTTCCTCCATGATTTCTTTTTTGTCTTCAAAAAATGAAAATATGTTAGATAAAGGACTTCTTCGCTCACTACTTCTCATATCTTTCGGCATGGCTTGCTTCACTCTTCTTGTTATTCAATTCTATTTTCAATTTCGCAGGCTCAATCATTCGCGTATTTGATCCTTCTAAATTATCGGTTCTTAGTGATTGAAAGGAAATTTAGCTAAAAATCTTTTTATTGACCTTCTACTGACAAAAAAATATGGCTGACCCTTGACAGTCAGCCATATATATTCGTCGTACCGATGCTTTAAATGATAACGGCCCGGATAAGCAAATTAAACATCCACACGGGCATACTTGGCGTTCTTTTCGATGAACTCCCGGCGTGGGGCCACCTCGTCGCCCATAAGCATCGAGAACAAGTGGTCAGCTTCAGCAGCGGATTCAATACTTACCTGTTTGAGACTGCGGTGTTCGGGGTTCATGGTAGTTTGCCAAAGTTGCTCGGCGTTCATTTCACCCAATCCTTTGTACCGTTGGGTATTTACCGATTCCTCACGGCCATTGCCAAGTTCCAGCACGGCGGCTTCACGCTGTGCTTCGTCCCAGCAGTAACGCTCCTCTTTCCCTTTCTTGATTAAATAAAGGGGTGGCTGAGCGATGTAAATGTAGCCCATCTCGATCAGCACCTTCATGTACCGGAAAAAGAATGTCAGGATCAGGGTACGAATGTGGCTGCCGTCGATGTCGGCGTCGGTCATGATGATGATCTTGTGGTAACGAAGCTTTTCAATGTTCAGCGCCCGCTCGTCGTCCACCATGCCAATCTGTACACCCATTGCGGTGAACATATTCTTGATCTCTTCATTTTCGTAGATCCGGTATTCCTGCGCTTTTTCCACATTCAGGATTTTACCCCGCAGTGGCAAGATTGCCTGGAAAGCCCGGTTGCGGCCCTGCTTGGCAGTACCACCTGCCGAGTCTCCCTCCACCAGGTACAATTCGCACTGCTTGGGATCTGTCTCGGAACAGTCAGCCAGTTTGCCGGGCAATCCGGTGCCGGTAAGGACGTTCTTGCGCTGAACCATTTCGCGGGCCTTGCGGGCGGCAATGCGGGCCTTGGCAGCCAGCAACACTTTGTCCACGATGGTGCGGGCTTCTTTGGGGTGTTCGTTGAGGTAGTTGTCCAGCATTTCGGAAACTACCTGACTCACGGCTCCGGCTACGTCAGAGTTGCCCAGTTTGGTTTTGGTTTGTCCCTCAAACTGCGGCTCCTGCACTTTCACTGAAATAACGGCTGTCAGTCCCTCGCGAAAGTCATCGCCACTTACTTCAACCTTTTCTTTGGCCAGAATCCCTGACTTATCAGCGTAGCTTTTCAAGGTCCGGGTCAAAGCTGCCCGGAAACCAGATACGTGCGTACCGCCCTCGATGGTGTTGATATTATTGACGTACGAAACCACGTTCTCGCTGTACGAGGTGTTGTACATCATCGATACCTCCACCGGCACAGCCCCTTTGTCACTATCCATGTGAATCGGTTCCGGAATCAGCGGCTGCCGGGTATTGTCGAGATAAGTAACAAATTCAACCAGGCCACCCTCCGAATAAAACTCATCGTATTTCGGTTTGCCTTCATCGTCCAGGTCGCGCATATCCGTGAGCGTCAGACGCAATTTTTTATTCAGGAAAGAAAGCTCCCGCAATCGCGTCGCCACCGTTTCATACTTGAACTCAGTGACGGTGAATATAGAGTCGTCGGGCTTGAAGTGAATGAAAGTACCCGTATCGCTGGCATCACCGATAGCACGAACCGGATACTGAGGTATACCCTTCTTGTACTCCTGCTCGAAAACCTGGCCCTCGCGATGTACCTCGGCCCTTAAATCAACGGACAGGGCGTTGACGCAGGATACCCCCACACCGTGCAAACCACCCGAAACCTTATACGTGTCTTTGTCAAACTTACCACCGGCATGCAGCACGGTCATTACCACTTCCAGCGCCGAGCGTTTTTCTTTCGTGTGAATTCCCGTAGGGATACCACGACCGTTGTCCCGTACGGTGATGGATTCATCTTCTTCTATTATAACATGAATGGTGTCGCAGTAGCCTGCCATCGCTTCATCGATGGAGTTGTCCACTACCTCCCAGATCAAATGGTGTAAGCCCTTAAAACCGGTGTCGCCGATATACATCGCCGGGCGTTTACGCACAGCTTCCAGTCCTTCAAGGACCTGGATATTTTCGGCTGAATAATTATTTAATGCCAGTGTTGCTTCGTTAGCCATGAATTTTGTTTTACGCTACAATTATTGGTGCCCGCCGAAGCGGTTATTTTGAACGTGTAAAGATACCATTTTTTCCTCGTTTTGCCTAGCCCAAGCGATCCAAACTATGTCGAATGAAATGATTCCTGAAAACAGCAATGATATCCTCGCATTGGCGAAAAATCAAGACGTTCACAGCAGTTTTATTGAACGCTCGTTGTCAATATTCAGCCGATATCTTGACATCAGCAGAGAATCCCTGAATTGGTATCCAATTCGGTAGGTGCCCGAAGGCAGGTTGTCACTAAAAAATCGAGTGGAAATTTCCGGTTTCCGGAGTCTCTGTTCGGTCAACATTTTACGATAGCCATTTCGTCCCCGGTAAAAAGGAACCATCATTGCCGGGCCAGCTTCCGGAATGAGGCACAGGAAAGGGATTTCACCGGAGAAATTTTTATCCACAAAGACAATCTCTTTTTCAAAAGTCTTCCCACTAGCGTCCGCAGTTGGGTTCTCCACTAGCTCAACGCCCAGCACAATGCTGCTATCCATGGCAGTCCTTAAAGTAGTTGAAGCGGGTAAGCTCAGCGTGGGGCGACAAATCCCACGTGCAAGGGCGGACGAATACACATCACGAATGTTGTGATTGAAAGAAGGCTGGTACTCCAGAAAAGTTTGGTAGTTGAGCCAGTTGACATAATCGGCGGTAAGCCAGTCGCGACGGTACTCAAGATCACTGACATAATTCAGATGGGAGACCAGGTTGAAAAGTACCGCGCCTATGCTCCAGGAAATGGCCCATCCTTTCGCAGCGAGCCGATAAAATACAGCCAGCCCCACCAGGTAGAACCAGGCGGTAAGGTAGGGGGAGTAGTGGGCATAACGGGGCGGAATATCAAGGTCTGGCGAGGACCAGCTTCTTGACACTGCCACCAGCAGGGCGGTGATGCTTAGGAATAATAAGTTTCCGAGCAGTAGTTTGTCGAAATAACTCAGCGATACATTGAAACGGTAGTGCGCATAAACCCGGGGAATACCATACCAGGCAATTCCCCCAAAGACTAGAATACCCAGAGATACGGAAGGCACAAATCCAACGCCAAGCACTTCGGCAGCGGAACCAAAAAATGCAAAAAAGTAGCCGAACATCTGAACCGGATGAGTCAGGCTTTGCAGAAAGTCGGCATTCTGGCCCTTCTCAAATCCGTAAAAATAAAAGACGGCCGTACTCAGGCAAACCGCCAGCCATATCCACAGCCATTTCCACTCCTTGTAAAGGACAAGAAAAGCCACTCCTACGGCGACGCCAAAAATCCCATTTCCGTGAGTGAAGGTACCAATCAGAAAAATGAATATGGCAAGCAGAAAACGGCGATTGACGAAAGAATACACCAACCACGCTAACAAAAAAACAATGACAGACTGCTGCAGCACACTGATGCTCCAATTGTAGTTGTCATAATAGGCGGGTTGGAATAGTAGCCAGGGAACGGGAAGGAAGTACCAAAGACTGAGTTTGAGGGTTCGGAAGGCGTCCCAGAGAAAGTAGAGGACCGTACACCACAACAGATTCCCAAACACCATCAACACCGGCCAATCGATATGCCCCTCCAACTGGTAGTTTAGCCAGGTAAAGAGGCGCGGGATCAGTATCCGGTGTTCGTTATGCTGCTGGACGAGTAGCTTGAATTTCTCCGCGATAGAATCCGTTTCCTGCCCCCAGACAATTGTTTTCAGCAAGTGGAAATCGTCCGCAAAGAACAGGGTCCCGGAATAGTGGTAGACAAGAAATAACAGGAGTACAGCTGGAAGTAAAATAAGCACCCAGGCGGAGAGCTTTGCAACAGACTTCATGGTAGTGCGGGAAAGCCTTTCTTTGTGAGCAATTGGATCAAAATGGCAAAGCCAAAAATTCGTAATGCCAAACTGAGAAAGAGAAAAGAGCCGCCAAAAAGATTAGTCTTCTGGAAAGGGAACAAAAACGAAGCCTGCGAAATCGGCCTGAATAACGAACAGGCAACAATACTCCTCCGGATTCTTGTAATT
Organism: Persicitalea jodogahamensis; assembly: GCF_014651615.1. Classification (GTDB taxonomy): domain Bacteria; phylum Bacteroidota; class Bacteroidia; order Cytophagales; family Spirosomataceae; genus Persicitalea; species Persicitalea jodogahamensis. Next base: position 427,198 of record NZ_BMXF01000004.1, on the reverse strand, counting down.
TTCAATAAATAACTCGACAGATTCCTGACCAATCAGATTTCGATCCACAAATTCCTGCAAATAGGAGGCCTGGTAGTTCCAGCGATTGCCCATTGACTCACGTTCAAAGAGCAACACACCTATTCCGGAGGGTTCCTTGGAGACGGCGAAAACCGGATGTTCGGAGAAGCCACGCTTACGAATCTGATAGGAAGCTTCTTTCAGCTGGTCGGCCACTTTCACAAAGTCCTGAGAAATCATGCCAAGAAGTTTTCGGTTCACTTCCGGAGAGTTGGCATCGTCCATCAGGACATTTTCATTACTGTGATTTATCATGATTGGGCTTTAAAATATTTTCCTTTCGGGCCGATTGTCAGACCTTATGCGGTGTTTTAATTAAGATAATACGTATCCGCGCTACCCTTGACCGATTCGCCCTCAACCTACAAAACTACATTCTCGCCGCCAGCAGCAGCGTAAGATCCTTATACCGCATCCCGAATTTTCGGGCGATATAGGCATTGGTGAGCGTTCCATTATGACTGTACACTCCTTTCATAAACCAACGGTTGGCATAAATCATTTCTTCAATCCCGCCGATTGTGCCGGTTTTCAACAAAAATGGCAAGAAAATATTACTCAGCGCCGTACTGGCAGTATGGGCCACCCGTGAGGCAATATTGGGCACGCAATAATGCAAAACGTCACTATAATGGTAGACGGGGTCTTTATGGGTAGTCATACGCGAGGTCTCAAAACAGCCTCCCTGATCGATGCTTACGTCCACAATGACGGAATTCGGCTTCATCCGCCCCACCATTTCTTCGGTCACTACACAGGGGCTGAGGCCATCCTCTGCCCGCATGGCACCGATCACCACGTCAGCGCGGGCGATGGCCTCTGTCAGAGTGTCAGAGTCAATGATGGAAGTGTAGAGATTCTGACCGACTGAGTATTTCAACCGTTGCAGCCGGTATATGTGGTTGTCAAATACCTTGATGTCGGCTCCCACCCCCATAGCGGCCCGGGTGGCGTACTCTGCCACTGTTCCGGCTCCCAGAATCACCACTTTGGTCGGTGGAACGCCCGTTATGCCGCCCAGGATAATTCCCTTGCCTTGGTTAGAATTACTCAAATATTCAGCGGCGATAAGCAGCACAGTGCTACCTGCAATCTCGCTCATGGCCCGAACGATGGGCAAGCCACCGCTCTGGTCCTCGATAAATTCGTAGCCAATCGCGGTGATTTTCTTTTGATTGAGCTTATCAAAATAGCTCTTATCCAGGGAGGGCAAATTGAGGGTCGAAATAAGGGTCGCTCCTGCTTTGATCATCTCAAACTCCTTATCCACCAAGGGCTCTATTTTGAGAATCAAGTCTGCCTGAAAGACCTCTTTGGCCGAATACACGATTTTGGCACCTGCCTCACTATATTCATGATCGGAGTACTTGGCCTCTTTTCCGGCGTCTTTTTCGACCCAGACCTCATGACCGTTCCGCACCAGGACGGCCACGCCATCGGGTGTGAGGGCAATGCGGTTTTCCTGCAAAGCCACTTCACAAGGCAAACCGATCAGCAGCGAATTACCGTCTTTTTTTACTTCAAGAAGCGACTCTTTGGGGTATAACGCCGACTGCTTGGCCAGTTGCTCGAATCCGGTAACTTGAGGCATGGTTGATTATGGATTTGTGAATGACGGTGCGGCGCAGGCTTAACGAGAAAAGAAAATAATCAATGCCAGTGGCAGATTTATTGAGTTGCAAGAAGGACTTTTGCCTTAATCGATCTCTTACCATCGACCTGGCTCTCCATCTGCACGCTAAAAAATTTTGGCGGCCAAAGGGACTCAATTTTTTCAGGCCACTCAACAAAACAATAATTTCCTGAATAAAGGTACTCTTCTGCGCCGATATCGAAGGCTTCGTTCTCGTTTTTCAGACGATAAAAATCAAAATGATAAACTGGTTTCCCGACGCTATCATCATATTCATTAACGATTGAAAACGTGGGACTCTGCACGATGCGCTTTACGCCCAATCGTTCGCATACCTTCTTGATCAAGGTCGTCTTTCCCACACCCATTTCACCAAAAAAAAGCCACACTGGAACTTCCTTGCCCAATTCCATGAGATCGCTGACTACGCGGTCAAGTTCAGACAAGTCTGAGTATTGAATCAAGGCAATCCGGTCTTTCATCACGCAAAGGTAGTTCTAGCGTGGCTATTTGGCAACGCGGAACAGATTTACTGCCGTTTGTCTTTTCATAAGTACTAATGATCCACTGAACTTAAACCTTCCACTCTTTCTTCATTGGCCTTTTGAGCAGGTCGTTTGCTTCTTTGTCATTTTCGAATCTTTCCTTGACAGGATCCCAACGCAACGATTTGCCCAGACGGTAGGCAATATTCCCGATATTGCAGACGGTGGCCGTCCGGTGCCCAATCTCCACATCACATATCGGCTTTTTGCGCGACTTGATAGCATCCATGAAATCCTTGTAATGGTTCTCACTTACGTACACCTTGTAATCGCCCTCAGCGAAAGATTTATCAGCCAGACTTTCAGGGGTAGTTTTGATTTTTTTCCGGGTTACCCATACATCGCCTTCGCTACCAAAGAATTGGCAATAGTTGCCATTTTTAGAATCGTGGGTCATCTCGATTCCGTTGGCGTATTTATAAATCAAACCGTCGCTCATACCAGGTCCCGGCGCAATCACCTCCACAGGTCCACTATCGTCCATTCCCAGACCCCACTGAGCTATATCGAACATATGTGCCCCCCAATCTGTCATTCCGCCCCCACCAAATTCATCGATATACCGCCACTCCGGCCAGAATTTCGCATCCAGAGTCGGGGCAAGCCTGTTGCTGTAAGGTCGTTCGATGGTGTTCGGCCCCATCCAGGTGGCCCAATCGAGTCCTGAGGGAGTCGATTCCGCTTCTAGATCCCAAGGCCGAGGTGGCCCACCATTTCCCACCACTACCCGCTTCACTTCCCCAATGGCACCACTTTGTACAAGTTGGACTGCCTGCCTGAATTCGGGCCAGGAACGTTGCATACTCCCGGTCTGAAACACCCGCTTATGCTTCCGGGTGGCATTCACCATCGCGCGTCCTTCCTGAACGGTAAGGGACAGAGGTTTTTCGCAATAGATATCTTTACCCGCCTCAGCGGCCTTTACCGCCGCGGCAGCGTGCCAGTGGTCAGGGAGGGCAATAACCACGGCATCCACGTCCTTCCGGGCGAGCAGTTCGCGAAAATCACCATACCCTGTTATACCTTTATAGCTGGCTTTATCAGCCTTATCGGCGTACCACTTTTCCACGTTGTCGGTAAAAGTTTGCAACTTATCCTTATACACATCGGAAGCGCCGACAATCTGGGCGCCATTGGTCAGGAAATTCCCCCGCAATCCGCCACTTTGTTTGCCACAGCCGATAAAGCCCATTGTTATTTTGTCGCTGGGCGCCAAAAAACCCGGTCCGCCAATGACGTGGCGCGGCACGATCATAAAAGTAGAAAGCACAGCTCCTGCCTTCAAAAAGTCCCTTCTTTTTACGTTCTTGACAGTTTTCATATAGAATTGGAAAAATTTGGTCGGAAAATTGAATTCATTTTTCATTAAAAAGACGCTTGTGGGCATCTTTACTTATTCTCCGGACAGTTCTACTTTTGTTTAATTCCTTAATCATCGGGCGGCGAATCGCTCAATTACTATCAAAATAATGAAAACGTTAAACGTCGGCCTCATCGGCTTCGGACTTTCAGGTCGCTACTTCCACGCACCTTTCCTATCGGTAAACCCTCGATTCAAATTAAAAACCGTTGTAGAACGCTCCAAAAACGAAGCGCAGGACTTTGACCCCGCCATTGGCAATGCCCGGTCCGTCGAGGAAATGCTGTCCGACCCGGAGATCGATTTGGTATTTATCTGCACCCCAAACGACACCCACTTCTCCTACGCGATGGACGCGCTGGAAAATGGCAAGCACGTAGTAATCGAGAAACCCTTCGCCAATACTGAATCTGAGGCAAAGCAGTTGTTTGAGGTTGCGGAACGGAATGGGCTAGTCGCTACGGCCTACCAGAATCGCCGCTGGGATTCTGATTTCCTTACTATCCAGAAACTGATCCGGGAGAATAAGTTAGGTAAAATCGTGGAATACGAAAGCCGCTACGACCGCTTCAGGCCAGAAGTACTTGCCAACACCTGGAAGGAAAAGCAGGCCGATGGTAGTGGTAACGTATACAACCTCGGCCCTCATTTGCTCGACCAGGCCTTTGTTCTGTTCGGAGATCCTCAGACGGTCACTGCGACCATCAGCACGGTCCGGGAGGGGGGTGATGTCGACGACTATTTCGATATCCGCCTGGGCTACGACGACAAATTTGTCATCGTCAAATCAAGTCTGATGGTTTATGAAAACAGTCTGCGCTACGCAATACATGGTACCAAGGGTACTTTTATCAAACGCGGACTTGACGCTCAGGAAGAAACCCTCCGGCGGGATGTACTACCCAATACGGAGAACTGGGGCGCAGAACCGGAAGACCGTTGGGGAACATTGTATAGCGAGGAGGACACTGGCATCGTGTGTAGCCTGAATGGGGATTACATGGCTTTTTACGATTCGATATATGACGCAATAGTGGATGGCAAGGAACTGGCTGTCAAGCCGGCCGAAATTCTGCGAACGACGCGCGTCATTGATCTGGCCTTCGAAAGCAACGAGCGGCAGACTACCATCAGCTACTGAACAGAAAGCGGATATTTAGTGTAAATTTGCTTTCCTATGGGAACCTCATATTTCCTTATCGTCCTCTTCTTCGTTCAGTACATCCGCAAGACGCTGGGTACAAAGGAAACGCATCCGCATTGGGATCAGATATTGATCTATTCCCGGTTTACGGCCATTTTTTTGATGTGCGGCCCCTGGGTATTTGACTACGATGCGGCATTCGGCTGGTTCTGGCATATTTTCATGCTGGCATTTGTAGGCGTTATTTACACCCGCTACGAATTCAAATCCGTTCGCTCGCTGATGATGTCGGTTATTCCGCTCATTGTCATCGGCGTGTTGGGCGACGTAACCTCTCTGGTGTCGAAATCCTTCTACGACAATTACAATGAGTACTTTGACATGTTCAAGGTGTTCGCCATTATTTGGGTAGTTGCGATGTGGTACCAGAACCGCAGACAGCAAAAACAATTGGCTGCCGAGCGGCTTCAACGACTCGAAGAAGAAAAACAAAACCAGCTGATGCAGGCCCGTAAGGCCGAACTCGAAGTTCTGGTCGCGGAGCGAACGAATGAGATTACCCGCCAGAAGGAGGAGCTGGTCATTGCCCTTGATCATCTCAAAACTACCCAGGGCCAACTGGTCCAGTCCGAAAAAATGGCTTCGCTGGGGGAACTGACGGCGGGTATCGCCCACGAGATTCAGAATCCACTCAATTTTGTCAACAACTTTGCTGAGGTAAACACTGAGTTAATCCAGGAACTGAAAGAAGAACAGGAAAAAGGTGATCCCGACCATGAGCTGGTTGAGGAAATTCTGCGTGATCTGGCCGATAACATGGAGAAGATGGTGTACCACGGCAAGCGCGCCGACTCCATTGTGAAAGGCATGCTGATGCATTCCCGAACAGGGACCGGCGAGAAAGAGAGTGTGGACGTAAATGCGTTGGCCGACGAATACATGCGCCTGGCGTATCATGGCCTGCGGGCCAAGGATAAATCTTTTAATGCCACACTGGAAAAAGATTTCGATCCGGAAGTTATCGTGGCCCGAGTGATGCCGCAGGACTTCGGGCGGGTTTTGTTAAATATTTTCAACAATGCTTTTTATGCAGTGTCCCAGCGGGCCAGGCAAGAGGGCGAAGAATATCGCCCTACCGTTTGGCTAAGTTCAAAACTGGAAAACGGGACGGTTGAAATCAGAATAAAAGACAACGGTACGGGAATTCCTGATGAAGTTCGGGCCAAAATATTTGAACCTTTCTATACAACCAAACCTACCGGACAAGGGACGGGGCTTGGATTATCGCTTAGCTACGACATCATTCACAATGGTCATGGCGGTAGATTGGAAGTTGAGAGCGAACAAGGTTCGCATACGCTGTTTATCGTCAGGATTCCGGTTAACTAAGCACTATTGAGAGGTATTTCCCTCCATGCGATTGAACTATATAGAGTTATGGAAAATACTACCGATGCACACGCCAAAATATTGGTCGTAGATGATGAAAGAGACATAAAGTCTCTATTTGAAATGAAATTCCGGCGAGAAATCCGAAAAGGTGAACTCGCCTTTTCCTTTGCTTTTTCGGGAGAGGAAGCGTTGGACTACATGAAAGGTCACGCTTCAGAAATAATATTGATCCTCTCGGACATTAATATGCCGGGCATGAGCGGAATTGAGCTGTTAAAGCGAATCCGGGTACAACACCCGTCACCCAACCCCAAAGTGATGATGGTGACCGCGTACAACGACGACGATTATTATCAACAGGCGATTACGAATGGGGCCAATGATTTTTTGACAAAACCTATTGATTTCTCTCAACTTAAAGAAAAACTGCAAAGCCTATGACCACTAAAATATTGGTTGTGGACGACGAAACGGATTTGCAATCATTGATTAAACAAAAGTTCCGGCGCGAAATACGTGAACAGAAATACGAGTTCGCATTTGCTTTCGACGGCGAGGACGCTCTCGAAAAGTTGAAAGAGCAGCCCGATATCCATCTCGTGCTGAGCGACATCAACATGCCTAAAATGGACGGGCTGACGTTGCTGTTAAAGCTTCACGACCTTAGTCCGATGATCAAGGCGGTAATCGTGTCGGCCTATGGGGATATGGAAAAAATCCGAACCGCCATGAACAGGGGCGCTTTTGACTTTGTCACCAAACCGGTAGACTTCAAGGACCTTGGACTGACGATCGAAAAAACGATCGATCATATACAGCAACTGAAAAGGACGCTCGATGCCATAAAAGAAAATAACATTCTTAAAATGTACGTGGATCGCAATGTCCTCGATTTTATGAGTGGCAGCGAATACGAAAATGTGATCACCGCCAACGAGACGGTGGTGGCTACCGTGGTGTTCATCGATATATGCGGCTTCACGGCCATCTCGGAAAAAGTCGCTCCGGATGTGGTGGTAAGGCTCATCAATAAATACTTTGACGTGATGGTGGGCGAGATCATCAACCAGGATGGTTACGTCGACAAGTTTATGGGTGACGCCATCATGGCTGTTTTCCGCGACGAATTCCATCTGGATCGGGCCATCGAAGCTTCGCTCGCGGTACGTTCAAAAATCGCCGAAATTGAAGAAGAAATCACCGCCGAGCTCACCTACCTGCCAGAGGTAGCCATCGGAATCAATTCAGGAGAGATGATAAGTGGCAACATTGGTTCGGCGAAGCTTCGGAGGCTCGATTACACCGTCATTGGGGACACCGTCAACATCGCCCAGCGTTTTCAGTCAATCGCTAATCCCAGCCAGATAATTATCAGCGAAGAGGCATTTCATCAGGTAAAAGAATCGTTTATTTGCGCCGAAGTCGGTACAGTAGATTTGAAAAATAAGGCTTTGCCGGTCATGGTTTACGAAGTGGTGGAATAACCAGGTTGAGAAAACGCCTCGATTTAGTACCCCGCCAGGGCCGACTCATTACTTTCATTTTCTTCAATTGAAACATCTTTTAAGATGCTTTCGTTGAAAATGCGTCCCCTATACCTGTTTCACAAATCCATCAGATTAAATTATATCAGTCAATAAAAGCTAACAGCAGAGAGCTGATCGCCAGATATGAAGAATTTCGCCCTAGTTTTCCTATTAAGTATTACCACCCTTTTTGCCCAGGTACCTGACACTTTTCAGTGGCTACCTGATGGCAGTGGCTATCGTGACGTAACACAGACCGGCACCATTGAGCAGGTGACCTTGCCTGCCCGGACTAGTAAGACGCTGGTATCCAAGGAGCAGTTAACGCCGAAGGGAGAAACTGATGCCCTCAAAATCAGGAGTTATGCCATTTCAGAAGATGGTAACAAAGTACTGATCTACACAAATTCCAAGCGTGTTTGGCGGTATGACACCAGGGGTGATTATTGGTTGCTTGACAAATCGAGTAATTCCCTTACCCAAATTGGCAAAAACAGGCCCGAGTCGTCACTAATGTTTGCCAAGGTCTCGCCCGACGGGCAGAAAGTGGCCTACGTGAGTGAGCACAATATTTATGTGGATGACCTCAAATCGGGTCAAACCAAGGCCCTGACACAAGATGGAACAGACCGGATTATCAATGGTACTTTCGACTGGGTGTATGAGGAAGAGTTTGATTGTCGTGATGGTTTTCGATGGAGTCCCGATAGCAAATCCATTGCTTACTGGCAGCTCGATGCCCGAAAAATTCGCAATTTTCTGATGATCGACAATACCGATTCCATCTACGCCTTCACTGTGCCGGTTGAGTACCCAAAAGTAGGTGAGACACCCTCTCCTTATCGCATCGGAGTAGTGGATGTGTCTTCAGCCAAAACGAAATGGATGGATATTCCCGGTGATCCGCAAAACACCTATGTACCGCGTATGGAGTATGCGGGTAACCCTCAGGAGTTGGTGATCCAGCAGCTCAATCGCAAGCAAAATGAAAGCAAGTTGATGTACCTCGATACAAAATCGGGCAAGGCTTCGCCGTTTTTTTCGGAGACAGACCAGGCCTGGATCGACATCAAAAGCCGCTGGACGGATGGTCCCGACGGCTGGGACTGGCTCAATGGCGGCAAGGAATTTCTGTGGGTGAGTGAAAAAGACGGTTGGCGCCACACGTACCGCATGAGTCGGGATGGCAAGAAAGAAACGCTTATTACAAAGGGGGAATATGACATGATCAGCCCCGTGCTGATCGATGAGAAAAATAACGCCTACTATTTCATGGCTTCCCCGGAAAATTCCACGCAATCATATCTTTATAAAACTACCCTTGACGGGTCAGGAAAGGCAACGCGCGTTTCGCCGGCTGACCAAATAGGGACGCACCGGTATGACCTTGCCCCAGGTGGGACTTTTGCAAAGCATACGTTTTCTAACGCCCGAACCTACCCGATTACCGAGTGGATCACGGTGAAAGATCAGGTTTCGCTTGATCCCAGCATGAGTGTCGATAAGGGTATAAAAGCCGCACAGCGAGGAGATGCTCTGAATATCGAATTCTTCAAACTAAAAACGCAGGACGGAGTGGAGGTTGACGCCTGGATGGTAAAGCCAACGAATTTTGATCCAAAAAAGAAGTACCCGATTGTATTCACAGTATATGGCGAGCCTGCCGGAAGTCAGGTAATGGACCGGTTCGGTACCGGACGCAATCGCCTGTATATGGGAAACATGGCCAACGATGGGTACATTTACGCCGCAGTGGACAACCGCGGAACCCCTATGCCAAAGGGCAGAGAGTGGCGGAAAGCCATCTACCGCAGCATCGGCACGATCAACATCCGGGATATGGCCATGGGTGCAAAAGCGATGTTCGAAAAATATCCCTTCATCGACACCGACCGCGTGGCTGTACATGGATGGAGTGGGGGCGGCTCCTCTACGTTGAACTTATTGTTCCAATATCCGGAAATGTTCCAAACGGGCATTGCCGTGGCAGCGGTGGCCAACCAATTGACTTACGATAATATTTATCAGGAGCGTTACATGGGGCTTCCCCAGGAAAACCGGGAGGATTTTGTAAAAGGCTCACCCATAACCCACGCTAAAAATCTGGTTGGTAATCTGCTCTATATTCATGGCACAGGGGACGACAATGTCCACTATCAAAACGCCGAGATGCTGGTAAACGAATTGGTGAAGCATAATCGGCAGTTTCAGTTCATGGCCTACCCGAACCGTTCCCATGGCATTTACGAAGGGGAAGGAACCAGCCGGCATTTGGCAACACTTTTCACAAAATTTTTAAAGGAAAACTGTCCTCCCGGTGAAAAAGCATCCGGCAGTAATCCCTCCGGAAGCGCCAAAGTATCGTCAGGTTCCAACTAGGCAGTCATCAATCCAGACAATTGCTACTTGAAAAATCTCACCGTCATTTTTTGTCTGTTATCTGCTCTTTGTGCTTCGGCGCAAACCGCGATGATGAATACTACCCGGGATCAGATCAACCTCAACGGAATGAGAATTCCGACAAACGGTACTTTGTGGGGAGTCGCTTCCGGCGATAAAGGTGAGACGGTGGGAAACACCTATTTGGATACGACCTGGGCCAAAGGGAATCTGAAACTTTATGAGCCTGTCCTGCCGGTAGGTGGGCAATCTGTGGATACTTTGACTGGCTTGGCGCTGCGTTATAACGTGTATTTTGACGAAATAGAAATCCTCATGAACACCTATAATGACGTTAAAGCATTACAGGGCGGAAAGGTCAGGGCTTTCTCACTCGAAGAAAACGGAATACCTGTAACTTTCGTGAATACAAAAATGTATGAGGCGGAAAAGGTTCCGACAGGCTTCTACGAGATTCTGACCTCTGGAAAAATTACCTTGGCATCTCACCATAAGACACTAATAAAAAAGCCAACTTATAATGCTGCCTTTGAAGTAGGGAGCAAAGACACGGAAATTATGATGCAAGAGGATTTTTACGCCCTGCAAAAAGGTAAAGCCCGGAAAATAAAACCAAATAAGAAAGGTATTCTCGACCTCATGAAAGACAAATCAAAACAGATCGAGGCCTTTCTGAAAATAAATGATCTCGACTTAAAGGAGCGCGGTAACCTGACCACGTTGTTCGAGCGATACAATAGTCTTTGAGCGTCATGCACGCAAACTGTTAACTAGTCTTTTGACGCCCCGTTGACTTAAACAGGTTGATTGGGACAGGCAGGTTAACCTATTAACTTTTTCACACTCAATTTATAAGATGGAATCTAAAAGGCAACAGAAAGTAGGCCGACAAATTCAGAAAGATCTCGGCGATATATTTCAGAAGGAAGCACAGCACCTCATCAACGGTTCATTGGTGACGGTGACCGGAGTCCGAATGACACCCGACCTGGGGATTGCCCGCGCGTACCTGAGCTTTCTACCCGAAAAAAATAAATCGGTCGTATTCGAAAGTATTCTTGAGAATACGAAGTTTATCCGCCAGAAACTTGGCGAGCGCGTGAGGCATCAATTGCGCATAGTGCCTGATCTGGAATTTTACTTGGATGACACTGCCGAATACGCGGCAAAGATGGACGCCCTGTTCGCAGACATCGTAATTCCGCCCGCCGAGGACGAAGACAAAAGCGAATAACCCACCCGATTGAGGCGCATGAATTTATCCTTTCGGATTGCCAGGCGATATTTTTTTTCGCACAACAAGCGAAGTTTTATCAGCATTATCGCCCTCATAGCCATGATTGGCGTGGGCGTGGGTACGATGGCAATGGTCGTGGTACTTTCAGTGTTTAATGGAATGGAGGATCTGAACCGTCAGATTTTCAAGACCTTTGACGCCGACATAAATGTGACACCTGTGGAAGGGCGACGTTTCGTTCTTAAAGATGGTGTCTTACAAAAAATCAAAAATACTGCAGGTGTAGCGTTTGTCACGCAGGTCATTGAGGACAATGCCCTGGCCCGATACCGGGACAATCAAATGGTGGTCCGGCTGAAAGGCGTGGATAGTACTTATGAACGGCGAGGTCAACTTGACACCGCGATGACCGAAGGGGTTTTACGATTGAAAGGAGAAAATGGCACGCCATTCGCCGTGGTGGCCGACGGAGTCCGAAGCTCGCTTCTGATTTCAATGAATGACCCTTTGTCGGCCATCGAGCTATGGTATCCGCGTAATGACCGTCGTACATTGAGTCTCACCTCACCGGATGCCTTCGATCAGGTGACGGTTCGACCGGGTGGTACTTTTTTCATCGAAAGTCGCTACGACGATTTTGTTATCGCGCCATTGTCAACAGTCGCATCGCTTCTGCAATACGGCAAGCAACTTACTTCCCTGGAGGTGCAACTTCAGCCCGAGGCAAATCTGGAGTCTGTTCAGGTCCAATTGGAAAAGCTTTTGGGAAATTCATTTCTCATAAAAAATAGGGACGAACAAAACGCAGACCTGCTAAGGGCAATTCGGGTCGAAAAATTATTTGTCACTATTACGCTGGCATTTATCATCTTGGTGGCGGCGATTAACATATTCTTTTCGTTGAGTATGCTGGCTATTGAAAAAAAGGAAGATGTTCGCATGCTTTTCGCGCTTGGAGCTACCACCCTACTAGTGCGGAGAATTTTCCTGTCAGTTGGCGGAATAGTCGCACTCACCGGAGCGGTGCTGGGACTGATTTTTGGAGTAGCATTGTGCTGGGCCCAGCAGAAATATGGACTGGTTTCGATGGGGATGGTTAGCTCCCTTGTGGACGCATATCCGATAAAGCTGGTCTGGAGCGATGTACTGCTTACTGCTTTCATTATCGTTTTGATAACAATTGCCGTTTCTTATATCCCGGCGAGACGAGCTGCTCAGGGGGTAGATACGTCGCAGATTGGATAATTTTTGCAATTTTGGTACTTGTTATAAGGTAGTTTGGATTGCTTTCGTGTAGCAAAGAAATTAAAAGTTGAGTCATGCATCTGGTATGATTCATAAAGAAATATGATCACTATGAATTTTTTGAAATATACATTCAAAAGCAGACTTGTATGCCTGGTATGCTTCGCACTATTTGCGATTACAAATGCTGACGCGGCTCCGATGGGCATTGGGCATAATCTCTTTGCACCTGAAAACATAATCGCAAAGGATACCGCGCGCCGTGCGCCGGGGGTAGTGACAAAAGCAGGAGCTTACCGCCCAACGAGAACGCTACTGAACGACATTATACATACCCGCTTGGACTTACGGTTTGACTGGCTGCGGAAACAAGTAATCGGCACAGCTCTCATTACGTTCAAACCTTATTTTTACCCCCAGAATCTGCTTGTATTGGATGCAAAAGGGTTTGATATTCAGGGAATTTACCAGCTGGATACCCTGTCACGGCTGGATACCTTGAATAATAAAGTGATCAAAGAATCCAAGCGCGGGCGGCTAGAGTATGCTTATGATCGTAAGCAACTGACAATTCGTTTGCCCCGCTCGTACAATCGTAATGAAAAGGTATATGTACAGGTCGACTATGTGGCGAAGCCCAATGAACTGCCACGGGATATTCTGGGCGATCACCCCGAGGAAAAAGGGCTGTACTTCATAAACGCTGACGGGATGGACGAGGGGAAGCCTCAGCAAATCTGGACTCAGGGCGAGACCCAGTATAATTCGACCTGGTTCCCAACGGTGGATAGTCCAAATGAAAAGATGTTGCAGGATTTTTACCTGACTGTCGATACCACCTACCAGACTTTGTCCAATGGAAAGCTCATAAGTGACTTCAGCAACGGAGACGGCACCCGTACCGACCATTGGCGCCAATCGCTTCCTCACGCGCCTTATCTGGCGATGATCGCCATCGGCAAATACGCAGTCACCAAGGAGGTTATGGCCAATGGGCTGGAAGTAAGCTATTATGTGGAGCCAAAATACGCCAACGATGCCAAAGCAATCTTTGGGCGCACGCCTGAGATGGTTGCATTTTTCTCAAATGTCTACGGAGTGCCTTATCCATGGGAAAAGTACGCCCAGATTGCCGTGCGCGATTTTGTGGCTGGGGCCATGGAAAACACCACTGCTACGGTTCACGAACAGGGAATTCAGGCAGACACCAGGGCGCTGGTGGATGGTAACTCAGATGACGTAATCGCCCACGAACTGGCTCATCATTGGTTTGGCAACCTGGTCACAAGTGAAGAATGGGGGCAGCTGGCTTTAAATGAATCCTTTGCCAACTACGCCGAATACCTTTGGGCGGAAAACTACACTGGGACTGCGGCCGCCGATTGGAAGAATTTGCAGGAATTGAAACAATACCTGGGGGAAGCCGACCAGAAGAAAGTACCAATCGTCCGATATTTTTATAAGGACAAGGAGGATATGTTCGACAGCCACTCCTACTCCAAAGGCGGTAGGGTACTTCATATGCTGCGCAAGCTGGTAGGCGATGATGCTTTCTTCGAATCCTTACAGGTTTATTTGAAGAAAAATCAATTCGGTACAGCCGAAATCGCCGACCTCCGCATGGCATTCGAGCAGGTGACCGGCCAGGATCTGAATTGGTTTTTCGACCAGTGGTTTCTTACGGCCGGTCATCCGGTGCTTAAAGTCGAACAGGACTACACGGGCGCAGACAAAACGGTCAGATTGAAAATAACCCAGTTGCAGGATACGCTGGCCTCAACGGTATATCGCCTTCCGCTCAAGGTGGATGTGTGGGTGGATAGTGTCAAAACACGCTACAATGTAGTTATTGATCAGGCAAAGCAGACGCTCGAATTTCCCGCCAAGTACAAGCCCGAGCTCGTGATCCTGGATGGCGAAACACAACTCCTTGGCACCATTGATATGGACCGAAACCGTAACGAGTGGATTTACCAGTTTTACCATGCGGACAAATTCCTGTTAAGATATGATGCCTTGACACATTTGGAAGGACAACTCAGCGATCCTGAAATAAGGAAACTGATGTTTGCGGCAATGTCTGATCCTTTCTGGAAGATCAGGCAAGTGGCGGTGGCTAACTTTTCAGCCTATGACGGCCCCGAATTCGCCGAAGCGGAGCGACTCCTGCAAAGCCACGCTCGCACTGACCCCAACTCTCAGGTTCGGACCGAAGCCATTTTGACCTTGGCTTCTTTCGGTGACGACGCCAATATGCAAATCTTCCGTGAAGCACTCGATGACACTTCTTATTTGGTAGTATCAGTGGCGCTTGATGCCTTCCTGATGCGAAAGCCGGAGGATGCGGCCGACGTTGCCAAGCGCTTTGAAAACTCCAAGAACGATGCCATCGTGGCATCGGTAGGCAACTATTACGCGGGATTCGCCACCCCAGAACGATATAGCTGGTTTCTCAATAAGATGGAGGATATGAATCCCTCGGATCGCTATAATTTCTTGCAGGTGTTCGGCAAGTACCTTATCAAATCACCCCCAGATGTTCAACGCCGCAGCATCCCGGTTCTGGAAAGCATGGCAAGGAATAATCCCGCCTATTTCGTTCGCTTTGGTGCCTATCAGGTACTTGGGCTACTTACCGACATTCAGGGGGTCTCTGCCATTAGAAAGGACATCCGTGGAAACGAGCGCGATCCGAAGTTGAAGGAAATGTACAGTCAGATTGGCGAACTGTAGCATTGGATCATGGTTCGCGAAAGATGACATTTCTTTTCGAGAGAAAAATCCTTTCTCATAGTCTTCCCCCACAGTTTTGATAAAGTTTCCAACCTTTATTGGCAAATCTTACTCCCAAGGGGTAGTATGAACTAAACCATTAAAAGGACATGAAAAAAAGATACACTACCGCGTTTTGCCTCCTGATTTATTCCTTGACTTTCATAGTCGGCTGCACAAACGACTCCCCTACCCCATCTGCTGACATCTCTCAACTGCAGGGGCAGTACACCACCAACGGTCTGCTGGACCCAAGCTGCGTATTTATTTCCGATGCAAGTCAGTTGCCCAGCCTGACCATCACGAGGCAGCCAGACGGTACTTTCAGGCTGGTACGAACGGACTATATTCCTTCTAAAAGTACCAACACGCTTGACGGTGCTAGCGTGAATATCACGCCGGATACCACATTCATCCTGCACGACGGCAAACAGATCGGAAAACTGTTTATGAGTACTTTTCCGGATTTTAACAGCCCAAAGTCTCGCGACATAACGGCTGCGCGCCTTTCGGTTATGTATTCAGACCCAACCGCCCAAAAATTTCTAGGTTATAGCGGCTACCGTAGATAGGCCATTTTTTCATGTTCAGGGACGCCATTTTGTCGGCTAAAACACTCATTGGCTCGGTTGTTTTCGTACTATTTGAGTTAAAATCGCTTTCACAGAGACAATAAAACCGGAATTTGAAAAATAACCATTATGGAAAAATCAAGAGAAGAAGTTATAAGGGAAGTTGCCGCTGAACATGGGGTGACTGTTGGAACAGTGGCCACATTGCTGCATGGCTTGCAGACAACGGGTGGCAACCAGGTGCAGTTTAATATTGGAGAGTTGGGTGGAATGGGCCAATGGCAACCCGGCATGACAATGGTCGGGGACATGTTTAATCACACCCTGAAAGCAAAAGTCGATCAGCTGTGTTCGGCCCTTTCGGCATTATCCAGGAAACTGCCCCGGGAAGTGGTTGACGATAGCCATACGATACCTGGCCGTAGCAATGCCACATTTAAGGGCAGCCAGAATGATACGCACTACACGTATTATGCAGACGAAAATCGGTTGGTCATTTATGACGATGGCAAAAACACCAGCTACGATACCACAGGATATACGCTTACGGGCGTTCAACAATCTCAGGACGGCAGCGGTAAACGTCTCAGTTTCACATACCCTGGCGGTACAGTACAAGCAAAAGATTTAAAAGAAATACAAGAAAGCAAATCCTGATTGTTTTTCGGTTTTGTATTCAATGTACTGAAAAGCGCTGCCCGGTAGTTACCGGGCAGCGCTTTTTAGTAATGAGGGTATCGCATTGGCCAGAAATCGACATCAAATACCCGGTAGATTCGGAGACAATTGTTCTCTATATCTTTAAGCAGGTTTGTATAATTCAACGGGTCAGTTACTCATGTCGTTAGTTGTAGGCGATATATTCGAGGGAGTCTATCAACTGGAAGAGCGGGTTTCCCAGCAGGATGATGGGTTGACAAGTCGCTGGTGGGCGGATGACATCACCGCCTACCGACGTGCTGAGGTACGTATTGATATATATCCCAACAAGTACGATACTCAACTTCACTGGTTTGGAGACATCGATGGACTAATCAAAATTGGCCAATCCCCCCAATGCAACTGCCTGTACTTTGTATGGAAACCGAACGACGCTCAGTCGTTAAATCCAGTCAAAGTCACTATGTTGAGCCAAGAAGAAAGGGGTAGATTTAATGATCTGATTGATGCCCTACCCATTGCAGCTCATGAAACTATATACGAAGCTGAACATCCTCAGATCTGGCGTTCAACGTCAGGAGCGCTTCTGATCTTCTTTCGCAAACATGAGAATGACTTGACCACGCCTTATCAGACCCAAAATATTCGGGAACTCTGGAAAAACCAGAAACCATTTCCACAGGAAGACCCAACAGACCAACTACCCCATTCATCGCCAGATTTGCCATCTGAGGTAGCTAATTCAAAAGGCACCAAATGGTTTATGTTGGTTATTGGTCTCGGTATTCTTTCAGTTTTAGGCCTATACCAAACCATTCCGCCCAAACCTTCGTCAGGGCTCATCTCCTTTCAGCGTTCTCTCGCGAACGGTATAGCCCAGGAAAGAAAAGGTGCCTATGATTCGGCATTGGAACACTTTAAAGCGGCTGCCTCGGTACCTGAAGATCTGCAGGCAGATGCCCAGCTAGATAGCCTGGCGACCATCTACCTGATGCGGGCGCGCAATGATTGTGCTAAGTTTAAAGATGCTGGTAGCCCTGATCTTTACTTTATTCCCAACCAGTATTTCAATTACGCAGCGGTACTCTCCCGCCAACCCAGCCCCGAAATATGCCAATAAGATTACTCATCGTGTTCATAGTAGTCCTGGCAAGCCTCAACGAGGGTTTCGGACAAAGGTTTCCCAATCGGAACCTGTACGATATATGGATCGTAGCGGGCGAGCACCTTGACAAAGGGCGCTTTGACGACGCAATCAAACTCTATGAAGTTGCGCCTGCCGTACCGGAGTTTGCCAAAAGGCTAAGTTCTGCCAAGCGAATTCAGACGATATTTCAGGCTGGCGAGCGCTACTATCGGGCCAAGCGCTACCCGGAAGCGCTGGAAGCGTTCAGCCGGTACCGCTCGATCGACCCGACTCTTCAGGTGGACGTGCTGGATGCCAGGATTATGACATGTCTTCAGGAACTGGATAAAAAACTGGCCGCAAAACTCGACGCAACCACCCGGGTAGTTGCGGGCTTCGAATGGGCCTACAAAGGGGAACAGCAACTCGCTGTGCTTGACACACTGGCTGCAAAACGGAGTTTCACCAAGGCGAAGCAGCTCGGGGGAGGGTTGAACACTACGTTGCGCGAGCAATATCAACAGGGCCTCCGGTCCGTAAAGACTTTGGGAGCGTGGGGCAATGCTTACCATCGGGCAGTGAATAAAGACGGAACCCACTCACTGGAAACCATGAAAGCATACCGGTCTGCCTCCAAATATATCATCAGCGACATAGAGTATGAAATTAAGAGTGTGGAGGAAGGAGCGAAAGCTACTTTGTCCGCCTCTTCCAACATTGACATCGCAGACCGGCTGAGGGGGTACGCTGAGCAGTGTCGGATTGAAGACCTGTACTATTTCATAAAAAATAACCGCAACCTCATCCCCGACTCGGATTCGTTGTCCGTCCATATTGAGGAATACAGACGGGTAGAATGGGATGTGGAACGCCTCAAAAACGACCCCGCCAATCGTCCTTTTCTGGAAAGCGCATTCGCAAGCCTCCTGAAAGTGGCAGAAGAAATTCCTCAGATAGGGAAGCAAGTGTTGTTCTGCGCCAGGAAAAATTATTCTGAAGATCTCATAGAGGCCGCCCGGGTTTCTGAAACCCAAGGAGATGAGGGGACTGACAATGAAAAGTACCAAGAGGCGATAGGGTACATTGTAAAGGCACGGACTTTACACCTCTCACAGTTTGAAGCACAACTGGATGAAATCCAAACCCGGCTCTCGGTAAAGTTGGAATGCAAGCTGAAGCAGCAGGAGTTTGCCGAGGTGGCTCCCCGGATAAGAACTGAGTTATCGAACTGCCGGATAGTGGAAGCGTGGCAACTCTGGGAACCTGCCAAAGCCAAACTGGCTGGCTGCGGAGCAAGTGATCCTGAATTTTTTGGTCAATACCAAAACTTACAGGATATGGTGTACCGATTTCACCGGGCAGACAGTTTATTCAGGGTTTTGAACCCATTGGCCGAAAAGGCATTAGCCGCCAGACAATGCGGTCAGGCCAGGCAGCTTTTCCAAAAGATTGGTAGTCTGGATCTGTGCGATTTCACTCCGCGTGATCAGGCTATGGCGGGAAGCAGTCAACGAATTGCTGAATGCGAAAGGGTTAATTGCTATCTGGTTTCGAGGGATAAGGCATTCCAGAGTGCCGAAAACCGTGATTGGAAAAATGCTTATGATGCCTATCAGGTAGCCTACGACTGCGCGGAAGAAAGTCAAAAGGTCCGAATCAAAAAGATAATGGCCGACATGAAATGCGACGCGTATCCTGATAGTTGCCGGAAAGGGAACGTTTCTACGGCATTGCATCCGACAGGTCGCGTGGCCTTCAACAATCCGGTTTATTTTGATAATGGGTTGCTGAATGAAACAAATTTTGGGTATTTCGTTTCTACGGGACTTCAGGTATCCTTCCTGTCCTACCTGAATCCCGTGGATGTGGTGATCGGGGCTGAGTACTTCAGAACCAAGTACTCCGTATTAAGCACCACGCAGGGACAATCGCGCTCTGCAGGCGACTTTGAAGTGGAAGGGGCAGATGCCTTTGTAGCTTTAAAACTACATAAGCCGAATACGGACCCCAACAAACTGCGGCCATATTTGAAAGGAGGCATTGAAATGTTATTGCCTTTTGGGTATTCATTGACCAATCACGACATGTACGAAGCGACCAGCGATCGAAGATTTCTTAAAAAACAATCGCTGGGAGCCACTGCCGGATTCGGCATCGAGATGGAGAAAAAGAAATTCGGTTTTTTTGTTGAAGCCGTCTTTGGCTATAACTTTTCGGGTATCTACAATTCCAACTTCGTGACCTCCTCCGGTTCCCGGGGCAAAACAGAAGCCAATTTTCGTACGGCGGGTTTGCGGGCCGGCATTCGGTTTTGGTAGTTACTGCCAATCAGTCGGGGATTTGAAACATGTCTTTTGCCTCCGCATACGTCAACTTTTCATAGCTGATCCGTCCTGCTTGCCCGCCCGGAATGATGACGTAACGAAACTCATGATTGGGCGAAGGCTGGATGGGTGTCTGGGGGCCACGAACAGGGACCGACCAAACTCGAATTCGGTTCACAGTCAAGGTAAAATCGATGATGTCCTCGGTAAACAGGGCATAAACACGTATCGGCAATTGACGAACCTGATTATTCTCGGTTTCCAGCTTGGCGTACATTAAAACTACCCCCTGATCCAAAACAGCCTGTGTTAGACGGTTGACATTAGTGATGTCGAAATAAAATCGATCGGTCCCAAACTGGTTGGTCTTAATCCAGGTACCCGCTTTTGTCCAATTTGAATAGAGGACATTGGCTGATCCGGCGGGGCCCTGAGGCCCGGCGGTTCCAACAGGACCTTGGGGGCCGGCAGGCCCCACAGGACCGGCTGGCCCTTCAGTTCCGCTACAGGAACCCAGGCAGATCATGACAATAGCCAGGAGACTCAACGACCAGGCATTTTGAATTTTTCTTATTTTGTAATATTTGTTCATAGATTCTATTTTGACTCAAATGTCCTGATTTGACCAGACATTAGCAAGAACTGTTCCAAAATTGAATCGTCGGACGATTGCCATATTACGGGATGGCCTACTAATATTAGCCAGAGGTCTTATCTTTACGAATTGAATCATTGCCGCAGAATCAAGACGAAAATTCAAATCAATTCAGCCCGAAATATGCCCAAGCCTTCGCAGAAACTTTTTCTCCTCGATGCATTTGCCCTAATATACCGTGCTCATTTTGCTTTCATAAAAGCCCCCCGCATTACTTCCACGGGCATCAATACCAGCGCTGTTTTCGGTTTCACCAATACGTTACTGGAAGTACTGAAAAAAGAAGCCCCAACCCATATCGGGGTTGCTTTCGATACGCCCAAAAAGACGTTTCGGCACGAACAATTCGAAGCCTATAAGGCCCAGCGTGACGCGCAGCCTGAGGACATTACCATCGCTATCCCCTATGTGAAGCGCCTGCTGGAAGCCATGAATATTCCGATATTATTGGTGGATGGTTACGAAGCGGATGATGTGATCGGAACACTGGCCCGCTGCGCGGCAGAGGAAGGCTTTGAGGTATTCATGATGACGCCAGATAAGGATTATGGGCAACTCGTGCAAGAACACGTTTACATGTACAAACCTGCCTTCATGGGCAAAGGGGCAGAAAAAATGGGTGTTCCTGAAATTCTCGAAAAATGGCAGATTGAACGTGTAGATCAGGTCATCGATATGCTCGGATTGATGGGTGATGCCTCAGACAACATTCCCGGGGTACCCGGAGTGGGCGAAAAAACGGCTCAAAAGCTCATCGCGCAGTATGGCAGCATGGAAAATATCCTGGCGCGGGCTGGCGAGATTAAAGGAAAACTAGGAGAACGCATCCGGGAAAATGCCGATCAGGCCATTATGTCCAGAGAGTTGGCAACTATTGACGTGAACGTGCCTATCCCTTTTAGTGCCAAAGACCTTATTCACGAGGAGCCTGACGCTGAAAAGGTAAATGCGCTGTTTGACGAATTGGAATTTCGTACCCTTCGCCGCAGGGTGCTGGGTGATGATCCGATAAGTACCACTGCCACTACGAAGCAAAAAACTACTACCAAAGATCAGCCTGGCCAACTCGATTTGTTTGGCGCTGCCAGTAACCCAAACATTGCCGCGTTCGAAAATTCCACTTCCACCAACCAAACGGAACCCGCCCCCGTCGTTTATCGGAGCATTGCCACGGCTACTCACGATTACCAAACCGTTGATACGCGTGAATTGATGGTCAGTCTGGCAAACTACCTCAGCCAACAAAATGAATTCTGCTTTGATACGGAAACTACCTCTTTGGATGCGCTCCAAGCCGAACTAGTCGGCATCGCTTTTTCTTACCGGCCCGGTGAAGCATTTTACGTGCCCGTTCCCGAGGATCGGGAGCAGGCACAAGCGATCGTTGAAATTTTTCGGCCTGTTTTTGAAAACGAGGCGATTACCAAGATTGGCCAAAACTTAAAGTACGATATGCTCGTACTAAAAAACTACGATCTGGAAATACGCGGTCCACTCGCCGACACCATGCTGGCGCACTACTTGCTGGAACCCGAGCAAAGGCACGGTATGGATCGTCTGGCGATGAACTACCTGCAGTATCAGCCCGTCGCCATTGAAGAGTTGATCGGCAAGAAAGGAAAGAACCAGTCCACGATGCGTGAAGTACCGGTGCACGAAGTGACCGAGTATGCGGGAGAGGACGCCGACATCACCCTCCAACTACATCAGCTATTAACACCCGAATTAAAGGAAAAGGCCGCTACCAAATTATTCGAGGGGGTTGAAATGCCACTGGTTCGCGTGTTGACTGCCATGGAATGCGAAGGGGTCAGGATCGATACCGAGGCATTAGCCAAAATGTCACAGCAACTCGAGAACGACATCAGGATACTCGAAACCGACATTTTCGCGACAGCTGAGACAGAGTTTAACCTCAATTCACCAAAACAGCTGGGGGAGGTACTTTTCGACAAAATGAATTTGGTAAAAAACCCCAAGAAGACGCGTACCGGCCAATATGCCACGGGAGAGGATGTACTTTCAGCCCTGGAAAGCGAGCACGAAATCGCGCGAAAAATTCTGGATTACCGGGAATTGCAGAAACTCAAATCCACCTACGTAGATGCCTTGCCGCTGCTGATAAACCCAAACACGGGCCGCCTTCATACATCCTACAACCAGGCGGTTACGGCCACCGGGCGGCTAAGTTCTACAAATCCTAACCTCCAAAATATCCCAATCCGAACCGTTCGTGGACGTGAGATAAGAAAAGCCTTTGTACCCCGTTCAGAAGAGTTTCAAATCCTGTCGGCGGATTACTCCCAGATCGAATTGCGAATTATGGCGGCGTTTAGCGGTGATCCCAGCATGATTGAGGCCTTCAATCTGGGCCGGGATATTCACGCGACTACCGCCAGTAAAGTATTTCACATTCCACTCGAAGAGGTCACGTCCGACATGCGCCGCCAGGCCAAGTCAGTCAATTTCGGAATCATTTACGGAATCTCAGCCTTCGGACTGGCCCGGAATCTGGGAATTTCGCGTGGTGATGCCGGTGAAATTATCAAAGCCTACTTTGAGGAATTTCCGGCCGTCAAAGCCTACATGGACCGCGTAATCAAGGAAGCCCGCGAGCGAGAGTACGTGGAGACTATTCTAGGCCGTCGTCGTTACCTGGCGGACATCAATTCCCGTAATCAGACCAACCGCGGCTTTGCCGAGCGTAACGCCATCAATGCGCCGATTCAGGGATCAGCGGCCGATATGATCAAGCTCGCGATGATTAATATTCAGGCATTCATAGAGAAAGAAAACCTTCGCTCGCGGATGATTCTGCAAGTTCATGATGAACTCGTATTTGACGCCCACCGCGAAGAGTTGGACTTTCTTAAATCAAATGTTGAGGACCTCATGCAAAATGCCTTACCAATGGAAGTCAAGATGGAGACCGGCATTGGCGTAGGAGCTGATTGGCTAGAGGCGCACTAATCGGCGCGGCCGTGATCAGTTGGGGCAAGGTTCTGCCAGGAAATCTTCGTAAGCCTGTTTAGAGGCCCCTGTAAAATACGTCGGGCAGCTTTTGAAGAAATCTCTCACCGTATTTTTGTACGCCTCGCAGTTCGCTTTGTTGGGGTTGGTGGCATATACAGTCACCGCATCCGTAACTTTCTGCGAATTGTCGACGCAGTTTTGCGGGGAGGGGGATGTGCCGTCTTTGCTACATCCTAACACCAAAGTAATAGCAAGTGGAGTGATTGTTTTGAGGAGCTTTTTCATTTGTCTGGATTTTTTATTTTAAAACTACTCCAAATAGAAAATCATAGCAACCCTGACACTCTGGAACTTATTAGGCGGTAGGCCCAATTGAGTAATCGGTACGCGGGGCAGTACTTTACCCTGGATTGACTTCGCTGGCATGAGATTTATAAGGTGTATGGATTAATCAATCGTAATCCATACACCAAGACAAATTCATGAAAACGAATGCCAAGTACCTCGCAATCGCGTTGCTGATCTCCACTTCTGCCTGGGCCCAGGAAAACATCTCTATTGGCCCGATCGCAGGAGTATCCATTGCCAATCTTAGAGGCGACATCCCCAATAATGACTGGAAAGCAGGATTGACAGCCGGCGGCTTTTTCAATTACAGCTCAAATTCCGGATTAGGAGTGAGCGGACAAGTCCTCTTTACCCAACTTGGGGCGCAGATTAACAACAAAACCAATGATATCAATCTCAACTACATTCAGGTCCCTATCCTCTTGACCTACTTTTTGGGTCAGAAGGGAAATACCTTGAGGCCCAAAGTATTTATTGGCCCTCACGTCAATTTCCTGGTGGGTGCCAAAGATCGTAATGGGAATGACATTTCCGGTGAATCTAACAATCCGAACTATAATTCGATTGATGGAGGCGTTACACTGGGGGCAGGCTTCAACTACCGGATTCAAAACAAAATCTGGTTGAACGTAGACGCACGCTACGGAGTGGGTCTGGTAGACATCACCAAATCAGCAGCCAATGAATTGAGGAATCAAAACTTTGGAATCAACTTAGGGGTAAGCTTTCCCTTCGGCTCCTACAATGAAAGGAGTGGAACAATCAATACTCGTTGATAAATCATTTTCCAGTAAAGAAAGGCGCTTTGATCGAAGCGCCTTTTTTTGTTAAATAGATCTTAGAGTTTCGGCTTTGTTGGCTTTACCGGCTCCTCAAAACCATTCACGCCTTTCGCGTTCAGCCGGCGTCGGTAGACCCTGTTCTTACTGCTGATATAAAGTTGGTCGAAGTCCTTGCCACCAAAAATCACGTCTGTCGCACTGCCGTTGGGAACGGGCAGGATCACGTTTACCCTTCCGGTTTGGTCAAGCACCTGAATGCCTAAACCTGTTGCCACGTAAACCCGGCCTTCACGATCGCAAATGACACCGCCTGCTCCGGCGTTGTCGGCAGTATCGGGCGAGTGAAGCCAGCCGTAGCGTTGCGCGTGCCGCAAAGTACCGTCTGCCTGAATTTGAACTACCCCTACCCAGTGCGAGTCCATATCGGTCATGTAGAGTTGGGTATGGTCGGGGGAAAGTGCCTTGCCCCCGATTCGATACTCCCAATCACCTTTGAACTTGTCAATTGCCTGTGGTATTACCATAATATGGGTTTCCACTACCCTGCCCGCCGCGTCTGTAAGGTAGTTTCTGTCTGGCTTTACGGCATCCTTAAAAAACAGGTTCCCTTGTTGATCAACCGCCAGGCTATTATTGGCGGCAAATTTCTCGATAACCAGTTCCCAATCCGCGCCCGGTATCACTATGTCGGTCAGCATCGGGTTTTTGGAGCCGCTGTTTTTTATCGGCCCGGGCCAGTCTTTCCACAAATACCGCATGGCCTCGGGAAACAGTGCCGTGCCGTGCTTGCCGTTATGCCCTCCCTCGCCCCAGATATGTGTCACTTCGTAGCCCGAGAAATTCAGAGCCCGCAACATCATCTGATTGGCCATCCACCAGTCACCCGCATAGATATTGAGGTCGTTCTCTCCATCCTGCAGAAAAATTCTCAGCGGTTTGGGCTCATATTTTCTTAATAGAGTCGGATAACGGTCGGCCCCGCGAAGACCTACGTAGGTACCTATGGCACTGAATACCCTGGAAAACTCATTCGGCCGCTCCCAGGCTGCCGTAAATGCGCAAACCGCTCCGCTGCTCGATCCGCCGATTGCGCGGTCATTGCCACTTTTTGACAAATGAATGGCGCGGCCGTCGCTGGTTTTCATATTTTCGACCTCGGGCAATATTTCTTCCAGGATGAATCGAGCGTATTTATCTCCAAGGCCGTCGTATTCAAAGCTACGATTATACCGATCCAGCGCCTGATCGGGATTACTGGCGATTACCCGCCCCGGCGTGATGAATACGCCGACTGTGACTGGCATTTCTTTCTTATAAATTAGATTGTCAAAAACCGTAGGCGCTTTCCATTGAATACCGTCCTGGTTTACATAAACGCAGGCAGGTACTTTCGGATCATATTGCTTCGGCACGTACACCCACACTTCCCGCCAGGTACCTGGAAAAATTTTGGACTGATCAAAGGCAAATTTCAAGACTTCTCCTTGCGGGACACCAGCTTGTTCGACGGATGCCGGGTCAATTGAATATTCCTCATCGGGAGTTTGAGCTTTTGTAAAAAGAGGGTAGTATACCAAAAAGAATATGAACAGCTTTTTCATGCGAAATCGAAAATAGGGTTGTTGTAAAAAAGGACGCCCGAGGAATACTCTACCCTGCTTTCTGAGCAAAGCCTTACCTTTGTCCAAATTGATAATCAAATCCATGAAATTCGACGACTATTCCATTGCTTTTGAAATAAAAAGAAACCTTTCAAAGATGGGTTTCAAGCGTCCTACTGACATTCAGTTCCGGGCAATTCCTTCCATTCTGAAAGGGGAAGATGTGCTGGCCATCGCCCAAACCGGAACGGGAAAAACTGCGGCCTTCGCCATTCCGGTGGTGAGTATGATTCACGATATCAAGCAGCGGAGCCGCACTTCCCCGATCAGATGCGTGGTGATGGTGCCAACCCGCGAACTGGCGCTACAAATAACCGAGGTATTTGACCAAATTGCCCGCCATACCCGCGTAAAGGCGGTGTGTCTGGTCGGTGGCGTGGCGCAAGAACCTCAAATAGAGCGGCTGAATGATGGCGTGGATATATTGATTGCCACACCGGGACGAATGTTCGATCTGACGAGCCAGGGACATATCGACCTAAGCCGGGTTGAAATCCTGATTCTGGATGAGGCGGATCAGATGCTTGCGTTGGGGTTCTATAAGGATATTGAGGATGTGATTAAAAAATTCCGGCGAAACCGGCAGACGCTGTTTTTTTCAGCCACTATTGACGATACGATTAAAAAGCTGGCTTACAGTATCGTTCATACTCCCATTCGCATCGAAATTGCCCCCAAAGACCGGGTTTCCAAAAATATTACCCACTCAGTGGCACATATTGAAATGGACGATAAGCGATTTTTCCTGGAACGCATTATCAAGCAGAATCCTGAAAAGAAAATCCTGGTTTTTGTCCGCACCAAAGTGAGGGCGGAGCGCGTAGCCGCAGCGCTCGCTCGCATGGAAATCGATAGCCAGACCATTCATGGTGACAAGGAACAAACCGACCGGTTGAAAACAATGCAGGATTTCAAGAAAGGTCGTACGCGGGTAATGATTGCCACGGATGTAAGTGCGCGTGGTATCGACATCCCCGAGGTGGATTTTGTTATTAACTATGACTTGCCCGAAGAAACCGAGAAGTACGTTCACCGGGTCGGTCGTACGGGACGGGGTGTCCATAAGGGCCGGGCCGTGTCTTTCAGCAGCCAAGAGGAGCAACCTTTACTGGAAGCCATTGAGGACTTTTTGGGCTATAAAATCACAGTGCTTGATATTCCAAAAGAAGATTACGAGCAAACCATCGATCTTACCCAGGATAATGTCACAGTTGACCTCAAAGGGTTGATGCAGGAAGTGGAAGCTTTTGAAAACAGAAAAAAGAAGAAGCGTAAATGAGCATTTTCATTTACACCCCCTTTTTCACCCTTATATTTTCATACTCAGCGCAATTCGCTTTCGTGGCAAATCCACCGAAGTCACTTTGACCCGAACCGTCTGCCCCAGTTTCACCACCTCATTGGGGTCTTTTACAAAACGGTCGGCCAATTGGGACACATGAACCAGACCATCCTGTTTCACTCCTACGTCAACGAAAGCTCCAAAAGCGGTGATATTGGTAACTATGCCGGGCAATACCATGCCTTGGTGCAGATCTTCTACGGACCGAACATGTTCGTCAAAAGCAAAAGCTTCCCGGTCAGCCCGGGGGTCCCGAGCCGGTTTTTCCAATTCTGCCAGGATGTCCTTGATCGTTGGCAAGCCGATGTCGCCCGTAATGTACCGGTCCGGTTGGATTTGGCTGCGGAGTTCAGGTTTTTTCATCAGGTCGGCCACCGTAGCTTTCACATCCATCGCCATTTCCTGAACCACAGCATACCGTTCCGGATGCACGGCGCTGTTGTCGAGAGGATTTTTTCCACCTTCAATTCGCAGAAACCCCGCCGCCTGCTCGAATGCCTTGGCTCCCAGGCGCGGTACTTTCATCAGCTGATTCCTCGACTGAAATCCTCCCACCTCGGCACGGTAATCTACGATGTTCCTGGCCAAAGCAGGTCCCAGGCCCGACACATAGCGGAGCAGGTGCTGGCTGGCGGTATTCAAATTGACGCCAACCAAATTGACACAGCTTTCCACGACCGTATCGAGGGTGTTTTTTAAAGCCGTCTGATCAACATCGTGCTGATATTGCCCAACGCCGATCGACTTCGGATCGATTTTAACCAGTTCGGCCAGGGGATCCATCAACCGCCGCCCAATGGACACAGAGCCGCGTACCGTGACATCCTGATCAGGAAATTCTTCCCGGGCCGTATCGGACGCTGAGTAAATGGATGCGCCTTGTTCACTCACCATGACGACCTCTATTTCTGCTCCATTATCGACCCCCATTAGTAGTTTTCGGACAAAATCTTCCGTGTCTCGCCCTGCCGTTCCGTTTCCAATAGCAATGGCCTCCGTATTGTATTGCACTAAAATCTCTTGCAATCGCCGCTGCGCCTGGGCTGGTTTGTCGAAGGGGTATATCACAAAATCTTCTAATAAATTGCCTCGCTCGTTCAGTACCACTACTTTGCAGCCCGTGCGATAGCCGGGATCTATGGCCATTAGTCGCTTCTGGCCAAGAGGGGGAGCAAGCAATAGCTGACGGAGGTTTTCTGCAAAAACCTGTATTGCCTCCAAGTCTGCCTTTTCCTTTGACATTTTGGCAAATTCGGTCTCGATGGCGGGTTTGAGCAACCGCTTATAACTATCCTTAACTGCCATCTCCAGCTGTACTTGTCCTCCCGCCGGGCCCACGACGAACAAACGATTCAATGATCCAAGGACCCGATCTTCATCCGGCGAGATACTGACGCTTAATACTCCTTCTTCCTCCCCGCGCCGAAGAGCCAGTAGCCGGTGGGAGGGAATGCGCGACAAAGCCTCTGAAAAATCAAAGTAATCGCGATATTTTGCCCCTTCTTCCTGTTTGGATTTCTTGACCTTGGCCGATATGATCCCCCCGCGTTCAAACCATCCACGAATCCGGGCCCGCGCTTCGGCATCTTCATTAATCCACTCCGCGATGATGTCACGCGCACCTTGCAGAGCATCCTCAACGGAAGGTACTTCTGCGTTAAGAAAACCAGCAGCGCGCTTTTCAGGTGATGCCTCCCGGCCCTGAAAAAGCGATTTGGCCAAAGGTTCCAGGCCCCGTTCAACCGCCAGAATGGCCCGGGTCTTGCGCTTTTGTTTATAGGGTAAGTACAAATCCTCCAATTCTGTCAAGCTGAACACGCCTTCAATTTTATCGCGCAACTCTGGCGTCAGCTTGCCTTGTTCACCAATACTTTTCAAAATGCTTTCACGGCGTTTTTCAACTTCCTGCTGCTTTTGCCAGGCATCCTTGATCGCACCGATCTGAACTTCGTCGAGCCCCCCCGTGGCTTCCTTACGGTATCTGGCAATGAAAGGCAGCGTCGCACCTTCCTCAAAAAGTTGGATGGTGGCGACAATCTGTCGTTCGGAAATATTCGCTTGTTGAGAAATGAGTTTGTAATTCACAAAAGATATCGATACTGGTAATCAAATACTTATTAATCTATCCATTCTGTTCCCGAATCGGCCAGTGTCACCAGCAACCCCTTACAATCCGGCCGGTTCATTGACTGGTAGGCCTGCAAGGCGCGGCTTAATTGCTTTCGGGAAGCATCGGACCCGGCACCCGCCACCACGTTTACCAGGACCTCGGTACCGTCCGGCCGGGTCACCAGACGGTCGGCCAAAAGCATTTTGCCCCTGGGCAAAAGCAATTCCTTCTTTAAGCGCACGGTAGCTCCCTCAGCAAAAAGCGATGCCAACGGCTCATTCAATAAGAGTCGTTCGACAGAAATACGCAAGTGTTCGGCCTCGCTGCCTTCCACAATCCCCTCTGAAATCAGCTGGCGAATAATTTTATTGATGTCAGCCCTGGTGGCAATCAGCGACATGGCGTACCGCAATTTTTGAAGACGGTCCTTCTTTTTTTCGAAGGTATCTACATCAAAGATCCGCTCGGCCATTCGACGCAGACGAAGCCGCTCGGTGCGGTCGGTGCTGATGACACCATTCAGGAGATAGGGCGTTGAGTCACTTCCTGTTTCCTTATGGCGGCATTCACCACGCCCTTCCGATAAAATGTAGGTACTTTGCCCATCATCCCAGGGGATTGAGGATTTTTCGCTATTTAAGAAGTCGTACAGCCAGCGATGCACGGAATCGTTGCATTTATTCCAGTCCTTAGGATTTCTGGCCAGCACATACAATCGCTGTACCGGACGCGTGAATGCTACATAAAGTAAGTTCAGGTTTTCCAGCAAAGTTCGGTTTTTCTCTTCCTGGTAATCTGCCTGTAAAATAGTCTCATCCAGCTCTTTCACCATAGACACCACCGAACTATTCAATCGTTTGGTAATGCTTTCCTGCGCATCGTTCAGGCCTTCTATCAGCAATTCAGCATCGTTGACCGCATCCAGGTCCACCCAGATTCGGTCGCGGTTTCCGCTGGGCGTAAAGCTCCAGTCACAATTTGGGACGATGACGACGGGATACTCAAGGCCTTTGGATTTGTGAATTGTGGTGATGCGCAGGGCATCTGCGTTGGCCGGAACAGTAATTGAAATCTTGTGCTGTGCTGTCTCCCAATATTTAAGAAAATCCGCCAGGTGGTTGCTTTGCCGGGTACCAAATTCCAAAATTGCATCCAGAAACCTAAAAAGGTAAGGGCCTTCGGTGAGGCCTTCGAAAAGGCGAAACGTATTGATTAGCTTTTCACATAATTCGTACACCCCCAATTGCCGCAGCCGGAAGGCGTTCAGCTCCATCCCGAAAGCTTCGAAGTAATGCAAAAATGAAGTTGTGTCTCGCCTGGCGCACATTTCACGAATGGCCGTGTGCTGGGCAGCATTGGGGATTTTTTCTAAAATGATCCGGTGAAAGTGGTAGGCAGCTTCGTAGCGGGCCAAAGCATCGTCCGGCGTTTGCAATACCTGCATGAACGAAACCAGAAGGTTGACCGTCTGGGAGTAAGTCAAAAGCAGCGAATCGTCGGAAATCAGCGGATCTCCGCGCTCCTTCAATGCAGCGGCAATTGATCCAGCTTCGGATTTTCGGCGACATAAAATGGCGATGTCCCGCCAGTGGTACCCCTGCCCCCGTAGCTCATCTACGAGTTCCAGGGTTCGGCTGACCATAATTTCAGCACCCTCTGTTGGCTGTTCCTCCAATTCGTCGGCAGTGGACTCGGACAGGAATTCGACCTGGACGTGACCTCCCAATTTCACATCAGGAGTGACCTCCTGCTGGAAATGCTCATCAAAAACTGACGATAACAATTCGGAATCTCCTGCCCACTCACCTCCAGCCACAGAGGAGAAAAAGCTGTTGTTGAAGTCCGTCACTTCGCGATAACTGCGCCGGTTGGTTTTCAGGTGCGCTACATCAAGCTCACGTTCCAGGCTCAGCAGTCGTTCTTCGGTAAAGGCATTGTCGCCAATTACACCGGACAGGCTACCAAACTGGTTTTTGGATAAATGCAGGATCAAGTCCATGTCCCCGCCTCTAAAGCGGTAGATAGACTGCTTGGCGTCACCCACTATCAGGTTGAAATTACCGAAGCCCAATGCGTTATCTATAAGCGGCAGCAAGTTGGCAAATTGCAATTTGGACGTATCCTGAAATTCATCCACTAAAATATGGTTGTACTTCTCCCCCAGCCTTTCAAAAATAAAGGGCACTGGTTCACGGGCAACAATTTCCAGCACCTTGCGGTTGAAATCAGAAATGTGAACCTGATTGCCTTGTTTTAATAGGGCGTCGAATTCTTTGCGTATCTCGCCCAATAAGGAGAGGTTATACAAATGCTTGTCAATGAGACGTAAAAGACTACCCTTTTGGGCGGCAGTTTCCAGTGTGTTTGCCATTTCGCGATGGCAGGTAACAAGAACGGAGGAAATACTGTCAATTTCCTGCTGAATGAAGGATGAAACTTTACCGCCACACCATTTGGCTTCGCTTATTGAAGCTCTGACGTAGGAATTTCCCTCTTTCCAAAGATCGATACCCGCCGCACGTTTCTCAAAAAAACCATAAATTCCGGTATTGGAATAGTAAAAATCCTTGGCAACCAAATGCTTGCCTTGTATGGCAGCAAAGCCTTGCCGGGCCTGCTCCTGGATGCTATGCTCGGTTTCGCGTACGAATGCCTTTATTTGGCGGCTTATGCCCACCCAATCCTGCACATCAAGGGTGTCCACCTTTTTCATCGCGAGGTAGCTCTTTTCATTCAACAGGTCGTAGGCAGCCTCACGAATGCGGTGCGGCAAACTACCCCAGCTCTTGCCGCCTTCGGCGCTTTCGCGGTAGTAAGTCTCAACTACATCAGTCAGCAATGCTTCGCCCTCTTGCCCGATGCGTGCCAGCATCCGGTCTACGGCGTTGGAAAGCTGATCGGTTTCAAGAATCGTCTCGAAAGCAAACGGTATTCCCAGTTCATCAGTAAAGCTGCTTACGAGTCGTTGGGTGAACTTGTCGATGGTCATCACCGAGAAATCAGAATAACGGTGCAGTATTTTTCGAAAAATCTTTTTGGCCCGTTGCGCAAAAAGCTCAATGGTACCCTGATAGAGTTCAGGGTCACTCTCAATGCCGGGATACAGCTCAGTCACGATATCCTTCAACATGAAATGCGTACTGCCATCCGGTGATGAAAAAATCCGGAGCATCAACAGGATCCGTTCTTTCATCTCGTTGGCTGCGGCGTTGGTAAACGTAACAGCAAGTATGGAGCGAAAATAGGTATCTGACTCCGAGCTGAGCGCCAGCTTTAAATACTCCTTGGTGAGTGTGTATGTCTTACCTGATCCGGCTGATGATGAATATACTTTAAACAATTTTAGATATTGAGACCGGGTCTCCGGCGCGATTAAATGTTAAGAATTGAGAGTGAATTTACGCAAAAAAGGCAGACTTGCGCCCGCCTTTTAATTCTTAGAAACAGTAGGATTACAAATTCAAACGCACACCACCTGATACGTTGGGGCTTATGAAAAAGGGGCCCGGCAGAAGTTCGATGTAAACCCCGCCTTCAAGAAATATTGAGAGGCGGCCGTCGGGCAGGAAGTACTCAAATCCGCCGATGCCTGAACCACCCAGTGAGATGTTGTTGGTGTACTTGATCTGCTGATTCTGCAAATTGTCAGGATAATAGCGCCTGCTGTTAACCTGGGGGCCAAAACCGTAGTAAATGTGCGCCAGTTCGGAGTTGAACAATGAATTGTGCCAAAGGTAGTGGGCCTGAAACGATAAGCCGGTGTTTTTATAGAGGCCTCGCCGATATTCCCGGTTATTCGCCAGAATGCCGCCATAGGATCCGACAGTCACATCAATGGCGTTAACGTTATTGAAGTACTTTCGAATGTTCACGCCCGTGGGTTCGCCGAGTTTGAAACCTACCGCCCAGTTATCGTACTGAGCATGGGCCATAGTCACTGCCAAAAGGCAGATCAGGGTAAGCGCTGTTTTTTTCATGAATTCAGGTAATTTATTCTGCATTATGACAAGTCGATGAGTGCAAACCACTACGCAGACACAATTTTTTGCGCAAATTTACGCAAAGCCTTGACTAAAACCGCGTTTTCTTCCGATGTGCCCACCGTTATTCGTAAGCAATCACTGCACAAAGTCACTTTACTCCTGTCCCTTACGATAATTTCTCCATCGATTAAGTATTTCATTATTGTGGGGGCATCCTGAAATTGCACTAGGAGGAAGTTGGCATCAGAAGGGTGAATTTTGATCACTGAATCCAAACTACTCAGTTGATTTGCCAAAACTGCCCTTTCAGATAAAATTTGCTTAACCATTTCGCTCTTATAAGACTCATTATCCAAAGCATCAAACAGCAGTGCCTGAGTGGGTCCACCCAGGTTATAAGGAGGTTTTATCTTATTCAGAATTGAAATCAATTCAGGTGAAGCGAAACACATGCCCAGGCGTAACGAAGCGAGTCCCCAAGCTTTGGAAAAAGTCTGAAGTACCACGAGATTGGGAAATTCTTCCAACCTTTGGGTCCAGGAAGCTGTGTCGGCAAAATCGATATAGGCTTCATCCACTACGACCAGCCCATTGAAGTTTTTCAAAAGGGTATCTATAGCTGAATCCTGTACGAGATTTCCCGAGGGATTGTTGGGTGAACAAACCCAGATTATTTTAGTGGAGGGATGTATGTCCTCCATCACGGCCCCGACATCGATCTGGTACTTTTCGGTCAGGGGCACCTTAATTACTTCAATGTCATTTATCGATGCACTCACCTCATACATTCCGTAAGTAGGCGGCAGTATAATGATCGAGTCTTTTCCGGGTACACAGGTAGCCCTGATCAGCAAATCAATGGCCTCATCGCTGCCATTGCCCAGGAAAATCTGGTCGGAAGACACTCCTTTGATTGGAGCCAGCTTTTCCTTGATTGCCCGTTGGTGCGGATCAGGGTAACGGTTAAAATCTTTTTTCAAAACTGACCCGAACGGATTCTCATTGGCGTCAAGAAAAACGCCTGCCTTTCCGGTATATTCATCGCGAGCCGACGAATAAGGTGTAAGGTTCAGGATATGAGGACGGATTATTTCTCTTAAATTAAACATAAAATATTTTTCAACTCAAAGAACTCAACCGGATACTAACTGCTCTCTTGTGCGCAATAAGCGACTCTGCCTCAGCCATCACTTCAACAGTGGGGCCAATATTTTTGATACCGCTTTCCGAGATCTGCTGCACGGTAATTTTTTTTACAAAACTATCCAGCGACACGCCACTATAAGCCTGCGCAAATCCGTTGGTTGGCAAAGTGTGGTTGGTGCCAGAGGCATAATCCCCACAGGATTCCGGTGTGTAGTTGCCCAGAAAAATTGAACCGGCATTCCTGATGGATTCTGATACTTTTTCAGAATCCGTCACGCTTAAAATAAGGTGTTCTGCGGCATAATCGTTCAATAATTCTATTGCTTCCTCGGATGAATTCACCAGAATTGCCTTGCTGTTTGCGATAGCCTGCCGGGCAAGGTCACGACGTGGAAGCGACTCCAATTGCGTGGAGAGCGTGATATTAACACTGTTCAGCAACCTGCGGCTGGTAGAAACGAGAAGTACCTGGCTATCTGCACCATGTTCGGCCTGAGAAAGCAGGTCGGCAGCAACAAAGGAAGGGATCGCAGAGTCATCGGCATAGATCGCCACCTCGGAAGGACCTGCCGGCATATCAATTGCGATGCCTTCTTTACTCACTAACATTTTGGCAGCAGTGACGTACTGATTGCCCGGCCCAAAAATCTTGTAAACTTTCGGAACACTCTCCGTGCCATAAGCCATGGCAGCAATCGCCTGGGCGCCTCCGATCCGGAAAGCCTTGGTGACCCCTACCAGCTTGGCCGCGTAGAGGATGGCCGGATGGTCACTTGGCGTGCAAAGCACGATCTCGCGGCAACCCGCCAGCTGAGCCGGAATGCCCAGCATCAGTACGGTACTAAATAACGGAGCCGTTCCACCGGGTATGTAAATCCCTACCTTTTCAATGCCCACGCTCCTTCGCCAGCAGACCACCCCCGGCATAGTTTCGATTTTTTCGACGGCTTGTTTCTGAGCTTCATGAAAAGTGCGAATGTTTTGGTAAGCCTGATGAATGGCCGCTTTCAGCGTTTCATCGAGTTTGTTCTCAGCATCCTGAATAGCATCCGTTTCGAAAGCAATGTCACCCAATTCGATCTGATCGAATTGAAGGGCATAATCACGCAATGCCGAGTCTCCTTCAAGTTTTACCTTTTGCAGGATCGGGAGAACTTTCCCTTCGATCTCGGCAAAGTCCTGGGTCGGGCGCGCCAGTAAGGCAGGCCAATCGGCTCTATCAGGAAATGGGATAATTTTCATGGGTACAATTTCCCGAAAGTGTGGCTTCCGGGTAGTTAGGGTTGCCGGAAATATGAAGGTGATTAAAGAATCATTTTCTCTATCGGAATCACCAGAATTCCTTCCGCCCCAGCCTGGCGGATTTTCTCGATATTTTCCCAGAAATCATTCTCATTAATTACAGAGTGCACTGAGCACCAGCCTTCCGTAGCGAGGGGCATCACGGTAGGCGATCGCATCCCAGGCAGGTACTTGCTTACTTCCTCCACAGAATCCGTAGGGCAGTTTAGCAGAATGTACTTATTATTCTTCGCAGCCTGAACGGATTTGATCCTGAAAAGCAACTGATCAAGGTGAGATTGCTGGGTATCGCTGAGATTCCGACTCGCGATCATTACCGCCTCAGACCGGAAGATGGTTTCAACTTCCTGCAAACCGTTGCTCAACAGCGTACTTCCGGAACTTACTATGTCACACACTGCTTCAGCCAGACCAATGCTTGGTGCTATTTCGACTGAACCGCCTATTTCGTGAATCTGGGCTTCAACTTCGTTATCCTGCAGGTACTTTCCAAGAATGCGGGGATACGAAGTGGCAATGCTCTTCCCATGCAGATCTTTTATGGAGCCGTACTTTTCACCACGCGGAATCCCGATTGAAAGGCGGCACTTGGAAAAACCCAGCCGGTACACGGTATCCACGTCACGCGCAGTTTCCACGGCCACGTTTTCACCCACAATTCCCAGATGAGCCACACCGTCCTCAACATAGCCTGGTATATCGTCATCGCGCAGAAAAAGAATCTCTGCGGGAAAATTAGCCGCCGGAGCACGAAGCTTTCCGGCACCATTGTCGAAACGAATTCCACACTCCTTGATTAATTTAAGAGAGTCGTCGCTGAGACGTCCGGATTTTTGTACGGCTATGCGTAGTATTTCTGTCATTATGGGGAGGGCGGCATCGGCATTCAGCAGACGACGCTACGCCGTCTGGCAATTCTGCTCCTACCTGTTGTTCAATTTAAAATTTTATTTTTTCTAATGCTTCTACGATCGAAACGGAAATTTGTTCACCCGTTTTCATATTTTTCAGGGTCAAATTTCCCGATTCCATTTCCTGGGAGCCAATCAGTATGACGAAAGGTATTTGTTTGCGGTCGGCGAAATCCAACTGTTTTTTAAGCTTAACTGAGTCAGGGTACATTTCGGCATTGAAACCAGCCTCCCGTATCTGTTTAAGTACTTTCAATCCATAGTTTGCCGCTTTTTTGTCAAAATTGGAAAGCATTACCCGGGTAGTTTGAATTTGATCGGCAGGAAACAACCCAAGCTCCTCCATCACGTCATAAATCCTGTCTACGCCCAATGATATGCCAACCCCCGATAAACCATCCACTCCGAACGTCCCGGTGAGATTATCGTAACGCCCCCCCCCGCTGATACTACCCATATTAACCGGGTGGTCGTCATGGTCATGGGCCTTCACTTCAAAGATGGCACCCGTATAGTAAGAAAGCCCGCGTGCTAGGGTAACATCGAATTCCAGTTGTGGATTTTCCAGTTCGAACCCATCGACCAGAGCCCATATTTCCTCTAATTCGCCTATTCCCTGCATGCCTGTTTCGGACGGATTCAGCCATTGTTTCAATGCCACAAACGGTTCAGCCTGATTTGACAGCGTGAATATCGGTTCCAGTTTGGCTACGTTTTCCTCCGTAAAACCCCTGTTCAGTAATTCCTGAATCACCTTCTCTTTGCCGATTTTATCCAGCTTGTCGATCGCCACAGCAAATTGGCCTTCCAGTCCGGGAGCGCCGATTACCTCCGAAATCCCACTTAGAATTTTTCGGTTATTGAGTTTCACTCTAAAATTTGGAATCCTCAGATTACGCAGGCTTTCGTGCAGCATCAACACTATTTCTGCCTCACACAGCAGGGAGTCGGTCCCTACTACATCGGCATCGCACTGATAAAATTCGCGATAACGTCCTTTTTGTGGCCGATCAGCCCGCCAGACAGGTTGAATCTGGTAACGTTTGAAAGGCAGTGGTAACGTTCCGCGGTTCATCACTACGTACCGGGCAAAAGGGACCGTTAAATCGTACCGAAGTCCTTTCTCAGAAATCTTTGACGTGAGCTCCTTACTTTCCAATTGCCAATCCTGTTCTGTCAATTTATTTGAATAATCGCCAGAATTCAGAATTTTAAATAACAGTTGATCCCCCTCTTCACCGTATTTCCCCATCAGGACCGACAGGT
The DNA here is from genome assembly GCF_014651615.1 of Persicitalea jodogahamensis. Classification (GTDB taxonomy): domain Bacteria; phylum Bacteroidota; class Bacteroidia; order Cytophagales; family Spirosomataceae; genus Persicitalea; species Persicitalea jodogahamensis. The sequence continues at coordinate 388,723 of NZ_BMXF01000004.1, read as the reverse complement.
TTTCAATGGCTGGGGTCTCCAAAGGCTGAAAACCATACAATTGAAATGTGCGTCGTATGGTTTCCAGAATAAAGGTTCGCTTGGCCATTTGCTCAGGACCAAAATCACGGGTACCCCGCGCTAAACTGGGTTTTGACATAGCTTGTTTGCAGAAAAGGCACCTGGTATTTCCAGTTTCGTCTTCTGCTGGCGGTTTACTGCAAAGTTAGGGGAGCACAGACAATTTTCCGGCTTAAATCTCACTTTTTTAATTTATAAACACTACTTTTGCACCTCTTTTAACTCAAAACTAGCATACAATGGCAGTTACCATACTTAGGCGCAAAGCGCTTCGCAACCAAACCAGGACCGTCAATCGCCTGAACAAAATAAAAGACCTCATGCGCAAGCCCGAAGTGAGGAACGTGGACGTAGAAGCCATCAAGGCTGAGTTTGCCGAACTGAAGAAGCAGCGGGATGCGGAAGAAAAGAAAGCCGCCAAGCCCACAGAAAACAAGAAAGCAGAAGCTGCTACAGATAAGAGTGCCGAGGCAAAAGGAGCCGAGAAAACTACTGCAACAGCTACTGAAAAATCTGAAGAGACTAAGGAAAAGGCCGATAAGAAATAATTCAGTTGCGCTCGACCGAAAGTTACAAGCTCTGTCAATTAGATTTGGTGGAGCTTTTTCTTTTCCGATCGCGTGACCGTTTGTTGCGTTCCCGACTGGCCAGTTTTGTTTCCAGCTTGCGTAGACTTCGTCGTGTTTCCCGGCGGACGTCCATCATCACCCTGAAATACACAGCTTGACCAAACAACGAGAGTCCGCCGTTTATTAAAATCAGGCTGTAAGTGCCCAGCAGAACCCATTCAATCGTCGGGCTGCCGGTATGCTTCAGGTTTCCGGCCTCGCTGAACACGCAAAGTCCGTAACCGATAAGGACCAATCCAACGGGAGCTAAGACCAGCCATTTGGTTCGGGCCGAGAGTTTTGAAACTAATTTTTGTCCTGGGGGTTTGATGTCAGATTCGTTTGGTAGCATATTTTATGTGGATTTGATTTTTATCAAAATTAACAATTTTCATTACTTAGCGTAAGGATAAGCCCTTGCCAACATTTGCCGGGGGAAGCCCTACATCCAATAGATGAAGTCGATCATTAGCCTGGTATTGCGTTATGTTCCTCGGCCCGCTTTGCAGAGAGTAGGCCATTTTGCGGCGCGTTTTCTGGGTTTATTCCACAAAGGCAATCGTGTGGAGTGCCCTGTCTGCGACCATCAGTACGCCGAATTCCTTCCCTACGGACGAAAGGGACGTGACAACGCGCTTTGTCCTAACTGCCTTGCCTTGGAACGTCACCGGTTGATGTACCTATATCTCAAACGAAAAACCAATTTCTTTACCGATAATCTGAAGGTACTGCATGTAGCCCCTGAATACTGCTTTATCGATCGCTTCGAACGTATGTCTAACCTTGATTACATCACGGCAGACATTGAATCTCCCCTCGCGAAAGTCAAGATGGATATACACGCCATCCCTTTCCCAGACAATTCGTTTGACGTGGCTTTCTGTAACCACGTTATGGAACATGTTGACGACTACGTTCTGGCAACCAGCGAATTGCACCGCGTGTTGAAACCGGGAGGCTGGGCCATCATTCAGTCACCCCAGGACCTGACCAAGGCTACAACCTATGAAGATGCCAGCATCACCGACCCGCGCGAACGTGAAAAACATTTCTGGCAGAATGACCACCTGCGCTTGTTTGGCCGCGACTATGCCCAGGAACTGGAAAAAGGAGGATTCGAGGTAACGGAGGATCGCTTCGTACTGGATGACCTAACAAAAGAAGAGGTTAAAAGATTTGCCCTTCCAGCGACAGAATTGATTTATTTTTGCAAAAAGTGATTGGTTAATAATCCCAAATCCTCTACCCTATTGGTCTCAAAACGACTTTTTGATGGTACTGAATGTATTTAGGCAGAACCAAAAAGACGACGGAATCCTTCCCGGATAAACCCCGTCCCGTAGCCGATAAGTTGTACAAAAGCTGCCATCACGCTCAATGCCCCCACTTTCAGGCTCTCGCTTTTCAGTGAAGCATCCAGGAAAATACCCACTACGAAGAATGCCAACAGTAATGTAGTTAAGACGCCAATTGGTTTTAAAATAAAAAACCAGAGTGGAATCAGAGCACAGTAAATTGTAAACAGTGCCGGAAAAGCGTGAACAGGCTTGATGAGGCCCTGCCCGGGATGAATTCTGTCCAGGATGAATCTGGTCCTACCAAAAGAATGAACTTGCCGCCAGAAGTCGCGGAAATTCCCTCGGCGCTTGTGGTACACATAGGCCTCAGGAATCAATGCCGTGCGGTAATTTTTGGCTTTCAGCCTGATTCCAAACTCAATGTCTTCGCCCATATCCCGCTTAGCAAAGCCGCCAGTTTCGTCAAAAATCTGCTTTGACATCCCCATATTGAAGCTTCGGGGCTGAAAGGCGCCACCCGCATTCCTGGATTTGCCCCGGATACCACCTGTTGTGAAGAAAGAGGTCATTGCATAGCTGATGGCCTTCTGCAATTCGGAAAAATTGCCGGCAGCCTGGTCCGGTCCACCAAAGGCATCCAGGTAGTCATTCTCTAAATGGGCATCAACGGCCTGCAGGTAGTGGGCAGGAATAATGGTGTCGGAATCGAAGACGATCAGATAATCGCCGTTGGCCTTTGAAAAACCGTAGTTTCTGGCAAACCCCTGCCCGACATTTTCAATCTCAAAGTAGTTGATGTCAAGCTGATCGATATATTTCGCGACCACGTCGGTAGCAGGAATATTAGAACCATCTTCAACAACGATTACTTCAAAGTTCTTGAAAACCTGGTGCGTGAGACTGCTAAGTAGTTCGTCCAGTTCATCGGGACGATTATAGACTGGAACGACGATGGAGTACTTTCGCAATTCAGTTGATGGGTGAAGCCAGGGCATCCGCCTGATGCCCTGGTTTGTGCTATTTCTAATTGAACTTTTACTTCCTAAACTACCCAATCCCTTATTCCATAATTGCTCTCAGCGAATCTTCGTTCGCCTGAATGATATGGTCGAGGTGACTCTCTTCCAGAGCCGTGGAAAGAAACATACTTTCGTATTGGGATGCACCCAAATATACGCCACGCTCGAGCATGGCATGAAAGTACCGGCCGTATAGTTCCATGTTGCATGAACGAGCCGCCGGAAAATCCTTTACAGGCTCTTCGGTAAAGAAAAGCGTGTACATAGAGCCAATTTGATTTATTGTGTATTTAAGCCCCAGCTTTTCCATACTTGAACGAAACCCCTGTGCCAGTTTTACGCCCGCCTGGTCCAGGTTCAGGTATACCTCCTGGTGGTCGTTCAGGTAATCCAGCATGGCAAGTCCCGCCGCCATGGCTATGGGGTTACCCGAGAGGGTGCCCGCCTGATACACCGGACCTGCCGGAGATACGTAATTCATAATGTCTTCCCGACCGCCATAGGCTCCAACCGGCATACCACCACCAATTATTTTACCCAGGGTGGTCATATCAGGCATGACACTGAAACGCTCCTGCGCTCCGCCTTTGGAGAGTCGGAAGCCTGTCATCACCTCGTCGAAAATCAAAATAATTCCCTCCTTGTCGCACAAGCTCCGAAGGCCTTCCAGAAACCCCGGTTCGGGCAAGACACAGCCCATGTTTCCCACCACTGGTTCGATGATTATCGTAGCCACCTGACCAGAGTTGGCATCTACGAGCTTTTGTACAGCCTCCAAATCGTTGAAAGGGGCGGTCAGCGTATCTTTCGCCACACCTTCCGGTACACCGGGACTGTCTGGTGTTCCGTGTGTTACTGCCCCAGAACCTGCCGCGATCAGAAAGCTATCGCCATGCCCGTGGTAGCAGCCCGCAAACTTGATGATCTTGTCACGGCCGGTGAATCCCCGCGCCACGCGGATAGCCGACATAGTGGCCTCGGTGCCTGAGTTTACCATCCGGACCTTTTCGACCGAAGGTACCATGCCGACGATTCGCTCGGCCATTTCGACCTCGCGACGGGTAGGCGCCCCAAACGAAAAAGAATGTTGTATCGCATCGGCAACGGCTTTCTCTATCAATTCGTTGGCGTGGCCAAGTATCATTGGCCCCCAGGAGTTGATAAGTTCGATGTATCGGTTATCGTCCTCATCGAAAATATACGGTCCTTTGGCTGATTTAATGAAAATGGGAGTACCCCCCACCGCCCGGAATGCCCGGACCGGAGAATTGACCCCACCGGGAATAAATTGATTGGCTTTTTCGAAAAGTTTCTGACTCGTGGTAATGTTCATATGTTAGGTGAGGATGTATTGGTATTTAGTGGCCGAGAAATTTAATGGTGATCCAGTGTAATGCTGTCCAGGTATCCGATTTAATTCGATTTCCATGGGCTCCAGCGCTTGTTCTCATAGGTCAAAATGCTGGGTATGGTATTCTCGCGAGACTGGGTATAATCGAAACCTGAAAGCAGATAATCGTCTTCGTATGTACGCAGGGTAAGGCCATCAGGCATCCGCTCATTGTACTTTGCCAGCATCCGGCCGAAGAATAGCATCTGGTCGTAGCCCTGGTAGGAATAAATGGATGGCAGAGTATTGGTTTTGCCAAAGTACTCATTCTGAAATGCTTTGACGCTTTCCTTTGTAATATCCACATAATCAGGAGCAATCAGAAATAAATTGCTTCCGTAACCAGTGGGTCTTATTCGGTTAAAATCAAAACTGTGGGCCGTTGCAATGACGGGTACCTGATTGATTTTCCGGCCAGAAAGAATATTCATGAGGGCGGGGCCAGCTTTGGGGTCAGTGCAGAAAAGCACGACATGGTTTGGCTTTTGGGTGCTGAATTGTGATATCTGCTCATTCATCTGAGGAGCGTCTCCGCTAATTTCTTTAATTTCCAGCACTTTGCCTCCTGCTTTATTGATTGCCTCCTTGTAGGTAAAGGCCATCGCCGAATCCTTAGTGTTGTTCCCATAGTAAATTGCGGCAATGGGAACGGTGGTCTTGCTCTTTACTACACGAAGTACCTCCATAGTTTGGCTCTCAATGGATGGATGCGCCAAATAGACAAGGTTGCCATTTTCAAGCAGGCTCCCATCGGTAGCGAGTGGGTTTACCATCGTTATCCCATTTACATTGGCAAATTCTGAAACGAGTTCGAAGGGCCGGGAGTACAGTGGACCAATGATAAGATCAGTATGGCGAAAGTGCGCGTTGTTAATCATATCCAAAGACTTGTCTTCCTCGTTGCCCAAATCATACGCCTGAATGTTGATATTCACGCCTTCGGATTTTAACTTTTGCCGGGCAATCTGCAAGCCTGCGAAATAATCATAGGCATACTGATTGGGAAGACCTCGCTTCGTCGATTTTATTTCGGCCAGCCGGTAAGGAAATAGCACTGCCACGTTGTAATAGCCCTTCGTCCATTTTTTCTCATAGGGTGGATTTTTTGTCAATTCCTTCTCAGTTTCAATTTTTTTAGGCCGGTTGACGTCGATATTGTACTGATTGGTAAGCCGGTCAGAGAGTTCAAGGTCAGCTTTGCTGCTGGATTTGCTTTGAATGAGGTCTACCAGAGCCACAGCAACTACCCGGTCGTTAGGATACTCCGAATTTAAGGATTTGAGCGTGGCAACATCTTCCACATTTTTCAAATAGTGCTGCTTCAAGCCCTGAATATCCTTACTCATCCGGGCGTCTCCTATACGGTTGAGCGCATCGAATGCCCGACGGTAGTCCAACAAATCGAAGTAGTTGGTGGCCATCAGGTAGTAGGCTTCATCGCGTTGGGGCCAAGTGGAATAGCGGGTCAGCAATTGGCGAAGCATGAGGTTTCCCTCATTGTACTTTTTCAGCTTGTTGGCCGACAGTGCGTAATAGAAATGAGCAAGGGGTGCGTACTCATCATTGGCACTATTGGAGGTAATTTCGGCAAATTTCTGAATGGCGGGTTCATACCGTCCCTGTTTGTAGAGGTTGATGCCATCCTGAAACTTTTGCTCGGGACGATCGAATAACTGAGCTTGTGAACTTTGCGAAAAAAATATAAAGCCTAGAATCAGGAATCTATGATAATGACCAATGCGCTGCATTTTTTGGATTTAGTTTTAAGACACTAAAATACAAACTAATCTACGGTATAAAAAAAGGGTAACGCTCAATGATGAAAACGTTACCCTCCTTTACATTTCACACGCAATCACTTTTTGGGCCTACGCGTTGGCTTCTTGGTTTTCTCCAGTTCAGCCTGCTTTCGCTTTGCTTCTTCACCTGCCTGAAGCGTTTTTTCAAGGTACTTCTGAAACTTCGTTTGCTTTCTCTCACCGTTCGCATTTTTAGCGCGGTTCTCATCCAGAATTCTCTTGATTTTGTCTTCATCCACAAAACGGCGGATGATTAATTGCTGGGCGATCGTTACAACGTTTGACACAAAATAATAAAATGTCAGTCCGGCCGGGAAATTGTTCAGAACAAACATGAACATCAATGGCATCACGTAGCTCAGAAATTTCATATTGACGGGCCCCGGCTGGGTAGGCGTCATCTGATTGTTATAGTAAGCGTAAGCGATGCTCGATACGGTCATCATCAGTGTAAACAAACTCACGTGGCTGCCATAAAATGGCAGAGTGAATGGTAGTTTGATAAAAGAATCGTATGTCGACAGGTCGTTGGCCCACAAGAATGACTGACCTCGTAGTTCAATAAGGTTTGGAAACAGGAAAAACAGAGAAAAGAGTATGGGCATCGTTGCCACCACCGGCACGCAGCCACTCAAAGGACTCACTCCCACCTGCTGGTAGAGTTTCATTTGGTCCTGCTGCTGCTTGGCCATGTCATCGCCATTCTTTTCCTTTAATTCTGCCAATTCCGGGGCAAGCACGCGCATCTTGGCCATGCTCACGTACGACTTGTAAGTGAGCGGTGTCAATAGCGTCTTGACGATTAAGACGAGACAAATAATCAGAATACCATAGTTGGAGAAAACTTTTTCCAAGGCATTGAAAAGCGGCACAAGGATGTACTCGTTGATGGGCTTTAAAAATGCGTATCCCAGGTAAACGTTTTCGTCAAAGTCCACAATGGGTAGCTCTTTCAATACCTGGTAGTCGTTCGGTCCAAGGTAATACTGAAAACGGGCTGTACCATCCTGCAGCGCTGCACTAGGTACCATGGCCTGGACTTCCAGTGATTTTACCACTACGGTGTCTGCGGGATTTACCCTGGCCTCCACTTTAACCCCCTGCAAAGGCGACTTCTCCGCTACCAAACCTGCCAAAAAGTACTTTGATTTCATCGTGAACCATTGCACGGGTTCTTCGGCAGCGGCTTCGACATTGCTATCGGTGGCCGGGCTGAGACTTTCAAGTTCGTCGGTATAGTAGTTGATCGTGACCGCCTTACGGTTTTCGGTCATGTCATTTTCCCATTGCATCATTTCGTTCTGCCAGCCAAATTGCAGGGGCTGGCCCGTCTGGCCTACCCCCTTGGTTTGAATGCCATAGTCGATCAAAAAGCCCGAACCACGAACAACGTAGGTTTGCTCCACGAATTGATTTTCGGACAGCGCTAAGCGGTACTTAATCACAGCAGAGTCACCCTCGGCAAGGGTTTGGCTGGTGGAGGTGGAACTGAAATAAAGGTTGGCCAGATCAATGTTTCCTTTTGCCGTTGGCAAATTGAATTGAAACCGGGTATGCTCATCGGAAATCAAGTAAAGCGGCTTGTCGTCGTAGGTTTTGTAATTCTTCAGTAAAACCTCCTTCAACATTCCGCCCTGATTTGAAAAAACAACCTTTGCGTCTTTCGTATCGATCGTAAGATCCTGCGATTGCCCCTGGGCGGCAGCGGCGAAGTCGCCGTAGATTGCTCTGTTCTGGGTTGTGTCCGGGGCCGATAACGTATCGGCCACAGGAATCGAAGGCTCTACCTGCTGCACCTGCTCCTGCGCTACGGGAGCTGGTTCTTCCCGTGGTACCAGCACCTGGTAGCCAATCAGCATGAGAAGAATAAGTACTAAACCAATAACTTGATTTTTTTCCATTTTTAAGAAGGGCTGGTGGCTACCTGTTGTCGGCTTAACCCGAATTTCCGGTTTACCCAAAAGATTGCCTTAAATAGCTTCATACTTTATCGAATGAAGCATTTTTCATTGATTGTGAAATAGTTAAGAAATCAGACTTACCACTAAACGAACACACCTAAGTGATTTAAGTCCGCAAAGGTAAGGAAGATTTCGGGAGTATGGGATTGAACCTTATCCAAGTGGTGCGAACTACTGATGAACAGCGCGTTTCTTCAATGAGTACTCCATGGCCGCTTTTACGAAATGAACAAACAGTGGATGAGGACTCATAACCGTACTTCTAAGTTCGGGGTGAAATTGAACGCCAATGAAGAATGGGTGTTCCGTCAACTCAACCATTTCTACCAAATTATTTTTGGGATTGATACCGGTGGCGTGCATCCCTGCTTCTTCAAAGGCTTTCAGATATTCATTATTAAATTCATATCGGTGGCGGTGTCGCTCGCTGATATTCATTTTACCATAGATTTTGTGCGCCAAGGAATCTTTTTTGATCTTACAATCGTAGGCTCCCAGCCGCATGGTACCACCTTTGTCTTCCACGTTCTTCTGGTCGGCCATCAGATGAATGACCGCGTGCGGGGAATCATTATCCATCTCGAATGAATGGGCTCCTTCCATGCCTAACACGTTGCGGGCATACTCAATTACAGCCATTTGCATACCCAGGCAAATTCCGAAGAATGGGATGCCCTTTTCACGAACATAGCGGATAGCTTCAATTTTACCATCAATACCGCGCTCTCCAAAACCAGGAGCCACGAGTACGCCATCCAGGTTTTGCAGCTTTTCCAAAGCATTTTCAGGAGTCAGGGTCTCGGAGTGAATCCACTCAATGTGGACCTTACACTCGTTCATGGCACCGGCATGAATGAACGATTCTACAATGGACTTGTAGGCATCATGCAATTCCACGTATTTGCCTACCAGTCCAATGCGAACTGAATCACTTGGATTTTTGAGTTTAGAGAGAAAACTTTTCCACGAATCGAGGTCGGCATCCTGGTCGTTGTAAATGTCCAGCATGTACAGTGCCCGTTGGTCGAGCCTCTCCTTTCGCATCAGCAGTGGTACATCGTAAATTGTTTCGGCGTCCATCGCTTCGATTACCGAGTTAATCTGCACATTACAAAAAAGCGCGATTTTCTTGCGGAGGTCGTCTGGTAGAGGATGTTCAGTACGGCACACCAGAATGTCAGGCTGAATTCCGGCTTCCTGCAACATCCTTACGGAGTGCTGTGTAGGCTTGGTTTTCAATTCTCCTGCCGAACTCAAGTACGGAATCAAGGTAAGATGAATGATAAGTGTGTCTTTTTCACCCAATTCAAACTTGATCTGCCGCACTGCTTCAATAAACGGCAGCGATTCGATGTCGCCCACACACCCCCCAATCTCAGTGATAACTACATCGTAGTCACCACTTTCGCCGAGAAGCATCATGTTTTTCTTGATCTCATCGGTGATGTGCGGAACTACCTGCACGGTGCGACCCAGAAAGTCCCCCCGCCGTTCACGCATGATGACGTTATAGTATATTCGGCCCGTCGTAACGTTGTTGGCCTGAGAGGTTCGGACGTTCAGAAAACGCTCATAGTGACCCAGATCAAGGTCAGTTTCGGCACCATCATCCGTAACGTAACACTCTCCGTGTTCATAAGGGTTGAGAGTGCCGGGATCGACATTGATGTATGGATCGAATTTTTGGATAGTGACCGATAACCCCCGCGCTTGCAGTAGTTTGGCCAGTGAAGAGGCAATAATTCCTTTGCCCAGTGAAGATGTGACGCCGCCCGTAACGAAAATGTACTTAGCGGTCTTGGGTGCATTTGCAGCCATAAGACGTAGCTTTTTTTTCTTTGATTACGGGATTCAAAGGTACGGAAAAGCAGTCGGCTTTCGGCAATGCGGATTGGGGTTTTTGATTAGATTCTAAGATAGATGATCTTTAAAACTCTCATAACCATAGCTCCGGACAAGACGAAAAGTTTCGTCTTTTTGCCAAATGCCAATTGAGGGCAGGTTTACTCCGTTAAAAGTCGTCGTTTTCACCATTGTGTAATGAATCATGTCCTCAAACACCAGCTTATCCCCAATTTCGAGAGGGCGGTCGAATGAGTAATCTCCCATATAATCCCCAGCCAGACAGGTCATTCCGCCAAGACGGTAAGTAGGCTTGCCCTCCACAGGCTCATGATGAGCGCCTTCAATTCGAGGTTTATAAGGCATCTCGAGGGTGTCAGGCATGTGCGCGGCGAAGGAAACGTCCAAGATCGCAACATGGATTCCCTGGCTGTCCATGATGTCCAGCACCGTTGAGTACAGGGTTCCCGTTTGCCAGGCAATAGCCGAGCCGGGCTCTAAAATCACTTCAAGATCATATTTTGCCCGAATTGCCTTAACCAAACGGATCAACAGGTCAGTGTCATAACCTTGCCGCGTCATGAGGTGTCCCCCACCCATGTTTAACCATTTGGCCTGATACAACAGGTCACCAAATTTTTCTTCCAGAGCCGCCAAGGTCCGCTGAAGAGTTTCGGAGCCATTCTCGCAGAGGGTGTGGAAATGGATGCCATCTACGCCTCCGGGTAAGGTCTCACCAAATTTATCGCGGGTTTCTCCCAGTCGAGAACCGGCAATGCACGGATTGTACATTTCAGCTTCTACCTCAGAGTACTGGGGATTGACGCGAATGCCAACCGAAATTTTCTGTTCAGGATTAGTCTGGTTATAGTCCTGAACCCGCCTTATAAAACGATTATATTGGCTGAGGGTATTGAAAGTAAGGTGACTGCTTCGTTTCAAAACCTCATCGAATTCAACATCCAGATAAGCCGGAATATAAGTGTGGGCTTTGACGCCCAAAAATTCATTAATAAGCTTGATTTCATTCAGCGAACTAGCCGTGGCCCCGCTCAGATATTCTCCAACTACCGGGAAAACACTGTACATCGAGAAAGCCTTCAATGCCAGAATGATGTTGCAACCCGCAGCTTTTTGTACCTCATCGATCAAAGAAAGATTAGATCTTAGACGACTTTCATCCAGTACATAACAAGGAGAAGGAATATTTGAATAATCGATGGGCATACTACTTATTAAATTCAAAATTGATTACACACTAATTTTACTTGATCAAATCACTAAAGATTGTTTATGTCAACGCGAAAGTTCTCAACAATCTTTTTGCTATACCCCTTCCAACCTCCCCGAAAATCACGTCCGGCAATGGCCATGTAATTTGCCATTTTTTCAGAATTCAATTGGGTAAGAAGCCTGTGATAATCCCCTTTGTATTTAATAAAATAGCCGGAGTAAATCGTAGCTGACTCATTCTCATAAAGAATAAATTTTGGCTGCTTATTCATAGGGGAAAAAACAATCTTCTTGCCAAAAGATTTATCGAGACTCTGCGCCCGGCCAAAAGCATACCATGCAACTGTATTCGGTCTGCCATTATCGCGTTTATCCAATCCAGATTTCTGGCTCAGCAAGTAGGCATAAGCAAAGGGATAATCGCTTTTCATGTTCTTCTCAGGAATAATTTCGTGCTTTCCCTCACTATTTTTTAAATATGGAAACAAAATATACTCTGAGATAGGTTCTTCGCTATTTTTTAACCTTGACCCTTTAATGATTGGCTTCAGCAAACTGCGCTCAATGGTTGCCAAGGTACCTGCCTTCGACCTCACTTTGGCAATTTCATCTGAGATAATTTCCTGAATGCTAAATAGATAAAGCTTATCACTTAGTGTGGTTATTCCGACTGAAATTTGGCAAATATCGCCTAGTCGTTCACCATTGCTGCTTTGAGGTGAGGAAGCATCTAACTGCCAAAGATCATTTTCGCCTAATTCTTTAAATGTAATTTCCCGACCACTATAGGCGAAATCAGAATCGGATAGTTCGTACCTGAATGCTTCTCTGTTACAATTACCGAATACAGTGATAGCAGAATAAGTACCCGTATTCTCAAATACGCGAATTGAACCAAAGTTTGTAATAACGATCAGGTTTTGTTTTTCTTCAAAGTACCTTCTGAGTACGCGTGCAGTCTCAGAAAAAAAATAGGAGTTTGGCGTAATGAAGCCACAAACGCCATTTGAACTCAATAGCTTAGCTGCCAACTCAAAAAAAGCGATATATGTATCAGTCGAACCTGATTTGCAAAAACTATACTTTTCCTGTAAAAAGTTTCGTTGTCTGACGAGCAAATGCTGAATTCTGATATAAGGAGGGTTGCCTATTATAAAGTCGAATTTAGAATCGGATTCCAGTTCGTGTAATGCATCTTTTTTAAAGAGATTCCAATCTATTGTTACATCCAGGTTCTCAATTTCTTTATTTAGATTTATTCGGCAAAGATCAAGAGCTTTCTGGTCAATATCCCAACCATAAACATAACTCAAATTTTTTTCAAGATTAGAATTAGCAGAGTATTGGACAATACGTCTAACGACTTCAACTAAAAATCGTCCATCTCCGCACGCCGGATCTAGAATAGATTTACCCGGAAAATTTTCGTCATTGATTCCTGCTTCGTTTAATATTTTCTGGACGATGACTGGTGGTGTATACACCTGACCCAGCAATTTTTTCTGGTCGTAATTACGCGTTAGTGAAGCCATGCATTATTGTCAGGTGTGACCTTCTTTAAGTTTGCACTTTCTGAATCCCACCAGTTTTTCTATGCGCTCAGTGATTATCGGTGAACTAACATCCTTAAACAGGATCTCATACGTATCCTGTTGAAACATAAATTCTGTTCGGTCGGCACGGATTCTTTTGGTTCCGGCCCTATAAAGTACCCCCAATTCGCCTTTTTCAACGGCTTCTTTATCCACGAAGCCCAACAGGGAAGCCACCGTACCCTGCTGCTCGGACTGGTGAAACGACAGGCAAAAATAGTGTGTTGTTCGGGAGTTTGGTTTATGCAGCTGTGAAGCCGGAATATTTAGCACATAATCAGCCGCCAAAATGCCTGTTTGCCTTTTCATCGCTTTTATGTCAAGCGAAAAAAAGCCGTCCTCTGTTCTTAGCACAAAATCCTGCCCCCAGTCCTGTCCATCCACTGCACCAAAGGAACGTTGCGGTCGGGGAAGCTGGTAAAAGTCAGCGAAAACTACTTCTCCCAAACTACCCGTGTACCTCAGCATGCGGGTGTGAACCTTTTTATTGTCGGACCTGTCCCAAATATTGGCTACGCGATGATTGGCCAGCGAGTGTTCCACCAGTCGCCGCGCGTGGCTTTTCTGTTCATCGCTGACATTGATCTGAATATAAAATTCATTCGTCAAAATAGGTTCGCATTTTTTGGAAAGCAAGCAGGTACTCTTCCGTAAAGGTGGCTGCTTTAGGGTACTTTTCCATTTTCCCTACTGATTTTTTCAACTGTTCAAATGCTTTTTGAGCATCCTGCCGATCGTAAAAGTATGACTGCCACCGCTCTCCGGAAGGACTGTTTTTATTTAAACCAAGACCGTGCGCATAGAATACGAACGGCGAATTGACAAGCCCTGTTTCAAAATACGTTTGTTTGTTTTTGACGACACACTTGAAGTAGTGAATGAGATAATCCAGGTGCGCAATGGCCCGCATCCGGATTTCATGGTCAGTCTGCTTCGTTTTAGGTTTGATCCGCCACTCATTTTGTTCTGGGGCCAACAAATCCACATCATCATAGATGTACTGCTTGCTTTTTTGGCATACCAATGTCAGCTCCCCTTCGGTAGGGCCTACCTCTCCGAGTAGTAAAATCAGCATTTGATCGTTTTGTTCTATAATATCAAACGCGAACTGGGCCTTTTCACCGATTTTTAGGATAAGTCGGTTGCCATTCTGGTGCCAGGTACCCTGTCGGTAAGGAGTCTGGGTGGAGAAAAAAGCAGAGCGTTGTCCTTCGTAAAGCGCAAACGTTGAATTTTGAAAACCTGAACCCATCGCTTTGATCTGCTGGCCCTGCTCATAATCTTCCGGCGTAGCGAGCGGACTGGGCTGGTAGCTGATTCTGACGATTTTCCAGGTAGCCATAAGCGGATCATCGGGCTGGCACTGTACGAGGAACAGCACCAGCCCGAGAATCCAGAATTTAGTATTTGTCCTACTTCCCAATACCTTTTAAAGGCAGGGGAAGTCCCCTGCCCCTGCCAATTGATGTTAAATTTGTTTTCAGGGTAGTTCCAGCAAGAAACCAATGGTAAAGTTGGCATCCCAGTCGAATACGAACTGGTCAGTTCCAGTGGCGTCGGCAATGGCTTTATAGATATTGATACCAGCCTTTGACTTGGCATTATCTAGCTTGTAAGCATCGGGTGCGCTCAGGACTGTGTATCGTTCTTTTCCTTTTCGGACTTCTTTTGCCATCTCGAAAGGAACTCCGCCAATGATAAAGCAGGTCTTGCGGCGGTCGGTTGGCACCTGCTTCGCTTTGGCCATTACTTCGCTATATACTTTGTCATCCTGCACATTATCCTGAAAATACTTAGCTCCGTACGTTTCTATGGCCCTGACTTTACCGCTTTCCAACCAGGAAATTTTGGTATTTCCCGATCCTATGTCCGTAACGAAAGCCCGTTGATCGTACAGTTCAGGCAGTACGGATTTCAAGGCAAGGGTTCCCTCCTGCTGTGGCGTCACCTGGTTTACCTGGTATCCCAGCGACTTAAGGGCAGCAGTAATCTTACTGGTTACCTCGGCTTTGGCCGCACCCGAGCTGACCACGAAATGGATGTTCTTGCCACTCACCCCGTAGTCGAGCATGCTGCCAATATAACGCTTCAGCCCCATACGTACATCGGCGTCGGTAGCCATGTTCTCTGTCACCAGGCTATTGCCGAATTCTGCCTTTTCAAGTTTCCAGCGCTTTTGCGGGTCCACGCTTATAATAAAAGAATTAAAGCCGCTTGCTCCCAGTTCAACTACCCCTTTAAGTGTTCCATTGACTGGTTTGGGAGCGTCGTAGTCGAACGATGATCCCGCCACATCTGAGGCAGAGTTGTCGGAGGAGGCAGATGAGCCAGGTTCAGGCGTTTTGTATTCCGAAGTACCCTCGGCCGATTCGATGCGGGCAGTATCTGCCATCGACTCGAGGGCTTTCTGACCACCAAAGTACTTAAATCCAAAATATAAGGCGGCCAAAATCAATGCGGTGACAATCAAGCGACCAGCTACGGTAAGTCGTTTCATTCTAGAGGATGTTGAAGTTGATACTTGTTGTTAATTAACGTTTTGCAAAAAATTGACTGTTATGATTGCCAATCACTAAAAACTGTCACTCAGTCCAACAGACCGCGATAGTTAGAATCTTTCGGCGGGTTTATTGAAATCGTGGTCGGTACAGGTTCGGGAGCGTTGAGATCCACCAGGGAAAACTCTCCCTGATTATAGGCTTCCAGCATCTTTTGACCTTTGTCAGACAGAATGCCGTTCTGCACGTCTACCCCATTGATGAAGTCCATGGAAAGATCCATCGCCCGCTTCATCTCCCCGAGTTTACGGCTCATGTCATCCTGGATGTACTCCATCGACTCGTCGAAGTAGAATTTTTTGTCAGGATTCCCTTTAAAAATACTGATGGCCGTGCGCAGTGCATTCGAGCTTTCCTTCACGATTTTATACTCGGTTTCCTTGAGCTTGACCTTTATTTCGGTTTCTTTAATGAAATAGTCGGCGCTGGTATTAACCTTTTCCATGAATTCCAGAATGGTTTTCATGTTCCGCTGGAGCGGGAACAGTTTCTCGTTCATCTCCTGCAGGCCCGCACCTTCAATGGTGGCCAGCTGAGCCGTTTCGCGCATTCCGGGCTTGTGCGAAAGCTCACTGGCTTTGTTAGCCTCAGCGAACTTCTGCTTGATTTGCTCGTTGTTCTCGTTGATTTTTTTATTCAACTTGACAAGTTGTCCGGCCAGCGTATTGATTTGCCCCTGCATCTTCTCCCGTTTATCTTTCAGGTCACTGATGTAAATCTTCATGATCGCAATGGGGTCAAGTTTGATTACCAGACCGGTAATCTTGCGCATCATGGTTTTGAACAGAAAGAATACCGCCGTACGCACATCTCTGCTGGTCAGCAGAAAAACCAGTTTGGCTAGCGCCGCCAGCAGAATGCCCAAATAGAGGGTATTCTGTGTGACTTCGATGAGAAATAAGGCGATGATATTCCAGTAGTAAAGTACCAGGGCACCCGCCGCGCCAAGAAACAACAATGAAGTGATTCCCTCCGGTTTGGACCAGTACGACTTCTTATGGTCGTCTTCTGCGCCACCAAGTTGTGAAAAGTCTGCCATTTTTTTGGTTGTTAAGTTAAAAGCGGACAATCAGAATTATTTCAGGAGAATTGGCGATGTCCGAAGCCCGTTCCCCATTGACTATTATTTTAAGTACCTGTTTATCTTCTCTATATCCGCATTGATTTGGTCCACCATACTCTGGTAGGTAAGATCGAAACTGGCGCGGCTGCTATTTATTTTTTCGGTTTGCTCCTGTACTTCATCATTAATCTTGTCCAGGCGCCCGTTATTTTCATCAATCTTCTTTTGGAGATCCAAAATCTGCTGGGAATAGCTTGTATTGTTATCATGCAATTTTTTGGATTCCTGCTTCAAGCTTCCAATCCGATCATCGATGGCCTTTTCGACATCTTTCAAAAAACTTTCCCGGTCTTTGTTCAGCACATTCCCATAATGGTTTGCCGATGATGTAAGTACCGAGGTATCGGTAATGCCTAATGCCATCGCCTTAAAGCTCGCCCAGGAGGCCTGAAACTGCTTCTCTTCGCTCAGTCCCAACCCTTCCATACTTTTCAGCGACTGCTTGAATTCAAAATAGTCAGGGCCGGGAAGGTTGGCTTTCTCCAATAACTCAGCAAAATGCTCAACGAACTTACGGTCAACCTCAGCGGTGGCCGAGATTGGTGCACTTTCTGGTTTGTTGACAATTTCCGGCTGAGCGGGTATCGGACCACTTGCCTTCGTGGCAGATGATGGCCTGGGGGCAGGACGAATATCTTCCGGGTCTTTAATAAAAAAGCTCAGAAGTTTCCTGCCCAGGCTTTTCTCATTTTCGGCCATAATATTGCTGAATCAAGTAGATGCGACATTAAATTTACCTGTCAATATTACAAAACCCGGACCGTTTTTCCACTATTGGATTAGGACGAGCGGTGTAGGGCGTGGATGGCTCCTTGGATTGCCCGGACGATCTTTGCTCAAAAAGCTTACCGAATATGCTTTTCCTTCTTACCTTACAGATTCGGATAATCAACAGTTTTTACCGAGATTACTAACAAATTGCCCAAAATAAATAATGGAAATGCTGAAACTAGGAATTAACAGTGCAATACTTGCAGACTTCAATCTGGAGCATACCGTAAACTTTGCGGCCCACCATGGATTTGGCTGCGTGGAGGTAATGTGCTGGCCCCGCGACAATGATGACAGCCGCCGGTACGCTGGCGTGTCCCATATCGATATCCATAATCTGGATGAGCGTAAAATCAACGATATTCATTATATCCTTCGTAGTGCAAATGTGAGTATTTCGGCCTTGGGTTACTACCCTAATCCGCTAGATCCCGATCCAAAAAAATCAGAACCTGGCATTGATCACATTAAAGAGCTGATTCGGGCGGCGGCAAAACTGAACGTACCCGTCGTCACGACATTTATTGGCCGGGACCCCGCCAAAAACATCGCTGACAACCTTAAAACCTTTGCCGACGTGTGGCCGGGGATCGTGAAAGTGGCAGAGGAAAATAATATTAAAATCGCGATTGAGAATTGCCCCATGTTTTTTACCAATGACGAATGGCCCGGTGGTAAAAACCTGGCCATCAGCCCGGCAGTATGGACCAAAATGTTTGAAATAATTCCAAGTCGCTGCTTCGGACTAAATTACGACCCCTCGCACATGGTCTGGCAGATGATGGATGAGGTAAAGCCCATTTACCAGTTCAAGGACCGGCTTCATCATATTCATTTGAAGGACGTCAGAGTATATAAAGACAAGCTTGATCAGGTCGGTATTTTGGCCAATCCCTTGGAGTACCATTCTCCTAAACTACCTGGGCTGGGCGATGTAAACTGGCGGGGCTTTTTCGCTGCACTGACTGATGTCCGGTACCGGGGGCCGGTCGTAATAGAGGTGGAAGATAAGGCTTATGAAGCAAACATTACCGACGTCAAATCGGCCATCCTCACCAGCCGGAACTATGTCAATCAGTTTTTAGGATGAAAAACACCCTTTTTCCGTTTTTACTATCTGTTCTCTTTGGAAACCTTTTTTCCTGCACTTCGGTGTCTTCCGACAAGGCTTATAGGTACGGCGGGGAAAAACTTAAGGGAGTGGCGTTCGTGGCGCCTCGCGATTCGTTAGAAGCTACGACGTATCAACCCGTCAAGCAGATTAACGCTGAGTGGGTGGCGCTGATGCCTTACGGCTATACCCGGGAAGGCACGGCAGACTTTGTGTATGTGAAAGACAACGAGTGGAAATGGTGGGGCGAATCGCCCCGCGGCGTGGCGCATTGTGTGCAGATGGCTCACGACCGGGGTTTGAAGGTGATGCTGAAACCCCATATGTGGATAGGACGCGGCACATTCACCGGTCATTTCGAGTTGGCGACAGAAGCAGAATGGCAAACTTTCGAAAAAGGATTCGGAGAGTACCTGTTGGATTTTGCCCGGGTGGCCGACAGTACCGAGGTAGATTTGTACTGCATCGCCACTGAGATGCAGACATTCGTTAAAAGGCGTCCGCAATTCTGGTTTCAGATCATTCGCGATATAAAAAAGATATACAAAGGAAAACTAACCTACGCCGAGAACTGGGATGTCTACCAGGACGTCCCTTTTTGGAACGAACTGGACTATGTGGGAATAGATGCCTACTTCCCCCTTTCCGACGAGCAATCACCTGATGTCGTCACTTTAAAAAACGGCTGGAAACCTCATTTGAAGGCTCTGGAGAAATATTCATCCAAGGTTCAAAAGCCAATTCTTTTTACTGAATTTGGCTATATGAGCAGCGATTTTGCGGCCCGTCGCCCCTGGGAGAGTGATCGGGACAGACCCGCCAATGAACTACTTCAGGCAAGAACGTACGAGGCTTTTTTTCAAGAAGTCTGGAAACAGGATTGGATGGCAGGAGGCTTCGTCTGGAAGTGGTTTCCGGGCCTAGGACAGGGGGAGCGGGCGAGGGACCCTTTTTCACCCCAAAACAAGGAGGCTGAAAAGGTACTTGAGAAATACTTCCAGGAAAACTTTTGAACTCAGGAGTTATCCTGAACTTTCAGATCATCCAATCGCCCGAATATCTCTTTCAAGCATTTTGCTGTAAGCTCCGCATCTTCAAGTGCGTTATGGGTCTCTTCCTCGCGCTCAAAGCCAAAAAAACCTGATACTGCGCCTAAACTAAGTGAGCGGGGTACTTTGCGTCCGTTCTTTTCCAGGATCATGAAATACAAGTAGGACACGGTATGCAAATCCAGCATTTTGTTGGAATATGGCCACCGCATTTTCTCGTTCGAATAGGCGAATCGTAGAAAGTTGATGTCATAGATCACGCTTTGCCCACAGATCACCGTTTGGTGCAGGGGAGCGCCATGGGTTTTGGATTTGATCCATTGCTCAAATTCCGGTATTACATCATAAATCATTGGGGCGTCTTCCAGCGCGTCCAGAGATAGCCCATGTACTTCCTCTGCGCTGGCCGTAAACGCCTCCACATTCTCAGGATAAACATTGGTGAGGTAGGTGCCCAGAGCATTCCAGCTATCATCAAACAATTCAGCACCAAGCTGAATTATCTCGTTCCATCCAGGGTCGGGGCCGGACATTTCAATGTCCATTACTAGAAAAGGCATCGGTATACATTTACAGCCTCACGGGCTGAATGAAAGACAGTCGAATGACCGGAATTTAGTTCTTCTGACGGTACTGCTCAATAATTCGGTAAAGAGCCTTTTGTTTTTCCAATTCAGGAAAAAAATCAAACAGCTGAATGTGAGCCTCGTAGTTGAGCGTCAAGGCGATTTCAAGGTTGAGGAGTGCCTCACGGTATTCTCCCCCATGAATCAGGTAGACACACAGGCGATAATATAAATCAGCATCTTCGGGAATCTCGTCCACAGCAGCAGAGAGCAAGTCACACGCACGTGAGTAGTTTCCCTGATCAAAAAGCACTAGTGACCATTTGAGCCACACCTCAGGGTCGCCAGGCTCAATCTCGGCCGATTTCTCAAAAGCCTCGAAAGCCGAAACTACATTGCCAAGACGATATTCGGTTTCAGCCAGCGCCAGCCAGTAATCCGGGTTAAGTTCGGTAATTTTGATGGCGCGGCGCAGGAACCCAACGGCTTCATGCCAGCGGCTCATCTCACTCATGCAGATCCCCAGACCATACCAGCCGTCGTCCCACTCGCTGTCGAGTTTGACCGCATCCCTGTAATGACTGGCTGCTGTTTCAAACTGGCCCAGCCGTTCGTAGCAAGCTCCCAGGCAGCAGCAGGTTTCGGGCTGCTTTCCTTCCAGTTCAATAGCCTTGTGATAGTTAAATTTGGCACTCTCAAAGTCCTCGGTATTCATAAAGGAGTTGGCCATGTTGAAATAGGCCGATGCGAAATCCTCTTTTACCAAAGTAGCATAGTCGTACGCCTGAATCGATTCCTCGAATCGCTCCAGTTTACTGTACGCTATTCCCAAATTGTACCAGGCATGGTGGGAATACGGATCGCGGTCCACCAAACTTTGATAGTAGTCAAGATGAGTATCCAGTTGAGAAAGCATGTCTAGACAATGAGCCAGCTCATAAAAGGCGTATTCATTATCAAGGTTAATGGCGATGGATTTTTTATAGCTGTCCACCGCTTCCTCGAACTTACCCCAGTTCTGGTACGTCTGGCCGATCTGGTAGTAAATCTCATCCGCTTCTTCGGCAGTATCGAGCATTCCTTCCAGAATACGAAGCGACTGTTCAAAATCACCCATCAGATTGAACACAGCCCCCTGCATGAAAAGTACCTCCGTATCACCAGGATGAAAGAGGGCAGCTTTTTCAAGTAATTCCAAGGCTGATTCGTAATCTGCACGGTTGGCGTAAAGCTGCGATTTGCTCAGCATTAGTTCGAGCGAGTAAGGATAATTCTCCAATCCCAGATTGCAGGCCTTAATGGCTTTATCCCACTCGCCTTTGTCCAGATAATGCTCGGCGACCTGCTCGTAGGCATCCAAATCGAAGAACTCCAGCTCTTCTGTCTGAAGCATCCGTTCGAAGCGACGGATTGTTTCCTTCATATAATTTTTTCGTTCGTCAAAATCCTGTTCCATTACACAGAAAGGGTTAAATCAGGCGGCAAAAATGCCTCTACGCCATTTTGATAGAAGAAAGTTAGTAATAAATCTCTTGCCGACCTCATTTTGCGGTCAAAAAACTTTCGCTGACGCGTTTCACCGTTTTATCAAGCGGCTGAAAATCAAAAGACAAGTCTCTCTTAATTTTGGCACTATCATATTCAAAATGGTGCGCGGCTGATCGGGCGGTATCTTTTGTGATCAACGGGCGACTTCCCGTTAACCAGGAACGCATGGCTTCCACCCGCCAGATTATAGCAGCCAGCCCTGGTCCAACCTTGATATGGGGCGGTTTTCTGCCAAGTGCCGATGCAATAACCGAAAATAGCTGCTGATAGGTAGTCGTACCAGCACTCAGAACATATCGTTCATTTTCGATGTCTGACATTGTCAATTTAACGACCGCTTCCGCGATGTCACGCACATCTACAAAATTGACCGTTCCGACAGTATAGAATGGTTTGCCATCATACACATACTTGAACAATTGGGTGCTGCTTTTATGCCAGTCACCCTCGCCCAGAATCAGGGAAGGATTCACGATCACGGCAGGCAGGCCCTCCGCAATTCCGCGCCATACTTCCAGCTCCGCCAGGTACTTTGATTTGGCATACGCTGAATTATTGGGAGAATCGGTCCAGCGCTGGGTTTCGTCGATGACTATACGTGACTGATCTTCAATTAACCGTGGATCTGGTCTTCCTAATGCAGCAACGCTGCTGACATGGCACAATTTGCGAATGCCCTTTTTTAAACAGACATTGACCACATTAGCTGTTCCTTCAACATTGACCTTATACATGTCAGCCTCGTCGCGTGGCACAAATGAGACTATTGCCGCCGCGTGAACTACACAGTCCACCTGGTCCATGGCTTTTTCCAATGATAGCACATCCAGAATATCGCCTTCCACCCAGTGGATCTGGTTTTCCAGGTCATTGACCAGGGAGCGGTCGGAATTGGCACGATGAAGGGCAACTATGGTGTGCCCTTTCGCCAGAAAGCTCCTCGCAGTGGCACTGCCCACGAGTCCGGTCGCCCCGGTTATCAAAATTCGCATAAGCAATTCAACGGTCTCCCGACTGGCAAAGTTCAGCTAGCATGTATTGCGAAATTAATGGCTATTTTTGAAATGCTGGGGTTTATCTCGTTCTTTGGTGGAGGTCGCAAGCTCAAAACAATCGAATTCCAGCAGCAAAAGCACTTTTTGATTCAAACCTTTCATGAAAAAACTCTTCACCAACCTGACCTTTTGGGTACTAACCGCTATCGCAACCGGAGCTTTACTTGGTCACTTTTATCCAGATGCCGGGCAACGGATGCGACCACTCGGTACGGGCTTTATCGATATTGTAAAGTTGTTCATTAACCCTATCATCTTCCTCACCATTTCTTTGGGAATAAGCGGAATGGGCGATTTGAAAAAAGTAGGCAAGGTAGGCGGAAAGGCTTTGCTGTATTTTGAGGTCGTCACTACTTTTGCCCTGATCATCGGAGTGGCGGTAGCCTACCTGATACGCCCTGGTGATGGCGTGGTTACCACCAGCCTGACGGGCGACGCTACAGCAACAGGTGATGTTTCAAAATTTGCCCAGGAAGCCGAAAAAGGTTTCAGCTGGTGGGAATTCTTCAAGAACAACTTAACCATTCAGGTACTTCTATTTTCAATTGCCTTTGGCATTTTCCTTAGTAAGTACAATGCCAAGCAACGGATTTTGGATGTACTTAATTATTTATCCAAATACGTTTTCAAAGCACTTCATTTTGTGATGTTGTTTGCGCCCATCGGAGCGTTTGGGGGGATGGCATTCACTATCGGAAAGTACGGAATCAAGACCCTCTTGCCGCTGGGCAAGTTAATGCTTACGGTATACACTACCATGGGGCTGTTCATTTTCATAGTCCTGTATTTCATACTGCGTTATTACAAGATCAGCCTGATGAAGTACCTAAACTACATCCGCGAGGAGCTGCTGATTGTACTCGGTACTTCATCCTCGGAGGCGGGGCTGCCATCGCTCATGGAAAAGCTCGAAAGGATGGGCTGCTCCAAGCCCATCGTCGGGCTGGTAGTTCCGGCGGGCTATTCTTTCAATCTCGACGGCACGACAATATATTTATCGATGGCCACCATTTTCCTGGCGCAGGTATACGGTGTGGAATTGTCACTAGCGCAGATGTTTACAATCATCGGCATCCTGATGGTCACCTCCAAAGGCGCAGCAGGAGTCACGGGTAGCGGCTTTGTAGTATTAGCCTCTACCTTGACAGCCATCAAGGTTATTCCGCTGGAAGGACTGGCCTTGTTGCTTGGTGTAGACCGCTTCATGTCCGAAGCCCGGGCCATCACCAATTTCATCGGCAATGGCGTGGCTACCATCTGGATCGCCAACAATGAAAACGATTTCGACCGGGCAAAAATGAACTACGCCTTCGGACATTTGGAGGAGACAGAGGATATACTGACGGATAATCTCAGGTTTGTCACCAAGGAGGAGATTGACAAGAAAACGAGTTAATACGGTCGAGCGCACTTATCAAGTGTGCACTACACCAAGTACCTTTTTGTATCAAACTCAAATTTCCATTTTTTCTGGAAAGAAGTTTTCTGACTGATTAAATCACGCCTTGCCTTTCCCATTCAAACCAGCACCCGCCGTTTTAGAAAACACGGGCGCAGTCTTCGTGCTCAGGACCAGAACGGGCGAGTCCTGTTTGGCTCTACTAATGAAAGGTACAGAACTCGTCCTGAGGACCTATCGGCGCTATAGTAATCGGTAAATTATAATTCATACCGCACACAGCCGCTTTTTACTAATTTTGCGGAACTAGTCTTTGTTATCTAACCGCTATCGATTTTACTTGTTCCCTGAATATGTCATTGACCAATCCCCAACGCTATACCGTTACCGCCGCCCTCATCTACGCCAATGGCCCCATTCACATCGGCCATTTGGCGGGTTGCTACATCCCGGCGGATATTTATGTGCGATACCTGCGCTCCAAAGGCGCGGATGTCGCCTTCATCAGCGGTACCGATGAACACGGGGTACCCATCACGATCCGCGCCAAGAAGGAAGGCGTGACACCACAACAGGTCGTGGACAAGTACTATACCCAAATCGCCGATTCATTCGCTGAGTTGGGTATTTCGTTCGATGTGTACTCGCGCACCAGCAAGCCCGTCCATCACGAAACGTCGCAGGAAATTTTTAAAGATCTGTACGAAAAAGGAGGTTTTATTGAAGAAACCACCGAACAATACTACGACGAAACAGCGCAGCAATTCCTGGCTGACCGATACATCGTGGGTACTTGTCCGGTCTGTTCGAATCCCAACGCCTACGGCGATCAGTGCGAACGTTGCGGCTCTACGCTCAGTCCGACGGAACTCATCGAACCACGATCCACACTCTCTGGCGCGCAACCCGTTTTGAAGGCTACCACCAACTGGTTTTTGCCTTTAGACACGATGCAGCCTCAAATTCAGGAGTACATCGACAGTCATCCCGAGTGGAAAACCAACGTGCTGGGTCAATGCCAGTCGTGGCTGAAAGAAGGCCTGAAACCCCGCGCCATGACCCGCGACCTGGACTGGGGCATCAAAGTACCCCTACCCGACACCGATGGCAAGGTACTTTATGTGTGGTTCGAGGCACCGATTGGATATATATCGGCCACGAAAGATTGGCTCACGCAGAAAAACGGCGCCGACGCGGGTTGGGAAAAATGGTGGAAAGAAGATGATACCAAGCTGGTGCATTTCATCGGGAAAGACAACATCGTGTTTCACTGTCTCATTTTCCCCGCGACTTTGATAGCGGAAGATACTTATATCCTACCCGATCAGGTACCTGCCAACGAGTTCATGAATCTGGAAGGCGACAAGATTTCGACCTCGCGCAACTGGGCCGTGTGGCTGCACGAGTACCTGGCCGAATTCCCCGGTAAGCAGGATGTACTACGCTATGTACTTACCGCTAACGCCCCCGAAACCAAGGATAGCGAGTTCACCTGGAAAGATTTCCAGACCCGCAATAACAGCGAATTGGTGGGGGTATTTGGTAATTTCGTAAACCGTGCCATGATCCTGACGCAGAAATTCTGCGAAGGCAAAGTACCTTCGGTAAGCGAATTGCAGGAAATAGATCAAAGTACCTTGGACGAACTGGCCGCCTTTCCCGCTCGCATCGCCGACGCGCTGGAAAATTACCGCTTCCGCGAAGGGCTGACGCTTGTTATGGATTTGGCCCGATTAGGCAACAAGTACCTGGCCGAAACCCAACCCTGGCACGCCATCAAGACCGATACCGACGGCAGCACCGACCGCCGCGTGGATACGATCATGAATATCGCGCTGCAAATCACGGCCTCGCTGGCGATCGTAACCGAACCCTTTCTGCCGTTTACGGCTGCTAAAATCAACAAACAGTTAGGAGCTGAAAAAACTACCTGGCACGACGCTGGACGCGCTGATTTGCTTCCGGCCGGACACGCACTGGGCGAATCGAGCCTGTTGTTTGAGAAAATAGAAGATGATGTGATTCAGAAACAAATTGAAAAACTCCACGAAGCCAAACGAATGAACGAACTTGAAAGTAAGCATGTCCCCGAGGTAAGGGCCGAAATACAGTTTGACGATTTTGCCAAAATGGACATCCGGGTAGCGACCGTACTGGAAGCTGAGGTCGTACCCAAA
This sequence comes from Persicitalea jodogahamensis, assembly GCF_014651615.1. Taxonomy (GTDB): domain Bacteria; phylum Bacteroidota; class Bacteroidia; order Cytophagales; family Spirosomataceae; genus Persicitalea; species Persicitalea jodogahamensis. The sequence continues at coordinate 362,564 of NZ_BMXF01000004.1, read as the reverse complement.
AGCAAGAAACTCCTGAAAATAAAACTTGACATCGGCACCGAACAACGTACCGTGCTGAGCGGCATCGCCGAGCATTTCAAGCCCGAGGAAGTAACGGGACGACAGGTACTTTACCTGGCAAACCTCGCTCCACGCAAAATGATGGGCACCGAATCGCAGGGAATGATTCTGATGGCCGAAGACCGCGACGGCAGTCTGTCGTTTCTGCAACCCGGGAAGACCATATGGAATGGAGGTACCGTCAGCTGATCACGGTCACTATCTTAAAAAAAATCCCCCGGCTCAGAAGAGTCGGGGGATTTTGCCTTATTATAAACAATTTTCAAATCTTGATTACCATCGTTCGATGTTGATCCGCCGATGGAAGTCCTGCTGTGTCTGATCAGAGGGTAGTTCGAGCGTGAGGTAGCGGCGGTCTTCGTCGTAGCGGGCGGATATACTTTCCACATCAACATCAGCAGGAATTTGCATCTTACTTATAAATCGAATGGATCGCATTTCACTGGATTCACCATCCGAGGTGCCGAAAATCGGCAGCAGGTGATAGATCATTAGCTTATCTTTCAAAATCTCGACTTGCAATTCATCAGGTTCTATTCCGGGTGCTTTAACAGTTACCTCGTAACCATTTTCTCTATTTTCTATATTCAGGATGGGCTGACTCATGCCGCCATTTGCGGTATTCATAAAGTCGATGCTCATCAACATTTCTTGCGGGATATTCAGTTTCTTTTTCATGAGCTAGGTTTTTACGTTCATGTATAAGAGTTAAAAAGGATATACCAGTTTAAAGGACGATCCCGGGATAAATAGTATGTCCCAGCAATTTGACAAGCAGATTGTATTTTAACAATCTAGTACATAGAGCCTTACATTTAAACTGAGCGGCATATCACATATTGAGCTTATAAAAGAGGAGAATACGGACACTGCCATATTAGCCGATCCTGGTTCTTATAGTGCCAGCTTGTCAGAAAAGCTTCATCAAATGGTTATTTTCAACAACCCTATAAACAAAGAAGCGTAATAGATAATCTATTACGCTTCTTTGTTTATAGAGGATAACTACCCATCATGCCGCATGTGCTCTATGATTTGCAGTGTGGCGTCCGAGCAGTTGGCTTCTTAATTTTCCTGTTACTTCCAGCAGGGCCTGGTCCCATGTATCTGAGCACGCTTCGGCAACATAATTTCTTCCGGGAGCTCCTACCCTCATACGCGCTACTTTACGATCAGCATCCGTGGGAGAATCATAACACAGGTAAACATCGGCACCCAAAATACTCCCGTAAACGCGCATAAGTTTCCTCAACTCTATGTGTATGGTGGTGATAATGTCTTTACTAGGATCAAAATCGTCAGTTTGAATATCGAGTTTGATGTTTTGAAATCTTTCTGTCTTTTTCATGGCATATCGTATTATGTACTGGTGTTCCAAGATGATCGAGGGGGCGATCAAGTACTTTTTTTTCCTCAGAAGGGGTACATATTCCTCACATTAAATGTCTTTCCATTTCTTCCAGATTTTCGCAAACATCAACCTTGTAGGCTGATAGCGGTAAAAACACAGATTTAACATGGTATGGAATAATCTTGTCAGGTATACCATAAAAATGGCTTGCCTGCCAGATTATATTTAGTCTAAACCTTTAATATTCGAGATATGGAAATTTTCAAAGTTGAACAGCTGAATGAACTTTTAAATGTAAAGGGTCTGCATCATGTGACGATCTTTTCTCCTACGAGCAGAGATTCCACCGACAACCACCAAAAGGACAAAATCAATTTTAAGAATCAGTTGCAGGAAGCAATCTCGCAACTCAACAAACTTTATGGATGGAACGACAATGAAGCCCGAGAATATCTGAAACCAGGCTATGATTTACTGGAAGATTCCCAGTTCTGGCAACATGGTTCGGACGGGCTCGCCTATTTTCAAAGCTCCAAAGGGGTAAATATCAAAACGCTGCCGCTGGAGATAGAAAAACCCTCTACCTATGTTGGAAAAGGCTTCATGCTTCGTCCACTTATCCCGCTCCTGAATGCGGATGGCCGCTTCTATGTTCTCAACATTAATCTGGAGGATGTTCGGCTCTACGAAGCTACGCCCGGTACGGTTTCTGAGGTAGTACTCAATGAAGAAGTACCCACTACCATAGACGACTACATGAAATTTCTCGAAAAAGAAGAGCACCTTCAGTGGCGGAGCGGCCAGGGTGGTAAAGCCGGGGCCACGTTTCATGGACATGGCGTCACTGACACTGATAAAGAGGATATCAAACAGTATTTCCATCAGCTAAGCAATGAAGTGGACGGAATCCTTAATTGTGATCCTTTGCCGACAGTACTTGCGGGGGTTGAGTACCTGCTTCCTATGTACCGGGAGACAAGTAAATACAATAAGTATGTAGAACATACCATTCACGGTAGTTTCTCGGAAGCTGATGCCGCTGTCCTCCACGCAAAAGCTTGGGAGTTCATGGAGTCAAAATTTGATGCTGAACGAGACGAACGCTTCGAGAAGTACGCCGAGTTGGCTAATGGTGATTGGGCCTCCTCCGATCAGGACAAGGTGATTAAAGCGGCCCTGACCGGACAGGTTGAGACCCTGTTTGTGAGGGAAAATGCCGCTATCTGGGGAGTCTTCAATGAGCAGCTTTACGAACTGGAAATTGAACCTTCTTCCACACCTGAAACAAAAGACCTGCTTACCGAGGCCGCAATCAAGACTATCATGCAGCAGGGGAAAGTATATCAGTGCTCAGAAGAAGAAATGCCTGAAGACGGAAAGGTAATTTCAGCGATCTTCAGAAACCCGGTGGTAGTTTAGAAAATACTTTGAAAAAAAGAGAGGCTATGCCAGGTGCATAGCCTCTCTTTTTTATATCCCCTTGGTAGCTTGTTTCATTTTTGCCAGGCCGGTCTTGGCAACCAGTAGCGCATCCTGAGCATAGTATGCCGGGTTGAATACTTCTAGTGATAGGATCACGGGTTTTTCAGGATTTTTTAAAATCGTGAATAGCTCCTTCATAGGACCCACTCCATCCCCCGGGTATACCCTGTCGGCATCAGTGATTACATTCTGAGCGGGGGTGGCTGGGTAATCATTTACGTGAAATATTTCAATGTAAGGCTTCCCGACCCAGGCAACCTGCTGTAAGCCAGAGCCGCCACGGTATAGGTGGTAAACATCCATAAGTACCTTAGCAGAAGGATGTCCGGATTCGATTGCCACGTACATAAGTTCGCTCAGGCGACTGAGATTTTGGGAGAACCCCCAGAGTTCCAGATGAGGGATGACGCTCACCTTGTCTCCAAGCTCAAGTATGGTACGGTAGCGTTCGGCGGCCTTTTTCAGGTCGAGAGTTACGTCCTTGGTTGCGCCCATGGGCGGGGCGGCAATGCGTTTGCATCCAATTTCGGCCAAGATATCCATCTCTTCCTTCAGCTGATCGATGGCCTTACTACGGATTGAATTGTCGTCTACGATCCATTGGGCAAAACCGATGGCATCCTCCACTTCTATACCGGAGTCTTTGAGGTGTTTTCGGGCATCAGCGGTTGTCCCCCCGCCTTTCAGGTAGTCCTGCAGGCTGTTGATCCAGATTTCAACGTGGCGGTAACCAGCTTTTGAAGCAACTTCTATTTCTTTCATAAAGCCCAGCTTATGTCCCCGAAGGGTACTCATGTTCAAGGCATATTTGAAAGATTCCTGCCTGGCGGCAGCACTAGAAATTCGTGGAATGGCAGTAATTGCGGTAGTAGCGGCGATACCGGCGATTGCCTGGCGACGATTTATCATTTTAGTCAAGATGGATAATGAAGTATTGAAAAGGAGCCAGGCAGCTCATTCTCCTTTATCTTAACTGAAAAGCGCCGCTGAAATAAGCAAAAAACAAAGATCCTTAGCTTTCGGATTGTATAAAACCCAAAATTCAACGGTGCTACCGACAAAACCGCCATGACCTCACGCCTACTCCTGCTGCTTTCAAACAACTGTCCAGTTCTTGCGAATTAGTGAATTTTAGCTGATGCAATTCCCGGTATTCGACAGAGACTTCAAATGAATCAGGTTCGAAAGGCCAAGGCTCGACATGGAGATTCTCTTTTTCATCCTGCCAGAGCTGGTACATTGTCTTGTCGGGGCCTGTACTGATGTCCATACGGCGTTGTTCGGGTTGAACTTTATCCATGCACAGCAACAACGATAACGCGTCACACCATTCTACAAATCTGTAATGTTTTTCAGCCTCGCTCCTACTCAGTCCCAGTTCCTTAGTAATTTTTGTCTGAAGTTTTTTCTGCTCGGCTACAAATTCCTTAATGTCAGCATCTTCCAATTTTTGGTCTCCATACAAAAAGGTGGTATGCAATGAGGTCATTAATGCATTCCAGCGGCTTTTGGACGAAGATATCTCCATCACACTGCGATACTGCTCTGCCGAGCGCCCCAATAACTGAAAATGCTTGGGGGCTCCGGCCTCTGTTAAATTTTCGGGCATGCGGGATTCGGGAACACCATCGTCGTGTTCGGCAATGGCCAACAGAGTCTCTACGAAATGGGGAGGGCGTTCGGCCACCTTCCAATAGAAGGCCAACTTAGCAGCAAGAAGTCCATGTGCTCGCTGGTAGATAACTTCCCAGCCGGCGGGAATAGATTTTACGATCATGATGTGGAATTTAAGAGTGTTGAATACAAATCTACGCCCCAATTCCTAAATGCTGCCGAACTTCTTCCTCTGTCAATACGGCCATGCCCTGCATGAGGGCGGGCAGCAACGCTTTTTTTGCAGATTTTTCCATTCTAACCTGCAGAGCTTCCATTTCCTCGTACTCCACCTGATGTACACGCGCGGCCAGTTTCCCTATCATGTTGCGGGCCACAATTTGTTCAGCTTCGAGTTTGGCGATTTTTACAGAAAGAATTTCCAGGTATTGCAGCACAGGTTGTAGATCGTTTGACATTCAGGTGAATGTAAATGGGTTAATCGAATTGCGAATATTTCAAAAACGACAGCCCACCCGAAAGAGTATAAAAAAACGCACCCCTGAAAATTTCAGGGGTGCGTGTATAGTACTCAGTCGAATTTTAATTAATTGCTGGCGACCAGTTTCACTTTCATTTCAACGTCATTTGACAATACCATTTCCTGCATTGGGTGCTTGAATGATACGTCATACTTGGTCCGGTCAAAGGTCAGATCTCCTGTCATCGTCACTTTACCGCCTTCTTCCGTAATACTCACGTTTTTAACCTCCTCAGGATTAGTCTTGCCTCGAACGGTAAGATTTCCCATCACTGTGCTACCTTCCGAACCAGTGATTTCAAAGGTGGCTTTTGGGTGCTGCTCTACGGCAAAAAAGTCATCAGAAGAAAGATGCCCTACCAGTTTTTCGGGAGTACGGTCTTTCTCAGCATCGTAGTTTTCATCAGTCGGGTTGATCGTAGTCAAATCCACTGCGAAGTTACCACCCGTAATTTTACCATCGGTAATCGTGACGCTGCCGTCGGTTAACTTAACATCACCGGAGTGAGAGTACATACCAACCATGGTGCCTTCCCAGTTGACTTCGCTGGACGCGAGATCAACGTTCATTGTCCCATCGGGGATTCCGGCAGTTTCTTCGGCTGTTTCTGACTTCTTCTCTGAATCACAAGCTACAAATGCAAGAGATGCCGTGGCCAAAAAAGCAATTGTGAGGATGTTTTTTTTCATGATGTTAATTTTTTTGGTGATTAAATAGATGTACATACATCTATCCCTAAACCTGTCACTCATGAAAATGGTTCGGATTCAAAAAATAAAATGCCGAAAGATACCTAGCGCAGAATCTTTAAAAATGTTTAGGCGAGTTGACTATTCCCTGCCGAAAACTTCAATTCGTACTTGAATGAGTCAATCCGCCAGCCTTCGGTCATATGTTTAAGGTGTAAATTGTATGTACCGAAATACTCCCTGATTTTTCCCTCACTCGCCGATTCTTTAAAATGGGTAGCTGTTGCGTAAACAAAAACCTCAGCGGAATTATCAACAATCGTGACAAGATGGTTTCCCGCCAAATGATTCACCGAATCTACCCCATCGAAAACTTTAGACCAATATTCACAGATTTCCTGAGAAGTGAGCTCTTTTGATTCGTCACCCATCGACGACATATCGAACTGAACGTGTCCGGTGAATACCTCCTCCTGCAATGCCTCCCAGCGTTGCTGATCCGTATAAACAAAAAGGCGGTTAACTACTTCAATAATTTGTTCTCTTTCGGTGAAATTCGATCTTTCCATGGTTCAATAGCAAATGTTAGTTGATTGTTATCCTGAATAAAGATTATGCCGTGCCACCTTCTCAACGAAGGTTTTCTTCAAACAAATTAAGAATGCGCTTATACTCGTCTGTCCATGAGGATGGTTCGACAAACCCATGGTCTTCCAAGGGGTATACGGCTAATTCCCAATTGTCTTTTTTTAATTCTATCAATCTTTGCGATAACCTTACCACATCCTGAAAATGCACATTAACATCCACCATTCCGTGGCAAATCAGCAAGTGATTTTTCAGACCGGCAGCGTGATAAATCGGTGAGCTTTTGCGGTAAGCCAAACTGTCCAATTGCGGCTCGTTAAGGATATTGGCTGTGTAGGGGTGATTATAGGCCGCCCAGTCAGTCACGGGACGCAACGCCGCACCAGCCTTGAAGACATCGGGGGTGGTGAATAACGCCATTAAAGTGATAAAGCCCCCGTACGAGCCCCCGTAGATTCCAATCTTCTTAGGGTCTACTTTGTATTTCTTGACCAACCAATTGGCGCCATCCACGTGGTCACTAAGGTCTTTTCCTCCCATGAATCGATAAATGCCGGTGCGCCAGTCGCGCCCATAACCCGCACTGGCGCGGTAATCCATGTCCAGAACCGTATAACCTTTATCTACCAATAGATTATGGAACATGTATTCGCGAAAATAATTACTCCACCATGCATGAGCATTTTGCAGGTAGCCTGCTCCATGGACAAAAATCACCGCCCGGCCATTTGGTTTTTTGGGCTCATAGACTCGGGCATGAACATCTGCACCGTCCGCGGCCTTTAAGGTGACGAGTTTAGCCTCACGCCAGGGGTAGGCTTTAAATGCTTCGGTAGTTGACTGCGTAATTTGCTCAGGCTTGGCGTCTACCTTATTAGCCATCAGAAATAATTCCCAGGGGTTATTGCTGTTAGAATAACGCATGGCGAGTTTTGTCTCATCGGGAGAGAGTTCAACTTCATATGCTCCTTTTTGAGGTGTTAAACGAGTCCTCTCTTCACCCGTGACGGCCATCTTGTAGAATTGCTTTTCGCCGGGATGGACTTCGTTGGTGGTGAGGTAGAATGTTTGCTTGTCCTTTGATAGCAAAACACTCTGTATTTCAAATTTACCCTTAGTGAGTTGTGATTTCTTGCCGCTTTTCACATCCAGCGAGTAAAGATGGGCGTAGCCGTCAGCCTCACTCACAAAGTATAGGGTTGAGTTGTCTATCCATCCCAAATCACCAGAGCTTTGCGGATATCCCCCTACACCCGGGCCACCAATCCATGCTTCATCCCGCTGACGTTCAAGCGGCTTTAAACTAAGTGAGTCAGGATCAAAGGCCATGATCCAACGGTCTTTGTTATCGAGCGACCTCACCACCACCACGGCATTGAGTCCGTCCTCCGACCAGGAAGGTCCGTGGACTATTACAGGCCGGACTTTGTCTTTTTTCCAGGAGGTGTCTTGCTTAGGGTAGTCTTTCAGGTAATCCGGCTTATCGCCAATTCCGGGTAGTTTTTTCGTGCTTACCTGCCGCATGGTGTCCTTCTTGATATCATACACCCAAAACTCATACTCCGTCGCCGGATCACCTACTTTTGTACGGGCTGGTAAATCCTCGGTAAATCCAGATTGTGTCACGAAGCTGGGAACAATTGTCCTTTTGGATGATTTGTCGGCTTTGCTGAGACGGTAAGTCACAAATCGCCCGTCGGGACTCAGTTGTTGGGATGAGACCCTTTTTTCACCCAGATAAATTTCTTTGGGGCGATCCGGTTTTTCGGCCTCCGTTATTTTTTTAGCGGAATCTTTCCTGGCTTTTCTTTCTTTCAAAATATCAAACAGAGCCAGCTGATCGCTTTCCAGCCATTTTTCCTCGTCCGATTTTTTGGCTTCGGCCTTCTTACTGCCGTTCCTGAAGTCGGTATGCTGGGTCAGAAGACCCGATGACAACGCAATGCTGAATAAATTGTCATCTTTTTCAAATATCACCCGCTGCTCATCGCCGCTAAATGCAGGACTTCCCTCGATCTCGACGGTGTTGGTCAATTGCCGAATCTGGTACGTCTTGCAATCCAGCAGATAGATATCCCCGTTTTTTGCGTAAACTTTCAATGTCCGGTGTCGATTGTAAACACCACGCTGAGAAGGCATGTTTTTGCGTTCTCCCAGGCTTACCTTAGTGATTTTCTTTTTTTCGAGTGAGTACTGATATAGCGAGTCGCCGGGATTGGCATCCGGATTCCAATCGAAATAGATGATTTTAGAATCCTCAGACCAGTGAACCCCATCGGGCGAAGTACCTATCCAGGTTTTGGGATCCTGCATGATTTTCTCAACGGTGAGTTGAGCTTTGAGGGAAATCGGAAGACAAAGGAGGGTTAACAGTATCGTTTTTTTCATATTTAGGTTATTTGACGTTGCAAGATAATTCAGATTATCTTTGGCAAAACACCCATCTGATACCAATGCTAGAAGAAATTCTCCAAAGACTTGAAATTGACTCGCTGAACCCAATGCAGGAAGCGGCTCTATCCGCTGCCCGGAAAAATGACACCATTGTACTCTCCCCTACCGGATCTGGCAAAACATTAGCATTTCTACTGGCCGCACTTGACCGGTTGAAAGAAGGTGAGCCAGGAGTGCAGGCGATGGTTTTGGTCCCATCGCGGGAGCTTGCTTTACAGATCGAAAGTGTATTTAAAGCAATGGGTACTGGCTTCAAAGTTACCTGCTGCTATGGTGGACATTCAAAGAAGACCGAAGAAAACCTTCTTCTGGAAGCACCGGCATTGCTCATTGGCACGCCTGGCCGGGTTGCCGATCACCTCCGACATCAGAATTTCGACCCGGAAACCATTCACACTTTGATTTTAGATGAGTTTGATAAGTCGCTCGAAATGGGCTTTCAACAGGACATGTCGACAATCATTGAGTCCATGACGGGGCTTGATCGTCGTATATTCACTTCTGCCACTCCCATAGACCGGTTGCCCGCTTTTGTTGACGCCAGGCATCCGGTCACACTTGACTTTTTAAATTCTTCCGATGCAGCGCCCCAATTGACCATGAAGGCAGTCCGCACCACTTCGGTTTCGCGGCTGGATACGCTTTTTTCCCTGGTGTGCGCCATTGGCGCCGAGCGAACGCTGATTTTCTGCAATCACCGTGATGCCGTGGACCGAATAAGTGATCTGCTGGGCGGCTTTGGCCTGGTGCACGCTACATTCCATGGCGGCATGGAGCAACCAGATCGTGAGCGTGCCCTGATGAAGTTCCGCAATGGCACCAGTCGCATATTGATCGTAACTGACCTGGCGTCACGTGGCCTGGACGTTCCCGAAATCGAATCTATTATTCATTACCAGTTTCCACTGACCGAAGAGGCATTCATTCACCGTAACGGCCGCACGGCAAGGATGCATGCTACCGGAACGGTATACCTTATGCTCGATGAATACGAAAAACCACCTTACCTAACCCAAGTACCCGAGGAGGCAATGTTGCCCAAATATGATCGGCTCCCCCCCGAAACAGAATGGGACACGCTATATTTTTCGGCAGGCAAAAAGGAAAAGATCAGTAAAGGCGATGTCGCAGGACTGTTGATGAAAAAGGGAGGTTTGAAAAAGGAGGATGTAGGTATGATCGAAATCAAGGACGATGCCGCATTTGCCGCAGTGAAGCGGGAGAAAGCCGCAGCAGTGATAGAATTCTTGAGATATGAGAAGCTAAAAGGCAAACGTGTCAAGACCGATATAGCCCATTGAGTCACACCTCTGTCCGTTGCTGTTTTCGCGGGGCACGAAGGGTTACGGTGGTACCCTTTCTATTTCGGAGCGAACGTATGGCAAACGACCCGTTCAGCGAATTCATTCGCTGGCGGATGTTCTCCAAACCTTTGCCCGAAACAAATAATTTCTCCTGATCAATACCGTGGCCGTCATCGGTGACCATCAAAACAAAGTACAGGTCTGTTTTCACGAGTTCAATTGCAACATGACTTGCATTGGCATGTTTTAAAATGTTATTTATCAATTCCAGGACACAGCTATACAACTCGAAAGAGATTCTTTTATCGTTTATCGTGATGTCTTCCGGTCTGACCAACTCAAAAGTAGCGCGGCCTGATCGATTCAGGTCGGCAATCAATTTTTCAAGCGCGGGCACCAGTCCTTGTTTCTCTAAAATTGATGGCAGCAGATTGTGCGAAATATGGCGCACCTGGTTATACGCATCAGTAATGAGGCTTACTACGCTCTGATATTGCTTTTTTTCGTCAGGAGTAAAGCTTTCCAGTTCGACTGATTCCAAACGCCATTTGACACCTGAGAGCAGACTTCCTAAGTTGTTATGGAGCTCGGACGCCACGCGTTCACGTTCAATACTTTGACCCCGGAAAAGGGCTTCCTGGATTTCATGGTTCTTGCGTGTGAGATTGTGGTTAGCCACACGTAGTTCGTTGGTTCTGGCAGCCACCCTATCTTCGAGCGTAGCGTTCGTCTGCTTCAGCATTTTACCCACTTGCGTCAGTTGCAAATTGCTGAGATCGAGCTCACGCCGTCTTTTTACGAGAAGGCGGTTGCTGTAACCCAAAGCAAGCGCCAAACCCAAAAATATCAGAATCCCTAAAATCAGTGCGTTCCGCAAATAAGCCTGTCGGGTCATATCATCGATCATGGCCTGAAGCTGCGATTCCCGTTGTTGCGCGTCGTATTCGTAACGAAGTACCTCGATACGTTTATTTTGTGTTTCGGCACGATTGTTCTCCCGTAGCTGGATGAATTTTTCGTGCCATAGCAACGCTTTTTCAGAATCCCCAAACGCTTTGTACGCCTTGAAGAGGTTAAATGCTGCCCGCTCCCGCATGACCGGGCTCTCATAAATGAGGTAGTATTCGGCCCGTTCAGCAAATTCCAGAGCTTTGGCTGGCTTAGCGTTACTGCTGTTGATGAGACTAAGCAGTGAAAGCAGTTCGGCATTGGGGCGGCCTTTACCATCATCTTCAGCATCAAGCGCTAAAAGCCCATATCGTTCTGCCTCAGTGTAATCTTGCTGTTTAAGGAAAGTGGCCGCCAGATTGAAATAGGCATCTGCCCGATCATTTGAATATTCAAGCCCAGAACTGATCTCCAAACTTTGCTGAAGGATAGAAATTGCTTCCTCGGGCTGTTCGTTCTCACGGTATGCCGCTCCCAGGTCGATCATAGCCCGCATTTGGCCAGGCAGGTTATTCTTTTTAATGTAAAGCTCAATGACTTTTTTTTCGGCGCTGATCGCTTTTTCGTAAGACTTCAGATTGGCATAGCAATCGCCAATATGATCCCAGGCGTAGACCTGTTCATTTACAGACTTAGCCATTTCGGCGTACTGGACCCCGCGAAAGAGATACTCGATTGCCTTGAAGTTCACCCCTTTTTCCAGATAGGTAGTCCCGATCCTATTGTGGGTGAAGGCCAGCCAGTGGTTGGATCGATTTCGAAAAGCGATTTTAAACCCCTTCTGCAACCAAAATATTGAGCTGTCCAGATTGGAAGCGGATGCCGATTGCCGGGCATAAAGTCGAATAAGAGTTGTGTCGCGAAGAGGCGACTTTGGCTCGTTTTCCCAATATTTTATGGCTGCTATTGGCGTGTCCGCCTTGCTTTTTAGCGCAAAGAATCCTCCTCCCGCCACTATAATTAACAGAATAATCGCACTTCTCATACCCTTCCGGCTCGTCTGTTTCTCGGTTAAGAAAAATCAGGCCAATATAGCCTAAAATATTGTAATCGCGACATTCAGAGGCAAATATCAAAAACCCGGCCAATTTGGGGCCGGGCTTTATTACCAATAAAAATAGTCGTAGTACAATTAGTTCTCATCTTTACTCCAATCGACTTTAAACTTCCCGTTGGAAATTTTAATCGTATCTGTTTCGCTGGTCTTTTTTGTATTATCATGTTCGTGAGGATCGAAGTTTGCCGCCATCCCTGCACCTGCTCCGGTCAGCATCTTCTTGCCAAGATTAGCCCGCAAACCAGATCCCGTCATTGTGGCCAACACTCTTTTTTGGTAATACACGCCATTCAAAGTACCTTCAAAAGTACCCTCGACCGAGGTGGGGGTGGCGGCGGTAATCGTCACTGTACCCTTTAATGATTCCCCATCGTGGAAACCATGTCCCATTTTCTTCGTTTCTTCCGTATAGTCGACCAAAGCAAAAAGGCCGCCTTCGGACTTAGGCTTGTATTTCCGCTTTTCCATTTCGCTAAGGTCTTCAATTGGAAAGGTGCCGGGCTTCAACTCGTCCGTGAAATAATATAGCCGGATCCATAGCTGTACATCTGGATTGACCTCAAATCCCGCCAGGGCCAGATAGTTAAAATCTTTTTTGCGGAAGGGTACTTTAAGTCGTTTCGCCTCAGCTTTCCATTCCTGACCATCAATTGTTGCGGAAATAAAATTATCAGTTTTCTGAGCAAGGGCCTGTATCAGGCAGCAGCAAGCCAATAGTAAGGATAGCAGTGTTTTTTTCATGACAATCGTGTTCTTATTTGATATTTACCATATTGTGATGAAGGTACTCACCAAGAAATACACAACCAAGGCATCAGGCACAGTACTTAGTAAGCGGTAAGCAAGGATGATTAAATGGAAAAACCCGTCCTTCCAAAGGAAGAACGGGTCAAGAATCGATATAGCAGATTTCCTATTCTCTACAGGTTAGTACCGGCGTATGTTGACTTCTGAAAGCCCGGCTTCATAATCTACCACTATTTTTCGTGTGGCCTCCTCATACCCGGGCGACCTGTATAAACCATCGTCCACCTTTCTCAAATCTCCCATATTCCGGTCATTCAATATTCCGTCAATTCGTACCTCGCAGCCTACTGATTTTGGTATTTCCAGAGTAACTGACGCTACACCAGACTCAATATTCACGTCAGTTCGATTGACTTTGTCGCCTAATTTCACCTTCAAATCAGCCACACCTGTACTCACTTTTAGCGATTTCACCCTGAACTCACTCAGGTCAAATTTTGCCTCCCCGGCTCCCAGCCCCAGATCAATATTCCAGAGTGGCTTTTCGTTGAGATTGATTTCCACCGAATTTTCATTGTTGCCTTTTTTCAGGTTCATCCGGCCACTTTCCATCTTGAAGTCGATTACGGCGGTTTTGGCGTTTCGGTTGTTCCGGATGTCAGACCTGAATCCTCCCAGGGAAGACTTGGAGTCAGCTTCAAAAAGTTTATCGGTGCTGCCATTGATCTTGAACTCCCCGGCTCCGCCTTCGAAATTCAAGGTAGCCTCCTGCAGGCCATTGTCCATTTCGTACTCATAGTGTCGATTTCGGACGTCTCGTTTATCTGACTTGGTGTCTTTGTCACGATTATAGTCCTCCTCATATTTACGGCTACGCTCATTATTTTCCTCCCGCAGGCGATTCCGGTTTCTCTTATTATCGCCAAAATCCCATTCATCGTCATCGTTGTCCCAGTCATTGTCCCAGTCGAAGTTCCAATTGCCCCGATTATCGTTGAAGGCCCGGTCAGTTCGGTGGGTGATGCCGCCCAATACGGCTATGGCAATCAGGATGCCGGCAACGCCCCCTCCCCAACTGTTGCGCTCCCGGCCACTAACCAGCAGGCTGATTCCAGCCAACACCAGGAGTGCGGGCCAGAATCGGGACACTTCATACCAATCGATGTCCAACACGCCCAGGTTTCGGAGCAGCCAAAAACTACCCAAAATGACGAGCAAACCGCCCCAGAATATTCCGCTTGATCTTTTCATGGTTAAAAATTGAGTTTAGAGGTTGGAATCGGTAGGGCGCCTGGTACCTAACTGATGACGAAGCAGGAGCAATGCCCCCGAAACAATCAGAATGATGGGCAGAAAGTACCGTCCGAAATCAAAGTTTGAGAATTCTTCGACCAGAAATAGTACGCCGACAACGATGAGGATAATTCCCCAGAAAGTGTTCTTAAAATTCATGGCTGTTAATCGTTTAATGATTTGAAATTAGGACACGACAACTGGCAAGCCGATTACCTGATCTGAGGCGGTTCATCGCTTGAATCAGTTTCTCCATCCGGGTCGGTTGGGGCATTGGGATCGATATTCGTTTTCCTAGCCGGCTCGTCGAAAGGTCGGTAAGGCACCGGATCGGGCTCAGTGGGAGGAAACGGATCATTCGGAGTGAATGGGTCCGCCGGTGGCTGTGTATTACCGGTACTGCCAAACTGCTCCTTGTCACGCTGACGCAGCAGCAGAAATGCTCCGCCCAGGATAAGCGCGACCGGCCAGACATAATCGCGGATTTCGTACCAGAATGGCAACTCATCGAGCAACAAAATAGCTCCTACACCAAGAAGTACCACGCCAATAATTTTGATAGAACGGTCAGGGTCTGAGCTGTTGGCAAAGAAATTTCTGGACTGATTCGATGTAGCATAAGGATCAGACCCGTCATTTGGGTTGCCGCCAATATCATTGACGACGCCATTGGCTCCTGGCATGCCCTCAGGCAGGGCCACCCAGAATATGATGTACACGATTGCCGTCCAAAAGAAGTTGGGGGGAATGGGGAGGAGCAGTAGCACCACCCACAACACACGAATAATGGTGCGGTCGATACCGAAGTAATCGCTCATCCCGGCGGCCACGCCGCCCACGACAGCTTCGCTGGGTATTCGGGTTAATTTCTTCTCCATGGCTATTTAAAGTTAAATTGAGTTTTTAGGTTGATGTTTACTGGTGGGAGGCCCTATTCCACTACTAGCTCCGCATTCAAATTAAATGAGTTTTTCCTTTATTTGCAATCAAAGGTAGTAGGTTATACAAGATACCGACCCCCTAAAATTTATGATCGGCAATTGAATGGGTTAAATGGTGATTATATCAGGTGGTGTAGAAATAAATTTTTCTTATCAGAGCTTTCAGGAATCTGTTTCCAAGGATTCCAGAATATCCATCAGGCTTCCGAAATCTTTATAGCCTGGCCGGATTTCTTCACTGCCGCGCAGCGCGATACCTTTTAGGCCACTTGAAAAAATAGAGCTTTCCAGTGCATCTTCATTTTCCAATCCAAAGCCCAGCAAAATCGGATATTCCCCTGACAATACCCGAAGGTAGTTCTGCCATTCGTCTGTCAGAGGCGCATTCTGATTGCTCTCCAACAGGAAAAACTCAACCTCGCCTGCGTAACGACTCATAAGTGCATCCAACTCATCCGCTTCATAATGATCGACATCGACCCTCAACAGTAAAGGTTTATCAAGTTCACTCTTCAGATAAAGTAGCAAGTCGGGATCCTCAATCTGCAAGGCATCGCATTCGTATTCAGCCAACGTACTTAACAGTTTTCCCGGATTTTTCTCCGCAGATTCCACCACTAGGCGCACTCCGGCAATCCATGCCCGAATCTCAGCGTATTTCTTAGGTACAATGTAGTGATCCGAATTTTCATCAATAGAGAACCCTAACATGTCTACGCCCATCCCGGCACAATACCGGGCATCGGATAGGTTGGTAACGTTGCTTATCTTTACAAAAGTTTTGAGCATTTATTCAATAGGTAGTTTTGCGCCAGGCGTCTCCGGATAGTATTATATTCAGGGATCCCGCGGTAAATAGAAATACAAAATTACGACAAACTCCCGATTCGGACTAGAAGGGAACCAAGACAATAAGGTACAGCGTTCAAACCCGATACATTTTCTTAAATAACTAAAATCGGAAGGCTTTGAACCTTCGCAGATTACAATTATGAGCAAACACGGAAGAATCCTGGTCGCTATGAGCGGCGGGATAGACAGTTCTCTGGCAGCGGTGATGTTGCATGAAGAAGGCTACGAAGTCATCGGAATGACGATGAAAACCTGGGATTATGCCGGAAGTGGCGGTTCCAAAAAAGAAACGGGCTGCTGCTCCCTTGATTCAATCAACGATGCCCGAAATATAGCCGTGCAGTTGGGCTTTCCGCACTACATTCTTGACATAAGGGAAGAATTTGGCGATTACGTCATCGATCATTTCACGGGTGAATACCTGGAAGGTAGAACTCCTAATCCCTGCGTGCTTTGCAATACACACATTAAATGGGATGCCCTTTTGCGCCGTGCCGACCGTCTCGACTGCGAATCGATCGCTACGGGCCATTATGCCAATATTCGTCAGCTTGAAGGTGGCAAATCCGATGGCCGATACGTCATCTCCAAGGGTATTGATGCCTGGAAAGATCAAAGCTACGTTCTGTGGGGGGTTTCTCAGGAAAGTCTGAGCCGTACGAAACTGCCATTGGGGTATCTGCATAAAAGCGAAATCAGGGAAATGGCTAAGGAAAGGGGGTTCATTGACCTGGTGAATAAATCAGAGAGCTATGAAATCTGCTTTGTACCTGATAATGATTACCGCGGATTCCTTAAAAGACGAATTCCTGGATTGGAAGCCGAGGTTGCAGGAGGGAATTTTGTGCATCAGGATGGCACGGTTCTGGGTCAGCACGAGGGTTATCCATTCTATACAGTAGGCCAGCGCAAAGGGTTAGGTATTGCTCTGGGTCGCCCGGTGTTTGTGACCGAGATACGCAAGGACACAAATGAAGTGGTACTTGGGGACCTGCCAGACCTCTACCGCGACGGAATGGTAGTAGGCAAACTCAATCTTCAAAAGTACCCTAATCTCGACAATCCACTCGAGACTGTGACCAAAGTACGCTACAAGCACGAAGGCACCCCGGCCACTGTGGCACAGGAAGCTCCTGACCGAATCCGTGTGAACTTTCATGATGGAGTAAACGGCATTGCGCCCGGCCAGGCAGCAGTATTTTATGAGGGTGACGATGTGATAGGCGGAGGTTGGATCATGAAAAGCTTCAGGCAGTAGTACAGCGCATCTGTATTACAAGAAAAGCGAAGTTTTAGCGCCCTCCACCACTTCAAATATCAAGATCAATGTCAAATACCACCCTGACTATAGAATATTGCCCAAAGTGTGGTTGGCTGTTCCGCGCCACCTGGATGGCCCAGGAGCTTTTAACCACCTTTTCAGAAGAGAGGTTAGGCGTCCTTATCAGACCCGCTGAGCTGGCGGGTCGCTTTTCAGTTACTTTGGGTGAAGAAGTATTGTGGGATCGAAAACGTGAAGGTCGTTTCCCGGAACCGAAGGAAATCAAACAACTCGTAAGGGATAAGGTTGCTCCTTCAAAATCACTTGGACACAGCGACCGAAGGCATTGATTCACATCTTGTGGGCAATTTGTCCCTGGTACTGTGGATTGTTCGCCACTTGCTTTATACTTTACCGATTGACCTTAAAAATTGCCCAATGTTTTCTAAATACTTGTACATTAGACATTTGAATTAAAGAAAGTATACAAGTGCCACTATTGCTGAGTGATATATTTGAATCGGACTAATTATTTAAACAGTTAGAGCAACAGTATCAATTTGGTACTTAACTGAATCTTTAACTTAAAAATCACTAATTATGTCTGATAAGCTGAAAAACCTACAAGACCTGCTGGAACATCAAATAAAAGATCTGTACAGTGCGGAATCTCAAATCATAGCGGCGCTGCCTAAAATGGTCAATAAAGCCACTAATCAGAAACTAAAAGATGCCTTCAACACGCACCTTAAAGAAACTGAGGAGCAAAAGTCGCGACTCGAAGAAATATGCAGTAAGTTGGGAATTAAGCCCGGCGGAGAAAAATGCAAAGCAATGGAGGGGATTATAAAAGAAGCCGCTTCATTCATGGACGAAAAAGCTGAGGAGGCGGTTATGGATGCCGGCCTCATCGCCGAAGCTCAACGCGTTGAGCATTATGAGATAACGGGTTATGGTACAGCACACCGTTATGCTGATCAACTCGGACACAAGGAAGTTGCTGATCTTCTGGCCAAAACATTGGAAGAGGAAAAGGACACCGATGAGATACTGAATGATCTGGCAATCGAGACCATCAATGTGCAAGCCGAAAAAGCTTGATTTAAGAAATTAAGAAAAATAAAAATGGCCGGAACCGATTTGGTTCTGGCCATTTTTATTTTTCAAACAATGGCAGATATCTACTCGTCATAATATTCTGATGATGAATTGCATGACCTACAATTACAAAACCGAGGGCACCTGCTGAGATGTTTATGTTGGAAGCCGTACCCATCCTCTTCAAAGTGTCCTCGTCCCAATGGTAAAATTGGGCCAGAGTTGAAGCACGAACTAGGTCAAACTCATCCAGCAAATCTTCCAAAGTCCGTTCGCTTACATCCGCAACATCCGCATAGGCATCCTGTTCAAATCCCGCTAGTTCAGTTTGATCATTTCGGGCAAATCGCAATGCCCGATAACCCATGATTCGTTCCGTATCAATGCAATGCTGAATGATTTGTTTAATGGTCCACTTTCCAGGTTCATAAACTTGATCACCCAATGCTTCAAGTTCAACCTGATTAGAAAAGAGATTTTCGGGAGAAAATTTTTCAAGGGCATCGATCAAATCGATGTCTTCCACCAGTTTGATGTACCGGTCGAAGAACGGTGGTTTGGGATTGATTTTGCTTGCTTTCATAGTTTTTAAATCAGAATGCCGAAATTAGCGATTTTTCCGGCAGATTGCCGGACGAATCCCGCCAATTCACTTCATGAAACTCCTACTTTTCGATACCGTCCTGGACGGTCACCATACCGATTACTTAACCTATCTGATCGAGTATTGGCATGAGCACAAAATCGAAGGCGAGCTATTGGTGGTAACTCCCCGAGGGCTGTCGGGGCAGTTCCCTAACGAAATTAGCTGTTCCACTCAAATACAATTCATTGAAATAGCTGAACGGGAAATTGCTGAATTCAAAGAATCCTCAATCGTTGGCCGCTCTTTCGCAGGTTGGAATCTGTTCACCAGGTATGCCAAACAATACCGGCCCGACCACGCAATTCTGATGTACTTTGATCTTTTTCAATTAGGCCTGGGGTTGGGTAAGAAATCGCCTTGCCCGGTTTCAGGCATTTACTTCCGGCCCAATTTTCATCAACACGTCAGCCGTTCCGGGAAAGAAAAATGGATGACGAAGATCAAGAAACTGATCCTAAGCCGGGCATTGGCCAATCCGGCTTTCGTTAACCTCTATTGCCTTGATAAGACAGCTGTGCCTACTATCCAGGCTATTACTGGAAAAGACCGAGTATTACCGCTAAGTGATCCAGTTAGGGAGTATGCAGTAACAAATGAACAGACCGAAAACCTGAGAATGACTCTCGGCATTGAGGAATCACGAAAAGTTTTTCTGCTTTTCGGATATCTGGACGACCGTAAAGGAATTGAGCCCATTCTGGATTCAATTGCCTTGCTGAATCCAATTGAATCCAAACAGATGGCCTTAATTCTGGCAGGACCTATCAGTGATCAATACCGCACTGTTATTGAGGAAAAGATTGAATCACTAAATACTGACATTCAGATACTCTGTCATTTTCAGACACTAAAAGGGGCAGCAATTCAGACGCTTTTTTCGCTGTCCGACTTTGTTTTAACCCTGTATCAAAAGCACGTGGGAATGAGCTCAATTGTGGTAAGGGCAGCCTTATCGCAAAAGCCACTCATTTCTTCCGATTTTGGCTACCTGGGCAACCTTGTCAGTTCGCAGCAATTAGGAACTACTGTGGACTCATCTTCGCCTGCCGCTATCTGCGCAGCGTTTCAGCGGGCTTTGCGAGGAACAACTCAATTTGATCGAGCTGCTGCCGAGAAGTTAGCGAAGGAAAACACGGCTCAAGCTTTTGCTGAACAAATCTTATCAGAGATTCTGGAAAAGAACTAGTGCAGCAGAAGTACCTCTTTACTCCTCCACATAGTCAAGATCCTTGGTGAAAGTTTCTTCGATGAAAGCCAATGATAACAAAGCTATAACTGCGACGGCGATGCCAAGTACCAGGCCGGCTTGAATTACACCCATCGAACCCTTCAACCAAACAAACAGCGAGGCAAAAGGAATTGTCGCCCCCCGCACAAAGTTGGGAATGGTAGTAGCTACCGTCGCGCGAATGTTGGTTCCAAATAGCTCGGCGGCAATGGTGATGAAGAGAGTCCAATAGCCATTGCAAAAACCCAGGAAAGCGCAAAGCATATAGAAAGAAAAGGCTTCGGAAACAGGCAGCAATAAATAGAGTGTCATCATTACTACCGACAGAACAATAAATAAGCCGATAACCTGTTTTCGACTTTTGAGGTACTGGCTAAGCAGGCCACTGAATATATCGCCAAACACTTGCCCGGTGAAGGCCAGCATGACCGCCTTTCCCGCATTGATTCCCTCGATCCCCTTGGCAGCACCAAATTCTGGAGAAAAAGTAATCAGAATCCCTACCACAAACCAGATGGGAAGGCCAACCACGATGGCCATAAAGTACTTCCTGAGACGAGTAGGGTCGGTAAAAATGCTCAATATATCACCTCTGTTTACAGCTTTCTCCTTCAAGTGCTGGAACATCCCGGATTCAAAAACATTGAACCTGAGAATCAACAGCGTCAATCCTAATCCACCACCAACGAAATAAGAAACACGCCATTGGAACAAATCGGCGACAAAATAAGCCAGTATGGCTCCCAGAACTCCCAGCGTTGCCACAAGTGTGGTTCCGTAGCCACGGATCTCCTTCGGAAGCACCTCTGTTACCAGAGTTATACCGGCTCCCAATTCTCCTGCCAATCCAACTCCGGCGATAAACCGTAAAACGGCGTACATTTCCAGACTATTAACGAACCCGTTACCGATGTTGGCTAGGGAATACATCACGATTGAGCCAAACAACACTGAAAGTCGCCCCCGCTTATCACCTAAAACTCCCCAAAGAACGCCTCCAATTAATAGCCCGGCCATTTGCCAGTTGAGCAGGATTATGCCTTCTGGCAGCAGTTGATCACCGCTTACGCCCAATTCCTGTAGGCTTGGCACCCGCACGACGCTAAAAAGAAACAGATCGTACATATCCACCATGTATCCCAGTGCCGCTACCAGCACGGGGATTCTGAGCAGTTGGGAAATGACGGAGGGATTTTCGGTTTGTTGGGCAGACATGGATTTTTGAAATTAATGAGTTAATGGGTGCATGAGTTCAGGAATTCGATAGTCGTAGAGTTTTCAAAAATGAAGACTCATAAACGCACTAGCTCCTGCACCCAAAAACTCCCTTACAATCGATCGATCAGCATACCGCCATCGACGTGAATAACTTGGCCGGTTGAATAGGGAAAATCGCCGCGCACGAGGGAAGCAACGGCTTTGCCAACGTCCTCAGGTGTGCCCCACCTCGGTTGCAGGGCCATCCCTCCTTCAAACAACTGGTCATATTTGCCCTGCACTTTTGAGGTCATGTCGGTGGCAATCACCCCGGGCCGCACCTCATACACCGGGATACCGACTTCGGCCATTTTCACTGCGAAAAGTGAGGCAGTCATAGCCAGTCCGGCTTTGGAGATGCAATACTCGCCACGGTTGACAGAGGCAACTGTGGCGGAAATGGATGTCACGAATACGATGGTACCTTCAAAATCAGGATTACTTTCCCTGGCTTCAATCATACGGTTCGAGATGGCCTGGGTCAGAAAGAACGGGCCTTCCAGATTTGTATCCAGAAGATCCCGAAAACTTTCAGGGGTAGTGTTCAGCAGGTCGAGTCGCTGCTTGGGCGCAATTCCTGCGTTGTTTACCAAGACATTGAGTCCACCCAATTTTTCGTAGGCTTCCTCCACAATGCGCGCCCGATCATCGGCTGAGGCAATGCTTCCCTGGCAGTATTCCACTTTCACACCCAATTCGCGTAGGTCGTTCAGCGTTTCCATGACCAGTTCCTCGGCTCGCACTCCGTTGATGGCGATGTCATATCCTTCCCGGGCTAAGCTCTGGGCGATTCCAAGGCCGATCCCGCGGCTTCCACCCGTAATTAATGCTGTTTTCATAATTCTTCTACGTCAACCCAGCATCGTTTTTCCCAACTCTCTATGCCTTTCTCGGCCAACTGGACGCCTTTGGCTCCTTCCTTCAAATCCCAGGGAAACGGCGTGTCGATGACAATATGTTTCAGGAACAGCTCCCACTGCGCTTTAAAAGCATTGTCGAACAACTCCTGCTCGGGTACTTTAGCCCAGCCATCAAAGAAATCGATCGGTTGCGCAATATCGGGGTTCCAAACAGGCTTGGGCGTGTTGCCATAGTGTTGGGTGACACACTCCCGGAGTCCTGCCACGGCAGACCCTTTGGTACCGTCCACGTGCAGGGTAAGGAGGTCGTCACGTCGAACACGGGTAGTCCAGGAAGAATTGAACTGAGCGATTATACCTCCTTCCAGCTCAAAAGTAGCGTAGCACGCATCGTCTGCGGTAGCTTTGTAGGGTTTGCCCTGCTCATCAATCCGCTCCTCGATATGGGTTGCGCCCAGGCAGGATACGGCTTTTACCTTACCAAAAAGATGATCAAGTACGTAGCGCCAATGGCAAAGCATATCGACGATTATACCTCCGTCATCCTCTTTACGGTAGTTCCAGGAAGGACGCTGGGCCGGAACGCTATGGCCTTCAAACACCCAGTAACCAAATTCTCCGCGCACTGAAAGTATTTCCCCGAAGAAATCGTTTTCCATCAGGCGTTTCAGTTTTAGCATTCCTGGTAGCCATAACTTATCCTGCACCACTCCGTTTTTAAGTCCGGCTTTTGTACAGATTTCATACAACTCCAATGCCTCCTCAGTGGAGGTTCCGGTAGGCTTTTCACAGTAAATGTTTTTTCCGGCCTCTATGGCTTTTTTCACTGCGGCCGCACGGCGGCCCGTAACCTGGGAGTCAAAATAGATTTGGTAGTGCGGATCGTTGATGACCGAATCGAGGTCGGTTGTATATTTTTCAACACCTGAACGCTCGCACAGATCCTTTAATTTGGCCTCATTACGACCTACCAGAATCGGGTCGGGCATGATAACCTCGTCCGCAGAAAGCTTTACCCCCCCCTGCTCACGAATCGCTTTGATCGACCGAAGCAAATGCTGGTTGGTTCCCATGCGCCCTGTGACGCCATTCATTATAATTCCTATGGTATGCGTTTTCATTCAATTGAAAGTTGACGGTTAATTTTTCTTTGGTTGTAATTATACCTTTTCTTGAAAAGCCTGGGTGATTTTATTTAAAAAATGCTGCTGATCCTCCTGCCAGTAAATGTTGGAGAAAATTTCAACTTCTACGTACCCATCGAAGCCTGTGTCATCCACCCACCGGCTGATTTTCTTGATATCGATGCAGCCCTCTCCCATCAGTCCGCGGTCGTTGAGCATATCTATCGTATTGACCTTCCAATCGCAAACATGATAAGCCAACAGGTGCCCGTTTTTACCGCAACGCTTAATCTCTGCCTCCAGATTAGGCTCCCACCAGAGATGATACACGTCAACCGCCACGCCTACTGAGGGCGAACCGATGGATTCAGATAAGTCATTGGCCTGAGCCAGTGTATTGATCGCCGAGCGGTCGGCTGCGTACATTGGGTGCAGCGGTTCGATAGCCAGTTTGACATTCATCTGCTGGGCCAAAGGCAGTATCGCCTCAATGCCAGCCTGAATTTGTTCACGCGAAGTTTCCAGTGGCTGGTCCGGCGACGCGCCGCAGACAAGCACGATGAGCGGTGCCCCCAGCGCAGCAGCTTCTTCGATCAGTTTTTTGTTATGATCGATGGCTTTCTCTCGCTCCTGCTGACTGGTATGCGGAAAAAATCCGCCCCGGACGTAGGACACTACATCCAGCCCACTTCTGCGTATTAACTCACCCGCCTGAGCGTGGGACATGCCTTCGACAGCGTTCTGCCACACGCTTATACCCTTTACACCAGCGGCCGCGTAGCGTTCTACTGATTCGGACAATGACCAGGGTTTGGTAGTTATTGTGTGAATGCAGCAACGGTCAAGATTCATATTCGGAAATTCAGATTTTTAATGATGCTTATTTATAAGCCAATCCTCGATATTCACTGATTATCCCCGATAATCAGAGTAGCCAGCTTTGGTGCAACAGAAATGATAGGCAAAACGCCAGACAATCATCTGCCCCGTAAAACCAAACTATTTCACAGCTCCCAAATATTGATAGTAGCGGTCGCCTCTGATTACACGCTGCAGGTAGAGTGCAACTTCGCGGGCGTGGTAATCGCCCCACATGCTCGACTCGCCACAGGGTACTTTTTGGCCTTCGGGAATGTGGTCCCAGCCATTCGGCTGGTGATATACCGAATGCAGTATCAGACCTTCGTGTTCAGGGTCGGTGGACAAATATGGCTCGTCAAAAAGCGTGTCGAGCGTAGTGAGACCGGCTTGCCAGTACCGATTGCCGTCCTCGGTTTGGCCCTTATCCTGCAAGTATTTCCCCAATCGCAGTAAGCCCTGTGCACCAATGGCAGCGGCCGAGCTATCGATAGGCTCAAAGGCATTGAAGGGATCGGACTTTTCTTGGGTATAATCGCCCAGCTTGTAAAGCTGCGGTGAGCCCGTATCCCAGTATGGAATTCCATCGGCCGCAGTGTTGGCGATAAAGAAGTCATTTGTAGCGCGAGCAGCTTTCAGGTATATCTGCTCGACTGCCTCACGGCCACCAAAAGGCGCAAGATCCTCGTCAGAGAAATAAGCCAGCGTTTCGAGTTGTTCAGGAAAACCCACCATCGCCCAGGCCAGACCGCGCGTCCAGGTTGTAAATCCTGAAAAGCCCTGCTGGGTATTTGGACAACGGTAATTGCCATCGTTGACGTTGAAGATGGATTCGTGGGCTGATCTTCCCCACTCATCGTAGATATCACGACCTTCACCGTAGTAGATTGCGTATTTCGCCGTAGCCAGAGCGTGGTTTATCCCGCGTTCGAGCAGGCTGGTTTTCAGGTCATTCTCCCCCATCAGGCTGTGACCTAGTAAATGGGATACCATTACGGCCCGCACGGAGCGAATGGTGTCGACAAACAGGGAGTGAGGACCGTTGAAAGAATAAATGTACCCACCGCCGTCCTTGATCGGGGTCCAGCGTTTGGCCTGTACCGCTCCCGAAAGCTTGAGCGCTATTTCATAAAAATTTCGCTCCCATTCGTTTTCCTCGATCCGGCCTTCGTTCATTAACCGAACCAGGTTCCCGTAGGTACTTACGTTGTTAAATCCATGGTCATGGACCCCGAAATGCCCTACGTGCGAAGCCATTTGCCTCACCGTGTGCTCTTTGGCCATTTTCAGGAATGAGTCATCACCCGTTGCATCATATTGAAGTACCTCAGCCCCATACCGGAAGCCCTCGGTCCATTCAGTCCAGCCACGGGTAGTGTACTGGCCCTTTACGGTAAATACTGGTGAACCCTTCGCAGGATCGTAATTCTTGTTGAGGAGGTTGATTTTTTCACCGGACAATTGCCACAGCCGGTCAAGTTTAGGTTGGAGGTCAGAAGCCGCCAGGCTTGCTTTTATTTGCATTGAAAGTTATTTGAATTCTGAACTAGTACAAGTGCGAGTCTATTCATAAAGCAACGGACGACCGTTTGCTAATGCCTCCCTGACAGTTTTTTCTTTAAAAAAACGCAGAATTTGCGTAAACTCGTGGATTCCAGAAAATAATAAAGGCGACAAGAAATAAATCTTGTCGCCTTTTTAACGGAGTGAAATATATGTTACTCGTTGTCGCTCACATGCTGAGTCTGGGTTCGCTCGGTTTCTTTGTCACGCTCTTCCCAACCTTTGCTCTGATTGCGCTGCTCCTGTTGATCGCCATCACTGTTCTTTTGCGTTTGTTGGCCACTCCCGCTTTGGCGCTGCTCTTGCTGGCCTCCGCTGCTGCTCTGTGATTGCGAACGTCCGCCGCCGCTTTGCTGCTGGCTCTGATTGGGTTTATTTTTATCCTGATTTTGACTTTGTGAATTTTCCATGATCAAGGTAGTTTAAGTGTTTAGAAATAAAATGATTTACTCATATTCTATTTCTACTCGGTTAAAAAACTATTCCATTTACCGGTATTCTACAACGGAACAAGTGTCTATTACAAAAACCATCAAATAAGCCTCTCACTAACAGAAATTTAAGTGTTCACTTCTAGGTTTTCCTTTACAATCGCTGGATTTCAATTAGTAAATTTGTTGAGAATAATCCTCATCTCGCCCTCCTTTTCCACAAAAATTTACCACAATTTTCATAATTTAATTTTCTACCAATTGGGCAATTTTTAAAGGTAGTATGGGGCAGCATGTAGCTGCGGATGGATGTATTATTGGCAAAAACACAGGTCTCTATCAAGCGTAACGTAAATCATCAGCTTACTGCCAGTGAAAATCCGGACATTAGACTAAAAAATCCGACGTTTGATTCATTTGTCGGACTTTGTAATTTTTGATCAGACACCGAATGCTCATTACGTATTTTGTGATGGTTTTGATTCCTCCCATTCAGTGCCCACCAGTATATTTGCCAAATGGAACTCCCCGTTATAAAAGTTGGTGTGGTACAGGCAACGCCTGCCATTTTTGATTTGGAAAAAAGCATCGCCATAGCAGTCGACTGGATCGAAAAAGGAGCGGCGGCGGGCTGTGAGCTCTTACTCTTTCCGGAATCATTCCTTCCGGGCTACCCACGCGGACTTCGCTTCGACGCAATCGTGGGCAAGCGCACCGAGGCGGGCCGAAACTCCTGGCTTGATTACTGGCAGAATAGTGTGGACGTGAGATCGGATGCACTCAAGCCTATTCAGGGTGCAATAAAAAGAGCGGGGATCTATGTAGCGCTGGGTGTAACAGAACGCGAGGCCACGGGTGGGTCGCTCTATTGTTCCCTGCTTTATTTTTCGCGTGAGGGACATCTGCTCGGCACGCACCGGAAACTCAAACCGACCGGACTCGAAAGGTACATTTGGGCTGAGGGTGATGGTAGTTCGTTGCATTCGTTTAGCACCCCGATTGGAAAAATTGGCGGCCTTATTTGCTGGGAAAACTACATGCCCTTGGCCCGCATGGGACTTTTTCAGAAGGGCGTTGACATTTATCTTGCCCCCACTGCCGACGCTCGGCCATCCTGGCAAGCGAGCATGCAGCATATTGCCCTTGAAGGCCGGTGCTTTGTCCTGGCGGCTAATCAGTACGTTTGTAAAAGCGACTACCCCGAACTTTACCAGAAAGAAATAAAAGATGAACCGGAAGTGATGTCGGCGGGTGGTAGTGTTATTTATTCACCGATGGGTGAATTACTGGCAGGACCGCTTTGGAACGAAGAAGGACTTCTGGTCGCCGACCTGGACTTCTCGGTACTTGCCAAGAGTAAACTTGATTTCGATGTAGTTGGCCATTATGCCAGGAGCGACGTTTTCAAGTTGCAGGTACCTGAACAGCCGGAAATTAAAATAATTGATTGATCAAAGATTTATGTCTTCTGGTGCTGATTTCCGCGATCGTGCAGTTCTGGAATAAAAATGGCTTCAAGAAATTACCCAACTTGGTAGGGTGGCCTTTTTTTTGGCGATTGGCTTTTTGCCCATGTTCTACATCTATGATTATTACACCGATGATTTAAAATTCCCAAAAAACAGATGACTTGAACGGCCGATGGCTATGAATGCTGATAAGTCAATAGGTACTGATCACTAGATTCCACAATAGATGCTCATTCCAAGTTGTATAGATTTAGGCTCGGCAATCACAGCCAGACAGGAAAGTATAAATACTTCGCCCGGATCAAACTTAAAAGGTCGGGCACCATTTATATGGAAGTCTTCGAGATTACTTATAGAGATCCCCTATCACCAGAATCATTGAAGTGGCATACCTCATCCGGATTTTCGGGTTAAATACTCAGCAAGCATGGTGAAATCTTTGAACAAAAAACTTCATTACCCGCCTATCTTTGCCCTCTTCCAGAAAGCTTCAAATAACACCTTCTTTTCATGATAATTGATCTCCGCTCCGATACCATAACCCAACCTACTACTGCCATGCGGGATGCCATGTGGTCGGCCTCCCTCGGCGACGACGTACTGGGCGACGACCCGACCGTGAATGCCCTCGAAGAAAAAGCTGCCTCACTTTTCGGGAAGGAGGCCGCATTATTCAGCGCCTCCGGCACAATGACCAACCAACTTGCGATCCGGGTTCATACCCAGCCTGGTAGCGACGTAGTTTGCGACAAACTTTCCCATATCTACCTCTACGAAGGAGGGGGCATTATGCTCAACTCATTTTCTTCGGTAAAATTATTGGACGGCGATCGTGGTCGACTCAGTGCTGAGCAAGTCGCTGAGGCCATCAGCCCCGACGATATTCATGCCACTGTGACGCGGTTGGTATCTCTTGAAAACACCATGAATAAAGGCGGTGGATGTTATTACGATTTCTCAGAGATTCAGGCAATCCGGCAAGTCTGCGATGAAAACGGAATCCCCCTCCACCTTGACGGAGCCCGGCTTTTCAACGCGCTGGTCGCGACAGGCGAAACCCCTGCCCAACACGGGGCGGTATTTGATTCCATCAGTGTCTGTTTATCAAAAGGGTTGGGTTGTCCGGTAGGATCACTATTGCTGGGTTCCAAAGATTTTATAAAACAAGCCCGTCGCTTTCGTAAGGTAATGGGCGGAGGATGGCGACAAGCCGGTTTTCTGGCCGCCGCCGGGATGTATGCCCTGGACAATCATGTAGACCGATTAGCGGACGACCATGCCCGCGCCCTGACCATTGGCGAAATTGTCAGCCGTAGTCCGGAAATAGTAGACATTTACCCAATCGACACGAATATTGTCATTTTCCAACTGCCGGTGACGATTTTAGCAACAGACTACGTGCGCAGATTGGAGATGCTGCGTATACGGGCTATTGCCTTTGGAAAACACCTGGTTCGCATTGTCACACATCTGGATTTCACAGATGACCATTTGGCAGAATTTGAGAAAAGGTTTCAGCGTATGTAATCCGCTTTTTTACCAACCCATCGTGTGCTATTGGATCCAGGCTGGAATCCCAACCTGGAATTCCTTTGTCTATTGTATATTCTAAGCACATATTATAAATATTATTTTTACCTACTTTTGAAAAACAATATTCTTAAATTAACACGACTTATATGAAGAAAATTTTCCAAAGTACTTTATTTTCCTTTTTATTAATTTTTGTTTCCGCCGGCAAGACCGTAGCCCAGCCTCTCCCCATCGGGCTGTTCAAGGCCATGAAAGTTCGCAGCATTGGTCCGGCAGTTATGTCAGGGCGGATCACCACGGTAGAAGCCGTAGAAGAAAACCCTGATATCATCTACGCAGGAGCGGCTTCTGGTGGTGTGTGGAAAACTGAAAACGTGGGCGGCACCTGGATGCCGATTTTCGACGACCAGCCCACGCTTAACATCGGATCTCTGGCGATTCAGCAGTCCAACCCCAGCGTGATTTGGGTGGGGACCGGCGAAGGTAATCCGCGTAACTCAATCAGTCTGGGTGAAGGAATTTACAAGTCGCTGGACGCCGGCAAAACCTGGAAAAGGGTGGGGCTCGAAAAGACGCGTAATATTCACCGTATTTTTATCGACCCCATGAATCCCGAGGTAGTTTATGCGGGTGCCATTGGAAACCCCTATGCCGAACATAGCGAACGGGGCGTATTCAAAACGATAGACGGTGGACAGACCTGGGAGAAAATACTGTTCACTAATGAAAAATCCGGCGTGGGCGATATGATCATGGACCCAACGAACCCCCGGAAACTCCTTGTCGCTATGTGGCAACACCGCCGCACGCCTTACGATTTCCAGTCGGGCGGGCCTGGTTCTGGGCTGTATCTGACTTTCGATGGGGGCAGATCATGGAAAAAACTGGGCAAAGCTGAGGGATTGCCTGAAGGGGACTACGGCCGCTGCGGCGTGACGATCAGTCGCGCTAACCCCGACCGGATGTACGCGATGGTCGAGGCCAAGAAAAACGGACTCTACACCAGCACCGACGGCGGCTTTCATTGGTCGCTCGTGACCGACGACCCCGATATTGCCACCAACCGTCCATTCTACTTTAACGACATCATTGCCGACCCGATCAACGAAAACAAGCTGTACGCGCTTTGGCAGACAGTGAATGTGAGCATAGATGGGGGCAAATCCTTCAAGACGGTGGCCGATTTCAATCAGGCCCATGCCGACCACCATGCGCTGTGGATTCATCCAAAAAATCCGAGATTGCTTATCAACGGCAACGATGGCGGTGTCTCCATTTCTCGCGACGGAGGCAAAAAATGGATTTTCTCCACGGGCATTCCCATCGGGCAGTTTTACCATGTGGCGGTGGACAACGAAATTCCTTACAATGTTTATGGTGGCTTACAGGACAACGGCTCGTGGCGTGGCCCGGCCTACACCTGGATGAGCGAAGGAATCCGCAACTACCTATGGCAAAGTGTATGGGGTGGTGATGGCTTCGAGGTAATGCCCGACGCCGAAAACGCCCGCTATGGCTACGCCATGTCGCAGGGTGGCGGGCTGGGCCGATTCGATGTTGAAACCGGACAGAGCTACGGCATCAAACCTCCTGCTCCCGACCTCAAAACGAGGCTGCGTTTTAACTGGAATGCCGCGCTGGCGCAGGATCCGTTCGACCCCAGCACTATTTATTATGGCAGTCAATTTGTGCATAAAAGTACCGACAAAGGAAAAATCTGGACGATTATTTCGCCCGACCTGACCACCAACGACACCCTCAAACAGAAGCAGGATGAAAGCGGCGGCCTGTCGCTGGATGTTACATCAGCGGAGAATAACACTACGATACTGGCTATTTCCCCTTCTTATAAGGAAAAGGGTGTGATATGGGTCACGACCGACGACGGCAACGTGCAACTTACCCGCGATGGTGGCGCAACATGGGACAAGATCACTATTAAAGGCCTACCCAAAGAAGCCTGGATTCCGCAAGTGAAAGTGTCAAAGCTGAATCCTGCCGAGGCTTACGTAGTGGCCAACCAATACCGCATGGGTGATTTTTCGCCCTACATTTTCCGCACCCGCGACTACGGAAAGACCTGGGACAACGTGGTTGCGGATAAAGGCTTGCGCGGATACGCGCTGAGCGTGTTGCCCGACTCAGAAGTACCCAATCTGCTTTTTGCCGGGACAGAACACGGTCTGTGGGTGAGCATTGACGACGGAAACAACTGGCAGCAGTGGACACACGGCATCCCGAACACCAGCGTCATGGACCTGGCCATTCAGGAACGGGAGGGCGATTTGGTAATTGGCACCTTCGGGCGCTCGCTTTACATACTGGACGACATCCGGCCACTGCGGAAAATTGCCTCGGCAAAGCAACTACCCGACCAAAGATTGGTAGCCTACGCCGCCCCCGACGCTTATTTGGCTGAAACAAAAGATAGTCCCGGGTATGGCTCTGGTGGCGATGGCTTATGGGAGGCCCCTAACCGAATCCGTCAGGCGCGGTTGACCTACTACTTCAATCCCAAAGGTACCCTCATTGCCCCTCCCCCGCCGCCTGTGGAGAGCGCAATGAATCAACGGAAACGTCGAAATATGGTTAACCCCGAAACACAGGTACTGTCAGGAATGAAAGGCGACACCATCACCACCTCGAATATCGATTCTGAAAGATCGGCCATGAAGGACACGGTACACATCCGGGTATACGACGGCGGCGGAAAATTGGTAAGGACCTTTACCGACCAACCCGATACGGCAGGGATTCAGCGCACCACCTGGGACTTGCGAGAACGAGGATTCCGTCAGCCCGGCAGTCGTAAACCCAAGCCCAATGCCCCTGAACCCACAGGTCTACCCGTTTTACCTGGTACTTACAAGGTAGTTTTCCAGTACAAAGACCTCAAAGACTCCACCATGGTTGAGGTGCTGGCCGATCCTCGGTTGCCCTACAATCGCACGGCTATTCTGGCTCGACGTGCCATGGCTGATCGTCTTGAAAGGACAGCCGAAAAATTAACCGCAGCCATAGATCAACTCAATGATGCCGACAACACTGTGAAGCAACTCATGGAGCAGGTAAAAACCGCCGATGATGAGGCATGGATAGGCTGGAACAAGAAGTTGAAGGCAATGCAGGACACGCTCAAAATCAAGCGCGAACTCCTAGAACCCAAACCACTTGGCAAACAAGGCTACGGTCGCCCTTACCGGCAGACGGCCCTCACGGTATGGCGTGATGCATTTTACACCGTAGCGGGTACTCCCTGGACCGGCAGTAAACCTTTTGATCCTAACGCGGAGGATGAAGCGATGATCAAAGATGCCGAAGCGATGGCCGAAACTGCATTGGCGCAGGTAAATGATTTCTTCACTACACAATGGGCTAAATTTAAACAAGAGGTTGAAGCCCAGCCCTCCTTATTGTTCAAATAGAAACGGAAGCTGAAGACCAGTTGTCAGGCAAAGCTAGCGATCGGTATGTCTCGCTTTTCTAACCGAACACTGGAAATTTCAAATTCTTCCTAAAAAGTATCTAGCCCTGAAAGCGACGTCACATCGACGCTATTGGGGCTTTTTTTGTAAATGAATGCTGTAGAATCCACCTAAATCATTGCGGACTCGCTCAGATGCAAGTTAGTAAGGCACTTTTATCTCAACGGGATTAGTATAGACGTGTGTTTGTAATCAAAAGGTAGCTTCGGGATAAACACGAATGTGCCTGATTTCAAAAAACGCGTCAACATGGTTTACACAAAATGAGGGATTTCCTTCACTCAACAAACCCAAACTCTCCCCATTTTGCCCACTTTGTCCTCAAAATTTCAAATTGATTTGCCGAGGCATGTATGGTATGTTTTTTTGAACAGGTAAATCGGTAACTACCGTTAGCGTGTTATTCTTCTGAAATCCTGAACAATTACGCTAAACACAGTCTTTACCGGAAAATCTACTTTTAATCAAAACAAACTACGTAAAATGGAAACCACAGAACAGATAAAAGACAAAGCAAACGACGTAAAAGACGACGTAAAAGACAAAGTCAAAAATTTCAACCCAGAACATAAAGAAGGTCCGGTGGCGGCTGCAATAGAAGACTACACCGCCAGGATTCCATCTGATATCTTTCTATGGGCCTCATTGGGGTCGATGGCTGCCTCGGCTACCCTGAAAATTCTGGGCCGGGACAGAGACGCCCTTTTCGTCGGCCAATGGGCCCCGTCCTTCCTGATGCTCGGCTTGTACAACAAGCTCGTGAAAATGGAAGGCTACGGAAAAGACAAGTAGTCATACTTTCCGTTAGAACATAAAATGCCCCTCCCAATCCGGAAGCCAAGGCTTTTTTATTGAGAGGGGCATTTTTCCGGCTTGATCTCACGACAACCATTAAATCAGGTCCTTTCACACACCCTGGCAACTGGTGGAACAAGTCCTCTTCTATTGTGGGTAATTGCAAGATTAACAATAAATTAAGTACTACCTTTGGCTACTATTATTTCTCACTTTCACCTAACTAGATCACCAAATGAAATCATTTACCAAACTACTTCCCCTGCTGGCATTGGCGGGCTTGCTTCTGGGCTGCAAAGACCACGATCTGGGCAATAATGTCATTGAGCAAAACGGCCTCTCCCTGAGTCCTGCTCAGGAGACTATCCTTGTCAATAGTGCAGCAACCGGCTCAGCTGAGGTTTCGTACGACAAAAACACCAAGAAGCTATCTTACACGGTTACTTTCAATAATTTGTCCGGTATTCCCACTGCGGGTCACATTCACGGAAGTTCACCGCGCGGCGCCAATTCAGGGGTACTTTTCCCGTTTACCGGGATCCCGAATGCCACCTCCGGGGTAGTTATTGGTTCGGCTACCCTGACAATGGCTCAGGAGCAGGATTTGCTTAATGGCCTGTTCTATTTCAATTTCCATACAGCGGCCTATCCCTCAGGAGAACTTCGCGGACAGATCGAGTTTTACGATCAAAGCTTTATTGTAAGTAAAAAGGCATTACCGCTTTCAGGTGCGCAGGAAGTACCCGCGAAATCGGTAGCGGCCAGTGGAAGCGGCGATGTGTCGTATAACAAAAACACGAAGACCCTTAGCTATTTTGTCACTTTCACCAATATGTCAAGTGCTCCATCAATGGGTCACATTCACGGCAGTGCACCACGTGGGGCCAATGCAGGCGTATTGTTTCCCTTTGCTGTCATACCACCATCAACTTCGGGGGCGGTCAGCGGTTCGGCTGTTCTCACGGCAACCCAGGAAGCTGATTTGTTGAACGGCTTGTTCTATTTCAATCTACACACGGCGGCTAATCCTGGTGGAGAAATTCGCGGACAGATCGAATTCTGATCGCAGATAATTTCAGGTACTTACCTAAAGGGCGGACAACACATTAAGTGTGTCTGCCCTTTTCAATGATTTCCAATTGGGTTTAATTTTTCTATGAGGTTAGACTGCTTTGAAATTCCAGAAAGTCAGGGCTTGCATTTTTTTCCTGTTTAATTACTTTTCTACTCTAACTCACAAGCAAGTTATGAAACCAATCAGCAAGTACTTTCTGCCTCTGTTACTATTCACTTTCCTGAATGGTTGTAAAGACCATGAATTGGGTGAAGACAACATGACAAAGCAAAACGGTCTGGCAATCAGTGCCGAACAAGCGGGTTTTTATAGCAACCCTACTGCTTCAAAAGGTACTATGGATATGTCCTACAACAAAAACACGAAAAAACTTGAGTACACGATTACCTATGAAAACTTGCCTTCTCCTTTGTATAATGCCAACATTCGCATCGCTCCCCGGGGTCAGAGTGGGCCTATTTTTCACTCATTCACTGGACAGGCGTTAGTAGATCTAAGCAAAAGTGGCACCACAACGGGTTATTTAGACATTCCGGCAGAGAGGGAGGAGGAGCTCTTAAATGGTTTGTTTTATGTCTATCTCAATACCGAACCTAATTTCAGAATCGCAATTCGCGGCCAAATCGAGTTTTACAACCTGGACCGGAATGTGGTTAAAAGGGGGATTGTCTTGACGAGCCAGCAAGAGGTACCTTCTCTCAACACAGGGGCTAAGGGCAGCGCCGACGTGCTGTACAATAAAAACACAAAACTCCTTAGCTATTTCATTTCTTGGGAAAACCTGGCTGAACTTCCAACAGGTGCGCACATTCATGGCGTGGCAGATCGTGGCATGAATGCGATCGTGCAGCATTCTTTCATTGACCTGATCCCGAAAGATCGTTCAGGCTCCTTTTCAAATTCGGTCGTCGTAGACGGCGTAAAAATCAAAGAAGCTGAGTTGCTGAACGGAAAGTACTACTTCAATATTCACAATTCTATCTACCCCACTGGCGAGATTCGGGGCCAGATTGAATTCTGATCGGCCCTGTTGCCAAAACTTTGAAATGCGTACAATGCCACTTTACCCAGACCGCCCCCGAATTTGCCATTCCGGGGCGGTTTCTGTATTTTTGTAAAAAGCAGAATAATTCAACCCGACCTTCCCTTGGGTTGAATTATTTTTTATACCCACCCGAAATAATCATATGAAAATAATAAATAGAGAACTTGTTGAGGAGGACTATGCCGACTTGAAAGAGGCCATGATCGAAGCCTATCAGGGCATCGGTGGCGAGTACTGGCGCAAATCGAAAATCGACCTGTTGCTGGGTAAATTTCCCGAAGGTCAGATTTGTGTCGAGGTCGACGGAAAAGTAGTGGCTGTGGCGCTTTCGATCATCATCACCTACGAGAAATTTGGCGATGAGCACACCTATGCGGAAGTGACGGGCAACTACACTTTCAAAACCCATGATCCCAAGGGCGATGTGTTGTACGGAATTGAGGTATTCGTGCACCCCGAGTACCGCGACATGCGGCTTGGCCGGCGTCTTTACGATGCCCGGAAAGAACTCTGTGAGCGATTGAACCTCCGTAGTATCGTGGCCGGGGGGCGCATCCCAAACTACAATACGTACGCCAAGGAACTGACTCCGAAGCAGTACATTGATAAGGTAAAGCGCCGTGAACTCTACGACCCGACCCTGACATTCCAGTTGGCTAATGATTTTCACGTCAGGAAGGTACTTAGCAGCTACCTCCCCGGCGACACCGAGTCCAAAGACTACGCAACGTTACTGGAATGGAACAATATCTATTTTCAGCCCGCCAATAAACGCACCAACCCTTCGGACTCGATTATTCGAATCGGGGTGGTTCAATGGCAGATGCGGCTTTTTAAAGATGTCAATGCCTTTTTTGAGCAGGTGGAGTTTTTTGTGGATGCGGTAAGTTCCTATAAAGCCGACTTCATTCAATTCCCCGAATTCTTCAATATGCCGCTGCTGGCCCAGTTCAATGACATGCCCGAACCGCAGGCTGTCCGTAAACTGGCAGACTACACTGACGTGGTGCGAAAGAAGATGCAGGAATTTGCCATTTCTTACAATGTAAACATCGTAGGAGGCTCGATGCCGTTGGTAGAGGACGGCAAATTGTACAATGCTGCCTATCTCTATCGCCGCGACGGTACCAGCGAGGAATTCCGGAAAATTCATATTACGCCCAACGAGGTTCGCCACTACGGCATGGTGGGAGGTGACGAGGTCAGGGTATTCGACACCGATTGCGGGAAAATCGGCATTGTGATTTGCTACGATATCGAATTCCCCGAACTGAGTCGTCTGCTGGCAAGGCAGGGTATGGAAATTCTTTTCGTCCCCTTCCTTACCGATACCCAGAATGGTTATATGCGGGTTAGAAACTGCGCTATGGCAAGAGCTATTGAGAACGAGTGTTACGTGGCCATATCGGGTTGCGTTGGGAATCTACCCCGCGTAGAGAACATGGACATTCACTACGCTCAATCGGCAGTATTCACTCCTTCTGACTTCCAGTTCCCCACAAATACAATCAAAGCAGAGGCTACCGCCAATACCGAAATCATGCTTATAGTAGATGTGGATTTGCTACAGTTGAAGGAATTGCACGAGCACGGTTCGGTGCAGATCATGAAAGACCGCCGCACCGACCTTTATGACGTGGTGATGCGGAAAAAGTCCAAGTCGAAACCCAAAGGTGTGTTATTATCTGATGGTACTATGTAGTTAGTGGCAACCAACTTATTGTAAAAAAGGAGAGAAACATTTCTCTCCTTTTTTTGTATCTTGGTAGGCCGCTTAACAAACCCATTCAGCCATGAGATCAGCCACTTACCTTTCTGTACTTTTACTTTTCTCAATCACAACGGCTTTCGGACAGCAGGAGATCTCCTACGACTCAACCACCGATGTCCACCGTTTCACCTTCCGGGGGCAGCAGTACGACTATCGTACCGATAACCAGAACAACAGCTACCGCACTGTGGGGATAAAGGGTTCACCCTTTCTGTTTGCTGACTGGCAATCGGGCACTTTACCGACTCATAAAGGCAATGCGCTGCGATTCCCCCTCAATTACAATATGGTGGAAGACTATGTGGTAGTGAGTGTGGATTCCGTTGAAAAAATCATATATCCCGAGTCTTTCAGAATCGGGGACCGATTGTTCGTGCGTTTGAAAAACCAGTACTATGAAGCGCTTTATTCGGGAATAAGCACGAAGCTCCTACGCCGCTACAATGCCCGGCTTGATAAGGTGGAGCGCAATGGCTACAACGAGAATGTGAGTTACGACTACGAGTATTTCAAAAGTGAAGACCTATTCCTGCAAGAGCCCGAAGGAAGCATCATTTCGGTGAAACTCAATGAGCGAAACCTGCTTTCCAAACTTCCTGATGCCAAAATTGCCAGTGAGATCATTAAAAATCACAACCTCAATCTTCGTTCCGAACAAGATGTGGTGGCTCTGCTGACAAAGCTAGAAATGTGAAACCCCACCCTGTAATGCAGCCTATGGTCTATAGGCTGAGCTATTGATATCGTAGCTTTCATCGATTTTCCTTTCCTCCCTGAAAAATACCGCCTATGTACTTTGTTATACATAGTACCTTCCAATACCCCATCTTTGTAGAGTCAACAACGACAAACATTAGCCAAAACCAAAAACTACAAAGCCATGAAAAAGTCCATCAAAACCCTGATCTGCGCTCTGGCGCTCGGTACAACAGTAGCATTCGCCGGTCCTGGTGACAATGCCAAAAAGCCTACTACCTTCGGCGCAGTCATCTACAAGAACATCGACGGCGGAGTAAACGTCAACGTTGAGAAATCAGTCGCCAATTATGTTGCGGTTCTCGTCACGAATGCAAACGGCGATTTGCTGGCCCGCCAGAGTATTGGTAAAAAGGAGAAGAAAGCCTGCATAAAGTTCAACCTGCAGGGACTCCAAGACGGAGCATACAAAATCTCGGTGGTAGGGAAAGGTGAAAAAATGGAGAAAGAATTCACCATCACCAGCCAGGAAACGGTAGTTGAGCGAATGCTCACCTTTGAATAAACAGATTTTTGAAGAGTGTATTGAGGAATCGGGAGTGGCATATGCTACTCCCGATTTTTTTGGTTGATAAATACGCAAAAAAGCGGCGGTACACATGTGTACCGCCGCTCTGGTGGAGAATATCGGATTCGAACCGATGACCTCTTGCATGCCATGCAAGCGCTCTAGCCAACTGAGCTAATCCCCCGCTTGTGTCTTCCGATCCCTCATTCCGAATCGGAGTGCAAATATGCAGGTCAGAAATCATTTACGCAAGCATCAACACCACTTTTTTAAAAAATAAGTAGAATCGATACGATCCGGCATTTTGAAACATATTAGAAGCCGGTTCGTTATGTTCGTTATATGCCTGTATCTTCAATATTCCTAGTTTCTCTTCCGAGACCTTTTCATCCGCAGTCTCTCAGGGCTCAATTTATAAATCTTTACGTTTTCCCATCCGCTGGGTCCTAAATACATATCTTTCCGTTACTTTTGAACGATACACTAAGCCTAAAATCAATTACATTTGCGATTAAGTCTGCTTCCAGCGCCTTTACCGTTCGGTAAAAACAATCTCCATGAAACAAAAACCAAGGATACGCTTTGTCAATAAAGACAAAAACAAATTTTTCCCCACTTTAAAAAACAGAGTTGACGCTTATTTCACTGAAAATAATCTTTGCCGCCATGCCAACAGCACAATGATCTTAAAGACGGTCGTGTTGTTGAGTGCCTACATTTTGCCCTTTATATTCATTTTGGTGTTTAACCCTCCCCTGTGGCTTAGTCTGACTTTGTGGCTGTTGATGGGCCTGGGCATTGGTGGTATAGGGATGAGCATAATGCATGATGCCAACCATGGAGCTTACTCAGCAAACGAAACGGTAAACAAGTGGATGGGATATTCGCTCAACCTTGCGGGTGGTGGCGTACTTAACTGGAAGCTACAGCATAACACACTTCACCACATGTTTACCAATGTGGTGCCGATGGACGAAGACATTCAGGACAGACTCATCGTACGGCTCTCACCACATACTGAGGTGAAGGGCATCCACCGGTTTCAATGGATATACGCCTTTTTCTTTTATGGTATACTGACGCTTTACTGGGTAGTTGCCAAAGACTTTGTCCAGCATGTTTCCTTTACCAAATCAGGGGTAAACACCCAGACCAGGAAGGAGAATACAGTAACACTCATCAAATTGATTTTGATGAAAGCCATTTATTTCGGGATCTTTTTCCTGGTCCCGATCTACCTGTTTGGCATACCCTTTGGTGAGATATTAGGCGGCTTTTTGCTTATGCACTTTACCGCCGGCCTGATTCTGACAGTGATTTTTCAGCTCGCGCATACCGTGGAAGGAACGGATCATCCTCAACCTAACGAAAAAGGCATTATCGAAAACGACTGGGCTATTCACCAATTACAAACTACCGTTAATTTCTCCCGTCGCAATAAATGGCTTTCCTGGTATGTAGGTGGGCTGAACTTTCAGGTGGAGCACCACCTCTTTCCCCGCATCTGCCATGTACATTATCCATCAATCGCCCCGATCGTAAAAGAGACCGCCGAGGAGTTCGGACTCGTGTACTTGGAAAATGAAACTTTCAAT
The DNA here is from genome assembly GCF_014651615.1 of Persicitalea jodogahamensis. Lineage (GTDB taxonomy): Bacteria > Bacteroidota > Bacteroidia > Cytophagales > Spirosomataceae > Persicitalea > Persicitalea jodogahamensis. Next base: position 322,305 of record NZ_BMXF01000004.1, on the reverse strand, counting down.
GAAGCTTTACTCTCCCACGTGTCAACCCTTCGGCGGTTTGGCAACCTACCTGATTGGAATGAGGCTATTGGATGATGGATTCCCTTATTTGCCGCCGCCAAATAATCGGGAAATTCCGTAGATAACTACACCGATCACAACAAAGACCAGTATCACGCCCGTCCAGACGCCGCCTTCGAAAATATCTCCCGCCAGTTCGCAGCTGACAAGTGTAATAGCTATTAAAAAGATTACGAGGTAGTTGATGGAGTTGGCCAGGGCTTTCATGTTATCTGCAATTTATGGTGAAGTTTGATGCAGATATGCCTATCAAAACTGTGCCATCAGCAATTCCGGCCTTAGAATTTAGTCCACTGGAATCAGCGCCGAAGTGTCTGCCCTGAGTAACATTTCAAACAGCCTCACCGTAGCGGCCGCATCGCCCGCCGCACGGTGGCGATCCTTAATTTGAATTTCAAGACTCTGGCATAAATTCCCTAAACTGTACGATCTGTAGCCAGGGAAGATTTTTCGACTCAAACGCACTGTACAAAGCTTATCCCGCTCAAAGTATTCGTCGAGCATCTGAAACTCCTTCCTGATAAAATTGAAGTCAAAGCTCACATTATGAGCTACAAACCAGGCATCAAGCGTCAGGGCGCGGACAGAATCAGCTATTTCCTCAAAGGTGGGAGCGTCTTTCACCATATGGTTATCGATCCCGGTGAGCCTCGTGATAAACGGGGGAATGAACGTCTGCGGATTTACAAGCGATTGGAAAGAGTCCACGATCTGATGGCCGTCATGGCGGAATATGGCAATTTCAGTGATCCGGCCTTTTCCGGCAACACCACCTGTAGTTTCAATATCAACTATGGAGTACAATTATTCTTGTGCGTAAGTAAAAGGAAGGTTGTTGAGGAAAGGGCGTTACCCTTTCCCAAAACTAGGAAATCCCTGCCATATGGCAGGGATTTCCTTCAAAAATAAAATAGCCCATTCGTATCAGTCCTGGTGACCATACACTCGAAATGCAGATCCTTACTCCAATTGAAAGGCAATGGGCAGCGTGAACCGAACGCGCACGGGCACTCCCGATTGCTTGCCGGGAAGCCAATCGGGCATCATGTTGACCACTCGGATGGCCTCTTCGTCGCAGCCAAATCCGATGCCCTTGATAGTTTTTGCCTTTTCGATTTTGCCGTCGGTGCTTACAGTGAACTCGACGAATACCTTTCCCTGGATTCCAGCCTGAGCGGCAGCGCGCGGGTACTTTAAGTTTTTTTGCAGAAAATTGGCAAACGCCTGACTTCCCCCAAAAAATTGTGGTTGCTGTTCGGCAAAAAGGAGCGTTTTTTCCTCCTCGGGTTTCACCTCAATTACATCCCCTTTGCCGGTTCCCGCCGCCTCGGCGGGCGGAACCACAAATTCCATGAATGATTCTCCATCCACATTTGCCTGCCCGGTCTGTGCGTTCTCCAGCATTTCAACTGTGGGCGGTGGCATTTCGATAGGGACTTGTTCGTCAGGCATGACTTCATAGGGCCGGGAGCGAACTGTCTTTGCTGTGGGTGGCGTTGGTTCAACCACAGGCGGCGCAATCGGCGTAATTTTCTCTGGGGTTATCTTAATGGTTTTGGCCTCTACCATGAACGCAATGTCCTTTTCATCGGTAGTTTTAAGTCGGGCGTACAACTCCGGCAGCAGAAACATCAATAGAAAAATCCCAACGCCAATAATGGTGGCGCGCTGAACGTTGCCGCCGTAGTCACGGCGCAGGGCATAGGCTCCGTAGAGCTTGTTGCGATTCTCGAAAACGATGTCGTTCAATGATTCATTCATGGCTAACAGATGTTTATGGTTAAGACTCAAATCCAATAATACATCGGGGTCTACCTCTTTCCTCAATGACTCGATCACTTCCTCCAGCGGTTTACCAGCCCAAAGTCGTTCCTCTGCTTCACACGCCAGATGATCGAGAAGTTCGGGCATTAGGGCATCACTAAGGCCGCTTGTTTCCAGATAGCGATTCAATTCTGCAAGGCGGAAATCGGTCAGACGTTTCATATCGATTGAGGTAAAGCTCTATAAGGGCAAAGTGATTTGATTCATGGGTAGCCTAATTTCCTTTCGGAACCAGACTCGGGGTAGCTTCGCCGGGAGGCGAGAGCAGCAGCTTCATGGCTTCCATGAAGCGTTCGAGGTCACTCGTTTTGGTGCGGGCAGTTTCGGTTCCCTGGGTGGTGAGCGAATAGTACTTACGCATCCGGCCATCCACTGCTTCTGATTCAGTAACCAGCAATCCTTCCTGTTCTAATTTATGAAGTACCGGATACAGAGCGCCGAAAGTCAGGTTAATTTCACCAGCTGTGCGTTCGGTCACTTGTTGTGTAATCTCATAGCCGTACATTCGGTCACAGTCTGAAAGTAAGTTCAAAACGATTGTCTTCAAGGTTCCGCGTACGTACTCGTTACTTGTGCTTTTTTCCATTTGTTATGTTTGGCCTCCGCGGCAGCGATTGCTTGGTTTGAATGATTATTTTAATAAACTACCCTAAACAAGGGTGCATGTACAAATATATATAAGTTTTTTATATATAGAAAAAACTTTGGAAAATAATTTTCAATCTTCCTCAAGCGGGATAGACCGATTGATACGCTCTTCAAGCGAAATAATCGTTTCGGTACGCTGAATCCCCTTGACTTTCTGTATTTTATCATGAAGTACTTCGCGCAAATGCCCGGTGTCACGGCAGACTATCTTTGCAAAAAGACTGTACACACCAGTCGTATAGTGAATATTTACAACCTCGGGAATTTTCTCTAAATCAGCCGCTACATTTTCGTAGAGCGAGCTTTTGTCAAGGTACACACCCAGAAAAGCACTGATGTCCCAACCCAATTTTGCGGGATCGATGATCAATTGCGAGCCCTTGACGATGCCCAATTGCTCCATTTTCTTCATTCTGACGTGCACTGTCCCGCCAGATACGTGTACGCGCTTTCCGATTTCGGTATAAGCTAGTCCGGCATTTTCCATCAATAGCGACAAAATCCGCAAATCGGTATTATCAATTTCTAAATTTTTACTCATTATTCACTCGATAGTTCAAAAAAATTCAATAAATAGGGTAAATAAATGCGATACATCTAAATTTTAAGACTTTTTTATAAAAATATTTTAAAATTAAATTTTAGTCCCTTACCTTTGCAAGGTCAATATAAAGAAACAGATTTCCTTTTCGGCCATGTTGACAACGTTTTTTGACTATACTGTAGGATGATGAAACTGGCAGCCATGCCCTCCTGTCTCGGGGGTGGTGATTCCGGGATAAACACGATATAATGCCGACTTGTCGACTGGGGTTGACCACCAAGTATTTGTATCGCGGCTAACCGCACCGTGGGTGGTTCGACTCCCCCTCCTACAGCTTGATTTAATTTGGGATTGAGAGGATGATTAGGTACTTATCCTCTCAATTTTTCAATGCTAAATTCTCCCATTTGGTTTTTAGTTTGTTGATGAAGTGTAATCTGACACGCGGGTTCGTCTTGAAACCTGCGTGTTTTTTTTGGATGATCCGCCGGGCAATTTTTGCCCTTTTTTTATGTTTTTTTGTGAAAATAAGCGAGCAAAAATCTGCTTGTCTTTCTCTCCCGCAAAAATATGATTCAAAACGACGCCGTAGTACTGGGGTTACTGATGCTCACGCTCGGCCTGATATTCTACACCGCCTCACTCCCTCAAAAAGGCTGGACGAAGTTTTACGGCGTAGTACCCCCACTTTTGCTCTGCTATTTTATTCCCGGTATCTATAATTCCGTAGGGTTGGTCGATGGTGCCAACTCACAGCTGTACCCTGTAGTGTCCCGGTACCTTTTACCCGCCTGCCTGGTCTTTTTTACTTTGGGAATGGACTGGAAATCGTTGGCAAAACTAGGCCCTCAGGCCGTGACCATGATGCTGGCAGGTACTATAGGGGTGATGGTCGGTGGCCCGTTGGCCCTGTGGGTAGTCGGGAGCCTAAGCCCCGAAACCGTTCAGGGCGAAGGCCCGGATGCTGTTTGGCGTGGACTTGCGACCATTGCCGGGAGTTGGATTGGCGGTGGGGCAAACCAGACTGCATTGAAGGAGGTCTTTCAACCCAGTGATCGTCTTTTCTCTCAAATTGTAGCGGTAGATGTGCTCGTAGCCGAACTCTGGATGGCGGTACTTATCTATGGCGCGGGTTACGCGGCGCGCATTGACGCCCGCCTCAGGGCCGATAGTAGCCGGATCATCGATGTGCAGGAGCGTTTGGAAGGAATTCAACTTGCCCACCAGCGCATTCCCGCCATGCGTGATTTGCTTTTCCTGGCCGCAGTTGGATTCGGGGCCACAGGATTAGCCCACTTTTTGGCCGATAGCATTACGCCATATCTTAGTGAAAACTATCCGGGACTCGGTCGATATAGTCTGACATCTTCATTCTTTTGGATAATTGCTTTAGTAACCTTGATGGGCCTTTCGTTTTCACTTACGCCCATTCGTAAGCTGGAATACGTAGGCGCCTCACGCATGGGAAGTGTTTTCCTATATATATTGGTCGCAACCATCGGGATGCAGATGGATTTGCGCGCGGTCGCGGACAATCCCGGTCTATTTGCAATCGGGCTGGTGTGGATGCTGGTTCACGCGGTCGTAGTTATGGGCGCGGCCCGTCTGTTCAAAATCCCGTTTTTCTTCGCCGCAGTGGGTAGCCAGGCCAATGTCGGTGGATCAGCCTCAGCACCCGTGGTAGCAGCTGCATTCCACCCTTCGCTGGCGACCGTTGGCGTACTGCTTTCCATATTGGGATATGCGCTGGGGTCCTACGCAGGCTACCTCACCGCCCTCATGATGCAGTGGGTTAGCGTGGGGCTTTAATCTTGCGTAATAAATAGGCTGGTAAGCTGTATCTTTGCAAAAACATCAGGTTCGGCGTCAAACAACGAACTTTTGAATTAGCAGCCTGTTACATTACAACAAACAATTTTCAAGCACTGAGCAACCGTTGATTGCTCACTCCCATTTCATGAAGAACATCCGCAACTTTTGCATAATTGCCCACATCGATCACGGGAAAAGTACCCTGGCTGATCGGCTTCTGGAATATACCAATACCGTCACTAATCGCGAAATGCAGGCCCAATTGCTCGACAACATGGATCTGGAACGCGAACGCGGCATTACCATCAAGAGTCACGCCATTCAGATGGATTATATTCTTGCCGGGGAAAAATACACCCTCAACCTGATCGACACACCAGGCCACGTGGATTTTTCCTATGAAGTGTCCAGGTCAATTGCTGCATGCGAAGGAGCGCTGTTACTTATTGACGCTTCGCAGGGCATTGAAGCTCAGACGATATCCAACTTGTACCTGGCTATCAACCACGACCTCATAATTATTCCGGTACTCAATAAAATTGACCTTCCCGGTGCCATGCCCGAGGAGGTTAAGGACCAGATTGTTGACCTTATTGGCTGCGACCGGGATGAAATCATCCACGCGAGTGGCAAAGAAGGAATTGGTGTACCTGATATTTTGGAAGCCATCGTTCACCGTATCCCTGCTCCCAAAGGGGATCCGGATGCGCCTTTACAAGCCCTGATCTTTGACTCGGTATTCAACTCCTACCGGGGAATCGAAGTAATTTTCCGCATCAAGAATGGTAGCGTGCGTAAAGGGGATAAGGTCAAATTCATGGCTACGGGCCGTGAATACCAGGCGGACGAAATCGGTACTTTACGCCTGCAACAACAGCCTAAGGATGTTGTGGAATGCGGAGATGTGGGCTACCTCATTTCCGGTATCAAAGTAGCACGGGAAGTAAAAGTGGGCGACACATTCACCCATACCAACCGGCCTTCCACCGCTATGATTCGGGGATTTGAGGAAGTGAAGCCGATGGTTTTCGCAGGCATTTATCCGGTCGATACCAGCGAGTACGAAGAACTTCGGGAGGCTATGGAAAAGCTGCAGCTCAACGATGCTTCGCTGGTGTGGGAACCCGAAACCTCCGCGGCTCTCGGCTTCGGTTTCCGTTGCGGCTTCCTCGGAATGCTACACATGGAGATCATTCAAGAGCGCCTGGAACGCGAGTTCGATATGACGGTGATCACCACCGTACCTTCGGTACAGTTCAGGGTTACGACTACGCGCGGCGAAAACCTCAAAGTGAGTGCTCCTTCTGAAATGCCTGAACCCAACTTTATCAGCGTGATTGAAGAACCTTTCATCAACGCGCAGATTATTTCCAAGTCAGAGTACGTAGGGGCCATCATGACACTGTGCATGGAAAAGCGGGGAATGCTCAAAAACCAGATTTACCTGACTTCTGACCGGGTGGAGCTGCAATTTTCCATGCCGTTGGCTGAGGTAGTTTTTGATTTTTTCGATCGGCTGAAAACCATCTCGCGCGGTTATGCGTCGCTCGACTACGAGCTCACAGGATACGAAGCGTCCGATATGGTAAAGCTCGACGTGATGCTTAACGGCGACCGCGTGGACGCGCTCTCGGCCATTGTTCACCGCACAAAAGCGTACGAATGGGGGAAGAAACTTTGCGAGAAACTACGGGAACTGATCCCGCGCCAGATGTTCGAGATTGCGATACAAGCGGCAATCGGCCAGAAAATCATAGCCCGCGAAACGGTGAAGGCCATGCGAAAAGACGTACTTGCCAAATGCTACGGCGGCGATATTTCCCGGAAGCGAAAACTACTCGAGAAGCAGAAAAAAGGTAAAAAGCGGATGCGGCAGGTCGGCAATGTCGAGATTCCGCAGGAAGCGTTTATGGCAGTTTTAAAGATAAGCTAAGCTGGATTTGCCTTAGGTTGTCTTTCATTAAAAGAGTTAGAGCATTTTCTCTAACTCTTTTTCGTTCTGATTATCAACGCTATATAAAATCCCTTCAATCCTAAACCTTTAACCCTTTATCCTTTTATACCGTTTTATTGTATTTTTGGCTAACTGAATAAAATCCCTGAATCTGAAAACTTATATCTTATAAAATGGCAGAAGTAATAAGAATGCCCAAAATGAGCGACACTATGGAAGAGGGTGTCATTGCGGAATGGCACAAAAAAGTGGGCGACGAGGTAAAATCCGGCGACATTCTGGCCGAGGTGGAAACCGATAAGGCCACTATGGACATGGAAGCTTACCAGGAAGGTACCTTATTATACATCGGAGTCGAGAAGGGCGACGCCGTCCCCGTGAATGGCGTAATGGCCGTTATCGGAGAAAAAGGCGAGGATTACGAAGGATTGCTGGAAGGGAATTCCAACGGCAAGGCAGAAGAAGGCGCCAGCGCGTCCTCCAATGGAGCTAAGAAACCAGCGCCCGCAGAGGAGAAAGCGGCTCCCGCGAAGGCGGCATCCAAAGCCACAAAACCAGCACCTTCCAATGAAAAAATCAACGCTACTTTGGTCAGGATGCCAAAGATGAGTGATACCATGGAAGAGGGCGTTTTGGTTTCCTGGCAGAAAAAAGTCGGTGACAAAATAGCTTCCGGGGATATTCTGGCCGAAGTTGAGACGGATAAGGCCACTATGGATCTGGAAGCCTACGAAGAAGGAACTTTGCTTTTCGCCGGAATCAAGGAAGGCGATGCTGTACCTGTCAATGCCATCATCGCCGTTATCGGTGAGGAGGGGGCAAATTTCCAGGCGCTCATCGACCGTGAGGAACGTGGTAGTGAAGAATCTGAAAATGAAGAAGACGAGCAGGTTGAAGCTCCTTCGGCTACTGCCGACGCAAAAGGAGCAGCATCAGAATCAAGCGTTGCCGCTACCGATTCCGGTGATCGCATTAAGGCTTCTCCCCTGGCTCGCCGTCTTGCCGAGGAAAAGGGGATCGACCTCCACGAGGTTTCCGGCTCCGGGGACAATGGCCGCATTATCAAACGTGACGTGGACGAGTTCAAGCCTGCCGCCAAGCCGGCGCAAGCTGCCGAGCCCGCTAAGATTGGTAAAGTGGAACCTGCTGTCGCCAGCTCCGAACCGGTGGGCAACTACGAGGACATTCCCGTTTCGCAGATGCGCAAAACTATCTCGCGTCGTCTGAGCGAGAGCATGTTCACGGCGCCGCACTTCTACCTTACCATGGAAATCAACATGGACAAGGCAATGGCCCTCCGCCCGACGCTAAATGAAGTGGCTACTTCAAAGATTTCTTTCAATGATTTTGTCGTCAAAGCCTGCGCGCTGGCACTCAAAAAACATCCGGCGGTTAACTCTGCCTGGCTTGGAGACAAAATCCGCAAATACGACTACGTAAACATCGGCGTGGCCGTCGCGGTGGATGAAGGCTTACTCGTACCTGTCGTTCGCGACGCCGATAAGAAAACTCTTTCGGTTATTTCTGGTGAGGTGAAAACGTTCGCTGGCAAAGCCAAGGACAAAAAACTCCAACCGAAAGACTGGGAAGGCAACACTTTCTCGATTTCAAATCTGGGGATGTTCGGCATTGATGAATTCACTGCCATTATCAATCCACCTGATGCCTGTATTTTGGCCATCGGTTCGATCAAGCAAACCGCAGCGTTTAAGGAGGATGGCACGGTTTATCCCACAAATGTTATGAAGGTAACGCTCTCCTGCGACCACCGTGTAGTCGATGGGGTTACCGGCTCTGAGTTCTTGCTTACCGTGAAGAAGTTCCTGGAAGAGCCGATGAGCATGCTGGTGTAAGGTTTATAGATTTTGGTTAAAAAGGAGAATCAAATTCGTTTGGTTCTCCTTTCTTTTTGTGGGTACTTTAAAGTATCAACCACGAATATTCAGATGAACCGCCTCGACCGCCTGACTGCCATCCTCATCCAGTTGCAATCCAAGCGTATCCTCCGGTCTCAGGAGATAGCCGAGCGATTTGATATAAGCCTGCGGACAGTATACCGCGACATGCGGACGCTCGAACTGGCCGGGGTTCCGATTGTGGGTGAGGCCGGAGTGGGTTATTCGATAGTGCAGGGTTATCGGCTGCCCCCGGTGCAGTTTACGCGCGAGGAAGCTATGGCTTTCCTGACGGCGGAAAAGCTGGTAAACCAATGGACCGATGCGACATCGCGGGCATCGTATCAATCGGCCCTTTTTAAAATAAAAGCCGTCCTGCGCACGCCGGATAAAGAATTGCTCGATGACCTCAGCAACCGTATTGCTGTGGTGCAAAGTCCTTACCTGCCCAAGAACCGTCCTCAAAATCTTCCCATCGAAACGATTTTGAACTGCATCGCGGAGAAAAAGGTAGTTCGGCTCGTGTATGAATCTACGACCAGTAGCGGCACTTCGGAGCGTGACGTGGAGCCAGTGGGAATTTATTCGGGCGGACCGAACTGGTACCTCATTGCTTACTGCCGGTTGAGGAGCGGCTACCGGAATTTTCGTACTGACCGGGTACAGGCCCTGGAAGTACTTAATGAACGCTTTTCGACCCTTCATCCCGCCTTGCAAAGTTTTATCGAGCGCACCCGGCAAGAGAGAACGCTGCATAAAGTGATCGTCCGCCTGGACAGGCCAGCCTTGCGCTTTCTGGGTGATCAGCATTACTACCATGGTTTCGTCTCGCAAACCGACGCCGGCGAACAAATCGAAATGACTTTTCTGACTGACTCCTTAGCCGGAATGGCGCATTGGTGTCTGATTTTCGGGGAGGTAGTTGACATCATTGAACCCGAGATGCTCAGAGGGATGGTCTCTCAAAAACTCGATACGGTCAGACAACGGTTGGCTCTGAAGATTTCTGAACCCTGCTGACATAGGGCTGTCACCGGTCACGTCGATATTTGTTCCATCAACCAAACAAATAAACGACCATGATCACATTCATTGAAGCTTTCCAGAAAGAACTCGCTACCGAAGCCCCCGAAACCCGTAAAATGCTGGCGCTTGTTCCTGCCGACAAAATGAACTGGCAGCCTCATCCCAAGAGCATGACGCTCAAAGCTCTGGCTACGCATCTGGCTGATATACCCTCATGGATCGGAGCCATACTCGAAATGGATGACTGGGACATAGCCCAGGAAGTACCCGAAGAGCATGCAGACGCCGAGGCCTTGCTGGCGACATTTGATAAAAATGTTCAGAAATCTCAGGATACGCTCAGCCGAATGACAGATGACATCTTGCTAGATCGGTGGGTACTACGGGGAGGCGATCAGGTGTATATGGATATGCCTAAGTGGGAGGCCGTTCGTCATGCCTTTGGACAAAACGCCCACCATCGCGCTCAGTTAGGGGTTTTTCTACGATTGCTGGATATCCCTATTTCCGGTCCCTACGGTCCGAGTGCAGATGAAATGGAAATGATGATGGCGAACGAAACCAATTGATCTCAAACTTGAAACAAACGCCTTGCGGCGATACCGGTAGTTCGCTACTGATATCGCCGCATTTTTTTTGGAATGAAATTCGCATGTTTGCCCCTCATCGCTTCACTTGTATAAACAAGCAACAATATGTAGAGATGAAACTTTCCTAAGCGGAAGAAACCTTTTTGGGCTACCTAAGGACAATAGACACAACTTCTGTAGAAGATTTGCTGGATAGTCATTATTGAAACTGAGCTGACCCCTACGTCGGTAGCTACGCTTTTAAGTCAAACAAACTACTCCCTTCTTGCTTATTTGGCCCGGAGTTTCGTCCTAATTCTCATTTCTTGAACTATCTCAGGGGGCTTTAGTTATATATTTGAGTCTTTACATATAAAAAAAGCAATTCATGACCGCTACCTGGAATAACCAAACCATCGCCGAAAGCGACGACACCATCGTCGTTGAGAACAATCACTACTTTCCCGTAGAAACCGTAAAGAGTGAGTACCTGCAGGAGTCCGATACACATACCGTTTGTCCGTGGAAGGGAACGGCCTCTTATTATAGCCTCAATGTGGATGGGAAAATAAATAAAGACGCCGCCTGGTACTATCCCAACGCCAAGGATGCAGCCAAAAATATCGAGGGCTATGTCGCTTTCTGGAAAGGCGTGACGGTAAAGTAGCTACCTTCGCCGGATGAAGCAGCTACGCCCATTTGTCTTTTGGCCGCCTTTTCTCGTTCTGATCGGAGTCTGTATTTTTAGCCTGATCGACCCACAGGAAATGATTTCGGTCATCGCTGCGCTTAATTCCGGCATGATGGGTTCGTTGGGATGGCTGTTTTCGGTGGGGGCGCTGGCGTTTTTCCTGCTTTGCCTGATGGTGTACTTTTCACCATTGGGCAAAATCAAAATCGGCGGACCGCTGGCCCTTCCTTTGCTCAATCGCTGGCGGTGGTTTTCCATTACGCTTTGCACTACCATCGCCACGGGCATTCTCTTCTGGGGAACCGCCGAGCCGCTGTTTCACCTGCATGCTCCCCCGCCGAGCCTTGGACTTACGCCTAACAGCCGGGAAGCAGCGACCTTCGCCGTTTCGACCATGTATATGCACTGGTCGCTCATTCCCTACGGAATATATACGTTGGGCGGATTAATGTTTGCCCTTTGCTACTACAACCTCAATCAGCCCTTTAGCCTGGGCTCGATGCTTTACCCAATTTTGGGCAACCGCGTCCATCGCTCCTTGGGTACCTGGATCGACGCGCTTTGCCTGTTTTGCCTGGTGGCAGGTATGGCGGCTTCACTTGGAGCAGGAATTCTCATCATTTCGGGCGGCCTTGAACATATGGCGGGAATTCCCGCCAGCATCTTTGTAATGGGCATGGTGGCGCTTGCCATCGTACTTTCTTTTGTAGCGTCGGCGGCCAGCGGCTTGTTGCGGGGAATCCGCATTTTGTCCGAAATCAACGTCAGCATTTTTATAGTGCTTGGTGTTTTTATGCTGCTGGCCGGACCAACGCTCTTTTTAGTCTCTTTCGGTCTGGAATCCTTTGGTGAGTATTTGACAAACTTTTTCACCAGAAGCCTGATCGGCACCATTACGCCCGATGTAGAATGGGCCAAGAGCTGGACAATATTCAACTGGACCAACTGGCTGGCCTGGACTCCTATTACAGCTTTGTTTTTGGGTAGAATTGCCCTCGGCTATACCGTCCGGCAGTTCATCGTGTTCAATTTGTTCCTGCCTGCGCTGTTCGCCTGCGTCTGGATTATGATATTCAGCGTCAGTGCCATACATTACGATTTTCAATCACCCGGCTCGTCGCTTTACGCGGTACTTAATCAGGAAGGCGGAGCCAGTCGGGTCATTTTTTCCATTTTGGAAAAACTACCCTTTGCCCAAATCACAAGCGTGGTTTTCTTTGTCACGGCCTTCCTATCCTACGTAACTGCGGCCGATTCCAATACCACGGCCATGAGTGGAATCAGCGTCACCAAGCCCGATTCCGGTAGCGACGAGCCTCCCTTGTATGTCAAGATCGCATGGGGTAGTTTGATTGGACTGATTGCCTGGATCATGGTATCCTTTGCCGGAGAAGGGAAAGACAAGGGCTTGGATGGGGTGAAAATCCTTTCCAACCTGGGAGGGTTTCCCGCCCTGATCCTGATGCTTTTCGTGGCCTGGGGAATGGTCAAACTAATGCTTAATCCTCAAAAATTTAGGTAGTCATTAATTTGATTGCTCACGTCAACGGGACTGAACTCAAAATCACTTCCCTCCCACCCTCGCGGGTTTTACCAACGCTCTAAACTACATCCGATCAAAGAGAAAATGTCTGTGTGGCTCGCTTCAAATCCTCCTGGTGGGCATCAATGGCATTATGCACGTTTGGTGACTGCTTCTCCAGGCATTGCTCCATTACTATGTGCGGCGCAATGCCCATCTTTCTGAGTTCATCGGCCACCTGATGATAGTTAACATCACCATTTTCAGCAAACACCTCCGTCCAGATACCATCCTTGGATTGCCGGATGTGCATTTCGGTGATCCGCTGGCCGTATAATTTCAACACGTCGAACACCGCCAGTTGGGAGTTGCCTGACCCACGATAAATCCAATGGACATCCATACAGAAAGTAACGTTCGCCGGGTCGGTGTTGAGCATCATGTGGTGAAACTCCCGCGCGCCGGCCCGCATTTCCATGTCGTGGGTGTGGTAGGCAAGTGTCATACCCATTTTGCGTAATTCCAGTCCCAGTTGGTTAAGGTTTTTGGCTTGCTCTTCAAGTTGTGGATCGTTTTTATTTTCCGAACCATTCCAGTTGATCGGGCTGGGATTGGTCACGATTATCGTGGTACCGAGCAGTTTTTGAGCGATTTCGGCAATAGTCAGTACTTGCCCTATTGATTTTTTGCCTGCATCAATCTCGTGGAGCAAACTATTAACATAGAAAGAAGGAACGGCGATGCCATGTTTTTTTACGATTGGAGCCAGCTTTTCAACCTCCCCGACGGACTCAAAACTTGGCTCGAATGCCTGGAATCCTGATTGCGCATACTCACTCATCGAAACATCAAGATCGGCCTTCCAGTCGCGGCCTTCACGACGAAAGAATGTAAACCACGAGTACTGATTGCAAGAAATTGGAAATGGGAGCTTCGTATTCTCGGCTTGTGGATCAGGAACTCCAAAAGAAACTGCAGTGGCAAGGCCAATGGAGCTTTGCAGGAAATGCCGGCGATTTAGAGGCATAGTACATTGATTTGTTTCATCGTTTACAAATAAAAACGGTGAAACAAGCCTTTTCTACTAGACGCCCAGGCTACCAATGTAGGTTTTATCCTTTAATAATATTTTTTTCGAAAGGCCTCTTTCTGCTGCTGGTACTCTGGGTGAGCGCGGCAGCGATCCCAATAGCTCTTGAACACTGCCGCGGCTTTGGCTTTTTCGCTGATGGCGGCATCTTTTGCGCGGGGAAGTACCTCATTACCTTTCCGCGGACTACCTGACGAGTATGGATAAGCCTTTTGCTCGTGATCAGGGTCATCTCCCGCGGCGTACTTTCGACCACTCGGGTGGTTGGCGTAGCGGCGCGCGCGGGTAAAGCCCATTTGAATGTACTTGCGTGCCATATCTGCCCCGACAAAATCTTTATTGTTCAAGTACTCTTCGAATTTTTCGTACAGCTGCTCAGCGGAATGAGTGGCAATCTCTTCCGTTTTGAAACGCCAGAGCGGCAGCAATTCACTTTTGTAGGGTTCAACCAAAAGTACCCCCTGCTCGCCGACCCCAATCCGATACAATTCGGGATGATCGCGAAAGTCAACAGCATCGAAATCCAGATCGTAATTGAATTTATTACTCAAAATATCAGGCGTAGGATGAAAGGAGTTTGGTAACACGCTGCTCGGAGTCAGAAAGCAGAGAATCCTCCGTGGTGGCAGCTTTGATATATTTCTGAATGCGTCCATCGGCATACGCATTTGTTACTGACGGATGCACATAGTACTTCTTACAAACAGCCCGCGTGTTGCCCAGGTGTTCGGCCACGGCGTCGAAACAGGCATTCAATTTCCGCTTAAGATCCGTTTCGCTTGTGGGTGGCTCCTGCAGCTTGAGGTACTCAAAGGCCGTCACCGTCCCCATCCAGGTACGGAAGTCTTTGGCGGTGAAGTTGCCACAGGTATGTTCCCGGATGTATTCATTAACGTGCCGGGCCTGAAGCGAATGTCGCTTTCCATGTTCATCGACGTACTGAAACAGACGTCTGCCTTTCATTTCTTTAAAATGTTTCACGAGCCTGGCCAATGATCGGTCGCGAAGCGTAATGTCATGCTTAATACCCTTCTTACCCTTGAATTTCAGCCGTATTGTACTCCCCTTTACCTCTACATGGCGGGCATCCAGGGTAGTTAATCCCGAAGTACCATTCAGCACCCGATACCGCTGATTACCTACCCGGATGCAGGTTTTTTCCATAAGCCTTACCGCCAGCGCGGTAGCTTTCTCACAACTGTCGCCGTGGGTGCGAAGGTCGTGCTGGATCTGCTCGCGCAAGTCGGGCAGAGCGTTGGCAAACCTGAGAAGTTTGAAGTATTTGGTGTGATTGCGGATCTGGGTCCAATGCTCGTGGTAGCGATACTGCTTCCTGCCCGCCTCATCGATACCCGTTGCCTGCAAGTGCGCCTTGGGATCTTTGCTAATCCAGACATCGTCCCAAGCCGGAGGAAGCACCAGGGCATTCATTCGTTTGATCTTTCGCTGGTCTTTGCAACGGACCCCGTTTTCATTGACGTAATAAAATCCTTTACCCGCTCGCTTTCGGGAAAAGCCAGGGGCGACTTTACAATCGATGTAATGAAGGCCAACGACCTCCGCTGTTTTTTCGGGGTCCTTACGGATTCTTTTTAGTTCTCGGGGGGGCAGATTCGGGAGAATCGAAGCGCCAATGGGCATGGTCATATACTTGTGGAAATGGGGTGGTAGGAATTGGATTATCTTTGCTTTAAAATATAATACCACCTGCGAGGGCTTTCGGTTAGATTTTTTATTAAAATTTCAGATTCAATCCATGCACCAGTTTTTCTTACTCTCCATATTATTCGCTATGTCCATTCCAATCCATACCCCCAAAGACTCCTCGCTCATCAAAGAAGGCGCTACCCTGAAAAAAATATCGGGCGAATTCGCCTTCACAGAAGGCCCTTCCGCCGACGCCGAGGGCAATGTTTACTTTACCGACCAGCCCAATGACCGCATTATGAAATGGGGCGTTGACGGGCAACTAAGTACCTACATGCAGCCTTCCGGCCGATCGAACGGGATGTTCTTCGACAAAAAGGACCGCCTTTGGTCCTGCGCCGATGCCAATAATGAACTATGGATTATTGATAAAAGTAAAAAAAAGGAAACGGTAGTTGTCGGCGAATACCAGGGCCAGCGGCTGAACGGGCCCAATGATGTGTGGGTGGCTCCCAACGGGACAGCGTATTTTACCGACCCGTTTTACAAGCGCGATTGGTGGAAACATAGTGAACAGCAGATTGAAATACAGGGGGTCTATTTTTTGAGCAAAGACCATAAAACGCTCACGCGGGTTATCGACGATTTCAAGAAGCCCAACGGGATCGTAGGTACGCCTGACGGTAAAAAGCTATATATGACTGACATTGGTGATAGCAAAATCTACCACTACAAAATAAATAAGGATGGCTCCTTGAGCGACAAAACGTTGCTTTGCGAGGAACGCTCCGACGGTATCACGCTTGATGAAAAGGGCAACCTGTATATTACCAACAGCAACGGAGTAACGGCATATAGCCCGGAAGGGAAAAAGCTCCTCAATATTCCGACTGGCGAAGGCTGGACAGCCAATGTGTGTTTTGGTGGAAAGGACCATACTACCCTTTTTATCACGGCCAGCAAGGGTTTTTATTCCATGGAGATGAATGTGAAAGGTGTAAAGCCCTGATTCATTTTTCCTCAATTCGAAAAGTTCGTTTTATCCCTTGTTTGTCCAGCCGCGAAATTCTCCTTACTGCTTAATTTTTAATGAAAAAGTCTACACAACTTTTCTTTTCCGTCGGGAAAATTCGCCCCGCCGCCGCTGCGTTGTTTTTCTTTTTTTTCTTTTCTCTTAAATCCTTTGCCCAAAAAGGTGAGGTTCGCGGCCAAATTGTAGACACCCAAACTACCGATCCATTGCCCTTCGCCAGCATCCGTATTTATCAGGCCGGCAATAAAAGTGAGTTGGCAACGGGCAACGTAGCTGACGATGAAGGGAAGTTTACCGTGGCTGTCAAGTCGGGTACTTACTACGCATTAATAGAATTCATGGGATACCAGGCCTTTAAAACGGCCGAATTCACTATCTCAAAAGAAAACTCAGCACATGAATTCGGGACGCTGAAATTAGCGTCGAATACCAACACGCTGGATGAAGTGGTGGTACAGGCCGAGAAAAGCTCAATGGAGCTATCGCTCGATAAACGAATTTTTAATGTAGGCAAAGACCTGGCCAATGCGGGGGGGACAGCTACCGATATATTGAGCAACATCCCCTCGGTGTCTGTAGACCCCGAAGGCGGCGTAAAACTGCGTGGCAGCGGTAATGTCCGCATATTGGTGGATGGAAAACCTTCTGGTCTGGTAAGCTTCAAAGGAGGGAGCGGTCTGCAACAATTACAGGGAAGCCTGATTGAGCGCGTCGAAATTATCACTAATCCATCGGCCCGCTATGAGGCGGAGGGCATGGCAGGAATCATCAATATTGTCCTGAAAAAAGAGCGTAAAGAAGGGTTCAACGGTTCTTTCGAATTGATTACCGGGCAGCCTGTCAACTACGGTGGAGCTGCCAACTTAAACTACCGTCACCGTAAGGTCAATTTCTTCATCAACTATGGCATTGCCTACCGCAAATCGCCCTGGCGAAGTAACCTCGATCAGGAGGTATACCGTAACGATTCGACTTTTATCACCCGGCAAAATGTAACGGGCAATGTCTTTGGCTTCAATCAGAACATTCGCGGGGGCCTGGATTTCTTCTTCACGGAGACCAGCATACTCACTGCCTCCTACCTTTTCCGCCGAAGCGATGCGGGACGCGAAACGGATATTACCTACCGTGACTTTGTCAACTCGCCGAAAAATCCGGTAGGAACTACCTACCGCAGGCAAGAGGAACGAGAGAAAGAGCCCAATTCGGAATATGTGCTAAGCTGGCGGAAACAGTTTCTTCGGAAAGACCACGAACTGACTACCGAAGTACGGTTTCTGGATAACTGGGAAAGTTCAGACCAGACTTTTACCCAGCGCGCTGTCCGGCTCGATGGCCAGCCAGACCCGGCTGGCAACCAATTGCAAAAATCCCTGAATGATGAGTTTGAAAAGCAGTTGCTTTTCCAGGTGGATTACATTCAGCCAATTGGAAAAGAAGGCAAGTTTGAGGCCGGGTTACGTACAAGCTTCCGGGACATGGTCAACGATTTTGTGGTGAATGAAAAAAATGAGCAAGGCGAGTTTATTCCTTTACCCGATTTAAAGAATTACTTCATTTACAACGAAAACATCCATGCTGCCTACGGCATTTTGGGTAATAAGGTTCGCCGTTTTTCCTACCAGATAGGCGTACGGGGCGAATACACTGACGTGGAAACTACCCTGCGCGAAACCAACGTGGTAAATCCGCGTCGCTATGCCAATCTGTTTCCAAGTGCTCACTTCACGTACAATCTGCCCAAAGACAACGCCTTACAATTGAGTTTTAGCCGGCGCATCCGGCGTCCGGTTTACAATGATTTGAGTCCGTTTATGACCTTTGCAGACAGCCGTAATTTTTTTAGCGGGAACCCTAACCTCAATCCGGAATTTAGCAACGTTTTTGAACTTGGCCACATCAACTATTTTGACAAAGGTTCATTTACCTCCTCGGTTTACTACCGCATGACTGACGGTAAAATAGAGCGCATCCGGCAGGTAAATGCCGATGGGTTCTCGGTAACGCGTCCCGAAAACCTGTTGTCCGAAAATTCTTACGGCGTAGAATTCACGAGTTCGTTGCAACCGGCAAAATGGTGGAAAAACGATTTTAACTTCAATTTTTTCCACGCCAACATTGACGGCAGCAATATTTTGGATTCTTACAAAACCCAAACATACAGTTGGTTCGTACGCCAAACATCGCGCTTCACTTTAACCAACGGAATCGATACCCAGCTCCGTGCCAATTACGAGGCTCCACAAAAAACTGCGCAAGGAACGCGCCAGGGCTTATTCTACCTTGATCTTTCGGCAAGCAAGGATGTCTTGCAGGGTAAGGGAACGTTTAACCTCAGTGTGCTGGACGTCTTTAACTCGCGGCGCTACCGAAGCATCACCGAGGGGCCAAACTTCTATACATTCAGCAACACCCAACGGCGGATGCGGCAAGTCAACCTTACCTTCAACTACCGCATCAATCAGAAAAAATCAACCCAACCGAAGAAGGGAGAAGAGTATTGACAGCGAATCTGGGCCAGGACGACAAACTGATGTATTTTCCACAATGTAATCAAATGCGACAGACATGTATCGTACTTCAATTCATACACGATGCTGCCGCTAAACTACCTCCACAGTAGAATCTTTTCCTTCCCAGTTCTTCGATTCCATCCACAAGAAAGTGAAGTCAACCTTACCTTTTTCATTTTATGGATTGGTCAAAACGCCAGGCCACCAGCCTGGATACCGTTTTTTTTCTGACGTATCTGTAATAGGCAGGAATCAACATGTCGAAAACATGCTTATCCTTTAAAACCAGCACAGCTTCACGTCATGGACCCGGGAAACCGCTTTGACTCGTGTATTCTTAAAACAGCCGCACCGATGCGAAACAATTCCCCAACCTTTTCTTCCGAAAAGTCGAGATAAACAAGCGATTGCTGCTAATCATGCCATTCCTTCACGTACCGTTTCTGAACTACCTCCAAACCATCTGTCGTGCTGGCGTAAGCGCGGTGACCGGCCTCGGTAGGATTTCTTCCAAAACCCTATACCAAAGTATTACCCTCCTCAGCATTCGTCAAGTCAATTTCGGCAGTAAGCGCTACGTTGCCATTTGGGGTAGTTGCCTATTCTGATGTCAGAAGTTTATGGCGCTGCAGGTCCTACCAGCCATCCGATTTGCCCAAGTACCCTGCCGAACGTTTTTTCCAATCCACCGAGCAAGCGAGCGCCAGACACAGGCTGTCCCGCTGGGCATATTAAGGGTACCTTTGTAGTCGCCGAGCCATGCGTAGTTTCCCGAGCCACGGTTGCCAAGGTGTGTGGCAAGGAATACATACGGATGGTAGTCAGACCTTTTTTTTCTAATGAGAAAACTTCACTTGCTGCAATAGAGTATCGCGCAAGGGGTCGCTCACGATGTGCTTAGTAATCGAATAGCGGCCTTCCTGACAAGTAATTGGTCAAAATGTAAGCCGGAACGCCATCTTTAACCATATTAACGTTATGCCGGTGTGGCGTTTCGCTTCTGAAAAAAAATCTTTTCCAACGGTTATAATCAGCCCCATATCCCGGATGCAGGCCGAGTTTTCGCGTGGAAAGTACACTTCAATGACAATGCCATGGCTGAGCTTGAAACAGACTTCGGAGGCCGCATCAATGGACGATCCAATCCCATACTTGGCACTGGATGTCCAGCGGGCAGGAATACCGGGGCACCGGGGGCAACGTTGGAATTGGGCATGTGAGAAAATTAAGATGTTTTAATAGAGGCCACGCATTGAATAGATCAAATCCAAGCGGATAAGGTAGTACGGATACCTGTTAAATGAGGGTTTCTGCTTTACTTTGTATTTTAGATTTTCAATTTACATTTATGTCCGCTTCATTGAAAAAAGCCCTTTTTATCGACCGCGATGGTACGATCATCGTCGAACCTATTTCCGATCAACAAGTCGATTCTCTGGAAAAACTGGAATTTTTGCCAAAGGCTATCTCCAATCTTCGCCGACTGGCCGAAGAAACCGATTTCGAACTTGTCATGGTCACTAATCAGGATGGATTAGGTACCAGTTCTTTTCCGGAGGCTACATTCTGGCCAGCTCATAATAGAATGATGAATACATTGAAAGGCGAAAATGTTTTTTTCGCCGATGTGCTCATTGACAAAACCTTTCCATCTGAAAACGCGCCTACCCGAAAACCAGGTACCGGTCTGCTTACCGAATATCTTAATGGCGGGTATGACCTTGCAAACAGCTTTGTGATCGGCGACCGGCTCACAGACGTTCAATTGGCCGTAAATCTGGGCGCAAAAGCGGTACTTTTTGCTCAGGAACTTCCCGGCGAAGGTATATCGTCAGAAATGAAATCGGCCATTACACTCGTCAGCGATGATTGGGACGCACTATTTGAAAAAATAAAACTACCAGATCGCATTGCTACAGTCCAACGGAATACGAAGGAGACTGAAATTTCCATTACCCTGAATCTTGACGGCAGCGGCAACTCTGCAATCCATACAGGTCTTGGTTTTTACGATCATATGCTCGACCAACTCGCCAAGCATTCGGGATC
This sequence comes from Persicitalea jodogahamensis, assembly GCF_014651615.1. GTDB lineage: Bacteria > Bacteroidota > Bacteroidia > Cytophagales > Spirosomataceae > Persicitalea > Persicitalea jodogahamensis. The sequence goes on along the minus strand of NZ_BMXF01000004.1, from coordinate 301,428 downwards.
AGACCTTGAAATCACGGTCAAAGGCGATTTACACATAGACGAACACCACACTATTGAGGACACTGCTCTGGCGCTGGGTGAAGCGTACCGGATAGCCCTGGGCGACAAGCGCGGCACCAACCGGTATGGTTTCCTGCTTCCGATGGACGAGGCGCTTGCCCAGGTAGCCATCGACTTTTCTGGCCGCCCGTGGCTTGTATGGGAGGCTGATTTTCGCCGGGAGCGAATCGGGGAAATGCCCACTGAAATGTTTCATCATTTCTTTAAGTCTTTTTCCGATACTTCCCTCTGTAATTTGAACATTAAGGTTGAAGGCCAAAACGAACATCATAAGATCGAGGCCATTTTCAAGGCATTTGCCAAAGCGATAAAAATGGCAGTGGCGCGAGATCACAAGGCAATGGACAGCATGCCCTCAACTAAGGGTGTGCTATAATTATTTTGTCAAAGATTCGCCATCCTTGAATTCTGTACGTATTTTTGCAGAAAATGAATGTTTTCAAAAAATCGCGCTTATTATGTTCATGAATATTGTTGCCCTCGTGTTTTATACCCTTTTATTAGGTGCTTCGTTTATTGTGGGACGTTGGTTGGAAAGACACGAGAAAGATTATGATCGCTACAAGCGGTCAAACTAAGCAACGTTTTTTGCACTTTTCGTGTTAGCAGGTCTTCTACTCCACAAAACCTTTGATGAAAGCAGGACTTTTCATATTCCTTTGCAGCATTTGTCTCATTGGCACTATTGTCAATGGCAAAAAGTTTGTGCAGGAAAATGAAACGATTCAGTGGCACGATTGCGAGCCTGTCGATACTGATGAATCGAAAGTTACCATGTCCCTTTTCACCGTTCTCTTATCCGGGAGAACGGTTTTGAACTCCCCCTTGTCAAGTAAGGCACGATTTGCCTACACTTTGTTTGCCATTAAGAAAATCGCTCTGGACAGTTTTTCTCCTCCGCCGGATTTTCTTTCTTATTGAGTCGCTTCCCCTTCACGCACTTTTTGTATCCTGTTTTTAGGAATGAGCCAGTAGTTGTTTAAATAAAATGACCATGGCTTTCGTGCACCCCCACGACTCAATACCTTGATTACCTTCTATTTACAGTAGAGTACTTGCCTTTTTCAATGAAATAAGGGAGGTACATAATTTTATTACATCCGTTAACTTTTCACTAAATTCTTAAAAGAAATTACTATGCCTAAGTCGTATTCCGAATTATTCGATAACAACCGCAAATGGGTCGCTGATATGAATCAGGAAGATTCCACATTCTTCAGCACACTTGCGCAAGGCCAAACCCCTCAGTTTTTATGGATTGGTTGCTCCGACAGCCGGGTACCAGCCAACCAGATAACCGGTATGCGGCCCGGGGATGTTTTTGTTCACCGCAACATTGCCAACATGGTCGTGCATACCGACATAAGCATGCTGAGTGTTTTGGATTATGCGGTCAACGTACTTGAAGTCAAACACATCATTGTGTGCGGTCACTACGGCTGTGGCGGGGTAAACGCTGCCATGGGAAACAAGTCAGTGGGACTGATTGACAACTGGTTGCGACACATCAAAGACGTTTATCGCTTGCACAAGGACGAGCTGGATGCCATCGAGGATATGTCAAAGCGCAGCGACCGGATGGTAGAGTTGAACGTTCAGGAACAGGTTCTGGATCTGGCGAAAACGTCTATCGTTCAGATGGCATGGGCGCAGGATCGATTCCTGGAAATTCATGGATTGGTTTACGACATCGCAAACGGTTTATTGAAAGACCTTAATGTGATGACTGACAGCACCAAAGACATGGAGGAGTTCTATGCGCTGGCTCCTAATAAAAAAGGGTAACCCATTCAGGGTTACCCACTAAAATTCTTGAAATAATTAACATAGAATATGGCAGTTGATAAAAAGAATATATTTGCCCATTTAAAATCCGACTTTCCGGCGGGCCTGGTTGTCTACCTTGTGGCGCTACCATTGTGTCTGGGTGTGGCGCTTGCCTCAACAGGCGACCCCAACCGCCTTTTTTCCGGTATCATAGCCGGAATGGTGGGTGGTATCGTCGTTGGGGCCCTGAGTGGCTCTGCGCTTGGAGTCGCAGGTCCCGCGGCAGGCCTTGTGGTTATTATTTTAGGTGCTCTCGACACCCTGGGAAGCTTTGAAGCCTTATTGCTGGCCGTTGTGCTGTGTGGGATCATTCAACTGATTGCGGGCTTCCTTAATGCGGGAATCATTGGGTACTATTTCCCGTCTTCCGTAATTAAAGGCATGCTTGCTGCCATTGGTATTACACTTATTCTGAAAGAAATTCCTCACGCATTTGGCTATGACAAGGATTTCTTCGGTGACGAGTCTTTTACCCAACCCGACGGACACAACACGTTCAGCGAATTATATTATTCAGTTCGTTACAGTAGTACAGGGGCTATAATCATCTCGCTCATTTCCATAGCTGTGCTCATCCTCTTTGAGAGGCCCTTCATGAAGAAAATACAGCTCTTCCGTTTTTTACCAGGAGCGTTGTTTGTGGTAATTCTGGGCACAATCATTAACATGACGTTTGCGGCAGTAAAGCCTGAATGGGCCATGGCTGGCGATCACCTGGTGAAACTTCCCGTGGCCAATACAGCGCAAGAGTTCATCAGTTTTTTCAGTATGCCCGATTTTTCTATGATCTCAAATCCTGACATATACACCGTGGCATTTACGCTCGCAATTGTGGCCAGCCTTGAGACATTGCTTTCGGTGGAAGCAACGGATAAGCTGGACCCTTACAAGCGGAGCACTCCCACCAATCGGGAGTTGAAGGCACAGGGTGTGGGTAACATCGTATCAGGTTTGATTGGGGGGTTACCGGTCACGCAGGTTATCATTCGTAGCTCGGCCAACATCGACTCAGGCGGCAAAACCAAGATGGCTACTATCATTCATGGTACTTTGCTGCTGGTGTCGGCCATTTTCATTCCTTATTTTCTCAATATGATCCCCCTGGCGGCGCTTGCAGCTATTCTTCTTCTGGTGGGATACAAATTATCGAAAGTGTCGCTCTATAAAAAGATGTACGAGCTGGGCTGGGATCAATTCATCCCGTTCGTTGTCACGATAGCAGCCATTTTGGTGACTGACCTCCTTAAAGGGATTGCCATAGGAATGGTAGTTGCGATCTACTTTATCCTGAGAAAGAATTACAAGCATTCCTACCATTATAAGAAGGAGGAGCATAAAGAAGGTGAGGTCATAACTCTGCAACTCTCTCAGGAGGTAACTTTCCTGAATAAGGGAAGTATCAACCACACCCTGAGCATGTTGCCGCGTGATTGTACGGTTATTATTGACGGTACCAAGTCGCTCAACATTGATTACGATGTATTGGAAATCATTGAGGACTTCAAGAACCATACGGCACCTACCAGGAATATCACTGTAAAGACAGTAGGAATTAAAGGAGTATCCGTGATGGGTCATTGATATTGTTTCAGGAGATTATTTACTTTTACTTCCTGACCTTTCCCATCACACCCAAACCTTATTTATAATGCAAAAACTTAGACGAGTATCTGTCTACCTGGCGATTCTGGCAATCGGCTTTTCAAGTACTCATTGCACTCCGGAAGATGAAGTGGTACCTATTTGCTATTATGGTGTCACGCAGATGGTTAGTCCCAAAATCGCAAAGCGATACGTTAAGATTGGCGCAACGATGGGCATTTGTGGCTCAGAGCCAGTTGGGTTAGCCAACTGAAAATCTCAAAACTAAAAAACAGCCCACGCCATATTGGCGTGGGCTGTTTTTTTAAAGCCGTACTTACCCTTGACTTATAGTCTCAAATATATTCATTTCGCTCATAGATCTGAAGCCTGTTCCTAGCTGATTGCAGTTCATCTTGCAGAACGCTTACTTTATTTAGAAGATTGAATACTACATCGATAGCTTCAAGATTTAAGTTTAGATCCTGTTGCAGCCTAATAATTTTCTCAATTTCACCAATGCTTTCAGACGGGATGAATTTAGTTTCCTCAATCGATTCAAGATTGATTAGCCCTACCTCCTCAAGGCTGTAAAAAAAGGACATTTCAATCTTGTAGTGCATGCAAAGGACAGTCACTGGAACCAGGTCGTTGGTATTCATGATGCGCTCAGTTTAGCTAATTCAGTAAATAACTCTTTTTGTTTCTCTGTCAATTCGGTGGGGATGCTTATCTGATAAGTGAGGTATAAATCGCCGAATGCTCCCTCTTTTTTGTAGATCGGAAACCCCTTACCCTTCAATTTAATTTTTGTACCATTTTGGGTGCCGGGTGGAACGTTGAGTTTAACTTTTCCATCGAAGGTATCAACTGTCAGATCCCCACCCAATACGGCCTTGTAGAGGTCAATACTGACCGAGGCATAAAGGTTTGCGCCATCGCGCTGGAAGGAGGTCAGATTCTCAATTGAAAAAGTGATGTATAAATCGCCTTTGGGTCCTCCGTTCGTCCCTTCGCCCCCGTACCCCTTAATCTTTATGACCTGACCATCGGCAACGCCTGCCGGGATGGTGAGGCGAATATTCTTTCCATTTATTGTGATTGTACGCTTATGTGTTTCAAACACGTCGCGCAATTCAAGGTGAAGTTCTGCCTGGTAATCCTGCCCTTTAAATTTGGTCCCCGCTCCCCAGGATCCCGATGATGCGCCACCAAATGAAGAAGCTCCACCTCCGAACATGGACTCGAAGAAGTCCGAAAAATCGCCACCTGAAAAATTGCCGCCTCCCTCAAAACCTCCTCCCTGGCTCGAACGGCTATACTGCCTTTGCTGACCCGCCTTTTCAAATTCCTCGGCATGCTTCCAGTCTTTGCCGTATTTATCGTACTTCTTGCGATTTTCAGGATCACTCAATACCTGATTTGCTTCGTTTATTTGTTGAAATTTTTTCTCAGCATTCTTATCATCAGGATTGATATCTGGGTGATGCTTGCGAGCCAGCTTTCGGTAGGCCTTCTTGATTTCAGCGTCAGTAGCGTCTTTATTTACGCCCAGCACTTTATAATAATCGATATACTCCATTATGATATTATCCGGGTTTTAAAACTAAAATTGATATCGCATTTTTGAGTTATAAACATCATACCCAACTAAATGTACCGATCGGTATGGGTATTTTTTCTTGCCAAATGTACTAATCTTTCAAACAAAATCACGGTGTGAAAAGCATGATAAATATCATTCATTTCATTGCTGATGTGGGTGCTAATTCAACAATTAAATACCCAGGCCTCTTAGGTTCTCACTTGATTTTTTGATATATAAAAAAAAATAATGCAATATTTGCAAAACATAAAACCAAAATATTTCCCAGCATGAAAGCAAAAGAAATCCGTTTCTTTTCTCCAGAAGAGAACGTCGCCCCTAAGAAAAATTCAGAAGTAGCATCCAAGTCTTACACTACGGGCTACATTACCTCAACCGGAAAAGTAATTATTCCGCAGAAGTCAGCCGAAGAAGTCGGTATTGACCCTAAGAGTTCGGCATTTATGATTGGAATGCCTGAAAACAAACGAAAACTAAAATCCCTGTTTCTGGTGCCTGCCCCCCGTGAGACCGAAGGCGTATTTGAAATGGAGGAAAGTGGTCGCAACTTCTATTTCCCGCTGGGGGTGATTTTAGAAAAGGGAGGCCTGGATGTGCAAAACAATAAATACACTTTCAATATCAAATCTTTTGAATACGACGGTTCAACTGCCTTTGAATTAAAGTTGGATCCCCCTACCCCTAAGACAAAACGTCCGGGTCGTAAGCCTAAGAACCAAGATTAATAGTAATGTTTTTTTTATCAAAGTGCTGTCGATTTGAACAAATGCAAATCGATAGCACTTTTTCATGTTTATGGCTAGGAACCAGGATTCCAGAGCCACTTGAAACCCTGTAAACATTTTGTTCTGTATTTGTCAGATCGATTGTTCTGTTTACAGTACGAATGGATCATCCTCCACAATTGCATAATGGTAGTTATCTTTCCATTCACCTCTTATGGGCAGAATTCTCCTGTGCAGTCCTTCGCGGGTCATCCCCGCTTTTTCCAATACCCGGATAGAGCGATGATTCTCCGTCGCCACGCCAGCGTGAACACGGTGCAATTTTAATTCCTTGAACCCAAAGGATATAATGCGCTTAACTAGTTCAGTCCCGTACCCTTTTTCCCAATGAGCAGGCAAAAGGCTATAATGTATTTCACCTTGCTGAAACCGGTCGCCAGATAACGATATCCCCGCTTCACCCAGAAAATCCTCTTTTCCAGCTGCCCAAACCGTCCATGCAAATTGAGTTCGATTTTTCGATTCCCGATCTTCAACGGCAGAGAGAATTACCTCAATAGTGTCACCCTTATGTCTTGGAATCCCGATTGTATTAAACTGTTCGACCTCTGAGGTACAATGCAGATGATGAATAAGATCCACATCGTCCAGAGTCATTTCTTTCAAAAACAAGCGTTTGGTGCTTAATTCCATGCAAGCATTAAACAAGTAAAGTTAAACATTCACATCCGAAAGGTAGTCGGAATCATATGATTCCCGATAGTCACTTTAAAAACATCATTCGGCAATGTAGATAAATAGAATTAAATTGAAAGTCAAAGTTTGGACAATACGATGATAGAACCCTCAATCAGTCGCCGCGAATTTATAAGAACAGGAGTTGCCTTGCTGGCCGTCAATTCACCTTTTCGAGTCGAACCTCAAATCAAGGTTTATCATATCGGTTTGCAGTTGTACTCGGTTCGGGAAGCAATGCAAAAAAATCCGGAGTTGACATTGGAGTCTGTTGCCAAAATCGGATTCAAGGAAATTGAGCACGCAAACTACATTGATGAGAAATTTTATGGATTCAGGGCAACAGAATTCAGTGAAATTCTGAAAAACTGTGGTTTGGTTATGCCTACCTCTCATACCCAGTTTCGTAAAGACCACTGGCTTGAGTCAAAAAACGATGTAAGCGATGCTTGGAAAAAAACGATTGAGGATGCCCTAGTTGTCGGTCAGGAATATCTTATTTCTCCCTCATTTGCCTGGGATCTCACCCAACCTGATGAGATGATGCGGGGAACAGCTGCTTATAATCGTTGCGGGGAAGTTTGCCGGGAGGCCGGACTCCGCTTTGGCTTTCACAACCACCTGGTGGAGTTTGAGACCAAATACGAAGGAGAGCCGGTCTACGAATATTTATTACGCAATTGGGACCTGGCCTATGTTTGCCAGCAACTTGACCTATGCAACATGGCAATCGCCGGTGCCGATCCCATGCATTGGTTGCGCCGGTATCCACACCAGTTTGAGTCGATGCACGTCAAAGATAAAGCTTCGGGTAAAGCCGAGAGTACGCTACTTGGCACCGGTGTGCTCGACTTGGAGACAATTCTGGCATTCGCGAAAAAACATACGCCAATAAAGTACTGGATCATTGAGCAGGAGTCATTTGGCAACAGGACTCCACTGGAATCCGTGGGCTATGATTTAAAAAAATTCAAGGAGTTTGGATTTATTTGAATTTCGCTGCGTGGCTGTTCATTCCGCTTTTATTGGCATTCACGCCACCTAAAAGTGAGTTCGTCCTAAATGGAAGGTCTGTGAGAAACGAAGACCCTACTTTTGTCACAATCACCTACCCCTCATAACTTCAAAACACTAAGCTCATGGAGAACGAACGGAACGAAAATCTGTGGAGGATCGCCAAACTCCGCGTAAGATTCAAGCAAAGCGCAATTGCTTATTTGGCTGTCAACACACTTCTGGTGGGTATCTGGTATTTTTCAAGTGGCCTTCATAGTTTTTTCTGGCCAGGTTTTCCAATAGTGTTCTGGGGCCTCGGTTTGGGCACTGAATATTACCGTGCCTATGTAGACAAAGGAGATTCAGTTTTGAGAGAATATGAGAAAATGAGGCAGGGAAACTAAAACCAGGTCGTAAGCCTTCAAACTTCATCCAACTACCCAAGTGAATGCCTTCCCGCGGAAAAAATAGCACAACCAGCTAGCGAGGTACTTTTCAAACTGGCTTATTAAAATAAACTTTTACACTACTCACTCCCTTTTAATCATGACAAATCAACGAGACGAATACCTCTGGAAAAAAGCCCAAAGTCGGGTCGCTTTCAAGCGCCATGTCATCACCTATATCCTTGTTAACTCAGGTTTCTGGATTCTGTTTTTCGTCATGCGCAGCCAGCCCTGGGGTGAACGAATCCACCCATGGCCCATCTGGCCTATGCTTGGCTGGGGCATTGGTCTGGCATCCCACTATTTCGGCGCTTATGGAGATGGGAATCAACATAAAAAGGTGGAAGATGAATACAAGAAACTAATGGAAGGCAGGTAGTTTTTTGGCAGGAAACCCTACACACTCCAACGATGACAGTTTAATAGTACGCCGAGTTAGTACATTGATAGAATGTCTTACACAGCTACAGGCGCTTTTATTGCGGGCCACGGATCGTAATCTTCAAGCGTAAAATCCTCGTACTTAAAATCCAGGACCTTTTTAATTTCGGGGTTCAGCCGCATGGTTGGTAACGGCAAAATAGCCCTGCCAAGTTGCTGCTCAACCTGTTGCAGGTGGTTAATGTAAAGATGCGTATCCCCTCCTGTCCAGATAAAATCACCAAGCCCAAGATCGCATTCCTGCGCCACCATCATTGTCAATAGCGCGTAGCTGGCAATGTTGAAAGGTACTCCCAGGAACACATCGGCACTTCGCTGGTACAGTTGGCAGGATAGTTTTCCATCGGCCACATAAAATTGAAACAGCGCGTGGCAGGGTTGCAAGGCCATTTGGGGCAAGTCCGCCGGATTCCAGGCCGAAACAATGATACGCCTTGAATCAGGGTTAGTTTTCAACTGGTCGAGAACCTGTTGCAACTGGTCTATTTTTCGGCCGTCTGGTGCAGTCCAGCTTCGCCATTGGTGGCCATAAACCGGCCCTAAATCCCCATTATCGTCGGCCCATTCATCCCAAATCTTCACTCCGTGTTCTTTCAAGTACCCAATATTGGTATCGCCTTTTAAGAACCACAAAAGTTCATGAATAATGGATTTGGTATGTACTTTCTTGGTAGTAAGGAGCGGAAAACCCGCCGTCAGGTCGAAACGCATTTGGTAGCCAAATACACTTATGGTACCTGTACCGGTGCGGTCGGATTTCCGTGTACCGTGGTCGAGAATATGCTGGAGAAGATCGTGATATTGCTGCAAGGTTGTTGTGTTATTTGAGTGCTCGGATTGGCAAGACGGTCGTAAAGCTCGTTCGAATTGATTACAGGATAACTTTATTCCTACGATTCAATAGATACACTGTGTGTAATCGTGGCAGTGCTCTCAAACTGGGCGGTGGCGGAGCAGTACTTTTCCATCGATAGCTGAATGGCCCGGTCTACTTTATCGGCATCAAGGTTCTCGCCTTTAAGGATAAAGTTCAGATTGATAGTTCGATAAGGCTTTCGCAAAGTACCTTCTTCTTTCTCCCGGTCGCCTTCGGCTACGATGCGAAACTCAGTAACCTCCTGCCGCTGCTTTTTTAGGATCATTACGATGTCAATAGCACTGCAACTTGCCAAACCCATCAACAGCAGCTCCATAGGTCGGACGCCGGCATTGTGCCCACCGATTTCGGGAGAGCCATCCACATGGATGGTCGCATCTGACGAACCACTGCCTTCAAAGTGAAACGCGTCGTCTACTCGCACTAATTCGATTTTCATAGCTTAAAATTTTCGCCTACCTTGTAAACCACAAAAGTCGCATTTGTTTCTGAAAGTGGCAAAGTTCCACGACAAGAGATTGAATATGACTTCACTGGTATCAGATGGGCAATCTTGAGCACCAATGGTTTCCTACAATTCATAGCGCAAACTACCCCGCTAACACAACTTCTAAAGAACTACCTCATTGCAAACTTCCCTCGCAGACCTTCGCCTGGCCGTCCTGATCGATGCAGATAATGTACCATCGGCCAATATCAAATCCATGCTGGAGGAGATCGCCAAGTACGGTACTCCTACTTTTAAACGAATCTATGGTGACTGGACCAATCCTCGGGTCACGAGCTGGAAAACGGTGTTGCTTGATAACGCAATCACTCCGATCCAGCAATACAGTTATACTCAAGGCAAAAACGCCACCGATTCTGCCATGATTATTGACGCAATGGACATCCTGTACACCGGGCGTGTCGATGGCTTTTGCCTTGTTTCCAGCGACAGCGATTTCACCCGCCTGGCCATCAGACTACGGGAGGCGGGCATGAAAGTCTTTGGCATGGGCGAACAAAAAACCCCATCAGCCTTTACCTCTGCCTGCGACCGGTTTATTTATATCGAAATCTTAGCAAAAAAGGAAGAGAAAAAACCAGCCAGCAAAACCCGGTCTGCTTCAACAAAGAAAGCCAGTGATGGAAAAGTTGATGATGATAAAGTCGACCCCAAGTTACTGGCACTTCTTACTGACAGCGTGGATGACCTGGCGGACGAAGACGGCTGGACGTTCCTGGGTGAGTTAGGTAATTTACTGATCAAAAAACAACCGAGTTTCGATGCGCGTAATTACGGTTTTGATAAATTGCTTCCGCTGATAAAGAGCTTTCGCCAATTTGAGGTGGATGAGCGACCTACGGCCAATGGAAAAATTCGCCATGTTTTTGTACGCAATAAGTAGCCCGGAAATCAGATTTTGAGTATAAAATAAAATATTCACCTAGTCCAATTATGCTTAAATCATCACTGCCGTTGTATTTGCTATTCTCCCTTTTGGCTTTCGCAGCTGCACCGGGTCATTCCCAATCCAACTTTCCGGGTTCAAAAGTCAGTTTGGTATCAGAAGAGTTTGTCTATGAGACTGCGCCATTTCCATCCTGTCATGCATCTACCTTAGTGGAGGTCGCCCCCGGGCAGTGGCTGTCTTCCTGGTTCGGCGGGACCGACGAAGGCAATAAGGATGTGGGAATCTGGCTGTCACAAAATAAAAACGGCAAATGGACTCCACCGAAGTTGATGGCGGAGGGAGTAATCGATGCAAACACCCGTTATCCCTGCTGGAATCCTGTATTATTCAAATCCCAGGAAGGCAAAGTATTTTTATTTTACAAAGTGGGCCCCTCACCCCGAGAGTGGTGGGGCATGCTCCGAACCTCCACCGATAACGGCAACACCTGGAGCCAACCTGAGCGCCTTCCGGAAGGTGTGCTCGGTCCTATTAAGAACAAGCCGGTTCAATTAGCTGATGGTACCATTTTGAGTCCTTCAAGTACCGAAACCAGGGAGAGCTGGAAGGCGCACATTGAACGCTCTGTGGATTCCGGCAAAACATGGGAGATCCTTGCCATCGACCCGAAAACTGAGTATGATGTGATTCAGGGTAGTGTATTGACCTACCCAAATCAAAAATTGCAGATGCTGTGCCGCACCAAGCAGGATCGTATTGCCGCAGTCTGGTCGGAAGACAATGGTAAAACCTGGGGTGACTTCACGTTGACCAACCTGCCCAATCCCAACTCTGGAACAGATGCCGTAACGCTAAGCAATGGCTGGCAAATGTTGGTCCACAATCCGGTTACCCGAGGCAAGCAATCGGACAACGGGCGCCAGAAGCTGGTAGTTTCTTTGTCAGAAGACGGTAAAAAGTGGAAGGAAATGTACGTTCTGGAAGACCAGTACCGGGGTGAATTCAGCTATCCTGCGATCGTTCAGGCAGCCGACGGAACAGCGCACATCACCTATACCTGGAATCGCAAAAAAATCCGGCATGTGGTACTGAAATTAGAAAAATAAAAAATACCGAACGATCAGGGGCTGTTGGTAGTTTTGCCAAAATACAATCCAACATCCTATGAAGTATTCCAAAACGGTCCTGTTGATTTCGGCCTTCCTTTTGACTTTTTGTAAAAACAAATCGGACAGCCCTCTGGTCGATGCCCCGAATATTGACGTTGAGGGTACTTATGTAGGTTATCGCTCCCAGCAACAGGGCCAGCGGGTGGCCGCGGACTCAACTGAGATTACGCTGCAAGTCACCCGAATCAGCGCCAATCAGGTCCAGATTTTACAGACCTCCCCCAATGAATTCAGATACACGGTGACAACCAACAGTAGGCAATTCACCTACGACCGGGGAATAATTGAAGCACCCTGTGGAGTGGCCAGCATCAAAGGCGAAGGTAGTTTCAATGAGAATTCACTTTATCTGGAGGAAACCCTGAAGTGCACTAAAAACACGACTATCCCGGATAGCTTCATTCGGTTGCGGGCCACAAAAAAATAGCGTTACTTGCCCTTATTAAAGATGAAATTTAGCCGTCATTGCTGACTTGCTATTTTCGTGGCACTTCTCTTTTACCATTTATACAATTTAAACCTACAAACACTACGATGTGGACTGAAATAGACAATAAGCTTTGCCGCAGTTTTACATTCAGCGATTTCAGAGCTGCCTTCCTGTTTATGACACAAGTGGCCGAAGTCGCAGAGTCGCAAAATCATCATCCCTGGTGGTCCAATATATACAATGAAGTAAATTTCAAGCTTTCCACCCACGACGCTGGCGACACCGTGACCGAAAAGGACAGGAAATTGGCCGCTGCAATTGATCTCCTCTGGGAAAATAAAGCGGACTAATGAAGCTTTATTTAGTCCCTACGCCAATCGGCAACCTGGAAGACATCACCCTACGGGCGATTAATGTGTTGAAAAGTGTGGATGTGGTGCTGGCGGAGGATACCCGAACCTCCGGGCACCTGCTGAAACACCTGGGGATCGGAAAGCCGATGCAGAGCTACCACATTCACAACGAACACCAGACCATCGCGAGGCTCACAGAGAGACTCCTGAAAGGTGAAACAATGGCGCTCATTTCCGATGCTGGGACACCTGCCATTTCCGATCCTGGATTCTTGCTCGTGCGGGAGTGCATCAAACTGGGTATCGCGGTGGAGTGCCTTCCCGGACCGACAGCCTTTGTCCCAGCCCTGGTCAATTCTGGCCTTCCTGCCGATCGATTCACATTCGAAGGATTTCTACCCCATAAAAAAGGGCGGCAAACCCGGTTGAAAGAATTGGCCGAGGAAAACCGAACGATGATCTTTTACGAATCACCCCATCGGTTGTTGAAAAGTCTGGCACAACTAGCCGAATACTTCGGCGAAGACCGGCAGGCCAGCGTTTCGCGGGAATTGACCAAACTCTATGAAGAAAACGTCCGTGGAACTTTAACCGAAATAATCACTTACTTTGCTGAAAAGACAGTCAAAGGCGAGATAGTTATTGTAGTTGCCGGAAAAAAATCATAGTTTGAGTACGATAGTATGAGAAGTGCGTTGTTTTGCTCCAATCGGGGTTGTTGCCAATATATCAGCAAGATAAAATCTGCTTTTCTTCTTTTCTTTTTTTTAACTGCTGCGCTTGCCGCCATGGCGCAAGCGCAGCTTAGTCCTCAGGCCAAAGTCAGTCTTATTACCGTGGGTCCGGGAGAGGAGCTTTATTCCAGTTTTGGGCATAGCGCTTTGTGGATTTATGATCCGATTTACCAGCTTGATCGCGCGTACAGCTACGGCACATTCAGTTTTCAGGAGGGGAACTTCTACGTAAAATTCTTGCGGGGTACCCTACCCTACACCATTTCCGTTAATCCGCTGATGCCGCAGTTTTACTATTGGCAGCAGGAAAATCGTAGCGTGAAGGAGCAGGAATTGAACCTTTCGCCAACCGAGAAGCAGCGGTTGTACGAGTTTCTGGAAACAAATCTTCTTCCCCAAAATCGCGAATACCAGTACAAATTTTTCTACGATAACTGTTCCACCCGACTGGCTGATGCACTCAAAGCCGCCACGGGTGACCGCCTGATTTTTCCGGGCTACACGGCCGAAACCAAAAGTTTCCGTCAATGGATTGACAAGTACGCCTACGAGCAAAAGCCATGGTCTGACTTTGGAATGGACTTGGCCATTGGTTCACCAGCCGACGAGGTTGCTACGCCGGAACAAGCCACTTTTTTGCCCGACAATCTCAGTGTGGCATTTGACGCTGCCCAGATTAAGACCGATAGTACCGTTATGCCTTTGGTGGCAGACACCCGTGCCCTATATACCGCTACACCCGAAGCTGACAATGGCTGGCTTACGCCGAAAATTTTCTTCTGGACTTTGGCAATTCTGGTAGCCTTTTACACGGTCTGGCAGATAAAAATGGAGCGTCTCAATTTCCTGCTTGACAAAATCCTCTTTACAATCGTGGGATTGACCGGTTGGCTCATAGTAGCGCTCTGGTTCGGCACGAACCACGGCGTCACTGCCTCAAACTGGGATATCCTTTGGGCATTTCCGCTCTGGGTGCCCATCATTTTCATGTTTTCAAAATATAAAAAACCCGTCTGGCTTTCGTGGTATCTGATCGTCTATGGCGTCCTGTTGCTAAGCGCTACGGGCAATCTGTTGAAACACAACTACGTCTTAATTCCAATTTTACTTATTTTAATATTGAGGGTTTACTATCTGAACAATTCACTGGAAAAAATTCCAACCGCCTAAGGGTGTACCAGACGATTTGTAATTCTGTGGCCAGCAGTCATTTAGTACACTCAATATTCACCTTGCGCCTTTGACGCCTCCCAATAAATGAATCTCGAACTACTTACCCAACAAACGATTGATGTCGTTAAGCGTGCTTCCGCTTTCATTCAGCAGGAAGCTGCTATTTTCAAGCAGGAAAAAGTTGAATATAAAGACGTCAATAATCTGGTGTCCTACGTGGATATGGAGGCAGAAAAAATGCTGGTAGAGGGCCTTAAGGCTATTTTGCCCGAGGCAAGTTTTATTACCGAGGAAGGCACCACCGGGCAGGCACCTGATCTGGATGCACTCAATTGGATTATTGACCCATTGGACGGGACTGCCAACTTTGTCCACGGCCTGCCAATTTATTGTGTCAGTGTTGGGTTGGCACGAGGGAAAGAACCACTATTGGGGGTAATCCACGAACCAAGCCGCGACGAATTGTTTTATGGCTGGCAAGACGGAGGTGCCTGGTGCAATGGGGAACGACTTCGGGTGTCACCGGCCAGCCATCTGGGAGAAAGCCTTTTAGCTACCGGTTTTCCATACTACCTATTCGATAAACACGATCGGTATATGAAGATCCTGGAGACTTTGATGCGCCAAACTCACGGCCTCAGACGATTGGGTGCAGCAGCCGTAGACCTTGCCTACGTGGCTGCCGGACGGTTTGAGGGTTTTTACGAATACAATCTTCAATCATGGGACATGGCAGCGGGGGTGTTGCTAGTGAAAGAAGCAGGGGGAATAGTCACCGATTATTCTGGCTCTGACAACTTTTTATTTGGCGGTGATGTGATAGCAGCCGGTCCTGTTCACGCAGAACTTCTAGAAGTAATCGAAGAATTATTTTAGTATAATTACAAGTAATGTGTACTTTGTACTACTGAATTGGTAAGAACCATTCAAAAAATCAGGACAAATTTGTAAGAAACTATACACCGTATTCATGCCAAGATTGCTAGAACTGAACACTTTTCATTCTGAATCGGGAAATCTGACTGTTTTTGAAAAGCTGATGCCCGGCACTATCAAACGTGTTTTTTATATTTACGGAGCAAGCCACATCCCTCGCGGCGGACACCGCCACCATAAAACCTGGAATGCGTTGATTTGCCTGCACGGCAAGTGTCGGGTATATGTCAACAATGGAAAGGAAGAAAGTCACTTCAGCCTCGACAAGCCCAATTCCTGCCTTATCCTGGAACCCAAAGATTGGCACACGATGGAGGATTTTTCAAACGATGCCATCCTTCTTGTCCTGTCCAACGAATATTATGCTGTAGAGGATTACATCGACGAACCCTACGGAGAGGTGCATTTTGCAGATTCCCCAGTAGACAGTTCTCTCAACCAATGAATTCTTGGGCGGCAAGTACCCCCCCCACTGTTCAGTCGTGTATCCGCATGATTCCTTTCCTAGATTTAAAGCAAATCAACTACCCGCACCAGGCTATGGTCGAAGATGCCGTGCAACGTGTTGTGCGGTCGGGCTGGTATGTGCTGGGGGTAGAGGTTCAGAATTTCGAAAAGGATTTTGCTGCCTTTTGTGGAGCCGATCATTGCATTGGCGTAGGCAATGGATTAGACGCCCTGCAGTTGATCTTGCAGGCATACGATTTCCCCAAGGGCAGCGAGGTCATTGTTCCGGCCAACACCTATATTGCTTCCGTATTGTCAGTGAGTTTTTTGGGGCTGACTCCAATTTGGCTGGAACCTGATCCTGTGACAATGCTCCTCGACCCGTCTCTGATTGAATCGAGGATTACTGAAAAAACGAAGGCAATCATGCCTGTTCACCTCTACGGCAGAAGTTGTGAAATGGATGCTATCGTGCAGATATCCACTAAATATGATTTGAAAGTTATCACCGATGCTGCGCAAGCTCATGGTGCTACGTACCGGGATAGTCGGAGAGCTATTCTTGGAGATGCCTCGGCATTCAGCTTTTATCCTACCAAAAACCTTGGGGCGCTCGGTGATGCGGGGGCAGTGGTAACGTCCGATCCCAATCTTGCTGAAAAAATAAGGCATCTTCGAAATTATGGCTCTCTTAAAAAGTACGTCAATGTATACAAAGGGACCAATAGCCGCCTTGATGAGATTCAGGCAGCGGTTTTGAATGCGAAGCTGCCATTTTTAGCGCCTGAAAATAATAGGCGGTGCCAAATCGCTAAACGCTACCTGAATGAAATAAATCTCCCGGCCCTCACTCTGCCTCCTGCTGACCGGCCGGATGAGGATGTATGGCATTTGTTTGTCGTTCGCCATCCTCAACGGGAAATGTTCATCAATTTTTTAGAGCGCCACGGTATTCAAACGAACGTTCATTACCCGCTTCCCATTCACCACCAAAACGCCTACCGGGAATATCGCCACCATTCATTCCCGATTACGGAACAAATCCATCGGGAAGTGGTCAGTCTGCCGCTAAACCCCGTCTTGTCAGATATTCAGGTAGATCACATCATAGAGGTTGTAAATCAGTATTCTGAAAATAACTAAGCTCTGGCATCAAGGTTTCTGCCTTCCACTTCTTCTAAACAATCCACTGACCATTGACATCTGTCAACTTCCTTTCGGTAATTATTCCCGTTTATAACAGCGAAAACAGCATTGAGCCGCTACTGAATCGGTTGTCGGACGCAATGGTGGATCTCGATTTTGAGGTAATCCTGGTAAATGACGGGAGCAGAGATGATTCCGAAGCCATCTGTATGCGACTGGCTATTGAGCGGCCAGAGGTAAAGTTGCTTTCCTTACGACGGAATTTCGGAGAATTCAACGCTGTAATGTGCGGGCTCAACTATGCCCAGGGGAAATATTGTGTCATGATTGATGATGACTTTCAAAATCCACCCGAAGAGATTCTAAAACTTATTGAAAAAGCGGAGTCGGGCAACTGTGGCGTGGTGTACACATACTATGATAAGAAGGAACACGCAGGGTACCGGAATATTGGTAGCCGACTTGTCAACTGGGTTACCAGCTTTCTCCTGGACAAACCAAAAGAGCTTTACCTTTCGAGCTTCAAGTTGATCAGGCAGGAAGTAGTTCAGGAAATCATTAAATATACCGGGCCATTTCCTTATATCGATGGGCTAATTTTCCGAGTCACCCGCAACATTGGAACGGTCCAGGTGAAGCATAATAAAAGGGAAGCAGGCCGCTCCAACTACACGCCCCGAAAATTGATTTCGCTGTTTCTCAATATCTTATTTTGCTACTCGGCATTACCCATCCGCTTATTTATGCCGATTAGCCTCGGCCTGACCGGGCTGGGTAGTTTACTCCTTATTTTTCTCTTCGGTCAATGGATCCTTGGGCCCGACCCTAAGGGCTGGCAGGTAGTTACAGCCACCCTGATCTTCATTGGAGGCATTCAATGCACTTTACTGAGTGTCCTCGGCGAGTATATAGGAAAGAGTTTTATGGCTCAGAGTGGTCAGCCCCAATATGTTATAAAACACAAGATCGGATGGTAGACAATCGGGCTGAGTACCAAAGAATGCACGACCTGGAAGGTAGTTTGTGGTGGTACCAAATCCTGCATGAGAAAATTTTGCGTCAGATCAACCGCCGGTTTACTCCGGCAGACAATCCCTCTATTCTGGATGCGGCTTGCGGAACCGGAGGGCTACTATCCTATTTGCAAAAACACGGATTTCATGCTATTTGCGGTTTTGACTATTCAAGCCATGGTGTTGCTTTTTCACAAGGCCGCGGCCTTGACGTCTCATTCGGGGATTTGAGAAAAGTAGCTGATTTCAGACCAGGGAGCATGTTTGATGTAGTGATCTGCAACGATGCTCTTTATTTCCTGAATGATCAGGAAATAAAAGTGGCACTCACTGATTTCAAAGCAAAACTTAACCCCGGAGGAATCCTGCTCATTAATATCCATGCCCATGAGGCATTTAGCGGTACGCATGATGTAGCAGTGGGCAGTACCCGACGTTTCGTCCTGTCGGATTTCAGCCGCTATGCCAAGTCGGCAGGGTTACGTATATCGTATCACACTTATTGGCCCTTTATTCTATCCCTTCCCATATGGCTGGTTCGGGAATGGCAAAGGCGACAAATCCGTCGGGGGAAAATAGATATTCAAACACTCGAATCAGACGTCCAATATCCCGGACATTTTCTGAATAGCATCTTGCATTTCATAACAAAAACGGAACAATTCCTGATGCCGCGGGGTCCGTTTGGCAGCTCACTATTCCTGGTGCTACAGGTACCTTAATACTTGTACGTAGGTGCGGGCTTGCCGAAATGATTCCTTAAATTTGTCTATCACCGACCTTCTATTATTATTACCAAACATGGAACTAGAAGCATTAAAATATCCGATCGGCCGTTTCAATTCATCTGAAACGTATTCCCCTGAGGACACCAGGACAAATATTCAAATTATCAGCGCATTACCTTCAAAATTCATCAACCTGCTGGGTGGCTGGACTGAAGAGCAATACGACACACCTTATCGACCTGACGGCTGGACCGTTCGCCAGCTTATTCATCATGTTGCCGACAGCCACATCAATGCTTATGTTCGTTTTCGGCTGGCTTTAACCGAAGACAACCCCACCATCAAACCTTACAAGGAAGACCGCTGGGCCGAACTTCCCGATGCCAAAGCGGCATCCGTAGATTTGTCGCTGCAACTGATGAAAAACGTCCATCTCCGCTGGGTGCTGCTCATGAATTCCATGGACGCCGCCGACATGGCCCGTACCTACACGCATCCCGAATCGGGTCGCTCCATTCCACTCGAAGAGGTTATTGCCTTATACGCCTGGCATAGTGAGCACCATTACCAGCATGCATTTACTCTGGCTGACCGTGAAGGGTGGCGATAGTTAAGTAAACCTTTTTTGTTGGTTCCGGTCGTGATTTATTGGTCACAAACTAATTCCAGTGGTCAATTCTTGCTGGTACGGTTTTGTCATTCAGTATTTCATCAAAGTACGATGATTTAATAATGACATTATGGCTAATTTCAAGGAAATCATAAAATCTGAGCAACCAGTACTGGTTGACTTCTTTGCGGAATGGTGCGGCCCCTGCAAAATGATGAAACCTGTGTTGGAAGAGGTGGCTAAAAAATTGGATGGTAAAGCCCGTATTCTTAAAGTGGATGTGGACAAGAACCAAAAAGCCGCCGCACAATACAAAATTCAGGGTGTCCCAACCTTAATCCTTTTTCAGGGAGGGAAAATTAAGTGGCGTCAGTCTGGTTTCATTGATGCCAGGAAGCTAAATAGTGTGATTGAAAAATATACAAAGCAGGATAATTGATTCATTTTTAAAACCTCTACTGTTCCTCCTATAAAAATGAATAAGCTGTATAGCATCTTTACCAACACTTGTCCGAAATGCAATGTGGGCTCTTTTTTTAAGACCAATAATCCCTATGACCTGAAAAATTTCGATAAGCTCAATGCTCACTGTGAGTACTGCGGTGAGTCTTTCAAGCGTGAGCCTGGCTTTTACATCGGGGCCATGTACATCAGTTATGCGCTAACCGTTGCCATGACTGTTACGGCGTTTGTGGGTTTTGTTCTGATTTTTAATTTCCAAATAGAGTATGTGTTAGCCGGATTGATCCTGGCCATACTACTGCTGTTACCAATCCTTTTTCGCAGTGCCCGGATTATCTGGATCAACATCTTTGTGAAGTACAGTCCTGAAAAAGCCGAAATGGCGCGGCAAATGAAGAGCGCCGAAAAAGCTTCTTAACTTTCAGCACTTTCCATTAAATCGTAGGGAAGAAACTCGTCCACATTCTGACCATAGCGATGCAGGTCACGAATAATGCTGGAGCTGATCGGAGCCAAATGCGGTGAGGTAATCAGGAATACGGTCTCAATTTCTTCGTATACGAAGCGGTTGACTTGCGAGATACCGTTTTCATATTCAAAATCAGTTGTATTTCGCAATCCCCGGAGTAGAAAACGTGCTCCCAATTCTCGGGCCACACGAGCCGTCAGGTCATCGTAAGCGATCACTTTAACACTGTCATAGTCCGAAAAACACGCCTCGATGTGAAACTTCATGGTTTCCAGCGGAAAGTAGCGCTTTTTGTTGACGTTATTGCCTATCCCGATAATAACCTGATCAAACAGTGCCAGCGAACGCAATACAATATCTTCATGCCCTTTCGTGAAAGGATCAAAGGAACCAGGAAAGAGGGCAATTCTCATGGAGTTTTGTTTTATGTTTTGTTGTCCCTATTTATCCAACAAAGCTTGATCAGGAAACAAAAAGCACTTCTACGATTGAACCAGGTAGGTGTTTAGCAGAGCGAAGTAACGATGTTCGGGTATGTCTTCGAAGCTTTCCACATAAGTCAGGGTAGTTGGTTTTATGCCAAAGCGAAGAGAGGGCAGGAATTTTGCCAACTCGATATAAATGTCTGAGTAAGGCGTGATCTCACCGTACAGCTTTACTTTCACCTCATCTGGCAGAACCTCCAGTTGATTCATGCTGAAAAGTACCAGGTAGGTCAGCTCCAACGGATTTTGGTAAGGAAACCGATTACAAAATCTGAGTTGCTTATTGTCGGAATATATCAACGTGAAGTGGTTTTCCTCCATGTGGATCGTTAGCAGTTTCTTTTCCTCGTACTCGCTATGGCTCACCACAGTACCTATTACCAACGGGCTGCTAAGGTGGTAAAATTCAATATGCTGAAGGGGAAAGAGTCCCAATAGCCAGTCGGACCACTTATTTGGGATCGTGAACACAGTTTGGGCGTTGACATAAGGCACCAAATGGGAAAGTACCCGGTCTTTTTCGGACGTTTCATGCCCGGTTGCCATTTGCAAATAGTCGCCGGCGTACTCGCGGCGATACAGCGAAACCGGAACCATGGTAAAATCGTGGGTATTGACCGCAACCCGCACATCCTTCCACTGATCGGACAACAAGTGTGGATGCTCAAGGGCGATGGTTTTTAATTTATCGAGGTACTCTTCTTCGTTTAGAAAAGTATCGAATGCATAGTCTTCCAACCATAGGCAACGCATCGTATCCGACTGAATGAAACAAAAACGGAACCTGGATTCATCGATTTCGATGCAGAGCGTACAGTTGGCAATGCTACTGGCTTCAAAGTCCGGATCGGCCACTTTTACAGTGGGCCGAAGGGACTTTTCGACGTCTTTAAGCATTGGCAAGTCAGCACTCATAGTTACGCGTTGGTGGTCATTTCACTTGACAGGTACCCCCTCAGGGTAAAAATATCATCCAAAGAATCACAGTAGTGGAATAATCGGTGGACTTCGTTTTGGGGGTAGGATTTGATTTGTTCAAAAGTCATCAGCTCAACCTCCGTGATAATCTGTGTACCGTCCACCATTTCAGGATCATATCCTAATTTTATATCTCCCCCCAGAATCTGTACCTGAAAGAACAGTTCCATGGCGTGGAGCGGGGGGTGCATGAATTCACTGACAAACATCAGATCCCCCGCCTCAACAGCGAGCCCCGTTTCTTCCAGAAATTCCCGTACCAGCGCTTGATGCGCTGTCTCGGAAAAATGGATTCCACCGCCAGGGGGACACCAGAACGTATCGGTGACGCCGATTCCCCGGTGCCTGACCATCAGGATTTTTTCATCGATCACGCAAATCCCGCAAACCCTCGTCCGCAGGCGGTTTCCATAAAGTCGGAGTACTTCTTCCCTTGCCTTATCCACTTTAATTTTGGTAGTTGGGCTGCAAAGATAGACAAGTCCGGCGCAATGCGGAGTGCCTGTTTAATAAGGATTGCCTGTAATGTAGCTTTCAAGCGAACGAATGTGAGCCCTTTGCTCCCGAATGATCATCGTAACAATGTCATTGATGGAAATGATACCCACCAGCTCGCCATCCTTCGTGACCGGCAAATGCCGGATGTGCTTATCGGACATTATGCCCATGCATTCCTGCAGATTTTGCTCCGTCTCGACGGTAATCACTTTGCTGGTCATCACATCCTTAATGAGAGTATCTTTCGACGCACGCCCCTTAAGAATGCCCTTACGTGCGTAGTCGCGCTCCGAAAATATTCCCACCATCCTGCCGTTCTCCATTACCAGCACCGCGCCAATGTTCTTTATTTCCATTATTTCCAGCGCGTCATAGACGGTCTGCTCGGGTCCTACCGACCATATTTTGTCGATTTCCTTGCCAGCCAGGATTTGGTGTACTTGCATAATGCGTCAGGTTGAAAGTTAGGAGTTGTTTTTTCGAACTAATATAATGGTAAGATTCCATTAAGTCCAGATTTTCGGGTTTATACCGTTAATTTAGGCGCAAATTTCCCTATGCGCTTTCAATAATCCATATGTCTACCACAGATGACCTGCTGCCTTCCGAACTGCTAATCAAGCGTTTCCCTTTTCGACCCACTACCAGTCAGGCGCGTTTTTTTGAGAAAATGAATGACTTTCTGGTCGAAGAAGAAGGACTGGAACGATACAGGGATGCCTTCGTACTCAAAGGGTACGCTGGAACAGGCAAAACAACGATCATTAGCGCGATCATAAAATCAGCCCGCAAGTTTGGTTTAAAAGCAGTCCTTTTGGCTCCGACCGGACGGGCAGCCAAGGTGATGTCCAGCTATTCCAAGCGGAAAGCCCTGACGATTCATAAGAAAATATACCGTCAGACTTCCGATGCATATTCAGGAGCCTTCGCATTTGAGCGTCAGGAAAACTACCACGAAGACACGCTGTTTATCGTCGATGAGGCATCCATGATTAGTGACGATGCCGACTTTGGTAATCGTAGCTTGCTTTCCGACTTAGTCGACTACATCTATGCTAACCCAGGCAACAAACTTATGCTGGTGGGTGATATTGCCCAATTACCCCCTGTTCGCAAGGAAATAAGCCCGGCGTTGGACAAGAACTACCTGGAAAAAAACTACTACCTGTCAGTTTCGGAAGAAGAACTCACGGAGGTGATGCGTCAGGGTGAGGAATCAGGCATCTTGTCCAATGCGACCGATCTACGAAACCAATTAGCGGCAGAAACTCCCGAAATTAAGATCTCAACAAGAAGTTTCACGGACATCTACCGCATGACGGGGGAGAAACTGGAAGACGGGCTCCGTTACGCCTACGACAAGCATGGGGTGGAGAATACAATCATCATCACACGCTCCAACAAAGCGGCCGTGAACTACAATGAATACATCCGTCGCACAATCAATTTCAGCGAAGACGAACTTGATGCCGGTGATCGCCTGATGGTAGTTCGCAACAACTACACAGTACTTGACGAAGACTCTCCGGTGGGATTTATCGCAAATGGCGACTTTGTAGAATTGCTTAAACTGAAACGCACCGAAGAGATACACGGGCTGCGTTTTGCCGACGCTATCCTGCGGCTAACCGACTACGATGACCAACCTGAATTCGAGGCCAAAATCATGCTCGATACGCTGCACTCCTCCTCCCCTGCCCTCACGCAGGAAGAGAACAAGATGCTTTACGAGAGTGTGATGCAGGATTATTTTTTTATAAAATCAAAAAAAGAGCGCACCGAGGCATTGCGGAAGGACCCCTATCTCAATGCCCTTCAGGTTAAGTTTGCTTACGCACTGACCTGCCACAAATCCCAGGGTGGGCAATGGAGCGCTGTATTTGTTGATCAGGGTTATCTGCCCCAGGACCAAATAAATAGTGAGTTTATCCGCTGGCTGTATACGGCTATGACCCGCGCCACGGATGAATTGTTCTTAATGAACTTTCACGCCAACTTCTTCGCCTGATCCTTTTGACTCACGGCGCGTCTTTTTGTCGAAAAGCTTGACAAAATCCGGGCTTTCGGTATGCATCCACTTGTCCCAGAAGGTAAAGTACAATCCGTAATTGTACCGGAACTGCGAATGGTGCAGGCTGTGATGCGTGGCCCCGATCCACCAGCGCCCAAACCAGTGCCGTTGGAAATCGCGCGGGTAAAGTTCGGTGTTCAGGTGATTAACGGCGCTTGTAAAAGTCATGATCGTCAGCACGATACCAATCGCATAGACGTGTAAAGGCATAAAGAAAGTCAGCGCGGGAATAAAGAGGGCTTGAAAAGTACTCTCGATCGGATGAAAGGAAAATGAAGTCCAGGCAGAGGTTGTGATGCTATCGTGGTGCACTTTATGAACCAGCCTATAAACTTTGGGGCGATGCATCCAGCGGTGCAACCAGTAGTAGTACGTTTCGTGCAAAAACAGCACGATCAGAATACTGACTGGAAACCACGCCAGCGGATATGTGTCCCAATCCAGGTAAATTTGGGTGTATCCTTTTTGCCAGGCCACAATCATGAGCGTTCCGGCTATGGCGAACATAATTGAGGTCACAAACGACCATCCGATCTCTACCATATCCTGCCTGGAACGCCGGGGGCGGATTTGAACTTCACGATGGGCTAGTTTATGCTTGTACGCCCCTTTTACCAACAGATTAAATACCAATGCTGTGCCGACATAGCGACCAAATATCCCCAAAAAAATAAACAGCGCCGTAATCAAAAATGTCGATGGCGAAGTGAAGTCAATATCAGGAGTCATAGCTGATTTACTGGACGGGATTTAATGTCAAAAACTTGTTGTTTCCTCCCTTCAATTTAGCGGACAATACTCTGACAAGTACTTTTTCTATTTTCCGTTTTTGTGACAAAGGTAGTTGGTACACTATACGCTTGCGCGTAGTATATTCTCTACCGAACGATAAGGGTAAGGTATCCATTACTGAACCGTTATCTGAATCTACAAGCGTGAATTCCAAAGATAAGCTGTCTTTATACACACACTGCATATTTGAGGGGAGTCGGACTTCCAGCGACACCGTTACCTCATTTTCATTCTGCGTGTACTTTCCCCTCGTCAGAGAAACTAGATTCGTCGAAGTCAGATTCTCAATCATCGTCACGTTCTCGGTGCTATGGCTGCGACTCGCCACGCCGATTCCGGCAAGTCGTTGATTCACATAAGCCACGTCCCGATCGCAGACCAACGTATCGAGTTGCCATAGGCTGTATTGATTGCCCCGGTCGCCAATATTTAAAGCGGGAATGTAATAGTAAAGATCGGTATAAAAATTCAGCAGCGAGGTAGTTTTGTAGTTATTGGAAACAATCATTCTTTTTCCGGCTATCCGACTGACCTCTTTGCCTAGATTCCGGCTTCCATGAAAATCCCAGACGCGGTCTTTCTTCACATCGACCAGTGGATAAATCAAATGTATTTTAAGCAGGAGTAAAATTCCAGCGAACACCCAGGCCAAAGTACGGTAGGTCGGGTACCATCGGGCCATTTCTACGCTCCGATACCCCAGGTATAGGAGCGGAAAAATACAGAAGATGGTCCAGTTAGGTTCAATGTGTTGCCCTTTGGAGGTGACCAGAAAAAAGAAAGCCAGTGTTCCGTACAAGTTCCACTGTAAAGCCTTTTCCCAGACATTTGCCGGCTTGTAGCGAAATGAAGCTATTAGTAAAGCAACAGAAACCAGCCCACCGTGGTAAGGGATGTTCCCAAAAAGGTATTCAAGGGTTTGGCCAATGTTGTACGAAGTACCCCGATCTATCAGGTGGTACTGCAGCGACGGAAAATTGTTGGTCGCTTGCCACCAGATATGGGGCAGGAAAAATACCAAGGCCAAAATTCCGGCCAGGTAGAACCGGTAATTCGTCAACAGTTTGGGGTTGCTGAGAATTACAAAAATGATCACCAATGCTCCGTGGTACTTGCAGTAGAGCATAAGTGCCGCTGTCGTACCCAGGATCGCCCATCGGTACCAATCCCGGCTTTCAAGAAATTTTCGGTAGGCCAGCAGAAACAGGATGGCGAAGAAGAAGAATGGGGTATCGGGCAGAGCCACAAAGCCCGACAAATGGAAAGTAAGAAAAGAAAATAGGGTCAGGCAAAAAATCAGTGTATCCTTCGGCTTTACTACTGCATAGATGATCGTCAAAATTCCGGTCATTAGCAGGATGTTCACCAGCCTGACCGCCAGTTCGGTTTTTCCTAAAAAACTACCCAACCAGATCATCACTGCCACGCCCGGCGGATGATCGAAATAGCCCCAGGCCGGGAATTGCGAATACATCCAGTAGTAAGCCTCATCAAAATAAAGCTCCGTATGCGTGGCCGTGAATACACTTTGAAGAAACCAGAAAACAATAAAAATTAAAAAACCAAAGCGATCAGCGCGTATGATATTGAACGTTGTATTATTCATGATTTTTAGCTCAAACCGCAGCTGCCCGACGGAGCCTGTCGTTTATGGCTCTGCCTAAGTCCTTTTCGGGTAAGATCTCCGCCCTGATTTCCTGAACGTGACTGGCATCCAACTTTCTCAGGTAGTCAAACAGGTGTTGGGCCGCTTCCAAAAAATCGCCTGTTTCAGACAGGTAAAGGCAATTTTCTCCCTCAATACGCTCATGCCCTTTGTCAAAAAACAAATAGCCTACATTCTTGTCGTTTCCAGGCTCAGTCATTTCGGCCTTGGTGCACAAGAACAGTGGCTTTTGGGGCGCGTAATGACTTTTCAGCATTCCCGGGGCCAGAGGATTGGAGCTGGAATGCAATGATTTTTCAACTTTGCCAATTTTTGATTCTATATCTTCCAACCTTAAGCCGCCCAATCTCAATACTTTTGGTGTAGAGGATTCGAAGGAAACAATAGTGGATTCGATTCCGACCCGGCACTCTCCTCCATCCAGTATGTAGGCGATCTTACTCCCCAATTGCTGTTCTACGTGTTGAGCAGTAGTGGGGCTGATGTATCCAAATGGATTTGCACTCGGAGCGGCCAAAGGGAATTCCAGTGACTGGAGCAATGCTAAGGTCAGCGGGTGCCGGGGAACACGCACTGCCACGGTCGGCAGGCCGGATGTGACCAGTTCGGGTATGATTGACTTTTTGGGCAAAAGCAGCGTCAATGGCCCCGGCCAAAAGGCCTCAGCCAATTCTCTCGCTTTTTCAGGAATTTCCGTGACATATTCTGCCACAGCATCCAGCGATTTCACATGAACGATGAGGGGATCGAAGGTGGGGCGGTTCTTTGCCGCGAAAATACCTGCCACTGCCTGAATGTCGAGAGCATTAGCCGCCAAACCATACACCGTTTCGGTTGGGATTGCCACCAGTTGCCCGTCGTTCAGCAACAGCCCTGCTTTTTCTACGTTTGAACCTATAATTGACACAACACTTTCTTTTTTTTGCAAAGATAAGAGGTCATTCAGTAGTAAATAGGCTCTGTTTACTTATATTTAAAGGTCAAAATCAAACCCTGTAAAAACCAGTTCATCCATGAGTTTTCAAATAAAAGAACCGCCAACCGAGTTTGATGTCGTAATCGTCGGTTCAGGCGCGGGCGGCGGTATGGCGGCCTACCAGTTAGCCAAAGCCGGGGCAAAGGTTGCTTTGCTCGAAGCGGGCGGCTACTATGATCCCGCCGACCCCAAGTATATCACCCAATTGAAATGGCCTTATGAGTCACCACGCCGTGGGGCCAGCACACCCTTTCGGAACTTTGGCGATTTTGATGCCGCCTGGGGTGGATGGGAAATCGCCGGGGAGCCCTACACCCGCAAAAGAGGTACTGAGTTTGATTGGTTCAGATCACGGATGATGGGTGGACGGACCAACCACTGGGGCCGTATTTCGCTTCGGTTTGGTCCCGACGATTTTCGCCGGAAGAGCATCGATGGCCTGGGCGAGGACTGGCCGATCGACTACAAAACGGTAGCCCCATATTACGATCAGGTAGATAAGCTCATCGGTGTTTTCGGTGAAGCAAACGGACTGCCTAACGACCCAGACAGCATTTTCCTGCCCGCACCCAAGCCGCGCCTTCACGAGTTGATGCTCAAAGAGTCCGCCAAAAAATCGGGTGTACCCATCTATCCCAACCGTTTGTCAATCCTGACCAAACCCGTCAACAACGAGCGTGGATCATGTTTCTATTGCAGTCAGTGTAACCGCGGATGTCAGGCGTATGCTGACTTTTCGGCGTCGTCGGTACTGGTGATTCCGGCGGTAAAAACCGGCAACGTTACGCTCACTACCAACGCCATGGTTCGTGAAGTACTCACTGACCCGAATACAGGCATGGCTACGGGAGTGTCTTACGTCGATCGAGAAAAACTTACGGAGCACGTTGTCAAGGGCAAGGTGGTTGTTTTGGCAGCAAGCGCCTGCGAATCAGCCCGTTTGTTACTTAACTCCAAATCTACCCGCCATCCCAATGGTTTGGCAAATTCCAGTGATGTAGTTGGTAAGTACCTGCACGATTCCACCGGAGCTTCTCGGGGTGCTTTTATTCCTAAACTCATGGATCGGAAGCGCTATAACGAAGATGGCGTCGGCGGCGCACACATTTACTCACCCTGGTGGCTTGACAATAAGAAGCTGGACTTCCCGCGCGGCTACCACATCGAGTATGGTGGCGGAATGGGTATGCCGGGCTATGGTTTCGGTTGGGGGATGGAAAACACTAACGGAAAGTACCCCGGCCCGGACGGAAAAATGAAAGAGGCCGGTGGATACGGCGCATCGCTTAAAGACGACTACCGTCGTTTTTATGGTGCTTACATCGGTATGTCAGGTCGTGGCGAGGCAGTTGCTTCCGCGGACAACTATTGTGAGATCGACCCAACTACGGTGGACAAGTTCGGGATTCCGGTATTGCGGTTCAGCTACAAATGGTCAGACTACGAAATCAAGCAGGCCAAGCACATGCAGGATACCTTTGAGCAAATCATTGATGCCATGGGTGGTGTGGCTTCCGGCAATAAGCCTGGGGCCGACAGTAACTATGGGTTGGCCGCACCGGGACGAATCATTCACGAGGTGGGTACGACCCGCATGGGCAGTGATCCCAAGACCTCAGCCCTGAATGCTTTCAATCAGGCGCACGACGCCAAAAACGTATTTGTCGTTGATGGCGGTGCTTTCGTTTCGCAGGCAGACAAAAACCCCACCTGGACTATCTTAGCCTTGTCGTGGCGTGCCTCAGATTACATCATTGATCAAGTCAAGAAGAAGAATATTTAATCGGCTGCCGGCTCTTACAATTTTTTTGAGCAGCAGTCTTGCTCCATTTCGACTGCCGATTTATCTTTTTCTTATCCAACCACTAGGGTAGTTTGATCAGGAGCGAATAGTAAAATAACTACAATTAAAGGCTGTTAGTCAATTGCTGATAGCCCAAAGCCCCAAAATTATGAAACGCAGAGACTCATTAAAAGCGCTTACCCTGAGCTCGTTCGGGGTGGCGGCTCTCAATCCGCAGGAAGTACTGGCCGAGCGTCGGGAACTGGACAAGGCTATGAATACGCCCCCCGCAGAGGTGGGGTTTGGACGTACGAAAGAGGAGGCCGAACACGATGCCAAGCTTATGGCGGAAAAGTATTTCACCGATAAGGAACTGGCTACGCTAGCTGTGTTGTCGGACATTATCATTCCCAAGGATAGCAAGTCAGGCAGCGCGTCGGAATCGGGTGTGCCGCAGTTTATAGAATTCATGGTGAAAGATCAGCCTTATTGGCAGACTCCTTTCCGGGGAGGTTTGCAGTGGTTGGACCGGGAATCGGCCAAGCGCTTTGGTGGCAAAGTTTTCACTGCCTTGAGTAAGGAGCAGCGTTTACAGATTGTGGATGATATCGCATACCCTGAAAAGGCCAAGCCAGAAATGAGCCAGGGGGTATCTTTTTTCAATACCATGCGCAACTTTACAGCTACAGGATTCTTTTCGAGCAAGATAGGAATTGAAGATATTGGGTACATGGGCAATCGCCCCAATGTTTGGGACGGCGTCCCTGCTGATGTTCTTGCCAAGTATAAGGTGAGTTACGACAAATAGCAACTCACTGATAATCAGTAACTACAAAGCGTGGATGTAAATATCCCCGCTTTTTTTATTTATTTTGGGATAGAAATAATTTTGGTGAGCGGATGGAGCGAGGAAGAAATAAAGTGTTTACAGCACTCAGTCTGCTTTTCATTGGGCTTGTTTTCCTTCTGGGTGAATTGAAAGCACAATGCCCGGATACCATTCCCCCGCAAGCCAGGCTGGTCAATTGCAGCGGATCGACGGTAAAGCTAATCTTCGCAGAAACCCAGTCTGCAATCTACGAGTCACATTGGATTTCGTGGGGAGATGGCACTATACAACAGTCATTTCCCCGTTTGAAATCGGTAAGTCACACCTACCCTGATTCGTCTCCCCGATCTATTAGGGTTTGGGGTACTTCCAATATTTGCAAAAGCAACGAGCGTCTTCTCCGATACGAGCCGGGATCCGTTACGACAGCTAAGCCAAGCATTTCCGATTTCAGAATGCTTGCCATATCAAGCGGCGAACTGGCAATTAAAAATCCATCTACCATCGAACTTCTGCTCTACCGAAAGACGGGCAGTGGTGATTGGGAAAGTACCGGCCGCACTATTTCGAAAGCTGATCAGCAGCTCGAGGTAGTTGTAGATTCACTGGCATCAACCTGCTTTCGGCTCGAATCCACCGATACTTGTCTGGTTGAAAGTACCAGATCTGAGCCGGTCTGTTCAGGTACTCTGAAAATGATAAGCCATTCGGAATCCAATGGCTTAGTCTGGAAAACCATGGTTTTGGCACCAAATACCAAGCTGACTATTAGGAAAGACAATAATTCCTGGAAAGATATTACGTCCCAGGGAGAGAGTGGGACCCTGGATGATGAAGATCTCAATTGCGGTCGGGAACACTGTTATCAACTGCTTCTGGTTACGCCAAACAGTACTTTTTCATCTTTACCTGTCTGCCGGCTTACCCCTGCTTCCGTGTGTGGCGGGGGAGCCCCAATTTTCATTCCTGATGCCTTTTCACCAAATGGTGATGGTATCAACGATCTCCTTGAAATTAAAGGAGAGGTGACTACAGGCTATGAGCTGACCGTATTCAACGCATGGGGAACCGTAGTTTTCCATACGGTTGATTCTGCCCAAAGTTGGGATGGGAAATTAAACGGATCTATTCTTCCACCTGGCTCCTATCCTTACCGAATAAAGATTGGTAAAGAAGATTCTGTATTCATCAAAACTGGCTCGGTGTTAATGATAGACTAAAAAGGCTCCCAGGAAACATTCCTGGGAGCCTTTTTAGTCTATTATCAGCAAATGATTTAAGCTAAAACTCCTTCGTATAAAGCCTCGCGTTGCGCTTTCACGTAGTCATCCTTGATGAACTCATCATAAGTCATCAGCTTATCGATCATACCTTTCGGTCCGACTTCGATGACCCGGTTAGCAACAGTCTGTATGAACTGGTGGTCATGTGAGTAAAACAATACATTACCGGGAAAATCCATTAGGCCATTGTTGAGGGCAGTAATGGATTCCAGATCAAGGTGGTTGGTAGGATCATCCATAACCAGAACATTAGATCCTGAAAGCATCATCCTCGACAACATGCATCGAACTTTCTCTCCCCCCGAAAGTACCCCGGCTTTTTTCAAAGATTCCTCGCCGCTGAACAACATGCGGCCCAGGAAGCCCCGAATAAAGCTTTCGTCCTTCTCGTCAGAATACTGGCGCAGCCAATCCACCAGATTGAGGTCTACGTCAAAAAATTCGTTGGGGTCTTTCGGAAAATAACTTTTGGTAATTGTCACTCCCCACGTGAAAGTGCCGGAATCAGCCTTGTCTTCACCCATCAGGATGTCAAATAAGGTACTTACCGATTGCATGTTTCGGCCCACAAAGGCAACCTTGTCGTCTTTATTTACCGCAAAACTGAGGTCTTCAAACAGGATGCTGCCATCTTCAGCACGCTTGGTAAGTCCCTCCACGCGCAAAATCTGGTCACCCACTTCGCGGTCAGGTTTGAAGGCCACGTAGGGGTACTTACGGGATGATGGCTTAATATCATCCACAGTAATTTTTTCCAATAGCTTCTGCCGGGAGGTAGCTTGCTTGGACTTGGAGGCGTTGGCGCTGAAACGACGGATAAATTCCTCCAATTCCTTACGCTTATCTTCTGCTTTTTTATTAGCGTCCTGCTTCTGCTTCATCGCCAGTTGGCTCGACTCATACCAGAAAGAGTAGTTTCCGGTGTAAAGCTGCACCTTACTGAAATCGATGTCCACCACGTGGGTTGTAACCTGGTCGAGGAAGTGACGGTCGTGGGATACCACGATTACGGTGTTCTTGAAGTCGGCCAGAAAATTCTCCAACCACATCACTGTATCAACGTCGAGGTTGTTGGTAGGCTCGTCAAGCAGCAGTACGTCAGGATTTCCGAAAAGTGCCTGCGCCAGCAACACCCGGACCTTATCACTTCCGTTAAGATCGCGCATCATGGTTTGATGCAAATCTTCGGGTATGGCCAGGCCACTTAAAAGTTGTGCCGCTTCCGTTTCGGCTTCCCAACCGTTCAAATCTGCAAATTCGGCTTCAAGGTCGCCTGCTTTCACACCATCCTCATCAGTGAAGTCCTCCTTAGCGTAGATAGCGTCGCGCTCCTTCATCACCTCATACAGGCGCTTGTGACCAAGAATTACGGCATCCATTACCGTGTAGTCGTCATAGGCGAACTGATCCTGGGTGAGCACGGCGAGCCGTTCGCCGGGGTTCAGGCTGACGGTGCCCGTCTGCGCTTCGATTTCGCCGGAGAGTATTTTCAGAAAGGTTGATTTTCCTGCTCCATTGGCTCCGATGACACCGTAGCAGTTACCGGGAGCAAATTTTATATTTACTTCGTCAAAAAGAATCCGTTTGCCGTACCGTAGCGATACGTTTTGAACTGTAAGCATTTATAAATTGAATTTTTTTATGATTTTCAAACGCAAATTTACTAAAAAACTATCCGACAAATAAACAGCTATACAGGATTCTGGTTCCGTAAATCAAGTATTATCACCTAAATAAAAAAACAGGCCGATTTTGTCGGCCTGTTTTTACAAAAGATAGTATTTAGCACTAATCAGGGAATCACGCGAATGGTGTGGCATCCACGTTCCACGCTGATGCGGCCCATTTGCTTCGCCAGTGCTGGTGTACCGCCCTTGGTTACAGACCAGAACTCGATGCCACCTGTACGGCTACCGTAATCCAGGTACTCGTACACTGCAACGGCTACGTTTGAGCCATCTTTATCAAATACCACACTTTGGGGCAAAATTCCGGGAAAAGGATAATCTGCAACTTTAGTCAGAGCACCATCGGCGAGACTGAACAATGTCAGCGAGCTCGAAGAGCCAGCGCCGTCTTCTGTCCAGGGCATTGCGCTTTTACCAGAATTGGCAGCCACCACCATAGTCCCATCAGGGCTGATAGCGAACGCTCCGGGATTGATGCCCACAGGAGTGCTGCTGTTCAATTTATGCTCACCACCGGTCAGGGAAAACTCAACCACGTGCAAAGCGCCTTCACCGGTAGCCTTGCCCATAGCTCCTTTGTTATCCATTACATAGTAGTACTTTCCGTCTTCGGAGAATCTTCCTACTGTCGGTGAATCACCCACTTTCAAAGGAGTACCCAATTTTTCGATGTTCTTCAATTTGCCACCGTCACGAAGTACTTTGTATAAAGCCACTTCCTTAGTTGCCTCTAGCGTTACGGCCAGGAAGTTGCCCGTTGGGTGCCAGCTCAAATCGATTATACTGTTTGTGCTGTCCAATTCTGAAGGGAGAGCAAGGAAACGAGTAGGCTTTCCGGAGTCATCCGTTTCAAGGAAGACCAATTCTTTGCCAGCATCGCGCGTTGAAACCATCAACTCATTATTCTTGAAAATGTCGATGGCTGTAGGGTTTTTACCTACTGCAAAGCCAAAATTCACTTTCGGTTTTGCAAAATTGACTATATCGACAACATACAGTTTCTGACCAACGGGAAAACCCTTCATGGCGTCTGGATAGTCATTCACGGTTTCACCGGGAGCACCGCGAGACTCCAGCACGAATGCAAGGCCGCCCGTTTTGGGCACTGCCATGCTTTTGGAATAAGTAAGCGTAGAGTTTGGAACGACGATTTCGCCTATTGAGGCACCGCCTCGAACAAGCGGGAATTTAATGGAGGTGAGTTTATCCTTGACCGTATTGTCACGCAGGAGTTTGCCATCTACCAGAGCAGAGGCCGCCATATCCGCATCGGAAATAGCTACCATGCCCCGGGCATTGAATGATATGGACGGTGATTGGGCCGAAGCAGGGAAGGCTCCCATTGCTGCCAGCCCGGCAAACAAAACTAATTTTTTCATTCTTCGGTAAGTCATTATGTGATTAATGGTACTAAATAAAGTTTTTTTTGGTATTAATTCTTCCAAAAGAAACCTTGTGACCGAAAAACGACCACAAGGTTTAGAATCTTATTCGCAATATAGGGCAAATTAAAGAATTTGCCAAAGTTAATCGAACTTCATATCCCAGCGTTCCTTCTCCAAAATCGTCCTTCCTTCACTCATCCAGCTGGGCATTGGAGCGGCTTTCAGGTAGTGGTCAAAAAATTGGTACATCCTTAGGCTAAGGTCTTTCATATTGGGCCTTTTAGTCAGGTTATGGTCTTCGTCGTTATAGACCAGCATCCATACGGGTTTGTTCAAACGCCGCAGAGCGGTGAAAAATTCTATTCCCTGATACCACGGCACAGAACCATCCGCGTCGTTGTGCATCATCAAAACCGGTGTTTGTACACGGTCGGCGTAAAAAAGAGGAGAATTCTCAATATAATAAAGCGGTTTTTCCCAGAGAGTACCGCCAATACGACTTTGCGTCTTTTCGTATTGGAACATTCGGCTCATGCCAGTTCCCCACCGGATTCCGCCGTAGGCACTCGTCATGTTGGCCACAATGGCCCCAGCCATGGCAGCCTTGAACAAATTGGTCTGGGTGATGAGGTAGGCCGTTTGGTAGCCTCCCCAGCTTTGCCCCTGAATGCCGATATTGTTCCGATCCACAAAGCCTTTGTCCACCAGATCCAGCACGCCCGACACAATGCAATCATAGGCATTCTTTCCAGGTGTTCCGTTGCCATAGACGATATCGGGCACAAATACCAGGTAATCGTTGGAGACGCAGTAGGGAATGTTGATCGTTGAGCGACTCGGGGCAGGAGCACGGAAGGCATAAAGGGACGTGGCGTTTCTTTCGTAATAGTACACCAGCATGGGGTATTTGCGGCTGGGGTCGAAGTTTTCAGGTTTGAAAAGCAACCCTTCCAGATTTACTCCCTGACTCGAAACCCAGCTAACTTGCTCTGCACTCCCCCATTTGATTCCATCGGTTTGGGCGAAAAGGTTGGTAAGCGGTTGTGGGTTTTTCCAATCCCTCACATAGTACAGTTCATTGGGATGAGCGAAATTCCCTTTTTCGAAAACATACACCTTTGCATTCTTCGCTTTCTTGAAAGAGTTTGGGCTAAAATAATAAGGCTCCTTGACCATAATCGCCGGTTCACTGCCTGACTTCCAGGAAAGCAGACCGGTCTCCTTGTCGCCCTCCCACTGCCCCCAGAGAAAGTTCTCCTGTGAGAGATCGATAGCCGGGTCATCATCTTTTTCCCGCATTTCAAGAAATTTAAGGCGAACCTTCTCCTTGCGCCCATATCCCATGGTAAGATTTACCGGCTTTTCCTTTAATGTAGGGTCGATTTTCCAGATATCGTAGCGGTCATAAATCAGTACGTATTTGTCGTCCTTTGTCCAGCCCGCGATACCGTACGCGTCAGGGGTGTCGGGCGTGTCGTGCTCTTCGTCGTGAAATGCTACGTTGAGACCCTCGGTTAATTTTCTAAGGGTAGTTGCCGAATGATCGTGCAACTTCCAGAGCGTATCCCGCTCATCGAACCAAATTGCGTACTTGCCAGCTGGTGACGCTTCGGATTGCCCCAATACATCTCGGGCGATGAGCGAATTTTTACCTGTCGATGCCTCAATCCAATATAAGTCTGAGTGGCCGGGCTCCCAGGAGCTTGACCTCTGATAGGGCTCGAAAGATTTACCAAGCAAAAAGGACTGATTGTCCCGGTAGTTAATAGTAACGAATGCCATTTCCTCATTCGCCAGCGGTATCACTTTCCGGCTGTTCACATCATAGTACGTCCAGTAATCCTTTTCAAGCATCTCCTTACGCTGTTTGTCCTGCATAGGTTGCAGCCTGGTGTCCGTATAACTCCAGACATCCACACGGGATAGTTCCTCGTCGAGCATAGTGGTGTCTTTCAGCGAAGGTTTTCCCACCGGAGCGGCTCCGAAGTATAGGCGTCTGCCATCATCGGAAAACCTGGGCTTTTGAAATTCGGATGGTGCCCAATACTGGGGCAACCCTTTCGTAACGGTATCGGCAACTACCACATTACTTTTTTTGCCTAAATCCCGAAACACCAGGGCAAATCTTCTTACGTCCGCTTTGGCGGAATCCGGAGAACTCATCCAGACCGCCTGCTCACCTTTTTTATCCAAAGAAAGGTTCTTGTATACCTCGACCTTCGAACTTGTGTCAAGAGTTTGAATTTTTTTACTGGCAAACATATACTCGAACACTCCCCGGTAAACAGCTGTGTCCTTGGACATCTGTCTGGTGAAGATCACACGATTCCCCTGATCAGACAAGGCATACTCATCTACATTTTCAAAGGATACGGAGTCGCTGCCAGCCATGTTCAGAAGGGTCAGGAGATCGCCTTTGAGCTTTTTGAGCTTTCTGTCCTTAGCTTTCTTATCAGTCTCATCCTTATTTACAGTTGTGTCTTTTTTTGCCTCAGGCATTTTAGTAGCCATGGCTAACCACAGCCCCGACTCGTCAGGAATAGAGAAGGATACCAAGTCGCCGTACGTCTTTTGGTTGCCAGTAGCCAGGTTGAGTATAACCAGGCTGTCCTTTGGCATTTTCTCTTTTTTTGTTTTTGCCTTTTTGGCTTGGCGTACCGTTTCGAGTTGTGGCTTTACTTTGGCTACTAAAAACTTGGCATCGGCAGAAAATCTGGCATCATAACCACGGGGAATCACAATTTTTCGAGCAGCCGCTGGATTTTTCACTAAAAGCTGACCATCGCCTTCCTGCGGATTCACCTCGTAAGACACCCATTCACCATCTTTGGACAAGGTAGTTTGCCTGACGCTTTTCCAGGAATCGTAGTCGTCGGCATTGAGCGGTCGTTTGGTGTTTTGAGACCAGGCAGCCGAACAGGCAATAAATAGAACGTAAAGAGTTAGGTAGATTATCCTCATTGAAATAAAACGATTTTATTAAGCCTAAAAATAGAAAAACCCCGATGGCTTTCGCTATCGGGGTTATAAATTTCCTGGGTAAATTATCAGGCAGCTGACAGGGATTTCACGTACTTGTCAAGCTTCGACTTCTGGTTGTTAGCCTTGTTCTTATGAATAACATTCTTTTTGGCCAACCGATCCAACATGGATGAAACCGTTTTGTACACCTCACGTGCGGCTTCTGGATCAGATGTATCGCGCAATTTGCGAATGTAGGTACGGGTGGTTTTGTGTTGGTAGCGATTTCTCAAACGCTTGGTTTCGTTGGCGCGAATTCTCTTTAATGCCGATTTATGGTTTGCCATTTGGTCTTGATGTTGTTGCTTTTCTTAAAAACGTTTGCAAAAGTAAGTAGAAAAAAAGTCAACGACAAGCCTTTACCTCATTTCAATAAAACTACCTATGTTCCTTGGACCCAAATACACTATCAATCAGCTCATTGCCATGAAAATTTTCTATCAAAATCAACTATGTTTTTCATCAATCAGCATTCAGATAGTCGGCCAGACGGGTTTCAAGCTCATTGGTTGAAATATTACCGATGAGTTTTCCTTCCACGGCAAGCGATATCCTCCCTGTTTGTTCGGATACGACCAACACAACTGCATCGGTAGCCTCGCTCATGCCCAGAGCTGCGCGGTGACGAAACCCAATACTGGGTGGAACATCAATCCCATCCGCAACGGGCAGAATACAGCGGGCAGCGGCAATGCGGCCATCGGACACGATGGTAGCTCCTTCATGAAGCGCACTGTATTGATTGAAAATGGAGATGAGCAAATTCCGCGAAATAGTGGCGTCAAGTACCTCACCCGTCTGGACAAATTTTTCCAGGTCATCATTCTTTTTGATAACGACGATTGCCCCGTTGAAATCGGCAGCAATATTCCGGACGGCGTCGGCAATTTTCTTTAAATGCTGCGCCTGCCCCTCCGAATCCGATTTACCAAAAAAAGTGTTGAATAATCTGTTGTTTGAAAATGCAGTGGACTTCCCTATCATCAAAAGAAAACGGCGGATTTCTTGTTGGAAAATCACGATGAGGGCTATGGCACCAACGCCCATGAAATACTGTAAGATGGTCGTCAGCAATTCAAGCCTCAGCCCTTTCACGATCAGATAAAAAACGTAGACAAAAATGCAGCCTAAGAATACGCGACTGGCGATACTGCCTTTAACAAGGTAATATACCTGGTAAAGCAAGAACGCGACCAGGGTAATATCGAGCAAATCGGTCCACTCAACCGTCAAGAAACCAATACGCATAATTTTTCAAATCAAAATTTTGCGAATCTAGCTAAATTTCAATTCCGCAGTGTGGTTAACTTCCATAGCTTTATAGTTTCGACAGCTTCTTTTACATCGTGAACCCTGAGAATGTTTGCGCCTTTTTGAAGTGCCGTCATGTTCAGGGCGGTAGTGCCATTTAATGATTCATCAGCGGTAGTCTCTAAACTACGCCAGATCATCGATTTGCGGGAAAGTCCTATTAACAGGGCGGCATCCAAATTCTGAAAATATTCCAGATTATTCAGTAGCTCGAAATTCTGTGGGACATTTTTGGCAAAGCCAAATCCCGGATCAACGATCACATCGGCCACGCCCAGTGAATTCAGCTTATCCAACTTAGCAGCAATTTCTTGCACCACATCCCGGATTAGGTTATTGTACCGATTTTGTTTGACCATGGTCTGCGGCGTTCCGCGCATATGCATCAGCACATAGGGTACTCCCGATTCAGCGACAACTCCGAACATTCCTTCGTCAAGATTCCCACCCGAGACGTCATTGATGATAGATGCTCCCGCCATCACCGCCTTTCTGGCAACCTCGGCCCGAAAAGTATCGACCGAAATAATCAGGCTGGGGAAACTCTGGGAAAGCGCTTCGATTGCTCCGAGCACACGATCACTCTCCTCCAATTCTGACACTTCCGCTGCGCCAGGACGGGTTGAGTAGCCTCCCACATCCAGGATCTTTGCACCATCCGCGATCATCTGGCCGGCTGCTTGAAGCAATTTGTCCTGATTGGCTTCGAATCGGCTACCTTCATAAAACGAATCCGGCGTAAGGTTGATAATTCCCATTACCACAGGCGTGCTGAAATCCAGCAATCGCCCAGCAACTTTGATCGTTTTCTTCTTAAATTGCGACGCTAATAAGGTTCCTGGCTGTTGTAAGTCTACCATTGGCTCTACGCTTGGTACTTTAAATCTTCCATTTCTTCCTCTCCGGCATTGAAATCAACTGAAATCGAATACGAGGAGATCATGAATTATTGCCGTGATCTTTTTGCCAAAAAAAACAAGGATTATGGCACATCGTGGCGAATTCTGCGGCTGCCCTCCATTACGGATCAAATATACATTAAGGCTCAACGCATCCGTACTATACAAGATAAAGGTAGTCAAAAAGTGGAGGACGGAATCACAGAAGAGTTCATTGGTATCATCAACTACTGCGTGATGGCGCTCATTCAAATTGCTCTGAAAAACGCCAACCATGAACTAGGACACGAAAAGCTTTCCACGATGTACGAAGAGCAGGTAAGCGAAGTAAAGGAATTGCTTTTTAACAAAAATCATGATTACGGCGAAGCCTGGCGTGACATGCGAGTCAGTTCAATGACAGACATTATTCTGATGAAACTATTAAGGATTAAGCAAATAGAGGATAATCAAGGAATCACGCTGGTCTCAGAAGGAGTCAAATCCGGGTATCAGGACATGATTAATTATGCCGTGTTTTGTTTAATCAAATCCAATGGGTTGCACACCAATTAGAGGTGGTGTAATCAGATTTCTCAAAAGTTGATTAACAAATTTCTGAATTTTTGTGCGTATTGGAGTCCGGTATTCACTAATTCACTCAATCACTAATTCAAAATTAATGAAGCTTGCTGCCCAAATTGCCAAAGTCATCGTTGGCGTACTTTTTATTTTTTCAGGGCTGATCAAACTGAATGATCCCGTCGGTACTGAAATCAAGCTGGAAGAGTATTTCGAAGTTTTTGCGCAGGATTTGCCCGCCCTGCATGATTTTTTCATCGGGCTCATTCCGTTTGCTCTCTATTTTTCGGTGATTCTGTGCGTGGCGGAGGTGGTACTTGGCGTTGCCCTGCTGGTAAGTTACAAGCCTAAAACCACCTCCTGGTTACTACTCATCACGATCATATGCTTTACATTCCTGACATTTTATTCCGCTTATTTCAACCGCGTCACGGACTGTGGTTGTTTTGGGGACGCTATCAAATTGAAGCCCTGGACGTCTTTTGGAAAAGATGTGTTTTTACTGGCGCTGATTTTATTCCTTGTCTACCACAGAAAGAAGTTTCGTGCCATGCCCACGGGCATGATTGTCGCCGTGGCGACGGTGGCCTCGGTAGGTGTGGCTTTTTACGCAATCCGGCATCTGCCGATCATCGACCTCTTGCCATACCGGGTAGGCGCCAGCATTCCAGAGCAGATGAAGCCTTCCGAAGAAATGAAATACAAATATGTCTTTGAGAAGGACGGGAAAGAGGTTGAATTCGAGAAGTTTCCGAGCGACACAACCTTGAAATTCAAGGAAATGGTGTTGCTGAATGAAAGCGCAAAGCCCAAGATCACCGACTACCGTGCCTGGAACGATGAAGGAGATTTTACGCAGCAAACGTTCGAAGGAAACAAACTATTTATCATCGTTAAGAACCTCAACGATATTAATATTGCCGCCTTCCCTGAAATTAGAAAACTGGTCACCGACCTGAAAGGCAAAGCAGTAGAACCGATTATTCTGACTTCGGCAAGTAGTGACGAAATGAACGAGTTTCTGAAAACCCAGCAACTCACTCTCCCCTACTACTATGCCGACGCAACCGTACTGAAAACAATTTCCCGCTCCAATCCAGGCATCTGGTTGTTGCAGAACGGGGTCGTGAAAGGCAAGTGGCATTTCAATGATACTCCCGATGCGCAGGTCGTTTTGAGTAAGCTATGAAAAACGTTTTTCTGGTCGGAATGCCTTCCTCGGGCAAATCAACACTGGGAAGAAGGTTGGCAAGAGCCTTGAACTACCGGTTCGTCGATCTGGATAAATTGATTGTTAAAGATCAGAACAAAACGATTCCGCAAATTTTCTCCACACACGGTGAAGACTATTTTCGGGAAGTGGAAAGGAGAGTCCTGCAGGAAATAGGTCCAGAACAAGCCACTGTTATCGCGACCGGCGGTGGAGCCCCCTGCTTCTTCGACAATATGCAATTCATTAAAAATAATGGCGTGAGCGTTTTTCTGGACGTAGAGCCCTCTGAACTTGCTGCGCGCATCATCCATCATAATCGGGATGACCGTCCACTCTTATCGGGCGTTACCGATCTGGAAACAGAACTTAAAGCAAAGCTGGCAGGGCGATTTCCGTTCTACGCACAGGCTGACATTACCATCTCCAACAAGACCAGCATTCAGGAAATAATCGAGTTGATCAACCAGCATGCATAGAAAAGGTCGCAGCGAATGTTTGCACATTACACTACGACCTCTAATAATTTTCAACTCAATTTTAGAAAAAAGTACCCAGCGTGATAAGCAGGTTGATCGATTGGCTGGTGATTCTGGCAGAGGCATAGTCGCTCTGGTTGTTCAGGACATAGGGCGTGTAGGCTGCCTTGGCGGTATTATAAATCCCCGTGACATCGGCAAAGAATCGCTCATTCCGAAATCCTATGCCACCCGAAAGTAGTAGCTTGCTGCGATCAATATCATCCAGTTTCACCCGGTAAGGATCTCCCAGATAGGCCAGTCCGGCTCTGGCACGAAAAGTACCGGCACGGTATTCACCGCCTACCCGTACATTGACCCCACCCGTGTAAGTGTCCTCAATTTCTCTTTTGTTGTCCTGCCGAAAAGTGGAATTGTCCGCTGCGTTCAAAGTACCCGTGCTCACGCGCATTCCCCGGTAACCTACATATTCGACAGTGCCTGTCAAAAATCCGCTTTGGCCAAAGAAGTACGTAACTCCTCCAGACGCACGAAGCGGACTCTGGATGGTATATTCAAAATCATTGGGCTGCAAGCCCACGGTGGTCACATCAGGAACGAAGAAAACAGTCTGGCCGTTGGCATCGGTTTGAGGTATTCCGATGATGTCTGCCTGTACCAATTCATTAAAGGTTTCTTTCACATTCATGAATGTAGGGGATGTAATGGATGCACCAATTTGCAGCTGCGGAGTAGCTTTGTAGATGATCCCTATCGTGGCATTAATGCCATTACCCGTAACGTTGAGGTCCTCTGTATGAGTGGAACCCCTGATCACAGTGGCATTCGCATACTGGTCGGACAGAGTTGAATTATAATCGTACCTTATACGATTGAAGCCGATTGAGGCACCCACGTAAATCTTATCGTTATAATTACCGGCATAGGCGAAAGTCCACTGCGAGTGGGCGCCGGTGGATTCAAAACTACCTACTTGGTCCGTGGGATTGTTTCTTTCGTACCGCACATACGGGGGACCAACTGCAGTAGTGGGATTAATCATGTATAACTGGTAGTACGCCCCGGGTAAGGTAAAAGCTTGCCGGCTATTCACGTCAAATTCCTGATCCAGCGATTCTGCCGAAATATTCCTGCGGTTTGCGTCGTCTACCGCGGCATCGACAAACGCTGATCGCTCATTGCGGCCGGAGTACGAAAACAAGTTCTGAAACGATTGCTGCCGTGTGTAGGAAATACCAATCGAACTGCGTTTCCAGTTGCTGTTGTAACGATTGGGACTCCCCGCAATAATCAACGAAGCCTGGGTAAGGTTAGGATTTGTCTTACCATCCGATTGTACCCGACCCAGGTAGGTACTTTCAGTGTTGAGGTTTCTAAACGAAGGGCTGAGACTGAGCTCGGAGCGGTTGTAAAAACCCAGTCCGGCGGGATTGCCGCTAATAGTACTTGCGTCGCCGCCAAGAGCGGCGTGGTTGCCTCCAACACCCTGAAACCGGGCGGTACCCGTTTGATTGATTTCAGAAAAGCGAAAAGCGTCAGCCGCGTATTGACCCCGGGAGGGGAAGGCCAGCAGCAGCGCAGCGCCAGCCAGCAGACTTAATTTAATGATGTTCATTTTATGGGTTGGCTAATAATGAAAAACTGAAGTACTTGTTTAACGAAAGACC
The DNA here is from genome assembly GCF_014651615.1 of Persicitalea jodogahamensis. Lineage (GTDB taxonomy): Bacteria > Bacteroidota > Bacteroidia > Cytophagales > Spirosomataceae > Persicitalea > Persicitalea jodogahamensis. The sequence goes on along the minus strand of NZ_BMXF01000004.1, from coordinate 257,485 downwards.
CCGCAAAATAGATCGTTTGCAGGGTCTTAAATTATTTCAAAAATCATACCGGAAAGATCATCTTGGTCCCCGCGATCGCGAAGAGCTTGAAGAACTGCTCGATGAAGAACTTGGCGTACTCACACTACCTCGGCTACTGGACCCGCTGTTGTAGGTGGGCGTCGACGTCGACCGGCTTGGGGTTTGATAGGTAGATCGGGCCGGTGCCTGATAGGTCGAGTTACTGTTGCCATAGCCACGGCTCGAATTATAATTGGGGCTGCTCTGATAGGTGCGCGAGGAGCGGCTGCTGCTACCAGAATTATAAGTGCTTGTTGAACTCGACCGCGGAGACGAATAGTAAGGGGTTTCACTGGTAGTCGAGCTACTTCTGGAACTCCGATTCGTGTAGGTACCCGTCCGACCGGCGGATGTACCATCTCCGTTGTAATAGGTCCCGCTACTATTGGCGCGGGGACGGGCATAATAGCTGTCAGAGGTGGTAGTAGTACCGCGCGAAGGAGCGCTGTATGCTTCACGACCACCGCTATTCCGTGAAGTCCGGGCAGTATTTGAGAAGCTGTTGTTGTAGCTTCCATTGCTGCGAGCCGTGCTGGAACGAGGTCCGTAGCTCCGTGTGGCGTTACCGTTGTCGTAATTATTTACAACCAGCACGCGATTTCCAAAGCTACCATAGTAAGGATTGAATGCATTGTAGCCTCCGAATCCACCAAAACCCCAGGGACTTCCCCAACTATTGTATCCTCCGTAGCCAAATGGGCTCATGCCGTACCCATAGGCCATACTTCCGTAACCAAATGGGCTATATCCAATAGGATCATATCCGTATGAACCAAACCCTGAGTACCCCCAGGGATTGTAGCCCCATGAATTGTACCCCATTCCGTACCGATTGAAGGGACTATAGCCGAATCGTAGTGAATTGTTGATTCCCATCTGGAAGCCCATGCTGAAGGCTGAGCCAGCCATTGGCCAGTATGAGCCGTAGTTGTTGAACATGTAATTGGAACCGAACCCGTTGTTCCGACCCGCGTAGTATCCTTCGCGGAATCCGGCATCATAGCCTACCCCATCTGAAACGCGTCTTTGAGCATTCCGTGAGGATAGATACGATTCGTCATAGTAGTCAGCATTTCCGTTTTGATTTCCGGGATCGTAGTCACCGGACTGATAGTCGGGATTGATGTTGCGGCTTTCTCTTGTGTTTACATCGCTTTGAGAAACTGCTACACCCGACGGGCCTCCGTAGAGATCATCATAAGCAGCACCGGAGCGCGAGGTAAGTTGGCTGGAGGAACATCCCCACAACCCAAGAAGAGCAACCACCGAAAGGTAAGTAAGTTTGTTAATGGCTGTCATGGCAAAAAGGTTAATTATATAGATACTATAAATACTACAATTTTCATTCCGTAGCTATAAAAACGTCGCATTGGCTTGGTTGAATACAAATATAGCATAAAAAACTATCTTTGCAACCTCAAATTCGACAATTACCTGACAATAAGTCACCTGTTTAGTTTAATTAAAAAGTACAATGAGCAAAGGATTACCCACCCGTAGCGAAAACTACTCCGAATGGTACAATGAATTGGTCAAAAGGGCTGATTTAGCCGAAAATTCTCCCGTGAGGGGCTGCATGGTCATCAAGCCGTACGGTTTCTCAATTTGGGAAAAAATGCAGCGGGCCCTGGACGATATGTTCAAAGACACGGGACACTCCAACGCCTATTTTCCCCTTTTCATACCAAAGTCTTTCCTAAGCAAAGAAGCTGATCATGTGGAAGGCTTTGCCAAGGAGTGTGCCGTAGTGACCCACTATCGTTTGAAGAATGATCCAAACGGTGGCGGAGTAATCGTTGACCCGGATGCCAAACTCGAAGAGGAACTGATTGTCAGACCCACCTCCGAAACTGTGATTTGGAGTACCTATAAAAACTGGATTCAATCTTACCGCGATCTCCCGCTCCTGATCAACCAATGGGCCAACGTAGTGAGGTGGGAAATGCGGACCCGTATCTTTCTTCGTACCTCCGAGTTCCTCTGGCAGGAAGGCCATACGGCTCATGCGACTCAGGCAGAGGCGATCGCCGAGACAGAGCAGATGCTGGATGTGTACGCTACTTTCGCCGAGGAGTGGATGGCCTTACCCGTGTTGCGCGGAATCAAAACGCCTAACGAGCGTTTTGCCGGCGCGGTGGAGACTTATTGTATCGAAGCCCTCATGCAGGACAATAAAGCCCTGCAAGCTGGCACGTCACATTTTCTGGGTCAGAATTTTGCCAAAGCATTCGACGTAAAGTTTCAGGATAAGGAAGGAGGACTTGAATATGTTTGGGGGACATCCTGGGGAACCAGTACAAGGCTCATGGGTGCACTCATCATGGCTCATTCTGACGACAGCGGTCTGGTTTTGCCCCCCAAACTGGCTCCGATTCAGGTGGTGATTGTGCCTATTTACCGCGATGAAGAGCAACTCGCCAAGATTTCTGATCGCGTTAATGGTCTGGTGAAAGAGTTAAGAAAGAAGGGCATCAGTGTCAAATTTGATGACAGCGATGCTTACAAACCAGGGTATAAATTCGCCGAGTACGAGCTTCGCGGTGTTCCGGTTCGTCTGGCAATGGGCATGCGGGATTTTGAAAACGGTACCGTGGAGGTGGCTCGTCGAGACACTAAAACTAAGGAAACCCTTCCCTTCGATGGCATCGTGGATCACATCGCGAATTTGCTTGAAGAAATCCAGCAATCGATTTTCAATAAAGCGCTTGCTTATCGCGAGGCTAATTCTTTCCGGGCTGATAGCTACGAGGAATTCAAAACTACCCTGGACGAAAAGGGAGGTTTTATATACGCTCACTGGGATGGCACCGCAGAAACGGAGGATAAGATCAAAGAAGAAACCAAGGCAACGATCCGCTGCATTCCACTTGATGCGCCCGAGGAAGAAGGTACATGCATTTATTCTGGCAAACCTTCATCGCGCAGGGTCGTCTTCGCCCGGGCCTATTAATGGCAAAATGAACGATTTTAGGGAGAGCCTCTGTTTCAACTTCTCAGTTTTATTTTATTCAAAAAACATTTCAAGATGAGTAAGGCAAAATCCGGAGACACCGTACAAGTACATTATAAAGGCACTCTGACCGACGGACAATTGTTCGATTCTTCGGCCGGGCGTGATCCGCTTTCTTTCCAATTGGGTACCGGTCAGGTCATTAAAGGGTTTGACGACGGAGTAACGGGCATGGAAGTAGGTGAAAAGAAAACCATCAATATCCCCAGCGCGGAAGCATACGGTCCGGTAAATGAGGACCTGGTGATAAATTTCGACCGCGCCCAAATCCCATCCGACATTCCACTGGAACCGGGCGTAACGCTGAATATGCACCAGGAAGGCAATGGACAGGTCGTTCCCGTTGTGGTAAAAGAAGTAGCTGAGAACCATGTTTTGTTAGATGCCAATCACCCTCTGGCCGGCCAGGATCTTACTTTCGAGTTGGAATTGGTAGGGATCCAGTAACAGGATAAACCACACTTTTATGTTACGCCTGTTCTTACGAACGACGTAGTATATGGCGAGTAACCGCATTCGCGGCTCACGGAAAATTCCGTGAGCCGCTTTTTTTTGCTGTTTTTTCTCATTTTTCCAAGCCCTGAAACAGCAAGGCCAAGTCACGAAATCCTCAAAGATGATATCCTTCAAAAATCGTCGGCAAATTATTCATTTGAAGGCCTGCCGGACACCTCCTTCCTCTAATGCGTTTTAATTATTAAGGTATTATTAAAAAATTTACAATAAAATAAGATCCCAATAAGAGTATAATTTCAAGGTCCTGCATTTAGTATACTATTTACTCTAAACCATAGCGCTAAATCACTAAGACAAATGTCATTAAAACACTTAAAATTAAATACTTAGTAAAAATCCTACCTTTAATTATCACCTAACTTCAATTTCTATGAAACACAATTCTCCCCCGCCGGGTAAGCGTCCAACTCTCAGAGTTGGCATGCTGACTCCCACCGCATTCATGTTATTAATGGGAGTGACCATGGGTAGTCCTGACGCAGAAGCCCACATGGTAAACCCAATGCCTAATTTGAGCGAAAACACTATACTCGCTGAAAAAACGATTCAGGGAAAGGTGACTGACTCAGCCACTGGCCAGGGCCTTCCTGGTGTCAACGTAGTAGTGAAAGGCACAAGCCAGGGTACGACCACGAATGAACAGGGAAACTACACCATGACTGTAACCGATAATGCAGCCGTTATCGTTTTCAGCTTTGTGGGGTACCTGAGTCAGGAAGTGCAGGTCGGAAACCGCACTACCATTGACCTGGCAATGGAAGCTGACACCAAAGTACTCAGCGAGGTCGTCGTGATTGGGTATGGTACGGCCAAAAAGTCGGATCTGACAGGTGCGGTTGGTTCGGTGAAAGAGGCTGAACTGCAAGAACGCCCCGCCCCCTCACTCAACCAAATGATGTCCGGTAGAATGCCAGGCGTCCAGGTCAACACCAACTCGGGGCGCCCCGGTGGCCGCACTACGGTGAGGATTCGCGGATTCAGCTCGATCAACTCCTCCAACAACCCCCTTTATGTCGTAGATGGTGTATTTCTACCGCAGAGTACGGGCGACCAGTTCAGCAATGCCATCGATTTTATCAATCCCAATGACATTGTGTCCGTAGAAGTCCTGAAAGACGCTTCGTCAACGGCTATTTACGGCGCAAGGGGTGCCAATGGTGTTATTCTGGTGACCACCCGGAAAGGGAAAGCGGGCGAGAGCCGGGTAACTTACGACAGTCAGTTCAGCGTCAACACCATAGGCCCCAACCGGCCACGGGTATTAAACGCTAAAGAGTATCTGGCCGTAGAGGATTTGTCGTACCAGAACATCCAGAAGTACGATCCGGTCGGCTGGGCCTCCGGTAAGTACGCCAACCTGGACCCAGCCAAAAAGCGGATTGACCCACGCCTGTTCGATGCGCAGGGAAATCCGTTGTATGACGCTGACCGCATGAAAGACATTACCCAGAACAAACTTTCACAGAACCATCAGTTAGGTTTCAGTGGGGGCAGCGAGCGCACACAGTACTCACTTTCAGTGGGCTATCGTGATGATCAGGGGCTTTTCAAGACCTCCTATATGAAACGGTATTCAGGCCGGTTCACGATTGACGACCAGGTGAAGAAATGGCTGAAATTAAGCGGTACGTTAAGCTACAACAATCAGGCGGAGAACATTGTCGATCAGAACGATCAGGTTGCCCGCCGGATGGTGGAAGACTTCCCGTTCATGCCGGCCAAGTTTCCTGACGGCACCTACGCCAACAACCGCGACTATCCGAACGCAGAGGGTACTTTTAACGCATTGCACCAGTTAGAAGGTCGGAAGTACATCCAAAACACTCAAACTACCCTGGGTAGTTTGGCCGCTACGCTCACTCTGGCACCTGGCCTCCAGTTCAAGAGTATTTTGGGTACCAATATTCAAACGCAAGAGATTAATCGATCCACTACGCGCACGCTCAACATTGGCGGCAACGGAGATGCCGGGGTGAGTAATCGAAAGGAGACATTCTGGTCGTTTGAGAACTTGCTGAGTTATAACAAGCAGTTTGGGCCGGACCATTCGTTTGACGGATTGCTTGGTATATCGTGGCAGGAAACCAACGTATTTTCGATCAATGCCAACATCAACAACTTCGCTACCGACTACTTCGGCTTTAATAACCTCGGTGCCGGAGCTACCAACCCCGGTGTGGGTTCCAACGCGTTCCGATTTGCGTTCAACTCGTACTTTGGGCGTGTTAACTATGGCTACAAAAACCGTTATCTGTTTACGGCAACGGGTCGGGCCGATGGCTCGAGTAAATTCGGTGAGAACAACAAGTTCGCGTTTTTTCCCTCGGCTGCAGTGGCCTGGCGCGTTTCGGAGGAATCCTTCCTAGCCGACAATCCCGTCATCTCGAATCTGAAAATTCGTAGCAGCTACGGCCTGACCGGCAACTCCGAAATTCCATCGTACTCTTCGCTGTCCTTATTGAGTTCCACCTATGCCACGATTTACAACGATATCCGCGTAAGTGGAACGGGCATCAACCGATTGGCCAACCCTGACCTTCGTTGGGAAAAAACCGCGCAAACAGACGTCGGTTTGGAGTTAGGCCTGTTTAAGGGCCGGATATCCATCGAAGCAGATTATTACTACCGCCTGACCACTGACATGCTTCTGGATGCTCCCGTACCGCAGTCGAGCGGATACGCCACCATTCGTCGGAATGTGGGGTCAATGGAAAACAAAGGATTTGAGTTTGGGCTGAACACTATAAATATCAACCGCCCGAATTTTACCTGGAGTACCAACTTTAACCTCTCGCTGAACCGCAACAAAGTACTGTCATTGGCTACGCCGTCCGATATTTTCAACGTGGGTGGTCCAAACTTTACTAACCCGACCAACATTATCCGGGTAGGCGAGCCAGTGGGTTCTTTCTGGGGGCTGACGCGCCTGGGTGTCTGGAGCGAGGCGGAGCGCGAGGAAGCGGCAAAGTTCACAAGCTACCGGAACGGCCTGACCATCTTGCCTGGCGATATCAAGTACCTGGATGTGAACGGCGACTACGCGATCACCGATGCTGACCGCAGCATCATCGGAAACGGCAGTCCGAAGGGCTGGGGTGCCCTGAACAACAGCCTGAAATTCGGAAATTTCGACGCCACGCTCGAGCTACAGTTTATGTATGGCAATCAGGTGATGCTGATGAACCTGCACCCCAGCGAAGATCGGCAGGCCCTGGCAAACAGCTATACCTCCGTGCTCGATGCCTGGACACCTACTAACCAGGACACACAAATAGCCGAGATTCGCGAAACCCGTGCGGGTTATGTTACGAATGTCGACACGCAATGGATCAAAAACGGCTCATTCCTGCGCGGTAGAAATGCCCTATTTGGCTATACATTCCCTACCGAGTTGACCAATCGATTGAAAATGAACCGGCTGCGGATTTATGTCTCGGCCCAAAACTTCTTCCTGCTGGTAGAGGACCCGATTGTGGGTGACCCGGAAGTGACACCCACCAACCAGGGCGGTGGCAACAGTGCTTTCTCGCAGGGTATGATCTGGCACAACTACCCAAAGCCGACGACCTATCTGTTCGGCATTCAACTGAGCCTGTAATCTTTAATCGTACTTAACACATTGATTTCAATTATGAGACATACCTATTTAAAACACCTTGGCCGGGCACTGCTTTGCGGCATTGTCCTGACCGGACCGATGGGGTGCACCGACTTCCTGGACGAACAGGCTCCTTCCAACCTGACTCCCGATAACTTTTATACTATTCCCGACCACGCAGAAGCAGCGCTGGCGGCCGTGTACGCCGATCTGCGATTCATGGGCGGTGGTGCCGGGATTTTTTCCAGCAACTGGCAATTGCTGGAAGCCATGACCGGTACCTCCACCACGGAAACGGCGCAGAACTCCGACCTCAATAACCTGTACAGTCTGTCACTCGACGCTAATACCATCCATGTGACCAACTACTGGAATGGGCTTTACCGGGTGATTGCCAACGCCAACCAGGTACTCGATAAAGTACCTAGCATTACGCCCATGCCCGAAGCACAGAAAACCAAAATTCTGGGTGAAGCGCGTTTTCTGCGGGCCTCTGCTTATTTCACAGCAGTTCGGCTTTGGGGCGATGTTCCACTGATTACTGCCCCACAATCGGCTTCATCAGAAAATTTTCTGCCCTCACGGGCATCCAAAGAAGATGTGTACAAGCTGATTGTCGAAGATCTTACTGCGGCCGAGAATGCGGGACTAGCCTGGATGGACGTAACGGGTCGGGTCAATAAAGCGGCGGTGAAAGCACAACTGGCTGAGGTTTATTTGACTATGGCTGGTTTTCCGCTCAATAAAGGAGCGTCGCACTACAAGTTAGCCGCCGATAAAGCGCTGGAAGTGATTACGTACGCCAACGCGAATCCAGCGGTGATCAATTTGTTCACGAACTACTACGATGTACACAGCGAAACCACCGAAAACCGGCTAGAACATATCTTCATGATCCAGTACAACACTTTAGTGGCTGGCAACCCAATGGATAACTTCTACCCCAACTTCAAGCCCGTTACGTTCAACGGACCGGGCGGAACGGGAAGTTCGGTGCCTACGACGACTTTTTATAATTCGTACGAAAAAGGCGACCTGCGGGCGAAAAATCAGGAGGGGTACTTTTACACGAGCTACTTTACCAACGGTAGTGGAGCCCCCTTCGATCTGGGCGCGCCATATGTGTTCAAGCATTTTAACCAAACTTCGGCGGGCAAAGCGGGCGTAGCTGGCACTCGCCAGAATAACTTAAACGTACCCCAAATCCGTTATGCTCAGGTACTTTTGACCTACGCTGAAGCACAAAACGAACTTGGTGCGCCCACCCAAGCTGCTTACGACGCCTTGAAGCGGATTCGTGACCGGGCTACCCTGACCACCCCCGCCCTTGGTACATTCTCCCAGGCAAGTTTCCGCGAAGCCGTCTGGCGTGAGCGCTGGCACGAACTCGCCTACGAGCAGATCACCTGGTTCGACATGGTCCGTTTGCGGAAGGTATACAACGAAAAGACCAATGGCTTCGACAGCTTTGTGGGCCACATCAACCCCAGTTCCAACCAGGCTTTGCAGGAGAAGCATCTGTTGCTACCCCTACCCCGGCAGGAGATGCTCAACAATCCGAATTTGAAGACACAGAACCCAGGGTACTGATTTGATTAGTTGCGATTATTGAGAAATAAAAAGCTGCTCACAAATTCGTGAGCAGCTTTTTTATTTCGAATTGTCGATGTTCCCTACCCTTAAATCATATTTCCCGCTCACCAGTCAACCGGCAGGTATGTTAAGATCAATAACAGTTCATTATCTTTATTCTGAAAGTCGTTTTTTTGTTCAGTTGGTTTATGAAAGGAAAGGACAATGTGTGCTGACATACATTGTGAAAGCTATCAATCACCATTAGAATATTGTGGTCGACTTGGAGAAAGATTTGGACAAAAAGTACCTGTATTGAATGTTCGGATGAGATTAATTACCTTACAGTGATTTAATTGAAAGTCAAACTACCCTGATTATGACCAACAAAAGTTCCACACTGCTTCTGATCGTTTTGCTTGCCGTTGCCGCATCATCCTGTTCTACTTTGGATATAAAGGAAATCAAATCGTTGGATCGGATTGCCTTTGAACCATTGCGATTAGACCCCAGTCTCGAACCAAATAACCTGAGGATTGACGCACACCGGCAAACGACAACTACGTACGCGAACAACACAACACAAACGTCTCCTGTCCCGAACGACCCTTTGGGATTCGACCTGGGAAATGGTCTTTTTTACGACTTAAATGAAAACTTTTCGCTCAGGGTTGACAATTTGCTTGACTTTGCAGGAGCAGATTATTACTCCTTGAAAAATATAAAGAATCCACAGGCTAACCAGGGCATCAGGACCTATACCTTCGAGAATGACACCCTGTTCAGAGCCAATTCGGAGAATCGACGCTCCCGGTACTTACATCACCTGGCGGGTCCATCCGACAGTGTTTCCTATATGAATGGAAACAACTTGAAGTATGTGATCGTCCGGCATGATTCCTCGCTTGCTTGCCGGAACAAACGAAAAGTTAAGAAAGAGATAATCAACCTGGGAGACGGCCGCTTCCTACTCCAGTCTGGCAGAAGGCAATTTGATTTTGCCCAGAATTCCAACGGGATCAATTTACGCTCGCATTACCTGGTCGAATTGGCTGATGCAAACAGAGTTATGAATGTTTATCGCTTCAATTTGAATGGCCGCAAAAAGATCCTGTTTTCTATGATAAGAAACCGTAACACACTGTATGTCTTCAATAAAAACTACCGGGGGAGTAAAATCGTGTTTGAAAATCAGGGGCTTTCTGTATTCGGGAATAAAAACCTGGCGGAAAAATTTGAATTGTCTTTAACGGAGGGCCAATATGACCAGAACTTAGTACCTTAAGCAACGGCAACCGTTTTGGATAACAGTGCCATACAACTTCTGAATCACAGGCAAAATAAAAGCGCAGAACCCGCCTAAATTGCGAGCCCTGCGCTACAAGTTTCAGGTACCTGGACCCGAATTACTACTTCTTGGCTTTTGCGTCCAAAGAATTGATGTACTTCGCCAGCACCAGTGCATCTTCCTTTGGCACCTGGGTCATAGGAGCCATCGGCGGGTAGCCGGGCCAGTTTTCGGGAACCGGCTTGTATATCAATTCCACGATTTTAGCATCAGTATATTTTTTCTTGGAAACGTCAGTATAGGCAGGCCCCACCAGGCGGGCGTCCACGCGGTGACACGCGCTACACGTGTACTTGTTCATCAATGCTGTGATATTCTCAGGTACTTTCACCTGTGCGTTGGCAGTATCAATGCTGGTCACTAAGGCAAAGGCAGCTCCGAAGAACATTCCAATTTTCTTTTTCATCTTTTTGGATTCTATTGATTTAATATTTTGACAAATTCTTTTTCACACTGGCAAAAGTATGAAAGTGGATGAATTTACGGGTTATTCTCAGAAATATTTTCCTCATCCTCTTCCATCGTCCATTCAACCCGAAGTACCCGGCTATTAACGCCGATATTCTCGAAAAAGTGTTGCCAGTGCAGCTGCTGCGACGAAAGATGGTCGGTTGGGGACTTTACTTCCACTATATCGTATTCATCATCCTTCCAGATCAACAGGTCGGGAAATCCCCGGGTGTTTTCACGAAGGTGTTTAGCCATTTCCAACAGGATCGCACCAAGCTGAGCTGGCTCAAGGTACCGAATTAAACGTAGCACGAGTTCAAGCTGCCCCTCGAACCAGGCCACCAGCACGTTGGCTGTACCAAATTTTTCGATGTACGTTTCTTTCACCAGCGTACTATAAGATTCCCGGTCAGTCAATTCCGATAATCTGTTTTTCAACAAGGACTCTCTTTTTATGTAAAAGTCCGGAAGAAAAAAGTCAGACGGTACACGCTGCAATGGATGATGAATGGCCCGGACGTTGGTATCGTAGATAATATCCCAGAAAACCAGTCCGAACAAGGCCCGCCAGGGCTCATTTTCACTGAACGCGGCCTCATAACCTAGTTCCCTAAAGTACTCCATCACTCCCAACTCCACCCGGTACCGAAACGAAATAGGCACGGGGACAGCATCGGCATCCTTCAATGCCTTGGTCGTACGGCGCACTACCCTTTTCTTTTTGTTCTTGATTTTTTCACGATAATCAAGGCCAAAAAATCGTTCGTCGGCATTCTGGGGGTGAGCAATCATGTCTTCACACAGGGCCAGTGCCTCTTCCACATCGCCAACCCGCTGCAGCAGCCGGGCCCGCCGCTCACGGGAGGGGGCGTGGTCGGTAAGCTGGTACACCGCCAAGGCCTGTTCAGGCATTTTTTTGCGTTCGAGCCAAGCGCCTACCCGCAGGACAAGTCGTCGGTACGAAGGTTCAGCCACCGCGCTCAGTTCCCCCACCAGCCCACCCTGCCAGTTCATGAACCAGTCGTATATCTCTTCGGGAGGTAGTTCATCCTTCAGCTCATGGAAAGTTTCGCCCGTAAGCGAAATCATCAACTTGTCTTCCACGTCTTTCCGCGTCTCGAAACGAACCGAAAAATTATCCTCCTGAAAGGACTGGTATTGGACGTGGCCCAGGTCGCGGATAACGAACTCGGACATATCATTGTGGCGATTCCCAAAAAACAGGAAGCGCATCATCATGGCTTCCACTTCGTAACAAACCTTAACAACCGGTTCCAGAGCATCGAGGCCCTCGATCAATTCTTTGGGCTCATATTCATGCATCAGCCAGCGGACCAGGTCCGGTTTGCGGATGCTTCTGGCGGGAGGCACTGCCGGATCGAGGGCTTGGGTCAATAGCAGTAATTCTGGTTTGGTAAAGAGATCGACCACTTCGTCCGTACGGGCGGCATGGTTTTCCCCCAAGCCCTCGATAAATCCGGATTCGATCAGTTCGGTCAGGGCGGCCGGAATATCGGTTAACTCGGCATAGGAAAGCGCGTTGACTTTAAAAAAGGAGCCCCGTCGGTTGGTGAATCGTACAAACAGGCATTGGGCATCTTCCGAGAGCCTATCGAATGCATCCAGAAATTGACGTTCCGAATCGATTAGGATGGCATCGTAAAGTTTCTTGACAAATTCCAACACAAACCGGTAGTTGTCAAGGTAGTATTTAGGGGGAAGGTCGGGTGGCGTTTCCAAAATGAAGTGAACGAATCAGCAAATGGTGAAATACGGTATGGATAGTACTTAACAAAATGACACATGGAATGGTCCCCCGAAAATGAACGGGATGCCATCTTCATAGAATTGACCTGTGATAGAAAATAACCATGCTAATAGAAAAATAAAACTTAATAATTGCACTTTACCAATTACAAATGCCTGATTTATAGCGGTATTCTAGCATTTTATCAAGAATAACTCTACATTTGTTATTGGTATAAATTAACCCAAACTCCCTTATGAAAACACTGGACAGCTACGATTTTTCGGGTAAAAAAGCCCTGGTTCGCGTTGACTTCAACGTGCCTCTCAACGATAAGTTTGAAATCACCGACGATACCCGCATCAAAGCCACCGTACCGACTATCGAGAAGATCCTTAACAGCGGCGGCTCCTGCATTTTGATGTCGCACCTGGGGCGACCCAAAGACGGGCCAACCGAAAAATATTCCCTGAGACACCTGGTGAATCCGCTTTCCCTTGTTTTTGGCCGTACTGTAAAATTCGCCGATAACGCCGTAGGGGATCAGGCTACCGAAATGGCGGCGGATCTCAAGCCAGGCGAGATTCTGTTACTGGAAAATCTGCGTTTCCATAAGGAGGAAGAAAAAGGCGACGAAGCCTTTGCCCAAAAACTGGCAAAACTGGGTGACGTATGGGTGATGGACGCTTTCGGTACGGCCCACCGCGCTCACGCCTCAACAGCAGTCATAGGCAAGTTCTTTAAAGATAAAGTCTGCGGGTACGTGATGCAAGCCGAACTGGACAACGCACAACGCCTGCTCGAAAACTCGGAGCGACCTTTCACGGCCATTATGGGTGGTGCCAAAATCTCCGATAAAATCCTCATTATCGAGAAACTGATCGACCGGGTAGATAACCTTATCATCGGGGGGGGCATGTCCTACACATTCTCCAAAGCCAAAGGTGGCAACATCGGTCAGTCGCTGCTGGAAGCCGACAAGCAGGACCTTACGCTGGAACTAATGGAAAAAGCCAAGAAAAACGGGGTGAATTTGGTTCTGCCCGTTGATACCGTCATTGCCGATGATTTCAGTAACGATGCAGAGCGGAAAACCGTAAAAGCCGGACAGATTCCTGACGACTGGCAGGGACTGGACATTGGGCCCGAAACCCGTGAGCTTTTTGCCGATATTATCAGCAAATCCAAAACCGTGCTGTGGAACGGACCAATGGGGGTTTTCGAGTTCTCGAACTTTGCCAAAGGTACCAATGCAATTGCCAAAGCTGTGGTTAAAGCCACGGAGGAAAACGATGCCTTCTCGCTTATTGGTGGTGGCGACTCGGCCTCAGCCGTAAACAATGCGGGTTATGGCGACCGTGTGAGTTATGTATCGACAGGCGGCGGTGCTTTGCTGGAATACATGGAAGGGAAGGTACTTCCAGGAGTAGCTGCACTCGAAGCATAAATCGCTCGGGATATAGTCTAGGCAGGCTTGTTTAATTAGGGACTCCCGTGAACAGGTTAATTTATTTCCCATAAAACAGGCAGCATTTTTCGAAATGCTGCCTGTTTTATGATCTGGTAGTGGTCAAAGTTTGCTCCAAACTTCCTTCCAAAAAAACATGAACGCACAAACCAGTGGTTCTCAGACCAGGCGTTACCGGATGGATAAACTACCCTACCCTACTGACTTTTAAATTTAAAATGGTCCGATGGGCTATGACAGGCCTGCATCAAGCCCAGTAAGTCCTGAGCAATTTCGGGGTACTTTTCCGCGACATTATTGCTCTCGGCAATATCCTCCTCTAAATTATACAGCTCGACGGGCGAGCCGTGAAAGTTCTTGTGCAGATTCAGCCGGACGGCTTTCCATTTGCCTTTCCGAAGAGCCTGCCTGCCATCCATTTCATAAAATTCCCAATACAGGTAGTGATGAGCCGGTTGCGCTTTTCCAAGCAATTCCGGCAGGAATGAGATGCCGTCAATTTCGCCCGGCGCTTTGGTATCCGAAATTTCGGCTAACGTGGGCATAACGTCCCAGAATGCACCGACAAAATGGGAAACAGATCCGGGTTTGATTTTACCCGGCCAGCGCGCGATCATGGGTGTCCTGATCCCTCCCTCGTACAAATCTCGCTTTTTACCGCGCAGGGGTCCGGATGCTTTAAAAAATTCAAGCGTTCCGCCACTGCCGTGGGCTCCGTTATCGCTTGTGAAGAAAACCAAAGTGTTATCATCGATACCAAGCTCCTTCAACAGGTCCATGATACGGCCCACATCCTTATCCATACGGCTAATCATGGCGGCCTGCGTTTTCAGTTTTTCGTCCCAGTTTTCATTTTCATAAATACCCAGGTCAGGTACTTCAAAAGGTCCGTGTGGTATGGTGAAAGGGACGTACATGAAAAAGGTAGTGTCTTTGTTGGCTTTTATGAAGTCGAGTGCTTTCTCTGCAAGTACGTCATGGGAGTAAGTTTTTCCACCAGGTTGTCGGGTATTGCCTTGCTGCCAGAATTTCTGGCCGAAATTTCCTTCCAGATAATAAGGATAGTAGCTATGGGCATGGCGTTGGCAATTGTAGCCGAAGAAATCATCGACTCCGTGGCGGTCGGGAGCTCCGGAAGACTCCGCCCTGCCCATGGCCCACTTGCCGTATACCGAAGTGGCATACCCTTGCCGTTTCAGAATTTCAAAAATAGTCGTTTCGTCCTCGGGAATAGGTAGTTGTCCAAGGTAGGAGTCCCAATGACCCACCTCATAATTTCCCCGTACGTACGCATTCCCATTATGCTTTCCTGTAAGAAGGGAGCAACGTGAAGGCGCACACACCGTAGCACCAGCGTAAAAATCGGTGAACCGCATACCCTCTTTCGCCAGTTGGTCGATTCTGGGGGTTTTTATCCTCTCCTGTCCATAACAGCCAAGGTCCCCGTACCCCAAATCATCAGCCATAATGAAAATAATGTTCGGCTGCGGGTTTTCCGCAGCTTCTGATCTGCCATATAGGGTGGTGAGGCAAATCACCACTAGATTGAAAAAATAGCGAACACTCATGTTTCAAGCTTTAGTTACGAGTTATCTATTGATTGCTAGGGAAACAAAAGAGCGGCAGCAGGTTCTCCTACTGCCGCTCTCCGGCATCTCCTTATCTATTTGGACTATTTGGTTTGATTAAGGCTCGCGATAAGAAACAGACAATCTAATTTATAAAGTAGTGAGGTATTGCCTCATTTACTAGCTCATTCGATCGATAATGTGCTCACCGACGCGAATGGCGTTAGCGATAATCGTGAGCGACGGGTTCACGGCGCCACACGACACGAAGAAGCTGCCGTCGACCACGTACAGATTATCGATTTCGTGGGTCTTACAGTTCAGATCGAGCACCGAAGTTTTGGGGTCCGGGCCAAACCGCATCGTTCCGTTTTGGTGTGCAACCCCAGCCAGCGGAATCGTTTTACCCAGATAGAATTGATGGTCCAGTATGGTATCGCAAACTTCGCATTCCTGAAGTACCGCTTTCCACCTGCTTTGCAGGCGCTGGAACGCCTCTTCATTATTGGGGGTGTAGTTGATTATCTTTTTTCCTTTTTTCAGCTCGATCCGGTTATTTGGATCGGGTAAATCCTCGCTGGTAAGCCACCAATCGATGGTATGACCGGCAATTTCTTCCAGCACAAAACCGGGAGCAAGTTTGGGAGCATCCGCTGCCAGCATGTGTTTGTTGGATTTGCCCATGAGCTGCACGTGTCCCATCGGATACTCGTACTCTTTATCGCCAAAATAAAAATCCGCAACGGCCATTGTTTTCTGAAATACCGTGGGGTTTTCGTGACGGCTCAAGGCCATGATGGCAGCATTCTGGTGCTTCATGAAATTTCGGCCAAGCTGATCCGACTGGTTAGCCAATCCGTTCGGGTGTTTGTCGTTGGCAGATTGCAAAAATAGCAGCGAGCTGTTGATAGCGCCGCAGGCCACCACAACCACGTCAGCCGAAAATTCCTGCTTCACCCCATTTACTTCCACTTCCACCGACTTGATTTCGTTCCCTGACGCACTTGTAATCAATCGCGTAGCCTGGGCGTTTGTCAGGAGTGTTACCTGCGCCCTGCCCATTGCGGGTCGCACGCAGTTGATATCGGCGTCGGCCTTGGCGTGAATGAGGCAGGGGAAACCGTCACAGGTATCACAGCGGATACACTCGCTATTCAGTCGGTTGGCCTCATTCAACCGCAACCCCATGGGCAGGTAGGAAGGCTGATACCCAAGCGCCTTCATTCTTTCGTATAAATCCTGTATGACGGGCTCATGGCTGATGGGCGGATTTGGATAATCTTCACTCATGTATGGCTCCGTCGGATCAAGGCCTCTCTGGCCGTGCACATTAAAGAGCTTTTCGGCTTTGGTGTAGTATGGCTCAAAATCGGCATACGTCAGAGGCCACTCGGGCGAAACTCCGCCCGAGTGCTGCGTCCGCTTGAAATCCTGCTCCCGCAGCCGGAACATGGCTGCTCCGTATACTTTCGTATTTCCGCCTACCCAATACCCCATTTCGGGTTGAAATTTCTCGCCCTTGTCGTCGTAAAAATCCTCCGCGTTGTGGTAACGGCCCTTTTGAAAAACTTCTACTGCGTCCCAGTTTTCTTTCTCACGCAGCATGAAAGTTCCGCGTTCAAGTACCAATATTCGTTTGCCAGAGTGTTTTAAAGTGTCCAGCACCGCACCTCCTCCGGCGCCGGTTCCAATAATGATGATGTCAAATTTGTGGTTCAAATCTTTGGTGTTATTCAGTGAATATAGCAGCAGGTTTGCCGATCAGCTAAACCTGACCATAAAGTGCGATGTGTGAAGTTTTAAATGCTTAAAAACCGGGAGTTAATTTTTCGCAAATCATCGCCGCGTGACCATCCATGTCCCTGGCGATGAATCCACGATAACGATCTCCTTTCCAGTCTGAAAATGCGGCAATTTCTGTCGATACTACCTCGTACCCTTTTTCTCCAATCCGCTCGACTATCGCCCGCAATTCGTCAACCTCGATGACTGTGTGCCAATGAATCAAATCGTGCGGATGGGTACTTTTGGGGAATGGCCTTCCAGTATCTGGGTTTATAAAATCCAAAAACTCCACGCCCATCCCCTGGCCGGATGCCAGCCTGGTTATCAATTGCCGTGCCCCTTTGACCTGATTCAGCATTTCCTGTTGCGGCCCGTAGTTTTCTGTCTGAGATTCGGCAGCAAATCCCAGATTCTGATAAAAGGGAACCCCATCGGCAGTATTCCGCACTACAATGGCGGTATGATCGATTCCAAGAAATAAACCCTCCTTGGCACCATGCCATTTTGAGGCACCCTTGCCGGTGGGAAAATGAATCAATTCCAATACATGACCATCGGGATCTTTAAAATAATAGGCAGATATTCCAGCAGCATCCAGGTAGCTAGGCAGAGTTTGTGGCGTGGGCGAGATGTTTTCGATATCGAACATTTTTAAATGCTCCCACGCAGTTTCCATATCAGCCACCACAATGGCCAAATGCTGAAACCACAGGTCATTGCTTGCCGAATCAGATGGAATCTCTCCGGTAGTTGCAGATGCCTGAAATTCCATCAACTCAATGATTTCGTCGCCCAGCGACATCACGGCAAATTCCACGCTGAGCTTTTGCCCCTCGTTGACCATGCCAAACAGCCGGTTTGCCGCCGGACTTTTAATAGCGTAACTTCCAACGTGCGTAAAATTCAGCACCTTACTGTAAAACTCAACGGAACGAGCCAGGTCTTTTACAGTAATGGCAACGCGCGATATCATATCTTCGAAAGTATAATCTGGTAAGTAGCATTCAGAAAATCTCTGAATAATACCCACGATTGCAGAAAATTGTTTTCCGGTATCGGAGAAAAGGCCATGCTCAGTAGGCCAACGCAACCTGCGGAAGCACCTGCTTCGTACTAAGAAAGACTAAACAAAATTCAACCCAAATCATGCGCATATTTTTCTTGTTGGGAGCCATGGCTTTTTCATCGTTTTCGTTTGCACAGTCCTGGACACCAACAGCGGCCCGCACTGCCTTCACGGCAAAAATGTTTGGCGTAAAAGTGGCAGGTACTTTTACAGGGTTCAAAGGGAACATCACCTTTGACCCTGCCAATCCTGGTCAGTCCCATATTTCAGGAAGCGTAGAGGCGGCTACCGTGGATACCGGCAACTCATTGAGGGATGGCCATCTCCGCGAAAAGGAAGATTTTTTTCAGGCCAGCAAGTACCCTCGTATCAGCCTGAAATCAACCAAGATAGAGAAGACAGGTTCGGGCTTTCTGGGTACTTTTGATTTTACGCTGAAAAACGTAACGAGATCGCTCAAAATTCCATTCACTTTCCAGTCATTCGGATCTAAGGCACTATTGGAGGGGTCGGTAAAACTGGATCGCACCGATTGGAACTTCGGGGGCAATACCCTGGGAATGTCAGACGATGTTCAGCTGGATTTGAAGGTAACTTTGAAGCAATAAGTAGCGATTGAGTTGATCCATGGATTTGGTTAAAACCTTAACTACCGAATCGCGAGCATTTTCATAACAAAAAATCCGTCCCTCAACAAGGGGCGGATTTCCATATTCTTAACCTAAACTAATCGTATGAGGATTAGTGCTTTTCGCGCCTCGGGGCGCAACTTCTTTTAATTCGATTTGACCCTCTGTTGTAGGTCATCCGCTCCGGTGTTTCTTTGGCGGGCGCCTTTCACATTTTGATTGCCAAAGTTGTAGGTAAATGTCAACCGTATCTGGCGGCTTGGCCAGGTAGAGCGGACCCTGAGGTCGATATCCTGGAATTGTGCCCTTCCGCTAAATTTATTCATCCAGAAAATGTCACTCACGTTCAGGCGGAAGGTGCCTTTTTTCTCCCAGACACTTTTTTGCAAGCCCAGGTTGATCATGCCTTGTGGATTGGAAACAAAGAATCCGTACACACTCGGACTGTTGTACCAACCGGAGAGTTCGGCTGACCAATTGTTTTTCATCTTAAATTGGTTGCTCGCGTAGATATTGTAGTTCAACTGGTTGACGTCATACAGCGCATCGCCATAAAAGGTCTTGTAACGATTGTACGATCCGGTGAGGTTAGCTTGCAAAGTCCACCATTTGGCAATCGGAATGGGCAGCGAAACGGTGAGGTTGACGTTGTCCTGGGTGTCGAGGTTCTCGGTGGTGACAAATGTTTTATTTTCTGACGGGATCTGGCGTGGTACTTCGCGGGCGATCAGGTCGTTAATGCGGCTGTACGAAATGCTGGTGTTAATAAATGACTTATAGACGTGCGTTACTTGCAAAGCGTGGGTGTACTGCGGCCGCAGATTGGGATTCCCGCGCTCAAACGTATAGGGATCGAGGTAAAACTCGAAAGGGTTCAATGACTGGTAGTCGGGACGGTCGATGCGGCGGCTGTAGGAAAAGTTCAGCACGTTGCTGCTGTCCAGTTGCTGGGAAAGAAACACGCTCGGAAAAAGATTCAGGTAGTTGCGGTCACGTACATCATTCAACGTTACCGAGTTGCCTATCGAGTGTGTATGCTCGGCCCGAAATCCCAATTGATAGGTCGTTTTCTCGCTCAGTTTGCCTCCGTAGTTCACATAAACCGCATTGATGTTCTCGGTGTATTTGAATCGGTTGGTACGCGTCGGATCGATCACCCAGACATCTTGTTTTACTTCAAAAGTCAGGTCATTGTCCGACTTCACGTAGCTGCTTTTAAGGCCTGTCTCAAATTTTCCCTTCCCCAGCTTCTGCACGTAATCCAGCTTCACTACCCCAATGTTAATAGTCGAAGGCATATCATTCCTGACCAGGTCCGGCGAGCCATCCAGCGTTCCATCCGGCTTGAAATAGGTGGTGTTGAGGTTATTGAAACTTTGACCCCCATAATGCACATAGTCGGCGTCAAAGGTTAGTTCCTTGCCTTTGTCGTCAAATTTATGCTTTACGTTCAGGTTGGTCGTGACGTTATTTGTTTTCTGGCCGTTGGTGGACTGGGTCAAAAATGAGCGTATCAAATTAAAATCGCCGTCCAGAATTCGGCTGTTGTTGATACCCTCGGGCTGCGACCAGTCGTTGAAAAATGCCGAAGCCAGTACCCCCAGCGTGGTTTTGTCTGTCAGGCTATAATCCATTCCAGTCCGGATGCTGTAATTCTGGTAGTTGGAGCGGCGCTTATTATTCTGGTCGAAAATCGTGACCTCACCCTCAAAAGGTATGGTGCGGTAAATGTCGTTGGTATTGACATGGCCGCCGGAATACACACTACCGTTACCGAAGATATTTATTTTGCCCTGTCGGTGGTTGAGAGCCAGCGATGCATTGCCGCGCCCTACCGATCCATCGGGCATATACCCCCCACCAACGGTGAAGTTGCCGTTTGTGCCGTAATTTTTGTTTTTCTTGAATACGATATTGATGATGCCGGAATTTCCTGCTGCATCGTACTTGGCCGAAGGATTCGTGATAAGCTCGATCTTCTCGATGTTGTCGCTGGGCGTATTGCGCAGCAAATTCATCAGTTCAGTTTGGGAAAGAAAGCTTCGCTTGCCGTCGATCTGCACCAGTACACCGTCTTTGCCGCGTAGTTTCAGGGCATCGTTCTGCTGATCTACAACTACCCCAGGCGCTCGTTCAAGTACTTCCAGAGCGGTGGCCCCAGCTGAGACAATGCTGTTTTCAACGTTTACGACGGTGCGATCAATCTGTTGCTCGATGAAAGGCTTTTGGGCCACCACTCTCACTTCATCAAGAAGTTCTACACTGGTGGTCAGTTTTACGGGCGAAAGTTTTACTTCTGAATTAGCTACCGTAAAGACTGGGCTGTAAACTTTCTGATATCCGACCATCGAAACAAGTGTCAGGTAGCGGCCGGCTTCGATGGACTCAAAGGCAAATTTTCCGTCGGCATCGGAAGTCATACCTTTGGCAAGGGTGGAGTCTTTGGCTTTGAGTAAGAGTACATTGACAAAGGGAAAGGGGACGTTTTTTTCGTCCAGCACCGAGCCGGACACAAGGCCCCGGTTCGTATTTTGCGCCCATAATGGGGCTGATACCAGTAGCAGGGCTACCAGTTTGGTAAAAAATTTCATGGCTAATGATAGTTTAAGTTCCCACCCGAAAATCCTCGTGTGCACCGGGGTTTCGTGGCGTTTTCGATGGGTCAAAGGTAGGTACTATGCATTGCATAGAACCTTTTAATACACAAGTGGGCGAAAGATTGGATAAACGGATTAATCTTGCCCCTGCCTGCGCTGCCTTCTCACCTAATGGATGCGAAACCCACCCGGAAAGTTGCATGGAGTGAAAATAAATCGGGAAACAATTCGGAGTTGGTGGGAATGCAGCTATTGGCTACCCTTATTTTTCAATCAGTTCCTCAACCAGTTTTTTGGCGATTTTTTTGGCTGAGGCAGGATTCTGGCCCGTGACAAGGCGCTCGTCCATTTCAATGTACTGAGTGAATGGAATCATGGTTTTTGTAAAGTGTGCGCCGTTTTCACGCAGTTGGTCTTCCAAAGAAAAAGGAACCTCGCTTGCCATACTTGATAAGGTTTCTTCCAGATTGGAAAATGCCGTCAGGTACTTGTCGTCGATCAATCGACTTCCCTCCGAAAGCCGGACATTAAGCAGGGCGGAAACCCCGTGGGCTACGGCGGCCACTGTACCGAAATTCTCGTAAATAACCTTGGTGAGTTCCTGCAATTCGGCATTGTCAGGAAAATCCCACATCGTACCGTGGCCGCCCGCAAAATAAATCAGGCGGTAGTTTTTTGCTTCTACATCGGAAGGTTTCAGGGAAGTTTCCAGCCGCTGCCTGAAAGCCTCGTCTCCGTAGTACTTCTCATTGGACTCATCCTTCAGATCCAGGCTACGCTCGTCGATAGGAATGGCACCACCGAGCGGACTGACCAGATCATACATGATCCGGTGTCTATCAAGTACCTCACAAAAATGCGTCAACTCGCTCAACCAAAGCCCTGTTTTATTAGGCTTGTTGGGAAATGTAACGTGATTGGTACAGACGATCAGAGCTTTCATGGCGGTTTTGGGGTTTTGAGAAATGGGCTGCTGCAGCCGAAAAGTAGGGAAAATATCGAATCAGACAAAAAGAGAGAATTTCAAGTGGTATCAAAGGTAGAGCAGGTACTTCTCGCGCATTCCCCATGATTGAAGACTGATTTACCAGAATTCCAACTTTTTCATTTTTCAGGTAGTTAAGGTAGTTCCCTGTCTGGTTGGCGCCCGTTATGGGTTATCTTTCTGATGTGAGGCCACTGTCCTGCCGAATGGCAGCCCTGGTGTCGATGTAGTAGTTCTTATTTGTAAGAGCCTTTGTCAATAACGGACCTGAAAAGACACACAGAACGACGTCACGAGCAAAATAGCATACCTCATACTTCCCATATCATAATGAATAAAGCCCCCCGGAAAACCATCGTCCTTCTAGCCAGTATTCTACTGCTTCAATTACTGGCAGCCCCTTTTACCTTTTCCCAAAGTACCGAAAATATTTTCGTTTACGGTGACGCTCTCCCTGACGCGCCCGAACTTTCGGCACGGGGCGAATTTAAAATCGGAGTTCGTACGCTCGATTTTGTAAATAAAAATCAAGTTGACATTCTTAAGACCAAAGAAAACGCCAATGCCCGCTACGACCGGGCTCTGAAGGTGGAAGTATGGTACCCGGCAGCTCTGACCGCAGGGCAGCAGGAAATTGTCACCTATGAGGAAGTCATGGGAACCTCCAATGATCCGAAGCGACCACTGATTCCGTTTACGTTCAAAGGTCGGGCTACGCGCGATGCTGCCCCAAGTACAACTTCGGGCACTTTTCCGTTAATCGTGGTTTCCCACGGGTACGTAGGCTCACGGCTTCTGCTGACTTACCTGACCGAGAATCTGGCATCGAAGGGCTATGTGGTCGTGGCCATCGACCACGCCGAATCGACTTTCCGCGATGCGGCAGGATTTACCAGCACGCTCCTTAACCGTTCAAAGGATATTCTCTTCGTTCTCAACCAGATGGCCGACCTTGGAAAGCCGGGCAGTAAAAACTTCCTTTCCGGACTTCTCGATGCAAACAGTATTGGCCTGATTGGCTACTCGATGGGAGGATATGGGGTATTGAACGTAGCCGGGGCGGGTTATAGCGAAGGTTTTGCCAAGGCTTTTGGCGGTATGTCGGGAGGTAGCAATGCTATCGAGGTTAGAACGACCCGCAACGCCGAATATGAAAACTCACTGGACCCGCGTATCAAAGCTGTAGTAGCCTTTGCTCCCTGGGGTATGGAGCGGGGGGTTTGGGATACCGAAAGCCTGAAAGGACTGAAAGTACCCACATTTTTCGTGGCGGGTAGCCAGGACGATGTTTCAGGCTACGAAAAAGGCATTAAAGCCATCTACACGGGCGCGGTTAACGCTGAGCGGTATTTACTCACTTACGAAAATGCCCGACATAACGTAGCCCCTAACCCACCACCGGCCGAAGCCTTGCGGCCGGGACTACCCTTCGACGAATACTACCGGTATGCCGAGCCCGCCTGGGACGAGCGGCGGATCAACAACATCAATCAGCACTTTGTGACGGCATTCATGGGAAAGTACTTGAAAGGTAAGGACCTCGACAAGTACCTCGACCTGCCTAAGAATTCCAATGAGAAAACCTGGACTGGCTTCAAGGCCCGCAGTTCTACGGGAATGCAACTCCTGCACGAAGCTGCCAGGTAGTGTACCGGGGGTGAGCACTGATAAGGGCTGAAATTCATTTGATCTTCGGCATGTCGTTGCCCGTCATGATCTCAGGAGCCACCATCACCCGGCTGTGGGGATCGGCGTTTTCCAGGTTCAGAACGCCCCGGGGGCATACCGCCGAGCAGATACCGCAGCCCACACAGGAGGCCCGGACAATGTCCTGCCCTTTTTGCGCATAGGCCCGCACATCGATGCCCATTTCGCAATAAGTCGAACAATTGCCGCACGATATGCATTGTCCGCCGTTGGTGGTAATGCGAAAGCGTGATTTGAAGCGCTGCACCAGGCCCAAGTAAGCTGCCAAAGGACAGCCGAAGCGACACCATACGCGGTTACCCATCAGGGGATAAAACCCAACGCCGACGATACCCGAGAATAGGGCGCCAATCCAGAATCCGTAGGCAGCCCGCACTGAATAACTACTGACGGGTCCGATATTGGACTGGCCCGTGAAATACGTATACAGCACGAAAGCCGTCATGATAATGGCAAAAGCCAGCACACCATGTACCATGTATCGTTCAATCTTCCACGCTCGCATTGACTTATCGGATAATTGGCGGTGCGGATCGCCGAGCGTTTCGGCAAGGCCGCCGCAACCGCATACCCAGGAACAATACCAGCGTTTTCCGTAGAGGTAGGTAAATATGGGTACGGCCAATACGAACAGTGCAATTCCCCAGACAAGCATAAATAGTCCCAGGGTACCATTGCTCAGCAATTCGTTCAGGTTAAAATCAAAGAAAAAATCGTAATCCAGCGGCCACATGTTCTTGAAATCAAAATAGGGCTGGTTAAGGCGCACCAGAATTTCGGGAATAATAAAGGCGAAGGAAGTCTGGAAAAACATGACCGACACCGACCGGATTTGCTCATAGGGAGAGTGCCGGTACTTGATAATCATACGAATGCCCATAATCAGGATGCATAGCGTATAGAGAAACCCGTACAAAAACCATTGTGACGCCGGGCCGCCATTGAGTGCCTCACTGATCGGATCAACCAAAAGTACCCAGTTGACAATGTATTGCGGGTAAAAGTAGAGAACCACGTAAAATGCAATCAGAAAAGTACCCAGAAGGATGCCGATCCATCCGCGGGAAGTGGCCGGGTGGTGGTATATGTGGTCATTCTTGATGCCGGGAAGCAGGCGGTTGTTGGGAAATATATACATCAAAGCCCCAACAATAGCCAATCCAAAACTCAACCAAAACCACAAAAACGTGTGTTCAGTAATCGGCCCTTCGGAAGAGGCCTTGGTTACTATAAAGGCGTAATTGTCATAAATAACCTGGTCATCTTTTTCCGCTTTCCGTAACTCCTCATTGACTTCCTCCTGGATTTTGCTAAAATCATTGCTGAATTCAAAAGCCGTTGAATAGCTTTTGCCGAACATTGGCTCAGCCTTCGCTTTCAGAAGATCGTAGTGTTCTTTTTTGACATTGACCGTATCGCTTAGGATGCCCTCCGTCAGAGTATATTTCCCTAAACTTAGGGTAGCTACCCAAATGGTAAAACCTATTACAAACAGGGTAAGGCCAATTTTTTGAATATTATTCATCAATTTCTGATTTGTTGAATTCCGGAATTGAATGGCCCGGATATGATTCGCTATTCCAGGCACCAGGATTACTATACCACAAGAAACTACCCCCACACGCGCTCCCAGAAGGGCGCTTTGCCGCCAAGTTTCACGTTATGTTTCGGGCTATGCTTATTAAATGCAGCAACGATTGATTTTTCGTGACGTTGGAAAAATTCGGGATCAAAATGGGCGTCCCGAAAGTGCGAGAGAACGTAGCCGATACTTTTCTTGCCTTTGATCCATTTTTCGCAGACCTCGTGTCGCAGCCTCATTCCAAAATTATTGATTCCGGTCAATGTATTGTTATCCTCCCGGTAGTTCAGTCTCAAAGCAATCTTACCGCCAGGATGCTCCCAGTAAAAACTCTTTATGCCCTCCGGGGCTTCGGCGGGCACCTGACCGTATGTCTGGTACTCTATGTCCATAAATTTGGCTGAGTTGAAAAACACACCTGGTTGGTAAGGAGTCCTGGTCTGGCAAATACTCCGGGCTACGGTTTCGCCCATGATACGGCCCGTGTACCAAATCTGCTCGACCGATTTACGATCTTCCAGGGGGTTTCGATGCTGTACGCAATCACCGATCGCATACACATCCGGAATATTCGTTTCCAAAAATTCGTTGACCAGAATCCCCTTGTCGGTTTCAAGGGCAGTATCGCTAAATTGCTTGACATTGGGATGTACCCCGACTGCCAGCCCAACGAACTGACAATCGATTTGTTCGCCATTCTTGGTTGTTACACTGGTTACCCGTAGGGCTGCCTCGCGGTTATTGTCGTCATGAATGGCCTCCAGTTCAGTTTCGAGGCGTAAATCCACGCCATGTTCCCGGATGTGCCGCCCGATCATTTCGGCCTCCTCTTTCGGCAAAACGCCATTCCAATAGGCCTCTTCCCGGACAAGCATGGTCACACGGATGTCCCGGGTCAGGAGCATCTCGGCCATTTCGATTCCTATAAGCCCGCCACCCACGATCACTGCCCGGTCGATGCCTTCCGTGTTAGCCTCCATGGCTTCCAGGTCCTGAAAGCTGTAAAAACCCTGGACGCCCTCCAAATCCTGCCCCGGCCAACCAAAGGCATTGCTCTCTGAGCCTACGCCCAGAATCAGGATGTCATAGGTAAGTTCGGTGGGTACATTGGTACCTTCGTCGAGGGTGATGGATTTGTTATCAAAGTCAAAGTGGCTTACCCATGCCTGGCGGAGTTCAATGCGGTTTTTCTCCCAAAAATAGTCCTCGTAAGGTTTGGTGTGTTCGTACTTCATGTGACCCATGTAAATGTACATGAGGGCCGTACGGGAGAAAAAATGTTCAGTCTCAGAAGAAATTACGGTTATCCGGTCGTCGGAATGCTTGCGAATATGCCGGGCGGCGGTGATACCGCTGATGCCGTTACCTAAAATGACTATATGCCTCATTGAATTTGTTCAGGATTCCATTCAGTTCGTCCAGATCAATTTGCCCCAGGCAGACTTGAAGTACCTGCCTGCGTCACTCTAATCTATTGGCTTTTCAGAAAAAGTAATTCACCGATTGCAGCCACACCCCAATCCCTCCGCCTAAATTTCGTAAAGAGCACTTTCAATATCGATCGGATGAGTTAATAAGCGGTGTGCGGGACAATTGTTTGCGATTTGAAGAAGCCGGTCGCATTGCTCGCTATCCAGTTTGCCCCTAACCTTGATCCGCCTTGTGATGACTGGTGTTTGCCCTTTTTCGATGGCCAGCTCAAGCCTGACATCAATGTCGTCTACCTCCCAGCCTTTGCGCTGTGCGTACATTTTCAGGGTGACACTGGTACATGCCCCCAATCCGCCAAGAATCAATTCGTAAGGGGTGAGCCCCTGGTCTTTCCCACCGAGTTCTTCGGGTTCGTCAGCCAGTACCTCATGCCGTCGGGCTTGCAGGGAAACAACGTAGTCTTCTTCACCCAGTACGGCAAATAAGGTAGTAATGCTCATAAAATCGGAGGTTGGATTCCTGAAATGTACGGATTTGACCCGTATCAAACAATCCCGCCAAATCAAATACGGCAAATTTTACACCCAGGTTGCTTAACTGTCCTCCCCCATGAGATCGACCATCGGTTGAGTATGGGGAGACAGCTTGAAGGCTACTCTGATGATACCAGTCAGGGGTAAGGCGATGATTGCGCCACCTATCCCCCAGACTGCCCCAAACACTATGATCGAGACGATGCTGAACATTGGATTGAGGCCCACTGCGTTGCCTACTAAAAATGGAGAAAGTGCATAATTTTCGATGATCTGAGCAAGAGTCATTACCCCGACCACTATCAGAAATGAGGACGGATCACCCGATAACATGGCCAGAATTGCCGCCAGACCGCCGCCGATGATGTTGCCTATATAGGGCAGAAAAGAAAATAGTGCGGCAATAACTGCCAGCAGAATGCTGTACTTAATTCCGCCGATCAGGAACCCGATGGCGTATACCACCGCTAGCGCGGAAATGTCTTTCAGCATACCCCACACATACATGCTTGCGGTGTCGCGTGCCTCGTAGATCAGTTTGTGCGCTTTTTGTTTTTTATCGGGATCAACACTACGGACAATGAATTTCTCTATTTCGGTGCGATGCGACAGCAACAACACGAAATAAACAAACATCAAAATAAAGTTAGTGATCGTACTAGTAAACGAACCGAAAAACGCAGCTGCGTAAGTACCCATCCGGCTTGCAACCTGGCTTACCTTTTCGGTTTGCTCTTTGGGAGTCACCCCAAATTTTTGGTTAACGAAACTTTGGGCCTTATCAAAAATATCCATAGCCTTTTGCTCCATCCGGGGCAAATCTTCCGACATCAGGCTCATCTGAAAATACAGCAAACCGGCCATTCCAGCGAAGAAAAGAATCAGTATCAGCGTGCTCACCATGACAGCCCAGCCTTTGCCAAGGCCTTTGTCCATCAGCCAGTCCATCACCGGACTGAACACCATCGCCAAAACTATGGACACAAAGAAGGTAACCAGAAATGTTTTGCCCAGAAACATGGCTGCCGGAACGCCAATGAGCACAATAATCCAGCGGGAGAAGGTAGCGATATTTTCTTTCATATAGTTTTTTTAGTCCTGGGGAGTTGGACTGTAAAAACCATGCCGTAAATTGACATAAGGGCTGTTTATCGCTGGTTTTTCTTATTCAGCGCAATACTCAACCCACCGTAAACATCCACACCCTGAGCCTTGAACCGGCCGTTTCTGGAAAATACCCCCAACAGATTGTCAGAACCAAGCACAAAGGGTCCGGCGCGCAGCCCGGCTCCTACCGCCCAGCCCCCGTTCTGCCGGATGATCGGAAAAGCCAAACCAACCTGTTCTGACTCAAACCGGGGCGTTACAGCGAGCAACCCTGTTTGTCTGAACTGTGGGGTCGACGACCTTTCCAGTCCCTGAATCACCGTAGTGTTAACATAGATGTTTTTCATGAGCCGGAAGTCGGCTCCCAGGTTGAAAGCAGCGGGCGTGGCAATTGTAAACTGTCCGGAATTATCCGCCTCCGTCAAACCAAACTCATTTTCCAACACCCGACCGAAAGCATTCAGTTGATTTTCGCCCTCGCGCGGTGAGCTGTAGCCCCGCCACTCCTCTTCTGTGATTTGCCGGTTGGCAGCATCGATCTGGTAGTTCTTGACCTTCGCCCCCTGGTACTTGATGAGCCCAATGTCCGTTACTGACGCGCTCAGGCGCATCCGTGGCATTCCTTCTCCCCCGTCCAAAAGCTCAAGCACCAGGCCCGCATCCCATCCCCAGCCCTTACCGCTGGAATTTCGGCCAAAGATCCATCCCGGCGACAGGAACGAGGCCCGGGAGGCATCGGTGTATCCCATTGTCGCTGCGAAGCGATCGATCTGCATGTAGGCGCTATTGACTTTGGTGGAGTCAGGAAGCACACGGTAGTTTAGCTCCTGATTTTCCACATAACCGCCCGCGTACCCAAAGTACCTTTTCACCGTAAAGCCTCCCTTCAATCGGATGGCGTCTGTCTCAGCAAGTACCTGCCCGAGCGATGCCGCCCATTCTGAGTAGGCCTGACTGGTAAGATTGAACTTGTTCTCGGATTGCGAGGCAAAAAGAGCCAATATCCCAAAGTCTTCCAAACTTTGCGCATTGGCTAACCCCAGGCGGGCAATGGCCATCAGGCGTTCGGAGGCGTCAGTAACCTGAACCCCGCTACGCACCCTCGTCATTAAGGCCAGGTTGGTTCGGTCGCCGAGCCGGAATGATACGGCGGGACCACGCAATTCGCCGGAAAGGGTTCCGTTTTTGGGTTTTCCGTTTCGGATTTCCACCAGATCGTACGGGTCAAGGGGTCGGTCGTTTTTCTGCCGCAACAAGTCGAACATTGAAAATGGCGCGGCGTACCGCACATAGTTGTTGTCCAGATGGATACCGCCTGACAAAATATGCAGTTGGGTGGAAAACCGGTTATCCGCCACAAAGGCCGGATTTTGGTAGACCGAATAAAAACCACCGTTATACTGCGAGGACAAGCCCAAAAACTTTTGCGCGAGGGTAGTTTCTGAATCGAAGAGGCATGCTATTCCAGCAAAAACCAGGATGGGAAGCTTTTTCATATGTATGGTTTATTCGGACAACGACCCAGTTTTTGACACTGGATTCTGTTTTGTGTGTATTAATTTTCCAACACCTGGAATTCCACCCGCCGGTTCAGCGATTTGTTTCCTTCGGTGTCATTAGGGGCAACCGGCTTTTCCTGACCATAGCCGCGATGGCGTAATCGACTCGATGCGATATCTTTCCGCAGTAAATACGAGTAAATGACCTTCGCCCGGTTTTCGGACAAGTACTGATTTAATCTTGGGTCTCCGACATTATCGGTATGTCCGGCAATTTCAATTTTCAGCCTGGGGTTATCGCGAAGCGTTCTATAAAGTTTCTGTAGTTGTTCGTACGACTCAGGCCGGAGCTCATATTTGCTCTGATCAAAATAAATTTTATCCAGCCTGATGACATCGTTGACTTTTAAGTCTGTGAAAACGGAATCCATTCGCTTTTCGAGCAGCGCCGTGTACTGATAAAACCCGCAGGTGTCGCAGGAAACCAAGAGCACCTCCTCGATTGTGTAATAGTCTTTCGACGCAGTCTCAACGGTTACGGTATCGGAATGGTACATTTTCACATTGAAATCCGGTGCCCCGCTACGGTTGGCCCCCTGAAATTTTTCATTGGCTATGTGCAGGTATACTTCAAAATCAGCGGGTACTTCACGGCCTGTTTTATCGTCCACAGCGCGTAAGGTGAATAAAGTAACAGGTTTTGAAGGGGAGACGACCTGACCGTACGCTTTTTGTATTACCAGGAATGTGAAAAGTAAGAAACTAAACGAGGGTAGTTGCATGGGTCGGTAGTTGATGCGGCATTCCGACATTTAACGATTTTATGAATTAATAATTTATCGAGCCTTGATTAATTATCGCCAAATTGTAGAAATAAATACTCACGTTTCGATATTCTACGGGATTTAGAGGAGTGTGGCTGATATAATATTTCCTCAACACCCGGAATCGGTGCACTGGAATGGGCTTTTACGTCCATAACCTAGTTCCCCATTTTTAACTAACCCCTGTAAGTCATGCTCAAATGGTCAATTATTCTCTTAGTCGTAGCGATTATCGCCGGTGTTCTTGGATTCGGTGGAATTGCAGCCGGTGCTGCTGAAATCGCCAAGATTCTATTCTACATATTCATAGTACTCTTCGTTCTCAGCCTGATTTTTG
The DNA here is from genome assembly GCF_014651615.1 of Persicitalea jodogahamensis. Taxonomy (GTDB): domain Bacteria; phylum Bacteroidota; class Bacteroidia; order Cytophagales; family Spirosomataceae; genus Persicitalea; species Persicitalea jodogahamensis. The sequence continues at coordinate 226,066 of NZ_BMXF01000004.1, read as the reverse complement.
GAAGATCGAGATTGTAGCCCAGAATGTACTTTTCAAGAAAAAAGCCGGGAGGAGGTGCATGCACCTCCTCCCGGCTTTTTTCTTGTACAACTACCTTGAATTGTCTTTCTGCGTCATGAAGGTTTCAGTGCCTTACTCCCATTCAATCGTAGCGGGCGGCTTGGATGAAATATCGTAGACAACGCGGTTAACGCCTTTGACCTTATTAATGATGTCGTTGGAGATTTCTGCCAGAAAATCATAAGGTAAATGTGCCCAGTCCGCAGTCATACCATCTACGGAAGTCACAGCCCGGAGGGCCACTACCCGCTCATAAGTGCGTTCGTCGCCCATTACCCCAACGCTTTGGATAGGAAGGAGCATGGTTCCGGCTTGCCACACTTCGTTGTATAATCCATGCTTTTTCAGTCCTTCAATAAATATGGAATCCACCTCCTGCAAAATGGCCACCCGCTCCGCGGTAACATCGCCCAGAATTCTGATGGCCAGACCGGGCCCCGGGAACGGGTGACGTCCGAGGATGCTGCCGGGCAGGCCAAGGGTCTTGCCTACTTCCCGCACTTCGTCTTTGAATAAAGTGTTCAGCGGTTCCACCACTTTCAAATTCATGAAGTCGGGCAAGCCACCCACGTTGTGGTGAGACTTGATAGTAGCAGAAGGGCCCTTCACCGAGACCGACTCGATCACATCAGGGTAGATAGTCCCCTGCCCCAGCCATTTGACGTCCTGAATTAAATGTGCCTCCTGATCAAAAACCTCGATGAAAGTTCGGCCAATGGCCTTGCGCTTGTCTTCCGGGTCTTCGAGTCCTTTCAAAGCGGTGTAGAACTGCTGTACAGCATCCACACCTTTGATATTCAGACCCATGTCCTGATAAGAATGCAGGACTTCCTCGAATTCGTTTTTACGCAGCAGGCCGTTATCCACGAAAATACAGTACAGCTGCTCGCCGATGGCGCGGTGCACCAGCGTGGCGGCGACGGTAGAATCCACCCCGCCCGAAAGCGCCATAACTACCTTATCGTCGCCTATTTTAGTTTGGAGCGCCTGAATGGTGGATTCCACAAACGACTCGGTGGTCCAATCCTGCTTACAACCACAGATTCCAACCACAAAGTTGTGCAGCAACTTCTTGCCCTCGGTCGAGTGGGTCACCTCAGGGTGGAACTGAATGCCGTAGGTGAGCTCGTCAGCAATTTTGAATGCCGCCACCTCCACTGAGGGGGTCGAAGCGATTACACGAAAATTGTCCGGTATGCGTTTGATGGTGTCGGCATGAGACATCCATACCTGAGAGGTCTCAGATATTCCGGCCAACAGGGAGGAGTCCTCATCGACGATTTCAAGTCGAGCGCGGCCGTACTCGCGGTTTTCGGATGGCATTACGTCACCGCCCATCATTTGGGCCATGAGCTGCGCGCCGTAGCACACTCCCAGCACGGGTACCTTATGCCGAAACTGATCGAGGTCGATTCGTGGTGCGTCGAGATCACGCACCGAGCATGGGCTGCCTGATAATATGACGCCCTTGGTACTCGATGTGATTTCGGGAATATGATTAAAGGGATGGATTTCGCAATACACATCGAGCTCGCGAACACGGCGGGCGATGAGTTGGGTATACTGCGAACCAAAGTCAAGGATGAGGATTCTTTCGGTCATGGTCGTTTTTTGGAAACCGCGAAGTTAGGTAGAAGCGACAAAGCCACAAAACCGCAACGCGACAAAGTTCCAGAGTACCTGACCGGCGATTAACATTGCATGGGGACGGCGTACGCCCAAAAGAGCCAAACGCAGCACCGGAAACTCATTTTCTCCTCTTCATGGCCACGGGGTCCCAATACACTGTTTTCTGGTCAAAGTAGCTCTCGTTGCATGCCAGTACGGGAGCAGCAGCGCGAAACGCAAACACAGGATCCTCGATGGTTCCCTGACTACCCTTGCGCATATTTTCAAAGAAATTGGCAAAGTGGTTGGCGTGCTCGTCCTCCTTATCGGGTTTCGAGAATTTCACTTCCTTCACAGGTTCCGCCTTACGTGTCTCAGGGGGGTACTTTGCGTCGTAATTCTTTACGAACTCTTTCTGAGTCTCTTCGGGAAAGGTGAAATAACTGTCGTAGTTGCCATAGCCGGGCGCTTCGGGTAGTTTTTTCTTTGTCAGGATGATCCCCTGATTGTCGAATTCGATCTGGCCTTCGGTCCCTATGATCCGGGTATTGTTCTTGATGGCCCCGGCATTGGCAAAATTAACCCGCAGCACCATCTGGAACTTCTCATGAATATCCGTTTTTGGATATTCAAGAATGGAAACAAGCACATCCGGAACATCACGCCCGTCCTTCCAGTAGCTCAGCTCACCCGACGAAAATATTCGTTGCGGCCCCATTGACCCCGTCACGTAGTGAACCCCCGTGATCAGGTGGACAAATAAGTCTCCCGCCACGCCGGTGCCATAGTCGCGGTAGTTCCGCCAGCGAAAAAACCTTTTGGCGTCGAAGGGTACTTTGGGCGCATCGCCCAAAAAGCGATCCCAATCGCAGGTTTCAGGCGAGGCATCAGGGGGAATCGAGTAGTTCCAGGCACCAATGGCGCCAAAACGGTCATTATTAGATTCCACGTAATTGATTTCGCCGATGTCGCCCGCCGCAATCATTTTTTTTGCCTCTTCGTAGGCTGCGCTACTGATCCGCTGACTACCCACCTGCATCGTTTTACCCGATTTTTTCCAAGCATCGATGACCGACAACCCCTCATCGATATGATGGACCATTGGTTTTTCGCAGTAGACGTGTTTTCCGGCTTTCAGGGCGGCCTTTGTGATGTGATCGTGCCAGTGGTCAGGCGTCACGATCAGCACGGCGTCGATATCCGGACGGGCCAGAATTTCCCGGTAATCGCGGGTCGTGATTATTTCCTTCCCAAACGTTTCTTTGACCCGCTGAAGACGTCCGTCGTACAGGTCGGCGACGGCCACCAGTTCGGCGTCAGGCGCTGACCGCAGGGCAGCCTGGGTATCAAAATTTCCCTGAATCCCCATGCCGATCGTGGCAATACGAATCTTATCGTTCGGACTCACCTTTTTCAGATTCTTGATGTAGGAATAGGTCGGCCGGGCCTGCGCCATACCACCCACAGCCAATAGGGCGGACGCTGCCGTTGCATTTTTCAGGAAAGTTCTGCGGTCTGGTTTCATAACGTTCGGGAATTAAAAATTTAGCAAAATCATGCTTCAGGCAGGAAAGTCAGGTAGCTAAAATCTTTCTCGTCAAACATCTCGACTGCCATTTCCTGCAATTGCTTGGCTTCAAGATTCTGAATTTCGTTAAAAATCGCTGGCAATGTCTCCACTCGTCCGGTATCGAGCAGGCTTTTAGCCATCATGAGCATAAAACTGTTGTTGCTCTCCTCCGACATGGCGAGTTGTCCCATAAGCTGTACCTTGGCCCGGTGCAGTTGCGTGGGTGTGAGCGGCTGCTCTCGCAAGCGCCTCAATTCCTTGTGAATGAGATTTATACTCCGATCCAATTGCCTTGGTTCGGTCCCAAAATAGATTCCCAGATAACCTGCATCGAGATAGGCCATATAGCTGGCGTCAATGGAATACACGAATCCATAGCGCTCCCGCAGCGACATATTGAAGCGGGAATTCATTCCCGGCCCTCCCAGCAGATTGACAAGGGCAAAAAACGGTAGTTTACGCTCGTCGGTGAGCGGGTAGGCCGGCCGGCCCATTGCGCATTGCGCCTGGGTCAGGGACCGCTCCACTTTTTGCTGAACCGGTTGGTACGACAGAGGCGGGTGGCGTAACCGGGTACTTTCCTGACGAGGTACTTCGCCAAGGTACCTTTCGGCCAGTTTGACCACTTTGGCGAAAGGCAGACGGCTCACGGACGATACGATGACGCGTTCCGTGTCCAGATTTTCCAGAATGAATGCGCGCAAATCTTCTCTGGTAAATCGATTCACCGTTTCCTGATTGCCGAGGATGTTAAATCCCAGGGCGTGGTCAGGAAAAAGCAGGGCATCGAAGTCGTCCTGAATGGCATCTTCGGGAGAGTCGTAGTACATCGACATCTCTTCCAGAATCACATTCCGCTCACGTTCAATCTGTTTCTCCGGAAAGATAGAGTGAAACGAGATATCGGCCAGTAGTTCCAGTGCTTTGTCGAAATGGGCGTCAAGTACCGAGGCGTGGAAGCAAATCTTCTCTTTGGTCGTGTACGCGTTCAACTCACCGCCTACGGTTTCAAGCCGGTTGATAATATGGTGGGAACGTCGTTTTTCGGTGCCCTTAAAAGCCATATGCTCCCAAAAATGAGCCAGCCCCTGCTGATCGGGGCGCTCATCCCGGCTTCCTATGTCGAACATTATTCCGCAATGCGCAATTTGCGTGTGCAGTACCTGCTTGTGCGCAACCCGAATGCCATTGGGCAGTATATGCAGCTGGTATTCCTCCTGCAGTTTGGGCAGATTTGCTTCGGTAGTCCTTCGATTGCGGGTGATGGTTTCTTTCATTTAGAATTAACACAAAAACCTACCGGATAATTTTCGGTAGTACGAACAAAATTACGGATTTTTGCCAGATACCCCCTTCCCGATGCCAACCCGTAAAATCCTCATTATCCAAACGGCCTTCCTGGGTGATGCCATTCTGGCGACCTCCCTTTTGGAGAGTTTGCACCGCGCATGGCCTGAGGCCCACCTGGATTTGCTTGTGCGCAAAGGGCATGAGGCCCTGTTCGATGGGCATCCGTACCTACATGAAGTCCTGACATGGAATAAAAAAGAAAACCGATACCGCAACCTCTGGGCGCTTTTAGGAGGCATACGCGAGCGGAGGTATGATCGGGTGATTACTTTGCAACGCTTTGCTTCCACCGGACTCCTGACCGCACTTTCAGGGGCAGAACATCGTATGGGTTTTAAGAAAAATCCATTCTCTTTTACGTTTACCCACGCCCAAAAACACATTTTGCAAGCCGGAACGCATGAGGTAGAACGTAATTTCTCACTAATAGAAGAATGGATAGCGGGAAATTTGCAAAAACCCCGCCTCTACCCTACTCCTGCCGATTACGCCAGGGTGAAGGCCTACCAAAACGTCCCCTACATTTGCGTTGCCCCGGCTTCGGTATGGTTCACCAAGCAGTATCCGGCAGAACGATGGATAGAACTACTTCAAAACTTGCCTTCCCGGTTTGCAGTCCGGATGCTGGGCAGTCCGGCGGATTTTGACTTGGGGCAAAAACTTATTGAAACGTCGGGCCTGAATGAGCGGGCGCTCAACTTATGCGGCCAATTATCGTTTCTGGAATCGGCCGCCTTGATGCAGGGCGCTGCCATGAATTACGTCAACGACTCGGCGCCCATGCACATGGCCTCGGCCCTGAATGCTCCGGTCTGCGCGGTCTATTGCTCCACAGTGCCTGCTTTCGGCTTTGGCCCGCTGTCAGATGAGTCTTTTGTCGTCGAAAGGAAAGGAAACCTGAGTTGTCGCCCCTGCGGCCTGCACGGCCACCGTGCCTGCCCGGAAGGGCATTTCCGTTGCGCCCTCGAGATAAAAACATCTCAGCTGACAGGCATAATTCAGTAAAACTAGTGTATCGGTTGATTTCTGCCGGCACACACCACGTTCGGTGTTCTTCGCCCCGGAAATCGCCAATCAGCCGGCTGGTATTTAATTCGAAAAATTACACCCATGAACTACATCCTGGAAACCGAGCGACTCAGATTGCGGGAGTATGCTTTGAGCGATTCACCGTTTATCCTCGAACTACTGAATACCGCCAGCTGGCTGGAATTTATCGGCGACCGCAATGTAAGGTCAGAAACCCAAGCCGTTGATTACCTGAACAATGGGCCATTGAACAGCTACCGGTCGCACGGTTTTGGGTTGTGGCTGGTGGAGAAAAAGACCGACGGTCATGCCATTGGCTCTTGTGGTCTTCTCAAACGCGAAAACCTGGATTACCCAGACATTGGTTATGCTTTTCTACCAGAACACACCGGATACGGATTTGCCTACGAAATAGCCAGTGAGGTATTGACTTATGGTTTCGATAAACTTAACCTTCCAAAAATTCACGGCATCTGCAAATCCAATAACAATCGTTCCATCAATCTATTGGAGAAATTAGGGTTGCATTTCGAGAGCCATTACTGTTTGCCTGATACCACTGAAAAGTCTGTTTTGTACACTTTGAAAAACGATGAAATGGATAGATAACTACTTTTTGCGTCAGGGAGAATCCAACCGAAGTTCTCTGCTTGTTTGACACAGCCAAAGTGGATGGCAAGCAACCGGATCATCCAGTGTAGCTGGCCGGAAAACGAATGTTATGTACCTTGCCGATCAACCTGTACAAGGGATTATCCATTGAACCAATTGAGGCCATTTTGCAAGTGGCAATTCAGCTTTAAATTGATTGAATAAAAATACTACGCTGCCCATCCAATTGAAATTTAATTGGGTGGGCATACTTTTTTCATCCCAAAAAAAATATCAATTGTCAATGCTAATTACCCAAACATAAATGTCCCTATTAGGAAGTTTCATCAAAAAGGCCGTCGATCTCGGCGAAGCCCTCACTGCGTACGACTCGCCCGTCGAAGAGCAGGAAAAAGTTCTCCGCCATTTGCTGGAAAAAGCAAAAGATACGGCCTTCGGCAAACACTATAATTTTGAGTCAATTCTGAAAAGCGATAACCTTTTCCAGACTTTTGCCGAGCGGGTGCCCTCGCACGATTACGATAAAATAAACAAGAACTGGTGGCACCGCACCCTGGCTGGTGAAGCCGATGTTGCCTGGCCCGGCAAACCCAATTACTTCGCCGTGAGCTCGGGCACCACAAGTACCAGCAAACACATCCCGGTGACCGACGACATGCTGGCGGCGATTCGCCGGGCAGGCATCGGCCAGGTACTTGCGTTATCGGAATACGATCTGCCGCCGGAGTTTTTTGAGAAGGAAATTTTGATGTTGGGTTCCAGCACTGACCTGAAAAAAGTGGACGACCACCTGGAAGGTGAAATCAGCGGGATCAGCGCCAGCAATATTCCCGGCTGGTTTGAATTCTACTACAAACCGGGAAAAGAAATTTCGGCCATACAGGATTGGGATGCACGGGTAGAACGCATCGCGCAGGAAGCACCCAACTGGGATATCGGCAGCCTCTCGGGTATCCCGTCGTGGATTGAGCTCATGCTCAAGAAAGTGATTGAATACCACGGCCTGAATACTATTCACGAGATCTGGCCCAATCTGCGCGTATACACCTCAGGTGGTGTTGCTCTGGCCCCGTACGTCGAAAGCCTGAATAAACTGATGGCTCATCCGCTCATTTACATCGACACTTACCTGGCATCCGAAGGATTCCTGGCCTTCCAGTCCCGTCCCGAGACTAAGGCCATGAAGCTGGTGCTCAACAACGGGATCTACTTTGAGTTTGTACCGTTTCAGGATCGTTTCATGGCCGAAGACGGCACAGTAAGGCCGGACGCCCCGGTCCTGAACAGCATGGAAGTTACCGAGGGCGTTGACTACGTGTTGCTGATTTCAACCGTTTCGGGTGCCTGGCGCTATATGATTGGCGATACGGTTCAGTTTACCGATGTCTCGCGTGGTGAGATCATCATCAGCGGCCGCACGAAGTTTTACCTCAATGTGGTGGGCGAACAGCTTCCGGTCAATAAAATGGCTCAGGCCGTGCAAAAGTTGGCCGAGAAAAAAGGAATCTCAATCAAAGAATTCACCGTGGCCGCGGTACGCCGGGAAGATGGCGAATACATCAACCGCTGGTACCTTGGTGCAGATGGAGAAACCGCCGACTCATCGGATGCTGCCGCGATTCTTGACGAGGTCTTGCGGGAATCCAATAAAAACTACGATGTGGCCCGCACCAAAGCGCTGAAAGGCGTGGAAGCCGAGATCATTTCCTGTGATCTTTTCACCCGGTGGAACGAACGGACCAAGAAAAAAGGCGGACAGGTAAAGATGCCGAATGTAATGAAGGAAGAGGATTTTCTGGAATTTGAGCGTTTTATTGAAGGGGAGTCGGCATTGGGCGGTCAGCAATCTGCCCTTTCAGGCAAGTTGTAAAATCCTTCAAGGCCGTTGGCTGATAGCAAAGTCACAATTTTGCCTTATACTCATCTATCAGCATTAGCGTTTCTTCCGGCGACACATAGAGTCGCCGGATTTTTTCTTTGTAGCGGTTTGGCAAATGGGCGTGGTCGAGGATGAAATTCTTGGTGGCCACGATCTTATCTCCCAGACCGTGGCTGATTGCAAACAGATCGGCGGTGCGCTCGGCCTGCATCAGGTAACGTCTGGAAAACAAATAGCCCAGCCCAAATTTGGCCATTTCCCAGATTGAGCGGTCAAGGTAATCCATGACATGACCCAGCTCATGCCCAATCCAACCAATAAGTACCTCCCGGGGTATCTTTTCGATGGGAAGTGCGTGGGTTTCGTCTTTGAAGTACCTGCTTATTTTAATCACATACCCCCGCTTCGCCCTTGTGTTCAGAAGTGTCCCAATTGCGGGCTGTGCCAGCATTACCGATTTTTTTATTGACGGATCGAGTATGCGAAATTCAATTGGCGTGGCTAGCAGTTCGGGGTAGTAGGACAACGAAAGCAGAATTTCCTCTTTCAACAGATCGGGTATGATTTTATTTTGCCCGAATCGTTCCAAGGTTGAGCCTGAGTCCTTTATTTCATTATTCATCATGGATAAAAATTTCGGATTCCTGTCCAGAAAGTACCTACTATTTTCAGGCCATGTGAATCACTTTTTGATTCGAACTGGACTCGTAAATTGCTTCCTGAACAATTATATTTTTCAAGTATTCCCGGCCGGACGTTTCAAACTCCAAGCCACTGAGCATACACCCGGTAAAGTGTGTCTGAGTAGTGAACACGCAATCTCCCGCAAAGTTGTGGTTTTGGTGCACGTAGTTGTGTGACTTTTCAGATTCACCAAGCAGTTGAAGGGTCAAACCACCATCATTGTACAGCCGGATTGAGCCCCCGGAACCTTCCAGCAAAAATTCTCCAAAAGTGTACCGGGCATTCACAGATTTGCTTTCGTTGTACCGGTTGGCATCGTACACACCGCTTGCGCCTGATTCAAAAGTGAAGAAAACCATGCCGTCATCTTCGCCCTCGATGTCTTTATTCAATTTTCTCAACCTGGCGTATACCGTTTCGACTTCTCCGGCCAGGAAACGAAAAGTGTCGATAAAGTGAATGCCCGTTTCGTAGATCAGCAACCTGGGCATGGTGCGGAAATAAGGCTGCCGTGCCAGGTAGGCATCCGGCTGCCAACCGTCTCCCATGCGCATCCGGAAATTGAGACTGAATAACTCCCCGATTGACTGGTCGTCCAGTAGTTTTTTGATTTCGCGGTGCCAGGGCTGAAAGCGAAAATTTTCGTGTACCATCAGGCGGACGCCCTTGGCCTCACAATAATTCACCAGTTCTTCGGCTTCCTGGTAAGTGGGAGCAAGCGGCTTCTGAACGATAATATTCACGCCCAGGTCGGCCGCTATTTTGCAGAATGTAAGGTGCGTGGCAGGAGGCGTAATGATGTCCACAAAATCGGGCCTTTCGATCCGTAGCATTTCCGCGAATTCCGGATATACATTGTGGATTCCGAATTTGGTAGCCACGGCTTTGGCAACAGATGTGTCGGTGTCGGCAAGAGCCACAATCTCTACCTCCGGTATGCGCTGCCAGGCTTCATAATGAAACTGCGCAAAGTAGCCCGCACCCACACAAACGCCTTTCAGTACTTTTGTCATCTCAGCTTTTCATAGATTTCCCGCAAAGTACCTTCATCGCCCACGTTGCCGGGGAAGACGACGTACGATAAGCCGGGGAATTTGGCTTCGTCGCCCAATTTCCATACCGGTATTCCAGCGGCGATTTGCCCTGATACCATCGCACGCTTGACGCCCAAGCCTTTCGTCGCCAGATCGCTGGAAGTGATCCCCCCTTTGGCGATGAAAAATTTGGGAGGTTCGGTCAGGTTTTGCACAAGTTTTATCAACCCTGCTGACACCAGAACGCTGATGGCAAGACTATCCTTTTCATCGGCCCCCGCCACCAAGGTTCTGCTGGTAAAGAGTACCACATCCTGATTATCAGCCAATAATTCATTAAGTTTTTCGGAAACAGCTGTCAGGTAATCGTCCTGCCTCAAAAACGCTTCGACTTCAAATTCAACCCTCGCGATCCCCGAATCGAGTAGTCTTTTCAGCTGCGTCGTAGTTTTTGGAACGTGGGAACCCACGACGATAACCCCACCCGTTTGGGAGGCATCTGCCAGCACTTCGCTTCTCGTCAGATACGCTTTCTCGGAAATTCGTCCGAAACTCGCCACAAAAGAGGCCGCCGTGCGGAAAATCATTTTCCGTTTTGCAGCCATTGCGGCTCCTGAGAATTTAGCAAGATGCCCATCGGTCAATGCATTGACGATTAGTACTTTATTGGCTTTGTTCAATCTTGCCAGAATCTCCGCTTCGGGTTCGTTGTCCAGGTGTTCGATCGAAATAGAATCCACCTCGAAAGCCGGGATTCGGCCTTTTGTCTTTTCCTCGACCCAGTCTTTGAGATTGGAATTGCCATAGCCGAAAGTCTTATCCTGCGCATAGGGTGTTTCGGCGGCCGGAATCCAGGTATCACCTTCTTTCAGATAGTGGATGTCGTCTTTTGTGAAACGGTTGCCCGCAAAAAAGGCGGGCAGTAAAATGGTCAGGTAGTCATCGCCCCAGCCAAGCCCTTCGGCCAATGCGTCGACTTCGGTGGGAAAATGCCCCCTCAAAGTGGAATCGCTGCGGCTAATGAGCCAACACTCTTGATTCAGGCTTTTAATGGTTTTTCCAATCTGACTAGCCAGTTGCTCAGCCTCTTCGGGATGTAAGGCCCGCGAATTGGTCAGGATGTAGAAAAGCGGGGTTCGCTGCGAAAATTCTTGACGCAGGACGTCTTCACTCCATTCCGTCAGTACCGGAATTCCGTGGACTGTCTGGGTGCCGGTCGGGTCGTCGTCAAGAACGATTATGGGTTTGTATTGACTCATTCTTCGATGGCGATTACCCGGCAGGGAGCCCCGTCGCCGCCTTTGATTTTTAGCGGGAGGGCAATCAGTTTGACTGAGAGACCCGAAATTTTGTCGAGATCGCACAGTCCTTCTACAATGATTACTTTCCCCAACAGAATTTTATGGATCAGCGTGACTTCCGCCATGTTGTTTACGTCGGCCACCGAAGGAGGCTCCACACCCAGAATTTTGACCCGATTGTCAACGCACCAAACCGCAAGTTCCTCGCTGATTCTGGGCAAGGCATTACGGTAGGCGTCGGTGCCCAACCTTTTGTACCAGTTGGTTTTGAACAGCAAACTATCACCCTGCCGGAAGAATGGAGCGATCCCGCGAAGGTCTTCAACGGTAATGAGGTACTTTTCTTCACAATCGGCAACATTGACCACCCAGGCCCGGTCGGCCATGAAATCCTCCGGCCGGAACTGATCGATGGAAAAATCGCTCACTCCAAAGTGGAGCGGTGCGTCCATGTGGGTTCCCGCGTGCGAATAGATCTGCAGCGCACTGGCATTCCAGCCGTCTGTGTCCAGCTTTCGGGCCGGAGCAGAACTGAACCCGGCAATCGTTTCCGAATAGGGTAGCGTGAGGTCGACAATTTTCATGTACCAATCAACCCTTCAAATTTTCAATAATGGCCTGTGCCACTTCGGTAGTGGAGTTTTTTCCGCCTGCATCGCCCGTCAGGATACCCTGCGCGGTGGTGGCGTTGATCGCCTTCACGATGGCCTCGGCAGCGGCTGTCTCGCCGATATGTTCCAGCATGATAGCCCCCGACCAGATTTGCCCGATGGGGTTAGCGATGCCTTTACCCGCGATATCAGGCGCCGAACCGTGAATGGGTTCAAACATGGAAGGAAAGTTCTTCTCCGGATTGATATTACCGCTTGGCCCAAAGCCCAGACTACCCATAATGGCTCCGCCAAGGTCCGAGAGAATATCGCCCAACATATTGGTGGTAAGCACGACATCGAATAGCTCAGGCCGGAGAACGAAATTGGCCGTGGCGGCGTCGATGTACATCTTGCCATACTGCACGTCGGGATAATGCTCGGCCACTTCGGCGATCACCCTATCCCAGTAGGCCAGCGTATTGATCATCGTGTTGGACTTGGTCACGTTGGTTACCTTCTTGCGACGTTTTTGCGCCAGTTTGAAAGCATAGTGCGCGATGCGCTCGATCCCTGGACGGGTGAACAGGCTGGTGTCGGTTGCAAATCCGTAAGGTTCATCGGGGTACATCTGCCGGCCATTCTGCACAAATTCGCCCTCATTGTTTTCCCTGATTACCACAAAATCAATATCCTTCTGAGTTTTGGTGCGTAGTGGGCTGTCGATGCCATCCAGCAGTTTCACCGGGCGGTAGTTGACGTACTGCTTGAACGCCGTGCGTACTTTATTGGTGAATAGTTTGAAGGGAAGTGTGTCGTCTACGGCGGGTAGGCCCACGGCTCCGAACAATATCCCATCGAAATTTTTTAAATCCTCCAAGCCGGTTTCGGCCATGAAATCGCCGTGTTCCAGGTAGTAGCCCGCCCCATAGGCATACTCGGTGGTGTCAAGATCAAAGCCAAATTTTTCAGCGGCGGCTTTGAGTACTTCAACGCCCATTGGGACGATTTCGTGACCAATGCCGTCACCGTTTACTACGGCAATTTTGTAAGAAGTCATTTTTTAGGAATGATGAATTATGAGTGAAAAAGATTGAGTGGGTAGATTGAGTTAAATCTTGGTCAAAAGTATTTTCTCTGTGGGTTTTATGCCGAACCAGCAAAGGATTCCAAATAGGTTTAGTGCCACACCAATGTAAAAAAACGGTTCATCGGAGCCGAACCAAGCCTGCAAGTAAGGAAATGAAAGGGCGGTAAAGAAAGCGCCCAAATTACCAAACATATTCATTGCGCCCGACACGGTGCCCGAGAATATACCGCCGATGTCGGAGCACGCCGCCCAGGATGGGCTGAGCGTCATGTCAGCCCCAAGTACCGCCAGGGCCAGGAAGAAGGTGGCCATACCCGCGGTTTCGCTACCGATACTGAAAAACAATCCGATGGCTGCCAGCAGAAATCCAAGACCCGCCGTGAAGGTGCGGGATCGGCCGAAGTACCCACGCCGATACAGGCCATCGACCAGGCCGCCCGCCAGAATATTGCCGACTGCGCCAAAAACGAGCGGCAGCGAACTGTAAAATGCCGCTTCGACGGGTTGGAGCTGAAAACGAGCCATCAAGTGGGGAAAAAGCCAGGTCAGGCAGAAGAAAAACGTAAAGTTGCTGGCAAAGTACTGCCCCATCAATAGCAGTACGTTACGGTCACTCAACATTCTGGCAATCGGGAGGCTTTGTCCGCTGACTCTTTCCTGCGGTTGCCGGTGCGTGAGAATGTAGGTCTGCTCCTGTGATGAAATGGAAGCAAGCTGAGTGGGTTCATCACGAAAATAAAAGTACCAGACCAGGGCCCAACCAAAGCCAACTACCCCCAGCGTAGCAAAACTCCACTGCCAGCCGATGGCAACGATAAGCCAGGCTACCCCCGGCAGGGCAAGGGCGGCGCCAATGCGGCCCGCCGAGAAATTAATGCCATTGACCATACCCCGCTCCTGCACCGGAATCCAGGAAAACACGGTTCGGTTAATACTGGGATAAGCCCCCGCCTCCCCTGCCCCGAACAAAAAGCGGATGATGAGCATGCTGGCAAAATTCCAGGCCAGGCCCGTAAAGAAGGTAAACGCCGACCAAAAACTGACAATCAGCGTCAGCGTTTTTCGAGGGCCGATGCGGTCGGCCAGCATCCCGGAGGGTACCTGAAACAATGCGTATCCCAGCGAAAAAATAGAAAGTACCCAGCCCATCTGTTTGTCACTGAGCGATAACGACGCGGAAACTTCCGGCTTGGCAACCGAAATCAGAATACGGTCTACGTAGAGCAACATGGCCAGTAAAAAGGTACCGACAACGACCCAGTAGCGTTTTGGCATATTGGAATTAGGAATGGCTTTTCCTGAAAAGCATGTTCCTGACGGTCCTTACTTGTCACGATAGCCTGAGCGCAGGTTTTTAGCCACTTTCTGTAAAGCACTCTTCGAAATCCGCCCCAGCAGTACGCTTACTTCACACCGGTTATTTGCTTGATTTTGTTGAAGAAAGCCTTTTTATTCTCAGAGTTTATGCCCCAGTCGACCGGGATGCTCTGGTACCCTTCTTTCAAGTCCGTTATTCCTTTCTTCCGGTAGTCGAAGTAGCCCCAGGAGATATAGTTTTGGAGGGCAAGAGCCAAATGGCTCGAATCACTGTCGAAATCAAAATTGTCATCTTCATTGATCACAATAGGCATTTCCCGGTTCCCGACGGCTTTTTTCACCTTCGCGATGTGCTCTATGTACTTCTGTGTATCGCGAAGGGCATTGGCATGAAAGAGGACGAAATCCGCTGAATTGAGCACGTTTTGGGTCGGGGGGATCTGAGCAGGGAAGCTGGTACTTACCAGATAACGGTATCCATTCCGCTCGATGCCTTTTACCAAATCGATAAGTTCATGAACTCTCTGGTAAAGCAGTATTTCGTGATCGTACTGTTTGATCTGGCCCAGGGTCTCGTTGTTGATTTCGATCAGCACATGGCGATAGCCCTTGTCAAAAAGCCAGTGGGTCATGTTCCGGGTTGCGGCTATGATGGCCGCTTCATCCCGCAGCCGCTGATCCTGCCCAAAATAAAACAAACCGAGGATGACGACCATGCCCAGATCGTCCGCCTTGCGAAGGATCCTGTCCAGCCGCCGCATGTAGCCTGTGTGCAGGGTTCCGTCAGGATTGTAGCCAGGGTTCTGAAAATCAAAATTGCCGTAGCCGAACGGACTTCCTCCCTGCATGTTGACCGTTATGGCATTCAGACCGTAGCTTTTCCAGAGCGGCATGGCTGCCAGAAACTCATCGGTGTTGCGTTCAGCGTCCCATTTTTTGGTGTCAGGATAAGCAAACGTATCGGCACTTGCCGCGCTCAGGTTGTCAAATACCCCCTGCACCATGCGCGAATTCATGAGTAATCCCTCGATTTTGTTTCCCTGCCAGAAACGGCCTTCGTAGGTGGGTTTTCCGTTGAGGTAGAATTGATTGCCGTTAATGCTGACGGTAGTCTTTTGAGCATTGGCACTGAGGCCAACCAGCACCCAGATCATGGCGAAGGAAACGGAATAGTTGAATTTCATAAATAAGGGAAGTAGCCAAAAATGATCAAAAAAGGCACTTCACCAAGCTTTTATACCTACCCGGTCCTTATTATCCCCTGTTCTTTTTCTGAGACAGATTCAATGATTGTGGTCGTTAGAGCATCCCTATCTGAAAATCAATCATCAAATGCTCTGGCTATCGGTGGGTCATCACAATCAGATTTCCCGTTGGGTCTGATACCCGGAAGCTATCACCTGTTTCACCGCCTCCCCCCAGATTTTTAACAGCTTCCAGCATTTTGGCTTTTGACGCAAACTCGATGTTGAAATATTCCATGCCGGCATTTTCGCCGGGAGCGAGCGGTTTGTTCACCCCATGCCACGAATTCAAGGCGATCCGATGTTGAAAAGCGCCGCCTGCGCCAAGATCCGCATACTTGTACTCAGGCAGGTAGTTGAATTCCACAAACCCCAGCTGCTTATAGAATGCGTCCAGCTTTTCCAAGTCGTACGCGTACAGATGAAGGTGGCCTATTCTGGTTTCTTCTGACATCTGCCTGCTCAAATCTCTATCGGGTAAATATTTAAGGACGGCATCGACATCCAGAGACTCAGAAGCAGCACGGATGGTTCCATCTGCGTCTTCTACCCTTAAACCGTGTTCAGTCTTTATTTTTTTGAAGCGTTCAGGCGTCTCCAATGTAAACTCCACCGTAATACCATCGGGGTCTTTCAGATAAACCGCCCGGGACATCGTATGGTCAACCGGAGCACAGGGGTAGTTGTTAGCCAGCAAGCGGTAGAGCATTCTGGCAAACTCCTGCCGGTTTGGGGCGTGTACGGCAAAATGGTAAAGCCCGCTGTACCCCTGCTGGTAAGGAAAGGTGGCCGTCTGACTTACCACGACCAACGTTTTATCCTCCGTGCCAAATTCTGCCGTTTCGTTGGTGGAATGCCTCAACCTCATTCCAACAATCCTGGTCCAGAACTCAGTCGCTTTCTTAAGGGAAGTATTTCTCAGGTGAACAGCCCCGAAAGAGGCCAATTCACCTGAGTTCAATGCATGGCTGGTACCAGGCACAGCGTTTTCTGTTGATAAAACCTCCTCCATCGAATCGATTTTTTGTGATCCAGTAGTGATTACTTTCCCAGCTGACTGCTAAATCCAGCCTTCGGTAGTATGGGCGCCTTCACCATCCTGCCCCAGGCAATGAAGCCGGCAATGGCCGCAATGGCGAAATTCATGCCGATAACGGACGTTTCTCCACGGGAAATATGGAAAAAAGTGGCTAATACCATGACCAGGGCAAGGCCGATGGCTGCATACGATGTCAGGAAAGGTTTGATTCTCAGCAGGGAAGGAAGCAGTAATCCTACGGCCCCCAATAATTCACTGATGCCGATGAACCTTACCAACCATTCCGGAAACTCTGATGCCCAGGGCAACGTCTCCGACAGTTCGGAAATTGGAAGGAAAAGTTTGTTTGCTCCTGCCATCAGAAATAAGGCTGCCAATAGCCCTTGTGCTACCCACAAGGCGATATTTAAAGCTTTGGATGTGTTTTGATTTGCCATGAATACAATGTTTTAATTAATACTACGGCAAAAGTACAAGGTGCAGCAGGCGGCCTGCAATGAGGTATGATAAGAAATTCCGTTGATCCATGTCAACGTTGTTTCTTCGGGAAGGCGGCATGTTTAGCGCGAATACGGCTCAGGGTTTCTTTGGTCATCCCAAGATAGGAAGCAATCATGTGCTGAGGGAATCTCTGCAGAAACTCGGGATAAGTTTCTTCTAAATTGACCAGCCGCTCTTCGGCTGAAAGCGCTTTCGCGTGATGCACCCTTTTCAATAATTGATATGAATTTCTCTCCGTCAGTTTTCTGCTCACCTCCTTTAGAAAAGGCAGTGAGTCAATTTTTTCAAAAAAATCTTCCCTGGTAAATACCAGCAATTCACCATCTTCACAGGCATCGATGAAATAAGGGGAAGGGGTGCCATCTGCAAAGCTTTCCCTGTCTGCCACCCACCAGTTCTCTAGAAATAAATTCAGAATGCTCTCTTTACCAGATTCATCAATCGTGTACTGCCTGAAAGCCCCTTTGGTCACAAAACCTACCATTTGACAAACCTCGCCTTCCTGCAAAAAAAACATATGCTTCCGCATTCTTTTTACAGTAAATATCTCGCGAAGAGAAATTATCTCCGATTCTGTCAAAGGCTTATCGAGATGCTTATTGAAAAAGGCAATTAATGTATCGTACATTATTCGGTTAGTTATCTTATGACGTACTCCTCAGTACTTCATCAATAAATCCAGCAACTTGCGATCCAGTTTGTGTCCGTGCCAATCTTCATAGGCCACATCCTCACGTCCCGAATCCAACATACCAAAACTACCCCTGAATTCCCACAAAGCGTAGCCGATTCCGTTACTTTTCAACACATCCAGCACATCCTCAAACCAGGCCAGGAACACCGCGTGGGGCGTTTTATTGTAACAGCCGCACTCCCCGCAATGTACCCCTACGCCCTGTTTGGTGAGGGCGATCCAGGGTTCGTACTGCGCTTCCAGCATCGCGCGGCTCAGGTACTTGTCCCCCACCTGCCCGGGCCACTTGGGTTCGGGCAAATTGTCCATTTCCTTAAATACCCAGGGAGCTTTGTAATGGGAAATAATGCCCGGGTTATAACCCCGGCAACTTTGGGCAATGTTCAGGTCCGTGATTTCGGGAATGACGTTGCTGCCTACATTGTTTCCGTCCGCAATCACAAAATGATCGGGATTGTGCGCCCGTATGGCGCGGGAAGCTTCGAGCGCCATTTTCCGGTAGAGATCGCCCGGAATCGGACCACGTTTGGAGTGCTGATCGTTCATGTCCTCGCGGGTGCAGGGTTCGTTCAGCAGGTCGAAGCTTATTTTTTTGGCGGAAGTCTGGGCAAAGCGTTTGGCCCAGAAAGACCAGTGGTACACAAAATCCTCCATCGCCTGGGCATCCTGCCACAGATTGTACGGCTCTTCAAATCCCGCATTGACACAAAAGCCCGGCGCCCGGTGCAGATTCAGGCTCACATGCAGGCCGTGCTTATGGGCCAGGTACACCAGCTGCTCGATCCGGTCAGTGGCTTGCGTGTCGATGGCCCGGACCTCCGGGATTGCGATGGGTCGGCTCCGGTCGAATTTTACGTAGGAAGGATAGGCCATGGGAAGCCTGATGAAATCAAAGCCCCAACCGGCCATCCATTTCAGGTGTTCTTCAGTGGTAGCTGGACGACCTTTTCCAGGATCAGGGGAGAAAAAATCCAGCAGATTGAACCCTTTCCAGCGCGGCATCGGATTTCTGAGCGGCTGCGCCGCAGCAGTTGAAAGCAGACTGGAAGTGGAAAGCAGGCCGGCCGTAAGCGAGGCCGATTGCAGCAAAAAATCGCGACGGGTCGGGTGGGTCATTGGAGCAGTTTTCAGAAAACGGTATGGTTGGAGAAGACCTTTCTCTGGCGCAATCTACTATAAATCTTCCTGCAAAATGGAGCCTTCCCCACCAGGCCGAACCAAATCAATAATGGGTATGGTTTACAACCGTATTTTTCAAATACAGCGTATCTTTCTTACGGTCTTTGCCGCTATCAATAGCCGTGGCGCTACCGTATACCCGCAAAAAGCCGTTGCTTAAAGTGATCACTTCTTCGGCACCCCGGCCCGAGAAGTCGAACATGTGGAAGACCGGATCCGGAAAGTAGAGTTCGCCCTTGCCCCGGTTGTTAAGGCGGAATTTGTACCAAAAGAGTTCTTCCTTGCCATCGCCCCGCCAGTCACCTTTCACAAAGTCAGGGTTTCCGTTGATGGGCTGCCCCGGCCATTTGCTCAGTAAACTACCCTGGCGATCGAACCAATAGAGCTGACCGGACAGGTAGGGCTCACCGATCTGACGGTTGCCATAAACCCGACCACCCGCAACTACCTGCGGAGCGGGCGTATTTTTCAGGAAACTACCCACTTGTATTTGTTGGGTATGCTCGGCAACCTGCTGCCAGATGATTTTCCCGGTCATGGCTTCGTAAATAAAAATCCCGGTTTCGCTGTTGGCCGTCACGATATCCAGCTTCCCATCTCCGTTTACATCGCCAAACTTGTAGCTATCCGCATGATCGTGGTTGTCGGGCAGCAGATCGAAACGATTCCAGATCTCTTTTCCTTGGGCGTCGAGCAGCAACGAACCCACCAGCACTTCGTCGATGCCATCGTTGTTCAAATCTACCGGGTAGATGTAGTGCCCGAGGTTGTCCTTCTTCCGATGTTCGGTGTGCATCCACAACTGTTTTAAATCGGCGTCGTAAGTACTTACCGTCATGGTACCGCCGTAATCAGTAAAGACGGCCAGTTCGTTGGGAGCGTTTTTGGTCAATTTGGCAATGGCCAGGCGAAAGTTGTTGTACACATGCGGCAGAGGGCTGGTAGGCCAGTTGGTTTGCTTTTTTACGCGGCCGGTTTGCCCATCCGCCATCACCAGCATTTCTTTTCCTTCCGTCAAGCGCCAGTGCACGACCTCGGCCTTGCCATCACCGTCAAAATCCCAGAGTACCCCCGGCGCTTCAAACTCCGACCGCTCCTTAGTGTATTCTTCCGGGGCTTGCCATTGCCAGAGTTCCTGACCATTATTATCAAAAACATGCGCCGAGAAATCGGGTTCCAGCACCAGAAAGTCGGTTTTTCCGTCACCATTCACGTCTCCAAATTTCACTGCGTTGGAACGGGGGATTATATACTCTTTCAGCAGTTTGACGTCCGGGTTCAGTTGCAGGGTTAACACGCTTTCTTCATCAAGGGTAGTTGCCTCGCTCAACACCAGCACATCGAACACCGCCCCCGGCTGGATGCGGGTGATTTTCACGTAATTCAGTCCTTGGTGCAAATGGAAAGTACCCCCTGCCTTCCACCCCCAGGGCGCGCTCCCAAACACGGTGTCCGTTACTTTGTCGTTTACAGCTACTTTAAAAGCACCCTTATCACCGCCGCTTCGCACAAAAAGATGATAAGTACCTTCCTTCGCCGCGTCCACCCGTGTCATCAGGTTGGTGGCCGAGTTGAGTTTGATACCGGTGTTGTTAAACAGCCAGGGCACCCGCTGTTCGGCAGCCGTGGTGATTACATTTCCTTTGGGTACTTCGTCCAGAAATGAAGAAGCCGGAACCGGCAACAGGTTCTGTGCACCTGAATGGGTTGAAAAGAATAGGAAGTACAGGCAGAATGCAAGGGCTTTTTTTATAGGGCAAATGGCAGGGAGTCGAACAATGAAGCGCATATTTTAGGGACCACTCCTTCCGCCGGTATCCAGCTTATTTCTTCAAAATACCTTTTTCCACACTGTCGTTAATCAAATTTTCGGCGTAGTTCCAAATCGAGGTCGACCCGTGCTTAATTGCCTTCTTCTTGTCATACACCTTCTGATAAGGCACACCAAATTCTGCCCAGGTACCTCCATTGTTTGACGTGTTTTGCAGCAAGGGCTCAAGTCGATCCATCGACTTCGCAAACTTTGCCTCATCGGTACTACCCTCTTCGAATTCTTCCCAAATGGCAATGAATTCCTCAGCTTGTTCTGTTGGCAAAAGGCCGAAAATCCGTTTGGCGGCCAAAAGTTCCTCTTCGGTGTTTGTGTGGTTTTTCGAGGTGTCGTACATAAACGTATCGCCGGCATCTATCTCGACAATGTCGTGGATCAGTACCATTTTCAAAACCTTCAACACGTCGATCGGCTTGTCCGAATGCTCCGCCAGAACGATGGTCATCATGGCCAGATGCCAACTGTGTTCGGCGTCGTTTTCGGGTCGATCGCTGTTGAATAATTTAGTTTTGCGTTGAATGTATTTTAACTTGTCAATCTCCTTGATGAAAGCTACTTGTTTTAATAGGTTGTCAGTTGACATTAATTTTAAATTTTTGAGAAAACTCTTCAATTCCAAATCTCATTCATTTCGGTCAATATGATTGGCTTCCCGTCAGTAACCACAATTGTGTGTTCGTGCTGGGCCATAAACCCACCTTTATTTCCAACCATAGTCCAGCCATCTTTCAGCGTTTCAGCGTATGTTGAAGCGGTGGTAATAAATGTTTCAATAGCGACCACCGAATTCTTCTTGAATCGTGTCAGATTATACCGGTCCCGGAAATTCGCTACTTCACCGGGTTCTTCGTGAAGGCTTCGGCCTACGCCATGTCCGGTTAGGTTCTTCACTACTTTGTAGCCACGTTTCCTGCTTTCCTTTTCTATAATATGCCCTATGTCCGAAATGCGGACTCCCCCTTTAATATTAAATATTGCTTTGTGCAAAATTTCTTTTGAAGCGTCTACTAGTTTTTGATGCTGGTGAATGTCCCGCCCAAGCACAAAAGAACTACCGTTGTCCGACCAAAAGCCGTCAAGCTCGGCTGACACATCGATATTGACCAAGTCACCTTCTTCCAGTATTCTGGCGTCAGACGGGATACCGTGGCAAAATTCGTGGTTTACGCTGATACACGTCCAACCAGGAAAGCCATAGGTCAGATACGGGGCTGATTTTGCGCCGAAATCAGAAAGTATTTCAGCTCCGTAGTCGTCCAATTGTTTGGTTGTCATGCCGGGCTGAGCGTAGTCTCGCATTTCCTTTAAAGTACAGGCCACTGCTTCGCTCGCCCTCTTCATTCCAACCAGTTCCTCTTCTGTTCGTATTGACATATAGGTTTTATGTAAGCTTGGTTTTGGTTTTATAAAATCGCCTTGGATTGGCTGCTAACTTTTACGTTTGGTCAGGTTTGAATTATTTATTTGAATAATCAATGTTTGATTTTCTTGTTCGTTCGCGTTACAAACGCGAGTGGATGCAACGCCCGATCACAGATCTGGGTTAGCGGGGATTAGTAGGGGTATGGTCTAATATAAAAAAATGGCAAATCCCAACTTTCATTATTAAAGTAAATACTTTCCCATTCATTACCTGCCTCAAATTCTAATTCACAATATTCTCCATAACAAACATCAGCGTTGAGTATTTTCATCATAGAAATGACAGCTATTGGATATAATACCGTTTCGTCAAAGTCATATGCTAATTCAATTATATTTTCCGCATCATTATATAAATCAATAAATGACTTAAAAACTCTCCATGACTCTTCTTTACTTTCATCTAAATGTTTGGTACGCCCAATCTCTTCTTTAATTTCCTTATATAGTGTCCGCCAGTACAATTCTAATTCACGTTGTATAACGGGGATAAATTCAGACCTTTCTATAAACCCATCAATACAAATCTCAGACCAAATATTCTTATTCGTTTCAGAACAAATTTCATCATAACTGCAATTATCAATATAACTTTTTAATTGATAGGTAAGGCTTTCATAACAACTAATTTCAAAAATACCGTTTTTACTTTTAAAATGAACCAATGAATCGATTGCCTGTGCTTCATATTGGCCTCTTAAAAGATTACTATAAAGCTCGAAAGATTTCAAAAAAAACAATATCTTGGCACACCCTTATCTTTATTATTATAATTAAAGATATACTCTTGTACATTCTCAATATTACCACCAACAATTGATTTAATTTCTTCCCCCAATTTATTAAAATATTTTTTATTTATATTAGTTGAATCAAAAAGTGAGAAAATATATTTTTCAAGTTCAATTAATGAATAATAATATTGAGATTCCCAACTTAAAAATGACTTCCCTTCATCCCACTCACCCTCTTTCGGGCGATAAAATAACTCTTGTGTGACTATATATTCTTTGTATATAAGGTTTATAAAAACACCATCTTTTCCTTCATTAAAATTAGTAAAGTAGATAATTAGTTTACTAGTTTTGTTTTGAATGGATTCATTATAGAATGTTTTTGGTAACTTATATTTAAATTTAAATAAAGTGTTAACCAATAGATACTTTGAGTTTTCATTCAAGATATTATTAAGTGGAATATCAAGTTTCCAATTTTTAATAGTTTTTGATATAAAATCATGATTGTATTCTTGCCAATATATTATTTCAGTATTGTTATCTTGAAGCACAATAAATAAAGGGTAGTTCTCACTTATAGCGTTCCAATAATGATAGTGTCTTTCTGAGAAATAAAATGTCAAGAAGTTCCTTTTCTTTTGAAAATTACTTTCTCCACCTTTAATCTGTAATGCAAAGATTTTAATTTTACCATTCTCATCTATAGGTGTTTCTACCAAGGCATCTACCCCCAAATCAACAATAGGTTGCTCGCGAAAAATCCAGCCACAATCTGTAAAGAATTTTGCTGTATCATATATTGCTTTCCTTTCGGTCCTAAAATGGTTCAATTGTCACTTTTTAGTTAATTGAAGTTTTTTTTTATAATGGCAAAAAAATAATGCATATAAGAATAGTTATTCCAACAACCCTCTTTCTACAATCCTGTCTTGAATTACATTGCGTCTGCAATGTAACCCACTTTAAATAATATAATGATCTCTAATTTATAAATTTCCAACTACTTTCCCTCAAACAAAAATTACTCAGCCCTATTAGATAATTTCTCACATAAACATAATATCTGAGTTTGGCATTTTTTTTATTTTTTCTCTCTTCTTTAATATTTTACTTATCTCATCGGATAGTCTATCAAAGTTTTCAGCATCATTATTCCTCTCCTTTGTATCACAAAAAGTAGTATTCTTTGATTTCATGTACTTCGAATTAACTGTCATTTCTATTGTAGTATCAAAGAATGGAAATCCAGTGTCACTTTTCGTTGCACACCTGAATTCAGGCGGAAAAGTTGAAAACTTTATTTGTTCTGAAAAACGATATATCGACTCTAACTCTTTCTTATTTAAATAAGCAGTAATTACCGAATCGCCATAAGTGTACCTTTCAGAGTATTTCCCCGTTTCAGAATCATAGCTTGTCGTGGACCAAATTATTTTAAAAGCAAAATCATCAGGCATCTTATCTCCCCTTTGACTTTGACATCCAGAGAAAGTATATATCGACAACAGCAATAGCTTACAATAAAGTACTTTCATCATAACAATGTCCTGGGAATCATAAACCTACAAATTCTCGTCCAAAAACTTCGTCATCATCCGATACAAATGATAGCGCGTATTGCCGCCGCGCAGGGCGTGGGCGCGGTTGGGGTAGTAGAAGGTTTCAAACTCCCGGTTGGCCTCCACCAGCGCGTTCACAAATTCTACCGAGTTCTGGAAATGTACGTTGTCGTCGCCGGTGCCGTGGATGAGCAGGAACTTGCCTTTGAGTTGGGCGGCATGGGTGAGCGGTGAGTTGTCGTCGTAGCCCGAGGGGTTGTCCTGCGGGCGTTTGAGGTAGCGCTCGGTGTAGATGGTATCGTAAAAGCGCCAGGTCGTGACGGGCGCCACGGCGATGCCCGCCTTGAAATAGTCGGCCCCGACGGTCATGCAGAGCGAGGTCATGTAGCCGCCGTAGCTCCATCCCCAGATTCCGATGCGGTCTTTGTCCACGTAGGGCAGCGTGCCGAGGTACTTGGCACCTTCGATCTGATCCTGCGTTTCGAGTTTGCCGAGTTGCGCGTAAGTCGCCGTACGGAATTCCTTGCCCCGCGCCCCGGTGCCCCGGTTGTCGATGGACACGATGATGTAGCCCTTGTCGGCCAGGGTTTGGTGCCAGAGGTAGTCGCGGCTTTCCCAACTATCCACGACCGTTTGCGAACCCGGCCCGCCGTACACAAACATCAACACGGGGTACTTTTTGTTGGGATCGAGAGTGGCGGGCTTGATCATCCAGCCATTCAGCGACACGCTTTCGGAAGTCGTAAACTGAAAAAATTCCGGCTTTACGGTACGGTACTCGGCGAGTTTCCGGAAAAGATCCTGATTCGTTTCCAGCGTCCTGACCACCGTGGCCGCGGGAGCCTGCCGCAGCGTCACCGTCGGTACGGACTGCGCCGAACTGTTGTATTCAAGGTAGTACTTGTAATCGGGGCTGAGCAAAATGCGGTTGATCCCGCGCTTGTCGGACATCCGCACCGGGACCGGAGCCTGGTACCGGCGACGGCGACGCTTGGGCGCGCTGATGTCCTGGCGATACAGGTGACGTTCCAGAGGCGAGACGTCGGTGGACGTGTAGTAGATGGTTTGGGTCGCTTCGTCGATGCCCAGGAATTCGGCCACTTCCCAGCCGCCGGAAGTCAGTTGGCGGTCGAGGGTACCATCCATGTTATAGAGATATAGGTGCTTGAAGCCGCTACGCTCGCTGGAAAAGATAAATTCCTCCCCGTTGGCCAGGTAGGTAAGATCGTCGGTAAAAATAAGATCTACGTACGTGTCGCTTTCCTCAGTCAGAATCAGGGTAGTTTGTCCGGTCGTGGCATTGGCGTGCAGCAGATCGAGGCGGTTTTGCAGCCGGTTCATGCGCCGGATCGAGAGCAGGTTCGGATTTTTGGTCCACTCGATGCGGGGAATGTACTGATCCGCTTCGGGGCCAATGTCCATTTTGGTCGTTTTCTGGTTGGCCAAAGCGTACACCAGAATTTGCACCATAGCGTTGGCTTCCCCCGCTTTGGGGTACTTGAACTTATAATCCTGCGGATAAAGCCCTTTCCACATCTGCATATTGTACTCCGTCACCGCGCTTTCGTCGAAGCGCCAGAAGGCAATGCGCTGCCCGTCTGGCGACCAGGCGAACGCCTGCGAAAGCGAGAATTCCTCCTCGTAGACCCAGTCACCGGCACCGTTGATAATGTCGTTGAACTTGCCGTCGGTCGTGACGGCGGTTTCAGTTTGGGTGGCCAGGTCGGTCAGGTACAAATTATTTTCCCGCACGAAAGCCACTTTGGTACCATCGGGCGAGAACGTAGCAAACTGCTGCTTCCCGTTTTTCGACAGCTTTACGAGGGATTTTGCGGCTAAATCATACACGTAGTACTCCGCTTTGGAACTACGGCGGTAGATGGGTTCTTCCTCAGTAGTCAGGAGTAGTTTGCGTTCGTCGGGACTGAGTTGATAGCCTTCAATGGTAATTTTGTCGGAACCAGCCGCGACGGTAGCGGTACTTTGGTCAAAAAGCGTTTCGACCGCCTCGCCCGTGGCGATGCTGTACTTGACGACCTGACCCGGTTGCAGCGAGGTGTAAAAGCCGCCCTGCTTCATCCAGTTGACACCGGTGACGGTTTTGGCGGTGAAGGTATTGGCTTTGGTGCCGTAGATTTCTTCGAGCGTAATGGCGCGTTGCTGGGCGTGGACGAGGGTAGTAGTCAAGAGAAAAAGAATGAAGAGTGTTTTTTTCATTACTGGCAAAGTTTTTTATAAAAAGCCCAAATTAACTAAAATCCATATCCCATGCCATCCCATAATGTTATAGAACTTGCCCATTACATGAGGGAACAAGGTTTGACCATTTCCTTTGCAGAAAGCGCCTCCACCGGACGATTCGTCGACGAGTTCACGCGCGTGCCCGATTGTGGTAGTAGTGTACTCGGCAGCATCGTGTGTTACGACGAAAGCGTAAAGACAAATTTGTTGAAAGTACCCCGTGAGGCCATCGAGCAGTATACGGCCGAGTCGCCGGAAGTGACGCAATTACTTGCCGACCAGCTCAAAAAACTGATTCCGGCGAATATCATGATAGCAGTCACCGGACTGGCCTCGCCCGGCGGCAGCGAAACGCCCGAAAAGCCAGTGGGGACCATGTTTGTTCACGGTTTTATTGGCGACAATGCGTTCAGCAAGCGTTGGCATTTTACCGGCGAGCCGGATGACATCATCGCCCAGACCATTCATACCACGGCGAATTTTATACTGAACGAATTGAAAAATAACCCTAAACTTTAAACCGGTTAGCCGAAAGCCGTATAATTTATTTTGCGATTCGTTTGTTTGTCAACTACTCTAAATTTACCTTAACCCCAATTTATCAACCACTCCTTTTTAACCCTTCCAGACAATCAAACAATGACGTTTCAGCGCAGATCGACTCTCAAAAAATTATTCGCCTCCGTGGCCGGGGCC
The DNA here is from genome assembly GCF_014651615.1 of Persicitalea jodogahamensis. Lineage (GTDB taxonomy): Bacteria > Bacteroidota > Bacteroidia > Cytophagales > Spirosomataceae > Persicitalea > Persicitalea jodogahamensis. Next base: position 198,799 of record NZ_BMXF01000004.1, on the reverse strand, counting down.
ATCGGATTCGGTACCATGGCTAAATCGGAACCAACGCCTCCCCAAAAGGAAGTGGGTAAGGTAGTTTTGAATCAGGAAGTACCCTTGTACTCCAGCCACACCAAATTCAACAACATGGTGTTTGTAGCGGGCAAGATCGCCCGCATTGAGGGCGACATCACCGCCCATACCAAGTACGTGCTGGACGAAATAGAAAAGGAACTGATCAAAGCGGGTTCATCGATGGACAAAGTACTAAAAGCAACCGTTCTGCTGAATAGCCTCGATGATTATAAAGCGATGAATGAAGCATACCAGGGACGCTTCGGCGACAAGCCCCCTTGCCGCACTACCATGGCCGTTGGGGGCATTCCGGGCGGATCGCTGATCGAGATCGACTGCATCGCGTATATCTAGTTGCGTTCCCAAGTGTTCGTTTTGACACAAGCCGTGCGATATCGCACGGCTTTTTTTATTTAATATTTTTATAAAATTCTAATCTTCAACCACTTACTCAATGGCACAATGTTGTGATTATTTGAGAGCAATTAGCCATGAATATCTCTCAAACTACCACTTTAAATGGATCGCGAATTACCTGCCGACCAAATCAATAAATCCCGCAACCGAAAATGGGCGATTGGCATAGCCGCGGTGCTCCTGCTGGCCGCTTTGGTGTATGTCTTCAAGAAATCCATCAGTAGTTCCATCGAGGCGTCGCGGATCAGAATCGGGACAGTACAAAAAGGGGACGTCGAAAACACACTGGATGCCACGGGCGAGGTCATCCCGGCCTACGAGCAAATCATCACCAGCCCCATCCGGGCGACCATCCGCAAAGTACTTCTCACGCCCGGCACCCGAGTAGAACCGGGCCAGGCGATTGTGGACCTGGATAAATCACTGACCCAGATCGAATTTGAGCGCTACGAAGATCAACTGGCTTTAAAGAAAAACAGCATCGATCAACTGCGCATGCGGCTGGACAAAAACCTCTACGACGCCGAAATCAGCGATAAGATCAAACTCCTCAATATCAACAAACTGAAAGCCGATCTGGACGACGCCCGGCGGCTGGCCAAAGTTGGCGGCGGTACCGTCGAAGACATCACCCGAGCCGAAAACGCCCTGAAAATAGCGCAACTCGAAAAGCAGCAACTCGAAAATGATCTTGCCTACAACCGCAAATCAATGGGGGCCAGTCTGCGGGAAACGGAGTTGGGCGCGCAAATCGAAAGCAAGAACCTTAAAGAACTGCAACATAAACTACGCATGGCCGATATCGTCGCCGACCGCAAAGGGGTACTTACCTGGGTCAACGAAAACATCGGCTCCTCGGTAAACGAAGGGGAAATGCTGGCCAAAGTGGCCGACCTGGGTAGTTTCCGGGTTGAAGGTTCGTGCCCCGACGTGTACGCCGAACAGGTGAAGGTTGGGCTGCCGGTGATCGTCAAGGTGAACGATTCTACCCTGCGCGGCATCATCACCCAGGTAAAGCCTGCCGTGAAAGATGGGGTAGTCGGTTTCACGGTCCAACTGGACAACGCCCAGTCCGAGATGCTGCGGCCCAACATGAAAGTGGAGCTCTACCTGGTGACCAACCGAAGTACCAACACCCTACGGGTCGCCAACGGCCCGACCTTCAGTGGCAAGCGGAAGCAGTTTGTCTATGTACTTTCCGGCACTACGGCCCACCGCCGGGAGGTAGAAGTCGGTTTATCAAATTTTGATTTTGTGGAGATTAAGAGCGGTCTTTCTGCCGGAGATAAAGTGATTCTGACGGACATGAATGAGTACGAGCACCTGGAAGAAATCGTGATAAAGAAATGAGCGCAAACATGAATTTCGATACCCGATCAGTAAGTACCAGGTATTTAGGATTTTTTCCGGCTCTGGTTTGGGTACTTCTTGGCTTTTCCTCCATGAAGGTTTTTGGTCAAAATCAGCATTATACATTGGAAGAGGTAGTAGCTTTAGCTCGATACCAATCCCTGGCCAGCAAGCAGGCCGCCACCCAAAAGAAAACGAGTTTCTGGCAGTACCGCTCGTTTGTGGCCAACTACAAGCCTCAGCTTAGCCTGAATGGGACTTTACCTGGTTTCACGCGTTCGTTCGTCGAGGTAGTCCAGCCGGATGGCACGGTAGCATTTCAGTCGGTAGCCAACAACAATTCGTCCCTGAATCTTGCCCTTAGCCAGAACATTGCCCTCACGGGTGGGACCGTTTTCGTCCAACAGCAAATACAAAGGTTTGACGATTTTGCCCGCGACAATACGCGCTACAATGGTATTCCGTTTGCGGTGGGTATCATGCAACCACTCTTCCGCTTCAACGCCATGAAGTGGGAGCGGCAGATCGAACCCTTAAAATTTCAGGAGAGCAATCAGCAGTACATGGCCGATCTCGAAGGGGTCGCGCTCGATGCTACCGGGTTGTACTTTGATTTACTGATTGCCCAGGTCAACCTCCAGATCGCCGAAAAAAACCGGAGCAACAACGACACGCTCTACCAGATTGCGTTGCATAAGCTGGATTTGGGAAAGATTTCTCAAAACGACCTGCTCCAACTCCAGATAGGCGTGCTGACCGCCCAAAAAGACCTTGCTGCCGCCGAGCAGGCAGCGGCAGTGGCAACGTTACGGCTGAAAATGTTCCTCAGCTCACGCGATGAGCGCGAACTCGAATTAGCAATACCCCAGGAAAACGGGGCTTTTGAAATCGACCCGCAACGCGCGCTGGACGAAGCCTTCGCCAATCGTGCCGATGCCATCGGCTACCGCCGCCGACTCTTGGAGGCCGAGAGGGAATCACAACGCGCCCGTCAGGAAAATGGTCTGAACGCTTCGCTGGAAGCTACCTTCGGTCTTTCCAATCAGGGTGCCCGACCTGGCGATATCTACGTCGATCCACAAGACCGGCAGTTTGTTCAGTTGCAATTCACACTACCTATCCTGACCTGGGGCCGCAACAAAGCCCGCACCGAAATTGCGAAGGCCAACCAGGAATTTGCCCAGCAGTCGGTGGAGCAGGATCGGCTCACCTTCGAGCAGGAAATTTTTACCCAGGTAACCTTATTGCAAATGCTGCAAAAACAGGTGAAGCTCACCAAACTTACCGACAGTATCGCCGCCAACCGTTACCAAATCGCCCAGGATCGATTTATCCTCGGCAACCTCAGCGTCACCGACCTCGGCATCGCTACCCAAGAAAAGGACCGCGCCCGCCGGGATTATATTCTGGCGCTAAGAAACTACTGGGAAGCCTATTACAGTCTGCGGCTGCTGACCCTGTATGATTTTGAAAGAAGAGTTAAACTTGGGAGTTAAAAGGTTAAGCGGTTAATGGTCAAGCGGTATTTTCAGCTGTCCTGCTCCATTTAGCACGTCCATCATTTCTTTTGAAGTCCCGATATCGTTTAACCTTTTAACCATTAACCATTTTACCATTTTACCCAAAAATCTAATGTTACAATTAACGAACATCGACAAAACCTACCGTACCAGCTCGGTTGAAACGCTGGCGCTGAACAACATTAACCTTAATGTCAAAAAGGGTGAATTTATTTCCGTGATGGGTCCATCCGGCTGCGGGAAAAGTACCCTACTGAATATCATGGGTTTGCTGGACGAGCCTACGGGCGGTGAGATTTCCATCGACGGCAGTCGGGTTGCCAACTACCACGATAAGGAACTGGCCCGCCTTCGCAACGAGAAGTTGGGTTTCATTTTCCAGAGTTTTCACCTGATTAATGACCTCTCCGTGCTGGACAACGTGGAGATTCCCCTACTCTACCGCAAAACTTCCGCCAAAGTACGCCGCGAACTGGCGCAGGAAGCACTGGAAAAAGTAGGGTTGAGCAACCGTATGAAGCATTTTCCCAAGCAACTTTCGGGTGGTCAGAAGCAGCGCGTCGCGATCGCCCGCGCCATTGTGGGACGGCCCGAAATTATCCTTGCCGACGAACCGACGGGGAACCTCGACAGCGTGATGGGTAACGAAATTCTGGACATCCTGCAAAAACTCAACGACGACGGGGCGACCATTGTGATGGTCACACACGACGACGCGATGGCCCAGCGCACCCACCGACTCGTTCGTCTTTTCGACGGCACCCAGGTACTTTGAGTCGCAGAATCGCGTAAGTCCATCGTCAACTATCAACTACCAATATAGCCATGATCTCAAACTACCTCAAACTTACCTGGAAGGTACTGCTGCGGCATCCTTTCTATACTTTCATCACGTTGTTCGGCATCACGCTGACGTTGACCGTGCTGATGGTGCTCACTTCTTTTCTGGACCACTTGCTGGGAACGCATTATCCCGAAACCAAGCGCGACCGGTCGCTGTACATTACCCGCCTGGTGCAAAAGGACACTACGCATCAGGGCCGAAACATGGGGCCGATGAGCTTTGCTTTTTTGAAAGACTACGTCAAGTCTCTCAAAACACCCGAAAATGTCGGCATCGCGACCATTTTCGGTTTTGCCAATACGTACGTCAACGGTAAGCGGATCAAGCTCAACACTAAGTATACCGACGCCGATTTCTGGCGGGTTACCGAGTTTGACTTTGTGGACGGCAAGCCCTATACCGAACGGAACATCGATAATGGTGATCATGTGGCGGTGATTACGGATGACCTGCGCAGGCAGTACTTCGAAGACGATGAAGCTTCGGTCGTTGGAAAATTTATTGATATTGAATCCATTAAATACCGCGTCATTGGCGTAGTGAAGGGTAGTCCCGTTACCCGCCCCTACACCTACGGCGATGTGTATTTCCCGTATACTGCGCCAAAAAGCAACTATCAGGATAAAGGTTTTCGGGGAAGGTACCTGGCCATCGTACTGGCCAAAGACAAGCGGGACTTTCCGGCTATCAGGACCGAATACGCCAGCAACGTGGGCAAAATACCCCTACCCCAAACCGATGGCGGATTCACGTTCCATGAAATGACGACAGAGGCCAATCCCTACCTCGAAGACTTTGCCAGTGTGTTTCTGGACGGCTCCCGAACCACCATTGTATATTCCATCATCGGCTTTCTGATGCTGATGCTCATGGGACTGCCCGCCATCAACCTGGTCAATGTCAACGTGAGCCGGATCATGGAACGGGCCTCCGAAATTGGGGTACGCAAGGCTTTTGGCGCGCCCGCCAAAGCACTGCTCTGGCAGTTTATTATCGAAAATATTTTTATCACACTCATCGGCGGGATGTTTGCGCTGTCGCTGTCCTTTTTAATCATACAGCTGATCAACAACAGCGGCTGGATTCCCTACGCCGACCTCACCATCAACTTTTCGGTTTTCGCGGCCAGCATCGCGGTCTGCCTGGTATTCGGTCTGTTGTCGGGGGTACTTCCTGCCTACCGAATGTCCAAACTCAAAATCGTGGATGCCCTAAAATCCTGATCCCAGGGATTCAACATTCATAACCGCGGGGGCGGACCCCTCATCATTTATCATTCCAATTAGCCATGCTCCGTCATCTTCTCAAACTCATCTGGAATAAAAAGGGCAGCCACTCGCTGCTTATCATCGAAATATGGGCTTCCTTCATGGTACTTTTCGGGGTACTTTCGCTCATCGTCTACAACCTCAACAACTACCTCGAACCCATTGGGTTCGAATACAAAAACGTGTGGGTGGTGGATTTGAACAACAATCAGGACACGACCGCCATTGCCGAAAAAACCACTCAGATCATGCAGCGCATCCGCTCCTATCCGCAGGTAGCATCCGCTTCGCGCATGAGCAGTAATACGCCTTTTTCGGCGAACACCATGAACAATAGTACCAACTACCAGAAAATCTCATCCATGGCCGATGACTACTACACCGACGAGGAATTCAGCAAAACGCTGGACCTGCCCTTAACGGCCGGACGTTGGTACCTTCCCGAAGACCGGGTTTCCAAATCTACCCCGGTGGTGATCAATAAGAAATTGCAGGAGAAGCTGTTCGGAGACGAAAACCCGCTGGGCAAGGTACTTGGTAATAATGATTCAGAGAGCGAAGGCAATCAGAAAACAACCTTTCGGGTAGTGGGTGTGGTCGATAAATTCAAAGCCAAGGGTGAGTTCATGCTGGACAATCCCGCTATTTTCAAACTAATGGACAAAAATGATAAATGGAATAAGCTAGTTCTGATCAAAACCAAAGCAGGGACCGACGCTACATTTGAAGAAAGACTGGTCAAAGACATCGCTGCCATGGCCCCCGGTTGGGGCATTGAAGTGAGCTACCTCACCGAATCACGAAAAAACCGCCACAACCTCACACTGGTTCCGGTCATTATTTTCCTGATCATCAGCGGCTTCCTTCTGACGAACGTCGCCCTGGGCTTGTTCGGAATCCTTAATCTGGGCATTGCCCGCCGTCGCAGCGAAATTGGCCTCCGCCGCGCGATGGGCGCCACAGAAGGAAGCGTCACGGCGCAGTTTTTGGGCGAAATGTGGGTTTTAGCGGCATTCAGTGTTATTTTAGGACTACTTTTTGCCGTCCAATTCCCCATAATGAATGTATTCGACATTGCGGCTGGCGTATACCTGACGGCCATCGCCGCGGCCATCGTCGTCATTTTTGTGATTGTCACGCTCTGCGCCTGGTACCCCAGTCGTCAGGCAGCGCGGGTTCAACCAGCATTGGCCCTTCACGAAGAATAGGTTAAAGATTTGCGGACTGCATTCGAAATCTGTTAAAAAACGCAGAACGCAGCTTGACCATTAACCCTTAACCCCAAAAACTACCTCATCCCTCCACCCAATGATTCTCATTATTGATGACGATGCCGCTATACGAACCTCGCTGACGCTTCTCTTTAAAACGGAAGGTTTTTGGGTGAAAAGCGCGTCATCCGCCACGGAAGCCATGAGAATTCTGGGGGAAGAAACGCCGGAAATAATTTTACTGGATCTGAATTTTTCCATCGAGACATCGGGTGTAGAGGGGATGCAGCTATTGCGGGAGATCAGGGTACTTCACCCCCACGTCCCGGTTATTATCATTACGGGCTGGGGTACCATAGACCTGGCGGTGGAGGGCATGAAACTGGGAGCGAGCGATTTTATTACCAAGCCCTGGCAAAATCAGCACCTGTTACAATCCGTCGAAACAGCGCTGGAACTGTATACTCAGCGTTTGGCAGCCCAACCCAGCGAAAAACCTTTGCCTGCCAGTCGACGAAAGCTGGAAGCGCAATTTAACTTCGACAATATCGTGGGCCAGGACGCCCAATTGCTGGAAATTCTGGAAACGGTAGGCCGGGTAGCTCCAACGAATGCGCCGATTCTGATAACCGGTGAGAGCGGAACGGGCAAAGAACTCATCGCCGAGGCCATTCACCTCAACAGCAAGCGAAAAAAGCATCCGTTTGTAAAAGTTAATTTGGGAGGCATCTCTTCCACGTTATTTGAAAGCGAATTGTTCGGCCACGTGCGCGGGGCTTTCACCGATGCCAAAACCGACCGCGCCGGCCGGTTCGAGATGGCAGACCGGGGGACGATTTTTCTGGATGAAATCGGCGAACTGGATTTGGCCAGCCAGGTAAAATTGTTGCGGGTGTTGCAGGAACGCACCTTCGAGGCACTGGGCAGCAGCAAGAGCCGGACGGTGGATGTCCGGGTAATTTGCGCGACCAACCGCCACCTGGAAGACATGGTGGCGAAGGGTACTTTTCGGGAAGATCTTTTTTACCGCATCAACCTCATCTCCATTCACTTGCCTGCCCTGCGGGAACGCCCCGGAGACATTCCGTTACTGGCGGAGTACTTTGTCAAAAACCTTAAAGAAATCTACCAAAGACCCAATCTCCGGCTAAGCCCGGCTGCTACCCGATGGATGAAGTCGCTGGTAGTGCCGGGAAATATCCGACAGCTGAAAAATATTGTCGAGCGGACGGTTTTGCTTTCTACCAATGAGGTACTTGAAATAGAAGACTTCCAGCGAAATATCAATCCAGCACCCAAATCTGTGTCGCAGAATAAATTACCCGAAGTCGGCACGATTACGCTCGAAGAAATGGAAGAACAGATGATCCGCCGGGCGATGGATTTTCACCAGAACCATGTGTCGAAAGTCGCTCGCTCACTAGGCATCACGCGCTTTGCGCTGTACCGCCGGCTCGAAAAGTACGGAATCACCTATGAGTCGGACGACGTATGAAGTTTTCCACCCGCACCACCTACATCGCTTATATTTCAGTACTACACGTCGTGCTGATTTTTCTGGTTTACAGACTCCTCTTTGAAGATAAACTGCTCTTCATCGCTTCCGAAGTATTTCTTCTGATCTCCATTGGCGTTTCCATCCAGCTTTACCAAAATTTCCTGCGTCCCAATGAATTTATAAAATCGGGGATCGAGGCCATTAAGGAGAAAGACTTTACGATCAAGTTTGTGCCGACGGGCAAGGGCGAAATCGACGTGCTGATCGAGGTTTACAATTTGATGATCGACCAATTGCGGGAAGAACGAACCAAGCAGCAGGCGCAACATTTTTTCCTTGAAAAACTGATTGCCGCCTCCCCCACCGCCATCATCATTCTGGACTTTGACGATTGCATTGCTTCTGTCAATTCCCGGGCAGTTTCCGTTTTTAAGCTGGATATCAAGAAAATAAACGGACAAAAACTCAATGATACGGGCATTCCGTTTTTAAGGAAATTGCATGAAATAAAAAATGGCGAGTCGAAAATTGTCAAGGCGGACGGCGTCCAAAAGTTCAAAGTACAGCGCTCCCATTTTATGGATCAGGGATTCCGACGGTCGTTTTTGTTGATCGAAGAGCTTACCAGTGAACTACTGGAACAGGAAAAAAATGCGTACGGTAAGGTAATCCGCATGATGGCCCACGAAGTGAACAATACCCTCGGCGCCACGGATTCGATTTTACAAACTACCCGGAAAAGTCTGGCCGCATCGGCGGACCGCGCAACGGCGGACCGCGCATCGGCGGACCGCATAAAGTCTAACTTCCCCGAAGATTTTTCCGACCTGCGGGATGCCTTGAAAGTAGCGTCCGATCGCAATCGTCGCCTGACGCGCTTCATGCGGAATTTCGCGGACGTTGTGAGACTGCCTCCTCCCGGTGTGGATGAATTCGACCTGAACCGGCTGGTCGAAAATGTGGTAGTTTTCCTGCAATCTACCGCCCGGCAGAGCGGAATTTCCCTGAAAATAATAAAAAACGAACCTCTGGTCGTAAAAGCAGATTCCGGACAACTGGAACAGGTCTTGATCAACGTAATCCAGAATGCACTTGAAGCCTGCGAAGCCGGGAACGAGGTTCAGGTACTTATTGATGACAATTTAATTATCAGAAATAATGGCAAGCCCATTTTACCCCAGGAAGCACAGCAGCTTTTCAATCCTTTTTACAGCAGCAAGCCCGATGGGCAGGGAATCGGCCTGACCCTCAGCCGGGAAATTCTGCTGAATCACGGATTTCAGTTTTCACTAAAAACGAACGAAGACGGTTGGACGGAGTTTGTGATCGATTGTAACCTATGACTTCCTCAAAAAATTTCGAAACAGAAAAGAAAAGCTATCCTGTGGTTCTCACGATGAAGCCTTGACGACTCGCCGTTAATCTTCCACAAGCGGTTTCCCTTCATAATTCATATCACGATAAGGTACGGTTTCGGTTTCGTCAATCACGTAATTCCATTTCTTAACGTATTCCAAACCAGGTAGAAACTTGTCGTTACGCTCTCGCAGCAATTTGCTGAGACGCCCGTCCAGACTAGCTTGTAAACCTTTGTGCTCAGAATTCCCCACCAGATTATTCAACTGAAAAGGGTCTTTTTCGTTGTCGAACAACTGCCATGGGCCGTTTAGGTCGCGGGTGTAGGTGTATCGCTGCGTCACGATGCCCCGGTATTCCTTGCCGCCCCGGCTGCGCGGCCATTGACCGAAAGGTTGTACGCAGGAAATGAGCGTTTCCGTCACTCCGCTTTTTTGCTTTCCCCGAAGCACTTCGGAATAATCAATACCCTCCATTGATCTAGGCGCAGCCACATTGCTTAACCCGAGCAGGGTGGGCATAATATCAGGTGTGTTCAGCAGGATGTCGGAGACACTTCCCTTTGTGCCAAAAGCCTTGGGATAATGCATCAAAAACGGCACCCGGATGCTTTCATTATAGGGCTGCTGTTTGTTCCACCAGCCGTGCGAGCCGAGCAGATCGCCGTGGTCAGCAGTAAAAACAAAGATGGTATTCTCTTCAATTTTCGTGTCAGTGAGTGCTTTCCAAATCTCTCCCACGTTGTCGTCAATCGCGGCCATGTGGGCGTAGTAGCCGCGCAGGGTTTCGATGGCTTTCTCGCGCTTGCCGGCGGGTACGTTTTCGCGGAGAATGATTTTCTTATCTTCAAACATTTTCCGGTATTTCTCGGGAGCTGTTTGGTAGGGGTCATGCGGCGCGCCCATCGAAACGAAGAGCACGAATGGTTCGTCTTGGTAGGCATGTTTCCTTATGTAGGTAATGGCATCCGACGACTGCTCGGTCACGTCATAGCCATCCCAAACCTTCCTTTCAGGATCATTGCCGATGTAATATTCCGAGTGGTTGTAGTTGTGGGTGCATTCCAACGCTTTCCAGTACTCAAAACCCTGATGTCGAGTGGCCGGGATATAGCTGCGGCGGCCGTGGCCGTCAATGTGCCATTTGCCGATAAAGCCCGTATCGTACCCATTCTGCGCGTAGACTTTCCCCAATGTAACGGCATTGGTATCCAGAAGTACGTCATTCATAAATACCCCGTGGGTGAGCGGATACTGACCCGACATCAAAGAGGCCCGGTGCGGCGAACAGACGGGCATTCCCGAAACGGCATTCCTAACGTTCAAACTCACCCCGGCCAACCGGTCGATGTTGGGCGTGTGGGCATTGGGGTCGCCTGCATAGCCACCTGCCTGCGCCCGCCACTGATCCACCAGAATATACACAATGTTGGGTTTCTTGTCGGCAATACTTACTGAGCGCGGTTTAAAATCGCACAGGAAAAATACCGCGCAAATCAGAAATATATTTTTACAAACTTTCATGGAGATATGATTTTATGAAGGCTGCTCTGACAAGTCGGAGCAGCCTTCTTCATTTATACTATTTTTGAGAGGATGAATTTCGCAGCCTGAGTATTTCCCATCGGTTTCTGCCCGGAATCAAAAGGTCTGGCACTGCGCTTTTTTACTCCAAAATGATACGGGTTTATATTCAAAAGACGGACTATTCAATATCCCGGATTCTGGGTTAGCTTATTCACCAGCACTTCATTGGCCGGAATCGGCGCCAAAAGTTTGTTGGGCGTAATATTGTAGGCCCCCTCGTACAGGTAGGGCTTCATAGCGATTTCCCGTTTGCCATGAGCGGTCATCACTTCAATGGCCTTTCCCGTACGCTTCAAATCATACCAGCGGTGGTTCTCGAAACACAGCTCAACCTGTCGCTCTTTGGCAATCAGGTTTTGCAAAGAAACCTTGTCCGTGGCCGAGATGGGCGTGGTGAGCTTTGCGCGGTTGCGCACCATCTGCACCAATGGAATTGCTTCGCTAGTTTTGCCCTGCTCATTAAGTACTTCGGCTTGCATGAGAAGCACATCGGAGTAGCGCAGGATGGGAAAGTTATCGCCGGCGCGGTTGTCAGGTGCCGCGATGGGCGGCTTGTACTTATTGCAGTAAGGCACAGGTCGTACTTTGTTGTCCCAATCCAGACCATTCCAATAACCAATCGAAACTGCCTTGCGGGCATCGCCTGGTTCGAACGCATTGATGAGGTCGTCGGTTGGCTGGTTCCAGCCGGCACCCACTATATTGATATTGGGGCGGAGCGTCACCGCCCCACCAGAGGTGTGCGGGGCAAACATAAAAATGAATTGATTGGCCACCTCAGCGCTGGCCTCCGAATACTGCATTGCGAAAATAGTTTCCTTATAATCTTTCTGTGCAGGATTGAACACATCTGCGTAATTAGCCAGCAGCTGGTACTTTCCGGAGTTGATCACTGCTGCCAGCGCCTGCTGCGCCTCGGGGTACTTTTTCAGGGTCAGCTGAACTTTGCCCAGCATGCCCTGCGCTGCCCATTCGTTGGCGCGTCCGGTTTCGTCCACGTCACGGGCTTTGGCAAAATGGGCGATTGATTCTGTCAGATCTTTGACAATCTGGGCGTAAACCTGCTCCTCGGTGGAGCGCTTGATCCCTACCGCCTCCTGAGAGCTGATCGGCGAAGTGACGAGCGGAACCCCACCAAACTGCCGCACCAGATTGAAATAATACACTGCCCGCAGGAAAAGCGCTTCCCCCGCGCTGCGGTCCTTATACGACTCCTGGGAAAAAACTACCCCTTCGCGATCGAGTTCGCTCAACAGCTTGTTACAACGGGTGATACCGTTGTAGGATTGATCCCAGAATGCTTCATAAGCGGCGTTGTCGGATCCCAGAATGAATTGGTCGATTACGCCCCGCGAAGCTTCGCCGGTGCGGATGTTGTTCTGGTGGGTCGAGTTATCCGAGCTTAGCTCGGCCAGCACCCAATGCTGGTTCTTCTCGTAGTTGCGCATGGGCACATAGCACCCATTGGCCAGCAGAATGAATTCAGTTTCCGTTTTGTAAAAGTTTCCTTCGTTCAGGGAGTCCTGGGGGTATATCTCCAGAAACTTGTCCGAACAGGAGGTAAGAAATGCGATGAGAAGTAGGAAGGGTATCTTTTTCATGAAATGGGATTTTTAAGGATCAACAAATGGCCATCATTTAAAATGTCACGCTCACGCCAACCGACGAGGTCCGCGACAACGGGTAGGACGAAATATCGAAACCCGGCGAGAGCGTATTGTTGATGTTCCGCGACTGTGCTTCGGGATTTGCCCCTTCGTACTTGGTAAACATGGCCAGATTTTGGATCGTGGCGTAGATTCGGGCCGAGCGAATGAAGCCTGTCTTACGCATCAGGTCGTCGGGCAGGGAATAGCCGATATTGACGTTGGCGATGCGCAGGAACGAAGCGTCCTCAACCCACAGCGAGTTGACACGGTGCCCCCAGCTTGGCGTCAGCTTCGGCACACCGGAAAGCATTCCATTGCCGGGATCTTCGGTACTCCGCCACCGGTCCACCCAGGCGGCACGAACGTTGAAGAAGCCCTGCAGATTGTCTATCGACTGGCGCAGACCGTTCATTACCTGACCGCCCTGCTGTCCGGTGATGATCACGCCCAGCGTGAAGCGCTTATACGAGAGGTTATTGGACAAGCCGAAGGTGAAGTTTGGCTGAGGATTACCGATGATCGCATAATCAAGTACGTCGCTCACGATACCATCGCCATTTACGTCGCGGTACTTTGGGTTCCCTTCGTACACCTGCGGTGTTTTGACGATGTCGGGATTTTCGATGTCGGCCTTGCTGTAAACCCCATCGTTGATAAAGCCATAAAATTGCCCGATGGGCTTGCCGACTACGCTGATGTGCGTCGGATTGCCATCATTACTACCTGACAAAATCCGGTCGCTGTTGTCGTTGAGCGAAAGCACTATATTGCGATTGAAGGCGATGTTGGCATTCACGTCCCACCGCAGCGGGCCTGATATCGGGCTGCCCCCCAGAGAAATCTCGATCCCCCGGTTGCGGACATTTCCCTTGTTGACGATCTGGGAGTTAAAGCCGGTAATGGCCGGGATGACATCGTTGAGCAGCATGTTCCGGCTTTTACGGTTGTAGAAATCCACGGTCAGCAGCAGATTGCTTTTAAAAAGTTCGATATCCACCCCGGCATCAACCTGACTGGACTCTTCCCAGGTGAGAAAGGGGTTGGCTAGACCCACAAATGAAGCCGTCACTAGGTTATTGGCAAAAACGTAAGAGCCTGCATTGATAGCGGCAAGGTGGGAGTAGTTACCAATGTTGTTGTTGCCACTTGTACCGAAACTCGCCCGTAGTTTCAGTGAACTGATCAATCTGTTGTCTTTCAGAAAATCCTCTTCCGATACCCGCCAGGCTCCGGCAATGGATGGGAAGGTAGCATAGCGGTTATTCGCCCCGAAACGCGAGGAGCCATCGGAACGGATGGTGGCAGTCAGCAAATATTTATCCTGAAAGCCGTAGTTGATGCGGCCCAGATACGAGATGATGCTCCACTCATTGATGTTCTGATCCCAGGTACTGATGGTCTGGGCAGCGTTGATGGTTTGAATCAGATCGTTGGCGTACGGACTGGCGCCAATAACAAGGCTGTTGTTGGTACTTTTCTGGGTTGTATAGCCCGCCAGTACATTGATCCGGTGGTTGCCAAATGCTTTGTTATACGTAAGGGTATTCTCAATCAGCCAGTTGAAGCTTTCGCCCCGGTTGTTTGATGCCTGGCCGGTTCCTGCCACAGGTGGGCGATTGGAGCCACCGATCGTGCTGGGTATGAATTGTGAAAACTTAGATGTCGACCAAATGGTGTTCAGGGAAGTCCGCGCTACGAGCTCAGGCAGAATACGCCATTCCAGGAATGCTGAGCCCAGATTTTGAAATTGGGTCTGATTCTGAGAGGTTTCGCGCAGGACGAAGAGCGGGTTGGCGAAGCTCCACGCTGAGTGATACTTGCTTTGTGGTGAGCGCACATAGGGCAGTAGATTTCCGTTTTCATCATAGGGAGACACCACAGGATTAGCCCAGTTGGCCACTCCAATCACGTCTTCCCGGTTGGAGTTGGTGTTTGTGCGGTTTTGCTTGATGAATGTTGGCTGAATTGTCGCCCCGACGGTAATCGCTTTCCCGATTCCGGTTTCTGTACTCAGCTTACCACTGTAACGTTCCACACCCGTGTATTGCAATACTCCATCCTGTTTAAAGTACCCCAGGCTAAAATCCATGCGAGAATCCTCCGAACCTTTCTGAACGCTTACGTTGTAATCATGGATGGGGGCGTCGCGCAGCAACAGGTCGTACCAGTCAGTCCCCTTGCCCTGCAATTGATCCAGGTCGCGGTATTCCGCGGGATAATCGTCCAGGGTCGCTTCCCGGTTCTCGGCCCGGCGCACGGCAATATCGATTTTGTTACGCTGGTACTCGGCAAAATCCCGGGCTCCCATCAAATCGGGGCGTCCCTTCTGGGGTACGGTCTGCACGCCAGTCATGGCCGAAATAGTCACATTCGTTTTGTTGAACGCTCCTTTCTTGGTCGTAATGATAATCACGCCGTTGGCACCCCGCGAACCGTAAATAGCTGTGGAAGACGCATCTTTCAGAATATTGATGCTTTCAATATCATTGGGGTTGATGAGCATCAGGGGGTTCAGGTTCTGATTCAATCCCGCCGAGTAAGGCATTCCGTCAACGACATAAAGTGGCTCGTTGCCCGCACCCAGTGAACCGCTACCGCGAATCCTGACCGAAGTACCCCCACCCGGTGAACCTGAGGGCTGGGTGATTTGCACACCGGCCACCTGGCCAATCATCTTCTGGTCGAGGGTGGCTACGGGCAGATCTTTAATCACATCCTGATTTATCGTCGCCACCGCACCCGTTACATCTTTGGCCTTCTGGGTACCATACCCGACTACCACCACTTCGTTCAATGCCTTGTTTTCGGGCAGCATCGTTATCTGCAGATTAGTCTGACTGCCCAGCAAAATTTCCTGACTGCCCAGCAAAATTTCCTGACTGGCGTAGCCCACAAAACTGAACACCAAGGTAGTTGCCTGGCCATCGGGCGTATCCAGCTCGAATTTCCCATCGGTATTGGTCGTCGTGCCCCGGGTAGTTCCTTTGATCACCACACTTACCCCGGGCAGTCCGCCTCCGGTTTCGTCCTTCACCGTCCCGCTAACCAGTTGCTTCGGCGCAACCACAGGCATATTAAAAAGGCTTGAGGAAGCTTTCTGGGAAGCAGCAGGCTTGGCTGAAAGTATGATTTTCCGTCCGACCAGCTCGTAATTGATCTTCATCGGGGTTAGCAAGTTTTCCAAAACTTCCCCCAGTGTGGCATTTGTTTTCTGGATAGACACCTTTTGTGATGAGCTAATCACCTGAGAGCTGTACACAAACCGCACTTCGGTTGATTTCTCGATGTCGGTCAACACCTGTTTTATCTCTCTGTTTTCTGCCTGCAGACTAAGGCGGCGACTGAGATACTCCTGTGCGTCGGTGGGATGGGCGTACGAAACCCCCATCAACAGAAACAGGATGACACTTTGCGCAAAAGAGAATTTCATCAATTTGAGCAGGACTTGCCCGGTAGTTATTTTTTTCATGTAGGAAAGTATAGGTTAAAGGATTTAGATTCTGATTTCTACGTATGTGCCTGGTGGCTGGCAATTGGGATACAACCCCGGATTTGCATCCACTTTTCACTTACACCCTCTCCCGCTTAGTACAATTTGCCCATCCACAATTTCATAGGAGGCAGAAACGGTTTTGCAGAGTAGGTCCAATTTTTCGTAGAGCGTTTCATTGGACAGCGTAGCGGTAATCCGGCAATTTTGAATGGCTGATTCATCGAACTGAATGGGCACTCCGTATTGCTCCTCCAGCCCTTTCAGGATGTTCGGCAGTGGCGTTTCGTCAAAGCGGATTTCTGACTCAAACAAATGGTCTTTACGCTTTAGCGGAATTGGATTTGCCACCAGGGTTTTGGTAAGCTGATGCAAATCTTTTTCAAAAATAGCGGCCTGGTTAGCCGTGAGGATCAACCCATTGACCTCACGGCTGCCCGCCACCCGATCTGGCTCAGAACGTGATACCGACACTTTGCCCGAAATAACCTGAACGGAGAATTTGTGATCGGCGTCGAAGGCCCGCACTACAAATTGGGTTCCAAGTACCTTGGTGATCATTTCGCCCGTCACGACCAGAAAAGGACGGTCTTGACGCTGAACGGAGAAACTGGCTTCGCCGGTGAGGTACACGATACGTGCCGAGTCGGCAAAGCTGGCCGGATAGCTCAACCGACTATTGGGGCTTAGGACAACCTCAGAGTCATCGGCCAACCTGATGTGCAGAGGTTCAGCGGTCGGATTGTTGGTTTCGACAAGGGTTGGGGAAAACGTGTTTGCGATTGCGGCCAGCTCTTTCTCTGCGCGCCTGTCCGTGAGAATGTACCAGGCCAATCCGGCAACGATAAGCACAAGCGCAGCTGCGGCAAAACGTGTCCATGACCATCGCCCTGCCCAGCGTTTATGTTCGGTGGGCGGAGTTGTTTCCTGAAATTCCCGGACCGTTTCAGCTTCCGCGGCTCGGAGGAATTGCTGTACTTCCTGGCGGATTTCTTTCCCGGTAAGTGTTTCATCAATGGGCCGGCTCGCTCTGATCACAAGCTCGGCCTGGTGCATGGCGGCTTTCTTGCCCGGATTGTTTTGCAGGAAAGCCGGCCAAAATGTTTCTTCCAGGCTCCGGCCTTGTACCCAATCCCGGAAACTTTCGTCACGTATGAAGTCCTCGGCAGTAAATTCTTGGTAGTTTTTCATAGCATTCGCATAAATTCCTTTGCAGGATGATACCGCTTCGGTCAGAATATACCCTGCCAACAGAGTATGCCCAGCATTGCGGTTACCCAATGTTTGCGAAGTGTACCCAATGATTTCTGTAAGAGGTTATACACAGACTGCCGTCCCAGCTGCATGACTTCGGCGATTTGCTCGAAGCTGAGGTTTTGGTGGAAACGCAGGTAGATAAGCTCTTTCTGGCGGGGCGGCAGCTGGTTCATCACCTGTTCCAGCTTACGAAGCTGATAGACTTCGTGCTCTTCTTCAATGAGCCGGAGATCCGCCGAGAACTCTACGGAGAAAGCATACTCCTCAGTCAGGGAATTGTAAAGTTTGTTTTCCTTTTTGGAGAGTTCGCGCAGAATGCGGCTCTTAAGTACGACCAGCAAGTAGGAACGTACATTTTCGACCGAGGCAATGGTCTCCTGCATTTTCCAAAGGCTAAGAAAGATATCCTGGATGCAGTCCTTGACAAACTCCCGCTCACTGTGCATCCGCATCCCCCAGTTAAAAAGGTCGGGATAGAAGCGTTCCATGAGCGTCGCCAGGGCTTCAATGTCGCCCGACCGAAAATCTCGCCAAAGTCTTTGTGCTTCCTCTGTAGATAGCCGTCCGCTCATCACTGATTCTTTTTAAAAAGATGAGCGGGTGCCAGAGAAAACTTAACCTAGTTATTTGAAATTTTTTTTGAAAAAATAAAAGGAAAGACTGATTCTCAGTAAAAGGAGTAAGTGTGTGAAAAGCCTTTCCGTGGGCTTCCCGCTTATTTTGAAATCACAAATTGCACCTTACCCTTTGCTTTTAAGTCCTTACTGGACAGCACTATCCGCTGAACCGGACGATTATCCCATTTGGTTTTGAAACTGCGGTATTCCATTCCTTCGGTGGAAGGCAGGTCTTTGGAAGCCACCCATTTTTTGTCATCGTACCGCAGCGTGACCGTTTGGCCGCCGGGAGTAGTTAGTAATACGCGCCCACCGGCTTGTAAATTGACGTCGCAGACGGTCATGAAGGCTTGTTGCAATGTTGTGGGGCGTTCTTTCAAAGTGTACTCGTCCGAAATCTCAACCTGATTTTTGACTCGGTTTAGCGTCACATTTCGGTTCCAGGCCGTGACACCAGCTTCGGCCGGGTAAGCAGCGGCGATATTCATCGTCAGTTTTGCCTCCTGGGCGTCAATCTTGTTACTGACCTGGCTGGCCCCAAATTCGCGACCCGCTTTTTGACCGATACCGTTGATAATAGGTAAGTTATGGTAGTTGGATTGCGTGAACCAAAGCTCGTAGCGCTGGGCGGAGAAGGTGCGGGCGGTGTAGTTGCCACGCCCGGCGTCGATAATGACGGGTTCGCCGTTCAGGTAAAGCAAAAAATCGCCGACATCATTGTGGTTGTGACTTTCGGCATTGTGCCCGCCATGCGTGGCCAGAAAAAAGCCATTACCCGAGCGTGCCGTCATAACCTGAATATCTGACATCCAGGCATCTTTGACTTTGTCGTACGAATCTGCCGGCTTTTCGATTTTGCTGGCAGTGAGCAAGTTCTCGACGAGGCGAAATCGATGAAATCCTTGCAGTTTGATCGAAGACTCAGGAAACAGACCGTAGGCCCAGCTCCCCATTCCCACCATTCGGTCATCGTTGAGGGCCTTTCCAAACCGGTAGAGCAGCAGTCCGTCCGGCCGTAGTTTAGGGTCGGCATCGGCAAAGTTGACAAAGTAATAGCCATCGACATGGACTTTGTAAAAATAAGCGCCCATGTTTTTTATCAATTGATTGTCGTAAATATTCACCTTACCCTTGGTTGCCTCGTCCAGCATTTCCAGGCAATCATACACGCTGGCCCCGGCGGCAGTCCAGTAGCTGGGCCCTTCGTCGCAACCGCCGTCCTCCCCCAGGCTGTTCAGGTAGATATCGAGTCCTGACATGGCTTTGTGGATCATTTCGGCACGGCGGGTGCCGTCTTTTTCGAGCATCAGGGTGGTGGCGATCCAGTTGGACATGATCCAGGGATTCCAGTTATTCACTCTTTGACCCGGCTTATTCCAGCCGTACTCATTTCCGTGGTCGATCATCGGAAACAGGAATCTAACGTTCGACTCGTGGTAGATTCTTTTTCTTACGAGTGGGTTAATCTTGTCGAGCTGTGCCCCGGCAAAATAATCAGCCAGCGCCAGGGTTGTAGCGGTTTCCGCGGTGAACAGATCGACCACCGGATTTTCGACATCAGGCAGGCCTGTCCCCTTTATATGCGCGGGAACGCCCCAATAACTTTCCTCACAAATAGACCACACCCCGTTCAAAATAGCTTCTACGAAACGGCCTTTGCCTTCTACGCTTTCGGCCACGGCCAGTTCCAGTAACACATTGCGCTTATCGAATGAAATACCCGAATGACGTTCCCGATCGCCCGAGCGGACAAAATCCATTGATATCGAGGCCGAAATAGGCTTGAACTCATAATCCAGATTCCCCTCGGCGGTTTTTATAACATTTTGCAGGATAGAATCAGGTACAGCAGCCTTCCATTCGGCGGGGGTTCGCGGATAGGGTTTCCACTGGTCGTGCAAAGTCACGGATTGCTTTATTTCTGCCAGGGAGTATTTCTGGGCCAGAATATTACGGGGCGTAACTTGCGCGATAGCCTGACTAAAACAAGCGAGCAGGATGAATGATATGGCGTATTTTTTCATGATAGGGAGGTAGTTGATACAACTCGGTGAACTATGATAATTATTGCCGCTCAATGGTATACTCAAACTTATCCTTTGCCTTCAAATCCTTGTTTGTCAACAGGATTCGCTGCACCCGTCGTCCGTCCCACTTGGTCTGAAAGCTGCTGTATTCCATTCCCTCATTGGAAGGAAAGTCGCTGGCCACGCTCCACTTTTTGGGGTCGTAGCGCAGGCTGAACTTCTGGTTTTTCGGCGTAGTGATACGAATTTCACCAGCCGTCCCCCAGTCGACATCGGCGATGGTTATAAATGCCTGCTGCAGGGATTGGGGCTTGGTTTTCATGGTATAGTTGTCACTAATTTCGACCCGGTGTTTGCCTCGATTAAGGGCCACCGTCCGTTCCCAATTCACCAGTCCAGCTTCGGCCGGGTAAGCAGCAGCGATATTCATGGAAAGCCGGGCAGACTGATCGTTGATTGTACTCTCTGCTTTAGATGCACCAAATTCCCGTCCCGGACTCTGACCCAATCCGTTGATGATCGGCAAGTTGTGGTAGTTTGACTGCGTGAACCACAGTTCGTAGCGCTGGGGAGAAAAGGTACGAGCAGTGTAGTTGCCCCGACCAGCGTCAATTATCACAGGTTCTCCGTTGGAGTAAAGCAAAAAATCACCGACATCGTTATGATTATGGCTTTCGGCGTTGTGCCCTCCGTGCGTGGCCAGGAATAGGCCTGAGTTATCACGTGCAGTCATCACTTCAATATCTTCGAACCACGCATCGCGTACTTTCCCATAAGCCGGTAAAGTTTCGCCAATCTGTTTGACAGACATCATGCTCTCGATTTTTCGGGGGCGCTGGTGCCCGGCCATATTCAATTCCTCACCGGGAAATGCACCGAAAGCCCATTTTCCCATTTCAATCATTTTTTCATCATTCAAGGCTTTGCCAAAACGGTACAGGAAAAGTCCCTGAGGAACGCGGGTCGGGTCGGCATCCGCGAAGTTGACGAAGTAATCGCTGTCGATGTGTACTTTGTAGATGTAGGCGCCCATTTTTCTTATGAGCGGATGGTCGAATATCTGCACCTGCTGATTCGTCGCCGCCCCCACTAGTTCGAGGCAGTCATACACACTCCCTCCCGCAGCAAACCAATAGCTTGGCCCTTCATCGCAACCACCATCCTCTCCCAACCCGTTCAGGTACAGGTCCAGACCCAGCATGGCCTGGTGGATCATTTCGGCCCGCCGCGCTTCGTCTTTTTCCAGCGTGAGCGTCAACGAAATCCAGTTGGAGATAATCCAGGGATTCCAGTTATTGACGGGCCGGGTTTTACTCATCCAGCTGTACTCGTCCGCAGTATGCAGCATCGGCTCAAAGATGCGGTGGTTGGTTTCGTAATAGATTCGCTTACGTATCAACGGGTTGATTTTATCGAGTTTGTCGCCGACGAAATAATCGACCAGGCCCAGCAGGGCCGCAGTTTCGGCGCTTACCAGCTCCACCACCGGGCGCTGTACATCGGGCAGGCCGGTGCGGCTAATATGCGCCGGGACGCCCCAAAAGCTTTCCTCGCAAATGGACCATACGCCATTGAAAATGGCCTCGGTAAAACGCCCTTTATCTTCAATACTTTCGGCCACCACCAGCACAAAAAGTACGTCCCGCTTCGGGTAGGCGACACCCCGATGCCTCTCCCGGTCACCCGAACGAACGAAGTCCAGCGAAACGGTGGCGGACACAGGGGGAAACTCATAATCGAGATGGGATTCGGCGGTGGCTATTACTTTCCGCAGCAGGGAGTCGGGCACGGCGGCCTGCCACTCAGCCGGGGTAGTTGGGTAAGGGTGGTAGTTTTGGTGGGATATAAGCGATTTTTTCACCTGATCCAAAGTGTACTTCTGAGCCAGGATATTGCGCGGGGTTACCTGTGCCCAGGCAGAAAACAGTAGTAGGGAAGCTAAAAAAGTGAAGAGTCCTTTTTTCATCAAGTAGTTTATTTTTGCCCCCAATCAGACAGCGGCTTATCGAATGTCTTGCTATCTACGACGACATTTTGGGGCAAAAGGCTTACCTGCAAAGTCTCCGATGCGCCTGCCGGTACCGTGTATTCGAAACCGACCAGCACTGTACCTTCGTTGGTGGTGTCGTAGTCGGTCGTGGGGGCAGTGCTCCACTTTTGCAGTTTGACCTGGGCCGGATGGTCCACACGCAGTGTCAGCCTTTTGCCATCTTTGTTCAATATCGCGACATTATCGTCTTGAATTTCAACACCTTCGGGAGCCAGCATCACCCATCGCACCGTGGCACTGTTGGCGGTTGCCTTCATCTCATCACGAACTACCACGAAAGCGTCATCCACAATGGCTATGCCGCGACGAGCAGCGGCAAGTTGTCCTTTATAGAGATCCGTTATATCCGATATTCCGTGCTTAAGCGCGTCACTCTCGCCCGAGTCATCTATTTTGGCATAGCCATCCACGCGCTGTAACTGGCCGTTGACCGTAAGTGTGTTGTGGATGAAATTATTGTAGCGTTTGATGGTCCAGCGCTGAGCGTCCTGTTCTTTCCCCCATATGTCCATCCCCAACTTTTCGAGTGAATGGTAGTTTTGGCTGCCTAGGTCAATGGCCCACCGCACGCCGTCGGCGTCCATGACGAATGAACCGATGTCCATGTGCGCGTGGGGGGCAGAAGGTGAACCGGCCTTGAATCCCACAAAAATGGCATCCGGCCTAGTCCAGGAACTCCGCATGAGGGTCACGGGGCTTTTACCCTGTCCGACCCAAACCTTTTTAGAAGGTGGCGTGATTTTGTCGAATTCGACGCCCGCGCCGAGGAGCATCAGCAATGGGAATACGCGATTATCAGCGGAGCGTGATAGATCGCCTTTCTGCAAATAGGCTTTTTCGACCCAGAGAAGTGACGGGTCATTGCTTTTTTTGGCGAAATAAAACACCGCCGGACTTAATTTTCCGTGGCCGCCGCCTGCATCACTATAATTGAATGGATACCTTGAGGTTCCAATCATGTTTTCGTAGTACCCGGCGGTCTCCATGAAACCCGGTCGATTGGAAAGACCATAATCGGTGCCGAATGCTTTTTCAAGGGCCGTAAGAAACAAGACATTGAAGGTGGTGCCGTAATTCCAGTAGCCGTACCCTTCGGGATAAGCGCCGTTTGGAGCGTAGTCCTCCATGGGTAGTTTGATGGAGTTGACAGCGCGTTTGATTAGCTGTTTTGCCAAGTCAGGATGATCTTCGTAAACAGCCAGTGCCCCGAACGTAATGCCCGCATTGCAGACCTGATTCCAGTTATTGGACCGTTGCAGCCAACTGTTGTAACGTTTGTCCTGCGATGTTTTCAGTCCTTTTTCCACGATTGCCCGGCTTATCTTTTCCCGGGATGGCGCAGAGAGTTTAGCATAGGTCCAGTCGTAGCCGATAGCCATGGCCATGGTCATTTCGCCTACATCGAGGTAGTGACTGGGGTTCCAGTCTTTGAATTCGGCAATGGCAAGCATTTCCTTTTCTGCCCGATGGGCGTACTTTTCATCGTTGGTGAGTCGGTACGCATAGCTCAGGTTAAAAATACGCTGCAGTGCCTCCCGGGACTTACCCAGCAGGCGACGTCCTTCCAGAACCCGTTCGATGGGTGGCAATGGAATGGTCTTATCCGACTCGACCAGAATAGCCTGGTGAACGTTCCGCCAAATCGGATCCGAAGCTATCGTTTTCAGAATTCCCTGTTCCTCACCCTCCATCATCAATACGCGCGGATGTTGCGCGGGGGGATCTGGTATTGTTTGGGCAGTAACAGAAGGTATACAAAGCAGCATCAAGCCGAATAGCCAGAAGCTACTCGCATTTTTCAGACATTTCATAGAGGATGGGATTGTGACTATAAAAAGTAAAGCCGCCCCATGAGCATTTCTAATGCAAACGGGGCGGCTTTTCTAGGGTACAGTGGTGAGGAGCCATAAAAACCATTCTCCCATTACGTACCTGATCGCACAATCCAAATTGACGTTATCACCAACCTGGATTTTGCTTGATAGCCGGATTTTGGGCCAGCGAATTGAGCGGAATTGGCCAGAGGTAGTGTTTACTTTCGTCAAAAACGGGAACTGCCCAGTCGGTACCTTTATAGACATTGATATATTCCTTGCCTGAAACGGGATCGATGGAGGTCTGCATGGTCGTACCCTTAAAGCGCGCCTGCGCGTCGGCGCTCCAGCGGATGCCCATCGTCGGGATTTCCAGCTTCTTTCCCTGTTTCCATCGTTTCAGATCGTCGTAACGCAGTCCTTCCATGAACATCTCGATGCGACGCTCGCGGCGGATCTCGGCGATGAGCGGCGAGATTCCATCCTTGGTGTAACGAGGATCCACCGGAATACTACCCAGCACCATATGTGGCATTTTGACGCGGTCGCGCAGCTTGTTGATCGAGATATCCAGGTCGCCCTGCGTGATAATACCTAATTCGGCCTGGGCCTCGGCATAAATGAGCAGAGCCTCCGCCAAACGCAGCGTAATAGCCGGCGACTCGCCCGTATTGAATGCTTTGCCAATCATATCGTCGGCGTTGTAATGCTTGATGATATGGTAGCCCGTAGTCGTCTGGTAGCCACCACCCGGTACGCCCAGCAAGCGGGGGTAAGTACGCCCGTCACCCAGGTGGTAGTTGTACTTTTTCGTATCGGCTGGATGGAGCACCGTCTGCCGAAGGCGCGGGTCACGGTTCTCAAATACGTCCTCGAACTTCTCGTCGCCCTTATACAGCGGCGAGAGAGAAATGGGCAACCCATCAGTGCAAAGGTAGTCCTCTACCAAGCTTTTCGTCGCGCCTCCAGTATAGCTAAAGTAGGACTGAACGTGGTTGGTGATAATCCCCAATTTATACTTTCGCCAAGAAATTACCTCCGGGTTACCTGTCAGATCGAGGATGCGGTGGTAGGCGTTGTAGTCGGAGTTTGGGTTTCCGGTGTTGTACAGACGGTAGGGACCTTTTTCCATGAGTTCCTTGGCAGCTTTGGCGGCTTCTTCCAGCCACATTTTCGACTCACCCGCTCCGTGATACTTGTTGAAAGTACCTTCGTAGAGACACACGCGAGCCTTCACCAGCAGAGCCCCCCAGCGGTTGATACGGCCTGGTGCATTGCCGTCGCCCCAGTTGGCGGGTAGTTTTTCTACGGCAAAGTTCAGGTCGGCCAGTATTTTTTGCATGGCCTCCTTGCGGGGCATACGGGCAGCATAGAGTTCCTCTGAATCTACGCTCAACTCCCGCTCGACGTAAGGCACATCGCCATACTTGGCTACTTTCTCGGCGTAGAACCAGCCCCGGAAAAGGCGTGCTTCCCCGATGTACTTATCCTTGGTAGCCTGGGGAATGGCGGCTTTGTTGTAGTTGGCCATGCCCACATTGATGGTTCGGACGAAGTTCCAGCCCTGGTACCCAAACCAATCGGGATTGGAGGGGATATTGTGCTTGCCCGCCCGCAACTGTTGAAAGAATACGTGACGAGGCTCGCGGGGTGCCATGTTGTCCGACAATTCATCCTGCTGCCAAATGCTCGAGAAGTGACTGTCGAAACCGTCTTTGTGGCCCATCATGATGGGAATCGCCGTATCGTTCCGCAACAGGTTGTAAAGCGTGGTGTTGTACACAGCTAGGTCGTTCTCCGTGTTCCAGAAAGTCTCGTTAGTGATTTGATCCAACGGAAACTTTTCCAGCAAATCGTCATTGCAACCGCTTAGCAGGAACGTAGCCAGCAGCGCGGAACTGTATTTAAAAATGTTCTTTTTCATGTTGATTTGATTATGAATTGAATCGTTGATTTGTTCCGCTCGCCCGGAGTGGTTTTCGCAATCAACCGTCAATTGTCCATTAAAATGATACATTAATCCCCACCGTACCAATCCGTTGCATCGGGTACTCGATCGTCGGCGTTTGGATAGTCTCGGGGTCGAGTGGCTTGCGAATCTTGCTGAACTCGAAGAGATTCATTCCCGAAACGTATATCTGCGCCCGGCTCATTCCGATCTTGCTGCTGATGGCAACGGGTAGTGTGTAGCTTAGCTGAATGTTCTTGGCCCGGAGATACGAGGCGTTCTGCAGAAAGCGGCTTTGTCCCTCGACATTCTTCTTATCGCTGGTCGAGATGTGCGCAGCGGGGAAGTAGGCATTGGGATTCTCGGGAGTCCAGGTATCGGTGATGTAGTAGTTCTCAACGTGACCGGCGTTAAACGGGTAAAACCAGTTCCAGTTGCCATTGCCCGGCAGGTAGTCGGCCTTGCCGATACCCTGAAAGAAAGCCGTCAGGTGCAGGTTCTTGTAGCCAATGCTGGTGTTTATTCCAAAGCTGTAACGGGGCGAACTGTTGCCAATGATGCGTCGGTCCCCCGGATCTTCGAGGGTGTTTTTGCCGGGGCTGATAATACCGTCGCCGTTCAGGTCGGCGTACTGAATGTCGCCGGCCCGCCAGTTGTTGCCAAGGCGCGATTGGTCGGGTGCCGCGGTGACCGCATCCTGGGTTTGGAATATACCAACCGTTTCGTACCCCCATATTTCACCAAGTTTTTGGCCGACGTAGAAGATACCCTGTCCGGGGTTCGGCAAGGCACCGCTGGGATTCTGGAAGCGGGTAATGGTAGCCTGGGCATCCGCCAGGGCCAGTGTCACATCGTAATTCCAATTCGTTTTAAACTTGTCACGCCATGTGAGGGACAATTCCCAGCCCTTGGTACGGAGGTCGGCGGCATTCTCCTGGGGAGCGTTGACACCCAGGATGTCCGGATAATCGACATTCATGAGCATGTCCTTGGTATCGCGGGTATACAGGTCGAACGAAAGATCCAGGCGGCTCCGCAACACCGTCAAGTCCAGGCCGATGTTCTTGGAAGTAACGGACTCCCAGGTAAGGGTAGGGCTAACCAGGCCCGCCGGAGAAACGAAAGGAACGGTGCTGTTAGCGAACAGGAAAGGAGCTTGTCCGGTACCCATCGCTGAAATATAAGGGTAGTACAGCTGGTTTCCGTTGCTGCGGTTCTGGATCGTCTGGTTCCCCAAAGTACCGTAGGAGGCACGTAGTTTCAGGTTGTCGAGCCAGCCGTTGGTACCCGCCATGAAGCTTTCGTTATTGATCCGCCAGCCCGCCGAGAAAGAGGGAAAGAAACCAAAGCGACTATCCTTCGGAAAGCGCGAAGTACCGTCGTAGCGGCCGTTGGCTTCCAGCAGGTACCGATCGTCGTAGTTATAAGTCATTCGGTAAAACACACCGCGCAGGGCCACGTGCGACTTCCCCCCCAGCGTCCGCTGCACGCCCGTCGTGGCATTCAGGTCAGTGACGAGCGGTGTGATGAGCGAGCGAGCCTGGGAGTAAATCGAGGTATTTTTACCTGCCTCCTCGTTGTAGCCTACCATCGCCGTCAGGTTATGCTTTCCCGTGTTTTGCAACGTGTATTGCGCATAGGCATTTATGACATAATACTGATTGTAACGATTGCGGTTCTCTATCCAGTCGTCGCCGCTGAATCCGTTGCTGAGCGGACTCTTAGCCAGCAGATCGGTGTCCACGATTTCGATCTTGCTCTGCACGTCCTGGTACATCTCGTTAAAGAGGTTGTAAGAGAAATTCCCCTTGATCATCAGGCCGGGAAGCGGCGTAAGCGTGGCCCCCTGCGTCAACCAGATATCGTTTCTCGTGAACGTCTCGCGGCCCCCATCCTGCAGATACGGGAAGAAGTTGGTGCCACCAAAGTACTTGCCGATGTACTGTGAATACTGGTCGCGATCGCCGGGGGTTACGTAGAAAGGCAGGTCAGGGAATTGAATGGGCTGGATCGGGTTAACCCGCGCCAGCGAATTGATGTTCACATCCCAGTTATAGAAGTGGGGCTTGTCGCTGTTCTGGGAGTTGAAAACAACCTTATTATCCAGATTCAGCCATTTATTCACTTGAAAGTCCGCTTTCACCAGCATGTTGTAGCGCTTGAACGTTTCGTTGTTCATCCGCAGATAGCCATCTTTGCTAAAACGGCCCAGTGAAACAAAAAACTTGGCCTTTTCGCTGCCACCTGCCACCGACAGATCCTGCTGGTTGGTAGGAGCTAAGTCGGTCATAATTTTTTCCTGATATCGGTTAAAGCCATAGTACTGCAAGCGGCCATTCACCACGCCCCATTCGTTGGCTGCAATGGGATTCTCGGAGTACTTCTTGGTGGCCGCCACAAAATCGGCGTCGTAAGAAGGATTGCCGTTGGTACGGATGTTGGCCAGGTTCCGGGCCTGCACGAACACGTATGGATCGGTGACGTTATCCATGTTGAAGATCGGCTTGGCCAGCGAGAACTGAGAACCAAAATTCACCTGAATTTTACCCGCCTTGCCACTTTTTGTCGTGACCAGCACGACTCCGAAGGCCGCCCGAGCACCGTAAACAGCTGCTGCCGAAGCATCTTTCAGCACGCTGATGCTCTCAATATCATTGGGATTAATCCGGTTGATATCCATCGGCACGTTGTCCACCAGAATAAGTGGGGCACCGCCGTTGATGGATTCATACCCCCGAATGTTAAAGGTGGGCGACACGGAGGGATCACCGTTACGCACCGTAATGTTGAGGTTGGGGATGACGCCCTGCAGACCTTCGCCCGTGTTAGCGATGGGGCGGTTTTCGATTCGCTTGGCATCAGCCACACCGACCGCACCAGTCAGGTTGACCTTTTGCTGGGTACCGTACCCCACTACCACCACTTCGTTAAGTACCTTGTCCTCAGCAGAAAGGCTGAGGTCCACCGTACTTTGACTGCCAACGGCAATTTCCTTTGAACCGTAGCCCACAAAGCTGAAAACCAGCGTAGTATTGCTTCCCGGAACGGTAAGCTGGTACTTGCCTTCCCCATTGGTAGTGGTGCCTCGTGTCGTGCCTTTGACAACAACGCTTACGCCTGGCAGCTCTGCGCCAGTTTCGTCCTTGACGGTACCCGAGACCGAGCGATCCTGGGCATGAGCAGAATGCGGCATGTTCGCTCCGAACAGGAGTATAGCCGTAACAAATGCAAGGGAACGCCAATTCAGGGAGTTCCACAGTTGCCTCGTAAAAGGTTTTTTCATAAATTAGCAAATAAGGTTAGTTGTTGGTTTTGAGAAACTTGCATTACTGAAACGTTGCTTTGGCGAGTGGACGGTTCAGTAAATCGACCTTGCGGTGGTAGCCTGGCTACTGCCGTTTTTTTGTGTTTTTTTTCTTTACATAGGCAAAAGGGTTTGTTCAACTATTTGTATAAAAATTCATTGATATTATCCAAGAGTGACGAGAATGTCATCAAGTACCCCCTATTTTGATCGGTTAATCGGGTTGAAGGCGTGGGTATATGGTATTGCACAGAACACTCAGGGGAAGACACCTGAGCCTTGATTTTGGCAGGACATGCCAAAATCAATCGGGAATTTCACAAAAATTGCGGAGAATTGAGAGTAAAGTAATGCATTAAAACCAATCTACTCTTCTCTAAAAAAAATTGGCATAAAAAAACCCCGGAAGCGATTAGCTTCCGGGGTTTTGATTGGAGAAAGGCAGGATAAAAACGAGTGTTGTTTTACGATTTTATTCCCGAGCCATGCTCCCTGTTTTCTATTCCCAACCTGGATTCTGTTCGAGGGCGGGGTTAGCGGCTAAGTCTCCCAGAGGGATAGGCCAGAAGTAGTGCTTGCTTTCATCAAATACCGGATTTTCGAAGTCGGTACCTTTGTAGACATCTATGTACTCCTTACCCGACTTGGGGTCGATGGAAGTCTTCATACTGGTGGGGCTGAAACGCGCCTTGTTGGCTTCGCTCCAACGCATTCCGTAATCCTTCATGGTCAACAGCTTACCCATTTTCCAACGCTTGATGTCGGGATAGCGGTGGCCTTCAACGGCCAGCTCGATGCGGCGCTCGCGGCGAATCTCAGCAATAAGTGGTGAGACACCATGAATAGCGTAGTTGGGATCAACTGGGACAGCACCCAACATCAGGTGAGGCATGCCCACGCGGTCACGCAGCTTGTTGATCGACATATCCAGATCAGCCTGCGTGATCGTGCCTAATTCGGCCATGGCTTCGGCGTAAGTAAGCAGTGCCTCACCGAAACGCAGGATGACGGCGGGCATCTCGCCCTGATTGTAGGCTTTGCCGAGCAGGTCGTTGACGTTGTAGTTCTTAATGATGTGATAGCCTGTGGTGGACTTTACTCCGCCACCCGGGTTTCCTTCCAGACGTGGATAGGTACGGCCATCATTCTGATCATACTGGTACTTCTCCGTTTCAGAAGGCCGCAAGACTGTCTGACTCAGCCGGGGATCACGATTTACGAAAACATCCTCGATCGTTTCGTCGCCTTTGTAGAGCGGAGAAAGCGAAATAGGCAGGCCGTCCGTGCAAAGGTAATCATCCACTATGCTTTTGGTGAGCCCTCCCGAGTAGCCGCGGAAATAGTTCAGGACGTGGTTGGTGCGTACACCGACCTTGTACTTGCGCCACTGGATCACCTCCGGATTTCCCGTAAGGTCAAGCATCCGGTGCGTAGCGTTGTAGTCATTCTGCGGATCGCCCGTCATGTAAAGGCTGTAAGGGCCCTGCTCTATGAGTTCCTTGGAAGCCTTAGCCGCCTCTTCCAGCCACATCTTCGAATCACCGATCCCATGGTACTTGTTAAAAGTACCTTCAAAAAGGCACACGCGAGCCTTTACCAATAGGGCAGCCCAGCGGTTGAGACGACCCGGTGCGTTGCCATCGCCCCAATCATTGGGTAGTTTGGTGCTGGCAAAGTTGAGGTCTTCCAGTACTTTCTTCATTACCTCGGCCCGGGGGGTGCGGGCAGCGAAGAGTTCTTCGGAGTCAATGTTCAGCTCACGGTCTACAAAAGGCACATCCCCAAACTTGCCTACCTTTTCGGCGTAAAACCAGCCGCGCATCAGGCGGGCTTCGCCAATGTACTTATCCTTGGTGGCCTGCGGAATAGCCGCCTTGTCGTAGTTGGCCAGGCCTACATTGATATCCCGAACAAAAAACCAGCCGTCGTAGCCGAACCACTGGTCGCCACCGGTCGTGTTGTGCATGCCGGCCCGTACCTGCTGAAAGCGGTTGTGGCGGGCTACCCGTGGGGCCATATTGTCCGTAAACTCGTCTTGATTCCAGAGACTGCCGAAGTGGCTGTTAAAGCCCTGGTCGTGGCCGTGCAAGATAGGCACATTGATGTCATCACCGATACGGTCATACAAACGGTTGTTGTATACCAGTAAGTCATTTTCCGTGTTCCAGAAGGTCTCGTTGGTTATTTGATCCAGCGGGTATCTTTCCAGGAAATCGTCGTTGCAACCGCTCGCCAGGAACGTCACCAGCAATGCGGCGCTGAATTTTAATAGGTTCTTTTTCATATTATATATTTTAAATGATTCATCTGTGGAAGCTGTCAGCAATCATAGGTCAGCGTAAAGCCAACAGCCGATTGCCGACAGCCGACTGCCTTCTACTAAAATGACACATTGATTCCCAAAGTACCGATCCGCTGCATGGGATACTCAATGCGGGTCGTACGGATACTTTCGGGGTCGAGAGGCTTGCGAATCTTGGAAAACTCAAACAGGTTCATGCCTGCAACGAATATCTGCGCCCGACTCATACCAACCCGGCTGAGCAGTTTGCTAGGCAGTTCGTAGGCCAGGGTGATATTCTTGGCCCGAACGTAGGCGGCGTTCTGCAAAAAGCGGGTCTGCCCTTGAATGTTCTTTTTGTCGTTGGTCGAGATGTGGGCCGCAGGAAAATAGGCGTTCGGATTCTCAGGCGTCCAGCTATCAGTGATAAAGTACCGCTCTACGTGTCCCGCATTGAAGGGGTAGAACCACGTCCAGTTGCCATTGCCGGGGAGATAATCGACTTTACCGATTCCCTGGAAGAAGGCAGTAAGCGAGATGCCCTTCCAGGCCAGCCGGGTGTTGATCCCGAAGCTTAGGCGGGGTGTCTCGTTACCGATGATGCGGCGGTCACCGGGATCGTCCAGAGTACCATTACCGGGGCTGATTTCTCCGTCACCGTTCAGGTCGGCATATTTAATATCACCTGCCTGCCAGCCATTGCCAAGGCGCGACTGATCAGCATGATTGGCTACTTCATCGTCCGTTTGGAATATACCTTCGGTTTCGTAGCCCCAGATCTCACCCAATTTTTGACCTACGTAGTAACGATCACCAGAGGGCAAGGCATTGGTAGGATTTTCAAACTTCGTAATGGTAGCCTGGGCATCGGCCAGAGCAAGCGTCACGTCATAACTCCAATCGGTCTTAATTTTGTCACGCCAGGTAAGAGACAATTCCCAGCCACTTGTACGAAGATCCGCCGCATTTTCTTTGGGTGCACCAGTTCCCAGCAGTACGGGATACGATACGTTCATCAACATATCTTTAGTGTCGCGGTGGTACATATCGAATGACATATCCAGGCGGCTTCTTAACAGCGTAATATCGAAACCCAGGTTCTGAGAAGTCACCGACTCCCAGGTGAGCGACGGACTTACCAGTCCGGCTGCCGATACGTAAGGGATCCGGCCGTCATTGAGCATGTAGGACGATGTTCCTGTACCCATCGTTGAAATATAAGGATAGTAATTTTGACTGCCATTAGGATTCTGAATGGTTTGATTGCCCAAAGTACCGTAGGAAGCACGAATTTTCAGGTTGTCCAACCAGCTGTTGGTACCTGACATGAAGTTCTCCTCGCTGATTCTCCAGCCCGCCGAGAACGAGGGGAAGAAACCGAAGCGACTATCCTGGGGAAAACGGGAAGAGCCATCATAACGCCCATTGGCCTCCAGCAGGTAGCGATCATCGTAGTTGTACGTCAAGCGATAGAATACGCCACGCAGCGATACGTGCGATTCGCCGCCGCCCGTTTGCTGCACGCCCGTGGTAGCACTGATATCCTGGATCAAAGGGGTAATCAATTGTCGGGCCAACGCAACAACCCGACGATTTTGGCCAAGTTCCTGGTTGAAGCCCACCATCGCCGAGATATTGTTTTTGCCAAAAGTAGGCAAGTCGTACTGGGCGTAGGCATTCATAACGTAGTACTGATTGTAACGATTATCGTTTTCGATCCAGTCGTCGCCACTGAATCCGTTCGAGATCGGATTCGGGTTATTCAAATCGAAACTATTCATTACATTGATCTTGCTTTTTACATCCTTCGCCATCTCATTGTAGATGTTGTAGGAGAAATTCCCCTTGATCGTCAACCCTTTGAAGGGCGTGAGGGTAGCTCCCTGAGTCAGCCACACATCGTTTTTCGTAAAGGTCGATCGACCTCCCTGCTCCAGATAAGGCAAGAAATTAACCTGATCGTTGTACATGCCAATGTACTGCTCATACTGCTCGCGGTCGCCCGGAGTCTGGTAGAAGGGAAGATCAGGAAACTGAATGGGATTGAGCGGATTCACTCTGGCAAATGAGTTGATGTTCACATCCCAGTTGTAAAAGAAAGGCTTGTCGGAATTTTGCGAGTTGAAAACTACCTTAGTATCAAGGTTCAACCACTTATTGACCTGGAAATCAGCCTTAGCCATCAAGTTGTACCGCTTGAATTTTTCGTTGTTCTGACGGAGGTATCCGTCCTTGCTGAAACGTCCCAATGAAACCAGGAACCGCGCTTTTTCGCTACCGCCAGAAATCGACAGATCCTGCTGGTCGGTGGGTGCGTAGTCGGTCAAGAGCCTGTTCGTGTAGTTGTTATAGCCATAAAACTGCAGCTGACCATTCACCACGCCCCAGGTATTTTCCAGCGTAGGATTCTCGGAGTACCTTTTGGTGGCAGCTACAAAGTCAGGATCATAGGCGGGAGCACCGTTCGTGCGAATGGTGGCCAGGTTCCGGGCCGTCACAAACTCATAGGGATCGGTAACCGGATCAATGTTCAGGATGGGCTTGGCCAGCGAGAGTTGAGTGCTGAAATTTACACTCACCTTGCCCGCTTTTCCTTTTTTAGTCGTGATAAGTACCACCCCGAAGGCGGCCCGCGCTCCGTACACAGCAGCGGCAGAAGCATCTTTCAAAACCGAGACACTTTCGATGTCATTGGGGTTGATGCGGTTGATATCCATCGGTACATTGTCCACCAGTATCAGGGGCGACCCACCGTTAATCGACTCATAACCCCGGATATTGAATTGCGTAGCCTGCGACGGGTCACCGTTGCGAACCTGAACATTCAAATTGGGAATCACGCCCTGCAGGCCTTCACCCGCGTTGGCGATCGGACGGTTTTCGAGGCGTTCAGCTCCGGCCACCCCCACGGAACCCGTGAGGTTTACCTTCTGCTGTGTACCATACCCCACCACCACTACTTCATTGAGGACTTTATCTTCGATGGTTAATTGAGGGCTGATAGTGCTTCGCGTACCCACCAATTCCTCAATCGAGCCGTAACCCACAAAGCTAAATACTAGCGTAGTAGAGTTGCCAGGTATACTGATTTGGTATTTTCCTTCGCCATCGGTGGTAGTTCCGCGCGTGGTACTTTTCACCACTACACTCACGCCGGGCAAAACCTGCCCCTCGGTGTCGGTAACGGTTCCGCGCACGATGCGGTCTTGGGCCACGGCCTGCGTTGGCAAAGTCGCTCCTACTACAAACAGCGCCAGCACAAGCGGCAGGGCCGTCGTGCGGAGTAGCTTTTGCAGTACGTTTTGAAGTTGTACTTGTTTTGTCATAATCATGTCCTTTAGGTTGTAGGTTATGGGCGGTTAAATGCAAAACTGACTAAGTATGCCAAAACCCAGACAGCGGTTATATATTTTTTTGTTTACATGGGATTGGGGTTTATGGTTGATAAATCAGTTTTAGCAGTGTAGTTCAGGAAAGGCGGTCTATGGTTTTTTGCACTTCAATTTCGACTTCGAAATCGGTCAGGGTTGGCCCCCGGCAATGCAGGGACAGCACTATGTCTCGTGCCAGTTGTACGGACTCTGTCATTTCGGGATTTTCTTCCAGCCAGTTGCTCCACATGCGGTAGTTTTCGCGGGTCGGAGCCAAAATCCACTGCCGGAATGCTTCGTCCCAAACGAAATCCTCGGCGCAGAAGTGACTGTAATGATTCATGCAGTTATAATGGTTCTGCCTTTATATAGACGAAACCGAACGACCGATACCATTACATTTAAAACTTTTTTTTGAATAGATAGGATTTAGAGCACAGGAAGTACTCTAAAATATTGGAAATAAAACAATTGATTGACTCTATCGAAGAGACTTAAAATTCATCTTCCCAATATTTTTTAAGTTTTTTCAGCGCCATTTGGAGCAGATTGGATACCGTCTGAGGAGCGACATCCATTACCATCGCGATTTGGGATCGGCTGAGTTCTTGGTAGTATTTCAGGTAGATTACTTCTTTCTGCCGTAGTGGCAGTTCGTCGAGGAGCATTTTAAGACGCTGGCTAAGTACGCGGGCGGATTCGCGTCGGATATAGTTTTTCTCCACTGAGAATTCTATACGTAGCAAAGGGTTATTGGACGGCTCCGCCGAAGGGTCCAATACCGTAGTGTTTTTTTGTTGGGTCCGGTTCATCATCCGCCGCAACGATGCCATCAAGTAGGGCTTAGGAGGAATGTCGGCATTCAAACTTTCGCGGCGTTCCCACACATGCATGAACAGATCCTGAACAGTGTCTTTAACAAACTCCTGATCACTGGTAAATTTAAGTCCGTAGTGGTATAAAAACCGGTATTGGGTATGCATCAGTCGCTCGAATGCCACCATGTTTCCTTGGAGCATGTCGCGCCAAAGTTCTCTGTCAGAATCCTCCGAATTATCCTGGTCCTGGGTGAGATCATTCGTTATTGGCATATTGAAAGGTTGGCTTAAAATTTCGTTCATAGGCAGCATAGGTAGTTTGCTGATCAGGAATTAGGTAACCGATAATCACCTTTATTTCAGAAGTTTGACTTACAAAACAAAGAGAACAACCACCGGGTCATACTCCCTTTTTGAAAATAAATCACCTTCTTGTCAGCATCTCATCGTTGGCCTTCCCAGTCATATCACAAAATCCGCTATGCCCTATTCTATTCACGCGATCAGAATCGCACTGGTACTGAGTTCATTCCTGCTGGCAACGGCAGCGACATTCGGCCAATCGGAATTCGACGCACTGTCATTCAGACGACTATTCAACGGCAAGAACCTGAACGGCTGGGTGAACGTGAACACCGCCGAAGACACCTGGAAAGTCAAAAAAGGGGTACTTATCAGTACAGGAAAACCAATTGGCGTGATGCGCACGGACCGGCAATACGAAAATTTTATCCTGGAAATAGAATGGAAACACATGGAAGCCGGGGGCAACTCCGGCGTGTTCGTGTGGAGTGAGGGAACCCCGTTTGGCGACAATCCACTCACCAAAGCCATCGAAGTCCAGATGCTGGAACTTCAATGGGCCGTTATCCACAACCAAACCGACGCCTACGTCCACGGTGAGCTGTTCCCGACGATGGGCATGACCGCCATCCCTGACAATCCGCGCGGTCCCCGGAGCAAGTCTCTTGAAAAGCGTTGCCGTGGCAAAGGGGAGTGGAACAAATACGTGGTAGTTTGCGTGGACGGTACGGTAAAACTATCCGTCAATGGCAAGTTCGTGAACGGATTGCGGGCTTCGGAGCGCAAAAAGGGCTATATCTGCCTGGAAGCCGAAGGAGCGGAGATCCATTTCCGAAACATCAGGATTCTGGAATTGCCGGCGGGTGTAACATCGGCGGAGCAGACCGCACCGTTGGTGGAGTAAGAAGTTTGAATCACTTCATCCCAAATGTCACGCTCCCCCACAGACTCTGCCAATCCGCTTTGTCGCTGTCCGCCAGCCGCACCATGTGCACGCTGCTGAGCATATAGGCTGCTTTGCCTTTTTTAGTTAATTCAAAAGTAGCCTCGCCTTTTGAATCAGTCTGCTGGAATTCTACCTCCGTTTTGCCATTCACGCGCCGCCAGCAACGCACCATTGCGTTGGCGAGGGGTTTTTGATTGTATAATATACGGCAGGTAAGTGCAGAGTTGCGCTTCATGGCGTAGGGATTCTGAAGCGGGATGATATCCAGATCCAGCCCAGTCGGTTTGGTGGGCAGGCCGTTTTTTTGTTCACCTACCTGAATAATAGTCTTGGCACAGCGGCGGTAGAATTCGCGCCCGACCTTTTGCTGCTCATTGTTTTTCTGGCGATAATCCAGGGCCAGTTGGAGCCCGTCTTCTTTGAGATACGCCTCAAACTTGACAGGTTCCAATTCAATAAAAGAGTTATTCGTTTCCAGCACCAACATTTGCGTTCCGGATTTTTCAAGGGTGAACGCGGGCGCCTCCACCTGCTGATCACTTTGCTCGATAGTACCGGTCAGGTCTTCCTGCCCATTTGCGGTAAACAAACGTAACCGCTCAATCCGGCGACTTCCACCACCCCAACGCTCCCCCATGTAGTCCTCCCCGACCTGAATTTTCCAATTCAATTTTTTTCCCAATTCAGGAAAAAAGTCTTCGGGAACAATCCAGAATTCGTGAGCCAGCGCGATTGAGGCGGTCGAAATGAAAATGAGAGCGAATATGCGTAGTTTCATAAAAAAAGGGGTTTGGAAAGATGAATGTAAGCAAGTGTGACTAATATTTACGCTAAAAGCAGTACCAAAAGATGAAATTTGACTTTATTGCCCGAAAGGTCGGGAGCCTCCCCATTGAGAAATTCGGCCATCGTTACCATTTTGTCAAATCTCATTTACCGCAATTAGCCCTCACCACATGTTGAGTCAGAAAGAAAACCACCCGCACCCGATGGTATTGCCCGTCGGTACCACACTCGACCGGTATATCATGCATCGTCAGTATGCTTTTGCCTTCGCAACGGGCGAGCTGTCCCAACTACTCCGCGATATTGCTCTGGCCGGGAAAATCGTTCACCGGGAGGTCAACCGGGCCGGACTCATTGATCTGACCGGAGAAATGGGACAGGAAAACGTTCAGGGCGAAAACCAACAGAAGCTGGATGTAATTGCCGATGTACGTTTTCGCCGGGCGCTTACTTTTGGCGGTGAAGTCTGCGCCCTGATTTCAGAGGAAGAGGAGGGCATTATTTTTACGGGAAACAACAACGGAAAGTACGTGGTAGCCATTGATCCGCTCGATGGCTCCTCCAACATTGATGTCAATGTCTCGATAGGTACCATTTTCTCCATTTACCGTCGCATTTCGCCGATTGGCACCGAGCCGACATTCGACGATTTCATGCAGGGCGGTCAGGAGCAGGTAGCGGCGGGCTATATCCTGTTCGGATCCTCCACCATGCTGGTCTACACCACCGGCCATAGCGTCAATGGCTTTACTTACGATAATTCACTTGGTGAATTTATTCTTTCACACCCTGATATCAAGAGTCCCAAAGACGGCAGCATTTATTCTTACAACGACGGGAATCTGAACGATTTCAGCGAACCGATCAGCAAATATCTGGCCTCCTGCCGCGAACGTCAGTATTCGGCCCGGTATATTGGCTCGCTGGTGGCTGATTTCCACCGCAATCTCTTAAAGGGTGGAATATACCTCTACCCTTCTACCCCTAAAAATCCAAATGGCAAACTGCGTTTGCTGTACGAGTGTTATCCACTGGCATTTATCGCGGGTGTAACGGGCTGCCTGGCAGTGAACGACACGGAAGCTATTTTGAATATTAAACCCGCTTCCATGCACCAGCGCACACCTTTTTACATAGGCGCACCCAAGATGGTGGAAGAGTTAATGGAATATATCAAAGGTTAGTCTTCTTTAAGGCGGGTAATGGTGCGTGCTATCCGGTCCAGGACAACTATCCCGCCTTCTTGATTTTAATACCATAGCCTGCCTTGGTAGTTTTCAGTCATGCACACGACTTTTTAGGCTAGGGGCCCTGCCAGATCGTATCGGCTTCAAAGTACTTGTTATCGAAGCGGCACGAACCGTTGCCGATTCCAATCCGGAACCATCCGTCATGTTCAGGCAGAGGAACCGCCTGAATGTAATTGATTGTGAGAAGATTAGTAAGCGTTTATATTAATTCAGTGGAAAACAGGCTTGGGAAGATATCGGTCCGGGATAGGGAAACTCAGGTATATTTCGCCCGCTCCTGACTCTATTAGCTTAGTTTATTCCCGGAAGCACTGCTTTCACTTTTACTCTTGACCCAATGATCAGAAGACTATTCATCAAATCCCTTGGCCTGACCAGCGTTGCTTCGTTCGGTAGTTTCCAGCCTCCTGCCCCTTCCGACCGTCAGATTTGGCTGAGCCACCTGGACAAACTGGCAAAGCCTGTTCTTGAAAATCTGGCGAATGACACTCTGAAAGCCAATATGCCCGTCGAAGGAAAGACCAAGGACCGCCCGGAATATACACACCTGGAAGCATTTGGTCGCCTGATGGCGGGAATAAGCCCGTGGTTGAACCAAACGGAGTTTTCGGATCCTGCCGAGAAGAAAATGAGGGACAAGTACTTCGCTCTGAGCCTCAAAGCGCTTGATAACGCCTCTAATCCCAACGCCAGGGATTTCATGAACTACAACAAGGGAGGGCAGCCTGTAGTGGATGCATCTTTTCTGGCTGATGGCCTCATCAGAGCGCCAAAGCTTTGGGAAGCTGTGCCAGGTTCTGTGAAAGAGAACGTTGTCAAAGCTTTTCTGAGCAGTCGCGTCATCCGGCCAGGTTTCAACAATTGGCTTCTTTTCAGTGCCATGATCGAAACGTTTTTTGCCAAATACGGGTACGAATACGACCGGATGCGCATCGATTACGCCCTGCGTCAGCACGAACAATGGTACAAAGGCGACGGAATTTATGGCGATGGCCCCAATTTCCATTGGGACTATTACAATAGCTACGTGATCCAACCCTACCTGTACGATATTCTGGAAGCGATCGTACCCAAGGAAAAAGTATACGAAAAAATGGCGGAAGACGTGACGAAGCGGGCGATCCGCTACGCCGCCATTCAGGAAAGGCTCATTTCGCCTGAAGGTACTTTCCCTATCATCGGTCGCTCCATCGCCTACCGCGCCGGGGCATTTCAGCATTTGGCGAATATGGCCCTGGTCCGGAAGCTTCCGAAAGAGGTAGCGCCCGCGCAGGTTCGTTCGGCGCTTACGGCGGTGATTCAGCGAACTACCGAAAGTCCCGAAACGTACGATGCCCATGGCTGGCTGCAAATCGGTGTCCACGGGCACCAGCCCGCCATCGGTGAAACCTATATTTCTACCGGAAGCCTCTATCTTTGCGCCACAGCATTGTTGCCGCTGGGGCTGCCCGCCAGCGATCCTTTTTGGTCTGCTCCTGCGGCCGACTGGACAAACAAAAAAGTATGGGGCAGCGTGGACATCCCAACCGATCATGCCCTTTATTAGCTTTCGGCTTTCGGCTTTCGGCTTTCGGCTTTCGGCTTTCGGCTAAAAAAATCATCATTCATCATTTATCACTCATCATTAAATGAATAAAACCGTTCGTTACCAATTGATGGCTATGATGTTCATGCAGTTCTTCGTGTGGGGCGCATGGTATGGCCAAATGAGCAAGTACCTGTTTACCCAACTCGACGCCACGGGCGACCAGGTTGGTAACGCCTACACCGCCTTTTCACTGGCCATGCTTATTGCACCGTTTTTCGTGGGCATGATCGCCGACCGCTATTTTGCGGCCCAGAAGGTACTTGGTGTGCTGAACTTGCTGGGTGCGGCCATCCTTTTCTACGTCACCCAGATCCAGGATGCCGACACATTCTTCTGGGTGATGCTGGGCTACTGCCTGTCGTTCGCACCCTGCATTTCGCTGACCAGTTCCATCGCCATGCGGCAGATGTCCAATCCCGAAGAGAATTTTCCGGCCATCCGCGTGATGGGTACGATAGCCTGGATCGTCGTAACCAACATCGTCGGGTTCATGAATGTCGGCGATAACGTGATGATTTTTCAGATTGCCATGGTGTCGGCGGTCGTGCTGGGGCTTTTCTCATTCACGCTACCCGACACACCACCCACGGCCACGGGCAAGGCGACTTTTGGCCAGATTTTAGGGACTGACTCCTTCGTTCTTTTCAAAAGTCGTTCCTTCGTCATTTTCTTTTTGTCTTCCATTGCCATTTGCATTCCCCTTTCCTTTTACTACGCGATGGCCAACCCGTCGCTGACCGACTCGGGGATGACTTACGTGGAAAACAAGATGTCGCTCGGACAGGCTTCAGAGGTAGTTTTCATGCTGTTGATTCCCCTGGCCTTCCGCAAACTGGGAATCAAATGGATGCTGGCCGCCGGGCTTATCGCCTGGATTGTCCGCTTCGTTCTGTTCGGCTACGGCGACGGCGGCTCGGGAGAATGGATGCTCTACATTGCCATTCTGTTGCACGGCGTCTGCTTCGATTTCTTCTTCGTAACGGGCCAGATTTACACAGACATGAAGGCCGGAGCCAACATCAAAGCCCAGGCGCAGGGACTAATTACGCTTGCCACTTACGGCATCGGCATGGGCATCGGCTCCAAGTTGGCGGGCATAGTCACGGAAATGTACACGGTCAATGGTGTCAAGGATTGGACGTCGATCTGGATGGTACCGGCCGCCATTGCTGGTGTGGTGTTGGTTTTATTCCTTCTTTTATTCAATGATAAAAAAGCGGAAGCAGCAGTGGCGACGGGCGAAGTAGTAGTGTAGTGGACAAATTCAAAAGATAAGCTTCGGTGCTTCGGTACTTTGGCACT
This sequence comes from Persicitalea jodogahamensis, assembly GCF_014651615.1. GTDB lineage: Bacteria > Bacteroidota > Bacteroidia > Cytophagales > Spirosomataceae > Persicitalea > Persicitalea jodogahamensis. The sequence goes on along the minus strand of NZ_BMXF01000004.1, from coordinate 156,906 downwards.
TTGGTACTTTGGTACTTTGGTACTTTGCCCCTAAAAACAAGATTATGCGCTTCATACTCTTACTTCTCCTGCTTCCTGCTTTTCTCAAAGCCCAGAACCGCAAGCCCAATGTCGTTATCCTCCTCAGCGACGATCAGGGGTGGGGCGATTTGAGCGTGAGCGGCAACACGAATATTCATACACCCAACATAGACGGCATCGCCAAAAACGGCGCCTTATTCGACCGCTTTTACGTGCAGCCCGTCTGCTCTCCCACCCGCGCGGAACTGCTTACCGGACGATACCATACCCGCATGGGTGTCCGCAGCACTTCCGAAGGCGGCGAACGATTCAACCTCGATGAAACTACCATTGCCCAGGCTTTCAAAAGTGCGGGCTATGCTACCGCAGCTTACGGGAAATGGCATAGCGGGATGCAGTACCCTTATCACCCCAATGCGCGTGGCTTTGATGATTACTACGGATTCTGCTCCGGCCATTGGGGCGATTATTTCAGCCCGATGCTGGAACATAATGGCGCGATCACGGAGGGAAAAGGCTTTTTGGTGGACGACCTGACCGACCATGCCATGTCCTTTATGGAACAAAACAAGGACAGCCCATTTTTCATTTATGTCCCCTACAACACGCCCCACGCACCCATGCAGGTACCCGACCGCTGGTGGGATGACTATAAGAATAAGCCGGTGGCGCTGCGCGCTGAAGATGGGCTTGAAGAGGACCTTGACTTTACCCGAGCCGCCCTGGCTATGTGCGAGAACATCGACTGGAACGTCGGGCGGATAATGGAAAAATTGAAAGAGCTGAATCTGGAAGACGACACCATAGTCCTCTATTTCAGCGACAACGGCCCCAATTCATTTCGCTGGAATGAAGGAATGAAGGGTAGAAAAGGGTCCACTGACGAAGGGGGCGTCCGGTCGCCACTAGTGATGCAGTACCCCAAAATGATTAAGCCCGGAACTAAAATCCGGGAAATTTCGGGCGTCATCGATTTGTTACCCACACTGGTCGACATGGCTAACATCAATTTTAAGCCTAAGAAGCCGCTCGACGGCGTAAGCCTGAAACCCTTGCTTTCCAAGAAAGGTAGTTTTAACAGAAACCGACTGCTCTACAACTACTGGAACGGCAATACAAGCGTGCGAAGTCAGCAGTATCGTCTCGACAGCAAGGGAAAACTGTACGATATGATTGCCGATCCCAGTCAAACAACCGATATATCCACCCGCAAGCCGGACGTTACCGCACGGTTGCGGGAAGCGGCCACAAAATGGAACGCCGAATTACTTCCGGGAATCCATGGCGAAGATGAACGCACATTCCCTGTCGGTCATCCAGATTTTAGATGGACTCAACTACCCGCCCGCGATGCCCAGCCGATCGGTGGTATTGTGCGCTCAAACCGGTGGCCCAATTGCTCCTTTTTTACCAATTGGACTAAACCCGAAGACGCCATCGTGTGGGATGTGGAAGTCTTGGCCGATGGGGACTTCGAAGCCACGATATACTATACCTGCGCCCCGGAAAATGTGGGGTCGACTTTCCGGTTAACCTTTGGAAATACTAACGTCCTCGCCAAAATCTCCGAAGCTTTCGACCCACCGCTGCGCGGTATGGAAAACGACCGCGTGGAGCGCCCCGAATCATACGTCAAGGACTGGAAAACCCTGAATATCGGAAAAGTACATCTCGAAAAAGGAAAAGGTAGTTTAACGCTTAAAGCCGAAAAGATTGCAGGGAAAGAGGTGATGGATTTTCGCCTCCTGATGTTGGAAAGGTCTAACTAATAGCAGCCGATTTACTGCCACCAGACAGTGCCTTTTATCGTCTTCTGAAGAGCCTGTCCCAGAAAGTTTCCCCACCAGGTAGATAACAGGCATTGGGCGATTTGGGCGGCCGGCGGAAAAGACCGGCCGACAACCCGGCGTAGAGATTGAAAGTCTTGGGTTTGCCTACGTTCAGTAAACCCAGCAGATGGTCGGTACCAAACCAAAGTGGCCCTACGCGGCCAGCCAATCCCACCCCAAAGGAACCATAACGATTCATGATCGATACGGGAACGGACAGTTCGTACCAACGGTGTTCATAACGCGGAGTGACGGCCAGCACGGACTCGCTTTTCATGCCAAAGGCTCCGGCAGAAATTAGGTTCTGCACCCAAAGGGTATTGACATAGATATTGGGCTGTACCTGGTAGTCCAGGCTCGCTTGAAAGGCCGTGGGTAGAACGGAGCGAAACGAAGTCGTGGGCGTGCTTGTGTCGGTGTCCAGGGAGTTGTTGACTGCATTGAAAAACCCCTCCGTACCATCCAGTTTCTGGAAATTCTCAAAGCGAAAAGTCCGATTGATGGCCGATGTCTGAAACTGCCTGACGTAGTTAGGGTTTTTGTAGCGAACGCCCCCAACATCGGTTACGGCCAGGGATAGCCGGTACAGGTATTTGTTGACACTACCATCGCGTTTGCGAACGCCGCGTTCGGTATAGGAGTGTCGGTTGGCGTTGGGTCGGTACTCGTAGACCATCCCCACATCAAAGCCCCAGCCACTTCCCGCGGGTGCATTGCCCAACATCCAGGCGGGTGAGAGCTTCAGGTCCTGAAACCCACCGTCGCTCGTGTAGCCGTACGTGGTACGTATGGTGGATACGTTAATCAGTTCCTTTTTGAGCTGGTAGTTTTCATCAGGATAGATTCCAAAAGTACCATCATCAATAATGATATGGGCATTGTAAAGCCCGATCAATCTTTTGACCGTAACCCCTACTTTGAAAAAATCAGTCTCATTATCCAGTAGTACGCCGCCCAACGTCAGTGCTGCTTCTCCCACGCCATTCAGGTGGAGATTACCGGACTGGTTTTCGAAAAGCTGTTTCTGAATATCCTCACCTTTGCCACGACCACGAAGCGCCCTGGCCAGAGGTTCCGTGAACTGAGACATGTTGCCCATTACCCGCACCCGTGAGGTTGCGCCTACTCCGAACCTTCCGTCAAACAGGGAAAACATCACGGAAGGAAGGCGACCTTCCAAACCCAGGTTCATGTGCTTGAGACGTCCGTTCAGCTTCTGTTCCAGATCCACCCTTGGCAGGATAATGGCTCCGCGTTCATTTCGGTACTTATCCGGAACAGTGCCCGTCATCAGCGACAGAAAGGAATAGGGTACATTGTACTTGATGTGGTTGTTGGCGACATAGAGCTGCGCTCCGACAAAATTGACATGAACACTGTAACGGGAATCGGCTACGAAAGCAGGATTATGGTAAAGCGATTGGGTGCCGGCATAGTTGCCCATCGCTACGCCAGGCATGTGCTGGGCGTTTGATCCGGGAACAAGTGCGACGGTAAACAGTATAAAAAGCAGAGAAGGGTACCTGAAAATCATGACGTAGGCTAAACGAAGACTGATGGCAATTAGCGCAGAAATTTGCATAAATATCGTAACAAAAGCCTAATTTTTTTAATAATTTGGTAAAACCAATCGCCCGCCATAAATTGTTCGGTTGTAAGCACCAAACCACCTGATTTCAATCAAAAACCTATGAACTTTTCATTTTCCGGCTATAATTCAGAAACCTTTTATGATGAAATGTTCCTGCCCGAAGGTCAGATCCGACCCGGATACGAACATCTTAAAAATAAATTTGAAACACTTACCAGTCAGGAATTGCTCAACCGGCAGCAAACTGCGGAGCGTTCCATGCTCTCGATGGGCATCACTTTCAATGTCTATTCAGAAGGTGAAGGTACCGAGCGCACCATGCCCATCGACATTATTCCGCGTGTGCTGACTGGCCGGGAATGGGACGAAATGGAACGAGGACTTAAGCAGCGCATACGGGCGCTGAACATGTTCATCAATGATGTTTACAATGATCAGGACATCCTGAATGACGGCATTGTGCCGCGTGACCTCATCGAGTCAAGCAAATGCTTTTTGCCCGCCTGCATGGGTATCACTCCTCCCAAAGGAATCTGGTGCCACATCACCGGCACTGATCTTATCAGGGGCGAGGATGGTACATTCATGGTGCTGGAAGATAACCTGCGTTGTCCGTCCGGTGTGTCTTACATGCTGGAAAACCGCGAACTTTCGAAACAATTGTTTCCCGATGTCCTGGCCCGCACGGGCGTGCGGCCCGTGTCGGACTACGCCACCCGGCTGCTCCACATGCTGCAGCACCTCAGCGAGCGCCCCAACCCCAATGTGGTGGTACTCACACCGGGCATTTACAACTCGGCGTACTTTGAGCACTCCTACCTGGCGCAGCAGATGGGCGTCGAACTGGTGGACGCCCGCGACCTGGTCGTGAACGATGGCTTCGTCAAGATGCGCACTACCAAGGGTTTCGAAATAGTCGATGTCATCTACCGTCGCCTCGACGACACCTTCCTGGATCCCGAAGTGTTCAACCCCGACTCACTTTTGGGCGTAAAGGGGATTTTCGAGGTGTTCAAAAATGGACGTGTCGCGCTCGCCAACGCGCCGGGGACGGGCGTGGCCGATGATAAGGTGATCTACGCGTATGTACCCCGAATCATCAAGTATTATCTGGGTGAAGAAGCCATCATCCCTAACGTGAGGACATACATCTGCCGGGAGCAGGAAGATTTCGACTACGTCATGGCAAACATCGAGCAACTCGTTGTGAAGGAGGCCAACGAAGCGGGCGGTTACGGGATGCTCATCGGCCCAAAGGCAACAGCGGAGGAACACGAACTTTTCCGTGAGAAAATCCGGGATAATCCGCGTAACTACATCGCGCAGCCAACCATATCCCTTTCAAGAGTGCCTTGCATGATGCAGGATCATGCCGAAGGTCGGCATGTGGACTTGCGGCCTTACATTTTGTATGGCGAAGATATCCACGTCATGCCCGGTGGCCTGACCAGGGTAGCCTTGCGCAAAGGCTCGTTGGTAGTGAATTCATCGCAGGGAGGAGGCGGAAAAGATACCTGGGTACTTTATTGAATAGTGTTTTCGTCATTGGTGACGACAAAACAGCCAAAGACAACGGCTTCTACACCAATCACAAAATCGGCATGCCCAAACTGAACCGTTTGCCGTAGCAGGGTATGCGGCTTACCAATTTACAGCTAATGCCCGGCCCGTGCGGCTGCACGGGCCGGGTTACAAAGTACAGGTACCCCCATGGCCGTTGGAGGCGCCGAGCATCCCTACTCAATTAGTTGCCGTTAACATGGCAGATGCTATCATGGCCGGGGAACTATCAAAATGGGCCACTTATGATTTCAATGTCGAAGTATCTGAAAAGTCTGGTACTCGGAGTTCTATTTTTGAGCCCCGCCGTAGCAGCGAATGCTCAAAACACGGACCAGCCCAATATCTTATGGATTGTCAGTGAGGATAATAGCCCGTTCATCGGTGCCTATGGTGATAAATTTGCCACTACTCCAAACATTGATAAGTTAGCCAGGGAAGGTGTCCTGTACACTAACGCATTCGCCACAGCACCCGTCTGCGCGCCCTCCCGCTCGACGCTCATTACCGGAATGTACGCCCCCTCCATCGGGACAGAGAATATGAGGAGTCAGTACGCGATTCCCAATTTCGTCAAGTTTTATCCCAAATACCTGAAAGAGGCTGGTTACTATACCAGTAATAACGTCAAAAAGGACTATAACGTGGCTGAGGACCAGGAAAACGCCTGGGATGAATCAAGCAACAAAGCAACGTATGCCAATCGCCAGGCCGGGCAGGTCTTTTTTGCCATTTTTAACACGACCATCTCCCACGAAAGCAGCATCCATCCCTACACTCCTGACGACAAATTACGCCACAAGCCCGCAGATGTTACGCTTCCGCCCTACCATCCCGACACTCCCGAAATGCGGCACGACTGGGCGCAGTACTACGACAAAGTCGAGGATATGGACACTTTTGTCGGGAAAGTACTTGCCGATCTGGAAAAGTCTGGTGAAGCTGAAAACACCATCGTGTTTTATTATAGTGACCACGGCGGGGTGTTGGGCCGTAGCAAGCGATTCATGTATGAATCAGGATTGCACATTCCGCTGATCATCCGATTTCCCAGGAAATACGCTCATCTGGCGCCTGGCAAGCCAGATACCAAAACCGACCGTATCGTCAGTTTCCTCGACTTCGCTCCTACCCTGTTGAGCCTCGCCGGCGTCACTATTCCCGATTACATGCAGGGGAAAGCCTTTCTTGGCAATCAAAAGACTTCCGAGCGTAACTACGCCCATGCCTTTCGGGGCCGGATGGATGAACGGATGGATCTGGTTCGCAGGCTACGCGACAAGAAGTACCGCTACATCCGTAACTACATGCCGCACAAGATTTACGGTCAATACATTGAGTATCTATGGAGAGCTCCTTCCATGAAATCATGGGAATCAGCTTATAAGGCAGGTACTTTGAACGAAACGCAAAGTAAATTCTGGGAAACAAAGCCCGTAGAGGAGCTTTTCGATGTGGATGCCGATCCGCATAATGTTCATAACCTGGCCGGAGATCCGAACTATAAATCGGTGCTGGAAAAAATGCGTAAGGCCACCCATGATTATGCGATCGAAATCAAAGATGTGGGCTTCCTGCCGGAAGCGATGATGGAAGATATTTCCAATATCGTCCCACTATATGATTATGCTCGCAGCGGTCACTACAACGTCGAAAAAGTTTTGGCGGCCGCCGAACTGGCATCCGAAGCAGATCCGGAAAATCTTCCTCAAATCATGAAAATGCTGGTCGATAATGATGCAATCGTCCGCTATTGGGCAGCAACGGGTTGCACCCTATTGGACCATCATGCTACTCCCGCAAAATACGACCTGCTCGATCTCTTAAATGATAAAGAAGTAAGCGTGCGCATCGCCGCTGCCGAGGCATTGACCAAATTGGGCGAGACCAAGAAAGCCGTACAAGCCTTGACCGATGCCCTTACCAGTGACATACAGATGGCTCGTGTCTAGGCACTTAATATCTTAGAGCAGCTTGGACCTGAGGCGCGTCCCGCCTACCCGATGGTCAGGAAACTCATTGATGAAAAGAAGAAGAACGCTGATTATGACCTTCGGGCGGCCGAGAAAATCATGTCCTCGGCAAAGCAGTAGTTTCGTTTTTTCATTGCTCATTCACAAAAAATAGGGTGTGAAATGCTCGATTGGTGAGCATTTCACACCCTACTGCTTGGTTCGTATCATCCAGCCAGTGTTTCTATTCAGGCACAGCACGCTTAACTAAGAACGTTCATACCTCGACTTATTGGCCCGGTTCCGCTTAGCCTTTTCAGGAGAAGGTCTTTGGCGGTTGGGGCGAGGGCCCCGCTGCTGCTGCTTGGGCGGTTCGGGATTGTGGTCGGTCAAGGGAAAAGGATGTTCGGAAATAACTGGAATCCTTTGGCCAATCAGCTTTTCAATATCTTTCAAATAAGCCTTCTCAATGGCATCGCAAAACGAATAGGCGGTGCCGTCTGACCCGGCCCGGCCCGTACGGCCGATACGGTGTACGTAGGTCTCGGCGATGTTGGGAATTTCAAAATTGATAACGTACTCCAGTTCATCCACATCAATACCGCGGGCAGCGATATCCGTTGCCACCAAAACGCGGGTAGTTTGGGCCTTGAAATTGGCCAGAGCGCGCTGGCGGGCATTCTGAGCTTTATTGCCGTGAATTGCCTCAGCCTTGATACCACTTCGGTTCAGTACTTTCACCACTTTATCGGCACCATGTTTGGTGCGGGTAAATACCAGGGCTGTTTTAATTTTCTGATTAGCCAGCACATGCAGAAGTAGGGAGTTCTTATTGCCTTTATCCACAAAATACACCGACTGCGTCACTGTCTCTGCCGTAGTGGATTCGGGCGTAACCGCCACTTTTGAGGGGTTGTTCAGGATCGTATCCGACAGCTTTATGATTTCGGGCGGCATAGTAGCCGAGAAAAAAAGTGATTGCCGCTTGCGGGGCAGTGCAGCCAATAGCTTTTTGACGTCGTGGATGAATCCCATATCGAGCATCCGGTCGGCTTCGTCAAGAACAAATATTTCAATGTCTTTCAGGCTGATGAAGCCCTGATTCATCAGATCAAGCAGTCGACCGGGCGTCGCCACAAGAATGTCCACTCCACGTTGCAGGGTTTTCACCTGGGGATTCTGGTTGACTCCTCCGAAAATGACCGTACAGCTCAGGTTTGTGTGGCGTCCATAAGCCACAAAGCTCTCTTCAATTTGAATCGCCAGTTCGCGGGTCGGTGTTACAATCAGGCTTCTGATCTTACGTCGGCCGCCAGCTGTTTTTTCCTTATTAAGCAGTTGTAAAATAGGTATGGCAAAGGCGGCTGTTTTGCCGGTGCCCGTCTGAGCGCAACCAAGCAGGTCTTTTCCCTGTAAAACCAGAGGTATGGATTGTGCCTGAATCGGGGTAGGGTCCGTATAACCTTCTTCTTTTACCGCTTTCAGGAAGGGTGTATCTAAATTTAGTGCTTCAAATGTCATTGATGAAATTCAGTTTTTGTATATAAAAAAGGCCCGTCCAGGCGGAAACGCCCTCGGGCCCGGTCATAAAAAGCTGCAAGGTACGGTTTTATTAGGGTAAAACGATGTAAACCGGGCCACGTTATCGCCTGGCAGGTTCTTGAACAGATAAACCAAAGTTCTGCCCCAAGCGTTAATTAAGCCAAATAATAATTACAATTCATTAACACTATTATCATGAAAACGATAAGATTAATTACCCTGATGAGCGCTTTTTTTGGCGTATTATCCTGCTCGCAGGCGCAGAAGAATAATGCTGATGTCAGTGATGCCAGTAGCGACGCCACTCCCCGGCAGGTCGATCGCAGCGACGCCGAGTGGAAGCAGCTACTCACGGCCCAGGAATACTATGTGCTGCGTGAAGCTGGCACCGAACGGCCATTTTCCAGCCCGCTTAATACCAACAAAAAATCGGGTATCTATGTATGCGCTGCCTGCAAAACACCTTTGTTCAGCTCCGATACCAAATTTGAATCCGGTACGGGTTGGCCAAGTTTTTACAAGCCGCTTTACGCTAAAAACATCCAAGAAAAAACCGACCGCTCGATGGGCATGGCCCGCACCGAAGTGTTGTGTGAAGTCTGCGGCGGTCATTTGGGCCACGTCTTCGACGACGGCCCCAAACCCACCGGACTCCGCTACTGCCTGAACGGTGTCGCGCTCAACTTTAAACCAAAGAAATAATAACGACTGCTTTCGACTGTCAAGCCGGACGTACTGCCATTCGTCCGGCTTTCGTTATCTTTGGCCCGGCATGGAATGCGCATATGGCTAGCCCCGATTTATCAGGGGCGTCATGGCCGGCCTTGCCAGCGAGCCAGGTAGGCATCTCTTCTAAGCACTGATTTTACATGGAAGCTATTCTAGCTTTTTTCAATACATTAAAAACCAAATTAATACGCGCCAACGATTGGCTGGCGGCTAAGTTTGACAGTGCTTTTTACGCTTTGGGTGTAAAGCTGTTCGGGCATGAGCGTCTGGATCCCTTTCTGAAAAATACACGCGCCCTGTATCGGTCCGGACAACAATACTGGGCGGAAACAGTCGATAAAAATTCGGATTTTTACAGGCCGATCGTTCGTTTATGGAAGATTTTCGGTTGGGGACTTTTCTTTGCAGCATTTTACATTTTTTGTGTAGAAACGAACTTCCTGTGGCTCATGGGGAGTATGCCAAGTGTGGAGGACCTTCAAGATCCCAAGGTCAATCAATCGTCGGAGATCTATACCTCCGACGGTATCATGATCGGTAAGTTTTACACCGAAAACCGCACGCCGGTCGGTTACGAACAGATTTCGCCCAACCTTACCAAAGCGCTTATTGCCACCGAAGACGAGCGGTTCTACGACCATTCAGGTATCGATTTGCGGGCGATGGCACGGGTAGCAGCAGGACTGCTCACGGGCGATACGGATCAGGGCGGTGGTAGCACCGTAACCCAGCAACTGGCCAAAAAACTATTCAAGACCCGCCGTCGCGACGCCCGCGGACTCCTTGGTGGCATTCCCGTGTTGGGTACTTTGGTTTTCAAGACGAAGGAATGGCTGACGGCAATCAAGCTGGAGCGTAACTTCACCAAAGAGGAAATTATTACCATGTACCTCAACACCGTGGATTATGGCAACAATGCCTACGGGATCAATACCGCTGCGCGGTCTTATTTTAGTAAGTCACCCGATAGTCTCAATGTGCAGGAGGCGGCCGTACTCGTTGGGCTTCAAAAGGCAACGACCACTTACAACCCCATCCGAAACCCAGAACGGTCGCTCGAGCGACGAAACGTCGTACTCACCCGGATGGCTAATTTCAATTACCTGACGCAAGCGGAGGCAGATTCGATTATTCAGTTGCCCATTGAGTTAAAAGTAAAATTCGAGACGCCTTACGATGGGAATGCCAACTACTTCAAGAATGCAGTAGTGGACTACGTCAAGAAATGGGGTGAGGAAAACGGCTACGACCTGTATACCGACGGCCTGAAAATCTACACAACCATCGATTCCCGGATGCAGGAACATGCCGAAAAGGCCCTGGAAACAAAAATGCGGGATTTGCAGAAAACGTTTGATGAACACTGGGGCCGGGAAAAACCCTGGCGTGATGAGGACGGGAAAGAAATCCCGAACTTTTTGCAGGATGTCATCAAACGTACCGGACGTTATAAATCCCTGGCAGCCAGATTCCCCGACCAGCCTGACTCGATCGATTATTACCTTAATAAAAAAGACACGATGACCGTCTACGACTGGAAAACGGGTGGCGCGATGGTCAGGGTTTGGAGCTCGATGGATTCGCTGGAGTACTACAAGCGAATCATGCGTGCAGGCATGATGGCCATGGAGCCGCAAACGGGCTACATTAAAGCCTGGGTTGGCGGCCTCGATTACAATTTTTTCAAGTACGACCACGTGAAGCAGGGCAAGCGACAGCCGGGATCCACCTTCAAGCCATTTGTGTACACAACGGCTATTGATGACACCACCTACGACATGACCCCCTGTGACCGCATCGTCGACAAGCCCTATGTTCGTGAAATGATGATTAATGGTAAAATGCAGCGTTGGGCGCCCAAAAACTCCAATGGCTATTTTACCTATTCCAATATGACATTGCGGCGGGCACTTGCGCAGTCGGTGAACTCCATTACAGTGCAGCTTACTGAAAAGGTTGGACCAAAAGAGGTTGTCCGCTACGCCGAGAAAATGGGGATCAGCACCCCTCTCCGTGCTGAAATGGGCATTGGGTTGGGAATTTTCGATGTTTCGCTTTATGACATGGTGGCGGCATATTCCATTTTTGTCAATTCAGGTACTTACACGACGCCGGTCTTGGTGACCCGTATCGAGGATCAGCGTGGCAGTGTCATCGAGGAATTTGTTCCGGAACGCCATCAGGCCATCCGGCCCGAGTCGGCCTTTCTGATGCGCCACATGCTCAAAGGCGGAATTGAGGAACCGGGCGGCACCTCACGCGGCCTGTATAATTTTACGGGTGTGGTCACCAACAAGGGCGAGATTGGTGGCAAAACCGGAACTACCTCCAACAACTCTGACGGTTGGTATATGTGCATTACGCCCGACCTCGTGATGGGGGCCTGGGTTGGTGGCGACGACCGGTCGATCCACTTCCGTAGTACCAACCTCGGACAGGGCTCGCGTATGGCTCTGCCCATCGTGGGTAGTTTTCTGGAAAATATTTACAAAGACAAATCGCTGGATGTGAAGCCTCGGCCATTCTCGCAACCGATGGTTAAGATCAATAAGGAATACAAATGCTCTTACCCGGTCTACGAGCCCGACACGCTGGAATTCGAACCAGAAGAGGAGCCTTTCATGCCCGATGAGATCGAACCATCGGCCAGCCCGCTTATCGGGCCGCCACCTCCGCCGCTGCCCGTACCATCGGTGGACTCGGTTAAAAAGCGTATTCAGTGATCCGATAATATTAATCATGTGGCTGTCTCCCAGACCAAAAACTACCCCGACCGCTTACTAAAAACCTTATCCATTCTCTGAAATCCGTTCCGATTATTCGGATATTTAGCAGGTAGTTTTTCATCATATAATCTCAATCGACGATGAAACTAATGCTCTGGAACATGGAATGGATGAACGATCTGTTCGATAAGGACGGGAATTTTCATGCCGACAATCACAAACCCCAACATGCCCAGGGCACCACGGTACGCACCAGGCGCAGTCATCTCGGTGGGGTAATCGATGAAATCTCTCCCGATATAGTGGTAGTGGTTGAAGGACCAAACCGGGAAAGCGAACTTAACCTCTTTTTTGAAGAAGATGTGGCGGGTACCTGGGAGGTGAAACTTCAACCCACCTCAGGCTCCTCACAATGCATTGGTTGTGCCATACGGGTGGATAGAGGCCTGTTTGATAGCCGAAAACCGGTGGAGTTTTTCAACACTGAACAGATGCCGGTGTTCCAGCCGTTTGAAATTCCCAATGAAAACGACGGGATCATCGAAAAGTACCGTTTTGAACGTTCACCACTGTACGTCGAAATTGCGCTTGCCGATGGGCAGCGATTTCGGATCATGGGATTGCATCTGAAAAGCAAAGGTATTTTCACAGCGTACGAATGGAGCAAATGGTGGGCAATGGCCGATGCCAACCGCAAGAAATTACTTGCACAGGCCACTCAAATCAGGGTCAATTTCCTGGATAAGTACCTGGGAGAAGAGGAGACGCAGCGTATCCCCATCATTGTGTGCGGAGATATTAATGACGGGCCAGGCATGGATGCCAGCGAAAAGCGGTTGCTTGGAAGTGCCATAGAGCGACTGATGGGTAATATCTGGCGCCCTTTCCTGAGTTTGGGGAACGCTCTTTTCGATGCTCTCCCTCCGAATGACCAGGAAAAACTGCGTTTTGAGAAAATCTTCACCACCTCATTTTCCGACCCCATATTTAATAATGTCTGGCAAAAAGTGTGGATCGACCACATCCTCTACAGCTTCAACCGTGCCGAATGGGTAACCAATGCACAGGTACATATGGAAATGTCCGATGGTCAGAAAATATGGGCCAAGTACCCGCACGCCTCGGATCACTTTCCTATTACGGCGGAGATAAATTTATGAGAGATGCGCATTGTTTTATAGTCATTCCACCCGCACAACTACCTTCACTCCCTCTACCTCCGCGGTATCAAACGCTCCCACACGCTTAACCTTTACAGCTTTACCGTTTACCTCCCACTTCTGAAACCGCCCCGCCGGGTAGGCGACGGTAAGCTTCCACTCGGGCAGGGTTTGTTCCAGCACAAGTTGCTGGGCTTTAGCTTCCCGACTGAAATGAACCGTCAGCCTGTTCTCTCCGATCTCGACGTTTTCCAATCCGGCGGTATTCCAGGCCGTAGGCATGAGCGGTTGAATCCGGACACGCTTTTGAGAGGCCCGCGGGAGGATGCCGAAGAATTGCTCCACAATTGGAACAGCCAGAGCGTAAAGATTCCAGGCCTGGGTCATCATACCGTAGTCGGGCGATACCTCGTAAATGGAGCCCGGCAGAGCGTAACTAAACGAGCGGCTGATTCTTTTAAGATAGTCGAGTGCCTGATCGGGACGTCCGTAGTTGTTTTCTGCAATGGCCTGCACCCCCGTTGGCAAAGTCATCACGGCTCCCGTGTAGCTGAATACTTTACGGTTTTTGGCAAATGAGCTGGTATCTTTTCCGGCAGACTCGTCACGATCGATTCCAGTTACAAACATTCCGTAAGGATTGACAAACTGTCGGCCGGTACGGAGTGCTATCAGTGCCTTGGCGGTATCAGCCACGCCCGTTTGCATTGGTGTGTTCACGACCCAGTTGTGGTGCATGACAAAGCCCTGCTTCCGGTCCGGCGGGAGTTGCTGGTAACGTTTCTGCGCTTCCCGCAATTCGGCGACGGCCCAGGGCTTTCTTAATGAATCGGCCCGAATGATGGCGTCCTTGATCAAGACCAACGCTTGAGAAGGGGTACTTATGAAATCGGCGTATGAATCGTGTTCCGCGACCCAGAAGTCACTGTTGATCCGGGATTTCAATTTCTGGGAGGTAGCCCAAAAACTTTTTGCCACTTCCGGCTCGCCCATTTCGGTAGCCATGTCGGCGGCATTGGCAAATGCCAACTGGGTGTAAACGGCCACATCCACCATTTCACTGTTCAGTCCGTGTATTTCCATCATCCCGAATCCATCGGGCAGCAGGTTGTTATCCTTGTCGTTTTGCTCCATCAACCATTTAAGGCCTAGTTTCACCGTAGGGTAGTAAGTTGCCAGGAATTTGCGATCGCCCGTCCAGAGGTAGACCTGCCATACCATCGTCACGAATTGCGGCGTTTCGTTGATATTTCCAGGATTGAACACGTACCCATTGGTTGACGCCTCGTGCAAAATACGACCATTACCATTGCGGTCTTCGGAAAGTCTGTGGAGCAAGTGTACCGTATTGCGGGCAAGATCAGCCCTCCCGGTCGCCACGGCGCCCTGAAGAGCGTATTCGTTATCCACTCCAAACCACCACGGGTAATCGGGCAGGCCTGCCGACAAGCCGCGGCCAATCTCCGGTACATCGCGTACCAGCCAATCCGTGTTATATTTAACCCACCGAAAGGCTGTTTGTAATTTCTTATCAGGAATCGTCAATCGGGTTTTGGAGGCAATCGCCTCGTACCTTTGCTTCTTGTCGATCAGATTTTTGGCCGCATCGCGGCGGGCGGAATAGAACGTTTCCCGGACGGCATCAAGCGACTGGTACGAACCCGCGATGGTAATAGGCAACACCATTAATCCGTGAGGAGGAATTTCAAGGGTATAAACTGTGGCTGCGCGAGTGCCCTTCCCGGCAGGTTTGTAGTTACAAACGGTAGAAGGTTGCCCGTGAGAGACTGGTTCGATAGTCGAGCCGGTCATCACGTACCACCCGTTAAGGCTGTCTTTAGCCACCCAGGCGTGACGATCCTCGTCCCATTGGGCAAAGTCAACGGCATCCACCATGCCGGTACTGTCGCCCAGCCAGGTCGGACGCAAGTCGGTGTAGGCAGTCCACTCAAAATTCAGTTTCAGCGGTTCTGAGCCATCATTATTGAATGTATATTCCACCAGCAGGGCCTCCTTTCCGTCGGGCACATATTGGAAGCGCTCCACACGAAGATCATTTTCCGGAAACGAAAAAAGGTGTTTATTGGCAAAGGGATAGTTAATGAATGTCTCAGCCTGATCCAAACAGAAAGAATTCCCTTCCAGATTGATTGCCGCGGTAAAGCCATCCAAAAGTTTGATAGGATGATCCCAAACTCCCCCCATTTCTCCCTTCACGTGCCAGCCTAGGTCGGGAAACTGACCGTTCTGCGCCCCGATCATATACACCCTGTCCCCCGCAGCGACGAAAGGCGTCGTAAGGTATTCGGTGCGCCCTACCAGGCTGTCAGAACCCGCCATTAGCTGGCTGAGTTGGGTAAGGGAATCGGTTTCCAATTCCTTTTGGACTTTTTTACAGCCGAGAGTGACGCATAAAAGAAAAATCAGGTACTTTGTAATAAGCGAATATGAGGTGATCCGTCGCGGCACTGGCAGCAAGAGTTGTGTTGATATAAAAGCGTGTCCGAATATACGCATAATTTCAAAAAAATACAGCACCAACTAATCCGCCCTTTATCCCGCTTTACCAATCCTTACAACCGCCCGTCCTAAAAGAAGGGGGATTTTTTGAAGGAAGTCTTAGTTTTGAGCTAATGCTTAATCAACAGTTGAAATTTCTTTTTTAATAGCTATGTTGAGAATCCTACTCATTTTTATGTTTCTGGGCGGCTTTGGCCTGGCTTATGCCCAGGTAACCACCCAAAACCCTGCATCAACGGTTACTCCCGATAAAATGCGCCTGACGCTGGAGGAGTGCGTGCAGATTGCTTTGCAGAATAATCCACAAATTAAACAGGCTGGTCTGCAGGTTTCGGCCAATGAGAACAACCTCATCCAGTCGAAATGGCAACGCTGGCCTAGTCTGGGTTTCAATGCGTCACAGGGTTTTAGCTTCGGTCGGAACATCGACCCGTTCACAAACCAGTTTGTGCAGCAGAACATCAGCTTCAATAACTACAGCCTGAATTCCAGTGTGACGCTTTTCAATGGTTTTCAGCTTCAGAATAACATCAAGCAGAATGACCTGACGCTTCAGGCCAGCGAAAAAGATCTTGCCGCTACGCGAAACGATATCATGCTGAATGTGGCTCTGGCCTACCTTAATATCATTAGCAACCGGGAGTTAATCGAAGTGGCCCGGCAGCAGGGTGCCGCCACCCAGCTTCAGCTTGACCGCACCCAAAGGCTGGTAGATGCCGGGAGTCTGGCAGAAAGCCAGCTGTTTGACCTTCGGGCGCAGCTCGCTAATGACGAGCTTTCGCTGGTGAATGCCGAGAATAACCTGGAATCTTCCAAACTACAATTGAAACAGTTGATGAATGTTCCCGGAAGCGAAGTAATCGACGTTCAGACCATCGACGCACCTGACCCGGCCTTACGGGCATACGAAAACACAGTCAATGAGGTTTTCGATACAGCTTTGCAAAACTTACCCCAAATGGAAGCGGCCAAGCTGCGGGTTCAATCGGCCGGAGCGGCCATCGAGATTGCAAAGGCCCAGGGGCTCCCCAGCCTGACGTTCAGCGGTGGTGTCAGCACAGCTTTCTCCAGTGCAGCCCCCAAGACGCGGTTTGTGGGCGATGGCTCCCAGGGCACAACGCAAGAGGTTGTCTCCAGTACCCGTTTCGTTGTGGTGGGCGATCAAACGCTTCCTGTCACTGAGGTGGTACAGGTGCCGGGGGGTAGTTTACAAACATTCAACTACTTCGACCAGCTCAACTTCAACCGTAACTCGAGACTGAACCTGAGTTTGCAGATTCCAATATTTACCAATTATCAAACCAAGTACCGTGTTGCCAATGCCCGCATTCAGCAACAAAATCTGGAACAACAGGCCAATATCGTCACCCAGCAAATCAGGCAGAATGTAGAGCAGGCCTACATCGATATGAACAATTCGGGCAAGCGCTACAGCGCCACGGCCAATCAGGTGCGGGCTTTGGAAGAAGCTTTCCGGGTAGCCGAAAGCCGCTTCGGGGCCGGGGCCATTAACTCGGCTGAATACAACATTGCCAAGGCCAACCTCGACCGTGCCCGCGCCAATCTGATTCAGACTAAATACGACTATACATTCCGTACCAAAATCCTGGACTTCTACATGAACAAACCGATCACTGTGGAGTGATTGTAAGCCAAACCCAGGGTAGCAAAAGCGCAACCAAGTAGCTTTCGGAGACCGAAACATTCTCATATCTAAACCTTTCATTTTTCTGAATTTTCCTCAGACATTCACCAACTCCCTCATTACAAATAAATAATCATGGCTAAAAAATCTTCAAATCGTACCTGGTGGATATTAGGTGGCATCGTGGTGCTGCTCGTAGGCGGACTTTTCGTTGCCAAAGCAGCAGGCTGGATCGGACAGGAAAAACCCACTGAGGTAGAATTCGCCGAAGCCAAAACTACCGACATCGTAGAGCGTGTAAGCGCTTCGGGGCGCGTTCAGCCCGAGGTTGAAGTCAAGCTCAGCCCGGATGTATCGGGAGAAATCACCGCCTTGTATGTGGAGGAAGGCGATTCGGTAAAACAGGGACAACTGCTGCTTAAAATCCGCCCTGATAACTACGAGTCGTTATTCGCCCGCGCCCAGGCCACCGTCAATTCCAGCAAGGCTCAGGCCGAACAGTCGCGTGCCTCTCTGGCTCAGGCCGAAGCCCGCGCCATCCGGGCAAAGGCCGATTTTGACCGAAACAAAAAGCTTTACGAAGACAAGGTAATCTCAGCGGCGGACTTCGAACAGATACGCGCCAACTATCAGGTCGCTCAGCAAGACATCGAGGCGGCAAAAGCCAACATTCAAGCCGCTCAATTTAACGTAAAAAGCTCCGAGGCCGGACTCCGCGATGCGGCTGAAAACCTGCGCAAAACCACGATTTTCGCCCCGGTTAGTGGTATCATCTCACTCCTGAACGTGGAGGTGGGTGAACGTGTGGTCGGGACAAGCCAAATGGCGGGTACCGAACTGATGCGCATTGCCAATCTTAACAATATGGAGGTGCAGGTGAATGTCAATGAAAACGATATTGTCCGCGTTACCGTTGGTGACACGGCTGATATCGACGTGGATGCTTACAGCGGTACGGGCCGTAAATTCAGGGGCGTGGTAACCGAAATCGCCAACACGGCCAGCGGGCTTACAGGGGCCGGGGCTTCTGCGGTCTCTGCCGATGCCGTTACGGAATTCGAGGTTAAAGTGAAGATATTGAATGAGTCCTTCGAAGACCTGATGGCAAAGCGGGGCAAGCGATCCTATCCTTTCAAACCGGGAATGACGGCCTCGGTAGATATCATCACCGACCGCAAGTCGAATGTTTTATCCGTTCCCATCGCTGCAGTAACTACCCGCGACAATAAAGTTGCCAAGGATGCAGCCAAACCGACCGACCCTGACAACAACAGTAATAAAGAGGCAGAGGGCAAGCCGATCACTGAGGTGGAGCCGATCAAGGAAGTGGTATTCGTGGATAGTGTCGGCGTAGCCGTTATTCGTGAGGTAAAAACCGGTATCAGCGACTTTGAGAACATCGAAATTCTGTCAGGCCTTAAGCCCGGAGAAAAGATTGTTTCGGGGCCATTTATTGTTGTGTCCAAAAGACTTAAAAGTGGCGATAAGATTGCAAAAAAGAGCGCTGAAAGTAAAAAAGCTGAGGCGGATTCAAAAGAAAAAGCAGATTGATGCGTTCTCTAAATGTATTTATTCGATTTAGTTTAGGTTAAAAAAATGGAAAGCTTTGCGGTATTACCGCAAAGCTTTTTTATTTCTATGTATCTTTCTCGGTTTTCAAACCGTTCAGGTACCCGGAGCGCACTAAGCATATTGGTTTTCCTTCCCAAGGTTTTTCACGAGCATATAGTAGAACAGGGCGCGATATTTATTTCGGTTTGAGCTTCCGAAGGTCTCGCACACTTTTTGAATGGCGGAATCCAACTCTCCCGAATCTGCCATGCCCATTTTCTTGATCAGAAAATTGTTCTTCACACGGTCAAGTTCAGCCTTGTCGCTACACGATACCTTGGCCGAATCCGTGTTATAAATCGACGGGCCCAGCCCTTTCGTTACTTTTGTCAGCAGGTCGGCATCTACCGAAAGGCCAATTTTTTCAGCCTCCTCCATGTAAGTTGCCATCAAGTCGTCAAATTTGCTCATAAATGGGTTGTTTTTGTTTGGGATTAGAAATAAATGTGCTTAAACTAACTATCAATGAAATAAATATTTCATGATAATCAAAGCTTAGACGCCCATTTACCCAAAAAGCCACGCCTTAACTTATCAAACGGAAAAGAAATTCTCCATGAAACAACCATCCTTGCATAAAATAGCCGTAATAGGCGGAGGTAGCTGGGCCACTGCTTTGGTGAAAATATTGAGTGAACAAACTGGCAACCAGGTACGCTGGTGGCTCAGGAGCCAGGCTGATATCGACCACATCCGCGCCTACCACCATAACCCGAGGTACTTGAGCGATGTCTTCCATTCCCCTAAAAAAGTTAAGGTTTGCGGCAAAATAAAAGACGCTATCAGGGATGCCAATTACATTGTGCTGGCGGTTCCGGCTGCCTATATTGAAGAACCACTTCAAAAGCTAAAACCGGCCGACTTTTCAGGAAAACGTATTGTATCGGCCATTAAGGGGATGATTCCCGAGGTGAACCTATTAGTCACTGATTGGATGGAGGAGAGGTTTGAGGTGCCACTTGGTGACATATGCGTCATTGCCGGGCCTTGCCATGCAGAAGAGGTAGCGTTGGAAAAGCAGTCGTACCTGACGATCGCCTCGACCAACCCTGAGTGTGCGGCCGACTTTGCAAAAATTATCACCTGCCGGTACGTTACGGCACATCCGCTTGCCGACCTTTACGGCGTGGAATACGCCGCCGTAATGAAAAACATTGTGGCCCTGGCCTGTGGCATCACGTATGGCTTAGGCTACGGGGATAATTTTCAGGCCGTTATGGTATCCAATGCCATGCAGGAAATCCGTCGCTTCGTTACTGCCCTCGATCCGCGCGAAAGAGAAATGAGCGCTTCTGCGTACCTGGGCGATTTGCTGGTAACGGCCTATTCGCAGTTTAGCCGCAATCGGCTGTTTGGAAATATGATCGGTCGCGGATATAGTGTAAAAGCTGCGCAGGTGGAAATGAAAATGGTGGCTGAGGGGTACTTTGCCACCAAAAGTATCCACGCCATAAACCAACAACTTGGGGTGTCGATGCCTATCACAGATGCTGTGTATCGTATTTTGTACGAGGGAATTGCCCCAGGCCTGGTAATGAACGAATTGAAAGCCCAGCTTAGGTAAAGCTGGCTGTAACTCTTTTGCTGCGTTTGCTCAATAACATCTTACTTCAAACATCGCTGCCGGTGAATCGGCCGATGGATGTGTTAGCTTGATTTTCAAGCTTGATGTTTTTATCGGCGTTTCAAAATCGATCACGTTTCTGGTCTGGTAATTTTCTTTTCTCTCAAAGAGTATTTCGTCCCTTTCATCAAGTACCTGATAGTCCCGCACACAAAATGGCATCACATTTTCAGGCTGTTGAATCAGTACATTCTCAGCCGGATGGTCATAGTCTGTATCGAAAAATAATTCCACTCGTTTCAATTCCTGTACTTCCGGCCAGCTCAATGTGAGCATTGGGTCCGTATCATTAAAGTCAGCGACCCAGGCATTCGGTTGATTCGTAGGACGCTGTAAACCGTTTCGCACGTTCTCAGCATCGTAACAATCAATCCCTCCTTCCAGCTTAAATGCCAGATTCTTTCCTTTGGGTCTTCGCAGCGGCACCCAAAACTCGAAGTTATCTACCCCAATGTCCTCAGTGGGTTCCTGCTTGCCATAGTTTGACACGGCAGGGTTGGTGGCGTTATAGACGGTCAATAAACCCGTAATGCGCTTCTGAGACAATCGGAAAGATATTTTGTCATGTTTCTGGATAGTCAGAAAAGCATAGGCTGGTTCCGAAAACTGGGTGTCAAAATCCAGTTGGATACAATTTCTGCCTTTTTGCAGGGCTATTGTTTTTTTCTCCAAAAGCACATCTGGCGAATGGCTGTCCTTCCGACTGCACATCCGTAATTCCACTCCCACCTCCAGCGCCTCTGCTGCGTAGGGATGAATCGTAATTTTCGGCACTTTCCCCTTCCCAACCGGAATCATCTGAGCAGTCGCAAACTCCATCGGAACGGGTTCGCCCTCCTCCGGCAACTCGGTCAACTTCAAAGTACTTGAAACGGAGACGGTAGCTATTTGCACCAAATCTTCTTGGTCTTTAAGCGTCCGACCGGGAATGTGTTGACCATTTTTCAACAATTCGTTCTGCAGGATTAGTATGTTCTCCTTTCTGGCAAGATCAGCAGGTAGCCAGTTGTTTTCGGCGCATATCTTCGCCGCCATTCCTACTGCCTGCCCGCCGTGGGCGCTTGTAGCCATCACCCGCGATGAGCCGAACGCCACGTGGGAAGCAGAAATGATTCGCCCGGCCAGGAAAAGATTTTTTACATTCCGGGAGTAGTAACTACGGTACGGAATACCATAAATCCCTTTACTGTGCCACTGATTGCAACCGGGCTTTTCGCTGAAAACACCGTCGGCAGGGTGCAGATCGATGCTCCATCCTCCGAATGCCACATCGTCGTAGTGAGCGCGCTGCTCAACGATGTCTTGCTGAATCAGCATGTAGTCTCCCTCGAAGCGGCGGCTCTCACGTTTACCAGGTATGGTTCCCACCCATTCTAGGGTAAGGGTTTCGGCTTCTGGGAATTCACCAGAGTTTTTAATGTAATCCCACACACCATAAATCACCTTCCAGAGTTCCCATTTGATAGTTTCGGTGTCATGCACCGTATCAAGACGCCCACCGTATTCGAGCCACCAAAGGCGGCACCCGAAATCCTGCGTATTGAAGCTGC
The DNA here is from genome assembly GCF_014651615.1 of Persicitalea jodogahamensis. Taxonomy (GTDB): domain Bacteria; phylum Bacteroidota; class Bacteroidia; order Cytophagales; family Spirosomataceae; genus Persicitalea; species Persicitalea jodogahamensis. Next base: position 134,846 of record NZ_BMXF01000004.1, on the reverse strand, counting down.
GAAAGCGCGGTACTTTGTTGGTGACATCCAGGGCAAAACTTGGTGGCACATAGCTAACCGGCTTGCCCACATCTTTTGAATAGAAATACATCGAATGCCCCAATAACTCGCCGTATTCAGCGGTAGGCGCAAATTTTTCGCCAAACTCCTCACTCGATTCCGCACCCATGCGAAATGCCGCTCCAGCCAGAAAACCCAGGATGCCATCGCCCGAAGCGTCACAGAACAATGGAGCAGAGAGCTCGTACCGAGTTGAATTCTGGGAACAGAATGCGATGACTTTGGTGATTTTGTCCGCGTCCTCAGCGTCTTTTTCGAGATCGTAAACGGCCGTGTTGAGCAGCAGGGTAATATTGGGTTCGCTGACCACTTTTTCCAGCGTAACTGTATCAAAAATGAGCGCATTCCCTTCGGGATTACGGTACATATTCTCAATCAGCAGCTCGTTGATTACGCCGCCTTCTCGCGCCCATCGGTTGTTGTTGCCCATGTGCGAAGTGGCGCCCAAAACCCAAAGCCGAACCTCGGAGGAGGCATTTCCCCCCAGCACCGGGCGGTCTTGCACCAGGATTACGTTCGTCCCTGCCCTGGCGGCTGTAATCGCGCAACAAACACCCGAAAGCCCCCCTCCCACTACTACCAGATCAGCCGCTAAATCTAGGGTCTGTGGTATCCTTTTGTCAACAGCAGTTGCTTTAATCATCCTCTTGTATTTTTAATATTTTATATAATCGTCTCATCAAAATCAACTCAGCTCGACTGTTTCAGTCAGCACCACATAGCCCGTCGGTTTAAATACTTTCAGGAAAAGTGTTTTGTCAAAACCTGTCACCGTTATGGTTAGGATCTCACTTTGGCCCGGCTGTAAGTAGGGCAGCATTACCTTTCCCTTGGGCGTTTCCACCCAATACCCCTGCACCGGGTGAGCGGGAAAATCATTTCTTGCCGTGACTTTCAGCCGAAGCTGATGTATTCCCTGAGTACCTGCCTCATACGCAACTTTTTCCAAGGTCAAGGGAGCCATTTCATGCTGGTAGGCAGCATATGCTGGCCGTGGCGTACGGTTGGGTTCCACCAATCCCCAGGGCCGGTAACCATTGGGGTTGGTGAGATAGTACCGGCTTTGGTAATCGTTGAAAGTCCACCAGGAGGCACCCGCTACATAAGGTCGCTTCCGGATTTCTTCCACTACCTCACGTACGTGCTGGGCCTGCCCGACTTCACCGCTGGCGGCATCGGCCCGGGTACCCCACTCACTAATGAGCATAGGCTTATCGGGGTAAAGCCGATGGACGTGGTCCAGGACTTTGGCGTGGTTGCCATAGATGTTGACAGACACGAAATCGACATACTGGCTGGCTTCGTCCTCCGGCTTCTGGGGCATACTGTTGAGCCGGTTGCTGGCAAATGTATACAGCCGCGTAGGGTCAATTTCCCGCGCGTAGTCGATCATGTCTTTGGTCCAGCGCTGGCCCGCGGGCTGATCGGAGAAGTACTCGTTGCCCACGCTGTAGGCAATCACGCTCGGGTGGTTCCAATCACGCTCAGCCATTTCACGGAACTGTTGCCGGAATTTTGTCCGGATGGTGTCATTGTCGAGTTGAGTGGGTGTAAGCTGCCAATTGCCCGCTTCCGTGATAATCAGCATTCCATACCTATCCGCCAGATCGTAATAATATTCTGAGGGAGTATAGTGCGTCAATCTTTGAAATTCCATACCGGCTTCCTTCATAAGCCGAAAGTCCTTCTCAATGAGCCAATCGGGTTCCAGCGAACCCAGCCCCGGGTAGTCCAGCACGCGATTGCCACCACCCAGCCGCACAGGCTGACCATTCAGCAGGAGCTGCGCATTGCGTATTTCGACTTTCCGAATCCCGAATCGGGTAGTTACCGAATCGCCTCCTACTACTGATTCCAATTGATAGAGCGTGGGCGAATCCACTGCCCAGAGCCGGGTTTGCGCTGCCGTAAGGCTGGTTTCAGACTCCATGATGACCGTTTGCCCCGCAGGTATGTTCTCAGTTTTCGTTTTCCAATTCAGCGGAAGCACCTGTTCTCCCAACCGCACCACATATTTGACCTTGGGGGTAGTGGGCCGACGCGACGCGTTCCGTACCCGTACTTTGGTTTTTAAAATAGAAGTACCCTTTACCAGATCGGGTGTCGCTTCTACTTTCAGATTCTCCACATAAACTTCCGGCTCTACCGTAAGGTACACAGGACGGGTCAACCCGCCGTAATTGATCCAGGCCGGAAAGGAGCTGTTGATGTCGTCATTGTCTTTCACTGCCGGAAGGGTGTTCAGCTTCCAGACATCATTATTGACCGAAACGGCCAGCATATTATCTCCTTCCCTGAGATGCTCGGTCACGTCAAACTGAAACGGTGTATAGCCCCCTTCGTGGGTACCTACCGGCTGGCCATTCAGCCAAACCTTCGTCAGGTAAAAAGCACCGTCGAAATGCAGAATCACGCGTTTGCCCGACACGGGTTTCCACGCAAACGATTTTCGGTACCAGGCCGTGCCGGTATAAAATAAGTAGCGCGGGTCGGCCGAGAAACAGTGCGGTACTGTCACTTTATCCTGCCGGTTATTTTTAGTAATATTATCGAGGTACCATTTCCCGGCTATCCCCCGATCGGCCAGATCGAGCGCAAACGTCCATTCCCCGTGCAGAGGGATGGCATCCGGATACTTGATAGTATACTGAGCCACCGCTTGCCAGGCAAAGCAGACTAAAAACCCAAAAACTAGTAACCTCTTTTCTATCATTATATTGACTGGTACTGAATTGGACAATTTTTAGGTGATTTAATCTTCGCGTTCGGGGTTGTGGAGTGTAGGGTGAATGGTTCGCGCAGACCACCCCACCCAAGCCCCCAAAGCCACGATTATCAAGCCTATTCCCACAATCAATCCAACATTTCGGCCCCCATTGATCCCTAACCCGGCAATACTCAGCCCCGTAAGTGCGAAGCTGATCGCTATGGCCCGCAGTGCGAAGGTGTTTTGAGAGACAGCACCTGTCGAATTTTCAGCGACTGGCTGGGGTACTTCGCTGGCTCGAGAGGTGTACCATCGTTGGTAGGCAATGTATTGGTCATCCTCTGCTTTATCTTTGAACACAATCCACTCGAAAATGGCCAACAGCACAAGCGGCAGGCCAACGCCCAGCGACATTTCTGCCGCGCGGCTCAGGGTGAAGTCGAACAGCAAGGGAGTGCCAAATTTAAAAAAGAGGCTAACCGTCAAGCTTAATAAAGAGACTGTAAGGATGGACGTCGCGTTTTGCCGAGGGGAAAAAAGGGTCCAGAGTACAGGCAGTAGCAGCGAGCCTCCTGAAATAGCACCCACGCTCAGTACCAGATTCACCAGTCCGCCGATATAGGGTACGGCCAGGGCAATTCCGATTGTAATCAACCCGAAAACTACCGTCATGCTTCGCCCCACCCCTACCTGTAGTTTTTCGCTGGCCTCGGGATTTATCAGCTTTTTATACACATCGTTGGTGAATACTGCCGCCAGCATGTTGAGCAGGGTATTGGCGGTACTGGCGGTGGCTGACACCATCGCCGCCAGCATTAGTCCTACCAGCCCGGCGGGCAGCACCAGTTGAGCCATGAGAATGTAGGCCCCTTCTGATTCCAACCCTGACAGATTGGGATTGATGGAGCGAAAAATCATAGGCGGTAGCATCCACAAAAATGGACTGACGGCGTAAAGTCCCGCAAAAAGGTAGGCTACCTTTTTGGACTCGGCCGGCGTGCGGACGCTGGTGTACCGCTGTACATAGGCCCAGTTGCCCCCAATAAAAACGATGTGAAACAGCGTAAAGGCCAGGGTAAAGCCCAATGTAAAATCACCGTTGAAGACATTGAAAAAATCGGCGGGCACCTTTTCGACAAAAGAGCCAAAGCCATCCGTATGTTCCAGAGCGAGCGGCACCAGGATAAGGACGGCGGCCAAAAGGATGACGAATTGCAGCACGTCAGTGACCAATACCGCCCACAATCCGCCCATCGCGGTATACAGTATCACCATCAATCCCAGGGCGATGATGCAGGTTTCAAGGGAAAAAGGTGTGGCCACGTACACCAGTTTCCCAACGGGGTAGAGCACTCCTCCAATGGTGAAAAGGGTAAACAGTGTCAGGAGGTAGGTGAACATTTGTTGCACTTTCACGCCCAAACGACGACCAATGTACTCTGCGGCCGTCAACGCGTGGGTGCGCTTCCACTTGGCAGCCAGAAAGTAGGCGGTGACCAGCCCACCGATGCACATGGTCAATTGAATCGTGATGGCCACAAAGCCTAGGTCATAGGCAATGGAACCCCATACCACGAAAGTACCCGCCGACAGGAAGCTCATGAAAAGCGACAAACCGCTCACCCACCAGGGCGCGGATTCACCAGCGGCGAAAAACGACTTGGCGTCGGTACCCGTGCGGGAAAAAGCTAGTCCTAATACTAACTGGAACACCGCAAAGGCGGCCATGACGATGAAATCGAGCTTATTCAGAGGGAATTAATTTTTGGCGGTAGCCAGCTTATAATTGTTACCTAATTCGTGCGCAGTGAAGGTGATTTTTAAAGTACCCTTGCTTTATTCAAAACTGACTACTTCCATACCGAACGCAGGAAGGCTCTTTTTGACCGGACTGTTCTGACCGATTGCCAAGTTAAAATCAGTGGGCTGCGCGCGATCATTCAAGAGTACTACGAATTTCTTTTTACCATCCACAGCCTCCGCAAGTATGTAATCGATCGACGGTGAATCCACCCTCACCAATTTTTCATTGATCAGAAGATTGGCTTTTTCCCCGTTGATGGTACCCGGCGCGAAGCCATAGGTCTGGTGCGGCCCTACTTTGGGCGTGACAAACCCCCGAGGAAACTTCACCTGACCGTCAGAACGGTACTCGGCTTCGGCCATGAGGTAGTCGGTCAGCCAGCCAATTTGCCACCAGGCGTGGTGCGGGTATGGCCCGGCGCCTTTGTTCATCGTACTCCAATAATACGAGGCGACACTGGTGGTACTATCCACAAAGGCATCGCGTCCAGTGGAAGCAGCCCGCGCCATATCGGCGAATAGAGGTTCGCCAGTCAGAGCCGACATGCGGATGAACATCCCGGCATGGCTGGCCAACTGAATGGGTCCGAGGCGATTGGCCGACCCAAATATTCCTCCATGTTCAAAACTGAGCCCGGCCTGAGAAATTTCCCAATCCTCCCTTTTGGTACCTTTCACCGTTTTGGTTTGGCGGTCAGGGATGGGGTGCGTGTAGACCGAGGAAGTATAAATCTTGGCCGCTTTGATGGCCGCTTCCTTGTACTTTTCTGCTTTGGTGATTTCGTACAAATCCAGCAAGGCCTGGGCGGTCTGCCCAGTGGCGAAGTCAGGCGCGTAGCGTGCGTCGCCGCATACGCCCAGAAAACTTCCGGTGTTCACCCCGTTCTCGACAAACCAATCTGCTCCTTTTTTGGCAGCGGCCAGGTACTTCGGATCTTTGAGTTGACGGTAGGCTACCAGCAAGCCGTAGAACGTAGGGCGGTAGTCGGCAATGTCTTTGAATAGTTCGTCCTCCGTTTTTTTATCGTAAGCCACTACCCAACTTCCGTCGGACTGCTGCCATTTGAGCAGGTTTTCCGCGCCCAGGCGCAAGCGTTCTTTCAACTCGGCATTGTCGGGTTCAAAGAGCAGCATATTTCCGATGTCGAGCATGATGTAGTAGGTGACCGCAATCGGCTCCACCACCTCGCCCCATTCCTCCACAAACTTCTTCGACTTGGCCAGGTAGTATTGTCCCTCAATGGCTCCTTTGAAGAAATCTCCGTCGGCAATCTGCTGGGTCAATTTGAAATTCAGGGCATAGGGCAACACGTTTTTAGTCAGGTCAGGATCGTTGGTCGCGTTGGCCAGCATCCACATAGCGCCATAGTCTGAGTTTTTCATGGCATCCTTGTTGGAACCAACTACCCCACCCAAATACGACTGTGCCCCGATTTTACGGCCCTTATATTCCTCAATATTCCACAAGGACGTTTTCGGGTCAGTGAGGTAGTAGTGCATCTTTTCGATGCGATCCGTTAGCGATTGGGTACTTTGGCGCAGTGCCAGACCTTCTTTGAAGCGGTATATGTCATAAATGGTATGATTCAGCGCCTGAAACCAGTCACCATCCGTGAGGCTGTACCGGAAAGAGTAGCTGAGCGCATTTCCCTCTTCCCGTTCCGACAGATGTTCCCCCAAAACCGGATAGTACAGCGTGGGCGAAAGCTCGCCTTTACGATTCATGTGTGACAGCCCGATGTGCCAGTCCGTTTGGGTACTTTGGTCTTTGGCCCAGGGATCGCGCGCCAGCCCCGGCTCAGAAATAACCGAGAAGGTGACGCCTCCTTTCGTACTGACCAAAGGACTCAATGTGCTGGCGCAACGCTCGCGGTACACGACGGGCCGCTCTGGAATTCCGTACCCATACGCGTAGGCTTTGGCAAAATTTTCCTGAAAATAATTTCCCTGAAAGTACCCCGGCACCGTTGCCCACGCCATGTCTTTCCGATCCACAGTACCCAAACTGGGACTGGCCAGTGAAAAGAACCCCTGTTTTTTGGGAGTGAGCGTTTGGGTAACCACCATATCGGTGGGGTACTTTTCATTCAGTTTCCAGTCCGTAACTACCGTGGCTACCTCGGTTTCGGAGGTGAAGCGTAGATGGGATTTGCTTACAGCATCGACATTTTTCGGGTAGAAGTAATAAGGCGTGCCCGCCGTATTCAGCGACGCTGCATTGGTACTTTCCCCCCACTGCTGCTGCTGGTAATGGTAGTTTTCCTCAGGAAATACCCCGCCCGTCGATTTTTCAAAAGTTTCACTCGGTTTGGTAGAGGGCTTGGTTGTTGAATACAACAGAGTATACTCCCCGGAAGGAGTAAGTGTCTTTTTAGTCCATTTAGTCCCCTGCCTGACGGCGACTTCCTGAATGCGCCATCCCTGCGCCGAGTTTTGCCAATGGATACGAATGTGGTCATTCGCCAGTTGTACCGATTTCTGGGCCAGCGCAAATGGTACAAATCCAATCGCCAAAAGAAAAACTAAAAACAAGACTCGTCTATCGATCATTATTTATTTGGATAGTGCAGGATTGAAAATCAATCGCCATTGGGTAGTTTCAGGACGTAAACTTCCCCGGCGCGCGGTATTTCGTTTTAAATTTTTTCCAGAGCTTCAACCCCGGCTACTTTATGTTTCTGGAGCAACTGGTAGTTGGCTGCCGAGAGTTTGATCTTTTTTTCGATCAAATGATCGACCATTTTTTTTATGGCCTCCTCATCGTTATTCCTGATAATGAGCGCAATGATTTTTTGATTTTGAATACTGTTCCTGTCACTAATCTGAGTAAGAAGCATGCTGGTCAGATCCTTCTGCAACGGCACATTTTGTAGTTTGCTTAGTGCTGCCACCTGGGTGTAATACGAAAGCGAGTCGTAGTTCTGGATCAAAAAATCCTGCATCTCTTGCCGGCCAAACAGTTTTTCGGGGATTTTCTCGATGGCGTTTTTAGGAAAGTACCCCTTCCCCGCTTGGATCAACCCGATGATCTCCGGCAGGTTCTGTGCAAACTGGGTCTCCGACATATGGTCAATCAGGTAGTAGTTGGCCGAAGCGGTGTTGTAGCCGATAATTTTCGCAATCATCGGTTTATCGAGCTGCCGCTGCGTGTGCTGCCGAATCGAGTCCACGACGGCCCCATTGGCGATATGCCAAAGGGTGTAGCAGGTAAACAGCGCCCCATCGATCACTTCGTCTTTGATGGCCTCGATGGTCGCTCCGGAGTAGCCATCCACGGTTTCTTCGGCCTTCACCACCAGTTCATCCGCCGGAAGGCCTGTAAAAATCAGGTCGTGATTGGTCAGGATGCCTTGTAGTTTGGCGTAGTCCGCCAGCGTAAAGGGCTTGTGATCCAGCTTGGTGAGAGGGTCGTAGGGCTGCACCTGGTAGTCGATAAACTCGCCAATCAAATTCCAATTGAAGACGACATTCACATTGTAGCAGATTCCCTCCTCACAGACCGGGGCCATGATATTCGCCGAATACTTCGCCAGTTTATCGCCCCAACGCACCTCCTCTACTTCGAATGAACCCCCGTTTTTCGTTTCAATTTCAAAGGCAGGGCCGGGCCTGTTTCCCAAATACGTGAGCAGGCCAGCCAGTCCCATCAAAAATGAAACGATCAACTTCATTTAACTACCTCCATTAAAGTACCACCCAGATTGTAATCCTGATCCTTCGGTAAAGTCGGGTCACCTACCCCTTCGATCATCATCGCTTCCAGCTTCGGGAAGTAGTTCTGGTACAGCCCCCTAGGCGTGGTATTTTCCTCCTTACAAATGGCAGCGGCCATGCCCAGCACTTCGCCCATCATCCCCGTGGTGCGCATCAGGCGCACGGTACCCAGCGCCACGTGCGATACGCTGATGTCGCGCCCTGCCATCATCAGGTTGTCGATGTTTTTGGAATACAGGCAGCGGAACGGAATGGGATAAGGATATATCTTGATGTGCTTGGCGATGGACTTGAACGCCGCGCCGGGGAATAGCTTGGAGTTCTCAGGATCAGGATAATGCAGGTCGATGGACCAGGAAGTAGGCGCGGTGCCGTCGGGGTACACGCGCTGGTCGGTCAGGTCCTGTTCGATCAATACATAATCGCCTTTCAATCGCCGCGACTCGCGCTTTCCTGCTACATAAGCCACCCATTTGAGGGCGTCATGAGCAAATTTCTCCTTGTTTTCAGCGCGGTTTTTCAGGTACGACCAGTTGGAGTAGACCGCCAGCATTCCATAATCACGGATTTGTTCAAAATCCAGGGTCATATCCAGTCCCATGCCGGTTTCCCATTCCCAGTCGCCTTTGGTGATTTCCTCAGCCTTTGCCTCGTTCCAGGGCAATCCCCACTTTATATCGGGGAAGGAAACGGGATGATCCTTTTTCTCCGAAAACCATTGGACCGAAGCACCCATCGTCAGGTTGTCAGCCACTTCGGGAGCCGTTTTTTCGCCGTAAACATCGCGGCTTTCGCGACCCGTCATGTACTCGGCTCCTGCCAGAAAACCAATTGTGCCGTCACCCGTGCAATCGGCGAATAACGGTGCCTCAAAGTATACCTTCTCGCCGGTTTCGATATTGGTGGCGTACACCTTTTCGATTTTACTCCCGTTGGTCTCCACTTTGTTGGCGTGGTAGTTCAGGAAAAGTGAAATGTTGGGTTCGGCCAGAACGGCCGCCATCTTCTTATCGTCCTCATAATATTCCTTTGGCTGGGCGTTACCGCCCTCCGAAGGGCCTATTTCGTTGACGAGGTTTCCCAGCGCCGGGTAGGGTTCCAGATTAATCCGTCCACCCAGGTGGACCCGAACTTCGGAACTATTGTTGCCTCCCAGTACGGGACGATTCTGGATCAAAGCTACTTTGATGCCTTTCCGGGCGGCCGAGATGGCCGAACAGGTACCGGCCATGCCGCCACCCACAACCACAAAATCGAACGTACCGGCATTTTTAGGGTTCTTGTCAAAGCCGAAATAGGCGTTTCGGTACTCGGTTAGTCTTTCCTTATCCTCTATGGGCTTGAAATTGGGGACGCTGGTGAAAATAATGGCATCGCAGCGGCCATTGAAGCCCGTCAGGTCTTTTAGGGAAATTTTGTTTTCCTTCCGGGTGATTTTCACTGTTCCGCCTTCCGACCAGCTCCACTTTTCGTTGTCTTTGCCGAATGTCTTTCCAAGCGGTTTGTCATTAACCAGCAACTGGAACTGCCCGGCAGCATCCTTGTCCGACCATTGGGCCGACCAGTTGCGGGTGCGGACGTACACTTTGTACGTACCTGTTTCGGGGAATGTGACGGTTGTACTGGCGTTTTCCACCGGGCGGCCCATGCCATGGGCCATCAGGAAAGAAGAGCCCATTACGTCCATAAACTGCTGGTCGATCGACCAGCCGCCTTTGTTCTCGAAACTTTCGGCTTCGACGAAAACCGTGGCAGGCTTTTGCGCCAGGGCGAATTGGCTGGACAGCAGGAATAGAAAGATAAGACGTTTCATGAGATTGGTTGTGTTGGGTTTGGAAGCTAGGTGTATAAATAACGCTGGTACACGGATTAATGCGAGGGGAAATGCTCCTGGGTGGATGGTACTTGGATCAAAAGGGCGAAAAGCAGCCACAGAACACGGTTGAATGTTGAAATAAATTTAACTCAAGTTTGGGAAAAACAAGAAAGCGACCCCTGATCGGCAAGAGCCGCTTTACTAAATTAACCTATGAGAAAAATCGTATAACCCGCTGGTTCTACTGCCAGTCAGGATTTTGTTGTAATTCCGGGTTAGCATTCACCTCGTCCTGAGGAATCGGAAAGTACTTGTTTTTAGCCTGCACCGGGCGAGTGGGATACACCGAATTGGTTGCTTTTGGGATCACCGTAAGGAACCGATCCGTACGGGTCAAATCATACCAGCGATCTCCCTCGGCAAAGAACTCCCAGGAGCGCTCCTGGATCACGGCGTCGATAAATGCATCTTTGCTGAGTCCGGCGGCCAGGTTAGGCAGCCCGGCCCTGCTACGGATCACATTGATATATCCGTAAGCCTTTGCGGTTCCTCCATTCAGGCGGGCCTCAGCTTCGGCGGCAATCAGGTAAACATCGGCCAGGCGCAGGATGGGTATATTCACTATGGTACCTGTCGTCGACTCCGGGTCGCGGAATTTGCGAATCAATACGCCCTCGGTAGTGATCGGGGTAATATCCTTTTGAGGCACAGTATTTCCAGCTTTGTTAATATAGGAAGTCGCCAACAATTGACGGCGTTTGTCAGCTGCGTTAAACGAATTATAAAATGCCTGATACGCAAACATAGATCCGAAGGAAGTACGGGCGTACTCGACCCCACCGCTACCCGAGGGACCGGTGAGCCCCACCAGTTGATGGCTATTGCCGGGAGAAATCGGATCAACTTCGTACGCCCAGATATTTTCCTTGCGGGCGGCGTCTTCCGTCTGGTAGTCGAAAACATCCAGCACGTTGGTCATCAGCTGGTACTTTCCTGAGTTGAGTACGGCATCGGCTTTTTCCAGCGCTTTGGCCCAGTCTTCGTTATAGAGTGCAGCTTTGGCGTACAAAGCGTTTACAGCCTCCTTTGTTGGGCGGCCTTTCTCCACCGAGGGATAAGAGGGTAAACCAGCGGCCAATGCCTGATCAAGATCACTGTAAATCTGCTTATACACATCGGCTTTGGGGCTCTTGCCCACATACGCCTTTAATTCCGAAGTACTTGGTTCCGTTTTGATGGGTACATCGCCGAAGTTTTTGGTCAGCATCCAGTGGTAGAATGCCCGCAAATAATACGCCTCCCCGATGATCTGTTTCTTGCGGGTTTCGTCCATGGTGGCGTCGGGTACTTTGAGAATAATCCAGTTGGCATTCTCAATGCCGCTGTACGACGAAGCCCAGATTTGTTGCGGAGATTCGAACGTACGCCCGGCGCTCCGCTGGGTGGTGTAAGTAGGTTCGACGGTAAAAAGGGTCAGGGTATTCCGGCCCACAACCGCCCGCGGATAGACCTGATCGGCGCTATAATCGGGCACCAGAAGGGCGGCCGGACCACCGTACAAGCCACTCATGGCGCTGTACGCCGCGATGAGTCCTTTTTCGGCATCCGGACCGGTCTGATAAAAATTATCGGTAAAAATGGAGGAATAAACCGTTTCGTCCAGCTCGCAGGAAGTCATTCCTATGCCCAGCAGGACCATTGGAAGTACCTTATATAGGGATTTGAATCTTTTTTTCATGATTGTTTACTATTTAAAGAGTTCGGATCAGAATGTAAGTTGAATACCACCCAGGAATGACTTCGCCTGGGGATAGACCAGGTTATCAACCCCGATCGCCGTGTTGGAACCGGCGTAGGTATTGACCTCAGGATCAAAGCCCGTGTACTTTGTCAGGGTCAGCAAATTGTTGCCACTGACGTACACCCGGAGCCGGCTGATTCCTTTGATCGCGGGAAGGGTGTAGCCCAGCGTAATGTTCTTAAGGCGTACAAACGAACCATCCTCAATAGCATAGTCGGTGATCGGAAGCCGACCTGCTACAAAACCGCTTACGTATTGGTTGCTGGGGTTGGTAGGGGTCCAGCGGTCCACCACTCCTGCCAAGAGATTGCGTTGTCCCAGCGGGTTCTCGAACGACAAGCGGCTGATGTTGTAGATGTCGTTACCCTGTGAGCCTGAAAGAAAAGCGCTGAAATCGAAATTCTTGTATTCCAGATTGGTAGAGGCACCAAAGATGAATTTGGGATTGGGGTTTCCGGTGATGATCTGATCTTCGGAATTAATGGCGCCGTCGTTATTCAGGTCTTTCACCTTATGCCCTCCTACTCTGCCGTCGTAGCCAGGAACGATGGCATCACCCGTTTGATTAATGCCGTCAAAGACGTAGGTCTTAAACACTCCCAGCGGTTGGCCGACACTCAGAATGGAAGAGTTAGTCACGAAACGCTCCTGAGTAGTTCCTCCATCCAGATCAAGTAGTTTGTTGCGGTTGGCGGTCAGATTACCCGACACCGACCAGCGCACCGGACCGTTCAGGATATTGGCATTGGCTGCAAATTCAAAACCCTTATTTTCCAGCGCGGCATAGTTGCCAGTGATGCTTCCGTAGCCCGACGAAAGTGGCAGGGTCTTCACGTACAACAGATCGTCGGTTCGCTTGTAGTAGTAGTCCATGATGATGGACAGGCGATTATTAAACAAACCAATGTCTAAACCAATGTCAGTCTGAGCCGATTTTTCCCAGCGCAGATCCGGGTTGGCGATGCCGGTAGGGCTGATCGCTGTTTGGTAAACGCCTCCGATGTTATTGCCACCACCGGAACTCACCGTGGCCAGCGACTGGTAGGGCGAGATTCCACCGGCATTTCCGGTGATACCATAACTGGCGCGCAGTTTCAGGTCCGACATCCAGCTGACATCCTGCATAAAATCTTCCTCGATGATCCGCCAGGCAGCCGAGATGGCCGGAAAGAAACCGTACTTGTGGTTGGCTCCGAATTTACTCGAACCATCTACCCGGGCCGTCAGATCCAGGAAGTACTTGTCGCGAAATCCGTAGTTCAACCGGCCCATGTAAGAATCGAGGCGCTGCTTGGAACGGCCGCTGTTCACCGTCCGGTTCAGAGCCAATTGCACGGCTTCGTTGCGGGTGGCATCATTGGGAAAGCCATTGGCGCTGATGGAATTGTAGTTTGAATTTTCCACCTGCGAGGCAAAAACACCGGTGAAGCGCAGGCTGTGGATATCATTGAAGGTATGGTTGTACGAGAGAATACTTTCATGAAGCAAACCCAGGAAGTTTCCGTTGTATTTCCCCGCCGAACCCGAATTGGCATTAATATCCGCCTTATTGATAATGGAAATTGGTGAGTAGTTATCGTTCAACTGGCTCTGAATATCAGCGTTGAAGGAGGCCCGGTAGCTTAACCCTGGGAGAATCTGGTACTCACCAAACAGGTTGACCAAAGTGCGCTTGATGTCGCGCTGCTGAAGAACCTGGGTAAAATTCAGGGGATTGATTACTTCCCGGTACTGCCCGTTGGCCTGCTCGCCGAAAGGAAAGATAGAGCCATCCGCCCTGTACGGTTGCAGTGTGGGAGGAGCACCGATAGCGGCGCCCAACACGCTGGTGGTTACTACGCCGGCATCGCCCACGGAGGTAGCACCGGCATTCACGCCGTTACTTATGTTATAACTACCCAGAATACTCGTGCCGATTTTGAATCTATCACTGATTTTGTGGTCGACATTCAGCCGATAAGAGTAGCGCTTAAAATTGGAGTTGATGATCACCCCGTCCTGATTGAAGTAGTTGGCAGAGAGCGCCAGCTGCGTTTTCTCGTTTCCTCCATTAATGGAAAGCTGATGGTTTTGAATGGGGGCCTTCTGAAAAATCAGGTTTTGCCAGTTGACACCTTCACCCAAAGACTCGGGGTTAGGGTAAGCGTTGTTTTTAAATACCTCGTTTTCCAGTTGGGCAAATTCTGAGGCATTAAGTACATCCAGCGTTTTGGTCACTTGCTGCACACCGTAGTAGCTTTCAACGGAGACCCGTGTCGCGCCCGCTTTTCCTCTTTTTGTTGTGATGAGTACCACCCCGTTGGCCGCCCGCGCGCCATAAATCGCCGAAGCCGAAGCATCTTTAAGTACCTCTACGGATTCAATGTCGTTGGGGTTGATGGTAGATAGCGGACTTACGTCGTTGATCCCTCCTCCATTCGATATCTGGATGCCATCCACCACATACAAAGGCTCCGAATTACCGTTAATGGAGTTGATCCCCCGAATACGGACGCTGATGTTTCCGCCGGGAGCGCCGGAATTCTGGTTGATCTGCACGCCGGATACCCGCGATTGCAACCCTTGCGCCACATTCGTGACGGGCAATTTGGTCAGTTCGTCGGCTTTGACCGAAGCAATGGAGCCGGTAGTTTCCACTTTCCTTTGGGTACCATAGCCCACCACCACTACTTCTTCGAGCGCTTTGGTGTCCGTTTCCAGCGTAACATTAATGGTACTACGGTTATTGACCGGAATTTCCTGTTTAACGTACCCGACAAAGGAAAAAGCCAAAGTGGCTGCGGGAGATGTCTGTAAAGTGTAGCTTCCGTCGGTATTGGTAATCGTCCCTCTTTGAGTTCCCTTAATGGTAACGCTCACGCCGGGTATCCCCTCGCCATCGGACCCGGAAACGGTGCCTTTGAGCGCGATGTCCTGCGCCAGTACCGAGAAAGGGAGCATCAGGGCCAAAAGCAGAACTCTTGGTTCAAATCTTCGTATTGTTCTGTACATATATAAAGTTGATTAGGGTTTTGAGAGAAATATTAAATAAAGTCAATTTTTGGATTCAGTTTTCTGATGATATAATCCTGATCATGACTGAAGAAATAGGCTAAAACCGGGTGTTTTATCAAACATTTAATGAATATAGGATGAGGTAGCCGGAGAAACAAGCCTCCCAAATCACCAATTAATCTAAATTAGGTTCAATAAATATCGGCAACGTGTTCGCAAACGTTACCGATACATAAATTTTCTTTATTTTAGCAGTACTTTATACATACACTCGTAATCTGCGTTGTTTTTAAGCAGAGCAAAGCTTAATCGAGACCAAAAATAAGATAAGTACAATTTCACATATGATACCATGCGTTAAATGTGGTCGGGTGGAGAGCCTGATGAAAGCTGGCTTCGTCCGCGGGAAGCAGCGTTTTTTCTGTAAGGATTGCACTTACTACTTCACCCTTCCCAACCCAAAGGAGAGAAGCGAGCGACGGGGAAGGCACCAAACCACAATCATCGATATAGCCCAGGACCTGGGTGTCTCCAATTCCACGGTATCTCGTGCCTTGCACAACCATCCTGACATCAATCCAAATACTCGAAAAGCTATTCTTGATAAAGCGATTGAGCTCGACTACCAGCCCAATCAGCTGGCTCATAGTCTGGTAAAAAGCCGCACGAATACCATTGGCATTGTGGTACCGGAATTTTTGACCCAGTTTTTCCCGAATGTCATCGTCGGCGCCCAGCGCGTGTTGCGGCAAGCCGATTACAATCTGATGATTATGCAGTCAGGGGAGTCGTACGAGACAGAAGTCGCCAATACCAAAGCGTTGCTGGCCAATCGGGTAGATGGTTTGCTGGTATCGATGAGCCACGAAACCAATAACTACGATCACTTCCTGTCTTTTGAAAAAAGGGATATTCCGGTAGTTTATTTTAACCGGGTGATTGAGGGCCTGGGAACCCACAAAGTTGTGGCAAACGATTACAGGGGCGCCTTCGCTGCAGTGGAGCATTTGATTCTGAATGGCTATCGACGCATCGCCCACCTCGGAGGGCCACCCAATCTTCTTATCAGCCAGGAGCGGCTGCGTGGCTATCAAGAAGCATTGCGGAAGTATGGCCACCCTTTACTGCCTGAACTCGTTATCCACGGCGACTTCACCGCGCAGAAGGCTTTAATCTACGGGCAGCATTTGCTGGATATGGCTCAACCTCCGGATGCCATATTCGCCGTCAATGATCCCACGGCCATCGAAGTTTTGGCGCTGGCAAAGGCAAAAGGCATCCGGATTCCCGAAGAGCTGGGGGTAGTTGGTTTTAGTGACGATCCCATCGCCGTCCACATCGGGAAGGGCCTAACTACGGTGAAGCAACCCACCACCCAAATTGGCGAAGCAGCGGCGAAATTGATTCTGGGATTACTGCGGGGTGAGCAGGCGAATCTCTCCCCTCAAACCATAGTGCTGGAAGCTGAACTTGTGGTGCGGGGATCTTCAATAAAAGCAGCAGGTTAATCACGTAAGCATGAGCAAATAGAACCAATTTAGTTTATTCACTTTCAAGGCTTTGTGCCCATTTTAATGAAAATGGATTGAAAGATATTTTTTCGGCGGCATGAATTAAGCAAAGCCACAGAGCATATTTGGTATGACCTGGACCAATGGTGGAAATTTGAACACCATTCAGGTACAGGCCTTCGAACGCGTCTTCAAGCCTAATCGTGACTACTTGTGGCCCATCCCACAGAAGGAGCTGGATCTTAACAAAGAACTCATCCAAAATCCGGGCTGGTAAAAGTGTGGGTTTTTAAAAAGAAATAGTTGAAAAGTCTCTTTTCCAAGATAATTCGAGACCGGGCTGAGGTTAACCTCAACCCGGTCTCGTTTTTTAGTAAAACCTGCCCCACATTCACCACAACTGTCTGTTTCATAGAAACTTAAAACTACTCCACCTATCTTCCTCTTTCATCCTTCCAGATTTTCGGAACGGCAATCGCAGTGTCGTACACCTCTGTTAGCTACTTAACTTTCTTAAAAGCCAGGGCCGGTACCCCCATCGACCCACCCATGAGGAATATAAATCAAATCCCTTTAAAAATATTTTTTCTTTTTTTTATCCAAAAGACTAAGGGTAAACAAGGAATTGCGAGTCATCAGTGTACTTAGTGAAAATGACTCCATGATCGACCCTAAACCCAAAACCATTTTTCAAAAAGAAAGGGCTCCAGTACCTGGCTCAGAGGGATCATCTCGTCAGCTTGACGATGAGCTGTTACTTCGACAAACCTTTGCTGAAGATGCCCGAACCGGGCTTGAATTGCTTTTCCGCCGCTACCACGCTCCCCTGTGTTCCCATGCTGTCCGCTTTGTGTACTCAAAGCAGATCGCTGAGGATCTGGTCGGCGAAGTGTTCTTCCAATTTTATAAGTCTGAAGCTTACAGTAAGATAAGTACCTCATACCTGAGTTACCTTTTCCGATCGGTCCGCAATGAAGCCTACACCTACCTGCGCCGCGAATTGGCCCGAACGTCTCCCCTGAGTGCGGATTCCGAAAATCAACAAGCCACCCAGGCGGTTAGTCCCGATGCCGAGATCCATTACAACCAGCTTTATCTAAAAGTGAACGAGGCCATCGCACAACTACCCGCACAGTGCCAGAGAGTTTTTTTGCTAAGCCGCTTTGAAGACAAAAAGTACCAGGAAATCGCCGACGAACTCCACATCTCTCCAAAAACCGTAGAGGCTCACATATCCAAAGCCCTGCGCCACCTGCGACAAGCCCTGCAGCACGATTGGATGACTCACTGAACGATACTCTCCCGATGAAATCTGATATCCCCAAGCACACACTCTTCGAATACCTGGCGGGCCGTGCGACCCCCCTGGAAAAAAAAGCCGTGGAAGAATGGCTCAAAGTCACGGCCAACGCGGAGTATTTCCACCGCTGCGTTTATGAATGGGAATTGCAGTCACCCCAGTATCAACCCGATGGTGACAGGGCCTTTGCCAGACTCATGGAGCAAATCGAAGAGGAAAAAACCGCAGCTCCCGCTTTGGCCCAAGAGACAGCTCCCCGCCGCTCAATCAACTGGCGATTCTGGTCCATCGCCGCCAGTATCACTTTGCTGCTAAGTGCAAGCGCGTGGTTACTTCGCCGAACTATTCTCTATAAGAATATTGAAACGGGATACGGACAGACTGTTTCCTTCAACCTCAGCGATGGCAGCCACGTAACCCTCAATGCCAATTCAGCACTCTCGGTGCCCCGATTTGGATTCGATGATGAGGTGCGGGAGGTCATGCTTAAAGGAGAAGCCGAGTTTTTAATCCGGCACACGCCAAACGACCAACGGTTTGTAGTAAAGACCTCCGAGCAATTTCAAGTGGAGGTGCTGGGAACCGAGTTTACGGTATTCGCCCGGCCGCGGGGCACGCGCGTCGCGCTGAACAAAGGTAAAATCCGGCTAGACTACCAAAATGATTCCCGTAAGAAAAAACTACTGATGAATCCTGGTGAACTGGTAACCCTTGACCCCGAAGGCCGCTTAACCCGGCGGCACATCGGTAAAACGGATCAGGAGGTTGCCTGGAAAGAACACCGTTTCGCATTCGACAACACTTCGGTACTGGAAATCTGCGCCATTATGATGGAGAATTTTGGCGTCGTTCTCCAGCCTGGCAGCGACGAAATTGCAACACGCACAATCACTGGGAATTTCAAGGCCGAAACCGCCGAGGAACTTCTGATGGTACTGGTGGAGGTGCTGAATTTGCGAATTCAAAAAGAGAATGGTCGTATCGTTTTAACTACTAAGGAAACTATTTCTAAACCCCTGTAAAATGCACAAAATCCCTATACCCGCTCGCTCCCTGGGCCTGGCGCTTCTGGTAACCAGCCAAATGTCCCTGGCCGGTTTTTCTCAGACTCTGGCCTTTGTCCCGCAATCCCGACCCGTCGCAAGCGCGCCCGTTACCACCCACTTGCGGACGGTTTTGCTTGAATTGCAGGACCGCTACAATGTCGAATTGATATTTGAAGATCGACTGGTTGCCAAACGCACTGTAAATATGCGGGCGGTTGATTATTCCCAATCGGTGGAGCGAAACCTTGACCGGATTCTACAGCCGGTAAATTTGAAAGTGAAAGAGGTCAGAAAAAACACTTTTGTGATTACCGAGTCAGGTAAATTCTTCCCAGGCAGCTCACAAACGAGCCAGGATAAAGCCGACGCCAGAACGACCAACGAGAATAGTTCTACGGGTCCTGCTTTGGTAAACTACCCCAGTATAACGATGCTTGAAAAAGCAGAAGAATCGCCGAAGCGGATTGTGCGCGGTACCGTTACCGACGAGAACAACGCGGGCCTGCCCGGTGTGAGCGTTGTGGTGAAAGGCACCACACGCGGCACAACGACGAATAATGAGGGGAATTTTGAGCTGGACGTGTTGGAACCTAACCCCACGCTGGTGTTCAGTTTTGTAGGGTTTGTAACGCAGGAAATTCTACTGGGCAATCAATCGGAGCTGGAAATCAGACTGGCGGTGGATGACAAGTCACTGGACGAGGTAGTGGTAGTGGGATATGGCGTACAGCGCAAATCCGACCTGACGGGGGCGGTCGGGGCTGTAAAGGGCGAAACGCTTAGGGAGCGCCCGGTTGCCTCGCTCAACCAGGCACTAAGCGGACGAATCACCGGGGTGAATGTTTCGACCAACTCGGGTCGTCCGGGGGGGCGGGCCAATATCCGTATTCGGGGCAATACGTCGGTGAGCGTGGCCAATAACCCGCTTTATGTCATCGACGGGGTCATCCTCAACGCCACCGACCTGGCTAACGGAAGTACCCCAATAGACTTCATCAACCCCAACGACATCGCTTCGGTGGAGGTACTTAAAGATGCTTCCGCCACGGCGATTTATGGGGCGCGCGGAGCCAACGGCGTAATACTGGTGACTACCAAACGCGGCAGCGATGGCGGCCGGGTGAGCTACGATACGGAGTTCAGCGTGGGCGTTTTACCGAAGAAAATCCCTTTACTCAACTCGGAGGAATTTTTGCTTGCCGAAGACATCGCCTACCAGAACGCCCAAAAGTACGATCCGGTGGGCTGGGCAGGCGGAAAATTCACCGATCCAAAGACCAAGCGCACTGACCCTTTACTGTTCGACGCCAATGGCAAGCCTTTGTACGATACCGACTGGCAGGATGAAGCGTTTCGACGGGCCAAAACCCAGAACCACCAATTGGCTTTTTCCGGTGGAAACAGCAAGGATAATTTTGGGCTGTACCTGGGGTACCGTAACGAAGAAGGACTGATGAAAGAATCTTTCCTCAAACGCTATTCGGGTCGTTTTACCATGGACAGTCAAATCAAGAAATGGCTGAAAGTGGGCGGCTCCCTGGGCTATAACGACCAGAACGAGAACCAGGTTGATCCGTTGGGCGGGGGTGGCATCATTCCCATGCGTCAGGTACTTGAAGAGCTTCCCATTATTCCGGTGAAATATCCCGATGGCCGCTGGGGCAGCAACGAAAACTACCCCGGCATGGAAGGCGGCGGCAGCCCTATCCAGGTGATTACCGAGCGGATCTACCTGGTGAAAACGCAGACGATGCTGGGCAGCGTGTACACCAACATTAATCTGGCGAAGGGACTCGAACTGCGCACCACACTTGGCACCAACATCATCAACCAGCGCATCGACTACTACGGGGGTCGGACGCTCAACTACATTTCGCGTAACCAGGGTGGCGATGCCTCCATCAACAACGCCCGTCACAATTCCTGGCAATTCGAGAATTACCTGACCTACAATACAAGAATCGCCAACATCCACTCATTCAATGCGCTGCTGGGCGTGGCCTGGCAGCACGTGGATCGATTCACTTCCCAGGCGCAGGCCCAACGATTCCAGGACGATTATTTCCAGTTCAACAATCTGGGCGCGGGTGCAGTTGCCGTGGCTCCCTCTTCCAGTACAAGTGCCTACGGACTGAACTCTTACTTTGGCCGTTTTAATTATGGATTGAAGGACAGGTACTTATTGACCTTTACGGGTCGGATTGACGGTTCCTCCAAATTTGGGTCCGCCAACCAGTACGCGCTGTTTCCTTCGGCGGCATTGGCCTGGCGGGTCACGGAAGAGGATTTCATGAAGAGTATTCCCGCGATCTCCAACCTGAAAGTCCGTACGAGTATTGGATCAACGGGCAATTCGGAAATTACAGCCTATCAGGCATTGGCTGGCCTGGGCAATTATTCGGTAATATTCAATGGGGCCCGTCAGGTGGGCATCGGGGTCAATCGCCTGGCCAATCCTGATCTGCGCTGGGAAAAAACCCTGCAAACGGACGCCGGCGTCGAGTTGGGGCTTTTCAATAACCGCATTACTTTGGAAGCGGATGTGTATAGGAAACTTACCACCAATATGCTGCTCAGTGCCCCGGTACCTTCCAGCAGCGGCTTCACTAATGTCAGCCAGAACGTCGGCAGCATGGTGAACCAGGGCGTTGAGTTTGCGATTAACACCGTCAATATTGCCACGCCAAAGTTTACCTGGAATTCCACATTCAATATCTCTGTCAATCGTAACCGGGTAAAAGCACTGACCGGCGGTGCCGATATTTTCACAGGGTCCACCATTATTCGTGAAGGCGAGCCCGTGGGTTCTTTCTTTGGCTTTGTGCACTTGGGTACCTGGAACACCAGCGAAGAATCGGAGGCCGCCAAGTACCTTAAAAAACCGGGTGACATCAAGTACCAGGACACCAACGGTGACGGAAAAATTAATGATAATGACCGGGTTGTAATCGGCAAAGGTATTCCCGATGGCTTTGGTACTTTCCTGAACACCCTTAGCTACGGCAACCTGGAACTGACTGTCGACCTTCAATTCATGTACGGCAACGACGTGCTGTTCCGTAGTAAGCACTCTGCCGAAGACCGGGTGGGTATTGCCAACAGCTTCAAAACCGTACTCAACGGCTGGACTCCCGAGAACCAGGACACACCGTTGGCGCAGCTTCGCCCTGTTTCGGCAGGATACAATACCAATAATGATACGTACCGGGTACAGGATGGCTCATTCCTGCGGGGAAGGAATCTTCTGCTGGCTTACCGATTCCCGAACACCGTCCTGGACAAGCTGCACCTGAACCGGTTGCGGGCCTTCGTTTCCGTGCAGAACTTCTTCCTGAGTACCAAATTCCAAGGCTACGACCCCGAGGTTTCCACCTCAGGAGCCGCCTTTGACCAGGGCGTAGACTTGTACGCTTACCCCAAGCCCCGCGTATTCATGGTAGGACTGAACATTGGACTATAACCTATAAATAACATTTCATTATGAAATTTAATAAAACCTTCGCCAAATTGGTGCTCAGCAGTACCTTGGTGTTTTTTGGAACAGGTTGTTCCGATTTTCTGGAAGAACCCGACCAATCCAATTTCACCCTTGAGAATTATTTCACCAAGCCCGAACACGCTGAGAGTGTGGTAAACTCTTGTTACGAGAGTCTCCGGGGCACCCTGGGAGGAGGCTTTGGCGGAGCCCCCTGGATGATGCTTGAATTCGGAACCGGCCTCGCCAATACGGAACTGGGCCAAGCCCAGAATAGTATTTTCGTTCGAAATCTGGTCAACAACTCCGACAACGGGTACGGGGCTACCTACTGGACGAACAACTATCGGGGTATTGCCAACGCCAATCTGGCGATTGCAAAAATCCCCGACATTCCCATGAACGAAGTGGCCAAGAAGAAGTACCTTGGCGAAGCCCGTTTTTTGCGCGCTTTGTATTACTACGAACTAGTCAGGATTTTCGGCAATATCCCCCTCATATCCGAACCGATCAACCTGAAATCCCCCGAGCTCTATCCCGATCAATCTACACCGGAGCAAATATACAAGCTCATTGAGGCAGATCTGATTGAGGCCGAAGCCTCTGGTCTTCCGGTCACGGATGTGACAGGGAGGGTCACCCTTGGAGCCATCAAATCACTTCTGGCGAGCGTATATCTGACTATGGCGGGATATCCTTTACAGAAAAAGGAATATTTTCAGAAAGCTGCCGATAAGGCCAAGGAAGTGATCGACTCGGGTAAGTTCAGCCTCTTCCCCTCCTACGACGACCTGCACAACCCGGCTAAGAAGAATCTCGGGGAAAATATCTTTATGGTTCAGTATGCCGCCTTCGTCCTGCCTTCAAACTGGCAGAGCTCTATCATTCCCTATAACCAGGGCATCTCGGCCTATACCGATGAAACCGGGGCCATTTTTGCCAACAAGGAGTTCGTAGAATCCTATCAGAAGGGGGATAAAAGAGCCGAAGAGAAGCAGTTTTACTACAAAACATTCTCCCTGCGCAGCGACCGCACTAAGACCCGCGACCTGGGCGGCTACTACATCTACAAGCTCTTCGATACCGAGGCGCAGCTCTCCACGACCAGCAGCAACCTGAACTGGTCGATACTGCGCTACGCAGAGGTGTTGCTTACCTACGCCGAAGCCGCCAATGAATCCACGGGCCCCACCCCTGCTGCCTACGACGCCATCAACAAAATCAGGTCGCGTGCCAACCTTCCGGCCCTTAGCGGCCTTACCAAAGAGCAATTTCGCGAAGCAGTGTGGAAGGAGCGCTGGTATGAAATGAGCTTTGAAAACAAAACCTGGTACGACATGGCGCGACTGCGGAAAGCGTTCAATGTAAGTACCCGATCCTTCGAGGATTTTGTGGGGCATAAGTTTTCCTACGGACCGGTATTACAGGCACGCGAGCTGTTATTTCCCATTCCGACCGCAGAAATCCGTAACAATGACAAGTTGAAGCAAAATCCGGGATATTGAGTCGCAATTCTCCTGGTATCAGTCGCATGACCCCCGAAAGCATCTTTTTTAAGGTGCTTTCGGGGTATATGGCGGGTGAAATTAACTTTATAATACGTAAGGCGCTAACCCATTGAACCGCGTCTGTAATAGTAAACAATTCAAAAATCTAAAAATGTCCAAACCAGTCAAGAAAGGCATCGGCGGCCTCCTCGCCCTATTTGCTTTGTCATTACTCACCTTTACGGCCTTCCGATTCATTGACGAGGATACTCTGCCTATCGACCGCGGCGAGCGGATTTTCCTGGTGGGCGGTAATCTGGGGTCGAGGATGATCAACTTCGGGCATTTCGAGACCGAAATGCAGGTACGCTACCCCGACCACATGCTATTTATCCGCAACATGTGCGATCCCGGCGATACGCCCGGCTTCCGGCCCCGCTCGGCGCGCGATTCCCCCTGGGCATTTCCGGGAGCAGAAAAATTCCAGACCGAGTACGCCAATCCTTCCGATAGCCGGGGCAATTTCCCTTCCGACGACCAGTGGCTCATCCGCCTGGGTGCTGATGTAGTGGTGGGCTTCTTCGGTTTTAGTGAATCGTTTCAGGGCGAAGCCGGGCTGGCCAATTTCAAAGCTGAACTCGACGCATTTCTCAAACATAGCCTGTCGATGCGCTACAATGGTATCACGCCACCTAAGATGGCCATCGTATCGCCGATTGCCTATGAGGATTTGTCGGCGATCATGAGCGTGCCGGACGGCAAGGACATCAATAAAAACCTGGCCCTTTACACCCAGGGGATGAAAGAAGTTTGTGAGGAGAACAAGGTACTTTTTGTGGATGCCTACACGCCTTCCAAAGCCTGGTATGAAGCCACAAATGAACCGCTCACCATCGATGGCTCGCAACTCAATGATGAGGGCTACAAGAAATTTGGCGTATTGCTGGCCGATAAGGTTTTTGGCAAGGAATCTGCCAAGTCGGGGACGAACCGGGATTTGGTACATAAAGCCGTGATGGAGAAAAACTTCATGTGGCTCGACGATTACAAGATACCTAACGGTGTCCATGCCTGGGGTCGTCGCTTCAATCCTTTCGGACCCGACAACTACCCCTACGAAATCGACAAGATCCGGCAGATGACGGCTATTCGTGACACAGCGGTCTGGGCTGCTGCCTGCAACTGCGAGGGATTCGCCATCGACGTGGCCGCCGCCGACAAGCGCACCCGCAAACTCCCCCCTGTTAAGACCAATTTCAACCCCGACGCCAACGGTAGTTTAACCTACCTGTATGGTCAGGAGGCTTTGGACAAATTGAAAGTACCGCCGGGCTATAAAATCGAACTCTTTGCGTCGGAAAAGGAATTCCCCGATCTGGCTAATCCCGTGCAGATGACCTTCGACAACAAGGGCCGGCTATGGGTCGTGACCATGCCTAGTTATCCGCATTATAAGCCAGGTGACAGCAAGCCTGACGATAAAATCATGATTTATGAAGATACCAACAACGATGGAAAGGCTGACAAGGAAACCATTTTTGTGAGGGGGCTGTCAGTGCCGGTTGGCTTTGAGATTACGCCCGAAGGAGTGTACGTATCGCAGGGCACTAACCTGATGCTCTACACCGATACGGATGGAGATGATAAAGCTGACAAGCAGACGATTATTATGAGTGGTTTCGACGATCACGACACCCACCACGAAATCAGCGCCTGGACCTCCGACCCATCCGGTGCCATGTATATGGGTGAAGGCGTGTTTCTGCACACAGATGTCGAGACATCTTATGGCACGGTGCGGGCTACCAACGGTGGTTTCTACCGCTTTTCCCCCCAATTGCATAAGCTGGAGCGCGTAGCCCAATTGCCCATACCCAACCCCTGGGGTATTGCCTTCGATGAGTGGGGACAACAGATTTATGCCGAAACTTCCAGCCCCGACGTGCGCTGGATGACGCCCGGCACGGTGAAGCCCATGTACGGCGAAAGCATGGACAAAGGAGTGCAGCTGATTCAACCCGATCAGCGTGTTCGACCCACCTCGGGATTGGAATTCGTGTCGAGTCGGCATTTTCCGGATGACGTGCAGGGGAATTTCCTGATCAACAATACCATCGGGTTCCTGGGCATGAAAATGCATACGCTCAAAGACGACGGCACCGGCTACAAAAGCAACTTTGTGATGGACCTGGTCAAAGGAGAAGACCGCAACTTCCGGCCGGTGGACATGGAGTTTGCGCCTGATGGCTCATTGTACTTCATCGACTGGCATAATATCCTGATCGGCCACATGCAGCACAACGCCCGCGATCCTTTGCGCGACCATGTCCACGGTCGAATCTATCGTGTCACCTACCCTTCTCGTCCGCTGGTGAAGCCCGCCAAAGTAGCCGGAGCCACCGTGGATCAACTACTCGACAACCTCAAACTACCCGAGTACCGCACCCGCTACCGTACCCAGCGCGAGTTGCGCGGCCGCAAGCCCGCCGAGGTTCTGCCCAAAATCACGAAGTGGGTAGCTTCCCTGAATAAAAAAGATCCCAAATACGAACACAATGTACTTGAGGCGCTTTGGACTACCTGGGGCCTTGACAAAGTGGATAGGAAGCTGCTGGATCAAATGCTCCACGCCAAAGACTACCACGCCCGTGCCGCTGCGGTAAGGGTGGTACGCTACGTGGGCCATCAAATCCCCAACCAGGCAGAACTTCTTACGGAAGCAGCCCGCGACCCGCATGGTCGGGTACGCCTGGAAGCCATTGTCGCTGCTTCCTGGCTTGACAAGGATAAAGGTCTGGCGATCCTGAATGAGGCGAAGAAGATGCCTGTCGATTCCTGGATGGAGAAATCGTTAGAAACCGCCGAGGCACATCTGAACGGCCAGTTCGTTCGGCAAAAGCAGGAGAAAAAGGCTGTAGCCACTATGAAAGCTCCCGAACTCGATGCTTTTGCCAAGGGCAAGGAGATATATAGTCGCGACGGTTTCTGCGCCACTTGCCATCAACCCGACGGACAGGGTCTTTCGGCCTCTGGCTTCCCGCCGCTGGCCGGAACCAAATGGGTCACCGGCAACGAGGATCGGCTGATAAAAATCGTCCTGAAAGGTCTCATGGGCCCCATCGAAGTCAATGGCAAAGACTACGCCGGGCAGGTGCCCATGACGCCATTCGGCGGGATGCTCAACGACGAGGAAGTAGCCTCCGTGCTGACCTACGTCCGAAAATCATTTGGCAACAATGCGTCAGCCATTACGCCCGAGAAAGTGAAGCAGGTTCGGGCCATGACCGAGAAAGACGGGATGTTTTACAAACCATCCGAGCTGCTGAAACAGTATCCGATGGAGAAATAATTGAAAATTATAAGTTGCTGGTACTTTTTTAAGCGCGCCCCGGATCGTCTCCTGGGCGCGCTTTTTTATTAAATTTTGTATAGTTTCCAACCTCAAAAAGTCAGCAGGGGTCTCCTGGAAGTTCATCTTTGATTCTCTCCCAACCAATGGTACTAAATACTGCCAAATACTACCTTTATTCAATGAAAAAATCCGCCAAACTCTTAGCCATATGCCTCCCTGTACTCTTCACTTCCTGCGAAAAACCACTCTGCAACGAAAAACCCAACGACGAAACGGCGGGTATCGTCGTCCGGGTACTTCCTGAAAACTACCTGGCCTATCGGCAGGAAGTAGGTGATTTAGCCAGGGATGGCATTCATCTAACCACAGAAGAGCAATATAGGCAGGTCTTTGACCATTGCTGTGCTGGAAAACTGGAGAGTGTGGATTTTAGCAAATATGATGTTCTGGGTGCTTCCACGATAAATCAAGGGGTGGGCAGTACTTATATGCGGGACGTTCAGGTGGATAGCCTGAGCAAGAAAATTAAATACACTATTACGGAGCGTTATTGCCGAAAATCCTCGCCCGTGGATGGGAAAGGCAACTTCGTAGTCGTTCCAAAACTACCAATTGGCTATTCGGTCGAGTACGTGCGAAAATAGTCTGAAAAAATTCGCAGGCTCACTCAATCCCAGCCTTCGCCGCCCCCACGATTCTTAAACCATCATTTTTTTGAACGTACGCGATTACCGATAAATCGATTGCTCCGCTATCGATATCGTTTAGAAGTACCTCTCCCGCTGATTTGGCGGGTACTTTGACAAACTGCCGCACGACGTTGTCGCTGCTGAGGGTACGGCCTCCGTTTTCACCGCGCTGAATGGCGGTGGTTTCGTGTTTAGAAACCAAGGCAAAATTTACCTGACAATTTTGGTAATCGCCTTCCAACTGGTATCTCACTTTCAATACTTTCCCGCTCGCCGGACTTGCACTCAGGGCTGTAAAGTTCGCCGGAGGCGTTCGCTGGGTAGCTTCGTTCAGGGCTTTTTTCAACGCCGCTTCGTTGGAGCCGACGAATTGGGCTTTGCCGTTCACGACCATCTGCGGCGTATAGACCGACCGGGAATTGAATTGTTTGGCGTAGGCATATTGCCGCTTGGTGTACGCTTTATCACTAAACGGATCAGCCCAGCCGAGATGATTCCAGTAGTCTACATGAAAAGAAAGGGCCATGATATTCTTGCCGCTTTCTTTCAAAGTTTTAGTGAGGAGGCGATCGGCGGCGGGGCAACTGGAGCAGCCCTGCGAGGTAAATAGCTCGATTACGGCAACGGGTTCAAATCGGGTAGTTTTGTCAGAATCCGTATGCCAGGTCGAACCGGCTAGTACCAGAAAAATTAATAGTACGTAGTTCATGCGTTTGAGCTTGGTCACCTACAAAACGCAAAATCTCAAATTTATTCTTTCTACTGATCGAATTGAGTTTCTTTTCCGTTGATGGTCAAGTTCTTGGAACTAATATCGGATGCATGGTTGAATTCGTAAGGTACTTTCACCCCATTGATTGTAACGTTGTTCAAGCGCACGTTCGTAATCGGTGACTCTTCGTATCCCTGCAACAGAATGCCGGTCTTCCCACCCTGCTTCACGGTCATGTTCCGTACTTCGATATTCCTGATCGTTGGCATATAGCTGCCAGTATCTTCGTACATCATGGTGGCAATGATAGTCTGCTCCTTCACCTGGCCGACTTCGATGTCTTTCATATAGATATTTTCAATCGTGCCTCCTCTGGCCGTATTGGTTTTAATCCGCAACGCCCGGTCCAGTTCAGGACTGTTCATCTGGCAATTCCGGGCAAAAACATTCCTCACTCCACCGGATACTTCGCTGCCAATCACCACTCCACCGTGGCCGTTTGCCATGTTGCAGTTCTCAATTAGTATGTTTTCACTTGGGACATTCAGCCGCCGTCCATCGGCATTTCGTCCCGACTTGATAGCAATGCAGTCGTCGCCGGTGTTGAAGTAGCAATTTTTGATCAACACATCCTTGCAGGATTCAGGGTCACACCCATCGTTGTTTGGTCCGTTACTCGTCATGGTCACCCCATCGATGGTCACATTGGTGCAAAGTACCGGATTCAGCAACCACATGGGCGAATTGACCAAAGTCACCCCTTCGATCAGGACATTTTCACAGCGGTAGGGCTGGACAAACTGCGGACGCAGGTACGAGCCCTCCCCAAACTTGCGGTCAGCCACGGGCACCCCTTGTTCGGCCATGCCAAAAAGCGCTGCCCGCTTATCCTTATCCAGTTGGCTGGGTGAGCCAGGCTTGAATCCGTAATGCTCGTTTCCTTTCCAGGGCCACCAATTGGTTTCGTTCGCCTGGCCGTCAAGTGTCCCTTCGCCCGTGATGGCGATATTCTTCTGTTCAAAGGCATAGATCAACGGCGAATAGCCCATGAGTTCGACGCCTTCCCAGCGGGTGTGAACCAGGGGCAAATAATCCGATGGTTTGGTAGAAAACAAGATTGTGGCTCCTTTTTCCAGGTGAAGGTTGACGTTGCTGAGTAAGTGAATGGCTCCCGTCAGGTAGTTTCCTGCCGGTACTACCACCCTGCCCCCACCTTCCTTATTGCACGTTTCGATGGCGGTTCTGAACGCCAGCGTGCAGTCGGTTTTACCGCCATCAATGGCGCCAAAATCGGTGATAGGGTAATCCTTATCGCGAAAAGTCGGCTTTACTATTCTTCCTTCAATCGCCGCCACGGCATCCCAGGGGTCTTTTTCGTCCCCCGAGGTACTTTCAGAATCGCCCGAACAGGCTGCCAGACTAAGTACAGCGAAAAATGAGCCAATCAGGATATTCAGGTAGTTGTATTTTCCCATCATTCTATTGTTTATTCGATTATGCCATAAAGTACCCAACCTCCCAGGTATCTTAGCCCGGTCCAATAAGGTATCAACGGCTTTCTTTTCTGACCATTTGGCGATTGAAAGCTTAAAGTCTGTGGATGACTTGAATTACCTATCCTGGCTGGTTCTCCGACGGTTTTTTAACCCGAAATGTAAAATATTTTTGCAGCAAGAAATTCAGGGTCAGAACGACCGTAGTTGAAATAATCTTTGCCACGGTCGGGTGCATGTCCGCGAACACTATGAGTGCTTTCAGGATCAGGTAATCACTGCCCAACCCCTGCGCAACGACAATAAAATACTTGCCAAGCTGCTTTTTCGCGACATCCGAATCATTTCCCGAATCCTTAAACGCAAAATTTTTGCTCAGCCAAAACCCGCTCACGATCGTCAACAGAAATGCGATGAGCAGAGCAATCGTGTAGGAAGCCACCAGGTATTCCTGAAAATAAACACCCGGCTGGGGCAGGATGAATTGGTAAAACAGTACGAACAGGACAATATTCAGTGCGGTGTTAGCCGCCCCGACTGCCAGGTAGGCATACACCTGAAAAGGAAGCCATCGCCGGAAAATCGGATAGAACGTTTGTAATCCCCAATTGATCAATTTGGTCAGGCCAGAGGTCATGCGCTCACTTGTTTTGTTCGGTCAGGAATTGAATATGGCTGAGATACCACTGGGCCAGTTCGTTCATGGGCAGCCCCCGGGCCGCTGCATAATTCTGATCTTCAATGGCGCGCCGCTCTTCGGGATGCTCTATCAGGTACGACACGGCGTCTGCCAGACTTTCGGCGTTATCGGTGTCAAAGTAAGCTCCACCGTAGCCCTCCTCCTCCACCACTCTTTCCAGATCATCGATCTTGGGCAGAATGCAGGCCCGCGCGTAGCTACCGGCCTGGTGCAGAATACCGGAACTGCCGGTTGTGGTGGTATAGGGAAAAATGATAAAAGTACTTTCCTGAAAGATATCCGCTACTTTTTCTTCGGGAATATAACCCGTATAGGTTACGTTGGGCAAATGGCGGTACCTTTCTCTGACGTCATCAATGTACCCTTTCACATTAGGGTTGTCAGTGCCAGCCACGGTGCTGATGAATTTGAGGTCGGGATATTTTTTTTCAAGGATCTGCATGGAGTCCAGCATCACCTCCACTTTCTTATAGGTTCCAAACTTACCGAATGCCATCAGATTGATATGCGGCAGCGGATCGGGCAAGTACCGCCGTTCGGGAAGCTCAAAATTGCCGTGTGGCAGAAGAATGACATTATCGGCGCGGTACTTTTCTCTCAGAATACCCACATATTGTGAAATGGTGACGCCCACCAGATCGGCTTTCAGAATGAACCGGGTCAACACCTCTCCAATCTTGAGAAACAAATCGCCTTTCCATTTGCTGTCGGCCATGCCGATCGTGTCCAGTTTCACCGTTTCAACAATATTGTGCAGTATCACCACCGTGGGAATTCCCAGGAGTTTACACGCCCAGGGAGTCAGCAATCCCAAAGCTGCGGGAATTTTCCCTTCTCCGAAGGTCATAAACTGAAGATTGAGAATCACGGCGTCCGCTTTAATTTTTTTCAGCTGGTTCCTGATATTCCAGAAGTTGAACAGGCCATCAAATTTCCAGCAGGGAATGATCTCGATGCCATCCATGGCATAGCGACTGTATTCACGATCGTCATTCAGGTGGTTTGTCAGCACATACACTGCCTCAACCTGCGGCTTGCCAACGAAACTACGGATGAGGTGATAACCGTATTCGTTGAGGGTGACCTGACTGGGCGGATAGGGGGAGACGAAGGCAAGTTTCATGGGTATATCAGTAGTTAGGAATTTCTATATTTCTTTTTCGTCGAGTACTCTCATGGCATCGATCCGCCAGTGATCGCCCTGAAACAGCAACACCAGAGCAAGCGAGGTGCGCACGCGACGGGTACTTCGATCAGGATAGGAATAGGTAAGTATGGCGTTGCTATCCACCGCAGCGCACACTAATCCGTCGCGCGACCAGTTCATGATTTGCAGGTGATGAAGCGAATCCGTCCTGCTGACGCGCGATTCTATTTCTCCTTCGTAATGTTTGCACAATTGCCGAAACCACTCCTCGGTGTAGTACTCTTTGCCAGCTTCCACATCATTGGTCGCGTAGAGGTGATTGAGATGCGCCCACAGGTCGGCATAATCATGGCGAAGTTGTTCCTGTTGCGCCATAGAAGGTGTTTTTTTGGAAAGTACGGATAACTTAATGGAAGTGTGGTGGGCAAGGGCAATGGTATCCTGGCGCAGGAATATGGGCAATTCGGGAGCAGGGGGCTGGGATTCGACCCGAAAGTAGAGAAAGACGCCAACCAGAAGCCCGAGAAATAATAAAAATAGTCTGAGCATTAGATGGATAGTTTTAAAGTTTTTGAAAAACGATCCTGCACGTTGGCCTGAACATCAAACCCGATAAACTTTTGGGCCGGTAGTGTCCGCGACACCAGTCCGTTCTGAAGATTCTCTTCAAGATGCCAGACTTTGCCTCCGCTTCTCAGCGTCAGTGTGACAAGTGTTCCGTCGGCTACCGTGTTGCCGTGCCGGTCAATAAGGGGGCCGACCACTACTTCAAAAGAATTATTACCCTTTTTATAACCCGCCTGAACCGGGACATTGACACAACTTCCAGGCTCTACGTAATAGGCAGTCAACGGTTTGTCGGCGTTGGCCCGGTAAACCGCAACAGTCGGATCAAGGGTCAATTCCTGCTCCAGAAAGTACCCCTTCCCCGGAAGTTCAAGCAGATTCCGTGCCGGATCGATGATGTGAACGATCCGCTGTTGCGCCAGAGCTGAGTCGGGATTAACCGTTTTGGGGGAACGGTAATCTTTCATCGAACCCGTCTTTACGACACTGTTCCTCACCGTGACCGGGTAGTAGAAGTGCCGATTTCCGGTGGCCAGCTCCAACCGGGCCGGCCCTTCCAAAATCCCCCCCTGCCCCGGCAACAGGAACACCATCAGCCGGCCATTGGCCTGGTGGGTGCGCATCTTCAAAGGTTGTATGTGTGTGTATAGCATGGCCTCCCATTCTGAATGGGAAGTGTTGAAGGACAACGTATCCGCCGGGATTGATACGATTTCTGATTTAGAAACAAGTACGGGTTTCTCAATGGGTACCTGCGAGCAGGCCCAAGTCATTAGTAGTAGTGGTACATAAAGAAGGTGAGTTTTCATTGGAGATATATTTCCTGAGCCATAAAACAATGGGGCAAAATCTGCAGGCCGTGGTTGCGGTTGGCCAGCGGGTCCGGAATGGTGGGGAGGACCCGGCGCCGTTGCCCATTGATGTATGCTCCGACAGGGTACTTTGTGATGTGTTGTGCTCTGCCATTTATTTTTTTAAAACCCACCTCAAAACTACCGTGCAGCCCACTGCGGATAGCCTGCGGATGTGTGTACAGCCGGGCTTGCCAGATGACTCCCGCCGAGTCTTTTTCAGCCAGCAGCAGACCGGGGATCGTCAGGTCGGTTGTGAGGTCATTGTAATATTCAGCCCTAATTTTCAATTGCTTTGTGCTTACGGCAGCTACGGTGTAGTTCAGAGCACCTCCGTGCAGATAGCCCCGTTCGCTGATGTCGGTGTCGGCGTAAATGGCCATTGAATCCACCTGTAAGGAATCCATTAACGATGTGTTGTCGAGTGCAATCTGAAAGAAAGTACTCCCCTTGGGCGAGTTGTTGTACAGGAATGCACTCCCCGGATAATAATTCCTTACTTCGTTATTATGATAATAAATCGAAACCCTTAGTGCGATATTCACCGGAATATCGTCCGCGTTCAGGATTTCGCCCGTCAGAAAGTTTTCTTGTCCCGACCGAATAAAATTCACCTGCTTAAAGGCCGCGAAAGGCTTTTTGATCCGATCATCCTTCACCGTCGGGAAGCTGCTGATTTTTCTTTTTCCCATTTTCCGGAATAAGGTGTAGGCATGGCTGATCACCTGTTCCTCCGGAATTTCGGGTTCGAATTCCGCCGGGACGATGTACCATTTCTTTTCCACCTTCTGCAGACTTAGCGTATCCGTTTTTTCGAGGTACCCCAGCGAGGTACGCCAGCGGGTGAACACCTCCGCTTTCACCGCGTCAGCATTATTTCCGTTTGGGTGCACTGCAATACTATCCAGCTTGGAATAGGAAGGCCACAATCCGCCATCAGTCATCGATTTTTCGAGCAGGTATCGGTCCAGCGTATATGCAGGCGAAGGCACAAAGAAGCCAAACGCCTTCTCGAACCGCTGAAAATCCAGGTGGTTGTAATAATTCAGCACCGTGTTTTCGGGCGTATCCTGCTCTTTGACCAGTAAAAGCTCATAAACCTGTTTGCCAATGAAAAAGGTAAAGAACAGTATCGGCAGCAGCGAAGCAGAATAGAGAATCACTTTCGGATACCGCTCGCCCGACCCGTTGCGGATTACATGGTATTCTTCCTCCTTAAATCGCAGGAGGTATACACTCGAAAGCAAAACCGCTACGACCAGGCTGGAAACGGGAAGAATCCCCCAGACTTTCTTGAGAAGCGGCGACAGTTCCGTGGGACGAAGCGGCTTAATGGTCGAGATATTTCCTTTTTCCCAAACCATTATGCCATTTTCCAGGCGGATGGTGCGGTTCCAGCCGTTGAAATACAGCAGCGGATCGTAAAACCGGTCGTTGCTGAAAACGTATTTCAGGCTGTATTTTTCCGAATAAGTCAGAAAATCATTGAGTGACGCCAGACCTTCTTCGCCGGAGTACTTGGCATTTTCGAGCCGCTCCACGGGCCGGGTAGTCAATTCAGGCAGCCGGCGCGCCGAGTGGTAGTTTCCATCCACAGTCGCTGCGAGAGTGTTGGTACTTAGCCAGGCCATCTGATCGCCAAAGCCTAGGGTCAGAAACCGCCAGCGCATGTGTTCATCGCGGTTCAGGAAATTGAGCATGGGTTCAATCTCGATTTCCTTAGGTTGGAGCGGACGAAAACTAGCCAGATGAAAGATGTATACCACGAAAAGAATATAAGACAGGCCGCTCAAACCCGACAGCACGAAATGCGTGGCGGAATCATACTTAGCTATCCAGAAGTCTTTGACCGAACCAGCCACAAACGAATGGATAAACTGGGCCATAAACGGAATGGCAATGACCGACGCCCAAAATCCAAACCGGTCCAGGGTAAGTATGTTGAAAGCGTTTTCGCCCAACATGAGTTTTGGGATGGGCGTGGTGCCACCACTCCCGAATAAGAGGCAAATAAAAAATGAAACGGCCCAGCCCAGATACCTTTTCTGCCGGGTGATGGAATAGGCGATGGCTGGCAAGAGGGCAATGATCAAGGCCAGCGGAATCACGTAGAATATCAGCCCGGAAGAGGTTACTTCCAGAAAGTTGTCCCGTGATCCGTGCGGAATGGATACCTGCGTAATCGGATCGGTCTTGCTCCAGTACCAGTAAGGAAAAATGAGGCCCAGCGCCAGCGATATCATCAATACTCCGAAAAGCAGAATTTGTTTGTAGCTACTGAGCGCCACCAGAACCATCTGTTGTACGAATCGCACCGGATGGAGTCCCGTCAGAGCAGGATTAGCATCAACGAGCGCCATCAGTATGGTCGGCGCGATAAAAAACACCATGCCAAAAATCGCCGTCACGTGGTGGGAGCTCACGGCCACAGCCAGTACTACGAGGGCCATCACGAGATATATGGGCTTTTTCTTGACAAAATATTGATACAGAAAGGGCAGCGAATTGAGCAGAAATGCCATACCGGTGAGCGTCGGAGCCTGACCATACACGTGCAAAGTCTCGATCATCGAGGAAAGTACCACGGTAAGAATGGCCGCTACGCCCGCTGTTGTTTTGCCAAAAAACAACTTGCTGAACCGATAAACCCCCACGATGAGAATCTCATAAATAGTGATGGTGTAAAGGCAGAACGCCACTTTTAGCGGAAACAGCTTGCTGATGAGAGCGATCATTTGGTGCACCAGCGGCGGGTAACTAATCGTCAAAAATCCAGTGTACCAACGATATTCCCACGGTTCGAACCAAAAACGAGCGTAGTGGTCAGCGAAAAATATGTGCACAAACGCATCGTAGGTCTGGGGAAGCGTAAAGTACAGGATCACTCCGTGGAGTAGAAGTGCAATCGACATGGCCACCAGCAGCAGCCTTTTGCCCTGCAGATTTTTCCAGATGTCGTATTGCAGGTTGTCCACAGAGTCCACTTTGAATTTTTGTGGGCAAATATAAGCCGGAGTTGAATCAGCCCACCACCATCTTCTTGGGCGAATCAAAATTCATGGTGGCAGGACGGCTGAATTTGCCTTCCAGATGGTACTTGTAATACAGTCTGGTCAACTGAAGCGGAATCTTGATGGTGTCCTTCAATTTGAGTCTTGAGTCACCTACTTCATCCCATTGCATCAGTGGAAATTCCAGAACTCCCTTCTGCAAGGTCGTCTTTCCGAATTTCTTCTGCAAACGGAGGAATATCTCCACGTCAAATAACCAGGGTGTCATAAAGGCCTGATTAAAAAGGAATGGCACCAGACTGCGGTGAAATATTTTGGCGCCACACTGGGTATCCTGAAAATTGGCTTTCAGAATGCGGCGAATAATCATTTTGATGATAGCGCTTACAAATGAACGACTATCGCCCCGGTTGATGGCCGCACCGAGCCTCGGAATCCGGCTGCCTACCACCGCGCCAAAACGCGGGTACTGCTCTTTGTATTTAGCCATTTGCAGCCATTCTTCGGGAGTCGTGGCCAGGTCGGCATCCAGAAAGCCCAAAAGCGGAATCTGGAAATTTTCGTGAACGTAAAGCATCCCTTCCCGCACGGCGGCCGACTTGCCACCATTCTGCTTCATGTTATACACGCAGATGTTCTGGGGTGACTCAACCTGAAGTCCGCGTAACAGGGGCAGCGTCTTATCACGACTGCCGTCATTTACAAAACATACCAGTACCTCCGGATGCTTCACCGCAAAGTCAAGAAATTTACGATAGGGAAGTCTTTTTTCCTCATTGTAACAGGGGACAATGATGGCATATTTTTCAATCGTAATAGTTTGGGTCTGACCTGGGAAGAGAGTAGAAGTGGAGTAAGGCATGGTGATTGAGGTATCTGGGAGTAAATTAAATGAGAATAATTTGTATGATAACTTGATATGCTTGGTTACTTGACAAAAGAATTACAATTTAAATACCAAATAACTATCGTTCTCACTATCAGTGTTTTAATAAAAATTAATTTCAATTTAATTCCAGATTTTGGAAAAAATTCCCATAATCGTACAGCCTTGAATACGTATTTAGTAACTTACACATATTTATAATATTCCGCTTTCTATCTTTGTCCCGTAGATTAATCACGTATGGCTGGATATCATATAGTTATTGTAGAGGATGATCCCTGGTATTCCAGGATTCTTGAATATCACCTTAGTCTGAATCCAGACTATAAGATTACCCTATTCGATTCGGCAAAGGATTTTCTGGCCAACCTCCATCTGCAGCCTGACCTAATCACGCTTGATTTGTCGTTGCCCGACATGTCAGGCGCTGCGCTATACGATAAAATAAAGGAAGTCAATCCCGGACTTCCCGTCATAGTCATTAGTTCTCAGGAGAATATTTCGGTGGCTGTTGACCTGCTGAAAAAAGGGGTGAATGATTACCTGGTAAAGGATGACAATACCAAAGACCTTCTGTGGAAAAGCATCATACGGATCAGGGAGAACCAGTCCCTGAGGAAGGAAGTGGAGCAACTCAGGGAGGAACTTGGCCAAAAATTCACTTTTGAGAAAACAATCATTGGGCAAAGCAACGCCCTGAAGAAGGTATTCTCAATGATGGAAAAAGCCATCAAGACCAACATAAACGTATCCATTACGGGTGAAACAGGTACGGGAAAGGAGGTCGTGGCTAAGGCCATTCATTACAATTCTGACCGTAGGAAAAAGAACTTTGTAGCCGTCAATATGGGCGCCATTCCTTCCGATCTTATTGAAAGTGAATTGTTCGGACACGAAAAAGGGGCTTTTACTGGTGCGGTTACACGAAAAGTTGGTAAGTTTGAGGATGCGAACGGAGGGACCATCTTTTTGGATGAAATAGCCGAGCTCAATCTTACGCTGCAAACCAAACTACTGCGGATACTGCAGGAGCGGGAAGTAGTGCGGGTTGGTGGTAATGAGCGGGTAAGTCTGGATGTGCGCGTAATTGTGGCTACCCACAAAAACCTGGCTGACGAAGTAGCAAACGGAAACTTTCGGGAGGATCTGTTTTACCGGCTTCTGGGCCTGCCCATAGAGTTGCCGCCCCTGCGTGACCGCGGCAATGACGTTATTATTCTTGCCAAGCATTTTGTGGATCAATTTGTGGAGGATAATAAACTAAAAAGTATCAGCCTGACGCCCGAGGCCAAGAAGAAGCTCATGGGTTACTATTTCCCAGGTAATGTTCGGGAGTTAAAGGCTGTCGTGGACTTGGCAGCCGTAATGTGTGATAACGGTGAAATCAATGCAGATGATATCACCTTTATGTCATCCCGACCCGAAAACATGAATTTCCTGCAGGCCAAGACTCTGCGGCAGCATACATGTGACATTATCAAGCATTATCTGGAGAAGAATAACAACGATGTGGTCGCGACAGCCCAAGCATTGGATATTGGTAAAAGTACCATCTACAAAATGATACAGGACGGAGAGATTGCCTAAAATCCATTTTCCAAAATATGGAAAAACAATCCAGATTTTGGAATACTATTTTTTATAGGAAAACTTAAAGTATTACAAGCCAAGGAATTGGTAAGTGTGTGAAGCTGAGGAACATCTTTTGATGTTCTGTTCAGATTAATCTCACTATACACTTATCAGTTCATGTACGGAATCATAAATAAATCGATTGAGGAGTTGGTCAAGGCCAATTTTGGGGATGAAAAATGGGACGAGGTGTTGGAGCGCAGCGGTGTGAAAACCGATTTTTTCCTTAGCCACGAAATTTATGATGACGAGATCACTTTCAAACTCGCCATAGCAGT
This sequence comes from Persicitalea jodogahamensis, assembly GCF_014651615.1. Classification (GTDB taxonomy): domain Bacteria; phylum Bacteroidota; class Bacteroidia; order Cytophagales; family Spirosomataceae; genus Persicitalea; species Persicitalea jodogahamensis. The sequence goes on along the minus strand of NZ_BMXF01000004.1, from coordinate 95,814 downwards.
GAGCGAAGTGACGGAGCTGACCCTGTCTGATGTATTGCAGGCCTTTGGAGAATGGTGGATACTCAAAACCGGTAAGGAAAAGTATACGGGGCTAATGGAGGCGGGAGGTAGTTCACTTCGGGAATTCATGATCAACCTACCCACCTTTCACAATCGTATCATGTTGATATATCCCAAACTTACTCCACCGGAATTCAAGGTGAGCCATGTGACGGATAACAGCCTGCATGTACATTATTTTTCCAAGCGGGAGGGGTTACAGGAATTCGTCCGGGGCTTGTTATTCGGACTGGGAAAAATGTTTGACACAAAGGTGGAGGTCGAACTCCTTCAAACCCGAAACAAGGGTGATTCGCACGAAGTATTTAAATTAAAATGGTAATCAATTTTGGAAACGCAATTCTGCTTTGGCACTGATCAGTTTAATCGGATTTTTCCATTTCATCTACTGATCGATACCTCTCTCCGGGTAGATTCCTGCGGCCCCACGCTGGAAAAACTATATCCGGGCAGCGTCGGCAATAAATTCTTCGATCGTTTCAGGATCAATCGTCCTCTAATAGCAGCAAACGACTACCCATCTCTTCTTTCCCTCTGTAACCAGCTGGTCATCCTCGAATGTTCGAATTCAAACAATACCATACTAAGAGGGCAATTTGAGTGTATCGACGAGTCCGAAGCATTGCTTTTCATAGGCTCGCCTTGGTTTGACTCCATGCAGGAGGTTTCTGAAAATGGATTGAACGTTCAGGATTTCGCACATCACGACTCGATGCTGGATTTGCTGCACGTGCTCAAAAACCAGGAAATCACTAACGACGAGCTGCGCCAGTTGCTCAAAACCGTTGGTAAGCAGAAAACCGAATTAAAGTTGGCGGCGGAAGAAATCAGCAAGATTGCCCTCTTCCCGATGCAGAACCCCGACCCCCTTATACGGCTTGACGCCGAGGGCAATATGCTCTCACTTAACCCGGTAGCGGAAAAACTCAGAGATTTCGTTCTGGATGAACAGCTCCTTCAGAGCGATGAGTTTTGGAAAAGGAAGGCCAAGCAATTGGACATGCACGCCGGGCGGCAGGCTTTTGAAGTGAAAGTAGGCAGCATTCTCTACTCATTCGTTGCGATTCCCCTTCCCGAAACTTCCTACTTTAACATCTATGGCAGGGACATCACCAAACAAAAGGAAAACGAAAATAAAATTGAACTACTCTCCCTGGTAGCCAGCGCCAACGCCAACGGCGTAGTTTTCACGGATGCCAAAGGGGTCATCACCTGGGTTAACGACAGCTATTGTGAGCTGACCGGCTACAATCACGATGAAATAATCGGACGTACCCCCCCAGAAATTGGCCAGGGCCCCCTCTCTGACAAGCAATCGGCTAAAACCGGGATGCTAGAGCCATTTCTTGCCGGCAAGAAATTTAGCGTCGAAATCATTCATTATCGTAAAAACGGAAGCTGGTTTTGGAGCCGCTGCTCCGGACAAGCCCTGTTTGACCATGACGGCAGGGTTGCGCAGTACTTTACGATGATCGAAGACATTACGGCAGCCAAAGAAACGCAAAAGAAACTCAGTGATTTTGAAAGCCGCTTCCGGCTAATGCTTGAAAAAATCGGTGATAATGTCTGGGAACATGATTTTCTGGCTGGTAAAACTACTTTCTCGAATAGCAACCTCAGCTTGCTCGGCATTTCTATCGATGAAAAAATACCGGTCGAGCAGACCTGGTGGTCGCGGGTACTTGAAGAGGATCTTCATTTGCTCATTGAGAACGACCGGAAATATAAACAGGGCGAAATTGATTTCCATTTGCTGGAATACCGATTGCGGCACGAAGACGGAGGGGTCAGGTGGGTGTTGGACCGTGGAGTGGTAATCGAAAAAGACAGCCAGGGTAAACCATTGAAAATAATCGGAACCCACACCGACCTGACACGCCAAAAAAAGGCCGAAGAGGAATTGCTGGATACCAAGGAGAGGCTGGAAAGCATATTTGATGAAATGTCAGACATCGTCTGGTCTTACAATTGGCAGGATTCCGATTTGCTGTTCGTTTCTCCTTCGGCCGAAAACCTGTTTGGTACTTTGGCAGGTACCGACCCGATTCAAAAAGACTGGTGGGAAAAGTTCGTTTATGTCGGAGATTCGGAATCTATTTATTTAATAAAGGATCACTTAGCCAAGCATGGTTCTTACAGCCAGGAGTACCGGTTTTTGGCACCCGACGGTTCTCTCAGATGGGTCAGCCACAGCGGACGCATCATCTATGACTCCGGTCAGCCCGTCAGGATGGACGGGATCATCCGCGATATTACTGAACGGAAAGAAGCAGAATCAACCATCAGGCACGAAGTGGAGCTTCAGAATATCCTGATTGATGTTTCGGCGGCCTACATAAATATCGATCTTGATCGCGTTGCTCCGGTTGTCCAAAAATCATTGCAGGAACTCGGCGAGTTTGTCAAGGCAGACCGGGCCTACATTTTCGACTATGATTTTATAGAAAATACTACCTCTAACCTGTACGAATGGTGCGGAGAGGGAATTACTCCCGAAATTGAAAATCTGCAGAACGTTCCTCTGTCTTTTCTGCCTGATTGGCTAGAAGTCCATAAAAAGGGGAATCCATTTTACGTTGACGACGTCGAGGATCTGCCCGATAGTGGACCGGAATCCCTACGCCAGCTACTTGAACAGCAAAATATCAAAAGCCTGATCACGCTACCTATGCTTCGCGATGGCAAACTGATCGGTTTTGTAGGTTTCGACTCCGTCAGAACAACACATCAATACGACGAAAAAGAAAAAAAACTATTGTTTCTTTTTGCTCAGATGCTCCTCAATGTCAACGAGCGCCGGGAGCGGGCGTTGCAGTTACAGCGGCAGGAGGAAAAATACCGGAATATCATCACCAACATGAATTTGGGACTGGTGGAAAGCGATAGCCGGAAGAAGGTACTTTTTGCCAACCAGAGTTTTTGCCTCATGTCTGGCTACTCGGTTAAAGAGCTGTTGGGCAGAAATAAATCCGAAATTTTCGATCTCGAAGAAGCTGTCGGCGAAGCAGGAAATGAAGCCATCCGGACTTTTGAACTCACGGTTAAAAACAAAGCCGGTGAACCTCGTTGGTGGTTTGTCAGCGAGGCCCCCAACTTTAACGACAAGGGAGTCCTGACTGGCACGATTGGCATTCACCTGGATATCACCGAGCAGAAAAACCTGCAAAGGGACCTGACTGTTGCCAAAAACAACGCCGAAGCTTCCACCAGGGCCAAAGAATTGTTTCTGGCCAACATGAGCCATGAAATCCGAACCCCCATGAACGCCATTATGGGGATGAGTAACCAACTGGGCAAAACTTCACTAAGCTCCGACCAGAAATTTTACCTCAATACAATCAATTCCGCCGCTGAAAACCTGTTGGTGATAATCAACGACATTCTGGACCTGTCCAAAATCGAAGCGGGCAAGCTCTCTCTCGAAAAGATCGGATTCGAACCCAAAATGATCGTGGGCCGTGCCATGCACGTTATGATGCATAAAGCCGAAGAAAAGGGCCTTGCATTCACCAACTCCCATTGTGACAAAAGGCTTTCGCCCGTGCTGATTGGGGATCCCTACCGCATGAATCAGATCTTGCTCAATCTGATATCCAATGCTATTAAATTTACTGAAAAAGGGAGCGTTGACCTTTCCTGCCTGGTAGTTGAGGATACGGACACACACCAGACCGTGCGTATATCCGTAGCTGATACCGGCATAGGTATGGAAGAGGAGTTTGTTCAGAACCTCTTTCAGAAATTCATTCAGGAAGATAGCTCCATCACCCGGAGATACGGTGGCACAGGTCTGGGCATGAGTATTTTCAAGGAGTTGGTCGAGCTCATGGACGGCAAAATCGAAGTGCAAAGCAAGAAAAACCTGGGCACCACGATTTCGTTCATAATCACCATGCAGAAAGGAAAAAGCACCGACCTGCCTGTACGGGATGCCCCTTTGATTAACACCGCCATACTTGCCAAAAAGAGAATCCTGATTGTCGATGATAACGAAATGAACCGGTTGGTAGCAGCTACCCTCCTGACCAACTACGGTGCGGAAACGTTTGAGGCAGGCAATGGTTCCGGTGCGATCGGACTGCTGCGTCGTGAGCCCATCGACCTGGTACTTATGGATGTACAGATGCCGGTGATGGATGGAATTGAAGCGACCCGAATCATTCGGGACACCATCAGCAAGGAGATTCCCATCATCGCGCTTACCGCCTACGCCATCAAAGGTGACGATACCCGCTTCATTGCCAGCGGCATGAGCGACTACCTTTCCAAGCCGTTTGAAGAAAATCAATTCATTCAAGTGATTTCCCGTTGGCTGGGCAGCGACAATTCCCTGCCCCTGCCCGTTGACATTCCGGCACCTACCAAAGAGCTGTTCAGTTTGAACAAACTCAACAGCATTGCCAACGGCAACCAGGACTTCATCAATAAAATGATCAACCTGTTTATCGATCAGTCCCAATTATCGCTAACTGAACTCAAGGCAGCTTTCGAAAAACAGGATTACGAGACCATCCGTAAAGTGGCTCACCGGCTGAAGCCTTCCGTCGATACGATGGAAATAACAAGTCTGAAAGAAAAAATCCGGGAATTGGAGAAATTCGATGAACACAGTGAATCCTTCCAGGAACTTGGGAAACGACTGCACTATCTTGAAGCCACTCTATCGGATATAGTTCAGAAACTTCGGGAACGCTAGCTTTCATGGCCCGGCTTGGTCTTGAATGCGACTTTCCAAAAAATGGAAAAACGTCTTATTGTTGGAAACACTCCTGGCCAAAATCATGCCTCACGTGCCTGAAATGGGGCTTTTCAGTTGTGGCACTCCAATTGTACCATAAGAGATAAACATAAATAATTATGAAATCTCTCATGGACAAATTAATCTTTATTATTGACGACGATCCCTTCTGGACTGCCATACTTACTCAGCACCTCAATGAAATGGGATATGCCAACATCAAGACTTTTGAGTCTGGGGAATTGGCCAGTGCCGAAATCACTTCAAACCCCGATCTGGTTTTTCTGGATTTCCAGCTGGGCAGCGAAGACGGCTTAGATGTGCTGCAACAAATCAAAGGGTATAACCCGGGAATCGGCGTGATTTTCTGCACCGGATATGAAGATTTGGGTGTGGCAATCAGCGCCATGGAGTACGGTTCCCTGGATTACCTGCTCAAAGGCAATGCCTCCAAAGAAGTAGTTGGCAAAATTATGGCCAGCTTATCCAGGAATCGGGCCTTTCAGGCATTTTGATCAAAGAACATTCATCCTTCTGCCGGAACCATCGCCGTCGTGACGAATTTGTCCAGTCCTGTGGTTTCAATCCATTTTTCAATAGTGGAGCCTTGTCGGTAAAGAAAAACCAGACTTTTACCGGTATTTTTCAAGGTGGCATCAGAATGGATAATTTCATTGACAAATGAGAGATCGAGCCCGGTAACCTCTCGCGTGTCAAGATAGATCACATCATAATCGCTGATCGAATAGCGCTCAACTTCCTGGCGAAGGGTAACTGAATCATTCCCTTGCAATTCGCCGCTCAACGAAATCTTAAAACAGTCTTTCTGATGGTCTCTAAGCTTGAAGGGTTCCCCGGATATAGTCATTGTATGGTCAATTTTCTTGGTAAGTATACGAAAATAAAAATGCACAATTTATACTTCTACTTGCTATTTTTTCTGGCCGGCACTGCTTCTCCCCTCTTTGCACAGACTGACTCCGTGGGATCGCTGAGTGCTGAGAAGCGGGAAAGTTACATTCAAAATGCGACACATTATCGGATGGAAGAAAATTATGGGCAGGCAATTCAGCAACTTGACTCGATTCTATCAGTCAATCCGGTTGATGGACAGATCCTGCTTTTCAGAGGAGATCTCATGCTGCAGAGCCGGCGCTTTTCGGAGGCGGTGAGCACTTACCAGAAACTTCTGCCCCTGAAATATGAACCTACCGTTAGTCAGATCAACCTTTCATACGCTTTATTCATGAACCATAAGCCGGCCAAGGCGCTCACCGTGGCCCGCAGCGCCTGGAAAGGCAACCCTGAAAACAGCAGCGCAGTTGTGAACTATTTCAATGCCATGCTTTGGAACCGGGATACCCGAAAGGCTGCGACTTTTCTGAATGAACAAAAGTCACTTTTGTCTCCTGATCAGTTGCTGGTGCTGAAAGCCCGTCTGCATACTACCTCCGGTGATTATACACAAGGCCTCATGTATTACGACAGCCTCGTGGATCAGCATGCCAATAAATACTATTTTCAGGAATACGCTGAAGTACTCCTGGGTAAAAAAGAGAATGAGGAAGCTGTTGCAATCATGGAAAAGGGCGACACGCTATTCTCGGAGAATGACAAAAATAGTTTTCTGGCCAAGGTGCGTGCCACTCAACTCCAACAGGCGGGGACAGAATTTGTGTATTTCAAAGACATTGGTCAAAATATCAGGATCGAAAATAGCCTGTGGTGGCTGCAAAGTGCCGACCGTACTTACCAATGGGGCGCCCGGGCAGGCATTTCAGAGATTACCTCCGGATCAGAACAGAAAACTTCCGCCTACTTCGGGCAAGTAACCCTGAACACCCGGTGGAGCAAAGCCTGGACCGGCCAGGGCGAACTTCGTTTTCAGAGCATCACGCCGAAAGGTCAGCCCTCCTTCGTGGGTATTACAGGTCGCGCCCTGCTGCAGTACCAGCCCAACGACAGAAGAATGGTTGGCTTTACGTATAGTTCTGACATCCTGAACTACACGGCCTCGCTGCTGGGCAAGAATGTGCACAGTAATAATTTTGGGTATACTACCCACCTGATGCTGAATGGCAACAACGGATTCTTTTCGCAGGGTAGTTTCGGAATGCTGAACGACCAGAATCAGCGGCTTCAGTTTTTCGGTTCGCTGTACCACCTTTTCCGCACGGAACCTACCTTGAAAGGAGGACTCAATTTTTCGGCTCTGCATTTTCGGGACAACAGCATCGAAACTTATTTTGCCCCCAATCAGTACCTGAGTACTGAAATATTCGCGGACTTCACCACGTCGCTGCCCCATCTGGCAAAGTGGTACTTTCAGATGCAGGCAGCTGGTGGAATGCAGAAAATCGAGACCGCCGAATGGAATCCCGCCTACCGGGTTCAGGGTGAACTGAGCTACCGGACGCTTCATTTTGAAACATCCATCAAATATCAAAACAGCAACGTAGCTGCCTCCACTGGCGCAGGGTACAAGTTTGACTGGCTAACGTTAAAGCTGGTATGGAAGTGGTGAAAGCACAAGTAGCCAAACACAAGGCCCCTAAACGGTCTTGCTCTCCAGCCGGGCTAACTCGATAATGTCCCGGCCTTCGACCACGTCTTTCTGCACCACATTTCTGGCCGAATAGATCATCGCCAGCCCAATCTCTTCATTTGTGCAAAAACCATTTCGAAACAGTTTCCTTCCGGCAGGAAACAACCAATTGATGTACTTGTAGTACTTATTCACGTGCTTCATCCCTTCCATGGGTTTGATAAATCCGGGACGAAAAGCATAGGCTTTTCTGAAGGGTAGTTTCCGAAGATCGTTCTCGGTTTTTCCCTTCACCCGTGCCCACATGCTGCGGCCCTTTTCGGTGCCATCAGTCCCCATACCCGACACATACGAGAATACCATTTCGGGGTTCTGCCGAACCATCGTTTCGGCTACGTGCATCGTTAAGGAATGCGTGAGGCGGAAGTACTCGGGCTCTTTCAAACCCACCGAGGATACCCCGAGACAAAAGAAACATGCATCGTATCCTTTAAGATGGTTTTCGATGGCCGACAGATCGAAAAAATCCTGGTGGATGATTTCAGTTAGTTTCGGATGTTTGACTCCATTAGGGCGACGATTGACAACCAATACTTTGTCGACATCCGGATGGTTCAGGCAAACGTGCATTACACCCTCACCAACCATCCCCGTGGCTCCCGTTACGATTACATTCATAGTCTTGTTTCTTGAAGATTTAATCAGTGAACGCACCTTGTGGGTCAGGAGGCCACTACTATGGAGATAAGCTATCTTTAAATAAGTAAGCTGCCGCTACTAGTTTCTTATAATGCTGGTACTTGTCCGTGCCACGATATCTTATTGTCAGCAATCATTTCACCCACTAGCCGGTACTTTATCAAATTTCAAATGCTCTTCAGCTCGAACCTCATTTGACTTCCAATATACCAATTTCAAAATTTGCATCACCAGCACTGATTGAGAATTACCACAAACCCATAGAATTTCACCGAAATCGTCTTTTGTTCTCATTTCCCATTTATTTACCCAAGCATCCGAAAGGTCCCATGAAACGAGCCCTGTATTTTTTATTGTTTGCAACAAGCACGTCTTTACCGCTTACCGCCCAGACTGATTTATGCCAGGGAGCCTACTTCACCGAGGCGCAGGGAGCGGAATTTTTGAAGACCAACGCTCCCATAACTCTGAACAATTGGAAAAGCAGAGCTGCCGAGATCCGAACGAATATGGTAGCCGGCATGGAGCTCTTGCCTCTGCCGCCCAAACCAACATCCAAACCGATTGTTCACGGCAAAAAAGTCATGAACGGCTACACGGTTGAGAATGTGGCTTTCGAGAGCATGCCGGGGATTTTCGTTACGGGTAACCTGTACCGCCCACTTAAAAAGCAGACATCCTATGCGGCCATCCTCTGTCCGCACGGCCACGGCAATGATCCGCGCTTCGCCGATCCGGCTCAAATCCGATCCGCCATGTTGGCCAGAATGGGCGCCATCGTGCTGACGGTGGATATGATCGGCTACGGGGAGTCCAAACAATGCGATCATAAAATCCCCAAAGCACTCAAACTACAGACTATAAACAACATTCGGGCCCTGGACTTTTTGATGTCGCAACCTGGTGTTGACCCCGAGCGGGTCGGTGTTACGGGCGAGTCAGGAGGAGGTACGCAAACTTTTTTGCTCACGGCCCTTGATGAGCGTGTAAAGGTCTCGGTCCCCTGCGTGATGGTGTCGGCTCATTTTTTTGGGGGCTGCACTTGCGAAAGCGGGATGCCAATTCACAAAAAGGGTAGTTTCCAGACCAATAATGTGGAGATAGCCGCTCTGGCTGCTCCGCGTCCAATGCTCCTGATTTCTGACGGGGGAGACTGGACATCGAACGTGCCTCAGGTCGAATTTCCCCATTTGCAGAAGATATACGCCTTATTCGGTGAGAAAAACAAAGTGGAAAACGCCCATTTCGCTGACGAAAAGCACGACTACGGCCCCTCTAAGCGTAAAGCCATGTACCCGTTCATGGCGCGTTACCTCAACCTTGACCTGAACCAGGTTACTGATAAAACGGGTTCGATCGATGAGAATCTGGTTAAAGTCCTGAATCGCGCTGATTTGGAGGTGTTCGATACGAGCCATCCCCGGCCCGAACGCGCCGTTAATGGGGATGAAGCCGTTATGGCCTTACTGAAATAGCGGTTCTTCTCAGGACCATTCCAAACTACCCTCCATGGCGTCCGGGCTTACAAGCCCCCACGTTCATCCCCGAACAAAACCAGCCGGGAGTGTAGATTTAATTTGCAATAATGATTTTTAGTTTTGAAAATTTGACCCATTCATTTGCCTTACGCGGGTATCTGTATCATTCAGAAAACAGAAAGCAATTACTATTCAACGATTATACAAATTCCATCCAGCCCACCTTCACTGGTTAAGTCTCGACGTAGTGGCAGGTGCTATCCTTTCTCACTTGGCAGCCAGTCGTTTGCCTGACAACCGAACGCCAATCAATGCCTGGGTTACGGTTATTTTAGGATTGGTTGTCCTGGGAATATACACGCTTGACCACCTGCTTGACAATCTCAAGGCCGAGCAACCCCGCACGCAAAGGCACTCGTTTATTAAGCAGTACGAGCCAATTATCTGGCGTCTTACATTGGGATCCCTCTTATTGGCTGGCTGTTTGTCCTGGCTGATACCCGAACCGCTATGGGAATTTGGCCTCGGGATGGTCGCCTTCGTGGGCCTATATCTCTGGGGTATTTCCAGAATGAAAGTCAAAAGTCACCAGCAAGCCTTAAAAGAGCCCGTCACCTCGCTGATTTATGCAGCGGGAGTATGGGGAAGTACCTGGTACTTGGGAATGGAGGTTTCGTGGGAAAGTGTTTGGCTGGGGGTGATTTTTTACCTGATCACGGTCCAGAGCCTGCTTCTGTTTTCTCATTTTGAAGCCATCAAATACCGTGAGGTTTTCAACCTGGCGCGCTGGCTGCAGCGAAAAAACACGCTGCGCGTCCTTAAAATAATTTCGCTCGTCATCCTGGTAGTTTGCCTTACCATCTGTTATTTGACTGAATACCACTATGTACAGCGGCTGTCGATCATCCTGATCGCGATGACGGCGGCGCATTACTGGATGATACTCAATCCGGAAAAAGTAGTGACCGATGAGCGGTTCCGGCTCGCGGGTGAACTTGTTTTCTTCCTGCCGGGACTGGTATTATAAGCTATCGCGTCTGGCAATCTGCCACTACTCTTCTACCCGATCCACCGTCAGCCGCACCAGCTCGATTCGGGTATCCTGCATGGAAATTATTTTAAAAGTATAGGGAGCAAAATGAATGACATCGTTGACTTTCGGCAGGTCGCCGTGAACGTGAATCAGCAGCCCGGCCAGAGTATCATAATCCCCCTCGGGAAAATTCCAGCCGTATTTCTCGTTCAGGTACTCCACTTCATGACGGGCGCTGAAGATGAACGTATCGTCATCTATCCTTCGTTCGGTCCAGTCTTCGGTCGAATCGTATTCGTCCTGAATTTCGCCAAATATCTGTTCTACTACGTCTTCTACACTCACCAGTCCCGACGTACCGCCAAATTCATCCACGACCAGCGCCAGGCTCTTGCGCACTTCCAGAAACCTGAGCATCAAATCACTGGCCGGCATCGCTTCCGGAACGATTAACATGGGAGTAACAATGGAGGCAATGTCTTTGGGTTTGCGAAAAAGGGCAAGCGAATGACAATACCCGACTACATCATCGATGGATTCGCGGTAAACGACAATTTTCGAATGCCCGCTGCTGATAAACGCCTGCCGCAAATCCTCGATCTCGTCGTCAAGGGCTACGGCAGTAATTTCGGTACGGGGTATCATGCAATCGCGAATGCGAACATCCTTGAAATCGAGCGCATTGATAAACATTTTCTCTTCCATCCGATGATCTTCTTCGTCGGAATCGTCGGCAGCCGTAGCATCATTGCGGACGTAGTTTGGCAGATTGTTCGCTGCATTAAGATCACCCCGCTTTTGACTTGACAGGAAGGGTTCGATCAGCCAGTATACAGGAGTCAGTGCCCACTCAGCAAATCGTACCGGGAAAGCTCGGATTGAAGCGATCCGGGGGAAAGCCCTGCCCAATCGCAGGCAACTTACGTAGGTAAAAGTCCAGATGAGTGCTGCCGCCGCGAACAGCCCGATCAAATATTGCCAAATCGGCATCTCTGCCATACCGGGAAGCAGAACGAACCCGGTAGCTACCAGAAAGAAACAGCCAAGGGCGATTAAAGATAAGCGGCTCATTCGCAACATGCGTCGCCAATAGGCCACCTGCTGGGCCCGGCTTTCTTCTTCCATGGGCTGGCGGTCGGCGTTCACCCGATCCAGGTTCAACCGTAGCCAATCGAGGGGTGAATCGAGCAGGATGGCACGCACGGCCCCGTAGTACCCTGCCAGCAAAAAAAAGAATATGGCCAAAACCGGATAGACAACAGTCATTTCTTTTTTCTGCGTTTAGGTGGACGGGGAGTTCGCTTCACGGACTGAGTTTCCCGTGATTTTGGGTTGGCTTGCGGTTGGGTTCGCAGCCGGTAATACTGATGTCCCAGCAATAATGTCAAGCTTAGCATAAGTAACCAATAGCTATTGCCCAGATCGGTGCGTATTATTTCGAAAATCCAAAGAATGAAAAATCCCAGAGCGGATGCAATCAAAAGAGATTTGATGAGTTTTGGAGACATTCAATTAGTCAAGGTGATTGTTCAGTTGTTTTCTCGCGGAGCTTCTATATTTCCGGACAAAATCAAAGGTAGCCAGATTAGCCAAAAAATGTTTGCCAAATACCGCTGCTCTTCCATTTATGGGTCAGCTCCGTCCCTATTAGCATAAAAATATTTAACTTGCATAATCAGTTCGCAACTACCCTGCTCTTTTTGCAAATACGCTTAATTTTTTCTTGAAATAATCATTTAAAACCAACTATGAACGATACAGCAACCCGCTTTCAGCCCGGTGTAGTAACTGGCGAAGGAGTTAGCGAAATTTTCCGTCATGCCAATGAAAACGACTATGCTTTACCAGCCGTAAACGTGGTGGGCACCAATTCGGTCAACGCTGTGCTTGAGACAGCCAAAGCAGTTAATAGCCCCGTTATGATCCAGTTCAGCAACGGAGGCTCTATATTTTACGCAGGTAAAAGCCTGTCCAACGAAGGTCAGAAAGCCGCCATTGCCGGGGGTATTTCGGGGGCCATGCACGTTCACCAGATGGCGGCGCACTATGGTGTTCCGGTTATTCTGCACACGGACCATTGCGCCAAAAAGCTCCTTCCCTGGATCGATGGACTGCTCGATGCCGGTGAAAAGTACTTCGACCAGCACGGAATACCTCTGTACAGTTCCCATATGCTCGACCTTTCGGAGGAACCCATCGAGGAAAACATCGAGATATGTGCCAAATATTTCGAACGGATGGCCAAGTTAGGCATGACCCTTGAAATAGAATTGGGGGTTACCGGAGGTGAAGAAGACGGAGTGGACAATACTGATGTGGACAGTTCCAAGCTCTACACCCAGCCCGAAGAGGTAGCCTACGCCTACGAAGAACTCAGCAAGATTTCGCCCAACTTCACCATTGCGGCCGCTTTCGGTAACGTACACGGGGTATACAAACCCGGTAACGTTAAACTCGAACCGAAAATCCTGAAAAATTCGCAGGAGTACATTCAGAAAAAATTCAACACGGGTTCTCTGCCCGTCAATTTTGTTTTTCACGGTGGCTCAGGTTCAGCGCGTGAGGAAATCCGGGAAGCCATCGAATACGGAGCCGTTAAAATGAACATTGACACCGATATGCAGTGGGCTACCTGGGAAGGAATTCTGAAATATTACCACAAAACAGAGCACTACCTACAGACTCAGCTCGGCAATCCCGACGGTGAGGGCTCCCCAAACAAAAAGTACTACGATCCACGCGTGTGGCTTCGCAAGGGTGAGGAGAGCATGGTTGATCGATTGAAGGTAGCCTTTGAGGACCTCAATTGCATGAACCGTCTGGCTTAAAAATTTTAAAAAACAGTAAAGCTAAAAAGCTGATTGGTATGAACCGATCAGCTTTTTTCATGGCCCGGATGCAACTAGAAAATACTACAACGGTGGCAGATGCATGGCCAGCCAACTTTATCCGCGGTAACGCGCTCAGTCCGTAATGACCTTAATCAGAATATACGTTACAGCTCCATTGCCATCCGTAAACGCAATCAATTCCCGGATACCATCATACCCTTTCCATAACAGTTTTCCGTCCTGAATGCTATCTGGCTTTTTATTCGGCAAGCCTAGCAGCGATGGCGTGAGTTCAGCCTTATTATTTTTCTCTGGCCAAATGATGATTCTATCCGCCATGTCATTGGTATACTCGATGATTATTCTGTCATTCTGGTAAGAGTACTTCTGGCAATTGGCACAAACTGCAGCTTTCGCATCTTCTGCGTTCAGACTACTTTGGGGCCCAAGAATCGTCGCAATGTCTTCCTGTGTCTGGTCGGCAATATCGTAAAGATGCAGGATCGGTTGGATGTCAATGGTACTTTGAGAATCCGTCTGCGCAAAGGCATTGCTACTCAGTACTATCAAAAACAGAATATTTCGCAGAGAGTTTATCGCAACCATGTAGAAGTATTTCAAAATCATTGGGCAATTCGCCCATGCCAGAGGTTGACAGCGTGAAAAATTTGATCCGTGAGTGCCTGGTAGTTGTCACCATAATGATGGCCACCGGGTAGGTGAACCTGATAAATGCCGGCAATCGTAAGCTTTCTCCCGATGGCAGCAAATAATGCCACATACATCATGCCCTGAATACCGATGCAGACTACGGTGAGGATAACACCCGCTACTACCCATTCTCCCACCGAGGTTGCGAGTAGCGTCCTGATCTGGACAAGTTCAGCTTGCTCATGTTTGATGAACCAGATTCCCAGGCCTACAAAAAAAATGGTGAGGATGAACTGACCGATTATTTTGGCATTTTCACGAAGATAATGGAACCCCTTCTGAGTAATAAAATAAAAGGGTTTCTTGATGAAAGCCATTGGGAGGGAAAAGATTATTCTTGCGACAAAGAAAGCGGAAAGCAAGGCCAAATTTACTTCTCTGCCTGAATTAGCCTGCAAACAATAAGCCCCCGAAGCATGATGCTCCGGGGGCTTCTATTCTATCGATGAAGTGTAAGCTGACAGCTTTTATAGATCAGCAATTTCTTTTTTGATCTCGTCTTTGGTTTTACCGACTTTCTGCTGGATTTTACCCCAAGCCTCGTCTTCCTTGCCTTCGGCATACGTTAGATCGTCATCAGTAAGATCGGCGTACTTCTGCTTCAACTTACCTTTCATTTCGTTCCAGTTGCCTTTTATTGTTTGCTCGTTCATGGTTACAGGGGTCTAAGTGAATGATTCTCGTTTAAGAGTAGTAAGATTTTTACTTCCTCAAATCTTACTACATGACGCTTAAAATACCGTACCAGGTCCCGAATGCAACTCACTTACGGCTTATCTTAAAAAACGAGCAAGATTTTACCCAAATCGGCACCGTTCCCCCTGATGTGCGGTACAGGCCGTTAGTTCTTTTTCAGATTTACATTGAAACCAGGGGCTTCATAATCCTTGTCAAGATAGTTTGCGGGAATCGTCGTCATGCTGCCATCCCTAGCGGCGCGGTAATGCGGCGAAAGAATTTCGATGCCTGATTCATTGCAGCAGTCCTGAATATTTTGGTGCAGGCTAGAGTATATGCCCGCCTGCCGGTTGGCTTCCCGCGTGTAGGCGTTTACTTGGTAGGCCACGTAGAAATCGTCCAGACTAGTTTGCAAAACAAAAGGCTTTGGCTCTTTCAGTAGCAGATCGGTACGATCCGCGGCCGTGAGTAATGCCTGATGAATGTCCTTCCAGGGCACATCATAGCCAATGGTGATCGTAGTATGCAGGATAAGGCCCTGATTGAGCGTCTCGCTACTGTAGTTTACCGTCGGACTACTCATCACCGTAGAATTGGGCACCGATACAATTTCGTTTTTAGGAGTTCTGATTCGGGTGACGAGCAGCGATTTCTCAATAACATCCCCCACTTCATCACCGATCTTGACCCGGTCGCCAAGTTTGAACAGCCGCATATAGGTTAGCACCAATCCGGCGATAATATTGGAAAGAGAACCTGCCGAACCGAACGTGAAAAGGAACCCCAAAAACACAGAAACTCCCTTGAATATGTCGGAGTCACTATTGGGCAGATACGGAAATACCAGGATGAGCATAAAGGCGAGCAAAAGTACCCTGACGATCTGAAACGTAGGATTGGCCCAGTCCGGGTAAAAACCCGTTAGGTGGATATCGCCATTTTCGACCTCATCTTTTAAAAACCTTAGCCCCTTCAAGAGGTAGATGAAAACAGTGACGATCACCAGGATAGTGAACAGGTTGGGAAGGTACCCCCAGACACTTCTTACTATATCTTTGAGAGGGTCCAGGATATAGCCGAATAAGGTGTTGGCCAATCCTTCGGTCCAGGGAAATATCCCAAACAGAAGAGGCAAAGCTATGTATATCAGCACGATCATCAGGATCCATTTGACAATAGTGTTGATATTGAGAAAGAAGTTTACCTGATGCCTAGCGTCAAATAATGAGTAATTGCGGATATTGAAACCATTAAAACGCTTGCCTTCCTGTGCCTGAATTTCGCTGGCCGTCCAGCGGAAAAGCCGGATGAGGTACATAATACAAATCCCCGCCCCGATTATTACGAGCAACGCCAAGCCAAACTCTTTCGCCAGGGTTACAAAGCTGGTTTCAGCCAGGTAGTTTTCTACCGCCTGCCCGATAATCAGCCGGTACTCCTCGGCGAGCTCTTTGCGTGGTTTGTTATTCCAAATGGCATCGTTTTCCGATACGCTCATCACAATGCTTTCGTCAAATACGATGTCATCGGTTGTTTCGGCCTCCTCGACTTTCAGCATGATCGTGCGAAAACCGTAAGTGTCTTTCAGCTTCTGAATACGGCTGCTAATCGCTTCCGCCCGATCTTTGGCCGAAAAGCTTCCGAATTTGCTATAAATCACGAACAAGGTGTCATCGAAAAATCCCTTTACCGGATATGATTTCACGGTCTGTCTCAGCGAGTCGATACGGGCTTTTTTCTGCGCGATCCGACGAATCTCCTTGTCGTTGAGGGCTTGCAGTTGTTGCTGCAGTTCCTCTTTTTTTAAATTATCGGTCGTTTTTAAAGAGTTAAGCCGTGCTTCCAATTCGACTCTCTTCAATGAATCCACCTGTCGCTGCTGTTCAACCTGCGCAAGCTTCAGATTATAATTCCGAAGGGCTGCGCTCGTCAGCGAGTCCGTTTGCTGGCTTGTGGAGTCGGTCTGCCCGAAAACACTCAGGCAGGTCATCATTAAGAGGGCAAACTGCTGAACGAATAGTTTTCTGATCATCGGGAGAATGGAGTTGGTCTTCACTTGACAAATATCAATATAATGCGTCGCGGTGCAATCTTGGCTAATTCACTCATTTGAATCATAAAGATTACACAAAAAAAATGTAGCCTACGTGTAAAACTTAAAGTACCCCTGCCGGAGAATTTGCCTGACCATTTTTATTCCGTCCATTTTTAAATCTATGAAAGCATGAAAGCAGCACTGTTCATTTTCTGCGTATTCGCCCTTTTCTCCTGTGCTTCCAGTGGAATTCAAAAAGTAAAGAATTTTCCAGCCAAAGAAGCAGGTTGTTTAATAGACTTTTACACCGAAGAAAAGGAAGTGGCCAAAAAGTACGTTTTATTTTGCCTGATCGATAGCAAGACAGGATCGACTTTGTTCGATAAAAAGACGACTGCCAGCGCTATTGATTTGTCAAAACGCAAAGCATGCGAATGCGGAGCAGACGCGGTCGTACTGGTTTCCTCTGATCGAAAAGGCACCAGTTTCTGGTCTTGGGGAGATGCTTATGTGGTGGTGAAAGCTGTCAAATACAGGTAAGAAACGCCGGAATGTGTGTCGGGAACGTGCGGTTACCCCACCGGCAAAACATCCACTTCCACCCTCAGCTTTTGCCTACCGGAGCTGAACAATATACCTTTCAATGGAGGCACGTCTCCGTAGTCACGGCCCCAGGCAGTGGTCAGGTGTCGCTCGCGGGGAACGACGTCATTTGTCGGATCGAAGTCGCACCAGCCAATGCCGGGGATATAGGCCGAAATCCAGGCATGAGAAGCATCTGAACCTTGGAGTTTTTTCTTGCCGGGCGGGGGTAAAGTTTCCAGGTAGCCGCTCACATAACGGGCCGGGAATCCCAGGCTGCGTAGTCCCGCAATGGCTAAATGCGAGAAATCCTGGCAAACACCTTTTTTTTCCCGTAGAACCGTTTTTATCGGGGTATTCACTGTGGAGAATTTGGAGTCGAAGGTAAATTCCCTGAATATCTTCCCACAAAAATCCACAACGGACTCGTAGAGTGATCTATCGGCCGGAAAACAATCGCGCGCATAGCGACGGATATCATCATCCCAATAAACGAACGGACTGGGTAACAAATACTGCAACACCTCACTCTTCAGGCCAATGTCCATTTGAAATGCCCCAGCAGCTTCCCGGCAGGTAGCAGACTTGACAATCGGAAGCTCAGGATTCAAATAAATACTCTCAACGCTGCTCTGCGCAATGACGCGAAGCTGTCTGTGGGGTTTTTGTATCGAAAAGTAATGCACCGTATTCCCGAAAAAATCCGTTCGCTCGGTCAGCTCGGCGGGTTCAGGCGTAACGGTCAACGTAAATTCTCCCAACACCTGATTCGGTGTCGTGCGCGGACACAGGCAGGTAATGCTGTGATAGCTGCTGACTGACTGTTTGTACTCATAAAGAGTACTGTGGATCAGATTATACCTCATGCTTATCGCTGGGATTACCACCCCCGAAAAAAGAGGATTGAATGGCTACGTGACTGAAATAAAGGTTGGAAATGCTTTCGGATGCGGTAAAAGTCAGCGCCGTGATCTCCCCCATCAGGTCATCCAGGTTTTTCCGGAAGTTGGACTCTTCGTCGTATTCACAAAGTTCGACCACATTGGCCAATTTGATTTTGGCAGTTGCTTCAAGTACAGCCTTCTGAGCATTATTGAGACGCTCTTGGCTTCCAGGCAACCGATCCAGACATCTCCCCAACGCATCGAATTGGTAAGCCAGGGCATAAGGCGAATTGGCTTCCATAAGTACCATGTCCAGTGCCGCGCTCAAGGTAATCTGGGAGCGGTAGGTATTGCGGAATCTGCCAAGCAGATGGTGGTAGTTGAGCAGGGCTTCCAGCAACTCATTTTCGACGTATTCGGGATTACGAAAGGCAAAAGAAGAACGGATGACGCTCACCCGGGAAAGGATGCGCTCAATGAGTTTGCCGCTCTTTAGGAGGTAGTAGGCATTGTCGCGCGACATGGTTTCCGACACTGTTCCATAAAACGTAAACATTCTGCCATACAGGCGGTCCAGGTCTTTCTGAATGGCGCGGTGGTCGGCCTGTTCCTTTTTCAAGGTCTTTATCCTGACCAAACTACCTTCGACCAGGTCGATGGCCCGCCAGATTTCGGGATTCCACTGATCGCGTACTGACTTTATGGCCCGTAAAAATCGTTCTACCGATGAGCCAATGCTACCCGCCCGCTTCACATTCAGTACCAAATCGTTGAGCTCGCGAATCGGATTTTCCAACAAAGTAGCTTCGGCCTCACCGTCAACCACAAAGCCAGGGTAGGTAAGCGTAAGATGCGTCAATGACCGCAGCAGCCAGGCGATGTGCTCGTTTTGCCCCCCATAATTTTGGTGAATGTTCAGGGCGTTCAGCACAATGTTGATAAAAGCATTAGTGGCAAGTACCCGCTCGCCGTAGCGGCCTACCCAGAAAAGATTATCGGCGCTACGACTCGGTAACGAACTGGCCTTGCGGTATTGAGTTGAAGTGGGGAGTACGATGTGCTCCTGAGCGTGTTCTACCTCATCGCCCACGATCCAGGTATCTTTGGAAATCCCCCCGTATTGGTTGGAGAATGTAAACCGCCCTGCTTCGGGGGAGCTGCGCGTCAGGCCGCCCGGCATCACCTCGTAGCCATTCTCCGTGCCAATAAGGTACGCACGAAGGGCAGCGAAGCGCGGCTCAATAGTTCCGTCTACATAGGCTGGCGTCGTGGAGAAACTGACCTCTTCCTGTGCCACGTACTGGGTTGGGTTGGCCCTGATTTCGCGTTTGAGCTGGTCAAGTTGCGCGTCAGAAAGTTGATGGCCATAAATCGATCGGTTATCCCGATGTCGATTCACTTTTTTGACAATAAGCTGTTCAAGATTGTCCAGAACAAAATTTTGCTCTTTTACCTGCCCACACCACCAGGTAGCCACCGAAGGGAGTATCAGTTCCTGCCCCAGCAAATGGCGGCTGGCGTTGTGCATAAATGCCATGAAGGCATTATTTTCCAACAGTCCGGTGCCGGGAGGATTAATGACAGCCACTTTTCCCATCCTGATCGCGTGAAGCAGCCCAGGCACCCCCAGCCGGGAGTCGGAGCGCAATTCGAGAGGATCGCTAAAATCATCGTCGATACGGCGCAGGATTATATCTACTTTGCGTAAGCCTTCAATTGATTTAAGCCACACGTTACCGCCACGCACCAAAAGGTCATCACCCTGGGCTAAAATATAACCGTAGTAGGCCGCCAGGTACGCATGCTCGAAATAGGTTTCGTTATTGGGACCGGGCGTAAGGTACACGATGGTCAAATCCTCCTTGCCTTTCCCATAGTTGCGAGCCAGAGCCTGCTGGGTACTTAGGTAAAAAGGGGAAAGTCGCCGCACGAAAAGATTTTCGGCCAGATCAGGCAGTACTTTGCTCATCACCGTTCGGTTTTCCAGCGTGTAGCCCGCACCGGATGGAGCCTGCGTACGGTTGTCAAGTACCCACATCCGTCCATCCGGCCCCCTGGCCATATCGACGGCATACTTCACCAATTGATGGCGCCCTGCCAGCTTCACGTCGTGACAGGCCCGCAGAAAGCCCGTATTGTCATAAACCAGTTCAGGCGGAATAACCTTTTCTTTGACTAATGTCTGCGGACCGTAAAGGTCTTGCAGGATTAAGTTCAAAAGCTCAGCCCTCTGGCGTAAACCCTTTGCGATTTCCTGCCACTCGCTCTGATGAATCAAAAAAGGAATGGGGTCGAGCTGCCAGGGACGGTTGAGTCCATCCGAGCTTTCATAAACGCTATACGTGACCCCATTCTCCTGCAACTTGGTGATAATTTCCTGATTCCGAACCCCTACCTCTTTTATCCCTAATTTTTCCAGCGCCGCAAACAGCAACTGCCAATGGGGTTTCAACGCTCCATTCCGATCCAGGACTTCGTCATAGGAGCGAACTTTCAGGCGGTAATCTTGTAGCAGCGTGGTGTGGGTGGAAACCAGGGACATTCTTCTTTAAAATGTTTAAACGATTTGGTAGTTGGTAGTTGCCTTTCCGACAACCCAATGACCAGACGAATGCAGCTGAAATATCAGAAAATGAATTGCCGTAAAACTACCGCCCCTTCCACGCCTGTCGTAAATCCAGCAGCGTCGGATATTCCAAATTGACCAACTCCACGGGGGTATCAGGGCTGAGGTCTTTCTTGTGTTCTGCCACAAAGCGCGAAATCGTAGGCGTGTACTTCTGAGTGATCGGCACTTCCTCATTCTCTGCGGGTGTATGTCCAAAATTCCAAAAACGACTGATGCGGCGCGATTCGGCTTCGTAGCTATTGACCGGGTAGGTATCGAAACTACGTCCACCGGGATGCGAAACGAAATAGGTACAGCCACCCAATACGCGGTTGCTCCACGTATCCACGATGTCGAAAACGAGCGGTGCATCCACGCCAATGGTTGGGTGCAGGGCCGAAGGCGGATTCCATGCTTTATACCGGATACCCGCGACATACTCGCCCTTGGTTCCACTGCTACGGAGTGGTACACGACAACCGTTACAGACCAGTATGTGCCGGTTTTCAACAAATCCACTCACCTTGACTTGCAGGCGTTCCAGCGATGAATCCACAAAGCGGGCCGTGCCGCTATTGGAAAGTTCTTCGCCCAGCACGTGCCAGGGTTCGATACCCAGGCGAATCTCCAACTGAATATTGTCGACCGTAATGGTACCGTAGTGCGGAAAGCGGAACTCGAAGAAAGGATCGAACCAGGAAATGTCAAAGGCGTAGCCTGCGGCTTTCAGGTCGTTGACTACATCAATCATGTCGAGGTAGGCAAAATGCGGTAGAAGGAAGCGGTCGTGTAGTTCAGTACCCCAACGGACCAGCTTTTTCTCGTAGGGCTCACGCCAGAACTTGGCTACCAGCGCCCGCACTAGCAGGCTTTGTACCAACGCCATATGCTTGTGCGGCGGCATATCGAACGCCCTAAATTCCAAAATACCCAGCCGTCCGGTGGAAGAGTCCGGCGAATATAGTTTGTCGATGCAGAATTCCGTCCGGTGGGTATTGCCCGTGATATCTACTAATAAATTCCGGAATATCCGATCCGTCATCCAGAAGGGTACTTCGCCATGCTTGGGGATTTGATCAAAGGCAATTTCGACTTCGTACAGCCGCTCATCCCGTCCTTCGTCAATACGCGGAGCCTGACTCGTAGGGCCTACGAACGAACCCGCGAACAAGTAGCTCAACGCCGGATGGTGCTGCCAATAAGTAATCAGGCTGCGCAGCAGATCAGGTCGCCGCAGCAGCGGGCTGTCAGCGGGTTTAGCGCCTCCGATAGTAACGTGGTTCCCTCCCCCGGTCCCGGTATGGCGGCCATCGACCATGAATTTTTCGGTACCCAGCCGCGCCAGGAAGGCCTCTTCGTACAACGCGTTGGTATTGTCCACGATCTCCTGCCAGGATTTAGCAGGGTGAATATTCACCTCGATAACGCCGGGATCCGGCGACACCACGAGTTTTTGCACCCGGTAGTCACTTGGTGGCGTATAACCTTCGATACGGACAGGCATTTGAAGTTTCTGCGCCGTAGCTTCAATGGAAGCGATCAGATCCAGATAATGTTCAATGTAATCAAGCGGCGGGAGGAACAGGTAGATGATACCTTCCCGTGCTTCAATGCACAATGCCGTACGAATGGTTTCTATTTCATACAGTGGGGCTTTTTTCTTCTTATCTTCCTTTTTACCATCTTTTTCATCATTGAGCTTCACGGCATCCGCCCCGCCTGATGCATTGGCTACATCATATGGAGGCTCGATGGTCGGTTGCGTGGTACTGCTGTTTACGTTTTCTTCGTAACGTTCGCTTACCGATTCTCCGTAGGTTTCGAGTTCCGGCAAATCTTCAAATAATGAGCGATCTACCGATTCGGGCGTTTTTTCTTTGGTCACAAAAGGGATAGACTCCAAAGGCAGACGCATACCCATTGGGGAATTGCCGGGAATCAGGAAGCAGTGATTGCGTCGGAATTCCCAGGGCGCACTTCTCCAGCCATCATTGGTGTGATCCCAGGTCAGCGGCAGAACGTAACCGACCGGTTTGTTTAGCCCGCGTTCGAGATGAGCGGCCAGAGTACGCCGCTCTACCGGATCAGACAGGTCCATGGCTAGCGGGTCTAGGTTGACGGGAATTTTGCCTTCTTCCAGAGCCCAATATAATGGGTCTTCGTAGCCGGGCGAGAGTGCATTCGCGTTCACAGCCAGGTACTTGATCAGCTCATCCGAAAACGTTTTGGCATCTTCGTGGGTGAAACGATTGTCCGTTTCCTGAGCAATTAAGTCATTGTTATTCCAGATCGCCTCCCCGTCGGTGCGCCAGTATAGAGCATACTGCCAACGCGGAAAAGGTTCCCCTGGATACCATTTCCCTTGGCCGAAATGCAGCAGACCACCGTGAGCAAAACGCTTTTTGAGACGCAGGGCCAAATCGTAGGATAGCTTGCGCTTTAAAGCTCCATCGGCGACCGAGTTCCACTCGTCCGACTCGAAATCATCAATGGAAACGAAAGTCGGTTCGCCGCCCATGGTCATTCGAACGTCGTGGTATTGCAGGTCATTTTCGACCGTATTTCCCACTTCCATCACCTTCTGCCATTGCGCTTCGGAATAGGGCTTGGTTACGCGTGGGTCTTCGTGAATGCGGAAAACTTTATTCTCAAAATCGAATGTCACCTCGCAAGGGTCCATCGCGCCCGTGACCGGAGCGGCGCTGCTGTAATGGGGCGTGCAACACAGGGGAATGTGGCCCTCGCCCGCAAACAGCCCTGAGGTAGGATCAAGGCCGATCCAACCCGCACCAGGGAGGTAAGCCTCGGCCCAGGCGTGCAGGTCGGTAAAGTCTTCTTCCGGGCCCGACGGACCATCGAGCGACTTGATGTCAGGTGTCAATTGTACCAGGTACCCCGATACGAAGCGAGCCGCAATTCCCAATTGTCTCAGGATTTGCACTAAAAGCCATGCCGAGTCGCGGCAGGAACCGCTGCGGGTAGTGAGCGTATGCTCAGTGGATTGCACCCCCGGCTCCATGCGAATATTGTAGCCAATATCGGCGTTGAGTTGCTGGTTAAGACGCACGAAAAAGTCGGTGGTCCGAAGCGAGCCTTCCAGCTTGTGGGTGGCCATCCACTCGGCCAGTTTAGGACCCATTTCCTCCTTTTCGAGATAAGGAACGAGCTCTTTTCGCAGGCTTTCGTCGTAAGTGAAAGGGTGCTTTTCAGCGTATTCTTCTACAAAAAAATCAAAGGGATTGATTACCTTTAGCTGGGCGATCACTTCCACTTCAAGCCGCAACTCGTCGGTCTTCTCCGGAAAAACTACCCTGGCCTGGTAGTTGCCAAACGGATCTTGCTGCCAGTTGATGAAATGGTTTTCGGGAAATACCTTAAACGTATAGCCTTCAATGGGCGTCCGCGAATGGGGGGCGGGCCTTAACCGGAATATGTGAGGTGAAAGGTTGACTGCGCGGTCGAATTTGTAGGAGGTTTTGTGGGAAATCGCAATTTTTATAGCCATTTTTTATTTCAGCTTTCTTAGTATTAGGTTGGATTTTGGGTCATGCAGCCTTTATAAAACCCATTTATTTTTCAAGTTGGCGAAAATAAATGGTTTTACGTTAGGGAAGGGAAAATTTGCGATGATTTGTAGCTGTGAAGCCAGAAACTACAGATTTTTAAATGGGAATCGAAATTTTCGCTGTCCCTGCAACTTTTTGAAAGTGGGGGGCGTATATAATATTAGTTTTATACAAAAACCCAAATACACCCTACCCTTCTCGCATGACCAAATAGCTTTACCTCTATTTTTTTCTAAACCATCGATTTAACTCAAAACCGTTCTAAGAATGAATATTGGTAAAAGATCTGGCCTGGTCGCTTTGGCGCTGCTGCTTTTGTTTACGACCAGCTGTAAAAAGGACAACGTCGACCCGGTTTCTCCCGTCGGCGACACTCAGTATAGCTCAATCAATTCCTGGGTTTACGGGGAGATGGCCGATGCCTACTTTTGGTCAGGCAGTATGCCTGCTCAGGCGACGCTCGACCCGACGGCCAATCCAGCTGACTATTTCGAGAAATTAATATATAAGCGCGCCACGGTCGATCGCTTTTCGGGCATTACCGACGATGTGACGGCTTTGCAAAAAGAATTCAACGGAGTCAGCAAGATTTTTGGCATTCAATACCAGATCGCTGCTCCCAACCAGAGTGCGTCCAATGTCGGGCTCTACCTGAGTTACGTCGTGAAGGGCAGTCCCGCCGAGCTGGCCGGTTTGAAGCGCGGCGATATTATTACGAAGGTAGACGGCCAGTTGCTGACCACCGCTAACTACGCCACCCTGTTGCGCAACAGCGACACGCACAGCTTTACCCTCGGTACTTTGGATGGAACTACGCTGGTATCTGATGATTTGAAAACGTTCAGTATCACCAAAGCGGAGGTGAATGAAAATCCGGTTGGTTTTTCCACAATCATAGATAAATCCAAATACGGCAAGAAGATTGGCTACCTTGTTTACACCCAGTTTGTGCCCGGTACTGATGCCTCCCCCAAAGCCTACGACGATCAACTTCGAAAAGTTTTCGGGGAGTTCAAGGCGCAGGGTGTGAATGAGCTGGTGCTTGATTTGCGTTTTAATGGTGGTGGGTACATCAGTTCTGCCGAAACGCTTGCTTCGTTGATTGGGAAAAATATCTCGGCTTCCAAAGTTTTCTACAAAGAACAGTGGAACGAGAACTATACTGCCATTCTGAAAAAACAAAACGGTGCCAACGCCTTAGATCACAACTTCCTGGCGGAGCCCAATAATATTGGCAGTCAGCTTGATCGGGTTTTTGTTCTCACTTCCCAGGGAACAGCCTCCGCCAGCGAATTGGTCATCAATGGTTTGCGACCTTACATGAACCTATATACAGTTGGGGATCATACGTATGGCAAAAACCTGTTTGGTACCCTTGTCAGCGACGAGCAAAAGCGCTGGAACTGGGGCATATACGTGATGCTTGGCCAGACTGCCAACGCCAACAACGAGTCGGATTATGGCACTGCCAGCGGAATAGCCGCCAACTACCAGGTAGATGACACCGTGATCCCTTATCGCTCTTTCGGTGACGACAACGAGACGCTTTTCAATAAAGTACTCAATGTCATGGGTGTTCCTGTCGGCCCCAACGCCCGGCTTGGGGTTACCGCCCAGGTTAAGCCAATCGCCAGTGAATTCCTGAAAGACAACCTACAAATAAGTGATAAGCGAATGATAAAGGAATTTTAGAATCATTCAGTTAATTATTGTAGAGGCGTTTATCGCGAAATTATTAAAAGAGAACTGCGCACGAGGTAGTTCTCTTATTTTTTGAAGTGATCCCCCCCGCCAATCCTTCCCGGCACGGATGTTTTGGTCCCCTAAACTTTGAACAAACTTTAAACCCAATAATAATGAGTGATACAATCAAAACTGCATTAGTAACAGGAGGAAGCATGGGAATAGGCTACGGTGTGGCCGAAGCTCTGATAAAACAGGGAATAAAAGTGGCGATCACCAGCCGCTCGCAGGATAACGCGGATAAGGCAGCCGCCTCTCTCAATAATATTAAAGCCGACTACGCAATGGGTATAGCAGCCGACGTACGTAGCCTGACCGCCCAGGAGAAAGCCGTGGCCGAAGTCGTAGAGAAATGGGGCCGTCTGGATTACCTCATCGCCAACGCCGGTGTAGGTCATTTTGCCAAAATCCAGGATATGACCGACAAGGATTGGCACGAAACCATCGACATCAACCTGACGGGCGTTTTCCATAGTGCCAAGGCATCGCTGGATGCCCTTAAAAAATCGCAGGGCTATTTCATAAGCATAGCCAGTCTGGCAGGTACTAACTTTTTCGCGCAGGGTGCGGCCTATAACGCCAGTAAATTTGGTCTGGTGGGCTTCACGCAGGCGATGATGCTGGATGTACGCGACGATGGAATCAAGGTGAGTACGATCATGCCTGGCTCGGTTGCCACACATTTCAACGATCATGAGCCCAGCGAGAAAGATGCCTGGAAAATTCAGCCTGAAGATATTGGCCAGATTGTAGTCGACCTGATCAAAATGCCCGCCCGGACGCTGCCCAGCAAAGTAGAGGTGCGGCCTTCGATGCCACCTGGCAAATAATCGTGTGGTGAGAATCGTCTCTTTTTTTTTGTAAGCGTGAGCCAGATTTTGGCTTACGCTTTTTTTTAAAATGTTAAAATCTGCAATTCGTCCGGCGTAATTTGAAGAGTGGAAAATGCTGAGCTTTACCCATCCAGCAATCCCGCATCATTTGCACCCGCCGTTTTCCAGGCCAATTCTTTCGTGGGATCGATTACCAGCCATAGCATACTACTGATTCCCAGCAAAGTACCTATAATGTATAGCGGGTAGTTGTAATCCCCTGCCCAGTCCACGATTTTGCCAAAGAATACCGCCAGGAAAAAGCCCCCCAGCTGTCCGATCATATTCATGGTACCGGAAACGGTTCCAGCGCGGCTTTTCCCAATATCCACACAAACGGCGAACGACACGGGCAGCGTGAGATCTTTGAAAAGCATTCCCGCGGAAAGCAGGTAGGCAGCCGTAACATTGTCGGTAGTGAGAGCCGAGGTCCACATCACGACGCTCGAAAGCCCCATCCCCACCAAACCTACACTTGCGCGACCGATGCGCAAACCGTAGCGCTTTACCAGCCAATCGCTCAGAAAGCCTCCCGTAAAGCAGCCCACTGCTCCTGACAAAAAGGGCAGAGTGGAAAAAAGCTGCATTTCGGATTCGGAAAAATGTCGCCCCTCCTGTAAGTAGATCGGCATCCAGCTGTAAAAGAAGTAAGCTCCATACATGTAAAAATGGAACATGACGACCAAAGCCCATAGATTTCGGCTGCGCAAAAGTGCGCCCCAGGCCAGGCCATGCGCCTGCGGCCGGAAACGGCGGCTCTCCTGAATATAGGCAAGTTCTTTTTCAGAAATGCCCTTTTTCTCTTTGGGAAAATCCCGAAACCACCAATACCAAACCCCTGCCCACACCACTCCCACCAGACCCATTGCCCAGAAGGAGGCCCGCCAGCCTGCGCTTGCGGCCAGGGGCACCATCACGACCGGAGCCAATGCACCGCCCAATCGTCCCGCTCCCCAGATAAAGGCCTGTGCCCGCCCCGTCTCGACCGCCGGGAACCAGCGGGCAATAACAATAGAGCTATTGGGATAGGCCCCCGCTTCACCCATTCCAAATAAAAAACGAATGACAATAAGTGCGATGAGCCCGGTAGCGACTCCTGTTAGCGCGGTGAATAGCGACCACCAAAGCACGACCCTCAACAGTACTCTTCTTGGTCCAAGGCGATCTCCCAAAGCCCCCGTGGGCATCTCGAACAAGGCATAGGCCAGCGAAAAAGCGCCCAGGACCCAGCCAAATTCTTCGTTACTCAAACCGAGATCAGCTTTCATGCGCACACCTACCACCGAGATGCAAACACGGTCGAGGTAAGTGATCATGGAAAGAGAGAAAAGGAAAAAGAGGACGCGATAGCGGTAAAGCAAGTTTTGAGGGCGGAAAGATGAATAATGGTTTTGGAAAGGCTGGGAAAAATAGGGAGGAAATGCGAAAACAGCGCAGTTTTTGTCTAAAAATCGTCGTGCGGGGAGGGCTTTTACTATCTTTGCGCGATTTATTGGGAAGTTTTTCCAGTATTGGGTTAACCGTTGCAGGATCCAACAAATTTTCTGCATCCATATTCCAGCATTCAATATCCCTCTTTTAATGAAAGTTCTAAAGTTTGGCGGCACGTCGGTGGGTTCGGTTGAGAGTATTAAGTTGGTCATCGAGATCCTTGAAAAAAGTATTTCCAAAGGCGAGCGAACAGCAGTCGTTTTTTCGGCGATGGGTGGGGCCACCAACCGACTGATCGAGATTGGCCGCATGGCCGCTGCCGGTAATCAGGAGTACTTCGAACTGCTGAAGGTCGTGGAGGAAAGACACTTCGCTACTATTCGCGGCTTGATTAACGTAAAGCAGCAGAGCGGTACTTTTGCCAACATAAAAGGCCTGTTCAATGAGCTCGAGGATATCCTGCGGGGCGTGTCACTCATTCGTGAGCTAACCGACCGCACCATGGACCTGATCATGAGCTTCGGCGAGCGTCTGTCAACCAACATCATTACCGAGGCCTTAAAAAACATAGGGGTCAAGGCGGAGTTTTGCGATGCCCGGCAACTGGTCCGTACGAACGACCACTTCGGTATGGCTGACGTGGATTTCGCCACCACGAACCAGCTGATCCTCGAGCATTTTGCCAAATCTTCCGCTTTGCAGTGCATCACGGGGTTTATAGGGGCTACCGCCGAAGGGATAACCACCACCCTGGGGCGCGGAGGGTCGGACTACACGGCTTCCATCTTCGGTGCGGCCCTAGACGCCCAGGTGATCGAAATCTGGACTGACGTGGACGGCATGATGACGGCGGACCCCCGCAAAGTACCCAATGCCTTCACGATTCCGGCAATTTCCTACGCCGAGGCCATGGAGCTTTCCCACTTCGGGGCCAAGGTCATTTATCCGCCCAGCCTGCAACCTGCGTTTGCAAAGAATATTCCTTTGAAGGTACTTAATACCTTTAATATTGGCTTCGAGGGCACCCTGGTGGACCGCTCGGCGAATCACAAACAGTACGCCATCACGGGCATTTCGTCTATTGATGACATGGCTTTGGTAAATATTCAGGGCAGCGGTATGATCGGCGTAGCGGGTATCTCGGCGCGCCTTTTCACCACATTGTCAGAGAATAATATCAGTGTCGTACTTATTTCGCAGGCATCTTCGGAGCACTCGATCTGCTTCACCATCGACCATCAGCTGGCTGAGCGGGCGCAGCAGGTTCTGGAAGCGGCCTTCGAGGTCGAGATAAAAAGTGGTGATATAGACAGCATTGCTATTGAAAAAAACGTCTCAATCATCGCCATAGTAGGCGAAGGAATGCGGAAGAGTTCAGGCGTAGCGGGTAAGTTGTTTTCGGTTTTAGGGAAAAACGGCATCAACATCATCGCCACAGCGCAGGGATCTTCGGAGTTGAATATCTCGGTAGTTATTTCCAAGAATGACCTTTCCAAAGCCCTCAATGCCATTCACGGAGTGTTTTTCCTATCCGAAACCCGCTCCTTGAACTTATTTATCGTCGGGGTGGGCCTGATCGGTGGCACCTTACTCGAGCAGGTAGGCAGCCAGTCGGCTTTTCTGAGTGGTCAGAGGCTGCTGAAGCTTAACATTGCGGGCCTTTCCAATACCAAGAAAATGCTGCTCGAACCCGGGGGCATTGCTCCCGACCGCTGGCGTGAGGAATTGGCCGACAACGGTGTCAAAACCAGCATTCCTGCCTTCGTAGATCGTATTATCGAGCTCAACCTGCCCAACAGTGTTTTTGTAGATTGTACGTCTGACAAAGACATAGTACGCCATTATGGAAAACTACTGGACGCCAGCATCTCGGTCGTTACGCCCAACAAAGTGGCCAACTCGGGTCGTTATGATGAATACCAGCGCCTGCAAAGGACCGCCCTTCAGCGGGGCGTTAAATTCCTGTACGAAACCAATGTGGGTGCAGGCCTGCCTATTATCAATACCATTCAGGGCTTAATGGACAGCGGGGATAAATTTATCAGGATTGAAGCGATTCTATCGGGTACTTTATCCTACATCTTTAACACGTTCGGCCCCGGTGTTCGTTTTGCAGACGTGGTTCGGGAGGCCAAGGCCAAAGGGTATACAGAACCCGACCCGCGCGATGACCTCAGCGGCACCGACGTGGCGAGGAAGATTTTGATCCTGGCTAGAGAAGTTGGCGTTCCGATGGAGCCGGAAGAGGTAAAAATTGCCCAGCTTCTGCCCGACAATTGCCTGCAAGCGCCGACAGTGGAAGCCTTTTTTGCCGAACTTGAAAACTCCAATTCCTTTTTTGAAGGGTTATTGGACGGTGCAAAGGCCAAGGACGGTGTTCTGCGCTATATCGCCACGCTCGAAAACAATAAAGCCACCGTTGAGCTCCGGGCCGTGGATGAGAAACACCCTTTCTACAATCTTTCCGGTAGCGACAATATCGTGTCATTCACCACAGATCGCTACAAAGATCGCCCGCTAGTGGTCAAAGGACCCGGTGCTGGTGCCGAAGTTACCGCTTCGGGTGTCTTTGCCGATATCATGAGTATTAGTAGTTACTTGGGGTAGTTTGGGGCAGGGCGGTCTTGATTCAATAAAGGGACAGAGGGCGGGGCGCCCCGTGGCGCAAAGTTTCAGAGTGAATTAAGACTGTAAACGCTCATTTTATCTACAATCATTTTGCCGCTTAGGAACTTTGCTACTTAAAAAATGAACTACATCAAAGCTTTTGCCCCCGCCACAGTAGCTAATGTGGCCTGCGGGTTTGACATCTTCGGTTTTGCCGTGGACGAACCTGGCGACGTGGTGGAATTGCGCCGCCGGGCGGAGCCCGGCATTGTCATTTCCGATATAACCGGCGATGGTGGACGCCTTCCCCGCGATTCAGCCAGGAATGCGGTAACGGTTGTGATGCTGCGATTGCTTGAGCATCTGGGCAATACGGAATTTGGCGGCGAAGTGATTTTGCACAAAAACATGCCCTTAGGCAGTGGCATGGGGTCAAGTTCAGCCAGTGCCGTGGCGGGTGTATACGCCCTGAACGAAATGCTGGGGCAGCCACTCACCCGGCAACAACTCCTGCCTTTTGCTATGGAGGGCGAACGCATCGCCTGCGGATCGGCCCACGCCGATAACGTAGGCCCGGCGCTCATGGGCGGTTTTCTGGTTGTGCGCAGTTACCAGCCTTTAGATGTGTTTCAGATTCCGGTGCCGGAAGAGTTGTACTGCACGCTGGTCAACCCGGATATCGAAGTCAATACGAAAGACGCTCGATTTATTCTGCGCAATGAGGTATCGTTGAAGAACGCCATTTCGCAGATGGGAAACGTTGCCGGACTCATCGCCGGCCTGATGCAGGAGGATTACGACCTCATCAGCCGCTCCATGGTGGATGTCATTGTCGAACCCATCCGGGCTATTCTCATTCCTGAATTCAATGAGGTAAAGCAAGTTGCAATTGCGCATGGCGCTCTGGGATGCAGTATTTCGGGCGCAGGTCCGTCAATGTTTACCCTCAGCAAAGGTCGCGAGACTGCCGAGCAAGTTGGGAAGGCTATGCAAGAGACATTTGCCACGGCCGGAATCGAGAGCAATGCATACGTTTCGGCCATCAACCGTCAGGGGCCGAAGGTTCTGGAATTTAATTAACTGGACCACACAGAGGTTCTTTTTAACGCAAGTGGGCGTATAGCAGCAGGTTAGTTTCAACCAATATTTCCATAAATCACACCATCTTTTTAATGGGGAGTCCCGCTGAACTTTCCCATTGCCAAAAAAGTTAATACCAGTGAATCCCAAAAGAAGAAACTATGGTAACGGTAACAGATAAAGCCAAAGACAGAATCGAGACCCTTCGCCAGGAAGAAGGCCGCACCGACGAAAACCACATCCGTGTGGGCGTTGAGGGCGGTGGTTGCTCTGGTCTCATGTATAATTTAGAGTTCGACACGAATACCCAGCCAACCGATATGGTCTTTGAAGATAAGGGCATCCGGATTGTGGTGGACAAGAAAAGTATCTTGTACCTGGCCGGCACCATTCTTGATTTCAGCGATGGTCTGAATGGTAAGGGCTTTCAGTTTGTGAATCCCAACGCTTCCCGCACCTGCGGTTGCGGTGAGAGCTTCGCCGTTTGATTTTAGAAAAAGGTTTTGGTTAAGTGAGAATGATTAAAGCGTCGCGAGCTTCCACGCGGCGCTTTTTTTATGCCTGAGTCTTTAAAAAGAGTTTATCGTTATTTGACCTAGAATCCCTTTCTTTAGAATCCTTTTTAACAGCTTTTGTAGCCTCAAAAATTAGATTTCCGCTGACAATTTGCGTTTTTTGTAATTGTGAAGATCAGGACAGCCTGCCGTCTTCGGGGGCTATTATTCTGCCATTCACTCAATCACTCATCCATAATTGACTCAAATGAAACCCACATTATTAATTCTTGCTGCCGGCATGGGCAGCCGCTATGGCGGTGTCAAGCAGCTTGACCAGTTTGGTCCTCACGGTGAAACAATCATCGATTACTCCCTTTACGATGCCATTCGCGCCGGTTTTGGCAAGGTGGTGTTCATCGTCCGGGAAGAAATCAAGGACGATGTGGAAGCGACCTTTGCCCCTCGGCTTCGGGGTAAAATCGAATACGATTTTGCGATACAAGGCATTCAGTCCTATGTACCTGAGGAGTTAGGCGAGGTAACGCGTTCCAAGCCCTGGGGAACCGGCCATGCCACACTGTGCGCCTGGCCCCAGACCAGCGAACCATTCGCAGTGATCAACGCAGATGATTTTTACGGTCGTGAATCGTTTGCAAAAATGGCAGAGTTCCTGTCTACCGATACCGATGACACGCAGCATGCCATGATTGGCTATGAATTGAAGCGCACGCTGTCGGAAAATGGAACCGTGTCTCGTGGCGTGTGTATTGTGAAAGCCGACGGCAACCTTTCGTCGGTCACTGAACGCACCAAGATTTTTCCCGATAAAGTCGGCAATATATACTTCGAGGAAGACGATATTCTCACTGAGCTCCCGCCTTACACGCCCGTTTCCATGAATTTCTGGGGCTTCAAACCCGCTGCATTCCCATTAATGGAAGCACAATTTCATGATTTCGCACTCAGGAATGCAGACAACCCCAAGGCTGAGTTTTACATCCCCCTGATTGTCACAAACCTGATCTATCACAATCAAGGCAATTGCCGCGTATTCACCAGCCAATCCGATTGGTTCGGCGTGACGTATCCCGAGGACAAACCTACGGTACAGGCGGCATTGAGTGCTCTGCACACTGCCGGGGAGTACCCCGAGGCGCTGTGGGACTCTGCATCATAAATCGCAGGATGCTTGAACCATAGAGGAAGTAGTTTTACAATAGCAACACCCCCGATTTTTAGTTTTCGGGAGTGCCTGTGGTTTCTGGATAGAAACTACGATGACATCATGCATCGGGTATCGGACAATTCTGTCATCAAACCCTTCCGCGTGGGCGAGCGGGTTGCATTGCTGGAAGTGTCTCAGCAGCACGATCAATTGCTGGTAGAGTTTCGGGGAGGTGACCTGATTGAAGAAGGGACTTTGCGAGAGCAAGTCGTCGCCTTTTTTGATCTGGAAACCGACCTATCTGCCTTTTACAGATACCTGAAAGCTGATGCCGATCTGGCCTATATGGCCACCGACTACTACGGTTTGAGACTCATGGGCATTCCTGACTTATTTGAGGCACTTTGCTGGAGTATTATCGGACAACAGATCAATTTGTCGTTTGCTTATTCTCTAAAAAGGCGAATCGTCGAATTAGCCGGAGCACCCATTGCATGCGATGGCCACGTCTTTCACGCCTTCCCTACCCCGGCTTGCCTGGCGGCACTAACCGTGGAGCAACTGCGCCTGCTCCAGTTTTCGGGCCGTAAGGCCGAGTACCTGATCGGGGTGGCGCAGGCTTTCGAGGCGGGTGAGATTTCCAAAGCGCAACTAATGGCCTTGCCAACGACTGAGGAAAAGGTGCAAAAACTAACCTCGCTTCGTGGGGTGGGCGAATGGACGGCCCATTATTCACTGATGAAATCCTTGAAAGTACCCACCTCGGTGCCCTACGGTGATGTTGGCCTTTACAACGCTCTGGCCGCCTTGAAGGGCTTACCGAAGCGCCCCTCTCGCCTAGAAATAGCCAGTGTCTTTGATCACTTCAAAGGCTGGGAAGCCTACCTGACAATCTACCTCTGGCGAAGCCTGGCAATACAGTAACTACATCTCAATCAGCCTTCTTGTAAAAGTACTTCATGATTGCAAAATAAGTCAGGAATCCCACGCCTGCCACAATAGCAAGCAATCCAAAAATGATGGGCCCGTTGTTTTCCAGGTTCATGCCATTTACAATGACGAGCCCCGCACCGACACTCACGAGTAAGATTCCGTATTTCAGATTTGCGTAGGTGTCGGCCACGCTGGCCGTTTTTTGGGTTATCCACTGTTTGTCGGGCTCGAGATGCCCAAGCTCCACCATTCGGGCCTTTATATTGGACTCTTTTACTATGCGGAGGATATTAATGATACCCCAGAATAAGATGAATGTAGTAGCGATTGGAATTGTCACTGCGATGATACCAGCCATGATTCTATAAATTAAATTGTTGAAATTCGTTTGTCCTCCGTTGGACGCCGCCGACTTTTGAAAGGTTGCAGCTTTTCTTATTTTTTAAGAAAATGTTTTTTTCTGCAACTCTGTAGCCAAAGTCTGCGTCGAACGGAAAAATATGATCGACGACAAAACCCTCATCAAGCGAATTCAGGCGGGTGACCGCCATGCCTTCCGGTGGCTCATCAAGTCAAATGAGCGGCTGGTTTACGGCGTGATATGGAAAATTGTCAGGAACGGGCCGGATGCGGAGGATATTTGTCAGGAGGCATTTCTTAAAGTTTACGAAAAGCTGGGTACTTTCAACCATGAATCCAAGCTTTCGACCTGGATCGTTAAGATTGCGTACAATCAGGCTCTGAGTCACCTGCGGAAACGGGATATTTTGCAAGATACAGCTGACATTCAGGATGAGGCACTAGGTGAAAATTTGACGAGTTTCAGCGAGGAAACACCCGCCAACTACCTGGAAGAAAAAGAGTTGAAAGCGGTAGTTCATGAAGCTATCGAAAAGTTACCTTTACCGTACCGAACGCTAATTGATTTATTCCACATTCAGGAAATGAGCTATGCCGAATTGGTTGAAATAAGTGGCTTTCCGGAGGGCACGGTGAAGAGCTACCTGTATCGCGGCCGGAAAATGCTAAAAGATGCCATTCGCGGCAAAAAGCATTTGTTAAGGTGAATAATTTAAGGAGAGAAGATGAATTGAGTGATCACCTTTACCGGGCGGAACATCCTGCCTGGCAACCACTGATTTTAAGTTAAAGAAAGACTGATGAAAAACTGGACTGATGAAGAATTGCAGGATCTGTTTGAAAACGATCCGGAGGCTTTTGAAGAACTTGCCCGCACCAATGAGGACGCCCGTCTTTACGCCCTGCTATTCGCAGCTTTCCCACTGCTCGATGCCGTTGAAGTTCCGGTTGGTTTCAGCCAAACGGTTATGGCACAGCTGGAAATAAAAGAGGCCAGAGCGAAGAAATGGCAGAATCTATTGCTTGTTGTAGGTATATTTCTCAGCGTGCTGCTCGGCTTTTTCATGTCCTGGATCTTATCTCCCGAAATGGCAAAGTCGTTTCAGGCATTCAGTTCCTACCTTCCTTACATCGCGGCAGCGGTGCTGATATTTTTTGGGGTTGAACTACTGGATCAAAAGGTAGTGTGGGGTGATGGAACCAAAGGCCCGCTTTCGGCCTAGGCATACATTCTGCCCGGGCCGAAAGCAAGGTGACTATTTTTTCAATAGGCCCGCCATCATTTCCTCCGCCACAAACTTATCCCCCGCCTCGGTGAGGTGAACCCGGTCGCGGGTCAGGATGCCTTTCTCCACGTTGTCTTTGTTGTTTTTCACCAGGTAGTTCTGAAAATCCTTCCGCAAGTCCACCAAACCCAAATCGTGCTCTTTAGCCAGGTCACGAATGGCATTGGCGTAGCGATTCAGGTCGCCATCCTGTTGGTTGGAGTAATCGGCACGCTCTCCAATGACCGAAGGCGTGCAGAGTATCGTCCGGATGTTGTTGTCCTGCAATTTCTTGATAATGGCTTCGTAAAATTTCACAAACTTATCGTAATCAGTGCCTGTACCATGGGTCGCTTTGTGCCACACATCGTTGATACCCACATAAATAAAAACCACATCGGGCTTTTTAGCCAGCACATCTTCATCCATCCGCAGGTAGAGATCATAGACCTTGTTGCCCCCTATGCCTGCACCCATAAGTTCGTATTGATCCCCCAATCCCTTTTCTTTCAGCATACCGCGAAGCTGGGTGATATAGCCGGTTTCGCCGACCCCCGCTTGCGTGATGGAGTCTCCGAAGAACACCACACGCAGGGGTTTGTCAGCCCGCATGGCCAGGAGCGGTAATAACAGAGCCAGAATAAGGAAGAGGGGGTTTAGTGATTTAAAAGAAAGCATCGATTAGCTGAATTTTGGAGAAAAAAAGGAATAGGTAAAACGAATGTACTACTTTTAACCTATCGTCGCAATCCTTTATTAACCCAACTATCAGGACTACCCTGTCCCACACTGAATTGGAGAGTATTTACGAAGAAACCGTGGAAGGTATGTCGGATGCATTCGTATCCGTCGATTTTTCCTGGGTCATCCTGCATCTGAATAGCAAGACAGCCGACTGGAGTGTCCTGCCTAATGACGAGATCAAAGCCCGCTCCCTGTGGGAGGCGTTCCCGATGCTGCTGGACTCGCCATTGTACGATTTTTGCCAACGCTGCATGGAATCCCGCCAATCGGATGCAATAGAGTATTATTCCGAAGTAGTGGACCAATGGTACTACGTGCGGGCGAGACCTATTTCGCGGGGCATGAACATTTTTGTTTCCGACATTACCAATAATAAGAAAATCGAAGAAGGTCAGACCCAATTTCTGACTATGGTGAACGCCATCCCGCAGCTGGGCTGGATGGCCGACCGCGAGGGTTATATCCATTGGTACAATGACCGTTGGTACGAATACACCGGTACTACCCTTGAAGAAATGGAGGGATGGGGTTGGCAAAAGGTGCACCACCCGGAACACGTGGACCGGGTAGTGGCATACGCTACGGAATCATGGCAACAGGATGATCCCTGGGAGTTGACATTTCCACTGCGGGGAAAAGACGGAAACTACCGGTGGTTTCTGACCAGGGTGTTTCCGGTAAAGGACAGCGCGGGAAAGGTTCAGCAGTGGATCGGCACAAACACTGACGTTCATGACCAGGTCAAGGCCGAGGAGGTGCTGAAACAGAGCGAAGCACAGCTCCGGCAGATGTCCGATTTTATGCCTCAGCTTGTGTGGACGACGGACGCCACGGGATACCACGATTTCTACAATGAGCGCTGGTATGAGTTTACAGGCCTCACCTACCAGGAAACCAAGGACACGGGATGGGCGAAACTGCTGCATCCGGACGACGTCGACCGGACCTGGCAAATATGGAATCATTCTCTGAAGACTGGCGAACGCTACGAGACAGAGTACCGGATGAAAAGGGCCGATGGAGAATACCGCTGGCTGCTGGCCCGGGCCACCGCGCTTACCAACGAGGCCGGCGAAACCATACGTTGGTTTGGAACCTGCACGGATATTCATGACCAGAAGGTTGCCAATGACACTCTGGAACAGAAGGTAGCCGAACGGACGCACGAACTGGAAACCGCCAACGAGCATTTAAGAAGCGTAAATGATGAACTCCAGCAATTCAACTACGTCGCGTCGCATGACTTACAGGAACCGCTGCGAAAAATAAAGATATTTTCGGAGCGCATAAAACTCCTTGACTTCGAAAACCTTAGTTCTGCTTCCCAGGGATCGCTCGACCGGATTATGGATTCAGTGGACAGAATGTCCAATCTGTTGAAGGATCTGCTGGATTTCAGTAGCGCCAGCCGTGAGGATCTCTTCACTAGGGTGAATTTGAATGAGATCATAGTAGATATTCAAAGTGACCTTGAACTACTCATCGCGCAGAAGTCTGCGACACTTGATGTGGCGGATTTGCCCACGATCGAGGCTATTCCGTTGCAAATGCACCAGTTGTTTTATAATCTTATCAATAATGCGGTGAAGTTCGCCATCCCTGATCGCAAACCCCTGATACGTATATCGTGCATGGCACTGACAGGAAAAGCAATTGAACAATTGCGGTTATCACGCAAAAAAAAATATTTCCAATTGACCATTCAGGATAATGGAATTGGGTTTGAACCACAGTACGCCGAAAAAATCTTCGAACTCTTCAAACGCCTGCATGGCAAGCAGTCTTACCCGGGAACGGGTGTGGGGCTGGCACTATGCAAGAAGGTAGTCGAAAATCACCTGGGACGAATTTGGGCTGAGTCGGAATATGGGAAAGGAGCCACTTTTCACGTGATTTTACCTCTAAAATAAGACTTCGGCCCCCTTCCGGCGGATTGTCAGCGTACTTTTTCAAACACAGGTTTGTCTACTGAATATCTCAGTACAAAAGGTTGCCCGACGACCAGGCTGGTTGCTTCAGCGGCTGATAACCTGAACTTGTGAATCCTCTGATCTATCAGCGCCTGCACTGTGGCCATGCCATTTTCAACATGGCAGGAAAGTACTTCTCCGTAAAGTACAGGGCCCGGGGATGGTTCAAATTCGCTGGTGTAAACCTGCTCAGGCGTGCCCTGATTCATTATTTTCCCCTCATCCATTTTCACCACCTGATCGGCGAGTCGGAAAATTTCGCCCAAATCGTGGGTAACCAGAAGTATGGTAAGTTGGTACCGGCGGTGGATCTCTAACAAATAATCCTGCAATCGCAGTCGCATTGCGCGATCCAGCGCGGAGAGGGGTTCATCCAGCAACAGTAGTTCCGGATTGGGTAGTAAAGCCCTGGCCAGCGCAACACGTTGCTGCTGTCCACCGGAAAGCTGATGAGGGCGGCGGTCGGCTAGCTTCGTGAGTTCAACTTCTCGCAGCAGTTCGTCCACACGGCCCTGGTCTTCTCCTTTTTTTAAAGCGAAAGATACGTTTTGGCGCACGTTAAGGTGCGGAAAAAGTGCATAATCCTGGAAAACCAAGCCCACCCGGCGCTGTTGGGGAATCTTGAAAATCTGTTTGTCAGAATCAAACCAAACTTCCTGCCCAAACGCTATTCGTCCCGACTGAGGCTTTACCAGACCAGCGATACTACGCAAAAGGGTAGTTTTCCCCACTCCCGAAGGCCCGGTCAAAGCGGTGATCGAACCGCGCTCCAACCGCAATTCCACGTTCAGAGTCACAAGGCCTTCGGCGGTGCGAAGGTCGTGACATAATTGGAGTTCAAGCGGGGTGTCGGACACGGAAAAGGCGATTGTTCACGGAATAAACCAACAGCAGAATGGCAAAGGTAATCACAAAAAGCACGAGCGCATACTGGTTGGCAGCTGAGTAGTTGAGGGCTTCTACCTCGTTGTAAATTGCCAGGGATGCCACCCTCGTCACGCCGGGAATGTTCCCACCGATCATGAGTACTACGCCAAACTCGCCGACGGTATGGGCAAAAGTCAAAACGATGGCCGTAAGGATCGCCGACTTGGCATTGGGAAGCAGTACTTTGAAAAAAGTCGTCCAGGGAGTCTTTCCCAGAGTATACGAAGCCTCGCGTAATGATACAGGTAAAGCCTGCAAACCCGCCTGCAGAGGATATACCATAAACGGCAGACTGTAGATGACCGATGCCACCACCAGCCCCGGAAATGAGAAAACCAGTCTGAGACCTATTATCTCCTCTATCCAGGCGCCAAAAAAATAGCCCGGGCTAAACGCCAGCAAAAGATAAAACCCAAGCACAGAGGGTGGCAGCACGAGTGGCATGCCGATGATTGCCTCTACCAGCACTTTTCCCCGAAAACGGCTGTACGCCAGCCAGTAAGACAAGGGCAAAGCCAAACCAAACAAAATCAGCGTTGCAATCGACGCCAGCTTGAAAGTAAGTACCAGGGGCTCAAAATTCATCTTCCAGCATTCGTAGTTTCACTTTGGTACTTTGACACTAAACATGATTCACTCGACCCAGTACCCATATTTCCGAAACAGAGCCTTCGCTTGCTCGGAATACAGAAAATCATAAAATTCCTGACTTTTCTGTTTCTTAGGTGAAGATTCGCTGTGTTTTAAAAGAATCGCCGCCTGATTTATTGGCGAATAGTCAGCGGAATCCAGCTCACTCCAACGGCCCTGCCCTTTTATTTCGGGTGAAAGTACCATGGATAATGCCGTAAACCCCATTTCTGCCGCGCCCGCGGCTATGTACTGGGTAGTCTGGGCGATGCTTTCGCCATACACCAGCTTGCTTTTTACCTGATTGTACAGTCCGGCTTTGTTAAGTACCTGCACGGCCGCTGTGCCGTACGGTGCAGTTTCGGGGTTAGCCAATGCGATTTTTTTTATTTCAGGGTCGGCAAGCCTCTGGATATCAGGAGTGATTGTGGAGTCACTTGCCCAAAGTACCAGGGCTCCCCGGGCATACACCCGAGGGCGTGTTTCCGCTCCGCCGTTGTCAAATATTTCCTGCGGATAGCGCGTGTCGGCAGACACAAACAAATCGAATGGGGCCCCTTCGCGGATTTGGGCCGTCAGCTTACCCGATGAACCTACAACGATTTCCAGTCGGGTGTCTGTCTGCTTTTCGAATTCCTTTTGCAACGCCTGCATCACAAACTGAACATTGGCTGCCGTTGCAACGACTACTTTATCGTTGGGCCTCGAACAGGCAACAACCAGCAATACCCCTACCCCAATTAGCGTAGCTTTAAATCCAAATTTGCGCACGGTACTTCATTGTTTTATTCAAAACGACAATGAAGTAAAGGTAGCAAGGATGCGTCAATACGGAAAGTTAAAGCGTCAGCCACGCATATTTTTCATGACATCCTGCAAAATCGTCACGACCTTCTCAGTCTGCTCCCGGCTGGGCGTAGTATCCCAATTGCCCAGTATTCCGTTACTTCCCATGTAAATCCCATCTTTCCGGGCAATAAAATTAGCCCCCTCGGTGCTCAGTTTGTACTGAATATCGGCTTGGGGGATCAGACAGGACAGTTGACCCGAGACCGGCGTGATTTCTTTATCATTGAAAACGGGCTTGGCACCCAACCCCATGCAATTGACTATTACTTTTTCCGGTAAGGCGTCGATGTCCTCGACTTTCTTTATTTCCCGAATTTTAACCTTTCCACCAAAAGCCAGAAACTCCTGTAAATGATGGTGAAGGTACGCCGGAATGTTGAACATCATATTGGAGCGACGCGTCACATAATCTGCCGAAAAAGGGTGCTCTTTTTTGCTTAACCGGACGCGTTCAGGAATAAGCCCCTCAATGTCAAACTGCTCGCCGCCGCCCGTGGGTTCAGTAGCGCCAGGGGCTTCTTTCCTGACACTGTACTCA
The DNA here is from genome assembly GCF_014651615.1 of Persicitalea jodogahamensis. Classification (GTDB taxonomy): domain Bacteria; phylum Bacteroidota; class Bacteroidia; order Cytophagales; family Spirosomataceae; genus Persicitalea; species Persicitalea jodogahamensis. Next base: position 53,755 of record NZ_BMXF01000004.1, on the reverse strand, counting down.
TCTACCCAAGAGGTGATGTCGTTTAGTCCCAGCAGAAACTGGAATCGCCGGAAAGAGAATAGCGTAGCGTCCTTCCAAATATCCTCAAACCCAGGCTTGGCCACCGCGGGATCGCACACCCGCGACGCGGGAGACCAGGTGCCGGTAGCCAGGTTGCTGGTCACGTTAGGCGGAACATCTTTTGTATAAATAGTCACCTCGCAACCGCTCTCCTGCAGCAGGCAGGCGGTAGCTATTCCTACGGTCCCACAGCCCAGCATAGCTATTTTTCGTTCGGGGGTAGCCATAACCAGATTCCGGGCTACGTTACCCGTCCCCCAGGAAAGCGACCAGCCGCTTCCGCCATGCCCGTAGTTATGGACGATGAGTTTGTTTCCCATTTGCTCGGCTTCGACACGTGGACCCGAAGGCCGAAAAGGTCTTAGTCCCACGGTTTCCTTCACGATACGATCCATCGAAAGCCGGAGTTTGGGGATTTGGTGATATCCTCGATTAATGTAAAATTGCTTGTCGGCATACCGTGGGCCAGGCCGGGTAGCACAAGAAGCCACTGCACCTGTTGATACAACAAGACTTCCAATCCCTGCTTTTTGAAAAAAATCTCGGCGGTTCATAAGTTGAATTAAGTGAGGATCCGGGCAAATTTGTTTCCAGTAAAAATAGGTGCCGAAAAAGTTGATGACAAATAATATCCCGTATTATTTTAGATTTGCAGAATATAGTTTTTAAAATTTATCATTTCGTACTAATAATAAACTGTATAATTCAATATAAAAAGAATCACCTGGATAGCACTCATGGGATTATCGATCCTTTTAAGTTTCGCTTCGCTTGCACAGACGGTAGAATTCTATGGTTCACCAGCCTCTGTCATTTCCTCAGGTGCCGTTTTCCCCGCAGGAAAAAGAATGCTATGGACCAGCGGCACAACAGGTGGCGTGGCAGATAGCACGGCAAAAGAGGGTACTCGAGAGAGATTTGGGGATACCCGCACTCAGGCTCTGAGCATCCTTGCCAATTTTGAAAAAACCTTGCGGGAGAAGGGGTTGAGCACAAAGGACGTACTCATGCTGCGTGTATATATTGCCCCAGACAAAAGTACCGGAACACATGATTATCAGGGCTGGTACGATGCCTATGCCAAGTACTTCGGCACTGCCGACCAGCCGACCAAGCCCATCCGATCAACAATCGGCATTGCGGGTCTTGCCAATACTGATAAATTTATCGAAATAGAAATGGTGGCAGTATACCCGTAACAGACATCAAAAATTTTGACATAATAAAATCCCGATTCGTATATTTGCCTCTCCAAACACGACGTCTTCTTAGGTGAGTGGCGGTTGGGCGGCCCATAGGGTGAGGCACTCGTGGTAGCCGGGTCGAGAATCATCAATATCACGCCTCCTTAGCTCAGTTGGTAGAGCGACGCATTCGTAATGCGTAGGTCGCAAGTTCAAGTCTTGTAGGAGGCTCCACAAAAATCCCGCTGGCAGAAATGTCTGCGGGATTTTTTGTGTTTAGTACGGTAACGTCAGTTATACACGCCTCACGTACCTTATGAAAGCTTATTCGAGTTAAGTAGCTTTGTAAATATGAAATGCAATGGCTCTCTTAAGAGTCAAGGATAAAAAATCAATGAATAAAAAAGTAAATATTGGTCTGGTGCAAATGAGCTGCACTGATGACCCAAACGAAAACTTCCACAAAGCCACCGGGAGAATCCGGGAAGCGGCTGCCCAGGGGGCGCAGATCATCTGCCTTCAGGAATTATTCAAGTCGCTGTACTTCTGCGATGTAGAAGATCACGCTAACTTCAACCTGGCCGAAGCTATTCCGGGCCCGTCCACCGAGGCATTGGGAGAGCTGGCCGCCGAACTAGGTGTTGTCATTATAGCGTCCCTTTTCGAACGGCGCGCCCAGGGACTTTACCACAATACCACCGCTGTGCTGGACGCCGACGGAAGTTACCTGGGAAAGTACCGCAAGATGCACATACCGGATGATCCGGGCTATTATGAAAAATTTTATTTCACACCCGGTGACGCCCCCACGGATGGCACCGCTGGCACTGAAGAAATCGGCTATCGGGTATTCAATACCAAATTTGCCAAAATTGGTGTACTCATTTGCTGGGACCAATGGTACCCCGAAGCGGCCCGCATAACGAGTCTCATGGGAGCTGAAATTCTGTTTTATCCGACGGCCATTGGTTGGGACAAACGCGAAACTGACCTCGTTACCAACCAAGAACAGTACGGTGCCTGGCAGACCATTCAGCGCAGTCATGCCGTGGCCAATGGGGTGTTTGTGGTGGCCGTCAACCGCGTGGGAACCGAGGGCGACCAGCAATTCTGGGGGGGGTCTTTTGTAGCAAATCCCCACGGGCGGTTGCTGTATCTGGCTTCTCACGATGAAGAGGTTGTTCATACCCAGGAAATAGATCTGGCAGTAATCGACCACTACCGCACTACCTGGCCCTATTTCCGGGATCGGCGCGTGGACTCTTACCAGCCCATTACGCGTCGGTTCATTGATTGAACGATCATTCAATGCCAATACCTGAGTAATCTGCATTGGCACCGACGCCCCCAGAAGTTCAATAGTCCGTGCCAGCCAACCTTTGAATACACCTAACGACCAAATGGATGCGCAGAGATTATGATGCCGTGGTGGTTGGTGCCGGACCGAATGGCCTTTCCGCCGCCATCGTCATGGCGGAGGCCGGACTGTCAGTTTTGCTTATCGAACGAGCCAGGGTAGTTGGCGGCAGTACCCGGTCCGAGGAACTCACCTTGCCGGGTTTTATTCATGATGTGGGAGCAGCGGTAGTTCCGCTGGCCATCAGCTCTCCATTTTTTCAATCGATTCCACTCCATGAACACGGATTAACCTATTTGTATCCCCCGGTAGCGCTGGCCCACCCTTTCGATAACGGTACGGCAGCAATGCTACTAGGTTCAGTACATGAGACATCACAGACTCTGGGGCCTGATGGGCATACTTATGGAAAGCTCCTATCCCCGATAGTGGATCATTGGTCGGAACTTTCTCATGATTTGTTGAGCCCGTTTCAATGGCCACGCCATCCGGTGGATTTTGTCAGGTTTGGGTTGAAAGGTTTATTACCCGCAACTACTTTGGCCAATCAATTCAAAACCCAACCAGCCAAAGCACTTTTAGCGGGAATGGCAGCCCACTCCTTTCAGCCACTCACCACCGTAACTACCTCGGCCATTGCTCTGACGCTCATGGCCTCAGGCCACAGCCATGGTTGGCCCGTAGCCGAAGGAGGGACTCAAAGTATCGCCAACGCCCTTGCTTCATACTTCAAGTCACTCGGCGGCCATATAGAGACTGATCGGCAGGTAGATGATCTGAATGAGCTGCCGAAGGCCAAAGTTTTTCTGTTAGACCTCACGCCTCAACAAGTCCTGCGAATCGCCGGAAACCGGCTTTCGGAAACCTATCGAAAGCGGCTGGCCAACTATCGGTATGGTTCTGGGGTATTCAAGGTAGACTGGGCACTGCGCGAGGCCATTCCTTTTTTGGATGCCGGCTGCCGGCGAGCCGGGACTGTTCATATTGGCGGATCGCTGGAAGAAATTCAAAAAAATGAACAGTTGACCGCGGATGGGCAGCATCCCGAAAAACCATTTGTACTCCTTGCCCAACCAAGTCTGTTTGATGCTGGCCGAGCACCGGCGGAAAGACATACCGCCTGGGCTTATTGCCACGTTCCACACGGCTCAACTATAGACATGACCGACCGCATCGAACAGCAAGTCGAGCGGTTCGCACCGGGTTTTCGGGAGATCATTATGGCCCGGCATACCATGAATACGGCGCAGTTCGAGGACTGGAATCCCAATTGTGTGGGCGGCGACATCAATGGCGGCAACATGGATTGGAAGCAGTTCCTGACCCGTCCGATCACGAGCCTTAACCCCTACCAGACTTCCGACCCTACCCTATACATCTGCTCATCGTCCACGCCGCCTGGAGGCGGGGTACACGGTATGTGTGGCTACAACGCGGCACGGGCGGCGTTGCGGGGTAGTTTTGGAAGGTAAGCTGGCAAGGCACCTGTTCAAACTACCCCAAACTGGCCTTTTACAATGTCAATGCGTTATGAGTACCAATCGGGGCATTTCAAACAGACTGACTTTTAAGGGGTGAAGTACTGGTTTTTAATAAGTTGCCCGTACTTTACCTTTGTGCCGCCATCTTAGTTTAGGGTAGTTCAAACCTAGACAATTGGAGAAGATTACCTCTCCTTCTTATCCCGTCCCCAAACAGCCCACTAGTTCCAGTTTAAAAAAAAACGGGCGTCAAATGACGCGTAATGGTGGAAGGTTAAAATGTGATTAAATACTTCACACTTAACGTTAGGTCTGAGATCATCGGGACTTTCTAATTTTAAAGACAGAATATGAGGACATGTTATCCGGGTGATGAATTATAGTGATGAAGAACTTATAAAGGATATTGAACGGGTTAACCGGATTTCAATCGTCCCTACCTTACTGGATGTGGTATGCCAGACTACGGGTATGGGCTTTGCTGCGATTGCCCGTGTTACTGAAACACGATGGATCACGTGCAGTGTCCGTGATGACATTCAATTCGGCTTGGTTCAGGGAAGTGAACTGAAGGTAGAAACGACGATCTGTAATGAAATCCGGGACTCTTTCCAGCCTGTCATCATCAACCATGTGAAGGAGAATGATCTGTTCTGCAATCATCCCACCCCGTTAATGTATGGATTTCAGAGTTATATCTCATATCCGATCATCTTGAAAACGGGTGAGTTCTTCGGTACACTCTGTGCGATTGACCCCAATCCTGCGGACTTGGAAAATCCAAAGATTAAAGGCCTCTTTATGGCCTTCTCCGATCTGATTTCCTTTCACTTGCAACAAATCGAGTTGCTTGATGAAAGCGATAAGACAGCCAGGAATTTGAACAGGCAGCTCAGTAACTCCCTTGATGAAAACAGGCAGTACCGCCATATTTCCAGTCATACGCTACAGGAACCACTCCGCAAGCTCAGAATCTTCAGTGGAATGCTGGTTGATTCAATAAGAAACAAGGAAATTGAGAAGGCTGAACAGTTCGCACTTAAAATAAACGACGGTGCCGATCGGTTTTCAAATCTCATCATGAGCCTTTCTGACTTTTCAATTCTGGAAGAAAACGGTGCGACCGTTCAGCCGGTGGACTTGGAATATACTGTCGGTGTGGTCAAAGCGGAGCTACGTTTCAAATTGGATGAGAGGGATGCCACTGTTAATGTGGGCAACTTGCCGACCGTGCCGGGGGTACCCCTGCAAATGGAGCAGCTTTTTTACCATCTATTTGACAATGCAGTCAAGTTTTCAAAAAAAGACGTGCCTCTGTTAATATCCATCTCCAGCCAGGAATACACTCGCTCTGTGGAGGGCACACACCTTATGCCGGAGAAGCGGTATGTCGAGATAAAATTTACAGACAATGGCATAGGGATCGACCGGTTTCAGCTCGAAAAAATCTTCGACATGTTTTCCCAAATTCCCTCAGAAACAGTTCAGGAAGGGTCAGGAATAGGTCTTAGCATTTGCCGAAAAATAATTCGCAACCATTCTGGTTTGATTACCATCCATTCTGATCAAGGTGCAGGTACCACGGTTTCGATTATCCTTCCTACCAGCTAAGGAAGCACTTATCATTGATCGCGTGCGTTTCTTTCCAGCGGTAGAAATCCATATAAGTTTCCTGGAAACATTTTACTGGCGGGCTTCCGTAGATTTATCCCCACCCCCATCTTTTAAAGGAGGGCTAACTCATTGAGGTGTTGCCCGGCAAGCCACGGGGAACACTCTGGGCTGCAAAAGCAATTCATCCTGACAAAAGCGAGCTGAAATGATTATCCCATGTAGCTCCTATTGCTCAAAAATTTCTTTCAGTTTGAGAATATTGTCAACCCCCAGCTTTGAAAATATATTGGCTTTGAACCTACTGACCGTAGAAATATGCAAGCCTAGTTTTTCGGCAATGGCAGTAATGGAAAGCCCCTGCACCAAGTACCCTGCGATCTCGAACTGACGGGGAGTGAGAATATCCTGCATCTTAACCACAGCATGGTGTAAAAGCAAAAAAGCAAATAAAGTCTGCATGTACTCCGGCGAAAGGTACATCTCCCCGGCCATGACCCTTTCGATGCACCCTGACAGTTCAACCAAATCAGCATTCTTCGAAAAAAAGCCGTTGACTCCTGATTTCAGGCTTGCAATCGCATGCTGAGGCGATTGTTCCTCCCCGTAAATAATCAGGAAGCAAAAAGGAAACCTTTCTTTTATTTCGATCGCCAATTGGTCGTTTCCAATCAGCGACTGGTCATTAAGTACCGAGATAAAAAGTCCTGGCTCTACCTTTTGGTTGTCCCGCTGAAACTGAGCTACATTTTGGGCCTCTATGACGGTGACATTTTCAGAATTTTGTCTGATCAGGACGGCAAGCCCCATTCGGTTTATAGGGTGCGTGTCCAGTATTACGATGGTTAGAAAGGAAGATTCATTTGAGACGATCATGCAGTTGGGCCAGAGTGTACCGGTAGCGAACGATTAGGGACACGTATCGGATCGATAGGGTAGTAATGCTGTTAGTTCAATTAAAGTCGAAAATAGTATGAAGTCACCAGTTTGTGGCTGAAAAGATAAATATACAACATGGAAAATTGCAGAAGGTGTCCAAATAGCGATATTACAAGTAATTGTATATCAGCACACAACTAATTGCACACTAGTATGCAACAAGTGGTAACTACTAGCGTTGGTAAACTAGAAAGGATCGTGGACGAGCTTAGATTTTAGAACTTATTCCTCAGTCATTCGACAAATAAGTCAGTAAATCTAAATGCTTCATCTTCATGGACACGTATTCAAAAATCAAATTTCATCCTGCTCAGAAAAGCCTTTTTTTCTCCACATTGAAAAAAAGGGTGGACGATTACTTCGAACAGACCAATAAATCCCGGTACGGAAATAAAGCAATGACAATCAAAAGCATTGTTTTGCTCTCTGCCTATATTGTTCCCTTTATTATCCTCCTATTCACCAACCCGCCGCTTTGGATCAGCCTGATTTTATGGGTGGTCATGGGACTTGGCATATCCGGCATCGGAATGAGTGTGATGCATGATGCCAATCATGGAGCCTTTTCAAAAAATCCAACCGTGAACAAATGGATGGGGTATACCATCAACCTGGCGGGCGTCGGGGTCTTGAACTGGAAGCTGCAGCATAATATTCTACATCACACGTACACCAATGTCCCCGAGGTGGATGAGGATATCAAAGACCGGAAAGTCATCAAACTCTTTCCTGACTCAGGCGCCACTTGGTTTCATCGTTTTCAGTGGATCTACGCATTTTTCTTTTATGGGATTCTCACCTTCTACTGGGTTCTGATAAAGGATTTCCTGCAATTTTATACGTTTATCAAATCGGGACTGCTCCGCCAATCGATTGCCGAAAACCGTAAGTTGTTGTTGGGGTTAATCGGGATCAAGGTTATTTATTTCGGTTTGCTTTTTGTCCTTCCGGTGGTAGTTTTCAATATTCCCTTCCTGGAAATTCTCCTCGGTTTTTCGCTGATGCATTTTACCTCAGGATTGATGCTCACCGTGATTTTCCAATTAGCCCATTCAGTGGAAGGGACCCACTACCCGGTGGCAAATTCCAAGGGAGTTATTGAAAATGACTGGGCGATTCATCAGCTTGAAACTACGGTTGACTTCTCCCCCCGCAACAAATGGCTAGGGTGGTACGTAGGCGGTCTGAATTTTCAGATCGAGCACCATTTGTTTCCCAAAGTGTGCCATGTACACTACGCGGCCCTTGCCCCTATCGTCAAGGAAACGGCTGAGGAATTCGGCTTGAACTACTGCGTCAATGATACTTTCATGATTGCCCTGAAATCTCACATTGCCAGTTTGCGCAAGTTTGGCACCCCGCACTTCAATGAAGCCATTGGCTAGCAGTGCCTTTTATGGGATTCCCTGGGTACGACCCAAATTCTACCCGGGTGAAATTCTATGATTTCTTGGCGAGGTGCCAATCCAGTGCCGCTGCTCCCGTGCGGGCCGATTCATGCGGCCATGAAAGCACGACATCCACCGCAATCGTGGCGCGCACCTCGGCTGGCAAGATGAAAAATACCTTGACAGACGAGTTCGACAACTTCTTCACATCACGAGGAATAAGCCTAAGTACCCCATCGGTGGCGGTCAACACTTCATTTTTCGGGATGATGTAATCGTGGTCGGGCTCAAGCTTTATCTTCTCCTAAATTTCGTGGACGGGCAGGCTGGTTTCCTTGGCCAGAATTTCGGGAGGGGAACTTTCATGGAGGGATTGAACCTGAGAACTAGCTCGTAGGCCAGGCTCAGATAATCGCGGAGAGCCTCAACAAACTGCTTTCAGACATCGAAACTACCTTCGGACGCATAGCGCCCGTTTCGGAAAATTATGGTCCAAAGCCATCAGTTCGTCATTTTTCTTTGCTGATCCCACGAATAAAAAAGTACTTTGTAGGTGGTAAAAATGAATACGCTAATTTGGGCCAGAAAATGAAATTCCAGGCTCTTCACCGAAATAGAATGTTGCACTCCATCAAAGTAGTACTTCTCCTGATTTTAATAGCCGTCGGCCAATCACACGCCCAAAAAGTTTCTACGGCCAAACCCTGGACTTTCTGGTGGTGGATGGGCAGTGCCGCCAACGAACAGGACATCACGGCTCAAATGGAAGGTTTCAAAAAAGCCGGCCTGGGCGGAGTTCATATTATTCCGATCTACGGTGTGAAAGGTTACGAGAAAGAGTTTCTGCCATTCCTCAGCAAAGACTGGCTTGCCATGATGCAGCATACCGTGCGTGAAGGCAAACGGCTGGGCTTGGGCGTAGACATGACTACCGGAACGGGCTGGCCGTTCGGTGGCCCCACGGTAACGCCGGAAACAGCGGCTCGTACCATGAACGTGAAAGACGGCAAAATAGCGGTAAAGCCCACCGGACAAAAAGTAAAGCGGGCAGCGCCCGGTGGCGAGGGATTGGTTTTGGATCCGTTTCATCCCACCGCTATGCGCGAGTACCTGACATGGTTCGACTCTACGCTGATCCAATCGCCAGAACGGCCCAGGTCGATGTATAACGATTCTTACGAGGCCTACGGCGCTAACTGGACGGTCGATTTCCCAAAAGAATTTGCGAGGCGGCGCGGCTACGATCTCCTTACCAAATTGGATATCCTGACCGATACAACTACCAAACTACCCGCGCAGCTGGTTCGGATGGACTACCACCAGACCATCGCCGAACTCCTCCTGGAACGCTACGCCCAACCCTGGACGCAGTGGAGTACCAAAAATGGCTTCCAGACCCGCTACCAGGCCCACGGCTCGCCGGGCAATTTGCTGGACCTTTACGATGCCGCCACCATCCCCGAAACCGAAGCCTTCGGGACCAGTCGCTTCCCGATTCCCGGTCTGCGCATCGACCCCGACTACTCGATCCAGCAGTTTGGCACGCCCAATCCGCTGGCCATGAAATTTGCGTCATCGGCAGCCCATTTTTCGGGTAAGCCGCTGGTAAGCTCCGAAACGGCTACCTGGCTGGCCAATCACTTTAAGGTATCGCTTTCGCAGGTCAAGCCCCAAATCGACGAACTTTTCACGGCGGGCATCAACCACGTTTTTTACCACGGAACTACCTATTCCCCCCCGTCGGAAAACTACCCCGGCTGGCTGTTTTATGCCTCGACGCATTTCGGCCCTACCTCGCACTTTGCCGCGCAATTTCCGCTCCTGAATCGCTACGTGGAGAACTGCCAAACCCTCCTGCAAAATAGCCAAGTGGATAACGATGTCCTTGTTTATTTCCCCATCCACGACTTGTGGGCCACCAATTCACCTTCGGGCGGCGGCGTCCATTTGCTGGAAGTTCACCACGTCGATCGCTGGCTTCTGAAACTACCCTTCGGGAAGTTGTGCGAGAAGCTTTGGGAAAAAGGCTTCACCTTCGATTACGTCTCGGATCTTCAACTGTCGCGGCTGAGGGTGGCAAAAGGCGGCAGTATCAATTCGGGGCACAGCACCTACCAAACTATTCTGATTCCGGCGAGCACCTACTTACCCGAAACTACCCTTAAAGAATTGCAACGGCTCGCGGCGCTGGGAGCACGCATTGTTTTTGAAGATCATACGCCTTCCCATGTCACTGGATTCGATGGCGCTGATCGCCGTCAGGAGCAATTTACCAAATCACTTTCTCGCCTTCTTAAAGGAAAGACGGTATCCGTCACGAGCGACTGGGAGAAAACGCTGATCAGCAATGGCGCCGCTCAGGAAGAAATGGCTGAAAAAGGGCTAACGTTTATCCGAAAAGTCTACGATGGCAAAGCTATGTACTTCGTGGCGAATGTGGGTGACGATTTTAAAGAAGACTGGCTGAAACTGGGTAAGGATTCGTACTTCACACGCTACGACCCACTCACCGGCGAGGAGACAGAGCTTCCCGCCCGCCGACGTGGCAATTCCACGGAGCATTTCCTCTCCCTGCTGCCCGGCCAGTCCTGTTTTCTGAAAGGGACTACGACCAAACCCAACCTGGAAACAGCGAATGTATTGGCAAATAATTTTCCCGTAAACGGAAACTGGGCGGTGACTTTTCTGAAAGGAATGCCCTCGTTACCCAAGCCGACTTCGGTTTCAACTTTGAAATCCTGGACCACTTTCTCCGATTCCGCCGGATACTTTTCGGGCACGGCACGCTATACGCTCTCCTTTGAAGTACCCGAAAATATTGCCACTCAGAAAAACATTGTCCTGGACCTGGGCGACGTGCGCGAAGCGGCTTCGGTAAAGCTCAATGGTAAGCCCATCGGCGTGGCGTGGAGCATTCCGTTCCAGCTCAAAGTACCTGCGGAAACCCTGCGGGCGGGTACGAATTCGCTGGAAATTGAGGTAAGCAATCTTTCCGCCAACTACATGCGACTACGCGACCAGCAGGCGCCGGATTGGAAGAAATTTTATGATACCAATATTGTAGATATTACCTACAAGAAATTCGACGCCAGCCATTGGGAAGCGATGCCCTCGGGCTTGTTAGGGCCGGTGCGACTGAGGTATTAGCAAATTTATGCGCTGATAATCAACTAAGTGAGCATGGTTAAAGACTTGTTAGGTACAGCGGAAGTACCTCACAGCTTGGGAAAAAGTAAAAGTACCTTACTTTTTCCCCGGACCGTACACCGCCCGGCCCGGCGTAGCGCCGGTAGGTTTGCCGTCTTCCAGTACCAGAGTACCATTTACGAACACATCGACCACACCCTCAGCCAGTTGGTGGGGCTGGTCGTAGGTAGCTACGTCGCCGATGCGGGCCGGATCAAATAGGACCACATCGGCAAAATAGCCGGGTTTCAAAGATCCTCTTTCCGGGATGTGCAGGTTCTGGCAAGGGAGTGAGGTAAGTCGACGAACCGCTTCGGACAATGAGATGACCTTTTCCTCGCGGACGTATTTGCCCAGCAACCGGGCAAAGTTCCCATAGGTTCGTGGGTGTGGACTGCCTTTGAGACGATTTCCTTCCGGCGCGATCGAAGCCGCGTCGGACCCGAAACTCATGTATGGTAAAGCAATCTGCTTTTTTACATTTTCCTCCGACATCAAAAAATACGCCGTCCCAACCCGCGAGTCATCCATCACCACCAAATCCATAGCAGTTTCGTACCAGGGTTGACCGCTTTGGGCAGCCACCTCGGCGAGAGTTTTGCCCACGTATTTGCGCAAAGAATCCTGCTTGAATCCCTGCAAAATCATTCCTTCCGGTCCGGCCGCCAGGGCCAGATTTTCCCAATCGCCGGCGGGTTCGGTCATGGCTTTGGCTACTTTTTGCCGAGTTTCCGGGTCTTGCAGTCTTTGCCGCCAGGCTTGCAGGCCGCCTTCCTGCACCCAGGGCGGCATGGCTGCGTCGAGACCAGTGGCCCCGGCGGTGTAATTGTACATATTAGCCGTGATGGCCAGACCCGCTTGGCGCGCGCTGTCTATTTTCGCAATCACGCGGTCAAGTTTCTGCCAGTTGGATTTTCCGGCCGCTTTCAAGTGGTAGATTTCCACCGGAATCTTCGCCCGTTTACTGATGGCGATCATTTCATCCACGGCCGCTTCGAAGCGGTCCCCCTCACTGCGCATGTGGGCCGTGAATATACCGCCGTATTCGCTTGCTACCTTCGCCATCGCCACCAGTTCGTCTGTCTTGGCAAAAGTGGCGGGGACGTATATCAGGGCGGTCGTTAGCCCCATCGCGCCTTCCTGCATAGCTTGCGCCACCAGCGCCTTCATGTGGTCGAGTTCGGCGGGCGTGGGATCGCGGTTGATTTGCTGCAGCTCGTGTTCCCGGATTTCGGAAGCACTGACGAAGGAAGCAAAGTTGGTGGCCACCCCTTTTTGCTCCAAATGCCGCATGAACTCGCCGAGGGTCGTCCAGCTGACGTCGAATTTTTCTTCGTCCTGCTGTTGCCGCATTTCGGCTTTCATGTTTTCGGAAAGCGGCCCCATCGATACTTCCCCGAAAACTTCCAGCGTCACGCCCTGTCTTATATCCGAAAGTGATCGCCCGTCGCGCAGCAGAGAGATGTATGCGTGACTGAGCATATTCACGAAGCCCGGTGCTACCGCCATTCCATGGACATCGATCTCCCGCTTGCCCCGACCCGGAAATTTCCCCATCGCCGCGATTTTATCCCCCTGAATCGCCAAGTCGCCGACCGTTGGCGCGGCTCCGGTCCCGTCATAAAGTGTGCCGTTGCGGATTACGACGTCGTAGGTTTGGCCGAATGCGTTGAGAGTTAGGCAGGAAAACAAGAGAAAGACGGAGAGGGGTTTCATAAGGTGGATGGTAGGTGAGAATTAAAATGCTCCAATAAAAGACCAATAAATGAGGAATTCAAAGTACTATGTGGGGAGTAATTCTTCATTATGCTTCAAAGTACTTCCGCGCTTTTCAAAGTACCTCCACTTCTAACCCCCGTATGCTTCCCCTCCTCCACAGTCACTTCCCCATTCACCAATACATACTTGAACCCAACCGAATACACGTGCGGATTGGCGAACTCCGCCGCATCACCAACGGTGGCTTCGTCGAAGACTACAATATCGGCTGCCATACCGGGGAGCAATAAGCCCCGGTCGCGGAGCCCAAATTTCTGGGCGGGCAGTGAAGTCATGCGGCGGATGGCTTCTTCGAGGCGGATCACCTTTTGGTCGTGGACGTAGCGGCCCAGCACGCGGGCGTTAGTACCGTACGCGCGGGGGTGCGGCATGCCCGAACCAAACTTGGCGATGCCCGCGTCGGAAGCCACCATCGCGAAAGGGTATTGCATGATGCGCACCAGATCCTTCTCGTCCATGCTGAAAAACACCATTTGGGTGCGGCCTACGGATTCTACCATTTCAAGAATCGTCTCAGCTTCCTCCATTGGCTTGCTTTTGCGGCCTTTAAGTTGATTGATTTCGCTGATATTCTTGCCATTGTAGCTGATATCAGGTCCGTAGCGCGCCACCTGCGCGTACGAAAAGCTTTTGAGTTGCTTCTCTTTCAACCGATCGGCCATTTGCTGCTTGATCTGTTTGCGGATGACCGGATCTTTCAGTCGGGCATGAAGGGAGTCACGGCCCCCACTGAACGCCCAGGTCGGTACCGTCGTGTCGAGCGAAGTACTGCTGGCTACGTAGGGATACTGATCCACCGTCACGTCCAGCCCTTCCTTCCGGGCGTTGTCCACCAGCGCCAAAGTTTCCACCGAGCGGCCCCAGTTGGGTTTGTAGGTGACCTTGAAGTGTGAAATCTCGACGGGCATGTTGGCATCGCGGCCAATGGCGATGGCTTCACTGACCGCCTCCGTCACGTTGTCGCCCTCGTCGCGGATGTGCGAGGCGTACACACCGCCGTGTTTGGCGGCCGCTTTCGCCAGCGCAACTACCTCCGGCGTCTTGGAGTAAGTACCCGGCACGTAGATCAAACCCGTGGATAATCCGACCGCGCCTTCGCGCATGGCTTTCTCGACGAGGGCTTCCATTTGGGCAAGTTCAGCGACGGTAGGGTCGCGTTGCGCGTCGCCCATCACGGCCCGGCGGACGGTGTTGTGGCCGATAAGCGAAGCCACGTTGATGGAGGTTTTGACGGAATCCAGCCGGGCAAAGTACCTCGCCATGTCCAGACTGGAACCACCACAATTGCCCGTCACGACGCTTGTGACGCCATCGTGGATGAAGTTGTCCGCCGTGGGCGTCACCATTTCGTCGCCCTCGATGTGGGCGTGGACATCGATGAAGCCGGGCGCAACGACTAATCCTTTGGCGTCGATGACTCGCTTAGCTTCGGCTTTATCCAATTTTCCAATGGCAGCTATTTTTCCGCCCTGCACAGCGATGTTGCCGTAGTACCAGGAATTGCCGGTGCCGTCGATGATGCGGCCATTTTTTATGAGGACGTCGTAGGTTTGGGAAAAGGCCGGGCCGGAAAGCAGGACCAGCCCAAGGAGTAGGGATAAAAACGAGCGCATAGTTTTTAGAATTTGTGTTTAACTGCCAAACTACCAAATGTTAAGGAATCAGGAATTGGATTTCTAAACAGATTAGATAATCGCTTCCCGTCCCTTTGTAAGCTTTAACACCACAATTTCCATTTTTTTTTAACCAAACTACCCAAAACTATGAACATTAAACCCTTCATCCTGCTGGCCTCCTTAGGACTGCTGGCCTCCTGTGACACGAAAAATGACGAAGGCGACGGCATGGATTCCACCACCGTGGCAGAGGCTTCGCTGGAACAAATCTGGGCCACGGATACCACGCTTATGACGCCCGAATCGGTACTGCTTAATGATGGTACTTTGTACGTGTCGCTCATCGATGGCCAGGGCGGCGATAAAGATGGCAAGGGCGGTGTGGCGAAAGTCGGCACCGACGGCCAAATCATCGACGCCAATTGGGTGACCGGACTCAGCGCGCCCAAGGGAATGGGCATCACGGACGGCAACCTTTACGTGACGGACCTGACTGAATTAGTGCAAATTGACCTGGCGACCGGAAAAATCGTGAAGAAAATGGCGGTGGACGGGGCCGCCGGACTCAATGATGTTTCAGTCGGCTCGGATGGCACCATTTACTTTTCCGACAAGAATACCGGAAAAATCCACACCCTGAAAGACGGGGCGGTTGCGACCTACCACGAAGGCATCGATAACCCCAATGGCGTGCTGGCCGTAAGCGATGGGCTACTCTATACCGAAAGTGGCAAGCTGCAAAAAATCGATGCGCAGAAAAACGTGACGACACTGGCGGAAGGTATGGACAAAAGTACCGACGGAATCGAGGAAGTGAGCCCCGGCGAGTACCTGGTTTCCTGCTGGGCCGGCGAGGTCTATCACGTGAAAGACGGCACTGCGACCAAGCTGCTGGACACCAAGGATATCCAGAGCAATACGGCCGATATTGGCTACGACGCGGCAAAGAAGATCGTGTACGTACCCACTTTCTTCAAGAATAAGGTAGTTGCCTACCAGTTGAAGTAGGCTTCGGCTGGTTCGATAGCCCGGTCCACTCAGCCTGACAAGTCGGTCGGCGGTCGGCGGTCGGCGGTCGGCGGTCGGCGGTCGGCGGTCGGCGGTCGGCGGTCGGAAATTACAAAGGCAGATTCTGTACCCAACAGAATCTGCCTTTTTTTAGCCAAGTGCCGATGGCCGATAGCCATCAGCCCCTTTACAAATTCTTTTTCTTCAATTCCTTCACTGCGTGGTCAGCTGCACGAGCGGTGAGCGCCATGTAGGTTAGTGAAGGGTTGACGCAGGAAGATGAAGTCATACAGGCACCGTCGGTCATAAAAACATTAGGCACGGCATGTATCTGGTTGTGCGCATTGAGCACCGAGGTTTTGGGATCCCGGCCCATCCGGGCAGTACCCATTTCGTGAATGGCCATACCGGGATACGAGCCCGTATCGTAGGGTTTCACATTTTTCAGGCCCGACGTTTCGAGCATCTCCGCGGCATCGTTCGCCATGTCGATGCGCATTTTCTTTTCATTTTCTTTAAATTCTGCATCAAACACAATCAACGGCAACCCCCACTTATCCTTATCAGTTTTGTGCAGGTACATGCGGTTTTCGTAATACGGAAGGGTTTCGCCAAACGCGATCAAGCCCATTGTCCAGGGACCGGGCTTCGTGGCCGCATCTTTGTAAGTAGCACCGAAGCTCAACTCAGCGACATTGTGCTTCCAGTCGCCCCGTCGGCCTCCGCCCTGGTAGCCGAAGCCCCGCACGTAGTCACGCTTATCCTTACCGATGTTGCGGTAGCGGGGAATATAAATACCGTTGGCACGGCGTCCGTAATAATATTTGTCCAGATCCCCTTCCCACTTGCCGTTGGCCCCCACATGGAAGTGATGATCCATGAGGTTGTGCCCCAGCTGCTCCGAATCGTTGCCTAATCCATTAGGAAAGCGGTTGGATGTGGAATTGAGCAAAATACCGGCCGATGCCATGGCTGAGCCGCAGACAAAAATAATTTTGGCGCTGTACTCACGCTCGTCCAACGTCTCAGAGTCCACCACGCGGACGCCCGTAGCACGTTGTTTATTCTCGTCATAGAGAATCTCTGCCACGATCGAGTCGGGCCGGAGCGTGAGTAGCCCCGTTGCAGCGGCTGGCGGCAAAGTACACGACTGTGAGCTGAAATACGCTCCGTAAGGGCACCCAAGGCGGCATTTGTTGCGGTATTGACACGGGGCTCGCCCGACACCGAGCTGTTCCTTACGCGCTTCTGATAGGTTTGCCACGCGACCGATCGTCATCGTGCGGCCCGGAAAGTTTTTCTCTATCCGTTTGCGCACCTCTTTTTCCACGCAAAACATCTCCATTGGGGGCAAAAATTCGCTGTCGGGTAGTTGGGGAAGGCCCAGTTTCTCACCCGAAATTCCCGCGTGTTTTTCCACATAAGAGTACCAGGGAGCAATGTCCTTATAGCGGATGGGCCAGTCAACAGCAATTCCCTCCTTGGCGTTGGCCTCAAAATCGAAGTCAGACCAGCGGTAGGACTGCCGCCCCCACAAAATGGACTTGCCACCCACGATATTGGGACGGAACCAGTCAAAACGCTTGTCCTCATGGTAGAGGGCATCCACGTCTTTCATCCAGTAACCGTCCGTTGTGGCATCGTAGAAGCCGTCGCGGGTCAGTTTGGGATGCGTCCGCTTTTGTTCCATCGTCATCAAGCCAGCGTGCTCAAATTCCCAGGGTGCTTTGGTGGCATTCTCATAATCGGTAACGTGGTCCAGCTTGCGGCCACGCTCCAGCATCAGTACTTTCAGCCCCTTTTCTGTAAGTTCCTTAGCCGCCCAGCCGCCGGTTACCCCTGAGCCAATGATGATCGCATCGTAGGAGTTTTCCTCGGTTGCTCTAATATTCAAATTTGCCATTCGAAGGATGGATTAACAACTGTAAGGACGCGGCAACGTCAAGGTGGTTCCTCGCGTCATCGCGTCCTTAGAATTTGGTGATTTTAAAACAGAATCTTTACCCCAGTGCCCAGGCTTTCTGCCCTGGCTTTATGGGAATGCAAGCTTCCAGCCGACCAGGGGTTTCCAGGTACTCCAGAGCCTGAGTGGCCCCGATTTCGGAGGTAAAGTACCCAACGGCGGTGTAGTTTTTCATGCGCTTGAAAAAATTCCTGTCCGTTTCGATCAGCTTTTTTACCATCGACACCTTTTGGTCGTTTGTCAAAGCCACGAATCCTTTGCCGAAAGCGGCCTTGCTGTCTTTTTCAAACGTGTCGAGGGACGCATAAAATTCTTTCTGCTCTTCCATCGGATGGCAGTCGCGAATGACCCGGATGATGAATTGCTCGGCGCCAGCGGCCTTTGCTCCCGGCGTGTCGGTAGTTGGAATTATGACATCGGCAAGTTCGGCCAAAAGCTTTTCCTGCTGAGGTGTGGCATAAACGCTATCGCCGAAATGTGTTTTTTCACCCAAAATCCCGGACACGACGGGTCCGGACAGAGCGACACCACCCATCAACAGGCTAATCCGTTGTACGGCCTCTCTACGATTCATTTTCATATTTTTTTAGGTATTAGATGTTTGGGATGACTGCACTAATTGTGCTTCAGGCTATAAGCCGTAGGGAATATGCTTCTGGGTGTATATTAATCAACAGAGCTTACAGCCTAATGCTTAGAGTTTAAAGCAGCGAAGCGCTAAATATTCTTTTTCTTCAACTCACTCACCGCAAAAGCGGCGGCACGAGCGGTAAGAGCCATGTAGGTCAGCGAAGGGTTGACACAGGACGCTGAGGTCATGCAGGCACCGTCCGTTACGAATACATTAGGCACGTCGTGAACCTGATTGTTGGCATTCAGTACCGATGTCTTGGGGTCGCGGCCCATGCGCGCGGTGCCCATTTCGTGGATGGCCATGCCCATGAAGGACTCGCCTTTATTAATGCGGACATTTTTGACTCCTGCCGCCTCGAGCATTTCGGCAGCATCATTCGCCATGTCCTCACGCATCTTGAACTCATTCTCATGGTACTCGGCGTCGAACACCACCAATGGCATTCCCCATTTATCGGTATCCTTGGGGTCGAGGTACATTTTGTTTTCGTAGTAGGGCAATGTTTCGCCAAAACCACCCAGTCCCATGCTCCACGGTCCGGGCTCGGTGGCTTCCTTCTTATAATCGGCCCCGAAGCTCAGTTCGGCCACATTGTGCATCCAGTTGCCGCGTCTGCCGCCGCCCTGATAACCAAAGCCACGCAGGTAGTCGCGCTTGTCGTTGCCTATATTCCGGTAACGTGGGATGTAAATTCCGTTGTTTCGGCGACCGTAATAGTATTTGTCCAGATCGCCTTCCCACTGCCCACCCGCCCCGGTGCGGAAGTGGTGGTCCATCAGATTATGGCCAAGCTGCTCGGAGTCGTTGCCCAGGCCGTTGGGGAAACGATTGGATGTCGAGTTGAGCAAAATGGCCGCCGAGGCCATCGCCGAGGCGCATACAAAAACGATTTTTGCATGGTACACCCGGACATCCATCGAGACTGAGTCCACTACGCGAACACCCGTGGCTCGTTTCGTATTCTCGTCGTAAATCAAATTAGTCACGACCGAATCAGGGCGCAAAGTCAGCAGGCCTGTTTTTGCAGCAGGCGGCAAAGTACACGATTGAGTACTGAAATAGGCGCCGTAAGGACATCCCAGATTGCATTTTGCGCGGTACTGGCAAGGGGCACGGCCAATGCCCATTTGTTCTTTTTTGGCTTCGGAAAGGTTGGCCACGCGACCAATGGTCATGGTACGGCCCGGGAAATTCTTCTCGATCCGCTTGCGCACCTCTTTCTCCACGCAAAACATCTCCATCGGGGCCAGAAACTCGCTGTCCGGTAGTTGGGGAAGGCCCAACTTCTCGCCCGAAATACCCACATGCTTCTCGACGTAGGAGTACCAGGGGGCGATGTCTTTATAACGGATGGGCCAGTCGACGGCAATACCTTCTTTGGCGTTGGCCTCGAAGTCGATGTCTGACAAACGGTACGACTGCCTTCCCCACAAAATAGACTTACCGCCGACAATATTGGGGCGGTACCAGTCGAAACGTTTCACTTCTTTGTAAAGTGAGTCAGCATCATCCATCCAGTAGCTTTCGGTCATCTCATTGTAGGGATAATCCCGCGCCAGCTTTGGATGTGCCGCCTTTTGTTCCTCCGTGAGTTTGCCGTTATACCGAAACTCCCAGGGCGGTTTTGTTGCATTTTCGTACCCCGTGACGTGGTCAAGGTTGCGGCCCCGCTCGAGCATGATGACTTTCAAGCCCTTTTCGGTCAGCTCTTTGGCAGCCCAGCCGCCTGTGACACCTGAGCCGATTACAATGGCATCATAAGTATTTTCTTGGGTCGCTTTTAGGTTTAGATTAGCCACTTTTGGATTATTTGGTAATTGAAGAATGATTTGAGTTTCTGAATAAAATGCGGATTGGGACAACGAAATACCTGTCCACTTAATAAAGACTGCAGAAGCTTCAACTTCTAACCTAATGATGACGACACTCAGCGACTATGCCCCTGATTTTTAATATGTAACAGTCTTTTCGCCAGCTCTTTGGCCTTACCAGAATTTTTATCAGCAAGATCTTTCGTTTCACCGGGATCTGAGGACAGGTTGTATAGCTGTCCGCCAGGTTGGCCCGGCTGGACATATACCCGTTTGGGTTCAGTGAAGCCTCCGGATCCCAGCGCCTCGACATATTTCCAGTCGCCTTCGCGCAGAGCCAGCATTCCGTCGCCTGACTGATGGATAATCGATTGTCGAACTGCTTTGTTACTTTTCCCAGCCCAGACAGGCCAGAAGTTAAAACTATCTTCGGCAGTATTTTTACTCAAAGTACCATTGACAATATCGGCCACCGAGGCGAATACGTCCGTCAGGCATAGGGTCTGGTCGGTTTGAGAGCCTGGCTTTATTTGTCCGGGCCACTTGACAAAGAATGGCTCCCGGTGCCCGCCTTCGTAAATATCAGCCTTCATCCCGCGCCATTCACCGTTGGCACGGTGGTCAAACTGATCAATTTCCGGCTGCCGCCAGTATGCCCCGTTATCGGATGTGAAAATAATCAGCGTGTTTTCGGTCAAACTCAAGCTGTCCAGCAAAGCCACGATGCGCCCGACGGCATCGTCAGTTTGCGCCACAAAATCGCCGTATAGCCCAACCTTCGAACTACCCTTGAACGGGGCCACGGGTACCCAGGGGGTATGCGGCGAATTGAGCGGAAAATACAGGAAAAAGGGTTTGTCTTTATTATTCCGAATAAATCCTTCGGCTTCGTCCACGAAGGCGGGCAGGGTCTTCTCTATGGTGAAATTCTGCGCGATGACGCCCCCCCGGTGGAAGCGGTTGATGTGACGGCCTTCGGTAAGATCAGGCTCCCCCACGTAAGGCTGCATGGGTAAGCCAAGTACCTGACCGTTCCTGACAAAACAATACGGCTCCATGTCCAGCGAAGCCGGGATGATAAACGAGTAGTCGAAGCCGGCAAGTTCGGGGCCGGGGGTAGATTTGTCGAAATCTACATTGCTGCCATCGGGGTAGACACCGCCCTTATCCACTTTCGCATTGGCATCCTTGGCCTGCCAATCGAGCCCCAGATGCCACTTGCCCACGCATGCCGTCTCATATCCCTCTTTTTTCAGCATGGAAGCGATGGTTTCGCGGTCAGGCTCGATCAAGGGAGCCGAATAGCCGTGCAATACCCCCTGCTTCATGCGCGACCGCCAGGAGTAACGGCCCGTCAACAGAGCGTAACGCGTGGGCGTACAAACCGCCGAAGGCGAGTGTGCGTTTGTGAAGCTCATGCCCGCCTTAGCCAAAGCATTAATGTGGGGAGTTTGGGTTTTTGCGTCAGGGTTGAGATAACCCACATCACCGTAGCCAAGGTCATCGGCCATGATCAGCACAATGTTCGGATTTTTACTTTGTCCAGAAACCAAAGTGGTAACAAATGCAAAAAGGAGAACAGAAAGGAATCTCATGGAGGTCAGGTACGGAATAGGTTTCAATGGGTCAAATTAGCTATTTTTGCTTAACAGAAAACGCCTTTTAACCCTAAACCTACTTACTCTTGAACGTTACTGCTCCCGCCGCCTGGTACGAAATTCAGAATCCTGAAAAGGTGTTCACCCCCGGTTTGTTGATTTACAAAGATCGTGTTGCTGCCAACATCGACGCCATGATCGACATAGTGGGCGACCCGAAGCGGCTGGTTCCGCATGTGAAAACGCACAAGATGGGGGAGGTCATCCGGATGCAGTTGAATGTGGGCATTGACAAATTCAAGTGCGCGACCATCGCCGAGGCCGAACTGCTGGCAGATACCGGGGCCAACTGGGTTTTGATCGCCTACCAGCTGGTAGGTCCAAACGTGGCGCGGCTGTTATCATTGAAAGCAAAGTACCCCGATATTCATTTTGCTTCTCTGGTGGATTCGCTGGAATCAGCCCGGATGCTGAATGCTCAGGCTCAGGGGGAAGTATTTCATGTTTTCATTGATGTCAACAATGGCATGAACCGTTCCGGCTATCCGGTGTCCGAAAACCTGCTTAATCTCTATAAAAACATTTCGGAACTACCCCAGCTCGATTTGCAGGGACTGCACGTATACGATGGCCACATTCGTGACGAGGATTTTGCCGAAAGAAAACGGCACAGCGACGCGGACTTCGCACCCGTCGAGGCGCTTCGGAAACAAATAACCAGCGCCGGATTGAAGGAACCGATGATTATTGCAGGAGGTACCCCAACCTTCAATGTTCATGCCTTGCGGGGAGATGTGTACTGCAGTCCCGGCACCTGCCCGCTCTGGGATTGGGGCTATGGCGACAGATTTCTTGATCAGCCATTCCAACACGCGGCACTCGTGGCGACACGGGTAATCTCCAAACCCACATCAGGGATTATTACGGTTGATCTCGGTCATAAAGCGGTTGCTGCCGAAAACCCAATCGACCGCCGGTTTCGTTTTTTGAATCTGGAAGGCTACGAGGTAGTTAGTCAAAGCGAGGAGCACGGCGTGATAAAAGTATCGAATTGGGAGGCTGTCCGGATCGGCGATTTACTTTATGCTATCCCCTACCATGTCTGCCCCACGGTAGCCTTACATGAAACAGCAGCCGTTATCACTAATGGTACGGCAATCGAAGAATGGGAAGTCAGGGCGCGGAAACGCAGGATTACGATTTGACAAATTTATTGCTCACCCCGAACCAGCGCTTCAAGAGCATCCAAATGTTCGGAAAAAGCCTTCTTCCCTTTGATGGTAGCCAAGTAGGTAGTTAGCGGCTTCCGACCAACGAACTGCTTTTTCACTTCCAGAAATCCCAGTTCTTCAAGCGCCCGGAGGTGCGAGGCCAGGTTGCCGTCGGTGAGCTGCATCAATTCTTTCAACTCGTTGAAACTAACCGATTCATTCACTACCAGCACCGACATTACACCCAGCCGTACCTTACTTTCGAATACCTTATTGAATTTTTCCAGCCAGATCATTTTTTCAATTTTGAATGATAGAATGTTGCCTTCGCCAGAGTACGCTTATTCAATGGCAGCGGCCAACCGTCATTCGCTCATTCCAGCATTGAGTTCCCTCCGAAAGTACATAATGCTCCCATACAGAATGTGCAGGAAGCCGAAGCCTGCCACCCAAAACAGAAAAAGTGCGGCGTAAGAGTTGACAAACATGGCGGCGCAGCCCAGTGCTATTTCGGTAATGCCCAGGTACGTCACTTCCTTCCAGGTATGTTTTCCGGCATTGATGAGCGCCAAACCATAGAAGATCAGCGTGGCCGGAAACACGAGCATGATCGGTCCCCTGAACAGCAGTGCCACGCAGAAAACCCCACCCGCCGCCAGCGGCGCGGCCATGCTGCCGACCAAACGCCGGGAGGCCGAATTCCAGACGCTTATGCCCCGGTGATACGCTTTGCGGGCGGTGAGGACGATGACCAGTGTCAGCGACACTACCAGCACCGACAGGCTATCCAAAAATAAAAACAAGGCCATTTCCTGCCGATGTCCGGGACGCAGGTTCCAGTAGGTGGTGCCGTTCTGGGGCGCCCAGGCGGTTTGGTATTGGTCGTAGGCTGCCCCCGCCCCGGCCAGCGCGATCATTCCCATCGCAATACCCGACAAGCCACTCAGCGAAAGAAACTTGGTTGATCGCTCCATGAGACTCCTGATCTCCTGCAACTCGTGTAATGGCTCCATTTTAATTTTGAATGATAGAATGAGTAAATAGTCGAGTCCTGTATTCACCCATTCTATCATTGGCTCATTCTATCATTAATCTCGTACTTCCGCAGTTCGTAATACGCATAAAACGCCAGATACACCAGCAAGAGGGAGAACGTGAATGAAACCGTTAACTGCCGGGCCAGGTGGTTGTGGGCGCTGTCCCAGATAGCCCAACCCAGCGCCATTGGATTGGTAAGAATATCCCAGCTGTTCCAGCGCCCGTAACGGCCCAGGTAGATGCCAAAGGCCACCAGAACGGAGGACGCCAGCACACCAAGCCAGGCCAATACCGGGCCGTGCTTTCCGGCCACCACCTTGTGGATGATGTACCACGAATAGGTACCCGCCAGCATGCCCGTCATCGCAAAGCTAAAAAACATCAGCGAGTCATACCAGATGGTGACAGGGTCGGCGTGTTTGATGTGCATGAGATCGGTGATCATGTAAAAAGAGTTGGGAACGAGCAATAACCAAAGCGCTAGTCCGGCGAGCCGGGGCAGCAACGGCAATCGGTCGATTTGATCAAGTTCCTGGAGAACTTTGGCGACCAGCAGCGGCAGCAAAGCCAAAAACAGATTCCAGACCATGAAGCGGTAGTTCCCGTCGTGTGTTACCATGACCCGGACCACCCATAAACTGACACTCATCCCGGACACGATGCCTAGTAATAGTAGTTTAGGGTTCCGGTAAATGTAGCGGAGCAGGTAGGGTACGGGAATTTCCATGGTAGTTTTGTTTTTATGAAAGTACTTTGTGTGGCAAAGTAGAAAAGAAAAATGCAAAGTTGCAAATAGCCTGATATCCTTTTTTACGGATAGCCGAATATTTCTGTTAACAAACTTCGTTTCTACGGGGGAAAGCACGAGTAAAGCTTTAAATATGTAGGCATTCGATTTGGTTCATTCACAAATTTATTAAGCGTAAATCCTGACCCCGGTAGTGAAATTTGGTATCAGACATGCTTTCCGTTATCAGTCCTGCTGTGCTTTCTTGCTATATTGTATCCCTATTTAGACTTTCTACCAAACCACACTGATGAATACCCACCAGGAAATCTCCTCCTTTATCTGGAATGTTGCCGACGATGTATTGCGCGGACTCTTCAAACAGCATGAATACGGGGATGTCATTCTCCCATTTGTAGTACTCCGAAGACTGGATTGCGTACTCGAACCCCAGAAAGACGAGGTTCACGCGCTCTGGAATCAGTACAAAGACAAGATTGATGACCCCACTCCTATTATTCAGAGTTTCATCGGACTAAACTTCTTCAACTACTCTCAGTTTGATCTTTCCCGTTTGACGGCCAATAGTCTCAAACTCAATTTTCAGAACTACCTCAACGGGTACTCTAAAAACGTGCTGGAAATCATTGACAACTTCCAGTTAGAGAAACCTGTCGATAAGTTGTTAAAGAATAATCGGCTTTACCTCCTTATTAGTAAGTTCAAGGGAATTGACCTGCACCCTGATGTCGTGAATAACCACACAATGGGTCTGGTATTTGAAGAACTGCTGAGGAAGTTCTCGGAGATGAGTAACGAAACCAGTGGAGAACACTACACCCCGCGTGATGTGGTGAAGCTGCTGGTATCTTTTGTGTTTGGTGAAAACCGGGACGATCTGATGGGGGAAGGAAAAATCAGGAGTATCTACGATCCCTGTTGTGGTACGGGTGGTATGCTCACGATTGGGAAAGAATGGGTAGTTGAAAACACTAATCCTAACATTGACCTTCGTCTGTATGGTCAGGAACTCAACCCCCAGACCTATTCGATCTGTAAATCGGACATGTTGATCACCGCCGAGAATCCCAGTAACATACGTTTGGGTTCATCGCTTTCGGAAGATCAGTTTCAGGGTTTTCGATTCGACTACATGATTACCAATCCACCATTTGGAGTCAGCTGGAAGTCAGAACAGGAATTTGTGGTTTCTGAGTCACAGAATCCCAATGGTCGTTTTTTCGTGGGTACTCCCCGTAGTTCCGATGGTTCCCTGCTGTTTTTGCAACACATGATTTCCAAGATGGAACCACGGGGTAGCCGTATTGGAGTCGTGTTCAATGGTTCACCACTATTTACGGGTGATGCCGGAAGTGGAGAATCAGAAATCAGGAAATGGATCATCGAGAACGACTGGTTGGAAACGATTGTCGCCCTACCCGATCAACTGTTCTTCAATACCGGAATAAGTACCTACATCTGGATTGTGACCAACAACAAGAAACCGCACCGGAAAGGAAAAGTACAACTCATCGACGCGACGGGTTTTCATGGTACCATGAAGAAATCGTTGGGGAGTAAACGTAAGTTCATCACTGATTCGCAACGGGAAAGCCTATTGGAAATCTACCAATCCTTTAAAGAATCAGAAGTTTCGAAAATATACCCCAATGAGTACTTCGGGTTTACCAAAGTGACCATCGAACGTCCCCAGCGCAATGAAGCGGGTAAGGTGATAATGGATAAAAAGAAGAAACAACCCAAAGCTGATTCTTCGTTACGGGACTACGAGCGCATTCCTTTACAGACCGACATCGACGCGTATTTTGAGAAGGAAGTACTTCCTCACGTACCGGATGCCTGGATGGAAACGGATAAAAACAAGGTGGGGTACGAGATCAACTTCACCAAGTACTTCTACCAGTACAAACCCTTACGCAGTCTGCATGAGATTACGCAGGATCTGTTACGGTTGGAGGAAGAGAGTGATGGTCTGATGGCGAAACTGATTGGACAATGAAACTCTACACCATCGACGGGAATCGACTGAAAAGTGTTGACAACCATTCTTTTAAGTTAGAGAAGGAGATTCAGACTTTGGTAGAGAACAATCTGGACGAACTCTTCAACCTGGAATTCGTCAAGTCTGAACTCCCAATCAAGAATTTTCGACTGGATACCCTGGCGTACGATCAGGAAAACAAATCGTTCGTCATTATCGAGTACAAGAGGGAGCGTAATTTCTCGGTGATTGACCAGGGGTACACCTACATGTCCATTCTGCTGAACAACAAAGCAGATTTCATTCTGGAATACCACGACCATTGCGGTATTACCCTTAAAAAGAACGAAGTAGACTGGACGCAATCGAAAGTGATTTTCATTTCGCCGTATTTCACGGAGTATCAAAAAACATCGGTCGATTTTAAGGACGTACCCTTTGAACTCTGGGAAATAAAAAGGTACGTGAATGGGCTAATTGGACTGAACCAGCACAAAACAACTTCGAAAGAAAGTATTACTGCTACCTCAAAATCGAAGGAAGATGTAGTTCTTAAAGTAACACAGCAGGTTACCGTACATACAGAGGAGTCATTACTTAATAAAAGCAAATCGAGACCAGAATGGGTGGTGGAAATCTATAAAAAGCTAAGAGATCGGGTACTGAATTTGGGTGAAGTGGAAGTAGTACCCAAAAAACGTATAGTCAGTTTTCAGAGAAAGTACCCCATTTTGGGAGTATCGATTCATAATGAAGGCTTGTATTGCGTCCTCAACATGAGGAGGGGTACTTTACAAGATCCTTCTGGTTTTTCCATTCTTTTTGACGAGGATGCTTTACATGTGGGTGAGGGAGATTACTATTTTAATATCCAACAGGATACTGACCTTGATTATGTCATGTTTCTAATTAATCAATCCTACAAGAAAAAATTAGCATGAGGAAGTACAGTAACTATAAAGATTCGGGGGTTGAGTGGATTGGGAAAATTCCTGAACATTTTAATCTTACTTCAATAAAAAATTTAGTTACAACAAAGGTTACCGATGGCCCACATGAAACTCCTGAATTTTTGGACGAGGGAATTCCATTTTTATCAGTAGAAAGTGTTCAAAATGGAAAATTAGATTTTGACAAGAAAAGAGGCTATATATCGCCAGAATTGCATGAGGTGTACTCAAAAAAGTGCAAACCTCAAAAGGATGATATATTCATTGTGAAATCCGGTTCGACCACTGGAAAATCCACAATCGTTGAAACTGACGAGGATTTCAATATTTGGTCGCCTTTATGTATTGTTCGATCTGATACAAACAAGATAACTCCACGATTCGCATTTTTATCTATCCAGTCGGCATATTTTAGAAGGTTTGTTGAACTAGGGTGGAGTTTCGGTACCCAGCCTAATATAGGTATGGGAGTGATTGAAAATATAAAAATCATAGTACCCCCTCTCCCTGAACAACAAGTCATCGTCACCTACCTCGATGAAAAAACTACCCTGATTGACGACCTGATCAAAAAGAAACAGGAGAAAATTCAACTACTCAAAGAAAAACGCACTGCGCTCATCAAACACGTCGTCACCAAAGGTCTTGATCCCGAGGTGGAGATGAAGGATAGTGGAGCAGTTGATTTAGGCTTAATACCTAGCCATTGGAAATTAATGAAATTGAAATTTGTGGCAGGATTACAGAGTGGAAATTCGATTACCTCAGATTCTATTGACGAGGTAGGAGATTATGCGGTTTACGGTGGAAATGGTCTCAGAGGTTTCACTACCTCCTACACACATGAGGGTCACTATGTTTTAATAGGAAGACAAGGTGCGTTGTGTGGAAATATCAATTATGCCAATGGGAAGTTTTGGGCATCTGAACATGCGGTAGTAGCATCTTTAAAAGGTAGTTATGAAACTACCTGGTTGGGTGAATTGCTAAGAATGATGAATTTAAATCAGTATTCATTGGCATCCGCACAACCAGGTTTATCCGTTGAAAGGATTCAGAACCTAGATATTCCAGTTCCACCTTATTCCGAACAACAAGCAATAGTCACTTACCTTGACGAGCAAACCCAACTCATCGACCAAACCATTCAGCAGGAAGAACAAAAAATAGATCTCTTGAAAGAATACCGCCAAAGTCTGATCTCCGAAGTAGTCACGGGTAAAATCTGCGTACTCGATACTTAAAATCCCTCAACCTCTTCCCCTCACCACATAATGACCGAAAAACGCTTCGAGGACCACATCGAAAACTACCTTACCACCACCGGGGCAGGAGGTTTAAAGTATGCATCGGTTCACCACACCCTGTATGATCGTGATCTGGGTCTGATTCCATCTGAATTCATCGCGTTCATTCAGGATACCCAACCCAACCAATGGGAGAAGTGGCAGGTACAGTTTGGGGAGCAATCAGAAGAAAAACTCGTCAAACGACTTTCATCCGAGATTCAGAAACACGGAGTCATTCACGTACTGAGGAATCAACTACGTGACCGGGGCGTGTACCTGGACCCGGTGTACTTTGAACCCAAAACCGGACTCAATCCCGAACACCAGGAGAAGTACCTGCTGAATCGTCTGTCGGTGGTACGTCAGGTACACTACTCCAAAAACAACGAGAATTCCATTGATCTCATGCTGTTCATCAATGGAATACCCATTGTCAGCATCGAGTTAAAAAATCAACTCTCGGGTCAGAACCTCACCCACGCCATCAAACAGTACCAGTTTGACCGGAATCCACACAACGAACCCCTGTTACAATTCAAAAGGTTGCTGGTTCATTTTGTGGTAGATAACGACACCGTAGGCATGTCCACCCGACTCAACGGAGCAGACACGAAGTTTCTACCCTACAATAAAGGAATCGTCAACCCCATCGTACCGGATGATTATAAGGTATCGTACCTGTGGAAAGAGGTTCTGACGCCTAACTCAGTCCTCGACATCATCGAAAACTTCGTGCTGGAAACTACCGAATCCGAAAAAGAGTGGAGTAGCATTCAGAACAGAGTTATCGAGAAGAAAAAAGACCTGTTGATCTTTCCCCGGTACCATCAGCTGGATGTCATTCGTAAACTGCAAAACCAAATCAGACTGGAAGGAACGGGTCACAACTACCTGATTCAACACACCACCGGATCAGGAAAAAGTTATAGCATCGGTTGGTTAGCGCATACCCTCACTTCTCTTTACAGAAATTCCACCGATACTACCCGACTGTTCGATACCATCATCGTCGTGACGGATCGGAAGGTACTTGACAAACAACTCCAAAAAACCTTGACCGACCTGGAACAAACCTCCGGGGTAGTCAAAACCATTGATAAAAACTCGGCCCAACTCAAAGCATCACTCGGAGTAGGGAAAGACATCATCGTGACCACCATTCAGAAATTCGGGGTCATTGCAAAAACGATGTCCAAACTCAGTGGAAGAACCTTCGCGGTCATTATCGATGAAGTACATTCGTCACAAAGTGGTGAATCCTCCAAAAATTTAAAGAAATCACTCTCCGTCAATGAATACGGTGACGAAGAACCCGAAGACTACCAGGATGTACTCGAACGGGAAATAGGTAGTCGGGGAAAACAGAAACACATCTCGTTCTTTGGTTTTACGGGTACTCCCAAAAACAAGACGCTCGAAATCTTTGGTCGTAAAAATGAATCGGGTCAGTTTGAATCGTTCCATACCTATTCCATGAAACAGTCCATCGCGGAAGGGTACACCCTCGACACGCTGGAACATTTCACCCAATTCAAACGCTGGTTCAAACTACGTACCGACGATCCTAATGAAGAAGAACTGGAACTACCCGAAGGGAAGGTAAAACGTGAACTGGTATCGTATGTAGACTCCCACGAAGAAACCATTCGTCAGAAAGTGTCTATCATTCTGAACCAATTCGTCAGTCATACCTCAAAGCAGATTAACGGTCGCGCGAGAGCAATGGTGGTGGTTCGTTCCCGGAAACACTGTGTGTTGTTCCAGATGGAGATGGTCAAACAAATGAACGAATTACAGCTACCATACTCGTGTCTGGTCGCATTCAGTGGTTCCATTCAGCACAATGGCAAGGAACATACGGAACACTCGTTGAATACGGAGAATGGACTTCAAAACGCGGTAAGTATTCCTGATGGTTTGAAAGATCCCATGTACCGGATTCTGATCGTGTCCAGTAAATTCCAGACCGGATTTGACGAACCGATGATTCATTCGATGTTTGTGGATAAAAAACTGGGTGGAGTACAATGCGTACAAACCCTTTCCCGATTGAATCGCACCATGAAGGGGAAGACCGATACCTTCGTACTGGACTTTGTGAATGAACCGGAAGAGATTATTGACGCATTCCAACCCTTCTACGAATCCACGATTCTCACCGGAGAAACTGACTCATACAAACTCTACGAACTGGAAACCGAAATCAGGGGGTTCAACCTGTTTACCAAGTACGAGGTAGAGGAATTCTGCAAGCTGTTCTATTCAGAACGGGAGTCCGACGCAAAGCTGCTTCACTTCCTTGATGGAGCAGTTGAAAACTGGTCAAGGATCGAATCAGAGGAACAGAAGGAACATTTCCGGTCGTTGATCAACTCCTACTGTCGGTTGTACAACTACATCACCCAGGTCATCAACTTTCAGGACGCAGAACTCGAAAAACTGTTCATCTACCTGAAATACCTCAAAAAGAAACTACCCCACCGTAGCTCCACCCCGATTGACCTATCCGATTCCATCGACCTGGATTCACTACGCATCCAAAAAATCGGTGAACTGAAACTCACCCTGGAAGACATAAAAGGAGAACTCGACCCAATGTCAGATAGTGGTAGTACGGGCAACATGATAGAAGAACCACTGGAACTACTCAGCACTATCATTAACAAGTTGAATGAGACTTTTGGAAGTGGACTGACAGAGGAACATCGCATTCACCTCAACAACGTCTACAAGCGCATGAGTGAAGATGAGACTTTACAAAAAGTAATGAAGGGAGACAACTCCGAAACCAACAAACGCAAGTACTGGGATGAAATGATGAGCAAACTCTTCCTGGAATACGTCAATGACAACTTCGACTTTTTCCGCACGGTAGAATCACCTGAGCGGAAACCTATCATCTCGGATGTGATGTACAATCACTATCGAAGGCAAAAAGGGGAGTGAGGTATTCTGTATCACTACTATAATACCAATTTGCTATAATTCAACTAATTGTATTGATCATCAAGATTTGTCAAAAGTGAGTGAGGACATTACGTTAGAACGACTCAAACGTCTGAAAGAATCAGAAGATAAAGTTGAGTTCAAGGAAGCTAAAAGGAATTTTCCTTTTGCAGGAGGACAACATACCGATCAAATTGAAAGACGGAAATGTTTTCTGGGATATGTCGTAGCACTCGCAAATGAGCGTGGTGGAACACTAGTACTTGGTATGACTGACCCATATCCCCACAAGGTTGTAGGTACCAACTTTGGGGAAGGTGAACTTGGGCAGTTAGAGGATGAAGTCTATAAGCGCATTCATATTCGTATAGACCTCAAAGAGCTATACGAAGATTCAATGAGAGTTTTAGTGGTAACAGTACCTTCTCGTCCAGTTGGTAAACTGATCAAGTTTGAAGGAGTACCACTCATGCGTATAGGTGAAAGTCTGCGCAATATGTCAGACGAGGAGATGTTTAAAATACTTTCTGAGACAGAACCCGACTTCTCCGCAAAAATATGTGATGGTCTTTCCATAACTGATCTGGACAAGAGTGCTATCGGTATTTTGAAGGACAAATACGCCTTGAAACAGAAAAATTCTGGTTTTAGAACTTTGTCTGATGAACAGATTCTCTCCGATTTGGATTTGAGTCGGGATAACAAACTGACATATGCCGCATTGATTCTATTGGGAACTCAGACTGCAATCAGAAAGTATCTTCCCCAAGCTAGAATCATCATAGAATTTAGAGATTCAGAAACATCCATTCCTCACGATTGGCGTGTTGAGGTAGACGATGCTCTGTTTATAGGAATCGAGAAGATTTGGTCAGAGATACGAAATAGTAACGCTTCAATCAGAAGTGGACCTTACATCTATTCAGTACCTTTCTTTAATGAAGAGGTTATTCGCGAATCGCTACTGAACGCTATTGCGCATCGAGATTATAGTCTTACATCTGAAACAGTTATCAAACAGTTTCCTTCAAAAATAACCATAACCAATCCGGGTGGATTTCCTAAAGGGGTAACGCTGGAAAATATCTTGACGATCAATAGTACCCCTAGAAGCCGTTTGTTATCTGAAATATTGCTCAAAACTGGTTTGGTAGAGCGTTCAGGTCAGGGAGTAGATAAGATATTCTCCTTAACCCTTTCAGAAGGTAAACCAACTCCCGATTACTCAGAATCAGACCTCTTCCAGGTTTCCCTTACTCTGGACGGAAAAATCTCGAACCCTGCTTTTTACATTTTTATTTTTAACACACAAAAAGAGCGTAATGAGGACAACAAACTTGGTGTTCATGATATAATCACACTCGCAAAAATACGAGATGGACACCAAGCTGATTTGAATCCCGTCGTTGTTGGGAAGCTGGTAAATGAGAGACTCATAAGGAGTACTCATTCTCGATTAGTACTCGGCGATTTCTATCAGAAGCTAGTTAGAGATGAACAATCTCCGTCTATTGGAACCTATCTGCTTGAAGAAGTGAAGATCATTGTTGAAGTAGCTGAGAAAAGCAAGAAGGTAAAAATGGGGGTGTTCGTTAAGTCCTTTAACAAGGCGCTAAATCGTGAACAGGTTAAGTATTTAGTGGATAAGCTTGTAGAAGATGCTATTTTGATGAAAGAGGGTAAAGGTTCAGGAACAACTTACTCGCTAAATGAGAGAATCACTATTTCAGAAGATAAGATGAGTAAAGTAGTAGATATGTTGAACGAGAAATACAAAGATCAATAATTCCACAAAGAATTTGGAGAATTCCACAAATGATAAAGCAGAGAGATAAAACAAATACAAGAACAATAAGAGAAATAGAGGTAAGTATATTGCTTAACAAGATTTAGAGCAACTTTTAAAGCTGGAATAAACTGTTAGAAATCAATCTAGGAACATTAAAAGAAGATTTCACGATACACAGAATTCCACAAAACTCTACAAAATTCCACAGAACAGCACAGAACAGCACAGAACAGCACAGAACTAAACAGAACAGTATAAGTCTGAGTAAATCAAATCAATTTTGTGTATCAAATAAAAAAGCACTTACGAGTTTTATCTCATAAGTGCTTGATTTTTAAGAGCCTCCAGTCGGGATCGAACCAACGACCTACTGATTACAAGTCAGTTGCTCTACCAGCTGAGCTATGGAGGCTTGTTACAATTGATCGCCTGGTGACGATTTATCGTGGGGCAAAAGTAGTACTTGAAATCATACAGCGCAACTAAATACAAGAAATATTTAGTTGCGCTGCTGAGTTTATTAAATCGCCTCCTGAATTACAGTCAGTTGGTGTTTCAATGCTTCAAGCTCTTCGGAGGCCTTTTTTATTTTCTCTTCAAACTGAGCCTTCACTTTGTCGGCAGATTTAGATTTTGCGAAGAACTCAATGTTGTTTTCCCACAATGCAATATCGTTTTCCAGTTGCGTGACTTTGCGGCGGATATCACTCTCCTTGCGGTTGAGGTTTCGACTGCTATCGCCCTCTCTCACCATGGCCACCTCACTTTCAAGAATTACCTGCTCTTTCTGCTTGCTCGAAAGCTTGCCCAGTGAGCCAACATAAGAATTGACAGCGTCAATGTACCGTTTCTGAATCTTCTGCATGGCCTTACGGGGAACGAAGCCAATTTTGGCCCACTCTGCCTTAAAATCATTCAGGTTGGCCAATGTCGAGTCGCCGGGATCAGCGGCAGCCTTTTCTATGCGATCGCAGAGCGCCTCTTTTTGGGCCAAGTTTTCCTCAAACTCCTTATCCTGCTCTTTATGCTTGCTACGCTTGTTGTTAAAGTACGCATCGCAGGCCTCCTTGAAGCGTTTGTAAATTGAGTTCTTAAACTTCTCCGGTACCTGGCCGATGCTCTTCCATTGTTTCTGAAGTTCGATGATTCGCTGGGTGTTTGCCGCATTATCCTCACCGGATTCCAGAATTTGATCGACTTGCGCGCAAAGATCTTGTTTAGCCTTAAGGTTTACTTCACGCTTAGCCTCCAGCTGCTTGAAAAATTCGCTCTTATTGTTGAAAAAAGTTTTCAGCGATCCCCAGAATTTCTTGCTCAAATCCTTACCCTCACCCCGCGGCATCGGACCTTTTATGGACTGCCATTCTTCCTGATAAGCGATGATTTCGCGTGTCTTGGCATTCCATTCATTGATACTGCCCGACGAGAATGTCGTGTAAGGAATGATGGTTTCATAGATTTTTGACTTTTTCTCATAAATCTCCACCATGGACTTTTTCTGCTCTTCGTACTGGGCACGGCGAGCGTCGTACAAGGCATCGAGCGACTCTTTGAACCGCCCCCAAAGCAACTCCTGCTCCTCACGTGGCGCGGGACCTACATGCTTATATTCCTCGAAAATTTCGTTGCCTTCCTTGAGAATCTCACGACTCATTGGGCGCTCTTCCAGCGTCTTGACCAGGGCTTCGATCTTTTCGCAAAGCTCTACTTTCAGGTCGGAATTTTTCTTTCGGTCGAGCTCTTTTAATTCAAAGTAGATGTTCCGGTTGGAGAAATACCGATCGACCAACGCATTGTAGGTGGCCCAGAGAGTACCATTGTGGGCCGAAGAGACATTGCCTGCCTGCTTCCACTCTTCCTGAATTTTCTTGAATTCCTCCCAGCTATTTTTGATATCCGCCGCTCCGACCTCCTGGCTGTCATCAGTGTCCACCAGCTCACGCAGCCGCTGCAGTAGTTCAGTTTTCTGGTTAAAATTCTGATCGCGATTCTTGTCGAGATCCTGGAAAAATGCTTTCCTTTTCGCTCGGATTTCTTTTAACAGATTTTCAACCTGTGATGTCTGCGCATCATGGGTGTATTCAAATCCGTCCTCAGAACCGGTATCGGCCACATATTTTTCCTTGGCGGCATCCCATTCAGTGCGTTTCATCTGAGTGAGCACCGGGCGAACTTCCTTCACTACCCCATCGATCCGTTTGATCTGTTTCATACCAACCCCAGTTGCCGATATCACAGCCAGTTCTTTTTCTAGGGCAGCCGCCAGTTCTTCTTTGGTGGCCGTGGCATAATCAAGCTCCTCACTGTCGTCCGAATCATCCTCGTCGTCTTCATCCGAGTCATCGGTTGTCGCGTTATCATCGTCGTCATCGTCCTCCTCGTCATTTTCTGAGGATTCATCAGTGGGAACCGAGGCATCAGCAGGCGCTGCTTCAGGCGAGGCAACCCCTTCGTTATCTTGCTCATCGGCAGTTGATTGAGCACCCTTAGGTATATCGGCAGACGGGCCTGAATCGGTAGTTGATTCTGTTTCAGATTCGGGCTTGTTGCGATCTGCAGCGTTTTCAGCCAGATCGTATGCTTTCGTCAGCAGCTCAGGATTTTCGTGAGGAACACCGGAAATCGCTACGGCAGCTTCTTCAGATGCCTCAGACGAATCTGCATCGGTTTCGTCCGTTACTGGCTGAACGGACTCATGGTCGGCAGCGGCCTCGGCCATTTCGTAGGCTTTGCCAAGCAATTCAGGGTTTTCGTCCACAGTACCCGAAATCGCTACATGCGTCTCTTCCCCTAATTCATCCAACGTCTTAGTGTGTACCATATCGTCATGTGAAGAATCAATGGGCGGCACCAGTTTGTCAGTTTCAATTTCATCCGTACCATCGTCATTAGCCAGCTGGAGGTCCGGTGTTTGGGCCTCCGCCTCTTCTGGCTTCGCGGCAGAAAGTTCATTCGTACTCTCTGGAGTCGGATTGGTTTCCTCTACTGATTTAGAAACGTCGGCTTGGTTTGCTTTTTGGGTTTCTTCCTGTTTGTCTGGTGCGTCGTTCGATTGCTGAGTCATCGGGTTCGGTTTTTCGTAAGTCGTTTAAGGACAAATTTAACAATCTTTATTTGAAAAGGTTAAATTTGCTTACACAAGCCAAAATCAAGTAGAAAAGCATGGATAATAATATCGCCGACCTAAGGAAAGAATATACCAAGAATGGTTTGAGCGAAAACGAGGTATCGGACGCACCTTTGCCACAATTCAAAATTTGGTTCGACGATGCGCTGAATGCCGGCGTGCCAGAGCCCAATGCCATGCATCTGAGCACGGTATCGGAGGATGGTCGCCCCAGTAACCGGGTGGTGTTGCTTAAGGAGTTGGATGACGAAGGGTTTGTTTTTTACACCAACTACCACGGTAGAAAAGGTCGCGATCTGGCCATCAATCCATTTGCCAGCCTTACTTTTTTTTGGGTGGATTTGGAAAGGCAGGTTCGA
Source organism: Persicitalea jodogahamensis (assembly GCF_014651615.1). Taxonomy (GTDB): domain Bacteria; phylum Bacteroidota; class Bacteroidia; order Cytophagales; family Spirosomataceae; genus Persicitalea; species Persicitalea jodogahamensis. The sequence goes on along the minus strand of NZ_BMXF01000004.1, from coordinate 16,702 downwards.
ATTGAGGGGAAGGTTTCAAAAGTGACTGACCTGGAATCTGACCAATATTTTTCAGTGCGGCCCAGGGGTAGCCAGATCGGAGCCTGGGTTTCGCACCAGAGCGAAATTATTCCTTCGCGCGAAATTTTGGAGCAAAAACAGGCGGAATACGAACTACAATTTGCAAATAAAGAGGTGCCGCGTCCGATGCACTGGGGTGGCTACCGTCTGATTCCCGATTGGATTGAATTCTGGCAGGGGCGTCCGAGCCGGCTGCATGACCGTATCCGCTATGAGCTCCGGAATGAAAAATGGGTAGTCCGACGACTGGCGCCTTAAAAAAGGCACACGAAATTTGGCTACGCGTAGAATTTCAGTAGAAGACAGATATGTCCTGCACGCCCAATTGACGTCTTGAAGTGAAACCCTCACCATATTTCACTCCTATGGCATGTCCGAACTCCTCGGCTCTCGCCTTGATAAAGTCCATAAATTCGGGACTCGAAATATAGCTCTGGGGTTCCGAATCATCCATTGGATTTTCTTTGGGCACAAAGAACTGGCTTTCAAAGGCCAGCATCGCGCTTACCTTCTTTTCCCAGAAAGGAGTAATGTCTACCACAAAGTCAGGTTTAATGTACCGATCCTGGATCATGTGAAAGACATTTTTCGGTCGCCAGGCTTCCTGCTGATTTCCGGCCGCATCATACGTTTCGATCATGCGCAATCCTGAATAAAAGCAACTTTCATAAATCAGTTGCCCTCCGCGTCCATGATCGGGGTGGCGGTCTTCCACCGCGTTTGCCAGCACGATGTCGGGCTGGTACTTGCGGATGTACGGTATGATGGCGCGCTGGTGTACTTCGTCATTTTTGAAAAAGCCATCGGCTAACCCAACGTTATCCCTCACTTCAATGCCTAAAATATCCGCAGCATTTCTGGCTTCCTGAATCCGACCTTCGGGCGTTCCACGGGTACCGAGCTCACCGCGGGTCAAATCGAGAATTCCCACTTTTTTGCCAAGCGCCATTTGGGCAAGCAAGGTTCCGGCGCAGCCTAGTTCAACGTCGTCGGGGTGGGCCGCAATAGCCAGGATGTCTAATTTCATTGCAGGCAGTCGGCTTTCGGCTTTCAACTTTCGGCCTTTTTAAAAATAAATACTCAGAATAAATGAAATTGTAAATGAACTCGAGTCCAACGTTCATCCTTGCCCATCAAGGAGCTGGTCGAATGCCATGCCTCTACTTAACCCGGAGTTTCTGGCCGATGCGGAGAGTGGAGCGAGTGGATATACGGTTGAGCTTGGCTAATGATGAGACACTCAAACCATAACGGCTGGCGATGGATGACAGCGTTTCGCCGGAGCGGACGCGGTGCAGCATCGTACGAACATACGCAGGCTTTTCGCCAGCTTCGTACTCGCTTTTCGAGGTTGAACGTCCGCCACGCAAATAATCGTACACACTGGCAGTCAAGGTAAAATGGTCGGAACGGACCTGCTGTTTGGGCCAGTCGAAGATATTATTGGAGTCAAACGGATTACCCTCGTAGCGGTTTTCATAATGAAGGTGCGACCCTGAACTGCGACCGGTACTACCTCCCAAACCAAGGATATCCCCGGCTTTCACGATTTGTCCGGACTCAACCAACTGCTTCGACATGTGGCCATACAGTGTTTCCAGGCCATTGTAGTGGCGCACCATAACGAAGCGGCCATAGCCATTGCCATCCCAGCCCACTACGCGAACGATACCATCGAAGGTGCTGTACACCGGGTCGCCGGTTTCGAGATCAATGTCGGTTCCTGTATGCCAGCGTCCCCAACGGTAACCAAAATTGGAAGTAATTCGCGGTACTTCGACGGGCGTGTTCCAGAATCGGTTTTCGGCCGGATCAAACAATTTCAAATCAATTGTTTCGTCAAATTCCAGCGGGTTCATGCTGTACGGGTCAATGGTACGCTCGTCCCAAATGACATAGTATTCAGCAATTTTGACCCATTCGTCGCCGATTTGCATCGAATCCACTTCCAACAGCACCTCGGGTTCTCCTTCGTCGATAGTACTGGTATCTTCACTCACCACGGGATTGAGCGGCTTTACCGGTTCGAATTGGCTTTGGAACTGAATGTTTGAGGTCTCGACCTTAAAATCGGCTTCCGGCTCTCGTTGCGGTTCGGCCGTTTGGAAGTTCGGGTTGGCCGTCGACGTGTTGTTTTGATTTATTTTTGGATTCTTGCGGAATTTTCCACGCTCCTGAGCCTGGGCATTCAGCACCAAAGCCCCCATTGCCCAGAGAAGGCAAACAAAAAATTTTAATTTCATATAAATTCTTTCGCTACCGGACAGCCGGCAGCCTTGAAGTAAGTATGAATAAAACAGCCGGAACAAAAAAGAATTGTTCCTTACCATCCCGATATTTTCCAACAAAAAAACAGCAGGAGCGTATCCTGCTGCGTTGTGATTACATTACTTGCGGTTCAACCATCATTTCGTGTTCGGCCAGGTAGCGTTCAGCGTCGAGAGCCGCCATGCAGCCCGTTCCTGCGGCCGTTACGGCCTGCCGGTAAATGACATCCTGAGCATCTCCACAGGCAAAGACTCCCTGTACGTTGGTGTAGGTGCTTCCCTTTACAGTTTTGATGTAGCCGGCCGCATCCATATCGATCTGGCCTTTAAAAATATCAGTATTAGGCTTATGGCCAATCGCCACAAAGAAACCGGTAGCGTCGAGAATACGCTCTTTGCCTGTCTGGTTGTTCATGACTTTTACACCTTCCAGTTCTTCATCACCCAGTAGTTCGACAGTTTCCGTATGCCACAGTATCTCTACGTTTGTCAGGGACATGAGGCGCTTCTGCATGATTTTGGACGCCCGCATCTCATCACGGCGTACCAGAACAGTCACGCTACGGCAGAGTTTGGCGAGGTAGCTGGCCTCTTCGGCCGCAGTGTCGCCGGCACCAACTACCACCACATCCTGTCCGCGGAAGAAGAAACCGTCGCAAACCGCACAGGCCGAAACGCCTTTGCCATTCAGCCGCTCTTCACCCGGAAGCCCGAGCCACTTGGCAGAAGCACCCGTGGAAATAATAACTGCCTCAGCTTCGATTACGTACTTTTCGTCGATCGTCACTTTGTGCTGACCGCCGGAAAAGTCGACGGAAGTGGCCATGCCGTACCGCACGTCGGTACCGAAGCGCTTGGCTTGTTTCTCAAAATCCATCATCATTTCCGGACCAGTAACACCATCGGGGTAACCGGGGTAGTTTTCAACGTCGGTCGTGATGGTCAGCTGGCCGCCAGGCTGAGGGCCTGTGTACAGGACGGGCTTCAGGCCTGCCCGAGAGGCGTAAATGGCAGCCGTATAGCCGGCGGGTCCCGATCCGATGATCAGGCAATCAATTTTTTCAGGAGACATATATTCAATGGACAATGGATGAAGAACAATTGGGAATGTGACTGTTTGCCAATCGTTTGTTATCCAAGTAATTTAAAAATCTGTTTCAGAGCAACTGCAAAGAATGGAACGATGACGTATCTCGGGCCAAACCTAGAACAAACTCATCCATAAACGAACAAAAACCAGATCACAAAAGTGCAAAGATTCTTGTAAAAAGCCAAGATTACGTCATTTGATACGCCATTCAATCCGGCGGTTCTGACGCCGGTTTTCTTCGGTGGTATTCGGAACTTTCGGTTTGGTTTCTCCATAGCCTGTTGCGCTGAATCGAGGGCTGGGAATGCCGGATTCGGCCAGGTACTTCGCCACACTTTGGGCCCGCTGCTTCGAAAGTTCAAGATTTTCCTTTTCCCCGCCCACGTCGTCGGTATGGCCCGCAATTTCGATGAACAAGGTAGGGTTATTTTTCAGGAAGGCGACCAGCTTTTGCAGCTCAACTTTCGATTTATCGTCCAGTTCGTAGGCTCCGGTGGCAAAAAAGATGTTATTCAATACCTCCACACGGTCTTTCTCCGCTTTTTCCAATGGAATATCGAGCCGGACTGCCGGCATGGAATCGCTGGGAACGAAGGTCATACTTTTAAACAGATAGCCGTCCCTTACCACGTACAGGGCATGTTCGCTGTTTTGATTCAGCACAGCCAGGTACTCGCCTGTGCCGGGCTGGGAAGTGAAAGTCGCCACGCGCTTTTGGCTGCCTAAATCATATAATTCCAGAGAGGCTTCCAGTGGCGCATTGGTGCGCTGATCGAAAACTTTACCCTTGATATAGTTAGTCGGCACAAACATTTGCTGCAGGGTGTCAGGAATGGCAAACTCGTAAAGCATCGACCGCCGCCCCTTCGAAGCGGGGCGATCGTCGGTGTAGTAGGCAGTTTTTCCATCGGAAGAAATGTACATGCCTACCTGGTCGGCTACGGTATTGATCGGGTAGCCCAGGTTTACTGGCTGGTTCCAAATGGTATCCGTACGCTGCGAAATGAAAAGGTCGAAGCCGCCCATGCCCGGCATACCGTTCGAGGCGTAGAAGAGCGTATGACCATTTGCATGAATGAACGGAGCATTTTCTTCGTCAGATGTATTGATGGTTTTTCCCAGGTTACGTGGCATCTGCCACTGCCCGCTGCTGTCAAGGGTACTTTGCCAGATGTCCGACTTTCCAACACCTCCGGGACGATCGCTGGTAAAGTACAATACGCTCCCATCGGCAGATAGCGACGGTTGGGATTCCCAGTGATTGCTGTTTATGACATCCCCCATATTCTGCGGGGCCAGCCAATCTTCACCCTCTTTTTTAGTAAAAAACAGATCACAGCCGCCATACGTGTCTGGCCGGTTGCAAGCCGTGAATACCAGGGTTCGTCCGTCGGCGGAGATAGTGCAAGTACCCTCATTATTGGGCGAATTGATGTTTTTGGAAATTTCCTCAGGTACCTCCCAACCGCTTTTTGTCCGGTGAGTGATGTACATGTTTTCATCCCGTTCCGGGGTAAGGCCCGTAAAAATCAAGGTCTCATTGTCGGCGGTAAGCACCGGAAAGAACTGCGCCTGCAAAAAATTAATGGTATCGCCCAGCGAGCGCTTATCTATTTTCACCGGGTGCTGTATGGCTTTCTGGGCGAAGCGAGCGGAAGCAATCCACTTGCGCGTCACTAGTGCCAGATTAGATCTTTCGGGGTAAGCGGCGAGGGCCTTGTTGAGGTACACATCCGCCGAATCGTAACGTTCGCGCTGAAAGGTGTCACGTCCCAGCCACTGAAACGCCCCCGCTGTCTCGGGGGAAGCAGGAGCAAGGGCCGCTGCCCGCTGGTAGTGAAAGCGAGTACGGGCCGGTTGCCGTTGAAACTCATAAATTTGTCCCAGATGAAGGTGCGCCTCAGCTATATCCGGCTGCTTTTGAAGAATTTGCTCATACAAATTCTGGGCAAGTTCCAGTTTGCGCTCCTTCCAGGCAGCCTGAGCGGCTTCAAGTACCTGGCGGTCGCGGCGGGAGAGGGTTGCCTCCTGAGCCCTGGTCTGGCCAAAAATCAGAAGAAATAAGAATAATCCAAAAAGGCGGCACATCATGGAATGTTCATGAACTTGTGCGTCTGTAACGATATTTGCCAGCGCGGATTGTCCTTTATATAGTCAATAATCAGCGGTAGCATTTGCTCGTGCCGGCTCCATTCCGGTTGCAGGAGCAGTTTGCAGTGCGGCCCAACTTGTGCGGCATGCGCCTCGGCAAAAGCAAAATCACTTTTATTGAATATGATAGCTTTCAACTCGTCCGCTGCCGGATAAATGGAAGGATGTGGCGTTTTGAATTTTTTGGGCGAAAAGCAGATCCAATCCCAGGATCCGCTCAGAGGGTACGCTCCGGAGGTTTCGATGTTGGTTTGGAATCCTGCTTCCTGCAAAGCTGACGTGAGTTCACCCATATCATACATTAGAGGCTCGCCCCCGGTAATGACCGCCAGGCGCCCCGGATGCCCCATTGCCCCCTTGACAATTTCGGCAATCGCCGTTTTGGGGTGGGCTTGCGCATCCCATGACTCTTTCACGTCGCACCACACACACCCCACATCACAACCACCCAATCTAATAAAATACGCCGCCTTGCCCGAATGGGCACCTTCACCCTGTAAAGTATAAAAGGCCTCCATAATGGGAAGCGGGATGGTTGAAGTGACAACTGTACTTTGATCTGTTTCTCTATTCATTATTACTTACTAAACGGTCATGCCTGCTGCACCTCAAAAAACTAAACCCCGCTTCAAGAAGTTCTACCAATGATATTGCACCGAAATAGGTTCTGGAATTGGAAAACTATTTCTTTTTATAAAATCCCGACCCGCCGTATTGGTTCATTATACCAGTCGGTTGAGCTGTCAATCACTCATATTTAATTAAAGTGCGCAAAGATACGATTACAGGACGATCCTTCCCCGCTGACTTTCTGGAACCTTATCGCTATGTGGGCGATCCTGCCGCCGACCTGGTGATTGCAGCCGTAGCAGACCAGGGAGGTCATGCAACCGTCGGTCCGCTCATGCGATTCTTAACCGACTACGATGACTTTGACCTGACTGCTCAGCCTGATGCTGTCAGCGAATTTATCAATGGCCGATCTGCTTTCCCTGAAAGTATAGATAAAGACCAATTCAAAGGTGGAATCGCTTTTTTCTGGAAACATTATCAGCTGGTATCCCTACTGCTAGGTACCTACGCTCTCCCCTACTGCTATGCCGGTGCAAACGGGGCCAGAGTCTTATGGATTTCGGAACGAATCAAGAATAATACCTTCCAGCGACTGGAAGAAACCGGTGCATTCGTTTTTGGAATCATGCAGGAGCGAGACTGGCAGAACGGCAGCAATTTCGTTCGAATTGCCAAGATACGTTTGCTTCATGCCGCCGTCCGGTGGTTCACGCTCAACAGCGGCCGTTGGGAAACTTCCTGGGGGCATCCGGTTTGTCAGGAAGACATGGCAGGAACCAACCTTTCTTTTTCGTTCATCATTTTGAAAGGCTTCCGAAAGTTGAACATGACGATTTCCAGGCAGGAGGAAGAGTCGTACCTGTATTTCTGGAATATCGTAGGAGGCATGTTGGGTGTTGTTCCCGAACTTCTGCCCAAAAATATGCTGGAAGCTTACCGCCTGGACAAAGGAATTGCCGATCGACAATTTGAGTCGTCGGAAGCAGGCCGGGGACTTACCAAAGCCCTGCTCCGAGCCATTGAGAAACAAATCACTTCACCTACCATGCAAAGCCTCCCGGCGGCGCAAATGCGTTTTTTCCTGGGGGAAAAGATCGCTGATATCCTGGCCGTGCCCGAAGTAGCATGGGAAAAAGGCTTTTTGAAGCTGGCCTTGCAAACACCCATTTTCCCTACACTCATGTCGCTGCAAAAACCAGCCTCGCCAGTGCTGGAAAAATACTGGCGTTGAGGGGGTACTTTCAGCCCGAGGTTCAGACGACTTGGGTACTCCCTCTTTCTTCAAACCTAAAACATGGGACGGATGCCCCACCCTCTCGCAGCCGTACCCGTTACTCTGCCAATTCGCCAAAAACATTCTCTTGCAAGCGTATGAGCGGCGGACGCAGGAACCGTCTTTTCACCTTGACCACGAACAAATTATCGTAGTCACTGTCAGGGATGGTCTTCTTTTGATGCGTTACAGGCAGTTGGTCGAGCAATGGCAGGAGGGTGTTACTATGCCCAACTACCAGCACATTGCCACCACGCAGTTTTCGAAAATGTTTGGCTGCTTCCCAGAGCGTATCGGTTGCATAGGGCAAAATCGGTAGTCCGAGTTTTGTGGCCAGGGGCTCGGCGGTGGCGCGGGTGCGGGCAGTGTTGGTTGAGTAGATGTACTCAATATTCTTATCCGACAACGTATCCATCAAAGCCTGCGCCCTTGATTTTCCTTCCGCTGTCAGCGGCGGGTCATTGGCGGGAGTAAACGCCTTTTCGGCATGACGAACCAGATAAATCGTGTGACTGGAACAACCCACCAGAACCGCACCTGTCAGCCAGATACCCAGTAAAATCCAAATCTTCATTTTCATAGCCTTATCTTTGCAAAATACGGAGGGGCCGTGGATCTCGACTCACTTTTGAGTGTACACCGGGCCCCTAGATTGCAGCAAAGATAAAAATACCAACTTGGGAACCAGCATCGTGAATTCTGTTTCAGTCAATCAATACGAGCCGATCTGCGCATTGGCGACGGCTTCGGGGGTCGGAGCTATATCCGTTGTGCGGGTATCGGGAGCAAGATGTATTGAATTAGTTGACCATTGTTTCAAAGGAGCGAACCTCACCCTGGCCGAAAGCCACACCGTTCACTTTGGCACGATCCGGCAAAATAAAACGATCATCGACGAAGTTCTGGTCACGGTTTTTCGCTCGCCCCGCTCGTTCACCAGGGAAGATTCCGTGGAGATTTCCTGCCACGGCTCCGACTTCATCGTCCGCCAGATCCTGAAACTACTGGTACTGGGCGGTGCCCGTATCGCCCGGCCTGGTGAGTTTACCCAGCGTGCCTTCCTCAATGGCCAGTTCGACCTCGTGCAGGCCGAAGCCGTGGCCGATCTGATTGCTGCCGACTCCGCCGCCAGCCACCGAACGGCCCTCACGCAATTGCGGGGAGGGTTTTCTAAAAAACTACAATTATTGCGCGAAGAGCTGATTCACTTTGCCTCGCTGGTAGAACTTGAACTTGATTTTGGCGAGGAAGACGTGGAGTTCGCCCAGCGGGACGACTTACGGCAACTCATCTACAAGCTTCAGGCCACGATTCATCCGCTCATCGAGTCGTTTGACTACGGCAACGCTCTGAAAGACGGCATTCCGGTGGCCATCATAGGTTCACCCAATGTGGGGAAATCGACGTTGCTCAACGCCCTGCTAAACGAAGAGAAGGCTATTGTCACCGAGATCGCCGGTACGACCCGCGACGTAATCGAAGATACAATTGTGCTGGAAGGGGTGAAATTCCGCTTCATCGATACCGCCGGCATCCGCGTAACCCAGGATATCGTCGAGTCATTGGGCATCGAGCGTTCGCGCCGGGCCATGGAGCAGGCAGATGTGGTGCTGATGCTTTTTGATAGTGAAGCCACCAAACAGGAGGTGAAGGTTTTGGTGGCTGGCCTGCCAAAAGAGAAGAAAGTGATTTGGGTGAGGAACAAGGTGGATTTAACCACTGGTGCGCCCAAACTACCAGGCGATTCGATTTCCATCTCCGCAAAAACACAATCCGGATTGGAGGCGCTGAAGTCCATATTACTACAACAAGTTCAAACAAATGCTGCGCAGGATACAGTCGTGACCAATCAGCGGCATTACGAACACCTTCTGAAAACTTCCCAGGCCCTGGATGAGGTACTTTCTGGCCTCGACTCAGGCATTACGGGTGATTTCCTGGCTCAGGACATCCGCCTGGCGCTGTATCATCTGGGAGAGATTACGGGAACCATTGTTTCCGATGATTTGCTGGCGAATATTTTTTCTAAATTCTGTATTGGAAAGTAACACCCACCTAGTCCATATTCATGAAAAAAATTTTAATCCTTGTCCTCCTGTTTGCCATTAGCCTGGGTACTGCTCCGCGGAAAATAACCTGGCTGGCGCTCGGCGATTCCATTACGTATCTAAACGATCACCGTGAGCAAACCGGTGACCGCCTCACCAAAGGGTACCTGACCCGAATCGCTGAGAACAACCCTGAAATCGACTACATTAACAAAGGATACAACGGTTGGACGGCGGTCAAAATCGCTCAGAACATCGACTCCCTTGGCCTGACCAAAGCTGATGTGTACACCGTTTTTCTGGGTACAAACGACTGGTGGCAAGGCAAAAAAGTGGGCGTACTGTCAGACTATGAGAATAATACCGGAACGGGTACGGTGTACGGGTCTTTCAGAATTATTACGGATAAGTTGAGACTACTCAATAAGAAAGCGAAGATCATATTGATGACCCCTATGCAACGGGGCGATTTCGTGTATGTAGCCAACTATAAAAACAATGCTTTTGGCTCGTATAAACCGAAAGATGATCAGGAACTGGAACAATTTGCTGATGCTGTGGTATCGATTGGCAAGTTGGAGAAAATGCCCGTCGTTGATCTCTACCACGACAGCGGTATCACCTCAGCCAATGCTGTTCATTTCAAACGCTTGCGAAACCCCCAGTCCGGCAACTACCAGGATTATTCGTATCCCGACTACACCAATATTCCTTTCAATCCGGAAAAGGACAACTACCCGTATCCACCCGAGGCAATACACATGACCTACGACGGACTGCACCCTTCTGACAAAGGCAACGAGATTATTGCCAACATGCTGGCTAAGAAATGGAAAGGTTTCCGATGAGTCGTACTGATTTCTTGCGAGAAGTCAGTGATTGGTTGTCCACCTTGCCGGTTGATTTCTTTACAAAATCCGTCCCTCCTTCCGGAATTGATTCCTTTGAGATTAAGAATTCAAATGGTAAGTCTTTATATATTTTTCCAAAATCCATTTATGATTTCCCGGAGGAAAGAAATAGTAATCTCAGTGAATTTCACCAAAATGCAAGTACCGTAATCCTGTGGGATGATGTCTGGTATTCTAAACGGGAAATAGTTAAATCCAGAGTCAAAGCCCTGCTCGGCATTTCGGAGCGCATTCCGGCGAGATTAACCCAGGCACGTCGACTCGACCGCCCGGCTACCCAGCGTTTTTTGGAAGAAAATCACCTGCAGACCTCCATACTCTCAAAGTACAAGTACGGCCTTTACTTGCCTAAGAAGCATTTCAGAGTGATTGCTGACCCACCCGAGGCGGAGGAACTGTTGGTAGCAGCCGCAACTTTTGCCCGTCCAAGGGTATTTGATCGCGAAGGTTCATCGCATCGCTCCTATGAATTGGTACGCTTTGCAAACCTTCTGAACACGACGGTAGTTGGCGGATTAGACAAGCTACTCAGTCATTTCGTCAAGGAGCATCAGCCCGACGACCTGATGACCTACGCCGACCTGGAATGGTCGAGCGGGCGCAGCTACCGAAAATTAGGTTTTGAGCCGCACGAAGACATCCCGCCGCAGGAGTTTTGGGTTGAAATAACTACCATGGAACGCTTCTATCCGCATCGCCTGCCCGAAGGTATTTTGGGTGAAAGTGGGCAAGAACAAAGATTCGTAAAAATTAAAAACGCCGGAAGTCGTAAGTTTGTAAAAAATTTTTAATCAAAATCCCCTCCAGTTGATCGTAATTCTTGGCCCCACCGCCTCAGGTAAAACTCATTTGGCTGCCCAATTGGCCCACCGCATCGGCGGCGAAATCATCAGCGCGGATTCGCGGCAAGTTTATCGCGGCATGAATATTGGCACGGGTAAGGATTTGGATGAATACGTAGTGGATGGAGCACCCATTCCTTACCACCTGATCGACATTGTGGATGCGGGCGAGAAATACAATGTGCATCAGTTTCAGCTGGATGTGCAGCAGGTACTGCCCGAAATTGAGGAGCGGGGAAATTATCCCATTCTGTGCGGGGGCAGCGGGCTTTACCTGAACGCCCTTTTGCAAGGACACAGTTTCACGGGCATCCCCACCAACCCGTCGTTGCGGGATATGCTGGAATCCTATCCGCACGAGGTACTTTTAAAAGAGTTCGGCAAGAAAGTGACTGCTTATTCGCCAATTGCTGACACCTCCACCAAGAAGCGCACCATACGTGCCATAGAAATCAACAATTTTCTCGACGCAAATCCTGATTTCCCCATCCCTGAAACCGAACTACCCGATTTCAGGGTGTTCGGCATCGACCCCTCGACCAACCTTCGTCGGGAGCGTATCAGCCGTCGGCTCAAAGAGCGTTTCGACAACGGCCTGATTGATGAGGTGAAAGGGTTACTGGATCAGGGAGTTCCTGCCCAAACCCTGATTTATTATGGTCTGGAATACAAACTTATTACGCAATACCTGAACGATGAAATGATCCTGGTGGAAATGAAGCAACGCCTGGAAACGGAGATCCACCGCTTCGCCAAACGGCAAATGACCTTTTTCCGGAAGATGGAAAAGGATGGTGTGGACATCCGCTGGCTCCGCAATGATCAGACACCCAACGAATGGGTGGATACCATAGCCGACCATCTGGACTTGTAATTCTACAGCTGAATGACAAAAAATCTCACAACCACACTTCTACTGGTAATTCTTGGCATCACCGATGCCTATCTCCTCTCCCACCCCAATCTTATCGGGCGCATCGGTATCCTTATTTACCGGCACGATTACCTGAAAACCTTTCCGCGTGCCCTGGCCACGGTATTCCTTGTGCTGGGCGTATGTCTGTTTCTTTGTGAGGTTATCCGGCGCATCAAACTACCGCGTGCCGCCATTGGTTGGTACCTTATGCTGATGGTCCTGGGTATGGCGCTTTTCTCCTATGTTTACGTTAGCTTTTCCTCCCTTTCGTATAGCATGACGGGCAAAGCATTTATCTATGGAGCACACCTGCTGCCGATTTTAATGATCGGTATTTTCGGACGCTACCTTGTTTCCGCCATTTACAAAGCGCGCAATCAAACCGGAATATGAAGCAACTTTACTGCTTTCTGCTTGTTTTCGCCATCTCTTCCGTGAGTAATGCACAAACGGGCTATCTGCTCCGGCCCGAACGGGTTTTCGACGGTCAGGCAATGCACGACAACTGGGTAGTTTGGACGCAGGGAACCAAGATCATGGCCGCCGGAGAAGCGGAAAGCCTTCCCGACGAATCCCGTCAGGCTGAGAGTATTGAATTCCCTGGCGCCACACTCTTGCCCGGCCTCATCGAAGGGCATTCTCATTTGTTTTTACACCCCTACGACGAGACTTCCTGGAACGACCAGGTATTGAAAGAGCCTCGTTCGTTCCGTACTGCAAGAGCAGTCAAAAGCGCGGAGCAAACTTTGCTGGCGGGCTTCACGACGGTCAGAGATCTGGGTACCGAGGGGGCTGAATATGATGACGTAGGTTTAAAGAAAGCCATCGATGAGGGCATCATCCCCGGCCCCCGCATGATCGTGGCTACCCGGGCGCTCATCGCCTCAGGCAGCTACGGACCAAATGGTTTCAGCTCTGATTTCGCGGTACCGCAGGGCGCCGAAGAGGCTGATGGCCACGATAACCTGATTCGGGCCGTTCGAACCCAGATTGGCAAAGGAGCAGACCTGATAAAAATCTACGCCGACTACCGCTGGGGGCCAAATGGTGAAGCCCGCCCCACATTCAGTGAGGAAGAAATCCGGCTGATTGTGGAAACCGCCCGCAGCAGTGGCCGGCCCGTGGTTGCCCATGCCTCCACCGCCGAAGGTATGCGGCGTGCTATCAATGGTGGCGTAGAAACCATCGAACACGGAGATGGGGGGACGGCGGATATCTGGAAAATAATGAAAGACAAAAAGGTGGCACTTTGTCCGACTCTTGCTGCTGGCGATGCCATCAGTCAGTATCGGGGCTGGCGCAAAGGCCGGGATCCGGAGCCTGCGCGATTGACTGAAAAAAGGAAGAGCTTCAAGCAAGCCCTTGATGCCGGTGTGACTATTGTCATGGGCGGCGATGTGGGGGTGTACAGCCACGGCACCAATGTCCGGGAGATGATACTGATGGTGGACTATGGCATGAAACCTTTAGATGTTCTGAAATCAGCTACCTCCGGCAATGCCCGTATTTTCCACCAAGAGACGCGGATCGGCGCTATTCAGCCGGGGTTGTTGGCCGATTTGATAGTTGTAAGCGGCAACCCGGCCATGGATATTTCGGCGATCGGAAAAGTAGAAATGGTGATGAAAGATGGCAAAATCTTTAAAAAGCATTAGAGAACGCTATCTCTCTCCCTAAAAATCTGCCTCAGAACGCCAGTATGTAAGGAACTGGATAGAAAATCCAGATATTTTTTAAGATATTGCAAGCCCTCCGCGTTTCCCCTGTCTTTTGGCAAATGCGTATAAAACGATGATATAGCCCTTTAACAAGCGAGCTGGCCGACGGACAGAATAAAATACTTATCCGCCATCTGGTTCTCAAACTTTCAAAAATCCCTAAATATTTCGACGAATCTATATGTCACAAACTGCCCAAATGACCATTGAGGGTCAACAATACGAATTTCCAGTTGTCGAAGGCACCGAACAGGAGAAAGCCATTGACATCAGCAAGCTCCGGGGAAAATCCGGATATATTACCATTGACCCCGGTTTTAAAAACACCGGTTCCACCACGAGTGCTATCACCTTCCTGGATGGCGAAGAAGGGATTCTTCGGTACCGGGGCTATTCTATTGAAGACCTTGCTGAAAAAGCTTCATTTCTAGAAGTTGCCTACCTTCTGATTTACGGCGACCTTCCCACAGCAGACCAATACGCTGAGTTCGAACATGAGGTGCGAACACACACGCTGGTGAATGAGGATATGCGGAAAATTTTTGAGGGCTTCCCGGTCAACGCCCACCCGATGGGGACGCTCTCCTCGTTGGTAAGTGCCATGAGCGCCTTTTATCCCGATTCGTACGATTCGAACGTCCCAGCCGATACGGAAATGCACATCATCCGTCTGATGGCCAAAATGCCGACTATTGTCACCTGGTCCTACAAGAAATCGCAGGGACACCCGGTTAACTACCCTGACAACAGCCTCGACTACTGCTCGAATTTCCTGAACATGATGTTTGCGCTGCCCGTCGAAAAATACGAAGTCGATCCCGTGGTGGCCAAAGCGCTGAACAAGCTGCTGATCCTTCACGCCGATCACGAGCAGAACTGCTCCACTTCTACGGTGAGATTAGTAGGTTCTTCCCAAGCCAACATCTACACCTCTATTTCGGCGGGTATTGGCGCGCTTTGGGGTCCATTACACGGAGGAGCCAACCAGGAGGTAATCGAAATGCTGGAAGCCATCAAAGCGGACGGCGGCGATTCTCAGAAATATATTGATAAGGCAAAAGACAAAAACGACGACTTCCGCTTGTTTGGTTTCGGTCACCGGGTTTACAAAAACTTTGACCCCCGTGCCCGTATCATCAAAAAAGCCGCCGATGAGGTACTTGAAAAACTGGGCGTCAACGACCCTGTTCTGGACATCGCCAAGACGCTGGAAAAAGCCGCTCTGGAAGACGAATATTTCGTTTCGCGCAAGCTTTACCCTAACGTGGATTTTTACTCTGGAATCATCTACCGCGCCCTGGGCATCCCGACCAATATGTTCACGGTCATGTTTGCCATTGGCCGCTTACCGGGCTGGATCGCGCAGTGGAAAGAAATGCGCGAGAACAATGAGCCGATCGGTCGTCCGCGTCAGATCTACACGGGTCCTACAGAACGTGATTTCGTGGCGATGGACAAGCGTTAATTTATCTTTCAAAACAGTCCAGACACCGTCCGAATTTTCGTGGCGGTGTTTTTTTATTTTAAAATTATGGCGGAGACAAAACCGAAACTCTCAATCTCTGATTGGTTAGCCATCGAGCGCACCCGGTTAGCTAACGAGCGAACCTTTCTTGCGTACTTCCGTACCACATTAGCTCTGCTGGCGGGTGGCGTCACGATTCTCAGACTGGAAGCTTTTCAGGATATTCGTTGGTTGGGGTATGTTTTTTTGGCGTTGGCACCGATGGTTTTTCTGATAGGGATTTGGCGCCTGTTTTCGGTCAAGCGACGGATCGAGGACAGGTATCAAAATTTAAATGAGTAAGCCTGGCAACGCGAAGAAGCAGGAAACTGTTCTGGATTGGAAAACGTATCGTTAAGGAGGGAAAGGGGTAGTTTAAAATGACAGCTTTGCTAAAACAGATCCACGGAATTCCCGTTGGGTATTCCGTGATGTTGTACCGAAATAAAAGATACGGCGTGACCCGCACTACTTTCAATGCTGGGAAAAGCACAAAGCTTTACGCGGAGGAACTGGGAGGCAATGATTTCATCAGCTTGAATTACTACATAACTACCACGTCTGAAATCTTAAAGCCGTGCGAAATGCCGGAACAAAAAGTAATCGACTTCCTAATGAAGGCGGTGTTATTTTGCCATAAAAAATAAGGTAACAAGCAGAATTAATTGATAGTTGAAACAATTAAAAACAAACCATTAAATAATGAACGACTCAAAAAAGGCATACATTGCTGGCGGCTGTTTCTGGGGCATGGAGGACCTCTTCCGGGTAAGGCCAGGCGTGACAGACACCGAAGTAGGATACATTGGAGGCGAAAACGAAAACCCTACCTACCGAAACCATCCCGGCCATGCCGAAGGATTGGAAATAACCTACGATCCCAACGAAACGTCATTCCGGGAACTGTTGAATTTTTTCTTTCGGATTCATGATCCGACCACGATCGACCGACAGGGCAACGACATCGGCTCAAGCTACCGATCAGCCATTTTTTATCAAAATGCGGAAGAAAAAAACGATGCGGAAGAAATGATCCAAATCGTGAACGATTCCAAAAGGTGGAAAGGTACCGTGGCCACTACCCTGGAGCCGTACACCACCTTCTGGGCAGCAGAGCCGGAACATCAGGATTATCTGGTGAGAAATCCCAATGGATACACCTGCCACTTTGAAAGGTTTTCCGAGAGTTATATTTAAAGCAGAGCCTCAGAATATACGTCTAAACAAAAAGCCTTGCCAAAAAATTTGGCGAGGCTTTTTAGTAATTCCGACAGGATTCGAACGGCTGCGGCCGACCGTCTGTGACCGTCTGCTTGGAAGGCAGGTGATCTATCCAGTTGGCAACTGGC
>NZ_BMXF01000003.1 GCF_014651615.1 Persicitalea jodogahamensis | reverse complement strand
GCTTAGGAGCCAAAATGTGATCCCGACAGGATTCGAACGGCTGCGGCCGACCGTCTGTGACCGTCTGCTTAGAAGGCAGATGCTCTATCCAGCTGGCAACTGGCTTAGGAGCCAAAATGTGATCCCGACAGGATTCGAACCTGTGACCGTCTGCTTAGAAGGCAGATGCTCTATCCAGCTGAGCTACGAGACCAGAAAAAAAAAGACAGCTTTCTATAGCTGTCTGATTCATTGTCGGGGAGACAGGATTCGAACGGCAGCGGCCGACCGTCTGCGACCCTCTGGCCCCAAACCAGATGCGCTACCTATTTTCCTTTTTCTTAATTCTTGTCGGGGAGACAGGATTCGAACCTGCGACCCTCTGGTCCCAAACCAGATGCGCTACCGGGCTGCGCCACTCCCCGAATTCTATTCTATTTTTGAAACAATTCTATTTTTGAAACAATAATGCGGAGAGAGCGGGATTCGAACCCGCGGTACCCTTTAGAGGTACGGCAGTTTAGCAAACTACTGGTTTCAGCCACTCACCCATCTCTCCGGCTATTGAGCCACAAAGATAGCTGGATCGAATTGACTAAAACAAACAATCCTAAAAAAAAACTTTGTCTGAAAGCCGGATTGCCTAATTTTGGCCACTGAACAGCGCCTGTGACCTCCCTGCCATGAACTGGAATTACCCTTTCGGATTGACCGAATTTCTTTTTGTGATCTTTTTCGTAGTGGCATATGCGGCGTTCTTTGTGCGCACCATCCGGGTGGCTCGCCGACTTAACACCACCTCCCGGTCCCTGATTATTAAGTTCTTCCTGCGCAGTATTGCTTTCATATTGCTTCTCATATCGCTTTTAGGTCCCTCTTTCGGCGAGTCTGAACGCGAACTCGAAGCAAGAGGCAAAGACATTTACCTACTGGTCGACCTTTCCAAGTCGATGGATGCAGCCGATGTTTCCCCTACCCGCCTGGAAAAAATAAAATTTGAGATCAATCGTCTCCTGGATGCTCTTCCTTCGAGCCGGATGGGACTAATTGTATTTTCAAACGAAGCATTCACGCAGTCGCCACTTACCTACGACCACGCCGCGCTCAATCTCTACGTGCAATCATTGCAAACGGACCTGCTTCCAGGCAGCGGCAGCAACCCCTGCGCCTCTCTTGAACTGGCTTATACGAAGCTATCGCAGGACGCCGCTGCCTCGGACAAAGCCAAAATAATGCTGCTGTTTACCGATGGTGAAAGGCGGGCGGACTGCGCATCGTCGCTTTTCAATAATATCCGTCGCTTTGGTTTCAGGCTCTTCGTTGTGGCAGTGGGTACGGTTACGGGAAGCGCTCTGGTAACCAACAATGAAATTCTGAAGGATGAGGACGGCGAAACCGTTATAAGCAAAGTCGACGAGTCGGCCGTTCGCGACCTGGTGGAAGCCACGAATGGTAGTTACTACCGGGTAACGAACGAAACCAACCAGCTTCCCAAAGTTCTCGAAGACATGAATGCCATTCAAGGGCAGCTTGTGGACAGCCGGCAGGTTGCTGTTGTTTCCAATAAGTACTATTACTTCCTGGCCGCTGCCCTCGGCCTTTTATTGTTGGATGTTCTGATAACCGTGAGGACTTTCCGACTCTGAGGATATATTCGTATCATTGCTTTTTTGCTAATTGTAGGCTGGAAGATGACTTCGCTACTGCTTTATTTAATGCTTTGGATTTGGGACAACCGTTCGTTCAATACGGTCGATCAATCCAACCGTGATAAGATGGAAGCAGAGAGGGCTTACGAGGCGAAAAACTACCCGGAAGCGGCATCGCTTTACAGGAAAATCACCTACGGGTCTATTTTTTCTGAGCCCGCCAGCCGTCTGTATCTTGCACACACCTATTTCCATCTCGACAGCCTGGATCTGGCTGAGCGAGAGTACAAACTACTGACGCATGTTTCCAATGCATCCATTGCATCTGTGGCTGAAACCCAGCTAGGCTTACTGGCCTGTCGGGCCGGGGATTCGGTTTCTGCGCTCAATCACTTAAAAACCGCCCTTCGGCTAGACCCGCTCAATCAAACGGCAAGGTATGATTACCAGATTCTGAAGACAGTCTTTTCCGGGAAAGTACCGGACGCCCCCACAGCTCCTCCACCAGCTGTGCCGTCCCCGAGCCCTCCCCCCTCAACAACCATTGAGCAGCAGACCGTTGAACTCGCTGAAAAAAGGGAAGAACTTCTCGAGCGGCTGAGGCGGCTGAATATGTCCGAGGAACAGGCCCGCTCAATTCTCGATGCTATGAAATCAAACGAAGCCCAGTACATCTACCAACTTCGCAGAAGACAATACTACGACCAATCCGAGCGCAGTAAGGTTGTCGAATGGTAGCTGTAGAATTATACAATAGGTTATTATTTATTCAAAAAGATGAACGCAATTCAGGAAACCAATTTCCAATTTCCCGGCCAAAAAAGTTTTTACCGGGGCAAGGTGCGTGACGTGTATGCCTTTGACGACAAGCTTGTGATGGTGGCCACCGATCGCATCTCGGCCTTCGATGTCGTACTCACCCGCGCCATTCCTTTCAAAGGCCAGGTGCTTAACCAAATCGCCGCGCATTTCCTGAAGGCCACCTCCGATCTGGTTCCCAACTGGCTGCTGGCCGTTCCCGATCCGAATGTAAGCGTTGGCCTTCGCTGCGAACCTTATCCCGTAGAAATGGTCGTGCGCGGCTACCTAGCAGGCCATGCCTGGCGTGAATACCGTTCCGGAAAGCGCTTGGTTTGTGGAGTACCGTTACCCGACGGTCTGCGGGAGAACGATAAGCTGCCACAGCCTGTCATCACACCAACTACCAAAGCCCATGAAGGACACGATGAGGACATATCCCGCGAAGAAATTCTGCGGCAGGGGATCGTGACTTCCGGTGAATATGAACAGTTGGAAAACTATTCCCTTGCGCTTTTCGAGCGAGGAACTCAGATGGCCGCCGAACAGGGGCTGATTCTGGTTGACACTAAATACGAGTTCGGGAAGCTGGACGACACTATTTATCTGATCGACGAAATCCACACGCCTGATTCATCCCGGTATTTTTACCGGGAAGGTTACGAATCAAATCAAGCACAAGGGCTTCCTCAGAAGCAGTTATCCAAGGAGTTTGTGCGGGAATGGCTGATAGAGAACGGCTTTCAGGGAAAAGAGGGGCAGAAAGTCCCGGAGATGAGTGATGCGTGGGTAATCCAGATCAGTAACCGATACATCGAGCTTTACGAAAAGGTTACTGGAATGGTTTTTGAGAAAAGCGATGAACCAAATATCCTTAAACGGCTCGAATTAAACATTGGGCGTTCATTAGACTCCTGAATTATTTTCAGTCAGTAAATTTATACTTTCAAAAAAAACTCACTTAAACCACTCAGTCACCTATTTCCTAAACAAGATGGATCATAAGATAGACCGGAAAGAAAAATACGCGGTAATTACCCTGATGGAAGCTCAGTTCGATGAAGAGATTTCGGCTGAGTTTGAAGAAACGGCTCGCGGGCTGCTTCGGGAAGATTATAATAATCTGATCGTGGTCATGGACCAGACCCAAAGTATAGACAACAGCGGAATAATGACCCTGCGTAAGTTGGTAAGGCTTTGTACCACTAAACTGGGTATCCTGGTAGCGGCTACGGAGAATGACGACTTTGCCGAACTTCTCGAAGATTCCAGCATTGCCGATTTGCTGGTCCTACCTACATTGGAAGAGGCTGTCGATGCGGTCTTCATGCATGATCTGGAAAATGAATTCGGTGCCGGCGATGACGACGACGATTACGATGATGATGATTATCAAGGTATTAGCGAATTCAAAGAACCATAATTTTTCATTGATTCATGGCCGAACAGAATAAGAATCGCCGGATATTCATTGTGGTATTTATCGTCTTTACGCTCATCGTGGCTATTCTGGCACTCGATATGGCCAGCCGAACAACTGGTCCCTGGAATCGGCCCAAACAGCTAAACCGCGTTCTGCCGCTTGGCGACTCACTTCTGGTTGATTCTCTGTTGCTGGATACAACCCGGCTTGATAACTGATTAACCTTCTACTTATAATTCGTAGCTGAAGTACATTGAGGAGTCATGACTGAAGAGTGTGTGCAAATTGGTTGATTAGAGTATTGGACATTGTGGGAAATTTTCAGACACGGCATTCCGCCTATAATTGTATATGAAAATAAATCGGTACTGGAATTGAACTAAATTTTGTTAAAGTTTGTAAGATTACTCCGGAAGCGACTGTTTTTAAAACTGCCGCTTTTCGTTCCAAACAACCTGGGGGCGACTGGTATTGACAGCGGGTTGAAGGTCTGTGTAAGCATGTCGGGAGTTGGGGGTATCTTCCGTAACAAATGCCTTCCAAATAATACACGGCGAGTCTAACTACGCCATGGCTGCCTAATCTAGGATTACGCAAATGCCATCATCCCTCCTCCCCACGTGCTGCCGGGAGGATCAAGGGGTGTCGAAACGCAGCGCTGGTTGGAATAGTGATACGGAAAACCAACGAGACACCAGTATCTAAGGTCGCGGTGAAGGTCTGATTTGAACCTTGCCCGGCACGAAAACCGAATCAAAGCTAAACATGTAGAAGGCGCAGGGTTTCCCTGTTCTGGACGAGGGTTCGAATCCCTCCGTCTCCACAAACATCCCGAAAGTTTCTAACTTTCGGGATGTTTTTTTTTGAAAAAGTAGTATCATGATGCTATGATTTGCACTAACTTACAGATAATACATTTCCGTGTTTGTTAAAAGTTAACTATTTGATTTCAGCTGAAATCGCCTCCCTATGAGCCTCTCCCAAAACAAACAAAACGCCATTGCCTTCTATAAAACTGCGTATGATGGTAAGCCACGGCAAGCCGTCGAGCAATATGTAGGGTCTGAATATATTCAGCACAACCCTATGGTCGAAAATGGAGTAGAAGGGTTCATTGACTATTTTGAACGGATGGTGAAGGAGTATCCTGACAAAAGCATTGAGTTTGTCAGGGCCGTGGCCGAGGGCGATTTAGTAGCTTTGCACACTCACCAAGTATGGCCGGGAAACGACCAATACGTTACCATGGATTTTTTCAGATTCGATGAAAACGGTAAAATCGTCGAACATTGGGACTCCATCCAACAAATTCCTCAGGAATCCGCAAGCGGGAATACCATGTACTGATGCGTCATGAACAGATCAAGTTACTACGCTGACAACCATGAAACGGAACGCCTTCGCACCCGCTTCCTCACTAGTGACGATGCTGAAGTATGGAAGGAATTTTTCATGGATCAAGAGGCCGTTAAGTTTTTCCCGATGGCCATTTTCGATTCGCACGAGGAGAGTTCCCGCCATTGGATCGAACGGCAATTGACGCGCTATGCCAAACAGCAGTATGGGATGCAAGCGCTGATCGACAAGCAGAGTAATGCATTCGTTGGCATGTGTGGTTTAATGACCCAAACCGTAGATGACATTGTGGAGCTGGAAGTTGGCTACCACATTCTCAAGAAATACTGGGGCAAAGGCTACGCGCCGGAAGCCGCCCGGCTTTTCATCGGTTATGCTTTTGCGCACAACCTGTCTGGTTCGGTAGTTTCAATTATCGACATTGAAAATAGTAATTCCCAACGGGTGGCCGAAAAAAACGGCCTTACACGCGAAAAGCAGACTCAATATATGGGACTCGATGTTTACCTATACCGAATTTTCGATAAAGCATTTAACTAATCGATTCTTACTGGATTTACTGTACCCCTCCATCTATTTACAAAATAAAATGCGCAACATTCTCTTCCTGATTTTAATCGGATCTATCTCGGTCCAGGCTCAGTCAACCACCCGCTGGTACAAAGGCAACACCCACACGCATACCTTATGGAGCGATGGCGACGACTTTCCCGAGTTGGTGGTGGACTGGTACAAAAGCCGGGATTATGATTTTTTAGCTCTTTCCGATCATAATACTCTGGCGGATAAAGAATTTTGGAAAGAAGTACCTGAGCACCCTTTTCGGCAGCAACGCTTTCGGGACTACCTGAAAAAGTACGGGGAGGATTGGGTGGACTATAAAACTGACTCTGCCGGGAAGATCAGCGTAAGGCTAAAAACGCTAAAGGAATTTCGTCCGCTCTTTGAGGAAAAAGAAAAATTCCTGCTTATTCAGGCCGAGGAAGTATCGGACAAATTTGGCGACAAGCCTATTCACATGAATGCGGTCAATGTGAAGGAATTGCTCCATCCGATGGGTGGCAACAGCGTGATGGAGGTAATGCAGAATAATCTGGATGCCATGTACGAACAACGGCAGCGGACCGGGCAACCGATGTTCACTCACGTCAACCACCCCAACTTCATATGGGCCATCAAGGCCGACGATATGCGCGGACTTCGCGGTGAACGCTTTTTCGAAGTGTATAACGGTCACCCGCTGGTGCATAACTACGGCGATAGCACGACTTTCGGCATGGATGAACTATGGGATGATTTGCTCGTGAGCTACCTCACTGATAACAAACCACCATTGTATGGCCTGGCTACTGATGACTCGCACAACTACCTGGAAAGCAAAGTCGGACTGAGTAACCCGGGACGCGGCTGGATCATGGTCAAAGCTGCGGAGCTAACGCCCGAAGCTTTGATCGGCGCTATGGAAAGCGGGGATTTTTACGCCACGACTGGGGTTCTGCTGAGCGATGTAAAAACTAGCCAGGAGACTCTTTCGGTGGTAATTGATACCAAACCGGAGACCAACTACACCATCCAGTTTTGGGGCGGCCGAGTTAAGGGGAAAGAAAATCAGGAGAGGGTTCGGGTACTTTTGAAAGAGGTGAAAGGCACGAGTGCCAGCTATAAACTGAATCCTGACGACCTGTATGTTCGGGCCAAGATCCTATCCGACACACCGCAAAAAAACCCTTATCAGGAGGGCGACGTTGAAACCGCCTGGACGCAGCCATTGGTCAGAAAATAAACTAATCTTTCAAGGCCATTTTTGGGCTGAACCAGTTGGAAACTACCAGTTAAATCAAAAGCAGCCGACGGCGTACATGCCGCTGGCTGCTTTTGTTTAGGGTTCTCTTTTCCTTGCCCGATAGTGGAATGGGGGTTGTCAGGCAATCACCTCTTCCAATTCGAGCTTTTCCCCTTTTCTGGTTTTGCGGGCCGCCAACCGGTCCTTGATCGTGTCCACGGCCAGATATCCGACCGGAACGATGATCAGCGTCAGGAGCATGGAACTTGTCAAGCCACCGATCAGCACCCAGGCCAAACCGTTCTTCCATTCGGAACCCGCGCCGGAAGCGATGGCGATGGGAATCATGGCGATGACCATCGCGATGGTGGTCATCAGGATCGGGCGAAAGCGGGCCATGGTACCTTCGATCAATGCGTCGTAGGAGCTTTTTCCTTCGGTTTTGAGATGGTTTACAAAATCCACAATCAAAATGGCATTCTTGATCACCAGACCCACCAGCATAATCAATCCGAGCATCCCGAAAATACTCAGGTTGGTCATTGTCAAGGCCAGCGCCAGGAAGGCTCCCGTCATCGCCACCGGTACCGACAGCATCACCACCAGCGGGTAGATGTAGTTGTCGTACAGCGCCACCATGATCAGGTACACCAGCACAATCGAAGCCAGCAGGGCGGTCAACAAACTACCGAACGCTTCCGCCTGGTTTTTGATGTCGCCAGCGGCGGAAATATATACCCCCCTCGGTAGGGACATGGCATCAATCTGGGCCTGAATCTCCTGACCCACCGTACCCACCGGACGCCCTACCACCTGCGACTGCACCGTTACGGTAGGCACCTTGTCTTTCCGTTCCAGTTTGGAAGGGCCCGATGAGGATACCACGTTGGCAAACTGATTGAGTTTGATCAATTCACCCCGCGTATTCTGAAAGGTGAGGTTACGGATGTCGTTGATATTCTGACGGTCGAATTCGTCAAGTTGTACCTTGATTGGATATTCATCGTCACCCTGTAACAACTTGCTCTGGTCGTTGCCCGTGAAAGCGTTTTGCATGGTACTTCCCACCACATCCAGTGAGAGTCCCAGTTCGGCCAGTTTCTGCCGGTCAATCTGTACGGCAATCTCCGGATTACCTCCTTCTACGGAAGCTTTGACTTCCGACGTACCGGGGATGGATTTAACCACCTCTTTGAGCTGCTCACTAATGGCCAGAATCGTATCGAGGTCGGCCCCCTGAATCTGAAACTGGATGGGAGCCGCTCCGGCACCACTCACCATGCTCACGGGAGCTGCCGTAAACTTAGCACCCGGTAGCGTTTCCTGCAGATCACGCTTTACTTTGGCTGCGTACTCGTTGCTGGTCATGCCACGCTGCTCGGCCGGTACCAGTTTGACGTTCAGCGTTGAGAGGTACGGGTTGCCGCCTGTGGCGATATTGCCACCATCGGAAGCGCCTACCGTGGTGAAGACATTCGTGACCATCGGGTCGCTCAGCAGTTTTTGTTCTACCTGCTGGGTCAGAAAATTGGTTTGCTCCAGTGGAGTTTCTTTGGGTAGTTCTGCCTTGATTTGAAACTCGCCGTTATCGCCGCCCGACACGAACTCAAACCCGATAAAACCGCCACCAATCAGGCCAAAGGAAGCGATTACCAGCGCCATGATGGCTGTGAAGGTAATGCGCTTGTGATGCAATGACCAGTTCAGAATACCCCGGTAAAAATCCTGAAAGCCCTGAATCATGTTCTCAAACCAGATTAGCGGACGATCCAGTACGTTCTTTTCACTCAAATGGGAAAGTTTGGTAAAACGGCTCGACAACCAGGGCGTCAGTGTGAACGATACCAGCCAGCTGATCAGCGTGGCCGCCACCACCGTGATGGAAAATTGAAAAAGCAGGTCGGATACTACGCCGGTGACGAAAGTAATCGGCAGGAACACCGCCACGATTACCAGCGTGATGGACGTCACCGAGATTCCGATTTCTTTCCAGGTATCGATAGCAGCCTGCCGGGCGGTTTTGCCCTGCTCCATGTACATATGGATGTTTTCAAGTACCACGATGCTGTCATCCACCAGAATCCCAACCACCAGCGACAGCGCCAGCAAAGTCATCAGGTTCAGCGAGAAACCCAGCAGCGCCATCACCGCAAAAGTCGCGACGATGGAAACCGGAATGGCGACCATGACAATGACAGCGTTGCGGATGTTGTGCAAAAAGAATAACATGATGAATGCTACCAAAACAATGGCGATCATAAGGTCATGGATCACCGAGTTGGCCGCTTCCAGGGTAAAGTCCGCGCTGTCGTTCGCGATGGTAAAATTCAGATTTTCGGCCTCGTAGCGCTTTTCCAGATCAACCATGGTCTTTTTCACTTCTTCGCTGATTCCTACGGTGTTGCCATCGCTGGTTTTGGTAATCAGGACTCCAAGTGATGTTTTACCATTGATGCGGGTCAGGCTACTGGCCTCTTCTTTGGAATCAAATAGTTCGGCGACATCTTTGAGGTACACCTGGCTGCCGTCGGGGTTCGTCGTTACGACCAGATTCGACAGTTCTTCGATGCTGCTGAATTTTCCGCTTAACCTCACGAGTACATCCTGCTGGGTACTTTTAAGGCTACCCGTTGGGAAGTTCAGGTTGGCCCGGGCTATGGCATTCGAAATCTGCAGTATCGAGATATTGTAATAGCGGAGCTTGTCATTGTTGACGTTGATCTTTATCTCCCGGTTTTCTCCACCCACCACATTCACCTGGCCCACGCCTTCGATCCGGGCGAGTTCGGGCTGAATGGTTTTTTCAAACAGATTGGTAAACTGGGTTTCGTCCATGTCGGATGAGGCCCCGATCCGCATGATGGGTAGTTCGTCGATGGAGAATTTTCCCAGGCTGGGGTCTTTCACATCGTCGGGCAGGGTGGACTTGATGCTATTCACCTTCCGTTGGGCGTCCTGCAAGGCCATATCCACGTCCGTACCATAGACCAGGGTGGCGATGACGATGGAAACGCCTTCCTGCGAGATCGCCTGGGTACTTTCCAGATTTTCGAGGGTGGAGATGGCATTTTCCACTTTCTTCGACACGGCAGTTTCTACTTCGGAAGGAGCCGCGCCGGGATACACTGTGGTGATTGTAAGTACCGGTGAACTTATTTTTGGTAATAATTCGTAAGTCAGCAGGCTGTACCCCAGCATACCCAGCAGTACCAGGGCACTGAAAAGCACGACAACTAGGGTGGGCCTATTGACAGAGACTTTGGTGATACTCATGATTATTCAGTTGGTAGTGGCGAGTTGAAAGTGGGTAGTTTATTTACTACCACACTCACAACCGGCAATTGATGATTATTGAAAATGAATTTGGATCAGAATATGTAGGCTGAGTCATGATAATGAAAACTTCATCCCGCTGCGTACGAGCTATTAATTTCAATGATCAACCCTCAACTCAGTCTACTACCCGCACTGTCTGGCCTTCCTGTAAGTTGATTTGTCCTGTCGTGATTACTTTCTCATTGGGCGTCAGGCCATTCAGCACGATCACATTTTCACCGGAAGCATTCTGTACTTCCACCTTACGGAGTGCCACCTGATTGTTTGCGCCCAGCACAAATACCTGCGCATCCTTAATGCTGCCCACAATGGCTTTCCGCGGAATGAACAATTTTTCGCCCTGATCGCCCGTCTGAGCATCCAAAGCAGCGGTGCCAAACATCCCCGCTTTCAGGGAAAAGGCACTGGTGTTTTTTACCTCTACCTCTACATCGTACTTTCGACCGGCATCGGCCTGCACACTGATGAGCGTCACTTTTCCCTGAAAAGTATGGTCGGGATACACATCGGTCTGGATGCTGACGGGCTGGCCTTTCTTCAATTTGATCACATCTTCCTCCGGTACTTTCAGCACCATTTTCAGGCTCGAAATATCAACTACAGTGCCCAGCTGCATGCCCATGGTGGCAAAACTACCCTGCTCCACTTTCACTTCGCCGATGATACCCGACATGGGCGAGTGCACCACGGTGTATTTCATTTGCTGCTGAATGCTGGTCAGACTGGCCCGGGCATTTTCCACGTTTAGGGCAACGTCTTCGTACTGCTTCTGGCTGATGGCACCGGCTTCCACCAGTCTTTCGTAGCGTTCTTTATTTTTTACGGCATTGTTGTAGGAGGCCGTGGCCGTGGCCAGGTTGGATTGGACAGCCGTAGGATCGATGCGGGCTACCACCAGACCGCGGCTCACGGATTGCCCTTCCCTAATATTCAATTGGGTAATGGACCCCTGCGCCTCCGCGATGAGGGGCAGGGTTTTGCGGGCCTCGAACGATCCGGTAAAACGCAGACTCTTGTCAAGGGTCCTCAGTTCGGCGCTGGCTACTTTTACGGGCATGGCCGTGATACCCTTCGGCACTGCCTCCGACCGCTCGTTGATTTCTTTTTTGTTGGCGTACAGCCGGAAGGCAATGAAGCTTACCAGCAGCACGAGCGTACCAATAACTACCAGGTTCCGGGTTTGTGATTTTTTCTGTGATGGATTTTTCATGTCAATGCTTGTTTTTGATAAGGTACTTGATTGAATTTAGTTTTGGAAGGGAAGGGCCTGTTTGATAATCTGAGTGAGTTGTCCGCTGCTCTGCATCAGATCCAGTTCGGCCAGATTGATCTGCAGCATAGCGGTCAGGTACTGGTTTTGGGCTTCTTTCAACCCGTTCTCGGCGTTGATCAACTCCGATAGGGGCGATATACCTTCGGTATAGGACAGCTTGGCTACGTTGTAGAGTTGTTCGGCCAGTTTCATATTCTCCTGCTGGGCCAGAAGTACCCTCTGGTTCTGCTGTACATTGTTACGGGCGTTCACAAACTGGTTCTCAACGTTCCGCATCAGGTACTTCCGGTTGAGTTCCAGCTGGTGTACTTTGTATTGGCTTTGGGTGATTTTGCTTTTCTTAGCAAACCCGTCGAAAATCGGTATACTCAGCCGCAGGCCGTACAAGCCGGAAGCGAAACCCTGAGTGGCCGTTTTGTCCAGCAATTGGTTGGTCTGAGCCTGGTAGCCAAAGTTGGCAATCAGCGAAAGCGAGGGCAGGTACCCTGCCCGGATGCTGGCCGTGTTCAGGTCCTGCAATTTGCGCTGGTAATCTACCAGAGCCAAGTCGATGTTGGCATCCAGATTCAGCTCCTGCGAAACCGGAATGGGGTCGGTCCCCACATCCGTAATGGCAATGGCCTGCTCGCTGTCCACGTTCATCAGCGTTTTCAGATTATTGAGCAACTGCACGCGGCTGTTGGCTACATTGGATAGCTGAGTGGTCAGGTTGGTATAGCTTACCCTCAGTTGATCCACGTCCACTTTCTTGACAATTCCTTCCTTAAACTGCGCACCGGTAATATCGATCAGGCGCTGGGTGCGGTCCAGATTGCTTTCCACCAATTCGGTTTGTTTTTCGACCATCTGCAGTTGCATGTACAGGTTGATCACATTGTAGATCAAATCCTCCTTGCTTTTGAAGGTCTGCAATTCGTAAAGCCCCTGACTGGCCTTGGCGGCTTTCAAACCAATATTGAGGGCAGGATTATAAAGCGTTTGGGATATCTGAGCATTGGCCCCCATCTGATAGCGGGTACCAAACTTGACGGCAATCGACTCACCCGGCCTGCCAAATACCTCACCGGGCAGAATCTGCGAAGCCCGCAAAAAGTTATCTGTGTAGGAAGCATCGGCATTCACCTGAGGCAGCGCCGAAGCTTTCACTTTCTTCACTTTGGCCAGGTTGATTTCTTCGTCCAGCTGCACACTTTGCAATTGAGGATTCTGCCGGATTGCCAGGTTTACCGCTTCCACGAGCGATAGCCGAAGGGTGTCAGTTGTTTGCGCGAAGGCGGCGCTCGTAAGGAGCAGCAACACACCCACCATGCCTGTTTTTAGAATTTTCATATTCATTTTGTTTTTAAATAATTGGTTAGTTCTATTTTTAAAGAACCAAATAGGGCAAAAATTTTATCGGTACTTCTTCTCAAACTTTTTGTGCAGATCGGGCATTTCTTCGATCATGAAATTGAGAAAGGCAATAATTTTTTCCAGATTCGCATTGAACTCCACCGTTTCGGCCGGCCGCTGATCTCTGATCTGTTGTAGAATATCCACGGCAATTTTCAGGCCCTGATTTTGCTCCTCCATATCCTCCTGCCAGCTCTTGATCCGGCTTCTGAAATACCGCTTCCGGTCCCCGAGTCTGGTTATGTACTCAATTTTCTTTGAGCTGAGAAGTTGGTTAATTGCCACGCTGGCGGCACTCTTGCTGATTTCCAGTGTTTCCCGGATTTCATCGAATGAAAGTTCGGGGTTGTCGCTCACCAGCAATAAAGCCAGAATTTTCGCAACTGCTGGCTGCATGTTCCCTTTCTCAAACAGGACGGCCGCTTTCTCCAGCAATTCGACCTGACTTTTCCGGAGATCTATTTTGTTTTCGCTCATGATTCTTCTGCTTTGGTGGGACAAAGGTAGTTTAGTTCTTTTAGTTCTGCAAATAAAGAACTGAAAATTTTATTGAAATTCGTCCCGGGTACTTTGCTCATACCTTTTCCTAGTAAATCCACACCACTACTGCGCTTTACTACCTGACGGCCACGGCTCAGCCTTACATCCCAGACCATCCATCCTATGAAATCAGCACTGCGTCTTTCCCTTCTGGTTTGCATTATCCTAATTTCTTATCGTCCTACTTTCGGACAAAGTAGCCCAAAGGCAGCCTCCCCTGTACACATCGAAGTGGATCTTGCCAGAGAGAAAGGCGTGGCCAAGCCCATCTGGGCGTGGTTTGGCTATGACGAACCCAACTACACCTACATGAAGGACGGGAAGAAGTTGTTGACCGAAATCGCGCAGGCCAACCGGGTTCCGGTGTACGTGCGGGCGCACAGTCTGCTCGTTACGGGCGACGGGGAAGCTGCCTTAAAATGGGGTTCGACCAATGCCTACACCGAAGATGCAAACGGAAATCCGGTTTATGATTGGACAATCATTGATAAAATTTTCGATACATACATCGAACGAGGCATGAAGCCAATGGCACAAATCGGCTTCATGCCGGAGGTACTTTCCACTAAGCCAGAACCCTACCGACATTACTGGAAACCGGACAACAGCTACGGTGATATTTTTACGGGTTGGGCCTATCCGCCGAATGACTATAACAAGTTTGCGGAACTGGTATTTCAGTGGGTCAAGCACTCGGTAGCGCGCTACGGCAAAAAGGAAGTGGAAAGCTGGTATTGGGAACTATGGAATGAACCCGACATTCCCTATTGGAAGGGCACGACGGAGGAATATATCAAATTGTACGATTATACCGCCGACGCCGTCAAGCGCGCGCTACCCACCGCCCGCATGGGTGGCCCCGAGGTGACGGGTCCCAGCTCGGAAAACGCCGCCAGGTTTTTCCGAGCCTTTATGGACCACGTGGTAAACGGAAAGAACTACGTGACGGGCAAAAAAGGCTCACCCATCGACTTCATTACTTTCCACGCCAAAGGCGCGCCGAAGGTAGTAGACGGTCATGTGCAGATGAACATGGGAGCACAGCTGCGAAATATCGACAAAGGTTTTGAAATCGTGGCCTCCTACCCTACCCTGAAAAACCTGCCGATCGTCATCGGCGAGTCCGATCCGGAGGGTTGTGCCGCCTGTTCGGAGGATTTTCACCCTTCCAATGCCTATCGCAACGGCACGATGTACAGCAGCTACACGGCGGCGTCCTACGCCCGCAAGCAGGACATGGCCGAAGCGCGGGGCGTCAATCTGCTCGGAGCCGTGACCTGGGCCTTTGAGTTTGAGGATCAGCCCTGGTTCCGGGGATTCCGCGACCTGGCAACCAATGGTGTGGACAAACCCGTGCTAAACACCTTCCGGATGTTTGGCATGATGCCCGAGCGGCGGGTGGAAGTGAGTCAACAGAATCTGGCTTATTCGTTTCAGAAAGTCACGAAAGAAAGCGTCCGCGGCGAAGCCGATATCAACGGCTTCGCTACCAAGGGTTCACGCGAAGCGGCCGTAATGGTCTGGAACTACCACGATGACAACGTCCCGGGCCCCGATGCCCCGGTTTCCGTCCAGATAAAAGGCCTGACCGCGTCGCGCGTTTTGGTGCAGCACTACCGCATTGACCAGCAGCACAGCAATTCGTACGAGGCCTGGAAAAGGATGGGGTCACCCCAGAAGCCCACGCCGGAGCAAATTGACGCACTCGAAGCCGCCGGACAACTACAAATGCTTACTTCTCCGGAATGGATGAACGTAGAGAAAAGTACCCTTAAACTACCCTTTGATTTGCCCAGGCAGGGCGTTTCATTGATAAAGGTATCGTGGTAGGTGCTCAGGAATGAACACGTACTCATGCCCCTTATTCACCAAATGCGTTTTGAATTTCCTCCAAAGATACGCCTAGTGTCCGGCGGGCTATCCGGTCGAGCTCCGACGTACTTCCTGTGAGGTGGATCACGGTGTGATGATGCGTCAGCTTCTCTCCTGGTCTCAGGAACGCAGCGGGCGACACGCTCTCCAACTCGTAGAAAGGCCCCATCTGGCTGCCATCGTCCAAAGGACCGTCATTGTAAGCGTTCACGGCATCGCCTATCAACGGTTCGTCTACCAGTTTCCACTCCTGATTGAGGTAAGTACCTTCCCGATCGACGTTGAATACCGTCAGCGTCAAAACCTTATTTGCAGCATCGTAACTTCCGGCGATTTCTCTGGCACGCTGCGGCGGAATCCCCAGTTTACCCCGGCTTTTGCCATCAGCTTTGAAGTATAGTGTTCCTTCCTTGTAGGTAACGCGGTCGGGAGGAATTTGCCCAAAGTAATCGGTCGTCGCTACTTTGCCTTTGGCATCTTTCTCGTAAGGGATCACAATGGTAGTTTGCGAAGACGGGGCAAACATATCCAGCAACCATAAACAGGGCGCTCCCGTTTGCTCATTCCAGGCTTCTGGTCCGGTATTGATCAGAGTGTTCTCCGTGCTATACGCAACCGAATTCGATTGCTGTAAGTCAGCACCCAGCAGTTCATTGATTTGGTCTTTATTCATTAGCCGGACCGCCCGCTCCACTTTGAGATTCAGGTTGGTTCCGGCATAGTTGATCAGGTTCATGGCTTTCTCCATGACCACTTCATTCCTGTTTTTCGAGACGATATTCCAGGCTTCGCTATCGAAGGCGGCGGGAGTATGCCAGTTTTCGAACTCCATGGAGGCCCCCGGTTTGAAAAAGAGCGAAAACTGTGCGCCCTCCGGCCCCAACCAAAGCCGGTTCTCACCGCCATAACCGTTCATGTGCTCATCCTTTTCGGCGCTGAATGCTTTGTAATTGACCCAGCCGAAGCTACGGCCGCTGAGCCCGTCGGCCGTAGACGTAAAAACCTTTCCCTGATATTTGGCTGAAACGATTATCTGCGCGGTGCGGTCGAGATTGGCCAGTACGACCAGGTTGCTATCTTGTTTTTGTAAAAATCCCAGGTCGTAGCCAAAAGTACCCTGAGGGTGTTCCTCCACGCTTGTTTCAGTTGCTTTGTCGTCGGTCGAGCAGGCCATTAATACGAGTAAGTTTATAAGTACCAGGATTATTTTTTTCATATGATGACAAGGTAGTTTGCCTTTACTTAAAATCGTAAAACTTCCATTTTGTCTGATAATCAGGCGTCATCGGTTGGTCGGTAAGTGTGGCGCGTACCATCTCGATGGGCATGCTGTTTTCGTGCATCACGGCTTCATGAAACTGCTTGAAGGTCATTTTCCCGCTATCCACCAATTCCTTTTTCAGACTGAAAATCTGCAAGCCGCCGATCAGGTAAGCCACCTGATAAAGCGGGCTGTATCCGCCCTCAAATGACCGACGGACTTCCCCCTCGGCGTTAGCGCGCTCATGACCCACGCGATCCACCAGAAAATCGATGCACTCCTGAGGTGTCCATTTTCCCAGATGGTAGTTGAGTGAGAAGATAATGCGGGCGCAGCGGTGCATCCGCCAGAACAGCATCCCGATCCGCTCCTCGGGGGTTTGGGCAAATCCTTTGTCGTAGAGCAGCAATTCCCAGTATAGCGCCCAGCCTTCGGTCCAGAAAGGCGTGCGGAATTCGTTGCGGTAGGGTTTGTACCGGCTGCTGACGTAGTACTGCAGGTGATGACCCGGCACGAGTTCGTGCTGCACCGTGGGGCGTGAGAAGTAGGGATTGTTTCCGCGCATACTCATCAACTTATCCTCGTGCTCCATGATGTTGGTCGGGTAAGAAATGATGATGTCGCGCCCTCCCAGAAAAAACGGATTGACCAGCTGCCGCTCGGGGGTCATCATCTGCATACCCCAGGTTTCGTCGGCGATTTCGGGATAGTCGATCAGGTCGTTTTTTTGAATAAATTCTTTGGCATCATTATAAAGCTTCATGATAAGCTCAGGCTGGGTTCCCGCCGGCACGTAGCTGTTCTTGACTTTTTCCTGCGCTTTTTTCCATTCATCTCCGAAGCCCATTTCCTGCGAAGCCTTCAACAATTCCTTATCACACCAGGCAAACTCTTTATTGGCCAAGGCGATCAATTCTTCGGGCGTGTAGGGAATCATTTCGACCCGCAGCTGGCGAATCAACTCCTGCCGACCGATGGGTACGCCCCGAATCCCGCTCTTGTCTTCCTTCTGGGTAGTGACCAGCTTGCCCTTGCTTTTCATCGATTTGGCATAAGCCAGCAAAGTACTATCGAGCGTTTGGAAAGGCCGGGGCACCCACCAGCTGAATAGCGGATCGTAGCCAACGTAAAAATCGTAGGTACTTCGCAACCGCGCGCGGAGGCCAAGCAGGGCTTGTTCACCCTGATCGGCCAGGGTTTTATCCATTGATCCTATTTTTTTGAGCGATTCGGTGGCAGCAACTACCTCTTTATTTAAACTATTCAACGTGGCTGCAACCTGCTGCCCGTTGACCGTGGCACCCCGGCGGCGCTCTTTTTCAAGTTGGTAAATTGGCGCAGCAAAAGGAAGGTACTTTGTTATCTGTTCATACTCCCGATCTTCCTGAAAAAGCCCGAGCTTATGATCCTCAATATTTCTTTTCAACAAAATATAATCCACTTGACCATGCTTGCTCATGGCCTTAAAATCCAGGGCAGCTAGCTTTTGGAGGTAGTTTTCGTCCACATCGAGGAGCCGCCGCCGTTGCTCCGGCGAATTCAGCACGTTGGCGGCTTCGCCGTAATAGCGGTTTTTTACGGTGGGAGAATAAAAATAACGAATGGCCCGAATGTCCTGCGAATACTGAAGAATCAGCCCGGCGATTTCGCTGGTTTGGGCGTAGAGATCGAAGGGTGGTGGAGTAGTTTGAGCCTGAGAGGAATTTCCTGATAAGAATAAAAGGCAAACACAGCCAACCAAAACCGGGTTAAGTCTTTTCATTGAAAATGATTTAGGGATAAGGAAGTACGTAACGGCCCTGCAAAACTCCGCTTTCCGGAAGGGAAGCGATGAATGTACAATTTTATACTTTTACAAAAAACTACCCCCACCTATGAAAACCCTCTTCCGAGTACTTGGCGTGCTCGTCGCCATTCTTATCCTGCTCTTCGTCGGCGCTTACCTGATTTATAACAAACCTCTACCAGAAGGAAACAGCGGTCCCGAAGCGGACCGATTGGCCAATAAAATGATGAGCGCCGTCGGTGCCGAAAACATGGATCAAACGAACATCCTGACCTGGACATTCAACGGTACTCACCACTACCTGTGGGACAAAAAACGAAACCTGGTTGAGGTGAAATGGCGTGACAATCAGGTGCTGCTCAATCTGGATGAATGGGAGAAAGGAAAAGCTTACGAGGAGGGAAATGAAGTCACAGGAAATGAACTAGATAAAAAGCGCGGCAAGGCCTGGGAGATATTCTGCAATGACTCGTTCTGGTTTATTGCCCCGACCAAAGTTTTCGACGAAGGCGTTGAGCGGTCGGTCGTGAAGGATGAAGACGGTAACGACGCCCTGCTGGTGACTTACACCAGCGGTGGTGTCACGCCGGGCGATTCGTATTTGTGGATACTGGACGACTCGGGCTTGCCCAAAGCCTTCCGGCTGTGGGTATCGATCATCCCCATTGGCGGTATTAAGGCTACCTGGGAAGAATGGGAGTCGCTAAGTACCGGACTGAAAGTTGCGACCAATCACCGGCTGGGGCCCGTGAAGCTGCCGATTACTGGTACCAAAGCGGGGGGTACTTTTGCCGAATTAAGTATTCCGAATGATCCTTTTGCAGTGATTCTGTAAAGGTCAGAATTTCACGCGAAGGGTTTTGTTTTCCTGTTTCCTGCGCACTTCGACCTCCACGCTTTGGCCCATTTCAAACTGCCCCAGCGAATCCATGTAGTCGTAGATGTCCTTGATCACAAAATCGCCCATCTTGACAATGATATCGCCATTTTCCATTCCGGCTTCGGCCGCCGGACGGTTCTTGGAAACGGCATCGACCCGCAAGCCGCGCCCGTTGAAGGAATAGTCGGGAATTATTCCCAGCGTGACTTTGAACCCTGTGGGGTTGTTCGATGAGTGCGGACTTCCTGCTTCTGTGAAGACAATCGCCTGCTGCGAATTTCCCAAGGCGTCCACCAGGTCGACAATGAGTTGCAGGATTTTCCGTTCTCCGGCAGCATTGATTCGGTCCGAATCGTCGCTGGGTTTGTGGTAGTCGGAATGTACCCCAGTAAAGAAGAAAAGTACTGGCTTTTCCTTCAAATAGAACGACGTATGATCTGACGGACCTACACCGGAAGAATCCACGTTGTAATTCAGCCCGTTTTTTTGAGATAAACCAGGAAGGATTTTTCCCCACTCAGGGCTGGTACCCCAGCCGCCGATGGTCACGCCCTTGCTGTCGTCCAGCCGCCCCACCATGTCCATATTCACCATCATAGCCACCGATTCCATAGGGATGGTCGGGTGATCCACGAAAAACTTTGATCCCAGTAGACCAAGTTCCTCCCCGGAGAAAGCGATGAATAAGAGATTGTACTTTTCCTTAACCGTATTGCCCGCGAAATGTCGGGCTAATTCGATCAGACCCGCCACGCCGGAGGCATTATCGTCGGCACCGTTATGGATTAGATTCTGGCTATCGGGCGTCAGAGAACCCGACTGATATCCCTTGCCAAGGTGATCGTAATGGGCCCCGATAACGATGGTTTGCTCGGCCTCATTATCCAGATACCCCACCACATTTCGGGCCGTTACCTGATGCGGCACCCCCTCGAAATGAATGACTACGCCGAAAGGCTCAAAAAAACTATCGTTCCCTCCTTTGGGTGCCAAACCAGCTCGCTTGAACCAATCGGCGATGTAGTTGGCAGCCTTAATTTCGCCCAAAGTACCCGTGCCCCGCCCTTCCAGCGAATCCGCAGCCAACACCGATATATGGGCGGCAATGTCTGTGGGAGCAAGATTTTGCGACCAAACACTACCGGCCAGTAGCAGGAGCGCACCACATGTCACAGCGGCTCTTTTATTGAAATATCTCATTGTTCGGAGTTCTTTTTTTCATTCCCGTCCAGGGCGCCCTTGATCTCTTCCAGAAAAGAGCGCACCCTTTTTAAGCGATGAATGAGATTTTCTGCCGTTTCGCGGTGATTAAGCTGGTGCCTTGCCCCCTCGACCGTTCGCATCTGGTCCCGTCGCTGGTAAATAATTTTCTTGATTACTTCGATGTCTTCCTGCGTGTATCGCCGGCGATTGCGGGAGTCGCGCTTAGGCTGCAGGTGCGGAAATTTCTTTTCCCAAAAACGCAATGCAGAGGCCTGCACTCCCAGCATATCGGCCACCTCATTTGTGTCGTAGTAGCGTCTTTCCCTTTCTTCCATCATTCTTTATTTCTTTATCCAAAAGTACAACCCATTTCCCACGCATTCCAAACATAGGGCATTATCGTTAACTTTGTGGCACGAAATAGCAAAGGCCCAACAGTGACGGAGGGGCATTGCAACAAAGGAACTTTGTATCTCGATGGAAAACACAACTTAAAACTTTGTCGCTCGGTCGCCCAAAATTTATCATTCATCACTCATAATTCATCACTCCAAAGTGACTTCCCAGCAAATACGTCAATCGTTTCTAGATTTTTTCAAAGGCAAACAACACCTAATCGTCCCCTCTGCCCCGTTGGTGGCCAAAAGCGACCCTACCCTGATGTTCAACAACTCGGGCATGGCGCAGTTTAAGGATTATTTTCTGGGCAACGGCACGCCTCCATCGCGCCGGATCGCCGATACCCAGAAGTGCTTGCGCGTCAGCGGCAAACACAACGACCTTGAAGATGTGGGCTTCGACACCTACCACCACACCATGTTTGAGATGTTGGGAAACTGGTCGTTTGGGGATTACTTCAAGAAAGAGGCCATTCAGTGGGCCTGGGAATTGCTCACCGATGTCTATAAACTACCCAAGGACCGGCTGTATGTCTCGGTCTTCGAGGGAGATCAAAAGGACGGTGTTCCCTTCGACCAGGAAGCCTGGGATTTGTGGAAACCCATCGTAGGTGAGGATCGCATTATTTTGGGCAATAAAAAGGATAATTTCTGGGAAATGGGGGATACGGGTCCCTGTGGACCGTGTTCGGAAATCCACATCGACCTGCGTTCCGCCGACGAAGTATCCGCAGTCTCCGGCAAATCGCTCGTTAACGCCGATCATCCGCAGGTAGTTGAGATTTGGAACCTGGTATTCATGCAGTTTGAGCGCAAAGCCGATGGCTCGCTGCTGCCTCTGCCCGCCACCCATGTCGACACGGGCATGGGCTTTGAGCGGCTGTGCATGGCTATTCAGGGTAAAACCTCCAACTACGACACGGACGTTTTTCAGCCGACGATTCAGGTCCTGGAAAAATTATCCGGCATAAAGTACGGCGCCGAGTCCGAAGACCGCATGTCCGACATCGCCATGCGGGTCATTGCGGACCACCTGCGGGCTGTGGCTTTCGCTATTTCCGATGGGCAGTTGCCATCCAACGTGCGGGCCGGCTACGTTATTCGGCGCATTTTGCGCCGCGCCATTCGGTATGGCTATTCGTATCTCAATTTGACCGAACCGTTTATCAATAAGCTGGTCGCTGGTCTTTCTGACCAGTTCGCTGACGTTTTTCCCGAATTGAAATCGCAGGAAGATTTTGTCACGAAGGTGATTTTGGAAGAAGAACGCTCCTTCCTCCGAACGCTGGAATCAGGCTTGAAGCGCCTTGATTTGATTACGGGCCAGTTACAGGAAAAGAATGAAAATACGATTTCCGGCGAGGCCGTATTTGAGCTTAGCGACACCTTTGGCTTTCCCATGGACCTCACCGCGCTGATCGCCCGCGAAAAAGGTCTGCAGATTGACGAAGAAGGTTTTCAGGCGGCCCTGGCCGAGCAGAAAAACCGCTCCCGCTCCGACGCCGCCAAAGAAGCAACCGACTGGGTGGACGTACAGGACAACGAAGGCCAGCCCGTAGAATTCCTGGGTTACGATTTTCACGAAACCCACAGCCACATCGTCAAGTACCGTAAAGTTAAGACCAAGGGCGGCGAGCAATACCACATCGTGCTGGACCGTACGCCTTTCTACGCCGAAATGGGCGGACAGGTGGGCGATACGGGGTCGCTTGAATTGCGCGTAGATGGCAAGCCCTTTATGGTTACCATTGCTGATACGAAGAAGGAAAACGACCTTTTCGTGCATATTTCGCATGATAAAAACCTGGATGAAGTCCTGCAAAATACCGATACCGTGACGGCCCGCATCGATACCGACCGCCGCCACAAAATCATGGCCAACCATACCGCCACGCACCTGATGCTGTCAGCCATGCGCCGCGTGCTGGGCGACCACGTGAGCCAGAAAGGCTCTTATCTGGACGACAGTTTCCTTCGCTTCGACTTTGCCCACTTCTCCAAGGTGACCGATGAAGAACTGCACCAAATCGAGGAAATGGTCAATGAGAAAATCCGAGGTAACGTCGCCCTCGATGTACAGACCAATGTACCCATTCAGGAGGCGCTGGCGATGGGCGTTACAGCGACTTTTGGCGAAAAATACGGCGATTTTGTGCGTGTAGTGGCTTTCGACCCGACTTATTCGCTGGAACTCTGTGGCGGCACCCACATTCCCGCCACGGGCGAAATCGGCCTGTTCAAGTTTACCTCCGAAGGTTCCGTTTCGGCGGGCGTCCGCCGGGTAGAGGCCATCACGGGCCAGGCCGCACTGGCACGGATGCGCGAACAGGAGGACACGCTGGATCAAATCAAGGAGCTGCTGAAAGGACCGAAGGACCTGGTGAAAGCCCTGGAAGGCCTGCTTGAAGAGCGCAGTACTTTGCAAAAGAAAGTGGAGACTCTTGAAAATGAAAAAGTGCAGCAATTAAAGGCTGATTTGCTGGAAAAAGTACGGGTGCTGGATGGTTCTAATTTGCTCATCGAGCGTGTGGAAGTACCCAACGCCGAAGCCCTCAAACAATTGGCCTACGAACTTCGCGATCAGGTAGAAAACCTGATCGCCGTTTTGGCCACTGAACTCAACGGCAAACCACAATTGGCCGTGTACATCGCCGAAAACCTTGTGAAGGAGAAAAGTCTGAACGCCGGACAAATCGTGAAAGAACTCGCGAAAGAAATTCGCGGCGGCGGCGGTGGGCAGCCCCACTTCGCTACCGCCGGCGGTTCGGATAGCAGTGGTTTGGATAAAGCGCTGTCAAAGGCGGAGGAGATGTTTTAAGTAGAAAACCATGAAAATCGCCATCCTCACTCTTGGCACTCGAGGCGACGTGCAGCCCTACGCAGTCCTTGGTCAGGCTTTGCAGCGGCGCGGCCACGAGGTTACCCTGTCAACGGGGAAGAATTTTGAGGGTTTGGTAAAATCGTATGGCATTGGTTTTGCGCCGGTGCAGGCTGACTATCAGGCGGTCCTGGACTCCGACGAGGGCAAGAAAATCATGAAGGCCAATCCCTTCGCCATCCGTCGTAATCTTGATACCTGGGTCTATCCGCTGGTGGAGCAGTCTTTAACAGAATTTTTCCGCCTGGCGCAAGAAAGTGACCGGGTAGTGTATCACGTCAAGACCCTGGCAGATTGTTTCGTCGATCAGTTTCCCGAAAAAATGGCTTGCGCCATGGTAGTTCCGGCCGTTCAACCCACGGTGGAATTTCCCAATCCTGCTTTCAGCGGAGTTCCGATCCCTGCTTTTTTGAATAAGCTTAGTCATAGGTTGACTAGCCTGGGCATGAAAATGATGGCGAAACCCATCGCCGTGTTTCGAAATAAGCTTGGGTTATCCAAGCATTATCCAAGTCCCGATACGCCGTTTTTGTACGGGATCAGCCCTTTCCTGCTCAAAAAACCAGATGACTACCCCGACAACGCTACGTTTACCGGATTTTGGTTTGGTGCCTCTTCGGAAGAACTACCCGCCGATCTGCTTGAATTCATCCAGTCGGGTACTCCACCCCTGCTCCTGACCTTCGGGAGTATGCCTTTCAATACCCGGTTCGATTTACAGGAAGCGATCTTGAAATTGACCCGAACATATCAGGTCAGAGTCATCGTAATGAAAGGCTGGGGGCTGAAGGAGACAGAAAAATTGGCGCAAAACTCCGCTGTCATGGTACTTGAGTCGGCGCCCTTCGATAAACTTTTTCCACTGGTCCGGGCGGTCATCCACCACGGTGGTGCGGGAACTACCTCCGAGTGCCTTCGGGCCGGAAAACCCATGTTCATTTGTCCGATCCTATACCCTGTGGGCGATCAGATGTTCTGGGGAAAAAGCGTCTTTGAGAAAGGTGTGGCAGTCTCCCCCATTGCTCTAAAGAAGTTGACAGAAAGGCAGTTTTTGGATAGCGTCAAGGAATTGCTGGAAACGGAACACTTGTACGCAAATGCACGGATTTTGAGCCAGCAGATCAAGCAGGAAGATGGCGTTGGGAAGGCGGCAGAACTCATCGAACGATTGTCGTAGGTCATGTAGAAGCCTTCATAAGAGTAAGCAGGAAAGCTGAAACCCTTTTTACAAGAAACCAGCTCCCCGAAAACCATGCGACTAGTTCCTGCCTTTGTCTTGATTTTGTTCATGACGCTCACGTCCCTTGCCCAAACGGGCCGGTGGATGAAGTACGAACAGACTTTCCAGAGTCAGAAGACCTACGAAAATCCTCTTTACAATTTAAAATCATTTACCGTAAAATTCACCTCTCCGGCGGGCAAGGTTCATCCTATTGCCGGTTTCTGGGACGGGGGCACTACCTGGCGCGTCCGCTTCGCCCCGGATGAAGCCGGCACCTGGACCTACGTCACGGAATGTTCGGATAAACAAAATACGGGGTTAGATAATCAGAAAGGTACTTTCCAGGTAATTGATAAGGCCAGTCCGCACGATATATATACCAAAGGCGCCATCATTCGGCCCAAAGCTTCGTATTACCTCAGCCACGCCGACGGAACACCATTCTTTTACACAGCCTGCACAGCCTGGAATGGAGCTTTGAAATCCACTGATGCTGAGTGGGACACTTACCTCAAAGATCGCGTGGCTAACCATTACAATGTGATCCAGCTTGTAACCACGCAGTGGCGTGGCGGCTCCAAAAACAGCAAGGGGCAGGTAGCCTTTACCGGAAGCGGTCGCATTTCAATCAACCCTGACTTCTTCCAGCATCTTGACAAAAAAATAGATGAAGTCAACGCTCAGGGGCTGGTGGCCGCCCCCGTGCTGCTTTGGGCGCTGCAAAGCGGCAGCGGGCGCGAACTCAGCCCCGGCTATCATCTGCCTGACCAGGAAGCTATTATGTTGGCCAGGTACATGGTGGCGCGGTATGGTGGCAATCACGTAATCTGGTTCCTGGGGGGTGACGGGAAGTACATCGACGAGTATGAGCAGCGCTGGAAAAATATCGGACGGGGCGTATTCGGGGACGATCATCCGGGTATCGTGGCGATGCACCCGCAGGGCCGGAGCTGGATAGGCAAGCAGTACGCCCATGAGGACTGGATTGATATTCTGGGCTTTCAAACGGGACACAACGCCCGTCCCGACACCCAGAAGTGGATTACGGATGGCCCCGTAGCGAACGAATGGTCCTATCTTCCTCCCAAGGCTTTTATCAACCTCGAACCCGTGTACGAGGATATTGATAAAAACGCCAAGGCAGCTGATATCCGTAATGCCAGCTATTGGAGCGTCTTCACGACACCTGTGGCCGGAATCACCTACGGAGCCAACGGGATCTGGCCGTGGATACGGGCCGGTGAAGAAATCGAAAACCATAGCAAACCGCACATCCTGCGCACCTGGGACGAAAGCATAAAGCAGCCGGGTAGTTTGCAGATCGGTTATCTGGCGGAATTTATGCGAAAATACGACTGGTGGCTGCTCAAACCTGCCCCTGAATTGCTGGTCGAGAATAAGGAAGCCGGCGAGTTTGTCTCCGTAGTACGATCCGACGATCGAAACACGATAATGGCCTACGTCCCCCGGCCTTCTACGGTTAAGCTTTATAATCCATCCGGCATTCAGTATGAGGGACAGTGGTTCAATCCTGTCAGCAATAAATTTTCGGCGGCCAGGCTTCAAACAAAGTCGGGTATCCTGGAAGCGACTTCGCCGGGATCGGAGGATAATGTGTTGGTTTTGATTAAAAAGTAATAAAAATCGAAGCACTGTCATCCATTTACAATGCGCCTACCCCAGGAAGCTGCCGGAAAGCATTGCCCCTAAGAATCAATACCCATTCCAGCGTATTCGTCAGGCACAGTCTTTTTCATCATTCACTGATCCTATTGTGGTATCAATATGCATGATCGGTAGGCCGTCTAAGGTCAATTTGATGCAGCATTGTTTTGTAGGTACAGACTTTAACCTGGACAAATGATGGAGAGCAATAACCTTACGGGCATTATTCCTGAAAACTACACGGGCCGAATTATTGACACCGATCACACAATTGAGTTCGAGACAATCGAGGAAGCCACGTCCTTTTTCGAGGTGGTCAAGACGCGTCTTCTGAATGTCAATTCGTGGAGTAAGATAGCGGGAGTGCTGACAGCCGAATTTCAGGTAGTCGACAATGCAGGAAATGAGGTAAACAGATCAGTCAGGAAAGGCGATTTCTTCAAAATCGATGTACCTGGTCCTGGATCGATTGATGGTGAAGGGTATGATTGGGTGAGAGTGGAAGAAATAAAATCCGTTTCCGAGGCCGGTATGGAAAGTTTGGGCATCCGGGTGAGGCCCAGCACCAATCCGCTAAATAATGACGAGCATATATCTCACTTTTACTCCGAGCAATCCACCAGCAACTTCGTGGTGACCCGCGACAAGAGAAAAATTACGGCAGGGGTTTATGACCGGAATACCAAACCCAACCTGGATGCCGATA
This sequence comes from Persicitalea jodogahamensis, assembly GCF_014651615.1. Classification (GTDB taxonomy): domain Bacteria; phylum Bacteroidota; class Bacteroidia; order Cytophagales; family Spirosomataceae; genus Persicitalea; species Persicitalea jodogahamensis. The sequence goes on along the minus strand of NZ_BMXF01000003.1, from coordinate 722,402 downwards.
CCCCGCTAAACAAGGCGCGCCACTGGATTGTAGGGCTTTCAGCCGTAGTCTGGTTTTCGAAATATCAGTGGCATCGGTTGGTGGAAGGGTTGCTCAGCCGGTAGCATTCTGCGGGTTGAGCTCAGGGGTAGTTTGCCATCCCGGAGCGCCCCAAAAATCATCTTCGATGGTGAAAAGTACCCTTTCCCGCGGAGTACAAACCGGCCTCCCCACCCTTTATGGATAAAACGAGGCACAATCTAAAATGAAACTACCCTTTATCGTAGTTCTGGCGGTAATCAGCCTGGGCTGGCAGGCCAAAGGTCAGGATACTTCGGGCATATTTGCTCTGAACTCCCAACTGGGACGGGGCATCAACATGGGCAACATGTTCGAGGCACCCACCGAAACCGAATGGGGCAATCCCTACCGCGACGATTATTTCCGGCGCATCGCTTCCCTGGGATTTCAGCACGTCCGGATTCCCATACGGTGGGATACGCCACAACGTGCGCAGCAGGTGCCCCCCTATACCCTCGACCCTACTTTTCTGAATCGTATGAAGCAGGTGGTGGACGAGGCGCATCGGCAGGGCTTGTACGTGATCATCAACATGCACCACCATGAGTCGTTGTTTACCAATCCTGAGCAAGCCAAATCTCGCTTCCTGGCGCAGTGGCAGCAGATTGCCACTTTTTTTAAAGATTACGATGACAAGCTGCTTTTCGAGGTACTTAACGAACCAAACGGCCAGCTAACGCCCGACCTGTGGAATACCTACTTTGCCGAAGCGTTGGGAAAAATCAGGCAAACCAATCCCACCCGGGCCGTGGTCATGGGTATGGCGCTATACGGTGGTTTGGCCGGCGTTCCCTACCTCAAGCTGCCGGACGATCCCCGGCTGATCGTTTCGGTGCACTACTACAATCCTTTCCGGTTCACGCACCAGGGTGCCGAATGGGTAGGCGGCGACGCAGCGGCGTGGCTGGGTACGAAGTGGCAGGATCTCGAATACGAGCGCGACGAAGTGAAGCAGGAGTTTGACGTGCTCATCCAGTTTGGCAAAAAAAACAACGTGCCTCTCAACGTTGGGGAGTTTGGGGCGTACAGCAAAGCCGATTTGGCCAGTCGGCGGCGGTGGACGACATTTCTGGCGCGCTGGTTCGAAGAACAGGGGTTCAGCTGGGCCTACTGGGAATTCAGCGCGGGCTTTGGCATTTTTAATCCTACTACCAACCAGTATCTCCAACCTTTGGTGGATGCGCTGCTGCACGATTCCCTGCCCCCGCCCGCTCCCGTTGCCAGCGTTAGTCTGTACGAAAGTACCTTTGAAAGTACCCTGTCCGGCTGGAATCTTTACACACAAGCCGGCGCGCAGGCCCAAATGCAACAGAACAATGGCGCCCTCCGCGTCGAAGTTCAAAAAATCGCTGCTCAGGACTGGCAGGTCCAGCTCGTGCGAAATAACTTTTCCCTGGTCAAAGGCCAACTTTACCGGGTAGTTATGCGCGGGTCAGCATCGGCCTCGCTGCCCTTTTCCTGTAGCATGGGAAAAGCAAGCGACCCGTACACAGGCTATTCGGATTACAAGAGCCTAAGCTTCAACGAGCAAGAGAAAGAGTTGTCTTTCGTTTTTCGCATGAGTGCCCCATCTGATCCGGCGGCCCGGCTGGTCCTCAATCTGGGAACGGGTGTAGGTACTTTTTCACTGCGCTCGGTCAGGGTGGAGCAGTTGATCGATCAGATAACCGCCATTGAACCGGCCGCTCAAGCCAGCTACCTCAGCCCCAATCCTGCCAATCACCTGATAACGCTTCATAACATCGAGAACTACACCTCTCTGAAAGTAATTACCCCCGGTGGGGCAGTGCTTGCCACGCACGTGTTGTCTGGTCTACCTACCTATGATTTACGCACCGATATGCTCCCCCCCGGATTGTACCTGATACAGCTAGAAGGGCATAATCAAAAGGTGACACTGAAATTGGTTAAGAAGTGAGTGGCTGGTCCTAAATTTACCATCAGAATGCGATAATAGATTTCTCCCTATCTTCGGCCATTTAGCAAAATGTAGTATCCCATGAAAGCCTTGAACGCCATCCGAACTTTCACTACTACCGATGCCGTCGGCAAACTCACCATACAACTGTTACTGCTCATCATGCTACTGGGATACCTTCCCCCACTGAGGGGGCAATCGCAAGAGAAGGGTCTCACAGCCCATTCATTCAGTCCCGTTATGACTGGTGCCGAACAAACGGAGCGGTACTTGCCGCTGCTCAAAGGAAAGAGAGTAGCCTTGATGGCCAATCCTACCACGATTATCAAGGAGCAGCATTTGGTGGACAGTCTTTTGAGCCTTGGGGTCAATATTGTCAAGATATTTGGCCCTGAACACGGTTTTCGGGGATCGACCAGTGCCGGTGACATGGTGCACGACGAAACCGACCCGGCCACCGGCATCCCCATTATTTCCTTATACGGAAAAAAGCGAAAACCCAGCCGGGAGGACCTGGCCACGGTGGACATTGTGATCTACGATCTGCAGGATGTAGGCGTCCGGTTTTACACCAATATCAACGCCCTGGTCCGTCTGATGGAAGCCTGTCACGAAAACGGGAAGAAATTAATCATTCTGGATCGGCCTAACCCTAACGGTTATTTGATCGATGGCCCGATCCTGGACATGAAATACAAATCCGGAATCGGTATGTTTCCTTTACCAATGTCGCATGGCCTGACGGTGGGGGAGTTTGCCAGGATGGCCAACGGCGAGGGATGGCTTACCGATGGCGTCCAGTGCGATATCGAAGTAATTCCGGTGGCGAACTACCACCACGATAGGCCCTACATCCTGCCCGTCAGTCCGTCACCTAACCTGAACACGCCGCAATCCATACTGCTGTATCCTTCCACGTGCATGTTTGAAGGCACGTACCTGAACCACGGACGAGGCACCTACTTCCCATTTACCGTATTGGGCAGTCCCGAGTTAAAGGGTAAGTACGATTTTAGCTTCGTACCCGAGGGCATCGCGGGCATGGCCGAAAATCCGCTATTCAAAGGGCAAAGGTGCTATGGTCTGGATCTGCGGGAAGTTGACATCGAGAAGCTTCGAAAAAGCAAGCAAATCAACCTTTCCTGGATCATTGAACTCTACCGGACGCACCCCCACAAGGAAAAGTTCTTCGATTCCGAGTTAAACAACCAAATGGGCGTCATAGAGTACCTCATTGGCTCTGGGCAGTTCCGGGATCAGATCATCCAAGGGGTCTCGGAGGAGGAAATTCGGAAAAGCTGGGAACCCGGATTGTCAAACTACAAAGCGATGAGGAAACGGTATTTGTTGTACCCTTAGATTGCTATTTGAACCTGGGTCTTATCAGTCCTGTTGAAAATGAAATAATTACCCTCTATGACAGATATATTGTTGTACGGCGCGGAGTAAAGAGAACTTCTTGAAGTGGCTGGATTTGCCTTATGACAGAAGATTGATGAAATGAAAAATCCCAAACTCTGGTTTGTTATCGGAATTCTACTAACCATCCTTGTTGTAGTGGATTTTGTGTTGTGGTGGTATCTTTCAACCTTTTCATTGTCATTTGAAAAAACCAAAACGCTTTACCTAAGCTTCTCCCCCCCTTTCTTTAGGAATTCCCGCTACCTGACCGGATTGTTCCTCGCATTAAATACCCTGGCGCTGTATCTGACTGGCAAAGCCATCACCACCTCAGCAAGAATCTTTATAAGGCAGGTACTTTCATCAAGGTCATGAATGCGCTGATGATCGCTATGAGCCTTTGGAGCCTCATATAAAGCTGGTAAAACATTTAGTAACTTTCGGAGTGTTGCAATGGTTTTCAAACCCTAACTCTCGTCCCGAACTCATGAAAAAATGGATAGTCGGCGGCTTGTGGCTCGTTATCTTCGCCACCAGCCGCCTTGCCGCCCAGGGTCTGCACCCTGGCTTCGATAAAGCCGAGTACATCGAGATGCTCAAACTATCGGCGGCATTTGGCGATTCGGCCTACGTCGCCACTTTTCCCAAGCCCGAACGCTACGATTTCATTTATCGCTCGCCCGTCGTGGGGCTGGACAACCTGTGGGATTTATGGATAAGTAAAGACAAAAATCAGCCGTTGGCGGTCATCAGTCTGCGCGGTACCACGGCCAACAGCGTGAGTTGGCTGGGTAATTTCTACGCCGCGATGGTACCTGCCAAAGGGGGACTCGATTTAGGCGAAAAGGAGAAATTCCCCTACCAGTTGGCGGATAATCCAGCGGCGGCCGTTCACGTGGGCTGGCTGGTGAGCATGGCGATTTTGTCCAAAGACATTCGGCCCAAGATCGATTCATGTTACAAGGCGGGCATCAAGGACATGATTATCATGGGCCACAGTCAGGGTGGAGCTATCGCGTATTTGCTGACGGCCTACCTGTTCGACTTGCAGAGGAAAGGAGATATTCCGACTGATATTCGCTTCAAGACTTATTGCAGCGCGGCCCCCAAGCCAGGCAACCTATACTTTGCTTACGAGTATGAGGCCGCCACACAGGCGGGTTGGGCCTACAACGTGGTCAACTCCGCCGACTGGGTGCCCGAAGTACCGCTTTCCATCCAGACGCTGGATGATTTCAATGTGACGAATCCATTTGTAGGCGCGAAGGGTATCATAAAAAAACAAAAACTTCCCAAGCGGGTGGCGCTAAACTATGTGTACAATCGCCTGAGCAAGCCTTCCCGCCGCGCTCAGAAAAACTACCAAAAGTACCTTGGCAACATAGCAGCCGGAATGGTGCAGAAAAATATTGAAGGCTACACGCCCTCAGAGTACGTTAACACTAACAACTACGTCCTCACGGGCAACATGATTGTGCTGCTGGCCGACGAGGAATATTACGAGAAATTTCCCGACAGCAAGGAAAAAATCTTCGCCCACCATTTTCATCCACCTTATTTGTATTTGGCCCAAAAACTGGATTTGAACGCTTCGAAAACTACCGCTTCCCCTACTTCTCTTTCAGGAAGCTGGGAGGCCAATACCGTAACGGGCGGTCCCGCTCCGTTCGACCAACTTTATCCTGACAAAAAACCAACTCTGAATTTTGATTTGACGGCCAACCGGGTAAGTGGCACCACGGGCTGCAACCAGTTCAGCGGTCCAATAAAAATCGACGGAAAGCAAATCCAGTTCTCCGACCAAATGGTCATGACCCGCATGATGTGTCCCGGTGAGGGTGAGGCGACGTTTCTGAAAACCTTGAAATCCGTCAATCGCTTCGCTTTAAGTCCAGATGTAAAAACGCTTACTTTGCTGAATGGCGATATCGCCGTGATGCGTTTTACCAGAAAAGACTGAACCCATGAAAACAAAATTCTTGCTCCCCCTCTTCCTGCTGGCAGTAGGCTGTACTTCCGAAAAAACGGAACAGACCGACGACCAGCTCCAAACGACCGAGGTAGTCGAAACTTCGGCTTGCTACGCCTCCGTGACTGGTGGAGACAGTACTTTGCTGCGTATCGTGAATGAAAATGGAGAGGTCACAGGCGAACTAACCTACAACCATCTGGAAAAAGACGACAACGTCGGCACCATCATGGGAGAAATGCACGGCGACACGCTGCTGGCCGATTATACTTTCATGTCCGAAGGCATCGAGTCGGTGCGGCAGGTGGCTTTTCTGAAAAAGGGCGAGGGTTTCGTGGAAGGCTACGGCGATGCGGAAGAACGGGACGGTAAGATGGTATTCAAAAGTACCTCAACGCTGGATTTCGGATCGGGAACGACTTTCGAGAAAGTACCCTGTAAAAGATTTCGTGGCTAGCGACCTTGCCAAGAAGGAGAAATGCAAATCACTTTTCTTTTGCGTGAAGGCTCACCCATTACTTGAAATTATTATTTTAACTCCTACATGAAAAAGCTAATCACCCTGACCCTTTTGCTGGCGCTTGGCACCGCAAGTACCTTCGCCCAGAAGGGTAAATCGCTGTTTCCTACTACCGATCAGGACAAACTCGGCATGGTGTCTTATACCTACCGCAACAGTTTTTCGAAAGACGTCGGCGCTACGCTGGATACAATCAAAGCGCTGGGCATTACCAACATCGAGTTCTCGAATCTTTTTAAGCGGACCGCTAGAGAAATCAGGGCTTTGCTGGACGAGCGTGGCATGAAGTGTACTTCGTTCGGAGTCGGCTATCCCGATCTGGAAAACAAAATTGCGGAGGTAGGCACCAACGCCAAAACCCTGGGTGCGGAGTTCGTTCGGGTCGCGTGGGTACCTCATCAGGGCGATTTCACACTGGACATGGCCAAAAAGACCGTGGACGATTTTAATAAATTTGGCAAGACGCTGAAAGAAAATTATGGCCTCACCTTCTGCTATCATAACCACGGCTACGAGTTTCAGCCCGTACCCGCCGAAGTCGGGTCGGAAGTAAAGGGCGGCAGCGAAAAAACGCTGTTCGACTACATCGTCCAGAAAACCGACCAAAAGTACGTCAGCTTTGAAATGGATATTCTCTGGACGTTCTTCCCCGGTCAGAACCCGGCCGAAATCCTGAAAAGATACCCTAACCGCTTCAAGCTCATGCACGTAAAGGACCTGCGCAAAGGCGTAGAAGGGAACCTGTCGGGTGGCACCCCCGTCCAGAACGACGTAGCGCTGGGTACCGGACAACTGAACCTGCCCGAAATTCTGAGAGCGGCCGACAAGAGCAGCATTAAATACTACTACATCGAGGACGAAAGCCCAAGCATTTCAACTCAAGTACCCATTAGTATCGCCTTTTTGCGGGGAGTGAAAAGGTAGTTGATTTTCAACTTATTGATAAAATTCTCTGATCACCTCTCCTACCTGCCAGACTTCCTCAAACGTATTGTACAGCGGCGTCGGGGCCAGGCGGATGCAATTCGGTTCGCGCCAGTCGCCGATGATTTGATTTTGGGTCAAATCATCGAAGAGTTTTTTTCCGTCTTTCCTGACTAGCAAGGACAATTGGCAGCCTCGCGCTTCGGGTTCGGTGGGCGTCATGATCGTGATGGGATTGTCAAACTCTCCGTTGATTCCTTTTAGCAGGAATTCCAGGTAGCCCGTTAGCTTAACACTTTTATTCCGCAGATTTCTCATGCCCGCCTCGGCAAAAATCGCCAGCGATGCCCGGTGGACAGCCAGCGCCAGAATGGTGGGTGTGCTGAGTTGCCAGCCGTCGGCTCCGGGCATGGGAACAAAGCCAGGAGTCATCTCGAAGCGGCGGTCTTCGTCGTAGCCCCACCACCCCGCCAATCTTGGCAAATTGGCATCGTGGTTTTTCTCGTGGACGAAGCTACCCGACACGCCGCCCGGCCCGGAATTGAGGTACTTGTAGCTGCACCAAACCGCAAAATCCACGCCCCAATCGTGCAAGTGCAGCGGCGCATTGCCTGCGGCGTGAGCCAGATCAAACCCTACCCTGATTCCCCATTTTTGGGCCTCGGCGGCGATGGCTTTCATGTTGAACACCTGACCGGTGTAGTAATGAAGGCCGCTCATCATCACCAACGCAAGCGATCTTTCATTCTCCCGAATCGCATTGAGAATGGCCTCCGTTTGCAGCGTGTATTCGCCTTCCTGAGGTTTCACCGCTAAGATAACTTCCGATGGGTCGAGGCCCCGACTTCTGACGTGCGTTTCAAGCGCGTACTGATCCGAAGGAAAATCACCGGCTACCGTCAGGATTCTCGTGCGATCTCCTTTCGGCTGATAAAAACTCGTCAACATCAGGTGCAGATTCACCGTCAGATTATTCATCGGGCAGACTTCCGATGGCTTTGCTCCCACAATTTCGGCTAAGGTTTCCTTGCAGTACTTGTGGTAATAGAGCCAGGGTTGGTCACCTTCAAACCAGCCTTCTACGCCGTGGTTTTGCCACACATTCATTTCTCGCTCGATGGCCTCCCGCGCTGATTTGGGCTGCAGACCCAATGAATTACCGCAGAAATAAAGTTGTGGTTGTCCATCTTTTTCCGGAATCAAAAATTGCTCGCGAAACGTACGGAGCGGGTCCGTTTGGTCCTGCTGTTGGGCGTAGGTACGGGTAGACTGATGAATATTCATACAAAGGGAAAAGTTGCGCGGAAATTGTATTTTTGTAAAAACGACAAATTATGGAAGCTACTTTGAATTTCAATATTCCGCTATCGATTCACGAACTGGCCGAGTTGATTCGGGAACAACTACCCGAGCAAGATCGTACGACGCTGGCCAACCTTTTGCTCAGGGATAATGCAGAAGACGAACAAGACGTGGAGGGCGAACCCACACAGGAACAGCTCGTGGCAGAAATGAAACAGGCAGTTAGGGAGGTCAACCTAGCGAAAAAAGGAAAGCTGAAGCTACCTACCTTAGATGAGTTTTTGAATGAGTTATAATATCCGACCTACACCAACCTTTCAAAAGCAGTTTAGAAAATTGCTAAAAAAATACCGGTCCTTAACGGACGATATTTTGATACTGCGAAGGACTCTTTTAGAAAAACCAACCCAAGGTACACCTCTCGGCAAAAATTGTTTTAAAGTCCGTCTTGCCATTTCCAGCAAAAATAAAGGAAAGTCTGGTGGGGCCAGGATAATTACCCATGTCCAAATAGTGGACGACACGGTGTTTCTGCTGTCCATTTATGATAAAAGTACCAAGTCCAATCTCAACGAAGGCGAACTTGATACCCTCCTGTTGGAAATTGACGATTAATGGTTTCTAGAAATTCGATCCCCTATTCTATGCGCTGGCTTACTTTCCTACTTCTATTGATGATTTCCACTTCATGTATGGTTTCTCGCCGTGGTGACTCTTTTGCCGACAATGTGGTAGTAGCCCACCGCGGTGCCTGGAAAATGAATAATCTTCCGGAAAACTCCATCGCCGCCCTGCGGCAGGCCATCGCCCTGGGCTGTACCGGGGCTGAATTCGACGTATGGATGACGGCTGACGATTCGCTGGTTGTCAATCACGACGCCCACTTCAACAAACTGGCCATTGAGCAAACCAACTACGCCGACCTTCTGACCTTCAAACTCTCCAACGGTGAGAAACTACCCACACTGCGGGAGTACATTCAAGCGGGAATGCGTGACAATTCATCGACACGACTGGTTTGTGAAATCAAGCCATCGACGGTAAGCAAGGAGCGAGGAAAAGCTGTCGCCGGGCGAGCCGTAAAGCTTATTCAGGAGTTGGGAGCGCAAGACAGAGTCGTTTACATCACGTTCGATTATGACATGATCCTGCACATCCATTCCCTGGTCCCGGAAGTACCCGCCCAGTACCTCAACGGCGATAAATCACCCGAAGAACTGCGTGCGGCAGGCATTCAGGGCGCGGACTACCACTTCTCAGTGTTCAAAAAGCATCCCGAATGGGTTGCTCAAGCCAAAGAAAACGGGATTGTGCTAAATGCCTGGACCGTCAATGAGGTCGCCGATATGGATCGGTTGTTGGCCCAGGGATTTGAGTACATCACTACCAACGAGCCTGAACTGCTGCTGGAACGGATCAGAATACATAAAAACACAACCCGCTAAGTTTAGGCTATGAAGAAAAAAGCCCTGTTTATCCTGGCAGTTCCGGCGCTGCTGGTGTCGCTGATGCTTTCCTGCAACCGGCAAGGAAACAGCCACTCCGGCACGCCAAGTCGAACATCCGGCAGGCCCAACATCCTTTTCATCATGTCGGACGACCATGCCTACCAGGCCATCAGCGCGTACAACGACAAGCTGATTCAGACGCCCAATATCGACCGCATTGCCCATGAGGGTATGAAGTTCACTAATGCCAGCGTAACCAATTCCATTTGCGCGCCTTCCCGCGCCGTGATCCTGACGGGGAAGCACAGCCACCTGAATGGCAAAATCGACAACCTTGCGCCCTTTGATACGACACAAATGACTTTTCCGCAGTTGTTGCAAAATGCGGGCTACCAAACGGCCATGTTCGGCAAACTGCACTTTGGCAACAATCCCAAGGGCTTTGATGAATTCAAGATTTTGCCGGGACAGGGCGAGTACTACAACCCCGATTTTATCAGCAAAAAAGAGGGTAAAATTAACCTGAAAGGCTACGTGACTGACCTGATTACGGATATGACGCTGAACTGGCTGAAGACAGAGCGGGAAGAGGGAAAGCCCTTCATGGTCATGTACCTGCACAAGGCACCGCACCGCGCCTGGATGCCCGCCCTGCGGCACCTGCCCGAGTACACCGCCCGCACTTTCCCCGAACCCGAGACGCTTTTCGACGATTACGAGGGCCGGGGCACCGCCGCCAAAACCGCCGAAATGAATATCATGAAGCATATGTACTGGTCGTACGATTCCAAGCTTTTTCCGGAAACGGCCAAGGCAACCGGGTTGGATAAAACGCCAGTCGAGCTACCGAACGCCTACAAGAGTTATATGGGTCGATTGGATGCCAGCCAGCGGGCCGAATGGGATAAATACTACCAACCCATCAGTACTGACTTCGAGAAAGATTATCCCAAAATGTCGGATAAAGCCCTCATGCGCTGGCGCTACCAACGCTATATGCAGGATTATCTGGGTACTATCGCCGCCGTGGACGAGGGCGTCGGACGGGTACTGGATTACTTGAAAGAGAGCGGCCTTGACAAAAATACCATCGTCGTTTATACCTCCGATCAGGGATTCTACCTCGGTGAGCATGGCTGGTTCGACAAGCGATTCGTGTACGAAGAATCCTTTCGCACGCCTTTGCTGATCAAGTGGCCGGGCGTTATCGAGCCGGGCAGTGTCAACTCTCAAATGGTGCAAAACCTCGACTTTGCGCCTACCTTTCTTAACGCGGCAGGCGTGAAAGTACCCGCCGACATGCAGGGCGAGAGTTTGATTCCGCTTTTCCGGGGAAAAACTGCCAATTTCCGAGACGCAGCTTACTATCATTACTACGAATATCCCGCTGAACATGCGGTGAAGCGACACTACGCCATAGTGACCGAACAGTACAAACTCATTCACTTTTATTACGACATAGACGAGCGGGAACTGTATGACCGCCAAAAGGACCCGCAGGAAATGAAAAATGTCTATGACGACCCTGCCTACGCCGACGTGCGGGCCAGGCTGCATAAAGACTTGGAAGCCCTGAGGGTGAAGTATAAAGATTCAAGGGAGTTGGACGATTTCTACATCCAGCGGTCGAAAGCCAGGAAATAATGGCAGGAAAGTACCTGATTCTATTCTGGGCATTGCTTTGTTCTGTTTGTAGTTTTGCTCAAACGCGTGTTATCCTCGACGCCGATATTGATTCCGATGTGGATGACGTGCAGGCCCTGGCCATGCTCCATGCCTACCAACGGACGGGACTGGTGAACCTGCTGGGGGTAGTGGTAACCAGCGACGACAGCGCCTCTTTTTCCTGTACAGATGCCATCAACACCTTCTACGGTCAAGAGAATCTGCCGATTGGTTTTTTGAAGAGCCAGGAAAAACTCCGAAATTTTTCCAAATACACCAGACAGGTCTCCGATAAATTCCCGCACGACCTGACCCACCTCGAACAAACGACCGAATCGGCCACGCTCTATCGTAAATTGCTGGCCGACAGCCCCGATGGTTCGGTGACAATCGTTACCATTGGTCACCTGACCAGCCTGATGAATTTGCTGCGGTCGGCTGGCGACGCAGTTTCTCCATTAAGTGGTCAGGAATTAGTACAGAGAAAAGTGGCGAAATGGATTTGCATGGGTGGCCAATACCCCGAAGGCAAGGAGGCGAATTTTTACCGCCCCGACCCCGCATCCACCGTGTATTGTCTGGATCACTGGACAAAAGAGGTAGTTTTCTGTGGCTGGGAGGTCGGAAATAAAATCCTGACAGGTGGCGGGTACCTGAAAGCCCACCTACTGCAAAACAATCCGGTGTACCTGGCCTACCAGCTTTATAATAATTTCGCTGGCCGACCTGCCTGGGATCAGGTGGCAGTCCTGCTGCTGGATAATGCAACTTCCGGGAGGTACTTTGATTTTGTCAGCGATGGGTACGTAAGTGTGGCCGCTGATGGCAGCAATGTCTGGAACGCAGGAAAAAGGCCCATCGGCAAAAATCACACTTTTGTCAAAATCAAAGAGAGCGCCGACCCCGACGCTCTCGCAAAAATTATGGATGATTTGGTAATATCCCTGAGCAAATGACCAACTCCTCAGTCAATGTGGATTGTAATTTTGCCCTTAAAGCTTTCGTCCTCCAGCATACGGTGTGCGGCCGCAATTTGTTCCAGCGGAAATGATTGGGCGATGTGCGTTGTAAGCTTCCCACTGTTCACCAGTTCGGCCAGTTTTTCCAGATCGTGAGCATTGGGGTTCATTTTCACTATTTTCATCCGCTTTTGAAAAAGCAGGTCGGTAGCAGCATCCAACGCTCCTTTGAAGCCATCGGCACCACCTTTCGTGGAAACAAACATGGCGTCGTCCGTCAGGTTTTCTTTCATATCGCTGATCGTATAGTGACCGCTGGCATCGAAAATCAAATCAAATTTCCGGTCCTTGGGAATCTCGGCCTGATCATAGGCAATCAACTCATCTGTCCCCAGCGACTTGGCGAATTCCAGATGTTTGGCGCTGCAGGTACCTGTCACATGCGCCCCCAATGCCTTGGCAATCTGAACAGCCACATACCCTACGCCACCCGTGCAGCCGGTTATAAGTACCCTGTCGCCTGATTTCATCTTGCCATCCTTGACCATGCCCTGCCAGGCCGTCAGACCCACCAATGGCAGTGAGGCCGCTTCGGCAAAACTCAATCCAGCAGGTTTGATCGCTGCCTGCTGTGCATCAGCTACGATTTCCTGGGCGTAAGAGCCGCCTTTCAGTGCGCTGTTTAAGCCGAACACTTCATCGCCTACTTTGAACCTTTCGCTTTTGGAAGCCAGTACGGTGCCACTGAAATCACTACCCAAAAGCTGGTCTCCGATGAGCCCGGAAACGAGTTTCACCGTTCCCTTTCGTACAATCGTATCAATAGGATTAACCGATGAAGCCCGGTTGCGTATCAGGATTTCCCCCTCATCTATCTTCGGCGTGGGAAGTTCCTTTATTTTAAATTCTTCGGGTGAGCCATAATGCTCGATGATCGCTGCTTTCATAGTTGGTTTTTAGATTCGTTTTTATGCAAAATGCTTTTTACCCAAAAAGCAGGCCAGTTATAAAAGCAAACGGGCAGGTGAAATCTGCCCGTTTGCTTGATCTCCATTAAGTTATTTTAGTTTACATGTCGCTGTGCGGTGCGGCCGTTTTCTGGCAGCAATCGGGCAATTTGTCGTGCGCCTTCTGGTCGGCAACAGCTTCGTCTGCGTCATAACCCGTATTTACGATAGTCTCCTTAATAGAGGCAACATTGGTTTTCTTTGGGTTGTACTTTATGGTCATCACCTTGTCGGTCAGGTCAAGATTGGCATACTTTACGCCTTTCGACAAACCCAGGTTACGTTCCAGCCTTTCCTTGCACATTTCACAGATTGCCGATGTTTTGATCTTCACCTCCTTGTCACCCGTCTGGGCAAAACCAAATGATAAAGTGAAGGCGAAGAGAATGGAAAAAAGAGTCGTTTTCATTTTTTGTTTGCGTGTTTAATTGTTGGATTTAATTTAAGTTGATTTTTTTCGTAAAAGTTAACAGCTGCATTTGCTTAGTCAATAGGTAAAAATACTTTGTCAAATTGGTACTTTGCTGTCCTCGTCTACACCCTGTCCAGCGCTTTCCTTGCCAATGCAGCTCCTTTTTTAAACTGCCCGGGCGTTTGTCCGGTTTCTTTTTTAAACTGATTGCCCAGATGCGCGGCACTGCTATAATCGAGCCGCCAGGCAATTTCACTAAGGGTCAGTTCGCCGTATGAAAGCCATTCTTTTACCTTTTCTATCTTCTGGCTGATGACATACCGCTCAATCGTTTGCCCGGTCACGGCTGAGAACAGATGGCTGAGGTAGGAATATTCGTAGCCGCATTTTTCCGACAAATAATCCGAAAAGTTCATGCTCTTCATTTTCTTGCCTTTCAAATGCTGTACCTCATCGATCACCAGTTTTTTGATGTGTTCCACCAGCACCGAACGCAAGTCTTCCAGTAGTTCGAAGCCGTTAGCCTGAAGCCGCTCCTTGACTAATTTCGCCTCCCGGACCGAAAGTTCACCTTCGATTTCCGCCGAGCCCAGTTCAATTTGCTTCACCACCAATCCCAGCGCCTCCATCTCGTCTCGGACGACTTTAATGCAACGATCGCAGACCATGTTTTTTATCGCTAGTTTCATGGCGGCTCAGCGTTTGATTTTGTAACGAACCCCGGCATATATGGTCCTGCCCACCACGGGTGCCCACACCACACCAGCGTCGAAACGCTGACCAAATGGGTCACTGGCTCCAATAATCGGGTTGGCCTGGCGGTAATTGCCCAGGTTCTCGCCGCCTACGTAAACATCCCACTGCACGAATGTCCGCGTGACCTGGGCGTTGAGGTTAAAGAACGCCGGAGCGATGTCGGTCGGCATGTCCAGGTAGGACGTGTGGTCGTAACCCGGGTCGAGGTTCGGGATACGGCGTTTCCCGTTCCACTGCGTCGTAAAGTCAAACTTCCATTTATCGTAGGGCAGCGCGTAGCCTACATTGAACAGCACCCGGTCGCGGTTGACCATCATGCGGGGCAGCAGCACACTTTCACCGAAGGGCTCTCCCATCGTCTGCTTCACATCAAAAAGACGATAGGCCAGCTTGAATTCCAGACGCTCGACGGGCGTGAGGTTAACCTCGGCCTGAAAGCTGTTGGCGAAGGCCCGGTCCTGCAAATTGTAGAAGTACAAAAATCCGGGGTGCTCCACATCGGCAATGAGTTGGTTCTGAAAGTTGGTACGGTAGTAATCCAATACCAAAGTACCAGGCCAGCCCGCCAGGTCGAAATCCCGCGTCAAACTAGCTCCGTAATTCCATGAAACCTCAGGCTGGATTTTCTCGCGAAACACCACGGTCCGCGAGCTTACCAGATTACCAAAGTACTCAGCCAGTGGATTGGCTACCCGGAAGCCGCGACCCGCCGACAGCCGCAGGGCAGTGTTGTCGTCAAGCTGGTACTTCAGATGGAGCCGGGGTGTAAACTGAGAACCGTACAGATTATGAAAATCCACCCTGGAACCGGCCACCAGGATGAATTTGTCAAGGTTGTTATAAGTGTATTCAAAAAAAGCGCCTGGTACCGACTCCGTCCTCAGCATGGTCGTATCCCTGTATCGCTCATTGTAGTCATCCAGCATATAGCTCACCCCCGTTTTGTAGGAGTGGTTGGTATTGCCGATGATGGACTGATAGATCAGGTTGCCGTATAGCGTCTGCTGCCTGCCATCATAGGGGGTAAAACCAAAGTACGACTGCTGGTCGTGCACCGATGCGTTCAGAACCAATCCCAGACCTTTGTAAGGCTGATCAGGAAACAGCTTGGCGGTTTTGGTAAATAATTCCAGGCGATTGATTTTTGCCCCAAATCCATAAAGCGGCGAGCCGTTCGGGCCGGGTTTGGTGCGTTGCTCAGGATCAAAATTGACCTGGCCGCCCGTGCGATCTTCATGAAGTACCTTCACGCCAAACTGGGTCATCAACTTTTCGCTCTGGTATTTCCAGCGCTGCACGCCGTTGAACTGAGTGTAAAGTGGTAGATCCAGAAAACCGTCACCGTTGTTGTCCACCCGATTGCGGAGCGTGCTGGCATGAGTCAGCAGTCCGGCGCTCCATTTATCGTTGAGTTTGTGGGCAAGATTCAAATTGATTTCAGCGCGGCCGAAATTATTGACATACGCATTGGCATATAGCTTCTCGCGGCTGTCGGGCTTCTGGAGTTCGACGTTTATTTGTCCGGTCATCGACTCGTAGCCATTCACGACCGAGCCAGCCCCCTTACCCACATCGATGGATTGAATCCAGGTGCCGGGTACGAAATTTAGCCCGAAAGTGGTTGCCAATCCCCGGATGCTGGGGATATCTTCGACATTAGTCTTGATATAAGTACCATTCAGGCCTAACATCTGTAACTGCTTGGCACCCGTCACGGCATCACTATACGACACCGATACGGAAGCGTTGGTCTCGAAGCTTTCAGAAAGGTTGCAGCAGGCAGCCTTGGCCAGCGAGCGGCTGGTGATCACTTCTGTCTGAATAGGCGACAGGCGATCAATGGTTGTGGAATTGGCCTGAATCACCACTTCATCCAGTGATTGCGCCGTGCGTAGCACAAACTCAACCTCGCTCACAGCTGACATCCTGAGCGTATCGTTTCGATACCCCACAAAACTCACCACCAGCTTGTTAGATTGCGCTGAGCGGGGAACAGCAAACTTGCCTTCCGCGTCAGTGGTGGTTCCAAGCGAAGTACCTGCCCAAAAGACATTGGCACCGGGCAGTGGTACTTTTTTGGTGGCGGCGTCCGCAAGTTCGTACACCGTTCCGGTCACGCCCTGCCCGGCGGCAGTACCAGCCGCAAACATCGCGAAAAGAATACTTAGTAAATTTTTAAAAGAAAAACGCATGAAATAGATTAGTTAGTTGAATGACAGGATTGAGTCCGATATTCAATATCGGACTCATTATCAAACAGATAACTATTCTAAATCAGGTAAGACTGAACGAACGAGAGCATAGTTCGCCCGTAAAACTTGGATGAGAAAGAGGGAAATGCGGAAAGTACACCTCTGACGCCAAGTAGATCTACGGCGTAGCTGGCAAAATTTATCGATCTGCTTTTGGTGATTGCAGGCGTGAACGGTAACACTTTAATAAGTTTCACCGTTGGTGAGGAAGCACTAAGTGCCTCTAATTTCTGGTACTTGTGGTTCTCTTCGCAGCAAGCCTTTTTCTTGAATTGCAAGGGGGGATTGGTCCGGGTTTCTGAAGCCACTGCCGGCTTGCACGCCTGACAGCTGGCATCCTCTTTTTTTAAAGCTGCTAACTCCACCGATTTACCGCGCACCATACAACTATGCTCCACCAAGCCAAAGCCTGTGCTGCTTATTAGCACCAGGATGGCCATAAAAATGGCGAAGAATCGGTATGGTTTGCTTTTAATCATAAGTTGGATGCAAAAATAACAACTTCATTCTGAATTGGTTCAATGCAACTTTTATACCAGATTGGCATCATAGCCGGCTTCCTGCACCAATTGTGTTATCTCATCAGGAGATTTGTCGGTCGTGACGGTCAGCGTTCGGTTGGGATCTTGCAGATCCACCTGCCAACTCTCGATGCCGACGGCCTTTGTGAGGTGAGGTGTAACGGTGGCTACACAAGCACCGCACTTTATATTGGTCTTAAATTTTAAGGTGTTCATGGTTGGTACTTTTAATAGTTTGCAAAGATCGGAAATTTTGGGTGAAAGGGCTTTACAAAATTCCCCGACAGCGTTACAGGATTTCAACTTGACCGGCTTTATGAAGATCTATATCTTTCGGGGGAGTCAAAGCATAGAACGCTAAAGATTTGTTTGGCTGTCTATTTTTCAATTCAATGGCGATTGATTCCTGCCAATTTATCTACTCTGGCATTGATTTTAACAGGTGAGTTAAGGCTGTTTATACTTGCTAATTAAAACAAAACACATGCCTTCTAATTCCGACCAGCGTCCCATTGTGCAATCTTTGCAAGAATATGGACGCGGTATTGCCGGGGGGCTGCTTTTCAGCTTTCCATTGCTTTACACCATGGAAGTCTGGTGGACAGGCTTCATCGCCTCACCGTTTCAATTGATTCTGGTGATTGTTTTTACGTTTGGATTGCTGCTGGGCTACAACCGTTTTGCGGGCATGCACCCCGAAGCCTCCTGGCAGGATGTCGTGGTGGATTCGGTGGAAGAACTCGGCATCGGTTTTTTGCTTTCCTTAGCGCTGTTGATCATGCTGCGGCGGGTTGATTTTCATGAAATGTCCATCCAGGAAATCATGGGCAAAGTAGTACTTGAGGCAATGGTTATTTCTATTGGCGTTTCGGTGGGTACTGCCCAGTTGGGGATGGACAACACCGGCACATCCGAAGCGGGTGATGGTAAAGCATTGAAAAAAGAGCGGCAAGCGGGACTGGCCTCTCTTCTTGTTTTGGGTTTGTGTGGCAGCGTACTGATTGGAGGCAACGTTGCACCTACCGAAGAAGTATTGGTTATTGGTGTGGAGTCTAATCCCGGCCATATTCTGGCAATGGCACTGGTTTCGCTGGCGCTGAGCGTACTGATTCTTTTTTATTCTGATTTTGAAGGATCTAGAACAAAAAACTATCAAGCAAATTTCTTCACCATCGCGCAACAGACCTGTGTTTGTTATTTGGTAGCACTGAGTTCGTCGGCACTCTTATTGTGGTTTTTTGGCCGTCTCGATGGCGCGAGTTTATGGACAGGATTTGCCCAAACCGTAACTTTAGGGGTACTTTGTTCATTGGGTACCTCGGCAGGCAGGTTAATAATTAATTAATTGGGCCGAAGGCAGCTTGCTTATGCAAGTAAAGAACAAAAAATACTGCTGATCCGTATGAAGGAAAATAGCCATGGTGAGTCCTACAAAAATAAAAAAAATTGGCTGGAATGGACCGTATTTGGGGGCGGGTTAGGGCTTACTGTGGCGATTATAAGCTATTTGGTTTATAAAACCGCTACCTATAACTCCGGCCCTCCGGAACTGTACGTTAAGTACTATCCAGAGCCGGGGCGCTACGAGCCGCACCGTTACCACGTCATTCTGAAAAATGAAGGTAACGAAACTGCTGAGTCCGTGACGGTCGAGATTTCCTTATTGAAAGGAAAAAAGGTACTGGAGAAGGCTGAATTAAGCGTGGACTATTGCCCTAAAGAATCATCGCGTGAGGGCTGGGTATCGTTCAACAATAACCCTAAGCTGGCAGATACGGTAGTGGCCCGGGTGATGAGCTATGAAAAGCCCTAAGCGGTATCCCTCACAGCCGCAGCCCCCGCAGCCTCAGACTATTCGTCACCACCGAAACCGAGCTAAGGGCCATCGCCGCCCCGGCAATCATAGGATTGAGCAAAAAACCATTCAGCGGATAAAGTACGCCCGCCGCCAGCGGAATTCCGATTAGATTATAGATAAACGCCCAGAAAAGATTCTGGCGGATGGTCGCTACCGTGCGACGGGAAAGTTTCAGCGCTTTGGGCAGCGCCAACAGATCGGAGGTGATGAGGGTCATCTTCGCTACATCCATCGCCACGTCGGAGCCATGTCCCATTGCCACGCTGAGGTTGGCCTGAGCCAGTGCCTGGGAATCGTTGATTCCATCGCCTACCATCGCCACGGTTTTACCCTCGGCCTGCAGCTTTTCCACAAAATCCATCTTATCCTGCGGCTTCACTTCGGCCATGTAGTGTTCCAAGCCCACTTCCTTCGCGACTTGGGCGGCAGTTTCCGCATTGTCACCTGTGAGCATATATACTTCGATATCCTGCTTTTTAAGTTGTGCCACCGCTTCGGCGGAAGTCGATTTCAATTGGTCAGCCAGAGCGATCAGGGCAATTTGTGTTCCCTCCCACCCTACGGCAATCACCGTTTGAGCCTTTCCACGCAGTTGAGTACCGAGTTCTGCTAGTTTCGAATCGACCTCTATTCCCTCATTTTCGAGAAAATCAGATGTACCTATCACGTACTTTTTGCCATCAACTACCCCCATCACCCCGCTACCCGTAACCGATTGAAAACTTGCAACGTGAACGGAATCGCCTTCTTGTCCGGAAGCCGCGATAGCCTGCCCTAAGGGATGTTCTGACCGACGCTCAATGGCGCGCACCGCCGCCATGTGCCGGGATTTAAATTCTCCTTCCTTCTCTGACCAATACCACCCGCTTACTTCCGGGCGCCCCTGGGTGAGCGTTCCGGTTTTATCCAGTATCACGGCATCCACCTTATGGGCCGTTTCCAGACTCTCGGCGTCCTTAATCAAAATGTGGTTCTCAGCCCCTTTTCCCACTCCTACCATGATGGCCGTGGGGGTAGCCAATCCCAAGGCACACGGACAGGCAATCACCAGTACCGATACCGAAGTAAGCAGGGCGTGGGTCAGGGCATTTTCTCCGCCAACTACCAACCACACTACGAAAGTGAGCAGGGCGATCCCAAGCACCACGGGCACGAAAATTCCGGCGATTTTATCCACCAGCCGTTGCACCGGGGCTTTGCTGCCTTGCGCATCCTGCACGGTGCGGATGATTTGGGCTAGTACGGTTTGTTTCCCAACCTTCTCAGCCCGAAAGCTAAAACTACCCTGCTGGTTGATGGTCCCGGCAAAAACCTCTGCACCAGCACGTTTCTCGGCAGGTAGTGGTTCGCCCGTCATCAGGCTCTCATCCACGAATGAGCTGCCGGAAAGTACCTTCCCATCCACGGGAATCTTTTCCCCCGAGCGAATGATGACCTCATCACCGATCTGAACCTCCTTCACATCTACCTCAGTTTCCTGCCCCCCGCGCTTCACCCTCACCAGTTTGGGTTGCAGATTCATCAGTTTGCGCAGTGCGTCAGAAGTTTTCCCCTTGGCACGTTCTTCCAGGAGTTTTCCAAGCAATATGAAAAAGATAATGATGGTCGCCGCTTCAAAATAAACGTGCGGTTCGAGACCACGGGCGTACCAGTATTGGGGGTAGAAAGTATTGAAAGTACTGAACAGAAATGCAACTCCCGTGCTCAGGGCGACAAGCGTATCCATATTGGTTTTGCCATGCCGCGCCTGTTTCCAGGCGTTGGTAAAGAAGCTTTTCCCAAAAAACACGAGCACGGGAATGGACAGCCCGAGCATGATAAAATTGACGTAGGGTAGATCCATGAAAAACATCCCCAGCACCATGACGGGTAGTGCGAGCGCTCCGGCTCCGATGGTCCGTCTTTTAAGCTGTCGGTAGTATTCGTCCTGAATTTCCTGTTGTTTCGCCTGCGTATCGTCGTCTTCGGTTTCCAACAGCAAACCGTATCCGATGCCCTGCAACACCTCATCAAGGTCGTTCAGGCTGACCCTGTCGGGGTCAAAATTTAAGTGGACGGACTGGTTGGCGTAGTTCACTGCTGCGTCATTGACCCCCGCCGTATTTTTCAGCATGGATTCAACACTTGTGGCGCAGGCTGCACAAGACATTCCGGTGACGGGATAGGTTTCAATCGTTTTCATTTTATATATTTTTTTCAACGCCTGTTGGCAAAATCCAAATTTTCTGGTTTTGCCTGATTCCTGTTGCTCAGCTTTGGACATTTCATTATCCCAAGGGTGCGAATCTGTCTGTAGTATTAAACATTACAAATTTAGCCCTGATTCTGGGCTGCCTCCTTACACAATTCAGCCTGAGCATTGTAATTTTGGGTATATGGGTTTGCAAGCCTTCTTTAACAACTAACATTTATTCAAAATCAATTCCAATGAAGTACCTCCTGATTTTACTGGCCGTAGCTATGGGAACCCTATCACACGCCCAGGACAAAGCCCGCTTCTACGTGGGAACCGGCGCGCGCGGTGAAGGATCGTCCATTACGCTCTGTGAGCTGAATTTAACGAGTGGAGCAGTCACGGTTATCGATACGTTCAATAGCGTGGTAGGTCCGGGATATGTGGTACTTTCACCCGACAAGAAAAATCTCTACTCGGTAAACCAGGACAACACCATAGCCGCTTTTGCGGTGGGCGAAGGAGGCAAGCTCACGTTTTTGAATAGCCAGCCCGCCGAGGGACAAAACCCGTGTCATGTGTCGGTGCACCCCTCGGGTCGTATGGCCTTTCTGGCCAACTACGGTGGCGGGAGCTGGGCGGGATACCCACTTGTTAAAACCGGAAGGTTGCACGATGCTTCGGCCAAGTATCAGTTCAGCGGGTCGGGGCCGGACAAGTCACGACAGGAAAAACCTCACGCGCATTGCGTCGTGCCTTCTCCTGACGGCAAATATGTCTATGTCTCGGATCTTGGTACCGATCGCTTGATGAACTACCAGATCGACAAAAAAAGCGGCCAGGTTGTCCCCAATCCCGCGCAAGCGTATTTTTCTACCAAACCCGGCGCCGGGCCGAGGCATCTGGCGATTCACAGTTCAGGAAAGTACCTGTACCTTCTGAACGAAATGCATACGACGCTGACGGCTTGTGCTATCGATAGCAAAGGGGTAGTAAGTGAGCTGGAAACCGTGCCGACGATTCCGGCAGATTTTAAAGAAAAGAATACATCAGCGGCTGTACGCATTCACCCGAATGGCAAGTTCGTCTACGTCTCAAACCGGGGCTACAATTCCATACACGGGTTCGAAATTCTTAAAGATGGCAAACTGAAAAACGTGGGAGAGGTGCAGAAAGAGATCGGCACACCGCGCGACTTCAATTTTGATCCTTCGGGAAAATTCATGGTAGTGGGTAATCAGAAAACCAATGACTTGGTAGTCTACCGGGTTGATCCTGATACCGGAAAAATGACATTTCTTAGCAAAGGCATTGCCCTCAAAGACCCCATATGCTTTCAGTTTTTGTAGGAGAGATTGCTTATAAAATATTTATTGGCTAAAATTGGTGCGTGGCCGCCATCCATAACGATTGCTATTGATCCTTTCAGTGGCAATTAAACCAAATAGGAATGACTTCCCGTCGAAATTTTCTTGCCCAGGCTGGCACAGCCCTGGCCCTTCCTGCTTTCCTGAACCGCGCTCAGGCGGAAGGGCTCGAAACCGCCAACCGTACCCTTGCCGGCTTGACGCCACAACAAGCCGCTACCGACGAGGACTACTGGTCCTGGATAAAAAATGAGTACACTGTTTCACCCAACCTTTTGAATCTCAATAATGGCGGCGTTTCTCCGCAGCCAAAAGCAGTTCAGGATGCCCACATCCGGTTTTATCAGTATTGCAATGAGGCTCCCAGCTACTATATGTGGCGCATACTCGATCAGGGCCGTGAGGCGCTTCGGCAGAAACTGGCTGTTCTGGCAGGCTGCGAAGCGGACGAGCTGGCGATCAACCGCAATTCTACGGAGGGGCTGAACACGATTATTTTCGGCCTCAACCTCAAAGCAGGCGATGAGGTGATTCTGACCAAACAGGATTATCCCAACATGATCAACGCCTGGAAACAACGCGAAAAGCGGGAAGGCATCAAGCTGGTGTGGCTCAATCTGGAATTGCCGCAGGAAAACGACGATTATTTTGTCGAAAAATTTGTGAGTGCCTTTACCCCCCGTACCAAGGTTGTCCATATCACGCACATCATCAATTGGGTGGGCCAGGTGCAGCCAGCCCGCAAAATTGCCGACGCCGCTCATCAGCGGGGCATCGAGGTAGTTGTGGATGGTGCTCATTCATTTGCGCATCTGGCCTACAATATTCCGGATCTAGGCTGCGACTACTATGCCACCAGCTTACATAAGTGGCTGTGCGCACCGTTTGGCAGCGGTCTGATGTATGTTAAAAAGGATAAAATAAAAAACGTCTGGGCATTACTATCGAGCAATGAACCGGATGGCACCGATATTCGTAAGTTTGAAAGCCTGGGAACTCGCTCCTTTGCCTCAGAAATGGCCATTGGTACAGCCGTGGATTTCCATAACGGCATCGGTAGTGACCGGAAGTTTGCCCGATTACACTATTTACAGCGGTACTGGACAGACAAGGCCCGAGACATGCCGGGTGTGACCATTCACACTCCCAAAAGTCCTAAGTACGGTGGAGCGATCGCGTTGGTATCGGTGGCGGGCATGACACCCGCCGAGGTTGACCGCGAACTGTTTGCCAAATCAAAGATCCATACGACGAGCATCGTGTGGGAAAATATAAGCGGGGTTCGCATAACACCAAATGTGTATACTTCGCTAAAAGACCTCGACCGCCTGGTCGGCACACTAAGCGATATTGCCGGGGCAGCCCGGAAAAAGGAAAAAAGCTGATCTGAGTTTTTTTATTCCGATTAGCTTCAATAGTTATTTCACAGAGTGGGTTACCTTGGCTATGCGAGCATAGGTATCTGGTTTTTTCGCCCGTTTGTGAATTTAAGCTCGATCATGGCCCACGGGTCATGATCGGCCCTTATGTGTTTGGTTAAATCGGTAACCTTAATGACCACATCAAGAATTAAATGGAGCTTTGTCCTGCTGGGACTGGTAGCTTTCTTTTCAGCCATTGCACTGATAACAGGGGTGTCCTCCTGGGCGGGTGGGATTAACACTCAATTTTTTTACTCTGGAGCTTTCGCCGCAAGCTTGTTACTTTCCATTGTGGTCATGGCAGTCCTGGGTTGGCGGTTGACAGAATCGAAAGATTCTTCCCAAAGTCAGATGGACTTCATGTACAAAATGACCCACGAACTACAGACGCCCGTGTCGAGCATTACTCTGGCCGCCAACATGCTGGAAAATCCTTCGGTTTCGGGTACACCAGAACGTCTCGCCAAGTACGTCCGAATTGTTAAAGAAGAGAGCAATCGTATGCAGTGGCACATCGATAATGTACTGCATATAGCCAAAGCTGAAAATCGTACGCTTCTCCTGAAACCCGAAAAAACCGCAGTCGATAGCCTCGTCTCCAATCTGTTGAGCCGATATGACGGGCGTATATCCTCTGATCTGAAAGCCAGTGAAGCATCCGTAACGGTCGATCGTCAACATTTCTCAAACGTTCTCTTCAACCTTATCGACAATGCCCTGAAGTACACTCCTGTCAACCCCCAGATTTGGGTTTGTACACAGCAGGTGGCCGACAAAGTAGTCGTGTCAGTTCGGGACAACGGTATCGGCATTCCCCAGCACGAGCAGAAAAAAATCTTTAACAATTTCTACCGCATCCAAAACAACTCGGCAAATGTGAAGGGCTTTGGTTTGGGGCTGAGTTACGTCCAACAGATTGCACAAGCCCATCATTGGAATCTTGAATTGGAGAGTCAGGAAGGAGAAGGGAGCGACTTCCGGATCGTACTCCCAGTCTCATCCTCAGCGTAGCAATTGTTCAAAAATTTCATCCAGCCGCGCGACTGGTTTCACTTCGATGTCGTACTCGCTCACATCCAATCCCTTGGTATTGTACTTGGACACATAGATGGTCTTAAATCCTAGTTTTTGAGCTTCCGAAATGCGGCTCTCGATGCGATTTACCGCCCGAACCTCACCTCCCAGGCCTACCTCCGCCGAAAAGCAAACCGACCCGGGGAGCGGAATGTCCTCGTACGACGATACGATGGAAGTGACCACCGCCAGATCCAAGGCGGGATCGTCGACTTTCAGGCCTCCGGCGATATTCAGGAAAACATCCTGAATTCCCAGCCTGAATCCACCACGCTTTTCGAGTACTGCCAGCAACATTTGCAATCGCTTGGCATCAAACCCCGTACTACTGCGCTGCGGTGTGCCGTAATTCGCCACGCTCACCAGCGATTGAATCTCGATCATCAGCGGACGGTTCCCTTCCAGCATGGAACCAATGGCAATGCCACTAAGCGGCTCGTCGCGCTGCGAAATCAAAATCTCCGACGGATTGGTTACTTGCCGCAATCCGGTGCTTTGCATTTCGTAGATACCCAGCTCGGAGGTACTTCCGAAACGGTTCTTTGTAGTACGCAGAATCCGGTACGACGTATGGCGATCCCCCTCGAACTGCAGTACAGTATCCACCATGTGCTCTAACACTTTGGGGCCCGCCAAAGAGCCATCCTTAGTGATATGGCCAATCATGAAAGTCGGCGTGTCGGTTTCCTTGGCGTATTTCATGAATTCCGAGGTGCACTGCCGTACCTGTGAGACACTGCCTGCCCCGGTTTCAATCAACGGCGACTGCATGGTCTGGATAGAATCCACAATAATAATGTCAGGCTGCATTTCCTCGATTTGTCGGAAAATATTGGTAGTAGAGTTGTCGGTCAGGATAAAACACTGGTCGCTCTTGCTATCCATGCGCTCAGCCCTCATCTTTATCTGCTGTTCCGATTCCTCACCCGAAATGTAAAGTACCTTCTTGTCCGACAGCGTAAGGGCGATCTGTAGCATCAGGGTTGATTTACCGATACCGGGCTCGCCGCCGATGAGCACCAGCGACCCGCCTACGATGCCCCCACCCAAAACGCGGTTCAATTCAACGTCCGTGGTACGGACGCGGGGCTCCTGCTCATATTTAATCTCGGTAATAGCCTTAGGCTTGCTTGTTAGCGATAACGACTTCCAAACTACCGGTCCATTTTTGTCTTCTTTCTCGATCAACTCTTCGACAAACGTATTCCATTCACCGCAGGAAGGGCATTTGCCCAACCACTTGGGTGAGTTGTGTCCACAATTCTGACAGAAATACGCCGTTTTTATTTTGGCCATAGGGGTGTTTTTAAACTGGGGTGTCTTTGGAGTACTTTGTTGGCATTTCAGCTTTTCATACAAAAAATCGCTTTTCGCCTGTTTGCCTAACCATCAAGATGCTTCTACAAATCGGAAAATTTATGGCATTCTTCTTGCGACCAGAAAAACGCGACTCGCTGTACAGTCGTTCCCTTTGGTTCGTTCTTGAATAGCCAGGTTTCTTTTCTTATTTAAATGCGGCCTTAAAAAACAAACCAACGTATCAACAAAAACCCCAGCCATGAAAATAAAAAAAACCATTATCATCTTACTTGTTTGTTGCCTGTGCGGCACCGTTTCTATCGCCCAAAACCGTCAGGGGGGTGGATTCGCTTTTGGGGTAAAGGGAGGCATGAACCTTTCGCAGCTTACGATGGGTAATTTTCTGACGACCCGATACGACGCCAATGGCAATCCCTTTCTCAAATACAACGGTCAGGAAGTTCGCGATAACATCCAGGAAAGTCTGGATAGCCGAACGGGCTTTGCCGGAGGAGTATACATGCGCTTCGGTCGCCATCTTTATGTGCAACCGGAGGTTTTGCTTTCCACCAAAGGGGGAACGTTCGATATTATCCAGAATGACGGCGACGTTCCGGTTAGGCAACAGGTCGATGTTCGTTTCAGCAGCATAGATGTACCTATTCTGATCGGCCTGAAAGGAGGGCCATTCCGAATCAATGCCGGGCCGATGGCCTCGTTTAGGGTTGGCGATAATCAGAAGCTGCGGGATGCCTTCCAGCAATATACCTCAGGGGGATTGAACGATGCGCTTTCTCAGGCCGTGTACGGTTATCAGGTCGGAGCAGGACTGGATATATTTGGCCTCAGCATCGACGTCCGTCGGGAGGGTACTTTTACCGATCTGGCAAGCTTTAAAGTCAATAATCAGCCAATTGGCGGGGCCAGTACCACAGTCAAGCAGAAACTCAGTTCCTGGCAGGTGACGCTGGGAATCAAGTTAATATAGCAAGTTAATATAGTTGGAGCGACAGAGCCACAAAGTTGGGTTTTAGCCTTCCCTTTGTGGCTCTGTCGCTTTGGTACTTTATCGCTCATCACGTTCAAAAACAAAACAAGCAGCCGTCGTACAAGCGATGGCTGCTGTTTGCGATTTAACCCACTAAAAATGAAGATCTCTGATTTTTGTAATCGGGATTAATCAGGCCGAAATCCGGCTTTCCCTCTTGTCCAGTATCTCAATTATCTCTTTCATCTTCCGACGCGACACGAGAGCTTTCTTCCCACAGGACATCGTGATGACTCTGTCTTCGTCCATACGCTCAACAATGAAGTTCGTGTTGATGATATATGATTTGTGAACTCTCAGAAAATTTCCGTCGAGATGTTCCGTCAGGCTTTTGAGTGTCCTGGACACCAAGTACCTCTTTCCCCGGCAGGTGTGGATAAATGTATAATTGCCTTCACCTTCCAGACAGGTGATGTCTTCAGGCTTTAATAGCATCGTCTTTCCCGTCAGATGTACAGCAATTTCCCGGGTGATAGTGGATCTTTTTACGAATGGAGCGGGGACAGGAAGTGTATAATTGGAGAAGTTATTCATAACGTTAAGGGCGTTTGAGTTTGTAGAATTGAATAGGTCAAATTTAATGGATGAATTCACCCAAAAAAACTGCGTAGAACTACGCACCGATATATAAAACACTGATATTCAATTTGTTAAATTTTATTTACTTTTGAAAAGGGGTAGCGCCACTTAGTAAATCAGGTATTTCTACGTGTTGTGTATTTCAAAACAAATTGTTCATTTTAGTGAGTAAGTAGAGGTGTTTTTTAAAAAGGCGTGATGATTTGCAATCACTGAGCGCTCAATATTTGGTTACCTTTGTACCTGCGGTCCCTCAAACATCCGGATCAGGGAGCTCTCGAATTAAAAAGTAGGTCAACTCGAAGCACTAATTCATTCACTCTACCATGCTTGCAGAAAAGGTAAACGAACTGCTAACTGAGGTAAATCAAACTCAGGTCAACACGAAGGAAGCACTTGAAACCTACCGACTTCGGTTTCTGAGTAAGAAAGGTGTAGTTTCAGATTTATTCAGTAGCCTCAAAGAGGCCGCACCCGAAGACCGCCGCGCACTGGGTCAGATCCTGAATAATTTAAAAAACCGAATTCAGGAACGCTTCGAGGAATTCAGTGCTGACCTAGAAGGAAACCAATCGGGTGATGCAGGACCTTCAATTGATTTTACTCTGCCCGTGGTTCCCGATCAGATGGGCAGCCTGCACCCGTTGACCATCGTAAGACGACGTATAATCGAGATCTTCGAGCGAATGGGATTTAACGTGGCTGATGGGCCCGAAATCGAGACAGACTGGTACAACTTCGGAGCGCTCAACTTTCCGGACAACCATCCGGCTCGTGAAATGCAGGACACTTTTTTTATCGAGAAAAGCCAAACGCACGTTAGTGAGGACGTGCTGCTGCGCACGCATACGTCCAATGTTCAGGTGCGGCTGATGGAGCACAAAAAACCGCCCATCCGCTCGATCATGCCTGGCCGTGTATTTCGGAACGAAGCCATTTCGGCCCGTGCTCACTGTATTTTCCACCAGGTAGAGGGACTTTACGTGGATACGAACGTCAGCTTTAAGGATTTGAAGGATACTTTGTTTCATTTCGCCAAAGAAATGTTCAGTAAAGACTCCCAGATAAGGCTGCGTCCCTCCTATTTCCCTTTCACCGAACCCAGCGCCGAGATAGATGTCTCCTGCTTTATTTGCAAAGGCGCAGGCTGTAACGTTTGTAAGTACTCCGGTTGGGTGGAGATTGCCGGATCCGGCATGGTAGACCCCAACGTACTTTCCAACTGTGGCATCGACCCGGAAGAATACACCGGCTTTGCTTTTGGGATGGGCATCGAACGCATCGCCATGTTACGCTATGGAATCAAGGACCTGCGTTTCTTTACAGAGAATGATGTCAGATTCCTGGGGCAATTCAAGGGGGCTTAGCACACTCTTACTACCAAGACGGAGTGGTCACTGGAAATCTGCCGGCGTAAGCCCTGCCCGCTTTGTAGCATTGTGCCTCTTTCAGAACTTCGTCTCCAGATAGTGGGCCATCATCCGGTGCCAAACCCACCATTCATGCGGCATATCGTGCCCCCAGATATCCAGTTCATGATAGACATTTTTTGAATTCAGAATCGCCGAAATATGACGGGAGGAATCCGGATTTTCGTAATCACCTGACCCCGAAACGAAGTAGATATGGCGGCTCTTGCGATATAAGTCCAGGTGCCACTGCGCATTGAGGTTCCTGAGATAATGCGTGGGCGAATTAAAATATACGTTGTCGTCGTAGTAGCCATTCGTGTAGACACTCAGATCGTAACATCCGCTGAGCGCCAATACCCCCTGTATCAGGTCAGGATGCTTGAAAAACAGATTAGCGGCCTGAAGTGCGCCCATTGATATCCCACAACCGATAACCGGAGTTTCGGGGCTGGTACTGGCTGAAATAAAAGGAATAACTTCACGAATAATGTAGTCGTTGTAATCCTGATACCTGGCGGCCTGCTCGCAACCTGACATGAAAGGATTGAGCCAGCTTTCACCATTGATGCTTTCCACACAGAATAGCTTCACCTTTCCTGAATCCATGTGGGGACGTATCGAATCAATAAGGCCAAAATTTTCGTATTCCAAGTGATCAGAAGCCGCGGTAGGTACCATCAACAGCGCTGTACCATAATGACCGTACACCGCAATCCTCATTTTCTTATTGAGTGATGGGCTGTGCCACTCGACAATTTCTCGCTGCATAAGGGTGTGTTAAAAAGGTAGAGGGAGTTGAAAATTGCAAAGAATGAATATTGCGATTGATAGATTAGATGGTAATATTCGTACCAAACGGTATTTCCTCAACCTATTTCTGTCGGTAGCTGATAAAACATCGACCTACTTACAACATCAGCACGATACAAAGGTTGACCGATTATCTACGCTCTCCAAATAATACAATTTTATTCCTTGTAATTCTTCCTTTTATTCAATTGCATGCTCATTTAAGCAGATTTTTTATCACCTTCCCACCCCTGGCCAGTAATTGACATATTGTCACCTCTAAGTACCAACCCTCCTTAATAAAATGTCATTTTGGCACTAATTGTAGAAAAAAGGGGACAGTAACAGCCATTTTTGCGGGCTCAATGGATCGGTATGTGCTTTTTTGAATTAAAAATGTAGTAGATAGTCAACAATTTTAGGAATAGAGTCATGAACTTTGATCAATATACCATCAAGGCCCAGGAAGTAATCCAGAAAGCCTTACAGATTGCCCAGTCGAATCAGCAGCAGGCTGTCAACACGGGGCACGCATTGCAATCAATCTTACAGGAAGATGTCAACACCTCCACCTTCCTGATGAATAAGCTGTACGTCAATCAGGAGGTGCTCGCGCAGGCCCTGGAAGCAATTGTGAAAGGCTACCCAAAGGTAAGCGGAGCACAACCGTATCTGGGTACCGGCCTGACGGATGCCCTCAACAAGTCTCAAACGTATTTGAAAGATTTCGGCGATGAGTTTGTAAGTATTGAACTGTTATTGCTTGGGCTATTAGCAGGCAAGGACTCGGTCGCCAAGCTGATGAAAGACGCCGGATTCAAGGAAAAAGAACTTATCGCAGCAATCAAAGAACTTAGAGGTAAAAACAATCCCGTGAAAGATCAAAATGCCGAAGCCAAGTACCGCTCTCTGGAACGGTACAGCAAAAACCTGAACGAACTGGCACAGGCCGGAAAAATCGACCCCGTCATTGGCCGTGACGAGGAAATCCGCCGCGTGTTACAGATTTTAAGTCGCCGTACCAAGAACAACCCTATTCTTATCGGTGAGCCTGGTGTGGGCAAAACGGCCATCGTGGAAGGACTCGCACAGCGCATTGTGCAGGGCGATGTCCCCGAAAACTTGAAGTCAAAGATCATCGTATCCCTTGACATGGGGCTGCTCATTGCGGGAGCCAAGTATAAGGGTGAATTCGAAGAACGCCTCAAATCGGTCATCAAAGAAGTCACTGACTCCGAGGGTGAAATCATTTTGTTCATTGACGAAATCCATACGTTGATCGGTGCAGGGGGCGGGGGTGAAAGTGCGATGGATGCCGCCAACCTTCTGAAACCCGCATTGGCAAGGGGCGAACTCCACGCCATCGGTGCAACCACGCTGAAAGAGTACCAGAAGTACATGGAAAAAGACAAAGCGCTTGAGCGCCGATTCCAGGTTGTAGTGGTAGATGAGCCATCCGTGGCGGATGCCATCAGCATTCTGCGTGGAATTAAGGACAAATACGAACTCCACCACGGGGTACGGGTTCAGGATGATGCCGTTATTGCCGCAGTTGAACTCTCCAATCGCTATATCAGCGACCGGTTCCTGCCCGATAAAGCCATTGACCTTATGGATGAGGCAGCCTCAAAGCTACGGCTGGAAATGGATAGCGTTCCGGAGGAGCTTGATGAGTTGAACCGCCGCATCATGCAACTGGAAATCGAGCGGGAAGCCATTCGGCGGGAAGATAACAAGGACAAGGAAACTGTCCTGAACAAAGAAATTGCCGACCTCAGCGAGGAGCGCGACGCCTTGAAAGCCGAATGGGAAAACGAAAAAGGGGTAGTTAATGAAATACGCAGCCTGAAAGAATCGCTTGATCAAATGAAGCTGGAAGCCGAGCAGGCCGAACGCAGCGGTGAGTTCGGTAAAGTAGCCGAAATCCGGTACGGACGCATACCCGAGGCGCAGCAGAAGTTGGATGAGCTGCAGAAAGCCGAAGGTGACCGGCGATTGATGCAGGAGGAAATCGGTGCGGAGGATATTGCAGAAGTTGTGGCAAAATGGACAGGAATCCCCGTTCAGAAAATGCTTCAGAGTGACCGCGAGAAACTACTCCATCTGGAAGACAGACTGCACCAACGCGTAGCCGGACAGAACGAAGCAATCGAGTTGGTATCCGACGCCGTGCGCCGCAGCCGCGCAGGCTTGCAGGATGCCCGGCGACCCATCGGTAGTTTTCTGTTCCTCGGTCCGACGGGCGTCGGTAAAACCGAATTGGCAAAGACCCTCGCCGACTACCTGTTTAACGACGAAAATTCCATCGTGCGCATTGATATGAGCGAGTATCAGGAGCGCCATGCCGTCAGTCGATTGGTCGGAGCCCCTCCGGGCTATGTGGGCTACGATGAAGGCGGCCAACTGACGGAAGCCGTGCGTCGCAAACCGTACAGCGTGATACTGCTGGATGAAATTGAGAAAGCGCATCCCGACGTGTGGAACATTCTGCTGCAGGTGCTGGACGATGGCCGCCTGACTGACAACAAAGGGCGGGTCGCCAATTTTAAGAACACGATCATTATAATGACGTCTAACATTGGCAGCCACATTATTCAGGAGAAGTTTGCCGAAGACGAGGGATGGAACCACAGCCTGATCATCGAGGAAACCAAGCAAGCTGTTCTGGAACATTTGAAAGCTTCCGTGCGGCCCGAGTTTCTGAACCGAATCGACGAGATCGTACTCTTCGAGCCTCTGACAAAAGACAACATCCGGATGATTGTGGACATCCAGTTCAAAGGAATTCAAAAGATGCTGGCCGAGCAGGGCATTACCCTCGATGCCACTGACGAAGCTTTAACCAAACTTGGTGAGGAGGGCTTCGATCCTGCCTTCGGTGCGCGCCCCCTCAAAAGGGTACTTCAGCGGAGTATTCTCAATGAATTGTCCAAAGGTATTCTGAGTGGACAGGTTGCCCGAGACTCCGTCATCATGATGGAACTGAACGACTCAGGTGAAATCGCATTTGAGAACGTCGGTGGCGGTGTGGAGATATAAGGACAGAGTCCATGGTGCCATGAGTCCTGACATAAATTAATAAGAGA
Source organism: Persicitalea jodogahamensis (assembly GCF_014651615.1). Taxonomy (GTDB): domain Bacteria; phylum Bacteroidota; class Bacteroidia; order Cytophagales; family Spirosomataceae; genus Persicitalea; species Persicitalea jodogahamensis. The sequence goes on along the minus strand of NZ_BMXF01000003.1, from coordinate 689,182 downwards.
AAGCGCGTACCAACTGGTGTGCGCTTTTTTGTTTTGGCACACCCTTTTTAGGTAATGCCAATAAGTACCAATAAATAGATACAATCATGGAAAATACCCTTAATAAAATGAAAATAGCCATCCTCGTAACAGATGGCTTTGAACAAGTTGAATTGACTAAGCCACGCGAAATGCTGGATGCTCAGGGCGCTACCACTCACGTGATTTCGCCGCAAAAAGATGAGGTGAAAGCCTGGAATAGCATTGATTGGGGAGAGAAGGTGAAGGTGGATGTACCGCTGGATAATGCCCGTCCCGAATACTACGATGCACTTCTCCTGCCTGGTGGCGTGATGAACCCAGACACATTGAGAACCAATAAAGAGGCTATTGCCTTTGTGAAGGCCTTTTTTGATGCCGGAAAACCCGTTGCCGCCATCTGTCACGGCCCTCAGCTATTGATTGAGGCTGGGGTGGTCAAGGGGCGTAAACTCACCTCGTTCCCATCGCTGCAAACCGACCTCAAGAATGCCGGTGCCGAGTGGGTTAATGAAGAAGTAGTCGTTAGCGACGGTTTGGTTACGAGCCGTAAGCCTGATGACATTCCCGCTTTTAATAAGGCAATCGTAGAGCTATATAGTCAGCAGTTGGCTGAATCCAGTCACGCATAGCCAAAGCAATGTGGGATTAAAGAAGGCGGCGACTGTAAACAATCATATGATTGTTTACAGTCGCCGCCTTCTTGTTTGAAGGTCAGAACGTTGTATTTCTAATGTTCCAGGATTTCTTCAATTATGTCTTCCTCTACCACCTGATCAGACATTTGCATTTTGGAGTCGTCAAGTTCTCCTTCCCAGCGAGCGATTACCGTTGTAGACAGACAGTTGCCTATTACATTGACCGACGTCCGGGCCATGTCCATCAACTCATCAATTCCCATAATGAGGAACACAGGCCACTCAGGCAAGCCGAAGTTTGCCACAGATCCCAGCAAAATGACCAGCGTGGCGCGGGGAATACCCGCCACGCCCTTACTCGTAAGCATGAGCATGAATACCATCGCGATCTGCTGGCTGATCGGGAAGTCAACGCCCGCCGCCTGAGCAACAAAAATGGTTGCCAGCGAGAGGTATAAAGTAGACCCGTCGAGATTAAAGCTGTATCCTGTTGGAATCACAAAAGAAACTATTTGCCGTGGCACACCGAAGGCCTCCATTTTCTCCATTGCCTTGGGCAGAGCGGCCTCCGAACTCGTGGTGGCAAACGCGATTGAAACAGGTTCGGCAATCTGCTTGGCAAACTTGATGATAGGTACTTTGGCGATCAGCGCTACGGGTACCAGCACCAGGATGATAAAAGCGAGCAGAGCGCAGTAGAGCGTTACAAGCAGCATAACCAGGTTGCGCAACACGTCGATCCCCATGTGACCGACGGTTTCGGCGATGGCCGCTCCCACCCCAATCGGAGCAAAGAGCATGACGATGTTGGTGAACTTAAACATCACTTCCGCCAAGAGTTCGACTCCCGAAACGAATTTGTTCTTTTGGGCGGCAGGCAACATTGCCAGGGCCACACCAAAGATCACGCTGAATACCACTACCTGAAGAACCTCACCGTTGTAAATGGACTTCGCCAGGTTCTCGGGAAAGACATGGACGATAATGTCCTGCCAGGTTTGCGGCTCCACCGTTGGTAAGGTACCGGCAAGATCAGTCGGCGCCACGATGCCCGCGCCGGGTTCAAACCAATTGGCGAAAAACAATCCGATGAATAGCGCGATGGTCGTTACGATTTCGAAATACACCAGTGACTTCCAACCCATTCGGCCTACCTGTTTCAGGTCGGAATGTCCGGCAATGCCCGCCACCAGCGTCGCGAACAGTAGCGGCGCAATGATCGTTTTGATCAATTTCAGGAAGATCTGCCGCAGGAAGTGTAGATTTTTGGCAAGTTCAGGGAAGTCGTAGCCGATCTCGGTCCCAATGACCATCGCGACCAGAATGGAGGTAGTAAGGTTGCGCTTGATGAAGGCGTAGGCGAGAAGTCCGGCCATCGCCGACCAGCGCAGTAAAAGGAGGATACCCTCGGGAATGGCAATCAGGTTGTATTCATTGAGGACTGTAGCGATAGCCGCCACGGTGATCAGCCCCCAGTTGAGGAGGGTAATGTTTTTCTTCATACAGGATAGCTAGTAGAACCTTTGGTAAATAAGGCGGTAAACTTAGCAAAAAGGATGATATTTACTGCGTAGACAAGATAAATTAATTCTCATGTCCTTGGATCTGGGATTCTTTGAGGTTTGATTCATTTTGCTTGATCATTTGACCAATGAAGTGAAAATATTCAAATATGTTTAAAGGCAGCGGTGGGTTAACAGATTCAGAAAAATATTTAAAGTGGCTTTGCGATAAAAGTTTTCTTTCACTTTGGAGTCATGCGAATGTATTTAGACAGTCAGGAAGTGAACTCTGTGATTTGTTAGTTATATTTGGTGATGAAATAATAATATTTTCTGATAAATATTGTCAATTTCCAGATTCTGGGAATTTAGATCAAGATTGGAATCGATGGTTTCGAAGGGCAGTTGCGTCATCAGCAAAACAACTTTGGGGTGCAGAAAATTGGATAAGGAACCATCCAGAACGTATTTATTTGGATAATAAATGCCAGCACAAATTATCAGTTCCTATAGAAATCACAGAGAATACAAATTTTCACCTTGTTTTAGTATCTCATGGAGCTTCAAATAAGTGTGCTCAACTATCTGGTGGTAGCGGAAGTTTAATATTTTTTAATGAGATAAAAGGTTTTGATAATCACTCTTTTCCATTCCATATTGGTGATCTAGATGTTAATAAAACCTTTATCCATGTACTAGATGATAATACGCTTAACATTCTATTAAACAATAGAGATACAGTTGCTGATTTTTCAATCTATTTAAAAAAACGCAAAAAGTTTTTACGATCAGGGATAACTGTATTTTCAGCTGGCGAGGAAGAGTTATTAGCACATTATCTTAAATTTCTAAATATTGAGGGCGAACATGATTTTGTATTACCCAACAATCTAGAATCAGATTCAGCAATAGCCTTTGATGAGGGGCTGTGGATAAACTTTCAAGGAAGTAGCCAACGTCTAGCGCAGTTACAAGCAGATAGAAAGAGTTATATCTGGGATGATTTAATTGAAGAATTCAGTAGGCATGCAATAGCTGGAACACAGCATTATGTAAGTGAAGGAGGCTTTTTGGATAGCGAGAAGGCGATTAGATTCTTGGCTCAGACCACGCGTTTGGAGAGACGATTGCTATCCAATAATCTTTTAGATATCATAGAAACTACACCAAGTAATATGCGTAGACTTCGCGTAATCATACCCACAAATCCAGACAACATATATTATGTATTACTGCTTTTTCCTTGTTATGAATTGAAGGATAAGTATTCTTATGAAGACTACCGAGAATCAAGAAGATATTTTTTACAAACTTGTTGCATGATTACTAGACTAAAATATCCTGATGCAAATTATGTTATCGGAATCGCCATGGAATCGGGGTACCATTTTACAAAAAGGTCTGAGGATCTTATTTGTTTTGATTGTAATAATTGGAACGAAGGTTTAGAACGATCTGCACGAGAAGACCAAGAGCAATTAGGGATATTAGTGTCACCAAGCCGATTTGAATTTAATGAAAAGGAATACCCTGATTGACTCCCTTCCTGTTTCAGCTTATTTCCCTATTGCTTCATCATCTCAAGAGTCCTCTGCTCAAAATATGCCATTAACCGCTAAGATCGTGCCTTTCCAGTTTCTATTTTTTGCAATATGTATGATCAGTTTCTTTATCAGTTAATCGGTCGAGAATGGTCTCTGCAACCCTTTCATGCTGTTTACTACTTGCGCATTCCTAATTGTAGTGTTTTTTAAACAATTTAAGACCTTTCCACCAAATGATCATCCCAATCCTTTACCTTAGGTCCGGTAATTTTTCCTAAACTTTTTCCAACCAAAATTGCCACCGTGGCATCGCTGGTGACGTTGACCACCGTGCGGCACATATCGAGTGGGCGATCCACGGCAAAGATGAGCGCGATGCCCGCCGGGTTGACACCAATGGATTCCAGGACAATCACGAGCATCAGTATGCCGGCGCCAGGTACGGCAGCCGAGCCAATGGAAGCGAGGGTAGCTGTCAGCACAATAGTCAGTTGCTGACCTATGGTCAGGGCATCGCCAAAAGCCTGGGCAATAAAGACCGCTGCCACGGCCTGGTACAAACTGGTGCCATCCATATTGATCGTCGCTCCCACGGGCAGTACGAACGACACCACATCCTTATCTACACCAATGTGTTCCTCCACCCGTTCCATCGTTACGGGAAGCGTAGCGGCGCTGGAACTGGTCGAGAACGCCAGCAGTTGCGCCGGCGCCATACCCCGGAAGAAATCGCCGTACGAAATATTGGTAAAGATTTTGACCAAGGTGGGGTAAAACGCAAAAACCAGAACCGCCAGGCCAAAAACTACCGTAAGAGCATAGGCACCCAAAGCCTTGAACACATCGGGAGAAGGTGACTCCACTACCAACGCGGCCAGTAATGCGAACACGCCATATGGCGCAGCCAGCATGATGAGGTCAATCATTTTCAAAACTACCTCATTGACCCCATCAAAGAATCGCTTCACGGGTTCCGACTTCTCCGCAGGAATGAGGATGAGGCCAATGCCGAAAAAAACGACAAAGAAAATTACCTGAAGCATGTTGCCATTGGAGGCAGCCGCCCCGATGACATTATCAGGGACCACATCCACCAGAGCGCTGAGCGGACCCTTATTCTGATTTTCGTTGGCCCGACCCACATTTTGCTCGGCACTCACGCCAAAACTCGCCATGAGGTCGCTGCGCGTGGCTTCTTCAATGAAACTGCCGGGCTGCACAAGATTGACGACCAGCAGCCCCAGAGAAACGGCGATCAATGTGCTCATGATGTACAAGCCGAGGGTCCTGGTACCAAGCCGCGACAACTGCCGGATATCGTCCAAGTCGGACACGCCTTTTATCAGTGACGCAACAATCAGCGGAATGGCAATGAGCTTCAGCAGATTGATGAAAATCGTCCCCCAGGGCTTGATCCAGGCTACCACAAAATCACTGCCCCAGTCGAAACGCGAAAAAAGGTAACCAGCGAGTATTCCGGCCGCCATGCCGATAAGGATTTGCCAATGGAGCGCGAGCTTTTTCAATTAGTTGAAATTTGACAGTGAAGACAGAGCCGCCTGAGCGTTTGACATTTGATGCTATTCTTTCTTCCGAATACAGGCCGAAACAACAAATAGTGTTTGGCTGCAAATACGAAGAGATGTCCAAACATCGGCATTTCAGGCGGGAATTGCAATTTCTGTCATACAGGGAAAATCCCGCTACTCCATTATCCATTGACCACTCTCAACTATTCACTTTCCCACAAATCCGCCAGCATTTCCCATGGTACCTGGCCTCGCTTTTTAGTTTCCGAAGTGAATAACTCGAGCAGGCGGGTGAGTTCCTTGTCATCGGTTTTGCCCGAAGCATTGAGTACCGCCTGCGCGACATTCTTGGCCATAACCGCCGGATCACCAGTAGCCCAGGCCTGTCCGTACTGCGTCCAGAAATCGTCGGTTGCAGTGGGAGCATATGGAGGAATTTCCTGCGTTTTGCCATCGTCATTCGCAGTCACTGGCATCGCCGGGGCTTTCTCAGAATAGTGTACGGAGGTGATGCCATCTTTGAAGCTATCGAAAGTTTGCCGCAGGGTTTGTCCCGGCCAGCGCAGTTCCATGGCGCCTTCTGTCGGACGATAAACAGCCGTGTAGATGGTACCAAAACCCTCATTGAAGCGACGAGCGTAGAGCGGCGAATGGAGAAACGTTTGTATGGTAGTTTCGGCATCGGGTTTGGTTATTTTCAACAATTCCAGCAAAAACTTCTCCCGCTCGATAGTCTTGGAAAATTTCGCGTGCTCCGGCCAGTCGACTTCGCCCTGGTGGTTTGTGGACACGGGTGCGTCAGTAATTACCGCCGCGTGATCGGGGGCGAGTTGCAGCATCTTATGGTTGCCACTTTTATCCAGTACCATGATATTGTAGGCCATGTGCGATGGAATGCGTACCAGCGCTTCCACTGCCTCTTCGACATTACTACAAAATTCCAGCACGTAGCGCAAAATGAAGGGAATACCGAAGCCCTTCCCAACTACCCTACGCCCGCCAAAGGTCAAAGATGCCACCAGCCCGTCTTCATTTATACCATCCACCACACCCCACAGGCAGTCGCCGGTAGCCATCACCTGTTTACCATTCCAGGCACTATGCAGTACGGTACCTTCGCTGAGGTTGGGGTGATAATCGTAGTTCCGGACCAGCTGCGGCGGGTTTTGGGTCACGACCTGCGAACAGCCCGAAATGTAAGCCGGCGGCTGCCAACCGGTTAGAAAGCGTTCAGCCACAGGATCATTGCCCGCCAGCGCGCACAAGCGGCGGTAGGTAGGCATAAGTTCGGGCATATAGCGTTCCAGCTCCGCTACCGATGTGGCCAGGTCAGGATTGTTTGTGGCTCCTTTGGATTGAAACCAGGCACGGTAGGCGGGCCAGTGCAGGTTAAACAGTTGGTTCCATTTGGGGCCGGGTGTGGATTCGGAAATTGAATTAAAGTCGAGATTGAGCATGATAACTAAGTACTAGCAGATGTTTGGGTGGGTGGATGAAAAAGCGGTAATCCACGGTGAGAGCTGCGCGGAATAAGACTGGGACTTAGAACGTTTGCCGGGGCGGTTAGTTCAAACTCAATTTTCTTTTGTGGCCTATTTTACGTATATTTGAGAAACGCAGTCAATTGCCCAAAGCATTTTATGAGTGAAGCTTCACTAAATACCAGCTTACCCACCTACTATTTTCTTCTTCTGAATAAAAGACGCCTCGGCAGGGGAAGTTACTTCTAGCATTTCCGATTGCTGATCAGAATTTCAGTCTGCTTGGCGGCCTTTGAAACCCTTCCGCACCACGTTCAACGTCTGGTGCTCCTGGTTCTGTTTAATCATAGTCAGCTATTCCTTATTGTTTGAAAATTCCGAATGTGGAATTTTCCAGATACCGCTTTGCCGTAATCTCCAAACTTATTAATGATCTACCCTAATGATAACCGAAGTCACTAAATCCCAGGAATTATTTAAAAGAAGAAAAAATGCCGTAGCCAATGGAGTTGGCGTTTTCAATACGGCCACCGCCCGAGATGCCAAGGGGGCAATCATCACCAACGAAGACGGCGAGGAACTTATCGATTTTGCGGGCGGGATCGGTGTTGTTAACGCCGGCCACTGCCCTGAGCCCGTCGTGGCTGCCATCCGTGAACAGGCAGGCAAGTACCTGCACACCAGCTTCAATGTCGTCACTTATGAGCCATACATTGAACTTTGCGAGCAGCTGTGTGAAATTCTGCCGCACGGCGAAAGTACCAAGGCCATGCTTGTAAGCACGGGTGCTGAGGCGGTGGAAAACGCCATCAAGATCGCCCGAATGGCAACCAAACGACAGGCAGTCTTATGCTTCACGGATGCTTACCATGGCCGTACCATGATGGCGATGACGCTAACCAGCAAAATAAACTACAAAATCGATTGCGGGCCTTTTGCCCCGGAAGTGTACCGCCTGCCCTTTCCAAATTTTTATCGTTACGGCAACGGTCTGAGTCTCGACGATTATATCGATCAGGAGCTCCGCCGCCTCGACGACAGCGGCCATAATCTTATTGCTCCCGGTAGTTTGGCAGCAATCATTCTGGAACCCATCCAGGGCGAGGGGGGCTTTTACGCCGTCCCACAACGCTACCTCGAAGGACTCCGCGCCTACTGCGACCAGCACGGTATCATGCTCATTCTGGACGAGGTGCAAAGCGGTTTTGCCCGCACCGGAAACTGGGCCAGCTGGCAGGAATACGGGGTCCAGCCCGATCTGAGTACTTACGCAAAGTCCATGGGCTCAGGTCTGCCCATCGCGGCGGTTGTGGGCCGGGCGGAAGTGATGGACGCGGCAGGGCCGGGGACCATAGGAGGTACTTATATTGGCAGCCCCATTTGCTGCGCGGCGTCGCTGGCTACCATTAAGTATATGAAGGAAATTGACCTGAACACCCGCGCCAAAGAAATCGGCAGGATGTTCATGGAGCGCTTTGAAAAACTCCAAAAGCAAGTGTCGGCCATCGGCGATGTGCGTGGGTTCGGTGCTATGAATGCCATCGAATTCGTAAAAAACGGCGACCCGACCCAGCCGGATGGCGACCTGTGCGACGAAATCGTCAAAGGGTGCGCCGAACGTGGCCTGGTACTTATTAGCGCTGGCACCAATAAAAATATAATCAGGGTACTTTCGCCGCTCGTCATTAAGGACGAACAGTTCACAAAGGGGCTGGATATCATGGAAGAAGTAATACTCAAGGTAACGAACTCCTAATAGTTTGGAATGTCGGGCTGTCGGAATCAGGGATTACGTATTGATTCCAGAGAACGACAATTGCATTCCGGCATTCACCAATTCACTCATTCAAAATCGATTAAATGAAACCATTTGCTATTGCGGGCATTCAGATGCGCGTATCGGCCACGTACCCCAACGTGGAAATGATGAAATTGAAACTGGACATAACCATGAACCTTTACCCTTGGGTGGAGATGGTTGTGTTCAGTGAGTTATGTGCCTACGGTCCGCTGCTGCACAATGCGCAGGAAGTACCGGGTGCTTTTGAGGCAGAAATGCAGGCGATGGCCAGAAAGCACAAGGTTTGGATATTGCCGGGTTCTGTTTTTGAAAAAAGGGACGGAAATATCTACAATACCGCCTCGGTCATTAATCCCGAAGGAGAAGTCGTGAAGCGTTACAGCAAGATGTTCCCCTTCTACCCCTTCGAGGTCGGCGTGACGCCCGGCAGCGAATTCTGCGTCTTCGATGTACCTGCGGTCGGCCGCTTTGGCGTATCGATTTGCTACGATATGTGGTTTCCCGAAACGATCCGCACACTCACGGTCATGGGAGCCGAAGTCATCCTGCATCCTACCATGACGGGTACCATTGACCGCGACGCCGAATTGTCCATCGCCCGCGCCATGGCAACCGTCAACCAATGCTACCTTTTTGATGTGAATGGTCTGGAAACGGGCGGAAATGGCCGCTCTATTGTCTGCGGCCCCGACGGGCGAGTGATTTATCAGGCAGGTAGTACCGAAGAGATTTTCCCCCTTGAACTAAACATCGAGCGGGTGAAACGCAGCCGGGAATTGGGCGTTTTGCGCCTTGGACAGCCTTTGAAAAGCTTCCGCGACCACATGGGAGATTTTACAATCTACCAAAAGGGACAAAAACACCCGTATCTGGAAGAGCTCGGGCCGCTGATAAAGCCCCAAAAACTCGAAACGCTGAGCGAACTCAAACAAAGGGAAAGCGAACTCGAAATACCTATCAGTGGCATTGCCTACAAAGGCGACGAGACCCTGAATTCTGAAATCACTTTTGAATGACCGAAAGCCGGGAAATTATTCCAAAAAAGGCCACACCCCAATATTCCTAAACTACCTATGAAAACCAAAAAGCCCCAATCTTCCTCCTATTTCAGTATCGGTCAGCTTCGGCTTGACCATTGGAACGAACTCAAAAATGAGTGCTCTTTCCTGGCGCGGGGCAAGCCTGATTCTAAACTCGCCAAACAACACAAAGCCCGAATCGAAGAGCTGCTGGATCATCTCAAAACGGTGGAGCGGTACTACACTTTTCCGGGAAGCGGGAAGGTCGAAAAGCTCCGCCATATGCTGACCCGGGATGAGCATACCGCATTGGCCCATAACGTGGCCGTAACTACCCGTCAGTTGGTAGGTGATGCCTATCGCAGTCATCCTTTGTCGGCTCTGGAAGAAGAAAGCGAGTACGGCGGGGTGCAGGAAATTCGGGAACTGGGCAACGGTACCGCAAAAAACTATTTCGAAGTACTTTTCGTCGAAGACATGACGCCCATCGACGAAACCGCTTTGCACGAAAAATTGCAAGATCTGCGCGACCCGAACGAGCAGTTCGTGTATGACGTCCTTGTGCAGCATTCATTTCAGGACGCGCTCATCGCTTTGATTTTCAACCATAACATTCAGGCCGTCGTAATACGGTATGCGCCCCCGTTCCTGTCAGAAAATATTTCGCCGCTCATCAAGCCCTATATCCAGAACGTCCTGAATATCGATCTGGAAGAGCGTTCGGAGGCCGATCTCGGTCCGCTGCTGGGAGAGTTGGTGAAGCAATTCCGGCCCGAGCTGGACACCTACTATGTCACGGACACTTCACTCAATGATTTAAAAGACAGCACTTTGCAAACTTTTCAGCGAATCTACTATCGCCGGGAAGATTTACAGGAGTTGCACTTGGGCATCATTCGCGGCATCCGTGAGCGGTACGCTACGCCGTTTTTCAGTGCCTTGAAAGAATACAGCCAAAAGCCCACCGGCGTCTTTCACGCGATGCCGATTTCGCGCGGAAACTCGGTATTCAAATCCCGCTGGATCAAGGACTTCGGCGATTTTTATGGTCGTAATATGTTCCTGGCCGAGACGTCCTCCACCACCGGTGGGCTGGATTCGCTTTTGCAACCTACGGGTTCATTGAAAAAAGCCCAGGAAATGGCATCGGCGGCTTATGGTTCTCAGCATACCTATTTCGTGACCAATGGTACTTCTACGGCTAACAAGATTGTTTTACAGGCTCTTGTAGAGCCGGAGGACTTGGTCTTGATTGACCGTGATTGCCACAAGTCGCACCACTACGGCATGGTACTGGCGGGCTCATATCCCGTATATCTCGACTCCTACCCCATCGAAAAGTACTCGATGTACGGCGCAGTGCCGCTGGCTTCGATCAAGGAAAAATTACAGCTACTCAAAGCCGCCGGACAACTCCACAAAGTCAAGATGCTGCTGCTCACCAATTGTTCGTTCGATGGGCTCGTCTACAATGTAGAGCGCGTGATGGAGGAAATTCTGGCTATCAAGCCAGACATGATTTTCCTTTGGGACGAGGCTTGGTTTGCCTATGCCGGTTTTACCTACGTTTTCAAGCAGCGCACCGGCATGTACACCGCCAAAAAACTTTACAATAAGTACCGGACGGAAAAGTACCACCTCAGCTATGCGGAGCACGTGAAGAAACTAGGAAAAGGCGAAGACCCCAAGATGCCCGATCCGGATAAAGTACGCATCCGGGTATATTCGACCCAAAGTACCCACAAAACCCTGAGTAGTTTCAGGCAGGGCAGCATGATTCATATCTGGGATGAAGATTTCCGCAAAAAATCGGAAAACACCTTTTTGGAAGCCTACATGACGCATACCTCCACCTCACCCAACTACCAGATGCTGGCCTCGCTCGACGTGGGGCGTCGGCAGGTTCAGTTCGAGGGGTACGAGATGGTGGAAAAGAGCATCGAAATGGCAATGGTACTTCGGGCCAAGGTCAACGATGATCCCCAACTCAACAAGTACTTTGACGTCCTGACCATTAAAGATTTCATTCCTGACCAGTATCGACAAAGCGGGCTGGGTGAATATTACGATAAGGAGAAAGGATGGAACCGCATGGAGGAAGCCTGGGAAATGGATGAGTTCATGCTCGACCCAACCAAAATCACGCTATTTATCGGACGCACGGGTGTAGACGGAGATACCTTCAAGAATAAGTACCTGATGGATCAATTCAACATCCAGATAAATAAAACTTCCCGCAATACGGTGCTGCTGATGACCAACATCGGTACCACACGCGGCAGCGTCGCCTACCTGACCAACGCCTTGCTGACCATCGCCCGGCAGCTCGACGAGGAATTCGAATCGCTGAACAATCGCGAGATGGAAATTGCCCAGGGAAAAATCTGGTCGATGACTGAAGACGTACCGCCACTCCCTGATTTCAGTCATTTCCATGACTCGTTCCGGGCCCTTCCGGGCGTTCCGGGCGGCAATTTGCGCGAAGCCTATTTCCTGGCCTACGACGAAGAGAACTTCGACTACATCTCTTTACCTGACTGTAAAAAGGCGGTGGACGAAGGGCAGGAACTCGTCGCTTCGTCCTTTGTAATCCCCTACCCTCCCGGATTCCCGGTGCTCGTACCGGGCCAGGTAGTTAGCCCCGAAATCATCGACTTCATGCTGGCCCTCGATGTCAAGGAAATCCACGGTTTCCGCGCCGACCTGGGGCTGAGGATTTTTACCAAAACGATTTTGAATAGAAAAATCAAAACGATAGAAATCAACGCCAACGGCAAAAAGGAAACGAAGAAGGCAATCGAAGTCGCGGAAGCTTGAATTTGGTTAAGGGTCAAAGGGTTAAACGGCGCTATACGCTAATATTCGCCTTTAACCTTTTAACTATTAGCCATTTCACCCAATACTATTTTAACCATATACCCCAATTATGTCCCAAGAAATCAACCCTACCCCGGCCCTAAAAGGAATACCCGATATTCGCCGCTACTTTCACAAGAATGAAGTACCTCTGTACTTCATCAGCGCTACCAATTTCAATTTGTTAGGCGCCGATGAGTGGATCAAAGGCTTTAAGTTCATCTGTCATATCGAGTGTTTTGACGGGCTGCACCCCAATGTGTTTTCGCCTAAGGAGGAAATGCCGCACGACGAGTTTACGAGCATAGAGGACATCAATAACTACCTGCTGATGCACCCAGAGGTTCAGAACTACATCAAGCTTCGCGAGAAAAACGGGGTGGCGGGAAAGGTGATGTTCCTGATGTTTGATGAAAAAACCGAAGAACTGGCCAGGAAGCTGGGACTGGAAATCATGTTTCCGCCCGCCGAGATGCGCACGTTCATGGATAATAAGGTGAACACCAACCGCATCGCCGAAAAGGCGGGCGTAACTTGCGTGCCCTACGTTTTGTCCAAGGTTAAAAACTACAAAGACCTGGGTAAAGTCTCGAAAGACCTCGGAACCGACCTGGTGATCCAAACGCCCTTCGGCGACTCAGGTCACACGACTTTCTTTATCGCCAACGAGGAACAATACAATGAACACGCTGAGGAGATCGAAGCGGAGGCAGAAGTGAAAGTTATGAAGCGCATCAACTGCCGGGGTTCGGCCATTGAAGCCTGCGTGACCAAACACGGTACCGTCGTAGCACCTCTGATGACGGAATTGGTGGGTTTCAAAGAACTCACCCCTTACAAAGGCGGCTGGTGCGGCAATGAAATATTTCCCGATTCGTTCCCACCTGCCATCCGCCAGAAAGCCCGGAAGTACACGCAGCTTTTCGGCGACCAATTGCGTAAGGAAGGCTACAAGGGGTATTTTGAGTTGGATTTCCTGATCGACCAGGACAACGGCGAAATTTATCTGGGTGAATTAAATCCCCGGGTGACAGGTGCCAGTTCCATTACCAACCACGCTGTGTTTGCCCTGGCCGATGCCCCGCTATACCTCTTCCATATTCTTGAATGGATGGATGTGGAATATGAATTCAGCGTAAAAGCCATCAACGATCGCTGGGCGCGGCAGGAGAACTCCGACAGTTGGAGTCAGATGGTTATCAAGCACACCAAAAACACCATTGAATACGTCACGGAAGCCCCGCAGTCGGGTATCTGGCACATGTTTGACAATGGTCACATTCAATTCGACCGCATGGACACGCACCGTCGGGCCGTGGAGAGCGAGAACGAGGCATTTTTCCTGCGCATCACTAAGCCGGGTGATTACTTATACGAAGGGGCTGATATGGGTATTCTGGTGGCGAGGGGCCGCATGATGACCGAAGACTTCCTGCTCACCGATCGTGCCAAAATGTGGATCGATGCCATTCATGGTAAGTTTGCCTCAACGCTGATCGAGGACAAAAGAGAAATGCCAGATCTGATCGGGAGTTTGACGAAGTAAGCACAGTATCGACACAGTATGACGCGCCAAAGCCACGAAGTGAAAAAGACTTTGTGGCTTTGGCGTTTTACGGCTCTAATACTCTGATCACACAGCCAAAACGACCGATTAGTCATTGATTACAAGCTTTCTGTTGTTTCTGTGGCTGATTTAGTTTAGTTTGGCTGAAATTAATCTAAACCTCCTCCCTCAACTATACGATTACACATGGAAAAAGAACTTCCCCTCGAAAAAGAAATGCGCGACTTGTTCGCCAAATTCCCCGCCTTCCCTGATAGTCTGGTCGAAATACTAGTAACGGTGGCCCCCTGGGGAGCCCTGATAGGTGCAATTTTTGGCATTCTCGGCTTTTTAGGGCTGGTAGGTGTGGGCTCTTTTGTGAGTGTTGCTTCGATCGGCGTTGGTGCCTATGGCTCAACCTGGAAAATGTGGGTCAGTATCATCGGGCTGGGCATCGTCGCGGTAATTTACCTATTGGCGTTTTCTCCACTTCGTGCCCGAAGCAAGCGCGGCTGGGACTTGATGTACTACGCTTTTTTGCTCAATCTGGCGATCAACCTCATCACTTTCAGCTTCTTCTCATTAATTTTAAGCTTCATCATCGGCGGCTGGATTTTGTTCCAGGTACGTCCCAAGTACGTTTGATTACACTAAAAAGCGATAATGAAACGAGTGGAAAACATTCCACTCGTTTTTTTTATTTACCACTTATCCCAATTCCGGCACCTTTGTTGAAATCACCTTTGTACCGGGACGTAATCCTTTGCAATTTTGAAGCCGCCAACCATACCTTCACCCCAGCAGATTGAGCGAAGCCGTTGTTTCGCTCCTACCAAATCGGACTAAATGAATATCCTTGAAACCCACCATATCGTCAAAGACTACGCCGAGCACCGGGCGCTGGACGACGTGAGCATCAACATTCCAAAGGGCAGTATCTTTGGACTCCTCGGACCGAATGGCGCAGGGAAAACCTCGCTGATTCGCATCATCAACCAAATCACCGGACCGGATGAGGGCAAAGTACTCTTTGACGGACAGCCGCTCAATGAAGACCACATCCGCCGCATCGGTTATCTGCCCGAGGAGCGTGGCTTGTATAAAAAGATGAAAGTCGGCGACCAGCTGCTTTATCTGGCCCGGCTGAAAGGCCTTTCCAAAAGCGAGGCAATGGACAAGCTGAAAATCTGGTTCACGAAGTTCGATATCAAAACCTGGTGGGACAAGCAGGTTTCGGACCTGTCGAAAGGAATGCAACAGAAAGTACAGTTCGTGTCGACCGTCCTGCATCAGCCCGATCTGATTATTCTGGACGAGCCATTCTCCGGCTTTGATCCCATCAATGCCAATCTCATACGAGACGAGATTCTGGAGCTGCGCGAAAAGGGCAGCACCATCATATTCTCGACCCACCGGATGGAAACCGTCGAAGAATTATGCGACTACATCGCCCTCATCCATCGCTCGAAGAAGGTACTTGACGGCCCGAAGAAGCAGATCAAGGAACAATTCAAGACGAACACATTTTTTGTGGAGCACAGCGGCACCCTGAATGGCCTGGCTGAGCTGTATCAGATCACCGAGTCGCGTGTGTTGCCGGCCGGCCTGACCCGCAGCCAGATACGGCTCCCCGAAGGTGGCTCGCCCAACCAGCTTTTGCAAGACCTCCTCCCCAAAGTAGAAATACACTCGTTCGGCGAAAACATTCCGTCGATGAGCGATGTGTTCATGCGGGCGGTGAATGAAGTACCTGAATCCTGAGTTCGGTCGGAAAAAGGGAATTTCTCCCGAAACGCTCCTTTTGACTGCTTAAAAGAAACTGGATATTTAAACAACCTATCTACCGACTTATAAAACCTTTTCCCTTTGTGCGATCCGGCATCACGACGGGTTCGCTTTGTGGTTCAAAAAATTGATATGAAAAATATTCTCCTGGTTCTCCAACGCGAATACCTGGTGAGGGTGAAGAAAAAATCCTTCATCATCATGACTTTCCTGACGCCTTTTCTGTTCGTGGGCTTCTATGCCGCTATGATCTGGATTGCCATCGGCAGCACGGAAAGCAAAACCATTGAAGTACTTGATGAAAGTAAACTCTTCATCAACCAGTTCAAGGACACGGAAGAACTCAAATTCACTTATATCAATGAGCCGCTGGATTCGGCAAAATCAGCCTTTACTACCAACAAGGGAAGCGGAGTCAACGCTCTGGTATTTATTCCGAAAGATGTCCTTGATCACCCGAAGGATGTCCGCATCTACGCTGCCAAAAACGTAAGTCTTGACCTTAAAAGCGACATAGAGAAAACCATCGAGCGGCAAATCGAGAACATTAAGCTCACGGAGGCGGGTATTACCCGGAAAATTATCGAAGATGCCCGCGTAAACGTCAGCTCTGAAACAATCAGTCTGAACGAGGAGGGGGAGAAAAGCAGCAGCTCCGGCGCGGCGACAATTATCGGTGGTATTTGTGCATTCATGATCTACCTATCGGTATTCGTGTACGGCACGCAGGTCATGCGCGGTGTCACGGAAGAAAAAACCAGCCGTATTGTTGAAGTAATTATCTCATCGGTCAAGCCTTACCAACTGATGATGGGCAAGATCGTGGGGGTCGCCCTCGTGGGTTTGACCCAGTTTGTACTCTGGATTTTGCTTACTGTGCTGTTCATCTCGGCGGCTGGCTATGCATTCAAAGACAAAATGGGAGACAACCCTCAGGCAAAGATTGAGCAGGTCCAAAAGAGCATGCCCGCGGGCGGAGCCATGAGTACTGCCGCCACTTCCGCTGGTAATGACAACCCTGTCACAGAGGTACTTGGTGCGGTGAGCAGCCTCAACATACCTTACATCATCGCTTGCTTTTTATTCTACTACCTGGGGGGCTACTTCTTTTACAGTGCGCTTTTTGGTGCGGTAGGTGCGGCAGTGGACAATGACGCCGATACGCAGCAGTTCATGCTGCCCATTACAATGCCCATCATTATTTCTTTCTTTTTTGCGCAATTCGCCCTGCGCGATCCCGATGGACCGCTGGCCTTCTGGGCCTCCATCATTCCTTTCACTTCACCCATCGTAATGATGGTTCGGGTGCCATTCGGAGTGCCCGGCTGGCAGCTGGCCTTGTCCATGATTCTGCTGGTTCTGGGCCTGATGGGGACGGTGTGGCTCGCTGCCCGAATTTATCGGGTTGGCATTCTCATGTATGGCAAGAAGGTGTCTTACAAGGAATTGGGCAAATGGATATTTTATAAAATTTAATGGTACTGGTAATCGCCACCTTCTTGGTTAAAAGGGTAAGGGTTAAAAGGTTGAAGAATGTTGTACAGGATATTACTGATATTCGTAGAACGACGTTTGACCTTTAACCTTTTCACCCTTACCCCAATGCCCCATGTTCTCTTCACTCGAACCGCTCCCCGTTAACCTTTTTTAAGAACGCCGAAAACTTGCCGTTGGGGTTATTTTACTAATTTTGGGCCTAGGTTCAATGTACTGAATCAAAGGTTAATCGAGCAAACGTGAGAAAATTGCTCACTCTCAACTCTCCATTTTCAACTTTCAACTAGTAAAATGACCCGCTACAACCGCTTCAACAACCTCACCGGTTGGATTGTATTCGCGATTGCCTTCCTTACCTACGCCCTTACCGTCGAACGCACCGCCAGCTTCTGGGACTGTGGTGAGTTCATCGCATGTGCTTTCAAATTACAAGTCCCCCACCCTCCGGGCGCCCCCTTCTTCCTTTTGATTGGCCGGCTGTTCTCTTTGCTTTCCTTTGGTGATGTCACGCAGGTAGCCTACTGGGTCAATATGGTTTCCGTGCTTAGCAGCGCATTCACCATATTATTCCTTTTCTGGACGATCACCCTGTTGGGATTGAAGCTTTTGCGCAAGAAAGAAATTGATCTCACCCTGGCAGACACTATTCTGCTGCTTGGTTCCGGGGTAGTTGGCGCATTGGCTTACACCTGGTCCGATTCGTTCTGGTTTTCAGCGGTTGAGGCGGAAGTTTACGGCATGTCGTCTTTCTTTACCGCTATCGTCATTTGGGCAGTATTCAAGTGGGAGCGCATCGATGATCCTGCCGCCGAGAATCGATGGTTGATATTCATTGCCTACCTCATCGGCCTTTCCATCGGCGTCCACCTGCTGAACCTGGTGACGATCCCGGGTCTGGCCCTGGTGTATTACTACAAAAAGTACGATAAGATCACCATTTTTGGTGGCCTGCTGGCTTTCATAGCGGGTGGAGTGATCCTTGTGATCATCAACTCGGGTATCATTCCCGGCCTGCCAAGTCTGGCCGGCTGGTTCGAAATCAAATTCGTCAATCTTCTGGGCCTGCCTTTTGGCAGCGGTACCATCTTCTTTATCGTTGCCTTCCTGGGAGCTTTGGTTTACGGTATCCGATACTCCCAGATTAAGCAGAACGCTCTGCTGAATACGGCTTTACTGTCGCTGGCTTTCGTATTGATCGGCTATTCCTGCTACCTGCTTGTGCTGGTACGCGCCAACTACAATCCGCCCATCAACGAAAACAACCCCGACGGCACACTAAGCTTTGTATCGTACCTGAAACGCGAGCAGTATGGCAGCCGTCCGCTGTTGTACGGCCCGACTTTCGTCTCCCGCCCCATCAAGCAAAATCGTGGCGAACCTATCTACCGTAAACAAGGAGGCAAGTACGCTATTATCGACTACAAGCCTGAGTACGAATACGAACCGGGCACCAGTATGCTGCTACCCCGAATGTACAGCACGCAATCCAATCACCCGCAGCTTTACCGTCAGATGCAGGGCTTGGCCGAAGGTCAGAAACCGTCGATGGCGGACAACCTGGGTTTCATGTTTAAGTACCAGATCGGCCACATGTACTGGCGGTACTTTATGTGGAACTTCGTGGGCCGCGAGAGCGACGAGGAAGGCGCAGGCAACCTGCTGCCACTGGATGCAGCCAAGGATTTCCCTTACGCTATTTCTCATAACAAAGCGCATGACAACTTCTTCATGCTCCCCTTCCTGCTGGGACTGCTGGGTATCGTGATCCAGTACTTTCGCCGACGGCGCGATCTGCTGGTATTGGGGCTCCTGTTCTTCCTGACAGGCGTGGCGCTGGTTGTGTACCTGAACTCTCCACCAACCGAACCACGTGAGCGCGACTATATCTATGTAGGCTCATACTACATATTCTGTATCTGGATTGGCTTTGGGGTAGTTTCCATCGCTGAAGGCATAGCATCTTTTGTCAAGAATGCCACGACCCGGGCGGGACTCGCAACCGCTATTGGACTGATCGTGCCGGCCATTATGGGATTCAAGGGTTGGGACAATCACGACCGAAGCAATCGGTATCATTCCGTTGATTTTGCCAAGAATTTGCTCAGTAGCTGTGCTCCAAACGCTATCCTGTTTACGGGCGGCGATAACGATACCTTCCCACTCTGGTACGTGCAGGAAACGGAAGGGTTCCGCACCGACGTGCGCGTCTGTAACCTCAGCCTGCTAGGTACCGACTGGTACATCGATCAGATGAAAAGGCAGACCTACGAGTCGGCTCCCCTCCCCATTTCGCTCGAACACGACAATTACATGTTCGGTAAAAACGATATCGTGCCTTTTTACGAAATTCCCGGTGTGAAGGGAGGTATCAACCTGAAAGAGTACATGGGCCTGGTGAAATCCGAGAACAAGGCGATTCAGGTACCGCTGACGAGTGGGGACATGACTTCCATCCTGCCTTCTTCTGTGCTGTTTCTGCCCGTGGATGTTGCCAGCGTCAGCAAAATGGGTATCCTGAAACCCGATATGCTGCCTTTCCTGCGTGACTCCATCAGCTGGACCATCGGCAAGAGCGATCTGTATAAGTCTGACCTTATCATGCTGGATATCATTGCTACCAACAACTGGCAGCGTCCGATTTATTTCTCGTCCACCCTGGCAAGCTCCAACTACCTGAGCCTGAAAGAATACATGCAGGTGGAAGGCTACGCTTACCGATTGCTGCCCGTGTTCGTTCCCAATGCGACGGACGGCTACGTTAACTCCGACATCATGTATAATAACCTGATGACCAAGATGGCATGGCGGGAATTGAATAATCCGAATACGTACTACGACAACACATTCCTGGGTTCGCCCGTCTTTACAGCGCGTATCGCGTTCCTACGCCTGGTTGGGCAGTTGATTGCGGAAAACAAAATGGACAAAGCCAAACTGGCCTTGAACAAAATTCTGGAAGTGATGCCGGATAAGAGCATTCCCTACGACCAGATTTCGTCTAACTACATCCGACCGCTATTCCAGTTGGGCGAAGACAAAAAAGCGATGGAAATCGCCGATACCATGGCCTCGCGGGCAGATGAAAATCTCAACTTCGCCAGGGAGAACGGTAGCAGCAACCAGCGCGACGCAAACATCGACCTCTATATTCTGCAAACGATCGTGAACTCGCTGAGAGAATCAGGTAAAGAGGAGGCTGCCCAGAAGTACGATGCTATTTTTCAGAGGCACATCAGTGGCTTCAACATCGGACAGTAGGCGTCGAACGGTTTTGTTCCTATAAAAATCGCCCCCTCAGATTGAACCATCTGAGGGGGCGATTTTTTAGATTTTCAATATGGTTGGGTGAATCAGGTACCCAGCTTCTCTTTGATGTTCTGAATTTCCTCCTCTACCGAAATCTGCTCAGCCAACTCATTCAGCTTTTCCAGGGTAGCTTGCAGATGAGTTTGATACGAGGAGGTTTGGTTTTGAAAAGGACGGTGTGCAATCATCTTTTGCACGGCTTGCCAGCTTTCCATTGTTCCCCGAGATTCTTCTGAAATATACGCATCCGAAAATTTCTGGAAGATCAATTTTTCGGCTAATGCACTGGGGTGAATCAGGTCTTCCTTGTAAAAACGATAATCGCGCAGCTCATCCATCATTATCTCATAGCTGGGAAAATAGCTCACATTCTTATATTGTTCTGAAAGCCGGTGACAGAGTAGCCGCAGCACCGCCTTGCTTACCTGGTTGAGCGACAGCGTATCACGGGTGTGCCGTACCGGGCTGACAGTCAGGATGACTTTACGGGACGTCCTTAGCCTGCGTATCAGGTCGCCCCAGGTATTCTGCAGCTGCTCGTAGCCGAGTAGTTCCTTCACAAAAGCACTTTGAGGGGTCTTGTGGCAATTGGCCACTAAGGAAAGATTACTTCGATAACGGTACACGTAGGCCGTTCCAAAGGTTACAACCAGCACCTCGGTCGATTGCAGGAATTCCCGAACCTTCGCTAAGGTATCGAGTAATTTGTCAGCTAATTCCTCTTGACTATTTCCCAAAAAAGATGAATGGAAGTCATAGTGGCGCCAGATTCCATCACTATTCTGGGTGTACAGTTCTTCGTTCGGGTACTTTCCATCCAGAGCCATCGTCAGTACTTTGGCAATAGAGTAAGGGTTGAAAATTGTCCCGAAAGGATTGCTCAACACCGGAAATTTATTGTCGATCAACTGGTTGCCAAGTACCTCGGCGAAACATGAACCGATGGTAAAGACCTCCGTTTGATGGGAAATTTGCCAATCAAGGGGCAAAACAGATACTTCTGTGGTAAGTTTCAAAGCGACGATTCTAATGGATTTATGGATATGGGATCGCCCCAATATACACCCCATCGCCCTTCCGGGAATAATTTCCCTGAAAATTATTCCCCTTATTTGTACCGCTGGATGCTGTAAGTGTTGGATGTCAGTTTGGATGGGTCGCCCATAGCCGCGCCGATTTCACCGATCCGGGCATTCAGGGTAAAAATTTGCCCGTTGACGTAGGTACTCGTCGTAGCCTGAGCGTAGCCGTCAGTCTGTGAATCAGCCACCCTGGCATTGACGAAATTGTCGGCGCTTCGGACAAGCGCCACTTTATTTCCGCCCGTAACTACATAAAGATCAGACGTTCCGACCAAAGTGAGGCCATCACCGGGCAAGCTACCAATTCCCATCACTTCCGAAATAGCGTTCCCATTGGTCAAATCCACTTTGAGGAGTTTACCCGTACCCGTATTCGCCACGATCAAATACCCATTGGGGTGGTAAACAATTCCATTGAGTCCAAACATGGGGCTGGAAAACAGCACATCGTCACGAACCAGGATACTGGCTGAACCATCAGCGGTGACTTTGTAAATAACGGGTGAAAATGAATCGGTAATGTACACCGTACCATCGGGACCAAGAGCCAGATCGTTGGCAAAATGCCGGGCCCCGGGTAATAGATCGTCGAGGTTCACGCGGCGCTCCAAGCTCCTCGAATCAATGTTGAACACCAGAAGTTCTGCCGTTTGGGCTGCTGTTGCGGGGCTGCTTTTGCTTGATACCCCGTTATCGCTGTTGGCCACAAAAATGCGATTGTCCGCCACTTTGACCCCTACCCCACTAATGAGGGCCGGGTCAGAGACCAGGTCTTCGTACTTTCCGTCCGTACTGACTGTGCCAATTTTTCCCTGAGTGAGGGAAGTTAGTACGAACCGATCCAGCTTTTGTGAGTACGCGATGCCTTCGGGATACTGCCGCTCGGCGAAAAACTCGATGCGCTCCGGAAAATTGGCATCAGGGCTGAGGCGGTGATCTTCACAGGCGGTAAAGGTCAGCAGGATGGCCCCCAAAAAGAGACCTGAAAGAAGTTTGGTCTTCATGGTTTATGGATATTTGAGTTGTGGAATCTGGAAAGTACCTGCCTTTAAAAAAATCAGTCCAAACTAAAAACTCAAATGCCAGCGGGTCGCTTTATCACTTACCGGCCAGGTACCGCTTCCGGTACTCGATGGGAGTGCAACCCTTCACTTGCCGAAACTGCCTGGCGATGTTCTTACTATCGGTCAAGCCCATGTCCAGCGCAATTTCGAAGATAGACATATCGGTATCCAGAAGTTTTTGGGTAAACTTCTGAATGCGCAGATTGAAAATGTATTTGTAAACCGGGTAGCCCGTAATGGCCAGAAAACGCTTTTCCAGAGCGCGGCGCGACAGCGGGACTTGCTTCACTACTTCGTCGACTTGCAGGTTACGGTCGGCATTCTGGTGGATGTATTTCAGGGAAGTGGCGATGCAGGTGTCGTTGGTGGCATAGATATCCGTAGAATGGCGGGTGATGATTTGCGTAGGTTTTACGACAATGTCATAGGCTTCGATTTTCCCGTCCCGAATCATCTGATGTAGTAGTTTGGCGGCGTCATACCCCCCTTTTTCCACATCAAGGGCAATGCTGGAAAGCGGCGGATCTGATAACTCGCACAACATCACATCGTTGTCGACCCCTAAAACAGCTACTTCTTCAGGAATACGAAACCCCGCCAGGCGGCAAGCTTCCGTGATGTGCTGGCCCTGGTTATCGTCACAAGCCAGCAAAGCGACAGGTTTTGGCAACGATTTGAGCCATTGGCTAAGCGAACTGGGCTTGTAGTACCATAGTTCACTCGATCGGGCTTTTCGGTGTTCAAAGTACTCAACCGCATGTCCGGAGGCGGCAATTCGCTCCTCGAACCCTTCGGCCCGTTCCCGCGACCACACAATATCGCTGAATCCATAGAAGGCAAAATGTTGAAATCCTTTTTTTAGAAAATAGTCCGCCGCCATCTGCCCGGTTTCGCGGTAAGCGCCCGTGATATTTGGTATTTCTTTGAATCGCTCCTTAAAATCCTGCGCGATGATCGGGAGGCCCGATTTTACGATCCTGAAAATATCCTCATCGTTGTAAAGCTGACCGACGATACCGTCTGCTCCCCATTCCAGGGCCCATTTGAGAATGCCGTCCAGCCCCATCGTTTCGCGGTGATAGAGGGGCATCCGGCAAAAAATCCAGGGCCCATGCTCCCGTGAGTAAGCCGAAATCCCTTTCAGCAAACTCTTGCTATACTCCTCCGCAAAGTCAATAAGCAGGATGATTTTGTACACCTATACAAGGGGTATGGAGACTATGCCTGATTCTGTGAAGTATGAATTCAGTACAATCTTCATGTCCGTTTTTTATTGAAAAAATCCCGAAGACTAACCGTCTCGTTGTTTACCAACGGCTTTGACCAGACACCAATGCTGAAAATATAGCCTAACGTAATCAAAATAAATAACATCGCCAGCTGCAACCCCACCCACTCGGCAAGGCCACCGATGATGAGCGGCACGACCGCCCCACCGGCAATGCCGCTGCAAAGGATTCCCGAAAAGGTACCGTGGTGGTTAGGCACCGAATTAAGCGCCAGCGACACGATGATTGACCACATGACCGAGGCAAAGAATCCCGCCAGTGGAAAGGCAACCACGGCCATACTCAAACTACCGAACAACGCGACCAGCAAAGACACAATGGCTCCGGCAGTGAACAGCATCAGGACCTTCCGGCTATCAAACAATTTCAAAAGTACCAGCCCCAGCAGACAGCCGATGGTCAGCAGGCCCCAGAAATTGGAGATGACGGTTGCTCCGCTGGTAGCCGGATCGACGCCATGGTAGGTTTGCAGGAATTTTACCATCCAGTTGGCTATGCCCTGCTCGGTGCCGACGTAGGCGAAAATCCCGAGGAAAAACAAAATTACTTTTCGATTGGCCAGCAGTTCACGGAAGGCGCGTCCCGTATCTATCTTCTCGTCCTCCTTTAATTCCACCATCGGGAATCTGACAAGCTGAATAACAAGTACCATCGTGAGGGCAATGAGGGCAAAAACCCAATATAAGGATACCCATTTCAGATTTTCGGGCACCAGGGAATCAAACAACCGGATGATTGCCGATTTGCTGCCGGAGTGGACATTCGCTACGAGGTAGCTGTATAGGTAAGGACTCAGAAATGAGGCGGCGCCAAAAGCCAGCTGACCCAGCACCGAGTTGAAGGCAAATTGTTTTTCGCCACCCGCTACGCGCAATAGCGGGTTGATCACCACCTGCAACATCGCCATGCCGATGCCAATCAGGAATAAGGACAACAACGAAACGCCAAAGCTCGGTACAAGCGCAAACAATAACGCTCCGGCAAAAGCAACCAAAAATGCCCAGAGTAGTACTTTTTTCTCCCGGTACTTTTCAACCAGTAATCCGGCAGGAATCGACATTACGCCGTAGGAAACAAAAAAGGCAAATGGCATGAATCCCGCCAGCCCCAAACTCAAATCGAAACTCTCGACAATATCAGGGATAATGGGCCCCAAAATATTGCTGAGGAACGAAATGACAAAGAAAATGAGGATAATGAGGAATACGATGAAAGAGTTATGCTGCATTCAGTTGAGGTTTAGTATCGTTATAGCCTGACCTTTTTTAAGAAATCACTGTCCCGCAATTGAGGTACTTTTACCCGATCGCCCCGATTTATCGAAGGCTTTCAGCTTGACACTACCGGAAATTTTGACCGGGGCCGAATATTCAGCCGATTTCATGGTGGGTTCGGTGCCATTGGTGGTGTAAAAAATACGCAGCCCCGGGAGCGCGACATTGGCTTTGAGTGAGCCATCCTCAATAATGGCACCGGGAAGCGGGATGCGGTAGTTGTACCCGCCATTCAACCGGGAAAGCTTTGGCAGGTCTCTTGCTGCCAGGGTATTGGCAAAAATATTCCACGCCTCCCCTACCGTCTTTTGCCGGTTTTCGCCCGGCGGCATTTCTTCCCAGTCGCGCGCTTTGGCCCAGGCACTTTCGGCGAAACCCATGAGTTTGGGCAGCATCAGGTACTCCATCATGGCGCGGCCTTTCACGGTTTCGCTCCAAAGCTGAGCTTCCACACCAATAATGTTTTTTCGGGCATCCCGGCGGAGTTTTTCCATTCCGGCAAAGTCATTTCTGACATCGAGTTTTTTTCCAAAATTAGTCTCCTCCGTTGTGCTGAACATATTGTACGGCGCAAACTCCCAGTTGTCGCGGGTATCGACAAAGCCTGCCCAATACAACCCGGGTTCTTTGGGGTCATTGTTGTAGGACATGTCGAAATAAAAATTGGAGACATTGCAAAGGATTACGGGATAGCCCTCATTGGCCAGGCGATAGCCCAGGTCTTTGTAGTCGAACAAATTATTCCAGATGTAAGGCACTACGCTTCCGTCGGCGAAGGCAGCATTGGGCTGGTAGCTACCATCTGCGGTTTTGAGCAAAGCCACTTCCTCCCAACCGTGGACAGCCAATCCTTTTTTCTTCATCCGGCCCACCAGTTTCTCGAAAAAATAAGCCTGCAAATTTTTCGGGTCATTGATTGCAGGATTTTCTTTCATCAGTTTAGCGGCAAGCGGCGACGCCGTCCAGGAGCCTTCAGGTACTTCATCGCCGCCTGCGTGGATCACATCCATTTTAAGGCCCGCTTGCTGGTACATTTTGGCTATTTCGTCAACTACTTTGTCATAAAATCGATAGGTGGATTCCTGCGCCACGCTGACCACGTTGTTTTTGTATCCCTGCGCTGAAAGGTACTTTGATTGGTCGTCGGGGTCGGTGAGGCGGTACTCATTGGCTTCTTTTTCTTTTCCTTCCTTCATCAATCTCTGATAGCGGGCTTCCATTGCCTTGATCGCAGCAAGGGCGTGGCCCGGCAAATTCACCTCGGGAATTACCTTGATGTGGCGGGCAGCGGCGTATTTCAGAATTTCCACGAAATCAGCTTTGGTGTAGTAACCGCTACCGTGCTTGCCCACCTCATAGGCGATCGGCCCCGACCCGTAAGCCGGATGCAAGGCCGGGGCGTCCATACCTGAGGTATGCTGACGCTGTCCGCCTACCTCCGTCAACTCGGGTAGTCCTTCAATTTCAAGTCGCCATCCTTCGTCCTCGGTAGTGTACAGCAAAAAGTGATTCAGTTTGTAGGCCGCCATCAAGTCAAGCGTTCGCAGAATTGTTTCTTTTGTCTGGAAATTTCGGCTCACATCTACGTGTAGCCCCCTGGTGTGGAAGCGCGGAGCATCTTCAATTTTCATGGCGCTCAGCTCAACCGCTTTTTTTCCATACGCCTCAAATGGAATCAGTGCCAGCAAACTTTGAATCCCGTAAAAAACGCCGGCCGCATCGGAGCCCACGATTGTTATACCGTCTTTGGTTATATCCAGTTTGTAAGCTTCTTTGCTAATCCCGTTTACAACTACCTCTCCAATTTTCAGGGTTATTCCGGCAGTTCTGGCGGCGTCAGCGCTCGTTTTGTAGTTGAGTTTAGTAATTTCTCCGAGTCGTTTACTCAAAATGCTGGCTTCATTTTCCAAACCCTTCCCGAATCCGATAATAGTAGTACCGTCCAGTGTATACATTCCGGCACTTTTAACCAGACTGACGGGCGAAGGAATAATGTTCAGAAGCTCATCCTCGGCCAGCGGGCGGAGTGGAAGGTTGTCGAAATATCGCTGTGAAGCCGAAGGCAAGGGTTTTTGGTCTGCTTTGCCACGAAGCAGCTGTTCTTTTGTGTTAAAAGGCAGGACGGTAGCATCGCCAATCTGCTCAATTCGCTTTTCGTTACCTTCTTTATCGTAGTGTACGACATAAAGCCCGAGAGGTGCATCGGTTTCTTTGATCACTCCTTCGGTACCCGAGTACCGGACTTCAACCGAATCACCGGATGCGAGTGCGAAGCCGCTTTCGGGTACCAGTTTGTACCAGTCACCATTGATATGTTCGACACGGGCGGGCTGGGGAGCTTTGTTGGGCAAAATGGGTCGGGGCGCCATATTAAAGAAGATGGCCCAGTCCTTATCATTCAGATCCTCTTTCCCATTATTTTTAATATAAAATCGGGCATCGAACTCATCATTTTCTCCGACAAAATTGCTTATTAGCTCCCAGGATACGGCTAATTCACTTTTTCCGGTAATTTTTTCCTCGCTGGGATAGCTGCAACCGTAAATCAAAAATACTGAGAAAAAAATCAGCGAAAATCTTTTCATAAAAAGATGACTATCAATTAGTAACTATGAACTATTTACCTAAAATCAGAAAATACAGGATAGAAAGTACCCACTTTCTATTTCAAACTACCCGCTAATTCAATTAGCCCTTATAGTACCCTTTGGCGTATTAAAACGACTACTGAACACAGAAGACACGCTCGATCTATTTCTCCTGAAAAAACCAAAATGGGTACAACCTCCCAACGGCTGATTTCGCTGGATGCCCTGCGCGGCTTCACGATAGCAGCCATGATTACCGTCAACTTTCCCGGCCTGGAAAAATACGTATATCCTCCTCTGCATCACACCGCCTGGAACGGGCTAACGTTCACTGATCTGATTGCGCCGATTTTCCTTTTTGTCATTGGGGTTTCGATTGCATTGGCCTATTCCCGGCGGTTGGATCAAAATGCACCCAAAGCCGAGCTGCACCGGAAAATCATCATCCGCGCATTGAAAATTTTTGCGGTGGGTATGTTTCTGAATCTGATGCCTGACTTCGACTTTGCGGATGCCCGCTGGACGGGGACCCTGCACCGCATTGCGTTCGTATTTCTCTTTTGCGGCCTGCTTTTCCTGCATACCAACTGGCGGGAACAAGCCTGGATAGGTGCATTAGTCCTGGTGCTTTATTGGCTGGCGATGACTTTAATCCCAACACCCGGCGTGGGGGAAGTCATGCTCGAACCGGGCGTGAATCTGGCGGCATGGATAGACCAGCAACTACTTCCGGGCCGGATGTGGCAGGGCAACTGGGACCCCGAAGGCATTCTAAGTACGTTCCCGGCCACCGTGACGGGGATTACCGGCATGCTGGCCGGGCGGCTGCTCCTCAGCAAATATTCTCCCAACGAAAAAGCCAACTACCTGATGGCCGCAGGTTTGTTGTCCTCGGCACTCGGATATGGGTGGAGCCTGACTTTTCCGCTTAATGAAGGTTTGTGGACGAGTTCCTTCGTGCTGCTTACCTCTGGGTTTGCCTCTATGCTTCTGGGCGCTCTGTATTTCGTGGTGGATATTCTGGGGCGCAGGTGGGGAACTGGCGTGGGTGTCATTTTTGGGGCAAACGCCATCACTGTCTATGTTCTGGCCGATGTTTTCGCTCTTTTCTTTTATGGGCTTCTTTTCGGTAATCAGACGCTCAATGAGCTGACTGTTAACGCAATGATTTCGGCAGGGTTTGTCCCGAAGTTTGCGAGTATGGTTTATGCGCTCGCCTTCACAGCAGTAAATTTCATCCCTGCTTATATTTTGTACAAAAGAAAGATTTTTATAAAGCTTTGAAAAAGTACCTAAGTACCTAAGTACCTAAGTACCTAAAAAAATGGAGAACTAGCTTCGCGCCTACTTGCCTATTCATTAAAACTTTTACACTCCGGTACTTCCCGGGAAACACTGCCTCCAAAAAATGCAAACCCTCGACCTTATTGTTTTCCTGATTTATATGGGAGGCATTACTCTATTCGGAGCCTCGTTTTATTCCAAAGATAAATCGGCTTCCACATTTACTTTGGGAAACAGCAACTTCCCGACCTGGGTCGTAACCATGTCGATCTTTGCAACTTTCGTCAGTAGCATAAGTTTCTTGGGATTGCCCGGCAATGCTTACCAATCCAACTGGAATGCCTTTGTATTCAGCCTATCCATTCCGGTAGCTTCATTGATGGCTGTGCAGTTTTTCGTGCCGCTTTATCGGAAACTGAATAGTCCGTCGGCCTACGTTTTTCTGGAAACCAAGTTTGGCTTGTGGGCACGGGTGTACGTGTCGGCTTGTTATCTGCTCACACAGCTGATGCGCATCGGTACCATTTTGTACCTCCTGGCTCTGCCCGTCAATGCTTTATTCGGCTGGGATATTCTCACCATTATTGCCATTACAGGCTTCGTCGTGATGGGTTACTCCTTGCTGGGTGGCATACAGGCCGTGATGTGGACAGATGCCATTCAGGGCATCGTCCTGATCGGCGGAGCGTTGGTTTGCCTTTTGTACATCGTTTTTTCGATGCCCGAAGGACCGGGACAGATCATGACTATCGCGCTTGAAAATGATAAATTCAGCCTGGGTAGTTTTGGGAGTAGCCTCACCGAGTCCACTTTTTGGGTAGTGCTCATTTATGGGGTTTTTATCAATCTTCAGAACTACGGCATTGATCAAAACTACGTGCAGCGCTATATGGCTTCCCGCTCCGACGCCGAGGCCAAGCGCTCAGCGCTTTGGGGCGGTATGCTGTACGTGCCCGTCTCGATGCTGTTTTTCCTGATAGGCACGGCTTTATTCTCCTATTATACGGCTATGCCCGAGGCACTCCCCGCAGAACTAAGGGATATTGCCAAAAGCGACCGCGTCTTTCCGTTCTTTATTGTGGATGTATTGCCTCCCGGGCTTACCGGTCTGCTGATTGCCTCCATTTTCGCGGCCGGCATGAGCACCATTTCTACCAGTATCAATAGTTCATCGACCGTAATTCTGGTCGACTATTTCCAGCGCTTTTCCAAAACGGAGCTCTCAGAAAAAACAGCCATGAGGGTGCTGTACCTTACCACTTTCATCATAAGTATGCTGGGTATCGGCATAGCGTTCGCGATGATCAACGTCAAGAGTGCGCTGGATGCCTGGTGGAAGCTGGCTTCGGTGTTTAGCGGCGGAATGCTGGGGCTGTTTTTGTTAGGGGCGTTTGTTGATAAGATAAACCGGAAAGGCGCAATAGTTGGGGGAGTTTTAGGCGTGCTGCTGATTCTGTGGATGAGTCTTTCGCCGATTTTCTGGACCGATGGCGAAATGCAGGAATACGCCAGCCCTTTCCACGCCTATCTTGCGATCGTGTTCGGGACGATGGTGTTGTTTTTGACGGGGTTCCTGATTTCAGTAATCGCTCCCCGGAAACATCTTCCCGAAGATACAGCCGCTGGTAGTTGAAAAATTATCAGGAAGTTTGTGGTACAGATTGATTCGCCCCCATTTTTACCTGCCCATGATCAAACCTTTCCTGATTAAGCTAGGCTGGACACTCTTAGAAATCCTGACGTTTGCAGTTATCGCCTTTCTGGTGATTGTTGCCTTTGCCGGGATATTCAAGGTCTTCGGCGTCGACATCTTTTCCAGCCCTGCGATAGCGCACCATAGCGATCCCTACTGGGAGACTCTGACGGAGTACCTTCCCCAGAATGTCGCTTTTCTGACCGCTTTTTTCTTGATGCGGAAGTTTATTTTCAGGCGCTCCTTTGCGGAAATGGGCCTGACTTGGAACAATCTCTTTGTCGATCTGGGCAAAGGCTTTGGTATGAGTGTGGTGCTCATTGGCGCGGGGTTCGGCTTACTTTTGGTTTTACAAAAAATCAACCTCACCGGGACGCTGTTCAACGGTAAACAGTTTAGTGGTTTGCTGGTACTTTTCTTCTTCCAAAGCTGGTCCGAAGAAATTATGAGCCGGGGGTTCCTGCTGGCTACCATCGCAAATTATTTTGGCGACAGGGCGGGCTTGCTGGTCAGTGCGTTGTTGTTCTCACTTCTCCATTTCGCCAACCCTGATTTTGCCTGGATCGGGGCTGCCAATATTTTCCTGGCAGGGCTCGTGCTGGGGTTGCTTTACCTCAAATACCGCAACCTGTGGGTGTGCACCGGTTTTCACTGGGGATGGAATTTTGTTCAGGCTGGCTTTTTCGATTTCAACGTGAGCGGCTTCGATGTGTACAGCTTCATCCGGTTCAAACCACTTGCCCCTGCCTGGCTTTCGGGCGGTACTTTCGGCTTTGAAGGCTCGATACTGGCGGTGGCCTTTCTGCTGGCGCTCAGCGTTTACTATTGGCGCAGGATAGACTTCTCCATAAAAAAACACCCCGAAAGCGAACAGCGCTTCCGGGGTGTTGAAGAGTAAAGGGGGATGATTCAACGACCAGTCGTAAGTACCACCTCCGTACTGGGGCTCATCGTATCAGCATTGTCTTCTGCCGTGATGAAAACCCGATCCGGCTTCTCGGCCTCAGTCACGTTAATTTCGCCCGTCAGGGCTTTCGAAAACATGCCGGAGCCAACTTTGATTTGGCCCAGCTTCTTCGTTATACTCCTGTCCGAATCCATCCAGACAATGTAAACGTTACGGGATGGGGTCAATTTTTTGGGTTCGGCCAGATTAGCGACATTGACCGTGATCTGGTAGTTGTTATTCTTATCCTTTTTAACTTTCACGTCACCAGAGGCCGCCGGAACCACCGAGGAATCCTGGAAAGTCATTTTACTGGAACAGGCTCCAAGGGTTAAAGCAATGAAAAATAGTAGGGCGATAGAGATATTCGTCTTCATTTGTAGCAGATTTCAACTGTGGGAAAATATTTACATTATTAGAAATAATCCCTACAAATTCCGTTCCTGTACCTACCAGCCGTCAGTCTATTTCTTGACCCCGCCAAAACTCTGCCCCTGGGCATCGAGTGTCACACCCGTCACCTGTCCGCCAGCATTGCGCGTAAATTTCAGTGTTGCCCGGCCAGCTGCATCGAATTGATCGGGGGCGGAAAGTGGCGTCAATTCGCCTTCGTCGCCCATGGCATTGATAATGAGCTTGCCATCAACTGACTTTATCTCCATTGTCTCGAAAGGCAGCCCCTCCATTTTGTACTGTCCGGCATAGGCGGCCATAGAGTTGGCAGCCGCCTCGCGTTTGCCAACGTAGCGTTGACCCTGGATATTCACCACCATGGTACTTACATTATCAGAGGCATCGCGCGTAAAATTGACCGCAGCCTGTCCGTTGGCGTCAAACTGGTCTTTACCCGAAAGCGCTGTCAAATCGCCCTGATTGTCGCCAGCAACATAATGTAGTTTGCCTGATTTGTCAGTAAGTTCGATGTACTCGAAAGGCAGCCCCTCCATCTTGTATTTACCTACATATGAACTAATTCCCATCTCGGGTACTTGTCTGGTTCCTGAAAAATTCTCCCCCTGGGCATTCAGGCCCATGCCATTGATCATGCCATTGGTGTCGCGTGTGAACTTGACCGTGGCTTGTCCATTGGCGTCGAACTCGTCCTTTGCCGGCTTTGGCAATAATTCGCCGCGGTACTCGCCCGCTACGTAATGCAATTTTCCGTCTTTGGCGGTAAGCTCGACGTATTCGAAGGGCGTACCCTGCATTTTGTATTTGCCCGCGTACTCCTTAAAATTAGCCGTATCGGCCCGACTCACCTGGAATTGGGTCAGCTCGGAAGTCCCGGCGTATACAGCTGAACTGGAAACAGCGGTAATGATCAGGCAATTGGCAACAAGAATTAGCTTATTCATACTTGATATTTAATGGTGATTGGTTTTCTTAAGAACCCGAAATTAATATTTTTACCCGTTACCTTCCTATTTTTTATCCGACTAGACGCCTAAAATTCCGCTAGTGATTCCCACCATTTCGAGGTACTTTCCCTCGTCCCTACCGGATAGCGGGCACCTATGCCGGGCGTGGCAATAAATGCCCCCGACTTGTTGGCACGGTTCAGTCGCTCCACGCTCTCCGTCCAGGGGTGTACTGCCAGATTGAAAGCGCCCCAGTGGATGGGCATCAGTACTTTTGCTTCCAGATCCAGGAATGCCTGCATGGTTTGCTCCGGCATCAGGTGGATGTCTTTCCACTTCACGTTGTACTGCCCGCACTCGATCATAGCCAGATCGAAAGGTCCGAACCGTTGGCCTATCTGCTTGAAATGCGGTCCGTAGCCACCATCCCCGCTAAAATATACTTTATGTGTGAGCCCTTCCACGACCCAGGATGCCCATAGCGTACTGTTGCGGTCGGTTAGGCCGCGGCCCGAAAAGTGGCGCTGCGGGGTTGCCGTGAAAGTAATGCCTTCCGCTGAGGCAGACTCCCACCAATCCAATTCCGTGATTTTGGCACTATCTACGCCCCAGCGTTCGAGGTGGCCGCCTACGCCCAGCGGAACGTAAAAATGGCCGACATTAGGATTCAGTTTTTGAATTGAGCCATAATCCAGATGATCGTAGTGGTCGTGCGAAATGACTACGGCATCAATATTCACAAACTGCGAAAAATCGATTGGCTCACGGTAGGCAAAACGTTTGGCAAAGAATGGGACCGGCGAAGCCGAAGGCCCGAGCATTGGATCCAGTAAAATGCGCTTGCCCTCAATTTCCAGCAGTACCGCCGAATGGCCAAACCAAGTTACGTGCACCAGGCTATCGGTGTCAGGAGTGTTTTTCGAGAAATCAACGGGGAGGGGCTGGTCCGGCCGGGTGTTTTCAGCGCCAATAAACTCTTTCAGCGTGCTGACTATGGAATCCACACTCATGTCCATCGAAGTGTGGATGGCGTTGACAAAAGTACCGTCCTGATATTGCGGCGAGGCTTCCACCCGCGCCAGTCGCTCACCTTCGGGCGCACGCCCAAACTGAGGGGAAGTACTTACGAAAATGAATATGGTGGCTCCCACAAAGATGATCAGCAGCAGCGTGTACTTGAAAAACCCTTTCAAAAAATTCAAGTTCAGTTAATTTTATCGTAGAGATATTTGGCGAGAGCGGGAATAAAAATTATTGCAAGACCACAAATCCCACTGGCGAGCAGCGTAGCGGCACCTTGCAAATGCAGTAATTTGAACAAAACAGACAACAGAGTCAATGACATGAAAAAGGCACCCGAGATAAAAACTAACTTTTTCATATAAACTTAAAAGCTGATGTTAATTGACCATATCCACTGCAATCTTCGCTGAAAGTAAACAAAGCGGCACTCCGCCGCCCGGATGCACACTGCCGCCTACGAAGTAAAGATTATCGAACTGCCGCGAAAAGTTAGCGTGCCGCAAAAATGCTGCGAAGCGATTGTTGGAGCTGTTGCCGTACAACGCCCCTTGTGAACTGGACGTTCGGCTTTCGATCAGCCGCGGGTCGAGCGTGTCCTCGGCTTCGATCAGGTTTTCAATATCCTCGCCCAGCTGGCGGCTGAGTTTTGTCAGAATATTTTTTCGCGTTTCCGCAATGAGCGCGTCCCAGTCCTGACCGTCATTGGCGGGGGCATTCACCATCACAAACCAGTTCTCGCAACCAGCAGGTGCGTCGCCCGGCTCGTATTTGGAGGTGATGTTCACATAAACCGTCGGATCGTGGTGAATCGTTTTTTCCTGGAAAATGTACCTGAATTCGGTGGGATAATCCCGACTGAAAAAAATATTGTGCAAGCCAAGTTCGGAAAATTGCTTCTTTATCCCCCAATAAAATATCAGCGCCGAACTCGATTTAGGCTGACGCAATACCCGCTCGGGCTGTCGGGCCTCTGGCAGCAACTTACGGAAAGTATTGACCACATCCATGTTGCTGATGACCAGATCGTAATCAAGATTCCGGCCGTTCACCGTCACGCCCGAAATGCGATTGCTGGTGGTCAGCAGTTTCTCTACTTTACTGGTATAGTGAAACGTCACGCCCAGATCTTCTGCCAGTTTCACCAGACTTTCGGTGATCGAGACCATCCCACCTTTCGGAAAGAACGCGCCGATGTTATATTCCAGATGCGGAATGATGTTCATCGTGGCGGGCGTCTGATAGGGGTCGGAGCCGTTGTAAGTAGCATACCGGTTAAAGAGCTGCACCACGCGCGGATCGGAGAACCGGCTGGCGTTGGCCGCACTCATGCTGCGGAAGGCATCGAGTTTGTGCAGGTTTCGGTAGCCTTTCAAGGCATCGCGGTTGAAGTAAGTACCTAACCGGTGCAGGGAGCGGTGCAGGAAAAGCTTTTCGGTGACCTCGTACTTTACGGCGCTTTCTTTCAAATGGGCGAGCACATTTTCGGCGGGCTCGCCGAGGTACTTTTCAATGGTGCGGGCCAAAGCTTCCGGCTCGGCATCGGCGATGAAACGAGTCCCATCTTCATAGAAATAGCGGCAGATTTCGGGAAGCTTCTGATAGTGAAAATAATCCGATGGATTCTTCCCTGCCAACATGAACAAATCGTCCACCAACTGCGGCATGGTAAACAGCGATGGCCCGGCATCGAAGCGATAGCCGTTTCGCTCGAAGGAAGAAAGCTTCCCACCCGGATACGCATTGCCCTCGTACACGTCTACCCGGTGGCCTTTCGCCGCCAGTCGGATCGCCGAAGCGATACCCGCGATTCCCGCGCCAATGATGGCAGAAGTTTTGATAGAATTGTTGATTCGTGTAATCGTCTATGGAGGTTTGGTTGGTCAGAGTGGCCTCTTTGGCTAATAACACAAACTCATTCCCCGCCGCGAAGTTTCAATATCAACGCTGTTTTTGCATCAAAGAGGTTTTTCTCCAGACCGACCGGATAGGTATGGGGATTGACAAAGCGCCTGATTCCTTCGTGAAGTTGAGCAAGTTGCTGCTGCACGCGAAGTTTTGTCTCCTCTATCGGAGGAATCTCATAGGTCTGCTTTCCAGCGCTAAAAATGGGTTGCAGCAGGTCTTCGTAAGCATGGTTGGCGTTAAAAGTCCGATGCCGGGTAAAATCGTACGGGTCGATCATCGTCACTTTTTCGGGTTCCTGTACATTTCTAACGTCAAAAATCATGTCAGCCACAAAACCTTTTTCATTTCGGTATCGGCGTACCTGTTGTATACCGGGTGTGGAGGTTTTAATCGTCTGCTCGGATAGCTTGACCTTATTCTCCCATTCCCCTTTGCCGTTTTTGAACGCTGACAATTTATACACTCCACCCAGCGCGGGCTGGTCGTAGGCAGTGACGAGTTTGGTACCTACCCCCCAGACATTGATTTTTGCGCCTTGGTTTTTCAAACTGGCCATGATGTATTCGTCAAGATCGTTGCTGGCGACAATCGACGTATTTTCAAATCCGGCAGCATCCAGCAACTTCCGCGCCTCAATGCTGAGGTAGGCCAAATCACCGGAATCAAGCCGGATACCGCCCAGGTCGTGCCCGCGTGCCCGAAGTTGCTCGCCGACTACTATCGCATTCTTCACACCCTTTATCGTATCGTAGGTATCGACCAAAAGGGTCACGTTGTTGGGCAGGTACCTGGCGTAGGTTTCGAAGGCTGTCAATTCATCTTCGAACGACATAACCCAGCTGTGCGCATGGGTACCCTTGACCGGAATACCGTAGAGCTTACCCGCCAGTACGTTGGATGTGGCGTCGAATCCACCGATGTAAGCGGCGCGGCTGGCCGTCATTCCACCGTCGGGTCCCTGTGCGCGTCGAAGGCCAAACTCCAGCAGCGCGTCATGCGGCGCTACCAGGCGCATCCGGGCGGCCTTGGTGGCGATAAGAGTTTGAAAATTTATAAGGTTGAGCAGCGGTGTTTCCAGCAACTGGCACTGCAGGATCGGCCCCGTTATTCGCAGCAACGGCTCGTTGGGAAACACGACTGTCCCCTCCGGCACGGCATACACATCACATTGGAAGCTCAGGTTTTTGAGATATTCCAGAAAATCCTCTTCGAAAAGCGGTTGGCCGTCGCTACCCGTAAGGGTGCGCAGGTACTTGATGTCCTTAGTGGAAAAACCGTACTCATTGAGGTAGCTGATCGCGCTGCTTAGTCCGCAAGCCACCGTAAAACCTCCCCCGAAAGGATGTTTCCTGAAATATAAATTGAAAACCGCCTGTTGCTCGGCCTTACCCGACTTCCAGTAGCCGTAAGCCATCGTAAGCTGGTAAAGGTCGGTAAGCAGACTAAGAGAGGTGTCGTAAAGGCGGTTGATCACGGTTCCGGCGGGGGCTGGCTAGGAAAGCTGCTTCGCGAACAGGTCTTTAAAGGCAGGTAGTTCTATGTCCTTTTCCGACACGATCGGATTTTTCACCCCCCAGTCAATGTTCAGTGTGGAGTCGTTCCAGATGATGCCAGACTCACATGATTTATTGTAAAGATTGGTGCATTTGTAGCTGAAAATGGAATCTTCCAGGGTTGCAAAACCATGCGCAAAACCTTCCGGAATGTAGGCCATATTGTTGCGTTTTGCATCAAGCTCAAATAACTCGTATTGTCCGAAGGTCGGTGATTCGGGACGGATATCAACCGCAACATCGATGACGCGCCCCGTGATGACCCGGACCAGCTTGCCTTGGGCAAAGGGAGCATTCTGAAAATGCAGCCCCCGTAGCACGCCTTTGATTGAGAAAGACTGGTTGTCCTGCACGAAATGGGCCGGAATTCCCGCTTTCTCGAAAGCCTCGCGATTGTAAGACTCAAAAAACGCTCCCCGCTCATCTTCAAAAATTCGGGGAAAAATCTCGACCAATCCCGCTATGGACGTCTCTCGAATCAGCATGTTTGTTTGGCTATTGATGGTTAGAATTGGTACTCGCCGCTTCTGTAATGGCTGGCAAATTTATGAATCTATCGGGAGAGGTCGTAATTTTGCCCTATTATTTCCGCTCTTATGACTTCCGAAGAACTTTTTTTACAGATTAAAGCAAAAAAATCCTATCTCTGCGTAGGTCTGGACACTGATATCAGGAAAATTCCTCAACATTTGATGGCGGAGGAAGACCCAGTCTTCGCTTTTAACAAGGCAATAATTGACGCTACTGCCGATTGTTGTGTGGCATACAAACCCAACATCGCCTTTTACGAAGCTCAGGGGCCGCAAGGCTGGGAAAGCCTGCGGAAAACGCTGAACTACATTCCCGATTCGCACTTCACGATTGCCGACGCCAAGCGCGGCGACATCGGCAATACTTCCGGCCTGTACGCAAGGACTTTCTTTGATGTGGCGGCGGCGGGCCTGGATTTTGATGCCGTAACCGTAGCGCCATACATGGGCCACGATTCGGTGGAGCCTTTTCTCGAGTACAAAACCAAATGGGTGATTCTGCTGGCGCTCACTTCCAATCCAGGAGGAGACGACTTTCAGCGGTTGAAGGTCGATGACAAACCCCTTTATGAACACGTGCTGACTACCTCCCAAAACTGGGCGGATTCCGACCGCCTGATGTACGTCGTAGGGGCTACCCAGGCCGACGCGCTGAGTCATATTCGCAAAATCGTACCCGAACATTTTTTGCTCGTACCGGGTGTGGGGGCGCAGGGGGGAAGCCTGAAAGAAGTGTCGCGACATGGCATGAACAAACACTGCGGCCTGCTCGTCAATGCCTCACGCAGTATTCTGTACGCCAGCAGCGGAACTGATTTTGCTGAAAAAGCCCAGGTTGAGGCCAGGACGGTTCAGGAGGAAATGGCCCATTACCTTTCAGAATTCATGAGTCCAGGAATTCAGTAGGTCATAGTATTTTATCTTGAACAGAACTGACGGGTTCCTCTCAATTGCTAAACTACCCCCGAAAAAAATTAAAACTATAAATTCAGATACTTTGAACTCCTCCACCCTAATTGAGCTCACCCAGCAACACGGTACTCCTCTTTACGTGTACGATGGCAGTATAATCCGCCGCCAGGTAAAGAGCTTGCAAGATGCCTTTGCCGATGTCGATATGCGCATCAAGTACGCTTGCAAGGCGAATACCAATCTGGCCATTCTGCGACTCATGCGCGAATTGGGCGTGGAAATCGACGTAGTTTCCATGGGGGAAATGCAAATGGCTTTACTGGCAGGCTATGCGCCGGAGCAGCTCACCTTTACGCCCAGCGGTGTGCCTTTCGAGGAAGTACGCGAGGCGGTCGAGGCAGGAGCCAAAATTAATGTGGATAGTCTGCCACTACTCGAATGGTTCGGTCAGAACTACGGTGATACCCAACCCTGCCTGATCCGTCTTAAGCCCAATGTGGCGGCGGGCGGCAACGCCAAGATCATGACCGGGCACAGCGACTCGAAATTTGGGATTTCGGTACTGCTGCTGGACGATATAATGAATATTGTTGAGCGCTATAATCTCAAGATCATTGGGCTACACCAACATACGGGTTCAGATATTAAAGAAGCGGATGCTTTTTTACAAGCCTCGGAGGTTATCTTCAAAGCCGCCATGCGCTTTCCGGATTTAGAAATCATTGATTTGGGCGGCGGCTTCAAAGTTTCGTACAAACCAGGCGATACGACTACGGATATGCAGAGGCTGGGCGCCGAAATCACGCGCGGCTTTCAGGACTTTTGCCAAAGCTATGGCCGCGAATTGCAACTGTGGTTCGAACCGGGCAAGTACCTGGTGAGCGAGTGCGGGCAATTACTGGTGCAGGCCACGGTCATTAAAGAAGATCCTGCCCGTGATTTCGTCCACGTGGATTCAGGTCTAAATCACCTCATCCGGCCCATGATGTACGGGTCGTATCACCATATCCTCAATCTATCCAATCCCGATGGCCCTGCTCGTAACTACGACGTAGTCGGCTATATCTGTGAAACCGACACCTTCGCAACCGACCGCGAACTACCCGAAGTACGGCCCGGCGATATCCTGGCATTTCTCAACGCGGGAGCTTATGGTTTTACCATGAGTTCGCACTACAACGCCCGCTACCGCCCCGCCGAGGTGCTGGTCGATGAAGGGGAGGCCCGTCTTGTTCGGCGACATGAAACCCTGGACGATTTGCTTCGCACCCAGCTCGATTTGAATTGATGATAAGCATGCAGCCTGTGGTAGATATCATAGGTTGCATGCTTATATAGCGTCAGCGTTTTTACTTCCCAGACTGTTCCATGGCGCATCCTTTCCGCACGCTCGAAGTTTCCGACCCTCGTTTTTCAAATGAGGGTGTGCACTATATTACTGTAAAAACACCAAACCTGCAGGGCCGGGGGGACATTAGCGTTTTTCTGCCTCGGAAAATCTCGTGCCCCCTGCCATTGGTAATTCTGTTACATGGAGTTTATGGAAGCCACTGGGCCTGGACGATGAAAGCTGGCGTTCACCAAACGGCGCAACGATTGATTGATGAAAATCGGATAAAGCCCATTGCACTTGCCATGCCATCCGATGGATTGTTTGGCGACGGCAGCGGTTACCTGCCACACTCAGGACACAACTTTGAAAAATGGATTCTGGATGATGTTCCAGCGGCGGTTGAGGCCGCCTTCCCCAGCATAGAATTTGACCCTGATGCCTACTTCATTGCGGGACTGTCCATGGGCGGTTACGGGGCCATGCGTTTGGGAGCCAGATTCCCGCAACGCTTCCGGGGGTTTGCCGGTCATTCGTCCATTACCGAGCTTGAGCAAATGAGCCAGTTCGTTGAAGAATCCGTTTCTGATTATGCGCAAAACGAGCCACGGGATGCATCGGTGCTGGCGCAGCTGGTGAAAAACAAGAATTTTCTTCCCCCCTTTCGATTTGACTGCGGGCTGCAAGACTCGCTATTGGATGCCAACCGGGCGCTTCATGAAAAACTCCTTGAACACCACATCCCGCACGAATATCAGGAATTCCCGGGTGGACACGAATGGGACTATTGGGAGAAATACATTGAGAAAACCCTGCTGTTTTTTGACCATTTTAGATAAGCAAAGCTCAAATCAATCGTTGTGAGTCGGGTAGATTGCCACAGAATGGACTTTTAAATCTAAACACAACCCTACTCATTATAACGGATGTCGATACACCTCCCTGCTTTCATTAAAAAAGACCTCATCCAGCAGAAAACAGTCCGCGACTACATCGAGAACAAAGGTCTGCGGATACCCTGCGATTTTGACCAGCTGGACACGACCTGTTACAAGCCCGCCGAGAGCGATTCGTATCATGTCCACACCAAGTCTTTCTTGATAAAATCAGATTTGGATACGGTATGGAAAACGTACCTGACCATCCCCCCCCGAGAAACATGGCGTAGCCGCATGGTCAGTTTTGGCTGTATGTATTGCAAACAAAGTAAGTCCTTGACTTACCTGAAGGATAAGTACAATGGCCTTAGTGAGGGGCAGGTCTTGTTTCTGAACATCAGTTTGTTTTGGGGCATGGTGAACATTGCAGTGGCACACCAGATTACCCGCATCGACCAGAAAGAAAAATATATTGAGTTTTCTTACATAGAAGGAGGGAAAACCGAGGGTAGCCAGCGGCTTATTTTCCAGGAAACCAATGATTATCAGACAAGAATAATCCACCGTACTACTTATCGGGGTAAAACCAAATCCTACATAAGAGAGAAAAGGCTATATCCTTACCTGCATGGTAAAGTGATCGCGGCCTTTCACCGCAATGTGGAGCAGAAGGTGCTGGAGATCGGCTGATAACCAAAAAAAGAAAGCCCCAGGCGGAGCTTTCTTTTTACAATCAATTACCTATGAGAAAAACTTTACAAAAAAATTCTTCCTTTTCATAACTGACGATCCGGTTAGGGTATTACCCTGACATTATCAAAAAAAAATGCGCTTCAATTTAGGGAGCAGGATATCCACATTCCCGGAAACACTACCAATGCGCAAAAACTTCCTCTTCATCGCGAGTCTGTTTCTCCTGGCCACCGTTATTCAGGGATGCGGAGAGAATGCGTCCGGCCTGACATCAGAGACCAGGCTACCGGACCAGGTCAGCTACAACTTTGACATAAGGCCCATTCTTTCGGACAAATGCCTGGCCTGTCATGGTCCAGACGCCAACAAACGTGAAGCCGGCCTGCGACTTGACCTGGCGGAGAATGCCTTTGCGGCCTTGCAGGAAAACCCGACTGCTCACGCTCTGGTCGCAGGGAAGCCGGAACTTTCCCAGGTTTTTCTACGCATCACTACCGAAGATTCCACCGAGCGGATGCCTCCTGTGGACTCCAATTTAAAGTTGACGCAACAAGAGATTGAGCTGATCGAGAAGTGGATCACGCAGGGGGCCAGGTACGAAAAACATTGGGCGTTCGACCCGCCCGTAAAGCCAGCCTTACCCAAAGTGGACGATACGGACTGGCCACAAAACGAACTTGACTACTTCATTTTACAAAAACAAGAGCAGCGAGGGTTGGCTCCCAATGAGGAGGCGGATAAAGAACGTCTCCTTAAAAGACTGAGTCTGGACATTCTGGGCTTGCCACCCACTTTGGAAATGCAGAACGAATTCCTCGCGGATACCCGTCCTGACGCTTATGAGAGAATGGTAGACCGGCTCTTAAAAATGCCGGCCTACGGAGAAAAAATGTCCCTTCATTGGCTGGATCTGGCCCGCTACGCCGATTCGCACGGCTACCAGGACGACGGCTACCGTACCCAATGGCCGTGGCGTGACTGGGTGATACACGCCTTCAACCAAAACATGTCCTATAAAAAATTCGTAACCTGGCAGCTCGCGGGGGACCTGCTGCCCGATAGTAACAAAGAGCAATTACTGGCTACGGGCTTTAATCGGAACCATAAGATTACCGAAGAGGGGGGCATCATTAATGAAGAGTACCGATTGCTCTACGTTACCGATCGCAACGACATGTTTGGGAAAGGCTTGTTGGGCGTGACGCTGGAATGCGCCCACTGCCATGATCATAAATACGATCCATTTTCCCAAAAGGAATACTATCAGATGTTCGCGTTCTTCAATAACGTGAAAGAGGTTGGCCGGGAGTCGGTCATTGGGGGGCCGG
Organism: Persicitalea jodogahamensis; assembly: GCF_014651615.1. Lineage (GTDB taxonomy): Bacteria > Bacteroidota > Bacteroidia > Cytophagales > Spirosomataceae > Persicitalea > Persicitalea jodogahamensis. The sequence continues at coordinate 645,930 of NZ_BMXF01000003.1, read as the reverse complement.
AAACCTACGCCAAGAAGCCGCTGATGGAGATTAGTGAAGAAGACACGCAAAACATCCTGAGTTTTATCAACAAGCCTGATACCAACCGCCTTATTGTATCGGTCATGGGTGATCTGGATTCTACCCGGAAAACACATATCCTCAAGCGCGGAGTTTATGATGCGCTTGGCGACGAAGTAGAGCCGGGAACCCCCAGTTCGATCTTGCCTTTCAATAAAAACTACCCCAAAAATCGACTAGGCTTGGCCCAGTGGCTATTTGACAAGAAAAATCCACTGACGGCCCGCGTCTATGTGAACATTCTTTGGCAGGAATTTTTCGGGAAAGGCATAGTCAAAACCTCCGGTGATTTCGGCATGCAGGGCGACCTGCCCACGCACCCCGCCCTGCTCGACTGGCTCGCCGTGGATTTTATGGAACATGGCTGGGACATTAAACGGCTCGTGAAGCAAATGGTGACTTCGGCTACCTACCGCCAATCGGCCACAGTGAGTAAAAAGAAATTGGCAGTAGACCCCGAAAACATTTACCTGGCGCGTGGCCCCCGCTACCGTATTCACGCTGAGTACGTCAAGGATTTGGTACTTGCCAGCAGTGGTTTGCTCAATCGCAGCATCGGCGGACCGAGCGTAAAACCTTACCAACCCGACGGCCTTTGGGAAGGCGCAACTTCGGGACGAGGTTTGCTGTCGGTATACAAACAGGACCATGGCAGCAAACTCTACCGCCGGGGCATGTACACCCTTATCAAACGTACGGTACCCCCGCCCGTGATGGGCATCTTTGACGCCAGCAACCGTGACCTTTGTGAGGTCAAGCGACTAAAAACCAACACGCCGCTGCAAGCACTCGTCATGATGAATGATCCCGCCGTGCTGGAAGCCTCGCGGGTTTTGGCCGCCAATCTATTGAAGGAGAAAAGCAGTGTGAATGAAAAATTAACGAATGCATTTCGTCTGATTATCTGCCGAAAGCCCAGCGCTAAGGAGTTGAATATCCTGACAAACTACTACGAGAAACAACGGAGTACCATTACGCCCGAAGCCGCCCACAAGATGCTGACGGTGGGAGAATACCCAATGACCCGGAACCTTGATAAGGTAGATCAAGCAGCACTCATGCGTGTAATTTCTACAATTTATAATTTAGAAGAAGCGATAACAAAGACATAGGCAATCAATTTTCAATGAGCGATTTAGCGAATGGGAGAAGGTTGCTTTCGCACCTATACTCCAAAATTCTCTCCATCCCTCACTCTGTCATCCCCGAATAGTATGCACAACGCCCAAACCGAACACGGCTTCACCTTCAATCGGCGTCGTTTCCTTTCTTCCATGAGCCTCGGAATCGGAGGCGTGGCATTAGGGTCTCTGCTGATGCCTGATCTTTTCACGGGCGGCGAAGGTACTTTGGACGGGCTGGCACCGGGGATTCCACATTTTGCTCCCAAGGCCAAGCGGGTCATCTATCTGTTCCAAAATGGAGCGCCTTCGCAGCAGGAGTTATTTGATTACAAACCCAAACTCCGCGACTTGCAGGGCGAGGAAATCCCACCCTCGGTGCGTGGCGACCAGCGCCTGACGGGCATGACGGCCAACCAAGCATCATTTCCCCTCGTGGGTTCCTTCGTGGATTTCCAGCAGTACGGACAGTCCCGGGCGTGGGTGAGCAGCCTGATGCCCTACACGGCAAAAATCGTGGACGACCTTTGTTTTGTAAAATCGATGTACACGGAGGCGATCAACCACGACCCGGCTCTCACTTTCCTACAAACGGGTTCGCAACAAGGCAATCGACCCAGTATGGGTTCCTGGCTGAGTTATGGCCTGGGCAACGAAAACAAAAACCTGCCTACTTTCACCGTCTTACTATCGCGGGGTGTGGGAAACGGCCAGGGCGTGTACTCCAAATTGTGGTCGAGCGGTTTCCTGGATTCGGTACATCAGGGCGTGCAGTTCAGCAAAGGCGAAGACCCGGTGCTGTACCTAAGCGATCCGGAGGGCATGAACCGCAGCGATCGACGCGAAATGCTGGACAACCTTTCGGAATTGAACGACCTTTCGTACCAGGAATTTGGCGATCCCGAAATCGCGGCCAAAGTCAAACAGTACGAGATGGCCTACCGCATGCAGACTGCCGTCCCGGAAGTGATGGACCTGTCCAAAGAATCGGATGACATCGTGAAGCTCTATGGACCCGACTGTCTGGTGCCGGGTACCTACGCGGCCAACTGCCTGCTGGCGCGCAAACTATCGGAGAACGGCGTCCGTTTCGTCCAACTTTATCATCAGGGCTGGGATCAGCACGGGGATTTGCCTTATGAAATCACCCAGCAGGCCAAAGACGTGGATCAGGCTTCCGCGGCTCTCGTCACCGACCTGAAACAAAGGGGAATGCTGGATGAAACACTGGTGATCTGGGGTGGGGAATTTGGCCGTACCAGCTACACCCAAGGCAAACTAACCGCCGACAACTATGGGCGCGACCATCACCCCCGCTGTTTCACCATCTGGATGGCCGGCGGTGGCATCAAGCCCGGAATGGTGTACGGCGAAACGGACGAATTGGGCTACAACATCGCGCACAATCCGGTTCACGTTCACGATTTTCAGGCCACAGTACTGCACCAGTTGGGGCTTAATCACGAAAAACTGATTTTCAAGCATTTGGGCAGGCGATACCGGCTGACGGATGTTTCAGGAAAAGTGGTCAGGGACATTATCTCATAATTTTGAATATTGACGGGATAGCCCGCGCCGGGATGAATGAGAGAATAACTATGAGGTACATAGCGGAGAATCTCCTTTTGGGACTCACCATCACCATTGCTTTTCTGCTGGTTTTTGAAAGCAATCTGGTGCTTCCAGTTTGGTTGCAGAGCTTTGGGCGTCTGCACCCGATGCTGCTTCATTTTCCACTGGTGTTGCTGATCGTGGCGGTGATTCTGGAATTCTTTCGCTTCTCTCCTGCCAATGCCGCCAATGATTTTTACCAGAACTTCTCAAGAAATTTCCTGCTATCCGGTGCTTTGCTGGCGGCGGTCACGGTCGTAATGGGCTTATTTCTGGCGCAGGAAGAAGGCTATGCGGGCGATACACTTTTCTGGCATAAGTGGACGGGCGCCGGCATTTTCTTCCTGTCTTCTGCCCTGTACTTTGTGCGGAATGCGAACTGGTACCGCGCTCCTGTCGCCAGGGCGGGGGGTAGTTTACTCCTGCTGGTACTTGTACTGGGTGGACATTTCGGGGCGTCGCTGACGCACGGAAATGATTATGTGTTTGCTCCTTTCAAGGTCGACGAGGCTACTGTACCCGTTCCGTTTGAGAAGGCATTGGTTTTTAACGATGTTATTTTACCCATCTTCAATCAGAAATGTGTGGGGTGTCATAATGCCGACAAACAGAAGGGCGGCTTGTTGCTGACCGATGCAGAATCTGTCATGAAAGGCGGGAAGAATGGGGAGTTGTTTGTGGCCGGACAGCCCGAAATCAGCTTATTGCTGCAAAGAATACACCTGCCGATGGAAGAGAAAAAGCACATGCCTCCATCGGGCAAAACCCAGCTTAGTCCCGAGGAGATTCGCCTTCTGGCACTTTGGGTACAACGACACCAAAGTTTCAAACAGAAATTAGCCGACCTTCCCGTGGGCGATTCGCTTCGCGTATTGGCCGCTGCGAGATTTCAGCCCGCCAATGCCGACGATATCTTTGATTTTGAGCCTCCGTCAGAAGATGTGGTGACGGAGTTGAACACGGACTACCGTACAGTATCTTTCCTGGCGAGGCAGTCGCCGGCGCTGGAAGTAAACATTTATAATAAAAGCGAATACGCCCCGCGGCTGTTGGAAGAACTACGAGCCGTTCGAATGCAAATCGTGGACCTCAACCTGAGCAAAATGCCGGTTAGCGATCAGGACCTGTCCATCGTGGCTACTTTTGAAAACCTGCGCAACCTGAACCTCAACTTCACCGAAATCAGCGCCAGGGGTCTGCATAGCCTGGCCGCCCTACCCTACCTTAGATCGCTCAATCTATCCGGCACGAAGCTAAACTTCGATGATCTGCATAAGCAATTGGGCACCTTTAAAATGCTGAAAAGCGTGTCGGTCTGGGACACAGAGCTTACCGGAGAGCAAATAGCCCGACTGAAAAAAGACCACCCCAACCTGAATGTTATTGGTGGTTTCGTGGACGATGGTAATTCTCCCTTAAAGCTAAATCCACCGCAGGAAGGAAATGCGTCCACGGTCTTCGATAAAGAAATCGCTCTCCGCTTGAAGCATCCCATTCGGGGTGCCACCATCCGCTACACTACCGATGGCAGCGAACCGGACAGCCTGACTTCGCCCGTTTTCAACGGAAAAATGACGCTTACAGAACCCGCAACGATTAAGGCCAAGGCGTTCAAAAAGGGTTGGCTAGGCAGCGAAACGGCTACCTTCGATTTTTTCAAAAGTACATACGACCCCGATAGCCTGCGGCTTCTGTACCCATTGAACAGAGTACATCTGGCCGAGGGAGCGGAAACCTTTTTCAATAAAAAACTGGGCACTATCGGGGCAAACAATCCGGCCTGGGCCAACTTCTGGGCGGGGGTGCGGGATAATGACCTCGGGTTGGTCGCTACCTTCAAGGCCCCAGTTACTATTTCATCGGTAGGGCTGCATTACATGATTGAGGAGGATACGGGCATTTTCCCGCCTGAGTGGGTGGAAATCTGGGGCGGAGCAAGTGAAAAGGAAGCGAAGCTACTGGCCAAAGTTAAACCAAGGCAGCCCCAAAAAGGCGAGTTTGAGAGTCTTCAATCCCTGGCTGGAACTTTCAAACCCCAGCCGATTGGTTATCTTAAAATAATCGCGAAGCCCGTAGAAAAAATTTCGGAACAAAATACCCAAAAGGGCAGAAAAGCGCTCTTGTTGGTCGATGAGATGTTCATCAACTAAATGTCACGAAAACGTTTGATTACCTTCCGCTTACGCATATAAAAAGACAATTTGCTATCTTGAAAACGTCCGAACGGACACCGTAGATTCAGTATTGAATCCGATGGGCATGGTAAATCGCTGTTTGATAGCCATACCCTTGTGCATACCGGGCAGCCATTTGCCACTCATTAGTTTGATGACCCGAAGCGCTTCATCGTTCAGGCTCTTTCCAGCACTCTGCTCGATGCGGTAGTCGCTGAAAGTACCATCCTCATTGACAACATAAGAAATGGCTACTTTGCCCGTGGTATTGTTTCGACTGGCCTCAACAGGGTAGCGAATATTTTTAGCCAGAAAACGGTACATTTCCTGCAAAACCTCCTGGTAGCGTGGCGCTATCGGGTACTCGCTTTCGTAAGCCGTCTCTTTCCCGCTCAGTACGGTTTTTCCATTTATGAATTTTCCATTCTCGTAAAACTCCTCATATACCAGTGTGCTGTCGGCCAGTTGCCCAACCCAACGGCCCTGCTTGCGATTCCCGTTCACTTTCCCCTGCTCAAAAACGACCAATCCGTTCAGCGAACTACCTGAAAGTTTGGCCCAGCCGTCACCTTCGGCGACAAGCGGCAATCCATCGCTGCCCCACACCTCGTGGATGACAGTGCCCGTAGCGGGGTTTGTTTCTATTACGCTATTCATTAATCCTGTGTCGTGCCAGATTGTGGTGTTGAGCGTGCTGTCTACCTGAGTTTCGTATTTACGCAGCATTCCGTTCAGATAGTATTCCTTATGCAGGTAAGGAGCCTTTCCCATTCCCGGATAGGCTGTAAGCGATAGCAATTTGCCATCTTTTTGCCTGACTACCTCTTCCCACGGTCCACCCGAATTGTCGGTGCGAGTGGTGGCCCGGATGGCCCGCACAGAGTCGGCACCGCTGGCACCGTGCACCTTTACCCACATCTCCAATTTTTCATAGGGAAATGTCACAACGTCCTGCCAGCCCTTGCGACGACTTTGCTGAAAATGTACATCGGCGCGTATCATTCCATATTCATCCACGGGAATCACACGGCGATACGCATACTCACTCTCTTCCCCAGTCAGCACCTGATCTTTGTCAAAATATTCATACAATACATTTTCCCCCGGGTCGTAGTTGGGAATTGGAGGCGAGCGAAAAAATACCGGGTAGGTGATTTCCTGCCGCACGGGTTTTCCGTCCTTACGGGCAGGCTGCCAGGAGCGGTACAGGCCAAGTACCCGCAGTGCTTCCCGGTTGCATAAGCTGTCAACGGATTTGACCACTTCCATACTGGTAAAGCGTCCGTCGGGTTCAACGATTCCCTTCACGTACACGCCGCCATTCAATCCTTTGGCTGCCGCCTCGATCGGAAGCCGGAGATTGGCGGTGATGAATTGATTGAGCAGCATCGTTCCGCCCGTTGGGTTAGCGGATTGCTCGACTTCCTGGCTTTGGTACACCGTCTGGGCAAAAACAGACATATTGAACAGGGTCAGGAGGAGTATAATAGTTCTCATCGGAGTTGTGTAGTTTTTGATAAAAGTACTGATCAACAACGATACAATTGATGCCAATCACTATTTTTTTTGATACCATTTGCTTTTCTACGAAACTCTCGTAGATTTACGAAAAAATCGTAGATAATGGAAAAACTAACCCAACAGGAAGAAGAAGCCATGCGGGCCGTCTGGAAAACAGGCTCAGGGAACATCAAGTCGTTTATAGAGCATTTCGACGAGCCGCCGCCCTATACTACCCTGGCTTCTACAGTCAAGAATCTGGAAAAGAAAGGTTACGTAAAAAGTGAATTGATTGGAAACACGCTGCTGTACGCCCCGACAATTGAAGAAGCCGACTACAAACAAAAATTCCTGGGCAACGTCGTGAAGGATTACTTCGCAAATTCCTACAAAGAGTTGGTCAGCTTTTTTGTGGAGAAAGACAAAATCAACGCAGAGGAGCTTCGGGAATTGATTGATTTGATAGAAAATAAACCCAAATAATCATGACTCTCTACCTGGTATACCTGTTAAAACTCTCCGCCAGCCTGGCATTGGTCGGGCTGTTTTACCAATTGGTACTTCGGCGGCTGACATTCTACCATTGGAATCGTTGGTACCTGATGGTGTACTCCGCTCTGGCCTTCTTTATACCGCTAATCAACCTGAACCAGGTCTTGCCCCCCGAAAAACTGGCAGGAATTCCCACGATGGCAGAGACGCGGTTTATAGCTTCCGGCGACGCCGGCCTAAGCGACGACAGCAAAGTGCAAACCCGCTCAAATCTAAACCAGGAAATTCCAAGCCAACTACCCATTCTCGAAAAGAGCGATTCGGGCGTTTTCATACCGCACTTGCTGGTTGCGTGCATTATCTCGGGCATCGCTCTGTTGCTCCTGCGCTTTGCCTTTTACCTCATTTCTTTCGCCAGAATAAAAGCCCGCTCCCAACTCGTATCGAATGCTGATGGCATAAAGGTCTATCATGCCGACCGAAAAATTCTGCCCTTTTCTTTCGGTAATGCCATTTTCTACAATCCGGATTTGCACAAGGCCAGCGATCTGGAAGAAATTATGCGGCACGAATTGGTGCACGTGCGGCAGCGACACACACTGGATATCCTGTTTGCCGAACTACTCTGTATTCTTAATTGGTACAATCCCTTTGCCTGGCTCATTCGCCACGCCATTCGCCAGAATCTGGAATTCATCGCCGACCGCGAGGTACTTGAAAACGGCACCGACGCGCGAACGTACCAATTTCTCCTCCTGAAAGTAGCGGGTGTCCCGGAATTTCGGCTGGCGAATCAGTTCAACTTCTCTTCGCTCAAACAGCGAATCATTATGATGAATCGTTTGAAATCCACCCGAATTTATCTAGTCCGCTTTCTTTACCTCATTCCGGTTACGCTGGCTCTGTTGGCATTTTTCAGAACAGAATTGGACACCTTTTCGGCGAAAGGGCAGCTCATGGTTCCGATTGAATCCAGTGAAGTCGAGTTTGAATATCTGGCGGGAATACTAATGGATGCCGAGACGGGCGAGCCAATTGCCAATCTAGCCCTGGAAAAAACGGTATCCAAAATAGTGAAGAAAGGTATTAATTGGAGTTCTGTTCCTATCAAAACTTTGGAGACGATTTCGACGGATGAAGATGGCTTTTATTTCTGGAAAATTGATGTGCGTGACCAGCCTGATGGAGACTATGTCTATGAGTTAAAACCAATAGGGGAAAAGTACAGGGATATAAGCCCGTCTGTTCATCACAGTAATCGCAGGTACAGCTACGCAAATCCTAATTTCAACATTCAATTTGTAAATGAAAATGGGAAATCAGGGCACCAGGATTTTTATCGTGTATGGAATGAGATAGAGCCGAGAGGCGGCAGGGTACAAATGGAAAGTAAGGATGCTAAGGATTTACTTCTAAAAAAACTACCTGAATTCGTCGCCCGAAACAGACTGATTGTTGATTTTAAGAAGGAATACTGGAAGCCGTTGAAAATCATCACAAAATTCAGAAATGGCTATTTTAACAAAGACCGCCATTTGCTGGGATACGAAGGGGGGCTTGAATTTTATCTGGATGGAGACAAAGTCGATTATGAAGAGATCAACCGAGAGTTTAGGGGCTATTTAATCGAGCCAGCCAAGCGTGAGTACGACGAAGCCGGAATTAGATCAGGAATCTATAATAAACTCTTCTACCTCACCTTTCCCGTTTTCCGAAAGCCCCCGGACCAGGTTTTGCTGACTGACCAGAATGTCGAATGGGTACAGCCAGAAGATTTCGACCTGGCGATACTTGAAAAAGAGCCTTACATGCTCGACGGCTTCCGCCAAACCTACGGAACGAGTAGTAACCTCATGCCCCTGAAATCGGAGATTAAACGCATCGCCGTTTTCAAAGGCAAATTGGCCCGCTACTACGACCGCAAACTCGATAAACTCTGGTGGATCGAAACCCGACCAGCCGATGAGGTAATGGAAAGGCCGGCTTTTGTGTCCAGGTGACGGCAAAATGAATTCAACAGAAAAGGTCGGCTGGGGTACTTTGGGTACCATCGCCGACCTTTTCTATTTCACTACTATTTACTGCTTTCGATCTTCCGGCTTTCCGGACTTTTCGATGTACGTCTGATCCAACTCTTTCGAGTCCTTGTATTTCACTCGCAGGGCATCGAGGTCTTTGTGCAGCTTGGCCCGAATGTCGGCATACGCCGGATCGTCGTAGACATTCTTCATTTCATTCGGGTCTTTCTTGCGGTCGTACAGTTCCCATTCGTCCACGTCGTAGTAAAAGTGGATGAGCTTGTAGTCCTCCGTCACGATGGCGTAGTGGCGCTTGGCCATGTGGACACCGGGGTACTCGTAATAATGATAATAGGCAGCCTTTCGGAAATTCTCGGTTTTACCCTCGAAGAGCGGCACTAAGCTTTCCCCCTGCATATCGTCGGGTACTTTCACACCCGCTGCCGTAAGCAACGTGGGAGCGAAATCGAGGTTCTGTACCATCTGAGTATTGACGGCGCCCGGCTTGATAACGCCCGGCCACCGAACCAACAACGGCGTCCGGAACGATTCCTCATAGACAAACCGCTTGTCGAACCAGCCGTGTTCGCCCAGATAGAATCCCTGATCAGAGGTATACATGACGATGGTGTTTTCGTCCAGCCCGTTCTCTTTCAAGTAGTCAAGTACCTCTCCCACACCTTCGTCCACGGCGGCGATGCAACCCAGGTAGTCCTGCATATAGCGCTGGTAGCGCCACGCCATCAGTGCCCGGTCGTCCATCCCTTTTTTGTATTTCTCTTCAAAATCGTCGCTGATAGGCTGGTAGTACTTATCCCACTCGGCTCGCTGCTCGGGATTCAGGCGGCCCACTTCGCGTTCAAAGCCTTTGATCGTGTTTCTGCCTTTTTCCAGATTCAATTTCTCCACCAATGCCGGATAAAGCTTTGAATCGCCCGCCCAGAACATGTGTTTCAGGATGTTCATTTCGGCAGTCTTGGCGGCCGTACCCCGGCCCTCGTAGTCATCATACAGCGTTTCTGGTTCCGGGAAAGTACGCTTGGTGTACTCGGGCAAATGCCGCAGGGCAGGAAGCCACTCGCGGTGCGGTGCCTTGTGCAGGTACATCAGAAAAAATGGCTTTTCCGGCTCCCGCTCGGTTTTCAGCCAATTGAGCGTCATGTCCGTAATGAGGTCTGTGACATAACCCGTCAGGGTTATTTTTCCTTCTTTTTTAGTGATGAAATCCGGGTTGTAATACGAGCCTTGCCCAGGCAGTATCTTGAATTCGTCAAAGCCTTTGGGATTGTTGCCAAAGTGCAACTTGCCGAACATGGCCGTCTGGTAACCCGCCTGTTGCAGCAGTTGCGGGAAAGTCATTTGGGTGGTATCGAAGGGGAAATTATTGTCGATCTTGCCATTGAGGTGGCTGTGCTTCCCCGTCAGGATCACGGCGCGGGAAGGCGCGCAAATAGAATTGGTGACGCTTGCGTTGGTAAACTTCATCCCGCCTTCGGCAATGCGGTCAATATTGGGAGTTTCGATCAATTTATCGCTGTAGGCGCTAATGGCCTGATAGGCGTGATCGTCGGACATGATGAAGACAATATTAGGCTGCTTGTTCGCCTTTTTTTCGTCGGCTCCGCCGCAGGCGGTCACAAGCAAAACCAGAGAGAGGCTAAATGCAAAGGAAATCGAGTGGGGTATTTTCATTGTATTCAATAAAAAAATGTTTGAATTAGTCTGGTACTTAAATACCTTTTTCAACGCAACTTACTGATGTAGGCATAAAATGCGCCGTATTCCTGCCCCTGATCGTCGGTGAGCCAGGTTTGTAGTTGCGTGTCTCCGGCGGGTAGGTCCATATCGAAGTCGACGGATTTGCTGCCCGGTTTTACCGCCATCGTTTTTTCGACTGTCCCCGCCTTTACTTTCGCTTTCCGAATCGCCAGCGGTTTTCCTGCGGGATAAGGATCGGCACCCGGTTCGGCGGTTGGGACCGGTGCGGCGGCATCCATAGCAAGGCCACTTTCCAATGGGTAACGGCGCAACGAAACGCGATAGCGGCCCGCGCTGGCCACCGAGATTTCCCAGGGTCCATTCCCACCTTTGGCCTCCCGAATCTGGTACTGGTTCCAGGCTGGAAAATTATCCAACGCAAAATAATCATGGGCCGTCAGGCAAATAACGGGCTGTTTTTCGCTGCCTACGATTACCCGGTTGAATGCATTGCCATGGCGGGAAATGTCTGGCCACCAAGCCTGATACGCTTTTTGCAGTTCATTTACTTTGGCCGGATGCGCCTGCGCAATGTTGTCCTTTTGGCCTGGATCGGTCGATAGGTCGTAGAGCTCTTTACCGTCGATCAGCCGCCAGCTCCCCTGCATGACGGCAGACATTTTCCCTTCCTCCAAGTACCCCTCCCTTTGTGTGTCCGTAATTAAAATGCGTTCGGGCTTAATAGGTTGGTTTTGCAAGAGGCTCGGAGCCAGACTGATGCCGTCAAAATCCGTCTTTGTTTTTGGTTTTATATCGCAAAGGTCGAGTAGTGTGGGGAGCAGATCCACCATCCCCGCCAGTCCGTCCACAGGGCGGGCGGGCAGTTTTTTGGCGGGCCAATGCAAAAAGAAAGGGACGCGGTGGCCGCCTTCGTATTGAGAGCCTTTGGTGGCCCGCATTCCGGCGTTATACCCTTTGTCCACATTTCCTGCTTTATCGAACTTCACTCCGGCGGCGGTACCGTTGTCAGACATGAAAATAAAGATGGTATTCTCATACACACCCGCCTTTTTCAGATTTTCAATAAACACCCCCATTTGCTCGTCGGCATTGGTGATCATACCATAAAAGTCGGGGTTGGGGATTTTCGGGTTGTCCTTGTAAGGCTGACTGTATTTGGGAGCGACGTGGTACGGGCCATGCGGAGCATTCAGGGCAATGTAACACAGGAAGGGCTGACGCTTGTTCTTGTTGACGAATTTCGTTGCCTCCCGAAACCAGACATCGGTGCAGTAGCCCTGGTACTTTTCGGGCTTGCCGTTATGAAAATAGGTATCGTTAAAATAATCATTGTTCCAATAATCAGGGGTTTGGGTCACCCCGCCGCCACCGTGGATAAGCACTTCGTCAAATCCCCGATCCTGCGGACGGAAGGGGTAGTTGTCGCCCAGATGCCACTTGCCAAAAATCGCCGTGGAGTAGCCCGCCGTTTTGAATAATTCAGCCATTGTGGTTTCCCCGGCTCGCAAATATTCACGACCGATGATGGTATGCCATACACCGACTTTATTGCTGTTTTTGCCTGTCATCAGGCTCGCGCGAGTCGGGGCGCAGGTAGTTCCCGAATGAAAATTGGTAAAACGAACGCTGCTCGCGTGGAGCACGTCCATCGTGGGAGTTTTGATCCAAGGATTGCCATGACAGGCTATATCGCCGTAGCCCTGGTCGTCGGTCATGACGATGACAATGTTAGGAGAGGAAGCCGGGCGGGCTTCCCGGTTCTGAGCAATAGTGAGAACCGGCAACAACAGTAGCAAAAGAACAAAACGCATATATCAGAATTTGCAGCAAAAAAATTTAAATAAAAAATATGAATCAACTAGGCCTTACCTTCTTCCCGTTCTTTCAACTTCCTTTTCACTACGTCCCCCGGATATTTCAGGGCCAGTTTCCGGATGTCATAAGTGAACTCGGTAAAAGTTTCCTCCCATAGCTTTGCCTCTTCGGGCGTATACTCATGGAAACCGTGGGCATTGGCAACTCCCCGTCCCCCTTCGCGAACAATTCTATCGATCAGTTCAGGTACTTCAGTGCTGTTGTTAAGTGTGGGCAGCAAGCGCTGCATCACGGTATGGTAGGCCGGTACTCCCGTCAGATCCATCCAGCGGAATACGCCCGCGATGGTCATGAAATATCCGGCATTGTTGCGGCATGAGCGGTCGACATCCTCCACGGTGGCATAGCCGCCTTCCACCAGGCTGATCGCCTCGCGGTACATGGCATACATCAGCCGATTGGTTATGAACCCGGCGATGTCTTTCCGTACCAATATTGGCTCCTTGCCCCATTTGTGCGACAACTCATAGAGGTACTCGCCGTTCTTCAGGTCGGTTTCGTCGCCACAAATAATTTCCAGAAAACGCGTGGTGTGGGCGGGTTCCGTCCAGTGCAATCCCAGGAAACGAGCCGGGTGCTGTGTCAACTGCTGCAGGGTACTTATCGGGATGGCCGAAGTATTGCTGGTCAGCAGCGCATCAGCTGGCAGATGGGCCTCTATTTTTTTGTAGACCTGCTCCTTAATCAATACGTTTTCGATGGTACATTCAATGGCCAGGCGGCAGGTGGCTAGGTCCGCATAGTCTTCGGTGATGATCAGATTTTCAAAATAAAAATCGGGCTGTTCGTCTACCAAACCGTTTTCAACCGATTTTTCCAGATGCTCCCTAATGCGGGCTTCGGCGTGATCGAGATCGGCAGCGATGGGGGCTATTGCCACTACGGGGTGGCCGGCGATTAACAGGCAGGTTGCAATGCTGCATCCCATCAGGCCCAAACCCACCACGCTTACTGGAATTTCCTGGGTAATCATGCGTGTTAAATTGCTTTCTTTGGAAAGCCAACAAAACGCTGCATATACTGTCTCGGAGCCAGCCGCTCCTTTTTTGTATTATTGTCAATAAACAACTACCCCTTTCTACTCACAATGACCCGATTTTTCCTCCTTCTACTTTTCCATGCGGTGACCGTACTGTCGGCCCTTGGCCAGTCTGCCCGGCCTAATATCGTTTATATCTACGCTGATGACCTGGGCTACGCCGAACTTGGCTGTTACGGCCAGAAGAAGATCCGCACGCCCAATATCGACCGGATCGCCAAAGAAGGCATCCTGTTCACTGACTACTACACGAGCACACCCGTCTGCGCACCGTCGCGCTGCCAGCTACTTACCGGTAAGCACGCCGGGCATTCCTACATCCGGGGCAATTACGAACTGGGTGGGTTCCCTGATTCTACCGAACGCGGACAAATGCCCCTTCCGGCAGGCACGGTCACGATTGGCACTGTGCTCCAAAAGGAAGGGTACCGCACAGCCGCCATTGGCAAGTGGGGCCTGGGTATGGGGTATAGCAGTGGGAGCCCCAATAAACAGGGCTTCGACTATTTCTACGGCTACTACGATCAGAAACAGGCGCACAACTACTACCCTACCCACCTGTGGGAAAATGAAAAATGGGACACCCTCAACAATCCCGTTATTAACGTACACCGTCGGCTCGACCCTAAAACGGCGACCATGAAGGATTTTGACTACTACAAAGGCAACGACTACGCCATCGACAAAATGGCCGAAAAGGCGGTCCGCTTTGTACGGGAAAATAAGGACAGGCCCTTTTTCCTGTATCTTCCCTTCACTATTCCACACGTATCGCTGCAGGCGCCGGATGAAGCCGTGGCAGAATACAAGGGCCTCTTTCCTGAAAAGCCCTACTACGGCGGGCAGAGTTATGCCTCGACCCCCTACCCCCTCTCCACTTACGCAGCCATGATTACCTACATGGATAGCAAAGTCGGAGAAATAATGACTTTATTGAAAGAGCTGGGGATCGACGATAATACTTTGGTAATTTTCACATCCGATAATGGTACCACTTTTAACGGAGGCGTCGATGCCAAGTTTTTTGAAAGTGTGGGTCCGTACCGGGGCCTCAAAATGGATGTGTACGAAGGTGGTATTCGCATGCCGATGGTAGCCCGCTGGCCCGGGCGCATCACGCCCGGCAGCGTAACCGACCATGTGGGGGTGCACTATGATGTACTTGCCACCTTGCTGGACGTTGTAAAGACGGACCCCGTTCCCAGCGACGGAATTTCATTTTTACCCACCTTGCTGGGCAAGAACGATGAACAGGAAAAACACGAGTACCTCTATTGGGAGTATCCGGAGAAGGGCGGCCAACTTGCCATCCGGATGGGCAAATGGAAGGGAGTCAAGGTAGATATGAAGAAAAACAAAAATGCCAAATGGGAACTTTACGATCTGCAAAAGGACGAAAGCGAAACAACCGACCTCGCCGCCCGGCACCCTGAACTCATTACCCGATTCGACCAGATCGTAAAGAAAGAGCATAGCCCCTCGCATGTTGAGGCTTGGGAATTTGTAGAGTAGTTAGAATTCAATGAGAAAGTTATGAAAGCAACCCCTACGCCCCTGTTTTCAGGGCTGATATTTGGTATGCTATTGTTTTCCAAAAGCATTCTTGCCCAGTCCAATTGGAGGGTCGCCAGGGATTCTACTCAATTCAACCTGAATGATACGGCCAAAATCTGGCGAAGTGGGGCGGTTTCCATTTCTCAACAGCACAGTACGCCCCTTCGGAATATGGTGCTCGTCAGCACCAGGTACGATTCACTTCTTTCGCGCGGAATGTATTTAGGGGTTAATGAGCCCAGGTACGATCTTGAAACTCCTGACTCTACCGCGGTGGGCATGGTAGTTCGTCCGCAAGACAGCGCCCAGGGGCTGGTAGTTAATAACTACGCTAATTTCAAATCGGGTGTTGACTTCACCGACGTACACACCAGCGCGGGTGAATTCAATCTGTTCCGAGGCTTGCCGGATACCCTGGGGTACCGCGATGGAGGCAATGTAGCCAAGCTGGCAGCCGTGAAGGTATCGGGTACTTTTGGCAACAACGACCGTCCCTACCGGACGGATGACTTTGACTTCATCAATCTCAGGCTTTTTACCAGTAACGATGCGGGCAATGCCGCCCACATCGAAAACTTTTACGGACTCAGGCTCGAAGGTTTCCGCGGAGTCAATTCCGGCATAATAAAAAACGGCTGGGGAATTTATATTGCGCCCTCCCAGCTGAAAAACTATTTTTCGGGCCAGGTGGGCATCGGCACCACCGTCATCGCCCATGCGCTTACAGTTTCGTCCCCAGCCGACCCAATTCAGGTTAGCGGTCTCCAATACAGCAATGAGGATTCCGATGTGTTGACTGTGGACCAACAAGGGGTAGTTCACAAGAAATCGCTACCATCGATCCGGCAAAATTTTGTTACCACCCTGACCGACACCAATCTCTCGGCTGAGACTTCTATGTATATCCATAAGGGCGGGGATGCGTTCTTTACTTTACCACCCGCTAGTGAGCGAAAAGGCCAAAGCTGGCAAATCGTTAACATGGGTTCAGGAATTATCACGCTGTCGGAGCCCTTTTGTGTCGGCAATGAGTCGCGCCTCTATATTTTGAACACGCCTGGCCAGTATTCCTACGAGTTGTTTTCGGATGGGGAAATGTATATTTCCATCAGATAGATTGCACAGAATTAACAGCAGCGAATCGCTGATAGTCTTCGAGTTATCCAATCAACGCGAATTCAATCCGTGATATCGGCTAATTTCAGGACATATTCAATGATAAGTATACTTCATGCCGCCGCCGCCGGGCTACTTCAACGGTCTGGCCATTGCTGAGCGTTACTGAAGTACCATCGAAGTCACGGATATGATACTTATTTACCAACCAGCCGCGGGTAAGCCGAAGAAAATGACTTGATGCCAGCCTCGATTCCAAAACGCCTAATGTCAGTGATACCAAAACTTTCCGGTCGTTAGTTAAATAAATGTGTGTATAGTTACGATCGCCCTGACAGGAGAGAATTTCATTGGGATAGGCACGCTTGTAAGCGCCAATGGGGACTTGTTCAAAGGTGTTGAGTAGAGCAGTTACCGCCATGATAGAGGGGGTTAATTTGTGGAGGCTCCAATTTCCCAAAAGGTTATCCAAAGAGCAACGATGAACTCACGAGCTGGTACTATTGACTTGTGAACCAGCAAAAAAAGTTATCGAAAGCTACAGTAGGATTTTCCGAAATCGGATTATCTTTGTGAGTCAAGGTCCCACACACACTATGTTGAAACACCTTTCCATACAGATCGTATTGTACCTTGTGGCAATGCTATCCATAGGTCGGGTACTGGCACAGGATCCGGCCTTTCCGCCAATCGCCGAGAAGCGTCAACATGCACAAGAAGTAGAGCGGGAAGCACGGGCAAAAAATGACTCCCTCCTACTGGCTGAGGCTTATTACCTCTACGGCAAACTATATGCATTCGCCGGTGACCACGTCGCCTCCAAAACTGCATTTCTTAACTCCCTGCGGATTCTTGAACCCCGGGGAGATTCCTATGATTTGGGCAGACTTTACGTGAGGCTCTGTGAAAATTCCAGGCAGATTTCTCAAACACGGGATGAAATCCGATACGCCTACCGGGCCAAGGCGCTATTTGAACGCATAAAATCATTAAAGGGACAGGTACTGGCCAATGCAACCCTGGCGCAGGTCTTTGAGCGCAGGTACCCCTACAATCCAAAGAGCCAACGCCCTGACAGCGCGGTGATATTTCTCAAAACTGCCGAACGACTAAATCGTCAGATAGAGGATTCGCTGGGCATGGCCGATATTAATCTGAAATTGGGAGAGCTTTTTCTTTTTCGGCACGATCCGAGGGCTATTACCCATTTGCTGGAAGCGCAAAAATGGCTTCATGTTAAAAAAAATCTTCGAACCCGACTTAACACCCAAATTCTGCTGGGGCGAGCGTACATCGATGCGGGACAGCCAGAAAAAGGCCTGTCCGAAATCCAGTCAGCAGCGCAGCTGTACAAGACTAACGGACTTAACGATCATTTGCTGGACGTCACCATGGACCGGGCAATGCTGGACTACTATGAGCACACGAATCAATGGCAGAGCGCACACAAGCGATTTGGAGAACTTTATAGAAAGGAAAATCTGCAGTTCGCCGCTGAACGTGATGGGGTACTTGCCCGGCTTCAAGTGGAATATGAAACGGAGAAAAAAGAAAACCTGCTTAAAATCCAACAACTGGAACTGGATATCTCGAATCGCAATCACCGCCAGGATAGAATAGTCATTGGGGTCGTTTTATTCCTATTTTTAGTCGCGGGCGTTCTTAGTGTGTTATTTTTTCAGCTTTTCAAGAAATATCAGGGATTGAGCTTGAAAAATGAACACCTGGTTCGGGAGCAAAACCACCGGGCAATCAGCAACCTTCAGCAGATTTCAAGCCTGCTCAATCTGCAGGCCCGGCAACTGTCCGATATCGATGCCCGTCAGGCTATGGAGGAAAGTCAGTTGCGGGTGCAATCCATGTCCCTCATTCAGAGCAGACTCTTCGGTTCCATCGATTCGCCGCTCATCGACCTTACTGAGTTTATTCCGGCGCTTGCCAATGGTGTACTGCTTGCCTATGGGTACGCGAAAATTGACACCACCTACAGGTTCGACCCACTGCACCTCAGCCCGGAACAAACCATTCCACTCGGATTGATCCTGACCGAACTCGTTACAAATGCCTGTAAATATGCCTTTCCCGGCAGTATTGACCCATGCCTGATTATTGGTTGTCATCGCAATGCGAACCAAATCGAACTGACTGTGTCTGACAATGGCCCCGGCCTGGATTTTGATTCAGGCCCGGGAAATACTGCCACTACGATCACTCCCACCAATTCCTACGGCCTGGAAATGATCCGTATGCAGGTACGCCAGTTGCGTGGGAATTATTACTTTGCTGAATCAAAGCCAGGTAGTGGTACTCTCTTTACTTTGAATTTTACCGATTCTGTCGCATGACTCCGCTCAAGATACTACTCGTCGAGGACGACATTCTAACGGCTACCGATCTGGCTGCTCAGCTTGAAGACGCCGGCCACACCGTCGTTGGCTCGGCACGGGATGCTACCGAAGCGAAAAAAATCCTCAAAGTCAATCCTCCCGACCTGGCTGTCATCGACATCACCCTTGGCGGGATGTCTTTTGCGGGTATTCAACTAGCTCAGGATCTGCTGGCCCAGCACTGGATGCCCTTTCTTTACCTGACATCCAGCACCGATCAGTCTACCATTGACCGGGCAAGTGCCACTTTGCCTTCCGCCTACCTGCTGAAGCCTTTCCGGATAATGGAACTTTTGATACAAATTGACTTGGCCCACGCCAGATTTTTAAGACTAGAGCCGGGCTTGCCTTCCGGCGGCCAGGTACTTTTCCTCCCAATCGACAACGGCCATGAACAGATTTCGTCCAAGGACGTGCTGTACCTGCAGGCCGATGGCGCAAGCGTTTCGATCCGTCTGCGCCATCAGGAAAAACCGTCGAAGGTTTGGATGACTTTGGGAAAATTAACGCAGCACTTCGATGATCCGGATTTCTTTCGTCTTTCCCGATCCCTGGTTGTCAACCTGGCCCACCTGCGTCGCGTGGAGCGTCATGCTATTCATCTGGGCGATGAGCGAGTCACTGTCGATATTTCGGAAGCCAACCGCAAAACACTATTGCAGAAAATCCAGGTGATAAAGACAAAGTAATATTGACAATCTTACGCTTTTCTGCGCGTTTGGGGTATATCACTGCGATAATCACCTTTCTTTGCAGAGAAGTCAGATTCTCCTGAAAAGAGAATCCGTCAGCCAATTTCGTTTGAAAGAAATCAAGCCTTTTTATTAAAACCTATAAAATAAAACCATGCAAAGACGCACGGCTCTTAAAAACGTAGCCGCCTCCATGGGCGCGATGGTAGCCCTGCCCGCCTGGGCCAGCAATTGGAACCAAAAGAGTATAAAAAAAATCGGATTTCTGACAATTGCCGAGGATGAAATGCTGGCCGAAGTGGTCGAAACTTTTATTCCCGTTACCGACACGCCGGGTGCCAAAGAATTGAATGTCCACCGTTTTGTGCAAAAAATGGTAGCCGAATGCTACGAACCCGAAGTTAAAAAGACGTTGAACGATGGCCTTGCCTCACTGGATAAATACAGTCAGCAGACTTTTAAGAAACCTTTTGCTGCCGGTACTCCCCCCCAGCGCATTCATATTCTGGAAGGTCTGGAACTGAGCGACGATCCATCGGTGAGAGCATTCTTTCCGTTGGTAAAGAATCTTACCATTCAGGGCTACATGAACTCCGAGTATGTCATGACCAATCTTACGCACTACGAGATGATTCCCGGGAGATTTCACGGTTGTGTTCCCATTAAAGAAGCCTAAATTAACTTTCACCGATACTGGTACAAATGCCTTATTTTAACATTGATTCTCAAAAAGCCCGGACTTACGACGCTATCGTAATAGGTTCGGGAATCAGCGGTGGCTGGGCAGCCAAAGAACTTACCGAAAAAGGACTCAAGACGCTGGTGCTTGAAAGGGGCCGTGACGTAAAACACAATGTGGACTACCCTACGACCAACATGATGCCGTGGGAGTTTGAACACAGGGAGAAGATGCCCTTAGCGGCCCGGGAGCAAAATCCTATTCAAAGCAAATGCTACAACTGGAAGGAATCATCGTCGCACTTTTTCATCAAAGACAAAGACCAGCCTTATGTTCAGGAAAAACCTTTCGACTGGATTCAGGGCTATCAGGTAGGCGGTAAATCTTTGCTGTGGGCCCGTCAGACCCAGCGGTGGAGCAAGTATGATTTTGAGGGCCCCGGCCGCGATGGTTTTGCCGTAGAATGGCCCATTGGCTACGACGACATCGCGCCATGGTACAGCCACGTGGAAAAATTTGCCGGGATTACAGGCAATAAAGATGGCATTGACGCTCTGCCTGACGGCGAGTTTCTGACGCCCCACGAGATGTCCTGCGTGGAAAAGTACTTCAAAGAAAAAGTAGCCGGCAACTACAAAGACCGTCACATTATCATTGGCCGGGCGGCCCATATCACCGACCCGCAGCAGATCCACTACGACCAAGGCCGTGCCAAGTGTCAGCACCGGGTTATGTGCGAACGCGGCTGTCCGTTTGGCGGGTACTTTAGTAGTAACGCTTCTACGATTCCGTGGGCCATGAAAACCGGAAATATGATCCTCCGCCCCCATTCGGTGGTGCATTCGATTATTTATGATGAAAAGAGCAGCGGGGCCACGTCCGGCAAAGCCACGGGGGTGCGGGTAATCGATGCCAATACAAAGGAGATGATGGAGTTTTATGCCAAAATCATTTTTGTAAATGCCGCGGCTATTAACACCAACATGATCCTGCTCAACTCCACTTCGTCCCGCTTCCCCAACGGACTCGGCAACGACAGTGGTACTTTGGGTAAGTACTTCGCCTTTCACAACTACCGCGCCCGTGTTTCGGGCGAGTACGATGGATTTCTGGATATGACGACCGATGGCCGACGGCCCAATGGTAGTTATATTCCCCGGTTCAGGAATGTGTACAAGCAGGAGACAGATTTTCTTCGCGGCTACGCCGCTGGATTCAGCGCCAGCCGCACTTCCCGCTCGGATTATAGCCAGGAAGGTATTGCTTTAAAAGAAAGCCTGCTCAATCCACAACCGGGAAATTGGCGGGTGGGCTCCCACATGATGGGGGAAACGATCCCAAAGGAAACTAACTACGTAGCGCTGGATCCCAATCTGAAAGATCCCTATGGACTGCCGCAAGTCAGGATGTCGGTGGATTACGACGATAATGACGAAAAAATGGTAAAGGATTATCTGGAACAGCTGACGGAGATGTTTACCATGGCGGGCTTCACCAACATCCGCACCAGCGACAGCAAGCAGGCACCCGGTCTGGATATTCACGAAATGGGTGGTGTTCGCATGGGCAAGGACCCCAAAACCTCGATGCTGAATAAGTACCATCAGCTCCACGCCGTACCCAATGTTTTCGTGACTGATGGTGCCAGCATGACTTCCACTTCCACTCAGAATCCGTCGCTGACCTACATGGCCTTCACGGCCCGAGCAGCGGACTACGCGGTGAAGGAGATGAAGAAAAAGAATTTGTAAGCTAAGTACATGTAGTAATAGAAATGCCAGGCTTTTGATATCCTGGCATTTCTATTTAATACCTTTACAGCAGCGCAGGCATGTGAGGATGCCGCTAACTCCTGTATATACGAAAGTTTTGCAGTGTTTTCTAGATATATTTCGTACTTCTCTTATTTTTCATTGCCCTTTTGATGCCGTATTTATTTTAGGGATCGGAGTTTAATAATTCGTAATGCTTGCCGTTTAATACCTTTATCTTTTGCGAGATTTAGAGCATCGAATGTGCTTTTGATAGCATCGAGCGTTTTTTTAGCGATATGGAAATACGGAAAGGAAGTTTTTAACGAGCCCCCGCCACAGTCATCGTCCCCCCTCGCCCTACCCTCTCAACTTTTTGACCCACTGCCTTACGCCCGAAGGTACCAAGGATCGCATGAGTCCGGCAGGTAGGTACACTTTATAAGAATAGCCGATGTGATCAATGTCTTTTTCAAGATATTGGCTTTTCACTTCTTTCCCCGTAGCGATGTTGACGACTTTTTGAATCGAAATCCGTTCGATGGCCATGTCGGTGAGCATGGGACGGTAGTAGGCGCAGCCCTCGAAGTAGAAGTGATTCACCTGCGTAAAGCGGGTACTACCTGCATGCGAAATCGGCTCGCCACCGTGCAGCAGGTTCGCCGACCAGATCAGGGCTTGCCCTTTCTTGATGTTCAGTACCTTCTTGTCCAATTTCTTATTTTCCACCAGCTCAGCGATGAAATCCTCGTAGCGGGTATAGTACTTTGTGAGCATCTCTTCGATCGACTTGCTGGTAGAACCTTTCAAACCCAGAATCGACAAGTCGTAAAAGGGTAGTTTGTGGCTCTTGGGATAATAGTGCAAAGGTCCGTTGCCATTGTGGACGTCTTCCAGCGCCACCCACACGCCACACATAAACCGCTCGGGGATGGAATTGAAGTGGATGGAATCGCTGTGGGTCCGCTGCTGACTACCTGTGCTGAAATTCAGCGTCTGAAAGGGAATCGGTTCCCGGCGATAAAGCAATTTAAGCACTTCCAGCACCCGGGGCGCGGCGGCTATCTGCTTGACGGCATCGTTGTACTCCCAGGCATCCTGAATGCGGTTGGTGTGCTCCGCCTCAAACTTCGGTTTGAGACCATTTACCACGGCATCGATCACCGATCCATCGATTTGTGGGTCAAATACTACGTACCCATCTTCGGCGTAGCGGCGAATAAGTTCTTCGGTCGCGGAATCGTAGCCCGCCTGCTCAATTTCTTGCTCAAAAAACGGTGATTCCACCCAGGGGGTGTTGAGGGTAGTAGTGGCCATACGCAGTGAGAAGTTAAGGTTAAGATGGTAAAGATTCACAAAAAAGTACTCGTTCTCAATAGCTTTCGAAAATTTGAACACTAAGTCAAGGCATATCTCTGCGTATTTACTATTAGAAATTGCCCATTTTCAAAAAATATTTAGAAAAAATTGGATTAAAAAGCACTGATTGTGGCATTAGTATATAGAATACAACGCAAACCGAGTGGGTCAGGCACAAACCAGAAACCAGAATGTAGCTTTATGGAGTGCTTTTCGGGAGGGAAACCGAGAGGCGTTCAAGCGAATCTATGACTTACACGCCGATGAGTTATTGTGTTACGGGCATCAGATTACCACCAATGTTCAATTAATTGAGGACAGCATTCACGATCTGTTCGTTGAGCTATGGCAAAGTCGCGCCGGACTGAGCGACACGGATTCGATTAAGTTTTACCTGTTTAGGGCACTGCGCAACAAAATATTCCGTGTTTACAAACGGGATGAATTTTACAGAGCGACTGATCTTGAAAATTGCCAGGAGCTTGAAGAACAGGGAAATTGGAGGGAAAAGCAAATAATTCAAAACGACGGCCACGAAGAATTGATGCGACAACTCCGTGCCGGGTACCGTCAGCTAAGTCCCCGCCAGCAGCAAGCTATCGACCTTCGCTTCACGCATCATTTTAGCAACGAAGAAATTGCCCAGATCATGGGTATCAATTATCAATCAGCTTGCAAGTTCATTTATTCAGGGCTTAAAGTACTACGGCAGGTAGTGCGGATACTTTCGGTGGTTATTATACTTGGGTATTTATTCTGAGCTGGATTTCAACCTACATCAATGGCATACCATCAATATTTAGCGGAAGATTTTGCTGCGGATGACCGTTTCAAGGAGTGGGTCCACGCTCCTACTCCCGAGAATATTCGATTCTGGCACAACTTCCTGCACGAACATCCTGATAGGTTTGATTACGTAGAAGAAGGACGCCGTTTGGTTCAGGGGCTTCAGAGTATTCATTCCGCAGAAAGCGAAGAATCAAACTTTGCTGCTCTATTTTCAACGAGGGACATTTGGACACGGATCGAGGCTTCGCTTAGTGACTTGGAAAGTCCAGAAGGGAGAAAAATCAATTGGAATATCTCCCTCAAAATTGCTGCCTCTTTGGCACTGTTGCTTTCTATGGGATGGTTGGGATGGCGCTATCTGCCAACCAATACTATCACTTCCGACCCCAACCCCGTCTTAGTGGTGAACAAATGGAATGAATCAGTCAATTCCGCCAGCGTGATCATGGATATCCAACTCGCCGATGGCACCCGGGTAAAACTTGGGAAAAATAGTCATTTAAAGTACCCGCAAAAGTTCGAAGGAAACGAACGCATAGTATACTTAACGGGTGAAGCCTTCTTTGATGTAGCCAAAAACCGGCATTTGCCCTTCTTGGTATATGCTGGCAATACGGTAACGAAAGTGCTCGGCACGAGTTTCGAAATCGAAGCATTTGCCGATTCACCCGATGTTACTGTTTCCGTAAAAACCGGAAGGGTATCAGTGTACGCCGATGCCACAGATCACCCTCATAATGATCCCGAAGCGAGCGGCATTGTCCTCACGCCTAATCAAAAGGCCATTTTTAAGCGTAGTGATGCTACTATTCATAAAGCCGTAGTTGCAAAACCCCAGCTGGTAATTCCCACGATCGATAAATCGCTTTTTGTCTTCGAAGATATGCCTGCTGCTCAGGTTTTTGAAGCTATCAGAAAGGCGTATGGTATTGAGGTAATATATAGTGAAGCAGCATTTGGACAGTGCAGGCTCACGCTCAATCTGACCGATGAAGATATGTACCAAAAATTAGAAGTAATCTGCAAAGTGGTGAACGCCCATTATAAACTCGTTGACGGACAAGTGATTGTATACGGGACAGGGTGTTGATTAGTAAAGAATCGAGTTATTTCACTAACAATGAGTGATTAGAAAATGCCAATACCTGTCACCTAACCCGTAAAAAGGCATCGGCTGTGTTGCGACCACAACCGATGCTGAATCCTTGCTCCTGTGTAGAAAACTACGCCCAGACCGGGCGTGAAGAAGGAGTTTTTGCTCAATTATTCACAAAAACAACTAAAACTAATGAAAAAACCATTACGGTTCAATACGTTCATTTTACACCTTATGAAAATCTCATTGATCCAGTGTCTGCTAGGGATTATTCTTGCGGGGGTATCGATAGCTCATGATACCAGCGGGCAGGAATTACTTGACCAACGGATCACACTGCGGGTAGAGAACCGCAGCGTCAGAAAAGTACTTGGAGAAATCGAAAAGCAAGTCAAAGTACGGTTTGCTTACCGGCCTGTTTCGGTGCCCGCGGAGCATAAAATTTCGCTCGACGCCAACAACGAATCGCTGGGCATCCTGCTGGACAAGCTATTAGATCCCCTACGTTTGCATTACGAAGTTGTAGGAAGGCAGATTGTTTTGAGTCCAAGAGAAGCAGAAAATCTAGCCCTGAGGAGCCTGTCGAAAATTCAGGTTATCCCTATCGACCGAACTTTGACGGGTACCGTAACCGACAAAGACGGCGTAGGCCTGCCCGGCGTGAGCGTGGTGTTGAAAAATACCTCACGTGGTACGACAACTAACAGTGAAGGAAATTTTACGCTGGAAGCACCTGGAAACGGCCCTGACGTCCTGGTTCTCAGCTTTGTGGGATATATATCGCAGGAGGTCACGATGGGTAGTCGCACCCAGGTCGATGTCACATTAATGGAAGACACAAAAGCATTGGAAGAGGTGATTGTGGTGGGTTATGGTACCCAGAAAAAGCGAGATTTAACGGGTGCAATTTCCAGTATATCCAGTAAAGAGATCGCCGAAACACCTGCCGCAAACCTTTTACAAAACGCACAGGGTCGCCTTGCCGGCGTAGACATTGTGCGGGCCAATGGAAATCCCGGCTCTGAACCGGTAATCCGTATCAGGGGTAACCGATCCATCACTGCGGGCAATGGTCCACTTTACGTGATCGATGGCATACCAACAGACGTGAGCATCAATGATTTCAACCCCAACGACATTGAGTCAATGGAGGTACTGAAAGACGCCAGTGCAGTGGCAATCTACGGGTCGCGCGGGGCCAACGGGGTCATCCTGATTACGACCAAGCGTGGCAAAGCGGGGAAGGCTGTAATCAGCTACGATGGGTACTTTGGGATAAAGGAAGCTCAAAAGGATCTCAACCTTATGAACGGCGAGCAATTTGCGCGCTATTCGCGCGCGGCAAGAAATATAGATCCCACCGACGCCAGCCAGGATGCCACCTTTTTCGACCCGCTCGAGATCGCCAACCTTAACAACGGAACGGAGACCGACTGGCTGAGCCTGATTTTGCGCAACGGCCAGCAGCAGCAGCACCAGCTTTCAGCCAGTGGCGGCTCGGACAAAACTACCTACTACTTGTCAGGGGCCTTCTTCGACGAGAAAGGAATTATGCAAAAGAGCGACTACCAGAGGTACTCGTTCCGGGTCAATCTCGAAACAAAACTCACTAGTCGACTGCGCGTTGGAGTAAGCTCAACGGTATCCAGTGATTTACAAAATATAATGGCAAATGGTCCATACTCCGATGCACTTCGGTTCTCACCTTTGATAGAGCCTTACGATGCTGAAGGGAATTTTTTGGCTTACCCAAGCCCTCGTGAGGGTTTGCTTACCAGCCCTCTCCTGGAATACCAGCCTGGTCAGTATACAGACGAGCGTAAAAAGTACCGGATATTTGCCAATATCTTCGCAGAATACAATTTGGCCGAGGGGCTCAACTATCGCCTCAACTATGGACCGGATTTCAGCAGCTATCGGCAGGGGCAATATAATGGTACTTTGGCTGGTAGTGCTAATACTGCTGAGATCAATAATCGCCAGATCTTCGCTTTTACACTCGAAAATATTCTGACCTATAAAAAGAACTTCGGCAAACACGCATTGGATGTCGTGGGGCTGTTCAGTTCTCAGCAGAACCGAACCGAATTGTCTGGTGCACGGGCAAGAAATATTCCCGTCGAAACTTCTCTTTTCTACAATCTCGGTAGTGCACAAGATATACTGGGCATCAGTAGCTCATTGTCCAAATGGGGATTACTTTCGTACATGGGACGTATCAATTATAGTTTTAATAATCGCTACCTTCTCACACTGACTGGCCGCGCTGATGGCTCCTCTCGTCTGTCACCTGCCAATAAGTGGGCATTTTTTCCTTCCGTATCGGCTGGCTGGATATTGTCAGATGAAACCTTCCTCAGTGGCAACAAAACATTGTCATTCTTGAAACTTCGTGCGGGATATGGATCGGTGGGTAATACCGCCATTGATCCCTACCAGACACTGGGAGGGCTCGAACGCTCTATCTACGCTTACGGCAACGATCCGGCTTTTGGTTATGGACTAAACATCATTCCTAACCCTGATCTGCGCTGGGAGATATCCAGCACGCTGAATGTTGGGGTGGATTTCGGCTTTTTAAGCGATCGTATTACTGGTTCGCTGGAAGTTTACAAGACAAACACGAAAGATTTGTTGCTGGAACGACTGATCCCCATTACCTCAGGGTACGGGTCTGTTTTGCAGAATATTGGGGCTACCAGCAATCAAGGTTGGGAATTGACCCTGAACGGCAATGTCCTCCCTGCAAATAGTGCCTTTCGCTGGGAGGCCGGACTGAATGTGTTCAGTAATAAAGAAAAGATTGTTGAGCTTTTCAACGATAGTGACGATGTTGGGAACGGCTGGTTTATAGGGCAACCGATCCGCGTCTTTTACAACTATCAGCAAGAGGGTATCTGGCAGACCAGCCAAGCCGATGAGGCCGCCAAGGTAAATCAAAAGCCAGGAGATATTCGTATAGCGGATGTGAACGGGCGCGATGCCGACGGCAACCTGACGAAGCAGCCCGACGGACAGATCAATGCCGACGACCGCACAGTACTTGGATCAACAGTTCCGAAATGGAGTGGCGGGTTGACCAACCGCTTCAATTTCAAAGGAATTGACTTTTCTTTTCTGATTTACGCACGGCAGGGCCAGATGATCCGCAGCGATTTCCACAACCTGGGAGGAAACAACTGGCAGGGACGATATAGCGCAATCAACTTCGATTACTGGACACCGACAAATCCCGTCAACAAAATCCCCAAACCTTCTGCTGCCAGTGCTCCCCTGTATGATGATGCCGTTCAATTCTACGATGGCTCATTTGTAAAAATCCGCAATATCGTTTTGGGCTACACGATCCCTAAAACGCTCAGCTCAAAGATTGGTCTGAGCAGCTTGCGCGTGTATGCCACG
This sequence comes from Persicitalea jodogahamensis, assembly GCF_014651615.1. Taxonomy (GTDB): domain Bacteria; phylum Bacteroidota; class Bacteroidia; order Cytophagales; family Spirosomataceae; genus Persicitalea; species Persicitalea jodogahamensis. The sequence continues at coordinate 617,496 of NZ_BMXF01000003.1, read as the reverse complement.
GCTGACAATGCTTTCATATTTTCACCTTACAAACTAGTGGACCCTGAAACCTCAAACGGTGTAGTAGGTGGCTCATCTCCCATGACATCTGCCACTTACGTTTTTGGTTTAAACTTAAAATTCTGAATGGTTTTCCAGCTAAAACTGATATAGCTTTTGACTCATTGATATCCCGAAAAACATGAAATATTACAGATACTTATCCCTTTGTGTTCTCTCTTCCTTTTGCCTATCCTCTTGCCAGGGAATTTTGGAAGAAAATCCCGTCGGCCTAGCCACCGCAGAAAGCTATTACACTACCCCCAAGGGAATTGAGGATGGATTGAAAGCTGCTTACACTCCGTTGCGGGGATTTTATGGAAGGCAGGAGGCTTACTTCCTGACCGTAACGGGTACCGATATGTACACCAACGGCTTTGGTGGGGCCACGAACATTCCGGATATCAACAACTACTCCCCGAATTTTTTGGGGTCACACCCTTATGTTAGGGTAATCTGGGACAATTTTTACGTTGGCATCAACCAAACCAATGCTATAATAAGTCGCGCGCCCCAGGTACAGGGCATCAATGAAGCTACCCGTAGTCGCATTGTTGCTGAAGCTCGTTTTTTGCGGGCTTTGTATTATTTTCACCTGGTGCGGCAATTTGGGGATGTGCATTTTACGCTGGAAGAAACTCAAGGCGTAGAGACAGAGGCGCGGCGTACACCAGTGGCTACAGTCTACCAAGAGGGTATTGTACCCGATCTTCAGTATGCTGTGTCCAATTTACCCGCTAAGGCTCAGGAGTACGGCCGAGCAACTAAACATGCGGCTGAGGGTTTACTGGCAAGTGTACAGCTGACTCTGGGCAATTGGGCGGAAGCCGAAAAAATGGCGTCAGCAGTCATCAATAGTAATGACTTCCAACTGGTTAAAAATTACATTGATTTATGGGATATCAACAATGACGTTAATTCGGAGGTAATCTGGTCAGTGCAGTATACTGATGATCCCCTAACCAATGGGCCTGGAAACGAAGGTCACCTTTATTTTCAGTTTGACTATACCCGAAACCCGGCAATGATTCGAGACATCGAAAATGGGCGGCCTTTTCAGCGTTTCATGCCAACCAACTATACACTTAAACTATTTGATCTTAGCAAGGATAGTCGTTTCGACGGTTCGTTCAAAACTGTCTGGATTGCAAATCGCGAAGGCACCATCAATGGAAAGAAAGTTGTACCAGGCGACACTGCAATTAAGATTGTATTGAACCCGGTGTCCGACGCTGTGCAAAAAAGCGTTCCCTACTGGCTGATCGATTTTAATGATAAATGGGTGGCAGCAGTAACCGACCCTTTGGAAATCGGCGGGGCCAGTCGGCGTCAGTTCCCAACCTTGAGGAAATACTTAGATCCGCTTCGTACAAGTGTCAACGCCACCGATGGTCGTCGTGACTTCCTGGTCATGCGACTGGCCGAAATGTACCTCATCGCGGGCGAAGCCGCCTTTAAGCAAGGGAACAATGCAAAGGCCGCGGAGTACGTCAACGTAGTTCGAACCCGCGCCGCTCTACCTGGCAAAGTAGCCGACATGCAGGTAAAGGCTACCGATATGAGTCAGGATTTTTTTCTTGACGAACGGGGTCGGGAACTCGCTGGCGAAATGCACCGCTGGTACGACATCAAACGCTCGGGGAAATTTATCGAACGCCTCATGAAGTATAACCTCGATGCCGCCGAAAATGTAAAAGCGACACACATCGTGCGGCCTATTCCTCAGACTCAAATTGACCGTGTAAGCAATCCGGGCGACTTTTTACAGAATCCGGGATATTAGCTTTTAACGGTGGGTTATCAGGTCCCGCCCGATAATGAATCAGAAAAATGATAGATTCTGAGAACGCGCGACTTTGTACATTTTAGTGCAAGTCGCGCATTTCTTTTTCAAAACAGAGTATAATACCTAAACCAATGTTCAAAAAAAGTCTGTTACCAGGTTTGGTTTCTCTTGGAGCTGTTTTGTTGCTAAACAGTTTTTACAGCCACGAGCAATCCCCCGACAGCCAGCCTCCCAATATCCTCTTCATCGCCGTGGATGACCTGCGGCCTGAGTTGGGTTGTTATGGAAAGGAATACATCAAAAGCCCGAATATCGACAGGCTGGCTGCCCAAGGGCAGCTGTTCAAAAATCATTTCGTGGCCGTCCCCACCTGCGGGGCATCACGCCATGCGCTGCTTACCGGGCGGCATCCGCTATCGAAAAAGTACCTGAGCAATAACATATCGGCGGAGGTACTTTCAGGAAAGCCCGAAACGGAAACCCCGGAAACTTTTATCCACTTACTGAAAAGGAATCAATACTACACGGTCGGTATCGGCAAAATCAGCCACCATCCTGATGGACACGTGTACGGCTACCTTGATTCGCCGAAGGATGCCCCGCTGGAACTACCCCATAGCTGGAACGAGATGCTGCTCGATGATGAAAAGTGGGGCAGCGGGCACAATGCCTTCTTTGGCTATGCCGACGGTACCAACCGTAATACGCTCAAAGGCCAGGTGAAGCCCTACGAAGCTGCTGCCGTGGATGACGAGGCCTATGTGGATGGCCTGACTGCAAAACTAGCGGTACAAAAGCTGGGGGAATTGAAAAAACGCGAACAGCCCTTTGTGCTTGCCGTCGGTTTTTTCAAGCCCCATCTGCCTTTCACGGCACCGAAAAAATATTGGGATTTGTACGATGAAGATAAATTACCCATTTCGCCGACCCCTGATATTCCGGAAAATATCAATAAAGCCAGTCTGTTAAATAGCGGGGAGTTCAACAACTATCAGTTGGGTGAGGAGGAAGCATCGCTGGACCATCAGGTATCGGATGCCTACGCCCGCAAGTTGCGCCACGCCTATTTTGCCAGCATAAGTTACGTGGATGCGCAGATCGGGAAAGTACTGGACGAATTAGAGAAACAGGGTTTGGCCGAAAACACCATCGTGGTGCTCTGGGGCGACCACGGCTGGCAACTCGGCGACTATCGGGTATGGGGCAAGCACACCTGCTTTGAGCGCGCGCTGCACAGTCCGCTCATCATCAAAAACCCAAAAATGGAGAAGGGGATTAAGCACGAGCAGGTAGTTGGCACGGTGGATATTTACCCAACGCTCATGGAATTCTGTGGGGTCACTCCGCCAAAGAATGTCGATGGTTCTAGCCTGACAAATCTGATGAAAAAGTCTTCAGGCAAGGATTGGAAAAACGTTGCTTACAGCTACTTCAATAATGGAATTACGCTTCGCACACCGCGCTATCGCCTGACCAAGTACTTCCGGCAGGCACGGCCCGCAATCGAATTGTATGACCACAAGACCGATCCCTTGGAAAGCAAGAACATCGCTATGGGTAATCCCGCCACAGTATCCAGGCTTATGCCGTTACTGGAAAAAGGAAATACGGGATTGTATGATTGATCAACAAATGAAAGTACGTGACCTTCTGATAATGAAAACAATACCATGAAAATAAAAATCACATTGCTATTATTGTTAGGGTTCGCCACCCAAACAATTGCCCAAAAATCGCTGGAAGTAGTTTACAAAAAAGTAGACAGCACGTTACTCACCATCACCATTGACTACCCGCCGGATTACCAGCCGGGCCGTAGTTACCCCACAATCCTCTTCTTTTTCGGGGGGGGCTGGAATAGTGGCAGCATTGCTCAGTTCGAGCCCCATGCCAGGTACTTTGCCAGTCGGGGCATGGTGTGCGCCCGTGCCGATTACCGGGTCAAGGCCAGGCAAAAGACCACACCTTTTGAGTCGGTTGCGGACGCCAAATCGGCCATGCGATTCCTGCGCCAACATGCCGATCAGTTGGGGATTGATGAAGGTCGGCTTATAGCGGCCGGCGGCAGCGCGGGGGGACATCTGGCCGCTGCCCTGGCTCACTTACCCGGCTTGGACGATCCGAAAGATGATTTATCCATCAGCACTGCACCGCAGGCGCTGATTTTATACAATCCAGTGATTGACAACGGTCCTGAGGGCTACGGCTACGAGAGAGTTGGCGAACGCTACACAGCGTTCTCTCCTATTCACAATCTGGACACGGTTTCCCCACCCACCCTCTTTTTCCTGGGTACCGAGGATAAACTGATTCCGGTGAGTACTGCGAAAGCGTACAAGAAGAAAGTGGAAGCAAAAGGCGGGCGGTGCGATCTGCACCTGTATGAGGGCCAGCCTCATGGTTTCTTTAACTACAAAAACCTGGAATACTTTAAAGATACCGTGCTAAAAACGGATGCTTTTTTGCAGTCTTTGGGGTACCTTGAAGGAAAAGAAACGCTTACCCAATTCCTGAGCGAGCGATAGAAATTCGTGATTTTCTACAAATGAAAAACGCCACCGAACTATGTTTCGGTGGCGTCTGCATATTTAATTATCCTTAGCGTCAGGGCTAAATCCCGCCGCCTCTGATGAGACGAAGAACTACCGCTATCACCGCAATGACCAGCAAGATGTGAATAATGTTACCCATTCCGAAGCTGTCAAAGCCGAGGAAGCCAAGCAACCAGATAATGACCAAAATAACGGCAACCGTGTACAGGATGTTTCCCATTGTTGTGTTTGGTTAGAGTGAACGATCGTATTGGGTGATTGCCTTAAAAACAAAGTACCAGTGTAGTTATACTCGCAACTCCCGAGCGTTTCGCTCTCATTTCGCCCCAAACTGTTTATTGACTGGGGAATTAATACCCCTAAATAGTGGCAAATCCCAGTTTTTAAGAAAATAATTCTATAAAAAATTAGAAAAGCTTTATTTGCAATCTCCTCAGGCTGTATTATGCCTGGTCATGTTCAGGCCTGATCCGGTTATTCTCCCCTGTCAGAGTCCTAAAAATCCAGATGGCAATTCAACCATTCGTCGTCGAAGCGAGTACCGTATTTACGGTAGAAGCCTACTGCTGAGGTGTTCCAGTCGAGCACCTGCCACATCATGCCAGTGCAATCGGTGTCTTTGGCGGTTTTGACCACCGCATCGAAAAGGGTTTTACCCAGACCATTCCCCCGGATGGATTCTGTGATTACAATGTCTTCCAGATACAAACGCTTGCCTTTCCAAGTTGAATAGCGATAGTAGTACAAAGCCAACCCGACAGTCTCACCGTCTGATTCAGCCACGTGGAAATCATAAAGTTTATTATCATAATCCCTCTCCATGCGTTCGACGGAGTTTGAAACCTGATCGAGTGCTTTTTCGTAAACGGCTAATTCTTTAACCAATTCGAAAATAGCGGGGATGTCGGTGCGGGTGCCGGGGCGGGTGGTGATTGTCATAATTTTGAATGTCGGAGTGTATCTACTAATTCACAGTTAGCTGTATTGAACATAATTCCGCCACCTTTCCAGTACTTCCAGGAAATCTTCGGGCAGGTCGGTGTCGAAGGGCATGAGTTCTTTCGTCTTCGGATGAATGATTCCCAGCGACTTGGCATGCAGTGCCTGACGGGGCATAATTTTGAAACAATTATCGACAAAAGCCTTGTAGCTGCCACTGGCGGCCCCGCGACGGATGCGGTCGCCACCATAGGTACTGTCACCAAAAATGGGGTGCCCGATGTGCTTCATATGGGCTCGAATCTGGTGGGTTCGGCCCGTTTCCAGATTGCACTTTACCAAAGATACGTATCGCAGGTTTTCAAGCACCTCGTAGTGCGTTACGGCTCGCTTGCCTTGAGAACCGTCCGGATATACTTCCATCATCCGTCGGTCTTTGCTACTACGGCCAATGTGGCCTTCGATCGTTCCTCTGGAATCTTTAAGTTCACCCCACACCAGCGCATAGTAGGTACGCTCGATGGAATGGTCGGCGAATTGCTTCGCCAGATGCGTCATGCCATATTCGGAGCGGGCAATGACCAGCAGGCCTGAGGTGTCCTTATCTATGCGATGGACCAGGCCAGGGCGAATGTCGCCATTGCGGCCCGTGGGCAAGTTTTCAAAATGGTGGACCAGCGCATTGACCAGCGTTCCGGACCAATTGCCGAATGCCGGATGTACGACCATCCCGGCGGGTTTGTTGACAAGGGTAATTTCCTCGTCTTCAAAAATGATGTCCAGAGCAATATCTTCACCCACGATTTCGGTGCTGCGCGGTGGCTGCGGCAGGGCCAGCACAATCACATCCTCAGGTTTTACCTTGTAGCTGGCTTTGGAAGGGCTGTCGTTTACCTTTACAGCTTCAGCTTCAATGCCGTTCTGTATCTTCGTGCGTGTTGCATTAGGTACGTGCAGACTCAGAAATTTGTCGAGCCGCATAGGACTCTGCCCGGCATCGACTTCGATGCGGTAGTGTTCGTAAAGCTCTTCGTCTTCTTCTGTTTCCTCTTGATTCAATTTTGAATGGTAAAATGGGTGAATTTATTGCGGACGAAACCAATACTTGCTAGCACCTCGTAGCTTAGGCCTGTTGCTCTTAAAAAAATCAAAAATACCGAAAATTACCCGGACTTGCTTATCCCCAACCTACCCACCCCCTTACAGCCCTTGATCGATGAAGTCACGCTACGGGCAGATCTCCAACTTTTCATAAAGCGTGACGACCTGATTCACCCTACGGTATCAGGCAATAAATGGCGAAAACTGAAGTACGTCCTGGATGACGCCCGGAGAAAAGGCCATCCCGCTCTGCTCACATTCGGCGGGGCCTGGTCCAATCATTTGTACGCTACTGCCGCCGCCGGAAAAATGCTGGGTAAAAAGACGATCGGAGTCGTCCGTGGCGAAGAATATGAAGCCAAACCAACCGGTACTTTAGCCTATTGCAGGGAGCAAGGCATGGAGCTGCATTATATTTCAAGAGAGAATTATCGCAGTAAAGACACGCCCGATTTTCGTGAATATTTGAATCAAAAATTCAACTACCCTTACATTATTCCCGAAGGAGGCAGCACAGCGCTTGCCCTACCCGGAGTTGGGGAGGTAGTTTTTGAAACAGAAATTCAGTTAAACGCCAAACCTGACCACTTCGCCGTTGCCGCCGGAACGGGCGGAACGGCAGCAGGTCTCCTGGCCACTTCCTCGCCTACCTTGGCGTTCTCCGCGTTAAAAAATGGTAGTTTCCTGAGAAAGGAAATCCTGGACCTGGCCCAAACACCAGACGTTGAGGATAAACTACACCTCTTTACCGACTACCATTTTGGCGGATATGCCAGGCACCGGCCTGAATTGCTGACCTTCATGCAGGATTTTGAACGAAAACATAAAATCTTAATTGAGCACGTGTATACCGGCAAAATGCTCTTCGGTCTCTACGATTTAATAAAAAAAGGTTTCTTCAAAAAAGGAACGACCATCGTCGCTATCCATACCGGCGGCCTGCAAGGGCGCTCGCATGAAAAAGCCTAGCGATAAAAAAAGCTGCTGATTCCGGATTCAGCAGCTTTCAAGTATATTCAGTTGTCGTTACAAAATGGGCAAAAGTACCCAATATGAATTCTTATCCTACGCTGCCCTCCAAGCTGATTGCCAACAGTTTTTGTGCTTCTACGGCAAATTCCATAGGGAGCTGATTGAGCACTTCCTTAGCGTAGCCGTTTACGATCAGCGCTACCGCCTGCTCGGTACCGATGCCACGCTGATTGCAGTAGAAAAGGATATCTTCCCCAATTTTAGACGTCGTCGCCTCGTGTTCTACCGTGGCGGTTGGGTTACTGACCTCAATGTATGGGAAAGTGTGCGCGCCGCAACGATCACCCAGCAGCAGCGAGTCGCACTGCGAGAAATTGCGGGCATTGTCAGCGCGTTTCATCACATCCACTAAGCCCCGGTAGGAGTTTTGGCTTTTGCCGGCCGAAATACCTTTCGAAACAATGCGGCTTTTAGTATTCTTGCCAATGTGAATCATCTTGGTGCCCGTGTCGGCCTGCTGCATGTTGTTAGTAACGGCCACGGAGTAAAACTCACCGATGGAATTGTCGCCTTTCAGAATTACCGAAGGGTACTTCCATGTAATGGCCGAACCCGTCTCCACCTGAGTCCAGGATATTTTGGAGTTGGCACCATCGCATAGACCACGCTTGGTCACGAAATTGTAAATGCCGCCTTTGCCGTCCTTGTCGCCGGGATACCAGTTCTGGACAGTGGAGTACTTCACCTCTGCGCCTTCGTGTGTAAAAATCTCTACCACAGCGGCGTGAAGTTGGTTTTCATCCCGCATGGGGGCCGTACAGCCTTCCAGGTAGCTGACATAGCTACCTTCATCGGCAATGATAAGCGTCCGCTCAAACTGCCCCGTTCCTGCTGCATTGATGCGGAAATAAGTGGAAAGCTCCATCGGGCAGCGAACGCCCTTGGGGATGTACACGAACGATCCGTCAGAAAAAACCGCCGAGTTGAGGCCCGCGTAAAAATTATCTTTTGGCGGCACTACCGACCCGAGGTACTTCTTAACCAATTCAGGGTGGTCTTTAATGGCCTCCGTGATCGAGCAGAAGATAATGCCTTTTTCTTTGAGGGATTCTTTGAAAGTCGTGAAGACAGACTCCGAGTCCATTACGGCATCCACGGCCACGTTGGAGATACGTTTCTGCTCATCCAATGAAATGCCCAGCCGCTCGAAAGTATCGCGTAGTTGAGGATCGATTTCGTCGAGACTGTTGAGCTGCTTCTTTTTCTTGGGAGCTGAATAGTACTTTATCGACTGCAAATCGATGGGCGGGTAATGCACATTGGCCCAGGTCGGCTCGCTGGTTTTCAGCCAGGCACGGTATGATTTCAACCGCCATTCCAACATCCATTCCGGCTCATTTTTCTTGGCTGAGATGAAGCGGACGATATCCTCGTCCAACCCGGGAGGGGCTTCGTCGGCTTCGATGTCCGTTACAAATCCGTATTTATATTCAGTACTGGTTATTTCTTCCAACAATTCAGTTTCCTTACTCATATAGCTTTTTTTGTTACCTTTTTAGGATACGGTCAGATAACAACCGATCGCTTCGTTCAGTTTGGCAATCTTACAAAAATATAGAAAAATTCTAAATAAGTCCGCGTTCAGCCTCTATGCGGCCACCGGAGTCAAACCAAATAGGATTATTTCCGGCAATTCGGCAGCAGAACTACCCAATCAATAGTACGCGTCCGGAATAAGGTAATTCGTCACGTAATCCTCGATCCCCTGTTCCAGCGAATGGAAAGGCTTGTCATAGCCAATTGAACGCAGCTTATCCATCGAGGCTTCGGTGAAATACTGGTACTTGTCGCGGATGTCTTCGGGAGTGTCAACGTAATCTACGATCGGGCCGAGCTGCATGGATTGAAAAGTATCGCTCACCAGGTCTTTGAAAGTACGGGCCTGGCCGCTCCCGAGGTTATAGATTCCCGAGTTCTTGCGGTGATTCATCAGAAACAGACAAACGTCAAGCAGATCTTTGACATACACAAAGTCACGCATTTGTTCGCCATCCTTGAAGTCGGGATTGTGCGAGCGGAAAAGTTTCATTTTCCCGGTTTTCTTAATCTGGTGATAGGCATGAAAAATCACCGATGCCATGCGTCCCTTATGGTATTCGTTGGGGCCATACACATTGAAGAATTTCAACCCCGCCCAGAAAAACGGCTTTTTTTCCTGCTGCAGAGCCCAGATATCAAATTCGTTCTTGGAATCTCCGTAGGCATTCAACGGCTGCAGATTCGGGATTTGGGATTCATCGTCCACGTATCCCAATTCACCGAGCCCGTAGGTTGCTGCCGACGACGCGTACACGAGCGGAATTTGGTAGTCTACGCAACGGTGCCATATTTCTTTGGAGTACGAAACGTTCAGCTCTTCAAAAATGGCGCGGTCAAACTCGGTCGTGTCGGTGCGGGCACCGATGTGAAAAATAAACTCGACCTCCTCCTGGTTCTTATCGAGCCAATCGAAAAACGCATTGCGTTCCACACGCTCCTGAATGGTTTTCCCTTCCAGATTATGCGCTTTTTCGACCTTGGAGAAGTCGTCTACGGCGATAATGAAATTAAAACCTTCCTTATTCAGTTTGCTGACAAGGCAGCTCCCGATAAATCCTGCGGCACCTGTTACTACGATCAATTTGTTGAATGGATAATGGATAGCGGACAATGTCTGCTATCACGATAGTAGAAATAAACGAAACGTAAAGATAAAGACTATACTCCCTCCCTTGTCAAACAAATTGTATTTTTGCGCGATGGAAGTCAGCTGCTCAACCGTGGTAGCTTTTCCTGTTCCATTGCCCACTATCCGTTAAATGATGGTTTACGTTACCAGAAAAGAGCATTTCAACGCCGCGCATCGGCTGCATAACCCCAATTGGTCGGACGAGAAAAACCGGGAGGTGTTCGGGCCCTGCGCCAACCTTAACTTCCACGGACACAACTTCGAGCTGATTGTGACGGTGAAGGGTACGCCCGCCCCCGATACGGGCTTCGTGATTGATTTGAAGGTGTTGGGCGACCTCATCAAGCAGCGAATCATTGATAAGGTGGATCATAAAAACCTGAACATCGACGTGGATTTCATGGCGGGCAAAATGGCTTCCTGCGAAATTTTCGTGATGGAAATCTGGAAGCTTCTGGCCCCGGCCATCGCGGAAAAGGCACCCAATGCGCAACTGCACTACATCAAGCTGGTCGAGACGCCGAAGAACTTCGTGGAATACTACGGCGAATGAAATACTACCTCATCGCCGGTGAACGATCGGGCGACCTGCACGGCGCCAACCTGATGAAGGGTATCCGCCAGCACGATCCCGATGCGGAGTTTCGTGCCTGGGGCGGTGACCTCATGCAGGCACAAGGCGCAGCGCTCGTGATGTATTACACCGATCTTGCGTTTATGGGTTTCCTGGAAGTGGCCAGGAACATTACCACCATCTTGGGATTCCTGAAAAAATGCAAAGCCGATATCCTCGACTACCGGCCCGATGTCCTCATCCTGATCGACTACCCTGGCTTTAACCTACGTATTGCGGCTTTCGCCAAAAAGAAAGGGGTCAAAGTCTGTTACTATATTTCACCCAAAGTATGGGCCTGGAATCAGAAGCGGGCCTGGAAGATCAAAGCAAGCGTCGATCGGATGTTCGTGATATTTCCCTTTGAAGTGGACTTTTACAAAAAGTACGGCTACGAAGTGACTTACGTGGGTAACCCACTGATGGACGCCATCGAAAGTTTCACCCCGAACCCGGATTTCCTAAGTCAAAATCGTCTCGACAATAAACGAATCATTGCGCTGCTACCCGGCAGCCGCAAGCAGGAAGTAACAGGAATGCTGGATACGATGCTGAGCATCAAATCGGCTTTCCCCCAACACGAATTTGTGGTGGCTGGTGTGAATAGCCTGCCGGCTTCCCTCTACGAGCCATACCGGAATCTCACGAATGTCACCATCGTTTTTGAAGCTACTTATGATTTGTTATCGGTAGCCGAAGCCGCGCTGGTCGCTTCCGGGACAGCCACGCTGGAAACGGCCCTGTTTGCTGTACCGGAGGTAGTTTGCTACCAAACCAGCGGAATCTCCTATGCCATCGCCAAACGGCTCATACGGGTACCGTTTATTTCTCTGGTCAATTTGATTATGGAAAAAGAATCCGTCCGCGAACTTATTCAGGACGATTTTTCGGAGGAGAAGCTTACTACCGAACTGCAGGCCATAGTACCGGATGGTCATAAGCGTAAAGCCATTGAAGCGGATTACCGAATTCTCCGGGACAAAGTTGGCGCAGCCGGTGCTTCCCAACGAGCCGGAGCCGAGATCGTATCTTACCTGCGGGGGTAGTTTTCGGCAAAGAACACATTAAAAAATCCCGTCTGCGTTGGTAACCTCCAACGCAGACGGGATTTTTTAATGACTGGCCATGTCTTATTTCACCTCCTCATAGTCAACGTATTCGCCACCACGGAAGCGGGTGTCATTGTCCGATTTTTTGGCAGTCGGATCAACGCGGATACTACCCTCGCGCTGGGGTGGGCGACCGCCGTTTTGGTACTTGCGTTGCTCTTTCATCAGTTGCCGTCCCACCAACAGATGGAAAAGGAAACGCCGGAAAGGCGGCACGAAGGCGATAAGAAGAGATAAAATAAGAAATATATTAAATACAATTTTCATGGGTCTCAGGATATCAGTAGTCGGCTTGAATTTGAACGTTCACACGAATATAACGAAAAATTGTTGGTAGAGTTTCACGGCTTGCGGAAGAAAGGCCCTGATTGTTGACGGGCGGTGATCCGGTTTATAAAACAATCATTCCGTAAAATTGGAAATAAGTCTGTCGATAACAACGGGGTAATGCTCATGTTCCAGCGCCTGCACTTTTCGGGCAACGTCCTCGGGCGAATCTTTGGCTTCCAGGTCGCAGGTAGCCTGAAAAATCACTTCACCATCGTCATACACCTCATTCACAAAATGGATTGTAATCCCGGATTGGGGCTCTCCGGCGGCCACGACTGCTTCATGCACAAAGTGACCGTACATCCCCTTTCCGCCATACCGCGGAAGTAGCGCCGGATGAATGTTCACCATTTTTTCTGGAAAAGCATGAATGAGCTTTTCAGGGATCAGCATCATGAACCCCGCCAAAACTACCAGATCGATTTTCTGATTCACCAGCAATTCCAGAACACGGTCTGTTTCATAAAAAGCGTGTCTGTCGAATACTACCGCCGGAATGTGCAGCCGCCTGGCGCGTTTGATCACGCCCGCTTCGGGGTTGTTGGTCAGGATAAGCGAGATCTGCACATCGGTGCGCGCCTGAAAATGCCGGACGATGGCCTCGGCATTGGAGCCCGAACCCGAGGCAAAAATGGCAATGCTCTTCATGAATAGGTACTTTGTAGGGTTAGTCAATCGAAATGGGGTGGGGCAAAGATAGGAGCAGGGGCCTTACTCCTGTACCGGATCGGAAAATTTGTTTTCATTCTTCATCGGCCTATATTTGAAATTTTTCTTTTTGGCTTGTGGTCGGTAAGGGGCTCTTGTCAACCTTTTCCCTTATCAGCTTTTTGCACAACTCTTCCAGTAAATGAAGGTCTCTACTACGGAACCCTACCAGATCATCTATTCTTTGCTTCGGCATGAGTACCTCGGCTACCTGTTCGAATCCTTTGTCATTCAGCTCAATGAAAACAAAGAACTGACTTTTCTATACCAGAATATATCTTCAAAAAACGTCCAGGAATTTGCCGCCGGCCTGGACGAAACCGACTTTGAATTGGTAAAACTCATCGACGAGATGCAGCAGGAAGTCATCTTGCAAAAATTCGACGTCCGCAAACGCAAACCAGTTGATTTTTTTCTGAAAATATATGATCCCCAAAAAGGCGATAAGGGTTTACAAGGTGCGATCGCCGGTTATTTTGAAATGATAAAGGCCAAAATTCTGCCCCAGCTGGCGCAAAAAAGGCTGTTTATTATGGGGAATGACGGTAACCCTACCTGGCAACCCATCACCTGGATGCCCGCCCCTACCAGGGTGCGCTTCCATTTTGTGCGCAACGAGGAGAATACCCATTATTTCCCTACAATGCGGTACGAGGGAGAAAAACTGCATTTCAGGTACGCCGGGGGCATGGTACTTTGCGATGAACCCGCTTTTCTGCTCGTAAACGGCGGCTTGTATCATTTTGAAGAGGGGGTGGACGGGAAAAAGATCAGGCCTTTTCTGGATAAAAAATTTATCGCAATCCCGCGGGAGATGGAGGATGTCTACTACCGCCGGTTTGTGGCACCCCTGATTGCCGGTTACGACGTGGTATCGAAAGGCCTCGAAATTCGGCAGGAATCTTTTCCGGCGCGGCCCGTGCTCAACATTTCCGAAAATTTTAAGAAAAATGGTAATGCAGGAACAGCTAAAAACAGCTTAGTGGCAGACCCGGTCACGGACAGTGACGTAATTCTCTCCCTATCCTTTCAATATGGCCAACACGCATTTGCCTTCGATAGTCTGGCCCACGATGCTCACGTGAATCTGGAGAGAATCGGTAACGACTATGTGTTCCATAAGGTACGGCGCAGTCTGGCTTTTGAAAAACAAAGGGTCGATGACCTCCGGGAATGGGGGCTCGACCTACGAAACCACCGGGTGACCTGGCCCAAAGCGCAGGCGTTCGACTGGTTGAATGAGAACGTGGCCAGACTGAAGCAGAAGAATATCAGTCTGCAGCAAAACGTCGAAAACGAAAAAAGGTACTTTTTAGGGTATTCTTCCCTCGATCTCTCGATTGAGGAAGGTCGCGACTGGTTTGACATCCGCGCTAAGGTTAAGTTCGGGGATTTTGAAATTCCGTTCGTTCAGTTGCGCCGCCACATTTTGCAGCGAAAAAGGGAATTCACGTTGCCCAACGGCGAAATCGCCGTAATTCCAGAGTCATGGTTCACCAGGTATTCCGAACTTTTCAACCTGGTGGATGCCAATACTAAGGACGAGCAGATCCGGTTGAAAAAGTACCACATGATGCTCGTGCAGGAATTGGAGCGCGATAGCCTGGCGACGACCGTTTTGAGTCGCAAGCTTGAAAACCTCCGGGACTTTCAGGAAATAGAAACCTACGACCCGCCCAAAAACTTCCGGGGCGAACTGCGCCGCTACCAAAAGGCGGGCTACGACTGGCTGCGCTTCCTGAACCAGTACCGCTTCGGTGGCTGCCTGGCGGATGACATGGGATTGGGCAAGACCATTCAGACGCTGGCATTGCTTCAATCAGAAAAAGAGGCCGGGACTGACAGGCCTTCGCTGCTGGTCATGCCCACGTCGCTGCTTTACAACTGGCGGCTGGAAGCCGAACGCTTTACTCCCGGTTTGAGGGCTTTCCTCTACACCGGGACCTATCGGGAGAAGAACACGGATATTTTTAATGAATACGACCTCATCCTGACTTCGTACGGAATCGTTAGAATGGATGTGGATCTGCTAAAAAATTTTCGATTCAACTACCTTATTCTGGATGAATCACAGGCGATCAAAAATCCGACTTCCGGAGTCTCCAAAGCGGTTATGAAGTTGCAGGCAGCGCATCGTCTGATTTTAACCGGAACTCCGCTCGAAAACAGCACCATGGATCTGTGGACCCAGCTGACGTTCATAAATCCGGGGCTGCTGGGTACCCAGTCTTTTTTCAAGAAAGAGTACCTGATTCCTATCGAAAAGAAAAACGATGCCGATAAACGGCAACGCCTCTACGATCACATCAAGCCTTTTATTCTCCGCCGCCACAAGTCGCAGGTAGCTACCGATTTGCCTGAAAAAGTGGAGAGTGTCCAGTACTGCGACATGAGCGAAGATCAGGAGAAAAAGTACGAGGAGGCAAAGTCGTACTACCGGAATTTGATTCTGGAACAAATTGACAATGAGGGATTCTCACGTTCTCAAATGGCCGTTTTGCAGGGGCTGTCCAAGCTCCGCCAATTGGCCAATCACCCGCGACTGGTTGATGAAGGGTACGATAGCGACTCGGGAAAGTTTGACGATGTGATTCACAAATTGGAAACGGCCATCAGTGAAAATCACAAAATATTAGTTTTCAGTCAATTCGTTAAGCATCTGACGCTGCTTCGCCACCACCTCGATCGGAAGAAAATTCGCTACGCCTATCTCGATGGCTCTACCAAAGACCGCCAGCGGGAAGTGGAGACGTTCCAGAATGACCCGACGCTTAAGCTATTCCTGATTTCCCTTAAAGCGGGCGGTGTGGGACTCAACCTCACCGCTGCCGATTACGTTTTCATACTCGACCCCTGGTGGAATCCCGCTGTGGAGGCGCAGGCAATTGACCGCGCGCACCGCATCGGACAGGAGCAAACGGTTTTCACCTATAAATTCATCACCAAAAATACAGTGGAAGAAAAAATTCTGGCCTTGCAGCAATCCAAACGCCAACTGGCCGATGAGTTGATTTCCAATGAAGAGGGATTCTTCAAGTCGCTTTCCAGGGAAGATGTCCTGGGCCTGCTCGGGTAATACTTTTTAATAACTGGGTGTCGATGAAAATATTAATTGTCCATAAAGCGGTCATTCCTGTGCATCTATACGGAGGCATCGAACGAGTGATCTGGGATTTAGGAAGAGAATTGGTAAGGCTTGGTCACCAGGTGGTATATCTCGTGAAAAGTGGGTCTCATTGTGAATTTGCGGAAGTACTACCCATTGATGATGCGATCGATATAACTGCCCAGATTCCCGAAGCCATCGATTTGGTCCATTTTCATTTCGCTCCCAAAAACATCGATAGAGTCAGGAAGCCTTATCTGATCACGATTCACGAAAATATTATCACCTCAAAACCCTTTGACTTAAATACCGTCTTCATATCCCGAAATCATGCCGAAAGGCACGGATCGTCCGCATTTGTGTACAACGGCCTGGACTGGAACCAGTATTCCAAACCAAATTTCAACCGGAAGCGCGACTATTTTCATTTTCTGGGTAAAGCTGCCTGGCGCGTGAAAAATGTCAAGGGAGCTATCGATATCATTAAGCAAACCAAGTCGGAAAAGCTTAAAGTGCTGGGTGGCAAAAGATTCAATATAAAAATGGGGCTGAGGCTTACTTTTTCGCCCAGGATCAGTTTCTACGGAATGGTAGGGGGCAGGGAAAAGAATGAGCTATTGAACGGGTCAAAAGGCTTGATCTTTCCCGTTCGCTGGCATGAGCCATTCGGTCTGGCCATAATCGAAAGCCTTTACTTCGGCTGCCCGGTGTTCGGCACACCTTACGGTGCCTTGCCAGAGATCGTCGGTAGCGAATTTGGCGAATTGTCCAATAAGGCGAATGATCTTGTCGCTGCGATTGAAGCAAGCGGATCCTACAATGCAAAACACTGCCATGAGTATGCCTCAACTACCTTTAACAGCAACCAGATGACCCTTGCGTATCTGGCCAAGTACGAACAGGTTTTGTCAGGGAAAAATATAAATAAAGTACCCCCTGTGTTGGAAAATCTTCCCAAGGAGACGTTTTTGGAATGGCACTAATTTCTTCGCCCTATTTCAGATAAACCCCCTCCTCCCCTTCCCGGCTGAGTACTACCTCCACGTGTTCATTGAAAGTGGTACTCAGCGCGTAGCCGACGTAATCGGCAGAAACGGGAAAGTTGCGGTGGTCACGATCCACGATCACGGCCACCTGCAATTTTTTCAGGCGGTGCTGCAGAAAGGGCTGTAAGGCAAAGGCCAGAGTACGACCGGTGTTCAGGACATCGTCGGCCATAATGACGACTTTGCCGTCGGTCAGTACCAGTTCATTGCGAAAAGTAATCTCGCTTTTATGCGGTTTTTCCTTATCGAACAGCATTTCGGCCAGACTGGTCTTTATGGGCGAAATATCCTGCAATTCTTTGGCCAACAGCCGCGCAAACTCGTAGCCCTGTCCGGCAATACCGGCAAGGACAATTTCTTCCTCCTCGAAATTTCGTTCGTAAATTTCGTAAGCTATCCGCCTGATTTTCTGACGAGTCTGCTCGATACTGAGAATCTGCTGTCTCATGGTGGCAACGTTATTTCTTGGGCTAAAAGGATTAATAGTCAAAAGGCCAGCAGCAGGAAGATTTCAATCTCGTAAGTAGAAATTAAAATCAGAAAACGCCGCTCGACCTTTTGACTATTGACCGTTCACACTTTTTTAAAAACTACCTAATCCCTAAACGCTAAATCCGTCGCTCTCCTGGTACGCCTTGATAAGTTTCATTTCGCCTTCTTTTCCTGGGTAGAAATTGCCATGTTCCATACCCATGATGAAGCTTTTATTCTCCTTTTTACTGCGGTCGTAAATATGCTTGAAAATATTCTTGTAGTTGATCTCACCGGTAGTTGGCTCCTTACGTCCAGGATTGTCGCCGATCTGGAAATAGTCGATTTCGGACCAGGTCCAGTCGATATGAGGGATGATGTGGCCCTCATTTTTTTGCATGTGGTAAATGTCGAACAAGATCTTGCAAGAAGGACTGTTAACACCGCGGCAAATTTCATAGGTCTGGTCTGACGTACGCAGGAAAAGATTCGGCGAGTCGCTGAGCGGCTCAAGTACCATGACCAAGCCGCTTTTTTCCAAAATCTCTGATCCCCGACGCAGAGCGTCGATGACGTTACCCGTCTGCACACCAATGGGCAGATTACGCTCGAAATCGCCCGGTACCACGGTAGCCCATTTGGCATTGACGCGCTTGCCTACTTCCACCGCCCTGCGGCACCCATCCAGAAAAATATCGATGTACTCTTGCTTGCCTGCTGCCAGCGTGTTGGCACCGTTGCCGCCTTTGTCGATCACAAACACGCCCATCTCCATTCCCAGACGCGACATCTCCTTGGCAATTCGTTCCTGTTCTTCCACAGGACGTTTCATCATTCCATTGTCTTCAAGGGCCGTAAAACCCTGGTCAGCCATAAATTTCAACTGGTCGATCAGGTCGTTCCCGGCTGAATTTTTGAACATTCCAAAGTGAGGAGCGTATTTTAGATGGTAGTCAAACTTGGCGGTAGGATTGGCGGCAGCACTACTACCAACCAGAGTCGCTGCCCCGGCCAGGCCTAAGGAGGATTTTACAAAATTTCTTCGACGCATCATTTTTTATTGAGAAATTGACGGTAAACAATGAATGATTTTTGAACGCTGTCGGCCAAACCGGAAATTTTCACTCAGGTAGAAAATGCTAAGAGCGAGACAATCTGTGCCGACGCTTTTAATAAAGTACGTGGAGTAGAAAATATACCAGTGTTTTTCAGATGGTGAGGGACCCAGAGTTCTATTGTCTGATAATTCAGGGTTAGAAGACATTCTTGTTGGCCCCTCCATTGTTAAAATCAAGGTACTTGTCGGCTTCGTCGCGGATTTCCTTACGGTAGGCCTGACTGATGCCATCCAGGGCAGCCGCTTTCACTTCACCATTAAGGCGGTTTTCCTTCAACAATTTCAATACGAACTCCTCCCCTTCCCAACTACCGCCGAGATACCGGGCGGCCCGTAGCCGGACAGGGAGGGTATAAACCGAACCTGCGGCGACACTGGCTAGAACTGTGAGGGAATTCTGGCTACCAACGGCCTTGATGGAAGCCAGCAGGGCCAGTTGTTTTTCACTATTGCTATGCTCCAACTTGTACCAAATGTAAGAATTCGGGGCCTGCCGGAGCAACTGCCTGCCCGCTTCACGTCCCAGGTCGGTGTCAGGACGTTCGATGGCGAGTTGGTAAAGGCGTTCATTCTCAAAGGCGGGCTCATAGCGCGCTACCAGTTCCATATAGTCTTCAGTACCGTAGGTTTCATTCAGTAACCTGACCAGCGCAATTTTGCCCCAATAGGAATCCTGAATGAAATCTTTCCCCAAATGGTACAAGGCGTATTTGCTCACGGGGATATGATCAGGTATTTTTTTCTGGGTAATGCCCAATAGCGCCATTGACTTGTCGTAACTGGTAGGAACGAAATCGAAGGCGCGGAAGTACCGGAGCCTACTCTTAAGTGACGAATCAGACTCGGCCGTGAGGCGGGCCAGGTAGGGAATGGTGTACTTGGAGCGCGAACGCCAGACAATGTCGCGGTAAGCAGGATTTTTCAGCGGGTCACCGACTTTATTAAGCCATGCTTTAAACAATCTGTCCCATTGTTTGTAGCCTCCGATACCGAGCGCTTCCAGATACCAGCGGTCATTTCCCTCGTATTGATCAGCAAGCTGAAGCCACACGTCGAGGGCTTCGTAAGTATGGTTGCGGTAGATCGCCAGGGCACACTCACGACGCACCGCCGGGTCACGGTCGGTAGTGAGGCGCTTGATGTATTCAGTAGGGTCTGAGTTGCGCTGCCGCACCGCCCGAAGGGCCGTGATGCGCAGGTTGGGGTTGATATTTCGGAAAGAGTTTTCCAGATGCCGGCTACTAACCCCCTCAATATTGTTCAGTACCCACAATGCCCTGGCCCGCAGCCGGGGCTCGGCATTGTAGCGATGCAGCAATTCGCTCAGCGGCGGTTCGGCCTTGAAACTCATTTTCACCAGGGCATTCCAGGCCAGGTACCGGGTGGCCATGTTGGCGCTTTGCAGGGCGTCGGTCGCTTCCTGAGGCGAGGTAAGATCGTACTTTGGTGAAACATAAGGTGTTTTGGGTGGCGCGATCCGGTATATCCGCCCTCTGTTTCGGTCCAGAGGACCTATGTCGGCATCCGGTTCGCCGGGATCATACCAATCGGACACAATCAGCGAGCCATCCGGAGCGGCACACACGTCCGATGGACGAAACCACTTGTCTCTGGTGCCTTTCACCAGGTCAATGATAGTTGCCTTGTAGCCCGCACCATCCGGTACGGTCGGATAGCCGCGCACTACGTTAGGTCCCGCATCGGCGTGAATGATCTGGTTCTGAAACTGGCGCGGAAGCAATTGGCCTTCGTACACAGTCATTCCAGCCGGGGAACCCGAACCCGTGTGCAGCAAGTCAGGCACTACGCCGGGGTCATTCTGGTGCCAGTGGCGGCGGGCGATATCGTCTTCGAGGTTGGTGCGGTTGATCCGCCAGGTGGTACCGTCCATCTCGTCCGTATAGCCAAAGTTGCCGTTTTCCATTACGTAGTTGATGCGCACGCTCTCATTGCCATCTTCATCGTGATCTGACGTCCATACCGACCCGTAGCTATCCACCGCTACTTCCAGGCCGTTCCGGAAGTTATCACCCAACACTTCCAGATTCTTAAAATTCTGGTCGCAGCGAAACACCATGCCTTCACGGTAATTCCTGAAATTGATAGGCTGGTCGTATTTGTCATAGAAACCACGCCCTCGCGCATCAAGCAGTTGGCGGCCTTCGCTACCAAAGTTGAAGTAGAATTTTCCATCGGGGCCAAACACGAAGGAATGTACCCCGTGGTCGTGCTTGGAGCCACTGATGCCCCGGAAAATAATTTCTTTCCGGTCAGCTTTATCGTCGCCATCGTCGTCGGTGAACAGCCATACGTAGGGGCTCTGCGACACTATCACGCGGTTTCCCAGAACTGCTATGCCCAGAGGCGCGTCGAGTTCGGGGCCTTCATAAAAAACCTTTGTGAGGTCTGCCTTGCCGTCGCCATCGGTATCTTCAAGAATCAGGATGCGGTCACCGGTCAGGCGGTCCTGCTTTGAACGCGGCTGGGCATCGCCATGAATATTGGGGCGGAAGTTGTAGGCATCGCAAACCCAAACACGGCCCCGGTGATCCACATCGATGCTGGTCGGGTTGGAAATGGTTGGCTCCGAGGCAAAAAGAGTGGCTTCCAGCCCTTCGGCTACGTCCAGTCCGGCGATCGCAAACTCTGGAAAACGCTTTTCTTTTTCCGTCAGGGAATCATAAACAAAGGGTTTATCCACGACCGGAATCGTGTCACTCGGATAACTGGATAAAGGAGGAGGAGTAAGACGGAAAGCGCTGCTGCTGAAAAATATTCCTAGTGTGGCAAAAAAGGCAATGGTGCTTTTCTTGTAAAAGACTAACCTACGAAGCATAAATAATTTAGCGAATGCGGAATTTTGAATTTAAAATTAAGAAAAGTCTGGCACAGAACATCAGACTTTTTCTATAAATAGCTATTTCGTTCTCCTGCTTTCACTTGCAACCTTTAAATTTTCTTATCTGTCAGCCTCTCGCCAGCGATTAAATTAAAATCTGGCTTCTTGATTTCCACGAAACCAGATATCAGGTGCCGCCCAAACTCTTTCGATTAGTGATGAATTCCAGATTGTTCAGCAGTAGGAAAATCATAAGGTACCCAGGATTGCCTTCATGCAACCTTGCCAGACTCTATTTCTTAACGTGTACGACCTAAACTACCTTCGACGCCTATGCTAACGTGGCCTTTGGCGGCGACGATGAGAAATATTTCTAAGTGGGTAGTTATCAGAATGTCCATCTACTATAAAGCTAAATCAAAATTCCCCGATCGCACATTTTTTCAAACAGGTGATCGTTCAAAAAGGAGTATGGTTACCCTAATCCTTCGATCGCTATGAGAAAGTACCTACCCGCTGCGCTTCTTTTGACACTTATCGGAACAATTTATCACGATGTCTGCGCCTCCCATGTGCGGGCGGGTGAAATAACCGCCAGGCGGATTTCCGGCAGTTCGCTGACGTATGAGATTACCTTTACAGGCTGTTACGACCAGGTGGGTGGTTCTGATGCGGCCAGAACACAGAACTCTGTACGTTTTTACGTAGGTAGTGTAGGGCCCATTGAGGTTGCCCGAAAAACGCCCATCGCCAATATTGGCAATGGCACCAGCCGCAATGAATATGTTTTCACATATACTTTCCCAGCCCCCGGTACTTTCACTATTTCCACCTCTATTATTAACAGAAACATCTATTATTAACAGAAACAGAGGAATCGACAATTTGGGTGGAATAGGGTCAGGAGATATTGATTTCTTTGTCCGTTCGACCCTGGTGATCAATGCCGGTTTGGGATTGAATCGCACGCCCGTTCTTCTTAATCCCCCCATCGACTTAGCCGCAGTAGGCCAGCGGTACATTCATAATCCTGGTGCGTTCGATGCAGATGGCGATAGTTTGGCCTACCGCCTCATTGAACCCCAGCGAAGCCAGACTCCCGGCCAGGGAGTAAATATAACCAGCTATGTACAGCCTAATTTGGTACCACCCTTTGGCAACATTGAGGGCGGCTCCTCTCCTTCGACTTTCACACTCGACTCTATTACAGGCGATTTGGTTTGGGACGCTCCTGCCAAAACTGGCTTTTACAATGTCGCCTTCGTCGTAGAAGAATGGCGCAATGGGGTGCTGATTGGTGAGATCGTCCGTGACATGCAGATCATCGTCATCGACAGCCCTAACGACCGACCCAAACTGGCCGCCATTCCTGACCTTTGCGTGGAAGCCGGAACGCTCGTCCAGCAAAGCATCACGGCCACCGACCCAAACGGCGACATCCTGACGCTCACCTCCAACAGCGGTGTCTATCTCCCTGATCTGGTACCCGTTCAAAATGCGCAGTTTAGTGTGACCAATTCTAATAATCCGGGCCAAGTGACAGGGGTTTTCCGCTGGCAGACGGGCTGCGACCACATCCGGCTGGAACCATACGACGTGCTGGTGAAAGTTGAGGATGGCCCCGCCCCTACCCGCCCCAATCCTTCGCTTTTCCGCAAACTAGTGGACATCCGAACGTTTAAAATTCGCGTATACGGGCCCAAGCCGCAAAATCTGCGGGCCGAACCTGTGGCCGATGCGGCGGACCGCGCCTTCCGGCTGACGTGGAGCAGCTACCGCTGTCAGGTACCGGGAGCACAAATCGCGATTTATCGCAAAGTCGGCTGTTCTGACTTCGACGCCGGAGCCTGCCAGCCCGGCTTGCCGCTGGGGCTGGGTTATGAAGAAATTGCGCGCGTAGGTGTGGGGGAAACGTTTTACTTAGACTCCAATGCCGGGCAAGGTTTGCAGCCGGGCGTAAATTACAGTTATCGCATCGTGACGTTGTTTCCGCGTCGGGGGACTACGCCCAACGAGCCGGGGCGCCTGAATGGCGGCGGCAGTAGCCTGCCCTCCGCTGAGTTCTGCGCCGATCTGCCGCAGCTTGCCCCATTAATCACCAATGTAACGGTAGACTCTACCAGCCAGAGCAAAGGCGTCATCACTGTACGCTGGACACGCCCCGCCGGAGCTTTGCCAGGGCTTGTCGCACAATACCGTCTGCTGAGGGCTACGGGACTGGACGGTACTGATTTCACTCAGGTCGCCAGCATCAATACGACTTTTCAGCCCAACGTAGCCGACACGCTCTTTGTGGATCGGAGTCTGAACACAGAGCAAAACGCCTATCGTTATAAAATCGATTACTACGTCACTACGAATGGTACTTTGGGCAAATTGGACGAATCGCAGCCCGCCAGCAGCGTGCGCCTGGCGCAAGTCGGTGGGGCCAATAACCAGGTGCGGCTGACCTGGACGGCCAATGTACCCTGGAAGAACACCGATCGCATTCACCGCGTCTATCGCGAGGAGCGGGGGCGACCTGGCGTATTCAACCGCATCGCCGATGTTCCCGTGCAAGACGTGCAGTCGTTCACTTTTACCGACGATGGTACCGACCGCTATACAGCTGATGGTACGACCTCGCTCACACTATCACCCGACTCGACCTACTGTTATAAAGTAGAAACGGTGGGAGCCTACGAAAGCGCACGGCTACAATCACTGACCTTGTACAATTTCTCCCAAATCCTTTGCGCTTCGCCCAGCGACACCACGCGCCCCTGCGCTCCGCTGCTGGCGATTGATACGCTGGATTGCAGCAAACTTTCGCCTGATGCCTTTTGCAATCCATCGACCTTTACCAATAATCTTTCCTGGACCCTAAGTACCTCCAACCCCGCAATCTGCAATCCCAATGTGGTGGCTTACCGTGTGTACTACGCCCGCTATACCGACGAAAATCCTGCGTTCCTGGCCTCAGTCACAGCCCCTGTTCCTCCAGCCATGGCATACGCCCATATCGGGCTTAACTCTTTCGCGGGCTGCTACTATGTAACGGCCGTAAACCGTTTTGGCGTAGAGAGTGCGCCCAGTAACACGGTCTGTAAGGACAACTGCCCGCAGTACGCGCTACCCAACGTATTCACACCTAACAAAGACGGTAAGAACGACAGCTTTACGCCGCTCAACTGCCCGGAGTTTTTGGACAAAACGGAGTTTACCGTCTTCAACCGCTGGGGCGTGAAAGTATTCGAGACGATAGATTTGGGTATTAACTGGGATGGTCGAAGCAGTGCCGGACAAGACCTACCCGCCGGCCAGTATTTCTACGAAGCGAAGGTACGTTTCCAGTCAGTGCAACGCGACGCGGAGCCGCTGGCGTTTAAAGGATGGGTGCAGCTGCTTCGGTAATCATTATGCCACCTCCAGCTTCCCTTTACTCTCCTGCCAGGCTTTGATAATCTGAGTCAATTGCTTGTATTCAATCAGAAAGCCATCGTGGCCATATAGTGAATCGATTTCCTGATACTCCGCATCGGGAATATGGCGTGCCAGAAACTGTTGCTCCACAACCGGAAACAGCATGTCGGACTTAATCCCCAGAACCAGCGTTTTGGTTTTGACCTTACCCAAAGCATTGACAATGCCTCCGCGATTACGGCCCACATTGTGGGTGTCCATCATTTTCGACAACGTCCAGTAGGAGAAGGCATTGAATCGCTTCATAAACTTGTCGCCCTGGTAGCGCTGATACGATGAAGCCCGGAATTCGTCTGTCTGATCAGGATTATCGCGGGCCTGCGTGAAGTTGTAAGTGTCGTAGTTTCGGTAAGAAAGCAGCGCAAAAGAACGCGCGGCGGCCATGCCCAACAGCCCGGCATCGGGCGATTTTCGCTGCCAGGTTGTATCGGCCTGAATCGCCATGCGCTGTGATTCATTGAAGGCAATGCCCCAGGAAGAATGTACGGCGTTCGTGGCGATCAGGATAAGCTCATCGAACAAATCGGGTTGCTGAATAGCCCACTCCAACGACTGCTGACCACCCAGAGAACCACCCAGACAAACCTTGATTCGCTTGATTTCCAATTCCTGACGCAACAGGTCAAGCGCATTCACTACATCACGCACTGTTACGTTTGGAAAGTCATGGTAGTATGGCTGCTTCGTAAGCGGATCGACAGACAATGGTCCCGTTGAGCCATAGGCAGAGCCCAGCACGTTGGCACAAACCACGAAATGCCGGCTCGGATCGAAGTGCGTGTTCGGCCCCACCAGCCCGTCCCACCACTCGGAAGCATTGGCGCTGCCTGTCAGGGCGTGGCATACCCACACGATATTGTCGTCGTTTTCAGCGCGGGTGCCGCTGGTAGTATAGGCCAGCTCGAAGCCAGGCAATGTCTGGCCCGATTCCAGCGAAAAAGAATAGGGGTACTTAAATACTTTTTTCTCGGGCTGCATTTAATGAACAGTTGACAATGGAAGGTGACCAGGGTCCACTTTGTAAAGTAAGCTCCCGTCCCGGTCCGCTACTTTTTTGAATTCTGTATAAAAAAGAAAAATCAGTTCCGGCCATTTGCCGGAACTGATTTTCAAGCTAGGCTTGAACCGAAATTTGGGCAAATGCCTGCTCCATATCAGCCTTGATGTCATCGATGTGCTCGATACCAACCGACACACGCAGCTCACCGGGGATCACGCCGGCATTAAGCTGGTCAGCTGCGGTCAATTGCGAGTGGGTAGTGCTGGATGGATGAATGATAAGGGTCTTCGAATCACCCACGTTGGCCAGGTGACTGATCAACCCCAATGAATTCACAAAGTGATCCGCCGCCTCTTTTCCTGCCTTGAGCTTGAATGAAAGCACGGCGCCGGACCCACGCGTGAGGTACTTGGCGGCAACTTTGTGGTACTTGCTGCTTTCAAGACCCGAGTAGTTCACCGATTCCACAGCTTTATGAGTTTGAAGCCACTGAGCCAGTTTGAGTGCGTTTTCGCAGGCGCGTTCTACCCGGAGCGTCAATGTTTCGAGGCCTTGCAGCAACATGAAGGCATTGAACGGACTCTGGCACGGCCCCCAGTCGCGCAGTCCCTCCACGCGGGCGCGGATGATAAACTGGATATTGCCGAATGGTCCGTCCATACCAAAAACATCGTTGTACACCAGGCCGTGGTAGCTGTCCGATGGCTCCGTGAACTGGGGGTACTTTCCATTGCCCCAGTTGAACTTACCGGAATCCACGATTACCCCGCCCATGGAATTTCCGTGGCCACCAACCCACTTCGTAGCCGACTCGACTACAATGTGCGCTCCCCACTTGATCGGCTGACAGATTGCACCTCCCGCCCCAAAGGTATTGTCCACTATGATGGGCAGGTCGTGCTTTTCGGCCAGTTTGGCGAAAGCTTCAAAATCGGGAACGCTGAAACTCGGATTGCCGATCGTTTCGAGATAAATGGCCTTAGTTTTATCGTCGATCAGCTTTTCAAAGCTAGCGGGATCGTCACCGTCGGCAAAGCGGGCCTCGACGCCGATATTCTTGAACGAGTTTCTGAACTGATTGTAGCTGCCGCCGTACAAAAATGAAGTGGTCACGAAATTGTCGCCAACGCTGGTGATATTGTTAATCGCCAGGAACTGCGCCGCGTGGCCTGAGGCGGTAGCCAAAGCCGCTACCCCGCCTTCCAGTGCCGCCATGCGTTTCTCGAACACATCAGTGGTCGGATTCATGATCCGGGTATAAATATTCCCGAATTCTTTCAGTGCGAACAGATTGGCCCCATGTTCGGAATCATTGAAAGTGTAGGAGGTCGTTTGATAAATAGGCACGGCCCGTGATTTCGTCGTGGGGTCTGGTTCCTGGCCAGCGTGCAGTTGAAGGGTTTCGAATTGCTGAGACATTAGTGTTAAGTGTTTAATTGTTGAATTGTATTATCGTGAATTGTGCCGGATGAGCATTCATTTCTGCTCATCAAATTTCGAATTGTTGTCTGACCGTCTTTAGCTTTGATCGCATAGCGTCAATCTGCCACCTGTGTACAATAGCGGGAAAAGTACCTCAAAAAGGAAGTCTTCCGCGTTAGGCGCACATGCAACAAAAAATACCGTCGAGCCTGGCCTGAACCAGATTGAACGGTAGTGTGGGGTGGCAGTTAGCCACTCCGAAAACGGAATGCGGGTGATTCTGACTCATGCGCGGGTTTTGGTTTATATTTCCTAAATACGATTAGGTGGGAGTTAGCACCTTGTCCCGGTTGCGCGTGGGATAGGTTGCCAGAGGTTCTATGAGCCCATTCTCTAGCCTCTTCTCTATAAATCAACCGCTGTACTGCGAAGCAATTGACTTGATGGCACAATATTAAGCCCCAATCGAGGGAATTCCAAGCCCGACCCTGTTTTTTTGGCAAATCAGAAAGGAACAAAACCTTTCAAAGTTTAGGTTTTCCTATTCCCTACGTATAAATTCCGGCAGAAGCACATTGTTTCTATCTTTGTAAAAACCCATCGTAGGGCAGGAAATCTCCAGTGCATGGCTCAGTATTATAAATTCGATAAGGAACGGGCTTCGCGCAAGCCTGGCATTACGCCATTGAAGGAGGCAATCGAGCAGGTATTTGGCAGGCCCCACATGAAAAAGGGCTTTGAGGAGAGCTATGTCACGGCACACTGGGCAAAAATCATGGGGCATCCGATTTCGTCGCGCACTCAGAAGGTCTATGTCCGGGATCGCATTTTATTCCTGCAAATAGAATCCGCCCCACTACGGAATGAACTTGTACACGCCAAAAAGAAAATAATCGAACTCATAAACCGGGAAATGAACGTGGAACTGGTGGAGGATGTAGTCTTTATTTAACTGGGGGCGACTGGTTGAATTCACCATACGTTTTCCCGCGTTCAATCTATTTCTCTCAACAAACGGGTGCGCCCATCAACAACCAACCATACGTGGCTAAAAAACTACCTGTTGCCCACAGAAGCGCAATGCTCAACCAGGAGGAAAGCCGTAAAGACCTCGGGTTTGGCACAAAAATCACCAGTGAGCAAAGCCGCCTTATCAATAAGGACGGCAGTTTCAATGTGCGGCGTGTTGGCGATTCTTCTCTGAACAGCGTAAACTGGTACCACAGGCTGATCACCTTTAAATGGACGAAGTTTTTGGGATTGGTATTCCTTTTCTACTTCATTCTAAATCTGATTTTCGCCAGTCTGTATCTGCTCATCGGGGTCGAATACCTGGAAGGCATCAGCAACGATCACCAGCAGCACCCCTTTTGGGAAGCCTTTTTCTTCAGCGCCCAGACCCTGACTACCGTCGGCTACGGTCGGATCAGCCCGACAGGCTTCTGGACAAACGCCGTAGCTGCTTTCGAAGCTCTGGTAGGCCTGCTGCTCATCGCCCTGGCGACGGGTTTGCTCTACGGCCGGTTTTCGCGTTCCGTTCCCCGCATCCGGTTCAGTGGTCACGCTCTCATCGCTCCTTACCTGGACATTAACGGTTTGATGTTTCGCATCATTCACGAGCGCGACAGTGAGCTGATTGATCTCGACGTCGAAATGACCCTTTCGTGTCTGGACGTGCTGCCGAGCGGGGCCAAAACCCGCAAATATTACCCGCTGGAACTGGAACGCAGCCACGTCAATTACTTCCCGTTGAACTGGACTATTGTGCACCCTATTACGGAAGAAAGCCCACTGCACAACGCCACAGCGAAAAGTCTGAACGAGACAGATGCCGAATTCCTGATTATCATCCGGGCGACGGACGAGACTTTCATGCAACAAGTCCACGCCCGCTATTCTTATCATCACGAAGAAATCCTTTGGGGCGCCAAGTTCGAACCCATGTTTGATACCAGTGCCCAGGGCAATATAGCCGTGCGGGTTTCTGATATCGACCGGCATCGCTCAGCTTCCCTTAACACTTGAAATCCTGAATTTTGAATAACAATTTAATTCTCCCCCCCTACCTCAGGCCCGACGATATGGTAGGGGTAGTTGCGCCCGCCAGCCGGGTGCGCTATGAAGACTGTGAGGCGGGCCTGCAGGTACTTAGAAACCAATGGGACCTGGAAATCTTTGAAGGAACGACCCTGCACGAAGAGTACTTTCAATACTCGGCCCCCGACAATCAGCGCCTGGAAGATTTTCAGGCCCTGCTCAACAACCCCAATGTCAGGGCTATTTTAGCGGCGCGCGGCGGTTATGGCTGTTCGAGGATTGTGGATAAGCTGGACTTTACAATGTTCAAAAAATCGCCTAAATGGCTGGTCGGATTCAGCGACCTGACGGTTTTCCTCTCCCACATTAACCAACTGGGCTTTGCCGCACTACATGCTCCGATGGTTAAAACCATGACCAAGCAGGGGGGCGAAGTAAGTATGGAATCGCTGAGGAAAGCACTCTTTGGCGAACCGCTCTCTTACGAAATCCCCGGACACCTGTTTAATCGCTCGGGAACAGGACATGGCCGGATTACGGGCGGAAACCTTTGCCTGTTGGCCCATTTGATTGGATCTGACTCTGCGGTGAATACGGCGGGCAAAATCTTGTTCATCGAAGATATCAATGAATACCTTTATAATATCGATCGAATGATGATTCAGTTGAAAAGGGCCGGCCAATTGCAGAATCTTGCGGGTTTGATTGTCGGACAATTTACCGATTCTCGTGACAATCCTGAACCGGCCTTTGGGAAAACCGCCTATGAAATCGTGCTCGATCACACCTCAACCTACGAGTACCCGGTCTGCTTCGACTTTCCCGTAGGTCATGTGGCCGACAACCGTGCCCTGCCGGTTGGAGTGATGGCAACCCTGGATGTTGGTGAGAATGGCGCGCTTCTAAGTTACGCGACGTAAGTCCCGACATTCAACTTTTTCCCTTTTCAATTCCCATGATTCAAAACGCTAACCACCCTCCAATTGAAAAATTATTTTGCCGATAAAGTTGTCTGGATTACCGGAGCCTCTTCCGGTATTGGTGAAGCACTGGCGCTGGAATTGGCCCGGCAAGGTGCAAAACTCGTACTGAGCGCACGGCGGGCTGATGAACTCGAGCGCGTTAAGGCGGCGACCACTCTGCCCGCGGACAACGTGCTGGTGCTACCCATGGATGTTACGGACTTCGGCCTCGCTCCGGTCAGCGCGGCCAAAGTCATTGCCAGGTTTGGGAGGATAGATATGATGGTTCACAATGCCGGGATAAGCCAGCGCTCCTTTGTAAAGGACACCTCGCTGGAGGTGTATCAGAAGCTGATGGACGTCGACTTTTTTAGTACCGTAGCCTTGACAAAAGCAGTTTTGCCCTATATGACCCGCCAGAAAAGTGGGCATTTTATTGTCATCAGCAGCGTCGCCGGCAAAGTCGGGACACCGATGCGTTCGGGATACAACGCGGCCAAACACGCCTTACACGGTTTTTATGATTCTTTGCGTTCAGAAGTGTTTGACGATAATATCAGGGTGACGGTAGCCTGCCCCGGCTATATCAAAACAAACGTGTCTGTCAATGCCCTGGATGAAAAAGGCAATAAATACGGGCAAATGGACGCAAACCAGGCCAAGGGAATGCCCGCCGCCGAGTGCGCACGGAAGGTTCTCAAAGCTGCTCAACAAGACCGCAAAGAAGTATTCATTGGTGGTGTCACCGAGAAAGCAGCAGTGTACTTAAGACGTTTTTTCCCTTCTTTCCTATTTAAAATGGTTCGCAGAAACGTTCCAGAATAAAGGATACATATATTTTATTTATCAGCAACAGCCGCCGTGGTATACCTACGGCGGCTGTTTTCGTATCGATCCGTTTCAAACTACTTTTTTTTAGATAGGCACTTCACCCTCAACACTATTCACCATAACTGCTGGGTCATCCCATTTTGCTCCTCATCATTCGACGTATATATAGCTTTTCTATCTATCAGCCTGTATATGAATCTATTCAGTAGTTAATGTCCTCGTATCCCATATTCAGCTACAATAATGAAGAATAATCTAACATTTTGATGAATTTTTTGTAACTATGTATTGATAGCAAATAGTCACCGCTTTTCAAGATATAAGCACTTGTAACACACTAATTTTTAATTATATACCTCCTACAAAACATTTTACCAAATATTATCGTTTTGTTAAATAATGCAGAGGCAAATTCCTTTACCTTTGCAACTTTCTATTTTTTCCACATACCAACCTAATTGTATGAGAAAGTTTTTCGCATTATTCCTTGGCGGCTTGCTCTTCCTTGGATCGCAGGCTATTGCCCAGGACCGTACCGTGAGCGGTAAGGTAACGGCAGAAGACGGCTCGGTGCTACCGGGCGTCAACATTTCGATTAAGGGTACCACGCGCGGTACCAACACTAATGGAGAGGGTACATACTCGATAAGTGCCCCGGCTAACAGCACTCTTATTTTCAGCTTTATCGGTTTCAAGAATACGGAGGTGCCGGTGGGCAACCAATCCACGATCAATGTATCGCTAACTACCGATGTCAATCAGTTGAACGAAGTCGTGGTGACAGCCTTGGGCATATCGCGCGACAAGAAGGCGCTTGGCTACTCCGTGCAGGAGGTGAAAGGCGAAAACCTGACCGTGGCCCGGGATCAAAACGTAGGTAATGCGCTCGCCGGAAAGGTAGCAGGCGTGCAGGTGCTCGGGCAATCGGGCGCCAAATTTGGCACACCCAACATCCGGATCCGGGGTATCAACTCGCTGACAGGCAACGATCCGCTTTATGTGGTAGATGGTACGCCCACGGATATCAGCCAGGTAAACATGGATGACGTGGAATCATTGACTGTGCTGAAAGGTCCGTCAGCTACGGCCCTTTACGGAAACCGTGCTTCGGCGGGCGTTATTGTCGTCACGACCAAACGTGCCAAAGCGGGCGAAACAAGCCTGACTGTCAATCACAGCTCCACGCTGGATATGGTGGCTCTGCTCCCAAAGTACCAGAACGAGTACGGCGGTGGTTATTCCCAGGACTTTGAGACTTTCCAGTATGATGCCCGCATTCACCCCGCCGATTGGCAGGCATTCAACGGACAGCGTATCCTGGACTATTCGGCTGATGAAAGCTGGGGGCCCAAGCTAGACGGACAGCCACACCGCTCCGCAGCTTCATGGCTGCCCGGACCGCAGTTTGGTCAGCTGACACCCTATGAGGCACATCCCAACAACGTGCGTGACTTCTTTGAGAAACCTGTCAGCAGCAACACCAACTTTGCGTTCGCGCGGGGCGGCGAGTTTTACAACAGCCGTATTTCGTACACCCACATTATTAACAATGGTATTGTGCCTAACAGTAGCCAAACGAAGGACTACATAAGCGCAAAAAACTCGATTTCGTTTTCAAAGCGGTTGATTGCCGACCTGAACATTAATTATACTGCTACAAAGAGCAACAACATTCCCGCCGACCGTTACGGTTCTTCGGGAGGAACCGGTACGAGCAATAGCCTTTTCGGGGTTACCAATGCCACATTGAGCGGCTATAACCAGACGGTCGGTTCGTTTAACCAATGGTTCCAGCGTCAGTTATCCATTGAGGACCTGCGAAACTATAAAAATGAAGACGGTAGCTACCGGAGCTGGAACATCGGCGGTCCGCTCGATGCAAAGCCCAAGTACTGGGACAGTCCCTACACTCAGGTTTATGACAACACTAACCTGGCCAGGCAGCAGCGCCTGTTCGGTGACATTGGCCTGACGTACAACATTCTGGACAACCTGACGGCCACCGCCAAGGTTCGTCGTGACTACGGTTCCTATGTGAACGAGGGGCGCATAGCCTACGGGACGCTTAATGCGGGTGGCAAAGGGGCTTACGCTTTTCTGACGGGTCTTTCTTTGGAAAACAACTATGAGGGGCTGCTGAGCTATAACCGCGATTTTGCTAAAATCTCGCTGGTAGCTAACGGAGGGGGCAACATTCGCTACAACCGCACGGAAGGCAGCTTCCAGTCGACCGTGGGCGGATTGGCATCACCCGGTTTCTATAACATTGCGGCTTCTAACGATCGCCCCATCAGTAACAACTACTTGTTTGAAAGAAGGGTCAATAGTCTGTTTGCCAACGTGAGCCTTGGTTACGATAACATTTTATTCATCGAGGGATCGGTGCGTAACGACTGGTCTTCGACCTTACCCAAAGCCAACAATTCGTACCTGTACCCTTCCGTTTCAGCCAGCTTTGTGTTCTCGGAATTCATTCCTCAGAACAATATCCTTTCCTTTGGTAAGCTGCGGGGCGGATACGCACAAGTGGGTACCGATGTGGGACCATACCAAACAGCTCTTACCTATACGGTGGGAACGGTGTACGGGGCCAATTCTACCACCTTTCTTCCCAACTTGTTGCCTAATACCAACCTGAAGCCAGGCCTTTCGTCCTCTTATGAAGGCGGTGTAGATTTGAAGTTTTTCAATAATGCTTTAAGCCTTGAATTCACAGCGTATCAGAACAACAACAAAAATCAGATTATTCCATTGGCAGTATCACCCGAGAGTGGCTATACCAATGCCTACGTGAACGCTGGATTGATTAAAACTTCCGGTTTGGAACTGCACCTGGGGGCTACGCCGATCAGCAATAAAAACTTTACCTGGCAGTTGGACTTGAACGCCGATCGCAATAAATCGCAGGTAGTAGAACTGGCTGAAGGGCAGCAAAACTACCAAATTGATGGCCCGCAATGGCGCTCACTTACGCTCAATGCCCGTGTAGGTCAACCTTGGGGAATTCTGGAAGGCCAGGGCATCAAGAAAGATGCCAATGGCAACAACGTAGTGTATTCTCCCACGGCTGAAAACATTGAGGCAGGTTTGGCAGGGATGTATGTAAAGGAGAACAATGTCAAGTTAGGTTCGGTACTTCCTAAGTTTAAAGGTGGTTTGCTGAATACTTTCACTTACCGTGATTTCACCCTACGCGTCAACACTGATTTCGTAGTTGGTGGCAAGTTCTTCTCCGTTACCCGGATGTTCAATGCTTACTCGGGCTTGTCGGCCGAAACCGCAGGTCTGAACGAACTTGGCAATCCGAAGCGTGATGATCCTGCCAACGGAGGTGGAATCATTCTGGATGCCGTGACTCAGGATGGCCAACCCAACACCTATCGCGTAAACACGCAGGATTTGTACGAAGGCCAGTTGTTCGCCCTGAACGAAAATTGGATTTACGACAAGACTTATGCCAAACTGCGTGAGGTGTCATTTGGATATAATTTCCCCTCGCGGGTGCTGGGCCGCTTTATCAAAACGGCCAACGTATCATTGATCGGTCGTAACCTGCTGCTGATTTACAGCGCAGTGGGCGGCGGTATCGACATTTCCGAGACTGAAACACTCTGGTACGAAGGAGGCCAGTTGCCCCCCGTGCGCTCTATGGGTGTCAATGTTCGTCTGGGATTTTAATCTAGCCAGCGCCTGCCCGGGCTGACAGTAGCTATGAGGCAGGCCATTCAACAAAACATAATGAATTAACTATAAGATTGATATGAAAAATATTTGGTATAAATCAGCCACCGCATCACTGGTCATGCTGACCGTAGTGGGTTGTAATGATTTCGGGGACATGAACGTCAATCCCAACAACCCGTCGGTACCGGTAACGGCCAGCCTGCTCTCGGGAGCGGAACGTTCCGTGGGCACACTCAACGGCCAGGTTGGGCCCGGAGCCACCAATAGCGCACCAGCTTTGTACGTCCAGCAGATCTCCGACGTGACCTATATTGAGGAATCGCGCTATAAGACTATTAATTTTAATTATAGCGGCTGGTATACCGGTCCGCTGAATAGTTTCCAGCAGATTATCAACCTGAACTCCGATGCTGATACAAAGGTGGCTGCCGCCGCATACGGCTCCAACGCCAACCAGATCGCGACAGCGCGAATAATGAAAGCGTACGTGTTTCAATGGTTGACCGACCGTTGGGGAGACATCCCCTACTCGCAGGCCCTGAAGGGCGACGAGAACTTCTCCCCTGCTTTCGATAAGCAGCAGGAGATTTACAACGACCTGTTCAAGGAGTGGAAGGAAGCGGCAGCCCAGTTTGACAACGGGGCCAAAGTACAGGGGGACATTATTCTCAACGGCGACATCAGCCGCTGGAAAAAGTTTGCCAACTCGCTGCGCCTGATTGCCGCCCTGCGTATTTCGGAAGCCGATGCGGCAAAAGGTGCCACGGAGTTCAAGGCCGCAATGGCCGACGGCGTACTCGCATCGAATGCCGACAATGTTCAGTACAAGTACCTCACTGACCTGAACAACGAAAACCCGCTTTACAACAACTACCAGACTACCAACCGTAAAGACTTTGGGGTAAGCGATACGTTTGTGAAATATCTTCTGAAAGTGAATGACCCTCGCCTGCCTTTCATTGCATCCAAAAACAATTTGGGTGAGTACAAGGGTGTTCCTTACGCGGTATTCCCCGTGACCTGGAAGGCACAGGATATTTCATTGATTGCGCCTACGCTCAGTGCCCAGAATGCGCCCCTCAATATCTTGACTTACGCACAGGTTCTGTTTGCAGAAGCGGAGGCAGCCAGCCGCGGCTGGATCACGGATGACGCCAAGAAATTGTACGAAGCTGCGATTCAAGCCTCTATGAAACAGTGGATGGGTGCAAGCTACACCGATGCGGCCTACATGGCCTATATTGCTCAGCCCGAAGTAGCTTATGATAGTACTAAAGCGTTAGAGAGAATCGGGAACCAGCGTTGGATTGCTTTGTTCTTCCAGGGTACTGAAGCCTGGAATTCATGGAGGCGAATTGGCTTCCCAAAACTGACTCCGGCTGCCTCTCCGCTTAACGGAGGAACGCAAATTCCACTCAGATTGGCCTATCCGGTTACTTCGAATACCCTGAATCAGGCAAACTACCTAGAAGTAGTCGCCCGCCAGGGAGCGGACACCCAGTATACCCCCGTATGGTGGGACAAGTAGTATTTTTTGGTTTAGTTTAAATCGAAAAGGCCCGACGATCGTCGGGCCTTTTTTTGTTTTGTCCTAACGCCAGGATATACCGTAAAATAAGTTATAGAGAAGCTCTAAGGCCGATTTTATAGCGTTTCAGGTACTTATTCAGATCCCAAAATTGTGATTATTTTAAGTTTGATCTTGAAAGAGTCAGCCACTGCCAGAATAGCTGGGAATGGAAAATCATTTACAATGAAAAAGGGATTACTGCTACAAGGCAATGTCTGTAAAATTTTGGTTACAAATTAAAATATATCAATTTAAAAATTTTAACGATGCCTCCATAAAAAAAACTCCTTAAAAAATTCACTTTTTCTCAAAAAGCGGAATAAAATTCTGTCTTATATCACTACGATAGTTGTTTAAACAATTCGATTGGGTTATATTTGCATTTTATCAATATTTCATCAATCACCATAACCTAATCGTATGAGAAAGTTTTTAGCACTATTTCTGGTCGGGATTTTGTCCTTTGGGATGCAAGCCTTTGCCCAGGAGAGGACGGTGACCGGGAAGGTCACTGCCGATGATGGCTCATCTTTACCGGGCGTCAACATTTCAGTAAAAGGCACTACGCGCGGTACCAACTCCGACGTTAGCGGTAACTACACCCTCACAGCCGTACCGAATAACGCTACTTTGGTATTCAGCTATATCGGTTTCAAAGCACAGGAGGTAGAAGTTGGCAATCGTTCCACCGTCAATGTGACCCTGGAAACAGATGTGTCTCTGCTCAATGAAGTAGTAGTAACTGGTCTGGGAGTCTCGCGCGAAAGCAAGGCAGTAGGGCACGCACTTCAACAAATCGATGGTGAGAAACTCACTTTTTCGAAAGATGCCAACCTGGCCAACTCCCTCGCAGGTAAAATAGCAGGAGTACAAATTCAGGGTGCTCCGTCATCATCATTCCGTAGCGGCAATATCCGGATTCGCGGTGTCACCGGGCTTTCGATTTATGCCAACCCACTTTACATCGTGGACGGCACCCCCATCGACGACCTCAACGC
The DNA here is from genome assembly GCF_014651615.1 of Persicitalea jodogahamensis. Classification (GTDB taxonomy): domain Bacteria; phylum Bacteroidota; class Bacteroidia; order Cytophagales; family Spirosomataceae; genus Persicitalea; species Persicitalea jodogahamensis. The sequence continues at coordinate 580,074 of NZ_BMXF01000003.1, read as the reverse complement.
CGTGAACATGGACAACGTCGAGACGATCACCGTACTGAAAGGAGCATCTGCCACAGCAATCTACGGCCAGCGCGCCTCGGAAGGCGTAGTGGTAATCACGTCAAAAAAATCTGTTCGTGGTAAAATACAGGTTGACATCAACTCCGCTACTACCATGGATGTGGTTTCTAACTTGCCCAACTACCAGAACAGTTATGGTGGTGGTTACGACCAAAGCTTTATTCCGTTCGAATTTAACCCGGCCATTCACCCCGCCGAGTGGCAGGCATTTCAGGGCCAAAACCTGATTGACTACTCTGCTGACGAAAGCTGGGGACCTAAACTGGATGGCACCCTGTACCGTCCGTATTATAGCTGGTTTCCTTCACACCCTGATTTCGGCAAGCAGATTCCTTTCTCGCCGCAGCCTGACAACGTGAAGAATTACTTTGACACAGGTCACACTTACAACAACAACGTATCAATCAGCGGTGGTAGCGACAAAGCCTCTTTCCGGGCGTCAGTTACCAATATCAAACGCAATCTGATAGTACCCAATACGGACCAGACCCGTAACTACATCAACCTGGGTGGCAGCTACGACATTTCGAAGAAGCTGACTTTCACAACCAACATCAACGTTGTGGACGAGAAAACCAAGGGACGCCCGCTCGAAGGGTACGGCCAGGGATTGACGGGTAGCTTTAACCAGTGGTTTCAGCGTCAGATCGACATTGACATACTCCGGGATTACAAAAACCCTGACGGATCGTTCAACTCGTGGAATATCAAGGGCCCCGAAGATACCAAGCCACTCTACTGGGACAACCCTTACTACGATGTGTATGAGAATATTTTTAATGCGGGTCAGAACCGGGTCTTCGGCGACATCGGCCTTACCTACGAAATCATGCCAGGTCTGAAATTGGGAGGCTGGGTACGCGACAACACCCTCAACAGCCGCTACGATTTCCGTATTGCCTCGGGTGGTCTTAATCCGGACGGCTTCTTTACGGGAACTGACAAGCGTAATGAGCGTAACTATGAATTCCTGGGTACTTATAACAAGACTTTTGGTGAGTTCAATTTCGACGCCAATCTGGGTGCAAACATTCGTCGGAACACCCGGGAAGTCCAGAATTTGAGCACCAATGGTGGACTTAGCATTCCTAACTTCTATAATATCTCTGCTTCCAAGGACCGCCCCAACACGCAGAACTTTACTTCGGAAAAGGAAGTTCGCAGCGTTTACGGAACGGTTTCACTTGGCTACCGTGGCTTTATCTATGTCGATGGGTCGTTGCGTAACGACTGGTCGTCCTCGCTGCCTGTTGCCAACAATTCGTACTTGTACCCCTCTATATCGGGTAGCTTCGTGTTCAGTGAATTCCTGAAGAACCAGCGAATCTTGTCTTTCGGTAAACTGAAAGCAGGTTGGGCAAAAGTTGGTAGCGATACCGACCCCTACCAGATCTTCAACACGTTCTCGGTCAACAATCCTTACGGATCACTACCTACGCAGTCGCTGCCTGGCCGCCTGCCCAATGCCAACTTGCTGCCCACCCTTTCTACTTCGTACGATTTGGGCATCGAGGTCAAATTCCTGGACAACCGGATTGGATTTGACTTCACGGTATACAACCGTGATAACACCAATCAGATTCTTCCTTTGAGTGTTTCGGCCGCGAGTGGCTACACACAGGCAATGGTCAATGCTGGTAAAATCAACAACAGCGGTGTAGAATTGGCCACTACTTTCATTCCCGTTCAGAAGGATGATTTCGACTGGACCATCAACGTGAACCTGGCTAAGGCCCGGACGAAGGTAGTTGAGCTGGCCGACGGCCTGGACAACTACGTGCTTCCCACTTTTGCAGTGTATTCAGCCGGAGCCAACCTTTCCGGTTCCAGCGTTGCTTTCGGACCGACTGTTAACGCTAAGGTGGGCGAGCCATTCGGTGAATTGGTCGGACGGGCGTTCCAACGTGATGAGAATGGAAACCGCATCGTCAACGCCGATGGTGCCTTCGTATTCGACAACAACGTGAACCTTGGTTCATTTTTGCCTGATTGGTCGGGTGGTGTCATCAACACGTTGAACTACAAAAACTTTGTCTTGAATTTCAGCGTAGATTTCCAGAAAGGCGGACTCGTGTATTCTGTTACTCAGATGTTCAATGCTTATTCAGGCCTAGGTGCAGCTACGGTTGGACCAAACGACAAAGGAATCGAGCAGCGTGATCCGGTAGCCGATGGTGGCGGAATTCGTGCCGACGGTGTCTTGGCTGATGGCTCTCAAAACCAGCAGTATGTCGAGGCTATCGACTACTACAAGTCGCTCTTCCGCCTGCACGAAAACTGGATTTACGATGCCAGCTATGCCAAGTTGCGTGAATTGAGCCTCGGCTACAAATTCAATTCCGAATTGCTCAATAAAGTTGGAATCCGTTCGGCTTACGTGGCCTTGGTAGGTCGCAACCTGTGGCGCATTCAGCAGCCTGTAAAGGGTCTTGATCCCTCCGAGATCGAGAGCGTATGGGCTGAGGGCGGACAATTGCCCGGCACTACGACTTTCGGTGTGAACGTAAAGCTTGGCTTCTAATTAAAGACACTTCCAAAAGACAACTATCAATATGAAAAAGAACTTGAAAATCTCAATTATGAGCGCCCTAATGGCCACCGCGATGGTGGCTTGCGATCCGGGCGACTTCGGGGATATGAATTTAGACCCCAACAACCCGTCGGTACCGGTAACCGCCAACCTTCTCACTTCTGCCGAGACTGCTTTGGTCGGACCCATCACCGATACGCAACCCACGCTGTACTCTCAGCAGATTTCAGAGAAGTTCTACACCGAAGCTTCGCGCTACGGCACGCTGAATTTCAGCTTCAATGGTTTCTACTCCGGCCCTCTGGTCAATCTGCAGGAAATCATCAAGCTCAACACGGATGAAGCTACCAAATCGACCGCCGCGCAGAATGGCCCCAATGCCAATCAGATTGCGGTAGCCCGCATTTTGAAAGCCTTCTTCTTCTGGCACATGACCGACCGCTGGGGACCAATCCCCTACTCGCAAGCCTTGCAGGGACGGGACAACTTCAAGCCTGCGTATGATACCCAGGAGGCGATCTATACCGATTTGTTTAAGGAGTTGAAAGAGGCGACAGCGCAAATGACTTCTGGTTCCATCGACGGAGATCTTCTGCTTGATGGAGACATGGATCGTTGGAAGACTTTTGCCAACTCCATGCGGTTGGTAATGGCGCTGCGCCTTTCTGAGGTGAAGCCTGACGTGGCCAAAGCGGAGTTTGTAAGTGCCATGCAAGCTGGCGTTATTTCCAGCAATGCCGGTAATGTGGTCTACGACTTTCTTGCTGACGAGAACAATGACAATCCCTGGGAGGACCGTTTTCAGACCCGTCTGGATTTCAATATCAGCAAGCCAATGGCCGATCTGCTATTGGCGACTAATGATCCGCGCCTGCCGGTTTTTGCCGATCCTGCGGTTTTGACTCAAAAGTATGTGGGCATGCCCTACGGACTCGAGCAGGGAGCGGCGGGAGCCATTCCTAATGGACAGGTTTCTTTTCTGGGTACGGATCTTCGTCAGCAGACCTCTCCTGGCTATATCATGACCTACGCCCAGATGCAGTTCTCGATGGCCGAGGCAGCCTTGCGCGGCTGGATCACGGGCAGTGCTAAGACTTTCTATGAAGAAGGGATTAAAGCATCTTTCCAGCAATACGGAGTTTACAATGAAGCTGAATACAAGGCATTCATCGCTCAGCCGGAGGTCGCCTACACTCCTGCCAAAGGACTGGAGCAGATTATCACTCAGAAGTGGGTGTCTCTTTACACTTACGGCTACGAGGCTTGGGCAGAATTCCGTCGGACGGGTTTCCCTAAGCTGACTCCACCGGCCAACCCGATCAGCGTAAGCAAGATCATTCCGTTGCGTCAGGGCTACCCGACTACCGAGCGTGACCTGAATGGAGGCAACTACGATGCTGCTCTCACAATGCTGGGCGGAAAGGATGAATTGGATATGCCCGTATGGTGGGACAAATAACCAAAAAGTCCATAAGGTTTTACTTAAAAAATGCCCGGCTGATGCCGGGCATTTTTTTTGTCGGAAAATACAGCTGTTGGTAGGTAAACATTCCGTTATTAACTACCCTTTCCCGACATTTATACACTAAATTTGCTACCAATAAAATATTCTTAAGACATTCAATGAACAAACCCACTAAACGCCTGATTACGGTCCTGATAGTTGTAATGCTTTTAGGCCTTGTCTTTTATCCACGTCTGAAAGAGTTTTTCAATAAGCCTGATCAGACTGAAGCATCGGCAGATGCGCCAAAGAAAGGAAGTGGCGGCAAAACAGTTGTGTCAGTGATGGTCGTCCAGCCATCATCGCTCGATGACGTAGTTAAAACTACGGGCAGTATCCTGGCCAACGAGGAGGTGGAAATCAGAAGCGAGGTTTCAGGGAAAATCACCCAACTGCTATTCAAGGAAGGTCAGTATGTTCAAAAAGGAGCAACCCTGCTGAAAATCTATGATGACGACCTGCAGGCTCAGCTGCAAAAACTGGAATACGCAAAGAAACTCTCCGAAGACAACGAGTTTCGTCAGCGAAGGTTGCTCGAAAAAGAGGCCATCAGCCAACGCGAGTACGACATTAGCCTTACGACAGTTAAAACCAATCAGGCTGACATCGACAACATTAAAGCACAGCTTACCAGAACTACCATCAAAGCCCCTTTTTCAGGGCGATTGGGGTTGCGGTATATCAGTGAGGGTAGTTACGTGACCCCAACCTCCCGCATCACCACCCTCACCAACACCAATCCGGCGAAGGTAGAATTTTCGGTACCTGCCAAATACGCGGATAGAATCCGGACAGGCAGCATGATCACATACACCACCGAAAGTTCTGATGTCGAGCATACGGGCCGCGTCTATGCCGTGGATCCCAAAATTGACCCCCAAACCCGCACGCTGCAAATGCGGGCGACCAGTCCAAACGGCAACGGTGCCTTGCTACCCGGGGCATTCGCCCGCATTGAGCTTGTCACCGGTTCAAAAGGTGCAGCAATTACGGTCCCCAACGAGGCGGTTGTCCCCGAGCAGGAAGGCCATAAAGTTTTCCTGGTGAAAGATGGCAAAGCTACCCCCAGGGAAGTTAAAGTCGGGGTACGGGGTGAGGCACAAATGGAAATACTGGGAGGACTTGCGGCCGGAGATACCCTGATCACCACAGGTATTTTACAGGTAAAACCAGGTGGTTCAGTAGAAATCCGTGAAACGATACGAGATAAGGTGAAAGCAGCGTTATGATTGAGTTCATGAGTTAGAAGTTTTTGAGTTTAGGAGTTCTATTAGATCAAGAACAATTATGCAATCCTACAAAACGCTAAAAGTCTGGCAGAAGGCACATGAACTCGTGCTTTGGATTTACGAAATGACTAACTCCTTTCCGAAGCAGGAAATTTTCGGACTTACTCCTCAGATCAGACGATCCAGTGTATCGATCGCAGCTAATCTAGCCGAAGGTTGTGGCAAGTCAACAAGCAAAGACATCGCCAACTTTTTTCAAGTATCACTCGGATCGCTTCATGAGACAGAGTATTATATACTATTGGCAAAAGACCTTGCATATATTTCAATTCAAGATTTCCAAAAGAGCGACGATAAAACACGAGAGGTAAAAGCTATGTTAGTTTCTCTAATCAAGACTGTTCGAAACTCATAAACTTAAAACTCATATACCCCACCTATGGCTTCATTATCAGACATTAGCATTAAACGCCCGGTATTGGCGATCGTGATGTCGCTGGTCATTATCCTTTTTGGTGTCATCGGCTTCCTGTATCTGGGCATTCGGGAATTTCCGAGCGTGGACCCGCCGGTAGTTACGGTAAGTACCAGCTACACGGGGGCCAATGCCGAGATCATCGAATCCCAGATTACCGAGCCGCTGGAAGAGTCAATCAATGGCATCGCGGGGATTCGTACACTCTCCTCCTCAAGCAGTGATGGCCGCAGTAGGATCACCGTTGAGTTTGACCTGGGGGTGGATATGGAAGCCGCCGCTAATGATGTGCGCGACCGCGTTTCGGGAGCTCAGCGCAATCTCCCCCCCGATGTGGAACCGCCCATTGTTTCGAAGGCTGACGCCGATTCTTCGCCGATCTGGTTTATCAACGTGCAGAGTAGCACCCGCCCCCTGCTCGACCTGAACGACATAGTCACCCGACAGTTTAAAGAGAAGTTCCAGACCATCAAAGGAGTAAGTAGCGTACAAATCTGGGGAGAGCAAAAATACTCCATGCGATTGCGCATCGATCCGGCCAAAATGGCGGCTTACCGGCTTACATCCATTGATATTTCATCGGCCCTGGCCCGCCAGAATGTAGAACTACCCTCGGGTAGTATCGAAGGGCAGATGATGGAGCTTTCGGTCCGTACCTTGGGCAGGCTCAGAACGGTTGAAGACTTCGATAACATGATCATTAAGGAGGAGACCAATCGCATTGTTCGCTTCCGGGACGTGGGTCGAGCCGAGTTGGCCGCGGAGAATGAACGCACCTCTTTCAAGCGGGACGGCATTCCAATGATAGCCGTGGCAGTTATCCCCCAGCCTGGCGCCAATCACATCAGTATTGTCAACGACCTGAATAAAAAACTGGAACAAATTGAGGCCGACCTACCGCCCGATGTGAAGGTGGAACTGGGCAGCGACTACACCAAATTTGTGAAAGCTTCCATCTCCGAGGTAGAGGAAACCATCTTGATTGCCTTTTTACTGGTGGCCCTCATTATTTTTGTTTTTCTCCGAGACTGGCGCTCTACCCTCATTCCCCTGACGGCCATTCCAATCTCTCTGGTCGGTACATTTTTCATCATGTACCTCTTCGGCTTCTCAATTAATGTTCTTACCCTTTTAGGAATCGTTTTGGCCATTGGCCTGGTAGTTGACGATGCCATTGTAGTACTTGAGAATATCTACGCCAAAATTGAGGAAGGGATGAATCCTGCTCAGGCTGCATTTATCGGCTCACGTGAAATTTATTTTGCAGTCATTTCCACCACCATCACGCTGGCGGCGGTATTCCTGCCCGTTATTTTTCTGGATGGCGTTACCGGTCAGCTATTCCGGGAGTTCGGGATTGTAGTGGCGGGAGCCGTTATCATTTCAGCTTTCGTATCGCTTACCCTGACTCCCATGCTGAGTTCCAGGCTCCTGAAAACCCGGCAGCGGCAACCCTGGCTCTATCGGAAAACCGAGCCATTTTTTGTCTGGCTCACGGAAGGATACGAGTCGGCATTAATGGGTTTCATGCGTTACCGCTGGATGGCCTGGATCCTCATGCTCGGCTTTATCGGCATCAGCTACTACCTGCTGACTGGCAAGCGGCTGCCTGCCGAACTGGCCCCACTGGAAGACCGGAGCAATATCCGTATCAACAGTACGGCCCAGGAAGGGGCGACATTTGAGTACATGACCCAATACATGAACGAGGTGAGTCAGTTTGTATACGACGAACTGGCCCCCAACGAGCGTGTGGGTGTCGTGGCCATTACTTCACCGGGCTTCGGGTCTGGCTCCACCAATTCGGGCTATTTGAGACTTACCCTTTCTACACCTGAGCAGCGCAGCCGTTCTCAGCAGGAAATCGTGGAGGACTTGACCACCAAGCTCAAAAAGTTTTCGGGAGCGCGCACCATCGTTTCTCAGGATCAGACCATCAACGCCGGGCGCTCACGGGGCCAGCCCATCCAATATGTAATACAGGCGCCCAATTTTGAGAAGCTGAAAGAGTACTTGCCTAAGGTACTTGAAAAAGCACAAGCCAGTCCGCTACTGGAAGGAGCCGATGCCAACCTGAAATTCACCAAACCCGAAATCCGGGTAGAAATTGATCGTGAGAAGGCGCAAAGCCTTGGTGTTTCTATTCAGGACGTTGGCCAAACCCTGCAGCTTGCCCTGAGCGGTCGCCGCTTCGGGTACTACATTCAGGATGGTAAGCAATACCAGGTCATCGGACAGCTGGAACGGGCCGAACGCAATGACCTGCTGGATTTAAAGTCCCTTTATGTCAAGAGCAAATCCGGCGAACTCATCCAAATGGATAACCTGGTGAGGTTAACCGAACAAAGTTCACCGCCACAGTTGTTGCGCTTCAACCGCTATATTTCGGCGACAATCTCAGCAAATACGGCCAAAGGCGTGACCCTCGGCGAGGGAATTGCCGAAATCGAACGCATTGGAAAAGAGGAGCTGGATGACACCTTCAATACCGCTTTAGACGGCAACTCCCGCGAATTCAAGGAAAGTTCCAATAGCCTCCTTTTCGCTTTTCTGCTATCGTTGGTACTTATTTTCCTGATTCTGGCGGCACAGTTTGAGAGTTTTATCGATCCCATTATCATTCTGCTTACCGTACCACTTGCCGTTTGTGGAGCCCTGCTATCCCTCTGGGATTTTGGACAGACCATGAATATTTTCAGCCAAATCGGCATCATTGTTCTTGTCGGTCTGGTAACCAAAAACGGTATCCTGATCGTGGAATTTGCCAATCAGCGAAAGGAAGAGGGCCTCGACAAAACGCAGGCTGCTATCGAAGCCGCCGTGTCGCGCTTCCGGCCCATCCTGATGACCAGCCTTTGCACGATTCTCGGCATCCTACCCATCGCTCTTGCGCTGGGTGCAGGTTCCGAGAGCCGCGTATCGATGGGTATCGCCGTGGTGGGTGGAATGCTGTTCTCCACTGCGTTGACACTGTTTGTCATTCCAGCGGTATACTCTTACATGTCTCGCAATTACGTGGCACCGCCCGTGGAAGAGCGGCAGGATGCGGAGCTGGTTGGGGTGTAGTGGACAATTGCTTAGTTTGAGATTGTGCCTGATTTTCCTTTATTTGAGGGGATGAAAAGTACCTTCGCTGATCTTTTCCAGAATTTCAAAAAAGCTACAGGGCTCAGAGTTGTACTTTTGGGCCTTGTGGCTTTTTTTTCATTTCAAGAAGCAAACGCCCAAACTCAATCGGCCAGCGATGTCTCTGAGTTGAATTCGGGATTTTATTCTGAGCTATTTAATAGAGTATCTACTAGCGAAAAGAACAAGCAATCGCTATTGAGTTATGCCGAGAAATGCATTCGCTGCCAGGAAATGGCTTTGCGGAAAAGCGATTCGGGCAAAAGCACGGCATTATCCGGACTGCTGGGAAAAGCACTCATATCGCTCATTCTTTCCTATTATTTTGCCAATGTTCTCTATAAACCCAACGAACTTTTCTCATTCGCAAATACCGAAAAACCCAAAAAGTATGCATTTCTGACAGGTAGTGTAGTGGCTGGTTTCTTCCTAGCATTAACGGTATCGTCCTATTTCCTTCAATTGGATGTTGCCGAAGCCCAGTACATCATGGATTTGACAAAGTGTCTGTGCGATTGATCTGTTGAGATTTCTCCCCTCTCGATTGCCCCATATTGACCCTATAGTATTAATTTCGCCGCCAACGTACTATTTGGGGATCAGTAAAATGGAGTTAGTAAAAGAGTTTGACCGCCAGGGCAACTGGCTTTTTAAGTATAGAGGTACCCTCCCCCTGGTGATTCTGGGGATGGGATTGGCGGTCTATGCTTACATGGTCTGGCAGCACGCCCAGGTTTCCGATCTACCGTATACCTCGACTGAATACCAGTTTTTGTGCCTTGCCGTGGGGCTGTTTGGTCAGTTGATCAGGATCCTGACGGTGGGTTTTACCCCAAAAAACACTTCGGGCCGCAATACGGAGGAGCAAGTGGCCGATACACTCAACACTTCGGGTATCTACTCGGTAGTACGGCATCCGTTATACGTAGGAAACTTCTTCATGTTTCTGGGCGTAGCCATGCTAACGGCCAACACCTGGTTCATCGTCGCCTTCGTACTGGCATACTGGCTGTATTACGAGCGCATTATGTACACGGAGGAGCAATTCATTGAAGGCAAATTTGGGGATAATTTCCGGGCCTGGGCCGGAGTGACACCCGCCATTATTCCCTATTTTGGCCAGTGGAAGAACCCGAATTTGGAGTTCAGTCTGAAAAAAGTACTTCGGCAGGAGAAGAATGGCTTTGCGGCTTTGTTTATTCTTTTTTTCATTTTTGATGCCGTAGGGGAATACATCCTTTACGGTGAGATCACCTTCCGCAATCGGCATTGGCTTATTCTTGGCGTAGCAGGTGCGGTACTCTACCTCATTTTAAAGGTATTGAAAAACAACACGAAGGTATTATCGGTAGAAGGACGATAACTAGTTGAACCTTCCTGGCGCAAAAGCTTCGACGCCTACGCTTGCTTTGTTTCCTGCAATGGTATCCGCTACTAATTTTCCGGTGGCCGGACCAAGACTGAGGCCCATCATGCCATGGCCCGTTGCCAGGGTAAGATTGTTGAAATTCTTCACCCGGCCAATGTAGGGTAAACCATCCGGCGAGCAGGGCCGCAGACCGCTCCACACTTTTTCTTCTTCCGGAAAATCAACTTCCAAATCTGGGTAGTATTGCCGGATTGAGTGATGGATGCCACGCACGCGATTCATATTAATCGTTTCGTCTGTCCCGGCGATTTCCAGCGTCCCGGCAAAGCGGACACCGCCGCCCATGGGTGTGGCGGTAGTACGGGCTTCCAGCATAATGGCAGGTATTTGCATTTTGGTTTCCAGGCCTTCCGCAAGAAAGCTATATCCTTTACCACCTTGGAGTGAAAGCGAAATGCCTAGTTTCTGGGTCAAAATTGGCGACCAGGCTCCGGCGGCAATAACGAATTCGTCGAAAGAATAGCTGCCGCTGTCGGTCTTTACCGACTTGACTTTTTCATTTTGGATTTCGAAATCTTCCACCACATTATCTTCCAGGAAGCGCACGCCACTCTTTTTCAGATAACTAACCAAACCGGCAATCAACTGATTGGGGTAAATATGGGCGTCGCCGGGATAAAATACAGACCCTTCCACAGTCAACTGAACGTGCGGTTCCAATGCCTGGGTTTCCTTACCCGACAATAGCCGCGCTTCGATGCCCGAACGGTTGGCCACAGCAGCTTCCTCCTCCATCTCGTGGCGGGTACCGGGATTTTTGAAGAGCATAAGCAGGCCTTTCTCTTCCCAGCCAAAAGCGAAATCATCCTGGCTGGCCAACTCCTGATACAGTTCTTTGCTTAGCAAACTCAGGTCGCGCAGGTGAGGGATGGCGTAATGAACGTGCTTTTCGGTCGACTTTTTCCAAAAAAGATAGCCCCATTTTACCAGAGCGCTGCTTATACGCGGCTTGACGTAAAAGGGACTTTGGGCATCCAGCATCCAGCGCATCCCCTTGGCAATCATCCCCGGCTGGGCTAGTGGAATAATGTGACTTGGTACAATCATACCCGCATTGCCAAAAGAGCAACCGTCGGCGAAGTTGCCCCGCTCGATAATGGTCACCTCGCAGCCTTCCTGCAAAAGATAATAGGCCGAAAACAATCCGCTTACTCCGCCTCCAACGATCCCTACACTTTTCATCTATTCCGATATTCAGAAATTAAATTACCTGAAAACCATGCACATACGGATCTTCATCATCCAGAATAAGATGGTTATAACCATGGATAATCGCCCAACCTTCGATGCTGGGGACGATGGCGGGATGGCCGTCCAACTCGGTTTCATCTTCAATTCGCCCAATGAATTTGGAGCCGATGATGCTCTCGTGCACAAATTCCTCCCCCGGTCGCAGCTTGCCTTTCGCGTACCATTGTGCCATCCGGGCCGAAGTACCCGTGCCACAAGGCGACCGGTCAATAGCCTTGTCACCGTAAAATACCGCATTGCGGGCAGTGGAACTGGCATCCAATGGCTCACCCGTCCAGAGAATGTGGCTCAGGCCATTGATCGAAGGGTTTTCGGGATGCACGAAGCTATGACTGGCGTTGATCCTCTCGCGCAGTGTCCGTGCCCAGGCGATGAGCTGCTCAGCTTTGAAGTGTTCCAGACCCGGAAAATTGGTCTGGACATCGACGATGGCATAAAAATTCCCACCGTAGGCCACATCGACGGTAAGCATTCCCAAATCAGGGCATTCGACCGTGATCCCTTCGGCGGCGAGATATGATTTGATATTGGTAATTTTAACAGATTTGACCTTGTTCCCTACCTGCGTATAGTCAGCTACGATCAACCCCGCCGGTACTTCCAGTCGCAAAGTACCCGGTACTTTGGGCGTGACCAGCCCCTGCTCAATGGCCACCGTGACCGTACCGATGGTTCCATGCCCACACATGGGCAGGCAACCCGACGTTTCGATGAAAAGTACCGCCGCGTCATTGGCCGGATCAGAAGGTTCGTACAATATACTGCCCGACATCATGTCGTGACCACGAGGCTCGAACATCAGGCCGCGCCGAATCCAGTCGAATTCACGCATGAAATGCAGGCGTTTCTCACTCATAGTTGCCCCCTCCAAATGAGGGATAGCTCCACCGGTCACTACCCGTACGGGATTGCCGCAGGTGTGGGCATCGATGCAGAAAAAGTGTTTTTGCAAAGGTCTGAAGCAGTTAAAGACAGAATGTTTTTATAAAATTTGATCGAATTTCCGGAAAGAAATTACGGCCTGAATTTCAGGATGCAGCTCGCCCGGTTCGGAAGCTTCATAAATATAAATAATCAGGTAAATTGGGCCGATTGGCCAAACCTGTCTTGATGATTCCTTCCACCCGGTTACGCTCCTCCCCTACCAGCGGAAGCCGTGGCGCGCGCACCCGTTCAGTACCAATTCCCGTATGAACTTCGGCGAGTTTGATATACTGGACAAGTTTAGGGTGAAGATCCAGTTCCAGAAGCGGCAGAAACCAGCGGAAAATCTGGCGAGCTTCTTCCAGCCTGCCCGCTTTGATCAGGCGGTAGATGGCCACAGTCTCACGCGGGAAGGCGCAGACCAGCCCGGCCACCCAGCCGTCGGCGCCCATGAGTAGTTCCTCAACGGCCAGAGTATCTACACCGCATAAGATTTTCAGACGGTCGCCGAATCTATTACGGAGGCGGGTCACATTTGTCACCTCACGAGTCGATTCCTTGACGGCTTGAATGTTATCAAGTTCAAGCAATTCTTCGAACATATCCGGGGTAGTTTCGATTTTATAGTCGACCGGATTATTGTAGATCATGATTGGCAGAGAGGTAGATTGGGCGATCGCTTTAAAGAAAGCAACCGTTTCCCGATCATCCGCCTTATAGCGCATGGGAGGAAGCAACATCAACCCGCTGGCGCCCAGGTCGGCAGCAGATTCTGCCACCTTTATTCCGTCTTTGGTTGATGCTTCGGAAATATTAAGGATTACTGGTATTTTACCCCCAACCTTACCAACGGCATGTTTTACCAGACTTTCCTTTTCTTCATGGGTGAGCGTACTGGCTTCTCCCAGGGATCCGCCAAGTATAATTCCGTCGACACCTGCCTCAATTTGGGCTTCCAGGTTATGATCGAAGGCCGGCAGGTCAAGGGTGTCATCTGGGGTGAATTTGGTAGTGAGGGCGGGAAAGACGCCTTGCCAATTGAATGTCATGGAGAAAGTGATTGATTGATGGATTCAATAAGTTCGAAAAGTACGAACCCCTGAGCCCAAACACAAAAAAGCCATCACTGGGATGGCTTGAAATTGATGCAATCGTAAGATATATTTTCAGTTGACTTTCCCATGGATTACCAAAACGGTACCCTGGTCAAAAAGTCAGGCTGATTTCAAATGACGGGAAATCCTCAGCAGGCGTTCAGTATTTGACTGGTTGTTTGGTTTTTTCTGAAAATGATAAACATCACTTTGTTTCTGGCGGTTCTGCTCAACCAAGTAGGCGGCTAACACACCGGCAATAAGACTAATAAAGAAGAAGATGAGCATTTCCATAGCAGATCGTGGTTTTGTTGATTTTCAAACCAATATCAAATTCCTGTACCACCGTATTTTGTGCCCTTTATACTGGGGAATTCCACAATTTGAGTGGTAAAAAGTTCCCCAATAAATTTAAGTATCATTAAATCATCCCTAAAAAGCACTATTTCGGCTTTTTAAACCGCAGGTTACCTATGCTAGATTTTATTTTGTACTTTGAAATCCAATTGAACCTCCTTTATCACCCTATTATCAAACTTTATGAAAAAACAGCTATTCACATTGCTTTCCATACTTATTCTATCGGTGGGAAGTGTTTTCGGTCAGGATCGCGCCCTGAGTGGTACGATCAACGATGAGAACGGCCAACCCCTCCCCGGGGCCAGCGTTCTTTTGAAAGGCACCACCCGGGGTACCAACACGAATGCGGAGGGCAATTTTACCCTTAATGTCAACGGAGCAGGTACTCTTACCATCTCCACTGTGGGGTACGCCACCAAAGAACTACCTTTTACGGCTAGCCAAACCACGGTAACTACCAATCTCGACACGGATGTTCGTAGTTTGGGTGAGGTAGTTGTGACTGCCCTGGGTATTACGAAGGAGGAAAAAACCCTCAGCTACGCCACCCAACAGATCGACACCAAGACCTTTTCCAAGGCAAAGGAGCTCAACGTAGCCAACTCGCTTATTGGTCGGGTGGCAGGTCTCGACGTGGCTCGTTCGGCTTCAGGCCCCGGTAGTTCATCCCGGATCGTTCTTCGCGGCGACCGCTCCATCTCAGGCAACAACCAGGCCCTGATCGTGGTAGATGGCGTGCCCATGGACAACAGCAATTTCAGCCCCGGCAATGCCAACGGCGGACGCGATGGTGGCGACGGCCTGAGCAGTGTCAACCCCGACGATATCGAAGCCATGAACATCCTGCGCGGTGCGGCGGCTACGGCCCTGTATGGTAGCCGGGCGTCGAACGGTGCTATACTTATCACGACGAAGCGCGGCTCTTCCCGCAAAGGTTTGGGAGTTAGCATCAATAGCTCGTTTATGGCAGAACAGCCCATGTACCTGCGGAAATTGCAAAACGAATACGGCCAGGGTAGCGCCGGACAGTACAGCCCCCGCTCGGAATTTAGCTGGGGTCCTAAAATGACTGGTCAGTCGGTGGCGCTGTGGGGAAACGATCCCGAAACGGCAGGTCAAACTTATAATATGACTCCGCAGCCCAACAACTACGAGGATTTTTACTCAACGGGTAGTCAGTTATCGAATTCTCTTGCCGTAACGGGTGGCAATGACAAGGCCCAGACGTACTTTTCCTACACAAACGTGGGGGCCAAAGGCATTGTGGATAATAACAAATTGAAGCGCAACATATTCAACCTGCGTTTGACCAATAATCTGGGTTCAAAACTGACGCTCGACTCGAAGATTACGTACCTTAACGAGAAAATCGACAATCGGCAGTTTACGGGAGAGGCATTTGAAAACTTACAGCGACACGTGCTCCGTCTTCCCCGAAACATCAGGACGGAGGACGCCATGAACTACGATTACATTGACCCAAGTACCGGAAAGCTGCGTCAGAACTACTGGAACCCCGGGTCGAATGGTGGCCAGAACCCCTATTGGATCAAAAATCGGGTACTTACCAACGATCAACGCGACCGGATTACTGGTTTTTCCAGTCTGAAGTACCAGATTACGCCCGCCTTAAGCATCATGGGCCGCGCCGGACTTGACCGGTATGTGGATAAGTACGAGGGCAAATATTACAACGATACCTACACGATCGCCGACAACGGAAACTACCTTACTAGCTGGCGCGAAATTTCGGAATTAAACCTGGATATTTTCGCCATCTATCGTAAGGAGATTACGCCTGATTTCTCCATCGATGCCACCGTTGGAGCCAACCGCCTCACTCGCGATCGCCTCGATCAGAACACTAACAACAGCGGCCTCAACCGTGACAATCTTTTCATCACGACCAATGCCCGCAGCCCTCAGTCCAATCGGTCGGTGATTCAGACCGAGAAACAGGGAGTGTTTGCTACGGCGGATTTCACGTTTAAGAACGCGATTACCCTCTCGGCTTCGGGTCGCAATGACTGGTCATCCACGCTGCCGAAAGACAATCAATCTTACTTTTATCCTTCGGTAGGTTTCTCGGCGGTCATTTCCAGTTTGGTCACCCTTCCACAGGCAGTGTCTTTTCTCAAACTTCGTGGTACTTACGCCCAAACGGGTAACGACGCTGCCCCCTACCTGCTGAATCAGACTTACACTTTTTCAACGGGTGGCCCGAACGGGTTTATCTCCCGTGATAACGTCAAGCCGTTTCCCAGCTTGAAGCCTGAGCTTACTACCTCCCTCGAAGCAGGGATCCAGATGAAGTTTTTTGGCGATCGGATTGGCTTTGACCTCGGCTACTACACCAGTGATTCCAAAAATCAGTTGTTCCGGGTGGCGATTCCTCCGGCTTCGGGCTGGTCCACGGAGTATATCAACGCGGGTTTGGTACGTAACTCCGGGATTGAGCTGACGTTCAACGTTACGCCATTGCGACTGGACAAGCTTCGTTGGGACATCGATGTCAATTACTCCGCCAACAAAAATAAGCTGATTGAGCTCACGCCCGATTTGAAAACATACACCCTGGCCGGCGACTTCATGAATAGCGTTCGCGCGATTGAAGGCCGTCCGTTGGGTGAAGTTTACAGCCGGGGGTATGAGCGCAACGATCAGGGCCAAATTCTGGTCGATCAATTCGGGCTTCCCCGCATCACCAGCGGTACTTCGGTATATATGGGCAACACCCGCCCGACCTGGATCGGTGGTATCAGCAACCGAATCTCCTACGGAAGCTTTTCACTCAACTTCCTCATCAGTGCGCGCATTGGCGGCATCGTGTCGTCGTTCTCCAACGCCGTCCTTTACGCAGATGGCATCCCGGAAGGTACTTTGGAGGGACGTGAGTCTTATATCTTCCCTGGTGTGCTGGAAGACGGCACCGCCAACAACATCACAACTACCGCCGAGAAATACTGGCTGCGCGTCGGCGGCAGAAACACGCCGGCGGGCGAGGTGTTCACATATAGCGCGTCTAATATTCGCCTTCGTGAGCTCACGTTGAGTTATGCTTTGCCGGCCGATTTGGTTCAGAAATCACCTTTTCAAGGTGCATCTCTCTCCCTTGTGGGTCGTAACTTATTCTTCCTGATGAACAAAGCCGATGGCTTTGACCCTGAACTGACGGCGGGCGCCCAGAATACTACGGTGGGATTAGAGTCCTTCTCCCTGCCATCTACCCGCACCATTGGAGTCAACCTCAGCTTATCCTTCTAAAATCCGTACTGTCTCTCTTAGTTAAGTCTAAGAATTGTCAACCCAAAAAATCAAGAAAATGAAAAGATTGAAATTTTTTACCATCCCGGCTCTGCTTTTGGTGATGACGATCTGCTTCAATGCCTGTACCGATGGCTTTGAAGAACTGAACACCGATAAGTCCAAGCTTACGTCGCTCGATGCGGCTGGCGTCGGAAACGCCTTTGCAGCCGCGCAGTATCGCTCCATCCAGGCCAGTTGGCAAACCTTTCAAAGTCTGTTTGCCGACCTGCAGTCCCAATTCTTTGCCAACACTGCTGTCAACTTCCCCTCCGACCGCAACGTGATGGTAGGTGGCTGGCTCAACGGCGCCTGGAATGGTTTCTACGGCAACGCTATTTCGCCCATGCTGGGCGTGCTGGAAAGTACCAGGCCGGGCGGTGCAAGCGAAAATGCGGCGGTTTACGCCATGATGAATATCTGGAAAGTACAGATGTTCCTTCCCCGAACCGACTACTGGGGGCCGATCCCCTATTCGCAGGTTGGGAATGGCGAAAAGAGCGTTGCCTACGATTCGCAGGAATCCATATACAAGGATTTCTTAAAGCTACTAAAAGAGGGAGCTGCCAGTCTGCAAGCATTTGAGGGAAAAAACGTTTTGGGCAGCAACGACCAGGTGTACGGGGGCAATGTCGATAAGTGGATCCTATTTGCCAATACTATGCGACTGCGGGTGGCCATGCGGATGTCCAAGGTAGAACCCGCCTTGGCTAAGTCTGAGGCCGAGTCGGCTGCCGCTGGCGGACTCCTGTCCACCAACGACCACGATGCATTTCTGACGGTAACCCAAAATTCCCTCAACCCGATGGCCCAGGCCACAGCCTGGAATGAGTTCAGGATGAGCGCGGCAATGGAAAGTACCTTGAAAGGCTATAATGATCCCCGCATGAGCAAGTATTACGCACCCGTTCCCGGAACCAATACCTTCAAAGGCCTGCGCAATGGCTTTTCGCAGGCCGAGCTGGGAAATGATTTGAATGCTCCCGGTAATAATTCGAATGTAAATGACCGATTCCTGCCAGACAATCAGTTCACGACCCCCTTCCTGATTATGAATGCCGCCGAGGCTCATTTCCTGAAGGCGGAAGGCGCCTTGAAAGGCTGGAACATGGGACCGGGGACGGCCAAGGAATTTTACGAAAAGGGCATTGAAACCTCCATGAAGCAATGGGGAATCACGGACGCCGCCGCCATTCAGGCTTACATCAATGGCACAACTACCCCCATCGCCCTGGACGCGGGTCACGCCGTGAAGTCGGCACCGGTATCGGACATTCCCGTAAAATGGGCTGCCACACCTGAGAAGCAGCTACAGCAGGTCATTACCCAAAAATGGCTCTCGCTTTACCCTAACGGCCACGAGGCATGGGCAGAGTATCGCCGTACGGGTTATCCCAAGCTTTACCCAAGAATTAATTCAGAAAATCCTGAAGTACCTGCCGACGCTGTCGTAAGGCGTACTCCCTACACGCAAGGCGAGTCTAATACGAATGCCCCTGGCGTGGAGTCAGGTATCAAACTGCTCGGTGGACCGGATAATTCGGCCACTCGACTTTGGTGGGACAAGCAGTAAATAACAGATTTGCGATGTTTTGCCATACAAGAAGAGCCGCTTTGTACTAAGAGCGGCTCTTCTTGTAATCATCTCCAATATAGACAAGCTATATTATTAAGTACGCCCTGGCATGTTTCGATAAAATGATGGTATTCAATAGCTTTTGGCGCAAATGTGCGATAATACTGTTTGGGGTCTCAGTTCTGGGCTGCCAGTCAGAAGAAAGTACGCGATTTTCATTACTCAATGGTACCGATACGGGGGTAGACTTTGTCAATACCGTGACCGAAACCGAACAGATCAACGTCCTGAAATACGGGTATTTTTATAATGGAGGTGGCGTGGCAGCCGGCGACTTTAACAATGACGGGCTGATTGACCTGTATTTTACCGGAAACATGGTAGCTGACCGTCTTTATTTGAATCAGGGAAATTGGAAATTCGAGGACGTGACGGCCTCAGCAGGAATCGAACATGGTGGCTGGAAAACGGGGGTATCGCTGGTAGATATAAATAGCGATGGCTGGCTTGATATCTATGTCTGTCGTTCTGCCGCGGATAATCCTGAACTACGCCGAAATCTCCTTTACATCAACCAAGGTGCGGCCTCATCTTCGCCCAACGAATCGGGAGGGTCAATTGCGCCAGTCCGATTTAAGGAAAGCGCCGCTGACTACGGCCTTGAGGACGACTCTTACTCTACCCAGGCTGCCTTTTTCGACTTTGACCACGATGGCGACCTGGATTGTTTCCTGCTGAATCACTCCCTTCAAGAGTACGCAGGATTCAGTAACCTTATCGGTGCTTTCCGCGAGAAAACAGATACACGATTTGGGAGCAAACTACTTCGCAACGACAATGGAAAATTCACGGATATTTCGGGCGATGCAGGTCTCAAGAGTAATGTACTGAGCTTTGGTCTGGGCTTAAACGTCAGCGACCTTAATAATGATGGGTGGCTGGACCTGTACGTTACGAACGACTACAACGAGAATGACTACCTCTACCTGAATCAACAGGACGGGACTTTTAAGGAAGTCGTCCGTGAGGCGATGGGACACACTTCATTCTATTCGATGGGTACCGACGCCGCCGATGTCAATAATGACGGTCTCATGGATATCGTCACCCTTGATATGCTGCCCGAAACGAATGATCGCATCAAGCTTACGGCAGGTGACGACAACTACGAAAAGTACCAAATGCTTCTCCGCTCAGGCTTCCACGACCAGACCATGCGGAATATGCTCCAGCTGAATCTGGGCAATGCAGAAACTACCATCGTTTCAGGCAAGACTCCGGTACCTGCATTTTCAGAAGTAGGTCAATTGGCCGGGATTTCCAATACAGATTGGAGTTGGTCCGCTTTGTTTGCCGATTTTGACAACGATGGCCTGAAAGATCTTTTCGTGACCAATGGCTACGCCCGGGATTATACTAATATGGAGTTTTTGAAATTTTCTACGGATAAGCAAATCGAAATCCAGAATGGTGCACCAATGCCCACTGAGATGGAAATAATAAACTCAATGCCGGCTATCAGCGTACCCAATTACATCTATAAAAATAAAGACGGACTGTCATTTGAGAAAATGACGAAGCCATGGGGTTTTAGTCAGAACAGCCAGTCCAATGGCGCTGCCTATGCTGACCTGGATAATGACGGAGACCTGGATCTGATTGTGAATAATATAAACGAGCAGGCATTTCTCTACCAGAATAACACCCGTTCGAACGAATACACACCCGATAGCACCCTATTCACCCAAATCACCTTGAAATCCCCA
The DNA here is from genome assembly GCF_014651615.1 of Persicitalea jodogahamensis. Classification (GTDB taxonomy): domain Bacteria; phylum Bacteroidota; class Bacteroidia; order Cytophagales; family Spirosomataceae; genus Persicitalea; species Persicitalea jodogahamensis. The sequence continues at coordinate 559,447 of NZ_BMXF01000003.1, read as the reverse complement.
GTTGAGGCTTTCAAAATCGGGGCAAAAGTAAGCGTATGGGTGTCAGGAAAACCTTACTACCAGGAATTCCAGCCCGTACGTGGTTTTCAGTCGGCCACTTACGGGCCACTGCACTTTGGGCTGGGTCGGGCAAATAAAATTGATTCTGTGACAGTTAGCTGGACGGATGGCAAAAAGACGGTTTTATCTAATCCAGTAGCAAACCAAAAACTAGTCGTCGAGTATCAGCTGGCTAAGCTGTCGGGCACGAAGCATATTTCGCGCCCTCTTCCCTACTTCACGCTTGAAAACACCACTTATCAGCACGAGCAAATTCAAATCAACGATTTTGGAATCCAGCCTTTGCTGCCCGAAATGCGTTCCTATTCCGGACCATGTGTGGCGCAGGGCGATGTCAATGGTGATGGACGCTCCGACATTTACGCGGGAGGGGGGCGTGGTCAGGCGGCAGTATTGTTTTTACAAACTGACAACGGTTTCGAAAAATCTCCTCAGCTTTCCTTTGACGACGACCTGGATTTCGAAGACGGTGCCGCGCAATTTTTCGACGCTGATGGAGATGGTGACCAGGATTTGATAGTTGTTAGTTCTGGCTACGCTCTGGCAGTTGGTGATCCGCTATTACAGCCTCGCCTTTATCTCAATCATAACGGGAAATTTGTAAAATCCAATAAAATTCCTGTCTCCCCGGTGAATGCAAGAGCCGTAGTAACGGCCGATGTGGATGGTGACGGTGATGAGGATGTATTCATTGGTGCCAATTGTGTTCCGGGACGTTATCCCGAATCTCAGCCGTCATCCCTGTGGCTGAACGACGGACGCGGGAACTTTACCATTAGCGATGCTATCCGGTTCTCAGGATTAGTGACAGGTGTTGTTTTCACCGACCTCAATCGTGACCAACTACCTGATCTCCTGATTACGGGGGAATGGATGAAACCGACCGTTTTTTTGAATAACAAGGGCAGATTTAGCGAGAGTCAGAATTCTACGAAAAATTTGACTACCACCCTGAGCTACACGGTGTACAAAGCTGACCTGGATGGAGATGGGGACGATGATTTCGTTCTGGCAAACGCTGGACTAAATACCCAATACAATATCACAAGCAGCGATGGACTGAAAATGTACTACGGGGATTTTGGGCAAAACGGCCAGATAGTACCTCTAATGAGCCAGGTGATTGACGGGAAGGAATACCCTTACGCCAGCCGTGATGAAATTCTCAATCAAATTCCAAACCTGAAAAAGACATTTCAGAACTATATGGGTTACTCGAAAGCCACGATGGGGGATATTTTGAATACCAACCAGTTAGAGAAGGCACGCCAGATATCAGCTCACGAACTTCGGACGGGTATTCTTTGGAATGACGAGGGGCAGCTTACTTTTAAACCATTGCCTACTGTCGCACAATTCTCACCCGTACATGCCATTGCAGTAGGTGATGTAAACGGCGACGGCAAGTACGACTTGGTTTTGGTTGGTAACGTCACGCACACGCGGGTCCGGCTCGGCAAGAGTGATGCTAATAAAGGACAGGTATTTTTGAACCGGGGAGAGAAAAAATTCACTTTTCTCCCACAGACAGAATCCGGCCTTTGGGTGAATGGGGATGTCAGGGCAGCAACCATGACTAAGGGTTATCTGTGGCTGGGCATCAATGGAGGAGTATGGCATCAGTACTCACTGCAATCCAAATCTTTGCCGTGACCTGTCCCTGAAAACTTAGGTTGTTACTGCAATCGGGAAGCTTAGGGTAAATACCGTCCCGATTCCTTCCTGAGACTGCACATCTATGCGGCCGCCATGCGTCTGCACAATGTTTAAGGTACTTGCCAGCCCAATTCCCATTCCCGATTTTTTATCTGTGAAGTAAGGTTCGAAAACTTTCGTCATGTTTTCTTCGCTGATACCGGAACCGTTGTCAGCAACCAGAACCTGCACCTCATCGTCCACATTGCGGGTCGTTATTTTCAATATTCCGGAACCTTCCTCCATAGCCTCAATGGCATTCGTAATCAGGTTGAGAACCGCGATGCCGAGCATATCAGCATTCATTTCGATCTGGAAATCATCCGCTTCGTAGTGTTTTTCGATTTGAATTTTCTTCAATTTCAACCGATCGTGCGCGGATGCCAGTGTGGAGTCCAGAGCTTCATGCAGCGAGCCGCTTGTCAGCGCGAACTCACCGGGCCGGGAAGATTGGAGCAGTTGGGTGATAAGGTCATTGATGCGACCACAGTTACGCTTGATTATATCCGTGTAGAACTTCAGGTCCTCGTCTTCCAACTCTGACTCAAGCTGTTCGGCCGATAGATTGACATTGGTGAGCGGGTTACGCACTTCGTGAGCCAACATGCGTACCAGGCGGCTGGTTACAGCTAGTTTCTCCGAAAAAAGCCTCTCCCGCTCCGACTGCTTCTGATTGGTCGCATCGCGCAGCCGTCCCTGTACGTATGGAGCCAAATTTTCATTTTCAATGGTGGCAGAAAGCACGCCGAACTTTCGTTCCCCATCCTGATTAATGAATCTTATCTCTTGCTCCGTTACGTCTTTCTTGGCCCGAATGACTTCCCAAACCGGATTGATTTCGTACGGTTCAAAAAAAGCCTGAACTTCCCGGCCTCGCAACTCGCTCTCCTCTACGCCAGTAACGCTTACCGCCGCATCATTAAAATCCAGAATCCTGCCATCCAGATCGCTTATGAAAAGCATATCCTTCGATTCTTCGAAAATGCGTCGATAGCGACGTTCGCTTTGCCGCAACGCTTTTACGACTTTTGTTCTTTCCAGGGAATAGCGAAGGCTGCGCTCGAGCATAGGCGCATCCAGATCGCTTTTAACGAGGTAGTCCGCCGCTCCCAAACGGAGGGACTCAACAGCGATTTTTTCGTCGCCCTTGCCAGTCAACAAAATGATGGGTTCCTGACAATTGAGCGATACTGCTTCCTTGATTAAATCAATTCCGCTTTTTGAGCCCAGCAGGTAGTCGAAAATATATAGGTCATGTTTGCAGTGGGTCAGGCTGTCCACTGCCTTTTCGTAGGTAGGGCACCACTCCAATTTGAATGACCAGCCGGCCAACTCATTAAAACACGCACTTGTTAGAATAAAATCATCCTCATCGTCATCAACCAACAGGACATGGAGTGACTTTTCTTGCTTCATATTGGATTCAGATAGCGTTGCGTATAGTATCAGGACAATTGGGTGAGAGGAAGTATTATGGTAAAAGTAGCCCCTGCGCCGGGTCTGGCGGAGGCCATTATAATTCCAGCATGGTTTTCAACTACTTTTTTACAAACTGACAATCCGATACCGGCACCTTCATATTCCGACCGTCCTCTGAGCCGCTGAAAAATGGTAAAGATACGGCTGGCATCGTCGTCATCGAAACCAATGCCATTGTCACTGAATGTCAGCCGGATGTAGGCCCGATCGGACGGCAGTCCGTAGTTAATTTGTTCAGTTGGACTTAACTCCTCAGATTGAACGGTAATGACGGGAAGAATCGCTTCGTTGGTGAATTTCAAAGAATTCGACAGCAGATTCTGAAAGAGTTGCGCTATTTGGCTCGGAATAGCTTCTATTGTGGGCATCTCATCAATGCGGATCACAGCCTCTTTTTGTCTGGTGATCAGTTCAAGATCACTAAGTACCCCTTTGGCAATGATATTAAGATCCGTCTTTTCAAAGCCCTGCCGGGTCCGGGTAAGGCGGGAAAACTCGAGCAGATTGCTAATCATACTCTGCATTCTGCGGGTAGCATTAAGAATACGGTCGAGATACATTCCCATCTCTTCATCCAGCGTTTCCTTTCCTTTCTTTTCAAGACGTTCTCCGAAAGAAACGATTTTCCGAAGAGGCTCCTGAAGGTCATGTGAGGCTACGTAGGCGAATTGTTCCAGATCACCGTTGGACCGGTTTAATTCCTCGACTTTCTCCATCAATTGGCTCCGAACTCGCTTGATAGAGGTGACATCAACCACACAGCCGGTAATTTTAGGAGGATTTGCATCATCGCCCGGATGATATAGCGAACGGCTTTGGATGTACTTTTCCTGGCCCGTAAGTGTAATGACCCGGTATTCCAGCTCAGAAGGCTGGTCAATTTCAAAACTATCAGGCATACGCGCCAACACGCGCTCACGATCATCAGGGTGAATGTGTTCGATGTACCGATCGATACTCGCCGGGCATTGATTGGCCTCGGCTGGACTATAACCAAGCAAAACGTAGAGCCCTTCAGACCACTCTACCTGTTGACTGGTGTGATACCAGATATACGTGCCGAATTGTACTGTTTTCTCTGCATCACGCAGGATTTCCAGCACAATATCCTCCTTATTCTCAATTTCCTTGTAGCGGGTGATGTCGGTAAGCGTGCACAGAAAATGGTTTTCGTTGACGGGCGTATTGCTCAACCGGCACCAGGTACTTGTCTCAGCAAAGTAGGATTCAAAATCCAGCCCGGAAATCACGCCGTCTCCTGCAGCCATGTTTTCAGCCCTTTTCCCTGCAATGCTGTCCCAGCTTGCTCCATTAAGCTTTTTCAGGCCCGTCATCCGACGCGCCGATTCGTTTTCTACCGTACACTCGTACCCATCGCCATCGGCCTGTTTTTTGAATAGCAGGAGCCCGCTCGTAGATGCGTTCAAGAGGTGATTGATCCCGAACGAATGAAATATTTTTTTCAGGTCAGTCATGTCATTGTCCATTACTGCATGTCAAATTGCTTCATCTTATTGTAAAGTGTCTTACGATCAATATTCAACAACCGGGCAGCTTTACTCTTATTAAAATTTACCTGACGAAGCACTTGAAGTATCATGTCATATTCTGCTTCACTTGCTACTGTTTTCAAACTCGGATTAGGATCAAGATCAGAAACGGTCGGAAGCTCATCGGGTTCAGGACGTATCGTGAATTCCTCATCCATCTCCCGCAATTTCTGAAAATTTGCAATCTCGAAAGGGAGTGATTTTTCTTCGATGTAATCGCCCGCTGAAAGCAAAGTTGCCCGCTTGATCACGTTCTTTAACTCACGTAAATTGCCCGGCCATTCGTAATTCATGAAGTCTTCGACCACTTCCTTCGAAAAACCTTTGATTTTTTTTCCTAATTCCTGGTTGGTAGAATCGAGAAACGCATTGGCAAAAAGCATCAAATCGTCCTTGCGGTCGCGCAGGGCAGGTACTTCCATGCTGAACTCATTGAAACGGTAGTACAGGTCCTCGCGGAACTTCCCTTCTTTGGCAAGTTCCAGCAAACGCTCGTTACTGGCCACCACAATGCGCACGTCGAGGTCGATCTCCTTATTACTTCCTATGCGCCTCACTTTCCGCTCCTGTACGACGCGCAGCAATGCCATCTGAATTTCGTAAGTAAGGTTGGATACCTCATCCAAAAACAGTGTCCCGCCGTTGGCGAGCTCAAAGTGTCCGATTTTGGTTTGTAAAGCGCCGGTAAAAGACCCTTTTTCGTGCCCAAACAGCTCACTGCCGGCCAGCTCTTTGGAAATAGCGCCGCAGTCCATAGCCACAAAAGGCTTTTTGCTTCGATGTGATCGGTTGTGAATTTCGTGAGCGATGGCTTCTTTCCCCGCACCACTTTCGCCGTAAAGTATCACGCTAAAATTAGTGGGAGCCACCAGATCGATCTGGCGGTAGAGTTCGTTTGACACCTCACTGTTGCCGATGATATAGTCCGAAGAGAATTTCGACTTTCTTTTGGAGGTACTTTTGCCGGTAGATACCTGCCCGGTACTTTCTTCCTCTTCGTTGTCTGCATCAGCAAGCGCTTTTTTAACCGTAACCAAGATTTCGTCAGGGAAGAGCGGCTTGGTGATGTAGTCATATGCCCCCTGCCTCATCACGCTGATGGCAGTTTTGATATCAGAATAGCCGGTAATAATAAGAACCGGAACCTGGGGGAGTTTTTTCTTTATGCTGACGAGCAGATCGGCTCCTGTAATATCACCCAAACGAAAATCGGTCATCACCAGATCGGGCTTAAACTCTTCAACCAATTGAAGACCCCGTTTTCCGTTCTGAGCCGTCTCAACCTCAAATCCGCTTTTGGTAAGAAAGCGCTTCAACAACATGCAAATATCCGCCTCATCGTCAACTACCAGTACTTTTTTCATCAATAACTTTGTTTGGAATTATATTCTATATCTCTACACGTAGTCGCGAAGTCGGAATACCGAGTTGTTCGCGATATTTCGCCACCGTTCTCCGGGCTACCAGATAATCCCGCTTAGCGAGTAAATCAGTGATTTGCTGATCATTCAATGGGTGACGTTTGTCTTCCGCTTCCACAATTTCCCTGATAGCCTCCTGAATGGCCCGGTTAGACACCTCGGTTCCATCCTCCCTGGCAACTCCCTCAGTGAAGAGGTCTTTTAACAAAACAATGCCAAACGGCGTCTGCACATATTTATTCGTAGTGACCCGTGACACCGTCGAAATATCCATGTCAATAATCTCGGCCACATCCTTGAGGATCATCGGCTGGAGCTTCTTTACGTTTCCGGTCTGGAAGTACTCATATTGTAATTTCACAATGGCCTTCATCGTATTCAGCATCGTGTTTTCGCGCTGCTTGATGGCATCGATAAACCACTTGGCTGAATTGATCTTGTTTTTTAGAAACTGGCGGGTGGCCCGATCTGTTTTCTCTTCGGCCATTTTGGTAAACACCCGACTCATGCGCAATGCGGGGCTATTTCCCCAGGCAAGCTGCACCTCAATGTCGCCATCGTTAAGATAGCGCATCAAGAAATCGGGTTTGATGGAATGGTTCAAACTGGAATCACTGCGCAGCCCGGAAGCGGGCTTGGGATTGAGGGAAACTACCACCTGCAGGGCATCTTTAAGCTCATCCTCCTCGATCTCGAGCGTCCTTATAATTTTATCGTAATTACGGGTGCCCAGTTCATGAAAATAGTCGGCCACCAGTTTCCTGGCCAGTTTCCACTGAGAGGTATCGACATTGCGCCGGTCGAGCTGAAGCAACAGGTTTTCCTGCAAGTCGCGGGCCGCAATACCAGCTGGTTCAAGCTGCTGAATCAGGTGCAACATTTGCTCCACTTCCTCGGCCTTGATGTAAAGGCTGTTCGCGAAGGAAATATCGTCGGCAATGATGTCGCACTCCCGGCGCAAAAACCCGTCTTCGTCAAGGGAATCAAGAATAAAATCGGCAATGAGTTCCTGCCTTTCGTTCAGGTCCAGGAAATGGATCTGCTCTTTGAGTTCTTCCCGAAAAGACACAATCTCGACCATGGGACGAGTATACACTTCATCGTCAGGCGAGTAATTATTGGCATAAGTCTTATAATCGGGGATGTCGTTATCCCGAATTTCGTCCCAGTCATAGTAATCCTGCACTTCCGGAACTTCATCATTCCCCACCCCGACAGTTTCACCTAAGTCGGGTATATCTTCCAGGTCTTCCTTTTCTTTGGCAGCTTCATCTTTTCCCTCTTCAAGAACCGGATTTTCTTCCATCTCTTCTTTAATTCGGTTCTCTAATTCGAGGGTGGTCAGATGCAGCAAGTTAAGCATCTGAATCTGGAGGGGGGAGTACTTTAACGTCTGGCGTTGAACCTGCGTTTGTCTCTGCATATTGCTCAGTAGTAGGTAAGTTTTTAAGTTGGTTAGAAAATCTGGTTCCAGCACTTGTCTTCCGGGCCGTGTTTTTAACCCATTACTAACCGAAGTGTTTGAGTACAACCATCAAACGCGGCCTCGCTAGCGGATCGTAAACATTTTCAGAGCCGACACGATGCTGGACAATTTTTTGTAAGTTAAACAAATTGGGCAGGTTTTTTCCCAAATTGAGTAGTTTTGTGGAGAATCTCCGTCAGCATCCCACCTACATGAACATCTCCCCCGAAAGGCATTTTTTGAAACGTTCCCTTTCTGAGGAGCAACTCTCATGGGCGATCAGATTCCTTTTTGGCATCTCCGTTTTTCTGATCGTCATCCTGTCTATCAGCTACCATTCCATCAATCAAGAGCTCATTTTTTACTCTGAGAAAGTTGATCATACCCATGAGGTACTTGATAATGTGCAGGATATACGCACCAGACTTTATCAGGTGACTTACTATGGAAGGGGGTATTTGGTCATGATCGATTCGGTCAACCGCAGAAACATGCTGGAAAGGCTAGCCTCCGTACCCCACAGAATTGATTACCTATCCGAGCTGACCCAGGATAGCCCTACCCAACATGCCAAGGTCGATTCGCTCCGCCATTACTTTGCACTATATGAAAAATCGGTGGTGAATTTCGGCATGTCGGATCCTGCCAAATTGGATCTGAGCAGCAAACTGACATTGCTCAGAAACGGCACAAGCAAAACGGAGAATCTTAACGAAATTCTGGATCGAATAGCTTCTGTGGAAAACAAGCTTATGCAGGAGCGCATCATCAGCCGCGACAATTACAAGCAGCAGATTTTCCGGTTCAACTGGGTAATCATGGGTGTGGCCCTGGCCTTTCTGCTCTGTTCGTTTCTGCTTCTCGAACGCGAACTCAAACGCACGAAAGGGTACCGGATCGAACTCGAAAATCAGGTAGAAAACCTCAATCGCTCAAATGCCGAACTCGAACAGTTCGCTTACGTCGCCTCTCATGATTTGCAGGAACCGCTCAGGAAAATTCGTTCGTTTGCTGACTTATTGAAAACCAAGAATAAAGACAACCTGACAGAGGAGTCAAAGCAAATCGTGGGGAAGATAATAAAGTCAGCCTCACGTATGCAGCTGCTGATCGACGATTTACTGGCTTTTTCCCGCAGTATCGATTCTCCCAGGGAAATTGAGCAGGTCGACCTGAACGATATCCTTAGGGATGTGCGGGCAAACATCAAGGGCAAGATGCAAGAACATAATGCGGATATACGATCGGATACGCTTCCCACAGTGACTGGCTACGGCAACCAGCTTACTCAGCTTTTCGAAAATATTTTATCCAATTCCCTGAAGTACTGCAAGCCGGGTCTGTGTCCGGAAATAGTGATCACCAGTTCTGAAATTTCAGGGAGTTCGATTGCCGGAATCAGGGAGTCGCAGCTCGAAGATATTTTTCACCAGATTGTGATCAAGGACAACGGAATAGGATTCCGGAATGAATATGCCGAGAAAATTTTTGTGATTTTCCAGCGCCTGCACGGGCAGGACGACTACCAGGGATCAGGCATTGGGCTGGCTATTTGCCGGAAGGTAGTTGCCAACCACAATGGCTACATTATGGCCGACGGAGAGGAAGGAAAAGGTGCAAGATTTTACATATATTTGCCCCAAAATTCATCAACAGTGTAAAGGGTAAGAATGGAGGAGTTCAATATAATTTTGATGGCTGACGATGATGCAGACGATCGCTTTTTGGTACAGGCTGCCTTCGAGGACAACGACATTCATCATGAGATGATGTTCTTCGAAGATGGTGAGCAACTTCTCGAACACCTGAATGCCACACCCATCGAAGGCAAGACCCGTTTTATTCTTCTTGACCTCAACATGCCAAAAAAGGATGGCAGGGAAGTCTTGCGTGCTTTGAAATCAGATAAGATGCTGAGCAAAATACCAGTGATTGTCTTCAGCACGTCCAAGGCTCCGGACGATATACTCTCTTCCTATGAGCTTGGCGCCAATAGTTATGTCGTGAAGCCTTCCAGCTATGAGCACCTGAAGGAGGTCGTAAAAAAAATCAGTGATTTCTGGCTTAACACCGCCATTACCCCCTGACTCAGTTAACCGGAGGAATCATATCAGAGGGTGGGTAGGTATCTGAAACAGCGTTGGGCACGGGTTGATCTTCGACTGGCGTGGGAAGCGTTTCGACCGGCGGCTCCACTAAGACTGGGGGAATGGTTGACTCGACCAACACCAACTCCGTTGTTTCGGGAATCTCCTCGTCTTCTTCCGTAACGTCCTTGATCCAGTGTAATGCCTTGATCAATACTTCGCGGCCATACTTGTCCGTGTAGTTGAAGGCAAGATTCTGGGCCATGTGAGGAACAAACAAATTGAACGGAAAAGGCAATTTCTTCAAAACTGTCCTGGCAAGTACAGCATTGATTCCCATTTGCAATCCCATTCCAACCGGCCCCTTCTTACCCGTTTTACTTTTAACCATTTTCTTGGCTACCGAGGAAACAATCGCCAGTGGCTTTGCTTCTTCCTTCCATTCCCTTTGATCTGCGTCAAGCTGTGATTTGGCCAGCTGCAAATCATTATGAGCCTTGGCCCGCTGCGCCTTCAGATCATCATATGAGTTTATCATCTTTGTTTCGGTAAAGTTTTTTCAAAAAATTATTCATTAACGGCAGGAATAGCCAATTGTTACGATTAACAAACACCAACCCTCCGATCAAACCATACAACACCGCAACCAGCAAAAATCCCAACGCACTACTATCCGTCAATTCTCCTAACCACAACGCGAGCGAAATGCTGGCGAAGACCAGAAAGAACAGACCCAGAACCGCCAGTATGAGCCCCATTACAATAGAGGTAACAAGATTGGCAGTTTTATCAGAAACGTCCAGGGCAATCAGATTCCAACGAGCTTCGGCGTAATCGATCAGATGCTGATACGTGAGCTCCACTTTCTCTTTGGCATCTTTAAATATCATAGATCAGTTGTTTAGAGATGAGTAAATATTCCGCTAAGCTCTTACCAAAAGAGGTAACACTAGCTTGGCACTTAGTGTTACCTCTTTTTAATTGGCAAAGCTGCATACCAGCATTACTTCATCTTATTGACGGTGCTTTTGGCTTCGTCCATCTGCTCGTCAGCGGCATCAACAGCATCGTTTTTAAAGCTGCTTGCCTTGCTCACTACACGGTCAGCCGTATCCTGAACCTTGGCCTTGCCTTTTTCGAGCGCTTCAAGGGCTTCATTAGCCCAATCATTCGCCGATTTCTTTATTTTTTTACGAGTCTTGGTTCCGTCTTCAGGTGCGAATAGCATACCAACAGTGGCACCAACGGCGGCGGCGATAAATATGCTGAAGAAAACTTTGCTGTTATTCATGGTAATCCAGTTTAGATAAATGGGTGATTAAAAATAGAGGTGATAATTATCAAATTTACGTTTATTGGGACTAAAAACCTATACCAAACGCTATCGAGCCGTTTTGAACGGTGTTTATTACGAGAGTGTGTATTTTTTTACACACCGTGAAGATCAATTTGCTGAAACCAGGAATCAACGTCCAGCGATTAACAAATCCAGGGCTGGCAGGATTCTTTACTTATAGCAGGAAGTGGTACGCTTTTCTGTACAGAATGCGCAATTACTAGGGCAGTAATAAATCCACACCCACCTTTGTGCAGAGAAAATATGAAAGTCGTTATAATTGAGGATGAAGTAGAACTAGGTCAGTTGATTGGTAATTTTATTCGTCGCAAGGCAACTACCAACACTGTCAAGACAGCTACGACAATTCACGACGGACTCCTGTACGTGGAAGAATTCCACCCCGATCTGGTTTTCCTTGATAATAACTTGCCGGATGGTAAAGGAATTAACATCATCGGCGATATAAAGCGGATGGGCGATTTACGAATCGTCATGATGAGTGCCATGACCAACCTTCGGGAGGAAGCATTGAAAAAGGGGGTAGATTTCTTTATTGATAAGCCTATCAGCTTTGTAGAGATCCAGAAAATTCTTAATGAGTAGAAACCGTGAGCACTCAGGCAGGTAAGCCTTCGTGTCGATCATGCTCCATTCCTATCTCAAACTACCCCTACATCCAAAGATTCTTTCTCTCTTTTGAGGTCGTCAGATCCGACTACCTCGGCCGAACCCGCGTCTTCTGGAGTTTCATGCTCAGGCTCGACCTGGAATCGCGCGTCAATTTCATCTTTCTGAGGTTCTCCCAGTACATAACCGAAGGCTTTGAGCCGTTGGGAATGGTCGAATATGACTTTAAGAATGGCAATTGACGGAAGTGCCAGGATCATTCCCGGAATCCCCCACATCATTCCTCCCAGAAGCAAAGCCACAATGGCCATCAACGGATTTATGCTGATCTTGGAACCGACGATGTAAGGTGTAATGAAATTCCCCTCCAGAAACTGAATGCAGAGGAATACGGCCCCTACTCCTACTGCGTACATGGCAGAGTCTTTAGTAACCAATGCCATCATTATCGGTAGAGAGGAACCAATAATTACCCCCACATAAGGAATGAGGAGCAGCAGTGCGGCAAAAAAGCCAAAGAATACGGCATATTTAATCCCGAAAACAAGCAGGGTAATGGTGTTGAGCGTTCCGACAATAACCATCACCGTGAACAATCCGGCCAGGTAGTTGTGGATGACATCATAAATACGGAACAGAATCCGGTTCACTCTTTTTTTCTCCTTCTCGCCTAACAGGTTGTAGAGGAAGTTACAGAAAAAGGTACGGTAATAAAGCATGAAAAACATGTACAACGGGATAAGCGCGATGTCCGCGATAATCGCGGTTGTAGTCAGCAGGGCAGACGATCCCGTATTTTTAAGCAGGTTGGCCGACATATTTTCCAAATCATCGATCTGGGTAGTTGTCTGGAAACCGAAGGTTTGGCCCACCCATACTTCGAATTGCTGAAACATGATATTGGCTTTTTCGTAAAAGGTAGGCCACATATAAATCATGTCCGAAATCTGCATGAAGGAAACGTACAATATACCGGCTATCAGGCCCAGAAAAAGAGTGAGCGTGAGTACAATGGCCGGGATCCTTTTCAGGCCCCTGTCTTCGAGCTGCAAAGTAATAGGGGAAACCAGGATAGAGAGTAGCACGGAGACCAGCAACGGGACTAGAAAAGATTGCAGAATGATGAGCCAATACACTGTGATAGTGACGATGATCATCATGGCGCAAACCTGTACTGGTTTGGAACTCTCGGAAGTTTTGAAAGAAATCATTGGAAGAATATTCGCTCACGCCTGCTGACACAATTCCCACGCCAGGTTTAGTATCTGACCTGCGTTCGGTCACTTTACAAAGAAACGATCAAAATTGAGTAAATAGGTGCCCGTAAAGTAAATCTTCGTGAACTTCTTTCCACAGTTTGTCCTGACGGCGTAGGGTCGAGGCAATGGTTTGGTTTTGGATAGGCCGTTTGGTAATGAAAGTTAAAACAGACTTTCACTTTCGTAACTTTAACAATAACACTACAACAAAATGAAAAAAGTAACCCTACTAGTCTCCGCTCTGTTATTGGGAGCCTCCCTCACATTTACCTCATGCTCCGAAAAAGCGGAAAATGACGCTGAAGAAACCACCGAGCAAATCGGTGAGGACATGGACGACGCCGCCGACAACATGGGCGACGAGTTCGAGCAAGGTCGTAATGAACTCCGGAACGAAATAAACGACGGAGTGGACAAGCTGGATAAGAAAATAGAAGAAGTGGACGCTGAAATCGAAAAAGCTACGGCTAACGAAAAAGCGCGCTGGGAAAAGCGTAAAGCTGAACTTGAAGAGGAACGGCAGGACCTTAAGGCTTCATTGGACGATCTCGGCGATCGGACGGAAGCGAACTGGGAGGAATTTAAAAGCGACGTAGATCGTAAAATGGAGAAGATCAAGGCCGATCTGGAAAGCTAGACTTTCTTGATTCTCTTTTTTTAGACCGGGTTGGAAAGATTCCCTTTCCAACCCGGTTTTTTTTGGCCACATCACGGGAAAAGACAGGTAACAAAAATTTACCATTTGAGGACGAGCAGTAGGTATATTTTACGCTATTACTCTTTTATTGCCATGAAATCCCTGCATGCTCATTCTCTCTGCCTCTTCCTTGTACTGCTGCTATTAGGCGGATGCACCGCGAAAACCCGCTCGCTACGGCAGAAAGACCGGCCCAATATCCTGTTCATTATGTCTGACGACCATACCGCGCAGGCATGGGGAATTTACGGAGGCATTTTGAAAGACTATGTGAAAAACGACAACATTGAGTGGTTGGCTGCCCGTGGTGTCGTGCTGGAAAACGCCTTCTGCACCAATTCGATATGCGTGCCCAGCCGGGCGTCGATATTGAGCGGTCAATACAGCCATCGCAATGGGGTGTATGATCTGGACGACGTTTACGAACCCGACAGCGCCAACTTCGCCAAGCTACTCCAGACCAGCGGATATCAAACGGCCATCATCGGCAAATGGCACCTGAAAAAAGAGCCCACGGGCTTTGACTACTATATGGTACTTCCCGGACAGGGACGCTACCAGAACCCTGTCCTGAAAACGAAAGACAACTGGCAGGATGGTAACGAAGGCGGCAAGGAGTATCCGGGATTCTCGGCGGACGTCATTGCTGACCAATCCATCGCCTGGCTCAAAAGCAGAAACACGGACAAGCCGTTCTATCTCTCTACGCACTTCAAAGCCACCCACGAGCCATACGATTATCCTGACCGTTATAAAAACTACCTGGCAGATATCGAGCTCCCCTACCCTGCTAACTTTGAAGATTGGGGCGCCGCCACCACGCAACGCACCCACGACGGCTGGCCCCTTGACTTATTGGGAAAACGCTACGAGGAAGGCGCCGGCACCAAATATCCGGGGACACCTTTCTCCCTCGAAGGGCTGGATTCACTCGCTGCCCGTAAAAAGACCTACCAGAAATTCATCAAAGATTTTCTCCGTTCGGGCGCAGCCATCGACGACAACATCGGTAAGTTGATCACCTACCTGCGGGAGAGTGGCGAGTTAGAAAATACGGTCATTATCTACACCGCCGATCAGGGGTACTTTTTGGGAGAGCATGGCTTTTTCGACAAACGCTTTATATACGAACCCTCCCTGCGAATGCCCTTCGTGATTTCTTATCCTAAGGAATTCAAAGGGGGCAACCGGATCGACGACATCATATTGAACATAGATTTCCCTTCGCTCTTTATCGATTTCGCAGGTATGGAGCCTGTGAAAAACATGCAAGGCCGTAGCTTTCGGGATAACCTGGCTGGCCATACGCCAGCTGACTGGCGCAAAGACATGTACTACCGCTACTGGAGCAATGAACCTCGTCGCCCGGCCCATTTCGGCATACGGAACGACCGGTATAAACTGGCGCTTTTTTACGGGCAATCCCGCACTAAAATTCAGCGCGACAAAATGCAGTATCCGCCCGGCTGGGAGTTTTACGACCTTCAAAAGGATCCCGGGGAAAACCATAACGCTATTGCCGACCCTGAGTACCAGGACGTAATAAAAATCATGAAGGCTCGGCTCAAAGTGATCAAAGCCGAAAGTGGCGATGGCGTGGAAGCGAACGAAACAATCAGTCAAATAATCGAAAGTAATTGGTGAATAATATGAAGCGTAAACTAGTAGTTCTCTCACTTCTGGCAGTTGGTGCTGTCTCGTTGCTGGCCTTTAATTTCTTTGATGCTCCTAAGGCTGACCGCATGCCAAACATCGTGCTGGTGTATATCGACGACATGGGTTTCGGCGATCTGGGGCGCACAGGCGCAGTAGATTACACGACGCCTAATTTCGACGATATGGCCAGCAAAGGCATGTTCCTTTCGCAGTACTACACCCCGCAGGCCGTTTGCACCGCCTCGCGGGCCGGCCTCCTGACAGGCTGCTACCCCAACCGCCTCGGCTTTGCCGGCGCTACCGACCACTCGGCCAAAACAGGTATTAACGCCGACGAAGAAACGATCGCCGAGCTCCTCAAGGCCAAAGGCTATGCCACCGCTGCGTATGGCAAATGGCATTTGGGTTTTCAGAAGCAATTCCTTCCTTTACAGCATGGCTTCGACGAGTACTTTGGCATTCCGTACTCCAATGATATGTGGCCCAACCACCCTCTCAATAAAAACTACTATCCGCCATTACCCCTCATTGAGGGCAACGAAACCATAGCCACCAATCCCGATCAAAGCCAGTTTACCACCTGGTTCACAGAGCGCACCATGGGGTTCATTAAGAAAAACAAAGACAAGCCCTTCTTCGTATACCTTGCCCACCCCATGCCGCACGTGCCGCTGTTTGTTTCCGATAAGTTCAAGGGAAAATCAAAGCAGGGATTGTACGGTGACGTGATCATGGAGCTGGACTGGAGTATCGGTCAACTACGGAAGACTTTGAAGGAGCAGGGATTAGCCGAGAACACCTTGTTCATCGTAACCTCCGACAACGGCCCCTGGCTTACCTATGGCAATCACGCCGGTAGTTCAGGCGGGTTTCGCGAGGGAAAAGGCACCACATTCGAAGGCGGACACCGGGTGCCGTTTATCGCTGAATGGCCGGGCGTGATCCCGGCGGGCGTTGTCTCCAACAATTTGTCGGCCGGCATTGATGTTCTGCCCACCATCGTGGAGGCCACTGGCGCAAAACTACCCGTAAAACGCATCGATGGAGTAAGCCTGCTGGCCAACCTGAAAGGCGACCTGAGTGTGAAGCCGCGCGACGCCTTCTATTTTTATTACCGTCGGAACAATCTGGAAGCTGTGCGTCAAGGTACCTGGAAATTGGTTTTCCCACATCCCGGCCGCACCAATGAAGGCTTTGAACCCGGCAACGACGGCCAGCCGGGCCGGGCAAATGAAAACTTCAACCACCCCGGTGGACTTTACGACCTGCGCCGCGATCCGGGAGAGCGGTACAATGTCATGTTCGACTACCCGGAGGTAATGGCCGAGTTGACCAAAACTGCCGAAAAAGCCAGAAAAGATCTGGGCGACGATTTGACGGGGCATCCCGGCGAAAACCGCCGGCCTTTGGGACGGGTGTCTCAATAAAAGCCAAAAAATTCTTTTCGGCGACTACGTAGTTTAGCAGGTTCATTTGTCTGTATTTAAACGAATCTTGAATAATTTCAGGAAAAAGTAGTTTAAATCACCGCCCAATGCCCCAAAAACTACCTTCTGATCTACCTGCCTCTGTCGATCGTTCCGAGAACCTAAGCCTCAAATTGGCCCCTCTTTCTGCAAAGGAGGCCAGTAATGAGGTATCCGGGCATCCGGCGACCGACACAGAACTTTTTGTTCGTAAAATTTTTGAGGAAAACCCTAAAAAAGGTTGCGAACTGCTATTCCGGCTGTACTATCGGGCCATGTGCACTCACGCGGTCCGGTTTGTCTACTCCAAAGAGATTGCCGAGGACTTAGTCAGCGAGATTTTCTTCAAGTTTTGGGAAAAGAACACGTATCTGGCAGTAACTACCTCTTACCGTGCCTATCTCTTCCAATCGGTGCGCAATCGGGCCTACAACTACCTTTCAAACGATTTACGAAAATCCGACTCACTGTCAGCAGCCCAGTCCATCGAATCCCAGACGGCTGATTCGCCTGAGCAGATCATGCAGCTTGAGGAGCTACATCAGTCTATCGACAAACTCATCGCCTCTCTGCCACCCCAGTGCCGGAAAATATTTTTGATGAACCGCTTCGAAGGACGGAAGAGCCGAGAAATCGCCAATGAGCTCCACCTTTCGGTTCGAACGGTGGAAACGCACATTTTCAAAGCCCTAGGCATTTTAAAAAATGGCCTGAAAAATCACTGGCTGTAAATCCACCCTCACTATTTTCGACTATCCACTACGTAGGTCGCCCGGAAAGACTGTCTATTAAAAAAGCCAGCTAACAGAATATGGAACCATCGATCAACAAGCAACTTATTTTGGATCACCTGGCGGGAAAGAGCAGCCCAATGCAAAAGCGATCCATCGAGGTCTGGTTGCAGGACATCGGAAATCAGGAGCTTTTTTACCAATGGCTGGCCGAATGGGAGAATCAGTCACCGCAGTATTTTCCCGAATTGGAACATAAACTTTCCGATTACGTCAGATTTCTGGAAAAAGACCCGGAGTCGATCGAAACATCTGAAAAGGAAAATCAGTCTGTCGTTCATAAAAAGTCATGGCTTCACTGGCTCTCGGCGGCAGCATTGGTGCTACTACTTGGTGGGGCGGCTTGGTACGGACAGAACAAGCTGTTTTACAAAGCCTACCACACCAGCTATAACGAAACCCAGTCCATCGAGCTATCGGACGGATCAACGGTAGTTTTAAATTCAAATTCCTGTCTTCGCGTGCCGCGCTTCGGTTTTGGCGCCAAAACCCGGGAGGTGCACCTGATGGGGGAAGCAAGTTTCTCCGTGACCCACACGACAGACGATAAAAAATTCATCGTAAAGGCCGACAACAACCTAGATGTTGTAGTTCTGGGAACTGAGTTCACCATCTTCTCCCGTCCTCGCGGAGCGAAAATAGTTCTGAATACAGGAAAAGTCAGACTTCACTATGGCGAAGACAATGCCAGGAAGGAAGTCACGATGGCCCCCGGGCAATTAGTAACCTTGGATAAAACGGGCCACGCCAAATTCAGCAAAGCGACCAATCTGCAACCCCAGAAAGCCTGGGCCGCCCACCGGTTTGTGTTTGAGGGTACTTCCCTGGAAGAACTCAGCTACCTGTTTGCTGAAAACTTCGGCTTGAAAATAAGCATCGAGGATGAAGAGCTTAAGCAGTTGACCCTCTTCGGTTCATTCAGGGCTGAAACCGCCGAGCAACTTCTGAAAGAGTTGTCTGATGCAGCCAGACTCAATTTTACGACCAAAGGCGACACCATTGTCATCACCCAAAATTGATTTCACTATTCCTAAACCTATCCTTTCAATGAATAAAAAAATACAGTTCATTATTTCGGCCGGGCTATTCCTCGGAATGGCACAGCCGATGCAGGCGCAGCTACTGGCCAAAGCTACAAACCTTAACCGCGCCCAAGGCAGTACGCAAACCAGAATGATCAAGCTCAAAGACGCCCTGGCCGAGCTTAAGAAAATCCACAAGGTGGACATCCTGTTTTTTGGCAAAAACATCGAGCACTACGAGGTTCCGGCCCGACAGTACCGGCCCTCCCAATCCGTTGAGCATGATCTGGAACAATTGCTTGAACCAATGAACCTTAATTTCAAGAAGTCAGGGAAGGGCGGATACGTGATTACGGAAAAACGCGTGGAGCAAAAAAGCAGTCCTGACCGTAAAGAGACTTCGGGTGCCGAACCCAGCCAGCAGGCCGACCAGTCAGAACTACCGGCCAACTCCATCCAGCTATTGGCAAGAAGGGAGGTTTCAGCCGAAGTGGCCGAGATTTCTGTTTCTGGAAAAATTACGGCTTCGGACAACAATGAGCCGCTCCCGGGCGTGAGCGTGCTGGTGAAAGGTACTTCCCAGGGAACAACTACCAACCAATCGGGCGAGTATACGGTGAGCGTACCCAATTCCTCTGCGGTTCTCGTGTTTAGTTTTGTCGGGTATGTTTCGCAGGAAGTTCCCGTGGGCGGCCAAACCCGAATCAACCTTAGTTTGCAGCCTGATACCAAAGCGCTGAGTGAAGTGGTGGTGGTTGGGTACGGTACTCAGCGAAAGAGCGACTTAACCGGTTCCGTGGCTTCCATCGGCGAGAAAGACTTTACACAGGGTGTCAACAACTCAGCGCTGCAGCTATTGAACGGCAGGGCGTCAGGGGTGCAGATCAGCCAGTCCAGTTCGGCACCGGGTGGCGGCATCGCGATTCGTATTCGGGGCGCGGGGTCTATCAACAGCAGCAACGAGCCCCTGATCGTGATCGATGGATTTCCCGGCGCCACAACCACATCCATCAGTCCCGAAGACATTGAGTCCATTCAAATTTTAAAAGACGCCTCGGCGGCAGCCATTTACGGTTCCAGGGCCGCCAATGGCGTGGTACTTATTACCACTAAAAAAGGCAAAGCCGGCACACCGCGGGTCAATTACAGCGCTTATCTGGGCGTACAGACAGTGGCCAAACGGATGGATTTGCTCAATACCGAGCAGTACATCGAGGTGTTGAATGATCTCTCAGTAGAACAGACGGGCAAACCGAAGTTCACTCCCGACCAGATCAACGGTATCGGCAGCGGCACCGACTGGCAGGATCAGATTTTTCGCACTGCGCTGGCCCAGAACCACCAATTGTCGTTTTCGGGCGGCTCCGACAAATCCAATTACTACATGGGTCTCAACTACCTCAATCAGGACGGCGTAGTGCTGGGATCGGGATTGAAAAAGTATAACATCCGGCTCAACTATCAGGTAAATCCGACCGATAAACTTAAAGTCTCGCTCAACCTGAACGCGAACCGCTCCGCAACCACAAACATCCTCACGACCAACTCGGGTAATGAGAATGCCGGACCTATCAACGGAGCTTTGCAATTCGACCCCACTATTTCTCCCGAAAAAGACGAAAACGGCCAGTATCGGTTCAATCCGCTGATTTCCCTGGAAAACCCGTTGGCCCTCATCAATGGCTTCACGCAGAAGTACGTAAACAACCGAACCTTTGGCACCCTGGCAGCAGATTATACAATTCTGAAAGGCTGGACCACCACACTACGCCTGGGCGGTGACATCGCCAACGACCGTCGGGACAGCTACAATAGCACCATTACGCAGAAAGGCCTTTCTTCAGGGGGGATCGGCAGCATCAACGCGGGGGAAGACACGCACTGGATCAGCGAACTTTTCACTACCTACAATCACACCTTCAATGGCATCCACCAACTTTCGATTCTGGGCGGGGCTACGCTGGAAAAATATGACAATACCGATGTGGGTGCCTCCTCGATCGGCTTTCTGTCTGACGCCAGCCTTACCAACCTATTGCAGAGCGGCGACGGTGACCGTGGGGATAATGTGAGCAGCGGACGCTCCACCAACCAATTGAATTCGTATCTGGGCCGGGTGAATTACACCTTGAAAGACAAGTACCTGCTCACGGCCTCCATCCGCGCAGATGGTACGTCCCGCTTCTCTGATACGAATAAGTACGCCATCTTTCCCTCATTTGCACTGGGCTGGCGTGTCTCCGAGGAGTCGTTTCTGCAAAACAACAATCTGTTTAGTGACTTGAAGCTGCGGATGAGTTATGGACAAAGCGGCAACCAGGCCATCGGCAATTTTCAGACGCTCACTACTTTTATCGCGGGCGGCCGTGCCGTGCTCGGCGGCGGTCTGGTGCAAGGCGTGGAGCCCGCGCGCATACCCAATCCCGACCTTCGCTGGGAAACAACGGAAGAACTCGACTTGGGCCTTGATTTTGCAATCATTAATGGCCGGGTGAGCGGATCTTTGGAGTACTACATCAAAAGTACCCGTGACCAATTATTTAACAAGCCTTTGCCCACTACCTCCGGTTTTGGTAGCCTTCTGGTGAACTTTGGTAAAGTACGAAACCAGGGAATCGATCTTATGCTGGAAAGTCGCAACCTGGTCAATGACTTTAAGTGGAATACCAATTTCACTTTTTCGACCCTAAAGAACACAGTGGTTGAGTTGCCGGATTTTATCTCTCAGGTACTGACAGGCGGCGTGGGTTTCACGGGCAACTACGCCATCGTGCAGGAGGGCTCCGCAATGCGGTCTTTTTACGGTTATCAGGTCGACGGGATTTACCAGACGGCAGACGAGGTCAAGAACTCGCCTTCACCGACTTTCAAGCCAGGGTACCCCCGCTTTGTGGACCAGAATGGGGATGGAAAAATCACTCCCGATGACCGTGTGATTCTGGGTAGTCCTTTTCCGAAGCTTCTTTTCGGGTTGAACAACTCCTTCTCTTACCGGGGTTTCAACCTGGAAGCGCTCATCACGGCTGTACAGGGAATCAGTGCACTGGATAACAACATCGTCGAGTCCCTTTACCCAATTAACTTCGACCGCAATCGCATTGCAGAACACTACCTTGATCGCTGGACGCCAGACAATCCTGGCGCTCAGTACCCATCCGGCGTTAATCCGAGCGTGTATGGCGGTGCTTTGGCGGTTAACTCGCTTACGATCAACGACGCTTCTTTCGTGCGGTTAAAAACCGTTTCCCTCAGCTACGCCATTCCGGTCAGTAAGAAAATTCGCTCAGCGTCGGTTTATGTGGCGGCCGACAATTTGCTGACCATCACAAAATTTCTAGGTTTCGATCCCGACGCCAACGCCTCCGGTACGGGCATCGAACGCGCCAGCTACAACAGCTACCCGCTGAACCGCACTGTTCGGTTTGGGGTGAATCTTGGATTTTAAATCAATCAGGACCTCTGCCTCGGCTATTCCGGTAGCATGGAACGCCTGAAGTCACAGCTCGAGTCAAAAAAAATTATACTATTTAAAATATGAAAAAGGTATTAAATCTAGTCACAGGTATTGCTCTTGTAATCAGCTGTCTGGTACCCATGGGTTGTCAGGAATTCCTGGCCGAAGAAGTCTTTACCCAATACGATCCTCAAAGCTTTTTGCAAAGCGAGGACGGAATCAAAAAGGTACTTTACGGCGCTTACAGCCGCTCACAGGTAAACAACGGTATGCGGGAAGATCAGTGGACGCTTTCGGAATTTCCCACGGATATGACGCTGGAAAGCGGCGGGCAATTCGAAAAGGACGCTCTTCCCTACATTAATTTCCAATGGGACGCCTCCTCGGGCTTTCTGCGTAATATCTGGGTGCAGATGTACACTGCCGTACGGGACGCCAATGTGCTGCTGGAAAACATCGACAATGTAACGTCCATTCCGCCCGCCCGGCTGGCGCAGTACAAAGGAGAGGCGCAGTTCATCCGGTCGGAAGCTTTTGCCCACCTGTACCGTTACTTTGGCCCGGTTCCTCTGGTACTTACCACCAGCACCGACGACCTGCAGCCGGCCCGGCCCACCGATGCGGAATTCATTGCCTTTGTGGCTAATGAGCTGACCGAGGCCGCCAAAAACCTACCCGTCAATCAGGCATTGCGTGGCCAGGCAGACAAGGGCGCCGCATTGGCTGTGCTGACCAAATTCTATCTGAATACCAAGCAATGGCAGAAAAGCGCAGACACGGCCAAAGAGTTAATTGCCCTGAACAAGTACAAGCTCTATCCGCAGATTGAAAACCTGTTTGCCACCGAAAACGAAAACAACGACGAGTTCATTTTTATCTATCCCTGCCTCGCGCAGGGTCCCGGTAATGTGTACATGGCTCATGCTTTCCCGCCCAACTACCCCATTCTGCCTAATTGGATCAACTATGGGGCGCAGTTCAGGACCTACACGGCTTTTTACAAGACCTTCGACCCCACCGACCGGCGGCTGCGGATGTTTGTTACGGAATACACTGATACGAAGGGAGTCAAACAAAAATTGCTGGAAGACGCCAGCGGTAAGCCACTCGACAATGCCCGCAGCTTCAAATACACCCCTGACCCTAATGCTATTTCCCAGAATAATGGCAACGACATCCCGGTGATCCGCTATGCCGATATTCTGCTCAGCCGGGCCGAAGCACTTAATGAAGTGCAGGGGCCCAATCAGGAATCCATCGATCTGATCAACCAGGTAAGGGCACGCGCCGGCGTACCCGCTCTTAAGCTGGCTGATTTTGCGAGTAAAGAAAAACTACGCGACCATTTGTTAAAAGAGCGCGGATGGGAGTTTTTCACGGAAGGAAAGCGTCGTGAAGACCAGATTCGCATGGGCACATTCATTTCGAGTGCCGTGGCGCGCGGTAAAAACGCCCAGCCTTTCCAGGTTTTGTACCCCCTCCCCCAATCGGAAATCGAGGCCAATCCCAATTTGACGCAAAACGAAGGGTATTGATTTGGTTTCTTTAAGTTTGTGAAGTCACCAGTGCCCATACCTTCTTTTTAAATCCATTTGATTGATGAATACGAAAGCACCTGTTGCCGGTTTTAAGGTGGCGCTTTATTTCTCATGTCTTGCATTTTATTTGCTGACTGGCTGTGCCAAACAAACGAAAAGCTCAGAATCTGCCAGGCAAAACGCTACCCGCCAAAATTCCGCCCCACCTAATATTGTCTTCTTCCTGGTAGATGATCTGGGTTGGTCGGATATAGGCGCTTTTGGAAGCAGCTTTTACGAAACCCCGAATATTGATGCGCTTGCGGCCCAAGGAATGAAATTCACCAATGCCTACGCAGCCTGTCCCGTCTGCTCCCCCACGCGCGCCAGCATCATGAGCGGAAAGTACCCCGCGCGGCTAAATACCACCGATTGGTTCGGTGCGCCGCAGCCCACGACCGTGGGTAAGCACTGGACCAAAAACAAACCGTTGCTGCCCGCCGAATACCTGGAAAATCTACCCTTGGAAGAAACCACACTGGCCGAGGCCTTCAAAGCCAATGGCTACGGTACGTTTTTCGCAGGCAAGTGGCACTTGGGCGAGTCGCCGGAATACTGGCCGGAAAAACAGGGCTTTGACGTGAATAAAGGGGGGTACTGGGCGGGATCACCTCGCGGAAATCATTACTTCACACCTTACGACAATTCACGCCTCTCCGATGGTCCGTCAGGGGAAAACCTCACGCTTCGACTGGCGGACGAAACGGTCTCGTACATCGGGCAACACAAAAACAGCCCGTTTCTGGCCTACCTGTCTTTCTACGCCGTGCATAACCCGCTTGGTGCACCGGAGGCATTGGTAGACAAATACACCGAAAAAAAGAAGCGGCTGGGGCTGGAAGACCAATGGGGCAATGAGGGGGAAAGCAAAGTGAGGCTCAACCAGACGCTACCCGTGTACGCCGCGCTGGTGGAAACAATGGATCAGGCGGTTGGAAAAGTACTAGCTTCTTTAAAAGCCAACGGACTGGACAAAAACACGATCATCGTTTTCATGTCCGACAATGGCGGATTATCTACTGCCGAAGGCCAACCTACCACCAACCTGCCTTTGCGGGCCGGCAAAGGGTGGCTCTACGAAGGGGGTATCCGTGAGCCGATGGTCATTCATTGGCCGGGGGTAACGAAAGTAGGGTCAGTTACCGATCAGGTAATGATAAGTACCGACTTCTACCCTACCCTGCTTGAGATGGCCGGGCTACCCAGTTTACCTGATCAACATGTCGATGGCATCAGCCTGGTGCCAGCCCTGAAAGGAAAAAATATGAAACGTGGACCCGTGTACTGGCACTATCCGCATTACGGCAATCAGGGCGGTTCGCCCGGCTCGGTAGTCCGCGCCGGTGACTGGAAACTGATCGAGTGGTTTGAGGATGGGCGCGGCCTGGAACTCTACAACCTCAAGAATGACATTGGCGAAAAAAACAACCTGGCAGCCAGCAACCCTGGAAAAACGCAGGAACTACATACCCTCTTGCAAAATTGGCGTCAGGAGGTCGGGGCCAATATGCCAAGCAAGAATCCCATGGCGGCTCAGAATGCAGGGAAATAGCCATCGTCTCATGCGCATCGTGCTGTTCCGACGAGCGCTTTTTTAACTACCTCTGGCCCGGAAGCAATCAGGTCATTCCCGTAGTCCTCTATTCCGTAGCATCTTACTGGTTACTAATCAGAGTATATCTAACAATCACCCCTCTTCTAAAAAATGGAATGAGGGGTGATTTCTTTTTATTCGCAAAAACGACTTTACATTGATTTTAAGATTTCTGGTATTAGGTACTTTACTGATTTTGTCAACCCTGGTAATGGGCCAGAATCAGGGTTTTTCCAACGCCGCCGACTTTGGATTTTCGCCGGATGCCAGCGGCACAGAAAACGTGGCTGCTCTTCAAAAGGCAGTGGATCAGACGGGGACGATCATCGTAAGTAAACCCGGTACGTATAAGGTGGCAGGTACCACCTACATCGGCAGTAATACTACCCTCGATTTTGGCAATGGAGTCATATTGCAGAAAGTGAACGAAGTGGGGCCATTTTCCCACGTACTTCTTAATAAAGGAGCCCTGACAAAAACCTACGACGAGCACATCACCGTACGAGGTTTGCAGGTAAGTGTGAACGGCCTGGACTTGGTCTTCAACGAAGTTTTTGGTCTCAGGGGACAAATTGCATTCTTCTACGTTAAGGATTTAAAGATCGAAGGATTTCGGTGTAAGGACATCATGACCGCGCAATTTGGGATCCATGTATGCACTTTTGAAGATTTGATTATCGATGATACCATTCTCAAAGGCGGTAAAGACGGCATTCACCTGGGTCGTGGCAACCGGTTTCGTATATCCAATGCCGTTTTTGAAACCATAGATGACGGACTTGCGCTCAATGCGCACGATTACGCAACATCAAATCCTGAATTAGGATGGATAGAGAATGGGGTAGTTGAAAAATGCTGGGATTTGAGAGGGGATCAGAAATTGGTCGGTTATTTCTGCCGGATACTCGCCGGGGGCTGGATAGACTGGAAGGAAGGTATGGAGGTCCAGCAGGCCGACGCGGTAGTTTCCAACGGACGTGTATATCGGGTGAATGCGCAGCCGGATGGCACCGTTTATAAATCAGCAACCCGTCCTACGCACACCAAAGGCATTGTAGAGCTGGATGGCATCAAGTGGGTGATGGTACAGGAAGACGTTCAGTATGTAGCCGGGGTACGGAATGTTACCTTCCGGGATATCTACCTAGAAAAACCTAGAACGAGCTTTTCGATCCACTTTGATAATGGAAAGTGGAGTCGCTCTTATTATCCAGGTGCACAAATACCCATGCAGAAACAGTTGGTTTTTGATAACATCAGGGTTTTGCACGAGGGTACCAATGAGTTTCTGGGAGTCGACACGCCCATCGATGTCATCACCATCAGTAACTCCAGCCTGAAAAACGGGGGGATAAAGTTCCGGTCCAATAAAGCCATGACCGACTACCGACCCACGAAGATCAATATATATGGCACCGTGTTCAATGCCGAGAAGAGCATGAATTTAATCGAGAACACGGTAGAAAATAAAATCATCGATCTGAATACCTCCAACAACATTGAGGTCAGCGACGATTTTTCAGCAATTGTGAGCCCGGGAAATGGCAAGATCACCATCAATTCCGATCTTACTGGCCTGAAAAAGTAGCTGGTACTTCAGATCATCCTCAAACCAAGGAGTATGGGTACTTTCCGGGCTTTCTTTCCTATGAAAGTACCTTCCAAAACCGTCATGAGAAAAGCAATTTCCAACATCCTTACTTTCGGAATTTGTATAATTCCGCTACTTACGCAAGCGCAGAGTACAAAAAATAGCGGTATCAACATCCCGCAACAAGACCTCACCCTCTGGTACGACAAACCCGCCAAAGTATGGACCGAAGCCATACCCATGGGAAATGGGCACATGGGGGCTATGCTTTTCGGAGGAGTCGAGCGTGAGCACCTGCAGCTCAATGAGGTAACGCTGTACTCCGGCGATCCCAAGCGCACCTACACCAGTATCGACGTCAGGAAAAATTACCCGGAGGTGAGCAAGTTGATGGAAGAAGGAAAATACAGCGAGGCACAGCGTGTGGTAGCCGGAGAGTGGCTGGGACGAAACCATCAGTGCTATCAGCCGCTGGGCGATCTTTGGCTGGATTTCCAGCACGAAGGCCCGGTGACAAACTACCGAAGGTCGCTGGATCTGGGCAATGCCGTGGCGCAGGTTCAGTACCAGACGGAAGGCACCACCTATACCCGCCAGTACTTCGCCAGTTTTCCCGATAGGGTGATGGTGATTAAACTGAGCGCCCAGGGAAAAGGCAAAATCAACGGCAGTGTCAATTTTTCTACCCTCCACGAACCCGTTGCCAGGTACTTTTCCCAAAATAACCAGCTTATCATGACGGCCAAAGCACCGGGATTCGTGCTGCGCCGTACTTTGGATCAGGTCGAGAAAGCGAATGACCAGCACAAGTACCCCGAGGTTTTTGCCAAAGACGGCACACGTTTGCCCAATGCTGCTCAGGTACTTTACGGGGAGGAAGCCGATGGCCTGGGGATGGATTTTGATGCCCGGATAAGGGCTACCCACAAGGGCGGAACCATTACCCTTCAACAGGACAAAATCCTTATCAAAAATGCCAGCGAAGTCGTGCTGATTCTGGCGTGTGCCACCAGTTTCAACGGTTTTGATAAGAGTCCGGCAACCGAAGGCATAGATGCGTCGGCTCTGTCGGCCGGGTTCATCGCCAAAGCCGCCAGCAAAGGTCACTCCGCATTGTACCGAACCCACCTGACCGACTACCGACACCTTTTTGACCGATCCAGAATCCAGCTTGAAAGCCTCACATCGCAGTCTGCCCTGCCCACCGACCAGCGCATCGAGCAATTTGCCAATGGAAATGACCCGTCGCTGGCCGGGCTGTATTTTCAGTTTGGCAGGTACCTGATGATTGCCGGATCGCGGCCCGGCGGTCAGCCCCTTAACCTTCAGGGTATCTGGAACGACAAAATCATCCCCCCCTGGAACGGAGCCTATACGGTCAACATCAACGCCGAGATGAACTACTGGCCGGCTGAGCTGACCAACCTTTCCGAATGCCACGAACCATTCTTTAAAATGGTTAAGGAACTGGCAGTGAATGGAACCACTACCGCCCGTACCATGTACGGCAACGAAGGTTGGGTGGCCCATCACAACACCGACATCTGGCGGCATGCAGAACCAGTCGATATCTGCATATGCTCATTCTGGCCCATGGCAGCCGGTTGGATGGTCAGCCACTATTGGGAGCGGTACTTATTCCACGGGGATAAGGGTTTTCTACGAGATGAGGTGTACCCTTTGCTGAAAGGGGCCGTACTCTTCTACAAAGATTGGCTCCAACCCAACGAAAAAGGGTACCTCGTCACGCCCGTCGGACATTCGCCCGAGCATAATTTCAAGTATGGAGAAGGAAAGACGGCGTCCCTTAGTCCGGGCCCCACAATGGACATCGCCATAATTCGTGAGTCTTTTGAGCGGTATCTGGAAGCCGCCCGTCTCCTGAATATGTCAGACCCGCTGGTAACCGAAATCGGGCAAAAGCTGGCCAAACTACTTCCTTATCAGATAGGAAAATACGGTCAGCTGCAGGAGTGGCAGGTTGATTTCGAGGATGGCGAACCAGAGCACCGGCACATTTCTCATCTTTATGGGTTTCATCCCGGCAACCAAATCAACCCGCAGGCTTCCCCGCAATTGACAGCGGCAGTCAAGCGCTCCATGGAACGCCGGGGCGACAAGGCAACGGGCTGGTCAATGGGCTGGAAAATGAACGTCAATGCACGGCTGCTGGACGGAGAAAAAGCCTACACCCTGCTTTCCAATCTGTTGCACCTGATTCGGGAAGATGACACCAAGAACCGGGGCGGCGGCAGCTACCCCAATCTCTTCGACGCTCATCCTCCTTTCCAGATCGACGGCAATTTCGGGGCGACGGCAGGCATTGCCGAGATGCTGGTGCAAAGCCACGCGGGCGAACTATACCTCCTGCCCGCCCTGCCCAAAGCATGGAGCACGGGCAAAGTGAGTGGCCTGAAAGCGCGGGGTGGATTTGAGGTAGATTTAGAATGGGAGAATGGCCAGCTGACCAAAGCCGTGGTCCACTCGACACTGGGTGGCAACTGCCGGATCAGAACCAACACGGCCGTGCAGGTACTTGGCTCGAACACCCAACCCGCAACAGGCCCTAATCCCAACCCGCTGTTCACATTTATCGACCCCGGCAAACCCACAGTATCAGATGCCGCGCAGTCAGGAAATTTCCCCACCCTGCCACTTTCAGTCATTGATTTTGAAACAGTGGGCGGGAAATCGTACGTAATCATTGAAAAATAAAACAAGCCCTTTGTCGTGACAGAGCTTAAACGATATATAACCTCCTACTTCGGGATTCAGCCCACCAGTCTGGAAAGCATTGCCTCGTTATTCCAACCAGGGACGCTGGGCAAGGGAGACTTCATGCTCAAAACAGGAGAGCATTGCGAACACCTGAGTTTCATCCGTTCAGGTTTGGTGCGAATTTACGTACCCACCGAGAGCGGGGTTGAGGTTACCCAGTGGATTTCCAACCAAGGCTCCTTCATCACCGATTTATCGAGTTTCATTTTCGACACTCCGGCCCGCTGGACCATTCAGGCTCTGACCGACACTGAACTTTTTACCATCAGCCAGGCAGACTACCGATCCATGGGAAAACTTGTTCCGGAGTGGAACGCGCTTGAAGTACGGTTTCTTGCCCGTTGTTTTGCCACGATGGAAGACCGTATTTTCGCGCATCTCTCCATGACGGCTGAGGAAAGGTATTGGGCGTTTTTCGAAAACAACAAAGACCTCTTCAATCAAGTACCCCTGCAGTATATCGCATCGATGCTCGGCATGACACCCGAGACTTTCAGCCGGATCAGGAAAAAAGCCACGTTGTGATTTCTTGATATTTATCAAGAGCTTATGACCAGCGATGTCGGAATTTTGTGATGTTCTATTAACTCACTAAAATTCTTAACCGCTGGATCATGGCAAAAGAGCTCAAAACCCAAATCCGTATCGAGGCCGCGCCCGACCAGGTGTGGGATGTCCTCACAGATTTCGAAAAGTACCCCGCCTGGAACCCATTCATAAAATCGCTGACAGGCCAGGTTGCCGTTGGTCACACCATCAATGTTAGGCTCGAACCACCCGAAGGCAGCGGAATGACCTTCAAGCCGAAGGTATTGGCCATGGAAAAAAATAAAGAATTCCGTTGGCTTGGGCAGCTGTTTTTCAAAGGATTATTCGATGGAGAGCACCGCTTTGCGTTGGTAGATAACGGCGACGGAAGCACTACTTTTCTACACAGTGAGCGGTTTGAGGGCATTTTGGTGCCGCTTTTCAATGAAATGATTGAAGTAAATACTCGGAACGGCTTCGAGGATATGAATCAACAATTGAAGATCAGAGTCGAAGGCCTATATAAGTAGCCATTATACCCGCTCTAATTTGTAAGGGTAAACCCCACCCGCATTCCACTGGCAGACGTACAGATTTTTATCACGATCCACGCACACGTCGTGACAGTGCTTGAAAACGGGTTGCTCCTGCAAAAGGAGCTCAAGTTTACCATTCGTATATACAGGCGCATTGCCACCGGGATTGGAAACTACCCGGTTATCTTTATCCAAAATTGTCACGAATCCCCGGTCCAGTTTCGGATTGTAGTCGCCCGGCAGCATTCCGAAGCACACGCCGCTATATAGATGATCGTCGTCGAAAACTGGGCGGCTGACGTAGGCCCCTGGCAGGTAATACGTTTCGAGGTACTTGCCTTCCAGGGTAAATCTTTTGAAAGCGTTTTTCATGCGGGCCGTGCACATCAGAGTAGGATTGGCTTTGTCACGGTAGTCGATTGCCACGCCATGAGCCTGCTTAAATTTGGCGTCCTGCAAGTAGCTGTCCCCGCCGAATTTTGAGATAAAACTACCCTTGGCATCGTAACGCAATATAAACTGTGAGCCGTAGCCATCGGCCACGTAGATGTCGCCATTGGGTCCGATGGCCGTTTCGGTAGGAATATATTTACTGTTTTCGTCATAAATACCATCCGCCCGCGGGTTGGTCAATTCCATGACAACCTTGCCCTTCAAGGTACACTTGACAACCCTTCCCGATGATATATCCGTAATGTAGAGGAATTCTTCCCCGCCTTCGTCATGAAGTGTAAGACCGTGACCGCCTTTCAGATTCAGAGTCCAGTTATCCAGCAACTTACCGGACTGGTCGTAGATGAGAGTATTGTTCTTCGGTTCATCCGTAAGCATGAAGAGGCGCCCATCGCGAGCCTGCACCATTTCGTGACAATTAGTGACAGGGTACTTGCCGGCATCCAGCGTCCCCCACTGTTCATGCACTTTATACCGGAAATCCCCATGTCCGATAATTTCTTCAGAAAGCCGGGGTTTGGATTTCAGAATAAAAAACGGGGTGAAAGCCGCTGCCATCGCCCCAGTGCCGGCGGCTAAAAAATCCCTTCTGCTCTGCTGCATAATTCAAGAAAGGATATCGTGAACTACCTTCCCATGGACATCCGTCAGACGAAATCGACGGCCCTGGTGTTTGAAGGTCAGTTGCTCATGATCCACACCCAATATGTGCAGTAAGGTGGCTTGAAAGTCATGCACATGGACGCCTTTCTCAGCGACGTTGTAGCTGAAATCGTCGGTTTTCCCATAAACCAAACCCGCTTTTACACCCGCGCCGGCCATCCACATCGTGAAGCAACCGGGATGATGGTCACGACCGTAGTCGGTTGGCGTCAGTCGCCCCTGCGAGAAGCTCGTCCGGCCGAATTCTCCCCCCCATACGACAAGGGTATCATCCAGCAAACCTCTCTGCTTCAAGTCCTGAATCAAAGCGGCGTTGGCCTGGTCAGTGAGCTTGGCCTGGTTTTTCATCCCCCCGGGAAGTCCACCATGGTGATCCCATCCCATGTGATACAGTTGAATGAATTTTACGTCTTTTTCCGCCAGTTTGCGGGCTTGCAGGCAGTTGGCAGCGTAGGTTCCGGGAATACGTGCGTCCTGGCCGTAGAGGTCGTAGATGTAGTCAGGCTCGTCGGCGGTGGAGACGGCATCGGGAACCGACGCCTGCATTTTATAGGCCATTTCGTACTGACTGATTTTGGAATGAATCTCAGGGTCGCCCCAGATGTCGAACTGGTGCTCGTTCATAGATTTAATGAAGTCCAGTTCTTCGCGACGGTCATTTTCGTGCACGCCGTAAGGATTCTGCAGGTACAGCACCGGCTCATTCCCCGCCCGGAACTGCACGCCCTGATGGTGTGAAGGCAGAAAACCATTGCCCCAGGCCGCCGAGCTCAATGGCTGGGCGCCTCCTCCTTTTGAAATCATGACCACAAAAGAGGGTAAGTTCTGGTTGTCGGAACCGAGACCGTAGCTCATCCATGAACCAATGGATGGCCGTCCCGTTTGCTGCGACCCGGTTTGCACCAGCATCACCGCAGGTTCATGATTGATGGCATCGGTATACATGGAATTAACCACACACAAATCATCCACCATGGCGGCCGTGTAGGGAAACAGCTCGGAAACCCATGCTCCCGATTGTCCGTACTGCCGGAAATCATAGATAGACTTCACCAGCGGAAAGCTGGACTGACCAGCCACCATGCCTGAATTACGTTGGGTCTTCTTGATCGAGTCAGGAATTTCCTGTCCGTGCCATTTGGCTAGTTCAGGCTTATAATCGAAAGACTCCAGCTGAGAAGGCCCGCCGCTCTGAAAAAGGTAGATTACCCGTTTTGCGCGTGGAGGGAAATGGGAAGTGCCAAGGACACCCTTCCCGGCACTTTCGGCTACTTTTTTATTTCCGCTACCAAAAGTGGAGGAATGCAGCAAACTTCCCAACGCCAGCGAGCCGAAGCCCAGTGAGGCTGTTTTGAGAAAACCCCGGCGCGATTCTATCAGGTTGATTGTTTTTCTTAATTCATTCATTTTGGTCAGTTCCTGGAATACCCTTCCGAAGTATTCATTAATCCGTTGATTACAAAAGCCAATGCGGCTGTTTCTGCGGGATTGAGATTCTGATTTCTTTCAGAATCTCCCGTTTCGAGATAAGCGATGGCATCTTCTTTTCTCCGGGCATATTTCTCTTTTTGGCTCTTATAAAAATCGCCCATCATTTTCTTCTCCTTACTGTCCGGTTGCCGGCCGAGCAACGTACGAAAAGCCACCCTGAGTTGCTTCTCAGCGGTTGGTTCCGTCATTTTTATTTTTTCGGCAAGTACCCGGGCGGCCTCGATCATTTGCGGGTCGTTCAGCAATACCAGCGCTTGTAACGGCGTGCTAGTGGAGCGACGCTTCACGGTGCAAAATGTGCGGTCGGTCGCATCAAAAATCATCATGGTGGGGGGGGGGGAGGTGCGCTTCCAGACCGTATAGAGACTGCGGCGGTATAGTCCCTCGCCAGATTCCTGCAGGTATTTGTACCGCCAGGATTTGTTCGATATTTCGTCCCAAAGGCCGGGCGGCTGGTACGGATAGACACTCTTTCCGCCTTGCTTTTGTACCAGCAGCCCACTCACTGCCAGCGCATTGTCCCGGATCATCTCCGCAGATAACCGAAAACTCGGCCCGCGCGCCAACCAAACATTTTCGGGGTCTTTTTCGTAAAGATCAGGGCGAATGACAGAGGACTGCTGGTAGGTGGCCGATAGCATGATTTGTTTGTGCAGTTGCTTCATATCCCAGCCCGATTCTACGAAGGAAACCGCCAGATAATCCAATAGTCCGGGGTTGGTGGGAAGCTCTCCCTGATTGCCAAAATCATCCGGCGTTTTGACAAGACCGTTGCCGAAGTGCATGGCCCAAATTCGGTTGACGATGACACGAGCCGTTAGTGGGTTTTCTTCGTCGAATAGCCATTGAGTAAGGCCCAGCCTGTTTTTAGGGTACTTTTCGGTGTAAGGAAGTACTGAACTCAACGCCGCAGGTTGCACCTCGTCCGTCGGACTGTCGTAAACGCCCCGGTTCAACACAAATGTTTTGCGGGGTTTGGGCAAATCTCCCATAACCATAATTTCCGGAATACGGTCGAGTACCTGAGTCAGGCTATCGCGCCAAAACCTTACTTCCCGGTAAGCTGGATTTTGTATTTTCCTTTGCAGGGCGTAGTGATCGGTAACAAGGCCGGGTTTGATAGCTATTGCTTTAGAACTAGCCTTCGGGCTGTATAAATGAAGAACTTCCAAGGCCGAAAGTTCCTTGTCGAACAGCCGCAACTCGTCAATGCCGCCGTTTTCAAAAGTAATGATACGGCCCACTACGCCCAGTTGCAGACCACGAAAGCCATAAGTATGGATGTTGGGCTCGAACAATATGGATTTATATACCTCCTTTCCCAAAACCTCGACTGCAATCGGTAAGCCGTTAACGTAAATATGCACTCCATCCGCCCTCCCGGAACCATCATAGGTAATGCTCACGTCCGACCATTTTTTGATCGCCAAAGGTCGTTTCGCCACCACTTCGATTGCGTTTTGTGGCCAGGAATGAGCAATGACGAATCGTGGCTTATTGTCTTTCAGAAGCAGTGAGTACCCTTTCATACCCAGACGATCGTCCTCAGCGTGTACGAATACGCTGACATCTTTATACAGGGTATCCGGAAAAACCGAAAGACTCGTTGAGAAAGGTACGGTATGATCGTACCAACCAAGATTGTTAGGTAAGGCTGCCGTCGTAAATTCATTGATGAAAAGCGCATTTCCACGCCTGCCCGGTTTTAGCAAAGGTTCTTTGATTTCCAGCGCATTCGCTGCGCTCTTCACCTCAGCCGTCCTGAACACCTTATCTTTAACAGGCGAAACACTGTTAAAGGGATAATGCGCAACGGTACTGCGATCTAATTCTTGGTTTAAGTCTGCCAGAATCGCCTTTGCATCTTTTTTCACCGGAATTACTTTCTGAAGCCTGTTTAGCTTTTGCTCAGAATCCTCGATTTTATCTTTGATGAAATTAATGACCGATTCGTTTTTGTCACTGGTCAACAACAGTGAAGGGCCGGGCGTTTGGTCGGGCCCATAAACAGCCGTCCCGATTTCATTGGTACTGTTGAAGAACCCGAACATCCGATAGTAGTCTTTCTGACTGATGGGATCGTACTTGTGGTCGTGGCATCTGGCACATTCCACTGACAAGCCCAGAAAGGCTTTGCCAAGCGTGTTGGCACGATCGGCCACGTACTCTACCCTATATTCTTCATAGATGATGCCGGCCTCCGAGTTGCGGCGATGCAGACGATTGAAGGCCGTAGCCAGTACGCTCTCCTTGGTTTTGTTCTCTATCAGGTCGCCCGCCAGTTGCCAGGTTACGAATTGACGGTAGCTCATGTTTTTATTAAAGGCCTGGATAACCCAGTCGCGCCAGGGGCTTACTTCCCGGTGCTTATCGTCAAGGTACCCGTCGCTATCCGTGTAGCGGGCCACATCCATCCAGTCCACGGCCATGCGCTCGCCATAAGCGGGTGATGCCAGATAACGGTCGATCATTTTCTCGTAAGCATCAGGCGACTCATCGGCTACAAAGCGATCGATTTCGGCCAGGGTAGGCGGCAGACCGCAGAGGTCAAAACTTGCCCGGCGAATCAGCGTTTCCCTAGTAGCAACGTCGGCAGGTTCGATGCCCTTGGCTTCCAGTTTGTCGAGGACGTAGTTATCGATCGGATTTTTCGGCCAATCTCTGTCTTTTACCCTGGGTGCGTTCCCCTTTTCGGGTTTCATGAAAGACCAGTGCGGTTGGTATTCGGCACCTTCTTCAATCCATTTGACCAGGATGGCTTTTTCCTGCACAGTGAGCGAAAGGTGTGACTCCGGGGTTGGCATCACCATCTCGGGATCGTGCGAGAGAATGCGCTCGACCGCAGTGCTTTTGGCGGAATTTCCGGGAACGATGGCGTGGTAATCCTTGGCTTTGCCCAGTGCGCGATAGGCTTCTTCGGCTATGTCCAGCCGCAGGTCGGCCTTGCGTTTTTTTGCGTCCGGCCCGTGACAGGCAAAACACTTGTCGGAGAGGATTGGCTTGACGTCGTAGTTAAAGTCGAGGTCCGAAGGCAGGAGGTTGTAGGCTTGCTGTACCTCGTCCGGAAGATCAGGACTGCAGGAGAAACACAGTAATGCCAAAAGTACGCCCGAAGCTTGGAAAATTGTCTTCATGTCAGATATAGTCGAAGCCACAATTTACCAGTTTTCAGCGAGATAGTTCAACTACATATTTGAATACCTATACATTTCACTTTTTAGTTTTGTCTATTCCGTTCCTGAATGAGGTGATAAAATCTCTTATCCATTTCATTTCTGCGCCATACCCGACCTTTGAATCCAGGATGTATTGGCCTGTTTTGGTATCCAGGATAATGAACCCCCGTTCGCCGGCAACTCCCTGGTATCGACCAATGTCGTTATCGGCCAGCACCTTATCTTTTGAAATAAACCCAGCAATAGAAATGGCCGCCCCTAAGAGCGGCAACAAATAAAAACCTTTGGATCAAGTCCAATATTAATCTTTTTCATTTTCCGAATGCTTATTTTTTCAAGCAAGATGATGCTAATTTCATCACCCCTTTTCAAAGCAAGTGACTCAACCCCTACGCTTAATCATTCACTTTTTCTCTCAAACTTCCACTTTGTCCCAGCCTAGTTTTCTGATTTCTCTATTTAAAAACAACACCAGAAAAAACGCAAAAGGAACCATCACTAAGATCACATAGGAGGTTTGGCTTAACGCCCAGTGCGCCCAACCAAAGATTCCCACGAAAATGCTCAGGGCCAGCACCCGAATGAACTTCCCGCTCCCCGATTTGGTAAACTCGCGACTGAAAGGCAGCACGCTGCGGGTGGCCAGAATTTCTGTTTGCTGGAAAACCAGCACCACCAGAGCACCAAGGATTACATCGTCGAGACTATCCACCCCCCAAACGAAAGTTACCACCAGAGCCACAACGAGGTAGATGGGCAGAATGAATTTGGCCACCACCGACCACATCATGCCGCTGAGAAATTCACCGGGCCGAGGCATTGGAACCACGTGGTAAACCCAGGCCGCTTTAAATTGGTCGGAAAAAGGAAGGTTCTGGTTGACGGCGACCATCGTCAATGCGGAAACGTAAATCAACAGGATGCGCAGGTACTCTGATTGGGCAGTGGCTTCCATCATTTGTGTAAGTGTCTCCCCCGGCCGGTTAAAAAACATCAGGGGACCGATTATCAGGAAATAGGCCATACTTGGGTACACTCTTAGCTTAAATTTCCGGTCGCGGGAGCCAATTTTCCATACCAGCTCGAACGCGGCGCGTTCCGTGGCCGTACGAGTAAAAACCCCGGACAGAAGTTCAGGAACACTGCGCTTAGGACCCACCTCAACTTCTTCCTTTTTCTTTGTGTCTACTGCGTCAAGGTTGCCGACCTGGTTTCCGAAGCTTCGGACGAGGCCACCGCTCATGGATCGGACGGCCAGAATGGGAACCACCACTAAAAGAGCTGCAAAAAGTAGTGTCGGCACGCCAAAGTACCCGCCTATGGTGGCACTCATCACGTGTCCCACCCACATCGGCGGAGCCAGGTAGTGCCACCAGGCAACAGAAAGCGCCTTAGTGTTTGCAAAGTCCTCGAAATCAATCAGCCTTCCAATGAACTGATAGCCAACTGTAACCAAGATTACAACGATGATCTGTAAGCCGTTGATGATGTTCTGCATTCGCTCTACGGAAGAAAACCGCATGATCAATAAATACAGAACTGTGGTAAACAGCACCGATAAGATTGAAACCAGCAGCGAAGAAATTAAAAAAATGAGCCCCGCCCCCAGGCCAAATTTCAACAACGTGGCAAAAAAGCTTGGCAAAGCCACCGCTAAGGCTAATTGCAATAGGTACACTGCCGCGTGCACGATTCGGGAGGTGAACAGGGTTTTGCTGGTGACGGGCCGGGTCAGGATGATGAGGCCGTCGGAGCCATCGAGGATGACCTGAGAGAAATCAGTGATTAAGATCATCGTGACGATGATCATCCCGTATGCCGTGACTACGGCGTAGGCCTGAGCATGGGCGGGCCAAAAGTACACCAGAAGGGCAATGAAGCTGGACATGGCAAAAGTGATGACCAGCGTCCAGACAAAACCCCAGTTGCTGTTTTTGGTTTCCTGTCCGTTGAAGCCTGTCCGCGAGCGGCGGTTGTCCATGGTTAGCTTCACATCCAGAATAGCCCGAAGTTGGGGGTAGTCTACCCCCATCCGCCTGAACAAAGGACCAAAAAGATCGAGCAACCCAAGGATAAGTCGGTTCATATCATTCGCTGAGGATTTGGACAAACTCATCCGCCAGCGCCAGGTGCTCGTTGTTGCCAGTCAGCTGGTTGAAGAGCTGTTCCAATGTACCCGAGTGCTGCTGCTTCTGCAATTCCTGAAAAGTACCATGGGCAATTACCACACCTTCTTTGAGCAGCACGATCCGGTCACAGATTTTCTCAACCACTTCCATAATGTGCGAGCTATAAAAAAGTGTTTTTCCGGTTTGGCTCAGCCGTTGCAGGATTTCTTTCAGGAGAATAACCGAGTTGGCGTCCAGCCCGGAAAGTGGCTCATCGAGGAAAATAATCTGGGGGTTGTGGATCATGCCTGAAATCAGCAATACCTTCTGCTTCATGCCTTTGGAGAACGAAGTCATGCGGCTGTTACGGTTGTCATACAAGCCAAAAATCCGCAACAGCTCGCCCCCTTTCTGTTCTGTATCTCTACGATCCAAGCCGTAAAGACTCCCCAAAAACCGGAAGTACTCCGCCGGGCTCAGGGTGTCATACATTACGGCATTCTCGGGAACATAGCCGAGCATCTGCTTTATTTCAAGAGGATGCTGACTCACTTCCAGACCCGCAATTTTGGCCGATCCTCCGTATTCGGTCAGCAGGCCCGTCAGAATTTTGATTGTAGTGGACTTTCCTGCGCCGTTGGGGCCAATGTAGCCAATGATTTGCCCTGACTGCACGTCCAGGTCAATCCCTTTCAGCACAAGATTGTTGCCGTAAGACTTGGTAAGATTCTGTATCTGGATAATGGAGTCCACGGAAGCTGATTGAGGGTAAGAAACCTGGCCAAACTACCTGTTCAACCCCTCCCTCCCGTGAGCTGTTCCTGCAAGGCTTTCAGCTCATCCCACTTGCCATCGCGGGCGAGCGAGGCTTGCTGTGGCCAGGTCTTGGGGTTATGGATTTGGAAGCGTGCCCCAGCCGCCTGGAGTAATGAAGCCAAATGCCCGGAATCTGTTGCCGCCAGTTTGGCAAATGTCCGGATGCCATCGGCATTGAGCAATTCTTCAATCTTGGGACCAATCCCTTCGATTAATTTGAGGTTATCAGCCGCTGATTGGATGGGGGGCACTGTGGCCACCGTACTCACGGATTCGGTCGGCAAAGTCACCTTTGGGGCAACGGGCGCCGCATAACTACTCACTACCGGTGCAGCCGCCCCAACCGGGGTGGTTACGGCCAGGGTTGCCTGGCAATCATTGACCTCAGTACGACGCTCGGCAATGGAGGCACGCAGCCCGCTGATTTGTCCGGACAAAAGCAAGCGTGCCAGCAGCCATCCAATGAAAGCAGCCGAGGCTAACAGAATCAGGATTTCTGATATCGCGACCGGGCGGGTTAGAGGTTCGAGTTGTAGAAGAAACATACTTGGATAGAATTATTATTTAGGATTGGCGACCCTTGTTCAATGCTTCCTGTCGGGCTTTGAGCTCATCCCATTTGCAGTCGGCAGCCAGTTCAGCCTGCTGCGGCCATGATTCAGGGTCGTGCATATGAAACCGGGATCCTCCCGCCCGCAGAATGTCTACCAGGCGCTCATTGGTGGCTTCGCTCAAATGGCGAAATGTGATGATTCCCTCCTTGTTCAGCAACTGTTCGATTTTCGGGCCGATTCCCTCCACTATTTTCAGGTTATCATGTTTTAATGGTGCTGCGGGCAAATCGGCCACAGGGGCAACAATCGTATCCATTGGCTCAGGTGCAACCACGGCTGGCACTTCCATCACGGGAAGTGGAGCGGGTTGTTCTGCCTCTGCAGCAACCGGGGGAACAGTCACCGCCGGGCCTTCAGGCGGGGCAACGTTTTTCTGAGATTTCTGGCAGTCATCAAGCTGTTCATCCAGGCCTGCGAGTTCTTCTTCCAGTTCTGCAATCGTACCGCGCCGACTCCGGTAACCGATGATATAGCCGAGTATGCCGGCTCCAACCAGCATCAACACATGCTGCCACCAGGCATTGGAATTGTTAAGAGGGTTCAGATCAAACATAGCAGGGATGGTTTGTTAGTTAAGTGGTCGAGGCGGAGGGTCGTATTCGTGCGCAAATCATCTGATAAACTCTTCCACAGGTACAACACAAATTCTACTGAACTACAATATCGACGCGACGGTTGGCACGGCGCCCCTCCGGAGTGTCATTGGATTCTTTGGGCTGATTTTCGCCTTTACCGTCGGTCACGAGTTGCTGGGCAGAAATCCCCAGGCGAATCAATTGTCTTTTCACTGCCTCGGCCCGCTGTTTGGACAACTTCATATTCGTATCGTCGTCACCATCGTTGTCGGTATGGCCGGTGAGCAGAAGTTTCTTGCCTTGATTTGCGGCCAGGTACTTTTGGGCCTCCTCGACAAACTTCCGGTTGGCATCTGTCTTGATGTAGCTGGCACTAGCGGTCGGAAAGTACAAATCCATCGGCTTGAACACGCTCTCGTATTTCTGCGCATTGGCAAGGCCTTCTTCCGAGTCTGGAAGGGGATCTCTGACAACGAAATCAATTCCGCCACGCAAAGAATCAGCACCGAATCCCGTACCGTCCACGAGCTGGCTGCTGGTTGCGAGCACGTCTGCATTGGCGCCCTGGCTCACAAGGTA
Organism: Persicitalea jodogahamensis; assembly: GCF_014651615.1. GTDB lineage: Bacteria > Bacteroidota > Bacteroidia > Cytophagales > Spirosomataceae > Persicitalea > Persicitalea jodogahamensis. The sequence goes on along the minus strand of NZ_BMXF01000003.1, from coordinate 518,300 downwards.
TGCTTTGACATTTTCAGCGCGGGCGATACCCAAATCTGTAAAAGTTGTCGCGTTGGTTTCGGCAGAAGAATAGGAGCCGACGATGTTGAGTCTTTTGCCGGGATTAGCCGCGAGGTACGCCGCCAGCGAATCAAGTTCAGCCCTGACGCGGCTCATATCGGCCTCTGCACCGGACTTCGCAAATCCGAAATTACCATTCGCCCGCAAATCAAGTCCACCGCCATCCCTGATGTAAAGCGGATCCGTTTCCGGTGTCTCTACTACTACTGTCGTGGCAGGAGCCGGTTCGTAGCAGAGTTCCTTGATCTGGCAGACGTGCCAATAGGCAGCCAGGCCCATCCATACGACCAGCGCAATCCACCAGGGTGCATTATTATTTGACATAATTTTACAGGAAATCAGGGTAGCTTCTAAAGACGGGCAGTCTGGCAAAATGTCACCCAAAGAATTGAATTACTCCCTATAAAGCAAAGCATTGAGCGTATATAATCAAAAAAAGCCCGCTTCTCGAAGAAAAAGCGGGCTTTTTTTTGAAAAAATGGAAACTCAACGGTTCATCGAGATCAAAAACTCTTCGTTGTTGCGCGTTCCTTTCATATTATCGAGCAGGAAGTCCATGGATTCCATGGCGTTCATGTCCGACATGTGCTTGCGCAGTATCCACACTTTTTGCATGGTTTCTTTGTCGAGCAGCAGGTCTTCGCGGCGGGTGCCCGAGGCAACCACATCGATAGCAGGATATACTCTTTTGTTGGCAAGCTTGCGGTCCAGTTGCAGTTCCATGTTGCCGGTTCCCTTAAATTCTTCAAAAATCACCTCGTCCATTTTGGAGCCGGTGTCGATCAGAGCCGTAGCGATAATGGTCAGTGAACCGCCTTTTTCCACGTTGCGGGCCGCTCCGAAAAAGCGTTTGGGCTTATGTAACGCGTTAGCGTCCACACCACCCGAAAGAATCTTACCCGACGAAGGAACCACGGTGTTGTAAGCCCGCGCCAGGCGCGTAATAGAGTCCAACAGTATCACGACGTCGTGACCGCACTCCACCATACGTTTGGCTTTTTCCAGCACAATGCTGGCCACTTTCACGTGGCGATCGGCCTGTTCGTCAAACGTAGATGAGATCACTTCGGCCCGCACACTGCGTTGCATGTCGGTCACCTCTTCGGGGCGTTCGTCGATCAATAGTATGATCAGAAAAACCTCCGGGTGGTTGCGGGTGATCGCGTTGGCAATTTCTTTCAGAAGCACCGTCTTACCCGTTTTGGGCTGGGCCACGATCATACCCCGCTGTCCCTTACCTATGGGCGCAAACAGGTCGAGCACCCGGGTAGAGTACTGGTCAGGGCGCGTACTCAGATTAAGCCTTTCTTCGGGAAATAATGGCGTCAGGTACTCGAAAGGCACCCGGTCGCGGATTTCCTCCGTGGTTTTACCATTGACCAGTTCCACACGCAACAAAGCGAAATATTTTTCACCTTCCTTCGGTGGGCGAATCTGCCCTTTAATCGTGTCGCCCGTTTTCAAACCAAAAAGTTTGATCTGCGAAGGTGACACGTAGATATCGTCAGGGCTGGCCAGGTAGTTGTAATCCGCCGAGCGCATGAAGCCGTAGCCTCCATCCTGCATGATCTCCAGAACCCCCTCGTTGGTAATGAGGCCATCAAACTCACGCACATAATTGTTGTAGTTGCGCTTTATCTTGTTGGTTTGGTCCTCGCGGGATTGACTGTGTTGCCGGTCGTTACTACTCGGCCGATCGGCATTCGGTTGACGGTCGTTGTTTTTGTGACGAGGTACTTTGTCTGTATTGACCGTTTTTGCGTCTCCCTCTTTCGACTCCCCTTCCTGCTCATCAGCACCGGCACTGGGCCTGTCCTTTTTTTCTCTCGTTGGGACTTCTTTCGCTGGCGCTGCTTCCTGCTTTTTAGCTTTGGGTGGATCGGCTACCGGTGTAGGATTGGTTTCTTCCGGAGATTCCCCTCTTTCGGCGGTCACAGGTGTTGGTTCTTCCTGATCGGCAGCCTTTACCGAGCGTGAGGAAACCTTGACCGTTGCCTTGCGGCGGGCCGGCGCTTTGGGTTTCTTTCTATCATCAGATTCTTCAGAATCCGGCTTATCCGCCTTGTCTGACCCTTCGATGTCAGCTGCAGGCGGACGGCGGGCACGCTTTTTCTTGGGTTCGGCCACGGCGGCTTCAACCCCTTCTGACCCGATTTCACCAGGCATCACGGCCTGTTGACCAAGTATCTTGTAAACGAGTTCTTTTTTAGAAAGCTTGCCGTAGTCTTTAATGGCAAATTTTTCCGCGATCGTGCGCAACTCCGAGAGGAGCTTCAAATTCAATTCATCAATTGTAAGCATAGGGGAATTGGGAGTAAAGAAAGACTTTACCGGGTAGGGTATTAGTAATGATTAGATTGACTGTTTAATCGGTTGAAACAATGACTGTAAAAATCGCATCCAATACGGATGATGAAGTAAACGGGAGTGAATCAGGTAAGGAGGTAGGCAACCCTGGGGAAGTCCGCACGAGGGTTAGGGAAAAGTGTCTTGGGAATGGCAAATGCTGGAATCGGGTGCAATGATAACGCAATTTCGCCAAATTACAATTTTGGACGCTTTTGTTTGGATTGAAGTTGCCCCGAAAATTTAATGGATAACGTAAAAGAACGAAACAAGTTGTTTCAAAAACTAGATTTGGCTTCTTGGAATATAGGTGGGAGACGCTGGTCGCTAATATATGCTTATGTTTTCACAAATGCAAATCCCGCGTATTTCGTTCCGGGCTACTGGTGTATGTGGAATATCCCCTGCTCTGAAAGTGCTTGGGAATGGTTCAAATCCATATTCCTTTTACGCAATCAGTTAGTTTATGTCCAAATAAAAGGGGACTTTTGCGGAATTATGAACTTAGTGGTGGACGCAGGCAATACATTTTCCAAAGTCGGCTGGTTCGAAGGCAACGAACTCCGGCGCCATGAATCACAGCTGACTTTCCCTGAATTGTTGGATACACTTCGTTCGGTAGCAGTAAAACACGTGATTTTTTCGTCGGTGAGCCACGAAGTGGAAAAAATTCGGGAGGCGCTCCAACCAAATGTCCCTGTTTTGACTCTAAACAGCCTGACACCCTTACCCATTGTGAGGGACTATGACACTCCGGACACGTTGGGTGCCGACCGCATCGCGGCGGCAGTGGGGGCGGTAGAGATTTTTCCAGAGGAAGATTGTCTGGTGATCGACATGGGAACCTGCATCACCTACGACCTGGTGGATCGGGCGGGACGCTTTCAGGGTGGGGCCATTTCTCCGGGAATGCGTATGCGATTCAAAGCCATGCATTCGTTTACCCAGCGGCTTCCGCTTGTTGAACCGGAAAGGGCAGCACCGCTGGTGGGGAAAAGTACCCGGAAAGCTCTGCTAAGTGGTGTCATGAACGGCCTGGCTGCCGAATTGAACGGCCTTATTCTGGCGCACCGCGCCGCTACCCCCGAATGCCGGGTGGTACTTTGCGGCGGCGACGCTTCTTATTTTACCAATATTTTCCAGGTACCTGTATCGGTGGTGCCTGAACTGGTACTCATTGGATTGAACCGTATTTTAATTTATAATGTCAATTTACAGAAACAATAAGTCAATTACGGCCCTGGTGATAGGTGCCTTAATTTTTGTGGGTAGCAATGCAAGTGTCCAGGCGCAAGGGCTCGGCAACTCCCCCTACAGCGTTTTAGGGGTCGGAGAATCGTACAGCGATGCCTTCTCGACCAACCAGGGGATGGGAGGTGCCGGGGTCAGCACCAGCAACGGCATCCATATCAACAATCTCAACCCTGCGCTATGGGTGCGCAACCGGTACACGACTTTCGAGTTCGGAGCCATCAGCCAGTATAAGGAGATCAAAGCACCTAATGCCTCCCAGCGGGACTTCGGGGCCAACATCGGTTACCTGGCCTTATCGCTTCCGGCGGGAAAGCGCTGGTCGCTTGGTCTTAGCTTGAAACCTTACAGCTTTGTCGATTTCGAAAGCCGAAGCAGCGGCAAGGTGTCAGGTACCATTTACGATACTTATTACTATTACTCGGGCAAAGGCGCCATCAATCAGGTGTCGCTCACCAATGCCTTCCAACTGGGCAAATACGTCAGCGTTGGCCTGGAATCCTCTTACCTGTTCGGCAACGTGCGCCGGGCTTCTGAGTCGCAGTTACTCATCGGTGACGGGGCCGACTATCTGGTAAGCCGCACCGAACGCAACAGCTACTCGGATTTCTTCTTTCGTGCCGGAACGGCAGTAAGGATACCCATCAAAAAAGACAATAAGTTGAACCTGAACCTGGGGGGTACTTACAGCTTCGGCACCGATCTGAAAGCCCGGCAGACGACGAGTTTCGAGCTAACCAACAACAGCTTTGCCGTCGGCCTGCCCGATACCCTTTCCAATAACGCGAAAGGCGGCATTCATCTCCCCTCGCAGTACAGAATCGGGGCAAGCTTGGAGTGGCCCTACAAACTCACGCTTGCCGTGGACTATTCGCGGCAGAACTGGTCGCAGTACCGCAGCTTTGCCGGGAACAACGATGGGCTGGTCGATGCGGGACGCGTTCACCTCGGCCTGGAATACATTCCCGACCTGGTGGCCAGCGCGGGTTACTTTAAGAAAGTGGAGTATCGGCTGGGTTTCAGTACCGGAAGTATGCCGTACAGTCCTGATGGAGCGCAGTTGAAAGATACGAACCTGTCCATTGGCGGTACTTTCCCGGTGGGCCTGAACGGTAACTCTCCCAACTCGTTCACACTTTCGTTCATTGCGGGCCAACGTGGGGTCGTCAGCAACCAGGCTATTCAGGAACGTTACGGTAAGATAGTTCTGGGCATTACACTGGTCGATAATTCCTGGTTCTCAAAAGTGAGAATCGATTAAGGAACCACGGAGCGACAAAGCTCAGGGGAGTGAATGTTTACACCAATTTCCATAGTTCAGAAGCTTCAAAAACCCGGTCTGGTTTGGAAACCATACTTTATGCGGTCTAGTAACACAATAACGAAACTTAAGTACTCCGGCACTTTGCCGCTTTGGCGCTTTGGCGCTTTGCTACTTTGCAGCTTTGTCGCCGTGTCGCTTATTGGCTGTGCGGAGAAACCAGAACCCGAAGTGGAGTTGTATCAGGGGCCTCTGGAAGAAATCTTCGATGTACAATTGCTATACAGTGAAGAAGGTCAGCAGCGGGTAGAAGTCGAAACGCCCATTCAGTACCGGTATCAGAACGAGGACAAGGTTTTTCCCGACACGGTCAATATTAAGTTTTTTGATACCAAAAATGGACAGGTAGTTACGACTTTACGATCGGATTCCGGTCGCTTTGATAACGCTCGGAATCTGTACATCGTGAAAGGAAATGTAGTGGTAATCAATAAAGTAGAACAGCGTCGTTTAAAAACGCCGGAACTTTACTGGAACCCCACGACCCGCAAGGTTTTTACCGAGGAGAATGTGGTGATTGATAATCTGATCACGGGTTCTTACACAAAAGGGAAAGGTATGGATGCGAACCAGGATTTCACCGCCATGACCATCCGCAAACCCTACGGTATTTTCGACGTGGACCCCGGTTTGCAGTAGTGGCCAATTTAATTTGATCACTTCCGACCAGCATTCAAACTTCTCACAAACACCCTACTCCTGGTTGATTTCGCAGCGGCTGAGTATGGCGGTCACCGAATCCGTTGGCGTGTAGGTGGAATCCCCCCCCCAGGTAATGTTTACGTAGGTCACGATTTCGGCAATCTCGATGTCGGCTAGTTTGGGGTTGGCTGGCATGGGACGATTGTACGTCTTACCCGCCACCTGGATTTCACCGGCCAGGCCATTTTTGATGATACAGATTAAGTCAGCATTTCTGTCCAGGTAGCTAGACCCCTTAATGGGCGGATATAGATTGGCCAGCCCCGTACCATCAGCCTGATGGCAGTTGGCACAATTCGCCGTATACAGCTGGTATCCCTCCGAATAATACTGCTCCTTCTTTAACTCATCCGTACTTTGACAAGAAGAAAAGGCCATTATGAAGAAAGCTCCTGCAAAAAATCCTGACGAGCCTTTCAGCAATGAAGCAATGCATTGAGCAATGAGTCCACAAAGTACCTTGACAATCATAGAAGCGTTACTCATATTCAGCCAGCAAGACCTTAATATCCTGTATCAGTTTCTCAGTGCCTTCTTCACTGGTACCATCGTACATGCCTCTTACGCGGCGGTCTTTATCTACTAACACAAATGCCCCGCTGTGAATGTAGCCCCCCTCGGCGGCTTCATCTTCTTTGGCCGTCACGAGGTAGTGCCCCTGACCGATGTCGTAGATTTTCTCTTTGGGTCCCGTCAAAAATTCCCATTGGGTACCTTCCACGCCTAAATCCGAGGCATATTTGTTCAGGACTTCAGGGGTGTCATGGTCGGGATCTATGCTGTGGGACAAAATCATGAAGTCAGGATTGTCCTTATACTCGTCGTAAACCTTAATCATCTGCCGTTTCATTACGGGACAGATCGTAGGGCAGGAAGTAAAGAAAAAGTCCGTAACGTAGATTTTTCCCGCCACATCTCTCTGCGTAACCGTATCGCCATTCTGATTGACGAATGCAAAGTCAGGTATGGTATTGTAAATTGTGTCTGTAACCACTTTACCATCCACTTCTTTGGTCACAGCATCCCTCTCTCCCAAAATCGGCAGCCTCTTGGGTTCGTTATCGCACCCCAGGATTGCAACCAACATCACCAGCAAAGTCAAACTACCATTCAGTATTTTCTTCATCACGTATCGGCCTACTATTATTTTTTTAAAAATCATTTCAAAAAATCCCGTGCGGCTTCCAGGCTCTGGTTGGTTCTTTTCTGCACATCGGTGATTTTGTCTTTTTCCAAACGGAAGTACACCAGGGCATCGCCCGCCGGAAGCGCCTTGGCAGAATCCCCCCGGTATTGATACATCCACTCCATCATCAGGCTGTCCGCCGTGGTGAGTTCTTGGCTGAGCTCCATGGCTTTCATTTTTTGCTCAGCCAGCGTTGTGCTGCTCACGCCCTCCTGTTGCAGACTATCCAGCTCCACCATTTTGGCCGAAAGCTGTTTTTTCAAAGACATGATGTCGCTCATTTTTGGCATTACCTGATCGTGGATCGCCATCACCTCTTCTTCAATTTCTTTAACCTGTTCTGCGCTCTTATTGCAGGCGGCAAGTGAAACAATGAATAATAGAGCGGCTGAAAGTATGGTTTTCATTTTGATTGGAGAGAAAATTAGGTACTTACAATTCTGGTGCAAAGGTAACCCCCAAATCCCCGGCAGCCAAAGTTCTCTTAAAGCAACTTACATTATCTGAAATTGATCTCTGACGCTCTTCTAGTAAGAAGGAGCAACTCCCGCATACCGTCCGATCGCCTGGCAGAATACGCTCTTACCACCATAATTAGTCACCTTTATAATCGTACTCCGGCGGAAAATTTCAAAAAATGCCGATCTGAAAAATCCATTTTTAAACAATGTACGTATATCGGCGAACTACCATCTCTAAACACAATTAACTAACCACATTACTATGAAAAAATCCTTGCAAAAATGGGTTCTGACCCTACCGATTGGCCTATTCCTCATGGCCCTGGTACTCCAGTCGTGTGAAGACCACCGTCTCCCACCCGCTGCACCGACCCTTCCAGATCAGATTTTTTACGCGCTTACCGACAACAATCAACTCTACGAGTTAAACGTTCGGAACACTTCGGCTCCCCTGCGCACCCTTACGATTAGTGGCCTGCAGCCCGGTGAAACGATTCTGGGTATTGATTTTCGTCCCGCTACCGGACAGCTTTACAGCGTAGGCTCATCAAGCCGGCTTTATCACATCAACCTTCAATCCGGCGCGGCTACCGCACTTGGCACGGGCCCCTTCACGCCTGCCATTGAAGGTACCATGTTTGGTTTCGATTTCAACCCTACCGTCGATCGCATCAGGCTGGTTAGCAACACGACCCAGGATTTGCGTCTGCACCCCGAAACCGGAGCGGTAGTTTCCATTGACGGTAACCTGAACGGCTATCCAAACCCGATGGTGGCAGCGGTGGCTTACAGCAACAGCTTTGCCGGAACTACCACGACCAGGCTTTATGATATCGACGCAACTACGGACAGATTGTACCTGCAGGATCCGCCCAACGATGGCGGGTTGAAAGATATCGGCCCCCTGGGCATCGATATCAGCGCGGTCGGTGGGTTTGACCTTTCCGCTGATGATAACTACGGCATTGCATCAGTGATGTTTAACGGCAAATGGGAGCTTTCTTACGTTGATCTAGCGACTGGTAAACTTCAAAAATTGGGCGATCTGCCCTCAGGAACGATCACCGGAATTGCTATTCCAACGAACCCTGTGGCGTACGCTGTCGATCTTAACAATACACTTCATATCTTCAATCCTAAGAAGTTTCCGATAACCAGCCTCACCCGGAGCATCACCGGTCTGCCAACTGGCGTAACGATCGAAGGAATCGATTTCCGGCCCGTAAATGGCCAGCTCCACGCGCTGGGTAGCAACGGAAATTTGTACGCAATCAACCTGTCTAACGGTGCGGCCTCCATGCTGTCGGTACTTAGTGTGGCATTGGACGGCACTAGTTTCGGAGTGGACTTCAACCCCGTGGCGGATCGCCTGCGAATCGTAAGTAACACCCGCCAGAACCTGCGCGTGAACGTAACTACGGGAGCGGCTATCACAGATGGCACCCTTACGCCTGTATCGGGCACCGTTACACCATTTATCAACGGAGCCGCGTACACCAACAGCTTTGCCGGCACTACCTCAACGGTTTTATACGACATTGACAGCCAGACCAACAAGCTATATAAGCAAAATCCGCCCAACGATGGGGGTCTTGAGGAGATCGGCAGCCTGGGCGTGACAGTAGATGCAGCCAATGGCTTCGACATCGGAGGGACTACCGGGGATGCTTATGCGCTGTTGACCGTAGGTGGCGTTTCTGGCCTTTATAAGATTAACCTTACCAACGGTTCGGCATTCCGGATTTCTGATTTCCCAGCTGGCGTTAAAGGCTTTGCTCTCGGATTCGGCTTGTAAAATTTTGATTCTTAGTGGAAAAGGCGTTGGAATTCATCCAACGCCTTTTTTTGTTTTCTTCACTCCAAAAACAAACTCGCTTTCACTTAAAGTTGGGTCTATAACTTATTCAAACTGAAAAGCAAAGTAGGTACAGGCACCCTTACCGGTATTGCGGATGGCGTGCGGAACCTGCGATTGCAGGAAGATGATGTCCCCCACCCCAGCGGATATCCATTTTCCATTAATACTTTCCTCGGCCTCGCCTTCGATCAGCAGCAGGATTTCGGCGGCCTTGTGAGTGTGGGGAGGATGGCTCATCAGGCCCTCGTTCAATGTAGTGATGTGCATTTCAAAGCGCTCGGACTGCGGTGTGGCCATATCAAAAACATTACGGCGGCCTCCCTTATCATGTGCCTTATACTCCATGTCGTTCCAGTGCCTTACAAATGATTGCCCCGCATTGGCAGCCCGTTTGGGGTCTGGAGCCCTAGCCTCATAGCGCATAATGTAGTAGCTCACGGGCTGGTCTCCCCGATTTTCAAAGCCATGAAAGTCATCAGGCAAAATCAGGGCCACGCTTCCAGCTTTGAGGGTCTCAGTTTTTCCGGCGATAGTGACCGTGAGCTGGCCTGCTTTCACAATGATGAGCTCCTCATCGGGGTGGGCATGTCCGGGATGAGCGGCTTGTCCTGCGGGTACCGTAGTAGCGTGTACTTTCAAGTGCCGGAATGCGGGTGTAGTGCCTTCCAGAAAAGTACGTTGCTGCGAATGCGTGTTCCTGGTTACAGGAACCTCGTTCCACCGGTAGACATCTGCCGGGATCAGGTCAGGCTGGGCACTACCACAAATTGAAAACATCATGGTTACTAGGAATAAAAACAGACGCATGTGAAGTATAAAGCGAAAATTCATGGATTTTTTCGAGAAAGGCGACCTATATTTATCGCACCAAATCAAGTACCACTTTTTTCTTTAAATAACCCAAAAAACTCATGTCAATATTTTACCGGACAGCTAGTTTGGCCTGCTTACTGGCTTTGCTACAGTTTTCCTGTTCTACCACAAAGGCCCCGCAGACGGCCACGACTACCTCCGCTACAAAATCTGACAGTACGGATAAGGCTAAACCCAAAACGGGCATGAAGTCTTACAAAGCGGTCATTACCAAAGAGGCCGTATCCGATTCAGGCGTATTCACCATTCATAAAGTGGGTGAAAAGTACTTTTATGAAATACCGGACTCTTTACTCAAGCGTGACTTTCTCTGGGTCAGTCGCTTCGTCAACCTACCTTCCGGGCTGGGCGGCGGTTATGTCAATGCGGGTTCGTCGGTGAACGAGCAGATGGTGGAGTGGCAAAAATTTGGCGATAAAATTGTGCTGAAAACCAAATCGTACCGTTCGGTGGCCGCCGATTCGTTACCCATCAATCTTTCGGTGCAGGCCAACAACTACCAGCCAACGATCTACGCCTTTGACATCGCCGCGCTATCCAGGGATTCTTCCGCCTACGTCATTGATGTGACGAAGTTTCTGAGTAGCGATATAAAAACATTCAGCGGCCTTGATTCCGAGATGCGTAAGACTTACAAAGTGAGTAAGCTGGACGACAGCCGTAGTTTCATTCAGAGTGCCAAGAGTTTTCCATTGAACATCGAAGTGAAACAGGACTTCACTTTCGATGCTGCCGAGCCACCTACCAATTCCGAGACGGGAGCCATTAGTTTGCTGATGAATCAGTCGATGGTACTTTTGCCGAAAGTACCCATGCAGCCGCGCATTGACGATTACCGCGTAGGCTACTTCAACATCAGGCAAATCGATTACGGCTCCGAGGCCCTCAAAGCCGACGAGAAATCCTACATTCGTCGCTGGAATCTGGTTCCGAAAGACATCGCTGCCTACCGCCGTGGCGAGTTGGTGGAACCTGTCAAGCCGATCGTCTATTACCTCGACCCGGCCACGCCCGAAAAGCTGCGCCCTTACATTAAAGCAGGCGTGGAGCAGTGGCAGGAAGCTTTCGAAACAGCCGGCTTCAAGAATGCCATCATCGCCAAAGATCCTCCTACCGCAGCAGAAGACCCCGATTTCAGTCCGGAGGACGTTCGCTATTCGGTGATCAGATATGTAGCAAGTACCACCCGCAACGCAGTCGGGCCGAGCGTGTCAGATCCACGTTCGGGCGAGATCATCGAGAGCGACATCATCTGGTACCACAACCACCTTCGCTCCTACCGAAACCGCTATCTTTTGGAAACGGGCGCGGCCAATCCCTCCGCCCGCACCCTCGATACGCCGATGGACGACCTTGGCGAGATGATGAAGGAGGTTATTACGCACGAGGTCGGCCACGCTCTGGGCCTGCCGCACAATATGAAAGCCAGTTCAGCCTATCCCACGGATTCGTTACGTTCGGGAGCCTTTACCCAGAAATACGGCATTGCGGCTACCATCATGGACTACGCCCGCTACAACTACGTGGCGCAGCCTGGCGACAAAGGAATTCGCTTTGTCCGGCAACTTGGCCCTTACGATCACTACGTCATCAACTGGGGCTACCGCTATCTGCCCGACGCTAAAAGCGCCGAAGCCGAAGTACCGACGCTCTCGAAGTGGATCAATGAAAAATCGGGCGACCCAATCTACCAATTTGGCAGTGGAAGCGGAGGTTACGACCCGGAAAGTCAAACCGAAAATGTGGGAGCAGATCTGGTATTGGCCAGTACTTATGGCTTGAAAAACCTGAAACTCGTGGCTCCAAAACTTTACGAATGGACGGCTGAGAAAACGAATGATTACGATGATTTGGAAGAATTGTACGACGAGTTGCTGGGCGTTTGGAGCCGCTACATCGGCCATGTAGCGACCAACGTTGGCGGAGTACATGAAAATCGCCTGAAACCCAATCAGGAAGGATTTATTTTTGTTCCGGTGGATGCCAAAACGCAAACTACCTCCGTGAACTGGCTACTCGACAACGCCTTCTCTTCACCAGAATGGCTGCACGAAGCTAAAATTTCGCGCAATATTCATCACGCCAACTACGTGGACGAGATTCGGTCCCTCCAAGTGCGGCACCTGAACGGCCTGCTCTCACCCGATCGGCTGGCCCGGCTCATGGAAAACGAAGTAAACGATGTAAAATACAACGCGCTTGACATGGTCAATCAACTCCAGCGCGGGATTTGGAAAGAAGTGTATACAGGCTCAGCCATCGACATTTACCGCCGTAATCTGCAAAAGGCCTACCTCGATCGGATAAACTACCTGCTCAACGAAACACCGCCCTCTGGCCGCAGAACGGTCACCCCGGTGGATATCAGTCAATCGGACATCCGTTCCATCGCCCGCGGTGAACTGGTGAAGTTACAGCAACAGTTGAAGAGCGCCCAAAATCGCTACAAAGACGATCTTTCCCGCTACCATATTCAGGATGCATTGGTGCGGATTGACAACATTCTGAATCCTGCAAAAGGGTAAAAAGAGAGTGATGAGTGATGAAAGTTAAATCATTCATCACTCATAATTATTTACCCGTGGCTTTCTTGATTGCCGCCGTTTCCTCGGGATCAATGGCTGTCCCGTCGCTTTTCAGAATTTCGTGGAACCAGATTTTTGGCACACGGCCATTGGTGTACGGGTTCTGCCAGCTATCCCAGGGCAGGTAGGTTTGGGTTTTCCCGGCCACAAAGCCCCAGTTGATCATACCTACATTGTACTTTTTGGCAATGGGCAGGTGCGTCTGAAACTTGCTGCCGTTACCCCGCGCCATAAACTCAGTGCAGATCATCGGGCGGTTTTGGGTTTTCAATTGCTTGATAACCTGCTCAAATTCTGCGGGACCGTTATAATGATGGAAAGTCAGAATGTCGGAGTTTTCGTACTGAATTTTTTCCATGGCGCTCCAATTCTTCGGATCGCTTACATCGCGGTTTTTATTAAAAATCCAGGTGCCGGACGATAGCGGCTGCGTCGGGTTAACGGCGCGCGCCCAGGCAAACACGTCAGGTAGTAGCCTGGTGATGATTTCCCGCTTACGCTCGGGTTCCTGTTTGAGTTTGTTTTTGCCATAACTACTATCGTTGGTGTTATCGGGTTCGTTCCAAACATCCCAAAGCAATATTCGGGGATCATTGGCAAATGCCCCAACTACCCCTTGTACGTAAGCTTTCAAGCGAGGATATTGTGAAACATCGGTGAGCGCATCCGCGCCGGGGCTTTGCAGCCAGCCAGAATTATGCACGCCGGGCGTAGGCTCATGCTGCTTGCCCAGTTTCGGGAAAGGGTCCCAGCAGGAGTCGAAAAGTACCAGCATAGGTTTGATCTTATGTTTGGCGGCGATGTCCAGAAATTGATCAAGGCGCTTCTTGAAGCCCGTCGAATCCTGCCATAGCAGATCATGCAAATAGACTCGAGCGGTAGTTGCTCCCAAATCCTCCGCCCAACCCAGCTCTTTATCTATTTCTTTGGGATTGAAAGTTTCGGCCTGAAACATTTCCAACTGATTGATGGCGCTGGCCGGGTTATAATTGGAGCCGAACAGCCAGGGTTGTTTGGCGTACCAGGCCTCGGCTTTGGCCTGGCTCCAGCGTTCGGGCATTTTAGTTTGGGCAATACTTAGACTAACGGTGCAGACAAAGAATAGAACAAGTAGTTTTTTCATGCGATGGATTATAAAAATAAGGTTGCTACCTAATAAAAGCAGGATGCTATAAATTTCACCTCTTTCTTTAAAAAGAAGTTGACCTCAGCTTTTTGCATCATGAGCGATTGGGAGTTCCACCTGGATAACGACTTTTAAGTGGGCTTTTGATTTTTAGCTGAATATCAAGGAATGTTGATACATGTCGCATCAAGGCCGGGCAAGTATTAATCCATCTGCATGACCTTTTACAGGAAAGCAAATTTCCTTTTTTCATGAAAACACCTGCCATCCTGCTCCTCGCTATCCTTTCCCTCCCAACCTTTGCCCAAACGCCCGTCCGGCTCGCCGTGGCTGGCCTCAGCCACGGCCACGTAGGTTGGGTATTCAACCGAAAAGAGAAAAAAGACACCGAATTGGTGGGGATTTACGAAAAAGACAAAGCTCTGGTGGAGAAATTTATCAAACGATATAATCTGGACCCAAAGCTCTTCTACGATGATTTGGACAAGATGCTGGCCGAAACCAAACCGGTGGCTGTTTCTGCCTTTGGGCCAATTAACGAGCATATTACCGTCGCTCGCGCCGCCGCGCCGCGTAAGATTCATGTGATGGTAGAAAAGCCGCTGGCAACTACCTACAAAGACGCGCAGGAAATGGCTGCCCTGGCCAAAAAATACAACGTAAAAATCCTGACCAATTATGAGACTTCCTGGTACTCCAGCAACCAGCATGTACAGCAACTCTACACCGACGGGAAGCTGGGGGAAATCCGAAAAGTAATGGTGAACGACGGGCATCAGGGCCCACGTGAGATCGGTGTAAGCGATGAGTTCTTCGCTTTCCTCACCGACCCGGTACAAAACGGTGCGGGAGCTCTCACCGACTTCGGCTGTTACGGGGCCAACCTGATGACCTGGCTGATGCGGGGGGACAAGCCTCTTTCGGTCACGGCCGTTACGCATCAGAACAAACCAGAGATTTATCCCAAAGTGGACGACGAGGCCACAATTATCCTGCAATACCCTAAGGCCCAGTGCGTCATTCAAGCTTCCTGGAACTGGACGTTTGGGCGGAAGGATATGGAAGTGTATGGTACCAAAGGATACGCTGTTGCTGTGGATCGCACCACCGTCCGGCAGCGACTTGCCGAGAAGAGTCCCGAACAAACGCTGAAACTTGACCCCCGACCCGCGCCTTATGAAGATCCTTTTTCGGTTTTGGCCCAGGTTGTGCGTGGGCAATTGACTCTGGATCAGAACGACCTTTACGAACTACCTATCAACGTGACAGTGGTTCAGATTTTGGAAGCAGCCAAAAAATCAGCCGATACGGGGCGTCAGGTACTAGTGGAGTAGAAGTAAGAAAGGGCCGCCTAAGCGTGTAAAAATGCAATTATAGTATTTAAGTGTTCAATTTTTGTTAATTCTCCCAAAGACTAACATTGAACATAAATTACTGGCTTTCAAAGAACTGAGTAAATACTATAAATTAATTTCGACTGAAAGTCACCTAATTGTTAAATGATAATTTGGAATTTCAAACAATAATTCTCTCCTTTGTCGTCTAATTTTTATCTTATAATAACAATACAATGCAAGAAGGAACAGTTAAGTTTTTCAATGACACCAAAGGATTTGGTTTCATTTCCCCATCCGATGGAGGTCAAGACATTTTCGTACACGTTTCCGGCCTGGCCGACGACATCCGCGAAAATGACCGCGTGTCCTACGAAGTTGAACAAGGCAAAAAAGGTCTAAATGCAGTTAACGTAAAAGTTATCTAATATTTATCCCGAGTAATTTGAAGGGGCGTACCAATTCGGTACGCCCCTTTTTTGTGTCTTAAGTATTTTATTACCGCAGATCCTCCCGGAAACTATCCTTCGCCAGACGAACCTGCAGCCGGAGGTTCACCGAACGGTCATTTGGATTGTTGCGACCGCCGCCGGTACCGAGGCTGATGCCTCCGCCACCGAAGCCGCCACCGCCAAAGCCCCCACTACCCATCCCGATGCTTACGCCCGGAGCAATACCACCCAGCCCGTTGCCGCTGCCTTCGGTCTTGATGCCCACTTCCATCATCCGGGCCTGCCGGGGGTCTACGCCCAGCTGGGCGAAAGGAATACTGAATTGCTGAGTCAGTTCCTGGTTTTCATCCAATGCAATGCGTGCCCGAATACCCGCCTGATTTTCGACCAGGTTAATAAAACGCTCACCCTGCTTATCCTTCCAGAGGGCTTCCTTATTAAAGGCCTCCATCATCCGGCTCAGGCTAAGGCTATTGGGCAAGTCTATCTGCATTTTGCTTAGAGCTTTTTTGTCGTCACGAGTCACAACGGGGAATAAGATAGATCGATCCTCGCGGCTGTTTTCAGGACTGAACGTCAGGCGTATCCCATTCGTAAGAATTTGTTTTGTGGTCAGCGGATCTCGTGTTTTGAGGGTAATGTACATGAATTGGTCATCGTTGATCACTCCAAACCGCAACCGCGACTGTTGATCAAGGCCATCGAGCGTGCCCTGATCCACATAAGTAAAAGGCGCATTCCATTTGGCGTCATAAGGTACTTTCTTGGCTGAATTACAACCTGCGATTATCTGTGAAATTGCCAGCAGGAACAAGGCAGAAATTATGGTATTTTTCATTAAAGCATAGATTAATTTATTAGTGTAGAACTAACGTAATTTACCGCTCAACATTACAAATAATCTTAAAAATCAGTGCGAATCAGAACTAAAATACGGTCATTCTAAGGGAAATAGGCTATTTTTGGCTAAGGCTCGTTATGATGAATTTCTTACGCCGTATCCCTCATATGAAAAAAATTTACCTACTGTTTTTTTGGATTATTACCATTTGCACCCTCTCTTTTACTTCCAGGGCCCAGAAAACTTACCCAACCCCTTCCTTCAACCTGACTGCTACGGCATCCAAATACACCATCGACGGAGAGCTCAACGAAGCGGAATGGATTCAGCATAGGGTCATTGATCAGTTCTGGCAATTTTTCCCGGTCGATACCATTGTGGCGAAGCGGCAGACGGAAATATTCATGACTTACGACGAAAACTTTCTTTACGTGGCAGCCAAGTGTCATACCGAGAGCGACAAGTTCATTATCCCTTCCTATCGACGCGACTTCCGGGCAGGCGGAAACGATAACATAAGCTTTCTGTTCGATACGTTCCAGGATAAAACCAATGCCTTTCTGTTCGGCATGAATCCCTACGGTGTGATGCGGGAAGCCTTAATCAGCAATGGCGGCTCAGACACCCAGTTTTTTAATTCATATTGGGACAATAAGTGGGAAGGCGAATCGAAAATTTATGACAACTACTGGACCTGCGAATTAAAAATCCCGTTCAGGACGTTGCGCTATCTCGACGGTGGTACTACCTGGAACTTCATGAGTTACCGCTTCGATACTCAAAACAATGAGCAGTCGACCTGGGTCAGAATCCCCCAGAATCAGCTTATTTTTAATCTGGCTTTTTCAGGACCGATGGAGTTTGAGAAACCCTTGCGTAAGCCGGGTGCAAACCTGGCCATCATTCCTTACGTACGGGCCGGGCAAGCCCGGGACTTCCTGAAAGAGCCCACCGCCAAAACGCCTCTGAATTCCGTGGGTGCCGACCTGAAAGTAGGGATCACGCCGGGATTGATCCTGGATGCTACGATCAATCCCGATTTCTCTACCGTTGAAGCCGACCGTCAGGTACAGAATCTTACCCGTTTCGATATCTCACTTTCGTTCCCGGAACAACGCCAGTTTTTTCTGGAAAACTCTGATCTTTTTGGAACCTTCGGCAGTCAGGAGGTTTTCAGTTCCTCGATGGGCAACCAGAATTTCACGCCCTTTTATTCGCGGCGCGTGGGGCTGGAAGTGGACACCACCACCGGAACCTACACGCCCATACGCATTCTTTCCGGCGTGCGGCTCAACGGCAAAGTGAGCAAGAACCTGCGGGTAGGCCTCCTGAATGTGCAGACCGCCCGCGATGAGGAACGCGGTATTTCGAGCGCCAATACTACCGTGGCGGTGGTACAGCAAAAGGTGTTCAGCCGCTCCAACATCACGGGCCTTTTTATCGACAAGGAAATTTTCAATCCGGCAGCAGGCCGTGACCGCTTCAATCGGGTGGCCGGTTTGGAATACAACCACGCCTCCGCCAGCAATCAGTGGCTGGGGAAATTTTATTACCATCAAGCGTTTACCCCCACTGGTGGCAAGAATCAGTTTGCGTCGGGAGCATCTCTGACATTGAACAAGTACCGGTATCAAATCACCTGGAATAGCTATTATATCGGTGATGATTTTCAGGCCGAGGTCGGCGTGGTGCCGCGCCGGAACGTGTACCGGATCAATCCGATTGCGCAGGTAAATTTATACCCCAACAACAAAATCCTCAACCGCCACAGTGTGGGCGTCAGCTACGAGGAATACCGCAAGCCGGGCTTGGGCATTACAGATCAGGCTATTGGATTGGTGGGAGACATGACTTTCCAGAGCTACGCCCAACTCACCTGGCAGGTGGCCAGTACTTACACCTATCTTTTCACCGACTTTGACCCCACCCGAAGCGGTAACGAGCCATTACGACGCGGAACCGACTACCGCTACACGAATGCCCAATTCAACTTCCGTTCCGACCGCCGAAAAAAGCTAAATACGGAGATTAAGGGTACTTTCGGACAAAATTTCAATGGTACCATCGCCAGTCTTACCGGGCTCCTGCTTTACCGATTCCAGCCGTATGGCGATCTGACGATGAATTTCAGTTACAGCCGCATCACCACTTCCGAAGGCAAGGGGACGCTGTTTCTCATTGGGCCCCGCACGGACGTAACTTTTTCCAAGAAACTGTTCTGGACTACTTTTTTTCAGTACAATAATTTGAGTAACAACGTCAATATAAACAGCCGGCTGCAATGGCGTTTCCGCCCGGTTTCGGATTTTTTTCTGGTGTATTCAGACAACTATTTTGCGGATAGCTTTGTGGCAAAGAACCGGGCTATTATCGCCAAGCTGACCTATTGGTTCAATTTGTGATTTGGGGCGTTTCGCCACTACCCTACCCGGCAATCAATCTTACTGCTCTATTTCAACAGTTTCATTCCCATGTCCACGTACTGGCTCTTCATCGTTTTTTCGGCCTTAATCTTCGGATTTGTTATCTGGATGCTCTTTTTCAGAAAGAAAAAAAAGATGGACATTCCCCCGGATTTTCCGGAAGATTGGAGGAAAATCCTTACCCAGAAAGTGTCTTTCTATGAACACTTAGGCTCAGCGGAGCGGTCGCGCTTCGAAGAGGAAATTAGTCATTTCTTTGAGAAAACGGCCGTTACCGGTGTCGAAATGGAAATCGATGATACCGACCGTCTGCTGGTGGCAGCCAGTGCCGTCATTCCGTTGTTCGGGTTCCCGCAGCTGCGCTACCGGAACATCAGCGAGGTACTTTTGTACAGAGGCACCTTCAATGCCGACTACCAAACCGAAGGTGAGGCACGGAATATTTTGGGGCAGGTAGGTTCCGGCACTATGAATCGCCTGATGATTCTTTCATTACCCGCTTTGCACCAGGGTTTTGAAAACGAAAAAAGCAAAAGTAATGTCGGCATCCACGAGTTTGTCCACCTGATCGACAAAGCCGATGGCGGCACCGACGGTGTGCCGGAAAACCTGATGCAGAAGCAGTACGTACTACCCTGGCTGCAACTCGTTCATCAGGAAATTGAAAAAATAAAAGAGGACGAATCGGACATTAATCCATATGCTGCCACCAACGAAGCGGAGTTTCTGAGTGTGGCGAGCGAATATTTTTTCAGTCAGCCAGAGCTATTCGAAAATCGGCATCCCGAACTCTATGCGTTGATGACGAAAATGTACAGGCAAGAACCGTAAAAAAGAAATCCCCCTCATCTTTTCCGATAAGGGGGATTGGCAACTTTTCAACCAGTAGTTTACTTCGCAAACCACAGTTTCAACCGCATCGTATTCTGCCCGCCCTGGCGCGTCAACGCCTCCGTGAAATTGGCAAAATTCAACGATTCCTCCGAGCCGGGATATGCCAGGCGCGTGGGAACTACGTCGTTGTTGGCATTAGAAACCGGGGCTTTCAACGCAGGAATCCCTGTGCGACGGTATTCGGTCCACGCTTCGAGACCCTGGCCATAGAGCGCAATCCACTTTTGCTCCATAATCTGCGTGTAGCCATCGGCACCGCTTTTCAGCGCATTGGCCGCCAGATACTCGGCCGTCGGCGTGAGGTTGTACTGCTTGTAGGACGCTGTGATGGCATCTTTGTAATTAGTAGAAGCATCGCCCGCTGAAGCAATGCCCTTGCTGGCCAGTTCAGCTTTGATGAATAGCAACTCGGCATAGGTCATGATGACACCCGGCGCGGTGGCGGCAGTAAAATAAGCCCCAACTTTGGAGGTTTTCGACAAGCCAAGGGCGTTGGCGTCGGAATTGGAAAGCCCGTTGGGTACTCCTTTGTACTCACCACCGTCGGCGGGCAAATCGGCATATACCGCCAGCCGGGCATCGTTCAGACTTTTTAATTTGTTCACGATCGTCGCGCTGATCCGGTGATCGTCGCGGGTTTTGCGATTTTCATTTACCGGGTTATTGTTGGGCACACCGGACAGATAGGCAAGTTGGACGTTATCGGCGTTGGAAGCCAGTACCGGATACTGACTGGCGTCTCCAAGGATCCGATTGATGTCTGCGGAAACGTCCACTTTGCCATTCATGCGATTCAGAATGCGAAGGCTGAGCGAATTGGCAAATTTCTTCCATTTCAGCATATTGCCTGAAAAAAGTATATCCCCCGAAACAGCCAGATTGGTGTTGTTGAGCACGATCATGTCGTTAGCCGACTTCAAGGTTTTTACCAGATCGGCGTACACGTCTTTCTGCGCATCGTAGGTCGGCTTCAAAGTACCCTCGATTCCTTTGATCGCGTCGTTGTAAGGAATATCGCCGTACAAGTCGGTCAGCACACTGAACACCCAGGAGCGCAGGATCAACGCTACGGCTTTATAATTAGGGTTCTGAGTTTCGTCCGCAATCTTGATGATGCGCTGGTAGTTGGCCAGCGGCTCGACGTAGAAATCCCGCCAGCCATTGGAAATAACGTCGTTGGTCACGATGTAACGGTCAGCGTCAGTATACTGGATTCGGGCCCAGTGCTGAGCAAAAAGATTACCGACATCCTGCCCCAAAGAACCACCCACGTACATATCGACCGCGCTTTGAATGCCATACGGCAAAAAGAGGTCCGCCGATGCCGAGGTCGGGTTATTGGGGTTGGTGTTGATTGTTTCGAAGTCCTTCGTACACGAACCGAAGCCTACAAGCAGCAATGATAATAAAGCCGCTTTTTTAAAAATTGTTGATTTCATTGCGATTAAAATTTATGTTTTTGAAGTACCTGGTACTTTATTCTGATTTTGGCTTTGCCGCTTTTTTAAAGCTTGAAACTAACATTGAACCCTACTGACTTTGTCGTAGGAATCTGCCCGTTTTCGATGCCTTGCAGGTTACCATCGTTATAGTAGCTCGTCTCGGGATCGATATGCGGTACGTTGCTGTGCAAAATCGCCAGGTTGCGTCCCACGACCGATAGCGCCAGATCCCGGAATGGCAATTTCTTCACCAGTTTGCCGGAAATCATGTAGGTGAATTTCACCTCCCTCAATTTCACGTAACTACCATCGAAAATCGTCGTTTCGTTGTTGGTCAGGCCATAATAGCTGTGGTGCCAGGCCTCGGACGAAATATTGGTCGTATTGGGCACATAGTTGGGACTTTCGGCCGTGCCAGTGTTCACTACCCCCTCGCCAACAATGCCGTCTTCCCGACCAACGGTCGTTTCGGCAAGTACACCCGTGAAACGGCCAATATTGATAGACTGCGAGAAGATGTCTCCACCTTGTTTCATATCAATTAGCGAGCTGAGCGAGAAGCGCTTGTAGCTGAATGTATTCTGAATACCACCAATCCACTTCGGTGTAAAATTGCCCAGAATGCGGCGAACCGGATTGATTTGCGGCAGTCCGGCACTGTTATAGACGATGTTGCCGGATGGGTCACGCAGGAAGCCCTGACCAAAGAAAGTACCGTAGGGTTGCCCTACGCGGGCCTCCACTGCCATCCCCCGAATGTTGGTTGTGCCATTCAACTGGTAGACGTCCAGCCCCTCTGCCAATTCCACTACTTTGTTGCGGTTCTGCGCCCAGTTGAGATTAATGTCCCAGCTGAAATCTCCCGCAACGATCGGCGTAGCGCGCAACTGAACCTCGATGCCCTTGTTCTGAAGCCGCCCGGCGTTCAACAGCTTCGACGTAAATCCGGTGGCGTTCGAAATATTGACATTCAGGATCTGGTTGTAAGAATCTTGCTTATAGTACGTCACGTCCAGCCCTACGCGATTTTTCCAGAGACGCAGTTCAGCGCCCACCTCGAACGAATTGGTCAGCTCGGGCTTCAGATTGGCATTCAGGAGCGTGTTGCTCTCGGCCAGCGTGGGGGTACTTCCCCAGGCACTTTTGTAGTCGTAGGTTTGCGCCGTCCGGTAAGGGTCGGTATCGTTACCGACGCGGGCCGCACCCGCACGAAGTTTGGCAAAGGAAAGTACATTCGATTCGACCTGGAAAATGTCGGTAAGTACCGCGCTCACCGAAGCCGAAGGATAGAAATACGAATTATTGCCGGCGGGTAGGGTACTCGACCAGTCGTTCCGTGCCGTCAAATCCGCAAAAATGTAGTTTCTAAACCCAATGTTGGCCGAAGCGTAGGCACTGTTCACGATTTTTTCCGAAAACGAATTCTCTACGACTGGCCGCTGCCGGGAGTTGCCCAGGTTCCACACACGGGGAATGGCCAGCTCGGTAGCCCCCATGTAGTTGCGCTGGTAGTAGTTGCGCCGATGGTTGCCGCCGAAATTGGCTGTAATATCGAACTCACCGAATTTGTGCATGGCCGTCAGCAGGAAGTCTGAGTTTGACTCGCGCACGAAAATCTGTTCTTCGTTATAGCTGTCGTAGAGCTTGTTGCCATTGATATTATCCTTCCGGGCTGCACCTTTGGTTTTGCGACGATCTTCGTAGAAATCAGTTCCCGAGCGGGCGGTAAGCGAAAGCCAGTCGGTAAACTTGTAGGTAGCAGCCAGGTTACCGTAGAGTCGGTCGCGTTCGTTGGCTCTGGTGCTGTTATTCAGTACGTAATAGGGATTCGTCCAGTAGTTGTTGTTCCAGTTATTTTGATAAATACTACCCGGTGCGGTGTAGTTCACCAAATCCGCCATATCTACCTGACGGCCAAACCAGATGAAGTACAACCCCCAGTTGGAGCGATTGTCACTGCCGTCGTTCACGTAGTTTCCCGTGGCCCGGATATTCAGTTTCTTAGTCAGATTCCAGCCAGCATTAATTGACACCGTGCGGCGCTTGTAGTCGGTATTTGGCAGAATCCCCTTTTGGTTGAGATCAGTGTAGGAAAGGCGGAAATCGCCGTTTTCATTGCCACCCGTGATGGACACGTTATTGGTCAACGTGCGGCCCGTTTCGAAAAACTGGTTGACGTTATCAGGATGCGCCACCCAGGGAGTCGGTGTGCGGGTACCGTCAGCAGCAATCGGTGAATTGAACTGCGGAATCAACCGACCGTCCAGTTTTGGTCCCCAGCTTTCATCAACACCGTCGTTTACACCTTTGCCCGTGCCGTCTACGAATGAAAAAAGCCCTTTGGCTCCCTGCCCGTACTCGTTCTGCCAGCTAGGTAGTTTCAATGGTGATTCAAAAGTGGTATTCGTATTGAAGGAAACGCCGATCCCCTTACTGCCCTTGCCGCTTTTTGTGGTAACCAGCACCACGCCATTGGCACCGCGCGAGCCATAAAGGGCCGCCGCGCTGGGGCCTTTCAGCACGCTGATGTTTTCAATGTCATCCGGGTTGAGGGAAGCTGCGCCGTTGCCATAGTCTACGCCCGTTCCGGAGCCGTAGTTGCCGTTGTCAATCGGCATGCCATCCACTACGAACAGCGGTTGGTTGTTGCTGCCTATGGAACTGGAACCCCGGATAATCATCCGCGACGAAGCGCCCGGTGCACCATTGGAGCCCGTGACCTGTACCCCGGCGATTTTTCCGGTGAGGGCATTCACGATATTGGTTTCGCGGGCCTGGGTCAGTTGCGTACCTTGTATTTCCTGCACCGAATAGCCCAGCGCCTTTTTCTCCCGGGAAATACCCAAAGCAGTTACGACGATTTCGCTGAGTTGCGCGGCATCATCCGCTAGCGTGATTTCCAGCGTTTTCTTTCCCGCGACGGGGATCTCCTGCGAAACGTATCCGATAAAAGATACGACGAGCGTCGAATTGGGCGAAACCATCAATGTAAAATCTCCATCGGAATTGGCACTGGTCCCACGGTTGGTGCCTTTAATCAGCACACTGGCGCCCGGTAGTCCGGCACCATCCGTTTTCGAAACAATCTTACCCGAAAGGGAATAATCCTGAGACTGCGCATGGGACGTTGCTATAAGTAATACGCCCGCCAGCAGGTAAATGAATGCAAACGTTTTTTTCATAAAAATGTAGTTTTAAAAATTGTATAATTAGAAGTTTCTTTAAAACACAAAATTCATTTCATTGCCCTTAAATAGTGATAAGTACCTACAATATTCATATTTCTGGGACTTTGTTTCATTTGGCTGAATGCCTACATTTCATAATTTTATTTCAATGTTATGCATTTGTTAATTATTAAGTATCGCAAAGCATGAAAATTTTAAAATATATTTTTCAAAGCGTGAAAATTTATTTTATAAAACACATTAAATATAATTTTTCCAATTTCCAATATTAGAAACATGGATTTATACTCTCCGATTTTTCATGAATAATTATCCCACGCCAGCATCAAGTTTTGACCTACCGGGGTGACCAGCCCCCAAGTGACTTAATCTGAGTAAGCCTTTACGAAGTGACTTATAGTCAAAAATAGCTATGAGCTGGTGTGCCTATTTTCGTATAAAAGATACAATCGCTATCTTGGAGAAATCTGAGATTTACACCAGACCCGAAACACCAACCATGTCTGAGTCCAAAGCGCCCAATTTTTCCGGGCTGAAAGCATTGTATATCAATTGTACCCTCAAAAAATCCCCCCGGCAAAGTCACACCGCCGGTCTGATGGAAGTATCGCGCCACATCATGGATGCGGAGGGTGTCGGCACTGAGCTGCTCCGGCTTGTGGACTACGACATAGCCCCCGGTGTGCAGCCCGACATGACCGAAGTGGAAGACTCGGGAATCGAGACCGATGACTGGCCGAAAATCTATGAGAAAGTAAAGGCCGCCGATATTCTGGTAATCGGCACGCCGATATGGTTAGGTGAAAGATCCTCGGTGGCAACGCAACTCATTGAGCGGCTATACGCCATGAGCGCAATGCGTAACGATAAGGGACAATACGTGTATTATGGCAAAGTAGGTGGCTGTGTCATCACGGGCAATGAAGACGGCATTAAGCATTGCGCGATGGGGGTACTTTATGCCATGCAGCATGTCGGATACAGCATCCCACCTCAGGCCGACTGTGGCTGGATCGGTGAAGTGGGACCAGGGCCAAGCTATCTTGACCAAAAGGCCCATGCCCTTGACAACAGTTTCACCAATCGTAATACAACGTTTATGACCTATAATCTGCTCCATCTTGCCAGGATGCTGAAAGAAAATGGTGGCTATCCTACCTATGGCAACTCTGTAAAAGACTGGGAAGAGGGAGAACGCTGGGAATTTAAACAGGTAAATAAATAGAGGGCATGGTTTTTTCGCGAACGTTGTTTCAAACGATTTTCAACCACCAACCTTAACTGCTATGATTTACGACCAGAATTCCAATATACCCGCACCCGGCGTACCGACGCCCGGAGGTGTGCCGACGCCCGACATAACGCCGCCGGTCGGCCCGCCCGAGACGCCTGCCCAGCCCAACCTACCCGATACGCCACAGCCCGTCGTGCCGGATGAGAACCCTATAACAAATCCGCCTTCCGAAACGCCCGACCTCGATCCGGCTCCCGAGCGCGACCCGGTTGATCCGGGTATTCCTGAACTTGACCCCGATCCTATCCCGGGCACAGATCCTGTGTATCCGATGAAATAGAGAACGGCCAATGGAAACCAACCATTGGCCGTTTTTCAGTACAATCTCCTAGATCGACCTTTGCTAAATGCGTGCTCAATGGCTCCTACCCGAGTTTTTCCAAAAAGTTCACACCTCGCAGTGAATCAAGTCGAAGTCAACTAATAGCGGGTAAATAGCTCTATCAGAATACTTTTATTCACAAAAGTACCTCTGCTATGCGCTTACTTGTCCTCCTTGCCTTCCTCTTGACCGCAACCGGCTATTTCCTTGATTTTTCCGGTTCTGAAACGCCAATCGTTCTTGCCCCATCTGAAACGATGCTTACAATCCGGCAGGATGAGGCGGCGGGTACAATCGGAATCTTTCGTCAGGGCGAAGCCAAGCCCATCGTCACCCAGGTTGCCAGGGCCGACTTCCGGCCCTACCTCCACCCCATCATCGCGCCGGATGGCAAAGGGCTGCTTACAGAATACAGCCCCGGCCACCACAAGCACCAGACCGGGCTATACTGGGGCTTCACCCGCGTGAATGGCCGCGACTATTTTCACCATCCCACCGATGGCTACTGGCGTCGAGTATCGGCCAAAGTACTGGAAGGCAAAGGCGAGGAAGTGAAATGGCAGACCGTGTATGACCTTCTGGACTCGACTGGACATGCCACGCTCACTGAAACCCAAACCTGGACGATGCGCGAGGAGGATGGCAAGTACTTCCTGGATTTGACCTGGAATGGCGAAGCTAAAACCGACGTGACCATCGGAAAATACGACTACGGCGGGCTCTTTCTGCGGATGCCGTGGAAGGATGGCATCAAAGGCGAGGTAGTTAATGCCGCCCGGCAGCGCAACGAGAAAGCCGAAGGCCAGCGTGCGATGTGGGTGGATGCCGGTATGCAGGTGGAAGGCCGTAAGGATCTGGCTCACGTCGCTATTTTCGATCATCCTTCCAATAAAGGATATCCGCAGCCCTGGCGGGTGGACGGCCAACTCGGCATCGGTCCGGCCCGCGCCCGTAGTGGCGATTGGACGATCAAAAAAGGCGAAACCGAGACAATCCGTCACGGGATTGTGGTCTATACCGGCGAGCTCAACGATGTAGAGCTGACCCGGCACTGGGAAAAATTCACGGGTAAGGCAGGTACTTACTCCACCGCCGACCTTTGGAACCTGGCCCGGCAGGAAGGCCGCGACGCTAAGTTTCTGAGTCCCGACGAAGCTGTGGTAGCCATGACCATCAAGGACGGGTTTCAGGTGAACGCCTGGGCGGGCGAGCCGATGGTGACGCAGCCGATGGCATTCTGCTGGGATGATCGGGGCCGACTGTGGGTGGCCGAAAACCGGGATTACGAAAATCGAGGCAAGGGCTTTTCCAATGACGGGAACAGCCGCATCGTCATTCTGGAAGACACCGACCGCGATGGCAAAGCCGATTCTCGCAAAGTTTTTATGGAAGGCATTGCTTTCCCGGCAGCCCTGGCCGTGGGTTTCGATGGGGTGTTCGTGGGCGCGCCGCCCAATTTGCTCTTCGTGCCCGACAAAAACCACGACGATAAGGCCGAAGTGGAGGATATCGAGGTACGGCTCACGGGCTGGGGCATCCGTGACCGCCACGAAACCCTGAATAGCTTTCACTGGGGACCCGACGGCTGGCTCTACGGTTTGCAGGGCTTCGCCACGCCGTCCAAAATCAGGAAACCCAACGGCAAAGGGCGCATTTACCGCCACAATGACCCATTTCCCGAAAATATCCTGGAAGGGGAAGGCACCGACATCAACGGCGGCGTATGGCGCTACCATCCCACCAAAGAGAAATTCGAGGTAGTTGCGCACGGGTTCAGCAATCCCTGGGGCATCGACTTCGACGCCAGGGGGCAAATGTTCATCTCGGCTTGCGTGATTCCGCATTTGTGGCACGTCATCCCCGGCGGAATTTATCACCGACAGGGCGGGCAGCACTTTA
Source organism: Persicitalea jodogahamensis (assembly GCF_014651615.1). GTDB lineage: Bacteria > Bacteroidota > Bacteroidia > Cytophagales > Spirosomataceae > Persicitalea > Persicitalea jodogahamensis. The sequence goes on along the minus strand of NZ_BMXF01000003.1, from coordinate 490,442 downwards.
ACCCTTACATTTATGACGACATCAAAACCATCGCCGACCACCGCCATCGCTCCGCCCACGGCGGGGCACGGATCTATCAGTCAGATGCCTTTCCCGCAGCAGAAAAGGGCAAGATTTTCATGGCTAATATTCATGAACACGCGGTACTTTCGGACGTTTTGGAGCCCAAAGGCTCAGGCTTCGTTGGCCACCACGGCGACGACTTTATGCTGGCCAACAACGCGCAATGGGTTGGATTCAGCCTGGAAGTAGGGCCGGAAGGCGGTCTGTACGTACTCGACTGGCACGATGCCGACATATGTGGCTCCGACGTGCTGAACAAAGAATCGGGACGTATTTTCCGAATTATGCCTAAAACATCCCAAGCTAAGAACTGGCCGGACCGGTATGCGGATTTAGGCAAGATGACCGACGCCCAGCTCGTAGCCCTTCAAACCAGCCCCAGTGAGTGGCATGCCCGCCGGGCACGGGTGATCCTGCAGAATCGGGCCTTCAAGCGTCAGCTTTCCCCAACCGTATACGCTGATCTGAAAAAGATGTTTGAAAACCCGCAGAATTCCGATTGGCGACTAAGGGCCATGTGGACGCTGTACACTACGGGTGGATTCCAAAAGTACGAGATGGTCCGTGCCCTAACAGACAAAGACCCATACATCCGGGCCTGGGCAGTGCAAATGCTGGTGCAGGAGGGAGACTTGCCTTCCGACGCAATACCTCAGTTCACCCGTCTGGCCAGAGAAGACGCCTCGCCCGTTGTTCGGCTCTACCTGGCGTCTGCCCTGCAACATCTTGACTACCACGCGCGGCTATCCATTGCAGAAGGACTGCTACGCCATGGCGAAGACGCCAACGATCATAACCTCCCTAAAATGATCTGGTACGGCCTGGAACCGTTGGTAGCCGCGGGCAAAGGTCTTTCCTACCGTGCGCTGGAAATGGCTACCCGATCCAAAATTCCGATAGTCACGCAGCTTATGGCCCGCCGGGCCGTGGATGCCGACACTACCTCGGCACTCTCGTCGCTCTTTGTCATTCTGGACCTATCGCCGCCCAACAAGCTACACCTACTCTACGGAATACGGGATGCACTGGAAGGCAGGTACGACATGAAAGCACCAATCGAGTGGAAAAACCTTTATCCTAAACTCATTAAAAACAATGATGCTAGTGCTCAGGTAGCTCGGGAAATTAACCAACACTTCGGCGACACCGAGGCAGCGAAAAATCAGCTGGTAGTTTTGAAAAATCGAAAAGCTCCTGCCGCGGAACGCTCCAAGGCGCTGCAAGCCCTGAGTCGGCGCCAACGGCCTGAGCTGGCCGCCGAACTACCCGCCTTATTAAACGAACCGTCACTGCGCCAGGAAGCCATCCGGGCCATTGCCAGTTATGACGACGAACCCCTGGGTAAGTTGCTGCTCGAACGCTACCCTTCGCTCAGTCCAGCGGAGAAAGCCGAAGCCGTCCAGACCTTAGCCTCCCGGCCCAAGTACGGTTGGCTGCTGACCCAGGCGATTGCCAAACAAAGAATACCTAAAAGGGACATTCCGGCCTACATCGCGCGGCAATTACGCCGCGTGGTGGGTAGCGGCTTTGTGGAAGTCTGGGGTCCCATCGACCATGTGGCTTTCGACGAGAAAGCCTATACTAAGTACCGGAATCTACTGACAGACAAAACGCTGGCAACCGCCGATTTGGCAAAGGGAAAACTCATTTTCAAAAGTACCTGCGGTCCCTGCCACACGCTCTACGGCGAAGGTGGCGTCATTGGCCCCGACCTCACGGGCTCCAACCGCACGAATGTGGACTACCTGCTGGGCAACATCCTCGATCCCAGCGGCGAAATTCAGGACGACTACAAAATGGTGGTTGTCACGACCCGCGACGGCCGTACTTACGTGGGCAACGTCGCCAAGGAAACCGACCGTCAACTAACGTTGCGCGTGGTGGGGCAGGATGCCGTGGTACTTAACAAGTCGGACGTCCAGTCGCGGGAGGTAACGCCCACTTCCATGATGCCGACCGGACTTTTGGAGCCACTGTCAGATCAGGAGGTCACGGATTTAGTGGGGTATTTACGGACGCGGGAGAAAATCAAGTAGTTTGTTCAGGAGTTTAACCCGATTAGTCGTGAAATATTTAAAAGTCATCCTGGTGCTTGCCTCCGCACTGGTATTTGCTGCCTGTACCGCCAACAAGCCGATAGTAAGCCTGGGTTTGGTAGCCGATCCTCAATACGCCGATCAGCCCACCGCTGGTAAGCGCTACTACCGCGAGTCGGTCTGGAAGCTGAAAGAGGCAGTCGATACTTTCAATCATTATAAGGTAGATTTTGTACAAACGCTTGGTGATGTAATCGATACGAAATGGGAAAGCTACGATTCGATTCTTCCGGTGTACCGACGCCTGGACCCACACATCGAAAACTACCACTCCTTGGGCAATCACGATTTTTCAATAGACTCGACTCACATGCCCCAGTTGCTGGACCGCTTGTCCATGCCCGCCTTTTACTACTCCTACACCAGGAAAGGCTGGCGTTTCATTGTGTTAGACGCGACTGATTACGCCTTTTTCTCCAACCCTTTCCATAACTACCCGCTCGATGATGTAGATGGCTACTACCAAAGTACCCAGGGCCAACCCAACCATTATGCGTGGAACAGCGCCATTGGGCGAGCCCAGCAGGAATGGCTCAAAAGTGAGTTGGCTTTGGCCGAATCGGCCGGCCAGAAGGTGATTCTTTTTGCCCACATGCCTTTACTACCCGAAGAGGATTCCCACAATTTGTGGAACGGAGAAGAAATTTTGACTATCATCCAGCAAAATCCGAGTGTAGTCGCCTACATCAACGGCCACAACCATGCGGGTAGTTATCACTTTCAAGATGGAGTACATTATGTGACCGTCTTTGGGATGGTCGATACTGAAATAAGTTCTTATGCCATCCTAAATCTTTACAAGAACAGTATTGAACTAAAAGGTTTCGGCAACCAGAGAAGTTTCAGGCTGAAAATGTAGGTCTTGCTTTCTACATAATTGATTCATATTCAATTATGTATTCTAAACAACCGCACTCATAATTTTTACTAAGTTCCCCTATCCCATGATTTTGAAGAAAACGCTAATCACTTTCGCCTTTGTGGCACTTACCTCTGTGCACCTGATGGCCCAGGAAATCCTGATGGTCGCCGACGAATTTCCCGCGATGGAGGTACTTGCCAAATCTTTAAAACAAATGGAAGGCCTCTCTTCCCAGATTATTTCTCAGAAAGAATTGCCAAACGATTTGTCAGGTTTCCAGGCGGTGGTGGTATACATTCACAAAGATCTGGATGCGGGGCCCGAGGAGGCTTTCATACAATACGCCAAAGCCGGTGGAAAACTCATCTTGCTGCACCACACCATCAGTTCAGGCAAAAGGAAGAATAAGGATTGGTTTTCGTTCCTGGGCCTGGAACTACCCCTGGCGAACCAGACGGCCCCCGCTTACAAGTACATCGACGATATGAATATGGACATCGTCAACCTGGCCCCCAGCCACTTCATCACTACACACAAGGTAGTTTATCCCAAAAAAATCAAGTACCAGCCGGAAGGTACTTCAAAGCCCAAAAAACTTGCCGGCTTCAATTTTCCCAAAACCGAAGTCTACATGAATCATCACCTGGTAACTCCCCGCACGCTTTTGCTCGGTTTCAAATTCACGGATCCGGAGGGCAGGGAATGGACGCAGGACCGGTCGGCATGGTGCATGAACACCGGAAAAGGCTGGGTATTTTATAGCCAGGCCGGACACTATGCGCAGGATTTCGAAGACCCTACCTACGCACGGATTCTGGCGAATGCAGTAGTTTACAATCCCGAGTAGACGCTAGTATAAAGCAGCTTTTTCCGTTTCTTTTCTGAGGGCAGGGATCAAATCGTTTGCATGGTTAACGACTTTTACGATTTTTCCCTCTTTGTTGATCAAGAGGTGCGTAGGATACATCTTGATCGACAACTCCTTCTCCATGAATATAGCCTGATCCGATACCGTGGCATATTTGAAGGGCTTCTTTGTCAAAAATGATTCCAGTTGCGGTTTGGTGTCGGATGCCAAACTTACGAATTGAATGTCGGGATTTGCCCGGTATTCATCCACAAGCAGATTCAACTCCGGAAACTCTTTCACGCACGCCACACAGCCAATGAACCAGCATTTCAATACCAGTACTTTCCCTTTGGTCGAATTATTGTCGTACACGTTCCCCTCTAAATCCGTGAAGCTGAACGCTGGCATTTGTTCCCCTTCCCAACTCAGGTTTTTCAATTCGATGGAAGCCAGGTTTTTGATTGTCCGTTGCACACTGGGATCGTTACGGAATGATTTGTACAGGGTATAAACTGGTACCCCAGCCTTCACTTTCGTTTTGAGCGCGATGTAGTTTCCGGTGGCTAATTTTGTTAGAAAATCCTGTTTCGATAATTGGGTCGAATCCGTGTCGAGTGCCGTAAAATCCTGGGCTAGATGAATGGTTCGGTAGTGGTAGCCATACCAGGTCAAATAATCCTTCAAAAGGGCTTCCGCATCTACTTTAAAGTTCTGATCTGGCAAGGCCGGAACACCTTCTACCGTTCTCATTTCTTCCTGATGGTTTTCAGCTTGTTCATTTTGTTGGCAGGACCACAAAATCGACAGCACACCCAACACCAGAGAAACAGGTACTATTTTCATGATCAGGAAGATAAGAGTATGGAGTAAAGATATATATTTCTTCACTTTGTGCTGTTGCGAAATGATGAAAAATCTTTGTAGTTTCATGCTGTTTCCAAACCCCCCAGCCCCTCCCCGGTGTGGCTGGCCCGCCAAGCTGACCTAAACAATGATTTCATTTGAAGCCACTCTGCAGAAGTTTGAAGAAAAAGGCGAGAAGTCTGGCTGGATATTTATTGCAATACCCGTAAACGTGACCGAATCCCTTAATCCCGGTATAAAAACCTCCTTCCGGGTAAAGGGAAAAGTCGATGACCTTGGTATAATACAAACGGCCCTGATTCCGATGGGGGATGGTACCTTTATCCTGCCGACCAACGCCGGGATGCGTCGTTCCATTCGTAAACGCGAAGGGGCCAGGGTAAAATTGGCGTTTGAGCTCGACGACTCCCCAATACCAGTATCGGAAGATTTGGTTATATGCCTGGAAGACGAACCAGCCGCCCTGGAATTTTTCAATTCCCTGCCCAAAGGCCACCAGAACTACTTTTCCAAATGGGTTGAGAGTGCCAAAACTTCCGAAACCAAAGTCAAAAGAATAACCCAGGCCGTGCGGGGACTCGCGATGGGCCTGGGTTATGGCGAAACGATAAGGTACTTCAGAAAGCAGTGACTACTGCCCTCCCCCAACGCGACGGCCTTTTTGCGTCTCGTTCTGACGGTTGACCTGATTCAGTAAATCTTTGCTGACGAACAACCGGGAGCCGGTACCTGCCGGAATATCGAATACATTTCCGTTATAGCTGAATTTGTTCCCGTCCATCGTCTCGATGTAGTATTGATTGCCCTGCAGAATGAAGTGCATTCCCTGCTTGTCTTTCTGGGTATCGTCAAAAGAAACATTGATCGAACCCGCTGTGCTGCTCATCACCACTCCCGGCGTGAAAGGCCGCACGTTGATCGTCTGTACGGTCTTACCGTTCTGAATGCTGATCTGCCCCTCGGCGTCTACGCTGATGTCGTTGGCGTTAGTGCCCTGCCGCTTAATCGTAATGGGCTTATCGTTATAGAACTGCACCTTGGCCAGCGGTATACCCGCACTTTCCAAAGTACCACGCAAATCCTCGGTAAAGACGGTGAAGTTGGTGAAGGGAACGGTACTGGGAGCGCAGGCTGACAGACAGACCGCAAACAAAATGACTAATAAAGGGGCTTTGGCTAATTTCATTTTTTTCGAAAAAATTTTGGATAGTGCAATATTACTTAAAATGCGTCTCACATACCAACCGCTGGCTCATCGGAAAGCGTAGGCGCTGTCAATCTGTCAGCGAAGACGATTTTTTTGGTATTGGAACGCAATTTTCGGATGGCTAGTATCAGCAAGAAATTCATTTCCCAAAACAAAAACCAAGCAATTCAAAAAACAATATGGAAGCAGTAGCACAAGAAAAGGGGACACTCAGTATTCATACCGAGAATATTTTCCCGATTATCAAGAAATTCCTCTACTCCGACCACGAGATATTTTTGCGGGAATTGGTATCCAACGCCGTCGATGCCACCCAAAAGGTGAAGCAGTTGAGTTCTTACGGTGAGTTCAACGGCGAGTTGGGCGACCTGAAAGTGACCGTTAAACTCGATAAGGAAGCCAAGACGATCACCGTAAGCGACCGGGGCATCGGCATGACAGCCGAAGAAATCAAAAAATACATCAACCAGATCGCGTTCTCCGGGGCTACCGAATTTGTCGAGAAATACAAAGACAAAGAAGGAGGCAAGGAAAACATCATCGGCCATTTTGGCCTGGGTTTCTACTCCGCCTACATGGTGGCGTCTAACGTTGAAATCGTAACGCGGTCTTACAAAGAAGATGCTGAGGCGGTTCGCTGGGAATGCGATGGCTCCACCGAATTCGAAATCGGACCGGCAGAACGGGAACATCGTGGCACTGACATCATCCTCCACATTGCGGCCGATTCAGAAGAGTTTCTGAATGAACACCGCCTGAGCGAAATTTTGGAGAAATATGGCAAATTCCTTCCCGTCGAGATTGAGTTTGAGGATAAGGTAATCAACAACCCCAATCCGATCTGGACGAAGAATCCGGCCGATTTGACCGACGAGGACTACCTCGCTTTCTACAAAGAGCTTTATCCGTACAGCGAAGACCCGCTCTTCTGGATTCACCTGAACGTCGATTACCCATTCAACCTGACGGGGGTACTTTACTTCCCGAAATTGAAGAACGATTTCCAGATGCAGCGCGAGAAAATCAAGCTGTACAGCCGCCAGGTATTCATTACCGACGAGGTAAAGGACATCGTCCCGGACTTCCTGCAACTGCTGCACGGTGTCATCGACTCACCCGATATTCCGCTGAACGTGTCGCGAAGCTACCTTCAGGCCGATAGCAACGTGAAGAAAATCAACGGCTACATTACCCGCAAAGTAGCTGATAAGCTGTCTGAAATTTTCAAAAATGACCGCGAAGGCTTCGAGAAGAAATTCGACGACATCGGGCTGTTCGTGAAGTACGGCGTCATCAGTGATGACAAGTTTTACGATAAAGCCAAGGATTTTTGCCTGTTGAAAAATACCGAAGGCAAGTACTTCACTTTCGATGAGTACCGCGAGTCTGTCAAAGACAACCAAACCGACAAAAACGACACCCAGATCTGGCTTTACACCAATGATCCCGAAAAGCAGGATGCTTTCGTGGATACCGCCAAGAAACGCAGCTACGACGTGCTGGTGATGGATACCGTCATTGATCCGCACTTTATTGGTGTTCTGGAACAGAAACTCGAAAAGGTAAACATCAAACGCGTGGATGCCGATCCGGTGGACAAGCTGATCGAGAAGGACGTCGCGCTGGAAAGCGTGCTTTCCGACGAGCAGAAAGAGAAGGCAAAAACATTGTACGAAGGCCTGATCGGCTCCAAAATGGCCACCGTGCAGGTAGAGGCGATGCCGACCGACGAACTACCCGTCGTGATTACTTTCCCCGAGTTCATGCGCCGCATGACGGATATGCAGGCCACCTCGGGACAACCCTCGATGTTTGGCAACATGCCGATGATGTACACCGTTTCGGTCAATGCCAATCACCCGCTAACGCAGAAAATTCTGGACACGGAAGATGAGGCACAGCAAAAGACGCTGGCCAAGCAAGCTTACGACCTCGCGCTGCTGGCACAGGGAATGCTGAGTGGCAAGGCGCTGACTACCTTTGTGCAGCGGACGGTGGAGGGCTTGTAACATCAGTGAGTTATAGCATTTATTAAAAAGGAGTGCGATGATTATATCGCACTCCTTTTTTTATATTATTTCTTGGCATATTACTTAACTGTTTGAGAAACAGTTAAGTAATATGCCAAGAAATAAAAGATCAAGTAACTTGACTTTGAAATCTATTATTAGTACTATTGTCTTAATAAATATCTCATCCTAAACTCTTTAACCTCATGGGAGACATAGTAAAAAAGAATATTGCAGCTTTCACTTTACTATTAATGTGCGTACTTGCTACAAACCCGACAAGGTCGCAAGGACCTGACGGATTCATGTGTTGATGCTGCATGGATGGTCATTTTGGCGGCTTTTATAGCACGTACTGTTATTGTATGGCTTGCGTGCCACCTGCAGTTCCACCTGGCACAGCTGCCAGAGATGACTATTGGATGGGAAATCATATTAGTGGCCCTCATTGGATGACTGCCTCCAATGCTTACTACTTCTGCCAGCTTTGCTAAGCCAGTCGTCCAAAAACCTTCAAAGATTAATTAATCTCATCGTCTAATATTTCCAAATCATGAAACGAATCATAATCTTTCCGCTCTTGCTCGCATCAGTATTTTGTCTGTTTAGATGCAATCCCCCAAGCGATGGTGCATCTAACACAGCAAGCCCGAACTACGAGAAAGCGGCGCGCTTGGCAAATGCTTCATCTTACGATCCGCAATTTGAATTTCAGAATATCAATATTTCTACGAGCTATAATCTGCCTGGAGAAAGCCTTGACTTACCCGTAGAAGTATTCCAAGATAGGGTGATAAAACGCAAAGAATTTGTTGCTAAAAGTGGCCTCCCCCTCCTCGATCCTTTCCATCCGATTTCTCCTGAGGGTAGCGACTGGAAAAAGGCAGATAGGCAGTACCGTCAGTTTCTGATTGCCCAACAAGGTCACCAATACCTGCCCGTTTTTCGCCGTGTAGGCAGCACGACGATCCTAAAAGACTTTGCTCTACTTGCCGACAACAGCGAGGAAGGCAAACAGGCAATCGCCTTTTATACTAATGAGCTTTTCGAGTCGGGTGGACACACCACAGCGCCGCTGGTGTATTATTGCCTGGAAGCACTGGAAGGTACCTGGGGCGACGATAAAATAAAAGAATACGCACAGCAAGCAATTTCAGCAAGCACTCAAAATCCTGAACTGGCCCAGATGCGCGATATGCCAGAACGTATGGAGCGGGAAAAATCCACCGCAACCACCGAGGAGATCAAACAAGTGGAGCCCATGATGGCGAAATTGGCAGAAATTGTGGCTGAGCAGGACGAATACGTACAAAAACTACGTAATATTTGAACAGCTAAATTTATAGTCAGAACCTTCGGAATTTTGCCCGGGCGATTACGCCCGGGCTTTTTTGTTTCGATTTTCCAGCAGCCGTAAATCTGGAATTTCTGCCGTGATTATGCCAAAAATCGATTATCTTGCCAAGCTACAAGCCCGATGAATGCTGGTTCAACACCGAAGAATGCGTATGAATTTTTGTGAAAGAATGAAAGCTTCGGCACCCGTGATGGGTCTGGTGTTGCTGTCCGGCATTTTACTGGCCGCCTGTGTGGATCTTTACAAAGTGGAGATCGAAACCGACAAGTCGTATCTTATCGTTGAAGGTACCGTCAACAATCTTCCCGATCGCCAGGTAGTTTCCATTTTCCGCACCAAAACAGATGCTGTTTTCAAAAGCTCAGAATTCACATCCACTATCGTGGCTCAAAAAGGCGGCTCGGAACCCGTGGCAGAGGCCCGGGTCGTGGTAATCGAAAACGGCCAGACCCGCTATGACCTGACCGAAACAGAACCCGGTTATTACGAAATGCCCGCTTCCTTCCTCGGCCGGGTGGGAAGTACCTATCAACTCTCCATCGAAACCGCAGCGGGGCAGAAGTACCTTTCTTCAATTGAAACAATAAGTCCTGTGCCGCCGATCGCCCGTATTTACGATCGGTACAATGCTAAAGGAATTTTCGACCGAAGTACCAGCGTGGGCCAAATCGCCACTAACGACTTCTACGTTGATTTCCAGGACCCCGCCGACCAGCGCAATTTTTACCGCTGGACATCCATCACCTACGAAATTCAGAAGATTTGTGCTACCTGCCGGGGCGGACGGTACTACGTAACCACCAACGACGGAGAATGTCGGACGGACAGCGATCTTTCCGTCAACAACTTCTTCGACTACGAATGCAAGTCGCTTTGCTGGGATATTTTCTACGGTAGTTCACTCGATATTTTTTCGGACGTTTACACCAACGGTAAGTTGCAAAAAGACAAACTGGTGGCCCAAATTCCGGTGTACCAGTCAAACCCTGCCCTGGTCGTGGTGCGGCAGATGAGCCTCTCGCCCGACGCTTACCGCTACTACAAGCTGGTGCAGGATCAGTCGGTCAATACCGGCTCCCTGGCTGACACCCCGCCTGCCCCGATCCGGGGAAACATTTCCAATACTTCGGACGAAGCAGAACTGGTGCTGGGTTATTTTTCGGCTAGCGAAGTGGCTGAAAATAGGTACTGGCTCGAACGCAGGAATACAGTGAACGCTCAGCCCAACGGGCTTTTCGCTTCTAAAAATGGCCGAGATCCTAATTTCGAACTGCCTTCCTCTCTGCGGAGCGTCATTCCGTTGGCAGATTGCCTACCCAGCAATTCCCGCACCCCCAATTCACCTTCCGGCTGGCGATTTTGATGATTAGAATAACGATTCTCGGCTTCCTTCTGCTGTTCCTGCCCGTGGTTGTTCAGGCGCAAACAATCGTGTCGGTAAAAGGCCTGGTCACCGATTCCCTAACCAACCAGCCGTTATCAGGCGTGGCAGTCTCCACCAGCATCGACAGCGACATTTACGGGCAGATTACGGACGAAAACGGACGTTTCCAGTTGTTTTTCCCCGCAGGGAGGCGGGGGATTACCTTCAAGATGCTGGGTTATGTGCCGCAGTACTTTTTTCTGGATGAGAATTCTCAAAGTCAGAGCCTCAGCATTCGGATGGAGAAGGTGGAAAATCAGCTGGAGCAGGTAGTTGTAAGCACCAAGGGTTACGACGAAACGGTAAAAAAACCGTTACTGGGCGTCAATCAGATCAATATTAAGACCTTAAGTAAAATTCCTGCCGCCTTCGGCGAGTTGGATTTCCTGCGGGGCGTGCAGATGCTGCCTGGCGTGTCGAGCGTGGGTGAGGCATCCAACGGGGTCAACATCCGCGGCGGCACTACCGATCAGAACCTCATCCTGCTGGACGGAACGCCGATTTTCAACCCAACCCACATGTTCGGCCTGTTTTCAGTCGTTCCTCCTGACGCGCTGAGCAATCTGGATTTGTACAAAGGCAACGTTCCCGCCCGCTACGGGGGCCGGGCGGCGGCGGTAATGGACATCACGCTCAAAACGCCGGACGTGAATAAGTTCCGGCTGTCGGGCGGACTGGGCTTGATCTCCGAAAAACTCATGGTAAATGTGCCGGTGATCAAGGAAAAGCTGGCATTTTACGTCGCGGCTCGTGGTGCGTTTCATGACTTTCTGCTTCCTTACATCAGCCAGGATCTCGACAGCGTGAAGACCCGGTTCGGCGAGGTAGTCGGTAAGGTATTCTGGCGAATCAACACAAAGAACACCCTTTCGGCAATGGGGTACCTCAGCACCGATTACTTCCAGACCAATCTGCTGGCCAATTTGCCCAATGTGGTGGGAGAAACTACCTTTTTCGATCACCAAACCAAGAATTTTTCACTGAAATGGGTGTCCCTCATCAGCCCTAATCTCGACTGGCAAACGACGATTTCTTCGGCCAACTACGACCCCACGATTGGCACCATCGAAACTGCCACCCTCAACAAGGTGCGCCTTGAGTCGGGCATCTACCAGCATCAAGTCACGTCAAGCCTCAACTACCAGCGCAACCGCCAGAAATGGGAGGTGGGCGCAAGCATTACCAAGTACCGCATCAGGCCCGGCATCCTGAATCCGGGCAATAGTCAGAGTGTTAACCGCATCGCCGTACCTGACGAATTCGCTAATGAACTGGCGGCATTTGCCGACAATGAGATTTCCTTTACGCCTCGTCTGGCGGCGACTTTCGGTTTGAGATACTCGTACTTTCAGAACAGGGGGCCAACGACCGTACGATCCTACCAACCTGGCGAACCGCGCGACGAATTTTCGGTACTGGAAACCACTCGCTATGAAAAAGGGCAAACTACCAAATCTTATGGAGGGTTTGAACCGCGGGTCGGCGTACGTTACGCCCCCAATCCCGATCTGTCGTTCAAGCTTGGCTACAACCTTATGCGTCAGTATCTCCAGATCGTTTCTAACACAACTACCCCCATTCCCACCTCACGTTGGAAAACAAGCGATACGCACATTCGTCCGCAGATTAGCCACTTGATTACGGGTGGCGTTTATCAGTCATTTGACAGTAATATTTACGAAGTCACTCTGGAAGCGTATTTGAGGCAGTCCAAGAATATCATCGATTACAAGCCGGGGGCCGATTTCCTATTGCAGGAATTTCCCGAAACCCAGCTGGTACAGGGACGCAGCCTGGCCTATGGAATCGAAACCATGCTTTCGAAAAAGAAGGGAAACTTTACGGGTTGGGTCAACTACACCTACGCCCGAACCTTCAACCAGACCTATGCCGACCTGAATGTGCTCGAACGGGTTAACAACGGCAACCGCTACCCTGCCAATTACGATCGCCCCCACAGCTTCAACGCATCCGTCGACCTGGTGGCGGACAGCCGGAATTCCTTTTCATTCAGCTTCGTGTACTCCACCGGACGCCCCTATACGCAGCCGGTGGGCTTCGTGGAATACCTTAATAATTTTTACCCCTATTTCGACGAGCGAAACAATCAGCGTATCCCTGACTACCACCGCCTGGACTTGGCCTGGCATATCAAAAATCCCTCAAAAAAGGTAGACCAGCGGTGGAAAGGAAACTGGTCGTTCACGGTGTACAACCTCTATGGCCGAAAGAATGCCTATTCGGTTTTTTTCAAATCAGAATCAGGTGTGGCCCGTGCGTATAAGTTGCAGATTTTCGGCGCGCCGATCATTGCGCTTTCCTACAACTTTGTTTTTGAATAAGTTTTATTCGCCGCTCCGATGCTGTTTCGGCTGCACTGAATTATAAAACAGCCCCCGCAAATTCATCATTTTCTTGGCGCCAACGCCATCAGCGTATCGTTATTCCGCACGACAATGTACACGACTCGATCCCCTACCCGTATTTTTTTGATGCTGCGGACCTGGCCTTCCATCCTGGTGTCCAGCAGGGGTCGAGGTGTCAGCCAGCTCTTTTTATTTAAGTCAAACAGACTACCGTTATCAGCGTCGTAGAGCCCGAGCTGAATGTTACAATCGAAGAAATTTCCGAGCAATAAGAGTCCAGGCTGATTGGTTCGATTGTTTTTCACCAATTCGGCAGCATGGTACGATGTGTACTGCGCCGGGTCACCCAGAGTTTTCAGTTCAAAACTACCATTGCCCTTATTTTCGAGCCAGGCATTCTCAAAGTAATTGGCCTCAAGTACCGCCGCCTGCGCTATCTTTTCCTGGCCAAATACTTCCGCCAGCGACGCTTCGGCGAAGTCCTTGGCGCGAAGGATGCTTTTTCGGACGTATGGCAATTGCCGTTCCACTTCGCGCTTATCGGCAAAAATCGTCTCTTTACCCTGTAGATAATAGGTGACGATCTGGTCGGGGCGACCATTGTCGTCGAAATCGTTGACGTACATTCTGACAGGCTCCTTATCGGAGGCATGAAGGCGGCTATTAAGCCCCACGTTTCCACTTACCAAATCAAGATCGCCATCCTGGTCTACATCGATGGCTTTGATAAAATTCCACCAGCCTTTTTTATTGGTCAAAGGCTTCCTGACAAGCTTTCCATCCTGATTTTCAAAAAGTACAATGCTTCCCCATTCGTATGCTACCACTAAATCAGCATCCCGGTCGGCATCCAGATCAACCCATTGGGCATCTTTAACCAAACCTCCTGTTTTGAGTTCAGGGGCGGTGCCATCTGTTTTCTCGACGAGCTTCCCTTGGCCATTGTTGATGAAAAGGTACGATTCGGGCGTTTTGCCGTAGGCAAAGGGCACCGAACGCGCGCCTACGAAGAGGTCAGGCGAACCGTCTTTATTCACGTCCGCCACGCGGACGACCTGCGCATTGATGTATATTCCGGCAAAGGCGGTGGTGTCTTTTTGGAGTTTGCCCTTACCATCGTTCAGATACAGGCGGGGCCGCAAAAATTCAGATTTTCCGAAGTACTCGTTACCGCCCGAACCCACGATCAGGTCTGCCGCTCCGTCTCCGTTTACATCAGCCCAGGCAGCGTCAATATCCTCAAAATCAGCGTCGGCATCGAGAGCCGGTTGCGGTAGTTTTGTAAATTGTCCACCAGCCTGCTGGACATACACCTTTGGGGTAAACCCCCGTGATGCCCCCATAAAGACGTCATCGCGGCCATCACCATTGACATCACCTACGGCCAGCGCGGGCCCTTCGGTCGACATCATGTTGGGAATTAATGCTTCGCGGTCGAATTCGTTAAAGCGGTTTTCCTCGTGTTTGATGTCAAGGCCAATCTGCGGGGCAATATCTTCAAATTCTCCACGCTGGCTTTTCAGGTGTTCGTAGTTGAATTTGGGCAGATCCTGTGCGTAACTGACCGTCAGCGGTTTCTCCAAATTTGGATTCTTGATTGTTTCAAACCCATTGTCCGGCCAAACCACAACTACCGAATCCACTCGCGCTGAATCGCCAAGGCCAAACAGCAGCGGAATTTCGGTGCTGCTCTGAAAACCCCGCACCGGGAATTTTTCCTGGTATTGAACATTCCCATTGCTGTACACCATACACTTCGTACCGATGGCGTCACGATTTTCCGCCGCCCCTTTCAGGTCGATGACCAGGCTTTTGTTGGCGGGCGCGTAGGTTTCAGCCATATTTTCGTAAATAAAGACCGCCTCATTGATGTTATTTGTGATAATATCAAGGTCGCCGTCGTTGTCAAGGTCGGCATAGGTGGCACCATTGGAGTAGGAATCCACATTACCCGCGATGCGGTCCGACTGGTCTGTAAAATGCAATGATGGGGTATTGGAAAAAAACTTGTTCGGGATTTTCACTTCGGGCAGCAGATCACTGAGTGAGGCATCCGACTCGTCGAAGTTTTTCTCATTGATGCGCCGCTGAATGTCGTCAGAAGCCACGAAGTTGATGTAGTCCATATCGTTCATCCGCTTGTTGATCCCGTTTGAGATAAACAAATCCTTACTTCCGTCGTTTTCAAAATCCAGCAGTAGCGCCGACCACGACCAATCGGTCGAATAGACTCCCGAATACATTCCAACTTCCGAAAAAACGCCCTGCCGGGTATTAAGTTGAAGATTGTTACGGGCAAACTGCACGTTGTAGCCCTGATCGAGCTTGAATTTAAAATTATAGTAGGCATCCTCACCTTCCGACCGCTTCAGAATCTGCGGATCATAGGGCATCATGTCAAGTGACATGATTTCGGGAAAAATGTCGTTGTTCAGGTCGGCAATGTCCACGCCCATCGTAAAGCGACTGGTGTGGCGCGTGCGGGCATCGATTTCGTCGCGAAAAGTACCGTTCTGCTGGTTGATATACAGGTAATCGTTTTCATGAAAGTCGTTGCCAACGTAAAAATCAGGGTACCCGTCCAGGTTTACATCGCCCAGTGAGAGTCCCAGTCCGTAGCCGAGGGCAGATGAATTAATGCCGACTTTGGAACTACCTTCGACGTACCTGCCATTCTGATTCTCAAAGAAACGATCACCCGCCAATGGGTGAACAGTCCCCATGAACTGGTCTCGCTTGCCGAATGTGCCGTTCTGATGGACGGAATGGTTGAGCTGAAAAAAGTCCAGGTCACCATCCAGATCGTAATCGAAAAATGCGGCCTGCGTACCGAATCCCACCAAATCCAGACCATACTCCCGCGACCGCTCCACAAAATGCGGAATACCCTTATCATCGATTTCCTCACAGACATACAACAGATTGTGACTCCCCGCCCCACTGTACTTTGATACGCAACTCACATAAAAATCGAGCATGCCATCCTGATTGACGTCCACCACCGACACGCCAGTATGCCAGCCCTTGATCGAACCTAATCCCGCGGCCTCAGTAATATCCGTAAACTTCAAACCGCCCTGATTCAGGTAAAGCCGGTCGGTGGCCTGATTCGACGTAAAAAGAAGATCTACCAGGCCGTCATTGTTGAAATCGCCGGCCCCGACACCCCCGCCATTGTAGAAATACATATAACTGAAAATGTTGAACTCGGGCGTCGGTTGGACTTTGTTCACGAAATTGACACCCGTGCTACTGCCTTCCAATAGTCGAAACATAGGTTCCGGCGCGGAATGGCAGGCCAGTAATCCGCCCAGAATAACCCAAGAAAAGTATTTGATCCAAGACTTCATTGAAGGGATTGTCTGTTAACAAAAACGCTCGGTTTTTTGCCATTGACAAGGAACATTAGCGCGTCGGTATTTTTAAGCCGAAGTTTTACAATCTGCTTTAACTCCCCCGGCACATCAATGCCCGACGCAGCTGCGCCAACGGCTTTGAACTGGTCATTTTTCGAGTTGAGCAGCACCATACCCCGGCTGGCATCGAGCCGCCCCAGTTGAGGTATGAAGTTATAGGAGTTTCCTCCCGCCACGATATCCGGCAGGCCATCGTGGTTTACGTCTTCAATGAGAATGGCATTGACACAGCTTATCTGCGCCGCAAGAGGCAATTCCCGAATCGTAAAAGTACCCTTCCCGTCATTTACAGCGATGATGGACTTCAGGTAGTTGACCTGTTTTACCTGAGCCCCGCTCAGAGTTTCAGAATCAAACAGATCTGCCAGCGAACGCCTGGCATAATCGGCGTGCTTCAGATTTTTTGCTTTCAGGTAAGGAAACTGCTCCATCAGTTCCCGCTTCAAAAATACCGGCACATCCTGTCCCTGGTACGTTTTGGTAAGCACCTTGTCCAGGCTTTGGTTTTTGTCAAAATCACCGAGGTAAACTTTCATAGGCCGCTGCTGATCGATCGTCAGGCCGAAATTCTCGCCGATATTTCCAAGGACAAGATCCAAATCCTGATCATTGTCCAAGTCGGCGAAAGCCAAACTACCCCAGAAACCGGACAGATTTTCCAATCCTGACGGAACGCGTTCAATTTTATTTTTCTGCACCCGCAGAACCACGGGCGCCATCCAGTCGCCCACAACCACCAGCTCTTTTCCACCCTGTCCGTCAAGATCGACCCAGGCAGCATCGCGGACCATGCCTAATGCCAACTGATCGCTTGGAGCAGGAGTGACGCTTTTGAATTGACCTTTGCCGTCGTTTTCGTACAAATAACTGGGCGGAGCAACGCCATACTTCTTCGGGTAGCTGCGGCTGCCGACAAAGAGGTCCAGATCGCCGTCGCCATCATAATCATTGGGTGCAGCCACGGCTGTATTCATTGAATGGTTGGGTAGTTTTAGCGAGCCGATGCTGAAATTGCCCTGGCCGTCATTCGCATAGAGCCGATCCATGAGTTCCTGGGCTCCGGTTTCGTACTCATTACCGCCCGAACCCACATACAAATCCAAGTCACCATCGCTGTCGGCGTCGAAGAAAGTACATGCCGTATCCTCAAAGCGGGCGAAACGCTCCATGACGGGCTGCGTAGTTTTTGAAAACTGTCCGTTCTTCTGAATATACAATTGTCCAGCTTGGTCCCGGGCCCCGCAAATGAACACGTCTTCCTGTCCATCACCGTTCACATCACCTACGGCGGCCTTTGGTCCCTCAGCCGATAGTTTTACCGGAATGTTCTTTTCTCCGTAAAAATCTTCGTAATCGTTTTCAACCGGCAACTCAAAAGTGCCCTCGGTGCGACTGAACATCGGCTTGGAGAATTCAACCGGTGCGGGGACATTCATGGCTGCATCGCGTTGCACCAGCTTTAATGTCTGATTTGGCTTCACATTCCGCAATACAGTCATCTTGCGGTTTGGAAAAATGACCCTCAAAGAATCTACCTGGGTGAATTCTCCCAGTCCGAACGTAAGCGGGTACTCGGTGCTGGACTGAAACCCCCGGGCAGGATTTTGTTGGCGGCTAATGATCTGATCCGCGCAGAACAGCTCCACTTTGGCACCAATTGCCTTGGTGTTTTGCCCCTCGCCTTCCAGATTGATTTTGATGAAATTCTTAGGTTTAGGTTGCTCGCTGGCTTTGTTCTGATACACAAAGGCGGGCTGGTTCAGATTATTGACTACCAAATCAAGATCACCATCATTATCGAGGTCGGCATAGGCAGCCCCGTTGGAAAACGATGGAGTACCCAACCCAAACTCTTCCCCTTTTTCTGCAAACTTCAATTGGCCTTCATTGTGGAAAAAGTTGTTTGGCACAGGCGTCGAGGGCATCTGTCCGATGATTTTGTCAAATTTTTCCCGTTCACCCGACAGGACCATGCTTTGATTCACCTCATTCGCAAAGAAATCAATGAAGTCCTGATTGATGACATCGTGAAAAATGCCATTACACACGAAGATGTCGGTCTTAGCGTCGTTGTCAGCGTCGAACAAGAGGGCGCCCCAGCTCCAGTCGCTCGCCTGAACGCCCGCAAAGGCGGCTATTTCACTAAACGTTCCATCCTGATTGTTGAGTTGAAGGGTGTTTTGGGTGAACTGCTGATATAAACCACGCTTGGCCTTCATGTTGTGGACATAATGATTCTCAAAGGTCGTGGTAGTTTTGAGCCGGTATTCATCTCGAGGCAGCATGTCAGTCACGAAGATCTCCGGTTCGCCATCATTGTTTATGTCTGCCAGATCGGCTCCCATCGAGGCCATACTGCTATGGCCTAACCGGTTTTCAAGATCTTCACGGAAAGTACCGTCACGCTGATTGACGTACAGATAATCTTTCTCGAAAAAATCATTCGAAACATACAGGTCGGGGTAGTTATCGCCGTTGATGTCGCCTACCGTAACTCCCAGACCGAACCCGATCAGGCTGCTGTAAATCCCTGCCTGCTCAGTCACTTCGGTGAATCTCGGCACGAAAGGTTGCCCTTGGGTCGCCAGACGGCTGTCGTTACGATATAGTTTATCGCCACCGCCCTTGAAGAGTTCCGGCACGTCCCAATCGGCCGCCCGGCGATTGCGCTCGTTGGAATTATTCAATGAGCTGACGGGGATAAAGCTATTGTTCAGAACATACACATCGAGGTCACCGTCCATGTCATAGTCGAAGAATGCGGCATGGGTCGTATACCCATTATCAGCCAGGCCGTACTCGGCAGCTTTTTCGGTGAAAGTTAAATCGTGGTTATTGATATAGAGCGTATTTTCCTGGCCAACGCCTTTCTGATAGCCCGCATTGCAGACGTAAATATCCAGCCAGCCATCGGCATTAATATCTACCATCACTACGCCCGCCGACCACCTCGTACTATCCGCAATGCCCGCTTTGGTCGAGATATCCTCGAAACGGAGCCAGGCTTTTTCACTCTTACCTTTATTCAGGTAGAGTGTATTGGCGCCCATATTGGCCGTAAAAAACACATCGGCCAGGCCATCATTGTTTACATCCCCTATGGCTACCCCCCCCCCATTATAAAAGTTGCGGTAGTTGAAAATGTTGAAGTCCTCCGTATTCTTGACTGTGTTCTGGAATGAAATGCCCGTTTCCGCCCCATCCATTTGCTCGAACAACGGCTCAGTTTGAGGGCCGCAGGCAATCAGCATTAATGCAGAAACGAGAATTAAAAAACTACTTTTCATCAATTTTCTTTAATAGTTCGGCGGAACTCTGTTCAGTGTAGTCCGGCTCTTTTACCACGATCCAGCCTTTGACCGGGACGTAGTTTTCTTCGGTACTTGCCAGCCCGGGTTTCACAAGATTTCCCTCAAGCGCTATTGTAATGAACTGACGACTCAACTCCAGTACTTCGACTTTCCCATTAACCAGGAAATAGCCTTCACCCTGCATCGCCATTTTATCCCTCAGCCTCCCGACCATCACAATTACCTGATCGCCGCCAGTTTCACCTATGATATCGTTGGCAAGATTGAATGTCCGAGACTTCTGGTCAAACCAACCGTCCTTGATCATTTCCATTTCTACATTGCCTCCTTCTTCGTTTAAAAAACCGAGCTTGAGGGACTGAGGCAACATAAGCACGTTAGTTTTGAAGGCCAAATTATCCGAATAAAAATCCTGCCCCCCTACTTCAATCTTCATCAGTGCCTGGTCGGCACTGAGGTCGGCGAGGTTTCCTTTCAGTTCAGAGATTTCCGCTGTTTCCGAAGGGTTAGAATCGGCGCAGGAGAGCAAGAAGACCGACCAGAAAGCGAGCCAGAAAAAATTTTTTTTCATCAATACAATAGGGCTAAAAAAGGCAATGCCCGAAACATAACGTTCGGGCATTGCCAAGATTTTACTGATAATTATCAATACCCGGCGTTCTGCGTCAGGTTGGTGTTGGAAGCAATTGCCGTCGAAGGAATTGGGAACAATACTGTGTAAGGTTCCAGATTCACTATGTCCTGGTATTGGCGGTTAAATTTGCCAAAGCGTACTTCGTCAGTGCGGGCAATTCCCTCCCAGTACAACTCGTAGCCGCGCTCTTTCCACATCGCTTCATCAGTGAGTGAGGCCAAAGGAGTAGCCTTGCGCATTGTACGAAGATCATTGATCATCTTCAATGCTCCGGCGGCATCGCCACCGCGCATCATGGCCTCAGCCTTCATCAGATAGACGTCAGAATAACGCAGAATCAGGTACTTTCCGAAATCGGCCGGGTGGTACTTTATCGCCCTGATACCCTTATTGGTGGCGGCACCCGCAAGAGGCACATCCTTGGTGAACACCAGGGGCTCCTTGGAACGCGAGTCTATGATTGGGGTTTTGTCCTCTCTGAACTGAGGACCAATCAAAAATCCTTTGTGAACTCCACCGTATCCTGGGTTGAAACCGACTTCTTTAAAACGACGGTTGTCATTAGCCTCAAATTTTTCGTAAAACTCCGCAAGGGTAGTAAAACCGTTCCAAGGACCATCCCGCTCAGCAGGAAAGCCCCCCTGGTCATAGTGCATGGTCATCATCCACCGGTTCCGGGGCGTGCCCTGTAGGTCTGTGAAGATTTTGTCCGTGCTGGCTCCGGCAGTGAAGGGGTTGAAAAAATCCGCATCCAGTGCAAAGCCATCTGCCGCCACGGCATTGCAATACGCCACCACTTTATCCATATCGGCCTTGTCAAAAGTATAAGGGCCTTCGGGTTTCGCGGATTTGTAAACAGCTTTGTTCAGGTATAGGCGTGCCAACAGCGTGTTTGCCATGGCCTTTGAAGCACGGGCATTGATGGGAGCCGGGCCGAGTTTTGGCAAGTTGGGCAATGCTTCCTCTAGATCTTTGACGATGAAGTCAAAAGCTTCGGAACGGGTCATCACCATGGGCAGAGCTTCCACACCCTGATCTACAGTACGGCGTGGTACCTGACCCCAAAGGTCCATTACGTGGTGCATGAAGAGTGCTCGCAAAGCCTTGGTTTCGGCGGCTTGGACCGCGCTGGGATTGGAAGCAAGCAACTGTTCGCAACGGTAGCTGCGGCTATTCAACGTGTTCCAGGCGTTCAGGATCTGGGGGTGAGTAGCATCCCAAGTATGGGCGTGGAGGGTGCGCCATACGCCGTTATCACCCCAGTCCACCCCACGCGTTGGCGGAATCATTTCGCCGGAAGGATGCTGACCCAGAGAGTACAGGTTGGCCTGATCGTTGTAAAAGCCAAGGTCGTTGTAAAGCCCGTTGAGCAATTCAGTGGGGTTGCCGGCGGTAAAGCCGTCACCCGTCGATTCAATTACGATCGAGTCTTTCTCATTGACTTCCAGATCCGTGCAGGACGTCAGGACAAGCGCCCCGACCATTCCGCTGAATAGGAATTTTAAAGATGTCTTTTTCATATCAGATAGGTTCTTAGATGATTTTAGAATGATAAGCTGGCGCCGAAAGTTACAGTCCGTGCGCGTGGATAGGGGGTATAGTCAATACCTAGTGAAGGGACACCGTCAATGGCTTTGTTAGTGTTCACTTCCGGGTCTTGTCCTGAGTATTTGGTGAACAGCAGCAGGTTCTGCCCCGTGACAAACAGACGTACGTTGCGGAAAGCACTTTCTCCCGTATTTAACCGATAACTCAGGTTAAGGTTTTGCAGACGAACAAAATCACCCTTCTCGAGGAAGCGGGTAGATACGTCAGGTGCATTCAACGGTCCTTCCTGACTACCGACTACGTCTGTGGTTACGTTCCGGCCGTTGGCGAAAGATCCCTTGGTGAAGTAGGCGTTGGCGGTGTTGTTGTAGATGTAGTTGCCGAAGACGCCATTAAAGAACGTGCTCAAATCGAAACGCTTGTAGCGAAAGTTGAGGGTAAGACCGCCCGTAACTGTGGGGATGGGACTCTTGCCATCCAGGAACCGCTGGAAGTCGCCGCCCGGATAAATGGAGTTACCGGCCTCATCGTAACCACCAAATTCGCGAAGGAAGAAGGCATATAATGGCTGACCGCTGGCGATGCGCTGAGCGAAAGCACCAGTAAGCCCCTGACCACTGATTGCACCGGTGTCATAAGTACCTAGCAAATTTTTGACCGTGTTTTTGTTGAAAGCAACATTTGCGTTTACATCAAACCCAAAGTCATTTTTGTCCACTACGATCCCGTTGACGTTAATCTCTACTCCTGAATTGACAATGTCTGCGTCGAGGTTTGTCCAAACGAAGGGAGAAATGGCTGGCTGGGCCGATTGGATTTGAATCAGCAGGTCGTTAGTGTTCTTGGTGTAATATTCCAACGATCCCGACACACGGTTGTTAAGGAATGCATAGTCGAGACCTACATTGAGCTGAGCCGTAGATTCCCATTTCAAGTTAGGGTTGGGGAAAGCTACCGAACTCAGGCCACCATTGTTAATGTTTGTACCGCCGCCGCCAATGCTTGCGCCGCCGTAACGCTGCCGCTCAGTGTAAAGGTTATGAGGTATTTCCTGGTTACCCGTAATGCCATAGCCCACACGCAGACCCAAATCGGAGAAAACGTTCTTGGGAACGAAATCCTCTTCGATCAGACGCCATTTGGCTGCAAAAGACGGAAAATAACCGTACTTATTGCCCGAGCCGAAGCGGGTCGAGCCATCGGCTCGCAGGGTAGCTGTCAACAAATAACGATCATTGATGCCCAAATTCACCCGACCGAAGTATGATTGCAACTCGTTGAAATTGGAGTTAGATCCCTGGATGATACTTCCCTTGCCGTCTGCATTATCGGCAGATGAGATGTTGTTAATCATCAAATCCAAGTCACTCACCCGAAAGTTGGTAGCTTGAGAATTCTTGGAGTAGTAATCGAAACTTTGGTAAGAGTACCCAAGCAGCCCGTCGAAGCTAATATTACCAAACTTCTTGTTATAGGTAAAATAGTTTTCCATCAAACGGTTTTCCACCTCGATATCACTCAGGTATAGCTGCCCGTTGTTGGCAATGTCCTCCGCCACCAAAAGCCGCGAAAAGGCCGACTTGCGTCCCGAAAAGGACTGGTCGAGGCCAATCACCGTTTTGAACTTCAATCCTTCCAGAATCTCGTACTCAGCGTTGATATTTCCCAGAACCCGTAATGTATTGGTGAAGTCTTTGGTGTATTGAATGATCGCCATCGGGTTGGGTTCTACCGAAGTGGTCTGGAATGGGGTTCCGTCAGCATTGTAGACCGCATTGGTAGGATTCGTCTTCAAAATGGCTCCCAGCAGGTCACCTGAGAATCCTGCATTGTCGGTAACGGGCACTCCTGTATCAGTAGTTTTGGCAAAATTGACACTTGCCCCAACCGTCAGTTTATCATTTATAAACTTCTTGCCGCCACTAAATGAACCGGACAAACGCTTGATGCCAGAATTCAGGATAATTCCTTCCTGGTCAAAATAGCCCATCGAGAAACGATAGTTACTGCCATTTTCTCCGCCGCTGAAGGAAAGGTTGTGCTGGTTGGTCTTTCCCGTGCGAAATAGTTGCTCCTGCCAGTCTGTTCTGGCTCCATTATCAGTGCCACCCGCAGCTACATAGGCTTCCGGGCTTAACAAATCGTACTTTTTAGTAATGGTGCTTAGACCCAGCGAATAGGAATAATCGACCGAGCCTTTCCCCTTCCCTTTCTTAGTGGTAATGAGCACGACCCCGTTGGCACCACGCGCACCGTAGATGGCAGTTGCTGAAGCATCTTTGAGGATGTCCATGCTGGCGATGTCGTCAGGGTTAAGGAAGTTAAGCGGGTTACGAGCCGTACTGCTACCTAGACCACCGGCACTTCCGCCGCCCGAAACGTCGTTTCCGGCCAAGGGCACACCATCCACCACGAAGAGCGGACCATTGCCACCGCGCACTGAAGAAGTACCACGGATACGTACGTTGATTCCACTACCGGGTTCGCCACTGCTCTGGGTGACCGCTACCCCGGCCACGCGGCCTTGAAGCAATTGCTCAGTTGAAGTAATTACACCTTTGTTAAAGTCTTTGGCTGCGATAGCCGCCACTGCTCCGGTCGCATCACTTTTCTTCACGGTACCGTAGCCGATTACGACCACTTCTTCGAGCGCTGCGGCGTCCTCCTGCAAGGATACGCTTATAGATGTTCGGCCGTTCACCGCTACTTCCTGCGCTTTCATGCCCACAAAACTAAAAACGAGTGTACCATTCGAAGGCACATTGGCGACATTAAAACCACCATTGATATCAGAAGTGGTCCCTACGGTAGTTCCCTTAACCTGAATCGTGACGCCGGGCAGTCCACTCCCTCCTGTATCGGTCACTTTACCCGAAACCGCAATATTCTGAGCAACAGATACATAGGAGAAAAATATTGAAAGAAACGCCAAAATTGACGCTTTTTGTGAAAAATGGTTGGGCCATCTCTTGGGCCAACCTGAAAGAAGAACTTTTTCCATAGGTTTTTTAGGTTATTATTTAGAACGATTGCTTTATAAACGTACAAATATAGAAGTATGTTAGCATAACGCTTGAATTTTTTAAGATTATTTTGATCAAAAACAGACAAAACCATGTAGTATTTTTCCATTTTTTTCTAATGGTTTCGATTAGTTCCGAACCTGGATAATATGGTATTATATCTGCAAAAATGAATACTAGTATCTTGTATCATAGTTTATTAAAAAAAAATAATATATACGAGCATCTACGCTTTATATAACCGTTGTTATTCGATTAATACAATATTTTCTAATATGATCCTTTTCATATTAAATCTAACGAGTGCTGAAAGGGATAAGTAGTTCGGTCTGGTAACTGAAAGGGCCTGCATTTTTAATGAAGGAAAATAGCCTTTTGATTCAAATGATTCTAATCACCAGAGTCTCGTGGTAAATACGGTTTATAATAACTTTCTCTACTGCCAGCGGAGGCTTGAAAACCGGCAATAAAATACCCCTTCGAACACTTTTTAAAAGTACTCAAAGGGGCTGAGGGCCTGCACGAAAAAGGAAGTCAACTGTGGTTAAAACACAGTGTTCGTACCATCAAAGAATAAAAGGCTTTCGTAGCTTCGAAGCGCAGTTGCCTCGAAAATGTGTTTGTTGACCGATATTCAAGAGCATGAGAAATACTTGAAATAAATTTGCCCTATTTTCCATCCTCGACCAGTCCCTTCTGCCGCAAAATCCGGTCGAAAAGCTTCATGTCGTGATCAGAATTAAATATGGTGTACGGTAGATATATAAACTGACCACGTGACATGACAAGGACATAAGCCTCTTTATCCTTATAGGCCTCCTTAATCATGTCCCATTTCATGACGCCGCCTTCCTTGGCGTTGATTTTCATCAGAATTTGCCGCTGATCTATTTCGTAGATATACTTGTCGAACATCGGTTTGTATTGCTCCAATTGGGTAATTCCGGTAAATTGAATCACCCAGAATAATATATACAGAATTACGCCCACAAGTATGACTATATAAATCCAGATATTAGGGTAAACCCCTGTCAGGCTGATAATGGCGTTGACCATGAGCAGAAAAAGCGGGAGCAGCAGCCATTTCATTTGGGCCTTAAAGAACTGCTTCATCGCCAGCCAGATATATTTTTTGGTATCCAGGGCATAGCGCTTGGTGCGAATAGCTGCCGGATTGGCCGAAACCTGGGGATTGGACTGGTACTTATTGGAAGGCATTTTTGCCATTTGGTTGGTATTAAATTGTTAGTTATTAGGTTCTTGTACGCGGTTTACTATTCTCGAAAAGAGGGGTCTGTGCAGAGGGCAGGCATTTGTTCGCTTATGCGTGCATCCTGCTTTTCGGTGACTGCAAAGTTAGGAAAAAGCCCCCAACTTCGCCGAAACCGGAAGGATTTAAAACGGGATGACGTATTTTGGCGTTATTTGTATTTAAAACCAATTGTGAATGAGTGGCGGCGGGCGGCCTCGTCAATTTTTCACCTACTCAAAATTAGTAAATGAGTTTCCTTTTTCCTTCATTTCTCTGGGGTTTACTGGCGGTTTCGGTTCCCATTGCCATTCACTTTTTCAACTTTCGTCGCACCAAGCGCGTTTTTTTCACCAACGTGGCTTTTCTGAAAGCGGTCGAGACACAGACGAGTTCTTTCCGAAAGGTCAAGCATTGGCTTATTCTGGCTGCAAGGGTACTGGCAGTGACCTGTCTGGTGCTGGCCTTCGCCCAGCCGTTTCTACCTAGTAAGAGTGAATTAGGCATCAGCCGTCAAGGCATTACCAGCCTGTACCTCGACAACTCGTACAGTATGCAGAATGAGGAAAACAACAAACGCTACCTAGACATTGCCACGGGGCGTTTGGGCGATTTGTTGTCCGTCTTCCGAAATGCCACCACGCTGCAGCTCATGACCAATGATTTCTCGGCCCCCGAGCAAACGCTGGCTACAGCGGACAAAATCCGTGATCGCCTGACGACCGTAGGCCTGTCGCATACACCGCGAACATTGACGGAGGTTTACCGGCGCCAGCAGAACCTGATGGCACGCCACGCCACGGCTGGTGAAAATCAATTGTTCTGGTTTTCAGATTTCCAGAAAAGTACGGTCGGCGACCTTTCCAAAATTGAGGTAGACTCGACAAACCGATTGTTTATCGTACCGGTTCAGGCCACTCCCGAGAAGAATATTTACGTGGATTCGGTATGGCTCAACACCCCTTTCATTCGCGAACTGCAAAACAACATCCTCTATGTCAAGGTTAGCAATTCGGGGACCGAGGTGGCCGAGAATACCGTTGTCAAGCTGTACCTTGATGATGCACAGGTTTCGACCGCTTCGGTGGATGTTCCTGCCAATGGCTCGGCCAATGCCTCCTTCAATTTCAGTATAAAGGGCCGGGGCTACAAAAAAGGACGCATTACCTTCGACGACTTTCCTGTCACATTCGACAATGATTATTATTTTGTGCTGAATGCCTCGCCAGTGATCAATATTGTCCATGTGTACGGGCAGCCAACCGGAGGCAGGTACATTGAAAACGTTTTTGATAATGACAGTTTGTTTTCCACTCAGAGCTTCAGTGTCCAGAATGTGGACGTCGGCCAGCTCCGCTCCGCTGACCTCGTTGTGCTGGAAGGCGTCGAGCAACCATCGGGCTCAATACGGACGGCACTGGAAGATTTTGTCAAGAAAGGCGGCAGCCTGGCAATTATTCCACCAACGAGCCCAGATGCGGGTAGTTACAGCTCCTTTCTGGCTAATCTGCGAATAAACGGCTTGCAACCCCGCCAGGGTGCTCCGCAACCTGTACCCATGAACCTTCCGGACAGAGGCACCCCTTTCTTCAGCGATGTGTTCGAGGAATCTGTTCGTCAGGAAACCAACCTAAGCTTACCCTCCGCTTCGCCGACCTGGCAATGGACCAACAGCGGCAATACCCTACTTACCCTCCGAAATGGGCAAACCTACCTGAGCCAAACCTCAGTGGGGCAGGGAAAGCTATATCTTTTTGCCGCTCCCTTATCGGCGGCTTATGGCAATGTGGCGCAGCATGCGCTATTCGTACCTGTCATGTACAAGTTGGCTTCGCTGAGTGTCCGGGCCCAGCGTACGGCTTACTCATTCGATGAAAACAGTCTGGCCATGACAGTAAGCGACCCAAAACCCAATGCCGTCTATAAACTCCGCCGGGGCAAGACAGAGCTTATTCCCGTGCAGCGGCTCAATGGCAATCAGCTAGTGCTGGAACTCCCTAAAAGCAATCAACTAAGCGATGACCAGTCGGTGGATGCGGGCTACTACGAGCTCATGAATGAAGACAATACAGAGCAACTCCTGGCTCTGAACCATGATAATTCCGAGTCGAAGCTGGAATATTACACCCCTGATGAACTGCGGGCGGCATTTTCAGGCAATAAAAATGTGGAAGTATTCGACAAGATCGACGATGCAGCTTTCGCCCGCGAGTTTGAAGATCAGAATCTTGGCACCAGCCTTTGGAAATATTTCCTGATCGCAGCGCTGGTGTTTTTGCTAATGGAGATTTTGCTGATTCGGTTTTTGAAATAACTACCCATAAATCTCATTCAGCAATCCTGCCAGGTGAATCCCGGCTTGCATCAGCACCCGCTGCACAGTGTCGAAGTTATCGTAGGAATAGCGGTAGCTCAGTTTCTTGTCCTCGGGAAGGGTATATACCTGAGGCAAAAGCCCCTGCGATACGGCAGCCCATTCGAGCGTACTCATCGCCTGCCATTGCTTGATCTGGGATTTTGACGGCTCGTCGAGAAAACCTGCCAAGTCAGAATAGCTGAGTTGCTTGCCTTCGATCATGTCGCTGTCCCACACGCGGTGAAGGTTGGAGTTCTGGCCAAACCAAGTCACCCGCTCGCGGTTGCCACCCTGATCGTCGCGGTCTCCGACATGTAGCGGTTGATGTAAGTCACCCACCAAGTGAACCAGAAATTTCAGGTTTTCAGCCTCCTGCGCTGGCGTCAGCGTGTGGGCTTTAAGAGCGGCGGTGATTTCCTCAATTTTCATAAGAATGTCCCCCTTCGGATTTTTCACACTTTGTTCGTACGTCTGTCCTGGCAGGATCGTCACCCAATGCCAGTCGTGGGTGTGATTATAGGCCGTATCCGACTTTACATCATCCATGTAGTTGGAGACCTCTGCCAGCGAATTGCAATTCAGGATCGAGGCAATTTTACGCTTAGCCCTTTTGTCAAGGTGATTTTGGGCCACCAGTCCCACCACGCGGTGCCCCGTGACACCCCATGCTGCTGCTGGCAGGTTTAAAACGACTAAAACAAAGCATAAAGTGAAGTACTTTTTCATTTTTCCCTATAGAAAATTACGTGGCCATTGGCCTGTTTGTTTTTTTTGCAAAAGTACATTTCTTAACTGCCAATAGGCATGTCAGGATCTATTTTTTTAGTAAACCGAAGGCAGCCTAAGTTTGGGAACCGGGCGTTTTGTTTCAATCTTTGCATAGAAACCAACCTTGAGGTATCACACCTTAGGGTTCGCAACCAAGATATTCATGAACTCAGCCCGCATCAATGTCACTACCTTTCTGCTGATTGGCCTAGCAGCAGGGTGTGGATCTGCCGACAAAGATCAAGGTACTAATGATTCGATTTTCTCTCGAAGTACCACCGAAGCCTCCATCGCTGATGCCAATTCGCTGGATATCATCTCCCCAAGTTCTTTTCAAGGCATTTCGCCGGGAGATAAAATTGCCACGCATGAATCCAGATTAAGTAAAGGCGAAATGGTCAACGGTGAGGGAGACTTCAAGGTGTACTTCCTGATGGGAGAGCAAGGAAACAAAATGGGCTATTTGCTGCCTGATCCTGTTGACGAAACCAGGGTAGGCGATATTGTCATCACTTCTTCAATGCCCGAAACAACGGAAGGCATGAAAGTCGGTATGACACTCGGCGACCTCTTCGACCGGTACCGGAATCTGGAAATTCACGGTTCAGAGATAGAAGGTCGGACAAGCGCGATTAAAGGCCGATTGTCCTTTCGACTTGATATAAACACCTATTCCTACGAGGTAGATTCTGAGAAAATTCCACTGGATACCAAAATCACTGAAATAACCATTAACCGTTCTCCTGCCAAATGAAAACCTGTAAAAAATGGGTAGTCCTGCTTTTTGTTGTATTGGTCGCAGCCTGCAATCCGGCAGCTGACTCGCCTGAAACCGCCCGAAAGTACCTGCTTGCCTCGCCATCCTGGAAAATCACCGAGGTTTACGTCAATGATGCCCTAAGCTACAAAGATGGCAAGGTAGTAGAGAATTTTGGAGGCCCGGTGTTCAACCGCTATATGCAAAGCGTGCAATTCAGGGAAGATGGTGCTTTTGTCGGCCAGTACGAGGAGAAGGAAGAACCCAACGTTCTGCATTGGGAAATCGATCAAAAGGATGATATCATTCTGGTGACTGCTGCTGACAGCACCCAGGATAACAGAAGCGGCTGGTCGATTGCGCCCCGGGATGTACGCAAAGACTACTTTGAGATGACCACTGAAACCGCGGCATTCAGTTACCCAAATGTGCTGAGAATAAGGTTGGTGTTTGTAAACAAGGATTTATAAAAGGTTAAAGGTGAAAAGGTCCACGGTTCGCGGACTGTGAGGAACGGTACTTTGAATGAAACCCTTTGACCTTTAACCATTCGACCTAAACTAATCCTAATTCTTTCCCTATCGTCTGTACCTTCTCTTTTAGACCCGCGTACACCGCGTCAAAATCTGCGTTGTCTTCGAGATTGGCCCGCACACCAACGTAAAATTTGATTTTTGGCTCAGTACCCGACGGGCGGCAGGTGAACTTAGTGCCGTCGTTTGTGAAGAATTGCAGAACATTGGACTCCTCAATTCCCATTTGTCCGGCCGGGATATTGAATATTGCTCCGCTACGCGTATCCACGTTTTTCAAAGATTTATAGTCGTCCATCCGGATGACAGGGGCACCCGCCAGGGTTTTGGGCGGATTCGCCCGGAAGTCCGCCATCATCTGCTGGATTTCGTCGGCCCCGCTCTTTCCCTTTTTGGTAATGGAGATAAGGCCCTCGTAGTAGAACCCGTACTGCTTGTAAATCTCCATGAGCATGTCAAACAAACTGAGTCCTTTGTCCTTGGCATAAGCCGTAACTTCGGCCATGATTGCGCAGGAAGCAATCGCATCCTTATCGCGCACGGCATCGCCGATCAGATAGCCGTAGCTTTCCTCGCCGCCACCGATAAACTCCTCCTGGCCTTCCTTTTCGCGGATCACCTGGGCGATGTACTTAAAGCCCGTCAATGTATTGTAACACTTCACCCCGAATCCGTCGGCCATGTTGTCAATCAGGTCCGTCGTCACGATGGTTTTACAAACAAACTGATTCCCCGTAAGCTTTCCTGCTTCCTTCCAGGCCGATAACAGATAGTATATCAGCAAGCTCGCGGTTTGGTTACCGTTTAACAACTGCAATTCACCATGATGGTTTTTGGCACCAATGCCCACCCGGTCAGCATCCGGGTCGGTCCCCATGATCAGGTCGGCGTCTATTTCTTTGGCTTTCTCCAGCGCCAGACTCATCGCCTCGCTTTCCTCGGGATTAGGGTAAACTACCGTCGGAAACTGACCATTGCCATTGGGTTCGGCCTGTTTGTCGATCACCGTTACATTCGTGAAGCCCATCTCTTTCAGGACACGGGGCACCAATTTCACGCCCGTACCGTGAATAGGCGTAAATACAATTTTAGTGTCCTTTTGATTTGCAATGGCCTCTTTCGAGATGGATAACGAGAGTATATGATCAATGTATTTTTTGTCAATATCCTCACCGATGCTGTGGATGAGATCAGAGTTGCCCTCGAACTTGATTTGCTCCACTGATTCGATAGCGTTCACTTCATTGATAATGTTGCGGTCGTGAGGAGCCACCACCTGCGAACCATCCACCCAATAGGCCTTATAGCCGTTATATTCTTTCGGATTATGTGAGGCAGTCACAACTACCCCACTTTGGCAATCCAGTTCGCGTATGGCAAAAGACAACTCCGGCGTTGGCCGCAGCGAATCAAAGAGGTACACGGTTATTCCATTACCCGAAAAAATGTCCGCGATGATTTGGGAAAACTCATCTGATTTGATACGCGAATCGTAAGCAATTGCGACTTTTACTTCCTCGTCCGGGAAGTTCTTAGTAAGGTAATTGGCCAGCCCCTGCGTAGCCTTACCGACGGTATATCGGTTCATGCGATTGGAACCGATTCCAATGAGCCCCCGCAAGCCTCCCGTACCAAATTCCAAATCCTTATAAAAGGCATCCGTTAACTCGGTAGTACTACCTTCATCGATCAACTTCTGGATGGAGGCTTTAGTGTCGTCATCATAATTTCCT
The DNA here is from genome assembly GCF_014651615.1 of Persicitalea jodogahamensis. Taxonomy (GTDB): domain Bacteria; phylum Bacteroidota; class Bacteroidia; order Cytophagales; family Spirosomataceae; genus Persicitalea; species Persicitalea jodogahamensis. The sequence continues at coordinate 458,017 of NZ_BMXF01000003.1, read as the reverse complement.
TCCAGCCAGGAATTTACCTTTTTTTCTACGTTTTCTTCGAGTTGTACAGACATTTTTCAGTTGAAAGTTGAATATGAATAGATGGCTCTGAACCTGACATTAAAAAGGTGCCAACCCTGGAATACCTGAAGCTGACACCAATTCAATAAAGGCATTGACTAGGTATTTCTCATCCTTTATCTACCGCTAAATTTTCTAATTCAGGTTCCGGGTCTTCTTTGAAAGTAGCAGCTGCACGGGCTTTAATTTGGGAAGTTTTCAGAATAATCTCCGCGATCAGGCCTGTCCAGCCCGTCTGGTGTTCGGCTCCACAGCCCCGGCCATTGTCGCCATGGAAATACTCATAAAACAGAATATTGTCACGGAAATGTGGGTCTTTCTGCATCTTCTCGTTATCGCCAAACACGGCACGCCGGTCGTTTTCGTCTTTTTTGAAAATCCCAATCAGTCGCTCACCAAGGGCCACAGCCACTTCGTCGATCTTCACCAGGTTACCTGAGTTGGTGGGATACTCAACCTCGTAGTCATCACCATAGTAAGAATGGAATTTAATCAGCGAGTCAAAAATCAGGAAATTCAGCGGGAACCAGATCGGCCCGCGCCAGTTGGAGTTGCCGCCCATGATATTGGTCAGCGCCTCAGCGGGCGTGTAACCTACCTGCAGTACTTCACCATTTATGTAGAACTTGTAGGGATTCTCCTCATGAAACTTCGACATGGCCCTAATTCCATAGTCTGAAAGAAACTCCTGCGCGTCGAGCATGCGTTTCAGAATCATCTTCATGCGGTGGCCGCGCAAAATGGCCAGCAAGCGGTTTTCACCTTTTCCAGACTCAAACCAGCGCGAAATCAAACGTGCCAGGTCGGGCCGGTTGGCTAGTACCCACTCAACACGCCGCTTGAATACCGGCATTTTTTCCAGCATTTGCGGATCAAGAATTTCGACGGCAAACAGTGGAATGAGCCCTACAATGGACCGCACTTTCAGCAGAATACTCTGTCCATTGGGGATATGAATTACGTCGTAGTAAAACTGATCCTCTTCGTCCCAAAGGCTGATCGTTGAATTCTTGTCGCCCATTGCCTCCATGGCTCCGGCGATGTAAAGGAAATGCTCGAAAAATTTCGAAGCCATGTCCTGATAAACGGGCTGTTTCAGTGAAATTTCAACCGAAATCCGCAACATATTCAGGGTATACATTGCCATCCAGCCCGTGGCATCAGCCTGTTCCAGCTTTCCTCCGAAAGGCATGGGCGTAGAGCGGTCGAATACCCCAATGTTGTCCAGTCCCAGAAAGCCACCACTGAAAATGTTATTGCCCGTGTCGTCCTTTTGGTTTACCCACCAGGTGAAATTGAGGAGCAGCTTGTGAAATATTTTTTCCAAAAACTCGATATCCCCCACTCCGTCATTTTGCTCGCGGTCAATTTCATACACTTTCCAAGTGGCCCATGCATGGACTGGCGGATTCACATCCGAGAAATTCCACTCATAGGCAGGAATCTGCCCGTTGGGGTGCATGTAGTATTCACGAAGCAAAATTTCCAACTGCCGTTTGGCGAAATCGGCATCGATCCGGGCCAGCGGTATGCAGTGAAAAGCTGAGTCCCAGGCCGCAAACCAGGGATATTCCCACTTATCGGGCATCGAAATCAGGTTGGCAGAATAAAGGTGTTTCCAGCCTGAATTACGTCCCCACTTCCGGGCGGGTGCAGGACCAGGGTGCGCCGGATCGCCTTTTAGCCACTCATATACATTGTAATAGTAGAACTGCTTGTTCCACATCATCCCGGCGTAGGCCTGCCGCTGAATTGACAATAATTCCTTATCCTTAACGTCGCGCTGAATCTCTTCGTAGAACTCATCGGCTTCCCGGATACGCTTGTCGAACATATCGTCAAAACCACCGAAAGGCTCTGAAATGCTATGGTTCACGAAACGCATCCGCACCGTGACACTCTCCCCGGCTTTAACGATGCGCGAAAATTTGCCCGATGCTTTGGTGCCTATCTGGTTCGGGTTAACCGTTTTGGCCTTACGCCCACTGACGATATAATCGTTGATGCCATCCTTAGGATAGGGCGAGGCATTGGGCGTACCGTAGAGTTTCTTGAAATTTGTTTCGTTCTCGCAAAAAAGTATTTCGTCGGTTTTATCCAGATAGTAGTTGAACTTCCCGTGTTTGCGGTGATTCACTTCGATGATGCGGTTGCCGACGCCATTCATCATCGGCTTGTAATCAAAATCGGGATAGCCCCATGACCAGGTATTACGAAAAGCGATAGTCGGCAAAATGGTAATCGGAGCGTCTTTCGGGCCACGATTGTGCGCCGTTACCCTTATCATGAAGTCCTCTTCGTCAGCCTTGGCGTATTCAATGTAAATATCAAAGTACTCGTCGTTATCGAAAACTCCCGTATCTGTAATCTCGTATTCCAGTTCGGATTTCCCACGCCGGGCGTTTTCCTGTCGTATTTTCTCGTAAGGAAAAAGATTCTGCGGGTACTTATACAGCATCTTCATGTACGAATGGGTAGGCGTGCTGTCAAGATAATAGTATAAATCCTTGACGTCCTCGCCGTGATTGGCCTCGGTATTGGTAAGGCCGAATATTCTCTCTTTCAGCAGTTTGTCCTTATGATTCCAGAAGGCAAAAGAAAGGCATATATGCTGTTTGCTGTCCGAAAATCCCCCAATTCCTTCCTCTCCCCAGCGGTAGGCTTTGGAACGGGCCATCTCATGAGTGATGTAGTTCCAGGCGTCACCATTCCGGCTATAATCCTCCCGCACGGTACCCCACTGCCGTTCCGTCAGGTAAGGTCCCCATTTTTTCCATCCCCTGTTTTCCTTCTGAAGGGTAAGTCTTACTCTTTCTGCGCTATTGGCCATGTCAAATCGATAATTTATATGGGGAGGGTCAAACTATTTTTAAATGCTCAGTCAAAGACTGACTCCAATTAAATCACCCGGATTGTGCAAATAAATGTGATTCTGGAAATAGTAGCACGTCTTACTACGGTTTAATCACTAAAATGGGTTATTTGCCAAGAATTATCCAATCTTCTACTTCACCAATCCCATTGAGCGATTCGAATCGGTGGACCTCTAAATCCACATCGCCCACATAAAACTCGGCCAACGCCCTTCCCTCTTCCGACGTCTGCACAAGCAGTGGGTCACGAGTTTTACGGCATTCCTGCAAAATATCTTCTACATACTCCTTGAACATCAACTGAACGGGCAATTGATAGTATTCTGCTTCATTCACTTTCAATACCGGAACCGCCCGGTACTTTCCAGCCGCATTAATCAGGCCATACACGCGCTGCGCTGCAGCATATTGGGTGTCGTCTTTGCCAAAAACGATGCCTTTCCGCGGTAGTTCTGCTTGCACGCCGGCCGTGATTTCAGCGTCCAGTTCGGCTAATAAAGCCCGCAACTGCCATACTTCTTTACCTGTGCGAATACGCTCTCGGATCGATTGGCGGATAAAATAGGTTAACGACTGCGTCACGTTTAAGCCTATTTCTGCCATTTGCTTAAAGATGAGCGAGGTCGGCGACATGCCCGGAATTGTATTGGGATCATGAAGCAAAATATCGCCCCCGGGCGTCAGGAACCCATCGATTCGGGCGCAAACGTTGATGCCCAAACGGTGGAACACCAATGCTATAACCTCCCGAATTTTTTGATTGTTTTCGAACGTCGTATCCACCGGAATCCGCTTGCGGGTAGCACCGGGCTTGTATTTGGAATTAAAATCGAACACTTCCACCACCTTGATGACTTCCGTTGGAGGGAGGGCGAGAGGAGTACCATCCGATAACTGAATACACCCGCAGGAGAATTCCTGACCGCGTACAAAGGTTTCCAGAAGTACCTGGTCTTCGGCGTTGTTGCTGGAAAGGGTTATTTTCTGGCTGTCTTTTGCAAATTCCTGATCCAGATGCTCTATCAGCAAGTCAGGCAGATAAAAAGTCTGGTCTCCGGATATTACAGGAAATCCGATTCCCTCGTCGAGATTAGCCAGGCTCTGCGCCCAGGCTTTCTTTTCGGTGTCTGAGCGTTTCAGCCAATCGTCCACATTTACTTCTACCTGAAAGAAGCACTGGTTAATAGCCTTCACAAACTCCCGAAGGTCGTCTTTCTGGACAATAGCCACACCAATAGAGGAGCCCTGATGCGGGGCTTTCACCACGATCGGCAAGCCAAGACTACTTTTCACCTTTTCAAATATCTCCTCACGATCCTGGCCCTGCCAGGTTTCATGCCGAAGCACATCCGTCTTTTTCTGCTGCCCGTTGGCCAGGGCAATCATTTCATTCTGCAGGATTTTGTCAATACCCACCGCTGACCCCATTAACCCAGGCCCGCTGTATGGGATGCGGTACCATTCGAGCAGCCCTTGAATCGCGCCATCCTCGCAGTCGGGACCGTGCATTGCCAGAAAGGCAAAATCAAAGTAGTGAGTAAATTCCGAGGGTTGAATCAGCTGGCCGACTTCGCTTTCAATTTCCTTAGTAGCCAATTCGGGAAATGATTCAGTGTACAGGCGGTAGCCTCCTTCATCCTGTTTGTAAGATGGAAAAAAATCTCTGATTTCCTTTTTATACAAAACCTCGGGCTGCACTTTGATAAAGCGGCCAAAGCTGTCTACGAAAACGGGTACTGCCTCAAAGAGCTTTTTGTCAAGATGTTCATAAGCTGTTTTGCCCCCGGCAAAAGAAATTTCACGCTCGCGGGAAGGTCCGCCAAAAAAAATACCTATTCTCATTTTGTGAAGAGTTATTGCAGGGAACGGCCCGTCATAGGAGTTGACAATTCGGGATTGTCGCAGCTGACGAGACAGTAAGTGCTTCCAGTCTCAAAAGTATATAATTCATTAACCTAACCGCAAGATAAGGTCCGTCAATTGAATTATATAGCAAGGATAGAAAAGATCGCAGGAAAACCGGCTTTTGAAGATTTGTCCCGGAGAGCCCGGAACAAGCGATATGAGCCTGGAAGTCTAGAATCTAGGAGGCAAGCGCTGGTACATTGATCGCTTCGACACGCAGAACATGCGGAACAGCTTTGCGAATAGACTCTTCAAGACCAGCGCGGAAGGTCATAGCATTCATTGGACAGGTTTGGCAGGAGCCTATCAGCTCAAGACGGACAATCAGATCATCAGTAACCTCAGAAAGTACGACATTACCGCCGTCGGCTTCGAGATAGGGGCGCACCGAGTCGAGCGCCTGCTCTATCAAACCTTCAATTCTTATTTTTTCGTCTACACCCATTATGTCAAAATATGCGCTAAAATGCACTATTTTATCCGAAATTCAAACTTCTGCCCTTATAACCGCATCTCGACAACTTTGGTTTTCTCAACTTTGGCATTCCTGATGGCGACCTGCTGTGCCAAGGCTTCAGCCGTCTCCCGAAAAGCTTCCGAAGCAGGGGTCTCCGTGGTCATTACCGCCGGACGCCCTTCGTCGCCTGCTTCACGGATACTTTGCACCAACGGAATCTGCCCCAAAAATGGAACATCATACCGCTCGGCTAACTTGCTGCCTCCTCCTTGTCCGAAAATATAGTATTTGTTATCGGGTAGTTCAGCCGGGGTGAAGTACGCCATATTTTCGATTACCCCCAAAATCGGGACGTTAATCTGGGGCTGCCGGAACATGGCCAATCCCTTATTGGCATCAGCAATGGCGACCTTCTGCGGTGTAGTGACGATGACCGCTCCCGTAACGGGGACGGTTTGCACCAGGGTGAGGTGAATATCGCTGGTGCCCGGTGGCAGATCAATCAGCAAATAATCCAGTTCGCCCCAGTCGGTATCGCCAAAAAATTGCTTCAACGCCTGACTCGCCATCGGGCCGCGCCATACCACAGCGCTGTCGGGCGGAGTAAGGAATCCAATGGAGATAAGCTTGATACCGTATTGCCGGATCGGGTTGATGTAGTTCTTGCCGTCTTTGGGCGTGATGGTCGGCTGCATCTCTTCTGCCCCAAACATAACCGGAATCGAAGGTCCGTATATATCGGCATCAATGATACCAACTTTCGCACCAGAGCGGTGCAACGCCATCGCCAGGTTGGCAGTGACGGTCGACTTACCCACTCCGCCCTTGCCCGAAGCAATGGCGATTACATTTTTAACCCCGGGTATTACAGCAGCGCCGCTTCGCGTAGAGGTGACATCGGAAGTCAGGTTTACAGTAACATCAATATCGGCAGAGAAATGGCTATGGATTGCCTCGATGCACCGGGAGCGAATCAACTCTTTCAAAGGGCAAGCCGGGGTCGTAAGCACCACGGTGAAGCTCACCTGGTTTACGCCTACCTCAACATCCCGCACCATGCCCAGAGTGACCAGATCTTTTTTCAGGTCAGGCTCTTCCACAGTACCCAGCGCAAGCAGTACCTTCTCCTTATTTATCGTGAATTCTCCCAATTCTTTCTATATATAACTTCGTGAAGCGACAAATCCACACGGGACAGCCCCGTACTTGGCGGATTGGCGCGAGAAAACTTGAACAACTACATTCTCAATGAAAAAAGTCTTTCATTTTATCGAAAAACCCTTTTTCATTCTTGCCGGGCTTGGGCTGGAAATTGGGCGAGTCCCGCAGGGCTTCAAGGGTACTGCGTTCATCACTTGACAGTTGCTGGGGAGTCCAGACGTTGACGTGAACGAGCTGGTCACCTCTTCCATACCCATTGAGATCCTTAACCCCTTTCCCTTTCAGACGCAGGATTTTCCCGGCCTGGGTGCCCGGCTCAATGGTGATGCGGGCCTTGCCATCAATAGTCGGGATCTCCATGGAAGTGCCCAGGGCAGCATCAATAAAACTCAGGTGCATATCGAAAACCACATTGTTGCCGTCGCGCTTGAGGTGTTCGTTTTCTTCTTCCTCGATGACAATCAGCAGATCACCCGCCACGCCGCCGCGCTGCGGCACGTTGCCCTTACCAGACATGGACAGTTGCATTCCGTCGCCCACCCCACCCGGAATATTGAGTGTGATAAGATCGTCCTGCATAAGGCGGCCTTCACCGGCGCAAACCTCGCAGCGTTCGATAACAGTTTTACCTTCCCCCTGGCAGGTTGGGCAGGTGCTGCTCGACACCATTTGGCCCAGCATGGTATTTACTACCTTTCTCACCTGACCATTGCCCTGGCAGGTTGAGCAGGTTTCCAGTGCCGTACCGTTTTTGGCACCGTTCCCGCCACAAGTATCACAGGCAACGTGGCGCTTGACTTTAATCTTTTTTTCCGCTCCATTGGCAACCTCGTTAAGGTCGAGCTTCAGCTTGATGCGCAAATCTGACCCGCGTCTTTGCCGACCACCGCCCCCAAACATATCGCCGAATGGACTGCCGCCGCCCCGGGCTCCGCCCCCGAAAATATCGCCGAACTGGGAGAAGATGTCCTCCATGGTGAAACCACCACTGAACCCGCCAGCGCCGGCAGAACTACCCACGCCACGATGACCAAAGCGGTCGTACTGGCTACGCTTGTTCTCGTCGCTAAGTACACTGTAAGCCTCGGCAGCCTCCTTAAACTTATCCTCGGCGGTAGGGTCGTCGGGGTTTTTGTCGGGGTGGAACTTGATCGCCATCTTACGATAGGCTTTCTTAATGTCCTCGACGGCGGCCTTGCGGTCTACGCCCAGTATTTCGTAATAATCTCTCTTAGTTGCCATGTTTATCTAAATAGACAATGGTAGCCAGAAAACTAAGAATGCTGATTTCCATGCTAACTGACGATTGTCTTTTTCTATTTTTCAGGTTCGGAAGGTTGCGCTCTGGTATAAATCGATTGCACCTTGAAAATATAAGATATGAAGAGCGGGAAAATTGTCCGCTATCCTTTGCCTATTCATTACGCTCCCACCACGACCTTCGCGTAGCGAATGACTTTGTCGTTCAGAAAGTACCCTTTCTCGACTTCATCTACGACCATGCCCTTCAACTCAGGATTGGGAGCAGGATACTGAGCGATAGATTCGTGCAATTCGGCGTCGAATGGCAATCCAACGGTTTTCATTGGCTTCAGCCCTTTCGATTCCAGCGTTTTATATAATTTTTGGTAAATCAAATCCACGCCTTCCTTCAAGGGTTTTACCTCGGTAGTTTCATCGAATGATTTGATCGCCCGCTCGAAGTCGTCCACAACAGGGAGAATATTCTTCATCGTGTCGGCATTGGCAGTACTGATCAGTTCCAGTCGTTCTTTGGCGGTACGGCGGCGGAAGTTTTCGAAATCCGCGTACAAGCGAAGGTACTTGTCCTTCATCTCGGCCAATTCGATTTTCAACTTTTCCTCAGCCGTCATCTCAAAAGATTCTTCATCTATTGCCTGATTCTCGGCTATCTCTTCTTCAGAAGCCAGCTTGTCGGCCTCGATTCCGTTGTTTATTTCTCTTTCCACTTTGTCAGAAAAGCCCATTGGCTCCTGCGACATATCTTCCAGATTTTCGTTGTTCTCTGCCATAGTTCACTGTGTGGTTTCGCGGGTAAATCAAAGTCATGGTTGAAAACTACCCCTTGATTTATTCACAAAAATCTAATAACCAATAAATTATATATGATTTGTCAGTATTTTTTAGAATTCAGTTCTGTAAAGTAAAATAAACCTGCCAGGGACCTGCGGCTGACAGATTGACATTTTGAATTCACTTCGAATTCAGAAACATTACACTAGCATGACGCGGAGTAGTATTACTGACTATGAATAGGCTTGCAGCTGACAGGTTAGGGTTGTGCTGGTGCCAGTGTTGCCATTCTTGCCAATGCAGAGCTGCCCGTTAAGCGATTCGGCGCGTTTTTTCAGGTTGATCAACCCGTTGCCTGTGTGTGGCAGCGCCGGGTCAAACCCTTTACCATCATCCTTTACGCATAAAAAGACGGTGGCATTCGAAAACTGAAATTGAACATACACATTGTTGGCCCCGGAATGTCGCAGAGCATTGTGCACAAGCTCCTTATATACTAAATACAAGTCGCGCCGCATGTGCGAGGGCACGGGTTGCCCGTCGGTATTGAATTCAAAATGGAGCTTTGCCGGGTGGTGCTCGTATAGGCTGAGGCCCGTCTCCCGAAGTCTGTCCGTGAACTGCTGAGCAGAATCGTGGGCCGAGTGCAGACTCCAGACAATCTCGCGCATGACCTGAATGACCTTCCGGGCCGTTTCACCAATTTGCTTAAGCGATTGCAAAGCCTGAGCCGGATCCGTGGTCATCTGATGGGCCGTCGCGTGACTCACCATACTGATACTGGCAAGGTCGGCCCCCAGCTCATCGTGCAGGTCGCGGGCTATATCGTCACGAATTCTCAAAAGTTTCTGATTTTTAAGATCGTTTTCCCTAAGCTGGGCAATCAATTGCTCCTGCACCCGAATTTTTTCCAGCTCGTTCTGCCGATTCCGAAGCGACATCCCCAATGTAAAGCAAAGTACCTCTCCCACTACGCCCAATTGCATGAAGGTAACTGAAAAGGTAAACGGGTTGTCGGGATTACGGTTGAAAACGGACGGGAAGTAGTTGACGACTAACGCCACCAGGCAACCTGCCACAAACAGCAATGAACCCGTGATGAAGTAGGAGACGACGGGCTGCCGCAGCCGCATGATGCGTGGCACGACCACAAGTGCTGCTCCCGCCACAGAAAAGCGGAACACGGCGTAACTCAAACTTTTGATTTCGTCGTTAGTCCCAAAGAGGAAAAGCAACCCTTCGAAAATGGTTTCTCCCGCCAGGAGCAAAGTCATTACGCGAAGAATGCGGTAACTTAGAGGATCGTTTTCCTGTATGCGGATGAGTTGCACCGCAAAGCTGATGTACATTACAAAAGCCAACGATTCCAAACTGGTAATCCAATAATTGGTGCCCGGAATGTATTCAGAGCTGGTGTCGGCGTCGTCGAGGTAAAAGGTGAGCGTGATGCAAACGATGTACACTGCATATTGCCAGTAAATGGCTTTTCTTTGCTGAAAGTAGCTCAGCAATGAAAACAGGGCCATCATGTAAAGCATCCCATCCAGGAAAAACCGCAGTCTCTCGTAAGATTGCATAATTATATGTGTGTGCGTTTTCATGCAAAGTAGCCACCATACCAGATATTCGCAATTGAAAGGCGGGGCAGTTGAGTAGAAAAGAACAAAAGTACCGGTTACATGCATCAACCTAAGAAAGTATCTTTTTCACGCTCATCATACTGAAACCTTCACTACCTAAAATGACCACCAACGACCTACTTCAACAAGAGCGCACAAACCTGATTAAAGTAAAGGCCCAGGAACTCGGATTTGACTTTTGCGGCGTGTCTCGGGCAGAATTTCTGGAAGAGGAGGCGCCTCGTCTGGAAGATTGGCTCAACCGGAATTGCCACGGTAAAATGGGCTATATGGCCAACCATTTTGATAAACGCCTCGACCCGCGCAAGCTAATGGACGGAGCCAAATCCATCGTGTCGGTACTTCTTAACTACTACCCCGGAGAACGCCTGCCCGAAGGATCTGACGACTTCAAACTTTCCAAGTACGCCTACGGCACCGACTACCATTTCGTACTGAAAGACAAACTCAAAGATCTTCTTGCCTTCATCCAAACCGAAATCGGCGAAGTGGCAGGCCGCGCTTTTGTGGACTCTGCCCCGGTTATGGACAAAGTGTGGGCGGCCCGCAGCGGCCTGGGCTGGGTAGGCAAGCACTCCAACCTACTCAACCGCGATATGGGTAGTTTTTTCTTCATCGGCGAACTCATCCTCGACCTTGATCTGGCTCCCGATGGCCCGATAGCAGACTACTGTGGCACCTGCACCCGCTGTGTGGACGCCTGCCCCACCGACGCCATCACCGAACCCTACGTGGTGGACGGCAGCAAGTGCATCAGCTACTTCACCATTGAACTCAAAGAAGCCATCCCTGACGAAGTAAAGGGTAAATTTGAGAACTGGATATTCGGCTGCGATATCTGTCAGGATGTCTGTCCGTGGAACCGCTTCTCCCGCCCTCATACTACGCCGGAATTCGATCTCTCGCCGGAACTGAAGGCTTTTACCAATTCAGATTGGAAAGAGATTACGGAGGAAGTTTTCAAAGAAGTCTTCCGCCGCTCACCCGTGAAGCGGACGAAGCTGGAAGGATTGAGGCGGAATGTAGGGTTTGTTCGAGGAGAGTAAAGAAGATTGTGAAGTATCGGGCTGCTTACCTTTTCATGTGTAGGCGGATATAGGGTGGCAATCCAGCAATATAAATTCTGGATTACAGCCATCCATTTTAGCAATCCACCTTTTTGCACCTGATCCGATGAATTTACTTTTTCCGCTCCATTTTTTTCGTTTGTCTTTCTTTACCTTTTGGGGCATAGTCCAAATTATTTTATGCTCTTTGCTCCTTGGGTTTCCTGCACACGCTCAACCAGGGCTGGTAGCACACTATTCCTTCAACGGTGTATTTTTCGATCAAACTACCAACGCCAACCACGCCATCGCTACGGGCAACCCGGCCTTTACCGCCGACCGCAACGGACAGGCAAACAGCGCCATCAACTTCGGCGGCTGCGGCAATCCGCAGTTTCTGCGCATTCCCAACTCCCCCAGCCTACAAGTTAACGACGCCATGACGGTGGCGTTCTGGGCCAAGGTCGATTTGAGCAGCGGTATGGACCCCGGAACAGGTACTTGCGATGCCAATGGGCGCCACGTATTTTTTGCCAAGGGGGGCGATGGTTACGGCGTGTCGCCACCGGGCATTTTGGGGATGACCTACCCGGCCGACGGGCAGCAAAAAGTCTCGTTTGAAGCCAACGCCGGCCAGGTCAACACGGTCATAACGAAGGAATTTCCCGGCCCTACCTGGCATCACTACGCCTACGTGCTGACCACCAACGAAGTAAAACTTTTTATCGACGCCCAGCTGGTGCATACTTCGAAAGGTACCCTGTCTTTCGCGCAAGCCAATCAACAGGACTTGTACCTGGGCGTGATGGGACCGAAATCGTCTCCCGTCCTGGGAATCACCTACTGGTACCCACTGAATGGGGCGCTGGACGACGTCAGGATTTTCAACCGCGGATTGGGGGCAACGGAGATTGGCACCGTGTTCGCTTCCGATGATGCGGGTAGTTGCGCCCCTGCTGCTACCACGATTCTCCCGGCTAGCAACACCCTGTTCTGCGACGGCCAACCGCTCACGCTTAAAGCGGCTTCCATTTCGCCGGGGGTGCAGTTGCAATGGCAGCGCGACGGACAGCCCCTCCCCCAGGCCACGCTCGACAGTCTCGTCGTCACTCAGCCGGGTACCTATCAGCTTGAAACTACCAAGCGGCAGGATATGTGGAAGAGTGATATCGGAGGTTTCAAGACGACGATGAACGATGTGCAGTTTGTTGGAAATACGGGTTGGATCGTGGGCGAGTACGGACTGGTGCTGAAAACTACCGATGGGGGCGGTACTTTCGATACGCTGGCGACGGGGCGGCAGGAAAAACTCACCACCGTTAGTTTTGTGAATGCACAAGTTGGCTACATTGGCGGGGCGAGTGGGTTGATACTGAAAACGGAAAACGGCGGCACGTCTTGGTTTCCGTTAAGTTTTCCGAGCATCGGTGCGGTCAGGAAAGTACAGTTCCTGAATGAGAATACTGGCTATGTACTTGCTTCCCAACCCGGCTTCGTTTCAGACAGCTTTCTGTACAAAACTACTAACGGAGGCACTGACTGGGTTCAGGTTGGCTTACCTAACGCCGACAAGATTATAGATATAGCCTTCGTGGATGCTGACTTCGGCTGGATCGCATCAGCAAAGGATATTCACTCGACCAGCGATGGTGGGATCAACTGGACGCTCAGGAAAAGAATATCCGATTGCTACTCCAAGCGTTTCAACATGATTCATGCCTTCGACAAGAGTACCGCTTGGGCCATGTACTACCCTGACGGATATTGTAACAATAGCACCAATACACTTATGAGAACGACCGATGGTGGCACAACCTGGACAGAGCATAATCTTTCGTTCCCTTACGCCTCCACTCCGCTGAGTTCATACTTGTCTCCCACCGATATTAATTTTCGTGACGCCCAGAACGGGTATGTTGTCGCACAGTTTTCCAGCAAAAGGGGTGGTTCAAACACCTGGGGCGGCAGCGTCATTTACCGTACCCAAAATGGTGGACAAACCTGGACAGACATCTACAACAGCATCCTTCAAGCTGACTTCTATGCCATAGACTTCACTAACTCACAAGCATTGGCAGTTGGAAAAGGAGGATTGTTGTTCGACATTTCAAGTACCGGAACTATTTCAGCCAAAAATCCCCAGAACCGAACCTACCTCCCGCTCAAAACCGTAGGCGGCAATTCGAACCGAGTATTCGTAGGCGGAGGTACAATCAACTTTCCCCAGCAGTATGTGAGTAATCCAAGGAGTGCTTTGCTCACTAAAATTCCAAATCAAGACTGGGAGAAGACAGAAACCGTAATTACCTACAGTACCGATTATTATGTGACTGGTACCGTATTCAATCAGATAAAATTCAAAGACGATAAGTTTGGTTGGCGGGTCGCCTACCAAACGTTAAGCACCACCCACGATGGCGGCAACACCTGGGCACCCATTTTTGACAATTCTGGTCAGCAAAACCCTCCCTGGTATTATTTTTATTCTATTGAAAAAGCTCACTTCCAGAATGATAGTACGGGTTTTGTACTGGCAGCCGTCCCACAAGCCGGACTTAGTCTGATAAGTTTCAAAGGAAAGTCGCGCAGCAATGTGGAAATTCCATTCAAAGATCAAGGTGCACCATACAGTTCGGGAATGCTCGATCTCCAATTCATCGACAACAACACCGGATTTATCACCACTTACAACGGCAAGCTCATCAAAACTACCGATGGTGGCAACTCGTGGAGCGTCCAGTTGGCTAAAGCTAGTACGCCACTCTATCGGGTCTTCTTTGTCAATGCCCAAACAGGCTGGGTCATTGGTGACGGTGGCCTGATCCTGAAAACAAACGATGGAGGAAGTACCTGGACGGAACAAACCTCTGGTACTTTGGCCGATTTGCGCGGGGTTTATTTCCATTCGGCGCAGGAAGGCTACGTAGTCGGAGGTAACGGCACTTTGCTAAAGACCTCAAACGGAGGTACTACTTGGATCAGGATAGTAACTGATACACGATACACACTCAGAGACATAAATTTTACCTCCCGTAACGAAGCTTATGCCGTAGGGGAATCGGGTACAATCCTCTCTTTTGATCCGACCCTCCTACCCGATTGCAAAACTACCTCGGCGGCAGTCAATGTGAGCCAAACTACCGGCATGGTTTGCGAATCAACGGCTAGTGGCGAGTGGAACAATGCTTCTACCTGGAGTTGCGGCCACGTGCCGTTGAGTTGCGACCAGGTCGTAGTCGGTCACGTCGTCACCCTGAGCCAATCCGTGCAGGTGCGGGCCGTCGAGATACGGCAGAACGGGCAGTTGGCCGTGCAGGGTGGGAATGTCCTGGTACAAAACTAGGGAAAGAGGGTTTGGCATTATTCTTTTCGCCTCAATCGGATTGAAAAATCAACCGACTTACCCATTTAAAGGCCCGAAAAGAACTATGAACTACCAACTCAACACCCTTGCTGTCGGAATTTTGGCGGTATCTTCCCTACTCAGCAGTTGCCAATCTCAGGAAAAGCAAGAGGCTGCCAATCAAGACCCTGACTCCGTGCAGACTCAGGTTGCCTCCCTTACGCTTCCCCCACCCTATGCTACCGAATCGGTACGAAACGAAGGAAAAGCCATTGGCTGGGAGGATGGGCAAATGCCTCAGGCTCCCGCTGGTTTCAAAGTGGAGAAATTCGCTGCTGACCTGGAACACCCTCGCTGGATTTACCAGGCTCCTAATGGCGATGTTTTTGTGGCCGAATCCAATACTAAAAAATCGGCCAACCGTATCACGCTTTTCCGGGGTGGTAATCCCGCAGCTAAAACCGCATTCCTGGAAGACCTCGACCAACCATTTGGAATGCTGGTCCTCGGCAACTACTTCTATGTCGCTAACACCGGAGGGCTGATGCGCTTTCCCTACCAGGCCAGTCAAACAAAAATGACTGCCAAAGGCGAGAAAATTCTCGATCTGCCCGCGGGGGGCTACAATAACCACTGGACCCGCAACTTGTTGGCGAGCCCTGATGGTAGCAAGATTTACATTTCCGTCGGCTCTGCCAGCAATGTAGCCGAGCACGGCATGGACGAAGAGAAACGTCGCGCAAACATCCTGGTCATCAATCCCGACGGCTCAGGAGAAGAAATTTACGCAAGCGGCCTGCGCAATCCTGTTGGTATGGATTGGGTTCCGGGCACCAGTACGCTATGGACGGCAGTAAATGAACGCGACGAACTTGGTGATGACCTGGTACCCGATTACCTGACGAGTGTCAAGAAAGGAGGGTTCTACGGATGGCCTTATTCCTACTACGGCCAAAACGTCGATCCACGCAGGAAGGATGAAGCTCCCGAGTTAGTTAAGCAGGCCATCGTACCGGATGTACCGCTCGGGTCGCACACGGCTTCGCTGGGGCTGGCTTTTTATGACAAAGACAAGTTTCCTTCCAAGTACCAGGGCGGGGCTTTCATTGGGCAGCACGGTTCCTGGAACCGCTCACAGCTTTCGGGATATAAGGTAGTTTTTGTTCCTTTCAAAGACGGTAAGCCAAGCGGCAAGATGGAGGATTTCCTGACAGGCTTCATTGCCAATTCTGAGGATAGCAAAGTATATGGCCGTCCCGTCGGGGTAACCGTGCTGGACGATGGCTCAATGCTGGTGGCCGATGACGACAGTGGGACAATCTGGCGGATCAGCGCTCAATGATTTTTTGTTTGATTATTCTGATTAACAATTTAGTAACAGCCCCTACGGCACAAATTTGCTAAATTGGGCAAAAAATCAACCTTCTGACCTCATGAAAAAAATCCTCATTCCCATTGACCTTTCGGAACATTCTGCCCGTCCGATCGCGGCTGCGAAGTTGCTTGCCGACCGTACTGACACCGAATTGCTGCTGCTGCACGCCTACCAGCCTTATGCGCCTGACATGCCCGACATGACTGTTCCGGGAGCCGTGGGCATGGTGCCACTTTCACCCGAATTAGAAAAAAGTTTCAAAAAACGCCTCAACGATCAGGTAGCCGCTCTGGAGAGCGAGGGGTTCCGCGTCGAGGGGTTATGGTCAGTCGGGGGTATTGAACCCGCCGTTACAGAAGCCATAGCTGAGTATCAGCCCGACCTGGTAATTATGGGACGTAGCGGCGAAGGAGGGTTCCTCGACAGTCTGATCGGTAGTTCGGCCACGGACATCGGACTCGATGCCAAGTGCCCTGTATTGATCGTGCCGCCTCAGGCATCACCAGCCAAATTCAAGGAAATCGTATACGCAACACAATTGGAGTACGATGAAAACGACGTTTTGCGGCAGGCCCTGCCCGTTTTCGAACGAATGGCCGGAAGGGTGACATTCCTGAAAATAAGCTCACCCGCTCAGCCTGATGTACAACCGGACGATCAATATATGGACCAGATCATGGGTGAGTTTGGCGTTCCCCGTCAGGCTTTTGTGGTGAGGGAATCCGGAGCGGTATTGCAGGGCATTGAGGATTATTGTGACGAAATCGATGCTGACCTGCTGGTGATGTCCACCCGCAAGCGAGGGTTTATAGAAGCCTTCATCACCAATCCCAGTCTTACCAAGAAAATGATTCTGCACACGCACATTCCCCTGTTGGTTTACCATATTGAGGATAGCGAGTAGGTTTGGTACCTTTGTCAGGTCGGGAAATTTCCTGACCTGACAAATTGAAGTAAAATGGCTACCCGAATCAGAACGCACCGGAAACAACGCAAAAATCTTCTTACTTCCCCCGGCACGCTTACCTACGTCGGCAAATCGGTCGACATCAAGACTCAGATCAAACGGATCGAGTATAATGCTTCATTCTACCACGAAGCCATCGATTCGAACCTTGACGTTTGTTTACCCCGAGCAGAATCCACCGACCAGCCATTCGTTACCTGGCTCAACGTCACCGGCATCCATGAACCCGACGTGATCGGACAAATCGGGAAGATGTACCAGCTACACCCCCTGATGCTGGAAGATGTGATGAACACCGACCAGAAGCCCAAGGTCGAAACCTACGAAAATGGCCACTTGTTCGTCACGCTCAAAATGCTGCACTTTGATGAAAACTCCCCTACTGAACTGTGGGCAGAACACATTTCCTTTGTTTTGGGAAAAAACTACCTGATTTCTTTCCAGGAAGAGCAGTCTGGCGACGTACTGACCCCCGTGATCGACCGACTGAAGGCATCGGTAGGCAAAACCCGCCGCAGCGGACCAGACTACCTGCTTTACGCGTTGGTTGATGTCATTGTGGACAATTATTTTCTTGTACTTGAGAACTTCGGCGATCAGCTGGATCAACTGGAAGATCAGGTCATTTCCGGCTACCAATCGCAATCGCTCTCTGAACTCTATTCAATCAAACGCGAGCTGACGTTCGCACGGCGGCTCATCTGGCCGCTTCGCGACATGGTAGCGCAGCTCGTTCGGCCCGACGACCCGCTGGTGTCCAAGCGCGTCCACCCCTACATGCGCGATGTGAATGACCATGTGATGCAGATCATCGAAAGCCTCGACGCCTACCGGGAACTACTGGCGAGCCTGGTCGATGTGCATCTTTCGACCATCAGCAACCGCATGAACCAGGTCATGAAAACGTTGACTATTTTCTCGGCTATTTTTATGCCCATTACCTTTATTGTCGGGGTTTACGGAATGAATTTTGACAATATCCCTGAGCTCCACACCCGGAACGGCTACTTTATTACCTGGGGAGTCATGGGCATGGTTACTTTGGGCATGCTTGGTTACTTTCGCTGGAAAAAGTGGCTCTGACAATTCCTTTCCTTCCTAGTTTTTCTAATACTTTTCCATGAGTCTAATCGACGCCCAACCTTCTGAAATCACCACCCAGGCTCATTACCTGCTTACCGACAGTCGCCAACTCAGCTTTGCAGCCCGCAGCATGTTCTTTGCCTTGACCGGCGAGCGCCACGACGGTCACCATTTTTTAAAAGAGGTACATGAGCGGGGTGTCCGGGAATTCGTTGTGGAAAAATCTTCCTTGACACCCGTCTTAAAATCAGAGATGGAAGCATGGAAGGATGCCACAGTCTGGGTAGTGCCCGACAGTCTGAAAGCATTGCAAAATATCGTCGCCAGGCACCGGGCCCAGTTCACCATCCCGATTGTGGGAATTACAGGCAGCAACGGCAAGACGATCGTCAAAGAATGGCTAGCGCAACTGCTCGCGCCCTCTGAGCGCGTGGTGGCTAGTCCCAAAAGCTATAATTCGCAAATTGGGGTTCCTCTGTCGGTTTGGAACCTGAACGATACGCACTCCATTGGCCTGTTTGAAGCGGGCCTGTCCCGACCTCACGAAATGGAGCAACTGGAACCGATCATCCGGCCCACGGTAGGCATTTTCACCAATATTGGCTCGGCCCACGATGAAGGTTTCCGCAGTCGCAAGCAAAAAATTACCGAAAAGCTCCGCCTTTTCACCCACGCCAGAAAGCTGATCTATCGCCATGATTATCAGGAGGTGGATGAGGAGGTTCGCCTTATTCTGCAGCGCGTTAATCCAGCGCTGCAAACCATTTCCTGGGGCACTGCCGATTCCGCCGAAGTACTTGTCCGATACGAGTCTCTGGAAAGCTTCACCCGGGTGTCTTTGACAGGTACCTTGGGTACGCATCAGTTTGATACCCATTTCCGGAATGAAGCAGCGCTTGAAAACCTGACGCACTGCCTGGTATTCCTGCTGGATTTTGGTCTCAAACCTGACGTGATTCAGGATCGTATCCGAGCATTACGGCCCGTTTCGATGCGACTCCAACTAAAAGAGGGAATTCATCATTCTTACGTCATCGACGATACCTACAATAATGATTTCCAGGGGTTGGTGATGGCGCTCAATTTTCTGGGCCAGCAGGAGAATCGAAGCCGACGCGCGGTAATTCTTTCCGATGTGCTGCAAAGCGGCCGACCTGCCGAAGAGTTGTACGGCACGATCAATCAATTGATTATTGAAAAGAAAATTGATCTTCTGGTTGGAATCGGCCCAGAAATTACTCGGCAAGCCGGACATTTTAAGATGTCGGAGAAATACTTTTTCCAAAGTACCGAGGCTTTTTTACAAACCTTTCCCCTCGATAAGATAACCGACAGCGTAGTTTTGGTCAAAGGGGCCCGGCCCTTTCATTTTGAAAAAATAGTTAACCGGCTCCAACAGAAAGTGCACGGAACCGTACTGGAAATTAATCTGGACGCCCTGACACATAACCTCAATTACTACCGCAATAAAGTGGGCTCAGGCACCAAAATCATGGTAATGGTCAAAGCCTTTGCTTATGGCAGCGGCAGCGCGGAAGTGGCCAATTTATTACAATTTCACCGTGTGGACTATCTGGCTGTAGCCTACGCTGATGAAGGCGTGGCCTTGCGCCAGAGCGGCATCACACTTCCCATAATGGTGATGAATCCCGATCGGAGCACTTTCGAAAATCTGCTCGAATACGGTCTTGAACCTGAACTTTACAGTCGTCGCATCCTGGACGAGTGGCTCAGTTTTGCCAATAATCAAAAAGAAGAAACCGTTTTTCCCGGTGTACACATCAAACTAGACACGGGAATGCACCGGCTGGGATTCGAGGAAAATGACTACGACTGGCTGGCGGAAAGATTGTCCAGCAACCCGACTCTCAGGATTCAAAGTGTATTCAGCCACCTTGTTGGTGCTGACGAGGGAGAACTGAACGCTTTTTCGAAGCAGCAATTTGAACGGTTCATCGTTGGAGCTACCCATCTGGAGACTGCGCTGGGTTATTCATTCATCAAGCATATCCTCAATTCTGCCGGTATCGTCCGCTTTCCTGAGTACAAATTGGATATGGTTCGGCTGGGCATCGGGCTGTATGGCCTTGAAGCCACCGGGCAGGACCAGCGATTCCTGCAAACGGTAGGTACGTTGAAAACTACCATCTCACAAATCAAGTACCTGAAAGCCGGCCAAACCGTTGGCTACGGGCGCCGCGGCCAGCTCTCCCGCGACGCAACCATCGGCACGATTGCCTTGGGCTATGCCGACGGGTATGATCGGGGTCTGGGCAATGGCGTAGGCCAGGTGAGCGTCAATGGCACGCTTTGCCCTACTATCGGAAACGTTTGTATGGATATGACCATGATCGATCTGACCGAAGCCAACGCTGAAGAAAGCGATGAGGTCATTGTTTTCGGTAAGGAAATTCCCATCACTGATTTGGCGCAACGTGTTGGCACGATTCCTTACGAGATCTTAACCGGAGTGAGCGAGCGCGTGAAGCGGGTTTTCTTTAAGGAGTAGCTGATACTCCCCGTTCCGTCAATCGTGCAGCATTCATTCTGGTTTATTTAATGGCTTTCGACTTTAAACCCACTTCTTCCGTAGGGGTCGTACCAGCAACAAATTGTCGCAGGAGCAGTTTTCAAGTTGTATAGTTTTTATTTACATGTCCCTTGTTATATTTTCATTCACCTCAAAATCTATTTAAGCTATGAAAAAGATCCTCATGTCCCTTTCGTTGTTGGCCACTGTATTCCTGTTAAGTTGTGATGGACCAGCCGGCCCGGCTGGTTTCGATGGCCCTCCCGGTCCCCAAGGACCACAAGGCCCCGCTGGTCCAGCCGGCCCCCAAACCCTCGGTACCGTATTTGATGTTACGGGAAACTTCACTACCGCTAACGATTTCCGTATTTATTTTGATTTTCCAGTTGATAAAATTGAGGTATTCGATACCGATGTCGTGCTGGTGTACCGTTTGTGGGAAATAGTAGATAATGATTTGCCGGTGTACCGCCCGCTACCACAAACGGTATTTATGTCCAACGGAGCCATGCAGTACAGTTTTGACCATACTTTTCGTGACGTCAGCATGTTTCTCGACACTCAGTTTGACCGTACAACGCTGGAATCCAAGTGGACGACCAACCAGACTTTCCGAGTTGTGGTGATTCCGGCCGACTTTGCTGCGAACGGTCGCCTGAGTGAACCAGTTGATTTTAACAATTACGATGAAGTCAGCGAACTGTTGCAAATCGGCCAGCGGAAAGTCGAAAAATATAAAGCCAAGTAAAAGGTAGCTGATAGTCAAAATAAAAGGCTTCGTGAAATGATTCACGAAGCCTTTTATTTTGACTGATCCAAGCGAGGCCTCAACCATTCCCTGGTCAGTTCACCAGGATTTCGTCCATAAACACCCACCCTTTGTTTCCTTTGTTGCCGTGCCAGGCCGGAATTTTGGCTAGTGGCACTGCTACCACTTTAAGGTACTTGACCTGAGTTGGGTCAAATTCGAAATCATAGAGCTTGTCTTCATTGCCAGGGTCTTTCTCACCGGGCATTTCTGGTTTCTGAGTACCCAGCAGTTTTAATTTATCAACTTCCATTCCGCCCCAGATTTCCATTTTTACGGGAGGGAATATGGATGAACCGACATTTTGAAAAATACTCAACGAAACTTTCCGGGCCGTTACGGGCCGATCGTAAGACAGCAATGCAATCAACGGCTCTTCCTGAATCCCAATCCATTTTTTGCTGTTCTGGTCGCGGTTGCTCTTGATGCCGTCGATCAGCACCCGGTTGCCGATCCCTTTGTAACGATCGCTGGGCTTGGTCAACAACCTCATACTATCGGGCGGGTAGGTAGTGCGATAGAATTTGCGGCTCATCACTTCGCTGCCGTACCAGCCCGGCGGCTTGAAGGCACGGGCTTTAAGAGTGGTCGTGTTATTTATCCTGATGCCGTCTTTATAAACGAGAGAATTGACGCTGTCGGGTTCGGTGTCGTCCAGGGTATACCGGATAACCGCGCCCTTAATCTGATGTTCGAGTTTGAGGACAGCTTCCCCTTTCAGGATTTGCTCTTTGTTAATAACATTGGGTGGGTTTAGCTTCAAAACTACGGTATCACTGCGAAAGCCCGATTCCAGCGACACGCCCCGCAACTCTTTCTTCAACTGACTGAACTCTTCCGGCTTTATGCCCGTATTCCAAACATAGAGGTTGCGCAATGCATTGGCATTTTTCAGTGCAAGGAGTTGAGTAGCTTTGACCGGGGTACCTGTTAAGGAAAGTTCGCGAAGGTGCGGGAGTTTGGCTAATTCGCCCAGGGTACTTCCGGTAATGTCGGTGAAGTTGAGCAGCAGTTTACGCAAATTGCCAAACTGCGCGATCAGCTTCAAATCTTCATCCCGAACCGGCATCTTGCTGGCGTCCAGTTCTACAATCTGATCTTTGATGGGAGTCAGGTCGCTGAGGTCGGAACTTTGAAAGGCGGATTCACTAAAAAAACTCACCGAAAGTGCGGGCGACTCCTCCGAAAGTGGTGTGATGACCCGATAATCCGTGTTTAGTTCTTGAATTTTCTTATCATCCGCCGCCGCAAACTCATAGCTATTTTCATCTTCTGCCACGGTCAGCCGATTGGAAGCAAAACGGTACAGGGGATCGTCGGCGGGAAACTCAACTACCCTGGCCGTGAAACTCGACCCTCGCCTGATCCAGCTTTCCAGTACCTGAATTTCATCATCGGTCAGCTGTACTTTACCTCGTGGAGGCATATGTTTCTTATCGTCCAGCGGAAGATGTGCCCGAGTCAATAGCAGTCCCAGGTCAGCCTTGGTAGTATCCCAGGGTGTCCCGTTTTTCCCGCCTTTGGCAAACAATTCGGTGGTGGTCATGATGAGTTCACCTTTGGCTTTCTGTGGGTTGTGGCAGCTGACACACTTTTCTTCCAGAATGGGCTGCACCACGTGTGCGTATACCAGCGCGTCGTTCATTGCCACCAGCGGGGCCTGATTGTCTGACATGAGTGGGGCCAACAGAAATTCTTCGCCATGAGTAATGTTGGCGCCCAGGTGTCCGGCGACCAGCAGCACAACCATGGTCAGGCCGGACAGTACCTTAGCGGGCAGAAGGTGCCTGGGCAGTCGGTTTCGGAAAGCATACCAGCCAAAACTTACAAAGGCGGTCGCAATTCCGGTCCATTTATGCCAGTAAAGGGCACTGGCGTCGTAGCCCGGCTCCTTAGAAAGCATAAAGCCCATCATGGCCGTAAGCGTAGCCGTAAACGCCCCCAAAAGCAGCACGTTATCCGCCCAGTACTTTACAGGGGAACCCGCTTCGGGCCGGGGCGCAATGATCACCCATACTCCATACAGCATCAACACTGTGATGGGAAAGTGCAGAAGCAACGGATGCATTCTTCCCGCCACTTGCAGCCACTGCGGCACGACCAATAGATTCTCAAAAACCAACAGAAAAGCCAGCAGGCAAACCAGAAAGAAAGTGGCGTTATAGACGAGGGTTATTAAGCGGCTCAATTTGGAATGATGGGATTGGTAGTGAATGTCGGAATAAGCAAATGCAGTATCGGGGATATGAAGCGAAAGCAATGTCCGTCGACCACCGCCTTGGGGCGATCCGCCGTTCGACATTCGCTCCTTCACACTTATTTTAAGCAATAATTCCCTTTACAACTTTTCCCGCCACATCGGTGAGACGATAGCGGCGGCCGAGGTGCTTGTAGGTAAGCTTCTCGTGGTCGATGCCCATTTGATGGAGGATCGTCGCATGGAAATCGTTGACGTGCACCGGATCTTTGACAATGTTATAGCCAAACTCGTCCGTTTCGCCATAAACACCCGGCTTGACGCCACCACCCGCCATCCAGACCGTGAAGGCACGCGGGTGATGGTCGCGGCCATAGTTGTCCGGAGCAAGCTTTCCCTGGCAATAGTTGGTGCGACCAAATTCACCGCCCCAGATGACCAGGGTTTCATCTAGCAATCCCCTCTGTTTCAAATCAGTAATAAGCGCAGCCGACGACTGATCCACATCCCTGGCCTGGCCCAGAATCTCGCGGGGCAAGTTGCCATGGGCATCCCAGCCCTGATGGTAAAGTTGTACGAAACGAACGCCTTTTTCGGAAAGTTTTCTGGCCAGAAGCACATTGGCGGCATAAGTACCCGGCACCAGACATTCGGGGCCGTAAAGTTTGATGGTACTTTCTGGTTCACGGCTGACATCCGTTATTTCCGGCATGGCGGTCTGCATGCGGTAAGCCATCTCGTATTGCTGAATCTTGGTATTGATCTCCGGGTCGCCGAATTCGTCATAAGTACCCTGGTTCAACTCGGCCAGTTTGTCAAGCATTTTCCGCCGCTCGGCCATATCCATGCCATCGGGATTATTGAGGTAAAGTACCGGGTTTTCGCCACTGCTAAACTGCACGCCCTGATGCACGGAATCCAGAAAACCGTTGGTCCAGAGCTTGGAATAAACCCCCTGCCCATTGCCCTTTCCACGTGACAGCAACACGCAGTAGGCGGGTAAATTCTTATTCTCACTGCCCAACCCATAACTTAGCCAGGCACCCATGCTGGGGCGGTTGCCTACCTGAGCTCCGGTCTGAAAAAAGGTCAGGGCCGGGTCATGGTTGATGGCTTCGGTGTGGATCGTTTTGATAAAACAAATATCATCGGCGACGTTGGCGATGTTCGGCAGCAATTCGCTCACCCACATTCCCGACTGGCCATGCTGCTTAAATTTGAAATAGCTACCCGCCAGCGGAAAAGAAGACTGGCCGGAGGTCATGCCGGTAAGCCGTTGCTCGCCCCGGATGGAAGGGGGTAGTTCTTCCCCTTGCATTTTGTTCAGCATGGGCTTGTAGTCAAACAAGTCCAATTGGGAGGGCGCGCCGTTTTGAAATAAATAAATGATTCGCTTGGCTTTGGGGGCAAAGTGCGCCAGGCCAGCCAAAGCGGCATCAGCGTCTGCCTCCGGGTCGCCCTTAAAAAGATCGGGCATGAGCAGCGAACCCAACGCCACGCTTCCCAAACCTAAACTTAGTTTGGACAGAAAGTGCCGACGATTCTGGTTGAGGCCGAATTCGAATATGTCTTTTTCCATTGGGGATCAATTTTGAATTAGTGAATCAGTAAATGTCGGAATCTCGCTTCCGGTCAATTGATGAAGGCCGTAATTGCAAATTCCGACATTCCTTGATTCCAAATTGTTTTCCTACGTCTTGGTAATCGCCTCTTCCATATTGTAAATCGTGCTTACAACCTGCATCAGGGCGGCCCAGGAAGCGCGGTCGGCGATTTTGGCCGCGGGGTACTCCCCTACGTCGAGGGTTTTGGCGGCATTCAATTTCTTTTGTCTGAAAAGGCTGGCCTGTTCATTATAGTAGTCTTTGAGAATTGCGAGCTCTTTTTCGGTGGGCTTGCGGCAGACGATGCGGCGGAAGGCTTCCGAAATTTTCGTTTCCGGATCACCTTTTTCCTGCATAAGTTTTTGCGAAAGGACGCGGGAGGCTTCCAGGACCGTTGGGTCATTCATCATCACCAAGGCTTGAAGCGGAGTATTAGTTTTGGAGCGCACCACTTCGCACTGGTCGCGGTTGCTGGCGTCAAAGATACCCATTGAGGGTGGTGGCACGGTGAGTTTGATGAAAGTATACATGCCACGGCGGTACAGGGCGTCCCCCTTGTCCTGAAAGTACTCCTTCAATTCGCCGCGCCCCGAGCTGGCCGATTCCCACAGGCCCGCTGGCTGGTAGGGTTTCACACTCGGACCACCGATTTTTTCCACCAGTAGCCCGCTGCTCGACAAGACCACGTCGCGAACGAATTCCGCCGGAATGCGGTAGCGCGCGCCGCGCGACAGGTAAATATTGTCGGGATCAATGGCCATTTTCTTCGGATCGACCTTAGCCGACTGGCGGTAGGTTGCCGAGGTGACGATCTGCTTTACGAGCCGCTTGATGTCCCAGCCATGCTCCATAAAATCCACCGCCAACCAGTCTAGTAGTTCGGGATGCGTGGGCAGGTCGCCCTGCATACCAAAGTCGCCAGTGGTCCGCACCAGGCCCCGGCCGAAGAACTGCTGCCAGGTATGGTTGACAAACACACGTGCGGTGAGAGGATTATTCTTATCAACCGTCCATTTAGCCAATCCGAGGCGATTACGGGGGTACTTTGTCGTATCGAACTTCATGACGGCAGGCAGCGGTTGGGCGTACACCTGCGTGGTAGGCGCATCGTATACGCCGCGGTTAAGAATGTAGGTGGGACGTAATGTGTCGCGTTCACCCAGAACCGACACGGTAAGAGCGCTGGTGTCCTGCCGGTTCAAAAATGAGAGCAGATCACTTGCATCCGAATTTGAAATAGTAACGATTGGCTTCTTTGCGGGCCTTGACTGGCTCACGTCCCCCTCATAGCCAACCTCAGGCGTATTGTTGAAGAACGCAAACATGGAGTAGTAGTCCTTCTGCGAGATGGGGTCATATTTGTGATCATGGCACTGGGCGCACTCGGCGGTCATAGCCAATATACCCTTGGTGTAGGTTTTGGTCTTGTCCAGGATGTACTCGATACGGTACTCCTCAGGAATCACGCCGCCTTCTTCGGTGTATTTGTGGTTCCGATAGAATCCAGTCGCCAGAATTTTCTCCTTATCCGTGTTTGGCAGCATATCCCCGGCCAGTGTCCAGGTCACGAACTTGTCATAGGAAAGATTTTTATTGAAGGCATGAATCAGCCAATCGCGCCATGGCCACTGGGTGCGGATGTTATCGTCCTGATAGCCGTAGGAGTCAGCGTAACGCGATACGTCCAGCCAATGCAGGGCCATCTTCTCGCCATAAGCCGGTTGCTTCAGTACTTCATCCACAATTTTGGAGTAGGCGTTCTCGCTGTTGTCGGCCATGAATTTATCCTGCAGTTGCAGCGATGGCACAAGTCCGGTCAGATCCAGCGATACGCGTTTGAGCAGGTACTCCTCATCGGCGGTTTCATTGGGTGCCAGCCCCTTTTCCTCCATTTTGGCCAGCACGAAGCGGTCGATTTCATTTCGGGGCCACTCCTCGTTGTCCACTTCGGGAAGTGGGGCCTTTTTAGGCGGCACAAAAGCCCAGTGCTTTTCGTACTTCGCCCCTTGCTCGATCCATTTTTTCATCAACTTCACCTCATGCTCGCTCAGCAGCCCCAGGTGTGATTCGGGTGTAGGCATTTGGTAGGCAGGATCGTCAGAAGTAATGCGCCGGTAGACCTCCGATTGCTCGGGCTTGCCCTCCACAAAGGCATAGGCCCCCTTGGTTTCGCGAAGGGGCAAAAACGCCGCCTCGGCCAGGTCAAGCCGCAGCCCGGCTTCCCGCTTCTTAGCATCAGGGCCATGGCAGGCAAAGCATTTGTCCGACAACATGGGCCGGATGTGGAAATTGTAGCTAACGACGTCGGGGATGCTTTCCTGGTTGGCCGGGCTATTTTTCTGAAAACAGGAACCAACGGCGAGTGCCAAAGCTCCTATAAAAGTCAGGAAAAGGATTAGTCGGATTTTCATAAGGTTCAGGCAGTTTCATGCTTTTTTAAAGTAATTTAAAAAAGCTATTTACTGATCTTTTAACGGTTTAGAGCCACTTTCCGTTCCTAAGCACTGATCATCAGCATAATAAAATACTCTGCCGATGGTAAAATCCCATGAAAAGGAAACGGTTCTCGAGCAGCATTCGTCATGAGTTTCGTACAGGTGTTGTCGCATCTGACTAATTGTAGTGTCCCACGAACGTTGTCACTGACTTGGGTTCCATTTGCAGCGTATTGCCGGACAAGGTATCCTTCGCCAGGTTTTTTTCTCGGCTGGTCGTATAGGTCGTGAAGGTTTGGTTTTTGAGCGATAGGCCGGAAAGCGGTAAAGCAACCGCTTGCTCTGTCATATTAACCCCAATAAAAACGATCTTGCGGCTGGCTTCCTCTTTATAAGCCGATACCATGTAAGTACCCGCTTGCGCAATGGGGTCAGGATGGTCTTTGAGCTGTACGTTCACCCGTTTCATTCCAGGCCGGACGAAGCGCGAAAAATTGCCGAAAGACCACAGCTGCTTGGATTCGACGACATTGCCTGACATGCGGGCATTGTCGTGATTTTTGAATTGTCCGTCGGGACCATTGATGTACACCAACCCGTCGCTGTAATCATACGGATTGATCGCCAGCCACCATTGCCACGAAGAAACGTTGGTAATGGTCAGGTCATTATGTATGACTTTGGCGACGTAAAGCCCGTAGTCGATACCGGTATTGCGCGGATAGCCATTGTATTGATCACAAATATTCCCCAGAATTCCGAACTCACTCTGCCACAACTCGGGGCTATCCACCGATTTTGCCGCCTGAATCGCTGCCCTTCGCGTGTTGACCAGATTGGCATCATCACAGGTTGTAAAGTAGCTGTGGAACGCCAGAATATTTTCCACCTTTGGCAGATCGTGCAGTGAATTACTTCCGGTATATAGCTGCTTCATTTGGTCACCCCGGCCTGACTCCGCCCGCTCGTAAAGAAAATTGAGCTGCGCCGTTTCCCCGTTTACTACCGTAGTATTTACATTTTGGGTGGACAGCGTTTTGGATAATGCCCTGGCCACATCCAGAATTTCGCTGTTTTGGGCGGGCGTACCTTCCTGGTTGGCTTTGCCGTTTTTGCCCGCTTTCCAGTCCCATTGAGGTTCGTTGAGCGGGCTGAGGTAATCAAAACCAAAATGCTCGGAGACTTTCGTTAGAAAATCGGCAAATGCGGGCATGAGTCCGGGCTTCAGGTTCAGCGAACCACCGCCCGGCGAGAAGGCTTTGCCGTTGACTGTCATGTGCACTGGGGGCGATATGGAAAAACCGAGCGTGTACCTGACGCCACGTTGTTTTGCCGCCCGCAAAAACCACTGGCTACCCGCTTGCTTGGTCCAATCGTATTGGCCCTTCGCATCTTGAAAACACTCTTCGCGGCGCCACGGATCCTTGATGTCGCTGGCTTCACCCTGCTCATAACTACCCGCGCCAATATTCATACGCCACAAGGAAAGCCCGATCCCTTTGGGCTGGCCATTCGTAAGTGTGTCCTGACTGAAAAGTAAATCGGCGATATGATTCTTTTTTGTTTCGTCTTCCCATTCCCCCACAAATTTGGCAGACCAGCAATCGGAGGCTCCGAAGCTATGGATTGTCTGGAACTCGCGGCTGAGATCAACCACGACTTTGGTTTGGGGCACCGGTACATCCGGAGTACCGCTTCTTTGAGTACAACACAGCAGTAAGGTTGCTCCGTACAAGAATAATTTATTCATAGTTTAGAGGATGATCTGGACCATCCGGATCGGTCTTCCGGTTCTAAAATAAAGAATCTGATAAACAACCCGACTTATCAGATGCGCTTAGTACATAGACCACACAGTGCTCGGGCAAAGAATGTGGACAAAAAGTATTCATTCCTGAGCAGATAGCGAACAAAACTGCTTCTCCGGCAAAGATTTGAGAGCATTCAGCTACTTCATGAAGTTTTGTACATTTGTCTTTTCAGTCAATAAATAAGGCGATGAAGCCAATATACTGTTGTACATCCGCATTAAGTAAGTATCCGTAGCCACCCACCTGCATGGAATTTCTAAAAAGTCACCGTCTCGATAATCTGAAATATGATATTCGCGGCCCGGTATACAATAAAGCCCAGGAGCTCGAAAGCCAGGGGTACAAAATCATCAACCTGAACATAGGCAATCCCGCGCCTTTCGGGTTTGATGCGCCGGATGAGATTGTTCACGATATCATCATGAATATCCGGAATGCTCAGGGCTACGCTGACTCGCGCGGATTGTTTGCAGCCCGGAAGGCGGTGATGCATTATACTCAAACACAGGGCATTCCCGGTGTCGAAATCAATGACATCTTTATCGGAAATGGCGTCAGTGAGCTGATTCTGCTCTCGATGCAGGCGCTGCTCAATACAGGAGACGAAATCCTCGTCCCTTCTCCGGACTACCCGCTATGGACCACATCCATTGCGCTAAGTGGCGGCAAACCTGTACACTACATCTGTGATGAAAGCAATGAGTGGAATCCCGATCTGGATGATCTGGAAAGTAAAATCACTCCACGCACCAAGGGCGTCGTCCTGATCAACCCCAACAATCCGACTGGGGCGGTGTACGATCGGGAAATTGTGGAGCGAATCGCCCGCATTGCCGAGGAACACGGTCTTATCATTTTTTCGGATGAGATTTACGACCGGATCCTGTATGATGACGCGGTACATTATCCCATCGCCACGATGGTGGAGCACACGCTGTGCGTGACATTTGGCGGCTTGTCCAAGAATTACCGGGCAGCGGGCTTCCGCGGCGGCTGGATGATTCTGAGCGGCGCGAAAAAGCGCGCCAAGTCCTATGTAGAAGGAATTCTGCTCCTGGCCAGCATGCGCCTTTGCGCCAATGTCCCCACCCAATATGCAATTCAGACTGCCCTGGGCGGCTACCAGAGTATCCACGATCTGGTACTTCCCACGGGGCGGCTGCACAAGCAGATGAATGCCGTGCATGACCGCCTCACCCAAATTCCGGGCATCAGCTGTGTGAAGCCAAGCGGTGCGCTTTACCTGTTCCCAAAAATCGATTTGGAATTGTTCGATTTTCAGGATGACAATGATTTTGTGTATCGCCTTTTGAGTGAACAGAAAGTGCTGGTCGTGTCGGGGACGGGATTCAATTATGTGCGCAACGACCACTTCCGCATTGTGTTCCTGCCCACGATGGACGAGCTTAACGAGGCGGTGGATCGGATTGCCCTTTTTCTGGAAGCGCACCGGGTTCCCGCGCTTCTAACGGTAGGAGAAGTCCTGAGTTAGTATGACCTCAATCGCCGCCACCGCCGATCAGAAAGGGCAACGACTGTTTCTTTTTCTGTGCGGACTTTTTCTGACCAATGCCCTGATTGCCGAGATCATTGGGGCCAAGATTTTCTCCGTGGAAAGTCTGTTGGGCATAGCTCCTGCGCAAATAGCTCTTGGCGGGCAGTTGCTGGACTTCAACATGTCGGCGGGGGTACTCAACTGGCCCATCGTTTTTATTACCTCCGACCTGATCAATGAGTACTTTGGCCGGCGTGGCGTACGACGGATTTCTTTCCTTACAGCGGGCTTTATCGTGTACATGTTCGGCACCATCTACATCACCACCATGCTGCCGCCCGCCCAGTTCTGGCTCGACCTCAATAGTACCGATACCGCCGGTAATTCTTTCAATATCAACGAAGCTTTTTCACTGATTTTCCGGCAGGGCCTGGGCATCATGATCGGGTCGATCGTGGCATTCCTGCTAGGCCAGTTGCTCGATATTTCGGTGTTTTCCTGGTTGCGCCGCCGCACGGGACCCAAGCACATTTGGCTGAGAGCTACGGGGTCGACACTCTTTTCCCAACTGGTCGACAGCTTCGTCGTGATTGGGGTGGCTTTTTACATTTTTGGCAATTGGAGCATTGCGCAGGTACTGGCCGTCGGTTCGGTCAACTACTTATACAAAGGTGCGGTGGCCATTCTGACTACTCCCCTGCTCTATGTGGCGCATTACTTTATTGATAATTATCTGGGAAAGGAGCACGCCGAAAAAATGGTAAACGACGCGGCAGCAACGGCCTACATCGGAGTCTAGCGCTCAAAAGATGGATGTACCTGTTTCAGCAATAGCATTTTGAGGTCCCAGAGTTAGATTTTACCACTCTGCACTATGACAAATTGGTCATAATTCGTTGTCTTTAGCCATAAACCTTATATGTTTGTCCTCTCAAAATATCATCAGACTAATTAAATGAGCACGTCACTTAAAGAGAACGTTAAAGCCTTCAACCAAAATGTCCAGGAAAATGAAGGTTTTCTGTACACCACTAATGCCCAGTTTTCTTCCCATGTCGCCAACAAGCGAATTTCGGATGAAATATTCAAATTCATCAAGCCTGAGTACCAAACGCTGATTGACATTGGCTGTGGGGACGGAGTGTACACCAATAATATCAAGCAAAATTTTCCGCATCTGGAAGTAACGGGCTTCGACCCGGCCGATAAGGCCATCGAAATCGCCTCCAAAAACTACCCTGATGTCACGTTCAGCACCCTTAATCTTCTGGACGAAAACCTGCCCGTCCCGGAGAAAAAGTACGACGTTGGTGTCATTCGTGGTGTACTTCATCACCTGGCTGACCAGCAACTGGCGTTGCGAAATGCCTTCAAGCTGGCGGATAACATCATCATTATGGAGCCCAACGGCAATAATCCCATCCTGAAACTGATCGAAAAAACCTCAAAGTACCATATCGAACACGAGGAGCAGTCGTTTTTTGAGTGGCAGCTTAAGAAATGGATTCGCCACGCCGGTGGACAGGTGGATCAGTGGTCTTATGTGGGTTTCGTCCCTTTCTTTTTCCCGACCGGCCCAGCCAAGATCATTTACAAATTGCAGCCCTTTCTGGAAAAAGTACCCATCGTCAAGCACGTGTTTTCAGCGCAGTTCATTATTGCCTGCTCTTTGAACAAGTTGCCCGTACATTCCAAAAAATAAGAAGGCCTGAATTGGCCCGGACTTCGCTGCCTCCCTCCTGTCTATACGGATGAAATTCCCACCAAAGTACCTCCTGCTCATTATCGTTGCGCTGGCTTTTGTCTTGCGCGTATACAAATCGGACAGCTACGGGGTATTTCTGGATGAGAAATACACGCTCGTCATTTCACAGGGAATCGTGATGGAAGGCGCGAATCAGAAGGACGTGTTCTTCACGCCGGGCAAGCGGTATTTTACTCCGAAAGAGTTCTGGAAAGAAAAAACGTTCAATGACTTCATCGAGGCCAACATCCGGGGAGATATTGGCAATAGTCCGGCCTATTACGGTGTGTTTTGGCTCTGGACGAAGCTGTTCGGACTTAGCGATTTTTCGGTCCGATTCCTTTCCGTTCTCTTCAGTACCGCCATCGTCGCCCTGGTTTACGTGTTCGTAAAAAGGCATTTCCGCTCCGAATCGCTGGCTTTGATCAGTGCGTCCATCACCGCGTTCGAGCCGTTTTTTGTCGCGTACAGCCACCAGGCCCGCAACTACTCCATGAGCTTTTTTCTGACTTTGCTGGCTACACACCTCTTTTTATTGGTCGTGAGGCCAAGAAGTAGTTCCACCTCAGAAAAAACCTCAGCGTGGCTTTACCTGGCCTATGGATTGGTATTCGTGTTGAGTTTACTCTCACATTACCTTACCCTTACCGTTTTTCTCTGTCACGGGTTGTATGCCCTGTTTTTTTTGAGGCCCTTCAAGCGCTGGATTCCTTTTGTAGCCACGGCACTGGTGGGTATCGGCCTTGTGGCGCTTTGGTTTGTGTTTGGTGGCGGGAAGTACACCTTTCAAACCCTGGCTTATCAGGCCAAGCTTTACGGAGAACTGGCCCAGACCCACCCTTATGATAATCCGTTCGCTATCATTCTGCCCGCCACGTTCGCGAATGTGGCCATAAAATCAGCACCGCTCTGGGCCGATTTACTGATGTTTACCAATGGCCTGGGCCAAATTGAATTCCTGGGTCTGAGGAATATTCTCCTGTCGCTCGTATTGGGAGGGGTAGCTGCCTGGTGCCTGCATAGGTACCTGACTTCCCAAAAGTACCCCGCCGTTTATTTGGCAGCTTTCGCGCTGCTGCTGGTAACGGGTATGCCGTTTTACACTGTCCCCAAGTTGCAGTACGTGGTTTTGGCAGCCGCTCCATCTTTCCTTTATCTTCTGGCTGGTTTCCTAAAAAACCATACTGCCGAAACTCCCCGTTCGCTGCTGTGGTTCATGGCCATGCTGGCCATCGTTCCGACGCTGTTTCTGGTGATTATGTCCTTCAAGAACAACCACACCTATGGACTAACCCAACGCTACTCCGGCTTCTCGTTCCCGTACTCCATTCTGTTTGTCGCGATGATGCTGAAGCAGTTCTGGAAGCTGCCTGCTGCGCCTAAGGCAATCCTCGGGGTAGTGCTAGGCATACAGCTGTACTTTATCGGGAATCTGCTGGTGCGTATTTATCAGGACCGCGACCCAAAGTACACTTACTTTGTGAACCCACGCGGTCCCAACCCTTACATGACCACCGCCGGAAAAATTGTTGAACAGTACGCTCCCGGAGATACCATTCTCTACCCCTCGGTCAAGCTTCATCCGCGCGATGAAATCGAGCGGACCCACTCGCCCTACGCTATTCAGGACGCTCAACTGACCAACCTCTACCTGCCCAAGGACGCTGAATATTACCAGCGCATGGACACGACGCAAACCGATAAAGTCATATTGATTAAAGGCGCCACCGGAAAACGGGAGGTACTTTTTGACTTTGAAGGCCGAAAATACCGGTACTGATAAAAAAAGTCCGGGACTTTCGGCGCTTTCGAACACAACTCCCCTTCTTTCAAGACGTTGCCGGTATTCTGCACTGGTTGGTCCCAAGCCTTCTGCTAAACCCTTTTTGTGGCATTGGCCCCGGCATTCCGGGTAAGGGATTCGCCGTTTAACGTCAGAGTGTTTGGTGCTCGGGGAAATTGAATTATTAATTGAAGAAAATAATTCAAACGCTGGCTTTTAAATTACAAATTGTGCGATCGACTACTTCATCCCCCGCCGCCATCCATCACACAACACTGCCGTGGCAATCCCTACGTTCAGTGATTCTGCCCCGCCGAAGCGGGGAATCGTGACGCGGTGCGTAATATGCTGAGCGACCTCCGGCCCAATGCCTCTTGACTCGTTACCCATCACGATGTACCCACCCTGCCTGGGGAACGAAAAATCGTACAAAGACTCTCCATCCAAAAATGCGCCGATGAGCTTTTGCTGGTCGGGCAGATCTTCAACAAACTTCGGTAAGTCAGTATAGTGAGCCTGCACTCGGGTAAACGAACCTTTGCTGGCAGCGATAACCTTGGGATTATAAAAATCGGTGGTACTGGGCGAGCAAATGATTTTCGTGATTCCGTACCAGTCGGCAATGCGGAGGATGGTGCCGAGATTGCCCGGGTCGCGCACATCATCAAGCATAAGGCCATATTCACCCAGCTGTACACGCAAAAAAACGTTTTCCTTCGTTTTGGCTACGGCCAGGCAGGCGTCATTGCTTTGGAAAGTACCCAGCCGATCCATCTCGGCGGTTGTGGCCACGATCCAGTTAGCGGCAGTGTGGGACGAATTACTTCCGTATTTTTGCAAAAATTCCTGAGTGGCAACCACGAATTCGGTCTGATAATCGGAGGCAAGCAGTTCTAGGACGCTCTTGGACCCTTCCACGACGAAAGCTCCGGACTGCTGACGGTACTTTTTGATTTTCAGCGAATTGATATACTTGATTTGATTTTTTGAGAGCATTGAACAGAGGGCGTGTTTTTTCAGGTATCGGATTTTTTTGCTTCGTCGCAGCAGTTTGGCTGTCGGGCTGCGTCCGGCTATCGCCTGGCAATGAGAAAAAATATTTGCTGGGGACAACTACTTTTAAAGGCAACAAAATTATTAAGGATAGCGAGTTTGAGGCCCTAATTCCGCAGAAACCGAACCGCCGTTTCCTGGGTTTGCCGCTTTATCCCTACCTAGCATTCTACCAGGCCGCCAGTGTGACCTACGACAGTGCCTACCATCACCGCAAGTTAGATTCTCTGACGCTGGAATACCAAAGAAAAAGCGATAGTCTTGAAGGCAATCCCCGCCAGCTGAAAATTGTACAGCGCAAATATGCCCGCAAAATTGCCCGTACCAGACGCCGATTGACCGAGGGAAACGACTTCATGCGTATTTTCGGCGAGCCACCTGTGTATTTCGACTCGTTAGCGATTACCAAAAACGCTGAGAAGCTGCGCGGCTACCTGTTTAACAACGGCTTTTTTGAAAATGAAGTCCGCTTTACCACTGACACTGCCTTCCGCCGCATAAGAACTACCTATTTAATACAGGAAAATCGACCAACCCGCCTGCGAAATGTACAGTACAGCATTTCTGACCTGCGGGTGGATAGCCTGGTGTTGTCTGCAAAAGACCAGTCTACCCTCAAAAGCAGCGCCCGCTACAAGGGAGATGCGTTTGAAGAAGAACGCATCCGGCTGGAAATCCTGCTCAGGAACAACGGCTATTATGGCTTTTCCAGGCAGTCGATTACGTATCTGATCAACGACACCATCTCGGCTCCGGCCACCGACAGTCTTTTCCGGCAAGTTGACGTTTTCGTAAGGCTGGAAGCACCCAATGGACAGGAATCTTTTAAAGCCTATCCCGTCGAATCCGTGCAATTCGAGGTTCTGCCACCGGACAATTCGCCCGATTCTTTGTTTCAGAGAGACACGACAAGGTTTCAGGATATTCGTTACGTTTTTACCGACAAAAAATTCTCACCCCGCATCCTGAACAGTAAGATGCTGATACGCCCGGGGAAATTGTATAGCCAGGAGGACGAACGCGAAACACAGAGGCAACTCTCGCTCACCGACCAGTTCCGCTTTGTAAACTACGGCTTCGATACCACCGCTCAGGGGCTAAAAAGCTATTTCCGTGCCATTCCGCTTGATAAGTACCAGGTTACGGCCGACGTGGGAATGAACGTCATTCAGCTCCAGCAGGCACCTGGGCCGTTTGCCAACCTTTCCTACAAAATCAGAAATATCTTCCACGGGCTGGAAAATTTCGAGGTCAACCTGCGCGGTGGTGTTGAAGCAGTGACGGGGTTCAACGACGGGAACCTCTACCGCAGCCAGGAAATGAGCGTAAACACCTCGTTGCTTTTTCCTCAACTACTGTTTCCGGGCAATTTTCGCTACCGGTTCGGACGTTACAACCCGCGGACTCAGGTCGGGCTGGGATTCAACTACGTCAACCGGCCGGAGTATGCCCGTTCGAGTGCCAAGGCGGCGATGACCTACACACTTCAGCCTTCCACCACAACGTTTATCAACCTCTCGCTCCTGGACCTGAATGTGCTGAACACAACCCGACTTGCTCCGGAGTTTGAGCGTTTACTGGACACGCTGCAGATGCAGGGCAATAATCTTTTCAACAGCTTCCGTCGCTCGTTCGTGTCTGACGTGAATTTCACCTTTGTCCGCAACACCAACCTGTTCATAGGCCCACCCAAAAAAGCCAGCTATCTTCGCGTAGCCCTGGAATCGGGGGGTACCAGTATCGGCATCCTACCCAAACAGCAGCAATTCATTGAAAACGTTTTTGGCAACAACCTCCAGTTTTTCCAGTACCTCCGCTGGAATGTTGACTACCGCCGGTACTTGCCCGTGGGTCGCCGCGCCTCTCTTGTGGCCCGTCTCAACACGGGTAGTGTGTATAGCTACGGCGTGAACTCGGTGCCGCCTTATGAAAAGTACTTCTTTGCGGGTGGTTCCAACAGCGTACGGGCGTGGCTGCCGCGCCGACTGGGACCGGGGTCCTCGCCACCACGCATCACCTCTGCCAACTTCACGGTGGAGGCTCCCGGCGAACTGCTCATGGAAGGGAACCTGGAATACCGGGGGCACCTGGTGCACTTTTTCGGCGATATCAACTACGCCATCTTTCTTGATGCAGGCAACGTATGGACGCTGCCCACTACGACAAGCGCAAAAACGGGCGAATATGCCGCGGGCGATTTTCGCTGGGACAAATTTGGCAAGCAGATTGCCCTGGGTACCGGCTTCGGACTCCGCTACGATCTGCAATATTTTGTACTTCGGTTCGATTTTGGTTTAAAACTCTACGACCCGAATCGCCAGGAGTTTGTCCTGGACGAATTCTCCTGGCGCAAGCCTTTCAACACCCGCCAACCTAATTATCTCAATTTCAATCTGGGTGTCGGATATCCTTTCTGATCAGCTGTAATGAGCAGGAATCCCTCCGC
Organism: Persicitalea jodogahamensis; assembly: GCF_014651615.1. GTDB lineage: Bacteria > Bacteroidota > Bacteroidia > Cytophagales > Spirosomataceae > Persicitalea > Persicitalea jodogahamensis. Next base: position 420,167 of record NZ_BMXF01000003.1, on the reverse strand, counting down.
CCGGGTAAGCATTAATATTCGTTAAACAGCCCGTAAATTGAGTATCAAACTGCCACTTTGTCAGTTATTTTATTAATTTTGCTGTTTGAAATTACCTATCAACACATCGACCCCAGATGAGTATTGCCTTAAAAATATTGACCTCCGAAGACAAAGAAGCTTGTGAGACAGTCAAAGTGAGCGAAGAGGAGGTATCCCTGGATAAAAAAAAGCTGTTCATCGAGAGCTACGGCTGCCAGATGAATTTTTCGGATAGCGAGATCGTCGCCTCCGTGATGCGGGGCGCGGGTTTCGCCACGACTGCAAGCGAGCAGGATGCGGACCTGATTTTTCTTAATACCTGCGCCATTCGTGACAACGCCGAGCAGAAAGTTCGCAACCGCCTTCAGCAACTCAATCACCTGAAGAAAAAGAAACCCGGCCTGCTCATCGGTGTGCTGGGTTGCATGGCCGAACGGCTGAAAGCCAAGTTGCTGGAAGAGGAAAAAATGGTGGACATCGTCACCGGCCCTGATGCCTATCGGGACCTGCCTCGCCTGATCGAAGAAGCCGAAACGGGACAAAAGGCGGTAAACGTGTTGCTGTCCCGCGAAGAGACATACGCCGACATTTCGCCCATTCGCCTGAATTCCAATGGCGTAACGGCCTTTATATCAATCATGCGAGGTTGCAACAATATGTGCAGCTTCTGCGTGGTACCCTTCACACGGGGCCGCGAGCGCAGCCGCGATCCGCACAGCATCGTCCGTGAAGCAGAGGAGCTGTTCGCCCAAGGCTACCGGGAGGTAACGTTGCTGGGTCAAAACGTTGATTCCTACCATTACGGCAACGCCCAGAACGGTGAACAGTCCTACGATTTTGCCGAACTACTCGGGATGGTCGCGCGGGTGCACCCCGATCTGCGCGTTCGGTTCAGCACTTCTCATCCCAAGGATATCACGGATCGGGTACTCTACGCCATGCGGGATCACGAAAACGTTTGCAACTACATTCACCTCCCTGCCCAAAGTGGCAACAGCCGGATTCTGGAATTAATGAACCGCACGTACGACCGCGAATGGTACATGCAGAAAATTGATCGTATCCGCGCCATTCTGGGCGAAGACTGCGGGATTTCGCATGATATGATCACGGGCTTCTGCACCGAAACCGAAGCCGAACACCAGGACACGCTTACCCTGATGGAGTATGTCCGCTACGACTATGGCTATATGTTTGCCTATTCCGAGCGTCCTGGTACTCCGGCAGCCAAAAAGCTGCAAGATGACATACCCTACGACGTAAAGCTTCGCCGCCTCAACGAGGTTATCGCCCTGCAACAAAAGCATTCCCTTGAACGTAATCAACGGCTTGTGGGACGGGTTCACAAGGTACTGGTAGAAGGTACTTCCAAGCGTTCCGACGGAGACTTGCAGGGTCGGAATGACCAAAACAAAGTCGTCGTTTTCCCTCGTAAAGACTTCAATAAAGGCGATTACGTCCACGTCCTGGTCACTGAATGTACTGCAGCTACCTTAATCGGCCATTCAGTAGAAGAAGTGGCAGCGTGACGCTGCTTGTCCGCATTTGCACCGCCAACTGTTCACCTGCACCGGCGTACCGGTCAACTTTCCATCTACAACTTGGATTTATCAGAAATACAATCCGTCAAAAATCGCTTCGGCATTATCGGAGCCGCGCCTGCGCTTAACTACGCCATTAATGTAGCCATGCAGGTGGCGGCTACTGACCTTACGGTGCTCATAACGGGAGAAAGCGGCAGCGGTAAGGAATCTTTTTCCAAAATAATCCACAGCCTGAGCGTACGTAAACACGGAAACTTTATTGCTATCAACTGTGGAGCCATCCCCGAGGGAACGATCGACTCCGAGCTGTTCGGACATGAGAAAGGGGCCTTTACAGGAGCTTTGGATGCTCGTAAAGGGTACTTCGAGACTACCAACGGCGGCACAATCTTCCTGGACGAAATTGGTGAAATGCCCCTGGGAACGCAGGCCCGATTGCTACGGGTACTTGAAAATGGCGAATACATCCGGGTAGGGGCGTCAAAAACCCAAAAAACCGATGTACGGGTGGTGGCGGCCACCAATGTCAATCTTCTGGATGCGGTCAATAAGGGAAAATTCCGGGAAGACCTATACTACCGCCTTAACACTGTCCCGATCTACGTGCCGCCGCTGCGTGAGCGCGACGAAGATGTGCTGATGCTTTTCCGCAAATTCACCAACGACTTCGCCGAACGCTACCGCACCCGACCAGTCCGGTTATCCCCTGACGCGCGCCAAACCCTGCTATCCTTTGACTTTCCCGGCAACATCCGGCAGTTGAAAAACATTGCCGAGCAAATCACCATTCTGGAAACGGACAAGGAGGAACCCATCGATGCCGATACGCTCTGGCGGTATCTCAATCCTGTCAACCCGTCGTCGCGGCGAACGGTGAGCCAGGCACTGGTGCCATTGAGTCTGGGAGAAGATGCCACTTCTTTTTCGGAACGGGAAATCTTGTACAAGGTACTTTTCGAGATGCGCCGTGACGTGACCGAACTGAAAAAACTAGTGAGGGAAGTACTGAAAGACGAACAGTCCAATCATGAAATCCTGAAAAATCATCAGGACTTATTTGATAACATTAACCCTGCCGACGCTCCCGTAACGGAGACTTCACGATTGCTCGCAGCGCATGAGGAGCGCCTTTCGAACAATGCAAGAAACGACAGCTCAAGCCGTGAATATACTCCGGCTAGCCGGGTAGTCGACCTTGACCGCTATTCTCAGGCCCGCAGCCAAATCGAGGATGTAGAGCATATTGCCGAAGAGGAAGAATCGCTTTCTCTGGAAGACCAGGAAAAAGATCTCATCATAAAGGCGCTTCGGCGGAATAATAACAAACGAAAGTATGCTGCCCAGGCGTTGGGTATTTCGGAAAGAACGCTGTACCGGAAGATTAAGCAGTATGATATCGACGAGTAGGCAGACAGCAGTTATGAGAAATAAGATTTTGCCTAAAAAAACACTTTATGTGAAGTACCTGCGCTATCGCACTATGATGTCGGTTCTGTGCCTTTGTTTCATCAGTGTTGGCTGCGGAGTGTATTCTTTCACCGGAACCAGCCTTTCTCCTGATATAAAGACCTTTACGGTACTTAATTTCAGCACGGGCGTGGCGGGTGGTCCGGCGAACTTGCCAATTCAGGTGAATGAAAAATTGAAAGAATATTTTCAAAGAAACACCAACCTGACACTATTGCCGACGGGCGGGGATCTGATTCTGGAAGGAACACTGACAGGCTATGATGTGATCCCGGTAGCCCCCACGGCCAACGATCAGGCAGGCTTCAACCGACTGACCGTCACCGTACAGATCCGCTTTACCAATACGCTGGATGAAACCAAAGACTTCGATCAGTCCTTTTCTTTTTATGCCGACTTCCCGCAGGGGCAAACCCTAAATCAAAACGAGTCTCGGTTACTACCTGGCATTCTGGATCAGATCGTACAAAATATCTTTAACAAATCTGCCGCTGACTGGTAGGCTCCGCTCGTTTTTCGTAATTTTGGGGCTTTTCTCCTGACACCAAGCCCTACATACTTCAATGAACAAGGTCGATAAAGAAACCTTCGCCTATTGGGTGACGCACCCCCAGGACATCGGGTCGGGCAATCTCCTCCGACTGGAAGAAACGACCAAGGCTTTTCCGTACTGCCAAATCAGCTACGCCCTGCTCGCGAAGGCCGCCGCGGATAGTGGTTCCTCGCGCCTGACTGAGCTGGTGCCGCTCGCAGCAGCATATACCCTTAACCGGGGCGCATTGCGCCGATTGGTGGAAAACGATTCGGCCTGGTCGGGCGCATTACTTGATCGCCTCACAGAGCTGCCCCAGAGCAGAAACGGCTCACGTGACCGTGCCACCCCCTACGGGCGGGACAACCCCATTTCCCTGGTCCGCTTCGAAGATCGTTTTGTTAAAACTTCCGACCACGCCGGATTGCAGGAAGAAAAGCTTCCCGAAACTCCACCCGTGGACGAAACAGTACTGACCGAAAAATCGCTGGAAAACGACCTAACTTACAAGCGCCTCAAACCAACCCCAATGCCTACCATCGAGCTACTGCCGCTCCCCACACCACGCGCCGATGAACGTCGTAAACAACAGGAAATAATTGAGGCATTCATCCGGAAAGACCCTCGCATCGGCCCCATCAGGCCTGATGCCAACGCGCCCGACCCCGAAGTAACGGACCTGTCGCAACGCACTCAGGGTGTCGCCCTTGGCGGTTTGGTCACCGAATCATTTGCCAAAATCCTTATAAAACAAGGTAAAACGGATAAGGCAATCGAGATCTACGAAAAACTAATATTGAAAAACCCGGAAAAAAGCGATTACTTTGCGCAAAAAATCAAAGAACTGGGAGGAAGCAGCGAATGATAGCTATTGAATGACAATGGGGTGCCTGTCAATAATTCTATACACTCTGTCGTTCAAGAATTCACAATTGTCAGATTGACTTTTCGCTGACCTGATCCGGCGCTCTATTTTTTTTGTGTGAACGTTACGTATTGAAATTTTATCACTCATAATACATTATAACAGAAATGTACTTAGCTCTTGTAATTCTGGTGGCCATTATCGCCGTACTTCTCATTCTTATTGTTCTCGTGCAAAATTCCAAGGGCGGCGGTCTTTCCAGCGAATTTAGCGGTGGAGCAGGCGGCCAAATGTTTGGCGTCAAAAAAACGACCGACTTGTTGGAACAAGTTACCTGGGGAATGGCCGGAGCCATTATGATTATCTCCCTTGCGTCGTATGTCATGGTCGGCAATGGCTCCGATGCCAGCCAAACCATCAATAGTGTGAACGTGGAAAAAGCCCAGAACTCTGCTGTTCCCGGTGGCAATATCGCCCCGCTGCCTGCACCGGCTCCTGCCACAACGCCTGGCGACACCAACTGATAATCGACATCTTGTATTTATTAAAGGCCACGGGGTCCTTCGATTGTCGAAGGACCCCGTGGCCTTTTTCATGGCAGGTTTTGCCTCAAATATCCAATGAGGGCTTTACTCTTTACTCAAATACTTTGCCATCAAATGCTTAGCCGCTGGAAGCAGGGTTTCGTTGACTGGGTATTCCCGAGGTGACTCCACCATGTATGTGGCTGGGTTGGGCAATTGTGTATAGCGTCGGGTGAGCTCCACTTTCATGTTTTCAAATGTAGTACTAAGGTTTTTACGCATGGAATCGATTCGCTGAGTTTGGATGATTCTTTCGCGTCGGGCGTCAAAGAGCGTTACCTGATAGCGATAAATCGTTGCCTCGCGACTGGATTGCCGGTAAACAAAGAGGTAGCCTTCCTCCGTTCGCAGCGGTACGATGCCAATTGGCATTATCTTCAAACTGGCTTTCACTTCATCGTATCGCGATTGTCCTTCCTGCATAAGTTGGGAAAACTGCGGAATAGCAAATTCCAGAATATCACCTATCTCCTCCAAGTGCGCTCCGTCCTGGTGAGTATTTTGATAAATCCACCGCAATTGGGCAGGATCTACTCCGGTGAGATCCTTCGGAAATTGGGCACGCATCGAAATCTGCGACTCTTTGAGGGTGACGCTACTGTCATAATGTTCCCTGACCTGTACCAGGTGAGGAAACAGAACATGTTTGTTGAATTCCTCCCGCACATGCTGCAAATATGCCAGTAAGACATACTTTTTGTACTCAAAGTCAAGAATTCCGTCAGTGAGCCACTGGCTGGATAATTTTGTCATGTTATAAAAACGATGATTAACGACGAAAATTTAGTCATTTCTGGTAAAAAACAAAATCATATTTTCTCCCGGACGTTCAGAGGCCCATTTTCTTCTAGATATGATCAAAAATAGGATTGTCATATTCTCCCTGTAAATATGACAGACATTCCGGCTGGCACAAATTCTGCCTGTATAGTTCATGTCAAGAATATTTTGTGACAACTTAAAACTGTAAATTAATATGTCAACCTTAATCGAAGAAAAAGTGAGCGTACAACCCCTGGCCGACCGGGTGCTGGTAGAACCTGCCCCCGCCGAAGAAAAAACTGCATTTGGTATCATCATCCCAGATACCGCCAAAGAAAAGCCTCAGCGCGGTACCGTAATGGCGGCTGGTCCTGGTAAAACCGACGAGCCAATGACTGTGAAAGTAGGCGATACCGTCCTTTATGGCAAGTACTCCGGCACTGAACTGACCGTCGATGGCAAAGATTGCCTGATCATGCGCGAGTCGGATATCTTCGCTGTTATCAACAACTAATTGTGACAGGGCTTTCTGCCCATTCCATTAGAGAATTGTGAATGAGAGGATACTATCATTCACTCATTAAAAACAAAAACTACTTAAAAAGAAACTAGTTATGTCTAAGCAAATATTTTTTGATTCAGAAGCCCGCGATAAGATCAAGCGGGGTGTAGATACTCTGGCTGACGCGGTGAAGGTAACACTCGGCCCACGTGGTCGCAACGTCGTTATCGATAAGAAGTTCGGTTCACCTACCATCACGAAAGATGGCGTGACCGTGGCCAAAGAAATTGAACTGAAAGATGCCATGGAGAACATGGGCGCTCAGTTGGTAAAGGAAGTAGCTTCTAAAACGGCCGATTCGGCTGGTGACGGAACTACTACTGCTACCGTTCTGGCTCAGGCCATTTACACTATCGGTGTGAAAAACGTTGCTGCCGGTGCCAATCCAATGGATTTGAAGCGCGGTATCGACAAGGCTGTCAGTGCCATCGTAAAAAATCTGGAAGAGCAGAAGAAAAACATCTCTACTTCCAAGGAAATCGCCCAGGTAGCTACCATTTCTGCCAACCACGACGAGGAAATCGGTAAAATGATTGCTGAGGCGATGGAGAAAGTAGGGAAGGAAGGTGTTATCACCGTAGAAGAAGCGCGTGGTACCGAAACCGAAGTTAAAACGGTGGAAGGTATGCAGTTCGATCGCGGGTACCTTTCTCCTTACTTCGTGACCAACACGGAGAAAATGGAGGTTGAAATGGAGCGCCCTTACATCCTGATTTCTGAGAAGAAAGTTTCTTCCATGAAAGAATTGCTCCCTGTATTGGAGGCCGTAGCCCAGACGGGCCGTCCTTTGATCATCCTTGCTGAGGATGTGGACGGCGAAGCCCTTGCTACGCTGGTAGTGAACAAAATCCGTGGTGCTTTGAAAGTAGCCGCCGTAAAAGCTCCTGGCTTCGGCGACCGCCGCAAAGCTATGCTGGAAGACATCGCCATCCTGACGGGCGGCCAGGTTATCAGCGAAGAGCGTGGTTTCAAACTTGAGAACGCAACTCTTGAGTACCTTGGTAGCTGCGACAAGGCAATTATCGATAAAGACAACACTACCCTGATCAATGGTGAAGGTGCCAAGGATGATATCGACGGCCGCGTAAACCAGATCAAGGCGCAAATCGAAAACACAACTTCTGACTACGACCGTGAGAAGCTGCAGGAGCGTCTGGCTAAATTGTCAGGCGGTGTAGCTATCCTGTACATCGGTGCAGCTACGGAAGTGGAAATGAAAGAGAAGAAAGACCGCGTCGATGACGCCCTTCACGCTACCCGCGCTGCCGTTGAGGAAGGCGTAGTAGCTGGTGGTGGTGTGGCATTGATCCGTGCCGTAGAAGCGTTGAATGACCTGAAAGGCAGCAACGAAGACGAGAACACGGGTATCAATATCATCCGCATGGCGGTTGAGTCGCCGCTCCGTACGATCGTTGCCAACTCAGGTGGAGAAGGTTCCGTAGTAATCCAGAAAGTGAAAGAAGGTAAGGGCGCCTACGGCTATAACGCCAAGGACAATACTTACGAAGACTTGCTGGAGGCGGGTATCATCGACCCTAAGAAAGTGACTCGCCTGGCGCTTGAAAACGCCGCTTCGGTAGCAGGTATGTTGCTCACGACTGAGTGCGTGATTGCTGACGAGCCTGAAGAAGACAAAGGTGGCGGCATGGGCGGCCATGGACATGGCGGCGGCATGGGTGGAATGATGTAATTCCAGCCAAATACCGAATGCCGGGAGCGGCGCAGAATTAATTCTGCGCCGCTCCTTTTTTTATGCCCTGACTTTCCTTGGCGGGAAGTAAGCGTCTTTTTTTTTAAAATTTGGATTTCTCGATTTAACCAGACCCCGTAAAACCACAAATATATTACACTGATAATTAAATACTTAAAGAAAATATCTTATAGAATCTGTTCAACCACTCACCGAAAATGAGGCCTGAGATTTGTATTTGAGCTACACAATCGTTAAACTTAACAATAATTTAACATTGGCATAACATACAAGTAATACAGCTATGAAACTCTTCACACCTCTGTCGCGAATATTGATCATTCTCTCCTTCGTTTTTATTATGGTACCGGCCGCTTTTGCCCAACATCAGGACATTCCTGATTTCTTGAAAGAAAAACTGAGCTGGCAGGAGAAACTGGTGGTGATCTATGCTCCTGAGGATCAGAAAAACATTCTCAAAGAACAGATAGAAGCTCTCTACCCGTACATTGACACCCTGCGTCATGAGAAAATAACTGTCGTCCAAATTCCAATGCTGCTCTCAGCAAATAATCGACTGTACCTGAAGAACAAGTTGCGTTACCAAAAAAACCGGATGAACATTTGGGTGATCGACGAAAAAGGGCATTTGCGCATGAGTAGCACCAAGGCGGCCTCCGCGGAACAGTTTCTACGTATTTTAGACTCCGACACGCGCCCTGTTTTGGCAGGGAAGGCACGCTTGCTCTAAAAGCAGAGAACTACCCCGAATATGGATTGTAAGACAAACGGCCTCCTTTGAAAATCCTCCCCCTAGCCGTAACTTGCAGGCATGGAACATTTCGTAGTATCGGCCCGCAAGTATAGGCCCGTCACCTTTGATTCGGTGGTCGGGCAGTCGCACATTACTACCACACTCAAGAACGCCATTCGCACCAATCACCTGGCGCAGGCCTTCCTTTTCTGCGGTCCACGCGGCGTGGGCAAAACTACCTGCGCCCGCATCCTGGCAAAGACGATCAATTGCCAGAATCTCAGCGACGATGTCGAGCCATGCGGCGAATGCGAATCCTGCGTAAGCTTCCAGAATAACGCCTCCTTTAACATACACGAGCTTGACGCGGCTTCCAACAACTCCGTCGATGACATTCGCAATTTGATTGATCAGGTGCGTTATCCGCCTCAGACGGGCAAGTACAAAATCTATATCATCGACGAGGTTCATATGCTTTCTCCGGCGGCATTTAATGCCTTCCTGAAAACGCTTGAGGAACCGCCGAGCTACGCGATATTTATCCTGGCCACTACGGAAAAGCACAAAATTCTGCCAACGATTTTGTCGCGCTGCCAGATTTTTGACTTTAACAGGATCCGGACAAACGACATCGCCGACCATTTGGAGCAAATTGCGCGCAAGGAAGGCATCATTGCCGATCGTGAGGCGCTGGAATTGATAGGCCGTAAGGCAGACGGTGGCTTGCGCGACGCGCTTTCCATGTTCGATCTGAACGTGACGTTCTCGCCGGATAACGAACTGTCATATACCGATGTACTTGAAAACCTTCACATCCTGGACTATGATTATTACTTCAAGATCACGGATGCGTTATTGAAAGGCAGTATTGCCGAATCGCTGCTGTTGTTCGATGAGATAGTCCGAAAAGGATTTGACGGCCATTTGTTTATCATTGGTCTGCTGGAACATCTTCGCAACCTGTTGGTTACCAAAGATCCAATAACGGTGTCGCTTCTGGAAGTGTCGGAAGTAGCCCGAAACAAGTACCTCGACCAATCCCAGCGTTCAGGGATGAGCTTTCTGCTCTCGGCCATGAGTGTAGGCAGTCAGTGCGATATTCACTATAAAACTTCGAAGAATCAGCGACTGCACGTGGAGTTGTGCCTCATGAAAATGGCCAAACTACCTGATTTATTGTCGCTCCAGGCTTTGCCAATAAACGGAGAAACCGGTGCAGAAGTAAAAAAAAAAGCTGAGTCCGGAACCGAGTCTGGTGTAGCCTTAACTACCGAATCGCCGTCACCAGCATACGAAGCAAAACCAACGGCTCAGGTAGCTTCGGTAGATACACCTTCGGCAGCACCCACGGTCACGCCAAGTCTGTCTACGCATAGCAAGCTCCGCAGTACGGCGCATATTACGACGCCCAGCACTGAAGTACCGGCCATCACGACGCAAGTACTGGAAAAAACCGAATCGCCACAACCTGTGGAAAAACGGGAAAAGCTCCCGCTGACATATGATAACCTCTATGAATTCTGGGGGGAATTCGCAAGAAAAAGAAAGATAGAGCGTGATTCAGCTACCGAGGAGTTGATTTTCAATCGCGAATTCAAACTGGACGGTCAGGTAATCCGCATTGCCCTCGACAACGAATTGCAAAAGGAGGCAATGGCCGCCATCCGAAACGAGTTGATTCAGTTTTTGCGAGAAAGGATAGAAGCTCCCTTACTTTCGCTGGATTTTCCGGTCAACCAGCAGGCAGCCAAAAAAGTAGCCTATACCGATAAAGAAAAGTTTGCGGTAATGGCCGAAAAAAACCCCCATCTGCTGGAATTGCAGCAACTGCTGGGGCTGGACATTGAGTTTTAATTTGTCAGGCCGAGTAAGATTTTATGTAAGGCTAAAACTTGCGGTATCAAGGCTACATCCTCTCCATTGTCGACCACATGATCAGCCAGTGTCAAACGCTCCTCATCAGAAATCTGATTTTTGACAATCGCCTCAATTTCTTCTACCGACCGCTGGGGATCACGCCATTTTATCCTGTTGATTCTAAGTGACAAAGGGGCAGTGACTACTAGTACTTTGTCCAGCAGATTCCCCTCTCCTGCCCTGTTCATCAGGGCCGCTTCCCGGATCACGTAGGGATGCGACACATGTAGCTGAAGCCAATGGTTGCTATCGGCAAGTACGCGGGGATGAATGATTTGATTGAGTTTTTGAAGAAGCAGGGCGTCGGAGAAAACCCGTGAAGCCACATATTTTCGGTTGTAGGTACCGTCGGCAGTGAAGGATTCATCCCCCAACAGCGCGACTACTTCCTTCCTGATAACCGGGTCATGATTTGTCAGCCACCTGGCCCGGGAATCAGCCTCATAAACGGGAATCCCCAAACAAGAAAAAATCCGGCAAACGGTACTTTTACCGGAGCCGATACCGCCCGTTACCCCAATCTGTAAGGGCTTTTTAGGCACATTCATTATTGCAGAGCCGGAATGTTTCGCAATATCCGGGCCACCTCAAAACTTACCAGAACATTGGAATGGCTGACTTCAACAGACTGAACCTTGGGAATGTTGAGCGGGAGAATTTCGTCGTAGTTATTCTGGATTTTGCGGGTCGGAATGCGTACTACGATCGTATCGGGATAGGTATTCAGCATTGAAGCTGGGCCCTCGACTGAAATTAACGAAGGAGATACGTTTATCAGACTTGATATAACATATCCCTGCCGCATGTTGATGCCTGAACTATCCACTCGAACGGGAATGATACGAGTCTTTTTTCGCTCAAAATCCAGTTCAAGGGTATCGGCGACTACATAGTTGACCTGGATGCCAGGAAAATGCTCAGCCAGGTTGTCAGTCAGGGAAATCGTGTTGATGAAGTTAGCTTTTAGTGGATTGCTCACCTTATATTCAAGAGGGCGTTCAGCAAAACTTAGCCAGGATTTCCGCAGTAGATTCCAACCATTACCCGACACATTTACCGATACCGTTTTCGGCAATGGCTCTACCGGGACGAATTCCGTTTCATCATAGTCAAAATGAATTGGATAATCCAGTCGTAATGAATAGCCATCCTTATTTAGGGCGGTCATCAGCCAAAAAAAAGCTGCAGCCAAAAAACAGACGGCGAAGACCTTCATTTTATTTTACCGTGCGGCTTACGGCTGATTTGTCAAAAGTGAGCTTAACGCCCTTATCCAAGTCTAATGTCACGGTCGTTTCGTCAACCAGGAATACTTTGCCGTGCATACCACCGATGGTCACTACCTCATCACCCTTTTTAATTCCAGCTAATAACTCCTTTTGTTCACGAGCCTTCTTCTGCTGGGGGCGAATCATAAAGAAATAAAATACACCGATGATCCCGACCCACATTATGACCTGATATATCATGGCCTGAGAGCCGCCGGGTTGTGCTTGAGCAAGAATTACGTTTAACATTTAATTGAAGGAAGGTTAATAATGATAAGTAACAGTTCTACTTAAATTGAAGAGGTCGAATCGGGAGCTTCCGCCACCATACCCTGAATGCGTAATTCGGAGTAGGCGGGCTCGGTGTTGGCAAACACAGTAATAGTCTTCACCTGCGGACCGGGTTTGCCTTTGCTATTGAAGCGTACCTGAATCGAAGATTCAGCTCCAGGTGCAATGGGTTCGCGTGGCCATTCAGGAATAGTACACCCGCAAGATGCCGTTACGTTGTTAATGATCAATGGAAACTGACCATCATTTTTAAATTTGAATTCGTGTTCTACGACATCCCCTTCTGTAATGTCACCAAATTGATAAGTCGAATCGCTCAACATAGTGATGACCGGAATCTTGCTTTTCAAGTCATCTCTCCCTTCTTCGGCTTCATTACTCTTGGCACCGCAGCCAGCCAAGAGCGCCATTACAAACAGGGAGAAAAACAGTGTAAAGATTGAATTACTTTTCATAAGAAAATTATTCTTTAAACAATGAATCAATTACTCTGATTCTTGATTTGTGCCATAAGCTTGTCCACATCTTCAAGCAGACGCTCTGCCTTTTCTCGGGCATCACTCACGACTCTTTCTCCCTCGGCTTTGGCCATACTTTCAGGAAAATCATCGCGTTCCATCAGATCGGCAATTAGTTTTTCGATCTGTTCCTTGTATTTGGAAAGCCTGAAAGTCAGGCGATCGCGGGTGATCTCACCTTTTTGGGGAGCATACAGAATGCCTAAAAAAATACCCGTAGCGCAGCCCGTTATATAGAAGAATAAATTGCTGGTTGACTTGCTCATTGATCGTTTCGTTAGTCGTTATGTGTTGAGAATAGTTTGCCAAAAAGGCATAAAAAACGTGCCTATACGCAGCCGTTCTACTTATTGTCAATCAATCCCCGGCCACTTTTGCGAATTACACCTGTTTCGGCCAGCCGCTTGGCTAGTCGATCCAGGTTTCCGTTTACAAAACTACCACTTTTCAGGGTACTGTACCGCTTTGCTATCTCGATAAATTCGTTTATTGTCACTTTCACCGGGATTCCAGGAAAGTGAATCAGTTCGGCCAGAGCAGCTTTCAGGATAATCATATCCAATAGAGCGACTCGATCCAGATCCCAGTTTTTTAGCTGCTCTAGTATATAGCCTTCATATTCGGCATCGTTCTCCACCGCTTTCTTGAATAATTCTTCCACAAAAAAACGATCTTCGTCCCAATCTTCGGTCAGTTGGGCCAATTGTATTTTTCCGTCATTAGCCGACCGCAATGTTTTAATGGACATACTGCGGATAATATCGAAGTGTTCCTCCCAGTACAGGTCGTTTTGCTCAAAATGCTCGACGGGAATTTCGTGTTTCAGAATCACATTTCTCAGCACGTGCTGAGCCATTTTCTGGTCTTCTTCGGGTGTATGCGCTGGCTGCTCGCAGTAGTTAATGTAATCCTCGTCTTTACATAGTGCCTCACGGTATGTCTTTCGCACTATGCTCATGTCGTTCCCCCAGGAAATGCCCCGCCGGATGATCTCCACTTCCAACTCAGTGTCGGCGCGCATGAGCCGGACCACTTCGTTATCGTTCAAACCGGAGGCTGTCGGAAAGGGGTTGTCAGGATTACGGACAATGCGCTCCCGATCGAGCTCCGACTGGTGAGCGAGTTCCAGCATAAGCGCCAGAATGCGCAAAAATTCATCGTAGATTCCCTCAGTTTCCTGCAAGACCCTTTTTACGACCAATGGGCGATCTACTTTGTTTTGTTGCACAAAGTTCTGATAAGCCCGGTGAGCGGTCTGAATCACTTCGCGAGGCACCTGCTCGTCGCTGGCAGGCTGACCGTTTTCCACATACTCATCCAGTGTCAGCAACGCCAATCGCTTCAAGCCTTCCAGCTTTTCAAGATTTTGTGGCTGCATCGAGTTGAGATCGGGAACGTAGTAGGCTGCGATTTCATCTTTGGCAAGTTGCAAATTGGCATCCGCCGATATCCGGCTGGCGTAAAGTGCCTGCACAGCCTTGGAACGTAGTAATCTTCGGTTAAGCATATTTTGTAAGTTCGAAGTTTATGACGGGGCAGCCCGTGCTGTTCAATGTTTACAGTTCGGTGGGTGGCAGAGACTGTTTCAGCCGTTTACTATGCTAAACTCTAAACATTGAACCTTAAACTCCCTTTCGGGCTGCAAAATTAGACTATTTCTATAACAATAAGAAGCTGGTGGAGGAATGAGTGACGTCACGGTGCAACGTTTTGCCTGGGTGGTGTGTTAAAAGGCAAGCACAAATTAAAACCTTACCTACCAGCCTCTGCACGTGAAAGCACTCGCGTATCTCAACAAGTATCTCGTCAAATACAAGTGGTACCTCATTCTGGGGACGCTCTTTACGATCATCTCCAATCTTTTTGGCATTATACCGGCACAACTCGTACGCTACGCGCTCGATTTGGTTGGCGAAACCCTCGACATATACTATCTATTTGACGGTTCAGCCATTCAGGCTGACATGTACGAGGTCTTTACGAACACTATTCTGCTTTACGGGCTGCTCATTCTGGCGATGGCTCTCCTGAAAGGTTTTTTCCTTTTTCTGGTACGGCAGACAATCATCGTGATGTCCCGGCATATTGAGTATGATCTTAAAAACGAGATCTACGAGCATTATCAGACCCTTCCGATGAGCTTTTACCGTCAGCACAACACAGGCGACCTGATGGCCCGGGTATCGGAGGACGTAAGTAAGGTGCGGATGTACGTAGGTCCGGCGATGATGTACGGCATCAACCTGATTGTACTTTTTGTACTCGTGATATCCTATATGGTGTCCGTCAACGGTAAGCTGACATTTTATGTTCTTCTGCCATTGCCTCTGCTTTCGGTCAGTATTTACGTGGTCAACAGCATCATCATGAGGCGGTCGGAGGAAATTCAGCGACAGCTGTCCGCCATGTCCACTTATGTGCAGGAAGCGTTTTCAGGGATCAGGGTGATCAAAGCTTTCGTACAGGAGAAATATTCATTTCTCAATTTCCAGAAGGAAACAGAGGATTTCAAGACCAAGTCGCTGAATCTGACGAAAGTAGACGCGTTGTTTTTTCCAATCATCATGCTCCTGGTCGGTCTGAGCAACGTGCTGGTAATCTATGTCGGCGGACAAGAAATCATTAACGGCAATCTGACGCCCGGCAACATCACAGAGTTTATCATCTATGTAAACATGCTTACCTGGCCGGTGATGGCTCTGGGTTGGACAACCAGTCAAATCCAACGCGCGGCGGCATCTCAGGCACGGATCAATGAGTACCTGAATATAAAAACGCACATCACTTCCGACAAAAAACTGAAACCCGAGATCGAGGGGGCGTTACGATTTGAAAACGTCAGTTTTCATTATCCCGATTCGGGAATTCGGGCTTTGCAACATTTTAATCTGGATGTGAAACCCGGTGAAAGTATCGCCGTGCTGGGCACGACCGGCTCGGGCAAAAGTACCCTCGCCAACCTCATTTGCCGCCTCTACGACCCAACGGAAGGGAAGATCTACCTGGATGGTCAGCCACTGAAAGACTACGATGTTCAGTATGTCCGCCGTCAGATGGGGTATGTACCGCAGGATGTGTTCCTGTTTTCCGACACGATTGCCAACAATGTGCAATTTGGCACCGACGGTCTGCCGCAGGAAAAAATCGAGCAAGCCGTGCGTGATGCCGACCTATCCGCCAACATCGAAGAATTTCCGCAGGGCTACGACACCCGCCTTGGCGAACGTGGGGTGACGCTTTCGGGTGGACAGAAACAACGGCTCTCAATTGCCCGCGCCATTGCCCGCGAACCGAAAATACTTATCTTGGACGACTGCCTGTCGGCGGTGGATACGAGTACGGAAAACATTATCCTGAACAACCTCAAAAGAATTATGCAGAATCGCACATCGGTGATTATCTCCCACCGCGTGTCATCTGCCAAACTGGCTGACCGCATCGTGATGCTCGACGATGGTCATGTTGTCCAGCAAGGTACCCACGCGGAATTAATCGGGGTGGATGGCGCCTATAAGGAACTGTATGAGAAGCAGCTGGCAGTTGAGGAAATTGGCTAAATTATGAAAAGTACCCTTTTCACTTTTCGAAAAGCGTAGCTGTAAAATCGAACAATTCTTGCCCGCCCGCTTTGCCGTGACCTGGAATCACCACAAATGTTTGTGGGTATTTCGATTTGACCTTTCTGGCAGTTTCGGGCCAGGCAGCCACGTTGGCGTCTTCCAGATTTCCTTTTGTTGCCCCTATTTCCTTGATCAGGCAACCACCGAACAGCACTCTGTCGGTCGGGGAGTAGCCGATAACGTTGTCTTTGGTATGGCCCTCGCCGATGAATTGCGCATACACTTTTTGATCTCCTACTTCAAGCGCCAGAGAATCATTAAAACTGTTTTTTGGTAGCGGCGATCCCTTTAATTTCAGAAATTCGATTGTCCTTTCACTGGCGTAGGACGGAATATTGTTTTGGTGGAATGCGTCGATCCCACCTACGCAATCGGCGTGAAAATGGGTGGCTACGACACCTTTGATCTGACAACCCATTTCTTTGGCCAGAAAATCGATGAGTTCCTGAGAACCTCTATCGTCGGTTGGCGTATCGAAGACAACGGCTTCGTTTCCGTTCACAACGACCATCCCGTTGCAGGCGACTCGGCCAAAACTGTCCGTATCAAGGAAGGAGATGTGCTGGTAGGTATGTCCGGAAATTTGATTGACAATCAGATTTTCAGAGTTGTAAACTTCTTTTCCGCTGATCGAAAACTGGGTAATCTCTGATTTTACCGAATCTGCCGCCTGTCCCTGACTGTCATTTTTACTTTGGCAGGAAAGAAAAGTAAGCGCCACGAATGCGGCAATAAGTAAGGTTGGTTTTGTCATAGTTTTAGAAAATGATTGGTTTTCGGCAACCGGATCGGAATTCAATGAGTGAAAAAGGAAGATGATGACTGTTATCAGCAAAACAACATACTGCAACAATAGCAAACAAGCCCGACATCCATGAATGAATGTCGGGCTTGTCGTCACGTTTGGCTATTGGTTATTTTTTAGGGTTGCCGCCCATTGAAGCCGGCGAATTGTCCGTTTTGGGCTGTTCCTTCCGCGCTTTCTCAAAATCTCCGGCTTTAATGACCGTGATTTTATCGTAGTCGATGTACTTGGCAGCGGCGGCTTTCACGTCGGCGGGTGTAAGGGCTTCAATTTTTTTCTCGAAGTCAGCGTCCCAATCCATCGTGCGATCAAGGTACAAGTTGTTGCTGAGCGTTCCGGCCAAGGAGGCGTCCTGAGCCCGGCTAACCTGCCGCTGCTGCAGATAGCCCGATTTGGCCGCCTTCAGCTCATCGGCCGTAAAGCCCTCCTTCACGGCCTTTTCAATTTCTTCCTTGAAGGCCTGTTCCAGTTTCTCGGCGTTCTGCGGCGCGTAGATGGCATAAGCCAGGAAACTACCGTTTTTATCCAGCGAGCTAGCGTTGAACTGCGAACCTACACCGTAACTCAAACCTTCTTTCTGACGAATGCGGGTGGCCAGGCGCGAGTTGATAAAGCCACCGCCAAGCATAAAGTTGGCCATTACCAGCGCCGGATAGTCAGGGTCGCTGTCTTGCAGTGGCATATTCAGTCCCGCCACAAACATTGAGTTTGCTTTGTCCGGTGTTTCAAAGGATTTATTCTGAGGCTTTACCGCCTGGTAAGGCGATGCAATGCGGGTAAAGGGTTTGGCACTTTTCCATGAACCAAACTGGTTGTCGATGATTTTCTGAACCTCATCTTTATCAAAATCTCCTACCACGGCGATGGAGGCATTGTTGGCCCCGTAGAAATCTTTGTAAAACTCCTTCACCTGGTCGATAGTGGCAGCCTTAAGATCGGCCACGTCTTCGTCGAAAGTCGCTACGTAGCGAATGTCTCCCTTTGGATAGGGAGACGTTATCCGACGGTACTCGTTGATGGCAATGGCCTGCGGCTCGCTACGCTGCGCTTCGATTTGCGCCAATTCTTCCTGCTTCAATTTTTCAAATTCGCTGGCTTCAAACGACGGATTTTTCAGTACATCGGCCACCAGCTTCATCACAGCGGGCAGATTTTCGCGGGTAGTTTCGATATTCACCCCTGCCTGATTGTTACCACCGAAGAAATTCACACGGGCGTTCAGTCGGTCAAACTCATCTTTGATTTCCTGACGAGTCTTGTCCTTGGTTCCTTTGTTCAGCATTGAAGCAGTCAGGCTGGCAATAGTACCTTTTTTCATCAGACTCTTTTCATCCCCCAGGCGGAGGGTCATGCGGGCAGCGACCACGTTTCCGCGCGTTTGCTTGGGTAGCAAGGCGATTTCGATAGTGTTTGGCTTTTCGATGCGGGTAGTGCGCGTCTCAATATTTTCAGGAGAGGGATCAAATGCCTCTCCCTGCGCCATGGCAGCCTCACCTTTATAATCCTTTACAAGCGCAGCCACATCAGGTGCTTCCGGAACCTCGGTGCGGTCGGGCTTGGCGGTAGGAATGAAAGTACCCACGGTGCGGTTGGAAGGCTTCAAATACTGCTGGGCCACCCGGAACACATCATCAGCGGTTACCTTCCTTACATTGTCGCGAAAGAGATAAGCCAGCCGCCAGTCGCCCTCTGCGATGTACTCACTGATCCCCAACCCTACGCGCTCCGAACTACGGAATTGCAAATCCCAGTTTTTCAATATGGCCGCTTTGGCACGCTCCACATCTTCGCCCGAAGGCTTCTTCATTGCGGCGGAATCCAGCGTGGCCAGCATAGCGGCACGGGCTTCTTCCAACGAATTTTCCTTCAGTACCTCGGCTCCGAAATAGACAAAGCCGGGATCATGCAGGGCAAATCCAAAGCCATACTGACTCGATGCTTTTTTGGTGTCCACAAGATTTTTGTACAGTTTTCCATTGGGTTCGGCAGTCAGCACTTCCACCAGCACATCCATTGCGGGGTAGTCGGGGTGCGAGCCGGGCATGATGTGGTAGGCGCAGGCGACCATCTGTACATCGCCCGTGCGGCGCACGACCGTATTGCGTTCGCCATCCTGTACGGGTTCCACGGTGTAGCTCACGGGTAGTTGGCGGGTAGGCTTCGGGATCTTGCCAAACTTTTCCTGAATCAGAGCCAACGTTTTGCCCTCATCGATTTTACCGGACACCATCAGTACGGCGTTATCGGGCTGGTAATATTTCTGATAAAAGGCTTTCAAATTTTCAATGGGTACATTTTCGATATCGGAACGGTTGCCGATGGTAGTTTTGCCGTAGTTGTGCCACTCGAAAGCGGCTGAAGCTACCCGCTGCAACAGCACGCGAAAGGGGCTGTTTTCACCCGACTCGAACTCGTTCCGCACTACGCTAAACTCACTCTCAAGGTCTTTCTTGGCTATATATGAATTCACCATGCGGTCAGCTTCGAGGTCGAGCGCCCATTTCAGGTTTTCATCCGTGGCCGAGAAGGTTTCGAAGTAGTTCGTACGGTCGTACCAGGTGGTGCCATTTGGCCGGGCACCGTGCTCGGTAAGTTCCTGGGGGATATTGGGGTGGCCTGGCGTTCCTTTGAATACCATGTGTTCAAGCAAGTGCGCCATTCCAGTCTCTCCATACCCTTCATGTCTTGAACCTACCAAATAGGTGATGTTAACGGTAGCGGTCGGTTTGGACGGGTCAGGAAACATCAGGACTTTTAGCCCGTTGTCCATCTGGTATTCAGTAATACCCTCCACAGAAGTAATTTTCTTCATACCCTTGGGCACGTCCTGAGCCTGCGCATGGGGTGCAGCGATAAAGGCCAATAAACCAGCCCCAAGCGCGAGCCGCAAAGTTTTACATGTAAATTTAGCTAGGTACATAGATTGGGAATTAGGTTGTTTTGTCGATTTTGGTTATAAAAATAGCAAGTGGTTCAGTGGATGACAAATGCTTAGTGACAAACGGCAATGCCCGACTATGAGTGAGACCAATACCTGATCTCACTATTCAACCACCGAGGAGCCGGTCGCTTGAGGAAGTCCCGTCATGACTCGCTTTGTTATTGTTTGACCCGTTGCCAGGTTTCAGTTCGTCCGATGAGAGAAATACCTACATATCCCCTGACTTCGAGCGTATTGTTACCGCGCAAGGTCATTTTGCAGCTATATACCTTCCCACTTTCAGGATCATATATTTTTCCGCTATCCCAGACATTTTCACCATCGTAGCGAAAATCACGCAGCAACTCGAGGCCAAGCAGCGGCTGATTTCTTTTTTGGGGGTCGGGATTATTATTGTCAACTTTCGGACGTTTTGTCTGGGGATCGTTGGGCATATCCATCCAGACGAGCTTTCCACAATACTTATGGCCTTCTTTATAAATTTGAATTTTGCCATTTTTGCCACCGGTTAGCCAGGTACCCACTATCGCATCAGGATTGTCGGCCGGAATGAATGAGAAAGATGCGATAGTGACGCAAATCAGCGTTGAAATGATATAGTAGTTTTGTTTTCTAGTTTCCACAAGCACTCATTATTAACAGATAACAATTGGATTTTTCAAAAAACCAAACGAAAAGAAAGTACGATATGGTACGCAGTAAAGCAGTTAGTGGCGCTTGTGTGGCGCTATTGTTCCTTTTGATGGTGGCCTGTTTCCGGCCCAGTATCCCGATATCCACGGGTACCGTTTACCCCATCGACGTATTCATGGAGAACCAGACGCCCGATCGTCCTTATTCTGAAATCGAGTGGGTGGCGATCAGCCAGGACGACACGCTCAGTGCTAAGCAAAAGGCTGACAACACCCGGATGACAAGCCGGGGCAACGATGCCCAAACCAAGGACTTGCTCACCGCACGTCTTGTGCTGAAAGCGCAAAAACTTGGCGCGGACGCTATCATGAAGGTGAATTACCAATACTATACCTCTGCTACCATGGAGGGGTATACCATGAAAGGGCTGGCAATTAAATATCGGGGAGATTAAAAAAAGTACTGCGTGATGAGTTAGAAAAACCTATCTCGCAGCATTGATTACCGCTCCGATGTCAATCGCGAAGCGGGTTCCGGATTCTCGTTCGGAAAATTAATCTCTGGCTTAGGCAGTGGTTTGAAGCGATTGAAGCTGTGGGTGAATTGCATGCTCACGCCGCCGGTAGTGATAGCATTGTTCAACAAAAGGGCATTCTGAATATTCCGGTTGTAGGCTTTCAGGCGGACATTACCGCTCTGGGCCAGCCAGTATTCCAGAGTCCACTCTCCCAGCAAACTTGTGGCATTAAACTGGGTGGCACCAGCCTGCGAAGTACCATAGGCAAAGCGCCCATCGCGTGTGATACGGAAGCGATCATTCAAAAAGCGGTAGGAAAGCCGCAACTGAAGATTGGTCAGGGTACTTTGGTCAAGCGATAAGCCTGATACGCCCACTTCCAGGTTCTCGTCCAGAGCCGACGCCCAGCGGCTGATCTGGTTGGACACCAGCTCGCTCACGCTGTTACCCAGCAGAGTAGCCCCCTGATTGGCTTCGCCCAGTAGGGCGTCCTGCGGACTCAGTAGCTGGTTGAATAAAATCAGGCTACTGACCTGACGGCTCAATTCCTGTTCGTTGCTGCGCAGGCGATTTTCGAAAGCCGCCACCGCCGAGCGATACTCACCGGAAGAAGGGTATTGCTTCACTTCAAGATTGTAGGCAATCGTCGGTGTCATCAACCGATCAGTAAGCGTAATGGTAACTTCGACGGGATAGCGGCGCGATAATTCGCTGCTATTCCCTGTAGCGTTGCTCAGGACAGAGAGTTCGGGTAATACAGCCAGGGAGGCCATCTGGGTGTAGCTGGCCTGAACATTCAGCAGGGCATCGTACGGATCACCCGACCAGGTGATGCGACTGCCGGGGTTTATCGTGAATTTTTTATTCAGAGCGTTCTGAAAAGTAAAGGTGTAGTCTCCCCGATCGATCTCGTAGTTTCCGGTCATTGTAAAGTCGCCCTTGGTATCGACTTTCATGTTCAGCAGGCCCCTTCCATACGCTTTGATAATATCGCCGGCCTGGCGATCGAGCTGGATCTCGCAGTAAGCGTCGGGCGTGATATTGAAATTAAAATCCATCTTAACGCCGCCGATACTACCTCCCCTGCGGGCCACACCTTGCGCTTCAAGACTATCCTCGATTATCTTTTGACTTACGAATTGAATGTACTCCTGGGTCGCCACTTCGGTTGGCCCGTCAAGCGGGATATACATCCGGGTACCTTTGTTGCTCGTAACGTTGGCTTCAATGTTGAGGTTGTCGATCGGACCCGACAAGCCGGCCTTCCCTGTAACGTACGCGGTACCATAGAATAAATCATTATCGTTTTCCGTGGTGTTCAGGATTTTGAAATTGCGCATATCGGCGTCAAACCCCAGCGAAAAATCACGGAATCCCTCGTGGCGAACACCCCCGCTTACTGAGGCTATGTTCCCTTCTTCATCCCTCACTTCCATATTCTGCGCCGAAATCCCGGTTTCGCTAAAAGTGATCTCATCGCTGAATGACAAAACCGACTGCAGGTAGTCGATCTTTAATTTTCCGTCCTCCACCTTGACCTGACCTTTCACTACCGGATGCTTGGGGGTGCCGCTGATTGCCAATGATCCGGCGACCCGACCGCTGACGTCGCTCACCAGTTCCTGACTGAAAGGCTCTATCATTTTCAGGTCGGAGCGGTCAAAAATGGCTCTCAAATTGAGGGAATTCTCCGTTTTCTCGGGATTGAAAGTACCATTGACGGCAAAGACCCTCGATTGATTGCGGTCCAGATGCACTTCGAGATTGAATTGCTCAATCATTTCATCCCACTCGCCCCTTCCGCTCATGTTTCCCAGATCGGTGCCATCGTAACTCAGGCCAGTGACACTAAAATGACCGTTTACCTCGCTCAGGTTCTTGCGGTCGCGCAGGGTAGCGGCCCCCTCCATAGTACCCCCCAATTTTGTCTCAAGTACCGGATTGAGCGTGCCCAATTGCAGATTATCGATTTCAAATGAAAGGTTGCGGCTGGAATCGGCATACATTTCACCATCCAGCGAAACCCGCTGATTGTCATGGGCAAGGGCCAGATTTTCAAACCTGGTTTTTTGGTTGATAACCGATACAAGGTTGTTGGGGTTCACTTCCCATACCTCATCCAGAAGAACAAGATTTGACTTGGTCAGATGCAGGTTCAGGCCTGAGGGAACAAAACTGATGTCGCCGTTCAGATTAGCTTCATTTGTGCTCTTGGTCTGGTGAATATCGCTGGTGAAATGGATATGATCTTCATCCCAGGCCGCTTCGATACTTAGCCGTTCTGTGGGTGTCAAAACACTGATCTTGTGCTCTCTGGACGTCACCAGAGCCGAGGCAAGCACTTCGGCATTATTTACAAATTTAGAGGTCGTGACATCCAACTCGTTGCCCACAAACCGAGAATCCTGCACCCGGACCGTATCGGCCTGTGCATTGAGCGTGATAAAGGCCGTATTGCCCATGCGCAACACCCCTTCAACCTTGCTATTGGGTGAAACGTAGACATCGGGGCGCAGAAAATCCAGTAGTGGAGTCAGGTTATGACCATCTACCTCGTAGTTAATCGTGTATACCCGCGGCTGAATAGTCACCGTTTTCCTGGCGTAGTAGTTATCCCGTTCCGCCTGGTCCCTCATAAAATAGAGTTGATATTCTGTAAGCAGCCGATTCAGGTCATCGGCTGCCTCACTCAACAAGAAATCACCGTTCAGAGAAGCCGTCAGAACATCGCTCTGGACATCGATGGTCCGTTCACTGGAAATCTGGGAAGAAGTTATCAGCAAGCTATCCAGCAGAAGCGAACGCTGATTCTCCGGAGTTTGTAATGACGTGTTCTGAAAAAAAGCGCGGCCCACTAATTCATCCCCTGTATTTCCTTCCACCTGAACGTCAATCCGGGTACCTATGGTGAGGGGCTGCCGTGAAAAGCCCAACTCCTTGAGGTTAGCCTTCACCAGGATTCCCTGGAAGTCAAAACGATTTTTAGGATTGGAAAGGTCGATTTCTCCGTCAAGGATAAAGGTCAGGTTGTCGTCACGGGAACTGACTTGTCCGTTAAAGTAGGCTTTCTGCAGGTTACCCCGCATCTGTACATTCCGGTAATCATAGTTCCGGAACCCGAGCCGGTTGACCGTAGCATCCAGGTTGGCCGAGGCCGTGGAAATATCGAACCCCTTACCAATGACCTTACCCGAGAAGTCGAGCTTTTGGAATTTTTCCGGTTCCTCAAAAAGTACTCCCAGATCCAGATCAGCCGTCTTGAGCAGACCGTCGTACGTGGATGTGTAGCGGTCGGCGATGTGAAAAGCCATGTCGGTGTCCAGTTGCCCGATTTCGGTCCGGACTCGGCTTTTCAGATCAAAGTCCACCGCCGTCCCCCGGAATGTACCATCGATGGCAACCAGCCCAAACTTCTTGAAAGTTTCGTGCAGATCAGTTTCGGGGTAGTATTGCACAAGATCGTTGGTTTCGATCCGTGAGCTCACCAGCTTGAAATCCATGGTGGTGCGGCTGAATTCCGGCAGACCTTTAAATCCGAACTCTCCCGCCAATCGGCTCCCTTTGCCAAACCTCAGGTTGGTGTTGTTCACCCGAAAGTCGTGCACTGTCCCGTCAAAGTCACCCGAAACGCGCCAGGTTTCGGTAAGGGTCAACAGATATTCCTGAAAAAGACCAAGGTCATCGGAATACACCCGGCTATCGCGGAAGTGCGCTATCATCCGCACTTCTTCGTTAAAGTCGCCAAAGGCCGAGGGATGGTCGTAATTGAAACTGAGGTAGTTGGTCAGATATGATCCGCCAATGTAGGCACTCAACTCAGCAAGTTCGGTCTTCTTGGCGCAATACATGAAGCGCGTGTCAAGATCATGTACCTTCAGCGCAGACTGGCGGTCGATCGTCGTCAGGTCATTGGCGACGAATTTTATGGTATCCCCAAGGACCAGAAAATCCTGCAACTGAGCGCTCAGATGCCGCAGTTCAAAGTGGTAATAATCGAAAACACTGTTTTTTTTGTTGTAAGGTTCGCGCGGGTCGTCATAGTGAAACGCACCTTCCGTTAGAGTAGCCTTACCGATTGTGAAGGGGATATTCTGATCGGGCACATAGCCGGTGGTGTCGCCCGAGTTGGCCATTTCGTTGATGCGCGCAATGAACAGGTCCATGTTCGTATCGCCCGTACTGGTCTTCACCAGCCGCACCTCGGGACGATAAACATTCACTTCATCCAGATGAATTTCGTGGGCGAAGTTTTCAAGAATGTTTTCTATGTCGAAATTAATATCAAGTCTGGCCACGTCGATCATCTGCCGGTTGTCAGCATCTTTGATCGAGACCCCTTCTAATGAAATGACATCGAACCACTTAACGTTGATCTTCTGAACCGAGAGCGGGTACCCCATCCGGCCCGAGAGTTCACGCACCACCCGCTGCGTAGCCCAGGTCTGTACGGCAGGAAACTGGAAGGCGATGGTCGTGACACCGAGCGCGAAAAGCGCCAGTATCAAGACCATTACAAGGCCATTACCAATATTCCTGAGTACGTTCAGCATGTACGTTTTTGGGGGTGGGCTCTCGTCGGCCTTGCGTTAATTTAACTACTTTTGGGTAAATCTTCCCGCTTTACATGAATATTCTGGCCATAGAATCATCCTGCGACGAAACCTCGGCGTCTGTAATTTCAAACGGCAAAATTCGCTCCAATGTTGTCACCACGCAACTCATTCACGAACAGTATGGCGGCGTGGTGCCGGAATTAGCCTCGCGCGCCCATCAGCAGATGATTCTGCCGGTGGTCGAAAAAGCCTTGAAGGACGCAAAAATAGCGAAAAATGCGCTGCAAGCCATCGCCTTCACGCGTGGACCGGGCCTAATGGGCGCATTGCTGGTAGGAACCTCTTTCGCCAAGGCGATGGCCCTGGGCCTTGCTATTCCGCTGATCGAGGTCAACCATATGCAGGCCCACGTACTGGCGCATTTCATCGAGGAGCCACGGCCCTCCTTTCCCTTCCTCTGCCTGACCGTCAGCGGCGGCCATACCCAAATCGTGCGGGTGAACAGCCCCCTTGAAATGGAGATCATCGGCCAGACGCTGGACGATGCTGTGGGCGAAGCCTTCGACAAATCGGCCAAGCTGCTGGGCCTGCCCTACCCTGGCGGTCCCTTAATTGACAAGTACGCTAAGGAAGGCAATCCCATGGCGTACGATTTCCCGATTCCCGATGTGCCGGATTTGAATTTTTCGTTCAGTGGGATCAAGACTTCAATCATGTACTTTTTACAAAAACAAATCAGGCAAAACCCCGATTTCGTAAAAGAGAACCTCACGGATATTTGCGCCAGCATTCAACACACCCTGATCAAGATTTTATTAAAGAAGCTTACCAAAGCCACCCGGCAAACGGGAATTCGGGAGGTAGCCATCGCCGGTGGTGTTTCGGCAAACTCGGGATTGAGAAAAACCCTGGGAGAAGTGGGCCAAAAGGAAGGTTGGCAAGTGTATATTCCCCGCTTCGAGTACTGTACAGACAACGCCGCCATGATCGCGATGGCCGCGCACTTTAAGTACCTGGCAGAGGATTTTACAGACCAGACTGTGAGTCCGCTGGCGCGGATGGAATGGTAATTTTAGCGATGATCTGCTTTCCCTTCGTATCACCGTATATTCCCCTAGCATTAAACAAATGGCTCACGACCACGATCACTCCCATGGAGACGTTGAAATAATCGAGCAAGGCATCACGCCCGCGGCCGAAGCGCTGGCCCATAAAAAGACGCCCGTCCAACCCTGGCGGGAATACCTGCCGGTTTTTACCAGTCTGGTACTTTTACTGGTGGGAATTGCTTTGGATCAGTTCGGAGCGGCCTGGTTCGCTGATCCGTGGCGATTTCTGCTGTATGCCGCGGCCTACCTGCCCGTCGGCTGGCCCGTGTTGCGCCGGGCCTGGAGCCGGATACTACATAAAGATGTTTTCACCGAATTTTTTCTGATGGGCATAGCCACTTTGGGTGCTTTCGCCATTCGCGAATACCCCGAAGGGGTAGCCGTCATGCTTTTCTATACCATTGGCGAGTTGTTTCAGGAATCTGCCGTATTGCGGGCCAGGCGCTCGATCAAGGCGCTGCTCGACGTTCGTCCCGACGAAGTTACTGTGGTGCGCGACGGGAAGTACCAGGTTGTTAAGGCTGCTCAGGTACAAGTGGGGGAAATGGTTCAGGTTAAGCCGGGCGAAAAAGTGGGGCTGGATGGCATCATGCGCTATGATAGCGGATCATTCGACACAGCAGCCCTCACGGGAGAGAGCGTGCCGCGCACCATCAGGCGCGGCGAGGCTGTGCTGGCCGGGATGATCAACCGCCAGTCGCTGGTAGAGATGGAAGTAACTACCCCCTTTCAGGATTCCAAGCTGTCGCGCATCCTCAAACTCGTGCAGGAAGCCACGGGCCGCAAAGCCCAAACGCAGGAATTCATCGCCCGCTTCGCCAAAATCTACACGCCCATCATCTGTGCTCTGGCGGTACTGATTACCCTGCTTCCTTACTTTTTTGTGGATGACTACGTTTTTCGCGACTGGCTCTACCGCGGACTCGTATTCTTGGTTATCGGCTGTCCGTGCGCCTTAGTCATTTCCATTCCGCTGGGGTACTTTGGTGGCATCGGGGCGGCTTCGCGGCATGGTATTCTCGTGAAAGGATCGGTTTTCCTGGATTTGCTGACCCAGCTAAAAACCGTCGTGATGGACAAGACGGGCACAATGACCAAAGGGGTCTTCGCGGTACAGGATGTGCAGGCAATCGGCATTGAACCTAAGCAGCTCGCCCAGCTAACTGCCGCGCTGGAAACCAAATCGACCCACCCGATCGCCACCGCTATTATTGAATACGCCGGACGAGGGGGAGAAATTTGGGAAGAACAGAAGGAAAAGGAATACGAAACTTTTTCAGTTGAAAACGTCGAAGAAATTCCTGGTCACGGTTTGAAAGGAACTGTGGAAGGCCGGACAATGCTGGTGGGTAACGCCAAACTACTTCAAAAATTCGGTGTTGAATTCGATGAAGCCCTGACCAAAATTCCCTACACAATCGTCATGACCGCGCTGGACGGGAAGTTTTCCGGGTACTTCACCATTGCTGACGAGATCAAATCAGATGCGGCGGAAGTCA
Source organism: Persicitalea jodogahamensis (assembly GCF_014651615.1). Taxonomy (GTDB): domain Bacteria; phylum Bacteroidota; class Bacteroidia; order Cytophagales; family Spirosomataceae; genus Persicitalea; species Persicitalea jodogahamensis. The sequence goes on along the minus strand of NZ_BMXF01000003.1, from coordinate 391,715 downwards.
TAAAACGATTGAAGAGCGAAGGCATCCGCACCGTTATGCTTTCGGGCGACAAGTCGGCGGTGGTGGAGGAAGTGGGCCGGGCAGTGGGCGTGGATGAATGGCACGGCGACCTGCTGCCCGAAGACAAAGTAACGCAGGTGGAGCGGCTGCAAAAATCGCTGGCCGAAAGCCCCAAAGCGAAGCTGGCCTTCGTTGGCGATGGCGTCAACGATGCCCCGGTGGTGGCATTGGCCGACGTAGGTATGGCCATGGGCGGCTTAGGCTCCGACGCCACCATTGAAACCGCCGACGTAATCATCCAAAACGACGAACCCGCCAAAATCGCGACAGCCATCGCGATTGGCCGCGCTACACGCCGCATCGTATGGCAGAACATCGGCCTGGCGATGGGCGTGAAAGCGATCGTGCTCATTTTGGGCGCGGGTGGCATCGCTACCATGTGGGAGGCCGTTTTTGCGGATGTTGGCGTGGCACTACTGGCCATCCTCAACGCTGTGCGCGTACAGAATTTGAAGTTTGACTAAGGAGACAACGCAAAAAGGACGGTAAGGCGATGCTCCCTCAGAAACCATTCAATACCCTGATCATGAAATTTACTGCTTTCCTTTTGTTGCTGCACATCTTCTCTGGTTGTCATCAGCAATCAGCTGATTCTGACGCTCAACCACCCGCTGAAACTTCCGAAACGCAGGAACCCACCCTATCCCAGAAAATCGTCAAATACGCCAAAACACTTCGTGGGGTTCCTTACAAATACGCTGCGAGCGATCCGAAAGTAGGCTTCGATTGCTCGGGCTTCGTCAATCATGTATATGGTAGCTTTGGAGTGGAGGTTCCGCGCAGCTCGGTCAACTTTAAGGACGCTGGCCCTACCATCCCGGTGACGGAGGCGATGCCGGGCGACATCGTGCTTTTTACGGGAACCAGTCCTGACAGCCAACAGATCGGACATTTGGGGATCGTTACAAAGAATGACCAGGACGGAATCAAATTCATTCATTCTACTTCGGGCAAGAAGTATTCCGTCGTCATTACGCCACTTTCGGGCCATTACGAAAGGCGCTTTGTGAAGGTAATCCGCGTGCTTTAATAAGTAAGGATTCCTGATGGCCTATATTAAGCATGTGCAGATGTGCAAAATTGGACAAAGGCAATCCGTCGTAATAAGCGTCAGACTGAGGTGTCATTTGGACCATCGGTTCGGGAAGTTGTTTACTGATTGACAATTTTGCGCTGCTTTACCACGACTTGAAATGCCCCACGCTCAAACCGCGCCAACCGTCCGGTACTATCCGCAAAAGTACCTTTAAAACGCCCTTCGACCAATCCGGTTTTAGAATCGTAACGTTTTACGCGCACCCATCCTGCCTTTCGATCTTCAAGAAAGAACGCTCTAACTAAGCCACCCGAGTATCCGCTCCAAAAATATAGGTAGTTTGTGAATGGCAGGCCGCAACGACTCAACCTGGTTATTTGGAATTTTCCTTTCTTGATCGGGATATTGAAAATAGTCAACATTTGGCTTGGCCGACATTCTCCAGTGCACCCCGTTATTGAATCTTGAATAAAACCTTTACCCAGAAACCCAGGGTAAGGAATATCAGTCTTAATGAAAAGATCGAATCTGTGTGAGATGCAAGGTTTGGCTAATGTATCAGTTTGCTCAACTGCTTCTCCGGTAGCAAACCAGATCGAATCATTGAGCATACTTGAAACGTTATATTCTGCAAAGGGCAAAATAGGCCGCTTAGAGCAAGCCATACAAGTCAATAGAAAAACCAGCAACAATAGAGGAATTTTCATGGTGAATCCAAACGGTAGTTTTGCCTCAGATTTTCTTTTGTAATCAGTGCAAAGCAAACAGCATTTTTTTTCTTTCAATATATTTAGTTCTCGATACCCATGCATAAAGTCTTTCTCAGTCTGTTTTTCGCCTTCGTTTTCCTGTATTGGAATAATTTAGGCCCGACGCAAGTACCTACCTCCGGTAAGTACGCACGAGTTTCGGTTGCAGACTCCCTGCCCAATGCCGCCAAATGGCCCGCCGAAATTACGATTACCAATTTCTCCAGCCCCAACATTACGCCCAGCCCGGCCTGCCTCGCGGTGGCGCCCACGGGTGAAGTTTTTGTCGGCGTGGACATGATCGGTTCCTTAGGCAAGAAGCCAGGTCAGGGCAGCATCATGAAATTGGAAGACACTGACAATGACGGAAAACTGGATCGCCACAGTACCTTCGCCATGATGGACAACCCACGCGGTATCATTGCCCAGGGTCATCAGGTTTTTGTGCTGCATACCGTGTTTGGCGAGGAAACTGGTATCGCGGAAGGAATGGATCTGGTCGTTTTTGAGGATAAAAACCAGGACGGTAAGGCTGACGGTCCACCAAAACCTCTAATTAAGCATATCAGCTCGCCCAAATTCCTGCAAAGTCGCGGGACCGACCACTCCACTAATGGTATCAGGATGGGTATCGACGGCTGGATTTATATCGCCGTCGGCGACTTTGGTTTTGTTGACGCCGAGGATCGCTCGGGCAAGAAACTTACGCAATTGGGCGGCGGTATTCTCCGCGTCCGGCCGGATGGAACCGAAATGGAAGTGTATACCCACGGGCTGCGGAATATCTATGACGTAGCCATTGACCCCTACATGAACATTTTTACGCGTGGCAACACCAATGACGGTGGCGGCTGGAATGTTCGCTTCATCCATCAAATTCAATCAGGAGAGTATGGGTACCCCGTTCTTTTCAAGCACTTTACCGAAGAAATATTACCTGCTTTGGTAGATGTCGGCGGCGGTTCAGGCACGGGAGCATTGTTCATGGACGACCCTACCTGGCCTGCCAAGTACAACCATGTCCCGATGATGTCGGACTGGGGTCGCAGCCAACTGTATATTCACCGTGTAACACCCGATGGGCCCAGCTATACACAACAGGAGGAAGAATTCGTCAAGCTGGCCCAGATTACCGACGTGGATATCGACGCCTCGGGCCGCGTATATATGTCGGCCTGGGATGGGGCGGGGTATTCCGGAAACCCGGATAAGGGTTTTGTGGTACGAGCCGTACCGAATGATTGGAAATACAAGGCTTTCCCCGACGTAAGAAAACTGTCGGTCAATGAATTGGCCGTGCTTTTGAAGTCCGAAAGCGGCGTGGCGCGGCTGGCAGCCCAACAGGAAATGCTCACACGCCCCGCCAGCCAGACCACGGCGGCAGCCTGGAAAATTGCTTCGGATAAAAGTAATCCTGATCATGTCCGGGTGGCCGCGATGTACACGTACGCTCAGGCCGCCAAGGCTGACGGAATCAGCAATTTGGCAAAACTTGCTACGGAACCTGCCATGCGCGAGTACGCCCTGCGGGCATTAGCTGACCGCAAGCAGTTTATGGACAAAGTCCCGCTGGCCACTTTCACGCAAGCTTTGAAAGACGGCACCCCACGGGTTCAGGCAGCAGCGATTATTGGCATGGGCAGGTTGGGCCGGAAGGAGGCTGCTCCCGCGTTGTTGTCGGTGAAAGTACCCTCCTCTTTTGTTGCCCCCACGGGTAACATCGAAGGTCCGCACGCGACGCCCAACTCAGCCATCGTATTGCCGCATTTGGCGGTGCGGGCGCTGGTAAGCCTTGACGCCGTGGACGCGAGTGTGAAAGCAGTCGGTTCGGGAAATTCTACTTTGGCATTATGGGCGTTGCGTTACATGCATGATCCCAAAGCCGTGAACGGATTGATCGGTGCCTATGGCAAAGCAACGGACAAAGCGCTGAAAACTCAGATTCTCAGCACCCTCGCGCGGCTGTATCATAAGGAAGCTCCTTACGACGGCTCTTGGTGGTGGAGTACCCGTCCCGACACGCACGGCCCATACTACAAAACGGTTACCTGGGAATCCTCGCCCGAAATAAAGAGTTTCCTGATGAAAGAATGGAAAAATTCTCCGGATAAGGAGTTCTACACATCACTGAATGACAAACTTCGACTGGATATTCCTGAATTCGGCACATACGAAGTTGCGGGGGTGAAGGAGGAAGTGAAAGTAGATTTGGATAAAATCAAAAGCCGAAAGGGTCAGGTTGGCGACGCCTCCATTGAGGATGTAATGCTGGCCATGGATGACCTGAAAGGTGATCCGGCTCAGGGTAAAAAATTATTTACCCGGCAGGGATGCGTCGCTTGTCACAGCATCGATAAGGGGGAGGTCATGAAAGGTCCCTTCATGGGCCAAATCGGCTCGATTATGAACCGTCAGCAAATCGCTGAGTCCATCCTGAAACCGAATGCCTCCATTTCTCAGGGCTTCGCGACGGTTATGATTACCGCCAAGGGCGACAGAACATTTATGGGCTTCGTCACGGAAGAGTCCGCCGATCAACTGGTGCTGCGTGACATTGCCGGACAGGTTTCCTACATCAAGGCTTCTGATATTCTGACGCGGAAGGAGATGGAGAATTCGATGATGCCCGAGGGGCTTGCCAATGCTTTGTCGTACGAAGAATTTGCGTCGCTGATTACGTTTTTGTCCCAGCAGAAGAAGTAGCGAATGTTGACTTCCCGAAGGTCATGCCGTTCTAAGTGGCCTTTCTTTCGGGAAGTTTAGTTAAACAGCGCCGCCACCCGCCCAAAAGACATTTCCCGGTAGTCCTCGATATAATCATCGCAGGGGGGTAGTTCTTCCTTAGTGTGCGAGCTAAGTACCCCAACTACCTTCATTCCCGCATTGATTGCCGCCGATACGCCCGAAAATGAATCTTCAAACACGAGGCAATTTTCTGGCTTTATGCCCAGCCGCTCGGCGGAAGTGAGATACACCTGAGGATCGGGTTTGTGTTTGGTAACATCCTCACTGGCCATGAAAGAGTCTATGGATGAAGGCAGGTCCAGTTTGCCTGAAATTAAATCAAGGTTGGCGCGGGGAGCAGAAGTAGCTACGGCGGTTTTAACACCGTGGTTTTTTAAATCCACCAAGAACCCAGAAAATCCGGCAATAGGATCTACGTAAGGCTCGTACAGTTCCCGGAACAGGCTCTCTTTCTCATCTTCCAATTGTGCGAATTCCTCGCCCACGATTTCGCGTTGCAGGAAATGCTTAAGAATATAGCTGTTGCTTTTCCCAAACATGTGCTGGGCAAATTCCCCGTCGGTGGGATTGAGCCCCCGCTTGGCAAAAAAGGCGCGGAAGGCGCGGGAGTGGTACGGGTTGGTATGGCAGATGACGCCATCCATATCGAAGATTACGGCAAATTCTGTTTTCATGCCGCAAAGGTAATCCACAAAAGGGAAACCTTACTCCCAAACTACCTCGATCGCGTGATCTTTCAGGTCAATGGTCGTGTGGGATTCGCCACTCTCTTTTTTCAACGCAACTTCGCCATCCTGCACCCTGACCACCCCCTGAGAGATGACGTCCTTCTGATTTTTCTTGTGATATACCACCAGCAATGATTCCTCCGTAGACACCAGAACAGTGAGTTTTTTTCCTTTTGTTTTGATCACGGTACTTTTTGCCGGGAGATAGGGGGCCTTTGCCAGAGTCATGGCTCGCTCCGCCGAGGGTACTCCATACCCCACATAGTTATTGCCGTAAGGATAAAGGTGCGCCGATTTTTCGATCAAAGACATTAACTCCTTGTTGGAAAGGGCAGGATTCGCTTCCATCAGACAAGCCGCAAAACCCGTAATGACCGGGGCAGACAGCGAAGTACCATACAGTGAAAAACAGGATACGTTGGGTTTGAGATAGGGCAAAAATTCCGGCCCGATGCTGCTGTACCCGATACGGTTCCAGAGCTTGCGATTGGTCGCTCCCACGGCTAATACCCCCTGAGCGTCAGCGGGCGTCGAAATAATGCGCCACTTTTTGTCCTCGCCTTCATTACCAGCCGAAACGACGAGCAGGATGCCCTTTTTGTCTACGGCGATCTGCGCGGCCTTACTGATGGCACTCGTTTTTCCATCCATTTGTTCAGGAAGGTAGTTTTCGTTAGGGTCGGTGAAGCCACGCGCGTACCCCAGCGAGGTATTGATCAGCCGTACCCCCAGGCTATCCATCCATTCCATCGCCGCGATCCAGTTATCCTCCTCACCGCGCCATTCACGGAGTGAGTAGTCCGTACGGGCCAGGTAGAATTTGGCGTTCAGCGCCATGCCGTATTGTGTCTGGTCGTCCGTATCCAGACCCGCGATGGCGGCCATTACCTCAGTGCCGTGCATATCGGAGTAAGATTCGGCCGTCGTGAAAAGCCACTCGCCGGGCTGATTGGGCTTCACATAATCCCGAATGCCGAGGATACGCTTATTGCCAAAAACCTGCCGCAGCGAGTGCGACGAGTCGGCACCATAAAATCCGGCATCGATGATGCCTACCGTCACTCCTTTGGCCGTAATGTTCGCTTTGGTAAATGCCTGTGAACGTACCTGCTCCATCACCGGAGCGAGTTCAGGTTTTGCATCAGATTGTGTCCTGGCAACAATGAAACCGGCGTCCATAGGCACTACCTCTTTCACAAATTCCAGTTTTTTTAACTCCTGAACTTGTTCGTAGGTTAATTTCGCGGAAACGGCATTGAGCCAGCGTGAGGCATAAACCGGCTCAACGTTATTCTTCTGCAATTGTGCGAGGTAACTTTTCCTTACGGGCAAATCCGTTTCTTCCCAAAGCGGCAAGCCTACCAATCGGCGGTTTTCTTTTGTGGTTTCCGAAATTGCCGGGCGGGCGGTGGCATCTTTATCTTTTAAGTATACCCAGTACTTGGGCTGGGCGGAGAGGGAAGCAGAAAAAATCAGAAGTAGCAACAGCAGTTTCGCGATGCGCATTGTGTCTAGGATTTTTAGTAATATTTTAACTTTGGCAAGATACAACGTAATTTTACGAAATGTGGTACGGACCTGGCCGCGTTCGGCTGCCAGCCCGTCTTCTCTATTAGCTAATAGTGTCATAACCTTATTTTCATTCTGCAAACGGGCGAGCCGCCCGTATCATAAGCAATGCGTTATTCTCCTATCGATACTGACCTCTTCATAGAAAACCGCCGCCGTCTCGCTAAGGTAATGGCTCCTAAGTCAATGGCTATTCTGCAGGCCAACGATATCATGCCTACCAACGCCGATGGCACGATGGGATTCCGGCAAAGCTCCGACTTGTTTTATCTTTCCGGCGTGGACCAGGAAGAGACCGTCCTGCTTATTTTCCCCGAGCATCCTGACGAAAAGTACCGCCAAGTTCTGTTCGTTCGCGAAACCAACGAGCACATCGCCGTCTGGGAAGGCGAAAAACTCACTAAGGAACAGGCGAGAGAGGTTTCAGGCATCCAAACCATCTTTTGGACGCACCAATACGAGGCCACTATGCGACAAATCGTTTTTGAAGCAGACCTAGTGTACCTGAACACCAACGAACACACCCGTAACGAATCGCCGGTGCAAACCCGCGACGCGCGCTTTATCGGGGAATTTCGGGAAAAGTACCCGCTGCATTCTCTGGCCCGCCTGGCTCCGCTCATGCATCAGCTTCGCGCCATCAAGCAACCGCAAGAGGTGCAGCTGCTGACACAAGCTTGTGACATCACCAAGAAAGGACTTGAGCGCTTGTTGGCTTTCGTGAAGCCGGGCGTAATGGAATATGAAATTGAGGCTGAATTACTGCACGAGTTCGTCCGCAACCGGTCACGGGGCTTTGCCTACACGCCCATTGTGGCTTCGGGGGCTAATGCTTGCGTACTGCATTACGTTCAGAACGATCAGGAGTGTAAAGACGGCGACGTCATTTTGCTGGACGTAGGAGCCGAATACGCCAATTATGGCGCAGACCTGACGCGCTCCATCCCGGTGAACGGACGTTTCACCAAAAGGCAGCGGCAGGTTTACGACGCCGTGCTTCGTGTTTTCAGATTCGCTTCCAGCCGCCTGATCGTGGGAAATATCTGGGATGAATACCACGCGGAGGTAGGCGAATTCATGGAAAAAGAACTGGTGGATTTGGGATTGATCAGCACGGAAGCTATCAAAAATCAGGATCCCGATTGGCCTGCTTACAAAAAGTACTTCCCCCACGGCACCTCGCATTTTCTGGGCCTGGATGTGCATGACGTAGGCAACAAGTACCGCCGTTTCGAACCCGGGATGGTCTTCACCTGCGAGCCGGGAATTTACATTCGGGAAGAGGGTCTGGGCATTCGCCTGGAAAATGACATCCTCATCATAGCCGACGGCAACCGGGATTTGATGGAAAATATTCCTATTGAAGCGGAAGAGATTGAAGATTTGATGAATCAAAGCTGATGGATTTCTTCTGGGACGATATTGTCAAATTATTGATCGCCTTCGGGACGGGAGCCATCATCGGCTTTGAGCGCGAATACCGAAGCAAATCAGCGGGTCTGCGAACAATGATCCTAATTTCTCTGGGATCCACGATGTTCACCATTGTCTCGGTTCGGATCGGAGCAGACCCCTCGCGCATGGCCGCCAATGTAGTCACTGGCATTGGTTTTCTAGGCGGGGGCATCATCTTTCGGGAAACCAACCGGGTCCATGGCACTACGACTGCCGCGACGGTTTGGGCGGTGGCTGCCCTGGGCGTAAGCATTGGGTCAGGACTGTATGACTTGCTGATCGTGGCCTCCTTTATGCTTCTTTTCGCACTGATCGTTATGAATATTTTTGAGAAAAGATTTATTCATTACAAAAACCAGGTACGCAACTACCGGATCGTATCGCCCTATCGGCATAAAATGCTGAAACAGTACGAAAAGCTCTTCGAAGAACACGGTTTGAGGGTAAAGAGGGGCAAGCAAAACCTAGCAGGTGAACGGATTTCGGGTAATTGGGTGCTGGAAGGTTCGGAGAAAGAACATGAAAAACTCATCAGGCGGCTCCTGAACGAACCCGACATAATCGAGCTTGACTTTTGAAGAAAGAGATAGTCTCATTTTTCAAGCCGTGCCGAATCTTATTCCAATCAGCATCGTTATTTTTTCATGGTACTTACAGAAGATATAAATCGGCTTTTTGCAGATCTGCTGCGGGCGCAGCTTACGGAGGCCGAATGGCGGTGGCTGGAAGAAAAAAGTACTGCTTCCCCACTCGAACTGATGACCGCCTTTGTAGCGGTGCCCCGTTTCATTGGGCGGCAGACAGTGGCGCTCTCGACCGAACAAGCCATTGAACTCGCTGAAACAGCAACGGGCCTTTCCCTGGAAAACTGGACAACCGTCCGCTTGAGCCGGGTATTTTTGTTAACGAGCCTGAGCGTCTCAGATGAAGCAACCTACATCCGCCATATCGAAACGCTGTTTGATACCGCCGAGATGAACGAACTGGTGGCGTTATACTCGGCACTGCCGATGCTGGCCTTCCCCGGGAAATGGCTGTTCAGGGCCACCGAGGCAGTGCGCTCCAACGTGGGCGACGTATTCGATGCGTTGGTGATGCACAACCCGTATCCTGCCAAACATTTCCATGAAGCTGCCTGGAACCAGCTGGTACTCAAAACGATTTTCAACGATAAGCCTATCCACAAAATCGTCGGGTTGGCCGAAAGAAACAACGCTGACCTGGCCCGGATGCTCTCCGATTTTGCCCACGAGCGCTGGGCAGCGGGCCGCGCGGTGGCTCCGGAAGTGTGGCGGCTAACACCAGGTTTTATGAATGATCGATTATTGGATGACATGAAACATTTGTTTGCTTCGAAGAACTCCGACGATCAGAAAGCAGCCGCACTGGCCTGTTTCCATTCAAACTACGGTCCTGCCCTCGCTTTGCTGGACAATCACGAAAACCTAAAGAACCAAGTCGGGCACGGACAATTAACTTGGGCCGATTTGGAATTCAATGATCTGAACACCTATGAATCAAAATAATAATTCAGACGAACGCAACCCTTCGCACTTTGAGGAAGGCGGCGGACTCGCTGCCCAGGAAATGCCCGAACACAGCGACCTGAACTGGGAAGAATACCGGGAGGCCATCCGCGGGATGCGTTTCTTCGACCCGCATATTCACATGACTTCCCGGACCACCGACGATTATCAGGCGATGTTCGATGCGGGCATCGTGGCCCTGATCGAGCCCGCCTTCTGGCTGGGACAACCTCGCACGGGCTTGTCGTCGTTTAAGGATTATTACAGCAGTCTGGTGAACTGGGAGCGTTTTCGATCGTCACAGTTCGGCATCAAGCACTATTGCACCATTGGCCTCAACTCCCGTGAGGCCAATAATGAACCACTGGCCGAGCAGGTGATGGAAATCCTGCCTCTTTTTCTATACAAGGAAGGCGTAGTGGGCGTGGGCGAAATCGGCTTTGACGACCAAACCGCCGCCGAGGAAAAGTACTACCGCGCCCAGCTTGAATTGGCCAAACAAGCCAAACTACCCGTACAGGTTCACACCCCGCACCGCGACAAGAAGAACGGGACCGAACGCAGCATGGCCATCGCGCTGGAACACGGACTGGACCCGGCCTGGGTCATCATCGACCATAATAATGAGGAAACGGTCGAGAGCGTCCTGGATCAGGGATTTTATGCCGGATTCACTATTTATCCATTTACCAAAATGGGCAACGAACGCATGGTGAAAGTGGTGGAACGCTACGGTCCCGAGCGAATCATGGTGAATTCTGCCGCCGATTGGGGTATTTCCGATCCGCTGGCTCTACCCAAAACCGCCGCTCTGATGAAAATGCGGGGGATTCCCGATGATGTCATCAAAAAAGTCACCTACCAGAACGCTATCGAAGCCTTCGGGCAAAGCGGCCAGATCGACGAATCTGTTTTTGCCAATGGCCTGGCAATCGACCAGAGTCAGAAGATGAACGGCAACACCATTCTGCGCGGCGGACAGCAACCCCGCATTGCCAAAGATTCGCTGTTGATTAAATGAGAACGTTAGACATTGGATACTGGATTCTGGATTCAACCCAGCGTCCAAAGTCCAGTAGCCAGCGTCCAGCATCCAAAATCTAACTAAACTCTTTTCGTGGGGAACATTAAGCCCTATCTACAACTTACCCGCCCGGCCAATCTGTTAACCGCTCTGGCCGATATTCTGGCAGGCATGGCCATTGCCGGATTTTCTTTCACGGGTGGTAATTACTTTTATTTACTACTCGCAACGCTGGGTCTGTACGGCGGTGGTGTGGTACTCAACGACGTGTTCGATGCCGAACTCGACGCCATCGAACGGCCCGAGCGCCCCATTCCCAGCGGAAAAGTACCCTTGCGGGCAGCCACTCTTTTTGGAGGAGTACTACTCGCGCTCGGAATACTTTGCGCCAGATTTTTCGCACTCGAAAGCGGACTCATTGCTCTCGGCATTGCGATGTTGGTAATTCTCTACGATCGCAATGCCAAGCACAGCAAAATCTGGGGCCCTATCGTGATGGGCATGTGCCGGGGCGGAAATTTATTACTAGGGATCAGTGTGTTACCTGCCGCTTTATCTCACTATTCATGGGTAGGCTTCGTTCCTATCGTCTATATTGGTGCTATCACCATGATCAGTCAGGATGAAGTGCATGGTGGTAAGCGACGAACCTTATATCTGGCAGGAATCTTTTATGCGACCGTACATTTGGTTCAGCTACTGGTAGCTTACGCACAAGGAAATCTTTTGCTGGCGATTCCATGGGTGGCGCTGCACGTGTTTCTGGTAGCCAGGCCACTGTGGGCTGCCATCCAGAACCCCGTCGGACCCATGATTGGCAAAGCTGTGAAAGCCGGGGTACTTTCGCTCATCGTTATGGATGCCGCCTGGTGCGTGGCCTTCGGGTATTGGCCGCTGGCCCTACTCGTCCTATTACTGTTGCCTTTTTCAATTTATCTAGCCAAAATTTTCGCCGTGACCTGAGTCACGAATACCATGCATACGATTCACCAGAAGTTTGAGATCTCATACTCCTATTCCGTTTTTTTTACCCAAAATATCTTTTCCCCCGAAAACCCCGTACTGGCCAACTTTCTGAATACCTTCGGAGCGGGCGATTTTCAGCGTAAGGCGCTGTTTGTTCTGGATGAAGGTTTTGTGAGCCATTATCCGCAGTTGCAGGAAAACATAAACCGGTACTTCACCCTTGGCAATACTTCCATCCGGCTCAGCGGTCCCATGCTGGTCGTCCCAGGGGGGGAAGCCGCCAAAAACGATCCGGCCCTATTCGACGAAATTGTCCGGGCAATCGACGAACAAGGCATTGACCGCCATTCGCTGGTCGTAGCCGTGGGCGGTGGAGCGGTGCTCGACCTGGTAGGCTATGCGGCAGCGGTTTCGCATCGCGGCATCCGTCACATTCGCATTCCTACGACCGTACTTTCTCAGAACGACTCCGGTGTGGGCGTTAAAAACGGCATCAACTACCGGGGCAAGAAAAATTTCCTCGGCACATTTGCGCCACCCGTCGCTGTATTCAACGACAGCACTTTTTTGAAAACCCTTGACGACCGCGACTGGCGGGGCGGTATTTCGGAAGCAGTCAAGGTAGCTTTGATTAAAGATGAAGCTTTTTTCACCTGGATAGAGCAAAACTCGGCTGCCCTGGCCAGTCGCGACTTGCCGACGATGGAGAAACTGATCCACCGTTGCGCCGAGATGCACACGGAACATATTCGCAGCGGTGATCCCTTCGAGTTCGGGTCTTCCCGTCCGCTGGATTTCGGACACTGGGCAGCGCATAAGTTGGAGTACCTGACCGACTTTCAAGTTCGCCACGGCGAGGCCGTTGCCATCGGCATTGCGCTTGACAGCGTGTATTCGTGGAAGGTTGGGGGCATCAAAGAGCCGGATTTAAAACGAATTCTGGACCTTTTTGAGAAGCTAGGTTTCAGACTTTTCAATGAAAAGCTCTCAGAAAATGACAAAATCAACCTGCGCCAGGGGTTATCGGAATTCCGCGAGCACCTGGGAGGCCGACTCACTATCATGCTGTTGTCCGCCATTGGCCGGGGCGTCGAAGTCCACGAGATGGACGATGCCCTCATCGCCGAATCGGTGGATTATCTGGAAAAACATTATTTATAAACCAATCGAATGAAAACCACCTACGGCCACCTGACCTACTGTAGTAACATCCATCCGGGCGAGGCCTGGAACGCGCATTTCAAGGAATTAAAGGACAACCTGCCCTACATCAGAAAAGAGCTGGCTGACGGTCAGCCCTTCGCACTGGGCCTGCGCCTGGCTAATGATGCTTCCATTGAACTGAGCAACCCCGACCGCCTACAGGAGTTCAAGGATTGGTTATCCGAACATGATTTGTATGTATTCACGATGAACGGCTTCCCCTACGGCGGCTTTCACGATACCGTCGTCAAGGATCAGGTGCACGCACCCGACTGGACTACCCTGGACCGCACCGAGTACACCAAACGGCTTTTTTCAATTTTAGCCCAACTTCTGCCCAATGGCATGGATGGCGGCGTGTCCACCTCGCCCCTCTCCTACCGTTTCTGGTGGAATGACGAAGGAGCCACGGATAATGCTTTCCAAACGGCCACCCAGAATATCCTGCAAATAGCCGATTACCTTGTCGAGATCAAGCGGGAAACGGGTAAACTCATGCACCTCGACATCGAGCCGGAACCCGACGGGCTGCTGGAAAACTCTACGGAATTTGTAAACTGGTACCGGGATCATCTGCTGCCAATGGGCATTCCTTATTTGCAGGAAAAGTACGGGTTCACTGATTCTCAGGCCAAGGATGCTTTGCTGGATCATATCCGGCTTTGCTTCGATGTCTGCCACGTTGCGGTGGCTTATGAAGAACCAAAAGAAGTACTCGAACGCCTGAATTCCGAAGGTATTAAAGTGGGCAAAATCCAGATTAGTTCGGCGCTGAAAATGGATTTGAAAGAAAATAAAGCGGAAAAGATTCAGTCACTCCGCTCGTTCAACGAGCCGGTGTACCTGCATCAGGTCGTAGCCCGCGCGTCCAACGGTACTTTTGAAAAGTACCCCGACTTGCCGGAAGCCCTGGCCGACGAAAGTGCGGCTAATGCCGACGAATGGCGCATTCATTTTCACGTGCCGCTCTTCGTAGATTCGTATGGAAAGCTGAATTCCACCCAGGCGGAAATCGTTAAAACGCTGGACTTACTGAAAGAAAAACCATTTACCCAGCACATGGAAGTGGAAACCTACACCTGGGGCGTACTACCCGATGAAATCCAGAAACCCATCGGCCAATCCATCGTCCGCGAATTGCAATGGGTGTTGGAGCGGTTGGGATGATATTGGATTTTCGGAAATGTAGCAGAACGAATATTGGAAATCCCTCAGTGAGTTGTGAACCGCTTCACTGTCTCCTATTCCGAAAGCCTATTGTTTAACGTCCAACGTCTAGAATCTAAAATCCAGAATCAACTATGCAAAAAACCGTCGTCATCGACATCGTGGGCCTAAGCGTCAACCTCATCGGCGAGCATACGCCTTTTTTGAAAAAGTACCTCGAAAGCCGTGTATTGACCCCCCTGAAGCCCGTACTCCCCGCCGTAACCACTACGGCCCAATCGACCTACGTTACGGGAAAATGGCCTGCTGAAAACGGCATCGTGGGCAACGGCTGGTACGATCGCGAAGATGCGGAGGTCAAATTCTGGAAGCAGTCGAATCATCTGGTGCACGGCGAAAAAATCTGGGATGCCGCCAAAAAGCGCAACCCGTCGTTTACCTGCTCCAAGATGTTCTGGTGGTACAACATGTACTCGTCTGCCGACTACTCGGCCACGCCCCGGCCACAGTACCACGCCGATGGTGTGAAAGCCCCCGACTGCTACACCCACCCGCCCGAGTTGCGGGACCGCCTGCAAAAAGAATTGGGACAGTTTCCACTGTTCAATTTCTGGGGACCGAATGCCAATATCAAATCATCCAAGTGGATCGCCGACGCTTCCCTGCTGGTCGACGAATGGCACGATCCTACCCTCACGCTGATCTACCTGCCGCACCTGGATTATTGCCTGCAAAAATTCGGACCCGATTTTGGCAAAATAGCTACTGAGTTGGGGGAAATCGACCATCTGGTTGACAGACTCGTTTCCTATTATGAGCAGAAAGGTGCCCAAATCATGCTGCTTTCGGAATATGGCATCAATCCCGTTTCCCGGCCCATACACATTAACCGTATCCTGCGGGAAGAAGGATTAATTAATGTACGGCAGGAACGCTGGTATGAGCTGCTGGATGCCGGAGCATCGAAGGCCTTCGCCACCGCTGATCACCAGATCGCGCACGTGTACGTAAACGATAAGATGAAGGTTGCCGAAATAAAAAAACGTCTGGAAAGTACCCCCGGTATTGCCCTGGTACTGGACGAAGCGGGCAAAAAAGAACATCACCTCAACCACGAACGCTCGGGCGACTTGATAGCCGTGGCC
Source organism: Persicitalea jodogahamensis (assembly GCF_014651615.1). Taxonomy (GTDB): domain Bacteria; phylum Bacteroidota; class Bacteroidia; order Cytophagales; family Spirosomataceae; genus Persicitalea; species Persicitalea jodogahamensis. Next base: position 376,342 of record NZ_BMXF01000003.1, on the reverse strand, counting down.
GAACCCGACAGCTGGTTCACCTACTACTACTGGCTCGACGACGCCAAAGCACCTGATTATGCCAAGCTGGTGGATATTCACCGAAAACCGGGCTACGACCCGGCAGAGATGTTCATGGACCCAAAAAATCCGTTGATCAAGCTACGGGCGGGCTACAAGCTGGGGCGCAAACTGGTAGGTATGAGGTACCTGATGGACGTCATCCCGTTGGATGCCACACTGGTGAAGGGATCGCACGGGAGTCATTTGGTGGATGAGCAGTACTATCCGGTTTTAATTACAGATCAAAAACCAGAAAAGAGCTCACTGGAAGCCACTGATATTTACGGGATGATATGGAACCGTCTGTTTCCCACAAATCAATAGTTTTCATTCCAGTTTCAGTACTTTGATGTCTGCGGTCAAGGCCTGCATGCTGTTCGGATCGAGACCATTATATATTCCGCGAATTCTCCTGTTTTGATCAATCAGGACAAAATTTTCGGTGTGCAGAAATACGTCATTGTCGCGCTTTAACCCTTCGTCTTCCTCCACGAAATAATACTTCCTGCCCAGTTCATAAATTTCATCCCGCTTGCCCGTAAGTAGTTTCCATTTGCTAAAATCCACCTGTTTGTCGGTAGCGTATTTTTGCAGAACTGCGGGCGTATCACGATCAGGCATCACGCTATGGGAAAGAAGCAGTACCTGATCGTCTTGCAGGAATTCAGCTTGCAAACCAGCCATACTGACGGCCAACTTGGGACATATCCCCGGACAGGACGTAAAGAAAAAATCCACAACACAAATTTTTCCTTCTATGTCCTGCTCCGTAAACTTTCCTTCCTTCTGGTCAATCAGAGCGAAAGGCCGAATCTGATGGAAAGTATCGGCAGAAATGTCCCAGCGCGGCGTAAAGTCAGCGGAATCATAATAGGGTAGTTTTCTATCGGCCTTATCGCAGGAAAGTAGTGGTATGGCTAGCAACACAGGAAGTAGGTACTTCATTTCAGTTTTTCGTCCTTAAGCGTGTAGCATAGCGCGGCCTTCTGCAGGCCATAACGGATTCCGTCTTTCACTTCGTAGTTGATGTAGGGCTTGCCATTAATGCGCCAGGCGCGCTGCATTCCCTCTTCGCGATCGTCCTTAAAACTCAGGAACGCGTACTGCTCACCGCTCTCATACCACTGTTTTTGCAAGCCTTCTCTTTTGTCGTTGTAATAGACAAAGTCGAACTTTCTGTTCCCATTTTCCCAGTAGCCAAAATGCCGCCCGTAGCTGACGTTTTCCTTGTACATCCTGCTATCTCGCAGTTTCCCGTTCGGATAAAAAGATTTTGAGACACCATGCTGCATTCCCTGAAAGTACGATCCGACAGAATTCACAGAGCCGTTCTCGTACTTTTTCAGGATAAAACCAGAGAAGGGCTCTCCCGCGAGATAATACACGCCGTTCTCCAATTTTAACCCGGCGTGATTCCATGACACCGTGTCTTTTGGTATTTGAGAAACATCCACTGTCCCAAAAGCCTGGCCCACGTCCCCCTCATCGGAATCGGTTAAGCCAACCCCAATAATGAAAGCGATAAAAAGCGCATCCACGATCATGTTAAAAAGTAAAAGTCCCCTTAGTCCCATGATAGCTGCCTGCCTTCAAAATGTAATAGCCTGAGTTTAGATAATTCATCGCCGAACTGTGGTAATGGTAAACCCCGTTGGGAAAATCGGCGGTGGCAGCCGTGTGCCCACCATTCGTATCCAGGTTGGATGGATAGCTGCCATCCATGTCTTTTCGACCATAGATTGGGAAACCATCACGCAAAAAGCCGATTAGTTTGGCATCGTCTTTTGAGGTAAAATCGCCGTCGAAATGGTAATGATATAGCCCGCCAGGTCCACTATGGGCGCCACCCCGGTCCATCGTTTGGAGCACTGCGGCATCCACGGGTACATTGCCTCCTTCGCGATCGTTATAGATGGCCACACCGTTCAGCGCCATACCAATCGGCCCCAGCGAGGTGGCTTCTTTAGTAGTCGCTTCCGTCGGCGTGGCGGTGAGCGTCATCACGAAGTTTTGCGAGCGCAAACTACCCGGAGTCAGGGCGCCATCACTCTTCTGGGCTTCGTACAGGGCATTACCCACTCCCCAATAGGGTGTGACGTGGTCCGGGACGCCTTCGGATTTTAGCGTGATGGTATTCCCACTGGTCGAAACGGTGACCATGCTTTTGTAATTCGCTTTGACTACCTCGGTAATGGTGGTAGTGCTTGCAGCAGGATCCACCGTGGTGGCGTCATCATTTTTCGTACAGGCGGCAATGAACGTTACGAAAGCACAAACGCCTAGTGCCAGGTTTGATTTAAACATAATTGTCTTATTCATTTGATTTATCGGTAAGTGTTCTTTGAAATTTGGGAAGCCTAATTCTGTCTGTGGGGAGGAGTATTTTTAGGCCCGCCAAAATACCCGGCTAGTTCCTGGGTCAATGCTTGAAATTGCTCCCGCTGCTCAGGCCGGCAAAGCCCTCTCAGATCGGTAAAGTGATTGTAATGCACTTGTTCAATTTGCTCCTGCAAGTCGCCCAGGCGGCTGATTAGGGAATCCTTTTTCGATTGATTTTCATCCGCCAGGGTGGAATAAAGATTATTCTTGGTATCCCCCGTTTCCCGGTTCAGCTCTTCCACCAGCTCTTGATGGCGACCAATCAACTGCTCATAGGCAGTCACCTGATCTTTATCAAAATCCAGTCTTTTTATAATAAGCATCTTCGGCCCCTCCTTTCCCGGCCCTGGCCCACCCCGACCCGGCGGACGCATTGGCTTGCTCATAAGCAGAAAAGCCAGGAGTCCCAGATTGACGATCAGCAGCCCTACCACAGCGGCGGTCAGCAGTTTTATTTTACTCATTGTAAAAGCTGTTTTGATTGGACAATTGCATCGAGGAGACAATCTCAGAAACACCGCTTTCTTGTTGGCTAGTCAGCTTTGCTACAAGTATTCCTGTATTGAGCGCCAGGACAATCATGGCAGCCGTCGCGAACGACCATCTCCATGGCAGAGGGGCTTCGGCTACTGGGTTTAGTGATTCTATTTGTCCTTTGATTCGCGTAAACAGAAAGGGCGGTGCGTCCACCCGGCTGATTTTTTTCAGTCCGTCAAGTTTGTCGTGGTTTTTCATGATCGGGTCTTATGGTTAGTGATACGAGATGAATTTCAAAATCCTTCGGTGCGTCCTGATTTTTTTGAAAAATTATTTTTTGCCCGCTGCACCAGTGACTCTACGGCCTTGGGAGTAAGGCTCATAATATCGGCCACTTCCTTGACCGAGCGGTCTTCAATCTTGGTCAGAATCAAGGCAGTGCGCTGATTATCGGGCAGCGTATCGATGATCGAAAAAAGACGTTGAACTTCTTCTTTGTCTTCCAGAGCCACGCCGGGATGGTCGAAATGACTGGCTTCGGCAATAGGCTCATTGGTGATCGGACTGAACAATCCGGTCAGGAAGCCGAATCGTTTTTGGGCTTTTTGCGCTTTAAGGAAATCCAGACAGTGATTGATCGTGATCTGGTAAACCCAGGTTTTTAGCGACGATTTATCAGCGTCATAACTTCCATAGCGCTGGTAAATCTTGACAAAAACTTCCTGCGTAATGTCCTGCGCGTCCTCCTGATTATGGATGTAGCTCAGCGCCAGGTTATAGACCAGCCCCTTGAATTCTTCGTAAATTTCCTCGAATCGGGCATCGTTCATCAATAGGGCGTTGGGAAAAGTGAAGCGTAATTGGAGTCAATGAGTTACGCCAGGAGCACGAGATTCATTGCAGGCTACATCTGCATATATAAACCGTAACCCGCGTAAAAGATCATCGCCAGGCAGAGCACTATCTGCACGAATACTCCCGAAACAAATCCCAGGAATGAACCAAAAGCGGCTCGCAAAGCCGCCTGAAATGTAGCTTTGCCAATCAACTCGCCTACCAAAGCTCCCAGGAAAGTACCGATAAAAATTCCAATGGCTGGAATGAAAAACAATCCGCCTAGTCCGCCCAAGATGGCTCCGATGCTACCGTAGCGCGTTCCGCCAAATCGCTTGACGCCCCAAATCGGAATGAAATAATCCAGAAAAACCAGCACGACCGTCAGCACCCCGAAGGTGACCAGGGTAGTTTGGCTGAATTCAGCATAATGACTGAAATGAATCAAAAGTAATCCGCCAAAACTAAGTCCAGGCCCCGGTAATGGTAGTATGGCCCCAGCCAGCCCAACGAGCAGACAAATAATTCCCAGAACTAGCAAAACGACTTCCATAAAATTTGTCTTTGAAGCTGGATTTTTAATATTGCAGTTGAGTAGTTGCAGTTCCTCAAGCCAGATAATTATCGGTTTGATTTACGGATAACCGTTTTAACGAATATATATACCTTTGTCAAGTACCCGCTATCTTTCAGAATTATCAATATAAAAAGTCCAATATCCAAAGTCCAGAATCTAAAATCCAAAAAATGAACAAAGTACTTATCATTGGCGCGGGTGGCGTCGGCAGCGTGGTGGCCCACAAGTGCGCCATGAACAACGACGTTTTCGGCGAAATCATGCTGGCCAGCCGTACCAAAGCCAAATGCGATAAAATTGCCGCCGAAATCAGGGAAATGCACGGCGTTGAAATAAAAACGGCTCAGGTAGACGCTGACATCGTAGCCGAAACGGTGATCCTCATCAAGCAGTTTCAGCCCAAGATGCTGATCAACGTGGCCCTGCCCTACCAGGATCTTACGCTGATGGAGGCCTGTCTGGCGACGGGAATCCATTACCTCGACACCGCCAACTACGAACCCAAAGACGTGGCGAAGTTCGAGTATAGCTGGCAGTGGGCTTATCAGGAGCGCTTTAAGGAAGCGGGTCTGATGGCACTGCTGGGCTGCGGCTTCGACCCCGGCGTGACGCAGGTGTTTACAGCCTACGCCAACAAGCACTACTTCGACGAAATGCACTACCTCGACATCATCGACTGCAATGCGGGCGACCATGGGAAGGCATTTGCCACCAACTTCAACCCTGAAATCAACATCCGTGAAATCACCCAGCCGGGCCGCTACTGGGAAAACGGCGAGTGGGTCGAAATCGAGGCCATGAGTATCCACAAGCCCATCGACTACCCCGGCATCGGCCCGAAGGAAAGCTACGTATTATACCACGAGGAACTGGAGTCGCTGGTGAAGCACTTCCCGACGCTGAAACGTGCCCGTTTCTGGATGACCTTCGGCCAGGCGTACATCACGCACCTCAACGTGCTGGAAAACGTGGGTATGACCAGCATCGCGCCGATCAACTTCAAAGGTATCGACATCGTGCCTCTTGAATTCCTGAAAGCCGTGCTTCCTGCGCCCGACACCTTGGGCGAAAACTACTCCGGCCAAACGTCCATCGGCTGCCAGATCAAGGGTATTCAGAATGGTGAAGAAAAAACCTACTACGTCTGGAATAACTGCGACCACGCCGAAACCTACCGTGAAGTACGCGGACAGGCCGTAAGCTATACCACGGGTGTCCCGGCGATGATCGGAGCCATGCTGATGTTGACCAACCCCGAGTGGATGCAACCCGGGGTGTGGAACACCGAGCAGTTGAACCCCGATCCGTTTATGGAGAAACTTAATGAGCATGGGCTGCCTTGGCATGAAAAAGTGAACGTAGAGCTTCCTCACGAGTACCCCGCCTGAAATTTGAAAGCTTAAACAAAAAGAGGCTTCGTATCATACGAGGCCTCTTTTTGTTTGTCAGATAAATACCCGGGCAGCAAATATTGACTGGAAGCTAAAGGCCGTAAGATTCATTTTTAAAAATTATTAATTCTGCAAAACTTCTATATTTGCCAGCATTATTAGGGCAACTATTGATTCACCAACTATTTTTATTACCAAACCTGTACATTTCATGAGAAAATTGGTTTGGACGTGGCTGTCCCTGCTGGCTGTTTCGACAGTTGGCATGGCTCAGCAAACGTTCCCTCGCAACGGCGCCTACGACGAACGGCCCGGACGCTACGCTTTTACAAACGCGACCATCGTCGCCGACCCACAGACAACCATTGCCAAAGGCACGCTGCTGATTGAAAACGGTAAAATCGTGGACATCGGCACGAACATTAAAATTCCCAAGGGTACTGTCGTGACGGACCTCTCGGGCAAATTCATCTACCCCTCCCTCATCGATCTCGATTCAGATTATGGAATGCCGGAAGTGAAGCGCGCCTCGGGCGGGCGGCGTAGCGGTCAGCAGTTGGAATCAAATAAGAAAGGGGCCTACGGCTGGAACCAGGCTGTACAGCCCGAAATGCGGGCGGCAGAGCTGTTCGTAGTGGATGGTAAGAAGGCTACCGATTTCCGCAAGTATGGCTGGGGTACTTTACTGGTGCATCCGCACGACGGCATCGTGCGCGGTACCGGAGCATTGGTAACCCTCGACGACGAATCGGCCAACAAGGCCCTGCTGCGCGATCAGGCTTCGGCGCACTTTTCTCTGGACAAAGGAAGCTCGTCCCAGAGTTATCCAAGTTCTGTGATGGGAAGCGTAGCGTTGTTGCGGCAGACCTACTACGACGCCGACTGGTTCGCCAAAGGCGGTAAGAATGCGGAGTCTAACCTGTCGCTGGCATCTTTCAACCAAATCAAAACGCTCCCCTCTTTCTTCGACAATTCCGACAAGCTGGGCATTCTTCGTGCCGATAACATCGGCGACGAGTTTGGCATTCAGTATATTATCAAGAGCGGCGGCGATGAGTACCAGCGTATTGGAGAGGTAAAGGCCACGGGTGCTTCATTACTGGTCCCCCTTAATTTTCCGGCGGCTCCCGATGTAGAAGACCCCTGGGATGCCGACATCATTTCTTTGGCCGAATTGAAAAGCTGGGAAATGGCTCCGTCCAACCCCGCCGCACTGGTGAAGGCTGGCATCCCCTTCGCCCTTACCGCCGATGGCCTGAAAAACAAGGGTGATTTCTGGACCAATCTCCGTAAAGCCATCGAGTTTGGCCTTTCTAAAGAAAAGGCATTAGAAGCTATCACGCTGGCCCCGGCCCGACTTGCCAGAGCCGACGATATGCTAGGTAGTTTGAAAAAAGGAAAACTCGCCAACTTCCTTATCACTTCCAGCGACCTTTTCGATGAGGATAACTTGATTCACGAGAACTGGATACAGGGCAAGAAATTCATCATCAATGACCTGAACGCTGCAGACCTCCGGGGCGAATACAAGCTTACCGTTGGTAGTAATTCCGCACTGCGGATGCGGGTCACTGGCAAAGCCAATAAACCAGAGTACCAAATCACCCAGGATACTCTGAAACTGGGCCCGAAAGTGACGCTCAACGGCGAGCAAGTCACGGTAACTTATCAGCCCGACAAGAAAAAGCCGGGCACTGTGCGTTTGTCAGGTTACATCAATGGCCGTGATATTCAAGGCCAGGGAACGCTGCCCGACGGAGCACCCGTCGAATGGTCGGCGACGCTGGACACTACCCGTGCGACTTCGTCTTCCGACACAGTGAAGGCGGGCAGGCCTACCCCCAAACAGCCCACATTCAGCGATATGGGCAAGCTGCTTTATCCATTTGTCGGATTTGGAAACGAAGAAATGCCCAAGTCCGAAACTATTCTGATCAAAAACGCCACCGTCTGGACCAACGAGGCGGACGGCGTCGTGACCAATACCGATGTTCTGGTACAAAAGGGAAAAATCGCGAAAATCGGTAAGAACCTCTCCGCCTCCGGCGCGCGTGAAATCGATGGCACCGGCAAGCACCTGACCAACGGAATCATTGACGAACACTCGCACATTGCGCTGTTTTCGGTCAACGAAGGCGGACAAACCAGTTCGGCGGAAGTGCGGCAGAGCGATGTTATCAATTCGGAAGATATCAATATTTACCGCCAGTTGGCCGGAGGGGTAACGACTTCGCAGCTGCTACACGGCTCGGCAAACTCGATCGGTGGTCAGAGCGCGGTGATCAAATTGAAGTGGGGCGCTGCTCCTGCCGAATTATGGATTCCCGAAGCAAAGTACATCAAGTTTGCGCTGGGCGAAAACGTGAAGCAATCCAACTGGGGCGACGCCGCCCGCTCACGCTTCCCACAAACCCGTATGGGTGTTGAGCAGGTTTTCTACGATCATTTCATCCGGGCCAGGGAATACGATAAGGCCATGAAGGCGTACAACAACTCACGTAATAAAAATAACGTGACGCCGCCACGTCGCGATCTAGAACTGGACGCGCTGGCCGAAATCCTGAATAACGAACGCTTCATCACCTGTCACTCCTACGTTCAGTCGGAAATCAATATGCTGCTGAGTGTAGCCGACTCGCTCGATTTCAAGGTAAACACTTTTACCCACATTCTGGAAGGCTACAAAGTGGCCGACAAAATGGCCAAACACGGCGCGGGTGGCTCAACCTTCTCTGACTGGTGGGCCTACAAAATGGAGGTTAAAGAAGCGATCCCCTACAATGCCGCACTCATGGCCAGGGAGGGCGTAGTAGTTGCTATCAACTCCGACGACGCCGAAATGGCGCGCCGCCTCAACCAGGAAGCGGCCAAGACGATGACCTTCGGCGGCATGAGCGAGCAGGAAGCCTGGAAAATGGTGACGCTCAACCCAGCCAAGTTATTGCACCTCGATAACCGCCTCGGTAGTATCAAAACCGGTAAAGACGCCGACTTAGTGCTGTGGAACGACCATCCGCTGTCGATCTACGCGCGCCCCGACTACACCATGATAGAGGGAACGATCTATTTCGACTACAAGGCCGATCAGGAAAAGCAGGAGCGCATTGCGAAGGAAAAAGCACGGATCGTGCAGAAAGCCCTATCCGCCAAATCAAAAGGTGCGGAGACGAAAAAGCCGGAGGGCAGATCCTCTAAGCTGTTGCAGTGTGACGATATCATTGGGGTACATGCAGAAGAGATAAAATAGCTCTTGGCTTAACGTATTCTTCTCCATCTTTATAGGAAAATCATATCATGAAAAAAATACTTTTCGCCTTCATCGCCTTACTGCCATTCGGTGGACAGGCGCAGAATTCGGCTCCGGCGAAGCCACAGGCAAAACCCATGGTGCTGACGGGTGCCACAATTCACCTGGGCAACGGTGTCGTTGTCGAAAACGGGCTGATTGCTTTTGACAATGGCTTAATTACGGCCGTCGGGCCTTCCTCCACCGCCGTAAACCGGACAGGAGCGGACGTCATCGACTTGGCGGGAAAGCATATCTTCCCGGGAGTGATTGCCATGGGTTCCACCATCGGAATTCAGGAAATCGCTTCCGTCCGGGCTACGCTGGATTTTGAGGAAATCGGCGAAATCAATCCGCATGTGCGATCACTGGTGGCGTATAGTACCGACTCGGAAGTAACCCCGACCCTGCGGGCCAGCGGCGTGCTGATGGCACAGTCGGTACCGCAGGGCGGACTGGTGTCAGGTTCGTCGTCGGTATTCAATACCGATGGCTGGAACTGGGAAGACGCCGTTCTAAGAAAAGACGACGGTATCTGGCTCTCCTGGCCATCGTATCTGGCGCGCAGCTTCAATTACGATGACTTCTCGTTCACTACAAAGAAGAATGAAAAACGCGCCGAAACGATCAGTCTTTTGGAATCGACATTTGCCGATGCCAAGGCTTACAGCGAGATCGACAAACCTGAAATGACCAATATTCGCCTTGATGCGATGAAGAACCTATTTACGGGAAAACAAAACCTGTACGTCAGAGCCAATTACGCGAAGGACATCATCGACGCGGTGAAGTTTGCGAAGAAAATGGGCGTCAGCAAGGTCGTCATTGTGGGGGGCAACGAAGCGGCCAAGGTAGCGCCGTTTCTGAAAGAGAATAATGTACCAGTAGTTTTGGGAGCTTTGCACAGCCTTCCCAGCCGCCCGGACGACGATGTGTATGCGGTGTACGAGCTTCCCGCCAAACTACACAAAGCGGGTGTGAAGGTTGCCCTGAGCTACGACGACGAATGGTGGCGGGTGCGTAATCTTCCCTATCAGGCTGGGACAGCAGCGGCCTTTGGGGATGTTTCCAAGGAAGAAGCCCTGATGTTCCTGACCCAGAACCCTGCCCAAATCATGGGTGTCGATGCCATGGTGGGTACTTTGGAAAAGGGCAAGCACGCGACGCTGATCGTGACCAACGGAAACATGATGGATATGCGCGGCAATGTGGTCGAGCACGCATTCATCAAAGGCGCGAAAGTGAACCTGGACAACAAGCAGAGTCGGCTGTACGAGAAGTACAAGGAGAAATACGGGCAGGAATAAAGCCCTGTTCAAAAAAAATAGAGTTTCCCGCAGTCCAGTGCCACTTGGTACCTGACTGCGGGAAATTTTATTTTAGACGTATTCCGGTTTCTTCAAACTGAATGACGCCTTTCTTCCAGAGATTCCCAATGGATTTTTTAAAATTCCGCTTACTCATGCCCAAGACTTTCGAAATTTCTTCGGGGTTGCTGTCATCGTGCAGGGGCAGGAAGCCGCCGTTCGCATTGAGAGCATCCACGATGCGCTGGATGAGTGGTTCGAAGCGTTCGACACCAATTTTCTCAAGCGTGATATCCAGCTTGTTTTCCTCCCGGATTTTTTTAACGTAACCCTTCATCCGGTCACCGACCTTAATCTCTTTGAATATATCGCTTTCGAAGATCAAACCCTTGTGAAATTCATTGACGATCACATTGAAGCCTAAGTCGGTACGCTCCCAGATGATGAGATCGACCTCGTCGCCCTCAGCGATGGTAAGGCGCTCGTTGTCAATGAATCGGTTAAGACGAGGCGAGGCTATCAAGCGGGAGGTCACGCGATCGAGATAAATGAAGACGAGGTACTTTTTCCCGCGCTCCATCGGCGTTAATTGCTCGCTGAACGGCACAAGGATATCTTTCGTAAGGCCCATATCTAAGAAAGCGCCTTTACTATTGACATCGACTGCCTCCAGATAAGCAAATTCGTCGCGCAGGGCAAGTGGCTTTTCGGTGGTAGCGACGGGGCGGTCTTCGGAGTCGTTGTAGACGAAGACGCGGATACGGTCGTCGAGCTGCATGTCGTCGGTGACGTAACGATTGGGAAGCAGCACCTCCTCCCCCTGCTGATCTTCAAGATAAAGCCCTTGATCCGTGTTGCGGGTGATGGTCAGGTCGTTGTATTTTCCTAAAAAAAGCATAGCGATGGGATTCGTAAAGAATCGCAAAGATAGGCTTTTTGGCGCATCAGCGAAGTACTGAAAGAAGCGTGTCGCACTTCATTTCGGTTTCGTCCCACTCACGCTGCGGGTCGGAGTCTTCGGTGATCCCCGCCCCGGCAAAGAAAGTAGCCAGGCCGTCGGCCAGCCTAAGGCTACGGAGATTGACAAAAAGCGCACTCTCTCCATCCACATTCACTGGACCCAGATAGCCGCTATAAAAGGAGCGATCATAGCCTTCCACGGCTTTGATGAATCGCAAAGCCGATTCTTTAGGCATCCCGCAAACGGCGGAAGTGGGGTGCAGGAGTTTCAGCATCACCGTACCCAGTTCAGGGAAATTGACATCATGCGTATTCACCGCGAAATCGGTGCGCAGGTGATACAGATTGCCCGCGCGTACGGTACGCGGACCTCGTTCCTGGTATTCGCGCAAGCGAATTTTCTTAAAGCATTCAATGATATAGCGGCTCACCAGCGCCTGTTCCTGAATTTCCTTTTGTCCCCAGCGGATATCGTGGGCCGAAACAAGCGCTCCGTTTTCCAAGGCCGACTGCGTACCCGCAAGGGAAGTCGTGCTGAAAGTACCCTCTCCATTTACCCCAACAAGCGTTTCGGGCGTTGCTCCCAGCCACATCTCATCGCGATCGGCCAGGTTTACCAGCGAAACGAAAGCCGAAGGATAAGCCACACAAAGCTTCTTGAAGGCTTTAAAAAACTGAAATTCCGGGGAATAGGTCAGCGTTTTGGTCCGGGAAAGTACAATTTTGGCAAAGTCGCCTCGGCTGATCGCCGCCACGGCTTCGGTCACGGCTTTTTCGAAGTGATTTTTTTCTTCGGGATCGACTTCAGGGTTCAAAGCAAAGCCTATCCAAGAGGAAGTACCCCCTGGGTTTTCGTCGGACATTTCATCCGCTTTTTCCAATAAACGCTTTACAAATGGATGTTCCTGTCCCAGGTTTCCGGCTACTTCTTTACAGGACCAATCTTCCGAAAAAGTAAAAATCAAGTCCCCTTCCAGCACAAATGCCTCGCCGCTTTCCAAAGGTTCGAAAGGATGAATGACAAAACAGGCAGGTAGTTCCTCCAGGTCGGGCAGCCTGCGCTGCATTCCATCCTGTAATGAAATCAGTAGGTTAACCTCATGGCTGTGGGGAAGCCGCCATACAGCCGCGGGAAAACCGAGGTTAAGGGCAGCCTCGAACAACGACTCTGCCTGAAAAATTCTGGTGGGATTATGTGTTTTTAACATCGGTTAAATAACACACCAAGTCCCCTAAATTGTTTCTTACAACGCATCATTTTGCATCAATAACTGCCACCGTCAGCCGACTTACGCACACAAGCTTTCCGGCTTCGTTGGTGATTTTGATATCCCACACGTGCGTCGAGCGGCCCACGTGCAGGGCCGTCACCCGCCCGTACACCCAGCCTTCCCGCACTGCCCGAATATGGTTGGCGCTGATTTCCAGCCCGACGGCCCGCTGCTTCTCGGGATCGGGCAGACTCAGCAGGGAGGCCACACTGCCAAGCGACTCCGCCAGTACCACCGACGCCCCGCCGTGCAGAATCCCGAAAGGCTGATGAGTGCGATGATCCACCGGCATTTTGGCAGTGATAAAGTCCTCGCCAATTTCGGTAAATTCAATACCAAGCTGTTTGTCAATGGTGTTTGGATTTAGGTTCCGGAGGAAGCCAAGATCAAATGATTTGTTAAACATTCTTTTTTTTGTCTAAATTTGTATGGGCAAATTACGCTAGAAAACGACTTTTTGACAAAATATTTATCAATAAAGTACAAATTCGATTGAAAAGGAAAACGATCTACCTCATCCGTCACGGCGAAACTGACCACAATCGCAACGGTATCGTGCAGGGCAGCGGTGTCGACACTACGCTCAATGAATGGGGCAAAGCGCAGGCCGAAGCTTTCTACGACGCTTACCAGCACGTGCCCTTTGACAAAATTTACACCTCCAAATTGCAGCGCACTGTACAATCGGTGCAAAATTTTATTGATTCCGGAATTCCCTGGGAAAGTCACGCAGGTTTGAACGAGATCAGTTGGGGCTGCCGGGAGGGCCGGATGCCCAATGATAAAGACCAGGGTTACTACCGGGAGCTGATTGTCGCCTGGCAAAATGGTGACGTTGACATGCCTTGCGAAGAAGGCGAAAGCCCCGCTCAGGTTCGACTCCGGCAAAAACCCGTCATGGATCTGATTCTCTCCCGCCCTCAGGAACGCACTATCCTGATTGCCATGCACGGGCGGGCCATGCGGATTCTGCTTACTTTGCTTTTTGATGAACCTTTGACCGCTATGGACAAGTACGAACACAGCAACCTGTGTCTATACCGTATCAATTACTCTTACGACGAACAAAAATTCGCCTTTGTCTCAGGCAATGACATTACACACCTCCTCTCACTCGACGTTCCGTACAACTGATTCCAACCGTCTGTAAAGGTTCTTTCCCTTTGGTGTAATTGGCCTCCCTTTTGCTCAGAATCTTTTCCTAGCTTGCCTGTTGTTCTTAGACATTGAGCGGCCATAGCCCCTTTTTGCTCTTTATCGCTAAAAATTCAAGTTATCAGGCAAGCTAAAATGTCCAAATCAAGGATATACTGGACGCTCCAAATTGTAGGCTGGACGGCCCTGATGATGTACGAATTTGTCATCTACACGGCCGAGTACGGATTCGATCTAGAGTACTTTCTGCTCAGCGTGGCCAATATATTCCTGGCTATCGGGCTTACGCATATCTATCGGCTTATTGTCCGGCGCTGGAACTGGTCCACACTGCCGCTTCCAAGGCTGGCCTTCAGAGTCATAGCTTCGGTCATTATTCTGGGGGCGATCATGTCGATGGTCAATATCCGGCTTGATCACGAAACCATTGCCTACAATCTGGCCAACCAGCCTTTTGCCTTCTGGGGGTACATTTCGGCCTGGTGTAAGAATATGCTTACATGGGTGCTTGCCTACACGGTGTATCACTATGTAGAGCAGACCCGGCTGACCGAGCTGGAAAAAATCATGCTGAAAACCTCCATGCGTGAGGCCGAAGCCAAGGTACTTCGCTCCCAGCTCAACCCGCACTTTACCTTCAACGCACTTAACAGCATCCGGGCTCTGGTGTCCGAAGATCCTACGAAAGCACAGCACAGTATCACCCAACTATCGAATATTTTAAGAAATTCTTTGCTGGCCGACCGTCGAAAGACGGTGGAACTCCGGGAAGAGCTCAAAACGGTGGAGGATTACCTCGAACTGGAAAAAGTTCGTTACGAAGAGCGCCTCAACTACAAGATAATCGCTGATCCGAAAACGCTTTACTGGCAAGTACCACCCATGATGTTGCAGACGCTGGTCGAAAACGGTATCAAACATGGTGTATCCAAACTTGCCAAAGGAGGCAAGCTGACTGTGGAGTCCTCCTTGGAAAACAATGAATTGATGATCTGCATCAAGAATACGGGTACCCTCGGCAACACCGATTCAGGGGGCGTTGGACTTTTGAACACTGCCGAACGGCTGTCCATTCTGTACGGAAAAGAAGCTTCGTTCAGAATTTACCAGGAAAAGGACGACATCGTTTGCTCCGAAATTATTATCCCTATGCTCTCCGAAGGCCTGATGCGCTACAATGGCCAGGTTCCTGAGCGAACCCAGGCAGAGTAACCAGAACCGTCTATCTTAAACCTCCAAATACATAAGCCATGAGAACCCTAATCATCGACGATGAGCGGCTCGCCCGCAATGAACTGAAACGCTTGCTTGAACCCTACCACAAAATTGAGATTGTGGGTGAAGCTGCTAATGCAGAAGAAGCCCTGGGTTTAATTACCGAATTACAGCCCGAACTGCTTTTCCTGGATATTCAGATGCCCGGAAAGAACGGTTTCGAACTACTTACTTCCATAGAAGGCAAAGCTCCTGATGTGATTTTCACTACCGCCTACGACGATTACGCTATCAAGGCGTTTGAGTTCAACGCGCTGGACTACCTGCTGAAACCCATCGATAGCGAACGATTGAAGGACGCTATTCAGCGGGTTGAGGAGGACCGCGAGCATCACGAAGAGTCCACCGCCGAAACACCCGAGCGCGCCAGTCGGGTACTGGGGCAGAACGACAAAGTTTTTATTAAAGACGGAGAGAAATGCTGGTTCGTGTTGTTGGGAAAAATTCGTCTATTCGAGTCGATGGGTAACTACGTGCGGCTGCACTTCGACGATCAGAAACCGCTTGTTCTTAAATCGCTCAACAGCCTGGAAGACCGGCTAGATCCCGAAAACTATTTCCGCGCTAACCGCAAACACATTATCAACCTGCAATGGGTTGAAAAAATTGAACCGTGGTTTAGCGGCGGCTTGCTTGTCACCCTCCAAGGCGGCGACCGTATCGAAATCTCCCGTAGGCAGGCGATTCGATTCAAAGACTTGATGAGTTTGTAGCGCTTCGCGTGTCCAAATGTCAAAGTAACAGCCCATAAGTACAGCAAGTTTGCTGTACTTATGGGCTGTTACTTTTTGGCCAGAAGGCCAGATTTATAGGTGAGTAAGAGCTTCGAATCTCAGGTTTTGCAGTATTTAGCTCATTTCAATGCTTCCGGGATCGGATTTCCCACCGTTCCGCTGGGCGCCAGAATATGCAGCAGGGCGGCTACTGTCGGCGCGATATCGGCAATAGAGGTACGGCGGAGAGTTTCGCCTTTCGGTATGCCCCAGCCGTAGAACAACAGCGGCACATGCGTGTCGTAGTTATAGGGAGAGCCGTGGGTAGTTCCGGTGGAGCGGCCGGCAAACCAGCCCGGCTGTAATACAATCTGAATATCACCGCTCCGCTTCGCATTGGTGCCATTCTTATACAATTCCAGCTGGAAGCTGTTAAGATGGCTTTCACCCAGGTCTTTAAGATTGATAACATCGGCAACACCGGACAGGGGCAACAAAGCCTCCCGCACTACCTCGTACACATCTTCCACCTCTATTTTTTTGTCTTTCAACGTAGTCTTGTTCAGGTAAAGCTGGTAATTGTCGTTAGCCCGAATGTAGTCTCCTTTGCCAAATGCACCTTCCAGTGCCTGTTTCAACGTGCTGTTCATATCGCCCGTATTCAGCAAGCCGGCAGGCAGGCGATGCTCCGTCCAAAAGCCGGGCACGTCCATCACGCCATGGTCTGCCGTCAGGAAAACAGTGTAGTTGCCTTTACCGGTCCAGCTGTCCAGAAATGCAAAAAACTCAGCAAACTCTCTGTCCAATCGCAAATAGATATCCTCTGCCTCAATCGAATTAGGACCAAAAGCGTGACCGACGTAGTCGGGTGACGAAAAACTCACCGCCAGAAAATCGGTTTGCTGGCCTTTCCCCATATTCTCGCCTTTAATGGCGGCGATGGCCATGTCTTTGGTAATCGTGTTGCCAAACGGCGTGGATGCCACCTGCCCAAAGCCGTTTTCTCCAAAATTATAAGGGAAAGCAGAAGTCTTGTTGCCCGCCATTTTGGTTTCATAAGGTTTGTCGTCGGGCGTACTTTCCACGTACTGATCGAGCGGCAGCAGCGTTTTCCAGCCTTCCTTCATGTAGGCAGCAGGCAGCTTTTTATCATTCATGTCCTGCACCCACTTGGGTAGTTCGTTGGTATAAAAAGTACTGGTGATCCAGTTCCCCGTCTTGGCATCGAACCAGTAGGCACCCGTGGCCGCATGGCCGGCTGGCAGGATAGCGCCACGGTCTTTAATAGCGATACCCACCGTCTTGGATCGGAAATTGGTACCGATCTGCAATTGATCAGTGATGGTGCTGGTGAGTAAGTTCTTGGGGGACATTTTTCCGGCGGAGGCGTTGGAACTACCCACAGTCGTCACGGTGCTATCTTCGGCGCAGTATACGCTCTGGCCCACAATGGGGTCGAACCACTCGTTCCCAACGATGCCGTTGATAGCGGGCACCGAACCCGTGTACACCGCGGAATGCCCCGCTGCTGTGACTGTGAGCGCATAGGGATAGTGGTTGTTACGGCAGTTGAAGCCTTCGTTCATCAGCCGTTTCAGTCCGCCTTCGCCATATTTATCGTAAAAGCGGTAGAGATAATCGTACCGCATCTGATCTACTACGATACCCACTACCATTTTGGGACGTGCCAGCGGGGCGGTCTTTTTAGCAGGACTTTGGGCAACGGCAGGGAGCGTCGCCATACTAAGCATAATGAGCACAATGGCTGATTTCAGACGGTCAATTGACATAAGGAGTAAGGACTAAAAGGCTTTTGGATTCTATTTTGGGCAAAGGTATTGCCAATTTATCGAATAAGCCCGGCTGAAAACCGCATTTTACACAACCATGACATATCTACTAACAAAAAAAGGGCTGCAAATTGCAGCCCTTTCACCAAAATCGTGAAGAATAGTTATTGCGTTTTGGAAAGTACCTCGACCTCAAAGTACAGGGCAGATAAACCAGGAATTCCTGCCTCTGGCCTTCCCGGGGCACCGTAGCCAAGCGAAGAAGGAAAAATCAGATTGGCTTTTTCACCCACACGCATCTTCGCAATGCCTTCTGCAAAACCCTTCACCGAACTGGAACTACCTATTGTTTCGGTGATGGTACCCGAGTCGAAAATCGTATTGTTGAGCAAACGGCCCGTATACTTGACCGATGCCTTGTCACCCGTTTTCAGCAGTACCGAATCAGGCTTCGAAACGGTTTTGCCAAAGCGAAGACCGCTTTCGGTCGTCTCGCTGATGAAAATCCCCTGCTCCCGAATGAAAGCATCGATCTGCTCAGCTTCTGTATTGATTGAAACTACTTTCAGGTCAACCCGTAAGGGAGTGTATGCCGGGAACAATAAATTTCCATCGATGCCCGCGGGTCTCTGTACCAGATGCGATGGTACCAGAAGAGTAGCCGAGTCACCCTCCGCCAGCAAAGGCGTGCCAAATACCAGCGCCATTGCCTCATCGGACAAATAGGGAAGTCTCGAAATGGAGTAAATGGCACGGGAAGGAATGTTCAGTCGCAGTTGGCTGCTATCCACCAATACCCCGTCCAGTCGCCGGGCGATGTACGATACCTTGATTTCGTCGCCAACTACTGCTTTCTGCCCGCTCGCACCTTTCGATACCACCTTATAATACAGCCCTTCCTTTGTGCTTTGCGCTGTGATGTTATTCGCAGCCAGATAGGCACGAATTTCCTCGTCGTTTTGCACTTTTTTGTCGTTACCGATCTGGTTAGACACATCTTTGCAAGCCGACAGGTAACAACCCAGCATCAAACTCAACCCTACAATCCAGCCGTATTTTCGCAATTCAAGCATTCAGCAAAGTAATTAAATAGTATTGGAGATTGGATCATTTCCAATCTCCAACGTCTAAAATCTAAAATCTGGTATCTCCTTATTGTGGCACACTGCCCGGCATTCCTGGTCCGGGGTTGGCACTCGGCGGAGGCGTAGAGAAATCGACCAGTTCGACATCAAACAGTAGTACCGCGTTGGGTGGAATACCCTGATTGCCTTCGGTGCCGTACGCCAGACCCGACGGGATAATCATCATCCGCTTTTCGCCTTTTTTCATCGACATGATGCCTTCTTCCCAGCCGGGAATTACCATACCTACGCCAACACGGAAGTCGATGGGTTCGCCATTGGTCTGCGGATTGCCCTTGGAGCTATCGAAGACAGTGCCATCAAGCAGCTTTCCGGTATAATGTACTTTCACGACGTCGCCTGCTTTGGGCGTACCACCCGAGCCGGGGCTTTCGACGACATAAGCCAGACCCGAGTCGGTGCGCTGAATTTTGTCGCCCAGCTTATTGTCGGCGATGTACTTGTCGATTGTCTTGGCGTCAATACCTTTCTGGGCAGCACTCAGTTCGCCCTGTTTTTTCTGAAATTCTTCGGAAGTCTGTATGTCCAGTACCTTTACCGTAAATGCCAGATCAGTGCCTTTCTTCACCATGGGAGGCATGGGTTGCATCATCTTGGCAAAAAGCGTATCGGCACTTACGTAAAATGTAGCACTGTCGCCAACTGCCAGCATGGCCAGCCCTTCCTCGAAACTACCTTTGAAGGGAGGCTGCTGAAGAACCAGTTTCACGGGCATATTTTCTTCATACGTGTTCCGCAGGGTGGAGTCCTCACTGTTTTTGAGAACGAGGTGGAAGGACATTATTTCACCCATTTTTGCTTTGCGGGCGTCTTCGTCGTGTTCGTGGAATTGGTACTTCAGGCCGTCTTCCGTTACCTGCATTCGGTATTTATTGCAGGCAGCAGCCAGGAAACAGATGCCCAGCAAGAGGCCGATCGATTTGAGGTTCATTGTTTTTTGGTTATAAATGAAATAGAGTGGTTTATGGGTTCTTGGCTAAAATAATACTTGCTATAACGCGCTTCCCCCGTTTTTTGTGCAAAGGAAGCAAAAAAAGGTCCTTATTTCTCTACACTCAGGAGTTGAGACTTATAAAAGGGTAAGAATTTCAGAAATTGCTCGACGGTGTCATCCAGCGACATGGTCGTACGCCCGCCCGAGGCATTGCGATGGCCACCGCCGTTGAAATGAGCATTGGCCAGATCGCGCACTGAGAACTCTCCAAACGACCGGAAAGAGATTTTCACCTCTCCCTTACGCTCGATGAACAATACGGACATCACCACATCTTCGACCTGAAGGCCGTAGTTCACGATTCCGTCCGTATCACCCGCACCGGATTTGTACTTTTCGAGTTCAGTGGCAGTCAAGGTCATGTAAGCCGTGCGGTACTCGGGCAACACATGCAGCTTTTCGCTCAGCACATGGCCCACCAATTTCATACGCAGCAGTGGCGAATTGTCAAAAATCATGCGATGCACCTTGTTTACCTCGAAACCCGTGCGCATCAGATCGGCCACGGCCAGGTGAACCTCCGGCGTAGTGTTTCCGTGCCGGAACGAACCGGTATCGGTCATGATGCCCGCGTAAAGACACTCGGCCATCGGTACATCGAAAAAGTCCGGACCGTCGATTTCACTGACAATCTTATAAATTAATTGCGCCGTCGCTGCTGCCTCTGTGTCCCAGACCATAATGTCGGCGAAAGTTTCGGGCTCAATGTGGTGGTCCACCAGCAGCTTTGCCCCCTGAGCTTCGTTGACCCACCGCCCAAGCTCCTTCAAACGGGAGAGAGCCGAAAAGTCGAGACAGCACACCAGGGTGGCATCCTGAATCAGCTCCCTGCAGACTTTGGGTTTTGATTTGTTCCCTTCGTACGTAAGTACCCGCCCGGCAGTAGGCATCCACATAAGATTAGGTGCGATATCGGTGGGGCTGATGACGTTCACGCTGTGCCCTTTCGCTTCCAGGTACAAAGCCCAGCCCAGAGAAGACCCCATGGCATCGGCGTCAGGGTCGCGGTGCATGGTAATGACGACTTTCTGAGGGGAGGTAAGCAGGGCGCGTAAAGCGTCGATTTGTTGATTCACAATGAGTTAAATTCGATAGGCAGAAGTACTTCCGGCTATTTTTGCAAAAGAGAGATAGCCAAAACCGAGGTAAAGTGCCCGTATTGGGCGCACAAAAGTAGTAAAACTACCGGGATTTGTGACGTCAAGTCCTTTTTGTGGAGAAATTGGATTAGTTTTGCGGCCGAATAAAATTTCGTATATAGAATGTCAGGAAACAAGACTTTTACCATGATTAAGCCCGACGCAGTGGCGGACGGCAACACGGGAGCAATTATTAAAATGATCGAAGAAGCGGGATTCAAGATCATTGCCATGAAAAAAACGCTGCTCACATCCGAGCGGGCGGGCGAATTTTACGCCGTGCATAAGGAGCGGCCTTTCTACGGCGACCTTTGCAAGTACATGTCATCGGGGCCCATCGTCCCTATGATTTTGGAAAAGGACAATGCCGTGACGGACTTCCGGACACTGATTGGCGCTACCAACCCTGCCAATGCCGATGAAGGGACGATCCGGAAATTGTTTGCCAAGTCCATTGAAGCCAATGCCGTTCACGGATCGGACTCAGACGAGAATGCAGCAATCGAAGGTAGTTTTTTCTTCTCCGAGACTGAGAAGTTCTAGTTTCCAGCCTGCACTGAAAACGATGTAAATTCGCAGAGGGGCAGCGACCCACGGTCACTTCGCCCTCTGCGAATTTCTGGTCAATCACTCACCGCCTGATAATCTCCTGGTGGTCAATTGCTAGCCAATTGATCCGCTTTCGGCTTCTTAAGCAGGTCCAATAAACTTTGTTTGATCAATTCCGGGCGGTCCCACATCAACGTATGTCCGACGCCGTTTACCGGAATAAGCGTGAACGACGGCGCATTGACGAGTTGTTTACGGGCAAACTCCGCATTGGAGAAATAAATCAGCTCGTCGGCATTGCCATGGAGCATGATAATGCGGGCCCTGATACGGTGCCATCCATCCTGAATATCTTCCAGCGCTTTCCGGTGATGTAGTTTTTCATCATTTGCCACACGCAAGATGGTCGGAAAGAACCACGCGAACCAGGGTGAGTCGATCATGTAGCTGATTGGGTAGGTATATTCTTCCCCGGGGGCTAAGGACGAAGAAATGAATAAAATACCTCCTACTTTGTCGGGGTTATCCATTGCCAGTTTGGCAATTACCGCACCACCGTAGGAGGACGCCGCCAGGTTGACCTTTCTCCCTTGCGTCGCATAGTGATTGATGAGCGGTTGCAGAATACGCGCCTGCTCTTTGACCGAAATGACCGACTTGCCAAAGCCCGAATATCCGTATCCGGGACGATCGACCCCGACAAGCATTGTATGGTTGGTAAGGGCCGTATCCGCATAGAGTGAACTGAAAAAGCTGAGCGAACTGGGGGCACCGTGTACCAGAATCGTCACCGGAAGGCTATCGCGCCCAAACTCCACGAACCGCACTTTCCGGTCTTTTACCTTATAACGATGGATGGCAATCGGTGTCATGTGCGACTTGAAGGTGACGGAAAGCTCCTTATCACTGATGCGCAGATCCACGCGCTGCGCCATCCACCAGCCGCCGGCCAAGAGGAGCAAAACTACCCCAATGAGCCACCGAAGCCAAATTCGCTTCTTCGATTCGTTCTCTTTTTCCTTCTCCTCTGATAATTCTCCCTCTTTCTTCATACTACCATCAACATAAAAAACGGACCACGAGTTGTCGCAGTCCGCTTTTCATCCCAATAAACAACTGGAACGTCAAGGGCGAAGCACCCGATCGGTAACGTGAATTACGCCGTTGGTGGCCAGGATGTTAGTCTGACCTACGTTCGTAACTTTTCCACCATTGCCATTGCCGGTTATCTTGATCCCATTGCTTGTATCGACTTTGATGGATTTATTGGCAGCGGCGGTAGCCAGAGTTCCCGTAGCAAAATTATTGGCCAACAGCCTGCCCGGTACAATGTTGTAGAGCAGAATATCCGCCAGAACCGAGGGACTTGCGGCACTGAGCGAGCCCGGAGAAGGGAATCCCAAGTCGATAAACGCCTGGTTGTTGGGCGCCAGAAAGGTGTACTGTGAACTGGAAGTTGTAAAAATATTCCTGAGCGTGCTGTTAGCTTCCGCCGCCCGTTCTGCTGCCGCCAGAGCAAAACTCAGGTCGGAATGCACTTTCAGCTCTTCCACCAGATTTCGCGAAATGGGTTGAAGTACCCGCTCGACCACGTGAATCGTGCCGTTGTCGGCCTTCCGGTCGGGCGTGATAATCCGTACTCCATTGATAAGTACCTCACCTGCTCCGTTGACCGTGACATAGGCGGGTTTTTCAGCCAAGTTGGCTACGGTTTTGGCGTTGGCGATTTCGGCCTGGCTTTGCGAAGTACTCAAGATGTGGTACTTCAGCAGGTCGCGCACTTCACCGGCAGGCCGGGCAGTAACAGCTGCAACGTCAGCAAAGCCCGACGCCCGGAAAGCGGCGTCGTTGGGAGCCAGTAAGGTAAGCGAACTTGACCGCAGGGCGTCGCTCAAGTCGGCATGGCGGATAGCAGCGGCCAGAATGGTAAAATCGCCGTCGCCCGCGATGACATCGGCGATTGTCATAGGCTTCACCCGATTTTTATCCTTGTCCTTGCAAGCCGTCACCAGGCCGAAGAGCAGCCCCACCATCACCAACTTCACCCACATCGTACCGAAGACACTCATTTTTTTCATAACTTAGATTTGTTTTGAATGGTAAATCCTATTAATAACTCCACTTTAAGGGTGGATAGTATTACCTTTCTGAATAAGCAAAAAGTAGATAATGCGCGGTTGGTCATTTTACTTTGCTCTGACTGATTTAGTTGAAACAAATATTTTCACATTTATTCACCCAAGATTTTTTTTCAATCCTCTAAACAAACAAAATGAAAGCACGTTTTCGGTTAGCTACCCTGATATTAGCAGCATTTGCGGCAGTATTTCTCATTTCGACCACTCCTGCAAAGAAAAAGGTAAAACTCTTCAACGGCAAGAACCTCGACGGTTGGAAAATTCACGGTACTGAAAAATGGTACGTGGAGGATGGCCTCCTGGTCTGCGAAAGCGGTCCCGACAAAGCCTACGGCTACCTGTCTACCGATAAATTTTACAAGAATTTCGATCTGACGGTAGAATTTCAGCAGGAGGCAAACGGTAACAGCGGGATTTTCTTTCGTTCTACCTTTGAAGGCACCAAAGTGAGTGGCTGGCAAGTGGAAGTGGCTCCGCCCAATCACGATTCGGGTGGCGTGTATGAGTCTTACGGGCGCGGCTGGCTCAAACAGATTCCTGATGAAGAAGAAGGGTACCTGAAAATGGGCGAGTGGAATAAGATGCGAATTCGCGTCGAAGGCGACCACGTCCAGACCTGGCTCAATGGTCACCCGATGGTGGATTTTGAAGACGAAAAAATCGGGAAAGGCGAAGGTGCCATTGCTTTGCAAATTCACGACGGTGGCGGAATCAAAGTACGCTGGAAGAACCTGATATTGACTCAAATCTAAATTTGAATTAGTGAATGTCAGAATGGGTGACTGGAAGGTACTTCGGCGAGTTCTGGGAATTTGCCAGGTACTTTTTTTCGCCCATTTTTTGGATCTGCATGGCCAACCCATGCAGATCCAACACCTGACCGTGCGTGACGGGCTTTCGCAAAGCTCTCCTTATCACATGCTTAAGGATTCACGCGGCTTCCTTTGGTTAGGTACGCAGGATGGTGTCAACCGCTTCGACGGCCATCGGTTCCGCGTATATAAGCCTGATGTCCACGACCCTCATGCGCTCAAAGGCGTAAACGTGGCAGGGATCGTGGAGGACAAGCAGGGCAACATTTGGGTTGGGACTGAAGAGGGCCTCAACCGTTACGACCGTGCCACTGACCGATTTTCCCTTTATCGTCCCTCGGCCCAAAAGCACCGCACCTCGCCCTTCCATGCGACCGAAACCGAACTGTGGTTCTCCTCCGAAGGGCAAGGGCTCATGGCCTATAATTTCAAAAGTCGCAGGTTGCGGCAGGTCGGTAGCTATGCCTACATCAACCGTGACTTCGATTTTGTCGACTGGACCACCTATACCGAATCCGGGGATATCTGGCTTCAATGCCCGAAGGGTATCGCGCAGTTCGATGTAAAAAGCCGGACGTATCACTATTATTTCTCCAATAATGTCCTGAACGAATATGGGGAAGTTTTCAATGTTTACTCTTTCGTCATTGACAAAGACGAAGTCGCCTGGTTAGGTACCGACCGTGGACTGCTGCGGTTTGACTACCGTAGAAAGAAGCATCAATTATTCGCCTGGGCATCGGAAGAGCGAGCCCTCGGCGTGGTGTTCAGCCTGGCTGCGGATCATAATGGACGGCTTTGGTTGGGAACGCAGCGGAACGGTCTGTGGCTTTTCGACAAAAAAAGTCAAACTTTCCGAGAAGTTCAGTACCGGGACAACTCTTCGGAAAGTTTCGATAACTACGAGTTTTACCGCGTGTATGTGGATCAGGCAGGCATCGTTTGGGCCAACAGCGATCCCGATGGCCTGGTCAAGATCGTTCCCAACGCATCAATGTTCGGCTACTTCGGACAGCCTGATCCATCACAGCCTGAGCGCAATCTAAGCGACCTGTCCGTTCGCAGCATGGCCGAGGACGGCCGCGGCCGAATCTGGTTGGGTACCGAAGGGGGACTGGACATTTTCAATCGCAAAAAAGGGATTGTCGAAGCAAGGTACTTTACCGAGCAGGACAACATTCTGAAATTTATTTTTCGCGACAGCCGACAACGAATGTGGGTAGGCACCTACGGTGGGTTGATGCTATTCGACCGTAAAAATAAACGGTTCGAGACCTTTTCTTTCCACAGTGACCCCGGCACCCGGGCCTATACGCGCAATATTCTGGAGCTTCCCGACCACCGTTTACTCCTGGGAACGCAGCTGGGCATGTGGATTTTTGATCCTGAAACCAGAACTTTCGAACGGGTGCCTCATCTGGGCGATCAGAACATCTTTGCCACTTTCCTTGACCATGAAGGCACCCTGTGGCTGGGGTCTTATTTTAATCGATTGTACGCTTTCAAAATAAAAAAAGACGGATGGCAGAGTTGTTTCAATGGTTTCAAAGATTACAATATCAATGCAATACGAGAAGACACCGCCCGAAACATCCTTTGGGTCGCGACGGAAAAAGGTCTGCTGGCATACTACAAGAATTTAAATAAATACCGCTTGTATGACGAAAGGGATGGTTTGGCTAACTCTTATATCTACGGGCTGGTGATAGCTCCGGACGGCAACGTTTTCGTAAGTACCAACCACGGCATTTCGAACCTGGAATTATCAACGGGGCGAATACGCAACTTCGACCTCTCCGATGGCTTGCAGGGGCTGGAATTCAATGGCAATGCCTTTTTAAAAACCTCATCAGGGGAGTGCTATTTTGGCGGCATCAAAGGGCTTAATTACTTTTATCCTAAACAATTTCAGACCCTTTCCTATCAGCCACGCATTCATTTATTCAACTTCCTGATCAATGAAGAGCCCTATGAATCGCCCCGCTATATCGACGAGATTGATATAGTGACGCTACCTTACAAGCAAAATACTTTTTCCCTGGAATTTGCCTCCATTGACTATTACAGCAATGGGAAAAACTTCTATAAATACCAGCTGGAAGGTCAGGACCCGGAGTGGGTGGAGGCAGGCGACCGCACCTATGCGCGTTACGCCAACCTCGCGCCCGGGCAATACGTTTTCAAGGTTAAATCAGCGAATCGCGACGGTGTCTGGAGCGACCAGGAAAGAAAGCTCTACATCAATATAGACTCTCCTTTCTGGCGCTCCTGGTGGTTTACCATTCTGTACCTCATGTTGATTGCCGGTGTCTCCTATTATCTGTCTAAAAAGAGAATTGAAGGCATAGCCGGAAAACAGCGTGATCGGCTCAAAATAGCCTTGGATGCGCAGGAACAGGAACGCCGCAACATCGCTCAGGATCTGCACGATGAGGTAGGTTCCCGGCTGGCCACGCTAAAGCTGTATGTCTCCTCGTTGACCAACTACCTGAAGAAAAGTCCTGAGGCAGAAAAAATCAAGAAGGAAGTATTTGATATTATCCACGTATCGCTGGTGGATATTCGTCGCCTGCTGCGAGAACTGAGTCCGCGCACGCTGGAGCAATATGGTTATGTGGCGGCAGTAGAAGAGCTGGTAGACAAGATCAATGCCACCGACCAGATTCATGTGACATTCGAGTGTCGTAAGTTGGTGGCCCAACTGCCCAAAAATATTGAAACGGGGCTGTATCGTATTACGCAGGAACTGCTCAACAACACGATAAAGCACGCCGAAGCATCCGAAATCATTATCTCGGTTGTCCCTTCCGGCAAAGCTATTTCTTTTTTCTATTCCGATAACGGCAAGGGCTTTGACTTTGAGAAAGCCAAAAAAGGCCTCGGAATAGGCAACGTGAGGTCCCGGGTTTCGGTGTTGGAAGGCCAGATGAAATGGTTCGCCAAACCTGGCGAAGGGCTTGAGGTGACGATTGAGATTCCCCTGAGTTAGTGGGTACCCAATGGTAGTGTTTCGTTTTTGAATCAGATAGCTGAGCAATGGGTTTTCATGCACGAACCAGCTACTGCAATGAAACACAAACCCACCGCATCGCGTTTACTCTCAAAAACCAATCTTTAAATAAATGAGACTCTACAAAATCATCGGCGTAGCCGCGGCCAGCTTAATGTTGGGTGCCGCTTCGTGCGAAACCACGAATAATCAACAGGGAAAAGATAACAGCGCCGTACGGGATGTGGCGCTGGAAAACTCGGCCGGGCAGGCCACGGCAGCTTTTGCCGAAGGCTGCTTTTGGTGTACCGAAGAAATTTTTGAAGCTGTCGTAGGCGTTGACTCGGTTATTTCGGGTTATGCCGGGGGCCACACGCAAAATCCGACGTACGATCTGGTCAATACTGAAACTACCGGGCACGCCGAAACAGTGCTGGTCTACTATGACCCTGCGAAGATCAGCTATGAAGAATTAGTGAACGTATTTTATCTTTCGCACGATCCTACCACGCTCAATCAGCAAGGGCCCGATCGGGGCACTTCGTACCGCTCGATTCTTTTTTATCAAACTCCGGAAGAAAAAGCGACCGCCGAGCGGCTCACAGCTCAGTTGAATAAAGACCGCTTCGATGGCAGAATCACCACGGAAGTAAAAAAACTCGACAAGTTCTACCGCGCCGAGGGGTACCACCAGGACTATATCGAGCATAACCCCGGAAACCCATACGTGCAAAACGTATCGATCCCCCGCTTCAAGAAATTCAAAGCCGCATACAAAGGAGCATTGAAAGAAGGGGTTTAAAGTTCTGATCAGGCAGAACAGGCTGTCACCAAAAGAAGAGAGGGACAAAGGCAAAGCCGTTCGCAGCTTTACCTTTGTCCCTCCCTTCTTTTAAGCGAAGAAAAGTCTCGACTGGAAACCGATTTCGCTGTTTCAGGACGAAACCATTTCCTTAGGGACTCTTATTTTCCGATGACCATGTTAGGAGTTATCTCCTGCTCGAAGGTGATGTACCCAGGGTAGTTCACGGCCTTATCGCCGACGGCGAGGGTGGGTTTGATTTTAACCGTGAGGACAGCAGGCTTGCTGTCATCTTTGCCTGAAAGTGATTGGATCATGGCCACGAAGCTATCGCGGGTCTGGTCGTTGGCGATCAGGTCGTAGGCATTGGTACTTAGTTGCACCGGAACCTGAGTACTTCCTGTACCGGGGTACACCTCGATGCGGCGATTCAGGACCCCTTTGAAAACCTCACTTTTGGAAAGCAACACAATGTACTCCAACTGATTGATGGCTGCCAGACGATTGGTCGGGTTAACGATATCCAGGTTGACGCGCAGATCGAGGGGTACTTTTTTGCGCAATAGCGCCAAACCCAATTGCGGGTACTTTGTAGGATCGAGATCCTTCACACTCTTTATATTCCTGAATTCGCGGACGTCGGTCCCGGCCAGGAAAATACTATCGACGGAAGAGATGGCATAACGGCAATCGCCGAAAGTTTTGGCTTCCTTTATTTGATTACTTACCCCACACTGGGTGAGAAACAAGGCTAGTGTAAGAAGACCGAGAGTGGCGGTTATTTTTTTCATGGGATAACTGGATTGATAGAAACTGGTGGTTAGCAATTCTGTAAACAGGGGATAGAACGTCTTTATGATATCATAACGTTCGTAATGCGTACATTTTCGTTCATAAATACACAGCTTCCCCGATCGGCAGCACCGTTCTGACCACAGACGCTACGAGCGGTTTAATACTTTGGCATAAAGTTTTAAACCAGGTTCAGGGACAGGCATGACGAGCAGACAAACCATGGAAGGGACCTACTGTTCCGAAGCCTGGTTCACTCAGTATCTACCATTATATAATCGATCGAACAATGCCCTGGACAAAGACCGAATATCCGCCATCGCTGAAAAACTTCATGGCGCCCGTACGCAACAAGGCCATCGAGATTGCCAATGCCCTACTGGATGATGGCTATGAAGAAGACCGCGCGATCCCCATTGCCACGGCCAAGGCCGAGGAGTGGGCCAAGAACCGAAATAAGAAAATTCGGAAGGACAAAGCACCGTAATGGTGAAAACTACGAGAAATTTCTCTGGTAAGAAAGTGAGAAAAAACGTACTTTTGCAATCATCGAAGAGGCAAGACGGCCAACCCCGCCTGCCTCTTTTTTATTGGTAAAAGGTGGGGTATCACACCAAGATTCAACCCACACTATCCATCATTCATCATCGCACGGGCGACCCCGTCATAATTCATCATCACCCACATGGCAAGCTGGTATTTAGGAAAAATACGTTATCAGAAAGAAGACGAAAACGGAAGGCTGAAAACAACCAATGAGGCGTATCTCGTGGATGCCCTGACATACACCGAGGCTGAAGCAAGGCTTTACGGGCAAATTGTAACAGGTGTAACGGATTTCACGGTTACGGCCATCACGCGGATGCGCCTGGCGGATTTGCTGACCTTTGAAGGCGGAGAAAAATGGTTCAAAGCCAAGGTAGTTTTCTATTCGATCGACGAAAAGAGCGGCAAGGAAAAAAAGGTGGTCAATTACGTGCTACTGAACGCCGAGGATATCACTCAGGCCCTGGAACGGATTACCGAGAGCCAGCGAACCATGCTGATTCCTTACGAAACCACCGACATGAACCTCACACCAATTCTGGACGTATTTCCCTACGAGGCGGGTGCGACTGAGGAAGCGGTCCCCCCCAATTTTCGTCCGTTGGCCGAAGTACAGGCCGAACAGGAAGCAAACGCCTGATCTCCTGGAAAACGAGACATTCGTGATTTAATCAAGATGTCCGCCAGCCCTGCCTTTTATGGGGGGCGGAAAAGATAAGGACGAAACAATCAGGGTCGGTCGATTGGTAAAGCAACTACCAATCGACCGACCCTGATTGTTTACAGTCATTATTTTTTGATAATAGCCACGGTCACCGGAACGCAAAGGGTTGTGCAGGGTTCACCATCCGGCAGCACGGTAACGGTAGCGGTTCCCGAACCAAGACCCTCGATGCAGGCATCTTCCAACGCAGTGAGGGAGTAGGTGGTTGTTTGAGTGGGGAATACAGGAATAGTAAAAGGATTGACCGAAGTAGTGAACTCACTGCCATCCGAAAGTTGGATTTTCCAGGGGCCTCTTCCAGTGAAGTTCACCGTAAGATTGGCCGAGTCCCCACTCGTAATGGTAGCGTTACCCGAAAGCGTGGCGGTGGGGGCATCCGCTATGACAAAAGGGGCCGACGCTGTGCCCGTGATGCCCGGCCCTGTGGAGACCACCCGCACGCGGTAACCCGCCCCCCCTGGCAGGTTGGCCGGAATAGTCGCATTGAGCGGACCAGGCGTGGCAGTGCCGGTGCTGGAAATATCCGTAAAGTTTGAACCGTTTGCGTCAGAAAGCTGAACTTTGAACGCATTGGCGGAATTGAAAAAAGCATTGGTAGTGAACGCAACCTGGATGTCACTCCCTAAGCAGACAGTATCGGCGGCAACATCAAGCGTGGCAATCGTATCGGCAGGTGGAACGGCCGCTATGGTTACCGTGGCACTCCCTGACACTGTTCCTCGCCCGCAGGCATTGCTGACAGAGTCAATAGTGTACGTGGTAGTTTGGTCGGGAAACACATTGATATTTAATGGACTCACCGACAAATTATTATAAACTACCCCGGCAACACTGATTGAAGTGGGCGGGCTGCCATCGAAACTGACTTTCAGCGTAGCCTGTTGGCCGCTATTAACAACCGTGTCTCCCGTGATGGTGGCTGTGGGGAGGCTGGCCGCAAAGGCACATCCAGCGGCATCGCCCAGCGTGCCCGAAATAGCCGGAACCTCTGTGGCCACTGGTCCTTCAATAACTACCTGCGAAACCCTGGCACTGGGAAAAGCACCCGGACCATTCCAGGTGGCAGTGTAACATCCATCAGTTCCCACCGGAATATCAAACGTCAGGTGTGCAATATCAGACCAGGAAGTAGTTACATTGACCGTATCATCAAAAGGGGCGCTACCATTATACAGCACATTGAGTGTAAGGACAGAACCCTGTGCGACTAAGGTTAGCAACCCGTACCTGCCACCAGAGTAGTTGTCGATGGAGGACAGGACGGGATTGGTGAGAGTACCCGGCGAAACTGTGAAGGGCAGATTTGATGTTCCTAAAATAAAGGCACTGTCAAGATTAGAGGCTTTGATTTGTGCCACGAAGGTAATCTTGCGGGTACCGCAATCCACGGATTCCTGAATCAGCCTGAGATCGTACTTTCCGTTTTGTGCTATGGCTATTCCACAGGAGCATACCAGAAAGAGTACAATAGTGCAGGTAGTCAGCCGCCAAAACATTCGAAAGGTAGAGTTTATCATTTTTATCAGATAAGAATCTTTGCTTGTAGCCGCTATTGTCTCCCGACCAGAGTGAACTTGCCATTGTTTGTATTCCAAACCAATTTATCGAAGGCTGAGATTTGGGCGTCCATGTCAAAATCAGCTTTGGAGTAGATGTCGAATGCCCCGTTGGCACTAAGCCACAGCAAATAATCGCTGGCGTTTATTACGAAATCTTCGTCGGGCAGGTTTTTGTTGCCGTCACAGCAATGCATCGCAAACACCATGCCGATTTGCTTCTGGCCGACGGAGATCGGATTCGTATCGGTATACGAATTCTGGGTGGTAAAGTCGTAGGAAAGCGTACCATTTTGTATTGGTACGGCTGTTTCTGAAAGTACCCCCAGATGATTACGATGCTCAATTACAATGTAATAAGCCTGTCCTTCCGGAAGATTAGGCGAGGTGCCAATCATAGCGACCTGGCCATTGTTCAACACCAGGGCAGCTGTTCTAAACACCGTATTGTTAACCGAAGGAGAATTGGCTCGCAAGGAAACAAGTACCCAATCCACCGCATTGGCCTGATAGTTGCTTACGCTCTCGCTGCCGGTATAATTCCACGGGCTGCCCTGGTATGGCTGCCCGGGAGGTGTCGCCGTAGCCGAGGAACCCACGGGAGTCTGACCAGGCAATAACCCACGCTGGTTGAGGGTGGTAATCATCAAGCCTGTATTCGCTCGATAGGCCCCTTCCAGCAGCACTTTGAGATCAAGGGTAGTTGGAGCTGGCCCGGGCGCCTGTATATTCAGCGTGTAATCTTCTGCCTCCCCAAATTGCAATGGCCCGCAGGGATCCTCTACCAACCCTTCGTCGCGAAAACGGGAGCGTACCCGCAGTCGGGTCGGGCCGATTGCCGCGGAGGCGGGAATACTGATGGATCCCGAAACATTTGGCGACATATTGTTGCTGCTTGTCGACTGAAACAGCAGCTCTGAGGCTTCAAATATGCCGTTCGCATTTGCATCCAGCCAAATGGACAAATGCTGTGGAAAAAACGTGCCGTTCCCACCTGAGACGGCGCGGGCTGTAAAACTATAATTCTGTCCTGCAACTACCGGTGCCGCAGCAGAAGTAAAATCGCTATAACTGGCCGTGCCACAACCGGAATTTAGGCGGGAAACGAGCGTCTCGGCGTTTTTTGTTAATAAAAAATCAGCAATATAAACGGGCGAACATGGTGAAGAATAGCTGGGTTTGCAGTAGAACAGATCAACCATCGCCGTATCCTCGGCGCTGTATTGAACGCCGTTGGCTACGCGTACTCTATAATAGTATAGCGTATTGGTACTCACGGTAGCGTCAAGATACGCGGTCACGTCGGGATTTAGGCCGACTATTGGAGTGTAAGACGCAGCATTCCCCACGGATCGCTCCAGAATAAAACCGCTTTCGCCGCTACCCGGATCGCTGAACGTTACCTGTACCCCACTGCTAGTCTGGGTAGCGATCAATTGAGTAGGGACTAAGGGCAAAGCAGGAAAATCAAGGGTGTATTCATTGTTACTGGCAGTGCGCAATAACAGGCCATCCTGTATTCGATCGTACTGACCCGCTGTAAAACTGTTGCCGCAGAGGTAGTAGTACGACATCATATTGTTGAGCGCAGGCTGGTAGAGATCCCCGTTGGCATCCCTGACGGTACCCGTATACGAACAACCTGAGGTATTGGCCCCCACCAGGCCGTATGGGTCGGCCGGGGTGTCGCAAAGCAAGTCACCTGCTGTGTCACAATTTGCTCCTGCTGTGCGTGTAACCAGTTCACGCAGCGACACGTTTGGATTGGTATTATTATAAAAAGTGTGCAGCAGATTGAAGTAGTGCCCCAGCTCATGAGGAAGTGTCCGTCCGTCGGCAAGGCGGTCAGCCCGGACAAAAACCCGGTTACTGCTAGCCAGCACGGATGGGTAGTAAGCATAACCGGTTACGTTGGATGACTGAAAGTTCAAGGTTCCTACCACATAGACATTGACGGCATCGTTGACGTCATTGACTTGCGTCAGGTCATCTTCTTCTGAGTATTCGTAATCGTAGAAAGTATTGCTGTTTATATAATGCGGCCCGCTACCCGCCAGATAGAACTGCAAACCGCTCTGCCTGTATTCCCGGTTAATGGCAAGCAGCGCATTATTCACGTCGCCTCCGGTAGCTCCGCCGGTTCCGTTACTCCGCCGGATCACATGAAACCGGATAGGTACAAAAGTGTAGTAATCAGACGTCAACCGTCCTCCTACCCTCCCTCTCTTGATCTCCTTGATCCTGGCCTCTCTTGCCGCTACCTCCTGTGGAGTTGGTTCCGGACTACGGCATTCCAGTACCTGCCCATTCCCATTGAAAGGCAATGATAAAAACATAAGCAGCCCAACGGCCACCCTACCAAGTCGGAAATGAAAAATAGCTAAAAAAATCACGGACGCTTCTGGTCTTTATCAGTTACAATAATGCAAACCAGAGCAAATAAAGTGCCATTTCTACCGCCTTGATTAAGGCGGCAGAAATTGTCGGGTATGAAGGATTTTTTTTATTTCGTACTTTTCAAACAAACCGGGTTATGCTCTTTCTCCTTCCATGCCTCTTAGTATTGTTTTGCGTACTGGTTTAAATCCAAAAACAGTGGATTAGGCTCATAGCTCAATAACTTCAACGAGCCATACTGGTCGTCCGATTCGGTGACGAGCTGGTTGGGACCAAGCAAATAAATGTAGCTGAATGAAACCGGCAACTGGGCGTCGCCCTCCCACTCATCGAAAGCATAAAGAGGATACACTTTGAAAGGTACTTCAGCCACCCACAGTTTGGTACTTTCATTGGTCTTTAGGTAGGACAATACGTATTCCTGGCTCTCCCAACCGAATTCCGGACGTTTGTTTCCGGTGGGCTTGCATTGCTCCCGAAATGTTTGCTGCTGATCCTTGACTTCATCAGGTTCGGGCTTTACCGAGCTATTCTGAAAAGCGGCCTGGATTTTTTTGCCTGATTCGGTCGTACCGCAGGCAATCATCTTCCCATTGGGCAGAGCCAGGATCAGCTCATTCATATCGTCGGTGGCTCCAAAACTACTTTCACGCTGGAAGCACATCGTGCCCGTAACCGGATCAATGAAAATCCATATCTCGCCTTTGGTCTCGTCGCGTTTGCGGGTGTACTCATAGATCAGCGCGTGACTGAAATAATACTTGCCCTTCTCAGGTTTCCACTGTGCATTCCGGTAAGCATCAGTGGCTGGCTTCGCGGCAGGTTTGGTTTGAGCGATGGCAGTTGAACGGACTGACCAGGTACCGATAGTGGCAAGTAGAATAAGTAGTTTTATTTTAGACATGGGAAAGTGGAAATTTTGTAGGAAGTACCAAATACTTTTCCAAAAATAAACAATTTGCCGCAAGGCCAAAGCAGAAAGTAACCAGCGAAAAACTGCGATTGCGTATATTGTGGTTCGAATCAATGAACGGAAGAAATCCAGTCATGCGGAAACTCTTATCTCTGACGCTCCTGCTCTTTTCTCACCAGTTTTTACTGGCTCAAACCGTTCCCACCATCAGGCTCTCAGAGATTGCGGGCGATCGCGACACGTCGCTGCACCAACTAGCAGCCAGGCGAGTTACCGCAGTACGCAACGCTCATGGCGACACACTTGACGCAGGGACATTCCACCGGACAGAATTCGACGGAATTGTGGGCAGGGACAGTGTACAATGGCTTCGTTTCGATCTATTGAATGACCTGGACACTCCGCAACGCCGCATTTTCCAGTCCAGCAGTCAGAACGATCTGGTGGATTTTTATTACTCCAAGGACAATTTCAACTCCTGGACACACCGGCAAATCGGTGCTTTTGCCTCCTACCACATAGCAGACTATCGCTTCGATAACTGCCGCCTGCCGGTGGATATGCAGGCGGGTGAGCGACTATCATTTCTGGTAAAATTGGAAAATTACTATTATCCCCAGTCTGACGCTAAAATTTGGCTTCAAACCAGAAGTGGCCTGAGAAACGATTTCTGGTCGATGTATTCAGGAAATTTCAACGGGGTTTACCTTAGCGTACTCATTCTGGGTTCGGTGCTGGCGATTTTCCTATTCGTCGCTTTCTTATACATCACTACCCGCGACTCACTCTACCTATATTATGGTCTGTACCTGGGTGGAGTAGCCCTGTATTTTTCTGCCAAAACCGATTCTCTGTTTTTTCTGGGATATTGGGTCGGAGGATTCCCCAAACTTGTAGCGGTACTTAACGAGCCTATTCAGATGCTTTATACTGCGCTCTACATCCGGTTCAGTATGGGGTTGTTAAGGATCCGGGATTATGATGCCAGGCTTCACCGCTTCCTGAACTTTTGCTGGAAAGCGCTTCTCACCTACGGTCTCTTTCTGATTCCGGTTTCGGCAATCATTTGGAAACGGGAATTCGAAGCGGGACTGCTCGCCTTCGACCGGGCAGTGCTCCTGCTCTTCACTCTGGTGATGCTGGCAAGGATTATTCAGAAAAATCGCTCACCGCTACTGGGGTATTTTTTGATTGGCAACGCGCTGTTCCTCATGGGTGTAGTCGTCTCAACGCTATTAAGTTTAGGGATAGCCGGCAATCCGGAATTCTCAACCCTCTCCCCGATCAGTTATTTTCAGATTGGTGTACTGGCCGAAATTATGTGCTTTTCATTTGCCCTAGGGTACAATGTGCGGGTATTGGAGCGTGAACGCAACGAAAACCAGAAGGCTTACGTCAGTCAGCTGCATCTGAATCAAGAAATAACAGAAACCGCCAACCGGGAACTGACCGAAAAACTGGAAGAACGCACCAAGGAGGTGATGGCCATGTCAGAGGCGATGCAGGTACAGAAGGAGGCGCACCTGCGTTCAGAATTTGAGTTTCAGCTAGGTGAAATGGAAATGCAGGCTCTTCGGGCGCAGATGAATCCACACTTTATTTTCAACAGTCTGAACACAATCCGGTACTTCGTACTGAACAATGAAAACGAAAAGGCGAGCGACTACCTCGGCAAGTTCGCCCGTTTACTACGAATGGTGTTGCAGAATTCACGTGAGAACACTATTCCATTAAGTGAAGAACTGGAAGCGCTGCGTCTATATCTGGAAATCGAAGCCCGACGCTTTGGTGAAAGTTTCAAGTACCGTATTATTGTTGCCGACGACCTGGACACCGACGGAATTATCGTCCCCCCCCTACTATTGCAGCCTTTCGCCGAGAATGCGATCTGGCATGGGTTATTGCACAGCGATAAACCCGACAAGCAGCTTACGGTCCGGATTTCGGAAGAGAAGGACGCCTGCATTTTCACCATTGAAGACAATGGCGTCGGCCGAGACCGGGCCCGCGACATGAAGAGTCGCTCGGCTACTCACAAGAAGTCGTTCGGGATGCAAATCACCAATAAGCGCGTTGAGCTTTTCAATAAAAACTTTTCCTCCCAAATCAAAATAGAAGTCCGTGACCTGGTTGACCCCGGCGGGGAAGTCGCCGGAACAGCCGTGGAAATTCGGTATCAGTTGCCGGAGTGAATGAACAGGCCGAATTCGCCCGTCACATTTTCACAAATTCCACCCGGCGATTGTTGGCCTTACCCTCAGGAGTGGTATTCTCGGCCGCAGGAGCAGTTTCGCCTTTACCATCGGTTTCGATGCGGCTCTTATCAATGCCAAATTCGCTCACCAGGTTTTCCTTCACCGACTCGGCGCGTTTTTTGGAAAGGGCCAGATTAGCGGCTTCTTCGCCGTCAGAATCGGTGTGGCCGATGATTTTGACCTTAACCGAAGCATTTTCTTTCAGAGTCTCGGCGATGTCTTTCAATACTGCGTAGGACTCAGGTTTGATATTGGCGGAATTGACATCAAAAGTAATACCCGTGGTAACGAATTTCCCTTCGGTGATTAGCTTGGAGCGAGTGTCGGGTGCGCCTACTGCCAGGCGAATATTCGAGAGAAACATCTGATCGTCGTCTTCAGAAAGTTCAGAGTGAAGCCGCAAGGCATTTAGATTTATGTCTGTCGGAAAAATGCGGGGCAAGTCGAACACCTTGAGTTCGTCCACGTAAACCCGCAGCCGCTGCTTCTGGCGCCACATGGCTATATGAAATACCTTGCCGTTGTTGTCTGGATTAATGATGTTGTCCATTTCCCTTTCTCCTGCCAGGTCGGTGCGGCCACCGGTCAAATTCGTCTGAAACAAACTCACTTTGCCAGATCCCATTGCGCCGTCAAAAACAAAGCCTGCCCCCCGGCCCGCTGCTTCGCTCTGGATTTTGGCATCGCTCTTTTCGGTTTCGTGCATTACCACGTAGAGACGCTGCTGGTACGCATACGCTTTCTCCCAGTTATTGTAGATCAAGTCAAACTCCAATGTAAAGTTCTCGGGCAAGTCTTTTATAAAATCCGGGATGTACGAGGTGTTTTTGGTTTGCTTTAGCATCAGCCACTTGCCATCGTAACCTTCGATGGTTACTACTTCTGCGGTGCCGTTGGTGTTCCATTTAGCGGGAAAATCCCCAACCGCATCCTGCGAAAAATCCTCAGAGGCTACCACCCTCTCACCCGGTACAAAATCAAACTTACTATATGAGGCAAAAGCCGCCTTCGCTGGCTCAGTTTCCGTACCACTACCAGAGTTCACATCTCCGCCCGACATTCGCCCACCACCGTTAGAATTGCCAGAATTACTTTCTGTTCCGGCGTTTTCACGGTTGTTCTCTTGCTCTTTATTTTCTTCTTTTTCTTTCTTGTCTTTTTTCTTAAAAATACTACCAATTCCTTCTTCCAGTTTATCAAAACCTCTGTCGATGGTTTGATCGATACGACGGTTGGCCCGGTTTTCAGCCTGCCGCTCTACGGTAGTTTTGGGGTTGCGGATCACTATCTGAGCCGATACTTCGACCACCGAACAAACAAGAACGAGAAATAGTAGCGTACTGGTTTCAAATCGTTTCATTATTGAATTTTTTATTGTGTCGATTATCAAATATAAATAATATCCGGTAGAATAGTGGCAGGATTCGAGTAAACGGCAAGTACTAAAACCATAAAGTCAATTCCGGAAAGACCTTACTTTCAACAGATTATTCAGCACATCTTTCCGGCTGCGGGAGATGGCGATCTCACTGCCATCGGACATCACGACGTAGCCGCCATCGGAGCGCACGTGCTTTTTGAGATGATCCAGATTAATGAGATGAGAATGGTGGATCCGGGCAAAATTGGCCCCTTCCAGCAGTTCCTCCACTTCCTTTAAGGTTCGGCAAATTAAAGTGGGATTGTCGCCAGCCTGGAATATCCGGGTATAGTTACTATCCGATTCGCAGCGGATAATCTCGGCAATCTCCACATATTCCAGCCCCGAGGTAGTTGGCAGCGCGATTTTCTGTGGTACCTGCTGTTCCCTCACCAGCACCGAACGCAGAAAATTGAGTTGGTCTTCAAGATCGCCCTGGCGTCGTTTCTCCCCAAGTTTGGCAACACACTCCTTCAATTCCGTCGAATCGATTGGTTTCAACAGGTAGTCGAATGCACTGTACTTGAACGCTTTGACCGCAAACTGGTCGTATGCGGTAGTAAATACCACATCGAAAGATTTGTTGGTGAGCCGATTGAGGAGTTCGAAGCCATTATATACGGGCATTTCGATATCCAGAAACAACACGTCAAAAGTCTCCCGATTGAGCACGGGCAGGGCTTCTTCCGATCGGTTGTATTTGCCGACCACTTCCACTTCGGGGCAATGGCTTCTCAAAAGGATAGCGAGGCTTTCGGTGCAATGTGTCTCGTCATCAACAAGTATAGCTCTCATGAATTCCGGAGGGTTAAATTGTAGGGTTCAGGGCAAAGTCTGGGACGCGAATGGTGAAAAAGAAAGATCGACTCCAATGATTTTGCGAAAAGCATCCTTTTTGGTCATTCTTAATTCCAGGTCAGTACCATGCCGTTCGTTCAGGAGCTGCAGCCGCTTCACAGTCAGCTCCAGCTTACTCTCCCGGGCGCCGGGCTTGGCACGCAAATCAGTAGTTTCAGAACTTGCTCCATTTGTTTCCAGTAAGATGTGAATCTTTCCTGACTTCTTTTGCACTGCCAGTGTCAATACGCCCCGGTCGGCACGCGCATCCAGATTATGCCAGATCATGTTTTCAATGTGGCTGTGCAAAATTAAGGATGGAACCAGTACCCCATCCGTTTCGATACCGGGCTCGACCGTAACCACCAGCTGAATGGCACGGGCGAAGCGCAACTTTTCGATCTGAACATATTGGTGGAGGGTCTCGATTTCATCAGTCAGTTTAACAAAATCCCTCTGCGAATGCCCGGCGATGCGTCTTAAAAACCGGGAAAATAGCGTAAGATAAGAGGATGCCTTCTGATTGTCGTTTTGAAGAATACAATAATTAATGGCATTCAAATTATTAAAAAGAAAATGCGAGTTGAACTGCGCCCGCAGCAACTTCACTTCCAGTTGAGCCATTTGCAAATCTAGATCGATGATCATTTCGGTGTTACAAGCCTCATCCTGTGGAACGATGAAGGCCTGGTGGTTTCTCCGAAACTAAGGCATATCTGCTAATTGTGAAACACCGAGTGAGCGATTTGCCACTCCGGGACAATAATCGGCGCCAGTGGGTTATCGCCCGGCTAATCGAAATTTGCGCGCGACCACCATAAACTCCTAACTTGCGGTTTCGTTTGGACGACCTACATGACTGCAAATTTCCCTACCGAGACCGTTTCGCTACAAGCCGGAAAGCGTATTTATTTTTCTTCTGATTTTCATCTCGGTGCCCCTGACACGGCTACGAGCCGCACCCGGGAGCAGACCATCGTCCGCTGGCTGGAACACATTCGGCCCAATGCGCAGGTGATTTTCCTGGTGGGCGACATTTTTGACTTCTGGTTTGAGTACAAGTATGCCGTTCCCAAAGGCTTTATCCGGCTGCTGGGAAAACTGGCCGAGCTCGCCGATGCGGGAATCGGGCTGGTTTTCTTTACCGGGAATCACGATATGTGGATGTCGAACTACTTTACCCACGAACTTGGCGCAGTGATCCATCGCGCTCCCGTACGCTATCGCATTATCGACGCGAAAGGCAACGAACGTACATTGTTAGTGGGTCATGGCGATGGTCTTGGGCCGGGTGACCACTTCTACAAAGGATTGAAAAAAGTCTTTGAAAATCCGCTGGCGCGGTGGTCTTTCCGGCAACTCCACCCTGATGTGGGGCTGCGGATCGCACACACTTGGTCGAAACAGAGCCGGATTTCAAATATGAAAAAAGGGGAAGAAATCTTTAAAGGCGAAGAGCAGGAGTGGCTATTGCTGTATTGCAGAGAAGTTGAACAAACCAGTCCGCATGACTACTACATTTTCGGCCACCGTCACTTGCCCCTTGACCTCAAAGTGTCGGCCACGAGCCGATACATCAATTTGGGCGAGTGGGTGAACCTGCAAACGTATGCGGTTTTCGACGGGAAGACGGTGGAGTTGTTGGAGTGGAAGGGTGGCAAAGTACCTAAGTGAAGGTAGGTTAAACAAACCTGATACCCTGACCGATGATGCAATTAGCCATGCTGTCACCGCCGGGCGTGCCCGTTACAGGGCCCCTTATTTTTCAATAAAATCCTGCCGAGACATACTTTCCCTGGGTGTTTGGTTCAATTCCTTGCGGTAGTCTTTCTTTTTGAGGTCGCCATCCTGTACTGACTTGATAAAACGTCCCCAGGCAAATGGGTTCAGGAATGGGAAAGTGGTAGCAAAGCCCTTGTTGGCGGCCGATTCCCGACCAAATAAGAGCTGATCCATCGTGTATCGGTAATTGGTTTGAGCGTTGTTAGGCATCTGAGCGGCCATTCGGGTGATGTATTCCAGATCAGTACTACGCGCCAGAGCATCGCGGTCTGCCTGGTCGGGTAGGCGAAGAGCTAGGAAAGCCTTCTTGAACTCTTCTTCGGTAGCATACGGGTACACACGTACCTCGGCCAGCATAGTCACAGATTCCTGCATCTGGATGATGGCCGAGTAGGTCGGCTCATTATAGTCCCGCGGAATAAAATGGTATTGCGTACGGTAGCCCACGTAGCTATACAATATACTATCGCCGGGAAACACCGGAATAGTAAAAACTCCCAAGTTGTTGGTCAGGGTACCTCGCCCCGCTCGAGGAATAAAAACGTAAGCTCCCGGCAGTCGCTCCGTGTTTTTTCCGGCTACTACCACGCCCGTAAACATAATTGCCTTTTGCTCACCTTGGGCAATGGCAATCTGACTACCTAGGCTTAGGGAGGCAGTTAAAAAGAACACAAGGAGAAAATTCTTCATTTATTATATAAATTAGCACCAGATCACCGATGCGATTGATAATGGGCATTGAGGAGAAACGCTACCTAACAAACGCTATGCATCCACCCTCATTGTTCCCTCTGGGGGTTAAAAGGTTGCCCCCTCTAGGAAAAAAGCTTTAAAAAGGTAACAATAAAAGGCGCGGAAAGCAGCAATCCATCAAAGCGATCGAGAAAACCACCGTGGCCGGGAATACTGCTCCCCGAGTCTTTAATGGCGATGCTCCGCTTGAAAAGCGATTCCACCAGGTCACCGTAGGTACCCGTTACGACGATAATGGCACCAATGCAAAACCACTGCCAGGGTTGGTAGGTCTGGAAGTACAACCCCAGCAGGAATGCAATAAATGCGGCAGAAAAGGCGCCGCCGACCGCGCCTTCCCAGGATTTCTTGGGCGATACCCGCTCGAACAACTTGCGGCGTCCGAACTTTGTTCCGGCAAAATAAGCCCCGATATCGGTCGCCCACAGCAGCAGCAGGCTGCCGAGAATAATCTCAGGATTGTAGTTTTGTCCCCGCATCGCCATCACGATGATAAGCGAAAACGGAAGGGCGACGTAAATGAGCCCTAAAAACGTGAATCCAATATTTGTAAAGGGTTTCAGATCATTCTTCTTATATAGTTTTATAAAAAAAATCATTGCCAGGAAAGGGCTTATCAGGAAGTAGTTCTCAAAGCCGATAAGCCCTTTTTCCACTACATAGGTCAGTACCACCAGGGATACACCGCAAATAGTGCCGTAATAAGTGAGCGGCAGATTACCATCCAACCCCAGCAATTTGTAAAATTCCAACTGCGTGAGCATACTCAGCAAGCCGATCATCAGCACAAACGTCAGGTCGCTGTAAAGGATCGAACTCACGATGACCACTACCCCGAATATCCCCGCAACAATCCGCTGTTCAAGATTATTGAGGCTGTTCAGGCGTGATCTCATTGGCTAGGAGGGTTTTGGCTGCTTCGGCATTCTCGGTCGGTACCCTCACTTCGACATACCCGAAGTGATTGGAGTAGTTATCAATCTTGTCCATCAAAACGGCGTTGATGCCATTCTGTTCCAAAATCCCCCGGGCAATCTCTGCCCGCGCAGAATTGTTGGTAGTCATTACGTTTATCCAGTTGTCCATTGGTGTTGATTTAGTTAGTTGTTGACATACTTGGTTGTTTATAGTTCAGGCGGTTGCATGCTGGCCTTTGAAACCTTGAATAGTAGCCAACCAAATGATTGAATACCTAAACTGCTAAACAAAATCGGTCCATTTTTCCCCCGACTTGTCCGAAGCCAGGACAGTATCTATGAATTTCATGCCGCGCAGCCCGTCGTGTACATCAGGGAAATCATAAAGTGGGTCTTGCTCTTTTCCTTCCCAATGGGCGCGAACGGCCATCGCAAAATTCCGATAGAGGTTGGCGAAAGCTTCCAGATAGCCTTCGGGATGTCCCGCCGGGAATCGTGTGTTGACCTGCGCTGCCTCCGATAGCTCGCCTACGCCCGTCCGTAAAATGCGCGTGGGACTGCCCTGTACTTTGTGAAAAAGCGTATTGGGTTCCATCTGATTCCATTCCAGGCCGCCAAGTTCGCCATAAACCCGGATATTCAGGTCATTTTCTTCGCCATTGCAGATTTGGCTGTTCTGCAGGATGCCTTTCGCCCCGTTGTCAAACCGCAGCAGTACGTTGGCGTCGTCATCGAGCTTGCGGCCTTCGACGAAGATCGTCAGGTCGGCGCAGACCTGGGTTATTTTCAGACCTGTAATGTACTCGGCCAGATTCTCGGCGTGAGTGCCTATGTCGCCCAGACCGCCCGCTGCTCCGGAACGTTCGGGGTCGGTGCGCCAGGAGGCTTGTTTTTGGCCAGTCGCCTCAACCAGCGTAGAAAGCCAGCCCTGGGGGTACTCCACAATGACTTTGCGGATTTCGCCCAATACGCCAGCCTCGATAAGCGCTTTGGCTTCCTTGACCATCGGGTACCCCGTGTAGTTATGGGTCAGGCAGAAAACCAGTCCGCTGTCCTCTACAATTTTTACCAGTTTTTCAGCATCGTCAGTCTGATGCGTAACGGGCTTATCGCATACCACGTGGAAGCCATTTTCCAGAGCCAGCTTGGCAGGAGCGAAATGCACA
Source organism: Persicitalea jodogahamensis (assembly GCF_014651615.1). Classification (GTDB taxonomy): domain Bacteria; phylum Bacteroidota; class Bacteroidia; order Cytophagales; family Spirosomataceae; genus Persicitalea; species Persicitalea jodogahamensis. The sequence continues at coordinate 332,259 of NZ_BMXF01000003.1, read as the reverse complement.
TGGTTGGGCGTCACGATCGAAACAAAATCCATACGCTCCCCTTCCGGCAGTTCTTTCTCTTTTTGAATCATTTCCTCAAAGTTACCGTACACGCGGTCTTCGGGCAGATATAGGGCGGCGCCGGTAGCTTTGGATTTCTCGGGGCTGGAACTGAAAGCCCCGCAGACGAGCTCGATTTCGCCATCCATGATCGCGGCACGGCGGTGCACCGCCCCGATGAAGGCGTCGAGGCTGCCACCTACCATTCCCATGCGGATTTTTCTAGGCATTGCTTGTTGATTGTGGGTTTTAGTAAAAAGAATAATGGGGGAAAAGAGTAGCCTGGGCCACTCTTACTACTTACAAAGGTAGCAAGATAAAAAAATTGGCCCTAGCCTTCCCAAATATTAGTAGAAATGGGGGCGTTTCCGTTTTTTTACGAAAAAATTGCGCGAAACCCACTTACCCGAAACCATCTAAACTATCCTTTTCAACTAAATCCGTTTAACTATGAATCAAAATGTCAATGCGAATCGCCTATTCCTGGGCAGTTGCTTTGCGCTCATCACCACGGCTTTCTCTTTCGCCATTCGGGCGGGTATTCTGCCGCAGCTTGGCGAAGAATTCGGACTGAATGCCGAGCAGTTGGGCTTCATTAATTCCATGTGGTTTTATGGCTTCCCCATTGCTATGATTATCGGCGGATTGGTATATCATACGGTTGGCCCGCGCATTATCATGATGGTCGCCTTTGTCATGCACACACTCGGGATTATCCTGACCATCTATTCTGGCGGCTATAATGGTCTGTTGCTTTCCACTCTTTTCATTGGCATTGGCAACGGCTGCACCGAAGCGGCCTGTAACCCCATGATTGCCGACTCCTATGCAGGAGCGAAAATGAATAAGATGCTCAGTCGCTTCCACATGTGGTTCCCCGGCGGTATCGTGCTGGGTAGTTTGATCTCCCTGGCGATGACCAAAATGGAGATGGGCTGGCAGGCTCAAATCTGGATCATCATGATCCCGACCCTGATTTACGCTTTTCTCTTCTGGGGTCAGACTTTCCCCAAAGCAGTGGTGGAAGGAGCCACCTCGCTCTCTGCCAACTTCAAGGGAATGCTCAATCCGCTATTCCTTTTCATTTTTGTATTTATGGCGCTTACGGCCATTTCTGAATTTGGCCCGCAGCAGTGGACCGCCATTATTCTTAGCAAGAGCGGAGCAGAACCTCTGTTGATTCTAGCCCTGGTAACTGGTTTGATGGCCGTGGGTCGCTTTTTCGCCGGAGATGTCATTGGCAAGTTCGGCCAAACCGGCGTGCTGCTTGGATCGGCCGTTTTCGCCACGATCGGCATTTACCTGTTCAGCAGCGTGACTGGCCCGATGGCGTACCTTGCTGCCATTTGCTTTGCACTGGGAGTATGCTATTTCTGGCCGACTATGCTGGGTTTTGTAGCCGAAAAAGTACCCCTGAGCGGTGCATTGGGACTTTCGCTGGTCGGTGGCATGGGCATGTTCTCTACGGCCATTTTCCAGCCGATTATCGGTAGCTGGATCGACGACCATACGGCTGCTTTCAGGGCCGAAGGTCTCTCCGGCGATGCGCTGGAATTAGCGGCAGGCCAAGCCACGCTATTGAATATGACTACTTTTCCGATTATTCTGGTCGTAGCCTTTACTGTCCTGTTCTTCTGGGTAAAGGCACGGAAAGCAAAAGGGTTGCACAACCTTCCAGAGTCGGAAGTAATGCAGCAGCCGCAGTTGTAATTTGGGCGGTCGGCTATCAGCACTCGGCTTTTCTTTTTATTTCAACTTCCCGAAAGCTCCAAAGCTTTCGGGAAGTTTTGTTTCTGGTCAAAAGCATCCTACTGCCGGTAGCCGAAAGCTTCAGCTACCTCATCTTCACGACCGTCACACCCGCGCCACCACGGTCGGCGTGCTCGTCCTGCATGGTGGCCACCTGCTTGTAGCCCCGCAGATGGTTTCTGACCAGGGTACGGAGGATGCCGTCGCCCTTGCCGTGGACTATGCGGATTTCGTCGTAGCCCAGCATCACGGCATTGTCAAAGAATTGGTCTACGACCCCCATGGCTTCCTCGCCGCGTTTCCCACGAATGTCCAGATTGAAGCTAAAATTCTGCTGTCGCTCGTTCATATCTACCCCCGTCATGGAGGGGCGCGTCTTGGTTTCCCCCGTGACTTCCCGGTAGGTCTTGTTGGATACCTTTTCCAGGCGATTGAGCTTGATGTTGGATTTCAGTTCGCCAATGCGTACCTCGGCATCTTTGCCTTTCAGTGCCATTACTTCCGCAAGGGCAGTCTGGCCCTTGATCCTGACAAAACTACCTACCTCAATCGCCCCGCTTTCCGGCTCGATTTTCACCTTTGAAGGTAGGTCGGCCACGGGTTCAGGTTTGAGTTCTTTTTTGGTGAACCTTTCCAACTCGACCCGGGCCTGCTTGGTAGTTTCGCGCTCCGCTTTGCTTTCTTTTATTTCGCGAATAGTATTTTCAATGCGCTGGTTGGTGTCGCTAAGCAGTAGTTTTGCTTTCTGCTTGGCTTCGTTCAGGATACGTTTTTCGTTGTTTTCCAGCGTAGTTTTCTGAGCTGTGTACTCCGCGAGTTGCTGGGCGAGCTTGCGCTCTTTGATGCCCAACTCCATGTTTTTCTCGGAGAACACCCGACGCTCGATATCCAGTTCTTTCAGGAGTTTTTCAAAATTCACCTGCTGCGTTCCCAGCTTTTGCTTGGCTTGTTCAACTACCTCCCTGGGAAGTCCGATTTTTGACGCAATCTCGAAAGCGAACGAACTACCCGGCTTGCCGATTTCCAGCTGATACATAGGCTCCAGATGCTCACCATCGAAGCGCATAGCCCCGTTGATTAGTCCTTCGGTCTTGTCGGCCAGTACTTTCAGGTTGGTGTAGTGCGTATTGATGACACCATAGGCGCCCGACCGCGTCAGATTTTCCAGAATAGCCTCGGCGATGGCCCCGCCCAGTCCCGGCTCGGTTCCTGTGCCAAACTCGTCGATCAGGAAAAGGGTGCGTTTATTGGCCATGGCCAGGAAGTGCCGCATATTGGTGAGATGCGAACTGTAGGTACTTAGGTCATTTTCCAGCGACTGCTCGTCACCGATGTCAATGAAAATATTTTGAAAAAACCCCATCGTCGAGTCCTCCCGCATGGGCACCAGCAACCCGCACTGGTACATGTACTGAATCAGCCCGACGGTTTTCAGCGAAACAGATTTACCGCCCGCGTTCGGTCCCGAAATAATGAGAATGCGCTGCTTCGGGTTCAGTTCCAGGCCTAGCGGAACCACACTTTTGCCTTGTTTCTGGAAAGCGAGGTGCAGCAATGGGTGTCGCGCTGCCCGCCAGTCCACCATTGTTTTATTTTCAAACTTAGGGGCGATGGCGTTCATCTGCGAAGCCAGTTTTGCCTTGGCCCTCAGAAAATCCATTAAACCCAAAAACTGGTAGGCCTTGTGCAGTTCCGGCAAGAAAGGTCGCAGATGATCGGTCAGGCGGATGAGGATACGATTGATTTCGCGGCGCTCCTCGTATTCCAGCTCGCGGATGGCGTTGTTGGCTTCCAGTACGTCCGTCGGTTCTATGAATACCGTTTGACCGGTAGAGGATTCATCGTGGATAAAGCCTTTGAATTTACGTTTATGCTCGGCGGCAATCGGAATCACCAGCCGTCCGTTGCGAACCGTCAGCGACACGTCGTCCCCCACCCAGCCACTACTTTTGGCCGTTCGCAGCATTCCGTCCAGTTTTTTGCGGACGGCGATTTGCTCCGAAATAAGCCGTCGCCGAATCTGCGCCAATTCGGGCGAAGCGTTATCGCGGATCAGGCCGCGTTCGTCAATGATGCGGTCGATGGCGTCCGTCACGCTGCGCTCCACACGAACGGTGGCAGCGTACTCACCCAGCAAAGGGTAGGTTTCGGGAGGCTGATTGGCAAAAAACCGAAGACAGCCACTGATGGTATTCAGGGAAGATTTGAGGTTAAAAAATTCCTCCTCTACCAGCATAGTACCTTCGATGGCCGCGCGGCGCAGATAAGGTGTGACATCGAGGTAGTTTTGCGACGGAAAATCGCCGCCCGACTGCATGATGCGCTTCATTTCGGCGGTCTGTCCCACCAGTTTTTCAACCAGGCCGAAATTATCCGAGAAGCGAATTTTATCTACGAATGCACGACCCAATGGACTGATGCAAGCCTCTTTCAGCCATTCACGCAGCCGGTCAAAGCCGAGTTTTTGTTCTAAATTTATTGGATAAAGCAAGATATCAATGTGAAATTAGTGAATGTCGGAATTAGTGAATTTGGAATAGGACTGCCGGAGGGTTTGAAATAATTTCATTCCGACAATCCCCAGTTCACTAATTCAAAATTAAAATACTCGCTGCACTTCCTCTTTCACGATCTTCAACGCTACTGTGCAAGGCTGGGTTTCCTGCTGGATGACACGCTCAAAGATGCGCTTACCGAGTTCGTTGGCGGGAGCTTCCGCCTCCACATCCAATGCGGCCTGATTGATGAGCGACTGTACTTCGTTGACCGCTTTCTTGACCTGCTCCCAGGCGTCGTTGCTCATATATACTTGCTGGGCCAGGTTATGGTTGAACTCTTCCCGGATTTCCCGCAGCAGAATTTGCTGGAATTCCAGCGCGTTGCTGGCCGATCCTGCGGTGCGAAGCAGCAATTGATTGGGTGTGATACGTTCCAGAAACAGACAGATGCGCTCGTATGCCTGCAAGCGGAGGGGCAGAACGATCTCGGCATTTTTGGACTTTATGTCCCATCTTTGTTTTTCAAAAATCTTTTCGGCCAGTGTGGTCAGAATCAGGTAAAGTCCGAACATTACGACCAGTGCGACGGCCACAATGCCAAGGAGTGAATACAATGCCATGGTTTTTGTTTGATTACAAGTACGATATAAGGCGCAAAATTAGACTTTACACCCCGGGTATGATGCCGATTGAACAATAAAACTTAAAAATGGAAACGAAGGAATCCAGAAATACAGTGTCGAAAACGCCAGTGGTAAACAACATCGTGGCTGCCCCGGTTCACATTTCCGAACGGGCTCAGTTTGAAATAAGGGAAACGTTTCAAGCCAATAAAATTCCTGACGAATACGGCATACGTGTAGGGCTGCGCGGCGGAGCCTGCAGTGCCACCTTTCTGCTGGGTTTCGATGTACCTACCCCGGATGACCAGCTTTACGAAGTGGAAGGTATAAAGGTACTGATTGACCGCCGGCACCTGATGTATGTCCTCGGTGTTACGGTGGACTACGAGGATGGTACTCAGGGCGCTGGCTTCACCATTACGGCAGAAAGTGAGAACCCGACAGCTGAGTAGAGTTAGGTTACCTTTTTTTTGGCACGGTTTTAGGTCCATGGTCAGTTGTCAATAGCCCCACTACGGTGTCCGAATTCCTTAAAAAATATATTTTTCTCTTGGCAGCAATTTTGGCCTTAATGGCAGCGGGTGGGCTGTATTTCGCAGAAAAGGGTGGAGCAAACCGCGAGACCTACCTCGATGCGGTGCAGCATCGTGTAGCGGATAGGCTAGTTGAGGCGCAAGGAATAATGGACCAGGTCCTTGGCCTGTTGCCTCCTTCGGGCGATAAGCCATTTACAGACCTTCTGCTGGAAAGTCATCTTCCCTACTTCCTGTATAAAGATTCCACGTTGTTGATGTGGTCGGATTACCGCTACGTCTTTGACCAGCGAATGCTGGCTGCGCCCCCCAACGAAACAAGCGCCGTCACAACCCCGCAGGGGCAGTTTTTACTTTTAACCAAATACAAGGAGACGGGTGGCTCACGCTACAGGTTGTTTGCGCTGATACCGCTTCATTCGACTTTCGGGGATGACAAAAGCATCCCTGGCTTGGCTTACAACACCGACATTTTCCATGTTGCGCCACAATCGCTCAGCTTACAAACGGGCGGTGAGCCGGTTGTCGGCCCCAACGGTAACGCCCTATTTTATATCGTTAGTCCCGATGCAGCGATCTATCAAAGCCGCTCGGTGCCCCAACAAAGCTTATGGTTGGTTTCGCTGGCCATGCTTCTTCTTGGCGTGCATGTGGTACTTTCTGTGCGGTTTTTCAAAAATCGACACCGCTACGGACTTGGGCTGGCTCTGTTACTGGCATTTATGCTGCTGGTACGCTGGCTGATGCTGCGCTTTTCCATTCCCCTGGCCTTTCATGAGAGTACAATATTCAACCCCCAGAATTACCAGGGATCGCCTTTGGCTCCCTCGCTGGGTGACCTGCTGCTCAACTGCGTGTGTGTGCTGTTTGTGCTGATGTACGTCAATGGAATTTACTTCCGGACGATCACCTACCGGCTGCTCGCTCGCAGCGGTGGTGCTTTCCAGACCCTGTTCTCCCTGTTGATTCTGATGGTCGGCTACGTCGCCTATTATTTATACTACCTGGAATTAGTCAACATTTATGAAAAGTCACTTTTCACGCTCGACATTACCCTGAGCATCCATTTCAGCGCATTAAAAATTTCCTCTCTTGCGGTGTTCGTCATTTTGTCAGCCATCTATTTCATGGTGGTGCATCTGGTGGTGAGCCTGTTCATACGGCTCACCCCTAACCGAATTACCGGGCTGGCAGTCATCCTGTCAAGCGCATTGCTTGCCGCGCTCATGTCGTGGTTTCTCGGAATCCATTTTGAGTGGATTTTCCCTGCGCACCTTGCCTATATCCTCATTCTGTACCTTTCTCGTCTTACCCGCTCATTCTACGGATTCAGGTACCCCACTACGGTCTATTACTTTTTGGGGGCAATGGTATGCGCCGTAATGGCCACTTTCGTGGTGGAAAAACAAGAAGCCAGGAAGGACACGCTCAATAAAAAGGAATTTGGACGCCGGCTCGTAAGCGACAACGATCTGTACACGGAATTTCTGCTGGGGAAAACCGGGGATGTCATCGTTAAAGACCCTGAACTCATAACTCTGTTGTCGGGAAAAGTACCACTAGCCAGGGAAATCATCCGGCAGCGTGTCAAAACAAACTACCTGGACGATTATCTGAACCAATATGATGTTGAAGTCATTCCGTTTGACAGTGCCGGAAAGCCTTTGGATAGCGTCGATAAAGTCCAGGATTATGCCTACTACCGTAACAAGTACGCCAGGCCTGCCATTGCCACAGCGAACCCTACCGTTTTCCTGGCTTCCGATATGCCACCGCTTTCTACCAGTGACACGGTAAGTAAGACTGCTTTCAAACCGGGGAATCGGATGCACTACATTAGTTTCGTCCGATTTGGTGTTAGTGGGCAGCCGACAGGCTACATTGTCCTGGATCTTCGGCAGCGTCGATCAACACCGCTGAGCCGTAATCCCGAGTTGATTCTGGACGATCGCTTTATTCAGACTCACGAAACCCGCGAGTACAGCTACGCTATTTATGAGAAAGGACAGCAGCTTTACAGCAATGGTACTTTTAACTACGAGCGGAAATTCCCTACCAGCAATCTCAAAAATCCGGAACTCTATCAAAATGGATTGACCCTCAGCAACTACCGTCACGTGGGAGAAATGGGGACCCGTGACCGGGTAATCGTCGTGTCTTCCAAAGCCTGGGAATTACGCGGTTTGCTAGCTAATTTCTCGTTCCTCTATCTCATTCTGGTGGTTGTGGTGTCGCTGGTTATTTTGGCCCATGCGCTACGTTACGGGTTCATGAATCTGCCTCTTACCTTCTCCACCAAGATTCAGGTGTTGCTCAATGCCGCCTTCATTTTGCCTTTGCTGATCGTGCTTTTCTTCGTTCTTCGCGTAATCAGTGACAACTACAAAGAAAACCAGAAAAATGCCCATCTAGACAATAGCCGGAACCTTTCAGCCAATGTACTCAGCTTGCTCGACAACTACGAGCAAAGCCGGATGAGTCAGGCTTACTTTGGGCAGCAGATACAGCAAATTGCGCGTGATGCCGATCTTGACATCAACCTGTACGACACCACGGGGCACCTGATTCTGTCGTCTCAGCCACTGGTTTATCAAAGCGGACTAATCTCCAAACTCATCAATCCCCTTGCCCGCAAGCAGATTATCGAGCAGAAGGAATATCAGGTTCTGCTCGACGAATCCCTGGGCAGAAAAGAGTACAGCACGGCTTACACGGGCCTGAAATCTTACGACCAACAGTTACTGGGCATCCTCAGTATTCCCTATTTCGACGCCAAGCCCAGCCTCGACCGCCAGATTATTGACATCGTAGCCTCGGTACTGATCGTGTTTACGGTTATGCTCCTGGTGTTCCTGTTTGTGTCCTACGTGGCGGCCAACTTGCTGATCGATCCGCTGCGCGTGCTCACAAAAAAAATAAGCACCACCAATCTCGATCAGCTCAACGAGCCACTGCCCTGGCATTCCAATGACGAGATCGGCACGCTCATCAAGAAATACAATAAGATGTTGCTGAATCTTGACATGAGCAAGCAGACCCTATCTTCCACCGAAAAGCAGTCGGCCTGGCGGGATATGGCCCGGCAGGTAGCGCATGAGATCAAGAATCCTCTCACGCCCATGAAGCTCAAGATACAGCAGCTTCAGCGCACCATTCGGCGTGACGATCCCGAGGCGCTGGCCAAGGTCAATCTGGCAATGGAATCCATCATCGAGCAGATTGATAACATCGGATATATAGCGCAGTCGTTTTCAGATATTGCCAAGATGCCCCCACCCCAGAACGAGGTTTTTGAAGTAACAGGAGTCCTCAATAAAGCTTACGAACTGCATTCCAACGATAAGAGTCTGGCGATCAGCCGGGAGTTCGCCCCTGGTCCGCTCTTCGTAAGCGGCGATAGCAAACAATTTGGGGCTAGCATCAACAACCTCATCATCAATGCCCAGCAATCTGTCCCCGAATCGCGACTCGCCGAAATCGTTCTGAAACTTTACACGCACAATGATACGGTGATTGTGGAGGTAAAAGACAATGGTTCAGGGATTGCCCAAAACATCAGGAGCCGGGTTTTCCTGCCTAACTTCACTACGCGGGAAGACGGCACGGGCCTTGGCCTGGCGATGGCCAAACGAATTATCGAATATGCCGGAGGCAGCATCTGGTTTGAAACGGAGGAAGGCACCGGAACGACTTTCTTCCTGTCGCTGCCTTTGGCGGAGCCGATCTGAGAATTCCGGTAAACAAGCCTAAAAATCCTGCGTTTCCAGACCGGTGCCCGTACTGCCTGGCTAAAAAACAGCAGCAACCTACATGCTGAGTACTTTCACGCTGGATTTTACCAAGGCTACCTTATCCCGCAAACTTTCCAGGTTTTCGTCCATGATCGTCACGTGGCCCATTTTGCGGTGGGGTTTTGTCACGGCTTTGCCGTACAGGAATGGAAAAACCTGCTCCGTGGCCAGCAGCGTATCCATACCCTCGTAACGAGCCGGGCCGGTATGGCCTGCTTCGCCCAGTAAATTGACCATTGCTGCCGGGGCATACTGAACGGTACTACCCAGCGGCAGCCCCAGGATCGCCCGCCAGTGCTGCTCGTATTGTGAGGTGGCATTGGCCTGAATGGTATGGTGGCCGCTGTTGTGCGGACGCGGAGCCACTTCATTGATCAGGATTTCACCTGTCTTGGTCACGAACATTTCCACCGCCAGCACGCCCACGATCCCAAAGGCTTCGGCCGTGCGGGTCGCGATCTCTTCGGCCTTGAAGCGAATGGCTTCGGAAATTTCCGCCGGGGCAAATAGATAATCGACCAGGTTATGCTCGGGGTGAAAGACCATCTCTACAACCGGAAAAGTCTTGATGACCCCCGCCGGGTTCCGGGCCACGATCACGGCGATTTCTTTCTCAAAATCCACCGCTTTTTCCAGAAGTCCCGGTGCGTCGAAAGCTTTGTCCAGATCATTCTCTGATTCTATACGCTGTACGCCGCGCCCGTCGTAGCCATCTTTACCCAATTTGTGGAAAGCCGGAAGAAAATCGGCATGTTTCGCCACGTCAGCCCGGGTTTTGGTCAGACGGAATTCGGCCGTGGGCAACCCGTTTTCCTTGTAGAACTGCTTCTGAATACGCTTGTCCTGTATTTTCCGAATGACCGAAGGCTGCGGATATATCTTTTTGCCCTCCTCCGTAAGGGCCGCCAACGCGTCTACGTTGACTTTTTCTATTTCGATGGTAATGACATCGAGGTTTTTGCCGAAATTATAAACCGTGTCGTAATCCTGTAAAGAACCTTGCTGAAAATGCGGCGCAATGCTTCGGCACGGGGCTTCGGGATCAGGGTCGAGGATGTGGATATCGAGGTGCCAGTCGATGGCGGCTTGCAGGAGCATCAGACCGAGTTGGCCGCCGCCAAGGATGCCGATTTTTTGGGAAAACATTCTTGAATGATGAGGGGTCCGCCCCCGCGGTGGTGAGGGATGAATGATGAAATGTGTCATTCTCCATAAATAGCTTCTCCCGCAAAGTTGCGGGAAAAAGCGCAGACTTGAAACCTTACAGCCCCATTTCCGCCGGGTCATAACCGAAGCGCCGGGCGGAGTCCTTCATGATTTCCAGCATTTCGGTGTAGCTGAATAGCCGCCCGGCGAGGTAGTTGAGTTCCTCAGGCTCGGCGTAAACTTTCTTGCCCTGCAGGTCACAGATATTTTCATGAAGCGTGATCAGGATGTCTTGAAAAAATTCATGGCTATATGCGTTCGGCATATTCTATGTTTTGTCTATTATGGAAATGTTAAAATGTAATACGCTGAATTACAAGAGTACTTGGTCCTGTATTATCCCAAAGTGAAGATGCTATTACCCTGGTGTTACCTTAAAATTCCTTTTTTCTATAAAACTTAAAAAACTCTTGATATTCTCTTAACCGTCCCTGCGAGCGGGTTTGGCGACTTTTGCGGCGTGAAAGATTGGGGCCCTCCCAATGTTCCTTCACTTCGTAAAAATCACTCCAACCAAACCAACCGCAACGTATGCAACTACGTGTATCTCGCCCTCCACTCGGGTTCATCCGACTCCCGCTAATTTTGCTATTCCTCAGCCTGATTTGTTTGCAAAGCTACGCCCAAACGATCGTGAAGGGCACAGTCACCGACGTAGCCACGGGCGAAGCCATCCCCGGCGCGAGCGTGGTGGCCAAAGGTACTACCGTCGGCACAAGCACTTCAATTGATGGTACTTACAGCCTGAATGTACCTACTAATTCCAGCACTCTGGTATTTTCGTTTGTGGGTTTTGGTACCAAAGAAGTACCTCTCCAAAATCGCTCGACAATCAACGTCGAGCTTGCCACCGACCTTCGGCAGTTGCAGGAAGTAGTTGTAACGGCACTGGGAATCAAGAAAGACATCCGCCGCACAGGCGTTGCCATCCAAACCGTTGACGGCGCCTCAACCGTAAAGGCTCGCGAACCCAACGCCATTAACGCCTTGGCGGGCAAAGTGGCCGGCCTGACGGTTGGTGCGCAGCCCGAACTACTTCGCCGCCCCAACGTAATGCTGCGCGGCAATTCCGATATACTCTTCGTGGTCGATGGCGTGCCCGTGAATTCGGATACCTGGAACATCTCGCCCGATGACATCGAAACCTATTCCGTGCTCAAAGGAGCAACTGCTTCGGCACTTTACGGCTTCCGGGGCAAGAACGGCGCGATCCTGATTACGACCAAACGCGGTACGAAAGACAAGCGCGGCTTTTCGGTGGACGTGAATTCGTCCACGATGATCGACAATGGATTCTACGCGATTCCCAAAGTACAGGACCAATACGGCCCCGGCGACCATGGTCGCTACGCTTTCGTGGACGGGAAAGGCGGCGGCCTCAACGACGGCGACTACGACGCAGGTTGGGGGCCTAAGTTCGAAGGTCAGCCGATCCCGCAGTACGACAGCCCTATCGATCCCGCCACGGGTCAGCGCATCCCGACGCCCTATCTTGCCCGTGGTAAAGACAATTTGAGTCGCTTCCTGAATCCCGGCGTCCTTTCCACCAATAACGTTTCGATCGGTGCGACTAGCGATAAGTACAATTTGCGCTTTTCGACCTCGCACATTTTTCAGAAAGGTATTGTACCAAACACGAAGCTAAACATTACGAACTTTAACGTTACAGCGGATTATAATTTTTCCAAAAAACTAACCTTCCAATCGGGTTTGCAGTACAACCGCCAGTACACCCCCAATATTCCCGACATCAACTACGGTCCCAACTCGATCATTTATAACATGACGCTTTGGGGCGGGGCCGACTGGGATGTGGACGATATGCGCAACTACTGGCAGCCGGGAAAGGAAGGCATTCAGCAGATTTATGCGGAGTACCAACGCTACAACAACCCGTACTTTATGAGCTACGAGTGGCTGCGAGGGCACCAGAAAACGGATGTGATCGGGCAGGCTTCCGTGAATTATAAAATCACCGACTTCCTCGACGTGATGTTGCGCACCCAGGTGACGACCTGGAACCTCTTCCGTAACGAGAAGATGCCTTACTCAGCGGGTGCCTACGGCCGCGACGAGCGGCGCGGCGACTACCGCGAAGATCGTCGCAACCTGTTTGAAAACAATACCGATGTGCTGGTGAAGTTTGACAAAGATTTGTTCAAAGATTTCAACGCCAAAATATGGGCGGGCGGTAACATCCGCAGCTTTGAGTATAATTCGCAATATGGCTCGACGGACTACCTGAACGTACCTGGTCTTTACAATTTCAGCAACTCAGCCCGCCCGGTCATTACGTCCAACTACGCCTCGGCGATGCGCGTCAACTCAGCCTACTACTCGGCGGATTTCACCTACCGCAACCTTTTCACGATTTCGACCACAGGTCGGGTGGACAAGCTCTCGACGCTCCCCACGGGCAATAACACCTTCTTTTATCCCTCGGTGGCGGTTTCGACGGTACTTTCGGATTATTTCAAACTACCCGAAATCATTTCCTTCTTCAAGTTGCGCGGATCGTACGCCAATGTGAAAGATGCCCTTACCCGCTCGACCATCGGCACTACCCCCGCCCTGGGCGACGGCAATCCGCTCGGCTACGGTGACCAGTACTACTCACCTTACGACGGCCCTACCTACCAGAACGCGGCGGTATACTCCACGCCTTTTGCCTACAACAATACACCCGCTGCCTACTACACCAACACGCTGAGCAATCCTGATTTGCAACCTAGTTCGACCTCGCAGTCGGAGTTTGGTCTGGACTTCCGCGTTCTGGAAAACCGTATCGGTCTGGATGCGACCTACTTCGTTTCCAATGAAGGGCCACGCATCTTCTCGCTACCTGTTTCAACTACCACAGGCTATTCTTCGGCCCTGGTGAACGGAATCAAAACCCAAAAGACGGGTTGGGAAGTAGCCCTGACGGGTCAGCCGCTGCGCTCGGCTACGGGTCTGAACTGGAATGTGGTCGCCAACTACTCGACCTTCAAAGAGGTACTTACGGAGATTTACCCCGGCGTAGACGCCCTGAATACCTTCTTCAAAGTGGGTGATCGTCTGGATAAATTTTATGGCCGCGCCTTCGCTCATGCGCCCGACGGACAGATTATCAACGATGCCTCGGGTCGTCCGGTGTACTCGCCCGTGAATCAGTTTTTGGGCTACATTAACCCCAAGTTTGTCTTTGGCATCAACAACAAATTCAGCTACCGAGATCTCACTTTCAGCTTCCAGTTCGACGGTCGTATTGGTGGCGTGATTTCCAACTACGTACAGCGGCAGACTTTCCGGGGTGGTCGCCACATTGCGCTGGTACAAGGAGATATGGAAGAAGCGCGCTACCAGGATTATCTGGGTAATAAAACCTGGGTCGGCGAAGGCGTTCAGATTGTCAACGACGGGGTTCTCAACTTCGACGCCGACGGCAAAATCACGAACCTCAGCGAGCTGACTTTTACGCCCAACACCACGAAGCAGTTTTTACAAGACTGGGTAAGCCGCTATTACAACTCTGACGAAGGAAACCTGATGAGCCGCTCGTTCGGGATGCTGCGCGAGGTAGTTATTGGCTACGCCCTTCCGGCGGGCTTGCTGGAAAGAAGCAAATTCATCAAAACTGCCTCCGTCTCGCTGGTAGGACGCAATCTGCTCTATTTTGCCGAGAAGAAGGACATCGATCTCAACCAGTACGTTTCCGGCGGCGGATCGGGCTTGCAGACGCCTTCCACCAGAAGGTACGGGGTGAATTTGAGTTTGACTTTTTAGGAAAGTGGCAGAGAGACAAAGTTCCAAAGTGGGCTGCGCCAAAGTACCATTGAAAAGCCAAATGCTAGTGGTAAATCAAAAACTTTAAAATCATTTCAATCGTGAAAATATTCAATAAAATATTCTTTGCATTCCTCGCCCTTGGCTTGACGCTGAGTAGTTGCGAGAAATCATTCGAGGAACTCGAAAAAGATCCGAACCGCGCCATTACGGCTCCCGCCTCACTGGTGTTGCAGGGAATCGAGTACGATCTTTATAACAATACGGGCCGTCCGTTCAGCTCAGAGATGCGCTGGAACCAGTTTTACGCGATTAACTACAATTACTACGGCACCAACGAGTACCAATGGGGCGAGATGCCGAACCACTACTTTACGTTGAAAAACGTAGTGAAGATGGAGGAAGAAGCCAGGCGGGCCGGAGCCGCCGACGTAAACGGCTATTCGGCTTTGGGAAAATTCTTTCGGGCGTTTTTCTACGATCAGATGTCGGCCCGAGTGGGCGATTTGCCCGCGATGGAAGCCCTGGAAGGCAGTACCAACCTAACGCCAAAATACGACACGCAGAAACAAATTTATGTGCAAATCCTGAAATGGCTGGATGAAGCCAATGCCGACATTTCTACGCTCGTAGCCAAAGGTGAAACCTCCGTGCAGGGGGATTTCTACTTCGGCGGCGACCTGCGCAAGTGGCAGAAAGCCACCAATGCCCTGAAACTGCGCATCCTGATGCGGCTTAGCAAAAAAGCCGACGACGCCGACCTGAAGGTGAAAAGCCGCTTCGCCGAGGTAGTGGGCAATCCCGCGAAATTCCCATTACTGGAAGGCATGGGCGATAACCTGCAATTCATTTCCAACACATTTAACAAGTACCCGTCCAATCCCGACAACTTCGGCTTCGACGCCACGCGCCAGAACATGGCCAAGACCTACATCGACCTCGCCGTAGCCCGTCAGGATCCGCGCGTGATGGTAGTTGCCGAACCCGCCGGAGCAGAGTTAAAAGCGGGTAAGAAGCCCTCGGATTTCACTGCCTTCGCAGGAGCGAGTTCGGGCGAAGACCTGACCGACATGGCCGAAAAGGCTGGCCGCGACAATGGCGCGGGCTTCGCACCGGGTGCTTACTCGTTCCAAAGCCGCTCGCGCTACTACACTAATTACGTAGGTGAAGCAGTGTTCATTTTGGGCTATCCCGAGCTGTGCTTCAACCTGGCCGAGGGTATCAATCGCGGCTGGGCCGGCGGCGACGCCGAAACCTGGTATAAGAAAGGGATCAAAGCTTCGCAGGAATTCTACGGGGTGAAAGACGGTACGCTCACCATGCGCTACTCGCGCACCGGAGGCCGCGATGCCGCCGACTTCGGTACCTATACAATCGACTATGCCTTCGATACCTATTACGCCCAGCCGCTGGTGAAGTATGACGGCAACAACGCCGCCGGACTGGAAAAAATCCTGACGCAAAAGTACCTGGCCTTTTTCATGAACTCGGGGATCGAAGCCTATTTCAACTACCGGCGTACGAGTATTCCGAAGTTCTTCACGGGTGTTGGCACAGGCAATTCGGGCCGCATTGCGGTACGCTGGCTGTATCCGTTCTCCGAGCGCACAACCAACGAAACCAACTATAAAGAAGCTGTTCAACGCCAGTTCGGTGGCAACGACGGCATCAACGAATCACTCTGGATCTCGAAATAAAGACATTTCTCCCATCATAGGTTTGGTGATTTTAAAAAGCGGGAGTAGTTTACTCTCGCTTTTTTTTATTCATCAACCTCAGCCCAGCAAACTACCATCTCCTGCCCTTTTTGAGTCAAAAAGAGGCGGCATAAAAAATCCCCTTTAACTCTCTCCTCGTATGCGCTACCTACTCCTGTTAGTATTCCTCCCCTGTCTCGCCTTCGCTCAAACCCACGTCGTCGTCATCGGCCTCGACGGACTCAGCCCCGACGGTATCCAGAATGCGCCCACGCCCGTTCTGGACTCGCTTATGGAAAACGGTAGTTATTCCATGACGGCCAAGGCCGTGTACCCCAGCTCGAGCAGCCCCAACTGGGCGGCGATGATTACGGGTACTTCACCCGCGCACAACGAGATCTGGTCGAACGATTGGAAACGCGCCGACATCGCTGACAAGACATACTGTGGCGGCGCGAAAGGCCAGCTTTTCCCAACCATTTTCCGGGCCGTGCGCGAGCAGAACAAAAATGCCAGGATCGCCTGCTTTTACGATTGGGATGATTTTGGCCGACTCCTCGAAGACGACGTTTGCACGGTCAAAGTGGATGGAAAAGGCGAGGACGACACCGCCGACCAGGCCGCCAACTACATCGCTGCCAACGCGCCACTTTTCACTTTCGTCCATCTCGACCACGTGGACCACGCCGGGCATGATGCCGGGCACGGTACGCCCGCTTATTATCAATCGGTCAGCAAAGCCGACAGCCTGATTGGCAAAATCCTGGATGCCATCCGCGCTTCGGGGCAAGCGGATCAAACGACCGTTATCATTACCGCCGACCACGGCGGTGTGGGCAAAGGACACGGTGGTCATAGCGCGGCGGAAATGAATATCCCCTGGATTATTTCGGGCAAAGGCATCCGGAAAAATCACGAACTTAGCACGCCCGTCGATACCTTTGACACCGCAGTAACGGTAGCTAAGCTTTTGAATGTAAAGCCGTTCGAATGCTGGACGGGAAAGGCGATCGTAGAAGCTCTAAATTAATGATGAAGGATGAGCGATGAATTGTTAGGTACTTCCGCAGGATCTCTGACCGAGATCCGTAAATTATTCGAGCAGTTCGGAACCGAACCCTACTACGGCGAAGACGTATCGCAATTTGAGCACGCCGCCCAGGCTGCCGAACTTGCCAAACGCGACGGCTACGATGCTGAGGTCCAGATCGCCGCGTTCCTGCACGACGTCGGCCACATGCTGCCGACCGACGATCCGGACGAACTCATGGACGACTACGGTCGCCGCGACCACGAGGGCGTCGCCGCCGATTGGCTGCGTCGGCGAGGATTTTCGGATAAAGTGGGAGTTTTGATCGAAAACCATGTCAACGCCAAGCGGTACTTGACTTTCAAGAATCCCGCTTACTTCGCTGCCCTCTCCCCCGCCAGCGTCCAGACGCTCGCTTTTCAGGGCGGGCCGATGGAATTGGACGAGGCCGAAGCCTTTGAAAAAAATCCGTACTTTGACCTGATCATCCGCATGCGCCGCTGGGACGAAGCCGCCAAGCTGCAAAACTACCCCACGCCAGATTTAGCGCATTATTTAGGATTAATTGAGAATTATTTAAAAACCCATTCCGCCTGACTTTTCGAGATTTCTGAAAAGTTATCCTCTCTCTCATGAAAAAAATCGTCTCTCTCCTCTGTCTAAGTCTCCTTGCCTTTACTACCCAAGCCCAAAAATGGGTCGCCGGAACACCCGCCGGAACGGAGTACTTAACGATTGATAAAAACGGCACAAGTACTATTCCCAATGGCCGCCACATAACCCCTTATGGCCGGCAGATTAGCACCGCTCCGCATCCTTACGGTCTGGCGTTAAGTCCCGATGGCAGCGTGGCCGTTACGGCTAATTCCGGTACTGCCCCGATTTCAATCAGCATCATTAAAAATGTTTTGGCCAATAACGCCAGCGTGCAGCAGGTACCTGACAAGTCCAGCACTGACAAAGGCGTTCTGGAAGCCTGTTTTATGGGCCTGGCCATTACGCCCGACAACAAATCGGTCTACGTTTCGGGTGGGCAAACCAACAAGATATTCCTGTTTGATCTGGAAACGGGGAAGCAGAAGACTACCATCAACTGCGCTACCAAAGCCAATGGCATCAACTACTACCATGGCTACATCGGCGACATGGTCTTGTCCAATGACGGAAAAACGCTTTACGCCGTGGATCAGATTGGCTTCCGGTTAGTGGTCATCGACACGCAATCCGGGAAAATCCGGCATAACATCCCGACGGGCCGCTACCCTTTCGGAATATGTCTGTCGCCCGACGGGCAGCGGGTGTATGTGGCCAACGTGGGGGTGTTCGAATACAAGCCATTCACGGATCTGGACATGGACGACCTGAAAGAAACCGCCCACAAATGGCCCGCAACCAGGTACAATTCCAAAGAAATGAAGGAAGGTATTCCTGACGAAGGAGTACCCGCCCTGGGCGATCCGAACGCTCCTGAGGCCTTTTCGGTGTGGAGCTACGCGGTACAAAATGGTAAACCGGTGGTACAGGCCAAGATCAAAACCGGCATTCTGGTGGGGCAAATGGTGGAAGACTTCCCTGCCGTCGGTGGCAGTAGTCCCAATTCCGTGGTCGCCACGGATCAGTACGTTTTCGTGACTAATGGCAACAACGATTGCGTGTCGGTCATTGACATGAAGCAGGATACGGTCGTGAATACCATCTACCTCAACCCTGAACCGCGCCTGGGCAAGTTACGCGGGCTGATTCCCTTCGGCGTGGCAGTTTCGCCCGACCAAAAGCGGCTCTACGTCGCTGAAGCCGGGCTGAACGCCGTGGCGGTGGTCGATGTCCCTACCCTCAAAGTACTGGGGCATATTCCTACGGGCTGGTTTCCTTCCAAACTGAAAGTAAGCCCTGATGGGAAGCAGTTGATCGTGACCAACGCCAAAGGCTACGGCAGCGGCCCCAACGGCGGAACTACCTTTACGCTCGGGCCGGAAGGGAGCTACATCGGAAGCCTGATGAAAGGCACCGTATCGGTCATGGACATTCCAGCAGACGACGAACTCCCTGCTTTGACCCAAAAAGTACTGGACAACAACTACCGTTTTACGCAGGTAGCCGCCAGCGACGACAACCCGATCCCGCCCTACCCCGGTGCCTCCGAATCTCCCATCAAGCACATCGTTTTTATCTCCAAGGAAAACCGGACCTACGACGAGGTATTCGGGCAGTTTGAGGGTGCCAATGGCGATTCCACCATCGCCCGCTACGGCCTGAACCGGGATTTCGCGAGTCGGGATAAAAAACGTTCCGTGACGGGTGGCGACGTGATGCCCAATCACCACGCCCTGTCCCGGCAGTTTGCCATGTCCGACAACTACTATTGCGACTCCGACGTGTCGGCTGACGGTCACCGGTGGCTGGTAAACACATACCCCAACGAATGGGTCGAGACGGGTACCACGGCGGCTTATGGCGGACAGCGGAGTATGCGCGATACCTCACAGGCGCCCGGCAACCTTTCTTTCTACGGCTCGTCGGGTAGTATTTATCCTGAAGACTACAACGAGGCCGGCTCGATATGGGAGCATTTGGAGCGCAACAAAAAGGATTTCTTTAACTGGGGCTTTGGTGTGGAAATGGCGGCGGCTTATTCCGATAGTACCATGAAGTACATCGGTGAACTCTACACCGTAAACTACCCCCTGCCCGCGCCGCTGTTCGACAAATCGTCGCAGAAATTCCCGACCTACAATATGGCCATTCCCGACCAGTTCCGGGCCGATGTTTTCATGAAGGAATTCAACGAAAAATGGGGGGGCGATGGCAAAACCCTCCCATCGCTCCTGACGCTGATGCTGCCCAACGACCACGGTACCCGGGAGCGCCCGGCGGCGGGCTACCCGTTCGTGGAAAGCTACATGGCCGACAACGATCTGGCGCTGGGCCGGGCCATCGAGTTTCTTTCGCACACGCCCTACTGGAAAAATATGATGATTGTCGTGACCGAGGACGATCCGCAGGGCGGCGTGGACCACGTAGATGCGCACCGTAGCCTGCTGATGGTGATTTCGCCCTACGTCAAGAAGAATTACGTCGGCCACCAGCATTACAGTTTCGGTAGTATTTTCAAGACTTTCTGGCACGTGCTGGGTACCCCTTACCTTAACCAATACGACGCCACGGCCACGGATATGAGTGATATGTTCACGAACACACCCGACTTCACGCCCTACAACGCCATGCCCGCCGACCCGCGCATCTTCGATCCGCAAAAAGCCCTCGACCCCTTCGACGAGAAGTTCGACTGGAAAGCCTTCGCCGAATCTGAAGAACTCGACCGCACCGAAACCATGCAAAAACGCCGGGCGGAAGATGACGAAGATTTACGGGAGAAACGCGGGAAGAAGGTTAATAAAGTAAAGAAGAAGAAGCGGGTGAAGATCTCGCCGAGGGAGTTTTGAATGTGGAAAAGACCCCATTCCATGGTATATAAGCTATTCAGTTCAGCAACAAGAAATTGAGTAAATCTATGATCGTTCCCATATTGGTAACAAATTGAACTATATTTGTACAAATCCGCCCAAAGGTGAAAGTAATTGCCAAACGAACACTACGCGAATTCTGGGAAAAGCACAACGATTGCGAACAGCAGTTGAAATCCTGGTATCGGGAGACGGAAAAAACGGAATGGGCGAACCTCAACCAATTGAAATCCGAATACCCTAGTGCCAGCATTCTGAAAGACAACCGGATCGTTTTTAACATTAAAGGCAACCACTACCGACTGATCGTAAAATTCAGTTTTGAATACCAACTCTGTTGGATCAGGTTTATCGGCACCCACGCCGAATACGATAAAATTGACGCAAACACTATTTGATATGGAAATCAAACCCATAAGAAGCGAGGAGGACTTTCAGGCTGCACTCGAAAGATTGGAACTTATCTTCGACGCGAAACGAGGAACGCCGGAGGGGGATGAACTGGAAGTACTTTCGATTCTGATCGATAAGTACGAAAACGAGCATTTCCCCATTGGCATGCCAGACCCCATCGAGGCCATTAAGTTCAGAATGGAGCAGATGGATATGAAGCCAAAGGATTTGGCCGAAGTACTGGGATTCAAAAGCCGCGTCAGCGAAATCCTGAACAGAAAGCGAAAACTAAGCCTGGAAATGATCCGAAAGCTGAACGCCTCGCTTCATATTCCGACGGAAGTACTGGTGCAGGAATACTAGTTTGGCACTACTAACTGTAATTTAGAAATTCGCATCGAGGATGCAGCGTTTCACCCGATCGCTTTTGCGAGTCTTCGTGTTACAAACGTGAAGATATGACCGCGCCCGCTTACAAATCGGGGCGCACTTCGTTGTAGCGTCTGCGACGCGGCAGTCGGAAAGTTGCCAATGAGAAGAGCAGCCTTCCCTCATCAGGTTGAACAATCAACCACAGTCCGAGTTATTACTTTTTCAACAGTAGAGTAGTCTGTATATTCTATCACTGTCTGAGCTATGATGACATTATTTTCCTTTCTCTTTTTTATGTTTTCCACTTTTCTACAAGGCATATTTGCCGACAAAAAAGCATCCGATAACCGCACCGACCCTACCATGACTGGCACCCAGAACTTATACGATTTTAAAATGAAGGCCCTGATTGGCGATCAGACCATCGACCTCAGCCAATACAAGGGCAAGAAAGTGGTGCTGATCAATGTGGCCTCCAAATGTGGCTTCACGCCCCAGTATGCCGACTGGGAAGCCTTCCACAAAAAGTATGGCGGAGACATTATCGTGCTGGGCTTTCCGGCCAATAACTTTGGGGGTCAGGAGCCGGGTTCCGATGAAGAAATAGCCACGTTCTGCCAGAAAAACTACGGGGTTACCTTTCAGCTATTCGACAAGATCGATGTGGTGGGAAAAATGCAGCATCCGCTTTACAAGTGGCTGTCGACCAAATCACTGAATGGCTGGAATGACAAAGCACCTACGTGGAATTTCTGCAAATACGTCGTAGACGAGAAAGGACAGCTCACCCATTTTTTCGCATCCGCCGTTAAACCCACCGACCCAGAATTCAGGAAAGCGATTGGCATTTAATGACCTTCTATCCCGGCTTTGACAGCGTAGCTATAAACCTCTAAAAAAAGCTTTTCCCGCCCTAACGTGCGACACGATCTTTGCCCGGCCGGTTGAGGTAGCCGCTGTTGGAGATTTGCCTTGCATTTGTCTTTTTGCTGAATCCATGATCCCGTTGGTTACGTTTTAAAAGGACTAAATGGTAGAGCTGCTCACAGGTAGAATGCTCCATTTGTCCTTTTTCACTTGCTAATATCCGGTAGTTCGACGATCTAGCACTTCTATTCGTCCGTTCTCAGCAGCTCGTCACTATGTGGAAAAAGATTCTGATCTCCTTTTCGTCGGCTATCAACACCATTCGCTCCCGCTTTTTTCATACGGTACTTTCCGTGTTGGGTATCGTCATCGGCGTGGCCTCGCTGGTAGGCATTCTGTCGCTCATCGACGGAATGGAACAATATGCCAACGAGCAGATTTCCAAAACTACCTCGCTGAAAGCCATCGTCATTTACAACAAGCCGGATAAAGTAGTGAATGGCATTCGGGTTCGCAAAGACTCCTTTCCCCTGCTCAGCTACCAGCAAATCAACCGGCTTCACAGTAACTTATCGCTGCCCGTTGACGTATACATGCTCACCCGGCAGGGCCGGGAGGTGACCATGCAGGGCGATACGCAGCGGATCGGCACGATGATAAGCGGCGCACTTCCGCAGTTGGCTCCGAAAACCCAGTTCATCCGGGGAAAAAGCTTTACAAATAACGACCTGAATGAGCAGCGGCCAGTCGCTGTGGTGAACGAAACCTTTGTCCGCCGAATGCCCGGTAATACACAGGTTCCTGACCTCATCGGCAAAAAAGTGCAGGTTGGACAGCAAGTACTTACGATTGTCGGGATCACAAAGTCCGACACCGCCACCCCGGCCCAACTGTACTTTCCGATTTCGCTGCTCAGCGTGGACGATCTCCAAACCATGAGATTGGACTACGGCCTGGAAGCCGAAAATGTGGAGGATGTACCCGCCCTGAAAGCGCAGGTACTGGCCTGGATTGCCCGGAATGTTCCCAACGGCAAGGATGATTTCGAGGTATTTACCAACGAGTTTCGGGTGGAGCAAGCCGCTCAGGGTTTTCTGATCTTTCGTG
This sequence comes from Persicitalea jodogahamensis, assembly GCF_014651615.1. Taxonomy (GTDB): domain Bacteria; phylum Bacteroidota; class Bacteroidia; order Cytophagales; family Spirosomataceae; genus Persicitalea; species Persicitalea jodogahamensis. The sequence continues at coordinate 309,125 of NZ_BMXF01000003.1, read as the reverse complement.
TAATCATGGGATTTATCGTGGGTATTTCGGTGCTGGTAGGCGGGATCGGCGTCATGAATGTGCTGCTGATTTCGGTATCGGAACGCACCTCCGAAATCGGTGTTCGCAAAGCCGTTGGGGCCAAAAAGCAAGACATCGTATTGCAGTTTCTGTCTGAGTCGGTTACCATTTCCGTCTTTGGTAGTTTGCTGGGATTGCTCCTTGGCATCGGAGGTACTTTGATTATCGTTCCCATCGTAAAAGCCGTGGCCAAAGCTCCCTTTCAGGCAGCCTTTACCTTGAACACGATGCTGGTCATCTCGGTAGTAGCGGTGCTAATTGGCATCGTGTTCGGGACATACCCCGCTCTGCGGGCGGCCAGGCTGGATCCGGTGGAGGCCATTCGTCGCGAATAACTTTGAATTGGTTAATCAATTCAATTCTTCTTTCGGTTTACAACCTTTGAACGGAAAATTGGATCAGGAAAAAGAAAAACCAATTCCTATGAACCGATTCATCCAATTCGTATGCCTGGTATTTGCCTTTTCTTTCTGTAAAACACAAAACGATCCCCTGCCCGAAGTAGCCAATATCGTAGGCAAGTGGCTTTTGGTGGAATCGGCATATACCCGAAATGATTCGACCATTACAGAACAAGTACCGGGTAAAGATGCCCATACAATCGCCTTCCGATACGATGGTGTGCTACTGGATAGAGACGGCCAGCGGTCGTGCTGTGGTCCCTCTTCTTATTTCCTGAATGGTATTTTGTTTGAGGTAAAAACAAACGAAGTACTGCCCGGAAAGTGTGCAGCGGTTTCTTGTCTGGCTTGTCCTCGGTGGGAATTGGTCCAACAAGGAGACAGCCTCACGATAACAGCTTGCCAAGATGTGCGATTGAGGTATATCCGGCAATGAGTTTTTTCAAGTGTCGGGATCTGGTTGAAACAAGCGGCACAGATTTTTGATAGGTTGTTGCTTTTCCCATTACTAATCTGAAGAAAACTAACATGGCTAACGAACAATCAACCATTACCGCCGAAACCATCGTAGACGCTCCATTAGAAAAAGTGTGGAAAGCCTGGACGACGCCCGATGACATTACCCAATGGAATAACGCCAGCGACGAATGGTACACGCCCAGCGCCGATAATAATCTGACGGAAGGCGGAGAATTCATCTATCGTATGGAAGCACGGGACGGCAGTTTTGCCTTCGACTTCTCGGGTACTTACAAAAAAATAGTAGAGCATGAATTGCTCGAATACATCTTGGCTGACGACCGGAAGGTTTCGGTGGCGTTTGAAGAAAATGAAGGCAAAACCAAAGTGACGGAAACCTTCGAACCCGAAGAAGAAAATCCTGCGGAAGCCCAGAAGCAAGGCTGGCAGGCAATTCTGGATAATTTCAAAAAGTACGTGGAGGGCAAAGCCAGCTGATGATTTGGTTGGCGGACTCATATTTCCGCTGAGCGTATAGTGATAACCGTATATCAATTTCCGTGAAAACTACCTGCCGACAATCGGTAACTTGATCGTACATTTATACGAACAGTTACCATGAAAGCAATTGTATTTACAGAGTACGGTTCACCCGATGTGCTTCGCCATGAAGAGATCGACAAACCCTCGCCCGGCAACGGCGAGGTCCTGGTCAGGGTACTGGCGGCCTCAATCAATGCCGCCGACTGGCACCTGATTCGCGGCAAACCCTTAATCGCCCGCCTGTCACTCGGATTACTGAAACCAAAACACCAGGTACCCGGCCTCGACATGTCCGGACGGGTGGAGGCGGTAGGCCGAGACGTCAAGCAGTTTAAGGCAGGCGATGAAGTTTTCGCCGACTTATCGGCCAGTGGTTTCGGGGCCTTTGCCGAGTATGCCTGCGTTCCCGAGCACTTGCTGGCCCTCAAACCTGAAAACCTGACTTTTGAAGAGTCAGCTGCCCTACCCTGTGCGGCCATCACGGCTTTGCAGGCCCTTCGCGACGAAGGGCAGCTCAGCGCCGGGAAAAAGGTACTTATCAACGGTGCTTCGGGCGGAGTGGGTACTTTTGCCGTGCAAATTGCCAAAGCATTTGGAGCGGTAGTCACTGCCGTGGGTAGCACAGGCAAGCTGGATTTACTGCGCGCTCTGGGGGCCGATCACGTCATTGACTATACGAAGCAGAATTTCACTATCCTCGCAGCGCAGGAGAATGGGCCAAAGTACGACCTCATTTTGGCAGCGAATGGCTATCACCCAATCCTCGCGTACAAGCGATCTCTAAAACCCGGCGGGAGGTATGTCATGACGGGAGGCACCAGCGCTCAACTGTTTCAGGCTCTGTTCCTGGGACCGTTGTTATCACGAAAGGGAAAAAAACTGGGCGCGCTGCTGGCCAAACCCGGCCATCAGGATCTGTTTTTCCTGAAAAGTCTCATCGAGACTGGCAAAATAAAACCCGTTATAGAAAGAACGTACAAACTGGGTGAAGTGCCGGAGGCGATCAGGTACTTGGAAGAAGGGCACGCCCGGGGAAAACTGGTTATTACTGTCCAATAGCCTGATCTCCCAAAAAATGCGGCAATCATTTGGAAAAACGGTCGGAGCCTTTATCTTTGAAATTTGGGTCGATATTCCCCTTTCGACTACCGGCTTTTACTATCTCCCTCGCGTATGTCAGCCAACTGCCTCAACTGCGGTACCCATTTGCAGGATAGCTACAAGTACTGCCCCAGCTGCTCCCAAAAAAAAGACACGCACCGCATCCATTTCCACGACTTACTCCATGATGCGGTCCATTACGTGACGCACGCCGATAAGGGATTTTTGTACTTACTGAGGTCGCTGGCAACGAGCACAGGGGTAGTGGCAAGGGAGTACGTGGAGGGAAAGCGTAAAAAGTACTTTCCACCGCTTAACTTTTACCTGATCGTCGCCGGACTCTTCGTGCTGACCATGACTACCCTGGAAAAGCCCCCGACCGATGTCGAAAAGGAAAATCCGCGAATCAGTCAAATCACCGATCCAGTGGAAAAGCAACGGGTAATCCGCATTTACGAGCGAAAAGCCGTGGCGATGCATTTCACAGCCCAGTATTCCAATCTTCTGGCTTTCATTGCCATACCGATCATCGCGTTGATTTACTGGCTATTTTATATGAAAGCCAGTTACAACTACATCGAGCACCTGATTGCGGGCATGTACATGAACGGGTTCACCAACCTACTGTATATTCTGCTGTTTGTGCCCATCACCCGGCTGCTGGCGGGAGAGCAGAGTAGTCGGTTTCTGGGTGTCTATTTTCTGGGACAACTGGTCTACAGCGGTATATTTTATTACAAATTTATCAACCGAACGGGCAAGGCTGCGCTGGCTAAGGCTTTTGGTGCTACCCTGCTTACCCTTGTGGTGTGGGTTGCGGGCACTTCATTTGCGATCAGCCAATACATTTCCACTGGATTTTGGGGGTTGGTCAAGTAGGTACTTTCGCCCGGGCTGTGCGTTGGTCGGTTACTAACTACGCGGTCGGCTACCCCTATAAAGCAGCGCTATATCTGTTCCATCATTTCAGGTGTAGAAAAAGTAAGTGCCTGGTTAAGAACCCATTCAATTTGACTTTTGCAAAAAATTCAGCTATCTTTGAATTATACTATTTTAAACAGTACTCTATTGTAGCAGAATATTATTCAGAAGAAAAGCATTAAAATTGATCGACAAGCCTGATAAATTTATAATCAGCTGGCTTAACGCCTATTAAATGTATTTCGATAGGCTTATTTTTCAGAATAATAATTACAAATAAATAAAAACATTCTATATGACTAGTCAAGTATTAACTCCAAAAATTACAATTTCGGACAAGAAAGGAATTCGCATCGAAGATGTGCTGGCCCTTTACGAAGCTAATGGGTGGAGCGCCGCGCAAAAGCCGACCAAACTCTACAACGGACTTTTGAATTCCCATTCTCTATATACCGCCTGGGATGGCAATAAGCTGGTAGGTTTGGGAAACGCTATCTCGGACGGCCATCTGGTAGTGTATTATCCGCACTTCCTCGTGCATCCCGAATATCAGGGAATGGGCATAGGCAACCAACTGGTTGAGAAGATGCAGGAAAAGTACAAAGATTTCCACATGCAGGTACTTACTGCCGATGGTAATACCGTAGAATTCTACAAAAAAATAGGTTTCCAGCGCGCCGGCGACACCAAATCCATGTGGATTTATGATGGTGACGAACATTGATCCAGAGATTGAACTGAGCTTCGCGCCGATTCGGAATCAGAACGTTGCGTCCCTTTCAAAATATAAGTAGAAGTACATCGCGGAACCGAAATTAGTGGTAGTGGTCGAAACCAACCGCCAGCCATTTTTCGCATACTCGTTCAGTTTTTCCTGAATCTCCGTAGTTGACGAGTTGAGAAGGTGGTTGGGATCAAAGGTCAATTTGCTGTAGTAAATAAAACTTTCGAGCTTGTATTCTTTCATTTTGAGTTTGGTTCTTTGATAGGTAAGTGATTTTTTGCATGTTCATGCTAGCAATTATAGGGTTTTCTTATCACCCTCACAATAAAAACCTGACGTTATCATGAATCTGCTGGTAACTCTCCGCGAGCGCAACAAATTACTATGCTACGTTGGGATGGCGCTGCTGATCGGGGCGCTGCTCCTGCTGATTCCGATGGCTGCCGATGACACCCAAATCCTGGGCATTAATCGCTGGATCAAGCCTTTTAAATTTCTTGTTTCGTCAGGCATCTACCTTCTGACTTTCGCCTGGCTGTGTGGTGATTTGCCGCAAAGCCGGTTCATTCGTCTTTTTGCGAGCCAGATCACCCTGGCGGTGGTTATCGAAAACGTAGCCATTACGGTGCAAGCCGCACGTGGTGTCAAGTCCCATTTCAATATGGAGTCCGCGAGCGGAGGGATCGTTTTTGCCCTCATGGGCTTTTTTATTGTTTACAGTACAATCTGGGTGATGGTTTTTACCTATCGCTATATCAGAGCCAATCTCAGCAAACTTCCCGGGCCTTACGTGCTGGGTGCACGCCTGGGGCTACTGTTATTTTTAGTTGGTAGTTTTCTGGGGGGCTACATGTCAGCGCAGCGGGGCCACACCGTGGGTGGGCCGGATGGCGGGCCGGGGCTGCCGCTGCTCAATTGGAGCACGGGCTTCGGCGATTTGCGCGTGGCGCACTCTTTTGGATTACACGGTTTGCAAGTGCTCATGTTGCTGGGGGTATACGTAGCTTCCCTTTCTCTGAAAGCGAGTCAGAAATCGGCCTTGGTCTGGATTGCTTTTGCCGGCATCCTTATTTTTATCAGCTGGACTTACTGGCAGGCAACCCAGGGGGTTCCGTTGGTAGCTGCCTGATAATGTCCAACCAGTAGTCATACTACCCAATGAAAAAAAACAAAAGCGAAGCCTCCAGTCTGGTTAAGTACCTACCGCTTTTTGTTTCTGCTCTCATTTTGGGCGGTGGCTTGCTGGCCTATTTCCTGTCTTCTGAATTTCAGTCGTTTTGCCAGCAGGCCTGGCGCGTCCTCACCAGCGGACAGGAATCCCGAATCGCCCAATGGGTGGCGCAGTTTGGCTTTTGGGGACCGTTGCTATTGCTCATTTTGTTTTTAGTCCAGATGCTGGCCTTTGTTATTCCCTCTTGGCTGTTGATATTGGTATGCACCCTTGCCTACGGTCCCTGGTGGGGCAGTGGCTTGTCTCTGCTGGGTATCTTGCTGGCCTCCGCAACGGCCTACGTTCTTGGAAAGTCGCTGAGCGAAGATACCCTGCTCGCCTTATTGGGAGGAAAAGCGGAGAAAAAGATGAAATCCTACCTTGAAAACTACGGTTTTGGCACTGTCATGGTGTTCCGGATAGCGCCCTTTCTTTCCAACGACACGATTAGCTTTGTAGCAGGCCTCACCCGTATGGGCTTCTGGAAATTCATGGCCGCTACGGCGCTGGGCATCTCCCCGCTCATCGGCCTACTGGCCTACCTGGAAGGCAACTCCGAACGCCTGCAGCGAGGGCTCATCTGGACGAGCGTAGTTTGCCTGGTTGGCTTTGGAATCTACGTTTGGTGGGATAGAAAAAAAGGGGCGTGGGAAGCTTCCTGAAGACAAAATAGCCCCAGGTCATTGACCTGAGGCTATTCCTTTATCCATAAAACCAAAACTACATTATAGTCTTTAAGAGACGCTATGCTCTCTGAGCAGCCCATCCGGCTTCGCCGAGTTGCAGGATGCGTATGACCTGCTCCTGGGCATCGTTGAACGACGCTTCATCGCACGGGGTACATTCAAGTGCTGAAAGAAGCTTGTCATCGTAGGTCGTGCGTTCTACCGAAGGGTTGAATTCATACAGGCAGACGATCTTAACCCGCTCGCCTTCGCGTTTAAAATATTGTCCGCCACCTTTGCTTTTAAAAAATGCTGGGTTCGTATTCATGATAATTCGATTTAAGATTAAGTGGTTGATTAGCCAGCCATTTTGGACCATCTTGGTTCCAGCGGAATGACAGCCGCTTCGTGAGGGCTCTTTGGCCCGTCGCCCCCGAACTCCTCGCGAAGATAAGCTGGCAACGATTCCCTAAACTCGGCGTAACGCTCTGCTCCAATTGCTTTGGCCACATAGGCCTCGTGAATGGAATTGATATAGCGTACTGTCTCGAACAGACAATGGTGAAAAAGACGGAAATCGATGTCAGCTTCGATAAAACGCTCTACCTCGCGGTGGGTCGAAGAAATTTTCAACCGGGCAAACAGATCCAGGAAGCTCGTCGGACTTACCCGCTTCGTCACCTGTGTCCATTCTTTCGCACCGAATCGTGTCGAAATTTTTCCCGTCTTGGTTCGTACCGCCTTCTCAGGATCAGCCTGCAGGCGACGTCTTGCGTTCTGCATTTGGCGGGTGCGTGTGGTACGTAGAAATTGTCCCACCTGCGCCTGCCATTCGTGCGGCGTATCGGTCAAATGCAGTGAAGGCGTGGCATGCCCGGAAGGCAAACCCATCAGCGTGAACTTACCGGGGTAACCCATCGCTCCAAAAGCGAGAGGAGCCGGATACCAGTTGGCAGCAACCAGCCTGCCCACGCGCGCGCGCGCAACCCACTCGTTACTTGCAGTCCCGCCCTGTACGGTCAGAAAAGCCTTTGTGGCAAAAAATATGCTGTAATACGCCTGCGGGAAGGTCCAATAAAGTGCATTCCGGTGAAAAGTCTCATCGCCGTTCTCAGCAGTCTTGCGCAGGGCATACTCCGTATTCCAGGCCTGAACCAGAAGCTTCTTGGCAGCCTCCTCCTGCTTCTCGGTGATTCTGGTCTCGAATTCGCGGAAGTGCCATACCTGATCCAGACTTTTTGTGTGCCGCAAATGCTGGATGTGGCGATGCAAGCCGAAGAAATGATTCAGGAAGACCTGAGCGGGAATTGACCGCCGCCATTCTTCCTGCTCCTTATATGATTTTTCCAAGTTTTGTTCCATAGCTAAATTGGGCTTTTGACCTGTTACTAATAAACGCTATCCGGTCCTGAATGGTTCTCCAAATATAATATAATTATATGCTATATCCAAGCATTGTATCAGGCGGCCTGCTGGTACTTATTAGGCATCTCCACCCCCAGGTAACGGTAGGTCTTTTCGGTCACTTCACGGCCTCGCGAAGTGCGTTTAAGATACCCTTCCTGGATCAGGAATGGCTCGTACAATTCCTCGATGGTTTCGGCTTCGTCAGCCACTGCGGTAGCGATGGTTGACAACCCCACCGGACCACCCGAAAACTTCTCCACAATCGCCGCCAGAATACGGTTGTCCATCTCATCCAGACCATTCTCTCCAACTTCCAGAGCCCTTAGCGTGCGTTGTACCACATCAGTGGTGATGGAACCCGCAGCGAGTACCTGAGCGAAGTCGCGGGCACGTCGCAGCAGATTGTTGGCAATGCGTGGCGTTCCCCGGCTTCGGGTACCTAGTTCGAGGGCACCGTCTTCGCTGATCGGACAACCCAGCAATTCCGCCGAGCGCTGAATGATCGTAGATAACAGGCTCGGCTGGTAATACTCAAGCCGGCATGAAATACCGAATCGAGCGCGTAAAGGCGTAGTTAGCATCCCCGCACGCGTAGTGGCCCCGACGAGTGTAAAGGGACTAAGACCGATCTGCACCGAACGGGCATTAGGACCACTGTCCAACATTATATCGATCTTGTAATCCTCCATCGCAGAATACAAGTATTCCTCCACAACAGGGTTAAGACGGTGGATTTCGTCGATAAAGAGCACATCACCAGGTTGAAGATTGGTGAGGAGCCCCGCCAATTCATTGGGCTTGTCAAGTACCGGGCCGCTGGTAGTTTTGAGGTGCGCCCCCAACTCGTTAGCCAGGATACAGGCGAGGGTAGTTTTCCCCAAACCGGGTGGCCCATGCAACAACACATGGTCAAGCGGTTCCTGCCTTTCAAGGGCTGCCTGGACAAAAATCCGGAGGTTGTCCAATACCTTCTCCTGTCCCGAAAAATCATTGAAGCTCAAAGGCCGCAAGGCGCGTTCAAGCTCCACCTCCTGCACCGAATCGGGCAGCGTTTGTCTGACGATATTCATACTTGATTTCTAGTTTCATGTTCAATACAAATATACTGAACTTTTATCAATTATAATATAGTTGTATTATATATTTCTATCTTTGTAAAAAATGAAAAACAGGACAATATCATGAACGGTAAGCAAGGAATTATTTTGTACTTAAAACAGCAGACTGCCAGGCACGGCTCCCTTAGCAGCCAGTGTTATCAGTTGGCCCATTCCGGCGGACTCACCGCTCAGGAAATGCGCGATGCGATTAGGGCCGGCCTGGATTTGTACGACGAGCGGATAAGAAAATACGAAGGAAGACAGGCAGCCTGATTAAAATCCGGGTAAATGCACGAGCATATAAACAGGCACAAGCAATATCCTCTCATGCACTAAATCACCCATCAAAATTCAACGCGGTTGGACATTTTTGACAAGCAAAAGAGGCGGCAGATCATGCAGGCGATTCGGTCGAAGGACACGAAACCCGAGTGGACCGTGCGCAGGTGTTTACACCGACATGGTTTCCGGTATCGACTGCATGACCGTAAGTTGCCCGGCCGACCGGATATAGTGCTCAAGAAGTATGGATTGGTGGTATTTGTGCATGGGTGCTTCTGGCATGGGCATGATACCTGCAGGATCAGCAAACTACCCAAATCCAACCGCGCGTTTTGGCTGGAAAAAATCACCGCTAACCAAAAGCGTGACAGTCGAAATGTGTTTCTACTAGAAAAGCTGGGCTGGAAAGTTTGGAAAATCTATGAGTGTGAACTACGCACCGCTGCCGACCGCGCCCAGTCCCTTGGGCGTCTGCTGTGCTTTCTGCATCAACGCCACAAAGCGGAGTACGGCACGGCAGCAGAGGCGCCTGAGCGCTACGAAGCAGTAGCGGAGGAGCTTCCAAACTATGGCAAATCATAAGGCCAACAATATTCCCCACTGGTGCCCCCTCCTCTCATTCCACTCACATTCAGTAACTTCGTAATTCTCTTTCTGACGGCACTTCCCAAGCGTTAGTTTTCATGGATACAGATGATTGGGTATATTTACCTACCTCATAATCAATCCTATCCTCTCATGAAGAAGCTCATCCAACCCGCCAGCCTCCTACTTTATTTCCTCTCCATTCTAGTTTTTTTCGTCGCTGGACTGACCTACGCCGGACTAACGGAAGCGGGCAAAGGGCAAGGACTTGCCGGAGGAGCAATTGTTCTTAGTTACGGGGTAGTAGCCGCCCTTCTTGCGTTGGTCATTGCTCTGTTTGTCGCCTGTTACGCATCGCACGCTGCTATTGTAAAAATCAATCGTGTGTTTTCCCTATTGGCAGCTATTGCCATTTTGTATTTTGTGTACCGTTATTACAATCGGGAAGGTGCTGTGCAAGCTGATGCTCTCCTGCTTCCGCCCACCGGTGCTACTGAATCTGTAACCAAATTAACTACCAATGAAGCCGTTGATTTAGCAGGGAGAAACGATGAGACGCCCATGGGTCTGGGTTTTTTCGCCCCCCATTTTTACGAAAATCCCGTGCTGTATTTTTATGGCAATCCCAATCTTGATGAACCAGTAACAGGACATCCGCCCACAGACAGCATCGTTTTCAAACGATTGACGCGGGGCGGATTCGACATCGCCTATGCGCCCCCCTGGTTGGTGCCCGATTATCTCAAACTGGACTACGACATGCTGTATTTTCGGATGCAATCTGTGGGACGCGATTTTGTGGAAGTGACCGTCAACACCAGGAACCAGCAAATTGCTTATGTCAGACGGGAAGCGGGCAAGATCCTGTATTGGCCTGAATTTTTACTCAATGTGAATTCGGTGGAGTACCTGAGCGGTATGGATCAGGGCATTTGCGTAAAGCCATTAGTCCAGGCGGGCAAGGTAAATGCAAGTTACGTTTTCATGCGGCCCACGCTCATCAGAGATGACTGGATGAATGTTCATCTGCTGGACGAAGATTTTAAAAAGGTTGGGCAAGGCTGGATTAGGTGGCGAGCCGATGGACGGCTGCTGATTTCCTACTCTCTGCTAAGTTAATTTGCGGATACTGAGGCCTGTAAAAGGCAACGTAAACATTATACTCCTACCAGACTGTTTTCAAACCGTCTTTCTTGTAGGCATCATACCTCAAATCAGGAGATAAGATAGGTACGCCAAGTACAAGTGCCTGAGCGGCAATAATCCGGGTGGGGCGTTCGTCAGCATTCAGGCGGGTGCTGATGAAATCTTCGGGTTTTCTTTCCCAGCTAATGTCCACGAACGAAGGAGCTTTCAGAAAGATGTACTTGTGGTAGACTTCAGTCGTCGTTATCACGCTTTCCAGATCGAAACGGTCGAGAACTTTATCGAAAAAGCCATTTTCCTTATTGATGAGATACTGACCCGCGCGCATTTTATCGGCCCACTCGCGCAGGCTTTCCAGACTGACCAGACATTCGACACCTTCTTCATTCAACACAAGCCGTGCGTTGTGCGAAAGTCGGTCGGGACAGCGAAACAGGTAGTCCAGGGCAGGGGTGTCCAGCATGACCCGCGAGGGTAGTTTTCTCAGATCGGTAAGAAACTGGGAATTGTGGCTCAATTCTGAGGCATGGATATTCCATACATCGGGGCTCACGGCCACGACGGTGGCTTTCACCCATTTGTCCCAGCTGGCCTGGGTGGCCTTTTTCTTTTTCGGGGGTTTGGAAACCTCGGCTGGTATGGCTGGTTCGGCTGAGGAAGGAGCCTTACGCTTACGCGGCGACTTGGTCACCACTTCCTTTACCACCAAAGGTGTGGTCACATCTTTTTTAGTGGCATCCTCTTCCACTTTACGTTTACGTGAAACCTTTTCGGTAGTTTCCACTTTCGGAGGAGCCACTTCCAAAGTACTTTCTGCCTCAGTATCGACTTGCTCCTTTTTAGCCTTGCGCTTGCGTGTCGATTTGGTTGGCAACTTCTCCGTCTCGGGTGACACAAAGACTATTTCCTGTTCCGCAATAACCGCCTTGCGTTTGCGGGAGGGCTTGGCTGGCGCCTCTTCTTTATTCTCAAGTAGCGGCTCGGGTACTTCCGTCTCGAAAACAAGCTTCTTTTCTTTACGTTTACGCGGCTTCCTGACTGTTGTTTCCATTCGTTGGGTTTAGGTATCCGAGAAACCACCGCTCCGGCAATTTCTCCTTAAAATCGTTGGGCCAGGGATTCACCGCCGCCTGGCTGCGGGATTGGTGGATGGCTTCCAACTTGCTTGCCCGCCATTCCAGATAGTCCGTCATTACTTCCAGCAGGTCGTGGGCATACTTGCCCTGAGCCCGGCGGAAGGCGTACATCAGGTCGCGCATACTTTCGCACAAGTAGGTTTCATAAAGCCATTCTGCGGTCTGGCGAAGCCGCCAGGTGCCAAAGTTGGCTTCAGTATTTCTGGGTAGCCGGTCGAAGTATACCAGCACGGTTAGCCCGATCAGGCGGCAAATCAAATCTTTGCCGTGCTTTTCACCGAGTTGATTGAGTTTGGGAGACGATAGCGCCTTCTGCAGGTCCAACCCCAGCTCCGTGCTGCGGTACATATCCAACAGGCAGGGGTTTACGCCCGTTGCCAGTTCATCCCAACTCATTTTTTGTACTGTTCTGAACAATTCCCACTCGGGCGACACTTCGGGTCGGGTCCAGTCCGAGTACTCTTTCACATTTTCCATATACAACAAATATTTATTGAGAGTATATTTTACAAATAAGTTATTGGAAACCGGGAACTAATTGATATTTTTGTGAACCGCAGCAAATATAGCAAAATTATATTAGACATGAAAGACACACCACTTGACATTCACGAATGCATTGAATTTCTACTACAGGATAAGGGAATGACCGTTTATGGACTTAGCAAAGAGCTGGGATTTGACAAGCCCGCCAAGCTTTACACCATCCTGAACCGCCGTACCAAACCTAGCTATGATACGCTGGTAAGTATTACAAACCGTTTCGAAAACCTCAACGGCGACTGGCTGCTACGCGGTAAGGGTGAACCTTTTATCAATTCAAGTACCAGTGTTTCGAAAGACCAGCCTGACTTTCTCAGTGAGCGTAACAGGAATCTGGAAAAGCAGCTTGCTGACCGCAACGAAACCATCGAACTTCTGAAACAGCAAATTATGATTCTGCGGGAAGTAATCAATCATTCCCATCGTAACGGTGCCATCCGAAAAGGCGAACTGTTATCCTGATAGGTGATGCGGTTAAACCCACGCCCGTGCGGCTCGCTCGTCATTGGAGTTATTGACCCAAAACGAGCGAGCCGCTGGTACTTCAGCCGGACCGAACCGCAGGGCTAGATTAAAAGGGCAAGTCGTTGAGTCTGGGGTACAAATCCGAAGCCGCGTCTTCTTCTGTCTGGAACATTTCAGGCAGAGGCTCCTGACAAAGTGAGCTGAGTGCCGCCATATTATAGAGCGTCTCTACTTCAAGCGTATGGTAGGGCGTCACGATTTTCGTTTTGCGCTCTCCCATCTCCACTTCTTTGATGCTCTTCCGTTCCACCATGTGAAAGGAATGCTGCCCTCTCAGGGCTATGAATCCATTGTTTATCATGATCTTGGTTAGTTTGGAAAGAAAATGCGAACGCTGACAATTCGATAATCTGAATCAAAAGTCAGTGTTCACTAATCAAGCAGCCTGCTGCAAAGAGTAGTCATCCAGCGGGTCGATGGCCAGATAATAGCCCTGCGACACCAATTTATGCTGAGCACCAACGGTCAGCGTCTCATTACGGTACACGCGGTGATTCTTGACAAACTCCCGCATTTCGGCAATCCGCTCGTTCTTGGCGGGTTCGTATGAAAAGCGGGCGATGAACCATGACTTATTTGGATCGCTCTTACTCTGCACACGCTCGGGTTTGATCGTCAGCACCACATCGCAAAGTGACTTGCGCTCATACAGGATAGGCTCCAGCAATCGGTAAAGCTCATTGACCGAGGTGTTGTTGAACATGATGGACGACACGCAGTTATCTTCGTCCACGAAGAAAAGCTCGGCCCACAACTCGCGCAGCGACCGACCAAAAAGTCCGTCTTCAAATATGCGATAGGCAATTGGCTGAAACGAGAAAGTCGAAACTAGTCGGCCCGAAGCGTCCGTCAACACACGGTCACCATAGAGGTTAAACTGGCCATTCTGACCATTGAAGCGATATTCCCGCGGGCGCCCCTCGAAGTAGAGGTACTTCTGTTCGCTGGCCGCAACCAGAGCGCTATCGGTTTGTTGCATTACGCTCAGACTTGCGGGAGCGGCGTTTATATTTTGGTTTTCTTTATTGGTCGTTTCCATGTGTCATAAGTTTGTTATAATTCATAACACAAATATAAGACATAGATATGATATATTTATATCATAATGCAATTTTTTTTGCACTTTTTGTAAAACAAAATCAGTACGGGGGTGAGGAGCGGTGTTTTGCTATCTTTGTGCAATCAGAACGAATGCTAGAATTCGGCCTGTTGATGGGCAAACACTAAGGTTTACCGCTGCAACTAAAATATGCTGACAGACTTCGGAATAATTTTACTCTTCATTATTGCGGGCTTCGCACTGCTGGGCGTTGTGCTGGGGGTGGGGCGCCTGCTGAGGCCCGACAATCCAAATCCTGAGAAGAACTCTACTTACGAGTCGGGTGAAGATCCGGTGGGTAATGCCAATGTCCAGTTCAATGTGCGATTTTACGTCGTGGCCCTCATTTTCGTGCTGTTCGAAGTGGAACTGGTATTTTTGTTTCCTTGGGCGGTGGTCTTTGGCCGTGAAGACCTGATCGCGCAGACGGAAGGTCGCTGGGGTTGGTTTGCGCTTGCCGAAATGACTGTTTTCGTGGGCATTCTGGCTTTGGGCCTTGCCTATGCCTGGGCCAAAGGTTATCTGGATTGGGTGAAGCCTAAGCCGCATGTCAGCCAATTCGATTCGCCCGTGCCATCGGAGTTATATGAGCAGCTGAATGAGCGGTATGCCGGGAAAGCGGGCAAAGGAATGGAGGAAAAATCCAATCAACTACCGTAGGCGTTTGTCCGGGAAAGGCGGAACAAAACACTATCCTCAATCTTTCCAGCCTACCGGGACGTAACTGTGAGCATGTTCAAAATACATTTCTTACTATTGGTGGTAGTTTGTCCTTTTGCGGCAATGAGTCAGCGGATTGATCACACCGCTGTACAGAGATCACTGCAAGAAAAAGGCTTCTTCCGCTTTCACTACGACAATGACTTCTTCTCCCGCAACCGCACGGACTACTATTACACGCAAGGGTATAGTTTCGAGGTTGCTCATCCGGTTTTCAAGCGCAATCCTTTATCCAGGATACTTCTTCGCTACCAAGACACGCCCAGGGCTTATGGTCTGGCCTTAGAGCATTTTGGATTTACGCCTACCAGCATAAAGAGCAATGAAATACTGGCTGGCGACCGGCCTTTCGCGGGCGTCATCATGCTCAAATCTTATTCGATTTCCGTTGATACGGCTAGGCAACAAAGACTCAGCTCGGTAATGAGTCTGGGCATGGTTGGTCCGGCGGCTTTTGCCGGACAGATGCAGACGGCCATTCACCGCTGGTCGGGCGACCCGGAGCCGCATGGCTGGCAATACCAGATTCGGAATGACGTGGTCGTCAATTACGAACTAAACCACGAAAAACAATTGCTGGCTGTCACGGACTTTCTCTCGGTCAATACCAATGCACAAGTCCGGTTGGGAACACTTTCGGATAAAGTCCAGGCGGGTCTGACGCTTTCGCTGGGGTACTTTGACTCCACTTTCGAACTCCCCAACAAACCCAGAAAGAAGGATTTACAGATTTATGTGTATAGCCAACCGCTGGGTAGTTTGGTCGCCTATGATGCTACGCTGCAAGGTGGATTGTTTAATCGCAGCAGTCCTTACACCTTGACAGCTGGCGAAATCAACCGCTTTACTTTTCAGCACAATTACGGCGTGGTGCTGAAAGTCAGGAAACTTTACGCCGAGTATTACCGCACCTACCTGAGCCGGGAATTCAAGTCCGGACGTACGCACGTGTGGGGCGGAGCAAAGTTGGGTATTGCGTTTTAAGCCCCCTTTTCAAAATCCAGAATATCTCCCGGCTTGCAATCCAGCACTTGGCAGATGGCTTCCAGGGTACTGAAACGGATGGCCTTGGCTTTGCCCGTTTTAAGGATGGAGAGGTTAGCCATGGTCAGACCCACTTTTTCGGCTAGTTCGGTGAGAGACATCTTGCGTCGCGCCATCATCACGTCAAGGTTTACGATTATCGGCATGGATCAGACAGTCAGAGCGTTTTCCTGTTGTAATTCTACACCCCGGCGATAGACCTGGGCTACGGCAAGTAAAACCAAACCGAAAACCCAGGGCCCGTTTAGCGATAAACTATACGACAGTCCAGAATAAAACCCGGGTGACATTGCTTCGATATACGGTTTTGATTGCGACCATATCACATAGTCATAAACTTCTGAAAACAATGAGGAAGCAATAATCAGCAACCCCATTTGGCTGATGCGTCGGGCATTTTCAGCGAGAAACGGCAAGTCTGCACGAGTATGGTGAAAAATTTGCCGCAAAAGCCAGAAGAACCATACAGAGCCAATCAAAGCAATAAGGATAAAAAAAGTATAGGACAGCCCCAGTGTTGAGTGGATGGGTACTTGCAGCTCGCCTTTGCGCTCGCCGGGATTGAGCGAAACCAGGAACTCCTCTGGCAGCGTAAGGGTAACATCGCCACGCTTTTCCCAGTCTACCGGAATCGAGACACGATTGGGGAATTGTTCACCAAAAGTGAGTTGAGGTGGTTGCAGATTCAACAATCTTAAAACACTGATAAAAATAAATATTGCGGCTGCCAGCATCGTGAAGTAATAAACCAGATTCACGGCGAGACCTGCCGTAGTAAATACCCAGGTGGGCGATTGATTGGTCATGAATAGTCGTTTTTTAATGAAGTATAACATAAAGATAGCAGAAATATGTTGTTTATCAATAATTAATAATGGTTTATCAATAAATCGCACTCGCCTATCAGAGTCAAAAACGGTAGGGTACTTTGCAAATCCTGTTTTTAACAAGGTTTTCTCCCTATTAGCCGATATATTTAGCCCAACAACTAAAAAATCCCCAATTCACATGAAAAAGCAGTACAGTCTACTATTACTTTTCCTCGTCACCTTATTTTCTTTTGCTCAGGCACAAAATGACGTCATCGACAAGATCGTCAAAGAAGAAGAAACCAACTCCCAGCTTAAAGTCATTGCTCATGAACTGATGGATGGCATCGGCCCGCGCCTGGTAGGTAGCCCCGGTATGAAGAAAGCCCACGATTGGGCGGTAAAAAAATATGAATCATGGGGCATTCAGGCCCGCAATGAAAAGTGGGGCGAGTGGCGCGGCTGGGAGCGCGGCATCACTCACATCGACTTGGTGAGTCCCTGGGTCAAGACATTGTCGGGCACTCAGTTGGCGTGGAGTCCGCCCACCCCGAAGGGCGGCGTGAAGGCGGAGGTCATTATCCTCCCCGAGTTCGCCGATTCGCTGGCTTTCCTGAAATGGCTACCTAACGCCAAGGGCAAGCTGGTGATGATTTCGATGCTGCAGCCCACCGGACGTCCCGACTATAACTGGAAAGAGTTCGCAACTGAGGAGTCTTTCGATAAAATGAAAAAGGAGCGAGACGAAATGACTACGGCCTGGAATGAGCGACTACGCAAGTCAGGCCTGGGTCGCCGCGAACTACCCGCCGCCCTCGAAGAAGCCGGGGCCGTGGGCATCATTTCATCGTACTGGTCGCAGGGCTTCGGAGCCAATAAGATCTTCGGCGCTTACACCAAAAAAGTACCGACCATCGACCTGAGTGTGGAAGATTACGGTCTGGTTTACCGACTCGTTGAAAGCGGTGATAAGCCGATGATTAACCTGGTGGCGGAGTCGAAGGAAACGGGTGTGGTGCCGACCTTTAACACCATTGCCGAAATCAAAGGCACCGAAAAGCCTGACGAGTACGTGATGCTTTCGGCCCACTTCGATTCCTGGGACGGAGGCACGGGTGCGACCGATAACGGTACGGGTACCATTACAATGATGGAAACCATGCGGGTTTTGAAAAAGATTTATCCTAACCCTAAGCGCACAATCCTGGTGGGCCACTGGGGCAGCGAGGAACAGGGACTGAACGGCTCGCGGGCCTTCGTCGAAGACCATCCCGATATGATGCCGAAAATTCAGGCGCTTTTCAACCAGGATAACGGTACGGGCCGCGTAGCCAATATTTCGGGCCAGGGTTTCGTGGATGCTTACGACTACCTGGGCCGCTGGCTCCGCGAAGTACCTCGTGACATTAAGAAAGACATCAAGTATGATTTTCCCGGCAATCCCGGCGGGGGCGGTTCGGACTATGCCTCTTTTCTGGCGGCTGGCGTTCCCGCATTTTCACTTAGTTCGCTGAGCTGGTCATACGGCAACTACACCTGGCACACCAATCTGGACACTTACGATAAGATTGTTTTCGATGATGTGGAGGACAATGTGATCCTGGCCGCGATTCTGGTATACATGGCGAGTGAGGACGATAAAAGTACCAGCAAGGAAAGGCGTGTGCCCATTAGCCGGAACGGCGAGCCGACATCCTGGCCGGAGCAAAGGTCACCGACGCGGAAGGGGGGCGTTGAATGAGTTGAGTTTGGGTGGCATTGTTCTTTTAGCGGAAACAGACGCACGCAATGTGTTGTTAGCTCTTTTAAGGCTACCATTACTATTACATTCAACTATCCACTAAAAAGATGATCATTCAAATAAACACTGATAACCACATTACAGTCCACGAAGCGTTTGAAGCGGAACTTGATGCGCTGATTAATGATAAGCTGAGCCGATTCAGCAAGCAACTCACCCGCGTGGAAGTTCACCTTTCGGATGAAAACGGCGATAAAGAAGGCAGTCAGGATAAGCGCTGCCTGATGGAAGCCCGCATGGAAGGCATGGCACCCATCGTAGTCACCGAAAAGCAGGACACCATTATGCAAGCCATCAACGTGGCCCTGGATACTTTGAAGGCAACGCTTACTTCCGCCAAAGAGAAGGCGAGAAATTATTGATCTTCAGTTTTCCTAAAAGAAGCCCCGCCGAAATTCCGGCGGGGCTTCTTTTTTATTTTTACTCCTTTCCGCCTTTCTGACGCAACTCATTCACAAATAAATGAGCTCTTCGCGTGGGCTCGGGAAGACGATAGCCGCCATCGCAGCGAAGCGTCAGGTCAAGGGCTGCGGGTAGATCGATCAGATGGCCGGGCGAAATGAACACCGGATTGACTTTGTTCTTGGTCCTTAACGCCGCACCAATGGTTTCACCTTTGTGCATCATGGGCGACCAGTGGCCGCGTTCAAGAGCAGGTTCGGAGAAAGTACCAACTAATACCGATTTACCACAACCGAAAGTCGGACGATCGAGCCACAAGCCCATGTGGGTTGCAATGCCCAGGCGTCGTGGGTGCGCCAGGCCATGACCATCAAACATGACCACGTCGGGAACAGTTTTAAGCTTTTGCCAGGCTTCCAGCAGGGCCGGGCCTTCCCGGAACGTCAATAGTCCGGGTACGTAGGGAAACGATGCCGTCGTAACCACCCCCGCTTCCTCTATCACTTCCAGCGTATCTAGGCGCAACACCACTATACCAGCGTAAACGGTTTCCTCGTACTTGTTAAATGAAATATCACAGCCCGCAATCGTTTCGGGTGGGTTGGATAGTGGTTCTATAACGATATGCTGCCGCAGTTCTTCCTGCAACCCCACCGCTTCGGCGGGCGTAACGTTCCAGGGATGCAGAGTGAGGTGGAATGCCATTTTTTAGTGAGGAATAAAAATTATCAATCAACTACATATCAGCAACTTAATCTAAAACCAAAAACCAAACGCCGAAAGCCGATGGCCCATAGCCTCATCGGTGTTTCGTCACACCTACTTGCTCACAATAGGGCAGCACGGGACAGGTGGAACATTTTGGCAGATTACCCGTGCAGATGTGCTTGCCAAAGGGCATGAGGAGGCGGTTGATTTCAGTCCAGAGTTCTATGGGTACTTTTTGTTCCAGCACTTTCAGCGACTGCTCGGGCTGCTTGGTGTCAACATAACCCCAGCGATTGACGACGCGGTGGACGTGAACGTCCACGCTGATCGCCTGATGGCCTGCCGCCACGCCAAGGGCCAGGTTAGCGCACTTGGGGCCGACGCCTTTCAGGGCGGTTAATTTAGTAAAGTCGGCGGGTAGTTCACCGGCATATTCTTCGACGGCAGCTTTTGCGATCCCCAGGATTGTATTGGTTTTCTGCTCGGGATAGGTGCTGCCGTAGAGTAGCGTGGTAAGCCGTTCGGGGCCAAGATTCACTACCTCCTGCGGTGTACGGGCTTCGGCGAACAGCCGCAGCGACACGGGAATTGTAGTCTCATCAAGGGTGCGAATGGAAACTACGCAGGAAATCAATTGCTCAAAAAGCGAATCGTAACCCCGCTTCGACAACTCGAACATGGCAGCTTTGGGGAAGGGGCGAATGGCGTCTTCAATGAGGCTGAGGACTTTTCTCAGGTCAAATTTTTCTTTCATGGTCGGTGTGGCTAAACTTTCCCGTGGTTGTCCCAATGGTCTTTGATGACTTTGTCGGCTTGATCCCTTATGAGCGTGCGGACGAAGCGATGGCCTTTGATTTTTCCCTTATCATCTTTTTTACCCACAAATAGCAAGATGGGGTGCCCTGCTTCGTCAGTCTTCATAGCGGCATCGTAGCGCTCGAAAGTGAAATCAATCATGGTGGAGGGCGCATAGGTTTTTTGCAGCTTTTTAAGCAATTTATCTCCTATCTTCATGATATTCAGCTTTTATCATTTACAAAAACACAGGCAGAATAAGCCATTCAACGAGCAGTCTGCCTATCGATACGGGCAGGAAATTCTTTTAGATACCGCAGTACCGCTTGCTCCTTGGCCTTGGCTTCCAGCATGATGTCAGCCTCCCGACCGTACAAATCGATAAAATCGTAGACATAGTCGGCATGCGCGACCTGGCTCACCAGCGGCTCTTCGAAGGCGCGGCGCGAGCTGGAATAGTGCACGATGGGCGTAATGCCCGTCGGCCAGGTCGAGGTGGCGGCGGCCATGGCTCTCTCTTCGCCCCATTCACCAGGATTGAGTTGATGGTGGTGGTAGTCGAAAACTACCGGAATACCGCTACGCCGATGGGCTTCCACCAAATCTTCCGTTGTGAAGAGGTTGCCCCGATCGTCATTTTCGACTGTCAGCCGCAGGCGGGCGGTGTCGGATAGTAGCTGGTAGTTCGCGCAAAAGCGATCGATGGCCGAGGCTTTGTCACCATAAGCACCACCTACGTGCAGGTTGATTTTGGCAAAAGGACTGCGGGGTAGTCCCAGCATATCCATGATTTCGCCGTGCTGACGCAGTTCCTTGTTGGTTTTGCGCAGCACATCGGCGCTCTTGGACGCCAGTACGTTGAACGGGCCGGGATGAAACGTCAGCCGAAGGTCGGCGGTCTGCGCTTTTTTACCTATCCGCGAAAGTACCTCCCGGATGGCGGCAATGTCAGGCAGATCGCTGAATTCGTATTCACTCATCCAGGGAAACATATCGCTGCTCATGCGGTAAAGCAGTAGTTTGTTCTCGATGTTCCAGTCGGTTATATTTTCCAGATCGGTGACGTTTTTCAGCGCCAGCTCCGACGCGTAGGCCGGGCCCTTGGCCAGAAAAGTCTTCTTCACCATCGAGCGGTTGACGGTGATTTTGTTTTCTGCCAAGAACATATTGATGCAGGCGTAGCCGATGCGCATGAAAGAGAAAATTTGAGTGTTTGGAATTTCGCGGTGGTGATTGGTAGGATAAAAAACTGTGCCGCTTAACTTTGTCAGGATTCAGGGGCAAACCAAGCCCGATGCTCCTGCGTTCATAACTATCGATTTACCAATCCTGCCCTGTATGAAATTCATCTACTGCCTTTGTCCTCTCCTGCTTTCCTCCCTCCTGCTTATGGGCCAGACCGCCCACGAATACGAGATTGAGTTCCCCAACGCTGTTCACCATGAGGCGCGGGTATCCGCCACCTTTCTGGGACTGGAATCGGAGGTGTTGGCCCTTCGAATGAGCCGCACCTCGCCGGGCCGGTACGCCCTGCACGAGTTTGCCAAGAATGTGTATGATGTGAAAGCTACCGACGAGAATGGCAAGCCGCTTTCCGTCACCCGGCCTAACCCCTACCAATGGAATGTCAGTGGCCACAACGGAACCGTCAGGATTACTTATACGCTGTTCGCCGACCGGGGTGACGGTACTTACTCGCAGATCGACGAAACCCACGCCCATCTTAACATCCCGGCCACGTTCATGTATGCTCCCGACTATTCCCAACGGCCCATCCGCGTGCATTTCAAGCCGCGTACTGACCTGAACTGGAAAGTAGCCACACAACTGCGGCCGCTGGGCGGGGGCATGTATTCGGCCCCCAACCTCGACTACTTCATGGACAGCCCCACGGAAATCAGCAATTTCTCGATGCGGGAGTTTACCGAGACATCCAACGGAAAATCCTATACAATCCGCTTCGCGCTGCACCATGCTGGTACCGATGCCGAACTGGATACTTACATGGAAAGTGTCAAAAAAATTGTAGTCCAGGAAAAGGCCGTTTATGGCGAATTACCCGACTATGATTTCGGAACCTATACTTTTCTTGCCTGCTATATGGACAATGTTTCGGGCGATGGCATGGAGCACCGCAACTCGACGGTACTGACCAGCACCCGCAGCCTGGCCAACGGTGGCCTGAACCGCAACGCGGGAACGGTAGCTCACGAGTTTTTTCACGGCTGGAACGTGGAACGCATTCGTCCCAAGTCGCTGCAACCGTTCGATTATATGGAGGCCAACATGTCGGGCGAGCTGTGGTTTGCCGAGGGGTTCACGCAATATTATACAGGACTGATGCTCTGTCGGGCGGGGGTCATTTCGCAAAAGGAGTATGTCGACGGGCTGGCGGGCAGCCTTAACTACGTTATCAATTCACCCGCCCGCAAGTACTTCAACCCTGTGGAAATGAGTTACCAGGCCCCCTTCGTGGACGCCGCCGCTTCCATCGATCCCGTCAATCGCGAGAACACCTTCATTTCTTACTATACCTACGGCAGCGTGCTGGGCCTGGCCCTGGACCTTTCGCTGCGAGATATGGATGGAGGTTTATCACTCGACGGCTTCATGCAGTATGTTTGGAAAACCTACGGCAAGCCTGAGATACCTTATACCGCACGGGATTTGCAGTTGGCACTGGAAACCTATGCAGGCGAAAAATTCGGCAAGGAATTCTTTGCCAAATACGTCTTTGATTCCCAAATGCCGGATTACAAAAAACTACTGGAGTCCGCTGGTGTCCATTTTGAGCAACCGGGCAAAGGAAAGGCATACCTGGGTGCCTATCTGGATGTCCGTGATCGGGCAGCCACGCTGGTTGCTCAACCTATGGAAGGCAGTGCAGCCTATCAGGCTGGGTTGGCCAAAGGTGACAAAATTACTTCTATTGGTGGCAGGCCTGTTTCCGAGGACGCCAATCCGCAGAATCTGCTGGCGGCCTATAAATCAGGTGATAAAGTAAAGGTAGATTTCGAGCGATTCGGTCAACCCAGAACCACCGAGTTGACGCTGGGAGCGGACGCTTCGTACACTACCGTGTTGTTCGAGGGAAAATTGGCCGCAAAAGTTGGAGAAAAAAGGCAAAGCTGGCTAGGCGGGAAGTAAAAGTACTGCCAGCGACCAAAACGCTGGCAGTACTGAAATTAACATTACTCAGGCCGTTATCCGCCGCCGTCGCAAAAGCATCACTACCCCGAAAGCCACGACACCCGCTACGCCAGCCAGTATCAGACTCAATGTAGAATCTTTTTCTTTTTCTTTGGGTGGTATGAACACCAGTCCGCTGGCATTAACTACTGCCGGACGGTTCCGGTAGCGGCCTTGCGCGGGCAAAGCCTGACGATAAAAATTATCCGCCAATCCATCGAGCTGCCGCTGCATGGCCTTGCCGCGCATGGGTTGACCATGACCGGCTGCCACTACATTGGGCTTCAGATCGGCCAGTTTCTGAACAGATTTTTCGGCGGCGACCCAATCGTAATTAGCAAAGGCGGGCGGCCGGTTGATTGCCTGCTGCTGCGTAACGGTAGCCATGGCCGACTCCGCTTGTACGGTCGCCAGTGCGTCTCCCGCGATGAGTGTCTTATCGGCTTCACGCCACAAGCTCACATGCCCCGGGGCGTGGCCAGGCGTATGGAGCCATTTCCAGCCGTCCAGACCCGGAACGTGTCCGTTGGCAGGTAGGGCCACCACCCACCTGCGTATGTCGATGGGTGTCATCGGAAATGTCCACGAAAGAGTGGATATCAGTCCGCCTCCTACGGTCGGATCTGCAGGTGGATATGAGGAACGTCCTGTGAGATAGGGCATTTCCATTTTGTGGGCATACACCTGAATATTCCATTCCTGAGCCAGTTCCTTGACTGAACCCGCGTGATCGAAATGGCCGTGGGTTAGAATAATGCAGGCAGGACGGTTATCCTCACCGAAAAGGTCTGCGGCCATTTTCTTGACACTGCTGCCCGAAATTGGCAATCCGGTATCGATCAGCACCCACTTTCCGTCCGCTTCATTCTGCACCATGTACACATTCACGAAATATTCTTTCATACCCCAAATGCCATCCGCCACCTGAAAATAATCGCCTTTTCCAATCATTTTAGCCCAATCCATATCTGTATATAATTTGTTATTCTATGATCAAATTCAAATACAGTGCAGTTTAAAAAACTGTGCCGTCTTCACATCGAATTTTTGTCCAAACCTGCTTTTGATTCCTAAAAACAGCAGAAGGCGGTATAAACTTATTGTTCCAGGCTGATCAGGCTTCCTGATATTTCTTTATTTTTGGAAAAATTCCGATCGCCTTTTGACTCATTATTCATGAAAAAACATTTCCTCTTTTCGCTTCTTCTGCTGCCTTTTATTGTCTTCTCTCAAAATCTCAAAGCCCCTGAGGTCAATATTATCGCCAAGGTTAAAGCCGATATGCCTCAGACGCTGGACCTGCTGAAAGAAGTAGTGAACATCAACAGCGGCACGCTTAACCATGCGGGCGTACGGGCCGTGGGCGACGTCTTCAAGCGCGAGTTCGACGCGATGGGCTTTACCACTGAATGGGTCAAACTACCCGATTCACTCAATCGCGCCGGACATTTTGTAGCCACGCGGAAGGGGAATCAGGGTAAAAAACTTTTTTTAATCGGTCACCTCGATACGGTTTTTGAAAAATCCATGCCCTTCACGCCCTTTACCAAACTCAACGACTCCACCGCCACCGGGCAGGGAGCCAACGACATGAAGGGCGGAGACGTAATGATTGTGGCTGCACTGAAAGCCCTGCACGCCAACGGTTTGCTGGACAATACCTCAATCACCGTTTATTTCACGGGCGACGAGGAAAGTTCCGGCAAACCTACTTCGGTGAGCCGGAAGGATTATATCGATCGCGCCAAAACCTGCGACATCGCCCTGGCTTACGAGACGGCGCAAAGTTTCGGCATCGCGGCCACGGCCCGCCGCGGCGCAAGCGGCTGGGAGTTAACTACCCACGGCCAAACCGGGCATTCGTCCGGAGTTTTTGGAAAAAGAGCGGGCTATGGTTCGATCTACGAAGCAGCGCGCATTCTCAACGAGTTTCGCGAAACGCTGAGTGCGGAGCAGTATTTGACGTTTAATCCTGGCGTGATGGTAGGTGGTACCGAAGTCAACTACGATCCCAAAACTGCCAAAGGCGAAAGCGTGGGCAAAACCAACATCGTGGCCCAGAAAACCATCGTCACGGGCGACCTGCGTTTCCTGACTGAAAGCCAGAAAGAAAATGCCCGCACTAAAATGCGTGAAATCGTGGCCAGGAACCTGCCCGGCACCTCCGCCGAAATAGAGTTTTCCGATGGCATTCCCGGCATGGAACCCAAGCCGGGCAACGTCAAAGTACTGGCCGTGCTGGATCAGGTAAGTCGAGATCTGGGCATGGGTCCTGTCAAAGCAGGTGATCCGGGTTCGCGGGGAGCGGGAGACATTTCCTACATCGCCGAATATGTGGATTGCCTCGACGGACTTGGTGCTTCCGGCAGCGGTGCGCACGCGCCGGGTGAAACCATCAACTTGAAGGAATATCCGGCCTTGATCCAGCGGTCGGCGCTGCTGATGTACCGGCTGACGCGGTAGTTTTATTTCCCACCAGAACTTTGCTATTACTTATCAGCTTTTCTGGCCTCCACGATTGCCCGAAAAGGCCCATATTTATGTTGGCGCTCGGAAAATGAATCCGCATACGGACCGTATGGCGCATCAATCGGTTTTTTTGAAACGTCTTTCCAGTCGCCGTTCTGATCTTTGTGCGGATGCGGACGGGAATTGACGAAGGCGGCCAGGTCCCACGCTTCTTCGTCGGTAAGTTGGGGGGCCAGGTAAGTAGCGCCGAAGGGCATATTGTTCTTTACGTACCCGGCGAAGGAGCCGAGCCGGTAGAGACCTGCGCCATCGTTGTAGCTGTGTTCACCCCAAAGCGGCGGATATACATAAACCGCTGCGCCGGGCATAATCAGCCCTTCGCCGTTGGCCCCGTGGCAAACCTGGCATTTGGCTTTATAAATCAAACTACCCTTTTCAGGATCAGCGGCACGATCGAGAAAAGGTAGTTTTTCCAACCCCGTACCTTTGGGCGTCACGCCTTTCGGTACGTCCTGCCCAAGCCACCGCATGTAAGCCACCATTGCCCGCATTTCGCGACTGCTGCTATCGGGAGCGGTGCCGTTCAGGCTGCGCTCGAAGCAGTCAGATATCCGCTTTATCACAGACTCCACGCTGCCCGACCGCGTCCGGTACTTTGGATACGTGGCGAACACTGCCGCGTAGTTGTTGCCCATGATCTTCGTTCCGGCTTCCAGATGGCAATTCTGGCAGTTCATTCCGTTGGTGTTTTGCTTTACGCTGCCTTTCGGACCAAGGTACATGGCGGTCTGGGCAACCAATTCCCTTCCATAAAGGATCAAAGTACCTTCCGCGTTTTTAGGTATATCAGCCAGTTTGGGGGCGCGCCAAAGGCTATCCGACCCGGCAGACTCCACAAGCTGATACGCATTGGTAGTATAACCCGCCCGAAAATCAAATGCCACCAGAAGTCCGGCGGTGACAATCAGCATGAGGGTAGCGGTTTTGACGAATGGTGGCAGGCTGTTCATTTTCCTTGACTATTAGAATAAAAGTAAAGATAAGAAAGCCTGGCTCTAAGTAAAATTTGGGTACTTTTCTATTTGCCAATTAGAAAAGTACCGCCCAGTCGTAAGCCATCCAGGTCTGCAAAAGTGGTGGGCGTGGTATATCTGGTGAGGCTTTTGCTGTAAAGCAAGTCAACCGAGGCGCGTTTTCCTATCCTGAAACTCACACCCAAGGCAGCTTTGGCCGTAAAGCTGTTGTCCCTGATGTTGGTAGTTTCTCCATTTACTTCAATATACTCTCCCGTCGCCAAGTTCCAACCCGTTGAGGCTTGCACGAAAGGTTTGACCTTCCAATCTGTGAAGTAGTAGCGCGTGAAAAGTTCGGGTGAAAAATTGGATTCATTGCGTTTCCAAATCGGCTGCGGAAAGAAACTGCTGGCCCCAGCCAGATTATTGATGGAACGGTAATTTCCGTATGAAAACTGCAAACCAGTCGCCCAACGGCGAGCAATGAAATAGCCTAGCTGTCCGGTACCTGACCAGGTGGTACTTCTCAAACCTTCTCCCCGGCCCCCTCCCCCGGTCCCGTTGGCACCGATAAACAACTGTCCTTTTTGCATGGTTGCGCTGGCCGGATTGCTGCTGGAAGGAATCGCCGCCGGTGTTTGGGCCAAAACCGGTAGACAGAGTCCGCTAATGGTAAGGGCTAAAATGAAATTCTTCATGGGCAGATGAGTTTTCATTAAAATGGCGGAAGAAATTTTCCCGGGAGAAATCAACACAAATTCTCTCTCGCCGGGTTTAGAGTAGAGAGCCCCAACTATCTAAATGGTTGGAACAACCGACGAAGGAATTGTCTCACTACAAATACAAATGTTAAAAATCATGAAGCTTCATCCTCTATTTCTGGCTATTGCGTTACCCTTTCTGGCAAGCTGCACCACATCTTCTTCGCAACAAAAAACCGCCGCTGAAACCGCCGCCGACACCAGCGTGTACGGCCGGGTGACCGCCACCCGCGACGGTATCGGCAAAACCTACTATGGCCGGGAAATCGCCCACGTGATGGGCTTCGGCGGAGCAAGCTGGCTGGAACGCGACGAGCGGCAAGAGGAAGAAAACACCGCCCTGGCGATCAGCAAACTACCCATTAAGGCCAGCAGCGTAGTGGCCGACATCGGAGCTGGGACGGGCTACTACACCTTCCGGATCGCGCCCAAAGTACCCCAGGGCAAGGTGTTTGCCGTGGACGTTCAGGACGAGTCGGTGCAGTTTTTACGAAAAAAGGCCGGGCAACTGGGCCTGAAAAACGTGGAGGTCGTGAAAGGTGACGCCAAGTCGCCCAACCTGCCGGATGCCTCGGTAGACCTGGCGATCATGGTCGATGTGTATCACGAACTGGAATATCCGCACGAAATGCTGCAAAACCTGCGGAAGGTTCTGAAAGCTGATGGGAAAATCCTGCTGCTCGAGTACCGCAAGGAGGACCCGTCCATTCCAATCAAAGAACTTCATAAGCTCAGCGTGGCTCAAGCCAATAAAGAGATGGCCGCCAGTGGCTTCAGATTGATCCAGCGGGGCGACTTCCTGCCGATCCAGCACTTTCTTCTGTACCAGAAAGAGTGAGATCCTATTTCTTGCTTACTTTTGATAGTCAACGGTTAACCCGAACCTGGTATCAAATCGAACCCCAGACTATCATGAAAATATTGTATGCGGTGATGCTGACACTATTGGTCACGCTATGCGTTTACGGCCAATCGTCGCCCAGCCCGAAAGACACCACTTACGTTTTCAATCTGCTCAAAAAAGGAGAGGCTGTCGAGAAGAAAAATATTACTGACGCGCTTGCCTTTTATCGGAAAGCCTTCGCTTATTCAAAGAAAACCAACAATACCAAAGGATATTTCGATAGTGTGCGGTTGCTGGCTTATGCACTCAATAATCTGGGACAACACGATGAAGCTTTAAAAATTGCCAAAGGCGCTTTGCGCAAAGCCCGGCAAGACACCTCGAAACGCAATATCGGGTTGAGCCACTTTGCCATCGCCAGCACTTCTTTGTACACGGGGGATTATGAGACGGCCATTGCGAATTACAAAGAGGCAGCAGGCTATTTGCGGGCAACCGGGAATAAAGCAAATGAGGCAGCGATCAACCAAAACCTGGGCTACATCTATGCTGAGCAGCACATGTTTGGAAAAGCCATAGAGTACTACCGCAAGTCCCTGGCTTACGACACTACTGCAAGCGACAGAAGAGCAGTGGCTGTGGACTATTTCAGTATTGGCGTGGCATTGGACAGCGACGGCAAGATCAGCGAATCCAAAAAATTTTACCTGAAAGCGCTGGAATACGTCGATCAGGAAAATGATCTCGATTTCATGATCAGCATTTACAACAATATCAGTGGGCAATACAATCGGGAAGCCCGGTACGACTCAGCGATGTACTACCAGAAGGAGGCGCTGCGCATGAGTCGCGAATTAGGTAGTCCGCGGCACGAACTACACCTTCTGGCCATGATGGCAGAAACCCAAAACCTTTTGAAAAATTATTCAGAAGCTACGCGCCTGCTTGACCAATCCCACGCCATCGCTCAGAAAAGCAACGCAAGCCTGAGGGAGTTCCGGAATATTTATGCAGAATACGCCACCGCCAGCGAAGGTCGGGGCGATTATAAAGCTGCCACCCGGTGGCTCAACAAATACGTTGAATCAAACGACTCGCTCATTACTCAGGATAATAAAGAACTTCTGCAGGATTACGAAGTAAAGCTAAAAAAGGCGGAGAGCGCCCAGCAACTTGCCGAAAAGGAACGGCAAATCGACCAGCTCGAATTTAAAAGTGAACGCCAGAAATTCTGGCTCCTGGTGGCGGCCCTTGCCGGCTTCGTTGTCATGGGCGGGCTGCTGTTCGCTTATTTGTACGCACATCAACGGCGGTTGGCGGCCAACAGCGCCCTCGTAGCGGCTCAGCGTGAAAATGAGTTGGCTATTGTGCAATCCGAGCTTCAGGGCCAGAAAAAAGAGCGATTGCGTATTTCAAAAGAGATGCACGACGACCTTGGTGCGTCGCTGACGGCCATCGGCCTGCTCAGCGAGGTAGCCAAACGACGCATGGGGGCCGAAACTACCCCCGAAATTGAGAAGATTTCCAGTATTTCGGCCGAAATGGTTACCGCCATGAATGAGATTATCTGGTCTCTGAACAACAAGAATGACAGCCTTAACGGCCTCATCGCCTACACGCGTTCGTACGCCAGTGAATTTATTGAGAACACGAACCTGATATTGCGCACCAACGTGGAAGAGTCGCCCTACGAGCTCACGATGCGCGGAGCCGACCGCCGCAATGTGTTCCTGACGGTAAAAGAAGCCCTCAACAATGTGGTAAAACACGCGCAGGCTACCAAAGTGACGCTTACGATTCTGCCGGAAAAAGACAGATTACGAATCGAAGTTGCAGACGACGGCAGAGGCTTCGTCGCCAAAAGCGAGCCAGGTACCCGCAATGGGTTGGGGAACATGAAGGATCGGATGCGGGAAGTAGGCGGAGAATGCGAAATAATTCCTTCGACACGGGGTACTTGCGTAAAAATAACCTACCCTTACCCGCAGGCACCGAAAGATAAAATAATGCAAATGAAGTATAGCGAATGAGTCGGAAAACCGGGAGTTTTGCCCTATGAAAACTACCATCACCGTTGCCATAGTTGAGGATAAGGAGCCGATCCGGCAATCGCTGGCCATTTTGGTGGGCGGGGCCGAAGGCTTTTTCTGCCAGTCTACCTATGAGACTGCTGAGAAAGCCCTGGCCGAACTACCCCGGAATTGCGTCGATGTGGTACTTATGGACATTGACCTGCCCGGCATGAACGGCATTGAGTGCGTGCGGCAGTTGCGCCCCGTCTGCCCTGACACGCAATTCATGATGTGCACCATGTACGACGAAGACGAAACCGTCTTCGAAGCCCTCAAAGCAGGAGCCAACGCCTATATTCTGAAACGCAGCCCTCCTCATAAGTTATTGGAGGCCATTACTGAACTACATGAAGGCGGCTCACCTATGAGCAGCACCATCGCCCGCAAAATTGCCCTTTCCTTTCATCAGGATACTTCCGCACCCAGCGAGCTCGACGTACTGACACCCCGCGAGCGTGAGATTCTGGAAAAACTCTCCAAGGGACACAGCCATAAAGAAGTAGCCGTAGAGCTGTTCATCAGCCCCACCACTGTGCGCAAGCACATCTTCAATATCTACGAAAAGCTACAGGTGCACTCGAAGGTGGAGGCAGTGAACAAGTTTTTGGGGCGTTGATTCGTCAACAAAATCATACAAACGCCATATTGTGAGCGGCCTGTCAGCCCGGTAGTTTTGTCACGATGATTAATGGTAATCATTGACACGAAACCACCTTGCACTCATGAAAAAGCTAATCGTACTTCTATTCGTAGTTTCAGCCTTCACCTCCTGTAAGACAAAAGACCCTGAACCCAGGACAGCCGCCGAAGCCGTTTCAGGTACGTATGATCTCACCTCGTTCAAATTCGGGTCGGGGGCCGACATACTGGACATCCCCAAAATGCCCTTTACACAAAGTGGCAAAACCATATCGGGCACCATCGGCCTGATCAGAGTTGCCGACGATACGGTGGACATGAAA
Source organism: Persicitalea jodogahamensis (assembly GCF_014651615.1). Lineage (GTDB taxonomy): Bacteria > Bacteroidota > Bacteroidia > Cytophagales > Spirosomataceae > Persicitalea > Persicitalea jodogahamensis. The sequence goes on along the minus strand of NZ_BMXF01000003.1, from coordinate 277,629 downwards.
ATCACGCTGGAATTCACGGGCGAACAACCCGAATCATTCGATCTGGATGGGCTGGAAGTCAGGAAAAAGAGCGAGGGCTACGGGCTGTATATAGATGGCGAACTGGTAGCTGATGCCGACGGCCAGAATATCATCTTCGATTATTCCGAAATCGATGCGGATACCGGTGCAACCATCGTGCTGAGATTTATCGCTGAGAAGTAAATCCGGCAAACATCCACACTTGTACTTGTCGATTCTTTTTTGATGGAGTTTCCTTCTGTGGAAACGCCATCTTTTTTTTAGAAGTCCTTTGAAAAAAATCGTATTCACGTCAAAAACTTGGCGAAAATGGCTTGATTATTGCTCACCTCCGCGTCTTCATTTCCATAGTGCTTAGCATGTATTTTGACCGACGTAAACACTTGACTATCAGACCAAAAACCAGGATATTATATTTTATGATAAAATAAATTTTTGGTTGATTATTGGAATTATTTTTGCTGGAAATAGCTGACCGTATCCACCATTTCCAACCATTGGTAATGAAGCTCTCTTTCTGGAATAATTTCCTCCCCTACTTCTCCTGGTATATTCCTTACGCTTTTACGATTGCGTTGATGATTCCGAATTTGGCCCAAGCCAATGTTCCGGAGGATGATCTTCCTACTCCATTGGCCAGTAATGTCGTGCGCTGCGGCTCTGGAAACGTCACTTTCACCGCTACAGGATGCACCACTGGCAATGGACCCAAATGGTTTGAAAGCAGTACTTTAAGCAACGAAGTAGGCTCAGGAATGACGTTCACGACTCCCTCGCTGGACAAAACGACCGACTACTTTCTTGCCTGTGTGAGTAATGATGACAGCAATCTCAAAAGCGCGGCGGTGAAGGTGACGGCTGTCGTTAAACCAGCGTTGGTTGTAACACTTTCCGGGATCGACTCATTGTGTGATAATAGCTTTCGCGCTTATTGGGGTTCGCCCACTGGTGGCACCTTCACACTTTCCGAAAATTTGAGTAAAGATTATTATTCTGTGTACGCGGGCAACTATCTGGTGCTGCTGGCAGGATCGGGTATCCCGACGGTTAACATTGACTACACATATACCGATCCAACCACTGGCTGCTCGGCCACGGCATCAAAAACCATTACTTCGATTCCAGCACCGACTCCCAGTGTCAACAGTCCTACGATCTGTGAAGGAGATACGGCCATCCTGACCATTGAAAATTGCTCCGGCACTATCGGTTGGTTCGGTGGAGGCATATATGGCGGCTCCAAAGTCATGCAGGTCGCCCCCACGGTGACTACTGACTACTACGCCCACTGTTTTAGCGGCGGATGTGACAGCTTGATGAATGCCAAAGTCACGGTCATTCCAAGGCCAACTGCTTTGATCAGTGGACCAGATGCAATCTGTCAAAGTGGATTACCCTTTTCCTTCGTGGGGACGCCAGCGGGGGGGAGTTTCATTTTGCCAGAGGGCTTACCATCCGGTGCGGTTACCGTATCCGAGAACCAGTTGACAGTCAATCCTGGCTTTGAAATAGCCCATAAAGCTTTTCGCTATCAGGTAGCCTACGCTTCTGCCGAGTGCGCGACGGTATTGACGGCGAATAAGTTTTTGACCATTACGCCTCCGATCAAACCAACTGTTACAGCGCCTGTCACGATCTGTGCCGGGGATAACGTTAATCTGAAAATTGATAATTGTCCGGGAAAAGCGTATTGGAGCAATGGGTATCAAGCATTTTACACCTATGTTTCTCCAACCGTCACGACGGATTACTCAGTGCGCTGCACTGTGGGAGGATGCGATACCACACTTTTCACCAAAGTTACTGTCAATGGGGTACTGCCCCCTATAAATTATGTCGATTCCAGTTGTGACCCCGCAAACAATACTGGCAGTTTACGTGTGATTACTTCCCAGGGTGCTACGTTGACAACTGATAGCGGCATCTTAGATGGAACCAGGATTTACGGGATACCTGATTACAAAACAGCAACTATCTCATCCACTATGAACGGATGCACGGCTCAACTCAAACTGACATTTAATTGCGGAGCGTATCCCAATGCCAACTGTTTTTACAATCGAATCGATACGATCTCAGCAACGGCCGCTACCTGCTCTGGTACTTCTCTGAACAGTGACGCCTCGATTTTGATCGATGCCGTTTACGCCGACCGATATACGTATGCTAAAACGCTGGCCGAATTGCTTCCTTACAGCAAATCAACTGAGGTTCTCAATTATAAAATTGCCATAACTGATTTACCTAATCCCGGCAGTCCGGCAGGGCAAATTTATTTCGTGCGCATTTATAACCGCAGTGACTCTTGTAGTTTTGACACCACCGTGGTAGTCCCTTTCCGCGATTGCCGTATTCCCTGCGCTAAACCTGATGCCGGGGGGGATTACTTTTCGACTGGAATGTGGTCCATCTTCCAACTACCAACTGCCGGACCTTTACAAAAATGGTCGGCTGCTCACAGCAATCCGTCTGGAACCATAAATGCCGCTACCGGATCAGTCAACGGGCTTTTCCTTGGCGGAAAATATTTGTTCATATTGTCGGACTCGGGACCGGGTGGGCCATGTGCCGATACCGTGGTTGTGTATAATGGTATACAGGAATTACCAACTATTACTATCTACTCAGACACCCTAACCCTTCCAAAGTACCTCATAAATCAATGGGATGGGAAAAAGCTCACGAACGTTTACGGTATTTGGTCGCCGCTGCCTGGGAATCCAGCTACCTTGACTTATTCGGGAAAAGCGAGCGGCTTGACAGTTCCCGGAGAATACAAATTTGTCATGAACATACCGTTCGACAAAAATTATCCTTTTGGGCAACCTAACACTCTAACCCTAACCGTCATCAAACTCGACGACTGCCCCCCGCAACAATGCATCCCTTTCTCCATAAAAAAGATAAAACTGGCAGCAAAGTAAAAAGGCTAAACCAAGCAAAAAAGCGGCTTCCCAATCAAAAGGGAAGTCGCTTTTTTTGGTGAAAACAGGTTCTGTCCCCAGAACAAATCCTTCTCCAGAAAACCATAAGAAATCCCCGAAACCTGACGTTTCCTTGTTACCTTTGAGGTTCGGCGGACGGACGGGTAGTTGTTGGTTTGGTTAAACCATTCGAGTATCCCGCTGTTTCTCTTACGTATCAATTCCTAATCTAATTTTAACCCATGTACATTTTGTGTAAAAAATTCATTCATAGCAGCTTGCTGGCATTGGCGGTTTGCTGCGGGCTGAGCATCGGGTTTGTCTCGGCGCAGTCCGGTGGCAAGCGGGTGCTGGTTTTCTCCAAAACCGAAGGCTATCACCACAATTCCATCGCAGTTGGCAATAAGCTTATTATGCAGCTAGGCAAGGAGAATGGCTTTGTCGTGGATACTACTACCAACTCTAATGCCTTTACCGATGACAACCTGAAAAAATACAGCGAGGTTGTGTTTCTGAGTACGACGGGTGACGTGCTGGACGATGTCCAGCAAGTTGCCTTCGAGCGGTACATTCAGGCTGGGGGCGGCTACGTTGGCATTCACGCCGCCGCCGACACCGAGTACGGCTGGCCCTGGTATAATCGCCTGGTTGGAGGCTGGTTCGCCAGTCACCCCAAAAATAATATTCAGACGGGCGAGGCTTTCGTCGTCAACCGCAATCATCCTTCGATGGAGGGCTTTCCCGACAAGTGGACGGTGAAGGACGAGTTCTACGACTTCAAGAACTTCAACAAAGATGTGACTGTGCTGGTCAAAATCGATGAGAACAGCTATAAGGAAGGGCAGATGGGCGACGACCACCCGATGGCCTGGTATCACGAATTTGAAGGCGGAAAAGCGTTTTACACCAACTTTGGCCACACCGACGAAATGTACTCCAACCCCGTGTACGTAAAGCATCTGCTGGGTGGTATGAAGTGGGCAATGGCCGGTAAACTGGATTACGCCAAATCACGTCCCGAAGAAAATCGCTTCATCCGCAAAGTGCTGGTGGATCATCTGGACGAACCCACTGAGCTGGTAGTACTTGACAACGGAAAAGTACTCTTCACCGAAAGAAAGGGAGCCGTCAAGCTTTATAATCCCAAAACCGGAATCACCGAACTTGCTGCTACCATCCCCGTCCATTTCCAGCGCGAATATGGTCTGCTGGGCATCAACATCGACCCGGACTTCAAGACTAATAATTGGGTGTACCTGTACTACTCGGCCGTCGATCCTGACAAAAACAATCGACTTGTCCGGGTGAAATGGGACGATGCGACCAACAAGTTGAAACTCGATACCGAGGAGCTTTTGCTGAATGTAGCTGAAAACCGCATCGGAGGCCAGGACGACTGCTGCCATACCGGTGGCTCCATTGCCTGGGACAAAGAGGGTAACCTGTACCTGTCGACGGGCGATAATACCAATCCCTTCCAATCGAATGGTTTTTCTCCGAGTGACCTGCGTCCAGGACGTGAGAAGTTCAGCGCTCTTAATTCGTCGAGCAACACCGCTGATCTACGCGGCAAAATCTTGCGGATTAAGCCCCGAGCTGACAAAGGCTACGATATTCCCGAAGGCAACCTCTTCCCCAAAGGAACCGAGGGTGCCCGGCCCGAAATCTACGTAATGGGCAACCGTAACCCTTACCGTATTGCTGTCGATCAGCGTACAGGCTATCTGTATTGGGGCGAGGTAGGTCCCGATGCCGGGGAAGACAATCCCCTGCGCGGCCCCAGAGGCCATGACGAAATCAACCAGGCTCGCAAAGCAGGGTACTTTGGCTGGCCATTATTCGTAGGGGACAACAAACCCTACCGCCTGTTCAATTTTGCCGATAGTACTTCCGGCCCTTATTTTGATCCGGAAAAGCCGGTGAATCCTTCCACCCAGATCAAAGGTCTCAAGCAACTACCTCCCGCCCAGAAGGCTTTCATTTATTATCCGTATGCCGATTCTCCCGAGTTTGGAGCTATCGTGGGCAAGGGTGGCCGTAATGCCATGGCAGGTCCGGTGTATTACTATGATGACTATGCCGACAGCAATGTAAAATTCCCGCGCTACTACGATGGAAAGCTCTTCGCCTATGAGTGGATGCGCGGCTGGGTCAATCCGGTAACGATGGCTCCTAACGGCGATTTCGTTTCGATGGAGCATTTCATGCCTTCTTCCACTTTCAACCATCCCATGGACATGCAGTTTGCCAAGGATGGCTCCCTGTACATGCTGGAATACGGCAGCAACTGGTTTGCGCAGAACGATGAAGCCCGCCTTACGCAAATCACTTACAATGCGGGTAACCGCGCTCCCGTGGCAATGACATCGGCCGACAAAAAAGTGGGAGCTACGCCCTTGAAGGTGGCATTCTCGTCCAAGGGCACAATGGATTATGACAAAGACGCCTTGAAATACGAGTGGACGTTTGGTCCTGGTTTGCCGAAAAGCACTGAGGCTAACCCAACCTACACCTACACCAAGCCGGGTGAATACACGGCCACGCTGAAAGTAACCGATGCCAAGGGCAATACTTCAACCTCCAATGTGTTGGTGAAAGCGGGCAATGACGTTCCCAACGTGGAAATCGCCGTAAAGGGTAATAAATCCTTTTACTTTGACAAAAAACCCGTCGCCTACGACGTGACGGTTAAAGATAAGGAAGACGGAACGTTGGCCAAAGGCGTCGATCAGAATGACGTTCTGGTAACGATCGACTACATGGAAGGTTTTGACAAAACTATGCTGGCACAAGGGCACCAGGTCAACACAGGCTTTGCCACGGGTAAGCGTCTGATCGAGCTGAGCGATTGTAAGGCTTGCCATAGCATCGATAAGAAGTCGGTCGGTCCGGCTTACATAGACGTAGCCAAAAAATACCAAAAAGACCGGAATGCAGTGAAGCAACTCTCGGAGAAAGTGATCAAAGGCGGTGGCGGTGTATGGGGCGAACAAGCCATGGCTGCCCACCCGCAGTTGAAGGCCGAAGAGGCGCAGGACATGGTGAAGTACATTTTGTCGCTGGCCGATGAGAAAAAGCAGGTGAAACGTGAGCCACTGGCCAGCACGTTCACCCCCGAAGCCAAGGATAAAGCGGGTTCTTACGTCCTCACGGCCAGCTACACCGACAAGGGCAACGGAACCATCGGTCCACTGTCAACTACGAAGAGCGTGGCCCTGCGTCCCGCAAAAATGAAGGCTAATTTACTTGACAGTGGCAAAGACTACATGAAGTACAAACTCCCGACGGGTTCGGAAGTAGTGGTAGCCACTGCTAACAATAGTAATATGGTCTTTAAGGATATTGACCTCACGGGCATCAGCAAGTTGAAAGCCAGCGTATTTACTACCGAAGGCATGACATCGGGTGGTACAATTGAGGTCCATTTGGATTCGCCCAACGGCCCGAGTATCGGCTCTGCGCAAGTGAAGCAGGGTACGATGGGAGAAGTGGACATCCCATTGGAAGTCCCCGCTGATAATCGGCAGCGAGATATCTACTTTGTCTTCAAAAACGCCGATCCGAAAGGAAAGCCGCTCTTTGCGGTGGACACCATCGAGTTCGTGAACGGAGCGATGTAAGTCGATGAATAGTGGAAAGTGGACAATTTAGTTTTTCCATTACCCATTGGTTGAAAAAAAAGCGGGCGCCGGGATTTTCCCGGCGCCCGCTTTTTTTACTGTTTGTCAGTCTGAGCGGAGTCGAAGACCTCCTTCTATATACCCAGAACCTTCCGGTTGAAGTCCTCGTCAGCCCCCGCGCTCGCGAAGTCGTCAAAGGCTTTATCGGTCACTTCGATGATGTGGCTTTCGATGAAAGGCGCCCCCTCGGCGGCACCCTGCGCGGGAGACTTTATGCAGCATTCCCATTCCAACACCGCCCAACTACCGTAATCATACTGTGAGAGTTTGGAGAAAATACCGGAAAAATCCACCTGCCCGTCGCCCAGCGACCGGAAACGGCCGGCGCGGTCGGCCCAGCCTGCAAAGCCGCTGTACACGCCCTGCCGTCCCGTAGGATTGAACTCGGCATCCTTTACGTGGAAAGCTTTGATGCGTTCATGATAAAGATCGATGAAAGCCAGATAATCCAACTGCTGCAAGACAAAGTGGCTGGGATCATAGAGAATGTTGGCACGTGCATGCCCATTGACCGCATCCAGGAAGCGCTCGAAAGTCGCCCCGTCGAACAAATCCTCGCCCGGATGTAGTTCATAACAAACATCGACTCCACAATCTTCAAAAGTATCCAGGATGGGTTTCCAGCGCTTAGCCAATTCCGCAAAGGCTGTTTCTACCAATCCCTGCGGACGCTGCGGCCAGGGGTACATGTACGGCCAGGCCAATGCTCCTGAGAAACTGGCGCAGGCCGTCAGCCCCAGATTCTGACTGGCTTTGGCGGCCATGGTGAGTTGATCTACTGCCCAAGCCTGGCGGGCCGAAGGGTTGTTACGAACCTCGGGTACGGCAAAGCCATCGAACATGGCATCGTAGACCGGGTGCGATGCTACGAGTTGTCCTTGCAGGTGCGTGGAAAGCTCAGTCACTTCCACGCCGATGTCTTTCAGCTTGCCCTTGTACTCGTCGCAATAGGTTTTGGACTCAGCCGCCTGCTTTAAATCAATGCAGCGAGAATCCCAGGTAGGAATCTGAATACCTACGTATCCGAGATCGGCCATGTATTTGGCAATACTTTCAAGCGTATTGAAAGGGGCTTCGTCGCCCATGAATTGGGCCAGGAAAATGGCGGGGCCATTTAGGGTTTTCATAGTTTTTAATATTGAGTTAGTGAATTTTGGAATGTCGGAATAAATTGTTCCGACGTCCAATAAGTTTAATAGTCAGGTATTAGAACGGGTTGAACTTCGAGCTTTGGAAAGAATTTTCAGAATTTCAAAGGTTTCGGCTTTGAGCGAAACGAGTTTCTTTTCTTCGACAATTCCAGCTTCTTCTAAAATTTCTAACCAAAATAAAGACTCATCTGCTTCCTCGATCGTGATCGAAAGTTTGGAAAAAAACTCGGCCTTACTCCTTGCTCTGCATGATGCCCGATAATTGGCACCCGTCGAGGTAGCTGAACGCAAAAGCTGCTTTCCAATTATGCGTGCTTCCTCATTTGAAGGCAAAGCTTGGTAAAGTTTGATGTGCCGAAGTACCAATTTTTTGGTTCTCTCACGCATTGCCTCAACAAAATCAGCTCTAGCCTGATATTCGTACTCAGCACTCTCTTCAACCCACCAATCTTTCTCCATAACAATTTGGAATGTTGGAAAGTGATTGTAGGAAAAAAGTATTAAATGATGACCTGCGAAAGCAACATTCCTTAATTCCGACATTCACTAATTCCAAATTATATCTCCACCCACTTCTCCCCCCGGGCGCTTTCCAGGATCTTTTCACAAATCAGCAACTCGCGGTAGCCGTCGGCGAAGGTGGGGAAGGTGGGGTTTTCGGGCTGCTTTCCGGCTTCGATAGCAGCATAGACTTCCTTGAACATCTGCTTGGAGGTATCGGGGAAGCCCTCGTTGTGGCCGCCGGGGAAAGAGATAACGGAACTGGCTTCTTTGTGAACCAGTGAAGGGTCGCGCATGAGTACCTCGTTATAGCCGTCGCGATTGCCGATCCAAAGTTCGTTGGGACTTTCGGAATTGAAACTAAACGTTTTTTTGGACCCCGAAATTTCAAGAGCCATGCGGTTCTTACGCCCCGCCGACACCTGTGATACGGTGATAACGCCCCGGTTGCCGTTATCGAATCGTAGCAGCACGTTAGCGTGGTCTTCGGTGTTGATGGGTACGTCGGCGTAGTCTTCGGGTTTCAGGATTTTGCCTGAATAGGTTTCTACTTCCTTGAGCGGCTTCTTCCGGGTTTTGTGGATGGTATTGAAATCAGCCATCACGGCTACTGTTTTCAGACCGGTAATGTATTCCAGAATGTCCATCAGGTGAGAACCGATGTCAGCAATAGCCCGCGAGTCGCCGGATTTGTCGGGTTCGAGCCGCCAGTTGTAATCGGTTTCGTAGAAAAGCCAATCCTGCAAATAGGAACCGATCACGGAGTAGACGTCGCCGAGTTCGCCTTTTTCCCGCATTACTTTCATTTGTCGGGCCAAGGGGTAGTACCGCAGGTTGAAATGCACGGCGTTGACCAGACCTGTCTTGGCAGCCAATTCTACCAACTCCTCAGCTTCGGCCAGGTCTTTGGCCAAAGGTTTTTCGCAAATTACATGCTTGCCAGCTTCCAAGGCTGCTTTTGACTGAGAATAATGCAGGAAGTTCGGAGTGCAGATATGGATGGACTGAATATCGTCCTGTTTCAACAATTCATCGAAGGTGTAGGAACGCTCGATGCCCAGCGACTTGGCTTTTTCGGCGGCCAGTTCTGCGGTAACTTCACAAAGTGCTACCACTTCTACATTAGGCAGGCGACGCAGCGCTTCAATGTGGGCGGGGCCGATGAATCCGGTTCCTACTACTCCTACTTTTACTTTTGCCATTGTTGTCAATTTTGACGGGGCAACCCCCGCTGTGAGAGAATTGTGAATTAGTGTATATTGAATTTTTTAGATAATCAAACGGTCCGCTTTTGCTTCCAGGCAGCATAAAGTAGCGCAGAGGTGGCCACCAACGATATCAGCGCCGCGCTCCACGGGACGGACTCATTGTCTTCTATGTTGTAGTCTACCATTTTCTGGTGATAGAGGTATAGCATCATCACCATGAATCCATTGTTGACGAAGTGGGCGAATATGGCGACCCACAAACTACCCGACCAGTAATACAAATACCCGAACAGGGCGCCCAACAGCATTCTGGGAATAAACCCGTAGAACTGCACGTGTATGGCGCTGAACAGCGCGGCTGCCACCCAAATCGCTAAGTGCGGGTTGAGCCATTCCTCCATCAGCTTTCGCTGCAACACACCCCGGAAAAGTACCTCTTCTCCGATGGCCGGGATAATTCCTATGACCAAAAGGGCTATTGCGAACTGGGTGGGCGAGTCGAAATCAGTCAGAAAATTGGTCAACCCCTCCAATTGTTCCTCTTTATCGCGCATCCACTGCTCCACTCCACTCAGGAAGTCGGGTAGCACCATACCCTGGTTCCACTCGATGATCAAACCGTTGAGCGGCATGAAGGCCAGCACGACAAGCAGCGTCAAGCCCCAAAACTGTGGGGGCGTCAGCGCCCGCGTCCGAAAATCCGGCAGACTGCGCCGCTCAATGTACGACCAATACAGAATCGGTGGAATCAGGTACGTAGAGACATGCGCCGTGGCTTGTAGGAGCATCAGGCCGTACCAGCCATTCGGTACAGACTCGGGCGACTGTATGAGCGTAGATACGATTTCGATCCCGGCCATTCCCTCACCACTCCCCAGGAATTTCATCAGAAAAAGCACGGCCAGCATGTTCCCTACTGACATTCCCACCAAAATAAAACCCACCAGAACCAGAAGGCTCCGCCAGGTGTTGGGAACGCGTGAGGATAAAGATAGGTGGGGATTGTGTTCCATAATTGGCGTAAATTTACGGGGAAATTGTTTAGTTGCGGGGTAGTTTAGAGGTTTAGTTAGTTATTTTTGCTGATGTTGAGCGACAGAAACGTTTGTTGGATCAGCGGTGAACCAGTCAGCTCCCGGACTCCGAATTATTCAAAACTACCTGATGAAGCTTATGCTATTTTAGGCCTCCCTCCTGCACCGTAATTTTACATCCGTACTTCGAAACAAAAACCGTCACCAAAACGGCAAAATGACAAAGATTGGAAATATTACGCTCCCCGACTTCCCGCTACTTCTGGCGCCGATGGAAGATGTAAGCGATCCGCCATTTCGGGCCGTGTGTAAAGAAAACGGGGCGGATTTGATGTACACGGAATTCATTTCGTCCGAAGGTTTGATTCGCGATGCCGCCAAAAGTGTGCAAAAGCTCGACATTTTTGAGTATGAACGGCCCATCGGTATCCAATTGTTTGGCAGCGACGTCGAAACCATGCGATCCTGCGCCGAAATCGCCACAAGGGCGCATCCCGACCTGATCGATATCAACTACGGCTGCCCGGTCAAAAACGTGGCCTGCCGGGGGGCAGGAGCTGCGCTTTTGCAGGATATTCCTAAAATGGTTCGAATGACTGAGGCCGTGGTAAAAGCCACGCACCTGCCCGTGACGGTGAAGACGCGGCTGGGCTGGGACGACAGCACGAAAAATATTCTTGAGGTAGCCGAGCGCTTGCAGGATATTGGTATTCAGGCCCTGACCGTCCACGGGCGTACGCGGGTACAGATGTATAAAGGCTCCGCCGACTGGACCCTCATCGGACGCATTAAGGAAAATCCCCGCGTCACGATTCCGATATTTGGCAACGGTGATATCGACAGCCCGCAGAAAGCCCTTGAATACAAAAACCGCTACGGGGTAGATGGCATCATGGTGGGGCGGGCCTCCATCGGCTATCCCTGGATTTTCAACGAAATAAAACACTACCTCGCTACAGGGAAAATGCTCGCTCCCCCTACCCTTACTGAACGGGTGGAAGTATGCCGCCAACATCTTGACTTCTCGGTGCGCTGGAAAGGCGAGATAACCGGGATATTCGAGATGCGCCGCCACTACACCAACTATTTTCGGGGGCTGGATCATTTCAAGCCCTACCGGATGAGGCTAGTGCAGAGCATGTCGTTCGATGAGCTCAACGAAATTCTGAACGAGATCAACGAAGTGTTTAGCGGGTCAGAAGCCCTGGCTTTATGAGCGACAAGACGACGACTTCCGAAAACTCAGCCCCGTTGCTGGCTTGGGGGCTGCTCGTTTTGCTGGCTTTGGTGTGGGGTAGTTCTTTCATTTTGATTAAGAAAAGCCTGCATACTTACTCTGTCACCGAAGTCGCCGCCGGTCGGGTGTTCCTGGCATTCGTATTTTTCATTCCGGTGCTGATCCGTAGTTGGAAAACAATCCCGAAATCGCTCATGGGTCTGTTTTTCATTTCTGGTTTGTTAGGTTATTTCCTGCCGGCATTTCTTTTTGCCAGAGCCGGAAGCGAGATTACCAGCGCTTTGGCTGGCACACTCAACGCCGTGAGCCCGATGTTCACGATGCTGATCGGGCTGCTCTTTTTTGCCAAAAGTACCAACCGGATGCAGATTCTAGGCTTGGTAATTGCCCTGGCGGGCGCACTCATGCTGATTTTCACCAAGGCTGGCATGGCCATTCCCGAAGTGAATTTCTACGCGCTTTTCATTGTGCTGGCCACAGTGTGCTATGGCACCAACATCAATATCGTGTCCAAGTTTTATAGTGGCTTGTCCCCCGTCGTGTCAACGGCCTGGATCTTTGCGGGCGTAGGGCCGCTTTCGCTTGGCATTTTGCTTTTCACCGACTTTTTCGAAAAAATAGCCGAACCCGCAAATTTGCTTCCTTCGGCCTACCTGATGAGCCTGGGGGTACTTGCCTCCGGGCTCATGTCCGTACTTTTCAACCGGGTCATCCAATTATCTAGCGCGGTTTTTGCGGCTTCGGTCACATACCTGATGCCCATTGTTGCCCTTTCGTGGGGTTTGCTGGACGGCGAACTCGTGGGCATTCAGCAATGGGCAGGAACGGCGGTCATCTTAGTAGGGGTATACATGATTAATCGGAAGAGAAAAACCAAAAGGGTAGTTTTGGAACCAAAGCACATTTTGTAATAAATCAATTCGAAATGCTGAAAGTCAAAGTCAACGAATCGCAGGAATACGAGGTCACTTCCAAAAAAGAGGGCTGGTATTTGAATGATGAACTATTCGACGGTGACCTGGTGCAGCTTGGTCCGCAAAACTACCATGTAATCTGGAAGGACCGATCCTTCAATGTGGAGGTCGTGGAATATGACGCCACTGCCAAGCAGGCCTCGCTGAAGATAAACGGGCACCTCCTTACGATCTCGGCCAAAAATCGTTTCGATCTTCTGTTGGAGAGCATGGGCATGAGCCAGGCCGTCAATAATAAGATCAACGAAATAAAAGCGCCCATGCCGGGACTTATTCAGAGTATCGCCGTGAAAGAAGGTGATGCCGTCCAGAAAGGCGACACCCTACTCGTGTTAGTGGCCATGAAGATGGAAAATGCCATCAAAGCCCCCGGCGAAGCGACTGTGAAAACCATCCGCACCGAAGCAGGCAGTAGCGTAGAAAAGAATCAGGTGCTGATAGAGTTTGCCTGATCGGCTTGTAATTATGCCCGGCTAGTCCTTATTTTGCGCGACCATTTCCCCAAATCTCCACATGTCCCAGCCCAAATACAAGCGAATTCTTCTGAAACTCAGTGGCGAAGCCCTCAACGGCGGCGACAAAAGCCAAGTAATAGATTTTAACGTATTAGATGATTACTCCCGGGAAATCCGCCGGGTGTATGATGCGGGCGTAGAGATTGCCATTGTTATTGGTGGAGGCAATATCTTTCGCGGAGCTTCCGTTGAAAAATCTGGCATCGATCGTGTTCAGGGCGATCACATGGGTATGCTCGCCACCGTCATCAATGGCATGGCCGTACAGAGTTCACTGGAAAAGCATGGCATGATTACCAGGCTGATGTCAGCAATCAAGATGGAGCAAGTGTGTGAGCCGTTGATCCGGCGCCGGGCCATCCGACACCTTGAAAGAAAACGGATCGTGATCTTCGGTGCTGGCACCGGAAATCCGTATTTCACCACCGACACCACGGCCAGCCTGCGGGCTATCGAGTCGGAAGCGGAGGTAGTTCTTAAAGGTACCCGCGTGGACGGCGTGTATACCGCCGACCCGGAAAAAGATCCATTGGCCATAAAGTACAAGCACCTTTCGTTTGACGAAGCTCTGGCCAAGAATCTGAAAATCATGGATATGACCGCCTTTGCTTTGTGTAAAGAGAACAATGTACCCATAATAGTCTTCGACATGAATAAGCCCGGCAACCTCTACAACCTGATCATGGGTGAAGAAGTGGGAACGCTGGTGTCGAGTGAAGCTTAGATAGTTTAATTTTGAATGTGTGATTGGGAGAATTAGTGAGTGTTTGATTCAGCTTTATATTCTTCCAATCACTCATTCGCTCATTCAAAATTGAAAATGGAAGAAATAGAAATTTATCTTGAATCGGCTCAGGAAACGATGGACGGAGCCCTTAAACATCTGGCCATCGAACTAGGTAAAATACGGGCGGGCAAAGCTTCCCCTCAGATGCTGGATGGTATTCAGGTGGACTACTACGGTTCCCCCTCTCCCTTGCAGAACGTGGCATCGGTTAACACTCCTGACGCCCGCACGCTGGCAATCAAGCCCTTTGAAAAACGGCTGATCCCAGACATCGAGAAAGCCATTCGTAATAGTAATATCGGCCTGTCGCCCAACAACGATGGCGAAATAATACGGCTGTCAGTTCCTCCACTGACCGAGGAGCGCCGTCAGGAACTCGTGAAGCGAGTTAAGCAGGAAGTCGAAACCGCTAAGGTAAATGTTCGCAACGTGCGGCAGGATGCCAACAATTCCATTCGCAAATTGACCAAAGAGGGTGTATCGGAGGATATGGTGAAAATCGGTGAGGACCGTGTCCAAAAGCTGACCGATGAGCACACTGACAAAATCGACAGAATTTTCGAAGCGAAAGAAAAGGATATTATGGAAGTGTAGAGATGCTATTGTCCCGGTGGTGTGAAAGTACCATTCGGGATCGTACTTTCTTTAAAACTTTGCTTGCCTCTATTTATGCTATCCATACAAAAACGCCCTTCTTTATAGGAAGGGCGTTTTTTATTTATGAGATCGGCAATTGCGTTACCACAAATTGTTGTTGGTCATAGCAGTCACTTAGGCCTCGTTCAATACGAAATCCAATTTGTCAAATATCAGCCTAACCGCCTTGGCAATGTGGTCGGGATTGCGGTCAAAGGTGTTTCCGTCGGTCAAACCGCTGGCATATCCCTGCCACACGACCACGCCTTTCTTGGCATCCACAAGCTGCACCATCACAGTACCTTTGTCCAGATAATATTCGGTGTCGTTCTCATTGATGGAAGAGGAGAATGGAATAATTCCCAATCGGTTGTTGGTGACTTCTTCCGTGCCCCAATAGTTGTCATCGTGGAAATAACCGTCGGCTTCATCGACGGTTATTGGCTTTTCGAAGACGCGGAAGTTCACCAGAACGTCAGGGTTATTCTGGTTCATGTTCATGTTGCGCGATTTCAATTCGTGCGCCACCGCATCCTTTATTTTGCTTTTCAACGTAAGGTCATTTATGGCATAGGCAAGGCTATTTGTGGTGGTCACGTGCTTGGCCCAAGCGTAATTCTTATAGCTGTCAAACGGTGCGGACAAATCCTTATCAGCCGTAACAGTATAGCGCTGAGCCAGAAGTGGCGTGGTGAGAAAAGCCAGCAGTACGATTAAGATTTTATTGAGTGGTTTCATGGTAGTGTATTGGTTTTATTATAAATTGATTAAATAACATAAAATATCAACACGTTCATTGTCAGATACTCATGTTGATTAAATCACCGAAAATAATGTTCCGAATACTTATTGACTGATTTTAGTACTATTTTCTTACGTATATGAGGAGAATACGTTACGGTTTGTTTCGGCTGTTCCACATCCTTCAATGAGAAAGATGCTGACGCCAGCCGGCCTGATTGAGTATAGTAAAATATATCTGAGCCTCATCTGCCGTGAAAACAAATTTCAGGATTTCACGTATTTTGTATTCGATTCAAAAAATACGGATAAAAGAGTGCTCATTCGACACAAAAAAGGCCCTTTCCGTTCTGGAAAGGGCCTTTAAAATTCTACGTAGGTTGAGGTAACTTCATCTCCTGACTCCGTACATCATGCCTCGTCAAACGCCTTTACTGAATGCCTCGAATTCCCGGTGTTCGGAATCCTCATAGAGGCGTTCTTCCGGCAAGTTTTTGAAGTAGTCGTACGTGATCCTCAAACCCTCGTCGCGCAGTACTTTCGGTTCCCAGTCCAGCAGTTCCTGGGCTTTTGAGATGTCTGGCTGGCGCTGCTTGGGATCGTCTTGCGGAAGGTCTTTGTAAACTACCTTTTGATCCGTTCCGGTAAGTTTGATAATTTCTTCGGCAAATTCTTTGATCGTTATTTCCGAAGGATTGCCAATGTTAACCGGATAGGGATAATCACTCAAAAGCAAACGGTAGATTCCCTCAACCAGGTCAGAAACGTAACAGAAGGAGCGCGTCTGTGAGCCATCACCGAAAATCGTCAGGTCTTCACCGCGCAGAGCCTGGCCAATGAATGCTGGCAGCACTCGTCCGTCGTTCAATCGCATTCGGGGGCCGTAAGTATTGAATATCCGCACAATGCGCGTTTCCAGGCCATGGTACCTGTGGTATGCCATCGTAATGGCTTCCTGATATCGCTTGGCTTCGTCGTAGCAACCGCGAGGCCCAATGGGATTTACGTGGCCCCAATACTCTTCAGTCTGCGGATGCACGAGCGGATCGCCGTAGACTTCCGACGTGGAAGCAATGATAAAGCGGGCTCCTTTGGCCCGGGCCAGACCCAGCAGATTGTGCGTACCCATAGCACCCACTTTCAAAGTCTGGATTGGGATTTTGAGGTAGTCGATCGGACTGGCGGGAGAGGCAAAATGCAGGATATAGTGCAACTCGCCCGGCACATGAACGAACTTCGTGACGTCATGGTGATAAAACTCGAAATTGGGGTGCGGCATCAAGTGTTCGATATTCCGCATGTCTCCTGTGATCAAGTTGTCCATCGCGATGACATGATGCCCCTCTTTGATAAAACGGTCGCAAAGGTGAGAACCTAAAAATCCCGCTGCTCCGGTAATAAGTGTACGCTTCATTATACAATTTAAAAGATGACCGGCGGTCATTCGCCGCCGTTGAGAGTGAAAAAGCTCCTTAATTACTGACTACTAATTGTTCGCTATCCAGTGAAAGAACGGCTTCCCGGCCAATACTGTAATAGGTATAGCCCATTTCGCGCATTACGTCCAATTCGTAGAGGTTACGGCCGTCAAAAACTACCTTATTTTTCATCAGTTTATCCATTTTCTCGAAATCCGGGGTGCGGAACTGCGGCCACTCGGTAAATATCATCAGTGCGTCGGCGTCGTCGAGGGCAGCGTAGGGCGTGTGGCAGAAAGTAACCTGATCGCCCAAAATGCGCTTCACGTTGTCCATGGCTTCGGGATCATAAACAGTAACCTTGGCCCCTGCAGACAGCAGGGCTTTGATGTTTTCCAGTGCCGGCGCTTCGCGGATATCATCTGTATAAGGCTTGAACGCCAGCCCCCACACGGCAATGGTTTTATCTTTCAGCTCTCCTTCGAAATAATCCTGTACCAAAGGCATGAGCCGTTTTTTCTGATCTTCGTTCACAGCCATTACCGAATTCAGAATACGGAAATCATAATCGTAATCGCGGGAAGTTTTTGCCAGGGCTTGCACATCCTTAGGGAAGCAACTACCACCGTAGCCGATCCCGGCGAACAGAAACCGCTTGCCGATGCGGCTGTCTGTACCGATGCCGCGACGGATGTCGTCCACATTCGCCCCTACCCTTTCACAAAGATTGGCGATTTCGTTCATGAAGGTAATTTTCATGGCCAGAAAAGAATTGGCCGCATATTTTGTCATTTCGGCAGAACGCTCATCCATGAAAATAACCGGATTCCCCTGCCGCACCAGCGGTGCGTAGAGCTTTTCCATCGTTTTCTGAGCTTTGGACGAGTTGGTGCCCACCACCACGCGGTCAGGTTTCATGAAATCCTCCACAGCTACCCCCTCCCGCAGGAATTCCGGGTTAGATACCACGTCAAATTCAACTTTCGCACTCTTCGCGATTGCTGCGCGAACCTTCTCCGCCGTTCCAACAGGAACAGTGCTTTTATCCACGATTACGGCATAGCGCTCCAACAAGGGACCAAGGTCATCCGCAACTTTAAGAATGTACTTCAAGTCGGCGGAACCGTCTTCACCGGGTGGGGTAGGCAAGGCCAGAAATATGATCTGAGCTTCCTTAATCCCTTCGGCCAGATTGGTCGTAAATTTCAAACGCCCCTCCGCTACGTTGCGATCGAAAAGAACGTCCAGCCCCGGCTCGTAGATCGGAATTTCGCCTTTATTCAGGCGTCCGATTTTATTCTCATCGATATCGACGCAAATGACCTGGTTGCCCGTTTCGGCAAAGCAGGTTCCTGTTACCAGACCGACATAGCCGGTCCCTACGACTGCAATTTTCATTTGATTGGAATGATTAGTGTAAGGTAATTGATCGTACTTGCTTTGACTGCCAGACCGCCCCGTCCGCTGAGCCGTTCAACTTGAGACGTAATTCAGAACTACGTCACGATTTGTACTTTGCGGAGATTAATCGCTGTGGCAGCTCAAAATTAGTTCTTTTTCCAAGAAAAAAAGAGTTGGGGGAGCGATCAATCGCTGGCTTTCAGCCCATAGTGAGCCTCCGGTCATAACTTTACTCTCTGGCTATCGTTTAAATACTGTAATTTGCCCAAAAATTCACACTTCATCATCTTTGAATAATTTACTGAAATGACTACTGAAACTGCCGAAAATCAAGCTTTAATTGAAGAAACCGTTCGTGACTTTGCCGAGAGGTACATTCGCCCCAATATTCGCGAATGGGACGAAGCGCAATTCTTTCCCACCGAAATCATGCACCAAATGGGTGAGCTTGGGCTCATGGGGATTTTAGTCCCTGTTGAGTACGGAGGTTCCGGACTGGGCTACCGCGAATACGTGGCCGCGCTCATTGAAGTGTCCAAGGTCGACCCGTCCATCGGCCTTTCCCTGGCTGCCCACAATTCTCTTTGCACCAACCACATCCTGATGTTCGGCAATGAAGACCAAAAGCAAAGGTACTTGCCGAAACTGGCTTCGGGCCAGTGGATAGGTGCCTGGGGATTGACTGAACCCAACACGGGTTCTGATGCGGGGAACATGCAAACCGTGGCCGTGAGGGATGGCGACCACTGGACACTGAATGGTTCTAAAAACTTTATCACCCACGGAAAAAGCGGTAACGTCACCGTCGTGATCGCCCGGACGGGCGAGCCAGGCGACAAGCACGGAGCCACGGCTTTTGTTATTGAACAAGGTACCCCGGGCTTTACCTCAGGCCGAAAGGAAGACAAACTGGGAATGCGCGCCTCCGAAACCGCCGAACTGATTTTTCAGGACTGCGTCATTCCCGACACCCAGCGCCTGGGCGAAGTGGGTGAGGGTTTTATCCAGTCACTCAAAATCCTGGATGGCGGACGCATCTCCATTGCCGCCCTGAGTGTCGGCACAGCGGTGGGTGCCTATGAGGCTGCCCGCGACTACGCCAAAGAACGCAAGCAATTTGGCCAGTCAATTTCAAGATTTCAGGGCATCGCCTTCAAGCTAGCTGATATGTACACCGACATTCAAGCCTCCAAAATGCTCACCTTTGACGCCGCCGACACCAAGGATCGCGGTGAAAAAGTGAGTCTGCAAAGCTCCGTAGCCAAGTACCATGCCTCCGAAACCGCCGTGCGCGTGTCCAACGAAGCAGTGCAGGTATTCGGCGGCTATGGTTTTACGAAAGACTACCCCGTCGAGAAGTTCTACCGCGATAGCAAGCTGTGCACCATTGGAGAAGGCACAAGCGAAATTCAGAAACTGGTGATTTCAAGAGAAATCCTGCGCGGCTAGCCAAAGTACCATAGCATAGTCATATCAGGCTTACCACTACTTTTGCTGCCATCCATACCGTCCCGCTGCCGATAGCCCTCACCGGCAGATCGTTTGTCCGACAAGTATTGCGGCGGGGCGGAAACCTTTCTACTTTCGTAGCGAACCTCTTAACCTCAATTCAGCTATGATCGCTCTAATTGTTCTCCTTGTATTGGTTGTGTTGGCCATCCTGATGGCTGTGAAAGTCGTACCCCAGCAGACTGCCTATGTCGTCGAGCGGCTCGGCAAATTTTACGCCGTGCTACAGCCTGGTATCAACTTTATTATTCCCTTTTTCGACCGCGTAGCCTACAAGTACACGCTCAAAGAATCCGCTATCGATATTCCTGAACAGATCTGCATCACCAACGACAACGTGCAGGTACGGATGGATGGAGTGATTTTCATTCAGGTTATAGACGCCAAGAAAGCTGCTTACGGTATCTCTAACTACACCTTCGCCGTAACGCAATTGGCCCAAACTACCATGCGGAGTGAGATTGGCAAGTTGGCTTTGGATAAAACTTTTGAAGAACGTATGACCATCAACCGCGCCGTAGTGGACGCCATCGACGAAGCCGCCACAGGCTGGGGTGTGAAGGTACTTCGTTATGAAATCAAGAATATCACGCCGCCCCAAAGCGTGCTTATGGCCATGGAGAAACAGATGCAGGCTGAGCGGGAGCGCCGGGCTGTAATTTTGCAATCCGACGGAGAAAAGCAGGCCGCGATCAATGTGGCCGAAGGCCAAAAGCAGAAAGTGGTGCTGGAATCGGAAGGCATCCGCGAACGACAAATCAACGAGGCACAGGGTGAGGCCTCGGCCATCCTTTCGGTAGCTCAGGCTACCGCCGAAAGTATCCGGCTGGTAGCCGCCTCTATCCAGAATGACGGCGGTATGGAAGCCGTGCAGCTGCGCGTAGCTGACAACCTTGTGGATCAGTTTGGCAAATTGGCCAAGACTAACAACACGCTGATTCTTCCTGCCAACTTTGCCGACCTTGGTTCGCTAATCGCGGCTTCGATGACGGTCGTTAAGAGCGAAATGCCTAAATCTAAGTAATCGACAGTAGATGACGCATGGTTTCCACGGACAGACTCTTGCGGGCCTGTTGTTGCCCACTCACCCGTTATCCACTCTAACTCCCTGAATCATGGATTTGTCACTGCCCCAAATATGGCTCATTATCGGGCTTCTGATGCTCGTGCTGGAATTGGTCAGCGTGGTGCTGGTGTTCGTTTTTTTTGCTGCCGGAGCACTGATCACGGCCCTGCTGGCCAGCGTTGGCCTCTTGCCCGACCTGAATACACAACTCTTCGCCTTCTCGCTTATTTCGGTACTGGCCCTGATTCTGCTTAGAAAGCATGCCAAAAACCTCCTGAAACATAGAGGCAACCACACGGAGTACAATGAGTTTGCGGGCGAAACAGCCATGGTAGTCAGGGACATTCCGGCCGTGGGAGAAGGCAAAATTTATTATCGGGGAGCTGAATGGAGTGCTGTCTCTGCCGGTAAGCTTCCCATTGAAGCGGGCAGCAAAGTCATTATCCGGGAGTCAGAAGGCATCAAGCTCATTGTGGAAGAGGCTTAGAAGAAATATATTGCCTTATCCAATTGTGAGTGCCGAATTTCTATTTTGACGCTGGTTTCCGTTTCAATATCATTCAGTAACGGGCTAGAGAATGCCCTCGTCCGCAAAACTGTAATATCCTCCATCCGTAAAAATGAGGTGATCGAGAACGGGCAGGTCGAGCATTCGACCTGCCTCTTTCAGTTTGCGAGTCAAGTCTTTGTCGGCCTGGCTTGGCGTGAGGTTGCCAGAAGGATGGTTGTGAAAAAGTATGATGGAACTGGCCAATTGTTCCAAGGCATGCTTGAAAATGAGCTTGGGATCGGCGACAGTACCTGCCACGCCACCTGAGCTTATTTGCACTGGACGAAGTACTTCATTCGCACGATTCAGCAGCAAAATCCAGAACTCCTCATGGGGTTTATCGAGCAAGTAGGGCCTTATTTCGTCGTAGGCATCCTTTGCACTCGTTATTCTTCGCTGGCGGAGTACCTCCGACTCCTTCCGACGTCGGCCAAGTTCCAGAGCCGCCATGATGGTAATCGCCTTAGCTTCGCCGATGCCTTTCACCTTCATCAGGTCTTTCAGACTGAGCTTAGCCAGCTCGTTGAGATTTCCTTTGGCGGCGTCAAGTACCATCTTGCCGACATCGACTGCCGAGTAATCCACCGTTCCCATCCCAATGAGGATAGCCAGCAGTTCGGCGTCAGTCAGAGCAGCCTTGCCCCGCTGCATCAATTTTTCGCGGGGGCGGTCTTCCTCAGCCCAACTTAGAATTTTACGGGGGTTGTAGGGGTTCTGTTCCATCCGGAGTTGCTTGCAAATATCGTATTTGGCAATAGGAAATGGTTGGCCGCAGCTATATTTTCAGTTGAGAGCCGCTACTGCTTCTAAAATCAGCAAAAGCCTCTTTTTGCGTATGAAACTACCTTTTCCTAACCGTTCCTGGCCCTAAGCGCCTAACTCAGATAGCGCGGCCCTTGCCTTGTTATCGATGCTGTTTTTGTACTCGTGCTTCTTATATGACATGGCCTTCTTAAAATAAGAAACTGCCTTTGGCTTATTACTCATGTCCTTATAAATATAACCCATCTGTAAGGCAGACGAAGGTCCAAAGTACAGGCCGCTGCTTTGGGTCAGTTGAATAGCACGATCAAAGTAAGGCATGGCTTCATTAGACTGGCCCATTTTCTGCAAGATACGGCCACGGCGATAATTGAACTCTGCCTGATTGGCAGCTTTTGAAAAAGAATCCTGCGAATATCCATTGAGTTTGGCCAATGCCTCACGAAGATATCCTCCGTCACTGGCATAGCGGGCTTCAAAAAGTACCTTTTGCTCATCATCGACCTGGCCGTCACGGTAATGTCCGGCAAATTTTTCGGCGTACCCATCCGACTCGGTAATCGTTTTGCCTACATTCGGAACCCTCGCGATGAGTTGGCGGGCCTCAGCGTCTCGGCCCGTAAGCCAACGGCAGAGAAACTGTTTGAAATAGCTGTCTTTTAAAAAATTAAATCCTTTGAAGTTGCGCTGAAATGTGTCGTAAAATCCGTAGGCTGCATCGTACTGACCTTTTTGGAGAAGGATTTCTGCCCGAAGATAATCCAGGAACGGAAAAGGGATATGGGCCGATGTACGAGGGGCTTTATTGAGAACGGCCAGGGCCTGCTCACTCCTACCCTCTTTCATCAAAACAGACGTGGTGAAAAAATGCAGGAGTAAATTGTCTGGTTGCTGGGCGGGCATGCTTCTCAGTTCGCGAAACTGGGCTTCATTAAGTTGCAGGGTGTAAGCATGTAGCAGAAGGTCGATCAATTGGGCCTCCTGTCGGAAAAGGGTTTCAGTATTCTCCACTTTTCTCAATTCCTTCAAACCACCTTGAATATCGCCCGACAGACCTAGTGTCCGAGTCACCCAGGTGTACTGCTCTGGGACGGAACCGATAAGTACATGCAGTAGTCCGAGCGATTTAAGGGTTGGCACGAAAGCAGGAAACTTCTTCCGGTTTTCTTCCAGCAACCTGTAAGCTTTGATGATGTCCCAGCATCCGCTTATTTCGTTTCCGAATTTCAATTTGGCGAAAGCCCACTGTAACCTCACCTCAGCCCGCAACAATCTCTGGTATGGAGAGTTGTCGGGTAATGACGCCAGCGCATCCAATCGCTCGTCTTCCTTCTTCGACAATGTGTTGTACGCCGCCCGATTTTCCGAAATCAGCAGGTAATACATATCGGCGTAGTTCTCCACATAGATCAAAGCGCCGTTATCCGGATTTTCCCGCCGCTCCTGTTCAAGCAAAGCGCGGGCTTTGTTAATCCGCAGTTTTTGCACCTCGAAATATGCCAGCTGTACCCTGGGGCTGAAATCCAGGCGAGCAGCCGTTTCATCCGCTTTGGCAAGCATGGAGATTGTCAACATCAAGCCAGGTAGTAATAACCGACTTACTTTTTCAATAAAATGCATACTCTAGAATCCTTTAGTCAGGTCAACCTACGTGGCCGTAGTTATCCCGGATGACAACGCTGCAAACCGAATTAGTCGTAGGATGCGGGGCAAAAAAATAAAAGTGGCTACCGATGGCAGCCACTTTTATTTTTTAACCCAACGATTTCTAAACCCAATTAGCGTTTGCTTTTTTCTGCCGCTGGTTCGGGCATCTCCACGCCGCCAAAAATCCGGCCGCAATGTTCGCAAACGATGATTTTCTTGTGTTCACGGATATCGGCCTGCCGCTGTGGTGGCACCACATTGAAGCAGCCACCACAAGCTCCACGCTGCACCGTAACGACTGCAAGGCCGTTCAGGGAGTTGTTTCTGATTTTCTGGTATGATTTCAGCAATCGCACCTCGATTTTTTCGGCTTGTTTTTCGCGCTCATTCAGCAGGGCCTTTTCTTCCTCCTGGCTCTCCCCTGTGATCACATCGAGTTCCGATTTCTTGGTCTTGAGATCTTCCTTGCGTCCGTCAAGTATACCCTGAGTGTTGGCAAGATCGTCTTCTACAAGGCGGGTTCTTGCTTTGGCTTCGCTGATGCGCTTGTCGGCCAGTTGCATTTCCAGTTCCTGCAACTCAATCTCTTTGGTGATGGCATCGAACTCGCGGTTATTACGCACGTTCATCTGCTGATCTTTGTACTTGATAATCAGCTTCTCAGAATCTTTTTGCCCGTTTTTCAGTGAATCGATCGTCTCGTTAAGGTTGTCGATTTCACTTTTAAATTTGGCGGTGCGGGTTTCAAAACCAACGATTTCGTCTTCCAGGTCGCTGACCTCTTCGGGCAGATCCCCCCGGATTTTCAAAATATTATCTAACTGAGAATCAATCTCCTGCAATTTCAGAAGGGCATCCAGCTTTTGGGCAATCGTGTTTTCCATGGGTTCAATTTTGAATTAGGGAATGCTGGTACTTTTTATAAAAAGGATCCGGCCTTCACTAACTCCGACATTAATAGTAATATGCTACCGGGTTGGTGTTTGTTTCAGATAAATGAAGCGCGAAATTACCAAATATTTTTGACAAATAGTCGTATAGCAGCTGTTTGGTAAATACTTCGCTCTCATAATGGCCTATGTCGCAGATCACGATTCGGTTTTCGGCGTCAAAAAATTCGTGGTATTTAAAATCAGCTGTCACGAATGCGTCCGCGCCGGCCGCCAGCGCGTTCGGAAGCAAGAAGCTCCCCGCCCCGCCGCATACCGCAACGCGCTCGATGATTGGCTTGGCGGAAGCAGTGTGTTTGATCACCGACACATTCATTCTTTTTTTCAAATGAGCCAGGAAGTCAGCCACAGGCAGAGGCTCGGAAAGTTCACCGATTGCCCCTGCGCCCACTTCCTGATTTTCGTTTTCGAGAGTGTGCAGGTAGTAGGCCACTTCTTCATAGGGATGGCTCCGGCGGAGAGCCTGCATCACCTTCCCCTCCACATGAGATGGAAACATGAGTTCCACTCGTTGCTCGCTGGCACGCTCCAGCCTACCGACTTTCCCAGAGAATGGCGTTGCACCATCGAGCGGACGGAATGTACCCTCGCCGTTCACCCGAAAGCTGCACTCACTGTAATTGCCAATAGTGCCGGCCCCCGCTTCATAAAGCTTATCGAGCACCTGGTCGGCATTGCTGAGGGGCACAAAAAAGGTCAGTTTCCGGAGCAGCTGCCGTTTGGGGGCCAGAATTTTAACATTTTTCAACCCAAGCCGGGAAGCGATCTCGCTGTTGACACCAGCAGTCACGTGATCCAGATTCGTGTGAATCGCATAAATAGCTACCTGATTCCGAATCGCCTTAATTACAGTGCGCTCCACGTAGTTCTTCCCATTGAGTCTTTTTAGACCCTTAAAAACTATAGGATGATGGGCTACAACCACATTGCAACCCCGGCGGGTTGCCTCTTCCACTATTTCCTCTGTGCAATCAAGAGAAAGCAGCACACCTGATATTTCGGTATTCGGGTCGCCTACGATCAGACCCGAGTTGTCATAGGTTTCCTGATATGCAGGAGGCGCCAGCGTTTCAAGGGAATCAATCAGTTCTTGAAGAGTTGACATATCACACTCAATAATTCAAACATTTGTTTTATAGAAAATATTATAAACGAACTTAGTCTGGCTTTCTATCCTGTATAAAACAGCAGAGTTCGGGCCCGGGCACTGTAAAATACATTTTATACGTATATTTATGACCGTTTAAATCCTTCTGACAAAAATTACTCTATGGACATCACCACCTCTGTTCTTAAAAGCCCTAGTAACAAACTACCACGCTGGATGGTTGCCACCGTTCCCAATGTCAAGAGCACGTCTGCTTTTATACTGAAAGGTACTTACCCTGCTTATCTATTCGAGATCATGCCGCCAAGGGACGATGAGAACTGCATTAAAGTCGAGTATAAGAAAAAGACCTATTGCGTGGCGGTAAAACTCGACATCGATGAAGCCGGTGAACCGCCCCACAGCTATCTCGTTGAGATGTTGGGCTGGTACGCCAGCCAAAAGGTAAAGCCTTACCTGTCGAAAATCCTCAGCTCATCGGAGGAAGACTAACCGTGACCGATAAGGAGGCAAAATGATATGGGCATAAAACGAAAAAAGCATCTCATTTGAGATGCTTTTTTGCGGTCCGGACGGGACTCGAACCCGCGACCCCCTGCGTGACAGGCAGGTATTCTAACCAACTGAACTACCGAACCACTTCCGTTTCGCTGATGATTCAGGTTAAACGTGGGGCAAAAGTAGGCGGCCGATATGTATTACGCAAGCATCGGTTTATATTTATTTTTCAGATAAATGTTAGCCAACTGATAATCAGTATTCATTCATTGAAATATTTTTTTTCAATTGCCCAATCCCAGCATAGCGTAGCCCTTCATCTGGTAGGTAGTGGTCGCGATAAGGGCCGCCTCGGTCACTTTGATGTTCGGGTTCCGGGGTGTATCCGTGTAGCCGCGCATCCGTAACGACTGCCCGCAGACGAAAAACTTCACTCCTTTCCCAGCCAATTCATCAATAAGTGCGGTGTTAGGATTGGCCACCCCAAATGCTTTTTCATAAGCTGCATCGTTCATGATAAGGGGCGTTCCCTTGAAGTGGACCACTACTACCATAGCAATATTTTCAGGCTTAATGCCCGCTTCGGCGTAGGCATTGAACAATCGGGCCACGCGCTCAAGGCCGGGATTCAGTTCTTCCGGCTTTTCAGAGCCCACCGTTAAATCACCCACAATTTTGTAGGCCATTTTTTTGTCAGCCACGGGCGTGGCTTCCGGAACGGGAAACACCCCTCCACCATTTTTTACGACCGGAAATTCTTTGGTTTGGCCAAACGATAGGGTAGCGACAAAAAAAACGGCCAGCCCGGCCAGGATCAGGGAAAATTTAGTTTTCATAAAAAGGGTAGAATGGATGAGTGTTAACTGATTTTTTAAAAGGGAAGATCATGAAATTTTATTTCAGAAATGTAAGGCAAAAATCCCGTCTTTCATCATTAGGGCCACGGCCAGCAAGTATTTTACCTGGCCGACCCCCTTTTATTCCAAACGCCCAGGCCACTATGGTACCAATGCAGTTGAACGCTGACGCCTTCAAAACCGAACTTTTCCGAATTCTGAGTTATTGGGAAAAATACGCTCCTGACATGCAGCGGGGTGGCTTTTACGGTAGTGTGTCGTTCAACAACGTCCCCCAGCAGGAAGCACCGCGCTCAGTCGTTGTCAATAGCCGAATTCTCTGGACCTTTTCAATGGCGCATCGGCTGTTTCCAAACCCCGATTACAAGGCAATGGCTGATCGGGCTTTTCAATATTTGATTCGTCATTTTTTTGATCCAGAATTCGGGGGTGTCTACTGGTCAGTCACTGCCAAAGGGAAGCCTTTGGAAACAACCAAGCAAATGTACGGTCAGGCTTTTGCGATGTATGGACTGAGTGAGTACTACCGGGCTTTTAAGGTGGAGAAAGCTCTCACACTTGCCAAAGGACTCTTTGATTATATAGAAAAGAGTGCCTTCGACGGGGAAGAGGGCGGTTATCTGGAAGCAATCGGCCGGAAAGGGGAACCGATCGACAACTACTTACTTAGCCAGTCTCCGTACTCAAAGAGCATGAATACGCACCTGCATTTGATTGAAGCCTATACCAATCTCTTCACGGTATGGCCCGATGCCAAGCTCAAAAAGCAGACCACCGCTATGCTGTTGGTCATTATGGATCGCATCGTGGACGACACTGATCGGATGAAGCTTTTTTTTACTAAAAAGTGGATACCCAAAGACAAGACCATATCCTACGGCCACGACATTGAGGCATCGTGGCTTTTGTACGAAACCGCCGAACTACTCGGTGACCACACGGTGACTGAAACCGTCCGGGACAGATGCCTCAAAATGGCAGAGGCCGCCACGGCGGGTTTGGGTAGCGACGGAGCACTTAATTACGAGTACTTTCCCGAAACCCACCACCTGCAGACCAATCGAAGCTGGTGGGTACTGGCTGAGCAGGTGGTGGGGTTCTATAATGCCTACCAGATGAGTGGAAATGAAAAGTACCTGAAAACAGCCGATAGAAGCTGGGAATACATTCAGCAAAAATTCATGGATACGAAACGTGGCGAGTGGCACACGACGGTACTTGAGAACGGGACGGCCGTCGACGGCGATAAAATCCATTTCTGGAAAGCGCCCTACCACAATGCGCGAATGTGCGTTCAAATGTGGCAGAGGCTTTCTTGACCGTCTGCTCGAAGCTGCTTTTTCGAAAGCCAAACCACTTTGTCCTTATTTTGTAAAAATTCTCCCTAATTTATTATAGTACAAAGGAGGGATGTAGTTTTGTGAAAAATCATTTCCTCTTTTTTACCCTTTCGCCCCCTTGCTGAGTTTTTTTAGAGTCAATGCGTCTTACCTGAATCTCAGCCTTGTGCTGTTTTTCATTCTGCTACGCCTACCCTTTCTGTGGAGCGAAGTACCGCTTCTGATACCCGAATTGAGCTGGATGCTGGTGGGTGAGCAAATGAACCGGGGTTTCATGTTGTACCGGGACGTTTGGGATAATGTCAGCCCGCTCTCCGGCATGGTCTATTGGGCCATCGACCGCCTTTTCGGACGGTCTCAGCTTGCTTTTCAGGTAACGGCGGGAGCCGTTTCCGTTTTTCAAATTCTGTATTTCAATTACATCCTTCGCGCCAGAGATGTGCTTCCCGAGCGCAGTCACATACCTGGTGCTATTTATGCGCTGTTGCTCAACATATCTTTCGACCTTACTACCCTTTCGCCAATGCTGATGGCCACCACCTTCCTCTTGTTGGCACTGGGCGTGGCCATCAAAATGCTGGAACGGCGGGAAATCACCAACGAAATTTTTGAGCTGGGGGTGTATATTGGGCTTGCCTCCCTGTTTTACCTGCCTGCTGCTCTTTTTATGGGCTGGGCTTTTGTGTCATTGCTCTTTTATTCAGGCGCCACTCTCCGGCAGCACCTGCTTGGTTTTTTTGGTGCTGTTTTCCCACTCGCGATGGTTACGCTGTATTTCTATCTCAACGACAGCGTCGCCAACCTCAACCGCAATCTGCTGACATCGGTTTTTGCCGTCAAGCAATATGCACTCAACGACTTCTCCACGCTCATTTTCACATTGGTTATTCCTCTGGTAATCGGCACCCTCGGTTTCATGAAAATGCTTACCAGTACCCGTTTGGTCAACTACCAGTCTCGGATTCAGCAAATGATGGCAATGTGGGTAATTACAGCAGCGCTCATGGTTCCCTTGATGGAGTACCTGGCACCTATGCAGTTTGTTGTGTTTTTGCCCGCCCTGGCCTATTTCGCAGCCTACTACTTCCAGAGTTTCCGCCGCATTTGGGTGGCGGAATTATTATTTCTGGGTGTTATTGGAGGAATCTCTTTTATCCAGTATCAAGGGCTCATGAATCTGGTGCCTGGCCTGGCGGTAGGCCGGCTGGATAACCTCCGGGCAAAACCCGCTTTGTTACCTGAGCCTATCCGTCAGAAAAAGATACTGGTCATTGGCGATGACGAAGGGGAGTATATGAACAACTACACCGCAACGCCCTATCTCAACTGGGATTTGTCTCGCTATGACCTAGAAAACCTGGACAACTTCGACAGCGTCATTCATGTCTACGACAATTTTCGACAGGATCCGCCCGATTATGTCATCGACAAGCAAGGCGTGATGCCGAAGTTGTTCGAGCGCGTTCCGGCTCTGCAAAAGCGCTACAAGCTCAGTCCCTGGCAGGGGATTTATGAGAAAACTGGATAAAAAAATAGCCGGTACATGGGCATGCTCATGTACCGGCTATTCTGGACGGGCTGACGCTGCGAAGGCTGGCGACCGTCAAAATTCAACAGGCCATTTTGCCTACACGCCGCTGGTGTCGCCCACTTTCAAAGTCGGTACTAAGAAATTTTTGCACGCTGATAAGGGCTTCTTCCAACTCGATGAAGCGCACGGGAAGGCAAATAATATTGGCATCGTTGTGCTGACGGGAAAGTTCCGCAATTTCCTTCTCCCAAACCAGCGCCGCCCGTATCCCGGCGTGCTTATTGGCAGTCATACATACCCCTTGTCCGCTGCCACACAGCAAGATACCCCGCTCGAATTCTCCATTTTCCACCGCGCTGGCTACCGGGTGTGCAAAGTCTGGGTAGTCTACCGATTCGAAGCTATCGGTACCATAGTCTACTGGCTCATACCCATTGGCTTCCAGCCATTCCTTGATGGGCTGTTTGTATGAAAATCCGGCATGGTCTGCGCCGATGGCAATTTTTTTCATCATATTTCTGTTAAGTATCTCCACCCGATAAGAATAGCCGAGGAAAAATTGTTAGTAATTTTGGATCGGAAATTTCACAAAGATAAAGATACTGACTTTACAATTTTAAGAAGGGAGTGAGCTGAGGTGAAATGTTGTTACAGCCCTGGCTATTTAGTTCTTGTCATTCACTCATTCCCTATTTCACCGGGCGGTGACCCGCTCAATCAACATTGAATTAATGAAAGAAGCACTTAAAGAAAATCCAATCACCACAGAACAGACTGATATTTCACTCATGAATCCTGCCGTGCCGGAAGACGAGGCACGGATCAAAGAAGCCTTTCAGGATCGTGACTGGAACGAAATCAAAAGCGCCGACTCCTGGGTCATTTTCAAGGTTATGGCGGAGTTTGTGGAAGGTTTTGACAAACTCGCCAAAATCGGCCCCTGCGTATCTATATTCGGCTCCGCCCGTACTACCCCCGACAACCCTTACTACGGCATTGCCGAAGAGATAGCGGCCAAACTGGTGCAGAAGGGGTATGGTGTGATCACGGGAGGCGGGCCTGGTATAATGGAAGCGGCCAACAAAGGTGCATACGAGCAGAATGGGAAATCGGTCGGTCTGAACATTCAACTGCCCTTCGAGCAGCACAGCAATCCATTTATTGACCCCGACAAAAATATGGACTATGATTTTTTCTTTGTCAGGAAAGTCATGTTCGTAAAATACTCGCAGGGATTCATCGTACTGCCCGGAGGCTTCGGCACACTCGATGAGCTTTTTGAAGCCCTCACGTTGATACAGACCAAAAAGATTGGCCGTTTCCCCATTATCATGGTAGGCCGGGAATACTGGACAGGCTTGATCGACTGGATCGAAGGCACCATGCTCGAAGCCCAAAACAACATTAGTCCCGGCGATTTGAAGCTATTCAGTGTTGTTGAAACTCCGGAGGAGGCAGTTCGCGTAATCGAAGAATTTTACTCCAAGTACTTGCTGAAGCCCAACTTCTAGAAAGAGAAAAAGGAAAGGTGACGCTGGCCTCTTTCCTCCCTAAAATGCCAGGTAGGGCATCCACTTTTTCAGTGTCGCATCGTCCAGAATTCGCACGGACTTCATAGCCTCGAACGAGGCGTACGGTCCGTGCTGCTCACGATAGCGGACTATAACTTCATTGAGTTTTCGGTTGCGAAAGTAAGGGTGTCGGGAAAGCTCCTCGATCGTGGCTGTATTGATGTTTATTTTTTGAGGTGGGGTCTGCACCCGGCCATACCGTCTCAACTCGGCAAGCGCCAGCGAGTCCAGGCCAAAAACTTCGGAGTACTGCTCTGTCGAATGGAAGCCTCCGAGAGCGTCGCGAAACTTGACGATACGCGCCGATAACTTGCTGCCGATGCCTCTGAGGGTTGCCAATTGAGTTGTATCTGCAGTGTTAATGTCGAAAGCTACTGGCGTCGGCCGGGCAAATGGTCTGGCAGCGTTGGGAGGAACAAAGGTAGTTTCACGTGTCGGATTTTCTTCAAATCCAGCATTGGGAAGGCCAGGTTGCTGTGTACTACTCGTCAGTTCGATATACGGTTCCAGCTTTGCGAAAAGCGCGGGCGGAAAATCGTAAATTTTCTGTAAATCTTCCTTTCGCCGGAACCTGCCGCCTTTTTGACGGTACTTTTCTATGCGTAGCGCAAGAAATCGAGGAATGCCTAACTCCTGAAGCTGGTCGGGAGAAGCCGTATTAGGGTCGAAAATAAAAAGGCGGGTTGGACGAGCCGGGGTTTCATCATTACCGCCAAAAGTACTGCGCGCAAAGTCTCTCTCCTGTCCAAATTGTGAACTCTGACCAGGAATCAGGGCGGCAGTACTATCCAGATACTCGATAGTAAAGGGGATCGTATCATCCTGAAAAAGCGGAAGTACCCACCACTTGTATACTGTCGGTGCCCACACCAGGCCAAAACTTAGTAGGATAAGCACCAATGCTCCGCGCGACTCGGCGGGTGAAATCCCGAAAAAGTCCTGGATGCGGCGGAGAAGTCTTCGGAGCATTTACTTGATTTGAAAGTTAAAGATTAACGTTGTAATTGCCGTAGGCTGGGCTGGTTTCTAAACCGGCAGGCACCGATTGCAGCAACACCCGTGCTATACTCGAGCTGAACCTAAGAGCGCATCGAAGTTGCGCATTTCATCTTAATCTCCATTCCATCCAGAGCCAAACGACTCAACAGTCGGCTACCTACTCATAGCTCTAAGGAGTTACTTCAGAGGGATTGATGATTTCTTGCCCGGACTCTTAATCACTTTTCATTTCTCTGGTCGGCCCCAAACTTTCTGTCATCGACCCTTACTGTCGTTCTTGTAGGACTTAAACTATATTTTGTTTCAAAAATACGAAAATTACTTCCGCCTTCAACGCTAACGCCAAAATGCCTAATTTTGCGCCCGTTCCCGATCTATTGGATCAGCAATCTATCTTAATCAAGTACTTAACTTTGCACGGTTCGCCAACAAACCAGAATCGTCTACTCTCTACCGAATAAATGAGCCAAGACTCAAATAGCACCCCATCACTGCAAGACATCATCGGCCACGCCAAGGAGTACGGTTTCGTATTCCCCTCCTCTGAAATCTATGACGGCCTTCAGGCAGTTTATGACTACGGCCAGAACGGCGTGGAATTGAAAAACAACCTCAAAGCAGCCTGGTGGAAAGCCATGACGCAGCTCCATGAAAACATCGTGGGTATCGACGCGGCTATTTTCATGCACCCTCTGACCTGGAAAGCGTCGGGCCATGTAGACGGCTTCAACGACCCGATGATTGACAATAAGGATTCCAAGAAACGCTATCGTGCCGACCAACTACTGGAAGGCAAGGCTGAGGAATACGCCGCCGCCGGACAAGCCGATAAAGGACAAGCCCTGCTGGCTGAGATGGGTCGGTTGCTATCGGCGGAAGACTTAGATGGAGTACGCGAGTTGATTATCGCCGAAGACATCAAATGCCCCGTGTCCGGCACTACAAACTGGACCGAGGTCCGGCAGTTCAACCTGATGTTCAGTACACAAATTGGTTCTGTGGCCGAAGACTCCAGCGTGATTTACCTTCGTCCCGAAACGGCCCAGGGAATCTTCGTAAATTTCCTGAATGTCCAGAAAAGCGGAAGAATGAAAGTACCATTCGGTATCGCCCAGATCGGTAAAGCATTCCGGAACGAGATCGTAGCGCGGCAGTTTATATTCAGAATGCGTGAGTTCGAGCAAATGGAGATGCAATTTTTTGTACGGCCCGGCACCGAAATGGAATGGTACGATAAATGGAAGGAAACCCGCCTGAAATTTCACCAGGCCATCGGCTTGCCCGCCGATAAGCTCAAATACCACGATCACGACAAACTGGCCCACTACGCCAATGCCGCTGTGGATATCGAATACGAGTTTCCTTTTGGCTTCCGCGAGATTGAGGGAATCCATTCCCGTACGGATTTCGACCTGCGCAACCATCAGGAACTATCCAGAAAGAAGCAGCAGTACTTCGATGCGGACCTCGACGAGAACGGGAAGCCATTTGGGAATTACATACCATACGTCGTGGAAACATCCGTCGGAGCGGATCGCCTTTTTCTGGCGACGTTCTGCAATGCCTTTACCCGCGAGATGGTGGGTGAGGGCGATAAGGTGAAAGAGCGTATTTATCTAAAACTACATCCCGCTCTGGCCCCGATAAAAGCCGCCGTGTTGCCTTTGGTGAAGAAAGATGGCCTGGCCGAGAAGGCACAGGGCATTTCTGATTCGTTAAAATCTACGTTCCGCACGGTTTATGACGATAACGCCGCCATCGGTAAGCGCTACACGCGCCAGGATTTGATCGGGACGCCTTACTGCATTGCCGTAGATTACCAGACGATGGAGGATGACACCGTTACGATCCGTCACCGCGACAGCATGGAGCAGGAGCGCGTAGCGATCAGCGAACTCAAAGCGAAAATCGGACAGGCTGTTGCCTTAGAGCGAATTTTGGAAGAGATTTAGTGAACCGGCATTATTTTTTTGCAACAACTGATTAAAAATCCTTAGACCCCAGATGCCAAAGACACTACTTTTACTCCGCCACGCCAAAGCAGAAGATCAATCACAAATGTTCAAGGACTTTGACCGTGAACTTACCAGTCGTGGCATTATGGATTCCGCCAGGATGGGACATTATCTCAAAACGCAGGCCCCTGGGATTGAGAGCATCAAGGCCAGCGCAGCAGCCCGTACCTACCAAACGGCCAAGGTGATTGCCGAGCAGTTGAAGTTTGAAGTAGACGACATCGAGACAGTGGATAAACTTTATAGTGGTGGTCCGCAGGCTTATTTGGCAACAATCAACGCAACGCCGGACTCAGTGCAGACTTTGTTGCTCTGCGGCCACAATCCCGACATCAGTTATTTTGCCGAGTACCTTACGAGCACCGATATTGGCTCAATGGGTAAGTGTAGCCTCGCGGTGATTACTTTTGAAAGCCAATCCTGGGCCGAAATTTCGGGCAAAACGGGAAGCCTTGCCAAATTAGTAACGCCTGACGACCTGAAACAATCTCCCGCCTAAGCGGTTTGTTTACCTAAACTCATTGTCTTCTTGACCTTTGCAGTAACCATTCTTGGAGCGGGTTCGGCCACGCCCACCCTTACTTCCCATGCCTCGGCACAGGTAGTGCACATGGGCAGCGACTACTACCTGATCGACTGCGGTGAAGGGACACAATACCGTCTACTCGAACAAAAGATACGGCCGGGTAGACTGAAAGGAATATTTATCACCCATCTTCACGGCGACCACTACTTTGGTTTGTTCGGGCTATTAACCAGCCTGAGCCTGGGGAGTCGCACTGAGGATCTGTTACTCTTTGGCCCGAAAGGACTAAGTGAAATTCTGACCGAAATCTTTCGCCAGTCCGACACCCGTCTATCTTATTACCTGAATTTTCAGGAAATCGACGCCGAGAATCCCGGCCTGATTTTCGACTCGTCCTTATTCAGCGTTAGTACTTTACCACTGAGGCACCGCATTCCGTGCACTGGCTTTTTGTTTAGGGAGAAAATCGGTGAGAGGAATTTGATTAAAAGAAAAATCCTGCCGGAAATGAGTCACGAAGCCTTGAGAATGCTCAAAGGTGGACAAGACGTGATGGATGGGGGGGGCAAGCTTCTGTATGCCTGCGAAGAATTCACGACTCCGCCCGCTCCTCCCCGTTCCTACGCCTACTGCTCCGACACCATTTTCAGGCCTGAACTGGTTCCTTACCTGGAAAAAGTTGATTGCCTCTACCACGAAGCAACTTTCAGAAAAGAAGAGCTGCCCCGAGCTACCAAAACGCATCATTCCACAGCGGGTCAGGCAGCCACGCTAGCCAAGGAAGCTGGGGTCGGGAAGCTGTTGATCGGTCACTTGTCCTCTCGCTATACCGAAGCTGGGCCGTCTCTTGAAGAAGCACGCAACATATTCCCGGAGACGTACTTTGCTGAAGAAGGGCAAACCTACACGATTTAAACATTTCGGCTTCACTTCTTTCATTTTGGCAATTCAGGTCGTTGCCTATACTAAGGATTTGCAACAAAGCGCACGTTTTATTGCGAATTACAATATCTTTTAGGACATAGTGCAGATTAATTAGTAAAATTATACTACGTCCATAATATTTTGTTTTCAGGGGCTTCTGCCCAATATCTTTTATTGTTATATTGCGTGAGTTTGCGGCAAAATTAACTCAACGGCGACACTACACTATTTTGTATTGCTCGCTTTGCCACCAAAGGGCTTGCAATTTTTCAATACCTATCCTCTACTCAATAGATGACCCCAATTTCTGAAGAAATAATCGAACAACCTGGACTTTATCGTTCTGAATTCGAGCATGATGCTTGCGGAATAGGCTTTCGTGCCCACATGAAAGGGCGCCGATCACACCAGATCGTGGCCGATGCAATCCATATGCTCGAACGAATGGACC
Organism: Persicitalea jodogahamensis; assembly: GCF_014651615.1. GTDB lineage: Bacteria > Bacteroidota > Bacteroidia > Cytophagales > Spirosomataceae > Persicitalea > Persicitalea jodogahamensis. The sequence continues at coordinate 241,097 of NZ_BMXF01000003.1, read as the reverse complement.
ACCGGGGTGCCTGCGGCTGCGATCCCAACACGGGCGACGGGGCAGGTCTTTTGCTCCAAATTCCACACGAATTTTTCGTGGAGGAATGTCTCGATATGGGCTATCAACTACCCGACAGCGGCGAGTACGGTGTTGGGATGATTTTCTTCCCGCAGGATAAAGAGTTGCGCGAGGAGTGCCGGGATATTATTAACCGGCGAATCAAAAAGCTGGGCATGTCCCTGATCTGCTATCGTGTGGTGCCCACGCTAAATGATACGCTTGGTGACGGTTCACTTTCTGTTGAACCCTACGTGGAGCAACTGTTTGTCAAACGCCCCGACCTGATCGAAGACGACCTTGCCTTTGAGCGCAAGCTATTTATCCTGCGGCAGGTAGTGAACAAATTGATTGCTTCTATAAAAAAGGCCAAGGATCAGTTTTACTTTTCCTCCCTTTCCAGCCGTACGATTTCTTACAAAGGTCAACTTACGACCAATCAACTGAAATACTATTTCCCCGACCTCGACAATGAATCCGTCGTGTCGGCCTTTGCGGTGGTGCATTCTCGTTTTTCCACCAACACATTCCCCTCCTGGAAGCTGGCGCAACCATTCCGGTATATTGCCCACAATGGCGAAATCAACACGGTAAAAGGAAATGTGAACTGGATTCGGGCCGGCGAGAAATCCCTGGAATCAGAGTATTTCACCAAGGAGGAAATGGAAATGATCCTGCCGATATGCGATATCAAGCAGTCGGACTCGGCCAACCTCGATAATGCCATTGAGCTCCTGTATCTTACCGGCCGCTCGCTGCCACACGTGATGATGATGCTTATTCCTGAGGCCTGGGCCGACAATGAGCAAATGGATCCCGTACGCAAGGCGTTTTATGAGTACCATGCCGCTATCATGGAACCTTGGGATGGCCCGGCCTCCATCTCGTTCACTGATGGTAAGATCGTCGGGGCAACGCTTGACCGCAATGGTTTGCGTCCGTCCCGGTACTGGGTGTTGGACGATGATACGGTAATCATGGCTTCCGAAGCCGGTGTACTGGAAGTAGATCAGTCCAAAGTGGTGATGAAAGGACGCCTGCAGCCGGGACGTATGTTCGTTGTGGACATGGAGGAAGGCCGGATCATCCCCGATGAAGAGTTAAAAGCCGAAATCTGCGCCCGTCAACCTTACCAGGAATGGCTCGACGAGTACAAACTCCACGTGGACGATCTCGATCAGCCCATCAGGATGTACCGCCAATATGACGACGTCGCCCTCATCAAGCGACAAATGGCTTTTGGCTTCTCGTCCGAAGACTTGCGGATGATTTTGGCTCCCATGGCTCAGTTGGGGAAGGAAGCCATCGGTTCCATGGGGACTGACGTACCACTGGCAGTACTATCAGAGCAAAGCCAGCATCTGTCCAACTATTTCAAGCAGCTTTTCGCGCAGGTCACTAACCCACCTATCGATTCGATTCGGGAGCGCTCGATTATGTCGCTTATCGGTTTTGTGGGGGCTAACGAAAATATTCTGACCGAAACGCCGGACCACTGCCGCCAGATTGAATTGCCGCATCCCGTACTAACCGTGCCGGAATTCGACAAGCTGCGATTTGTGGATAAAAACCATTTCCAGGCTAAAACCATCAATACCTATTTCTTCGTCGATCAGGGAGGCAAAGGAATGGCACGGGCTCTGGAACGAATCTGTCAATATGCCGAAGACGCTATCGAAGACGGTTTCGAAATAATTATCCTCTCCGATCGCGCCATTGACTCTGATCACGCTCCAGTTCCTTCCCTGTTGGTGACGGCAGCCGTACACCATCACTTGATTCGTAAAGGTTTGAGAGGGGCGGTGGGCATACTGGTCGAAGCCGGCGATATTTGGGAGACCCACCACTTTGCCACTTTGCTGGGATATGGCGCAGCTGGCATATGCCCTTATATGGCATTTGAATCGCTGGCCTTCATGAACCGCAATAAGCGTATCGATGGCGATTTTACCAACGAAGTACTGTTCGCCAATTACATCAAAGCGGTCAATAAGGAGTTGCTCAAGATATTTTCCAAGATGGGGATCTCCACTCTGCAGTCTTACCAGGGTGCGCAGATTTTCGAGTGCCTGGGTTTGAATAAAGAAGTGATCGACAAGTACTTTACAGGTACCATCTCCCGCATCGGCGGAATGGGCATCGATGAGATCGCCCGCGAGGTACTGGTGCGCCATAAAGTCGCTTACCCCGATACACCTGGCCTGAACCCCCATCTGGAAGTAGGCGGTTTTTACCAATGGAAGCAACGCGGCGAATCGCATCTATTCAATCCTCAGACCGTTCACTTGTTGCAGCAAAGCACCAAGATGGACGATTACAATTTATTCAAAAAGTATTCAAAACTCATTGACGACCAAAGCCAGAAGGCTATGACGTTGCGGGGTTTGATGCAATTCAAAAAGGGGAATCCCATTCCAATTGAGGAAGTAGAACCGGTAGAGAGCATTTTCAAGCGTTTCGCGACGGGCGCCATGTCATTCGGTTCTATTTCGTGGGAAGCGCACACGACGTTGGCCATTGCCATGAACCGTATTGGCGGTAAGTCCAATTCGGGTGAAGGTGGCGAGGACGAGCGCCGCTTCGAGACATTTCCGAATGGCGACAGCATGAACTCGGCCATCAAACAAGTGGCTTCGGGTCGCTTTGGGGTGACGAGTTACTACCTTACCAATGCCCAGGAACTGCAGATAAAGATGGCGCAGGGAGCCAAACCGGGCGAAGGCGGCCAGCTGCCCGGCCACAAGGTGGATGACTGGATTGGTCGAACCCGGCATTCTACGCCGGGCGTAGGCTTGATCTCCCCGCCACCGCACCACGACATTTACTCCATCGAGGACCTGGCACAATTGATTTTTGATTTAAAGAATGCCAATCGTCAGGCTCGTATCAGTGTTAAGCTGGTATCGGAAGCGGGCGTAGGCACAATTGCGACCGGGGTTACCAAAGCCCACGCCGACCACATCCTGATCGCGGGTTATGATGGAGGGACAGGAGCATCCCCGCTCAGTTCCATTCGCCACGCCGGACTCCCTTGGGAACTTGGCCTGGCCGAAACCCACCAGACGCTGGTCAAAAATAAGCTGCGGGGCCGCGTGACCATTCAAGCTGATGGACAAATCCGCACGGGCCGCGATATGGCTATCGCTGCATTGCTCGGGGCAGAAGAATGGGGGGTAGCTACTGCCGCGCTGGTAGCGGCAGGCTGCATCATGATGCGCAAGTGCCACCTCAATACTTGCCCCGTCGGGGTAGCCACACAGCGGCAGGAACTCCGGGCGCTTTTTACAGGCAAGCCCGAACACGTGGTCAATATGTTCCACTTCATGGCCACTGAATTGCGCGAAATTATGGCGCAGCTTGGTTTCCGTACGGTCAACGACATGATCGGCCAGGTGCAGTATCTGGAAAAACGACCCGATCTGAAGCACTGGAAATACAAAAATCTGACATTTGACGCCATTCTGTATAAAGAGGAAGGTGGTCTGGATGTAGCACAATTCAAGCAGGAGGAGCAAGATCACGGTATCGAGCACGTGCTGGACCGGAAACTGATCGAAACAGCTCAGCCTGCCCTGGAACGGGCTGAGGAAGTTTATTCTGAATTTCCGATTATTAACCTTAACCGCTCGTTGGGAACGATGCTTTCCAACGAAATTTCCAAACTCTACGCAGGTGTGGGTCTGCCGACCGGAACGATTCACTTCAAGTTCCGCGGAACAGCGGGCCAGAGTTTCGGTGCCTTCAATACCTCCGGCCTGCGTATGGAGCTGGAAGGAGATGCCAACGACTACTTTGGCAAGGGTCTGTGCGGCGCGGAACTGATCGTCTACCCTGACCGCGACGCTAAGTTCAAACCCGAGGAGAACATCATCATTGGTAACGTAGCCTTTTATGGAGCCACCTCCGGTGAGGCTTACATCCGTGGTACTGCCGGAGAGCGTTTCTGTGTCCGTAATTCGGGCGCCAAGGTAGTTGTGGAAGGCATTGGTGACCACGGCTGCGAGTACATGACGGGCGGCGTGGCGATCATACTCGGCGAAACCGGTCGTAACTTTGCGGCCGGAATGTCGGGTGGTGTGGCTTATGTCTGGGACAAGGAGAGCGATTTCAGAGAAAAGGTCAACCTCGAAATGGTGTCAGTCGATTTGCTCAGCGAAGAAGATGAAGGCATCCTCCGGAAATCCATCGATAAGCATTTCCAATACACGACCAGTAATGTCGCATTCCAAATCACCCAAAACTGGGACGAGGTTATGAAGCAGTTCGTCAAAGTCCTGCCCAATGACTTCAGAGACGCCCTTAGCAGCCGCAACATCACTCTTGCCCAGCAAGTCGCCGATAAGAGCGTAGTATATAGCGACATAGTTGTTAATGTTCAGTAAATAATTTTGGATGAGTGAGTCGGAGAATTAAGTCGATACTTTATTCTCCGACTCACCCATTCACTCATTCCAAATTGACTGTGGGAAAACCAACCGGATTTTTAGAGTTTGATCGTGAACTACCCAAAAAGCGACCCGTTGGGGAGCGGATTCACGACTATAAGGAAATTGAAAGTGCACATAGCGAGGAAGACTCCCGGACTCAGGCCGCACGCTGTATGGACTGCGGTATTCCATTTTGCCATAATGGTTGCCCTCTCGGCAACATTATTCCCGATTTCAACGACGCGGTCTATGACCAGAACTGGGCATTGGCGTACGACATTCTGGCTTCAACTAACAATTTCCCGGAATTTACGGGTCGTATTTGCCCTGCCCCCTGCGAGGCTTCCTGCGTCCTGGGAATCAATAAACCACCTGTGGCCATTGAATTTATTGAGAAATCTATCGCGGAGAAGGCGTATGAAATGGATTTGGTGAAACCCCGACTACCCAAAAAGCGCACTGGCAAAACCGTGGCTGTAGTTGGTTCCGGCCCGGCAGGTATGGCGGCAGCCTCGCAGTTGAATCAGGCAGGGCATACCGTCACGCTGTTTGAGCGTGCTGACCGCATTGGCGGACTACTACGGTATGGCATTCCTGACTTCAAGCTGGAAAAGCGCATTGTGGATCGCCGTTTGGCTATCATGGAACAGGAAGGCATTGAGTTTCGCACCAATGTGGAAATTGGTAAAAATATCAAAGCCGACGAACTACTCCGCGACTTCGACGCCGTGGTGCTTGCTACGGGTTCTACCGTACCGCGTGATCTGAAAATCGAGGGACGACATTTAAAGGGTGTTCATTTCGCGATGGAATTCCTTAGCCAGCAAAACAAGCGCGTATCCGATATTGCCGTAGAAAAAGACCATCAAGGTTTTGATTACAAGAATGGTGAACTTTGGGCCACCGACAAACACGTAGTTGTCATCGGTGGTGGCGATACGGGGTCCGACTGCGTGGGAACTTCAAACCGACACGGGGCAAAGTCAGTGACGCAAATCGAGCTGCTTCCCATGCCGCCGCAGGATCGCGACGCTACGACACCCTGGCCTAACTGGCCCATGATGTTGCGTACCTCTACCTCGCACGAAGAAATGGAAAAACCCGGCGATTCCCGTCAGTGGTCGATCAATACCAAGGCCTTTGTTGGCGATGAGGATGGCAATCTGAAAGCATTGAAAATTGTAAAACTGGACTGGCAGATGAATTCTGAGACGGGTCGCCTGAGTATGCAGGAGGTACCCGGCACCGAAGAGGAAATCCCCTGCGACCTGGCCTTACTTGCCGCTGGGTTCATTCATCCCCAACAAGAACATTTGCTCAATGATCTGGGCTTAGAGTACGATGAGCGCGGCAACATCAAAGCCAATAAGTATCAATCGACCATAAACGAAAAGGTGTTTGCGGCAGGCGATTGCCGCCGGGGGCAATCGCTGGTAGTTTGGGCTATCAGCGAAGGGCGGGAGGCTGCCCGCGCCGTGGATGAGTTCCTTATGGGCGAGTCGCTATTGGCGGCCAAAGCGGTGTCGATGCTTACACCTGAATTCGCCCACGTCTGAATCAGGGCTTCAGGATGAATAAACCATCCCTGTCAATCATTCTTTTTTAAACAGAAAATGAAGGCACATGCCTTCATTTTCTGTTTACTGAGTTCTTCCATTGCTATTCAATACTGCCACAGTTACCAGCAACTGTCCAACATGGCGCATACTGTGTTCAGCGGCATGAACATACAAACCAATGACGGTTGCAGGAATATTGGCCCTGCCAACGCCCCGGATTTCGGTTAAAGTAAGTTCATCGGTAGTACGAAGTTGTTCCAGAGCGCGATCAACTTGTTGGCTGAAATTTTCAACTAAGGATTTCACCGAAATTTCATTATCGGCGTTTCCTTCTGCCTTCAGCATTCGTAGTTGAATTTCAGACAACGCTTTACCCTGCGCATACGTGAACAAGCGGTCCAGCACGCCGGTAAGGTGCTGCAGATGAAAGCCTGCCGATGCCATGCCAGCGGGCCTGTTCCATAATTTTCCCTCATCAATACGTGTTGCCATCTCCAACACTTCTTCCCTGGCCTGAAGCAACGCATGAGCAACAGGCTGCAAAAGCAGTGGGATTTCGGGTAAAGGTCCGCGTAACCAAACTTCCTGTTTCATAAAAAAAAATTTGAAAATAAATACAGGTGGTACATTTAAAATTGGGGAGTCTGAAACGACAAAGCATCGTCTGGAAACGATGCTTTGACAAAAGAAAATTAAAAATCTGCTTAGGAAACTAACTCGGCGTCCAACGAAATCTCAGCATTAAGCAGCTTGGAAATTGGGCACTCCTTCTTAGATCCCTCTGCGATCGTCTTGAATTGCTCCGCGTCGATACCTGGTACTTTACCCTTAAGTACCAAATGACTCTTGCCAACTTCTCCTTTGCCGGGATCAAGAGATACTGTAGCTGTTACGCTCAGCTCGTCGGCAGTAAATCCAGCTTCATTCAGGTCGAAACTTAGCTTCATGGCAAAGCAGCCTGCGTGGGCCGCCGCAATTAATTCTTCGGGATTAGTACCCTTGCCTTCTTCGAAGCGGGTTTTAAACGAATACTGAGCGTTATCCAGTACGGTGCTTTGGGTGCTCACATTACCGGAACCATCTTTGCCGGTTCCTTTCCATACAGCAGTTGCCTTACGATTGATCATGCGTGGTTAAGTTTTGGTTTAATCAGAATTAAAGATTTAACAACACGTCTAGCCAAATAAGCGTTTCCTTGGGAGCAATAAAGTCATAAAGACGCTTTGGGAGCTTGCTGATTATCGCCAGCACACTCTGCCATATAAAAAAGGCCTTCCCGTAAATAAGGGAAGGCCTTGCTCCATTTTAATACTGTTACGAAATAGCCGCCTCTTGGCGGGAGACGTCAGCTACACCATGTTGTAAACAGTTTCGCCGTGCTCGTAGATATCGAGCCCTTCCTCCTCTACACGCTGTGATTCGCGTAGTCCAACTGTCGCTTTGATAACGTAGAACAAGATGAATGAAGTACCTACTACCCATCCCATGACGGTGAATACGCCAATGGCCTGAACACCAAGCAGGGCAGCCCCTCCGCCATTGAGCAGTCCGCCGTCTGTGGCGAACACGCCCACCAGCAAAGTACCTAATGCGCCACAAACGCCATGGACAGAAATGGCACCAACCGGATCGTCAATTTTAAGGGTACGCTCGATGACCTCCAGCGAGAACACCAATACTATGCCGGCAATCAGACCTATAATAGCTGCGCTTGCCAGAGAAACTGCGGCACAGCCTGCCGTGATAGCAACTAAACCAGCCAAAGCGCCATTGAGCGTCACGCTCAGCGATGGCCGCTTGTATCGCATCCAGGAAATAATCATGGCGGCCACTGCCCCCCCGGCAGCAGCCAGGTTGGTGGTGGCAAAAATATGCGCAATGGCAACGGCATTGTCTTTCCCTGACGCCGCCAATTGAGAACCAGGGTTGAAGCCAAACCAGCCCAACCAAAGGATGAACACGCCCAAGGCGCCCAAAACCAGGTTATGACCAGGGATAGCGCGAGCCTGACCATTGACGTATTTGCCACGCCGAGGGCCCAGCAAAGCAGCGCCCATGAGAGCCGCCCAGCCACCTACTGAATGAACAACCGTGGAACCAGCGAAGTCGACAAAGCCCATCTCCGAGAGCCAGCCTCCGCCCCAAATCCAGTGGCCGGAAATAGGATAAATGACAACGGTAATAATAATGCTATAAATCAAGTAGGCACCAAAGCGCGTCCGCTCGGCCATGGCTCCTGACACGATGGTAGCGGCAGTGGCAGCAAAAACGGTTTGGAACATCAGTTTAGTGATCTGCGGCAACCCGTCGACCTCATCAGGCCCGTAGAAAAGGTCGATCTGCCCGATGAATCCGCCAATATCCTCGCCGAACATGATACTATAGCCGATCATCCAGAACACCAATGAACCGATGGAAAAATCCATCATATTCTTCATGAGAATGTTAGCGGCGTTTTTGGCGCGGGTAAACCCTACTTCGACCAGGGCAAAGCCTGCTTGCATGAACATGACCAAACAGGTAGCGATAAGAACCCATACATTGTCCAGAGACATTGACAAGTCAGCTACGGTAGTAGAAAGCTCTTCCATATTATTTTAATGAGTGATTGAGGTAATGAGTGATTGAGTAAGTATTGGACGACACCAACCAGAAATATGGTGTCATGGGGAGAAAGTGGACAGAATGGGTTGGTAAATTCGAAGAGAGCCTGCGTGATACTTTGTTGCGTTTCTATTCACGCACGCTGCGCGGGCTGCCCTGTCAAAATTCACAATTAATTCAGCGCGTCCACGCCCTCATCGGCGTTACGGATTTTTATGCCCCGTTCTACGTCCGAAATGAAGATTTTACCGTCGCCGATTTCGCCCGTTTTGGCCGATGCCATAATGGCTTTGATAGCAGGCTCCACCATATGATCCTGGCAATAGAAAATCACCATGATTCGCTCAATGGTACTTGTGTCGTATACAATCCCGCGGTAGGATCTCTCCTCAACGGCTTTTCCAACCCCTCTGACTTCCCAATAGGTCATAAAGTCGATTCCCGCCCCATGCAGAGATTCCTGCATGTCGGTAAACTTGGTTTTGCGAATAATTGCTTCTACTTTTTTCATGAGGGTTTTTGACTGTTTGGTTAAATGAAAACAATAGATTACTTGGTATTTTCTCAGAATTCAAACTTTCCGTGAACGAAAACCCAGTTTGAATTCATAAACAAAGTACAAAATTATGCATCAACCAAATCTTATTGGGTATTAATACGAATCTTACAATTATTTTTCTGATTAATTATAAAATCATAGCTATTTAATTTTTTTTATTTAGTCAATCACCAAATAAACCACATGAAAAATAAAGTAATAATGATTAGAATCGATTATCGCCCTGATGAAGATTCAGGTTGCGCAGAGGGCACAAAAAAATCCCCGCACGTGTCGTGCGGGGATGTGTCCCTGTACCCGGAGCCGGAGTCGAACCGGCACGGGTGTAACCCCATTGGTGTTTGAGACCAACGCGTCTACCAATTCCGCCATCCGGGCCAATTGCTTGCGCTTTGGGAGGGCAAAAATAGGCAGAAAGCCAGATTTCCCAAGCAAGTGCCGGAAAATTATTTGTTTATTCGTAACGCAGTGCTTCGATGGGGTCTAGTTTTGAGGCTTTTATCGCTGGATAAATTCCTGAAATAACGCCTACGAACACACACACCACGATTCCCATAAACATCCAGAACCACGGGACGATGAAAACGCTATCAGTGCTGATGGAGTTAGAAATGATGTTGCCAATCATGATCCCCAAAAGCAAACCGGCTAATCCGCCCAGAATGCAGATTACAATTGCCTCCATCAGAAATTGAAAACGGATAACCCTGGGGGTGGCACCGAGCGATTTCCGGATACCAATCTCGCGGGTACGTTCGGTGACCGAAACCATCATGATATTCATCAGGGCAATAGAAGCGCCCAGAAGCGTAATGATGCCTATACCAAAGCCTCCCATACGAAGATACCCCGTAATATCTTCGAAATTTTTGGCCAGCGCGTCCGCCCGCTCGATCTCGAACGAATCAGGGTTGCCCAACTCGTCGCCTCTGACACGACGCATAAGACCCCGGGCCTCTTCAATTATATATTCGCTATCGTTGACTTCCGGAGCGGAGGCCGTTATTTGGAAAGTGAGCTGTCGGTTGGCCGCTAATGCGCGTCCCGTTTCCAGCGGCACCAGTATTATCCTGTCGGCATCAGTTCCACCGCCCAGAGACCCTTTTTTCTCCAGAACACCGATAATCTTGAATTGTCCGCCCATGAAACTGATAACTTTATTCATGGGGTCTTCCCTGGGGAAAAGTGTTTTGACAATCTCCTGACCTACGATGGCCACATTCAGCGAGTTTTCCAGATCACTTTTTGAGAAATTCCGTCCTTTGTCAATTTTATATCCCTTAATGGCCAGAAAATCCTCATCCGCTCCGGTAATGACAACGTTGGGGTTTGTTTTAGCTGAAAGGTACTTTACCTGAATAGCTCCACCAATTCGGGACGACAGCGAAACCATAGCTCCATAATCGTTCTTGAAATTGTTGGCAAACACGGTAGCCTCCCGGTAGTCGATGTCTTCGTACTGCTTTTGCTTACGACCACCCGACCTCCGGTTGTCACTCGAATAATTACTGACATCGAATGTGTTAGCTCCTAAATCAGCGAAACTACTGTCCACTGAACTTTGAATGCCGTCGATGGCGGTGAGGATCCCTACCAACGAGGTGATTCCGATGGCAATGATCAGGGCCGTCAGAACGGTACGGAGCATATTGGATTGGATAGACCGCAGTCCTTCCAGGAAGTTTTCTAAGATATTCATTGGCCCGAGGCTACGATTTGCACAATAATTGCTATATATTCGTTATGAAAAATATCAATAAATTCAATAAGGTAAATCTGCACAGGATGCGTCAGAGTATCAAGCCGATGATACGGCTGTTTGTTCCGCTTATCATTTTTTTAGCTATTTCATCTTATTCAATGGCCAATCGGCTGCTGATTCCGATGGACAATACCCAGAAAAACCATTTGAAAGCTTACGGGGTGGCCTTCTGGGTACTTAAAGCCTACAATACTGAAATCGACTGGTTACTCAATTACAGAGGTGGTAGTTTCATGGTCACTTACACCCAGAAATTCGCAACCGAAATGACCATTCGCGGTGTGAGTTTCGAAGTGATTTCTGAGGGCAATGCCGCCCAGATTCTCAACGAAATCGCTTCTCCCGATGCAAATATGGACGCCGTGAAGCTGCAAAAGCCCCCAACGATAGCGGTATATTCTCCCAAGTCCAAACAACCCTGGGACGATGCTGTAACGATGGTACTTACCTATGCCGAGATTCCCTACGATGTGGTGTTCGATGAAGAGGTATTGAATGGAAAACTTCCCGAATACGATTGGCTGCACCTCCACCACGAAGATTTTACGGGCCAGTACGGTAAGTTTTACTCTTTCAAGGATTACCCCTGGTACCGCGAGCAGAAACGGGAGTCGGAGCAAATAGCTGATAAGTTTAACTTCGCGAAAGTATCTTCCATGAAATTGGCCGTGGTAAAGAAAATACAGGAGTTCGTAGCCGGTGGCGGATTCATGTTCGCCATGTGCAATGCTACCGACACGTATGACCTGGCCATTGCCTCCTCTGGCGTGGACATCGTTGAGTCGCCCTACGATGGTGATCCCGCCGATCCCAACGCCAACGCTAAGCTCAAATACGAAGATACTTTCGCCTTTAAGGATTTTAAAGTTTATACCGATCCGTACATGATCGAGTTTTCTACGATTGACAATCAGCCACAGGAGCGCGGCATGAACGAAGACAACGACTACTTCACACTTTTCCAGTTTTCGGCCAAGTGGGACCCGATTCCGACCATGCTCACCCAGAACCATGAGACGCTCATTAAAGGCTTTCTCGGGCAGACTACCGCTTACAAAAATCAGTACATCAAGCCAGAGGTAGTTATTTTGGCTGAAACGAAACAGGCCCACGAAGCCCGGTACATTCATGGTACCTATGGCAAGGGACTCTTCACCTTTTACGGAGGCCACGACCCTGAAGACTACCAGCACCGTATCGGTGAGGAACCCACCGATCTGAATTTACACCCTAATTCAGCAGGGTACCGGCTGATTCTGAACAACATCCTATTCCCGGCAGCAAAGAAAAAGAAGCTCAAAACGTAGAGGGATATTGACTTATAAAACGCCAAAATCCTGACAATCCATAGCCTTACAGCCGATACCACTCCCCCGCCACGCTTCTGGCTTCCACTTTGTCTTCGATCGAGTCAGGTAGTTTCGGGAAGAAATCAACCCCGGTAAGCCTTTCCACCTCGTCGATGGGTACTACGAACTTCGTCAGGGGTTCTTTTGATGGTTTATTATCCATCAGGAAGGCGATCCCTTTCACGTAGGGCGGATTGACGTAAAGTACCACTTTGTAGAATTGCCTGGGTATGGCCACCTTGTTCAACCGGCCTATGGTGGGTAAGCCCGGCTGTAGTACCGGCCCCGTCACTACATACACTTTTTTGTATTTATAAGCCCAGGCCCGGACCATTTTTTCCAATTCGAGCCAGATTCCCCGGTTGAATTGTGGTTGCTGCGGGCATATGTTACTCATATAAAAGGTTTCTTTCATTACCTGATACGAGTTTTTGAAATCGGCAGCGGGAGCCAGGTGCCCTCGATCGTAGCCACTGCGGGTGTAGTCACTGCTTACCGCTGTGCCGCTTTCAACTGCCGGGTCGGGCATGAATTCATTTTCCCTCTCCTCTTTGCCATCAATTTGCTCTTGTTGTAAAGTATAGGCAACCCAGGCAGACAGCTCATACTTTTCCACATATTTCAAAGTATAACCCACCCGCCTCACGAGCTGGTCGTTGGAGCCAATGGCGGGCAGAAAAAAATCGCGTTGGTTGACGATGCGTGTTAATTCCGCGTCGGAAATTTCTGCTTCCTGTCGTTTTACTTTTTCTTTGAAGCCGGATGATGGTTTTTTTGCCTGATTTGAACCGGCCGGATTCGCTGGGGGTTGAGTATCCACTGCCAGAGTATCATAGTCAGTCGGCTCAGGCGCTTTGTAGGGATTGTTGTCTGGCAGATTCTGATCCGTGAATATGGACTTAACATTTTCCCAGAAAGCAACCACCGGTTGGCTTTTGCCTCCGTAATGAAGAAAAAGCCCAATCGTAAAAAAGATGATCAGGAGTAGTAAAGTATTGTTGGGCATTCTAAAACCCCGCCGCCGGTATTGAGCCATTCTGTGATTTTTTGCACAAAGGTACGAAAGCGAAATTCTCCGGTATCGGATCCCAGGATACTGTACCTTTTTTCTTGTTGGCGACGGCAATGGCTGCGCAGTCGACGCAATTTCAAATGCACACGTTAACTACCATGCGAATTGTTATTATTGGGGGCGGGGCAGCGGGTTTTTTAGCGGCAATTACAGCCGCTGAACACAGTCCGGAATCGGAAATAATCATCCTTGAAAAAAATCGAACGGTGTTGAACAAGGTGCGCATTTCTGGTGGGGGACGCTGCAACGTTACTCATGCCTGCTTCGATAATCGTTTGATGGTCAAGAATTATCCCAGGGGCGAGCGTTTCCTAAAACAACTCTTACCCCAATTCGATGTGCAATCCACCATAGATTGGTTTGCGGCCCGGAACGTTATCATGAAAACGGAAGGCGATGGTCGGATGTTTCCGGTTAGCAACTCCTCAGAAACGATTGTGAATTGCCTGATGAGCGAAGCAAGAAAAAATGGCGTGCAAGTCAGGACAAGTACGGCCGTCAAATCGTTTTGCTATCAGGAAGAGGGACGAAGTTTCGATCTCAACTTAACCGATAACACTACCTTGGCAGCCGACCGACTATTGATTGCCTCGGGCGGATATCCCAAGCTTGAAAGTTTTACCTGGCTGGCTGAACACGCTCATGAGGTTGAGCCTCCGGTACCTTCTCTGTTCACTTTCAATGCTCCCGGCAACTACCTGCTTCCCTTATCAGGTGTTTCGGTACAGGATGCCGGGGTCAAAATTATGGGCACTAAATTAGAATGGCGCGGACCGGTACTTATCACACATTGGGGATTTAGTGGCCCGGCCGTGCTTAAACTATCCGCCTGGGGCGCACGTGTGCTGGCTGACAAGCAATACGTCTTTTGCTGCCGCATCAATTGGGTACCTGGACAGACCGAAGCGGAGGTGAGGGAGCGGCTTATGCAGGAGAAGGCAGCAAACCCCAAGCAAATGGTGGCTACCTACGCCCGTTTCGGACTCCCGCTCCGCCTTTGGCGGGCTTTTCTGGAAAATTCCGAAATTGATACTGCGACTCGTTGGGCGGAAATTTCAAATAAGTCTTTGAACCGATTGACCAACTCTTTGACAAATAGCCAATTCGATATCCATGGTAAAAGTACCTACAAGGAGGAGTTCGTGACAGCGGGTGGCGTGGCTTTACACGAGGTGAATCAAACTACTTTGGAAAGCAGTCGTATTCCCGGATTGTACTTCGCAGGCGAAGTACTGAATGTCGATGGCATTACCGGCGGCTTTAATTTTCAAAATGCATGGACAACTGGTTATATTGCCGGGAAAAATATAGCTTTGGATTAATGCTTATCGAGCGTAAATCTGAATTACCCAGCCCCTTTTTCCTAACTTCGTTTTTAGCCGGATAGTACCTGGGGCTTTCGGCTAGTCCAATACCTTCACTTAGCTTACTGACAAATAATGACTTATCCTCAAATAAAGGAAACATCAAACTTCCTGAACGACCTTACCAATAAATTTGAACCCGAAATCGGTATCATTCTGGGCACCGGGCTTGGTTCTCTCGTTGACGACATTGAAGTTGCCTACGAGATTTCCTATGACGAGATACCCAATTTTCCGGTAGCCACCGTCGAATTTCATTCCGGCAGACTTTTCTTCGGCACCCTTACGGGCAAAAGAGTCGTATGCATGCAGGGCCGCTTCCATCATTACGAAGGCTATACCATGCAGCAGGTTGCTTTTCCGGTCCGTGTCATGAAGCTTCTTGGCGTTCACACACTGATGGTCTCCAACGCAGCAGGTGGAATGAACGACCTCTACAAGTTGAGCGACCTGATGATCATCAAAGACCACATCAGCCTCTTTCTCCCTCAAAACCCACTCACTGGTCCCAACCTTGATGAGCTCGGCGACCGTTTTCCTGATATGTGCGATCCGTATGATCCGGCCTTGGTTTCTATGGCTTTGGGTATCGCACGTGAAAAGAAGCTAAGCATTCACGCCGGAGTTTATGTAAGTGTCCCCGGCCCCCATCTGGAAACCCGGGCAGAATACCGGATGCTGCGTATGCTGGGCGCCGATGCCGTAGGCATGAGTACCGTACCGGAAATTCTGGCAGCCCGGCAGATGCACCTGCGCTGCTTTGGCCTGTCCGTTATTACGGATATGGGCATTCCTGAAAAACTGGAAAAAGCAGATATCGCCAAGATCATAGCTGCCGCGAAAAAGGCAGAACCAAACATGACATTGATAATAAAAGAAATGATTGGGCAGTTGTAGGATATTAGAATGCAGGCAACCCTGTCTTTCGTTTGTGAATTCCTGACTGATCACTCTGAACAAAAAATGAAATTTCTTTCTTTAAGACTACTTTTACTACTTTTCCCGATTGCGACATTTCTAAGCAGCTGTGATCGCAGGGATAACAAGCAGGCACCCGAAGTGGTCCCGGAGGGAATGGTTTTCGTACCGGCGGGTGAAAGCGAGGAAGGTGAAGAAATCGATGCTTTTTTCATTGACAAGACTCCCGTAACCGTAGCCGAGTTCCAGAAATTCGTGGAAGCTACTAAGTTCGTCACTCAGGCCGAACGGTTCGGCGACGCAGGAGTGTTCGATGTCAAGACAGGTACTTGGTCATTGGTCAAAGGAGCCAATTATTTACATCCCTTCGGCCCCGATGGTCCCGATGCTCAGCCAGACCATCCCGTTACCCAAGTGTCGTGGAATGACGCAACGTCTTACGCGGAGTGGGCGGGCAAGCGGCTTCCGGACGCCAAAGAATGGTTTCTGGCGGCCCGGTATGGTCTGGAAGCAAAAGAGATCTACTCCTGGGGGGGTGAAAACTGGATCCAGGACGGGGAATATAAAGCCAATTTCTGGCAAGGGAGTTTCCCTACCTATAACACCGTAGAAGACGGTTTTCTGTATACTTCACCCGTTGGCAAGTTCGGGGTGAACAAACTAGGAATGGCCGACATGGGAGGCAACGTGTGGCAGTGGACTACGAAGTGGAAAGATGCGTCGGTCACGGACGAAACGGGCGAAAAAATACAGGTAGGAGGTTCCTACCTGTGTGATCCGGCGGTATGCCATGGTTTCAAAATTGGAAACACCGCATCCTCAACAACTGAAACAAGCCTATGCCATGTAGGCTTTCGCTGCGTGAAAGCTCTTAACTAATCTTTACGACTTCGGCAGGTATATTATGTTGACTGATGACGTCACGGGTGTAGCGGACGTGGCCACGGGGGGCCATCAGATAAAGCTTTCCGCCTTTCATGCTGGCAAGTTCGCTCAGCAACTTCCACTTGGAGATATCCTTCATCATTTTGTCATTCTTGAGGGATACTTCAAGATAGTGCTTGTTGAACATGTTGGTCCCCGTTACATCAGGCGTAAACACCTGATTGTCTTGGGTACGCTCGTATGATTTTGGCGTGTCAAAGCCTTCAATATTCGCTTTGATTTCTTTAAATCCGTGGGATTGCGCCCATTTGACTACGCTTTCAATGAATCCGTCTTTTTCCATATAGGCATAAAATTATTCGCTCTCCTGGCTAATAAAGAAAGCGATGTGAATAAATAAAATCTCTAAGTATGAGGGTTTTTGCGAGAAAGAATCTGCTGCGAAACAGAATCAGAAAATTCGGTTATCGTGCAAGGTACCTCAAAAACCCCTAAAATGCAATTTATCTCTCAAATTCTTCGTCCAATTCAGTTCCCTTTCATCGTATCCTTTCCTACCACTCGCTTTTCAATTAGCACGGCATGAGCAGCAGGCTGGATGTGGGTACCGTCAGAATTGGCATAGATTTTAGTGAACTCCGCACCGAAATACAATATGATTGAGGAGTAATATACCCAGAGCAGTAGGATGATAATTGAGGCCGATGTACCGTAGGTGGCCCCCAGATTCGATTGACCTATGTAGAAACTGATTCCAAACTTACCGATTCCAAACAAGATAGCCGTAAATGCCGCTCCCACAAAGCACTCTTTCCAGCGGATTTTACCATCAGGCAATACTTTAAAAATTACCGCGAAAAGGGTAGTAATGACTAAAAGCGAAATGCCAAGGTTAAGGGTATAGAAAAAGATAACTGATGCCTCGGAAAAATATTTCTCCAGGCTTTGCCCTAACAAGTCGAGCAATGCGTTCACGCCAAGTGAAACCAAGAGCAAAAAGCCCAAAGTCAGAATTAGAGAAAAAGAAAGCAAGCGCGTTTTTAGATATTTAAGCCACCCTTTTTCAGGCCGTGCTTCAATAGACCAGATATAATTGATGGAACTCTGAATTTCGGCAAAAACTCCGGTAGCACCAATCAATAAAGTACCTATTCCGATTGCCGCTGCCACTCCCGATTTATCAGAAAGACTGGCATTTTTCAATATTTCTTGCAGCTGAGAGGCAGCTTCTGATCCTACAAGACCATTGATCTGGTCGAAAACCTGTCCCTGAATCGCATCTCGTCCGAAAAAGATACTAAGTACAGAAATCATGACCAGCAGCATGGGAGCCAGCGAGAATATAGTGTAGTAGGATAAAGCTGCACTCAGTTTCATGCCCTGATCATCCATGAACTGTCCTCCGGCGTCCTTAATAATGTTGAAGTACTTCTTTACAGGATCAGGTAAATTCATATTGCGCTGTTTATTTTTTGGTAAAGAAAATACTCACCACTCCATTTGCTCGTCTTCAAAGGTCCGGTAAGCACGACTTAATTCCAGGTGAGCTTTGCTGTTTTGCTGCTTGACAGCCAATTCTATCCCTTTTTTATAGATGGATTCTGCCGTTTCGTTCTCCTCCAATCCACTAAAAAATTGTGCCGCATGATAGTAAGTAGGCAAGTAGTCAGGGTGATCGGTCAGGAGTTGCCTGTAAAATTCCGCTGCTTTGGTGGCATCGGATTTCTGATACTCCAGAGCCAATGCATACAGGTTGAAGGGGTCGTCAGGATCTTCTTCGTAAAATGACAAGAGTTTTTCGAGGAACGATGTTTCCATACAAAAGTGTTATGCTTGCATACTATTATTATATTTCCGTATATTCGCAACCACTAGACCATTTTTAATAAAGTCAGCAATATATTGACTACCGAATTATGAAAATACTCGTTTGTATTACATCCGTGCCGGATACCACGGCGAAGATAAGCTTTACTCAAGACAACACGCAATTCAACAAAACTGGCGTACAGTTTATCATTGGTCCGTACGATGACTACGCTCTGGCTCGCGCCGTAGAGCTGAAAGAGCAGCATGGCGGCAGCTTAACCGTGCTGAACGTCGGTACCAGCGACAGCGATCCCCAAATCCGAAAGGCTCTGGCCATAGGTGCTGATGACGCTATCCGCATCGACACTGAACCTACTGACTCCTATTTCGTGGCTGCTCAGATCGCCGAGATTGCGCAGAAAAACTCTTATGATCTTATTTTGATGGGCCGTGAGTCCATCGACTTCAACAGCGGCGTAGTCCACGGACTGGTGGGCGAGATGCTGGGCATCCCCTCCTACTCCCCGGTAATGAAGCTCGAGATTACCGATGGAAAAGCTGAATTTGCCCGGGAGATCGATGGGGGCAAAGAATTCCTGGAAGCTGATCTTCCATTGGTACTAGGCTGTCAGGAACCAATCGCGGAATGGAAAATCCCGAACATGCGTGGCATAATGACCGCCCGCTCTAAGCCGCTGAACGTGGTGCCAGCTACGCCAATGGATGATTTGACAGTCCTGAAAAAGTACACTTTACCCGCTCCGAAAGGTGAATGTAAAATGATCGCAGCTGAGGATGCTGAACAACTGATAGCACTGCTGCGAACGGAAGCGAAAGTTTTATAACAATGAATGGTGTAGGGGCCATCTGGGCAATTTGAAAATTTCCCTGCACTCGTCATTCAGAATTCATCACTCAAGACTCAAAGAAAATGTCAGTAATCATATTTGTAGAACTCGATAACGGCTCCATCAAGAAATCTTCGCTGGAAGCCATTTATTACGGCTCGAAAGTCGCCGAAAGTACCCAAACCACGGCCACTGTACTCGCCATAGGCTCTGCCGAAGAAAGTGCTTTAAAGGAGGCTGGAAAGTTCGGCGCTCAAAAAGTGTTGCATGCCAATGACGGGAAGCTGTCACATGAAAACAGCCTTGCCTATGCAAATGTGCTTGCGCAGGCCGTGGAGCAAGAAGGAAGTAAAATTATCATCATGGCGAAATCGGGCCTAGGTGATGCCGTGGCGGCGCGTGTAGCTGCCAAGCTAAAAGCTGGAATTGTTTCCGGTGTCACAGAACTACCAGACACCAGTTCGGGCTTCACGGTAACCCGTGCCATCTATACAGGCAAAGCCTTCGCCAGCGTGGAGCTAAATTCCGATACTAAGGTGCTGGTTGTTCGTAAGAATGCGGTGGAAGCGGTGGCAACCGAAGCTTCGGCCAGCGTGGAGGTGTTCGCCCCTACCCTGCAAGACTCCGATTTTGCCGCAACGGTAAAGAACGTGGAGAAAGCCAGCTCCGAACTTTCGCTCACGGATGCCGACATCATCGTGTCGGGTGGGCGGGGTATGAAAGGCCCTGATCACTGGGACCCACTTTTGGAACTGGCTGATGCCCTTGGCGCGGCCACGGGCTGTTCCAAGCCCGTGTCTGACCTGGATTGGCGGCCTCACCACGAGCACATCGGGCAGACGGGGATCAAAGTAGCCCCAAACCTGTATATAGCCTGCGGCATTTCGGGAGCGATCCAGCACCTGGCCGGAGTTAATGGTTCCAAATGCATTGTAGTGATTAATAAAGATCCCGAAGCGCCGTTTTTTAAGGCCGCCGACTATGGCATCGTGGGTGACGTATTCGACGTTTTACCTCGATTGACAAAAGCTGTAGAAGCTGCAAAATAAGTACTAACAGTAAATTCAACCCGTCCGGCATTTTTTAATGCAGGGCGGGTTTTCTATTTTTGCGTTTTTATTTCCCTGGGGAGTCTAAGCCGATGTTCTCGCATCTCACCCGACTTCAACTTTGTCTAGTGAAAAAAATCAAGTTAGAAATATTGGGCCTTTCGCCCAGCCAGTCGCAGACAGGTTCTTTTGCCCTGGTGTTGGGTGAGGAGCTGGGCAATCGCCGGCTGCCGATTATTATTGGGGTATTTGAGGCACAGGCCATCGCGGTGCAAATCGAGAATATCGTGCCCAACCGCCCTATGACCCACGACCTATTCAAGTCATTCGCCGAAGGGCTCAACTACACTCTCAAAGAAATCGTCATTTCTGATCTCAGCGAGGGTATTTTTTATGCCAAGATTGTTTGTGGCGATGATCTGCGCGAGGTAGAAATAGATTCTCGCCCCTCTGATGCCATCGCCATTGGGCTACGCTTCGATGTTCCAATCTATACTTTTGAATCCATTCTTTCGGAAGCAGGAATCGTGGCGAGCGCTCTGAACGAGGAAGAGGAAACAGATGATGATGACCTGGTTCGTGAAACGTTGAAAACCAAAGGTTCCTTCAATGAGCAAATCCGTGATATGTCCAACGATGTATTGCAGAAAATGCTGGACGAGGCCCTTGCCAAGGAAGAATACGAAAAAGCCGCCAAGATTCGGGACGAGTTGGAAAAGCGGAATTAAGTTGTTATTGCCTGTAGCTTTGGCATTTGAGGTTTAGCAGAAGGTGTTTTGCCTTAAACGAATGGCCTATAAAAGCTTTGGCGGTCCGGCTTCCCGATCTCATCGTTTTACGAATCGTGTCAAAAAATAACGTAGGTCCAGACCCTGAGTATACTCCGATTGGGTCAAGTTCAAGGAATCGGATTCCAGGTAAGTTAAAAATCGTTAAGTCAGCCCGACTTCGCAGTGCCGACGAATTAAAATCAGTAGTTTTGCGATAAGTCGCCCACCGGGAATTGCATCAATGGCCAAGAAAAAAAAGATTGGGAGCTATCCCAACACCATGATTATCATCAGCCTTACGGCAGCGCTTTTCCTCATCGGGTTTTGCGCGATGCTGGTGATTCAATCCAAGAAACTCGTCTCGATTATCCGCGAAAACATTGACGTAAGCGTCTTTGTAGACAAAAGCTTATCTGAGGCCGGACGTGATTCTATTCTGATGGAAGTGCGACAAAAACCATACGTCCAGCCCCTTGGCGACAGTACAGACATTACCTTCGTTTCGAAAGAGCAGGCCGCAAAGGATTTCATGGAAGGTACCAAAGAGGATTTTACGGCGTTTTTGGGCGAAAATCCGTTGCGCGATAGCTACCGCGTCAAAGTGAAGGAAGATTACTTCGAGGAATCAAGGCTTAAAGCCATACAGCAGGATCTGGAAAAAATAAATGGTGTGTACGAAGTAGTGTATCAGGAAAACCTCGCTGATGCTATTAATAAAAACATCACCAAACTATATATTGTCCTGGCCTCCTTTGCTTTGGTGATGCTGATAATCATTGTTTTACTTATTAACAATACCATTAAACTCGCCATTTATTCCCAACGCTTCTTGATCAGAAGTATGCAGCTGGTAGGCGCGACGAACGGCTTTATTCAACGCCCTTTTTTAATGCGAGGTGCCACGCAAGGGGTAGTAAGCGCTCTGTTGGCCTCTTTCTTCCTGATCATCTTAGAGCAGATTGCCGTTAGAAACGTGGAAGGTATGGCGCAGTTGCAGGAATATGAAAAACTGGCTGTCGTTCTGGTTATGCTCGTTTTATTAGGCATACTCATCGGCATGGTAAGTACCACTCAATCGCTGCATCGCTATTTGAAAATGTCACTGGATGACCTTTATTGAATGGATAGTTGACAATGGATAATGGACTATTATTCTTCGTCCCATCAATAGGGTTTCTGCAAAAAGTTGACCGTTTCCTCATTATCCATTGCTATTTTTCCATTATCAATTGAATAAACATGACTCCCAACAAAGATCACCTACCGTTCCACGCGGCTAATTATCGCTTCATGCTCATTGGTTTGGGCATTATTTTACTTGGCTTTGTCTTAATGAGTCTGGATAAGGAAGAGTTTGGCTTCGGGGTACTGGGGCTGACGGTCGGGCCCATTATCACGGTAGCGGGTTTTATTTTTGAGTTTTGGGCTATTCTGCGTAAACCGGCGAATCAATGACCATTTGGCAGGCTATTATTTTAGCCATAATTGAAGGCATTACCGAGTTTTTGCCCATTTCCTCTACGGGCCACATGATCATCGCCTCCTCGGTCATGGGAATCAGCCATTCCGAGTTTGTTAAGATGTTCACCGTGAACATTCAATTTGGAGCTATCCTATCGGTGATTGTGCTCTATACCCGCCGTTTTCTGCAAACCACCGATTTTTACTACAAACTATTTGTGGCGTTTCTGCCCGCTGCCGTTATTGGATTCCTGCTGAACGATTATATCGACGCGCTGCTGGAAAATGTGGTTGTCGTGGCGATTATGCTTCTGGTAGGCGGCATCGTGCTGGTATTCATCGACCGCATCGCTCAGGACCACCCCAAGGACCGCGAGATAACTTACCCCGAAGCGCTGAAGATTGGATTTTTTCAGTGCATTGCCATGATTCCCGGCGTGTCGCGCTCGGCGGCAACCATCATTGGTGGAATGTTCCAGGGACTTACCCGCAAGCAGTCAGCGGAGTTTTCCTTCTTTCTGGCAGTACCTACAATGGCCGCAGCGGCGGGCTACAAGTTTCTGAAAACCTACGAAATCATTCAGGCAGAGGACATCAAAATCCTGCTACTGGGTAATTTGGTGGCTTTCATCGTCGCCATGGCTGCCATTAAGTTTTTTATCAATTTCCTGACAAAATATGGCTTCAAGGTGTTTGGCTACTACCGTATTGTACTGGGAATCATCTTATTGGTCTTGATTGCGATGGGCTATGAGTTGGATATCGTCTAGGCATGAGGCAAAATCCGCAAAATTCAGAAGCACCTGATGAGGGTGAGTTGATTCTGATCGACAAACCTCTGACCTGGACTTCTTTCGATGTGGTCAAGAAGTTAAAATGGGGGTGTAAATTTAAAAAAATCGGTCATGCCGGGACACTCGATCCGCTGGCCACGGGACTGCTCATCCTGTGCACGGGACGCATGACCAAGCAGATTGACTCCTATCAGGCTCAGGAAAAGGAGTACGAGGGTACTTTGGTGCTGGGCAAAACTACCCCTTCGGTGGATCTGGAAACCGACTTCGACCAGGAATTCCCCACTGAACACATCACCAAAGAAGATCTGGCTAACTGCGCCCGTCAGCTCACGGGTACTTTGCAGCAGCTACCGCCCATCTACTCGGCAGTGCGTGTGGATGGTGAGCGACTTTACAAAAAAGCCCGCCGGGGCGAAACCGTAGAGATCAAGCCTCGTGAAGTGACGGTATCGCTTTTTGAGGTCAATTCTGAAAATTTCCCCGAAGTCCAATTCAGAATCATCTGTTCCAAAGGCACCTATGTGCGTAGTTTGGTAAGAGATTTCGGGCAATTGCTGAACAGCGGCGCCTATCTCTCCGCCTTACGGCGCACCCGCATTGGCGAATACCGAGTGGACGAGGCGAGCCAGCTGGAAGAGTTTATTCAGAAAAAAAGAGCCGATCTTGGCTTTGATAAGACGTCATGAAGGTCTACCACTCCCTGGAATCTTTCACTCCTCTGAAAAATGCTGTGGTGACAAGCGGTACTTTTGACGGCGTTCATCAGGGACACCGTAAGATTTTAAGCCGCCTCTCGGAAGTTTCGAAACAACAGCAAGGCGAAACGGTAGTGCTCACCTTCTGGCCTCACCCGCGCATGGTAGTTTCGGAAGACAGCCACGGCTTGCAACTGCTTTCGACAATTGAGGAGAAAATTGAACTTTTCCGCGGGTTAAAAATCGATCATCTTATCATACTGCCCTTCACCCGCGCCTTCTCAGAACTGAGTCCCACAGAGTTTATTCAGCAGGTATTGGTGGAAAGTATCGGTACCAAACGTTTTGTCATAGGGTACGACCACCGCTTTGGAAGAAACCGTGAGGGAAGTTTCGAATTTCTTCAAAGGGTGGCACCAAACTACGGTATTCAGGTAGAGGAGATTCCGCGCCAGGACATTGATGAACTTGCCATCAGTTCCACCCGCATCCGAAAAGCCCTGCTGGCAGGTGACATAGCGGTGGCCAATGGACTGCTGGGGCGCCCTTATCAGTTTTCGGGAGTAGTGGTGAAAGGAAAACAGTTGGGACGCACCCTCGGCTACCCTACGGCTAATATCGATGTGAAGGAAAACTACAAGCTGATTCCGGCCAATGGCGTGTACGTGGTAAAAGTCAAACACCAGGAAAAGGTCCACCACGGGATGCTGAACATCGGTGTCAGGCCTACGGTGGATGGCACGAGCCGCACCATCGAGGTAAACCTTTTCAACTTTGATCAGGATATTTACGGAGAGAAACTGAGTGTCGAGTTGCTCGCTTACCTGCGCACCGAGTTGAAATTCGGGAACCTAGATGACCTGGTAGCACAAATAGCCGAAGACCAACAAAAAGCCATTACATACTTGAATGAATGATCAGGGGAATAAGAACCCTCCTGATCATTCATACGCAATCAACTTATCCGCACGTAGCTACCAAGTACTTTCATCAAACTACCGTACTTCTTTAAAATCTCCTGCACGGGACCATCTTCGTAATGCCCTTCGAATTCCACAAAAAACCAATAGCGGAATGACGAACCTTGTCGTAGCGGACGGCTTTCGATCTTGGTGAGGTTGATACCCCGATCGTAAAAATCTTTCAGGAAGTCAAAAAGCACGCCGGGCTTATTGGTATTAGGCAAGTTGGCGATGATGGTAGTTTTGTCCGCCTGGCTTTTCTGGTTCTGAAAATCTTTCGAGATGATCAGGAAGCGGGTCCGGTTCTGGTCGCTGTTGCCAATGTTGTCGAATAACACCGGAACACCATAAAGCCGCGCCGCGATGTGCGAGCAAATCGCGGCAGATTCGGGTTCAGTGAAAGCCAGTTTTGCCGCCTTTGAGGTTGACTCCACCGGAATCAGTTCGACGCGATTGTCTTCAAAATATTCCCGCAAAAACGTGCTGCACTGCCGGAAAGCGATATCCTTAGAATAAATCCGGCGGATCTGAGTCAGCGAGTCGTTGAAAGAAGCAAAGCCAAAATGGATGGAGAGAAGTACCTCCGCAGCTATGTGCAGCTCTTTTTCCCGTAGCAGATCCACGGTCTCCCCTACCATACCTTCCTGGTTATTTTCCAGGGGCACCACGCCAAAGCGGGCGCGCCCGGTCTCCACGGCATCAAAGATGGAATGAATCGTAGGCAGAACCAGGTATTCGCTCATACCGCCGAAGCGGCTTTCTGCTGCCTGATGCGTGAAACTACCCTCCGGCCCGAGATAAGCGATGCGTTCAGGTAATTCCAAGTTCCGCGCTACGGCGAAAATTTCCAAAAAAATCGCTTCGATTGCCGACCGCGACAACAGCCCATCGTTCAGCTTGCCAAGGCGATCCAGAATCTGCTTTTCGCGCTCGGGCCGGTAAATAACGGTCTTCTGGGAACGCTTCAATTCGCCCACGGCTTTCACGTACCCCATCCGCTCGTTGAGAAGCGACAGCAGTTCGTTATCCAGACTGTCTATGCGTTTTCTTAATTCTTGTAAATCCAAAATTCAATGTTAGAATGTCGGAATTAGGGAATGTCGGACGGGGGTGCCAGGCGATAATCTGAGCAGTTTGGCGAAAGCAGTATTCACCGCTCGGGCAGCCCTGTAAATCCACATGCACTAATTCCAAATTAATTAAGCAGCCATCTCTTCCACGTTTTTCTCCACCTTCAGATTGTCGATGATGAAGCGTTGGCGGTCGGGAGAGTTTTTGCCCATGAAATAAGTCAGGAGCTTTTGAATGGAGGTTTCTTTTTGCAGGATAATAGGTTCGAGCAGCATATCCTCGCCGATGAATTTACCGAATTCCTCGGGCGAAATTTCACCCAAGCCCTTGAACCGGGTGATTTCGGGTTTGCTGCCCAGCTTCTCGATGGCATTTTGTTTTTCTTCCTCCGAATAACAATAAATGGTTTCCTTTTTATTCCTGACCCGAAAAAGGGGCGTTTCCAGAATATAAAGGTGGCCGTTCCTGACAAGATCCGGAAAGAACTGCAGGAAAAAAGTCATGATCAGCAACCGGATGTGCATACCGTCCACGTCGGCATCGGTGGCAATCACGATGCGGTTGAAGCGCAGGTTCTCGATGCCATTCTCAATGTCAAGGGCGTGCTGAAGCAGGTTAAACTCTTCGTTTTCATACACCACCTTCTTGGTCAACCCGAAGCAATTGAGCGGCTTGCCTCGCAGACTGAAAACAGCCTGAGTCTGTACATCACGCGACTTGGTAATCGAACCGCTGGCCGAGTCGCCCTCAGTGATAAATAACGTGGTGCTGAAGCGAAGTTCATCGAGCTTAGCGTCGGTAAGGTGCTGACGGCAGTCGCGCAGTTTTTTATTATGCAGATTGGCTTTTTTGGCCCGCTCGTTGGCGAGTTTCTTGATACCTGCCAATTCCTTGCGCTCCTTCTCCGACTGTTCAATGCGCTTCTTGATGGCGTCGCGCGTTTCGGGGTGCATGTGAAGGTAGTTGTCGATGCGCTCTTTGATAAAATCATTGACGAACGACCGTACCGATTGGCTATTGGGGTCAGGCGAAAGTGTGTTGGAGCCGAGCTTGGTTTTGGTTTGGGACTCAAAAATCGGTTCCTGCACCCGGATGGCGATGGCCGCCACAATGGAGCTTCGCACATCCTCCGTCGCGTAATCCTTCCCAAAGTGCTCCCGCATCACCCTTACAATAGACTCTTTGAACGCATTAAGGTGCGTACCGCCCTGCGTAGTGTACTGCCCGTTAACAAAGGAATAATATTCTTCGCCGTACTGGTTACCGTGAGTCATGGCCAGTTCGATATCCTCACCTTTCAAATGGATAATCGGGTAGCGTATCGCCTCCTCATCGGAGTTATCGCGCAGTAGGTCCAGCAGGCCATTTTGGGAAAAGTACTTTTGCCCGTTGAACGAAATCGTCAGCCCCGCATTCAGGTAGCAATAATTGCGAATCATGCTATCCAGGTACTGCGGAATGTACTTGAAGTTCTTGAATATCTGTCCGTCTGGTTCGAAGGCTATAAAAGTACCATTTCGCTGTGAGGTAGTTTCTTCCTTGGATTCTCTGAGCAGTATCCCCTCCTCAAACTCGGCCCACTTTGTTTTTCCGTCCCGGTACGATTGCACCTTGAAATAATTGGAAAGAGCATTCACGGCCTTGGTACCAACACCATTCAGACCTACCGATTTTTGAAAAGCGCCGGAATCGTACTTACCTCCGGTATTTATTTTTGATACACAGTCGATGACTGCGCCAAGCGGGATTCCGCGTCCGTAGTCACGGACTTCCACCCGATGCTCGGAAATCTTGATCTCGATTGTCTTGCCGTTGCCCATCATGTGCTCGTCTATGGAGTTGTCCATGATTTCCTTGACCAGAACATAAATTCCATCGTCCACCGAGGCGCCATCGCCCAGTTTGCCGATGTACATGCCGGGGCGGAGTCGGATGTGTTCTTTCCAGTCGAGTGACCGGATACTGCTTTCGTCGTAGGTTACGTTATTTTCTGCCATAGAAGGCGTGGCCTTTTTATATTAATAAATTGAGAATAGATAATGATAAGGAATCCTGCTACGTTAACAAAGATAATG
Source organism: Persicitalea jodogahamensis (assembly GCF_014651615.1). Classification (GTDB taxonomy): domain Bacteria; phylum Bacteroidota; class Bacteroidia; order Cytophagales; family Spirosomataceae; genus Persicitalea; species Persicitalea jodogahamensis. Next base: position 213,022 of record NZ_BMXF01000003.1, on the reverse strand, counting down.
CGCCTGATAATTTCCAAAAAATAGAAAATCTTTATAAAAAGGAAAAATCTGCTTTACTTTGCCCTTTCAAATTTACACACACGTATTGTACTTTTAAAAGACCACCCGTTTTTCTTCTGCCGCCGGAATTCGTTTTACGTCTCTTTTCCGTCAGCCATTTCATCACGAATTTCCCATCATGAACCTGAACACTTTCGCAATGTATCAGAAAAATCTTCTGAATGTCACATTCGCGTTATTTTTAGCCGTTTCTGCCGCTTTCGGCCAAGGAACGACGCCCGCACCCTCAGCCCCGGCCGGTGCTCCGTCATCTACTACCCCTTCCGGCAGCCAGGGCAACGGCACTACCCAAGGACAATCCCAGCAACAAGGAAACACCCGAAGCGTAACACTTCCCAACGGACAAGTGAGGCAGGTTCCGGTCAATAGCCAGGGAAATGTAGTTGGCCCCGATGGCCAGGTAGTGCAAACTACCACCAATGCACAGGGAGAAGTAGTCCCTGTCGATCCGCAATCCCAGACAGAGAATTCTCTGAAAACGGCGGAAGAAACAGCCAATGATCAGAAACGGCAGGCAAGAATTCAGGCTGAATTCGCAAAGCAGGAACTCCGTCAAAGCATTTTCGGCTATTCGCTGTTTGCCGACAGCGCTTTTTCTCCCATTCCGGAGCAGTCGATCGGCACCCCCAGCGACTACACGATTGGCCCGGGGGATAACCTTACTTTATCCATATATGGGTATGCCCAGTACCCTGACCAGGAGCTGGAGGTGAACCGCGACGGGGACGTGAATATCCTCAGAGTAGGAGTGGTGAACCTGGCGGGAAAAACCATTCAGGAAGCCCAGAAAATACTGATGGGCCGCTTTTCCAAATTTGTTCCGGGCATGTTGGGTTCGGGGGGCAATGCCTCCCAGACCAAGCTGCTGCTCACTTTGGGTAAGATTCGGCCGGTCAACGTGTTCGTGACCGGCGAAGTAGTTCGGCCCGGCAGTTATACCCTCAACTCGCTTTCTTCGGCATTCAACGCCCTGTATTTCGCAGGTGGGCCTAATGAGATTGGTACTTTCCGGGAGATACGGGTCATCCGCAGCGGTAAGGTAGTTTCCACGTTCGACATCTATGATATTCTCCTTAATGGCACTTCGGAAGGGGCCATCCGAATACAAGACAACGACATCGTCAATGTGGGTTTTGTAAAAAAGAGAATAGAAATCACCGGAAATGTTAGGCGCCCCAAGCTATACGAGGCAAAAGGCAATGAAAAGCTTGGCGATATAATCCGCTATGCGGGCGGCTTTACAGATAACGCTTACCGGGCGCGGGTAACCATCAGGCGCATTTCCGATAATGGCGAACGCCGGATTCTGGATGTAAAAAACGCAGAATTTGATAATTTTGAACTGGTCAGCGGCGATGTCATTGAGGTTCAGGCCATCTTGAATCGGTTTGAGAATATTGTTTTTCTGGAAGGGGCAGTGATGCGTCCCGGTGATTATTCAATAGACAGCAATCCGACTTTGAAGACTCTGCTGGAAAACGCCCAGGGCTTACGTGAGGATGCCTTCACAGGTCGTATCACCGTAATGCGCACCCGGGCCGATCAAACGGTCCAGAATATCCCTTTGAATCTGAAGGATATAATGAATGGTGAGGCGGAAGATCTATTACTCACCCGACTGGACAGAATCATCATCCCGTCGAACTTTGACATGGTGCAGCCGTCATACGTGCAGATTTCGGGTGAGGTGAATAACATTGAGGAACCGGAAGCCAACGACCCGACGGTCGTTAACGGACCCGACGTTGCGGCAACTACAAACAGCCTGCGTTTTCCTTATATGTCCAACATGACACTGGAAGACCTGATTCTGATGGGGGGCGGCTTCAAAGAGTCGGCCAAGGCATCACAGGTGGAAGTAATCCGCCGAGTGCGCAATTCAGACGCCAAAGCCGCCGATGCCAATATTTCGGAACACTTTGAATTTGATGTGAGCCGGGATCTTAGCCTGGATGGTAACGATACGAACTTTCCATTGTACCCATTCGATGAAGTCATTGTCAGAAAATCGCCCAATTATCAAGAACAGCAATATGTGATTCTGCAAGGCGAAGTGTTGAATCCTGGTCAGTATGCGATTGTGAGCAAAAATGATAAGGTTTCCGACCTGGTGATGAGGGCCGGAGGGTTGACGGATTTGGCCTATGTGAAGGGAGCCACCCTCATACGCAGCCGGGAGATATCAGAATTTGAAGCCCAGCAAACAGCGAATGCGCTGGGTCAGATATCCACCGAGGTACGGAAGGGATCCTTTAACGTGGCCACGGGGGGAGAAATCAGGCAGGAGTTCGTCGGGATTCAACTCGAGAAAATATTGAAGAACCCCGACTCTGAAGAAAACATCATTATTCAGGAGGGCGACATCCTGAGCATTCCCAAGCGGCTCGAAACGGTGCGAGTACAGGGTGCGCTTCTGTATCCGAACACAGTCAAGTACAGCGATGATATGAATTTCCTCGACTACATTTCTCAGGCGGGCGGATTTACCAGAACTTCTTTACGGCGTTCGGCTTACATCAAATATCCAAACGGCTCCGTGGATCGTACCCGTCGTTTCCTGATGTTCAACGTTTACCCCAAGGTTGAGCCCGGCTCGGAAATCTACGTACCAGTGAAAGGCGCGGCTTCCCTGACGCCCCAGCAAATACTGCAGCAGGGTATCTCCATCACCTCCACTCTATTCACGCTCATTCTTTCGGTTCTTGCCTTCCGCAACATCCGGTAGTATCTAACACAACGCATCTAAAATGGCCCAAGAAATAATTCACGAGCGGTATCCTGAAAGTCTGCCCGAAGACCAAATTTCGCCTAAGTCGGTCGTATTGAAGGTAGTTTCAGCCAAGGATGCTCTGGTTAGAAACTGGAAAATCATTCTGGTACTGTGTCTGCTTGGCTATGGTATCGGCTATGCCCTCGACATTTATCTGAAAAAACCGCCTCAGTACGAGGCTAGCATTCTATTCAATCTGGGAGCGGGAAGTTCGTCCAATTCGCAGTTCGGCCAGATGGCTGGTATGTTTGGACTGGGCGGTGCTCCGGACGCCAATGTTTACACGGGCGAAAACTTCCTGTACTTCGTCAATTCCCGCCCCGTGATTGAGCGGGCCCTGATGAAAGAAGTTGAGGTTGGAGACAAAAAGATGCTGCTCGCAAACTTTGTGATCGACTCAAGTACGATCAGGGAAGAAGAGTGGAAAGATAATCCGAAACTAGAAAGCTTCCATTTTAAGAGTGACAGCATCAAAGGTTTCTCCGATTTTGAACACCGGGCGCTCAATACGGTGGTGGACGTGGCCAAAGTGGCTACCGCTGTTTACGAACCCGATCGTAAATCGTCCTTCCTGATGCTCACGGTACATTTCAAAAGTGAGCTGCTCGCCGAGCTCTGGGCTAATACGATGCTGGAAACAGTGGAAGAGGTCTACACCGAAAACCAGACTTCCAAAACCCGGAAGACGCTCAAACTGCTACAGGCTCGTGCCGATTCCCTGGAACGCATCCTGAATCGGACTGAAACCAACCTGGCCCGCCAAATGGACTACAGCACCAACATCGTGGTGCCCGAAGGCCAGGCCCGGGTCACAAAACTACAGCGAAACTCGACCTTTGTTACCCAGCTTTACGCCGAAGCGTTGCGTAATGTGGAGGCGATGAGGGTTTCGCTGGTTCAGGAAGCACCGCTGTTCACGATCATCGAACCCGTGAAGGAACCTCTGGACATGAAGGCCGATGAAGGAAAGCGGGCCCAGATCGGCCTTCTGATCGGTTTGGTGCTGGCATTTGTCATTGTGTACTTCAAGGGAGTATATGCTGATGTCATGGCTGACGAAAGAGTATAAACTATTATGGCATATCGTACTACAATAAAAGCGGGAGGTTCGGGTGCAGACTACTGGCTTGACCTATGGCGGAATCGGCAATTGCTTTGGATTCTCTCCAAGCGGGATATTTCTGTTCGTTATAAACAGACTTTGTTGGGCATCGCCTGGAGCGTGGTGCGTCCCCTGATGACCATGCTGGTAATGGCAACGGTATTCAGCCTGGTGGCCAAGCTTCCGCCCGACCCGAACATCCCCTACCCGCTGATGATTTTGGGAGGACTGACGATCTGGACTTTTTTTTCCGGCGCATTCAGTCAGGTCAGTAACAGCATCGTCCTCAATTCCAACCTGGTATCGAAAGTTTACTTTCCCCGCCTGCTCATGCCACTCAGCGCCGTGGCGGTCGGCTTTATTGACTTTTTGATTTCGCTGGTGCTTTTTATCGGACTGAGTTTTTTTTACAACTACCTGCCAAGCCCCAACATTATATTTTTACCGTTTTTTCTGGTACTTACTTTCATTTCTGCACTGGGCTTTGGGCTTTTCTTTTCGGTGATCAATGTGCGCTTCCGGGATATAGCCCAGCTTATCCCATTTATCGTGCAGGTAGGCATGTACGCCTGCCCGATTGCCTACAGCACACGGCTCGTCCGGGACTCTTTGCCGCAGTATTACAAGTACTACATCATGAATCCCGCCGTGGGGATCATCGATGGCTTTAAGTGGTGTTTGTTGGGTGACAATTCCTATTTCGACCCTAACAGCCTGTATTCTACATTAATTGTATCAATAATAGCATTGTTTCTCTCTGTTATGTACTTTCGCAAGCAAGAGAATACATTCGTAGATTATATTTGATACGCAGCGACTGTCTATGCACGTCATTACAGCTGAAAATATCAGCAAAAAGTACATTATCGATCACCAGGGCACCCGAAAGCCTACCAGTTTTCGGGATGCGGTGTCCGATACTTTCGATCAGTTTTTCACTAAGAAGGATAAGGACGCCGCCTCCAACCGTAAGGAGGAGTTCTGGGCTCTCAAAGATGTGAGCTTCAGTATCGACCAGGGCGACCGCATTGGGATTGTGGGTCATAATGGGGCGGGTAAATCGACCCTGCTCAAAATCCTGAGCCGCATCACCGACCCCACTACGGGTCAGGTTACCATTGACGGTCGGGTGGCTAGTTTGCTGGAGGTGGGTACTGGTTTTCACCCTGAACTTACGGGCCGTGAAAACATCTTCCTGAACGGCGCCATTCTGGGCATGAACAAGAGCGAAATCAAGCAATCTTTTGATGCGATCGTTGATTTTGCCGGAGTGGAAAAATTCCTTGACACTCCCGTGAAACGTTACTCTTCAGGCATGTACGTGCGGCTGGGCTTTGCTATCGCTGCCCACCTTGAGCCCGAAATCATGATCATCGATGAAGTACTTGCCGTGGGCGACGCTGAGTTCCAGAAAAAATGCCTGGGAAAGATGCGTGATGTCTCCGAAAGCGGCCGTACGTTGCTGTTTGTGAGTCATAACCTCACCGCCATTCAGGCGCTTTGCAACAAGTCATTTTACTTTGAGAAAGGAAAGTTGCTCGATCAGGGCGAAACCTCTCATATCGTCACAACCTACCTTAGCCGGGTGTCGCAGAAAAAGCTCGAACGCCAGTGGGACGATGTGAACACCGCCCCCGGCAATGACCAAATCCGGGTCAAGAGCTTCAAACTGGTGCCTGACTACCTCGACGACCTGATGCACATCGACGTCAGAACGTCGATGGAGATTCAGTTTGAGTTCTGGAATATGATCGATGATGCTCAGCTAAACCTGAGCTTGCACCTGTATTCGTATACGGGCGAATGCATTTTCAACGTCGGGACGGCATCGCAATCATTCGCGAAGGGACTGATATCCGGGACTCTGGAAATTCCCGGCCACTTTCTGAATGATGGATCTTACATGGTTTCGATCATGGTGGTGAAAGATACCAGCAGCGTGATTTACAACATGGAAGAAGCCCTTACTTTCGACGTGGAGGATTACCGCGAAGGTGTGACCTGGTACGGTAAGTGGCCAGGCTACATTCGTCCCCAATTGAATTTTTCCCTGAATCAGGCTGAATCCGTTGTGAATGGTTAATGTTACCAAGTCTTTCCTTCCCGACCGGGAAGAGTACATCAAGTATATCCATCAAATTTGGGATCGGGTACAGCTCACCAATAACGGCCCGCTTCTCCAGCAGCTTGAAGAGGAGCTGAAAGCGTATCTGGGCGTAGAAAACCTGTATTTCTGCGGCAACGGTACCATTGTGCTGCAGATTGCTCTCAAGGTACTTGAAATCACGAAAGAGGTCATTACCACACCTTTTTCTTACGTTGCCACGACCAATTCCATCTTGTGGGAAAATTGCACTCCGGTATTTGTGGACATTGACCGGGACACTTTTAACATTGATCCTTCATTGATCGAGGCAGCCATTACGCCCGATACGCAGGCGATCATGGCCACCCACGTTTATGGAAATCCCTGTGCGGTGGAAGAAATCGAGGCCATTGCCAGGCGGCATTCCCTCAAAGTGATTTACGATGCGGCTCATGCCTTTGGTGTGAAGTACCAGGGACGCTCTTTACTTTCTTATGGTGACCTGAGCACATGTAGTTTTCATGCAACCAAGGTTTTTCATACGATTGAAGGCGGAGCGCTCGTCTCCAACCATCCTGAATTACACGAAAAAATTCACTTGCTTCGTGCCTTCGGACACCGTGGCGACGAGGAATATTTCTACGCAGGAATCAATGGCAAGAATTCTGAGTTTCACGCTGCCATGGGTTTGTGCAATTTGCCTCATGTTCCGGAGATTATCGCGGCCCGGAAGAACGTTTTCGAGCAGTACGACGCGCAGTTGAACTGGGCAAAACTGACAAAGCCAAAAATAGACCCGAGCATCGACTATAATTATGCCTACTACCCGGTTGTGTTTGAATCATACGATGTCATGCGAAGGGTGCAGGGGGCCTTATTGGAAAACGAAATCGCTCCCCGCCGGTATTTTTATCCCTCGCTGAATACGCTTTCCTTTCTGCCCGAATACTACCCCTGCCCGGTATCGGAAGACATCTCCTCGCGGGTGTTGAGCCTGCCGCTGTATGTAGAACAGCCGGCTGCAGAGATCGAAAAAATCAGTCAGGTGATTAACCAAAACCTTTGACCCAGCCTTCGTGGAGTTGATCTATTGGATTTTCTTCTTTCTTTTCATCGGTGGCGCTGGCTATGTGGCTAAGCGCGTTTGCCAGCCTTCCCTTTCCGAGTGGCTGCTTTGCTCGTTTGTGCTTTTCGTGGCTTGCGTCATCCCCACCGGATTCATTCTTTCGGCCCTCGACCTTACGGCTCAAACCTTTGCCTGGATTTTTGGAAATTTTCTAGTGCTGGGAGCCCATTTTGTTCTGTGGCAGAGACTTATCGGCCAACAGGAAAAAATTTCCATCCGGGGCATCCTCCGGAACCGCACCGCTACTTTCCAAACCTGGTTCAGAGAACTTTCACCTTATCTCAAGTTTCTCTTTACGCTGATGTTGGGCACGCTGCTCGTCATCGGCGTCACCAATCTGCTGCTGGTACTTTTTACTGTTCCTAATGAATGGGACAGCATGACCGGGCACCTCAACCGTGCGGTGCGCTACATTCAGCGCGGAACAATGGAGCATTTCGGCGGTACCAACTGGAACATGGACACCTACCCGAAAAGCGTCACTGCCATCCAGATTTACAGCTATTTGATTTCGGGTAAAATTGAGAATGCGTTCAAGCTAATCCATCACACTGCTTACTGGATCACGCTGGTAGCTGTTTTTGGTACAGCTCAGCGTATTGGGCGCAACCTGTCGGCCAGTTTTTTCTGTGCCTTAGCCTACAGTTTGTTTCTGGATTTTCTCATGCAGGCCATAACTACCGAAACCGATATTGTTCTCACGGCTTATCTCAGTTGCCTGCTCTATTTTCTGTATAGCTACCACGCTACCCGGCAAGACAGGTACCTGTACCTGGCGGGTCTGGTCTTCGGAATCACACTCGGCCACAAGGTGACGTTCGTGCTCCTGCTGCCGTCGGTGTTCGTGATTATGATTTACACCGTCTTTATAGCTTCCGAGGTCAAGATCTTTTTTCAAAGGACCTTCAAGCTTGGGCTGGCTATTGCCTTGGCGGTTCTTATTTATGCCCTGCCGACGGGTTATATCAAGAATATACAGGTGTTTGGCCATCCCATCGGCCCACCCACCGCGTTGAAGCACCAATCTGTAGAAAGAGCAGGTAGTTTACAAAATTTGTTTGAGCAAGGTAGCCGAAACCTTGTGCGGTACAGCTATGATTTTTTCAACCTCGACGGCATTCGAAACGCCCAGTGGGGGTACGACCTCAACACCCAAATTCGCAAGCCAATCGTCCTGCTGGAAGACAAACTGGGTATGCGGCTGGACGAGGAGACAGATTTCTCCATCGTACCTTTCAGTTTTCAGCGTCGTTTCGAATTTTATAACGCCAATCCCTATTGGGGGGTGTTTGGCTTCGCGCTGCTCCTACCTCTTGTTTTTCTCACCTTCCTGAGGGTATTTCGCTCACGCCCGCATTGGTTTCTGGCAGCATCTATTGTGCTTCATTTCATGGCCATCTCTTACTCAGCGCCTTATGATCCTTTTAAAGGAAGATACTTTATCGAGACGGGTCTGTTCGGTTCGCTATTCCTATTGATGCTTTTTTCCAACCACCGGCTTTCCATTCTGAAGCCACGGCGGTTTATCTGGAAATCATACGTCGGCCTGATCGTGGTTTTGGCTTGCATCTCGGCGGTGATGTCGGTTTACCTTAATATCCGGTGCCTGCCACTACCAGCCTACGGTTACGAATCGGCTTTCACTACGGAGCGAATAAAATTTCAGACATTTGCCCGTCCTGACACTTACCGGCCCTACCTGAGGTTTGACTCCCTGGTGCCGCCCAATGCCACAGTGGCTTTGGGAACAATCAACGACGATTTCGAGTATCCTTTATATGGAAAGGATTTAACAAGGAGACTTATTTCAATCAATCCCTTCGAGCAAGGTGTGCAACCCATTCCGTCTGAGGCTGATTACTTGTTTTTCGACAAAAGCGTAATCTCTCCCCAAGCCGGTGACGTACGTCTCGGAACGGATACGACTATGACCGATCTTATAGTTAAAGGGGAAGATTATTATTTGCGAAAATTAAAATAAGCACGGCACACTATGAATTTGTCTTAGCTTTGCCGTTTTAAGGCATTACATGATATACAACACAACGCAAAGTACCCCCGAATAGCGGGTACATTATCTCAACTATCCACTTAAAATCACTCACTAGAAATTTGAAACAGACTTGAAACTTGCCATAATGCAGCCGTATTTCCTACCCTATCTCAGCTACTATAAACTGCTGAAATTGGTGGATAAATTCGTAATTTACGACGACGTCAATTTTATCAATCGTGGTTGGATAAACCGAAACAATATTCTGGTGGGCGGAAAAGCTCACCTCTTCACGGTCCCCCTGATCGATGCCAGTCAAAACAAGCTGATTTATGAGGTGCAGGTTTCGCCCGATCAGGTTTGGCGCAAAAAAATTCTCAAAACGATAAGTCAGGCCTATCGGAAGGCCCCTCAGTTCGAAACCGTTTTCCCCTTAGTCGAAGACATTATCACCGATCAGTCGGAAAGTGTGGCCGATTTCTGTTTGCAGAGCCTGGTTAAGACGGCGCGATTCATGAACATCGACACGGAAATCGTGAAAACATCGCGGCAATACAATAATAGCGATTTGAAAGGGCAGCACAGAATCCTTTCTATTTGCCAAAAAGAAGGGGCCAGTCACTATATCAATCCCATCAGAGGACAGGCTTTGTATGACAAACACTTGTTTTGCAACGAGGGAATCACCCTGAATTTCATCCACACTACCCCCCGGGCTTACCCCCAATTCAAAAACGACTTCGTACCTTTGCTTTCCATCCTGGATATTATGATGTTCAACAATCAGAAAGAAATTCAGGATTTGCTGGGCGAATACGATCTAATTTAGCACGGGACGAGTGCAAAGTACCCGTTGACCGTAGCGGCCACACGGCCTCAGACTTGTAAACTTAAACACCTCCCCATGGCAAAGGTCATTATTTTTGGCATCCTCGATACGGCAGAACTTGCTCACTATTATCTGGACAACGACTCCGAGCACGAGGTTGTAGCCTTTACGGTCAACCGGGAATATCTGAAGGAAGAGTCCTTCCGTGGCTTGCCGCTCGTGGCTTTCGAAGACGTCGAAACCCTTTTCCCGCCACAGGAATACTCTTTTTTCGCACCACTAACGGCCCGGAACATGAACCGGAACCGCGAGAAGATCTACTTGGAAGCCAAGGCAAAAGGGTACGCTTTCATTTCCTATATCAGCTCGCACGCCACGATTCTTGACCGGAGTGTCGTGGGAGAGAATTGCTTCATTCTGGAAGATAACACGATCCAACCCTTTACAACCATCGGCAATAACGTGGTATTGTGGAGTGGCAATCATATCGGCCATCACGGGACTATTCAAGACCATGTCTTTTTCACTTCCCACGTGGTGATGTCAGGCCACTGCACCATCGAATCGTATTCTTTTTTCGGGGTGAACAGTACGATACGCGACTACTCGCACATTGCGCAGGGTACGCTGGTAGGCATGGCTGCTGCCATAATGAAGAATACCGACGAATGGAGTATTTACGTGGGTAATCCCGCCAAAAAGGTGCCGGGCAAGAAAAGTTTTGAAGCTTATTAAAGCTGTTTAACTTTGTCGTTTGCCTAACCAATCCTTTGTGAGTTTGCAAAAAGTTCTCTTCATCTCCCACGACGCTAACCGAGCGGGCAGCCAATTGCTGTTGTTGCAACTTGTGGGTCTGTTAAAGGATAAGGGTATCCCAACGCACCTGCTGCTCTGTGAAGACGGTGATTTGGTTGCTGAATTCGAGCAGGTCACCTCGGTCACACTGGTCAAACCGATCCCGCAACATTCTTTTTTACAGCGACTTCTGGGAGTTGTATTGAAAGGTCGCCGTAGCTCGGTTCACGAAAATCCTGACTTCTCACGCGTCAAGGCAGAGCTGATGGCGCAAAATTTCGGACTGGTTTTCGTCAATTCAGTAGCCAATGCTGAATTCTACCATAAAAACCTCGAATATCTTCACCATCTGCCCGCAGTGTTGTTTGCCCACGAACTGCAGATGTCGGTAGCCACCTACTCCGAGCCTGAATCCCTGAAGTTTCTGCTAGCCAGATGCCGGCACCTCATCGCTGTTTCGAAGGCAGTAGCCCATTTTTACGTCAAGGAGTACCATTTTCCTCCCGGCAAGGTTAGCACATTTACGCTGATCAATACACTCGACATCCGACAACGGATTGCGTCGGTTGATCCCAAAATCCTTCAACAGGAACTCAATCTACCCGACGATGCCATTGTAATAGGTGGCTGTGGCAACGCGGAGTGGCGCAAGGGCAACGACATTTTCAACCTTGTTGCCCGGGAAGTCATTGAGCGGTTGCCCGAAAAGCCCATCTATTTTGTGTGGGTCGGAGCTGGCGATTCACAGCCTTTCTATGAACTGATAAAGTTTGATATCGAGCGATTTGGACTCGCGGACAGAATCCGGCTGATTCCGCCGACGCCCCGGGCATTGGATATCATGACGCGCTTTGATCTCTTCCTGCTCAGTTCTCGCGAGGACCCTTATCCTCTGGTGGTACTTGAAGCGGCTTTGCTTCAAAAGCCAATCGTGTGTTTCGATCAGGCAGGAGGTGCTCCTGAACTTGTGGAAAGTGACGCCGGGGAGGTGGTAAAGTACCTCGACGTCCATGCCGCTGCGGATGCAGTCATTTCGCTCATCGAAAACAAAGACCTGCGCCTCCGGAAAGGTAAGAAGGCGCACGACAAGGTACTGGATCGCCATGACACGGCATTGAGTGTACAGAAAGTAATTGATGTGATCGAAGATTCTACGGGTCAGGACACACTAACAGGTCAAAAGGTAAAAAGTACCGAAATCAGCCCTGCCGCATGACGATTGCTTTCACAATTTGCTCGGTCAACTACCTGGCGCAAGCCCGTACTCTGGGCGATTCGCTCCGCCGCACCAATCCTAATGTCCGGTACTTTATTGGTCTGGTGGATCGGCTGGACGATGTTACCTTCGAACCGGGCTACGAGCCGGACTACCCCTTGGTGGAAGTACACACGATTGGCATTTCTGGTTTTGCCGAAATGTGCGACCGCTACAACATCACCGAACTTAACACAGCGGTCAAGCCCTTTTTCTTTAGCTATTTTTTTGAAAAGTACCCCGAAGCGGATAAGGTCATCTACTTTGACCCCGATATAATCGTGTATCAGCCTCTCACCCGGCTACTTCACCATTTGGATAAGCATGAGGCGGTACTTACGCCACACCTTTGCACCCCGATTGAGGACCGAAAGACCCCGAATGAACTCCACCACCTGAATACGGGCATATATAACCTGGGTTTTTGCGCCTTCCGGCGTAGTGAGGCTATTGTTAATTATATAAAGTGGTGGGAAGAAAAGCTGCGCTACGAATGCCTTATCGCGCTTTGCGACGGGCTTTTTGTTGATCAGCACTGGATGGATTTCCTTCCTCTTTTTGTGGAAAACACCTACGTAGAAAAGCACCGGGGCCATAACGCCGCCTACTGGAATCTTCATGAGAGATATTTTTCCAAACAGGGTCAAGAGTACATTGTCAACGAAGAGGAGTCGCTTGTCTTTTTCCATTATAGCGGCTACGACCCACGTAAGCCAGAGTTAATCTCCAAGTACCAGGATCGCTTTGCCTTTGGAGAACGCCCTGATCTGGTAGCCTTGTTTGCCTTCTATCACGAGCAACTCGTGCAGAACGGCAACGAATACTACCGCCAATTTCCTTGCCGCTACATCAAGCCGGCCAAGATTTATAAGTACGTCCGCGTCAGAAAAGCGCTTACTGCCCCGTTACGGAAATTAGCGGAGGTCCTTGATACTTATTGATGAAGGAGCCCGTCACCATTCTTATTCCGGTTTTCAGTCTACCGCTCACGGCAGTAGCCATGAACTCGCTGGCAACGATCCAGGAACACCTGGGTGATTTTCCGATTACTTTCATCAAAGGCGAAAGCCTCACCCAAGTTGAAGAATTGACAGAGTTTTGTCCGACGGCAGACTACGTTTCCTTCGACGATCGCTATTTTTCCAGCCGAACCGGATACGCCAAACTATTACTGGGGACAGACTTATACTCGAATTTCGGGTGGAGCCGCTACCTTTTGATCTGTGAGATGAACACCGTAGTTACCCGGAATGAACTCGCTTACTGGTGCCGGCAGGGTTACGATTTCATTCAACCCCTTCCCGATTTTGCGGGACAGAGTCCATCGGCCATAAACATACAGGCACGGTTAAACAGGCGGGAGTTCTTCATAAAAAACAAAATCGAATTAGCAGCATTCGGGAATTCAAGCGGTATTTCTTTGCGGAATATTGAAGCTTTCCAAAAGTTGACCAAGCGCAAACGGAGGGTCATTCACCAGTACCTTGATTCGGCTACCAACCTGGAAAACGACGCCGTTTTCTGGGAATTTTACACCAACCGCTGGTGGCCGGAAATGAATACACCTACCGCGCTAAGCCGAAAACGTTTCGCTCAATCCGCTAACTTGGCCGCCGCATCCGGCGGATCTGCCGAAAGTCCTTTCGCTATTTCTGGACTTACGAAGCCAGTTCCCGCGCTCAAAGATTTATGAAAATTGCCTTCACGGTCTGTAACCGACACCAACTCAGCCATGCTCTCGTGCTGGCCCATTCGTTAAGAAAGCATAACCCTGACCATCGGTTTTTTCTCGGTTGGGTAGATCGGATGAAACTACCTAACCTCCCGGATTGGATAAGTATTGTGCCGATAGAATCGCTCGAACTGAACGACTGGGTTGGCATGGAGCAGCGCTACTGCGATTTCGAATTGGTTGCGGCCTGCAAGCCATTTCTTGCCCGGCATCTGTTGGCTCTGTTCCCCAATTGCGAAGAACTGGCTTACCTCTCCCCCACTACCCAGCTATACGGTTCGATCGACCAGGTTACCGACAAATCCGCTTTTCTACAACTCAGTCCGCAGCGACTACGGCCTATTGGCGGTTCAGGAAATGGATCAACTGCCGGGCTCGACGATAAACGCACCCTCAACACGGGCATGTATCATGCCGGAAGCTGGATCATGCACCCTGATGGCCAGGAAACAGCTATGTTGAACTGGTGGTGCGATCGGATGACTGATCGCGGCTTTTTCGATTTGTGCGAAGGAATGTGCCTTGATCAGTTATGGTTAAACTACCTGCCGATTTATCATGAGCGGGTGGAAACCTTGCGGAACCCCGGCTGGCACTATGGGCTGCACGCCGTTCCAGCCTCGAAATTGACCGTTGTCAACGGCAAGTACTATGTCGATGGGCTTCCCCTGATTGCTATTGATTTTGCGGGAGCCGAAACCTACCACCCCATATGGAGCGACCACATTGGTTTGGTCGATGGCCACAGTCATTGGAAGGCGTTACGACAATCCTACCGCCACTCACTGCGAGAATATGCTCTCCCTACCGACCAAACGCCCCTTCCTTACGGCCGGGTCTCCACTATAAAGTCAAACCGAGGCCTCCGCAAAATTATGGTGCGGCAGTTGCTCCGACTGGTGAAGCGAATTGAAACCTTCGACTGGACTTACTGAAACATTCCTAACCGGGGACATCGCGTCGCCCAGTTGACTTTCTGGCAACCCTCACCTTACTTCCACATCAAAGTCCAGGTTCACGTCGTCGCTGCCGGGTCCCGGCATGCCATTCTTGACGGGATTTCCGCCAACGGGTGACTGGTGCCGGAGCTGGACTTTTAGTTTTCCCGTTCCGGCGGTGCCTGCCTTTGCTGTCCCGGTCAATCCGATCGGAAAGTTGCGGGAGTCCTTATCGTCGTATGTGTAAGTGAGTAGCGACGCCGGGGCAGGCGTGAATACCAGCAGATGTTCGTCGGCTTCCTCTTTGACTTCCTTGGTGATGTCCTGCGCCGGACTTTTACTTTCATCCAGGAACTCCACCGTAACCTTATAGGATGTATTGGGTTTCAGCGTAATTTTCTCAAAAGCCGAGGGTGGGCTTCCGCCCTCACCATCCACATCACGGAAGGCAAAGGTTGTCGCCGTGCTGGTTCCGATTTCGGAAAAGTTTAGCCGAACCGTAGTAATTAATTCATTCTCGTCATTGGGCTCCACCTCTTTGGCCTTGTCGCACTGCGCCAACAGCACAATCATCATAAAAGCCCAGGAACCCAGCCATCTTTGATTCATTTTCATACTACTCGTTAAGTTAAAATCAGCAGAATACCCCTTCCCCGGGCTGCCTTGAATCTTGGAGATAATGCAACAACGTTGCAAATGCAAACTTAAAAAGTAATTCTGATAGATACGCATTCCGTCAAAAAAACTTGCAACAATGTTGCAAGTAGAAAATCAATCTTTACTTTTGCAACGTTGTTGCATTTAATACCAACTTAATCTTAAAAATGAAAAAAACTACGAAAAAAGTCGGCTGGGCATTACTGGGAATGATGGCGTTGGCCGCCTGTAACAAGGAAACCGAAGTGGATCCGACTGATGCCCGCGAGTACAAGTATGTGCGGGTGATGGTGAGCGATGAGGTCACTAACGAGATTTCAATCGTGGATCCCAGGAACGGCAAGGTAGAGACCTTTCAAGCAAAATTTCCCATGGGGGCACTATACACAACCGAATCCGGGCGTTTCGGAGTCGTGGTGCATCGGGACAATAACCTGGTACAGAATTTCGACACGGGCTTTGAGAACCACGGCGATCACGTGGACGTGAAAGGAACGCCCAAATGGGCGGCCATGGTGGGCGAAGGCAAACTACCCACGCACTTCAAGACCAAGGCGGACGAGGTGATACTTTTCAACGATGGGGACGGTACTTTGAGTGTGGGCAAGGAAAGTGACTTCCACGTGGCGGGCATGAAGCTTAAGACTATTGAGACGGGGCTAAAAGCGCACCACGGGGCGATGGCCAAATTCAGTAATGAGACTTATGCCATTACGGAAAAAGATGGGTCCGTCGCGGGTACTCTGCCCGAGCGCGTCAGGATCATGGACGCCAACGGAAAACAAGTGCACGCCTCCACCATCCAGACCAAGGGCATCCACGGCAACGCAAGCGACGGAAATGTGGCAGTGTTTGGCTCGGCTAGCGGCATCCTGATTGTGGAGGCATCGGGCAAGCAGCGACTCATCGCCCACCCCGCCGACTTCGGCACGGCCTGGTTCGGCACGATAATGGAAGCGGGGCAGCCGGGCAAGTTCGTAGGCTACACCGCCGCCAAGGGAGCGTACCTGATCGATCTGGCCACCGACAAGGTAACGCCCATCGTACAGACGGACGACATCATGCAGGCCAAGGTCGATTACGCAAACAACCGGCTCGTGATTCTGATGCACAGTGGCGAAGTGAAAATTTACGATCTGAAAGCCAATACGCTCAATACCAGCGGCAACATCCTGCCCGCCACGGCCAGGGATGAAAAACAAAAGCCGCAGTTGGCCGCCACTAGCAAGTACCTTTACGTGACCCAGCCGAAAACCGGCGAGCTACTCACCGTTGAGACAGACAACCTCACCAACACCAGTCGCATCAAGGTGTCGGGAACGCCTTTCCGCCTTAGTATCATGGGCATGGAGTCAAGTGAAGATCATTAAGAGAGCTTCCTGCTAGCCAAAAAGAGGAAGCTCACTTGAAGTCTCTGGCGCGGGCATCGCCGACAAACAGCCTTTTTGGTTTGTCGGCGATGTCTGCGCCAGTCATGGTAATTCCTATACGGTTAAAATCCGCAAAAACAGCCAAAACGTTTTCTGATCGGACCACTCAATCTATTCCTGCGCAAAATACCTTACCTTTGCTGCCGTTTTTAGAGAAGCCAGCCGGCAATATTTGCCCTAAGCTGTCTTTTTTATAGATTGAGGAAATCCGCCCGAGGAAAAATGAGTGCGACTTCACTTTGGAGAATTTTTAATTACCTGCGCTATTCAGCAGGTATTGCCCTGGTGGTCAACGGCTGGCCGTTGGTGTTTTTTATCCGAGACACCTTGCGCATCGGCCCTGCCAGCAATGTCTTCACGGCCTTTTTCTTTGGGTTCTCCTTGCTGTTAATGTTCCCGACCCACCTTTTCGTAAGGCTCTACAAGGTAAACTTTACGCTACTCAATTATGGCGTGTTGTTTCTGCTGGTGGCTCTGTACCACTTCTTGCTGTTCAATAATTCCGGAGTTGATTGGTTCGTAGAGATGGGGAACTACGTCTTGATTTTCGCCTTTCTGTTCCTCATTATCCATGTCCCCAATGAGATAAGGGACACTCTCTTACCTATCATTTTCCTGCTCACTTTCCTGTGTAATCTCACCCTGGTTTACTCTCTGCTGACCGACCCCAACTGGCATTTGGGCATGCGAGCGGCAGTGACCTTCGGCAACGAGAATGCCCAGGAGGGCGGAAACCCCCACGTGACGGCCCGCAATGGGTTGGTATGTATGATTTCCGGGATGGTTCTGGTGGGAAGATATAAAAACCCATTGATCAGAATTTTTCTCTTCGCTTCGGCCCTGTTTAGCCTGGCGCTGATTGTCCTCTCTCAGTCCCGTTCTGCCCTCATCGCTTTGGTACTCATGGGAGGGATGTTTTTCCTGTTCAATGCCAAAGCTGACAATGTGTCGAAAATCATGAAAGGCATATTTTCAGTGAGATCCCTCATAGTCCTTATATTCCTTTATGTCGGGTTGAGGGTTTTTCTTACTCAGTTTAGCGAACTTGAAGGGCTACTTTATGGCTACTGGTACACCTTCTACGATAAGATGATCAACATTGCCTATACGGCATTTGGTGTGAAGCTCACCGATACCGCCACTATCGACCATTCGGCGATGGGAAGGGTCACGAGCTTCAGCTACTTTAATGAGGCATTGGCCGCTCCGGCGCTTTTGCTGATCGGTGGCGGGTACAAGAGTAGCTATATGGACGTACCGGTCATGGAGTCCCTGGTCAATCATGGTATATTCGGGTTCATTTTTTTCGGAGGGTTGAACCTGTACCTATTTATCAACATGCTTAAAGAGGCCCGAAAACCAGCGAATAACCTCACGCTTTTCCTCGCCTACTTTTACGTCTATATCTTCGTGATGGTATTTACCAACGGGCGTCCCTACGATCTTTATTACTGGTTTCCTTTCGTACTGTTCATTCGTTTCTTAGGCATCAAGTACCTGGACGCCCAGCCACAGACACAGCGGACGCTTCAATACAGCCATTGATTTCAAATAATCCAGGTATCTGTTAAAATTTATGCTCAGAGTCTTTCTGTGGATACTTTCATTTTCAATTATAGCGCTGATTGCTACCGAACTTGTCTTACGCTATAAATACGGCTTTCTGAGTACTCCGCTTTACGTTTCCGACGCTGACTACGAATACATTTACGCCCCTGATCAGGACGTTTGGCGGTTTGGCAACCATATCAAGACTAACGAGTATTCTCTCCGGAGCGAGAAAATTTCACCCACAGATACGACCGTCATCCTGCTATGCGGTGATTCAGTGGTGCTGGGCGGCAGCCTTACGGACAACGATAGCCTGGCGTCTACCATTCTGGAGAAACGCCTCAGCAAAGAGCTGGGCCGACGAGTCAGGGTACTTAATATCGCAGCAGGTTCGTGGGGGCCCGACAACGTGGCGGCTTACTTGAAAAAGCATGGTTTGTTCCACGCTGATCTCCTGTGCCTGGTAGCCAGCAGCCACGACTACCACGACCACATGGACTTTCAGGATGTTGTCGGCAACGACATCAACTACCCCGACCAACAATACGATTTTGCGCTGGAAGAATTGTGGGATCGGTACATCTACCCACGCTATGTGAAAGACCTCATTCAGAGTACTCCCGCCGAAACACCGATCGAAGGCGCTCCCACCCAATCGGCGGCGGGGCCATCCACGATTCAAAAGCCGGGCACAGGACTGAATCCGGGCTTCGCGCAGTTGAAGCAGATTGCCCTGGCAGCTAACATTCCTTTTTTCATACTGCTGCACCCCGAAATTTCGGAAGTGGAATACGGCCATTACGACGATGAGGGTGAAGCTATTCTGCAATATGCCAAGGCTGACAGCGTGCGGCTGATTCGGGAATTGGACATGGGAATAAAACCGGGGTACTTTCGCGAAAATGATGTCGTCCACTACAACGACGAGGGGCAGCGGTTCCTGGCAGACCAGCTTTATCCTGTATTTCTGGAATATTTGAAAACCAGCAACTGATGCGTGTACTCATCATCCATAACCAGGCCTGGGCGCACTACAAATCCGTATTATTTCAGGAGATCAATCAAGAATTTTCGAAAAACTACCCCGACAGTGAATTGCTTGTCGCTCATATAGCCCTCCATGAACGCAGCCGGGCCGTAATGACCGACGACGAGAAAGTGACCTACGGTTATCCTCAGGTAGTGCTGTTCCGGCGCAGCCTGGACTCCGTTACTTTTTCGGAAAGACTACGGGCGTTATTCAAGATCTTTCGCAAGTTCAAACCCGATGTGCTTAATATCAACGGATGGTTTGATCCGGCACAGATCGTGCTGGCGCTTTATGCTAAGAAGTTGGGGGTAAAACTGGTAATCTCCTCGGAATCTTCCGCTCTCGATCGGCCCAGAAAAAACATAAAAGAATCGCTGAAAACGCGTTTTCTGCGGCAATCCGATGCTTTCTTCTGTTTTGGAAAAACATCGGTGGACTACCTGAAATCATTGGGGATCGACGAAGAGGTGATTCCTGTTAAAAAAGCTGCAGTAGTCGATAATTCATTGATCTCCAACGTATTTTCTGAGGCAGAGCAGTCTACATCGCGACAGAAAGAACGGCGAAGAAATTTTATTTATGTTGGAAGGCTCGCAAAGGAAAAAAATCTTTCACTGCTGCTTGCTGCCTATCGGCAGTGTCAGGACTCTTCAACGGCTTCCGACTGGGGACTGATTTTTGTTGGAGACGGCCCCCTGAAAGAGCAATTGGTTGACGAAGCAGCCACGGCTGGCCTGGCCACCGTTCATTTTACAGGGGGAATGCCATGGCATAAAGTACCTGCGCAGCTGGCACTGGCGGACATTCTGGTACTACCCAGCCTATCCGAACCCTGGGGGCTGGTAGTTAATGAGGCCATGGTGTGTGGCATGCCCGTCATTGCTTCCCGCAACTGCGGATGCGTCGACGATTTGGTACATGATGGGCAAAATGGTTTTATTTTCGACCCCACTGACAAACACGAGCTGGCAGACGCCATGCGCCACTACATCAGCCATCCGGGGGATGTAGCGCAACATGGTACCAGGTCCCGGGAATTGATTGCCCCTTTTTCGCCAGAATCCGTGGCGCGGGAAATGGCAGCTTCCTTTCACAAACTTATTCAACAACCCGCGTAACATGCGTATCCTGAATATCTGTGCATACACCTGGGAAATCGGTGGCCCGGCACGAATCATTTACGACCACACGACCGAGGCCCTGAAAATGGGCCACGAAGTCGACATTTTGAGTCCGATGACACCGGGAGATGATATTTACGAGATTCCGACGGGAGCACGGGTTATCCCTTGCCGTCGGAGCACTCCCGTCAGCAACTTCTACCGGGAATTTTCGGTGGATTTATACAAGCACCTGAAAAACCACGTCCACGAATACGACCTCATCCACATTCACGGTATCTGGCATTTTGGTAGTCTGGCCCCTTTTCTCATCAAAAATAAAGTCCCCAAAGTAATCACTATCCATGGGCTGCTGGATAAGTGGGCAGTGAATCACCATAAGTGGAAGAAAGATTTGGTGAGTTTTCTTTACCAAAAGAAAATTCTTGCGAAGGCCGACCTTATTCAGATTAATAATGCGGACGAGGAAGAAAACGTGATCGAGTACTTGGGCTATCGGCCAAAAAATCTGGTGACCATTCCGAATGGTATCAGGATGGAAGAATACCGGAATTTACCCGTACGCGGGAGCTTTCGGCAGCAGTTCGATATCCCCGATGACAAAAAACTTGTGCTGTTCATGGGGCGGATCAATATAAAAAAAGGGCTTGATCTGCTATTGCCCGCCTTTGCCGCCTATCTGAAAGTCAACAACGACGCCATCCTGCTCCTTGCCGGGCCAGAGGATGGCTACCTTGCTGAAACTAAAAAATTCATTGCTGACCATCAACTCACAGACCGCATCCGGTATGTGGGAATGCTAACTGATACCACCAAACTGGCCGCTTTGGCCGATGCCGATCTGTTTGTGCTCCCCTCCTACTCCGAAGGATTCTCGATTGCCGTATTGGAAGCCCTGGCGGCGGGAGTACCCGCGTTAGTCTCCGACCGGGTTGGCTTCGGGGAGTATATCCGCCAATACAATGCCGCCTACCTTAGCCCGCTTTCTGTCGAAGGGGTTGAAAAAGGGTTGTCGGATATGCTGGAAAAAGCGTCCACCCGGGCAGAGTTCGCACAGCGGGGCCGCGAGATGGTGGCTGAAAATTTTGACATTACCAGGGTTGCCCAAAAGATGCTGGAAGCCTACAATACCGTACTGCCTACTTAGGCCCAGCTTTTCTTACCTTTGCTTCATCATCAGGAAATACCTCATGGCCGATCTCTCGGTAATCATTCTCACCCACAACGAATCGCGGCACATTCGCCGCTGCCTTGAAAGCCTGCGGCCTGTCACCGACAAGTTTTTCATTGTTGACTCCTTCTCGACGGATGACACTGTGGCCATCGCAGAAAGCATGGGGGCTGTGGTTGTGCAGAACCCCTGGGTTTCTTACGCTTTTCAGTTTAATTTCGGGATAGAGAATAATCCCTTCTCCACTACCTGGCTCATGCGGATGGACGCCGACGAGTACCTTACGCCAGAGTTGGCCGCTGAACTAAATGAAAAATTAGGTGAGGTAAACTCCGGCACAGCAGGACTATACGTGAAACGGCGGGTATTGTTCATGGATAAGTGGATTAAATACGGTGGGTACTACCCCATATGGCTGCTGCGCTTGTGGCGGCGCGAGCAAGGGCGGTGCGAGGAATTATGGATGGATGAACACATTAAGGTCGAGGGCGGCATCACGCAAAACATGGATCATGACATTGTGGATCACAATCTTAACAACCTCACCTGGTGGACTCAGAAACACAACAATTACGCCATCCGGGAGGTAATCGACCTGTTGAACATCAAGTACAATTTTGAAGAAAAGGCAACGGTAACTCCGGCCTTTTTTGGCACCCAGGAACAACGCACCCGCTATTTGAAAATAAAATACGCCGGACTTCCGCTTTTCACCCGCCCATTCCTCTACTTTACCTACCGCTACGTTTTTAAACTTGGTTTTCTGGATGGCACAAAAGGGCTGATCTGGCATGTCTTGCAAGGTTTTTGGTACCGCTTTCTTGTGGATGCCAAGGTTTATGAAGTATATCGGGTGGCCGGACGAGATAAGGCCGACATTATCAATCATTTTTTGGTAGAATATGGAAAAGACCTCGCGGCCCCAAACCGATCTGTCAAAATATGACAATAGTTGGTACCGGCCCGGAGGCTGGTTCAAACGCTTTTTCTGGCATCTGGCTGGAAGGGTGTTCATCAATACCTACTTCCCGTTTCCAGTGGCAATAAAAGTTACTATTTTGAGGATATTTGGCGCAAAAATTGCTGCGAATGTGATGATTAAGCCTAAGGTCAATATCAAATACCCCTGGTTTTTGACCATCGAAAAAAATGCGTGGATTGGTGAGGAAGTCTGGATAGACAATCTCACTCATGTGACAATCGGGGCCAATAGCTGCCTTTCGCAGGGTGCTATGTTGCTCACCGGGAACCATGATTACAAGCGCCCTGGCTTCGAATTACGGCTGGCTCCCATAGTGCTGGAGGCAGGCGTTTGGATTGGCGCAAAATCGGTAGTCTGCCCAGGGGTAGTTTGCGCATCGCACGCTGTTCTGGCGGTTGGTTCAATCGCTACCAAGAATCTGGACGCTTACAGTATATATGGCGGAAATCCGGCTCAATTCATCAGAAACCGGGATATGACCCATGAAAATTAGCGTAATCACCGTCGCATTCAATGCTGAGAACACGATTCGTGACACGATAGAATCGGTTCTGGCACAAGATTTTGGCGAGGTGGAGTACATTGTTGTGGATGGTAAATCCACCGATGCCACTGCAGAAATAGTAAAGTCTTATGGCGACCGTATCGCCAGGTTCATATCTGAACCCGACCAGGGAATTTATGATGCTATGAATAAGGGAATTCAACTGGCAACGGGAGAGGTAATAGGCCTGCTGAATGCGGACGACCTATATGCCAGCATTGATGTCCTGTCGCAGGTAATGGACACATTTCTAAGCTCGGGATCTGACGCGGTTTACGGGGATTTGCAATACTTCGACAGCGGGACTGGCCGCGTTACCCGCAACTGGCGGGCGGGTGGGTACCGGTCGGGAATTTTCCTGTGGGGCTGGATGCCGCCACATCCGTCCTTTTTCATCCGACGTAGTTGGTATCAAAAGCACGGCGGATTCCGGCTGGATATGGGTACTGCTGCCGACTATGAATTGATGCTTCGAATGATCCACAAGTACAGTGCCAAACTAGCTTATGTACAAAAAGTATTAGTCCGGATGCGGGCGGGTGGGGTGAGCAATGTATCCGTTAAAAACCGACTTGCTGCTAACCGGAACGACCGTCGGGCCTGGCAACTGAACGGGATCCGGCCCTACCCGGTGACCATTCTATTAAAGCCATTTCGCAAAATTTTACAATTTATTCGCTAATTTTGGCTTTGTCATCCGCACCTTGCAACCATTTAATAAGTTTCTGAATCATTTGGCTGGTTTAGTTTGTGGATTTTCTTTAATTATTACCAACTTTACCACACACGAATTTCTGATCCCTAAGATTTTACACTTTTCTTAGAGAAGAAAACTCAGATCTTGCCATGGAACACACGATACTAAACGATGTCTTGCTAGGCGCGTATTTCGATCAGTTGGCTGACCGGCAGGTTTACCAGTGCATTCTTTCTTTTTTGATCTCCTGCTTTCTTTCTATTGTTTCGATTCCGATCGTCATCAATATGTCCAACTTGCTGAACCTGATGGCCAAGCCCGGTTTCAGGAGTTCGCACGAAACCAATACTCCAACCCTGGGCGGGGTTGCCATCTTTGCTTCCACACTCTTAGCCTATTTTCTGTGGCCTCATTCGGAAGAAATTGCCGACTCCAACCTCACCAACCTTTCGATGGTAGGCTTGACAATGCTCTTTTTCTTAGGATTGAAAGATGACATCCTGGCCCTGGATTCCACCAAAAAATTACTGGTGCAAGTACTCGCCACTCTCACTCTTGTGTTTATGGGGGGCTTTAAGGTGGACTACCTTTATGGAATTTTCGGATGGTATTACATCCCGGACATTATTAGCATTCCACTTACCTTATTCATTTTCATATCCCTGATAAACGCCATAAACCTTATTGATGGTGTGGATGGTCTGGCGGGTGGCATAAGCTTGATTGCCGGACTATGGTTCGGGATTTGGTTCATGCTCAATGGTCATTTTAGTTTTGCCAGTCTTGCCTTTGCGCTTTCCGGGTCGCTGCTTGGTTTTCTGCGCTTCAATTTTTCCAAAACCAGCAAAATCTTCATGGGAGATACAGGTTCGCTCATTGTCGGATTTCTGCTTTCGTTTTTCACCATTGAGTTTCTGAGGCTCAATGTGAGTTACCGCAACGATCCCAATGCGTTCTTCAATGCTCCCATAGTAGTTATGGTTGTGCTGATTGTACCGATTTTCGATACCCTGCGCGTATTCTTGGTGCGCCTGTTGAATGGAAATTCTCCGTTCACTGCTGATCGTAATCACATGCACCATATTTTGCTGGACAATGGGTTATCTCACCTGAACGTTTCACTGATCCTGTGGTCCGTGACGCTTATCAACACGCTTCTTTTCTTCGGTTTTCATGGCGATGTATCCAATACGTTTTCTATTTGTATTTACATCGCTATGTTCTTGCTTTACATGGTAGCTGCTTACCTGCTAAAAAAGCGAGCAAATTTTGTAAAAAGACGCAAGGGGATGCAGACAAGTCCATCCTATTCTGAACGCCCACAATCATTGACCAGAAAAATTCTGAAAGACCTCTAATTTCTTCCGTAACCCGGCGTACGTCTTTTCTCTCTAAATTCCTATTTCATCCGCTTACTTTCTGGTTTGTTCGTACCTTAGTGGTGAAACATCACCCTTCATCCCTATGAACCAAAAGATTAGAAAAGAAGACGCTCTCCACTACCACGCCAAGGGGCGCCCCGGTAAAATTCAGGTCATCCCGACCAAAGAGTACAACACCCAACGCGATCTCTCACTTGCCTATTCACCCGGCGTTGCCGATCCATGCCTGGAAATCGCGGCCAACCCCGAGGATGTTTTCAAGTACACTGCCAAAGGAAACCTGGTTGCCGTGATCAGTAACGGCACGGCTGTACTGGGATTGGGCGATATAGGACCCGAAGCCTCCAAGCCCGTAATGGAAGGGAAGGGGCTTTTGTTTAAAATTTACGCTGACATCGATGTATTTGATATAGAGTTAAATACCAAAGATGTTGATGAGTTTGTCAGAACGGTACAGATTCTGGAACCGACTTTTGGCGGGATCAACCTGGAAGACATCAAGTCTCCCGAATGCTTCGAGATCGAGACACGTCTCAAACGCGATCTGAAGATTCCAGTGATGCATGACGACCAACACGGTACCGCTATTATCAGCGGCGCAGCGCTACTGAATGCACTCGAAATTGTGAATAAAAAAATAGAGGACGTTCGCATCGTGGTTTCGGGGGCGGGTGCTTCTGCCATATCCTGCACCAAACTGTACTTATCGCTGGGCGCGACACCCGCCAACATTGCTATGTTTGACCGCAATGGTCACATCAATACCGGGCGCGACGACCTGGATGAAATGAAGGACATCTTTGCGACCGAGAAGGTCTACGACTCGATGGCCGACGCCATGGTAGATGCGGACGTTTTCCTCGGCCTGTCCGTTGCCAATATCGTTTCGCAGGATATGGTCAAGTCCATGGCAAAAGACCCGATTGTGTTTGCAATGGCCAATCCTGATCCTGAGATTTCATATCCCGAAGCCACCGAGGCCCGGCAAGATATAATAATGGCCACAGGCCGCTCCGACTACCCCAACCAAGTCAACAACGTACTTGGCTTTCCTTACATTTTCCGGGGCGCTTTGGATGTACGGTCCACTGAGATCAACGAAGCCATGAAACTGGCGGCCGTTCGTGCTCTGGCCGATCTGGCCAAGAAATCGGTTCCCGATATTGTGAATATGGCTTATAATCAGGAATCGCTGACCTTTGGCCGCAATTACATCATTCCCAAACCTGTCGACCCTCGCCTGTTGACCATGGTAGCACCGGCAGTCGCCAAAGCAGCTATGGACACGGGGGTTGCCAGGCACCCAATCACCGATTGGGAAGCTTATGAACAGCAACTTGCGACGCGACTGGGCCGTTATGAGCGATTGTCACGCGTGATCCTTAACAAAGCCAAGACAAGTCCAAAGCGGGTTGTGTTTGCCGATGCCGAAAACGTACAGGTTCTGAAGGCGGCACAACAAGTGCGGGACGAGGGCATCGCTTCGCCGATTCTGCTCGGAAACCTGGCGGCGATTCATGCCCTCATAGAAGAACACGACCTTGATTTGGGCGAAGTTAAGATTATTGACCCACGCGCCCCTGAGAACGAAGAGTCCATCGAGCACTACGCCCAGATGTACTACAAAAAGCGTCAGCGCAAAGGCATGACGCCTTCCGAATCACGTCGCACCATGTATTATCGCAACTATTTCGGGGCGATGATGGTGGAAAATGGCGAAGCCGATGCTTTCATATCCGGCCTGACCCGCAACTACCCTGATACAATTCGCCCGGCGCTGCAGGTAATCGGCAAAGAAGAGGGAGTGAATCGCGTAGCGGGGATGTATATTCTACTCACGCCGCGTGGCCCGTTGTTTTTCTCCGACACCACAGTGAACCTGGACCCCACCGTGGATGAATTGGTGGAAATTACCGAACTGACCGCTAAGGCAATCGAGCGCTTCAACATCAAGGCCCGAATTGCTATGGTAACTTATTCGAACTTCGGCAGCGCTCAGGGAAAGGACGCCGAAAAAATGAGTGAAGCGGTTTCGATTTTGAAAAAGAAGCATCCTGATATGGTGGTCGACGGAGAGGTACAGGCCCACCTCGCCTTTGACACCGAGCTCTTGCAGCAAAACCATCCGTTCAGCGAACTGATCGATGGTGGCGCCAACACACTCATATTTCCGAACCTTTCGGCCAGTAACATTGCCTACAACCTGCTTAAAGAGGCCGCGCAATTGGAAACCATTGGTCCGATTCTGCTGGGGCTGAAGAAGCCCGTTCACGTGCTGCAGTTGGGTAGTTCAGTACGGGAGATCGTCAATATGGTGGCGATTGCCGTAGTCGAGGCCCAAATGAAGTAATGGCAGAAGTATTGAAATTAAAACGGGCGGCAATTCGTGTTGAATTGCCGCCCGCTTTATCTGGCGAACCATAGTGGGGTGATTTACCTTCCTGCCGCAAGATCGACCGTCATCGTTTTACCCGTATGACGGTTCATGTTTATGACCAGTTGCTTGATCATATTCAAGTGCGAAAAAGTAAGCATATGACCGGCATCCGGGATCGTGATGTACTGTGACCTGAGGCTGGGAATCTGCTGTTTGGCAAACTCTATATTAGCGGGGTCCCCAATCCAGTCGTTCCCACCTTGTATCACGACAACGGGCATGGTCAGTTTCTTCCATACAGGCAGCATTTTGCGCAGTTCATCGGAATGCACATATTTTTCGGCCGTGGCGGTGTTAAATTCCTTAGGCAGGAATAGCTGGATCAACCTGTTTCGTCCGTACTTTGAAAACCAATAAAATTTTTCGTTGTCCGGATCGATTACCGGAGATACCATGATAAGCTGTTTTACCTTTTCGGGTGCCATAGAAGCCATAGTGGCCGCAATGGGCGCACCGTAGGAACGCCCAAGGATGATAGCGGGCTCTTTCGACTTATTAAGATCGAGCACACTCATTAAGGATTTCGCCTGCGTCGCAATGGAGCCTATGGGCTTTCGTCGCTTCAACCACGAATTTCCATAACCCAGCCGATCGACGGATACGATATGGAATTGTTTTTGCAGGACGGTATCATCAAGCATGTTCATATACCCCCACCAGGCACCAGGCGCGCCATGTATGAGCAACAGAAGGGGGAGTGTATCAGCTCCGGTGCTGGCAACCTGAATACAGAGTGTATCATTCTTAATACATTCCAGCTTAGGCTTCTTGATGCTGGCATAATGCTTGCGAACTTCACGCGGGGTTGTCCGGTACTTGGCAAAACAACCGGAGAGGAAGATGCAGCAGAAAAAAGTATATAGAAGATATTTTGAAAACATAAATAATTCAGGATGCAGGAATTTCAGATGAGCCAACCCATATTATACCTACGCATATATTAGTCATAGGGTTTCACACCAATATTACAAGAATTGTTCCATTAATTTTGCACAAGAAAGCTTTGACGATAAAATGTTTTTTCGAATTACTTTGTTTGCCAACGGAAACCATCCGTATCGTTAAAGTCCAATTGATCCAAATACCATGACCCAGCAGCAGCAGCAAGATTTTTTTGACCGAATCGCCGATCAGAACCAACAGTACAGGTACCGTCTTCCCTCCCGACACGAAGCGGGTCGGTTTTTACACCGGTTGCTCGACTTCATGTTTCCAATCACACAGGATTGTCGGGAGTTTGAGAATGAGCGAGATACTGCTGATATTTTTGGGGAAATTCGTCAACAATTAGATTGTTTGCTGCGTCCGCTCGGCCAAAAGCTGGAAACGACGCCCGCCGAGGTGACCGAGAAATTTTTCGAAAGATTACCGGAGGTGTTTGAGCTTTTACTTTTGGATGCAAACGAGATTACCGAGAACGACCCTGCCTCGGTTGGCACGGAAGAAGTGATTGCTGTATACCCAGGTTTTATGGCTATTGCCACCTACCGTATCGCACACCTACTCGAGGAATGTGACGTGCCGCTTCTTCCCCGGATGCTCACGGAGTACGCGCACAGCCTCACGGGCATCGACATCCATCCAAAGGCTATTATCGGCCATTCCTTTTTTATCGATCATGGAACGGGCGTAGTCATTGGCGAGACGACCGAGATCGGAAACCACGTCATGATCTATCAGGGGGTGACTCTGGGAGCCACGCATGTGGCAAAGTCTTTGGCGAGTCAGAAGCGCCACCCTACCATCGAAGATCGGGTCGTGATTTACGCGAATGCCACCATTCTGGGCGGAAGAACGGTGATTGGGCACGGAACAGTGGTAGGCGGAAACGCCTGGATTACCCAGAGCGTACCTGCCTATTCTCAGGTCTACAACCAGAGTGAAGTAGAGATTAAACCTCAGCCCGCCTAGGTGGGAGTGGTTGTCAAAAAACCTACATAATACTACGGATAAACCTTCTCACGCCTTCCATATAGATTGATTCTACCTTGGCAATTGCATGCTTGGGCTGAGTGGTCATGGTAATGGATATGAACCCGTAGGTAAGGCACCACCATTCATAGTACGTCATGCTCACTTTCTCCCCGGCTTTCGGACGGAGCCGGGCGATCATTTCCCAGACCGGATTATTGGTGATGTCCAGCTCCTGCTGGTATACTTTCTTGGACTGGACAAAAGCACCATCCTGATTAAACATCACCTGAAAGACTTCCGGTTGTTCGACGGAAAAGTTCCAGATCGACTGCGCAACCTCCACAAGTTGTTTTTCAGGGTCCCGGTATACTTCTTTGATCCGGTCAAACTCTCCTCTCAACTCCTCAAATCCTGCAATTCGAATCGTTTCAAGTAACTTATCTTTGCTATCAAAATATTCGTAGATGATCGGAGGACTGTATTCGATAACATCGGCAATCTTACGGATAGACACCCCCTGCCAGCCTTCCTCTCGGGCTATATCTCTGGCGGTCTTGAGGATGTCGCTCCGAACCTGCTTTTTGAGCCGTTCACGACGTTCTACAATTCCCATGTGTACTTATTGTTTTGATTTTATGAATGGATTAGAGCGATTGCTTTCAAATATAAGGGATAGTTCAGGTTTTCCAAACGCTGTTAGAAAAAAAATCAGGAGCGTTTACCTACCGGCATTTGCTCCTGACTCATGTTTTTTACCGAAAAGGCCTATTCCGGGTTTTCCGCCTATAAATTAGTCAACACCTCCTTCACCTTATCAAAATCGGGTAGTTTTCCGGCGTCTTCCAGAATTTCAGCGTATTGAACGGTGCCTTCTTTGTCAACCACGAAAGCAGCCCGTTTGGACACGCCTTTCAATCCAAGCGCAAACTCTTCGTAAAAGGCGCCGTATTCGGGAGACGCCTCTTTGTTAAAATCAGAGAGCAGATCGAAGTTGTATTTTTGCTCTTCTTTAAATTTTGCCAGGGTAAACGGCGAGTCTACCGAAATCCCCAACACTTCGGCGCCCAGATTTTTGTAACTGGACAAGTCGTCCCGCATAGTGCAAAGCTGTTCGGTACAAGTTCCGGTGAATGCCATCGGGAAGAAGTGGATTACAACATTCTTCCCTTTAAGGTCTTTGAGTGATACCTGCTTCTTCTCTGAATTGTACAGAGTAAAATTCGGAGCCTTACTTCCTTTTTCAATCGTCATAGTATTCTTGCTATTTTTAATTAAGTTTGAAAATAGGTGCTATACTAATATCTGGCCAAATCAATCGCAACCCGGCAGCGGGAATAAACATCAACATTTCGAATGAGTAATTATTGGGGAATCGACCTGGGTGGGACCAAAATTGAAGGAGTAATTCTTACGAAGCCCTCACCCGACTCGGTTATTTTTCGGCACCGCATCGACACGGAAGCTCAGCATGGGTATCATCACATCGTCAGCAGAATCATAACGATGGTCAAACTAATGCAGAGCGAAACGGGCCTGATACCCGAGAAGTTGGGCGTGGGTACACCGGGCACAGTGGACCCTTCTACGAGGACAATGAAGAACTGCAACACGACCTGCCTCAACGGCCAGCCCCTACTGGACGATCTGCAAAAAGCGCTGGGCTTTCCGGTAATGATTGCCAACGACGCCAACTGCTTCGCCCTGGCCGAAGCCCAAATGGGCATTGTGCAAGATGTGATCCCTAACTACCGCTTGGTTTTCGGTATAATCATGGGTACCGGGGTAGGTGGAGGCATTGTAATTCGGGGCAATGACGGAAAGGCGTTTGTACTGAATGGTTTACAGGGCGTTGGGGGTGAATGGGGCCATAATGTCCTGGAAGAGGGCGGTGATCCGTGCTATTGCGGAAAAAACGGCTGCGTGGAACAGGTACTTTCAGGCCCGGCGCTTCAACGATTCTATAAAAATCAGAGCGGGGAATCTTTGAAACTACCCGTTATTCTGGAAAGGCATTTGGCTGGTACGGACCCTCATGCGACAGCTACGATCGAGAGGCTTCTCGAAAAGTTTGGGCAAGGCCTTACCACCCTTACCAATGTACTGGACCCTGATGCCATTGTCGTTGGTGGCGGCGTGGGAAATATCGATCTTCTTTATACCGAAGGCCCCAAGAGGGCAGAGAAATACGTTTTCAATCCCACGTTCACTACTCCGATCCTCCGCCCCAAGCTTGGTGATTCGGCGGGTGTGTTCGGCGCAGCAATGCTGACGATGTGACAAGAATTCAACCCAACGTACCCTTCCAAGTCAATACTCCCGATAGTCAGGCCTTTACAAGTTGAAAAGCCTGGGCGTCCGGTGTTCGACCCGCTCCGTGAGGCGGTAGTTGGCTTCCTGAGCCCGAACTTTCTGGCTATCCGAAACAATAGGATGATTATTCTGGTAGGTGTCAAGTTTGACAGATTTCTGATTATCCGCCAGGTAGTTGCGAAGAACCTGCAATAGTTGTGACCTCAAATAATCGTCCAGAATCGGAAAACCAACATCGATACGGTGATGCAGGTTGCGGAATGTCCAATCACCGGAGGACAGAAAAATCTCCTCCTTGCCACGGTTATAGAAATAGAATATCCGGGAATTTTCCGCGTAACGG
Source organism: Persicitalea jodogahamensis (assembly GCF_014651615.1). Lineage (GTDB taxonomy): Bacteria > Bacteroidota > Bacteroidia > Cytophagales > Spirosomataceae > Persicitalea > Persicitalea jodogahamensis. Next base: position 180,767 of record NZ_BMXF01000003.1, on the reverse strand, counting down.
TCCACGAGGCGGGTCACGGTAATATTGTCACTGATTGTGGGTAGTTCGGGAATCAGGCAACAGCAATCGCTCACGATGATTTGGATTTCCACTCCGGCTTGTCCAGCCTGGTAGAGTTTGGCAATCATCGACTGATCCTGCAATTGGTTGATTTTGACGGTCACGGCAGCTTTCAAACCCGAACGGCTATTCTTCACTTCGCGGTCGATCAATTCGATGATCTTCTTGTTCATATTGAACTGCGACACCATCAGGTAGTTGAAAGGCAAGTATTTGAACTTGCTGGGCACGTCTCTGGTGACCAGATATCCAAAGAGCAATTCGAGTTCATTGGTGATTTCCCGGTGGCTGGTCAGCAGCGCGTGATCCACAAATTCGCGGGAGGTCATGCGGTAAAAACCTCCGGTTCCCAAATAAGCATACCGATCCCATCCTTTCTTGACCTTCCGCTTGATGAGAGCAATTTTGGCGTGTACTTTCAGTCCTGGCAAGCTAAAAATGATCTTCACCCCGGCATCCTTCATTTTCCTAGCCCAGTGAATGTTCTCATGGATGTCAAACTTGGGATTTAACTCCGCAAATGCCACCACCCGCTTGCCATTCCGGGCTGCGCTGATCAGCGAATTCACCAGAAAGGAATGTGCATGGATTTTGTACAGCGACACATAGATCTCCCGCACATAGGGGTCCACCGCAGCCTCGTTGAAAAAGCGCACCACCGGGTCGATGGAATGATAAGGGAGATGCAGCAGCTGGTCGCTGCGGTTGAGGACGTCGAAAATTGATTCACCCGCCCGGAGTTCCGCGTGCGGAACAGCCTTCTGATGGGTGTATTCCAGTTTCTTACCCGTCGAAGGAAAAGCTTTGAAATCCTGATAATACAGGTACTTCCCGCGTTCGTAGAACTCGGCGACCTGGATGCCCAGGCGATCCGAAAGATACGCTTTCATTTCTGCCGGCATACCCATCTCACAAAAGTACTGGTGGGGCAGGACATAATTCTTCTTCTCGAGCTGCCGGGTGATCCGTTGTGTTACGGCCGCCGGAAATTCGTCATCGACGGCGAGTTCAGACTCCCGTTCAACGCGCAGGGCAAAGCAGTCCTGTACCTCGTAACCCGGAAAAAGCATTTTCATGTTTGCCAGTACGATATCGTCCAGAAAAGCTACGTGCTTTTGACCATCCAGTTTAGGTAGTTTCACGAACCGCCCCACTTCTCCGACCGGAATATTCACATAGGCAAACCAGGGTTCGCCGGGCTCACCACGCCGCAACAGACGCAGCACGAAATAAAGTGCGTCGGGCTCGAAAAAAGTGATTTTCGCACTGCGCCGGCCTTCCAGAAATACGGGCTGCACGTGCCGGAATACTTTTTCGACAAAAAAACTGCTTACAAAGTCCCGGTGCTCTTCCCTGAAAGGCTCCTTAAAATATAAATGCAAATCCCCTTCGAGCAAGGCTGGCACCACGCCACTGGAGAGTATTTCATCAAACTTGGTGAGCTGATTTTCTACGGTTTCGAGAATATGTTCGAGCAGCGTATCGGGATACAGGTTGAGTTTGTCAAGGATATCCTTGCTCACCCCACGCATTGCATTCAGGAGCGGAATTCTGCTTCGGAAAAACTCGTCAATCTGATAGGAATAGCCGGCCAGGTGCCGCAATCGCTCGGTGGCAGGGACGGACTCGTCTTCCGCTTCCAGAAGCAATCGGTAATTGTAGGAGAGCCAACTCAGGTTGGTGTCAAAAAAGGGATGCGAAACATCAATCACGGCGATCGGCTTGGATTCAGAAATAAACAACCAAGTTAGCCACAAAAATAGGCTTCGGCAAAGCCGACCAGGAAAGTACGGCTAAGTTCCTGTAATTAACGTCCCCAGGATTCGGGCGATTTGCGCCAGTCAGCCAGCTTCTCCACCTCGTCCTGCCGGATGTGGCCTTCGGAAAGGGCCACTTCGATCAGGTGGCTGTAATCGCTCAATACTGCCAGATCCATGTTTTTACCAGCGAAATTCTGGGCAGCCACCTCGAATCCATAGGTGAATATAGCCACCATTCCCACAACCTCGACCTCTGCCTGCCGGAGGGCATCTACCACCTTGAGAGAGCTGCCACCTGTAGAAATCAGGTCTTCGACCAATACTACCTTTTGCCCTTTTTCCAAACGCCCTTCAATCTGGTTGCCCATCCCATGCTTCTTGGGTTCGGGACGGACATAAGCAAAGGGCAATTCCAGAAAATCGGAGATCAGGGCGCCCTGCGCGATGCCCGCCGTGGCCACCCCCGCTATCGCCTCTGCCTCGGGAAAACGGCTTTTAACCAAGGCAGCGAGTTGCTCTTTGATGTAGGTCCGGGCGGCGGGATACGAAAGGGACACGCGATTGTCACAGTATATAGGCGACAGCCAGCCCGAACTCCATTGAAAAGGGTTTCGGGGGCTAAGCTTGATGGCTTTGGCTTCCAGTAGCAGCGCGGCCACGCGCCGGGCAATTTGAGTGTCGATCGGCTTCATTTATTCTTCGGGTTCTATTATGTCGTTTTGCTTTACCAGGATCTTGTCGATACGGCTTTTGTCCATATCTATAATTTCAAAGTCGAACTCTTTCCAACTGAAGGTTTCCCCTGTTTCGGGAATGTCTTCCAACACATGCAGGGCAAAACCTCCCAGGGTGTTGAATCCAACCAGTTCTTTCCTTTCCGTATCGTTGACGGTCAGCTCAAAGTACTGAATAAAATCGTCGAATGGAAGCTGGGCATCAATGAGGAAAGTACCGTCTTCACGCTCGGTGATCTCCGCCTCAAACTCATCGATTTCTGAAATATCCCCTACCAGCGCATCCATGATGTCGTGCATGGTGACCACGCCCATCAAACCGCCGTACTCGTCCACGATCAGGCCAAAAAACACCCGGTGTTCCTTAAATTTTTCCAGCGCCTGATAAGCCCGGTTGCTTTCAGGAAGGTACAGCGGTTCTCTTTTGATTTTTTGCAGATTAGCCAGTCGTTCGTCCACATCCGCCCCGATCAGGTCTTTGATATAGACCAGGCCGAGTACATTGTCCACGGTTCCCTTACACAGCGGATACACCGCGTGCTTGCTTTCGAATACCTTTTCCTTGTTTTCTTCCACGCTGTCTTCCAGATCCAGCCATACTATTTCCTGCCGGTTGGTCATAAGGGAAGTTACGCGGCGGTCGCCCAGTTGAAAGACGTTGTGAACTATCTCCTGCTCGATTTCTTCGAACACCCCGCCCGAAGTACCTTCCTGAATCAGGCTTTTGATTTCTTCCTCCGTGACTGCGCTATCGTTTTGTTTGATATTCAAAATCCGGATCAACAAATCGCTGGCGAACCCGAGCAAAGAAATGAAAGGGGCCGTGATCTTGGAAAGGATGTTCATCGGCTTCGCCACCATTTTGGCAATGCCTTCCGGATTGGACATGCCGATGCGCTTCGGCACCAGCTCGCCAAGTACCAGGGATAAAAAGGTGATCAGCAATACGACCATCCCAACCGCCAGACTATGCTGGTAGGGAGCAAGGAGGGGGATTTGCCCCAGAAATGCTTCCAGATCAGAGGTGATCTTGTCGCCACTATATACGCCGGTCAGGATACCGATAAGGGTGATACCGATTTGAACGGTCGAGAGAAATCGGTTAGGTGAATTGGCCAGGGCCAGAGCTGCCTTGGCCTTTTTGTCGCCGTTGCGGGCGAAAGCTTCGAGGCGCGACTTACGGGAGGAAACCAGGGCGATTTCGGACATGGAGAAAACGCCATTGAGCAGCACCAGCAACAGGATGATCAGAAGTTCCAATGAGGATTGGGTTGATTTAAGCGCAAATTTATCAATAATACCTGCCCACTAAGAAAAGTCTTTACTTAATTTTGGCAAATTCATTGATCCCCCATACCATGATCCTGTTCTTAAACGACCGCCCTTTCTACATCATTCACCCGACTGAACTGGAAGAAGCGGACACCCCGCACTACGATCATATTGTAGATTTGCGGCTCTCCAAGTTCAAAGCTGCCGACTTCAGGGGTCATGTGCTGTTGCTCAACGCCACTTCCGCTTTGACTGTGCAGGTCGTCGAGCGACTTGACCAGCATCCCGAAGATTTGCTTTCGGTGACGATCGTGGGCAAGAACAAAAAAGAAATCGAGGCAAAAGTCAAAGGTCAATTCAAGGTGATCAAAGCGGCTGGTGGGGTCGTATTAAAAAACAACCAGTGGCTGCTGATGTTCAGGCGAAAAAAATGGGACTTACCAAAGGGCAAGCTCGATCGCGGAGAGAGCTCCCGCACCGCCGCTGTCCGGGAGATTGAGGAAGAAACAGGCGTGAAAGCAAAGGTGAAGGGGAAAATCTGCACTACCTGGCATACGTACACGTTGCAAAACAGTCGTATCCTGAAACGAACGAAATGGTATGTGCTGGAATGTCAAAACGATACCACGATGAAACCCCAGGCCGAAGAGGACATCGAACGCCTTGAATGGCTGGCTTATCCCGATGTACAGAAAGTGCTGGTCAACTCGTTCAGTTCGATCCGCTACGTAGCGGATCGCCTGCACCGCATGCAGGGAAATCTGAAATAGACAAAATAAATAATGTGCAGGGAGATACCCCCCCGTGCACATCATTTGTATTCAAAGGTTCATGATTCCCTATCGGGCACGGCTATGGTGAGTAAGGCAGGCAGAACCTGAGCCTTCACCCGATTGACCGAGCCGAGAAACTCCCCGTCCACCTGGAAAAGTACCTTTTGGTCGAGGCATTCGATCTCGGCGCGCGTGGCCCTGCTTATTTTCACGACCTCCGGGTCCAGCTCAGTGCTTCCAGCCAAGAGCTTGGCAAGTTCGATGAAATCGAAATGTGTGGCCGTGATAATTTCAAAGTGTCCGTCGCACATATCACCGCCGGGATTGACAACCACACCCGTACCGTACATGGTAGCGTTCCCAATAATAATTATGGTCGCCTCGGTCTCATACGTTTCAGTATCCGTCGTGATCCGCACCCTGAAAAGTTCATGCTCGCTGAGCGTGTGGATAACTTCCTTGGCGTACCCCCATTTGCCCCGCACACTCCCTTCTTCATAATTCTTGACGAGGCGGGCATTCAGGCCCAGGTCACTGAGGTGCAGACCGAGATGGCCATTGAGCAAAAGTCCATCCAGACAAAATGTATGTTCGCCCAGGGCTACCTCTATCCCCTCTTCAATATCGGTTGGCAACCCCAGGTTGGTGGCTAATCCATTGGCCGAGCCCAGCGGCAGCAATCCCATCACAGTGTCGTAGTCACGCAAGATATCGGCGATCTGGTTGATCGTGCCATCGCCGCCCGCCACCAGCACGCGGTCAGGCTGGAAGTCATCCATGATCTTTTCGATAGCCTTGCGATCGTTTTCACCATCGGTTTTGTAAACTTCCAGCGCAAATCCCCGGCTTGCCGACATTTCGCGGATGTTTTCAATCAATTCATCTTTATCCTCAGTTCCCGCAATAGGGTTGATGACGAGTAATACTTTTTTTGGGAATGGCATATCCTTTTTTTAGGTTAGGGGACGATTTACAAAGATTATCAACCACTGCATGAAATCCCACGAACTAAAATTGTACCGAGGCTATGCCAACGACCGCGAAGTGGTAGTGCAGGGTCACGTTTTTCGCAAATACCCTTCTTCCCAAAATCTGTATGATCGTGAAGGGTTTCGATATATTAAGTCGGTATTCCAGCTTTTCACGGTCAAGACGGTCCCCAACGCCAGGCTGATTTTCCGCTTCAATGGACAGGAGGTCGAGACACGTGCCCTCTTTGATGGCTATTTCCGCTTTGCTGTGCCTTTGTCCGAAAAACTGAAAAGCGGGTGGCACCCCTTCTCGGTGACGCTCGACGACCAGATCGATGGTCAAGCGGTCAATATCATGAAGGAAGATGATCTGCTTGTCCCAAGTCAGGGTGGCTATACGATCATTTCAGATATTGATGATACCTTCCTGGTTTCGTATAGTGGAAATGTGTTGAAAAAACTCTACGTTATGCTCACGCGAAATGTGGAAGCCCGCAAGCCGTTTGAGGGGGTGGTCAAGCATTACCAATTGCTGAGCCTGGCCGGAAGAAAAGCGGATGGTCAGGAGAAAAACACCTTTTTCTACGTGTCCAGCAGCGAGTGGAATCTGTATGAGTACATCAATCGGTTCATTATCAAGCAAAACTTGCCAAAAGCGGTTTTAAAGTTAAAAAAAATCAAAACCAGCTTATTCGATTTTTTCAGCACGGGTGGCGGATCTCATCAGCACAAACAGAACAAAATCGAACATATCGTAACATTCTACCCCCAACATACCTTCATTTTATTGGGCGATGATTCGCAGCGTGATCCCTACATCTATGAGAATATCGTTAAGATCTATCCTAGAAACATTAGGGCTATCTACATTCGTCGGACAGAGAAACAGAAAAAGCCGGAAGTAATGAATGTAATTGACAATATCGCGGGACTGGGCGTAAGTACCTGCTATTTTGAACACAGCAGCGAGGCTATAGAACATTCGGTTCGGGAAGGAATCATTTCGGAAGAAGCTTTGGAGGCATTTGGAAAGGAAAGAGCACTCTCAGAAGTCAGGTAGTTTTTGAATGCGCGAAACAGAAAAAGCCCTCTTGATTAAAACATACAAACCTGACTATTACCATTTTGTAATCTTTAATTCCCCCAATGCCCATAACTACGTCAACTACCTTCCGCTCAAAAATCGGCCTGGAAATTGCCATTCCGCTTTCGGTTGTATTGGTGGGCGTTATGGCACTGATGGTATACGACAATAGCTGGCCGGGCTTTTTCACTGTCCTGGCTACATCGGCCTTTATTATCCACATGTTCCTGACTACTTTTTACAGGATTGAGGGGAGTACTCTGATAATAAAGTCCGGTTTCTTTTATAATAAAAAGCTTGCTATCGGTTCAATAAAATCAATATCATCCACAATGAATCCATTGAGTTCTCCTGCTACTTCTATTGATCGGCTGGAAATAAAGTACAACACCTATGACAGTGTTTTGGTATCACCAAAGGAGAAAGGAAAATTCATTGAACATTTGCAGGAAATCAATCCAAAAATCGAATTAAATCTTAATAAATAACTTGGAAGAATCTTTTATTATCAACGAACTCGGCGAAGATCGCCAACACTATTATAACGCCGTTGCCCCACCCATTTTTCAGACCAGCAACTTTGCCGTTCAAACCTTTGCTGAGTTAAGGGCTGCCTTTGCCGACGAACAATCGACTTACCTCTATACCCGCACCATGAATCCAACGGTGGACATGCTGCGAAAAAAACTAGCTGCCTTGGACGAAGCCGAAGATGCCCTGGTTTTCAACAGCGGGGCATCGGCTATCTACGGAGCCGTGATGGCGAATGTCCAGGCGGGCGACCATATCATTTCGGTGGACAAACCCTACAACTCGGCCCTCCGGCTATTTAATGGAATATTACCGCGCTTTGGGATTACGGTTACCTACATAGATGGGACAAAAATTGAGAATTTCGAAGCCGCACTGCGTCCCGAAACCCGGCTGATTTTTCTCGAATCGCCCAACACGCTCACCTACGAATTGCAGGATCTGGCCGCGGTCGCGCAGCTTGCCCGTAGCCGCAACATTCTTACCGTTATCGACAACAGCTACTGCACCCCTCTCTATCAAAAACCACATTCCTTCGGCATAGATCTGAGCCTGCAATCAGCCACCAAGTACATAGGCGGCCACAGCGATACCGTTGCCGGGGTACTTACCGGTTCCAGAGAATTGATAAAAAAAGTATTCGAAAACCAGATAATCTTAGCGGGTACTCAGGCTTCTCCCTTCGATGCCTGGTTGTTGCTGCGCGGACTTCGCACCTTGCCCATGCGCCTCGAACGCATTACGCTCACCACCCGGAAAGTGGTTGAGTTTCTGAAAGGTCATCCGAAAATTGAAAGACTCATTTTTCCGTTAGACGAAGATTTTCCGCAAATCGAGCTGGCCAGAAAACAGATGTCCGGTGCCTGCGGCCTGCTGACGGTAGTTCTGAAAACTACCAGCCACGAGGCCATCGAGAATTTTACCGTCGCGTTCAAACACTTCCTGATGGCCGTTTCGTGGGGCGGATACGAGTCTCTCGTCCTGCCACAGGCGGGGGGTATGGCACCGGAAGATTTCGACCCTGCCATCGAACGTCATCGGATGGTTAGATTTTACATCGGACTCGAAGACGCCGATTACCTGCTTGCGGATTTGGAACAGGCCTTGGAGCAGTTATGAGAGCGCCTAATTGCTGAACTTCGCCAACTGCTTCTCATAAGAATCGGGTTTGTCTTTGGCCAGTTTGGCGATTGCCAACGCCTTTTCAGCAGCTTTTTTCCCTTCCTCCTTTTTCCCCAATCGGAAATAAGCTTCCGACTGCTCGCGGTAGAGTTCGGCGACTTCGGGCTTATTCTGATCGTAAGTGTTCACGGCTTTTATGGCTTTGTCAGTCCAACCTATTAGCTTTTCCGCATAGGCTGGGTCGGGAGCTTTGTCATTAAAAAAACGCATGAGGTAGGCGTAGTCGGTAGTTCTGAGCAGGTTGCCGGCTTGGTACTCATCGAAGCGGGCCGTAGCGGCCGCAGTGTTTTTCTCCCGGAAATAAGCCTCCAATTCTTTCAGGATGGTTCGCATAGATGCGATGTTGGGAGCTACGCCGAGGGATTCCAAAGCCTGCCGCATGGCGGTTATTTCTTTGGACGAAAGCTTGTCGGAACCTTTGCCGTACAAACTTTGGAACAAGATGTTCTCGCCCGCATCCTGGGCTGGCCGGGCGCCATGCCTGCTTCGATACGTATCCAGGTGCTGGAAGAAATACTGCGCCATCGGATTTTGAAAATCATTGATAAAGCGGCTGATGACATAAAATCCGTAGGTACTTTCCAGATCGTCGGGCCGGACGAAAATTTTCCCAAACTCCGTTGCCAGCGCAATCGATTGCGCCGTGTCGCGGGTAGTTTTAGCGTATTTGGCGTAGTTGATGAGGAAATCCAGGTTCCTTTCGCCGTTTTGGTATCGAGTGGCATAGGAACTGGTTCGAGTGGCGGGCGATAGTGCTTCGTTGGCGTGGCGGATTACTTCTTCAATGAATTCGGGACGGGTCGGCTTGTCCGATGGCGATGCCTGATGGATGAGCTCTCCATCGGCGTTGAAGAAAAAGAAGAGCGGAAATTCGGGGTAGTGCAGTTTTTTCTTTTCCTGCAAAGCCTTGGAGAGTGGCGCGTTGGCTTCGTACTTCGCACTCACAAATTTTGGATTGAAAAATTCGCCCACCTTATTTTCTTCCAGCACCGGAGCCAATGCCTCGCAGTGCGGACAGCCTTTCAGGTACATTTCTACAAAAACCAGCTTGCCCTGTTTCTTTGCCTCGACTGCCAGTTGATCGATGTCTTTTTCCTGAAACTGAATACCTTGCGCAAGCAGGGTACCACTTGTTCCAACAATCAAAACCATCAGCAGTGAAAGGAGCTGAATCGTTATATTTTTGTTCAAATCAGAAAACATGCTAGTCGGCTTGGTGAGTCTGTATTTTTTCAAAACAAAAATCGGGCAAAAAAATCGGTTCTTTGGAATAAAGTCAGGATTTGAATGATCAGATTCTGTAAATCCAATAACCCGTCAACCATCTGACGCCATGGCCCAACCCACGTCAACCAGTCTTATGAAACCAGAAACCTTAGCTCTCCACAGTGGTCAATTCGAAGACAAGAATGCCGCTGCCGTTGTTGCGCCGCTGTATCTCTCCACGACTTTCGAGCGCGATGAGAACTACGAACTGCCCAATGGCTACCTCTACACCAGAGCCGGCAACCCCAACCGTGAACAACTCGAGACTATACTGGCCACCTTGGAGAATGGCTCAGAAGCAATGGCCTTCTCCTCCGGCCAGGCTGCTGCCATGACCTTTTTCCAGTGTCTGAAACCCGGCGACCACGTGCTGGTACCCGACGACGCCTATTACGGTACCCCTTCGCTCTTGCAGGATTTTTTCACGAGTTGGGGTCTGACTTTCAGTAAGGTCGACACCACAAAAATCGCCGAAATAGAAAACGCCATCCGTCCCGAAACCAGGGTAGTTTGGCTTGAAACCCCATCCAACCCACAACTCAAAGTCAGCGACTTACAGGAAATTGCGCAGCTGGCCAAAGCGCATAACCTCATCAGTGTCTGCGATAATACCTGGGCAACGCCCATGTTACAAAACCCGCTCAACCTGGGTTGCGACGTGGTGATGCACTCGACCACCAAGTACTTGGGCGGGCATAGCGACGTGTTGGGCGGAGCGTTGATTTTCAAGAAAAAAGGAGAACTGTCGGATCGCGCCCGCCAACTCCAGACACTGGGCGGGGCAGTGCCGTCGCCTTTTGATTGCTGGCTGGTGGTGCGGGGTATCAAAACTCTTGCCGTGCGCGTGCGGCAGCAATCCGCCAACGCGCAACAGGTCGCGGAATTTCTGGAAAGCCAGGAGGCCGTGGAAAAAGTACATTATCCGGGCCTGGTTTCTCACGCGGGTTTCCATACTTCCCAGCGCCAGATGAGCAGCGGTGGAGCGATGCTTTCAGTCCAGGTGAAAGGCGGAGCCGACGAGGCGCTTGTCTTTATCAAAAAACTAAACCTGTTCACGCCGGCCACCAGCCTGGGCGGCGTGGAAAGCCTGATCGAACACCGCGCCTCTGTGGAAGGGCCGGACACTCTGACGCCCAAAAACCTGCTGCGGATTTCGGTAGGTCTCGAACACGCAGAAGATTTGATAAACGACCTGCGTCAGGCTTTGGCGGGTTTATAGTCTTTGACAAGTTTTTCGCTCAATTCCCAGAGTTTGGTCGCCAGAAACTTGCTCTGGGCATCTTTGCTGGGCGTTTTGGGTTTGCAATCATCAAAGTACTTACCCGTGGTATCGGCCACCTCGGGGGAAGAAGCCAGGTAAATGCTCGTCTGCGCGCCTTCCTGCGGGGATTTGGCAAAGGGCCGGGCCAGCCACATGACAATACTGCCGAAACTGGAAAAACCAGAGCCGAAACTCGTCGCCACAAAGCCGGGATGCAAAGCGTTGGAGGTTATTCCCATGGGTTGCAGGCGTTCCGCGAGTTCGTTTGAAAACAGAATATTGGCCAATTTGGAGTTTCCGTAGGTTGTCCAGGCGCTGAATTTTTCGGGCCTCACAAGCTGGTCGATTTGGAATTTAGCGAACTGATGCGCTCCCGACGATACATGGACGATGCGGGCGTCTTTGCCCGCCTTCAAAAGGTCAATCAGGCCGGTAGTGAGCAGAAAGTGCCCTACATGGTTTACGGCGAAAGTCATCTCGATATCTTGTTTGGAAAACTCCTCGTGATCCATCATCAGTCCGGCATTGTTCACCAATAGGTCGATACGGCTATGGTTGGCGTGAATTTTTTCCACCGCTTTTTGTACGGATTTCAAATCAGACAGATCGCATTCCACGAAGGTAGTTTCAGCCTGATCGCCAATCTCCATTTGCAATGCGTCCGCTTTTTGTGCGTTTCTAGCCAGTAGTATGAGATTATAACCCCGTTTGGCGAGTTCCAGAGCAGTAATTTTACCTATGCCTGAGGTAGGACCGGTGATAAGGGCGATTTTTTTATTGACGTTGGACACTTGATTTTGGTTTTGTACACTTTATAAACTCTGCGGACCTAACTTACCAGCAAGAAGCAATGTTCGTTTGATTCAATAATTCTTGCCTTTACAATAAATGCGCCAACGATTCTTATTTCTTTTCCTGCTTCTCACGAACGTCAGCCTGGCAGGCGGAGTACGCGGCCTGATCGCCACGACCCGAAACGAGCCGCTGCCCTACGCGGGCATTGTGGTACAAGGCACCAGCAACGGAACACTTGCCAATGCCGAAGGCCGCTACGAACTTTCGCTCCCGGCGGGAAAGTACGAGCTGGTTTTCCAGTATCTGAGCTTCAAAACCGTCACCAAAACGGTCACAGTGAGCGAGGATTTCCTGGAACTGAACGTGATTTTGGAAGAGCAGCCGCTGAACCTTGACGCGGCGCAGGTCGGCAAGGGCAAGGAAGACCCGGCGTACAGCGTCATGCGGCGGGCTATCGCCAAGGCGCGCTTCCACCAGTTGCAGGTGCGCAGCTACACTGCCCGTGCCTATACCAGAAGTACCGCTTTGCCCACTAAAATTCCTTTTCTGCTGGAACGCCGCCTGAAAAAGGAGGGCGTGCAGGAGGGCAAGGCTTTCCTGAACGAAAGCATTACCGAAATCACCTACCGACGCCCCAACACCTACAACCAGAAAATTCTGTCCACCCGAAACAGTCTGGATAACAGTACCCCCACACCCAATCAGTACGTGCTGGCGAGTTTTTACAGCCCCGAAGTCGGGGGAGCGACCACGCCGCTTTCCCCCAAAGCCTTTGCCTATTACAGGTTCGAGTATGAGGGCTTTTTCGAAGACCGGGGCGAGATCGTGAACAAAATTAAGGTCATACCCAAAGCCTACGGCGAGGGTACTTTCCGGGGCAGTCTGTATATTATCGAAGACCGCTGGGCCATTCATAGCTTCGATCTGGAAACGATTTATCAGGGGTTGAAAATCAGGGTAAAACAGCTATTTAGTCCGGTGCAAAACGTGTGGCTACCCATCAACCAACAGTTCAGGATCGAGGGCGGGTACCTGGGTTTTGCGGGGGAGTTCAAATACGTGGTGTCCATGAATTATCAGAAACTCAACATTGATCCCAATCTGAAAGAAGACATCACGATTCTGGATCATAAAAAGGAAGAAAACGCACCTGCGGTATCAAGAAAGGCGGATCTTGAAAAAATGATCGAGCAGCAGAAAGAGTTTTCCACCAAGAATTTCCGGAAGATTATCAAGGAATACGAAAAGGAAGAAAAAAAAGAACGCAAAGCCGCCGGGCAGGACGTACGGGCGGTTCGGCAGGATTCGGTCATCGTGGATTCGCTGGCAAACAAGCGTGACACAACCTACTGGGAAACCCTGCGCCCCGTACCGTTGACGCAACTGGAAGTCAAAAGCTATAAGATTCAGGACAGCGTGCGCATCGTCAGGCAGGAAAAGTTGGACAAAGACAGCACCCGCAATGACTCCACGAGTTTCAAACCCATGCATTTGCTGACGGGCCACACTTATAAGTTCCGGGAGCGCAACTACCTGACGTTCGAGAGTCCGGCCAGCTCCCTGGCCTACAATACCGTTGAAGGCTATGTCTTCGATATGGCCCTGGAATGGAAAAAGCGCTGGGGAAAGGATTACGAAGCAGGAATCAAGCCTCTGGCGCGATACGCTTTGGGGCGAAACAGGCTAAACGGCACTTTGCAAAGTACCCTGGGCAACCGGAAGTGGAACGCCAGCGTAGAAGGCGGTGAATACATCTACCAGTTCAATCCCAACGCCCCCATTTCACCAGGCCTGAACAGTCTGACGACGCTGCTATTCGAACAGAATTTTCTGAAAATCTACCAAAAGCAATTTCTCCGCGCCGACTACACCTACCGTTACCTTGGGGGTATCCTTACTTTCTCGACGGGGTTGGAATTTGCCCGGCGTAACGAACTTTCTAACCTTGAAAAAACGCAAACCTACATTGATTGGAAAAGTCGCGCTTATACCCCCAATCGACCCGACAATGTGGAGATTGCCAACGCAGGATTTCCGACGCATCGCGCCTTGCTTTGGAACCTGAATGTGAACGTCCGTCCCTGGCAAAAATATGCCATCCGAAACGGCCAGAAACGCTATTGGTATAACAAAGGACCGACATTTCTGCTGGGCTTGAAGCGCGCCATTCCTACGAACGATCTGGCCCCCGATTATACTCTGCTGGAAGGCTCCATCCGCCAGAATTTTGATACGGGACCGCGTAGTAATTTGCGGCTGTCGGTCAGCGGCGGTAGTTTCTTATCCCAAGAAAGAATGTACTTCCCCGACTTCCGCCACTTCATGGGGAACGAGTTTTTCTTCCAGAATGGCGATATGCTCACCAGTTTCAGGATGCTGCCCTATTATCAGTACAGCACTTCAAACAAATTTTTTCAGGGCCACATTTTGTGGGATTCGCAGCGCTTTGTCCTCACCCGTCTGCCTTTCGTACGTTTGGCGGGGCTGAGCGAGGTTTTACAGGTGCATTATCTGAGTACACCGGCGGTGAGGAATTACACTGAGCTGGTGTATGGCTTGGACGGTATTATTCGCCTCTTCCGGGTGGAGGTGGTGGGGCAATTTACTGGCAACAGGTACCAGGGACTTGGACTGCGCGTGGGTACGACGCTGCGCCTGCGTTAACCGGAAGTGTACCCCTCACGATCAGTCGTATTACAGGCAATGAATGTACCTATTCCTGGCTAAGGGCCTCGGAAATGATCTCCCGCAGACGATCTTCCGTCCTATACAAATCTTGTAAAAGTACCATCTGATTCTTCGCCCGGTCCAGATTATGCTCAGGGTACTTGACGGGATAATACACGTCGCCATTCAGGTAATCGGCCAAAAAGCGAATACCCTGCATGTACACCAGAAATAGCCCTGAATAAAAAATGGCCGATTTCTCCGTCTCCGTCAGGACGCCCTTCATTTCCGAAAGGTAGCCTTCGATCAAAGCTTTGTAATACTCCTCCCGTACCACGACCTTCTCAAATTCAACACTTTCTTCCGAAACCGGGCTGACATAGGTGCGCACCATATCGCCAAGGTCAGATATGACTTTTCCGGGCATCAACGTATCGAGGTCACACACGGCAAGCCCGCGCTGGGTGTCAGCATCGAGCAGGACGTTGTTGATCTTGGTGTCATGATGCATCAGGCGGTCAGGGAAATCCGGGTTTTGCATCAGACTTTCGTACGTAGCCACGATCTCGCTTTTATCCAAAAAATAAGCAACCAGCTCCACAGCTGCTTCCCGGCGACTTTCCGGAGCCGCTGCAATAGCGTCCTGGAACTGTCCGAACCGAAAGCTCAGATTATGAAAATCAGGAATTGTCGCCTCAAATTTGGCTAAATCCAGCCCGTCCAGGTTTTTGGACAATAGGCCAAACTGCCGTGCCGCCTCATAGGCCTGCTGAGGCGTGGTGGCTTCGTTGATGGAAGTTGAATTGGGGACAAATGGCGTCAACCGCCAGGATTCGCCCTCCAAAACTACCATCTCCTCCCCCGCCAGCGTAGGAATGGGCGCAACGAATAGATAGTCAGGATGATGCTTGGTCAGGTACTTTGCCGCCAGCCGTAAATTATGAGCAATCGCTTCAATCTGGAATACCGCTGAGTTAATCCTCTGTAAAACAAATTTCCGCCCGTCCTCACCCTCTACCAGGAAAGTAGCATTGATATGCCCCGAACCAAAATGCCTCGGTTCTGGCAAAGGAAATACATCATAAGCGGCCAGGATTCGCTCGAAATCTGTAGTCTTCTCAACCATTTTCTAAGGAATAGGAAAATGAAAAGAAGGGTAGCTTCAAAAGAAACTACCCTTCTGCATTGTTGCTTTGGGTCTTTCTATTCGGTCACCTTCACTCTCGGCACTTCCGTCAGCGTAGGATAAACGTTGTTATCCGGCTTAATATCAGCCATGCGGTGCGTAGGGTCGATCAGAATACGCTGAATGGTAGTCACGGGTCGGTCAATGGTGAAGCTATACTCAGGATACACCCAGGGCCAGTCGGGCAACAGGGTAGTTTTGCCGTAAATATTCTCCTGCTTTTCGCCGCGCATCATTTCCAGCGGAATATAGAAATTCTCCTGCGTGCCGTCGGTATAGCTTACCACTACGTCGAGCGGCATGGGCAGCTTGCCGTGCCGATCCAGCACAACATTGGTTTTGTTGCCGCTGGGCAGCACCTCACGGATCCCGTAGTCGATGGTGCGGGTCGTGCCGACCCAGTCTTCCCAGTACCAGTCCAGTTCCAGGCCCGATTCCTTTTCCATGATGCGTTTGAGGTCGGTAGGGTTGGGATGCTTGAACACCCACTCCCGGAAGTAGCGCTTCATGCCCCGGTCGAAGGCAGGCTGTCCGATGATGTAGCTCAATTGGTGCAGGAAAAGGGCTCCCTTCGAGTAAGCCGCCGTGCTGTAGGCGCGATTGGTGTTGTAGTGGTCCGACTGCGTGGTCATGGGTTCTTCCAGGCCCGATTCCACCAGCCGCTGGTACGATAGGAAGCTGCCATATTGCGGATCGCGACGCGAGGGAAAGAGGTCGGCCATCACCAGGCTGGAAGCGTAGGAAGTGAAGCCTTCGTCCATCCAGGGGTACTTCGACTCATTGGTACCCAGCAGGTTCTGAAACCAGCTGTGAATCGACTCGTGAACCGTTACGCTCACCAGTGATCCCAGATTGCCGCGTCCCGTGATCAGCGTCGCCATCGGGTACTCCATACCGCCGTCGCCGCCCTGAATTACAGAGTACTGCTTGTAGGGATAACGGCCAAAGCGCTCGTTCATAAACTTGAAGCAACGCACGGCGTAGGGTTCCATTTGCTTCCAATAATTGGTCGTGTCGTTCTGGTAAAAGAAATGCAGGTCCAGTTTATCGTCCACTTTCACGACATCGTGGACGTAGTCGGGGTCGGCCGCCCACACGAAGTCAGGTACTTCAGGAGCCACAAAATGCCAGGTCAGGCGGTCGCCCTTTTTATGGTTGACGTCCTTTTTAGAGTAGCCGTGGCCAATCTGGTCGGGATTCTGGAGGTAGCCCGTCCCGGCAATGGTGTAGGCGGCGTCCATGGTTATCTTGACATCAAAATCGCCCCACACGCCGTAGAATTCGCGGGCGATATAAGGGACGGCATGCCAGCCTTCGTAATCGTACTCGCTCATCTTGGGGTACCATTGCGCCATTGAGTAGTCGATTCCTTCTTTGTTATTTCGGCCTGTGCGGCGAATCTGAACGGGTACTTGCGCCTCGAACTCCATGTCGAAGGTCGTGGTAGTTTTGGGCAGAATCGGCTCATTGAGCGTCACTTCCAGAATGGTACCGACAACCTGGTACTTCACCGCCTTGCCTTTATGCTTCAGAGTTTTGACTTTTTCGTAGCCAATTTCGTCAGGCGAAAGTTTGTAAATCCGATCCATCACGCGCGAATCGGGGTCGCTGATGGTACGCGAGCGAACGTCCATCTGGCTGCCGGGTTGGAAGGCGTTGAGGTAGAGGTGGTAAAAAACCTTATCGAGCGTGTCGGGAGAATTGTTGGTGTATTGTAGTTTCTGCGTTCCGGTGTAGCGGTGGGTCTTGGCGTCGAAGTCGATATTCATTTCGTACTTGACACGCTGCTGCCAGCGGTCGGACTGGGCAAAACTGTGAACTGCCAGGCCGAGCAGCAGGCAGGAAAAAAGCAATGGCTTCATGAATTAAAGTTGTGATGGAATAAAATCGAAAGATCAAAATTAGGCAAAGTCATTGTTTTACCATCTAATTTCTGAAATTTGGGGCAACCAGAACCAAATAATACTTAACCCCAACCCACAATGCGCGCATTTTTCTTACTTCTTGGTCTGCTTGTGTTTTCGACCGTGCAGGCTCAAAACGACCAGGCTTTCATTAAAGAAAACTACACCAAGACGATTTACGACATTCCGATGCGGGACGGCGTGAAACTGCACACGATTCTTTACACGCCCAAGGACATTTCAGACACCAAAAAGTACCCTTTCCTGATGCAGCGTACGTGCTATAGCATCGCGCCTTATGGCAAGGACGAGTTTCCGACCCGCCTCGGCCCCAACCCTTACCTCATGCGGGATGGGTACATCTACGTCTATCAGGACGTCCGCGGTCGCTACATGAGCGAGGGTACCTGGACGAATATGACTCCACACATCGCCGACAAAAAAGGCAAGCACGATGTGGATGAGGCATCGGATATGTACGACACCATCGAGTTTTTGCTCAAAAATGTCGCACATAACAACGGCCGCGTGGGTCAGTATGGTACCTCCTACCCTGGGTTTTATACCACCGCCAGTTCGCTGAGCAAGCACCCGGCTTTGAAAGCCTCTTCCCCCCAGGCCCCCATCGCTGACTTCTTTTTCGACGATTTTCATCACAATGGTGCCTTTACGCAGGGCTATTATGGTACTTTTCCGGTGTTCGGCATCCAGCATCCTGAACCCACCACCAAGTCCTGGTTTACCGACGAATTCATTCAGGCCAAACCCGACGGGTACACTTTCAACCTGAACATGGGGCCGTTGAAGAATTTTGACAAGTACTATAAGGACAATTTTTTCTGGCAGGAAACGATGAATCACTCCAACAAGGATGAGTTTTGGCAGAAGCGCGACATCCTGCCGCACTTGAAGGGCGTCACTTCCGCGTACATGACCGTCGGTGGCTGGTTCGACGCCGAGGACTTGTACGGTCCGTTGAATACCTACAAAACCATTGAAAAGAACAACCCCAATGCCTATAACACCCTGGTTGTCGGACCTTTCGGACACGGCCGCTGGGGCCGCGAAACAGGCCATACGCTGCACAATGACATCTACTTCGGAGATAGTCTCGCGACGTTTTACCAGAAAAATATTGAAACCGAATTCTTTACCCACTTCCTGAAAGGGGCGGGCGATGGTAAAACCGGCCTGCCCGAAGCCTACCTATTCAATACGGGTCGTAACGAATGGCGGAAGTTTGAGCAATGGCCCGCGACTCAGGCCCAAAAACAAACTCTGTATTTCCATAAAAATGGTAAACTAAGCTTCGACAAGCCCACCGCTGCCAGCGCCTTCACCGAGTACATCAGCGATCCGATGAAGCCCGTCCCCTACACCGACGACCTCACGCAGATGACGGGTTTTACGCCTTTCAACTACATGTCGGAAGACCAGCGGTTTGCGGCTACCCGCCCCGACGTACTGGTATTCGAAACCGACGTACTCACGGAGGACATCACGCTGGGTGGTGAAATCATGGCCAAGCTCAATTTCAGCACGACCGGTACCGATGCCGATTTTTTTGTAAAACTCATCGACGTTTATCCCGATGATGAAAAAAACCACAGCTATATGGTGGATAAGGAAGTGGTGCTGGCGGGCTACCAGCAGATGGTGCGCAGTGAGGTGATGCGGGCACGTTTCCGCAACAGCTTTGCCAAACCCGAGCCGCTGAAAGCCAACACGCTGACACCGCTGGATTTCCGCTTGCAGGATGTGCTGCACACCTTCAAAAAGGGCCACAAAATCATGGTACAGGTTCAAAGTACCGCCTTCCCACTTTTCGACCGCAACCCACAGAAGTACGTCGAAAATATTTACAAGGCCAATCCTGAAGATTTTATCAAAGCCACTCAGCGGATTTACACGCAGTCAAACGCAGCGAGTGGACTGGAAGTGGAGGTGTTGAATTAACAATCAGAAAGAACAACTGGGATACATCGCCAACCGAATCACCGTACATCCTGATTATTTATTAAATGACCCCATCCGAAGAACCCTCCCCCGGTTCGATTTCGTCCGCTGACCGGGAGAAACTCCGCGAACTGACCGCCCAAAGCTGGGAGATGGAACTGGCCATCTCCGGCGTGGCGATCTTCGCGGTTCTGCAACTTCCCGATCTGCTCGATCAGGGGTTCGACTACCTTCGCTTTAACCTCATCACCCAAACCGAGGGCTTGCCCGGCCTACTACCCCTGTTGGCTTTAAGCATGACCAAGTCGGCCTGCTATGTGCTATTCCTGGCGTTTCTGGTCAATTTTGTCATGCGGGCCTATTGGGTAGGTTTGGTGGGGTTGCTGGCAGTTTATCCTTCCGGGATTCGCTACGACAGGATACCCTTCATCTCGACTTTCGCCCAGGAGCAGATGGAAAAAGATCTGGGACCGCTCGACCGTTACATCGTTCGACTCGACCGCCGATGTAACATCGTGTTCGCCACGGCTTTCTTGCTGGTTTTAATGATATTTCTGATTGCGAGTGCGTACGTGCAGGCCCTGGTCGTGTATTTGCTGCTGCGTCCGGCCCTGCCGGTCGAGGTATGGCAGATGCTGAAAATTGCCGTATACGCCATAGTAGCCCTTTACTTCGTGGCCTCGGTTGTCTTGAGCCTGAAGCAAGCGAGGCAACATCCGGTCGGCATCAAACTCCAATATGGTGTCCTACGATTCAATCAGCTTTTGATGCTGGGTGTTCACAAACCCATATCGTATATTATCAATACCTTTTACAGCAACATTTCCACCAAATATATTCTCCGAACCATAGTAGTTGTGATGGTGGTATTTATGGGGTCGTTTTTTGTGGAATTCACAGCGGATCTTTCAAGAACAGATCGTAGAATTCAGGGGCTTGCTTCCCGCCACCTATACACGGCCCGAATCGATGAGCAGTATGTCAACCCGCTGGCGTACGACAATTTACGGGATGAAAACGACTATCTCGCACAGGCCAGCATTCAGGCCGATGTGATCCAGGAGCCGTACATCCGGCTATTTATCGCCTATCCCAAAACCCTGGATACTTTATTGAAGGTGGCGGCGAAAGAACCGATAATGGACGACAGCCTGTCAAGGCAGGATCGACGACAACGGTACGCCGACTGGAGCAGTGAGGTATTGACCCGCATTCTGCATGTCACCGTCAATGATTCCCTGTTTGCTCAGCCCGAGGTACTTTTCACCCAGCGCGGAGTGCACAATCAGCGGGGCTGGCAAATGGTGCTGATTCCCAATAATCTACGGATAGGAAAAAATCTGCTCAGGGTAGGTCTGAAAACAGAGGGGCGCTCGGAACCGGATGAACTGATTGCTATTCCTTTTTGGTACGTGCCTAATTAAAAAGTTATGGTCTTCCCGTTCTTCGACCGCAACCCGTAGAAGTGCATCGAAAATATCTGCAAAGCCACGCAATGGGTATATTTGATGCAGGGAATCGGATTAGCAGGTCAAAGGGACGGAATAAGAAGAGTGTGACAAAACCAATCGAGAGTTCGCAATTTCTTAACGCGCTTCGTTTTGGATATACCCTGATTGTGCGCGTATTTGCATTTTCTAAAACCCGCCTCCCGCTTGAAAAAGAACCCTGAACTCTACACGACCGCCCTCGGTGCCATTGCCGCCTTCTGCACCTACACCAGCATGTACGGCTTCCGCAAGGGCATCACGGCGGTTCAGTTTGAGGGCATCGCATTCGGCGGCATCGACTACAAAATCTGGCTCATCACGGCGCAGGTACTGGGTTATGCCGTTTCCAAAGGCATCGGCGTTAAAGTTGTGTCGGAGATGAAACCCCACCAGCGGCCCTGGTACGTGCTGGGGCTGATCGGGTTCGCCGAGTTTGCGCTTTTGGGATTTGGTCTGGTACCTGCGCCCTACAATATTGTCTTTCTTTTCCTGAATGGCCTGCCGCTGGGCATGGTGTATGGTACCGTGCTGGCCATGCTGGAAGGCCGCAAGCAAACCGAAATCCTGGTGGCGGCGCTGACGGCTTCGTTCATATTTGCGTCGGGACTGGTCAAAACGGTCGCTTTGTTGCTAATGCAGCAAGGCGGTGTGAGTGAAGTGTGGGCACCCTTCGTGACGGGCGTGATTTTCGTGGTACCCTTGCTGTTGTCGGTTTGGGGATTAAGCCGCCTGCCCGCGCCGAGCGAGGAAGACAAAATCCTGCGTACCGAGCGGCTCCCAATGAATCGTCTTGACCGGAAAAAATTCATGGGTACTTTCCCGACTGGCCTGACGCTGCTGATTATTTCCTACGTTCTGCTGTCAGCCTTCCGCGATTTCCGCGACAACTTCGCGCCCGAGATTCTGAAAGGTACCATGGACGGCAACCCCACGATCTTTGCTCAAACCGAAACGCTCATTGCGCTCATTATTTTGGGATTGATGGCCGGGTTGCGTTGGGTGGACGATCACTTCCGGGCGTTTACGCTCATCAATATACTGATGATTGCGGGCGCCGTGTTGGTCGGATTAAGTACCTGGCTTTACCAGCTTGGTAGCGTGTCGGCCAGTGCGTGGTTCATGCTTACGGGCTTGGGAATGTACATGGCCTACGTCCCCTGCAACGGCCTGTACTTTGAGCGACTGGTCGCTACCTTCCGCTATGTGAGTACGGTCGGCTTCATCGTGACGCTGGCCGACTGGTACGGGTACCTGGGCAGCGTGGCGGTACTTTTGTACAAAAACTTCGGGCAGGCAAATCTGAGTTTTCAGGAGTTTTTCGTGTATGGCTGTTACGGACTAAGCGGGTTGTATATTCTGCTGACGGTATTTTCGTACGGCTCGTTTCGCAGAAAATACAAAAAAGGGCTGGCCGAACTAAGTACCGCAAGTCTGGTGTAAAAACGAGCTCTTACCGTTTATGCCGAAATTGTAGTCAACACTCCCTTTCGCCGCCGCGATGGCGCTATTCTCGTTCCGTCAGTAAGCTGCACGCAGCCATCCTTCCAGATTTTCTGGATGAATTCGGGATTGATTACATCTCCCCGTGTGATTCTTGTGAAGCCATACGGCCGCAGACGTTCCTCGATTATTTTCATGGTAAGGGATACCAGTATCTTCCGGCCATTGGCCTGGTGAATGAAAGTATAGTTGCGGTCGGCTTGCAGGCGAACGATTTGCTGCGGAGACAGGCGGCGATGTCCGCCCACGCGAACTTTGGGGAGAGAGAGACAGGGTACTTGCATGGTTCAGAACGTTGAGGTGAGTACTAAACAATGGCGTGGATATACGCCACCTCAAAGGTCTGGAATTACTACCTGAGCAGTACGGGTACTTTGCCTCTTCGCTCGACGACCCACCGCTTAGCGACAGGTACAAAACCTTGGCCAGATTCCGGGCGCGAGGCTCTCTCGAAATCAATCCCCCACCTTGCCAATTCCCGGGCAAAAACGCCCCCGTACGCCGGGTCGCCAAAAACCTTCTCAACTCGATCGCCATACCAAAGAATACCGCTTACCAGAGGCAGAGAGGCGGAGCCATCAGCTTTGTTTGCCGAATGCACGTTGACGGCCCACAGACGCCCGTATGAACTAGCAACTCGCTTTTCCGTCCGTTGACCTTCTTGTGCGGGTCGAGACCACGGTGCCTGTTGATCATCGAAGCTATTTCAACACTTTGGCTGTCAATACAGAACACCGATGGGTATGCTTCGCGATTCTGTCGTTTTCGATCCATCTGATTTAACTCGCGGTTTATTCTTTCAAGGATTCCATCGGTTTTCCAATTGGCAAAATAATAGTACATGGCTTGCCAGGGCGGGTAATGGCAGGGCAGGTTTCGCCATCACGCGGGCGGCCCCGTGGCAGCCCGTACTCAAGAGCTAAAGAATAGCGTTCACGACTTCACGCAGGTCAATTTTTCGTTTGCGATTGAGAGGTAAAAAGGGCGATATTGCAGCCCACTGGGGGTCGGTCGGTGCTTGCCACTGTTTGGTCATAACTTTGCATTTTGCCGGGCCGCCGGAGCGGTCAATACAAAGATGACATAACTTCTCAATTTCCAAACACGCTCTAAGACCTGAATTTGAGTCTCTCCTGTGCAGATATAGCGAGTGATTCCGCTGTATATGCATGGGCTAGAACCCCTTCCCATGCTTGTGCGAAACCCAGCCCCTTTCAAAGCAGCTGCAATGGCTATCTAAGTCGAACCGGGTGTTCGCATGGTATTGGCCGGTGGCGCCGTTTTGCATTTATTCACCTCCACGCGAACTTTCCGTCGACTTCTCCCCTTTCAACCTCTTTCTGAGTCAGACTTTCGGGTGGTAGTACACATTCTTATGATCGTGAGCTGAGGCGGTGAACAGAACCTCGGGGGCAAAAGTGAAGGCAAATCTGCAAAAGTATTACTATGTGCGGGTAGTACACCGGCCGGCATTGCTTTCCACGGTACCGAGCGTGATCTGCACTACCAAGTTTCGGTGGGCAAAATCGTCATCAATCAGAATCCCGGCTTTCGACCTGTAATTCCTGAACAATATAAACATATGGTAAGGGATGCCTTTAAAATTGAACCTGGAACCAGCAAAATACACTACTCTGTCAGTCTGGTTATCATGTTGTCTTCAGTGATCGGCTATGAAAGTTTTGCACACCCAAAGACGGATACCCGTTTTTTTAATAAAAATGATCTTATGGGGTGGTCCGCGACAATATAAAGTACTAGTCGGTGGAAGATGGCGCCATCGTGGGGCAGGATACGCAGAAAGTAACCAGAAATCAGTTCCTGTGGTCGGATGTCAAGGTGACTGATTTTTATCTCAGCGTCTATGTGCTCTTGGAAAACAATGACCGCAATACCGGAATTCAGTTTCGTTCCAAAAAAGCCGACGCGTCCGGTCAGGCACCAGCTTATCAGGCCGATATCGGTAAGGATGTATGGGGGAGGCTCTACCACGAACACTACCGGGAAAAACTTGACTGGTCGGACCGGGGTGAGAAAGCGGTGAAGCCCCTTTAGTGGAATAACTATGAAATCCTGGTTTCCGGTGACCGAATCTGGACATCCATCAATGGCAAACTCGCCGTTTCGGTCAAAGACCCGGGCGATGACCCTCCCGGATATATTGCCTAGCAGAACCACAGGCGGTCAGATACCGGATCAACACCCTCTTGCATAACCCCAAAGTGAAACTGGCCGGACTGAACGAGGCCCAGCTTGTGAAAGAGCTGAAACCTTCGCTCAGCAAGTTAGCAAGATCCCCCCTCTCTCTTAGGGAAAATGATGTGATCGTGTTTGCTGGAGGTACCAATATCGTGAACATGCGAAGGAATGGTTACCTAGAATCGCTCTTGCTGGCCGCCAATCCGGGCGGAAAGGCTGCGAACACTTGTACAATTGGACGGAAACGCTGCTTAACCCCTAGTCCAAAAATTTGCGGATAAGACCAATCCAAGGCAAATCCTGTTAGCGTCGCTTCAAAGCCAGAGTGCGCTGGATTTGGACCTGGCTATCAGCGCAACGATGAAAAAAATAAATCTATCTAATAACTCCATAAACAAATTCAAAGAGATTTTATCTCTGGTATTGGATCGCAAGGGCGGGGTACATCTTTGACAACTGCGCTTTCTGCTAAAAGCTTTACAAGGGAAAAATTGTTGTTAGTATTGGAGGTACTTGCCGTGCAGGGGATCAATAACTCTGAGTTGAAACACTGCTCAACAAAAAGGTATCCATTTTTTTGTGGCACTTTGCCGATTTAAAAGAAAAGTGAAAAACCACCGATGGTTTAGTGGTCTGTTTCATTGATTAATAGATAGTTGAGACTGCTGTAATTCGTATGGAGCAACTTTTTGAAACGGAAAAAGCCGCTGATGAAGCGGCTTTTTTTTGGTTTTACCTCACCCCCTGCTCCCTCTCCTTTCCTGAGGAGAGGGGAGAAGTAAGCACTTTTTACTTTTCGATGAGGACATTGGTTTGGGCGTTGGACTCGAAGGTGTTGGCTGTGGTCAGATCGGCGTTGGCCGAGGAGCCGTAACCTATCAGGATGCCGTAGCCACCGCTGCCGCTGATTTTGGTATTCTTGATGGTCATGGTGGCTTTAGTACCCCAAATTGCAATGTTGGCTTTCTTGGCCGACACTATGATATTTCCGCCCGCATTGCGCACCTCGGCATTCTCCAGGACGGTCTTGGGATCCGCCGAGTAGCAGATAATGCCGCGCCAGTAAGCTGCCGAGCCGTCGGCGCTGGTGAAAATCACTTTGTCTTTGGTAGTACCTATGGCCGAAAGGTAGCCGCTGGTATTGATCCGGATTACGGCGTCGCGGTTCATTTCCAGCGTTACGGAGGGGTTGAGTTTCCAGCCTGTGTCAACGGTCAGTTCACCGTTGATGCGGTAGGGAGCTTTGTCGGCAAAACCTCCCCAAACTACCTCCGCGCCGTTTTTGAGGTTCGAGGGGGTCACTTCCACCACGTTGCGGCCATTATTGCCTTTGAAGGTCGTGAAATAGTCCAGTTTGGCCACGTTGGCGGCGTCGAGCAGGATACCCGCTTCGGTATTGTTACGGAAACCATTTTCGGCAAATTCGCGCAGGATTCCCTCTGGGTAAATATAAATCCCGTAACCGTCGTTGTCGGTGAATGCCGAGTTCTTGATCGCCATCTGCGCCTTACTTCCCCCTGAGAAAAACAGTGCCGCCTTCGTGGTGCTGTAAATGGCACGACTACCCGCGTGGCTTACTTCCGCGTACTCCAGCACATTTGCATTGCTGCCCGAGTACAGCGCGATACCTACCCAGTAGCCCTTGGTTTTCTGGACGCCCACAAACTTGATCTTGCTGGCGGCTTCGCCCTTGGCGATGAGCAAACCGCCGTTGTCGTTGACGTTCATGCGCACATCGCGCTCGAAGGCGATGACCACGCCGGGGTTGATGGTCAGTTCGTGGTTCACGTCGATGTTCTTGGTCACGATGTAGTCGGGCAGGTCGGGGTTGGCGATACGATCCACCAGGGTGGTTTTGACGGTGATGTTGGCGTTGATGGCCAGCGGCTCGGCCACGCTGGCTATGACAAGTACTTTATCGGTTCCTTTCCCGTTTGGACTGGTCACGGTCAGTTCGAGTTCGTACTCGCCCACTTCGTCTGGCTTGAAGGTGGGCTTGAATGAGGTGGCGTCAGAAAGCGAAACGGTACTTTTGGCGGGCTTGCGGAGGATCGTCCACTGGTAGGTCAGTGGCTTGCCCTCGCTGCTGGCCGAGGCAGAACCGTCGAGCGTAACTACCTGTCCGACCTGCACCGACTGGTCGTCCCCGGCTTTAGCGGTGACGGAGTCATTCGGCTCTACTTCGGGTTTTTCTTTACAAGCGGTAGTGAGAAAGAATCCAGTCAATAGAAGGAGCAGCCAACGGCTGGCGGCGGCGGTTAGGAATTGGGTACTGTGGTGTTGAAAAGTTTGTTTTTTTGTTTTCATGGCTGAAATTGAATTGATTCGGGATTGTCCCGGAGAAGTTGGTTTGAAATTTTTGCCGAAAATAGGAGCCGATTTGGGGCTAATAAAGCGTTGAGTGGATGAAGCGTTAGAATTGGTTTCTGAACTGGTAGAAATCATATTTTGGCTGTCATCTGCTTATCGCACAAAATCCAGCACCGCCCGGTTGAATTTATCGGTTTCTGTAATGAACGGCTCGTGCCACGACTCGCTGAAGTACACCTCGCCAACGGAAGCATTGGTTAGAAATTTTTTCGTGGCTTCCCCTACTTCCACCGGAACTACGCCATCCTTTACGCCCCAAAAAAGACCGACGGGAATACGGATGTCTTTCAGGAGCGGGCCCTTCTCGAAGCGCCGACTCTCAACATTTCCGTAATAACTGTAAGCTCTCCCGTGCGTAAATTGAGCCAGTGCGGTGTTGGGGGAGTTAAAAGCGTAGTCGATCAGGTACTTTCCATTATCGTAGAGCGACACCGGATTGCCGCCCAGTTTGTACATCCAGCGGTAGATCGGCTCCCACTCGATTGTCGCAGCATTATGGGGCGTGACTGGGTGTGCCAGCAGGTAGGTTTCGGCCTCGGTGTTGCCCTTCCGCTTTGCCTCGCGCAATGCCCACTCCCGCACGGCGGCCAGCCAGTTGGCGAAGGAAAACATGCCATTGACCACTATCACACCCGCCACCTCTTGCTGGTTATTTCCCGCGGTAAGGTACTGCCAGGAAAGTTCGACGCCGAAGCTGTGGGCCAGTAGATGGATTTCTGCGCCTGGATACTGCTTTTTCAGCAGTTTCAGAACGTATCCCATATCCTCGCTGAACTGGGCGTAGCGCAGGGTACCCTCAGCCACTTTTCCCGATGATGCTCCAGCCACCCGCTGATCCCAGTAGGCGACCATCGCCTCAGCCTCCAGTCCCTTGAGGTAGTAACGGTAGCACATGGCGCAGTCGCCCGGCCCGCCGTGGACGTACAGAATAATCTTATTGGATGGTCGGTTGCCCTTAACCCAAATGGGCATATCGGCTCCCTTGTTTCGCAGGAAAAGGGTGTTGTTCTCGACGGGTTGCGGGTCACGGTCGCCGCAGGCCAGCATCATGATTAGGCTGGCAAAGGAAATAAATTTAAAGAGCGTTTTCATGGTTTTTTAAGGGGGAAAGCAACACCAGTTTCCAGGCTAAATCGCATGAGCGCCGAGGTATTGTATGGACGTTGTTGCATCACATTCAAGCGAGAGAACCATGCCAGACGTGCCTGCCGCTGCATGGATAAATCTTTTCCTACTCTCACAAAAACGGTTGGTAAGAAGGCGTTTTGTCCGGCCCAGCGTACCCGGCGCAGGTCACCCGATTCGTCGGGCGTATAGGTAGTGCCTTCCAGGAAGTAGTAGGAGGAAGCAGGCGCAAGACCCAGCTCGAAAATGCCACCGCGTCGGCTTGTGCGGCGGTAGGCCAGTTCGGGAAAAAACACCAGCCCGATATGGTTTTGGGGGTGGCGGTACACGGCCAGGGCTGGTCCTGCCAGCAACTCCTTTCGGGCCTGGTTACGCTCTCTGACGCGGTTTTTTAACGACCATTCGGCGGCTATTTTAAGGCCATAGTGGGTGACGGTTTCGCCGTAGTAGCCTACTCGCAATGACTGGGCCAACGTATTGGTTACAGTCAATCGAAGCAGAATGGAAAAGATAAATAAATATCTCATAAATGAACTGATAACCTTATGCTTACTGAATGGAGGTGTTACTTTCCCAGAATCCTAGGCATTTCTCATCCAGCGATTTGGGCAATGGGGGGATTTATTTGCATTAACGTCGGGGGCAGTCTCCATGTGTGCCCACACGTTGCCCACACGTAAAGATTTACCCCTTCTTCGTAATTGATGACTACAGGCTTAGGGTTCATCACGGTGATTAGAGAAAGACTCCAGTCTCCAGGCAGCACCGTATGACGGGTTACGGTATGAACCTCTGTATCAAACCCTCTTGATAAGGGGTATTTCCAGCTTCCGGGATCGGTCTGGTAGGTCGCGCGGTGCAACCCGGGGTGGCACGCCAGGCACAGCACGGCGAATGCCAGACCCGACAAAAACTTTAAACGATTATTCATGGCTGCTTTTGTTAATTGGTTAGATGGGTCAAAATTGGCAGAAGACATCGACTAGACCAGTGGCTAATTCTTTGAAACGGTTGAATGAACCTTTAAAGCGCACAAACCCCAGGCTGGCTTTCCGCTGAACGAAGCCTGGGCGCAGCCCCGCGAAATGCCTCATGGCCCTTCGGGTCAAAGCTGAATGACTGAGGTTTCACAAGCCCAAAATGTCCTTTCAACCAGTAGATATTCTGGTTTAGAAAGAAGCAACAAGATCACTGCTTTGGATGGCAAGTACTTTGCTCGAAAATTTGAAAGATATCGAGTAATCAAGCGTAAAACCCATGCCACTCCAATACCTGTCCCACCCACTTCCTGGCATAATAGTAGGATCATTCACATCTGTCACTTCACTGGCGCTGGGAAAATATTTTCTAGCCATCCGAAAAATGAATGGCACAGGGTGATTTCCAACGGGCAGTGCGCTTTATCTGACAGCATTGGCCTTTCTGGCCATTGTTTACATTTTCTTGCAACGGGATGCCCGCCCGCCCCGCATGATGCTGGAGGTGGTTCCTGCCTTCCCACTCGTACTGGTAGTTGGCCTGACCCCGCTGGGCCATTCGCTCCTCCGCCAAGCTTCGCTTTCTTCCGAATCTTCCGTAACCGGTACTGGAACAGCGGAAATTGTCAAACAATGGTAAGGAGTACCGGCAAGCCAAAACGAATTGATTGAAAGGGAGAAAGCGGTCTCTCAATTATGAGAGAGACCATTCTTTTACTTTTCAACAAGTTGAAGTCCAGTATTCTCTCTGTCTTTGCCGCTCTGGATTTTCGGAATAGGTTTCGGGTACTCGAAATCACGCCTACCTCTTGGTTCGTCAAACCTGACTTCAGAGGGGCCTTATCTTCCAGCCGAACTGCAACTGCTGACGCTTGTGTTCGAAGGTGTTACCATTGGCCGTGAACGATCCCTGGGCGCCATGCTGGTACAAGAATAATCGTCCTTCCATGAGTTCAAATGGCTGGAGCGTCATGTCTTTCCCTAATGAAACCGCCATCTCATAGGATGCATGACTTTTGTCATTGTCCGTATGGGCCAATCCTGATTCGTAAGGTTTGCCATCCCGGCTGAACGAGTATTTGCGCTCTTTGCCAAAGTTTATAGTTTCGGTATAAATCAGGCTGTCGCCCTGCACCTTCACCTGCGTCAGCCCGAAAGTAATCGCGTTGAGATTCCGGATACCCACGAGTTGGGGTTTCATTATTGGTCCGATTTATTTCGGTTTTTCACAGCCAAGCAAGAACAAAACAACGACTGCAAGACAGTGGGCGAGTATTTCCCTACATAGTCCATTTTTTGTTTGAAGATTGCACTGATCAAATTAAAAGCCGGCAAGCGGTCAGGCTAACCGCTCGCCGCGTACAACAAAAAATGGCTGCCGGAATTAGCTTAATTGGAAGGAACGCTCCGAATTCCAGCCGATCGTCAGTGTTTTAGTGGTAGTCTGCTTGCCGATGCTCACCTGGATAGTGTAGCTACCCGCTTCCAACTGCGAGAGGTCGAGGAGTTGATTGGCCCCTTTGCGAAGGTCGATGGAGTTGCGGTAGAGGGTTCGGGGGCCGTTGAGTACTTCAACGGTTGCCATTGCGCTGAGCTTGGAGAACCGAAGCTGCAGCTTGTTGCCGCTGCTCATGTACATCGCCATTTTATCCGTAACTACATACGACGACTTGGCGGTCGAAGTGTTTGTGCCGTCAGCCGCACTGCGGGCATCGGGCTGGGCGGCCAGGCTCAGGGCACAGGCCATTGCGAAAGTGATTAAGGTTTTCATTTGCTAATAGATGGTTTTGGTAAAAAAAATGATATAGAACGCTGAATGACGCCGGTCTTTCAGCAGTACAAAATTGGGTGATAGGCATCTCTTCCGGAAGGGAGATTCTCTGAAAGGACTTATTCCGTGCCTGAATTGCTATTTTTAATGTCTGAAATGGAAATCTGTCCCTACTGCGCAGTTGCCCGCCGTTTGACCCGCTCAATCAAACCCGCCCCTGCTCATCCTCCACGCCCGTACGACGCTGCCGGGCTGCATTCAGATTGCGGTTGCCAAAGTTGCAGGCGAACGCCACCCGCGCTACGCGGCTTTCGAAGCGTGAAACGAACGACAGGTTCGTAAGCCCGTAGTTGGTGCGTCCCGCATTACGCATCGTGTAGAACAAGTCTCTGACGTTGAGCCGTAGCGTGGCGGCTTTTTTCATAAGATTTTTTTGCACTCCCACGCTTACCTGTCCCTGGCTGCGAAAAAACATCTGGCCGTACACGCTGGGCGAATTGTAAAAAGCGGTCAATTCTGCTGAGAAGCCGTGAAGAAACAGGAAATTTTGGCTCAGGTAGGCATTAGCCGAGAATTGCCGATAATTAAGCGGCAGGCCCGCTTATTCGGCATCGTAGGCGTTCAGGAATATGTCCACGCTAGGGCGTAGTGTCCACCACTTTACGGGTTGCCAGGGCGAGCTCAGATTCAGGTTGACGTTGTGGAAGGTTGCCACATTGACTGTCGTTACCCGAATCTGGTCACCTATCTGGTCATTGCCGCCGAGCATGGCATCAGATGTGTGGTTGTAGCTTAAGCTAACACTTGTTTTACCCTTATAGCCGTACCCAATCTGAAAGGCATCAGTATACTGGGGACGCAAAAATGGATTCCCTGCAAGGTAGGTGCAGGGGTTCATGACGTAAATTATAACGGATTGAGTGTTTGGTAGCCGGGTCAGTCGATTCGACGACTATACGAAACCCGCCACTGGTGCGTCTTGCTACCGTTGTATGTTATGAACGCACTTGGAAAAAAGCCGAGGTACGGCGGTTCACCACCTTACTAAGGGTCAATGAGTTTCCTAACGAGTAAGTTTGCTCGGCGCGCAGACCGCCTTGAAACACCCACTTACCACACTTGCGGCTACCGTTAACATAAGCCGCCGCGATGGTTTCGTAGTAAAGGAACTGGTTGCTGCGCTGTGGATCGGGTACGTAATTGCCGGATTCGGTTTGAGTCTCAAATTTCAGGTCGTTATCGGAACTGACGTACGAAACCTTGGCCCCGGTTTCCAATCTGGTTTCTTTACCCAAAGGATGGGTATAATCAGCCTTGATGGAACGGATTGTAACGCTCGAGAGCGGGATATTGCGTTGCAGGAGTGCAGGACGGATTTCCCCGTTTCCTGACCCGAAGTACTTCGTGTACATGTTATCCTCGGTTTGAATCCCCACCTCCGCCAGGTCGAAGTCAGCTACAATTTCCCGGCCCAGGTTGTCGAAACGATGCTTAAGGTTGGCGTTGGCCGAGAGCCGCTGGATGTCACGGGTGGAAGCGTAAATCATGGTGACTGTCTGGGTGAGGTGATTTTGAGTGTTATATACCAAGTTCCGGTTGTTGATCCGGGCAGTGTTCGCACTCATCATTCCGTTAATCTCACACCCACCGTGGTACGTTTACCCAGTATGTAATCGACCCCAAGCTTGAAGGTGTGACTCTGGCTGGTGTTAGGCCGATCACCAAGATTAACCAAGCGGGTCAGCGAGTCCCCTTTGCCAAAAAAACTCCGCGCGTCTACGTTTCCAAAACTTTTGCGGTAGTCGTAATTATAGGTGGCAAACAGACTTCTTTTGCCCGTTCGGTGGTTGAGTGAAAAGCCGGGTGAAGATTTGGGGTAGCGTCCGTACCCGCTGCTGAGGGTCAGGATGCCGTTAGTTTCGTCGGTCCGGGTACCTCGCTTGAGGCGGATGTTGATAATGCCCGCATTGCCCGCCGCATCCTACCGGGCCGAAGGATTGGTGATGAGTTCGATGGTTTCGATGCTGTTGGCAGGCGTATTGCGCAGCAGGTTGAGTACCTCCTGCGCTGAGAGGTACGTAGGTTTGTCATCGATCATCATCAAGATACCCTCACGGCCTTTCAAAACAATGCGCTCACTCTGATTATCCACCAGGACGCCGGGCGCGCGTTCCAGGACTTCAAGGGCGTTCCCGCCGCTGGCCACGATGTTGTTCTCGACGTTGATGACTGTTTTATAAGGTAATTGCTCGACGAAGGGCTTTGCCGCCGTTACCTTCACTTCGCCCAAGGTTTGGCTGGTTTCACGCGACACCATTGGTAGTACTTGGGTAGTAAGCTGATCGCTTGCGATGGTGAAAGGCTTCGACACACTTCGCTCGTAGCCCACCATCGTACTGGCTATAATGTAGGTGCCGGGCTGGATTCCTTCAAAATAGTAGGTCCGGCAGTGTCGGTGACAGCGCTTTTGGCCAAGGTAGAATCGGGTCGGAGTAGCAGCATGGTGGCGTATTCCAGCGGCTTGCCGCTGGCGTCAAATAGTTGGCCCGATACAGTAGTGCGGGCGAGCGACTAGGCGTACAGATTACCTGTAAAAAGGCACAAGCCGACTATCAATAAAAAGGTAACCCGGCAGGAGCGGGGGAAGGTCGGGAGGGGGGGCGCAATACGGTTAGGATAACAATTCTTCATGGCTATTCAGATTATGGGTGTTCAGCTTTTTTGTGGAAATTTCCGGCATATCCGAATTAATGGTAACGCCGACACAAGCGCATTCCCTGCGGATGTAGCCTACTCACTTCTCAGCGACTTGACCGGATTCATCAGCCCTGCCTTCAACGCCTGAAAACTTACCGTGACCAGAGCAATGCCCAGCGCCAGCAGGCCCGCGACGCCAAACACCCACCACGCAATGTCGATCCGGTAGGCGAAGCCTTCGAGCCATTGATTCATAAAGTACCAGGCAATGGGACTGGCGACGAGCAGGGCCAATGCGACCAGCCCAACGAAATTGCGGGTAAGCAGCAGGACCACGCTCGCCACGCTGGCTCCCAGTACTTTTCGAATGCCAATTTCCCGCGTTCTCTGCTGGGTCACGAGCATAATGAGTCCGTACAAACCAAGGCAGCTAATCAAAATGGCCAGCCCCGCAAAGTAGCTGATAAGGGTACTGCGCCGCTGCTCGCGCTCGTAATTTTGAGCCAGGTCCTGATCCAGAAAAGCATAGTCAAAGCTTTTTTCGGGAAAAAACCGATCCCATTCTTTGGCAATAAATTGCAGGGTGGCGTCCATTTCCTGGGGGTGTAGTTTCAGGGAAATCAGCGTCAGCTGGGGTGGTTCTACGGTCAGCACTACGCTGGATATCGGTGCATAGAGCGATTGGTTGTGAAAATCCTGCAATACGCCCACTACCTTACCTGCTTTTCCCTCGAGGTTGAGCGACTTCCCAAGCGATGCTTCCGGCGAAGCCCAGCCAAATTCCTGCACGGCTTTTTCATTGATCAGGAAAGCTTCCGTCCGGTCAGTCATGAACTGCTTCGAAAAACTTCGTCCCGCCCTGAGTTTCAGCTGGTAGGTATCCGTAAAGTTGTAGTCAACCGCCAGTACAGACACGAACAGGTTGTCCTCGGCCGCGCGTCCTTCGGGGATGACGTTGCGCCGCACACTGCCGTTTCCAGGCGTCTGGCTCGACAACGTCACGGCTTGTATTCGGGGATTTTGCAGCAGTACCTCCCGGAAGGTATCCAGCCGCTGGTAGCTACTGTCGGAGGAAGTGGCGAATACGTTGGTAATCTTTGGGTTGCGCACAGAGGCGGTGATGATAAAATCCTGGTCGAAACCCAGCGGTCGGTTTTCGAGAAAATCCATTTGCTGCGCCATGATGAGAGTCCCGGCAATCAGCGCGATAGACGCGACGAACTGTACCCCCAAGAGTATTTTCTGCACAAGGTTGCCATTTGCCGTCCCGGTCAGGAAGTTTCCTTTCAGCGTCGCCACGGGTTGGAAGCCCGCCACCACAAAAGCCGGGTACGCGCCGGAAAGCAACCCCGCCAGCAGGGTAATCCCCATACATGCCAACAAAAGCCAGCGGTCGTTCAGGAAGTACGATAAATCAAGATGCTTATCGGTCAGATGGTTGAGGGTAGGAAGCAATAGTATAGTTAGTAGTAGCGCTAAAAGCAGCGCCAGTCCGCTTAGCAGCAGCGACTCACCCAGAAACTGGAAAATCAGTTGCCTTCGCCGGCTACCGAGTACTTTGCGAACGCCCACCTCTTTGGCGCGTCGCAGCGAGCGGGCTGTCGATAGGTTGACAAAGTTGATACAGGCAATGAGCAGCGTCAACCCGGCGATCCCCAAAAACACGTATAGGATACTCAAACTACCTACGGATTCGGGCGTATTTTGGGCGTTAGTCCGCAGGTAGAAGTCCCGCATGGGTTCGAGTCGATACTCGATACCGTCGGCTACCTGTGCGTCGGCGTGGGCTTTGATAAATTTAGGAAAACGGGCGTTCACCGTTTCGGGCGAGCGGCCTGGTCGCAGCAGCACGTAGGTGATGGAATGGGAAATGACCCAATTGTAGGGCAAGTTCTCCTGCGCCCCCTCATTTTCGGTGGCGTACATGGTTTCGAAGTTGGCCAGCAACTCGGGGTGAATGTGTGAGTTGTCGGGAAAATCCCGCACCACGCCCATCACCTTCATCGGGTGCTTGCCCTCATAGGAAATCATTTTCCCCAGTGGGTTGACTTCTCCAAAATATCGCCGGGCTACCTTCTCGCTCAGTACGACCGAAAACTTATCCCGCAGGGCATCACGCGGACTGCCCTGCACGAAGTCGAAAGAAAAA
This sequence comes from Persicitalea jodogahamensis, assembly GCF_014651615.1. Taxonomy (GTDB): domain Bacteria; phylum Bacteroidota; class Bacteroidia; order Cytophagales; family Spirosomataceae; genus Persicitalea; species Persicitalea jodogahamensis. The sequence goes on along the minus strand of NZ_BMXF01000003.1, from coordinate 145,087 downwards.
ATGTCCAGAATGGCCGGGTCGGCGAAGAAGAACCGCTCCTCGTCGTACTTGAATATTTCGCCCGCCCTTTCTACGGCTACCGTCGCGGGGCTGCGAAACATCCGGGCGGTAGTTTCGATTTCCGAAAAGTTTTCGGCCAGCAGCGGTGCCACCGGTGGGGGAGTCAGGGCCAGGGGTTGCCCCATGCCCGCAAAACGTGGGAGGTAAGCGATGCGGTAAATACGGTCGTACCGCGCTTGGAACTGATCGTAACTCAATTCATGCCGGACGAACAGCATGATCAGAAAGCAACAGGTCAAGCCTGCGGAAAGACCAATGATGTTTATGGCCGAAAATACCCTGCTGCGCCAGAGGTTACGGAAGGCGATTTTCAGATAATTGCTCAGGATAGAAGAACGCATCGACTGGAAAAGGATAATGGTAGATCAAAAAAACTTGAACTCGCTACCGTTGGCCCTGAATGGGCTTGATGTATCAAAGCAAAATGGATTCAGGCAATCTGATAAATGCCTGAACAACAAGCCACAGAATGATGCAATAATGAATTTTACATATTAATCAACCCATCGAAAAGCTGAATAGTGGTAATCATTAAAGCTCCTTCTCCAGTAATTTATTCACAAACGACTTGTCGGCCCCGCCGCCATTATTGCCAAAAAGGACAAAAGTGGCCTTTCGGTCTGGGAAGTAAAACCAATTGGCATCGACTCCCAGCAGATTGCCGTTATGTCCCCAGGCCACGCCAAGAGGTGAAGTGTAAGAATCCAGCCCAAGACCATACTCCGTCGTTCCTTGCCGTATGGATGGCAAAGTCATCATCGCTTTTAGGGAAGCCGCGCTGACGATTTTTCCACCAAAAAGGGCGTCACTAAATCGAAGCAAGTCCCCGGCGGTCGTAATCAGTCCACCACTTGCCCGTCCTTCACTATCGGCACGGTCCAGCAGAGATACGTCCATGAGTTTGCCATTTGTGTAAAAATCCGCATATCCACGCACTACATTCCGATCATCGCGCGGCTCGAAGTAGGTTTGGTGCAGGTCGGCGGGTTGGAAAACAAGTTCATCGAGTACCGCTTGTAGCCTCTTTTCGCTTTTCTTTTCCAGTATCATTCCCAACAGCCAGTAGTTGGTGTTGCTATAGCCGAAACGCTCGCCGGGTTCGAACTGCAACTTCCGCCCGTACACGTAACGGGCCAGAATATCGCGCGTGGACATCGCCAGTCGTTTGGCTGGATTATTAAGTAGATCGAGTTGATACTGGGCGTCATCGTTGACCGGATCGAAAATACCACTGGTGTGGGAGAGCATTTGCCACAGCGTAATCCGGTCGGCCCCGGCGATATGTTGGAGCATCTCCGGCAGCAGTTCGCCGAGGGTGTTTTCCAGTTGGAGTTTGCCCTCCTCCTGCAACTTCATAATGGCGACAGCCACGAACGTTTTGGTGATGCTGCCCGCCCGAAAGGGATCGGAAATCTGCAGATTACGCTGGCGCTCGAGGTCTGATTTGCCAACCGCGCCCGTCCAGAGCGGTTCACCTGCCCGTTTTAGCAACAGAATATTACCGGGTTGCCGCCATTGCTTGTTAAATGTCGAGAGTGCCGCCTGATATTGGTCATTTTTGGGATGATCGCGATAGGGGCTATCTGTTTCCGTCGTATCGGGTGCTACCTGCGACTCCTGGCATCCAGCCAATGCTAGACCCAGGAAGGCGGCAAGATGAATGATTTGTTTGGTTTTCATGGCCCATGAATAAAATAGTGAGGGTATTATTTTGGAAGATGCAATTGCGTTCCCGCGCTAATTGCCTGATGGGGCAAGACTACGGAGCGGAAAGGCATTTCGCCAAACAGTTCGTAGCGGGCAAAAAACAGCGCCCGATTCGGCAAGCGGTACCCGATACCCGTCTGCAAGGTCGGCATGAATTTGAATTGTGCGGCCGAAGCCTTTCGGTAAGTACCCGTGCTCTCGTCGCAGGTGTACGACGGGGCGACGGGCCTCAGGAGCAAAGCACCGCCTCCAACCAGGGCATCCACAAAAAAGCCGCCGACGAATTTTCGGTATCCCACTGATGTGTTGACAAACCATCCGCTCTGCACCTGCGGATGGTGGTAGTAACCCGCCGCTACGTTTTGAATTGTCTGGGAGCCGGGCCGGTTTCGGTAATAGAACTCGGTGCCGATTTTCAGACCCAGGCCACCTTTCTGCATGTGACTGAACGTGGGAAGGCTGATCGATTCTGCAAAAACGCTAATCGTCAACGGTACTCCAGGCCGACTGGCTGGAGGCGACTGAGCAATGGCCACGCCCAAAGTACAGACCAGTGCTAAGGTGAAGGATAGTTTCATGCCAATAAGTTTTTTTTGTAAAAAGACCCGCCAAATCTCACTTGGAATTCGACGGGTAAAATTGGACATAGGAAAGATGAGCAGTATATCCCATTGTTTGAAATCTCCCTTTCACTTTTTGAAGTGAGCAATCTGCCACGTGAGTTGTAAAGCCTGGTGGAGCTTGGTCAAAATTTGTGAAATAGCGTTCAGTTGGTTTTCTCGGAAAGGGCAGTTGAAAGGATATTCAGGCTGCTCGGACAATGGCCGGGGGCCTTCGGATAATTTTAGGAGTTTGCACGTAAGCGTTCCGGTAGTTTTGAAAAAAAATCAACCCGAAACTCTATGATACAACTTTACCAATCACTTTTCTTGCTCGCCTACGTCTTCATGCAAAGTGAAGCCACCACGGTTCAGGCTGACTATGAGGCGCTGGTGGCTGCTGAACGAGCTTTTGGCCGACAGGCAAAATCCGATGGCATCCGGCGAGCCTTCCTGGATAATCTGGACGAGCAATCGGTGGTTTTCCTGAACCAGAATTTCGTGGCAGGGCAAACTGTTTACGATCGGCAGCCTGACGGGTCGGGCTTGCTAAGCTGGCGACCTGCTTACGCTGAAATTTCTGCTTCGGGCGATTTCGGGTACACGACCGGACCTTACGAATTCAGCCGACGGGCGACGGACGACGAACCCACCGTCTTTGGACAGTACACCAGCGTTTGGCACAAAACAGAAACCGGGCGGTGGAAAGTGCTCATCGACTTCGGCTGCAACCATGGGAAGCCCAACCAAACTGAAACTCCCCTACCCGCACCAGACCAATTCGGGACAAAAAAAACCGCAACAATTGATACGGCGATAACCAATCGAGAGCTGTCACTGGCTGATTCGACCTTCGCCAGTACGGCTCGCCAAAGTGGACTCCGTGCTGCCTATCAGCTCATTCTACCTAATACTGACTCCCTACGAATCCTTCATGCCGGTCACCGACCTTATAAGGGTTTGGCTGCCCGCGAGAAATTAGGTACCCTACCCCAGGTCACACAGGTTCAAACCCTCCGCGCCGTCACCTCCCGAGCCGGGGATCTGGGCTATACCTACGGCTTTGTAATCTTCAATGAGAAACGGCGCGGGTACCTGCGCATTTGGCGAAAACGAAATAACGGATGGCAGCTGGCCCAGGAAGTGTTTGCAGAAGCTGATTAACCGGGGATATATTGTTGAGCCGCCAAGCTTTCAAACGGCAAAAACACCCGTTCAAACAAAATTTCCTGCGGCAAAAAAAAAGTGCTTTTTCAGGCCTGACCTTTTCTCTAAATTCACGGAGCTTTTATCCCAGACTCCCATGAATAATTTTATCCAACATCTGCTGCGCCGTGCCGATTTACCCGTCACGCCCCGCGAGTTCTGGCGATACGCCCTGCTTTTTTGGGGTGTGCTGGCGGTAATCTCCTACGTGCAATACACCCTTGTTTGGTTGCTAAGTAGTTCTCCGACGATGTACCTCTCCGAATCGGCGCAATGGCTCATCAATTACCTGATGTGGATGGGCCTCACGCCGCTGATTCTCTATGCCGCCCAGCGTTTTCCGATCCGGCTGATCACGAGGCAGTGCCGATGGCCCCGTACTATTTTTATGCATGTGCTCATCGCCACGGCGCTGGGCTTTTTGGTAGCGGTTGTGTCCTATCTTCTGGTGCGGCCGTTGCACGCCTACGAAATGGGACAGTGGCTTGACCAAAAAACAATACTGGTTTGGTTTTTCTACAATTATTCCATCAATATCATCACGTACCTTTTGGTCATCGTAGGGTATAGCATCATAGTCAATGGTCGTCAGTACAGCGCCTTGCAGGCACAGAACCACGCCTATGAGCTTAAAAACGAACAACTGAAAACCAATCTTGCCGATGCGCGGCTTCAATCGCTAAAAATGCAACTCAACCCGCACTTCCTGTTCAATACCCACCACGCCATTGTCAGTCTGATGCTGGAAAACGACACCCGCAAAGCCATAGACATGGTAACCGCTCTTAGCGATCTGCTACGGGGGGTACTGGCGCGTCAAGACGACAATTTCCTAACTTTGCGTGACGAGTTGAACCTGACACGGCAGTACCTGGCCATTCAGCAAATCCGTTTTCAGGATAGGCTCCGCATTGAATACGACATCGACCCAACCACCGAGAATTGCCCCGTACCTCAACTGCTGCTACAACCGCTGGTTGAAAACGCCGTCACCCACGGCGTGGCAGGAATGGCGGGTGAAGCTCTGGTGCGTATATCAACCCGCCAGCTCGGGGAAGACCTTCGCATTGTTGTGTACGACAACGGTCCCGGCTGTCGGCTATCCAACATCAGCCGGAAGGGCACGGGTCTAGGACTTGCCAACACCCGGACTCGTTTGCATCAGGCATACGGTGCCGGTGCTCACCTGAAATTCGAACAGCCGCCCGGCGTCGGCACCTTTGTGACGATGGTTTTCCCATGCCAAAAAAGTCCCTTTACCGCTCCCACTCATGACGAATCATCGCTTGCTCATCATTGACGACGAGCCACTGGCCCGGCGCGTCATCCGTACTTTCCTGCAAGCTGACCCGGCCATCAGCGTGATGGACGAAGCGGGCAATGGGACCGAAGCCGTCATCAAAATTCTTCAGCATCGACCCGATTTGATTTTTCTGGACATCCAGATGCCTGAGTTGGACGGCTTCGAGGTCTTGAAGGAGATCTGGCCGCACCACCAGCCTTTCGTGGTATTTACTACGGCATATGACCAGTACGCACTGCGGGCCTTTGAGGTCAATGCGATCGATTATCTGCTGAAGCCCTTTAACGAGTTGCGCTTTCACCAGGCCCTGGGCCGGGTGCAGGAGCGGCTCACCCAGCAGACGCAACCGCGCATCGAAGCCCTTGTCAACCAACTGATGGCCGAGCAAGCTTCCCAGCCACGCGGAAACTACCTTCGCCGGATTCTAGTGAAGGAAACTGGTCGAATGTATCTGGTAAAAACCGAAGACATAATCTATCTCGACGCCGATGGCAATTATATCACCCTGCACACATTAAGTCGCAGTGGGATTCCTGAACGCCATACCATATACGAGAGTCTGACAAGTCTGGAAACCAAGCTGGATCCGGCGGATTTCGTGCGGATCAACCGCTCTTACATCGTCAACCTCAATTACATCGGTACGGTCGAGACCTACTTCAATGGCGAGTACATTGTCCATATGAAAACCGGGCAACAGCTCAAATGGACACGCAATTATCGGGAGAATTTAAAGGCATTTTTTGCGAAGGCAGGGTAAGGAGTGATAAATGATGGATTTTAAATCCTGGACTTGAGGAGGTGCCCCTTGCATTAAAAGTGGGATGTTGCTGTTCAGAGAATGATTAAATTAGTTTGGATAAAGGGGCTGTTGGAAGGGAAAATGAGGCATTTATTTTGAAGAAATCAATTTTCAAATAGTCAGAATAATGCAGAAAAAAATCCTGTTTGCCACCATGCCCATGGACGGCCACCTCAAACCGCTGACCGGGTTGGCGGTTCACCTCAAAAATTGCGGTTATGATGTCCGCTGGTACAGCGGCCCGAGTTACGCCGCTACGGTCGAAAAACTTTCGATTCCGTATTTCCCTTTCCACAAAGCCAAGGAGATCAATCAGGACAATCTGGAGCTTGTATTTCCCGAGCGACAACGGATCAAAGGCACAGTACCACGCTTGCGCTTCGATATGGAGCACATCTTCCTGCGCCGCATCCCGGAATTTATCGAAGACCTAAAAAAAATTAGGGAAGAATTCAATTTCGATCTGGTGGTGTGCGATGTACTCTTTGCCGCTTCGCCCTTAATCCAACCAGTTTTCGGTGTTCCCGTAGCCGCAGCGGGTATTGCTCCGCTAGGAGAAAGCTCCAACGACCTGCCACCCGCCGGCATGGGCATGGAACCCGCCCAATCTTTCTGGGGACGGCGCAAGCAGGATTTTTTGCGGCTGGTAAGTCAGGAAATCCTTTTCAAATCCTGTACCCGGATTTTTAACCAATACCTTCGCCAGTACGGCATTCGTCCGCAGGATCGGTTTTTCCTGGATACTCTGGTACGGCACGTGGATGTATATTGGCAAAGTGGCGTGCCGGGCTTCGAGTATTTCCGTTCTACCACCAGTCCTAATGTGAAGTACGTGGGGCCATTATTACCCTACCAGGTCAGCGGGACATCCGCAATACCGGATGGCATCGATTCTGCCAAGTACCGCCGAATGGTGTTGGTGACCCAGGGAACCGTCGAACGCAACCCGGAAAAGCTGTTGGTGCCTACCCTGTCGGCTTTCGCTGACGACCCGGCGACGCTGGTGATTGCCACAACGGGTGGTTCCTTCACCCAAGAATTACAATTGCGCTTCCCGCAGCCCAATATATACATTCACGATTTCATCGACTTCGCCGCGCTGATGCCGTTGGCCGATGTATTCGTGACGAATGCGGGTTATGGGGGCGTATTGATGGCAGCCAGCCACGGACTCCCGATGGTGGTCGCCGGCGTCCATGAGGGCAAGTCCGAAATAGCGGCTCGTGTAAACTACTTCCGGCTGGGCATCAGCTTAAAAACCGAACGGCCCGGCGTCGAGCAAGTCCGCGAGGCGGTGGAGGCTGTTCTCAAAGATCCAAACTACCGCCGGAACACCGAGCGGCTGAGCCGGGAGTTTTTGGAATACGACGCGAACCGGATTTGCCAGGAATCGATTGAACGGCTGCTGGCCCCCACTCCTATTATCCCCGAGTTATGGTTTTGAAAACGATTCAATTCATCCAGGTTCTGCTGCTGTGCATTATCGCCGGGCAGGCCTTTTTTTACCTCATTGGCGGAACGGCGGGCGTTCGCTACGTATCAGTCCACGCATTCATCGAGCAGCGGAAGGCCATCGATATTGCGATCGGCCCCAATCTAAAAATTCTTTATCCGATGTGCGCTTTAAGTGGAATTGCGGTGCTGATCCTACTCCGCCAGCAAATCCATACCCTGACTTTTTGCCTTTCGGCCGCGGCCCTTTTGCTGGTGCTGATCGACATGGTCATTGCGGTGAAGGGGAACGTGCCAATCAACCAGCAGATGATGGGTTGGACTGCCACGGTCCACCCGGCCGACTGGGCAACAGTACGCGACCAATGGCTTGCGTATATGCACTGGCGGCAGGGATGTAGCATAACTGCCTTGCTATGTCTGCTGGTCAGCCTCTTTTCACGATTGTAATCGACGTATTCCGCCAGCCACACCGCATCAGCGGACGGTCGATTCGGATAACCCAAGTTTCATTCTGGATAAAGACAAAAGGTCGCTTAACCCTGGTGCCGTTGTTTTGCTGCCCAAACCAATCAAAAATTTATTAAAAAAAGTCATGAAAAAACAAACTGCTCAAGGATGGCACGTGCTACTCGTGCTAGCCCTCTTCTATCTCAATTCCTGTAAAACGGAAAAACCCGGTGTGAACCCCGATGGCAAGCCCGTTTTCGTCGACAAGAAATGGCTCGCCGTCTCAAGCACGGTTAGTCCGAAAATCGACCTCAACGGCGACGGCATACCTGACGAGGACTTGTACGCCCCGCTGCCCGACTGTGAGAAGGACGATAAGATAAGTTTCCGGGGTGACGGCAAATACGTACTTGACAACGGCGGGAAACGCTGCGACGCCATTGATCCCGCCGAGGAGCAACTCGGCACCTGGACTTACACGTCCGACAATAAAACCCTTTTGATCAAAGATTCGGAAGGCGAGGAGCAGCACTGGGTGGTGCAGGAAAGCACCGCCACCCGCCTCAAAATGCAGAATACGACCGCCATTGAAGGCACTAACTACACGATAACCGTAGTGTTGAAAGCCGACTGAATAGCGCGTAGTGTAATGAAGTGTATGCTTTGCTCTGAAAAATCGCAGGAGCGCCAGGAGCTGGTGCGTTCTGGTATATAGGTTGTTAGTATGTAGAGGATTGAAAGTCCTTAAAGAAGCCCATTCCGCCCGAGCGCCACAAGGTGGTCACCAACCTGGCCGCCGGGCGGGATAAGCACGGAAAATAGCAGCCATGAAAAAATGCACCATCCAAATGACCGCGCTTAACGCGATGATCCTTAGGATCTGGCAGGATTAGTACGATTTCGATTGTGAGGTTTTAGGAAAATAATCCTCGGTTTGAGTTGCTGTCATATCGGGTGCTCCACGTATTGGTAACTACCGTTTTGTTGTGGCTGGAAATACGAAATAAATAAAAACCGATTGTTTGCATCCATCAAAAAGCCCCGCCGGAATTTCCGGCGGGGCTTTTTGATGATGTTTCCTATCATTCAGGGTTCGCTGTATTCCAGGAACATGCAGTTGGTACACGACCAATAGGGAATTTCCCCGAAGAAGTCCATCGTGACCGCTCCATCGGCTGCGTAGGTACCATTCACCCGGTTTCTAAGTTGCAGGCGGGTATCTGTTGGCTTGTACACCGCCGTAATCCGGTAGCGCCCGATAGGTACGTCGGGAATGCGGCCGTAGTACGTATCGTAGGACAACACCAGCGTTTTGCCGGCCGAGCCATCGATGAGCGGGCCAACGGGCGTAAAGGTAAACTCGACGTTCTCCGCATCGTAAGGGCCTTTACCCACTTCATTACTTACTTCCACCGAGCCCCCGTAGAACGCCCCGGGATTGTCAGACTTTTCACCCGACAGCCGCCACTCGAAATGGCGCACGGCACCCTCGTCACCGGTAAAAGCATCAGCCGTGTTAGGCGCTAGGTCAAGCCGGTAACTCTTACCATTATACGTGCGTCTGACCTGGGCGGTGGCCCGCCAGCTTCCGTTGGGTGTTTGTACCCGATACAGCCCGTTGGCATCGGTATTGGTGAGCAGGTTGGTATTGTAAAATAGCGTATTGTCGATCACCACTTCTACACCCGACAGAGGTTTTCCCTGGGAATCGACCGCTTTGCCCGTTACGTAGCCTGCTCTGGGCTTATCGGGATCACCACCGCCCGGATCAGGTGAAGAGGTGTGGCAACTAGCACTGGCCAGTGATAGGGCCAGCATCGCGCCAAGGCAGGCGCGTTGCGTTTTTTGGAGGTTGTTTTTGTTCACGGCTTGTTTTGAAATTTAAATTGTAAACTCTTTCAAGTTTCTGCCTAAGACTGAGGGAGCTTTCTGGCCGATACCCGGGCTATCCTGGTAAAATTCGGTTTAATTGTCTGAACGAGCATAGTGTAGCTGTACCAATTCCTTTTCGAAATCCTGCGTTTCTAAAAGCTTAAGCCGTTGTTGGGGTTGACCGCTATTGAATAAGGGTATGCCGTCTCCTAAAAGAATCGGTACGATTGAAATATAAAATTTATCAATCAGATTATCCTTCAACAGCCCGTTTACCGTTTCTGCTCCGCCGTCGACAAAGATGTTCCGACCCGGTTTCATTTTCAGGCCTGAGACAAGACCCTTCAAACTATCGATATAAAACTTAACGTTTCCGATCGCTGGTCGCTCCGTGCGGGTAAGCACATAAGCGTCTTTATTGCTATGGGGAAAATCGTAGCCCATAGCGATCACTTTGTCATAGGTGCGTCTTCCTACGATGACCGCATCCACGGTCTTGATGAAGTCAACATAGCCATAATCCTGGCCTTCCTGCTCGACAATTGACAAAAAAGTGAGATCATCATTGGGTTCTGCTATGTAGCCATCCAAACTCATGGCGATGTAAAGAATGACCTTCCTATCCGAAATCATACGAATGATTAAAATGGTGGTGAGAGAGCGTGTAAACTTGGGATTCCATTCTTGGCTTATGATTCGATTTTTTGGGAACACCCAACAAGTCACAAAAAGTACCGGCCATCAGTTCGCCGGTAAGAAATTCTTATTCCACAACCTTAACCCAAATTTGTAAGGAGCCCCAGTTACTCCGATTGGGAAGGGTAGTTGAAGCCTGAGAATTAGTTTCGGGCGTGAGCAGTAATTTTGCCGTTCCGGTTGCTGTGGCGGGCTTTAGACCAAAATAAGGATACGCGTTCGCATACCGTCCCACGGCTTCCATACTAAGCGCCGGCCCATTTTTCATCCTGGCATCAATTGTGTATTTCCCCACCGGAACATTCATAATCAGAAAGTTATATTCATACTGGCTGACTTTCTTATTGATTACAAAGGTCTTTTGTTCTCCGAACAAACCGGGACCGTCCGGGGTAAGTGTCACCTGAATTTCGGCATTTTCGGGAATATATCCCGGAGGGTTATACACCGACGAAGCATCGATCACATTGTAGGTGATGTACAACGACCCGCCCGCAAAATTCGTGGGATCTTTGGGGCGTTGACTTATGAGGTCCCTGTTCAGAACTCCATAAGATAGGAGAACGAAATTCTTGACCAGGCCGTCCGCCGAAGGAAAACTACCCAATTTGCCATCCGTAGCGTAAAGGCTCATGGCCGCCCTGCCCTGGCCGTAGTCGATGGTGTAACCAGCGGCATAGAATTCAGCCGCACCCCAGGGAATCGATATCTCATAGTAGCCGTTGGCATCGGTGTCATCAGAGGCTCCCGAATAGTACCCTCCCGTTGCCGTAGACCTTATGCCTATGTGAGCACCTTCCAGGGGTTTACCGCTCAAATCGGTCACATACCCGCGCGCAATTCCTTTCTTAGGTTGCAAAGTCGGGAAATTGGGCATCCTGGGCATTGTGTTGCCCATCACGCTCACATAGTCTTCCTCCGCACCGAGGGAAAAAGTGGCTTCCCCCTGCACTACGGGCAAAGCGGGTTGCTCGCCCCATTCGCTGGTCTGTCCGCCCCCGACCGTATCAGGATCTTTGCACCCCAGCAGCATCAGGGCAGCCAAACACAACAATTCAATCTTTGTCAAAAACATAAATAGCAGCGTTTATTGTAAAAGTTTCGAATTTTCAGCCTTGTCGAGAATTGATGTCTGGTGTGGACCGTTTTTGGAAATACATCCTGTCTTTGCGAAACACCAATATCGACGGTTCGGGCTTCTTGTTTGTAAGTGTTGTTCCTAGCTCTCTATATCCAGATCCTCTATCCATTGCCTGGCTTGCGCTGGGTCAATGAAAAAATGTTCCCTGTCGCTACCGAATCTCGTTTCATACATATCCATTTTGGTCTCGTCCTGATGCGCGTGTGCTACCCCGACGCATTTTATGCCCCTCGCGTTCCTATAGGTCATTGTTTTAGCCTCCTCTTCAAATAGGTTCACGTAGCCCACTTTCCAGCCGTAATTAGCCAGTATCAAGAGGACAACGCCTCTGAATCTCTTATGTGCGTCAATGTTAACCGCCTTAAATCCATGCATGTTGACAAAAATTTTGAAGGTCGAGTCGTCTTCAATCTGCTCTAAGGTGCTCCCGAAGGATTGTTCCCACTGTTCGATATCGCCTTTGTCGACGTCTCCGCTTATTTGCGTTACGACTAACCTTTTTTCAGGGTACCAGTTTGTTTCGGTATTCTTCGCACTTACCATTGCATTATGAATTGATGTTTCCGATGTTTCTTTTTGATAATGAAACCAGGGTCTTGAAAGCTGTTGACTTTCTCTGGCCCGCTTTAAGACAACATGATCAGCGGTATCCTTTAGGGTGTGGCCTTCAAGTTCGATACATGCATGTCGACCAAAATCATACATGACTGCGTTTAAAAAGCTGCCTGACCAGCGGTCCCTAGTCAGGCAGCTTCCAGGGTGGAAGTCAATGGCCTATTTTATCACTATGGGCAAATCACTGATAATCTGCCAATCGTCTTTTTCATTCTGCACCAGAAACAGGTACTTGTGCATGGCCGGTACGCCTATTTCTCTAAGCATTACATCCACCATTGCGGTGTGGCCTGTGACACTTATTTGCCTGAATTCTTCTTCGTATTTCGTTCCGCCAATCTTGCCGTCTTTCATCATTTCGAGATACGTTTCCCGCGTGATGAGCGTAGTGCCCGGCGTCCCGCGAAAGCGGTTCGCGGTCACCCGGTAGTCTGGATGCAGTACTGATTTGAGGGTCTCGATGTCGCGCCTGGCGGTAGCCTGGTCAAAGATCGCCACAGCTTGTTTTATTTCCGTTTCCATTTCATTGTCCATTTTTTGGGCTAGCGTGACCGTAGAATCCACTGCCAGTACCGCGCCCAGACAGGCATGATACGCCTTTTGTAGATTTAGCCGTCTTTTAATTATCATTGGATTCATTTTCGCTTGCCCGTTAGTTTCAGGTGGATGTCCATGGTAGGCAGGATGTTTTGATCCGCAGGGAGATTAGGATCCGCCGCGTAGTTCATCCCCCATTTCGTTCGATCTACTTTCAGGGTGGCATCAACGGAAAGCTGCCCGTTGCTTAACCCGATTTTAGCGGGAAACACGACAGGGTTGCTTTTGCCCAGCATCGTCAGTTCACCGCTCACCAGGTGTGTGGCCCCCGGCACGCCTTCACTACCTGTGTAAGGTGACACGCTGGCGATGACATAGGTGAGGTTGGGGTGCGCCGCCATGTTGAAAAAGTCAGGACTTTGCAGGTGATGCACCAACTGGTGTTTGATGGAGTCTACCGGTAAATTAAAATTGACGATGGACGACAGGGGAATCGTAAACGAGCCGCCTGTCACTTTCCCATCCTCGACCGTTAGCCGATCGCTTTTGACAGTGATAGCTCCTTCGTTAAAGTACCCCGTCCGCAGGTACCCTTTCCATTCAGCAACGGATTTCTGTTCGTCGAGTTGGTAGTTGTCGGCTCCCGGAGTGTCGGGGTGGCAATTCCAGAGTAGTCCCGAGAGGACCAGGTAAATTGGCAAAACGATTTTTTTCATGGCTGTTTTTGAAAATAGACTGGAATAAGAATGGTATTGGATCAGAAAAGTGAACAGGACCCTGAACACTTTCTGAGGGCAAAATTAGCCGTGGGTAGGCGGAGGGAAGTCAGTTTTTTCTGAGTAGTGGCAACGAGTATTCGTAGCACCGCATTTGTAATTTAAAAATTTTACAAACCTGAATCAGGACAGTGTGGTTAAAATGATCAGGCTGATTGAGGCCTGCCAACGGCATTGCCTATCCTCGCGCTGGCCTTAAAAACTACCACCCGCTTCCGCACGGGTTTTACTGTTCGCAGGTAGTCGTAGATCGCCTCCAGGTCCGACTCGGTCATCCCGGCGTACAGCGTCCATGGCATCACCGTGTTGAATCCTTTCCCGGCGTCAGGAGCTACGAAATGGGGTGGGTCGAATGCCTTGAAGCGGGCTACGAAATCTGCTTTAGACCAGCGTCCGATGCCCGTAGCCGGATCGGGCGTGATATTGGCCGATCGGAGCGTTCCGCCGAGCAGCTTGACCGACATTCCCCCCGCAAAAGGGGCCAGCTTTACCAACTTTCCGGCGACACGTTCGGTATGGCAGTCGGCACAGCCCGCCAGTTTAGTCAGGTATTGTCCGTAAGCCACCCCGGCAAAAGCCGCAGAATCCGAAGACAATGCGGTGCGGTGCGGAAGCATCCTTAGGCCCAGCCTTACTGGCAGAGGTGTGACCGAAGACGGCACCTCATTAGCTATCGGATCGAGCGAGCGCAGGTAGGCGATGATCGCTTTTGCGTCGGATTGCCGCATCTGATGATAATTGGTGTAAGGCATTAGTGGAAAAAGCAGCTTGCCCGACTTGGACACTCCTGCGGTTATGGCATTGAGCAATTCCTGATCCGACCAGTCTTTAAGCGCGTGGGGCGTGAGGTTTCGACCGTAGTAGCGGCCCGGCAGCCCGTAGTTTTTCCCGTACTCCTGCCCGCCCGCACCCAGGGTGCCTGCCACAATCGGTCCGCTCAGTTTGGTCCAGTCACGCTGGGAGTGGCAGTCCATGCACACCGCCACGTGATTGGCGAGATATTGCCCGCGATCCACCAGAGTAGGAGCGGGATACACCTGGAATTGCGCTAGCTGCCTCCCGTATGCCTGTCTGGCTTTTGGACGAACACAATTGGCCAGGCACGCCAAAATGAAGCACATGACCAGCCAAAGGATATGTTGGCTCAGATATCTTTTAGATTGAACAATCATAATTTTACGCAGAAAGGTATCAGTTTGTCAGGGGCTGAAACTCCTCCCTAACCACTCGCTATAATCAAAAAGGGTGGCATGGGATAGGCGATACAATACTGAATTTCAAGCACCGGCATTAGGTGGTATTCACCAATATTGGCGTGCAGCACTAGATCGTCCAGGAAATGCTCCCAGGTAAACGGCGAATGCATGAATACCCAAAATAGAGCCTACTCATGGGATACTAATGATTGAATCAGATTCATGGCTCGTGAAGACAACCAACGCCAATAGCGTCCAGGCAAGGGCGGTATGGGCATTGGTCAGGTGGAACCCAAAGGGTAGCTTACTCCATACCAGCATGGTAAAGGGTAGCCATAGACCACACATTAGGGGTATATAGCGTTTCCAACCCCGCAGGCGTCTAGCTCGAATCACCGCGATGCCCACCCCGATCATCACCAAGTTACTGATGGGCCAGAACAGATCGAGCGTACGGTAGAGCAGGGTATCATGCTCAGGCAGAATGATTTCGTAAAAATTATAGAGGTTGGCCAGAACCAATGTGACCAGAACCGTAGGCATAATGATTCGCCCCAGGCGGTCGGTACCTGCCGCACCAAGCTGCTGCAAACCGGCCATGCTGCATAGCCAGCCCGTGATGTAAAACAAGTCGAAAAAACCGCTGAGTGGGGTAGTGGTGTATATGCCCGACGAGGATACATTGAGATAGGTATTGAAGGAAAGGAAGGGCGCTCCCAGCAGGCCCAGCGTTCCGAGTACTTTGGTGTTCACGGTGTTTTGATAGAAGACGGTGAAAGGATAAGTTCAGGGTACCTTATCGTGACTACCGGTTTGTGTAGCCAATGCCCAGCATATTGGCGCGGGTAGCCGATTCTCGACCTATAAAGTCAATTGTTACGGAAGGCGCGTAATCGCTGCCTTCGAACGCGTCGCTCACCCGCAGCTTTTGGCCCGTGGGCTTGTACACTGCCGTCACGGAATACCGTCCGATGGGTACGTCCCGGAGGAAGGAATCGTACCGTTTCTTCATGCGCAGGGTCAGAGTTTTGCCGGTAGAGCCATCGATCAGCGGGCCGACAGGTGTGAAGGTGAACTCGATATTTTCGTTGTCGTCCAAATTCATGACATTCGGATCGCGGAACAGCTCGACGGTGCCGCCGTAGTATAAATCGAGGCTCAGATCCGGCACGTGTCCGGTGAGTTTCCACTGGAAGTTGCGGACGGGTTTCTCGTTTTCCGAAAATGAATCGGGATTTTCGGGATGTAGGTTAATTTTATAAACTCGGTCGTTGTAGAGTTTCAGAATGTACCCCTTCGCCATCCATTGGCCCATGTCTTTGACCAGTTGGATCTGATAGGTGCCGTTGGTCGTCGTGCTTATTTCGGAGCCCCGGCCTTTGAGGACGGTGTTATCGGTATAAATCGTGGCTTGGGACAAGGGTTTTCCACGGGGATCAGTGACAGTTCCGACCAGGTAACCTGCCTTGCCACTGGCGGGCGGTGTATCGCCAGGACCGGGATCTGGCGTGGTCATTTTGCAGGCATTTGGTAAGAGGGTACTTGTCAAAAAAAAGGGGATAATCAGAAGAGAATGAAGTGTTCGTAACGTTTTCATGGCTTGGTTTGAATGAGTGGTTTGGGGAAATGAGGACAGGCGTGCGGCTGCCTTGATTTCAAAAGTAAGGCTGCTCCTTAGCGTTGCGAAACAACTTATTGTCCAGAATGATCATTTGAGTGTCCGGGCTGTGATAAATCGTGGATAAACGGTACATAAACCGTTGATATTTTTCCTTGAATCCAGTAGTTTTGAGAATGGATTTTACCCGCCTACACACCGCAATTCAGCTTTTCACCATGTATGTGGAAAGGCACCGTCCAGCCTACCTTTCGGAGCGGGAATGGTGGTTTCACCTGCTGTCAATGCCGGTGATTTATCCAATTGGCGGGTACATTTTCATGGGGGAGCGATTCTTTCGTGACCCAACTACCTTTGCCATCGGCATGTTGACTGGTATCGCGCTGCACTGGATGTCAGTATTCAGTTATACCTGGGTCGTCAAGCGCGTAATCCGGCAGTACCCCGGAGAGCATCAGGCCACCCAGCGGTTGCTGGTTATGTTTCTGGGCGTAAGCCTGTTGATGATTGCCACCGCCTACTTCGACCTGTGGGTATTCAGCAGCATACCCGGTACGGGCGTACATTTTTCGTCCCAAATCCTGAAAGCGCTGCTACTGTTCGGCGGGGTCTTCAGCATCGTGTTGTGTCTGATTCTGGGTTTGTTTCATAGTTATGCCCAATGGCAGGAGCGTCAAACCGAAAACGAACAACTGAAACGGGAAGCGCTGCAACAGAAATACGATGCTCTGAAAACCCAGATCAATCCACACTTTTTGTTCAATAGTCTGAGTTCAATTTCCTGCCTTATCGGTGATCAACCGGTGCAGGCGGAGCGTTTTGTTGATGATCTGGCCAAGGTGTACCGGTACATGCTCCAGACTGGGACACGTACCCTGGTACCGCTCGGCGATGAACTGACATTTCTCGATACTTACGCTGGCCTGTTGCGCGTGAGGTATGGAGACAGTCTTCAGATCAAACTACCCACGGAACGCGAAAATGTGATAGGACAAATTCCTCCTCTGAGTCTTCAGGCACTTATAGACAATGCTCTGAAATACAACAAAATGTCGGTTGAAAGTCCGCTTGTCATCCATCTGGAACTGTTGGGAGAGTCGGCCGTCCGGGTAACCAATACTCTGCAACGTAAGGCCCGGGTAGTGGAAACTGCCCAGCCGGGCCTTTCCAGCCTAACCGTTCAGTACGAGCAGTTTGGCCATGTGCCCATCCGGGTGGAAGAGACTGACGGGACGTTCTGTGTGACGCTACCACTCCTGCAGCTTATTTCCCCATCCATTTCTTAAAGTCCGATACTTTTTCCCGGCTGACCAGCGCCTCCCGGTCGAAAACAGGGCGCAGGGTGAGGGCCAGGCGGTTACCGAAGTAGGGCTGCATCTGCTCGACGGCTCGGTGCGTGACGAGGGCGGCGCGATTGATACGAAAGAATTGGGCCGGATCGAGATCGCCCGAAAGCTCGTCGAGGGTGTAATCCACCAGAAACTTCTGATTGGTGTGGGTTACGAAAAAGCTATACCGCTCTTCGGTGTAGAAATACGCGATATCGCCCGTTTCAATCGACAGAAGCCGCTGCCCCTGCCGCACCAGAAAACGCTTGCGGTACTCTTTGGGTTGTTGCTGTACCTGCAGATCACGCAGAATTTTGTCCAGATTGAAGGCAGCCGCGTTGGCAGCGGGCTGACTGGCGCGCAGGTCGGCAAATTTTTTCAGGCTGCGTTGCAGGTCTTCCTTTTGGATGGGTTTCAGAAGGTAATCGATGCTGTTGACCTTGAACGCCTGAAGCGCATATTCGTCGTAAGAGGTAGTAAAAATGATAGTACTTCGTATATCCACCCGCTCAAAGATTTCAAAGCTTTGCCCATCAGAAAGCTCGATGTCCATGAAAATAAGGTCGGGCGCATGATGATTATTGAGCCAGTCCACCGACTCTTCAATGCTGCCCGTAACGCCCCGCACTTCGAGGGTAGGGTCTGCTTCGGCCAGTAATTTGCGAAACTTGCGCACGGCCAGTTCTTCGTCTTCAACGATCAATACGTTCATATAGGAATACGGATAAGCAAATAGTTAGTTCTTTGAGACAGTCAAATATTATTCACCTAATTCAAAAGGGGTAAAAGCAAGGCAAAGTGATCATTCGTTTCCTCGATGGTAATGATGTCATTTGCCGAGGAGGACGGATCGAGATGCCGCTGCGCCAGTAGCTGGTACTTGGCTTTGATATTGTTCAAACCTACCTGATTGCTAAGTACCCTGTTGGCTTTGCGCTGTAAATTATTGCGTACCAGCAAGTACCCTCCCGGCGAAGATTTTATTTCGATCCGAAGCGGTTTGCTGGCATGGGTGATGTTATGCTTCACAGCGTTCTCGACCAGCATCTGCAAGGTCAGGGGCGGGAGCAGACTGGCTCGGTCGGCCTCCTCGATGGCCAGTTCCAGCTCGATTCCGGCACCGTAGCGAGTTTTCAGAAGATGAAAATAGGATTGGATAAATCCCAGCTCAGTATCCAGGGTAGTTAGTTCACCGTCCTGGTCGGTAGTATTGCGATTGGTTTGCAACAGGTAGCGGTACACTTTCGCCAATTCATCCACAAATTCCTCGGCGCGCTCGGGCTCGTCTGCGATTAATGACGAAAGGGAGTTGAGGGTATTGAACAAAAAGTGAGGATTTACCTGATTTTTCAGGCTCTCGTACTGACTTTGCAGATTAGCCTTCTTAAGCTGTTCTTTTTCGAGCATGTTTTCCCGCCATTTGGTCAGGGAATAAATACTCTCAAAAACCCCCACCGATACAATATTGGCTACCACATTGAACAGAAATATGCGGAACACGGCCCCCGGCTGGGCAACATAGCCAAACCAATGGAAATAGGTGTAACCCCATATCGCCCCCAGAATGAAAATGGGCGTCACGAACATGAACACCGCCAGCAGCAGGAGCAGCCGTTTGACGGTTTGGTGCAGGCCGGGGTACCGGTCCACTACCTGGCGGGTCAGGCTGTCCAGAACAACCTGACAACCCACGGCCAGGCTCGTGTTGAGCAGAGTAGAGCCCACAAAAATGCGCCAATGGCTGAAATAGGAAGCTCCCAGCAGCAGGTAGGTGATCAGCGGAATGAACCAGGGCAAGACTACCAACAACTGCCAGCGGAACTGTTTGGTCAGTCGGGACCAGGGCTCTGGGATACTTATTTGGAATGCACTCATGCAGTAACGGAAATTACTTCCGCCAGGAGCGGAAGCCTGATGGAAAATTCAATGCCATTGTCTGACACCTCTACGGCCGGAATCGGTAACGTAGCGTACTTGGCGAGCAGCGCCACGAGTTCATCGGGGCCGGTCAGGAGCCGCAGGGGACGAGGCTGGCGGTTATACGCCACGCGCAGATCCTGCTCGCGG
Organism: Persicitalea jodogahamensis; assembly: GCF_014651615.1. GTDB lineage: Bacteria > Bacteroidota > Bacteroidia > Cytophagales > Spirosomataceae > Persicitalea > Persicitalea jodogahamensis. The sequence continues at coordinate 125,662 of NZ_BMXF01000003.1, read as the reverse complement.
GTGGTGATGTGAACAACAAGCGGTTTTTGCATACTGACGACGTTGTGGCGAATGGCATAATCGAGTAATAGTTGTAATGAGAGCAAAGGCAAAATAGCGGATCCCCGCGCGGGATCGACATCGATATGTACTAAAATGCCGGATTGGTAGCGTGTTTTGAGTAAATAGATATAGGAGTTGATAAATGAGATCTCGGCGCTGAGGGTCGTGAGCGATTGCGTCGAGGTACTGAGCCGATAGCGGTAGACCTTGGCGAGATGATCCACAAACAAACTCGCTTGCTGCTGATTCTGCCCGATGAGGGCCGAGAGCGAGGTAAGGGAGTTGAAAAGGAAGTGAGGGTCGATCTGCTGTTTAAGCGTATCGAAATCGTACTGTAGAGCCGCCCATTTCAGTTGTTCGGTCTCGACTTGATTCTCCTGCCAGCGACTGTAGGTATACTGGATACCCAGCACAAAGCAAAGCAGAAAATCAAAAACTACCCCCAGAATGATGATTGCCCGGACCGTGCCCCACGAAAAGGGCCGTTCGAAAATCGGAAACAGGCTGTACACCCACACATCGAAAACCGCCAAACCCACGGTGAGCGTGGCGACTGCCAGGAGCGCGACGCCATTGCGCTGCCTTACCTGCTGTACATCAGGGAATTGACGGATGATAATTTTAACCACCACCGTAAGCAGTATCAGGGAAAGCCCGTACAGCAGCGCTACCAGAAGGGTACCCCACAGAAAAACCACCGGATCTTTGAAATACCGCTCATGCAGGAAAAAGTAGTTGCCCGCCGGGAATAGGACGGGTATCATCAGCACATGGTACCTTAGTTCGGTACGGGTAAACAGCGGACTGGGCAATCGGACGTTCATGTCGGTTGGGTGATCACGGTTTGGCGGTCCGGCGACCCTACGTGATTCACACCATTAAATGTAGCGATTCTCTTATCTCGCTATTATGCCAGAGCGGCATAAATTGTTGGATCGGGCGTATGAATTGAGCAAACAAGTACGTGAACTGTAAATGCCGCTTGCGTACATCTAAAAGCCAAAACCGACAGTGAGCTGCCAGAGCGACGAACGCGTTGACACATCGGCCTGCGTGGATGGTTCGCCTGAGCTGAAAACAGATTTGCCCAATCCCCCCTCGCGCCGTAATTCGAACTGCATTCCCGAAAAGGATAAGCCAATGCCCGCCTGGTAACCCAGCTGAGCTTGCCGGACGGTTTGGCGCACCGACTGGCTGTTATATTCCTTTAAAGCTCCTTTCAAATCTCCGTCAAGTACCCGCAGGGAGGCCAGCGGCCCGGCGTTCAGGCGCAGCGGGCCAAGCTTTATGCCCAGCAGCAGAGGCAGGTCTATGGTACCAACCTTAGCATCGAACGAGCGGGTTTCGAGCCCCTGACGGATGAGGTCCATTCGGCCCCCTTTTACCGAAAAGAGAATTTCGGGCTGGACGTAAATTTTCCTGCCTATGCGGGCGTAGGCGCCGCCTACCAGCCCCGTCGTGTGCCCCTCGTTTTGCTGGAAGAAATCATAGACGATTTTACCGCCCGTAAGTACGGGCAGGCCGTCCGCACCCAGCCGGGGTGTCTGGTACGAGAGGTCGTCGAGCTGCGAAAAATTGGCACCTACTTTCAGACCCCACGAAAATTTTTTAGCAGGTAGTTGTGCCTGGGTGGGTGAAGAAAAGCAAAGGACGAAAAGGAGAGGCAGAAGATTAAAAAGATTTTTCATGGCTAATACTTTGGTTTGGTTCGCCACAAAATTGTTGCAGGACCCTGTACTCCTGAATTCCCTGTTGCACCGGTCGTTGGTTTCGTTTCTCCAACTGCTGTTTCCCGTCGCTGAATTGATTTTCAAATGATCAGCAAAGCAATCCGGTTTTTTCAGATCTGCCTTTATCCGAATTCATCCCGCAAAAAGCACAGTTCAGACATTCGTTTTTCCGATTGGTGGAGTCTGCTAGTCCGGAAATACACGCTTGCTCCCAACTTTGCATTACCGGACGATCAAACTCCGGCTTTCAAAAACCATTTTTCATCTTTTTCACAAAAATTCAAACAGCCATGAAAAGTACCCTGTACCTGCGCCGCATTAGCCTGCTGATGCTCCTGATCACCGTCACGCTCTCGTCCTGTAAGAAGGACAAGGAGGACGTGGCCCCCGACGCCGCCACGACCGTGGCCGGTAACTATGCCTACTCTGAGATCACCTTTAACGGTAAGACCCTACCTGCCGACCAAACCAATCTGAAAGGTAGCGTCGGTATTACGCGCCAGACGGCCACCCAGGTAACGATCAATATCAACCTGCGCAGCAAAAGCGATAACTCGGAATTCATCGTCGAAAACGTGGATGGCATTGAGGTGGCCGACCTGGGCAACGGTAGTTACGGGCTGCGCTACGACGGCGAAGAGTTCGCCCAGGTGAAGGATGAAAAGATTATGATCAAAGGTGTAGATGAAGATGGCGTCAACTTTACCATCACCGCCACGAAATAAATATTAGGAAAAACCGCATACGTCAACTTTTAAAAAACAGCCATGAAAACAGTCAAAAAATTTACTCTTCTGGTCCTGGCCGCTATTACTGTGGCGGGTTCCCTTAGCAGTTGTGCCACCGTTTTTGGCGGCAAAGTGGTCGAAAGCCAGAAACGCCGTCCTGCGCAAGGGGAGCCACGGCGGGAAGTGAAAGTAGGAATGCTGGTCGCTGACATCCTGTTGTTTCCGCTCGTGAGCCTACCCGTGGATTTTGCCACTGGAGCCATTTATAAGCCCAGGACCGTACCAGATCCAGAGAAGCCCACACTCAGCGGTGCACAGGGAAAGGTGAAAAAATAATGTTCATAAGGTTAGGTTAGAGAAGTGAAATCCCCGGCTGAGATTAGCCGGGGATTCTTGTTTTGCCTTTCTTGCCTTGATTGAATTTTGCGCGATCCGAGTATACCTACCTTGACAGTGTACGCAAGTGTTTTAACTGTTCGAAACTCATCTTGATTGATCAGTTCAAGGGAAACTTTGGACTCATCGGCTGGGTCGGTGATGCTGGCTACCCGCTGCAGCCTTCTTGAATACTCAGCCGTTCCGGAAAACCTGACCACATCGTCATAGGGACGCCAGCGTTTAACGAGGGGCTCCACAAAAATGTCATTTTGTATCCCTTCCAGCATATACAATGTTTCAGGCACACAAATATCATTTTGAAATCCTGAATTCATACTAGAAGCCCCGCTGTTCTTTTGACCCGAGGCCGGGCTGCAAGCCCAAGATTGCATGAATGCCAAGAGCAGTAATCCAACATTGTATTGCCCAGAGTCAGGTAAATAATTCATGATAATTACTTTAATAGTTACGCAATTAGAACTTAGCAGGGGTACTTGATAAACTAAGAATAACGACAATTTACATTGTGGCAAGTAAAAGAATTGTTAAGAAAAATAAAACCCTCAACAAGTGTCCGACCACTAAATGGAAGTCAAGATTATTTCATAGGTTTTCACAACTATACTTTAAGCAAAAAAGTGCATTTAAATAAGATCTCAGTCAAAGGAGAAGGCTTAGATGTTGTTCAAGAACACGGGAAGATAAAAGTAAATCAAACACATAAATAGTAAGCGTATGGGTTGACTTCAAGCTATCGCGTTTTGACAACAATGGTTTGAAGTTCACAACTTACCTATGATTTACGAAGTAACCAATCCTGCTTTAATTAAATCTTTCGGCTTTCATAAACTTTTCCTGTTAAGATGTTTTTATCTGTCCAATTGCCGGGAGCGGAATCAGTTTGATTTCCCGATCGAATCAAGCACAATCAGCTTAGGCAGGCAACGAATAGCAGGGCATTTACCTGACCAGGCATGATTAGACAACATGGGAGATCGGCCTTGTTGCCATTCCTGCACCTTATGCCTCCCCTTCAGATTTGTTTAAATTCTTCTAGCTCGCCCAGAACTCCGTACAGCGAAATCTCAGGAGTCTCTCATAGCCAGGCACAGTTAGAGTTCATCCAATCATTATATCCGATAATTAAACATTATCGGATATAATGAAAGATTCTTCAAAATTATCTCAGGCAATGCCAGGATCCCATTTCTGTCTACTAAATTATTTTGAGGAAGGAGGCTACGACTAAATGAGAGCAGAAAGGGATGACTAATAATAAAACCAGCAGGTTAGCACTAGATTCAATAAAACAAGAATTACCTCTGAATTTTGAGGGTATCAAATTCAGTGGGCAAATAACAACCTCGTCCACTCATCGAAGACGTGGCTGTCGTTCATTGGTATCAATGATAATGAAATGAGCGTTTTGGCCTAAATTTCATCTCCGCTTTCGCATGTTTTGAACTCTGCCCATACGCGTTTTCCGCTGCGGCGACTCAATAGCTTCTCTAATAAGTTGTGGTTAATGTTTCCAATAACCACAACAGTATTTAATGGGCCGTATTTGGTAGACGGGCAGGGCTAAGTTTAAAAGAGCTAGAATGCATGATTTTCACCAAAATAAAAGACAAAACTGGACCAGTATTCAATGATTATTTTTCAGGGTAGAATAGGACCGGTTTAGCTTCCTCTATAAAGGGATTGTATTCATCATACCCGTTTTCGTGGTTGCGGGTATCCCGACGAAAATTTTCGTCAGGCTTGGGGTACCAATTGATCAGGCGTTTTGAATCCGTATCGTTGTGGGTACTTTCTTTGCTGATCCCATTCCCATTCTCAGCTTTGACCCAGTACTCAGCAATTGATTCTGTAGGGATACTTTTATCTAAGAACGTCGATTCTGGCCCACTGTAAATTAGTTGAGCGCTGTCAGAAGCAGAATCCTTCGCCCGGCGGTAGAGGTAATACCTACTCGCGCCTAAAATCCTGCCCCAAGTTAAGCACTGGCCCCGCTCCTCGGGCCGGACCAGCAGTCCTTCGGGAGCATGCGGGACCTGATCTGTAACAAAGATCGGGTACTCGTCCGAGGCGACACTCCACCCGCCTTTTCCTTTTGCCCGTACCCGCACGTGTATTTTTGTTCCGTTGGCCAGTCCCGTCAGCGAGGTAGTTTGGCCTTTGATCATGTCCTTACTAGTTTTCCAACTCTCCCCACCGTCTAGACTCATCTGGAGCTGATAGGTATCGGCACCGGGTACTTGATTCCAGGATACATTACCCCCCTGGCTACGATGGGTAGTACCCAGAATGACGGGTGTCGAAGGAATAACGCCTGTGCTGTTCCATTGCCAGACGTAGGTACCCGGAGACAGCGTCAACTGTACTTTATTGGAAGAAACTGCTTTACCGGAAAGCGGTTCTCCATCCACATAAAACATCATTTCCTTGTTTGCTCCCGCTGGCCGGGTAAATATCAGGCTGATTTCCTGTTGCGCCTGAATCACTCCCCGGAATCCATCCTTGTCAGATTGCAGGCTCAGGCTGCTATTGGTACTTGGATTTAACGTGACGAGGATGCCGGGAACACCCAGTTGGTTTCCCCGAAAAAGAGCCGCATTATAGGATTTATCCAAATTCTGTTGAATAATTCCAGACGTTCCTTGAAAGCGCATCCCGGCCTGATTGAAAACTACCTCCGTGGAATTGCGAAAAACGTAATCCGTGGCGTTCTCTTCCTTTCGAACCAAGCAACCATACGCTGTTTTCTGGGCCTTGATGCCTGATTTGTGCGAAACGAAAGTTAGAAAATCTCCTTTTCCGTCATAGTACCTGCCTTTGGTTGAAAGTACCCCTTTGTCATCATGGTAATTACTTTTTGATGGCTGAATATCCGCGTCCTGCAAAGGCGCGCCCGGCGAAAGCTGCTGGATAAAAGGGAAATCGTCTTCCTTGCCCACAAACCAGGAGAAACGGCCTTCGGTTTGGCTGTCTTCGACGTCATCAAAAATCACGATGTAATCGCCGCCGGATTGCAGAACGGAACGAGAGTGGTAGTCGGGCTGCACTTCCTCATTGGCGTTCACCTGGGCAAACTGGGCAAAGCCAAAATCAGAAAGCGGCTCGGTCAGGTCGTTTTGGCCGACACTGCGGTAAGGGCCCAAACTACGGTACCCTCCCAGCTTTTTCACACCGAAGTTGGTACAACGCTCTACGTCGCCGAAGGGCGCATCGCCCACGTCCTCGATGCCATTGTGACTATAGCGCTTGCCGTTAGCATAGTAGTAAATCACCCCGTTTCCCCCATTAGCCGCCCGGCCCCAGCGGTAGTTGGGGCCTTCATCGATCTGTTGCAGGTGAACATACGTTTCGTTGGGAGCGCCAAAATAGTGACGAAGCACATAGCCATAGCCGGTATATTTCTCGGAGCGCAAACGAGGCTTGGTTCCTTTATTTTGGCTAAACTCCGTTCGCAAAATTCCGCCCCAGGGATCGAATCGGCCGACTTTATATTCAAAACCATGATCGTCCGGGGAAGTAACATAAAATAAATGTTCGGCCAGCAGCGGGTCATAATACGCCATTTCCTGTCCCAGCATCCGCAACAGATTGGAAGGCGTGAGCCCGTGGGCGTGAGCCCCCTGCGGCGGATTCACGCGCCGCCCGTCGGCCTGTTCCAACGGAGCGGTCAGGCTGTTCAGCAGCCAGTTGGCATAAAGCGAAAGGTTGGGTTGCAGGAGTCGGTTACGCCCATCGTAATGGTGATGCAACAGGAAACTGGTTCGAAGCGTGGGTTTGAGGTACGCCCAGGTGTAGGTTGCCAGGTTTTCGGTCCAGCGGCCGCCCTTCGCCTGCCAGGCCGGAACGTCCGGACGAACGTGGTACTTCATGTTCAACGCAACCGATTTTTCATAATGGTCGGCCATGTCCTGAGCCTTGGGATGATTCGGGAAAATAGCGGCCGCTAAACCCGGTACGCCTTTAACGTCAGCCAGAAAATTAGGATGACCGCTCAGCATGGTCCGCATGGGCATGAGCGACTCGTCCATAAAGACATAGGTCATGAATAGAAAAGCCGCCCGAAGATGCTGGTATTGGTCAGAAGACATTTGGGCACTGTACGCATCCCAAGCCGGAAATATATCCTCATAAAATACGCGGGTACCCACCGGATTCGGACCATTGGCTCGTTCCGACTGATCGGCTATTTTCCCGACCTGATTTTCCAGGCTTCTTTCTAAATCTTTTAGCTCGCTAGCCGCCTTTCCATCCACTGGTTTGAAAAACAAAGGTTGTTTTGATTCCTTCATATCGTAATCCAACACCCAGTTTTTAACTTTATCCAGGGGAATCCAGCCATACCACCGCCGGAGGTAGTCGATATAGGCCAGTGGTTCCTGGGTTCGGTTGACCTCCTGAATATCTTTCTGGTGCGGATAAAGCGCGAGTGCCGTCGATCTAGTACCCTGAACCAGAGGAAAATGCCAGCGCAAAAGATCCGCGTTATACAGAAAGCGAATACTCAGTTTGTCCGATGAAACCCACAACGCATATTCCCCATCATCCCATTTTTCCAGGTCTTTGATGAAAAGCCCAATGGATTGATTTTGAGATTCGTTCCAGAAAGCGGCGGTAGGTATTTTCCACCAACTAATCCAATTGTCGTAAGGGGAAATTTCAAAGGGCAATTGCCCACCTGTCCGGCTTTGCTGGTCGTACGGCAACTGTGGATGTTTTTGTGCCGTAGGGTCAGATGGCGCCCCATCAATGGGTTCCCAGGCAACATTATCGTAGTTTTTGTTTTTGGGATCACTGAAACCGCTTCCGGTACGATTAGGCGTGTAGCGATAATCCGGCTTGAAATTATCCCAAACCAACTGCCAGGCTAAGGAGTCGGCGGAGTCGAAGCCCTGCATCGTTTCTTCCAATTCCAGAAATTCCATCCCCGCTACCAGCCGCACGGTCGCGCGGTACCATTTCTCCTTTTCAAATTGATAGTTCAAGGTATACTCAGCCATGAGAGGCCCAAGACTACCTTCGGTGAGCGTGAATGAAGTAAGCGGCTTCTTTAGATCAAAGTACCCTTTGCCAAGCCAAGCCGTTCCATTCCCGATGCGCAGAACCGGGGGCCATGCTTTTCCTTCCGAATCCACAGAAATGGGTAACTCGATCTTGATCAGGCCATTGGCTAAAACCAGTGAATGGCTATATTTCTGTACCGTAACAACCGAAAAAACGGGTGTTGCGGCGGTTCGATTATTCGGGCTGCCAGCAACCAGCCGAAAGGTTTTATCACCACCCGAAGGCAGATCAGACAGAAAATTAAGGGTCGCTTTTTGGACTCGGCCATTTTTTTGCTGGACCTCCGAAAGCTGAAAAGGAATCGGGCGATCCGTCGCCGTGTCCCATAATCTTAAACTATCGGGAGGTACGTCTGCCGCGGTAAAATCAACAATGTACCGGAGCCGGGTGAGCGGCCAGTTCATTGTTGGATGTTTCAAATCATCCCGAAGCCTGATCTCAATTCCCTGCTGTTGCCAGTTAGCGGGGGCAACGAGCGTAGGTAGTTCGGTTTGACCCAGCAGGACAAGCGGAGAAAAAAGTAAGACAAGTACTTGTGAAAGCAGGGAACGATTAAAGGTCATGGCCATACAGATTACTTTTTTGCGGGGAGTTGGAATCAGAGAGACTTACGCCTGTTGTATTAGGGTCGAATAATCGTCCCGTCCTCTCTGCGTACCTGCCAGGTAGAGGTTTTTCTGAGCGGGTACTTGGCGGCTTCTTTCTCGTTGATATCCACGCCCAGGCCCGGTACTTCGTTCACGTACATGTACCCATTTTTCACGTAAGGGCTTCCAGGGAATACTTCAAGTACCTTATCTGAGAAATTCACGGCTTCCTGAATCCCGAAATTCCAGATGGCAAAGTCGATATGACAATTGGCCGCATGGCCAACCGGCGAAACGTCACCCGGCCCGTGCCAGGCCGTTTTGATATTGAACCACTCCCCGAGCCGGGCCAATTTCATCGCGGGAGTGATGCCGCCGATCTGTGAGATATGGCAGCGGATATAATCGAACAAGCCTTCGACCATAGGCTGTTTCCACTCGTTCTGATTATTGAACAATTCGCCCATGGCGATGGGAACCGTGGTAGACTGCCGAAGTTGTTTGAACCAAGCCATATTTTCCGGAGAGAAGGGGTCTTCAATGAAAAATGGGCGGTAGGGCTCCAGCTGCTTAATCATATTGATCGCGCCCATGGGCTGTACACGTTCGTGGAGATCGTGCATTAACTCAATCTCCTCGCCACACCGCTGGCGCACCACGTCGAACATTTTTGGTATGGAATTCAGATACGCCTGTTCATTCAGGTACCCGTCGCCGGGATAGCCATAGCCCGCCGCTTTGAAGTCAGGTGTTCCCGATTTTGCCGTTTTATAGCCACTTTGAATACGCAGGTACTTGAAGTCCTGATCCATGAATTTCTGGACATTCTCCGCTAATTGTTCGGGCGAACTCCCACCCGCGTGGGTATAGGTTGGAATCGCAAAACGCACCTTTCCGCCCAGGAGTTGGTAGACCGGCATGTTGGCGCGTTTGCCTTTGATGTCCCATAAAGCCTGATCCAGTCCACTCAGCGCATTGTTAAGTACCGGCCCATTCCGCCAGTACGAACTAACATAGGCCGACTGCCATATATCTTCGATGTCGTCGACATTGCGGCCGGCACAAAAGTCATTGAGGTAGCTATCCACAGCGGTGACGACCACTTCGGCCCGTTGGTTGAACGTGGCGCAGCCGAGCCCGTAGAGCCCTGGCTCGGTGGTTTCCACTTTAACCACTATAAGATTATGACCCTGAGGTGCGGTCGCAATTGCCCGGACGCTCTTAATTTTGATGGGCGCCATCCCTTTGGCGTAAGCCGGGGCTTCTCCGTTTTCCTGGATTAAAGGTTTGGCTACACTGTCAGTACCGCTCAATAGGCCGATGGCGGAGCCAAGTCCCATCATTTTTAAGGCATTCCGGCGGGAATTGTCAGTCATTTTTTTCATGGGGATGAATAGTTACATTAATTAATTACGCCTGACTAAATAGCTAGAGACGGTAATGGGGCGGTCATCAGAAACACTACCGTAGCAGTCCAATGCTTTACCAATCACACTTGCCGGTAGTTCGGCGTAGTACCAGCCGCCGCGGGCCGCCCGGGCGGGCACGCTCTCCCAGACTCTCTTTGTCCAGGATGAATCCGCCAGGCTGTAAAAGACATTCGCTTGCTGAATTGGCGTTTTGCTTTTCACCCGGAATTTGACGGTAATCCCGGCGTTGCCTTTTTTGGGAGAGGCTGCCGAAATAGTTGTGATGAGAGGGAACGGGTACCCTTTATTTTTCAGGTAGTAATCAAAATAGGGTAATTCCATGCTGGTCCAGCCGACCTGATTGGTTCGGGGATCGTTAGTACCGCCCGGCACCGGAATTTTGTGATTGGCATTGGCCGCAAACAAGTGATTGACCGGACCTTTCATTGCTTTGAGCGTAGCGGTGACAGCGGGCGGGTAGAACCAGTTATCGTTGGTACCTGCAGCGATGAAAAAGGGCGTCTTCAGGGACTGAATCCGGCGGCCGGCGTCCAGGTAGCGCAACCAAGTCGCGCGGTCATTGTCCGACATTTTGTTCAACTCCTTTATGAACACCGAACCCTCGTCGTAGACGCCCGATCCGTAGAGTGAGAAAGTGGCTTTCACCATATTGCTGGCCAGCCCCGAAACGATGGTAGACGTGTACCCACCCCACGAAATTCCAACGATTCCGATCCGATTCTGAATCACGTCGGGTTGAGCGTTTAGTAAATACAGTCCCTGCACCGCCGCCAGAACCCCTTCGAAAATAGTACTATGGGTGAGGTCCGGCGTGGCAGTAAACCGGCTTTTTCCGTAGGGAACTACCTTCCAGGTACCGCTTGATTGGGGTACTTTCTCGGGATTGGCTACTCCGGGAATATCCAGGGTCAGAACTACGTAGCCCTGCGCCGCCCAATTCTTCGCTCTTTCTATTTCCGCATTTCCCCCACCGCCGTGCAATACCAGCAGACCGGGATAAGTACCTGGCTTCGCCGGCCGCACGATGGCGGCAAAAATGTTCGTCGGTACGAATCCTTCCTGGGTTTGGACGTCACGGGAATGAAAAATTACTTTTCGAAGCCGGATGCTATCCAGGATTTCCTCCCCCAGATCGGTAACGATGGTCGGGGCCTTCTCCGTTAAATAGGGTTGAAAGGGATCGGTTTGAGGTACTTCATCGCTTGCCCGGGTAAACAAGGTCGCCAGGAGCATCGACAGAAGTAAGAAGTAACCTTTTTTGTTCGGTAAATTCATGCGAGATCTAAGGTTTGCCTACTCGGGATAATATACTTCGACAGGCATATTGCTATTGTCTTTCAGCATTACAGAAGTTTCAGATAATCTTGCACAACGAAAACGGCCTGCCCATCGCGAAATACCATTTCATTTGCCTTTGAAAAGCAAGGAAATGAAGTAAGGAAAATCGAAAACATTGAAAGAACTAGGGAAAGCCTGGACTTTGGAGCATGCACTTAAAAATGAATTCAAGAAATTATTCCCACTGAAATGATAACAGTTCACCCAATACCATAATGTTGCTGAGGTACCAACCATTCTCCGCGTAGAGACTTGGATCAGTTATCTCGATTTTTCTTATTTTGAGAATTTTGGCTTTATCGAACTCATGACCTGGTACCCGAACGGTTACCTCATGAATGCCATCGCTCAGATCATCCAGATAGAAATTACCCTTGCGGTAGTAGTTGCTCCATTGGTCAAACCGCTGCACCTGTTTCTTTTCGCCATCGACCGTCACGTCCAGCATACTTGATGCAGGTCCTATGATGTCATAAAATCCCAGCTTCGTGCCTTTGAATTTGATATGAAGGGTTGCATCCGGGGCCGTGGCCCGGTAAATGCTGGGCATGAATTTGGCAAAATCACCCGCGATGGCGATCCCCTCCGGGAGCCGTTCCCAGTGCGTCGAAGAAGATGGTTCGGGCAGCGTGACCATCTGAGCCGTCTCCCAGTTGTCCGCTATGTAGGGAGTCGGGAGCGGATGGGGCCCGGGTTGCGCGGCTCCATCCATTTTCTCAAAGTATTTCTTCACCACGCTGGCGTAAATTGGATGTCCGGATTTGGACAAAGGGTGGGTTCTGTCGGAGGTGAACACAATTTTGTCGGGGTTCTCTTCCGGCTTACCCGTGAATATCAACTTGCCTGCCTGAGACAGACGGGCCACCTCCACCCCCATGTGGATGGAGGGAATTTGGTAGTATTCAGCGATGACCTCCATCGCCTGAGCCGACCGCTGGTACTGCCCCTTCAATAAATCTCCGAATGTATTCTCGGCCACCGTGTACACAAAACAAATATCGGTGGACGAGTTGGCTTTCCAGGTTTTTCGGACGATGCCTTCCATGGTCCGGTACAGGTTCTCCGGTGACTGTCCACTGTCATTAACGGCGAATTCTACGAATACCAAATCAGGTTGCTTATCCAGTACATCGCGCTCCATCCGGAAAACGCCCAAGCCCGAGCCGGTACCACCGATGGTGGCGTTAATTTCAGTAAAAGGTGTATGGGGGTAGTTGATGCGCAACCAATTATATGTCAAGCTTCTCCACCCCTCGGATGCTTCGGTGATGCTGCCTCCTATGTAGGCCACCTTTACTTCTTTGCCCTCATGTACCTTCCGGAAAAAATTAGGCAAACCACCCCGCTGATGAAATTCTTCCAGGGCAGCCAAACTTGTCTTGTTTTGCGTACCAACCTTGGCGTTGGAAACAGGCTGCTTGTGGCAACCACTAGCCAAAAACAAAACAAGAAGTATCGCAACAGAGAATCTTATATTAAGGGACATCGTCAATAATTTTAATTAATTTCTAAAATGGGCCTGACTGTTTCAGTCTTTGAAATGCTCACTGCGGCGTGGAAGTGACTGGTTTTATGCCGGCATTTTGCATGACTTCCTCCAATTGGGAGTTGTTGTTTCGGAAGGAGTTGTCGTGCGTAGTAGATCCGTTGCTTTGTTCCTTTAACTTATCCACGTTCTCAAGCTCGCTGAAAACGTTATCATCTACCTGGATGTACGCGCTGTTGTTATCCAGAAAAATACCGTTGACTGGGAAATTATCGGCCCAAATGCTCTTGCCATACTGGTGAATCCAGTTTCGGAATATCTTGGTACCTGGCTGATTGCTAAGGGTGTAGATGGCGCCTCCATCATCGTGAAGTTGCATGACGTGATGGATATTATTGTACTGAATCAAATTATCCTTCACCCCACTCAGATTATCGCCGTAGTGATTGCCAATTTGCATCCCCGTGTAGCGGCCAAATCGGATTTCATTATGTTCAATCACATGGCCCGCTACACAACTGGCCAGCACGCCCATCCCGTTGGTGTAGTGCATGCCTACGTTTTCAATCAGGTTGAACGCAATGCGATTGTCGATGCAGCGAAGACTGTCGACCGGAAACGCTTTTTTGTACGTATCGATCACAATACCATTCGCGCTGATCTGATCAAAATGATTCCCCACGACGCTTGAATTTTGTACGCCTTTGCTCAGAACCAGGCCATGGCCACCGGCGGCCATGATCGTACAATTTTCGATCAATAGATTGCGGACAAACTCGGCCTGAATCAAACCCGGTCCCATCTCTTCTTCATAGCCGCGAATCTGAACACCCTGGGTTGCCACACTCCCTTTACGACTGGGCGTCAGCCAATTGCCGTATATGACGTCAATGCCTGAGAAAGTAAAGTTTGTCAGGGGCTTCTGAGGAGTACCGGAAATTTGTACGACCGTTTCGAGCACGGGTACCACTACCTCCAGGTTTTCCATTTTTTCGCCTGGGGCAGGCTTATAATATAATATATGATTTTGCCTGTCAAGGTACCATTCCCGGTCGCTATCCAGAAATTCTAAGGCATTTTCGAAGTAGTAGGGTTTGTCAGGATTGAGCATTCGGGCGTAGGTCAACTGAAACACGTGCCCCCGCTCCGGATCTTTGGGGGTAAGTACCGTGGTGTCCCGGCCTTTTTTCAGGGAGGCAATTCGTAACCGGCTTTGGTACCAGTGCTGATTCATGACCAGCTCCACCTCCCCGGATAGGGCGGCGGCGGGTACATCAGCCGTTCGGATTAGTACGGTTTTGGCTTTTTCATCAAACCCCAGGCCGCGGTTGTAAGGACCGTAGTCAGCATCATTCTCCCGGTTTGGCGTCCTGGCCCGGATCGCCATTTTTCCATTGATGTAAATCTGCCGACAATCGGTTCCGGAGGGTACATTCGCTTTGTATATCCCATTACCCGCATCCGACCAACCCGTGACTTTGCGCCCTCCCGAGAGAACCGCTCTTTCGCCAGCCAGGCTACCGATCCAAACTTTATTTTTTTCGTTACCCACTACCTCACTCGTAAGCAGAAGCGGGGAGGTCAGTTCATAAGTACCTCCCTTGAAGTACACAGCGATATCACCTACCTCTTTTTTGTTTAACTCTTCGAGCTTTTCAGCCAGCTGCTCCGGGCGGCAGGGTTTTTGCTGGGAGCAAACGCTGCCGGTACCCTGCGGTGCTACATACAGGGTAGTTTGGGAAATGGCAGTAAGAGGTACCCAACTAAGAAACAGGAAAAAATACAATGGCTTGGTCAAGGATAACTAGGTTTAAATGGTACATGGTAAAGTCAGTAGTGCCTGTCATTCTTCATCGGATTTTCGACGAAACGTAATGGCAGACAGATCGAAGGTTTGCCAGATGCCTATGGTCTTACTGGTAGTTTTATAGATAAAGTACAAATTCTGAAACCCACTCATGGGCTTGATGGGCATATCGAAATTTACCCATTTCGAACCCGGAGAGAGTGACTTCTGGCTTATCACCGGCCCCTTCTCCCCATTGACCCTAATTTCAAGTGTGCCTTCAATATTGTCAGAGGCAGAGGCCCGAATTGACAACGAATGGATCTGGCTGAGGTCGATACGCCTAAAGGCAATAAAGGCGTCATTTTGTGTGAACCGGGCTCGTCCATCCGCTTTCCGGATCATTACGCCGTGGCTGGTATCCGCGTCATACGCCATCTGAATGGGGGAACGCAGCAGGAGTGTATCCCGGCCGGTAAGGGGTTCGATACCGTTGGCACCCTGGTCGGTATAGGTTGCGGTGAGGTAATAAGTACCTCCTTCACTCCCATGGGTCCCCGTACTTACTACGCCCGTCATCGGTAGTGAAGCGACTTTCTTTTCATCGGACAGCGTCAGGATATAATCTATCATTTCGCTGATTACTTCTTTCTTTAGTTGAGGATGCGCCGCCATCGCTACCTCACCCCAGTTGCCGCTCCCTCCGTTCTGTACTTTGTCGACTAGTTCCTGGCGCTTGTTTTTACCAAGGTACCGCTGCGAGATTTCGATGAAACCCGGCCCGACCGTTCTTTTGTCGTAGGCATGGCAACCCGTGCAGCCACTTTGGGTAATCAATTGTTTTCCCTGAACGCCTCCCTTCCCGTTATCACTCTGGGATGTTGAAGTCAGTAGGGCCAGATCTTTCCCCTGAGGTAGGTAGTCAAAGCGGATCTGAGTCCTGTTCAGATTGGCCGGGGTACGTTGATCATCCTCTTGATCTTCAACCCGAACCTGGTAGGGTATATCTTGTTTTCCCCAATAAAAGGAGCGATTGGCGGTGGTATTGATTCTGACTACCGGCGGGGCATTCCCTACCTTGACTTCAAGGGTAGTTTGAGCTGTTTCTCCAGACGGATCTATAGCTGCGAGGGTAATTTCCTGAGTACCTGGCTTTTTAAAAGTATACGTGGCAGTAGAATTCCGAGAAATAACCGTCCCGTCCTTTAATTTCCAGACGAAAGCCAGCGAATCTTCTTTATCGTAATCAAATGATCCTTTGGAAGATAGTTTGACGGTCAAAGGCGCCGCTCCCACCATTTTATCGGCAGAAATGCGGGCAATGGGTCTCCGGTTGTTTTTGTGGTATTGAATTCTTATTAGCTGGGAATCCTCATTCTCTGACTTCCAGAAAGTTCCATACTCCAGAACATACAAAGAGCCGTCTGGTCCGAACTCCATATCCACCGGCTTGGAAAAGGTTCGGGTGGGCAGGAAGGGCTCCATTTTTTGGTAGTTGCCCTGATTATCCATGGTCACGGCCTTGATCCAGTTCCGCATCCAGTCGTAAATCAGGAGCTTGCCGTCGTAATAGGGCGGAAAAGAATAAGGTGCTGACGCAAATTGATCCGTATAGAAAACAGGTCCTGCCATGGCCGTTCGACCTCCTTCACCTGCCTCAGGGAATTCAGGAGAGGCTAGGTAGGGATACCAAATGAAGGCCTTCTGGGCGGGGGGGAGGGTTTTTGCGCCCGTGTTATTGACGGAAGTATTGACCGGAGCTAGGGCATCAAATAGTTCGCCTGATTGCTGCGTGGCAAAGTTATAGGGACGGTAGGGTTTGTTATCACCAATGAAATACGGCCACCCAAAATTACCCGCCTGGCGGGCCTGGTTGATTTCATCGTAGCCTTTCGGTCCCCGGTGAAGGCTGTCTGTACCCGCATCGGGGCCTACTTCCCCCCAGTAGAGGTAGCTGGTTTTCGGGTCAATGGAAATACGGAAGGGGTTCCGGTTTCCCATCGTATAGATTTCAGGCCGCCCTGAAGTACCATCTTTTGGAAATAAATTGTCGTCTGGAATTGTGTAAGTACCATCTGACTGAGGAGTTATCCGAAGTATTTTTCCGCGTAAATCATCCGTATTGGCGGCTGATTTCTGGGAATCGAACGCAATCCGATCCGCACGCTCGTCCAATGGAGCAAACCCGCTCGAGGCAGATGGATAGGTATTATCTCCCGCGGAGATGAATAGATTGCCATCCGGGCCAAACGCAAGGGAACCACCCGAATGACAGCAGGCGCGCAGAAGGGGAAATTCCAAGAGTACTTTCTCTGATGAAAGCAACAGGGAGTCATCCTTCATCGTGAATCGGGCAATCCGCTGAACAGCCTTCTCGCCTGCGGGTGAATAGAAAAAATAAAGCCAATTGGTTCTCTCAAAATGCGGGTCTTTGGTAACGCCCAGCAAGCCGTCTTCACTGCCCAGATAAATGGGTAGGTGCGCCAGAAGACGGGTTTTGTTCTGCTTGGGGTCGTACAGGCGAATATTGCCTCGCCGCTCGACGAAAATGACCCGAGAATCAGGAAGGACCGTTAATTCCATAGGCTCATTGAGCTTTTTGTCGAGTACTTCCACCGTAAACCGATTGTCTTCAGGACGCGCTGCATGCGAGCTTACATCACTATTTCCCTGGCCATGCGCTGACGGGTAGTGTAGGCTCGACAGCATGC
Source organism: Persicitalea jodogahamensis (assembly GCF_014651615.1). Taxonomy (GTDB): domain Bacteria; phylum Bacteroidota; class Bacteroidia; order Cytophagales; family Spirosomataceae; genus Persicitalea; species Persicitalea jodogahamensis. The sequence continues at coordinate 108,367 of NZ_BMXF01000003.1, read as the reverse complement.
AGGTACTTATGAAATAAAGGAATACTAGATTGGCTCGCATGGCATCGATATTGGGTTTATTGCCTTCACAGTGAGGCAATAAACCAATTGAATAACTACGGAGAATGGCACAAAGGAAAGAGTACTCCGGAAAGGATCATTACCTTTCCGGAGCGGACACCTTCTAAATTTAGTTGTGTTTATTGATAATCGGGATTGAGGTTTTTTTCCTCTACCGGAACTTCCCACTTCCACTGGCTGTATGGGGGCGCGATAGGGGCGACACCCGCACGGTCTCCCGCCGGGATAGGCATCTGCGTGCCTACCATGAAGTCAAGAGTCCAGCCTTCGCCGGTCATCTCACGGATGTATTCGGCGAGAATGGCTTCATGGTTCACATTGGCAGCCGTGTAGCGATTCGGATTGGTAGGATTCGCTCGGTTCCAAACCTTATTGAGATCCGCCGCGGCTCCTGTGGCATCGCCGGTTTTCCAACGCATCCATGACTGCACTAAATAAATATCCGCCAGCCGCAGCAACGGGAACTTGGTATACCGCCCGTCACCGGGGCCTCCGCGATAGTATTTGTCTATATAAATTTGGGGCTTGTCCACTTTGGTGTGCGTACTTACCGTCTCGTAAATAAGAGGATCACCGCCCGCCTTGTAAGGAAGTTGATAAAAATAGAGCTGTTGGTAGCGAAGATCTTTTTTGGCCGCCTCGGTCGGCGTATAGTCACCCTTGGCCGGGTCAGTCATCCACCCCGCCTTATCCAACGCCCAGTAGCTCAAAGTGAACTGGTTGGTGGCGCTCTTCGCCATACCCTTTCCCCTGCCAAAGTCGTCGGCGTTCCGATCCTGAAAGGAAAATACCCAGGCCCAATATACATATTCACTGGTTCCGCTGACAGTCGGGTCACCGGTATTGAATTCAAAAATGGCCTCCTTGGCAACATCAGATACCACGTTCTTGTTAAAAGCGTCGATGGGTGCTTCAAGCGAAAAGCGCTTCTGGTTTTCAGCGGCGTCGATGATGAAATTGGTTTCTTTCAAAGCTTGATCGTACTTTCCCATCACGAAAAGTACCTTGGCAAGGTACCCGGCGGCGGTATATTTCGTGGCGCGTCCAGCTACATAGTTAGGCAACATGGTCGCCGAATTGAAATTGCCCGGCAGTTTTTGCTTGGCAATTTCCAGATCTGCGACGATCTGCTGGTAAATTTCCTCTGTCGTACCCAGGCTTTCTTCAAAAATTTCGCCCTTGGACATGGGTACTTTGGTTTTGAAAGGAATGAATTGGCCGGTATTTGGGCCATTGTGATTATAGGGCGGGGCAAAATTCCGCACCAGATGATAGTAAGCGTAAGCGCGAAGGAAATGGTATTCACCGATCTGTCGGACATAATTGTCCTTATAATCGCTATCCGCTACACGTAAGTTGAACGGGTTCCCATCATTCTCAGTGTCCAGTTGGATGGCTGTGTTAGCCATCGTAATGGCTGCGTAAGATGTCTTCCAGAGGTTGTTCGACAGGTTAAAATTCTGATCGAACTGACGGTTGTACATTTCGTTCCAGGGCGCACCCGTCGAGGTTTCGGGTAAAAGTTGGGATACGCCGGATGAGGCGAAATCCAGCATCTGAGGAAAGCCGCGGTAGCCTTCGCGGTACATCAAGCTATGGTAAGCGGACACCAGTCCCTGGTCAAGCGTAACGGTATTGACCCACTGGGTTTCCTGGGGGCGATCGTTTTCGAAAAATTCGTCCATATCACAAGATGTGGTAAGGACTGTCATTGGAAGTAACAGAAGTATGTTCTTGATTTTCATCTTTTCAGTAGGTTAAAGGTTTACGGAAACACCAAGATTGAGCATCCTTGGCACGGGGAGGTCGTTGTTCGTTTCCGGGTCCAGGCCATTAAATTTTGTAAAGGTCAGCAGGTTGGTCCCACTCAGGTAGAATCGCACGTTTTGCAACTTAGCCTTAGTCATCAGTGAATTGGGCAGCGTATAACCTATTTGCACGTTTCTCAGTCGGGCATAGTTCGCTTTTTCCAGGTACCGGTCGTTCTGATTGGTTTCGAAGCGGGTGCCTGATGCCGATGGATTACCATCGTTGTCGTACTTGTAGGTTTGACCGTAGACAATCATCGGAAACTTAGCCACGTCTCCCGGCTTTTGCCAGTAGTTCCCTACGATGTCCTGAGCAATATTGTAGATGCCATCCAACCGGGTAGCTGCGCCGTAAAAATCATTGTAGAGGTAGTTCCCACCGGCATAAACGATCAACATACTCAGGTCTATACCCTTATAGGTGAATCGGTTGGTGATACCTCCGAAGAAGGTCGGCAGGGTAGAACGGCCATGCAGAATCATTTTGTTTGCGGTCGTGTTGGCTGTGTTACCTGGAATCAAATTACCGTTTGGGACGGTGATAAACTCGTTGTTCCACTTCTCCGTATCCCGCTGCTCAATCATAATGATGCCGCGCTGCGGATCAACTCCAACTGAATGAGCCAGGTACCAGGAGTTTATTTTTTCACCCTCCTTACGGATTGTCTGGCTGGATTCAGCCCCTTTCCCTGCTTCAAATTGGTTGAGCTTGATAATACGGTTGTCGTTAAAGCTGAAATTGAAGTCGGTATTCCAGCGGAAAGCGTTTTTATTAATATTAACGCTGTTGACACTGAATTCCCAGCCCCAGTTCTTCAAATCTCCCACGTTCTCCCAAACCTGATTGTTGGTAAAACCAACCGAAACAGGAACATTGCCGCGCAAAATCAAATCTGATACTTTCTTGACGTAATACGCTACCGAACCAGAGAGCCTGTTGTTGAATAATCCATAGTCAAATCCAACGTCGGTGTTTAAGGTAGTTTCCCATTTCAGGTCGGCGTTGCCAATGGGGCCCAGCGTAGTACCTCCTGGCAGGTAGCCCCCACCGTATCGGCTATTGGACAAGCCCCAGTTGATTTGGGTCATTTCCGAAGAAAGCCCGGTGTTACCCGTTGTACCTACGCTACCTCTAAGTTTCAAGTGCGTAAGCCAGGGTACTTTGGCAAATGATTCATCTGAAATAATCCATCCCGCCCCCACAGCGGCAAAGGTAGCCCAGCGGTTTGCCTTACTCAGCACGGAATGTCCATCCCGGCGAACGCTGAGGTTAAGAAGGTATCGGTCTTTGAGCTTGTAATTAACCCGCCCAAAAAAGCCAAGCAGATATTGCCCGCCACCCCGGTAGCCATCACCATCGGTGATCTGCAGCGGATTGCGAAGCTCCGGGTACTTGCTGAAGATCTGCGTTCCCTCGACCTGCCGTGTATAAGACGACTGCCTGATCGCTTCGCCGCCCGCCGTGGCGGTCACGTTGTGCTGACCGAACGTCCGGTCATAGTTGAGGTAGGAGTTATAGTTAAAAACATGTTTCGTAATCGAACGCTCGGCGGCTTCGTTGATAAACGGCGCATTGGCATCCAAAAATACCGAACGCCAGTAGCTGCTATTGTTGATCAACAAATCCACGCCTGCCTCGCCACGCAAACGCAGCCCCTCAATGGGTAAGTCCCATTGGATGAATGCGTTGCTAATAGTCCGGTACTGATCCACATCATTGCGAATCAGCTTCTCGTCGGAAAAAGCCAGGGCGTTGAAACCAGAATTAGCCCCCCAGTACCCGGTTTGCGATGTTTCATCGTAGATTTTGTACCAGGGCATTGCGGCGAACCAGTTGGCCCAGCCCCCTAGACCTTTGCCGTTTCCAGTCTGTACGCCTTTGTTTTTTAGATACACAAAGTTGGTGCTGATACCGACATTCAATGATTTAACGGGGGAGAAATTAAAATTAAACCGGGTTGTTAGCCGCTGCAGATCGTTGTTTCGAATCATGCCTTTTTCGTCCCGGTAGTTCATTGTAAACATGATTCCACCTGTGTCGAAACCCTTATTGGCCGTGACCCCTACCTGATTATAACCCGCATTTTGGGTTAGGGCAGCCAAATGGTCCGTATTAGTGGCTATGGCTTCTTCCCGGCTCATGGTCGGACGATCGTCCAGAAATTGGGAGCTGAGAATACGTTCCGGTTCAAAGACGCTGGTATTACCGGCATTGGCAAAGGCCTCGTCGGTCAATTCCCACCAGGTTTTCGAATTGACGAATACATCCTCCTGCGTGAACGGCAACCGCGAAATACCCTTGTCGTAGTTCAAGGTGATGCCTGTCTTGTTACTTTTGGCTGATTTGGTAGTCACGATAATGACTCCGTTCGAACCCCGGTTGCCATAAATAGCGGTGGCTGCCGCATCCTTCAAAACCTCGATTGACTCGATGTCATTAGGATTTATCATAGCTAGCGGAGAGACTGGTTTTACTCCATTATTTGTCATATCCAGAGAACCGGTCTGAATGGGCACCCCATCGACAATCCAAAGCGGCGAAGAGCCGAGGTTGATGGAGCCCTGCCCGCGGATGTTGATGTCGGGCCCACGGCCGGGGTGGCCGCTGTTATTCTGAATTAATAAACCGCTGGCCATGCCTTGCAGGGCTTCGGCTACTGATGTCGTTGGGAGTTTGTTGAGCTCTTCGCCGGAAACTTTGGCAATGGAACCAACAATATCCCGGCGTTTTTGAAGACCGTATCCCACTACAACGACCTCTTCCAGCGATTTCAAATCGGGTTTGAGAGATACATTGACTGATGACCGGTTGCCAACGAGTACTTCCTGCGGATTGTATCCTACGTAGGAGAAAACCAAAACGGCGCTTCCATCAGGTACTTCCACAGAGTACTTTCCATCCTGGTCAGTATTTGTTCCCCGTTGTGTTCCTTTCACGAGAACGCTCACTCCGGGAAGTCCCCCGCCGGTTTCGTCTGTTACTATTCCCGTTACAGTCTGATCAATGGGAGCTTGAATAAGGATATGGGAAAAAGAAGCCGTTGATTGGTCCGGCTTTTCCAGAGCAATCTCCCTTCGCAAAACGATCCGGTTGCTTACCTGCATGAATTTGATATTCATGGGTTTGAGCACGCGCGTCAACACGCTGGACAATATTTCGTTATCTGCACGTACGGTCACGGTTTCGTCCAGGGGCAGGTTGCGGGAATTATAAGAGAATTTCACCTGACCCGACCTTTCCAGCTCTCGCAGTGCGGTACTTAAGGCAGCGTCCCGAACATCGAGCGACACTTTACGGTCCAGTATATCCTGGCCGTTGACGGTGGTCGCCAGTGCCATACCCGCAAATAGGGTTGCAAAGGCGAATTGTAGGATTGAGACCTTCAAGACATGGTAGAGTAATCGTTGACTTGTCGAAGAATTCTTCATACTTTTGGTTGGTTTAGTTGGTACTGTACAAGGGTATTGGCAAAATCATTTCTTCCTTTTTCTCCCTAGAGAATGGGTTTTACAGAACCCAACGGGAAGTCAATCTAGCGTCGGCGATGTTACAGCATCCCGACGCTATTTTATTATTTAATCACATCCTTTGGCACTGACCGAGATTTTGTTGCCTTCGATTGCATAGCTGGCGTCTGGTCCCAGGCTTGAGCATATAATTTTGAGTTTTTGGGGCAATGGTTCGTCGCTGAGTGAGGTGGTCAGGTAGCAGTTCTTCAGTTTTTCTTCGGGGAAGTCGATTTCCACTAAGTAGGCCTGCTCAATGGTCTTAAAAATCTGAGCAACGGGCACGTCCGAAAATTCGAAGCTGAGCCGTTCGATATTGCTCAGTTTCTGCGAGATTTGCTTTTCCTGGGTCAGGTCATCTATCTTTTCAAATGCCAGCCGCTCGCGACTGAACCTGACACCCTGGTTGGGCAGAAGCAGGAGCTCCTCTTCGGAGGAATCTGCGGCCACGCTACTGGACGAAACATTCACTTTCCCCGTTCTGACAACTACCTCAATATCATCTTGGTCGGCGAAGGCTTTCACGCGAAAACTGGTACCTACCACCCTGGTCAACAGTTCATTGGCATAAACCAGAAATGGCTGGTTTGGATTTTTGCTGACTTCAAAAAAGGCTTCGCCCGATAGATATACTTTTCGCTCACGGCCCTCAAATTTTGCGGGAAAACTTAGTTTACTATCGGGCTGTAATAGTACGGAACTCCCGTCGGCGAGGGTTATGAGCAGCGGATGGTCAGTGTCGTTGGTACGCTCGAGAACCGGGTCAGAGGTGTTTTCAATCAATTCCGTGTATGACGTTCCGGGCGTTACGACGATGTCACGATAAATGTACCAAGCCAAAGAAATACCGCAACCAAGCAGAAGAACAGCCGCTGCACTGCGCCACCATCGCCACGTAGGAGCGATAACATTATCTTCAGCTTGTACGATTTTCTGCCAGGTACTTTGCAATGCTGCCACTGATTCTTCTGGCGTTACCTTTGGGTCTGGTACTTGCATGGCCAGCCACAAGTTGCGGGCATTTTCCACAATGGCAGAACGTTGTGGATGCTCCACAGTCCATGCTTCCCACTGGTCAGGATCCTGGCCAGTAAGTACCCAAGCCTTGAATGAGTCATCGGCCAGGAAATCTTCAATTGATTGATATCGGTCTCGCTGTTGCATCTGAAAAAGGGGGTTTCAGAGGCAGAGAGGACAGCTAGATTAAGCGATACTCACTTAGTCCAGTTTTTTTTTGAAAAAATTAAATTGTCAGGTAAGACACCAGCAGAAAGAGAGGAGTGCTGCCCGTCCAATCGCGGCGAAGCTGCCGCAGGGCACGATGCAGGAGGTTGGATACGGACTGTTTATTAATGTCCAGGATGTCGGCGATCTCATCCACTGAAAGCCCCTGATGATACCGGAGGTACAGGGCTTCACGCTGCCGAGCGTTTAATGCATTGAGCATTTGGTTAAGTTGCCGGACCTTGTGTAGCGTTTCTTCATTGGCAATCAGCCGGTCCTCCACCGTAAAATCGAGCGAAAACTCAATAATTTTTTCCAATGAGTCATCCAGCTGGGTCGTCTTACGGAAAATTTTGTCGCGCTCGTGTCTTCTGGCGATTCGCTTACGGACGCTGGAAATGAGATAAGCTTTGGCTGAAACGGATGGATTAAGCGATTGGCGATACAACCACACGTCCACAAAAACATCTTGCACACAATCCTGGACCGTCTCGCGATGAGAAATCAAAGAGATACCATAGCCCACGAGAAGAGAGTGATGTCGCTCAAATAATGTCGAAAACGCTGACTCGTCGCCTGAAATGAGATCTTGCCAAAGTTGTTCGTCAGTCTTACTCAAATTGATCAATGACGTGCAAAGTTTTATTTCAATTATGCAAATTAATATAAAATTGGTTAAACGGCATTTGCTGAATATATGTAACTGAATATCCAATCATTGTGCGAACTTGCGCCAGTTAACTTACGACTTCATAGACCTTTCTCAGTAGTTATTGTTTGCCAACCAACCTCTTACCCTCCCCAGTCAGCGGAAAGCGCCAAGGCTTCAATAAATATACGTTTGACATCAGGATGTGTTAGTTATCCCTATAAATCTTTTGTGGAGGATCACCCTCATCCGCCCAGCATGATCATTTGAAAATATCTTTCAGGAAACGCCGGCGAGCGCGTCCCGGAATTCACGTTTCCCAAAAACGACAAATAAAATGAAACGCAGCCCCTCGCCACCAATAGCTCATAAACCAGTGGCAATTTTTCGACCAGTTGTTTACAGCTACAAATTGCACCAAGCCACTTGTTTAATTACATGTATAGACTATCGGAAAACTCCGTTCTTCCTGTAATACCCGCGTGTAGAATTTTGCAGGAGAAGCCTCCGTGACAGGGATGTTGAAACCAGAGCGAATCACAAGGCGGCCGGTAGCCAAAAATAAAAGATACTCCCCTCCCCCACGGCACTGTCGACGCCAATCGTACCGCGCTGTGCTTCGATGAACTCTTTGCAAATTGCCAGCCCCAGCCCGGTACCTTCCTTCAGATTGCCGGGCACCTGAAAGTAACGGTCGAAAATGCGGGTCAGATACCTTTCCTCGATGCCCTTGCCCTGATCTTTCACATAAAAAAACAAACCGTTTTCTTTTGCATCCAGCCTTACCTCCACCCGACTTTGCTCGGGCGCGTGTCGGATGGCGTTGACCAGCAGATTAGTCAGCACCCAGGCGGTTTTGTCGTAATCGGCCTGAATCCGGGGCAACGCGTCGCCGAGGGTCGTGATGAGGCTGATGCGTTTTTGCCCAGCGGGTACCCTGACCGTTTCCAGGGCGTAGTTCAGGATCCGCAGCGGGTCGGTGGCGTCGATGAGCAACTCAATCTTGCCCGTTTCAATTTGGGTCATGTCCAGCAGCTCACCCGTGATTTTGAGCAGACGGTCGCTGTCCTCGCGCACGCTTTCGAGCAACTGGCGTTGCTCCTCGTTGAGGACGCCCGTCTGCGGATTTTTGAGGAGTTGCAAGCTCATTTTGATAGAGGAAATCGGGGTCTTCAGCTCGTGGGAAATAGTCGCCAGAAAATTGGTTTTGGCAAAATCCAGTTCTTTAAATGGCGTCACGTTCTTGAGCACAATGACGTGCCCCTTAGGCTGTTTTTTCAATTCCCCCGTCGGAACCACCTGAATCTCCACGACCTCCTTTTCAAAGTAGCTCTCGCGGTTGTCTTTATAGATCTTGAGCGGCGCGGGCCGATCGGCAGGCTCCGTTTTTGTGCCAGTAGCCAGGTCGTCCGTCAGTGACCGCAGCAGGTCGTTGTTGGCCGAAAGCTCCCGCGCCGAATGCCCTACGAGTTCCGCCTTTTTCATACCCAGCACCTGTAACGCGTTGCCATTGGCAAAAAGTAACACCTGATTTTCGTCCAGCCCGATCACGGGCTCCTCCATCTGCTCGATGAGCGCCTCGTTTCTTTTTTTTTCGAAGAGCAGATTGGCCAAACTACTGCTGTCAAATTCCTGCAATTTTTCGGCCATGGTGTTAAACGACCGCGCCAGATCGCCAAATTCCCCGTGACTCTCAAAATGGACACGCTTGCCGTAGTTTTTGGCCGCGATTTGCTGAATGCTCCCCGTGAGTTCACGAATGGGATCGGCAATGTTACCGGGCAGATTGACCAACAGAATCAGGGCAATCAGCAGGCAGATGGTTCCGGTGAAAGCGATGGATGAAGTGGCCGTCTCGGCGGTGGCAGTGGCTTGCTCGCTTTTGGCTACAATGGCCCGCATGTTAAGGCCCATGATCTCTGACAAATCCCGGCGCACCAGTCGGCGCAGCGAATCGCTGGCCGGGGTACCCTGCAAAGCCTGAAAATGCGACGATAGGCGGCGGGTCGCTGCGCCCTCACCGGGTTCGGTGACGTTGGCGGCCTGCCGGGCCAGGTTTTCCTCAAAGGGCCGCGACGAGAAGCGTTCCAGAGTCGGTTCGTCCAGGGCAGTCATCATGTTGCGGGTATATTCCAGGGTCTTGTAGTTGGCCCGGAGGATATTTTCGGTGTCGGCGCGCAGGTCGCTGATGTACTTACCGCTCACAAACGTAACCGCCACAATCATCAGAAACAGCAGCCCTACGGCCAGCGAGAGCTTGGTTTTTACTTTCATCAGGATAGAATCACCACGTCGACTTCCGTAGCGTTTAACTTTTTCAGCAAGGTATTGAAAAGATGGGTCGCCCGGATCACCCGGAACAAATTCAGGTGGGGCTTGCCCAGGCAGATGGTCGTAATGCCCCGACGCTCGGCTTCCTGAATGATGGTGGCGGAGATATCGCGACTTTCCACAATCACGACCTCTGCCCCCAAACTAGCGGCGAGTTTGAAATTATTGATCAGATGCCGCTGCTTGTCAAGCGCGATGCGGTCGTTGCTTTCGCGCGGCGTGCGGACGTACAGCACCAGCCACTGGCTGGTGTAATAACTCGCCAGGCGGGCCGTCTTGCGGATCACGTTGCGGGCCGTTTTGTCGTTGCTGCCGATGCAGGCCAGAAACCGTTCGTGGCGGCCCGTCCCCGGCGCGCCTCTCGGCACGTCGGCCTCCACCTTGCGCTCCACGTGGCCCGCCACCTCTTTGAGCGCCAACTCGCGCAGTTGCAGGATGCTGTCGGCCTTGAAAAAATTAGCCAGCGCGGTCTGGACTTTGTCGGGCGCGTATATTTTGCCTTCTTTCAGGCGGGTGATCAGGTCGTCAGCGGTAAGGTCGATGTTCACGATTTCGTCGGCCATGTGCAGAATCCGGTCGGGAATGCGCTCCCGGACTTCCACGCCCGTGATGCGCTTCACTTCCTCGTTGAGGCTTTCGATATGCTGGATGTTGACCGCGCTGATGACACTGATGCCGGCTTCCAGGATTTCGACGACGTCCTGCCAGCGCTTTTCGTTCTTGCTACCCTCGATGTTGGTGTGCGCCAGTTCGTCGGCGATGACTACCTCAGGCCGCAGGTTGATAATCGCCTGCACGTCCATTTCCTCCAGCTCCTTGCCCTTATAAAAAAGCTTCCGGCGGGGTACCAGCGCCAGTCCGCTCAGCAGCGCGTGGGTTTCGGCTCGGCCGTGCGTTTCTACGTAGCCGATTTTCGCGTCGATCCCACTACGGGCCAGGGCGTGGGCTTCCTGCAGCATCCGGTAGGTTTTGCCCACCCCCGCGCTCATGCCGAGGTAGATTTTCAGTTTTCCCCGTCGGGCCTTTTTGACCAGATTGAGGAAATGCTGGACATTTTGCTCTTTTTCGGTCATGGCATGCGGATAGCCAGAGAAGTCGTGAGGGTCAGGTTATTCTTCGTGTAGGTGCCGTCATTATTTTCAAAAATCGAAACACGACCGTCCAGACGTTTGGCTTCGATCCGCCACAGGGCGAGAGGTGACAACGCGTAGTCGAAATTAACCGAAAATCCCGAAACCCGGAAGCCACCGGGTACCCCGGAGGCGATGATGACCCCGTCGCGATCGTCGTAGTACTCCGCCCGCGCGGCGAGCCGGGCTTTGTCGGTGAGTGCGTAACGCAGCTGGACAATGGGCGCGTACCACACCGAATAGCGGTTGCCCTTGGGTTCGGCTTGCTGCGCCCCGATGTCGAAACCCACGAGGGCACCCCATTTTTCGGTCAGCGCGAACTGTCCGTAGAAGTTATGAAAGTACCGCATCCGTCGGGTACTGTCGGGCGTGTCGCTGCCTATGAACGAGCTGCTGTTGAGCGTCACGCGGGCATTCGGCGTGTAGGTAAGCTGGTGGCCGAAGGCGGGCGTATTGTTGTCCATCACGCGCTGAATTCGTTGCCAGCCATTGAGGATCAGGCCACTGACCAGCCATTGGCCGTTATCCGAGGTGTAGGTCAGCTTGGCCCCGCTTTCAAAATAGGGCGAGTTATCGGCCATGATGCTACGCGTCAGGTTCCAGCAGTTGGCACCGACCGCACTCTCGAAGCCAATGTGGGAAGATAAAATGCCCGCATCGAGCCAGAGATTTTTCTGGCGCGAAAGCCGGACGCCCGCATTGGCTTCGTAGATGTTCTTGAGTACCCCCGGCTCGGCGGCCAGATTGGCATTGGCGTAGGTACCCACCATCCATGCCAAGTGCGCCCGGACGTTTTCCTGCTTATAATCGGCCCGAAGGTACCCCAGGTTGAGCGTGAACTCGTTGTGGCGGTTGTGGGAATACACAAAATCGGGGCGCTGATGGTTGCCCGGCTTGCGCGAGTCGTACTGGTAGTAAGTTTCCAGATAGCCGCTGAACTGCACCGCCGTGCTGTCGGACTGGGCCAAGGAGGGATCCGTGGCAGTCAGGCATCCGATCAGATAGAGGCAGTATGGCCAATTGTTTTTCATAAGTGAATAGGATTACCAAAACCCTTTTTACCCAAATTATCCAAAGCCAGATTCAATTCCAACACGTTGACCTTTTCCGGACCAAACAAGCCCAGCAGCGGCTTTTCGGTGTGCTGAGCGGTCAGATCGCGCAGCGATGCCTCAGAAACGCCGCGCACCTTGGCAATGCGCGGTACCTGCACCAGCACGGCCTCCACCGACAGATGAGGATCGAGGCCGCTGCCGCTGGCCGTTACCAGTTCAGCGGGTACCTGTGAGGTACCGGGATTGTGCACCCGGAAGGTATCGACGCGGGCCGCTACCGTAGCCAGGTACTCGGGGTTGGATGGCCCCTTGTTGCTGCCGCCCGAACCGGCGGCGTTGTAGCCCACCGCCGAGGGACGGCCGTTGAAGTACCGGTCGGTGGTGATGTTTTGACCGATCTGGGTGAAGTAAGTCGCGCCGTTGTTTGCGACGATTTCGCCTCTGCCCCGGTTGGGTGCAAGCTGGGCAATGCCCCAGATGAGGGCAGGATACACGCCCATAAACAGTACTACGCACACCAACGTAAGGCGCAGAGCGGGAATCAGGGTTGTTTTCATGATGTTTATTTTAAATTTTTTTTGAAAAAATAGAGCCCTTATAAAACCATCGACACCAACAGATCAATGATCTTGATGCCCAGAAACGGGAGCGCAATTCCACCCAAACCGTATTTCAACAGATTTTGCCGCAGTAGCGCGCTGGCCCCGATGGGTTTGTAGGATACGCCTTTCAGAGCGAGCGGAATCAGGATCGGGATAATGATCGCATTGAAAATTACCGCCGACAGGATGGCCGATTCCGGGCTGTGCAGCCGCATGATGTTCAGCCCCTGCAACGAGGGAATGGCCACGATGAAGAGCGCCGGTACGATGGCAAAATACTTAGCCACGTCGTTGGCGATGCTGAACGTCGTGAGGGTACCCCGCGTCATGAGCAACTGCTTGCCGATCTCCACGATTTCGATAAGTTTGGTGGGGTCGTTGTCGAGATCCACCATATTGCCGGCTTCCTTGGCGGCCTGAGTACCGCTGTTCATGGCCACGCCCACGTCGGCCTGGGCCAGGGCGGGGGCGTCGTTGGTACCGTCGCCCATCATGGCCACCAGCTTGCCGCTCTGCTGCTCACGACGGATGTACTCCAATTTATCCTCTGGTTTGGCTTCGGCGATGTAGTCGTCTACCCCGGCTTTCCCGGCGATGTATTTGGCTGTAAGCGGATTGTCGCCCGTAACCATCACTGTTTTTACACCCATCTTGCGCAGGCGGTCAAAACGTTCCCGGATGCCTGGTTTGATAATATCCTGCAATTCGATGACACCCACCACTTCTTCGTTTACGGCTACTACCAGGGGGGTACCTCCGTTGCCCGAAATCTCGTTGACGCGGTCCATCATCTCGCCGGGGAACACGTGCCCGCTTTTTTCCACCATGTCGCGCATGGCATCCGAAGCACCCTTGCGGATGCGGGTCGTGCCGTTGTTACCGTCCGGCATGTCCACACCGCTGCTGCGGGTTTGGGCGGTGAATTTGATAAAAGTCATTCCAACAGGCGCTTCCCGCGGTGCTTCCTGTCCCGACGAGTCGGCCGCCGACTGCTCCCGCGCCAGTTCGACGATCGACTTACCTTCCGGGGTATTATCCGACCATGAACTAAGCAACAGTACCTCCCGAAAACGACCGTCTAAGACGCCGGGCGCGGGATAAAAATTCGTGGCTTTGCGATTGCCGACGGTGATGGTACCCGTTTTATCCAGCAGCAGCACGTCAATGTCGCCCGCCGTTTCCACCGCCCGCCCCGACTTGGTGATGACGTTGGCCCGCAGGGCGCGGTCCATGCCCGCGATGCCGATGGCCGACAGCAAACCGCCGATCGTGGTGGGAATCAGGCACACAAAAAGCGAGATAAAGGCCGCAATGGTGATGGGGGTATTGGCAAAATCCGCGAAGGGTTTCAGCGTCACTGTTACCAGGATGAACACCAGCGTAAAGCCCGCCAATAAGATTGTCAGGGCAATTTCGTTTGGCGTTTTTTGCCGCGATGCGCCTTCCACAAGGGCGATCATTTTGTCCAGAAAACTCTCGCCGGGCTGGGTGGTTACCTCCACCAGAATGCGGTCGGAAAGTACCTTGGTACCACCCGTGACGCTGCTTTTGTCGCCATCGGCTTCCCGGATTACCGGCGCACTCTCGCCCGTGATGGCGCTTTCGTCAATGGTCGCCAACCCTTCCACGATTTCGCCATCGGTGGCGATAAGGTCGCCCGCTTCGCAGAGAAAGCGGTCGCCTTTGCGGAGTTGGGAGGAAGAGATTTGGGTAGGATTATTGGACAGCAAGGTGTCGCCCGCCGCCACCCGCCGGGCGGGGGTTTCTTCGCGGGTTTTGCGCAGACTATCGGCCTGGGCCTTGCCACGCGCTTCGGCAATACCCTCGGCAAAATTGGCGAATAACAGCGTGAGCAACAGCACTGCGAACACCAGCACATTGTAGCCAAAGGTACCCTGCGACTGCTCCCCGGCCAGAATCCATAGGCACACTCCCAGCATGATGAAAGTACCTATTTCCACCGTAAACATTACCGGATTGCGGTACATCCGGGCGGGATTTAATTTTATAAAAGCCTGTTTGCCTGCTTCCAGCACGAGGTCGCGCTGGAAGAGCGACGTATTTTCAGTTGCCATGAGATTGAAATTTAAGATCGGTAAAGGGAGAAATATTCGGCCAGCGGCCCCAGGGTGAGGGCGGGGAAAAAGGACAGGGACGCGATGATGAGGATGACGGCGAAAATCAGGATGCCGAAAGTACCCGTATCCACGCGCAGGGTACCCTCGCTTTCGGGAATGTACTTCTTGGCGGCCAGTTGCCCGGCGATGGCCACGGGCCCGATAATCGGAAGGTACCTCGCCAGCAGCATCACCAGCCCTGTGGCGTAGTTCCAGAAGGGTGTGTTGTCGCCCAGGCCCTCCAAACCGCTGCCGTTATTGGCCGAGGCAGACGTGAATTCGTACAGCAATTCGCTGAAACCGTGGTACCCGGGATTATTCAGCCAGCCCGCCAGCTCAGCGGGATTTTCTGCGTACAGGTAGCTGGAAAGGGCAGTACCCGCCAAAATCAGAAAGGGGTGCAGCAGAGCGATGCCCATCGCGATTTTCATTTCGTTGGCCTCGATTTTGCGGCCCAGTAATTCGGGCGTTCGGCCCACCATCAAACCGCTGATGAAGACGGCCAGGATGATGAAAATGTAGAAATTGAGAAACCCAACCCCTACCCCCCCGTAGAAACAGTTGATCATCATGCCCAGCAGGGTAGTCAGCACGGTCAGTGGGGTCATGCTGTCGTGCATGGCATTGACCGAGCCATTGCTGGTCACGGTGGTGTTGATAGCCCAATAGGCCGAAGCCGCCGGACCCAGCCTCACTTCCTTGCCTTCCATACTGCCCACGCTTTGCGTCACGCCCAGTTTAGAAAGGGCGGGATTTCCGCCCAACTCACTTAGCACGGCCGGAACGACCAGCATCAGAAAACCAAGGGTCATCACGCCAAAAATCGTCAGCGCCAGTTTGCGGCGTTTTAGCATGAAGCCCAGGGCGAAAACCATGGCGATGGGGATGAGAAACAAACCCACATCTTCCACGATGTTGGTAAGGTAGGTAGGATTTTCAAGCGGGTGGCTACTATTCACCCCAAAAAATCCGCCGCCGTTGGTACCTAGTTGCTTAATAGCGACGAAGGCCGCCGCCGGGCCCCGGCTCACGGCCACAGTTTCACCCTGCACGGTGGTCATGGTACCTTTTCCTTCAAAAGTCATGGGTACCCCTTCAAACGCCAGAATCGTGGCGGTCACAATCGCCAGGGGCAGTAAAATGCGGGTGCAACTACGCACAAGCAGACTATAAAAGTTACCCAGCGAAGGGTTCAGGCCCTCCTTCATTGCTTTGAACACAACAGCCGCGATGGCCATACCCGTACCCGCGCTGATAAACTGCCACAGCATCAGGATCATCTGGCCGAGGTACGACAGGGCCGACTCGCCCGAATAGTGTTGCAGGTTGGTGTTGGTCACGAAACTGATCGTGGTGTTGAAAGCCAGGTCGAATGGCATGGACGGATTGCCGTCGGGATTGAGCGGCATCCATCCCATAGTGGTGAGTACAAGCATTGAAATGACCAGCCACCAACCATTGATGACCAGCAACGCCACCAGACTTTGCTGCCAGCTCATGGCCGGGCGCGGGTCGATGCCGCTGAGCTGGAAGATCAGCCGGTCCAGCGGATCGAAAAATTTGTCGAGCCAGGTACTTTCGTAGTCGAATACCTTACCGATGTACCGGCCCAGCGGAATGGCCAACAGGACCACCAAAAGGTACATCACGGCAATACCGAAAATTTGCGTGTCCATAGTAGTTTAGAATTTTTCGGGTTTGATCAGCACGTACGCCATATAGAAAAATACGGCAATGGAAATGATGAATAGGATGAGCATATGGTACTTTCGTTGATTTCTGAAAGGGGATATGCCAAAAGCATGCACCGGAAGCAGGCTTTTATATACTCGACTAATATTCATTGAATTAAGCCAAAGAAGAATTATTCAGGCATAAAAAAAGCCTATCAAAATGATAGGCTCTTCTCAAAATGATAGGGTACTTTCAAAGCGAATACTCCTCGATTTTCCGGTACAGGGTAGCGATGCCGATTTCTAGAAGGCGAGCCGCTTCGGCTTTGTTTCCTTTGGTGTGATTGAGGACTTTCTGAATCTGCAATTTCTCGGCGCTGTTCAAAGAAAAAGCAGACAAACCCAGACTGGTAGCGGAAGGTACACTAAACTCAAAAGGCAGCAAAGCGGCCGATAGCGGTTCGGTTCCAGCCAGGATTACGGACCGTTCCAGACAGTTGCGAAGCTCACGAATGTTGCCGGGCCAGGGGTAGGCTTGCAGAGCAGCCAGAAAATCAGCCTCGTAGGTCAGGGGTACTTTTTTGAGCTTGGCGCAGAGTTCCGCGATAAAATGTCTGACCATGGGTTCGATGTCGGCGACACGTTCGCGGAGGGGCGGCAGGTGCAGCGCGAACACATTGAGCCGGAAATAAAGATCCTGACGGAATCGCTGCTGTTCGCTTTCGGTTTTCAGATCGCGGTTCGTAGCCGCGATCAGCCGGAAGTCGGATCGGCGGGGTTTCTGTTCACCAACCCGGATGAATTCGCTGGTTTCCAGTACCCGCAATAGCTTGGCCTGCAAATCCAGCGGCATTTCGCCAATCTCATCCAGAAACAGGGTCCCGCCATCGGCTTCCTCGATAAAGCCTTTTTTATCGTTCAAAGCCCCCGTGAACGCTCCCTTGACGTGACCGAAAAGTTCACTTTCCAGCAGCTCGCGGCTGAAAGCACTGCTGTTCAAAGCCACGAAACTGTGGCTGGCCCGGCCGCTCGCCTGGTGGATGGCCTGGGCGAACACCTCCTTGCCCGTCCCGGTTTCGCCCGTCAGCAATACCGTGGCGTCGGTGACGGCCACTTTTTGCGCCAACTCTACGACCCGTCGCAACGCGGTCGACTGGCCCAGAATCGTGTCGAACGAGTACTTCTCCCCCACCCGCTTTTCGAGATTTTCGACCCGCTGCCGCAATTGGTTTTTCTCGATGGCGCGGTGAATCAAGGGCAGAATCCGGTCGTTGTCGTTGCCTTTGGTGATGTAGTCGAACGCTCCGTGCTGGATGGCCCGTACCCCGTCGGGGATGTTGCCGTAGGCCGTCAGCAAAATCACCTCCGTAGCCGGAGCGGTTTCTTTCAGCTTCTTGACCAACTCCACGCCATTGGCATCGGGTAGTTTGACGTCGCACAGAATGACCGCGAAAGTTTGCCTTTCCAAAAATTGAAGACCCGATTTTGCGTCAGCAGCTTCCTGTACCTCGAAGCCCTCGGCCCGAATAATACGGGCCAGCAGTGAACGAAGCTTGTCTTCGTCGTCAATGATTAGAATTTTATGCACGTGCGATTGATTTCTGTCCCTTGTTTCTGGGTCCTTCAAGTATTTGATTAGATTTGGAGACCATCCCTTATGCCGGATAATTTACCTTTGAAAATTGACTTAAACAGTTCTTTAAACGCAGGGTTTCGTTCTGAGAATCAGAAAGTACAGGTGCCTGCGAGAGCAAAGTCTTCCAAGCGAATACGGCAATCCCCTACCCTGTATCCGCAGTGATGTGCCTTTGAAACTGCAGATTTTATCGGTTAAAGAAACAGTCATGAGGGCTACCTGATCCAGATTCCATAAAGAGGATAAGCTGATGAAGCTGCCTCCCCCCATTCGCACCTACACTCTGGCTATTACGGGACGGGGCTACCCTTACTACCTGCATTATACTTCTCCTTTCCAATGGAAAACTATTTTACCAACCCCACCTTATACTTTCTACAAACAGCAAGGTAGACCTTTGGTTTGGTTTATGAATAAACCTGCGAAGGAGGTAGTGAAATAATACATTCACCAAAAAGCAAGAAGTTTGCTGGCAATGAATTACCGGGGCCCGCTACGGGTTCGTATCGACCAAAAGCCTATGCCTGAGATCGAGCATCCGGAGGATGCCATTGTGCGGGTAACGCGTTCCTGCATCTGCGGGTCTGACCTGCACCTGTACAATGGCCTGGTACCGGATACACGTATAGGCTATACGTTTGGGCATGAGTTCGTAGGGTAGTAAAAGAGTTTGGTTCGGAGTTACGATTAAAGGATGGGGCGTGGATGCAGCCCCCCAAAATGGACCAACCTATCCGAATATTCGCCGGACTGACGAAGAGCAGAAATGCTACCACTGGGAGCGCCCCACGCAGCAGCCCATCACGACGGAAATACTTCATTCCGATGAACGACCCAACGTAACGGCCGTTTTTGGAACGCCTCTTGCGCCCAAGGGACTAAGTGGCAAAATCCGGCGGTATGCCTTCCAGTATAGCGAAAACAGCTATGGTCATTGGTTACTGCCACTTCTGGCCGACCGCGTCGATGAAATAGAAAGGAACAATTGTTATAATATTTTCTGACTAATCCACACGAGAAGGGGCTGATTTCTGATGATTGAATCAGGTAATTAGCCCCGTTTTTTTAATTGTTGGCAGATTAAAATGAGCATTCGGCTTAAGTATTCCACCAAAGTTTTGATACCAAACCTAAGAAAGCACCGGGTACCCGGTGCTTTCTTGGGTTTAGAAATTTGCATGATATCCTAAATCCAAATGAAAAATATTCATCAGTCAGGAAGTGCTTTTGTTTCACCCCAACAAGCATCAATAAAAGTCAAGGTCTATGAGGTGATAGGCAGTTACTCAAGGTGGCACATCAGTACCAGTACCGCCCGACCCTGCACACATACCGAACTTCCCTGTGAAAATGCCTGTGAGTCTTCCCCGATGAACCCATCGCTTGTGTCGAGAACCTTGTGCCAGCCCCGCCCGCACTTTTCAGCGGGGAGAATGTAGTCCAGCGGCTGGTCATGCGCGTTGAAAATCAAATAAAAACTGTCGTCGGTAATTCTCTCACCCATCTCATTCTCACAACGAATACCCTTGCCGTTCAGATAAATACCAAGCGATTTGGCCAGGTCGTTCGCCCAGTGTTCTTCTGTAATCAAATCGCCTTCGGGTAGGTACCACCTGATGTCTTCTATTTCGGATCCCCTTACCGGCAGACCTTGAAACCAGCGCCTGCGTCTGAAGGTAGGATGCTCCCTGCAGAACCAAATCAGACGCTTTGTAAATTCAAGAAGCGAACGGTCGGCTCCCTCCCAATCAATCCATGAAATCTCATCGTCGTGGCAATATGCATTGTTATTGCCTTGTTGGGTTTTACCGAGCTCATCACCGGCTACAAGCATGGGTACCCCTTGTGACAGGAACAAAGTCGTCAGCATGTTCCGTTTTTGCTTGTTTCTCAGGTTAATGATATCCTGATCATCAGTTGGTCCTTCGACCCCGCAATTCCATGAATTATTGTCGTTGGCACCGTCGCGGTTATCCTCGCCGTTGGCTTCATTATGCTTTTCATTGTAACTCACCAGATCATGAAGGGTAAAACCGTCATGGGCGGTAATTAAATTGATGCTAGCCGTGGGACTCCGGTATCCACCCTGGTATAAATCCGCGCTACCTGTGAACCGCTGGGCAAATTCCGCCAATTTGCTTTCTGCGCCCCGCCAGTAATCGCGTACACAATCCCGAAAGCGGTCATTCCATTCGGCCCAGCCGGGAGGGAATTTGCCCACCATGTAGCCATCCTCGTGGATGTCCCACGGTTCGGCAATGAGTTTTACCTGGGAAATAACCGGATCCTGATGGATAATGTTGAAGAAAGAGCCCAGCGTGTCGGTCTCATGCAGAGTCCTGGCCAGAGACGAGGCCAGATCAAAGCGGAACCCGTCAACATGCATCTCTGTGACCCAATACCTGAGGCTATCCATGATCAATCCGAGCACAAAAGGAAGCCTCGCGTTCAGCGTGTTGCCTGTTCCTGTGTAATCCATGTAGAAACGGCAGTCTTCCGGGCTGAGCCTATAATAGGATGAATTGTCGATGCCCTTGAAAGAAAGGGTGGGACCCAGATGGTTGCCTTCGGCGGTATGGTTATAAACTACATCGAGGATCACCTCGATACCAGCCTCGTGCAGGGCCTTAACCATGTTCTTGAATTCGGTCACCTGTTCTCCCAACGTCCCGCTGCTGCTGTACCGGACATCGGGTGCAAAGAAATTAAGGGTATTGTACCCCCAGTAATTTGTCAACCCTTTTTCAAGCAGGTGCCGGTCGGCGACAAAATGGTGAACGGGAAGAAACTCAATGGCAGTAATGCCAAGCTCCTTCAAATACTCAATAGTGACAGGATGAGCCACACCCGCATAAGCCCCCCGTATTTCCTCAGGAATGTCGGGATGCAGCCTGGTCAGGCCATTTACGTGTGCTTCATAAATAATGGTTTCATGATAGGGTATCTTGGGTAGTTCATCCCCCTCCCAATCAAATTGCTGATTGATGACAACCGATTTTGGTACATAGGGCGCGCTATCGGAGGTACTGAAGCTCATATCCTGCTCCTCACTCCCGATCTCGTAAGCAAAAAGCGAGTCATCCCATTCAATGGTGCCTGACAGCGCTTTTGCATAAGGATCAATGAGCAGTTTATTTGGGTTGAATCTATGCCCGTTTTGGGGCTCATAAGGTCCATGAACGCGGTAGCCATATAGCTGGCCGGGGCCCAGGCCCACCACATACACATGCCAGACATGATGGGTGACCTCCTGAATTTCTATTTTTACATTTTCAATCTGTGCTTGCTGGTTTTCAAAAAGACAAAGTTCGATGCTATGGGCGTTTTCAGAGAATAGGGCAAAATTAACCCCATTGCCATCCCAGCTCGCCCCAAGCGGATAAGGTTTTCCGGGTCTTACTTCAAGGGTCCTCTGCGTCTCCGGGTACTCAATTTGGTTATCTATAAATAGATCCATGATTTGATGATTATGTTATGGTGGGATATCTTTATTCGGGTTCTTGATTTTAAAAACTCATACCAGCCAATATCCTGGCATGAGCCTTGAAAAATCATGGGCTTTTCACTTCCGCCCGGCCATGGGTGTTACCGTAAAAATTGCAAGATTCAGTCCCGGTCATACAGCACCGTCCATTGGGCCAGATCCGTTTCGGTGGCTTTGTCGAGTTGTCCGGGCAACAAACGCCAGGCCCAGTTGTCATTACCGGTTCCGGGGCTATTCATCTTAGCGGATTCATCCAATCCCAGCGCGTCCTGAGCGGGCAGAATGGCCGTCTCGGCCACGGATGAATAGACCAGCCTGGCAGCTAACCGGCCTATGTTCAACTCGTCTACCGCAGTTCCGGCATAGGTTTCAAATCGGTTGCGCGTTGCTTCGTCAGCATCCTTCCGGTACCAGCCGACCATTGTATTGTTGTCGTGTGTCCCGGTGTAGGCAATAAAATTCGGAGAGTAAGCGTGCGGAATATGATCGGATTGGGGCATGTTTTCATCGAAGGAAAACTGCAGCACCTTCATCCCGGGCAGCCGGAACTGATCGCGCAATGCATAAACTGCCGGACTTATTTCGCCCAGATCTTCCGCAATAAAAGGCAGCTTCCCCAGGGCTTGCTCCACGGCCTGAAAGAACTCAGCATCCGGACCGGCTTCCCATTTACCGTTTGAAGCCACTTTTTCTCCACCCGGCACAACCCAGTAATCCACAAAAGCTCGGAAGTGATCCAGTCGTACAAGGTCAAACAGCTCGACATTTTTTTTCAGGCGATGTATCCACCACTGATAGCCGTCCTCCTTGTGTTTTTTCCAGGCAAAAACCGGCATTCCCCAAAGTTGCCCCGTGGCCGAAAAGGCATCGGGTGGTACCCCCGCAATGCCGGCAATTTTCCCATCCTCATCGAGCATGAAAAGATCCCGGTTTGACCACACATCCGACGAATTGTAGCTGACATAGAAAGGCATGTCGCCCAGTAGTTTGATATCCAGATTATGGCAGTAGTTCTTCAATGATTTCCATTGTGTATCGAACACAAATTGCACCCATTTGACGAACCTGATAGCCTCGGCGTTTTCAGTTGAAAATACGCTCAACGACCCGGCATCTCTGAGACGATACTGTTCCTCCCACTCTGTCCACGGTTTTTGATTGTGCTGGTTACGCAGCACCATATAGAGCGAAAAATCTTCCAGCCATTGCTCGTTTTCCAGGCAGAACTTCTCAAAATTCCTGGTAGCCGATTCGTCTTTTTTGCTCTTGAAGTTACCGTACGCTTTTTCCAGAAGTTCATTCCTGACTTGCTCCGCTTTTTCAAAATCCACTTTCGAACTCTCAGGCAGTTGGTAATCGGCCAGGTCCACGCCGTCAAGAAGCCCTGCCTCTGCCAGTAGTTCTGGACTGATCAGCAACGAATTGCCTGCCTGACTGGAGAGGGCGCTGTAAGGAGAATGCCCCTGCCCGCTTTCGGTGGGGTTCAAAGGCAGCAACTGCCAGACCCGCTGCTTGCTCCGGTTCAGGAAGTCAGCAAAGCGGTAGGCTTCCGGTCCCAGATCACCAATTCCGAAGGGGGAACTGAGCGACGAAATGTGTAGCAAAATACCGGCACGGCGCTTGTTTACCGGCTTCACGCCTTTAAGGATTGCGGCCGGAAACCGTTGGAAAAGGCCTGCCACTGGTATCTTGTCCTGGTAGGTCTCCTGCGTGCCATTCAGTACAAGCTCCCAGGGAGAATCCAGCCGGGGAGGCAGGGCGATTTTGGTATCCTGCCAGTCTATACCGAAAAAATCGGTTTGCTGCGCCCGGCAAACGGAGGCCGTTTGCAAAGGTACCGCCACAATCAGGGCGGTTTGCCGGTGTACCCTCGCAAAAGCGAAAACGCGTTCTTTCAACGCCCCCTCTACTTTTAAGGGAATGTAGCTTCCTTCTGAAAATAAGCGCGCGTTCTGTCGCCGCAAATGAAACAGTTGCCGGGTAAGCCAGAGTTTGATTCCGGCATCGTGGCGATCTTGCCAGAGTTGCTTCAACAGATCCTGCTGATCATCCGTTTTTTCAAATTTGGCCAGCAATTGTTTTCTCTTCGCAAAATCCACCGGCCGGCGATTGTCAGGATCCACCAGACTGAAATCCCAGAGTTCGCAACCCTGGTAGACATCCGGCGTTCCCGGCAAAGTGAATTTCAGGAGCGTCTGTGCCAATGAATTGATGATGCCGAACTCAGCGACATCCTGATGGAAACGGGCGAAGTCTTGCCAGAAAGGACTTTTTTTATCGAGTAGCGAGCGGGCAAAGCGTTTGGCACCGTCCTCGTAGGCCTCATTCGGTTCTGCCCAGTTGGTGTGCACCTTCGCTTCCCGAAGCGCTTTCTGAATATACTCCTCCAAACGGTCGCCAAAATCTTTTTCGCCTTCCACATCGATAGGAAAAGCACCGAGAAGGGTCTGGTATAGCAGGTATTCGTCATTACTGTTGGGTATGTTCCCCGACTCTTTCAGTGGCGCATTCAGGTCCCTCCATCTACGGATGTGTTCGAAAAATTCGCTGGACAATTCAGTCAGCACATTGAGCCGTGCGCGTACGTCCTCGCCTCTTTTGGTATCGTGGGTCGAGGTGGCATTCAATCCCAGGGGCCAGTTTTTCTGGCGATTTTTCATTTTTTCATGAAAATCCTTCGTATCCAGCCCGAAGTTTTCGGGAGAATCACCCACATCATTATGACCCACAAACCGATTGTTGGTGTACATGAGCGTGTCTTCTCCACCCTTGGCCATCAGTGGCCCGGTGAACTGCATGCACCGCTGATAGAACTGAAGAACGCTGGCGTTGTATTCCGGATCACCGTAGTCCGTCCGCTCCAGAAGTACCTTTCCAAACTCGGAGACCCCTTCCGACAGCTCCGGCTGTTTTTCCTTTACCATGTTCAGAATCTGCGCCAATGCAGCCGCTTCGCTAGGGTTGAACGGCAATTCATTGCCGTAATACCGGTACACGGGGCAATGGATCAGAAATGAACCAATCACTTTTTTGAAGGTGTCGCTACCCAGGTTTTCGATCACCTCTTTTTCGACCAGGTCGAGCTCCAGAAAAAGGTGGAGCAGATTGTCCAGTTCGCCAGCCATCTGCTCGTACAGGATGCAGGACTTTTTGGCCAGCAATTGCTCCTCAAGCGTTTGGTCCGTTCCGGTCAGTTGCCGGTAAAAGTCGGAGAATAATTTTTCACTTGTGGCGTCGGTCATCAGGTTATTGACCCAGGCCAGAAACTCGTATCCCGTGGTACCCTGTATAGGCCAGTCTTCGGGTAGTTCTTCGGCGCGTTCGAGGATTTTTTCGACCACGACGAAGGTGTCTTTTCCCGCTAGCTCCCTTATTTTTGTCATATAATCAGCGGGGTCAAAAAGCCCGTCGATGTGATCGATCCGCAATCCCTGAAATACACCCTCCTGTACCAGAGATCTGGTCAGATGATGGTAGTTGGCAAAAACCTCAGGATTTTGGATATTGAGACAAATCAGCCCGTTGATGGTAAAGAAACGCCGGAAATTAATCTGCTGCTCCGTCTTCTGCCAATTGCATAACACATACGATTGCCGGTCGATCACTTTTTGCAGCAAAGCTTTGTCGGCGTTCAGTTTGTCCAGGCAAGCCTCAATGATCGCTCCTTCCGCTTGCCCTTCTTTCAGGGAAGTGAGCTGGGTCAACAGTTCGTCCCAACGGGAGGAGAAAACGGCCGAATCTTCGATTTCGTTGATTTGCCGGATCTGCGTAACGATTTGTTGCAGCGCCTGGGTACCCTGGCACAGGTCAGAATCCAGAACCAGCAGATACGATTCCGGGCTGAGCGGGTAGGTGGCGTCTTCGTATTTCAAGACAAACCGCCTGCCGTCGTACTCCACCCCGATAGTCCCTTGTTGGAGAATTTCAGTCAGGTCCGAACCCAGGAAAGGTACCATCAGTTTGCCCTGGAACAGCCGGCTGTTCCAGGCAATATCGAAATACGAGGAGTACGGCGACTGTCTTCCCTTTTCAAGCAGGTCCGTCAGCCAGGGGTTTTCGCTATGAAACGCCATGTGGTTGGGGACAATGTCCTGCAGCCAGCCCATGCCCAGCTCTTTCAACGTGTCGCTGATTGATTTCAGTTCTTCCAGCGTGCCGATCTCCGGGTCGATCTGATTCGGGTCGACGCCGTCGTACCCATGCGTACTGCCTTCCGTTGATTTAAAAACCGGGGAGGCATAGATGGTGCCAACGCCCAGGTCATGCAGGTAGGGGATCAAATCCCGCAGGTCTTTAAACGTAAAATCCTTGTGGAACTGAAGCCGGTAGGTGGCGATCGGATTATTCATGCTGATTGATGTAAAGTGTAAAAGATTCAGCCGGCAGGGTCAATAGGGACTTGCCCGAAAACGATTCCGGAATGAGGGTTTGCCCGCCCCATTGCGGGTCCGAAGAAGCCAGTAGCTTGTACCACGTCCCAGGTGTCTCAGGCACTTCGGTTTCGTGGCTTTCGGTCGAGAAATTCATAAGACAGACCACTTGCTGGTCGTGGGCCGTGCGGCGTAGAAGTATGGTTTGCTTCGATTGGTCATACCCTACGGAAACATTTTCCCTGTCCAGTTGGTAAAGGGCCGGGTATTTCTTCCGGATTGCAATTAAGGTTTTATAAAAGCCGAGCATGGTACGGTGCGGTTCTATGCCCGGCAAGTCCCACTGCAGCTTGCTGTGGTCGAATGTTTCACCGGCCATCGGATCCGGGGCCTCGCCCTCCAGGTGAAAGGCGCTGAATTCCTTTTTTCGGCCCTTTCGCACCGCTTCGGCCAGTTCGGGATCGGTATGGCTCACAAAATACTGGAAAGGGTTGGACTCGGCATACTCTTCGCCCATGAACAGCAACGGCAGGTACGGGCTCACCAGTACCGCGCCGGCCATAAGCTTGAGCATGGAGACACTGACAAGCTGGCTCGACCTTTCGCCCAGCATTCGGTTGCCCACATGATCATGGTTCTGCGAAAAAACCACGAACTGGCGGCCCGCATTGCCGGAGGATTTGATCCCAAACATTTTCTTACGATGTCCCGAGAACGTACCATCATATACGTAAGCGTCCTCGTAAGACTTCGCCAGTGAAGCCACCCCGTCGAAATCTGAATAATAGCCGGTTTTCGACTGCCCTGAACTCACTCTCAGCGCGTGGTGGAATTCGTCGATCCATTGCGCATCCATCCCGTAGCCACCCTGGTCGAATGGATTGATAAACCGGATATCGTTCAGGTCAAGCTCAACGATCAGGTAGTGCACCCGGCCGGTTTCCCGCATTAGTTGATCCACTTCCTGTTTTATCTCTTTTAAAATATGCACCGGACTGAAATCCTTGATGGCATGGACCGCATCCATCCTCAAGGCATCGATGTGAAAGTCGCGGAACCACATCAGGGCATTTTCCCGGAAAAACTTCCGAACCCCGTCGCACCAGGCATCATCAAAATTGATCGCATTTCCCCAGGGCGTGTGGTATTTGTCGGTAAAATAGTACCCAAAGTTATCGAGGTTGTTTCCTTCCGGACCGATATGATTGAAAACCACATCCAGTATGACCGCCAGGCCTTTCTGATGACACTTGTCGACCAAGTGTTGCAAGGCTTCTGCGCCGCCGTACGAATTCTGCACACAGAACGGCAACACGCCATCGTAGCCCCAGTTGCGATTCCCGGAAAACTGAGCGACCGGCATGATTTCGATGGCGGTAATTCCCAAATCGACGAGATAATCCAGCTTTGATTCCATTGCCGCAAAGGTACCCTCGCCGGTGAAGGTACCTGTGTGTACCTCATAGATGAGGTAAGACTCCAGATCGATGTTTTGCCAATCGCCATCAGTCCAGGTAAATGACTTTAAGTCGACTGCCCGGGACGAGCCATGAACGCCGTCAGGCTGTGATAAGGAAGCCGGGTCAGGAAACTCTTTGCCTTCATCGAGCACAAATACATACTCGTCTCCGGGTTTGACTTCTTCCGTTTCTACTGACCAATAGCCGTATTCTTTCTTTTCCAAAGCGATGGTACGCTGTTTGGCTGCAATCAAAAGGCTAACCGAAGAGGCTTTGGGGGCCCATAAAACGATGGATGCGGTACCCTCATTATTAAAATTCACTCCCAGCGTTCGGGCAGTGGTATTGGTCTCAATCATATTCATAGTGCGGATTATACTAATATGGCGGGTTGAACTGCTTCTGAGACCATCAATAAAATCCATGCCAGCCGCGGCCTATTTAACTTCAATAAAACTACCTGAATGTCTTGGCAAAGGTCGAGCGGTACATACACCTCCACACCCGTGGCAGGTAGGGTGAGTTTCAAGCGGCAGGCACGGACAGAGTTGGGACGGGACCCAAGCCGCAGAAACTGTATGGGCAACATGTCGTTAACCCGTGTTACTGCTGGCCCGTTGGACTAATGGACGTACCGATCTGTTCGACGCCAAGTGCGTTTCCTGCCAGCAGGAAGAAAAGGCAAACGGAAGCAAGGTGCCTAAGGCTAGTGGATGTGACGTTCATATTGGTGAAGTAGGGGTTGGGTATGCATTACATGCTATTGAGGCAATTCGCCTTTCCACGCATCCCACTTTTTTAACAACTGTTGCGCTTTTTTAGAATTGCCACCGGCCAGATTTTGTCGCTCAAATGGGTCCCGGCTGATATCGTACAGTTCGATTCTCTTCCTGTCCTTGTCCGCCAAAAGCTTCCAGTTGCCCTCTCTGATCGCGCTGGTTACCCAGCTGTTCTGGCGGTACGGATCGTCGCCTGCGTAGGGGAATCGCCATTCCCAGAAAAGGGGCTTCGACCTTTTGAAAGGCTTGTTACTAAATATAGCCGCAAAGCTCTCTCCATCGGGCTGGTAGTCGGCTGGCAGACGCCTGCCGGCCAATGCACAGAAGGTAAGGAGCAAGTCTACCGTGGACAAGACTGTGGTACTATCCACCCTGCCCGCCGGAATATGCCCTGGCCATCGCATGATTAAAGGTACCTTCACTCCCCCATCGAATACATCCGTTTTGCGCCCCTTCAAACCCGCAGTCGAGCCGGCGATCCGGGCGGGGGCATAGTTGGCCGGACCGTTGTCGCTGCTAAAAATCACCAATGTGTTCTCGTCCAACCCCATTTCTGTCAGGGCCTTCATGAGACGCCCGACATGATAATCGGCGTCCGACAGTACGGCGTAGTAGGTTTCCTTGTCGGGTATAAGCCCTTTGAACGGTTTCCGCTGTGCTTCGGTTGGAGCCAGCGGCGTGTGGGGATCCTTCAACCACAGGTTTACGAACAGGGGAGCCTTGCCTTTTCTTCTATTCAGAAAATCAATCGTGACATCCACCGCAATTTTACTGGAATTCTGGATCCATACCGTGTCATCATCCATGTAGCGGGTGGTGGGCCAAAGCCGGTCGCCGTTCCAGGTGGGGCCATTGCCATTCCAGACCCGCGTTTCGTCATAGCCGTATTGCCGGGGCTCGGGAGCTGAAAGGTCCCCGTGGGGCAACCCGCCGCCTCCCAGGTGCCACTTGCCAAAGTGAGCCGTTGCGTAGCCCGCCCGCTGCATTTCGCGGGGCAGGCACACCGGCAGGTTTTCATCCAGCCAATTGGGCATACCCCTACGGGCATTGACTTCGTTTCCTGCAAAATGGCCGTGGATGCGATGCCGGGCCGGAAAATGGCCCGTAATCACCGAACTTCGACTGGGCGAACACACGCCGCTGGTTACGTGAAATTGCGTGTACCGGGTACCCTGAGTCGCGAGCTTATCCAGGTTAGGAGTAGAAACTTCTTTGTTTCCATAGCAGCCCAGATCGCCAAAACCCCAGTCATCGGCGAACACAAAGATAATATTAGGCTGCTGGGCATAGGTAATGGTCGAAACTGCCAGTACCAGGAAAAAGCTGAGAAGCGGCCGTTTAATTACTTTGCGCCAATTTTTAACGTGGCAGTTTATCAATGGATATTCAGGAATCATAGATCATACCGAATGAAAGATCCTTATAAATTCACCAGTTGAGGGGTCAGGTCAAGTTCATCGTGCAGTTGGGCTTGCTGCTCCAGCAGGCGCTTTTTCAGATCTTTCAGAATGGCCTTGCTGGCGGGCGCACCGGCAATGTCGTGCATTTCTTCGGGGTCCTTGACCAGATCAAAAAGCAGGACTTTGTTAGCCTCCGGGTAGACGATCATCTTGTACCGATCCCCACGAACCATGCGTTGCTGACTGGTGTAGCAGCCATAGATACTGCTGTACGGACTCTTCCGGTTCTTGTCTTTGATCATCGGCAAGAGGCTGTGGAAATAAACGTGGTCCGGCTTTTTGATTCCGGCCAGCTCGTAGGTAGAAGCCATGATGTC
This sequence comes from Persicitalea jodogahamensis, assembly GCF_014651615.1. GTDB lineage: Bacteria > Bacteroidota > Bacteroidia > Cytophagales > Spirosomataceae > Persicitalea > Persicitalea jodogahamensis. The sequence goes on along the minus strand of NZ_BMXF01000003.1, from coordinate 78,705 downwards.
CTGCAAATACACATTCTGATCCCGTTTCGCTCCTTTCGGAACACCGGGGCCGCTCACGATGAGCGGCGGGCGCATGCTGTGGTCGAACATGCTTTGCTTGCCCATGAGGCCGTGGTGGCCTACCGCGAGTCCGTGGTCGGCGGTAAAGAAGATGTAGGTGTTTTCCATCTTTCCGCTTTTGCGGAGGGCGTCCAGTATGCGGCCGATCTGCTCGTCGGTGTAGGATATGCTCGCATAGTACTCCTGGATGTTCTTTTTTACGGCGTAGGGCGTGCGCGGAAAAGGAGCCAGTTGCTCGTCCCTCAGGTCCTTGCCGGCTCCCATTTCCTCCTTAAACGGATATTCATCCAGGTAGCTTAGGGGTAGCTTAATGTCGTCTACCGGATAGCGGTCTACCCAGCGCTTGGGTGCCTGCCGGGGATCATGGGGCGAATTGAACGCCAGGTACATGAAAAAAGGCGTATCCTTTTTCGAGGCCTGATCTATAAAATTGAGCGCATCATCCGCCACGACCTGTGTCCAGTGGGTACCCCCTTTCCAGAATCCTTCGTATTTAGGGTCCCAGGGCTGCCAGATGGTGTCCGTTCTGGACAAGGGCCGGTTGTACCCCGCCGGGGTTTGGTTGGGCATTCCGGGGCGCTCGTGAACTACGTGGTCGAAAATGGCGTCCGGTTTTTGTCTGACGTGCCACTTGCCCGTCATGTAGGTTTCGTAGCCCGCCTTTTTAAGCTGCTGGGGCCAGAAACCCTGTTTGGCCAGCAGCTTCGAGTAGTCCTTCTCTTCCTGATAGACATCCCAAACCGACATGCCTGTCAGCAACATGGCCCGGCTGGTCACGCATACCGCCCCGCCCCAGGCTCCCATGTTGTAGGCGTGCGTAAACGTGGTACCTTGCTGCACCAAGCCGTCCAGATGGGGCGTGATTACCTGATCATCCCCCAAGGCATGAATCGTATTGTAACGCTGGTCGTCGGTGAAAATGAAGATGATGTTGGGCTTGGCGTCCGCTGGTTTCGCGTTTTTACTGAAAACAAAACCCAGGGATACCGCCAGCAGGCAGAGGGCCGACAGGTATTTGACAATCAGTACTTTATTGTTGATCATGGGAATTGGGATTAACGGTAGTTATCTGGAATATTCTTGATCGGGATCGTCCACCCAGAGAAAGTAGGTTGCGGCGGAGCTACGGCTGGTAATCATGGCCTGCCGCACTGTTTTTAACTGATTTTTCCCAAAGCGACCATTCTGAAATGAGTGTATTGAAAAGGTCCTTATTCGTGGAGGCCGCGTTCTTTGTTTCACCCGGGTCGGTCAGCAGGTCAAACAGCTGCCATTCCGCCGTTGCGTTCTCCCGGTACAGCTTGTAACGGGTACCGATATGGGCGGCCTGACCTTCCAGCAGAAAGGAAAGGTACCTTTCTTTTGGGATAGCCGAGCGCTCTTCCCTCAGTACCTTCCGTAAGTCCGTTCCGTCATAGGGCCGGTTGAACTTGCCTATGTCTATGTTGAGCAGGGAGGCGATGGTCGGGAAATAGTCCGAGGTGAATACCGGAGCGTTGACCACCGTCCCCGCCGCAATTTGCCCGGGCCATACCATCAGTCCGGGCACGCGGATGCCCCCTTCTTTCAAGCTCCGCTTGCGACCGTCCAGACCGTAGGTGAGCCCCTGTGTTCTTTTAACGGGCACTTTGCCTTCCGGGCCATTGTCGCTTGTAAACGAAATAATCGTGTGATCCACAATTCCCAGCTTCTGCAAATGGGCACGCAATCGACCGATCTGCTCGTCCATTGCGGTAATGGCGCCATAAAATTCCTGCTGATCCTCGGATAGTCCGGCGTAGGGTTTCTTGTACTTTTCGCCCGTATATACTGGCAGGTGGGGCGTATGGAACCAGATGACCGTTAGGAAAGGCTTTTTGTCCCGAACCGCCTGGTCGATGAACGGAAGTACCCTATCCATCATGACGCGGGAATCATCACCTTCCAGGTTATCAGTGGCTATTTGACCTTCCCCCGTCCAGTAATTGGTTCCGAATGGGCTGCCCAATGGCTTGTTTCCAGCCTCCATGGCCGAGGCGGGCGGGGTTTTCATGGGGTCCCAGGTAGGTACCTTGGATTCGGTCACGAAGCTCACATCCACACCGTGCTCCCAGGGGGGCGCGTATTCATGAAAAAATTCGGGATTTCCTCCGCGGTTGGCGTCGGGGATGGTTTTGGAGAGGGTACCCAGGTGCCATTTTCCGAAATGCCCCGTGGTGTATCCTGAGGGTTTTACAAGCTCAAAGAGGGTGATTTCCTCTTTTTTCAAATGCCCGCAATTGGCATAGCAAATCCCCATGCGTTCGGGATTCCGGCCGGTCAGGAAACTGGCCCTTGTGGGGGAGCAAACCGCGGATCCCGAATAAGCCCGGGTGAAGCGCGCCCCCTCCCGGGCCATCCGGTCCAGATTGGGGGTTTGCAGATACGGATGCCCGTTGTAGCCTGTATCCCCCCAGCCCTGATCGTCGGACATGATCAGGATGATGTTGGGCCGCTTCGAGGTTTCGGAGGCATCCCCTTGGCGATTCTGGCTGAATGCGGTGAATGCATTCAGCCAGAAAAATAAGAATATTACAACGCCTGGCAACTTACTATTCATCATAAAACGATGCTCTCAATCCAGGTACTTAGGGAATGATGAAGACTCCAATATTACCAACCCGGATTTTGAGTTAATTTCGGATTAAGTCCCAATTCATCAAGTGGGAGCGGCAGGAGGTAGTTTTTGGTTTCGTCAAACGTACGTCCCCCCGGAAGCGACTTCCCGTAGGGTAGAATGTACCCCCCGCTATTGACAAACACGCTGTTGCCCACTACGGCTTTGGGGTATTGGCTTTGGATGAACTTCATGCCCAGCACGGGCTTGTTGAGCAATCGGCCCGCCTTCCAACGCACCAGGTCTTCAAAACGAAGCCCCTCAATGGCCAACTCTACCCGCCTTTCACGCCTTATTTCGTCCAACACCACCGGGATTTCGGGAAAGTCGGAATTCTGGTCTTTTACGAGATTGCCGACCACCATGGGCGGCATACCTGCCCGCTTGCGCAACAGGTTTACCGTTTTGTCAAGTACCTCCTGGGTAGCCTGCCCCATTTCCGCCCTGGCTTCGGCATTGATCAGCAGTACCTCGGCATAGCGGTAGATGGGGGCATCCAGGATACCGTTCTGGATTCGCACAAACTCAGTTTGGTCGGGTACCCAGTACTTGGCCAGCTGGTACCCGGTGGGCACGATGCCCACCCCGCTGAATCCGGAACCGGGTATGGCCGGACCACCGTACCCCGCCTGTATGCCCGTACCCGGAGATACCACCGTTTGGGTCAGGCGGGGGTCGCGGTTTTTCATTTCGGCCTGGATACTCTGATCGCCCTGGTAAAGCGGGCTCTGCGAAATGGGCTTTCCGTCGCTGGCGAGATAGGACTCAACCAGCGATTTGGAGATACTGGTGTTGAAATTATTGAGCTGAACATTCCAGGAAGTGGCGGTTCCGAGCAGGCCGGTTTCGTACGCCTTGTAAAACAGAATTTCTTTATTGGCACTCAAATCCAGGGAATTAAATAACGAAGCATAATCTGACTCCGGTTTTCCGGTAGAATGAATCTGATAATGCTGCTCATTGATGATCTGGTCGGAAGCCGCGATGGCTTCCTGCAGAAACTTCTCACCACCGGCAATTCCCCGGTACTTTCTGAAGGTACCCTCAAAAAGACAAATCCGGGCTTTCAGAAGCAGGGCAATATCCTTATTGATCCGGCCCGCTTCGGCCTGACTTTTGGCCGGCAGTGTGGCAATGGCCTTATTGATCGTTACCAGGATCGAATCCATCACCAACACCCTGCTGTCACGGGGGGCATAAAGCTCGGGAGAGTTGGTGGTCAGATCTTTGGATAGCCAGGGTACTTCCCCAAAATCAACCACTTTGTTGTAATAGTCCCGGGCTTTGAAGAACCGGACTTCTCCGGCGTACCTGTCCTTGATTTCCTGGCTGACCGGGGTCTGGTTATAACGGCTTAAAAAATAATTGGCCGACCGGACGGTAGTCCAGTTCCAGCCGCCTCCCGAGGTAGGGACGATATTTTTCCCGGCCGCCACCAGATCAAAATTCAGGGGTACCATGTTGTCACTCTGGTGGTCGCCCGTGATGATGGGACTGGCAGCGGTTGCGGTGTTATGGCCCGTAAAGCTCTGGTAAAAGGAGTTGGCGTACTGTTTGAGTTCGGTTTCGTTGTGCCAGAAATTACTTTCATTCAACGAGTCCGTGGGAATCCGATCCAGGAAGTCATCCGAACAGGATGTGGCTGCAAGAAGGCTCACAGCCGTTATCAATTTCAAATATCTGCTATTCATGATTGAAAGAGTTATAAGGATAGTTGAATACCAAATGAAACGACCCGCTGTAAGGGGTAGAATACCCCCACATCTCCCGAGCCGGTGACTTCGGGGTCGAAGTTGCCTTTCAATTTGGTGTACTCCCAAAGGTTCTGGCCCGTCACGTAGATCCGGGCCTGGGTGAGATGGATCTTCTGAAGGACGTTCTGAGGCACCGAGTAGCCCAGCGAGATATTTTTCAGGCGCATATAGGCCGAACTCTGAAGAAAGCGGGTTTGCGGCAAGATATTGAACGAGGAGCCCCCCTTATAAATGGGATAGTACGCATCGGGATTCTCCGGTGACCAGGCGTTTTTATACACTTCTCTGGTACCCACGGCGGCACCATTGTTGATCGCTCCCCAGAAATAATTTCCGCTGGGCACGAAATCCCGTTTGCCTACCCCCTGCAGTAACAGGCTGAAATCGAAATTGAACCACGAAAGGTTACCCGTAATGCCGTACTGATACTTCGGCGTCGTGTTGCCGATGATGCGCTGGTCGCCCGGATCGGTGATTGTATTGGCACCCCGGGTTATCAGATTGTCACCATTCAGGTCGGTATACTGGATGTCTCCGGCGCTCCAGCGGCCCGAGTTACCCAATTGATCCTGATTGGCGGCACTTTTCACGGCATCGTTGGTCTGGAAAATCCCCGTAGTTTCAAAGCCCCAGATTTCTCCGATGTCGCGGCCTACGTAGTTATTGGAAATGAGACCGCTGGGATTGTTGTCGAACTTTGTAATGACAGCCTGGTAGTTGGAGAGAACCAGACCGAGGTCGTACCTCAATGGCTTGGAGAACTGGGCTTTGCCGTTCCACTTGGCACTCAGCTCGAAGCCGGTCGTTTGCAGCTCAGCGCCGTTGCGCTGGGGTACGGCGGTGCCGAGTACGGCCGGGAGCCGGTCGCCCGCCACCAGCATACCGGAGGTGGTCCGGCGGTACCAGTCGAAGCCGAGGTCAAGTTTTCCCCACAGGTTCGCATCGGCCCCGAAATCAAGCGTTGACACTTTTTCCCAGGTCAGGTCGGGACTCACCAGTCCCGGGGCGGTTATCCCCAAAGGTAGGGTCCCGTTCATGATAAAGGGTACCTGCTGCGTGATGCCGAATAAAGCTACATAGGGGAAATTCGTCGATAGGAGCTGGTTTCCCAGACTACCATAGGAAGCCCGAATTTTGAGATCGTGCACGGTGCGTTCCAGCGGCTTCATGAAGCTCTCTTTCGAAACCCGCCAACCGGCCGAGATAGAAGGGAAATAGCCGAACCGGCGACCGGCTGGAAAGCGGGAGGTACCGTCGTACCGGCTGTTGAACTCGACCAGATACTTACCCAGATACGCATAGTTGAAACGACCGAAAATACCCCGGATCGCCCAGGAAGTCTGATCGTCGGAAGTTGTGAGGAGACCCGTGGTCAGATTCAGCACGGGTACACTGCCGCTGATCAGATCCTGCCGTTTGGTAGTATATCCTTTCATGTCGTACCATTCCTGATTATAGCCGACCAGGGCAGAAATGGTATGCTTCTGGTTGATGACCGTACCGTAGTCGGCAAACAGGTTGGTGGCGAAGTAATCTGACGAGGTGAAGTCACGCTGCACAAAGGAGGGCGACGTGCCGGAGATTTGCGGAATCCAGGTGTCGCGGATATAGGGAAAGGCCACCTGGTGTTCCTTGATGTGCTGCCGGACGGAGGTATACGAAAAATTACCACTGATCTTCAGGCCGCGCATCACGTCGGCACTGGCATTGACGCTATACACTCCCGTAGTGGCATCCTTGACTTTACGGGAACCGCTGTTGAGGAAGTTGGAGAAGTTTTCGGTAGCGATCCCCTCGCCCACCGGTGACCCAGCGGGGGTTTTAGGAGGAAACAGAACCTGCGGCTCACCCCTTGTCATTTGCTCCCACCAGTCCGATCCCTTGTTGGGGTACTTATGGGGCTCGTCGTAGCCCGTGGCAATAAAGTTGACCTTGGCACCAACGTTGAGCCATTCAGTCAGGTCGGTGCTTACGTTGGTGGCAAAATTGTAGCGCTTGAAAACATCGGTGGAGGATTTGAACAAACCTTCCTGCCTGAGTGACCCCGCCGATACGTAATAGGACGTTTTGGCGTTGCCTCCGTTCAGACTGAGCGTATGGTTGTTACCCGGTGCCCAGGGCTGGACCATTTGCTCAATCACGTTATTGGAGGCGTTCCAAAATATCTTGCCATTGGGCAGGATATGGTAGCTGGGATTATTGACCGGATCGTTTGCGTAGTCATTCACCCACTTTATCTGATCGTCGGAGTATTTCTGGCTGCCATTCACGTTGCGTTGCGCTACATTCTGTGACTCTAGAAAGTCCTGGGTGCTCAAAAGATCAGGGAGGTAGGTAGGGCGGTTGAACTGCATGCTTCCCGAGTAGCTGATGACGGGCTTCCGGTCCTTGCTTCCTTTTTTGGTGGTGACGAGGATGACCCCGAATGCCCCGCGGGCTCCATAAATAGCCGCGGAGGCGGCATCCTTGAGAACCGTGATGCTCTCCACATCCGCTGGGTTCAGCAGATTCATATCCATTTGAATACCATCCACCAGTACCAGCGCACTGCCACCCGTAAGGGAAGTGGTACCCCGTATGTTAAAAGTCGGATTGGCATCGGGATTTCCATTCGGATTGGTGACGTTCAGGTTGGGAATAAGCCCCTGCAGGGCCTGCCCCAATTTGGTGACTGGGCGGCTCGTCAGCGCTTCGCCACTTATTTGGGCGATGGCCCCCGTAACGTTCTCGCGTTTTTTGGTTCCATACCCCACCACTACGACCTCCTCCAGCGCTTTGAGGTCTGGCAGGAGTTTCACATCAATTGTTGTCCTGTTATCAATGACGACCTCCTGATTGGCGTAGCCCACAAAAGAAAAAACCAGCGTATTGTTGTCATTTTCCACATTGAGTCGGAAGGCACCATTGACATCGGTGGTTGTACCTCGCGTGGTACCCTTCACCACCACACTAACCCCGGGCAGCGGTTCATTGGTGTCGGAGCCTTTGACGGTTCCTGTGATCGTTCTGTCTTCAATCACAATTTTTTCTAAATCTGCCTGGCTGATAGCACCGTCGCCAGTCGACTTAGACTCAAATGAGGAGGCCTTGCCGGGATCGGCTTCGACGTCTTTGGGGCGCTTGGCCTCTTTATCTACAATCACCGTATACGAGGTACGGTTAATTTTTTTGTATTTCAAACCAAAAGGCCTCAGCAGCTTCTCCAGGTTTTGTTCCAGACTACGGCCCTTGTCCACCCGGCCCGGGTCAACCTTCAGGCCATCCACAGTTCTGGGTTCAAACAGGATATCGGCCCGGTAATGCGCTTTGAGGCCAGCCAATACTTCCCCTAAGGGACGGTAGGCAGTCTGCGAGCTGGCTTTGGATTCTGACACTGTTTGGGCCAGGGCCAGCGTCTGGGCCCTGGACGGCAGCGACGTGAGCAACAGCAGGGTATGCATTCCCAGCAGGGACGCAGTGCGTAGGTGTTTCAACATGCTATTTTGGGTTAAGGGTTAGGTTTAATTTTCAGAGAGCCGGATGGTGTCTGACTCCCGGACAATGCTGATGTCCAGTAGATCGGAAATAGTCTGCAGCAGCTCGTCGAGATTATTAGCCCGGAAAGACCCCATCAGCTCCCGCCGGGCGAGTTCGGGCGAGCTAATCTCCACCTTGAGGCCATAAGTTTCCTCCAGCATCTGGGCGACCTCGCCCAGCTTGGTCTGCTCGAAGACAAACCTCTTTTCCTGCCAAATGGACAAATCAGTGTAGGAGGTGGCCTGGCGAAGCGTGGGTTGGTTCTGTTGATCGAAAGACACCAGCTCCCCGGGCTTCATTACCAGTTGCTTTGATTTCTTACCATCCTGGTAGTTAACCTGCACCTTACCGCGGTTCAGAACAACCCGCGCACCCCGGCTGCGGGAGAACACCGAGAACTCCGTACCCAGCACGACCACTTCGAAGCCTTTTCCAGTCCTGACGACGAATTTGCGGTTGTCATGGGTATGCTTGACGGTAAAACTGGCTTCCCCGTCCAGGTCGACTTCCCGCGAGGAGGTTCCGAACCCCCAGCGCGGCACCATCAGCCTGGAACTGGCGTTGAGCGTCACCAGGCTGCCGTCTGCCAGGACAAATCTCCGGATCTCCCCATTAGAGGTCTGATAACTTTTGGAAAGCAGGATGTTTTTATTGAGCCAGAGTCCCGCCGCTACAAGAAGAAGGGCAACAGCGGCCGCCATGGAAACCGTCCACCACCTCCTGGGTAGCTTGAACCGCCTCTCCCCAAGCGCGCGCCCAGCCTGATCGTCCTGACGGGGATTGGTACGAATATATCTCAGGTAACCTTCAACAAGCAGCTTACTGTCGGGCTGGTACTCGGGATTGCTATTTTCCCATTCTTCCAGCCACATGTAGTACAACTCCTCGTTGCCTTCAGTCTTCAGCCAATCATCAATCTGCCTGCGCTGCAGGGGCGTTGCCTTGTTGGCGAAGTGATCAAATATGAGTTCTCGTGTTATCTCTGCTTCCATGCGTTTACTTTTTTCAACCCCCTCAGATGGGCCACCCTTTACTTAGAAGTATATGATGGCGATTCCTGCCAACAGTACCACGTAATCCCGCAGCCCGTTCCTCACCAGCTTAAGTGCCTTCACCAGGTGCGTGTCTACCGTTTTGACCGAAAGACCCATTTCTTCGGCGATTTCCTTGTATCGCTTCCCTTCAAACCGGCTCATGAGAAACACCTTACGGCACTGGGGCGGCAGCTGTTCGACGAGCAGTTGCACCCGATGAAAGGTCTCCTCGTATTGAGTGATATGGTCGGGGCGCAGTCCGGGACCGGCTTCAGGCGTGGTGAATAGTTCATGGGAATCCCGCCGCTTGAAATCGGAGCGCAGGTGGGAGTAGGCCTCGTTCCGCACGCTGCGGAAGAGATAGAGACGGTAAGAGCTGGAAACGGCCTCGAATGAGGCGTTTTTCCAAAATTTGCAGAAGACGTCGCTGACAATGTCCTCGGCCACCTCCCGGGAGTAGACATACCGTAAAGCATGACTGCACAAAGCCCGGTGGTACCGTCGGAACAATAGTTCGCATCCCTCTTCCGGACTGGACTGGAAGGCCCTGCGGATAAGTAATTCGTCGCTGGAGGAATCGTATCCAATCGAGTTTTCTTCCTTTACTGTCACGGTAACTTTTCCAGCGAACTGATTGATGCTATCCAGGTCTGGTAGTGAGTTTCCCTCCATTCGAACTCCCATTTGCTTCGTATTGAACTATAATTTCCCCAAAACGTACAACTTATTTAACTAGACTCAATTTTTATGAAAACACCTGAGTCCAGGTTAATCTTTTTTACAAAATCTTCTTTTTTTATGAAGTGTATGTTCAGGAATAATCAAAAATACGACTAGGCAAAGGGGGTAAGGGAAGTCTTTTGCGATACTGCGGGTTAAGGTAAATCCACCCTCAACCGCTTTCTTTTTCAGTACGAATCGTTAAAAGGCTTTTCAGCTCTCAACCTGGTCTTGGGACTCATCAATTGTGGGAAATGCCTTATCCTCCAGTCCGCTGGCCCCTGTATGCTGGAGACTATATTATGACTTCTCACTATGGTACACTACTGTCCACTTTCCTTTCCAATTCCTAAATACCGGATTATTCAGCAGCCAGCGAACGCCATTGACCGTCATGACCTGCCCAGTATCCTTCTTGAAGTTGATGTTTGGTAATTCGCTCATCGGTGGTCCGCTTTGTTCGGCCTCGATTTGCTTATTGCATTCTTGACCAGTTGATAAGACGATACCAAAAATTAAGAATAGCAAAAGCCAGCCTATTGTCCGTTGACTTGGTGGACGCCAGACTGACTTTTGATGGTTACGAAGCAAATAGGATTGTTGTCGAAGCCTCGTCAGTCCGCTTTAGCCACCACGCCGCTTCCCTTTTCCGGGAAGACCAACTCGGTCAACACCTTTTCTCCGTCATTGACGAAGATTTCCAGCACCGAATTATCGGCCAAAATATCGAGCTTCAACTGCTTGTTATTTGGAACGAGTCGAACTGATTCCACGCTGGGAAACTGTTCGTGGAAAGCGACATCGCCCGAATTCGTACGATTGAGACTGGGTTTCCCGGTCGCGGCATTGGAGTATTCCTCCTGGGCTTGGGGAGCTCCTCCCAAGTCCTTGGTTCTTTGCTTACGGCGTGGCCCCAGCTCATATGTCCCCATATATCGCCATAGGGGTTGTACTGAAAAAACGATAACACTCACCGTCGAGTTACACCAATCCGTTGGGATCATTGACCCATTTTTTCTGGGGCGTATAAGATAGGCAGGACGGTAGCCGTCCAGAGCGGCCTCCGTGGTAACCGGTCTGTTGTCCCACAGTTCTATACGAACTTTTGCAAGCAAAGACAGGACGGGTCTCGAATCGGCCCATAGGCCGTTAACCTTGCCGAGGGATAGGATACCGCCTTGTCCGTCAATCCGTTAAGGCACCAAATCTTGGAATACTACCGACCCACACACCTAAAGGATGGAGCGGGCTTTTTCCAGGAAGGTCGAAATTGCTCATCATTGCGTAGCAGCCCTGCTGTTGAGCCTCCTGCTTAAAGGCAAGAATCAAGTGCCCATTGATAATCCATTTCCTAAGGCGATCACCACCACGCCCGTAATCATAGCCGCCAACCCTACATATAGAAACCGTCGGGCCCCGGGAGAAGCCGCCGCCCACTCGCCCGTGAGAAGGCCACTCACGATGGCCACCGCCACGCAGACCGTGTTGAATATGGCGTAACCGACCGTGTTGCCCGCCGTGCCCAGCTTGAAAGCGGCAAAGGCAAAGGCGGCGGACGCCACGAAATTTAGCAGGGCCATGAGAAATGTCAGGCCGATGTTTTTGGTCAAAAAGGGGGTTTTATAATTATCCCAAAGCCCTTTCTGACTAAGCTGATAGAGAAAATAGGGAATTACGAACAGCCCGCCCGCAACGTATATCACAAACATTACCGCTACTGCCGTTACCCACTCGGGATTGCCCTGCATTTGGGTGAGTTCGTGGATGACGGGACGGCCCACCGCGTTGGCGTAGCTGAAGCCCGTCGCCATCAACCCGCCCACTACGGCAATGGTGATCCCCGTACCCATGCTTCGTGTCTCGGGAGTCTTGGCCTCGCCCGCCTGCCGCAGCATTCCCGCCCGGCCATTGGCGATGACCCCTACCAGCACGATCAGGATACCCAACAGAATTGTAAGCAGTACTTTCGAATCCGGTGCGGCATCTACCAGAAAAGGCAACAGCGAACCGACCAGGATCACCGTGCCGATAAATATCGAAAAGCCCAGCGACAATCCGATGTAGTTGATGGCCTTGCCCCACATCATCACACCGATGCCCCACAGCAGGCTGGCGACAGCCATTTTCAACAGAATATCGGTGGGAATGGCCGAAAGGATATTCCCGAATCCATCGATGAGCAAAAGGGCGGCGATTGGCGGTACCACGAACATGTTGAGGAAGAACATCAGCCCCCAGGTATTCTCAAAGGCGAAGCCCCGCGCAAATTTCTCCGGTAGTGCGTAAAGTCCGAGGGTGATGCCGGCAAAGACCGCCCAGACAATTCCTTCAATCATGATTTTTTGGGATTTTGGTTGAGTGCGTAGTGTCAGATTGTAATCAGGTAAGGGTCTAGTTTTTTCCAGTCAAACGTCACTCCGATTCCGGGAGCCTCAGGGGCTACGGCCCGATGGTTTTCAAGAACCAAAGGACGGGTAGTGTACTGGTCGATGGGAAAACTGTGAACCTCCAGCCAGCCCGCATTAGGCTGGGCCGAAACGAGGCTCACGTGCAATTCCTGCATACCGTGTGAACAAACGGGGATGCCATGCTGACGGGATAATTCCGCCACACGCAGCCATCCCGTGATGCCGCCGCAGTTGGAAGCGTCGGGCTGCACGAACGAAAGTTCGGCCTGGTCCAATGCGTACCCAAACTCATGGATCGTATGCAGGTTTTCGCCCATCGCCAGTGGTATCGATGTAGCGTCGGCAATCCGGGCAAATCCTTTGTAATCATCGGGAATGATCGGTTCCTCAAACCAAAAAATGTCATAAGGTGCAAAGGCTCTGGCAGCGTCGATGGCTTTTTCCACGCTCATGGAATAGTTGGCGTCCACCATGAAGGTAATGTCAGGCCCAATCAGGTCCCGCACCGCCCGGATGCGTTCAAGGTCCTCGGCTAGATTTTCCTTTCCGATTTTGATTTTGACAGCTGTGAAGCCTTCATCGAGGTACCCTTGGATGGATGCCAGCAGTTTTTCCAGCGGAAACATCAGGTCGATGCCTCCCCGGTAGGCCAGGCAGCTGCTCTTTGCTCCGCCGGCCAGTTTCCAAAGGGGTTGTCCGGCTTTCTTGGCTTTAATATCCCATAGGGCGATATCAATTGCGGAGAGGGCAAAGGAAGCAATCCCCCCGCGCCCCACGTAATGGATATGCCACTCCATGAAGTCATAAATGCCCTCAATATTGGTGCCGTCCTTACCCAGCAAGGCGGGGGCCAGATCGTGTTGTATCATGGCGCGGATGGCGTGTCCTCCCTTTCCACCCGTGTAGGTGTAGCCGGTGCCCTGGGAACCGTCATCCAGCGTAATGGTGCACGTCACCAATTGAAAATAAAAATGGTCGCCGTGCTTGGCGTCTGACAGCACCTCTGGTAGGGGTACTTCAAATAACTTCGTCTCGATATTCTGGATGGAGGAGGTCAAAATCAGCCTAATATTTGATGTAAAAAGTTTTCTTTTCCAGGTACTGTTCGAAGCCGTACTTGCCGTCTTCGCCTCCCGATCCACTCTTTTTCAGGCCATTGTGAAAGCCCTGATGCTGCTCGCCGTGCCCCCGGTTGATGTAGATTTCTCCGAATTCCAGCTCCTGGTGCAGCCGCATAATCTTGTTCATATCCTGCGTAAATACCATGGCAGCCAGGCCGTACTCACAATCATTGGCGAATTCAATCGCCTGCTCGAAGGAACTGAACTTGATCACCGGGAGCACCGGACCAAACAATTCCTCGTGCACTATGGGCATGTCCTGAGTCACTTCGGTAAGAATGGTGGGTTCGAACCAATGGCCTTTTCCGAAAAATTTTCCCTCCGGCCGTTTTCCGCCGTGAAGTACTTTGGCCCCTTTCTCGACGCTATCGGCGACCAGCCTTTCGAGTTCGGCTACCCCGGCCTGGTTCATCTTGGGGCCAATGTCAGTGGTCTCATCCATCGGGTCACCGACTTTCAGCGCTCTGACTTTTTCCATAAACCGCTCCATGAATTCATCATATATGGCTTCGTGTACGTACATGCGCTCGTTGCAGGTACAAATCTGTCCGCAGTTGTCGAAGCGGGAATGCAGGGCTCCGGCCACCGCCACGTCCAGATCGGCATCTTCGAATACCAGACAAGGGGCTTTTCCTCCCAATTCAAGTTGAACATGAGTCAGGTTCTGGGCGGCCGACCGGAAGATGGCCTGTCCGGTGGGCGTGCTGCCCGTCATGGTTACCATCTTGGTGATCGGACTTTCCACGAGCGCCCTACCTACTTCCACGCCGCCGGTCACCATATTTAGGACTCCATCGGGCAAGCCCGCTTTTTTGGCTAGATTACACAGTTCCAGGCTGGCCAGCGGGGCATCGGGCGTTGGTTTGAGCACTACAGTATTGCCAGCCACCAACGCCGGACCGATTTTGCGCCCAGCCAGAGCCAGCGGGAAGTTCCAGGCCGTGATGGCTACCACCACCCCGCGCGGTACTTTCTGGATATGAATCTGTTCGTTGGGGTTGTCTGAGGGAAGAATATCTCCTTCGATGTGCCGTGCCCATTCGCAGGCGTACTCGATGAAGCTGGCGGTAGCTTCCACTTCCCCCTGCGCCCAGGAAAAAAGCTTGCCCTGTTCACGTACGAGCAATTCCGCCAGTTCTTGTTTGTGCGCCCGAATTTCGTTGGCAAAGTCGCGCATGAGCGTAGCGCGTTGCCGGGCAGGTACCTGCTTCCAGGATTTCTGGGCCAGTTCAGCCGCCTCCAGCGCCCGGATGGCATCGCTTTCGCTGCCTACCTGCACCGTACCTACCACCTCCTCCGTGGCTGGGTTGGTGATAGATTCGGACGTGCCGGAAGATTCATCTGTCCAGTGACCGTTTATGAAAAGTTTATAGTCTGTTGTCATGGGTAGTTCGCAGCCAATGGATGCTGGCTTTCTGTTGTTTTTGTTGAGAAATAATTGGCAGTGGAAACTACCGGCCCATCCAGCCGCCGTCCACCAGCATGATGGAGCCGTGCATGTAGGACGACGCCTCGGAACACAGGTACACGACCGGCCCGGCGAAGTCCTCCGGCTCCCCCCAGCGGCCCGCCGGAATCCGGCCCAGTATCGACGCCGCCCGGGCGGGATCACTGCGCAGCGCCTCGGTGTTGTCGGTGCTGACGTAGCCGGGGGCGATGGCGTTGACATTGACGCCCCTGCCCGCCCATTCGTTGGCGAAGGCCATCGTCAGCTGACCGATGGCCCCCTTGCTGGCCGCGTAGCCCGGCACGGTGATGCCGCCCTGGAACGTCAGCAGCGAGGCGGTGAAGACCACCTTGCCGTCACCCCGCGCGACCATTTCCCTGCCGATTTCGCGGGTGAGGATGAACTGCGCGTTCTGGTTCACCTCCACCACTTTGTCCCACATCTCGTCGGGGTGCTCGGCGGCGGGCGCGCGCAGGATCGTCCCGGCGTTGTTGACCAGGATGTCGATCACCGGGAAGTCGGCCTTCACCTCCCCGATGAAGCCGTACAGGGCGCTACGGTCGCCGAAGTCGCAGGTGTAGGCCCGGAAGTCGCGGCCCGTGGCCCGCACTTCTTTCTCCACTGAACTCCCTTCCCTTTCCAGCGTCGCGCTCACGCCGATGATGTCGGCGCCCGCTTCGGCCAGGGCTACGGCCATCGCCTTGCCGATGCCTCTTTTACAGCCCGTCACCAGAGCTACCTTGCCGTCCAACTTAAATTTATCCAGTACACTCATGAAGTTGATTTTTTGGGATGATGAGAGAATATTTATACCTGGCAATCCATGAGCACCTTCATGCCGTCGGGTTGCCGGTCGATGTCTTCAAACACCTGCTGAATGGCGTGCAGGGGCCTTACCGCCGTGATCATGCGCTCCAGCGGCAATGCCCCCCCTTCCACCAGGGCGATGGCCTCCTCGTAGTCTTCGGGCTCGTAGACCCTGGCCCCGATGAGCTTTAACTCCTTCCAGAAGAATTTGAATAGGCTCACGGACTTGGGCTGGCCGTGGATGGCCACCATCACGATCCGGCCCCGGATGCCGGCCACTTCGGTCATCACGTCCACGGCCGCCTGCACGCCCGACACCTCGAAGACCACATCGGCCAGGCGGTTGCCCGTCTCCCCTTTCACGAACTCCACCAGATCGATCTTCGCCGGGTTCACCGCCGTGAAGCCCCACTCCCTGGCCATCCCGATGCGGGTTTCGTTCACTTCCGAGATGATGACGTTCGCGCCCTTCTGCCGGGCGACCATCGCCACCAGCATCCCGATGGGTCCGCCACCGAGTACTACCGCCGTTTCTCCGGCTTTGAGTTCGGCCATGCGCACGTCGTGGCAGGCCACCGAGAGCGGCTCGATGAGGGCGGCCAGCTTCAAGTCGGTCGTTGCGCCCAGTTTGTGCAGGGTGAAGGCGGGCACGTTCCAGTACTGCTGCATGGCGCCCGGCGAGTCGATGCCGATGAATTTCAGGTCCTCGCAGATGTGGCTGATGCCTTTGTCCGAGGGCTTTTGGCCCCGGTGGTCCAGGGGCCGCACGACCACTTTTTCGCCAATATGGAACCCCGACACCCCCTCCCCGACGGCGTCCACCACGCCAGACATTTCGTGGCCGATGGTCAGGGGCGTCTTCACGCGCTTGTCCATCATGCCGTGGTAGATGTGCACGTCGGTGCCGCAGACGCCCACGTAGGCCACCTTGATGCGGACTTCGCCCCGGGCCGGCGCCTCCATTTCCCTTTCAATGACAGTGAAGGTCTTGTTGCCTTCGTATACAGTTGATTTCACGCTATATGTAGTTAGTAATAATATTATAAGTTGGTAATTGAAGTAAAGAAACAGACATTCCTAGTCAGCCTTTTCTCCTTTGGCCACGTGAGAGGTCACCCGCCGCGAAGAGAAACGCATGATGCTCTGGTAGTTGCCGTTGTTGTAGATATGCGTCAGGCCCCAGCGCAGAATTTCGGTAGGTTCTTTTTCTACATCCGCCGTACGATTGAGGCCTATGGCGTGGGGAGCGTCTTTGATAGAGGCCATGATGCTGAAATTGATGCCATCCGGTGCCCATTGAATGGTGTTCTTCTCGGGGCCGTCCGTCGTAATGAGCGATGCGATACCGCCGTTGTAAGGCCACACGCAGATTTCGTGGCCGCTGTTGCTGATCGGGTTGTAGGGCGACTTGACGTAAGGCCCCAGCGGGTTGTCGGCAATAGCTACCCCATGCCGGATTTGCCGTCCGCCGAAGGTAATCTCCTCACCCATTTGCTCACCCTTATAATACAGGTAGAATTTACCCTTATAAGGCAGGATACAGGGGTCGTGCACCTTATGGCTATCAAAATCGCCTTTTTTCTCGACTAGAAAACGATTCTGCTCGTTGCCTTTCCAAACCCCGTTATCGGCGGTCCTGACGATGGGCTCCTTGCTCTTCGTCCAGGGGCCATCGGGCGAATCTGCCCAGGCCAGGGAGATGTTTTCCTTTACCCGAACATTGTAGGGCGACTCCACCACCTGGTAGCAGAGGTAGTACTTACCTTCCCATTCCATGATTTCAGTGGTGAAAATTGAGCGGGCGTCGTAGGTACCCTTGGGCCCCCGGCCTACGGCCATACCCTCTTCCTTCCAGGTCCAGCCGTCTTCTGAGGTAGCATACCAGATATCGCTGCGATCCCAGGGAAAGACCTTATCTTCCTCTACGTCGCCGGCAAATCCTTGCGTGGGGCCTACGCTCTTGGTGTACCATACGTAGTACTTTCCGTTGGCTTTGATAATGGCACTGGGGTCGCGGCGTACCACGCCCTCCTCGTAGGCCAGATCGCCTTTCAAAGGCTCCAGCTTCCCGAATTCGATGAACCATTCGTTGCCCAAATCCTTCGACCAGGCTAACGCGCGCTTGGAAGCCTCGCTCAGGTGCTCGCGGTCCGTGATACCCAGTCGATCCATTTCTTCGTCGGTAACTTTTATTTGTTTGGAACTGGTACAGGCCACTACCGAAATCGCCATCAGCATTATAATCGTACTTATCTTTTTCATGAGCATTCTTTGAAATTAAAGGTGAAATTTTCGTTGAAAATGAGCGATGATTCAGTTCCTGGATTTAGGAAAACCCTCTGCTCTCGGATTTTGGGTTTGGCTATCGTAAGTACCTTCGATGAGTGCAGGAAAAAATTGGTAGTAGTTCCCATATTTGAATTTTCCGTTCTTTCTCCTGATTTCAGTCCCCATTTCTTTAAACTTCCGGGCAGCAAGTCTTTGGTCCCCGATTAACATCATGTAATCATTAGCCGAAAGCTCTTTCCCGTTTTTATCGGTCAAACTCAAATGGATGTGGAACTTGTCAGAAACCTTGCCCAATACATTTTCCTGAATATCGAAGAGCTTTGCCGCAGAATTTTCTTCTATTGCCGCTACTTTGTGGGAAGTGGATGACAATTTGCGGCGCTGGGAATCCAGGATATCGACCTTGATGGTACAGTCCGGGTAGCGTTTGTACAAGTCGTTCACGACCCACACTTCACCTTTGAAGGGTTCATGGTTTGCCCACCGTCTTTTTTCAAAATTCAAATTGACCAGCAGCGGCTGATAGGCGGTCTTCACGAAGTCATAGGACCACTTGGTTTGCTGGTAGTTGTCCACGATCCCCCATTTCATATCGGGCCAATAGGTTATGAAATGGCAAAGCGCAATGCCACTCAGCCGGGGCTTGTGGCGGCGAAAATACTCGATGCCCAGCTGGAAAATTATCCCCTGTGAATCCTGGGTGGCGTTCACGAATTCTTCCAGCGATCCCGTTTTCTGGTCTCCGAAAGTGTCGAAATTCTGCGCCCTGAGGTGGTCGAGGTCGGCCCAATGGTGGCCCCAGCTCAGCCCCGGCGGCCACATTTCGTTTTCAGGAATAAATTTCTTCAGGCTTTCCACGGACGGGACTGACGTAATGGCAAACTCCGGCACAATCGGGTAATCCATGGTCCTGAACCACTCCTCCATGGGCCAATTGCCCATGCTGTAAAAGTAAGCGAGGGCGTGCACCGCCTCTTTGGGCTTAAAACCCGCCTCTTGGGAGGCTTCGTCCGTCATGGGGGAATCGGGGACAAAAGGCAGATTCACGTAGGTATGCAAACTGTCGCGGAATTCTTCCAGCAGGCTCAGCGTAAACTTAGGGTCGGTCGCCCGCAGGAACATTTCTTCGCCGCCTTCCATCATTATCAGCGAAGGGTGATTGCGGCGTTCCTTGATTACGGCAATACCCTCACCAATGGTCCGGTCGATGAATTCCCGGTCTTGGGGTACGTTTCCGGTGCCCAGCGGAATGACGTCCTGCCAGACCGTCAACCCGGCCCGATCGCAGTACTCGTAGAATTCAGGAATTTCCGGCGGGTGCCAGCCGAAAATACGGATGTTGTTCATGTTGGCCGCCTTCGCCAGGTCAATCAGCTTCTTGTACTCGTCCACTGAGGTGCGGCCTACGAAAATATCGGGCGGCCCGCCCCAGCAGGCCGAGCGGATGAAGTGGAACTTTCCGTTGATGGTTGTCGTGCGGGGGAAACTCACCTCGTCGCGCGTAAACCCGGGATTCCACTCCATTTTCACTTCCCGAATGCCGAATACTTTTTCCAAAACATCGTGATTGACTTTATTTTGGGTAATGGACACCTTGGCCTTGTAGAGGTTCTGATCACCCAAATCCCACGGCCACCATAGTTTCGGATCAGGGATTTCATAGGTTTGGACGATCTTGTTCTTGCCCGGTTTCAGTATGAAATCCCTGGCTTGTGTGCGTGGAGTTTCGGAGAAATTCTCGCCCTCGATAGAACTGGTTGCGGTAATCGACAAAGGGTTTTTGGAGGTGTTGTTCACTTCAATTTCCAGATCAACCGTCGCCGAGCCATCGGTGTTGATCTTCGTTTTGGCAAAAAGATCAGTGATGCGGCTGGCTCCCGTCATGACCATGTTAATAGGTCGGGTGATCCCGAACGGAATGAGGTCGCGCCAGTAGTCGCCAAACCACGGGGTCTTGCGTCCCGCCACCAACGCGTTGACCTGCGGCGGGGGATCAAGCTTCACCATGAGAATGTTACGGTTTTTGAGCCGAAGTTTGGAGGAGCGAATGGCCTTGGTCACCTCAAACGAAAATCCCGAAAAAGCGCCCTCGTGCTTGCCAAGGTACTGCCCGTTGAGCCAAACTTCGCAGCTATAATCCACGCCTTCGAAGTTGAGCCACACCAGCTGATCGGTCAGGTCGGTCGTCACGTCGAACTGCGTCGCGTACCACCACTCGTAATGCTGGACCCATTGGGCCTTTACGCTGTTGCGGCCAAAATAGGGATCGTCGATGGCCCCGCACTTCCACAAATCGGTATAGACATCACCCGGAACCTGGGCGGCGTTCCACACAAGCGTTTCGATATCCTCGGGGGGTAGTTTGTGCAGTCCGGCTTTTACTCCTTCCCCCGGCAGCATCATTTTCATTTTCCATTCGTAGCCCGTCAGGTCACGTACCGCCTGTCGGTTTTCCTCATGGGAAATGACAATACCGGGTTGGGCAGTAGCCAGAAAAGCAAAGCAAGTACTGACAAGTAACACAAGGTATTTCACAAGTTGGCTGGTTTGTAATATTGATGACAATTCAAAAGAATGCTAGCAATCACCCCAAAGGCATTGCCATTCCGGGGTCAGGATCTGGCGTGACCACCGGGCACATTTAGCTACCCTCGGTGCGTTGGGTCCAGACCATCCAACTCGGCGCTAGGTACTTTTACGCTGAAGCCGGCGCAGGAAAATTTCAGATTACAAGTCAGTGCAAATACTTCGAGAGTGTATCGATAAAATTGGTGCTTCATTTTTCGGTGAATCGGGTATGAGCAGTTTAAATTTAAAACCCACTTTAAGGCACGGTTTAGTTAACCCTGTGACGAGGTAGCTACGCTGATCAGTAGTTCACTCCCTGGGTTTTCGGTATTGATCCATACGAAGGATATCGGCCCCTTCGTATTTCCTTTGCAACTGCCAAAGGGGACGTTCCAAGGTCAGTTCCCAGGCAAATAGCTTCTTGTACATTTCCCTGACCTTTTCGGGATGGGCCGTTGCCAAATCCCTTTCTTCCGAGATGTCATTGTCAAGCCGATACAATTCCGCCGGGCGGTCAGGAAAGCGGATCAGCTTCCAGTCTCCTTCCCGGATGGCGGCCCTGGACTCCTTTTTCCAGTAAAGTACCTCGTGCGGACGCTCCGTCCGCTGCCCTATCAGGTAAGGCAGAAGATTGACTCCATCCAGCCCTGCGGAGTCGGGAAGAGTTCCTCCCGCCGCTGCGAAAAAGGTAGGCAGCAGGTCAAGGGTGCTGATGGGAAATTCATACACGGAGTTGGCCGGAAGTTGGTCTGGCCACCGCGCCAGAAAAGGTACCCGAACTCCCCCTTCCAGGTGATTAGCCTTTGTCCCGCTCAGTGGGTCGTTCAGGGAGGCGTTGGCATCCGATGGGCCTCCATTGTCGTTGGTGAATACCACGATCGTATTTTTATCCAGCCCTAGTTCGGCCAATTGGGCAAGTACCTTTCCGCAGGCCCGATCCATGGATAGGGTCATGGCGGCTAACTGCTGCCGGTGTCCTGTTAGTTGGGGAAATACTTCAAGATCCTTTTTTTCTGCCTGCATGGGGTTATGTACCGCATTGAACGACAGCATGACAAAAAAGGGGGCGTCTTTATTTCTTTCTATAAAGGAGGCCGTTTCATCCGCGAATGCATCCGTTAAATACTGATCCGATTCTTCATATTTAGCAAAACCACGTTCGAGGCGGTCTTCCGGGCGAGTGAAGGGATTGTTACCGTCAAAGGCAAAGTAGCTGCGGGCACCGCCGCGAAAACCATAGAATTCGTCAAAACCGCGCTTGGTGGGATGGTAACGGTCGGCATTGCCCTGGTGCCATTTCCCGATCAGGGCCGTTCTGTAACCTACTCCTTTCAGATAGTCCGCCATGGTCCGCTGATTGAGCGGCAGGCCCATATCGTCGTCGGTGATGCCAAAAAGACTCATGTACCCCGGCACATTGTTTTCTTCAAAACCAAACCGCTGCTGGTATTTTCCGGTCAGCAGCCCGGCGCGGGAAGGCCCACAGACGGAGGCACTGACATAGGCCTGCTTGAATCTCATCCCCTCCTTCGCCAGTTGGTCCAGGTGCGGGGTCTTCATACTCTTACTGCCTTGAAATCCGAAATCGGCATAACCCGCATCATCCGCAATGATGAGGACGATGTTGGGCTTGGACTGCCCGAAAGATTCCGAATGGAATGAAACCAGCAGGATAGAACAGAAGAAAAGGAAAAAGCTATTGATTGCTTTCATAAGTTGATATACCAACCCCATTTATTATTCAGGACTTCATTAGGCTAAACAGACAGTAGCGCCGATCAATGCTTCGTGCACACCAGGTAACGCTTGGTCCAAAATTGATTCAGCGATTCGGGTCATTAAAGGCTGCATTGAAAGGCGATGCGGATTAGAACTGTAAAATTCTCTGAAACTATTGTGAAATAGAATTATTTTAACTCAACAAGAACTCAACATTCAGCCTTTATAGGTCATCAATTGCTCAACATCTCGATTTCGTACGTGATATTTACGGCTGTTTCTGAGTAATTTAGAGATATGAGCACAATGAACAAGTTGGTAATCATCCTCTCAACAGGGCTATTTCTGGTCTCGCACAGCATTGCCTGTGCCAGTATCGACTCACTGAGGCTGCAATTCGACGAGGGCTCCCTTAGTCGTATTAGAAATGTGCGGAATTCCGATCCCGATAGTGCACTGGGCATGCTGAGTAAGTACTATGCGGAAACGATGAAAAAGAAAAACTACCCGGAGGCAGTGCAGATACTGATGGAGATGGCTTATGTGTACGGAAACCAGGCGCGTTACCGGGAGGCGTACGACCAGTCATGGAAGGCGCTATTGCTGGCCGACCGCATTGGGAATGATCGGCTGAAGGCAGAAATATACATGGATCTGGGACGCCGGTACAGTTATTTCAAAAGAAGGGAAGAAGCTCTGGACTACTTCAATAAATCGTTACAGATAAACCGCGATTTGGTCAGAGAAGGGAAACTGAACAAGACTTCTTTAGCCCGAAATTTTTATGCGCTGGTGGCGACCTTTCGTGAGTTGGACGAACCTGCCCAGGCAAGGCGTTATTTGGATAGCTGCCTGGTTTATTATAAGGACGATGTCGGGGTAATCAATCGTTCCTTTTTAAAATTTGAACAGGCCTACATCGAGAGCAAACGACAAAATTACCAGATAGCCCTGAACCTCTTCCGGGAAATAGAGCCCTGGTTTTTGGAACACTACCCCTCCTACCTGGTGCTGGTCTATACCTATTGGGGGGACATTTTCCGCAGCATGGACAATTATGAGGAAGGTATCGCTTACTATGCCAAAGCGCTCAAATTTTCCAAGGAATACAGCAGTCACCTTGATTTTACCCCTCTCATCCACGAACGGATGGCAAATCTTTATTTGTCCCGAAAAAACTACAAAATGGCCTATGAGAGCCAGACCAAAGCTAAGATTCTCAACGAAATTTATTTTGATAGCCGCAGCAAAATCAACCGGCCCCTCTTGGAAATTCAGGATGCGTTCAGGATAGAAAAGGAACGAGGGGAGCAGCTTTTGAAAAAACAAAGGTTGATCGAGCTGGAACATCAGGATCAGGTGGGGGCTTTGCAAAAAACCCTGCTAATCCTATCGCTCCTGTTCCTGATTATCATTGGGGTCATCTCTTACGGATCCCTCCGCGCACGGCACAAAGCGGAAAAAGAGTTGATGCAGCGAAAACGCGAACTTGAGAAACAACAGGATGAGGAATTAATCGAGTTGCGAAACAAGGAACTGACTACCTCGGCTCTGAAACTGATCGAAAAAGATGAACTTCTCGCCAACCTCAAGAAAGACCTGTCCGGTAAGGAAGGCGATGTAAGCCCCAGAGACATCAAACGTGCCATCAAGTCGATTTCGGTGAGCAATACCCAGAATTGGCAGGAGTTTGAAACCAGGTTCGTATCGGTGAATACTGAGTTCTACCAGCAACTTCACGAACGGTTTCCTGATCTGACCCCCGGTGAACAGAAGTTATGTGCCTTGATTAAGCTCAATTTTTCCAGCAAGGAAATTGCCCGGCTTATGGGCATATCGGTAGGCAGCGCTCATACCACCCGGTATCGGCTGAGAAAAAAACTGGGGCTCTCGCGGGATGAAAATCTCACCGAGTTCATCTCAGGCTTGTAAGTACCCGGCCGCTATTCACCAAGCACGTTAGGCAAACCGCCCCTGAACTTCGATTCAGGGGCGGTTTTTTTCTGGCCTGAGCCCGGTTTCCAGGGACTATCGTCATCGGGAAGTTTGTCCAATGGGGCCATCGGACAGCAGGTAGTCCATTTAGAAATATGGAAAAACGCCATGTTTTTAGCCAAAAAACACAATGTTGAGTTTTTGTACAGTGCGTGAATTTTACTCAGGCCATAATTTCTATCACTTTTGGGTCATGCTAGTCGGAGCACGTAATGAGTCGTAAAGTGCTAGGCTTCCGAAAAAATTCTTTTCAACATAAAAAGCTAGATGGTATGAAAAAATCATTTCCCCGAGTGAAACGACGGCACCTTTTCCTGTGGCCATTGTTCATGGCAATGTTCAGTTACGGACAGGCTCCCGTGTCAGGCATCGTGACGGATGCCCAGGATAAAAATGCCCTGGTGGGGGTATCGATTGTAGAGAAAGGAACCACCAAAGGAACGATAACCGATGCCAATGGCAAGTACTCGCTGAACGTTTCCGAAAATGCGACCCTGGTGTTTTCCTTCACGGGTTATGATGCCCAGGAAATTCCCGTCGGGTCCAGAAGTACGATCGATGTGTCCCTGGGCATGTCAGAGAACATTCTACAGGAAGTAGTTGTAGTGGGATACGGCACCCAAAAGGAAAAAGAGGTGACCGGGGCTGTTGGTTCCATCAAGGGAGATATGCTGGTCAAGTCCCCGGTTTCCGATTTGGGTCAGGCCATTCAGGGGCAGGTCGCGGGCGTGAACGTTCAAGCGGCCAGCGGCCGGCCTGGCGAGGCAGCCAACGTGCAGATTCGCGGGCTGGGTTCGCTGAGCGCGGGTGCACTCGGCCCCCTTTACGTGGTGGATGGTGTGCCGTTTCAGGGGAATCCCAACCTGGCTCCCGAGCAGATCGAATCCATCGACATTCTTAAAGACGGGGGTGCTGCCTCAATCTACGGTACCCGGGCGTCCAACGGTGTCATACTGATCACCACCAAGCGCGGTGAAAGGGGCAAGATGAAAGTCGGACTCAACGCCTATCGTGGAATTCAGAATATCACTTCGGGTACGCCGCTGATGAATGCCACGCAGCAGATGTACGAAGAAAACGTTAAGCTGGAGGCGCTTGGCCGGAAACCCCTTATCTTCTTCTTCCAACCCAACGCCCTGGACTACGACAGTGATTTTGTCCACGATGTCCAAAACAACAACGCCCCCATCCAGAGCTACAACCTTTCGGTGAGTGGCGGACAAAACAACCTGACGTTGGCCGTAAACACCAACTACTTCAAACAGGATGGAATTCTGCTGAATTCGGGGTTTGATCGTTTGAGCAACCGGATCACCGGCGAATTCAAGCGGGATAAGTTCAGAGCCTTCACGAGTGTCGGCTACACGATTGAAAACCAGCAGCAGGAGCCCTTCGCGCTCTATGAATACGCCATCGCCCAAACCCCTTGGCAGGTTCCTTTGGGTCAGGTACCCACGGAAGGTGCCACCGTGCAGCTGGCAGTGCGCAACCCGATACTGTACGGGTACCTCTCCCGGGAGTTAAAAAACGTGGACGAGCGAAAAATCAATAGTTCCAACATTGCCATCAACCTGGAATATGAAATCCTCAAAGGACTGAGCGTCCAGGCCAATCTGGGCAGAAACTCCTGGGATTACCGACGAAAGTTCTTCCGCCCGCAGTATCTGGTCAATGGCAGCGACGGCCAGCTCAACCCTACGGCTTCGCGCCAGGATGCCATTCTGACTGAGGACTTCACGTTTACCCAGCGGAATGTGCTGGAAACCATGCTTAAATACAATCAGCAATTTGGCAAGCACCAGCTTAATGTTCTGGGGGTACTTTCCTACGAAAACTTTGACTCGAAACAACTGAGCACGGGCGTTATCGGCCTGCTCAACAACGATACCCAGACCCTGGGAGCGGGTAGTTCAGGCACCAAGCCATCCAGCTATAATTTCTCCAATGCGCTCACTGGAAAACTGTTCCGGGCGCAATACAACTACAACGATCGCTATCTGCTTTCGGCCAGTTTCCGCCGCGACGGTTCGTCCAATTTCGGTCCGGCCAACCGCTATGGCAATTTCTTCGGGGTTTCTGGCGGCTGGAACATCAGCGATGAAACCTTCTTTCAGGGTTTGAATCTCAAATTTATCTCCAATCTAAAATTGAGGGCAAGCTTTGCCGAGGTGGGCAATCAGAATATTTCCCCGTATTCCTACGCGACACAAATCGAGGCCGGGGTGAACTATCCTTTTGGTGAGAATGAAGACCTGGCTTTTGGAAACATCCAGCGACGCTACGCCAATCCGTTTATCCAGTGGGAAACCAATCTGTCTAAAAACCTGGGCTTGAACCTGACGATGTTG
This sequence comes from Persicitalea jodogahamensis, assembly GCF_014651615.1. GTDB lineage: Bacteria > Bacteroidota > Bacteroidia > Cytophagales > Spirosomataceae > Persicitalea > Persicitalea jodogahamensis. The sequence continues at coordinate 52,284 of NZ_BMXF01000003.1, read as the reverse complement.
AACGGAAAGCTGGACCTGGTGGCCGATATTTACCGTAACGACAAAAGCAACATGCTGCTGCCCGAGCGTCTGCCCCCGTCCACGGGTACTTACCAGCCTCGGGCCAGTGGCGTTTTCGACACCCGGGTTACGAACGCCGGGAACATGGTAAACAAGGGGATCGAGCTGGGCGTAAATTACCGCGATGAAACCGACTTTGGTCTGAAATGGAACGCCGGCGTTACGTTCACCCGCAACCGAAATGAAGTGACCAACCTCAACGGCATCAACCGGGGCTATGCGAACGGCCGCCCGGTGGTTTCCCTCGGAACCAACGTGGACTATACCACTTACCTGGCTCTCAATCAACCGGCGGGTGCATTCTTCCTGATTCAGAATGCCGGAGTTATTAAAACCCAGGAGGCGCTTACCGCCTACCGGAAAATAGATCCAAGCGCTCAATTAGGAGATCTCATGATGGTCGATCAGCCCACGGTAGATACGGATGGAGACGGTGTACCCGATGCCGCCGATGGCAAGATCGATGACAATGACCGGGTCTATATGGGATCAGGGCAGCCCGTTTTTGAGTCGGGCTTCAATACAAACCTGTCTTACAAGAATTTTGATTTGTTTGTCCAGCTGTATGGCACCTACGGCTCAAAAATCTACAACGGGGCTAAACTGTATGCGTATACCCAAGGACGTCACCTCGACCAGTACTATATGTGGTCGCCCCAGAACCCCAACTCGGACGTACCCACGGACCGCGAAAATGCCTACCACAGTAATGTGCGGGCCCGGTCGGACTACTTTCTGGAAGATGGATCGTACATGAGGATCCGAAACCTGACGCTGGGCTATTCTGTGCCCAAAAAGGTGTTCAAGAGTAAAATCGAAACGCTGCGGATTTACTTCACGGCCATGAACCCCTTCACCTTCACGCGCTATACCGGCTATGATCCCGAAGTGGGCGGCGACGGAATTTTCCTGCGAGGGGTTGACCGCGGAAACTACCCTATTTCCAGAAGGTTCCTGGGGGGAGTTCAGTTTAATTTTTAATGAGGTATCCGTAAAAAAACCTATATAATGAAAAAGATAAGCATCTACCTGCTCGGTTTGTGTCTGCTGGCCACCGGGTGCAACGAGGAAGATTTCCTCAACAAAGTAAATCCGAATGCAATTACCAGCGAAACCTTCTGGAAGACGCCCCTGGATTTCCAGAAGGCATTGACTACCGTGTACGGGGCCCTGCAATTCAGCAGCATCAGTGGGAGCAGCTACGTCCAGTTTGAAGAAATCATGGGCGACATCGGAGGCACAGAATCATGGTACCGCCCTTTTGCTTTTCGAAACCTGACTTTCAATGACGGCACGTACCATGTCACAGACAAGTGGAATGAACTTTACATTGGAATTTTCCGGGCCAACCAGGTTATTGAAAACCTTTCCACGACGAGCGTACCTTTCCCGGCTGGCGTAAAAGAATCCATCGAAGGACAGGCCAGGGTACTGAGGGCGTATTATTATTTTCAGTTGGTGCACACCTACGGAAAGGCAATCATTCATACGGCAGTGCCCGCCACCACCGAGGAGTTCAAACAACCACTATCAACCAAAGAGGAGGTCACACAGGAGGTTATCATCCCCGATTTGGAATTTGCCCGGAAAAGCCTGCCTCTCACCTGGGATGCCAGCAATAAGGGACGGGTGACCAAAGGCACCGCAGAATCGCTGCTGGGGAAGGTGTATCTGTTCGGGAAAGAGTGGGACAAGGCCGCCCAATTATTCAAAAGCGTCATCGACTCAAAGGTCTACAAGCTGGTGGCCAACCCCATGGACAATTTTACGGACGAGAATGAATTCAACTCGGAATCCATTTTTGAAGTTGCCTTCAATAACGTGTTGAATCCCGGTGCGCCCGGCGCGGCTGTGGACGACAGCCCTACCGAAACGGGTTCGGAAGCAACTGATTTGGCCAACACACTGGGCCAACTGAACTTCGGAGCCTACAATACGCTGCTGCCCTCTTACTATTTGCACGAGCTTTTTACGCGGGACTCCATTGACACAACCAATCCAATGAACCTCGGAAGTACCCAGTCCAAACGATTGTCCAGTTCCATCGTACCCCGAAATGGGGAAGGGCTGTATTACCAGCTTCCGATTGGAACCAAAGGAGGCTGGGCATTCGGACAGAGTGCCTACGTTAAAAAATTCACCAACTGGTATCAAGCCAAAAATGAGGACGGCCAGGGAAGGTCGGGCATCAACTTCCGCCACATCCGACTGGCTGATGTGTACCTGATGTACGCCGAAGCGATCCTGAACCTGCGCGGCGAGGCGGCCGTTGCTGAGGCCATCGAATACATCGACCTCGTCAGAGCGAGAGCGGGAGTTGTTACGCTGGCTAAATACATGGGGGCTAACGCAGGCAAGATCCCGCAGCTTCATATTAGTCGTATCGTCCACGGTCCGACTACCTACGTGTCTCCCACCGCCAAAAACGTCCTAACCCACATCATGAAAGTGGAACGTCCGATCGAACTCTGCTTTGAGGGACACCGGTGGAAGGATCTGGTCAGATGGGGAATTGTTCGGGAGGTATTTGATGAGCTGGGGGCAGACGAGGATTGGAGAATTAAAAACACGCCTTTGGCAAGTCCCGGCAAAGCACCGCTCTTTATAATGGAACGGGTACGCCCCGATTTTTTGCTGGCCCGCCGCAATTACAATCCGGCCGCCCATGATTACTTCCCGATTCCTACGCTGGAGGTACAGGTAAATGACAAGCTCAATCCATAATTCAGACCGAAGTTCAGGTTGATTAAAAATATAGAAACTATGAAAAAAATAACCTTTTTACTGCTCAGCATACTGGCGATGTGGGGCTGTGACAATGAGTACGTTGCTCCGGGCGAAGAACCCAGCCATAGCGTTATATTCACCTCTGAAATGGATTTTGGTAACAAGATCCAGGTAAATGACAAACTCTCTTTCGGGGATGTTTCGCCAGGGGTGGTATCCCGTAAGTGGAGTTTTCCCCAGGGTGTCGACATTCTGGAATCGGACAATGACTCCACTTCTGCGGATCAACGGGTGAAAACGGTATTCACCAAAGCGGGCACCTTCCAGGTAAGGCTGAATCAGCAATTCAAGGCCCCGGCGTATATCAACGGCGTACTGCGAGGCACCGAGAACGACACCATCATTACGGTTCGTGTGATCGACAGTGTGCGCGTAAATTTTACCGCCAATTTCGTGAATAAGAATGGCACCCTGGGCGCACCCTTAACAATCAAAGACCAGGCAAAAAATGAAATCACGGCTGGCACGACCATCCGCTATACCGCCGTAAACGCAGGGGAGCCGGAGCGTTTGGAGTGGGCCCTGGAGGGCGGCGCACCACTCACCTCTGAGGTTGTGGGAACCTTTGATGTCAAATACAAGAAAGTTGGCGTGTACGATATTCAAATGATTGGAAAAAGGAGCCGGCCGTTTGGGGCGGATACCATCGCGTTGAAACAATTCCTCCGGGTCGTGCCCTCTACCGAGCCCGTCACACTCGATGGCGTCACCAGCGTACCCGCTCAGAGCAGTAAAATTGCGCTGAATTTCAGCCGGGACATGGACATCCTCACCGCTAATCCATCCAATTTTTCGGTGGCGATCACCAACAAGGGAAAAAGTATTCCGGTCACGATTACCGCCGCAACGGTGGATCCTGCCCAGGAAAACGTGGTTTTGCTGACCCTTTCCGACAGGATTTTTAACAATGATGAAGTTGCCGTTTCGTATGCCAAGGGACTGCTGGCCACCTCGGACGGCGTTGCCGCCGATGCATTTGAAAAGAGGAAACTGAGCTTTGTGAAGAAAAACCTGCTTGAAGGGAGCCCGCTCGATATAGGATTTGAAAATTCCCTTGACAGCAACTGGCCCTATTTGGCATGGGGCGCCCCTTGGGATGCCTATAAACTGACCGTGACCAACGAAGAGAAACATTCCGGAGCAAAGAGTGCCAAAATAGAGTTAAAGCCCAACGGCGGAATGGTAATCGGGCATAAGAAAAACGGGGAAGTGGTTCGTTTTAAGGCAGAACGGGGTAAAATTTACGAGGTGGGCTTCTGGATAAAAGTGAAATCTTTGGGGGATAATGCCGCTGGTAAGGAAGCGCCCAACGTGATTTTCTTTTGGGAGCCCAACACCAACTGGGGTGCGGGTCGGGTCAATTTGGACAGTACGCTGCCCCTCAACCAGTGGACCTACGTCACGACTACCTTCGCGGAGTTTGCAGCCACCGGCAACTATCAATTCATGATCCGGGGATTCAACGGCAACAATCCAAGTGCCTTGACCTTCTACATGGATGACCTCTCCCTGGCCGAAGTGGAGTTAAGGCCCTGAATATTCTGATTTTTACCAATAAAATAAGAGGATAGCCCGGCTTCCAGGCCGGCTATCCTTTTTCCAGTATACCACCATGAAATCTCTGAAAAACAAAGTATTGACTATTATTTCAACTTGGGTGCTCTCTGTACCTGTGTTTGCCCAAAACGTACAGGTGGAAGTGAATCCTGACATCAAAAGATCCGTCGGTGGAATCGAGACCTTTGATCGTCAGAAATTCATCACCATTCACTCCGATATCACTGACCGCGAATGGGACGGCGACAATGAGCCGGGCGATCTGAGAAAAAATTTCCTGGAAAAATACGATGTCTATCTGGGCAGGAACACGGGTGGTATCACATATTGGCTGAATAGTGAAATCACCGAAGACCCGCAACGACCCGGCTACGCTAACCCTGCGGATATCACCAAATTTGGCAGCTACGTAAAATCGCAGTATGCCGCCAAGCCTGCCTACCTTCCTTACGAAAAGCGGAACAGGGATCAGGTCATTTGCGCCCAGCTTCACCCTTTCTGGCCGGACGGACAAAAAACCAAAAAAGGATGGGCTTTTTCACAGATCATCACCGCACCGGAGCCATTCGGCACGGCCACGGGCACGTATATGGCCGAGTACATCAAACAATTTTATGGCAATGGCGGAGCGAGCGGAGAGCACCGCCCCAAGTACATCGAAGTGATCAACGAACCCCTGTGGCACCTGGTAGATTACGGCAAAGAGGAACCCCGCAGGATTTTCGAATTCCATAATAGCGTAACCGACGCAATCAGAAAACAGCTGCCCGAGATTCCCATCGGAGGGTATTGCGCTGCTTTTCCGGACCTGGATAAGAACAACTTCCGGGAGTGGGAAGAGCGGATGAAGCTTTTCATGGATATGTCGGGCGAAAAAATGGACTTCTGGAGCATCCACCTGTACGATTTCCCCGCTTTTTCCAAAAAACAACTTTACCGAAAGGGGAGCAACATGGAAGCAACCCTGGACATGATGGAACAATATAGTTTCATGAAATTTGGCAAAGCCAAACCCTTTCTGGTGTCGGAATATGGCGCTCAGATGCACGATTATAGCAAACAGTGGAGTCCGTACCGGGATTGGCTTTTTCTGAAATCGGCCAATTCGATGCTGATGCAATTCATGGAGCGTCCCAACCTGATCAGCAAGGCCATCCCTTTTGTCATTGTAAAGGCCGAGTGGGGCCGGGCGGCGGATGGCACGCCCTACAACCAGCGGTTGATGCGGCAAGCCAAGGAAGTAGCCGGGCAATCGGGCGACCAGTATGTTTATACAGACTACGTGAAGCTGTATCAACTATGGTCCGATGTAAAAGGAACACGCGTCGATGCCAAATCAAATCACCTGGACATCCTGACCGACAGCTACGTGGACGGCAATACGCTCTACGTCATTCTCAATAACCTGAAATTTCAGGCCGTAAAAGTGGATCTAAAGCTTCCGAAGCTTGAAAACAATGCGATCAAGGACGTTGAGACAAGGCACCTGTACCTGAAAGGTCAGGAACCGTCATTGGAAATACAGAAAATAGGCACACCGCCTGCCACCGTGGAGTTGGGGGCGGAAGCAACCATGATTCTTGCCTACACCCTGAACACCCCCCAGCCCACAGACCATCTTAGCCTGGAAACCAAATACTACGCCGACACTTACTACCAGCCCATCAACCCGTCCCAGAAGAACACCTTCAATTTTAATAACGTAAAGGTAGATCCCAACCACGAAGCGGTCCTCCGGGTTGGGGTCGGGCGCAGCCACGGGCTTTCATTAAAACCCACGGTACTTTTCAACGGCACTCCTCTGCAGGTACCCGACGACTTCCGGGGCGACGAACAGAAAGATCGCGCCAATTTCTTTGGGGTACTGGAAATACAGGTACCCGCGCAGCTACTCAGATCCGGATTGAATACCGTGGAGGTTACCTTTCCGGACGGGGGCGGAAGAATCAGCAGTGCCTGTATGCAGGTGTTTAATTTTACCAGGGAGGTGAGACGATTTGCCGGCACTATCTTGTCCACAGAACCGGATAGCCCGAGGGTTGGCCTTACGGTATCCCCCAATCCTTCCGCCGGGAAAGTTGTGATCAGGTTGGATCATTTTAAATCACCTACAGACCTATTCCTGTCCGCCCTAAACGGAGAAAAGCTATTATCCCGGCAGGGAATAGTTAAAGAAACTGTACTGGACTTAAGTTTCCTGCCCACCGGAACATACATCCTGACCGCCGGTTCGGGCAACGAGTGGACCTCAAAAAGAATTGCCCTGGAGTAATCTGAAAAGCGCAGGGTGCGACCCAACCAGGAAAGACCGACAAGCTCTGGCGGTTCTAATTTGGAGACTTCGTTTCCTGCCTTCATTATCATTCCCATTATCTCGTGTCCCGGTATCCGACTGAAGGACTCCCCTATCGCCGACCAGCATCGTACAACCGCTCATCGATTGCCAAAAGCTCCGAGTTCACCACCCGACAATCAGAAAAAAGCGGGTGGCGCGGGTTGATCAGGTAGTTGCTCATAATGGGCAGAATGGCACTAGGCACTTCCACCAAGAGCCGGTCCGGGCGCATGAGCCATTCCAAAAGGAAAGTCTGGGAAGGCAACGGGTGTGCGTTGCCGACCGACTGCCAGCCCTTGGGCAAGTCTTCTGACCGGTAGGTACGCATTGAGTCGGGCACCTCGAGGGTCACCAGGAAATACTCAGGAATACGATTAAGGTTGAGGTGGACGAGGATTTCCAGCAGGCTCAGGGCCGGAGATTCGGTCGTGTACAGCAGACTGACGCCCTTGGGGTTCCAGCGTCCGCCATACCGGGCGGCTCCCTCTCCTGATAGCGGCTCGTGGCGGAAAGCCGCCTGAACCAAACGGTACATCAGCATAGAAATCAGAAGAAAATACCGTGCTCGATTCGGCCCAGGACGTCGTCCACCTGGGTGAACCCCGCGATGGTGGTCAGGCTTTGCAACGGCGTTTTTCCGTCCAATTCCCCAAGTGGGTAACGCAACCAAGCGCGGAGAGCCTCGGCATCGCCGCCATAAACGCGCAGACCATGCTGGATGATCCCCTGCAGCAGTTCAATCCGTTCGGCGGTCGGCCCTTTCAGGTGCGTTTGTTTGCGGAACCGGTGAAGGGTACTTTCCGAGATTTGCAGCAAGGGGGCCAGTTCTTTCAGCGGAACACCCAGTTGCAGGGCCAATTGGTTGAACCGTGCATCCTGGACCGAGGGCATTCTGCGGACTGGCTTTTGGGGCGACTTGGAAGGACCTTTTGCTTTCATCATGATATTGACTGTTATTTGACAATGGTACAACGCTTATTTGACAATTGCAAGCTTATTCCGAAATTGCCTTCCCGACGTGCAGGGATTGTAAGCCAACCCAAACACCATTTGGTTTCCAGCGGGTTATCTTCCCACTTTCGAAAGTCATGACGGTAGTTACGGAAAGTGTCAGCTAATAATTTCCGTCCTTAGTACCACCGCTTTGGAAAGTTCTGAAAATGGCCGCTAAGGACTGATGCCAATGTTTTAAGTAAATTTTATCGGACGTAATAATTATTTGGTAATTTTGGACGACTCAATGAAAAGGCCATGAATTCAAAATTGACGGAACCAGGGAAATCCGCGAAACTGCCCGTTCTGGTCTTTCGCAAAGAGCTGGCCCGGAGAACCGTGGCCTATTTTGCCAAGGGAACCGAGGGGGCCGACAACACACGCAAAGCCTACCAGTCAGACATCGCCCAGCTCACGACCTGGCAGCGCCCGGTGGCGCAGCCGGAGCTGCCCATCGAGCCGGCCACGCTGGCGACCCACAAGTGGTCCACGATTTCCCGCCATCCTGTCGCATATCACGAGCTTGCCATAAAGGATTCGCCTTAGTCGCGTCTGCGAGGGAAGGGAGAGACTGGCGAATTACGGTAGCAAATCGGCAGACCGACAGATGGGTCCTTCCATCAGTTGTGGTAAATAGATTGTGTAGAGTACCGTTGTGAAATAACTCGGACCCGCTCTTGTACATCCGCAAGAATGAGCAGATCACCGAAGACCGCCTTTCGGACAAGCAGGTGGCCCGCACGGCCAAGGCCTACCCCCGGCGGCCCGTGACACCCGCCATGAATATGAACGCACTCATCAACCGCTGTCTAGGTTGCGGAACCAACAGAAAAATCCGTTAACGCCCGGCAAAGATGGAGCGGATCGCCGGTCGGAAATCTAGCATTGACGGTATCTAATATCCTAACACGGAATGAACAACCAAAATGAGGTCCTCCAAACAAGAGCTTTCAGAATGAAGCTCAAGACCGGCTGCGATCAGGAATACAAAAATCGCCACGATGAGATCTGGCCAGAGGTTCTGTCCCTTATCGAGTATTCGGGAGTTATGGAATACTATATCTTCCTGGATGAAGAAACGCATCACCTTTTTGCTTTTCAAAAAAGGAAAAACGGATCTATTGCGCATAATCCGACTACTGACCCCATCATGCAACGTTGGTGGGACCATATGGCGGATATCATGGAAGTAAATCCCGACAACTCCCCTGTCGTAGTGCCATGCCAGGAAATGTTCAAGCTTTAAATGTGTTTTCACATTAAGCCGCTGTCACTTTGCACAGGTAGTACAACCATCCATCTCCCTGATTAACCGCCGTGGAAAACTCCTAACTTTTAAAATAAAAATTCAAAAATGTTTGCATTACTGTTTTTGTGATTCTAACTTTGTCAAAGTTAACTTAGTGCGTTAAGTAAAATGATTAATAACACTACCCGCTGGCTTATCGTGATGCTTCTGTTCGTGGCCACCGGACTGAGTTTTCTGGACCGGCAAGTGCTCTCGATTGCCATAATAAAAATCCAGGAAGAGTTGTCGATCACTGATGTTGAGTACGGTATGGTCAACACCAGTTTTCTCATCAGCTACGCGGTGATGTTTACGCTGGGCGGTTGGCTGATCGATAAGGTGGGTGGGAAAACTGGACTGGCCCTTTCAGTTGGTGTATGGTCGATTGCCAATTGTCTGCATGGGTTGGTGGCCAACGTGACCCAGCTCATCGCTTTCCGGTTTCTGTTAGGGGTGGGCGAAGGCGGTTGTTTTCCAGGTGCTGCCAAAACCGTCTACGAGTGGTTCGATAAAAAGGAAAGGGCGATGGCCAATGGGATCGCTATCGGTGGTGCGGCCATTGGAGCAGTAATCGCGCCCCCGCTTACCATATGGCTCGCCGATTTATATGGCTGGCGTGGGGGATTCTTCATCCCGGGGGCCATTGGGCTGGTCTGGGTGGCGGTCTGGTTGCTGATTCCCTGGAAAAAGGAAAAAAGCCAAAAGATCGATAAAGTGATTCCGGCACCCTCTAAACCAAATGCTGTTCCTTTTGGCATGCTATTGAAAAACAAGGAAGTATGGGTCTTTATAGCCATCCGATTTTTGCTCGATCCGGTTTTCTATTTTTTGATGTTTTGGATTCCAAAGTACCTGAGTGAGGTGCGGAGCGTCTCCTTTGAGCGGATCGGCAATCTTTTCTGGATTCCTTTCCTTGCCCTCGGCGTGGCCAACATCATCGGTGGCTGGCTTTCGGACCGACTAATCAAACACAATTTTTCAATTGATAAGGCCCGGAAATCCATTATGGGTGTGGCGGCAGCGCTGACACTGGTGGCTCCCATGATCGAATGGGTGGACAGCGTGGAAGTGGCCATTGCCCTTATGTCGGTTTTTATGTTTGCCCACGGTTTCTGGATCACCAATTACATCACGGCCATATCCGACATGTTCGGTCAAAGGGCCACCTCGTCCGTGGTGGGGCTGAGCGGAACAGCCGGAGCCGTGGCGGGCTTGTTGCTCAACCCGCTGATGGGGCTGATTATCCAAAATTACTCCTACCGTCCCCTCTGGATCGCTTCCGGGATGCTATATCCGCTTGCCTTCCTATTGCTGATTCTGGCTATCCCCAGGATAAAAGCCATATACGGGGAAGAATCTCTGGTTGTAGAACCTATCGCGCTTAAATAAGCGGCGGCATTTACAGAAAGGAATGGTATGTATCATTCTGACTTAGTGCGTTAACTATCCAATTAAAGCTTTATACATGAATCTTAACAAGGCAGCAGACACTCTTCTCGACAACCACGTCGTCACCCTCCGCCACCGCCAACGCAGCCGCCCCCGTATTGGCGTCTTTGGCGTGGGATATTTTAAATATTGGGATCAGTTTGACGGGCTGCTCGATGATTTGATGGAGAAGCAGAAAGTATTTAAAGAAATATTAAACCAGGCGGGCGATGTGGAGCTGATTGACTTTGGCCTGGTGGACGATGCGAGTAAGGCCTACGCGCTGGTGCCGAAACTTAAAGCCGCCAACCTCGATCTGATCTTCTGCGATATGCTCACCTACGCCACTTCCAGCACATTCGGCATTATCATCAAAAGCATCGATACCCCGATCGTTTTGGTAGCGCTACAACCGGATAAGGCCCTGGATTACGAAAATGCGTCCACCTACCTGCAGCTGTACAACGACGACATTTGCTCGTTGCCGGAGTTCGCCGGGGTGGCGGTCAGGATGGGAAAAAAGATCCCGGAAATCATCATCGGCACGCTGCACGATGATCCCTCAGCCGAGGCCGAAATTGAGGAATACTGCCGGATCGCAACCGTACTGCACGACCTGAAAACGGCCCGCATCGGTCATATCGGCCACCCGATCGAGTCCATGCTGGATATGCATTCCGACTCGACCATGCTCACCGCCCATTTCAGCCCGCATGTTGTGCAGTGCGAAGCCCACGAAATCGTGTCGAAATTCCGCTTGGCTTCGGATGAGGAGATACGAACGGTAAAAGACCGTATTCTGGATTTCTTCGATACTCCTGACCCGGTTTCCGATCCTATTTCAGAAAAGCTTAAGGACGCGGATCTGCACATTGCTGCTCAGGTAACGGTAGCGCTGGAAAAATTTGTCGAGGAAAAGAATTTGGACGGGCTGGCCTACTACTACGATGGCGAAGACGGAAGCGACACCCGGGTGGTGATGTCCAACCTGATTGTGGGCAATTCGCTGCTGACAGGAGCAGGTTTTCCCATGTGCGGGGAGTCGGATCTCAAGACCTGTGTTGCCATGCTTATCATGGAGCGGTTGGGGATTGGAGGCAGCTTTGCCGAATTCCATCCTGTAGATTTCAAAGAGGGTTTTGTGCTGGTGGGACACGACGGCCCCCACAACATAGCCATTGCAGAAGGGCGCCCTGTACTGCGGAGTCTCAAAAAATACCACGGAAAGCCGGGCTTCGGCGCCGGAGTGGAATTCCAGATCAAGGAAGGTCCCATCACCATGCTTAGCATCAGCTCTACCTACGATGGAAAATTTAAATTCGTATTGGCCGAGGGAGAATCGCTGAAAGGCCCCATTCCCCCTACCGGCAACACCAACACCCGGGGGTTTTTCAAGCCTGATGTCCGCACTTTCCTGAAGCGCTGGATGAAGGAAGGCCCCACCCACCACTTTGCCCTGGGAATCGGGCATCACGCCGCCACCATCCAGAAGATTGCCGGTTACTTAAACATCGACTCAGTGATCGTCAGTCAGGCATAGAGCGAATACTTCCTTATACCTCTAACCAATCAATTTCAAATAATTTATTCCTAAACCCTATACCTATGGTACATATTTTCAAACATCGATTTGGGACACTGCTCATGTGCTTCGTGTTGAGCATGGCCTCCTCACTCCAAGAGCTCAGCGCTCAGTCGGCAGGAAAACAGCTGTTACGGGGCAAGGTTACTTCTTCCGAAGACGGGAGCCCATTGATTGGCGCAACGATTGCCGAAAAAGGCACAACGAACGGTACAACCACGGATGCCAACGGAAGCTTTCAACTGAATGTTTCGCCCCAGGCTACGGTGGTGGTGAGCTTTATCGGCTATATCTATCAGGAAGTCACCGTAAATAACCGGAGTATGCTCGATGTTGCCTTAGCGGCAGATATGCAGCAACTCAATGATGTGGTGGTGGTAGGCTACGGGACCCAGCGGCGGAAGGATTTAACGGGATCGATCACCAAAATTTCCAGCGAGCAGCTGAACCAACCCTCCGCCGGCAGCTTTGACCAGATGCTGCAGGGAAAGGCCCCCGGCGTGCAAGTCAGTCAGACGACTGGAGCTCCGGGTGGAAACGTAAATATTTTGATTAGGGGAGTGAGTTCAATCACGGGAGGCAACCAGCCGCTCTACGTTATCGATGGCTTTGCGATCGGTTCGGGAGGAGGAGGATCCGACATGAGCAACTATGGTTCCAACAGCTTCTCTTCGGCCGGCATGGCCAGTAACACGGGGAACCGGATCAACCCACTCGCCTCGATCAATCCCTCGGACATCGAATCCATCGAAATTTTGAAAGATGCCTCGGCAACCGCCATTTATGGCTCACGCGGAGCCAATGGAGTAGTGATTATCACCACCAAGCGCGGATCTTTTGGTAAGTCGCAGATCAGTGTAGATGCATCCTATGGTTTTCAAGAGGTTGCAAACAAGCTGGATATGCTCAACGCCAGGCAGTATGCCGAGTACGTGGCCGATGGTCGTGATAATGCCTGGGTCTATGCCGGTGGTAAACTCACCGATCCCAATGAAAAAAGATCCGCAGCGACCCGGGTTCGTCCCGAATTCAGGAATCCGGAATCCATTACCACCGATACGGATTGGCAGGATGTCCTTTTCAGAACGGCCCCGGTCCGGAACATGCAGGTTTCCTCAACCGGGGGCAATGAAAAAGCCAAATACTTTATTTCGGGAGGTTATTTCAACCAAGAAGGGATAATCATTAACTCTGACTACACCCGATTCAACCTCCGGGTTAATCTGGACGCTCAGGTGAGCAAGCGGGTTAAAATTGGCACTTCCACTTATGGCTCCTACGGATTTGGCCGATTTGCCAATACCGAGTCCCATTACGGGCAGGGAGGCCTCATCAGCAATGCCCTCGCTGCTTCACCCACCATACCAGTTTATGACGCCGACGGAAATTATTACTTCGATCAGGCTGATGTCACGGACGGCCTTGGCTTTTTGGCCAATGTTTTGGCCGTGAGCAATGGCACGCAGGATAAGCGTAACGTGACGGATTTGGTGACCAATAATTTCGTGGAGGTAAGCCTGACCAACGAGTTGACTTTCCGAAGTTCCATTGGCGTGAATATAGGTTCGAGTAACGTCCGGCTATGGCGTTCTTCGGCCGTACCCAACTTTACTTCGTTAAACTACCCGGCATCTGCCGGTACAGCCAAAACCGAATCGCTGACCTGGCTTAATGAAAACACCCTGACCTACAGCCGCGTGTTCAACAACAAGCACTTCGTGAATGGCCTGGTCGGTTTTACGGCACAGAAAAGCCGTATCGATCGTACAACCGCAGGAGCCTCGGATTTTCCCACTGAATACGTACCCTATATCTCAGCCGGAATCGTCAATGCCGGTTCCCAGGTTGTCAGCGAATGGGCGCTCCTATCTGCGATGGCGCGGGTCAATTATTCCTACGCGGGGAAATACCTGCTTACCGCCACCATTCGTCAGGATGGTAGTTCCCGATTCGGAGCAAACAACCGCTGGGGAGCTTTCCCTTCCTTTTCCGTGGGCTATAACCTGGCTGAGGAAGATTTCATGAAGGACGTACGCATCGTGAGTAACTTAAAACTCCGGGCTAGCTACGGTATATCAGGCAATAACCAGATCGGCAACTACACGCACATCGGCCTGCTGTCCCCTACCCGTTACGTGCAGAACAATACGCTTAGTCCCGGCTTGATTCCCAACACCCTGTCCAATGATAATCTGACCTGGGAAAAATCAAAACAAACCAATCTGGGCCTGGACCTGGGTTTGTTCAGGGACCGGGTTTCGATCACGGCTGATGTCTACAAAGACCTTAAAACCGATTTGCTCCTGGCTGTTCAGCTGCCGGCGGCTTCCGGGTTCAATAGTTCTACCCAAAATATTGGGGATATTGAGAACAAAGGGTTTGAATTGGGGATTCAGAGCACGAACCTTCGCACGAAACGATTCGAATGGGGCACGAACTTCACCTTCAGTCATAACCGCAACAAGGTGCTGAAGCTCGCTACCGAAGGGGGACGGATTTCCAACTCCAGCTACCAGATTACGGAAGTCGGATCGCCAATTTCCAGTTTTTACCTGATAAACAAACTGGGGGTGTTCATGAACAGCGCCGAATTGGACGGAGCCGCCCTCCAGCATCCCAGAACCCAGGCCGGAGATCTGAAATTTGAGGATGTAAACGGCGATGGGGTAATAAACCAAAGCGACCGTAAAATTGTCGGAACGCCCTGGCCCGATTTTACCTGGGGCCTGGACAATAATTTCACCCTCGGGGATTTCAGTCTCAATGTAAGCCTGGTGGGGTCACAGGGCGCCTATACGTATATTGACGCAGGTGCAGCTCTTCTGGGAGCCACCGCCGTGCAGAATAATCTGGCGCTCACTGACCGGCGGTGGCGGTCGGAAGCCGACCCTGGCGATGGAATCATGCCCCGGGCTATCCGCAGCAACTACGCACTGGGCTTCGGTACTTCTTCCCATTTCCTGTTTGAGAATTCGTTCACCAGAATCAGGAATATCAAGCTGGCCTACAATCTGCCGAACGGAGTACTGACCCGGCTCGGCCTGAATAACATGAATGTGTACGCCAACATTGCCAACGTGTTTACTTTCACCAACTATCCGGGCTATGATCCCGAATCGAGCACTTCCGGCGATAACGTAGTCAATGCCGGCATCGACTACCTGAACTATCCGCTGCCCCGTACCTACACATTAGGAATCAAAACCACATTTTAAAAGTTACAGCAATGAAAAAACATATCATTTACATCTTCATGGGCGTCACGCTGGGTTCCTGCACGGATTTCCTTACCCTGCAGCCAGAATACCTGGTCAACGAGATTTCCTTCTATAAAAACGCCAAGGATTTTGAAACCGCCCTGGTGGGAAACTACGCCGGACTTCAGACCCTCTATGACACGGATCTCATTGATCTTGGGGATCTGACCACCGACAACGCCGAAATACGCTGGACTTCTCCCACAACCGCGGAGACTGAAATGGATGAAATGAGCCCTACGGCGGCAAACTCCTTCCTGAACACCATATGGAATACCTGTTTTGAAACTATCGCCCGCAGCAACAATATTATATCCCGACTGGATGCTGCCGGCCTTACTGAAGCCCAGAAAAACCAGTTCAGGGGGGAATCCCTCTTTTTAAGGGGCCTCAGCTACTTTTACTTGGTACGCCTGTTCGGCAATATCCCCATCGTCGATGTGGCATTCAGAAGTCCGGATGAGATCGCGGACTTTGACATGACCCGAAGATCTACTGATGACGTTTATAAACTGATTATCAATGACCTGACCGAGTCCGCTACCCTGTTGAACGGGATAACCCTCAGCAGCAAGTCACAGGCGTCCACCGGGGCTGCCAAGACCCTGCTTGGCAAAGTGTACCTGACCACCCGGCAGTTTGACCAAGCTAAAACCATATTGAAGGAAGTAATCGATTCGAAAGTTTACTCGCTGAACTCCGACTATAAGAAACTTTTCACCAACGGAAATGACGAGTTGCAGGAGTCTATTTTTGAGATCAAATACCTGTCAGGAAATCTCGGGGAGGGAAATAGGTTTTCCGGCCAGTTTACGCCGGCTCGTTTCGACATGGCCATTTTCCCCAACAATATGCAGGGGTCAGGTCGGATACTTCCTACCCGCCCAATGGCAGACGCCTACGAATCCGGTGATTTGCGGCGGAAGGCTTCGATCGGTGACTCTGTACGTCTGGTCACCGGGAAGTACGAAAAAGAGCTGTATGGTCTGAAGTTTGTGGATTTCACCACGGGAGTTCAGGGGGATGGCGGGATAAACTTTACAGTCCTGCGATATGCCGACGTGCTGTTGATGTACGCCGAAGCACTCAATGAAACGGGCAATACCACCGAAGCACTTACTTACATCAACCTGGTGAGGAGCCGTGCGGGTCTGACTCCCTTGGCCGGGCTTTCCAAGGCAGATTTTGCCCTGGCCATGGAAAAAGAACGAAGGGTGGAGTTTTTTCTGGAAGGGCACCGCTGGTTTGATCTGGTTCGTACGGGCCGCGCCCAAACCGTCCTGAACGCATACTTCAAGGATGCCGGATTGAGCTTCACCGTGGCAGAGCATGAATTGATTATGCCCATTCCACTGAGAGAAATCAATATTAATCCTAACCTGGGTCAGAATCCGGGCTATTAAATATATTAGCCGTGGGTCGAATGATCGGTTCGCGGCTCATTCATCCCTAAATCAGCGTGTAATGATTCGCACTTCAAGAGAAACGCTTTACTACCTCGTCATACTATTCCTGATGGCTATCCCAAACGGCAGCAGCGCCCAAGCGCAGCTTTCGACAGTCCGGGGAAAGTCGTTCAATAGCATCACGCTGGAAGCTTCTCTGAAACCCTTTAAAAAGAATGACCAAGCCTATATTCGGGACGTGGCTAAGGAAATGTTCACGCAGTGGCAATCGCTGCTCCGACATGCCGATACAGTATCGGTGATGCTGTGGACCGGGGATGGCTCCGAAATACTGGATTACAAGGGCGCCCCGGGCCAGCCGCTGGAATGGGCCAGGTACTTGGGTAATCCAAATACGCAACACGAGGTGGGCTCCGGCCCCGAGGAGCTTTCCATTCATGAACGGGCCTACCTCTATATGGAAAATCCCCCGGTGTTTACATACGGCGATCTGGCGTTTATCATTAAAACGTTAAAAGAGGAAGGAAAAAAAGTAACGGGTAAGCCCATTCTGGTTGGGGCGACATTCGACCCCGGTCCCGAATTTGCCAAATCGGAATTCAAGTACGTAAAGCATCCCGAAATTCTGGGTGGCAACGCCATGGGTCACAAAAGCTTTGTGAGTTGCTACTCGGTGCTCAACGCCGACCAGGAAGCCTATGCGGGATTTCCGAAGGGTATCCCGGAGAATACTCCCTTTGGTACCTTTTTCGGTCGGCAAAGCCAGCATTTCCTGAAAGATCTGGGCTACGACTATATCTGGTTAAGCAATGGATTTGGGTTTGGGGCGGAGGGCTGGTCGGCTACCGGAGCTACCTTTAACGGTAAGGAATTTCATCAGGAAAAACTGGCCGGACTTACCGCAAAAATCAATGAATTCTGGCAATTATTCCGAAAAGAATGCCCGAAATTCCAGATCCAGACGCGTGGTACCAATTTGTCGGTGGGAGCTGATCTGGCCCGCGACGCAGTCAATCTGAAACAGATTTACGAAGGAGGATACAACATGTTGCCTCCCCCCAACTCGCCCTGGGCCGCGCTGGACGGGGATTTTGGTCTGGAAATGGTAGGATACATGTCGCGAATGGCCGAGTTGCCCGACAACCGGTTTCTGTTTCGGTATTACACCCATGATCCCTGGTGGCTCAACAGCCCCTGGCTGGATCGCTACGGTCGGGAGCCTCACGACATCTACCTCCCGATGTCCGTTAGCCGGATCGATAAAAACGGTAAAATCGGGATCCCCACCCACCTCGACTTCCTGACCATCGATAATTCGCTGGGCGAAATGCCGACCCAGGTACCCGACGAGGTAACGCCCCATATTCTCAAAGCCCGCTATGATGCGCCCACCGCGCCCGGTCCGCTGGTGTGGGTATATCCGTTTGATGAGTACCATCAGTGGGCCTACAATTCGAAAGATCGTTTACCGGAAGTTTATTACGGCGACTGGTACGTTCGACAGGCCATCAACAATGGCCTTCCCCTGAATACCGTCATCTCGACTACCTCATTTCAATCGGTTATTGCCAAAAATCCGGGTTACTTCAATGAATCTACCTTACTCACTATTGCTCCCGATGCGGGTTCTTCGCTGGAAAAAGCATTAATCGGTTTTGTGGAAAAAGGGGGCAGGCTCATCATTTTTGGCCCCACGGATCATTCCAGCCCGGCTTTTCTGGATTTCCTAAATCAGAAAAACGAGTCACCCCTGGAAGGAGAATTCAACATCAAATCCAGCCTTGGGTCGGATGCTCTGGAAAAAGAATCTCCTGCCCTCATCAACCACAGATCGCTATTTAGCGGCGGAGGTTTTCGTACTGTTTTGAAGAACAGAAACGAGGCCGGCACCAAGCTGCTGGCGCAGGTCGAACAGTCTGGCAAAAGCCGGGATGCGGTTTGGGTACGTTCCAAACCGGAGTGGCGGGGAGGAAAGGTAGCCTACCTGCGGGGTACCAACGCCAGCAGTTTTACCGGAGGACGTCTGCTGACACCCGACGATCCGGAAGAGTGGTTTATCGCCCCCTTACAGCTGCGGTATGTTTTGCCGGAATTCGGGATCAGTCATTTCGTGGAAAAACAGGATCCATCCATTAAAAATCCCGTTATAACCATATCCAGAAGCAACAACGCCTTCATATTTTCGGGCTACAACCCCAACAGTACCGTCAGGCAACACTTCCGGTTTCCGCAGGGAGCTCCCCTGCTTCTGGGCCTGGAAACAAAGCTAAATGCCGGGCAGTCAAGCTATACGATGCCTACGGCCTGGAACCGGGAATGCCGGGTATTTGTGGAGCAGAACCAAGGTATCGTTTCGTTCAAGGAGCAACATTCGGGGCAGAAAGGAGTAACGAAACGGTACAGCGTCGGCGGCTTAAAAAATGCCACGGTGCGGATCTATGCAGAAGAAGGCATTACCCGTGATCAGTTCCATGCGTACATGAATTCTTCCTACCCCTGGAAAACCGGACAGGTCACTTTTAAGCAGGGAGATGAAAAAATGGGGAATCACTTCGTGGTGGAAAACGTGACTGGTACCCTCGTCGTGTCCTGGTGATCTTACTACGCACTCTTTGCTTACCTGTACTCCCACTCTACCCGAAATTGACATGAAAAAAAGCATAATAATGATGGTTTGTGCAGTAGCCATACCTACCCTTTTAACTAGCTGCGACACGCGAAGTGCTTCCCACACCTCCGAAAAACCCAACATCCTGATCATCCTGACGGACCAACAAACAAATGATTGTCTGAGTCTATTAGGAAATCCGAACCTGCACACGCCCTACCTGGATTCGCTGGCCCGACGGGGCGTGTACTTTACCGAATCCTACTGCACTTCTCCGGTATGCGGCCCTTCACGCAGCAGCCTGCTAACGGGCCGGATGCCCCACGAAACCGGGGTAATATGGAACTCGACCAACATTGATGATTCAGTGCCTACCATCGGACGGTTATTTGCCAATGCTGGTTATAATACTGCTTACGCCGGAAAGTGGCATTTGCCCGAAGGATATCCGGCTCAAAAAAGCCGAGATTCCATCGCTGGTTTCAAGGTGATACCTTTCCAATCGCTCGATTCGTCCTGGGACAAAGGAGCGGAAACGGACGGCCCCATCGCCGATGCCGCCGTCAAGTACCTCAACGATTACGAGGAGGACAAACCCTTCTTGCTGACCGTTTCGCTACACAATCCGCACGATATTTGCTACGTGCCGCGCGAGCCGGATGCCTACGCTAAGTACTCAGAAATTGACGCACCGCTGCCGCCCTTACCCGCCAATTTTAATCCGGCCATGAAGGAGCCAGAGTTTTTGGAACAGAAGCGCCTGATGGATCATTACGGCGATGAACTGCTCAAAACGAAGGATTACACCGAGGCCGACTGGCAGGCTTACCTCTACCACTACTACCGATTTGCCGAAATGGTGGACGCCGAAATCGGGAAAATCTGGAACGCCCTGCGGGCCAAAGGGCTGGACGAAAACACCATCATCGCTTTTTCCAGTGATCACGGTGACGGGGCGGCCTCGCATCGTTGGGCAGCCAAACTGAGTTTGTACGAGGAGGTAGTCAAAGTACCTTTCGGCATCAGTTGGCCGGGACGAATTGCCGTCGGGCGCGTGGACCGTAAACAGTTAATATCTGGGGCCGATTTAGTCCCTACCCTTTGCGAATACGCAGGGGTTACGGCAGCTACCGGTTTTACCGGAAAAAGTCTGAAAAAAGTACTGGATCATCCCGAAGAGACGCATCGGGCCGCGCTGGTAGTTCAACTGGAAGATGACAAACTGGATACGACCCGTCACGCCCGACTCGTCCGCGATGGGCGTTTCAAATACAACCTGTACAACAAAGGGGCTCGGAATGAGCAGCTTTTTGACCTGCTAACCGATCCCGGAGAAACAAAAAATCTGGCCTACGAAACCACGTACCAACCCGTCAAGGCCCGGCTGAAAAAGAACCTGAATGAATGGATGATTGAGAACAAGGATAACATCCCGCTACCTTGAAACGTACATCCACGCTTGCCTAAAAATCCCAACTCATTATGAAACACCCTTGCTTAAAAATAGGCTTACTTATGGCCGTGGTACTAGGTAGTTTGTCAATGGTCAATGCCCAGAACCCAGGAGCACTTGAACAGGGCTTCAAAAACCCCGCCGGAACAGCCCGGGCCAAAGTATACTGGTGGTGGCTCAACGGCCATACCGACACAACCCTTCTAAAAAAGGAACTCCAGAGTATCAAAAAGGCCGGACTGGGCGGTGTAGATATTTTTGAAATTGGTTTTCGGTTAGATGGGATTCTCGCCGGACCGGCCTTTATGGGCGACGAATCTTTGAAAACCATCACCACGGCGATCAAAGAAGCCACCAAACTTGATCTGGAAGTGGGGCTGAACCTGGCCAGTAGCTGGAACGCCGGGGGTAGCTGGGTTATGCCCGAGTATGCCGCCAAATCAATTTACGTTTCAAAGATCCAGGTTGATCAGTCGGCTCGTCCAGGGTTGAAGGTACCTTTTCCGGAAATCCCGAAAAAGGATAGTAGAGGCAAGGAGCTTCTCATTCAGTTTGGCCCGGACGGCAAACCCGTGTATCGTAAGGAAATTGCCGTGTTGGCTATTCCGGTCCGCGCAAAAAACCAGCACCTGGACACCGCCCGAATTATCGATGTCAGCCGATACTTTGACACTGAAACCGAAACGCTCAACTGGAAGATTCCGATGGGTAATTGGGAAATACACCGCTATGTGTGTTCGAACTCGGGCGATCCGCTACTGGTACCGAGCCCCAATTCGGTGGGACCCATCATCGATCACTTCGACTCCACGGCCACCGAAATGCACTTCATGTATTTTATCAACCGGCTGCAGCCGGTGTTGGGGGATTTCAGAAAAACCGCTTTAAAAAACCTGTATCTCGCTAGTTTCGAAGCAAAAAACGCCCTGTGGACCCCTACCCTGGCGGATGAATTCAGAAGGCAGAATGGCTACGAGATCGCCAAGTTCTTACCCTATATTTTTGACAAAGAGGCTTTTGATCCCACCACCACCACTCGCTTCCGGCAGGATCTGAACCGGACGATTTCGGAGTTGATGATCAACAATCACTACCGGAAGGGAAAAGAAATTGCCAATCGCTACGGACTAAATCTGATTTCCGAATCGGGCGGACCGGGACCGCCGCTGCACAATGTACCCGTAGAGGCGATCAAAGCACTGGGTTCGCTGGATGTACCTCGGGGCGAATTCTGGATCAACAACGAAAGGCTCGATGAAACCCGGGATAGCGTCGATCTGCTGATGCTGGTCAAAGAAATTTCGGCCGCTTCGCACCTCTACCAGCGCAAAATCACAGAGCTGGAGGCATTTACCAGTTTCCAGAACTGGCAGGAAGGCCCCGGCGACATGCGGCCCGTGGGCGACCGGGCCTTCTGCGAAGGAATGAGCCGCGTGGTTGTTCACGGCTTTACCCATAATCCGACGAATGAAGGCTTCCCCGGCAATGTATACCATGCCGGTACCCATTTCAACGTAAAAACTACCTGGTGGTCGAAGGTGAAGCCTTTCAACGATTACCTCGCACGGGTATCGTACATTCTTCAAAGTACTGATTTCACCGCCGACGTGCTTTACTACTACGGAAATAAGGTGCCTAATTTCGGCACACCCAAAAATTCCCGCTTTGCGGTAGGTACCGGGTACGACTATGAGATCATCAACACCGAAAAACTCATGGAACTCCGCGTCGAGAACGGAATGCTCGTCTTGCCTTACGGAGCGAAGTTCAAGGTACTGGCCCTTGACGAAATCATAGGTGACGACCCGCATTTAATGAAGAAGCTGGGGGAATTGGCATTAGCCGGGGCCACGATCACCGGGCCTAAACCCGCTAACGTTTGGGGTGAAAGCCAGAGGTTAGCGAGCCAGCTTTGGAATGGAGCCGGAAAGTACTCCGGTCAGAAGGGTGGGATTTTTACTGTGCCTGCTTTGGAAATTTTGCAAAAAATGAATGTCGAACCCGATTTCGACTATCCAGACAAAGGGTCTCCACGGCTCGACTACATGAAAGAGAGCAAGCCGCTGTTGGATTTTATCCATCATAAAGGTGCCAGCCGGGATTTTTATTTCATCCGCAACACCAGTGATAAGACGGTGGCCCGCCTATGTTCCTTCCGGCAAGCCAACAAAGTACCTGAACTTTGGGATGCTGTGACGGGTGAGATTATTCCGATACCTGTTTTCAGACAGAATGGCGACCACCTGGAAGTACCCCTCACCTTCGGACCGCACGGATCATTCTTTGTGGTATTCCAACCAGGTGAACGAAAGGCGGTGTATCAGACAGTAACTTCTCAAACGACGCATCCCCCACTTTTTGAATATACGACCAACGGACTACGGTTTCTGGATAATGGTAAGTATAAATTGACTGGTAAGGCCAAAACCAGAGAAGTAAAAAACGATATTCAAACCAAAACAATTGAAGGAGCCTGGAACATCCGTTTTGGCAAAAATTGGGGCGCTCCCGAAACAGCTACCTTCCCGGCGCTCATCTCGTGGACCGAATCACCGGTTAAAGGAATCGCTTACTACTCCGGCACCGGAACGTATGAGAAGCTTTTCACCTACGCCAAACCAGTCAAGCAAACCGGTCGCATATTCCTGGATTTGGGAAAGGTTGGGAAAGTAGCCGAAGTATGGCTGAACGATAAACCACTGGGAATTACCTGGACCGCCCCCTACCGCTATGATGTAACGGATGCGATCCAGCCAGGGGAAAACTCCCTGCGGATTGAGGTCATCAACACTTGGGCCAACCGGATCATCGGTGATATTAGGGAGAAAGAAAACTACACCCAAACCAACCTCAAAGTACGAGCCTCAAAGCAATACCTATGGTCCGAAGCTCCTTTAATAGAATCCGGGCTGATGGGGCCTGTTACGCTGCAGACGCTGCGATCATTTGACTAGCCGCCAGGGAGGGCCGTTGCTAACCTATTCATAATGTCCCTAATCCTGAAACCCCGTAAGAACATGAAATTTGTTAACAGCCTCGTTTTGATCAGCCTTTTGCTGGTAGTTTCCTGCCGGGTGCAGCAGAATGACACTTCCACGCTGGCGGATCTGAAGGCAGGCTTTAACAACCCGCCAATGTCAGCGCGCCCGAAGGTTTACTGGTGGTGGCTCAACGGGCATGTCGATACCCTTCGACTCAAAGAAGAACTGCGGGCTATTAAGAATGCCGGATTAGGGGGCGTGGAAATATTCGAAATAGGATTGAAAGCCGAAAGCGACCCTAATGACGTTATTCCGGCGGGTCCGGCATTCATGGGCGAAGAATCACTGGATGCCATCCAACTGGCCATTGAAGAAGCGGGCAGGCTGGGGCTGGCGGTAGGCATGAGTCTGGCCAGTAGCTGGAATGCCGGAGGCAGTTGGGTGAAACCGCAGTACGCTGCCAAAACCCTGTATTTTTCCAAAACCAGCCTCGCGGATGACTTTTCCGGAAAAATCAGTTTGCCTTTTCCATCCATAACGTCCGGGGTCAATGGAAAACCCCGTGATATTGAGTACGATGCTACTGGCCGCCCGGCCTACCGGGAGGAGGTAGCCGTGATTGCCATACCGGCTGGTGCCACTAATCTGATGGATACCACGTCAATTCTTAACCTGTCGAAGTACTTCGATGCGAAGTCGGAAACCCTCACCTGGAAAGCTCCCGCTGGAAAGTGGGATGTATACCGTTATGTTTGTTCTAATTCAGGGGAGCAGCTAAAACGGCCCACTCCCAAATCGGTCGGGCCCATTATCGACCATTTTGATTCAACGGCCACCGAAATGCACTTACAGTACTTTGTCGATCGCCTGCAACCTCGGCTGGGCGATTTGAGCAAGAGTGCTCTTAAATATCTCTACCTGGCCAGTTACGAAGCCAAGGAATTTACCTGGACCCCATCCCTCCCCGCCACATTCCAGAAATTGCACGGCTACGACGTTTACAAATTTATCCCGGCCATTTATAATCCCGAGCTATTCGCCAGCCAAACATACGAGGGCTTCAACGAAGATTTCAAGAAAACTTTTTCGGAACTAATGATCAACAATCACTACCGAAAGTCTAAGGAGATTTGCAATCGGTACGGTCTGAAAATCATTTCCGAATCGGGCGGGCCGGGACACATGCATCACATCCCGGTCGAAACGCTGAAATCGCTGGGTTCGCTGGACATTCCCCGTGGTGAGTTTTGGTATAAGCGCCCTTATTACGATAAAGATAGTGTGGATATGGTATGGCTCGTGAAGGAAATCGCCGCGGCCTCCCACATCTATAAGCGGGGCATGGTGGAAGAAGAATCTTTTACCAGCTACTTGGACTGGCAGGAAAGCCCGGCTGACTTAAAGACTTTTGCCGATCGTGCATTCTGTGAAGGGATGAGCCGTTTGGTAATTCATGGGTTCCCGCACAATCCGCAAGGCTTCGGGTACCCGGGTATTGCCTATTTTGCTGGTACGCATTACAACGACCGCCGTGTCTGGTGGCCCAAAGTCAAGCCCTTCAACGAGTATCTGAGTCGTATTTCCTATATCCTGCAAAGCACCGATTTCGTGGCGGATGTACTGTACTACTATGGCGACAAAGTACCGAATCTGGTACCTCCCAAGAATACTAGATTCAAAGTCGGACCGGGATATGATTATGAGATTGTAAATACGGAGATTCTCCTGAAAGACCTGACCGTGGAGGATGGCCAACTGGTGCTTCCCGGCGTGGGGCGCTACAAGGTACTGGCCCTCAGAAACGAACCGGAAATGAACCCGGATGCCCTTGTAAAACTGAAAGCTTTGGCCGAGCAGGGCGCCATCATCGTGGGTAGTAAACCGGAACGTTCGGCGGGGCTGAATCGCCAACCCCAAGCGTCTTCCAGGGTGGCCAGTATGGGAAATCTGGTTTGGACATCCAAGAAGTTTGATCCCGAAGCCAGAGAAAAGGGGAAAATCTACGCGAACACCCAGCCCATTGAAGTACTCGAAGCATTGAAAGTTTCTCCTGATTTCAGCTATCAACAGCAACAAGCCAACGGCCTGGATTATATTCATTATGCCAAAGCGGGTACGATTTTTATCTGATCCGGAATACTACGGATAGAAACTTATCCCAAAATTGCCGCTTTCGGCAACAGGGCAAGAAGCCCCAGATATGGAATCCTGAATCGGGAGAAATTATTCCTGTTTCTATTTACGATGAGGCAGAGGGTGGGACCACCATTCCTCTGACTCTTCCTCCCTACGGCTCCTATTTTATAGTATTTACGACCGATGCGCCCGTCGCCCACTACCAATCTTTGGTCGGCGCAACTGGCCATATCCCGGCCATTCACTATACTACCGAGGGTTTTTATTCCACGGATGCTCAGGCCATCGAAGTAAAATCAGGCACAGGTACTCTGAAATCATCTCCGCCCACCGGCACCATCACGCTATCGGGTGACTGGGACCTTACCTTTCCGCCTAAATGGGGTGCACCCGAAAAGGTCACCATCCCCAAGCTGATCTCCTGGACCGAATCAGCGGATAAGGGCATTTGGTATTTCTCCGGAATCGCATCTTACCAAAAGAGTTTTGAATACACAAAGGCTGCTTCCGGAAATCGAATCTACCTGGATTTGGGGGAGCTGGCAGAGGTAGCTGAAGTGTGGGTGAATGATGCGCCGCTGGGTATCACTTGG
The DNA here is from genome assembly GCF_014651615.1 of Persicitalea jodogahamensis. Taxonomy (GTDB): domain Bacteria; phylum Bacteroidota; class Bacteroidia; order Cytophagales; family Spirosomataceae; genus Persicitalea; species Persicitalea jodogahamensis. The sequence goes on along the minus strand of NZ_BMXF01000003.1, from coordinate 25,820 downwards.
ACAAAGCCGCATCGGTTCGATATCACGAAACACCTACGGGGAGGGGGGAATAGGCTGAGAATAGAAGTTGCCAATACCTGGTCGAACCGCCTGACCGGAGACGCGCTGACTGGAGAAAAATTCACGAACACGAACATTGTAAAAGCCAACAAGAATCTGACGCCCTGGGGAGAGGTACCTCTAAAAAATTCCGGGCTTCTAGGACCCGTTACTATTTCTACCGTCAAACCAACCAAACCATGAACCGCCTAGTCTGGGTGTTAGGTACTTTGTTTCTCCTTGGCCGTTCTGCATTTGCTCAAGATGCGCAAACGGCAGATCGGAAGGAATATTTATCGGATATCAAGCAGGAGTTGAAAAAAGTCTGGCCCAAAAACCGAACGATCAATATCGTCTTTCACGGCCACTCCGTTCCGGCGGGTTTCTGGCACGATCATGAGGTGCATACCTTGGAGTCGTATCCACACTTAGTGTTGAAAAAGTTGAAAGAGCAGTATCCCTACGCGGTAATCAATGTGATTGTCACCGCCATCGGCGGCGAAAACGCTCAGAAAGGGAATGAGCGCATGGAGAAGGAAGTATTGGTACACCGACCCGATGTACTTTTGATTGACTACGCGCTCAATGACCGTGCTCTTGGGCTAGAGAAGGCGAAAGTAGCCTGGCAGGATATGATCCGAAAAGCGCAGGCGCAGGATATCAAGGTGATCTTGCTCACCCCCTCACCCGACCAGCGGGTGGACATTGCCCAAGCTGGCAACCCCCTGGAACAACACGCCCAACAAATCCGGCGACTGGCGGAGAAATACCACATCGGGCTGGCTGATCCATTTACAGAATTCGAGGAAATAGCCAAAGCCGGGATGATAAAGGAGTACATGTCACACGTCAATCACCCTAATTTGGCCGGCCATCAACTCATAGCCGAGGCCATTTCGGCTTGGTTTGTCGAAAAGTAAGGGAAGGAATCTATCAGCTTTCGGGATCGGTGTTGTGATATTCAGGATTGGCCACGATGGCAAACTTGTATTTGTCTCCGCGGTAGTATGATCTTTCAAGTTCAACTACCTTTCCGTTGGCGCACACCACTGCACTATCCAAAATAAATACCGGAGTGGCCTGCTTTAGATCGAAATTATTATCCTTTGATTCGGGATGGGTGATATCGGCACTGAGCGTTTGTTTCACTTCTTCGATTTTTAGCCGATAAGTAGTTTCATACGCTTTGAAGTAGGATATTTCGGTCGGTTTTTTGTGGATATTCGGACAGAGTTTTAAAGAAACATACTTGATTTCGTCCTTAATGATTTCCTCGTCCGCATACCGGAGTTGGTGGATTTTCAGAACCGGGCCATCGATAATAAAATGCTTGCCGCCGATTTCCGTAGATATTCCGTCAGGTAAGATCGCTTTCTCCAATACCAGGTCTTTTGGTCTGAACCCCTCCGCGATCAGGCTATCGTGAAATCCCCTTCTCGTCGCCATAATCGAACCCAGGGTCCGCACCAGGTGGTGGTCGGGCGTGCGATTCAGGACAAAGGTGCCTTTCCCTTTGATTCTTTTGGCCCAGCCCTTGGATTCGATATCCAACAAACTTTTGCGCGCGGTGGTGTTACTCACCCGGTATTGCTTGATCAGTTCGTTTTCAGAAGGTATTTGGTCGCCCGGTTGATACTCACCGGACTTAATCTTTTCGATGATGCCCTCGCTGATGACAATAAATTTAGGTTTAGTCATCACAGAATGAATTTGTTCATTCCGCAATATAAGAATTAAGCACTTTTGGGCGGCAACGGATCATCAACTTCTATGTCAACCAGACAAAAGTGGAATATTTTTGTAAAGCCAAACACAGCCTGCCGTCAGGAATAACGCTTTTGTTAAGCCAGGCTATTAAACAGTGTTTTCGGCGCAGCGATAGTATGCTGATGAATCGGACCGTCTCAAAATACTATTGATGATGTAGACATCATCGTTAACTTATCGATTTTTACAAGTCGCATCACAACAAAATTTTCAATCTCTTAGTCCGTGGATAAATCGCGATCTGTTTCCCTATAAACAAATGCGCTGGAACATCTGTGGAGTCACAGGCCAGGGATTTGGACTTTCCGAACTGTTGAATTGCCTATAAAGCTTTAATAAATAAACTCTGCTTAAGGTGGTAAAGGATCGGGACCATGGTAACACAGTGTTGAAGCTCCTTCTAACCCGCTGTGCTAAAAGGAGGAGGACTTGGGAAAGTAATTCTTTAAAATTTGGTTGATGACTTTTCAGAGAATGCCAACACCACAACTGGAATGACTCCTCATTCTGAAATTCCGAACAACCCCAAAAGGGAGGTATATGCCGTCAGTTTTATTTTATTCTTGAAATTCCCTACTCAGTTTTTTCCCGTGAAGAACTCCTTTTACTTCAAATTAATCATTTTGCCCTTCCTTTGGGGCTTTTTGAGTTGCCAAAATGATCATCGCGAGAAGCGAAAGCCAGAAAAAGTTGTCGAAACACTGGCCGACCTCGGTGCCTTGCCGTTAGAAGTCATACATCCGGCTGACAATCCACCAAACGCGGAAAAAATCGCCTTGGGTCGACTCCTTTTTTACGATCCCATTCTATCGGGTAATAAAGACGTTGCCTGCGCCACCTGCCACCAGCCGGAGTTTAACTACGCCGAATTCATGGAAACCTCCATCGGGGTCAATGGCATGGGGAACGGTAGCAAGCGACATTTTTTAATCCCAAACGACATTCCCTTCACCAAACGCAACTCGCAAAGTGTGTTGAATACGGCCTTCAATGGCATTAAGAATCATGAACCCTACCGCGCCGAATCGGCCCCGATGTTTTGGGATCTGCGTGCCAAAGGCCTGGAAGAACAAGCCCTGCTACCCATCGCGACCCTGGAAGAAATGCGTGGCAACAGTGTGACCGAAGAAAATATTCTGGCCGAAGTGGTGGAAAGGATTAGAAATATTCCCGAGTATTATCAACGTTTTGCAGCGGTGTTTGCCGGAGACCCAAATCCCGTCAACGAAAAAAACCTTGGAAAAGCCATTGCCTCCTATGAACGTACCCTCATTGCAACCAACTCACGCTTCGATCAATATATGCGCGGCGATAGCAACGCGCTTTCATTAAGCGAAAAAGATGGACTCAGGTTATTTCTAAAAACGGGATGCGCCAAATGCCACAATGGCCCCATGCTCTCTGATTATAAGTTGCATACGCTTGGCGTTCCCGATTCTAAAAATCGGGAAGATTCAGATGCCGGAATCAATGGCGCCTATGCCTTTCGGACCCCAAGTTTGCGCAATTTGCGCTATACAGCCCCTTATATGCACAGCGGCAGAATCGCCAATCTGGAACAGGTGCTGCAATTCTACGAGGATATTTCAGGGGGCAAAATCCCCAATCCTAAGGTGAAGCCGGAACAGATGGACACCCTTGCCACACAAATGAATGTCAACTTTAAAGACATTTCCCGCATCGTGCAATTTTTGAACACGCTGAATGACGACGATTTTGACAAGAGCGTCCCCGAGCGTGTCCCCAGCGGCCTCAAGGTGAAGGGTAACGTCGAGTGAGTGCAGGCAAAATCAAATTATATTTTATTAGAATGGCATGCGAAAATTTGCCGGGTTGTCAGGTTTCTCATCTTGAAATCTTGGTCAGAATGGGTCGATTGATGAACGACCCAAGCATTGGTTTCCTCGCAATGTAACCCTAATGTTATTTTGAAAATCTTCCGGGATGATATTCCATCATATAGTACGGGCAATAAATTCTTCAATAACATGAGAAGGATTTATTTGAGATGATCCGGTTTATGGGCACAGTGAACTTGCTTAACTTAGCATGTTTATGCATGAAAAGAAAAAACGTAGAAAGTACGACGGTGCCTTTAAAGCGAAGCCGGGCGCCCGGAGGCGTGCTATGGATGACGTAAGTACGAACTAGGCCAAAAATCATGGAGCGAAAGGGTAATGAGCAGATAATAGAAGGGAGTAAATTTGTGAAACTCATCAGATTTGGAAGAAATCAACAAGCGGCAGCCTGGACACCACTACATTAGAATGAGCGGAAAAAAATTGGATTTCCCTGATATTCCGCCTCTCTGATTGATTTCTTATATACCCTTATCAATCTCTGTATATATGAACAACTCGACTTCCTCTTTTATGAAAGCGTAGATAGTGAATTATCGCAAGATCAGGGCGTGGAATGTCTCCCTATTATAAACCAAGTCACGATTTTCGGTATAGATTCTTTTTTAGAATTTTATTTCTGAGAACACGAGATCAGGTTTCGGGGTGTATTGCTTTTGTTGGTTGAAGAGTGAACCACTGAAGTGTTGAAAGACTAGCTTCGCACTCAGCAAAAACCCACTAAGATTAAGTCCCATCAAGTGGAGCCATAAATTTCTTCCATAGGATTCATTGAACTCGATTTCCATATAAACTCCAATACTCATACCTTGGGCCCATGCCCAACAGGCTGAAAAGTCAAGAGGTCGTCGCTAAGATAGATAGGGTTTGGAAAATAGGTATTCGAGTAAAATGGATTTGAAGGTGTTCTGAACAAGGAAAGTGTCATTCGTTTATTTCGAATCATAGAAGTCAGTCGTCAATAGTTCAGGAGAGTAATCCTGCGCAAAATGACCGTCTATTCAGTCCATCCTCTGCTGACAAAATTGAAGCTTTTTCCCAATTTGGTCTTTGGGTTGCGCATATACGTTCGTTTTGTCAACTAGTATCCATGCAGAAATGACGGCTTCGAAGGAGAGCAAAACACCATTCTGAATTTAGACGCTACCAGTTCGTATATCGCTATGCAAAAAAAAATTTGAATATTGGGACGCAAAAAAAGCGATTCTCCTCCTTGGATGTATTGCCTCTGTTGTGAAACAATGTAATATTGGAAGAGACGTATGAGAGGAACATAGGCTCAAATAAGTCAAATGAGGTGGTCCTGTTTAGCCGGACACTTGTGATTGAGAGTTATTGGTGAAATTAGCTTTATGATACTGGTTTTCAAAATTGATAGGCGACAGATACCCCAAAGAGGAGTAGGGTCGTCGAATGTTGTAATAACCCTCGATATAGTTAAACAATTCGTCGTGAGCATCTTGCAGGCTTTCGAAGCAGCCATCTTCAAGTAATTCTGCTTTTAAACGACCTCAAAAAGACTCAGCATGAGCATTCTGGTAGGGGTTCTCTTTTTCAGCCATACTTTGCCGGTAAGCCCATTTAGTAAGCCGTCTTTTAAACGTCTTTCCAAAATACTGTCCACCCTGGTCGGAATGGATAATCAAGCCAGGCTGTGGGCGACGTAAGGTAATGGCCTGGTCGAAAGCTCTGATAATCAGACTCTCCTCCATGTTTAAATCGACGCACCAGCCTATGGATCCGACGCGAGTACAAGTCTAACCAGCTGGCTAGGTAAGCCCAACCACCATCTACCAATAGCAAGTATGTAATGTCGCTTACCCAAGCTTGGTCGGGCCGACTCGGTTTGCCCAACGCAAGCAGCAGATTGGGACAAGCCCGCAGCCCGTGGGTTGAGTCAGTTGTTCGAGGCACAAAGCTGCGTGGCTGAATAGCTCGCCAGTTTTGCTGCTGCATCAGCCGCCTGATCCGATGACGCCCCACTTCGACACCTTCATCTTGGATTGCTTTCTGAATGCGTCGACTGCCATAGCGTCGGCGGTTTTCCCAGAAAACATCTTGAACCCTATCGGTCATTTCTTGCTTGACTGTGGATGGGTGGGAAATAACTCCCGCGCGGTACTGGTAATAGCTACTTTTTCTGACTTCAAGTACTTTACACAATAATCTGACCGGAAAATCAGCCTCTTGCTGCTTGATGAAAGCGTAGATCGGGCTTAGCTCATGCGGCTGAAAATGGCTAATGCTTTTTTTAAAATATCGCGTTTCATTTCCGTTTGGCAGTGCTGCCGACGCAACGTTTCGACTTCGTCTTCCAAAACCGTCGTTGACTTTCCGCCTCCGCCATCGGATCGGGTTTTTGTCTTTTTTTCAGCCGCACGCCAAGAGTGAATGATGCTGTCACTGATACCCATTTTCCGAGCTACGCCCAGAATAGATTCACCGTTGGCAACTAAGCGGAGCACGTCAGCTTTGAATTCGGGGGTGTACTTTCGGTTGGATGATGTTTTTTTTGCCATTTGACACGAAGTTAAGTAAGTTTCGTGTCCGGATTTTCAGGACCACCTCAAAATAGGATTTACGAATTGTTTTAGAACATTATGAAAGAAAATTCTCCGAAGGGAGTGAAAGAAATTGCTCGCCGCGCTAATGTGGCCATTGCAACTGTAGATCGCGTAATCCACAACCGCACCGGCGTTTCGGCCAAGACCCGTGAAAAAGTAAAAAAGGTAATTGCTGAATTGGATTATCAACCCAACCTCTTAGCAAGTCGGCTGGCCTCTGGCAAAATAATAACGTTGGCTGTGCTCATCCCTTCCGTTACCGATGAGACCGATTTTTGGGACGCTCCCCTGCGAGGGATTCAGCGGGCTGAGCAGGAAATCAGCCAGTATGGCGTGAAGGTGGAATCGTATTTTTTCAGCCTCAAAGATCCAAAATCTTTTACAGCCCAAACTACCAAAATTTTGAAAGCCGGTGTGGATGGAATAGTGCTTTCCCCTTCTTTTATAAGTGAAGCAGAAATTTTTGTGGCCAAGTGCAAAGAAAGAGAGATACCCTTTGTTTTCATCGATTCAAACCTGCCCGATCAGCCCAGTTTGTCCTACATCGGCCCCCCGTTATTTCAGAGCGGGTATCTTGCCGGAAGACTATGTACCTATTCCTTAAATGAAGGAAGCAAAGTTGTGCTTCTAAATATAACTAAAGCGCTGGACAGTTACACCTATAAACAGATTGAGAAGGGATTTAGGGCTTATTTCTCTGATCAAAAACATAGCCTAACAATTCTACGCGTGGATATCCACCAGACTGATTTCAAATCTGTGGCAAATCAGTTACAAACATTATTTGCAAAAAATCCTACAACTGCTGCCGTATTTGTTACGAACTCAAGGACATCGCTTGTTGCCCGGTACCTGGATGGCGCACCCTTCCCCAAAAAGCCAATTTTAGTTGGCTACGATTTAGTCAAAGACAACCGATCTTTCTTGGCAAAAGGAACCATTGATTTCTTGATTTGCCACCAGCCTGAAGATCAGGGATACCGGAGCGTCATGGCATTGTACCAATCCCTTGTTTTCTCTACAAAAATCAACAAAGAGTACTACATGCCGATAGATATTGTTACCAAAGAAAATCAGGCTTATTATCGAAATTAGCCCAGTTTCTTTATCCATTCTTCTAGAAAACCTCTGACAAAACAAATGTTTTAGTGAAAAATCCATTGTATTCCAATATTATTTTCTAAATTTACGGGTACGTACCCGGAACCATAATTCTTAAACAATACAGTATGGATAAATTGGCGCACAGTCGAAGATCATTCATTGAGAAGGCCGCAATTGGCAGTTTGAGTTTGGGATTATTTGCAAGCACCCGCATCCATGCCAACCCAATAATAGCGGAAGAAGGAAAGCGGGTTGGGATCATCGGACTGGACACGTCCCATAGCACGGCCTTTACTAAAGTTCTGAATGCCGAAAATCCGAAGCCAGAATATATGGGATACAAAGTAGTTACTGCATATCCTTACGGGAGTCGCGACATCGAAACCAGCGCCTCCCGGATTCCAGGCTATATAGAAGAAGTCAGGAAATACGGCGTTCAAATCGCCGATTCGATAGATGACTTATTAAAAAATGTGGATGTCGTCCTGCTGGAAACCAACGACGGACGTTTGCACCTTGAACAGGCCACTCAGGTACTCAAGGCTGGAAAAAGGGTGTTTATTGATAAGCCGATCGCCGCTTCACTGCAAGATGTGCTGGCTATTTTCCAGGCATCCAAGAAATATAAAATACCGCTTTTTTCTGCCTCATCGCTACGCTACACCAACGGAATCGTTGGCATCGACAAAAGTAAAGTGGTTGGCGCGGATACTTTCAGTCCGGCCAGCCTGGAAAAAACGCACCCTGACTTGTTCTGGTATGGCATTCACGCGGTCGAACCCCTCTTCACAGTTATGGGAACTGGCTGCCGGGAGGTCGTTCGCGTAACCACGCCGGGTACCGACATTGTGGTGGGAACCTGGAACGATGGCCGCGTGGGGACCATTCGCGGAACCCGGACGGGTAAGCATAATTACGGGGGTACAGTTTATACTCAGGAAGGAGAGGTTAACCTGGGACCTTACGCTGGTTATGAGCCCCTGCTGATTGAAATTATCAAGTACTTCGAGACGGGAAAGGTACCCGTGCAACCTGAGGAGACCATCGAAATGTTTGCCTTTATGGAAGCGGCCGACGAAAGCAAACGAAGAGGCGGCTCGGCTGTAAGTTTGGAAAGTGTTTTGGGTAAAGCCCAATGACCAGATGATGCAGAGGGCAACCGCTCTTTTTTTATACATTTCCGGGTACGTACCCGAAATTTGATCGATCGAAATTTTTCCAGTGTTAGATTGAGCTATAAACTCAAAGACCTATTCTTAAATTCTTAACGACTATGGACAAATCCCCAAATAACCACGTCTCTCGCCGGGAGTTCATGAAACGCAATACCTTGGCAGGATTGGGTGCCGTGATAGGGACCACCATCTCTGCGCCAGTGATCGGTAACAGGGTAATGGAAAAGCCCGCTTTGCTCGGTGGTACTCCGGCATGGAGCAAGGTTCAATGGCCCGAATGGCCGCAATGGGATCCGGAAACCGACGAAAAGCGTCTGCTCGAAGTCATGCGAAGCGGCGTGTGGTCACGGGCGGATACAGTGCTCGAATTCGAAAAGGAGTGGGCCAGTGCCATAGGCACCAAGCGATCCCTGGCAGTAGTGAATGGCACCAATGCCTTGGTGATTGCCCTGGCTCAGATGAATATCGGGGCAGGCGATGAGGTTCTTGTCCCCCCTTATACTTTCATCGCCACCGTCAGTGCGGTGCTTACCAACGGTGCCATGCCCGTATTTGTGGATGTGGATCGGGAAACTTTCCAGATGGATCCAGCGAAAATCGAAGCTCAGATAACGCCCCGTACCAAAGCCATCATTCCCGTCCACATCATGGGCCTACCCTGCGACATGGATCCGATTTTAGCGATTGCCAAAAAACACAATCTGGCAGTAATCGAAGACTCCTGCCAGGCCCACCTGGCCGAATACGGTGGCAAAAAAGTAGGTAGCATTGGGCAGGCGGGATGTTTCAGCTTTCAGAATTCTAAAAACATGCCTATCGGAGAGGGGGGAGCTATCACGAGCGACGACGAAGAATTTATGGATCGCTGCTACTCCTTTCACAATTTGGGCAACCCTTACGGCACCGCGGTGGGCGCGGTGGGTGTTGGCAGCATCATGCAGGGGACAAAACTACGGTTCAGCGAGTACCAGGCAGCCATCGGCTTGGCCCAACTGAAGCGGCTCGACGCCCAAACCACCACCCGTAACGAAAATGCCGCCTACCTGAAGTCCCAGGTTGAAAAAATTCCCGGGATCATGCCCTACCGTCTTTACGAAAAAGTCAACCGGGCGGCCTATCACCTGTTTCCCTTCCGCTACGACCCCGAAGGTTTCAAAGGTCTTTCCCGTGAAGGGTTTCTAAAAGCTTTGCGCATGGAGGGCATTCCCTGTTCCAGTGGCTACACCGTGCTTAATACCCAGCCATTTCTCGCTGAAACCTTCCAGTCGCCGGGCTATCGAAAGGTGTATCCCGCCAAGATGCTTGATATTAAAAATTACAACGAGCGGAACTACTGTCCCGAAAATGAGAAACTGTGCAGTGAGGCTGTATGGTTTACCCAAAACCTTCTGCTCGGCAGCCGCTCGGACATGGATGCCATTGCCTCAGCGATCAAAAAAGTGCATGGTAACGCGGAGCAAGTTAAAGCCAAAAGCGAATGAGATTAGAGGGTAAGTTTCCATTACTGGGAATAGGGCTCTTGCTATGGCTGATGAGTCACTCGCCCCTATGCTTCGGGCAGTCGTATCCACCTACCTGGAAGGCGGGCGTGGCGCGCACGATCATTACGCCCCGGGAATCCATGTGGATGGCGGGTTTTGCCGCGCGCGACCGACCTTCGGACGGGGTATTGAACGAGTTGTGGGCGAAGGCGCTCGTTCTGGAAGATGCGCAAGGCCAGCGGGCCGTACTGATTTCGACCGACTTGCTCGGGCTTCCGAAGACAATTTCGGATCATATCAAGGAATCATTGCAGAAAAAATTTGGCTTGACAAAAGCGCAGGTACTGCTTAATTCCTCCCACACCCATTCTGGACCAGTGCTGGAGGACGCGCTGACTGATATTTATCCGCTCGACGATACCCAGCGAGCCAAAATCACCCGCTACTCTCGTTGGCTCGAAACCCAGCTTGTAGCACTTGTGGGGCAGGCTATTGGCAACCTTGACACGGCCAGTTTGTCGTCCGCCAACGGCGTTACGCGATTTCAGGTCAACCGCCGCAACAATGACGCCAACCTGTTAACCCAATTGACCGAACTGAAAGGACCCAATGATTACGCTGTTCCAGTGATCAGGGTAGTGGACAGCAAGCAAAATATAAAAGCGATCGCTTTTGGCTACGCCTGCCACCCTACGGTACTTACCGGCAATGACTGGTCGGGCGACTATGTGAGCTTTGCCCAGGAGGAACTGGAAAAAACCTATCCCAACGCTACCGCTCTGTTTTTCCAAGGTGCTGGAGCAGATCAAAATCCTTTACCGCGCCGAACTATCCCACTGGCCCGACAGTACGGTCTGGAATTATCCGCCGCAGTAAAGCGAGTGGTGGAAGAGGAATTGATGCCACTAGAACCCAAACTCACTGCGGTCTATAAGGAAATCGACCTTACTTTGGCAGATGCGCCTACCGACGAAAAACTGAATGAAATGGCGAATTCGTCCGTGCCTTACTACCAGCGCTGGGCCAAACGGATGCTCGCGAAAAAAGAAAAAGGCGAACCGTTCGCGAAATCTTCCCCCTACCCCATCCAGGTATTGCGGCTTGGCGACCAACCCATCGTGGCGCTGGGCGGAGAGCTGCTCATCGAGTACGCAATCAAAATCAAGCAGATGTTCGGCGAGCAAACATTCGTCTTTGGTTACTCCAATTTTGTGATGGGATATATTCCCTCGGCCACAGTCCTGCGGGAAGGTGGCTACGAAGGGGAAACTTCCCAAATGGTGTACGGGCAACCAGCGCCCTGGCATTCGTCAATCGAAACGAATATTCTTTCCAGCGTACAGAAGGTAGCCGAACGAGCCGGACTTGTGAAAAAAAATTAAATGTGCTAAGCGATAATGACTCAAAAAAAGGATAATTCTACACTTACCCGACGGGGCTTTTTGACCAGTACGAGTATGCTGCTGGCTGGGAGTGCGCTGGCGCTTAACCACGCCGATGGATTAGTGGCTGAAGAACCCATCATTGATATCCACCAGCATACCGACTACATGGGCCGGACGGATGCGCAATTAATCGCCCACCAAAAGGCCCTGGGAGCAACGACTACCATCCTGTTGCCCGCCGGCACACCAGCCTTTGGATTCTCGACTCACCAAGGTACTACCAATGGCTTGCAGGCCAAATGCAGCGGCAACGAGGCCTGTTTCGATTTAGCCAAAAAATATCCGAAGTCATTCAAATTCGGAGCCAACGAAGTACCCGACCTGCCGAACGCCACCGCCGAAATTGAAAAGTACCTCAAACTTGGTGCACCGATCATAGGGGAGTCGAAATTCGGCCTGGAATGTGACGATCCGGCGATGCAGGCTATTTATGAATTGGCTCGCAAGTACCGCGTCCCTGTGCTGATGCACTGGCAATACGCGATGTTCAACTACGACTTCTATCGCTTTCACACCATGCTGGAAAAGTACCCCGATGTTAATTTTATCGGTCATGCTCAAACCTGGTGGGCCAACATTGACAAGAATCACACTGACCAGAATATTCTTTATCCCAAAACCAAGGTGACCGCCGGAGGACTGACCGACCAGTTGCTGTCCAACTACCCCAACATGTACGGCGATATGTCGGCGGGTTCGGGGTTGAGCGCCTTGTTACGGGACGAGGATCACGCCCGGGGATTTCTGGAACGGCATCAAAACAAGCTGCTTTATGGCAGCGATTGCCTGGATTCGGATGGCCACGGTCCCAACTGCCAGGGTGCCCAAACTATCGCGGCCATCCGGAAACTTGCCCCGGACAAAGCCATCGAGCGAAAGCTGCTCTATGAAAACGCCAAAAAGCTGTTTCGCCTTTGAGTTGCGGATTTCTCTTTTGAAAATTTAACAGGCTCATTAAAAGTACTTTACAATATAAATCATCTACCCCTAATCATGACCACGTCCCCCAGCTACGACTCCGCCACAGAAATCATGCCGCTCGGCCATCACTTGGTAGCAAAGCCTTATTACTCTGGTTTCGAACTGGCCCATGACACCTACAATGCCATTACCGCCGCCAGCGATGGGAAAGTGTACTATGTGTTGTGCTCGGAATCCCACGATCAGGGTGGTCGTATATATAGATACGACCCGCTAGCAGACCAAACGGAATTCCTGGGCGACCTGACGGAAATTTGCGGTGAGAAAGAACAGAAAACGATCGCGCAGGGGAAAAGCCACGTTCGCTTTTACGAACATGATGGCAAGCTCTATTTCGCCACCCACGTCGGCTATTACGAGATGATCGACGGGATGGAGCGGCTTCCCGAAAAAGCACCCGAGGGGTTCGGACTATATCCCGGTGGCCATTTTTTGTCTTACGATTTGGCATCGGGAGAATTCGAAGACTTAGCCATCGCACCGGACGGGGAGGGCATTCTTACCCTTACCATCGATCGGGACCGGGCGCATCTTTATGCGTTGACCTGGCCTTTGGGCAAATTTCTTGACTACAACCTTTCAACTGGGGAGCTGAAAGATTTGGGTCTCACCTGCGGACGGGGAGAGGCGGGAGTGGTGGGGGAAGATTACCGCGTTATTTGCCGTTCCATGCTGGTCGATCCCCGTGACGGCAGCGTGTACATATCAACGGCGGAGGGCGACATCCTCATCTACAAGCCGGGTGCAGAGCGGCTGAGAAAGGTCAACGATCTGGATTTGCGGCTGGATTATTTCGGAAAATACGACCCCACCCGCCCCGGTAATATGGGCTATAACTGGCGTAAAATATTCTGGTATGCTCCTGAGGAGGTAGCTTACGGGGTTCACGGGAACTCAGGGTACCTTTTCAAATTCGACCCGAAATCCAATCAAATAGAAATCGTTGACAGGATCACTTCCGAACCTTCGCGGAAAAGTGGCATGTTCGATCAGTTCAGCTATGGCTATCTTGGTTTTCAGCCCGGCCCTGACGGCGACACGATTTACTACCTCACGGGTGGACCAATCTATGAAAACGGCAAGCGGGTGAAAGGTGCGGATGAAATTGCCAAGGGAGCCGCCAAAGGTTTGGAAAACCTGCATCTGATTACCTACCATATTCCCACAAAAAAATACCGCGACCACGGGCCCATTTTCTACGACGATGGTAGTCGGCCTACCTATGTGAATTCGGTCACCGTAGGCAACGACGGCAGTGTGTACACGCTGGCCCGGTTCGAACACGGAGGCAATGAAATTCAGGATCTGGTCAAAATTCCGAGCGTCTTTTAAAACCGCCCTAAAACACTATTATTTCAAAACCCTGCCTATGTCAACGACTACAATAACCGAAAAAAAGCCCCTCGACAAAAGCGAAACCAGACTATCGCTTCTGCTGGTCGGGGTGATGTTTTTCATCTTCGGTTTCATATCCTGGGTCAATTCGATCCTGATTCCCTACTTCAAGATTGCGTGCGAACTGACCAGTTTCCAGGCCTATCTCGTAGCTTTTGCCTTTTACATTGCCTATTTCATCATGTCGGTTCCGGCCTCTTACATGTTGAAAGCAGTAGGTTTCAAAAAAGGCATGATGTTTGGCTTCTGGGCCATGTCCCTCGGAGCGTTTATATTCGTTCCGGCCGCACAAACCCGTACCTACGAGATTTTTCTGCTGGGTCTGTTCACGATCGGCATTGGTCTCGCCATTTTGCAAACCGCTGCGAATCCCTATATCACTTTGTTAGGTCCGAAGGATCGGGCTGCCCAGAGGATTAGCATGATGGGTATCTGTAATAAGGCAGCAGGGATTTTATCACCCTTGATTTTTGCGGCGGTCATCCTGCGCCCGACCGACACGGCCATGTTTGCCGAACTTGAAACCATGAGCGAGGCCGCCCGTGCCACGGCGCTGGATGAACTGGTCCGACGGGTAATCGTCCCTTACTCCGTCCTGGGCACTTTCCTCTTCGTGCTGGGCTACCTGGTCTACCGCTCCCCATTGCCCGAAATAAACACCGAGCAGGAAACGCCTGAGGTGGCTACCGCGAACGCTGGAAAGACCAGTATCTTCCAATTTCCTCACCTGATTCTCGGCGCATTGGCCATTTTTCTACACGTAGGAACTCAAGTCATCGCCATTGATACCATCATCAGTTACGCGGGTTCGATGGGAATTGGACTGCTGGAAGCGAAGGTGTTTCCCTCCTATACGCTTTTTCTTACCATTTGCGGCTATGTCATTGGCATCGTTGCGATTCCCCGATTTATGAGCCAGGTTACCGCGCTGCGCATTTGCACAGGGTTGGGTACCATTTTCACGCTGCTGATCCTGTTTGCCAGCGGCACCACAAATTTCATGGGTCACTCGGCGGACGTTTCCATCTGGTTCGTCGTGCTGCTGGGCCTGGCCAACTCGCTGATTTGGGCTGGCATCTGGCCGCTGGCGCTAGACGGATTAGGCAGATTCACGAAGTTGGGAGCTTCCATTCTCATCATGGGCCTTTGTGGCAACGCCATCCTGCCACTCTTTTATGGTCATTTCGCGGACGAATTCGACTTGCGCTCGGCCTACTGGGTATTATTTCCCTGCTATCTGTATCTGGTCTTTTACGCCGTGAAAGGGCACAAGGTGCGCAAGTGGGCTATTTGATAAACCTTAAACAAATAACGTAATATCATGACCTTTAAAATGTACTCCGCCCGTAGTTTCGAGGTAGAAAACCTTCAGGTAGAAGTCCTGGAAAATCGGCCAGAGATGGGAGCCCTTGCCGCCTTGTCGGTCACGCAAAAGATCCGGGAACTGCTGTTGACCCAGGAAAAAGTGAATATCATTTTTGCCTCAGCCCCTTCTCAGAATGAGTTTCTGGCCGCAATGGCCGCGAACGTTAATCTGGAATGGAATAAAGTCAGGGCTTTCCACATGGACGAGTACATCGGCTTGCCCTCGGACGCGCCCCAAAGTTTTGGGGAATACCTGCGGGAAAAACTTTTCAGCAAAGTACCCATCAACGAAGTATTTTATCTGGATGGTAATGCTCCGGACCCGGGCGCAGAATGTCGCCGCTACGCCGAGTTACTGGCTAAATACCCAACGGACATTGTGTGCATGGGAATTGGCGAGAATTGCCACATCGCGTTCAACGACCCGCACGCAGCTGATTTCGACGACCCCGATCTTGTGAAGGAAGTTAAACTGGACCTCAGAAGTCGGGAGCAACAGGTACATGACGGCTGTTTCCCTAGTCTGGACCAAGTACCTGTCAGCGCCCTGACGCTCACCATTCCTGCGCTGACCCGCGCCCGCCATTTGTTTTGTGTAGTTCCGGGAAGCACTAAGACAGTGGCCGTTAGCCACACATTGAGTGAACCTGTTTCAAAGGAGTTTCCCGCTACTATCATGCGCAGGCACCCATCGGCCACCCTCTTTTTGGACCCCGAAAGCGCAGGGAAATTTTCGACTCGAAGTCAATTATTCCAGTCATTAAATTAAAATTTTTGTGAAGACTATTTTTCTAAACTAAAAACAACCGACTATGAGAAAGCTTGTACCCGATTGCCGCAGAAATTACATTTCTGACCGGTGTATTCCGAAAATGAGTAGGGCTCTGTCCGCGTTCTGCTTTGTTCTACTGATGTCTTCCTGGCTCGCCGCCGCACCATCAAAGGGTGCGAATGCCGGAGGGAGTTATGCATCCAAACTGTTGGCTACCGTAAGCGGTAAGGTTACTGATGAAAATGGCGGGACGCTACCCGGAGTGAGCGTTCTGGTGAAGGGAACTCAAAGGGGAACCGTCACCGATGCAGGCGGCAATTTTAACCTAGATGTTCCGAATGCCACCGCAGTCCTGGTCTTTTCCTTCGTGGGTTACCTGACCAAAGAGGTAACCGTCGGTAATCAAACCACCTTGAGCGTAGTCCTTTCCATTGATGCCAAAGCCCTCGATGAGGTGGTGGTAGTTGGGTACGGTACAGCGCGCAAGAGTGACCTAACGGGTTCGGTGGGCACGGTGGATGTTGGAGCGATTGTTAAAGCCCCGGTCCCCTCTTTTGCCGACGCCCTGGCCGGACGTGTGGCTGGCGTGCAGGTTTCGTCCAATGATGGCCAACCGGGTGGTGGCTTTAATATTCTTATTCGCGGGGCGGGATCACTCACCCAGAGTACTTCCCCACTTTTTGTCGTGGATGGGTTCCCCATTGAGGATCTCAACCCCAGCACGCTGAACCAGGAGGACATCAAATCCATCAGTATTTTAAAAGATGCCTCTTCTACGGCAATTTACGGCTCACGGGCCGCCAATGGGGTAGTTCTGATAGAAACTAAACGAGGCAGAGTAAGCAAACCAGTCGTTTCGTTATCCACTTCGTTGGGCTTTCAGTCCACTCCCCAGCAGATTCCCTTAATGAGTCCTTACGAATTCGTTAAGTATCAGCAGGAGCTCAACCCTACATTGGAAAGCACTGCGGCGTACTTTACCGACGGCAAAACGTTGGAAGATTACCGAAATGTGGAGGGGATCAACTGGCAGGACAAAGTATTCCGTACTGGAGCCGTTCAGATTTACAACGTTTCGCTGCGTGGTGGCACCGACCAGACCCGCTATTCCCTATCCGGTTCCCTGTTCGACCAAAAGGGGGTCGTTATTAACACGGGTTTGAAACGATACTCGGGCCGACTCACCCTGGATCAGAATATCGGCGAAAGGGCGCAGGTCGGGCTGACGGCCAACTACAGCGGATTGTCTTCTTTTGGACAAAACCTTAGCTCCGGGGCGGGCAGTTCCAGTCCGTCGAGTTACGTCATGTTTCGCACCTGGGTATACCGCCCGGTAGCGCCTGATCCCTCGGTGAGCCTGGAAAATGAATTAGTGGATGCCGATGCCGTCGGAAATTCTGATTTCAGGATCAACCCGGTGATCGACCTGGAAAACCAGTACCAATACAATAACACGAATGTGTTGGATGCCAACGCTTATCTCAGCTACCGCCTCGCCGAAGGGCTTACTTTCAAAACCACTGCCGGGATACGACATAACAACGTCCAGACCGAACGCTTTTACAACTCAAAAACTTCCCAGGGAAGTCCCTTTAACCCGAACAACACCGACGGAATCAATGGCTCGATTGGAAATAACGTGCAGCGTAGCTACTCCAACGAGAACACGCTGAATTATAAAGTGCGGGTAAGCGACCATTCCTTCGACGCACTCGCGCTGTTTGCCGTCAACGGGATCGATTACTATTCCAGTGGATACACGGGGCGGCTCCTCCCCAACGAGAACCTGGGGATCGACGGAATAGACGAAGGAATAGTAGAAAATCCGGGATCAGTATCGAGTCGAAACACCATGGCTTCCTACGCCGCCCGGCTGGACTACAGCTTTAAGTCCAGATACCTGGCGACTTTCACTTTCCGGGCCGATGGCTCTTCCAAATTTGCCGATCCCTGGGGGTACTTTCCCGGTATCGCATTGGGATGGAATATGGGACAGGAATCATTTTTTACCGACGCGCTTCCCTTTGTGTCCAATGCCAAAATAAGGGGAAGTTACGGGAGCACCGGAAACAACCGCATCGGCGATTTTGAGAATCGGCCCCGCTTGACCCAATCGCTGAATGGCTACTCCTTCAACAACCAGACCCCTACGGGTGGCGTGTACATCACAGCGGTGGGCAACTCCGCCCTGCGGTGGGAAAAGGTCATTTCCTACGACATCGGGTATGAGTTGGGATTGTTAGAAAACCGGGTCGGGTTGGAAATCGATCTTTATCGCAAAATAACGCAGGACCTTTTGCTGCGAGCGGATCTTCCCCCGACCAGTGGATTTAGTTCGGCAGTAAAGAACATTGGCAAATTGCAGAACGAAGGACTGGAACTGACCTTGAACACAGTCAATTTTGCAAAGAAAGATTTTCAGTGGAACAGCAGTTTCAACATCAGCTTTAACCGCAATAAAATACTGGCTTTGACGCGGGGTCAGGAAAGGCTCACCGCCAATGGTCGCTACGAATCCCAATTCAACAAACCCCTTTACGTGTCAGAAGTCGGCAAACCCGCCGGAATGATGTACGGTTTTATCTGGGAGGGTAATTACCAGTTCGAGGACTTCGACAACCCGTCGGACGGGAAATATGTCTTAAAGGAGAGCGTCCCGACCAACGGAGCGGTACGGAATACCATACAACCCGGTGACATCAAGTACCGCGATATTAACGGCGATGGCGTTATTAATAATGACGATTTGGCTGTTATCGGCCGGGGACAACCCATCCATACCGGTGGCTTCGCCAACAACTTCGGTTATAAAGGATTCAACCTGAATGTTTTCTTCCAATGGTCTTACGGCAACGACATTTTTAATGCAAACCGACTCGCATTAGAAGGTAATAGTAATGCAAGAGCCAATGTGAATCAATACGCCAGCTACGTTAACCGCTGGACGCCGGAGAATCCGACCAACGAAAACTACCGCACGCGCGGTCAGGGACCCATCGGTTTTTACTCCTCTAAAAATGTGGAGGACGGCTCTTATTTGCGGCTGAAAACCCTGTCACTTGATTACTCGCTTCCGGCAAGTATCATCCAGCGCCTGGCGCTAAATAGCCTGACATTGAGCGTCGCCAGTCAGAACCTGCTCACCTGGACCAAATACTCCGGCCTGGATCCCGAGGTTTCTATCCTCAACCCCGTTCTGTCTCCTGGCTTCGATTTTTCAGGCTACCCCCAGGCCCGGACGGTTACTTTTGGCATCAAGGCATCCTTCTAAATGAACCTTTAAACTGAACATATATGAAAACGATACGCAATATACTGGCTCTAGGTTTCCTGTTGTCTCTCAGCGCCTGCGAAGAGTTCCTGGTAACTGAGCCCACTGATTTTTTAAGTCCTTCAAATTATTACCGTACCGAGCAGCAGCTCGAATTTGCCCGCGCTGGGGTGTACAGCGCTCTCGGTGAAAATCCCCTGTACGGCCACCAGGCCCATTATCTTTACGCCTGGGATGCTGATATGGCCTATATGAATCGCTTTACGCTGACGACCGGCCCCTGGAATTATTTTTATTCTCCAGCCGATCGGTACAACGATTCGTTTTGGTCCACCCTTTACAGCGGAATCAACCGCGCGAACGTTGTGATCGCCAACGTGGACAACAATCCCGAAATCGATCAAAAGAAGAGGGATGTGATTCGGGGAGAAAGTTTATTCCTGCGGGGCTTTTACTACTTCATGCTGGTGCGATACTACGGTGGTGTGCCGATGCGTACGGAGCCGACCCTTTCGGTGGAGGATGTGGATATTCCTAACTCTTCGGTTAAAGAAGTTTACGACCAGATCGTGGCGGATATGACGCAGGCCGAGCCATTGGTACCGGACATTAATGCAATTGGTTTTGGGGGGGCCATCAGCAAATCGGCGGTGCGCGGATTATTGGCGCGTGTAAATCTCACGATGGCCGGCGAACCGCTCAAAGATCAGAGTCGGTATGCGGAAGCAAAAAAGTGGGCCAAGAAAGTCATTGACGAAGGAGGCCACGCCCTCAATCCCAGCTATTCCCAGATTTTCAAAAACCTGGCGGGTGATAAATACGATATCAAGGAGAACATTTGGGAGGTTGAGTTCTGGGGCAACCTGCTGGATCAGTACAGTGAAGCAACTGGTTTGGGGTATATCAATGGCCCACGCTCGGTAGCAAGTTCTGCTACGGGCCGGGCCGATGCCTACATGTCCATCACGGCTAAATTTTACGATGTCTACGAGCCGGGCGATTTGCGAAAATGGTTTAACATCGCGCATTTCACCTACAACAACAGCCAGATAAACGGGGAAAAGACCTTCACGGGCCTTCCGACTACGCAGGAGGACAAGTACAAGCTGCTTCCCGCGAAATGGCGTCGGGAATATGAAACCCTCTTGCCAAAAGGTCTCCGGACGCCCATCAATTTCCCGATTCTCCGCTACTCTGACGTGCTGCTGATGTACGCCGAAGCCGAGAACGCGATCAACGGTCCAACCGCCGAAGTTGTCGAAATCGTTAATCGCGTCAGGCGGCGGGCCTGGTCGAAGGGTGTTAATAAGGTTGAGGTAATCAATGGGGGCAGCGGCTACTCCACCGCACCCACCGTGGCCTTCTCAGGGGGCGGAGGCAGCGGCGCTAAAGCCACGGCCACCATCAATTCAGCGGGCCAGGTAACGGGCATCAATTTGATTCGTGATCCGGAGGGAATTTCCTACTTTGCCGAAGGAGTCTATACCTCCGCACCCCAGGTGGTTCTATCTGGTGGTGGAGGAACTGGAGCAACGGCGACCAGCCAGATAAACAATCCTTCTGACGCTGACCTCAAATCCGCCCAAACTGCCACTAAGGAGAGCATGTTAGCTGTAATTCAGAATGAGCGTTTGCGCGAGCTTAGTCAGGAAGGCCAGCGGAAAGCCGACCTGGTTCGCTGGGGTATTTTCCTGAAAACCATGGAGGAAGTGGGCAAGGCTGCCCAGCGTGATATTCCCGAGAGCCCGGCGGTCAAATACTTTACAAATGTCAGCCAGAAAGATCTTCTTTCTCCCATTCCCACCTCCGAGATAACGGTAAATCAGGCCATAAAGCAAAACCCCGGTTGGGATTGAGCGAAAAACTTAGTGCAAATAAATTAAGTCCCATGGATGTAAACAGAAGAGCCTTTGTTAGTAGCATGTCCGGTTTATTAGGATTAGCCGCTGCCCCCGATACTGTGGCGGCAGCGGCTGACTTTAATTTCTACCCTGCGACTGCTAATGACGAGCCAACCTGGTTGGAACTGGGCGGCAAAATCTACGGTGCAAAACCCGACCAACGTGGTCCCATCGGGGGGGGGACGGGTTATGCAAAGCGAATATCGGATGGAGACTTCGTAGTGAGGAATCTGGACGAGCTGATCAATGCTTTGGCAGGAGTGCAGTCCGGGCAAGTAATTTTCATCCCCGGTGAAACCGAAATCGACCTGACCACGCGGATTTACATCGAGGAGCTAGAAATGATGGTACCCGAAGGCGTCGTCATTGCGGGGGAGCGGGGCCACAATGGCTCAAAAGGTGCGCTTCTGACCAGCGATGCCCTCAAAACACCCTTTATCTTTAAAATCGCCGGACCGGATGTGCGAATCACCGGGTTGCGCATTCAGGGGCCCAACCCGAAGCGATATGAGGATCACCACACGCGCTCTTTCGGTAAAGGGGGATTGGGCAGAGAATATTACTACCGATTCCCCACCTCCATGGGCATCCATACCGAGTTTCCCCGGCTGGAAGTGGATAATTGCGAGATATCCGCCTTCGTAAGAGCCATTGCTCTTTTTAAAGGTGAGGACCACAATATCCACCATAACCATATCCACCATTGTCAATACAAAGGTCTGGGCTACGGCATTTCGCTGGCTGTGGCTTCTGCCCTGTTTGAATTTAACCTGTTTGACAGTAATCGTCATTCACTGGCGGGAACGGGTAGTCCCGGATGCGGGTACGTAGCCCGGCACAATGTTGAATTGGGTACTTCGCTCAGCCACTGTTTTGACATGCACGGTGGCCGGGATCGCAAGGATGGCACGACCATCGCCGGGACGTCTATCGAGATTTACAACAACACCTTCCGAAGTACCGAAAAAGCGGTCGGTATTCGGGGAGTACCGGAAGAAAAATGCGTTGTCCGCAACAACTGGATCACGAAACACCCCGATGCCAAATCTGCGGTACTGGCCGAAGAGAAAACGACCGTTTTTGACAACATTTACGGGGAACGTCCTGTTAAATCTGAGTAGGTGTCCAGGGTATTTGCAACTGGATTTGTTTTCCTAACTTATTGTCATTCAAAATGAACCTACCGATTTTCTCGATAAAAAAACTATCATTGACTGGCATCTTCTGCCTGCTGGTCTTTACGGGGTACGCCCAGCGCTACGCCGCCGCACTTTCCCCCATCGAATCGCGTAAAACCTTCCAGCTCAACGCCGATTTCGACATCGACCTGTTCTTATCGGAGCCGGACGTTCTCTCGCCGGTGGATATGGCTTTCGACGCGCGGGGCAATATCTACGTTATTGAAATGGGCGACTATCCTTACGACGCAAAACCGGGAAACTACCAGGGGCGCATTCGCTTGGTTCGTGATACGGACGGAGACGGCAAGGTCGACAAGTCCTTCGTTTTTGCCGATAACCTGCCCAGTGCCACCAGTGTGCTGCCCTGGCAGGGAGGGATTATCGTGACGGCGGCCCCTGATATTCTATACCTGAAAGATACCAATGACGATGGCAAGGCCGACGAGCGGGAAGTACTTTTTACGGGCTTTTTTGACAAGAATTCCGAAGCTCAGATTACAAACCTGCACTTTGGTCCCGACAATTGGATCTACGCGAACAACCACGGCCAGCGCGGTCTCGTCACTTACAAACGTAAGCCTGATGCTCGGGCCATCGATGTTTCAGGCGGAGATTTTCGCTTCCGTCTGGACCGCGACCAGTTCGAGTCTGAGTCGGGAACCGGGCAGTTTGGCATGGCCATCGATGATTGGGGACACCGTTTTTATTCCCAAAACACCCTGCACATTCGGCAGGCTCCTATTGCCTGGCGCTATGCCCATCGCCATGCATACTTGCCATCGTACAATTCAGAGGTAAATATTTCAGACCACGGTCTTGAAATGTTTCAGAAGTCGGAGACACCCTACTGGCGTCAGGAGCGCACCGACCGTCGGCAGGCTCAATACGATTCCCTGGGGCTGGATCGCAAAGAATATGCCCGTGCTCATTTCTCGGGGGCTTCTGGCGGCACTTTTTATGGTGGGGATGGTTTTCCGAAGGAATTTTACGGAAATATCTTTACCGGCGATGTCATGGGGAACCTCGTTCACCGAGATGTCATCTCTTCTGTCAATGAACAACCCGCCTATGTCGCCTCTCGGGCATCGGATGAGAAATCCAAGGAATTCCTCGCCTCGACTGATCCTTGGTTTCGGCCCGTGAATTTCTATACTGGCCCGGAAGGGTATTTATACTTAGTGGATATGTACCGCCAGCACATAGAGACGCCCGTTTCAATTCCCGAAGATTTGAAACAAGATATGGACTTCGCTCAGGGAAGACAGTATGGCCGAATTTGGCGCATTTTCCCCAAGGATGGGCAGAAGCGCGAAGTGGTTCTGCCTGATCTTACAGCAAAGAAATCTTCTGAATTGGTCACCCTCCTGTCTCATCCCAATCAGTGGTGGCGGCTCAACGCCCAGCGACTGCTGCTTGAAAGGCAAGACCAAAGTATTGTCCCGATGTTGACCCGGTCATTCAACGAGAGTACCAACGCCAAAGCGCGGCTGCACGCAATGTACGCCCTGGAAAGTATGGAGGCGCTGAACGCAGAGCAGGTGAGAAAGGCACTGACAGATGCTGAACCTGGTCTGCGGGAACAAGCACTGGTCTTAGCCGAAAAGTACCCTGAATTACTAACGGAGATTATTCGATTAACTGACGATCCTTCGCCACAAGTGGCGTATCAGGCTACGTTAAGTATGGGTCAATTTTCCGATGAAAAGGTAATTCCTATTCTGGCCCGCATCGTTGAGAAAAATGCGGAGCAGCCTATGCATCGGCTGGCGGTACTCAGTTCCGAATTAGGTATCTCCCCCGCGCTTTTGGAAACGTTGATTGGCAAAGGTACTTTCTTTAAAAATGCCACGCCGGGTAAACTGAAACTAATCGAAGATTATGCATACGTCGCTGGGTCGCGGAACGGGAAGAATGAGGTAGGTACTTTGCTTGAATCCTTATCCAAGATGCCAGAAGAATGGCAAATAGCGGCCCTAAACGGACTGACCAACGGAATCAAGCGGTCCCCAAATAGAAGCGAACCCGATAAGTCGGCAATAAAGTCGCTGCAAAAGCTTGAAAAAAGTGGGTCAGCGGCTTTGAAAAAGGCCATCGAAAGCGTTCGGCAGGTCATGACTATTTAGGAAAAATGAAAATCAAACGCATTTTGCAAAGTGGTGACAAACAATTTTTTGAGTATGAAGCAGGAAAATGAACGCAGGAACTTTCTGCGGAAATGCTGGCAAATGACTTTTGTCGCTCCTCTTGCCGGACTCTGGCTGGCGGGCTGTGGGAGCAGTAAGAAAAGCGTGGCTACTGATAAAAAACTCAAGGCTACTCCCTGCGAGGATTTGACGGGAGTTCCGGCGGTGGATGTTGAAAAAAGGAAATCTCTGGGCTACACTAACCTTTCGCCGATTCCTGACAAAGAATGCCGTAACTGTCAGCTTTTTATTCCGCCGAAAGAAGGATCGGAATGCGGCGGATGCCTTCTTTTCGCCGGACCCGTTTCGCCTGAAGGCTATTGCACCTATTGGGCACCCCAAGTATGAGGATATGAACTGCCCGAAGGCTCGTATGATATATTTCCCCTCCCAAACTACCCGATGAGTTGACAAAAAATATCACAATCGTTCGGTGGCTACAAACGCTGGGGCCAGGGCTGATTACGGCCGCTTTGGTGTTTGGCCCCAGCAAACTCACCATTACTTCCAAACTCGGGGCCGAATACGGTTTTGAACTACTGTGGATTGTCCCCATCGCCGTGCTGTTCATGATCGTGTTCACCACCATGGCGGCCCGAATCGGACTGGCCACCGAGCAATCGCTGTTGAGCTCGGTCAGGGACCGGTTTGGCCGGGCGGCGGCCATGGCGGTGGGAATCGGCGTTTTTCTGGTATGTATTTCCTTTCAGGCCGGCAATGCTGTCGGTGTGGGGATCGCCATTGGCGAGATGACGCATAGCCCGGCCAATCCCTGGATTGTTCTCTTCACGCTGGCCGGTATCGGCCTGCTGTTTTTCAGGAGTTTTTACAAAGTGCTGGAAAAGGCGATGATTGCGCTGATCGTGATCATGCTGCTTTCCTTCGTCACGACGCTCCTTTTGGTAAAGCCGCAACTTGGCAGCATCGCGTCCGGATTGAAGCCATCACTTCCATCGGGCTCTACGGGGCTCGTCATTGCTTTCATGGCTTCCAGCGTGTCCATCGTGGGGGCATTTTATCAATCCTACTTAGTGCAGGAACGCCGGAAAATCGTGAACCTGTCCGTCCAGCGGGGCAACGACAGTATTACCGGAATCGTGATTTTGGGTACCATGAGCGCCATTCTGCTGATTTGCGCCGCCACGGTACTGCATCCGCAGGGGATCAAGCTTACCAGCGCGACGGATATGTCCCGGGTTTTGGAACCGCTTTTCGGATCTTATGCCTCTTTTCTTTTCCTGACGGGTCTGTTCGGGGCGGGCTTTTCGTCCATTATCGGCAACGCCACCGTGGGCGGTACCCTGCTGGGCGATGCCTTGGGATTCGGCAGTCAGCTC
>NZ_BMXF01000002.1:737628-1270676 GCF_014651615.1 Persicitalea jodogahamensis | reverse complement strand
CATTCTGGCGGGTACCTGGTGCCTCAATCCCGAAGAACGCCTTTCGGCGGGCCAAGCGGAGGCAATCGATCGCGTTTTACGGGCCTATCCCGACCTGATCGACGACGCATTTGTCGATACATTCTTACAAAAAAGTCAGGATTATTTTAATGGTCAATAAAAGAAATAAGAATTTATGACATCATCGATCACTCGACGCAAATTTGTGACAAGTTCGGCGGCAATCATCGGTTGCACGGGATTGGTGAATCTGAATTATAGGAATAGGTCAAATCCCAATTCTGTCGAAAATGAGGATTTGATGGAAGAAGTGTTGCGTTACGAAAAAATCGACGCCCACGCGCACGTCGGCCTCAATGCACTGACTCCAACGGATATTATCGATATCGCCGATCGACTGGGCATTGGAACTTTAATGATTTCCAAGCCTATGAAACCAGGCAGCTTAGGTTCTCCCGAAGAGTTTATTGCGTGCAATAATGAAGTTCACAACGCCGTAAAAGCATTTCCGGGACGGTTCATCGGTATGTTAACTCTCAACCCGACCTACCCAAAAGAAAGCATGCAAGAGATAAAACGTTGCACGGACCTGGGTATGGTGGGTATGAAGCTGTACAATCACGTCAAGATCAACGACCCGCTCTTCGATCCGGTGATCGAGAAATTCATTGATCTGAAAATGGTCATTCTCATGCACTCACCCATCGGGAAGTCGCGGGTAGTTTTGGACGCCCGCGAGCCACCCAATGTATCGCTACCCGAGGATTTTGTGGATGCGGCCCGAAAGTACCCTGAGGCCATGTTTCAGTTTGCCCACATCGGTGGGGGTATTGACTGGGAGGACGCCTGCAAGGCGCTGCAGCACTCGCCCAATGTATATGTCGATGTTTCAGGAAGCAATAACGAAGGTGGCATGATCGACTTTGCTCTACGCTACATTGGCGAGGATCGTTTGCTGTTTGGCTGCGACTATTCTTTCTATCAGAGCGTGGGTGGCATGATCGCCGCCGACCTGTCGGAATCGCAGAGAAAAAAGTTATTTTTTGAAAACTATCAGGCCATTCTGAAAAAATCAGGTAACCATGTTAATTGATTGCAACAGCTACGTAGGGCATTGGCCTTTCCGACAATTGCGCGGAAACACATGCCGGGGACTGCTGGAAAGAATGGAGACCTACGGCGTGGATATGACAGTGGTCAGTAATCTCAACGGCATTTTCTATAAAAACACCCAACACGCCAACCAAGAGCTGCATGACGAAATTAATTCTGACAAGCGGTTTGCGAAACAAATCATTCCTTTTGCAGTCATTAATCCGGTTTATAGTGGGTGGCAGACTGATTTTGAAACTTGCCGCACCAAACTGGGAATGAAAGGCATTCGTTTGCACCCGATTCATCACCGCTATGAGCTGGACCATCCAAATTGTATCGAACTGGTAAGAATGGCACGTGATTACAACCTGCCCGTAGCGATGTCGCTCCGTATGGTGGATGCACGAACAAGCTCCTGGCTGGACGTTGAAAAAGAGTGGTCGCTGAGGGATATTATTCCCATCCTCAAAGAAGTGCCGGACGCGAGGTTCTTAGTACTGAATGTGGCCAATAGCACTGCATTAAGCGATGAAGAGCTGCAAATTTTCAGGAACACTAACCTTATTATGGATACTTCCGGACGAAATATGAATGACCTCGGCCAAATGCTCTCTCAATTTGGCCAGGAAAAGTTTGCTTTTGGTACTCACGCCCCATTACTGGACAGTCGAACGGGCTTGCTGCGCATCGAAGCTTTGCGAGATCAAGAAGCGGACACTAAAACAAAGAATCTGTTGAGGTTTGGAAATATAAAGCGGTTCTTGAAATTGTAAACTGGCTTTTCAACGACTGCTGGCGGAATCGATATAAACGGCCAAATGGTTGTACATGGCTGTGCGAAACTGGGCCGCCGTGCCTTCTTTCAGCACCTTGAATAAATCGTAATGAGTAACCTGCTCTAGTTTAGACGACTTGGAAGTTTTATTGTAATAGGCAGCAAAAACATGGTCAAAAACCGGAGCAAGCATACTCTGAAACCGGTGAAGTGTTTCGTTACCCGTCATGTCGTAAAGTTTGCCGTGAAATTCGATTTCGTCTTCCTTCGTCAGGACAGCCAGCCCCTTTTGCCTCTCCGCTATCTCTTCCAACTCCGCCATATCTTCTGGTGTTTTTCGGGCGAAGAGTATTTCAGAAACCCCCAGTTCAAGCACCAAACGTAGTTCAAATACGTCTTTCAGATCATCTTGACTGAGCAAGAGCGGATTGAGTACTTTCTCTAAACCCGCCAACAAATCTGGTTGCGCCATAACCATGCCCCTCCTTGGCCTCGACTCTACCATTCCCAGCATTCGAAGTCGACTCAACGCTTCCCGTACTACGTTCCGACTCACATTGAGCTTTTGCGCCATCTCGAATTCGTTGGGAAGTTGATCGCCGGGCTTGAACGCGTTTTCGGTAAAATAATCCCTGAGGATGTTTTCCACCCGATCTGTCATCGAGAGACTTTCCAAAGGTTCGAGGGTGGTGGATTTAGCAGATGCCATATTGAGTTTTTGCGCAAATATAGCTTTTCGAGCTGTAATCCGCCTATCGAACGGAATATAATTCTTTTTTTTATACAAATACTTTGTTATTAAAATAGGAATAGTATATTTGTCCTACAATTAAAAATATGAATCTAGGAACAATTATCGCTCGCGTCATTAACCGCAGGCAAGTCATGAATTCAACCTCTACTCCTATGAAAAGGCTCGGCAAACAAAAATTACTTTTTCTACTACTCATGTCCACGATTAGCGCGGGGACAGTGTTCGGGCAGCGTACGATTACCGGTACCATACGGGCGTCCGACGACAATGCTCCCCTCCCGCTTGCAACCGTTATGGTTAAAGAGACGGTATCGGGCGTAAACGCCGACGAACGGGGCCAATACTCCATTCAGGTAGCCGAAGGCCAAAGCCTGATTTTCAGTTTTGTTGGTTATGAGAGTCAGGAGGTCGCGGTAGGCTCGCAATCCCAAATTGACATCACCCTGACCGCCGAAGCCAATACCCTGAACGAAGCGGTAGTGATTGGTTACGGAACTCAATCCAGGGCCACGCTAACCACTGCCGTGACCAAACTTGATAACAAAGTACTCGAGAATACCACTTTCGGCAATGCCGCCACGGCCATGCAGGGAACCGTTTCGGGCGTGCGGGTGCAGACAGTAACGGGTCAGCCCGGCGCATCACCCCGGGTAATCGTCCGGGGCGGTGCATCGATCAACAATCCCAACGGAGCTAACCCCCTCTATGTGGTTGACGGAGTACTTCGCTCCAATATGGACGGAATCAATCCGCAGGATATCGAGTCGTTACAGGTGTTGAAAGATGCCGCTTCCACCGCCATCTACGGAGCTAGGGCATCCAACGGAGTAGTTATCGTCTCGCTTAAAAAAGGGGTAGCAGGCAAACCACGCATTAGTTATAGCTACTCCGTCGGATTTTCTAACCTGCGGGAAAAGTACGACGTACTATCTGCCCGCGACTATGTGTATTACGGGCGATTGAGCGTGGCCGCCATCGGTGAGAAACACCCGGAACGACTTTCCTGGCTCAATGCTTCGCACGGTCAGGGGATCGGCAACGACCTGACCAATCGGACGGCTTTTACCACGCAGTACCTTACCCCGGAAAATGAGTATAAGCTTAACGAAGGTTGGGGAAGCATTGCTGATCCGCTGGATCCCAGTAAAACTATCATCTTTGCCGATACCGATTGGCAGGACGTCTTGTTTAGAACCGGCGTTACGCACGAAAACTACCTCAGCTTTGCCGGGGGAACTGAAAAAGCGACGTTCAACGCCGGAGTAGGCTATACGACGATTGACGGTATCGCGATTAACACTAATTATAAGCGGTTCACGACCAACCTAAACGGCCGACTCAAGGTCAACGACAAAGTATCCGTGTACGGTGGGCTGAATTTCAGCAGGTTCGGAGATAACTCTGTTTACGATGAAAATTTTCTGTTCGAGCGTTCCATCGCTACCCCACCCACGGCTAAGTACCGCTACGAAGACGGCAGCCTGGCGCCAGGCGTCAGCCAATCGTTGGGAAATCCTGCCTACCATCTCAGCCGCCAGAAGAATAATAATCAGGATAACAACATTACTCTGTCAGGAGGCGTGCAGTGGGAAGTGGCCCCCGGCCTTATTTTCGAACCATCCGCCTCCCTTTTCTACACGGTGAACGAGAACAATCGCTTTCAGCTGTCATACTACAACACCCCCACCCAACTCATCGACACACGTCAAGCTACGGGCTCTTACGCCAAGCGCAATCAACAGCAGTTCGACGCCACCCTGAGCTACGCCAAGTCCCTGAATGATGTCCATAACTTCCAAATTAAAGGCGGTCTGTCTTACTTCAACCGCGAGTTACGCAGTCTGAGTGCCGTGGGCCGGGACGCCGCGACGGACCTGATTCCGACCCTGAACGCCTCAGCCACGCCGGTGAGTGTATCCAGCTCAGCCAGTACCCAAGCCATTATGGGCTTTTTTGGCCGGATGACCTACGATTATAACCGCAAGTACCTGTTCACGCTTAATGCCCGCTACGACGGGGCCTCCAACCTGGGTGAACAGAACAAATGGGGTTTCTTCCCTGGCGTGTCGGCCGGTTGGAACGTGCATAACGAGGATTTTTGGCGAGATAATTTACCCGTAAGCAGCTTGAAATTACGGGCCAGCTACGGGGTTACCGGAAACCTGGGCAACCTGTCGGACTTTCAGGCCCAGGGACAATACAGCGTAGGAGAAAGGTACAGCGGCCTGCCTGCAGTAGAGTATACCGTCATTGCCAACCAGAATTTGCGTTGGGAACAGAGCAAAACGCTCGATTTCGGGTTTGACGCCGGATTTTTACAAAATCGTCTTCGACTCATTTTTGACTACTACCAGCGGGTAACGGAAAACCTGATCACCACCCTGGCCCTACCCCAGGAAACGGGCTTTAGCAGTATCCTTACCAACCTGGGTAGTCTTGAGAATAAAGGGGTGGAGCTGGAAGTGGCGACCAGTTTGGTGGCGAATGAAGGCTTTAATTGGGAGTTGTCCTTCAACGCCTCACACAATCAGAACGAAATTCTTAAACTACCCGAAAACGATAACCTCAACAATCGAATTGGTGGGTACGAGGTGTATGATCCCGCGCAAGATGCCTATGTTTACAAAGGCGGGCTGCAAGAAGGCCAACCCACGGGGCAACTCTATGGCTATAAGTACCTCGGCGTGTATGCAACCGATGAAGCAGCAGCGGCAGGCCCCAGAGACGAACTGGTAGCCGGCTCAGACAAGCGCAAGTTTGGAGGAGATGTGAACTGGCTGGATGTGGATAATAACGGAGTAATCGACAGCCGCGACCGTGTACCAGTCGGTAATATCTATCCAAAGTGGACGGGCGGCATTTCATCTTCAGCTTCATACAAGGGTTTCAGCCTGTACGCCCGTGCAGACTACATGACGGGACACACGATTTACAACTATGTGCGGGCCAACATGAACGGACAGTTCGTGGGCGATGTAAACGGCACCACCGACTTACTACGTTCCTGGCTCGAGCAGGGGGATCAAACTGACATACCTCGCTACTACTGGGCAGACCAGGCGGCGCAAGCCAACTACTGGCGTGGGGATCCACGAAACATCGATAACGGCCGTGGTAGCTCG
The DNA here is from genome assembly GCF_014651615.1 of Persicitalea jodogahamensis. Classification (GTDB taxonomy): domain Bacteria; phylum Bacteroidota; class Bacteroidia; order Cytophagales; family Spirosomataceae; genus Persicitalea; species Persicitalea jodogahamensis. The sequence continues at coordinate 1,264,930 of NZ_BMXF01000002.1, read as the reverse complement.
CAGAACTACGAAAAAGGCGACTATTTGGCGATCCGCGAGGTTACGCTCGCTTACAACATTCCGGTGGAACTATTCCGCCGCGTGGGTATCAGTAATTTGAGAGTAAATCTTACCGGAAATAATTTGAAGTACTTTACCAAATACACGGGCCTTGCCCCGGAAGATGGGGGCAGCGACCGCGGCCGATACCCGGTTCCGAGGGTACTCATGGTTGGTCTGAAAGCTTCGTTTTAATTACCTAAAATCAAGAATATGAAATCTTTAAAGAAAATTGGACTATTGGCGCTGTCGTTGACTTTTCTGGGTTGTGACAGTCTTGTGGATCTGACACCCGAGAGCGTGATTTCCGTCAACTCTTTTTGGAAAACCGAGGAGGACGCCCAGGGCGGCCTGGTGGGAATGTACAATCAGTTCAGGGACTTCGCCAGTGATGATTTGATTCTACTGGGGGAAGCCCGCAGCGAAACGCTGGGCAACGGCCTCGCCAATGCCTCCTTCCGCATCAAGTACTTCGAGAACTCCCTTTCTGAGAACGACGCCGACCTGAATTGGCAACAAATGTACCGCGTGGTAAACTATGCTAATCTGGTGATCAAGTACGTGCCGGACATTTCCTTCAACAATGAAGATAGCAAACAGTCGGTCCTCGCGCAAGCCTACTGCATGCGAGCCTACATGTACTTCGTGATGGCCCGTACGTGGGGGGACCTGCCTCTGATTACGGAACCGGTGGAAGGCTACGACGCCGAAACTACCTTCAAAGCCAGAACGTCGGCGGCGGAAATTTTTCAATTCATTAAAAGCGACATTCAAAAGGCCAATGACCTGTTTCCCAACAACAAGTTCAGCGCTAAGCGTGATTTTTGGTCCATGCCCGCTGCCAATATGCTGAAGGCCGACGTGTACCTTTGGACGGCCAAGCGCCTGAACGGAGGCACGGCCGATTTGAACGAAGCCCTGAAAGCCCTCAACGAGGCGGAGCAGTCGGATGTGGCTCTGCTGGATAACTTTGCCAACGTCTTTGCCTACAATAACAAAGGAAATAAGGAAGTGATCATGGTGGCGCATTTTGCCGATTTGGAAGTAGGCGACAACTACTTCGACGATATGTACATTCGGGCAAGCGAAATGACGCCCAACATGGGTCAACAGGCTTTCGACATCATTGGAGCGGGCGGTGGTAACAATTACTGGGCTCCTACTGCGACCCTGCGCAATCAGTTCACCTCCGACGACCAGCGGCGTAATGTCAGCTTTTTGGAGCTTTACGCTACCCAGAATGGAGTAAGAAATTACGTTACCTCGGTCGTTTTGAAAGGCAAGGGATTTGTGGTCGGTGGCGCCCGGAAGTTTCTGGATGATGTGATTATTTATCGGTACGCCGACCTGATTTTAATGAAAGCCGAGATAAAGAATGCCCTGGGACAGGACCCAACCGAAGAAATCAATCGGGTGCGGCGCCGTGCCTACGGGAATGCCTTTGCGCAGCACCAATTTGTGAACGGCACCAAGGCCGAAAACGACGAGGCCATCCTCAAAGAACGGCTTCTGGAATTTGCCTTCGAAGGAAAAAGGTGGTGGGATTTGGTGCGGTTTGGTAAGGCGTTCGAGAAAGTACCTTCCCTGAAAGGCCGGCAGAACGATCAGTACCTACTACTCTGGCCAATACCGTTGCAGACTTTGAGCTTGAATTCCAAACTCGTTCAAAATCCGGGCTACCGTTAAGCAAAGGTGTTAATGTACCCTAACTCCCCTACAAATAAATCAACCCAATAATGAATCAAAAAAACGACATTGGCGGTATTTGGCCGGCACTACTAACCCCTGTCGACGAAAGCGGTGCGCCCTCATTTTCGGAGCTGGAAAAAATCGTTCAGTTATGCGTGAGCCAGGAAATGGATGGTCTGTATATCCTGGGATCAACGGGTCAGGGGGTTCTGTTTACAGAGAACCAGCGCAAGGAAATAACCCGTAAAGTCGTTGAAGTGGCGCAGGGCAAACTACCCATTGTCGCTCAGGTAGGCGCTTTGAACACCCAGGAATCCATTCGGCTCGCTCAAGCCGCCCAGGCAGCAGGCGTTTACGGCATTTCCACCGTTGCCCCCATCTATTACAATGGCGGCGTGCCAAATGCATTGGCACACTACCGGGCAATCAGTTCGTCGATCGACATTCCATTTTATCCCTACCATATCGGCAATCAAAGTATTTTCGGTGGCGACGCCAGAGGGTACCTGGAACAACTCCTCCAATTGCCCAATATCGTCGGCATGAAACTGACCACTCAGAATCTGTATGAAATCAGCCTTGTCCATATTCTGGCTGGCGATAAATTGCAATTGTTCAGCGGTGCCGACGAACTTTTCTGCCACGCCACGCTGTGTGGCACCGTGGGGGCCATTGGCAGTTTTTTTAATTTGTGGGGCGAAGAATGCAAACATGTCCGGAAGGAATTTATCGCCGGCAACCACGAGTTAGGCACCCAGTTCATGCTGGCCTTTCAAGAGACGATCAATCAGGTATTACCCAATATTTGGACCTTTTTGCAACAGGCCATGCAAATGAGGCATGGCGTCGCCATTGGCATCCCAAATCCGCCCCTGGGTATGGGAAACCAGCGTTGGAAGGATGAAGAGATAGAAAAGATTTTAGAACACATGGCCATCCTGTCCACATCTACAAGGGAAAATCATTAACAATCCTGACATCCATGTTCATTTTGCGCACTTTAAAACTACATTTTTCTATCCGGCTGATCTGGTTGAATTTGCTTCTGTTGCCAATTCTTGCGTCGGAAGATCTTCATGCTCAGGAGTCGCTACAGCAGAATTCAGTTCTCAAACTAGCCCCCGGCGAGGACAATCCCCGAAACAGTGAGGGGGATTTTGTCACACTCAAAGACGGGCGTATTCTGTTTGTGTACAGTCACTATACGGGTGGCTCCAACAGCGATCACGCTCCTGCTTACCTGACAGGACGCTACTCAAAAGATGGTGGCAAAACGTGGACGAGTGAGGATAAAGTCATTGTAGAACGGGAAGGCGACATGAACGTAATGTCCGTATCGCTGTTGCGCATGAAAAACGGGAAAATCGCGCTATTCTATCTCAGGAAAAACTCCACCAAAGACTGTATCCCTATGATGAGAGTTTCTTCTGATGAGGCTAAGACATGGAGCCAACCCAAGCCCTGCATCGTGGATAAGAAAGGGTACTTTGTGCTGAATAACAGTCGGGTCATTCAATTGAAAAATGGTCGAATCCTGATGCCCGTGGCTCTGCATACCACGGCGGATGGTCAATGGCAGAATAAAGCTGACTTGTTCACGTACTATTCAGATGATAATGGAACTACCTGGAAATCCAGTCAAAAAGTACCTGACGCCACTGAAATCGTCACTCAGGAGCCGGGTGTCGTTGCCCTCAAAGACGGTCGGGTGATGATGTACATTCGCGCCAGCGGCGGGGTGCAGCAGCTATCCTACTCAAAGGATGGGGGTGAAACGTGGAGCGCCATCGAACCCAGCGCTATTCACTCTCCGCTTTCCCCGGCGACGATCGTTCGCGTGCCTGCGACGGGTGACCTATTGCTGGTCTGGAATAATCATAAAGACATCGCCGAAGGCCCGCTTAAGGGCAAAAGAACGCCGCTGACCGTGGCGATTTCCAAAGATGAGGGAAAGACCTGGCAGCACATCAATAACATCGAGAGCAATCCCGAAGGTTGGTACTGTTATATCGCTGTTCATTTCGTTGGTGATCACGTTTTGCTGGGGTACTGCGCCAGTGACTTGTCCCAAAATCCTAAGCTTTCCGTTACAAACATTACGCGTCTTGCCCAGCGAGGACTTTACCATTCGGTCGATTGAATCCGGAAAACCCGGCCCATCCGTGCTTCTTTCGGCCGGCGTTCACGGTGACGAGTATGAACCCGTCCTGGCTGCGCTGGAATTGGGCGAACTATTGCCGAGTATACTGGTATGCGGCGATGTGTCAATCGTCCCGATCGTCAACGAAAGTGCCTACCGGCTGGGGAGCCGCTACGGCGAAGATAAGCTGGATTTAGCGCGTGTCTGTCCGGGCAATGCCGTTGGTACTACCACAGAAAGGGCCGCTTATCGCATCAGTGAGCATATTAGACAGGCTGATTACTATGTCGACATGCATACCGGAGGGCTGGCCTATGACATTGCTCCGCTGGCGGGGTACTTGCTACATCCTGTGAAAGAAATTTTAGCAAAGCAACAACAAATGGCTTTGGCTTTTAATCTGCCTATCGTGTGGGGAACCGACGCCACTGCCAACGGGCGAACGCTCTCGGTGGCCCGCGATGCCAACGTGCCAGCCATCTACGTGGAATATGGGGGCGGCTCAGTGTTTCAGCCCCAGGTAGTTGAAAAATATAAAGCAGGTTTTTTGAACCTGTTGAGTAGTTTAAAAATGATAAACCACCCCGTGGGTACTTTGCCTGCCGATGGCCGGTTTTGGGTAGAAGACTACCGCAGAAACAGCGGGTATTTACAGATAATGATGCCCTCGCCGTCCGACGGGATCTTTTTACCAGAAAATAATTTGGGTAGTTTTTTGAAAAAAGGGGATCGCTGGGGGATGGTAGTCAATCCGCTCACTGGCCAAAGAGAAACTGTTTTGGTAGAGCAGGATGGCTTGGCTTTTTTGCAACGAGCAAATTGCAAAGTAGAAAAAGGGGATGCGTTAGGCGGCATTTTACCCATCACTAAACCAGGTAAAATAGTAATCGATGGACAATGAAAAAGTGACAATCGTCACCGGGGCCAGTGGCGGCATAGGCACTGCCACCGCCTTGCGGTTTGACGCCGAAGGATACCGCGTGGTACTTTGTGACATCGATGAAAGTGGCTTACAAAAAACCGCTGACCAATTGGAGCGACAGCAGGGTAGTAAATCCTTGGTTTTGGCGGGCGATCTTGCAGACCAGAACTACCTCCAAAATATTGTGCGGGAAACGGTTGCGAAATTAGGCCGTGTGGATGTCCTAATCAATAATGCTGCCTGGCGAACCGTCGAAAGCCTGCGAACGATGGCCATGGAGGATTGGGAGAAGACGCTGAAAATTTGCCTGACCGCCCCCGCCTTCCTGGCCAAATGGGCAGCGGCCGAAATGGAGAAGGCTGGTTCGGGTGGCGTGATTGTCAATGTGTCCAGCGTGATGGCCGGGCGACCTTCCGGGATTGGCCCTGCGTACATAGCCGCCAAAGGCGCCCTCGAAGCGCTGACACGAGAGCTGGCCATTACCTACGGACGTAGCGGCATCCGGGTGGTGGGTGTGGCACCGGGCTACATCGACACGCAGCTTAGTGATGACTATGTCGATCCAAAAGGGAAAAACGTTAGCGACAGCTTGATTCAGGAATTAACTGGCTACATTCCCTTAGGTCGGGGAGGGTTACCTGCGGAAGTAGCAGAGGCCATCCTCTTTTTGTGTTCGGGAGCGGCCTCCTACATTTCGGGTACCACGCTGGTAGTTGATGGTGGCTTCAAGCCAAATTTCAATTCCTATTCCTCAAAGAAACTCCAACGACCCGACGAATTTTGAACAGCATCTGGCGATATGATTCCTTTTTGCCCCAGGTTTCCGAACCTTGCCGAGTCGTGCTTGGCGAGGGCAATACACCGCTGGTGAAATCCCGAAGGATCGGTAAGGCACTGGGTCTGGAGAATCTGTATTTCAAACTTGAAAATTTGAACCCCACCGGTTCGTACAAAGATCGTTTTGCGGCTGTGCTGGTAAGCGAAATGGTGGCGGCTGGCCAAAAATTTTGCATCGCCACGTCCAGTGGGAATACGGGAGCGGCTTTGTCCGCTTATTGCGCCGCGGCGGGTATTACCTGCGTCATTTTCGTAGTGGACGGTGCCCCATCTTCCAAAATCCGGCAAATGCAGCTTTACGGAGCGCATATTCGGCTCGTAAAAGGCTTTGGCCTGGATCCGCTCGTTACGGCTAAGGTATTCGGTATTCTGGAGAAGTACTGCGCCGCGAATAAACTCCCCTTACCCGTCAGTGCCTACCGCTATTGTCCGTCGGCCATGCGGGGCGTGGAAACGCTGGCTTTGGAATTGAAGGACTCTACGATTGCAAATATAGACCACATTTTCGCTCCCGCCGGCGGGGGCGGATTGACGCTTGCCGTGACCAAGGGAGTCATATCATCGGGGGCAAATAGCAAAGTACATTGCGTTCAACCGCGGGGAAACGATACCATCACCTCTCCCCTGCGAGACCACGCGAGTATGGCCCGTGCCGTGGCCGCCTCCACTACCCGGATCAGCGGCCTTCAGGTACCCAGCGTGCTGGACGGCAATCAGGTAATCGAAAATTGCAGGGCTCTGGGTGGTAATGGCTATGTGGTGAGCGATGAATCGGTTTTTAGCTGGCAAAAAAGGCTGGCAACCCAGGAGGGAATCTTCTGCGAACCGGCTGGTGCCGTAGCTTTGGCCGGTTTGGAAGATGCCCTTCTGCGAAATGAAGTATCGCCGAGGAACGAAACCGTAGTCTGTCTGATCACCGGCAGTGGGTTCAAAGACATGGAAAACGTGCACCAAAACTTTCAATTAACGGAACCTCAAACTATTGAAGAGACAAAAATTAGTCGGGAAATTGAAGTTCTCAACCAGCACTGACCGCTATGAGTGATTTTGCCTTGAAACTTTCGGGAAACAGACAGTTCTACGCCTGGCTGGTCGTAGGCCTGCTTTGCGTCGTGGGCTGCCTTAATTATCTGGACCGGATTATGATCACCACCATGCGGGTATCCATTCTTGAGGAAATTCCCATGACCGATGCTCAGTTTGGTTTGCTGACTTCTGTTTTTCTTTGGGTGTACGGATTACTCAGCCCTTTGGCCGGATTCCTGGCCGACCGCTTTAACCGAAGTCGGGTCATTATAGCCAGCTTGTTCGTTTGGTCGATAGTTACCTGGCTAACCGGGCGGGCTACTACTTTCGAGGAATTGCTGCTCACCCGGGCTTTGATGGGAATCAGCGAAGCCTGTTATATTCCCGCCGCCCTGGCCCTGATCGTGGATTATCACCGGGGACGCACGCGCTCCCTGGCCACTGGCATCCACATGGGTGGGATTATGATCGGACAAAGCCTGGGTTTTTTGGGTGGCTGGCTGGCCGAGAACCGAACCTGGAATTACGCTTTCGCCGTCTTTGGCCTCATTGGCCTGGCCTACTCCGTCGTCCTGCTCGGTACTTTGCGTGACAATAAAGAGGAGAGCGAAGAGACATTGCCGTCGGGCCAGCCGAATAAACCGGGATTTCTCAGCTCGATTGAGGATTTAATCAAAAACCGCTCCTACCTCCTTTCCGTTGCCCTTTGGGGGTTGGGTGGGATTACGAGCTGGATGGTAGTTGGGTGGCTGCCTACTTACTACATGGAGCAATTTAACCTGTCGCAAAGCATGGCGGGCGTGTACGCCACGGGCTATTTTCACGCCGCTTCGCTGGCGGGCGTGTTAGCGGGAGGCTTCTTCGCCGACCGATTGACAAAATATTTTTCAAGAGCCAGAATACTCGTCCCGGTGGTGGGGTTGTTGGTGGCCGGGCCAGGAATTTTTTTAGCAAGTAGTACCACCATTCTCAACCTGGCTATCGTAGGGTTCATGCTCTATGCCTTTACCCGCTACTTCCTGGATGCAAACATGATGCCGATCCTGTGCATGATTGTGAACTTCCGCTATCGCGCCACGGCCTACGGCTTGCTGAACATGGTTTCCTGCATTGTGGGTGGAATTGGGCTTTACGTTGGCGGGGCATTACGTGATGCAGATATCAACCTTGGTTTGATGTTCAGAGTCGCTTCGGTACTTTTATTACTATGCGCCGGATTGCTGTATCTGGTAAAACCCGACAAGGCTATCGGGCAAGTCCCGACAACCTGAAGGTGGTACATTAAAAATTTCTTTCACTGACTTAATCGAATAGAGTGGATCTACCCAAACTTCAAGAAAAACTATACGTCGCCGTCCTTACTGATGTCCTCGACCAAATGGGCTACCGTCAGCAAGCTACTCGTAGCGCGTTCTTTGCTTATACTGGAACCGACAAATTGCTGGGTCGCTGTAAGACCACACTTTGGGCGGATATCTTTAATGTTGATGAAAATCCCTATGAAATGGAATTGCAGGCCGTTGATTCCTGTCAGCCGGGAGATGTGTTGATCTGCGCGGCGGGCGGCTCCAACCGCTCGGGTATCTGGGGGGAATTGCTTTCTACAGCGGCTCGGAACAGCGGCTGCGTGGGAGTTATCGTGCACGGAGCGGTGCGGGATGTCGCCAAAATGCGCGAAATGGGTTTTCCCGTTTTTGCCACTGCTAAAAACGTGTACGACAGCCAAAACCGGCAAAAAGTCATCGAAATGGATGTTTCTGTCGAAATAGATGGGGTAGTTTTTAATCCCGGCGACCTGGTTATGGCCGACGAAGACGGTATTGTGGTGATTCCCAGCCAGATTGAGGAGCAGGTGATTGAGGCTGCTTTGCAAAAAGTAGACGCGGAGAATATCACCCGCGATGCCATAAAAAACGGCATGAAAGCCACCGAAGCGTACCAAAAATACGGAGTATTATGAGCCAGATTCAAGTAGTGACCGGGAGTAATGTCCCAAAAAGTACCTTACCATTTTCGCCAGGTATTATTTCTGGTGAACATTTGTTCGTATCGGGTCAAGCCTCGGTCGACGACCAGGGAAATATTGTCGTCGATACCTTTGAAGGCGAGTGCCGGCGTTCCTTTGACAATCTGAAAAGGATCGTCGAGGCGGCCGGAACCAGTCTGGATAACGCTGTTCAGGTGAGAAATTACGTAGGCAAACAGGAGTACCTAACCGAATTCAACGCCATTTACATGGACTACTTCAATGCTCCCTACCCCGCCCGAACTACCCTGATCGGCTGCCTGGGTGATCTTCTGAAATTTGAGGTAGATGCCGTGGTTTATTTGGGTGAAAGAGAGTGAGATCATGAGAAAGCGCGTTGCCTTACTGGGGATATACCACGAAACCAATACGTTCATCGACGTCGCAACTACATTGGACGACTTCAAAAATGGGTATTGGTTGGAAAGGGATGCCATTCGGGCGGAATACCAGGGAGCGCATCACGAGATCAGCGGCGTAATCGAGGTGATCGACGCTTCTCCGGACGTTGACCTCGTTCCGGTATTCTATGCTATGGCTACACCCGGTGGGATTATTTCGGATGAAACCTACGAGGCTATTCGATTCCATATGATGGCCATGCTGGACGATGTTCTGCCCGTCGAGGGTTGCATCGTCGTGCCCCACGGGGCGGGAGTCACGCCGACTAATCCCGATATGGATGGTCATTGGCTGGGAGCGCTACGGGAAAAGCTGGGGTCCAATATCCCGATTATTGGCACGCTGGATCCGCACGCCAATGTAAGTCCGGAAATGGTTCTGGCTACCGATTTTCTGATCCCCTATCGTACGAACCCCCACATCGACCAGTTTGCCACCGGATGTAAAGCGGCTGAGGTAATGCTGAAAACTTTGTGCGGCGATATCAAACCTGCTCAAAAGCTTTTTCAGCTTCCGTTGGCAATCAGCATAGAGCAGCAAAATACGAACGCCCATCCTTGTAAAGGTTTTTACGAATACGCCCACCAGCTGCAAACCGAATACCAATTACTATCAGCTGGAATTTTGCTTGGTTTCCCTTACGCAGATGTAAAGGAAATGGGTTCTGCTTTAATCATTGCTTCACAAAATAACAGCTCTCAGGAAACCGAAAATATCGAAAACGCAGGTCATGCACTTAGGGAATATGCGCTGGTTCACCTTCAAGATTTCGACGGGAAAAAGGTGAAAATCGACTCTGTCTTGAGCGACTTACTAGATGCCCCGAAACCCGTGTTGGCGCTCGATATCGGTGATAACGTTGGCGGTGGAGCACCTGGTGATAGCACGTATCTTCTGGAGTACTTTGAGAAAAAAAATATAGATGGGGTTTTCATCTGCCTTTATCATCCCGAAAGCGTAAAACAATGCCTTAACTACCAAACAGGTGATACGGTTAAGATCGACCTGGGTGAAACTGATAAAACCTACCCGGTTGAAGTCACCCTCCAATTTGTTACGGCGGGAGTATTTCAGGAAGACACCCCTAAACATGGTGGGTTCGTTAATTACGATATGGGTACTATCGCGGTAGTAAAAACACTACTGGGCAATACGATCATGCTAACAACCAAGCGGACGCCTCCTTATAGTATTCGACAACTGACGGCCTTCGGTCTCGCACCCATTGACTTCAATTTTATTGTGGCCAAAGGCGTCAATGCCCCGATTGCGGCCTACTCATCGGTTTGCCCTACGATTGCGCAACTCGACACACCCGGAGTAACACAGGCAGATATGACGCTTTTTCCTTATAAACATCGTCGGAGGCCGCTGTTTCCCTTTGAAAAAGTGGTCGCGTGAATGAATTATTCTATTGAAAAGCTTCTTGATCTACCCTTTTACACCGAAGGCCCTGCCATTGATCGCGAGGGGAATTTGTTTTTTACCACGCTCACGGGCGGCAAAATCTACCAAAAGAATCAGGAGGGGATTAGTTCCGCATGGGCCGAAGCCGCCTGTCCCAACGGCCAGGTAGTTCTGCCTAACGGTGAACACTGGATTTGCGACAGTCAAAATGCTTCCGTCGTCCGGTTAAGCTGTACTGGGCAATTTGTTGGGAATGTAATCGAAGGTTCATGCGCCGGTGTGTCCGTCAGGGTTCCGAATGATTTGGTGGTCGATTCTGAGCAAAACCTATACTTCACCGATTCGGTGCGCCACCATGGCAAGGTATGTTACCTGGGAAATGATGGTAAAGAATACATCGTGGCTGAAGGATTGGACTATCCCAACGGATTGGTTTTGGGAAAAGATGAAAGATGCCTGTACGTGGCCGAAAGCTACCAAAACCGAATTGTAAAAATGGCATTGACCGAACCCGGAGTTATGGCAGGCAAACCGGAGGTTTTCGCCGATTTGCCAATTCATGCATCCAATACAGCGATCGGCAATCTACCAGATGGTTTGGCGCTGGACCACAAAGGCAACGTCTGGGTGGCCCACTACGGCATGCAAGCCGTCCAAGTACTTTCAGCAGGCGGAGAGCTACTGTTCACCGTAGACACCCAACTACCTCTGACCAGCAATGTCTGCTTCATGGAAGATGAGCCCGAGCGTCAGAAATTGATCATCACCGGCGGTTATGGCGAGCCGGGTCCAGGAGCGGTACTGCTGCTTACGGTTCTCCACTAAACCACCGAATCTAGAAATGAAGGTCAGAAAATCAGTAATAAGTAGTCTGCTTTGCTCATGGATTGTAGTGTTTTCTGTTTGCGCCCAGTCAAGTTTACAATGGACTGAACTCCCTGCCCTTCCTGACAAACATGGATTTGCTGGAATGTACGCGGGCGTGAGCAACAATGCCTTGCTGGCCATGGGTGGAGCGAATTTTCCTGGAAAACCACCCTGGGAGGGAGGACAGAAAGTATGGTATGACGATATCTACATTCTCGAAAAAGGGAGTAAAAATTGGGTGAAGGCGCCCACCAAACTACCCATTCGCAGCGGCTACGGCGTATCATTTTCTTACCAAAACGAGGTTATCATTATTGGCGGCAGCAATCAATCCGGACACCTCGACCAAGTCCAGGGGGTAGTTTGGAATGGGCAGCGAATTTTAAAATCCAGCTATCCCAGTCTTCCTTATCCCCTCGCCAACATGGGTGGTGCACTTCTGGGCAGTACTATTGTGCTGTTCGGTGGGAGCAATTCGGCGGATGGAGCGGCTCTAAAGAAATGCCTGATACTGGATTTGGAAGCCAAAGTCTCGGGCTGGCAGGAGGTACAAGCGTGGCCGGGCCGCGAACGTCGATTTCCCGTCAGTGCAGTATACAAGGATGCTTGCTACATGTTTAGTGGTGAAACGGTAGATACCAATACCAAAGGAGAAACGTACCGATTGATTTTACAGGACAGCTACCGGCTGAATCTACAAAAAAAGCAAGGCACCTGGCAGGCAACTTGGACAAAACTGACTGCCCTGCCAAGGGGAGCTTCGGCGGGCGGAACTACCCTACCCACGTTGCAAGACGATCGGTTCTTATTCTGGGGCGGTGTCGACGCCGTCACTGCCCAGTACAAAGTACCTGAAATGCACCCCGGGCTTACCCCTACCCTCCTATATTACTATCCTGATAAAGATAGTTGGGAATACCCCGGCGACCAACAAAATTACCCCTCTCGGGTGACATTGCCCGTAGTCCATTGGCAGGGGAAATGGCTGTACGTGAGCGGCGAGATAAAACCGGGCGTGCGAACACCGACCGTCGTAGGTGTTCGCTGATTCAAAGTTTAAGTCATCTTCAATCATTAGCAGTTGGTCCGTATCTGGAAAGGATAAGCGAATTTTGCCTATTGGCATGGATCTTAATTATGTATAAGCGGTTTTCGAACTGATGAGCTGGATATGACAATTCCAAACTACTTGCGCCAAGCGATGAATACGATTTTGTGGCTTTTGCACACGGGCTGCCACGGGACCGCCCGCGCGGTGGCGCAACCTGCCCCGCCACTATCCACACTGGCAAGCCGTTTATTATTATTTCATCCATGCGTAACGGCCTTCTGGAAAGTTAGCCGTTGAACCATTGTTTTACATTCTCCTCCGCAAAACCCAGGCTCGACGTCATGCCCTTACCACCGATTCCCGTCACGATGTGCAGCCGGTCTGCGACTTCGCGCTCAAATATTTCGTCGGGATGCTGAGCATAGTAGCCTGCCCAGGCGCGGGCGATGCCGCGTACCGGAAACGTGACAATGCGTTCGGCTTCCTTGAGCATGAGTTCATTAATAAATTCCTTAAGGTCAAAGCCCAGTTCACCGACTTTGGGGGCCGGGGCATATTCATGCGAATCGCCAATGATAATGGAGCCATCGGCAGCCTGCTTGAATAGAATATGAATACCCCATTTTTTTAGCTCCTCATAGTGAGGGGGGGCGGTTAGTTTGGCAAATGAGAGACACTCCTCAAAAGCTTCGTAACGGCGCAGGGTCAGTCCTGTCAATACATTGGCGGGCATTTTGACCCGAGGAAGTGGCTGAGTTTGCAGCATTTGTAGTTTACTAACTACCAAGCCGCTGTTGGCGTAAATCTCAGGAAAAAGCAGGCTAAACTCGCTTCCGCTGCACACCACTGCCCGCTCAGCCTGTAGCATTTCGCCGCGAGCGGTTCTGATTTGGATCAAATCACCCACTGGTTCGCAAGCAAGCACGGCGGAGTCCGGCCGGTAGTCTATATTATATTTCCGGCCGCCATACTCGATCAGTCGCTGCACCATGCGATCGGGCTCGACGTTCATGTCGTCGGGAAAGAAAATACTCCCCCGCACGTAGGCATCTTTCAGGTAGGGAAAGCGCGCCAGCGTATTTTCTGCTGAAAGCAATTCGTTGGGATAATCTTTCTGAGCAAAGATTACCGCCGATTCCTGCGCGATCTGCCATTCCTCGTCATCGGAGGCCACATAGACCGAACCCGCCGCCCGCACCGTAAGATCAAATTCCTGCTGGATTTCTTTATAAATTTCCAAGCTGCGCCGCCCGTAACCATGCCAGCGACCTGCCAAACCCGACGGTACTACCTGCCCAAAATTCCGGACGGTCGCACCCTGTAGGCGGTTGTCTTTCTCCAGCAAAGCCACACGTTTCCCCAGCCGGGCAGCCATCAGGGCGTGCGATGTTCCCAAAATACCGCCACCGACTACAATCAAATCAAAGGGCTTCATGTACTTACTATTGTCTGCTTGGTGAATTTTTTCAGGGAGTCAAAAGTATAAGCGGCAGCTTCGCGAACCTGACCTGCCACGTAAAGTTTTCGTTAAGCTTTTTTCTTACCCTGCCGTTACCTCATCATAAACGGGTCCCAGGCTCCGTTCCAGTCCGGTTCCCTGCATATAGGTGACGCCGGGAATACTGCCGGTTTTAAGAATCTCTTCCTTGGATTTTCCGGCTTTCACTTCTTTTTCCACATAGGCGACCGTTTTTTCCAGGTAGTCCTTGAATAGTTTTATCTCTTCCTGCCCTCCCGTCACTTTTTCGGGGTCAAAAGCGTGGCCAAAGACAAAGAGGGTATTTTTATCGAAAGTTTTCTGGGTGTTGTCAAGTACTTTAATCCAGCTCTTGACGCTGGCTCCGGCGGAGGCGTCCACAAACGGGTAGCGGCCATTAAAGAGCAAATCGCCCAGGTGAGCGACGTTCGCGTTTTCGAAGTGCACGATGCTGTCGCCGTTGGTGTGCCCCGCCCCAAAGTAGTGCATTTTGATGCTTTCCTTACCCACCTTCTGCTTCCAGGAATCGGTGAAAGTCAGGTCCGGAAACAGTTGCTTCTCGACGCTATTCTGCTTTTCGGCAACCTCACGCTGGTTCCGGGCCGAGTTGGCATGAGCCACGACGTTTTTCGCTATACCCTTGAAAGCAATGTTGCCACCCGAATGGTCGCCATGATGGTGGGTGTTGATCAGGTAGGAAATGGGCTGCTCGTTCGTTTTGCGCAGCGCACCGATCAAGTGTTCCGATTGCTCGGGAAACTGCGTATCCACCACTACAATACCCTCTTTATTGATAAAATAAGCGATCGTGCCGCCCTTTTCGGTAAAAATGCCCACGCCCCCTCGCAGGTCACGCATTTTGTAAGGATCTTCGGCCAGTAGTTGGGCCAAGAGATTTTTTGAGCTCAATAAAGAAACACCCGAAAGGACCGAAGCTCCGAGAAAATGACGACGTTGCATAATTGAAAAGTCTGGTTTGTTAATGATTTGGCAAGATAGCAAACGAAGGTTGAATACGCTGTTAAAATAATCCCAGCGTCCGCTATTTGCACAGGCCACAAAATCCATTTGGAATTTCCCCCCCGCGTTCAGTTCTTTGTAGAAATTTTGAGCCGGATAAGGCGCATGGATTATACTGGTTGCTGACCAACCAGATTATTGGAATCAAGCGTACAGCTCATTTCCCACTTTACATTATTAATAACAAATATGCTTTTCCCCGAAGAACTGAGATACACTGAAGACCACGAGTGGGTACGCCTTGAAGGCGGAGTGGCTACCGTAGGCATTACGGACCATGCCCAAAATGAACTTGGTGACATCGTTTATATCGATGTGACTTCGGTCGGCGATTCGCTGGCAAAAAGCGAAGTCTTCGGCTCCGTAGAGGCAGTGAAGACGGTCTCTGATCTATTCCTCCCAGTAGCTGGTGAAGTTCTGGAGGTAAATCCGGCATTGGACGGTACTCCGGAAGCGGTCAACAATGACCCTTACGGAGATGGTTGGATCATTAAAATGAAAGTTTCGGATGCCAGCGAACTCGACAGCCTCATGTCGGCAGAGGATTATAAGACATTTGTGGGGGCCTAGCGGCCCGAATCATTAATTTGGAAGCTCCGAGAGGAGCTTTTTTTATGAAAATTCGTAAACTAAACGGATGAATACACTCCTGCGCGCTGTAAAAATTGTGGACAAACACTCGCCTTGGAACGGGCAGGTCAGGGATGTACTTTTGCAAGGGGGCCGAATCGTCCGCATTGGTGAAGCTCTGGATGCCGACGGCGCAGAAATCCGCGAGGGCAAGGGCTGGTGCGTTTCGCCGGGCTGGATGGATATGCGTATAGCTTCACGCGATCCCGGGTACGAACACGAAGAAGATCTCGACTCGGTCCGTCGCGTCGCCGCGCGGGGCGGTTTTACAGAGATTATGCTGTTGCCTAATTCGAAACCCGTGGTAGATGCCAAAGACACGCTCAACTATGTGAGGCAACCGCGTCCGGGCCAACCCGTCCGTGTGCATGTGGCAGCAGCCGTCACGCGAAAGGCCGAAGGGGTCGATTTTACCGAAATGATCGACCTGCACCATGCCGGAGCCGTAGCCTTTACCGATGGTGAAGTACCCATCCAGAACGCCGACATTTTGCTCAAAGCGTTGCTGTACCTGCGCCCGCTGGACTCGCTGCTGATTAACCGCCCCGAAGACCGGCAACTGACGCTGTTTGGCCAAATGAACGAGGGAATCACCAGCACCCTATTGGGACTTAAAGGAATGCCCGCCCTGGGCGAAGAAATGATGCTGAGCCGCGACCTGAAATTGCTGGCCTACGCCACTGAGAAAGTGGGTCCGGTGAACCAGGGGAATGACGAAAATTCCGGGCGTAATGCATTGCCGCAGCTACATGTTTCGCTTGTCTCTACGGCCCGTGCCGTATCACTTATCCGCGAAGCCAAGGCGCAGGGCCTGCCCGTAAGCTGTGACGTGGCGGCACACCAGCTGGCTTACGACGATTCTGCTTTGATGAACTTCGACACAAACCTGAAGGTCAATCCCCCCTTTCGTTCTCCCGCTGATATCGCTGCCCTGCGCGAAGGATTGGCCGATGGCACGATCGACATTTTCGTATCGGATCACAGCCCGCATGCCGAGGAAAATAAAAACGTGGAGTTTGATCAGGCCGATTTTGGAATTACCGCGTTGGAAACCGCCTTCTCTCTTGCCCTGATGCACAGCGGATTGACTATTGAAGACATTGTTGAAAAAATCACCGCCAATCCGCGTCGTATTCTTCGGTTGCCTCATGTCATTATTTCTGAAAACCAACCTGCCAATCTCACCATATTTTCTCCGGATGAAGAATGGACTTTTGACAAGTCCCTTTCCAAATCCAGGAACTCGCCTTTCTTGGGAAGTAAACTTCCGGGGAGAGTAATTGGGGTTGTAAATGAGGACGCTCAGTTGTGGGGTACATAAAGCTTGGTCATCAGGCCGCTGGTGTTTGTCGTATAGCGCCATTATCAAAGCCCACACACTTCCAATCGATCAAATTTTTTACCATTCAAACGAAAAATGCCCAGCGCTACTCAGAATTATTTTAATAAACCCTTGCTAAAAATTCCGATGATTTTTGGAGCGGCGACGGGTGTGATGGCTTTCCTGTTCTTCCTGGGATTATACGCGATCGGCGTCATGCCACTGGGGAACAATAAGGTGCTGGATTTCGGAATTTTCCTGATAATGATGGTAGCGGCCTGCTGGTACTACCGCCGAAATATCGGTCACGGCTACATGCACTTCTGGGAAGGGCTGACCATCTGTTACGTCGTCAATACGGTGGGGGCATTCGTGGTGGGCTGGTTGATATTTCTTTTTGTCGAATTTGTCGACCCTGACTTGTTTGCCAAATACATAGCCGAGATGCAGCAACTGCTGGTGCAGGGAAAAGCCGACCTGGTGAAGGATATCGGTGAGGCGGAGTTTCAGTCGATGTTGAAAGCGGTGGTCAATACCAAACCTGGACAACTAATCACTGACGAAATGGCCAAGAAAACCGTAATGGCTGTACTACCCATACTGATTATCTCGCTTATTTTCCGCCGGCAGGAACCAGTCCCCCTTCGTCCCAAAAGCTAGTTAAGGCCTTTGATTCTTTTGGCAAATCGGTGTACTTTTATCCCAGATTGTTCCAAACCCTACACTTTTAAATACCCCTCCTCATGCAAGAGCAACCGTCTGTAGCCCGTGTGGCGCTAAAATTTGGCGTAATCATCGGCATCGCCGTGATCGTTTACTCCACCATCCTGACCATCGCTGAACTTAACCAGAACCAAGGTCTGTCGTCTATCTCGTTCCTGATTCTGGCGGCCGGAATGGTTTTTGCGATGCGCGAATTCCGCACCCAAAACGATGGCTTCATGTCCTACGGCCAGGGGTTGGGAATCGGTAGCCTCATGTCGACTATCGTTGGTTTGCTTTCGTCTACCTTCTCAATCTTTTACACGCAATTCATTGACCCCAACGTTATGGAACGGGCCATGGATAAAGCGCGCGAGGATATGGAAAGCCGGGGCATGAGTGATGCCCAGATTGACGCCGGCATCGAGATGGCGCAAAAATTCCAGACGCCCGGTATCATGTTTCTGATGGGAATCGTGATATTTTTAGTTGTTGGGTTCATCATTGCGCTCATCGTATCCGCCATCATGCGTCGCAACAAGCCGGTTTTCGAATAATTAACTCTGAATCAGAGAATACCGGAATAACAGCGGGGCCGTGTGTGCGTAGCAAACCGCCCCTTCTTTTCATTCACTCATTCAAAATCAAATTGCTTCCCATCTTTCAAAAAGAAGTCAGTAGTTTCTTCAACTCCCTGATTGCCTACATTGTCATGGCGGCGTTTCTGCTGGCAGTTGGCTTGATCGTCTGGGTATTTCCCGATTCCAGCGTTCTGAACTACGGGTATGCGGATCTCAGTACTTTTTTCAACCTCACCCCCTTTGTATTGGTGTTCCTGATACCCGCCATCACCATGCGGTCGCTGGCCGAGGAAAGCCGGACCGGAACCCTTGAATTGTTGCTCACCAAACCGTTGAGCGATGTGTCGCTGGTTGTGGGGAAGTTTCTGGCAAACTGGCTCTTAGTGGCCATTATGCTGCTGCCCACACTGCTGTACTACTTCAGTATATATCAACTGGGCAATCCGCCTGGCAATATCGACTCGGCGGCAGTCTTCGGTTCTTACATCGGGCTGCTGCTGTTGAGCGGCGTACTCACGGCAATGGGATTGTGGGCGTCCTCCCTGAATGACAACCAGATCGTCGCCTTCGTTATCGGCGTCTTTCTTGGGTTTGTCTGGTACAGCGGTTTCGGCGCCTTGTCGCAGTTGCTGGGTTCGGGTAGTTTGGCGCTGTTCTTCTCCGCCGCTGCTCTCGACCAGCAATACCAGGCGCTGGGTCGCGGACTAGTCGACCTTCGCAATGTCATTTATTTGCTCAGCCTCATTGCTTTTTTCCTGATGCTAACGTACTGGCGGGTGGGAAAACTACGCCGGTAGTCAAAGCTTCATCTTCGCACTTCCCTTCCTGATTGACTCGTAGATAGCATCGAGGACGATCATATCTTTCAGGCCCTCCTGCCCGTCTACTGGGGGATCAATTGTTTTATTATTCAAAATAATGTCAGCCATGCCGTCCATTTGTGCAGTTTGGTGAGTTACTACGGGCTCATCAAGCGGCCCCTTATGGGTGCGCCCTTTGATGGGTCCGTAGCCATAGGCAGGACTTAATTCGGCGAAACCTTTGTCGCCCTGAGCATACAACCGCTCAAACCTGATATTGTACGAGGTAGCGCAACTGGCGACCAGGCCACTGGGAAAGCCCAGCTGGAATTGAATGGTTTCGTCCACCTCGGCAAACTTGACCGGGTCGGTTTTGGTTTCCTGAGCAGTGACCCAAATCGGCTCTTCATTGGACAGGTAGCGGGCCGCATTGAGACAGTAAATGCCTACGTCCATCAGAGCACCCCCTCCGGCCAGGGATTTTTTGAGTCGCCACTGCGTAGGATCACCGATTTTGAAGCCCTGGTAGTTGTCGATGTAATTCAATTTGCCCATTTCGCCCGCCTGGATCATTTCGATAACCTTACGAGTATAGGGCTCAAAGTGTAATCGATAACCAATCAGCAGTTTCACGCCCGCTTTTTCACAAGCTGCAATCATTTTACGGGCGTTGGCAGCGGTATCGGCCATGGGTTTTTCACATATCACATGCTTGCCGGCCGCTGCCACCTGCATAACGTGCTTGGCATGAAGCGAGTTGGGCGTAATGACATACACCACGTCGATATCAGGGTTATTCTTCATCTGCCCGACGGTTTCGTAGTTGTATACGTTCTTGTCGGGGATATTGTACTCTTTTTTCCAAACAGGAATTTTTTCGGGGCTCCCCGTCACGATCCCCACTAGTTCCGCCGATTGGCAGTCTTTCATGGCCTTTGCTACGCGCGTACCATAGCTGCCCAGGCCCATAATAGCGACGCGCAGCTTACGCGCAGGCTGCTGGGCAGAATTTGTAGCAGGTGTGGCAGAAAGTAAAGTGGGAGCCAGGGAGGCTAGTCCGGTGCTCAGCGTTATTTTTTGGAGAAAGTCGCGTCGGGAAGTCATATTGGCAAGGATAATGATGAAAATACGGTAGGCAAAGTGTGAAAGTTGCTGTCTTTACTGATTCATACGTCTGCAAGTAACGGCAAGATCCCGGAACTATCGATAAAAAAATAACCTATTGAACAATATGAGTACCTTTATTGAATTTCTTACCGTTATGAAGTAAAGTTATAAACATCGCCAGGAATCAGCTGGTTGAGCCGGAAACCAGCCCTGTTGCTCATGGCTTAGGATACAAAACAATATGAGAAAAAAGATACTCTTATTTTTACTGATAGGATTATCCGCAGCTATGGCCCAAACGCCATACTCGAACTCCTGGATTGATTACAGCCAGACTTATTTTAAAATCGCCATCCCCAAAGCTGGAATCTACCAAATCGCAGCTTCTGAACTGGAGGCTGCCGGTTTTCCGACTGCGGCGGCAGTGTCTGACAATATTCAACTTTTTCATCGAGGGCGGGAAGTGGCCATCCGGGTGGTAGGCGGAAGTGACGGAAAGCTTGGTTCAACGGGATACCTGGAATTTTTCTCTCCCGGAAATACAGGCGAACAGGATAGCCTGGTTTATCGTCCCTATTCAGCCCGTCCGCCCACCGGCGTTAGCCTTTATAATGCCGATGCCTATTATTTCCTGACCGTTAGCGCAACCCAAAAAGGCAAACGCATCCAGCAGGTCCCCTACTCCGTCACCAATGCAAAGCCGGAAGCTTTTCACCTGGAACGGCAGGTGAAAGAGTACCAGGACGAGTGGTCGTTTAACAATAATAACGGACTGGTTCCAAATCTGCAGCACAGCTACTACGAGCGTGGGGAAAACTGGACAGGAAAGGTAATTCAGGGGGATTCTCTGGCCAGTTACAACATCTCGCTTTCCAATAGGGTGAGCAACGCCACGTATCCGATAAAGCTGAAGGCATTGATCAACGGCCGCTTTGGAACTTACCACCAGATCAAGTTTTTTATTGGCTCCCGCAATTTCGACACCCTTCAATTCATTGGTTTCGACCATCGCAATATCCAGGGCACGGTGGCCGAAAGCGAACTAAACGCTAAGGGTGAATTCGTGCTGGCCATGAAATCGGACTCCAAAAGTCCGCTGGAACTCTATTCATTGACCCGCTACGAGGTCACGTACCCGCAGCGTTTCACGATGGCCGGTCAGACTGGAAAATACTTCTATCTGATTCCCAATCCGGCTAATGTTTCCAGTATCGCAGTAGAGTCTTTGACTGATTCGGAAGGCCCGACCTCTCGCGTTTATGATGTTACCGATCCCGAAAATCCCCGGTATCTGGAAAGTAAGTATGAGAATGCGCAATTGCAGACGACCGTGCTCGGAACGGCAGCCAGTCGCTCACTATTCGTGTCGAGAAGTCTCCTGAAAAGCAAATCCATCCAGAAAGTACCTTTCAAACCTTACGCGACCGGATTCAATTATATAATTATCACCCATAGCTTACTTGAAAGCTCCGCCCAAGCTTATGCAGAGTATAGACGGTCGGCGGCAGGGGGTAGTTTCAACGTGCTGGTGGCCGATGCGAAGGAACTCGACAACCAATTTAATTTTGGAGAAAGAGGGCCGCTGGGTATCCGCAATTTCCTCGACCACCAGCTCAAAGACGGTAAGAAGGATAAGTACCTTTTGCTGATCGGCAATGGCGTAAGCTTTCCCGATGTGCTGAAAACCTGGCAAGACCGTGACCATGTCCCTACTTTTGGATATCCCGGGTCAGATGTACTGCTGTCGGCGGGGCTGGGCGGCACACAACCCGACAGCGAGGCTTTCCGAACGGGCAGGCTTAGCGCTAACAGTAATGGGGAGGTACTCTCTTATCTGAGCAAGATCAAAGAGGTGGAGGCCGCCGAAGCGGACATCTCGACCAAGAAACTACTGCACCTCAGCGGGGGGAAGTCAGCCGATGAAATCACCCGGCTCAAAACGATTCTGGGAGGAATTGAGCCGCTGGTCGAGGATGCTTTCCTAAGGGGTTCGGTAGAAACACTGGTTAAGCAAACCAACGAACCAGTAGAGAATGTGAATATTGCGGAACAGGTGAACGCTGGTCTCGGCATGATCACGTTCATGGGTCACGCTTCGCCCACGGTACCTGACCTGAACATCGGCTTTGCCTCCTCTCCTGCTTCTCAGTTGAGCAATAAAGGAAAGTATCCCTTCATGTACTTCAATGGGTGCGGGGTTGGCAACGTCTTTTACCGCTACGAAACGCTGGCCACGGATTGGCTGATGGCAGCCGACAAGGGAGCCATTGGCGTTCTGTCCAATTCATACTGGAGTTATGCTCCTACCTCGGGAAAGTACCTGGAGAAGCTCTATCGGGCTTTGTTTACTCAGGAGGCGACGCTGGGCCGTCCCATCGGTGAGGTACTGCAAAAAGTGAGTCACGAGATTGCGGTAGACTCCCCTGACCCGTACGATATTGCCAATATCCATCAACTCATATTACTTGGCGATCCGGCTTTGGTCGTATTCAGGATCAGTAAGCCAGACTATTCGGTGGGAGCAAAAAGTCTTTTTATCCAAAGTAAGAACCCCTCGTTGGCGCTTGGAAAAGCGGACTCTATTCAGGTGGGCATAGTGCTGACCAATGTAGGTAAGGCGGAGACCAACCGCACTCTGAGCATTCGCCTGAACAAAACGCCTGAAAACGGTCCGGCGACGGTGTCACAACATGTGATCCGTGCACCTGCGCTACGGGACACGCTTTACCTGACTTTCCAGAATTCCGGGCCGCTTGCGGAGCTGGAGGTACTTGTGGATGAAAAAAATGAAGTGGATGAGCTCCGCAAAGACAATAACCGGGCGTTGCTCGGGTTGGATTGGGATCGGATCGCGGCGTCAGTCGTCTATCCGGCGTCCGTCCGGCCCGACCGACTGAACCCAACCATGCAGGTGAGCGTGAATGGCAGAATACCCGCAAACGATGCCGTAGTCGGTGCAAACCCTACGGTTGTGGTACTGCTGAAAGACGAAAACCCGCTCGCCCTCGACCCTGCTCTGATCGAACTCTACCTGAAATCCTGCGATAGTTGTGAATTCAAAAAAATAGAAACTAGGCAAATCAACTACCTGCTAGAAGACGACAATAGCCTGAGCGCAACCTATCAGGCTTCGGGTGGAACGGGAAACTACACTTTGCTGGTGCAGGGAAAAGATAAAAGCGGCAACCGGGTGGGTGAGCCGTACCGCATCCGGTGGAGCGTCACGGAAGGTTTGGAAACACTTGGCGTCCGCGTCAGCCCTAACCCGACAAGTTACTACGCAAAGTTTCTGGTACCCGTCCCCCAGGACTTCAATGGACAGGCGCTCAAACTGTCAATTTATTCCCTTTCCGGGCAGTTACTGGAAGATATGGAATTCAAAGCCCATCCAGGTGATAATGAGTTGTATTGGCTCATCAAACAACCAGCGGGAATGTACCTGTACAAAATTCAGGTAGACGATCAGATGTACAATGGCCGGATATTGGTCAATTGAATCACGCTTTACCGTGCTTACTTAGCTTCCTGAGCAGGCTGGTGCCAGCATTTATTTTACCGTTGATCAGGCAATCTAATTCTGGCAAAATTCGGATGCAACCTAAAAAAGAAAGCCAGCCCACGCAATGGCAGGCCGGCTTTCGGAGAATTCACAGCCTGACTTCTCACGAAGAGAAATTGGAGAAGGCGTCGGTCTGCGAGCCGCCCTTCAGGGTCAGCTCACTCACCGAGCCGATCGTTTTCAGAACTGGCTTGACGTACTGCTTCTTGGCATTTCGGGCAGCTGCGCCCTTGGTGGTATCTGTGTTCATGGGAGTTTCTGTTTTTTTGATGAGATGAGAAGGCCTGGGCAAGGGAAGCATCCCGCGCCTACTGCTTCAGTACTTTGAATGTGTCGGTGCTGCCGTTGGTGCGCGTCACCTTCACCACGTACAGGCCCGTGGGCAGGCTCTTCACGTCCAGGCCCGTGTCCGAGACGCTCTCCGTGTGGATCACCGCAACCCCCATCGCATTGTAGAGCTCCACCCGGCTGATCTTGCTCAGATCGTCGGTCTTCAGCAACAGCCGCTCAGCCACTGGATTGGGGTACAGGGCAGTTTCGATATTGATGTCGAATTCCAGACTTTTGATCCGGCTGTAATCGAAAGTTCCGTCCCGGTCGACCATCCGCAGGCGATACAGGTTGGAGCCGTTGGCCGGATTCACGTCCGTGAACGAATACCATTGCGTGTTCTTGCTGTTGCCCTCGGCAGCTACTTTGCCGATCATCCGCCAGTTCTTACCGTTCAGGCTGTGCTCCACCTCGAAGCGATCGCTGTTGATTTCCTCGGCCGTGCTCCAGCTCAGCAGCGCCGTCTGGGCTTCCTTCTGGGCTGAGAAGCTCGACAGCAGCACCGGACTGGGCGCGGCAGTGACATTGGCCGAAGTGGCTATGGCATTGTTCCCGACTGCGTCACCGGCGACCGGGGCGGGATTCTGGAAGTTGGCGTTGGTTTGCGGGTTGGCGGCGGTCTCGGCAGCGCCGTAAAGCGTTATGCTGATGGTGGTGCCGTCGCCCGCTACTATGGGCACACTGCTGGTGGCCGTGACGGTCCGCAGCCCCACATCATAGGTGAACGTGAACAGCGGGTTGGTTTGCGCGATGGTGGGGCTGGTGCCAGCCGGCCCCGCCGGGTCGTAGGGGAGGTAGGCGGTAGGGAACGACACCTGGATGACGATTCCGCCGGCCGGAACGGTCCCGGCCTGCCCGGCCATGGCGAAAGTGAGCTGGGCCTGGGCGAAGTTGGTCGCCTGTATGGGGTTGGGCGCGATCTGGTAGGCCGTCAGCTGAGGATCGAGTTGTCCGAAGCTGTTCTGGTAAAAACCCAAAGCGGCAAGCAACAGCGTCAGGCGCACTAGTTTTAAAAATCGATTGCTCATATGTATCAGTAGTTAATGGTTAATGGGTAATGGTTGGTTTTAGATTATTCGATGCTGATCAGGTAGATACTCGTGTTGTTTGTATCCGGTGCTTCTCCACCTGTATCGGTAAATATTCGGGCTGTGACATTGGCCTGTGCCTTCGTGCTGCCATCGGCTGTCACCTGAATAACGATGGCCTTGTTTCCACCGTCCGGGATCGACAGGCCATCTTTCAGTGTGATCAGATACCGTGCCGACTGTTCGACAATGGTCCATTCGGTATTGTCAACCGTGGTTTGACCCGTGACGGCCGAGCTGGTTGCGTTCGGGCTAATAGCGATAGTGAATGCCGGCGTGATTTTGGAAATTTCGAATGTCACGGGTCCCGTCGTGGCCCCGTCACCGATGTTGAATATTCTGACCACCACATCACGCTGGTTGCCCTGAACATAGGTGGAAGCGTTTGAGAAAATCAGAGGCGTCAAGTCAGGGGTAGTATTGACATTATTTGCATCCAAATTAATCCTTCCGGCGGTTGATAGGGCTCTGCCTTGAAGCGAAGCTCCCGTTAAAAGGCTGATAGCTCCATTTGCGATAATGGTTCCCTTAAACACGGAACCGATTCCCAGGTTAACAGCGCCATCTACCTGAAAATACACATTTTCAAAAGAGGCGCCATTTATCAATACTATACTGGACCCAGTGGCCGTCGATAACGCCCCGTTCAATTTGATAATAAAGACAGCGTTCGGATCACCTTGTCCATCCAGGGTAAGTGTCCCCGTCAAATCAGATGCAGATGCAGGAACGCTTTGACAGTAAACGCCCGGTATCAGGGTTTGCCCCCCTATGCTTGCACTTATTGGAGTAGCTGATGCACAATCTAACGCACTCAATTCAGCGTAGGCAGCCATTACATCAGCGGCAGCCTGCAGAGAGGCAGCATTTTCGATATTCGTTTCTCCGATTACCATGCCTGGCGGAAATCCTGTCAACTCGCCTGAATTTGTCCCAATGTTACCTTTTACTACGGAAGATCCATTGTTTGCAATTGCCCCGGTTACGGTGAATAAAGCATACGTAGAAGCTACTCCTAAATTGGGGGCCTGTGCCCGACTTAAACTATTGAAAGCCAAAGGAATTAGCAGCACAATAACAATACGAAATAGTTTCATGTTTTTTTGTTTAGTTTGATGAAATTTCTGCTAAAGCAAGGTGAGAACCTTTTGCATTGCTATTGTTATACAAGAAATTATGAAAGTTGCATATTTCACACATATTGGTCACATCATGCACTCAAAATTCCCAACCGAATCATTTATGTTGTAAAGTAACTCCGGAAGGTTGGGAGGAATGGAAACAGGTTTATGATATGGCTAGGATTCTTGACGTGGTATTCCTGCTGAGGGCACCACTTACCCGAAGATTCATACTCTTCGTCGAGGTTGCTTACCCCATAAAATATGCACATCTCCTGATAGAGTAGTGGAACAGGCTACAGATATTAACCCTTAGACGCGAAGACGCAACTGCAAGGCAGTCAGTCGTTAGGTTCAGAGCCGTGCGAAAAGGTAATAACATTGCCACGGTGAAGGACGCAGTTAACATGTGTGTAGGATGCTTCTGGCCAAACGCTCAACTGGCTGGCCGGAGCTATACGAACACATCAAATGACACCAATACGATAGGGAATCGCAGAGCGAAGGAGCTTCTTATATTTACGCTTACTATAACGCAATGTATAGCTACCAATAGCGTATCTAAAAATTGGAGTAACCCAGTAAATTAAAGAGAATTATAGTTGGTCAAGCGTAACCTGCCTTATGTGTTTTAGCTTTTTGAATTCACGCGGCGTCACGCCAGTAATCTTTTTAAATTGATTGGACAGGTGAGATACACTGCTATAATGCATTTTGTAAGAAATTTGAGTCAGACTCAGTTCATCATATGAGAGCAGCTCTTTTACTCGTTCGATTTTGTGGATAATGATGTATTTTTCAATCGTCGTTCCGGTTTCTTCCGAAAACATATTTGCTAGGTAAGTGTAGTCACGGCTAAGCTTCTGACTTATATAATTTGAAAAATTGGTTTTCGGTGAATCATCGCAGTGATGCACCATCTCGACGATGGTATTCCTTATTTTCTCGATCAGGATTGCCTTCTTGTTAGCCATAAGTTCTAGACCGTGCCTCAGTAAAGCGGCTTTTAGTTCTATTCGCTGCTCATGATTCAAATCTTGGGTTATATCTACTTCGCCCAAATTTATTATGCCGTAATGTAGTCCAAGCTTGTCCAGCTCTGTTTGAACTATGACCTTACAGCGTGAGCTGACCATACATTTTATATTTATTCTCATTGAGGAGCCTAATTAATGATGGATATTCGCATAACTTGTATTAGCTCATTATGCTGCAAATGGATTCCCTCCCAAGCAAGTTGGATCGGATTAGTACCGGAGTTGTTTAGTACTTTTCTTTTGAGCTCAATTCAATGCATTTTATGCTGTCTTTTTCAATTACAGCACCCGAAATGCGACCCTAATCTGCCAATCATCTTCGCATACCACAGGTTAACAATTTGATTGTCCAACTCCCACCTAGTTGTCTACTCCTCACAACCCATTGTACTTTTTAGTACCGTCTATCTGATCATACTGGTCTGAAAAAGGAAAGCTTCATTACTCTCTATCTTAAAGGTTTCCTGAGCCAGATATCAAATACCAATCTTTTCATACCCTGACTCTCAACGTCTATACTGGTCTCGATAACAATTGTTTAGCTTCATCCTCTAATGCTTTCAATACGTTAGCAGTTGACATTTCGAGGTGTATGAGTTCATGGTATCTTTTTCTGAGATATTCCTTGAAATTCATCAACGTAGAGTAATGCGGGTCCTCAACTGGTATCCCTTCTACTTCATCTACCCCTTCTGCCAAGGTAATGATGTATCCCAATGAAAAGGAAACACTGTACTTACCATCGCTTATACGGCAGTACAAGTTCTCCTTCTTACCAGGCTCTAAGTAGTAACCTATATTTATCATGTATGTATTGGTACGTTACTAACTGATAAAGGTAACCTAAAATTTTTAATTTATATCTTTGATTATCAATACTTTTACATCAGTAGTGCGCTCGTCATGCCTTTTACAAACTACCCAAAAACATGTGTATGAGAGTGAGCATGAAAAACTCACGCAAATGCAGCCTAAGCAGGCATAACTGATATGTTGGGGAATTACACCTTATATGCGTTGATCGATTGAATTAGGGGCCGACTGGTACTATAATTCTCCAAAGTACCCAAGGAGAAATGTAAACCGATAACAGGAAACCTAAGCAACACATTAGGTCGTTTGAACTGAAAAAGCAATCCGGATACTAGAATTGCCTACATCCTTAAGGCCATCCAATTCAACCAAATTCCTTAGATTGTTGAGATAAACTTAGATACG
The DNA here is from genome assembly GCF_014651615.1 of Persicitalea jodogahamensis. Classification (GTDB taxonomy): domain Bacteria; phylum Bacteroidota; class Bacteroidia; order Cytophagales; family Spirosomataceae; genus Persicitalea; species Persicitalea jodogahamensis. The sequence continues at coordinate 1,236,533 of NZ_BMXF01000002.1, read as the reverse complement.
TTGAAACGGCATAGTACCAGTCAACAACAAAATCACTCTTTACCGTACTTACTGATTGTCGTGATTCGGCTGATACCCGTGTCGATTTTTCCACTTCCGATGCAGTTGGTCTCCTGACAGTATTCCAGCGAAGTATCTTCCCGGTATACCAGTCCTACACCCGGTGCGTACACTTCAATGCGTTTATTGACCGAAACTAAGCTCGAGTCACGTCGCTGCACTACAGAAAGGCTTTTCGGAAAATCATTCCGGGCCGGGAACGGCGCATCAAATTGAACCTGGTAGCTCTCTGGAACTCTGGCATTAAGCATGTTACCATTCCAGGTACTTTGGTCGGTAAGTGGAAAGGCTAATTTCACGAAAGCGACGTTGTTTTCCACCCTCACTGCCCTGTCGGGTATCCGGTAGGCAGTCCAGACCGAATCCAGCGTCCAGGATGCTTCCGGACGTGGCTTCTTGTACCGCTGAACCGGAAACTGTTCGATTCCGGTACTGCCCGGGAAAGATTGTCCGTACACTTCTCTGAGGAAGTAGGTAGTTCTGGCGGGTACAGGAGATGTAACGTTGTACCGTACTTCGTTGATTTCATATTCGATGTACCTGCCGGTTTCCACCGGAAAATAGTCGTAACCTGCACCTTGCAAAAGGTTGCTTTCAGGAGATTCACAACCCAAAAGCACAAGTAGGCCAAACACTGGCCAAAAGCTCCTAATTTTTTTCATGACTTTTCATCTCTTCCAACCACACACCAAGAAATAACGCCTTTGAGGCCAGGGAGTAATACCTCGACTTCTGGCGAAGTGGAATCGCTGTGTTGAATACGATTTCAACGACTTTATCGAATTTCTTCTTGTCCACAAAATCCCAAAGCAAATGTCCGTTGTTAAAAATGGATTTTGTCTGAAGATGCAGAATTTGAAAACTCAATAATCCGTATTCGCTAAAACTGGTTTTGTTTCCTCTGTTCAGAATTTCCTGTGGCAGAATATCTTTCAAAGCCCGACGGATGGTATCTCTCCCCTTCCCGTCTCCGAATTTTATCCTTTCAGGGATAGCAAGGGAGAGCTCGACCAGTTTTTCATCAAAAAATGGATGGGCGTAATGGTGACCGTAGTGAAGCCCAATGTGGCGCAGTTGCTCGGTAGCATCTACATACGATTTATTCGTAATCTCCCTGAACTGATCTGTGTAATCAGCCGAGAGTTCATCAAATAAACTGTCCGCATTCATACAAGCTTCCCCGTGTTCGAATGTAGCCGCAAATTCAGGAGTAAGGATATTTCCGGGAGTAGGAAATTTCAGCCGACTTGTCATCTTTTCAAACCCGGAATTTAGAAAATTCTGATACGAATATCCGTACTCAAAAGAGAGGGCTCGGGCAGTTTTGAGAAATTTCCCCAGGTCTTTCTTTTTCAGCAAGCTCCATAGCTCGCCGTTGAGATAGTGTTGAGCATATCTTTTCTGTTTTTCACTGGCGGGCATCTGCAGCCAACCGGGGTCAAGATGGCTCAAATCGCGCTGTTCGGCGTACTGGTTGATCGTCTGTTTCAGGGCAGGCCAGTTTTCGGCATCCCGGTAGGCCTGAATGAGTTCGCTGCCATGCCCCACCACTGAATCGCCATCGTGACCCGTAAGCACCACATCACAACCCGCCAGCTGAATCTGGTCGGCCGCAGCGAAGTGGAATCCTGAGGGTAATGGAAAATGTTCCGGTCGGTCGAACAAGCGGCTGAGCAGGGCCACTGACCCGTACACATCAGACGCCGGGTGCCCCTCAAAATGGCGGGATTGAATTTTTTCCCGCACTACCCGCACAAACTGGCTTTCGTCCGTTGAGGGCAGCTCTGGATTTATATAAAAGGTAGCGATGGGGCCAGCCAGCTGATGGGCAACACAGGCCACCGAGGAGGAATCGATCCCGCCGCTCAGGTGCGCACCCACCGAATCGAACCCTGCCGTACTTTTCCTGACCGAATCGGTGAAGTAGTCACGAAATAATTCGATGTATTCTTCTTCCCGGCTGATGCTGCGGTAACGGGCAGGGTCTACCTTCCAATAGCAGTGTTGCGCCTTCTCTCCTGCCTGAATTGTAAGGTTATGGGCGGGTAGTGCAGCTTTGACGTTTCTATAAAAAGTACGGTCTTCAAAACTCCGATACGAGGTTTCCGGAAGGAGAAAATTTTTGACTTTCACATGGTCGATAGAATCACTCGACGCCTTGAAGGTCGGCAGGTAACTGATCCGATTGGCAAAAGCAAAATGAGAATCTGGTTGATAATCGTAATAAAGCGTCTTGAAACCGAACCGATCGCGTGACACAACCAATTGGTCTGCTTTCCGATCCCAAATCACGTAAACAAACTCGCCCGACAGATATTTCGATAGTCCTTCTCCCCATTGCCGATAGGCATGGGCGAGTAGTTCGGCGGGAGACACACGGCGGTCTAATGCCAGCAGGGTTTGCACCTCCCGCTCATTGTGCAAACGGGTGTCGGCGACGATAATTAGGTCGGAGTCTATCAGGAAAGATTCCGGCGTGGATACTTCTACATGACCACCAGCAAAATTGACTCGCTGTCCTGATGAACTTTCCAAAGTACCTGGATTAGTATCAGAATCTGTTGCGCCGAAATGGATAAGGCCCGAAAAGTGGGGCGCGATCAGACAGGGGGTATGCATACAAATTCCTATTTTATGCTCAACCTAAAAAAGAAAGCCAGCCCACGCAATGGCAGGCCGGCTTTCGGAGAATTCACAGCCTGACTTCTTACGAAGAGAAGTTGGAGAAGGCGTCGGTCTGCGAGCCGCCCTTCAGGGTCAGCTCACTCACCGAGCCGATCGTTTTCAGAACTGGCTTGACGTACTGCTTCTTGGTGTTTCGGGCAGCTGCGCCCTTGGTGGTATCTTTGTTCATGGGAGTTTCTGTTTTTGATATGAGATGAGAAGGCCTGGGCAAGGGAAGCATCCCGCGCCTACTGCTTCAGTACTTTGAATGTGTCGGTGCTGCCGTTGGTGCGCGTCACCTTCACCACGTACAGGCCCGTGGGCAGGCTCTTCACGTCCAGGCCCGTGTCCGAGACGCTCTCCGTGTGGATCACCGCAACCCCCATCGCATTGTAGAGCTCCACCCGGCTGATCTTGCTCAGATCGTCGGTCTTCAGCAACAGCCGCTCGGCCACCGGGTTGGGGTACAGGGCAGTTTCGATATTGATGTCGAATTCCAGACTTTTGATCCGGCTGTAATAGAAAGTTCCGTCCCGGTCGACCATTCGCAGGCGGTAGAGGTTGGAGCCGTTGGCCGGATTCACATCCGTGAATGAATACCATTGCGTGTTCTTGCTGTTGCCCTCGGCAGCCACCTGGCCGATCATCCGCCAGCTCTTGCCGTTCAAACTGTGCTCCACCTCGAAGCGCTCGCTGTTGACCTCCTCGGCCGTGCTCCAGCTCAGCAGAGCCGTCTGGGCCTCTTTCTGGGCTGAGAAGCTCGAGAGCAGCACCGGCGCAGGGCCGGCAATCACACTTGCCGTGGTCGAACGGTTGTCATTTTCAGTGCTGTTGCCCGATGGTTGAGGGGCGTACGTGAGGTTGGCAATGGTAGCCGCACTGGCGGTCTCCTCAAAACCGGCCACAGCGATGTCTATCTGCGTACCGTTGCCCGGAGCCAGCGCCACATTGCTCACACCCCTGACGGTGCGCTCTGCCTGGTTGTAGGTGAAGGTGAACAGGCCGTTGCTGCTGGTGACGGTGGGGTTGCTCTCCGGTACGGGCCGGTAGGCGGTCGGGAAGGAAATCTGAATTATGACCGAACCCGCCGGGGCCGTTGTGGCGCCCTGCCCCCCCACGGAGAAATTGACTGTCGCGGTGGCCGCGCTCCCGAAGGGAATGGCGTTGGGGGCCACCTGGATTGCGGCTATCTGCGGGTCGATCGCATCCTGCCCGAAACCGAGTCCGGCAGACATCAGCGCGCCCGTGAATAGGGCCAGGCGCATGGAATTCAAAAAAAGCTTTCTCATGTTGATTTTCATTGGGAGTGAATTGACTATTGCTTGCGTGAGTGAATTAATTGTTGCTTGAACTGTTGATGCCTATCCGGTAGACTGTAAGGTTGTTGTTGACCGGCGTCTCGCCGCCGCCCGTCCCGTTGAAGACCCTTGCCGTAATGGTGGCCGCCGCGTTCGGGGTGGTGCTCGCACTCACCTGGATCACGATTTCCTTGCTGCCGCCCGCGGGGATGGAAAGCCCGGCGTTCAATGTCACCAGATAGCGCGCAAACTCTTCGTTGAATGTCCATTCGCCATTGGCCACGGCGGTGTGGTCAGTCACGTTGGAGGAGGTGGCGTTTGGATCGACCGCTATGGTGAAGGACGGGGTGATCTTGTTTATCTCGAAGGTGACCGGACCCGAGGTGGGGGCAGTGCCCACGTTGTAGATGGTGACCACCACGTCTTTCTGATCGCCGCCGTTGTAGGTCGCCCCGTTTGAGAATATAGACGGCGTCAGGTCAGGGGTACCAGCCGTCTGGCTCAATCCGCCAAATTCATTAAGCTTCTCATCCACTACATCGGCAATACCATCATTGTCGGCATCGGTAGTGTCATCGATCTCGCCATCGCCACCGTTTGCCTGGTCGAGGTTGCCGTTGCCATTTTCCACAATATCATTCGTACCATCTCCATCACTGTCCGTGTCGATATAGTCGGGACCATCGTTGTTGACAGGGTCCGAGTCCTGCGGAGCGGGGCTGTTGGCATCACCGAACGTGTTGGGTGCACCATCCACGCTATCCTGAATACCATCCCCGTCGCTGTCGGGGCCATCCACCACTCCATCTTCTGGCGAATCGGTAGCGTTAGGGTCACCACCTTCCACAAGGTCGCTGACTGAATCGTTGTCGCTATCCAAATCCTGGAAGTTCGGTAGTGGATCATTGTCGGAGTTTACAGGCGTCGGGACGTTATTGACCGAGCCGAATACTCCATCGTTGGTATCGGCAGTGCCAAGAATACCATCGCCATCGGCATCCGTGCCTTCTACCATTCCGTTGTTGTTCCCGTCTATAATAGCGGGATCGCCATTTTCAATGATGTCGTTGATGCTGTCATTGTCGCTGTCGAGGTCGTTAGCATCGGGCGCACCGTCGCCATCGGTATCGATCGGCGCTGCCAGATCATCTGAGCCGAAGGCGTTGTCCTGTTCGTCGACACTGTCCTGAATACCGTCATTGTCGGTGTCAGCTACCACGTCGATTACGCCGTTCTTGTCCGAATCAAAGCTGCCTGGGTTGGGTATACCGCTCTCGTACAGATCTTTAATACCATCGTTGTCGCTGTCGAGATCGAGGTAGTTGGGCACAGTGTCACTGTCACTGTCTTTGAGGGCAGCACCCGGTGACCCGAAGGCACCAGTCGCAGTATCGACACTGTCCTGAATACCGTCGTTGTCAGAGTCCGTTCCATTGTCGACCACACCGTTATTGTCAGCATCGGTAAAGCCAGTCAGGCCGCTCTCGTACAGATCCTTGATGCCATCATTGTCGCTATCCAGGTCGAGGTAGTTTGGTACCGAATCACTATCGGTATCAGCAAAGGTGATGACCTCAGGTGAACCGAAGGTGTCGTCAGCAGTATCCACATTGTCGCGGATACCGTCTCCGTCAGCATCCGCACCATCCAGCACACCGTCATTGTTGGCATCGAGTGTACCCAGATCAGGGCGACCGCTTTCGGTCAAATCTTTGATGCCGTCGTTGTCGCTATCAAGGTCACGGTAGTCAGGTGCATTGTCGCCATCCGTATTTTTCGGTGCCGTCAAATTATCTGTACCAAACGTTCCATCGTTGCCATCAGCGCTATCCTGAATACCATCGTTGTCGGCATCAGGACCGTCCACCACGCCATCGTTATTGACATCGGTCAGACCAGTGTAGCCACTTTCGATGAGGTCTTTGATACCATCGTTGTCACTGTCCAGATCGAGGTAGTCAGGTACACCATCGCCGTCGGTATCTCTTGGTGTTGCCACCGCAACCGGATTCTGACCATTCAGAACACCATTTCCATCAGGATCATTGGCGCTGATTTGGGCTGGCGTCAGACCCGATTCGTATAGGTCTAGGATACCGTCATTATCACTGTCAAGGTCGAGGTAGTTGGGTATTCCATCGCCGTCCTGGTCGTCGTTGTTGGGATCGCCATCATTATTGGTATCCTCGATCGTGTCGGGAATTCCGTCGTTGTCACTATCAATGTCGCAGTTATTGAACAGGCCGTCGCCATCTGTATCGATAGTAGCCGATTTGTTATTCACTGCATTACACGTTTCACAGTCGTCAGGAATGCCGTCGCCGTCAGAATCCACGGAGTCATCTCCAGTATTAAGAGGATCCTTACATACTTCGTTACAATCTAGTACTCCATCATTGTCATCGTCACGTTGTACAAAGGCGTAATACACTCGAACTGCATCTGAGGTAGCGAAGGTACCCAGCACGCCAAAATCAACAGTGATACGTATTTCGTCAAACGACTGGGTAGTTTTGATGCCTACCTTGGTAAGCCCCGTTCCGTTAGAGAGAACCGATAGACCCACTAGAGAAATCCCACTGGCATTGGAATCATCCCGCAAGTTTCCATCTAGGTAGGTTCGAATGCGAAGTCCACCCAGTACACCCAAATCCAGCAGGTTTCCGTTTTTGCTCACTACGAAACCGGCAAAAGCATTGGCTGGTATAATGGTGTAAGGAGCATCGCCTGTTGTGCGTACAGAAATGCTACCTTCACATCCAACACCTAAGAAAGGTGGACGAATTCTACCATAATCTGTATAATCTCCATTCACCACTAGGTTCTCATCATCTACCCTCGCAGAACCAAGGCCAAGACAAGAGCTCCCCCCCGTTCGGTTGCCGTCATTCACGATAGCAGCACCCGGATACGCTCCGCCAGACGCCAGAAGATCCTGACAATCAGAACAAGTGCTCCCACTTTCAAAGGCATAGTATATTCGTAAAACACCCACATTAATAGATGCCGTTTGTGCCACAACCAGTCTTACTTCATTGTAAGAGAGGGTTGTAGGAATCGATACCTTCTGTACCGGATCGGTGCCGCCAAGCGCGGCAACTCCTACTAGCGTCCCACTACTATTCAGAGCAACATCCTCTCTCAGTTCTCCGTGTAGGTAAGTTTGAATCCTCAAATTGCTCAACACATCGGTGCTTAGCAAACTGGCTTCCTGTTGAATGACAAATCCGACCCGCCCATTTGCCGGATAGATGGTTTGAAGACTTTTGACACCAACATAGGGGGGAGATGAAAGCAGACCAGTGCCTACTGGTAAAGCCAAACTGGCAAAAGTTTTCTTATCGCCATCTGTAATGTTACCAGGATTAGCGAGTGTAGCCAGAGCATTCAGAAGACCCGGATTGAAGTTAACAACGGTTTGGTTCCCCGCGATCTGATCTTCACAGATATTGTTGTTATCCAATGTCCCGCATGCAGGATCAAAGGCAGTTGCATAATATATCTTTAAGGAATTGGCAGCTGTCAAATTGGCCAAAGTACCTCTAACTAAGCGAACTTCGTCAAAAGGCTGAGCTGTCTTGAAACTAAGGTAAACCTTGCCAGGTGAGCCACCGGAAAGTAGTGTGACACCAAGTCCGGTTGAAAAAGTACGTGATTCAGCCGGTGCGCCGTTATTATATGTCTGTACTTGAAGGCCTTCCAAAGCACGGGCACTCAATAAGCCATTGCTTCCAAGCTCCACAACATAGCCCGCGTAAAAACCCGACGGGTAAGTCGTGTTGGCATCCGCAACGCTCACACCCTGATCAGAAGCCGCTGTTAGCAGGTTAGCAATTTCAGCGTAGTTTCCCGTATTACCGTCTGTCAGGTTTTCAATTCCATTACCAGTGGTAAAGCCTATCTGAACAACACTTCCACCGACCGGAGCAGCAGTAGTACCCGGCCCAATCAGCGGCATATAACAGGGTGCGCCGTTCTGGGCGAAAGATTTTTGGGGAAGGAAGGAGATTATCCCGAGTAGAAGGAATACTAAATAGACATAGCACTCCTGGCGGATGCGTCGCGTGGAACCCATAATGAAAGAGACGTAAAAGGTTGATACAGAATTAATGAAATTAGGTTTTCTAAAATCAGCTTTTCTTCAACATTGTGTGTGTCTACTTCAAAGATGTGTGTGTGTTCTTACGAGCGTGTGTGTCTTATGTAACAGGTCTTCTTATGGGGGCGTTTCCTACTATATGGTCACAAATATTGGGAATCCTATCTACATATCAAAGCCTGGATAGCAGTTATTTAAGCTGGATATGTAATTAATATTTTTTAAATTATTTTGGCACGGTTAGTGCTTATGTAGCTCTTTTTAATATATCAATTAGTATGCCAAAAGCTAATTAATCGTCTAAATCATCGCATAATTCGATATTTTTATCAATATTTAGCCCGTTTGTATACCAAGAGCAGCCAAGCAGACACTTTGTAAATTTTGGTTAATTCAGGAGAAGAAAACAATAAAAAAAGTTTAAGATTTTTTTATTGTTAGAGTTAGATGCTTAAAAAAGCAGCCAGGATATCCAACTATTGTTGACATAATTATCATACATATGGCTATGTAGATTTGTGTTATATTTCAGTGACTTAAATCATAGATTATACTTTAATAAAAACATCAAAATAATACTGTTGATGGCATACAAATACGACAGGGTACTTCGAGCGGTCAAATGTAATTTCACTGCTCAAAGTACCCTGTCATATTAAATAGATATAGGTTGTAAATCAGGATGTTCAGAAACATGAACAATTATCGACGTGATTCGATATAAAAAACGCGATAACGCTGTAAGTTCCTTCTGATGAGTACGTTTGAGAAGCCCTCATTCCGGCGTACGCAAAAGTACTTGTGGCTGGTGCACCTTATTGTTTGTATATCGTACCGTTTTTCATCACGAAAATCACGTTCTGTAATGACTTGACATCCTGCAAAGGATTCTCTTTTACAGCGATAATATCCGCGTATTTGCCGGGTTCAATTGTACCGATTTCGTCACTCATGCCGAGAACTTTGGCATTGGTAACAGTAGCGGATTGAATGGCTTCGGCGGCGGGCATCCCTCCTTCTACCATATACGCAAACTCCTTGGCATTGTAGCCATGCGGATAAACACCCGCGTCGGTACCGAAGGCAATGTTGACTCCTGCTTTGTACGCTTTGGTGAAGGTCGCCTGAATTTTGGGGCCGATGGCCAAGGCCTTAGGTGTAACGAGTGGCGGATAGTACCCCATGATTTTAGCCGAGTCGGCAGCGGTACGTCCGGCGATGATGGTAGGCACGTAGTAAGTGCCGTACTCTTTAAATAGGGCGATGGCCTCGTCGTCCATGAGCGTACCGTGCTCGATGGTTTGTACGCCCGCCCGGATGGCGCGCTTCATGCCCTCGGCCCCGTGGGCGTGGGCCGCCACGTTGAAACCATAATCTTTGGCGGTCTGTACGATGGCCTTCATCTCCTCGTCGGTGAACTGCGGCCCCTGCCCGTCCTTGGCGTTGGACAGCACCCCGCCCGTGGCGGTGATCTTGATTACATCCGACCCATCCTTGTAGCGCTGGCGAATCGCCTTTCGGGCGTCGTCCACGCCATTGATAACGCCTTCCATTGGCCCGGGGTCGCCCATCAGGTCGCGACGGTAGCCATTGGTCGGGTCGGCGTGCCCTCCCGTGGTGGCGATGGACTTTCCTGCCGTGATTATCCGCGGGCCGTCGGCAACGCCCCGGTTGATCGCGTTCCGCAGGGCGATGTTGACACCGCTTCCGCCCAGGTCACGGACGGTAGTGAAGCCAGCCATAAGCGTAGTCTTGGCATACTTGGCGGCCTGAAAAGCAACATCGGGTGGATTCTGGGTGAAACGGTCGTAGGAACCGCCCCGGCGGGTTTCGCTTTCGAGGTGAACGTGCATATCGATCAGGCCCGGGAGTACGTAGCTAGTCTTCAGGTCGACAACATTATCGCTCCCCGAGGTTCGTGAGTAGCCTTTCTCCACAGAAGTGATCCTGTTTTTCTCGACCACAATTGTCATCTGCGACTGCAAAGTACCTTTACTGGCATCAAAGAGGTTGCCGCAATGAATCACAGTGCGCTGACCAAAACTCACCTTCACAGCCAGTAGAATGAGTGCTAAGAGGAAACTTTTCTTCATAAAGATTAAAATTTTAGATTTGGTATAAAGTACCATGGCAAGATACTGCAAATAATCACTTCTAAAGAAGGGAAATAGCCCTATTGAATGCCTAATAAAACAAAATATGGCATAGGGTATTCCTATCAAATTTTCGTATTAGTCAGCTTGTACTTGGCACATCTTATTGATTTACAGATCAAAGAATATGATAAACCGAAAATAATTCATAAACATTAAACTCCTGATTAATCCAAACCCCTATGCTGCTGCGTATATGAACCCGGAACAGAAGCTTGAGCGGTACCCTCGCCCTCTGCTCCTCGTCCGTAACTCGTCTTATGCGAAAGGCGACTCACGGTACATCTAATCGGGAAATGGAAGAAAGCAGGCCTGCGTTTCTGTTTTCTATCGGCGAAATGCCTTCGGAAGAACTATTTTTTTCGTAAAAATGATTAGATTGCCCCTCTCCATAAAAAAACGTTTATAACCCTTGGCGACCCAAAAACCCAACTATTCGGAAGAAGACTTGGTGGATTCGCTGAAACAGAATGATCGGGTAGCGTTCGAATATCTTTACGAACACTATTCCGGTGCCCTGTTCAGTGTGATAACCAAAGTCTTACGAGATAATGAGAAAGCGGAAGACGTCATGCAAGACGCCTTTCTGAAGATATGGAAGAATATCTCGTCGTATGATCCTGCAAAGGGCCGGCTCTTTACCTGGATGCTGAACATCGCACGCAACAGCGCGATCGATGCCGTCCGATCGGAAAAGCGCAAGCCCGGCATGGATGATATATCGGAAAATCTCGACCGTACCGATCAGAACGCCACGTACCAACCCTCCCCCTCTACGCTGGATTTGAAAGCATTGGTGGACACATTACGGCCCGAAAGGAAAATCCTATTGGACTTGGTTTATTTCCAGGGTTATACCCAGGAAGAAGCCTCGAAAGAACTCGACGTACCTTTGGGCACGGTCAAATCACGTATCAGAACTGCGTTGAAGGACCTTAAACACTATTTTAAAATATGAACATCTCAGCCTACATAGATTCAGGAATCCTGGAAGAGTACGCGCTGGGTATAGTCTCTCCGCAGGAAAAACAGGAAGTCGAATGCCTCACTCAGGTATATCCCGAGTTGAAGGCCGAACTCGAGTTGATTGAAAAAGCACTCGAACAATACGCTCTGCAACACGGAGTACCAGTACCCAGCCGGGTGAAAGATACTATTTTCGCCCAAATGAAATTTGGTCCGGTAGCCATGGCTACGGAAGATGACGGCGGTACAACCGAAACTTCGCCCGATGTGGCTGCTGATGACGAAGTACGCTCCGTTGAGCCCCAAACAGCAACCGTCCATCCCCTGTGGGGAAGGCTGGCGGTGGCCGCCTCCGTACTGCTGGCGATTTTCGGAGCCTGGGCAGCCTACCAATACGGGGCAGCACGCGACGAAAACGAACAACTTGCTTCACAAGTGGAAAACTTGAACGAGCAGACGAACACTTTGCAGCAAAGAGCTGAATACAACGAAGCACTGGCCGCCAACTACCGTAATCCGGACGTCAAGATCGTGCAGATGCCGGGTTTGGAAAAAGCACCCAACAGCGAGGTGGTAGCCCTATGGAATCAGAAAACCAACGAGGTGCTGCTGGACGTACGGAATCTACCCGCCCCACCGACCGGAAAGCAGTATCAACTGTGGACGATTGTAGACGGCAAGCCCGTGGATATGGGCATGCTCGACGACGACTTCCAGGGCAAGTTGTTAAGAATGAAAAACAGCTCGCCCAATGCAGTGGCCTTTGCCATCACGCTGGAAGACGATGGAGGCAAGCCCAGCCCCACCATGGAAGAAATGGTAGTTATGGGTCAAGTGTAAGGCATGCTCAGCGAATCATGATGCGTTGCACTTGCGTAGCCTGATCCGTCTTGATTTGTAAAAAGTACATACCCGGTAAGATTGCGGGAGAAACTCGCAGCACCGGCAACCCAATTATCCCGCTGTCCGAAAGGTCAGCGGGAATTTTTTTGCCCTGCGCGTCGGTGAAACTGAATTCAAAATTCTGCGGGAGATCGGCACGTAAATAAACAGGCTCGCCAGCTGAGGCAGGATTGGGGAAGGCAGTGAACGGCGGAGGGTTGTCGCCCTGAAACACCGCAATCGAAGGGGAGTATTGTACCCGGCCAGATTGCTCGCGCAGCCGAAGGCGGTAGTAGGCAGTTTGGGACAGGGGCTCGAGATCAGCAAACGTGTACAGCCGCGAGGAGTTCTTGTCGAATACCAGCGGAATGTCCCCCACTGCCTGGAAAACTTCCCGATCCTCGCTGCGCTCGACGGTAATCTGCACCAAATCGGGATGGGCGGCAAAAAGCGCGTGGATTTCCAGCCGGTTGCCGTTGACTTGCGTTTCCACCGACCTGACCAGTTGGGGCGCGGGCAATCCATTTGCCACCTGAAACAATTCTGAAACATTGCCGGGCAGCATCGGACTTTGCGCCACCACACGCAAGCGATAACTACCCTCAGGCAGCGCGGCGGGTAGCGTCGCCCGCAGGGGGCTTTGGAAACCTGTGCCGATTACGGCCAGAAAATCCCCCTGCGGACTTAGCAGTTGAACCTCGGTCTGAAAAGTATTCACGCCCTGCGCGGAAAAGGAAACCAGAAATGACTGACCGGGTGAAGCTGCTCCCGGAACTACCCCCGTAAGCAGAAAACCGCTGGATGTGTAGGGAGGTGTCTGGTTGAAGTAGGCATCCGTGAGGCTCCGGTTCCAGGCCTGGGCCATTTGGGTGAGGCCCTGCGTACCGCCCCGGACGTTTTCGAAATGGCCGTGCGCCGGACGAGGTACCTGGATAGTGTCGGCGTAAGGGCCCCGCCACACCCGCAGGCCGGGCGTCTCGGCCAATTGAGTTTGGGCTTCAATCACTGGCAGGTAAGGTTCAGATGCATTATAGCTGACGCTGCAAAGCGAGACAGCCCAGCCAATCGCCCGTCCAAAATCCTGATTCGTTTTCTCGATCAGCCTTCGCATATTCTGATAATAATTCTCCTTCGAAATTTTCAGATGCACAGCGTCATTTTCCCCGTGAAACCACAAAACCGACCTCAGGCCCAGCCAGGAATGGTAGTAGCGCAGCGTGTTGATGAAATTACTGTAGGGCTGACGGTTGGGCCAGTCTCTGCCCACGTAGATATTCTGCGTATTCTGCCCATTGGCAGTTTCCCGCCAGTTGATTGAATTGGCGGCCGCCCAGCCTGCATTCATAAACAATACCGGAACGCCAAGTCGGGCTACCAGCATAGATCCTAGCTCACCCCAATACCAGGCCGACTCACCCGAAGGAAAAATGCGATTCGATGCCTTCAATTGCTCAAATGTCGGTGCGGGCATAGGCGCATCGGGCGCAATCGTAATGTTTTCGATGCTAAGGGATTTGTTGAGCGCATCGAAGGACACAACCTTGTCAACTGCGTCTTTGGCACCCAGGTTGGGTAGTCCCATCGCATTGGAGTGCCCGGCAATCAGGAAAACCTCCCCGATCCCCAAAGGCTGTACCGAGACGGAGTCAGTGGCCACCCCTCCCAAAAACCCTCTGATTTCCAGTTTATACCAGCCGCCTTTGGCATCGATCGAACCAAAGAATACACCCTGCCGATCGGGAACGCTCATGGAAATCCAGGTTCCGGTATTCTGTCCGTTGTCAGCCAGGGCGACAAGCCTTGCTTCCAGCTTATCGTAAGGTAATGTGAGTGTGCCGCCGATCTTCAGCGTGCCACGGTCATTCTGGCTACGCTGGATAACTGTGTTTTTTGTGGGAAAGGAAATATTGATTCCGGCATAAATGCTTCTCGTATTAACTACCAGTAAGAATAGTATCGCAAAAATTTTATGCATAGAAACTGATTAAGTGAGCAGGTGTGGGCATCCGTACTAAAATACCATTCCCAATAATTCGACTGTAATTGTTATCAATAAACTTACCTGCAGATATGACTCTGACAGGTACCTGTAAACGTTTTTATAACGACTTTCCTTGCAGGCCGCCTTCTTCAGCCAGAAATACCTGCCGATATGTACGACCAACAGTAGATAAACGATCGCAAAGTTTGTAAAGTCCATAAGCTCTTTTTGTTGATTGCATTTTAACAATATTAAATAAAAGTAAAGTAGAGCCGCCAACGATGGCTATTATTTTTTTGGAGTTGCCGGGAAACTATTGTCTAATTTAGGTGTTTCAACAGCTATCAATACATCGATAGCTATAATCATTTGAGATTATAATCGACTACTTATTAGTATATTATAATCCATAAATAAGATACAAAACAGCGCTCTCTGCTCCATTTCCCTCTATGTGTGTACGCGTATTCATCGCTGGTCTTTTTCTGTTTGGAATACTATTCCGCCCTGCTCAAGCCCAAAGAAATTTTGTTGACTCATTGGATTCTTCCGCGACGCTGGAAGAGTGTATTCAATACGCGCTGGCGCACCAGGTCGATATCCGGCAAGCACAGCTCGATGAGCAGATTGTGGATCGCACCATTAAGAGCCGACTGGCCGACTGGTACCCCCAGATTGGTCTGACTTACAACATCCAGCATTATCTGCAGCTTCCCGTGGTACTATTTCCCGACCTTAACGACCCGACCGGGCCGAGGCGCGAAATTCGCACGGGAGTAGCGAATTCGTCCACTGCTGCGCTGGCGCTGAACCAAACGATATTTAACCGGGACGTGCTGTTGGCCAATCGCACGTCCCGCGATGTACTTTACCAGGCAGCACAGAACACCACCAACCAAAAAATAAACGTGACGGTGGAGGTCAGCAAGGCATTTTATGATTTACTGCTCACGCGGCAACAGCAGTCGATCCTTCAATTGCAAATCGAGCGCCTGACGCGTAACCTGAAAGATGCCACCAACCAGTTCAGGAGCGGGATCGTGGATAAGACAGACTATAAGCGTGCTACGATTGCCCTCAACAACGCTACCGCTCAGCTCCAGCAAGCCCGTCAGCAGGCAGTGGTGCGGGAGGCTGTTTTGAAAAATCAGATGGGGTATCCGGTGGAGAAACCACTGGTAATCACTTACGACAGCACACGTCTCGAAGTGGACGCTGAACTGGATACCAACCAGGTCGTCAGTTACCAGAACCGTATCGAATTTCAGCGGCTTCAAACCCGCCGCAACCTGCTGCGTTCGGAAATTGACTACGCCCGGTGGAGTCTGTTTCCGACGGTTTCCTTTTTCCTGAATTACAATCTCAACTACCAGAACC
Source organism: Persicitalea jodogahamensis (assembly GCF_014651615.1). GTDB lineage: Bacteria > Bacteroidota > Bacteroidia > Cytophagales > Spirosomataceae > Persicitalea > Persicitalea jodogahamensis. The sequence goes on along the minus strand of NZ_BMXF01000002.1, from coordinate 1,221,053 downwards.
AGCAGTTCGCCCAGCTATACAGCCGGTCGTTCCCAAACTCGCTTTTCGGGCTGACAGTTGGCTACCCCATCTACCAGGGCGGCAAGCGGCGGCAGAACATCCGCATCGCCGAACTTCAATTCGAACGATCCGACTGGGACGTGACGGGCTTGCAAAATGACATCGATACTGAATTTCAGAGAACACTTGCTCAGTACAAGAGCGACTGGATCAACTATCAAACCCTGAAAGAAAATGTAGAACTCGCCCGTGAGGTTTATGACGTCATACAGCTCCAGTACAAGTCTGGCGTGAAAACGTACCTTGACGTATTGATTTCGCAGACGGATCTCAGGACAGCAGAGTTTAACTTCATCAATGCCCAGTACCAGGCCATCAGCAGCAAGATCGACGTAGAGCGGGCTTTGGGACAAATTGACAACTGACAAGCGTATCTACCTAAGTCCGGTTTATCTAAAAGACCATTGCCACTTGCCTGACCCTTTGAATAAAGACGTACACAATCCTTCTTTCATGAATAAAAAATCAATTCTCTTTCGACTAGGGCTCCTGGCCGGTTTCGCCGCGCTGGGAGCGTGCGGAGGCAAGGAAGAAAAACCAACGCCGCCCGCCGAAGTACCTGTAGCCACGACCAGGGTTGAACGAGGCGAGGCGGTGGCTTATGACGAGTACCCGGCCACGGCGCAGGCTTTGAAAGTGGTAGAAGTGCGGGCCATGGCCAGCGGCTATGTGACGGGCATGTACTTTGAAGACGGCCAGCACGTGCGCAAGGGACAGAAGCTTTACCAGATCGACCAGCAACAGGTGCAGGCCTCGGTGGACCAGGCCACGGCTAATCTGCGCGTGGCAGAATCCAACGAAAGACTGGCCCAGAAAGACGCCGAGCGGTACATGGAGCTGGACAAAAACGAAGCCATTGCCAAGCAGGTGCTGGACAATTCCCTTGCCCGCCTCGAAACCGCCAAGCTGCAGGTGCAGGCCGCCCGGGCCACGGTGCAGCAGTCTCGCTCGGGCTTGAAGTACACCACCGTCTCCGCCCCGATTTCGGGCACGATCGGGATTTCTCAGGTGCAGTTGGGCGCTTTGGTCACCTCGAACCAAACCCTGCTGAACACCTTATCAACCGACGATCCAATGGCGGTTGATTTTGGGGTGGACCAGAAGGAAATTGTGCGTTTTACCAAGCTTTTAGCCCAAACCAAAAATCCCCTTGACTCGACCTTTCAACTCACCATGCCCGATGGAAGCAGGTATCCGCATACCGGTAAAATCGAGCTTCTCGACCGCGCCGTAGACGCCCAGACCGGGACCATCAAAACCCGCCTGATTTTTCCCAACCCCAATGGTATGCTCAAAGCGGGCATGACGGTCAACATCCGCGTAAAAGCCAGCGAAAGTGGCAGCTCGCTGCTTATTCCGAAAAAAGCACTGGTAGAGCAAATGGGCGAGTACTTTGTGTACGTCGTTCAGGGCGACAGCGCTATTCAGCAAAAAGTCCAGACCGGCACTACTATCCGCGACCAGATTGTGATCCGTGAAGGCCTGGATGAAGGCGCCGAAATCGTGACAGAAGGAATACAGAAACTTAAAAATGGTGCGAAAGTGAAGCGTTGAGGGATGGGTTAAATGGATAATGGTTAAAAGGTTAAAGTTATACTAAGCTTTCTTTTCAACTATGAGCCATACTATTCAGAGAGCCGTTGACCGCCGCGGGGCGCCCCGCTTAACCGTTTGACTTTTTAACCTTAAAATAAATGTTTGCAAACCGATTTATAAATCGTCCTATTCTCGCCATCGTTATTTCGCTGGTGATTCTGTTGGTGGGCACACTGGCGATTATGAGCCTGCCAGTCAGCCAATATCCTGACATTACGCCGCCGACGGTGCAGATTACGGGCACGTACACGGGAGCCGACGCCTCCACTGTGGAACAAACGGTGACGACCCCCATCGAGACCCAGGTAAACGGAACACCTGGCATGAGTTATCTCTCGAGCAATAGCACCAACGACGGGCGTACGACCATCAGCGCGGTATTTGAGGTAGGGACAGATGTAAATATTGCCGCCCTCGACCTTCAGAACCGCGTCAGCGTGGCAGCCCCGCAGTTGCCCAGCGAGGTGACACGCCTGGGCCTGATCGTCCGCAAGCGCAATCCGAGTATTCTGATGCTGGTGGCGATGTATTCACCTGAAGAAACCCACGGTGTCAACTTCATCAACAACTACGCGAATATTTATGTCAAGGAAGCCTTGCTGCGGGTTAAGGGTGTAGGCGACATTTTCAGCCGGGCCGACGATTTCAGTATGCGGGTATGGCTCCAACCCGATAAAATGGCGCAGCTGGGTATTGCTTCCTCCGAAGTCATTTCGGCATTGCAGGAACAAAATCTGCAGGTTGCCGTAGGTTCGGTTGGGGCTCCGCCGCAAAATGACGACCAGACTTTTGAGTACACAGTTTTCACCAACAGCCGTTTGTCATCGGCAGAAGAATTCGGCAACGTAATCATCAGGACACGTCCCAGCGACGGCTCGCTGGTGTACCTCAAAGACGTGGCCCGTGTGGAGTTGGGAAAATTCAGCTATAACAGTAATTCCTTCGTCGATGGCAAACGAGCCAGCTACCTGCTGGTGTACGAAGCTCCGGGCAGCAACAGTCTGGAAACCGCCCAGGGTGTCTATGATAAGATGGCGGAATTGAAAAAGTCATTCCCCAACGACCTCGATTACATGGTACCTTTCGAAGCGGTATCGGTGGTGAAAGTATCCATCGAAGAAGTGGTCGAGACACTCATCGAAGCGCTCTTGCTGGTAATTCTGGTGGTATTTTTATTCCTGCAAAGCTGGCGGGCGACGCTCATTCCACTACTGGCGATTCCCGTGTCGATCGTGGGAACGTTTATTTTCTTCGTGCCGCTGGGCTTTACCATCAATACGCTGACCATGTTCGGCTTTGTGCTGGCTATTGGCATCGTGGTGGACGACGCCATCGTGGTGGTGGAAGCCGTGCAACACTATATGGACGAGGAGGGCATTTCTGCAAAGGAAGCAACCATGAAAGCCATGAAGGACATTTCGGGTCCTGTCATTGCCATTGCCCTGATTCTGGGGGCGGTCTTTGTTCCGGTAGGTTTTATTCCGGGCATCGTGGGAAGGCTTTATCAGCAATTTGCCATCACCATTGCCATCTCGGTAGCAATTTCGGCATTTGTGGCCCTGACGCTCACCCCTGCCCTGTGCGCTTTACTTCTCAAGCCCATGCACCTCAGCGAGGACTCACGGGGCCTGAATAAATTCTTTTACAAATTCAATACCTGGTTTGGGCGTGTAACGGACCGCTACTCCGAAGGGGTCCGGAAATCCATCCGCAAGGCACCGCTCGTGATCGTCGGACTGATTTGTCTGTACCTAGCAACAGGCTTTTTGTTCAAAACCAAACCCAGCGGCTTTATCCCGCTGGAAGACGGCGGCCGGATCTTCCTGACCTACGAACTACCCGAAGCTGCTTCCACAAGCCGAAGTATTGCCACCCTGGATACCCTGATGACAATTCTGGACAACACACCCGGCATCAAGCATTACGCTGCTTTGGGCGGGCTCAATGTGGTGACTTTTGCCTCCAAGTCCAACAGCGGCACCATCTTCTGCCAGTTGGAAGACTGGGGCGACCGAAAAGCGGATTCTCTGAAAATAGAAGGTTTGGCCGCGACTATCCGCAAGAAGATCGGAGGCCTGAAAGAAGCGAATACCGTCGTCATTACGCCGCCCGCCATTCCTGGTTTGGGCCGGACGGGTGGTTTCAGCTTCGTGATCGAGCAGCGCGAAAGTAACGACGACATCAAACAGTTTGAGCAGGTCGTCAAGAACATGACCGCCGCGGCCAATGAACGACCGGAAATCAGCGGTGCCTTCTCGTTTTTCACAGCCCGCACGCCTGGCTATCAACTGGAAGTGGACCGCGCGAAGGTAAAGCAATTGGGCGTCTCGTTATCCGAAGTGTATAGTACCCTTCAGACCTACCTGGGTAGTCGGTACGTCAACGACTTCACCATCTACGGCCGAAACTTCCGTGTGGTAGCCCAGGCTGATACAAGTTTCCGGAAGAATATCGAAGCCCTCGGAAAGTATTATGTTCGCAATCAGAGCGGACAGATGGTGCCCATCAGCGCACTGGTATCGCACAAAATGGTGGAAAGTGCGCCGCTTATTTCTCACTACAACCTTTTCCGGTCAACCGAACTCAATGGCAACCCGGCTCCCGGATACAGCAGCGGCGAGTCACTGGAAGCGTTGCGCGAGGTGGCCGCCAAGGTACTGCCCGTTGGCTACGGCTACGAATTTACGGGATTGAGTCTTGAAGAGATAAACGCCGGCTCGAGTACGCTCTACATTTTCGGGCTCTCGATCCTCTTTGTTTTTCTATTCCTGGCCGCACTTTACGAAAGCTGGTCAGTCCCCTTTGCGGTACTGTTGGCCGTTCCGATTGGAGCATTCGGAGCTATTGTCACACTCTCGTTATTTAAGGGCCTTTCTAATAATATTTATGCCCAAATCGGCCTGTTGACTCTCATCGGTCTGGCTGCCAAAAATGCCATTTTGATCGTGGAATTTGCCAAGGAGCGCGTCGATCAGGGCGAGTCGATCAGGCAGGCCACAATGGAAGCGGTACGATTGCGCCTTCGTCCCATCATCATGACCTCGCTGGCCTTTATCCTGGGCGTGTTGCCACTGGCTTTTTCCAGCGGGGCCGGGGCGGCAGCCCGCCAAACCATAGGCTGGACGGTACTTGGCGGCATGGTTGCCGCCACACTGCTGGCAATATTTATAGTTCCGGTATTGTTTTCGAGTATCGGAAAATTGGCGTACGGACGGAAGGACCTGGATGAGGCAGGTGCCGAGAAGAAGGCATAAGTGCTATTCCGGTAGTGCACCTGAAAAATCGGGGTGTTCGCGCTTTTTCAGCACCACTATTTCTTTGAAGAACTGAATAGTCTATACGCAGCAGTACTCCAAGCTATCTGAAGTGGCATATGGGTTCACAAAAAACAGCCTGCCGGCATATGCTGGCAGGCTGTTCGCACTATACACACACTTTATTTTCTGATAAACATCAATACACAACAGATATGGCTTCCATTCCTAGGCAGTATGGCTCGGGAACGAAAAATAACATTATTGCTAAGGGGACTTTTAGCTAAAATACTCTAAATAGAGCTGGTTGGATACAATAATAACAATAAACAAAGACAAATGACACTACCATGTTAAATAAATATTTTTATTAAATATAGCAGTATTCGTATTAAGAATATTTAGGTTCCCGGAGATGATACAATTCTCCATCTCGCTGGGGACCGATTATATTGAGTTCGCCATGAAACTTCGGAAATGCCACATGGCAAACATCTTAATGTCAAAGGCGGTCCTTGATCTGTTACTCAAAGGCTGGGTCATCTATGACATGCAATCACACCAGCGACAGTCAGGCCGCAATATAGTAAAGTGGATTACAAAGTATCATATCTTGGGGCAATTTACTTGTATGGCTACAATCCGCCTCCCATCCAGACAACTAGTCCCGCTATTCCAGAAACCCGAAAGACCAGCTGAAATAATCACTCCGCCGTCTCAGAGCAGAGGCTATTCAGAGAGTGGAAAGAAAGGGACGATGACGAAATCCGGATACTATACTGCTATGAGAGCCCCCGAATGCATTCTGTGACAACGGCTAGCCCAGGCGACGCCAACGGTACAGCATTTGAAGCGGGAAAGTTAAATTTTAAAGGCTTGATTTTCACACGGACAGACAAAAACCAAATTCACTAGGTATGGCCATCCACATCGGCACATCGGGCTGGAGTTATGATCACTGGCAGGGGGTACTTTATCCCGACTCCACTCCCGTCCGCGAACGTTTGTCTTATTACGTCGAGCGTTTCGGGACGGTCGAGTTGAACAGTAGTTTTTACCACTGGCCCCGGGAGCAAACATTTGCCAGCTGGCGCCAGCGACTCCCTGATGGTTTCCAGCTCACCGTGAAAGCGCCCCGTGGGTTGACTCATTCCAAAAGGCTGTACGCGCCCGAGGTTTGGGCAGATCGCATTGCGCGCTGCTGGCACATCCTGCGCGAAAAAAGGGCCGTTCTGCTGGTGCAGCTTTCACCCAATTTTGCCTTCGACTACGCACGACTTGATTATTTCTTAGGTACTTTACCCGAATGGATAAGGGTGGCGGTAGAATTCCGACACCCAAGCTGGCATCAGGAACCAATCTTTGAACTACTGGAAAAACATCAGGCGGCTTACTGCGTCATGAGCGGAGCCGGACTACCCTGCATCCTGCGGGCCACGGCGTCCTTTGTCTATGTGCGCCTTCACGGTCCCGATCCGGGCTGGCTCTACGGCGGCTCCTACTCCGACGACGACCTGCGCTGGTGGGCCTACCGCCTGCGGGAATGGGAGTACTCGGGCAAGGAAGTGTACGTATATTTCAACAATGACGGCGGCGGAAATGCCGTCCGAAATGCACTAACCCTGAAACATTTCCTGAACAGGTAGTTTGAAACGCTTACTTCCCCTCCGCACAATCCTCCCCTGGCTTCCGGCCGCAAACCCCACAGGTAGCCCCTTCCTGCTGCATGAAAGGATTGTTCGTGGCGCAGGTACCTTTGAATTCACCATTCTTGATAAACAACAAACGGACGCTGAATAACAGGAATCCGGCCAGAACCAGAACAATGGAAAGAAGGATAACAGGGAGCATAAAAGGATATTTTTGGATGGGCAAGATACGAAATTGTGACACAACGGCTCGAACCCAATAATAATTTTCGATGAATTATTTGTAAATAAAAGTGCAGGCACCTATATTCGACCCACTATTCCTAAACCTTACTTACTTCTTAATGATTCCGTTATGATTAGCGTAAAGAAAATCCTCGAGGACAAAGCGATCTCCGAAGTGTGGAGTGTGCCGCCTACCACCAGTGTCATCGATACGCTGCATCTTTTATCCGAAAAAAACATCGGGGCGGTCGTGGTGCTGGATGGCGATGAACTCGTCGGCATTTTCTCCGAGCGCGACTACGCCCGCAAAGGAATCATCCAGGGCCGAAAGGCCAAAAGTACCCCGATCTCTGAGGTGATGACGCCAAAAGTCTTTACCGTAGAGCCTGACACCACTATTCAGGAATGCATGGGAATGCTCGGCCAAAAGCGCATCCGTCATTTACCGGTAATGGAGAATGGTCGGGTCATCGGTGTAGTCAGCATCGGCGATGTGGTCAAGTCCATCATGTCGGAGCAGAAGCAACACATCCAGTTCCTCGAACAATACATCACGCAATCGTAGGGAGCCTGCCAGCGGCCGGAAATTTAAAGTTGTCCACCAACCACTATCATTTGTCTATTGCCTGAATGGCTCTACTCCTCGTCGGCGTGTTTGTTCTGGGCTATGCCCTGATCGCGCTGGAACATCCCCTGAAAATTGACAAAGCCGCCTCAGCCTTGCTGACGGGGGTTTTTTGTTGGATTATACTTTTGGTTGGCTTCGAGTACATGCCTGCCTTCCAGAACGCCCCCCTTCCCGGCGAGCCGCACGAGTACCTCAACGAGTCACTATTTGAGCATCTGGGAGAAATCTCCGGTATTCTTTTCTTTTTGCTGGGGGCCATGACCATTGTCGAGCTGGTCGACGCCCATGACGGATTCAGGGCCATCACCGACCGTATATCGACCACCGACCGCGTCAAGCTCCTGTGGATTATTTCCTGGGTGTCTTTCTTTCTCTCGGCTGGCCTCGACAACATGACGACCACAATCATCATGTGCGCCCTGATCCGCCGTATTGTCCGGAAGCAAGAGGATGTCTGGCTCCTGGGAGGCTTTGTCATCCTGGCTGCCAACGCGGGTGGGGCCTTCTCGCCTATCGGCGATGTGACCACCATCATGCTCTGGATCGGTGGTCAGGTCACGACGTTCAATGTGATGAGAGAATTAATCCTGCCCTCCATCGTAAGCCTGCTTGTGCCGCTGCTCGCGGCTTCATTTGCTCTTAAAGGAAATGTACAGGCACCAGAAAAATCACTGGGATCAGAGCATGGGCAGGTAAGTACCACACCTTTCGAACAGAATGTCATGTTCGCCCTGGGCGGTTTCGGGCTGCTTTCAGTCCCAATTTTCAAATCGATCACGCATTATCCTCCCTACATGGGCGTCCTGTTGTCAGTGGGTGTGTTATGGGCGTTTACCGAGATGCTCCACCGTTCCAAGGAACTGGAAATCAAACGTGGCCTGTCGGTTGCCAATATCCTCCGGCGCGTCGACACCCCCAGTATTCTATTCTTTTTGGGCATTCTGCTGGCGGTGGGCGCGTTGGATACGTCCGGCCACCTGCGCCTGCTGGCTACAACCCTCGATGAAACCTTTGGTAATATCTACATTATCAACACGCTTATCGGACTTCTATCCTCGCTGGTAGACAACGTACCTTTGGTAGCCGCTACCATGGGCATGTACCCCCTCACGGAGTTCCAGCCCGACAGCGACTTCTGGAATCTGCTGGCCTACTGCGCCGGAACGGGCGGCAGTATCCTCATCATCGGCTCAGCGGCGGGCGTCGCTGCCATGGGAATCCTCAAAATCGACTTCGTCTGGTACTTTAAAAGAATCTCAGTCTATGCATTACTGGGTTACTTCTCGGGGGTTGCGGTGTATTATTTGCTGAACTAGCTTTTGGCAATTCGCTTTCCTTGTTGACAACCAAGCCACTAGTCCGGCGCCTCTTGCCTCCGATTGAACTACCCCTTTCCTGAACGCCAGCCGGCCACTGCTGGACGTGGGCCGGAGGTGAAGTGACTTGGTGTCCGATTCCGAACACCAAGTGTCCGGTAACGACCAATTAAAAAACGCATAACTCTTCAAACGCCTGAAAATCAGCAAACAGTTGTGCTGGCATACCCCTTTTATACCTTCATGACATCTGTTTATTCCAAAATAAAAAAACCGGGATGCAACCTTCCTGCCGCACGACGCATCACTACTAAAACAAACAACAAGCGAACCATGAAAACAAAGAGACTTTACATTGCCATTCTTGCCCTATTCGTAGCCACGGGTACTTATGCCCAGCGCAACAAAGACCAGCCTTATTTCACGAAAGATTTTTCCGAGAACTACCTGCAAGCCGTCAAGGTCCAAACTTCCGGCGGCTCCATTGCGGTGGAAGGAGACAGCAAAAACGGCGTAAAAGTGGAAATGTACGTTCGTGCCAACAACTGGAACGGTAGCGAGGTGAGCGACGAAGAGATTGAAGAGCGCCTCAAACAGTATGACGTGACCATCCGCCGGGAGGGGAATATCGTCGTGGCAATTGCCAAGCCGAAAGATAGTAACGGTATGAACTGGAAAAAAGGCCTTTCCATTGGCTTTAAGGTCTATACACCACGGAACTTCGCCACCGACCTGCGCACCAGCGGTGGCAGCATCCGGCTTGCTTCCCTGAACGGCGAGCAGAATTTCAGTACCAGTGGTGGCAGCATCGACATCAATGACCTGAAAGGCAACATCAAGGGCCGCACCTCCGGCGGAAGTATCGAAGCCATCAACTGTTCTGATAACGTAGATCTCATAACCAGCGGCGGTAGTATCAAAGCCGAAAGTATGGTCGGCAACATTCGCCTGATCACTAGTGGCGGCAGCATTTCGCTCGCCGACCTTAATGGCAAAATAACGGCCACGACCAGCGGCGGCGGTGTGCGGGCCGACGGAATTCAGGGCGACCTGGAAACCAGAACTTCGGGCGGCTCCATCCGGATGAAAAACCTGGCCGCCAGCGTAAAGGCCAGCACCAGCGCGGGTAGTATCGAAGCCGACTTTGACCGCCTGGGTGACTTCGTGTCGCTGTCTACTTCGGCGGGTAGTGTGCGGGTGAACATGCCGCTTAACAAAGGCCTGGACCTGGATTTGCGCGGAAACCGCGTGTCCATCGATCTAAAGAACTTCGACGGACGGATGGATAAGGACCGGGTACAAGGCAGCCTGAACGGTGGCGGAATTCCGATCAAACTGAGTGCCAGCAGTGGCAGCATCTATGTCAACCAGTAAGCGGCTTGTCAGGCTGAGCGAAGCCGAAGCCCGACAAGCAAAAAATATCTATTAGCGATGAAAGGGGCTATCTGTCCCAGAAAAAGTGTCCGTAACTGGGCACTTTTTTCGTTATTAGGCATAATTTTTATTTTTGAGCAGACTACCTAGTTTATAAACCCATGATCAGCGTTCAGGAAGCCCAATCACTTATCAAATCCACTGTCCGGGTACTCTACCCGGAGCAAAAGAATCTTTCCGAGGCAGTGGGCCAGGTACTTTCAGAAGATGTGGTATCACCCCTGGCGTTACCGCCTTTTCGGCAGTCTTCGATGGATGGGTACGCTTTACACCACGCCGATGTGGCTCAATCCGGCATTACGCTGCCTGTGGTAGCCGAGTCACGAGCGGGCAACGACACTCCGCAGGTGCTGGAAAGGGGCACAGCCCTGCATATTCTGACGGGTGCGCCAGTTCCTGATGGAGCCACGGCGGTAGTGATGAAAGAAAAAGTGGAACGAAATGACAACGAAGCAGCCATTCAGCAATTTCCGGTCAGTGAGGGCCAAAATGTCCGCTCCATCGGTCAGCAAATCAGGAAAGGCGATCTGGCGATGCCCAAAAACACTTATCTCACGCCCGGTTCGGTAGGTTTTTTAGCCGGAATGAATATCCAGAACGTGAAAGTCTACCGACGACCGAGCGTCGGAATACTCGTCACGGGTGATGAACTGGTGTTGCCGGGCAACGTTTTGCCGGGCAACGACTTGCCCGGCAACGGCGGTTTGCGTTTCGGGCAAATTTTTGAATCCAGTTCATCCATGCTGGCCGCGGTACTCCGCGCCGAAGGAATCCTGGAGGTCGAAATTCGTTACGTACCTGACGATGAAGCGGCAACCATCGCCGCTCTGCGTGACCTGACCGAAAACAACGACGTAGTGCTCAGTACGGGCGGCGTGTCGGTGGGAGACTACGATTTCGTAGGTACTGCTTTGGAGGAGATTGGCGTGGAGACTGTCTTTTACAAAGTGCGGCAGCGACCCGGTAAGCCACTGTTTTTCGGGCGGAATGATGATACCATCATTTTCGCGCTTCCCGGCAACCCGGCCTCCACACTGGTTTGCTATTACGAGTATGTACTGCCCGCTCTGAGGCTATTGTCGGGGCGTAGTGACTGTTTCCTGCCTAAATTAAAACTACCAATCACCCACGCTTTTTCATTTCATGGAGAGCGTGATGAATTCCTGAAGGCTACCGCTACTACCGAAGCTGTGACGCCGCTTGATGGCCAGGAGTCGTTTGCTTTGCGCTCTTTCGCCATCGCCAATGCGCTCATTTACTTGCCCGCCGGCCAGAACACCGTGCAGCCCGGTGATCTGGTTGAGGCACATTTATTGCCTTTCTTCTGTTGAGCAGATAAGATAAAGAGTGGTATACTCATAAAATATTCGCTCATCAACTCATTCAAAGATAAATTAATGACCCTATCCATTCTATATTTCGGTATGATTGCCGAAGCCACCGGCCAACCGCTCGAAACCTGGACGTCGCTGGATGCGCTGACGGTGGGCGACCTGAAAAATGATATCCTGAAAAAGTACCCCGTCTTGCGCGACCGTAAGTTTCAGGTTGCTGTGAATCAACAAATTTTGGACGATGCCTTTCCCATTCCACCTTCGGCCGAAGTAGCATTACTCCCTCCGTTTGCCGGCGGATGATCTATTCCGAAGGTGACGTATCCATACGCTGAATATTGAATTATACCCATGAGTCATACACCTAAAAAAGTCTTTGTAGAAGGGCCGATAAGCCCGCAATTTGTGGCCGATTCCATCGCCAAGCATCAGTCCAAAACCAGCATTGGTGCCCACAATATATTTCTGGGGCAAATCCGGGCCGATGAAAAAGAAGGTGGACAGGTTACGGGCATCGAGTACACCGCCTACCCCGAAATGGCCGAAAGCGTTTTTCACCAGATCCGCGAAGCAGCTTTCGGGAAGTTTGAGTTGACCTGCATGCACATTTACCACAGCCTGGGCGTAGTTCCCACCGGCGAAATCAGCCTGTTTGTTTTTGTTTCTTCTCCCCATCGCCGCGCTACGTTTGAGGCGCTGGAATTTATAGTGGAAGAAATAAAGGCAAAGGTGCCGATCTTTGGAAAGGAATTGATTGGTGAAAAAGGAGAATTCGCCTGGAAAGAGAATCGCTGAGGAACGGCTTTGATTTTACCCCTAAAAACGATTGAATGTTACTTTATCTAAAAAAAACTGCGTGGGCATGTGTATTATCCTTGGTGGTGTGCGCAAGCTACGCCCAGTCCGCTGCTACGGACACTTTGCATCTCTTTCTGATCGGAAATAGTTTCTCCCAAAATGCCACCAGGTACCTCCCCCAAATAGTGGCAGATGGAGGCCATGCTCTGGTCATTGGAAGGGCGGAATTGGGGGGTAGTCCGCTAAAAAGGCACTGGGAACACGCCGAAGCGGCAGAAGCAGACTCGCTCGACCCGAAGGGCCGGCCTTATAACGGAAAATCCCTGCGAATGCTTTTGTCCAATGGCAAGTGGGATATCGTCACCATTCAGCAGTATTCCATGCACTCCGCTGCCCCTTCCACGTATGATCCTTACGCCAGGAAACTCTTCGACTACATCAAAGCATTACAACCACAGGCTGAGGTAGTTTTTCATCAAACCTGGGCTTACCGCACGGATGCGGACGGATTTGGCCAGATTGACGACGACAAAACCGCTCAAAACGAGAAGGAAATGTGGGAAAAATCGCGGGCTGCTTATCGCGCAAAAGCGAAAGAGCTGGGCATTCGTGTAATTCCTGTTGGTGATGCTTTCTGGAAAGTTGACTCCGATTCGAAATGGGGGTACCGCAAAGACTCAAATTTCAATTTTGCCAATCCGCAGCAGCCGGCCCTGCCCGACCAAACCCATTCGCTTCATGCCGGGTACCGTTGGACCAACGACAACAAACTGGGCTTTGATTCACATCACGCCAGTGAGGCTGGCTGCTACCTCGGCGGGTTGGTATGGTACGCTTTCCTGTTCAATGAATCACCCACCCGGGTCAGTTTTGTTCCCGAAAAAGTGAGTCCAGATTTTGCCGAGCACCTGAAAGAAGTAGCCGAGGAAACAGTGGCCAGAAGTGGCAAATAAAACAGCTGCTTGCCGATTGAAATCCAATTAACAAATAACCGATTAAGTACGTGGTTGATATTACCCATAAGGCCAATACGCTCCGAATCGCTACCGCCCAGGCCATGGTGCAGGTGAGCAAGCCCGAAACCATCACGGCCATTCAGGAGCGCACAGTTCCCAAAGGCGACGTGTTCGAGATGGCGAAAGCGGCCGGACTGCTGGCCGTCAAAAAGACCCCCGACCTCCTACCCGACTGCCATCCGCTTCCAATCGAGTATACTGGCATTGCCTACCGCATCGAGGATCTGACGATCGTAATCGAAATGACCGTCAAGACGATCTATAAAACGGGAGTGGAAGTAGAAGCCATGCACGGCGCGTCGGTGGTGGCGCTGACGATGTATGACATGCTTAAGCCCATCGACAAGGGCGTGGAGATTCATCACATCAAATTGTTAGAGAAAAAGGGCGGCAAGAGCGATCATAAGGCTTCGATGCCTGACCTCAAAACGGCCGTAATCGTCTGCTCCGATAGTATTTCCCAAGGTTTGGGGGAAGATAAATCGGGTCGGAAAATTATTGACAAACTACAACCTTTCGCCATTGAAGTCAATGATTACAGTATCATCCCCGATGATAAATCCGGCATTCAGGATAAAATAAAGAGTCTGGTTTCGCTGGGTTACCAGCTGATCCTGCTCACCGGCGGCACCGGACTTTCTCCCCGCGACGTTACACCCGAGGCCGTGTCTGAACTGATCGATCGGCCGATTCCCGGTATCGCCGAAATTGCCCGAAAGTACGGGCAGGAGCGCGTTCCTACCTCAATGCTATCGCGCGCCGTGGCGGGTTTGGTCGGGGAAACCCTAGTGATCACTATGCCGGGCAGTACTGGCGGAGTAAGCGAGTACATTGATGTTCTTTTCCCGCACGTTCTGCACGTGTTTGGCGTTATGGAGGGGCAAAAGCACTAGGTTGATCGCTGACAGCATCTAAAAATAAATATCAAAGTACCTGGATAAAGTACCCACATAATCCATTGAATCATCGACACAACGACACCCATAATTGATCAATTCGGTCGCACTCATAACTACCTCCGCATTTCGCTGACGGATAAGTGCAACCTGCGCTGCAACTATTGCATGCCGCACGAGGATATGCAGTTCATGCCGAATGCCTGGCTAATGTCAGCCCAGGAAATTCAGACGATTGCCGGGATTTTTGTGGAGATGGGCGTGCAGAAAATCCGCCTGACAGGCGGAGAACCTCTGGTAAGGAAAGATGTGGGCGAAATTATCAGCTCGCTGGGAAAACTACCCGTTTCACTGACGTTAACAACCAACGCAGTTCTTGTCGATAAGTACCTGCAGACCATGAAAGAGGCAGGTGTCCGCTCGCTGAATATTAGTCTGGACACCTTACAGGAGGAGCGATTTCAGACCATCACCAAGCGCGATCATTTCAAGAAAACGCTCGATAACATTCAACTGCTGCTGGCGGAAGGGTTCAGCGTGAAGCTCAATATGGTCGTGATGCGTGACCTGAACGTCGAGGAGGTCAATGATTTTGTCGAGTTGACCCGAGACCAGCCCAACCTCCACGTTCGCTTCATCGAGTTCATGCCCTTTAATGGCAATCAGTGGGATTTTTCGCGGATGGTATCCTACCAGACCCTGCTCGATACCATCGGCGAGCAATATACGTTTGAAGCGCTGACAGGCGAAGCCAACGATACGGCGCGCTGTTTCCGCATTGCCGGCGGCGCGGGTACTTTCGGGATAATAAGTACCATTACCAATCACTTCTGCGCGGGCTGCAACCGCATTCGCCTCACGGCCGACGGCAAGTTGAAAAACTGCCTGTTCGATACCGGTGAGGTAGATTTGCTCGAAGCCCTGCGGCAGGGGAAAGACATTCGGCCTTTGATCCTCGGCCATTTCCAGGCCAAACACTTCGCCCACGGTGGCCACAGCGATTTCGCCGATAAAGGTGCGAAAGCAGAATACGAAACCAACCGCTCGATGATTGCGATTGGGGGTTAAGCTTCAAGCGGTGATTACCTATGAAAATTATATTTTCAAAATTGTCCTGAGCTTTTCCAGTCTTTCCTCGAAGGAGGCTCCGACAGGTATCTCACGATCACCTACCCACACGCCGTGTCGGCTGATTTTCTGAACGTGCGCCACGGCGACCACGAAGGAACGATGCACTCTGAGAAATTGCTGCTCGGGTAACGAGAGCAGTGATTCGGCGAGGCTTTGTCGGCTGAGGAGTTGCCGATCACGCAAAACGTAATTCACGTAGTTTCCCTCCGCTTCCAGGTAGCAAATATCTTTCAGCCAGACTTTTTCCTGTTCGTAGCCTGTTTTAACAAAAATAAATGGGGCAACTGATGTAGTGTCGCTGAATATGACCGTTTGTCGTAGCTGCTTAACTTCCAACGCCTTGTTACAAGCCTGCGCGAACCGGGCCAGCGAATAAGGCTTGAGCAAATAATCGACCGCATTCAGCTCAAATCCCTTCACTGCGAATTCCGAATAGGCAGTTGAGAAAATCACCATGGGTACTTTTTGCAGACAATCCAGAAGCTCGATACCCGAGATGTCCGGCATTTTAATATCTAGAAAAAGCAGATCGATTCTGTGTTCCTGCAAGTAGGGAATGGCCTCGAAAGCATCGGTAAAAGTGGCGCTCAGCGCGACGAAAGGTACTTTTGCTGCGTGCATCTGAATGACTTCCAGAGCGCGGGGTTCGTCGTCGATGGCTAGGGCGGTGAGCGTCATGCGTACTAGTCTATTTCCAAAACCAATGATACAAAATAATCGCTTTCCGTGGCTTGGATATCGAGGGTGTGGCGGTCGGGATAAAGCAAGTCGAGTCGCTTGCGGACGTTGTCCAGTCCAATACCCGGCTTGTTTTTCTCCGGGTCGTCGCCCGTTTTCCGGTGCAGACTGTTGTGGACTTTGAAGTAAAGCTTGGTGGCATCCAGCGCCAGCGTGATGTACACCCAGGAAGGCTGTCGCAGGCTGATGCCGTGCTTGAAGGCATTTTCCACAAAAGGGTTCAGCAGCATTGGTGCCAGGTACTTGTCCCGTTCCGGCTCCTGAATATTGACCCGAATCTCGATTTCGTGGCCCTCATCCAACCTCATCCGCTGCAAGTCCAGAAAATTGTGCAGGTACTCGATCTCCTTCCGCAGCGGAATGCGCTCCTGATTATTTTCATGCAACATGAAGCGCATCATGTCGCCGAGTTTCTGGATGCCGTCCGCCGTTTTTTCGCTACTTTCTTTCAAAGCCACTGCGTACAGAGTATTGAGCGCATTGAACAAAAAATGCGGGTTGACCTGGGTACGCAGCGTGTCGAGCTCGGTGCTTTTGCGAAGTACCTGAGTTTGAAGCTTTTGGGTTTCTGCAAAAAAATATCGTCTTATGAAAGCTGTCGTTAGGCCAATAGCACTAGGTAGTAAGACGAAAAACAGAAAGGGGTAAGGGGCTCCGCGCGTTACAATCTGTCTCCACAAGAAGAAAAAAAACAGACTACCCAGAGAGTAGCTCAATATTCCCAAAAGATAATACCACTCTGTGTGAGGATTAGACCAATAGCTATCGTAACGGGGAATCAGCAAGTCATAGAAAACATAGTGAAAAAAGACCATGAGCGAAACTAAGACTAAGGTCATGAGTACTCCGCCGCCCATGGCAAAATTGGCAATACTACCTACGAATACCCATAGAAGCAGACATGATCCAGCCAGAGCCAACATCAGGTACTTTAGAATTTGGTGCCGTAGTTGTCCCTGCCCCTCGTACAACTCGATGGTACGGTAATAGAGTTGGGCAAAGGCTTCATAAATTAAAATACTCAGAAGAGCGGTTACTATACTTATCAGCGGGTTATGAACGCCCGACGAGGGCCAAAAGCCGACTATATTTCCCTGGTCATCAGATCTGATCATGATTTCTTTCTTGAAAAAATCGTAGAGCAGGATGCTTCCAATGGTCAACCCTACCGACAACGCTATAAACATCTTCGTTTGGGTATCGTACCGCTTTTCCTTAATCCGGGGAAAGACGTGATAGTGAAAGACATACCACGCAGCCATAAAAAGTACCCCTCCCGCTATGGTTGGAAAAATGACGTTTTGATTGTAGTCAAAAGAAGCTAAATCTCGCAGGATAGTCGAGTTACTTACCCCGGCTTTCTGCACCCTTCCAATATCTATATAGAAGCTCCTGGCCGATTCCAGCAGGCGGCGAATGACGTAAGCCGCAGCAGCGGCCAGGACAATGAAAAGTTCGTAACGGCGGATGGTAGTTATTGAGCGCATAAGGTGTTTTGATTTTTTATTTCAAAACTACGCTTCGCTAACCACCGCAGGGAGAAAATGACGTGAAAGCGAGGGTATTTGGGATGAAACTAAACTTCCCGAAAGTTCAAAAACTTTCGGGAAGTTTTACAGCAATGGATGAGTCGCTAGTGCGAGCCGCCCGGCCGAACCAAAAATCAATTCCTCGGTGGCTTTCCACCCGTCAGCAGTCCCTGCATCCGTTCGAGGGTTTTCTTCTCGCCGCAAAGCGAAAGAAAAGCTTCCCTTTCCAAATCCAGCAAGTACTGCTCCGAAACGGTTTGGGGCTGGCTGAGGTCACCACCACATATGACGTGGGCTAATTTTTTAGCGAGCAGGGCGTCGTGGTCGCTGATGTAGTTGGCTAGGCGCATCTGGGCCACACCCGCCAGGAACAGCGCAATGCCCGTTTTGCCCTGTACTTTGATATCCATTCTGGGCTTGGGCTGGGTGTAGCCATTGTCGGCCAGCTCCATGGCCGCTTGCTTGGCTTCAGCGATGAGGCGGCTGCGGTTCAGAACGATCTGGTCTTTTTCCTGCAGATAGTTCATCTCCATGGCTTCCTGTGCCGAGGTGGAGACTTTTGCCTGAGCGATGTTCATATAGGCGGTTTGCAGGATATTCAGTTCGGTATCACCCGGCTGGTAAAGGTCGGAGCAGCGCGCGGCCATCTCCTTGGTGCCACCACCCGCCGGAATCAGGCCGACGCCCAATTCAACCAGCCCAATGTACGATTCGGCGTGCGCCACTACCTTGTCGGCATGAAGTACCAGCTCGCAGCCACCACCCAGCGTGAGCGTATGCGGAGCCACAACTACTGGAATGGACGAGTACCGCGCTCGCAGGATCGTCTGCTGGAACTGCGCGATCATCAGGTTGATTTCGTCGAATTCCTGTTCGACGGCAAACATGAAGAGCATGGCCAGATTGGCTCCCGCCGAAAAGGCTTCGGTCGATTCATTGGCAATCACCAGGCCCCGGAAATCCTTCTCGGCCAAGCCTATGCCTTTGTGCATGCCTTCGATCACCTCGGCGCCGAATGTGTTCATCTTGGAGCGGAATTCCAGGTTCACAATGCCGTCGCCCAGGTCGTATAGCGCGGCCCCGGCGTTTTTCCAGACAATCTTATTGTCAAGATTTTTAAGAATGATAAAGTTGTCCTGCCCCGGAATTTCTTTGTACGACTTGGTCGGAATGTCGTAGTATTGCTTTCGGCCGTTTTCGACTTTATAGAAACTTTCGTTCCCGGCTTCCAGCATTTCGTAAACCCAGGCCGCAGGTTTTTTACCCTGCTTTTCCATGATCTCCAGCATTTTCCGGACACCTATTGCGTCCCAGGTTTCGAACATTCCCATTTGCCAGCCGAAGCCCGCTGTGATGGCCTGGTCGATGCGGTAGAGTTCGTCCGAAATTTCGGGGATGCGATGCGTGGCGTAGCGAAAGCCGTCGGCGAAAGTCTTTCGGTAAAACTCTCCAGCCTCATCCTTTCCTTCCAGCAACACCCCAAAACGCTTCGCCAGATTGTCGATGGACTTGGTACCTTCAAGCGTGGCAAACTTCACCTTTTCGGAGGGGCGGTATTCAAGGGTCTTGAAATCCAAAGCCAGGATGACCGATTTGCCG
Source organism: Persicitalea jodogahamensis (assembly GCF_014651615.1). Taxonomy (GTDB): domain Bacteria; phylum Bacteroidota; class Bacteroidia; order Cytophagales; family Spirosomataceae; genus Persicitalea; species Persicitalea jodogahamensis. The sequence goes on along the minus strand of NZ_BMXF01000002.1, from coordinate 1,201,850 downwards.
CTTTCGTCCTTTATTTTTTTATAAAAACCCTGGCCCGACTTATCGCCTAGCCATTTTTTATTGAAAAGCTCCTGCATCACGCCTGGCACCACGAACGCTTCCCGCGACTCGTCAGTTTCGGCTCCCGATTCGTATAAATTATTGGAGACGTGTACCGTCGTGTCCAGCCCGACTACATCCGAAAGCCGGAAAGTACCTGACTTGGGACGTCCTACCACGGGGCCGGTCAGCTTATCTACCTGCTCGACGGTCAGGCCCATTTCTTCTGCCACCCGGATAGTCTGCACCATGGCGTAGATGCCCAGGCGGTTAGCGATGAAGCCGGGCGTATCCTTACACAGCACCGTCGCTTTGCCCAAAAACAAATCGCCGTAGTGCATCAGGAAGTCAACAATTCCCGGATCGGTCTGCGGACCGGGAATAATTTCTAACAAACGCAGGTAGCGCGGCGGGTTGAAGAAGTGGGTACCACAAAAATGCTTCTGAAAATCCTCGCTCCTGCCTTCCGACATGAGGTGGATGGGAATACCCGAGGTGTTGGAACTGACCAGAGTACCCGGCTTGCGCAGTTTGTCGACTTTCTCGAACAAGCCCTGCTTGATATCCAGCCGCTCCACGATGACCTCGATGACCCAATCGTAGTCTTTTATCTCCGCCAGATTGTCGTCGAAATTGCCCAGCCTGACACGGCTGGCAAATTCGGGACTATACAGTGCGGCGGGAGAACCTTTCAGGGTACTTTGAAAAGATTCGGTAACCAGGCGGTTTCGCACGGCTGGGCTCTCCATCGTTAACCCTTTGGCCTGTTCGGCAGGAGTAAGTTCCCGGGGGACAATATCTAACAAAAGCACCTGCACGCCGATGTTGGCGAAGTGGCTGGCAATGCGGGAGCCCATGATGCCCGAGCCAAGAACGGCTACTTTTTTGATCGTACGATTCATTTTTGTTCAGTGGTTTGTTGGTTTAGCCGTTTAATTGGATAGTCCCTGGATTGACGATTTGGCATGAGTTCTCAAGACAAAACATCCCAACGCCTAAACAACTAAACGATTTTTGTTTTCTGGTTTTCACTATCCACCAGGTTGTTGATTTCCTTGATAACCTCTAAAAAAACCGTCAGCTTTTCAGCCGGGATTTTGTCGCGGATGATTTCATTGAAACGGATAACTCCCGTGCGCGCCTGTTCGCGTTTGGCTTTCCCTTCATCGGTTAGCGTGATGCGGACAAACCGTTTATCGACACCGTCTACCTCCCGTCGTATCAGTCCCTTTTCTTCCAGACTTTTCAGCATCCTGACCAGGCTCCTGGGCTCCATACCCAGCAATGGGGCGATTTTGGTAGCCGGAGTGCCCTTTTCGATATCGATGTTCAATAGCACATAACCAACCGCCATCGTCATATCGTATTGCGCGGCGTAGTTGTTGTACATCCGCGAAATCGAATGCCAGGCCCATTTAATATGGAAGTCAACTGTTTTTTCCTTACGCATCGGGGTTTTCGTTAATAAAGCAGCAACCCATCGATTACTACACGGGTATTCACAAATGTAATGAATTTTGCAGGTAGTATGCAAGCATACTGTTATTTGTAAAGTGTGTGTTTCATCGAAATCGCCAAATGATTGTCCGCGCGTTTGGTGGTTAGGGAAACGACCTTTACTTTTGTGACGGATACTTTACCAATGATTCCTATGAACTTTAAAAAAACAGCCGCATTCGTCGCCGCCATGGCATTTCTGACCTCATGCGAATACCAAAAATATAATCACGCCGAGCAAATCGATGTGCGGGCCAACAGCGAGTACGTATACGGAGTACACCCGGATTCAGCGGCGCGGCAATTGAGCAACAAATACGCAGAGCAACCCGAAATGGAACTTCGCGCCAACGCCATCCGCGAGAAGATGTTCAGCGGAAAAACCAGCGCTGTAGCGACGAAATAATTCGTTCAAATTTATACTATTACCTGAAAGCAGGATCTCAAAAAGAGGTGCTGCTTTTTTCATTATTTCAATAGGGAAAAGTTTTAAGCTGGCTCTCCTGTCAGCAAATCATCAAATTGATTGCCTCCATCTTTTGGGACAATTGAATTCTATTGATTTACTTTACATTTCTTTTTTAAGTCTGAAATAGCACTTTTCCCATACAATTACCACAAGAAAAGCATTCTAACCCATGAACATTGCCCTGGTAACCGGCTCGGCCGGACTGATAGGAAGCGAGTCGGTCGCTTTCCTGGCCGATAAGTTCGACCTGGTCGTCGGCATAGATAACAACCTCCGCCAGTACTTTTTTGGCGAAGACGGCAACACCGCCTGGAATCGTAACCGTATTGAAGAAGCCCACAGCAACTACAAACACGAAAGTGCTGACATTCGCGAAGTAAGCCAGCTGGAGCCTATTTTCAAGAAGTACGGTACTGACATTAAAATGATTGTCCACACCGCTGCGCAGCCTAGTCACGACTGGGCCGCCAAAGAGCCATTCACCGATTTTGGCGTGAATGCGGTAGGGACCATCAATATGCTGGAAATGACGCGACTGAATTGCCCAGAGGCGGTGTTCATTTTCACGTCGACCAATAAAGTATATGGCGACAATCCCAACTACCTTCCGCTGGTAGAGCTGGAAACCCGCTGGGAAATCGCCGAAGACCATCCCTATTTTGAAAATGGAATCGACGAACAGCACAGCATCGATCACACCAAGCACTCGATTTTCGGCGCATCCAAGGTCGCGGCAGACGTGATGGTGCAGGAATACGGACGGTACTTTGGCATGAAGACGGGCGTGTTCCGGGGCGGGTGCCTTACTGGACCCAACCATTCGGGGGCGCAGCTGCACGGCTTCTTGGCCTACCTGATGAAATGCGCCATCACGGGCAATCATTACACGATTTTCGGGTACAAGGGCAAGCAGGTGCGCGACAACATCCACAGCCACGACCTGGTGAACATGTTCTGGCATTTTTATCAGGACCCCAAGCCGGGCGAGGTGTATAATGCGGGTGGCGGACGCTTTGCCAACTGCTCGATGATCGAGGCCATCGCACTTTGTGAACAGATTTCGGGCAAGAAGCTATCGCACTCCTACTCGGAAACCAACCGCTCGGGCGACCATATCTGGTACATCAGTGATCTCTCGAAGTTCAAGTCGCACTACCCCGGCTGGAACTGGGAGTATGGCCTGGAAGAAACATTAACACAAATTCACGACGGAATCGCAACGCGTTTGGCGACTAACCCCGCTTAACCAAAACCTACTTCCTCCCGCCCCATGTCCGCAAAATACATTATTCTGATTCCGCAATTCAACGACTGGGAGGCGCTGAATTTGCTGATCGAGAAAATTAACAGCGACGTTGCGGGCGACATTCTTGCCCACACGTCGCTGTTGGTCGTGGACGATTGTTCACCGTTGGATCGGACAGAGTCTTTTACGGCCTTCCAAGGCACGGGCATTCAGGTTCTGCGACTATACCGCAACCTTGGACACCAGCGCGCCATTGCCATCGGGCTATCCTACATCGCTACAGAACTGAGCTGTGAGAAAGTAATTGTGATGGATGCCGACGGCGAAGACGCTCCGCGTGACATCAACTTGCTTTTCGCCAAATCCGCCCAGCAACCCGACACCATTATTTTTGCTCAGCGCAGCAAGCGGCAGGAGAGTTTTTTGTTTCAGTTCTTCTATAGAATCTATAAGGCCGTTTTCAAACTCCTGACGGGCAAGGTGATTACTTTCGGAAATTTCAGTCTGATTCCGCAACGACGTTTGCAAAACCTGGTGCGGGTATCGGAGATCTGGAACAACTACCCCGGTGGAGTGATTCGCTCACGCATTCCCTACGATGGTGTACCTATTGAGCGTGCCAAGCGACTGGCAGGCAATAGTAAGATGAACTTCGTATCGCTGGTCCTGCACGGGTTGAGCGCCATTTCGGTGTTCATCGATGCAACAGCGGTACGCATTCTCATCTTTTCTATTTTTATGTCGGGTTTTGCCGTGTCAGTCATCCTTGTCATTCTATTTTTGAAGATGATTGGCAACGCTACGCCCGGCTGGGCTTCCACGCTAAGTACCACGCTGCTGATTGTGATGCTGCAATCGTTCCTGATCTCGTTATTTCTGGTATTTATGGTGCTGCAATACCGCACACAGCAACATTTCATCCCGGCTATCCACTACCGAGACTTTGTGGAGAGCGTCGAAACCGTCGCCTAGCCATGCTCACTTTCGACGCTTCGCCGACCGTTTACTGGGCATTGGCCTACGCGCTAACAGGATTGGTAATCGGTTCTAATCTCAGAAAAGACCTCCCAACCTGGCTCTATCTCATGGGTTGTCTTGCAGTGTTTGTGTTGATGCGGCTGCCGTCGGTGTTGTTTAACCGCGAGCTGAATGCCGATGAGAGCCAAATGCTGAGTCATGCCATCACGCTTTTTCAGGACCCCATATACTGGCACTCGGTGGACGGCACGACCATTGGCCCACTCGACAACTATCTGCTCGTACTTCCGCGGTTATTCGGAATTCAGCTAGACTACACTTCGGCCCGTATCATGGGGTTGTTATGTAGTATAGGCTCGCTGCTGTTCTTCTTTATCGCTTCGAGGCGCTGGTTTGGTGAAACCACGGCGCGGGTGGCGCTGTTGTTGCCGCTGGTCTTCCTGGCATTCACCCAGGAAACCGACTACGTACATTATTCAAGCGAGCAGTTGCCGCTGCTGCTGCTGAACATCTGTCTGGCGCTTTTGGCCGCATTATCCCAAAAGAAAAAGGAACTTTCCTTCCAGGAAAAAAAAGCACCCGTCTGGCCAGCCTACATGCTGGGTTTCATCGCCGGGATGCTTCCTTTTGCCAAGCTACAGGCCGTTCCGCAAGCACTTTTGCTGGTAGCTGGCGGGGTTTATTTCACGTATCAATATCATATAAAAAACAAAAATCCCAAGCCGCTACTACTTCTCGTCCTTGGAGGCATCTCATTCCCGGCTATGGCTTTGGTCTGGATGCTGGTTCAAGGGATTTTTCAGGATTTTATTGATTTCTATATTTTAGGAAATGCCGTGTACGCCGGAGGCAGCGGTATCGCCGATATTCCTACCCAATTCGGCAAACTGGTTCTGTTGAGTCCTGATTTCCTGGCTTTGCTGGGTGCAATAGCACTCGTTACTTTACTGGGAATATTTACCGAAAATCGTGAGTTGGTCAAACCTCACTCAGTTCCCAGTCTGTCCATTTCCATTCTAATACTGGGCTATGGATTGGTAGCGGTGTATGCCGCCACAAAATCGGGCAACCTGTTCGTGCATTACCTCAACTTTTGCGTTTATCCGCTGGGGTTGGCAGCAGCACTCGGCATTTCAAAAATAGATCGCAAGATGAATTTTGCATTGGTTGGGCCTTTGCTGCTGCTGGGCTGGTTTGGAGTGCAGGATGCGATTGGGTTTTATAAAACCCGCCAGCTCAATTCCTTTGTATCGGTTGGAGCGAGAACTCTGCCAGAAAGCCGGATCGTGCAGACCATGCGGCCTTATGTTAAGCCGGGCGATCAGATGGTTGTCTGGGGCTGGCAGTGTCGCTATTATGTGGAGGCGCAGTTACCGCAGGGAACCGCCGAAAATCATTCAGAGCGGTCGATTTACCAGCATCCATTACGGGAAGAATATCGCACCAGGTACCTCAGCGACATGAAGCGTAATCGTCCGGCTATATTCATTGACGCCGTAGGCAAAAACAGTGTATGGTTAGGCGACAAAGCCACGCAAGGGTACCAATCCTTTCCCGAACTGGCAGCTTATGTGGATAAAAACTACCAGTATTTGGGAGAGGCAGACGACGCGAGGCTCTTTGTAAGGAAAGATAGATCGAGTCCTAAAAAGAAGTGAGCGATTTATCGTAACGATACTCGCTCTCCTGCAATCATTCTTCACTGGTTCTCGGCAACCCGGTTAACATTAAGTCGTTTAGCGTCGTTTCGTCCAGAACTGCCAGATTGGCGTCACGCCATTTTTCCATTACGTTCCGAAGCGCGCAGGCTTCTTCGTCGGCGCAGTCATCACATTTTCCATAGAAAAACAGCGACACGCAAAGCGTCGGAGCGATGGGGCCGTCGATCACCCGCAGAACTTTGGAGAACTTCACCTCACCGGGCGGCACGCGAAGGAAATAGCCGCCGCCTTTGCCCTTCTGACTTTGCAGAATGCCGCTATTTCGTAAATCCAGCAAGATTGCTTCTAAAAATTTACGTGGAATTTTCTCTTTTTCGGCAATGTACGAGATCAGCACGGGTCCTTTACCATAATTTTCGGCCAGGACTTTTAGTGCTTTCAGGGCATACTTCGCTTTTTTGGAAATCATGGTTGAGCAGTGTACTTGAAACGACCGGCTTGGGACAAACCACCAGGTAGCCTTATTGAACCAGGATAAAAAATTATTTTATATCCTATGAAGCATGTAGACCAAAAGTACTAAAAAAAGCCGGTGGTGGCGAGCGGCCTGCCGGATTGGAAGCCGACCGGTTACTTTTAAGCGAAAGTCAAATCACTTGAAGAACTGCTGAGGATCGGGCATTTTGGCTTTCATCAACTCCACAAACTGGAAATCCACCGTCGAAAAGTTGAGTTTGCGTGCCCTGTGAAGCGCCTCCCAGGCTGCCGGAAGATTATCGCGGTGGTACTCGGCCAGGGCCAGGTTAGAGAAGGTCTGGGCGTAAGTCGTATCCAGCGAGGCCGCCCGCGTCAGCAACCTATAGGATTCCTGAAGATCCTCCTGTTCGTTGTCTTTGGCAAAGTGACCTAGTTCTACCGTTGCCAAATCGACAATGAGGGGTACATTGTCGGGAGCAATGTTGGCACCCCGACGAAGCATTTGCTCTGCTTTTTCCCAATCGCTTTTTTGATAGGAGATCACCCCCAACCCCCAGTAAGCATCCACATTCTTTTCATCGAGCAGGTACGCCAGGTTGAAACGATAGGCGGCAGTGTCGAGCTGTCCTTCCTGCACATATTCCCAGGCGCGGGCCGCGAAGAACGCGCTGGCCTCATCCCGGCTTGCGAAAGATTTGTCGCACTCACTCAGAAACTTTATCTCATCCTCAATTTGCTTGGAGGTCTTGCGCTGCTCGCCGAACAATGGGGCTACACGCCGCTCCGCCATAGTGAGTTCTCTCGGTGGAGAAGACACGTTGGTATCTAGCGAACGGTTATTGCTAACGTACTGCATCGTCTGGGACCATCCCATGACGGGAAGCAAGAGAAATAGAATCTGAATTGGAAATTTCATATTATTCAAAGCGAAATCAATATAAAAGGAGAGGGCGATGTCGCAGCAAATCAAACGCCTCGTTGCCGCTAAATATTGTCCTACCGGCGACGGGGTGGCCGCGGGCCACCTTTCCTGCGTGACTTATGGTTAGCCCGGCGAGCTGATGAGCTGGCTTTGACAGGTGGTTTTTTCTTTTCGTGAAAAGCGCCCTGAAAAGTGGGGTCTTCGCGCCGGCGCTGCTCGTCGATTTCACGTAGCTGGTTTTGGTTTTCTTCACGGGGTGTTTCCAGCACCGTAAGGTTGGCGGGCAACGGCTGACGCGGAATATCCGTGCGGATCAAGCCTTCGATTTTCTTGATGTGATATTCGTCGGGCGGTGTCAGGAATGTGATTGCGGCGCCCGCATGATTCGCGCGCCCCGTCCTGCCGATCCGGTGTACATAATCTTCGTAAATGATTGGTACATCGAAGTTTATCACGTGGCTTACTTCCGTGACGTCGATGCCGCGCGATGCTACGTCGGTGGCCACTAATACCCTGATTTCACCCTCCCGGAAGGCATCCATTGCATTGATGCGTGTATTCTGTCCTTTGTTGGCATGGATAACCCTGACATTTTCTTCTTTCAGTACCTTTCGGGTCAGGAATTTAAATACATTGTCGGCAGTGCTCTTGCTGCGGGTAAAAATCAGCACCCGGCTGAAATCCTCATTCTGGGTGAAGAGCAGTTCCAACAAATTGATCTTGGTCAGGAAATTAGGTACCTCGTAAAGAGACTGCGTTACCATTTCGGCGGTGGTGGCCTGCGGTGTCACTTCCACCCGCATCGGAAATTCCAGAAACTCGTAAGAAAACTTCTCGACCTTTTCCTGAAAAGTAGCCGAGAAAAGCAAATTCTGCCGTTTTGTGGGAATTACTTCCAGAATCCGCCGAATCTGTGGCATAAAGCCCATATCCAGCATTTTGTCGGCCTCATCCAGCACCATGGTCTTGATGTGCTTCAGGACGATTTCTTCCTTGGCGTACAAATCCAGAAACCGTTGCGGCGTACTGACCAGAATATCTACCCCTTGCCGTAAGGCCTCGGTCTGCGCTCGGGGGCCCACGCCACCATAAAGCGCCACGATGCGCAGATCGGTGTAACGGCTTAGTTCCTCGGCCGCTTTGGCAATCTGCATCACCAGCTCGCGGGTAGGTGCCAGAATCAGGGCACGCGGATCAGCGCCCTGCGCGTACTTGACTTTCATGAGCAGCGGCAACACGAAAGCAGCCGTTTTGCCCGTTCCGGTCTGGGCAATGCCAAGCACGTCGTGGCCTGCCATAGCCAGCGGAATGGCTTGTTCCTGAATGGGCGTGGGTTCAGTATAGCCCGCGTCGGCGATGGCATCGAGCAGTTGGCGGTTGAGCTTGAACTGCTCGAAAGGGTTAGCGTGGGTTTCCATGTAGCAAAGGTACGAAATCCTGAGCGGGACTAAGCTTCCTACAAAATCCCGAGGTCGGCCAGTATCTTTTTCGTAATCTCCTTTCGCTGATTGCCGAAGTCGTCGCTCTGCTGCGCGTCGGGCTGGTACAGACGTGTGGCAAAAAAATAGGCGTTGTCTTTCGTTTCGACATAGCCGACATACCAGCCCACGTGTGTGGGCTTGGTGTCGGCCCAGCCCGTTTTAGCCCGCAGGACGTATTCGTCAGTCCTTTTTTCTACCATAATTTCTTTACCAATGCGGTAAGTGCGGGCGCTGAACGGCGCCGTTTCGGCTTGTATTTTTTGTAAAACTTCCAGTTGATTTTTGGGCGAAATTTTAAGGCTCGACCCCAGCCAAAACATCGTCAGCCCGGCGCTGATGTCCTGATTGCCGTAGCCGAGTGCCTTCAAGTACTCGTGGTACCGCTTCTCCCCTACTTTCTTCGCGATTTCCTGATAAAACCAAAAGGCGGAGTTCTTGTAAGCCTGGTCCAAATCATAATCTTTTTCCCAGATTTTGAGACGCTTTGGCGTCCCATCCCATTTAATGATTTCTTTTTCATCCGCTACGGCCTTTTCTTCCAGCGCAATGAATGTATTGGGTACTTTAAATGTAGAGGCGGGCGAAGTCGCTACGGTAAAATCGGCTTTGTCGGTCGTGGCGTATTCCTTTTTGTTCAAATCATACAGACTGAAACTACCCTTGAAGCCCGCTTCTTTAAAATAGTGTTCGAATTGGGGAAGGACTTTTTGAGCTACAATTGTGTGACTCAGAACAACTAGTAACAGGAAGAGAAATATTTTTTTCATTTTTATAATTCACAAATAGTTCTGAAAATCTAAAAGCAACGGCAAAATTCTGCGGGTGACTAGTGACCTGTTTTGCTTTTCATTATAAAGCTTGCTGCCCCGATAGCCCCGGCCATGTCGCCGAAGTGGGCTTGCTCGATGGGGGTAGTTTTACCGCCAGGCCGCCATTCATAAACATCCAGAAAGGCTTTTAACGGCTTAAAAAGAGCATCATCGGCCAGAGTGATGCCTCCCGCCAACACGATGCAGTCCGGTGAAAAAGTGTTTACCAAAGAATTCAACCCGACCGCCAGAGCCTTGACAGACGTCAGCCATACGTAAGTAGCGAAAGGCTCACCTTTCCGGTAAGCTTCCACAAGTTCCCAGGTGGAAGTGTAGCGTCCGCGGCTGCGCCGTTCGACGGAATAGTTGCCTATGGCATACTCCAAACTACCCGGTGCGCCCACAATGCTGCATTCATCGTCGTGCGCATTAACGGTAATGTGTCCAATGTGGCCCGCCATTTGAGAGAGGCCCTGGTATAGTTCGCCATTGATAAACAGCCCGCCACCAACGCCCGTGCCCAACGTTACCAGGACGACATTTTTGTGGCCTCTGGCTACGCCGAAGGCTGCCTCTGCCATCAAAGCGGAGTGGGCGTCGTTGATAACTTTCGTAGGGAGCCCCAGGTAATCGCCCCACATGAAGTTTACTAAACCCGGCAGCCGATTGGGCAGATACGCGATGCAGCGATTGGCCTCATCGGGCAAGCCGGGAGCCGAGAGGCCGATGCCCGCAATAGGAGCCTGCCAGAAGCGCTGGAAATAGTGCGCCATTTCCCGCACGTTTTCACGCCAAAGCCGTTCCGGGTCGTCATGGGTTGGGATATAATGCTGCTTCAAAATCTCGCCGGATTCATCGACCAGCACGCCTTTAATTGTGGTCCCGCCCAGATCAATGCCGATGAAAACCATAGGTTGTTTGTTTGTGCAGGGGTTGAACTATCTAGCCAGGCAGGCGAGGCGGATTGAATTCCTGTGCCTGAGAAATCATATAGGGCACTGAACCAGGCACTGCCTCAACATGGTGAATTGCTATTGGAGCAAAAGCAATACTGATAAATGCCAAAGCAACGCTGCAATGGACTAGTACTGTCCCTCCGATAAGCTCCAGCCACCGTCCACGGTCAGAACTTGCCCTGTGGTGAAGCGAGAGAAATCAGACATGAAATAGACTGCTGCGCCATCAAGGTCGTTGGGCTGACCGATACGGCCGCCGTCGAGCGGTTGTTTGGTTTTAATAAATTCCTGAATATCGTCATCTTCCGAGGCCCGCTTGGCCATTGGAGTATCCATCAGAGCAGGAGCCAATACGTTGATTCGGATATTGTGTTTGGCGTAATAAGCCGCGGTGGATTTGGTGAAGCCGATGACCGCCGACTTGGCCGCCGCATAGGCGTGGGTGGTAAAGTGCTGCGGTGAGGGGGAGTTACCCAGTACCGAACCCATGTTCAGTATCACGCCCCCCCGATTCATGCCGACAAAAGCCCGGATGGCCGCCTGATTGGAAAGCATCAGGCTGGTGAGGTTCAGGTTGAGCGTTGTATTCCAGCCGTCCAGTGTCAATTCGTGCAGGGGGCCATCACCGAATTTGCGGCCGCTGCCACCCGCCACATGGTAGAGACCATCGAAACTACCAAATTCGCGCACACACAGCTGAATAGCCTTTTGGGCCGTCTGTGCATCGGTTGCGTCCCCTTGCTTGGCGCGGGCATTCTGGCCCAAATCCACCTCAGCCATCAGGCAACTTTCAGGATTGCGCCCGATGACCACTACGTTGGCCCCGTGCTTCACGAATGCTTTCGCCGCCGAGAGTCCCAGTCCCGTGGTACCGCCGATTATTACGATTGATTTGTTGGTAAGCCAATTGTTCATTTCTTGTGTGAGTTGTTAAGTGAAGCGAGATGATGGATTGAAGGAATAATGAAGTTCTGCCGGCATCAACCCACATAGTTCTCACACCCCCGTGTTTCCTTTCTTCGCCTTGCAAGGATAAACAATCTTGGGCAAAAAAACACCCTGCCTTTGTCGCAAAGGCAGGGTGTTTTCAAAATTGCACTCAGGCTGGTCAGGCAACGGAGCGAAGCAGTGCCATCGACGACTTGTCGAATTGCTCGCGGGCGTAGTCTAGTGAGAGTGTGAATTCCTTTACGTCCTTATTGGAAGGAATATCGAACATGGCATCCGTCATAATCGACTCACAGATAGAGCGCAACCCTCTCGCTCCCAGCTTGTATACCATGGCCTGATCTACGATGAAATCGATCACGGCTTCGTCGAAATGCAGCTCGACCCCCTCCATTCTGAATAGTTTCTGGTACTGCTTCACGAGGGCATTTTTGGGTTCGGTCAGGATACGGCGCAGCGTTTCACGATCCAGCGGATTGAGGTAGGTCAGCACGGGAAGGCGGCCGATCAGCTCAGGAATCAGGCCGAATGATTTAAGGTCCATGGCCGTCACATAGCGCATCAGATTACCTTTATCGAAAATTTCGATGATGCGGTTGTCGCCTGAAAAACCGATGGGCCGGGTATTGATGCGCTTGGCGATGTGGCGCTCGATGCCATCGAAAGCTCCACCACAGATAAACAGAATATTTTCCGTATTGAGCGCGATCATTTTCTGGTCGGGATGCTTGCGCCCTCCTTGCGGCGGCACATTCACAACTGAGCCTTCCAGCAATTTGAGCAGTGCCTGCTGCACCCCCTCACCGCTCACGTCGCGGGTGATGGACGGGTTATCGGACTTTCGGCTGATTTTGTCTATCTCGTCGATATACACGATACCCCGCTCGGCGGCTTCTACGTTATAATCGGCGGCCTGCAGCAGGCGCGTCAGAATCGTTTCGACATCCTCACCCACGTAACCCGCCTCGGTGACGGTGGTAGCATCAGCGATGCAAAAGGGCACCTGCAGCACTTTGGCAATGGTGCGCGCCAGGTAGGTTTTGCCCGTCCCGGTCTCGCCCGCCATGATGATGTTTGATTTTTCGATAATCACCTCGTCGTCGGTCTGATGCTGCGACAGGCGCTTGTAATGGTTGTATACGGCTACGGCCAATGAGCGTTTGGCTTCGTCCTGCCCGATGATGTATTGCTCCATGAACTCCTTCATCGCCTGAGGCGGAATGAGGTTCAGTTTGGGCAGTTTCGACTTTTTACCGTCTTTATCTTTCTTGTCTTTGGGATTCAGTTCTTCCATCACCACCTGATTCCCCTGCGTGATGCAGTGATTGCAGATGTGGGCGTCAATGCCCGATAAAAGAAGTTCAACTTCACTTTTACGGCGTCCGCAGAACGAACAGGTTACTTGAGCCATTTATCAATTTTGAATATGTGAATGAGAGAGTGGGAGAATAGAAAAATCCGGATCAACTGTCAGTAAATAAATAACTCGTAATAACCGTATTGCAATTTAAAATTCCCTTAATCTTCGATTCAAATTTTGGAAGGTAGTTTCGGAAGCTTCCACAAAGTTCAGTTTTTTTGACTCCTGAACCAAGTTGGATTTCCTTGCAAAGCAATAAAAAAACCGATAAGGTTCACGAATGAACCCTATCGGTGGACAAAAAATTATCCAGCGGTGCTTATTTTTCCTTCGACTTTTCGCGGGTTAGCACTTCGTCGATCAAGCCGTATTCCTTGGCCTCGCTGGCGCGGAACCACTTATCGCTGTCCGAATCCTTCTCAATGTCTTTCACATCCTTGCCCGTGTGATCAGCCAGGATTTCGTAAAGTTCTTCGCGGATCTTGACGATTTCGCGGGCCGTGATCTCGATATCGGTCGAGCGTCCCTGCGCGCCGCCCGAAGGCTGGTGAATCATTACCCGTGCGTGGGGTAGGGCTGAGCGCTTGCCTGCCGCACCACCCGCCAGCAGTACCGCGCCCATCGAGGCGGCCAGGCTGGTGCAGACCGTCGCCACGTCGGGCCGCACGTACTGCATGGTGTCGTAGATACCCAGGCCGGCGTAGACCGAGCCGCCGGGGCTGTTGATGTACATCAGCACGTCTTTCTTGGCATCAGCCGATTCGAGGAACAGCAACTGCGCCACCACGATGTTAGCGATGTTGTCGTCCACGGCCGTACCCATAAAGATGATGCGGTCGGCCATAAGGCGCGAGAACACATCCACCTCACGGAAGTTCATCGGGCGTTCCTCAATGACGGCGCGGGTCATGTTTTCAATCGTGTGGTTCATGTAGCCATCCACCGTGGAGCCGTTGAGGCCCATGTGATGTACGGCGTATTTTCTGAATTCTTTTCCGTAGTCCATTATTTGTTTGAGTAGTTTTTGAATAAAATAAAATCTAGAAAAGGGTTTTACCCGGTTTCGGAATTTTTACACAACGAAAACGAACGGGGCATAGTTTCGAGCTACCAGAACCGGGCCAATCCCCTTTCCAAGCACAAAGTTGGTCAATCATGACACATTCACTCGTCGGTACGGGCGACAAATTGTCGGGATTTGTGAAAATCAACCATGATTTTTCATTTCTTTAGGGTTAAAATCATTCGTTTGGCGGATCTCATCTAACTTTTATAATGAAGAATGAGTGATTTTGAAAATGAGAGAATTAAAAAACCATCCCCCCATACCATGGAACAACTACTCACTCAATCACTAATTCAAAACGGACTATGAATCTTTCTGAACGCATCCGGCAGTTGCGACAACAAAAGGGGCTATCTCAGGAAAATATGGCCGACGGGCTGGGCCTGTCCACCTCGGCCTACGGCGACATCGAGCGCGGCCGCACCGAGCCGCCCCTCTCCCGCCTGGAATCCGTCGCTGCGCTCCTTGAAGTACCCTTGCCCACCCTGCTGGGCCTGGAAAACGCTTCCCTCAGCGAAACCGAATGGCTCCGCCGCGACAACGAAGCCCTGCGCCACGAGAACGCCCGACTGCACCAGGAAATCGGCCAATGGAAAAGCAAATTTCACGAGTGGGTACGGACGGAGATTGCCCGAAAGGCGGAGCGGGAGCGGATTGGGTTTTAAGGGATTTGGTGTATTTTGCAAGTGGACACCGCGCGGTTGAAATCTTGCTTGATACCAGACTGCCAGTTACGCACTTTCAGTAGCATGGATTACCCCGAAAAATGATACAGTAATGGCAACCTATAAGAACACAAAACAATAAAACTATGAAAAGTCTGCTTGCCGCTTCCGCAATCGTTTTGTCAACCGTTTGCTTCGGTCAAACACAGCATGAAAAACTCAACGGGCTAAAACTGTTAAAACCAGATCTTGCTTTTCAAACGGATACCACGATACAGGTAATATACAAAAGCAAAGTTTAGGGACAGAACATAAATGCGGCCTTTTTCATCAACGGAAATCAGGTCAGTGAATATAATTTTAAAGGTATGAATCCCAGATACGTTCAAGATGTATCTGTTGAAAAGGGTGAGATTGAAGTCAATGGCGTGAAGTATCCTGCGAAGGTATCGATTGAAACAAAAGCGGATTATAGGCCGAATTTTATCTCCCTCAATGATTTCAAAGAGAAGCACGTTGATATAAAAGAAAAGTCGATCCTATTTCAAATCGACGACGAAATAGTGCTCGATGATTACGACAACTACATGATCGACGAAAACTACATTCTGAAAACCATTGTCGAGAAAGTGAAAAATAAAAGATTGAATTTCACTCTTATCAAGTTGTTGACCAGGTCCGAAAAGAATCTACAAGACTCAAAAAGAATAATGATTCGTGGTCAGGAAGGATTGGCTATAGATTATACCTTATAGATAAATTTGGTATTAATCGAATCCGTTATTTCAACTCACCCGTCAGAGACGATCACCACAAAAGATCCTGATTTGAACGTTATCCGGTATTGTTCAATACAGGGTTAAGAAGAGATTCAGACTAGCCATCAGCGTCCATCGGAATAAGTAAAAGGGCCTCCCCCACCCCTTTTCTCTAAAATCGTTATTCCCAACTTCGACGCTTCATGAAATTTCAATACCGCTTCCTGCTGGCACTACTCCTATTTTGCGCGGCGATCACGACCTACGCCCAGCAAATATCGAAGGCTGACCTCCTGATGCTCACGCCCGAATGGAAGGGCGAGCGCTTCCCCGATGGTCGCCCCAAAGTACCCGACGAGCTGCTGGATCGCCTGAAAAAGGCCACCCTTGAAGAAGCCTGGGCGGTGCTAAAAAACAAGAATTTCCGCCACCAGTACACCGAAAACTGGATGACGATCAACCCCGATAGCGTGCTGGTAGGCCGTGCCCTGACGGCCACCTTCATGCCGGGCCGCCCCGACGTGCAGCGGGTGTACGACGAAAAGGGACACAACCAGGACGGACGCATCAAGTCACAAAATGCCTGGCCGATCGACCTGCTGGTGAAGCGCGACGTCTACGTGGCAGACCACCACGGCTTTCATAATGATGGCCCGACGATTGGAGACAATCTAGGCAACTCGATTTACGCCAAGACGGGCAACGGCATCGTGTACGACGGGGCCATCCGCGACATTTCTGGTTTGAGGGAAATCGGCGGTTTTACTTCATTCTTCCGCACGTATCACCCTTCCCACCACCTAAACAACCCCGACGGCGACCTGAACACCACCCTTACGGGCATCAACCAGCCCACCCGCATCGGCGACGCCATGGTACTGCCCGGCGACGTGGTACTTGGCCGCGACGGCGGCGTCATTTTCATCCCGCCGCATTTGGTAGAGCAGGTAGTTAAGACCTCCGAAATCGTGCGGCTACGTGATATGTTCGGCCACCTGCGCCTCCGCGAGCAGAAGTACACACCCGGCCAAATCGACAACCGCTGGACCGACGATATCGAGAAAGACTTTTCCAAGTGGCTAAACGATCACATGAGTGAGTTACCCGTCCCGAAGGAGCAAGTGGCGGAATTCCTGAAGGGCCGTACCTGGTGAGGAGCGGTCGGCCGTTGGCTCTCGGCTTTTGCAAAAATGTCTGATAGCTGAAACTGAATGAGTTGCCTTCTTCATCTTTCTGTTAAAACAAATCCTCCCCCCCCCCTCTTTCTCAATCACAAAAACTAAAAAAGGCCGACTGCCGAAAGCTGAAAGCCGATAGCCTATTTATGGAAACTAAAAACTCCCGCCGCTCCTTTCTACAAAAAGGCGTTCTTGCCAGCGCGCTGGCGGCTTATGCCGGCTCGACTTACGGCAATGGACTGGTAGATGCCGTCGAGCGTACGCCGATGTCATCCAAACCTTCGGATCTCAGAATTACCGGTTTGAAGTGTGGATTTATTCGCGGTGGTTATAGTCTTTTTGTAAAAATTTACACCAATCAGGATATTTATGGCTGCGGTGAGGGAGTGGACGCCGTACCGGGTACTTACCACCTGGTAAAGACGATGGGCAGGCAGTTGGAGGGCAAGAGTCCGCTGAATGTCCATCGGTTGTTCGAAGACATCCGTCGTGCAGGGTTTTTCAAGGGAGCGCAGGCGGGCATGTACATCTCGGTACTTACGGCCGTCGAAACTGCCCTCTGGGATCTGGTGGGCAAAGCGTACGGGATGCCAATTTATCAGCTGCTGGGCGGGAAGTTTCGAGACAAAATCCGGGTGTATTGCGATACGGCGGCTTACCGTACCGAAGGTCCAAAACCAGAGGATTTTGCCAAGGCTGCCAAAGATGCCGTGAAGGCGGGCTATACTGCCGTGAAGTTCGACATTGACGAAGCCAAAGATCCCGCCAAGTACGACGCCTACAACTGGACGGCCAGCCAGGGCGAGCTCGACCGCATGTATGATCAGATCGCTGCCGTGCGCGAGGCCGTAGGACCGTACATCGACATCTGCGTCGATGCCCATGGGCGTTATGACATGACTACGGGTAAGAAAATCGCCAAGATGTTCGAGCCGCTTAAGCTGCTTTTCCTCGAGGAACCCATTCCCGCCGAGAACCCCGAAGCCTATCGCTACATCTCAGAAGGTACCGACACGCCAATCTGCGCTGGCGAAAACCACTACCTGGCCCACGGCTTCCGCAAGCTACTGGAGCTTGGCGCGGTGGACATCATCATGCCTGACTTGCAGAAAGCGGGCGGTCTCGGCGAGGCGCAGCGCATCGCCAATCTGGCCAACCTCTACTACGTACCGTTCGCGCCGCACATGGTGGCCTCCTACCTGGGCGCCATGTCGTCTTGCCACGTCTGCGCATCCGTTCCCAACTTCCTGATTCTGGAATGGCAGGTGTATTTCGACGAGAACCCAATGTACAAGGAGATCGTAACCTTCGATGGGCCGATGGTGGACAAAGGGTTTATTACCCTATCTGAAAAACCCGGTATCGGCGTGGACATCAACGAAGAAGGCTTGAAGAAATACGCCGCCGAAGGGGTACCGTTTTTTGAGTAAAGGCACAGCCCCACTGCGATTCTGTCCGGAAGAATTTTATTTATGTTCCCAGGTACGCGGCGTAATCCTCCGGAGTATCCAGGTCGACTATGCCTTGCTCGAAGTCAACGAACGCTACATCAGCCAAGTGTTTTTTGAGCAAAGGCTTGGCGCCTTGGTCCCCCGTGATCTGGGTTAGTTCGGCCAGCAAGTCCCGGCCGACCAGCACGGGTACCCCCCACTGTTTTTTGTACCGGCAGGCTACCGCTTTTTTGCCCGATTGTTCAAAAGTCGCCACCATTTGTTCCAGCAAAGGGGTAGTTAGGTAAGGCTGGTCGCAAACGAGCATCAGCACGCCGTCCAGCTTGGGTTCTGTCATGAACAGCCCGGCCAAACCTATTTTCACGGAAGTGGCCATACCTTCCTGCCAGAAAGCATTGTCGATGATTGTAACAGGCTGTCCGTCCAACTCAGGCACTACCTCGGCCTTGTTGGCACCCACTACCACGATCACCGGCCGCAGAGGGGTAGCCAGAGCGGTTTCGACCGTTTTCAGTAACAGGCTTTTTCCTTTTTGTATTTCGAGCGTCTGCTTAGGCAGTCCCATGCGCTGTGATGCGCCGGCGGCTAAGATGATTATTCCGATAGTCATATTTAAGCTGTCGGCTGACGGCTATTGGCCGTCAGCCTTTTTATTTTATGATACTTGGTTGATGATAAAGCAAAAAAGTGTTAGAGGAAGATAGCACTCAATGTGGACCATCAACAGCCTGCTGTCGGCTGCCGGTCACCGACTCTTCATACCCCACTTCCACCAAAAAAAGCCCCTTGGCCGGAGCCTGCGGCCCGGCAGCCTGGCGGTTTTTGGCCAATATTATTTTCTCAAATTCAGCTACGGTTAGCTTATTGGTGCCGACCTCCAGCAATGTACCCACCAGCCCCCGCACCATGCCACGCAGGAAGCGGTTTGATTGTACGCTGAAACAAAGTACCTCGTCTTTCAGAAACCATTCAGCCTGAACTATATTACAAATGAAGGTTTTCACATCGGTATGCACCTTACTAAAGCTTTCGAAATCGTCATGTTGTAACAGCAAGGCAGCGGCGGCATTCATCTTTTGAAGATCCAGCTCAGGACGGAAGACGTATGCTTCGTTGATCAGAAAAGGATTCTTCTGCCGGATGATCCGGTACTCGTAACGACGGTGCGTGGCGGCGAAACGGGCATGGATATCATCACCTACGAGAAAAATGGCCCTGACTGCCAGATCGTTCGGAAGTAAGCTGTTCATGCGATAAACTACCATACCGGGATCGGGAATTGCTTTTTCGAGATCGAAGTGCGCGAACTGCTGACTGGCGTGGACGCCCGCATCGGTGCGGCTGCTGCCGACAATCTCGATAGGCTGCCGGAGGATGGTCGAGAGTGCTTCTTCCAGAGTCTGTTGCACCGAACGCCCCTTGACTTGCCGCTGCCAGCCGATGAAATCCGTGCCTTTGTAGCTTAGTTGAATGAAGTACCTCACTGTTCCGTCCTGTTTTCAAGCTTTTCCGCAACCTAACAATTTCTTTTCAAACCTAAGTCCGAGAATCGTAACTTTGGCTTTCAAATCGTTCTTACTTAGTTCAGCGTTGTAGTTTCTCTGTGCTATTACTAAGAACAATGAACGGAACGGGCCGCCCCGTAAGAATTTTGAACGAACATATGGTTGACGAAAAAAAAGAAGAGAAGACGCTGAATTTCATCGAGGAGATTGTCGAGAAAGACCTGAGCGAAAATAAACACGGAGGCAGAGTACTGACGCGCTTCCCGCCCGAGCCTAACGGCTACCTGCACATAGGCCATGCCAAGTCCATTTGTCTGAACTTTGGGCTGGCCCAAAAGTACGGCGGCGGCACCAACCTCCGCTTCGACGACACCAACCCCACCACCGAAGATGTCGAGTACGTCGATTCGATCAAAAATGATGTGCAGTGGCTGGGCTTCAATTGGGTGGAGGAGCGCTACGCCTCCGACTACTTCGACCAGCTCTATGCGTTTGCCGTCAAACTTATTGAAAAGGGTCTGGCTTATGTCGACGATTCCACAGCAGAGGAAATTGCCGCCCTGAAAGGTACGCCCACCGAACCCGGCAAGCCCGGTCCTTACCGTGACCGCGCCGTAGCCGAAAACCTCGAACTCTTCGAGCGGATGCGAAAAGGCGAATTCGCCGAAGGCAGCCGGGTACTGCGGGCCAAAATCGACCTCGCCTCGCCCAATATGCACCTGCGCGACCCATTCATGTACCGCATCAAGTTTGCGCACCACCACCGCACGGGTGACAAGTGGTGCATATACCCGATGTACGACTTCGCCCACGGTCAGTCGGACGCCATCGAAAAAATCACGCATTCGATCTGTACTTTGGAGTTTATCCCCCATCGTGCGCTGTACGACTGGTTTATCGAAAAGCTGGACATTTTCCCCTCCAAGCAGTATGAATTTGCCCGGCTCAACCTGACCTACACCGTCATGAGCAAGCGCAAACTACTGCAACTGGTACAGGAGGGCCATGTTTCGGGTTGGGACGATCCACGAATGCCGACGATTTCGGGCTTGCGGCGGCGCGGCTACACACCAGCATCCATCCGCAATTTCTGCGAGCGCATTGGCGTGGCCCGACGCGACAACCTCATCGATATGAGCTTGCTGGAATTCTGCGTCCGCGAGGATCTCAATGCCATTGCGCCGCGCCGCATGGCTGTCCTCGATCCGCTGAAAGTGGTGATTACCAACTACCCTGAGGGCAGAGAGGAAATGTGCCTGAGCGAGAATAATCCTGAAAAACCCGAAACTGGCGATCGCGAGATGCCCTTTTCGCGTGAGCTATACATCGAGCAGGATGATTTCATGGAAAATCCACCCAAGAAGTACTTCCGACTGGCCCCCGGCCAGATGGTGCGCTTGAAAAGCGCGTACATCATTCGTTGCGATGAAGTTGTCAAAAACGCAGAGGGTACGATCGAAGAAGTGCGCTGCACGTATATTGAAAATAGCAAAAGCGGTCAGGACGAATCGGGCCTGAAAGTGAAAGGTACTTTGCATTGGGTATCGGCCGCGCACAGCATTCCGGTAGAAATCCGGCAGTACGACCGCCTCTTCCGCGTGGAAGATCCGGCCTCGCAGGAAGGTGATTTCAAAGAGTACCTCAACCCCGACTCGCTGTCGATCATCACCGCCCGTGCCGAGCCTGCCTTCAAGACCGCAACGCCCGGCGAAGCTTTTCAGCTGTTGCGGAAGGGGTACTTTTCGGTAGATTCCGATAGCGTGGACGGAAAAGTGGTTCTCAACCAGACTGTCGGGTTGCGGGATAACTGGGCAAAGGGAAATTGATTGCTTTTTTAATCTTGGTTTCTACAAAAAAAGACGAGCTTTTTGCTCGTCTTTTTTATTGCCTGATCAATACTACCTTTTTTCAGGGAACGTTTTGATTTTAAACTACTTCCTAAACCATCCGTTCCCATGAAAAAGCTATTATCACTGGCGCTTGTCTGCTGTCTGGCTTTCACCGCCAAAGCCACTCACCTGCTGGGTGGTGAAATCCAGGCTAAAAATACGACCGGGCTAACCTACGAGATCAGCGGAGTCCTTTTTCTTGACATACAAAAGGGGCAGGCGGCGGCTAATGCACAAACAGAGATTATTCTGTGCTTTGGAGATGGTCAGCAGATTACAGCAAAGCGGGTGAGTTCAGAGCAACTCGAAGGCAGTCCTAATGTAAACCGGAGCATCTACCGCGTTCTTCACACCTACGCCGCCTCGGGCAATTACACGCTCACGGCAAAGCTGGATAATTTCACGAATGGCATACTAAATATGCCGGCCCCCTCGCAGGAGACTTCTCTAATAATTCAGACTACCCTGAATACTTCTTTGCCTAATGCTACGGCCCAGGCTCCCAATCCTAAGTTCATTAGCGGGTTACGCCAGATATTCTCTCTGGCTTTGCCAAACACGGATCCCGACGGCGATAGCTTGTCTTATCGGCTCACTAAACTACTCAATCAATCACAGGCATGCCAGCCAACCGAACAAGCCAATGCTATTTTCCCGCACGAGGTCACCCGCGAAGGTACTTTCAAAATTAATCACTCAGCAGCCTTGTTGACATGGAATGCGCCTACTCTCGTAGGTTATTACACCTACGCCTACGTCACCGAGGAATGGCGCAAAGGAGTGAAAGTAGCTGAAACCTGGCGTACCTATGTTTTAACCGTCACCGACCAAACCAGTTCCACTAACCCCATCCCTCCTTTTGAGCCTGCCCTGGTAGAATTCAATGGGGTCATTACCGGGCTGCCGCCACACGAGTTCGTAGCGGCAAATATTTCCATGAAAATTTATCCCGTGCCGAGTGAGCAGACTATTACAGTGGAGGTCACAACGCGCCAGCCTTCCAATGTGTACATTGAAATGGTTGATTTGCAGGGACGTGTTCTACGGCAGGCAGCCTATCAGGATAAGGCCACCCGACGCACTCAGGAATTCAGGACAGATGATCTGGCGAAGGGTGTGTACCTGATTCGGGTGCGAAGCCAAGAGGCAACGGTGACCAGGAAATTTGTGCGATGAGGAAACTTTTGTACTTTTCGCTCATTCAAAAGTCAAACCCAACCCTCACCAAATGAAAAGCCGCTCTATAAACAATAGGTTGCTAAGTCTGGCAACCATACTCGTCTGCTTTAATTCTGCCCTCGCTCAGTCATGGCAGGCCGCCGAACCACTCAGTTTACCCACCCAGCGACATGAGTGTGCCCTCGCCGCTGCGGATGGTAAATTGTACCTGCTGGGTGGCCGGGGTGTCAAGGCTGTGGAGGAGTACAATCCGAAGCAGGATACCTGGACAAAGAAAGCAGTGACGCCGCTTGAGATGAGTCATTTCCAGGCAATCACCTATAAAAATGAAATTTATGTGCTGGGGGCATTCACGGGACCTTATCCCCATGAGACTCCCATTCCCGATGTGTATATCTACAATCCAGCACGCGACGAATGGCGGAAGGGCCCCGAAATTCCGGCCGATCGCCGGCGCGGGGCAGCCGGAGCATTTGTGCGCAATGACAAAATCTATATGGTCGCAGGAATCAAGGATGGCCACTGGGATGGACATGTAGCCTGGCTCGATGAGTATGACCCCAAAACAGGCCAATGGAAACAGCTTCCCGATGCCCCGCGGCCCAGAGACCACGTTTCGGTTGCCCTGGTGGGAAACAAGCTCTATGCGGCGGGTGGTCGGCTGTCTACCGCAAAAACTAAAAATGTATTCAATCTGACGATTCCCGAGGTAGATGTATATGACTTCAATTCAAATACCTGGACTACGCTGGATGAAGACCAAAATATTCCCACCCAAAGGGCGGGAAATATGGCAGTGGCCTACAATGGAAAACTACTGATCCTGGGAGGTGAAAGCGCTTCACAGGAAACAGCTCACCGGGAAGTGGAGGCTTACAGTCCCAAAGCTGATCGCTGGGAGAAGCTACCCATGCTTACGCAGGGGCGGCACGGCACCGGGGCCGTAACGATGGGTGGCAAAGTCTACGTGGTAGCAGGTTCAGCCAACCGTGGCGGCGGACCTGAGCTGAACGCAATGGAAATCCTGACCAAATAAGAATCTGCCTTTCTAAGGCTCCTCACAACAAATCGTCAAAATGAATGGGCAGGTGGTTTATCCGCTTGCCCGTGGCGTGATATATGGCATTGGCAATGGCCGGAGCCATGCCCACAATGCCGATTTCACCCAAGCCCTTAGCTCCTAGCGGATTCACAATGTCGTCGTGTTCCTCCACGAAAATAGCATCCAGTTCGTGAATGTCGGCGTGGACGGGTAGGTGGTATTCCGCCAGGTTGGGGTTCATGTACTTTCCGAAACGGTGGTCACTGATG
The DNA here is from genome assembly GCF_014651615.1 of Persicitalea jodogahamensis. GTDB lineage: Bacteria > Bacteroidota > Bacteroidia > Cytophagales > Spirosomataceae > Persicitalea > Persicitalea jodogahamensis. Next base: position 1,178,005 of record NZ_BMXF01000002.1, on the reverse strand, counting down.
GTTTCCTCCCGAAGAGCCTTGCTGATACCCCAGATCATCGCTCCGACAATCTGGCTTTTAGCCGTTTTGGGATTGATTATTTTCCCGCCAGCAACGGCAGTCAATGCGCGTGTAACGTTGATTACACCCAATTGCTCATCTACCTCGACTTCTACAAAAGCTGCACTATGGGCGGCCCGAGTGTACTTTTTCAACCTAAGCGGATTCGGGACAGAAGTAGTATCCGCCTTGATAGCCTTACCATTATTGTCAGCAATGAGATCAAAATAAGAAACCGCGACCAGCGGGCTTTCGCTTAGTACGATTCTGTCCTTTTCGAACCTGACTTGTGACATACCTTGATCAGACAGAGAGAAGTTCTCCATTCTCGAAGCCCGTTTCAGCAGTTTTTCACGCAGTGACTTACAGGCTTTCACCACTGCCGACCCTACGCTCGACACCGTAAAAGAACCACCTTCAATGGGTGCGAAAGCCATATCGCTATCGCCATATTCAAAAGTAACGTCATCGACCGACAGGCCGAATTCATCCGCCGCGATTTGTGTCATTACCGTCAATGTACCGGTGCCAATGTCGGATGTAGCAGAGTTCACCCTCAATTTTCCGTCTTTGTCCAGCATGGCTTCGGCACGGGATGGTACCGTCATTGCATCCCATATTCCCGTTGCCATACCGTAGCCAACCAGCTTGGTACCTCGTTTCATGCTACGTGGTTCGGGCTTACGCTCAGCCCAGCCGAATTTTTCGGCACCTTGCTTGTAGCATTCCCGTAATTCTTTACTGGAAAAAGGCTTGTCCTCAGCCATATCCCTTTCCGAATAATTGATTAGCCGGAGTTCCAGGGGATCTATTCCCAGCTTATACGCCATTTCGTCCATCGCGCTTTCGATCGCCGGCAGTCCGGTGCTTCCGCCCGGCGCACGCATATCCAGCGGACTGTACACATCCAACGGCACAAGCTGGTATTCCAGCAGGGTATTCTCAACGGGATAAAGGATGTGTGACCAGTTGACGACGACCTCAGTGTAGTCTTCAAACTGTGAAGTTTCGGCAATGGCCGCGTGGTTGAGCGCCGTTACTTTTCCGTCTTTGGTTGCGCCCAATCTCACGCGCTGCAAGGTAGGCGGGCGGTGGCCAAAGCTGTACATCTGTTCACGATCCAGGGTAACCCGCACCGAGCGTTTTAATTCTATGGCCGCCATTACTGACATAAACAATTGGTATTGGGGGCGAAGACCTGAACCAAAAGCACCACCAATATAGGGAGCGATGACCCGAACATCGCTAAAACTCAAACCAAACACGTTACAAGCATAAAGCTGGCTGTTAATGGTCCCTTGCGTTTTGTCAAATATGGTAAGCTTCCCCCCTTTCTCGTAGAAAGTGGTGGTGGCGTGCATCTCCATTGGATTATGGTGCTCTGTACCATGCCAGTAAGCGGATGAAACCTGCGCGTCAGCTTCTCCATAAGCGTTTTCGAAGTCGCCTTTGGGCTTGGGAGGCAGCGGTTTCAACATGGTGGCCAGGCCCACTTTCGGGTCCCGGGCCCTGGCAGTGTTCTTTTTGAGGTCAGAGTCAAACTCTTCCGCTTCGTAATCTATCTTGAGCAGGGATGCCGCATAGCGGGCAGTTTCGAAAGTCTCGGCTACTACCAGAGCCACCGGTTGGGCATAGTACTTGATTTCGTTGTCGTATAGCGGTCGGAAGGGCGAACCCGGCGGCGCATCCATGTCGGAATATTGCATATCGAACCAGGCTAACGAAGGCCGGTTCTCGTGGGTAAAAACGTCAATCACGCCCGGAATTTTCTTTACAGAAGCCGAGTCGATGCTGAGAATTTTCCCGCGAACAATGGTGCTATTGACAACATACCCGTAGAGTAAACCTTCCAGATTAAATTCGCCAGAATATTTGGCCGAGCCTGTCACTTTCAGGTGTCCTTCCAGCCGGCTAATGGGTTGTCCTATTTGTGCTTTTGACATGGATATGGGTGATTGGTAGAATGGGTGAACTTGTCGAGCCTTATCAACATGTTATTCACTTATTCTATGATTCAAAATTAGTTAGGTACTGCGCCCGGTAGTTGGGTTTCAGCGGGGTTCAGGGCCATCAGGCCATTACGGATAATGGCTCGCTTGGCCAGGTCGATCTTGAAATCGTTATGACCATACCCAGTCGCTCCTTTCAGAATTATATCAGCGGCCTGACCGAGACTCTCCTCGTTGACCTCTTTGTTTTCCAGGAATAATTCAGCTTCTACCACCCGCCATGGCTTGTGAGCGACACCACCCAATGCGATGCGGGCTTCCTTTATCCTGTTATTTTCCAATTCAAGCCCCATAGCCACCGACACCAGTGCGAATGCGTAGGAGTTGCGGTCACGGAGTTTGAGGTAGGAGTAGTTTTGTGAGAAGCCTTTCGGCGGCAGATCAATGCTAGTGATTACTTCACCATGCCGCAGGTTGTTGTCCAGCTCCGGGGTATCGCCAGGAAGCCGGTGAAAATCCACAAAAGGAATACTGCGCTCCCCATCCGGACCACTAACATTCACCGTGGCGGACAGCGCAGAAAGCGCGACGCACATGTCTGAAGGGAATACGGCAATACAATTTTCGCTTTCTCCCAGAATAGCCATAATGCGATTGTAGCCGCCGATGGCCGAACAACCACTGCCGGGTTCCCGCTTATTGCAGGGAGTGTTTATATCATAAAAATAGTAACAGCGGGTACGCTGCAGCAGATTGCCTCCATTGGTCGCCATGTTCCGTATCTGCCCTGTTGCTCCAGCCAGTATAGCCCGGTTCAGCAACGGGTATCGCTCGGTTATCAGCGGGTGGTAGGCAGTGTCGTTGTTGCTGACAAAAGCTCCAAGTCGAATACCGCCATCCTCTCTTTCCGAAATTTCATGGTTTTCAGTGATCGTGTTCAGATCCACCAGCGCATCGGCTTTGGCCACATTGTACTTCATCAGGTCTATGAGGTTGGTACCTCCCGCTATGAAGCAAGCCTCTGAATGACCGCTAACCTGGCCAACGGCCTCCTGAACGCTACTTGCCTTCTTATAACTGAAATTATTCATGCTGTTGTACTTTAAATTTCTTTACTTAATGCCTTCCATGATTGCGTCAATGATATAGACATTGGCTCCGCAACGGCAGAGGTTGCCACTCATCAGTTCCTTCACCTCTTCCCGGGAGTGGGCTTTGCCTTCCTGCAACATGCCAATGGCACTGCAAATCTGTCCCGGCGTGCAGTACCCGCATTGAAACGCATCATTCTCAATGAAAGCTTTTTGTAACGGGTGCAAATCCGTGTCGCTTGGTGCAATACCCTCGATGGTAGTGATTTCAGCTCCCTCCTTCATCGTTGCCAGTGTGAGGCAACTGAGTATCCGTTTACCATCACAAAGTACCGTACAGGCACCACACTGACCGTGGTCGCAGCCTTTCTTGGTGCCCGTGAGGCCGATGTATTCGCGTAGGGCATCCAACAGGCTTACCCAAGGCATTACATTCAGCTCACGCGGTTTGCCGTTGACAGTTAAGGTAATGGACTTGGTATCGAAACTACGTTCGGTTTTCGGAAGAATGGGGGCATTTTCGGTAAGCATGGCAGCTGGGTTGAATGTGTAGACACAAAAACTCAAAAATATTTTCTTAGGAATTGTAAGAATTATGCCAAAATAAGAAAGGCCAGTAGGGGCTGGCCGATTGATAAAAACTGGGATTCTTTTCCCCGATTCATTGTAGCTGATGGGGACAGATTGGGCAAAGCCATATCAGCTACTCACGATTGCTGGCTCCGGGACCAACGAAGAGTGGAGGGTAATCTGCCAGGCCAGAGAGGCCGTTAGATTACCAATAAAAACCTGGAAGGAATATGCTAGTTATTAGGAATTGTGCCCGCCAGAAACACTGGCTTCAGAGACTTGGGTCTAATCCAATGCTTCTCTCGGCTCATTCTGCGGCCAGATTTTCTCAATTGCCCAAGCAAACCCAATCACCAGTGTGCAGCCTATCAGGTTGAGCCAGAGAAAAGCGGTAAGATCCTGCCAATAACTGATGATGACAAAGAACTCCCCAATCACCGCGCCCCAGAAAACAGCGCGACTGCCAATGGATTTGAAGTAGAAAGCCACGAGAAAAACGCCCAGAATCACCCCATAAAACAGCGATCCCAGTACATTGACGGCTTCGATCATGCTCCCTAACCGACTGGCGTACTGCGCGACAATGATGCAGAAAACGCCCCAGCCGAAAGTAGCCCACCGGGAAGCACTGACGTAGTATTTGTCGGTACCATCCTTGCTTACCTGCCGCTTGAAAATATCCACAATCGTGGTGGAAGCCAGCGAATTGAAGGCTGCCGCTACCGAACCCATGGAAGCCAGCAGAATCACGGCGATCAGCAAACCAACTAGACCCGCCGGCAGATAGTCGATCACGAAGCGCAGGAATATATAGTTCACATCGTTGGTTTGCTCTCCGTTAGCTTTTGAGATTAGATTCTGCGCTTCCAGCCGTACGGCCTGCACTTTTTCCTCGGCAGCTCCCAGGTAGGTGCGCTCGCGCTCCACCGCCACCTCGTCATTTTTGTCCAGCGCCTCGGTCAGTGCAAGTACATGTGGGCGTTTTTCACTTTGGAGGATGGCGTGGCGATCTTCCAGCTTTTGGTACTCTGGAGCGTACTCCGTCGCCATGACCTGGTCCACCTTCACCTGGTTGAAGAACATCGGTGGCGTGGTGAACTGATAAAACGCGAACACCAAAGCCCCCACCATCAGGATAAGAAACTGCATGGGAATTTTTAACAGACCATTCATTGCCAGCCCCAGCCGGCTCTGTCCCACCGAACTACCCGTCAAGTACCTGCCTACCTGCGACTGATCAGTTCCAAAATAAGAGAGCTGCAGAAAGAAGCCGCCTATGATACCCGACCAGACATTGTACCGGTTATTGAGATCGAAGGTAAAGTCGATGACATTGGTTTTGCCCATTTTGCCCGCCACGTGCAAAGCATCGGTAAACGAAACATCGTCGGGCAGGAGTTTCACAACGGTGAAGCCCGCGATGACCATCCCCAGCGTGACGATACCCATCTGCTGCAAATGCGAGTGGGACACTGCTTTTGCCCCGCCCGTGACGGTGTAGAGCATCACCAGGCCACCCGAAATGATGTTGGTCCACATGATATCCCAGCCCAGAATGGCCGACAAAATAATGGAGGGCGCGTAGATCGACAGTCCGGTTGAAAGGCCACGCTGCAACAGGAAAAGGCCGGCAGTCAGGCTACGTGTACGAAGGTCAAAACGACCTTCCAGGTACTCGTAAGCCGTAAAGACATTAAGCTTGTGAAACTTCGGCACGAAGGTGATACAAAGCACGATCATGGCGAAGGGTAGTCCGAAATAGAACTGCACGAAGCGCATCCCGTCGGTGTAGGCCTGCCCGGGTGCCGACAAAAAAGTGATGGCACTCGCCTGCGTCGCCATTAGCGACAGCGTGACATGGTACCAGGGCAGCGAGCGGTCAGCCCGGAGGTAGGAGTCGATATTTCGGTTCTCGCGGCTGCGATAAATACCATAGCCCACGATAAAGGTAAGCGACAAAGCCAGAACAATCCAATCGAGATAGCTCATTGGAAATGGATCATGAAGGCGTAGAAAAGGGCAATCAGCAGCAACAGGACCCCGGTGATGATACCATACATCTGACGCCAGGTCTTGACAAATGGCGGCAGACCTTCGTTGGGTTGGCTTTCCACCGGGCGGCGGTCCGCCGGGCTGCGTCCAGCCGGGCTGTGTTCAGCTTCGGGCAATGGCATGAGGTAGGGTTGTGTTGGCAAACGTCGTTCGTCAATGGGTTGATAAAGGACGTGAAACAAAAATAGAACCCTTTTTGGAATATAGGGGAATTTTGTTGGGATTAATATCCTTTTGGCTGTTATCCAACTTCATCGACTGACTTTACAGGCAAGTTCCGGATGCGCTTGCCACTGGCACGATAGATGGCATTGACCAAAGCAGCAGCCGTGGGCGCCTGGGCAGCCTCGCCTGCGCCAAGCGGCTCCAGTTCAGGGTGATCGATGACAACTACTTGTACTTTTGGAACCTCGGTATAGCGCATTATCGGATAAGAAGTCCAGTCGCGGGTACTGATCTGCTGTTGACCGAAGCCTACTTCTTCTTTCAGGGTCCAGCTGGTTGCCTGAATCAGGCAGCCCTCGGTTTGGTTGATGACCCCGTCCAGATTAATTACCTGCCCGGCATCGAGTGCCGCCCAAAGCCCTAGTACCTTCACCTCGCCAGAGTTCTTGTCCACTGCTACTTTCGCCGCCACGGCGCAGTAGGAAGCCACATTTTTATAGCGCGAAAAAGCCAGCCCTATTCCTTCGTTCGGACCATTTTTCTCATTTTCAATCATTTTACCCAGCTTTTTCATCACGGCGATGGCGCGTTCGTCGGTCGAGTGCGCCAGCCGGAAATCCAGCGGATCCTGCCGGGCCTTTTCGGCCAGCTCGTCCATGAGCGACTCAATGGCAAAAATGTTAGCATATGCGCCCAGGCTCCTCAGCGACGAAACCCGTAACGGACCTTCGAAAGCGTGTGCGTCAATTTTGAGATTGGGAATATCATAGTAGGGCTCAGAGTTTCGGTACCCACCCCCAAAATAGCCCATCGAGGGTTGAGGAAAGGGTTTGTCAAGATGCCAAGCTGCCAACAGGTTGCCGGGATTACCGCCCGGGCGGTTGCTGTGGCCATCGGACCATACAGAATAGCGCCAGTGCGAGATTTTTCCAGTGTCGTCCAGACGGGCTTCGGCCTCCATACCCATGGCGCTACCGTAGGGTTCCCAGGCGTGTTCGTCCTCCCGCATCCATTGTAGCCTAATCGGCGTTCCCGGCATCGCCATCGCAACCAGAGCGGCATCGGTAGCGGCATCGTCGGCCCCGTTGTGACCGTAACAGCCTGAGCCGGGAACACCAATCACGTGGACTTTTTCTGCTTCCAACCCCAGCATCTTGGCCAAGGCATCCCGGAAAGGATAAATCCCCTGGCTATGCGACCACACGTGGAGGGTTCCTTCTTTGTACAAAGCCACGCCGCAAGACGGCCCGATTGACCCATGCATCTGGTAGGGTTTGAAATAGCTCGCCTTTACCGTTTTTCCATCTTTCTGATCAAGTGCTTCAGTCGTCCCCTGTTCTTTTACTTTCTGACTTTTCGCTGGAAAACCTCTAATGTATTGGGCCAAATCCTGTCCTTCGGGAAGCGGCGTTGCGCTCGACCAGCGCGCATGTTCGAGGGCTGATTGCCTGGCCAGTACTGCCTGGTACTCGTCAGCAGCAACTACCGCCAGAAAAGTACCATCGATGACTGTTTTGAGAAGATCCGGAGCTTTGCTGGCAAAGGCCTGCTCGTCAAACGACAGAAGTTTTGATCCATACACCGGCGGCCGCACCACCCGGGCGTGTACCATGCCCGGCATCCGCAGGTCCTGCACGTACAATGCCTGCGCCCGCACCATCTGCTCGATGTCGGTACGAGGGATGGCCTTGCCGACGTAGCGGTAGGTCTCCGGCGATTTCAGTTTTACGGGTAGTTTCACTTCACCTTCCAGTTGGGCTCCATTCAGGAGTTGGGCAAAGCGCAGAGTTTGCTTTTTCCCTTTCCGGCTGACCACCCCATTCGCCATCGTGAGCTGATCAGATTCAGTCTGCCAGCGTCGTGCAGCCATTTCCAGGAGCTTCTGACGCGCAAAAGCCGCCGCGTAGCGCACCGACATAGCCGTGTTTTCCATCGAACCACTGCCGGCCGTATATCCCTCGTTGGGAGTACGTTCGGTTTCAGCCAGGTGTACTTCTATTTGATTCAGGGCCAGATCCAGTTCTTCGGCGGCAACCTGCGCGATGGCCGTGCGGACTCCCTGCCCGAGTTCCATTTTGCCGATCAGTACCCGTACCCGGCCGTCGCCAAGTACTTCCAGCCAGGCATCGAGGCGTGGCTGCCGGCGCAAGGCACCCGGCAGATTTTCTTCCACTATTTTCGGCTTCGCCTCTGCCCAATCAGTGCCGATTAAGGAAAAACTGATCGTCAGACACCCGAGATTACTAATGAATTTCCGGCGCGATAGCTGTGGGTTATAAGATGTTTCTTTCATACTACTCTTTTGATGGTCGGGGTTCAGGAGGCATCAGCTGCCCGTTGGATAGCTTTGATCATACGGGTGTGGGTACCGCACCGGCATAAGTTCCGGTCCATACCTTCCCGAATTGCAGCCTCATCGGGTTTCTTATTGTTTTTCAGCAATGCCACCGCCGCGATCACCATGCCGTTGAGGCAGTAGCCGCATTGGGCTGCCTGTTCTTCCACAAAAGCACTTTGTACCGGATGTAAAGTGCCGTTCGAATGAGTCAAACCTTCCAACGTTACTATTTCGCGGCCCGTCATTTCTTCTACCGGTATCCGGCAGCTTGGCATCGCCTGGCCATCCATCAGCACCATGCATGAGCCACAGACCTCGATGCCGCAGCCGTATTTCGGCCCGTTCAATTCAAGCTGGTTGCGCAGCACGTAAAGCAGCGGCGTAGCAGGATCGACCCGGACTGTACGCGTCTGTCCATTCACTTGTAAGGTGACGTCTTTTATCATAGTTTTAATCTTGGAAACCGAATCTCAAATTACTAGAAACGTCTTCTCTCGTTTAATTCTGACACTTCCGATCCATTTTTTTATTCGTAAAAGGCTCTTAGAATCAAATTTTTACCTAGTTTGTCTTACTTTTTTTTGGAAAGCAAATCAGCCGCCACGGACCGACTCCGGGTTCACCACAGACCTGCTTTTGAATCGGTATGTTTGTGTCTTTATGGTTTCATTATTTCGACAATCTATAAAAATGCCTTACTTGGAAGGTCTGGTCTCTTCGGATAACGTTTTTACCACTTACCTTTTGCTGCCTGAGTTGATAGATACGTGAATGTTTCAATTTCATGACCACCAGAAAGACTTCCCCCCTCTCCCAATCCGAACTTTACGAGGCCCTCAAAAAGCGGCAGGGCTGGGCGTATGACTACCTGTATGGCGAGCTATCCCATTCGTTCCGGTACTGGGTCGAGCGGAACAGCGGCACGGAAATGGACGCCGAAGATGCGTTTCATAAAGGCCTGTTGAATTTTCTTCTGAATCTTGAAACGGGAAAATATGAATTCAGGGAAAACACCAAAATCACTACCGTGGTATTCGACTACTGCAAAAAAGTTTGGCTCAACGAACTGGCATCGAGCCGATTGAAAAAGCGGGCGATCATGCCCGATGCTTATGATCCAGTGAATGATGTGGATTTGCAGAAAGACCTTGAACGTGCCGAAACTATCGCGCAGGTACGTGCGGCCCTGGATCAATTAAAAGCGGATTGCCGCCGACTCATCGAGATGTTTTATTGCGATGAACTGTCATTAAAGGAAATCGCCAAAAAGCTGGGAATGAAGGAGTCTTCGACCAAACAGAAAAGGTACGACTGCACCGAGAAATTGAAGCAGTTGGTGTTAAAACAAGCCCCCCGGAACTGATGAATCACGAACAATTTGACAGGGTAGAAGCCTACCTGCAAAATGCGCTTTCGGGTCCCGAAAGGTTGGCTTTTGAAAGCGAGTTAAAAGAAAATACCGAATTGAGAACAGAAGTGGAAGTGCAACAGAAAATTCGTCTGGGATTGCGGGCACTCGCCATTGAAAAGCGCATACTTGACGCCCGAAAACGCACCCAAATCACACCGAAGACTACCATTGTCAGGACGCTGGGAAAGGTGCAGAATTGGGGGCTGGCAGCTTCAGTGGCCGTTATGCTCGGGGCGGGATGGCTGGCCTGGCAATACAATCAGGAATCGGGGAGTTCACAACTCAGGGAATTGGCAGAACAGGAAATGACCGATGTGCGGTACAAATCCATGCCCTTTGATTCGCTCCAAAACATTACCAAAAACGCCAATTCGGAAGATGCCCGTCAGAAAGCCGAGTGGTACGTGGCACTGGCGTATATGCACGAGGGGAAGAAAAAGGAAGCGAAGGGTTTACTAATCGGAATCGCTAAAAATCCTGACCATGCCTATCAGAAAAGAGCCGAAAAGCTACTGAAGGAGGGCTTTAAATGACAACTAAACCCCGAGTTGAAGTCATTTCATTCAGACCCTGGCGCTTATTTAAAAATATAGCGTACAGCCAGACCGGAACTTTGCGTAGCAGAGCCCAGGCTGATTCCGGTTGGTTTGCTGGTTTTGGGAAGGGCAAACAGAATAATCTCGGTGATCGCCGCCGCGCCCGCTACACCCAGCGCTGTCATGAACTTGGAACGGTCGTTTTTCGCGTCGGTTGTGGCTTTGTAAGCCGTTTGCCATTGGTTGAATTCAGCGGGCAAAAGAATGACATTGTCTCCGTCAGAGTCAACGGCTTTCCCAATGCGGTTAACCTCATCGAGTTTGGTTTGGTAGTTGTTGTTGAGTGAGTAGGCATAGGCTCCTGCCCCGACGCCCACGGCCGCTGCCAGTAACTTGGCCCCAAGGCGGCGTTTTGGTTTGATGAATTTAACCGGTTCGGGTTTGGCAGATGAAATTGTGATTTGGTCCAGTGTTTCCTCTTTCAATTCCGTGTCCGGTGTGGCGGGACTTTCATTCGCAGCCTGCTTTCCAGCTTGTTCATTGCGAAATTTGATAAACGCATCGCTGTTTTGAATCTGGACCTGAATCAGATCTGGCTTCGCGGCATATTTTAATGCTTTTTGGTACCGTTCTTTGGCGGCTTCATAGTCTTGCTGACTATAAAACTTGGTGGCTTCCCGCGTCCAGTAATCGGTGAGATTCACTTTCGTAATCGAGTCTTTGGGATTTTCAGCCAGTATTTTTTCAAAAGAGACGACCGCCTCCTCCCCGTTGCCCTGATTTAAGGACTTAGTGGCAAGTTCACGCAGTTTTATAAGTTGCTGACACAATTCAATCCTGCCCAAAGCGTAAGGATCTTTCTCAAAATTGGGTACTTCAAGGCAATTTCGATACTGCCGAAGGGCATTTAGATAATCTCCCTGATCGAAATAATCATCGCCGCGTTTCTTGTAGCGCTCATACTCCTCATCTACTCCCTGAGCAAGATTCTGTTCTTCTAGGTCCGGAAGACTTAATGCGGCTGTTCCCGCAAAGCCGGTGATGGAGATAAAAGAAGTAATGAGTGTAAGTAGAATAATTCTTCGCATTGACCACTATTGGTTAATTTCACAATCTTTGATTTTCCGGCTGACCTCATCAGTGGGCCGAAGCGACTGTGCGACCTTATACCAGGCCATTGCGCCTACAAAACCATTATTTTCGAAAATCCGGTTGCCTTTCTCCAGATATTGGGTATAACTAGCAGTCCCCTTGCCGGTATCGAGCGAATTCGTTGCCGCCAGCTGATTGGCTTTCCTGAAAAAGCCCATCGCGGCGTTTTTATCGTTGCTGGAACTGATCGCGGCATTGCCTTTTTCTATCAGTTCATCATATTCCTGCTGTACCTGCTGTTTTTTGAGGATAGTCTTGTCGACTGTTTCATCAGCTGGTTTTGGTAGTTTGTCCTCCCCTTTTTTGGTAGGGGTAGTTACTGGTTTCGCCCGGTCATTTGCTGTCTGGCCAGGCTTATCCATGAACGCTGCCTGCTGTACTGAAGCGGATGGTGGAGTTCCCGTTTCCTCCGGATAATTCTGGCTTGGCAGTCCTTGTGCAGCCTTGGTCTGGGTTTGGTCTGTTTCAGGGTTTATACCGGTCAACCGATTCGACCATACGTATGATCCGATCAATAGCACAACTACCCCAAGCGCCAGGGGTGGCCATGCCCGAACCGCCATGCCATTCCGCCCAGGTACCTGGGCGCTTTTTTGAGCAGTGGTATTTTCCCGGAACTGACTGGGGGAAGATACCGTAGTCGCCGGGATGAATACGTCCGTGGAGTCTTCTGAGGACTCAAGAAAATGCGATAAAACAGGCGCTGGTTTTGTGGCAAAGACTGGCGAAGTTGGATTTTCCAGCAAAGTGAGCAGCTCATCCGGCCTGCGTGCCCTTTTATGAATATCCTTCACCAAACAACGCCTGATCATGCTTTGAAAAGGCTCTGCAATGGTGTTCAGGCGGTCAGGGAGTTGAACCAGGGCAATTTTATTTTCCATTTCGCGGCGCTGGGTGGGTTCGCTCGCCTGGCTGCCCGCACTAAAAGGCTTCTCACCGGTGACCATTTCGTACAGAATCACGCCAAATGCCCAGAGGTCCAGGTTGAAGCTGACGGTACCGCCTGTGATTTGTTCGGGGGCCTTGTAAGCGGGGGTTCCGCGTCCATCGCTCAGATCGAAGTCGGAACTATTCACCTCGTCTTCCGCGACAAACTTACTCAGGCCAAAATCGGCGATTTTAGGAACCAATCGTCCCCGGTTGTCGCGCGAAATGAGGATGTTGGCGGGTTTAAAATCCCGATGAACGATGCGGTGCCGATGCAGCAATTTCAGGCCTTCCAGAATCCCCCGCACCAGTTCTCTCAGTTCAATATCACTCAGGGAATGGGATTTCAGGAGATCAGCCAGATTGCCATCGGCGTAATATTTCATGATGGCAAAATCGCTCGTCCCCATTTCAGTCTGGAGGCGGTAGCAATTATCGTAGCGGGCAATGTTGGCGTGGCGGGGTACTTTTCGGGCCAGTTCGACCTCATCTTTCAGGGATCGGGCATCGCCATGCCTGCACTCACTTATTTTGACGGCCACCCATTCAGTTTCTACCTGGTCTTCCACTTTGATCACCTTGCCATACGTTCCGCTGCCCAGCCACAAGGCATCGTCTCCGAACTGGATCGGATAACGCTGGCGGAAGTCGGAATAGGTGGTGAATGAGGGGGTCATGGCAATTTTCTAGTTAATCAGGGTACCTGGTAATCAAAACATCCAAACCACCCATTGCGGGCAATGTGGTGGTCCCGTTCAAATTTATACTCCCGGCAGAATAACCAACCATAAAGATAAGTGTACCGGTGCTATTCATTGCAAGGGAATTAAAACCATCTTCCGAAGTACTGCCAATCGCTTTGGCAAACCGGAAGTTGCCGTTGGGGTCGTACTGCGCCAAAAATCCATCGGTGTCGCCGGCCGAGCGGATAGTGGTACTTCCAAACTGGCAATTGTCGCTCAGCAATCCAGCCATGTAAATATTGCCCGCTTTGTCGAAGACAATTTTGTTTCCTGCATCAAAACCCGGACTACCGGCCGTCCGTATCCATTCCATATCCAGGGTATTGAGGTTGTACCTAGCCAGGAAGATATCCCCCTCGCCTCCCCGATAATTGACTGAGGTCGATCCGTATTTGTTACCGCCCACCATTCCGGTGGCGTACAGGGCACCATTGTTGATTGCCAAAGCATTACCATAAACAAACGTCCCTGAATTACCTTGGTGAAACCTTTGCAAATTGCCGAAAGAGTCGTATTTGGCGATAAAAATATCGGGCGTCACATTCGATGACTTGTTGTCTGAGGCCCCCGAGGCAGAGCGAAAAGTACCAGGGGACTGGTAACTTCCCAACATGTATACATTGCCGTCGGGATCTACCGCCACATTGCTGGCGTAGTCGCTTTCGAAGCCTCCGCTGGACACCGCCCAAAGGACATCGCCACTGTAATTCAGCTTGGCCAGAAACATCTCGAACTTACCTTCTACCCCCAATCCTGCCAACGTCACCGATCCAAGGATGGTATTAGCCGCACCGAAGATTCCGGTCATATAAATTCCAGACGGGTGTAACACAATAGATGTGGCAGACTCTGGATTGCCCCCTCCGTAATTTCTGAACCATATCAACTCGCCGTCCCGATTGTATTTTGCCAGAAAGGCGTCGCTTTTCCCCTTTACCGGCTTTCGGGAAATGACTCCCAGCCGCACATCGTTGGGATTGGCAAAGTACCCCGCGTTCGAACTCACCTCGCCTGCCACATACACATCACCGTTGGCGTCGATGGCTATGTCCTTCACCTCCTCTGTTTCATTACCTGTAATGCGCTGTATCCATAACCCATCCCCCTTGCTGTTGTATTTTGCAATAAAAATGTCGTTGAATCCATCAACGCCCATTCCCGTGGGGCCAAAAGAAAAAGAAGAGGTGTAGGTACCTACCACGTAAACATTACTGGCCGCATCGACGGCCACGCCTCTCCCGATGTCGTTGCCGGAGCTACCCAATTTCCAGGCAGTGAAGCGGGCTGAAGCTGAAATACCGGGATCAAAGGTAGTGTTGGTGGTCTGAGTTATCTTGTCACCGCAAACCGACTCAATCTCCGCCGTTACGGTGTAGGTTCCGGCAGTGGTAAAAGCATAACTGAATGCCGTGGTATCGGTGCGCGACTGTTGGGCCAGTACGGTAGTTCCGTTGGTTACCTTCCAGGCAACGGATTTCACATCAGCCGGAGCGGAGGTAAGGAGCTTATAACGATAGGTGTCATTGACGGAACTTACAACCGTGATTGCTGACGGCAGGACGCAGGTCTTCACCGTGGTGGAAGTGGTGATAGTGAGCGTACTTTTATCCCCGCACACCATTTCTATCTCCGCATTGACCGTATAGGTACCTGAAACTGCGTAAGTATGACTAAAAGCCGTAGTGTCGCTGCGCTCGGTTTGTTTCAGAACCGTGTTGCCCTGCTGAACTTTCCAAGTCACACCCTTGATATCGGCCGGGGCTGAGGTTACCAAGGCGTAGGTGTACGTGGTATTCTTTACGCCAACCGTGGTGGCAGCGGTGGGCAATACGCATGTCTTTAAACTTTTGAGTGTGGGGTCTTCCCACTTACAACTTAGCAACCAGCCCAGTGACCCGAGCAGGAAGAGACAAAAAATCAAAGGAGAAAGCCGACAATGTAAATATTTCTTCATAGTGTGGTTTTGTGACTCGATTCCTTAGTTTTTCACAAAACTAATAAAATAATTATCGCAGTGTACTCATAGTCAAATCGTCAGAGAATTTCCCGTAAAAAAGCGGAGATTGGTGGTTAGGCGTCTCCCGCCGAATCCGGGGAGCGAGGTAGTCGTAAAGCTCTTTGATCGTGACGACATGGTTTCGATTATTGTCCGCCTTACCATTCAGGCCGCTAAGTAGAAAGTAGGTGAACACGCCGCCCCGCCGGGTGCCACTCTCCACCGAACTCTGCGTGGAACGGGAAGAAAGCATCAGCACCACGTTGGAGTCAGAGGGCTCACGGGAAGCAGGTGCGTTCCATGCTTCCCGGGTGGTCATGCTACCTGACAGACAGGCATCGGCAATGCACAGTTTGGTGGCCGCTGCCGACTCCTTGAAACTTGCTTTTACCTCCCGATGCGTGAGGATCGTACTGGTATGCTTGGTGCTTACATCATAAGGCAAAAAACCGCCCTTCATACCGTGACCGGAAAAATAAAAGATTACGCGATCCTGGGGCGTAGCTTTTCGAAAAAGCCGCATGGCCTGCACGATCGCGGTTTTGGTGGCGTTCCGGTTGTTCAGAAGGACAATATTCTGCGCGGGTACGCTGCCTCCGGCGGTACTTTGCAGGAAGGCACCGAAGCGGCGGGCATCGTGGTCGGCGTAGCGAAGATCTCCGCTTCGGTAGTCGGAAAATTTGTAGTCGGCAATACCCACAATGACGGCGTAGGTTGTTTTCGCCTCGGCCGACCGACAGCCCAGGAAAACAACCCAAAGAATAGTAAATACCCGGAAAATCAGCTTATTGCCAGCCTCGTTCATTCCATATTTCGTAGTTGCGTTAAGATGTTGTTTTGCAAGGTCCTTGAAAACAGTTCGTGTGACTGGCCACTACCTGCGCCCTCCACTGATTTCACCGCTACCAGACAGCCGGAATAATTATCCCGGGTTTTGTCCTGGCAGCGAAGCAGTATCTGATCCACCTTTTCTGCCGGAGAAATATTTTGGGTAAAAACTACTTCCAGAGTACGGGGATCGATCTGTTCCAGAACGCCATCAGTACAGAGAAAAAAGCAATCGCCCGCCCGAATGTCAGTAAGATGCGTGATGTCCGGCTTATCCATTTTGGGCAAAGGCTGTCCTGACTCCGCCCCTACCGACCGGCTCAGTGTGTTGCGACGCGGATGGGTGAGTGCCTGAGCCTCGGTTATGATTCCATCGGCCACCAGTTCCCGCACGTACTTATGATCCTGGGTTTGGAACAAAACCTGGCCCGCACGGAGATGATAAACCCGGCTGTCGCCGACATGAACCACGGTGGCGCCCCGTCCGTGCAGGTAGAGCAAAGCCAAGGTAGTGCCCAGCTTGTTCACCAGCGGATTATGTTGCAGATATCCGGCCAATGCCAGATAGGCGCTGCTCAGGGCGGCAGCCAAATACTCTTCACGCAAATCCTCCTGAGGATGCTGCTGGAAGTACCTTGCTACGGATTCTCCCACCAACTGGCTGGCGACCTCGCCCCGATCCCAGCCCCCGATTCCGTCGCAGACAATAAACAGGCGGCTCTGCTCATTCACCTGAAGCACGAAATCTTCATTGTTGGCACGTTGGCCCACCAGTGAGAAAGTGATTGGTTTTTCTAGGGTGATTGTCAAAATACCAACAATTAAGCTATGCTCAAATTTAAAAAATAAGGAAAAGGCTATTGCGTTTCGTCCGGTTCCAGGGGTTTCAGCATCAGATAGCTTTCCAGCATCCGGGGTGGGATTCGGAAAGTTTCGAGACGAAAAAAATCTTTACCTCCCAAACCAACCAAGCCCTGATCGCCAATGTCAATTTTTTCGCCGTTCTGAAGCAGGTACCCGTTGAGCAAGGTACCGTTCAAACTGCTTTTATAATGGTGTGAATTTATATCGGAAGCGCCGTCCCGGAGCTGGTAGCGAAATCTACCCTTCCATTTATCAAAAATAACCTCGATCGTGCAATGTCGCCGGCTAATGTAGCATTTGTCTCCGTGCACCAGTCGCTCAACCGATACGTCACAGGTGGATGAATGCCCCACTACATTGGCACCCAACCGAAGCGGGAAAACCCGGGTGGGGTCTGCCTGATATACCAAGCGGCCGAATTCCGGCAGGCCTTCCAGAATGCGTTCATCGTAATAGGGCAGGGTGAGCTGATTGATCTGCCCGCACCCCAAATGAGTACACTGAATCGCGCCGTTTTCGTAGTCACGAGATTTCACCGCGATGCTTCTGCCGCACTTTTGGCATGGTATAAGAGCATTTTTGAAATTTGCCATCAGTCCATTTCCGGCATTTCCGCATCGTTCACATAGCCACTGTCGGTGGTGTAGTCGTCGTTGTTAAAGCTGTCGTCTTCGAAGTTTTTCTCATCGCTGACTGCCAGATAAGGATTGGAGTTTGATGGCTCATAGGCGGCGCTACTCCATTCCTCCAATCGGTGGACATCGACCAGAAAAGGTTCCTCAATGGTGTACATCCCGACGACCTGCTCGGAAGCCGTGTCATAACGATACACAGAATCGAGCCGGTCGTCGCCTCCCATATCCAAATAGGCGATTAAATCATTGGTGTCCTCGTCCAGAAATACGACTGCGTCGGCCACACCGTCGTGATCCTCGTCGATGCCGATGGCTGTTCGCCCGTCGATGACAAATTCGTAAATGTCTGGCTCATCCATTCCGGTCGGCCCCTGAGCTACATCCCGGCCGTCGGGCCGAAACCCGACATCTTTCAAAAACGCCTGCCGCTGGGCCAACGATAACCCCTTCCACTCTTCCGCATAATAGGTATTGTACACCTCACCGTGCCAGGAGAATATTCCACCGGGCCCCACATCTTCACGGGCAGCGGCAAATGCCTGCCCAAAAGACATCTCTTCGTTTACCTCGGTAGCGATGTCGATGTTTTCCCCGGGTGTGATGGTACCATTCTGTACGACTGAGCTGGTATCGTGCTGCAAGGGTGTCATTACTTCGGATTCGACTCCGGTAGGTTCAACCGGAGTCGAATCCTCTGGCTCATCCATATTTTTTCCAAGGGGATCATCGAGCAGACCGGCATTCACCGCCGCAAAAACGGCACCACCGCCCAGCAGCACTGCCGCCGTAGCAAGCGCCGCTTTTTTTCGGCCGCTGATTTTGATTTTGTCGTCGGCGGGTTGAGGCAAGGGAGGCAGCGGAGAAGAGAAACGGCCGAAAACGTCAGTCATTTCCTGATCGGAAGGTGAGGTATTGGTCATGAGGGAAGTACGTTGTTTTGATGTTTATCAAAAAAGGAGAAGAAAGGTAAGTCAAATATTAAGAAAATTATTCGACCCAGACTGCTTGGCAGCGTTGGCACTTTTTCTGCCGCTCCAGCATCTCGTATTCCCGGTTGCCAAAAGGCTCCCGGCACACGGGATTGGGGCAACGGTAGCGTTGCCGGTATTCCTTTTCGAGGAGTTCCAGTTTTTCGTCGGTAGACAGCAAATGAGAGGAGAGGGTGGGAATCAGGATGCTCATTCCTGCACTTGAAAGCATGGCCAGGAAACCAAAAGTACCCGCTGTCGCCACGGTGGTGATGCCGATCACCGAACCGCCCACAACGCTCCATAGACGTATCATCTTTTCGCGGTTGCGGCAGTTTTTTCGAAGCAACGGATACTCATCGTATACTTTTTGCAGGAGCGCAAATTCTTCCGTAAAATCCAGCGGATCTTTTTTGGGAAGAATCTTTTCGGCGGGGCTGTTACCCGCATCGGGCAATAACTCTTTTAATTTGAATTGGTATTCGGCCAACCAAATCTCATCTTCCAGATCCACCAGTTTGCGTGCAATCTGCACCTTGCTTGTTTCTGTGTCAGCGAAAAAAGTACCATGCTTGCTACCGTTGTCTTCCAGGATAAAACTCGTGGGCGAACAGACAAGTAACCTGGCGTGGCTGCGGCTGATTTTTGGATAGTCAAGGACAACGGTATTGGTTTTGTCGCGTCCCAGGGTGATGGTCTGAATCTCGGGAATCGTGGTGACTGAACTCATTACTAGGTGGTGAGGAATTGGTGTAGCAAATTACACCAAATCCCCGAAGTTCAAAATACCGTTCACGTATTACCCCTTCTGTCCCAACGCGTCATACACCACCATTTTTTCTAAAAGGGGCCCGCACTCGTCCAGAAAGGCCAGGTGCACCGGATCGGTCTGATAGATTTCTTCTTCGATAAGATTCTTGAAAAAGCACAGCCACGATACCGAGTAGTCTTTTTTGATAGCATCGCCACTGGTGCGGGCGGGTCGGCCTATGTGAGACAGCTTTACGGCAGGTATTTTGGCCAGTTTCTCCAAGCCTTGAAGTAGTTTGGCCTCGTCCTGCGCACTGTTGGGGTCTTTCAGGTAGAAAAAGACATGGTGGACGAAGAGCTCTTTTTTTCTTGTCGGTTCGGCCAGAACATGGGAAGTTCCGAGAGCAGCTAGCCCGGCTTTTTTCAGAAAATTTCTTCTGGGAGTTGTGCTCATCGTGGTCAGTTAACAATAAAGCTAGGACACCAAGGCGCCGGATGTCGTTTTTTGGGGAATAAAATCAGTACTACCATTGCCCTGAGCGGACGGTTCGGAATGTGAGAATTTTTCCACTGCGGATTGCTCCTGCTGCACCCATTCCTCGATCATCCCAAAAACCCGCTCTGTGATCAACACTGCACTACCGAAGGGCCGGTTTTCGGGCAAAGCACCGCAGGAAGCGGCATTGCCGGACACATGGATTCCGACAATACGAGGCTCTCCTCCGATCATTGTCCAGACGGGCGACCCGCTGTTACGCTTGGTTGTGGTAAAGGGATGCAACAGACAGCGATCGGTAATCTGCACTATGCCGCCCGACTCTTCCCACATCTCGAAATCGGGACGGTCGATGGGGTAGCCAGCGATGCGAATGGGTTGCTCCTCAGCCAGGGATAGGGTCTCGTAAAACGATCTTTCCCACTTAAAGTACTGCTTCGTCCAGTTGGGAAGTTCCGGTTTTTTCAGAAAAATAATTCCAAAGTCGTCCTTGACGAAACAATAAGGGTTGTTGTAGGCGGGCACTTTACGAATCTGGAAATCAGGCAGCTTTATTTCCAGGACATCCTGTGACTTTATCCGGGAATTCTGATGTGGGTATATCTTAAGCCTTTCAATGTGCGTATCCTGTTCATCAAGTGAATGCCCGGCGGTCACGATGACGTTCGGGGCGATGAGAAATCCGGTGGAGCGGTTGACAAAGGTGACGGGCTCGTCATTTTCGCCTACCCGGTACATTTCAATCAGACAAATAGATTCGTAGGGCGCAATTTCGGCATTAGCGACTCGGTTGCGTGACATAATGGGCAATTTTGCGAAATACCGAAACGGTGGTTTTCGCGTTAAGGTTCAAACCAATTTAGCCCAAATACCGTACCATGTCAAAAAAAAATTTGTTTCCCCTCGTCCTTTTCGGGTTGTTTTTAGCTAGTTGCGCTCAGACCAGCGTGCCTGCTAATCAAGAGGTTGAAGTCGAGTTTAATGAACGCCAGCTCGACAAATACATGGCCCAATACGCCGAGCAGCTTGACCTCAGCCGTCGCCAGCAGCGCCGTATCGCCAAAATCGAGAAGCGCTACGGTAAGCAGAGCGATAAAATCGGCACGCTGCAATTCGGTCAGAAGCGGAACCTGCAGAAGGAGAAAGCCGAAGATTTACTAAACATTCTGACTGACCGCCAGATCGAAAAACTGAACCAACTCGCCGGGAAGAAAGGGCTGTTCAGAAAGTTGACGGAATAAAGCAATTCCCGGGGTGGCCAAGTACCTAGGCACTTGGCTACCCGCTTTAAAGGCTCCTCTCTCCCAACACTCCTCCACTCAGCCTGAGTAGTTCTATTTCCGCCAGCTTCGCATTGTATTCCGCCTCGATCAGGCGGGTTTCGGCGGCGACGGTATTGCGCTGTACCTCCCGGAATTCGTAGGATGTCGAGTTGCCCACCCGATAGCGCTCAAAGGCGATTTCGACATTCTGGCGGGCCAGCTTCGTATTGGCTTCTTCCAGTGCAACAAGTTGCAGACTGTTTCGGTAGCTCAGCACGCTCCGGTCGAAAGCCGCCAGAAGCTGGTTCCTTATGTCAGACTCCTGGTCTTCAACGATCAGGGAATTGATCTTGGCGTTCTGGATTCTTCGGCGCTGGTTGAAGCCGTCGAAGACATTAACCGACACCCGCGCCCCGTAACTCCAAATATCGTTTCGGCCTTTTTTCAAGCCAAAGCCAGCCTGGTTGTTGGAAGTGGTATAGGCAAATCCGCCCAGCAAATCCACCTGTGGGTACTGCTGCGCCGAAAGAGCTTTGATGTCCAGTTCGGCCAGGCGGCGCTGCTGAGCCGCAAACACGAGGTTTGGATTTTGGGCCAGCAGGCTTTGGCGAAGATCGTCTATTGAAATATCCCGGCGTGTGATCGTCGTGTCTGACACCTCGAAATCCTGCGTGGCCTCTCTGGCCAAAAGTGCGTTCAGGTCGATCTTGGCGTTGCGCAGCGTTTGTTCCTGCGCGATATAGGCCGCAGTGTCCCCGTTGTAATCTACCTGCGCATTGATAAAATCCACCTTCGAACCCGTACCTACTTCATAAAATGCCTTCGCCAACTCGAGGCGATCATTTGATATGTCAAGTGCGTTGCGAAGTGCCCGCACCCGCTGGTACTGCCGGATGATTTCGTAGTATGCAGAGCTGATATCGGCCACCGTGTTTTCAATGGTGATCTTCGCGTTGGTGCGTCCGGCCCGTTCCAGCTCTTCCAGCCTGTCCTGAGCTACAAACATGCCCAAACCGTCGAAAATCGTCCAGTTAAGCGAGACTCCGCTATTGGAGTTGTTGTTGTTGACTCCCGAACGGTCTATCGGGTCCTGCAGGGCGTTGAAGAATTCCTGCCGGAGGTGGCTTGACGTGTAGTTTTTCTGAGACGATGCCGTCACCGATGGCAGAAATCCCGCATTTCCCAGCGAGTTGTCATTCTCTGCAATCTTGATTCGCTTTTCCGAAATCCTGATTGCATAATTCTTTTCCAGGGCAATGCCGATGGCCTCTTCCAGCGTAAGGGTATTCTGCGCAAAAACAGTTGGGATGGTGGGGCCAAGCAGCAGGGTCAGGATGATGTAAATTCTGAACCTGACATTGAATCGAGTAGCTTCTTTCGACGACATGAATTTGGTTTTGTGGGTATTCCGGGATTATTTTAACTTTCGCTTCACAAGAATACTTAATTGTTCCGACAAATTACCTCCTAACTTTTCTCGCCTCATGCGCAAGCCCCGAATTTTCAAATTCCTTTGCCTTATAATCCCCATTTTTCTTTGGCAATGCCAGACCAAAGACCGGGTGGACCTGATCCTACACAATGGTGTGGTGTACAGTGTCGATTCGGTTTTTTCAACGCATGAAGCCTTTGCAGTAAAAGATGGAAAATTCGTGGCAATCGGCAGCAATGACGACATCATGAATAAGTACGAGGCTGACTCCGTTATAGATGCGGGCGGTCAGTCGGTTTTTCCCGGTCTGTATGATCCCCACAGTCACTTCATGGGATTAGGCGGCAAACTGAACTCCGCCGACCTGGTCGCCACCAGCTCTTACGCCGAAATCGTGGAGCGGCTCAAAGCTTTCCGTAGTGAACATCCTGATCGGGAATGGCTCATCGGCCGTGGTTGGGACCAGAACGACTGGGACGATAAAAGGTTTCCCGATAAATCTTTGCTGGATGAGGCATTTCCCGACATTCCGGTGTATCTCACCCGCATCGACGGTCATGCGGCGTTGGTCAACTCCAAAGCTTTGCAACTGGCCGGGGTCAATGCGACAAGCAAAGCAGAGGGGGGGCTGGTACAACTGAAAAATGGCCAACCGACGGGAATATTGGTAGACAATGCCCAGAGATTAGTAGGTCGGGTGATTCCGTCTGCGACACCGGATGAGAAGCGTCAAATGCTGAAAGCCGCCGAAAAAGCGTGCCTGGCGCTGGGCCTGACGACTGTCTCCGATGCCGGACTCAGCCGGCCTGACATTGAGATGATCGATGAAATGCACAAAAGTGGCTCGCTCAAAATCCGGGATTACGCTATGATAAGCGTCAGTCCCGAAAACCTGGATTACTACCTGCCCAAAGGACCGTATCAGAGCGACCGCCTGACGGTGCGTTCGTTCAAAATCTACGCCGATGGGGCGCTGGGTTCGCGCGGGGCCTGCCTGCTCCAGCCCTACGCCGACGATGCTTCGACGGGCTTCCTGCTCACCCCGGCGGCCACGATGGACGGGTACTTTGCCCGCATCGCCGATAGCGAGTTTCAGGCCAATACCCACTGCATCGGCGACTCCGCCAACCGGCTGGTGCTGGACCTGTACGGAAAGTACCTCAAAGGTCCTAACGATCGCCGCTGGCGCGTCGAGCACGCCCAAATTGTCTCGACAGCGGACGTTCCCAAATTTGGCAAGTATTCCGTCATTCCCTCTGTGCAGCCTACCCATGCCACTTCCGACATGTACTGGGCAGATGAACGCCTCGGCCCGGAGCGCATCAAAACCGCTTATGCCTTCAAGGATCTAATGCAGGAAAATGGCTATATCCCCCTTGGAAGTGACTTCCCCGTGGAGGCCGTCAACCCACTCTTTGGCTTCCACTCCGCCGTGGCCCGCACCGACGACAAGAACTACCCTGACGGCGGCTTCCAAATGGAAAACTCCCTGAGCCGTGAGGAGGCCCTGCGCGGTATCACCCTATGGGCGGCAAAGGCCAATTTTGAAGAAAAAACGCGCGGCAGTATCGAGCCCGGCAAATTCGCCGATTTCGTGATTCTGCAAAAAGACATCATGAAGATTCCTCTGACAGAAATCAGGGCGGTGAAGGTAGTGCGGACGGTTCTGGGAGGAGAGACTTTGTACAGGTAAGCAGGTGTAATGTTGATGCGTTGATTTGAAGTAAAATTTTCAGGAATCAAATGTTTACTAAACAAGCACAATAGCGCTTCGGTAATCTATGCCCACTTTTCGCAAAAAAGTCCATTACATCCTCACGATCAGTACCAAGGGAAAGAAAGGTTTTTCCCTGATGGTCAACCTTTTCATTATCGGGCTGATCGCACTCAATTCACTGGCGATCATTTTGCACTCGGTGCCGGAAATCCGCGAACACCCCAGTCTGGGGCAACTGTTTATTGATTTTGAGATTTTTTCGGTACTTGTTTTTACGGTGGAGTATGTGCTGCGGGTGTGGGCAAGTGTAGAGAGTTCGGAGTACCAGCATCCGTTTTGGGGGCGCTTAAAATTCATATTCTCGGGCTGGGCGCTGGTGGATCTCTTTGCGATTCTGCCCTTTTTCCTCACTTTTTTCTATGCCGACTTTGGCCTGATAAGGATGCTGCGCATTTTGCGCCTGGTACGCCTGTACCGGGTTACGAAGTACTCACGCGCCCTGAACATGATCAAAACGGCGGTACGCTACACGAAGGAAGAACTGATTCTGAGCTACGCATTTCTGCTCTTCGCGATGTTGATCGCTTCCAGCATTATCTACTACATCGAGCACCCGGCTCAACCCGAGGTGTTCACCAGCATCCCGACCTCCATCTGGTGGGGAGTGGTGACGATGACGACCCTGGGCTACGGCGATATGGTACCAGTTACTGCGCTGGGGAAAGTCTTCGGCGGCTTTATCTCCATCCTGGGTGTGGCCCTCTTCAGCTTGCCAACGGGCATTCTGGCCTCAGGATTTATCGAGCAAATCAACGAGACCAAACGGACCCAACGCGCCGCCAAAACGACCAAATGCCCACATTGTGGTGAGGAGGTGAAGGTTTAGCTTTGTCGCTCCGGGTCTTTACCGCACTTACTTCCTCTTCAATGAGCTTAGGTACTCTACCAGCCCGGTCAGTTCTGCGGTACTCATAGCATCCTGCAGGCCGGAAGGCATCATGGATTCGTCCAGTTGCTTCATTGATTTGACGTTGGCCATTTTGTATTCCTGCGTGGTGCCGCCAGGGAATTTCATAATAAGATCGGTCTCGGTCTTGCTGGACACGATGCCTGTTACGGAAGACCCATCTTTAAATTTCACTTCCCACCCTTCATAACCAAAGCTGATACCCGCGCTGGGGTAGTAAATGGCCAGGTACTCGCCTTCCTTGGGGAGTTTGCTGCCAATCTCGGAGAGCTTTGGACCAAAGTCTGCGCCTTCACCATTGATTTGGTGGCAGGTCGCGCAGTACATTTTGAAGGTTTCCTTGCCTTTGACAGCATCACCTTTCATTTGGGCAAGTTCGGTCACAGGCGGGTGTTTCCGAACATTGGCCGTACCACCATCGAGGTACTTGGCCGCTTCGGCCCGTACCGATTTGCGCCAGGCACCACTTACGCTCTGCACCCCGGCCGCTTTGAGGTCGCCCGTCAGTTTGTTCTCTTTCAAAAGACCAAGAACCATGTCTTCGCCGTCCTGACTGCCCCCGATGGCACGCGCCGCTTCCCGACGCAGGGGCATGGGTTGCTTGTCATCCAGAGCCACGGTACGCAGGATAGTCAAGGACTCTTTGCTACCCACGCTGCGAATGGAAGCCAGGGCCGCCCCGGCTTTCCGGTTGTCGGAACCTTTAAGCAGATTCCAGATCATGGGAGCACCTCCCTGCGCCAGCAAAATTCGACCCGCATCCCGGCCAACGGCGTCGTAGGGTTTGGAAGTGGCCAGTTCGAGCAATCGCTTGTTTTCGGTAGCTACTCCGTAGCGATCGACCATTTCAATGTATTCCGGGGTGCCGTAGGTCGCGTCCAGCAGGTTTTGCAAAGCGGCCATCGCCCTGGGCATCTTTTTTACAAAATCAGGATCGAGGTGGCGTAGTACCAATTTGTTAATTTCGATTTGGTCAGCCCCATTGCCTTCCATGATTTTGAGCAGGGCTTCCGATTTCTCCTTCCCGCCGGGATTGAAATCGAAGGCCCGAAAGTACCTTAGTCGGCTCTTCAAATCCAGCGACGGATCGCCCGCCAGCGAGGCCAGCAGCGGGACAGCCTCGGCGGTGCGGGCCCGCCACACGATGTCTTTTCCGGCCGCATTGGCCAGTGGAGACTCCCCTGCCCCTTTCAGCCAGGCATCGAAGAACCGATCCCATTGGCCCGCCGCTCCGATACCGAGCGCCTCGAGGTACCAGCGATCCTTGCCGTCATACTGACTTGCAAGTTCCGCCCAGACTTCGGCGGCTTTTTCTGATTTGTTATCGTGTAAAGCCAACGCGCATTCGCGGCGTACCTGCGGATCGGGGTCGTCAGCTAGTTGGGAAATAACAAATATGTGGTCGCCGGGAAGTTCGAGTGTGGCCCGCAGGGCCGTGATGCGTAGGTCGGGGTTGAAGTCTTTCAGTGCTTTTTCCAGGCTTGGGGAAGACTGCCCTTCGATCTTGCTCAGCAACCACAAAGCCCGCGCCCGCATGCGGGGGTTGGCGCTTTCGTCATTGAAGAGTTTACTCAATTGCGAGCCAGCCTTGTCATCCATCTTTTTTAAAGCGTTCCAGGCGAGGTAGCGCACCGACATGTTGGGATTTTGCAGAGCTTCCAATGCACCCTCGGGGTTGGTAACATCTACCGTCGGGATGCGGTAGGGCGTGTCGGCGGGAGCCACGCGGAAGATACGCCCCCGCTTCTGGTCGCCAGCCTGGTGTCCGCCCACGCCGGGATCGTACCAGTCGGCCACGATCAGCGAGCCGTCGGGCGCCACGCATACATCCGATGGTCGGAACCACTGGTCGCGCTTCCCTTCCAGTACATTTTCGATTTTGGCCGTGTAGCCTGCCCCGTCCTTTGCGACGACGTATGAACGCACTACGTTAGGCCCTGCATCACAATGGATCATTTGATCCTGAAATCCTTTGGGCAGCATCCTTCCTTCGTAGATTATCATACCCGTGGGCGAACCCGCGCCCGTTTGCAGCAGATTAGGTACTACGCCGGGGTCGTTCAGGTGCCAGTGTCGCAGGGGAATGGAGTCTTCCATATTGGTGCGGTTGGCCCGCCAGCCAGCCTTCGTAATTTCGTCCTTATAGCCGTAGTTGCCGTAGGGCATTACGTAGTTGATCCGGACACCCCGGTTGCCGTCGTCGTCGTTGTCCGACTGCCACATGGTACCGTAGCTGTCGATGGCCACCTCGAAATTGTTCCGGAAATTGTTGCCCAGAATCTCGGCATTGGTGAAGTCAGGATCGCAGCGAAAGACCATCCCCTCCTGATTTTTTTTGAAATCCAGGGGCTTGCCGTCTTTTCCCACCACAGGCTTGCCCTTCCCGTCGAGCAGCTGGCCGCCCGCATTCCCGAAATTGAAGTACAGCTTGCCATCCGGCCCGAAGACAAAGGCGTGCATCCCGTGGTCGTGCTGTTCGCCTTCGATACCCTCAAAAATAATTTCCTTCTTGTCGGCCTTGTCGTCGCCATCCGTATCGGTGAACAGCCACACGTAGGGGCTTTGCGACACCAATACTTTATTGCCCATCACCAAAATGCCCAGCGGTGCATTTACTTCCGCCCCCTGGTAGAAAACCTTACTCACATCCGACTTCCCGTCGCCGTCGGTATCTTCCAGAATCACGATACGGTCCCCTTCCTGCTTAGTTGGGTTTCCGTTGATAGCGGGGCGGTAGTTGTAGGCTTCGCAAACCCACACGCGGCCCCGGTGGTCCACATCGATATTGGTGGGGTTGGTAATCGTCGGCTCCGAAGCGAAGAGATTGGCTTCAAGCCCTTCGGCGACGGTCAGCCCCGCCACGGCGTACCTGGGCGAACGTTTTTGCGCGTCGGTCAGGTCTTTGTACAGAGTATCGAGCGCTGGTCCACCCATGCGGCTGGGATTGGTATTTTGGTAAGAGGCCACCAAAAACCCGAGTGCCACTACACTTAAAGCAATGAAGGAAAAAGATTTAGGAAATTTCATCGATCGGTCAGGTTAAATCTGTCAAACAGACTATTTTTTTTGCAAATGTCATCCTTTGCTTAAAGAACGTTCTGGTATAAAAGCAAAAAAAGCGTGGTTTTCTCCATTTTTTATGAAATTAATTTTAGGTTTAGGCGAAATGCCAATCTGGCATTCTGCCTTTTATCTTAACTACCTCTACTTTTTTAAATGAAAAACTGGAATCTCGAAGGAAAGAAAGTTCTTATCACGGGTGGCACCAAGGGAATCGGGGAAGCCTGCGCCCTATTGATGGCTGAGGCAGGAGCCGATGTGATGGTGCTGGCGCGTAGCGAAGCAGACATCAGTAGAATGTCGACTAAAGCCGCCGAAAAAGGCCTTTCCATTGTCGGCCGGGCATTCGACATGGCCGAACCCAAAGTAGCTGCCAAAATCACCGAGCACGTGCAGCGAACCTGGGGCAGCCTGGATGTTCTGGTCAATAATGCCGGTATGAATATTCGCAAACCCACGATGGCTTATTCCGACGATGAATATGATCACATCATGCAGGTGAATCTGCGTTCGGTCTTCGAGCTGAGCCGGGCGGTTTACCCGCTACTCAAAGCCAGTCGGGGCTGCATTGTCAACATGAGTTCAGTATCGGCTCTGACGCACATCAGTAGTGGCTCGATCTACGGCATGACCAAAGCCGCCCTCACTCAACTCACCCGCAACTTGGCCGTGGAGTGGGCAATGGACGGCATCCGGGTCAATTGCATTGCCCCCTGGTACATTGAAACGCCCCTCATCGAAACAGTGCTGGCCGACGCTGAAAAACTCAAAGGCATTCTGGCCCGCACACCCATGCAGCGGCTCGGACAACCCGAGGAGGTAGCCGCCGCGGTGCTGTTTCTCAGTCTGCCCGCCGCCAGCTACATCAGCGGACAATGTCTCGGGGTGGATGGTGGGTTTATTGTGAATGGTTTTTAGGATAAGTGAAGGATTGATCGGGTAATTGACGGAATGTCACCTTCTCTCTTCACAGGAATTGGGCTTTTTAACTATCTTTAAAAGATCATTATTATGATCCACCTGTTTACATTGAGTATAATAAACTAACAGTCAATCGCCTACAACCCAAAACCATGAATAAAGTACTGCTTACCTCACTTATGGCTTGCCTGGCCATACCAGCCGTTCAGGCCCAGACTTCGCCCGTGCCCAGCGCGGACGTTCAAATCAAAACCGCCATGCTCGCTGCCCCCAGCGACAAGCGCGACGGTGCCAAAGTGTACGGTTACGGAACCGATGGCCAGTTTAAGGTACTTCGCGAGGGTACCAACGATCTTATCTGTCTGGCCGACGATCCAGGTAGCAAGGGCATTAACGTGTCCTGCTACCATACCAGTCTTGAACCTTTCATGGCGCGGGGCCGCGAGATGAAAACGGAGAAAAGGTCGTCCAAGGAAGTTTTCGATATGCGGGAAGAAGAAGTGAAATCCGGCAAACTGAAAATGCCCGAGGCTCCTGCCACACTCTTCGTGTATTCCGGAAAAGACGAGGACTACGACGCCAGCAAGGGCGAAATGAAGGATGGCTATCTGCGCTATGTGGTGTACATTCCTTACGCTACCGCCGAGAGCACCGGCCTACCCTTGAAGCCCGAAGGACCGGCGATGCCCTGGATCATGGATCCCGGCACCCACCGGGCGCACATCATGATCAACCCGCCGAAGGAATAAAAGAATAACACGGATTGGCCCGCGCAAGGCTTCCAGCCCGTTTTGAAAAAAAGGCCGGAAAGCTTCGTTGCGTTCCGGCCTTTTTGTAATACATCCCCCTCCTTCGGACAATGGGTATCGAAAGATGCAATGTGTCAACAATCCAGTTTTTATATCCCCCTCAAAGTCCAATGCCTGAACTCCTAACCACCATCGCTTACGTAGGTTACCTGTCATTTCTGCTTTTCTATTCCCGGCGCGTGGAATCTTCCAAACCATCTCCGTCAGAACCTGCCTTCTTCGATCGTCGGCTATTCCTTCATGTGCCGCTGGCCATTCTGGGTGGAATACTGGTTTTGCTGATAGCCAAAGAAGGCTATCTCATTCATGTCCCTTACCTGGCTGCGGTACTTTCGGGCGTTAGCCTGGGTTGGCTCGAACCCCGCAAGGGCTGGCTCCTATCTGTATTGCAGGCAATAGTATTGTTAGCAGGCTATTTCCTACTGCTGGACCAATTCGAAAGAAAAGACCTGGCCGCATTCAGCGTCTATGGCTCTGTGGGACTTGTTTTGATAGGCGGATTATTGGGAGGCGTGCTGAAACGAAAATTGTGAAAAGCCCCCATTGAATAACGGGGTAAGCTGGGCATAGAGGTAGATCTCATCAATGGTAAAGCCTTTCAGATACCCCAAAACAGCATTGGTCTGCCTGCTGCTACCAAGGGAGTTGCCAGAATCAAGTAGTGAATTGTACTCACGTTTGATCAGATTGAATCAATCATAGAATTTTCGGACAATTTTATTTTTAATAATTCTAAATAAGAATTGTTCAATATCTTTGCCTCGACAAAGTACCTATTCAACCTACGATTCTATGAAAAATACTCCTCTTTTGACCCTGGCATTGGCCGGGCTTCTTTTCTCCTGTACTGACAACACCGGCATCGATCCGGATGCCCCCGAACAATATACCGTCCCCTCTACTTACGACTTCACAAATGTGGAGTATAAAGAATCCGCCTCACGCATCAGCATGTGGCAAGGATTCCAGACCTACCTGGGTCGGGGCAATTCACGTGTGTTGAGCGCTGACACCGTCAACTACCTTTGGAATAACACGAATAGTGCCTTTACGGCCGAGCTGGCCAGCGGCATTCCTTACGAAGCCAAGGATTTGAATGCGCTGAGCTATAACCTCTCCGGCAAAGTAGCCGATGCCGTTTTGTTCAAAACTCTGGCCGATTCCACGGTTTACGTTAGCCAATTCAATCAAAAACCTGCCTCCAAGGGAACACCGGGAATCATTGGCAGTCGCCTATTCAATGCCAAAGGCGTCGAGTACAATCAGGTAGTTGCCAAAGGACTCATGGGCGGACTGGTGCTTAACAACATTATTTCCATACTTGATAAAATTCCTTCGGACAACAACACAACCGTTGTGGCAGGACAGGGCACGGCGATGGAACATAACTGGGACCTGGCGTTTGGCTACGTAGGCATCCCCATCGATTATGACACCGCATATAACTACCGCAGTCAGCCTATCAAGGCGGATCGCCCGTTGGCCATCGGCGGTTATTTTGGCGAAAGAGGAGTATACATCCAGGCCGGTGGAAGAATTTTTGAGGCGTTCAGGAAAGGGCGTGCAGCCATTTCGGCCAGAGACTATGCGGCCCGGGATGAGGCGATTGCCACCATCAAGGAATATCTCGAAAAAACACTTGCTGCAGCTGCCTATTATTACGTAACCGCACCGCAGTCCCAAGCCGCCCTGGATTCAAAATTCCACGGTCTTTCGGAAGGGGCCGGTTTCGTGGCCGCCTTGAAATACCGTCCGGCCAATAGCAAACTGACCGCCGCCAACTACCAGACGCTGGTTTCGATTCTCAACACCAGTTTCTATACTTTGGCCGAAGACGCCAGCAATACCAAACTGAAGCAAGCTCAGGCTATCCTGACTGATGCTTACGGAAAGCTCCAACCCTAGTTCTTGATTTCACCTTCGGACATGACTTTGCAGGCTGTTTTTTTTTACACAGCCTGCAAAGTCGTTTAATCCAAATCCGGTCCCATAACCAGCATAATGAAATTTTCCCGCATCTCTTTATTCTGTTGCCTGATTGCAGGCTCTTTTCAGTTCGGTTGCACCAAGAACAACGGCAGTACCGATCCCATAGCTACCAGCAACGACACTTTCAAAACCGGAATGCTGACTAATTATGCGGACAACCTCATTATTCCGGCCTACGGGGATTTGAACGCAAAGCTGAATACGCTGGAAACACCACTCAATGCTTTTCTCGACCAGCCCACCACCACTTCCCTGGAAGCGGTGAAACCTGCGTTCAAGGCAGCGTATGTAAGCTACGAAGCGACGTCAGTCGCTTATTTTGGCCCCGCTGCCGCTCTGCTGTCGAACAACTACCTCAACACTTTCCCCGCCGTTCCTGGCAAAATCGAGAAAGCGATCAGCTCAGGGAATTACAATTTCGAACTACCCGTAGTCAATGACAGCATCCAGGGATTTCCGGCGCTGGAATATTTGCTATTCGCACCCAACTCACTGGAAAAGTTCACGGGCGCGAATGCATCTGCCCGAAAAAAGTACGTTCGGGACGTACTTTCCCGGATCAGACTTTTGACCAATAATACGCTTAGCCAGTGGAATGGCGCCTATCGTACCACATTCGTTAATTCCCTAAAAACCGATGTGGGTAGTTCCATTGCTTTTCTGGTCAACCAGTTTGCTTACGAAATGGATGCCCTGAAAGGCCCCCGAATTGGCTGGCCGTTCGGAAAGCTATCGAATGGACAGGTTTTCGCCGATAAAAGCGAAGGCTATTATTCCGGGCTTACCAGAGAGCTGGCCGTGGCCAACCTGACGAGCCTGAAGAATTATTTCGTGGGTGCCAAGGGCGACGGGATCGCCGACTACCTGGTTATGCTGAAAAAGGACGCACTTGCCCAGCAGGTCATTGCCCAGTTTGACGTGGCCATTGGTGCCATTAATGCCATACCGCAACCTATGACCGATTCTTTTTCCAAAAACCCGGCGCAGGTAGAAGAAGCTTATCGTCAGGTGCAGAAACTGCTGACACTCATCAAAACCGACGTCGCTTCGGCCACCTCCGTGCAAATCACCTACCAGGACAACGATGGCGATTGATTGGACGGCGCGCGATCGGCCTGTCGCCATCGCCCCGCTGGTCACATTCAGAATTACATTCGGGCTGCTCATGTTTTTGAGCCTGCTGCGCTTCTGGGCGCGGGGTTGGATCACCGACCTCTATGTGAACCCGAGTTTTCATTTTACTTATTGGGGCTTTGAATGGGTACAGCCGCTGGGGGACACCGGTATGCACCTGCTTTTTTTTGCGCTCATGGCGGCATCCCTGCTCATTGCTCTTGGGCTGTTTTACCGGGTCGCCATCGTCTTTTTTTTCCTCGGCTTCACTTATGTGGAATTGATTGATGTTACCACCTATCTCAATCACTACTACTTCATCAGTCTCGTTGCTTTTCTCCTGATCTGGCTACCGGCCAATCGTCACTTCGCGCTCGATGCCCGACTGGGCTTGGTACAACGCCGGCTGGAAACTCCGGCCTGGACCATCGGAATTCTACGGTTGCAGTTGGGCCTGGTGTATGTATTTGCCGGCCTGGCCAAACTTAACGCTGACTGGCTGCTACGCGCCGAACCCATGAAGACCTGGCTGCCTGCCAAAAGCCATCTTCCCTTGGTGGGTCAGTTCATGTACGACGATTGGGTTGCCTATTTGTTCTCTTGGTTTGGGGCCGGATATGATTTGTTCATTGTCTTTTTTCTACTGAACCGCAGGACGCGCTCCATTGCTTATGGATTCGTCCTGGTTTTCCACTTGGCTACGGCCCTATTCTTTCCGGCCATCGGCGTGTTCCCCTACGTCATGATCGTCAGTAGTTTGATCTTTTTTTCGGGTGAATTTCACGACCGCTTGCTTTCTTTCCTTCCGGCAAAAAAGGAACCAACGATTGGTACAGAGCCCTACCGCTTCGCACACAGAAAGCTGACAGCCGTACTGACAGTCGCCTATTTTGCTTTGCAGCTCCTGATCCCTCTGCGTTATTCGCTTTATCCCGGCAATTTGTTCTGGACGGAGGAAGGCTACCGATTTTCGTGGCGTGTGATGCTTATGGAAAAAGCCGGGGCCGCGTATTTTACCGTGAAAGATCAGGCCGGGCAAAAGTCATATGCCGTGAATAATACAGAGTACCTGACGCTGCTACAGGAGAAAATGATGAGTACCCAGCCTGACCTGATACTGAAATACGCTCATTATCTGGCCGAAGTATTCAAAAACAAGGGCATAGCGGAGCCGAAAGTATTTGCCGAAGTGTACGTCACCCTGAACGGTGAACCCTCCCGGCTGTACCTCGACTCAACGGTCGATCTGGCGGCGGAAAAATTAAGATGGAATCACTACGACTGGATTTTGCCCTACGAACAAAGTACCCCATGAATCAAAAAAAACCTCTTGCCCTTATCCTATTTTTACTCGGTTCAGTGGTGGCTTTCGGTCAAAAGCCACTCGCCGTGGAAGGAATTGTCAGAGAAGGCAACGAAGGGCTTCCGGGTGCCATCGTGCGGCTATCTCCAACGGATGGCGTAGAAATCAGCAACGACAATGGGTACTTTCGCTTTGGGAGAGTTGCTTCGGGAAACTACCACCTGGAAGTGAGCCTGCTTGGGTACAAAACCTTTCAGGACACCATAAAGATCACGGACCAGAATATCCGCCTCGATATCCAGCTTGAGGAGGCGGTCAATATGCTCACCAAAGAGGTGGTAGTATTTGGCCGAAATACCGAAACCGTATCCGGCAAGCTCAACGATGTATCGGGAACGGCCATTTACGCCAGTAAGAAAACCGAACTCATCAACGTCAGAAACATGAATGCCAATCTGGCCACCAACAATACCCGGCAGATTTACGCCCGCATTCCCGGTCTGAATATATGGGAATATGACCGGGGTGGGCTACAAATGGGAATCGGTGGACGCGGACTGAGCCCCAACCGATCGTCCAACTTTAACATCCGGCAAAACGGCTACGACATCAGTGCCGACGCCCTGGGTTATCCTGAAAGCTACTACACCCCCTCCGCCGAGGCGCTGCAAAGGATAGAAATTATCCGGGGGGCGGCCAGTTTACAATATGGCCCGCAGTTCGGGGGGCTGGTCAACTTCGTAATGCGGGAGGGGCCTCGCACCAAGCCCATAGAGTTCACCTCGCGCCAGACCGGCGGCTCATTCGGTCTTTTCAATACATTCAATAGTTTGGGAGGGACGGTGGCCGATGGCAAACTCAATTATTATGGATTTTTTCAGTACAAGCGCGGCGATAGCTGGCGTCCCAACAGCCACTATACGCAGAAGAACGGGTACTTCCACCTGTCGTATGACCTGACTTCCAAACTAAAAATTACCGGCGAGTACACTCATATGAACTACCTGGCGCAACAGCCCGGCGGACTCACCGACGCGCAGTTTGCCGAAGACGCTTCCGTATCGGTTAGGGCCAGGAACTGGTTCAGGGTGGACTGGAACCTGGTGAGTCTCAACTTTGACTATACAATTAAAGAGGGTACCCGCATCAACTGGCGCAACTATGTCCTGCGGGGAGGAAGGGAAGCCATCGGGGCACTTACGTACATCAATCGGCCCGACTTCGGCCTGAACCGCGACTACATGGCCGACCGCTACGATAACCTGGGCAGTGAGCTGCGGTTTATCCATCAGTACAAAATTCTGGGCAAAGACGACAATACTTTTTTGATCGGGACCAGGGTTTACAAAGGACTCACCGTTCGTAAACAGGGGGACGGCAACGACGGCGACGGGCCCGATTTTGAATTTCTGGACGATGAACCTAACAAGTCTGATTTTCGATTCCCGGGTACCAACCTGGCTCTTTTTGCCGAGAATATTTTTCAATTGACCAAAAGCTGGAGCGTGACGCCGGGGGCACGGTTTGAGTTCATCGACACCAAAGCCGAAGGATTTTACTTCAAGCAAAACAAATTTATTCCGAACGAGAAGATTTTTGAAAGCCGCGCTAACCCCAGGTCTTTTTTCCTCCTGGGAATTGGCAGCAGCTGGAAATTCAAACAGGGAGCCGAACTCTACGCCAACGTTTCCCAGAATTACCGGTCTATCAATTTCAACGATATCCGGGTGGTCAACACCAACGCCCGCGTCGATCCCGACCTGAAAGACGAGACAGGATTCAACATAGACCTGGGGCTACGGGGTACTTACAAGAACTGGCTATACGCTGATGTGAGCCTCTTTTACCTGAAATACAATGACCGGATCGGCTCTATCTTTACGACCGACAGCAGCTTCATGACCTACCGTTTGCGTACCAATGTCTCGGATAGTCGCAATCTGGGACTGGAAGTCCTGCTTGACGGGGACATTCTGCAAGCGATCAGCAGGGGAAAATCAAAATACAAGCTGAATCTGTATACCAGCCTTTCGCTGATTGACGCCCGGTACGTCAACACGCAAAACACGGCTATCGCAAATAAGCTGGTCGAGAACGTACCCCCGGTACTGCTAAGGACAGGGCTGAGTACTGGCAATCAACGGTTCAATCTGACGTATCAGTTTGCCTTCCAGACCAAACAGTACTCCGATGCCACCAATACAGAGTCTACCCCAACCGCCGTGGACGGTGCCATCCCGGCTTTTTCGGTCATGGATCTGAGTGCAAGCTACAACTGGCGATTCCTGACCCTGTCGTCGGGAGTCAATAACCTGACCGACACGCGGTATTTCACCCGCCGGGCCGATGGCTATCCCGGCCCCGGCATACTGCCCGCCGACAAGCGGAACTACTACCTGACGTTGCAGGTCAAGATTTAAAACTACCCTGGGAGGCCCGATAATCCGTCAACGCCCAAGTCAGAAAAACCGCCCCGGCAAAGCCCAGGTAGAAGTTTCGGGCCAGATCGCCATCCAAACTACCCAGATAAAAAGCCGCGCCAACCAACGCCAGGGCCACGATCAGTTCGATCCAGCCGTGAATGGGGAAAGGAATCATTTTGATAAGCCCCATTTCGGTATTGGTGAGTAGAGTGAGCGCCAAATGAATACCGCCCAGTGCGTAGGTGAACAAAGTAGTGGTGTAGGGCAATCCAAAAAGGAGGGGCGCGGCCAGCAGAAAAACAACTACCAGGTAGTCGATGATGCCGTGAACGCGAGAATTGATGATTTTCATAACAAGCAGGTTTTAAAAAGCGAGACCTTAGAGTTGTCTAAGGCTGGCAAGTACGAGATATTTCAGGCAAATCCAGTGCCTGAGATTTGAGAAGGGAAAGGCTTTTCTTCCCAATGCTAAAAAGGTCACCCGGCAAATACCGGGTGACCTTTCTAATTATAAACAATTCCTTAGCTACCTACACCAGTGATTTTTCCCGGCTCCAGAAACGATGTTGCTTCATCGCTTTGATGAATTTTTCGGGCAAATCACTACCTCCCGTCTCGGTGCTGGTAACTACCCCGTCACTCTCGAGCAGTTTTTCAGCTCCCGAACTGGCGGTAGTTTTCAACAGCTCCACTCCTTCGCCGCTGGCGGCAATGGGCTTGCAGTGCTGGAAAGCTTCGCGCACGAACCGAATCGCGTCAGATTCCTGTAACAGTGCATCGGCGCTTGCCTTCCCGCCCGGCACATACACGGCGTCGTAAAGTACCGACGCCTCGGTCTGCAGGCTACCATCTATTTTCATGGCTTCACCAGAATCGGGCTTTAGCATACCCAGGCGGGGAGCAATCAACTTGACCATGGCACCTTCGGCTGTCAGCGCATCCTTCATGGCTTTCAGGTCGGCTGCTTTCACACCGTCAGCGGCCAATACCGCTACCTGTCGGGTTTTGATGCCCTGCTTTCCGGGATGGCTTTCGATGCTAAGCGCTTGCGAGCTTCCCACGTCGTCGCGGGCAGGCTTCGACTGGTACTTGGCAGGGTCGGCGTCGGCAGGCACCCCAAGATTGAGTTGTACATCCTTAGAAGAAGGCAGATCGAGGCCCAGCCCCTGCGCTACCAGATTGGCCAGAGTCTGATCGACCTGTACCAGTTGCACGAGCATTCGTTTGCGGATGTCCTCCATTTTGACCTTGCCCAACTCAAAGCGCAGCGCCTTGACAATGTGCGTCTTTTCTGTATCGGACTGGCTATTCCAGAATAGCTTGGCCTGGTTGTAATGATCTACGAAGCTTTCGCTGCGCTCGCGAATTTTCTGTCCGTCAACCCGCTCGGCGTAGCTTGTGAAACCGCTCATGTCCTGGCCGGCCTGGAAAGGGCATCCACCCGCGATTTTGTTCGGACTGTAGCTGGTCTGGCCTTTATTGATTTCCTGCCGCATGTGGCCATCACGCTGGTTGTTGTGCACGGGGGCCACAGAGCGGTTGATGGGAATTTCGTGGAAGTTTGGACCACCAAGTCGCTTCAATTGGGTATCGGTATACGAGAACAACCGCCCTTGCAAGAGTGGGTCGTTGGTGAAGTCGATCCCGGGCACCAGGTGACCAAGGTGGAAGGCTACCTGCTCGGTTTCGGCAAAGTAGTTGTCCGGATTGCGATTGAGCGTCATCTTGCCCAGCGGTACCACAGGAACCAGCTCCTCAGGGATGAGCTTGGTTGAATCCAGCAGGTCGAAATCGAACTTATGCTCGTCCTCTTCCTCCACAACCTGGACGCCCAGTTCCCACTCGGCGAAGTCGCCGTTCTCAATGGCATCCCAAAGGTCACGACGGTGGAAATCGGGATCGCGGCCCGAAATAAGCTGGGCCTCATCCCAAACGACCGAATGAACGCCCAGCATGGGTTTCCAGTGAAACTTCACAAAACGCGCTTTTCCCTCTTTGTTAATCAGGCGGAAAGTGTGCACACCGAAGCCCTCCATCATGCGCAGGCTGCGCGGAATGGCGCGGTCGGACATGACCCACATAATCATGTGCATCGACTCGGGAGTGACCGAGATGAAGTCCCAAAATGTGTCGTGTGCCGACGCCGCCTGGGGAATTTCGTTGTTAGGCTCTGGCTTCACCGCATGAATCAGATCGGGGAATTTGATGGCATCCTGAATAAAGAAAACGGGCATATTGTTGCCCACCAGATCGAAGACGCCCTCTTCGGTATAGAATTTGACGGCAAAGCCCCGAACGTCGCGGGCCAGGTCCGTAGAACCGCGCGATCCGGCCACGGTGGAAAAACGGGTAAAAACGGGGGTTTTGACGCCAGGCTGCAGGAAGTGCGCCCTGCTAAGGTCAGTATTGGAATCATAAGCTTCAAAGATTCCGTGCGCCGCCACTCCCCGGGCGTGAACGACCCGCTCGGGAATTCGCTCGTGGTCGAAATGGGTAATTTTTTCGCGTAAGATGAAGTCTTCCAACAACGTAGGTCCGCGCGATCCGGCCTTTAATGAATTCTGGTCGTCGCTCACCCGCAATCCCTGGTTCGTGGTCAGGAATTGATCGGTACTGTCCTCGCGGTTTCTATCCAACTCTTTCAGTTTCTCATTCATAATTCTTTTCAGGTTTGAGTTTTGATGTTGACTCAATCCTTAAAAAAGATCATTCCTGAACTTACGCTAAAAGGTCCTCGTGCATCTTCTTTTTTACTTCCAGCAGGAGGCGGCCTACTTCGGCATGGTTGGAGATTTTCTGAAGTTGAGTCAACAGATGAAAGAGTTCATGCTGCACCAGGCGGTCTTCTTTGCCGTAGTCCCACACGGGTAGTATGGTGTTGGCAAACATCTTGTCAAAAGTCAGTTCCTCGATAAGGACACGCACCTGACCATCAGCGTTTCTTGCGACATTGTCAGGAAAGTGCACGATGCGGTAAGCGAACAGCTTGGACAATGCCTGCAAAGCGATAATAGCCGTACCGGGATCGTTGATACCCGGGCTCAACGCCTTCATCGCAATTTCGGACAATTGTCGGAGTCCGTAGAAAAAATTCTCGTTAATCGACTCGCTATCGTTCACCCGCAGGGCGCGGGCCACCTCGTCTTCGGCTTCCTTCGGGATCGGCTTGCTGACCTGCACAACGGGTAAACCCTTCAAGATGAAGGTGCCGGGAGTATGCAGTGTGCTAAAAACACAATCGTATTCATCGGCTATTTTCACCAGCGACGAACTATCGAAACCTTCGTAGATACCCGACGAATTTGCCGCCACGACTATTTCACCCGCCAGTTCAATTGGCTCAGCGGGGCGGCGGGAGAGCGAGCATGCCTCTTCCATCACTTTTCTGGTATCATTGTATACGCGATGAATAATCACGTCGTACTTTATGGACTGAGTAATGTAGTGGATAAAATAAATGAAGAGGAAAATATCGAAGATCGTCAGCAGGATCAGCAGGTAGGTACTCAGGGCGGGGATGTAAATCCCCGAGTCGATGTCGCGGATCGTGCTGAGCAGGAAGAGGGAATACACAATGGTGCCGATGTATATTCCAAGAACTACCTGCTGGAAACGGTTGCCGATCAGGCGGTTCAGCACCCGGTTGCTCAGGTTTGAAGCCGCCTGGCTCAAAACGATCATCACCATCGAGAAGCTGAAAACGGTCAGCGAAATCAGCCCGGAGGTGATGGCCGAGATAATGTTCCGAGCGGTGGAAGCGTCTTTCAGGGAGGTGTAGGGCGGCAGACTGGCCTTGATTTGTTTGCCCGTCTCCGAAAAATCAAAGGAAATCGTAACGTAAGAAACAGCCAGAAACAGCAACCCGATAAATGCCGGGTAAAATGCAATGCTGTTGACGATTTTGTGATAGCGTCCCGCCAGCCAGACGCGGCTATTGTCAAGCATAGGTTCTCTTCCTAGTTTAGTTTGGTTGGGCGATTACCTGCACCAGAATCGGGTTCCAGCCAACGCCTTCATCCCTAACGTACTTTACCGCTTTTTGCTCTCAGCCGCGCCATCCAAGGCGCCCTGATTAGTGGTGAACTCTGTTCCACCGTTCACTTCTTCCAACCGGCAGGGTACGTTCAGGTAGTTATCAGGGACGGCGGGCTAAGCAGCAGAAGAGTACATCACGGTATATCTTAAACGCCGGTTTGGCTCTATCTCTAAAATCGTGCCTTTGACAGGGATAACCATCATGTGCCACACCAGCGGACTACCCATCTGCCAATCGGAATAAACGGAGCAACCGAACACATATGTCCTGGTGTGCGCTGAGTCCACCCGGACATCTCAGAAACTGTCAGCGAAAGTGGTAGCTCCCACGCTTGGGTTGACTAGTTCACGTAAGATCGTTTTCAGCTTCTCCATTCTTCTGATTGTCTTCCTTAAACCGCCACAAGTTTCTCGTGATGCACCGCCTGGCCATCCACATTGTAATGAGTGAAGGTAATGATTGGTGACCCGTTCTCCCTCATGATCTTCACGCCTAAAAAGCCTCCAATCAGACTTAGATATCGATGTTCGGGACGGACATCGCCCTCATCCCAGCCCTGAACATGGGCGTCGCTGACGGGGCCGGAGCCAAACTCCATCAGACCAGTTTCGTCATCCACGGAAACGTACTGCCAGTGACGGTCTCCGTTGACAACGTACATATTTTTCTGAGCGGTCAGGTACTTCCGCAGCCAGTCGCCCTCAGTCCGGAAAGCATCGTTGGCATGATTGTCGGTTTTCTTTTCGCGGTCAGGCCCCACGATGGGGGTGGGTGAAAATAGAATTTTGAAAGTGGCGTCCGATGCTTCTACGGTTTCCTGAAACCACTTTTTCTGTTCTTCTCCCCAAATCGTTTTTCCGGGATTATCAGCCGACTTATTCGGCGAGCGAAACTCGCGTCCCTCGGCCAGCCAAATCTGCAGATCCTTTCCCCAGCGGAAAGTCCGGTAGGGCTTGTCGGCTAACGGCACGTTTTCATGCCAGACTTTCAGCCCATCGGCGAACGTGAGATTACCGTAGGCCGGGGAAGTGGGTCCGCTGTCATCGTCCAGCAGGTCGTGGTCGTCTTTGAGAAGGTAGGCGGGCGTCTTCTGATAAAAGTCCCGCAATGCGGGCCAGGAGTCCATCGCGTGCCATTTGTGCCGGGCTTTTTCCAGGGTCTTTGCCAGAGGCCCTGGTTTGTCGTAATAGACATAGTCGCCAGTTTGCAGGAAAAAATCCGGATTCATGCGCGCCATGCTGTCGTAGGTTTTGAAGCCGCGTTCAGCATCATCATGGCTCCAGAAGTACTGGCAGGTAGAAGTGACGAGTTGGATCGGCCTCTCGGTTTCTTCGTCAGGTGCGGTAGTAAAAGTACCTGATTGGGTAAAGACCGCTCCTTTTTCAGATGCCTTCGCTTCCCAGACCATCTGGTACTCAGTGGCTGGTTTCAAATTTTTAAAAGGAATCTTTACGGTAAAGTCCTCCGACGCCTCAGCCTTATGCCAGCCTGAGCGGAGTGTACTTGCTTTGTCTTTCAAAAGTACCCTCACCCAGCCGCCGCTTCCCGCCACCGCTCCGTCCATTTGGGCCACAGGCATAGTTTCGTCAAAATCCACGGGGTGTCGAAACACCTTTTCCAAACGAGCGTGTTTTACCGGATTAGGCACTGCCTGTTGGCATAAGCGAGTCCACAGGATAGCCGAGTTGGGAGTAACCTCAGCAGTTTTGAATCCTGTCGTAAAAAAAACCTCATCTTTCGAGTTACCATTATTCTCCTCAACAGTCAGCGCAGTTACTTTCCGAAGCGAGAAGGCAGCAAGTCCCAGTCCGGCTTTCCTGAAAAAAATTCTTCGGCTATTTAATTTCATAAAGAATCAAAGGGCTATTGTTGTACTATTTCACTAAAACATTGTTCATATAACTTACAATCAGAGTTATTTGCAGTTAATTCACTGGCTGAAGTTACAGGAGCAAACCCTCGGCCCTAGATTTGCGTATAATAAGCAAATTTCCAGTTCAGGAACTCTACTACCCACTACCAACCAAATGAAAAAAATACTACTCCTGGTGGTCTTCACCGTGACTCAACTCCACCTTTACGCTCAAAACCTGACCGGGCAGGTGAAAGACAAAAAGTCTCAGGAACCCATCAGCGGTGTTACGGTACTTGTAAAGAATACGCTGGCGGGCACACTGACGGGAGTCGACGGCAGATTCACTCTGCCAAACCTTACCAAAGACGATGTGCTGGTATTCTCATATATAGGCTTTCGCAGTCAGGAAATACTCTATGCCGGCCAAAAAGAACTGACTATTTCACTGGAAGAGGGACTCTCGCTCAATGAAGTGGTGGTCACGGCTTTGGGGCTGGAACGCAATTCGAAAAATCTGGGCTATGCCATTCAGAAGGTGGAAGGCCGGGAAATCAGCGAGGTGAAAGCGCCCAATTTTCTGGACAACCTGACCGGAAAAGTGGCAGGTGTCACCATCAGCGCCGGCTCGACGGGTGTCGGGGCTTCGTCCAAAATCACAATTCGTGGCGAGTCGTCATTTACCAACAACAACCCCCTGTTTGTCGTGGACGGTATTCCGATCAACAACCGCACCATCGTCAACCGTGTGGATGACGATGCCAACGGTTTCATGGAGGTAGACTTTGGCAACGGGGGCATGGAAATCAACCCCGACGACATTGCATCCGTTTCGGTGTTGAAAGGCCCAAGCGCGGCGGCACTCTACGGTACCCGTGCCGCCAACGGTGTGATTTTGATAACCACCAAAGATGGGAGCGGCAACGCCACGCGCGGCAAGGGGATCGGGGTTAGCTTCAACAGCACGTTTTTTGCCGAGCGTCCCTTCCAACTACCTCAATTTCAGAACCGCTACGGTCAGGGAAATAGTGGCCAGTTCAAGTACGTCGACGGTTTGAGCGCCGGTATCAACGACAACATTTCGTATAGCTATGGTCCGGAACTAGATCAGGGCACTCTGATTCAGCAGTATGATAGCCCTGTAACGCTACCCGACGGACGGGTAGTTCGTGGTGGCGATGTGGCCGTTCACGGAGGGGCACCCATTACGCCGACACCTTTTGTCTCGCATCCGAACAACATCAGGGATTTCTACGAAACGGGCCATACGACCATCAATAATCTGGCGATTGCGGGCGGGTACGACAAGGGCAACTACCGGCTCTCCTATACTGACCTGAATAGTCAGTCCACTATCCCGGGCGTAGATTTAAAGCGGAAAACGGTGGCAGCGCGACTGGCTTTTCAACCCGTGAAGCGTTTGAAAATCAATTCATCGCTCAACTACATCAACTCCAACAGCGATAACCGCCCGGCCACCAAGTACGGCTCCGAGAATATCAACTACGCCCTGAGCGCCTGGTTGGGCCGCCAAACGGCCATCGAGCCGATGAAACAGTATTGGCAGCCGGGGCTGGAAGGGGTGCAGCAGTACTCCTACAACTATACCTACTTCGACAACCCGTACTTTACACTTTACGAAAACCGCAACTCTTTCAATCGCGACCGGCTGATCGGCAACCTGGCCGTGACCGCTGACCTTACCAACGACCTGTCGCTGATGGTGCGCAGCGGCATGGACTATTCGAGCGAGAAACGGCAGTTCCGCCGGGCATACAGCAGCAACCGCTTCAAAAGCGGAGCCTACGCCGAGAACAACGTCTTTTTCCGGGAAGTGAACACGGATTTCCTGCTCAACTACCGCAAGGAACTGGGACAGTTTTCGGTGGATGTTTCGGCGGGCGGCAACCGAATGGACCAGACGGCGTCCTTCGAGCAGTATCAGGCCCTGTCGCTGGCTCAGCCGGGTGTGTTTAAGCTCAACAACGCCGCCTCGCCCGTGGAAGCTTACCAGCAAGTGGCTGACAAGCGTATCAACAGTTTGTACGGCTTGCTCAAACTGGGCTACAAAGACCTCCTGTTTGTGGATATTACGGGTCGTAACGACTGGTCGAGCGCTCTGGCGACGCCAACGTCCACGGCCAACGTTTCGTTCTTCTATCCGTCGGTATCGGCGAGTTGGGTACTTTCCAACCAATTTGATTTGCCCTACGTG
Organism: Persicitalea jodogahamensis; assembly: GCF_014651615.1. Classification (GTDB taxonomy): domain Bacteria; phylum Bacteroidota; class Bacteroidia; order Cytophagales; family Spirosomataceae; genus Persicitalea; species Persicitalea jodogahamensis. Next base: position 1,133,396 of record NZ_BMXF01000002.1, on the reverse strand, counting down.
GTTTCTTTTGCCAAAATCCGGGCTAGTGTGGCGAACGTCGGCAACGACACCAATCCTTACCAGACGTCGGGCGTGTTCAATGCCAGGACACCCGTGTACTCACAACCCACCTTCAGCGACCAGAATTTTATTGCCAATGCCAACCTGAAACCCGAGTCCACAACCTCCTACGAATTCGGAGCGGATATACGGTTTTTTGGCGACCGGCTGGGTTTTGATATGACTTACTACGATGCCCTGACGAGCAACCAAATCCTATCGCTGCCGATCACTTTGGCAACGGGTTACGGGGAGCGCGTAATCAATGGTGGCTCCATCCGGTCGCGCGGACTGGAAGCAATCGTCAGTTACGTACCCGTGTTGAATAAAGACGTAAAGTGGAACATGAGCCTGAATTATAGCCGCAACCGCACGACGGTCGAGTCTCTGCCCGATGAGGCCGGGACGCTCACGCTGGGCTATAACCGGATTTACGACAACGTCAATCAGACGGTCTGGTACCTGGTTAATAAAGGCGACCGTATGGGGGACCTCTGGGGGACGGGCTATCAGAAAAATGAGAACGGTGATTTTTTGATCGACCAGAACGGCCGTTACATTGTGGACAACACGCTTAAAAAACTAGGCAATTACAATCCTGACTTCATGCTGGGCTTTTACAACCAGCTTCGGGTAAAAAACTGGAACCTTAGCTTCCTCCTCGACTGGCGCCAGGGCGGCATACTGGTGTCCAGGACGCTTTCCCTGGCGGGTGTGGCGGGTCAGTTGGAAGAAACCGCCAATCGTCCCGATGCGGGTATCGTCGCCCAGGGTGTAGTAAACTCAGGTACTAAGGAAAATCCCACCTACGTCCCCAACACCAAAGCCGTAACCGCCGAGACCTATTACAGAATGTACTACGACCGCAACCACGAGGAAAACAACGTTTACGACGCTTCCTATCTGAAACTGCGCCAACTGAGCATTGGCTATACATTGCCTGCCACGGTTGGCTTTATGCAAAAACTGCGGATGCAGGAGCTGACCATCGCGCTGGTGGGACGTAACCTGTTCGCCTTCTCACAGATTCCCCACTTTGATCCTGAGCAAACCTCTTTACAGGGTCAGCAGCTCCAAAGCGGAGTGGAGGACATGACTTATCCGACGAGTAGGAATGTGGGAGTTAAACTATCAGTAAACTTTTAATTTTGAATGAGTGATTGAGTGCATGAATATTTTCTCTTACTTCTATTCCATCATCCACTCATTCTATCATTATTACACCATGAAAACGATACTTTCCAAAATAACGCTATTGCTACTCTTTGGCGCATTGCTGAGCTGCACCAAAGATTTCCAGGAAATTAATACCAACCCAAATGCGCCCGTGGATGTACAGCCTTCGCTGCTGTTGCGGAAGGTGTTGTTTGATTACAATGAGCAGATGTCCTATGAGGGCTTTGTAGCCGGAAATCTGCTGGGGCAGTATTTCACGGCCATCGACTTTAACCTCTTTGACCGCCATAGCCTGACCGAGCCACAGTACGGCGGCAATGCCTGGCCGTTTATTTACGCCAATTTGCGGGATAACGAGATTCTGTTGCAAAAGTCGCGGACCAATCCGGCTTTTGCCGTGTACGAAGGTCCGGCCCTGATTCTGAAAGCCTACATGGCCGCCGCGCTAACCGATTTATACGGAGATGTGCCTTATTCCGAGGCACTATCGGGTAAGTCGGGGGTGATTCTGCCAAATTACGATTCACAGGAAGCGATTTATACGGCCCCCGGCGGTGTTCTGGAGAATCTGGACATGGCTGTGGCCTCCATCAAGAATTACAAAGGCGCCACGAAACTTGAAGGCGACATTATTTATAGCGGCAATCTGACCAAGTGGATTCTCTTTGCCAACTCTTTAAAGATAAAGTACCTGATGCGGATTTCGGGGAAGGCCGATGTAAAGGCGCGTTTGCAGGCGGTGTACAGCGAGGGTAGTTTTATCAAAGCCGCGACTGACAACGCCACCTACCAATTCACGGCCTCGCAGCCCAACAACTTCCGTATGGCCACGGCCCGGATCGGGGACTATAATCTGTTTATTATGTCGAAGACCATTGAAGAGATTTTGGCAGAACGGCAGGACCCACGCGTGGCGGTGTATTTTCGTCCCACTGCCACTGACCCGAAGATCTACAAAGGCTTGCTAAACGGTCCGGATGCCTCCAAGCTGTCGATTTCGGTTTCCAACTACTCATTATCCGGTGCTATCTTTCGGGAAAACTCCGACAAGCTGAACGCCAACTACATGACGGCCTACGAAACCAGTTTCTGGTTGGCCGAAGCCGCCGAGAAGGGTTTTATTGATGCCTCCGCAAAGGACTGGTACGAGAAAGGCATCACCCAGGCATTCGCCTATTGGCTCACACCGCTTCCCGCCGACTACCTGACCCGCCCGCAGGTGGCGTATAAAGCCAGTGGCCAGAATCCCATCGAGCAGATCATCACTCAAAAATGGATCGCCAGCATCGACAATGGCTACGAAGGATGGATTGAGTGGCGGCGTACAAGCTACCCAAAACTGAAAACGATTTCTGCCAGCCTTAATAGTAACCTGATTCCCGTTCGGCTCCCCTACCCCGGCAGCGAAGCCGCGTTGAACGCTGCCGCCTTCCAGGCCGCGGCCGGAAAAACCAATGGCAACAGCGTGAATGTCCCCACCTGGTGGGGAACAAAGTAGGATATGACCGTCACCACCCTCCAATGGCTTCTGGTACTTGCGTCGAGCGTGGGGCTGTATTTTGTGGCCCCGCTTTCTCGTACGGCAGCTGAATTTTTTCAGGGGAGCCGTCGCGAAAAATCTCCCAATGCCGTGTTCCTAACGAGCAGTCTGGTGATTTCGTGGCTGTTTGCCAAGTCCATTACCAATGCCGCAAACCTGGGGCAGAGTTTTGGCCTGGTGGGTGGCGTGTCCTACGCGGGGTACTATCTTTCCTTCGTGGTGGCAGGGCTGGTCATTGTCCGGCTGCGCACCAGGGGCGGTTACCGCAGCATTCACCATTTTCTGGAAACCAAGTTTGGAAAGGGTGCGGTAGTTGTGTTTACCTTCCTGATTATCATTCGGCTGTACAACGAAATCTGGTCCAATACCATCGTAATAGGCAGCTACTTCGGTGCTACAGGAACCACGCCTTACTACGTCTCCATCGTAGTTTTTACTTTGTTGACTTTGGCGTACACCCTGAAAGGCGGCATGAGTAGCTCGATCATGACCGATGTCATTCAGATGGCGCTTTTTATAGTCCTGCTTGTGGTGATACTGGGATTCATTTTTCCTGCTCAGAGCGGTGGGCTTGCGCCTTTCGTCACCAGCGGCACCTGGGATCTGGCCCACGGCCTCGACCTGCTTTTGGTAGCGGTGATCCAGTGCTTCAGTTATCCTTTCCACGACCCCGTACTTACCGACCGGGGCTTCATTTCCGATACCAAAACTACCCTGAAATCGTATCTGTGGGCGGGTTTGATCGGGGCTATGTGCATCGTATTTTTTAGCTTCGTCGGGATTTTCACCCGCTTGCAGGGGCTGGAGGGCGAGGCACCTGTGGCAGCGGCCCGGTACTTTGGAGCACCGATGCTGCTGCTGATGAACCTCATCATGGTCACTTCTGCTTCCTCCACGCTGGATTCCGCGATGGCTTCCTTTTCCAAAATGGTCAGCATCGATCTCAGCCGCTCGCCGCTGCCCAAGGTTTCGACGGGCCGCCTGGCGATGGTGGGACTTACCCTATTAGGAACCATTCCCGTCTTTTTCGACCCCACGATCCTCTCCGCTACCACCATCAGCGGTACACTGGTGTTGGGGCTTGCCCCCATTTTTTTGTTCTGGAACGCCAAAGTACCGCGCCTGGCTTTTCATCTGTCGGTTGTGGGCGGCTTGCTGCTTGGCGGGTTGCTGACTTTCCTGCCGTTACCTGAGTGGCTGATTTTTACCGAAGGCAAATACGCTTCACTGCTAAGCACCAACATACTGACGACGGCTTACTGTTTCGCGGTATTCGGGATTAGTGCTATTTTCGGTACTTCTACCGCCCGGCGCTCCGGATCGATTCGTGTGAAAAAATAGATGTCCAACCAGCCCCAAACCCTTCGTCTTGGTACTCTCACTGGAAAACTCCTGGTTTTCGGAGGTGCCTATTCCAACCTTCAAGCCCTTTCGGAACTTCAAGGCATCGCTTCCCGACTGGGCATCCCGCCCGATAACATCCTGTGCACGGGTGACGTAGTGGGTTACTGCGCCCAACCGGAAGAATGTGTGCAACTTGTAAAAGGCTGGGGCATTCGCTGCATTTCGGGCAATGTGGAGCAAAACATCGTCAGCGGCGAAGACGATTGCGGCTGCAACTACACTGAAGGCGGCCGCTGTGACCTTTTTTCCCGCACCTGGTTTCCGTACGCGGTTCGCTCGCTCTCGCAGGATTCGGTACGCTGGATGGCGGCTTTGCCGCAGCACCTTTCCTTCAATTTTGCCGGGAAGCCGGTGACGGTAGTTCACGGTTCGCCCGCTCAGGTTTCGGAGTACGTGTTCAGATCCACACCCTGGGCTACGAAAAAAAAGCATTTTGAAACTACCCAATCGGAAGTGATTCTGGCGGGCCACGCCGGGCTGCCATTTGCCGACGAACAGGACAATCACATCTGGCTCAATGCAGGTGTCATAGGTATGCCCGCCAACGACGGTACACCACGCGTGTGGTACTTGTTGCTGGATGATGCCGATGGAAACTTCTCCTTTTCTTTTGAATTCTTTACTTACGACAATGCAGTGGCAAATCGGCTGATGCTGGCGAATGACCTTCCCCAGGCCTACGCGCAAACACTGCTGACGGGGATTTGGGATAACTGTGAGATTCTGCCGGAGGCGGAGAAAAAGTTGCAGGGGGTAAGTTTGAGCAGGCTGAACTGACCACCAGCCAGAGAAGTATAGTGGAATGCGGTAGGCCCTGTGCCTGATGATATCGTTTCAGCTATTTATCCATCGGTAAGTAGATGGTGAATTTGGCCCCTTTGCCTTCCTCGCCGGCCGCCCGAATTTGGCCCTTGTGCACCTCCACAATCTTACGACATAGGGCCAGGCCAAGACCAGTACCGGCGTACTTATCTTTGCTATGCAGGCGCTTGAACATTTCGAAGATATTATCGGCGTACTCTGGTTTGAAACCGATGCCGTTGTCCTGAACAGTAATGACGTTGTAGTTTCGACCCGGATCGAGGTCCGAATTTTCGGGCAGCAAATCGCCCTGAACCTGGTGAGATGATACCTGGATGACCGGCTGGTGTTCGTTGAATTTCAGAGCATTCTTGACCAGGTTGAGAAAGAGCTGGTACATCTGAATTTCTATCCCCCGAACTTCCCCCAGATCCTGATAGCTCAGACGGGCATTTTTCTCCTGCATGAGCAGATCGCAGTCCTCCGCGACGTGGTCGAGGATTTCGTCGAGGCGAAGTACTTCAAATTCCCGCTCATCCTCGTTGATACGGCTGTATTCCAGAATACCATTCACCAAAGCAGCCATTCGCGCGGCAGCCCTGGATACCTTATCGCTATACACAAGCGACTTATCATTCTCCGGCAAGCTTTTGTGCATCAAGGCGATGAACATCTGAATCTTGCGCAGCGGCTCTTGCAAATCGTGACTCGCCACATAGGCGTACTGCTGCAAATTAAGGTTCACTTCTGCCAGTTTGGTATTGGTGGCTTCCAGCTGCTCCGTGCGATGGCTGACTTCCCGTTCCAGCATGTTGGTAAACTCTTTTTGCTCCGTGATATCCTGTGTCAGATACAGCACCTTGGTAGGCGAGTGCTCGTCCAGTTTCAATGGAATGGTGTGCAAGGAGTAAATACGGTCCATGTAGGAAAATTCCGCTTTGCACGATTGGCCAGCCTGGGTGTCGGAGAAAATTTTGTGGAGTTTGCTGCGCTCGGTTTCCGACGGATTCAGCTCGTGCAGCTTTTTGCCTTTGACCGATTGCAGATCGATGTTGTAGCGCGCCATGCCCTGGCCCGCCAGGTACTCCACCTCAAGAAATTCGTTCAGAATCCCAACCGTTCCGTTGGGAATATTCTCCGATATGGTACGGTAGAGCGTTTCGTTGCGGATAATTTCGCGGTTGGCCATTTTAAGGTCCTCTTCCCGCTCTATGATCATTTCATTAGATAGTCTGAGCTCGTTGTTGGCGGTGCTCAACTCCTCATTGGCCGACTGCAATTCCTCGTTGCTGGTTTCCAGCTCTTCGTTGGAAGACTTCAACTCTTCATTGGCCGATTGCAGTTCTTCATTCAGCGATTGGAGCTCCTCATTGTTGGTTTCCAGCTCCTCGGTGAACATTTGCATGTACTCCCGGGCAAAGTTCAGCTCCTGCTCCAGTTCCAGGATACGGTGATCCGTGAAGTCATCGGTGGAAACTTCCTCCGTGAGTCTCAGATAACTACCGTCGGGCTCGATGCGCTCGAAAAACACCAGGTAATGGTTTTCTTCTCCCATGGGATATATGAATGGAAGAATCTTGATCCTGACAAAGTGCAACTGGTCAAAGAGCGAGAACTTAATGACATTGCCCACCTGAATTTTGCCGGAATTCCTGGCCTGCGCGAGAAGCCCCCTGATTTCAAGCGACATCTCTTTGTTCGACATTTTGAGCAGATTGTGGTTCATCGCGCCCTGCCCTATTTCCAGGTATAGCCGAAGACTACCCTGGACTTCCTTTATCTCGGCTTCATCGTTGATGATTACAAAGGGGTTCTCGTTGGCGTGGTATAGGGTTTCCTTGGCAATATCCAGGATGGACATGTTTCGGACCGCCGTCTTCTTGTCATCCTGAGTTTTGCTGTGTCCAAAATTGGTATTGTACCGCGAAAATTTCAGGTTATAAACCTTCGCCGCGTCTGCTTTTCGAAATACTTTGAATTCATTAACCTTTACAAACAAATCACTGGCCGGCGTAATACTTTCGGATTTGCCCATGAAAAGCAGTCCGTTTTCTTTGAGCGAGTAATGAAAAACGCGCAGGGTGTCCTTCTGCAGAGAATTATTGAAATAAATGAAAAGGTTTCGGCAGGTAATCAGGTCGAGCTTTACAAACGGCGGGTCATTGGTGATATCGTGCTTCGAGAAAAGCACGTTTTTTTTGAGAGTTTTCCTGATCTGGTATTTCTGGTCTTCCTCCGTTTTGTCGAAATATTTATTGATGTACAGTTCAGGTAGTTTCTCAACGCTTTTTGCTGAATAAGTACCTCTTCTGGCTTTGTTCAGAGCACGCTCATCGATATCGGAACCGAAGATCTGTATCTGGTAGTTGGCTATGTTTTCACCCAAAAGCTCGCTGATGAGCATCGCGATAGTGTAGGGTTCTTCCCCCGTGGCACAGCCAACGCTCCATATCCGGATACTGTCGCCCGGCCGTTTCTCTTCCAGCAGTAGTTTGAGCTCTTTGCGCAAGGCATCAAAGTGTTCCCTGTTTCTGAAAAATTCAGTGATGCCGATTAATACCGTTTCAAAAAGAACATCAAGCTCTTTCGGATTCTGCCGGATCATTTTGTAGTATTCCGTATGCGAAGGCAGCCGGAGTGCTTCAATGCGCTTGTCCATGCGTCGCATGACGGTCGAAGACTTGTACTTCGAGAAATCCGTTCCCGATCTTTTGGCCAATAATTCGAAAATGGCGTCCAGACTCCGCTCCCGGGGGGTACTTGACTGCAGTACCCGGTGGTTGTTTATATAATGCGTAACCTCATCGAACATCACCGCAGGATCGAGGACCATATCCACCATGCCGCTATCGATGGCCGATTGCGGCATATCCTGGTATTCGGCGGTCACGGGTGACTGGGCAATGGTAAAACCTCCTACTTCCTTGATAGCCCGCACTCCTTCGGTGCCATCGTGCCCGAAGCCGGATAAAATGGCCCCGATAGCGTATTGTTGCTTCTCCTTGGCCAGTGAGATCAGGAACTGATCGGCAGACGGCGCATTCTTATAATTGGGGGGTAGTTCCTTTAAAAATAACTTGCCGTCCTTCATCTCGATGGAGCGGTTGGGAGGCGTGACATATACCCGGTGCGGTTGGATGCTGCAACCATTCTCGATTTCCTCCACGGGCCATTTACAGCGACGGCTCAGAATCGAGGTCAACTCGCTTTTATAGTCGGGACTCAGGTGCTGCACTACTATCACGCAAAAGCTGTGCGTAGTGCCGTTAAAACTGGCCAGCAGTCGTGACAGGGCATTCAGTCCGCCTGCCGATGCACCCACGCCCATTACGTAGGTTTCTTCCTGTTTCTGCATTCTGTCAGTAGGATAAAGTCATAGTATACATTCAATTTTCAGTCGTGCAACCGCATCAGAGTACGCAGTCGTTCTGCGTGCGTTTTCACTTCGGCAAGTTTGTCTTTGTATGAGGGCACGAGGGTTTTGAATCCACGGTTGTCATAATCCAGTATTATTCGCTTCAGCAAGGCTTGTTTTTCTTCCAGAGTGCGCAACGCAATCCACAACGTTTCTTCCAGCGCTGTGTTTTGACTTTCCAACAACGCTTCCTGCGTGAACGAATGGCCGACATGGCATCGGAAACGCTGCTGGTGGGGATCATCCATTTTCCAGAGTGGTCCACCGCAGCTAGAGCAGCTCAACGGCACTTGTTCACCGAGCGCCTCATCAGTTGCTACCTGGCTTTCGATTTTCATGGCAATGCCCGCTTCACGCACCAGATTTCGTGGAACCGTTATTTCCGGCGGTAGTTTTGTCTGCGCGATTTTTATGATTGCCTCACCCATATCTTCCAGATTTACGGTGTGGTCAATCTCGACTTCCCGCTGGGCCGTTCGGGGCATTTCGGCGTACTCTGAGGTACGGGGGTTCTGGATTACCGTCAGCCCGCCACACCGTTTTATGGCCGATAAGCCGGCCGTGCCGTCGTTCAGCCGACCAGTTAACAGCACGCCCACACACCTGTTTTTTTGCGACACTGCGGCAGTGCGAAACAGTACGTCGATGGATGGCCTGAACAGATTCTCTCTCGGCCCTCTGGTGAGCATGATTTCCCCACCCTGCAAAGCCAGATGGTTGTTTGGTACGGCCACATACACTGTGCCGGCTTCGATCGGCATTCCGTGCCGGGCTTCCTTCACTCGCAGATTAATCTTGCCGTCCAAATAGCTGGCAAAAGCCGAAGTCGCATCAAAGGACGTGTGTATCACTACTAGAAAGCAGGCATTTATGTCCGGTGGAATATCCTTTAAAGTGGTAAGGACAGCGGCATGCCCGCCAGCAGAGGCGCCAATCAGAATAATACGGAATGGGGAATGGGGATCCATTTATCTTCCCGGTTACAGTTTGTGATGAGTCAATCGAAGTTTCAAAAAACCGGGCCAGCCTATTTGAAACTTTGGCATAAATATTTGATGAACAGGCCTGAATACAGGATAAATTCAAAGAGATATCCACCCCAACTACTTACCAGACGTTCGGTGACGTGGCGACCAGGTGGCAAAATTAGTGAACGTAAAGAAAGAGTGAATTACCGCAACAATTAACCAACCCAGATTCCAATTCCTATGAATAAAGATGCTCAGATTGCCTACCTGCTCATTCGCCTGACGATGGGGCTCAATTTTTTGATGCACGGGGTGGTGCGGATTTTCGGTAACCTGGATAAATTCCGGGATAAAGTCGTGGCCGATTTTCAGGAAACCTGGCTGCCACAGCCAATGGTGGAAATATTTGCAACGACGCTACCCTTTGTTGAAGGTGTCATTGGCTTGCTGCTGCTGCTGGGCTTGTTCACCCGACAGGCCATCATCGCCGGCGCGGTCGTGATGATGGTACTTATTTTTGGTACTTCATTACGACAGGACTGGGGTCTGGTAGGTTCTCAGATTGTCTATTCCCTGTTCTTTTACTTCCTGATGCGGTACGCAGGCGATAACACCTGGGCGCTGGACAATCAAAGAAAAAGGGGATAGCCTAAAAAGGCTTCCCCTAAGTCGATGAAGATTCTGAAAATCCAACTTTACAAAATTCAGAACAGCTTCGTCTGAGTCTTTTCGTTCATCTGCGCCGTAGTGTGGGTCAGGATCTCCCGGGCATTGTTCACCACGGTTTCGGAGGGCTTGCTGCCGCCGATCATCTGGGCAATCTCCCCCACCCTTTCTTCAAAGCCCAGCTTGCGAATGCGGCTGACCGTTTTGGCCGATGAGTGATCTTTATAAACAAAGTAGTGCGCCGAACCCTGCGCCGCAATCTGGTGCAGGTGCGTAATGGCGATGATCTGGTGATTCTGGGCCATTTGCCGCATCATATTGCCCATTTTGATCGCAATTTCACCCGATACACCCGTGTCGATTTCGTCAAAAACGATGGTCGGCAGTCGGCGCTTATCCGCCAGAATGTACTTAATCACCATCATCAGGCGCGAGAATTCACCGCCCGACGCCACATTGCGCAGTTCCTGCGGTTTGATGCCTTTGTTGGCGCTAAACAAGAAGGAAATAAAGTCGATTCCGTCGCTGGTGGGCGGCACCTCGGTCATTTCGAGGGTCAGAGAGGCGTTGGGCATGCCCAGCTCAATAAGGCCTTCACAGATGTTTTTCTCGATGCTTTTGCAGACAGCCTTGCGGGCGGCGGAAAGCTTGGTGGCGCTCTGCATCATGCGTTCCCGGGCGCGTTCGGTTTTTGCCAGTGCTTTTTCAAGGTCCTCGTCCATGTTGAGGACCTGGCTTACTTTTCCCTCAAGGTCAGTCTGCAGTACCAACAGCTCAGAGACATCACGGACTGAGTGCTTTTTCAGAAGCTGGTAGATCAGGTCCAGCCGTTCGCGGACAAGGGTACTTCTATCGTCGTCCACCTCGACCAGGCTGCCCGCGCTCCCTACTTCGTCGGCCAGGTCGCGCAGCTCAATCAACGCACTTTGGGCGCGGTCGCGCAGGGGCGCATAAATGTTCACAAGCCGGCTGACCTGAGTGAGGGTGCCAACCGCACCTTTAAGCAAGTCGAGGATCGACTGCTCGGGATTGTCGAGGTAGTCGTAAGCCAGTTGCAGCTTTTCCTTGATTTCGACGGCATTTTCCAGAATAGTGAGTTCGTTTTCCAAACTCTCCTGCTCGTCGGCCTGTAATCCGGCCTCGAACAGTTCCTGGTACAAAAAATTATTGTAGTCGAACTCCTTCCGCAGCCGGTCCGCCGATTTTTTCATCGCTTCGTACTCATCGCGGGTTTCTCGGTATACACGAAAATCCTTACGGTATTTTTTCAGGTACTTGTCGGTCTGGGCATAGACATCCACCACCTGCAACTGGAACTCATTGTTCCCCAGCATGATCGAATCATGCTGGGAGTGAATATCCATCAGCTCATTCGTAACGCGCCGCAGGGTGTCGAGATTTACGGGCGTGTCGTTGACAAATGCCCGCGACTTTCCGTTCGGGCTGATTTCGCGGCGTACAATGCAATGCTGGCCAAAGTCGAGTTCCTCTTCCTCAAAAACGTGTTCCAGGGCGTAGCCCGACACATCGTAAGTACCTTCGATGATGCACTTTTTGGCCGGATCGTAAAGTGACTTGCTGTCGGCGCGGTTGCCCAGCAACAGGCCGATGGCACCGAGCATGATGGACTTACCCGCGCCGGTTTCACCCGTAATGATATTAAGCTGATTATCAGGCGCTAATTCGAGGTGCTCGATTAGCGCGTAATTTTTTATGAGAAGATTGACGAGCATAAAATGGTGATTTCTGATATTGGGCAGGAATGAACCAACGCAATCTAAGGGTCAGAAGATTCACAAAGATTCGTCTATTTTTGGAAAGATTTCTGATTTCCGGTCGAAGATGATTTCAGCGACGTCGGCCAACTGAACCCGGTGGGGGTGGCTCCGCAGATCGCGCAGGACAAGTGAATCTGCCTCCAGCTTTTCCAAATGGCCAAAAAGCGTTCGGCCATCACGCTGGACAATGTTAATTTTTGCGGCCAAAAGCGGGGGAAGCCCTTCCTGGAAGGGCGGAAACAGACGGAGGAGGCGTTTACTCATGACAGCGGCAATTTCCCTATATTTGTTGATATTTCACTTCTGATCAAAATAAAATTTCCCAATGCATCTTCAAAAACTTTTCACTTTTTCAAGGAAAAAAATCTCAGCCGCAGCACTTGGTCTGGCTACGTTGGCGGCTTTCGGCTTGACCGGCCCCGGTTCAGCGGTAGCCCCAAAGGGCCCCGGCCAATCCATGGCTCTCAAAACGGACACCGTGGTAACGGGCCTGAAAACGCCCTGGGCGGTAGCCATCCTGCCCGACGGCGACATGCTCGTCACGGAGCGCGGAGGTACTTTGCGGTTGGTTCACGACGGCAAACTCGACCCTAAGCCCATTGGCGACGTTCCCGAAGTACTGGCCAAAGGACAAGGCGGCCTGCTGGATGTTGTGCTGCACCCCGACTACGCCAAAAACGGCTGGTTGTACCTTACTTATGCATCCCCCGCCGCACCTGGTGAGGCTGGCGACGCTGATGGCGCGAACACCGCCCTAATGCGGGCCAAGCTGAAAAACCACAAACTGGTGGACAAGAAGGTACTTTTCAAGGCCACACCCAATGTCAAATCCAACCCTCACTTCGGTGGACGTGTCGTATTTGACCGGGAGGGCTACCTGTATCTGAGCCTGGGTGAACGCGGGCAAAAGGAAAAAGCGCAGGACCCGATGAATCATCAAGGAACAGTGGTGCGGCTTTTCGACGATGGCCGAGTACCGAAAGACAATCCGTTTGTGGGTACCAAGAAAGGTTTGGAAGAAATTTATTCCTACGGCCACCGAAATCCGCAAGGTCTGGCGCTCGATCCCGTCTCGGGTAAAGTCTGGGAGCACGAGCACGGTCCTCAGGGCGGCGATGAAGTGAACATAGTAAAAAAAGGCGCTAACTACGGCTGGCCCGCCATTACTTTCGGAATCGACTACGACAACAGCATTATTTCGGAAGACACCGCCCGTGCGGGCATGGAGCAGCCCGTCATTTACTGGCGGCCGTCCATCGCGCCCTGCGGCATGGCCTTCGTCACCAGCCCCAAGTTTCCCGACTGGAAGAACAACCTGCTGGTGGGTTCGCTGAAATTCAACTACGTTATGCTCTGCACGGTCAAAGGCGACCAGATAACCAAACAGGAAAAGATCCTCGAAGGCATCGGTCGTGTTCGTACCATTCGCCAGGGTGCTGACGGCAACATCTACGTAGTAGCCGAAAATTCGGGAACGGTCTTTCGGGTCAGTCCCATGTAAGTTTCCTGTAAGCAGGGCAAAAAGTGGGAAGACAGGTTACGCCTTCCCACTTTTTGCCCGCTTGTCAAATATTCCCGCCCATTCTTCAAAGTCCTCCTGTAGTGCTTCGTAGGCTTTGTGATTGGCGGCGTTGGGTTTGAAAATATGGCCGATCGGAGTAAATTGTTTGGCATCCGCGTAGTTGTCGATATGTCCCAGCGCTTTCAACCCCATCAGGGCCGCGCCCACCGAACCCGTCTCGACCGTATCGTTTAGATTGACCGTGATGCCGAACACATCGGCCAGCATCTGCACCCAGGTTTTGCTCTTGGCAAATCCACCATTGGCATAAATGGCCTTTACCTCCTGATTTTCCAGCAGCACTTTCCCGATGCTGTAAAGGTTTAGTAAAGTACCCTCCATCACGGCCCGCACGAAGTGGGTCGGCGTGTGGTAAATGTCCAGCCCGACGAAACCACCGCGCACGGCGGAATTCCATAGCGGGGCCCGCTCACCCAGCAGATAGGGAAGGCACAGCAGCCCGTCGGAGCCCAGCGGAATTTCGGCCGCCTTCTTGAATAAATCCTCGTACTCGATTTCGTCGAAAAAGTGGTCTTTCAGCCATTCGAAGACCACCGCGCCGTTGTTGGAGGCTCCGCCGATGACATAGGTTTCCTTGTCCAGAATATAGCAGAAGGTACGCATCTGCTCGTCGGCAAACGGTTTTGGAGAGGAGATACGCACCGCACCGCTGGTGCCAATGGTGACGGCCATTGTCCCCGGCACGATGGCTCCGCTGCCCAGGTTGGCCAGGCAACCGTCGCTGGCACCCAGTACCATGGGGGTGCCTTCGGGTAGTCCCAGGGCATTTTCAGCGGGCAGATTTACAAGGTGGTAAGGCGACACGGGTTCGGAGAAACGATCAGCCGTGAGGCCGAGGTACTTTAAGGTGTAGTCATCCCAGGCAAATTTTTCGATATTGAACAGCCCGGTAGCCGAAGCGATGGAGTAGTCGATGAGGTACTTTCCGGTGAGTTTGAAAAACACGTACTCTTTGATTCCGACAAAGCGGGCGGCTTCCTTAAATAGTTTCGGCTCGTTGTCGCGCAACCAGAGTAGTTTGCACAGCGGCGACATCGCGTGAATGGGCGTGCCATTGGTTCTGTACATTTTACGCCCCTCACGGGTTTCGCGTAATGCATCGGCGAGTTCGGCGCTGCGGTTATCGGCCCAGATGATCGAGTGCGTCAGCGGCTTGCCTTCCTTATCCAGCGCAATTACGCTGTGCATGGCCGCACTGAACGATAATCCCAGCACCTCCCCATCAGCCCGGCATTTCTTGACTACCGACTGAATGCAGTACTCCACCGCCCGCATGATTGTCTCGGGATCCTGTTCGCTCCAGCCCGCTTGCGGGTGAATCATGGGGTATTCTTCGCTGTGGTCGGCCAGGATTTCTCCTTTCAGATTGAAGGCCACTGCCTTGATATTCGTTGTGCCGAGATCAGCACCAATGATATATGCCATTTTTCTGTGATGAATGATGAGGGATCGGTGGTTTGCCCTCCGCCCTGCACTTAGAGTCCTGAATAATAGCAGTAGATGATATTTTTAACCAAAACCTGCTTGTAAGGATATGAAAACTTCGCTACATTCCCCAAAAATTAACCACAGCGCGGGCTGCCCCGTGATCACTTACCAATAAACATAAATTATGCAAATCGGAATGATTGGCCTCGGCAAGATGGGTTTTAATCTTGCCCAAAACCTCAAAGATCATGGCCATGAGGTAATCGGCCATGACGTCAACGACGAGGTGGTGGAAGAATTCATCAAGATGGATGGCATTCACGGTGCTCACTCTTTGGAAGAGCTTACCCAGAAACTCACCGGGCGGCGGGTAATCTGGCTCATGGTACCGGCAGGCACAATCACCCAAAGTGTGATGGATCAGCTCGTGCCGCTACTCAACCAGAATGATATTATCATCGACGGTGGCAACTCCCGCTACACCGATACGTTGCTGCGCTACCAGAGCCTGAAAGAGAAAGGCATCGACTTTCTGGACTGCGGCACGAGCGGCGGCATGGAAGGCGCCCGGCACGGAGCATGCACCATGATCGGCGGCGAAGACGCCGTATTTGCGCATTGCGAGCAGATTTTCAAGGATATTTCGGTGGACAACGGGTACCTGCACACGGGAGCTCCGGGTAGCGGACACTTTGTCAAGATGGTCCACAATGGCATCGAGTACGGCATGATGCAGTCGATCGCCGAAGGTTTTGAAGTACTGAGCAAATCCAATTTTAACCTCGACTACGAGCAGGTGGCCCGCGTCTGGGACAATGGCTCTGTAATTCGTAGCTGGTTGATGGAGCTGACCCAGCGCGCCTTCTCAAAAGACGCCAATCTGGACGAAATCAGGGGCAAGATGTTCTCGTCCGGTGAAGGAAAGTGGACACTGGAAACGGCCCTGGACCTTGGTGTTCCTACGCCCGTGATTGCTCTGTCGCTGATGATGCGCTACCGGTCTATGGAAGATGACACCTTCTCGGGCAAGGTCGTGGCCGCCCTGCGGAACGAGTTCGGCGGCCACGCCGTAGTGAAAAGCTGAGGACAATTTTCGGGAATTCCGGGAAATTAGTACTTTCGCGCTTGCAACTAAGGTTTGGGGACAGCTAATCCTGACAAACCGTGAACCTAATAGCTAAAAACTAACGCCTGAAATGGAAGAAACGCACATTGCCCACCCAACGACTCCTATCGAGCACGTTTCGCATACTCATTCAGAATCCAACGAGCTTTCGTCGGGTTTTTACGTCGCTTCATTCCTTATCCTTCTGCTGATTTTGGGAATTTTTGGCGACATGCTCGTTTTCATTCTCGGTCTTCTGGGAGCAGTAGCGATTTACGCTGGCTACTTTACCGAGAAAGCTGCCAACGAGGAACATCACTAACGGGCCCCAATCTTAAAAAAATCCGGTTGGACAGATCGTTTTATCTGTCCAACCGGATTTTTTATTTCAAAATGCCTTCCAGCAAAAACTGACCTGCATAGCTCAAAATTCTTATTGAGCTAACCGCCTGCCTATTTCTCGAAAATTCGATAAATATCCGGAATAAGTATACATAGAATCGTAGCTTTGGAGTTACTAAATGAGAATGCAACATTAAAGCCCGAGTAAAATGCAACGACTCCGATTCACTTTTCTCCTCTCGCTGGCAGCGGCAATGCTTTCGCTCATTCCTGCGTGCACTTCTTCCAACCTGGAAGTTGAAAAGCCTGAGCAATTTGCCCTTAAAGACATGCTGAGACATTATGCCGATGATCTTATCATTCCCTCTTTCAAAGAATTACAGACCAACGTAAACACTCTGCAACAGGCCGCAGAAACACTGGCCGCACAACCGACGCTCGCTAATCTCTCCGCCCTGCAAACTACCTGGACCAAGACCCACCTGGCCTTTCAGTCGGTCAATGCCTACAATTTCGGTCCGGCCGGAAAATCGGGCAGCCGAAAGAATCTCGTGCAGGAAATTGGCACCTTTCCCACCGACATCAGGGAAATGGAGATTACCATCGCCAAAGGTTTACCAGTCCCGAACGACGAAAACTACGGTGCGCGCGGTATGCTGGCGATCGAGTACCTCATTTTCGACGTCAACGGTGACAATCAGCGTATACTCGACGGGCTCATTACCGCAAGCCGGGAAGTGTACCTTCGGAAGCAGATTGCCAATGTCAAGACGCAGGTGGACAGTGTCGTGACGGGGTGGGCGACTTACCGCGATACCTTTATCAACAGCGATGGCACTGCCGTAGGAAGTTCGATTTCCGAGCTTTACAATGGACTCGTCCAAAGCTTCGAAGATTTGAAAAACCGAAAAGTCGATTTACCATTGGACGGTTCGGCCGGGCAACAAGGTCCTCAACCCACTCTGGTCGAAGCTTATTACAGCGGCAAATCGCTGGAATTCATCCGGGCGCACTTCACAGCCCTCGAAGACATCTGGCGCGGACGCGTAGGCCAGCAAGACGGTCTTGGTTTCGACAACTACCTCCAAACCGTGCGCGGTGGCCCGGCATTGGTTAGTAGTACGGATACACAGTTTGCCGCTATCCGCCAGGCGCTGGCTGGCTTGGGAGAAACCTCCTCCCTCACCAAGGAGATCCAGAACAATCGACCCAAAGTCGAGAAACTCCAAACCGAACTCCAAAACAATACCCGTTACCTTAAGAGTGATATGTCATCCGTGCTCGGACTGACGCTCACCGTTCAGTAACGGGTAGTTCGACAATTTGTCTATCAGCAACCTTCCGGCCCACAAACTTCACCAGTAGCTGCTTCCAGCACTTCCTCGCGTACCTGCGTGAGGGCCTGAACAAGTACCTCAGCGGGCTGTGCCCCCGAAATGCCGTATTTGTTGTTGATAATAAAGAAAGGTACTCCGCTCACGCCCATCTGCTGAAAGTGGTCGATTTCCTGCCGCACCGCGTAGCCGATAGTGTCGTCAGCAACAATCCCCTCGATTTTGGCCTCGTCCCAACCGAAGGGGGCGAAAAGCTCTGCCAGTACTTTCAGGTTTTTCAAGTCCTTTCCGTGAGAAAAGTAGGCTTGAAACAACATCTCTTCCGCCTCGGATTGGAAACCTTCCTGTCCGGCTACGTGAAGTAGTTTGTGTAAGGGAAGCGTATTGATGCTTTCTGAAATCTCATCCAGGTTAAAGTCGATTCCAGCTTCCTTGCCCACCTGAGTCAAGTGTTCGGACATCTGCCGGATGCGGCCTTCGTCGCCGAACTTCTTGATAAAATATTTCTTGCGATCCATGCCTTCGGCCGGAATCGTAGGGTCGAGCTGGAACGGGTGCCAGGTGATTTCCACGTCTTCGGGGTTTCCCAATTGTTCAAGCGCGTCTTCCAGTCGTTTCTTTCCCACGTAACACCAGGGGCACACCACGTCCGAAACAATATCGATCGTTATTTTATTATTCACTAAGGTATTCATCAGTATAAAATTGAATTTCTGTAATTATTATAGAGGAAAACAGGCCCGATACTCAAATGATTCACTCCTTCCGGAAACGGCTTGGTGACAGGTTTTTGAAAACATTTTGGCCGAAGACTACCAGGCACATCGGTTTTGAATAAAAAATTCGTTTCTAATACTATATTTTGCATTTATCGAATGTAATTTTACATTCTCCATTGTTAACCCTACACAATTACCATTATGATGAATAGACGAGAGGCGCTTTCGCGTGTCGCCCTGTTGATGGGCAGTGCCGTGACCGCCCCGACCATGATTGCTTTCATGGACGGCTGCAAAACCAAAGACGCCGCTACGGGGGCTGATTTTGGCTTCGACCCCGATCAGTTGAACCTTGTATCTGAGGTGGCCGAAGTCATTATTCCCAAAACCGACACGCCCGGTGCGAAAGACGCCAAAGTGGGCGAGTTCGTTCAGAAAATGCTGAAAGACTGCTATTACGAGAAAGACCAGAAAAGCTTCATGGCAGGGTTATCGAAGTTGGAGGATAAGGATTTCATGAAAGCTTCGGCCGAAGAAAAGATTACGTTACTGACCGCCGCCGAACAGGAATCGATGGACGAGTTGAAGCGCATAGGCGACGAGCGTTCCAAAGCCCAGGAAGCGGGCCAGAACTTCGACGAACCGGGTGTGCCTTTCTTCCGCCTGATGAAAGAATTGACCTTGCTGGGGTACTTTACCTCGGAGCCGGGCGCTACTCAGGCCCTGGAATATGTGGCCGTACCGGGTCGCTACGACGGCTGCATCGACCTGCAGCCCGGTCAGAAGGCCTGGGCTATGTAGGGTGTCGGTGGTCAAAATCGAATACTTCCTTAACATATTAAACCGAAAACACTAAATAATGAACCTGAATATAAGAGCAAAACAGCAGGCTACGTACGACGCCATCGTCGTGGGCTCCGGAATCAGCGGTGGCTGGGCGGCCAAAGAATTGACCGAAAAGGGCTTGAAAGTACTGATGCTGGAGCGGGGGCGTGACGTAAAACACGTGACGGACTACCCGACCATGCAAGCTCCCCCCTGGGAACTGGAACACCGTGGCCGCGTGACGACCATGGCTCGTGAAGAATATTGGGCCAACTTCCGTACGGGCTATACCGCCAACGAGGAACACCGCCATTTCTTCGAAAACGATAAAGAGAACCCCTACAAGGAAACCCGCCGATTCGACTGGATACGCGGCTACCACGTAGGCGGGCGTTCACTTTTGTGGGGTCGTCAAAGCTACCGCTGGAACGAGGAGGATTTCGAGGCCAACGCCAAGGAGGGCCTGGGTACCGACTGGCCCATCCGCTACAAGGATGTTGCGCCCTGGTACGACTACGTGGAGAAATTTGCGGGGATCAGCGGTTCGCGCGAGGGACTGGACGTACTACCCGATGGCAAGTTTTTGCCTCCCATGCAGATGAACTGCGTGGAGACCAAAATCAAAGGTGACATCGAATCGAAGTTTGCCGGTCGGAAGATCATTATTGGCCGGGTGGCGCACCTCACGCAACCGCAGGCCTTCCATACCGAACTGGGCCGGGCGGCATGTCAGTTCCGTAATATGTGCATGAGGGGGTGTCCTTATGGTGCCTATTTCAGCACACAGTCAGCTACCTTGCCCGCCGCCACCAAGACGGGTAACCTGACGCTGCTGCCCGATTCTATCGTGTCCGAGGTAATTTTCGACGACAAGGCGGGTAAAGCCACGGGCGTTCGGGTTATTAATCAAAACGATCCGGGTGATATCAAGGAGTACTTTGCCAAAATCATTTTCCTGAATGCATCGGCCATTCCCTCGACCACGATTCTGATGAAATCAAAATCGGACCGTCACCCCAACGGGCTGGGCAATGAGAGCGACCAACTGGGCCGTAACATCATGGACCACCACCTGGCCGTCGGTGCCGCAGGCCAGATGGAAGGCTTCGATGACAAGTACTATTTCGGACGCCGTGCCAACGGAATCTACGTACCCCGCTACCGCAACTGGGGCAGCGACAAGCGCGACTACGTGCGCGGATTTGGCTACCAGGGCGGTGGCAGCCGGGCCAACTGGGGCCGGGGCGGCGGACAGCCGGGTTTCGGCGCAGCGTTTAAAGAGGAAATGTCAAAGCCCGGACCTTGGAATATCGGTATGGGCGGCTTCGGTGAGATGATCCCGAACCCCGACAACCGCTTTACACTCAGCACCGAGAAAGACAAGTGGGATATGCCGATCGTGGTATTCGATGCTGCCTATGGCGAAAACGAAAGGAAAATGCGTATCGACATGATGAACGACGCCGCTGAAATGCTCGAAGCTGCCGGAGTGAAGAACGTCAATCCGTACAATGATGAATCGAAAGCACCCGGCATCGGTATCCACGAAATGGGAACCGCCCGCATGGGTACCGATCAGAAGAACTCCGTGCTCAACAAGCACAATCAGGTGTGGGGCGCCGAGAACGTCTACGTGACCGATGGTGCGTGCATGACTTCGGCTTCCTGCGTGAACCCCTCGCTGACGTACATGGCTCTCACCGCCCGCGCCGCCGACCACGCTGTGAGCGAGTTGAAGAAGATGAACGCGTAGTTGGTAGTTAATGAATAATTGACAATTACTCGTTGTCAATCGGTTATTTAGAGAATGCCTTTGCCTTTTTTATAGGTGAAGGCATTTTCTTTAATTTGGTGATTGATTTGGTATCATTGACGAGCGAGCCAAATCGGAAACTTATAGCTATGACCCTGTCGGGGTCGAATAGGGCAAACTACACTGACTAAATCATCCATCAATAAAGATTGGGACTTACGAACTGTAGGTATGGGGATAGGTTTTTAGTGAAACTACTTTGAGCTTCAATAACTCCGGGCGAGCATGAGTTTACGGAATCATATTCCGTGGCAAGTACCAGGATTCAGTTTGGTCTTTCATTTCTGTATTCCGAAGTGTTGAGCAAAATGAGACGAGAGGTGAGCTGCTGAATAGGCTGATACGCAACGTAATATTTTAAAGAAAAAATTAAACTTTATTTATGAAAAGTAAGATGTGCCCAAAACATAAGATGCAGTCCTTCTTTCTGTTATTTCTTCTTTCATTCTCAGGCTTACTGACTTTGTCGGCACAAAATAAAATAGCGATTGATGGTAAGCCGATTATTAAAATCTCCAATCCGGATGAAGAATTCGAAAAGTTTTTAGCCGAATTTCTAACGGATGATCTCGCCAAAGTCTTTGATACAAAAAACGAAAATATTTCCATCGTTTTACGTCTTGTAAACGACAAAACCCCTAGAATTAAAAAGAAATTTTTGGAAGAAATCGATAAAGAAATTCAAAACAAGTGGGAAACTTTTTCTTATACCACTTACAATACTAACACGCTGGTTGTTACGGGGTCAGATAAAAGAGGGCTGGCCTACGGTGTTTTCGGTTTGTCTGAGAGAGCAGGCGTAAGTCCGTGGCACTTTTGGGCGGATGTACCCGTACAAAAACGGAAGGAAGCCTTTTGGGTAAATGACTCTGTGAGTCTTGCGCCATCGGTGAAATACCGGGGTATTTTTATCAACGACGAAGACTGGGGCCTACAACCCTGGGCGGCGAAAACATTTGAAACCGGCCTGAAAGACATTGGCCCGAAAACGTACGCAAAAGTATTTGAACTACTGCTTCGTTTGAAGGCCAACCTTATCTGGCCTGCCATGCACCCAAGTACCAAGGCCTTTTACCACTATCCCGAAAACAAGGAGGTGGCCCAGAAATACCAAATCGTGGTTGGCACCTCGCACGCAGAGCCCCTCATGCGGAACAACGTGGATGAATGGAACGACCAGACTATGGGTGAGTACAACTACATTACCAATTCGGCAAAGATTCGGACGTATTGGCAGAGCCGCCTCGAAGAAATCAAAGGCTTCGGGAATTTGTATTCGATCGGGATGCGAGGAAAGCACGACAGCGGCATGGAAGGGACAAAAAACGAAGCGGAAGCCGTGGAATTAACGAATAGGATTATTAATGACCAACGGCAGCTGTTAAGCCAGGTGACCGGAAAAGCCCCTGCTGAGGTGCCGCAGGTAATGACTCTCTACAAGGAGGTTTTGGATTTGTATAAAGCCGGACTAAACGTTCCCGAGGACGTAACGCTCATTTGGCCGGATGACAACTACGGCTACATTAAAAGCCTGAGCAACGAAACCGAACGAAAACGAACAGGAGGAGCGGGTGTGTACTACCATGCCTCGTATTGGGGGCGCCCCCACGATTATCTTTGGATTGGTACTACCGACCCCGCTTTAATGCGTTTTGAGATGCAAAAAGCCTATGAAACAGGAGCGAGAAACGTTTGGGTGGTAAACGTAGGCGATATTAAAGCCATTGAATACCCAACGCAACTTTTTTTGGATATGGCCTATGACATCAGGCCGTTTCTGACGAATGAATCGGTTTTTAAACACCTTGAAAACTGGACAAAGAGCAATTTGAATTCAAAGGAAGCGGCGGCGCTGCTTTGGAAAAATTACCGCCTTTCCTACATCAGAAAACCCGAGTTTATGGGGTGGAGCAAAGTAGAACCCACAACTCCCACCCATCCGACAACTTTCAGTTTGGAGGAAGTCGAGGAACGGCTTGCAGCCTATGACAAACTTGACCGTGAAACACTGGCTTTACAGCCCCGAAATAGCGACTATGCGTCAGCTTATTTTCAACTGGTGGGCTATCCCGTTCGGGCGGCAAGCCAAATGAATAAGAAATTTTTAAATCTTGACCTCTACTATACCACAAAATCCGGCGAACGCACCGACAACAACCCGTATTTTCAAAAAGCTGTTGCCGCTTACGACTCCATTGTCAGTCTTACAAATAAGTATAATCACATCATTTCAAACGGCAAATGGAACCATGTTATGACCATGAACCCGCGACAGTTGCCCGTTTTTAGTACACCAGAAGCTCTTAAGAATGTGGAGCAGAAATCGACTGTGAGTGTACCCAAGTCGTTGGTTGATATTCCGGCGGGCGATTACAGCCGTATTTCATCTACCCCGGATGCGTATTGGGAGAAAATATCAGAACCTGGTTTTTCGGGTAATTTGTTGGTTTCCAGACCGTTTACAATTGCTTCCCCGCTCAAATCCAATCAGCCGCAAGTTGAATACGATTTTAATTTACCCGAAACCGGCTCAGTAGAAATTAAGATAAAGGCTATTCCCTTACATCCGTTGACCCTTTCTTCGGGACAAAAAGTGGCGCTTCAGGTGGACGAAGGTACTTGGCAAATGGTTGACTTCGAAACTATCGGCAGGAGCGAAGAATGGAAAGAAAACGTGCTTTCTAACCAAACTACCAAATCACTGTCTGTGCTGAAACTCGTTAAAGGAAAACACACCTTAAAGTTGCGCATGATAGACGCAGGTGTCCTGATCGATAGTTTTAAGATCTTCGGGATCCGGTAAGACTATTATTGATGGATGAACACAGTCATAAACCTTGTAGATTGCCATGCGGACTCGCGCGCCTGGTCGAGGAGCTGAACAAAGGCGCGATCAGCCATGGCTTTTCCAGCCAAATCTGGACGCGGGCGCGTCAATGAAATGATCGGCGGGCTTTTTGGCCTACTGGGGTACTTTCAGCCATTGATACGCGGTAGACGTGAGGCACAAAACTACGCCATACACTCCGTAGTCCTGCGGCCTGCCCAGCGTATTGGTAGTTTTTATGGAAAGGCCAAGTACTAACTCGCTCTATTTTTTTGCTCCCTGATACTATGAACCATGGGAAGCGGAAAGCGGCAAATTCTGAACGGTGAGGGATCAAAAATTACATTAGTGGATTCTCCGAAAGGATGCCTTTCTGCGACGGAGCTTCCCGGTACTTTTATCTGGATAAAGAAGGGGATACCCTTTACCTTTGCGTAGTTTCCAAACTTTCTGCCAGTCACTTATGAAACTTTCCGGGTCTCTCCTGTTTTTAATTGTTTTCTTCTGCTTCTCGTGTCAGGAAAAGCCCCGGCAGCTTCCACTGACAGGTACCTGGGAGTTGGTATCGGCAACCGCCATGGAAAATGACTCGGTATACTCTACCTTTGATTCCAGCCGGCAAATGATCAAAATCTTGAACGAAACGCATTTTGCTTTTCTGAATCATACTCTAAGCAATCAGAAGGACTCCACCGCCTCACCATTTTCGGCCGGGGGTGGTACTTACACTCTGCGGGACAGTACCTACACGGAGCATCTGGACTATTTTGTGGATCCGGCCTGGGAGAAGCACACCTTTGAATTTACGATTAAGATCGAGAACGATACCCTGACGCAAAAAGGAATAGAAAAAGTAGCCGAGCTGGGCATCGATCGGGTTATCACTGAAAAATACAAACGCGTTAAAACCAAATAGAGAAATTAACCAACCATGCCCAAACTCACCCCCTTCCACGTCGCTGTTCCCGTCCATGATTTAGAAGCTGCGCGCAAGTTTTACCGCGAAGTACTTGGCTGCGGCGAAGGCCGCAGCGATACGCACTGGACGGACTTCGATCTGTACGGCCATCAGTTCGTAATTCACTACAAACCAAAGCCTGCCGAGGACGTTGCGCTCCATTCCAACCCGGTGGATGGTCATGATGTGCCGGTGCCCCACTACGGCGTAGTGCTTGAATGGGACGACTGGCACACGCTGGAAGCCCGCCTGAAAAGCCACAACATCAAATTCATTATTGAGCCTTATATCCGTTTCAAAGGGCAACCCGGCGAACAAGCCACAATGTTCTTTCTTGATCCATCCGGTAATGCTTTGGAATTCAAATCCTTCCAGGACATCAGTCAGTTATTCGCTGTCTGATATGGTTTAACTTTTTCAACCTTCTGTAATTTGGCTGTTGTCAACAATCCCCTCCCGCAAAGAGTATCATCGGTAGATGCCTACCGAGGACTGGTTATGCTATTGATGATGGCCGAGGTACTGGAATTCACCCACGTAGCCGAAGCGTTACCCGAAAGTTCTTTCTGGGGGTTTCTGGGTTTTCATCAAAGCCATGTGCCGTGGACAGGCTGCTCGCTGCACGATTTAATTCAGCCTTCGTTCACCTTTCTGGTGGGTGTGGCGCTCCCCTATTCCATGGCCAGCCGCGCCTCTCGCGGCCACAGCCAAACCTACCTTTGGCTACGCACGCTGCGCCGGGCGTTGGTACTTATATTACTGGGAATATTCCTGCGTTCGATGGGCCGTAACCAGACCAACTTCACATTTGAAGATACGCTTACTCAGATCGGGTTGGGGTATCCTTTCCTGTACGCTTTAGGCTTGCGCTCCGAACGCAGCACCTGGACTGCTTTGGGGGTGATATTGGTTGGTTACTGGGCTCTGTTCGCTTTTCACCCCCTGCCGGGAGCGGATTTCGACTGGTCGCTAACGGGCGTCGCGGCCGATTGGGAACATAACCTCGGCGGGTTTGCAGCGCACTGGAACAAGAACACCAACGCCGCCTGGGCTTTCGACCGCTGGTTTCTGAACCTGTTCCCGAGGGAAAAACCGTTTCTGTTCAACGGAGGCGGCTATGCCACTCTGAGCTTCATCCCCACCCTGGGCACCATGATTCTGGGGCTTGTCGCCGGCCGCTGGTTGAGAGCGGCTCCGTCTTCATCCTGGTTGATGCGCCGACTCGCCATCGCCGCGGCGGGATTATTCGCCGTTGCCATTCTGTTGCATCTCACCGGAATCAATCCTATCGTGAAACGTATATGGACTCCCGCCTGGACTTTATTCAGCGGGGCCTGGTGTTTTGTGCTATTCGCCTTATTTTATTTCGTGGTGGATGTTCAAAAAACCAAAAGGGCGTTTTTCCCGTTGATTGTGGTAGGAATGAACTCCATTGCGGCTTACATATTGGCCCACACGGTAGTCGGCTTCATCGATGAGTCCTTTCGCATCAATATCAGCCCGCAATATGATCTGCTATTTGGTGAACCATACAAAACCCTCATCAGCGGTTTCGTTATCCTGGCGGTCCAGTGGCTGATTCTTTATTGGATGTATAGAAAAAAGCTTTTCATCAGAATTTAACTTTTTTCAAAACTCTTCAACCCTTACCCAACTTTGACACTTGAACCTCAATCTGAAAAGTAAAGCGCAACATTCGTACGACGCCATCGTCATCGGCTCAGGGATCAGCGGGGGTTGGGCGGCTAAGGAACTTTGCGAGAAAGGATTGAAAACGCTGGTTCTGGAAAGAGGACGAATGGTACAACACGTAACTGACTATCCCACGGCCATGCTCAATCCCTGGGATTTCCCCCATCACCTCCGCGATCCGCTGGCACAGAAAGCAAAAAATCCTATCGTCAACCGCTGCTACGCCTTCGACGAAGCCACCGAAAAATTCTTCGTCAAGGATGATGAACATCCTTACGTTCAGGAAATACCTTTCGACTGGATTCGCGGCTATCAGGTTGGCGGCAAATCGCTCATCTGGGCGCGGCAAACGCAACGATGGAGCGACTTTGAGTTCGAAGGCCCGGCTCGCGACGGCTTTGCTGTGGACTGGCCCATCCGCTATAAAGATATTGCGCCCTGGTACAGCTACGTCGAAAAGTTTGTGGGGATAAGTGGTAACCGCGACGGCATCGACAGCCTGCCCGACGGGGAATTCCTGCCTGCCTGGGAGCTCAATTGCGTGGAGAAAAGTATGCAGAAAAAGATTAAGGCCCGCTACACCGACCGCCATGTAATCATCGGGCGCTGCGCGCATCTTACCCAACCCAACGAGGTACATTTGGCGCAGGGGCGCGGGCAGTGCCAGGCCAGGCACCTTTGTTACCGGGGATGTCCGTACGGAGGTTATTTCAGTTCGAACTCATCTACCCTACCCTGGGCCGAACAAACGGGGAACCTGACCATCCGACCCGATTCGGTAGTTTCTGAAATTATTTATGACGAGAGCAAAGGCAGAGCGTCGGGTGTGAAGGTTATCGACGCACATACCAAAGAAGAAACCGAGTACTTTGCCAAAATTATTTTTGTAAATGCGGCGGCGCTCAATTCCAATCTTATCCTGCTCAACTCCAAATCAAGTCGCTTTCCCAACGGGCTGGGTAATGATCATGGCTTGCTGGGCAAGTACGTAGCGTTTCATAACTACCGGGGTAACATCGTGGCATCAATAGAGGGTTTTGAAGACGGCTATTATTACGGTCGTCGTCCGACGTCTGTATTTATGCCTGCATTCCGCAATTTGCGCGAATCGCAGAATCTGGGTTTCCAGCGTGGCTATATGGTGGCATTCAGCGCGGCTCGCAGTGGCTGGGAGCAGGGGTTGGGGCAGCGGGGCTTTGGTGCCGAATTCAAGGATAACCTCAGCAATCCCGGCGGCTGGCGGGTATTCATGCAGATGCAGGGCGAAACCATTCCAAAAGAAACGAACCACGTGCGGCTAAGTAAAGACCAAAGGGACGAATGGGGCGTGCCGCTCTTAGTCACATCGGTTGAATACGACGAAAATGATTTCAAAATGCGGGACGATTTTTTGGTCCAGGGTTCAGAAATGCTGGAAACGGCTGGATGCAGGACTATCAACGCGTATGATACCGGACAAGCCCCGGGCCTGGATATTCACGAAATGGGTGGTGTGCGTATGGGCCGCTCCCCTGAAACGTCTCTCCTGAACGAGTGGAACCAACTACACAAAGTGAAAAACGTATTTGTCACGGATGGAGCCTGCATGACCTCGGTCGGGAATCAGAATCCATCGATCACGTTCATGGCTCTGACCGCGCGGGCAGTGGACCGCGCATTTGCCGAATTGAAAAGAGGATATTTATAGGTAGTTTTGAGCTTGATTTATTCAGATAGCATGAAAAGAAGGTCGGTTTACGATTTCGCCAGAAGAATAGCAGCGGGGTTTGCGGTGATGTGTGTTTTAGCGATTTCGGGATGTGAAAAGTTAGGAATCGAGCCTGACAGATTCTACTTTGATAGTCCTATTAAGGGCTATAATGAGAAGATGGATGTGGAGTTTGGCAAGGTAAGAAACCTGACCCTTGACCTTCATCTTCCGGTCGCAGAAGACAGTACCCCCGCAGAGGTAGTTATTTTATTGCATGGAGGGGGTTGGGTGAGTGGTGACAAGTCGTTTCTCAAACCAACGGTGGACATCCTGAAAAACGAACGCAAGAATCTTGCGATCGTGAACATGAATTATCGCGTGGCCAGCTCTTCCAACAATTTACTGGAACTGCAACTGGAAGATTTGCAAAGCGTTATCACCTTTCTTACCGTCAATGCAGAAAAGTATAACATCCGGAAGAACCGATTTCGCCTGACCGGGTTTAGCGCAGGAGGGCACATTGCCCTGACCTACGCTTACAAATCCACGGAAACTAACATTCAGGCTGTGGTAGCTGCCTCGGCACCGACCGAACTTTCCCTGCGAGCATGGCTCGACAAGACTTTATGGTCCAAAGTAGAGTTATTGACAGGAAATGCTTACGGCGGGCCGATTGACATATTCAAAGACGACAGTCCTTTCTACCTGGCGAGCGCCCGCTCCCCGCGTACAATATTGGTATACGGCGAAAGCGATGAACTCGTTTCGCCGCGGCAGGGACAACTACTAGCCGATAAGCTTCGGTTGCTCCGTGTTCCCTACGCTTTCTATCTGGAACCTGGTGAAACCCATGAATTATCACCCCGTAAAGCGGCCGAGCACATCATGGAAGCCTTTCAATAACTACCGCGTCCAATTATTGCTCATCTGTCTTGTCCACGTTTTTGAGGGAATCCTCTTCCAAAATCGTGACAGTATCCGACAGATCATCTTCCAGGGCCACTTCGTCAACGATTTGATCAGGTACTTCGTCGAAGGCATGATCCAATTCAGTGCTGTGGTTTTTGGTACCCGTCGCGAAGGTACTTTCTCCTGGCCGGGCATCCACAAGTCCTAAGTTTGAATGCGTCTGCACTACCCGCTCTTCGTCGATTCGCTGGCTTTCTTCTTCGTTTTGAACGTATTCCTTTTCCGGTTCTTTGTCTTTGCTGTCTTGCATAATCGTGATTTTTAAGAATTAGTAATTGCAATCAAAAATACCCAGTCCTGCCTACTTACCTTCTTCGGCGGAATTCTTCTGGCTCTTTTCGTAGCTTTCTTTCAGGTTCTCCGCTTCCTCCAGCGGATTCTCCGGACGTCGATCCATGTCTTCATCCGCCAGGTGCAGCGAAGCTTCTTCTTTGCCCTGCGCCGGATTAGTGCTGTATCCTTCATCCGGCTCTTTCTCTTCCAAAGGTTTTTCAGGTTCGTACTCCTGCTCGCTGGTAGCGGTAGGCAGGTAACGATCGGGATCATAGGATTTGGGTTTGTTTTCCTTTTCTTCGTTTAAGGCATGAGCCAGCGAATTGTCCTGAGTGTCGTCCACTTTATTCTTGTTATCCATGAGTCGTCTGTTGATGGGTACATTTACAAATTACTGATCTTAAAAAACTATGCCTTTCCTTGAAATGTCGATTTTATGGATACAATGAGCTTACCTACTTTTGACTAGACATCCATAAAAAAAAGCAGGCCCGAAAGCCTGCTTTTTTTAAAATATATGCTCCAAATAAAATCAAACAACTGATCAAAGGTGCAGACTACGCCGCACTTGGTCAAGACTTATACCCCATTGATCAGAGAGTTCTCTTCACCTCTTTCAACTCGAAGCTCTCGATGATGTCTCCTTCCTCAATATCATTGAAATTCTTGATATTCAGACCACACTCATACCCTGACCGCACTTCACTGACATCCTCCTTGAAGCGTTTCAGAGAATCGATCTCGCCCGTGTGGATCACGATACCATCGCGAATAATACGGATCTTGTTGTTACGTTTCACGAAGCCGTCCGTCACGTAGCAACCCGCAATGGTACCGATACGGCTGATCTTGAATACCTCGCGAATCTCGATATTTCCGGTCACGGTTTCTTCCACCGTCGGGGCCAACATGCCCGTCATGGCATCTTTGATTTCATCGATGGCCTGATAAATAACCGAGTAATGACGGATTTCGATTTGCTCCTGCTCGGCCATGCGCTTCGCACTTGGCGAAGGCCGAACCTGGAAGCCCACGATGATGGCATCAGAGGCAATCGCAAGGTTGACGTCCGATTCCGAAATCTGACCCACTGCTTTGTGGATGGTATTGACCTGAATCTCGGAGGTAGACAGTTGCAGAAGGGAGTCCGACAGGGCTTCCACCGAACCATCCACATCGCCCTTCACAATCAGATTGAGCTCTTTGAAAGAGCCGATGGCTTTGCGTCGGCCGATTTCTTCCAGTGTGATGTGCTTGCGGGAACGGATGGTTTGCTCACGCAGGATTTGCTCACGCTTGTTGGCCAGTTCACGGGCATCCCGCTCCTGATCCATCACGTTGAATTTATCGCCTGCCTGTGGAGCACCGTTCAGGCCAAGAACCTGTACAGGGTCAGATGGCCCCGCCTTTTTCAGTTTTTTGCCCAGGTAATCCGTCATGGCTTTCACACGTCCGTGGTGTGCTCCGGCCAGAATTATGTCGCCGACTTTGAGCGTACCTGCCTGTACCAGAATTGTGGTCACATAGCCACGCCCTTTGTCAAGTGATGCTTCCACCACTGTTCCGACCGCACGACGGTCTGGATTGGCTTTGAGTTCGAGTAATTCGGCTTCGAGTAGTACTTTTTCCAGCAAATCATCGACACCCATGCCGGACTTCGAAGAGATTTCCTGCGACTGGTATTTACCACCCCAATCCTCAACCAGGTAGTTCATCTGCGAAAGCTCCTCACGGATTTTCTCCGTATTGGCACCGGGTTTATCGACTTTACTAAATGCAAAAACGATTGGTACACCTGCTACCTGCGCGTGGTTGATTGCCTCACGCGTCTGGGGCATCACACTGTCATCGGCAGCGATCACCACGATGACCACATCGGTCACCTTGGCACCCCTTGCCCGCATAGCCGTAAAGGCTTCGTGACCGGGCGTATCCAGGAATGTCACCTGCTTGCCTGATTTGGTCTTGACACTGTAAGCACCAATGTGCTGGGTAATACCGCCTGCCTCACCGCTGGCAACGTTTTCAGAACGGATGTAGTCGAGTAATGAGGTTTTACCATGGTCAACGTGACCCATAATGGTGACGATAGGAGCGCGCTCTTCCAGGTCTTCCGGGTCGTCCACGACATCTACCACTTCGTTCTGAATTTCTTCCTCGGCAGAAATGAATTCCACTTCGTAGCCAAATTCATCCGCAATAAAGGTAATTGCCTCGGCATCGATACGCTGGTTGATGGACACAAACATGCCCATGCTCAGACATACCGAAATAACTTCCTGCACACTGACATCCATAAGGGAAGCCAGTTCATTGGCCGAGATATACTCGGTCACACGCAGGATCTTGGTTTCGTTCTGATCGAAGCCGCTATCATCCTGATCAGCCCGGTCGCGACGCCGCTTGCTGGCCGCACGGCCACGCTGTTGCGTTACGGTGCCACTTCCCATACGGGCCATTGTGGCTTTGATATTGTCAGCTACTTCCTTGTCGGAAACCTCTTCGCGGCGACCGCCACGGCGGCTGCTCGCCTTGCCACGAGGAGTGCTGCTGCCAGCCGTTGTGCCCTTGGCAGTAGTAGTGGTTCTGGGAACAGGCGTACCTGTGGCCGCTCCGGGCGCAGGTGTGGCCTCGCCACGGTTGTCGCGGATTCGCTTGCGCTTGCGCCGACGCTTTTTGTCGCTTGCTTCACCAGTCGCTGCATCTTTTTTCTTTGTTCTCTCCGAGGGTAGTTCAATCTTGCCTACCACCTTCAATCCCCGGAGCTGCTTTCCTTTGGCTTCGATAACATCGTCAGCTTCAGTAGCATCAGGTTCCACGGCGGGGGGGGGAGTCTCCGCTTTGGGAGCTATGGCTTCCACTGGCTTGGGAGCAGGGGCTGGCTTTACCTCCTCAGGTACCTTAGCAGCAATTTCCGGGGCCTTTTCCACAGGGGGAGTTTCAGCGACCGGTGCTTCTGCAGGCTCAACCGGCTTCGTTGCCTCAACTGGTTCTGGCTTGGGTGCGGGCTCCTCAACAGGAGGCGCTGCCTTCTTTTCCTCGATTTCCGGAGCTTTAACTTCGGGAGCTTCGACTTCAGGTTCGGGCTTAGGCGCCTCAGGCTGGGGAGCGACTGGCTCCTCCTTGGCCACCGGAGCTGGCTTGGGCTCAGGCTTCGGCGCAGCTATGGGCTTACGCGCGTTAAGATCGATCTTGCCGACCACCTTAATACCCGGCAGCTTCGCTTCGATCGGCAGGTTTTTCTCCTCCTCGATTGGTTTCTCGGCGGGCTTCTCTTCCTTTTTTTCTGCCTCCACGGGGCTGCTGGGAGGAGTGCGGAAATAAAGCACTTCATCCACGCCGCTTTCCTGCTTGGCTTCCTTCTTTTCCGGTTCGGGTTCGGCGGCTGGTTTCTGCCGTCCACCCGAATCCCTCAGCTTGTCCGAATCGTATTCTTTAGCCAAAGAATCGATTTGGGCAGCGTTCAACTTGGTATTCGGACTGGAGTCCACCTTGAAACCTTTGGTCGACAGGTAGTCCACGATCGTAGAGGTACCTACGTTCAGGATCCTTGCCACTTGGCTCAGGCGCATCATTTTTTCTTCTGCCATATTCAGCAATTAACAAAAAATTCTTCTATTCGGTAGTAAATGTAAGCAAGCAATGTCTGAATGGAGGCGGGCAGAAGTAACGACTGCCTAATCCTTACTCAAACTCCTTGCGCAATACATCGAGGATTTCCTCAATGGTGTTTTCTTCCAGATCAGTCCGGCGAACGAGTTCTTCCATGCTTAGGGCCAGCACGCTTTTAGCGGTGTCCAGTCCTATTTTACGGAACTCCTCGATCATCCAGGCTTCAATTTCGTCGTCGAATTCCGACAGATCCACGTCTTCTTCGGCCAGTTCTTCCACATCACGGAAAACGTCTATTTCCATGCCGACAAGTTTCCCGGCCAGCTTGATATTCTGTCCGCCCTTGCCGATGGCAAGTGAAACCTGATCGGGTTTCAGGTACACAGACACCCGTTTGGCTTCATGATCGATGTGCATCGACGTGACCTTAGCGGGGCTAAGTGAACGGCTGATGAGTAGTTCCAGGTTCTCGGTGTAGTTGATTACGTCGATATTCTCATTCCCAAGCTCCCGCACGATACTGTGGATGCGGGAACCCTTCATGCCGACACAGGCACCTACGGGATCGATGCGATCGTCGTAAGACTCAACGGCCACTTTGGCTCGGTCGCCCGGTTCGCGCACGATGCGTCGGACGGAAATCAGGCCATCGTATATTTCAGGAATCTCGATCTCAAACAACCGCTCCAGAAACATTGGCGACGTACGCGACAGCGTGACGCGGGGCGTGCCGTTGTTCATTTCCACCTTATGGATAATGGCCTTCACACTTTCGCCCTTGCGAAAACGATCCTTGGGAATCTGCTCGTTGCGAGGCATTGTGAGCTCGTTACCCTCACTGTCCAACACGATCAGTTCGTGGCGCAGGGTCTGATACACCTCACCGGTAATCAACTCCCCAACCTGATCCTTGTACTTTTCGTACAGGAGCTCTTTCTCCATATCCTTGATCTTCTGGATCAGGGTCTGGCGGGCAGTCTGAACAAGGCGGCGGCCGAATTCTTCAAGCTTGACCTCCTCTGCAACTTCTTCGCCCACCTCGAAGTCTTCCTCGATCTTCCGGGCCTCGGAAAGGGGTATTTTGTCATGATCCCAGATATCCTCCGAGTTATCGTCCACGATTTCGCGGGTACGCCACATTTCCAGGTCTCCGTTCTCGGGGTTTATGATGACATCAAAGTTGTCATCTGTACCATACTTCTTTCGAATCATGGTGCGGAATACTTCTTCCAAGATGCTGATCATCGTAGGACGATCGATGGCTTTCGTGCTGGCAAAATCAGCAAACGAATCTATTAAAATTGAGCTGTCCATAAATTAATGGAGATTGAGAGTTAAAAATTAAAAACCCCATCTTGTTATTCGTTCAATATCTGTTTTAAGCGCCTTCCTATTTTTTATTTGAATGAGACCTGCACCAAGGCTTTTGCTATGTTCCCAAGCGCTATTTCGGGACGCAGGTCTTGTTCTTCTTCGGTGACTTTCTTTTTCTTCTTAGGTAGTGGAAGCTGTAACACGATACTGTCGTCTTTAGCTTCCACCAGCGTTCCGGTCATACTCTCACCGCTTGTCAACGTCACTTTCAGGTCACGACCGACATTCTTACGGAATTGGCGCGGCAGCCGCAACGACTGATCAAGGCCGGGCGACGACACCTCCAATGTATAAGCCGTTTCGACTACCTCGGCGGCTTCGAGGTCATTCCCGAGTTGCCGGCTGATGTCAGCGCACTCCTGAATCGTAATTCCCTCGTCACTGTCCAGCAGTATCAACACTTTCTGACTCCCCCGCACAGGCTTGAACTGGATATCAACGATGAAGTATTTTCCGTCTTCCAGAAGCGGTTCCAAAAATGATTCAATCTGTTCTTTGAACGCCATATTGCAACAAAAAAGGGGATTAAATATCCCCTCAACCTTTGTATTGAACCGAAATTGTGCCGCAAAGATAATACTATTTTAGAATTTCTACAAACACCCGTTACTCACAGATTTATTCGTCAGGTTGTCTTACTTTTACGATTTGATCCCTCCCTATGCGTCTTTTCAGTGGCCTCCTGTGGTCTTTATATAAAATAGCGGTCCTTTACACACTGCTGATCTATGCGCTCACCTATTGGATACCGAGTGCGCATTGGGTAGCGGGTTTCCTGATGCTGTCGCTGCCCGTGATGCTGGTCTTCCATACGGCCTTTTTGCTTGTCTGGGCCCTGCTGGCCCCGAAACGGCTAGTGACGACCCTTTTCGTTCTGATCGTTGGCTACCCTTTTTTAGCCAGAACTTTTCAGTTTCGAAGAACCTCCGACGAACCATCTTTACCCTCTGAAATTAGTACCAGAGAACCTCTGACTGTACTGAACTACAACGTTTTCAGCTTTGGTCTTTATGATTACCAGTATGGTAACAATAAGGAAACGGTAAAAAAGTTTGGCACCTGGATCAGTGAACAGAATGCTGACGTGCTTTGCCTTCAGGAATATTTCGACCACGAAGGCATGGCCGACTTCAACTTCACCGAAAAGTTGCAAAGAAAGGGATATAAGTACCATTCGTTTCTGCGAAAACTCAGTCAGGGAGAAACTAGCCGGAGCGGAATGGCCGTTTTCTCAAAGTACCCTATTGTAGCCATTCGCGATACGCTTTTCAGCGGGCAGAATGGTTTGTTGCAAGCAGACATTGCCTGGCAGGGTGATACAGTCAGCGTGATTGATGTACACCTCTACTCAATGACGCTACAATTGTCTGCGATCGTGAATAAGGATGACTACGAAAAATCCAAGCACGAGGCCAAGTACGCATACAAGCAAATGCGGAAAGGCTTCGAGAAGAGAGGCGAGGAAGTTAAATTACTGAAAAGCTGGATCGACGATACGCCGCACCCGACCATTGTTTGCGGAGATTTCAATGAAACGCCTTACAGCTATGTGTACGGGAGTTTGCGCAAGTACCTTGCCAACGCCTTCGAACAAAAAGGCAGCGGCTTTGGCTTTACCTACAATCACCTCCCCTATTTCATTAGGATAGACAACCAGTTTTATGACAGTAACAAACTGGAACTTCTTGACTTCAACACCCTGAACCAGGTTCCCTATTCGGACCATTATCCCTTGATTGGAAGATACCTGGTCAAGTAGCCGGCTATTTTTCACTTGTATTCGAGCTGAAATGTTTTTCAGCAAAAGTACCCTCCACAGTCAATTATCCACTTTCAACCAAGGGAAACTACTCGGCCAGGTTGAACTTCACCTGTACACCACCCGCTGTGGTGGAGCGGTAGAATGAGTTGGTCACCAGCGGATCGTTGAAGGTGCGGTCGAAATAGAATTGCACATTCAGACGGTTGTTGACCTGATAAGCCAGCGTAGGTCGGAGCTGGAAGTTGATGTTTCCGGCCACGGGGATAATCTGCCCGTCGAACTTCCGCTGAATGGATCGCGTGTCGCGGAAGGTCATGCTGAAATTGAAGATCAGGTCATTTTTCAGCTTTTTCTTCACCCCGTTTATTTTAAACGGAATCGCCACATTGTTTTTGGTAAAACCGATGGCAATCGTCAGATCCTGATTGAATAGTTCAGCTACCTGCGAGTTAGCCAGATTCAGGGCAATGGTACGGTCACGGTTATAATCCACCCGGCCCGTAATGCGGCTTTGGGTGCGGAAGTTGACACCGACAAGGGGCGAGAATTTTTCCTGCATCGTCACGGTACTCATTACGAACACCGGGACGTACTGCCCCAGATAGTTATTCCGGCTCGAGAGCGGATAGCCTGTCACCGCCAGGTTGACATACAAAGCCTCATAGCCCAACGAAGAAGTGAAGTTACCGACGCTATAGGTAGAATTGTAGTTGTGTGTCAGTGTGAATGAACTGAACAACTTCTGAAAGGGCTTCACCTGCGACAAACCGTTGTAATCAATGCGCCAGTTGGGCATCGGAAAGCCCAGAAAGGGCGAAATACGTACAGTATTCGGGTCTTTGCCCGTGTAAGCCGCAAAGAAAGCGGGGATCAGCACATCCTGCGAGTTTTCGTTGTACTCGCCACCGCTGTTATTCTCCTGATTGAGACGGTCTTTGAGAACAGTCCGGTAATCCCGGAATCGGTCGAATACCGGTGATTCGTTGTCCCGCTGCATTTTGGCAAATGCCGTCCGAAACGACAGGAACGACATGCTGAACTGCCCGTTGCGTACCGGGCTCTGACTCAGATACGAGCCGCCGGGCGCATCAGGTCGGTAGAATTCTTGGTAGGCATCCTGCCGGGTAAGCCGCCCCTCGATCTGCATCCTGAAATCCTTGAAAGGTTCCAGAGTCGTTCTGAAATTAAAGTTTTTCTGGACAGTCTGCTGGAATGGCTGGTTTTGTACTTCACTGGGCGTAATCCACCCATTTTCGGCCGCTCGTACATGGATGTTCCGGTCCTGATTGCCCAGCACGAAGGGTAAGCCCGGTGCGTTGGCGTCAGACAATCCGAAATAGAGAGGCGTGGGCAGGAAGCCCGGCAAAGCGGTAGTTTCCAGTACGGTGTAGCTGAAGTTGATTCCGCGAACCGTCATAAGTACCCTGGCAATATTTTTCAAAGCCTTGCTCGGCGGAGCGGGCAGGTCTTCGATGTCGCCCGGACTGCGGGCAAAGTTCTTGCGCTCCTGCGAAGGAGAGTTGGCGAAGCGCAGGTATTTGAGCTTATTGTACAAAGCGACGAAATCCACCTGCCCCGTGACACCACGCTCGCGGCTGTTGCGCACGATATTGCCAAACGGAATGCCCAGGGAATCTACCAGTCCCAGGGCATTCGCCTGAAAGTTGTACGCGATGGTATGATTGTAATCCGCTCGAATCCAGTCCGTAAGCGGCAGCTTGTCCAGCGGTAGCCGATAGGTGAGCCTGATACGCTGGTCAAAATTCTTGATCCGCCCTAATTTCTTAAAATTATCCCAAAGGGAATCCTGCTTCACCTCGGTATTGATATCGCCCTGCGGTTCGTCGATAATGGCATTGGCCACGGTGTTGTACTGCAGCACCACGTTCCGCGTCAGGTTCCAGTTCAGATCATAATAGCGGTTGAACCAGAAGTACTTTTCATAGAAGGGCTGCATGCCCGCTGTGGTCAGGTCAGAGTTTCGGAGTTGGGTTTTGGTAAAGCTCCGGTCCACGTCCGCCCGCACCGAAACCTGGGTAGGTAGCAGCGTGAGGTTAAAGTCTTTGATAAAATTCAGATAACGACTTTCCGTCTCCCACTTGCGGAAGGGTTCGAAAGCTTTTGGCTGGGCAGAGAAAGTGTACGCTACTCCGCCACGGTACATTCGCTGGGAATATTCCTGGGTCAGGATATTGGTGCGCAGCATGTCGCTGTAAGCGTAAGTGAACGCCAGGTTCTCAAAATCGTAAAAATGGGTTTTCGCACCTTCCTTCGTTTTGACTTTTCGGACATTGGAAAGATTGATTCCCCGCCGCACGGTGTTATCCTCCACGAGCCTTCGGAAGCGGTCGCGAGCCTCGGGTCCATCGAGGTTTTCCAGCGAAGTAGTCAGCTCCGTGTCGGGGTCCAACGGATTAAAGTGGGGCACGATGCGCCGCCTGTCGTAGTTGACGTAAAGCGGGATACTGAACCCCCATTGCTGCGGCAATAGCTTGTCGACCTGAATATTGGACGAAATACCAAACTCGCTGGTGGTGGAGCGGGCACGTTCACCGATGCGCTGCTGCACGCTGCCGAAGCCGAAAGTTTCGATGCGCCCCGAGGCCGTTACCGTGGCGAAGTCGGCCAGTTTAGCGTTGAGTTGAGCAACAGCCGCTTCTCCCGCGGTCTGATCAAAGCCCTCCACGTGCAGTTCGTTCACCCACAGGCAAAAACTCTTGTTCTGCTCGTCGGCCGTTTTCGGATTACGCATCCCAATCATCATTACCCGCACGGCGCTCAGGTCAGGGTTGCCCACCACGGTGATGCGGTAAGGACGGCCCGTCAGTTGGTCGATAATGTCAACGGAGTAGGGAACGCTCCTGGCTCCATCGGAGCGGTTGCGTTGTGCCTTGGCGTCAATCAGGTCCGCGAAGGCCACATTCATCTCGTTCTGCTCGGGCCACACGGCATCCGGGGCGCTTATGTTCTCCGGGGTGGCCTGCAGATTGGCAATTTCTATTTCGTAGTAGTTCTGAGTCAGGTCGGTACCCAGCCGGAAGAAAGCTCCGGTTTGCCCGTTCTGGTTGTCATCGTTGTGCATGTGGATGTACATCCGCAGCCGCTTGCGGAACTGCATATCGATATTAACATTCTTGTACACAGCCCGCGAATCTCCGTCACGCAGATCCGTCACACACAGGCTCATCGACTGCTCATTGAGCTGAAAATTTTGGGTAGGCTGCGTGATGTCGCGGTCGCGCTTCCAGCCTGGTGGCACGGCGTAGACGTACTTTTTATTGGAGTTGTTTGCCTGGCTGTTTTCTTCGATACTGACCGTTCCCACCGTGAAGCGGGCATCGTAAGGCTCGGGTACTTCCTGCAAGCCGGGAGCATCGAGGTCCGAAAGGTACTTGCGGTATTGCTGGCCCACCATCTGCAACTGCGCGAAGCGAAGTACCACGGGTTGCGGGAAGTCAGTCAGGTACATGCGTACAAAACGGATGGACTTGAAGCCGTTGATTTGTCCCACTTTGCGGGTGAATTCTTTGACCGGCATTCGGAAAAGGTACCAGTTGCTACCATCTTGAGCCACAGTTTTATCTACGATGAAACCCTGCCCAATATCAAGCCGATTGGGTTTCAGGTCGATCTCGTACTCGTAGTAGGCTTCGTTGTCGTTGACCGTGTTATCCACATTCAGATCCTCAGAGTCGGGCAGGTTGGTAGAGGCTGGAGTAACGATAGCATTGGCGTTGCTGGCAGTGCTTTCGGGAGAGTTGCCTTCCATGCCCAAAAACTCTTTGTACCGTTCCAGAATTTTGGCATCAGCAATATCAAGTTCTTCCCCCAAATAAAACTGAAAGTCGTCACCGGATGGGTCGGCCAGAATTCGGTCACGAGCCTGCTGAGTAAGTGTAGGGGGCAAGCGATCCAGAAAACGCTCCTTAAAGTAAACGCGCTCTTGCTGGCTGTTCAGGCCATCAAGACCGACATCCTGCTTCTCCCGCGCGCCCGCCTCGTTGCTGAAAGCATTGATAATAAACTGTTCCTTCGTCACACGGCCCCAGGCAGTACTATCCACATTGATACCGGGCCGGGGTTCTACCGGTAAGCCGTTCTCGAAATTAAAACGTCCATCAGGTACTACATCTTCCGAAATATCACCCAGATTGAAGACCAGTTTCCCCCCTGTCGTGTTGTTCTGTTTCTCAAATCCATCGTCAATTGCTCCATTCTCTCCCCCGATGAAAGGGTCCATAAGCCAAAACTCGATATTTTCGATGTTGGCGTTATCGAAGTCAATGTCCGAAGTAACGGCCCGACTGATAGCACCAAAATTACGGCGCGGGTCTTTTAGACGCCCGTTGTTGTCCAGGTCGGGGTTATAGTTGTACATTCCACGCTCGCTAGGATAGTAGGCTATGTCCAGGATATTCTGCGGTAGGGCGAGCGGCGGCACCGATCTGCCAGGAAACAGATCCTGTGGGAGGAACAGTTTCACATAAAAATTCTGTACATCCTCGGGGGTGATATTGGGGGGACGCAGATTGAAGCCCAACCCGTTAGATTGAAATAAGTTATCCACCGTATAAGCTGCTATTTTGGCCCTTCGAAAGCCGTATTCCAGCGGATTGTCCGGGGAGCCCTGCGGGAATTGCTGCGGCGTGGAACCCAGCCGCCAGCGCGTCGGCTGCCGCGTGAGGTCGTAGATGGTACGGGCAGCCTCAAAGTCGTCCACCAGCGATCGGTCGTTGACCA
The DNA here is from genome assembly GCF_014651615.1 of Persicitalea jodogahamensis. GTDB lineage: Bacteria > Bacteroidota > Bacteroidia > Cytophagales > Spirosomataceae > Persicitalea > Persicitalea jodogahamensis. The sequence continues at coordinate 1,092,564 of NZ_BMXF01000002.1, read as the reverse complement.
GCGGCGACACGCCGGGGAATAACTTGGCCACTTCACCTTTGAACTGAATGCTAGACGGCTCCTTAGTTTGGAGCAAGGGTAGTTTATCCAGCCATTTGGTCAGGAAGGGCGCATCTTTTCTGATGTTGGCGTCAAAGCCCACAATGGTATTGTTGGTCGGTTCATTACCAATGGCGACGCGGGTCAGGAACCCGGCAGGCGTTTCACGGTGGTTCATCACCGTGGCACCAATGCTGATGTCATTGTTCACCAGATAATCCAGGCGAGTGCCGAAAAGCGTCCTGATTTGGTTATTAAACAGATCGGGACGTTCGAACTCAATGACAATTTCGCGCCCGGAGTTGAGGACACTTGGATTTATGATCCGAACGCGGCCAATCTGTGCCTCCACAATAAAATCCACACCGGGCGACAGCGAGACGCCTCCTGACGTCACCGTGACCGATTCTTCCGACACGCCGTAGGGTAGTTGCACCTCGGCGCCGCCCGCCGACTGGTAGGCGCCTTTCAGGTAGAACTTGTTGCGCTCGTTGATCTGCTGCGCATCGATTTGGGTAGTATTATATAGTTCCGGGAAGACGTATTTGTTCTTCAAAATATCTTCATCGGGGTCGAAATACTGGGCCAGATTGGAGCCGAAAGGTTCCAGTACCGGGAAGAATACGCGCCCCGTGCGGGAATCGATAGTAATGCCTTCCACGAAGTCAAAATTGCCGTCAGGCTGAAGGTCATTAACCGGATTCAGGCGATCCAGACCCATCACCCGCAGCAATGGCTTGTTTTGCAGATTACGGCCTTCCTGTAGGTTGGGATTGTCGATTCCTGTGAGGTCGTCTTTATAAATAACCCTTAATTGAAATCCCTGTCGGTCTATCTGGTTGGTACCGAGGGCGTAGACGTTTTTCATCATCAGATCCCACATCGGCAACTGGGTATTGTTCCGGATGGTGGATGATTTGAGCAGTTTAAGGGCGATCACCTCGTCGTCGCTGCGATTCTGATAATCTTCGGTCAGTTCGCCTACTTTGTAAGCACGGCCGTTCAAGGTGTATTCATAAGCTACGGCAAGTACCTCGTCATTGCGCAATGGCACGGTCAAAGAGAGGTAGCCCAATTGCGGGTTGAACCGATACTCGCTCTCACCCAGCAGCCGCTTGGCCCCCCGAAGTACCTCAAAGTCTACGCTTTTCTCCAGCCCAAGCGTGTTGGTCAACTCAAAGGTGGTGCGATCCACCTGGCGGAACGCCTCATTCTCACGCAAGCTACGGTACAGGCCATTGCTTTCGTTGTCGGCGGGTAGTTTGGGTTGAATAGGTTGGACGGCCGGAAGATTTCTCTTGTAGGGATTCGGCTCGCCCAAATCGGCAAAGGCAGCCAAATTGCGCAATGACTGCGTGTTGGTAGTGCGGTTGGTCACGTACACTTCCAGGCGGGTGATCGTCACGCCCGAAGTGATAGCGGGCAGCGATTTGAGCGAACCTCCGTAAATATTCCGGAAATACTGCGCCAGGAAAAAGTGTCGGTTTTCGTCGTAGAAATCGGCCCTGATCTCGAAGTCCTGGGTTTGTGCCCCGCCGCGCAGTACCCGTCTCTCTTTACGCGATCGCTGTACCGATCCCACGAAGGTGGCATTCAGTCGTCCAAATTGCAGTTCAGCCTTTGCCCCGAAAAGGTTTTGCACGCCCGGAATCAACTGGCTGTTAATCGGCCAACTGATGTTGCCCGCTTCCAGCTTGCGCACCAGACTCTCTTCGGGCGCTTTGTAATTTAGCTTTAAAGCGTTTTCAAAATTAAAACTGGCCTTGGTATCGAAATTGGTCAGGAAACCAAGCTTGTCGCCAATCTTGGCGTTGAAGTTAATGTTGATCTGCTCATTAAAAATAAAATTGGTGTTCCGCCGCTGTCGGATCGGAATCGAGGGGTTGTCAATGAATTGGTGAAGTACCCCAAAATCGAGCGCTACGAAACCATTGGGTTTAAAATCAGAAAAATCCTGACCGAGCAATTTGTCCAGAGCAGGTGGGAGGTCGAGTTTGGGCAGCAGCCCGCGTCCGCCCATGGCACTCTTGCCGTCAAGCCGCGCCGAATATTCGCGCATCAACGTTTCAAACGCCCGCCGACGCTGCATTTCGTTATAGGTTTGCAGATCAACGCTTTCCGAAGGGCGGTAATTGAGCGAACCATTTTGCGTTTTGACATCCTCCTCGATCACTACCCGCCCCGTGCTGTCGAGACGCATGGTAGTACCGATGTTGGTCGGATCGTCCAGGTAATAAGATGAGCGTGGTCGCGGATCGGTGAAGCGGTTGCGGTAGTAGTCCTGCCAGTCCAGCCGGGGGCTGCGGCCCGATTTTTTTAGGCTGTCACCCGTCGTGTCGGCTTCCGAAAGCGCGGGTTCATACGCAACAAACCGGCCTACGTTACCTTGCGTAGAGAGCGTAATGTTCCCTGTCGTATCGGCTATGACATAGGCGCCGACAGTAAGGGCAACGGTGCGGAGTAAAAACTGGTAGATGGTTCCTGACAAAGCCTATCGCACTTGGTTAAAAGAGGGTACAGTCGGGCAACTAGGGCAAGAATCCCAATAAACCTCGACCTGGGGACGTCATGCTAGTGACAAAACGGCCAAAACCTTGCCAATATTCTTTTGGCGGGATAAAATTAAAAATAAGCTTATCGCAAAGCCAATTTTATGAGTTCCTCGACGGTATGCTGATCGCCTTCGCGCTTGATAATCGTGTCCAGACTCTTCTCGGCAGCGGCCTTGGGAATACCCAGCGTGACCAATGCTGCCAAAGCTTCGCTACGGGTGCTGCCACCCGACACTCCGGCCAAAAACGGCACAGGCGAGGCAAGCGAATCTTTTCGCATTTTGTCTTTGAGCTCTAATATGACGCGCTGAGCAGTCTTGGAACCAATGCCTTTGATCGATTGCACTACCCGAACATCTTCATTCATGATAGCGTGGCGAATCTCGGAGGATGATAGCGAGGAGAGCATCACCAACGCGGTTGCCGGCCCAACACCCGATACGCCCACCAAATCCAGAAAAAGCGTTTTCTCATCCGGCTCGGCAAAACCAAAGAGAATGTGAGCGTCGTCACGGATGTTGAGGTAAGTGACTATTTTGCTCTTCTCTCCCACCTCAGGAAGGGCGGAGTAGGTCTGCAGCGAAATGCGAACCTCGTAACCAACGCCCTGTACGTCGATGATGGCGTAAGCAGGGTCTTTGTAAGCAACTTTTCCTTCTAGATAAGCGATCATTTTTTGGAGAGCGACAAAGTCACAAAAAGAAAGAGTGGCAAAGCTACACAATACCAGGACTAAGGTTGGATCAAGTTTTCCGCCAAGCCAACTTTGGCCTTTTCAGAATCTCTGTCGTTGTGTCGCTTTACCACTTTCCGTTATAAAAAACACCACCCGGAGTTTCCTGCGGGTGGTGAGTATTTGTACTATCTGAATTACTATCCTGTAATCAAAAGCTTCATACCGGCTCTGATCCTGCTGTCTTTCATACGATTGGCGGCTTTAATCTTATCGATTGACAGGCCATAGCGTTGCGAAATGGTCCAGAGGGTATCCCCGCGCTGCACCGTGTGGTATTTGGGTGTCACCTTCACGCCGACACTTTTGGCCGAAGCTACGGCGGTGCTGATGCTCGCCGGACTCTCGTTCACGATCTTCAATTTTTGGCCTACCAGAATCTTGCCGCTGCTCAGATCGTTCCAATCTTTCACATCGTCGATGCTGACACCGTGCCGGCGGGCGATTTCGGTCAGGTTGTCTCCCCGGCGGACAATGTAAGTGGCTGTTTTCGCAGTGGTCTGCGGCTTGGTAGTTTTAGCAGGCTTGATCTGAGGCTGTTCCTCCGCATCGGCTACCAGCTCTTCGTTATCTTCGTCTTCGGTGGTATCAGGAATTTGCTTTGTGCTGGTGTTTTTGGCCAAAGTGACCTCTGCCTTAGCTGCCGGGCGCGGAGCGACGCGTACCTGCCGAACGATCGTCAGGCGTTGTCCGCGAAGCAGCTTGCTGCTTCTCAGCCGATTCCAGCTTTTTACTTCACTGATGCTCACACCATAACGCCGGGCCACGGAAGTCAGTGTTTCGCCGCTACGAACGGTATGACGCAGCCGCTTTGTCATGTACTCGCCGTCCCCTTCAGCAGATGCCAGCATAGTGCCGGGTGTACCTCTCTTGGATGCTGAGTCAAGGATGGCCAGCCTGTCGGCCTGCATAAATGCGAATTTCTGAGCAGGTACTTTCAGGGCAAAACCGCGCGTGTAGTCGGGCAACACATCGCTGATAATCTGCGGATTGAGGCGTTGTATTTCTTCCATGGTCACCCCACTCAATGCCGCAAAGGTGGTCAGGTTCAGGTACCCGTTTACCTGAATGGTGTCGGTAATTGTCGGAAACTGCGTGACGTTGGGGACGATGCCATGGTCTTCACCATAGTTCATCATATACAGAATGGCCACAAACTGAGGTACATAACCACGAGTTTGCTTGGGAAGCGCGTTATATATGCCCCAGAAAGTATTGCCACCACTACGGCGCATGGCGCGTTTTACATTACCGGGGCCGCAGTTATAGGAGGCCAGGGCCATTTCCCAATCGCCAAAAATGTTATAAAGCTGACGCAGGTACCGGCAGGCTGCATCGGTAGATTTCTCGGGGTCGAAGCGCTCGTCGATGTACGAATCCTGCTTGAGGCCAAACTCCCGGCCCGTAGCTCGCATGAATTGCCATAACCCCCCAGCTCCGGCATAGGAAATAATCTTGGGATTGAGTCCTGACTCGATCATGGAAAGGTACTTCAGCTCGTCCGGCATGTTGTACTTGGCCAGTGTGCGCTCATAAATCGGGAAGAACAGATTTTTGTCCTCCATCATGCGCCGCGTGAAATCGGGCTTGGTATAGATGAAGTACTCCACAAATTTGTGGGACTCTGCGTGATAAACCAGGGGAATTTTCTTTTGGAGCAAACCAAAACGCTCCCGGACCAAATCGGTCGGCACCCGGTTGGCGGGTTCTTCAATTTCGGCAACCAACTCGGTTGCGGCCACACTAAGCGTATCGGATTCGTAAATGATTTCGTCTTGTTGCAGTTGCGGCACTGCCATAACGGGGAGATTGCACAAAACAAGTGCGGCAAAGGCTGTCAGATTCACGACTCGCTTGGTAAAGTTCATCAGCGTCAGAGAGGTTTAGTAGATAGAAAAAATATTACTTTCCCTATGAAATTCTTGATTTGGTATTTTACAAAGTCAGAAATAGTAAAAAACTACTATACTTTTTCCGGAGTGGCGATGGTTGCGGACATATATTGTGAAAAAGACAGTAACTTTTCTTCTTCGAAAGCCTGAGTCATCACTTGCAGGCCAATGGGCAGACCGTTTTCATCCAGCCCATTAGGAATGGCAATTGCGGGCGTACCGGCAACATTGGCTCCTACGGTGAATATGTCGGCCAGGTACATCTGCAGGGAATCATCCGTTTTTTCTCCCAGTTTGAAAGCGGTGGTTGGCGTCACGGGAGAGATCAGAAAATCGTATCGGGTTAGAAGCTGCTCGGTTTCTGAGCGTATCAGTTTTCTAACGCGCTGCGCCTTGGTATAGTATGCGTCGTAGTAATTTGCACTCAGAACAAAAGTGCCAAGTAAAATTCGCCGGCGTACTTCCTCCCCAAAGCCTTCGGTGCGGGATTTCTTGTAAAGACTTTCCAGGTCGCTGGCCTGCTGACTGCGGTAGCCATACCGGACGCCATCGAAGCGGGCGAGGTTAGAACTCGCCTCAGCGGTAGTTAAAATATAATAAGTCGGGAGGCCGTATTTGAGGAGCGGCATTTCTACAGGCTCCACTGTATGGCCTTGCTCGCGCAGTTGCTCGATGACTTCCAGCGTGCGTTGCCGGATTGCGGGAGCGACCGCTTCACTTTCCACGGACTCGCGCAGGTACCCTATCCTGACTTTCTGACTTTCATTCCAGGTCCGGGACTTTGAATAAGCCGGTACTTGCTTCGTCGAAACCGTACTGTCAAACTCATCGGCTCCAGCCATTATTTCCAGCAGCAGGGCAGCGTCTTCCACGCTTTTTGTAATGGGCCCGATGCAATCAAACGATGAGGCGTAGGCAATCAACCCCCAACGTGATACACGACCATAGGAAGGCTTCAGGCCGACTACGCCGCAAAAAGCCGCGGGCTGTCGTACAGAGCCTCCCGTGTCGCTGCCCAACGAGGCATGGCACAGCCCGGCCTGAACGGCTACCGCTGAGCCTCCTGAGGAGCCGCCCGGTACCCGTGCCCGGTCGGCGGCGTTGCGCACCACGCCGAAGTAGGAGCTCTCGTTGGACGAGCCCATTGCAAATTCGTCGCAGTTTTGCCGACCGATGATGATGGCATCTTCATCAAGCAATCGTTGCACCGCCGTGGCCGTAAAAGGTGATTTATAATTATCGAGGATTTTACTGCCTGCCTGCACACCGTGCGCGGCGTAGCAAAGTACGTCTTTGATACCCAGCACAAGGCCGGCAAGACGCCCGGCGGTCCCGGCGGTCAATTTGGCGTCTATTTCCTCCGCCCGTTGCAGGGAATCACTGGAATAGACTTCGACGAAGGCATTAAGATGTTGTTCTGCTTCGATGCGGGCAAGGTACAGCCTGACCAGTTCGACGCAAGTTGAAACGCCCGTTTTCAAATCATGCTGAATTGCGGCGAGTGTTTGGTAATCTTTCAATTCAGGAGGGAAGTTGTCTTCTGAAAAACAAAAACAGAGTCGATAAGGCATAGGCTTTTTTACAGTCTAACCCAAACCGACTCCGTCGAGGAAAAAGGGGGAAATGCCGACGATTTTAGTTTTTCATCGGGTCTTCCATACCTTTCTCAATATTCTCCTTCACGTCTTTGGTCGCGTTCTTGAACTCGTTGATACCCTGACCGAGGCCGCGCATCAGCTCAGGGATTTTCTTAGCGCCGAAGAAAAGTAATATAAACAGCGCTACGAGGAAAATCTCCTGTCCGCCCAGTCCCATAAATGCCAAAATTGATCCGAATTCCATGTTCATTGAATTTTAAATGAATACAAATTTAATTAATACTTCTTGCCAAACAAAAATTGTTTTGTCAGCCGATGTTGATGGTCTTGGTTTTTTTCTCCCACTCAGCAAAATCAGCCAAATCGCCGCTTACACTCTTGAAGAGCCACAGCACCAGAGCCAGGTCGTCGGCCATGCCCACCACGGGCAGGAAGTCGGGAATAAAGTCGAGCGGCGAGACGAAATAAATCAAAACGCCAACGATGGACAGCAGGCTTTTCCAGGGCAATTTCCGGTATTCGCCGGAGGCGTAGGCCCGAACTAACCGCACCAGAACAAAAATCTTGTCTTTTGCCTCAGCGGCTTCGCTTTTAAAATCGCTGTCCTTCGTCTTCTTAAGTACCTGCTGGGCCAGGTTATAGAGCTTCGAACTATTCGACGCGTATTGCCCAGCCTTACCCGTAGCTTTTTTAAAAAAAACTGACTTTAAAACCTGCGTAAGCAGTGAACTGTTAGCCATAGTATGGATTTGGAGTTATAATAAACCGTCGGCTTTATAACCAAATGCTTTTCTAAAAAATTGCACTACCCAACCTTTATCCCCGATTCATCTCTGGTTTGTTGTCCCAATCATTTACGCAACTTTATCAAGTATGGTTGTCGCAGAAATGCATTTGTACTGACAGCATGTTGGCCTCCTCCCCTTATTTTGGTGTAAAATTTGGGCATGAAGCCGGGTTTAACGGATTATCCGTTCTAATTTTGGAGCGAAAATTAATCTTAAACTTTTTTTATCCATATACCCTATGAAAATTACTGTCGTAGGCGCGGGGGCCGTCGGGGCCACCACCGCCGATAACATCATCCGCCGCCAACTAGCCGAAGAGGTAGTTTTGCTCGACATCAAGGAAGGCGTGGCCGAAGGTAAATCTTTGGACATGTACCAAACTGCCGCGCTGCTCAACTTCAATACCAAGCCCATTGGATCGACCAACGATTACGAAAAAACCAAAGGTTCGGACGTGGTTGTCATTACCTCGGGCATCCCGCGCAAACCGGGTATGACGCGTGAGGAGCTCATCGGTATCAACGCCGGCATCGTCAAGTCCGTTACTGAAAATATTCTAAAGTACTCGCCCAAGGCGATCATCATCGTGGTGTCCAACCCGATGGATACGATGACTTATTTGGCTCTCCGCGAATCAGGATTGCCCAAGAAGCGCATCATCGGCATGGGCGGTGCACTGGATAGCGCCCGCTTCAAGACCTACCTGGCCCTGGCAATGGACGTGTCGCCTAACGACATCCACGGCATGGTGATCGGTGGACACGGTGACACGACCATGATTCCGCTTACCCGCCTGGCTACTTACAACGGTTTGCCCGTAAGCCGTTTCCTATCAGCCGAAAAGCTGGAAAAAGTAGCGGCTGACACCATGGTGGGCGGCGCTACGCTGACCAAACTCATTGGTACTTCGGCCTGGTACGCTCCCGGCGCGGCCGCCGCAATGCTGGTGGAAAGCATTATCCGTAACCAGAAGCGCATCGTGCCTTGCAGCGTAATGCTCAACGGCGAGTACGGGCAGAAGGACATTTGCATCGGGGTACCGGTGGTACTTGGTCGTAACGGCTGGGAGAAAATCGTCAATATCCGCCTGAGCGACGCCGAAAAGGAAGCCTTCGCTAAGTCGGCTGACGCGGTACGGAACATGAACGGAGCAATCGCTTAGTGTAGTTGAGAATTGATAGTGGACAGGTTGAGAATCAACCAGTAGTTGAAAAGTGATTCTTTTGAAACTACCTGCCCGGGAAACCGGATCATTGGCAGCTTGCTGGTGATCCGGTTTTTTTATGAAAAAAGTTAATTTTTACGCTCTACCTTCTCTCCTCCGATATACACGCCGGAGATCTTCCGAACATTCCGAATATCCGCCAGCGGATCGGCGTCCAAAATCAGGAAATCAGCCCAATGACCTTTCGACAAAGTACCCAAATCTTTCAGGTTCATAAATTCAGCGGCATTTTTGGTAGCCGACTTGATGATTTGCATCGGCGTGAGGCCAGCCTCGGCCATCATTTCCATTTCCAACTGCTCGAAATAGCCCATGAAACGCTTCGGGATGCCGCTGTCAGTACCAAAGACGATAGGTACCCCCTGGTCTTGAAGCGTTTTTAAATTTGCCATGGCCGTCGGAAGCTGTTGCTCATACATCTGGGCAGCCCGGCTCCCACGTACTTTCTTCTGGCTGGCCGGATCAAGCAGTGGCTCGATGGTGGCCTGGTCGTATTCTTGCAGAAAATAGGGGTCGGAAAAGAATGCCGCCGTGTCGCCATAGACGAAGGTCGAAAGTTCGCGGGTCAAAGTCGGACAGTAGCCGACGTTTTTTGCCTTGATGAGTTGAATGAATTCTTCATCGACGGGCAGGTCGCGTACGCTGTGCGCCAGAAAATCGCTACCCGCCTTAAGTAGTTTCTTGGCATCGGCGAGGTAGTACATGTGGGTGGCGATTTTATAACCCAGTTCGTGCGAACGCTTTATCACCGCACGATAGACTGTTTCGGTCATTTTGGGAGAGGTACCCAGGTTGTCATCTACCCTTATTTTCATCCAATCCACGCCCATTTTTGCATTCTTTCGGATGACCGCCACGGCTTCGGCGGGGGTTTCTCCGGTAATCACTTCACCCGCGATAAACAGACGCGCCCGTTGGGTGGCAGACGAATCGTTGACCGCCCGCAACGGCACAGCTTCGGACTGATCACCACCCAGGCTTACGACGGTGGTAATACCGTAGCGGGCGTAAGTCGCTAGATTGTCGATGATATTTTGGGTGGAGTAATGCCCGCCTTCGATGCCCTGTACGTCGCCCACGTGGCCATGGGCGTTAATAATGCCGGGCATAATGAACTTGCCCGATGCATCCACCACTGAGGCTTTCGCAGGAACTCCGACATTCTCTTTCGTGCCAATTGACACGATTCGGCCGTTTCGGATGACCAATACGGCATCCCGAATCGGTTCCCCTCCGCGACCATCAATGATGGTGGCTCCGGTGAAGGCAGTGTAGCTTTGGTCAGCCGATGGCTGACTTTTGCACTCAACCATACTGAGATACAGCAGGAGAACAATTTTGGCAGAAAATTTCATTGGGATTGATGTTTATATATCAGCTCTCTGTATGCCTTAAAATTATCGCGCCGGAATCCTGAAAATCGGGTACCGCATATACTCCTTTTCGCGGTAGGCCGAGTGCTCATAAATATAATCAAGCTGTGCATCGGCACTCTTGGCAAACGCCTCATCTCCCGCAATTTTCTCTTTCATAGCTTTTTGCAGTTCAGGTGAATCGCTTAGCAGTTTCGCCGCTAGGTCTTCAAACACATAAGCCGAAAATCCTTCTTTCGCCTGCAAAATGGTATCGAAAAAATTCCACTTGAAAAATGAATCCACGCCCTTCGGTTCGAGGGTCTCGACGATATAGCGATTCATTTCCTGGTTTACGGGAACGTACCAATCGCCTTTTCGAAACGATAATTCTTTCGATTCTTTGTTCATATCTACGCTTGTGTGCCAGTAATGCCCTTCGTAGGGTTGAGATGAAGTTTTTACATCTCCAATCTGATACACTTCTACCTTCATGACTGAATCCTGCGTCAATGAGCGCATCTGAACACCATTCAGTTTTAGCAGCTCGATTACGTTATGCCAGCCCTGCGGAATGACGTAGGCTTCCGGCCTCTCCACAGTCTCGACGGGTTCGTATTGGTTATAAAAAGGTATCGTTTTGGTAAAAGGCTTGTCCCGGTTATAAAAAAGCCGCTTTTGGCCGCTTACCTGGCTATTGGGGTACTCTGCTTCAAAACCTTTGAATTCGATCTGAGAAGGCTTTTCGCGATTAACCTGCCAGGTCAGGGGAAACGTTTTCTGTGTCTTCACGGCTGCTTTGGTTTCCCTTCGCATCGCAAGAATTGAGCGGCGGTACTGCGCCAGTAGTTTAGTGGTACCTTCCAGATACGCGTAGGTTGCTTTCACCCGCTGGTCGTAGGGTTTGAGCATATGGGTTTCGGTCATCACGCCGATGGTGTGAAACAGGGCCGCGTAACCCGTGGAATAGCGGGGCCAGTCAGGAAACTGCACGAAGCCTTTGTCCGGCGTCTGCCCCCAGGCATTAACATAGGGCGTAGCTTCGTAGCCCGCTTCTTTCATGTGTTTATACAAATACGGCAGGAAAGTGTTACGCTGAAAATCACCCAGGACGCCGCCAAGTTTGTTCTCTTGCGTATAGTCCAGCGTCATCACATATTGGTAATCGGCTCCGTTGCTCACGTGGGTATCGACAAACAGATCAGGGTCGAGCTCGTGAAAAATGGCGGCGAAACTACGGGCGTTGCGGGTGTCGGCTTTGATAAAATCACGGTTGAGATCGTAGTTTCGGGCATTGCCTCGAAAGCCGTACTCCTCCGGCCCGTCCTGGTTGACGCGGGTGGTGCTGTTGCGGTTCAAAGCTCCGCCAATATTGTAAAAAGGAATGATGGCCAGCACTATGCTATCGAGTTGAGGAAAGCGTTCCGGGTGCAGGGCCAGATTACGTAGCAGCATCATGGAGGCATCTACGCCGTCGGACTCACCGGGGTGAATAGCGTTATTGATCAGCAAAATAGCTTTCCCCTGCGCTTTGAGTTTAGCAATGTCGAATTGCCGGTTCCGGGAGTAGAGTACAAGGTGCAGCGGCTTGCCACTATCGGTAGGCCCTTTAGTCTGTATCTGGATCTGCGGAAAATCCTTTGCCAAGCGCTGGTAGTACGCAATTCCCTCTTCGTAGGTAGGGGTTTGGGTACCTTTGCTTTTTTCAAAACGGGTTTCGTATTGGGCAAAAGCGCAGGTACTTGACACAAGTAAAAAGGTGATTAATAAAAATTTTGGCATCGTTTCAGGTGAGAACGGATTAGTTTCAATTCTTTTGTAAAATGGCAAGGTGGGATTGACGTCCAATGTAAGACAAATTTTCATTCAGCAGGAGTTTGGTTATTCACCCCGGCCATTTTCTTATTTTAATCATCAAGGATTCAGGCAAAATGAGAAATCCCCTACTTTATCTTACATGTCTGCTTCTGATTATTGGACACCGCACTACCGCCCAAACCGTGCAAATTGACGCCGATGCGGCCGCACGCTACGTCTTGTCTTGCCAAAAGCCAAACGGAGCTTTTGGACCGTACGACATGGACTATACCGATCTGGCCTGGACGTATCCGGCGGTGTATACCCTAAATCTTTTAAAAGTACCCGTTCCCCACGCCGACTCCTGTTTCAAAAATGGGCAACAGGCATGGATTGAAAAAGCTCTCTGGAAAAATGGTCCCTGGTACTGGTCATTCTACCAAAAAGTGGATTTGTACCGATTGTTTGGTCAACCCGGACCGGATGAACCCGGGGTAACGACGAAAAAACCCTGGCAACTTTATTACAAACCCCGAACCAGCTACCTCGAACTACGCAAGTATTCCGAGGGGGAGTTTTTCGATCTGCCTTCGCTTTGGCACCTCGTCGGGTCAGCTAAAACAATGGGAGCCACCATTACCAATCCAGAGGTAGTAAAGTCTTTTATCACGAAACGCCAAGCGCCTGGCGGAGGCTTCGTGGAAGGCTTGGATTCCCTGGCCAGGACAACGGAGGATAACGCCCACTTGATGGCTACCTGCGAGGCGGTGATGACGCTGGCTGCCTTGGGAGTACCCATGCCGAATAAAGAGAAATGCATCGCCTGGCTCCGCGCCTGCCAGACATCATCGGGCGGTTTCCGGTGGAGTCCGTCGGCTACGGCGCACAGTAACCAACCGGACGTGTGGTACACCTGGGCCGCCATCCGGGCTTTGAAAACTTTGGGATCAAAATCAGCGGACGAAAAAGCCTGTCTGCGCTGGATCAATTCCTTACAAAATCCTGACGGCGGCTTCGGCGACCGGCCCGGCTGGAAGTCCCGGTTGTATAGTACCTATTACGCCGTGCATTCTGCGCAACTTTTAGCGGGAAACGCCCGACGTGGTATTACCCAAAAGCAAATGACTGACGAAACTACGGCGACAATTCCGGAAGGAAAGTACCGTATTTTCCAGGCGGAGCACAAGAGTCCTCCGGGCGACAGCAGTATGGTCGATGCGGCCGCTGAAATGGGTTTCAATCTTTTAGCGGTCAAGATTACGGAGAAACAAATCGATACGCTCGAAGGAATGAGCCAGATGGTGAAGCAAGCGCGTGCCTACGCCAAGCGAAAAGGCTACTCCCTGGAAATCGTGGATTTTCCCGAGAATTACAGCCATCGGCTGCAATGGCCCAGCGGACAGCGGGCCGACCATGTTTCCAATTTGCTCATTCCTCCCAATCTCTCGACCTCGGAGTTATCGGCTTACAATGCGGCTTATCAAGCGGGAAAAATTGGCCTGCCCTGGACAGACTTTAAGGAGCAGGTCATCAAACCCATGCTGAAACTGAACACGCTTTTTTACCCGGAACTCGATTATACCATGACCAACGCGTACCAAGTTTACGACGACGGCTTGGATGGACAAGCGGGCTACAACGCCATTCCGGGGGCGCACTTCGGCAATTCCGACTGGATGCGTCACTTTCCTTATAAGGAACGGTGGATCGGCCAATTGCCCATCGTGGCCGACGCCGATGCCCACGGTGACATCAACCAATGGCGGAAGTACCTCGATGAGTTTCGTAACGTATACATTGCCGAAGATTATCACTACGCAAATTACATCGACGCCGCGCAAAATGGGCGACTGGTCTGCGTGATCCGGTACGAGTCGGGCGAAATCCGGTACTACGGTGCTCCGGCGGCGGTGGCGTATCTCAAAAAACATCGCTCGGAATGGCAGTGGTGGTAGTTGGCTACCTTCTCACTCCACTTCCGATTCGTCACCTTTCTTTTTCCCGGTAGGCAAAGGCTGTCCCAGCAAATCCCGGTTGGGTGTGAAACCGTTGCCATCTACATCCACGAAAATAGGATTCGCGAGGGCAATGGGCAGCGCCGTTTTCATTTTCCCACCCGTCACCAGACCAATATTCTCGTCCTTTCCGTAAGCCATCACAATAATATGACCATCCGTTTTCAAAACCAGGGGAATGGTTTCTGCGAAAATGGCGGGTGATTTTTTGAACATGACCGGATGCGTTTTTTGGCTAAAAATAAGGCTGCTGTCCGCCCGGCCATTGACTAGAATCTGGACCGTATTGACGGGCGCCCAATCGGCGGTCAGTACTTTCACCAGAATATTGACCTTCCCGTCCTTCGCTTTAATCTCTTCACCGGGCAGCGCCCCGTTTACCCTGGCATCCAGAAAAGGCCCGTCGCTGATCACTACCCGACCTTTTTTGACCTGTTCAGCAACTTCCACCGGGTCGATTTCGGCGGGTTTGTCGTGCTTGACGTACACGTAGTTGAACAGCGAACCGCTACCATGACCCACCGTGTGATTGTCCGAATTGGCGGTGCCAAAAATCCGGTAGCCCATGTTCAGCATCTGCAGCCAGTGGAACGAGCGGGTATCCGTGTTGCCGCCATTGACTGCCTCCGGCAGATCCGCCAGCGTTTCCCGGATTTCCATGACATCCGTAATACTCTCCGTTCCGAAGCCTTTGTCTATTTCACCATCCCGATCCTTGTCAAAATATAGCCAGCCAATATTCGGGTGGTTTTGTTGCATGAGTTTGAATCGGTCTTGATCATAATGGTACAGGCGACTCATTTGTACCAGCGGGTCCTTATCCGTTTTGGGAGCGCCGTACCCGCGCCGACCCGCTTGCGTCCGCAACGGAAAAGCGATTTGGTGGTTGATGTCGCCCGGTCCGGGTCGTCCGCTTAGCTCGATACCCGCCGCTGAGGCAATCAAGTTTTGAAACCCCAACGATCCAATAACGTCGGTATAGGAGCTGATGCGGTTGTGCTCAGTAGCCGGGGCAAACTCAATTCCGGAAGCTGCCAGATTAATGATCCGGTCCTCGCGGCCCACGTTGGAATCGCCGCTACCCGTGGAGTGGTTATGCAAATCGGCAATGATCCAGTTGGGCGTCGAGAATAATCGGTTCATCTGAATCGCCAGAGGTTTGGTTTCTCCCCTAGCTACTGAAATTTTCCTGACTTCGGCCTGGTACTCCGGACCGTGTGATACAATAACCTGGTAGTTGCCCGGCGGTAGCGGTACGGTAAAATCTTTGGTGTGACTGTAAAACAAATTGAAAGCGCCTTCGCTGCGCGTGTCGGGACCCAGCATCGGATTTTTCGTTCCCTTTGTGCCCCGAAACTCCACTTTCACGGGCAGCATGTCTCCATTCGTACCGGTTACTTGTAGCAGCAACTTCGTTTGGGGCTGCATCACGAGGGAAATCGTTTTTTCCGTGGGGATCGAAATTTCCCGGCGTAAAGTATCGTGACCTGGTTTGGTAGCGTCCACGAAATAACGGCCCGGCGGCAGGTACAACCGCGCCCGCCCGGAGGCGTCAGTCAGGGAGGAAGACAGTACCGCCTCCTGCGCATCCCGAACCGTGACAAAGGCTTCCGCCACGGCTTTCCCAGATGTATTTTTCAGATCGATGTTCAGCGACGGGTACTTTTCGCCACTGAAAGTCATGTACTGATTTTGCAAATCCGCTACGTCGGCTCCGGTGAGGAGCACGCGCGAAACCGTAATCTGCTGGCCCGGCGATAGCCGCACGGAATCCTCCGCGTACTGAATTTCGTAGCCCAGTTTAATCAGGTTTTTGCGCCCCACTTTCCCTTCGGTGTAGAGTTTTTGATCGGTAGTAGCTACGCCATAAGCTGCGTGATACCAGTCGTTCTGGAGATAAGCCAGATGACTTGATTCTTTCGGAGCCACGTTGTCCACTTTGTTGTCGCAACGCAATTGATCATAGATGCGAACTGTAACGGGTTCGCTGGTTTTGTTCTCGTAAGTCGTCGTCACCCGCAGGAAACCTTCGCCGTCATTTAGGGTGTAAGTCGTCGAAGAAGTGAAGGGTTCGGCGGGCGTCGGGTACCTGATTGCCCGCAACTGAACGCTGGCCCCGGTGGCCCGCAGAACAATGATGGTGTCGGCGGAAGCCACATCTACCCGCGCGCCCTGCGGGTAGTACACCACCAATTGGTCGTTGTTGGCCCGTCGACTGGTGTAGTCGATCACCGCCCCCTGAATGGACGACACCATCTGGTTGGCCTCCCGGTCAGAATAAGCCGCCCCAATGACGGCCACGACCAGATCATTGCGCATAAGCCAGTCGCCTTCCATGCCATCCACTTCCTTCCCACCCGGAAGCAGCGAAAGGTTTTTTTGATTCAACCGAACGATTTCACCGCCGAGGACCGGGGCCACGGTGAGCAAGCAAACGACCATCAATCCCCATAAAAGAAAAGCACCTTTCCTATTCCTCATATCTTTATCTTATTCTGAAATACTTATCTTTTGAACTTTTGGTCTTTTTGCGCTTCATCAGTGCTTTGCCCGCCTCGATAGCAAGGTCGGCTTCGATGATATCGCCCCCCGAGTCGATAATGGCGGTATAGCCCTTATTCAGGGTACTTTTTACTATTTCTTTTTCGGCAAAATCCTTATCGATGGTGCGGGAACTACCCATGATCGCCATCACGCCCTTATCGTGTAAGTACGGGAAAATAGCAGGATCTTTTGGCTGCGTGTGGGTGACAAATGCGACGATATTTTCCCAGGGAACGCCCGTTTGTCCGAACCGATCGGCGGCGGCCTGGTCGGGGATGAAGACCTCCATCATCACGTCTGGATTCAAGGCATAGCTACGTTTGGCATCGTCAAAGTTGTAAGCCATAACCATCGCATTGGCCTCCGCTTTATGCTTCCTGATTTCCTCCACCCGGGCGGCAATGGGTACATCCTTCTGATCTATGATGAGTACCGTTTTGCCCTTCGCCCATTCCAATGCTTCACCAAGAGTAGGAATAGAATAGTCCGTAACCTGTCCTTCCGTGTCTTTCAGCCGAAGCTTTCTCAATTCTTCAAGCGTGTAGTCAGACACCTTTCCCTGGCCCGTGGTAGTACGGTCGAGCGTCGGATCGTGCATGAGGACAATCGCGCTGTCTTTGGTATAACGCGGGTCAATTTCCAGGATGGCCCAGGTATACTTCATTGTATTCTCGAAAGTAGCCAGGCAATTCTCGGGAAAACCAGGCCTGGGCCCACCCCGGTGAGCGCTCACAAAGGGAATTCGATCAGGACTAAAACGCAGGAAAGCCCGCAGTTGAGCGGGGCTTTCAAGGTCGAGAATGTGAAGCTTTGAAGTCTGGGCAAACGAAGTAAAGCCGGGGATAGCGAAAACGACAATCAGTAGTAAAATCCGGTATCCCCGGTCATAGATCCTGCGCATCAGTATTGGGGGTTTTGCACGAGTTTCGTGTTGTTCAGCTCGGGCAGCGGAATGGGCAGCAGTTCATTCTTCCCTGCCACAAACCCTTCCGAAGCCAGCATGGTAGCGGCGCGGCCTGTGCGCACCAGATCATACCAGCGGTGGCCTTCGGTAGCCAGTTCCAGGCGGCGCTCTTTATAGATGTTTTCCAAAGTGGCGGCTACAGAATTCAGGCCCACGCGGGCACGGACGGCGTTCAGCAGCGTAGCTGCCCGCGCCAGGTCGCCACCTCCCTGCACCAGCGCTTCCGCCTCCATGAGGTAGGTGTCGGCCAGGCGCATTTCAATGTAGTTTTGCGGGTAGTTTAGCGCGGAAGGTCCGGCCCCCTTGCTTTCAAAAACCTTCAATGGCGCGTATTTCTGAATGAAATGTCCGGTATCCTGATAGCCCGGAATATAGGTGGCTTTTTTGGCCTTCACCAGGCTATCCACATCAGCCACTGTGGCTTTGAAACGGGGGTCGTAGTGCAGCGCATTGTAAAGCCCTGGCGTAATCGGGCATCCACCCCAGCCCGAGTAGTATTCCGGGCCATTGTAGCTGCGGGGGCCAAACATTTTGCTGGCCACCAGCCCTTCTACCTTTGAAGTGTTTCCCCAGCCCGACGCGGCGATGGACGTGTGAGGTATCTCGATAATCGATTCGCTGCTGAATGGGTTATCTGGTTTGAACAAGTCGTTGAAATTTTTGACCAACTGATAGCCGTACTTGTTGGTGGCGCCTGGCGTACCGTTGACCTGAGCGAGCAGTTCGGCTGCTTTTGCCCATTTCTTTTCGAACAAATACACCTTTCCCAGCAATGCCCGGGCCATGCCCGCCGTCACGCGCCCGCCGTCGGTAGCGGCAACTATTTTATCCGGCAGGTTGGTTTCGGCAACCGCTTCGGTCAGGTCTTTTTCGATTTGTGCGTAAACGGCCTCCGGTGTGGCCTGCGTCACGTTATAAATCTCACCCGTTTCAAGTGGTGCGGTGAACATAGGTACTTTGCCAAACAGGCGCACCAGTTCAAAGTAGTAGTAGGCTCGCAGGAATTTGGCCTCGGCTGCGTATCTCTTCTTAACCGGCTCGCTAAGTCCGGGAATAGTGCCCTCCATTTTATTCAGAATGGTGTTTACCCGGGAAATACCGGCAAAATCTTTCTCCCAGAAATCGAGCTGCGGGCCGTTGGCGGCGTCCAATGTGAAGGCGTCCATGGTATTCAGAAAGGGTACATCGGAAGAGCTGCCCCCGCCGCCATAGCAATCGTCAGAGGCGGCATTCAGGCAGGCAAAGTTGCCGTACTGGGCGGTCCCTTCCCAACCCATGGGGTCATAAGCGGCCACCAAACCGTTGAAGACCTCCTCGGGATTCTTGTAGTAGTTGGTTTCGACCTGTGTCGCCTTCGTATCCACGTCCAGGAAACTCTCCTGACACGAACTCAGAAGCTGCAGGCTGGTCGCCAGCAGGGCGGTATAAATAATTTGTTGCTTTTTCATACTTTGTGTTTTTCTTAAAATTAAAAACCAAGATTGAGACCCAGCAGGAACGAGCGCGACTGCGGATAAATGGCCCGGTCGATACCATAATTGCTACCCCCGATTTCAGGATCGTAGCCAGTGTATTTGGTGAACGTAACCAAGTTGTTGCTGCTCACGTAAATCCGAGCCTTTTGCAGCCCGATTTTGCCCGAGATGGCCTTGGGCAAGGTATACCCAACCTGCATTGTTTTGATCCTGAAATAGTCTCCGCGCTCAAGATGGAAATCAGAAGGATTGGCGAAATTTTTATTTGCATCCTTGGTAGTCAGGCGGGGGTAAGAGTCCGAAGTACCCTCTCCCGTCCAGCGGTCCAAAACGCTGGTTTGCCAGTTGGCCGTGGGAATATCCAGGCGGCGCAGTCCCTGGAAAATATCGTTGCCGGCTACGCCTTGCCCGAACACCAGGAAGTCAAAGTTTTTCCAGGTAGCATTCGCGGTGAAGCCGAAAGACCAGTTAGGAATAGGATCGCCGATAAACGTGCGGTCGTCCGCATTGATCTGGCCGTCGTTGTTAATGTCCGCCCAGCGAAAATCGCCGGGTTGGGCTGCCGGCTGAACGGGCTTGCCGTCGGGGCCCGTGTAGGCTTCGATTTCCTGCTGATTTTGAAAAATACCCTGCGTCTGGAAACCGTAGAACGAGCCGATCGCATGGCCGACTGCCGTGCGGGTAAGTTCGTAGGTACTATTCTGTAAGGTAGCACCGCCCTGCAAAAACTCTTTGTCCTCACCCAGGTACTTTACTTCGTTTTTCAGGTAGGAGATATTCCCCCGCAAGTTGAGCTTTACGCCTCCGACCTGCTTGCGGTAGCCGAGTTCCAGCTCAACGCCCTGGTTGCTCATGTCGGCCACGTTTCCGAAAGATGAACCCGTCGCGCCAGCGTACCCGGGGAAGGAAACAGTCTGAAGGATGCCCGTCGTGAGTTTGTTGTACCAGTCGAAGGTCAGATTCCAATCCTGGAAAAGAACCATGTCGACTCCGAAATTAAGCTGACTGGTTTGTTCCCAGCGCAGGTCAGGATTAGCGGGAGCATCGGGGCTGTATCCGATAATATAGTTGTCGTTCCCGAAGGTGAAGTTGCGGCCGCCACCCACGGTGGACAGGTACCGGAAATTACCCAGCACATCGTTTCCCGTCAAGCCGTAGGAGGCCCGGAATTTCAGGAAACTGATGGTATTCTTGATCGTCCAGAAGTCTTCCTGGGAAGCGACCCAGCCCACGGAGGCCGATGGAAAGTAGCCGAAACGGTTGTTGAAACCAAAACGCGACGAGCCGTCCCGGCGCAGCACGCCCGTAAACAGGTACTTTTCGTTGTAATTGTAGGTCAGGCGACCGAACAATGAACTGACCTTATGGTTGATCCCTTCGTAGCCGGAAGCATTGATGTCGTTGGCCGAAGTACTGTAATTCATCGAAGCCTCCTCGAAAGTAGTGACCGGCAGATTGAAGTAGGTCACCGTGAGGCCGGAGGAATTGTTGTCGAGATAGGCCCCCTGGCCCACCAATGCCGTAAAGTCATGCTTTCCGGTGGTGCGCCGGTACGACACCGTGTTCTCCAGGTTCCAGTTCATGGTTTTTCCGTTGAAGCGGGTGAAGGAGGTTTGGGTGGATATCTGGTTGGAGTTCAGATAACTCATCGGCGAAAAACTTTCGTTGCCGTTGAAAGAAAGCGTCGTTCCTACCGTGGAGCGTAGTTTCAGCCCTTTTATTGGTTCTGCCTCCACGAACACATTCCCCACGATGTCGTCTGACCAGTTGTAGTTTCCCCGTACCGTTTGGATGAACGCCAGCGGATTGGTCACCTGCTGCGCCACATTATCAGATATTCCGTAGGGGTTCCCTGCCGCATCCCGCACCACGGGCTGCGTAGAATAAGGGACGGCATTGGCCAGTGCGGGGTCAGTAACCACGATAGGCGTCATCGGATCGAGCATGATGGCCGAACTCAGCGGTCCGCCAAAATTGCTGTTGGCGTTGACGCCACTTTTGTTATTGATGTGCGAATAACCGAGCGTTTGGCCAAAAACCAACCAGTCCTTGATTTTATGCGAAGAGTTGAGCCGGATATTATACCGCTTGAAGCCCGAGACTTCCGAGGCAACAATCCCCTCTTGGTCGTAGTAGCCGAATGAGGTATAAAAAGTGGAGCGATCGGTCCCGCCGCTAATGCTCAGTTCGTGGTTCTGAATGCGGGCGTTATTGTCAAAAATCAACTTCTGCCAATCGGTGCCCTTACCAAACGATGACGGATTGGCGAAAGGCGCTTTCTTGCCATCATTGACCGCCTGCTCGTTCATTAGCGTGGCGTATTGGGTTGCATCCAGCAAGTTGAGTTTCTTAGCCGGTGCCTGGCTGCCGTAGTAGCCGCTGTAGTTGACCCGAATTCCTCCCGAGGTACCTTTCTTGGTCGTGACCAGAATAACCCCGGCGGAAGAACGAGCGCCGTAGATGGCCGCCGAAGCAGCATCTTTCAACACTTCAATGGATTCTATATCACTTGGATTCAGGTAATCGATGCCACCTGTGCCCACCACCACGCCATCTACGACATATAGCGGGTTGCTCGCGCCTTCGTTCAGTGAAGTCGTACCCCGAATCCTGACCGTAGCCGTGGAACCGGGCGCACCCGAACTGGATGCAATCGTGAGGCCCGAAGCCCGGCCCTGCAATGCCTGTTCCAGACGCCCGATCTGTTGGTTTTCGAGGTCAGTAGCTTTCACACTGGAAATGGCGCCGGTCACCACGCTTTTCTTCTGGGTACCGTAACCCACTACCACCACTTCCTGCAACGCCTGAATGTCGGCGGTCATGGAGACGTCGAGTAGTTGACGGCCATTGAGTTCGACAGACTTGGTTACGTAACCTATATAGGAGAAAACCAGGGTATTCACGTCGTCATTCAGGCTGATTTTGTACTTTCCGTCGGCATCCGTGACCGTTCCCTGCACCGTTCCCTGCGCCACGATGCTCACGCCCGGCAGGCCCTGGCCATTTTCCTGATCCGTCACCCTCCCGCTCACCGTTTGAACTACCTTCGCGGGGACGATCCTTTCGTAAGGTTGAGTATGGCCCGAAGTGCGAACAAGATTTTCCAACTTGGAGGAAGAGTCGGAGGTTTCCCGCTGACTGGGAACTACCCGGCTTTCAGGCTCTTTGGGATAAATGACGTAGTACCTTTCCCGTAGTTTTTCATATCTCAGTCCCAGCGGATTGAGCAACCGTTGCAAACTCTCGTCGATGTTCGTCGCCTGCTCAAAGGACACCGAACTCACCGTTCTGCCTTTGACTACCTCGACTTCGTAGTTGAGGTATACCTTGTATTTTTTCTGCAGATCGCGCAGCACAGCCTGCAAGGTCCGGGCTTTCAGAGCCAGGTCAGGTTTCTGTGCTTCCAGGTGGGCTTTCTCACCGCTACCAATGGCTGGCATTACGCCGCCCATCGATAACACACCCACCCAAAGCAAGGCCTTGATAAGTAACGAATTTTTCATTGATTTTGAAGTTTATTGATTTGATAATTAAAAAGTTAACTCTTAGCCCGTACTGAATGGCACCGGCCTAGGGCTTGGTTTTGAATACGATTGTCTTCTGCTCGTAGTCGATGTCCGCGTCGAGCGTTTTGGACAGAGTCTGGAGCAGGAGCTGGACGTCATCCGCCGGGAAAGTACCCCGGAAGGTTTTTTGGCCCAGCTGACTAGTCTCGATTTTCACCTCAAAATCGTAGTTGTCTTCCAGCAACCCGGCGATTTCGTCCAACGATATATCGTCGAATATCAGCAGGTTATCCTTCCAGGCGGTGTGCGTGGCTGGGTTCACTACTTCTTTGACCAACGCCTGCTGGCTGGCCCGAACCATATCGCCCGGTTTCATCATCACGGCTTTCCCGGCTACGTTGTCCAACACCTTCACCTTGCCGGTTTTCAAAACTACCTTCGTTTCTCCGCGCCGGTGCCGCACGTCGAAGGTGGTTCCCAGCACTTCCACGGTTACCTCCTCGGTCCGTACCCGGAACTTGCGATAGGCAGGAGCCGAACCGGCTTCGGCTGTTTCCTGAACCACTTTCCTTACTTCAAAGAAAGCTTCACCTTCCAGGTGCACATCACGGCTACCCTTCTGCCAGTCTTTGGCGTAGGAAAGCCGGGAGTTGGCATTCAGGGTCACACGCGAACTATCGGGCAGAAATACAATCTTCGTCTCACCGTAACCACTGCTGATCAGCACATTGGGTTCGGAGAGCAGATTGGGATAAAGGAAAGCGACAAGGCCCGCGATCAAAGCCACCGAAGCCGCCAGCCAGTACCATCTGCGGGTATTGTACGATTGGCCCGCCAGAGGAATCACTTTCTCTCTCTCGTCGATCCTTTGTTGAATCGCGGAATTCATCCGGGCCACGCTGGCTTCGGAAATTTCATCCGGTGTAAAATCCAACGATTGGATGAGGGCTGCGGCTTCCTGCACTACCGGAACCCGGGCAGGATTTTCTTTCTGCCAGTTGGTCCAGAAAGCCGTGTTGGAAGGGTCGGGATGCCTTACCCAGTTGAGAAAGAAATCATCCGTCAGGAAATCCTCCAGAGAATAGTCGTCATACTTCATGAAGAAGAAAAGCTGTTGTACGACAGGAAATGGGAGAAAGAGCAGAAAGTATCCCTGTTTTTTTCAAAAAAATTAGAGAAAGCTGCTATTTTTTTGAAAAAGCGGCGAAACAGCGCTTATAGGAAGTAAAGCAGGATCAGAATTATGGAGCTGCCGATCAGCACATTAGAGGAGGTCATTTTCTTTTTCAGCGATCCTAGCGCCTTATAGGTCAATTTGTACACTGACTTGACGTCGATATCCATCGTATGGGCAATTTCCTCGAATGTTAGCTCATTATAGAAGCGCAGCAGTATCACTTCCCGCTGACGGCCCGAAAGACGGTCGAGTGCTTTCTGTAAAATAGAACTGGTTCGGGCCGAGGATTGCTCCACGATCAGGCGCACCTCGAAAGAATCCTCAGAAAGTACATTCTCCAGAAAAGCAGTACCGGTCGATTGCCGGTTATTTTGCGCCTGACGCCGCAGCAAAGTCCGGCGCAGTACTTTGAAGAGATAGTACCGAATCGAGTCCGTTGTCCCTAAACGTTCCCGTTTTTCCCACAGCTCCACAAAAATATCCTGAATGCAATCTTCCACAAGGTCGCGGTTCTGCGTAAGCTTAAAACCGTAGTTGTAAAGCGCTCTGACCTGCTGCTGATAGACCAGATCCAGTGCATTCCTGTCCCCCGCCCGGAAAGCATTCCACAGCTCAGAGTCGTTTGTGGCAGAAGAAGGAGACATAGGATTATTTTATCTTAAAGCAGTACGTTGCCTGGCCCGAAAGGTACGCATCGTTGCTGCGCCACTGAAATATTCCACATTAAGGAATCTTTAAAATTGAAAAATAAATTAGTTAAATACAATTATTCATTCGATAAAAGCAGGTTCTGCCATTTAACAACGGACAAAACCCAAAAAAGCGCCGGGACATGTCCCGGCGCTTTTTTGCTCTGACCAAATGCCAAGCAGAAGGCCACTTACCTATTTGTAACAAATCAGTAGTATTAAATCGAAATCTGGTACTGCATGATCAACGCCCCGCGGCGACCGTCGGTCGTCAGCCTATTCGGAGTTGACGAAGCCCGGTAGATGGGCCGGTTCTCGTAGTTCAGGCTCAGTTTCGCCGTGTGGCCTTTCATCAACCAGTTCATGCCCAAGTTCACCAGATTCATCCCCTTTTCCAGACGATCGTAGCTGGAATGCTGCACCGAGACATAAGGCTGCAAAGTACCCTGCTCACCGAGCAAACCCTCAGCCATTTTATAGCCCAGTTGTCCATAAATCACATTTCCTGTGCCAAACATCGGGTAGGCGTTGCCTTGCGTACTGCCCACGCCCGGCAGCGGTTGGGTAGTGCCCGTGGCAGGATTCATCAGGCCATTGTAGCGGAGGTAGCCTTTCCCATAGTCTGTACTGAAATAACCCAGGTATGACGAGATAGCCGTTCCTTTTTCCTTGTCGAGCGGCATATCAAGATAAGCCGCAACCGACCACAAATTAAGGTTAGTATAAACCGTATCGGAAGCAGCTGTTTCCTTGGTCCAAGTCGCATTTTTTTGCGTCACAAACCCTGCCTCCAGGTTCAACACTTTACGCTTCCCGAGGTGGGTTCCCGTCATGTAGCCGGGGGTAGTATTGTCCTCGGTATCGAAGATGTTATAGATGAACAGTCCCTGAAACTGCTTCTTGTGATTTTTACGGGCAAAGGTGGCATTCGGCCCCAGAGCGGGTGGCGTACTGCCGTTGGTTTCAATGGGAAAAGGGTCCGTCACGTCCACGCGGTAGTTGAACTTGCCCAGTTGCCCCCGGCTATACACGCTCAATTTGCGCCCAAATTCATCGGTTTGGTCGACCGTGGCCTGGGCAAAAACGGGGACATCCATGGTCATGATGGTACCGATGCTGGGCTGCGAAAAGCGTGACAAACCGCCGACGATCGTCAGGCCGCCACCGAAGCGCACAAAATTAGTACCCTGCCGATGGACTTCGTACTCGCCCAGCGCATCGTGAAAAAAGGCTGCAATCTTTCGGTTGCTGGGCGTACCGTTGGCGTTGTAGCCGGGAAAGGCGTTGTTTTTGTTAAAATTGTTCATGCCGAATTGGGTGTACAAAAACACGCGGTCGGTGATTTGCCCGAACATTTGAATGCGGGTACGGCGTAGCCCAATGTCGAAGGTCTGGGCGGCAGGGTCGCCAAGTGAGGTAGTTCCTGGATTGCTTTCGTTGAATCGCAACCAGGTCTGATTCAGAAACGTAACTTTGAAATAGTGGGAACCGGATTCGTTGAGGTTATAGCGCAGATCGTTGCGGATGTTTGGGTCTTCTTTCTTTTTTTCCTGGGCAAAGGCCGGAATAGAAATGAGGAATATTAGCCAGAGGTTATTTTTCATTCGTATCGGTACGCTTGGGTTGTGTCGGTTGTGTTTTGCCCAAAAGTACTGAAAATAAAAAACCGCGGGGACGGGCGAGCGAAGGATAGTGACCCTTCGCTCGCCCGTCCCCGCGGTCAAATACGCATCTACTTCCACCCACAGAATGGCTCAAGCCACTCTTGACCAGGGTCAATAGGTGAGCCGTCGGGCGCGTCGTTGGGCTTTAGATTGGGCATGCCCTCTTTGTCGCCTTTTTCAAATAAATCGATTTTTTGCAGAGTGTACACCAGCTGGGCGTGATCCTGTTCGGCAGGAAAAACTTGTTGCTCCTGCATCCATTCCTTCAACTGGTTGAGCTTGAAATACGCCATCGACCGCGCCGCCGAAGAAGCCGCTTCCGAAGAAGCCAGATTCATTAACTCCTGCACGACCATGCTTTCCGTCTGGCGCAGGACCGCAGCCTCGTAGGCATCGCCGCTTCCGGACCGGCTCCGTGAATTTGAGCTACGCTTCCAGGTCTGATTGACCAGCGCATCCACTACCTCGCTCAGGCCGGGCAACGACGGGTCCACCGCTTTCTGCGCTTCCAGCCGACTGGCGCGCTGCGGGTGCAGCACAAAACTCAAAGTCAAAGCAGTAGCTGCTTCGGCGGGAGCCAGCGGATCAAACGTCAGGCCTGTCCGACCTGAGAATAATTCGCGTGAATTCCCATCGAAGCCAAACGGACGCGGGGGTAGCAAGGCCAGAATCGGACGGGGCAAAGCCAGTACTTCGGGCTGCATGGAGGCCAACACGGCTTGCAAAGCGCGCCGCTGCTCGCGTCCGTCCACGGGCTTTTGGGCCACTTGTCCGTCGCCGCGCAGGGCGTACGTGTAGTCCACGCCGCCGATCACCTTAGCGGCCGCCTCTACCTGGTAACGATGGAAAAGGTACATTGGCACCAGCACTTCCTGCAAAGTGGCCAGCGGCATTCCAACCGGAATTTTCTTTTCCGAGAAATTGTCCAGGGCGATTTGCCGCACTTTCATAACTCGGTCCAACTCGTCCACCGCATTGCGACCGCCATCCCAAAGGTGGGTTTTGGAATGCGAACTACCCGCCGGGCGAGCGTCCTGATCCGTAAGGAAACCTTCGCCGATTTTCAGATAGTCGGTGATGATTTTACTCAGAGAATCCTTCTCGTTACTACCCTTCGGAAACTCGCGGTAGGCGTAGTTGATCGCGATTTTATCCCAGGAACCAATGCCTTTGGCGTAAGAATCCGACAGGTCGAGCGTGCCGTCACTCTTGATATCTACCTGCGGGTGCGGGTAGTCCATCACCGAAGCGCGACCATTGGTGCTGGCAATGTAGTTGTGCGGTAGTCCCAGCGTGTGGCCCACCTCGTGCGCCGCCAACTGCCGCAGCCGCGCCAGCGAGAGCGCCATCATTTCGTCTGACACTTTTTTCCCTTCTTCGTACTTAGCCACCAGCCCCTGGGCGATCAGGAAATCCTGCCGTACCCGCAGCGAGCCGAGAGTCACCTTTCCCTTCAGAATCTCACCCGTGCGCGGGTCCGAAATACTCCCGCCGTACGACCAACCGCGCGTGGAGCGGTGCACCCACTGAATCAGATTGTAGCGGATGTCCATCGGGTCGGCATCAGGGGGCAGGAGTTTGACCTGAAAGGCATTCTTGTAGCCCGCCGCCTCGAAGGCCTGATTCCACCAGGCCGTACCTTCCATCAATGCCGAACGGATGGGCTCGGGTGCACCGGGATCCATATAGTAGATAATCGGCTTCACCGCCTCGCTCACGGCGGCGTTGGGATTTTTCTTCTGCAAACGGTGGCGCGAAATGTAGCGCTTGATGAGCGGATCGCCCACCGGCGAGGCGTAGTCGAAAAACTCAATGCCATTCACGCCCGACCGCGGGTCGAAGGCGCGGGTTTGGTAGCCGTCGTCGGGCAACTCGACAAACGAATGGTGCTGGTGCATGGTGACGGCATTGGCCGAAGGTACCACCGACCGCAGGTAGCCCCCCGGATTATCACCCGTGAGGGTAATGAGGGTTTCGAATTCGGTGTTTTTGGGAAAATTCTTAGTCCGGTCCATGAACAAGGCCGAGCGGGAGGCATCCATTTTGAAAGTACCCTGCTTGGTACGGCTGATGGCCTGGGCGGCATTGACAGCATCCTGCATCAAAAAAGGCGTGAGTTCCACCAGCACGCGATTGCCCGATTCGGCGGCGACCTCAAAGCCCCACAGCACCGACTGCGCAAAGGATTCGGCAACCGCCTGCCGCTCAAGCGGGTCGTCAGACAGAGCACGGTAGGCGTAGTTGGGCTCCACCATCAGGATTTTTGGTCCGCTGCGCTGGAACTTTACAATGTGTTCGTTGCCCAGTCGCCCCCGGTCGAGGCCGATGTCGTTGGAGCCCACCCCCTGGGCCAGCGTCGGGTAGTAGAGTAGTTCCGTATCCAGCTTACTGATTTCCAGCCAGATCTTACCTTTTTTGGCATCGTAGTAAAACGGCATGTAGCCGTCCTGTTTCGTCATGCCTTCGGTATGTTTTTCGATGGTGGGCGTTTGCGCCCGAACCCCCAGACTAGTCAGTAATGCGGCCAGCAGAAGATAGTAGTATCGTATTTGCATAGTTTTGTTTTTAGGGTTCAATATAAGGGGAATGGTGGAAAGGATAAAGGCCGGGAGCGGATATTCTGAGTTTAGTGATAGAAAATGTAAGGGAGGTGATTTTTAGGATTGTAAGGTTGTTTCTATTGGAAAAACTACTGCTTCCTCGAAAACGGACGCTAAGGATATTTTAACGCAAAGAGATGGACCTGGATGTTGGCTTAGCGAGTCAATAAATTGTTTCAAGGGTGTTCCTGCTTCTTGCGGTTGGAACGACTTTTTTTACAAAAAAGAGCATCCAAAAAACAGAGACAATTGCCCACTCATCCACATCCGATTCAACTAGCGAAATTCCTATGAATAAAGTAACGCTCGCCCTCGACTGGACGCCCAATACCAACCATACTGGCTTTTTTGTGGCAAAGGAACTGGGTTTTTACACTGAAGCCGGATTGGATGTCGACATTCTATCCCCAGCCAGCGACGGGTACGCTACCACACCAGCGAAGAAACTTGAGTTGGGCGAATGCGATTTTGCCATCGCACCTTTTGAGAGTGTCATCAGCCTGAATACCAAAGCCAGAAAAGTAAACGCGTTTGCGATCGCCGCTCTATTACAAGAAGACATCAGCTCCATCGTGACCCTGACCGGCAGCGGGATTACCCGCCCCCGCGATTTGTCCGGGCGTACCTACGCGTCTTACCAGGCCAGATATGAGGATGCCATCGTGACACAAATGATTATTAACGATGGCGGCACCGGGGACCTTGACATCGTGTATCCAGCCAAGCTTGGAATCTGGGATACACTGGTAAACAACGAAGCAGATTCGACGTGGATATTCGACAATTGGGAGGGAATAGAGGCGGAAAGCAACGGGCTACCCCTTACTCATTTCAGATTGGCTGACTACGGCATCCCATACGCCTACTCGCCGGTCATTCTGACGACCAAAGAGGGCCTATCAGAAAACACTGAAGTGTACAAAGCCTTTCTGCAAGCGACCAAGCGGGGATTTCAATCGGCAATCGCCAAGCCGACGCAGGCCGTCGGTATCCTTACCAACCACCTGCCCGAGCGGGATATCAAGATGATCAACGTGGGCAAAAGTCAAGAATACGTATTGCCTTACTACGGAAACGAGGGAAATTGGGGCGTTATGGAGAAAAGTCGTATCGACCGATTTCTGAACTGGCTGGTGGAGCATAAGTTAGAGGATGAAGCTGTACTTCACTTTGAGCTTTTTACCAATAGTCTTCTTAAATAAATACGGGTGTCTTATAGGTAGCTCCCTTCATGATCGAAATGGAAAAATCAGTTGACCACAAAACGGTAGTGAGCGAATTCCGCGTGCCCCCCGGCATCATTCGAAGGTAGACTACGATCGTTTGAAGGCTGAATTGGGAAAGCGGATTCCATAATTCCATAAACATTCCTATCTTTACTAGCACATTTTTCATTAGCTAGCTTCCTCCCTTTGCCCACACAGCCCATTCAACGCAGCCTGCTTCAAACAGAAGACACCGAACGCTGGAACGCGTTTCGGGATGGCGACCGCGCGGCTTTCGGGCAAATCTATGACCAGCACATTCAGGAATTGCTCTCGTATGGGTATCGAATCACCAACGACCGCCAACTGATTCGAGACAGCATCCAGGATCTGTTCCTGCACCTTTGGGCACACCGCGGTAACCTCTCTCCCACCGACTCAGTAAAGTTCTACCTTTACCGATCACTGCGCAATCGGATCATCCGCAACGCCGGAAAATCTTCCCAATTGGCGACCGACCTGCAATTGGCCCCTCAGGATATTCTGGCAGAGCTGTCCGTAGAGAACACCTGGATTGCGCAGGAGAAGCAAACGGAACAGGCAGCCAGGCTACGCGCTGCTATCGACCGCTTGCCCAAGCGGCAGCAGGAAGTAATTCAGCTACGCTATTATCATGATTTCAATGCTGATGAAATAGCCAAACTTCTGGAAATCAACAATCAGTCGGTGCGAAATTTACTATACCAGGCGATCGGACGCTTGCGTGATTTCTTCGGCGAAGGATTCTTCCTCCTCTTTGTTCTTGCCGAATTTTTCAAAAAACTTTAAATTTTTTTTACAAAAAACAGTACAAAAAGACTTTCCCCCGATTTAGGGGGCAAGAACGATTTGTACTATGTATCAAAAATACGCCTCCTTCCAAACCGCCGACTTTGTGGCCGACGCCGATTTCATTGAATGGGTTCGTCGGCCAACAGCTTCCTCCAATCAGTATTGGCAGGAGTACCTGGAAGTATTCCCTTACCAGCAGCCAGTACTGCAGCAGGCCCGGCAAACGGTTCAATTGCTGATCGAGGAAGGCAGAGCGATCCCCCCCGCTTCGGAAGAAGCGGAGCAAATCTGGGAGGCTATCGAGGAAAACCTGTCTGCTTCGCCAATTCGTAGAATGGGTTTTATGGCCAATGGCTGGCAACGTTGGGCGGCAGCGGCGGCGGTAGTTCTGGCGTTGGGCGTGAGTTGGTACTTGATCGCTTTTTCAAATTCAGGCGCGCCAGAGTCCTATCAGGCACTTGTGAGGGAGGCGGAATCCATTCAGCCTTTGCAAGAGGTAGTCAATACTTCTGCTCAGCCACGCCTGGTCGAACTTCCCGATGGAAGTACCATCACACTCGAAAAAGATAGCCGGTTGAGTTTTGCAAAAAGCTTTGTGGGTAAAAACCGCGAGGTCTACCTGACCGGGGCCGCCTTTTTCGACGTGACTAAAAATCCTGACAAGCCTTTTTTAGTCTATACCAATGAATTAGTCACCAAGGTTTTGGGCACCAGCTTTCGGATACAGGCTTTTGAAAAAGCGAAGAATATAGTGGTGTCAGTCAAAACCGGACGGGTGTCGGTGTATCCTAAAAAAGCAAAAAAAAACACGGACCCCGAAACGGCAGGGATGCTGCTTACGCCTAACCAGGAAGTCAACTTTGCCCGCGCCGAAGAGCGTTTCAACCGGACACTCATAGATAAGCCAACTGTGTTGCTCACCAAAGAAGAATTGCGACAATATTCCTTCGACGATGCCCCCGTCAGCCAGATTTTCGCGGCCCTGGAAAAAGCGTATGGCGTGGATATCGTCTTCGACGAAGAAGTCATGGCCAGCTGCCACCTGACTACCTCGCTCTCCGCCGAAACACTATTCGACAAGCTGGAAGTGATTTGTGAAGGCATCGGCGCCACCTACAAAGTGGTGGACGCGCAGGTAGTAGTCACCGGGAGGGGATGTAATCAATATTGAATGATAGAATGAGTGAATATTGCTTTCGCCAGCTTACGTCTATTCTATCATTCTATCATTCTATCATTTAAAACAAAATAATGCCTATGTAACAAACTACCTAATCCAAAAAAAGGCCAGCGACGGTTGCAGCGTCGCTGGCCTGAAAAAAGATTCCTCGCTTTGTGTTTGCAGCACAAACCGTTTGCAGCGGTGGCAAGGAGTGTTTTTGCGATCTCTTAAAACCCAAAAACCTTTCAAACAATGAAAAAAACCTTACAAAAACAAGGAAAACTGTTCCTGCTCATGAAAATCTCGCTTGTTCAGCTCTGCATTGCGTTGATTTTCGCGGGGCTTACCCAAGCCCGCGACGCCTCGGCGCAAGAACTGCTGAATCAGAAGGTAAGTCTGAACGCGGTGAACCGTGAAGTCAAGTCCGTACTATCGGACATCGAGCAGAAAACCAAGGTTCGCTTCACGTACCGCCCCCGGCTCATTGAGAATGAGCCCCATGTGACGCTGTCGGCCCAAAATGAACCCTTAGGTGAGGTACTGGAAAAATTGCTGACACCGCTGAAACTGAAGTACAAAGTAATCGGTAAGGAAATCGTCCTGAGTAAATTGGCGGTTTCTTACGAAATTTCTAAGCCTCTGTTGCTGATTCCGGTCGTTCCGCCCGACCGCCGAATCACCGGAACTGTTACAGACGAAAAGGGCGCCGGATTACCCGGCGTGAGCATAGTCGTGAAAAGTACCCAGCGCGGTACCACGACAAATGTAGACGGTGAATATACCATTAATCTACCCGATGGCCCCGCCACCCTGATTTTCTCCTATGTGGGGTACCTATCCCGAGAAATAGCGGTAGGAAACCAAACCACGATAGATATTTCCCTCGAAGCTGACACTAAAGCCCTGGAAGAGTTAGTGGTGGTTGGCTACGGTACCGTGCAAAAGAAGGATCTCACGGGGGCAGTTTCGATGGTACAGGGCGAAGCTATCACCAACCGCAAAACGACCCAGATTTCACAGGCCCTTCAGGGCTCTATGCCCGGTGTGATGGTGACGCGCAGCAGTAACGCACCGGGCGCGACTGCTCAGATCCGGGTGCGGGGCATTACCACGATCACTGACGCGGGTGCCAATCCCCTCATTATCCTGGATGGTGTCCCGATTGACGACATCAATTCCATAAACCCCAACGACGTCGAGAGCATCTCAGTCCTTAAAGACGCCGCCTCGGCTTCAATTTATGGCTCACGGGCGGCAGCCGGCGTCATTCTTGTTACGACCAAGCGAGCCAAGAACGGACAACTGAACCTGGAGTACACAGCGGAGTATGGTTTAGAAAAACCCACGGTACTTCCTGACTATGTCGATGTAGTGCGCTACATGCAGCTTTCCAACGAGTTGCGCTGGAACGATAACAATAATAACGCCAATGAGTACCCTACGTATTCCAAAGACGTCGTAGATAACTACTCCCGGTTGCACGCCGAGGACCCAGACTTATACCCCAATACCGACTGGCGATCGCTGATTTTGCGAAATTCTGCTCCCAGAAACAGCCACATTTTGAGCATTTCTGCAGCAGGAAAGGCCATCAGTACCCGTGTTTCGCTGGGGTACGATAAGACCGAAGCACTCTATGCCGACCGGGACTACCAGCGAGTGACCGCCCGGATCAACAACGATATCACCATCAATAAATTTCTGTCGGCATCTGTCGACCTGAACTTCCGGCGCTCGGTGGTCAAACAACCTACTGTCGATCCCCTTTACCGGGTCGGAATCACTCCGCCCATTTATGCTGCAACGTGGGCCGATGGCCGGTTAGCTTCCGGTAAAGACGGAGATAATATCTACGGTATGTTGCATTACGGCGGATTTAATCACGCCTGGTACAACCAGGTAGGGGGAAAAATAGGCATTAATTTCACCCCAATTGCTGGCTTGAAATTCTCGGGAATACTTTCTCCTTTTTTCAACTTCGATAAGGTGAAAAATTTCAGAACCAAAGTACCCTACTCGGCCTCGAACGATCCGGATCGCCAGTTGGGATTTCTGAACGGATATAACCAAACCAACCTGGACGAGGATCGCAACGACAACTACCGATATACTACCCAATTCCTGGCCAACTATGACAAACAGTTTGGCAAGAATGGATTTAGCCTCCTGGCTGGTTACGAATACTACTACGCCTTCAACGAGAGGCTTGGGGCTTCCCGGGATCAGTACCTGCTGAGCTCGTACCCATACCTGGACATCGGCCCCCTGGAATTTCGTAACAACAGCGGAGGAGCCTCGGAGAATGCCTACCGCTCCTGGTTTGGGCGGGTGATGTACAACTACAACAGTAAGTACCTATTCCAGGCCAACATCCGGTACGACGCCTCTTCCCGCTTTGCTCCGGGATACCGCTGGGGGGCCTTCCCATCCTTTTCGGCGGGCTGGGCTGTCTCCGAAGAGTCGTTCATGAAGGGCAGCGTTTCCAAGTGGCTCTCTTACCTTAAACTACGTGCCTCCTGGGGTTCTCTGGGTAACGAACGGATCGGTAACTACCCCTATCATTCCATTCTGCAGTTCGAGAACAACTCTTTGTTCTACCGGGGGAATGATATTATATCTGCCCAATCAGCCGCCCAGTGGCAGTACGCCATCCGGGATATATCCTGGGAAACGACTGAGTCGTTCGACATTGGTTTTGATGCCAACTTTTTTCAGGATCGCCTGAAAGTGACAGGCGATTACTACAAGAAAACAACCCGGGATATGCTTCTGCAGCTCCAGATTCCTATGTTCCTGGGATTTGACAATCCTAACCAAAACACCGGAAAGATGCACACCAATGGGTGGGAAGGACAGATTAGCTGGAACGAACGCAAGGGTGACTTCAGCTATTCGGCCTCCTTCAACCTATCCGATTTCCGTTCGAAAATGGGCGACTTGGGCGGAACGGAATTCCTGGGTGATCAAATCAAGATTCAAGGTAGCGAATTCAACGAATGGTTTGGATACGTCTCTGATGGGCTTTACCAAACCCAGGACGAAGTGGACAACTCGCCCAAACTCAACGCCAATGTGAAGCCGGGCGACGTGAAGTACCGGGATATAAGTGGCCCCGAAGGGACACCCGACGGGCGCATCTCGCCCGAATACGATCGCGTCCTGCTGGGCGGATCTCTACCCCGGCTCATGTACGGAGCCAATTTTAACCTGAGCTACAAGAACTGGAGCCTGGGGGTGGTACTTCAAGGGGTGGGTAAACAAAACTCGCGCTTAGGCTCGCATATCGTAAGGCCTTTGCAGGAAAACTGGGGAAACTTCCCGGCGATCCTCGACGGCAACTCGTGGAGTTCTTACAATACCGAGGAGCAGAACCGCAACGCCATCTACCCCCGGTATACCAATACGCTGTCCGGTAACAACTACACCATGTCCGACTTCTGGCTTATCAACGGAGCCTACTTACGAATGAAAAACATCAGTTTGAGTTACAGAATACCCAATGCACTTACCAAGCGGATAGGTATCCAGAACCTCCGCCTGTACGGCACCGCAACCGATGTATTTTCTATCCACAATTTCCCAAAAGGCTGGGACCCAGAAATGAGTTCTTTCTCCTACCCGATCACCACTTCCATCGTTTTTGGGGTTTCTGTTCAATTTTAATCCGATTAATCATGAAAAGCAATATACTTTTATTTTGTACGCTCCTCCTCGCCCTGGGCTCCTGCGACTCGCTGGACCTGAATCCGCTTTCACAGGGTTCCAGTGAAACCTGGAACTCCAACGCTGATGAAATCGAGATGTCCCTGAACGGTATTTACAAAGATGCCTTCTGGATGACCGACGACGACGCCTGGACTGATGACCAGAACTACCGGGACAACCTAACAGAGATCACCAACGCTACGCTGACCGGTCAAGCTGGTTTTATCCGCACCTGGTGGCTCAATACGTACAAGGCAATCTCGAGAGTGAACCTTGTCATCAGCAGCGTAGACAGAGCTTCTGGCTCGCTTACACAAGCCCAAATAGATCGCTACCGGGCCGAGGCCCGGTACCTGCGAGCATGCCAGTATTCCCGGCTACTTTCGCACTTCGGCAACATTGTCTATACCGACGAGCCACTGGACATAGAGGAGGCGCTGGCCTTGAAGCAAGCCGACCCGCAAATGGTACTTCAGAAGATCTATGAGGATTTTGATTTTGCCGCGGCCCAAC
Organism: Persicitalea jodogahamensis; assembly: GCF_014651615.1. Lineage (GTDB taxonomy): Bacteria > Bacteroidota > Bacteroidia > Cytophagales > Spirosomataceae > Persicitalea > Persicitalea jodogahamensis. The sequence goes on along the minus strand of NZ_BMXF01000002.1, from coordinate 1,056,538 downwards.
TACCCACCAGCTCTAGTTCTTCCCAGGTCAAGCGCGCTACGGCTGGTGCCGCGCTGGCGATGAAGGCCCGCATTGCGCTGCATATGGGCGACTGGGCCACGGCCGCTCAAGCTGCCAAAGCCTGTATGGATTTGGGTAAATACCAGCTGCATTCTGATTTCGGAGATCTGTTTTTGACAAAAACCAAAAATTCGCCCGAAACGATTTTCAGCCTACCTCGCTCCCTAGCCCTCAACGTAACCTTAGGAGGCCGACAAAACTACGTACCTCGCCTGGGCGGCGGCTGGGGGGCCATCTACCCTTCCTGGGAACTCTTTTGCTCCTTTCTTTGCACGGATGGGCTGCCTGTGGACGAATCGCCTTTGTTCAATCCGCACCAACCTTTCGAAAACCGCGATCCCCGTTGCACGGCCACCATTGTAGAATTCGGTACGCCTCATCTTGGTTTCGTTTACCAGCCACATCCGGATTCTCTACGGGTATTGAACCTCAACACCAACGCGTTCGTAATGAATAACGACACTCGCGCCAACGCCCAGTTTGCCTCGTTCAACGGAATGCTCTGGAAAAAAGGCGTGGCCGAAGATTGGCGGCAGAATAACTGGCAGATCGAGCAGGAAAAAATCATCATCCGCTACGCCGATGTGGTACTTATGTACGCAGAAGCGAAAATTGAATTAAACGATATTGATCAATCCGTGCTGGATGCCATCAATGCGGTGTGGGCTCGCGCGTACAAAGTAAAGCCTTCCAATACCGCGGCTTATCCGGCTGTCACTACGCAAAGCCAAAGCGAGCTCCGTAAGATTGTCCGAATTGAACGTCGGATGGAGTTTGCCATGGAAGGCATCCGGTACATGGACATCATCCGCTGGAAACTGGCCGAAAAGGTACTTAACCTACCCGTGTATGGTATGCTCGATCCCAACGAGCTCCGCGAAAAAGTAGTGAAGCCCGGGCTATGGTTTTTCCCCCAGGTTCCCCCCGTCGACGAAGACGGTGTTTCTGATTTTGGTCCAATGTATCGGGCTGGACTCATCAAACAGATCACGGTCCGGAAATTCGATCCCTCTCGCCAGTACTTGTGGCCCATTCCCACGCCCGAAGTACTTACGAGTGGATTGGCACAAAATCCTAACTATTGATCCGAACCTACTTCCCACAACGGCATAAAAACAATCAAATGCTGCTGGAAATAAGGCCAATCTTAGTGTAATGTGTGTCTTCGACCAAATCCACCATTTGTTGGTCTTATAAATTGAATCCATCCCCGGCCGTCGCCGTTATCGACGACGGCCGGGGATAGAGTAACTGCGTCAGGCATGTTAGCCAAATCATTTCGCCTGACCAGGCGAAAGCGAGACGATCATTCACCAGAGTTCGACCGCCCCGACGTGGTCTGTTTACTAAAAACCTTTATTTTCTAAATCCGCCTCTTATGCAAAAGTGTGCATTGCTTTTATTCCTTATTTTTTTCACAGCTTGCCGTACATCCAAGAATGAACTTGTATCGGACAAGACCTCAATTAGCGGCATTTACCCGCACCTGGCCTACTACAACAACGAAGGCGAATGTGGCACCGGAGCCGTGGTACCCTGGGCAGGAAGCCTGTGGGTAGTTACCTACGGCCCGCATTTTCCATACGGGTCTTCGGACAAGCTGTACGAGATCACGGATGATCTGAAACAAATTATCCGCCCCGAAAGTACGGGCGGTACTCCCGCTGACCGGATGATTCACCGCGAGAGCAATCAGCTTTTTATCGGCCCGCACGCCATCGACAAAGACCGCAACGTCAGGACGGTTTCGTACAAAGAGGCACCGGGACGTTATACCGGGCTGGCCCGTCACCTGACCGACCCGGCAAACAAAATTCTGCTGGCCACGATGGAGGAGGGTTTTTACGAAGTGGATGTCAAAACCCTGAAAACGAAGCTACTTTATACAGACGGCAACGTGTTGCGGAGAGAAAACGACATGGCGCAATTTGGCCCCCTCCTGCCCGGAGCCCACGGAAAGGGGTACTATTCCGGGCAAGGTGTGGCCGTGTACTCCAACAACGGTGAAGCATCGCAGAAGGCTTTAAAGCAGTTCGACATTGAGTCAGGGGCTTTGGCAGAGTGGGACGGCAAGGAATGGAAGGTTGTCCGCCGTAATCAGTTTGTAGAAGTGACTGGTCCGGGGGGTATCTACGGCAATGCCAATCCCGCTACCGACCCGATCTGGGCCACGGGCTGGGATCACAAGTCGGTACTTCTGGGAGTGCGCGATGCTGAACAGGGATGGAGTTTCTTTCGCCTGCCCAAAGCCAGCCATAGTTACGACGGCGCCCACGGCTGGAACACGGAATGGCCCCGCATCCGTGATGTGGGTACCGAGGGCAAGCCCGATTACCTGATGACCATGCACGGAATGTTCTGGAAATTCCCCCAAACTTTTACCGGAAAAAACACGGCGGGTATCCGCCCCCGCTCGGCGTATCTGAAAGTTATTGGCGACTATGCCCGCTGGAACGACCGTCTGGTGTTCGGCTGCGACGATTCGGCGCAAAAGGAGTTTTTGAACACCCGAAAAATCAAGGGTGATATCGGTGGACCGGGTCAGTCGAATTCCAACCTGTGGTTTACCTCCCTGAGCCAACCCGACGAGTTGGGCCCCAGTACCGCACAGGGGGCAGTGTGGCTATCTGAAAATGTGGAAGCCAACACCCCTTCCGACCCCTTCCTGTTTGCTGGTTGGGACAACCGCATGGCCTGGGTGAAAAACGAAGGCACCCAATCGGCGACCTTCGCATTTGAGGTGGATAAGTCAGGAAACGGCGATTGGCAATCGCTGCGTTCGGTAAAAGTAGAGCCAGGTCAGTCGCAGGCAGTTGTTTTTGAAGGCAATGATCAAGGCGAATGGGTGCGCGTAAAAAGCAATAGCGCGACCAAAGCCACTGTTAACTTCAACTACCACGATGCATCCCGTTTTGTCAAAAATCAGGATAAGATGTTTACTGGTTTGACCGGCGTCGGCACTTCCGGGTACTTGGGCGGACACATGTATGGCCTGGGTGATGACCGCCGCGCCCTCGGGTTGCTGGCAGGGGCATTTTCAAACGGCAAGTACATCGAAAGCGGCTACTACGAACTGGACAGCCAACTGAACCTGGTCAAGAAAGACGACCCCGGAACGGCGAAGTTTATCCGTGAAAAATTCGCTATTCCCAAAGATGTAGTCCATGTGGAAGCCTCTTCCGTATTGATTGTGGATGACAGCGGTCGTCGCTGGCGGCTGCCGCTTGGTGATGACAAATTCACCAAAGAAATCAACGCGGGTAATCTGCGAATCGCCCGCGAGGTGGCCACCGAGCGCGACTTACTAAACGCCCACGGTACTTTCTACGAACTACCTGCCGAGAACGCCGACGGGTTTGCTAAAATCCGGCCCGTTGCTTCACACTCGCTGAGTATCCACGACTACGCTTCCTACCGGGGGCTTCTGGTGATGACTGGTTTGAATAAAAATACCAATGCAGGCCAACACATCGTCACCTCGGCAGATGGACAAGCCAAAGTATGGGTCGGGGCAATCGACGACCTCTGGAAACTCGGCAAACCCGTCGGGCATGGTGGACCCTGGAACGATTCCCAGGCAAAAGCCGACATCCCTTCCGACCCTTATCTGATTGGTTTTTATGATCAAAAAAGTCTGCAGTTGACACACAAATCTTCGCAGCCAGTTACCTTTCAGATCCAGGTCAATCCCATCGGTCACGGGCCATGGATGACGTACAAAGAAGTGACGGTAAAGCCCGGTGAAACCTTTTCGTACTCATTTCCAAAAGAATTCGAAGCGCGGTGGATTCGGTTTGCGGCGAGTGAGGATTGTACGGCGACCGCCTGGCTGAAATATGAGTGAAAAGCATATGAAAAAGAGCTTTGAGAAAGCGATCGCACAGCACTAGAAGAAGGCCATGATGTCTTCCAAACGCTAAAACACACTCGGGAAATTACGCTGGCAGGCGTCTGCGCGTTTCGACCGCAGACGCCATTTAATCAGGGAGAAGTCACCAGCAAGTTTTCAGGACCGGATACTTTGGGGCTTATGCCGGTAAAATCTACAAAAGCCGAAAAAGCTTTTTGGTTGTCCGATTGAATACGGGCTTTTTTAAAGCGAAACCCGGATCCCTCCCCCACATAAACGGATTGTAATTCATGATCACCCGTAAGGGTAACTACACCATACCTGCCCGTGAAGCTGATGCCCGAAGGCTCGTCCTCGAAGGAAGCGTCAGGTTTATCTGCCACTATAACGTATTGAACAACCGTGTTCCCCGAGACATTTGAGGTTATTTTCAAAGCTTTCAAAACGTTGTTTTGCCTGATACTCTCCACCGACTCTACACTCCCCTTGTCAGCAGAGTAAGGTTCATACACTACCGCAAACGGTTGCTGCCATGCTCCTCCCTTCTGCCGTATTACCAGCGTAGGGTTATCCCGCTCCCCATAAGGTTTCGCGACTTCCCTGGACAGCGGTGATACAGCTCTGGTGTACTCCCGATCTTTGGGGTTATTGATGAACAACTTCATTTTTACTGGCTTTTCACCCAGTCGATTAGCCGAAAACAATGCCGTAACCTCCCCGCCATCCCGCAGGCGGGCCGTTTCCACCTGCTTGAAAAAGTGCCACCCCGGATGCCTGAACGTCCGATTCCGTACCCACTCTTTTGCCGCCGGGGCCCTAAACCGCACCGAGTCTTTTTGGAAGTCAACTGTCCTGCCGCTGTGTTCCAGGATAAGCTTGTCGGCCAGATTTCGGTAGATGTAGTCGTGGTACTCATCGGGGAGGTCTGATTTTGACCTGAAAATATCCACGTAATAGCCCGTAGTGGGAGAAGTTCTGACAATTCCCAGGGTGCGTTCCTGCGCAGCTTCGGCTTTCTCTCCTTTATCATCCCTGAATTGGCTGGTGCTGAAAGAATAGTTTTCTGATACCGGCTTTTTCCTGACCTCTGGCTCAGCGGCTATCCGCTCGACCCGGTTTATGCCGAGGTTGACCCAGCCCCCGTCGGTTTCGGAGGCTCCATTGACAACGACGGTATTGTGGCTGGCAAACAGGCGATAGTAATTCTCGTGCAAATCCGTGGTGTAAGTACCACGGCCCGCTTTGGGGCCCAGCACGTAGCCTTGGCCGTATAGTTCCATAGTCATGCCCGAGCCATGACCGTGCACGTGGGCTCCACCGCCCACAAACCCCATCAAAGCATCCTCTGAACGGCCCGTCGGAGACAAATTCCTCTGCAATGTGATACCCGCAAAGGGTAGTTCGTCCGTAACGGGCAAAGGGTAGTTTTTCACTTGGCCCGCGATAACCGGTGCGTGCCACAGCAAATGCAGCGGTTCCCGGTACACTTCGGCTCCATAGTTTCTTTTCCCAAGCCGACCTCTGTCGTATGTTTTGTGGTGAATCGCACTATTGAGCAGATTGCCAAACTCAGTCATCATCTTTTGGTTTTGGCTGAGCTGACCCAAATGGTAAGCTGTCTCGAATGAATCGTAATCCGACTCGAAATGGCGGTGGCCGTCGCCGAAAAGCACGGTTTCATCACCGTTTGGATACGTCAGATAATAGGGTGTGGTAAGCGCGAAAGGGATTTGGGGGTACTTGTTGCCCAGGTTGAGGGTAGGGTCGTTCTTGGTCAGCAAGGTCATCAGGTAGGTAGAAAGCGAGGCGACCGCACCGGAATACCCCAGGCTTTCGGGCCAGAAGCCCCGATAATCGAGGTAGTGGCCGGCCACTTTTTCCAATGCATCCTGATGAGGCGTATTTTTGGTGAGGTAGTATTCCAGGAAACTATCGCGTTCATGGTCATCGCTGAGCGCAAGGGTGTTTCCCACCAGACTCGACGATTCCAGTACGGGCCAATTGTTATTTGTCCCCCCCTGTTCCAAGGCCAGTTGGATATACGTTTTGAAGACGTTGTCAGCGTGGGGGTGCGAGAAAGCTACCTTTTTTTTCTGAGCGATATCGTAGGGCATCCCTCCTTTCTGGATGAAAGGGTACACAAAGTCATAAATGATGGGAACGGCAGCTCCGATTTCGCGTGCTTCCCGCAAATGATCCTCCGGGTAGAGGTAGCCGCCGCCGTTGTGCCCATTGGGATTGGGCTTTATCTGGACCAGCCCCTCGATAAGGGTATGGAGTACATCCAGGCTGAGTTGGGCGTACGCTTCGTCGTCGGTGAGGAAATACAAAACCGCACAATCGACGCCCGTCATCATATAATGAAGTACATTCAGGCGACCCGTTGCCACCTCACCGTTGAATCCGGTGATTGGTAGTATTGGTGGAATTGTGCCCGTTGTCCGGGTCCAGTCCAGCGGCATCTTGTCGAGGTACTTCCCGGCGTCTTGTTGATGGAGAAGCAGATCGCTTTCTACCCGTTTTTTGAAAGCTTGGTAGTAATCAGCAGCCCATGCTTGGCTTTCTATTTTATCCAGAATTGCTTTCCTGTCAGACGCCTTTACCCAGATCATGGGCCGCTGAACTCCCTGGGCTACGGAAGAATTGAACGTCCCCGCCCCCACAAAAGACACGACGAGCACTATGGAGAATACATATTTCATACCCAGGAAACTCAAAAGGGTCTGTTTCTCACATAGTCGTTCAGGATGTGTCCTATGCCATTATTGAACCGGAAATTGTGCGACCTCACGTTGGCGCTGCGGACTGTAGTGCTCAGGCTGGTCGTGTTATTTACCGAAATGGAGTACCGGTCATTCCGCTGTAGCACTATTTTTCCGTCCTCTCCGGAAATCAAAGTCTGGAACATGTACTCCTGATTGATGACTTCCAGGGTTGGTATTTGCAAGATGTACTCCTCGACAATATGGTACAGCAGTACGTTCTTCAACCGCCCAACATCGGCATCTTTCAAGGTTTTCTTGGTAGAGCCGGTAAGTGTCTGAAGGATTTCGTTGGCGTCATCGAACGCATTGTTGTTCAGGAGCAAAAAAGTTCGTTTGTCCCCTTTTCGGTTGAACTCTTCTTTCAAGCCGGTAAGCTCGATGGCTTCGATCAGGAAGTCAAACTTGTACTGATCGACCGCGGCCAGTCCTCCGGGGCTTTTCTGGGTCTGCAGCCAATCCCAGACCGTTTGATTTTCGAACGTAGCCAACGGAAAAACCTCGGGCTGAAAATCATACGGTTTCTGAACTTCCAGGTCGCAGCCTGTCATCAGAAGTACTAACCCAGAGCAGGTTAGAATTTTTAGTAAGCTTTTTACTTTCATGATTTTCCAATTTTATTATTTACACGAATCAGTAGCCTGTGGTTTGGGTGAGCAGGGGGTTGTCGATCAGATGTTTGTCAAAAATCGGGAAGAGCAGCTTTGCCTCCGTCTGGCCATTGATCGGCCCCATCACCTCTACGGCTTTTCCGGTGCGGCGCAAGTCCCACCAGCGTACTCCCTCCCCGATCAATTCCAGTTGCCGCTCGTTCAGGATCAGGTTTTCAACGGCCGCTTTGGTAGTGTAGTCCGTCGCTTTTGCGAGTGGTAGTTGCCGGGCAGTCCGAACCTGGTTGACATACTCGATGGCTTTCGCAGAATTCCCCAGTTGGTTCTCAGCTTCCCCCAGCAGGAGCAGAGAATTGGCATAGCGGAACACGTGAATATTGCTGTCGTCAAACGAAGGCGAGATATTGGTCTTGGTGTATTTGGCCAATCGCGCCAAACCGATTTCCCGGCCGGCTTCCCGGCTTTCCAAGTACCGCCAGTCGCCGTAGATGGGCTTGCCATCGGGTCCCTTTGTTTTTGGCACGAAGGTGGGGTACCTGGTGACCCAGCCGAGCGAGTCCACCGGAAATTCGGCGAGCCATCTGGTTTCCAGGGCGGGGGAAATATAATAGGTAGGCAGTCCGGCAAAAAACACGCTGTAAATCCCCGATCGGTCGGAGTCCTCTGTGACGCTGTACTTTATAGAAAAAATAAGTTCGGGGCCTGTCATAAATTTGCCGCCCTGCCCGGGATCGTTGAGGAACATTTTGGCCCAGACATCGCGGGTGGTGGCGAGGCTGAACGCATTCAGGCCCACCAGCCGGGTCAGGGCTGCCTTGGCTTTTGTGAAGTCTTTCAGGTACATGAATACTTCTCCCTGAAACGCATACAGACTGGCTTTTGAAAAGCGAAAGGGATTGACGGTCTGAACCATCAGTTGTTCCGCTTTCTCGATATCCGGCAGAATTACGTTGTTCAGAATCTCGGAGGCTTTGGTTTTGGGCTTCAGGATTTCCTGATCCAGACCCGTGATGGCCTCGGTAAACAAAGGCACGTCGCCCCAAACCCGTATCGCATGAAAGTAAGCATAGGCGCGAATGGCGTGCGCTTCGGCCAGCAGTTGCTTATTGTAGCCCGGAATCTGAGGTATTTTTTCGATGGCGATATTGGCCCGGGCGATAATGAGGTAGAAATTATTCCAGCGCAACGTCCCGGAATTTGCCGCCGAAAGGCTGTTGGTCAGCAGTTCCAGCCCATCGGCCGAGGGAGTGGCGGAGGCCACAAAATTATCGGCCCGAAACTCACCCCAGGCATAGTACTTGGAATTGTAGGTCTTCTGCATGGCGTCGTAAATGGCCGACACGCCGCTTTCTGCATCCGCATTGGTTTTCCAGAACTGCGCATCGGAGAGCTGGCTGTAAGGCTGTTCGTCCAGGACACTATCGCAGGAACTGACCAGCCCCAGAAGGGAAAGGCTTAGAAAAGTGGCAAGTATGTATTTAGCGGGCTTCATGAGCTTCGGTATCTGTTTCATAAAAATTAAAGGCCGATTTTTATACCGACGATAAAGTCTCTTTTGTTAGGGTACCTCAGGTTGTCCTGCCCGATCTGCAGGGCATTGCCCCGTGAGCCCAACTCCGGGTTGAACCCGGGGTAGTTGGTGAACGTGACGATGTTGTTGACCGAGAAAAATACCGAGGCATTGTCGATGAAACCGGTTTTCTTGGCAAACCGGACGGGTAGTCTGTAATTCAGGCGGACGTTTCGCCAGCGGATGTACTCCCCTTTGCTGACATACTGGGAGTTGGGGCCTAGCCTGTTTTGGGTCCGGTTGCGGTCAAGGCTGGCGTACTCGGCGATGTCGCCGCTCTGCAGCCACGCGCCTTCAATGCGCTCGGGGCCGGGGGTTTCGTTGGCAGAGTTCAGGTCGTTACGCTGCTGATCGTAGTTTCTGAAAATGTCGTTGCCAAACTGGTAGTCGATCAGGGCAGAAAGGGTGAATGATTTGTATTTGAACTCGTTGGAAAAGCCCCCGAATATTTTGGGAAGACCGTTGCCTATAACCTGACGATCGAAACCGTTGATCACGAAGTTATTGTCCAGGTCCTGCCAGTAAATATCACCACCGCCCAGGGTGGTACTTCCCACCTTCAACTGGTTGATGCTTCCGGTGTAGGCACTTCCCCCCAGGGTGTAGCCGTTGAGTTTTCCGGCGTCGTCGAACACGGGGGTAAGCTGCGTACCGTCGTCAGCGAAAGCGTTGTGTTCCGTCGTGGGAAAGATGCCAAGGTTTTTATACCCATATATATTCCCCAGAGATTCACCCTCTTTGATGAAGAAATTTCCGCTTTGGAAACCATCCTCGTCGGCCAGTTCCAGTACTTTGTTTTGGATGAATGAAACGTTGAAGCTGCTGTACCACTCAAAGCTCCCTTTTCTCAGGACAATGCCTCCCAGGTTAAGATCGACCCCTTTGTTTTCGACCGAGCCAATATTCTGCCGGGCTTCCGTAAAGCCCGACTCCTCGGGCAACGGAACGTCGTACAATAAATCCCGCGTGACTTTTTTCCAGAAATCGACATTGAAGTTCAGGCGGGTCTTGAAGAGGGAAAGATCGAGCCCGAGGTTGCTCGAAACGGTACTTTCCCAGCCCAGATCAGGATTGGAAAGTTGGAAAGTAGCCACGCCATTCGTACCGTCGTAATAAAAACCGGGGCGGTAGAGCAGCAATGATTCGTAGTTCCCGATTCGTTCATTTCCGGTGGTTGCATAGCTCGCTCTGAGCAACAGATTGTCGATGAGTGAACCGCTTTTAAGGAAAGCTTCGTCACTAATGCGCCAACCCGCCGAAAAAGAAGGAAACAAACCGTACCGCTTGTCAGCACCAAATCGTGAAGACCCGTCTCTGCGCAGCGTTCCTTTTAGCAGGTACTTGCCTTTGTAATCGTAAGAAAGGTCGCCGAACACACCCAGTAAGGAATGCCGGTACTTATCGGTGTTGGTCTGCCCCAGGTTCAGCTCCGCTACGTTGTTGAAGGTTTCAATATTATCCGAAAGGAAGGAGATGGCCCTCAGATTGGAAATTTCGTCGTTCCACCTTTGGGTGGACATACCCGCCAATGCGCTGATCGTGTGGTTGCCCAGTTTCTTTCTGAAATTGAAATAGTTCTCCTGCAGGATGTCGTAGCTCAGGGCCTGAAATTCACTCCCCGTAGCCGGACGACCGACCGTCTGCACTATGGAAGGATCGAAATCATTGTCCTTCCTCAACCGGAAATTCACCCCCAGAGTAGTTTTGAATGTCAGGGAGGGCAGGATTTCCAATTCTATAAAATTAAATGCCTGGGCGCGGAAATTTCGCTCGTCCCTGCGGGTAAACAGCGCCTCTGCAATGGGATTCTGCCTTCCGGCGATTTCGGGCGTATAGGTTCCGTTAGGCTCGAAGATCGGGAAGTAGGGAATCCGCTCAGCGATCTGCTGGAATACCGTGTTTTCGTTCAGGCCCTTGGTCAACTCGTAGGACAGGTTGAGGGTGGTGCCTGCATTCACTCGCTTATTGAGCTCAATATTCAGCTTATATCTTGAATTAAGACGAGTGTACTTGCTATTCAGGACTACCCCTCCTTCGTTCATATAGCCATTGTTCCAGTAAAAACGCGTCTTGGGGCTTCCGCCGCTCAGCGACACATTCACCTGGTCGCGAATACCGGTTTGCGTGAGAAGATCCTGTAAATCATGCGAGTTCTGATACACCAGGCTCAATGAATCGGCATTGCGCTGGTCAGGAGCATTCCCGCCCCGGACATTTTCGTAGAAAAACCGCTGCCGGGTGTTGGCCGTAGGGATTGAACTCGCCAGTGTGCCATAGACTCTTGTATAATCGACATCCAGCTTCAACTCACCGGGCTTGCCGGACTTGGTAGTGATAATTACCACGCCATTGGCCGACTTTGATCCGTAAATGGCCGCCGAAGCACCATCTTTAAGCACTTCGATGGAAGCAATATCTGCCGGATTTAAATTATTGATGTCGTCCAATTGCTGCCCATCCACGATATAAAGCGGATTGACGCCACCCGAGAAGGTGGAAGTACCCCGGATCCGGATTTCAGCTCCCGCACCGGGGCCGCCGTTGGACGAAATCTGCACGCCGGCCAGTCGGCCCTGCACCGCATCGAATGCGTTGACGGGGGTAGTTTGCTCGATCTGATCCGCTTTCACCGAACCCACCGACCCCAGGATGTTTTTTCGGGTGGTGGTATTGTAGCCCACCACTACCACCTCTTCCAGACTCTTGAGATCTTCTCCCAACACTACATCCACCGTGTTGCGATTTCCTACGGTGACCTCCTGCGAGACAAACCCGACAAAGCTGAATACCAGCACCTGCGCTTCGCCATTGACATCCGGGATTTCCAGAGAATAGGCTCCTTCGGTATTGGTGGTCGTACCCCGGCTGGTCCCTTTGATGATCACGTTTACGCCGGGCAGGCTCTCCCCTTTCTCGTCCGTAACCCGCCCCGTGACAGTACGGTCCACTACCTGGACGGGCCTGCGATTGGCAAGCAAACTGACGCCTCCGGACGTTTTTATAGCAATATTGGCGGAGGAAGAAGCGGCACTTTCCTGGTGCACATCATTCAGGATGCCTGTGTCTGACTGACCCGTGCTTTCCCCCTTCGACACGACGACATAGGTACTGCGGTCTATCTTTTCGAATAAGAGCCCATAAGGCTTCAGAACTGCTTTAAGAGCGTCTTCGACCTTTTTTACCGGACGGAAAGTACCGGTTTTCCCATCCAGCAAGCGGGCGTCGGCCAGTATGTTGATCCGGTAGTGGGCTTCCAGTTCGCTCAGTATCTTTTTGAGCGATTGGGCGGGGGCTCCCTTGTCAGCTGTTTCAGCTTGTAGCTGGGGAGGACTTTGGTAGCTCAGCAACATACTATGCGCCAGGGTCTGACCGCACACGATCTGCGTAGTCAACAACCAGAAGCCGCTTAGTAGTAAAGTAATGTTTCGGTTCATAAGGATTGAAATCTGGTGAAATTCAGGAAAAGTCAGTGGGCTTCGATCAGAAGTTCATCGCCACGTTCGGTGATTTGTAAATCAAAAGCTCGGGACAGCGCTTTCGTCAGTCGGGTCAGGTCGTCGCTGGGTATGGTTCCGGTAAGGCGGCGGCTCATCAGGTTGGCGTCGCCAAAAGTGACCGTCTTTCCGTAAGTGTGCTCAATAATCTCGGCCACCTCAGCGAGTGGGGTGTTGTCAAACACCAGCCGGTTATCCCGCCAGGCATCATGAAGTTGGGTGTCGGTCTGCTGCCGGCTGACAAGGCCGTTGCGCTGTGAATAAACGACCGCCTCGCCGGGAGTCATGTCGAGCAGAAGCTGGCTGTTTTCGGTAGACCGGAGACGGACTTTACCCTCTTCCAGCACAACCTGGGTGCGTTCGGCCCGATTGAGGACATTGAACTGCGTGCCCAGAACTTCGATGGCCAGTTCTCCGGCCCGGACGGTAAATTTGATTGGCTTCCCAGCTACCTGACGTTTGGCGACGTGGAAAAAGGCTTCTCCTTCGAGCCAAACCTGCCGGATTTCCCCTTCGGGCCAATCAGGTTGGTAGCGCAAGGTAGAGTTGGCATTCAGAGTGACTTCTGAACCGTCGGGCAGAAAGAAGTTTCGCTTTTGACCGAAATCAGTTTTGAGGACGGTCTGGCCGGGGTGACTCAACTGCTGAGTTAGAAACCAACCGCCACCCGCTAAAAATAGCACCGCCAGCATGGCAGCCACGGCAAAAGTACCTCTTTGCCATCCGGCGAAGATCGGGTAGCGAACCGGGCTGGGCTCATAGGAAGAATTGTTGACGGGCAGCTGCTCTATAAGCCGCCGAAGCTCGGCTTCTTTGTCGGGAAGGGGCTGGGTGCGCTTTGGTCCGGCGAGTAGCCTGACCAGTTCGGTGGCTTCCTGAATCTCATTTTCCTTGTGAGGATGCCGGGCCAGCCAATTGGTCCAGAAAGCTACCGCCTCAGGGTCAGTACACAGAACATAGGCCTGAAAGGAATCATCCAGGACAAATTCAGAAACATGATAGTGATTGTAGGGCATAGGTTGCGACAGCGCTCATTTTCGCTGTTTTGCCCATACCACGGAATAAATGAAACGATCTACCCAAAATTTTATAAAAAATATTGAAAGAATAGAAAGTAGGTGCCCGAATGATCAGTTTGACAGGGGTAGTTTTTTAATTAATTGTTCGCACCGATCAGCAGGAGAAGAAAGAAATTATCGCGCAGTGCCTGTACTGAGCGATATAGCAGGTTGTACACGGACTGATCCGAAAGATTCATAATTCGGGCGATCTCGCCCGGCTCGAAATTCTCGAAGTACCGCAGGTGAACTGCCTCGCGCTGCCGTTTGGTAAGCTGGTTCAGGGCGGCGGTCAGGCGGCGTCGCTGCTCGTCGTCAATTTGTTGCGAGATAAGGAAATCCTCGTGGGAGAAAGTGACTTCCAGCCGTTCTTCGTCGCCGGGTGTCCATAGCCTGAAACGTCCGGATTTTTCCCGGAGGGAATCCACGATCGTCCGGCGTAGCGCCTGACAAAGGTAAGGTGTCACCTCGCGAACCTCACCCAACGACTGGCGCTTATGCCACAGTTTCAGGAACAGCTCCTGGATGCAGTCCTTAATGACGTCCTCATCGGAATACAGCCGAAAACCATAGCGATACAGTTTGTCGTATTGAGCCAGGAACAAGTCCGCCAAAGCCTGTTGGTTCCCGCTTCGAAATGAAGTCCAAAGGGTCGAGTCCTGTTCTATGTCAAAGGCTGATAATTTTACCATGATCTGCCAAAGGTGCAAAATTATTCCTGAATAAATCTATTTGATTTACCCCGTACTTTCCAATCCCCTACTAAGTATCAACCGGACATTCCGGTGCTATCATGACGACTCAGCCAAGAAATTTTTCCGCAAAATCCTCTTTGTACGATCTCCCGATCGGTACAATCGCCTCATCGTCCAGGTAAATTTGATTGCCTGATACCTTGACGATCTTTGTAGTATTGACGATGTAGGATTTGTGAACCCTTACAAACTGGCGACCGTCCAGTACCTCCAGCCAATTCCTGAGCGGCTCGGACGACAGGTGCTTCTTTTGGGGCAAGAAAATTTCTGTGTAGTCAGCATCCGACTTGATGTACAGGATATCGTCCGTTACGATTCCGATGTGTTCGTAGCCCGACTTGATGAAGATTTTGGGCCGGAAGACAGGTGCCGCACTTTCGTGTAATTGCGATTCTGCCGTATTGTGTGAAGGTACTTTGGAAACCGCCTTGACAAACCGTTGAAAGGAGAAAGGTTTCAACAGATAATCCACGACGCTGAAATCATAACTCACCAGGGCATAATCCGAAAAGGCGGTGGTGAGTATGACAGGAGGAAGTTCAGGTACCGCTTTCAGAAAATCAATACCCGAAATTTTTGGCAAATGAATATCCAGAAAGATCAGATCCACCGGCGCCGATTTAAGGTAGTCCATCGCCTGAATGGCATCTGAATAGGTACCTGCCAGATGGAGGGTGCCGATGTCTTCGATGTACTTTTTCAGAATGCGCTGGGCGGGCGGCTGATCTTCAATAATGATACAATTCATGCCGGGTTTGCTGGGTCAACTGCATTGATAGGTATACCTCATATTGATCATCAGAATCTTCAATCGTCAATTTGTGAGCTTTCGGATAGAGAAGCTTAAGCCTTTTCATGACATTCTCCAGCCCAATGCCCTTGGCAAGATTCTCAGTATTGCCCATGGGCCGAAAACTATTCTTACAGGAAAAATGCAGTTCGCCGTCTTCCAGAAGCTGAATAGTTATATCGATCCGGATATTGTCGGATTGGCTGGCCTGGCTGTGTTTAAAGGCATTTTCAATAAATACAATTAATATCAAAGGTGCAATCTGAAATTCCGGATATTGGATGTGGGCGGAAAAATTGACCGTTCCGCGTTCTTCAATCTGCATCTCGTACAACTCCGTGAAATTCTCCAATTGCTCGACTTCCTTCGATAAAGAGACAAACTTCTCCCGGCACTCGTATAACATATACCGAAGCACCGAGCTAAGTTTCAAGATGATTTCGGGTGTTTTCGGAGAAAATTCAATCGCGTAAGAATAAAGGTTGTTCAGGTTATTGAATAAAAAATGAGGATTGATCTGTGATTTTAAGAATTTAAGTTCGCTCTCCCGGATCGTACTTTTTAATGATTCCACTTCCTGCTGCTTTCCTATGGCATCCCAGGCAAACTTGAACCCCGACAGGACGGTGATAACAGGCAAAACGGCCCAAAGGCTGAAAAAAACCCCCAAAAAACGCCGGCCCCTGGTATCCGGAAAATAGATTCTTTCTATGACTAATTCTTCCAGAAGGATCACAACCGTAATCGCAACTACCACACCAAGGATAAATTGCCAATGCTTTTTTTGGTATAAAAAACGAGGCAGCAATGAATAATTGATTACGAAAGCTGCCGTCGCATATGTCGCAAAAAAAACGAATTGATACGGTTCTATCCGCGGATTCCGTCTGTCGTAAGAATAAAAAATAAACACTACGACATGCAGCAGTACCTGGAACAAAACCTCTTTGTAGGGCAGTATTGAGGTATGATTTTTAATAGTCATAATGATCAAAGATAAACATTATCCCTGCGGATCAGAACAATTTGAGCCGAACGACACTTTCAATACTGTCAACGTCAGTTCTAGTCTGGTTTTAGCAGATTTGCGGTTGGGAGGGCAAGTCGGGTCGTTCACAGATTTTATTTTTCTACGCCTTGGTATTCCCTTTTCTTTATAGTGGTATTAAAAAAAGATAATCAAAATTAAATAATGTAATGAGCAGATATATAAGACATTTGGGAATACTTTTAAGCATACTACTGAGTACTGGAATAGCGAACGCTCAAAATGAAGAAGTAACCGTCACGGGGATTGTCAAAGAAAAGGCAAGCCAGCAGCCTATTCAATTTGCCACGGTCATGATTGGGAATAAAGAGACGGGAGAAGCCATCACCGGCACCACAACCGGCGAGGATGGGAAATTCAGTATAAAAACCACGGCGAGTGATTTTTTTGTGGAAGTAACCTTTATCGGTTATGAGTCGCAGGCAAAGCGAGACATCACTATCAGAGACGGAAAGGTGGATGTCGGGGTCATTCAACTGGCCGAGGATAGCCGATCATTGAAGGAAGTGGTAGTCAGAGGTGAAAAGTCGAGGACCGAATTCCAGCTGGATAAGCGGGTGTTCAACGTGGGCCAGGATTTGGCCAGCACCGGAGCGGGTGCTCTGGAAGTACTGAATAATGTCCCCTCAGTAAACGTGACCATCGAGGGCCAGATCACGCTGCGGGGCAGCGCCGGAGTCCAGATACTCATCGACGGCAAACCCTCCGTGATGGCCGATCAGCAGAGCAATGCGCTGGGCACGATTACC
This sequence comes from Persicitalea jodogahamensis, assembly GCF_014651615.1. Classification (GTDB taxonomy): domain Bacteria; phylum Bacteroidota; class Bacteroidia; order Cytophagales; family Spirosomataceae; genus Persicitalea; species Persicitalea jodogahamensis. The sequence continues at coordinate 1,039,791 of NZ_BMXF01000002.1, read as the reverse complement.
GCCGACATGATCGAAAGTATCGAAGTCATCACCAATCCATCGGCCAAATACGCCGCCGAGGGTACTTCGGGTATCCTGAACATCATTCTGAAAAAAGAAGAGAAGAAGGGACTCAACGGCTCAGTAACCCTGAATACGGGAGTCCCCCAAAACCATAGTGTAGGGGTAAGCCTGAACCGGAGAACTGAAAAATTCAATCTGTTTACCCAACTGGGCGTAGGGCATCGCTCCCTCCCCCAATACTCCGAATCCATAAACCAGGACCGCATCAACAACACTACGGTCAGGAGCGATGGCACCGAATACCGGAATGAAACATTTTACAACGTCATTCTTGGCACCGACTACCACATCAACCCACTGAATGTTATTACTCTGTCCGGTAATTTTGCCTACGAGGTAGAGAAGCAGCCCTCCCGTTACGATTTCAGCTTTTCGGATAGTACCGGCGCTATCGTCTCGCGATGGAATCGTCAGGAGACTACCCAGGCGACCAATCCGAAGTACCAGTACGAGCTGCAATACGAGAAGAAATTTGAGGACAACGAAGACCATGTGCTGCTATTCAGCGCGATTGGTAGTTTCTTCGGAAAAGATCAGTCTTCCGAATTTATCAATACGCCGGTATTCGGTGAAAATTTCAATAACGACCAGCAAACCAATACTAAATTTCAGCAGGCTGATTATACCTTCAAGCTGGATTACACCAACCCGCTCACTGAGAAAGTCACGATAGAGACGGGCGCTCAGTACCTGATCAATGACGTGGGAAATGACTTTGCCGTGCGGGAACGCATTGATGGTACTTTGGTGACGATCGACCGCCTGACCAATAATTTTGAATACAACCAGAAGGTACTTGGCGTGTACGGAACCGGATCGTACGAAGGCAAAAAGTGGGGCGTGAAAGCGGGCCTCCGAGTGGAAAACACGGACCTGAACACTTTGCTAACCACCACCAACGAAGCCAATAACCGGAACTTCACCAACTTGTTCCCTACCCTGCACAGCTCGTACAAGTTAACCGAAAAAGTATCGGTGCAGGCGGGGTACTCCAAGCGTATTTACCGGCCCCGGCTTTGGGATTTGAATCCATTTTTCAATATCAGGAACAACTTTAATATCCGCGTCGGCAATCCGGATTTGCTACCTGAATTCACTGATTCTTTTGAGCTTACCAGCATTTTTAATTTAAAAACGGCCTCCCTCAATGCCACGGTCTACCACCGCGCTACTTCCGATGTGGTGGAAAGGGTATCTACCTTCGAGAACAATGTGAATACTACCCGGCCCATGAATATCGGTACGAACAAAACTACCGGCTTTGAACTGAACGGCGATTACAGCCCGAATAAATGGCTTAAAATAACGGGGGATCTCAACATCAACTATTTTGTGCGTGAGGGCGAATTTCAGCAGCAGTCGTTCGATTTCAGCGGAGATCAGTGGTCGTCCCAACTGACGTCCAAAATCGGTCTTCCCGCTAACTTTGATCTGGAAATCAGCGGCAACTACCAGTCCAGCTACCGGACGGTGCAAAGCCGGGTTACCGGCTACGCCTTCGCTGATTTGGGAATACGCAAAAAATTGAAAGGCGGCAAAGCGGTCATCAATTTGGGAGTCCGTGACATTTTTGCCTCCCGCATCCAGGAAAGTGTAATCGAGCGATCGAACTTCTACCTCTACGATTTCGGTCAGCGCGGACGCTTCGTGACGTTAGGCTTCAGCTATGGCTTCGGAAAAGGCGAAGCGATGACCTATTCGGGGAGTCGGAGGAGGTAGAAACTACCATTTTTGCTTGTTAACTAAAAAGGCTTCTACATCACGTAGAAGCCTTTTCTGCTATATCAATCAATTTGAAAACGTTGTTTGCAATCATATTTACCCCTTTACCTCCATCGTCCCTTTTCCTATTTTCACGTTCTTCCCAACTACCTTATCGGGCCGGTCCTTACCTGCTTTCACCGTGAAAGTACCCTCGCCAAATACCCTCGGTTGGTACTCTTTTCCCTGCACCCGCTCGGTATATAAGATTTCGCCCGAAGCCTCGTCCACCACCTGAACTACCGGATTTTCGGTAGTGAATTTTAAAGTGGGTAGGTAGCCCGTCACTTTACGGCCGTCATTTTCTGTTACCGGGAATCTCCTAGGCCAGCCGGGAAACTGCTCGCCATCGCCCAGCGCAGCTGCGGCAAAGCGGGGCCAGCATTCAAATGTAATTTCCCTTGTCTTTTTGTTGAAACGCACCAGTCCGTAGCCATCGGCGCGGGCGTTCCGGTTTTCGGCCAATTCTTTGCCATTCTTAGGCTTGGGATTGGCGTAGGCGTACATCGTAATCTTGTTGCCTAGACCATCCTCGTAGTCACCCGTCCAGGGAAGTGCATTGTTTATGGGTTCGCCACCGCCCGCCTTCTCATCCAGCGGCCACCACCAGCGGCCATAGACGGTGTTGACCAAGGCCGGATTGGTAAACGACATGGGCCCGTCGCGGTAGGTATCGATGCCATGTTTCACGATCACGCTCAGGTGCTGATCGCCACAGAGGTGCGTAGCTCCGCAGCGGCGCAGTTCCCGCAGGGCATTATTGCGGCCCGTTTGCGGCCAGCCGTTGCAGTCGAGGTCGGCCAGCAGTCGGTTCTCCATAGTTCCGTGCAGGTGGACAGCCCCACAGAAGGCCGTTTGGGATAAAACGGCTTTCATTTCGGCACCTTCCCAGTTCTGCCCCCATTCGTGCAAAAACTTGATCTGCCGCTCACCCAACAGTTCTAAGCCTGGCACATCCACCGCCTTTCGGTCGTAAGCGGGATCCACGATGTGGTCGGGACGTGGTCCCATTTTGGGAATGGTGCCGTTAGGCCCAGTCTTGAACTTACGGTCTTCGACGATGGCAAAATCCACCCCGCCGATTTTGAGATTAGTATAGTATACACCGATCCCCTGCTTGATGGGTGTCGGGTCGTAGGCATCCGGCAAGTGCCAGGTCTGGCAGCGTTCCACCATCTTGACGTATTCCGGCGGATAATAGTACCCCCCCGTATCGCCCGCCGGGCTGTCGGCCACGCCGCCGCCTGCGCCCCAGAAGTTTCCCTGCCCTACATCGTGATCGTCGGGAATCATGATGACGGGGCGGTCTTTCATGATCTCGGCAAACTGCACGCCGAATAGTAGTATTCCGTAGGTGTGGTACTGGTGGACGTACGATTGGTCACCCGCAAAAAATAAGATATCGGGATCATGGTGCTTCAGGTTTTCGATGTACTCGTTCCGCGCCTCAACGGTTTCATCTCTCGGGGAGTTGCACGACATCGTCGCGATCTTGATTTCATCCTGATTGATCGGATCGGGCCGTATGGTTCCCTCGAAAGTCGCTTGCTTTCCCAGACTCACCCGGTAGGGTACTTCGGCCGTATCATCCCACTTCTTGACCCGGAAATGGGCACTCCACCCGGGATAGACGATTTTCTCCTGAGCAATTTTCTTCCATTTGCCGTTCATCTTCATTTCCAGCGTCACAGCTTCGGGCTCATTGGGATACAATGGAAAAAGCTGGGCGGTCATTTTCAGCACGCCCCGGTCGTGGGTGTACACTGCGTAGGCGATCACCTTATCACGGGGCCGCTCCTGCATGAAGCGGCTCATCTGTTTGTCCCCCTTCCAGTTCCACCATTCGCCGGTGGCGCAGGCGTCCAACGGCTTGCCCCGCTCGGTTCCGAACGGAAACGGATCGTTCATCTTATCGTACGCGCTGGCGTATAGCGATGGCAGGTATGCGGCCAGGGCCAGCCCGGAGGTTTTTTTTATAAATTGACGGCGGGTATTTTTGTCGGGGGTCATGGGAATATCTCAGATAATTAGAAAAGCTTTTGCATCAATAGAGATAGAGAAGTCCTTCCATTACCCATTTCGCTGGCCGATTTTTCCTGCAAAACAGGTTTTGTAAAGCACGATTGACCAAACAATCGTAGAACCATTGTTGTATATTTGTGTACTTTTCAGTGTTTAACAACGCGTTTTAACTTGAAAATAACTTTACAGACAGATCTGGAAATTTGGAACATGTTCCGCGCCGGCGACCGCGAAGCATTTGCCAGGATATTTGAGCAGCATTACCGGCAGCTCTATTCCTATGGCAAGCAATTCCTGGTGGACGTATCTCTGACGGAAGACGCCATTCAGGATCTTTTCATCAACCTGTGGCGCACCCGTGAAAACTTATCCGAAGTTGACAATATCAAATTCTACCTTTTTCGCAGTCTGCGCCGCAACATCCGGCGTCTGTCAGAACGCGAAAAACGGCTTCAGCATCAGGATGTATTCCAGACTGACGGTTCTGAAAACAGTCTTATTCATTCACCTGACTTTGGTGCAGAGAGCGAAGAATCGCTACTGACCCGCCGGTTGAAATCCCTCATCGAAAACCTTCCTAAACGACAGCGTGAAGTGGTCATGCTGCGGTACTACGAAAACTTCTCGACCCATGAGATCGCCCTCATCATGGGTGTTACAGAAAAGACGGTCCGCAACACTCTGTTCAATGCCATGACCACATTGCGAGGAAGCTCCAGTCTTCTCAAAGCCTGCCTCGGTGCGATTTTGCTCTTTCTTTTTCTCTCCTGACAACAACCGTTGCATCGGGGGACTTCAATCATTTGCCATTCGGTGCTTTTATATAAAAAAATTGCATTCAAATGGGTCATGTCAGGATCATAACGTCTTTATCATTCTATAACCGTTAGCGGTCGCTGCCGCTGAACAATCATTTACCCTTGGAAAACTACCAGCACTACACCGTTGAAGAATTCATTCACGACAATCAGTTCAGGACGTGGGTATCAACCGAAAATCCCGAAGCAGAAAAATTCTGGCAGGCATTTCAGGAGCGGTATCCGGAACAAAAACCAACTTTGAAAGCCGCCCGCTCACTTTTTCTGGCACTGCATGAGTCGCAATCCATCCCTACCGATGAGCAGGGACGGCGGATATGGCTGGCCATCAATGAGGCAACTGCGCCGGGTGTCTATGATGAACCAAGCGAGGAAGAACTACCGGAAGCAAACCTTAGCCCCATATGGGGGTGGCTTAGGGCTGCCGCCGTTGTCCTCGTGGTATTGGGTGTGGGATGGCTCGCATTCTGGAAAGGAAACGAAGCGCCCGCGACTTATTCGGCCCAGGCACTGGAATCCAACATACCACTGGTTGAGCGAAAGAATGAGACTGGAAAGCCTTTAAATATTGAGTTGAGCGACGGCAGCCGGATCGTGTTGTATCCCGACAGTCGGCTTAGCTATGGAAAAGCTTTCGAGGATTCAAAGCGGGAAGTTTTTCTGTCTGGCAAAGCCTATTTTGAAGTAGCGGAAGACACGACCAGGCCATTCCTGGTTTTTGCCGAGAATCTGGTCACGAAGGTAGTCGGCACCAGTTTTTTTGTCGATGCTTTTGCCCAGAACCAAACGCCGACGGTGGAAGTCCGCACGGGCAAAGTGAAGGTGTTCACGCTGGAAAAATTCCGCGAGTCGCAGCAGGGAAAACCTGAGGAAATGCTGATACTTACCGCAAACCAGCAAGCCAGCTACGATAAAGTCAAGAAAGGTTTTTCTGCCAGTCGCGTGCCGAAGACCGCTCCCGTCAAACCTGCCGAGAGTAAATCTGATTTCAATTTTCAGAATGTAGCCGTAGTGGATGTATTCAAAACGCTGGAAACATCTTACGGCGTAAAAATCGAATACAAGGACAAGGCCCTGACAGGTTGCAACATTACCGCACCGCTGGGTGCAGAACCCCTCTTTCGTAAACTCGATATCGTGTGTCAGACCATTGGCGCCACCTACGAAGTCTTTGAAACCAGAATCGTGATAACAGGGTCAGGGTGCATGTAATACGATGGCGCCGATCCGCCTGAATTCTTTCCTAAAAGCCTTATCAATTTTCCATTATCTAACCCAAATCTTTATGCAAAACTTACTACTCCTATTTCCTCAACCGCGCAGAATGATGGGCATTGCTTTTTTGCAATGCGCCTTCGTTCTCATTTTTGCGAGCCTTTCTCTGGCTCGCGATGGCATGGCGCAAAAAGTTCTGGATCAGAAAATCACGGTGCAAATCCAGAATCAAAAACTACCCGCAGTGTTGCGAAGCCTGGAAAAAGCAGCCAATGTGCGTTTTGCCTACATTCCGCAGCTTGTCTCAACGAACAAGCGTGTTTCTGTCAATGCAAAGGATGAAGCGCTGGGCAGCGTGCTGAATGGATTACTACTTCCCAACGGACTGGCGTACGAAGTTTCGGGGGATTTTATTGTACTGAAAAAATACGAAGGTGCCGAAAAAGGCAGTATGTCCAAAAACAGCTCAACTAAAAACGTAGACATCACTGTGAACGGCAAAGTTACCGACGAGAATGGCGGTCCGCTACCCGGCGTAAGTGTAGTGCTGAGAGGTACCCAACGCGGCACTACGACCGACACGCAGGGCGACTTTTCGCTCAATGTGCCCGATCAAACGGCGGTACTTGTTTTCAGTTTTGTGGGCTACAAGAGCCAGGAAGTAACCGTAGGCAGCCAAAGTACTATAAACTTATCCCTCCTACCCGACGAAAGCGCTCTCGATGAGGTAGTTGTCGTGGGTTACGGCACGCAGAAGAAAGTGAATGTGATTGGCTCAGTTTCCCAAATCGGGGAAAAACAGCTTGAAAATCGGCCCGTGACTCAGGTATCACAAGCCATAACTGGCCAGATGCCCGGAGTTACCGTTACCCAGAATACCGGTCGTCCCGGCGTAAATGGGGGTACCATTCGGGTTCGGGGCGTGGGTTCTTTTGGTGCAACGCCCAATGCACTGGTGCTGATCGACGGCATTCCGGGTGACATGAACGATGTCAATCCCAATGACATCAAGACCATTTCGGTCCTGAAAGATGCCTCATCGGCGGCCATTTATGGCGCTCGTTCGGCGAATGGGGTCGTTCTGATCACCACGAAAATGGGCGTTTCGGATAAGTTGTCCGTCAGCTATGACGGCTATACCGGGTTCAACACCGCGACCAAACTACCTGATTTCGTCAATTCATGGGAATACGCCGAGATGTTCAACATTGCCTCGGGGAGTAATAGCTTTCCGGCGGAAGAGATCGCAAAGTACCGGGCTCAGAATGACCCTGACAATTACCCAAACACCCGATTTTTAGAAGATTTGTTCTCAAGCAGCGGACAGCAAACCCAGCACACGATCACGCTCAACGGCGGCAACGAGAACAATAAATTCTTTCTGTCCGGCGGTATTTTGCAACAGCAGGGAATCGTTCCCAAGAACAAGTACCAGCGATTTAACCAACGGTTGAATCTGCAAAACAAAATCGGCAACCATTTCGAGATAACTACCCGCCTCTCCGGTTCCATTGATAAAAGAGATGAGCCGCAGGCTACGGGAAACAAAGGCGGAGATATCACTAACCAGCTCATCCAAAATGCCGTACGATACCCGGCTATTTTCCTGGGCCAGGCCTCCAATGGTGATTTTGGTTTAGGACCCGAAAGTGGAGGGACTCCGGCTGCCTGGCTGGCCTCCGATTCCTACCGTCGGGCTCCCACTTCACGATTCGGGATCAATACTAAGCTGGATTGGAAGCCTTTGCCCGGCCTGATTTTTTCGGCCATTGGCGGGTATAACTTCTCGCTGCTTGAGGAGCGTTCCTACTACGCTTCGCAAAGGCTCACCGACCAGATCACCCTCAACCAGTCGTCCTTGAATCAGGAAAGCAATAAGCAGATTTACAAGACGATGCAGTTCACGGGTGAGTACAACAGGGAACTTAAAAATCATTTTTTCAGCGCTCTATTGGGTTACTCTTTTGAACAGCAGGATTTCTCCTACTTCAATTCTTACCGCCAGGATTTTCCCAGCAACCAATATACCGTATTGGACCTGGGAGGTCTTGAAAACCAGCAGAATGGCGGATTTGACGCAGCCTGGGCGATCCAGTCGGTATTCTCGCGTTTGAAGTACAGTTTTATGGAAAAGTACCTCGTCGAGGTGACGGTCAGGAACGACGGATCGTCCCGCTTCCCGGATGGCCAGAAATACGCTCTTTTTCCCTCGGCTGCCGTTGGCTGGCGCTTAGGCCAGGAGGACTTTATGAAGTCTATCCCCTGGCTTTCCAATTTGAAGCTGAAAGCCTCCTATGGTGTGCTAGGTAATCAGAACATCGGAAACTACCCCTACCAGCAGGTGCTGGCGGCGGGCCGAAACTACCCCTTTGGCAACACACTTAACATCGGAGCGGCTTATGCCAACTACACTGACCCCAACATCAAGTGGGAAAGCACCACAACTTTCGATCTCGGCGTCGAATCCGGCTTTTTCAATAACAAGTTGTTGTTCAACGTCACGTACTTTGACCGGCAGACCGACGACATTTTATTCAGACCTTCTTCGAGCGTATCTTCAGTGTTAGGAGTCAATATTGGAGAAACCAACACCGGAGCAATGAGCAATAAAGGCTGGGAATTTGACCTGAGCCACAGAAACCGCATTAAGGATTTTGGCTATTCGTTCAATGCTAATTTCTCAATTATTAACAACGAGGTGGTTACGCTTGGTTTAGGTAACGTTACCCAACCCAACGGCCTGGTAGGCAATGGATCCAATTTGTTTATTGGCTATCCGATGCAGATGTTCTACGGGTATCTTTCCGATGGCGTGTTCCTTAACCAGGATGACATTACCCAATGGCCTGACCAAACTAAGGTTACCCCCAAGGCCGAACCTGGCGACATCCGCTATAAGGATATCAGTGGCCCGGAGGGAGTACCGGATGGAAAGGTAGACCCCACCTATGACCGCACCTACCTCGGAAGCCAGATTCCGAAATATACCTTTGGAGCCAACCTTGGATTTACCTACAAATCATTTGACTTCTCGACTTTCCTGCAAGGCGTGGCGGGCGTGAGCGGCCAACTGGGTGGCTATGCGGGCTATGCCTTCAACAATCTTGGAAATATTCAACGCTGGCAGATGGACGGTCGCTTCAATCCTGACAATCCAACCCGTTACCCTGACTACCCACGTCTGGAAGTGATTACCAACAGCGGAACGCCCAATACCGTCGATTCGGATTTCTGGGTATTGAACTCTTCTTACCTACGAATTAAAAATTTACAGTTAGGCTACAGTTTGCCTGAAAATTGGCTCAAACCCCTGCACATCAGTCGAACCAGAATCTATGTAAGCGCTGAAAACCTTCTTACATTCAGCAAGTACCGTCAGGGCTGGGATCCCGAAATCAATGGAGTGGATATCCCCGGATCCGGCAATAATGGCAACGGTGCGTATTACCCCATTCTCAGAACGGTAACCTTTGGTATCAACCTCAAACTTTAAAATATTATGAGAACTTATAAAAACCTGGCAAAAAGCGCCAGTCGCCTTTTCATAGCCTTGCTGGTGCTGTTTTCCTTTTCTTGCGGAGAAGAACTGGAACAATTTCCTACCAACTCCTTCTCAAAGGGTAACTTTTGGACTTCTGAAGCCAACGCCAACATCGCGTTGACGGGAATGTATCGGGGATCCCTGCTTTATAATGTCACGGTAAATCCTTCGGATTGGTGGTCTTACACAGGTATCGTATTCCTGGAACATGCCACCGACAACGCCTACGACAGAAGAGGCGATAATGCCAACCAAAATCGCTTGACGAACGGTACGCTGCTACCCAATAACGGGGTGGTGGGCAACTACTGGTCGGCTTCTTACGAGCGGATTACCATCTGTAATGATTTCTTGGAAAACATTGATAAAGTCTCCATGGCCCAAGCCAAAATCGACCGTATGAAAGCAGAGGCCAGATTTGTCAGGGCCACGCAGTACTTTTATCTTTCGCAGTACTTCGGTTCAGTCCCCTTGGTGCAAAAAACGCTGACGCCCGAAGAGGCCAATAACGTGGACAAAGCTCCCAAGAGTGAGGTTGTGCAATTCGTGATTTCGGAAATGACCGCCGCGGCGCAAGCACTGCCGTTTTTCGGCCAGTTGGGAAATAGCGAAATAGGAAGAGCCAGTAAGCAGGCGGCTTGGGGTTTTCTGGGCCGAATTCTTTTGAGTGAGAAGAAATACCCCGAGGCTGCTGCGGCCTTCAAGCAAATCATGGATAAGGGCGATAATATCATCGACCCCGACTATCGCTCCATCTTTCTGCCTACTAATGAGAACAGCAGCGAGAACATTTTTAGCGTGCAGTACCTGGCCGGGCAAGCCCCGAACGGTCTGCCCCAGCACACTTTCCCTGCAATTTTGTCCGGCTGGCATATCGTAAACCCATTGGGTAGTCTGGCAGACGCTTACGGATTCGATGACGGTACCCCGCTTTCCTATTCCGATCCCCGGTTTGATGTCAGTGATATGGGGAAAAATCGCGATCCTCGCTTTCGGTATAATTTGCTATGGGACGGAACGACCTTCGGTGGGCGGAAGTACGTCTGTCATCCCGATTCGTCCCAGTCGCTGGATCAACTTACTTATTCGAAGCAAGCCACCCGGACGGGTTACGGGCTACGCAAGTTTTTTACTGAGGATTTTTCGGGCAACCTGCGTAATGACTACGGAGGAAACTTTCCCATCATCCGTTACGCCGAGGTACTTCTGAGCTATCTGGAAGCCGAGCTGGAAGCAGGCAAGCCCATCACGCAGGAACTACTGGACATGACGATCAACAAAGTCAGAACCCGACCGTCCGTCAATCTGCCGCCGTTGAAAGCGATGTCCGCCGCCCAGCTACGACCCATCATGCGCAACGAGCGACGAATCGAGCTGGCCTTTGAGGGCCACCGCCTGTGGGACATATTCCGTTGGAAAATTGGGGAGGAGGTACTTACGGGAGATTTCTGGGGTGCACCTTTCCCGAACTCTACCCTACTTCCCAAAACTTCCAAGAAAAAAGATCCGACGAATCGAAGTCGCTGGTTCGTCACTTCCAAGAATTTCCGGGCCGACGATTACGTGTGGCCGATTCCGCAGTCAGAAGTCAACGTAAATCCAAAGCTCGGGCAATAGATTTTTCTCATAGGTAAGATTGGATAGCTGTCGGCCCTTGGCTGGCAGCTATTTTTTTTCTCCTGCTTACTGGATTCTACTGCCATGCCTTTCTCAGCAACCGCAGCCAGTTGCCATGAAATACTTTTTCAATGTCTTCGGATGAATACCCTCTCCGGGACAAAATACTTTCGTATTTGGCTAGGTCAGCAATGGTATCCATATCGTAAGGCATTTGCTCGATACCGAATAGTCCGTCGAGGTCAGTGCCAAAAGCAATATGGTTGGCATCGCCGGCCAACTGACAAATGTGATCGAAGTGATCCACCAGCTTTTCCATGTCAATTCCGAGCGATCTGGCACCCTCTGCTTTCCGCTGATGGTAATCCGGGCAAAGCATCCAGCTATCCAAAGCTCCGCCCATGACCGCCCCGCGCTCGATAAGTACTTTCAACTGCTCGTCGCTGAATTGCCGCTCGCCCGGTACGAGGGCGCGGCAGTTCTGGTGACTCGCCCACACGGTTCCCTGGAAAATATCCATTGCCTCGAAGAAACCTTTGTCGGTCAGGTGCGTGGCGTCGAGAATGAGGGAATGGCGATCCATTTCGCGCAGCAGATCTTTTCCAATTGGGGTCAACCCGCCGCCGCCGCCGTGGGTGCCGGGCGCGTATCTGCCCGGTCCGTAGTGCGCCGGACCAATGGCGCGCAGGCCTTCTTCTACGTACCTTTCCAGGTAGTTGACATCAATGACTGAGTCAGCACCTTCGAGGCTCAGAATATAGCCAACGGGTTTCTGGCTGTTCAGAATGCTTTCATCCTGCCACAATTGCAGGTGGTTCTCCAGCTGCTGCCGATCCGTGATCTGCACCATCTCGCCCTGCTCCTCCATCACCCGATACCAGGCCAATTGCCCCTGCGCGAACGCAAAGGCCTGCTCGGGGGAGTGCCAGCCTACGAGTTTGGAAGAGGAGTGCGACGCGCCTTCCGCCGCGACGCGCGAGATAATCGTCGCCACCACCAGGCCTACATTGCCTCTTCGGAGATCTGGCAACGCCACCGATCCGTTGCCCCGGTCGGGCGTGTCGTCCATTCCCAGAGAGCGTTCCCTGTTACGAATTTCCTGCACGGATTTTTTTAAATCGCGATTCAGGCTCAGGGCGTTGGTCGCGAGGTCGAGGTGGGCGTCGATGGTAAACATCTATCGGGCTGATCGTGGAAAATTGAAATTAAAATGCACTTACATCCGCTCAGGTACTTCGATGCCAAGCAGTCCCATGGCGTGGCGGATGGTTTTGGCGACGGCATCGGACAGGGCCACGCGCATCTGTACGGCCTGAGGATCAGGGTCGGAGAAGATAGAAAGTTCGGCGTAGAACTGATTGTAAACTTTGGCCAACTCAAAGGCATAAAGCGAAATAAGCGCAGGCGAAAACTCCGCTCCTGCCGCCTGCACCCGCTCCGGATACTGCGACAAATGGAAGATCAACTCTTGTTCGGCCGGATGCAGCGCGTAGTTTTCCGAAACTACCTTTGCTCCAATACCGGCCTCATCAGCCTTGCGCTGGATGGAACGCAGACGGGCGTAGGTATACTGCACAAATGGTCCGGTATGCCCCTGAAAATCTATCGACTCCGCCGGATTGAACAGCATCCGCTTCTTGGGATCAACTTTAAGCAGATAGTACTTCAAAGCCCCCAGGGCCAGAATGTCATACAGATTTTTGGCTTCCTCGCTGTTGAAATCCTCAATCTTACCCAATTCCCGGGTGCGGTTTTCGGCCGTTTTCACCATTTCATCCAGTAAGTCGTCAGCATCCACTACGGTGCCTTCCCGCGACTTCATTTTGCCTGAGGGCAGGTCCACCATGCCGTAGCTGAGGTGGAAGCAGCCGTCGGCATAGGGTCGGCCCAGGCGTTTTAGAATAGCAAAAAGAACATTGAAGTGGTAGTCCTGCTCGTTGCCCACTACCCACAGGTAGCGGTCGTTGTGGTAATCCTGGTACTTCAGTTCCGTGGTTCCCAGGTCTTGGGTAATATAGACGGATGTGCCGTTGCCGCGAAGTACCAGTTTATGATCCAGCCCTTCTTCGGTGAGGTCGATCCAGACGGAGTTGTCTTCTTTTTTGTAAAAAACGCCCTTGGCCAGTCCTTCTTCGATGATATCTTTCCCTAACAAATAGGTGTCCGACTCGTAGTAAGTCTTATCGAAAAGGATTCCCATCTTGTTGTAGGTTTCCTGAAATCCGGCATAGACCCAGCCGTTCATTTTCTGCCAGAGCGCCACGGTTTCGGCGTCGCCCTTTTCCCACTTAATGAGTAGTTCCTGCGCTTCCCGAATCCAGGGGGCCTGTTTGGTAGCCTCCTCCTCCGTCAGGCCATCGGCGATCAGGTCTTTGATTTGTTTTTTGTACTCTTTATCAAAAAGCACGTAGTACTTGCCCGCCAGATGGTCCCCCTTTAAGCCTGATGTGGCCGGAGTCTCGCCTTGCCCTAGTTTTTGGTAGGCCAGCATGGATTTGCAGATATGGATGCCCCGGTCGTTGACCAGGCAGGTCTTGATGACTCCGTAGCCGTTGGCGGCCAGAATGCGTGACACCGAATCGCCCAGGCAGTTGTTTCTGAGGTGGCCCAGATGCAGCGGTTTGTTGGTATTGGGAGATGAAAACTCCACCATCACCGACTGCCCGTTCGCCGGAAGGCTGCCAAAGGATTCATCCTGATGTATTTCTTCGAGTACATTGAGCCAGGCTCCGGCTTTAACGCTAAGGTTGAGAAAACCCTGTACCACGTTAAAGGCACTCACTACGGACGAGTTCTCCACCAGAAAATCCCCAATCGTCTGCCCGATCTGGGCGGGGGGACGGCGCAGCGATTTGGTAAGAGCAAAAGTCACAAAAGTATAGGTACCTTCGAACTCCTTTTTGGTGGGTTGCAGGGAAATTTCCTCCTGTTCTACCTGAAAAGCAGTTTGGATGGCCTGGCTTATTTCTTTTTTCAGAATGGCTTCAATGGTCAGCGACATACGGGGATTGGTTTCGACGGTAATTAGCGCAAAATTAGGGCAAAATTCTGACCCGGTCCCTGCCTGGAACAACCTTATTGTGAGTCAGGCGTTTTACGGACAATAATAATATGTTATCTTTCGGTAAGAAAGCAAACCATCGAATTGTAGATTTTTATGAGCTTAGAAAAGCCAATATTTAAAATCAATCTGCTGATAATCTGCGTACTCACAGGCCTGGCACCCATGACGGCTCTGGCACAATTGAAGCAGACTACCCGGATCGAAATTCCCACGCGCAGCTCCGCTGAAGAGCAGTTTGATCTCTTTTCGCTAGGCGAAGCCGGAGCCCTGATGGTCATTCGCCGAAATGAGTTCATGGGTTCGCGCAATGAAAAATGGGTGTTTACCAAGTACGATACCGATCTCAAGCCTGTCTGGACGCAGGAGTACGGCATGGATTTTCGGTATATTCCGGTGATGTCGTACCAGAACCCCGACTACGCTTACTGGCTATTCGCCGAGCCAGACACAGATCATTTCCTTTTCCTGCAACTAGACCTGGCCCGCGGCCACATCGACATTCACAAAGGCGATCTATTGCCCAATGTCAGCGTGCACCAGTTCAAAGTTATCGGTAGTAAGGCACTTGTAGCGGGTTACTACCGCAATCGTCCCATTGTGGTAGTCCACTCTTTTTTCGACCACACGACGCGCGTGCTGCCCGGTCTCTTCGAGCGCAATATGGAGATCAACAACGTGGATATCAACGAAGTGGACGGGCTCATAAACGTCATTACCTACGCCGTACGGAAACGTGAATGCGTTTTTGCCATCAAAACCTACAACTACGAGGGAAAGCTTCTGAAAACCACTGCCCTGAAAGATCAGGAAAATAGCCTGATATCAGGACAGATCGTCCCCCTGAATCCCGAGGACTCCTACCTGATCGGCAATTACTCCATTGGCTGCACTCCGTTCTCGCAGGGGCTTTACGTAACCCACATCAAGGATAACATACCTGAGGACCCGAACTTTATTGAGTTTTCGGAGTTGCAGAATTTCTTCAATTTCATGAAGCCCAAGCGCAGGAAACGCGTACTGGACCGCATTGGCAAACGTGAATCGATGGGCAAGGAAAACAAATTCCGCTATCGGCTGCTGGTGCATAATCTCATTCAGACCGAGAACGAAATCGTGCTGGTGGCGGAGGTGTATTACCCCAACTACAAGACCAACAGCCCGGCAATGTTCAACGGCCTGAGCCGTCAGTACATGCGCTCACTCGACGGGTTTCGCTATACCCACGCCATTGTGTGTGGTTTCGACCGTGACGGTAATTTTCTTTGGGATAACTGCATCACGATTAAGGATTTGACCAGTTTTGAATTGCAGGAAATGGTGCAGCTCACGCCCATTGATGACTACTTCCTGCTGGCCTACCCGCAGGACGGCAGCATCCATACCGAGGTGATCCGCCGGGATAAGGTGGTGGTGGAAAAGGAAGAGTACGAAATCGAAGGTAAAACCGAGGACGAGAAGGTACTTTTCAATGAGAATGCAACCCTGGCGGCCTGGTACGGCAAGTACTTTCTGGCTTACGGCGTGCAGCGGGTGAGCAGCGGCAAGAATACCGTCGGGCCGCAACGCGAGGTTTTCTACATCAATAAGTTCACCTACAATACCGAGGATATTGGCAAACCCAAGTCTGCCGGGGAGGCTTCCAGCCGCAAATCCACCGGTTTGAAAAGGTGAGAGCTAACGGGTAAACCCCTCGGTTCACTTTACCTCCTTGAACAGGTTATTCAGCGACTCTGCCAAAGTAGGGTGCGCAAATACGCCATCCCGGAGTTTTTGGTAGCGGAGTTTTCCCATCATGGCGATCTGGAGCATCGCCATGATTTCGCCGCCTTCCATACCCAAAATGGCCGCCCCCAGAATCTGGTCATTGCCCGCGTCGATGAGTACTTTCATGAATCCCTTGATATGCTCCGTCTCGTTGGCGCGGGCCACCTGGTCCATCGGCATTTTGGCGATCTTTACTTTTATTTTCTGCTTCTTAGCTTCCTTCTCACTCATACCAATACGGCCCAGCTGCGGATCGGTAAAGACAGTGTAAGGTACCGGACGCTTTTTGATGCTGCGTTTCTTTTTCTCCAGAAACCTTTCCAGTAAAATGCGGTGATCGTCGTAGGAAATATGCGTAAACTCAGGACCGCCTTTGACATCTCCAACGGCAAATACCCCTTTCTGCGCTGTTTCAAGGTATTCATCTACTTTGATACTACCCTGCTTATCCGTTTTGATGCCGGCAGCATCCGGTTTTAGGGCTTTGGTATTTGGGGTAGTCCCCACTGCCACAAGCAGATGCGAGCCGACAAGGTCGATGGTCTCGTCGGCAGATTGTATTGACAGCTTGACGCCCCCATTTTCCTTAGCCACTTTTTCAATTTTAGCGTTTAGATAAACCCCGATTCCTTCCTCTTCGAGTATTTCGCGCATTTTTTCAGCCACGTCCTTATCCTCCTTGCCCAAAATTTGTTTGTCTGACTCGACAATCGTCACCTTGCTGCCAAAACGGAGGAACATCTGGGCAAATTCCAGTCCAATGTAGCCACCACCGATTATCAGCAGGTGCTTCGGGAGTTCATCCAGATCAAGGGCGGTTTTTGAGGTAAGATACGGGGTACCTTCGAGCCCTTCGATTGTCGGTACCCGAGGGCTGGTACCCGTATCGATTACGATACGTTTGGCGGTAAGGTTGAGAATTTTTCCGGATTCCTGAGTGACAGCAATTGACCTCTTACCCAAAAAAGAAGCCTCGCCTCTAATCAGGTCGATCTTATCAAACTCCCCAAGACGATCTTCGATGCCCTCCCGCGACGAAAGAATCGCCTCGTTTTTGCGCTTCATCACGGCCTGGAAATCGACGCTCACCTTGCCAATCTTGACTCCGTAGTCATCGGCACGCCGGGCCTGAAAAGCCAGTTGGGCCGAAGCGAGCAGCATTTTGGTAGGGGTACAACCGTAGTTCACACAGCTTCCTCCAAGATGTTCTCTTTCAATGATAGCCACTTTCCAGCCCGCCTCGGCCAGGTAAATGGCCAGGGGCTTGCCCGCCTGTCCGGCCCCAATGATGATGACGTCGAATTTTTCTGCTTTACTGGAGTTCATAAACTTGTTGGAATGGATGGATGCGTTGTTCGGGCAAGGTTGATAAAAATACCCGGCCAATCCATTCAATCTACGTGGATTTTTGATAAATTGTTCGATAAAATCGAGAATGAAGGCCTCAATTAACTACCCTCACGCCATTCAAATCATTGAACACTTTGCTTTTTTCCTGGCTCTTCTCACGATTTCTCCCGGCGCCTTCTCTCAAAATATATCCACGGGATCGCAGGCCTGGGTGGATCGCCAGAACGAGCAAGAGAGGGCCGGGGCCATACGTAGGTAATAAAAGCGGCATTAAAGAATTTAGCAAAGAGTAAATAGATCGGCCGCACAGCGAGCTTTATTGATTATGACATCCCCCCAAAAATACATTCCCCGCCTCTTCCTGATACTAGGTTCCGTTTTTCTATTGAGCCTCACCCTCCCGCGGCCCAAACTCTACGTCATCGGTGATAGTATCTCCATTCAGTACGGACCGTACCTCGAAAAATTCACCAAGGGTGTTTGGCAGTACGACCGTAAAAGTGACCAGGGACAAGCGGCCAAAAACCTTGACGTGCCCACTGGCGCCAACGGGGGTGATTCGCGCATGGTTTTAGACTTCTTAAAAATAAAATTGCAGGAGCAATCCTTCCATCCCGACGTAATGCTGCTAAACTGCGGCTTGCACGACATCAAGCGCGACGCCGGGACCAATGCGATTCAGGTAGATTCGGCCAGTTATCGCGCGAACCTGAACGAGATTCTCGGCTTACTCAAAAGCCGGGGCATTCGTCCTGTCTGGATGCGCACTACCCCCGTGGAAGACGAGCGGCACAACAGTAGGTCAAAGCAGTTTAAACGATACGCCCGCGACCTCGATGCTTACAATGCCATCGCGGATGAAGTGATGGCCCAGCATAAAGTACCCGTCATTGATCTTTACACTCTGACTAAGAACCTGGGCAACGAGCATTTTATCGATCATGTCCACTACAACGAGGATGCCCGCGCCACTCAGGCTGCCTACATCGCGGGTTATCTGAATGGAATGAAGGAGTAGATGTGAAGCGATAAAGGCAGATTACCGGGTACCGCCTGACTTCATGAACGATAGCATCAGGGTGGGCTGATCCAAACAAACACAAACGAATTACCAAAAAATGAACACCATCAAATGGGGCATCATCGGCTGCGGTGACGTAACTGAAAAGAAAAGCGGCCCGGCTTTTCAAAATATCGAAAACTCCGAACTCGTGGCTGTCATGCGCCGCGATGGCGAAAAGGCGGCTGACTATGCCCGTCGGCACAACGTCCCGAAATGGTACGACGACGCTGACCGATTGCTCAACGACCCGGACATCAATGCCATTTACATAGCCACGCCGCCCGGTTCGCACGAAGAGTACACGCTGAAAGCGTTGCGGCTGGGCAAACCCGTGTACGTAGAAAAGCCGATGGCTCGCAACGCCACAGAATGCAACGAAATGGTACGGGTGAGTCGTGAAACCGGGACACCGCTGTTTGTGGCGTATTACCGTCGCTGTCTGCCCTATTTTTTAAAGCTTAAAGAACTGATCGACCAAAAGGCCATCGGCGAAATTCGGTTGGTGAATATCACGCTGCACTGGCCGCCCTATCCCGAAGAAGTCGGCCAGGATGCCCAGCCCCGCTGGCGGGTAAATCCCGAAATCTCGGGCGGTGGACATTTCCACGACCTGGCCTCACACCAGTTCGACTTTCTGGAATTTGCGCTCGGCCCGATCAAAAGTGCGCGGGGAATTGCCCGTAATCAAGCCGGACTCTATGAGGCGGAAGATGTGGTGATGGCCAGCTTCGAGTTCGAATCCGGGGTAGTTGGTAGCGGCAGCTGGTGCTTTACGGGCAGCAAGAAGCACCGTGTAGACGAAGCGTATCTGCTGGGTACCGAAGGAAAAATTACTTTTTCTTTCTTTGAGCATTTTACGATTAAAGTAGAAACTCAGGACACTATTCAGGAGTATGAACTCCCCTACCCGCCTCATGTCCAGCAACCCCTCATTCAAACGATCGTCGATGAATTACGGGGCAAAGGTACTTGTCCCAGCAAAGGCGAGTCCGGCGCGAGAGCCAGTTTGATTCTCGACTGGATCGTCGGTCGCTCTTAGTTCAACGTCCTTTGTTTTACAAAGTACCCCAGCGGTAAAAATCTCACGTTGTGACTCTGAGCTTATTTCTTTTCCTCCACCCTTTCTCTCCTGTCTCTAAATAATGTACTCTTTCCAAATCAACGACAAAGTAGCCATCGTGACGGGTGCCAGCAAGGGCATCGGCGAATCCATTGCCCGGTTCCTTGCCGATGCCGGCGCCAATATTGTCCTCAGCAGCCGCAAACAGGCCGATTTGGATGCGCTGGCTGTCGAAATGCGGGAGCAGGGCTCGGAGGTGAGCGCGATCGCCGCCCACGTCGGCGATCGGGCCCAGCTCCGCGAATTGGTCGAGAAAACCATCGATACCTACGGGGGCGTGGACATTCTGGTAAATAATGCCGCCGCCAACCCGCATTATGGCCCTACGCTGGAATTTCCCGAGAGCGCTTTCGACAAAATCATGCAGGTCAATGTGCAGTCCGTACTGGAACTGACCAAACTGGTGCAACCCAGCATGAAGGCGCGTGGCGGTGGCAGCATCGTCAACATCAGCAGTATCGCGGGCCTGACACCCGATCCTGGATTAGGGATGTACAGTGTCAGCAAAGCAGCCTTGAATATGCTCACCAAAGTACTGGCCAAAGAACTCGGTGCGGACGGCATCCGTGTCAATGCCGTATGCCCTGGCCTGATCAAAACGAAGTTCAGCCAGGCGCTTTGGGAAGATGAGAAGACGCTCGCCCGATTTACCAAACACCTGCCCATCGCCCGGATGGGAACGGTGGAGGAAATAGCGAGGATCACCCTGTTTCTGGCTTCACCCGCCTCAGGCTATTGCACCGGCGGGATTTATACGGCGGATGGAGGAACGACCATTTAGCGGGAAGTAAAACGGGATCGCACGTCCGGCATTGAATTGAAATTTGATTGCAAGCGTTTGTAGGTTGACATCTTCGATGTAAAACTGTCTGAGCGCCTAAATAAACTTTCTCTTGCAAGACCTCATTACGATTACCAAGCTATCCCAAACCATGACCATCCTGTCGTCGATGGTCGCTCCGGTGGTACTTATTCTGGCCTGTGGCTCTCTCATTACAACTACCTCACAACGTATAACCAATGTCATTGAGCGCAGCCGCTTTCTGACCGATGAGTTGAAAGCACTCGTAAAGACCGAGGAGTCGGAACCAAAGGACCATGAGGTGTCGCTTTTGTTTTTTTTGCTGGACAAGGCTACCCAGCGAACCAGGATGCTTCAGCGGGCTATCATCACGCTGTATCTGGCGCTCTGCGTTTTTATAGCCACCAGCCTGAGTCTCGGCATCATGGATGTCTTCAACACCAAGCGTCCATGGCTACCCGTTGTATTGAGCATCCTGGGCGCAGCCATGATGTTTTACGCCAGCGTACTACTAATCCGGGAATCGAGTTTGGCGCGGACAGCGCTCAACAGGGAAATGAACGAAACACTTCATTATTTTAAGAGTAACATCAAAATGCTTTCGAAACAACAGAAGTCGCGGTGGTGGCGTCGCAAGGCTCGCAAGGTCAAAAAATAACGGCATACCGATTCAAAAGAGAGGTCACTTCTCGAAGAAATCAGAATTCAACTCTCTATTTTTTGTAGCGCTCTACCACGATGTAAGTTACCGCTTCGTTTGCCAAGTGGATTTTCACTCTTTCAAGCACATCAGAATCAGAAGAGGTTGTGTATGCGAAGTACCACTGCGGTGATTGCGCCATGGCGGGATCAAATGCAGCGGCCAAGTTTTTAGTCTGCAATGAAATCCGCTCAAATTTTCTGGCGTACTGGCTCATCCCCTTAATTCTGACCAACTTTTCGTACAGTTCTCCGGCCTCGTCACCAAGCCGGATTGAGGCCTTTTCGCTGGTATTTTTGGGCCACTGACTGAGTTTTTCACCACTGTTGAGGTAGATGTATTTGACCATACCGTCTTCCAGCGAAATCTGAATTCCCGAATCAGTACCTTCTTTCTGATCGAGCAGAACATAGCTGTACAATGGGATTCGACTGCCCAACTGGCTCAAATCGGATGATATGTTACTGACTATGTTTAGGTTTGAAATACCACGGGTTTCCATGAGCGATTGGACAGCTGCGTAGGCAACTGCTGCGCTTTCATTTACCCCTACACCAAGATATTCTCCTGCCGAAATACTGTCCCGCCCAATCAGAGTATAAGGGATTGGATCAATAATAACGGGATCGACTGATTGAACCGTTCCGGCTAACTGACAGCTGAACGCCGTAAACAGTAAAGAAAACAGAAGTACATAGGTCACATTTTTCATGGTTGTGATGTTGGGTTGGATGAATGTACTTTCCTGGATTCCAAAACCAAGCAATTCGTTGTAGTCCACCAAAACTATTTCCCAACTTATTGACTCACAACCCATCGCGCTCCGCCAATTTCGCCAGTCGGCGCGGGGCCACCTCACAGTAAGCGGCCCGCAGGGCATCTTTCAGCATTTCATCGGGTACTTTGCCGAGGTCGATTTGCGTCCATCCCTGCTTGCCCCACTTGTTAGGTACAGGGTACATTACCGTCGGATCGTACAGGCAGAAAAGGTCCTGATCTTTTCCGGATAGTTTGAGGGTGGCCCGATTGAACTTCACATTCAGTGTAGCGAATATTTTCTTGCCCACGCGAAACGAGGTTTTATCGAAATGCGGCTGTTCCGAAGTTTCAGGAAAGGCAAGGGCTAGTTGACGGAGGGTGTCTGAGGTCGGCATAAAGATATTCGTAATCTGATAGTTGGGTTAATATAAAGAATAACAACCTGCATACGTATGATTTCCAACTTGGAATACATTACAAAATAAAAACAGCGAGCCACTGGTAGCCCGCTGTTTTTATTTTGCCTGTATATCTAAAAATATTGAAATCCCACGATCCAGGGTAGTATCCCAAACTACCCTGCCTGGTTTCAGTATCTTCGCCCTGAACGGTCAGAATCGCCCCGCTGCTCAAAATCCGCTTCACTCTTCGCCCCGCCGCTGAAATGCCGCAGGTTGTAGGTGAATGACAGCATGAAGTACCGCTGCAGAACATTCGATTGCACGTCCTCCACAAGGATGTCCGTCACGTTACGGCGGATACTGATGTTCTGCTTCAAGAGGTCAAACACGCTCAGACTAATTTCACCCCGCTGGTTGGCAAACACCTTCTTGCCGATACTCATGTTCCAGATCATGTAATTGGTATTGAAGCCCGCCGAAAGGCCGGTATTCAACCGATGGTTCAGGTCGGTCCGGTACACTAGCCCTTTCCAGATCACCCAGGTGAGGCGGGCGCGGCTGCTCTGGCTGAAGTAGTTCTCAGACGTTTTACGAAGGGAACGATTCACGGTATTATAGCCCGAGCGGGTCGAAACGTAGAAATCAACGTTTTCGCTAATGTTACTGCTCAGCGACATGCCCAGCCGGAAACCAGTATTAGACGTGTAGTTCGTCAGCGAGTCAATGAGGCTTGGCAACCGCGTGTGAGTGATGTAGGCGTATGTACTGAATTTTGACTTAATAAAATTGATGGGCCGCCCGAAGTTGATAAACGACTGGATGGTCCGGTAGCCGTCGAGGTTGACGGGCCGCGAGAGCTGCGACCCTACTTGCAGGGTGTCGGTGGCCGTGAGCGGAAAAGGCGTACGGGCGGTTAGAGTACTGTTGGCAATGTAGTTGGGAACCACTGATGCCTCCAGACTGGCATAAAACGTGTGGTCGTTGTCGGGATTACGCGCCCGGAACCGACCCCGGATACGGTTCTGCACCGACTGCACCAGTTCCGGATTACCCGTGCGCACGTACAGTGGGTTAGAAATATCATATACATTCTGCAATTGGCTGATAGAGGGCGCGTCGGTCCAGGAGCGGTAGTCGAGCTCGATATTGCTGGACTTGGTGAACTTGTATTCAAAGCGCAGCGAGGGCAGTATGTTTTTGAAGTCACGATTGATCTCGAACTCACCCGGATA
Organism: Persicitalea jodogahamensis; assembly: GCF_014651615.1. Taxonomy (GTDB): domain Bacteria; phylum Bacteroidota; class Bacteroidia; order Cytophagales; family Spirosomataceae; genus Persicitalea; species Persicitalea jodogahamensis. The sequence goes on along the minus strand of NZ_BMXF01000002.1, from coordinate 1,016,499 downwards.
AAGCTGGTCGCTCCGAAGACTGGCCCGCTGGTACTCAGCCTCGATCTGAAGCCGCACTTTGTCGTTGCGGAACTGGTAGCCAAGCTCGGTCTCTTCGGTGAGGTAGTCGCTCTTGAAACTATTGCTCAGTCCCACATTGAGGTTCGAGTAGTCGCCCGTAAACTCACTGTAATCGAAGAGCCGACGGTCGGAATCATCGTAGCGGTTGCCGCGCTCGTGTTCCAGTTGCACCCGCCCGTTTTTGCCCCAGGGTTCGGTATAGGAAATCTTACCTTCCCAGGAAAATCCGTTCCTGTTAAAGTCAGTAAACTGATTGAGAATCTGGTCGCGGTCGGGCTCGCGGAAATATTGGTTGTCGGCCACACGGAACCTATCGCTATAACTATTGCTGAACCCCGTACTCAGCCGAAAGGTGGCGTTGCGGCCTTCTTTCCCGAATTGATGGCTGTAATAAAGCGTATTGCCGAAACTCACGCTGCCGCTAGTAGTATTGGCGGTGTTCTCCGTTTGGTTGAGGGGACTGTTTTCGTTTTCGGTGCGGCCCAGAAAATAGTTAAAATCATCTCCTTGCCGAATGGTCAGACGGGGGCGAAACAAAATCCGGTTTTGCTTATTGATCTTGTAGTCGATGCGCATATCCGCCTGGTGAGTGCCATCTTTTTCGGTGCTGCGGCTATTCTCGGCGTAGGTGCGACCAGAGTCGGCTGCACTAATGAACTGCTGGAATTTCGATTCCAGACCAAAATTATTCTGGTTGGTATATGTATAGCTACCACTGGCCTCGATCTTGGGCGTCCACATATCGGCATAATTGACACCAATCAGGTTGGTTTTGATGATCCCGCTACGGGGGCGCCCTCCCCGTGAGTTGTCCTCGTCGTTGCTAAAACTGGTCGTATTGATATTGTTGCTCAGTCCGGTCACGGTGAACCGGCGATCATTGTTAAAAAGGTTGATGCTGGTACCCGCCATGTAGCGGTCGTCGGTGCCATAGCCCACGGTCGTCTTGCCAAACTGCCCTTTTCGCCGATCTTCCCTGGTGACAATATTGATGGTTTTCATTTCATCATTATCGGCGAACCCCGTCATTTCGGCCATATCGCTCCTCTTGTTAAACACCTGAATGTTTGCGATTACCTCAGCGGGCAGGCTCTGCAGTGCTTTGGCCACATCAGTACCGAAGAAGGGTTTACCGTCAATCAGAATTTGTTGAACGTCCTCGCCCTGCGCCTGAACTTTGCCATCCTCCATGGTCACGCCGGGTAGTTTCTGAATAAGATCCTGAGCGCTGGCGTCGGCGGCGGTCTTAAAAGCGGCGGCATTGAACTCAGTCGTGTCGCCTTTCTGGACGGCGGTAGCTACCTGCCCGACTACCTGCACCTCTTGCAAATTATTCGCTTCTTCCACCAATAGCAGAGTCCCCAGATCGACCGAGGTGTTCTCGATCTCCACGGATTTGGAAATGGGCTTAAATCCCAGGTAGTTGACCTTAACCAAATAGGATCCGGCCGCTACCTTACTAAAAGAGAACTCCCCGTTGGCGTCAGCAGTGACGCCATCCGAAGGCTGCTGATCGGTCGACAGTTGGATCGTGACGATGGCCCCCGGCATGGCCGACCGGTCCGCCGCCGTTTGAACGGTACCTTTGATCGAAAAGCGTTGGGCAAAAGATGGGTAGGCAAGCGAAAAAAGAAACAACTGCAGGAATACGTAAAATTTCAATTTATTCATTCTAGGAAAAGGCATGAATTGTGGATAATCTGGTTTTTATGTAAGTAAAGCTGGTATGTATTTGAATCGCATTGGACTCTATTCTTCTACTAAGAAAAAGAATTCGTGGAGGAAGGAAAAATAAAATCGTCAAACGACTCGACTTGTCCGCCAAACCACAAAACTACCTGTGTTGAGAAGCGTACCAATGTTGGTGAATAGTAAAGCGTCCTGCGCCAGGAAATGGTTTCGGGGCTACAAAAATCCTGATGGGATTAGTGAGAAGGCAGATTGGAAAAATCTATGCCAGGCCTTTGATTATCATGGCTCTTTATTTGAAACTCCTGGCCGATAGTGGTGTGTTCATCGAAAAATCCACAGTTCTTCAAATAGAATTGACCGTTTTCGACTCCACCGCTGTAATCCAGCCGATAGCCCTTCCTGGCGGTGGCATCGGCGGTAAATTTAGCTTTTGTCAAAGAAGTCCATCCTCCCGAGGTGGTATACACCCACTGATTGCCAAAATATACCCGACGGCTCACGTTTCCGGTTTCCGGCAGAAAGTTTTCTAAAAAGGAATGCAGTCTTTTTAAATGTGTGGAAGTTTTAGGTCGCTTAAAACTGGCGATCAGTTGCCAGTCTCCTGCCTCCGGCGCAAAAAAATAAGCCGTGTAAGTTGTCGTGCTGTCGCCCGAAGGTTGGCCCCGCAACAGGAAGCGGTAGGTTTGCCCCGCCCGCCAGCTGTACTTCAAATAACTCTGCCCGCCTGCCCCTTCGTTGCCAAATTCTCCCGCATAAACGCCCTTTCCCCTTTTGAGCAAAGTTATTCTCTGACTTTCAGGAATCGACTTGGGGTCATCGGTCTTGAAAGGACTCCACACCGAAAACAATACCCGCCGTTCCGTGTCCGAATTCACCTGCATCCCGAAGTACCCTTCCGCGAAGCCATTGGCCATGAAGTAGGAGCCAAGAACATCTTGTCCTTCGGGTACCGTAACCTCATTATAAAACCACTCAATTTCTGCCAGCGGATCAGTGTGGTAGTTTAGATGAACGGAAGGACCGCGCCTGCCCCAATAGAAATAGTTCCCTTCATTATTTCTGACGAAAGCCGCCGAATCATCCACCGCGCTCCCTTCCAAAATCAAACCCCTGACTTGTCCAAACGCCTCCGCTTGCTTTTTCAGGTCGGAAAGTTCAATTTTCAGATAGCCCGCACGGTCGATTTGCCATTCTCCGAGGTAGGGGGTACTTATGTCTGCCTGGTCGAAAGTCTGAGTGATGGTTTTGCGGCCGATGGTAGTTTTTATGGTACTGCCCTCCGTCATCTCACCATCAAGAAATACTTTAACCTTGCCACTTTTAGCAAGCCGCACATAGCTGGTGATCCTGGCTTTCTGACTCTGCCAGTGTGTCAAACCCGACTCCCCTATTTTTTCGGTGTCCGCACTTTCGACCCAGGCGTTACCGCCCAGCGGGACATAAATTCGAGTACTGTCCTGCGCCACTGGCGGGAAACTACCCAGGCATGCAGACAGAATCCAGGTGAGGGAAACCAATATTGAAGGAGACATGATAAAATGAAAATTTTCCGGACGCTTACAGACGGCTATTCTACAGGTTAGCCATTTTGTTTTCCCAAACAATATTGTTTAGATTTGGTTGACGGTGAAAGAATTAGGCTGCAATTTAGTTGTGCGCTTCAAGATAATATCCAATTGGCATCAACCTATGGAAAAGAAAAGTCAATCCATCGTAAAAAGACTAAAAAGTGGCGGCACGCTGCTCCTTTTGTTGCTAACTTCGGTCAGCTACGCCAACCATATCCTGATACCGATGGACGACCGGCAGTCCAATCACCTGAAAGCCTATGGAATTGCCTATTCAGTATTGAAAGACGGGTTAGATCTGGATTGGTTGCTCAACTACCGTGGTGGCAGCTATTTGATAAAATACGTTTCAACTATCGAGAAAGAATGCCGGGTACGGGGCGTGTCCTATGAGGTGATTTCTGACGCCAAGGCGGCCAACATCATCACGCAAATCGCCGTACCGGAAGTCAATATGGATGCCGTGAAGCTCCATAAGGCGGCCCGTATCGCCGTCTACTCTCCAATCAAAATCGGCCCGGCTACTTTTGAGTATAACGACGCCGTGCTGCTGGCGCTCAAGTACGCCGAAATCCCCTTCGAGGTAGTTTACGATCAGGAAATTCTGGATGGTGACCTGTCCAAATACGACTGGCTGCACCTGCACCACGAGGACTTTACGGGGCAGTTTGGCCGAAACCTGCGCCGCATGTCGCATGAGGACATTCAGGCCCAAGAAGACATCGCCAAGAAGTTCGGCTACGCCAAAGTGTCGCAAATGAAACTGGCTGTGGCCAAGCGTATCAAGGAATTCTGTGCGGGTGGCGGTTACCTGTTTGCCATGTGTTCGGGGGCCGAAACCTTCGATATTGCTCTGGCCGCCGAGGGAGTGGATATTGTGGATTCTCAGTTCGACGGCGACGGCATCGAGCCGGGGGCGCAATCGAAGCTGGATTTCAGCCAGACTTTCGCCTTTGAAAATTTTGAGTTGCAGCTGGAGAACGGGTACGGCGGGATGTGGTTTTCGGACATCAACGCCTCGCTGGGTAGCTACGGCTTCGGAGACTCGGAAAATGTCTTCACGCTCTTCGACTTCTCGGCCAAATGGGACGTCATTCCATCCATGCTGGTGCAGAATCACGAATTTCAGATTCGAGAATTCAGCGGTCAGACTTCCGCTTTTACCAAAAAAACCGTCAAGTCAAACGTGCTGGTAATGGGACAGAGCAAGTCATCGGATCGGTACCTGTATGGTGAAATTGGCGTAGGGCAGTGGACTTTCTATGGCGGCCACGACCCCGAAGGTCGCCGCGGTGGTCATCGCATGGGCACCGACCTGAATCTCTACCCCCACTCGCCCGGCTACCGATTGATTCTGAATAATATCCTGTTCCCTTCTGCGAAGAAGAAGAAGCGGAAAACTTAAGACTAGTGGAGAATGGAGAATTACAATCGCTATCAATTCTCCACTAATACCTTATTGAACTACCTCAGCTTTCAGTTTAATCGAGTCCACGACTACTTGCTCCCGCTTTTCTTTTTTCCTGAAAAAGCCGCGAAGAAGGAAATTGTGCTGCAAAGCTTCCATGCTTTCGTCGAGCTTTTCCGAACTACTTTCCAGATTCTGAATGGTAGTTTTGATGTCGGAGGCAGTGGCTTTGTCGCGTAATAGTAAGCCAACGGCATTGTCGTTGTTCTTGGTCAGGTCTGCGGACAAATCCTGGGTAGTTTTCTTCAAGCCTTCAACCATAGCGCGGGCCGTGTTGGCAGTTTCGCCCAACTCGGAAACTGTCAGCCGCACTTTGCGCATGATGACTGTGTCGTTAACGGCGTCATACGCCAGGCCACCGGGCTTATTGAGTTTAGCGGTGTAAGCGTTCAACGATTTTGTGATGTCTTGCGCCTGAGTAGCCGCTCGCTGTAACGAAGCCATGGTCACTTCCAGATTTTGGTACAACTGGTCGTCAGCCAGCAGTTTGCCAATTGAACCTTCGCCTTTGCGTATTTTGCCACTGATTTCCTTGAAGTCGTCCGTAATGGCCAGGATATTTTTATTATTGGCTTGCAGGGTATTCATGATATCCTGCTGGCTATCCTCCTTCTTGACGCGTAGAACATCCCCGTCCTGAATGGATTCAGAATTGGGGGTACCGCCCTCAATGACCACAATTTTGTTACCGATAAGTCCATCGGAGCTGATTTTGACTACGGCGTCCTTGCGGATATACTGCTGGGATTTTTCTTCGATGTTCAGGAGTACTTCCACCTGGGAGTTGCCCACGAAAAAGATGTCTTTGATTGTCCCGACTTTCACCCCGGAAAACCAAATATTATTACCCACCTTCAAGCCGTTTACGTCGTCAAAGGTGGCCTTGGCGGTAATTTTGGAAACAAAGGATTTTCGCATCCCGCCAATGGTCATGATGCCCACTACGAAAATAATCAGGCCGGCTAAAACCCACAGGCCGACAGTCATGGCGCGTCTTTGAGGATTGGGTGTTTTACTCATTGCTTCAATTGAAAATGGACAATGGCTTTTAAATCAGCCTGTTTATAATTGTCACTGTTTGTAAAAATTTTAAAATCCGGGTACTGTTATTCGTTGAATCGAGTCAGGAAGCATGGCCTCCTACACTTGATTCTCCGTGAAATTGTAATCGTAAAAGCTCTTTATTCGCTCGTCGTCGCTGCTAAACACTTCTTCGAAAGTACCCTGCTGCACGAACTTTCCGTCCAGCAGCATTGCCAGGCGGTCGCCCGTCATTTTGGCGCAGGTCAGGTCGTGGGTGATCAGGATCGAGCTGGTGTTGTACTTCTCTTTCACCTCGTTGATGAGCTGATTGATTTCGATGCAGGTAGTTGGGTCGAGTCCGGCGGTGGGTTCATCGTAAAGCATGATTTCAGGATTCATGATCAGGGTGCGGGCGATGCCGATCCGCTTGCGCTGCCCGCCTGAGAGTTCTGCCGGTGACTGGTTAATGGCCGACAGCAGTCCAACAGATTCCAGTACTTCCTCTACGGAACTGTTAATTTCCTTGCGGCTAAGGTTACTGACATTTCGTACCAGCGGGAATTCCAGGTTCTCGCGTACCGTCATACTGTCGTAAAGTGCGCTATTCTGGAAAGAAAAGCCTATGCGTTTGCGCAGTTCCCGCAGTTCTTTCTCATCGAGGTCGCCTACTTCCTGGCCCAGTACTTTCACGCTGCCCCGATCGGGTTTCAGGAGACCCGAGATAATTTTGATCAATACTGATTTACCCGTTCCTGAACGGCCCAACACTACCACGTTCTGGCCTTTTTCTACTTCCAGATTCACGCCGCGCAGTACGTGCAAATCACCAAATGACTTATACAGATCCCGGATGGAAATAACATTTCCGCCCTCAAAGCCCGACACAGTTTCTATTTCAGGATTGGATTTCATTATCTAAACCAGTTGGTTACCTGCACGATGGCGACTTCTTCAATAAATATAAGGAACATCGAAAGTACCACGGCAGAGTTTGCCGCCCGACCTACGCCCTGGGTACCGTTGCTGGCGTTGTAGCCTTTATAACAACCCACCATCCCGATTGTAAAACCGTAAGCGAGCGCTTTTATCAGGGCTGAGTTTATGTCCAGAAAAGTAATTTGTTCAAATGCGCTCTTGAAGAAGGCAATGATATTGGTTTCTTCGTTGAGCGTTACGTCCAGAAATGAACCCATCAGGCCGACAAAGGCACAATAAAAGGACAAAATGGGAATGCTGATGGTAGTGGCGATTACCCGCGTCACGACCAGGAATTTAAACGGATTGACGGCCGAAACTTCCATGGCGTCGATCTGCTCGGTCACGCGCATGGAGCCCAATTCTGCTCCGATGCTGGAACCTACCCGTCCGGCACTGATAAGCGATGTTATCAACGGGGCCAAGGCACGCACAATAGCAATGGAAACCAGCGAAGGAAGCCAGGAGGTAGCCCCAAATTCCATGAGCGATGGGCGCGACTGTTTGGTAAACACCATACCCGTAATGAAACCAGTCAGTGAAATCAACGGCAGGGACTTGTAGCCGATCTGGTAACACTGTTTGATAATTTCCTGAAATTCGGGACGGCCCCGGAATAATTCCCGGAAGAATTTGACGATAAAGGTCCACCCCTCGTAAAAATCGAGAAGTACTGCATCAATATTCTTGGAAATAAACGTGCCTTTAGAACTTGAACTCATGCGTATATTCGGGAGGGACTTCGGCTGGTCGTTTCGGTTTGTATTGGCTATAAAATAGTGTGCCAACCCTTTCGGGCTGGCTATGCTCAGGCATATCTTTCGCGTAGCATTTTCATCATGAACGTGTTGATGTCCCATTGATTTGCCACGGGTTGATTGGTATAAGGTACCGTGGGCAAATAATGAGGCGGCCCAAACTCTGTCAGAATGGTCAGCGGTTGTCCCTTTTTCTTCTTCTCAGCCACCACCACATCCCACCAGCCCAGGTGTGCGTCCAGCGCCTGTTTCCATTCGGGCGCTCGCGGGTCGTTGACCTGCGGGCCCTCGGCATGGCCTACCCGGGCGTGGATATGCCCGGTGCGGCTGAGGGCCAAGGCTACATTCTCAGGCTGGTTTTCCAATAAGGATTCGTGGACATTGCACCAGTGCGAAATATCGAGCGTCAGGCGTAAAGCAGGATTTTGCTCGATAAAGTTCCGGGCAATATGAGCAGCAAAGAGCATCCGACTACGGTGGGTCTCATGAAAGATCGGAATTCCGCTTCGCTCGGCAGCTTGCGTGGTGTAGTCGATAAATGCTTTGTTCTGTTGGTAGGTAAAGAAATCGCGACCACTATGGCAGTTGATATACAGGGGCTTGATGTCGCTCTGCAAAATGACCCCGTCAATGGATTTTTTGAATGAGTCCAGGTGTGTCGGGAAGTCGGTCTGGCTTCCTCCGCACAGGAAACCGAGTTCCAGATCGTGCTTTTTCAGCGCATCAACTATCGTTTCCCGAGCCTTGGCGTCGTTGTTCCACCAGAGTTCCAGGCCATCGTATCCTTCTTTTTTTACCGCCGCACAAAATTCATCTACCGTTCCCCGATAGCCCCAGTTGGTGGCCAGAATTTTGAGCGAATAGCCCGCCGCAGGGAATGGTTGTTTGGCAGGAAGGGCCATTGCCCCCAAGTAGGGCGAGATTCCGGTAGAAACAAGCGCAGTGTTTACGAAATCCCGGCGTTTCATTTGGTAGCTATTTGGAGTTTTCGGGTAAGCATCGGCACAAATCTACGAGGTTTTTGGTGATTGCTTTGAGATGCGAAGACAAATGCCGTATTTAGCCGCCTGAGCGCTGACTTCTACACACACTTACTAATGACTAATAGTAAAACGGAGTGAAGAAGTAACCCCTTTCAATGCCCAATCTTGATTTAAGAACGGAACCCCTTGACTCCCAGCAAGCGGCGCACCTGTTACGACGGGCCACATTTGGACCGACTCCTTCCGAAATTGCCGGTTTCGTTGGCCTGACGCCTTCCCAGGCTGTTCAGACATTGCTGGACAACGCCAGCTATGTTAGCAATCCTTTGCCTCCCATCGAATTCGACGAAACGAAACCCAACGCCGGTCAGACGTATCTCGACAAACCGTTCAACGGAGACCGGAATTTCTGGTTTGGCACCTACATCAAGTACTGGTGGATGGGGCAAATGGCCCGGCAGGACGTTCCTCCTTCTCTGCTCGACAAACTCACTCTCTTTTGGCAAAATCATTTTGTCACGACCCGAACCGAGGTCGACGATTACCGTTTTCTGGATCGGTACCTGCGCTTACTACGTGGCAATGCCCTGGGCAACTTTCGGTTTTTGGTGATCGCCATTACCAAAGATCCGGCGATGCTGCGCTACCTCAACGGTAATCAGAACGTAAAGGGTAGTCCAAACGAGAACTATGCCCGTGAATTGCAGGAGTTGTTCACGGTTGGCAATAAGGATTTTTCGGGTAATAATAACTATACCGAAGATGACGTAAAGGCGGCGGCCCGCGTACTTACGGGCTGGAATTACACCAATCACTATAACGAAGGCTCGACCAGCTTTGAAACCACGTTTACGCCAAACCGTCACGATACGACCGATAAAGTATTCTCGTCACACTACGCCGGTACCGTAATTACCGGAAGATCAGGGGTGACAGCGGGAGATACGGAGTTGGATGATCTGGTCACCATACTACTCGACCATCCAGAGACTCCCAGATTCATCTGCCGGAAGCTGTACCGCTGGTACGTCAATCCCAATGTTTCGCAGGAGGTCGAGGATAACGTCGTTGTACCCCTGGCTGCCTTTTTCAAAAGTCCTGCGAATAATTATGCCATTTTACCCGTAGTAAAAAAGCTGCTTTCCAGCGAAGTCTTTTATGATGAGGTAAATCGGGGAGCCATTGTAAAATCGCCCGCCGACCTGATGATTGGCTCCATTCGATTCTTTCAGCAGCCAATTCCTGACATGATGAGCGAGTATGTGGCCTATCGCAGGCTGATGGAATTTTTCCATTGGAACATGATCGACATGCAGCTCGATTTAATGGACCAATCTACCGTGTTCGGCTACGAACCCTATTATCAGCCGGGCTATTCGGCCAACTGGGTGAACACAACTACCCTCGCCCTGCGGAGTAATTTTACTGACGCCCTGATCTGGCGATGGTTCCAGGTACTGCCGGGCTACCAATTGGGAATCGATCTGTTAGCCTGGGTAACTACAATGCAGCCGAATTTTTCCGATCTGAATACCCCCGCCATTTCCTGTGAGGTAGTTTTGGATGGCTTTCTCGAAAACCTGTTCGCCACCGACCTTTTTCCAGCTCAGAAAGAATTCCTGCTCGACACCATCATGATGATGGGTTTCAGCCGCACTACCTGGCTATTCGAGTGGAATGCCTACCGCGCTGAGCCCACCAACACAGACAGACAAAATACCATTCTCTGGCGCACCCGCTCCCTCATGCGGTACCTGTTGAGGATGGCGGAGTACCACGTTTTTTAATTGTGAATGAGTGAATGATAGAGTGAGTGAATTTTAGACACATTCAATCTACCGTTTACTCATTTCTACCATTCCAAATTGATCATGAAAAGGAGGGATTTTTTAGCGGCGGCAGCCACTACGGCGGCATCATCGATGGTGTTACCCATGACTCTGGATGGGTTTGGGGTTAAGGCGCTGGGTCGGAATTCGGCGCTGGTCCGTTCGCTGATGCAAACCGCGGCTGCCTATCAGGATCGGGTACTGGTGATCGTTTACCTGAACGGCGGCAATGACGGACTGAACACCGTTATCCCCCGCGACCAGTATTCGGCATACATGAATTTGCGGAGTGAAATTGCCATTCCTGAAAACAAGGTACTTGGCCTGGAAGGCAATGACGCTACCGGGCTGCACCCCAGCATGACCGGGCTGCAGGCGCTTTATAATGAAGGCAAATTTTCCATAATTCACTCGGTATCATATCCGAATCCCAGCCAATCGCACTTTCGATCGACGGATATTTTCATGACCGCGGTGGACGCCGATCAAACCGAAAGCAGCGGTTGGGTGGGCCGTTACCTGGAAGATCGCTTTCCGGGCTACCCGACGCAGTACCCCACTGCCGAAATGGAAGATCCGCTGGCGATTCAGATCGGTTACCTGACTTCTACCACCTTGCTTGGCAGCCAGCAGTCGATGGGCATCGCCATCAACGATCCCGATAATTTCTATGAGCTGGTGAGTGCCGATTTTGAGCCAAGTACCGGCAACCTGCCCTGCTGCGACGCAGGCGAACTGATTGCCCACATCCGCAAGCAACAGGTTTTGTCTATTGGCTATGCAGCTGAGATAAAGCAAGCAGCCGATGCGGGTGCCAACCTGGCTACTTACCCCCCACAATCAGCCAAAAATACCCTGGCTGAACAATTGAAAATCGTGGCCCGACTGGTACACGGGGGACTAAAAACCAAGATTTATTTTGTTTCGCTAAACGGGTTCGACACTCACGCCGGGCAGGTGGAATACTCGGACACCACCGAAGGCAAACATGCCCAGTTGCTGGGTCAGCTTTCTACTGCCATCGCCACCTTTCAGCAGGATCTCAAACTACAAGGTATCGAGGACAAAGTGGTGGGTATGACGTTTTCGGATTTTGGCCGTCGTGCCACAGCCAACGCCTCCCAGGGTACCGACCACGGCGTGGCGGCCCCGATGTTTGTCTTTGGGAAAGCCGTCAGGCGGCAAACCGTAGGCGTAAACCCCGACCTGACCAACGGGCTTCTGCCCGTGGCCCCCATGCCCTGGGAAACCGACCGGGACATTGCCATGCAGATCGACTTCCGGCGAGTTTACACTGATATACTAAACGACTGGTTCGGAGCCCAAACTACCAAGACAGACCAACACCTTTTCGGCCATTTTGATACTATCTCGCTCTTCTCGGATGTTATCGAAACGGTCGCTTCCGGCAACTGGAACGACAATGGGGTTTGGACAGCGGGCCGCCCTCCCTTTCCCAACGAATACGTTCGTGTAAACACCGGACACACGGTGCAAGTCAGCGGCCCCATTACGGTCAGAAACATCCAGATGAACGGGAATTTGAATTTTATGGGCAACTTTGGGCTGAATATTACGGGCTGATCCTGAAATGATCGTTTTTCGATCCGACGGGCATCCAGCCCCTACGCTATAAACTATCATCCCCCATGTTTGCCTTCCTGTATAAGCTTTTCGGCTGGAAAGTGATTGGACTCCCGCCCTACAAAGTTAAAAAAGCAATATGGGTGGGCGCGCCGCATCATTCCAATTGGGATTTGGCCATCAGCCTGGGGGCACGGGCCACGATGCAGTTTGACATCAGTTTTCTGGCAAAAAAACAGATTTTTCAATGGTATTCCGGCTGGCTTTTCCGGGCCTTGGGCGGCCTTCCGGTGGATCGAAGCAAAGCCAATAACCTGGTGGATAATGTCGTGCAGATTTTCCAGGAAAATGATTCCCTTCACCTTGCTATAACGCCCGAAGGAACCCGCGACGACGTTCCCGTTTTGAAACGCGGATTCTACTATATGGCCCTCAACGCCAATGTACCCCTCATCCTGGTTGGCTTCGATTATCCCCGCAAAGCATTCGTCATTCGGGAGGCGCTTTACCTGTCGGGTGATTATCAAAAGGATATGCAGGCTTTTTATGATTTTTATCTGACTATAGAAGGTCCCCGAAAAACCTGGCTCAATAATTACGTTGAAACAGGCGAAATTCCGGATTCGCGCTGAAACTTTTAATTTCTGGATTCAAATGGTTCGTTTCTTGTCGCGAATCCGTGTATATTTGAGCCAATCAGCCAGTCATACTATTCGGATTTAGGTGCGGGAGAGAGTTTTGAGAGAGAGAAAGATGAGATTCGAAATACGGGAAAGCAGCCATCCGGCTGCCCTCTTGTTACGGCTTTGCTCTTTTCCTACCCAACTAATTTCTTTTTTTGGCTTAGCCGGGTTCATTACCCGGGCTGATATTGTGCTATTCCCCTATTTTACGACAACGACTCATGAATCACGATATAGCCATTGATTTAGGCACAGCTAATTTTTTGATTGTTCACCAAAATGAAATTGTCGTCGATCAACCCTCCGTTGTGGCGTTCGACCGCATGACCAATAAAATGCTTGCCGTGGGAAACGAAGCCATGCAAATGGAAGGCAAAACCCACGACAACATCCGTACCGTCAGACCGTTACAGGGCGGAGTAATAGCCGACTACAATGCCGCCGAAATGATGATCCGGGGCATGATGGCGATGGTCGGTTTGCGTCGCAGTTTTTTCAAACCTTTTATCCGCATGGTAGTCTGCATTCCCTCGGGGATTACAGAGGTGGAGAAACGGGCCGTGGAGGATTCGGCCGAAACGCTGGGTGCCCGACGCCTGTATCTGGTCCACGAGCCCATCGCCGCAGCGGTAGGCATTGGCCTCAATGTGGAAGAACCGGAAGGCAATATGGTGGTAGATATCGGCGGGGGTACTACCGAAATCGCCCTGATTGCATCCAGCGGCATTATCTGCAACCAATCGGTGCGCGTAGCGGGCAATACGCTTGACGCGGACATCGAGCTCTATATCCGAAATGAATACCACCTGCTGATCGGACAACCTACCGCCGAGCGCATCAAACAGAGCATAGGCGCGGCCTTGACCGACCTGCCCGAATCCCGGAGAGAATACGAGGTAAAAGGTCGCGACCTCCTGACCGGAATGCCCAAACAAATCGTCGTCACCCAGGCCGAAATCGCCCATTGCCTGGATAAGTCATTATCCAAGATCGAAGAATCGGTGATGAAACTGCTGGAAGAAATGCCCCCCGAACTGGCGGGCGATATTTTCCTGCGCGGCATGTACCTTTCAGGTGGCGGCGCACTACTGCACGGACTGGACAAGCGCTTATCGCAAAAGACCCATTTGCAGGTCCATGTGGCCGAGGACCCACTCAGGATGGTAGCCAAGGGCGCTGGACTCACGCTGAACAACATCGAACGGGCCGGGTATTTGATAAAGTGAGTGGCAGAGTACTTTACGGGTAGTTTTTTATCCTGTCAAAATTCACGTTGCTATTTGCAGGAAAAGAGCGATCAGGCCGATGCCCAGGCATAAGGGCGAAAAGTACCTGGTGTCCGATTTTCCGAATGGTGTTTGTCCTAGTTTTTTAAAAAAACCAACGTACTTGAAGTCACCGACAGCCCGCAAAATGAAAATGGCGGGAATAAGCCAGCCGCCGTACTCGAAAATCCAGTCGGGAAATGGATTAGGTATCCAATTTGTTTTAAACAGGTAAAAGAGTCCGAAAGAAACTAGTCCCAGTCCAACGACAGCACTATCGGCCTTGCGCGGATTCAGGACTCTTTCGCCGCTTGGGTTGGTTGGCAAAGTACTTGTGATACCCCATTGCCCGCCCATCGCCCAGGAAAAATGGAGTAGCCCGAGTATGAAGAAAATGACAGAAAGGAAAAGGGATAGTGCGATCATGCGGCTTATTGTAATCTTTCAGAACTGCCTCCACATTGCCTGAGCAATCTGTATTCTGACATTTCCATTACTTATTACCCTCCATCAACCGATCCAGCCGGACGATACTCTGGACCATCGCCCGCACACTGTGATAGTTGACCTTCCAGGAGTGGCTCATGTGCGTCCAGATGGACTCGCCCTGCCGCGTAAGCAGCGGCTTCCATTCGCCGACTTCGTGGGCAATCATTTTGTCGAAGACAAAGCGGTGCACGGATTCGTAGGCCCGTAGGTACTTTTCGTCGTCATAAATCCGGTAGGCATCCAGCATGCCGATGAGTACTTCGGCCTGCTGCCAGAACTCCTTTTCGCGGTCATACACTTCACCCGCGTGGGAGCCCTCCACGTACACACCGCCGTACTCCCAGTCGATGCCGTGCGCTAAGGCGTGGTCAAACGATTGATGGAGTTGTTTTTGGTAGTTATCGTAAGGAATATCAAGAATGTCAAGGGCGTGCATGAGCAACCACGCGAACTCCACATTATGCCCGTAGGAGGTATTGTCCTCGGCGGCGCTTTTCTGCCCGTCCTCGCTGAAACGATCCCAGCCCCAAATAATATCAAACTTGATTTGGGGCGCTACGCTCCAGTCCGCCCAAAATTGCGGGATGCCGGTGCCGTATTCGGGATGCATTATTTTGTTGGTCAGCAACTCAATTATTTCCAACAACTTGCGCCGGTGAATTTCCTTGCCGCTGGCCTCGTAGAGCGTCGTGAAGGCCTCCATAAGATGCATATGCGCATCGAGCGTCTTACGATCTCCGCCCGCCGCGCCGGGGCCTTTGAGCGTCCAGTTGCGGTGAAACATTTCAAAGTACCCGCCATAGTAGGTATCCACGCCGTACTTTTGGAGCAGATCGAAGACTTTTTCGGCGTATTCCAGTCCGCGTGGGTCGCCCGTGGCGAGGGTGTATTCGGCTAGTGAATAGATGGCAAAACTGTGGCCATAAACTATTTTTTCGTCGATTTTCACTTCTCCCTTTCTGTTCATCAGCCAAAAGAAGCCGCCATTTTCTTCATCCCACATTTTGTCCAATAAGAAATCGACTCCGTGCCGGGCGATGTCGGCGAAGCGGCCATCGCCATAACCAGCGCGATGGGCCGAGGAAAAAGTATAGACGGTCCGGGACTGGGCAATCAGCGATTTTTCATCTTCGCCAGAGTCTTTACCATCTTTGTCAAAGTGAGTGAGGTAGCCACCATTTTCATGGTCTACGCAGCGGCTTTCCCAGAAAGGGAGTAGTTCTTTGGTAAGGTGATGAAATACTTCCTGACGGTATTCAGCGAGTACTTTCGTATTCAATTTTGAATGAGAGATTGAGTGAATAATTCGCTATTTACAAACAAGGTACTTTGTCCTATTCTTACAACTTCTTCTGGAGTGGCGGTTCCGGTTTGATTTTTTTTCTGGACGGTGACCGCGGCAGCAAAGTTGGCCAGTTTTAGTGCATCTTCAATCGAAACTTTGGCTCCCGCACTGGCGGCAAAAGCCGCGACGGCCGTATCGCCCGCACCGACCGTATCAAGTTCGCCTTCCAGCCGAAGCGCTTCGCTATGCTGAGTCACTTTTTCCGAAACGTGATACATGCCGTGTTCGCCATGCGTGATAAGTACGGGACCGTCGATGATTTGGGCTAGTTGCCTGCCGTAACGGCTGCATTCTTCCGCATTCCAGTTCTCGTAACCTTCCAATTGGAGAAGACGAGCTAGTTCCTCTGTATTTACTTTTAAAGTGACTCCCCGCAGCGCCAGGCCAAAGGTTCGCATATCGGCCAGAACAAAAACGGAAGGGTACTTTACAATCAATTTATTAAGTAGCACGACGCGGCCCCCGGTCAACAGCGGGGCGGGAAACTGCTGGTTGATAATCAGCACGTCGAGGTCAGCCATCTGAGATTCCAGACTCATCAGGATCTCTTCGAAATTTTCATCGCTCAGGCAATTGTGGGTTCCGAAATCGAGCCGGTTCAGCTCCACATTTTTTTGCAGAGGTTTGGTATACACACAGGTATCCCACCCCTCGCCCGGCATACTGATTCCGGCAGTATCCACATCCAGTTTTTGCAACAAATCAAGCATTTCCCGGCCGTACACATCGCGCCCCACCGCCCCAAAAACTTTAATAAATCCCACGCCCAATGCAGCCAAATTTTGTACCACGTTCCCTGCGGCCCCCAACGAAGTACGTGGCCGGCTGCCCCACCATACCTCCTGCCCGGTTTCCAGGGAAATCTCACCCGTGTTTTTTATCAAGTCAAAATAAAAATCCACAGCAAAGTCACCAATCACGCCTACGCGGAGGGGGGCTATTTTCTCAAAAATAAGTTCGAATTCGGGTAATTCCATATGAATTAGAGATGACTCCGGGTCTTGAAAAGCTTCACAATTGATTTTTTTATTCCAGTCTTTTGTGTCTTTGTCACTTTGTCCCTCAAAACAAAACCGCGGATTACACTGGTTAGCACCAATAGCCTGAGTGAGGTTATCATCTTCATAATCAAATGATTAGAGCTTCCTGACTTGAAGGTTTACAGTCTTATTCGTGCCGTAGTCGCTCGATCGAATAACAAAAGATCCTAAAATCTCATATTGACCGTCACGTTCGATGTACGGGATGTATTTGGTGCCGGTTGCAGGTACGAACTCAATAAAGTCAGTGCCACTCGGCACGACATGAGACAGCCTGTACTCGCCGTTGCGGTCGGTTTCCGTTCGTACATCGAAGGTCGGTATTGGTGAGACGCCTTTCTTTTTAATTCCGCCAAGGGTCAGCTCTATTCCCATTACGGGCATTCCGTTTTCATCCACCACTTTGCCCATGACCACCGTGGGCGCACTTGGGAATTTGCTATTGCAGGCGGCCAGCCCAGCGGGCAGCAGGCCCAGCAGACGGAGCACTTCTCTTCGTTTCATGGTTGGTTGGAAAAAGCTGGAAATCTGGATAAATATACGTTAGTGATCAAAAGGTTGTGGGAACACAGTGTACAGAGGCTGCTTTCGCCCACGATACGCGGCATGCCGCGTATCTACTGATTTAACACTATCCTACCACGTCCTTCCCTTCAAAAACTCATCCAACTGCTGACTGGTCATGGGCGCTTCTTTGGGGTTGTCTTTGACCCATTTCAAAAAGTCAGCCTTGATCGTGTCGTTCCATCGGGTGTCTATTTCTCCGGGCGTGTACTTCCCCTCCCGGAGGCGCATATGGCCAAATTTATCTTTCAGGGCAACAAACTCCGAATTGATCACCACTTTTTCGGCGAGGTGGGCGGGAATAAAGACGATGCCTTCTTCCTTGGCCAAAATCAAATCGCCGGGTAGTACCGTTGCCCGACCAATCCGGGTGGGGCAGTTGATGCAGCCTACTACCATACCCTGAATGTAGGACGGATCATAGCCACGTACCCAGGCATTGAAGCCTTCGATGGCTTTCAGCCCTTCCAGGTCGCGCACCGAGCCGTCGAAAATAACGCCGTTTTTGGATTTGGCGTAAATCGAATTGCCCAGGTTGTCGCCGATCAAAGTACCATCCTGAATCTTGCCAAATCCATCGGCAATATATATGTCGCCTTCGGTGAGCATATCGATGGGCCATGAGTTGGTTGCCCCGCTGCGCTTCTCTTTTTTCCCCTGTTCCTTAATAGCATTTTCCATGTCAGGGCGTGAGGGCATATACGTCACTGTCAGAGCGCGGCCGGCCATTGGTTGCTCGGGACGCATGATCTTCCAGTCACCCACAAACTGGTTGTGGTAGCCTTCGTTTCGCAATACACCCCAGGCTTCTTCCAGCGAAATGTTGCGGGCGCGGCGCACGAGGTCGTCCGATACGCGCGGGCGGCCATCGGCCGAGCGCTCGCCCTTCCAGTCGGGCGAGTAAGCGGCAATATCTTCTTTGGTTGCCTGAACCGACTGAGCCGATGCACTTTGCGACAGCGAAAAAATGCCAATTAGGGAAAAGAGTAGGAATAATCGTTTCATGTTCTTTATGGATTTAGGTTGCAGGTAGTAAAAAGCAAAACATCGCTCTTTTTACTTACTGAATCCGTTCCACTCTTTTCAAGTCTCCTGTTCTATTCCTACACTCGTTTAAAATTTTGAAAAATGAAAAAGCATTTACAAAATCTGCTCAATAATCTGCCAGCCAGGAAAGAGGCAGGCTCCGAACTGGCAGGAATTAATGCGTCGCTGCGCACCGGTGGCCGTGGTGATGGCCGTCGTGATTTTTTTCGCAAAGCCGCATTGGGTGGATTAACGCTCGGCATGGCCTTCGATGGCAAGGTGGATCAGGAAATGGAGTTTATCTCCCAAAAAGTAAAGCGTGACTCCAAACCCTCGGACCTGAAAATCACCGATATGCGCATCGCTACCGTGGTGGGAGCACCTATGACTTGTCCGATCATTCGCATCGACACCAATCAGGGCTTGGTTGGTTGGGGCGAGGTACGCGACGGGGCCAGTCCGAAGTACGCACTGATGCTCAAAAGTCGTCTGCTGGGCGAGAATCCCTGTAACGTCGAGAAGCTTTTTAAGAAAATCAAGCAATTCGGCACCCACAGCCGGGGCGCAGGCGGCGTCTGCGGCGTAGAAATGGCCCTTTGGGATTTGGCAGGAAAAGCCTATAACGTACCGGCCTACCAGTTGCTGGGCGGTAAGTTCCGCGACGATGTCCGGATCTACGCCGACACCCCGGAGGTAAAGACGCCCGCTGACTTTGCTATAAAAATGAAGAAGGAGCGGATGGATAAAGGCTATACGTTCCTGAAAATGGATTTCGGCATTCAGCTGGTAGCCGACATGCCCGGCGCACTCATCGGGGCAAAAGACTGGCTTGTAAAAAAACAGTGGAGCGATGGTAGTAATCGGGGCAAACTGGGCGACTACGGTATGACCAAACACCCTTTTACGTCCGTACAAATCACCGATAAGGGTCTGGAAGCTATGGTGGAATTTGTGTCGAATGTCCGCGACGCGGTGGGTTATGAGATTCCCCTGGCCGCCGACCATTTCGGACACTTCGATGTCAACACGGCCATCCGCCTTGGCAACGCGATTGAGAAATACCAGCTCGCCTGGATGGAGGACCTGATTCCCTGGAACTACACAGACAAGTGGCGGCAGATTACCGACGCCATAAATACACCCACGCTCACCGGTGAGGATATTTTCCTCAAAGAAGAGTTCATCAAGCTCATCGATGCCCACGCCGTGGACATGATCCACCCTGACCTGGCAAGTTCGGGCGGTCTGCTGGAAACCAAGAAAATCGGTGACTACGCCGAAGAACATGGCGTGCCGATGGCGATGCACTTTGCCGGGACGCCCGTGGCCTTTATGGCCAACGTTCACTGTGCCGCGGCTACCGAAAACTTTATCGCTTTGGAACACCACTCGGTGGATATCCCATGGTGGGAGAGCATGGTCAAATCGACCCAGCCACTGGTAGTTAATGGATTTGCTCCCGTTCCCGATGCGCCCGGTTTGGGCATCGAGGTGGTGGAAGAAGTAGTGAAGCAGCACCTGAAACCCGGTACGCAGCTTTTCGCCCCCACCGACGAATGGAACACCAAAGATTCGTGGGACCGGGAGTGGAGCTAAGGATCAATGTGGAATTTGTGAATGTCGGAACGTCGGAATGTCGGAATAAAAATTGAGTTCACATCTCTGAGTTCCGAGGCTAATATTCCGACATTCCCTAATTCACTCATTTCGACATTGCTTAGATCGCCCGGTCCAGGTGCACGTACCCACCGTCGACATGAATCAACTGCCCGGTGGTGTGACTGGAACGTGGTGAAAGCAGAAAAGCTACCATGTTCGCGATTTCTTCGGCAGTCGTCATGCGGTTTTCCAGCGGAATTCTGGCTGTGATTTCGTCCAGCTTTCCCTCAGGATCAGGCAGCGTTTTTATCCAGTCGGCGTACATGGGGGTGAAGCACTCGGCCACGATCACGGCATTGACGCGGATGCTGTACGGTAGCAATTCCACAGCCCATTCGCGGGTGAGGGCGTTGCGCCCTCCGTTGGCGGCGGCGTAAGCCGAAGTACCCCCCTGCCCTGTTTCGGCGGTTTTTGAACCTATGTTCACAATCGCACCGCCCGATTTCTTCAAATAGGGCAACGCGTAATGGGCCATCAGGTAGTAGTGCACGAGGTTTTTGTGCAAAGAGGCTACGAAGGCATCATAACTACCATTCTCCAGGTTGACTCCATCATTCACCCCTGCGTTGTTGACCAGCCCCTCGATGCGGCCAAACTGCGCTGCCACGTCCGCCACGGCGTTCGCACATGCTTTGGGATCCGATAGCTCGGCTTTGACCGAATAGGCCTTCGCACCGCCTGATTTCAGCTGCTGTACCGTAGCCTCGTTGTCGGCTTCGTTTCGCCCGATGATAACGGGAATGGCTCTTTCAGCGGCCAAAACCTCACAGATTCCTTCGCCAATTCCTTTGGCTCCGCCCGTGACGATGATTACTTTATCCTGTAAGTGAAGGTTCATGTTGCTTTGGTTGTTGGATAGATTACCTACCAAAGCAAAGGAAAGTACTTTTCTAACAGAAAAAGTGGGCCGCACCCATATTCACACTTTCAGGAAAATATCTTCTTATAAATCGGCCCGCGATAGGCAAACTGCGCCCACATGACCGGGTACATGAGATAATCAAGGAGAAGGAATGGAGTTCGGTACTCGATCTCATCGGCGATAATGGTGCCGCCCGACGGGTCACGAATCAACCGATGTTTGTGTCGCCAGAAGGACAGGAAAAAGGGTAGTTTTACTCCTTTATCGATGAAATAGATTTCCTGTTCTGTTTCGCGCTGCTCGACAATGTGGCTCACCCACTTTTGCCTGAAAAAAATAAAATTCAGTTCCAGCGAAACTACATCACCTTCGTTGCTGCCATCGAAGCGCGCTAGTTTGACAGGCGGAAAAGGAGGACTAAGCTTCTCGAAAAGCGATTCATCGAAACCCTGCCAAACGGCAGAAAGGGAAGCACTGACTTTTGTGCGGAGCGTTATTTTCATAGCTTCACAACCCGGAAGGCGTAGAATGGTTTTTTATCATCTTTACGGAAAGAACATTTTGCCAACGAAGCGGGCAGAAATACGGAAGGGCTCAATACTGAAATTCTACCATTATAACCTTTATCACTAAAATTGGATAATTTAAAACTGTACGGCATCCCAAACTGCGACACAATCAGAAAAACCCGAAAATGGCTGGATGCCAACGACGTGTCCTACGAATTTCATGACTACAAGAAAAGCGGAATTACCCGCCAAAAACTAAACGAATGGCTGGCTCAGTACCCCTGGGAGAAACTCCTCAACCGGGCCGGAACTACCTGGCGGCGGCTGTCGGAAGAAGAAAAAGCCAAAATAACCGACACTGAATCGGCGGCTGAGTTTTTGCTCCACAATACTTCGGCCATTAAACGGCCGGTATTGGAAAAAGAGGATTCAGGGATTATAGCGGTCGGTTTCGATGCCAATGTATACCAGTCCCTGTTTAGCTGAATTAGGGCTATCTTTGAATTTAGGCCAAAGTACCTGATCCTATGAACGACGAGCGCCCCATCAAAAAAGATTGGCGGTATGACCTCCACGAAATAATTTACGAAGCTGACACCAAAGCCGGAAAACTCTTTGATGTGATTCTGCTCTGGCTCATCCTTTTCAGCGTGTTGCTCGTCATGCTGGAAAGCGTCGAGCAATTGAACGACCAGTA
The DNA here is from genome assembly GCF_014651615.1 of Persicitalea jodogahamensis. GTDB lineage: Bacteria > Bacteroidota > Bacteroidia > Cytophagales > Spirosomataceae > Persicitalea > Persicitalea jodogahamensis. Next base: position 994,420 of record NZ_BMXF01000002.1, on the reverse strand, counting down.
CTTTGAATTTTTCAATATTGCCGAATGGGTCGTTACCGCCCTCTTCACGATCGAGTACATCGCCCGCATTATAACCGTGAGGCGGCCTCTCAGCTATATTTTCAGCTTTTATGGACTGATCGACTTCCTGTCTACTATTCCCAAATACATTTCCCTGTTTCTCGTCGGCACGCAGGTACTTGTGGCTTTCCGGGCGCTTCGGCTGCTGAGGATTTTCCGCATTCTGAAACTGCATCATTATGTGGGTGAGTCGCAAAAGATCACCAACGCGCTCCGCGCCAGTCGTACCCGAATCCTGGTCTTTCTGTTCGCCATTCTGCTGATTTGCATCGTGCTGGGTGCGGTCATGTATCTGGTGGAAGATCATGAGAGTGGTTTTACGAGTATTCCCAAAAGCGTATATTGGGCTATCGTAACGTTAACCACCGTAGGCTATGGCGACATCGCCCCCCAGAGTGTCACCGGGCAGTTTATCGCCAGCCTGATCATGATCCTGGGCTACGCTATCATTGCCATCCCGACCGGAATTATCACCAGTGAAATGACCAAAGCCAATGCCGGCGAGCCGGCTTTAAGTACCCAGAACAGCTGTCCCAATTGTTCGGCGGAAGGTCATCTGTACAATGCCAAGTACTGCTACCGTTGCGGAACCTGGCTGAAAGATTACGAGAATGCCTAATCAATTCTAAGTACCTCATTATTAACAAAAACAATTCTATTTTTTATGAAATTCTATTTTTTCGCTTGTCTCCTGTTCACGGGTCTTGGCCTGCGGGCACAAACTACCTCCGGCAAAACGGCTAACGACTTTAAGGTGATCGGCTACTACACGCCGGGGTCCGCCGAACCGGAAAGTCTGCCGCTCAACTACCTGACTCACATCAACTACTCCTTCTCGATTCCCGCCCCAAGCGGCGATACACTGGTGCCATTGAGAGACGACAGCATCCTGAAACGCCTCGTCAAACATGCCCACGGTGGCAAGGTGCAGGTATTTATTTCCATCGGTGGCTGGGGCATCGGCGATGGCGGCGGCGAAGACGGCCGTTTCCACCGCATGGCCGAACGCGCCGAAGGCCGTAAGACATTCATTAAAAGTACCATGGATTTGGTGAAAAAGTACGATCTCGACGGCGTCGATCTTGATTGGGAATATCCCGACGAAGACAGCCAGTCCGCCGACGACTATGTAATGTTAGTCAAAGATCTGGCCGCCCAACTCCACGCTCAGAACAAACTACTCACCGCCGCTGTGGTGGCACGGGGAAAGAAAGGCTACGGCGTAAAAAAAGAAGCGTTCATGGCGATGGATTGGATCAATCTGATGGCCTACGATGGGGACTTCGGCGGCGACATCGTGAAGGCGCACTCGCCTTACGCCTACGCGCAAGAAAGCCTGAACTACTGGCTGGACGAACGTAAACTACCCGCTTCCAAAGCTGTGCTGGGTCTACCGTTTTACTCCAAACTAGGCTTCGGCAAATTCGGCCCGACCTACAAACAACTCGTCGCCGATGGCGCCAGCGCCTACGACGACTACTGGAAAGGCGCATTCTATAACGGCATCAATACCATCGAAGCCAAAGTGCGGCTGGCGAAACAAAAGGGCTGCGCCGGGGTGATGATCTGGGAAATCGGGTTGGATACGGCTGATGATACTTCACTGTTGAAGGCGATTGACCGGGCGAAGCGGTAGTTGGAATTAACCCAAGCTTAAAATGGATTTGGGCAGTGGACTTTCATGCACAAACAATACAAAATAATATAGACGAGAAAGAAACAAACGATAATGCGAAAATTATCACTTTTTATAGCGACAAGTTTAGACGGCTACATTGCAAAACCAAATGACGACCTGAGTTTTCTGAAAACAGTTGAAAAAGAAGGGGAAGATTACGGCTATTCAGAATTCATGGTAAATATCGATACCTTAATTATTGGTAGAAAAACTTATGATTATGTGTTGAAAGAAATTGGTTCTTCTCACTACGACAACGGACAACGAGATGTGTATGTAATAACAAGAACTGAAAGACCAAGTGTCGGTAGAACTACATTTTATTCAGGTGACTTGACAGAATTAGTGCAACGGCTAAAATCTGAAAAAGGAAAAAGTATTTATTGTGACGGTGGAGCAGAGATAATCAATGAACTCCTACAACACGACTTAATAGATGAATTTATAATTTCCGTTATACCTATTTTGGTGGGTAACGGGACACGACTTTTTAAAGACAAAAGACCTGAACAACAACTTGAATTTGTAAGTGCAAAATCATATGAAACAGGGCTGACACAACTTCATTACAAACGAAAAAGACAGATTGACTAACAATGACAAAGACTAATGAAAGCCGGAACCGCTAACAGCCTCTCTTCTCAAGTACACTCAATCAACAAAATATGCTTCTCAGCGTTTGACTTTACTCTCTGGCTTGGGAAGTGACATTTGGAAAAGCCCCAAGGCCATTGATAAATGTATTGACAATGATAGGCAACGGCAATTCAGAACGTGTTATCAAAAGTCGTCTGTCTGGACACTGGCCCTCTCATTTATTTTATTGAGGGCAGCAGTACTTATTACCCCATCTTTAACCAGGATGTAGAAAAAAAATATCTATCACATTTACCATGAAGCTACCCTTACTTGTCTTATCTACGTTTTTCACTTTCCTCACCGTTCAGGAACACACATACGCCCAAAGCGAAAAGCAGGAAGTATTACAGGTAGCCCAAGCGTTTTTCGATGCTCTGGAACAGGGAGACACCACCGCTTTCCGGGCGGTGTTTTTATCCAATGCCATGATTTATACCGTACGCGAGAAAGATGGCCAGGTAGTTACGGCCAGTCGCTCCCCTTTCACCGATACGTTCCGAGCCGGGACAGCGATAAAAGAGCGAATGAAAGATGTGGGCGTGGAGGTACAGGTACACGGCAACATGGCTCAGGTGTGGGCGCCCTACAACCTCTGGGTCAACGATGTCTTTTCGCACTGCGGAGTAGATGTATTCACCCTCATTAAAACTACCCCAGGCTGGCGAATCGCGGCTTTGTCGTACACCATCGAGAAAGATGGCTGTGATCTACCCTAATGCCCGGAAATAAAAGAATGGAGATAATAACGCACACAGTAGGTAGGACGAGAATTGCCGAGGTACTTTCTGACAAAGTATTTATCCAAAGCCCGTCCGACGGATTGGATTTGCTGGCAAATCTGTACTACCAGGATTTTGATCGTATTATCATCCACGAGCAAAATATCACCCCCGACTTCTTCGATTTGAAAAATGGCCTGGCGGGCGAAATCTTGCAAAAATTCTCCAACTACCGCGTCCGTTTGGCCATCGTGGGTACTTTTGGCAAGTACCCTAAAAAAAGTATCAAAGATTTCATAGCTGAAAGCAACAGGGGAAGCATGATTAATTTCGTAAGTTCAACGGCTCTGGCCCTGGAAAAGCTTTTATAGATTAGATTTATTTTCATCTCCGCCCTTTTGCCGTAACCGCCGCAGGTGGTAGTATTTGGCGGGCTGCCGGATGGTTTGGGAGTAGGTAGTCCAATAGGTATGGCTCTCCATAAATTTTATCTGAATCTGGTTCCAGGCTTCCTCATTCTCAACCATGTTCCGTACTTTCATTTCCCGAAAAAGAGAATACGCGATAGGTTCGTAGTCAGTCCGTCCGAGGTAGTCCAGATCGGCATCAGCCAGAATCTGTTCCAGTTTATTTTTAGGTTTTTGGGGAATTTTGGTGGCCAAGATCATGCCACTGATCAACCCGATCTGCCGGGGTTCGTAGCCAAAGCGGGGCAAATATTCGTGTGCGATTCGACTGCTTTCGGCTTCGTGTCCTTTGTAGGCAGTCAGGAAACCCGCATCGTGAAACAGGGCAGCCGTGCGCAGCAGCACCAGCGTTTCTTCGTCGGTGATTCCCTCCGCATCGGCAATCCGACCCACGGCTTCGGCCACATCGAGCGTATGGTCGGTACTATGGTAGTAGAGCGTATCCGAAAGTTCGGAACATAACTTATCAAGAATGAAGGTCTCCGCTTCGGGCAAATTCATAGTAACTATAAAGTATTTGGTACGCGATTTCTATCCTCCGTCCCGAGAGTAGGGTCGGAACTTCGTCGTGACTGTTAGTATTTCACTAGCTTCTGCAATATCTACGGCTGAACTACCACCACTTTTTTCTTGAACTGCTGCGTGTTTCCCGCACTGTCAAACGAATCGATCATTATGAGGTAGTAGCCCGTGCGCACGATCTCGCCCCGGTCGTTCTGGCCTTCCCAGCGGAGAGAGCCGTCGGTGCCAATCGTCTGATTCCTGACCAAATTTCGCACCAGTCTTCCCTGCAAATCGAAAATCCTGACGCTGGCCACGCGGCCCGGCCCGTTTAGGCTGTACCGGATGGAGGCAAAGTCATCGATACCATCGCCATTGGGTGTGATGGCCTCCGGTTCGATCACAAAATCATCGTTGCTTGCTCTACCTGCGCCTTGTGAATTGGCATAGCCAGGCGTCGCGTAGCCCACGACAGCTGCCGCCGACTGCCAGTTCCTGGGATCATTGCCGGGGCGCTCAGGATAAATTCTTTCCAGCGATACACCCTTGGCGTTGGTAACCAGCGGCGATTGATCTTTTTCTTTGTACTCAAAAACATCAACCAGTTTTCCGGTGGCATCGCGCAGAGCCACACCACCGATTTCGTTGACGAATGAAGGCATGGAGGGCAGCGTCAGTAACGTTCGCGAACGCTCGGTCGGATACTGTCCGGCCAGTACTGTTGAATTGACGCTGAAAGCCATAAACTCATTGGGAGCAAGCAGCAGGTCCCTGGTGGCGATCGTTTTGAAAGATCCCGGCACTCCTGCCCTTACATTACCCAAAGACCAGTCTTTGAGACTGATAAAGTTTGGACTACGGTTGTGGATTTCGGCAAATTCCACCCCGCCCGTTCTCGGATCGAACATGATCTCGTTCAAAATCACGTCACCCGAATCGGCCGTAACCGGCAACCCGAAAACGAAAGTAGTTTCTTTCAAACGATTCCCGGCGCAGTCGGTCACGTTGCCTACCGACAACTCATAGCGTTGTCCGGCCAAGAGCGGGGCATCAGGCGTTAGTAGCGATGTGCGAAAGCCGGGCGCTTCGATGACGGACCGGCGAATGCTGCGGCCTTTTAATTCATAAATTCCGGTTTGGCTGCTCGCCAGGCTATCCAGTCGCTCGTTAAAATAGACAGTCACCTGACTTTCACCCGAAATTTCGACGCGTTCGGCCACGGGAGAGTTGCGGTCAGGGTTGGATGCCGTCACTGAGTTAGGCTTATTCGGCGTACCGCCCAACGGATCAGTGGACGGCCGCCAGTTATCGTTTTCACCGCAAGGATTGGCAACGTCAACCATTTCCAGGGCATAACCACCGTTTCTACGGTTGGAGGGCCACCAGGTATCTTTATATGCAATCGAAAAAACGAGGGTTCCTTTCGCATTACGCAACGTCAGGGTGGCTCCCGCGTTGGCCAGCGAGAAGGTCGAAAGCCCCCAAACCCGGCCAAAACGGGACAGTAGTGGAGCCGAGTTGCGGGAACAAAGAATGGCGTGGCTGCCCGGAGCCAGCACCGAGTCGGGAAGCAGTGCCGTACCCAGCCGCCAGCCTTTGGTGGACACGGGCTGAAGGCTGCGGTTGAAAATCTCAATATACTCAGCATCAGGCAGACCAACCACGGGCGTAGGGTCAGCCATGATTTCGGTAATGATGACCGAGTTGTAGCCCTGAGAGAAAGAAGTGCCAGGCCAAAGAAAACCAATGCCAAGTACTATCCATAAACTGGCTCGATTGGCTTTCAATAATGGGGGAAATATGGAAAGCATCCTGGATAAGACTTTTGATTCCGCATTCAGGTCAACGATTTACGCTCTCAATATAGCGTTTTATCAGCAAGCGCAAGGAAAATAATTTGGCCCGGTTTCCTGAAAATCTTCCTATACTTGTAAAAGAAACCCGGTAGCACTTCATGCTTCACAAACCAACAACCATGCAGATTTATATCCATACAATCCTCGACGAAGCCCTCCGGCAGCGACTGCTCGCCGGCATTCCCGACGGCCATTCGGTCGAGTTTCACGAAGAAAATGACACCGATGCGGCGGTTCGCCAAAAATTCGACCGGGGACAACTGATTCTGGGCAATCCTCCGGCCGGGTGGTTGGCCGAAAAACCAGTCGATCTCGAATTCTGGCAACTGGATTCTGCCGGTTTTGACAAATACAAAGGCCTGAAAATAAAGGGTCGTGCCGCCAACATGGGCGACTGGTTTGCCCGCCCCTGCGCCGAAACCATCGTGGCCGGACTGATGGCCCTATACCGGGGCATCGACGCGCTCACGCTTTTAAAACAAAACAAACAGTGGGTGGGGCACACTATGCGCCCCTACCTCGGCCTGATGGATGGCCGCGAAGTAGTAGTGCTTGGTGGTGGCACCATTGGCACTGCCACGCGGGAAATCCTGGAAGGTTTCCGCTGCCGCGTGAGGACAGTAGCCCGAACCGCACCCGGAGCCGAAATCCGCTCGAAAGAAGAACTACTGGCCGTGCTACCAATGGTCGACATCGTAGTGAATACCCTGCCCGGAACGGCAGATAAGTATGTAGATCGCGAAATGCTTGCCACTATGAAGTCCGGCAGCGTGTACGCCAACGTAGGGCGAGGCAACACAACCGACGAAGACGCCCTGCTGGATGCCCTGCGCAGCGATCACCTCAGCGGTGCTGTCCTGGACGTAACCGAGGTTGAGCCGCTGCCCGAAGACAGTCCGCTCTGGACCCTCCCTAACGTTATCCTGACCCAGCATACGGGCGGTGGGCAGGCCGACGAACATCTGGGAAAAGTGGATATTTTCCTGAGGAATCTGGCCAACCTGGAGACAGGGGAGGCACTGGAAAGCGAGGTTGATCTGGCAAGAGGCTATTAGAGCTATAAAGCGTACAGCTTGAAAAGTCATCGAGAAAATGCCGATCCCATGAGACGCCAGCTTTTCATCTTGTGCTTTGTTGCGGATATAGCCATGGCCCAGCAACGGCCGGGCCTTTTTTTTCGGGAAGATTTTAAAGAAACACCCGCCGAGACACCCGTGACACAGGAGCATCTTACCAATAATGACCTGGTCATGACGCTGTATGGCCCCGGGAAGGACTCAATCCGGAAAAGTCATCACGACAAGCCAGCAGATGACCCCTATTACATTTGGTCGGGAGTCTGCCAGGGTAATTGGGCCGTGGCCATTAAACACAGAACAAAGTACGTTGACCTCTCGCGTCAGGGAAAAATCAGCTGGCGATCCAAGCAGTCCGGCTATCGGCAACTCCATGTTATTCTCAAACTGGCCGACGGAACCTGGCTGGTCAGCCAGCCCCTTGATCCGGAATCCGGGGATTGGCGCGTGCGGGAATTCAACATTTCGGACATGAAATGGATGGGGCTGAATATCGAGTCTGTTATCGAAACCAAGCCCGTCGTGAACGCAGACCTGACCAAAGTGGAGGAAATCGGCTGGACAGATCTGATGAGAGGCGGCAGGTCGCCGGCAAGTTCCAGACTGGATTGGATCGAAGTGAGCGGTTTTCCGGTAGGAAAATAATTCTCAGGCTGCATTTTTCCTACATGGGTCGAACCAGAGATACAAAGCCCGGAAAGATCATTTTAGATTCCCAAGGTGGCCCAGTTGTTTTAGATGGTTTCCCGACGAAAACCTAAAACCTTCTGCCCCCTCATGGAAAAAATATTCTTCGACAATTGGACCAGCATCATTCGCATCGCCATCAATACCACGCTTGCCTACGCTGCAATAGTCATTCTGCTCAGAATGTCAGGCAAGCGAACGTTGTCCAAAATGAATGCCTTCGACTTTATAGTAACCGTTGCATTGGGGTCTTCGTTGGCCACGGTGGCCCTGAGTAAGGACATCCCGTTGCTGGACGGAGTTCTTGCTTTCGTTCTCTTTATCTCGCTGCAATATTGCCTGACCTGGCTCTCGGTTCGTGTCAAGGCAGTGAAGAAGCTTGTTACCAGCGAGCCCGTCCTGTTGTTGTATCAGGGCAAAATGCTTCGTGAAGTAATGAAAAGAGAACGGATAACCGAAGAAGAAATCAATATGGCTGTCCGGGAGAGCGGAACGTCGGACCTGCAGAATATTCATTCGATCGTTCTCGAAACAACCGGCACGATGAGTATAATCCCCGAACGGGATGCTCAGACAGCCGACGCGATGGATAATGTCAGGAAATACCCCGGCACCACATAATTCCTCTTATTACAGGCTTGACAGTACTTCCGAATTATCGCACACAAATTGTTCAAATGAAATGGGAGCGGATCCCGTGATTTTCTCCACCCAGGGAGAAAGCGGGGGTGTTTTTTGAAAGCGGGGTAGATAGTGCAGTACAGCCATGACCACGATGAGGCCCATTGAATAGCCTTCACGCCTTTTTTCCCGAAAAAACTCCCACAATGTCGGCGATTCATAATTAATCGTGCGACCCAGTCCCCGACTCAGCTTCTCCGCCATCTGACGGAACATCAGCGGTTCTTCACTCGTAAGGTCAAAGGCTTTATTGGCATATTTGTCGGGCCGAACCAGCACCTGTGCGGCAACGGCACCAATGTCGCGAACGTCGATGAGTGTGAATCTGGCATTATCAGCGGGCAGGAAAATCTGCTTTCTTTCGACCAGATCTTCGCGCAAAGTCGTTGTGAAGTTTTGCATAAAGTACGCAGGCCGCAGGAAGGTGAATGGAATTCCGCTTTCCGTAATCAGCTTCTCGATTTTGTGATGGGGAATGAACCGGTTCAGCGGCGCGCCCTGCACTGACAAAAAAACAATATGCCTGACTTCTGATGCCACCGCCTGATCAATAAGGGGCTTGAAGTACTTTCCGACATCGGTCAACCCGGGCGGGCGCAGAAGAAATAATACATCGCATTGCTTCAATGCCGCTTCGATGGTAGCAGGATCAGTAAAATCAAATTTCACAAAATCCAGATCATAATCCGCAAATTTTGCCCGGCTCTCCTCTACATTTCGTACCCCGGCCACCAGCTTGTAATTCAGCCTGAGATCATGGAGTGATTTGATCGCATCGGAGCCCACATTACCTGTGGCCCCTGTGATGAGTATTCTGTGCATAAAGTATTTAATGAGAAAATTTTTCGGCGATTATGGTTGACTTCTCTTTTTTCAAGTATGTCAAGAACGAACGAGCCACCGGCGAAAAGTTCTTATGTTTCATCCAGATAAGCCGCCAGGTAGACGTTATCGGAAAGCCTTTCACCGGAATAATTTGCAGATTCCCGTTTTTAAGATCGCTCCTGATACCAATCAGAGGCATAATCGAATAGCCTAGTCCGGCCATAACGGCCTGTTTTACGGCTTCATTGGAAGTCAATTCCATTTTTTTACGAACTGGCAACTTATTCTCTTCGATAAACCGCTCCATCACATACCGGGTGCCCGACCCGGGTTCACGGTATATCAGCGGCAGCGTCTCGAATAAATCTATTCCATAGGACTTTCTGGGGAATTTTTCATCGGAGTTCCCCACGACGTAGAGTTTATTCTGCATGAGTTCTTCCTGTTCTATCTGCAAATTAGCAGGAAGTACCGAAACCAGCGAAAAGTCAACTTCATTTCGTTCCAGACTCCCGATAACCTGAGCCTTATTGGTTACGTCGAGGGCGAGTTCGATCCCCTCATGTTTCTTCAAAAATCCAGCCAAAAAATAAGGCATTATGTACTTACCCGTCGAAACTACCGAGATCTTCAGACGTCCGCTCAGTTGGCCCTGATACGCAAGGGTTTTGTAATTGATCGCATAGACTTCATTCAGGATATTCTCAGCGGCCACAGCAATTTCTTTGCCAAAATCAGTCACATACAGCTTACGTCCCACTACTTCCGTAAGTGGAATCTCGAACTGATCCTGAAAATTTTTCAGCTGGATGGATACCGCTGGCTGAGTCAGATGCAACTCTTCCGCCGCCTTAGTAACACTCTCATTTTGAGAAACTTTAAGGAAAACCTGTAATTGATGAAGAGTGTAGTTCATAAAAATATCTAATACATTTGATCGCAAATATAAATAAAAACTTATGAATAACCCTTCCTAGTTTTGCCCCTGTCAAACCATAAAACTCTTACCAAAATGACCCGAATCACAGTTGCCAAAGGGGACGGCATCGGTCCCGAAATCATGGATGCAACCCTCGAGATCATTAAAGCGGCGGGCGCCGAAATCGAGATCGACGAAATTGAAGTGGGCGAAAAGGTATACCTGGCCGGAAACACGGCAGGAATCTCGCCGGAATCATGGGATGTCATCCGCCGAAACAAGATATTCCTCAAAGCTCCCATTACAACACCACAGGGAGGAGGCTACAAAAGTCTGAACGTGACTACGCGCAAGTTTCTGGGACTCTACGCCAATGTCCGCCCCTGCATGAGCCTGGCGCCGTTCGTCAGCACCAAACACCCCGAAATGGACATCGTGATTGTGCGGGAAAACGAGGAAGACCTCTACGCAGGTATCGAACACCAGCAGACGGACGAGGTAGTGCAGTGCCTGAAACTCATCAGCCGCCCCGGCTGTGAGAAAATTGTGCGCTACGCTTTCGAGTATGCCCGCCACTACGGCCGTAAAAAGGTAACCTGCTTCACCAAAGACAATATCATGAAGCAGACGGACGGGCTGTTTCATAAAGTGTTTGATGAGATAGCAGCTGAATACACCGACATTGAAAACGAGCACTGGATTATTGACATTGGCGCAGCCAAGATGGCCGACACACCGGAGATTTTCGACGTGATCGTGATGCCCAACCTGTACGGTGACGTGTTGTCTGACGTAGCCGCGCAGATTGCCGGATCGGTTGGTCTGGCCGGGTCGTCCAATATCGGCGAAGAGTGCGCCATGTTCGAGGCCATTCATGGCTCAGCCCCACGCCGTGCCGGACAGAATATGGCAAATCCTTCGGGTTTGTTACAGGGCGCCATAATGATGCTCAACCACATCGGCCAGCCCGAAGTGGCTGAAAAGGTCCAGAATGCGTGGCTAAAAACCATCGAGGAGGGCACTCATACCTACGACATTTTTAAGGCAGGGGTCAGCAAGCAAAATGTCGGGACGAAGGAATTTGCCGGGGCCGTCATTGCCAATCTGGGAGAAAAACCCACTACCCTCAAATCCGTTTCCTACGCCAAAGACGCGGCCCTGATTCTGCCCAAGTACAAGAAAAAAGTACCTGCAAAAAAAGACCTGGTGGGCGTGGATATGTTCGTCCACTGGAATGGTACCAATCCGGATGAGATCGCCACGAAACTTCAAAAGCTGGATGTTCATGGTACGGAGCTCACGATGATCACCAATCGGGGCATCAAGGTATGGCCCGAAGGCTTTCCGGAGACCTTCTGCACCGACCACTGGCGCTGTCGCTTTAAATCCGCCAATGGCAGCGGTATTTCGAAGCAGCAAATCATCGGCTTGCTTACCAGCGCCGAAGCGCAGGGAATCGACAGCATCAAAACCGAAAACCTCTACGAGTTTGATGGCAAACAGTCGTATTCAATGGGACAGGGACAATAACATAACTAACGGAAAACAATGAATCTACAACTTATCAAAGGACAATTTCAGCCGAATGACGCTGTGGAAATCATTACGCGGATGGTCGACGTAAAGATCAGATATCACGAGGGGAAAATCACTTCTGAAAGTGCGGAAGAGGATATAAAAATGCGCGAGCGGCGAATTAAGCAACTCCAAAAAGAACTGTTTGAATTGCGCCAGTATATGGAGGATAAACCTGGAAAAATCAGTCTGAATAGTACCATAACAATAAGTACCTGATCATGAAGAAACAACTCGAATTTAAACTTGTAAAAGGTGATTTTTTACCCGAAGAGGCAGGAAAGGTTTTGTTTTCGTTGATTCAAAACAAGATCAACTACCATAACGTGGAAATGCTTTCGCGGCAGATTCGCTTCGGGTTCGATGACGACGTATCGCACTCGGAAAAGCGAATCATCGAATTGAAAGAAATCAACGAATCGCTGGCTGCCTTTTTGCGGGAAGTCGGCCAGGAAGGGAAGAGTCTAAAGATAGACGGAACGTTTGTGCTTTCATTGGCCGATTAGCTACCTGCCGGAAAGTGATTTATCGTCCGGTCACGGCAAAGAGCCTTGACCGGACGATTTTATTTCGAAATACCTTCATTCAGGTACGAAACGATTTTCCCACCTTCATCGACGTGATGCAAAAGCACTTCGCATTCCCTCGTGATTCCGTAGGCAGATTGCATAGTTTGCAGTTTTCTGAAATACAGCATCGTATTATGGGGTTCCAGGCCTTTTAACAGGGAAAGGCGTTCATAAGAAATATTTTGAGATTGGTGGAATCACCAAATTTTCAATAACAGCCGTAGAAAGAATCAATCAATAATCCTGAGCATTACGGTATTGAACGCCACTAACTACTATATTTGAAAATCCGAATCAATCACCTGGAAACAATCATGAATTCACTTCTTCGAATAGGGCTCCTGGCCGCGTTTACCATCGCTCCTTTCTGGGTACAGGCCCAGGACGACGAAAAAGAACCGGCCAAAAAAGAACCAGTAGTAGCAGCAAAGCAATACACCGACGAAATAAAGGCGCTGGCCCAGACCCCCAGCGTAAAAAAAGCCCTCGCGATGTTCCCCGAGCGTGAAGCCTGGACGCGGCAGAACCTGATAACCCTGACGGAAATTCCTGCCCCGCCCTTCGCCGAAGAAGTCCGGGGCCGCGCCTACGCCGATATGCTCCGCAAGGTAGGAGCCGATTCGGTCTGGACCGATGAAGCAGGCAACGTACTGGCGAAACGTCGTGGCAAGTCAGGAAATAAAACCGTAGTACTGGAAGCCCATCTCGATACGGTATTTCCCGCCGAAACCGACGTGAAAATCAAGCAGCGGGGCGATACGCTGTACGCTCCCGGCGTAGGCGACGACACCCGCGGTCTGGCGATGGTACTTACCATTCTGGACGTGATGGAAAAAACGGGCGTCGAGACTGACGCCGACGTACTTTTTATCGGTACCGTAGGCGAGGAAGGGCTTGGTGACCTGCGCGGCGTAAAGAAGCTGTTCAACACGCCCGGCCTGAAAATAGATTCCTATATTGCCATCGATGGGTTGGGTTCCACGAGCATTACACACCGGGGGCTGGGCTCGCACCGCTACCTGGTAACTTTCAAAGGACCGGGCGGACATTCGTCGGGCTCGTTTGGGCTGGTGAATCCGCACGGGGCGTTGGGCCGGGCCATCTACTACTTTACGCAGGATGCCGATAAATTCACGAAGCAGGGCGTCCGCACGACCTACAACGTGGGTATTGTGGGCGGAGGTACTTCGGTGAATGCCATTCCGTTCGAGTCAAACATGCAGGTCGACATGCGCTCCGAAAGCCCCGAACAACTCGCGGGCATTGATAAGTTGTTCCAGGCCGCCATTCAGCGCGCCCTGCGCGAGGAAAATGCCATGAAGCGTCTTGGGCCTGACCTCACGGTGGACATTGAGATGGTCGGCGACCGCCCCTCCGGCAGCATTGACCAGAACAACCCGCTGGTGCAGCGGGCCATCGCCGCCACCGGCCATGTGGGTGCCCAGCCCGCGCTGCGGGTAGGTTCTACCAATTCCAACATTCCTTTTTCGAAAGGAGTCCCCGCCATTACGATGGGCGCGGGCGGCAAAGGCGGCGGAGCCCACGCCCTCAACGAATGGTGGCTAGACGACAAGTCTTACCTGGCCATGCAACGAACGCTGCTGGTGTTGCTAGCGGAGGCAGGAGTGCGTTAAATACCGCTACTTACAAAACCACGTTCACAATTCGCTTAGGCACCACGATCACCTTCTTAGGGGTTTTTCCATCCAGCCATTTCTGTACGGTTTCGTTGGCGAGTACTTCGTTTTGGATGTCTGCGGGAACAGTGTCGAGCGGAAAAGAAATCGTGGCCCTTACTTTGCCATTAATCTGAATCGGATATTCGAATACGTCGTCCGTAACGTACTCCTGCTGCCAGATTGGGAAAGTGGCCAGGGCGAGGGTACCTGCTTCATGGCCAAGCGCGGCGTACAGTTCCTCGGTGATGTGCGGCGCGTAAGGTGAGAGCAGCACGACCAGTTCGCTGAGAATAGCTTTCTTGTGGCATTTCAAACTACCCAGCTCATTGACGCATACCATGAAGGCACTTACCGCCGTATTGAATGAGAAGCTCTCGATGTCTTCCTGAACTTTCTTGATGGTTTTGTGCAGTACTTTCAGCTCGTCTTTCGTGGGCGTTTCGTCGGTTACCAGCCAGTCACCATTGTCGTTGTAGAAAAGCCGCCAGAATTTGCGGATGAAACGGTAAGTACCGTCGATGCCGTTGGTATTCCAGGGCTTGGCCTGTTCCAGCGGACCAAGAAACATCTCGTACAACCTTAATGTATCGGCTCCGTAGCGCTCCACGATGTCGTCGGGGTTGACGACGTTAAACTTGGACTTCGACATTTTTTCTACCTCTACGCCGCAGATGTACTTGCCGTCTTCCAGAATAAACTTCGCATTCTCACCCGCGATGTCAGGCCGGGTAGTTTTGAATTTTTCAATGTCCAGTACATCGTTTTCTACGATATTGACATCTACGTGCAAATCAGTTGCAGAGTACTCACCGGTAGGTATGGAAACGTAGCCTACCCTTTCAGGATATTTTTCACGAATATTCTCCTCTAATTTTTTTATCAACAAGTTTACTTCTTCCCTCACACCAACCACTTCTGGATCGTAATAACTGCTACCGCCTTCGGTTTGTCTTCGCCACAAATCATATTTTTTCTTGGAAATAAAAACTGCTGGCAGTGCATTGGCTGGTATCAATTCCTTAAGCGCAGTCCCCGCGCCTTGTCTATGAGAGATTCCCAATCTAAATCGATACACAAAACTACTCCTTCCCTGAATCATGCCCTGATTTATGAGCTTCTTAAAAGGCTCTTCTTCGGGAACATAGCCCCGGTCTTTCAGAAATTTATTCCAGAAACGACTGTACAATAGATGGCCTGTAGCGTGTTCGGTACCACCGAGATAGAGGTCTACATCGCGCCAGTAGTTAATAGCTTCGGGCGAAGCGAACTCCTGGTTGTTGTGCGCGTCCATGTAGCGGTACCAATACCAGCTACTGCCCGCCCATCCGGGCATGGTACTCAGTTCGTATTCATATTGGCCGTGGTACTTCCAGCCTTCGGCGCGGCCCAGCGGCGGCTCGCCAGTTTCGGTGGGTAGGTACTTGTCCACGGGGGGTAGTTCCAGTGGCAGGTCGGATTCTGGTAATAAATACGGCAGAGGTTCGCCATTGCTGTCTTTTTTGTAGTAAACAGGCACCGGTTCGCCCCAGTAGCGCTGGCGGCTGAACACGGCGTCGCGCAGGCGGTAGTTAATTTTAGCTTTACCGATTTTGCGTTCTTCCATCCAGGCCACTAGCACGGGCGTGGCTTCGGCGTAGGTCAGGCCGTCGATGATGCCGGAGTTGATGTACTTGCCTTCCTTGGTAGCGTCGGCTTCGGTGTCAGTATTTTGCTGCGCGTCCAGAATCGGGACGATGGGCAGGTCAAAGTGCTTGGCAAAATTCCAGTCGCGCTGGTCGCCGGACGGCACGGCCATGACGGCCCCGGTGCCATAGCCCGCCAGCACGTAGTCGGCAATGTAAATGGGTACTTTCTCTTCATTAAACGGGTTTATGGCATATGCTCCCGTAAAAGCACCCGATACCGTCTTGACATCCGCCATACGGTCGCGTTCGGATTTACGTTTCGTTTTTTCAAGATATGCGTCGATTTCCGCTTGCTGACCGGCAGTGGTGATCTGGGCTACCAATTCGTGTTCGGGTGCCAGCACCATAAACGTCACTCCGTAGATTGTATCCACCCGGGTGGTGAAGACTTCGATGTTTCTTTCAGCGTGCCCGTCAATGCCAAACTTCACCATTGCCCCCACGGAGCGGCCGATCCAGTTGCGCTGCTGCTCCTTAAGCGACTCCGTCCAGTCGATGGTGTCCAGGCCGTCGATCAGTCGCTGGGCGTAAGCGGTGATGCGCATCATCCATTGCCGCATGAGTTTTTGTTCCACCGGAAAGCCACCACGCTCCGATACGCCGTCTTTCACCTCGTCGTTGGATAGTACCGACCCCAATCCCGGACACCAGTTTACGGTAGCGTCGGCCACGTAGGTCAGGCGGTAGTTGAGCGTCATTTTGTATTGCTCTTCCTCGCTCATGGCCTTCCATTCCAGCGCCGTAAAGTGGGGTGTTTCTTCATCACACACCGCGTCGACCCGTCCGTTCCCGCGGTGTGCAAACTCCTGCGTCAACGTTTCAATCGGTTCGGCCTGGTCGGTTTTATTATTGTACCAGCTATTGAATAACTCGCTGAAAATCCACTGCGTCCATTTGTAATAGCCGGGGTCGGAAGTACGTACTTCACGCTTCCAATCGTAGGCAAAACCCAGGTTTTTCAATTGCTCGATGTAACGGGCAATGTTTTGCTCAGTTGTGAGAGCCGGGTGTTGGCCGGTCTGGATAGCATACTGCTCGGCAGGTAGTCCAAAGCTGTCGAAGCCCATCGGATGCAGTACGTTGAAACCCTTCGAACGCTTGTAGCGGGCGTATATATCGGAGGCAATATAGCCAAGCGGATGGCCCACGTGCAGCCCTGCCCCCGAAGGATACGGGAACATATCGAGAACGTAAAATTTTGGTTTTGACTGATTTATTTCGACGCGATTGGTCTGGTTATCTTCCCAAAACTGCTGCCATTTCTGCTCGATCTCGCGGTGGTTGTACTCACTCATGCTGATTGCTGATGTTGTTAACGGGGGTTAATGTCTGGTTTCTGCCGTGTAAGCGGATGCAAAATTAACGTTTTAGGCTATGGTAAGGGTGTTTTGACTATAAATTCCTGTTGTGACTGCCCGATTTATACCCTAATTATCAATATTAATCGGTTTCCAGCTAGGGGTAAAGCGACTTTGAATTGTTATAAAACTGATACACTGATTTTCATTGCACAACTTCTCTCAGAACTAATCCTATTGTAAAACTTCTAGAACGGAAACGGGGAATGTCCTTCCCATCTTGGTTTGTATAAAAGTGGAAATAGCTAAATGAAACCTACTGGCATTCTATTTTTAATACAATTTTTATTTACAATCAATCAAATGAATATCATGAAAAAACTATTTGCTGTGGCATTAGCCACCCTACTAAGTTATGGCGCTCAGGCGCAAGGTGAGTACGATCCTTTTTTCCGGCTGGGAATCAAAGCCGGGGCAAATCTTTCCAATACCGTTGGAAATGATCTAGCCATCGGAAATGGAGCATTCAATTTTAAAGACAATGGCACCCGCTCCGTAGGATTCGTCGGTGGTGTCTTCATGCGATTTGGGCGCCAATTCTACGTACAGCCCGAACTGCTATTATCTCAAAAAGGCGGACAGTACAGCATTTATGAAAACGGAGTACAGGACGATGAGGGAAAAGTCGACGTTCGGTTCAGCAACTTTGATGTCCCGGTGCTGTTTGGTTATCGTTTTGCAAAAGTTTTCCGTGTTAATGTTGGCCCGGTAGCTTCTTTCCGCTTGTCGGATTCTGGCAAAATCGGTGATTCGTTTGACAAGTACTTCGATGGTGACGGCAATGTAAACACTACCGTTGATAATAACGTGGCCTTTGGCTATCAGGCTGGTGTCGGAGTTGACTTTGGCCGCCTTAGCCTTGATGTACGTTACGAAGGTAATGTGAATGACGTAGTGAACATTCAGTATGATAATGCAAACACAGCGGCCAAGCTGAACAGAAAAGGTAATCTTTTCCAGGCCACGCTGGGCTTTTCATTTCTGTAAGCCAAATACTTTTTAAAAAAGGGCGGCCTCCGATCGGAGGCCGCCCTTTTTATTGGTACTTATCTCAACAAATCTATACCTTAGAATGGCAAGCGATAACCCGCTGACAACTGATTGTACTTGAAGAAATTACGGATCGAATAATCGACGTAAAAACGCCCGCCCGCAACCTGGAACAGATTGGCTCCCAATACGATGTTGAATGCTACTTTCGTATTGTTCAGCTTTTCGTCGCCTATTTTCATCAGGCCCAGTCCTGCGCCTGCATAAGGGCTGAAACTCTCGGCGTTCCTGATTTCGAAATCGTAGATCCCATTGGCAAACAAACCGTAAGAACTACTGGCGCCAAAGCCAAAGAAGGCCTCCGGCATCAGGTAAAAGTTAGTAGTCTTATACCGGAAGTGATTGCGAAAGCCCAGGTTCAGCGTAGCTGCGCCGCCAAAATTGATGCCGCCTACGGCTGACGAGCCATCATAGTTCAACAAGCTGAAAAAACCGTCTTCTGCTTTGTTTTTACTTTCATAAGTAAGTTGCTCTTCGGTAAGGTAGTTATTGCTGGTCATCATCGAGGCCGCACGATTTGAAGAGCGGTTCTCTTCCACATCTACTTCACTGTCATTACGATCGTTATCACTGGCCGCAGACCGACGTGTATTGCGGTCAGACCGATTGCTCGGATGATTACGCCTCGCATCGTTGTCTGAATCAATTATGCCGCCGGAGGTATTCCCCGCCGACCGTCCCGCGCGCAATTCCCGGATTTCCTTTTTGAGGTTGTCCATTTCCTGCTCCATATCTTTCCGATACGAATCGCGTTCATCACGTATGCTGTTTAGTTCTCGCTGACTTTTTTTCTCGAACTTCTGCATCGAGCGGTCGATCTCCTGCTGGTACTTTTCGTTTTTCTGATTCACATCGTCAATCATCGAACGGAATTCGTCTGATTCCATTCTCAGCTGTGAAGGGTCATTGTCACGGTTTGCGCGGCGGTTGGCCCGATCTTCCCGATCCTGGGCGTCACGTATATCGCTCACACCCGTTTCGAGAGCTTCCTTCTCCTCGTTCAAATCAGATTCCAACTTCTCATCACCTTTTTCTTTTGCCTCCTCTAATTGAGTCTCCAACTCATCAATACGGGCTTCGTATGCCTGACGCAGGTTTTCGCTTTTCTGACGCTCTTCTTTTAGCGCCATCATCTTATCATTGGTATCGGCCTGGTAGGCACCATTCCGACTACCCCCGGCACTACCATTCATATTGCGCCTGCCATTGTCGAAACTGCCATTATCATCATTCTGGTAGTTGCCGTTCTGGTCATATTGGTTATCATTGCGGTTGTTCCTGTAATCCCGGTCGTCATACCGGCCACTCCGGTTTCTATTATCGCCATTGCGATAATCCTGATTCTGACGGTCATCATTACGGTAGTTTCTGTTGCGGGTATTATTCCCGTTCCGGTAATCACCGTTGTTATCGTTTCCGTTTCTTTCGTTGTTTCGGTTATTATAGTCCGCCGGATACTGCCGGCTGCGCTGGTTGTTCTGCATCATATCATCCAGCTTCTGTTCAATTGATCTGAGACGATCTTCCAGGGCCTCGATGTCCCTGTCGTTGCTGTTTCGGTCATAGGTACCCCTGTCATCACCTCCTCGGCGATTGTCGCGATCGTTGAAATAATTGCGGCTATTGTTTGCACTCCGGCCGTATCTCTGTTCGATCTTGTCGAGTTCGTCCCGGTACTCCGTGGGTTTCAGGTCGATCAGGAAAGCATCGTCTTTTCTGGTGGCTTCCCTGTTTGCACTTTCTTCCTTATCCTGCAAATCTTCGATGGCCCTGACCCCTTCCTCAAGGCGGTCCTGTTCATCCTGCAGGTCATACTGCAGCTGACGGTCGCCATCGCGTCGGGCATCCTTGATCAGATCGTCGAGGCGCTCAATGCGCATTTGGTAATCGTCCTTCAGATTTTTGGCGCGGTTTTTCTCACGTCTCAGATTATTCATCACCAATTCATCGTACGATTCTTCTTTTCTGGATTCGACAGTCTTCATGCCATTACCGATCAGCAAATTCAGGCTCAAACCATAGGCCCAGCTCGTAGTGAGTTTGTTGGGGTCGACTGCATTGATGATCGAATCCGGTGCGGTCAGGAGTGCTTTGGCGTAAGCGGTCAATTTTACGGCCCGGCCAAACGGAAAATCCAATCCCAATCCACCTGAAACAAAACCTTTTTTGTCAAGCGGTCCGGTAGTAACGCTATCGGCCTGATAACCATCCATGGCATCTATTACACCGCCACCCAGCAGAATGCTTGGTGTAAGTCCCTGGCCCGTACCGAGTTTAAATTTCCCCTCGCCACCGTAAAGTGCCAGCTTACTAAACTGGGAGAAATAGCCATCTTCAAGTCCCCGCCAGTAAAAGCCCCGGATGCCAACATAAGGGCCGAAATTAAGACCAGTACTTACACCTGCATACCTGGTGTTGGCATAAGGGAGACTTTTGCCAAAATTCAGCTGTCCTGCCGTCACTTCGATGGGCAGGCTGAGGCCTCCCGAGAAGTTGTTGAGATATGCCTTATCGACATCGGTCAATTCGCCCGGACGGCGTCCGCCCAAATAAAGGATCAGGGAGGCCCGCACCGACCAGTTTTTCAGCAGTTCGTTCGGATAATCGTCAGTGCTCAGGTTGTTGGCAGTACGTTCGGCCGCAGTAGTCAGACTGCGTACGGGAGACCCATTGAACGCGGTGTTGACTGCCTGTACGTTCAGCGTGTAGCGGTCGCCTCCGCTGAATTGCAATCCAGCCCCGGCGGAAACGTAAATATTCTTAAATTTAGCCATGGTGTCGGCGCCAATCGTCTGCACACCAGTCCCGACGGTCACATAGGGTACCAAACCACCCCGACTTAGATTGAGTTTAAGGTCCCCACCCCAACGTTGTACGCTCACTCCGACTGTGTCCAGCTGAGCATTTTGCAGAGCCATAGGGGACAAAGCGCTAAAATCGCGTTTCAGATTATTGACATCCTGCAAGTATGTAGCCCTCAGTTCCACAAATTCGCCAAACCCGAATCCCAGATGACCGCCTACCAGAAAACCATTGCTGATTCCGGTGTTCTTATCCCAGAAAACATACTCGCCTGTGGGCGACAGCGTGTAGCTGATTCCCTTTACCTGCGCTACGGTGGCAGGCGCAACCATTCCCAGCATACCCAGGCCAAACAATATGCCCGCTAATCGTGTTTTAAATAGTTTTTTCATAATCCGGTTTTTGTATTTTATAAATAATTTTTGACGGAATCACTACATGTGCTTTTCCGCTGCACAACGGAATTATCACGCCCAAATCTTCCTTATGCCCCCAGTATCCGCATCCGGCAGCTCTCTCAATCTTCTTTGATTGGTTTTATGGGTGGATGGTCCAATTGTATTCTGGACTGATAAATAACTGATAAATAAATGTACCAACCATGAGGGATTGGCCTGCATCACCACAGGTACTCTCCCCGCCAAACTACTTCTTCCCAAAGTGTGGAATCTCATTCGGATGGGGAAATTCGACCGCTATTTTGAAATAAAGGTGACATTTTTTATTTCGTTGATACTTTGGACAAATTGCGAAAGGAATTTTTGTTCCCATTTTGGCAATGTTAAACCGATTTGGATCATATTTGTCCTTACAGCGTACCAATCCGAAACTCCTCATGAACTACTTCAGAAAAGCTCTGGCTCTCCTATTGCTGCTCTTTTTGAGCCAATGCGCCACTACCCTGCCAAGTCAAACTACCAAACCAGGCGGAGGCAACGCCCGCGTGAACGAGGAGTCCACGGCCAAAACTGACAATAGCACGCTTGACAAAGGCTGCCCGCTTGATAAGATGCAGTGGCTTTATGTGAACGACAAATTTGATGCTGTCCGGCAAAGCCAACTTGCCGATACTCTGGCCCAGGCGGCCCGAACCGACGCCGCCACCCTCGACCGCATGGCGGCCAATCGCAACAACAATCCGATGGAGATTTCGTCTGCGCTGAAAACGTTGGTGGAAAAGATGGCCGAAAGCCGCGTTCCGGTGAACGAAGAATTTTACAAGCAATACAGCAGCAGCCGTATGGCTATGTGCGCGGTGATTGACGCATTACGCAGCGGCTCGATAAAGCAGGATGAAAGCTCAAAAGTGGCGGGAAACACTTTTCGTGAAGTGGCGAAATCCTTTGAAAGTTTGAAAACCAACTGAGTCGTTGAAATGGATTGATTTTTGAGAAATAATCGATAGCACATCCTGAGACTACTTAAATACCAATGAAGAAGAGTACCCTGACTTTGACCATTGTCGCCATAGCACTGGCAAGCTGTAACTCTACGTCCGGATCGAAAGCTGATGCGGATTCCACTAGGACGTCAGAAATAGTAACAAACATGGACGACGGCCACAACTCCCGTAATTCGCTCAGTTATACGGGCACATACAAAGGCATGTTGCCGTGCGCCGATTGCGCAGGAGTGGAAACCGTTATCACGCTGAATGAGGATGGGACTTACGCCAAAAAAACTACTTACCTCGGGAAAGGTGGCAAAAATACTTTTGAGGAAAAAGGAAAATACAGCTGGAACAGCGCCGGACAGTATGTTATTCTTAAAGGGCAGGAAGCTCCCAATCAATATCTTGTAGGTGAAAACATCCTGACCCAACTGGATATTTCAGGTCAGAAAATAGAGGGTGATCTTGCCGCTATGTACGTGCTGAAAAAGTAGAGATGGCCGTCTAATTTGTTACAAAGGCTTTGCTTACAGCCGGATTTATTTCTACTATTGCGGCTGAATCTCTATCCCGCCCATGAAAAGAAGCGTTGCCGTGTCCGCTGACTCCACCAGTAAGTTCCTCAATCGCAAAGACTTAATCGCGTATTTTTTAGTGGCAGGCACCGGGGCAGCGGTGCAGTTGGTATGCAGCAGCCTGCTGCAGGACTGGTTCGACCTTTCGCTTACTCAGTCGGTTTGGCCGTCTTACATTCTCTCTTTCGGTGTTGGCTTTGTCCTGACCAAATTCTTTGCTTTCGATGCCCGCCGCACGAATCAGACACGCCGCGAAATGGTGAAATTCGTGATGGTGGCTATATTCTCAGGCTTCGTCATGGACCTGGCCGTACGGTTCGCCGTAATGGTGACCGAATCCAATTTCGACCCGCTTGAATACCAGATCCCCTATTCTAAAAAAGTGGTAGATATCACAGGTCTGGCCTGTTACGTATTCGGTATGGGCTGTAGTTTCGTTAGCAACTATACCCTGCACAAAACTTTCACTTTCAAAAGTACCGGATTCTACGATCGCTTGAAATCGTTCATCAAGTAACCCGCAAATTCCTTTTACATCCGCTCCAGGATTACCGCTGAGGCTCCTCCCCCGCCGTTGCATATGGCTGCCAGGCCATAGCGGCCCTGTTTTTGGTGCAACACATTAATCAGAGTCCCCATTATTCTCGCTCCCGACACGCCCAGCGGATGTCCCAGCGACACGGCACCTCCGAACAGATTCACTTTATCGGGACTGAGGCCAAGCTCTTTCATATACGCCAGCACAACTACCGAAAAGGCTTCATTCACTTCGAAATAATCGATGTCCGAAAGCTGCATTCCCGCTTTCGTCAGGACCTTTCTGGTAGCAGCGATTGGCGTGGTCGTGAACCAAACAGGCTCCTGCTCGGCGTCGGCATAGGCTACTACGCGGGCCAGAGGTTTCAGATTCAGTTCCTTCACTTTTCTTCCACTCGCCAGAATCATCGCTACCCCACCATCATTGATGGTAGACGCATTGGCCGCCGTTACGGTCCCTTCCGGAGAGAACACCGGACGAAGTGTAGGGATTTTTTCAAAATTCACCTTCCTGAATTCCTCATCTTCGCTGACCAACAGCGGCTCGCCTTTGCGCTGTGGTACTTCCACCGCCACAATTTCTTCTTTCAGGTACCCTTTTTCGTTGGCCTCCGCGCTACGCTGGTACGATCGGATGGCGTATTCGTCTTGCTGTTCCCGTGTGATTTCGCGCTGCATGGCGGTACGGTCGCCACAAGTACCCATCGCGCAATGATCGTAGGCATCCACCAGGCCATCCCGAGCCAGACCGTCGACCAGTTCGCCATTGCCATAGCCGTAGCCATAACGGGCTTTAGATAAATAAAAAGGAATCTGCGACATGCTTTCCATGCCGCCTGCCACCAGCACATCGGCATCGCCTAGCCGAATAGCTTGGGTGGCAAAAGCCGCCGCTTTCATGCCGGAGGCGCATACTTTGTTTACGGTTGTGCAGATGGTTTCATTAGGCAAACCGGCTCCGAGCGCGGCCTGCCGTGCGGGTGCCTGGCCCAGATTGGCAGAAACGACATTGCCCATGAAAACTTCCTGAACCTGAATCGGGTCAAGCTTAATTTTATCAATTGCCCCCCGGATGGCTTTTGCCCCCAATTCAGTAGCGGAAAAGGAAGAAAGTACCCCGCCAAAACTACCGATAGGGGTGCGTGCTGTGGATATGATATAAGCCTCTTCAGTCATGAAATATTGATTTTATTGAGAATAATTGAGAAGGCTCCCCATCCTGGAAGAGCCAATACTCGTATCCATTATAAATGCAGTTGAGTGTTTTGAGGTGTTGCACCATTATGATAACAACTACCCCCTACACCATTTCCTTGTACTGCATCTGGTAAAGGTTAGCATAAAAAGCTTCCAGCGCCAGAAGCTCCTCGTGCGTACCTTCTTCCTTGATTTCGCCTTTGTCCAGCACGATAATCTTGTCAGCTTCCTGGATCGTAGACAGGCGGTGAGCGATAACGATCGCCGTGCGGCCTTTCATCAACTTCTCGATAGCCTTCTGAATAAGCTCCTCTGTTTCGCTATCTACCGAGGAAGTGGCTTCGTCAAGTACCATGATTTTGGGATCATGGACCATAGCCCTGACGAAGGAAATCAGCTGGCGCTGCCCGACACTCAACGTACTACCGCGCTCCATGACATTGTACTGGTAGCCGCCCGGCAGCCGCTCAATAAACTCGTGAACGCCCACCAGCTTGGCAGCCTCCACAATTTGCTCATGCGTAATAGTGGGGTTGCCGAGCGTGATGTTATTCTCGATGGTATCGGAAAACAAAAATACATCCTGCAACACTACGCCGATGTTCCGGCGCAAAGCAGTGAGTTCGTATTCGTGAATATCCACGCCATCAATCAGGATTTCGCCTTTGTTAATATCGTAAAAACGACTCAATAGATTGATGACGGAGGACTTGCCCGCGCCCGTCGCGCCCACAAAGGCAATGGTTTCACCCTCGTTCATGTGGAAGTTGATGTTTTTCAAAACATATTCCTCCTCATTGTAGGCAAACCACACATCTTTAAATTCAACTTTCCCCCGCACGGTTTCGGGCTGGTAAGTACCATTGTTTTCGGTAAAGTCTTCACTATCGAGCAGTTTGATGATGCGGTCGGTGCTGACGATACCCATCTGAAGGGTATTGAAGCGGTCGGCCAGCTGGCGGATGGGCCGGAAAAACAATCCGATAAACATCACAAAGGCCGTCACTGTACCAAAAGTCACGTCTTGGGCCAGAATCTGCTTGGAGCCATACCACACAACCAGGCCTGTCCCGGCAGCGGCGATGACATCAGCCACAGGAAAATAAATGGAATAGTAGAGAATGGAACGGATATTGGAATCGCGGTGCGTGGCGTTGATGCGCTCGAACTTCTCGAACTCGGCGTCTTCGCTGCCGAATATCTGCACGATGTTCATGCCCGTGATATGTTCCTGTACGAACGAGTTGAGGTTGGAAACGGCGGCACGGACTTCATTGAAAGCATCCTTGATTTTTTCCTTGAAGACATAGGTACTGACCAGCATCAGCGGAATCATGGACAGGCTGATCAGCGAAAGCTTCCAGTCGGTGTAAAACATTACGGCAATAATCAGCACAAGCTGGAGGATGTCACCCGCAATGGCCGCCATGCCATCACTGAACACGTTGGATAATGTTTCGATGTCGGAAATCGTGCGAGTTACTAATCGACCAATGGGCGTCTGGTCAAAAAACTTCAGCCTTAGATTGATGATTTTCTCATAGAGCGTCACCCGCATGTCACGAATGATGTACTGCCCCAACCAGCCCGACAGATAAGTATTGACAAAAGACACCAGCCCCTGCACGACAAGCACTCCAATCATCAGGGCCATCATCAAAGCCAACTGACTGTAATCGCCGTTGGCAATGGGGGTATCGATGGTATACTTGATGAGAAGCGGAAGCAGGGGGGATAGCACCGCGCTCAGCATAATGATGCCGATAAGTCCGAAAAACTGCTTTTTGTAGGGTCCAACGAAGGTGTAAAGCCTTCGCAGAGTAGGAAGGTCAAAAATCTGACCGCTTTTTTGTTCTTGATTCACGCGTAGGTACAGTAAAGGTTTTGAGGGCTAACAAGGAAAAAGCGTGGAAAGTTGGCTTTGGGTTATGAACATTTCTTTTGCAAAGTATTTATGGAGCTTCTTCTTAGCATCGCCCTGGGCATTGGGCTGAGCGCCAGTACGGGTTTTCGCATTTTCGTTCCAGCGCTGCTGGCCAATGTGGCTTGTATGAATGGCTGGATTACACCCGCAGAAAGCTTTGCCTGGCTGGGTACCTGGACCGCTTTCTTTGCGCTGCTGAGTGCAACGGTGGTGGAAATCGGTGCCTACTACATTCCGTTCGTGGACAATCTGCTGGATACTATTGCCGCGCCGCTTTCGGTGGTAGCGGGTACTTTGCTAACTACCTCCTTTGTAGAAATTGATAATCCCGTTTTACAATGGGGTCTGGGCTTGATTGTTGGCGGAGGCACCGCCGGACTCGTGCAGGCGGGTACGAGCCTGTTGAGGGTGGGCTCGACTACCGCCACGGGCGGACTGGGTAATCCTGTATTGTCAACAGTGGAGAATGTTGCTTCGTTTGGCCTCTCGGGGCTGGCTATTTTTCTTCCCGTTCTTTCACTTGTGGCAGTAGCAAGCCTGATATGGTGGCTGTGGAGAAGGGTAAAGCGTTACAGGAAAAG
Source organism: Persicitalea jodogahamensis (assembly GCF_014651615.1). Classification (GTDB taxonomy): domain Bacteria; phylum Bacteroidota; class Bacteroidia; order Cytophagales; family Spirosomataceae; genus Persicitalea; species Persicitalea jodogahamensis. Next base: position 967,390 of record NZ_BMXF01000002.1, on the reverse strand, counting down.
GAGAGCATAATAAATTATAACTCGTCGATATTATCCGGACAGGGCTTGTCAGCAATCGTACAGCCGCTCTTTTTTATTAATAAACAACCAAAAGAATCAGATTCACATGACGCGCTGAATTTTCCCGGAGTGTCGTAGTAAATACACTTCAGGTGGACGATCTCTCCGTTGCCATTTCTCTTTAAAACTTTGATCTCCACTTTTTGAGAAAAAGATTTCAAAGCATCTTGCTCGGCTTTGGTTATTTGTTCATCGGTAAAATCCGGTGTCACCTTGATTTTTTCGGCAGTAAAACCGAAATACAAACCTGAAAATAACACTAGCAATATAACAGCAGGGCTTTTCATAATCAGAGGGATTTGAGTGTTGGAAAGTAAAAGCCGGGAGATTCTCCAATTATAAACTAGTAATAATCAAATATCTACCGAATAGACTTCGAATTCAACGTATTGACAAAAAGTACGTTGCCAATTTTGTTGTATTCCTCGAAAAATTCAATACCACGGTCCGCTTTGATGATGCTTTCGTGAAAGCCGATCAGCGTCAGGTCGGCGTCGATAGAATGCTCGTTGATTAGGTCGGAACGGCGCCGCCCCTCTTCCAGCGGCAGGACTCGGATATTTTTGGCTGAAATGGGCAGCCGGCCCGTTGAAGTGAGATCAATGAGGTTGCGATGTTCCGCTTTCAGGTTTTCTTCCTTAAAAGCTGCAAAGATTTTAATCTCTCCCTGTTCCCACTCCTTGTGGCCCAGAATGATATAGGAAAGCAGAATCATGAGGTTGGCGTTATCGATGTCCTGCCTGCCAATCCAGATGTGGATGTCCTTCCGGTAGCCAAATCCTTTGTCAGAACTACCAAGAATACATAGATCATAGCCGGCCGTTTTTAACACGCTGTAATTATCCACGATGTCGCACAGCCACTCCCGCTCTCCTTTTTTGTATTCGAACAGCATGGTGTTATTTGACTGGCCCGAAATGCCCGGTTGCTGAATGGCCTGCACGATAGCGGCTGTATTGGAAGGAGAAATCAACGTTTCCAAAAAAACATTGGACTTGCTGGCCGACGAAATTTTGATCAGTTTTTTGAGCTTGGTATCAGCCAAAGCCTTTGATTCGGTAGAGAAGTAGGCTTTTTCAAAATGGATGTACGTGCCGAATCCGTAGCGCTCCGACAACCATTTCATCATTTCCAGGGCTGAGTATCGTTCAAAAGTATCCTGCGACAGACACAGTACTGCAGGACGCCAGTCCTCTTCCCGCAGATCTTTATCCGTTTTTTGCAGAAAAACCTGAATCCTGCGACTAAATTGATGAATCACCCCCTGAAAAATACTCGCCATCCCCTTCTTCGCCTGGCTGTTACTCCCGATGTAGAAGTACAGAGCCACCATCATACCGATGGAGGCAATGGCGTACCCCGTGTTGATTTTGAACATCAGAAACACGCACATCATTGCTCCTAACAGTGATAAGAACCATTTGGATTTGAATGAGGGCCGGTAGGAAGGGTCAGCGGCGAAATGCTGCATGAAGGAGATCAGGCACAGCGAGCCATAAGTGACCATAAAAAACATCGAAATTACCTCGGCAACGGCATTCACGTCGCCCACCAGCACAAAGGCCAGGGCAATAAAACTGGTAAAAATGGTGGCATTGCGAGGCTCGTTGTTTTTCTTGCTGCCCCGTCCCAGCCAAAAGTTCACGTAGCGATTGGGAAACACTTTGTCGCCCGCAATAGCCTGAATGGTGCGTGGGGCTACCATAAAGGAACCCAGCGCTGACGAAATAGTCGCAGCGGCTAGGCCAATGGGGATGATTGGTCCCCAAAGGGCAATATCACTCATTACAAGTTGGTTACCGACCAAATCCGTAGGACTTGCCGAGGAGATCAGCTTGTAGGCAATGAATACATAGATGATCATCCCAATAACGGTAGCCGAAAGCGTTCCCAGCGGAATAGAACGCTTGGGATCGCGCAGATCTCCCGACAGGCCGACGCCCGCGGTCATGCCGGTAAAGGCGGGAAAAATGATGGCAAAAACGAAGAAAAATCCGTTTTCAGAGGTAATGTTGGTAAATAGGAACTCATTGCTGTCGAAGGTTTCGGAGTAAGGCGTACTACCCATGAAGAACAGCACGAGTGAAACGGCCAGAATGGCCACGACGACGTACAGCGCCTTCATGCCAAGCGCCGCGCCTTTGGTCACCATCAAAAGAATGAGCAACAACAGCGCTGGAATACTGAACAGGCGATTGTCATAAATGATATAGCCGAACTCCGACTCAATCCATGGTTTCACGGCTTCGAAAGATTCGGCGAAAGCGATCACGTAAAATGCTACGCTGATGGCCTGGGACAGGTATAGCGCTATGCCTATGGCTGCTCCGATATTCAGCCCAAACGACCGGGAAATAATGAAATATTCACCGCCGCCTTCGACCTTCTGGTTGGTGGCGATTTCGGCCAGAGCCATCGCGGTGGGAATCGTAACGAGGTGACCGATGAAAATGATCATAAGCGTCCCCACAAAGCCCACTGAACCCACAGCATAGCCAAAGCGCAGAAACATTACAGCTCCCAGAATGGTAGAAATGGCAGTAAGAAAAACGGGTAGTGTGCCGAAGTTTGGCTTATTAGCGGGCAAGGAGGTATTCATAGTGTAGGGCAAGACTGAATAAAGAACGAATAAATATTCGCGTTCAGTCGTTAAAAACTTTAATTTACGAATAAATTCTGCGACATATTCCCATTGCAGGCTATTTACCCTATTTTTGGCTTATGGTTTCTGTGCGGCGAGGACTTTTGATTTGCTTACTTCTTTGTGGTTGTTTTTTAATTAAAACCAATGCTCAGAAGGTATATACTTACGATTTCAGCGACGGTCTGAAAAGCTACTCCGATAGCGCCCCGGAACTCCATATTCTTGGGACTGAAGGCAAGTACATCGAAGAAGTATTGCCCGAACTAGGCAAGCAGAAGCGAACGGTGTATCAGTTCGAGGCCAATTCGGGTTTGCAGTTCAACAACCAGGAGGGCTTCAACCTGATGAGCGGCTCCTACACCGTGGAGATTTATTTTCGTCTGGACGAACTTGAAAGCTGGAAGCGGGTACTTGACTTCAAGAACCGCAAGTCGGACAATGGCTGCTACATATACGAAGGACGCCTCAATTTCTTCAATTTCGCCACCGGCGAGAAAGCCCCTGTAAAACCCAAAGAATACGTGCACTACGTTTTTTCACGCGACGCCGAGACCCACCTTATCAAGATGTACGTGGATGGCGAATCGAAGGTGGAATTCATTGATCCCGGCGATGAGGCCGTGCTGGGGCAGGAGCAGGTACTCAACTTTTTCCAGGATGATTTGGTCGCAAAGAATGAGGCCAGTCCGGGGGCCGTGGCCCTTATCCGCCTTTACGACCGGGTAATGACGCCCATATTCGTGCAACAGAGCTTTAAGCGGCTGGCCCGGACAATTTCGGAGAAGCCTCGTGTATCACAGCCGCGCGAAGTACCACCTCCCAAACCCGAAGGCAATATGCTGGAAAGGGTCGTGGTGAAAGCAATGCCTGCGGTTGAACCCGTGGAAGTCTCGGGCAAAGTGTTCAATGGTCGTACCCTGGATCGCCTTGCGGACGTGGATGTACTTGTGCGCCGCTCTACCAGCGACTCGATTATCGCCCGTTCCAAAGCCATCGACGGTAGTTATCGGTTCCAGCTGCGACCGCTCGAGACTTACCGGATCACCGCTTTGAGCCCGGGCTTCGAGGCAAAGAGCATCGTGGTGACTCCGCAAGCCGGCGGTGGCGAAACCAAAACGCTCATGAATTTGCGGGAGGAGAATTTTGATAAACCAATTTCGACACTGCCTTTTTCCCAAAGCGACTCCAGCCTTACCAGTGAAGCCCGTTCGGCTTTGGATACGCTGACAAATTTCATCAGAGAGCGTACTGATTTAAAATTCAGACTATTGGGCCATACCGATAATGTGGGAGATTTTGATAAAAACATAAGCCTCTCACAGCAGCGGGCAGTAATAGCCCGGGATTATCTGATCGGTAAAGGCATTGACGTTGATCGGGTGGAAACTAAGGGCTACGGACCGACGCGCCCGCTGGCTAGTAATAACTCAGAAGTATCCCGCCGCCAGAACCGGCGGGTAGAAGTATGGGCGGAACCTGTAAAAAGATAGAGCCACTCCAATTGGAGTGGCTCTATGCTGACTATTCCTAAACCCTTAACCTTTATTATCTTTCAGTACTTCAGTACTTTTTATTTTAGATGGCTGACTTTACATCGGCCGGAGCCACGTAAAGCGGCGTTTCAATTGCTTTTGGTGTCAGACTGTCAAGGTCAAAATTCCAGATAACCTGAATATTGTTGACCGTCTTGGTCAGATTGCGAGACCACTGTTCGGCTTTCTCGTCTTTCTGACGGTTGAGTTTTTTGGCCAGTGTCTTTGCAGCAACCGTAAAGGCTTGTTGGTCTGCAACGGACGAACTGAGTAGCTTAGACGGTGACTGACTGTATGTGGTCACAATTTTTTCTACTGTTTTCCACTCATCCTTCTTGCTAAACCGTGTCAGGTTCTCCTGAATGTACGACGAAAACTGGACTTCGGTTCCTTTGTGCAACAATTGTGCCTTGGCGCTGGTATCAGCATTCGTATTGTATGAGAAACTATCAACTGGACTTGCGCTGAGTATTACTCCCAATACTCCGGCAAAGATAAAACTAATTTTTGAACTATTCATTGTTTTGTGCTATTTTTATTTTCATGTTGTGAACGCACAAAGGTCCTTGTATAGTTCGATATTACCAAATTAGATGTAGGTACATCACAAAATATTATTTGGTATGTTATTTCTCATCTAGCCCTCAAAACCTAATTTTTGACTTGTTTTAGTTAAAATCCCAAATAACATAAAATTATCTTCTGAATTATGGCCTATTTGATACTGTCTTCAAAAAATGCAAAATTCTTTATATAGTACAATCATTGGTTGAATATATTCATGGTTTGTTGTAGCCCCAAAGTGCAAAAAGACAAAACCATATCGCCCGCCCGATCCAGAATCGCCGGAAGTTCGTCCATTTCGGGATTGGAAAACGGGGCAAGGACGTAGTCTACCTGCCGTCCACGTGGGAAATCGTTACCTACTCCAAAACGGAGGCGCGGATACTGTGCGGTCCCCAGTACCTCCTCGATGTTGCGTAATCCGTTGTGTCCACCGTGCGATCCCTTAGGCTTAAGTCGCAGTGTACCGAAGTCAAGTTGCAGTTCATCTACCACAACCAGTACGTTTTCAACCGGAATTTTGTGAGCATCCATGTAATAGCGGATCGCTTTACCACTCAGATTCATGTAAGTGGTCGGCTTGATAAAATGGATGTGCCGCCCTTTGTGTTTCCATTCGGCTGTGTAGGCGAGCCGCTCGAATGAAAACTTGAAATCATGCTGTGCAGCCAGCCGATCCAATACCATGAATCCAATGTTGTGACGAGTGAGCGCATACTCAGGGCCTATGTTTCCCAGCCCGGCAATAAGGTATTTCATAAAATGTTTCGGAAAGTCGTGGTTAAGACTTTAATTTAGCCACAAACTTAATTGAATTGATAGTTGGTAGTGGATAATGGATAATGAAAAACCCGCATTACCCATTATCCACTATCCGTTATCCACTAAATCAATGTCCCAAAAACGCCTCATTCTCAGCAGCCCTTTGCTTGAAATCATGGTTAGCCGGCTTTGTCAGCAACTAATCGAAAACCACCGCGACTTTTCACGTTCGGTGGTACTCGGACTGCAGCCTCGCGGCATTCATCTGGCCGAGCGCGTGACGGCCGAGTTACGCGAGCGTACAGGTGAAGTGATTCCGTTAGGCTACATCGATGCCAGTTTTTACCGCGACGATTTCCGGCGGCGCGACTCTCCCATCGTCCCCAGTAAAACACAGGTACCGTTTTTGATCGAGAACAAGAATGTGATTCTAATTGACGATGTGGTAGCTACTGGCCGCATGGTGCGCGCTGCCCTCGACGCCATGACCGCCTTTGGCCGTCCCGAATGCGTGGAGTTGCTGGTGCTCATAGACCGACGCTACAACCGCGATTTACCAATTGATCCTGACTATGTAGGCATGAAGGTCAACACCCTTGACAGTCAGCGGGTATTGGTGGAATGGAAAGAGCAGGGCTTTGAGGCCGACCGCATTTGGCTCGTGGATTGAGCTTTTTCTGAGTGGCAAAACATAGTAAAATACAATGACCTCCTCGACCGGTAAATACATCATCGTACTAGGCATGGCCATCGTCTTCATCGGCATTGCGATCTACTTCCTGCATGACAAGCTGCACTGGATCGGGCGACTGCCGGGTGATATCCGTATTGAGAGGGAAAACTCCCGCTTCTATTTTCCCATTACCACCATGATTCTATTCAGCCTTTTGTTGAATGTCATCATTATCTTGATCCGAAAGTTTTTTGGGTAGTTTGGTAACGGCATGCTGCTAATTCGTGATGTCCTGTACAGGGCATTGTTTTATCATTCGCTTTTCCAAAAGGACTTTATTTTTTGCATTCCCCTTTATAGGGTACATCTACTCCATAACCCATAGCATGCGCTGCTATACATTTTGTTGTCGCATCTTCTGTCGCTGCCCTTTTTCGTCAGAATGAGAGCAGCCAGAAAAAAGGAAATGAAAATTCCGATGGTATAAATCATACCGCAAAGTTAGGTTCTGAACTCATTTAAAATTTAATAAATGACCAGTGGTAAAATAATGAGAGATGTCTGATTGCTCAATTCTCTGCCAGACTTACCACACACTAACTTCTGCCCCTTCTCCCTTGTCTTTGTAGTCCATCAGCCCTATTTTGCCGGTAAATTCCAGTAAAGCCCCTCTCCGCCATGAAAAGATTACTCTCCCTATTCCTTTCCTTCTTTGTCATCCTGAGCGTAGTTGAAGGACTTCAAAGTTGTAAGTCTGCAAAAAAATCCCTGAAACGCGGTGATTACGATCAGTCGGTGCTGCTAGCCATACCCAAGGTAGATGACAATGCCAGGTCGTCTTCGGCTGAAATATTGAAAGAGGCCTACCCCCTGGCCGTTCAGCAGCACCAGGATGATTTGCGACGGAACGAAAACTCCTCTGACCCTTTCCGCCACGAACGCGCCGCGGCGACTTACACGAAGCTGAACACCCTCTACAACGCCATTCAGAATTGCGCCGCCTGCGCCCGCCTGGTCACGGCACGAAGCTACTTCGACCAGGAGCGCAATGCCCGCGACATGGCCGCCTCCGCCCGCTACGAAGCCGGGCAAAGCGCTCTTAGTAAAGGCGGACGCGAAAACGCACGAATTGCTTTTGAAAACTTTGAAATAGCCAACGAAATGGTACCCAACTACCAGGGCGCGACGCAAAAGTTGGATGAGGCCTACGAAGCAGCATCTTTCAAGGTAGTTGTGGAGCAGGTGTTGGTGACATCCCGCGCCTACCAGTTGAGCAATGCATATTTTCAGGAGCGCATCAACGAATTTCTGCAAACCAACCGGCGTCTGAACAAGTTTGTGCGTTTTTATACGCCTCAGGAAGCTACGGCTGACCAGGTGAAACCCGATCATGTTGTCACCTTACAGTTCGACGACTTTGTAGTAGGCCAGACGCTCGTGGAAAGGAACACTGAGGAAGTCACCAGCAAGGATAGCGTAAAGACAGGTGAGGTGACCGTAGATGGCAAAAAAGTACCGGTATACGGCAAGGTGAAAGCCAAGTTGAGCCGCAACCGCAAGACGGTCGTATCGCGCGGCCTCCTGGATATGCAGATTCAGGATTTCAACACGAAGAAAATCGTATTTCAGGACAAATTTCCGGGCGAGTACACCTGGGTTTCGGAATGGGGTAGCTACAACGGCGATGAGCGCGCGCTCGATGCGGCTCAACTACGTATGACTAAATCGCGCGAAACCAATCCGCCGCAGCCACAAGACCTTTTCGTGGAGTTCAGCAAGCCCATTTATAACCGACTGACGAGTAAGCTTCGGAGCTTTTATGAAAAGTATTAAGACTGGCGGTCGGCTTTCGGCGGTCGGCCGCCACAGGACACCCCGATCGACTTTGAGATGCGATTCGCTACTGGGGATTTTCGGATCAGTACTTGATTTTGCCAAACTGCCGACGATGATTTCAATGCCAAAAAGTCGGTAGCCGATAGCTAATTCGCTGCGGTACTTTTGGCTTCCTGATTCCGCAGGTAAAAATTAAAGAAATCGTCCAGCTGCTCGATGGGCATCTTGCGGGCAATGATCTTTTTGTTTTTATCCAAAACGTAAATCGTGGGCGTTGTATAGACATCGTATTCCGTGCGAAAGTCGTGTTTATACGTATAATCAAAGCCGTTCGACAGTTCCTCGAGCTTGTAGTCCTTAATGAACTTCTTCCAGTCTTCGGGGCTTTGGTCGGTTGCAATGGTCAGCACCTTGGCTCCTTTCGCCTTATTGGTGTCATAAAACTCCTTCAACTTCGGGGCTGCGTCCTTACAATGGCCACAGGTGGGGGAGTAAAAGAACAGAACCGTGTAATCTGCCTTGATGCCATGAATACTGACCGGCTTTTTGTCGGGATCCGACAGCGTCAGGTTAGGAATGACCTGATTCACCAACAGGGGCTTCATGCTGGCAACCCGCTCACCAATGCGCTTTACGGCATCTTCCGATACCTCCATTTGACCAGAGAGGTAGTATTTTTCGGCCATATGAACGAAAACCCCCTCGGTTCCCACCACTTTGGGATTTTCGTATTCACTCGTAATGTAGTAGACGATCTGCGATTTCAGCTCTTTGTTTCCCGCTTTAGCGGCTTTCTGAATCAGCGCGTCGGCGTCTTTATTGACCGAGTCGGGGACCTGCACGATCAGCTCTTTTACGTAGCGCTCCAACTTGGGCTGCAGAAACGGCGTCCGTAACAGGCGCTCGTCGGCGAAGTCGAAATTATCCCAGAAATGATTTTTGTAGTAGTTAAAAACCCACACCGAATCTTTACGACCATTGGCCAGCAGAGGCGCAGGCGGAACTTCGGGTTCCATCGTCACCTTGAAAAGCTTAGCAGTGAAAGTGTCGGCGTGATCCTCAAAGAACTTCTTCTGGTAGTCGGTAAATTTCTGCTGCAGATCATTGAGCTTCTTATTGACCAATGCAGCACTCACTTGGTCAGATTTTAGCTTTTTTTCAAGATTAAGCGCATTGCTTTCTTCCATGATTTTGCCAAGCTCCTGTTGGTATTCATAGAATATTTGGTTTTCCTCAGAACCTTTAACAACCATGCTTTTTACAATGCTGCTGGTGTCGGTTTGCAAGGAAAAATCAGTTTCCTTACCGGAATACACCAGTTGCACGAGCTTTTGCTGGCCCGGGAGCAGGATGAGGTACAAGCCACCCGGCAGGTTTTCTTTTCCTTCGAACACCATGAGCCCGTTGGCATCAGAGCGAGCCGTGTCTTTGGCTATGAACTGCTGACCATTGTACTTGTAGTGTCCAAGAATGGCCGTCGTATCCTGTAGTCCTTTTAGGTTGGCTTCGATCCGGTAGCCCTGCGCTATGGCCGACTCTCCGGAAAAGAAAGTCAACAGCACTGCGCCCATCACTGCTAATAGTCCTTTTTTCATACTTTTATCCTTTCGGTCAATCTTGTTTTTGGCAAATCTACTTTCAAAACGATACAAACCTTCCCCTCGTACCCGAATGTTCTTCTTTCTGTCCAAGACTATTGATTTCATCCTAATGCCCGTAGGCATTCTGTTTTTCCTGCTGGTTTATGCCTACCTGACCAAAAACCGAACCAACTCCCGCCGCACCATCCTTTTCGTCCTGCTTTCATTCTTTGTCCTTTGCAATACATACCTGGTCACCAAGGCTTTCCAATGGTGGGAATATCCACCCAAGGACCTCACCGAAGTACCACCGGGCTACGAGGTGGGCGTCGTCCTGACGGGGGGGATGGTTCGCATGGCCAATGCGAGTATCGACCATCCAGGCCTGGGCAAACACGCCGATCGGCTTCTGCAGGCTTTTCTGCTGTACAAAGCAGGTAAAATAAAAAAAATTCTCATCAGCGGCGGCGGTACTCAAGCAGTGATGATCAAGCGCGACGACGGTTATCAGTCAGCCCTGCTCCTGAAGAAGTGGGGCATACCGGAGAATGACATTATTCTGGAAAACAAGTCACTAAATACCAGACAAAATGCCCTTTTCTCCGCAGAGGTGCTGCAAAGTCGGTTTCCTGATGGAAAGTACCTGCTTATTACCTCCTCATTCCACTTGCGGCGGGCTGTTGGCTGCTTTACCAAAGTCGGGCTGAAAGTTGACACCTTCCCTACCGATATCTACGGCATCGAACTGCTGCCCCGCCTGCGCGACATCATCCGGCCCGACCCCGAGGTATTCGGTTACGCTCACCTGCTATGGCGCGAATGGGTCGGGTACGTTACTTATAGGATGATGGGATACTGTTAGATACTCAATATCTTCACCATCCTGAGCATATCTTCGTTGATGGGCTTAGGTAGCCGGATCGTGTCTTCAAAAGGCGTGTATACCAGATCGTCATTGATGATTCCAGCCATCACGTTTTTCTGTCCGGCCATTAAGCCTTCCAAAGCGCCGAGTCCCAAGCGGCTCGCCAGGATGCGGTCGCGGGCCGAAGGCGAACCGCCGCGCTGAATGTGCCCGAGCGTCGTAACCCTGATATCTACATCCACATTGACCTGCGCCTTGATTTTATTGGCTATTTCGGTGGCGTTCCCCTCTTCTTCGCCCTCGGAAACCACCACAATGGATGAAGATTTGGAGCGACTCCAGCCCTGCCGAAGGGTGTCCACAACGGTTGAGAGCGGCGTAAGTACTTCCGGGACCATCACAACCTCAGCCCCACCTGCTATGCCTGACTGGATGGCGATGTAGCCCGAGTCGCGGCCCATCACTTCAATAAAAAACACCCGGTCGTGTGAGCTTGCCGTATCCCGGATTCGGTCGATGGCATCCAAAGCGGTATTGACTGCGGTATCAAATCCTATGGTGTAATCGGTGCCGTAAAGATCATTATCGATTGTGCCGGGTGCCCCTACCGTAGGGATTCCGAACTCCCGCTCAAAAATCATGGCTCCGGTGAATGTACCGTTCCCACCAATTGCCACCAGACCTTCTATGCCATTTTCCACGAGCGCCTTGTGGGCTTTCTCCCGGCCTTCAATGGTCATAAACTCCTTACTGCGGGCAGATTTGAGGATAGTACCCCCTCGTTGAACTATATTACTGACTGAGTGCGAAGACATTTCGTACATATCTCCGGCAATCATGCCACTATATCCTTTTCTTATGCCAAAAACTTCAATTCCGTGGTAAACGGCTCCCCGTACGACGGCCCTGATGCACGCGTTCATGCCAGGTGCGTCGCCACCGGAGGTAAATACTGCAATTCTTTTCATGTAGGTTGATCGGGTTGTTGCTATTGTATGATGTGTGTGAGGAGTGGTGAAAAATTCTTCACTTTCGATCGAAAGCCGCAAATTTATTGGGTAATTTATATAAATGGCTCAAGAATTAAGCCTTTTCAGATTAAAAAGTTCAACGGCCGTTCCGCCGATGGTAGTTCAAACATACACCATTCCTTCTATATTTGTGGACAGTTAATCAAAATTTAACGTACCCAGTTAGCTTTGGCAGCCGCTTGGTGGCTGTCCGGCAGAATCCAATAATCGATGAAAAAAACCTTCACCTGGCAGCGTATCTGGCCGCATCTGGCAGTCATTGTTGGCTTTGCCATTTTATCCCTGAGCTACTCCTCTCCCGTTCTGAATGGCAAGCGCCTGAATCAATATGACGACGTGCAGGCGAGCGGTGCAGCCCGCGAAGTTTTTGAATACGAGAAAAAAACGGGTGAATGGTCTTCGTGGACCAACAGCATGTTCGGGGGGATGCCCACCTATCTGATTGCCGGCAATTATCCTACCAGTATTTCCACGACTCTGGGCCGTCTGGCCAATCAAATACTTCCGGCCCCAGCCAATTACTTCCTGATTACGATGGTTTCCGCCTACCTGCTTTTACTGGTGTTGGGAGCCAATTTGTGGCTGGCGGCTTTTGGGGCCATTGCCTACGCATTCGGCTCTTACCTTACTACGAGTCTGGAAGCGGGCCACGTCTCCAAAATTCTGGCGCTTGCCTACGCACCGGGTGTCATCGCAGGCGTATTGTTGGCTTTCCGCAAAAACTGGCTGGTCGGGTCGGCGGTCATGGCACTATTTCTGGGACTTGAACTCTACGCCAACCATATACAGATCACCTACTACCTGGGCATTGGCTTAGTCGTCCTGGTAGTTTTGGAAAGTGTCTCCTACTTTAAAGCTGGGCGCATTCCGCAGCTGGTACTTATACTGGCGGGCTTAGGAATCGGCGGGCTCGTAGCACTGGGTACACACTCTACCCGCCTTTGGAATGCCTACGACTACACGAAGGAAACCATTCGCGGGAAGTCGGAACTCAGTCCGTTAGCAGAAACGAATGCTGCGGCATCCCCCGAGCAGGATGGTCTGGACAAAGAATATGCCTTTCAATACAGCTACGGTGTCGTCGAAACGCTCACACTACTTATTCCGAACCTCTACGGTGGCCCTTCACAAGGCGCGCTCGACAGCAAATCCGAAACCTACAAAATCCTGGTGAACCGTGGCGTAGACGCGGCCAATGCGGCCAACTTTGTGCAGGCACTGCCGCTATATTGGGGAACGCAGTACAGCACGGGGGGGCCAGCTTATGCAGGGGCCATTGTTTTCTTTCTCTTTATTCTGGGGTTATTTATTGTCAAAGGCCCAATAAAATGGTGGGTAGCGGGGGTAACAGTCCTTTACATCGTATGGGCGTGGGGAAAAAACTTTGCGGGGCTCAACTACCTGTTTTTCGACTATTTCCCGATGTTTAACAAGTTCCGGGCGGTCACGATGGTGTTGTCACTGGCGCACTTGCTCATTATTGTGCTGGCGGTAGCTGCCCTGAGGAATATTGTGCAACGCAAGTACACTTTTGAGGAAATTTCCCGGCCATTCCTCATTACCCTGGGGCTGACGGCGGGGCTTTGCCTGGTTCTGGCGGTCATGCCCACTTTGTTTTTTAGTTTTCGCGGAGAAAACGACCCACAGTTTGTCGAGAGTCTGGCGCAAAGCAGTCAGAATCCGGCATTTGCGCAGGATATTATGAATGCAATTGTGCAGGACCGCGCCGGCATGATGCGGGGCGACGCTCTGCGCTCTGCGCTCTTCATTCTCCTGGCCGCCGGACTAATCTGGCTCTGGATGAAAGAAAAAATTAAAGCCGCCGTGCTATATCCGTCCCTGCTGCTATTGGTCATCATCGATATGTTCGGCATCAGCAAGCGCTACCTCAACAACGACGACTTCGTGAGTAAACAGGCTGCGCAGGCTCAGCTTTCGCCTTCGCCCGCCGACCAGCAAATCCTGCAAGACCCCGACCCTAACTACCGGGTACTTGATGTGGTACGTAACACATTCAACAACGCCGAGGCCTCGTATTTTCACAAATCCATCGGTGGTTATCACGGAGCCAAGTTGCGCCGCTATCAGGAACTCATTGAGCGGCAGATCGCCAAGGCGAACCCCAACCCCGGTATCCTGAATATGCTTAACACCAAGTACATTCTTACGCGCGACCAGCAAGGCAACCCCGCCGTACAGCAGAATCCTGACGCCCTGGGCCATGCCTGGTTCGTAGACGATTACAAGATCGTCCCTGACGCCGACGCCGAGATGAGTGCTTTGGATACCATTCAACCGCGTCGTACTGCGGTTGTGGACAAGCGTTTCGCCACAGCGTTGGAAGGACTGACTATCCGGCCTGACAGCGCCAACGCCATTACACTCACCAGCTACAAACCAAATGAACTGGTGTACGAAAGCAACGCCAAGGGCGAGCAACTGGCCGTTTTTTCTGAAATTTATTATAACGTCCGCGATGATTGGAAAGTAACCATTGACGATCAACCCGCACCACTCCTTCGGGCCAACTACGTTCTCCGAGCCCTGCGTGTCCCGGCGGGCAAGCACACGATCACGTTCAAATTTGATCCGGTTTCAGTTAGTTCAGGGCGGACAATCGATCTGATCAGTTCGATTTTATTGGTTGCATTGTTTATCGGGGCGGTTTTCGTTACGGTAAGGAAGGATGGGTAAAGGCCTGTGTCGCGCTTTCTGTTGCGCTGAGTGCTGCCTCTATTTTTTCGTATCCCCTTCCCTTGCCGGGACATAATACAGCACCAGGTTCATCATCTCGCTCGTAGAATCCCAACCGTACGTCACCTCACGGGCGGGTTGGTTGGGATTCTCGGGATTTTGCGAGGTATTGTCATAGGTGGCTTCGGCAATAATGGTAGAGCCCCTGGGCAAGTGCAGCAGTTCTCTGAACTGGTAGGTCATCTGCCAGTTGTAGTCCCATTCATCTATTTTCACGAGCGGAATCAGCTCTCCGCCCGCAGTAATCGCAAATGCCCGGAATGTCTTGCCCAGGAAGTGCATATGGGGAAGAACAGAAATCAGCGAAACATCCTGTTGCGTGGGACCATAGCTCATATAAAAAGTCGGCTTAGTTTCGGCAGGAAGTACAAAAGGCTGATTCGTTATGTCGCTCTCGGTTAATGTCAACGTGCGTACCTCCCGCTCTACGGAAGCGGAATCCGTGAGGTAGAAGCGGACGCCCGATCGGTCCTGCTCGTCAATGGAAGACGGCGCATAGTGCATATTCAGCAACAGGTCGGTACCTGCGCGTATGCGCTTGGCCGTACCGCGTGGAAAGTCGATGCGGTCATTTCCCGGTACCCAGCCGTAAAGAAATTGTTCTTCTAACGGCGTTTTCTGAAATTCAGCTACCCGTGGATCGGCTTCGGCCATGCCGTCGATCCCACGCATGGTACGGGTGGTATCAGTCATCAGACGACTGTGATGCAACACTTTACGGTTCCCCACCTTAAACTCGATAGCTTTGACATAAACGTCTTTTTCAAGATGAGTCGGGAGATTAAAATACCTGAAATCTTCCTTTCCAGTACCTTTTACCTCATAAGAATTAGCCATATCGAATTCCAGCCAAGAAGTACCGACCAGTGTGGGTTCCAATTTGCCGGCCCGCTTCTCTGCTATCGATTTTTTTGAAACTTTCCCTGGCTTGGCTCCCTGCTTAACCCATTCCCCAATGGTGTTTATCTCTTCCGCGGTCAGTCCACGTTCGTTGGCATAGCGCTGGAAGCTGAGGTCGGCGCGGAAGGGTGGCATGTAGCGGCTGTCAGTTACCTTGGCGATGAACTTGGCGCGTTTGGCTACGTTTTCATAAGTCGTGAGCGGAAAAGGTCCAATTCCGCCCACATGATGACATTCGACGCAGTTGTTTTGCAGGATAGGTGCCACATCAGCGTAGTAAGTGATTTTCTTTTGGGAAAAACACCAAGATGAAATCAGCAAGAAAATTCCGAGTAAACGCAAATTCATAGCCGGGCTTTCGAGTCAGATTTTGTTTCCAATAAAAATACAAAAAAGAGCGAGCCTTATGGCCCGCTCTTGCAAAATGTGCGATAGTGAAGAGCAACCAGCGGCTAGCGCACTCTGGTTACGATACGACAGTTGGCACCCACGAATTCTTCGCAAACAGAAGGACTCCAGCTTTTGTACACCAGGCCATTCTCACCGTATAGTTTCCAGGTGACTTCGATATCGTCGCCCGTAACCGCGATGACCCGGTTACGGAATGGAATGTCACGGTCGCCCAAAAAGGGAGATGCGGTGGTTCTTTTGGGGTTAGAGGTAAAAACACTTACCTCGCCCTTGCCATCCCCGTAATCGAACTTCGAGTCTTTCAGTAGATCATACACTTTCGAAGCATCGACCGTAAAATTGTTCGACTCATACATGCCTGCCGGGGTGATGGTGGTGAGTAATTTGCCCTCGCCACCATGCTTGGCAACAACCTTGTTACCGTCCTTGTCCACGTAGTTTTCGGCCAACTTTACATAAAGTTCGATCTTGTTGACCACTACCTTTTTGTCAAATGAGGACCAGGAAATGGTAGCTGGAACGCTTGTGAAGCCGGGCTTCACGGTCAGAAAATCGGTTCCCAGTTTCTGGGTCTGGCCCTTTGTCAGATCGAAGGGATCTTTCTGAGGCTTTCCGCCCACCAGGAAGGTACCGAAACCATTGGCATTCCCTTCGGGAGTCAGGTTGGGGCTCAGGTCAGGATCTTCGCAGGACATCATCACGCCTACGCCCAACAGGAGCGAAAGCGCAGCTATTCTGTTTAATTTTTTCATAATTTATGTGTTAAAAAAGTCTTTTGTCTCGATTAAAACTTGAACTTCAGCATGTCCCAGAAAATGGCGCCCGCCGGGCTGTCAAAAGCAGGAACGGCGTTACCCTGTGGCGCATTCTGATTCAGAGAGGTCTCCTGCTGGGGCTGTGGCAGCCGCAGTGGGAAATTGCGAATACGTTGGATCGGGATCTGTAAGTCATTAGGGTAACCCGTACGGCGGAAAGCATTATAAATTTCGTAGCCGTTGCCCAAATTCGAGAACCAGGCCTGTTTCAAGGCCACGTTAAGTTTTTGGCTGGCGTTGGGCGCCTCATCAAATTTATCAAGGTACAGCTTGACGTACTTGTCAATGGCAGCCGCAGTGGGAGCAACGGCAGCGGGGTCTGAAGCCATGCCGAGAGCCACAACTTTGGCAATCTGCTCACGCATTGCTTTCTCGAAAGCGGCTTTCGCATCCCCTGCAACACCCAGCATCAGGATCGCCTCGATTTGGTAGTACTTTGTCATCCAGCTGGTAATGATGGGCTGAATTCCGTCACCTGCAAATCGAGCACCCGTCCCCCCCGTCTTGGAGGCAGTTGGCACATCGTAGGAACCAGCCGCAGGATACGCACCCGGCGAGAGTCTAAAGTCCACATCGGCCGGAACCCCAGAAATATCACCCCGGTCACGACCGAAGAAACCAGCCAGGTAGGCGCGGTCAGCCGCTGTGAATGTTTTGCCCTTATCAGTATAAAGTGTTTTGATAACTTGCGGGTTTGCTATCAGATAGGCGTAAGTACAACCCGCAATCTGCGAACAAGGAATCGTGGAAGCATCGGTGGGATCCTCAGGGTTGAAAATCTTACTCGTTTGCCGTTTAAAATAAAACGGCGTACGGGGATCATCGTCGCGCAACATTTCCACAACAGGCTGGTGCAGGAAATACGTGAAGGCGCTATTGGACGCTACGTAAGCATTCCGATACCAGGGGTGACGTCCATCGGGGGCCGCGATTTTATTGTATTTGAATACAAAGTCATCTGCGGCAGAGGTGATGTAATCGCCCTCGTCCAAGATGGCCTTGATCTGCGCTGTCTTAGCGGCAGGATCGACTAAACGGGAGTTGATCAACAACCGAAGTTTCACCGTTTTGGCCAATTTGCGCCAGCGCGTGACGTTGCCAGCATAAAAAAGGTCACCGTTCAGAGATACCGAAGTTGGCTTGGCCAGATTAACTACGGCATTATCACACAACTTAATCAGATCGGTGTAGATGGCCTGATCATCGTCGAACTTCGGGTTGATAATCGATGCTTCATATCCGCCTGCAAAAGCTTCGGAGTAGGGTACATCGCCAAACATATCCACGAAGTTGCCGAAGAAATAGGCTTTCATCACCTGAGCCACGCCCAGATAATTCGTAACCTGGTCCCGCTCGGCACTCACAATCATTTCTTCCAGATCCTTCATGGGTCCGGAATAGAAACTATTCCAGGTTCCATTGTAAGAAGTGAAAGTCAGATCGTAGGTATCTCCACTCGCCAACCAGCCCATGAAACCGTGGGTATTATTGTTGAGTGCTTCAAAATAGCCCACAGCCCCAAGCTGTGCAGAAGGCAGCAGCAGCGCGTAATCGGCGCTGGTAGGGTTATTGGGGTCGGTATTGACGTCCAGATCGAAGAGGCTGCAACTGCCCAAGGACACAAGCAGTCCCAGAGTCAGCAGCCATTTGTATGTATTTTTAAGTATGTTCATTTTTCTTAAAATCAGATTTTGATTATTAGAACTGGTTTCCTTAGAACGTCAGTACCAGGTTAGCACCCAAGCGACGCGTGGTGGGTTGAGCACCCAGATCAAAGCCCTGTACATTGGAATCCGGGAAGGAGGCCAGCGTCTCGGGGTCGAAGTTAAGACCGGGCAACATGTTTGGTGCTTTCCACAGCAGATTGCGCCCCGATACAGTAAAGCGGGCACTACCGAAGGGTAGTTTGCTCAGGAAACGCTTAGGCACGGCATAGCCAACCGATACTTCACGCAGACGGATCGTCGTGGCGTCGTAAATGTTAACCTCATCCTGACCATACGCCCCGAATCCGTTGGAGAAGTGGTAGTCGAAGGAAGTGATCCCCGTAGTGTTTTTGATCGTTTGTCCATCCGCACCCAAAATCGGCTTATAATCGGTTGGGCTACCATAAACACCGGGAATCACACGCAGACCTTCGCGGTCAATGGAGTTAGCCAACTGGCCGCGCAGTAGTAGTGAAGCTGCGGTAGATGACCAAATGTCGCCCCCCTGACGCCAGTCGATTAATGCGTTTACCGTAAATCCTTTCCACGAGAACGTGTTTGTCCAGCCCAGGGTAAAGTCGGGGTTGGGGTTACCGATGATGTCCGCCGAAGGCAGGGCAAAAGGCAGCCCCGTCAGCTCATTGATCAGCAGGTTCCCCTCATCATCACGCGCATTCTGAGTACCATAAATCTGGCCGTAAGGCTGCCCCGTACGGTGAATGGTGCCCAACGCCGTAAGACCCGTGCCGCCCAGGAAAATTTCCCCCTGCGGCCCAGCATCCGTTACAGTAGATCTGATTCGGGTGAAAGCGAAATAGCTGGTCCAGCGAAAGCCGTTGCTTAGCTCTACAGGAACCAGATTGAGCCCGACTTCCCATCCTTTGTTATTGATGCTGCCCGCGTTCACAACCTTGAAATCGTAGCCCGAAGAGGAGGGGATTCGCTGCGAAACGATTTGATCCTTAGCGTCGGAATTAAAGAAAGTCAAATCCAGGCCAACGCGGTTTTTGAAGAGTTGAACCTCCACGCCTGCCTCAAATTCACTCTTGAACTCAGGACGAAGTTCAGCATTGTTGAGCGTATTGCTGGCCGTAGCGTTGTAGACGATCTGGCCGTTGGCGGCGCGATAGGCAATGCCCAGCGGATAGACGTTCTGGATACGATAAGGATCGGTATCTGATCCTACTTTACCGTAGGCGGCGCGTACCTTAAGTAAGTCCACCATAGCGGGCATTTTCAGCGCGTCTGAGATTACCAGAGAGAAAGTAGCTGCCGGATAAAAGTAGGTGCGATTATTCACGGGCAACGTTGACGACCAGTCCTTGCGGCCCGTCAAACCCACAAAAATATAATTCTTGAAGCCCAGTTGCATATCAGCATACACGCCATACAGTCGACGCAATGAACGCGAATCTTCGGCAGCTATCTGGGTTGCCGTGGCGTCCAGATTATTCAGCCCCCGCGATATGATATCCGTTCCGGTCAATACCTGCCGGGTGCGGGTACGCTGGTTGGCATTACCGCCCATCAGCAAACGAAAGGAAAAATCTTCAGAAAAATCCTTATTAATCGTTACGATGGCGTTGTAGTCCTGCTCGGTAAAGCCTAGGTTATCACGACGAACAAATCCCAGCGGTGCAGAAACCCCACCTTTGGCCTGATAGCGTTGGCGGGCATCGGTATAGGTGTTAATACCACCTTTGACCAGCACGCTAATCCAGGGAGCAATGTCATAATTCAGAGCCATGTTTCCATAGGCTCGGTTCACAGTGCTGGTCGAACGATTGTATTTTACAGACCAGAGCGGATTGTCCAAAGGACGATAGAACAGGTTTGCGCCAGTCTGTGGATTTTCGAACGGATATTCGTTCAGGTTGAAGTTACGTGGCAGGTAGAACAAGCGTCCGAAGATAGAGCCCTCGTTACCAAACCCACCGTAGTCGGTATAAAATCCGGCCCCCAGTGGAGGATTGTCGGTGGTTGTGTTCACGTAGTTGACGTTGCCACTCACCGTAATACCATTGGCCAGCAATGCATTACCGCCAAAACTAATGTTGGTACGGGAGCTTTCCTGCGTAGGTACAATACCTTTGTTTGTCATACGGGAGACAGTAGCATTCAAACTAGTCTTGTCGCCTGTCGAGCTGATATTCAGCCCGTTCTCAATAAGGCTACCCTTACGAAAGAAGCCACCTACAATGTCGTGAGGCACTAATGGAACAGCTACGCCGTTGCCGTATTCGTCACAAAGATCAGGATAGATAGCACACAAATTACTGTTATTAATACGTAGCGGGTGTGCTGCGAAACCGGCTGGATACGGCTTTCCGGCGTTAGGCCCGGCGGCATAAAAGGAAACGTCCTTCGTGTAGCGCGTCCGGCCACCGTATACTTCCTGGTTAATTTTGTCAACCTCGGCAGGAAAGGGCGAACCCCAGTTACCAATAAAGCCACCATTGTAGTTCTGGTTAGAACCCTGCATATAAACATCCTGGTAGTCAGGCAAAGCCGAAATAGATTCCTGGTTGTAGGAGGAATTCAATGTGATTTCCATTCCCTTGCGTGCTTTCTTGCTGCCCGCCTTGGTGGTAATCAGAATTACCCCGTTTACGGCCCGCGATCCGTAAAGTGCCGCTGCGGCAGCGCCTTTAAGTACCGATACTGACTCGATATTGTTAGGGTCGATGTCATAGGCCCGGTTGGAGGCACCCGTGTTGGAAGCGAAGCTGCCCGAACCACCGGCGTTTACCGAGTTGTCGAACGGAATACCGTCCACCACGAAAAGTGGCTGAGTAGAGCCCGTCAAAGAGTTGAAGCCACGAATGTTGATTTTTGTGGCCTGGCCGGGTGCTCCACCACCGCCAGTGACGTTGACGCCAGGCATCTTAGCCGATAGGGCGCGCAGTGGATCCGGCTCGGAGCGTTGTGCCATTTCGTCGCCATCCAGACCTGACACGGCATAGCCCAACCCTTTCTTTTCGCGCTGAATACCAATGGCCGTTACAACCACTTCCTGTAGGTTTTTGGTATCGGAAGCTAATTGCACATTCAATACGGAACGGTTTCCGACAACAATTTCCTGGGTGACAGTTCCGACAAAACTATAAACCAGTGTAGCATTAGACGAAGGCACATTGATGGAATAACTACCATCGGCATCGGTGTTAGTACCCGTATTGCTGCCTTTCACAACCACGGATACGCCGGGAAGTCCACTGCCGTCCTCGGCGGCAGTTATCTTACCCGTCACTTTTCTGTCTTGGGCGAACGAAGCCACCCAAGTCGAGCACACCAATACGAGGCTCAAAAGTAAATTTTTCCTCATTTACGAAATAGTTTAGGTTAAAAAATGGTAATTGTTAATGCAAATGTAGCAGTTGGAATACACAAACCAAATACTCAATAACAAATTATTTTGCCGAATATTTCATAATACACTATGCTATTCGGTAGAATATTCTTTGGAATTAAAGTGCTTTTCGTAAGTTACAAATTATTATTGTACCTTCTCATAGCTCACAAGCATAGTTTTTCTTGACATTCTCTTATTTTTTTAAGAATATCCTTTGATAAGACAACAGTATGGCTGCCGTGTATTTTTTATTGGAAATGTGCAAAAGCCGAAATCAGACGATCGCAAAAAATCAAAGAAAGGAGATTGTGGAAAAGAGATCAGGGCAATGCCAGCGCAGAGGCATCCCTAAGTACCTGACGGGCATAGCGGTAGCCCGAAACGAATAGTTCACGCGCTTTTCGAAGATCGTACACGCTATAATCACCAAGTTGCGGCGCTTCAAGCAGTAAGTTGCACTTTTCGAAACGCTCCTTTGTCTTGGCGTGAACAGCCAAAATGAGGCTGCGATATACCACTTCACGGGTATTGCGGGGCGGATGCTGTAATTTGAATGGATTACAATGTATGCCGATTATATAGTCGACCACTCCTTCCAGTGGCTCCACAGGCATGTTGCTCAGAACACCCCCATCCACCAGATGCCGCCCTTGGTATTCCATTGGGGCAAACAGCCCCGGCAGGCAACTCGACGCCAATACAGGACGCGCCAGTTCACCTTCACGGAAGTAGACTGTCTCGCCGGCAAAGATATCGGTCGCCGATACGATGAGAGGTATTTTTAAAGACTCGAACGTGTTTTCGGGAATGTATTTCCGGTATATCTCTTCCAGGCGATCCATCCGCAGCAGGCCGCTACCCGCAAAGGTGGGACGAACGTATCGAACAAAGCTGGTGCTGATGATCATTTCCAGGATTTCGTCGGGTGCATACCCGTAGGCCAGCAGCCCCCCCGTAATAGCCCCGGCGCTGGTACCACTGATAATATCAGGCCGAATGCCCTGTTCGTGCAATGCCTTCACTGCGCCCAGGTGCGAAATCCCCCGTGCGCCCCCTCCGGATAATACGAGCCCTATTTTCATAGCGGTATGTAGTTGCCTATTGGCCGATTAGTAGTAAAGTCTGGCAGCCAAATCTGAGCAATGGATATAAAAACCAACGGATACTAAACGAGGTTATGGGTCGATTGGTTATGATTGACCCGCAACTCAGCCATCCAATGCACGATGTATTTAGGATTTAAACATTTAATAAAAAATCTTCGAGCGCTCCCCTTTCCTTGATTCTGATGCCCTTCTCGTTTTTTTCTAAAATGGCTGCTTCGTATACGGGATCGTGTTCAAATATCAGAATCGCATTTTCGTCTAGTGCCCGGTTTAGTACCCGATCTTTTTCCTCCATCGTGAGCAGGGGCCTCACATCGTAAGCCATCACCCAGGGCAAGGGCACGTGCGCCGTAGATGGTATCAAATCAGCGGCGTAGATGAGCGTTTTCTCCTTATAATGAATAACGGGTAGCATCATTTGCTCCGTGTGGCCCTTTACTTTTATAAAGTCAATATGGAGAAAAGGCGAGCTATCCTCAATAAATTTTAATTGCCCCGATTCCTGAATGGGTAGAATATTTTCTTTCAAAAAAGAAGCCCTCTCGCGCGGATTGGGATCCAATGCCCATTGCCAATGATCCGCCTCAGACCAGTACGTGGCATTCGGAAAAGTGAGCTTCAACTGTTCGTCGCGTCGCACCACGGCCCCGCCCACGTGGTCGAAGTGAAGGTGCGTGAGGATCACATCCGTCACGTCTTCTGGCCGGAAGCCCGCTTCTCCGATGGATTTCGGAAGCGTTGCGTAGCCGTGCGGCTCGTAATAACTGAAAAACTTCTCACTCTGCTTGTCGCCCATGCCCGTATCGATCAGGATCAACCGGTCGCCGTCCTCGATTAACAGGCATCGCATGGCCCAGGTGCAAAGGTTGTTGGCATCGGCGGAATGCTGCTTCTGCCAAAGTACCTTTGGCACAACGCCGAACATGGCCCCGCCGTCGAGTTTAAAAAGACCGGTGTTTATTACGTGTATTTTCAAAATAGTTCGGAGTTGGGGTTTCTAGTTCGACAATAGCTTACTTGTCCTTTCTTTGCTTCAGAATACAGTTGTTAATATAGGCAACTGCTTCGCTAAAAAAGTATAATCCGTTAATCTAATCTTTCTTCTTTCAGTAAATAAGCAATTTCACAAAATCGCCATTCAATCTTTCAACGCCAAAAAATACTAGTTGTTCCCCATGCAGAAACGCACGCACCTACTTTTCGCACTCCTTTTCCTCGCTGCAATAGAAATTCACGCCCAAACTACCCCTGTTTCTTACGTCAACACGCTGATCGGTACCGAACCTGCCTCGGCGGGCAGCGCCCAGCGGCACAGCACCAGCGGTGGAGAGTTGAAGGGGCAAACCATGCCTGCTGTCAGCACGCCGTACGCCATGACGCAGTGGACACCCCAGACTCAGGCGACCGAAACCAAATGCGTAGCCCCTTACTATTTTAAAGACACCAAAATACAGGGCTTTCGGGGAACGCACTGGCTCAACGGTTCCTGCGTGCAGGATTACGGCTCGGCTACCATCATGGCCATATCGGGCGACCTGAAAACCCGCCCCCAGCAGCGGGCTTCGCGATTTAGCCACGACCAGGAAACCGCAACTCCTTCCTACTACTCCGTAGATTTGGTTGATCATAATATTAAAGCCGAAATGACTTCCACGGCCCGTTGCGGGCTGCTAAGGTTCAACTTCCAGAGCAGCGACGACCACACGATTCTGCTGGAACCTAACAGCGACGAAGGGGAAGGATTCGTGGAAATCTTGCCGGAAAAGGGCGAAATCGTGGGCTACAACCCAGTGCACCGCATTTACCAGGGGTCGGGTGAATCCGCGGGATTCAGCGGGTACTTTGTTGTGCAGTTCGACGTTCCCTTCGACAAGTACGGTACCTGGCGCGACGATGCCGTGAATGCCAACACCAACGCAGCCATCGGTAGCCAAAAGCGTGGCGAGAGCTTGGGTGCGTATGTGTCTTTTGGTAATAAGATCCAATCCGTGACCGTACGGGTTGGTACTTCTTTTACCAGCCTGGAAGCGGCCCGCCAAAATCTGGAAGCTGAAATTCCTGATTTTGATTTTGAAAAAACCAGAAAGCAGAACGAAGCCATCTGGAACCACGAGTTGGGCAAAATGGCTGCGCAAGGTACTAACGAAGAAAAAACCCTTTTTTATAGTGCGCTTTACCGCAGCAAACTCTCGCCCCGGCTTTTCTCCGACGCAGACGGTAGTTACCCGTCGTTCGCTGGCGGGACGCCCATTCGCAAAACCAATGGTACGGACTATTACTGTGATTTCAGCCTCTGGGACACTTTCCGCAGCGCCATGCCGCTACACATTCTGCTGGAACCAAAAAAAGCCGCTGATATGATGCAATCGCTGACTGTCAAGGCCGAGCAAGGCGGCTGGATGCCGATTTTTCCCTGTTGGAATAGCTATACCGCCGCCATGGTTGGCGACCATGTACTTAGTACCATGGCCGATGCCTACGCCAAAGGCGTACGAAATTTCGATGTCGAAACGGCATACAAGTACTTGCGAAAAAACGCCTTTGAGCCAAATACCGACCCGAAGAGTTACGCCGCCGGACAAGGCCGCCGGGCGTTGGACAGCTACTTAAAGTACGGCTATGTACCCCTCGAAGACAGCGTGTGGCAGGCCTTTCACAAGCGCGAACAAACGTCCCGTACGTTGGAGTATGCTTACGACGATTTCTGTCTATCTACTTTGGCGCAATCACTCGGCCAAACAAGCGACGCAGCGCTGCTCAGGAAAAGAGCGTTGAATTACAAGAATGTCATCGACCCCGGCACGGGCTACGCGCGTGGCCGCCATGCTGATGGCCGCTGGAGTGCCAACTTCGATCCTTTTGTGAACCGCGCCAGCTTCATTACCGAAGGTTCGCCGGCGCAGTACACCTTTTTTGTGCCACAAGACGTGGCCGGACTTATGCAGCACGTGGGCGGGCGCCAGGCTTTTATCAATAAACTGGATACGCTCTTCCAGCAGAATTATTACTGGCACGGTAACGAGCCCAATCACCAGATTGCCTACCTCTACCCTTACGCGGGTGAAGCCTGGAAAACGCAGCAGCAGATTCGTAAGATAATCCGGGAAGAGTATGGTCTTACACCTAACGGACTGAGTGGTAACGAGGATGGCGGACAGATGTCGGCGTGGCTGGTATTCAGCATGGCGGGGCTGTATCCGGTCTGTCCTGGTACTCCTTACTATGTGTTGGGCAGTCCGGCATTTACCGAAATGGCCCTTAATCTCGATAACGGTAAGTCTTTTAAGATTATCGCAAAAAACAACTCCCGCGACACGCCTTACATCCAGTCGGCGAAGCTGAACGGTAAGACTTTCACGAAAACCTACCTCAGCCATGAGCAGCTCACGACGGGTGGCGAACTGGTTTTGGTTATGGGAAGAACGCCGAATAAGAAATGGGGCACGGGGAAAGACGATATGCCGCCATCCTTATAGGGGCCAACTCATGTTGTCCGCCTTACTGGACGATAAGCTTTCGGGAGTATTCCGAACGCGTAGTTTGTAATTTGACTACATAGTGCGTTCGCTGGACACGGCGCAAATCCAGTACCAGTTTGTTGCTTTCCAGCAACTGCACAGGTACGGTTTGAACCCGACCCGAAAGGTCCACCAGTTCTATATTTTTCAACTCCTCTCCCACCGGCCACACCAGGCGGGCTTCGGTCGTGGCGGGATTGGGGTAGAGCGCGACTAGTTCAGAGAGGGGTTCTGCGGCGGTAATGGTTTCGCGGAAGATGGGGACCACTTCGTAGTCGCCCCCCAACATGACGCGGCGCACCGTGGCTTCGTCGACCTCAAACCAGTCACGCAGTAGGCTGGCGTACACCTGCCGAAAATCGTGCTCGATCGCGATGTTATTTTTGACCAGGTTATTCAAATCGGGGCTATTGCCGATGAACTGGGTCTTGATACCGTGCCCGAACACGAACTGCGGGGAGGCCCAGCCGTGGTCCGTGCCCGCGCTGCCATTGGAGTAGGCGCGGCGGCCAAACTCCGAAAACGTCATCCCTACCACACGGTTGTCGAGCTTACTGGTTTTAAGATCATCCAGAAACGCCTTGGTGGCTTCGCCCAACTGCGTGAGCAGATTGTTGTGCAGGATCAGTTGGTTTGCGTGGGTATCAAATCCGCCAAGGGTTACGTAATATACCTTGGTGCGCAAACCACCCTTGATCAGCCGGGAGACTACTTTGAGTTGATCAGCCAGTCGATTCCCCGCCGGGTAGTTAGCCCCGGTACTTCCTTTGGTCGCGGCAGCTTTGAGCTGGTCGGCGTAGGCTACCGACAGCGTTTGCTGGCTGCGGACAAAGTCCACGTAATCGCTGGCCAGGGCGTTGAGGTTGGCGGAAGATGGCGCGGCGGGTTTCTCCCCAATGAGCCGGGCGAAGGTATCGACGTCCTGAATCGCCAATGCCACCGACTGCTTCGGCCCCAGCAAAGCCGTGGAGGCTACGGCACTGATCTGAATTGCCAAAGGGTCCGGCATCTGAGCATTGGGATAGCCTTCGGGATAGCCCGCGTAGCGCTCTTCCAGGTACCGCCCCAGCCAACCCGAAGTGGTATCGTTGGGGGTACTATCGCCCTTGAACCAAATGTCGTTGGCCTGGAAGTGTGAGAAGCTTGGGTTTTCGTAGCCTACGTTCTCGATGATCGACAATCGGCCATCATTATACAGGTCCTGAAACCCTTTGAGCGAAGGGTGCAGTCCGGCCTGCTCACGGTAGCGGAGTTTCAGCACCTTAGCCTCTTCAATAGCGATGTTGGCCCTGATTTTTTGGTACATCCCCATTTGGTCCAACGGAATAACGGTATTCAGACCGTCGTTCCCACCGTTGAGTTGGATAACTACCAACACGCGGTCACTGGCGTCAGCGGTGGTGCCGAGGGCATTGAGGAAGGCAGACGAATCCTGACCGAAGGCCCGCGCTCCCAGCCCATTCAGGGTCCAGGGCAGCAGCGCAGTGAGCGACGAGGTTTTTAAGAATGAGCGACGTTTCATTTCTTTAATGGATAATGGAATTTTGACAATAGACAATTAACCCTATCGCTTAAAAACCAATTGCTTATTAAATATTTTATAAATAAATAGGAGCAGGAAATTTTAAGGGTTCTTGATCAACACATTGTCAATTATCCCTTATCCGTTTTCCATTAATTAAGCTGATATTCAGCCAGGCGAAGCATGTATGTCACAAACGGATTGAGGCGATTGCGGGCATCGTCTTCCAGGCCTTTGTCCTTGTATTTATTCCAAATTTCGGTCCACTCGTAGCGCGGAATTCCGTCCAGCAGAGCGTCGTCGACCAGGTTGTCGAGTTGGGCCTGTGTGGGTTCCACGGCCATGAGTAGCCCCCACATTTCGCGGACAAGTACCATCGGGTCACCGGGATTGCTACCAAAGGAAGTAACCCAGCTCAAAGTATCCACTTGCACACCGAATTGACGGGCCCCTTTTACCAAAACGTCCGTAAGGTCGCCCCGCAGACCCAATGTGGTGCCACTGATCCAGATTTTGTAATATCCTGTATCATAATACGGCCGCCAGCCGAAAACCGTCGGCTGCTCAAGTACCTCCATTTCCATAAGACGGGTACGATTCAGCAGGTTGTTGGTGAGGGCATCGTACTTGCCCCGTTCTTTCTCATGGGAGGGTGCCGGATTTTCCAAAGCGATGAAACTACCCATGATAAAATCGAGCGGCGAGCGGAGTTGGCCGCCGCGCAGCGCCGGGTCGAAGAAGTGGTCGCTGGTAAGCATCCGGCGGATGAGCGGCTTGATTTCGCGATCTTTCCGAAAACTGACGGCCATGGGTTCGATGAAATTCTTCTCGACTTCATCGCTGATTTCACCCGTAAAATACCAGCGGTAGAGCTTACGGACGAGGAAGCGGGCCGACTCGGGGTGGGTGAATAGCATATCCACCAACTCGCCCAGCTCCAATGCTCCGCCTTGGTCGCCGGAGCGGCCTTCGATGGTTGTATCCTGGAAATTCTCTGAAAAAACCTTTTTCTCCTGATCGTGAAGATTAGGATTGAAGCGCGACGAAATCACTTCGGTAAAGGCATTCCGGTAGTTTATTGCTTGCCAGCCCGTCAGTACCCGGGCGGCTTCCACCACATCGGACTCGGTGTAATAGCCGCGGCCCAGCGTGAAAAGCTCCATCAGCTCGCGCCCGTAGTTTTCGTTGGGTTTCTCCTTGGTATTTTCGGTGCCATTGAGGTAGCGGAGCATCGCCGGATCCTTAGTGATGTCGATCACGAACGTCCGGAAGTTACCCAGCGCATTCCGACGGATGGTTTCCAGATAGCGGTGCAGAAAGCGCACGTCCTGTATCGTATCGGACTCGATCACAAAATGGTTTTGCCAGAACAACGTGAGTTTTTCAGCAAAGCCGCGCGAAGGGTCCAGCATCAACCCCAACCACCATTTTTTGACTTGCGCCCGTCGTTGATTATCGAGCTGATTGCGCTTTTGCTGTTCAGTCTCGGGTGCGCCCCAGCCCAGATCGTGAAAGGTTTTGCCATCCGAATCGGTGGGTAATGGCGGAGCCGGGGCCTTCGCCAATAAGTCGAAAATTTCGGTAGCTGTTCGTCCCTTGTTCGCCTTTAATTGCGCGGGAGATGGCCCGAAAGAAGCCCGCCGCAGCAGGTGGGCAAGATCCGCCGAAGCGAGGGGTCGGGTATAGGTAGCGGTCCAGGCCATAGTCAACCTTTTGGATTACTTAACGAAATTCTGACGGCTGTTCGGATGGAAAACGCAATGCAAAGTTTAACCGGGTTTTGAAAAAAATTGCCGGACAAAAATTTTGAGTAGAAAAGTACCCAGAAGGCTTATAAAAAAGTAACAACCCTTACGTTCCAATGCCATTGAAACTGCTTTTGCTTCTTACTACCCTTGCCACGACGACTCTGCTTCGTCCTGAGCCCGCCCGCCTGTATCTGATTGGCGATTCTACCGTCAAAACCGGCTCCGGGACTGGTCAGAACGGACAATGGGGTTGGGGCAGTGTGTTGGACAAACACTTTGACACCACCCGTATGAAAATTCATAATCACGCCATCGGCGGAAGGTCGAGCCGTACTTTCGTCAGCGAAGGTCGCTGGGAGACCGTACTTTCTGAGTTGCACCCAGGCGATTTCCTGCTCATCCAGTTTGGGCACAACGATTCGAGTCCGGTAAACGACACCCTCCGGGCCAGGGGCACCATCCGGGGCATTGGCGAAGAAACCGAGGAGATCGATAATCTCATCACCAAAAAACATGAGATCGTACATTCCTATGGTTGGTACTTACGCAAGTACATCGACGAGGCCAAGGCTAAAGGTGCCATTCCCATCGTGTGTTCACCCATCCCCCGCAATCAGTGGGAGCAGGATCGGATTGTGCGTCCCGACGATAGCTACCCGCAGTGGGCACAGACCGTAGCGAAGAGTAAGGGGGCCTTTTTCATTGATCTTTATGAGCTGGTGGCCGCGCAATATGACCAAAGTACCCCCACGCAGGTCAAACAGCAATACTTTACTGCTCTTGATGACACACACACAGCCCTTGCCGGCGCCGAACTCAACGCAAAGATGGTAGTGAAGGGAATAAAGTCGCTGAAGAAATGTGGGTTAAAAAAGTACCTGCGGTAGTGCTCTCAATTTTTTATTAAAAAGGTACCCTTCCTGTTATGAAAAATCGGTCTGTCCAAAGCTACCTTTTCGGAATTATCTGCTTTATGACGGCCTGCACTTCTCCCCAAAACGCTCCCTCCCAGGAAGAGGTACTTTATCAGGTTTCGACGATCGATGCGCTGCTTGCCGGCGACTTCGATGGCGAAGTGACTTACGGCGATGTCCGAAAGCAGGGAGATTTCGGCATCGGAACATTCAATGGTCTCGACGGAGAGATGATCCAACTGGATGGGGAAGTATTCAAGATTCGCTCCGATGGAAATGTCTATCCCGTACCCGACTCCACCCGCACGCCCTTTGCGGCTGTTACATACTTTGAAGCCGACACGGTATTGTCACTCAGCGGCCCACTCAGTTTTGAAGAGCTTTTTGTCTTAATTGACAGCCTGATCTCAACCGAGAATATCTTCTATGCTATCAAGATAACCGGAGAATTCGAGTACGTGAAAGCACGCAGTGTACCCCGTCAATCCAAGCCTTATCAACCCATGATAGAAATTGTAAAAACACAACCAACATTTGAGTTTCAGAACGTTCGGGGCACTTTAATGGGCTTCCGGACACCTCCATTCATGAAGGGCTTAAATGTGCCCGGCTATCACATGCATTTCATTACCGAAGATCGTAAACGGGGTGGACACGTGTTGGCCAGCACCATCGAACAGGCTACCCTATCCATCGATTACACCTCGGCCTTCCATATGGTTCTACCCAATTCCGGTAGTTTCGGCCAAATCGATCTTACACAGGACAAGCAGGCGGAGTTGGAAAAGGTGGAGAAATAAGTAAGGCTTCCTTATTTTTAAATAATAAAACTCCTTTAATTGATTTATACCCAGCCGAATAATGAGGAGAGTTACTAAGCCTGCGGCCCGGCGAAGAGATCGTTCACGCTGATTTCAAAATCCGGTAAAACAGGCTGAGCAGAGCAAAGGTCATCCTCCGTGCAGATTTTAACATTCTTGCGGGAAGTGTAAACATACACTACCTTATTTTCAGGATAAACGTGCCAAACTACCTGTACACCGCACTTGAAGTATTCGACTAGTTTATCTTCGACTTTGATGGCGTCGTCGGTAGGTGAAACGATTTCGATGGCAAAAGCAGGAATAATCTCTTCCTCCGACGAAAGACTGTTGTCGATCTGCTCGCCGCTGAAATAAGCCAGATCGGGACGACGCATTTGAATGCCCGTTAACCATACATCCTGTTCATAGATCAACTCCCCGCCTTGCTGGTAAGCATCCGTACGGGCGAATAACCTGCTGAGCATCCTAAGAATCAGAAGGTGCCTTTGTTTCATACTTTCAAATCTAATGACTTCGCCGTCGTTCCACTCGTATTTATATCCATCATTGGGCTCCCAAATCATAAATTCTTCTATGGTTTGGGGTACTTTCTGAGTATCAATCGATGTTCTCATTGGCTTTCTTCTTGTTTTACCAAATATACTATTTTTCGTCAAGGTATTAAAATTCTGATTTGGTCCAGAACTCTCCTATATAGAATATCCCCCGACGCTTCCGCGCCGGGGGATTTATATTAAATAAAACCTTTACTAATTACCTCAATTCCAGCCCCCGCCCAGTGCCCGGTACACATTTACGGTGGCATTCATCTGCTGCATTTTTGTTTCAATCAGGTCGAAGCGCGATTCAAGCGCATCCCGTTGGGTGAGTAGCACTTCCATGTAGTCGGCGCGGGCCGAGCGAAACAGGTTGTTCGAGATCGTAATCGACTGGTTGAGCGCCTGCACTTCCTGGTACTTCAGGTCGTATGTATTTTGTAGGTTACCAATATTTGAAAGCTGGTTAACCACCTCGATGTAGGCATTTAAAACCGAACGCTCGTAACTGTAAATCGCCTGAATCTGTCGGGCGTTGGCGCTGTAATAGGTAGCTTTGATGGCGTTCTTGTTAACCAGAGGCCCCGCCAGGTCGCCCACCAGAGAGGCCAGCAGCGATTCGGGTAGTTTGGCAAGGTACACGGGATTGAAAGCCCGGATACCCAGTTCGGCATTCAGCCCAAGCGAGGGATAGAAGTTAGCCCGCGCCACTTCCACGTCGATCTTGGCGGCAGTGAGTTCCAGCTCGGCCTGCCGGATGTCGGGGCGGTTCGACAACAGTTGCGTAGGTAGTCCTGCATAGACTGCCTCGGGTACCAGTGTCTCGAAATTATCGCTGCTGCGGGCGACGTGTTGCGGGTAGCGTCCCAGCAGGAAGTTGATTTCGTTTTCCGTTTCCGTAATACGCTGCTGAATACCATATTGCAGGCTTTGGGTATTTAGTACCTGCGCCTGGAATCGCTGAACGGCTAGCTCGGTCACCTTGGCGGCATCTTTCTGCATCCGCACAATTTTCAGAGCGTTGTTTTGGATCTCGATATTGTTTTGCAAAATGGCCAGTTGCGTATCGAGCGACAACAATTCGTAATAAGAAGTGGCGATTTCGGCGACGATGTTGGTAGTCGTGAAATTCCGGCCTTCCTGGGAAGACAAATAACGGATCGCGGCGGCTTTCCTGGCGTTGCGCAATTTATGCCAGATGTCGACCTCCCAGCGGGCATACAGGTTCACCACAAAGTCAGGCAGTGGATCGGGGGTTTCCCGCCCCGGCTTGATATCGGTAGTGGCTTCGGTAGAACCCGGGTGGGTGTAGCGTGCCGCCTTCTCGACGCCCGCCCCGCCGCGCAGCCCCACAAAGGGCCGGTATTCCCCGGCTCTTGCCAGCACTTCATTCTGGGAAATGGCGATTTCCTGCAAAGCGATGTTCAGCTCCTGGTTATTGCCGAGCGCCGTGTCGATCAGAGCAGTCAGGTAGGGGTCGGTGAAATAGTTCCGCCAGCTAACCTGCCCTGAGTTGGTAGAATCCAGCGATCCGTAAAAGCTTGCCGGAACCTCTTTATTAGCCTCTCTGGTGACCAGAGCAGGTGTTTTGCAGGCCGAGACAAAGAGAACTATACCTGCTGCAATCAGGCATGTATTGATGAGTTGTTTATTCATGATTGGTGCTTATTTCAGTAATAGGGAAGGCATCTACCTGGTGAGCCCAGTTTTCGGACAACGGCTCTTCATCCTCTCCTTTAATCATCTTCCGGCCATCGGCCAAATGGGCAAATATGAAGTACAGTCCCGGGATAATGATCACACCGAAAATGGTACCGAATAGCATACCTCCCAGGGCCGAAGCCCCGATAGTACGGTTGCCAATCGCACCTGCGCCCGTGGCGATAATCAGCGGAATCAAACCAGCCACAAAGGCGAATGAAGTCATCAGGATAGGGCGGAAACGAACTTTGGCGCCTTCAATGGCAGCTTCCAGAATCGTGGCACCCTGTTGTCGCTTTTGTACGGCAAACTCTACGATCAGTACGGCATTCTTACCCAACAGACCAATCAGCATGATCAGGCCGATCTGGGCGTAAATGTTATTCTCCAGCCCCATGAGTTTGAGCATTAGAAAAGAGCCGAACACCCCAACCGGCAGGGAGAATACTACCGCCAAAGGAATGATAAAACTTTCGTACTGAGCGGCTAACACGAAGTACACGAACACCAATACGATCAGGAATACATACAGCGATTCATTACCCCGGATCGACTCATCGTAGGAAAGACCTTCGAAGGCGATGTCGTACCCTTTGGGCAGGGTCGTGGCGGCCACTTCGCGGATGGCGGCAATGGCATCCGCCGTGGTGTAGCCCTTGGCGGGTTGTCCCTGAATGGCGGCGGAGTTATAGAGGTTGAAGCGGGTGATCTCGTTGGGGCCCTGTCCTTTTTTGAGCCGCATGAACGACGAGTAAGGCACCATTTCTCCCTCATCATTTTTAACAAACAGATTCAGGATGTCGGAAGGCAATTTCCGGAAACTCGGATCGGACTGCACATAGACTTTGAAGAACTGGTTGAACTTGATGAAGCCCTGCTCGTAGGTACTACCGATCATGATGTTGAGGTTATCCATCGCTTTTCCGATCGATACGCCTTTCTGCATGGCCAGATTATTGTCAAATTCCAGTTCGTACTGCGGGTAGTTGGCAGCGAAGAAGGTGAACATACCCGCCAGTTCCGGACGTGCTTTCAGGTTATCCATGAACTGCTGGTTGATTCGGTCGAACTCGTGGTAGTCGGTATCCGTGTTTTTATCCAGCAGGCGCATGGAAAAACCACCCGAAGTACCAAAGCCCGGAATTGCGGGTGGTTCGAAAAATTCAACGACCGCCCCAAGGTTTCTGGTCTCCTCTTCCAACTCTTCCATGATTTCCTTCACATTCTGATCACGCTCCGACCAGGGCTTCAGGTTGATCAGACAGGTACCCGCGTTGGAACCACGTCCCTCGGTCATAATCTCGTAACCCGCCAGGGACGACACTGATTCTACCCCTTTGATTTCTTCGCAGATCTTCTGAAGCTTCTGAGAAACCTGATTGGTTTTTTCCAGCGTCGAACCCGGAGGAGTCTGGATAATAGCATAGATGGTACTTTGGTCTTCGTTCGGAATAAATCCGGCGGGCAGAATCTGGTTTTCGTAGAATATCCCGGCGCAGAAGGCCAATAGGATCGCAAAAGTTACGACCCGGCGGCTGACGATCATTTTCAACAAGCCCACGTACCATCCGGTCATTTTATCGAATCCGCGGTTGAAGCTGTCGAGTGCTTTGGTCAGCAGATTTTTCTTCCGCTCATGTCCGTGATGGTTTTTCAGCAACATGGCGCACAACACTGGCGTCAGCGTGAGGGCAATCAGGGCCGAAATCACAATCGAACTCGCCATGGTAATGGAGAACTGACGGTAGAAAGTACCCACCGGCCCCGACATAAACGAGATGGGCAGGAACACCGAAACCATTACGGCTGTGATCGCGATGATAGCTCCGCTGATCTCACCAAGTACTTCTTTGACGGCTCTGTAAGGTGATATATTGGGTTTTTCCTCCATCTTGGCGTGCACGGCTTCCACCACCACGATCGCGTCATCCACCACAATACCGATTGCCAGCACCAGAGCAAACAGCGTAATCAGGTTGATGGACAGGCCGAAGAACTGGATGACGAAAAACGCCCCGATGAGTGATACCGGCACCGCCAGGATAGGAATCAGCGTAGAACGCCAGTCGCCCAGGAATACGAAAACTACCAGGGCCACCAGGATAAAGGCGTCCCGCAGCGTGTGGATTACCTGTTCGATGGAAGCGTCGAGGAAGGTCGAAACGTCGTAGCTGATTTTGTAATCCACGCCCGGAGGAAAGGAGGCTTTCATCACTTCCAGCTTTTCTTTCACTTCATCAATAACGTCACTGGCGTTACTCCCGTAGTTTTGCCGAAGCACGATGGCCGCCGAAGCCTTACCGTCCAGGTTGGAATAGATATCGAAGAATTCACTACCCAGCTCAACGTGGGCTATGTCCCTCAGGTGGATGCTTTCTCCTTCGTGATTGGCCCGGACAATGATATCTTCGTATTCTTCGGGTTTGTTATAGCGACCTTTGTAGGTAAGTACATATTCCAGCGACTGGGCGGCAATACCGGAGCTCTGCCCAATCCGGCCCGGTCGGCCAATGATGCTCTGCTCTCCTATGGCATCCATCACTTCTTCTACCGAGATGTTGTAAGCCCGCATGCGGTCGGGATTGAGCCAAACCCGCATGGCATACCGCCGGCTACCCAGAATTTGGGCCCGTGCAATGCCCCTGGTCCGCTGGATTTCGGGGATCATCTTTACGGTAGCGTAGTTGAACAGGAATTTTTCGTCGATGCTTTTATCCTTGGAATACAGGTTGACGTACATCAACATACTGGGCTGAATGGGCGTAATGATTACTCCCTCGCGCTGCACCAGTTCGGGCAGTAGCGGCATGACCTGGTCCACCCGGGTCTTTACCCGGATTACCGCATCATTGGGGTCAGTGCCGGGTTCAAAAATTATCCTGAGAGTAGCTTCACCGGCGCTGGTGGCGTCCGTGGCGATATAGCGCATATCCTGAACGCCGTTGATGGCCTGTTCCAGAGTAATCAGCGTGGACTTAACGAGCACGTCGGCACTGGCACCGGGGTAGGCAATAAAAATATTGACCGTAGTGGGGGCAATATCCGGGAATTGGGAGATTGGTAAACTTCTGATCGCCAGGCCGCCCACGAAGACGATCATAACCGATATCACAATCGCGAATACGGGCCGGCGAATGAATGAACTGAACATATTTTTTGCTCTTTAAGGTTGTGTCTGATTATTCTGCGTACAAATCCAGCTGAGACAGCATTTTGGCTGGCTGCACGAACTTGGGATGGATCTTTTCGTTTTCCCGCACCAGACGCAAACCTTCCAACAGGATCTTATCGTCTCTATTCAGGCCCGACTGCACCACAAAAATGTGCGGCAACTCGGCGGAAATGGTGATTTCCCGCGACTTGATCTTGTTGTCTTTGTCCAATACGTACACGTATTTTTTCTCAAGTACCTCGAAGGTGGCTTTCTGAGGAATGAGCAGGGCATTTTTGTAGGGTACCGTTACCAACACATTACCCGTTTCGCCATGTCGCAGCAGGCCCTTCGGATTGGGGAAGGTGGCCCGGAAGGCGATGTTGCCCGTTTCGTTGTTGAAATCGGCCTCCACGGTCTCCACCTTGCCTACGTAAGGAAACTTCTTGTTGTTGGCCATCATCAGATTTACCTGCTTCATGTTGTCCTGGCTGTCATCCGACTTATAGTCCAGGTACTCCGCCTCGGGTACGTTGAAATACACCCACATCTTGCTGTTGTCCGAGAGGGTAGTTAGCAGGTCACCCTCATCGACCAAACTACCCAACCGCACCTGGAAGTGATCCATGATTCCGTTGAAAGGGGCCCGGATTTCGGTGAAGCCCAGGTGAACATTCGCCAGGGACAGTTCGGCGTTGGCCTTCTGCAGTTTGGCCATCGCCATTGCCAATTCATTCTTCGAGACGATGTTACTGTCGGCCAAAGACTTGGTGTTCCTGTACTCAATTTCGGCGAAGTTGGCCTCGGCTTTGGCTTTCTGCTGCTCGGCCTGGTAGAGCATGGGCATGATCTGAAACATCATCTGGCCCTGCTTGACGTGCTGCCCTTCGTCCACAAATATTTTCTGTAGGTAGCCCCGTTCCTGCGCCCGCAACTCAATATGGCTGATGGCGTGGATCTGACAGACGTACTCTTTGGTAACCAGGGTGTCTTTAATGACTGGGCTGGTCACCAGAAACTCTGTTTTTTCTTCCTTCTTTTCTTCTCCTTTGGTTTCGCAGCCTGTTTGGAAAAACAAGGTGCACAGGGTTACGAATAAGAGTGTTCTTTTCATGATTGATTTTGGTTGTTGTGCTTAAACTTTTTAGAAGAGTTGAAAAAGTCCGGCTTTCTGCCCGAAGCATAGTAGGATTTAAAAAATACGGCGCAAGTATCACCCGGCTCCTTAATCACAAGTTAAAAGCAGATTAAAATCGGGTTAAAATCCTGATTTTGCCGATTTTCCTTCGGTCAGGCAGGCCCAACCATTCCAGGAGTATCCATTTAGTGGATGCCAGTAAATAGCAGAAAATCAATATTCACTTCTGAAGCAGGAGCAGCTCCACAAGATTGGGACCCCGGAAAAGAGAGGACAAAAAATCCCTGGCGTTTGCCAGGGATTTCCAGAAATGTGGGCTTGCCAGAAAACGAACGGGGCGCTTTTCTCCGGGCTCTTGGAGTAGTGAGGGTACTTTATCAAAAAAAAACTCCCGACTCAATGCCGGGAGTTTTCAAAACGTGGGCCCACCAGGGCTCGAACCTGGGACCACCTGATTATGAGTCAGGTGCTCTAACCAACTGAGCTATAGGCCCGACTCTTTACGAGTTTGGAGCGCAAAAATAAGGGTTGCGTTTCTATTCGCCAAGTGGTTTCTTCAATTGTTTAGGCGTTTAGTTGTTTATTTGTAATACCATTCCATTTGTCAGGCGAAGTGCTGCTGCAACTCGCAAATAGCGATTAAGCCTACTTTTACAATGTGTTCTATCTGTTAATCAACCAAGTACCTACTCGATTTTTGCACGATACTTTTGAATAAAAGAAAAATCCTTAACGATCCCGTATATGGTTTCATCACCATTCCGTCGGAACTACTTTTCGATCTGGTAGAGCATCCCTATTTCCAAAGGCTGCGTCGCATTCGGCAATTGGGCATGGCAGATCTGGTGTATCCTGGCGCGCTGCACACCCGCTTCCACCACGCGCTGGGCGCCATGCACCTGATGGGCCTGGCGTTAAAAACGCTGCAGGACAAGGGCCACCTGATTTGGGACGCTGAGTGTGAGGCGGCGCAAGTGGCCATACTACTACATGATATTGGGCACGGGCCGTTCTCGCACGTACTCGAAAAGACGCTCATGACGGGCATTCCGCACGAAGAACTGTCACTGCTGCTCATGAAGGATCTGAATCGCCAGTTCGACGGTCGCCTCGATCTGGCGATTCAAATGTTCGAGGGGACGTACCCAAGGCCTCTTTTCCATCAGCTCATTTCCAGTCAATTGGATATGGATCGGATGGATTACCTCAACCGTGACTGCTTCTACACGGGCGTAGCCGAAGGGACAATCGGCGCAAGCCGGCTCATTAAAATGCTGGATGTATATAAGGATGAACTGGTAGTAGAGGAAAAGGGCCTGCTGAGCATCGAAAACTTCCTCAACGCCCGTCGTCTCATGTATTGGCAAGTTTATTTGCACAAAACTTCTCTCTGCGCCGAAGCGATGCTCAGTCAGGCCATCCGTCGCGCCCGCGACCTCACCGAGCAGGGGGCAGATTTGTACGCCTCGCCCAATCTGGGCTTTTTCCTACGCTACCGCTCCACCCTGGCCGACTTCCGGGAGCGTCCCGAAC
The DNA here is from genome assembly GCF_014651615.1 of Persicitalea jodogahamensis. Classification (GTDB taxonomy): domain Bacteria; phylum Bacteroidota; class Bacteroidia; order Cytophagales; family Spirosomataceae; genus Persicitalea; species Persicitalea jodogahamensis. Next base: position 928,214 of record NZ_BMXF01000002.1, on the reverse strand, counting down.
TACTGCAAACTTTTGTCCGACTGGACGACTACGACATGTGGGGCGCCATAAAAGCCTGGGCGCAGGAAAGTGATCCGGTACTTTCCCGGCTCTGTCAAAGGTTGCTCGACCGGCGTCTTTTCAAGATTCAACTATTGGATGCCCCGCCGACTGAGGAACTGCTGGTTACTTTGCGCGAAGACCTGCGGGCGCAGGGCTTAACCGAGGAACAGCTGTCGTATTTTTTGGTGGAAGGCAAAACTACCAACTCGGCATATGTGACGGGTGAAGATCAGATTCGCATCAAAATGAAAGATGGTCGCGTACTGGACATTACGGAGGCTTCCGAATTGCCGACCATCCACGCCCTTAGCAAGATTGTCCGCAAGTATTACGTAAGTTGGGCTAAAACTGTATCTTTGCGCCCGTAGTCGCACTGCACGGATTTGGGACATAGTCGCTTAGCACCTGTGGCCTTGGTAATGAAGCTTCTTCGCAGCGGTGCTAGTCCAAGTCGTTTTGATTTTCTATGGAGTTTACTGTCGGGCAGATTGCTCAATTATTGAACGGAAAAGTGGTAGGAGACAACACCGCTCTCATTCGTTCGGCCGCCAAAATTGAAGAGGGCAAGCCCGGTTGTATTTCGTTTCTTGCCAATCCCAAATACGAATCATACCTCTACGAGACCGAATCTTCGGCCGTATTGGTCAATCATGATTTTGAGCCGAAAAAAGAAGTTTCGACTGCTCTTATTTACGTTGAAAACGCCTATTCAGGGTTTACACGCCTGTTAGAGGAGTACCAGAGGTTTACCCAGCAAATCAAACGCGGCGTCGAGCAGCCTGCTCACCTCGGTGAGGGAAGCTCTGTCGGCGAGGATGGATACCGGGGGGCTTTTTCTTATGTCGGCAAAAAATGCTCAATCGGTGAGCGTGTCAAAATTTACCCCCACGCTTACATTGGCGATAACGTCACCATTGGCGACGACACGGTAATCCATCCCGGCGTACGCATATACGACAACACGGTCATCGGCAGGCACTGCGTCATTTTCGCCAATACCGTCATCGGCAGCGACGGTTTCGGCTTCGCTCCCCAACCCGACGGCACTTATAAAACCATTCCTCAGCTTGGTAATGTCGTCATCGAGGACCACGTGAGCATCGGCTCAAACACCACCATCGATTGCGCCACAATGGGTTCGACAATTATCCGCTCGGGTGTGAAAATTGACAATCTGGTGCAGATTGCGCATAATGTTGAAGTAGGTAAAAACACGGTTATTGCCGCGCAATCGGGCATCTCAGGCTCCACCAAGATCGGAGAGAAGTGCGTTATAGCCGGTCAGGTAGGCATCGCCGGACACCTTACCCTGGCCAACGGCACCAAAGTGGGAGCACAGGCGGGTGTGGGTAAAAACATTAAGAAAGAGGGACTCGCACTGAGTGGCTCGCCTGCCTACGAACTGAGTGCACACCTGCGCGCCCAGGCGTTGGTGCGGAAATTTCCCGAAATAGAAAAACGAATTCAGTATTTGGAAAAAGAAAAGGCAGGAGCCGGAAAAACAGACCGGGCTGACTAGTTCTTAACCTAATATTTCACAGAGAAAGCCTACCGCTTACAGCCTATAGCTTCTTCCCAGCTAAAATGAACGAAAAACAACAGACCATAAAAAAAGCGGCGTCGGTTTCCGGCGTCGGACTGCACACGGGCGTGTCGGCCACGATGACTTTCCTGCCTGCCCCGGCCAACCATGGCTACAAATTTCAACGCGTGGACCTACCCGGTCAGCCCATTGTGGACGCTGATGTAGACAATGTCGTAGACCTGTCGCGCGGCACCACCATCGAGCAGAATGGCGCCCGCATCAATACCGTAGAGCACACGCTGGCCGCACTGGTCGGTCTGCAAATCGACAACGTTCTCATCCAGCTCGACGGCCCTGAGCCGCCCATTATGGACGGCAGTGCCATCAAGTTTATCAATGCCCTCGAAGACGCTGGTATCGAAGAACAGAATGCATACCGCAATTACTTCGAAGTACCCGAATACGTCCACTACGTCAACGCCGATAAAGACATTGAGATGGCAGCCATGCCACTCACCGATTACCGCCTTACGGTGATGGTGGACTACAATTCCAAGGTCATCAACAGTCAGCACGCTTCGCTGAACGACATGACGCTTTTCAAGGCAGAAATCGCCCCTTGCCGGACGTTCTGCTTTTTGCACGAGTTGGAAGCTCTTTATAACCAAAACCTGATCAAAGGTGGCGACCTGACCAATGCCATTGTCATAGTGGACCGCAAGGTGCAGGACGGTGAACTTGATCAGCTCGCCAAACTACTTGACAAGCCCAAGGTAAGTGTCGACGAGTCGAAGGGAATTCTGAATAATGTCGATCTTCATTTCCCCAACGAAATGGCCCGGCACAAACTATTGGACCTGGTGGGCGACCTGGCCTTGGTGGGGCGTCCCCTCAAAGCCCAGATTCTGGCTGCCCGGCCTGGTCATGCTGCCAATGTAGCTTTGGCCAAGAAAATCAAGAAATTGATGAAAGCCGCCAAGGACGGCATCCCGCAGTACGACCCGAAGAAGGCGCCGATTCTGGACATTAACCAAATCGCCAACCTGCTCCCCCACCGTTATCCGTTCCAGATGATCGATAAGATCATTGCGCTGGACGAGATGAGCGTGGTCGGCACCAAGAATGTAACGATGAACGAGCAGTTTTTCCTCGGTCACTTTCCGGGCAATCCGGTCATGCCGGGCGTAATGCAACTGGAAGCGATGGCGCAGACAGGCGGGATCCTTGTCCTCAGTACGGTACCCGATCCGGAAAACTACTGGCCTTATCTGATCGGAATTGACAATTGTCGCTTCCGGCGCAACGTTGTGCCTGGCGACACCGTAATCTTCAAATGTGAATTCACCTCCCCCATGAAGCGGGGCATCGTCAAAATGAGCGGACGCGGCTATGTGAGCGGACAACTGGTCTGCGAAGCCGATATGATCGCCAGCCTGGTCAAGAAAAAATGATACAACCCCTAGCCTACATTCACTCCGAATCCAAAATCGCCCGTAATGTGGTCGTCGAGCCGTTCGCCATGATCCACAAGGACGTGGAGATTGGTGAAGGCACCTGGGTGGCGTCGCACGCGGTCATCAACGAAGGCGCGCGCATCGGCAAAAATTGCCGTATCTACCCCGGCGCGGTCGTTTCGGCCATTCCGCAGGATTTGAAGTACAACAATGAGTACACGCTTACCTATGTGGGCGACAATACGACCATCCGCGAATACGCCACCATCAGCCGAGGGACCGAGGAACATTGGAAAACCGAGGTTGGCAGCGACTGCCTGATCATGGCGTACGCCCACATCGCCCACGATTGCATTATCGGCAACAGCTGTATTATTGGCAATAACGTACAGATGGCCGGGCACGTCCACGTTGGCGACTGGGCCATTGTGAGCGCGATCAGTGCAGTTCACCAGTTTGTCAAGATCGGCTCACACGCCTTCGTATCCGGAGGATCTCTGGTGCGTAAGGATGTGCCGCCCTTTACCAAAGCCGCCCGGGAACCTATTTCCTACGCGGGTATCAATTCGGTAGGTTTGCGCCGCCGCGGCTACACCAATCAGCAAATCGCCGAGATTCAAACCGTTTACCGGTACATCTATATGAAGGGCCTTAATAACTCCGACGCCCTCAATCAGATCGAACTCGAACTACCCCCTTCCGATGAGCGCGACGAGATTGTGAACTTTATCCGCACCTCCGAACGGGGGATTATGAAGAGTCCACTGCAGTTTGGGGAACATGGAGAGCATGAATAGGTCTTTGATCTGCTGAATTGAGAATATTGAGCTTTCCTTGGCGTCTTGAATAGTTAGCCTGAAAAGCTATATTTGAAGATTGAGTATGCCTTCACCAACCACCCAAAGAAAGCATAATGCTATGACTGTTCAAGAGTTAGAGAATTTGTTGCGGCAGGAAAACATCTTCGAAGAGTTTGATATTCAACGCCTAGGGCTGTTTGGGTCGTTTGCGCGGGGAGAAAGCTACCGTGATATTGACATTCTGCTTGAAAAGCAGATGGATTACAGATTGCGTGAACGACTCAGGACGAAGTTGCAGGACTTACTCGAGACTGAGGTGGACTTGGTGCCTGAGAAATTCGCCGATCCGATCATCCTCTATCGGGCGCAGCAAGACCTGAAATATGTCACGCGATAAGTCTCAGGATTTACTACCACTGCTGGTCATACTCGAATCGCTCGGCAAGATTGAGTTGTACGCAGAGGGATTTTCCGATGCCGATACTTTCTTCAACGATGGCGATCAAGTCAGATTCAATGCCAGTCTATTGCTGCTTCTCAACGTAGGTGAGTATGCTGGTCGGTTATCGGATGAACTAAAAAACCAATCACCAGATCTTCCTTTTCAGGCGATCAGGGGTTTGAGAAATCGAATTGCTCATAACTACACCGGTATCGATTATGAGATGGTTTTCGATATTGTCAAGAATGATGTCCCTTCGATCAAATCAGAACTCATTCAGAAGCTATCCGAGGAAATAGCTAAAGGTACTTACGACCTTGGCGAACTAAGTGCCGCCCGACATAGTACTTTCTACAAGCACGTCGATTTTGAATCCCTTCTTTAATAACACACTTCATTGATGTTGATGACGGCCTGAGTCCATAAAAATGAGTGAGACATTCTTTACAGTCTTATGAACAACAGTAGTTGTTTATTACCCCTCCCCATTCTTTACCAATCGCGAGACTTAGTGGCCATCAATAAGCCGCACGGTCTGCTGGTGCATCGCTCACCGATGGCTCGTGACGCCAGTGAGTTCGCCGTACAGCGGCTAAGGGATCAGCTGGGGCAGCGTGTATGGCCGGTACATCGGCTCGATCGTAAAACGGGAGGAGTACTTCTCTTCGCTCTTCTGGAATCCATGAACTCCGCTATGCAGCAGCAGTTTATGGATGGACATGTCCAGAAAAAGTACCTTGCCATCGTACGTGGCTATACGCCTGATGAGCAAACCATAGATTACGCCCTGAAGCATCCTGATACCGGCGTAGTTCAGGATGCTGTCACGCACCTCAAAACGGAGCATCGCACAGAAATTCCGCTGCCCTTTGGCAAACATGCCACGTCAAGGTATTCGTTAGTCGAACTCACACCTACCACGGGCCGGATGCACCAGCTACGCAAGCACATGGCCCACATTCTTCATCCCATCATCGGCGACCGCCCGCATGGCTGCAACAAGCAGAATAAGCTTTTTCTGGAACAATTCGATATGAACACCATGTTGCTGCACGCGCAGCAACTGACGTTTACGCATCCCGAAACCACGGAAGAAATCACAGTTACAGCTCCCGTTCAGGCGGAGTTTTCGCGGATGGCCGAGGTATTGTTCGGATCAACCACTGAAAAAATATAGGGCTGAGAAGCCAGGGTACCTATACCAATCACTTCCGGGTATTGGCCTTTTGATATTTTAAACCGGCAGTCTGCACAATCTGTCGGGCAGGTATGGAATCCAGCTTCTATATTTAGCAGATTCGATGTCTGCATTTCAAAATCTTAAATCCAACAATGAAAAAACCTGCACTCCTTGCTTTCACCCTATTGGTATTGGTTGCCTGCGGCGGAAATCAAGCCAGCTCTACGGAATCCCCGGCTGAAACTACTGCTACAGCCTTAATTTTTGAGGATTCACAGCAATCCCCATTCAAATTTACGGGAAAAGCCCCCTGCGATTTTCTTGATACCCAAACTGTGGCTGCTGGCCTGGGTGTTTCGGAAAGCAGTATTACGGTTAAGCCGGATCGGGACAAGGACGACCATAAGGTCTGCCGCTACGAAATAAAGGACGGTCCTGGTGCCATGTCGGTACTGACGGTAAGTATAAATTTTAATAAAAACAAAGAAAAAACGCCCAAGAAGCTGAGCAATCGACTCAACGAGGCGCTGACTAACGGCCTGCCTATGATGGGGTACAAGGATCAGGTCCAGGCTTTCAAAGAAATAAAAGGTCTGGGAACCCAGACCGCCTACTCCGGTAATATGCCCAATGATAAAAACCTGCTGACCCGGCTTGATGATGACTACCTCATAAGCCTGCAGTACAATAAGTACCTGCCGGGCCAGGACATCGGCGATTTCGAGCAAAAGCTCAAAGCACTTATGGTCAAGATCCTTGAATAATACTGGCCCTGCTTACTAGTGAATGAGCCGCTGAAAAGCGCATTGCGCGGGCAGCGTGTCAGCTCTACGCTTCTTTGTTAATCCAGGTAGAGGCCGTCGCAAACCAAACTACGGTTGCGCCCAGTAAGGCGATGTTCATCTGGCTTTGCGTCAACACATCAGCGAAGAAAAGGATGGGCGAGAGCAGTACTGCAAGCAGACACAGATAAGAGATAACTTTGATAATGCTCATATTTTCTTCTGCAAAAATTTACTAAAAACAAGGTACAGTGCCCCGCAGGAAAGCCAGGCAGGTAGGGTCAGAAAGGAAAGGAACACACCACCGAAGGCCGAGATGGAATAGAATATCGCCATGCTGATCCCCCATGCCAGCAGAACCGCAAGGTTGAAATTGATCCCTGCTTTTTCCGCGTAGTTCTGCACAATGCCTGCTGATCCGGCAAAGTAATGGTCGAAAACGATGATGGCACCGACGGGAGCCAGAATAAATCCATAGACCGCCACAAAGTCGAGCAGTTGCATGGCAAAGGCGGGAAATAGCCCGGCGACGGTTGCCACCGCTCCCGCGATCATGGTCACCCGGGCCGTCGAGAGTTTTGGGGCAATGGCCTGGAAAGCCAGACCGGCGCGGTAGATGGTGGGATTAGCCGTGGTCCAGCCTGCGACAACCACACAAATAAGTCCGGCGATACCAACGGCCTGGTAGGCCATCGGACCGGGAGCTACGGGCGGCGCTTGTCCGGCCGCCAGCATAGCCTGGGCATCGCCCGTCCGGATGTACAATGCGTAAAGCAGGCAGGCACAAATCCAGGCCAGGTAATGCCCCACGTACATGCCGGCCGCGGTGGTCCAGCCCGAACTGGCTTTTTTCGCGTAGCGAAACACCGACAAGTCAGACATGCCGATGTGCATGGCCGCATTGCAGAACCACGACCACAATACCACATGCCAGAAGGTGTACTTGATCTGGCCGGGAAACGGCTCGCGTCCTTCCCCGAAAATATTCCAGAAATCAGCAAAAGAAGCTACGCCCAATCCTTTCAAAGCGACCACGCCGCAAGCCAGGAAAATAAGCACCATCCAGGGGGAGGCGATGTTGGCAAATTTCGATACGGTATCGTAGCCCCGCGCCGCAATAATTGAAATAACGGCTCCGATTGCCAGCACGACCACAATCCAGGTAATACCGTTGGGCATGGTGTCGGTCAGTTTGGGCATTTCCATGTCGAACGGAATACCCACCGCCGTGGCCGACACGGTAATCATGGCCCCGGCCAGGAAACAGAACAGAATACCATTGGCCAGATTGTAGGCCGTCACCAGCCGCCTGCCGCAGATTTTTTCCAGCTGATAATACAGCGTCAATCGCACGTCCGTTGCGACTGCGGCGGTGATGTACCGCCAGCTCAGGACAGCCAGCAGGTTGCCCAGAAACAGCCCGACCAACAGATCGAAGGCGCTGACGCCTGCCGTCAGAAAAAGGGGGCCGATCACAAATTCGGTACCGGCAGCGTGTTCTCCGGCATACATTCCCAGGAAGCTTTTCCAGCCTTTCCAGGCGGAGGAGGGTACGGGTTCGCGTTCGTATTCGTGAACTTCGGCGGGGATGACGGGGGCTTCGGGCGGCATTATTTTGAGGAGGAAAGGATAATGGGTTGATGATTCAGGGTCAAAAGGCAATGGCCATACGCCACTTGTCTTGAACACTTGACGAATAAAGACACATTTTCACCCCAATCCTACTCATCCATTTCTAAACTATCTCTTTCCCCAGTTCTTTTAAATCAAGGCCGCCGAAAGTGCCTGAACTCATCATGAGCAAGTTGGTATTCTGCCAATTTTGGGCTTTCAGGAAATCTTGCAGAGCGGTGGGGTCGGTAAAAATATTCAGATCGCTGCGCTTGAAGGCGGTGCGGATATCTTCTTCCGAAAGAGGTTCGAGCCGCTTGTGTTCGACCGTTTCGGGGCTATAGAAAACTACGGCTACGTCAGCGGCGTCCATTTTGCGTCGGTACTGGTTCAGAAACGTCTTGTTCAGGCTGCTGAACGTGTGCAGTTCGGTGCAGGCAATAAGGCGGCGCTTTGGGAATTGTTCCTTTACGGCCAGGGTAGTGGCTTCCACCTTGGAAGGCGCATGAGCAAAGTCGCGGTAGGCGTTGGTCGTCGGGCCTTTGGCCAACAATTCCAGCCGCTTGGCAGCCCCTTTGAAGGTCTGGATGGCACGATAAAACTCCTCATCGGTGATGCCCAGCCGCTCACAGACAGCCTGCGCACCGCTGATATTCTTCATGTTATGTTCGCCAAACACGTACAGCGGTATATTCCCCTGAGTTTTGGTAATCAGAAAGGTCTGGCCGTTCGTGAATTTATGGGGGTGGGCCTCGTAAGGAATTTTGGTCACGTCGGGACGTTCCTTTTGCCCGATAATGTCGAGCATGTTATCGGTTTCGTCAAACGCGATGACACCCGCTTTGGGCAGGGAATCAGCCAGCATTTCAAACTGCTTCACGTACGATTCCCAGGTTGGGTACACGTTGAAGTGATCCCAGGCGATGCCACTCACCAGCAACAAATGGGGGTTGTAGTGCAGGAACTTGGGCGTGGGGTCCTCGGGCGAAGTAAAGTACTCATCTCCTTCGATGACGATCACCGGCGCGTCGGCATCCAGGCGCACCATGGTATCGAAGCCTTCCACCTGCGCACCGACCAGGTAGTTGAAGGTGCGTTTGCTTTGCTGCAGTACGTGCAGGATCATGGAGGTGATGGTCGTTTTGCCATGACTACCCGCAACGACCACCCGCTGCTTGTCGGTACTTTGGCCCGCTATGAACTCTGGATAAGAACACACATCCAGTCCCAGTTCCCGCGCCCGGCGTAGTTCGGGATTATCATTGCGGGCGTGCATGCCCAGAATGACGGTATCGATATCTTCTGTGATTTTTTCGGGAAACCAGCCCATGGCAGCGGGCAACAGCCCTGCCTGATCGAGTCGGCTGCGGGAAGGTTCGTAGATTTCGTCGTCGGACCCGGTAATCTCGTTGCCCTGACGAAGTAGTTCGAGGGCCAGGTTGTGCATCACGCTTCCGCCGATGGATATAAAGTGGATTTTTTCTTTGCTCATTCTATCATTAATTTTTCGCCGCCGAAATTAGGGAGTTTTTTTATCAATTCCCCGCTGCCGCCTCATCCAGCATCACCAGTATCTTCTCATCCTTCTGCACCAGACTGGCCGGAAAATCTTCCGAAACCTCCCCTTCCAGGGCCCGCTTCATCACGGGAGCCTTTGCTTCGCCGCTGGCCATGACGATGAGTTCTCTGGCTTCCAGAAAATGACGGAGCCCGAGGGTGATGCCTTCGGTGAGTGGGGTTTGTTTCGTGAAGTACTTTTGCCCGACTTCAGCCGTCATGGGGTCGAGGGCACTTACATGGGCATAGCAATCAAAGGGGGTGCCGGGCTCATTAAGCGCAAGGTGGCCGTTCATGCCCACGCCCAGCACGACCAGATCGAAGCCCCCCAATTCCTTGATTTTCTGATTGACCCGCTCGCATTCGCCGGGCAAATCCCCACTTTTGGCATCAAAGGCGATGATTTGCTCTGGCTGAAAGCCCAGCGGGTTCAGCAGTTCCTTATCAATCCAATAGCGACAGCTTCCTTCGTCCTGACCATCCATGTCCAGCCACTCGTCTAGCAGCACGAAGGTGCAGCGGGAAAAATCTATCTCCCCGATTTCGTGCTGATTGACCAAAATCTCGAACAACCTCAACGGAGTATTGCCGGAGGGAAGGCAAATCACCGCGTCGGGCTTGTCCTGCACTACCTTTGCCACGCGCTCGGCGACGGCCTGGGAAAGAGTCTCGTGGTTTTTGTGGATTAGGAGCATTATACCTTTGTTCGTTCAATTTAAACTGTTTGGGATCTGGATCAACCTTCCCTTCCTCCTTTATTCGTACAATAAGTACTTCTCCCGCTTCTCCTTGAATTCTTCCAACTCCGGCGTAAAGGCCGCCCTGATTTCGGCTTCCGACTTCCCGGCGACCATCATCTTGCGAATCATGTCCGTGCCGGCGAGCTTGTCGAAAAAATCGGCGCTGGTGAAGAACTTCGATTTGTCAGGAGTTTTGTTATAAAAATCGAGGACGTATTTTAACGTAAAGCCCTCTTGCCGGGTATCGACATCCCGTAAATCCAGGCCGTAGCAAACTTTTCCTTTGTTGGGCGGATTTTGTGCGCCGGGCTTGTCCACGGGTGTAAACTCATACGGACCATACACTTTGTTGGGCGCGCCGATCACCTGAAACTGGGTGTCGGTGCCCCGTCCGACGCTCACGATGGTCGGCTCGAAAAGACAAATGGATGGGTAAAGTCGAATGGATTGCAGATTGGGCAGGTTAGGCGAGGGTTTTACAGGTAGTTCGTACACCATGCGGTGGTTGTAGCCTGTGCAGGGCACCACGGTCAGGTCGCAACTTTTTTTGCCTTCCAGCCAGCCTTCGCCGTTAATCATCAGCGCCAGTTCAGCGGAAGTGAGGCCGTGGACAACGGGTACCGGATTCATGCCCACGAAGGATTTGAATTTTGGGTCAAGTACCGGGCCGTCTACGTAGTCGCCGTTGGGGTTGGGACGATCAAGAATTATGCAGGGCTTGCCGTTTTCGGCGCAGGCCTCCATGACGTAGTGCATCGTGCTGGGGTAGGTATAGTAGCGCACGCCGACATCCTGAATGTCAAAAATCACGACATCGATGTCCTTCAATTGCTCCGCCGAAGGCTTTTTGTTTTTGCCGTAGAGCGACACAATGGGTAGTCCGGTTTGGGCGTCTTTACCGTCCTTGATCGTGGCCCCGGCATCGGCCTGGCCCCGGAAGCCGTGTTCGGGTGCAAAAATGGTCTGGATGTTGACGCCCAGCGCCAGCAGGCTGTCGGCCAGATGCGTTCCGTTGGAGAAAAGCGTCGTATGGTTCACGACCAGGCCGACGCGCTTGCCCGTGAGCAGCGGCACCCATTCGCCTGTGCGGTCGATGCCCAGTTTCAGATCATCCGTTTTGATTTCCTGGCTGGTTGTTTCGCTTGATGCGGGGGTATCATTTTGTGGCGTATTTCCACAGGTACTTAGCATGAATGCCAGCAGTACCGAAAGAACATGGTTCATGGGAACGGTTTTTCGTTAGATTTGCAAATTACGACATAAACCCAAAAATCTCTGCCCGCCTTGCGCTTTCCCGCTTTCATCGCCGACCGCATCCGCCACAATGCCGTGGGTACTTTCTCGGCCACGGTGACCCGCATCGGTATTGCGAGCATCGCCGTGAGCACCGCCGTGGGGATCCTGGCCTTCGCGGTACTTTTCGGCTTTAAGGCAGTGATCCAGGAGAAAGTTTTCCTGTTTGGGGCGCACCTGCGGGTCAATTCGCTGACGCTTAATAACAGCTACGAAGAGGCCCCGATGCCGCTGAAAACCACGCTTTCGGAGGACCTCTCCACCATGCCCGAAGTAGCGCACTGGCAGGCCGTGGCCCACAAATCGGGTATTCTTAAAACACCCGATGAACTGAAAGGGGTGGTACTGAAAGGCGTCGGCCGGGACTACGACTGGAAATTATTCGAGGAAAGTCTGGTCGAAGGCCGGCTGATTCAATACCCCGACAGCGGCTACGCGCAGGAAATTATTCTAAGCCAGAAAATCGCCCACCAACTCCGCCTCAAAGCGGGCGACGACGTGCTGATGTACTTCGTGCAGGACCCGCCCCGCGCCCGCAAGCTGAATGTGGTCGGCATCTACGAGACTGACATGGAGGAATTCGACAATACGTTGATCGTCGGCGATTTGGCCCTGATCCAGCGACTAAACGACTGGGGGCCAGACACGGTGGGCACGTACGAAATCTACCTCAAAGACTTCTCCCAGATCGACGCCTCGGCGGAGAAGATTTTCAACTACATGGACCCGGATATGTTTCTGCAGAAAGTCACGGAAACGTTCCGGCCCGTTTTCGAGTGGCTGTTAATGTTGGATCGCAACACAGCGGTGTTCATGACCCTGATTCTGTTTGTAGCCAGTTTTAACATGATTTCCATTTTGCTGGTGATGATCATGGAACGCACGCCGCTGGTTGGCCTGCTCAAAACGCTGGGCAGTCCTGATCGCCAGATCCGGGCCATTTTTGTGCGGGTCGGGGTGTACATCGTCCTGCGGGGTTTGCTGATTGGCAATGTTGCGGGGCTGTTTCTGGCGTGGCTGCAGTGGCAGTTCCACATTATCCCCCTCGACCAGGTGAATTATTTTATGGATACCGTGCCGATTGTTTTTGATTGGGGGACGGTACTTCTCATCAATCTCCTGACCTTGTTGCTGGTGGGGCTGGTATTGCTGATCCCAACTTACGTAATCACGCGTATTCAGCCGATTAAGGCTTTATTATTTAAGAAATGAGGAGGAGAGGAAGAAAGGAGGAAGGATAAAAGGAATGCTTGCGCAAGCCTCCCTCCTCCTTTCCTCCCTTCTCCCTTTCTCCTCTAAAAATATGGAACTCAAAAAATCCCTCACCCCTACCCTGCTCTGGGGCCTCGGCGTTGGCTATGTCATTTCCGGGATGTACTTCGGATGGAATCTGGGTTTGCAGGAAGGCGGCACGCTGGGCATGGCCGTCGCCACGGGCCTGGTCATCGCCATGTACCTGGGCTTCACGCTGAGTTACGCGGAGCTGGCCTGCGCCATTCCGAAAGCGGGCGGGGCATTTGACTACGCCAGCCGGGCCATCGGTGAGCGGGGTGGATTTCTGGCGGGTATGGCGCAAAACATCGAGTTTTTGTTCGCTCCCCCGGCCATTGCCGCGGGCATCGGGGCCTACGTTGCGCTGTTCGTGCCGTCGGTGCCGCCGCTGGCAATTGCGGTGGGGGTGTATATTTTGTTTACGGTCCTCAATATACTGGGCACCAACATTGCCGCTACTTTTGAATTACTGGTGACGGTGGTAGCCGTGGTGGGCCTGGTACTTTTTGCCAGCATCACCTTACCCAATTTTTCGAGGAAAGCCTTCACGGCTAATGCTCTGCCCAACGGCTGGGGCGGCGTTTTCGCGGCTATTCCCTTTGCCATCTGGTTTTTTCTGGGCATCGAGGGACTGGCCAATGTGGCCGAAGAAAGCCTCAACCCGCAGCGCGATCTTACGCGCGGCTTCCTGCTCGCCATGGCGACGCTGGTGGTACTTTGCGCTTTTACTTTCGTATCGGCGGTAGGTGTGTCGGGCTGGGAAGGGGTAGTTTTCGACGAGAGCGGACTCGCCTCCGACTCGCCGCTGCCGCTGGCGTTGCAGCAGGTCGGCACCGAGAAACACCCGCTGTATAATGTCATCATCGGTTTCGGGATTTTTGGCCTGGTGGCTTCCTTTCACGGGCTGCTGCTGGCCGCCGGACGATCTACCTACGAGTTTTGCCGGCTGGGCAATGGTCCGGCCCTGCTGGGTAAAATTCACGCGAAGTACCGGACACCCGCCAACGCTCTATTGCTCAACATGGGCATCGGATTGGTGGCCCTGCTCACGCAGTCCACCGCCGAAATCATCATTCTCTCGGCCTTCGGGGCGCTGACGATGTATTCCTTTTCGCTTGTATCCTTCATTATTCTGCGAAGAAAAGAGCCCGGTCTGGAACGCCCCTTCCGCACGCCGGGCTACCCGCTGGTGCCCTGGGTTACGCTGGTGATCGCGGTAGTTTCCCTGATTGCTTTGACGATTTACAACCCGGTTTCGGCGCTGCTTTTTGTGGGCGTCATGGGGGGTAGTTATGTCTTGAAAAAACTGCTGGGAGCCTGAGCCGCCAAATCGGGACGCCAAACCGGGCCGTGTGACCGAACAATGAAGCTTTAAGGGCGCAATCTGGCAAACTTTGTGGCTTTGCGGCTTTGTCGCTTTGGGGCTTTTCGTACTTTGCAGCTATAAACACCTCCACGTCCCTCCCCGTATGGCATTAAACTACATCTTCGTCTTTTTCTTTGTCATTGCCTTTGTCATTGCCCTGTTCAAGTTTATTTTCCTGGGCGATACGCTGACCTTCAAACTCGTCGTGGAAGGCATGCTCGACATGGCCGAAGTCGCCGTGATGGACATCGCCCTGCCGCTGGCGGGTGTCATGACGTTCTTTCTGGGTATCCTGAACGTAGGGGAGAAAGCCGGGGCCATCAACGTGCTGGCGCGGATCATCGGACCTTTTTTTCATAAGCTATTTCCCGAAGTACCCCGCGGCCACCCCGCCAACGGCGAGATGATCATGAACTTCGCCGCCAACATGATCGGCCTCGACAACGCCGCTACGCCCTTCGGGTTGAAAGCGATGCAAAGCCTGCAAACCCTTAATCCCGATCCTGACACGGCCTCCAATGCGCAGATTATGTTCCTGGTATTGCATACGTCGGGCTTACAGATTATCCCGCTGAGTATCATTGCCCAACGTGCCATTCTGGGGGCCGAGAGTCCATCCGACGTGTTCATTCCCTGCGTGGTGGGTACTTACGTGACGACGGTGGTCAGTATGCTCATCACGGCTACCTGGCAGCGGCTCAATATCTTCAACCGCACGATCATGTTCGGTCTGGGCGGCCTGACGGCCTTTATCGCCATCGGGCTTTTCTTCCTCTCGCGACTACCCAAGGAGCAGATCGAGACCGTCTCGATCGTCTTTGGCAACTCGGTGCTGCTGCTCATTGTGGCGGGCTTTCTGCTGGGCGGATTATACAAGAAAGTCAATGTGTTCGACTCCTTCATCGAGGGAGCCAAGAGCGGGTTCAGTACTTCGGTGGTGATTATTCCCTACCTCGTCGGGATGCTGGTGGCGATCGCGGCATTCCGGGCCTGCGGGGCGATGGACTACCTCGTGGACAGCCTGAAATTCCTCTTTTCATTCGCCAGTTTCAACACCGAATTCACCGATGCCCTACCCGTGGCGCTCATGAAACCCCTCAGCGGCAGCGGTGCCCGCGCCCTGATGATCGACGCCATGAAGGAATTCGGGCCGGACTCGTTCATCGGCCGCATGGTCTGTATTTTCCAGGGGTCGGCGGATACCACGCTGTACATCGTGGCGCTGTACTTTGGCTCAGTCGGTATCAAAAACACACGCTACGCCATCGTCGCCGGACTCATCGCCGATTTCGTCGGCGTGCTGGCGGGGATTTGGCTGGGGTATATGTTCTTCCATTAAAAGAGCACTTTTTCCTTTCCTGCTTTCCTCCTCAACCTACCGATGCCGGAACCCACCCAAGAAACTTCCATCCGCCCCCAGATCAACGCCTTCGATGTGGCGATGATCGTGATCAGCCTCGTTATTGGCGTGGGGATTTTCCGCACGCCGGCCATCGTGGCGCGACAGGCGGGTTCGCCCGAAATCTTCTTTACGGCCTGGGTCGTGGGCGGACTGGTGAGTTTGCTGGGCGCGTTTGTCTTTGCCGAGATCGGTTCACGGCACCATTTTCCGGGTGGGTTTTATAAGCTCATATCGGAGGCGTTTCATCCGTTATATGCCTTTATGATCAACTGGGCGCTGGTACTTACCTACGGCGCGGGCATGGCGGGCGTGGCATTGCTGGGCTGCGAGTACCTCAACCCGTTGCTTCCCGAAGCCCTGCACAGCCAACGCGGCATTCAGGGATCGGCGGCGGTTACGCTGTTATGTTTTTACGTCATCAATATGCTGGGCATCCGGGCCGGCTCGCGCACCCAGAATCTGCTCAGCGGCTCCAAAATCGTGATGATGGGGGTACTTTGCCTGGGAGTTTTCTACCCGGCGGCTGCCGTCGATCCCGCCGTGGTGGCCGAAGTTCCAGCGACCACGAATTGGTTCACGGCCTTCGGGGCGAGTCTGATTGCGGTGTTTTTCTCCTACGGCGGCTACCAGAACACGCTCAATTTCGGGGCCGACATCAAAGACCCGGTGCGCAATACGCCCAAAGGTATTTTCATCGGGATGTTTACGGTGCTGGGGCTGTACCTGGTCCTCAACTACACCTACTACCGGGCGCTGGGTTTCGAGGGACTGCGCTCATCCAACCTCATCGCTGCCGATCTGGCGCGGGTAGTTTTCGGACCGTGGGGCGAGGTGTTCTTTTCGCTGGCGATTTTCCTTTCGGTGCTGGGGTTTGTGAACGCCATGATGCTCTCGATCCCGCGGGTGTACTACGCCATGGCCGACGACCAGATTCTGCCCCCCATTTTTAAGCGCATCAACGCCCGCACCCAAACCCAGGAGTTTACGCTCACCTTCCTGGCCGCGACCTCCATCGGTTCGCTCTGGTTTCTGGATACCTTCGAGGCCATCGTGAACTACGTGATGTCCATCGACAGCATCGCCATCGCGAGTGCCGCCGCCACGCTGTTTATTTTCCGCCGCCGCGCCGGGAAAGATGATACTCACCGGGGTTTCAAAATCTGGGGCTACCCGTGGTTACCCGCCTTCTTTGTGCTGTTTTTGCTGGTGGTAGCGGCCAATGTGATTATAACCGATCCTTCTTCGGCTTTGATTGGGTGGCTGCTGTTTCTGGGTGGCGCGCCATTGTATTGGGTGCTGCGGGGGAGGAAGTGAGAGTAAATCTGAGTATGATAGTAACTTTTATCAGGCACTTCCACATTCTCAATCCTTCGTTACAGTAGCGTAACATTCTCACTCCACCCATGCAACTCACACCACAAACTCCTTCCAAATCCCTCGACCCGGCTTACAAGCTTCGTCCCGAACGCGAGCAGATCAACCGTTTCAAAGACCGCTTCAAAACCCTGTTTGGCCACATCGACGAGAAAGAAAGTGAGGAGAATGTGAAGGATCATCTCATGGATTTTTTGAAAGAGGTATACTACAAGGATACCTGCGTGGTGGCACCCAAGGGAAAAACCGATTTCGTGATTCACTTGGGCAAGGACGCGACGAGTCCGGCGGGGGTACTTTTCGAGGTGAAGCGCCCAGCCAATCGTAGTGAAATGGTGAGCCGCGAAAACCTGAACACCAAAGCCTTTCACGAGCTATTGCTGTACTACTTTCAGGAGCGAACGCGCGACCGCAACTCCGACCTGCGGCACTGCGTCGTGACCAACGTGTACGAGTGGTTCATTTTCGACGCCGCGCTGATCGACCGCATTTTTTACCGCAATGCGTGGCTCAAAAAAGAATACACCGCTTGGGCCACGGGCCAGAAAGTGAGCCGCAACAACGATCTGTTTTACAACGAAATCGCCAAACCTTTTCTGGAAAAGCTCGAAGAGGAAGTACCCTTTACGTACTTTGACCTGCGTACTTACCAGAAAAACGTCAACGACAAAGACCTCAAAAACGACCGGGCGCTGCTGCCGCTTTACAAGATTCTGTCGCCCACGCACCTGCTCAAACTACCCGCCGCCACCGATAGCAACCGCCTCAATCCGCGCTTTTATACCGAACTACTGCACCTGATCGGGCTGGAAGAAACCAAAGAAGGCAATAAGAAAGTAATCCGGCGTAAGGCCACCGGGCAGCGCGACGAAGGCTCACTGCTGGAAAATACGATTATCGAGCTGGAAACTTCCGGCAAACTCTCGCACCTGACCGACCCCGGACAGTATGGCCGCACCGACGACGAACAGATTTTCAGCGTGGCGCTGGAACTGTGCATTACCTGGATCAACCGGATTTTGTTCCTGAAACTACTGGAATCGCAACTGGTGAAGTACCACCGGGGCGATGGTACCTACGCTTTCCTGAACAGCGCCACCCTGGCCGATTTTGATGAGGTGTACCGGCTGTTTTTCCGGGTGCTGGCCAAGCGCCCGGCGGAGCGGCAGGGTTCCATCCGGCAGAAGTTTGGCCGGGTACCTTACCTCAACTCGTCGCTGTTCGAGATTACGGAACTGGAAGATACGACCCTCAGCATCAACACCCTCGACAGTAGTCTGCGCCTGCCGCTGCTGCGCCAGAGCGTGCTGCGCGACCATCCCGCCTATCGCCACCGTGCCGAACTACCTACCTTGGAGTACCTCTTTGCGTTCCTGGATGCCTACGATTTTGCGTCCGAAAGCGGCGACGACATTCAGGAGAAAAACCGCGCGCTGATCAACGCCAGCGTGCTGGGGCTAATTTTTGAAAAAATTAACGGCTACAAGGATGGCTCGTTCTACACGCCGGGCTTCATCACCGAGTACATGTGTCGCGAAACCATCCGCAAGGCCGTGGTGCAGAAGTTCAATGACGCCTACGGATGGCAGTGCGCCGACTTTGGGGCCTTGCAGGACAAGGACCTCGACCGTACCGAGGCCAACGAACTCATCAATTCCCTGCGCATTTGCGACCCGGCGGTGGGTTCGGGGCATTTTCTGGTGTCGGCGCTCAATGAGTTGATTGCCATCAAAAGTGAGCTCCGCATTTTGCAGGACGACGCGGGCCGTCGGCTTAAAGGGTACCTGATTCGGGTCGTGAACGACGAGCTGGTGGTGCTGGATGAGGAAGACGACGAGCCCTTCACGTATTTTTTGCAAGAAGCCACCGGAAAGCCGACCGCCGAGCGGCAACGGATGCAGCGGGTCCTTTTCCACGAAAAGCAGATACTGATCGAAAACTGCCTGTTCGGGGTGGATATCAATCCCAACTCGGTCAAAATCTGTCGGTTGCGGTTGTGGATCGAGTTGTTGAAAAACGCCTACTACACCGAAGAATCGGAGTCTGCGGAGCTGGAAACGTTGCCCAACATCGACATCAACATCAAGCAGGGCAATAGCTTGTTGAGCAAATTCAGCCTGACCGAAGACCTCAGCGACGTGTTTCGGAAGCAGAAGTTCAGCCTGAGTACCTACAAAAGTACCGTGGCGGCCTACAAAAGTACCGCCGATAAGGACGCCAAGGCCGAGCTGCTGCGCTTTATCCACGACATCAAGGCGCAATTCCGCGAGACGGTCATCAACCGCGACCCGCGCCGCAAGAAACTCTCGGCCAGGCGCGGCGAGCGTATCCTGCTCGATAGCAACGTGGATATTTTCGGCAATCACATTAAAGACCCCAAGCTGGTGGCGGTGGAGAAAAAGCGCCTCGACAAGCTGATCGCGCAAATCGAAAACGAGATCGCCGAGGTGGAAAACAACGCCCTCTACCGGGGTAGTTTCGAGTGGCGGTTCGAGTTTCCCGAAGTACTTGATGAGGACGGAAACTACGTCGGGTTCGATGTGGTGATTGGCAATCCGCCGTATGGGGTCAAATTTGACACTAGCACAAAAAAATATTTAAAGAAGACGTTTGAAACAATTATAGGAAAATACGATTCATACGGATTTTTTGTTGAAAAAGGATTATATATTCTAAAAAATAACGGGATGCTTGGGTATATTATACCTCACACTTGGTTGACAGTAGTTGAAGCATTGAATTTTCGAAAGTTTATTTTGAAAAACACTAAAATTATAGAAATTGATAAACTACCATCAAAAATATTTGACGATGCGATAGTAGAAACGACTAATGTATTTTTACAAAAAATTAATAGTGAAATAACATCCAACAACAATGAAATAATTGTATTTTATTTTGAAAATGAAAGAACATTAGATATATCAAATTTCGACGAAAACTTAAAGAAGATATATAAACAAAAAGACTGGAACTTTTCACCTACATTTAATATCAACGTTTCTCTAAAAGGTTTGGAAGTTTATGAAAAAATGACAAAGGATTTAAAAGTGTTAAGTGATTTTTGTGATTTTTCGGTGGGTATTCAAGCTTACGACAGTCATACCGGCCAAGATCCTAATTTAATTAAAAACAGAGATTATCATTCTGACTATCAGATAAATAAAACTTTTGTCAGAGAATTAAATGGAAAAGATGTATCAAGGTTTGGAATAAAGTGGCCTGAGAATAAATGGGTTTCATACGGAGATTGGCTTGCCCATCCAAGGAGCAAATCATTTTTTGAAAAGCCTAGAATATTAATTCGAGAAATTACTGGCAATGGGATTTATTCCATAATTGGATGTTATACAGAGGATTATTATATTAATTATAAGTCCATCCTTAATATAATCTCAAAAAATAATACATCTGATAGTAAGAACTCTTTGAAATATTACTTAGGACTAATAAATTCTAGATTATACAGCTGGTATTTTAGTAGATACTCAAATAAAGCTGTCACTAAAACATTTCCCAGAATTTCAATTTTCGATTTAAAGAAATTCCCTGTGCTTTCTGAAAATAATTTTACTGAATCACAACAAGAAATAAGGCAGAAAATAATTTTGTTAGTGGAATCTGCAAGTTATAATTTTTCTGAGGGTTTAGAAACCACGGCTCTGGAAGCCGAAATAGACCAACTGGTGTACGCGCTCTACGGCCTGACGGCGGAGGAGATTGCGTTAGTAGAGGGGTAGTTGGGTAGGGAGTTATTCGTAAATATCTTTTCTATGGCCCAAGGTCATGACCTCGACTACAAGTAGCGAGTCAATTATCTCGTAGATTACCCGTTAATTTCCGATTCGGATACGATGTCTAACCCGCGATCTGTGTCCCCACAGACCTTAGCACAACGTTACTCTCAAAGTACCCTAAAACGTAAGAACACCAATCAAGCAAGTACTGAAATTCACGTTGGATGGCCCCCCCAATGAAACTTGGCGATCGATCGGAAAACTACCTTTGTTCATCGGTTCATTTTTATGAAACGAGTACGGATGAGTTCAGGTTTTTGACTCATCAAATGGATCGGTTTCAGAAATTGCGAAAAAGTACCCCTGGGGTGGGTCTGTGGGAATGCATACCACGGTGAAGCGGCTATCTTTGCTGAAAATTGCGGTTGTACCGATTCTTTTCCGAACAATTCCGGGCAAAACCGGCGTTCTCTCATTGACTTGATTGTTGGGTTGTTGCTATACGATTATGAATAAGGTGTTTATCTGTTTGCTGCTTTTGCTCGGTTGCGGTACTTCGGCCCAGGCCCAAAAGGTGAGGCTACTGATTGCCAAGAAAGTGGATTTTGAGGAAATGCCAGAGAAGGAACGCAAGAATATCGACCAGGAAATGAAGGAGAAAATGGACACTTTTCTGGGATTTGGCCTCCGGCTGAGCGTTGACAACGTCGAAGAGACCGTCAAAACGGCGGCGGACAAAGAAAAGAAAAAAAAGGCGGTGCGGTTCCAGATCGGCTTTCAGCTTCACCGCTTCATCAAGACCGACCCGCCCGATAAAGTCTTCAAAATCGGCTGGGAATTCGGAGCCGTGAAATAACCCTGATAGCATAGACCATTTTTTCAAGCCGCCTTGGGATGGAAGAAGGCAGGGCCATAGGGTACTCTCGACCTGACGACGGCGCATAATCCGTGGTCCCACGGGAAGCGCCCGGGAACCAACGCCGATCCATTTGTTTTCGAGTGCACAAACTACCGTTCACTAAGTTTCCCTACCGTTCAATCGAAAGTAGCCGGTATTTTTATGATGTCAGGGCGCACGGGAGTAGTTTGGAACGAACCAAACCACTCAAATGCCATGAAAAAGACCTTAAAATCTGCATTCGTCGTCACTGCCTGTCTCGGAGTTTCCATTGTGCTGGGCTGCTCGGATAAGGACAAAGATGTTTCGCCGGAAACATGCAGCGAGTCCCTCGGCAAGGTTCTTGATTTGCTCACGGACAAGGTCGTGAAGGAGGACAAGAAAAGCTGTGAAGCTTACAAAGCCGGGGTCAGGGACTATCTGAAAAATTGCTCAGCAGAAATATCGAATGGGACAAAGAGGGATTACGAAAGGCAGTTAGACGAACCCTGCCCCAACTGAGTTCTGCTGCCCAGGCCTTTCCAGTGACTTCTCGTCGTGGTCTGTGGAGACACAGGCCACGGATTGGGAGCCTATGTTATGGGAGCCTTCCATGACTGGCAACTTTGACAGACTCGGTATCAAAAACAATGGGTACCTAATCAGGCATGCGATCTATTGCGGAGGTAGTTTCACCCGGACAAGGGGTGGTAGTCATTCATTTGTGGTCTGGCAATCATAAAGGTAGGACTTACCACTCTTTGTCTTTATTTTATGAGAATGCCCCGAATAGCCGCATGAGCGCAACAGGGTTTCATTATTGTGTGTGATTCCTAACAAAAATCAATTCTATGCAAATCCTGATCGCTACTGCTTTCTTGTACCTATTCTCCTTTAATGCATCACCTCCTCCCGATAGCCTGCCGACTGGTATTCGGTTCAACACCGAGACTCTCGTCCGTAAAGGCAACTTTGGCGACAACTGGTGCCAGACCTGGGGGGCTGATAACCATATTTATACCATGCTGGACGACGGGAATGGCTGGTGGGGAAGCGATAAAAAAGTAGAAGGCCACCCGGGTTGGCAAGGGTCGATGATGCTTCAAATCCGGGGCGATGAGAATTTTGAAGCTGAGGATGTCAAACAGATGTCGGGATGGCCTGCAAACCACGTAACCTCTCCGCTCTACGCCTACGGCACGCTATCCGTTGACGGTACCATGTATGTCTGGCTCTGGAAAAGTGAAACCGATACCTGGTACCGGCGTCCGGTGGCCAACCGGCTTTTGTATACCAAAGATTTAGGTAAAACATTTTACCGTTGGGACGGTCAGCTGGAAACGACCGAAACGTTCAACAATCTCGATTCCACGACCTTTTTCTTTTACAAAGAACAACCCAAACGAAAAATCGACCGGGATGCCTACGCCTTCAACTGGATCGAGTTTTGCCAGAACGGGAAAGACAATTCCGAAGCAAAAGATGATTTCATCTATATGTACACTCCCGAGCAGGATGACCCGGCTAAACTAACGGTCATCCGGGTGCACAAAAACAATATACTGGACAAATCGAAGTATGAGTACTTTAAGGAATGGCAGGGCGACAATCCCGTCTGGACCGATTCGATGTCCGATCGGGGCGTTAACTTGAAATATCCAGATGCACCAGCCGGGCAGGAGTGGATGTGGGCCTCGTGGCTACCAAGCGTGGTATATAACAAAGGGTTAGACTCATACATCATGACCAGCTATGGGATTTACGATCCCGGTAAAAAGTATTGGGCAGGCTGGTGCAGCAAGTGCAAATACCCCGCTAGCCTTGGCTTTTGGTACGCTAAGAATCCGTGGGGGCCCTGGAAGCAATTTCACTATACCGAGCATTTTTATGCCGACCGTGAACAGAACCGCACGTACGGCTTTAAATTAAGCCCAAAATGGATCAGCAAAGACGGGAAAAAGATGCAACTCATCTGGTCGGATGCCAGTGATGACCACTCTACCAACTACAAGTGGAATCAGATGGAAATTGAGATTTTGACGGACTAAAGGGGTAGTTTTCAACTGAGGATCCAGAGCTCGCATTACATTCCTCTAATCCGTAGTTTTCCACCGTAGGCAAGTTATGCCTGGTCTTCCGAAGGGAGACCACTGTAATATATTCTATAGGCTAATTTTAACGGCCTTAGCCTCCCCAAGCAAAAATCTTCCGGTCAGATGAATACATCGATAGAATTTGAGAAAAAACTGGCTGCCAAAGAAGCCGTCAAACTGTTGTCCGACGGACAGACCGTAGGGCTGGGGAGCGGGTCGACGGCGGGTTACGCGATCCGGGAGATCGGAAAGCTGGTCAAAAACGGATTGCAGATCAGGGCTATCCCTACCTCCGACCACAGCCGAGATCTGGCGGCCTCCCTGGCCATTCCGCTTGTAGACATCAATAGTGTCGATACCATTGATATAACCATCGACGGTGCCGACGAATTTGACCCTTCCCTCGACCTGATCAAAGGAGGCGGCGGGGCACTGCTCCGCGAAAAAATAGTGGCAGCCATGACCACCGACCTCATCATCATCGTCGATTCTGCAAAAAAGGTGGAGGTACTGGGTGCCTTCAAACTACCGATTGAAGTGATTCCTTTTGCCTCCAGCTTCGTCCTGAGGCGAATAACCAACTTGAATGGTGAAGGGACCGTCAGAATGGCCGGGGCGACAGAGTACCTGACTGATGAAGGCAATTACATCATCGATGCCACCTTCGGCCCCATCAGAGATCCCTCTTCCCTCGCAACGGAATTGAACGGAATCGAAGGATTGGTGGGTCACGGATTATTCGTGCAGATGGCGAGAAAAGTAATCATGGGAGTCGATTCAACCACTAAGACGTTCGAAGCGGATAGTGCAAGGCTGCATGCTGGGAAGAGGCAAGCTTGATCCACGGATTTTTATTTCAGCTTCTCGTTTTTCGCTTTCACCAAATCGTATACTTGTATTCCATTGGCAACCGCGTAGTCAGACAACATGGAATCCGATGTTATCAAAAGCTGACCGTTTTTAGCTTCACCTAAGATTAGCGCGTCGGTCAACCCAAGGTCGTAGAATTCATATCCATCAGTAACGGTCGCGGAAGGAACATACTTTTCCGTGGTTGAGGCTATGAGAGCAGCTATATTGGTTATGTAGCTGTATTTGTAATGTCCTGAGAAGCTATTGAGCAAATTATCGACTTCTGTCCAGACATTGGGGAGAATGACAACTTGACCTAAATCACCTACTACATTTAGTAATTCGAGAAAGTCGTCTTCGTCGTAAAGCGATGTCCTTTTATGATTTTTGAGGAGATTTGGGTCGATAAGCCCCACGATAAGAACGACAAGCGCATTGGAATCGATTATTTTCATCCCGCCATATCATACATGAGGAATTCAGCGACCTGACCATTCTCATCCATAATAACTTTTTTAAAAACTCTCTGATAAGGGGGTTGTTGGGTCAATGGCGAAAATGGGCTTGAGATTTTGTTATTGTTTTCTACGAGATACGAAATAACGATCTCCCAAACTTTCTCATCCTTTCTATAAACGGCCTGTTCTAGCCTGAAATCAGGCTGATCTAATGGCGATAAATCCCTCAACTGAGTTGTTGCGTGATGCAAAAGATCTTTCAGATTCATAGTTTTCATAGCTTTAATTATCGCGTTGGGTCAATACTCTCCACCAAGAATATCCTCAGATCGCCTTGGGCGAATGATCCCATCAAGGGCATCGTAAATATACTGACTAACCCATAATTTTGCTACTGCATCTACCACCTTCCCGTTCCTGCCCCACGCTACTCCACTTCAATCCCCCCACCAAATGAACAGAAAAGAAGCTCTCAAAACCATTTCAGGCAGTCTGCTCCTCACCGGAGCCCAACTACCGGAAACAACGGCTACAGCCACCGATAATGCGTTTCTCAATGATTTCCTGCCCCGCTGGAAAACGGCCCTGTCGTACAGCCTGAAAGTACTTGACAAAATGCCGGCCGAGCTGTATGCGTACCAACCAACGCCCGCACAGATGACCTTCGGCAAGCAGTATACCCACGCGGCCCATTGGAATACATTCTTCATCGGGAGCATCGTCGGGAAGCCCGCCTTGCCTGAGCCCGCCCAACATGACCAGGCGACGGTGAAGGCGTACTACACGCGCTGCCACCAGCACTGCACGGAGATTCTGGAAAATCTGGATGTGAGCCTGCTGGACAAAACGGGCTTCGGTGACAACGACTACTGGAAAAAACACAGCGGGCGCGATTATCTGCTCCGTGCCTTCATGCATATCGCCCACCATAGGGCCGAAACGCTCGTGTACCTGCGTCTCAACGGCATCGAGCCGCCTTTTTTTGAGTTTTGACGGCAACAGATTCGAATTGCCTGCAATCCGGATATGCGGCCCCATCCCTTTTTCATTATAGTTGAGAAAAACGAAAGAGTTATGTCAGCACTAGATTTGAGAGACCTGCTACACAAACAAATCGATTTGCTTGAAGACCCGGACGATATTCATGACCTGTTCCTTACGGTCAACGATTTTTTGGGGCATCGCCACTTGTGGAAAAAAGAAACCCCAGAGTTCATGGAGCAACTCCGGCGCACGGTCGAATCGTTACGTGGCGGGGCAGCAACCATTCCTGATTCTCAAGTTATGCGTGAGGCAAAGGAATGGATTACCAAGTAGAGTAGACGGAAGAAGCCAAAGAAGACTACCGGGCTGTAGCTTCTCATCTGCTGGATCACTATGATTTCAAAGTAGTTGATCGTTTTACGGATAACGTTGCCAGCAAGATGTCGCTGCTTGAAACCACACCGTTCATCGGGCGCAAATTGGAAAATCTTAGTTCGGTACGAAAATTTCCGGTTGAGCCTTACACAATGATTTATTATCTGGTGACGAATAGAAAAGTGATTGTTCTTAACTCACTTGACATAAGACGGTCGATTCCTTGATCGAAGACTCCCTCTGTCCGTCTTCGTATTCAGCCCCGCTACCACCAAACTACAAGGGGCGGTCCACCACGCGCCTATGTTCTCCTGTTTTAGCGACCATAACCTCCTGCTAGATGCCTTCATGCACATCGTCCGTCAGATTTCTGCCCCCGTGCTGTTCTCCTTTATTCCAGTAGTCTGGTTGTTGACCTGCCCATTTCAGAGCAAAGGCATTAGATTGATGCGCCATGTGGCTTACTGACTGGAAAGGGAACAATCCATTTCAATGATCTGCATTACCGATATGAAAAGTTTTGGGTTCATACTGCTGACTGCCGTGTTTTTCTCCGGGGTGACACTGGCGCAGGGTCGGGAAGTACCCCAGGTCAGGAAAGATGTCCCTCTGGATTCAATCGTACTCAGCGATCCGGCTATTCTGGCCGACTCGGCAACCAACCGGTATTACATGACCGGCACCGGTGGCATGCTGTGGAAGAGCAAAGACCTGAAGCTATGGGACGGCCCCTACCCGATCGCCCAGACTGACCCGGACTCCTGGATGGGTCCCCGGCCCATGATCTGGGCGGCGGAAATTCACGCTTACCGGGGCAAGTACTACTACTTTGCGACCTTCACCAACCGCGCCGTCAAGATCGACACCGTCGAGGGCAACGTGATCGAACGCCGGGCCTGTCATGTGCTGGTAAGCGATCGCCCGGATGGACCCTACGTTCCCATGAAAGACCCCACCTATCTGCCCGCCGACATGCCTACCCTCGACGGTACTTTATGGGTTGACCGTGACGGAAAACCCTATATGATCTATTGCTACGAATGGCTGCAGAACCTGAACGGCACCATGGAGAAGATTGAACTTAAGCCCGATCTGAGTGGTACGATCGGCACCGGAGAGGTACTTTTTCGGGCCAGTGATGCGCCGTGGAGCCGTGAAAAAGACAAAGCGGGAAATGACCGTCCCAACAAAGTAACGGATGGCCCCTATCTGTTCCGAACCAAAACCGGGCGGTTGGGCATGATCTGGACCAGCTGGGTGTATGATGTATATACTCAGGGGGTGGCCTATTCGGAGAGTGGTACTTTGGACGGTCCCTGGGTACAGGAGAAAGAGCCCATCTCTCCGCCCAATTTTGGCCACGGCATGCTGTTTCATACACTCGAAGGCAAGCCGCTCATGTCCGTTCACAGTCACAGAAGCATCAACGGCCGCTACCGTCGTATCCCGCATTTGTTCGAGGTGGATCTATCGGGTGACAAACTAGTGGTCGGGAGGCCTTACGCACCTTAGTTTTTCATTGATTAATAATGACTGTCTGACCGTTTTGATAAATTCAAGGACGAAAGCAGGTCATGCCATAGGCCAACGCTTACCGATCAAACTCTGACGTCAGCCTTTCGTCCAGCCCATACAGGTCGGGACGGAAATTGAGCCTTCCCTGGCCATCTTCGAAAGCCGTCAGGTACACGATATAGACCGGTACTTTCTGGTCGAGCTCCACTATTTCCAACTGGCGGTTGTTCATTTTTTCGGTTACTTCCTCCCGGTTGAGCTGCGGCAATATCCAGTCGGCAAACCAGGCGGGGTCGGCGATGCGGATGCACCCGTGACTGAAGGCCCGGCGCGTTTCGTCGAAAAGTTGATCGGAAGGCGTGTCGTGGAGGTAAATCGCGTATTGATTAGGGAACATAAACTTGACCTGGCCCAGGGCGTTCCACGGACCGGGCTTTTGCCGGATGCGGTAGCTGCCCAGGTTGCTCCAGTCCACGCTGCTCCGGCTTACCACCCGAGCGTTGGTACCCCAACCGTCCAGAATCTCCATATGCTTCCGATCCAGGTAGGTGCTGCTCGACCTGATTTGGGGCCAAAGTTCGGCGGAGGCAATGCTATTAGGCACATTCCAGTAGGGCGAGAATTCGACGTGCTCGATCTGGTCCTGGAACACCGGTGTGGCGTTCATGACCTTCCCCACCACCACCGGCATCACTTTAACTTCCTGCCCATCCTCCACGACGTGAAGCCGGTACTCCGGCACGTTCACCATGGCGTACGTAGCGGGCATCGGTCCGGTCGAAATCCAGCGGATACGGTCGAGGTTGAGCATGAGCTGTTTGAGGCGCGCTTCGGCGGAGATATTCATAGTCTGCACCATGCGGTCGGTGATTTCAGCCTGCACGGCCAGGCCATTGCGTTGCTGGTAGCGGTTGACTGCCCCGATCAGGCTGGAATCATAGCGCGCGCTTTGCTGGTTTTGGGTAGATAGAGTATCGAGGTCGTCCGTAGCGGCAAGCCGGCGCCGAATGGCGATGACCCGCTGGCTCGAATCGCCCGGCGCCAGGTTGGGTCCCTCGTCTACGCTGGGCCAGCCGCCTGCCGCCAATAGCTTACGGTACTGCACCAAACGCTGTCGCAACTTGGCGTACTGACCGAAACCGGGTCGAAGCGAGGAGAGCGAACCCTCCACCTGCCCTGCCGCCGCCCGCTTCAACTGAACGGCCAGCGAATCCGGCGTCCGGCCCTTGATGTGCCAGTCCTTCGACAATTGGTCGGGCTTGATTTTTCCGCTGGCCAACAGATCGGCCAGCTTGATGTAGGAGGCCGACAGCAGCAGGTCGAGCCGTGCTCCCGTTTCAGCGGAAGCCCCGCCGTTTTGGGCACTATCCACCAAAGTACGTAATTGTTCGATTGGAAATTTGCTGGAATTCAAGCCTTCGCGGTCAATCTGACTGATCACTTCAATCAGCTTTTGCGAGGTACCGACGCCCCAGGCGGGGCTAAAATTCCTGCTCTTGTAAAAGTCATAGAGTTCAGCCGCTCCTTCCTTATTGTCTATTTCCGGCAAATCTACCGTCAGGGTAGTCGAGTCCACCCACTGTTTCAGAGAATCACCCGCTGCTTTTTGATCGTAGCTGTATGTAGGCTTGGACTCGCTCGGGGTTGGTGAAGGGCTGCTGGTGTCTGTCGTCGTCGTTTTATTCTGGTCACTGGAACAAGCCGCAGTTAGCAGCATTCCGGCAACCAGCGTCATTTGGAAAAGAAGTTTCATAAGTTCGGGGGGATGGTGGGTGAAAGTGCTCTCTGGCTAATGTTAAAAAGATGGTGCCGTTTGGCTGGTACACCCATCCCCCCGTTTTCTGAGCAGCTCAAAAAGTACCCTAGGCGGTTTTGGGTGCACTGAACAGCGCCAGCCACGACCGTCGCGCGAGTCGATACGCCAGTGGCGTCATCAGAATAAAAACAGGCACCAACGTGATGAGAAAGTAGTCGTAATACTCGCTGAGAAAGTAGCTGAACACGAAGAAATACGCCAGCAAAATAGCCGTATAAAGGGCGTAACTCATATACAAAGCTCCCTGGTAAAAACCGGGTTCGGGTACCAGATTCTCGCCACAATGGGGACAGTGCCGATGCATTTTATCAAAATTGCGGGAGAAGGCAGTTTTGGAGATGAAAAAGTCACCCTGTCCGCAGCGCGGACATTTATTGAGTAGGACGGAGCGGAGGCGATTGTTGGTGGACATGGCAGCAAGATTTTTGTTAAGCGGAGAAATGAATTATTTCCTGCTACAAAAATAGGGGTACTTGCCCGCCCCGGCTAAGACGGATTCGCGGTCTGATGGTACAAATCAACGATCTTTTTCATCCGCCTCCGGCAGCCGCTGGGCATGCCGAAATTCCTCCGGAGTCTGGCCGGTGTATTTTCTGAAAAATCGGGTAAAATAGGAGTTGTCGCTGAAATTCAGCGCGTACCCTACCTCCGCCACGTTCAGGTCAAGATTGACCAGCAAGCGTTTCGCTTCCAGCAGAATGCGGTTGCGAATCAGCTCGCCGGCCTGCTTGCCCAGATGCGCCTTACAGAGGGCATTGAGGTGGTTGGACGAAACGGCCAGCAGGTCGGCGTATTCTTTGGGCCGGCGAAGAGTAAGGAAATTCTTTTCAATCAGTTGCTGGTAGTTTTTCAGCATTGTGTAGTGATGGGGCGGTATGGCCTCCGCTTCGCGGGCAATTGCTTGCTGGCCGATCCGCATAAAGAGATCCAGCAGAAGTACCCGCAGCCGATCCAACCGGAAAGGTCCCTTTTCATCAGACAGGCTAAGGAGTTTTTCAAAAGTTGCCACCGCTTCTTCTCCCAAAACTACCGGTAGGTCGACAACCCCATCGACCGCAATGCCCCTGAAAAATGGAAAAATTTCAAGATAATCCGCTCTTAGCAGAAACGACTGGAAAAACGATTCCGAAAAATTGACCACGTAGCCATCCACCTTCCCCATGAAGTCCCAGGCATGTACCTGCCCCGGAATCATGAAGTAAATCTGGTAAGGCTGCAGCGTAAATTTGGTAAAGTCGATCGTATGGCTGCCCTGTCCCTTCGTAAACATAACCAAATGGTAAAACGAATGGCGGTGGGCAAAGTCCAGATTTTTGTGGTGCTGAAGCAGATAATCTCCAAAGGGTCGCACGAGGATTTCCGGCTGCGAAGCTTCGTTCACCCGGCTAAGATCAATGGTTGGGATGGGGGCGTGCTCCATGACCTAAGGACGTTGTGACTGCAACCAGCCCTTTTCCTGAATCAAATCGGCCAATGCTGCTCCTATTTTGGCATGACCGCGGGCATTGATGTGATCATCGATGGTGAAGTAATCTGCCCGGGTTAAAAGAGGGTGTACATTCACGAAGTGAATAGCCTCTTCGGGGTGAATGGCCTGGTAGTCCTGAAACTCTTTGACGATCGGGAAATTATAAACGCCCAGGTCAAACACGACAATGGGTCCCTTATATCGCTCCCGTACCCGCCGGAGATACGGAAAAAAAGCTTTCGCATGTTCAAACTTCGTCGCCTGAGTGTCGGCGACCTGTGGAGTGGAAGCCGGGGCAGAAGGTTGTGCGGCGCTTTGCATACCGGAATTGATCAGCCAGCGGAGGCTCAGAAAAATGCCCTTAAACGGGAAATATGTTCTGTTGATTGTATTTTGTTTCTCTGCCGCCCTGAACTCAAGGCTGTCAATTCCGATATTCTGCTCCATATCCAAATTGGCCACATTCTCCGCCAAATCGTTGTCGCAGTACTGAATAATGAGCAATTTACAGGAGTCTAGGTCTACCTGGTTGAGCAACTTGGTTTCTCGGTGCGTGCCGTAGGATGTAATGGCCGTATTGAGCACCCGGGTACGCAGCCGGTTTTCGAGCACTTCCGAAAATCGGTCCGGCTGCTCCACCCCCCAGCCCATTCCGTGAGAGTCGCCCAGAACCACAATGGACGGATGCTCATGACTGGCTTCATCATCCCGGACGCCAAGCGAATTGGTCCTGACCTCTACGTCAAATTCAGGGTTAGTAAACCGTCCCGTGATGTTTGGCCGAAAGCGATAACCAAGTGAGGTGTCGTAGCGGGATAAAGCCGAATTGAAGTTGGTTGTACTTTTGAAGTACCCGTACTGTCCTCGCACCCAATAGTAGTAGCCGTCAGGCAACGGGCTGTACCGTTGAGAATGAGCCATGTAAACGACGCTGCCCACCAATGCTACCTCGACAAAGATAAAGCCCCCCAGGATCAGGCCAAAGCGGCTGAACCGCTGGCCGGAAACAGACCAGATCATGATGATCAGTCCGATCGGGAACAAGAAAAAATAGAGCGGAAAGATGGTGCGGTGTGCTACAAAAAATTCCTGACGGAAAATTGGTAAACATATTAACAACAATCCAATCAGAAATCGTATTGCACTCATTATCAATAGATATGTTACGGCCTATTTCTTTTAAGTCATAGGAGGAAGAGCATTTTTTAAGGCGAAATTTAGAAATAAATACCCTATTAATTTAATATTTTACCCATATTGTTTTTGACAAAATCCAGATAAAGCATCCACCTTTGGGTGCAATTTCACGCTAATGACCTGATCGAAGGGAGGCCTATGGGGCTTCACCGCCTTGTCCTACCTGTGGTGTTTTCCATTACAGGCTGCATGTGAAAGTCAGCTTTTCTACACCCCGGGACTAGGTCTGAAAGCAAAAAGAGCAAAACGGGGTAGTTTTGCTCTTTTTCTTTAAAAGGAACACGTTTCTGTAAACAGAGCGAGCTTCCATCCGTAGTAAATTTGACCCAAGCTTACGCCACGTTCAGATGCGAGCATTGCGCGAGCACCAGGTCGAGATCCTTCTTCCGTTTGGCCTGACTGTCGTAGTACCAGGTACGGACGATTCGCCCATCCCGTCCGAAAAAGTACAAAAGCCAGAGTTTAGGATTTTTGGGGAAGGGAGGGCTGAGTCTGATTTCCGCCACCATTGACTCCTCGATAGTCAGATTATCGAGCCCTGTCCGCGACTTACTTTTCAATACGCACATACCGGTAGATTTAAGATGATTAGTTGAATTAAATTGTGTTTCAGTTACCTATATGAGCGCAAAAACCTCAAAAGTACTACACAGAATCGCCCAATAGGTTACTTTCATAGACCAATTCCGCCTGAGAGTCGACCAATCGGGAAAGTGAAAATCGAAAGCACTACGTAAAAGAACAGGCCTTGAAGCAGGGTTCATACGGTCAGAAGATCGGGCGATGCCACCCTTGTCCTTATGCGGCCACAAATCCTTAAAAAGCAAGCCTTTATCCCATTTCACAGGCTTACTCCGGCATGTTTTTCGATTTTTGCAGAAACCTCTCCCGACTGTCAATCCAGTGTCCAGCCAGGGGAAAATGATGCCGCTATTCATTTATTTTCAACTCCTGACCGATGAAAAATCTGCTGTTTGCCGCAATCCTATTCATTACCTGTTCGAATTGCTCCGCCCAAAACGGAGATTCCAAAACTATTGATGGTCTCTTTGCGGTCTATGACCAAAAAGAGCTGTTTTTTGTAAATGCATTGGTCAGGCGGGATAGTAAACTGTTGTATCAGGGTTCGGCGGGGTACCAGAATGAGGTTGAGCGGGTAAAAA
The DNA here is from genome assembly GCF_014651615.1 of Persicitalea jodogahamensis. GTDB lineage: Bacteria > Bacteroidota > Bacteroidia > Cytophagales > Spirosomataceae > Persicitalea > Persicitalea jodogahamensis. The sequence goes on along the minus strand of NZ_BMXF01000002.1, from coordinate 894,839 downwards.
ATCGTCCACAGACTACCTTTCTCATCGGTTCGATCACCAAGACGTACACGGCCACGATAATCATGCAATTGGTGGAGGAGGGCAAAATCAAGCTGGACGAGCCCCTGTCGCATTACTACCCCGCGATTCCCAATGCCGATAAAATCACGCTGACGATGTTGCTTCGCCACCGTTCCGGGCTTTTCAACTATACCAGCAGCCCCACTTTCATGATGGAGGTGAGCAAACCCATTTCCAAAGCGGAGCTTTTGGAACGCTTCAGGTCACTGAAAGTTGATTTTGCGCCTGACACTAAATATGAATACAGCAACACCAATTACATGCTGCTGGGCTTCATCATCGAACAAGTAACCGACGATACGTACGCCAACCAGCTGCAAAAGCGTATTCTGACGAAACTCGGGCTGCAGGACACCCACTACGGGCGGCCCGACGACCGGACTAACTTTGCCAAATCCTATATCTTCAACGGAGAAAAATGGGCACCTACCCAACCTGAATGGAGCATCGACTGGGCTGCCGCTGCCGGGGGCATCGCCACGACGGCCAGCGACCTGGCGCTTTTTTACGAAGGTCTGTTCAACGGCAAACTGGTTTCGGCCGAAAGTTTGGCACAAATGATGAAGTTGAAAGAGGGCTACGGATTTGGCCTAACGGCGGTCCCTTACGGTGCGCGCACATTTTACGGGCATGGCGGTGGTATTGAGAGTTACCGTTCGTTCGCGGGCTACAATCCGGCCGACAAGACACTTTTTGTACAGTTGGTCAACGCGCAGAAACAGTACGACACCAACGATATTTCGATTCAACTCCTGAACGCCGCCTACGGCAATCCCATCAAGTACCCCGATTTGACAGAAAAAGTGGCAGTAGCCGTGGATAAGGACGTACTCCGCAGCTATGAGGGTACTTATGCGGCGCCAGATTTCCCGCTGGAAATCAAAGTGTTTGTTCAGGACGGCAAACTATTCGGGCAAGCCACCGGGCAGGGAGCTTTCCCTCTCACCGCATATTCGGATACGGATTTTGGATTTGAAGTCGCAAAAATCGAAATGAATTTCTTTGAAAAGGACGGCCAAAAGGCATTTCATTTCTCGCAGGGCCCATCCCGCTTTGATTTTGTCAGGAAGCCCTGATTATTCACACAATGACATTCAGTGCAGTATTTGGCCTATGATCCCGGTAAACATCCTGATGCCCGTTTCTATCAGTACTTCCGGAAAATCATAATCATCGTGATGCAGGGCCGGGGTGGTCTTCCCGGCGCCGAGGCCAAAGAGGGCGGATTTGTAGTGGGCGGCGAACCAGCCAAAGTCTTCGCCGAATTTTAAGGGCGTGGGCCTTGTCACCACGGGAAGTCCCCGGACGGCGGCCACATTCCGGATCAGCTGACTGCATTCTGGATCGTTGACCGTCGCTGGAAAATAATCAAACCAGTCGGTCGTATATTCCAGCCGGTGCCGTCGGCAGGCATCGGCGGTGAGGGAAAGTACCTGGTCTTTCAACCGTTTCATGATCACTTCGTTCCAGGTACGCATTGTGTAGTGTAGCGCCCCTGCCCCGGCCGATATTCCGTAGGCTCGTTCGCCCAGCTCGATGCACACGGGCGTAAGCAGGGCAAAGTCCGGATCGGTAGAGTTTGGGTGGTTCAAGCAATCAAACGCCTGGACAAGTTCAGCCACGGCCAGGGCTGGATTGATTCCGTTCTCCGGTTCGGAGGCGTGGGCCTGCCTGCCGTTGAGCCGGATCACTACGCTTTGCACCGTAGCCGTAAATACCTGCTCCGTTAGCACGATAGAATGCATGGCTTCGCCCGGCAGGTTATGCAGAGCGAATATATAGTCCGGCTGCAACCGCCGGAACCGCTCGTCCTGCAAAACGGCCTGCGCACCTTGCCCGTTTTCCTCCGAAGGCTGGAACAACAGGACCACTTCGCCCCGCTGAAAAGATTGCTCCTTCAACCAGAAAATCAGCCCCGCCACGATGGCCATATGTCCATCGTGCCCGCACTTGTGCGAAACCCCGGGGTGCTCTGACCGATAGGAAAAACCGTTTGCTTCGGCAATCGGCAACGCATCCAGCTCACACCGGATGACGATCGTAGGGCCATCGTCAGAAAACCGATACACCGCAGCCACCCCATGACCACCCAATCCACTAATGAGTTCAGTGGGATGATGGGCGTTGATAAACGAGCTGATGCGCTCAGCGGTAGCGTGTTCGGCTCCGGAAAGTTCGGGGTACTTATGGAGTTCTTTTCGGAGCGCGTAAACCGAATCAGGCACCTGCATAGAAATGTACGTTTTGACGCAAATAAACACAACAACCAGCCGGGAACAACACAAATCTATACCTGTATCCGGGAAGCCGACGGCCAAATGCACTTTGCCGGGATAAGAGATTTCTTTTTTTTATACCTTGTCTGCACATTGGTAAAAGTGACGGATCAATTTCTATTGCCCTTTTTGTTCGCCATTCCTAAAATCCCTATGACCCAAGAATACCAAACGCCCAAAGATCGCGCGTACGTCAATACCCTGCTCAATGCTGCTCCTCAGGAATCGGCAGCGTTCATGAATCTGAAACATACAGCCGAACGAGCCGATGGCGTCATTCCTGTTAAGTACCGGGAGCTGATGTCGGTGGCCGTGGCTCTGACCACCCAATGCGCATACTGCATCGAATCGCACATCGAAAATGCCGTCAAGGCCGGAGCCACCCGCGAAGAGATTGCCGAAACTGTGTTCATTGCGGCGGCACTCCGTGCGGGCGGAGCCGTGGGGAACGGGCTGATGGCGATGCGTCTTTTCGAGGAAGCCAGTTCGGCCAAACCGTAATCTTTCCAAACTTCCCATACAGAACTAATGAAGCTACTAATTCTCTTTTGTCTTGCCATCACGTTCGCGGCCAGTAGTGCGGCCGCCCAGGATCAGTACATTTTTCCCAGCGGCGGTGGCCCTTCCAAGCAGTTCATTAAGGAGATCATTGCCCTGACCGGGAAAGAGCGGCCCAAGATTTGCTTTCTGCCCACGGCTTCCGGTGATAGCGAACAGGGCATTATCCGCTGGTACGAGCTGGTGCATGACCTGCCGGTAGAGCCCTCCGTGCAGAAAGTGTGGATTAGCTCTTACAACCAGAAAAAATCCTTCGAAGAAGTACTGCTCAATGTGGACGCCATTGTGGTGGGCGGCGGAAATACGCTCAACATGATCGCCATCTGGAAGGCGCAGGGCATCGACCAGGTACTTAAAAAAGCCCTTAAAAAAGGCATCGTGCTGGCCGGAGGCAGCGCCGGGTCGCTCTGCTGGTTTGACAATGGTACCACGGACTCGCGCCCCTCGGAGTTGAGCGTGGTGGAAGGACTTGGCTTTCTTCCTTTCAGCCATTGTCCGCATTACCATAGCGAAGAGTACCGCCGTCCGCTGTACTTCAAAAATATCGAAAACGGAATCTTCAAGCCGGGTTACGCCATTGACGACAAGGCCGGCATTATCTTCAAAAATGGCAAAGTTTTCAAAGTCGTGTCGGTGAGTGAAACGGATAACGCTTATTTTGTTTCAATGAAAGATGGCAAAGTCGTAGAGGAGAAGCTGGAAGCGACCATCCTCAAATAAGGCACTATTTGAATTAAAAAAATATTCGACAGGAGCAATCTACGATAGAGGCATCTGAGTACAGGAGCAGGTACTTTGTCGGTAAGTCGAGTCATTCACCCTACACGGATTCGTGACCTTAGCTGAGTATGTAAGGAAAAGAAATGGAGTACCAATGGGTAGTTCCCATTCTCTGAGAAACAATTTATCCCGTTCTCTGGGGGCTAAAAATTTCTCAACCTTCTGGAATTACTGGAATCCGATATTTGGCTATTATCTCGGGCAGAAGGTATTCAAACCCAGCAGGCGCTACTTCTTAAAATCAGTATCATTGCTGATCACCTTCTGTTTTTGTGGCTTGCTACACGATCTGGTGACGCTGCTGGTTCGGGGAAGTACCTCTTTTCTTTTCACAATCTGGTTTATATTGATGGGAGCCGGAGTTTTGATCACCCGGCTCCTGAATCATGATTTCAGCGAAAAAAAATGGGTTGTACGGGCGCTGATCAATGCATCAATAATCATCTGCTGTTTTATCCTGAGTACTTGCCTGATCAACCTGTTTGGAACTCTGAACAGCAACGGGGTGAGGTAAAAGAGAAATCAGTCCAAAAACCAGATGGTCACAGGTACCGTCCTTCCCATGATCGGTGCTGACCCTGTCTGCTGAAAAACCTTTACAGACAGGCATTGGGTGAAATGCAAAATCTACTGCCGCCGAATTTCAGGATCTCCAGCCACTTCCAGATTTTCCGCTACCAGCGTCCGCTTGGGCGTTTCCTTCACTTCGGCACTATTGAGCTTGATATCCTTCTGTATCAACTCTTTTCCATCGGATATTTCAAGGGTATAGCGGCCGTCTTCCATTTGGGAAAAATCGAAGCTGCGGCCATATTTATGCATTTGCCTGCCAACGACTTCATCGTGAAGTACATGCCCCTGCTGGTCCAGCAGCCGGACAGATACCGTTTTGCCTGGCTTCTTTTCCAGCAGCAACCGCATCTTCAGCGACTTTTGAATCCGATACATACCTACTTCAAAGGTAGGGCCGGGACTTTTGTCGGGGTGGATGGCACCGGGCTTTGACTTACGCAGTAGTTTACGCAAGGTCGTGTTAGGTAGTTCTTTCAGGTTATGAAAATCTTTCCGGTTTGTCGTCTGGGCTTCGGCCTCCGTAGCAAACAGGAATAGGGTAGTGAATCCGAGAATCAGTATATTTTTCATGAGGTAGGGGTTTAGGAGTAGTGGGTGAGTTGAGCTCAACGATCGAAATGCCCTTCTCACCTCCTCCACCGGAAGGTGAAAAAGGTGAGAAGGATGTGGCAACAAAATTTCAGGATAAATTCCGGGCGGAAGCCGGATGGGGACGGCCGGCCTAGTTGAGGGCAACCAGCGTCCGGGCGGGGGTCTCAACCAGGTCGGTCGTTGTCAGATTGACCGACCGTTTGACCACTTCGTCGCGATTGGTGATTTCGATGGTGTAGCGCCCATCTTTAATCTGCGAGAAGTCGAAGTTGCGGCCATATTTCTCTTGCCGCTTACCAACGACCTCCTCGTGAAGTACCTGCCCCTGCGGATTGAGCAGACGAACCATCACTTTTTCGCCCGCTTTCTTTTCCAGCAGCAGGCGCATCTTCAACGAATCCTTCACCCGGTACATTCCCACCTCGAAGGTATGGGGCTTTCTCTGCTGGTTGTCGACGTTGTTGTCTGAGGCGACTGCAGGGAACATCATCAGGCTGCACAGGGCAACGGCAAGCATTTTCTTTACGTTCTTCATGGCTATTGAAGTTTTGGGTTGTTATGAATGATTTACCCAAAAGAGGGAAGCCATGAGGTTGACGTTGCATCAAAAGGCCCGAACGGAAGATTATCGGGATGAATGGCAAACCCCATATTGCAGTACGGCCGGACTGGCGCACCGGCTGCCGGTCCGACCGCACCACATTTTCTTTACTGCGACCATTCGGTGGGCTCGCGGTCCCAGCGGTGCTGTTTTAGTTTATCTAACAAATCTTTCGACAGCGTTTTCCCGTCGCTGGCTGCCGTGTTTGCTTTGACGTGTGGTAGTTTTCTCATACCCGGGATCGTGGTGGCTACATTGTCGTTGGCCAGGATGAAACGCAAGGCCATTTCGGGCATGGTCATACCATCAGGGATGAGCGGCTTAAGCGCGTCGGCGTGTTCTACGCTGCTGTTCAGGTTTTCGGGGACGAAGTAGGTCGAGCGCCAGTCGTTTTCGGGGAAGGTAGTTTCTTTGGTAAAAGTACCCGTCAGCGTTCCTTCGTCGAAAGGCACGCGGGCGATGATGCCGACATCATGCTTCTTACAGAGCGGGAAGAGATGATCTTCGGGATTCTGGTCAAAGATATTGTAGATCACCTGCACGGCATCGATGAGTCCGGTTTTGATCGTTTCCAGTGAGTTGTCTGGCTCCCAGCGGTTGACACTGATGCCCCAGGCTTTCACCTTGCCCTCCTGCGTGAGTTTCTGAATTGCCTCTTTCCACTCGTCGCGCCCGGCCCAGTGGTCTTCCCAGACGTGAAACTGCATGAGGTCGATGGTTTCGACACCCAGATTGGCCAGGCTCTTTTCGGTATATTCTACGATGTAGTCGGTGGGAAATACCTCGTCCAGCGAGAACTCCGCCCGCGAGGGCCAGGTCCGGTTTTTGGGTGGAATCTTGGTGGCGGCGTATAGTTTTTTGTCAGGATTGCGCTTGATCAACTCGCCCAGAATCTGTTCGCTTTTGCCCTCGGCATACCCCCAGGCGGTGTCGAAAAAATTACAGCCCAGCTCCACGGCGAGGTCAAGGGAAGCATTCACTTCTTCAATATCGGAGCCCGTCCAGCCCGCCAGCCCCCACATGCCGTAGCCTATCTCGCTCACTTTCCAGTCAGTACGGCCAAATCTTCGGTATTCCATCGCTATCTCGGTATTTAAATGAATGTTGAAAGACACAAATTAAAGGAAATATGGCTTGAAAAGCATTTTGAGGAAAATTTCCTATATTTGGTAAAAACCGCAAATCAAAGAATCGGGAAATTATAATCGACAAAATCCACCGCACAATGCCTTTCGGGTCAACAGGTACGAGGCACATTTTTTGCAGATCGACTTTGATACAATGCCGCATCCATTTAATTATATGACAAGATCGGGAAGAGAGAATCTATGATTTGGAAGAAGACACTAAATAGCTTGCTGGCCCTTTCGGTCATCATGGCCTTGATGGGATGGAATGTTAAAGAACCGAAGCCGACACCTTCGGAGCAGCTGGTTGGCTTCTGCCAGCAGTTCGATCGGCTTCAGGTAGATATACGCGAGTGCAACATCAGCCCCGACTCGGCCTCGCGGGCATTTCAGATAGTGATGATGAATATACGGCAGACGATGACCGAACTAGATTCCTGCCGGGGCTCAGGTGGCGCAGGTTTCGTGTACCCGGTGCGTGGCTACCTGCCCAAGTACTCGATCGGCGGGAGAGGACGCGGCTATCGCGCCAAGAATTTTAACCTTTTTGACATGGACGTGCAGGGCAGCCACCCCGCTCATGACCTTTTCATCCGGGATGGCAATCAGGATAACCTCGACGACCGTCTTTGCCAGCCAGTGGATTTGCTTTCGTTCAGCGGAGGAGTCGTACTGGCCACCGACACGACCTGGCAGCCGGGCAGCGAACTGCGCGGTGGCAAGTACATCTGGGTGTATGATCCCTGCCTGAACGGACTTTTTTATTACGCCCATAACAATCAGGTGAATGTACTGCCGGGACAACTAGTCAAAGCGGGTCAAAAGCTGGGTGAAATAGGCCGTACGGGCCTCAATGCTTATAAAGAACGCTCCCCGACGCACGTTCACATGATGTTTCTGCGGCTGGATAGTGCTTATCTTCCCCAGCCCGAGAATCCGCTGACCTGGTTGCAGGAGGCGAAGGTAATGAAGTGGTAATCTGGCTATCGGCTATCGGCTATCGGCTATCGGCTATCGGCTATCGGCTATCGGCAAATTAAAAGAGGGACTATGCATTTTGCATAGTCTCTCTTTTCGTAAAAAGCAGAGCCGATTGCCGGAAGCCCTATACTACCTCCACTTTCACCTTCAGCAAAAACTCATCCATCTCGATCTCCGTCGCCGCGCCGTTCAGGTCGGGTACCAGTTCCAGGCCTACGGCCTGTACTTCCTGACAGATGTACTCGCGCTGAGACGCAACAGCCTCGGTGAGCGTAGCATCATCGTTTTGCAGGGTAATTTGAATCTTATCCGTTACGTCGAAGCCACTGTCTTTGCGCAGATTCTGGATGCGGTTGACGAAGTCGCGGGCGATGCCTTCTTTGCGCAGATCTTCGGTAACGGTGACGTCCAGGGCCACGGTCAGGCCGTCTTCGCTGGCCACGAGCCAGCCGGGTACGTCTTCAGCGGTGATTTCCACTTCGTGCAGCGTAATGAAAGTCGGCGCGTCAGAACTTGCGAGCGCCAGCGGGAATTCATTGTCTCGCTCAAGTACCTTGATGTCTTCCTCGCTCATTTTTGAGATAGCGGCCGCTACTTCCTTCATACGCGGACCGAATTTTGGTCCCAGAGCTTTGAAGTTGGGCTTGATCTTCTTTTTCAAAATCCCGCTGTCGTCGCTTACGAACTCGACAGTTTTGATATTGACTTCTGACAAGATAATCGGTGCGACATTTTCGATTTGGCGGCGCGTTTTTTCACTCAGCACCGGAATAAGGATTTTGGACAACGGCTGCCGCACCTTGATTTTGTGGCCCTTGCGTAATGAGTGCACCAGCGAACTGATATCCTGCGCCAGCTGCATGGACTCTTCCAGATCGAGGTCGATCCAGTCGTATTCCACGGGGTGCCAGTTGGTGAGATGAACCGATTCGTGTTGGAAGGGCGTATTGCCAGCGACCGATTCCTGCCGCGTAGCATCTGTCAGATTCTTATAAAGCCAGTCGCCGAAGAATGGTGCAATGGGCGACATCAACTGCGCCACTGCCGACAGACAATGCTGCAAGGTTTCGTAGGCGGCTTGTTTGTCGGGCGTGAGTTGACCACTGCCCGTGCTACCCGTCCAGAAGCGCCGTCGCGACAACCGTACGTACCAGTTGGACAACTGGTCACAGACAAAATCCTGCACCAATCGCCCGGCCTTCGTGGGGTTGTAGTTTTCAAATTGTTCGCCGACTTCCTTCACCAGCGTATTCAGTTTGGACAAAATCCAACGATCCAGTTCCGGTAGTTTTTCGTGGGGGATCCGGTCAAACTGATTGATCTGATAGCCATCTAGATTGGCGTACAGCGCAAAGAAGTTGTAGGTATTCGATAAAGTACCAAAGAATTTACGTTGGACTTCCCCGATACCGTCGATGTTGAATTTGAGATTATCCCAGGGCTCGGCGTTGGTAATCAGGTACCAGCGCGTGGCGTCCGGTCCGTAAGTAGCCAGGGTTTCGAAAGGATTCACGGCATTGCCCAGGCGTTTGGACATCTTGTTGCCGTTTTTATCCAAAACCAGTCCCGTCGAAACGACGTTCTTAAAGGCCACCGAGTCGAACAGCATGCCGGCGATGGCGTGCAGCGTGAAGAACCAGCCGCGGGTTTGGTCCACACCTTCGCTGATAAAATCGGCGGGAAAGCTCTCATTGAAAATCTCGTGATTCTCGAAGGGATAGTGCCATTGCGCGTAGGGCATTGCGCCCGAGTCGAACCACACATCGATGAGGTCGGCTTCGCGCTGCATGAGTTGCCCTGACTCCGAAATCAGAAAAACCTCGTCCACAAACGGGCGATGCAAATCAAGCTTTTGTTCAAGACTGGCTTGCAGGAAGGCGTCGTTTTTCTGGATATAATCCTCGTAGCCCGTTTTTCCTTCCAGTGTCCATTCGCGCATTTTCCCATTGGCAACCTGACAAAGGTTTACCAATTCCTCGACCGAACCGATACAAACTTCCTCACCCTGCTCGCTGCGCCAGATTGGCAGCGGCGTGCCCCAGTACCGGGAGCGCGACAGGTTCCAGTCCACCAGATTTTCCAGCCAGTTGCCAAAGCGCCCGGTTCCGGTACTTTCGGGTTGCCAGTTGATGGTTTTGTTCAGGGCCACCAGCTTTTCCTTCATGGCCGTAGTGCGGATAAACCAGCTGTCGAGCGGGTAGTACAGCACGGGCTTGTCGGTACGCCAGCAGTGCGGGTAGGGGTGTTCGTATTTTTCGACCTTGAACGCCTTGCCTTCTTCCTTTAACTTTATGGCGATCAGCACGTCCGTTGGTTTGAAATCAGGATCGGCCTGTTCTTCATCGGAATAGTACTCCGGCTTCACGTAGCGCCCGCCAAACTCCCCGATCTCCTGCACAAAACGGCCCTGACGGTCCACGATGGGTACATCCTTGCCGTTTTCGTCCTGCACCATAATCGGTGGAATGCCGTTGGCCTGCGCCACGCGGAAGTCGTCCGCACCAAAAGTCGGCGAAGTATGTACCACGCCCGTGCCGTCTTCGGTCGTAACAAAATCACCCAAAATCACTCGGAATGCAGGGGTCTTGGGTTGGACATAAGGCAGCAGTTGCTCGTACTCGATGCCTTCCAGATCTTTACCTTTGAACTCCGCAAGTACCTGCCAAGGCAATATTTTTTTGTCGCTTTCACCGTAGCCTTCAAAATCACCGTCCCTGCCCTTTTCTGAGAAAAACTGGCTCACCAAATCTTTCGCCAGCACTACACTCACCGGATCGTAGGTGTACGGGTTAAAGGTTTTTACCAGAACATAGTCGATGTTCGCACCGACGGTCAGGGCCGAGTTGGCGGGCAAAGTCCAGGGGGTAGTTGTCCAAGCCAGGATGCGAACATCTTCCTGACTGAAATCTTTGAAAACGGAATGGGTATCGGCGGCCTTGACTTTGAACATCGCGACGATCGTGGTGTCTTTCAGTTCTTTGTAGGTACCGGGCATGTTCAGCTCGTGCGACGAAAGCCCCGTTCCCGCGGCCGGGCTATACGGTTGGATCGTGTAGCCCTTATAGAGCAGTCCCTTGTCGTATAATTTTTTGAGCAGATTCCACAGGCTCTCGATGTAGTTATTCTCGTAGGTGACGTAGGGATCTTCCAGGTCCACCCAGTACCCCATTTTCTCGGTCAGGTCGTTCCATTGGCTGGTGAAACGCATCACCGTTTCGCGGCATTTGGCATTGTACTCCTCGATGCTGATTTTGGTACCGATATCTTCCTTCGTGATGCCCAGTTCTTTCTCCACCTGCAACTCGATGGGAAGACCGTGCGTGTCCCAGCCGCCTTTGCGCTTTACCTGAAAACCGCGCAGGGTTTTGTACCGGCAGAAAATATCCTTGATCGTCCGGGCCATCACGTGGTGGATGCCCGGTGCGCCGTTGGCCGAAGGCGGCCCTTCGTAGAAAGTAAAGGTGGGTTGCCCCTCACGGATAGCGACCGAAGCCTCAAAGGTTTTGTTTTCCTTCCAGAAGTCGAGTACTTCGTCGGCAATCTGTGGGTAACTGAGGTTTTTGTATTCCTGATATTTCATTATTGTTTCAAACAAAGCCACCTGGCGGTTCAAAGTTCACCATTCAGAGCAAAGGCCCGTGGACCTGCATACCCGGAACGCTGAACTAAAAAAGATGGCAAATTTAACGATTTTTAGTACGTCATTCTAAATGCAGCGGATCATCAAAATATCCCCAGCCCATAAGCCGGTCGACGAGCATCGCTATCCGCATGGGAAAAGGCTCCACCCAGATGATTTTGTCGTAGCCCATCGTGTAAAGAAGGGGGTGAATCACGCAAATGAGCGCTACAAAAAACAGAAGCAAGCGTTGTTCGCTAATAGGGACTGTTTTGACCAGTATCAACCCGGAAATAAAGAAAATCGGGAAAGCATAGGACATAGCGCGGTCGATATCGTGAACGAAAACCACGGACGTGATAAGAACCAGCATCCCGATAATGAGGGCCAGCAACAAAAAGCGGCGGCCACAGTACCAGAGTAGCAGGAAAGCCGCACCGATGAGTATCCACATTCCCTCGAAGGCCGTCCAAAGGCTGCTCCCCAAGCCGAAACGGTGGGCATCGGCAAACAGCACGGGCGTTCCCATCGAGGAGTAAGTGTGGTCGGGGAAGTACCGGAGACGGACATAGGTGCGTCCGGCCAGATAGACCGCCCAGCAAACTACCACCAGCCAGGCCGGACTTTTCAAAGTGGCCCTGAAAAACTTACCGATTCCATCGCGCTTGGTGTCGTCCTGCGCCATATATTCTTTGGCAATCCACCACAGGCATACGAACCCTGCGGCCATCAACGACCGCTCGTCTACCAGAAAAGACAACAGTAGGCTAAGCGAAAACAGGACTGGCTGCCGGGTGACAAGACAAACCATCAGAAAAAAACACGCGAAGCCATCGCCGTAGCCAATGACATCTACGAAGCCAAACGACCCCACCAGCAGATTGGCGATCGCGAGGGTAAATAGGGCCGTCTGGATTTTGTCTTTTGAAAAACTGAAATACAGGCTGGCCGAAAGGTAGATGAAGCCTATGCCCAATACCGCCTGAATGATAATAATAAGCACGATATTATGGCCCGTCAGCCAGGATAGGGCGGGAAGAAACCAGCGGAAGATCATGTTCTCGCGCCGGATGTAATAGTCTAATTTGGTCGGATGCAGGAGATCCTGGGCCTGGATTTCTATGAAATCCCAGGCGTCGATCGTGAGGGTATCATTCAGGTGGCCATAAAGCAGCGAGTAAGCCGGAAACGCCAGAAACACCGAAACAGCCACACTTGCGAGGGTCAGTTTCCACAACCAGTTGGGTCCGTCGAGTCGGCGGTCAAGCCATAAGAAGAAAGCGTGGTAGAGGGTACTTAATGACATTTCCTGCGGCGGGTGAATTGACATCCGGGAGTTTTGAAGGGCAAATAAAGGCAAATTTGGGCGTTCGTAAGGGAGAGAATTTCTTTTCCGGTCATAATTTTGCTTGCTTTGCTTTCTTCCAACCTTCATCTGCCAACGTGTCGCAACCATCGCCTTCAACTACCAAAACATTTTGGTCAGCAGCCCAGAGAGCGGGTCTGGATGGTTTCATTCTGGCGCTGATCACGGTAGTTTTTCTGGCGTGGCTTTGGCCGTTTCCGGGTACCGCTTCATCCCCGGTGCCATTGGGCACCATAGCCGGCTACGGGGTGTCCGTCATTTTTTTCTTTTACGGATTGAAACTCAATCTGGGTCAATTGCGCACCGGCCTCAGCAATCCTCGCCTGCACTTGCTGATTCATACCACAACGTTCCTGCTTTTTCCGTTGATAATATTGGCCATCAAGCCTTTATTTCAAAATCCTGATCTGCAAACCCTCTGGCTGGGCATTTTCTTCCTGGCAGCGCTGCCTGGAACGGTATCGTCGGCCGTGGTAATGGTATCATTGGCCGGGGGAAACATTCCTGCCGCCATTTTCAACGCCAGCCTGTCCAGCCTGCTCGGTGTATTCATTACGCCACTGTGGATGGGGCTTCTCATGAATACCACCTCGGCCAGTTTCGACATGGAGGACGTAGTTCTGAAACTGGTCGTACAGGTTTTGGTGCCCGTAGTAGCGGGAATGCTCCTGCATCGGTTTTGGGGGGCATTCGCCGAGAAGTACCGTAAGCAACTGGGAAATTTCGACAAAGGCGTGATACTGCTCATCGTCTACACCAGCTTTTGCGAATCGTTTGACAGCGGGGTATTTTCGCTATTGGGCTGGCAGGAGCTTCTGCTACTCTGGACAGGCATGGTGGTGCTGTTTTTTCTTATTTACGGCATCACAACCTTTGTTGGCAAGCTGTTCAGGTTTAGCCGGGAAGAGCATATCACGGCTTCGTTCTGTGGTTCCAAAAAATCGCTGGTGCAGGGGGCTGTCATGTCGAAAGTACTTTTCGCGGGTCTTCCCAGCGCGGGTATTTTGCTACTGCCCATTTTGTTATACCATGCCTCTCAACTACTCATCGTCAGCTCAATTGCGCAGCGAATGAGTCGGGAAAAGCACTAAGCCGAGAAGATTATCTCTCAGTTCAGGAGTTGAGGCGGTAGTTGTCATTTTGTTCCAAGCCATTTAAAAAATTCAATGCAACTATCAGGTTGGCATTGTCCGTTTTTCATTATTAATTGTTCATTTTAGAAATGCCTGAATCGCTAAGAATCATTTTCATGGGAACGCCTGAGTTTGCCGTTCCCAGCTTGCAAGTACTGGTAGAAAATGGCTGTGAAGTCGTGGCGGTCATTACGGCTCCCGACCGCCCGGCGGGCCGGGGTCAGAGATTGAATGAATCGCCCGTGAAGCAGTATGCCGTAACCCAAAACATTCCGGTACTACAACCGGAGAAACTAAAAAATCCGGAGTTTCTAGAAACGCTGCGCTCGTTTCATGCCGATCTGCAGGTGGTGGTGGCCTTCAGAATGCTCCCTGAACTGGTGTGGAATATGCCGGGGCTGGGTACTTTCAATCTGCACGCCTCCCTGCTGCCCGACTACCGGGGCGCGGCCCCGATCAACTGGGCGATTATGAACGGCGAATCCGAAACGGGGCTGACGACATTTTTTATCGAGAAAGAAATAGATACCGGGAAAATTATTTTTCAGGAAAAAGAACCCATTACCCCCGACGACACGGCGGGCTCGCTGTACGAACGACTGATGGAAAAAGGATCACAACTTGTCCTGCGCACAGTACGTGCCATCGCGGCAGGAAACTACCCGCAGATTCCGCAACCCCCGATGAATAAGGGGAAAGAGGCGCCCAAGCTATTCCGCGAAAACTGTGAGATCGACTGGAATCGTCCGGCCGAAAGCATCCGGGACTTTGTGCGGGGGCTTTCGCCCTACCCGGCAGCCTGGACGACGCTAAACGGCTTGAATTGCAAACTTTTCGAGGTTTCAGTGGTTGAACATGAATTGCCTGATACTGCAACAGAACCCGGAACGTACCGTACCGACCAGAAAACCTTTCTTCATTTTCTCGCCACCGATGCCTGGGTGTCGGTGCAGGAATTACAGTTGGAGGGCAAGCGGCGCATGAAAATCGACGAACTTCTGCGGGGCTACAAGTTTTAACTTCTCAAACCGACGGGGTCGCACGGCCAGGTCAACTACCCTAATAAATAAAAGCATCCGGCAAACGACGATAAAGCCGGGATTTTAATGCTCACCAGGTGAGCAAAAGAAAATGAAAATATCTTTAATTGTGGCCGCTGCCGAAAATGGGGTAATCGGCAAAGAAAATCAACTTCTCTGGCGCCTCCCCGATGACCTGAAACGTTTCAAGCAACTGACGCTTGGCCACCCGATTATCATGGGGCGTAAAACGTACGAGTCCATTGGCAAGCCGTTGCCCGGGCGCACTTCAATCGTCATAACCCGATCGCCTAGCTACAAAGCCGAGGGGGTTTTGGTAGTGAATTCACTGGAATTGGCCATAGAAACCGCCCGCCGGCAGGAATCAGAGGAAGCCTTTGTCATCGGAGGCGGGGAGATTTACCGGGAAGCGCTGGGGAAGAACCTGGCGGAAAAAATTTATTTGACGCGCGTGCTGGCAAACGTGGATGGCGATACTTTCTTTAAAATTCCCGACGAGGATGATTGGACGGTAGAATCCCACACTGAACGCGTGGCAGATGAACGACACGAATATGCCTTTCAATTTGTCGATCTGACACGTAAAGGCACGCTCTGACTTTTCTTTTTTGATTAAAATAGTTAATATTGGTGTAGTAGGACCAAAAAATAAAGTATGAATGCAACTGTACAAGCACACGCTAAAACATTAAAATTACAGCTTACCACCTCCGTTATCGATGACCGCCCGATCTATGTGTCGGGCAATTTTTGTGATTGGATTGGGAATATCGACCAGTTCCAGATGGAGCAAGTCGCGCCTGGCTGCTATGAGTATGCCTTCCCCGCCGACATGGAACTTCCTGAAAATCTGGAATACAAATACACCAAAGGTGGCTGGGACCACGTCGAACTAGACAGTGAGGGAACAGCGCCAATCAACCGATCGGCCAGACCCGGACAAGTGGAAGTCGTGCAGGACTTCGTGCCGCATTGGCGCGAGGAAGGCGTATCACTGAACGACGACCTGATGCCAATTACCGAGCTGTTGTCTGACTCCTACGATATACCGCAACTCGCTACCAACCGGCGGATTCAGGTACTTCTGCCACACAATTACTATGACCAGCCCGAACGCCACTACCCGACGCTCTACCTCACCGACGCGCAGAATCTGTTTGGTGAAGGCTCGTCCTACGGCAACTGGAGCATCGACCGCAAGCTCGCGGTCCTGTCGTCCCGCGAACGGGGCGACGTTATCATTATCGCCATTGATCACGGCGACAAAGAGCGCATTCACGAGTTTTCACCCTATGATACCAAACGTCACGGGAAAGGAAAGGGCCGGGAATTTCTGAAATTCATTACCAGGACATTGAAACCGGAAATAGATACGAAGTACCGCACTCTGCCCGACCGCCTGAACACGGGCATTGGAGGAAGTTCGCTGGGCGGCTTACTGGCAGCTTACGCCGGATTGATGCACCCGCTGGTTTTCAGTAAGTTGATGATTTTTTCACCCTCGCTTTGGCTTTCGCCCCGGATCTATTTCGACGCCATTCACTTCTTTGAGCCCTTCGAAAGCCGGATGTACCTTTACGGGGGTGAGCGGGAGGGAGCCAACATGGTCAAGAACCTCGAATCACTCTACGAAACGTTGGAAAAACAGGGCTACGGCTATGACCGCGTCCACCTCAATCTCCAGATCGATCCCTTCGGCAAACATACCGAAGCCCGCTGGGGCGAGGAATTTCCAAAAGCGTTGGAGTGGCTTTATTATTAATAATAGAATGAGAGAATATTGCTTCCGCCGACTGACGCCTATTCTCTCATTCTATCATTCATTCCAAATTAAAGAATAAACTGACTCAGATCCCGGTTCTGCACCAGTTTCGAGAGTTTATCTTCTACCAGTTCTTTCGTCACGGTCACCAGGGAATCGGGGCCAATGACATCGGGGATGTCGTACATGAAATCGTTGAGAAGCGAACTCATGACTGTCTGCAGGCGGCGGGCACCGATGTTTTCTACCTCACTGTTCACGTCGAAGGCAATCTTGGCGATTTCACGAATGGCATCTTCTTCAAATTCCAAAGCTACGCCTTCTGTTTCCATCATTGCCACATACTGCTTGGTAAGCGCATTTTTGGGCGTCCTCAGGATCTGGTAAAAATCATCCTGCGTGAGGCTTTGCAACTCCACCCGAATCGGAAAACGACCCTGTAATTCCGGAATGAGATCCGAAGGTTTGGCAACGTGGAATGCTCCGGCAGCAATGAACAGAATGTGGTCCGTATTGACAATGCCGTGCTTGGTATTGACAGCGCTGCCTTCCACGATCGGCAGCAGATCGCGCTGAACGCCCTCGCGACTGACATCAGGACCGCCGCCCCCACCCGAACGACTGGTAGCTACCTTGTCGATTTCGTCGATAAAGATGATACCCAGATTCTCCGCTTTTTGGATGGCTTCGGACTTTACCTCGTCCATGTCGATCAGCTTGGAGGCTTCTTCTTCCAGCAAAAGTACCTTGGCTTCGGCCACGGTCACCTTGCGCTTTTTGCCTTTACTCGGCATCATATTCCCAATCATTTCCTGAATGTTCATCATGGAAACGTCGTCGATCGCCCCGCCGATCATGCCAACGTTGGGGCCGCCGCTTTGCTGGACTTCAATTTCAATCTTGCGGTCGTCCAGTTCGCCGTTGCGGATTTTCTCCCGGAAACGCTCCCGCGTACGCTGATTAAGCTCCTGGTCGCTGTCGGGCATGGCGTTGGAATTTGCATTGCCGTTTTCGAACCCCACACCTGAGTTACCCGGCGAGTGCATCGGCGGAATCAATATGTCCAGGATGGCATCCTCAACCAGTTGCTCGGCCCGGATTTTGACTTCCTCTTTCTTTTGAGCCTTTACCATCCCAACGGATTGTTCCACCAGATCGCGCACCATGCTTTCCACGTCACGACCTACATACCCTACTTCGGTGAACTTGGAGGCCTCCACCTTCACAAAAGGCGCGTCGGCGATCTTGGCCAGCCGCCGGGCAATCTCTGTCTTGCCGACGCCCGTCGCGCCAATCATCAATATATTGTTGGGAATAATTTCATTCTGCATATCCTCGGGGCTGTTCATCCGCCGCCAGCGGTTGCGCAGGGCTATGGCCACGTTGCGCTTGGCGTCGTGCTGCCCGATGATGTATTGATCCAGTTCGGCCACAATCTGCCGGGGGGTGAGTTTCTCTAAGTGTTCAGTCATTTTTTAACTATCGGCGTTCGGCCTCTGGCCAACGGTTTTCATTCAGGTGATACAAAAGGAGAGTAGCGATACTCGCTTTCCTTGATTTATTTCTTGTCTTTACAGAAGAAAGGCCAAGCAAAAGGGTAGACAATTCAAAACAACCATACCCACCTCAAAATCCCGTCATTTTTGCAGACTGACATTCATTCCAAAGGTACTTACCCCTAGTCCGGTCAGAAGTTGCGAGCGTCCGTAGCTGAATTCAAAACGTTTGATTTTCAACCATCCGCCAAACGAAATACCTGACAGGCCTACCCTTTCCTGCAATTGTAGTTCCTGCCTGACCAGATGATCATACCCCACCATCAGCCTACATTTCGGGTGAATCAAAATCTCCGCGCCTACCGTTAGGTGACGCAGCAGCTTTTCGGGAACAGGGATTTTCCGTGGTACCCGGTTGCCGTTGTTATCAAAATCAAAAAACAGGGCTGGATCATTATAAACCTGATCAAAGGCGTTGAGGTGATGCGCCGTCAACGAAAAACGAAGCGGCATGTACTCAGGCTTGAAAGTCACGCCCACCCGCACGTCGAAGGGCAGCGGGGGGGCGTCATGGCCCGCATAGTTTTGCCGCAGAACACCCAGGTTTTTGACCACAAATCCGGCAGTCAGATCGCGCCTGGGATGCTTGAACACAGCGCCCCAATCCAGGGCCAGCCCCCAAAGCCGGTAGCTTTCAAGCGACGAGCCTACCATTTTCAGGGAGCCGCCAATGGTGATGTTCTGAATGGTGTTTCCGTAACCTACCGACAGGGCGTAATCCGACGCCCGGAACTCACCGATGGGATTACCCAAGTCGTCGGTTTGAGTGAGTGTGCCGTAGTCAAGGTACTGGAGTCCCCCACCCCAAACCCCTTTTATTTTTTTGAACGCTTGGGTGTAGGCTACATTCACCAGCCGCGTATCGGCAAGGTAAGGCATGATTGACAGCGCGAGATTTTTAGATTTGGCGCTATCCAGTAGGGCGGGATTCTGAATGAAAAGCGTAGCCTCCGAACCAGATAGAGTGAAATGACGCGATCCCAGCGCGGCCTGCCGGGCATCGGCGGGCATTTGCAGGAATCCAAGGCCGGTGCGCCCACCCGTCGGCTGGGCAACGCATGTTGTGCCAAGTACCCCCGACAAGAGCCAAAACATTATTCGGCATCTCCGGCACTTGCCTGACCCTGCTCTTGCAATCCTATATCGTTTCCGTAAATTGCCCGTAATACTGTTTTCGAGGTTGTAAAAGTAAAAGTACGATTGAAATAAGGAATATGAAAACGCCCGCCGCGACGATGAAAGGAACCGAAGTTTTAGAGAGAAAGAATGCCGAAGCCCTGCTGGGTGGTGGCGAAAAGCGGATCGACTCGCAACACAGCAAAGGAAAACTCACCGCCCGCGAGCGCGTCGAGTTGCTAATGGACGAAGGTTCGTTTGAAGAAATTGGCAAATTTGTCACACATCGCGCCAAAGATTTTGGCCTCGACAAAGAACATTACCTTGGCGATGGCGTGATAACGGGCTACGGTACCGTAGCTGGGCGGCTGACCTATGTCTTTGCGCAGGATTTCACCGTTTTTGGCGGTTCCCTGTCCGAAACCCACGCCGAAAAAATCATCAAAATCATGGATATGGCCATGAAGAACGGCGCGCCGGTGGTAGGTCTTAATGACTCGGGCGGGGCCAGGATTCAGGAGGGCGTAGTGTCGCTGGCGGGCTATGCTGATATTTTTTATAAAAACACCCTGGCCTCGGGCGTTATCCCCCAGATTTCGGCCGTAATGGGCCCTTGCGCAGGTGGGGCGGTGTACTCTCCGGCGATCACCGACTTTATCATGATGGTCGAAAACACCAGCTATATGTTTGTGACGGGGCCAAACGTGGTCAAGACTGTCACCCATGAGGAGGTTACTTCTGAAGAACTTGGCGGTGCCATGACCCATGCCACCAAATCGGGCGTGACGCATTTTGTGGCAGCCAATGAGGTGCAGTGCATCGAGTACCTGAAGAAGTTGCTTAGCTATATTCCGCAAAATTGTGAGGACGAGGCGCCGCATCTTCCCTATGAAATTACTGACGAGACCCGCCCCGTCCTGGACGACATCATTCCGGAAAATCCCAATCAGCCCTACGACATTCGCGAGGTAATCGAGGAAATAGCCGATGCGGGCAGCTTCTTTGAAGTCCACAAGTACTTTGCCGAGAACATTGTGGTGGGCTTTGCCAGGTTGGCGGGAAGGAGCATCGGCATTGTGGCAAATCAACCCGCCGTTCTGGCCGGAGTTTTAGATATCAACGCCAGCCAGAAAGCGGCTCGGTTTGTAAGGTTTTGCGACAGCTTCAATATCCCGCTACTGGTGCTGGAAGATGTCCCCGGTTTTCTGCCCGGCACCGACCAGGAGTGGAACGCCATCATCACCAACGGAGCCAAACTGCTTTATGCTTTTTGCGAAGCCACTGTGCCGCGCATCACGGTCATTACCCGTAAGGCCTACGGGGGCGCCTATGACGTGATGAATTCCAAGCACATTGGCGCTGACATGAACTACGCCTGGCCTACGGCCGAAATCGCGGTAATGGGCGCGAGCGGTGCGGCGGAGATTATTTTCAAAAAGGAAATCGCCGAAGCTGATGACCCGGCAGCGAAACTGCAGGAAAAAGTGGAGGAATACACCCAAAAATTTGCAAACCCCTACCGCGCTGCCCAGCGCGGCTACGTAGATGAGGTTATCTATCCTGCTCAGACACGCGAAAAACTCATTCGTGCTTTTGCTATGCTGGAAAACAAAGTGGACGTGCTGCCGAAGAAAAAGCATGGGAACATTCCGCTGTAGGGCGACAAAGTCGAAATGGGTTAAAAGGTCAAACGGTTAATGGTCAAACGACGTTCTACGGGTTTTCTCTCACACAGAGGATATCCGCGTATCTTTAACCGTCTGACCATTAACCATTCCCCCTTAGTTCTGCCCCTTAATGATTTCCACAAACCTTTGCAATTCTTCGTAGCGTTTTTCGTCGGATTCAGGGTACTTCATGTCCATTTTCTTCAGCTCTTCGGCGATGATTTGGCCAACAATCAGGCGCATGTTTTTCTTGTCATCGGCAGGAATGACGTACCAGGGGGCTGTCTCGGTACCGGTGGCATTGATGGCTTCTTCGTACGCTTGTTGGTAGTCGTCCCAAAACTCGCGCTCCTTTACGTCACCTTCCTCGAACTTCCAGTTCTTTTCCGGGTCGTCGATCCGGTCGATAAGACGTTCAGCTTGTTCTTTTTTTGAAACATTCAGAAAAAACTTGACGACCCGAATGCCATTATTATAGAGGTAGTTTTCCGAGTTCTTGATGTCCTGGTAGCGCTGTTCCCACAGGTTGTACATATTTTCCGTGAGTTCGTGGGGAAGCCGCTGCACATTGGTTACGATCTCGGCATGTACTTTCACAACCAACACCTCTTCGTAGTAGCTGCGGTTGAAGACCGTGATGCTACCCCGCTGGGGAAGCAACAACGACGTGCGCCACATGAAGTCATGCTGGAGTTCATTCTCGCTGGGGCGCTTGAACGAATGCACCCTTACTCCGATGGGGTTTACCCCCGCAAATACCCGTTTCAAAGTACCGTCTTTGCCTGCCGCGTCCATCGCCTGAAAAATCACCAGCAACCCATAACGGTTGTGGGCATACATCATGCTTTGAAGGTCATCGAGCTCGTCGGCATTGTCGGCAAGGATTTCCTTGTAATCGTCCTTGTCTTTATAAATGTCAGAAATCTTGGTTTCCAGTTCTTTGATCTTGAATTCTCTGCTTCCGTCGTAGCGGAAGTCGTCAGGATTTACTTTCATTAAAATTTGTGAGTTTAAGAGTGCATGAGTTTGGGGACTTGTGGCGGGCGGCCTGAAATTTCAAACCGCGCGGGCGTCCCCATTATCAATCTTTTTTCAAAAATGCCACCAACTTTGCGAACGCCCGCGCGCGGTGGCTTTGTCGGCTTTTCTCCGCCATCGTCATCTCAGCGAAGGTTCGGGATTGATTTTCCGGCACGAACACCGGATCATAGCCGAAGCCGTGGGTACCGCGCTTCTCCCCAATAATCGTGCCCTGAACAATTCCTTCGAACTGGTGGTATTCCCCATTCAGCACCAGCGTTATGACCGTCAGGAAGCGGGCATCGGCGGGTAAGGGTACTTTTCTTTCGGCCAGCCGATCCCAGACGCGCCGGGTATTGTCGTCGGCATCGCGTTGTGGCCCGGCGTAGTGCGCGGAATGCACACCCGGCTCACCGTTAAGCGCCGCAATTTCCAGCCCCGTATCGTCAGCGAAGGTATTCACTCCAAACTTCTCCCAGACGAATTCGGCTTTCTGCCGGGAATTGCCGGCGATGGTCGGCTGTTCTTCCGGAATCTCTTCGTGACAGCCGATGTCGGCAAGGGTTTTCAGTTGGAAATCATCGCCCAGAAGGGCTTGTATTTCGGCTAGCTTGTTAGCGTTGTTGGTAGCGAAGCAGAGCGTCATCGATAAATCTGAGTACGGGGAAAGTGGTTTCTGCAAAATACGAAAAAACTTTTGCCCTCTGAAAACCCTACCTTTGCACAGCCCGGCCAAGTGCCCAAGAACAGGCAGCTCTTTCTGATTGAAAAGTAAGCCCCATACCACCCATGACGTTCGAACTCACCAAAGAATATCTCGATCACATAGAGGACCTGATCGATAGCCAGGATTCGGCGACGCTAAAAGCCGAGATGGAGGATATGTACCCCGCCGATGTGACGGGCATCCTTTATGAGTTAGACTCCGAACAGGCAAAGTACCTTGTCAGCCTGCTTGACACCAAAATCGGCGCAGAAATTCTGGCGGCGCTCGACACGGACGAACGCCGGGATTTCCTGAAAAGCTTCACTTCTGCCGAAATCGCTTTGTACGTCAATGAGGTAGATTCCGACGACGCGGTGGATTTGCTCAACGAGCAGCCGATCAAAGTACGGGAAGAAGTTATCGCCTTGCTCGAAGACCGCGAGCAGGCGCGGTTCATCCTGGATTTGCTTCACTACGATGAAGACGTAGCGGGCGGTCTCATGCAGAAGGAGTTAGTGAAAGCCAACGTCAACTGGAACATGAACCAATGCATCGAGGAACTTCGGCTGCAGGCTGAGGACGTCGAAAAGGTGTATGCAGTTTACGTCGTAGACGACAACAACCGCCTTTTGGGTACTTTATCTCTAAAACGCATTGTGCTGGCGCATAAGAATACCAAGGTCGAGAGCATTTATAATCAAGACATCATATACGTCGAAACCTACCGTCCCGCCGAGGAAGTCGCCGAACTCATGCAACGCTATGACCTTGACGTGATCCCCGTCGTGAATGTACAGGGAAGGCTTCTAGGCCGCATCACCATTGACGACGTGGTGGACGTCATTACCGAGCAGGCCAGTTCGGATGCCCTGGCGATGGCCGGGGTTACGGGCGATGTCGAGGAAGACGACACGGTCTGGGAACAAACCAAGGCTCGTTTGCCGTGGCTACTGGTGGGCATGATGGGCGGTATTTTGGCCGCCAAGTTCATCGGCTTTTTCGAGGGTGATCTGAAAGTCGTCCCGGCGATGGCCGCTTTTATCCCGATCATTGGCTCCACGGGCGGCAACGTCGGCATTCAGACCTCATCCATTATTCTGCAAAGCCTGGCCGATAGAACGGGCCTCGACACGGGCGTGTGGGAGCGGCTGCTCCGGATGTTTGGTGTAGCCTTCATCAACGGCATCATCATCAGCCTGATCGTGTTTGGCTTTAATCTACTGATCGGCAATGAACTACAACTGGCCATAGTCGTTTCTTCGGCGCTACTTTCCGTCGTCTTCCTGGCGTCGTTCATGGGTACTGTCACGCCAATAGTACTAGATAAGCTGGGCATCAACCCGGCGGTCGCCTCCGGCCCATTCATTACTACGGCCAACGATCTGATCGGCTACGGCGTGTACTTTGGCCTGGCGCATGTGTTGTTGGGATTGTAATAGAGTTCAAAGTTTATGAGTTCAAGAGTTTATAAGTTATTCCGGCAGTGACTTTTCACGTCAGCATCTCATAATCTTTGAACTCATAAACTTATCAACTCCTTTCACGCCGCTTTCTTGGGCCCTTCCTCTACCTTATAAGCCACAATTTCCGTAATCTTTACTACCTGGTTTTCCTTGTTCTGGTACTCGCGGTAGTTGAGCTTGCCTTCGACCTGAATGAACTTGCCTTTGCTGAGCATCTGCTCGCACTGCTGCGCCACTTTGCCCCAGGCCACCACGTTGTGCCAGGCCGTATTGGTCACTTCTTCCTGATTGCGGTTAGTATAGGTCTCGTTGGTGGCCAGGCTGAATGTCGCCTTTTTGCCATTCTCGAATTCTATTACGTTCACATCGCGCCCTACGTTTCCGATCAATTTTACTGAATTCATAGTTTTATTTGTTTGTGCGAACCCGGCCTTTGCTGACATTGCCGCTCGACCAGATATCGCGGTGAGAAAAGATTCCGATTCACCCGAACCGATGGGACAAAGGTGGGAGGTTGGCAGAATCCTACACGGTTCTTAAATATTTATAATCGGATAAAAATATTTGTAGTCGTTTGCAAATGACTTATCTTTGAAAACCCCAAGCCCTCAATCCAATGTTATAATCTCACTTTTAACCTTTTATGAAGTATTTATTCCTTATTGCCGGACCATTATGGCTCCTGCTGACCAGTTGCTCTAAATCCGAAGAAAAAAAGGAAACCCAAACATCCGGCAACCCAATAGCCGAAGGTTGGTACGCCGATCCCGAAGGGGTAGTTTTCGGCGATGAGTACTGGATATACCCTACCTACTCCGCTGAATACGAGAAGCAGTTGCACTTCGACGCCTTTTCGTCCAAAGACCTGGTCACCTGGCAAAAGCATCCCAATATCCTGGACACGGCGGCCATCAAATGGGCGCGGCAAGCCATGTGGGCCCCCGCCGCCATTGAAAAGGACGGGAAGTACTACCTCTTTTTTGCGGCCAATGATGTACAACGCCCCAGCCGACCGGGCTGGGACGAGAACAATACAATCAACCATTTTGGCGGTATCGGGGTAGCCGTGGCGGATGCACCCGGCGGGCCATTCAAAGACTACCTGGGCAAGCCGCTGATCGACGATTTTTACAACGACGCACAACCCATCGACCAGTTCGTTTTTGAAGACACCGACGGCACCCATTACATTTTTTACGGAGGATGGGGCCATTGCAATCTGGGTGTACTGAATGACGATTTCACCGGCTTCAAGCCCTGGGACGACGGCAAGCTATTCCACGAAATTACGCCCGAAGGCTACGTAGAAGGGCCGTTCATGTTCCTGCGCAACGGTACTTACTACCTCATGTGGTCGGAAGGTGGCTGGACCAACGATACCTACAAAGTGGCCTATGCCACGGCGGAGAAAGCGACTGGCCCGTACAACCGCATTGGTACCATTCTGGAATCAGACAAAGCAGTAGCGACCGGAGCGGGCCACAATTCGGTCATTCATACGCCCGGCACCGACGACTGGTACATGGTGTATCACCGCCGCCCGATCCCCAACGAAGGCCGCGACCACCGCGTGACCTGCATCGATCGTCTGGAATTCAACGAGGACGGTACGATAAAGCCTGTGAAGATGACGTTTGAGGGCGTAGCGGCGAATGCAATAAAAGCAAACCGATAGTTTTCAGAATTATTTTGAAGCAAATCTAAATTTCAAAGAATGAAAACAGTTGCTAAGAGCTCGAAAGTAATGATTCTCAAAAACATCAAAGAAGCGGTTCTGGAAATGGATCCGCAAGCAGAAGTCATTCTATTTGGCTCACGTGCGCGGGGTGATGCAAGGGAAGATTCCGATTGGGATGTGCTGGTTTTGGTGCCCAGCGCGGTCGATTATAAGGTAGAGCAAAAATTTAGGCACCGACTTTTCGACCTGGAATTAGAGCTCGAACAAGCAATATCGACTTTTGTTTTTTCTAAATATGATTGGGAAAATAAGCACAGAATCACGCCAT
Organism: Persicitalea jodogahamensis; assembly: GCF_014651615.1. Classification (GTDB taxonomy): domain Bacteria; phylum Bacteroidota; class Bacteroidia; order Cytophagales; family Spirosomataceae; genus Persicitalea; species Persicitalea jodogahamensis. Next base: position 868,838 of record NZ_BMXF01000002.1, on the reverse strand, counting down.
TCTACGAAAGCGTCGAATCAGAAGGAATTGAATTATGACACCGGAAGAGAGATTTCAGTACGTCAGATACCGGCTGGAAAAATCAGAGGAAACTTTTGAGGTAGCCCAGCTACTGGTAGTAAACTCTAAATGGAATTCGGCAATAAATCGATTGTACTATGCAGCATACTACGCGATAAGTGCGCTACTCTTCCAATCAGGCTTATCGACAAAAACCCATACAGGCGTCAAAACAAGCTTCTTCCTGCAATATATAAAGACCGATAAAATCAGTGTCGAGCTGGGTAAGGTGTACTCCGACCTATTTGATTCTAGGCAAAAGGGTGATTATGGCGATATATGGGATTTTACAGAAGAAGAAGTGTCAGCGATAATTGAGCCAACAAGAGAATTAATTGAAGCTGTCCGAAGAGAAATTGAAAAGCAACGGGATTTATGAAAACTTGCCTAGAATGTGACCAGCCTTTCTCGGGCCGGGCGGATAAGAAATTCTGTTCGGATATGTGCCGCAATGCCTATAACAACAAACTGAATTCGGATCAGTACAACGTAGTCAGGAACACCAATAACCAACTGCGTCGCAACCGCCGTATCCTGGAAGAGATTTGCCCCGAAGACAAGAATAAGACCACGCGAAGTACCCTCATGGCAAAAGGCTTTGATTTCAACCTGATGACCAGCCAGCGCGTCACCCAGAAAGGCAGTGTTTACTATTTCGTCTATGACTACGGCTATCTGGAATTAGATAATGACTTTTTTTTAATAGTGAAAGATAATCGTACGAATCCATGATTGCCGTAATTCAACGCGTAAATGGCGCATCAGTAACCATCGAGGGTACTGTGAAAGGACAGATAGGCGTCGGTTTTCTGGTTCTGCTCGGTATTACGGCTTCCGACTCATCGGAGGATTTGGAATGGCTGGGCAGAAAAATAGTGCAGATGCGGATCTTCGGCGACGCCGAAGGAAAAATGAACCTTAACTTGAAAAGTGTGGATGGGAATATCCTCCTCATCAGCCAATTCACCCTTCACGCCAGCACCAAAAAGGGCAACCGTCCCTCGTTTATTGAGGCTGCCCGCCCCGAAATCGCCATTCCTCTCTACGAACAAATGATTGAGTTCCTGAGTAGTGAACTCGGTAAACCCATTCAGACGGGTGAATTCGGGGCCGACATGAAAGTAAATCTCACCAACGACGGCCCCGTGACCATCATCGTCGACTCAAAAAACAGGGCGTAACTGTCGGCTAAAAACTTCTCTTTTCCTGCTTCAAAAATATGACTCTCCAACAAGCTCAGGCCCAGGTTGATACCTGGATTAAAGAATATGGTGTCCGGTACTTTTCCGAACTGACCAACATGACTATCCTGACCGAAGAAGTCGGTGAATTGGCCCGCATCATGGCCCGCACTTATGGCGACCAGTCATTCAAAAAATCGGATTTGGGCAAAGACCTTGGCGACGAGATGGCCGATGTACTTTGGGTGTTGATCTGTCTGGCCAATCAAACCGGCGTGGACTTGACCGAGGCTTTTGAAAAAAATATGGCAAAAAAAACTGAACGTGATCAGGATCGGCACAAGCAGAACCCGAAGCTGTAGACACCTGGAATGGATTTTGCTGAGTCCTGAAGCTGTTTTGATATACGAATATCCCATTACGAATGAACCAATTTACCATTGACCTCTGGAAAGTACTGCACAGCTATTACCTCGGATTTGTAAAGTTACTGCCCCGGCTGGCCCTGGCCGTCGTACTATTCCTGCTATTTCTGTTTATTGCCCGGCAAGTGCGCCGCTGGCTGCTGCCCAAGATATTGAGGAACTCAGAAGACAGCCTGCTTACCGGTTTTCTGGGCGACATGGGCTATTGGATTGTGTTGATTTTAGGCATTTCCGTTGCGCTGGGTGCCCTCGGATTTGACGGAGCCGTCACGAAAATCCTGGCGGGTGCCGGACTCTCGGCTTTTATTCTGGGATTTGCGCTTAAAGACATTGGTGAAAATTTTCTGGCGGGTATTCTGCTGGCCTTCAAGCGCCCGTTTCATATCGGTGACCTCGTCGAGACCCAAGGGGTAAAGGGCCGGATCATCGATATGACACTGCGCGAAACAATCATTAAGACCCTGGACGGAAAGGATGTTTTCGTTCCCAACGCCGGGATTTTGAACAACCCACTTTACAACTACTCGGTCGATGATTTTCTGCGGCTGGAATTCAGCGTGGATCTGGACAACCGGGAGGATTATAAAAAGGCGATCCCGCTCATTGAAAATGCCCTGAAAGAAACCGAAGGGGTACTGCACGAAAGCCATCAACATGAAGCCGTGGCGAGCGTCGAGGAAACCAAGTCGAACGCTCTTTGCATGAAGGTGAGTTTCTGGATCAAGAGCCCCGAAGCCGAGAAAGAATCACCCACGATCAAGTCGCGGGCCATTCAGAACGTACTGCACGCTCTGAAGCAACACGGCTTTTCGTATGCTCCGCAGAAAGCGGGAAGCGGAGACAGTTGATCCACTCAGAGAAGCTTATTGGCAGTTGTAAGTGAATGCATGAACCTGAGTTCCGGCGGGACTGCCATCTGGTGAAAAGAGCGATATGCTGGCCTTGGTCGGGAAGTCACTTTCATTGTATTCGTAGTTTACCAGTCCGTTCTGCACGGGCCGCAGACTGGCTTCGTAAAATTTGAAACTACCCGGATTCTGCTTGCTTACTCCCTGACTGGTGACAAGGTTCACCAATTCGGCGGGACGAGTGTCGGCGTACACGTTGTACTTACCATCGAAGTTGCCGTACTCGGCGGCCAAGACTTCGGGGCTAATCTGAGGGATATGGACAAACCACTTGGTCAGATTACCATTATCGTCATATTCGTAGCGCAGGGAATTTTCCTGCCATTTATATTTGGTGATAAATCCTTTATCGTTGTACTCCAACGCATATGTTTCCAGGATTTTGGGCCCGGAATTGAGTACCTGGTATTTCCTGACCGTATCGAGTCGGCCAACACCCGAGTAGCTGAGACTATACTGCAAGTTGCCGTATGGTGGCAACAGATTGGTTTCTCGTATTACTTTTACTGTTCCGTCTGATTCATACTCAAAAGTAAAACGCTTTTCCGTCTGATTTGAGGCACTGGTTACGTATTGTGTAATGCTGAACAGGCGCATGTTCTGATCGTACTCAAAGATGCGATACGGTTTGCCATTAATAGTTTCAGTGGCGACTTTACAGCCTTTTTCCTGCGGAGAAGGTGAATCTCCACCATCAGAATTACTCTTTTTGCAACCGACCAGAGCGGCCAACATGAAGCATACGAGGAGTAGTTTGCGTTGCATTTTGATTCTGTTTTTTTTACGGGATACAGCAAATACGCACAAAAACAATGCCGAAAATAAAAAAAGAACCCGGTACGATGGCCGGGTTCTCTCTATTATTCATCAGGTAAACCTCGTCAATCTGTGAGGCAAATCTTACATCTCCAGAAGCATCCGGGCCGGGTCTTCCAGCAATTGTTTCACCCTGACAAGGAAACTTACCGAATCCTTACCATCGATCAGCCGGTGGTCGTAAGAAAGAGCCACGTACATAATCGGGCGAATCACTACTTGTCCGTTCAAAGCCACAGGGCGCTCAACAATGTTGTGCATGCCTAATATAGCCGACTGCGGAGCATTGATGATAGGCGTCGAGAGCATCGAGCCGAAGATCCCTCCATTGGTAATCGTGAAAGTACCTCCGGTCATTTCATCAATCCCCAGCTTGCCATCGCGGGCACGGGTGGCCAGGCGGACGATCTCCTTTTCTATACCCGCAAACGACAGTTTCTCAGCGTTGCGAATTACGGGTACCACCAGCCCTCTGGGTGAAGATACGGCGATGGACACGTCGCAGAAATCATTATAAACGACGTCATCACCGTCCATATAGGCGTTCACGACCGGAAAATCCTGCAAAGCGGTGCAGATGGCCTTGGTGAAGAAGGACATAAAGCCGAGGCCGACTTCGTGCTTCTCCTTGAACTTATCCTTGTATTGAGACCGCAAATCCATGATCGGCTTCATGTCCACCTCATTAAAGGTAGTTAGCATGGCCGTTTCGTTTTTCACGGCTACCAGGCGGCGGGCGATCGTGCGGCGGAGCGACGAGGTTTTCTCACGTCGTTGCCCGCGATCATCGGACGCAGCCTGCGGCGATTTCGCCGGTGCTGAAGCGGCCGGAGCTTTAGGCGCGGGAGCGGCTTGGGGCGCCGGTGCCTTTCCGTTCGATTTCTGAGCATTGAGGGCGTCTTCTTTCGTAATCCGACCGCCTGCTCCGGAGCCTTTCACTTCGCTGGGATCAATCCCTTTCTCGGCCAGAATCTTGGCGGCGACGGGCGATGTATGGGCAGAGGTACCGCTGAATTCCTCGGCTTCTGATTGGTGAACCGTGGGTACTTCGGCCTCGCCGGGTTGAGTGGAGGCATTGGCAACGCTTGCATCAGACGCAGGAGCACCACTTCCCACCTCAATGCGGCAGATCACCGCGCCTATTTCAAGTGTGTCGCCTTCGGCAGCCACAATGCGCAATGTTCCAGCCGACTCGGCGGGTAGTTCAAAGGTTGCTTTGTCCGATTCCAGCTCACAGATGATCTCATCCAGTTCTACCTGGGCACCATCCTTTTTATTCCATGAGGCAATGGTCACTTCCGTGATCGATTCGCCAACCGTCGGGACGGTCATCTCTATGACCTTCGGCGCCACGCCCGAAGTTTTTGACTGGGCTGCACCGTCGGTTTCCGCTTTTTCTGATTTCGCAACGGGCGTATCCATTTCAGGTTCTGGCTTTGGCTCTTCCTTGGGTGCCGAGTCATTGGAAGTAGCGCCATTGGATGCCCCGCTGGTGTCTATTACGGCAATGAGGTCACCGATTGCCAGCGTGTCGCCTTCCTGGGCTTTGATGTGCAGCACTCCGTCGCTTTCAGCGGTAAGTTCGAAAGTTGCCTTATCGGAGTCCAGTCCGCATATCACTTCGTCCATCTTGACCGCATCCCCTTCGTTTTTGAACCAGGTGCCGATAGTCACTTCGGAAATAGACTCGCCCACGGGCGGTACTTTTATCTGTAATTCTGCCATTTTTTTTCAATTGTGAATGAATGAATCTGGAATCAGTGAATAACTCTTTGCCTGAAAGTCCTATTCACCAATTCCGGCATTCCGACATTCCGACATTCAAAATTATTTATTGAAAAGCCCTACGAATGATTTCTTCCTGTTCCTGTTTGTGGATTTTGGCGAAGCCTGTAGAAGGCGATGCACTCGGGCGACGGGCAATCACTTCCAGCGGTTGCTCGGGGTACATGCGCAGCATGAACGTCCAACCACCCATGTTGAAAGGCTCCTCCTGCACCCAATATACTTTTGCTTTCTTGTATTTTGCGATATGAGCATCCAGTTGCTTTTTAGGGAAAGGATGCATCTGCTCCATCCGTATAATGGCCACGTCGTCACGATTGTCGGCCTGCTGTTTTTCTAAAAGCTCATAATAGAGCTTACCTGTCACCAGCAGTACTTTCTTCACTTTTTTGGGATCTGCGTAGTCATCTCCAATAGTTTCTTGGAAACGCCCTTTCACCAGTTCGTCCAGTGGCGAGATGCAGAGCGGATGCCGCAGCATCGACTTGGGAGACATCACGATCAGCGGCTTACGGAAGGGCAAAGCCAACTGCCGCCGCATCATATGGAACAAGTTGGCAGGCGTGGTGACGTTGGTAATGATAATGTTATTGTCTGCAGCCAGCTGAAGGAAACGTTCAGGACGGGCATTGGAGTGCTCCGGACCCTGACCTTCGTAGCCGTGCGGCAGCAGCATTACAAGTCCCGTCCAGCGGTCCCACTTGGTTTCGCTGGATGAAATGAACTGGTCAATCATCACCTGCGCACCATTGACGAAGTCGCCGAACTGCGCTTCCCAAATCACCAGAGCGCCAGGGTTAGCCATCGCATAGCCAAACTCAAAGCCCAGCACGCCGTACTCAGAAAGCAGGGAATTGTAAATCATAAACCGCCCCTGCTTTTCCTGAATGTGGTTCAGATTATTGTAAGCCTCATTGGTTTCGGCATCGTGCAGGACGGCATGTCGATGCGAGAAAGTTCCTCGTTGAACATCCTGACCACTGACACGCACGATCTTGTCTTCTGCCACGACGGAGCCGTAAGCCAGGAGTTCGGCGGTGGCCCAGTTGACACTCTTGTCTTCAAAAATCATCTGGTGGCGATCTTTGAGTAGTTTATCGATCTGCTTGAGCGTCTGAAAACCTTCGGGAATAGTCGTGATGGCCTTTCCAATTTTTTCCAGCGTTTCCAGCGGCACTCCCGTGTTGGGCGATTTCTCAAAATCCTCAGGGGTGGATTTGCGTAGGCTCCGCCATTCAAGTTCCAGTTTGGGCATGGCATAGGGCAGCACTTTTTGCTTTACCATTTCCAGGCGTTCCTGCAGCAGAGCCTTGAACTCCTTGTCCATTGTGGCGGCGAGTTCGGCGTCCACGTCACCGCGCTCTACCAATTTCTTCTGATAAATTTCACGGGGATTTTGGTGATTTTCAATGTGCTTATACAGGACGGGCTGCGTGAACTTCGGCTCATCCGACTCATTATGGCCATGGCGGCGGTAGCACACCATGTCAATGAAAATATCTTTGTTAAATTTCTGACGGTACTCCACCGCCAGATGCATGCAGTATACCACCGACTCGGGATCATCGCCGTTTACGTGCAGTACGGGAGCATCCACGATCTTGGCCACATCAGTACAGTATATGCTGGAACGGGCATCTTCGAAATCGGTCGTGAAACCTACCTGGTTGTTGATGACGAAGTGAATCGTTCCTCCCGTGTAATAGCCGTCGAGTCCCGACATCTGCGTGACTTCGTACACGATACCCTGACCCGCCACGGCGGCGTCGCCGTGGATCAGTACGGGCAGCACGCGGTCGTAATCACTATTATACATACCATCAGCGCGGGCGCGTATAAAGCCTTCCACCACCGGGTTCACCGCTTCGAGGTGCGAGGGGTTGGGAGCCAGCTTGAGGTACATTTCGTGGCCGCTCGGGGTCTTGATCTGAGACGAAAATCCCATATGGTACTTCACGTCCCCATCCCCCCAGACCTGGTCGGGGAGGTTTCCTTCGAACTCGTTGAAAACCTGCTCGTAGGTTTTGCGCATGGTGTTGACCAGCACGTTCAGCCGCCCCCGGTGGGCCATGCCGATCATTACTTCCTTCACGCCCATCTCTCCGGCCTTATTAATCATGGCGTCGAGCGCAGGAATCGTTGTTTCGCCCCCTTCAAGCGAGAAGCGCTTCTGACCGATGTACTTGGTATGAAGAAAGTTTTCGAAAACGACCGCTTCATTGAGTTTGGAAAGAATATGCTTTTTCTCCTCGATGGAGAACTCCATATTCAGGGCTTCTTTCTCAATCTTGTCCCGCAACCAGTTCTTCTGCTCACGATCGCGAATGTACAGGTACTCGAAGCCAATATCGCTGGTGTATATCTTTTTCAGGGCATTCACGATGTCCCGCAAAGTAGCTGGTTTGCCAAAAACTTCTGTTCCGGCTTCAAACACCGTGTCGAGATCGGATTCTTCCAGCTTAAAATCGGCAAGCTCCAACAGCGGACCGCGATTTTTGCGTTCCCGAATCGGGTTAGTGGTAGCTACCAGGTGACCGCGCGAACGATAGCCCCGAATGAGGTGAACCACCTCCATTTCCTTCTGAATACGGACATCACTCGCTACACCTGACTTGCTTGAGGCCACGCCATTGGAAGTCGCCGATGCGACACCGTTTGAAGCAGCGGTCCCGTTCTGAGGATATTTTTTGGAGAAATCGAAGCCTTCAAAAAATCTGGCCCAACTTTCTTCAACCGAAGTGGGGTCTTGTTGGTAAGATTTGTAAAGTTCCTCGATGTAAGAGGGTTCGGAATTGGCTATATAAGAGTAATTATCCATGCGCGATCGGTGCTTTTTCAATTGGCTTGCAAAGTTAAGCGATGTAATCCAAAGAAGGTAGAAAAATAACCTTTTTCAAGTTTTAACCCAATTCAGGTGACATTCTTGGCCAATCAGTTGAGGTGGAATTTGGTGGGATTGGGAATAAACTTGAGCATAAGTTCATGGATGGTCAGCGGGTTATTGTTTACTCCCACAATGGTACTTTCGATTGCCCGTGAGTTGAAGATATAGCCCAGACGCACATTTTTGCCCAACTGCGCTTCCCCTGAAAGCTGTATGTAGTTGACCGAAGCCATGCGGTAAAATCCTCCAAAGCCAATTTTCTCGTCGTACCAGGCCCGCGCACCCACATCCACACGCAGCGGCAGTCCTTTTTCCTGTACAATGAGCAGGCTGGGTATGACCTGCATTTTCTCGCCCGCGTCGAAAGTAGCTCCGGCGGTGACAAATAATGGCTGACGGTAGGTTAAAAGCGATTGCCTGCCGCTGCCGAAGTTCTGCGACAGGAGCTCCGGTTTGGAAACCCCTACATAAAACTGGTCGGCATAGCGCACCCACACCCCGGCTCCCAGACTACCCAGCACACCATTGGTGGAAATACCCGAGGCGAAATCATATAGCGGTAATACATTGATGCCGCCCTGCACCCCCAGCGAAATCCGCCAAGACACGGAAGCATCCCAGTGATAAGCTCCCGAACCGTACACGCCCGTAGTGTAGTAGGGCGACAGCCTGTCGTTCAGGGCTTGTAATCCCAGCCCTATTTTTCCGTTGGCTATTGTTCCGTCCATCGCGAAAGTCTGCGTGATGGGAGAATTGGGGATCGTGAACCAGCGCCGTCGCAGCAACACAGTCATGTTGAAGTCCTCGCGAATGCCCGTGAAGGCCGGGTTGATCGCCATCGGGTTCTGGATATACTGCTCGTAAAGTACTTCACGCTGCGCATGGGCAACTGTGGAAAGAGTGAGCAATAGGGCTACTCCTTTACCCAGGAAATTTTTACAGAAGTTGATTTTCATTTTTGGTGGAGTAGTTAGAATTGTAAAGAATAAGATTTCGCACTCTCAGGAAACGCCGCTTGAGCCGCTTTCGGGATTTTGCTTTCCAGTTTTTTTGGGCACGTCCAGGCGTGACAATCTGTGTCTCTGCCCATAGCGGCGCTCACTTTGCGGTTATGCTCCTTTGAAACTCAGGCACCCGACTAAACCCCTAAACAACTCAACACCTACGCAAAACACAAAAAAGGCAAGAGAAAAACTTCCCCTGCCTTTTCAAAACACATGAATGTTACTACTGCAAATTCATGATCCGGATTTCGGTCCGGCGATTTTTCTGGTGTTCCGCTTCGCTGCATTCCCTTCCATCACCACATTCGTTAACGAGTTTGCTCTCGCCATAGCCTTTGGCACTAATGCGCTTACTCTCGATGCCCCTTGACACCAGGTAGTTCCTGGCTTCCTTTGCCCGCTTGTCGGACAGAATTCGGTTATAACGGCTCGTAGCCCGGCTATCGGTATGGGCGCCAAGTTCGATTTTCATGTTGGGGTACTTGCCCATAATCTCAACCACTTTATCCAGCTCATGAGCAGCATCAGAGCGGATCGTAGCCTTGTTGAGGTCATAGTAAATGTTATCGATCCTGACTGATTCTCCTTCGGCAAACATCAGAATACTGAGGTCGGCCGGGCTATCGGGATCATAGTCAACGATCCTCTTGCCAAAAGTACCGTACTCACTGGCGTTTACATCTATCGAATAGTTGTGCCCCGGTACGGCCCTGAACACATACTGTCCGTTATCATCCGTCGTAATTTCCTGAGTTGTGCCATCGGTATCGTCTTTGATCGAAACCTTCACCCCGGAAAGCGGCCTGGTTCCGTTCTGAGCCAACACAAACCCTTTGGCACTGGTAGTTAAATCGGCAGCGCTGGAAGGCTTCTCAGCTCCCACTTTTTTAAGCGGTATTTCCAGCAGGGAAGGCCGCTCATCGTCGAAAGAGGTAGTGGTGAAGCCCAGGGTATTGTTCTGGTAACCCGTTTCGGAGGCTATGAAGATAAATTCGTTCTCCGAAGCCAGACAGATGAACAGGTTGCCCAGACTGTCCGTTTGCAACTGCCGCATTTTGTCAGGGCTGCTCTTGTCCTCAATCTGCACCAGGACGTTGGCCAACGGTGTCTTTGAGTCATCATCGTACACGTTTACGGTCAGGTCGCGGCAGGCATACAACGGCCCTTCGCGGCGGAATCGGTAGATATCGTCGTCGAGAGGTACCCCTTTTCGATTGCTGCTAAAATATCCTTGTGTGCGCTCTGCGTCGGTAATCAGGCCAAAGTCGTCTTTATTTGAATTGATTGGAGCACCCAGATTAATGCTCTTTTTGGCTTTGGCGTAGGATTCCATGGGCGCATAGAAAACATCAAGATCGCCCAGCCCCGGGCGGCCATCCGAGGAGAAGTAAAGGTTGCCGTTCGCATCTACGAAAGGAAACATCTCGTTTCCCTTCGTGTTGATCTCGGGGCCCATATTGATCGGCTCCGACCATATAGCACCCTCCAGTCGGGAGACATAGATGTCGGTGCCGCCCAGTCCGCCGGGACGGTCGGAGACGAAGTACAGTACCGTATTGTCGGGGTTGAGGGCCGGATGTCCGGTGGAAAACTCATCACTGTTGAAGGGTAGTTCCTCGATTTTCGTCCATTCCCCTTTTACAAGTTCCGCCGAGTAAAGTTTCAGTTTATTAATTCCCTCTTCACTTTCCCCGTACTTCCCGTCATTGTAATTGTTCCGGGTGAAAATAACGCGGTTGCCTTCCTTGAAAAAAGAGACCGGACCTTCGTGGTACTTTGAATTGATCGCTTTATTAAACCGCTCCGACTCGGTACGCGGGCTTTCCTCATAGCCCAGATTGCTGTTGTAAGCGCTTCCTGCGTAAAAACCAACCGTGCGGCTGTCATTGGCAGTCAGGGCGGTGTAGGAATCCCGACCCAGTATACTTTTTCGTTTTCTGCCGGACATACCGCTGGAAGCCACGGCTTTCGACCCACCAAGGGAAGATGCCACGGTTTTTCCTTTCAGTTTTTTCAGATTATCAAGGTAGTACAGATCCAGGAATGGTGTCTGATCCCAGTTGAATACCCGCCTGATACCATTTGCCTTGGTGCGCCCCGAGACGAAAACGATGCCCTCCTTATAGTACATGGGGCTGAAATCAGCATCGGAGGTATTGAGGTCGAGCCGGTCAACTTTATAGGAGCCCGCATTTTTGGTAAGCAAAGCAACGTTGGTGTACAGCTTGGCGAAGCCCGGACCATGCAGATCGGAGGCAGTCAGGTTTGTATACTTTTCGTAGGTTTCCTGCGCTTCGTTGTACTTGCCGTTGCTGGCCAGTGCCTCGGCATAATACAAGTAGTTCTCCACATACGGCCCGGCCAAGTCTTCTCCGTTGCCGCTGATAATTTCGCGGAGCACCCGCTCGGCATTTTCGGAATCTTTCAGTTGGCGATAGCAGTAAGCCAGTTTTGACCTAACCGCCAGTTTCTCGCCCTCACCCAGATTATTCCCGTTCATCGCCTCTTCGTACAGTGAAGCCGCCCGCTGGTAAGCCATGGACTTGTACTCCTTGTCAGCCATGCTTATCACTGATTGGCTCACAGCAGTGTGGCTGATCAGTATCGTGCCTAAAATCAGTAGCGTATATGTGAATTTCATACGGGTACTTTTGAAGATTCTGCCAAAAAAAAGGTATATCCCACGCCGACTGCCAAACAGTCGTCCCGGAGAATATACCTTGCTTGACAACCGCTAGGGCGATTGACTCGTGTTGTTAGAAGTAGCGCGGCGTCAGGATTTTACTCTTTCCGTAGCCAAACTCGTACCGTAGCATCAGCTCATGGCTTCCGGAGTTGATGCTGATATTGGACTGCTTCAATCCGTTCAGCATCATGTCGTAAGCGTAGCCCATCCGAAACTGATCAGTGATCTGGATCTCAACCATGCCGACCACAGCATCGCTGATGTAGTTGTTGATGTCGTTGCCGCTACCGCCGCTGTTGTTTAAAGTACTCCATTGGTTATGTCGATAGGAGGTACCGATCGCCACGCGATCGTTCAGCCAGAGATTCAGGTTGCCATCCATGCCCAGCGGTGCTCCATCGGAATATTTCACAAGCAGCGAGGGCTTCAATTTCAGAGTATTCCCCAGACCGATGACGAAACCCGACATCAGGTAAGCGTGGCGCTTCTGCTTGGCCCGGTTGTCCCCGACATTATAATCGCTGAGGTTATTAGCAATCAGCTGCGGTACCGATACACCCAGATAACTCTTGTCGTTGCTGATGAAAACACCCGTTCCGAAGTTGGGGAGGATTTTCGATATGTTCTGGTTAAAAGCCTGGTCTGCTCCCCCACCTCCCGGTGCCAAAACGGCTTCGCTCAGGCTCCAGCGGAAACTCGTGGCTCCTGCCTGCAAACCCAGCGCCAGGGTCGAACGTTCACCCACCTTGATCCGGAAGGCGTAGGAGGCGTAAATGCCCGTTTCGTTCTGCAGGCCGATCTGATCGTTGAAAAGCTGCAGTCCCAATCCTACGCGCTCCTTATTGATGGGAGCATCCAGGGTGAAGGTCATTGTTTTGGGAGCTCCTTCCACGTTGACCCACTGGTTGCGGTAGAGCCCTGTAGCACTCAGCACATCACGGCTTCCGGCGTAGGCCGGGTTGAGCGCCATCATGTTGAACATGTACTGCGAGTACATTTTGTCCTGCTGGGCGAGGACTTCGGTACTGCCGACCGTCAGGGTCAGCAGTACCAGGGCGGTCCATTGCTTGATTTTAGAGATCCGTATCATAATCTTATCTGGTTATGGTCATGTATCTGACGTATTGCTTGCCATCCTCGATCTTCACTACGTAGAAGTACGTTCCATCGGGCAATCCCTGAGCCGTGTTCCCCACGCGGAGGCCGTTGTTGGAGATACCTGTCCAGTCGTTCTTGTAGTCGTCATCCTTGAACACCTGCGTCATCCAGCGGTTGTAAATTTCGAGCGTCACACGCTTTCCGGCCGGTACATTCCGGATCACAAACACATCGTTGATTCCGTCTCCGTTGGGCGAGAACCCTTCTGGAATAAAGAGTTCGGTACCGCCGGGTATTACGAGTGGAGTTCCAAGGTCCTCCAAAGCTTCGGTCGGATCGCCGTTACCGTTCAGATCAGCCAGCACGCCGTTGGTTGACTTGTCCGTCACTGTTTTCTCACCGGATTTAGCCGAGGCGTACACCCAGTTCAGGTAAGGTTCAGTACGGCCGTCGGTTTGCACGTTGATGGTGAAGAGCAGTGTATCGGATGCTCCGGCATTCAGGCGGCTATTCGGGCTGACGAGCAGCTCCATATCGTTGAGGCCGTCGAAACTCTGGTTGATTGCCAATTCACTTATATCGCTTGCAATAGGCGTGCCAACTTTTGTGAATGTGGCACCTGTTTGCGTATTAAATACTTTCGATAGTGAATCGGTGATCTGAACGTTTGTCAGGACACTCGAACCGAAGTTCTTTACAACAACCTGATACGTAATGTTGTAGGTGCCATTGGACTGACGTACGGTGTCTTTTACCGAAAGCGCTACTCCGATGAACGACTCACCCGGGATGTTGTTCAGCACGATAGGCGTCACTTCGCTGTCGTTGGTCGGGTCCATGTCTTCGTCAGGGTCGGGATTGCTGCCGGCCGTAGAACTGTCCGCCACCATGACGTTTTCTGCGCCCATTGCCGATCCCAAGGCCACGTTGTTGAAGGTCGAGGTAGTTGCAGCTGTTACATCCACCCGAACCGTCAGGTAAATATCACGCATCGTTCCGACGGGCAGCGTGCTCAACGAATCAACCAGCAACCCGGTGTTAGCGCCTTCTCCGGTATATGCCGTGTTGACGACGAATCCAGAATCCGCTTCCACTTTGATACTACCGTCGACAATCTTGGCACCATTACCGAATGTCAGCGAAAGGTCGTCGATTACCTGCACCTTGGTCAGATCGTTGCTACCGAGGTTTTTCACCATAATCGTATAGGGTACATCGTACACGCCAGGCGTGATTACAACCGGATCACCCGCTTGCTTGGCCACTCCAATGGAGTTTTCGTGAGCCAACGGTGCAGCCGTGGCGATCAGATCAACTGCTGACTTATTATTGGCCGAATTATAATCTCTCTGATCCAGATTTGCGATTTGGGCCACGTTGGTGATCGTGCCCTCACCGATAACATCTACCAGGCAGGTGAACACCAGGCTGTCATTAGCCGCAATCTTGGGAATCACCCCCTTGATCACGTTGCCATCGATGTCGTAACCCGCGCCAGCTATATACTTCAGGCCTTCGGGCAGGATGTCGATTACCGTGATATTGGTGGCGTCAATCGGCCCATTATTCTTAATCTTGATCGAGTAGGTCGCTTCGCCGCCTTTGGCTACGGTCAATTTGTCCACTGTCTTGATAATTTCAAGATCGGTAGAGTCCGTATCGATAGAGCAGTCGATAATGCCTACTTCCACTTTCGAAGGAGTGCTGAAACAACCTTCGGCAGATTTCTCGAACACATAGTAGGTTCCGGCGCCCACCATGGTAGGCGAGGCGACTACGTCAGAGGTTGGCGAAGTGCCGATCCGGTAGATATAGCTGTTTCCATTGGATGGCTGTCCCATGACGGCTGTCGTCAAATCCACGGTAGTGGATGGGCAGGTATTCCGCTTGTTGGAAACGACTGGCGTCATCATTGGAGCGGTCACGTTCACGATTACTCTGGCTGAGGCCATGGAAGAGCAACCTGCTTCATTCATCAGTGTCACAGAGTAGGTACCGCTCGACTTTACCACAAAGGTATTGTTGGCCGAAGCAGCCCCTCCATTCAACTTATAAGTATAGGCTCCGGAATCCAAGACGTCTGTGGCGGTGATCGTCACCGAGTCGCCCGCACAAATGCTCAGGGTAGTGGCCATGGTGTCGGTCTTGGCTACACCATTGATGGCGATACCAGGCTGAATCTTGATTGATTCCAGCGTAAGCTTCACTTGGTCAGAAGCAGCCACACAATTCCCGTTCGGGCCATCGGGGTCGTTTGTTGTCAAAGTCAGCGTTACTTCGCCGCTTTGCAAATCAGCCAAAGAAGGCGTGTAGGTAGCCGTTAGCAAACCGGGGTTGTCGAAAGTACCCGTTCCGCTGGTCGTCCACATTCCACTCGCTGCTGCTCCCCCAATCGATCCGGCCAGTTTATACGTAGTAGCGGCGCAAATTGTGGCGTCCGCTCCGGCATCCGCCGTGGCAGGGTTGGTTTCGCAAGGCGTCGTATTATCGCAATTAGTGATCGTCACGATGATTACCGAAGCGCCACTGAAGCAGCCGGTCGTCGCTTTCTCAAATACGTAGTACGTTCCGGCACCCACTTTGGCTGGGTCGGCCACTGCGGCAGACTCCGGCGAGCTACCCGTGCGATAGACAAACACGCCTCCTGCGCTCTTCGGTGAGCTGGTCACCCCGGTCGTCAGGTCCACCGTGTTGAACGGACACACATTGGTCAGGTTTTGGGTCAACGGCTTGACGACCTTTTGTCCCACCGTCACAGTCACCGGCGTCGATGGATCACTCTTACAGAATGTCGAGGTGCAGCACTGCGCGGTGAAGGTCGTTGTGGCGGCTGGTGAAATGGTAATGGAGTTGCCAACCAGGCCATTCGACCAGATCACATACCCCTCGCTGCATCCGCTGGCGGTCAGCGTCACCGGGGTGCCGAAGCAGATACTGTTGGTTGAGGCCGATATCGTCGGCGTGCCTGGCTTGCCGACCGAAATCGTAGCCGAAGCCGATGGGCTGCTCTCACAGGTACCCAGCTTACAGGTTGCCGAGTACGAAGTGGTGGCGGTCGGCTTCACATAGATGCTGGCACCCGTGGCACCATTCGACCACATTACTTCACCCTGGCAACCGATGGCGGTCAGTTTGACGCTGTCACCCGCACAAATCCGGTTTGAGCTTACGGTCAGCGTCGGAGCTTCCAGTCTGGTCACGCTTACAGTCACAGCATTGGAAACAAGGCTCATGCATTCTTCATCCAGTTTGCAGGTGGCGGTGAAGGTAGTCGTCGTGCTCAGTGCAACAGTGATGCTAGGACCTGTCTGGCCATTCGACCATACTACCGTGTTGGCACATCCCGTGGCAGTCAGTGTTACATTGCTGCCCACGCAGACCGTCGGAGAGCTAGCCGAGATGACAGGTGCCTCAACTTTACAATCCTTGACCTCAATCGTGAGTTTGGCCGTATCGCTGGCGCATTCTTTCACCAGGCATATGACCGAGTAGGTAGTTGTGACTGCCGGAGATACCGTAATGCTTGATTCCGCACTGCCATTCGACCATTCGAGTGAACCATTGCACCCAGTTGCAGTAATGGTCGTTGACTCGCCGGGAGCAATCGGGTTCTTGGAAGCCGTCAGAACAGGTTTCACTGGCTCAACCACGTTGATCTTGTACTGAATAGAGCTGGCGCTTTCGCAGCCATTCACTACACAAGAGGCAGTGTAAGAAGTCGTAACCATCGGGCTTACCACGATGGCTTCGCCGGTCTGGCCTGTCGACCACTTGGCGGTGCCTTCGCAACCCTGGATAATGAGCGTTACGCTCTCACCCTTACAAATGCTATCCGTCGAGCAGATCACGGTTGGCGGAGGTGTTGTAGTTACGTCGATCTTGATCGTCGCTTTCTCACTTACACAAACTCCCTTATCGCAGGTAGCGCCATAGGTCGTGGCCGCGGTCGGCGACACTTTAATGCTCGCGCCCGTCATACCGTTATCCCACTTCACCGTACCCGTGCAACCCGTCGCGGTCAATGTCACTTCCTCGCCCTGGCAGATGGTCAGCTTACTGGCCGTGAGCACCGGAGCAACCGGGGTGCCCACCTTGATGGTCACCGTATTCGATGGGCCGCTGGCGCAAGTCGCAGCTGTGATCTTACAGATCGCCGTGTAGCTGGTCGTCGTCGTCGGGTTTACCTTGATAGAAGCGCCCTCCGTGCCGTTTGACCATTTCACCACGCCAGTGCATCCCGTCGCGGTAAGCGTTACTTCCTCACCAGCGCATATGTCCGGCTTACTGGCCGCAATGACCGGAGGCGTACCCGCCGTGTTTACATTGATCGTAACCTTGTTAGACGCATCACTGGCACAATCATCCACCTTACAGACTGCGCTGTACACTGTCGTCGCTGTCGGAGCCACTTTGATACTGGCGCCGGCCATACCATTCGACCACGTTGTAGTGGCTGTGCAGCCCGTAGCGGTCAGCGTGACGCTGTCACCCGCGCAGACTACTGTTTTGTCGCTGGCAATGATTGGCGCAGTTGGCGCAGCCACTTTAATAGTTACCATGTTCGACTCGCTGCTTTCGCAGGCGTCGGTCTTGCAGGTTGCCGTAAAGCTCTTGGTAGCATTCAGCGTAACTACAATTGAACTGCCCGTCTGGCCATTCGACCATTTCACAGTACCATCGCAGCCAGTAGCGGTCAGCGTGGCAGTCCCGCCAGGGCAGATCGTCAGATTGCTGGATGCAATCACCGGAGCCTGTGGGGTAGTTACTTTGATCGTGTGCTTCTCAGACTCCTCGCTTTCGCAAGTACCTGTTACGCACTTGGCAGAATAGGTAGTGGTGGCAGCAGGGCTAACCGTGATGGAGGTTCCCGTGGTACCATTGGACCACTTCACCGTGCCTGCGCACTCATAAGCCGTTAGCGTCACACTCTCGCCAGGGCAGATTTCCATCTTGCCACAAGTAATAACCGGTGGAGGACCAGGCTGGCCAATCTTGATCGTGATAGAAGCACTTTCGCTCACACACTCACTTTTCTTGCAGTAAGCCGTGTAGGTCGTCGTTTCGGTAGGCGTCACCACTAATGGCGAGCCGGTAGCACCTGTTGACCATACCACTACACCGTTGCAATTCGAGGCAGTCAGAGTAGCGCTTCCACCGATGCAAACTTCGCTTACGTTGCTGGCCAATACTGGCTTAACAGGTGCAGCAACTTTGATCGTGATCGGATTGGAAGGCGCACTTTGGCACTCACCCACTTCACAGACGGCCGTGAAGGTCGTTGTTTCGTTGACCGTTGCCATAATGGAAGCGCCTGTCATACCGTTCGACCACTTCACAGTACCGTTCTTACAACCGACCGAGGTCAGCTTGATAGAAGTACCAACGCACACATTCGTTTCGGCGCAGGCAATGATCGGCGGCTCAATGGTCGGGCAACCGACGTTAACCGTCACAGAAGCTTCATCATCCTGACCGTTCGTGTATCCGTCGCCCGGGGTAGAGTCAGGATCTTTCTGATCGGACTTGCTGATCTGGGCGACGTTTTTGATCGCTCCGGCACCCGTCACCTTGGCTTCGAAAGTCAGTGATTTGGTTTCACCCACACCGATGCTGGCGACGATTCCTTTCAGAATGTTACCCGTCTTGGAGAAATCCGTGCTTGATACGAACTCAAGTCCGGCGGGGAGCTGATCCGTCACTTCCACATTCGTGGCTTTCTGCGGACCATCGTTTGTTACTTCAAGCGTGTAGGTAATGGTCTCACCCGTTACCGGATTCACTTTCGATGCCTTTTTGGCCAACATCAGGTCGGCTATATTATCTACCTTGATGGTCACGCTGGACGTATCATTGGTCGTTTTGCCAGGGTCATTATCCGCGCTGCGGACAATGGCGGTGTTGGTGATGCTGCCCGCTGCTGAATCCTTGATCTTGGCGGTCATGATCAGGACACGATTGGAGCCGTTCGTCAGATCACCGATTGTCCAGATTCCAGAGCCGCTATTGTATTCACCAACCGGAGCCGATGAAACGTAAGCGAGTGAGCTTGGGAAGATATCTTTCACCGTCACACTTTTGGCGTTTCCGATTCCCAGATTCTGTACCGTCACCGAGTAGTTGATTTCCTGACCCGGCGTATAAGGGCCGGGAGTCAGTATTGTCTTGACAACGGCCAGGTCAGAGAAGCAAGGCTTCACCACTACCGTCACCGGAGTGCGCTCGGCACTTACGCAACCTTTGTCACTGACCGTCTCGGCGTAATAAGTAGTCGTGGCCGAAGGCGTCACTACCAGTTTGCCGCCGCTTGGCGTCGACCCGATGGCCGTACCACCCTGTTCGGCCAGGTACCACTTGATGGTAGCACCCGGTGCGAAGCCGATGAGTTTCGTGCTCTTGCCCAGACATACCAGGGTATCGTCACACGCTACACCGAAAGCAGGAGCAGGCATTGGGTTGATGACAACCGAAAGCGCATCCATTTTAGGTACGCAGGTTCCGTTGCCGTCGGGATCATCAGTAGTGGCTGAAAGTACCACGCTGCCATCCGCAATATCAGCGGCCGATGGGGTGTAAGTAGTCGTCAGGCTGTTGGCGCTGGCGAATGTTCCCGTTCCGGTGGTCGTCCA
The DNA here is from genome assembly GCF_014651615.1 of Persicitalea jodogahamensis. Classification (GTDB taxonomy): domain Bacteria; phylum Bacteroidota; class Bacteroidia; order Cytophagales; family Spirosomataceae; genus Persicitalea; species Persicitalea jodogahamensis. The sequence continues at coordinate 849,365 of NZ_BMXF01000002.1, read as the reverse complement.
GGTGATGCCTGCGGCCGATCCGGTCAGCGTGGCAGTTACCGATACAGACGATCCGGCGCATACTTCCTGATCTGCCCCCGCATTTACGTTGTACACCAACTGACAATCACAAGAAACAATGTTCACTACAATAACCGCAGGATTGCTGTAGCATCCGGCAGGAGATTTTTCGAAGAGGTAATACTTGCCGCCTTTCACTTTGGTTGGGTCGGTCACCAACGCTGAGGTAGTTGACGGGCCGACGCGCCATTCGAACACACCACCTACAATCGAGATTGGCGAGATAGTGATGGCCGTCAGATCCACCGTAGAATCTGGGCAGATATTCGTGATATTACTTATGCAGGTCGGCGTGGCGGGCTTGGCATTCACAACTACGGTAATCGGAGTGCGGTCGCTCATACAGCCCTGATCCGTCATGGCCTGCAAATAATAGGTAGTTGTTGACGTTGGACTGAGATTCAGATCCAGTCCGCTCGTGGTCGTGGCGAAAGCTGTCCCGCCAACAGCGGCGTAGTACCACTTGATCGTCACAACCTGCACATTGGACGTCGCACCCAGCACCACTGCCTCACCCACGCAGATTTCCTGGTCGGGTGATACTGTCAAAGTAATCGTGGGACACTGTGGAGCTATACCCGCATCAATATTCGGGTTGTTGCGGAGCGTATCGTCGATTGGTTTGGTAGTGTCAATAGTGATCGCCTTGGTCTTGCCAGGTACGCCACTCGCGCCGGCATCGCTATCCTTGGTAGGGTCGCTGCCTTGCTTCGGCTGCACGAGTGTCTGGTTTGGTCCGGCGATGAACCGTACGAAATAAGTACCGCTTGCCAATGAGTCGAACAGGTACTTGCCACCATTCTTCGTGACGGTAGTTTTGATCGGGATCATGGCCGAGTCTTGCAGCTCAACCGTCAGACCATCGACTCCGGTTAGTTCGTTAGCATCCTGAACACCGTTGTTGTTCGTGTCCAGCCATACGAAGTCACCAATCGAGCCGTAAGGCGTAATGATTTTATTGAATCCTGCATCAATCGTCAGGTTGTTGCGACCAATGTCGTTTACGGGAAGGCTGGTGTTAATGGTAATGCCATTGGTTTTACCGGGTGTGCCACTTTCGCCTGCATTGCTGTCCTTGGCAGGGTCACCGCCCACGTTCGGCGTGATGAAGGTTTGTCCGCTTAGTGCGAAGAACTTCACAAAATAGGTTCCGGTTGGCAGACTATCGAACAGGTACTTTCCACCGTTGGCAGTAATCATACTGTCAATGGCAACCATGTTTTCGTCCTGCAATTGCACTTTCACACCGTTGATTCCAGGCTCACCGTCATCCTGCACACCATTATTATTGGTATCAAAGAAAACGAAATCACCGATTGAGCCGTAAGGCGTCAGTGAAACATTGACTGAGGCCGAAGCCGCATCGTCTTCACCATTGTTCGAACCGTTGCCCGGAGTCGAGTCTTTATCGATCACGGGGTTGCCGTTCTGATCCTTAGCATCTTTAATCTGTGCGTAGTTGAGTAGGATGCCGCTTGTAAAGGTAGTTTCCACCTTTGTTTCTATATCGACCGTGATTGAGTCACCCGGCGCCAATGGACCTGGAATGAGCTCGGTACGGGTGGCAATGGCACCTACCTGTGGCCAGCCGGCGTCAATTGACGTCAGACCTGCCGGGAGCGAATCGCTAAGTGCGATCTGAGTTGCAGCAATCTCGCCCTCATTTTTCACAGTAATCGAGAAAGTCACTGTGTCACCAGGCAGAACCGTGGTGGGCTGATTAGAGGCCAGGGTCTTCCTTAGAGTCAGGTCGAATATCGGCGCACGGTAGATACCCGCATCGATATTCGGGTTGTTCCTCAACGTATCGTTAGAAGGTTTAGTCGTATCGATGGTAATCACGTTGGTTTTGCCCGGGGTTCCGCTCTCGCCCGCGTTGCTGTCCTTAGTGGGATCGCCGCCCTGGTTGGGCGAAACGAATACGCTGTCGCCCGGTGCGAAGAACTTTACGAAGTACTGCCCACTGGCAAGGGAGTCGAACAGGTACTGACCACCACCCGCGGTAATCATGCTGTCGATGGCTACCATGTTCTGGTCCTGAAGCACGACTTTCACACCATTGATGCCCGGCTCACCACCGTCCTGCACGCCATTGTTGTTGGAGTCATAGAAGACAAGGTCCCCGATTGAACCGTAAGGCGTTGGCGAAACGTTGATCGGCTCATCGTCTGCGTCATCTTCACCATTGTTGAAGCCGTTGCCCGGCGTCGAATCCTGATCGGTCACATCATTTCCTTCGCCATTTTTGGCATCCTGAATTTGGGCGTAGTTGGTCAGGCTGCTTCCCGTGAAGCTACCGGAAACTTGTACTGACACGTCGACAAAAACGGAATCACCCGGTGCAAGTGGCCCCGGGATTGGCGTATTCAAAGTCAGAATGTTTCCTGAGCCATTGGCGGTCCAGGCGGTTTCGCCCGGCGCGATGCTCAGGCCCGCCGGAAGTGAGTCCGTCAGCGCAATTTGCGTAGCGGGGGTATTTCCTTCGTTTTTAATGTAAAGCCGGAAGTTTACGATATCGCCCGGCATAACCAGCGAAGCCTGACCGGGGGCCAGGTTTTTCCTCAGAGCCAAATCAAATATAGGCCCGTCCACGATCTCGATGGCGCAGCAACCCGTAGCAGGGCAAGAAACACCTACCGTAGATATAAAGGTGTAAGAACCCGGCCCCATTATGGTTAAGGTAGAATCAGGGTTTACCCTTGCCCGAACTTTTCCGTCCACCATGACGGAATCCGTTATCGCGATCCCGTTGTACGACCAGACGACGCCCTTGTAGCCTGAAGGCACGGAAACGTCGAACTCATCGCCCGCGTAATAATCAATGGGTACCGAGAAGCAAGTGGAAGCCAAATCATCCTGATCAAGCGCACCATCGTTTGGCCAGGAATCCATATCGTCTTCATTCATGGAAAACACTTCGGCCACATTGAAGAAAACCCCCTGGGCCAAAACGGTAGCTGAGATGGTAAGGATCGCCGAATCACCGGGGGCAACGGTCCCTACATTCCACATACCCGTAGCCGACGTGTAGCTGGTTCCGCCGCGGACAAGCGTACTGCTCAAGTACGAAACGCCGCCGAGTGGCAGGCTGTCTTTTATCATCACGCCGGTGGCTTCCAGTATTCCGGAGTTCTTCACCGTAATGGTATAGGTAACCACATCGCCGATTGCCGGCTTGGATTTATCGATGTTTTTGGAAAGGCTTAAATCGACCTGAGCCCAGGTAGTACCGAGCGATAGAAAAAACAATGCTACAAAGGCAACAGTCCTTGCGCGAAGCTTCCCGTCGAACGCCTTTTCAGCCACCTGCCGAAGCAAAGCGGGGCGAGCGGTAACAGAAAGATTCTTGTGCCCAAGTGACGCCCTGCTGAAAAAAGAGGAAATCGCTGACACGAATGTCGCGATTGTCATCCCGATAAGTTGCGTTAATTTTTCTGGTAGAAGTGGATGGTTCATATGTGTTTCATTGGTAATACCTGTGTAGCTTTTCTCCGGTGCGTGATCTGAACTCTCAATACCAGGCGGGCTTTCCTCGCTCATGAGCGTTTTGCCCGGTTGCATAATAAATGAAATATGCAACTTTAATAGAGCACCCTGAAACAAACCGAGAAGTACTTTCGCGGCCAGACGGGCAGGGCGAAGAGTATCATCAAACCTAACAAATGTATTTGTTAGGCAGGTGATAACCAAAAGGGCAGACTTGCTCACAAATAATTTTGCTGACTTATCTATGGCAGTACTTGCTTTCTCACCTGAGCGTAAAATACCTTTCATGCGTTTTGGTATTAAAATGATTATTGATAATAATTTTTTTGATCAGCTGCCGCAGTATCCATACCTGTAAAGGTTTTGACACATTCCCTTAGCAACACAAACTATGCCAAATTGACCGTTGGGCCAATTCTCTTGGCATTAATAGGTATCATCCTACTTGTCAGGCCGTTTGCCTTTCACCAGAAGACAATTTGATTTGTATCGAAATGGTACTGAAATGGCTTAAAATGCCCGAAGAGTACCTCTCATGCTGATGAAGAAGCTTAAGCTAAAAAGGTGCCAAAAAAATAGTCTCTTGGTCAATCTTCCACCCTCCCTCACCCCAAAACTGCGTCGGCCAACTGTTTACAAGAGCCTGACAAAACAAAAAAGGGGCTGGAATCAGATGATTCCAGCCCCTTTGGGTACTTGGTGCAGGTCGTATTAAAAATCGTAGCCTAAGGTGATATACGGGATTGCCTTATTCGTGACCCCATTGTCAACTCCCCATGCGTAATCGAACTTCACATAAAATCCGAAAAGCATGGTGCGGGCACCGACACCGTATCCCATGAGGTAGGGATTCCGGAAGTTTGTAACTGTGGCCCGGAATGGATCCGATCCACTACCGATGATTTCCGTGTTCAGACTATTTTCCTGACTAAATGGTCCCTTCCCTGTCCAGGCTGTGCCAATATCGGTAAAGCCAATGATTTGGAAGTTGCGCAGAAAATTAGAAGTGATCGGGCCACGGTAGAGGTACTTGATCAGGGGAACCCTGAGTTCCAGGTTGGCCAGCACATAGTTTGTGCCTGACAATCGGTTGAGGTTGAAGCCCCGGAGATTGGTGGCAAACTCGGAAAAGAAGATATCGCGATTGTCGACCCCTTCACCAAAAGTTAATGGGTTGTTGTTTGCAGCATTATCCTTTTTATTCAAAATCCAGTTTTCCATGCCACCCATAATGCTCTGCTTGGGTGCGCGCCCACCCGAACGACTAAATGCCAAACGGCCGGCCAGGATCAGATCACGGTGAATTTTCTGATAGCGGCGCAGGTCGATGCTCAGGCGGTAGAAATTCTGGAAAGCCTGCCCGACCCCTAGCTGATTTTCATAACGGACTTTGAAGCGGGTACCCTGCACCATATTCATGCCGTTAGTTTCGGTGTTATCCAGCACAAATTCCGAGATAGCACCGGCATACTGGGTAGAGCGGTCAGGCTCCGACAGGATTCCCACATCCACCAGTCGGGTAGTGGTGAAAGTAGGGCTAACGCTTACTCTTACAAATGAAGAGAATGGATAAGAGACCGTTGCTTTGATTTGGTTGAAACGGTACTTCTGGGTAGCACGGTTGTAATCTACATACAGGCTCTGGCGATCCACTCTCAAACCGAAGTCTATCCGGTGCGTATTATTGGTATACTCAGCAAACAGGTTGCTGTTGCGAAAAGTAGTCGATATAAAGAAGCCTGCTTTTATGACATGATTTTCGAGCAGATCATTCATCGAAATAGATTGGGCGTACCCAAAGCCCCGGATAGGATCAACCCGCCAGTCTGATGACGCATCATTGGCAATAAACAGACCACGATAGTCATACGGCCCTTTGATCGCAATGTTTTCGCGTTTCCGGCTGCGGGGGATAGGAATCGGAATGTTGTTTGCCAGATTGCCACGCTTCTGCCGAAACTCGAATGTTTTCAGTACGTCTTCATCAAACTGATAGTCATCCGTATCTACCTCCCCTGGCCGCAGAGCTATTTTTTGGGGCTCCGCAGTCGGGGCCAAAGTATCCGCTTTGGAATTGGCCGGATTGGCACCGGAAACGGCACTTGGCTGCGACTTTGGCCTACCTTCTCTTGAAAGCACGGGCGCATCCAGTGAAACGTCGGGATTCAGGCGGTCAATGTAAGCCATGCTGTACATTCCATTTTCAAGCCTGGAATAGACGATTCCCCCGCTTCCCTGTAAGGTAATGTCAGCACTCAGAAGCGAGAACAGGTAGTTTGTAAGCTGAGAAATTGCCCCGGACTGGCGGTTGTATTTGAAAAGATTTTTGATCCCCTTGTAGTCGGACAAAAAGAATACGTCTTCTTCATTAGCCCGCACAGCCGCTAACGACAAACCGAGCGAATCCACGAGACGGGTAACGGTCTCGGCGCGGGGAGAACCATCGTGTTCGAAAAGGCTTACCGTCGCATTGAGATTTTTGTAATTACCCTGATCCGTTCCCAGGGAGTCGGTAGGACGGTTGGACGTAAATACCACCCGCCGTGAAGACCCGGTCACAAACTGGGGGCTCAGGTCATCGAACAAGTCATTGGTAAGTGGGATAACAGAAGCCCGTGACACACTAACCAGATAAAGGTCATTTTTGCCACCTTTATCAGCGCTAACAGCCAGCATGGTACCGTCGTCCGACACATCCATTGCCACGATCTGGTCCAGCCCACGAATGTTGCGCTTAATCCTGATGACAGGCCGCTTGGTGTCAAGTTTGTCAAAAATGAAAAGGTTGTGTCGGTTATTTTCTTCAACCACCATAGCCAACGTATTGAATTTGGTCCAGGCGATCAAAGGCAACATGCTGTTCTGCTGTGCATTGCCAATCTGGATTCCGCCCTGCCGAACTACCATGTCGCGCCCCGTTTCCAGGTTGAATACCGTTACCTTGTAACGACTTTTGTGCATCTCACTGACAGCAATCCATTTTTTGTCAGGAGAAAGCTTAATGGATGAACTATTCCCAATTTCATTGAACTCATGGAGCCGGTAACGCCAGGTAGGAGATGGTTCTGTGTATCCTTTGCTTGCCTGCTCCGTGGTGCTACTGTAAAACGCCTGCCACTCCCGCAGGAAACGCGAGTAAGAAGGTACGCCAAGGGTACTTGTAATACTGGTCTGCTCGGTGCGAATGATGCGGGTCAGATTGAGGATATTGGAAATGTTGTCTTTGCCGTATCGCTCCGCAATGTAATTCCAGATCGACTGACCAATCAGCGTTGCGTCTTTTCCATACAGAAGAGCCGGTTTCTTTATGGGCCTTTTCAGCGTGACATCCCGCATGTAATCGCTCAGTTCGGGTGTCCAGCCTTCGGCAATGTAGGCTGCAATGCCGGACATAAACCAATCAGGCAAGGTGAGCAACAGTGAGCTTTGGAGCGCATCTTTCAGATTCCCGCCATAAAGCATGTCATATACGAAGAGCCGGGAAATTTCCATGACCAGTTTCTTGCGAAAACTGATTTGATCGCCCGTGAACGCAATTTCAACGCGGGATTGGGCAAGGTCGAGCTCCTGATCGTCAAGATCGCCAAATGTGGCTAACCCCATGTTGCTCTGCATCAATTCGCCGGGCGAGTTATACAGGAAAATCTTGATTCGGTTGTAAGGTGTGTAACCGAGAATTTCAGTTATGCGATCGAACTCGGTTTCGGCAAACTGAGCAGTAAGCTTGGCCATATTGGTACCGCCCTGGTAATGGTACACCTCAAAATTGGATGTCCGGAATATCTTCCAGTCAAAGGTGCGGTACTGAATACGGTTCTTGCCAAATTTTTCCTGCGAGGGGTAGCGTTGCGCCTGCGCGGGCAGAGCAGCCCACAGCACGGCAAACAATGCAAGGAGATGCCGGGGATTTAGTCGGAGAAATATCTTCATTTGAGCTAGGATGCTGTCTTTAGTGGTAATATAACGAAAAATAGCGGGCAATATTCGCTTCGGGATTCAATTTTGTGCCTTCACAAAGATGATTCACAAACTCATTTGCAAAATATGGTGCCAGCGTAACTCCCTTAGTACCCAACCCGTTGAATATACCCACCGCTTTATGTTCGGGATGCATCCCCACTAACGGCCGGCGGTCTTTACAAGATGGGCGAATACCCGCCTGCTGCTTGTTGATCGTGTAGCTTCCCGGTACTAACGGTTGCAATTTGTTTTCAAGATACGCTCGCCCATCCTCAGTGGATTCCCAATCCAGATCGTGCCAGGAGTAAGTGGCCCCTACTCGGTACTCAGTCTTTGTTAAAGATGGCAAAATAAAAATTCCCTGATTGACAATTTTATCGGCAGAATAGTCGTCAAAAGTCACGTCGAGAATTTGCCCTTTCACAGGATTGAACGGAAGCCAATTGAATAACGTATTCTCGCGGGCATCATAGCCTTGACAAAATATGACTTTTCCGGCATCCACCCCTTTCCATGTTACTCTTTTATCGCTGATTAACAGATCCCTAGTCTCAAAACTACTCTCGGCATATTGATTGTTTTCAATAAAATAATTTTTGCTATTTTTTATCAGCTCCTTTAAGTCCACCCAACCCGACCCTTTTACCTCCAGTCCACCATGCGGAGCGTTGAGACCCTTTACTTTTGCTTGACTGTCAGACTCTTCCGCTATGTATTCCGCAAGGTCGCCATCAGAAACGTAAGACAAATAGCGGTCGCGCTCTTCGGACGATCGGTAAGGACGGAAAATGTTTTGTGGATAAACGAGTTGAACACTCAGGCTTTCTCCGATTTGATTGTAAAACCGGACAGCGTAGGGAAATATTTCATCCGCCAGCCAGGTTTTCACCAGCTTCCGGCCTGTGAGCGGATTATAAATACCGGCGGCCACGTTCGATGCAGATGGACGTGATGAATCGCCAACTACCAGCACGCGCTTTCCTGCCTGGATCAGGTGCCAGGCCAATGTGGTGCCGGCAACACCCTGTCCAATAATCAGGTAATCATACTCACTGATCTTCATTTCTTTTCGTGCCGGCGAACCGCCTGACCAATCCGCTCGTCCGCCAGCCGGACCACCAGTTCTACCTGCTCATCCACTGTCATGAATGTATTGTCAATCAGCAAAGCATCCTCGGCCTGCCGAAGCGGGCTCTCCTCACGGTGGGTATCGATATGATCGCGTTTTTCAAGATTTGCGACAATTTCGACCAGATCAACCATTTCGCCTTTGGCCAACAGCTCGGCCTGACGGCGCTGGGCACGCATCATAGGATCGGCCGTCATGAATATTTTCAACTCTGCCTCGGGGAAAACAACGGTACCGATGTCGCGGCCATCCATGACGATGCTTTTGCTTTTACCCATTTTCTGCTGCTGGGCCACCATTGCGTGGCGTACCTCGGCGACAGCACTCACCTCACTCACCCGCTCGGAGACATACATTTTGCGGATTTCCGTTTCAACATTCAAGCCGTTCAGGAAAGTGTCATTACTTTTTGTTTCGGGATGCCGCCGGAAAGTTATGTGTATGTTGTCCAAAGCCTTACCTACCTCATGCGGATTGGTAATGGAAACGTGATTCTGTAAAAAATGTAAGGTAACGGCCCGGTACATGGCACCTGTGTCAATGTAGGCGTAACCGAGTTGCTTCGCCGCCAACTTGGCCGTGGTACTTTTACCACAACTCGAATAGCCGTCGAGTGCAATGATGATGGAGGACATTTATTTGATTGACAATGAATAGTGGGCCGCTCCGGTAGCTCGGATTGGCAAATGCAGACGAAACACGGAACAATTCAACTTTTTACTTTCAGCGGTGGCAGGCAAGTACAGTCTTTAAACCAATACTACCCTTGCCTATATGGTCAGTACTGGTTTAAAGCTTAAAAGCCTGGCGAGCCAGTAGTTGCCAGCCATTGTTTGTTTTGCTCCAGACCTGCAAAACGCCCAGGTTTGGTTTGCTGGTAGTGCCATCTGAGATACTTACATTGCCGGTCATTTTGTGGCGTACTAATGCTGTATTCCCAACGACGCTCACCGTCATATCGTCCAGGTTGAGTTCATTGTACACTTCCTTTTTATCCCTGATCGTTTCGATGAAAGACGATTTGGTATCTATATGTCCATTGGAGTGGCCATAGGTCATCTCGCTGGCAAAAATTTTGTCCAGGCTTTTGATATCCTGAGCCAAAACCGCCTTGCGCCACGTTTCTACGCGGTCCAGCACCGCCTTTTCTTCCTTGGACTGCGCCATTGCCGCCGAGAGCATCAGTCCAAAGAAGAGTGTAAGCCACAGTTTCTTTTTCATATTCAATGAAAATTGGTTGAGTACAGATTTTAGGCTAAGATATGAATAGTTCTGGTTTTTGCCGGACTTTTACCAAAATTCAAAAGTAGCCAAAATGGGATAGTGATCCGAGGCGGTGGGATGGTCCCTGATTACCTTGTAGGATTTGACGCGGACTCGGGTGTTTTTCAAAACCATAAGGTAATCCAGCCGATCGCCTGATATGCCTTCTGTCCAGGTAGGCAGGAAAGAGCCCTTGGCAGCATCCATCCAGTTGGCATGATATGAGAAATACGGCTGCTCGTTGGGCCGTGCCCCCATATCCATCGCCAGTAACACGGGCTGAATGCTGGGTTCCAACACCCGATTTACAAAAGCCGACTGTAAGGCGCGATCGAACATCGAGGCGTACTCCATCCTGACGTTACACATCCTGAATGTCAGGCCCTTGATCGGACTGACCAGCGCACAAGCCATTACGCGGGGATCAGCCCCGGGAGAATGCGGCAAGAACATCTTTTGAGTGTTCTGAAAGGGCCAGCGCGACAGGATTCCCACGCCGTGGCTACCGCGGTCGTTGCTGTCGGAAGCGGCATATAAGTAGTGCATGCCTGCCTGTACAGCCAGCCGCCGGAGCTGGTGATTCACGATGCCGTCTTCCTGAATGCTGTCCACTGCCTGCAAAGCAACGAGGTCTGGTTTGTGCTCGTCGATAAGCCTGACTATATCCCGGAGGTTGGATTCCCCCCACTTGTCTTCTCCGTGATGCATATTGAAACTCAGCACCTTTACCTCGCAGGCTTGCCGGGGTCTTGATCCCAGCAAACTGCCAATGAAGACAAAAAGGAGAATTTGTAAAAGTTTCTTTTCCAAGAATCCGGGGTTAAAAGTTTCAGCGAACTTGCGCCGGGTATGGTACTTCGCAACATACGTGCCAAGTAATCACCCTCAGTTCACCACAGGACCCATTCTTCTCTTATAGTGCTTTCCAGGCAATGGCCTCCTGTTTTTGGGTTCCCAGGCCTTCGATACCCAGCTCTACCACGTCATTTGGCTGCAGGTACTTGGGAGGCTTCATGCCCAGTCCCACGCCCGATGGTGTTCCGGTTGAGATGACGTCCCCCGGCAGCAGGGTCATAAATTGGCTGAGATAGCTAATGATTTTGGGAATATAGAAAATCATGTCGGAAGTGTTGGAATCCTGTACCATCTCGCCATTCAATGACAGCCAAAGGCGCAGGTTATGGGGCTCCGGTATTTCATCAGCAGTAACCAGGTAAGGGCCCAGGGGTGCGAAGGTGTCATTGCTTTTGCCCTTCACCCACTGTCCTCCCATTTCCAGTTGAAAAGCGCGCTCCGAATAATCATTGTGCAGGGCATAACCCGCGACGTAGTCCATGGCCTCGCTTTCTTCAACATAGCTGGTCCGCTTTCCGATGACCACGGCCAGTTCCACTTCCCAATCAGTTTTAACGGAGTTCCGGGGTATAATCACCTGATCATTGGGTCCGCACAGCGCACTGGTCGCCTTGAAGAAGACAACGGGTTCAGCGGGCGGTTGCGCTCCCGACTCGGCAGCATGCTTGGCATAGTTGAGGCCGATACATACGATCTTGGAAGGGCGGGCCACGCAAGCCCCCAACCGCGTCTCGGCGGGAACTTCCGGACAGAAAGTGCTATTGTGCTGCAACCATTCAGCCAGGCGGGTGGTGCCATCGGTAGCGAAAAACTTTTCGTCGTAGTCTTCGCCGAATGCTGAAACGTCTAACCTTGTGTCGTCAAACGAGATTACTCCCGGCTTTTCCTGCTCATGCGCGCCGAAGCGAAATAATTTCATAAAATATTTTTTTGGGTTTTAATTATTTAGTTTCTCAAATCCTCCGTCGATCAGGTAGTCACATCCCGTGATGAACGACGCCTCATCGGAGCAAAGGTACAAAGCCAGGTTACCGATTTCCTCCGGCCTGGCCATGCGGCCGATGGGTTGCGTTTTAGAGAGTTTTTCAAACATTTCCTTCTCCTGACCGGGATAATTCTTGGCAATAAATCCATCCACAAATGGCGTGTGGACACGTGCAGGCGATATACTGTTGCAGCGAATGTTGTCCGCAAGATAGTCTTTTGCCACTGAAAGCGTCATAGTGAATACCGCACCTTTACTCGCTGAATAAGCAAATCGATCGGAAATTCCCACCGTTGCCGCAATGGAGACCATATTCAGGATTACGCCGCCGCCCGTTTTTTGCAAATGGGGTATGGTAGCAAAAAGGCAATTGTAAACGCCCTTGATGTTGACGTTTACGATGCGATCGAAATCCGCTTCCGCTGTGGTATGCGCTTTCCCGATATGGGCGACCCCCGCGTTGTTGACCAGGATATCAATTTTTCTTTTGGCTGCAATGGCGTCAATAGTTTCGATCACCTGAACCTGGTTTGAAATGTCCAGCGCATGGGCTTCGGCTACTCCGCCCGATGCCCTGATTTCCTCAACCGCTGCCTGCGCCTGACTCTCGTTGATTTCCAGAATATGGACTTCGGCTCCCTGGCTCGCAAAAACTCTGGAAATGGCCAATCCAATACCGCTGGCTCCGCCCGTCACGAGGGCTACTTTATTATCTAATCGAAACATGAAGAAGTATTGCTATATTGAAACAAAGGCGAAAATACGCCGATGTTAACCGTGCGAACCAAGTTTTTTTAAGAAACCAAACATTTAATTATTCTGAGATTCTGCTTTTCTTTGGTCGTAGACCCATCCTGAACCTGAAAACGCCCATGCACGCCAATATCCTGAATATTTTTGATCGTACCATCCGTGAAGGTCGCCTTGACCTAAATAATGGTAGAATCTCGGCCATTTCATATCTTGGCAAAGAGGTACCTTCCCTCCCCTACGTGCTGCCAGGATTTGTGGATGCGCACGTACACATTGAGAGTTCAATGCTCACACCCAGCCAGTTTGCCCGACTCGCTGTGGTGCATGGCACCGTAGCCACCGTCTCGGATCCGCACGAAATCGGGAACGTGCTGGGGATTGCAGGCGTGCAGTACATGATCGAAGACGGAAATCGTACCCCCTTTAAGTTTTGTTTTGGCGCCCCATCCTGTGTTCCGGCCACAACGTTCGAAACCGCAGGCGCAACCATCGGGCCGTCTGATGTGCGTAAGTTGCTGGCTATGAAAGAAATTGGCTACCTTGCCGAGGTCATGAACTACCCCGGCGTACTGAACGGAGATCCGGACATGACCGCCAAAATCGCTCTGGCTAGGGCTTTTAATAAGCCCATCGATGGGCATGCGCCCGGATTACGAGGCGACTCCGCCTGCCGTTACGCCGAGGCGGGCATCTCTACCGATCACGAGTGCTTCACTTACGAGGAGGCTCGCGAGAAAATTGATTATGGGATGAATATCCTGATCCGCGAGGGCAGTGCCGCCAAAAACTTCGACGCCCTGATTCCGCTTCTGGCCGAGTTTCCAAAAAAAATCATGTTCTGCTCGGATGACAAGCATCCTGACAGTCTTGTAGATGGACATATTAACTCCTTGGTCAAGAGAGCCTTAAATTTAGGATATGACCTTTTCGATGTATTACAAGCCGCCTGCCTGAACCCCGTTCTCCATTACAGACTCCCCGTTGGTTTGTTACGCGAGGGCGATCCGGCTGATTTCATCGTAGTCGATAACTTATCAGATTTCAATATCACAAAAACGTACCTTAATGGCGAACCGGTCGCTGAGTCCGGGCATTCTCTGTTACCAGACCTTCGTAGCGAGCATGTCAACAATTTCAACTGCCTGCCTAAAAGTACCACTGATTTTGTTTGCTCCGCTCCCTCCGAAACAATCTCATTGCGAATCATAGAAGTCCTCGACGGCCAGCTCATCACCAATAGTATAGAGGAGGAAATCCATGCTCAAAATGGTGCAATAGAAAGTGATGTTGAACGGGACATTTTAAAGATAGCCGTTGTCAACCGTTATGAAGAAGCCAATCCGGCGGTAGCTTTCATCCGAAACTTTGGCTTGAAGAGCGGAGCCATCGCTTCCTCTGTCGGCCATGATTCTCATAACATTATCGCCGTAGGCTGCGACGACGTGAGTCTGTGCAAGGCCGTGAACGCAGTCATTGAAGCCAAAGGAGGGATTTCGGCTGTGGGACTAGGTCAAACGCACACCCTGGCTTTACCCATTGCCGGCCTGATGACCGATTCGGATGGATATGATGTAGCCGATGCCTACACCCAACTGGATCAGTTTGTAAAGCAGAAACTGAAAACTACACTTACTTCTCCCTTTATGAGTCTGTCATTTATGGCTCTGCTGGTCATTCCTTCACTCAAACTCAGCGACAAGGGGCTGTTTGACGGCGAAAAATTTTCTCTCGTTTCCCTTACGGGTGGGTCGTGAGATTCTTCGTCCCTATTTTGTACAATTCCCGGATTTAAAGAAAATTAATTTGAATCGAATAGAATTTTCTAAGCTGTATATTTTTTTTTAATGTTTTTTTATAAATATATTTACAAGTGTAATAAAGACCTTTATTCCTATCTCCTCTTCAAAATCTAACCATCCTTAACCCCTGATTATGGCCTACGTACGGTACAAACAAGAAGAAGAACTGCGTTACTGGAACCAGTTTAGAAAAGGCGATGAAAACGCCTACGCCTGTCTTTATCAATCCTACGTCCACATTCTCTATCAGTATTGCTCACAGTTTACCGCCGACAAACCCCTCATTAAAGACTGCATCCACGACCTTTTCGTGGAACTCTGGAAAAACCGTAAAACTATCGGTGACACCACCTCAGTGCGTTTTTATCTCATGGCTTCCATAAAGCGCAAGCTGGTTCGCCACCTCAACGCCCTGCAGAAGCACACAAGCAACGAAGACATTCCTGTGGAGTACTGGCACATCCACACTACTTCGCACGAAAAAGATCTGATTTCGGACGAGGAGTTTGAAGCCACTAACAAGCACCTCAACAAGGCAATCAACCATCTGCCCCGCCGTCAGCGCGAGGCTATTTTCCTGAAATTCTACATGAACATGAATAACCAGGAAATTTCAGACCTGATGAAAATCAACATTCAGTCGGTTTACAATCTGGTTTTTGGTGCCTTAAGCAATCTAAAAAAGAACATGACCCTGGAAAGCGTTACACTCTAAGGTTTCTGTTCGAATCATAAAAAAGTGCAGTCTTCATTGGGAAGGCTGCACTTTTTTTATGTCGTGATTTACTCCTTCGCTTCTCAGAGTTAGGGTACCTCAACTGACTTCCGCTACCACCAGGCAATACGTCCCGAACCAGCGAAGGTGCAGATCAGCCCTCACTTTCTGGCCAGAATCCCGCAGCGTCCCTTTCAATACCGTAGTTTTTCCGTCAAAAGGATCAATACTTATATCATTTTTAAAGCTTACTTTATTTCTGCCGTTCAGTTTATAAAGGGCTTCCTTCGCGCACCAATACGTACCCAGCATCGATAAAGTATTGTCCGATTCGACCATTTCTGTTTCATTGAGGTACTTTCGGGCAGTACGTTGGAGTTTGGCATCCATTTTTTCCATATCGATCCCGATCGGAGAGCTAGGATGGATCACCGCCGCGACGTAATCAAATGTATGGGTGATCGATATGAAACAGGAGCTCTCAACCAAATGGGGTTTGCCGTGCGCATCTTTCCAGGTACCTTTGAATGTTTCGCCCATTTCGGACACAATCTGGCCCAGCAACACCCGCCCGGCTAACCATTCACGTCTTTTCTGGGGGTGTGATATGCCGGAAAACTCCACCATATCGGCGGCGGCGGGCAGCATTTCGTGCAGCACTTCCACGGATTCGGTGAGCTCCCAAACCATCAGGCGGCATTCTTCGGTGATGTTCTCGGTATGAACGAGCGGCATATTATCTGCGTTTGTTTCCCAAACCTTCCAGTACCTCTTGCTATGAAAGTGCGCAAAATAGATACTTTTTCGGGTCATCGCGACTGTGTGTACGCATTAATTGCCGATTCCGACGGGTCGGGGTTCTATTCCGCCGGGGGTGACGGGTTGATCGTGCGCTGGGACGTCACCAAGCCTGACCTGGGTACTTTGGTGGCTCGCGTCGAGTCTTCGGTATATGCCCTGGCGGTCGATCCGTCAACGGGCCTGCTTTGGGTTGGGCAAAACTACGAAGGCATTCATCTCATCGATCCCGTCGCCAAATCAATTGTAAAGTCAAAGAAGATAAGCTCAGCGGCGATTTTTGACATAAAAATCTGGCATGACAGTGCCTTCATTGCGTTGGGAGACGGTGTGATCGTAGTGATAGATGTGCCTACTTTTACGATTAAAAAGTACCTGAAAGCCGCCGTGAAAAGCGCACGAACCCTGGCCCTGCGACCTGATCACCGCGAACTGGCCGTCGGATACAGCGACTGGAATATTGGCATCTTCGATCTCGATACCCTGGCTCTGAAAACCATTATTCCCGCCCATGGCAACTCCGTTTTTGCCGCCCAGTATACCCCCGACGGAAAGTACCTGACGACGGGTAGCCGCGACGCGCATCTGAAAGTATGGGATGCCGACCAAGAATATTCGCCGGTTAAGGACGTTCCCGCCCACATGTTTGCCATTAACGACATTGCCTACCGCGCCGACGGAGCATTCCTGGCTACGGCCAGTATGGATAAATCCATCAAAATATGGCGGGCCGACACGTTGAGGCTGGTCAAAGTCGTGGATCGTGCCCGTCATGCCGGCCATGCCACTTCCATAAACAAGCTGTTATGGCTATCCGATACCAATTGGCTTATTTCCGCCAGCGACGACCGCAGTATTTCCGTCTGGGAAATTGAAGAGTGAAGTTTGTCGAACGGAAAGCTTTCCATAAAGTGAAGGCAGGGAATAATTTTTCAGGCATATTGGCGTGATTATTGATAAGCCGTATCCAAAATGCCGACGGCCGATCGCTCAAAATGTTTTTGAAATGTGCGATAATAGTCGGTACTTAACCGAATTATCCAAGCGAAATATTCCATAAAACGAGCCACCAGAATGAAAATCTCCCCTATCGATATCCGGCAGCATACCTTTGAAAAGGGATTCCGGGGCTACGACATCGATGATGTCAATGCCTTTCTGAATTCGCTTTCGCAGGAATGGGAGCGCGTGATGAATGAAAACAAAATGCTGAAAATGCAGCTCGAAATTGCGGAAAAAGAACTCAACAAATTAAGGGATGTGGAAATGACACTCTTCCGCACCCTGAAAACCGCCGAAGACACCAGTACCAAAATCACGGAACAAGCTAACAAAGCAGCGGAGAAATATCTTGAAGAGTCGCGCCGAAAGACCGATGAGACTATCGCCGAAACCCGGCGCAAGGCAAGTATGATTGTACAAGACGCCGAGAACGAGGCCAAGTATATCCGTGAAGAAATCATCAACGAACTCAAAAACCAGGAGCGCGACTTTAAGGCCATGGAGAAGTACCGTGACAACCTGGTCGTGCAGCTCAAATCGCTGGTGAATAATACCAATGAAACGGTAGAACGCTTCGAGAAAAAATTCAGTGAAGACTCCTCCTTTGCCCAAAAAATGGAGGGGATCAAGCAGCAGGTTACCGAAGCCGCCAACAAGCCTACGCAGGCAGAGATTGCGAAAAATGAAGATAACGAAGATCAGACCGCAAGTGAGGAAGAACCAGTAGCGGAAGACGCGGTTCACGAGGCGGCGGAACAGGCTGGCGAGCAGGCAGGCGAAGCATCAGTTACAGCCAGTGTCGACGACCTTTCCGAAGAGAGCGCTCATTCAGCAGATGATGGTGCCGATCACAGAAATGATAACCATGATGCTGCCGCCGATGCCCTGGCTGAGGTAGAAAAGATGGCCAATGCCCGTAGAGCCACCCAGGAACTGGAAGTGGACAAAGGTGCGAACGACGATCAAACGGCACCTGAAGAATCATCGAAAAGCAAGGGTTCATTTTTCGATGAGATCGGATAAAGGCACATCATGGGAACTATATCACTCGAAGGCCTGGAATTCTTCGCCTACCACGGTTACTACGACGAGGAACAAAAAGTTGGCAACAAGTACTCGCTGGACATCACGATCCATACCGACTTTTCGGTCGCAGCTCAGAACGACCGGCTGCGCGGCACGGTCAATTATGAGGAGCTGTATGCCATTGCTGCCGAAGTGATGCAGGAACGCGCCAGGCTGCTGGAGCACATTGCGTATCGCCTCATTGCGAAAGTACGGGAGAAATACCCCGATGTGGAAAAAGTACAGGTAGCGGTTTCCAAGTTCAACCCGCCCATTGGGGGGGTCTGCCTGCGGTCGAAGATCACGCTGGAAGGTTAAGGCAGGATTGTAAGGCCCAAGTACGCGGCTGCTTTTCCGAGATATTCACTTCAGCCCCGCATCCCAATCCCGGTACTTCTTACATGGGTGATGTTTCGTTGGTTTTTGTATGGCAAGCGAATCATCACCAATTGCCTCAGCCTTTGGTAATTAATCACAGTATCAGGTTCAAAAAAATAATAGATGAGCTTAAGCTATGTCGAAGGGAATACGTATAAAGGCCTTGATCATTCAGTAACTAACCTGCCCAAAGGAGAATATGAAGATTGTACTTTCCTGAACTGCAACTTCGCCAATTCCGATCTTTCCGGGGTAGTTTTCGTCGAGTGTACTTTCGAAGATTGTAATCTCAGTCTGGCCAAAATCAGCAATACCGCTTTTAAAGACGTGCACTTTCAGCACTGCAAGTTGGTAGGCCTGCATTTTGCAGACTGCAATCCTTTTTTGCTGGAAATGAGCTTCGATGGCTGCCAGCTGAATCTCGCCTCTCTTTACAAACTGGTGCTGAAGAAATCGAAATTCAGGAATTGCAGTTTGCACGAGGTCGATTTTACCGAAGCAGATTTTACGGGTTCAGTTTTTCAGGAGTGCGACTTTGCCGGAGCAATTTTTGACCGCACGGTTCTGGAAAAAGCGGATTTCAGAAGCTCCTATAACTACTCCCTTGATCCCGAAAACAATCGGATCAAAAAGGCAAAGTTCTCCCTGACCGGGTTGGCCGGATTACTTGATAAATACGGAATCGAGGTGCAGGCATAATCAAAAGGCTACACCATATCCACCGCCACCTTATAGTTCGGATCTTCAACCACATTCACATCGATCAGCGCTTCGGCGTTGGCCAGCAACCGACGGCAATCGGGGCTCAGGTGTTTCAGGTGTACTTTCTTTCCAACTTTTTGATACCGCTCCGTGATTTTGTTGAGCGCTTCGATGGCCGACATATCTACCACGCGGCTTTCCTCAAAGTCAATCACAACTTCACTGGGATCATTCAACACATCGAACTTTTCGTTGAAAGCTGCCACGGAGCCGAAAAAGAGCGGGCCGTAGATTTCATAGTGCTTTGTACCGTCTTCGTCGAATCGCTTGCGGGCCCGGATACGCTTGGCGTTGTCCCAGGCAAATACCAGGGCGGCGATAATCACCCCAACAACCACGGCCAGCGCCAGATTGTGCAGCAGTGCCGTCACCAGGGTCACCAGTACCATCACAAATACATCCGACTTCGGCATTTTGTTGAAAGTCCGCAGACTCGCCCATTCAAAAGTACCAATCGCAACCATAATCATGAGCCCGGTAAGGGCGGCCATTGGCAGGCGCTCGATCAGGCCCGAGCCAAACATGATAAATACCAATAGCATCACCGATGCCACTATGCCAGACAGGCGCGCCCGCGCGCCCGATGAGATATTGATAAGACTCTGACCAATCATGGCACAACCGCCCATACCCGAAAACATTCCGGAAAGGATATTGGCCGCGCCCTGCGCAACCGCTTCTTTGTTGCCACGACCTCGCGTTTCCGTGATTTCGTCGATAATATTCAAAGTCAGCAGGCTCTCGATCAGGCCCACGCCAGCCATAATGCCGGCGTAAGGGAAAATAATGATAAGTGTTTCAAAAGTAAATGGTACACTTGGCAAGTGAAAGGGCGGGAAACCGCCCTGAATGGACGCCATATCGCCGACGGTCTTGGTATCGATCCCGAAGTAGGTCACGATGCCGAAAATCACCAGAATTGCGGTAAGCGACGCGGGTACTACCTTGGTAAACTTGGGCATGGCCCAGATGATAAACATGGTAAGCAACACCAAGCCCAACAAAACATACAGCGTGTTGCCCGTCAGCCAGGCACCCGAGGCATCTTTGAACTGATCGAGCTGCGACATGAAAATGATAATTGCCAGCCCGTTCACAAAACCAAAAATGACGGGGTGCGGCACCAGCCGCATCAGCTTGCCAAGGCGTAGAAATCCGGCGGTGACCTGAATGATGCCTGCCAGAATCACCGTGGCAAAAACATACTCCACGCCGTGCGACTTGGCAAGGGCCACGATTATCACCGCCACCGCGCCAGTGGCGCCAGAGATCATGCCGGGCCGACCGCCAAAGATGGACGTAACCAGCCCCATCATGAAAGCCGCGTAAAGGCCCGTAAGTGGCGAAAGGCCAGCAATGAAAGCAAAGGCTACCGCTTCAGGAACCAGCGCGAGTGCCACTGTCAAGCCGGAGAGGATTTCAGTTTTGTAGTCGACCTTTTGTTTAAGATCAAATAGATTGAAGTATTTTTTCATGCAAAAAAAATATGATTCAAGTACGAAAATGGATTATTTCGCGAATTTTGAAATGTTAGATTAGTAAGATCGGAAGGCTTTTTGCGGGAAAGGAAAGGAAAAAAAGGCACTTTTTAGTATTTCCGCTTCTAAAAATAGAAATGCAAAGGTAGGATTTTTTATGAAAATCTTTCTCATTCACTTGAATCGGACTCAGACGGAATCGCAGCGGTCGATCATTATAAGCGCCGAACGAGTTTTTCTTTCATTCGCTGGCTGTGATTTCAATTTCCGATATTGTGAATGACAATCCTGCATTCAGACAAAAAGCTCAAATCAAAGAAATTATGGAAAACACAAGTACTGCGCTTGACCTGGTCTTCATTCTCATTACGCTGGTCACGGCGGGGTTTTTCTGCTTATCCAAGCCCAAACCACGCTGGATCTTTTTTGCGGTGGGTACCTGGATGCTCATCCAAATGTTGCTGGGGCTTTCCGGCTTCTACCAGACCCAAACTACCCCACCGCGCATCATGCTTCAGGCGCTGCCGCCGGTGGTCTTCATCGCGGGGTTGTTTGTTACTGCCCGGGGAAGACTGTTCGTTGACAGTTTTGATGTCGCAAAACTGACCCTATTGCACACGGTCCGGATCGCCGTCG
Source organism: Persicitalea jodogahamensis (assembly GCF_014651615.1). GTDB lineage: Bacteria > Bacteroidota > Bacteroidia > Cytophagales > Spirosomataceae > Persicitalea > Persicitalea jodogahamensis. The sequence continues at coordinate 828,241 of NZ_BMXF01000002.1, read as the reverse complement.
AGATAGTCCTGTATTTTCTATTTTTGGCCAAAGCCATTCCCGAAATAATGACTTTTGAGGGAAGGAATCTTGACATCGTAGCGGGTATCACGGCTCCAGTAGTCTATTACTATGGTTTTAGGAAAACCGTCCTGCCAAGTTCTTCTTTGATGCTATGGAATTTGACCTGCCTTGGGCTTTTACTTAACATCGTGGGGCTGGCGATTCTTTCTTTTCCCACCCCTTTTCAGCAGTTGGCCTTCAATCAGCCCAATTTAGCAATCATGTACTTTCCCTACGTTTGGTTGCCGAGCGTAGTAGTTCCCATCGTTTTGTTTTCGCATTTGGTATCCATCCGGCATTTTTACAAAAAAACCAAAGCCCATGAACAGCAACTACCTCCCGGAGGTCATCCAGCGATTTGAGTATTATAAATCGTTGGGCGATAAAACTTTTGAGCAACTTTCGGATGAGCAGCTTTTCTGGAAAGCCAATGTCGAAAGCAACAGCATTGCCAACATAGTCAGGCATCTGTGGGGGAATATGCTCTCCCGCTGGACGGACTTCCTCACGACCGATGGTGAAAAGGAATGGCGCGACCGCGAAGGAGAGTTTGCTGACGCGAATGCGAACCGAGCAGAAATGCTCCGTCAATGGGATGCTGGCTGGAATTGTCTGTTCGATGCCTTACGATCTCTTACCGAGCAAGATCTGGATAAAACGATTTATATCCGCAACCAAGGCCATACGGTGACCGAAGCTATAAGCAGGCAGCTGGCACACTACGCGAGTCATGTCGGACAGATCATTTTTATTGGCAAAATGCTGCGTGGTAGTTCGTGGAAATCCTTATCCATCGGGCGGGGTGAGTCAGTAAACTACAACGCGGAGAAATTCTCACAACCAAAACAATAGGAAATCTTACCGTACAACCAAATTGGTGGCAGCAGCGCCATCGTTATCATCATGAAGTATAGGTAAGGCATTTTTGGTCCTGCTTTCAAGTTGGAAAGAGTGACTTTGCAGAAGTACGTGTAAAAGTCCTCGTTCAGTTTGGCCGTAGTGACATCCTTCTTAAGGCCGATATAACGGTGGTGGCCGAAAACATGCTCGGTTGCGAAATGGGGAATTCCCGACATCGTGAGCAGCAACACGGAAAGTACCTTTTGTAATCGGGAACGGCTATGCAGCAAGTCGTGCGCCAAAGTGACGATAAAGCAACCCGAAAGTAGTCCGGTGGTGATACCGAATCCCAGCAAATATCCCAAGGAGAATCCCTTACTGTCTACGAAAGCATTCCCCAAGGCAATAAGCCCCAACAAAACGATGGCATTCAAGCATTTGAGGTAGTAGGATGTTTTCGAGCAATAAAAGTACCGTAGTTCCTCTAAGAGTTCAGAATTCTTGAATTCCCCCCAGTATACATTCAGCAAGTTCGCTACCAGCAGGAGCGGATACAGATAATAGTAGTGTGCATACGTACACAAAAATATGTATACAAGCGTCAGAAAAGACGGAATCAACTATCGCCAGGAACGATCCATCCCTGTTGGTTGAACCCAGATTTCTTGCTTATCCAATTTTCAAATAAAAGATAAGGAAAATTCAGTGAGCAGTATTGTATTCACACGCAAAAAACTTAAAAGATTGATATTCCAATTTCCAAAAGACGTAGCGCAATAATCATAATATATTTATTGCTAAGTAACCCGATTTTGCCATATCAGTTTCATTAAAGACCATCAAGAATTTCCACATAAGTACCTTTATAATAGATATTTATGAGATAAACAAAGAGTGATAATTGTTTTTTTGAATAGTGTGTAAGGGATTGATAAGAAAAGAGCGTCGTATACCAACAGGATTCATAATGTCTAATGACAATCTGCAAACTCATTCTAAAAAATTCATGAAACACAAATTACCAATTCGAAGGAAAAACAGGTCCGCTAGCACCGGATTAAGGTTCCTTCTTCAATGCTTTCTGATGGGATGGTTAGCCATACCCATGCTCCGAGCCGAAACAAAGGCCAATCCTGCGCCTGGTCGCGAGATTGCAGCGAGGGCCCTGCCAATTTCCGGTCAGGTGACCGAAACCGACGGCACACCGATTCCTGGTGTAAGCATCCTGGAAAGCGGCACCACGAATGGCACCAACACTGACGCCGAAGGGCGTTTCACATTGAACGTCACCGGGGCCGACGCGGTACTGGTCTTCAGCGCAATCGGCTATGTGACTCAGGAAATCAAGGTAGGTGCGCTCAGCACACTTGATGTTAAAATGGCCAGCGACATAAAGGCACTCAATGAAGTGGTAGTAGTGGGATACGGCACCCAAAAACGCGCCAACGTAACGGGCGCGGTAGCCACGGTTACCATTGACGATAAGATTACCAGTCGTGCCCTTACGAATGTATCGTCAGGTTTATCGGGTCTGGTGCCTGGTCTGGCCGTAACGCAATCCACCGGTATGGCGGGCCGCAACGGCGCCGCACTGATTATCCGTGGCTTGGGAACGGTTAACAACGCCAGCCCGCTGGTGGTAGTGGACGGTATGCCCGATGTGGACATCAACCGTCTTAACATCAATGATATTGAAACCATCACGGTACTCAAAGATGCTACGTCGGCGGCGGTGTACGGATCACGGGCGGCTAACGGGGTTATTCTTATCACCACCAAAACAGGTAAAGGACAGGCCAAAGCAAGCATCAATTATTCGGGTACTTATGCATTTCAAAACCCCACCCGGGCCTATGACTTCCTGCCCGACTATGCCCGTGCGCTCACACTGCACCAGCAGTCGGCGGCGGTCAATACGCTGCGGTCCAACTATTTTTTCAGAGACGGTACCATCGATCAATGGCTGGCTTTGAGCAAAGTAGATCCGCTGGCCTATCCCAGCACCGACTGGTGGGATGTAATTCTGCGTACGGGTGCCGTACAAAACCACAACATTTCGGCTTCCGGTGGCGGCGACAAATCCAACTTCTTCATCTCAGTAGGTATGATGGATGAGAAAGGCTTGCAGGTCAACAACGACTACACGCGATACAATGCCCGCTTTAACTACGATTACAAGATCCGCGACAATATCAACGTCGGCGTACGCTTCACGGGCAACTGGTCTAACCTTACCTACGCCCTGGAAGATGGATTTACTGACGACAATTCCAGCAACACGGCGGGCTTCGACATGCAATACGCCATTGCCGGCATTGTACCCTACGATCCCGTATCAGGGTACTTTGGCGGCGTAATGGCCTACAACGAAGACCCTCAGGCTTACAATCCATACACACTGTATGTGAATAACCTGAACCGTCAGGATCGTCAGGAAGCCAATACCAATTTCTTTCTGGACTGGTCGCCGATTCCCGGGTTGACTGCCCGCATAGATTACGCGCTGAACTACTACAACCAGTTCCGCTGGAATGCCAATACGCCCAACCAGTCGTACAATTTCCAGACCAACTCCTTTGGTAGCCGGGTATATGTAGGCCCTAATGCAGGCGTAGGCAACTTCACCAATACGGGCTACAAAACCCTGTTGAACGGACGCCTTACTTACAAAAAGACGATTGCCAGAAATCATGACATCACGGCTCTTTTTGTGTACAGCGAGGAATACTGGAAGGATCGCTACCAGGCCAGTTCGCGTAACGACCGCCTGTATCCCAACCTGCACGAAATCGATGCTGCTCTTACTGATATTCAGTCTACGGGAGGTAATTCAAGTACTGAAGGCCTGCAGTCCTATATTGGACGCCTCAACTACGCTGCCTATGACAAGTACCTGCTGGAATTGAACTTCCGGTACGATGGTTCGTCACGATTCCTGGATGGCTACCAGTTTGGTTTCTTCCCTTCGGCAGCTTTGGGGTGGCGCTTTACGGAGGAGAACTTTATCAAGTCATTCACCGACCGCTTCATGTCGAGCGGAAAGCTGCGGGTATCTTACGGAGCACTGGGTAACAACAGTGGCGTAGGCCGTTACGAGCAACAGTCGACCTTGAAAGCTAGTAATTATTTTATTGGTAACGGGATCGTGAAAGGTTTTGTAAACCAGAAATTGGTAAATAAAAACCTTTCTTGGGAAACTACGACCGTCTTCAATACGGGTCTGGACCTGGGTTTTCTCAACAACCGTCTGACGGCCGAACTCGACTACTACGACCGTCTCACTACGGGTATGAACCGCCCCTCTGAGATGTCTATCCTGCTTACAGGTGCATATGACGCGCCGCGCAAAAACATCGGCAACCTGCGCAACCGTGGCGTGGAGGCTAATATTACCTGGCGCAGTAGCTTCCGTGACTTGGATTACAGTGTCAACTTGAACGCTTCTCATAATGCTACAGTATTGGAAGAATGGAATGAATTCTTGAGTAGGACATCTCAAAATGACAATAATCAGGTATTTCTAAATATGCCCTACGGCTTTGTGTACTCATACCAAGATTTAGGTATCGCCCAAACCTGGCAAGATGTATTCAACGCCACGCCACAGGGAGCCTCGCCTGGAGACATCCTTCGTAAAGACATTAATGGCGATGGCCGTATCGACAACAACGATAAAACTGCTGATCCCCATGTCCAACGTGATCGCCCAACTACATACTTTGGCATGAATGGTAGCGTGTCCTGGAAAGGCTTCGATCTGACGGTATTAATGCAAGGAGCAACGGGCCGTAAGGATTACTGGCTCAATATCTACAATAACGTAAACTTTGGCAATCAGCGCTACGCCTCTACCTACGCACACCTGACCGAGCCCTGGTCGGTAGAAAATCGTGACGGCTCATGGCCTCGACTGGGAGGCAATGCCAACCGCGAGGAAACTACCTTCTGGCTCGATGATCTGAGCTACCTGCGCCTCAAGAATGTTCAGTTTGGCTACAATGTACCCAAGGCCTGGGTCAACAAAGCACGCCTGAGCAATGTCCGCTTATTTGTTTCTTCGGAGAACCTAGCCACCATTACCAAATTCCGGGGGCTCGATCCTGAGAAAGCAGGTAACAGGAGCGATGCTTATCCGCTCAACAAATCGTACTCGTTCGGTATTAACGTCGGTCTTTGAGAAGACTAACACTGTGCACCGATGCGGTCAAAAACAAAAAATTAAACATGATTACGCTAAACATGAAAAGAACACTCTCAAAATTACTATTCCTGACGGTTTGCACCGGCATGGTCTTCGTGACTGCCTCGTGTAAGGACGACCTGCTCGATCAGGAACCCACCACGGAACTGGCGGCCAACGCCTTCTGGAGAACGGAAGATGACGCTTTGATCGGCCTGTATGGAGCGTATGCCGATGTGCGGCCTCTCTTCGACCGCGATTACTATTTTTCCGGTCACGGGGAGTACACCCGGGTGCGGGGTACCAGTGCTACCAACGGTAACCTCCAGCGGGGAGATGCCTATCAGGGAGCCAACTACAATCCTTCGGGTTATGGAGCTGGATTCGATAAGTACTATCGATACCTGTACGGTGGGGTCAACCGTACCAATTACGTGATCGAGAACGTCAACCGTCTGCTCGCTACGGCCAACCCGTCGTCCGTTCCTGGCCTGGAAGCAATCGTGGGTGAAGCCCGACTACTACGGGGCATGGTGTATTTCCGCCTGATTTCCATGTGGGGTGACGTACCCTATTTCAGCCGAATTATCAACGATAATTCTGAAGTATCAAGCATCGCCCGTACTCCCATGGCTCAGGTAAAGGACTCCATCATGGCTGATTTTACCTACGCGTTCGAAAAACTACCCGTCAAAGGAGCCACTGTAGGTCGTGCCGGAAAGCCAGCAGCCCTCGCCTTCCGGGGTAAGTTGCAATTGTACTGGGCAAGCTGGAACAAGAACGGCTGGCCTGAACTCACCACGTTCACACCCAACGCTTCCGAAGCCAACACAGCCTACGCAGCTGCCGCTGCAGATTTCAAGAAAGTAGTTGACGATTATGGCCTGACGTTGTTCCGCGGTGGGGAACCCGGTCCCATCGATGACCTAGGTGAAGCCGAACAGCTTCCTAACTACTACTATTTGTTTACGCCTATTGCCAATGGCGATGCCGAAATGATTATGACCTTCACGCATGGAGGTACGGGGACTAACCAGGGTGAAGAGCTTATGCGCGATTTCTCAGGCCGCTCGCACGAGGGGTCGCAGTGCTGGGTAGCGCCGCGCTACGAACTTGCCGACCGCTACCAGCTGGTGGCTACGGGTGATTTTGCTCCGCCGCTCATCCCCATGAACCCAACTACGGCCGGAGCCCGAACAGCAAAGAATTCGGCAGTAAATCCACAAAGTTACGTTGGCCGTGATTACCGTATGAAAGCTTCCATCATGTGGGACTACGAAGTAAGCGTCGGGCTGAACTCTCTGAAACCAACCGGTTGGGTACCTTTCATTTACAGAACTTACAATCAGCCTATCGTCATCAATGGCGAAAGATTGACGACCTACAATACCGATGGCACCAATTCGGGCTATGTCTTCCGTAAGTTCCTGCGTAATTACGCCGGTCAGGGTCGTAGCGACGGCGACTATGATTTTCCGGTGATGCGTCTGGCCGATGTATACCTGATGTACGCCGAAGCCACCAATGAAATCAACGGGCCACAGGCTGATGCCATCGCGCTGGTGAACAAGATTCGCCACCGGGGCAACCTGCCCGTTCTAACCGCGGCCAAAACCGCTAACAAGAGTGCTTTCTTCACTGCTATTGAGCAGGAGCGAATTATTGAACTTGTAGCCGAAGGCCACCGGGGCTTCGACCTGCGCCGCTGGCGGGCGATCGAGCGGGTGTGGGGGGCTCCGTATACCGACGGTGTATGGCGTATTGATACGCACGGCGCCAATCAGCAACGCTATTTCCAGAACACCAGTGAACGTACGTATGAGCAGGCGTACATTTTCAGAATTCCTCCCGGAGAACGCGATCGGAACCCGAATCTGACCCAGAACACACCCTGGCTGTGATTACTTTCCGGTATTGAACCTTATTTTATCTCAATGCATAATAATATGAAACGATATATCAAATTATTTTCCATCCCGCTGCTATACGCTGTGATGCTGGTCAGTTGCAAGCAGGATTTTCCGATCGACGAAGATGGCTTGTTAATTACGACCCGTGCAGAGTGCTACGTCAGTAATTTTGAATTGCTGGGGTCCGATTTTCAGACCGTGCGTACTAAAAACCCGGTGATCGATACCACGGCCCAAACCATTGCGGTGGAAGTTTTTTTCGGAACCGACCTCAAAAATTTGTACCCTCAGTTCTCGCTGGTGACCGATGCCAAGCTAGATCCCAAGATCACTGGTCCTGTGGATTTTTCTGATCTGGTTACGCCTAAAACTTATACCGTAATCTCCGGGAATCGCAAAGTCAGGAAACCCTATACTGTGACAATCACTGTTCAACAACCGTAATCAATCCCATCAACTATGCAACACCGCAGCTATTTAACCTATACGCTCGTCGTGCTGTCCCTCCTGGCGGGGTTGACGGCCTGCGATCCAAGTGATCACCCGACTGTGACACCTTTGAAAAAGGTAGGATTTCAGAACGACGTGATCAAACGTACCCTGGGCCCCAACGTAGTGGGTCTAGAGATGGAGTTTGCCTTTGCCATGGCCTTGCCCGCTACTGAAGGCAAACTCACCTCCGCCCAGGTCGAGGCTTCCATCGGTGGCGCTTCGGGTACTTACCTTGAACACCGTTCCTACTATACCAATGGCAGCGGAAACGATATTGGGGTGGTAGTGGGTAGTCCGTCGTCCAGTGAAGGCAAGATTACCAAGGTCAACTTCACTGCTGACACTTCGGCGGCCACCCTTCGGTACTATTACAAAATTCCCGAAGGCGCAAGAGGCCAATCCGTTTCGTTCACGTTTACTTCCACCAGCAGCACGGGTGAAGTGGTCACCTACAATATGGGTCCTTACCAGATTGCCAAAATGGATATAGTGCTGGACCTGGACGTGAAAGATGGTGGTGCACAGTACATTTCCATTGCGGATATGAAGGTGTACACTGCTGCAGAAGCAGCCCAAATGCCCAACAAGATTGATCTGGTGTACCTCTATCGTTCCATTCCCAACATCACGTTCAATCATGCTTTGGTATCGCCGGCAACAGATGCCCAGTACCGTCCCGGCCTGACTCTGCCCGCCGGACTTACCAATAGCACGAAGGTCAGGAAAGAATGGGGGCTCCGGGATTTTCATCTGGCCCGTCTTCAGTACGGCATCTACATCGACGATTTGGATTTCGAAAAGCTTACCATTTCTACGGCGCCGAACTACGCAATTAACCTTCGGGCCGAATCAGGCGCCTGGGTTGAGACCGCCGACGGTAAGTACCGGGCTTACATCTATATGAATTCGGTAAACAATACAGCCAAGAGCGCCAAGATCAGTATGAAGCGCTATACTCTATAGGTAGTAGGAGATTAGGTTTCCCTAGAAAAGAGCACCCTGCGGTAATTAGCAGGGTGCTCTTTTTATTTAATGAGGTAAGTAATGAAGCGGAGTTTGAGAGAAAAATGAATTTATTTCAAATAAATATTCTATGAACAAAGTATAATAAACTCATCCCGGTCTTTTGCCGGTAAAGTGTGTCAAATACACACTTAAAAGACTGCCACGCACACTCTTGTTATGAGAAGCCTACTTTTATTTGTCTTAGCTTTCGTTACTCTCAACGCATGCGGTCAGCAGAACGCTAGCCCTTTGCCTGATAACGAGACCTTTACAGGCAAACTGACTAAACTCAAACGTCCGCATCCGCGGCTGTTGCTGCTAAAAGGCGACGAGCAATTTTTAGTTCAGAAAATCCAAAGCGACAAATCTCTTAAAAATATCCACGACGCAATTCTGGCTGAGGGCAACCGGCTTATCAATCAACCACCCGTGGAGCGAATTCAAATCGGGCGTCGGTTGCTTGACAAATCGAGGGAAGCGTTGCGGCGTATTTTTCAGTTGTCCTATGCCTACCGCACCACCGGAGAAAAAAAGTACCTGCAGCGCGCCGAGAAGGAAATGCTGGCCGTAGCCAATTTCTCCAACTGGAACCCAAGCCACTTTCTGGATGTGGCCGAAATGACGATGGCCGTCGCCATAGGCTACGATTGGCTGTATGATGACCTATCCGAAGGGAGCCGACAGAAAATACGGGAAGCCATTCTGAAAAAGGGTATCGAACCCTCTTACAAAAAGGAGTACAACTGGTTTCTAACCGCCGAACACAACTGGAATCAGGTGTGCAACGCCGGAATGACTTTCGGCGCATTGGCCATCGCCGAACATGAGCCGGAGCTGGCTGAGCGTACTATCGAGCGTGCCCTGGAAAGCATCCCCAAGTCAATGGAACCTTACGGGCCCGATGGTGCCTACCCCGAAGGTTTTGGTTACTGGGAGTATGGAACAAGCTTCAACGTGCTATTTTTGAGCGCGTTGGAAAGAGCACTGGGTACCGACTTTGGCCTCGCTCAAACACCGGGCTTCTTGAAAACGGCTGGCTTCGAGCAGAACATCGTCGGCCCGCTGGGCATCGTTCATAACTGGGGCGATAGCGGCGACAGGAATGGCGTAAGTCCGGCCCTGTTCTGGTTTGCCAACAAAAACAACGATCCTTCTCTACTATATATGCAGAAGAAGGTCATCCAAGAGCAGCCGGGGCGCGACCTGGTGAAAGACCGTACCCTGCCGGCCCTGCTGCTCTGGGGGGCCGGCATGAACTTGTCCGACATCCCGCCACCAAAGGAAAACTTCTGGATGGGCCAAGGCCCGAGTCCGGTAGCCATGATGCGCAGTTCATGGACCGACCCCAACGCATTTTTTGTGGGCTTCAAGGCAGGGTCGGCTTCCGTCAACCACGCTCACATGGACGCAGGCTCTTTTGTACTGGATGCCCTGGGTGAACGCTGGGCGATGGACTTCGGGCCGCAGAACTACAATTCCCTGGAAGAGCGGGGCATTAAACTCTTTGGCCGTGAACAAGACGCCGAACGTTGGGATATTTTCAGATACAATAACCTGGTTCACAATACGCTGACGATCGATGGCCAGTATCAGCGTGTCAAGGGATACGCTAAAATAGATGCCTTTTCCAGCGATCCCCGGGACATGGCAATCGTCTCCGATCTATCAACAATATATGATGGTCAGGCTAGCGCCGTAAAGAGGGGCATTGCACTGCGGGATTCCAGGCAGGTGATCGTAAGGGATGAAGTGAAAGCGCCAGATAAGGACATTACCCTTCGTTGGACATTGCTCACGCCCGCGCAGGTCCTTATTCAGGACGGTAGTACGGTGGTACTTTCACAAAAAGGAAAAACGATGTACCTGACCTTTAACGCATCGACTCCACTCAAAATTAAAACATGGTCAACCGAACCGACTCATGACTATGATGCCCCTAACCCCGGCACAACGATGGTAGGCTTCGAAGCCACCCTACGCGCAGGTTCGCCCCATTCTTTTGACGCTACTTTTTCGGCCGATAAAAATACCAATACTTCGTCAGCAGGGCCAATTTCCGGCTGGAAGGTAAAAAGTACCAAGTAGATGCCACTATCTGTTTTCTTTATTTAACAATTCCCCGAAATATTTGCATGAAATTAAATCCCTAATCGTGTAAGGGTCGTTAACTGGTTTGCTCGTCCGCTGAATATGTCATCGGATTATCCAGATTAGGTACAACTTCCCTGATCCCCTGAATTGACCGATGAAGCCCTACTCGGAATATAGCGCTGAAGAGTTAGCGATGGAACGCCTGTTCATTCGGTGGGTACGCCATCCTGACGACCCGCACGTATCCAAGTTTTGGGTCAACTGGGTTCAGGAAAACCCCCAGCAAACTGAAACAGTAGAGTCGGCAAAAATGCTGGTAGATACGGTTTCGGACTGGGAAGAAACGGAAATGTCCAGCGAAGAGAGAACATCGCTATGGGAGCTGATCCGACAATCCATTGGAAGTATACCCTCGCTGGTTGAGTCAGGACGTCAAGGTGTTGCGCCTGTTGAGAACTGGTCTTTTTTGAAATGGAGCATCGGAATTGTGACTACGGTAATTTTACTCTTTTTGTTTATCAGAGAAACACCCCTGTACACCAATAATGCTGAAAGTCAAAATACAAAAGCATCTCCGATTGATGTAATCAGTCCTGCGCAAGCAGACACTTCCCGCTCTTACTCTTATCCCGACAGCACCAAAAATAAGATTGGGATAAAATAAATAGTATTTAATTTAGTTTTAGTTTAAATAAGTATAGTACCTTTTAATTTTTTCCAAACTCAATTCAATTTAAAACCAATGAGAAAATTCTTTACCGAGAAGTCACCGGAGGCATCAGGCGGCCAAAGGCTGCGGACCTCCCAAATGCTGTCCTTCTTGCTCCTTTGGGCAATAGGGATCTTGCCCATGCACACACTCTTAGCCCAGGATCGCGCTATCACGGGCACCGTCACTTCCACCGAAGACAACACGGGCGTGCCCGGAGTAACGGTGGTGTTAAAAAACTCCAACGCTGGTACTACTACCGACGCCGATGGCAACTATCGCATCAATGCAACGGGTGCCAATCCCACGTTGGTTTTTTCAGCCGTTGGTTTCGCTACTCAGGAGATTGCGGTAGGCAATCGTAGTGTAGTCGATGTCAAGCTGGGGGTTGACCTGAAAACCCTGAACGAAGTGGTCGTTACGGGTTACGGTACCCAAAAGAAAAGCCAGGTCACTGGTGCTATTTCGTCGGTGAGTGCGAAGGCGATCGGCGAACTACCCGTTACCAACGCCCAACAAGCCCTGCAAGGTCGTGCGGCTGGTGTGGACGTAAACATGGCGGGAAGTAAGCCTGGCGCAACACCCCAGATTCGTATCCGGGGACGGCGCTCGTTCAACGCTTCTAACGATCCACTGTTTGTGGTAGACGGAATTCCACTTTCGGGCGGCATCGAGGATATCAACCCGAACGACATTGCCTCGATGGAAATCCTGAAAGATGCCTCCTCGACCGCAATTTACGGTTCACGTGGCTCCAATGGGGTTGTGATTATCACCACGAAGCGTGGAACACCGGGTAAAACTACGGTAAGCGTCGATGCTTACAGCGGTATCAACAAGTCGCTGGGACGGATTGATGTCTTCAATGGTCCGGAGTTCGCCGAGTACAAGCGGGAGTCGCGCCGGGCGGGCGGTCACTATCCAGCAGGTCCGGCTACGGACGCCGCTGATGCTGTTATCTTTGAACCCGTAGAATTGGAATCAATCAAACTGGGCCGCAGCACCGACTATCCTGATGCCCTGCTTCGTACGGGTTCCATCAATAACTACCAGGTAGGTGTATCAGGTGGTACTGAAAAAACAGTGTTCAATATATCGGGCAACTACTTTAAGGATAAGGGTGTAGTCAAAAACCAGGATCTGACCCGCTATACGTTCCGTGTTAACCTGGACCACAAAATCAACGATAAGCTTCGCCTAGGTATCTCCTCATTGACCAGTCACTATGTGCGTAACGGCGAAAACTTCAATCCGCTGGGAGGAGCCTTGGCCGAAAACCCACTAGGTAAGCCTTACGACGATGAGGGCAACCTGATCTTCCTGCCTACTCAGGACGGACTCAGAACCAATCCATTGGCCGAGATCGTGCCGGGTGCAATCATAGATGAGCGGAAAAACTACCGTATTTTTAATAGCATTTATGCAGAATGGGATATCATCGACGGACTAAAATACCGGGTTAATTTCGGACCTGACTTTAAGATCGACCGGTACGGACGTTATTTTGGCAGCCAGACCAACGCCCGGCGCGGTGCTCCAGCCTCAGGTAGTGTAGGCAACCAGTTTACGTTCAACTACACGATCGAAAACCTTCTGAACTACAACAAACAATTCAACGAGGTCCACAATCTGGGCGTTACGTTGCTGCAGTCATACCAGAAGGATAATTATGAAAACTCGTTCATTAACGTAACAGGTATTCCGGCTGCAACTCAGCAGTTCTACAACCTGGGTGATGCCAGCCAGGTTAATGGTGTGGATACCCGGATTAGTCAGTGGACGCTGCTTTCTTATATGGCCAGGGTCAACTACGACTTTAATGATAAGTACCTGCTGACTGCTACAATCCGGGCTGACGGCTCGTCTCGTTTTGGTGCAAACAACAAGTTTGGATACTTCCCCTCGGTGGCCGTAGGTTGGAACATTTCCAACGAGAACTTCATGCAGGACGTTCGTTGGATGGATCAGCTTAAGCTCCGTCTTAGCTATGGCGCAGTAGGTAACACGGCTATCAACCCGTACCAGACTCAGGCAAGTTTGAGCCGTTCTTCTTACGCCTGGGAAAATAACGCCGCTTTCGGCTATCGTCCCGGTTCGATCGGCAACCCCGACCTGAGATGGGAAACCTCAGCTACCGCCAATGCAGGACTTGATTTTAGCTTCTTCAGTGGTCGCGTATCGGGTGCGGTTGAGTACTACATTACTAATACGACAGATCTTTTGGCTCCCCAGCCGCTACCTAACTCGACGGGCTTTGGAGGCTTTACCACCAACATCGGTCATACCCGTAACAAGGGTATCGAATTGACTCTTTCAACGGTGAATGTAGACAAAGGTGGCTTCCGCTGGAATACGGATCTGACCTTCGGACGAAACAAGGAGGAGATTGTAGAACTGGCCAATGGCAAAGTAGATGACGTTGCCGCCGGACGCTTCATCGGACAGCCACTTTCGGTGGTGTATGATTTGAAAAAAATCGGTATCTGGCAAACTGACGAGGCCGAACTTGCTAAGTCGTACGGCTACAATCCCGGTGAAATCAAAATCGAGGACCTCAATAACGATGGCGTAATCAATGCCGCTGACCGTCAGATTCTGGGCTCAGCTATCCCTGATTTTGTGGCGGGATTGACTAACCGTTTCGAGTACAAAGGCTTCGACCTGTCATTCTTCCTGTATGCCAGAGCGGGTCAATTCATTGTTAGTGGTTTCCACCAGGGTAACAACGCTTTGGCCGGTCGCTACAACAACCTGGACATTGACTACTGGACTCCCAATAATCCTACGAACGAGTTTCCTCGTCCGAACGAGAACCAGGAATCACCACGTAATAGCTCCACGCTGCAGTATTTCGACGGTTCATTCCTGAAAGTGCGGAACATCAACTTTGGCTACAACGTGCCGGGTAACTGGGCTTCCAAATTGGGCATGACCAGCCTGCGCCTGTATACCAGCATTCAGCAGCCGTTCATCTTCTCGGAGTACCGTACCAAGTACAAAGGAATCGATCCCGAAGTAGAGTTGGATAATGGCCCCAGCAACCAAAACCGCTCGATTGGTTCTGACCTTTCTCCCGCAACGTCGGTCATCACGTTCGGTATCAATGCCAAGTTTTAATCAGATCGTAAGAAATTAAAAAAGATAGAAAAATGAAGTTTCAAGCAAAATTTCTAAAAATTGGTGCCGTGTGCGCTGCCCTGGTATTCGGGCAGTCCTGTAGCACCGACGTACTGGATGAGGAAGTGATTTCGGGAATTGGCAGCAACTACCTTAATACAGCTGCCGGTTTCAACGACGGAGTAAACTCCGTGTACTCAACCTTACGGGATTGGTACGGAACCGAGCGTGGTAACAACTTTACCATTTTTGGAACCGACATCTTCACGAATGGTGCGGATGGTAGCCACAAGTTCATCAACACCTACGATGGAGCCTTCGACTCCCGCTCGGCGCATCCACGCGAAGTGTGGGATGCCATGTATAACGGAATCAATGTCGCCAACGCAGTTATTGAACGTGCCCCTGAGGTGACAGGCGTCCCCGAGGCTACCAAGAAGCAACGTGTGGCCGAAGTAAAAGCACTTCGCGCGCATTATTATTTCATTCTGACTCGGCTGTATGGTGGTGTGGATTTGCGCCTGACTGAGACAGTAGCTCCCACGAAAGTGGCTACCCGGGCTACTGTTCCCCAGATGTACACGGCCATAATCAAAGACCTGACTGAAGCCCTGCCCGATCTTGAAAACAAAGGTCAGGCAGCAGAATACGGAAGAGTAACCAAGGCAGTTGCCGAAATGATGCTGGCCGAAGTCTATCTGACCAAAGCTACCTCGGCCGCCAAAGCGGGAGACGATTACGCCAAGGCGGCTACTTACGCCAAAAACGTAATCAACAATTACAGCTTCCGGCTTCTGCCAAACTTCGCCGATGTGTATCGGCAGGGGAACGAGAAGAACGATGAAATCATATTCGCGACGCAATACACAGGTAGCCCGCTTACCAATGGTGGCGGTAACAACTCCCACGTATTCTTCCTGATGGAGTATGATGTTCTTCCAGGGATGCAGCGCGATACCGAAAATGGACGTCCTTTCAAGCGGTACCGTCCTACTGACTACACGCTGAACAAGATTTTTGCCCCGGCCAACCGCACTGTCGACAGCCGCTACTACAAGACTTTCAAAGATGTGTACTACTCAAACAAGCCTGGTACGTATAACACAACTTTCGATAAGTCGAAAGCAACTGTGACATTCGCTCTCGGCGATACGGCAATCTACGATCCCGGTTACGAAATGCCCGTTGCCGAGCGTGCAAAGAAAAAGTACCAGGTTTTGGTGCCCAGTGCCTACTCGGAGCGGGTTTTCCCCGCTTTGCGCAAGCACCTCGATGGTGCCCGTAACGACCGTACTCAGTTTGAAGGAACACGCGACTACTTCAACTACCGCCTGGCCGAAGCTTACCTGATTCTGAGTGAAGCTCTGTTGAATTCGGGTGACAAGGCTGGCGCCGTCGCTGCCATCAATGCAGTACGCCGCCGCGCCGCCTGGCCTGGTAAAGAAAAGGAAATGGAAGTGACCGAGGCCGGAATGACCATGGAACTGATCTACGAGGAAAGAGCCCGCGAGCTATACGGTGAAATGCAGCGTTGGTTCGACCTGAAGCGTTGGGGTATACTAATTGAGCGCGTAAAATTACACAACCCACAGGCCGCTCCCAACATTACTGAGAGACACCTGTTACGCCCGATTCCTCAAAACCAGCTGGACCGGGTAGAAGGCGGAGAAGCCAGCTTCCCACAAAATCCTGGCTATTAATAGTCGCGCCGGATGAGCGGATGAACGTCTTCTCACAATTCATTGCATGGAAAAGCCTCCGATTTCGGAGGCTTTTCCTGTATTGAAATAGTAAAAAAACTTTCACCTGTCCTTTTGTAAGGGTAAAGCAAACATAACGTCGTTTTTGTAGGAAGGGGAATATCTCCTGAAAGCAAACGTTGAATACTGGGCTCGGAAAAATGCCGAGCAAAACTCATTGAACAAATAACCCAAGAATGAAAAAAACATTATTAGCACTTACAGTCTTGGTCACAAGCTGTTTCATGCAACCTGCAGCCGCCCAAACAGCTTCCAAAGATGGCTGGAAAAGCCTCTTTAATGGCAAGGACCTCAGCGGGTTCAAACAACTGAATGGCAAGGCCAAATATGAGGTAAAAGACGGGGCTATCGTCGGCACCTCGACAATGAACACCCCCAACTCTTTCCTGACCACGGAGCAAGATTACGGCGACTTCATCATGGAACTGGAAGTAATGGTGGACGACAAGCTGAACTCCGGTATTCAGATTCGCAGCGAGTCGACGCCCGACTACATGAACGGTCGCGTTCACGGCTACCAGGTAGAGATCGACCCCAGTTCACGCGGCTGGGCGGCAGGCATTTACGACGAAGCCCGGCGCGGTTGGCTTTATCCGGTGGATCTGAATCCTAAGGCGAAAACGGCTTTTAAGAATAATCAATGGAATAAGTACCGGATCGAAGCTGTCGGGAACCACATTCAGACATTCCTGAATGGCGTTCCGGTAGCCCACCTCATTGACGACATGACTCCCAAAGGTTTCATTTGTCTTCAGGTTCATGCCATCAATAAGCCCGAGCAGAATGGTACACAGGTAAAGTGGAAGAATATCCGCATCAAGACAGATAATCTGAAACTCAGCCCCTGGCCTACTGATGTGCGGGTTGTGAATATGGTTCCTAATACTTTGTCGCCCGAGGAAAAGGCTCAGGGCTTCAAAATGCTCTTTGACGGCAAGTCGGCCGACCAGTGGCGGGCCTACGGTGGTACCGATTTTCCGCAGAAGCGCTGGTCTGCCGGCGACGGCACCATCAGCGTCGCCAAATCCGATGGTTCCGAGACAGGCAACGACCTCGTATCCCGCGAGAAATATGGCCCTGGTTTCGAGTTTGACTTCGAGTTCAAGCTTACCGAAGGTGCCAATAGCGGTGTGAAGTACTTCGTAAACGAAA
Source organism: Persicitalea jodogahamensis (assembly GCF_014651615.1). Classification (GTDB taxonomy): domain Bacteria; phylum Bacteroidota; class Bacteroidia; order Cytophagales; family Spirosomataceae; genus Persicitalea; species Persicitalea jodogahamensis. Next base: position 810,943 of record NZ_BMXF01000002.1, on the reverse strand, counting down.
ACCTGGACTCCAAAGGCAAATCGGGCCTGGGTCTGGAATATCAGGTACTTGACGATGCCAAGCACCCCGATGCTAAAATGGGGGTAGTTGGCAACCGGACGCTGGCCTCACTTTACGACCTGATCCCGGCGGAAAAGCCCGGCAACTCGGTCAAGAAGATTGGGGAATGGAATCGGGGACGGCTCGTTGTCCATCCCGACGGCAAGGTCCAGCATTTCCTGAACGGACAACTGGTATTGGAATATCAGCGCGGCGGCCCGATCTACCGCGCTCTGGTAGCTCGCTCGAAATACAGCAAATACGAAGATTTTGGTCTGGCCGAAAAAGGAAATCTTCTTCTTCAGGACCATGGCGACAATGTAATGTACCGGAGTTTGAAAGTAAAGGAGATCAAATAAATGGCAAAGTACCTGCGTAATTGAAATGTGTATCAAGTACCCGTGTAAGCAAAGCCATTCGTTAGTTTCCACCCAGGTACTTTCCGAATCAAAAAATCAAAGCATAAATAAATCAACAACCATGATGGATAACAGAAGAGACTTTCTAAAAAAAACAGCGTTGGCCACAGCGGGAGTAGCTGCCGTGGGGTCAAATGCATTCAGTGCCAAGAGTTATAACAAGATCGTCGGCGCGAACGACCGGGTTCGGGTAGGCATCATCGGTTTTTCGAACCGCTTTCGGTCTTCGCTGGCGCCCAGCTTTGCGGATCACTCCAAGAATATGAACTTTGAGTTCATGGGCGTATCCGACATCTGGAACCGGCGCCGCGACGAGGCAGCAGCCTACTTCAAGGGTAAAGATTCGGCAGCCAGTGATTTTATCAAATGCCGCAACAACGACGAACTACTGGACCGGAAGGATGTGGATGCCGTCATCATCAGCACCGCCGACTTCCAGCACGCCCTTCATTCGGTGGCGGCCATCAAGTCAGGTCGCGACGTGTACATGGAGAAGCCCTTTGCGGAATCATTGGAAGATGCCAAACTGTGTTTGAAAACCGCCGAGGCTTCCAAGCAGATTGTGCAGGTTGGTTCGCAGCGGCGTTCGGCCCCCAACTACCATGCAGCCAACAAATTTATCAATTCCGGTGAGTTCGGACCAATTTCTATGGTTGAGATGACCTGGAACGTCAATCAACCCGGGCGCTGGCGTCTGCCTGAATTGACGAAGGAAATCCGCAAAGAGGATACCGACTGGGATCGCTTCCTGATGAACCGCCCCAAGGTAGCCTGGAATCCGCGCTTCTATCTTGAGTACCGTCTTTTCTACCCTTACTCTTCCGGTATTCCCGGTCAGTGGATGTCGCACCAGATCGACACTGTGCACTGGTTCTCAGGACTCGATGCCCCGCGCTCAGTTTCGGCCAACGGCGGTGTGTACGTTTGGAAAGATGGTCGGGTGAATGCCGACACTTTCTCGGCGGTATTTGAGTATGGTCCTTTTGATGACCCCAGCAAGGCCTTCCAGGTGATTTACTCTTCACGGATGCACCAGGCGGCGGGCGATGTAAAGGAATACTACTACTCCAATGCGGGTATGATCAACCTCGACACCAACGAGATCACCCCCGAGGGCGGCCTGCAGGCTGGCCCAGCCAAAGCGATGGGTATGAAGCCCAACCTGTTGCCCACCAAGAAACTCGGCGAAGTAGCCAAGATGGAAACGGGGGCGAATACGGGCGCCGATCCGATGACCTCGCTGCATATGCTCAACTGGATGGAATGCGTGCGCAGCCGCAAACAGCCCAATGCTCCGGCGCGTGCCGGCTTCAACCACGCCGTAGCCAACATCATGGCTACGCGGGCTCTGCACACAGGTAAGCGCGTGACCTGGGATGAGAAGAAGAGCGATATTGTCGTAAGCTAGACAGGTCTTTAATTTTATAAATGGTTTAATCGTTTAATTGTGCCTCTGTTTAGTGATTTCTCACAAATCATTTGAATAGAGGCACATCGCTTTTTTTAGATATATGAAAAAGAATCTTTTGATGGCTGGCGCTTTGTTGGCAACATCCGTACATATCGCGAATGCTCAGCGGGTGGAATTGATGAATAATGGTGCGGAGCGCAAAGTGGAAGTGAGCGTGGATGGAGAACCTTTCACCTCCTACATTTATCCAGGTACCGATGTGCTGAGGAAAGCTGTTCTGTATCCGGTGCGGACAGCACAGGGAACGGTTGTCACCCGCGGATGGCCGATGGACCCCCGCCCGGGCGAGCGGGTGGATCATCCACACCATGTGGGCGTGTGGTTCAATCACGGTGATGTCAATGGCTACGATTTCTGGAATAGCTCCAATGCGGTGGATCGCACGAAGCATAAGTACGGCGACATTGTTCACACGGGCATAACCAACCTGAAAAGTGGCAAGGGAAAGGGCGAACTGAACGTCACTGCCGACTGGGTAAGCCAGGATGGAGACACTTTCCTGAAAGAAAAAACAACCTACATTTTTCGGGCAACCGGCGACGAGCGGATTATCGATCGTATCACGACGCTTACCGCTCAGGAGGACGTAACCTTTAATGATTCAAAGGAAGGAATGTTCGGGATGAGATTGGCCAGGCAACTGGAACTCCCTTCTAAAAAAGCCGAGGTGTTCACCGACGCCAACGGCGTGGCTACCAAGGTAGCTACACTCAATAATGACGGTGTTACGGGTAATTACCGCAACAAGGAAGGCGTCGAGGGTGACGATGTATGGGGAAAGCGCTCGGCCTGGAATGACCTGAGTGGTAAAATCGGAAATGAGGACATCAGTGTCGTTATCTTCGATCATCCCCAGAACGTGGGCTATCCCGCTTATTGGCACGCACGTGGCTATGGCCTTTTCGCAGTAAACCCAATGGGTGACAAAGAATATTCCGAAGGCAAAGAGACCCGAAATCACAAACTGTCCAAGGGACAGTCTATGACGCTCCGGTATCGTCTTGTCGTCGCCTCGCATCATCTCACCGAACCAGAGAAGAACAAGCTGGCGGGAGAGTTTAGTAAAGTAAAATAGCCCTTGATCTTCTTGGATTAACGGGTAAAGGTTAAACGGCGTTTTTCGATCTCAAAAGGAGAGTTCGGAAAACGCCGTTGACTATTCAACCCTTTTTCGTTTGCTCCAAAAAGAGCCGACTCGCCACCTGATCCGCAAAAAGCTTCCCTTTTTCCGTAAGCAACAAAAGGCCATCGCGGGAGTGCAGCCAACCGATTTCGTTGAGGCGAAAAATCTCTTCTCCCGTTTTCATCAGAAAACTACCCCCCGAAAGCTCCTGTAACAGCTCCAGCCGACAGCCCCACTTGGTTCGCAGACCGGTGAGCAGGTATTCGTTTACCTGGTCTTCCATGCTCAGGATTTCCACGGTTATGGGCAATACCCTGTTTTTGATCGATTCCAGATATTTTGCGTTGTTGCTCACATTGTACTGACGACTTGCTCCATTATAAGAGTGCGCGCTGGGGCCAACCCCGAGGTAAGGGCGCCTCTGCCAGTAGGCACTATTGTGGCGACTGTATTTCTGATTTCTGGCAAAGTTCGAAATTTCGTACTGCTCAAATCCCCCCTCCTGCAACTTGCTGATCAACACCTCGAACTGTCGGGCCGCAAATTCGTCTTCGATAGGTGCCATCTTTCCAGTTTTGGTCCAATTCCCGAATGCCGTTTTAGGCTCCACCGTCAGGCAATAGGCCGAGATGTGCTCGACACCCAGCGCCAGCGCTTTTTCAATATCACTCAACAGGATATCGTCGTTCTCGGCGGGAATGGCATAGATAAGATCCACAGAGATATTGGTGATTCCGGCATCCTGAGCCCGCCTGACGCTTTCTTCGGCTTCCGATGCAGTGTGAAGCCGGTTCATAAATCGCAGGTGCGGATCGTGGAACGTCTGAATTCCTATGCTGAGGCGGTTGATCCCCTGATCGGCCAACGTGGCGAGAGTGTCCTCTGTGAGATCGTCAGGATTGGCTTCCAGGGTGATTTCGGCATCTGGTTTGAGATGAAATTGCTTCTTGATGGCATCCATCAGGAAAGCCAGTTCCTTTTCACTGAGCAACGAAGGAGTACCTCCGCCAAAATAAATGGTATGGAGATCGTCCGAGGGAAGGTAATCACGCTGCAGCTTCAACTCCCGGATCATTGCCCGCACAATTTTCCCTTTGTTCCGCAAGGACATACTGAAATGAAAATCACAGTAATGGCAGGCTTGACGGCAAAAGGGAATGTGCAGATACAGGTGCATCAGAAAAGGATTTAGGAGAGGGCGAAGACCGCCGCGAGGAGTTTTGCAAAATTAACTACATTCGCAGAATGAAAAAGTTAGGGGGCGCAATTGCCATGATTCTTTGTTTTTTACAAGGCTGTACTACCTTCAAAACCGAGGATCCGATGGCGGGTAGTAAGCTCCCGGCAGTTCATAAGTACTATCATTCGCGTCAGGGCGAAATGCACTTCGTAGCAGTCGGTGATTCTACCCTGCCGCCCGTCCTTTTTGTTCATGGCTCACCCGGTGAGTGGGACAATTACAGCGGTTTCCTGAAAGACTCGGTCCTGCAAAAAAAAGCCTACCTGCTGTCGGTAGATCGGCCCGGTTTTGGAGAAAGTGGCGACATGGCCGTGAAAACGCTGGCTGATCAGGTGGAGGCGCTTTTACCCATCATGAAGTACCAAAATCAAAAAGTGATTCTGGTCGGCCATTCCCTGGGCGGCCCCATCGTGGTTCGCTTCGCGATGGCTCACCCTGAGTACGTGCGGGGGTTGGTACTGGCGGCGGCCTCGGTCTCGCCGGAGCTGGAGCCGACCAACTGGTACCGCTACATTTTGGGAGCTCCGCCCGTGCGCTGGTTCATTCCCCGCTCTTTTGAGTCCAGTAATGACGAGTTGTTGCCCCTGAAAAAAGAATTGAAAAAGATGGCGGATTCCTGGGACAAGGTCAAGTGCCCGGTAGTTGTGATTCAGGGGGGCAGCGATGTACTGGTGCCCGCCGAAAATGCCGACTACATCGAGAAGAAACTAGAAGGTCGTGTCCCGTTGACCATGATTCGCAAAAAATCCATGAACCATTTCATCCCCTGGTCCGACCCCGATATTATTCGCTCAGGGATTCAACTACTTCTGAAATAACGACAAATTTTGCCCGTTCAATGACTGGTTCTTTGCAAAAGTACCACTGGGCGCAGTTGAAAAGTAAAAAGCCGTTGCAAAACGAATTTTGCAACGGCTTAACAATCAAGCTAAGATAATCTGAAATTTAAAGTACCCAAGCCTAATTACAATAATCGCTAATCACTTTGTACGCAGGCGTATAACCAAGCTCACCGGATTTACTCAGGTCCAGGCAGCCGCCATTGACATCGCCCAGGCTGTGCTTAATGATTCCGCGCACGTAATAAGCTTCCGAGTAAGTGGGGTTAATCTTGATTGCACTGCTGCAGTCCAGAATGGCTTCCATCTGGGAGCCAATGGAAGAATGAACCAAGCCACGCGTAAAGTACGCTTCGGCAAAAGTGGGGTTCAGGGCAATGGAGCTGTTCAAATCGGCAATGGCGCCTTTGCTGTCGCCGCTTTTATTCTTGGCCAAGCCACGGATGAAGTAAGCCTCGGCCCGCTCGGGCGACAATTCGTTGATCTTGATACTCTCCTGCACAACGCTGCGTAGTTTGTCCAGCGTTCCCCGGTTAATGGGACCCATATACACCAGTTTTTTCGCATCGGTGGTATATGAGTTATTGAGTTCCACAGCCCGGTCAAGATCCTGGATGGCAGATTTCTGATCGCCCAGTTTGCTTTTGGCAAATCCCCGGCCGTAGAACGATTCATAGTCACCGGGGTTCACTTGCAGGGCACGGTTATAATCAGTGACGGCACCGGCAAAATCGTCCACTTTTGCTTTGGCAAAGCCCCGGTTGCTGTATGATGCACCATCTTCGGGACTCATGCCGATAGCTTGGGTATAATCGGCGATAGCACCTTTGTAGTCACCCAGTTTGATTTTAGCATAGCCACGCCCGGCGTAGGCTCCCGCCCGCTTGGGGCTGAGATCGATGACCCGCGAGAAGTCGGCCAGTGAACCCGCGTAATCTTCCAGCTTTTGCTTACAGGTACCGCGGGCATATAGCGCCAATACATCATTGGGATCGACAGTTATCGCCTTATTATAATCCTGTAAGGCACCGCGCTCGTTGTCAATTTTTGCCCGGCTTACGCCGCGATTGTAATACGACTTGGCATCGTCGGGATTTAACTCAATGGCCCGGGTGTAGTCCTGAATCGCAGCACGGTTATCATCCTGCATGCTCTTACTCACGCCCCGACTCTGGTAGTAAAGGGCCTCCTTGCCGTTCAACTCGATGGCCCGGTCGTAATCCAGGATCGCGCCGCGGTGGTCTTTAAGGTTGGCTTTGGCCAGGCCCCTATTAAAATAACTAGGCGCATGATCAGGATTCATGGCGAGAACCGCACTGTAAGATTGCAAGGCTCCCGCAAAATCACCGCCGCGTGCTTTGGTGTTGCCTTCTTCAAAAAACTCCGCCGCCGACCGCTGGGCAACTGCTTCACTCATCCCACCCACAAAGAGGGCCATCATCATCAAACACGCAAAAAGTTTTTTCATTAAGAGTAGGGTTATTTTAGTGATATATAACAAGCCATAAAAGTATTGAAATTCGAACGGAGGGACAAAGTTTAACCTTTAATTTTGTGTCAATTCCGGCGCCATGGACTGGAAAACAGATTGGTAACAGGGGTATTGGGTTACCGGATTCTATTTGAATGTTTCCGGCAGGGTTTGAGTTTACAACGGAGATTCGTTAGTTTGTAACGACGTGGGCGTCTTCCATCCGGGGCTGTTGTGCCTCCCCTATCCAACCTTCAAAAAAACCAAATTCTAAAACATATGAAACCTGCTCTTAAATATTCCTTTATCGCACTGGCCGCAGCGGTAGGTTCAGCTGCAATATACCTGAGCTTGCGAGATACTCCTTCTACTGACAGTGAAGTGGCGATGGAATCAGTTGCCGACTCACCAGCTTCGGCCAACGATCCCAATTCTGTATATCTGACGCTGAGCGATCTGAAAGGAAACATGGTAGCGATGGACACCTCGAAGCTGACCTTTATTAACGTGTGGGCTACCTGGTGCGGCCCATGCAATGCCGAAATGCCAAGCATCCAGAGCCTGTATGAGCGATACAGGGACAATCCCAAGATGGCCTTCTACATCGTGTCGGACGAAGCGCCGGCCACGGTTCAGAACTTTCTTCAGAAGAAAAACTATGAGCTTCCCTTTTACCTGCTCAATGGTGACTATCCCGGACCACTGAGCGGCAACGCCATTCCGCGCACGTACATGGTCAGGAATGGTCAGGTTCTGGCCGAGCAGGTTGGGGCGGTCAACTGGAACGACCCGCAGATTTTTAAGTTCATTGATGAGCAGCTGGCGATGTAGATTCAGAATCCCAGCGGTTAGTTATCACAAAAAAGCGAGTGGCTGATTTTCATATCAGCCACTCGCTTTTTTGTTGTCCAGCCTTCCTAACCTTGGGAAGTACCACCGTAAGGAACACGAAAACCGCTCACTAACTCGCGCCCCTACTCCACTCTTCAAATCCAGAGGTGGTCCGATCCCGCAAATAACCGCTGTTTTCGCTTCCACAGCGCTGCGGTACTCACTGCCACGGCCACTGGAACTAACCAGAAAATGTTTCTCATCCTATCGTTCGTTTATATAAATTTTACTAATAAATACAATAATCATGCTAGATAAATCACCAAACAGCGAAATTTCGCAACTATCGTATAACGCTAAATTATGTTAAATAGTAGCCTGGATGGTTGACAATCTGGAATAAATTATCAAACGGAAGTTAATTATGAGGTTACCTTCCGCCCTCTATAGATCTTCCGGTCTGACAGGAGGTAATTATTACAATTTTTGCGCCCCCGAAATAGCATAGCTTTGTAAAGTACCCCTGAATGCCTGACGGCTCACTGCCTGAGTGGATGGTAGTTTTTGTAATGTATGCGAAGATAGAATCCCGCCAAAAAACCCTCGTAGTTTCCGACGAACCATCATAGTATTTCCTGATCCTGAGTTGACCAACCATTACCAGATTTTGGGAAATTTAATGGTACTTCGCATGACCATTTAAGGTAACATGTGGTACTCTTTCTGATAAACAGGAGTAGTAGGGTACTTAAAAAACGCTGGTCTTTTCTGCAAAACCATCTTCCTCTTTTAAAATGACTGTGGAGCCCACTGAAAAAAGTTTGTTGGGATCGTTCCTGATTTCTTTGACGTACTGCGCAAACTGGTAGTCTTTGATGCCCTCGCTGGTTACTTCACCCGAAATGGCTATCACCAACATAACCGAGGTGAGACCGCTGTACTGCACAAGATCTTCCGTAAAGGCCGTAAACTTGTTTCCGCTCCCCGATACCTTCCCCTTCCACAGCGCAAAACCGGAGCTTGTTGCCTGCTTGAAATACAAATCGACAGCCTCGTGATCCGTCGAATCGAACGTGTCAAAAGAAACGACCTGCAGTTTGGTCTCAGCCGCCTTTGTACCAACCCTGGAAGGGGTACTTGCTGCCCAGTCTTTTACAAATACCAGAGAATTCGTCTGGAAAACGCCTTTTACCAAAGGCTCCTCAGTACCCGCATTGATCGTCATCCCCTGCGCCCGCAGATCATCGATAATTTTCTGGGAGGCAATATCCAGTACTTTTTCTGAAAATTGGTTGGGTTCAACCTTATTCTGTCCACCGTTTTTACAGGAAAAAGTGATCATTACGAGGAACAGCAGCGAAAAATCAATGGCCTTTTTCATAGGTGTACGATTTATAGACCCTCTGATAACTTTCTTAAAATTAATCAATTAGCTACTCAGATGCTCGCAATTTTATTAAACGGTAACTGACGAAGGTCATCTTTACCAATGAGGCAAGGTCATCCTTTCGCCCGAAGTCTATCCCGACTTTTGAGGTTTATTTGAAACACTCCGCCAGAACGCCCCCGATGGAAAAGCAAGTGTCAAACCCAGATATGATCGTTGAAGCAGACGTCGACTGCTACCATTGTGGTGAAAACTGCCTGGACGAGCACTATGTCCACGACGGTCATGACTTCTGTTGTACGGGCTGCCGGACAGTTTATGACCTTCTGAAAGAAAACGATCTTTGTCAGTATTACGGATTCGCCGACGGCAAGGGTATCTCTCCGCAGGAGCATATCTTTCAGGGCAAGTTCGACCACCTGGATTTTGAAGAAATCCGCGCACAGCTGCTCGAATTCACGGACGGGCGACAAGAGCGCGTCAACTGGTCGGTACCAGGCATGCATTGTTCATCGTGCATTTGGCTGCTTGAGCAACTTCACCGCCTTCATCCGGGCGTAGGAAGTTCGGTAGTCAACTTCCCGGAGAAAACCGTCCGGATAAGTCTCGATCCGACCCAGATCAAGCTTAGTGCACTGGCCACTCTCATGGCTCGGCTGGGTTACGAACCTTACCTGAGCCTGAATGACACGGATCACTCAGCGATAGGAGGAGGATCCCACAAGCAGGTGAGCCGAAAGAAACTTTATAAAATCGGCGTGGCTGGATTCGCCTTCGGCAACATCATGATGTTGAGCCTGCCGGAGTACTTCAACCTCGGCCAGGGTTTCGAAGATCAGCAACTACGCCTGCTGTTTAGCGGGCTGAACCTGGCACTTGCGCTGCCTGTGTTTCTATATAGCGCATCCGAGTTTTTTATCTCGGCCTGGAAAGCCCTGCGGGGACGATACCTCAACATTGACGCGCCAATCGCACTGGCGCTGATTTCGGTGTTTCTGACCAGCCTCTATCAGCTCGCCACGCAGAGCGGACCAGGCTATTTTGACTCGCTGGCCGGAGCCGTATTCTTTATGCTTCTGGGGAGGTACTTTCAGGATAGAACCTACGCGAACATTGCCTTCGACCGCGATTATAAATCCTATTTCCCTATTGCCGTGTCAGTCATGAACGAGGGCATCGAGTCGCGGCGTCCCGTGCAGGATTTGCAGCCCGGCGACCGGATTCTGGTACGTAACCGTGAACTTATCCCGGCGGACGCCACGCTACTGAGTCCGGCGGCCCTGATCGATTACAGTTTCGTTTCGGGCGAGGCCGACGCGCTGGAACGCCGCCGGGGCGATCTGCTTTACGCCGGTGGACGGCAGTGCGGCCCCGCGGTCGAGTTGGAAATCGTGCGTCGGGTTTCTCAAAGCTACCTGACGCAGCTTTGGAATAACGATGCCTTCACCAAAAAAAAGGAGGATCAGAATAAAACCCTTGCTTCGCGTATCAACCGATATTTTTCGGCAGCGGTGCTGTTGCTGGCAGCGATCACTTTTGCGGTGTGGGCAGTGCAGAATGAATGGGGTACCGCCTTCAATGCCTTCACTACCATTCTGCTGGTGGCATGCCCATGTGCACTTTTGTTGTCATCTACGTTTACAAATGCCAATCTGCTGAGCTTGTTCGGAAAGCACGGTTTTTACTTTAAAAACGCCGATGCCATCGAGCGCCTTGCCAAAACTGATACGGTAGTTTTTGACAAGACGGGGACCGTCACGCTCCCCCATGAGGCAGAAGTACAGTTTGTGGGTGAGACTTTGACTCATGAGGAAAAAACGATTGTGAAAACCCTGGCCGCGCAGTCGTCGCACCCGCTGAGCCGCCTGATTGTGAAGTCAATGGCTGAGGCTTCTTCGAGCAAGAAAGCTTTTACTGATTTTGAGGAAAAAGAAGGCGCGGGCCTGGCCGCTTTGTGGGGACGGAAAGAAATACGACTTGGATCGAAAAAGTGGATATCGAACGGCCAGCGTGACAGGCTGTCTGCTAGTGATCCTGTTATCACAAGCAGATCACTCACCACCAAACAACTTCTGACACAACCTCCGCGCGTGCACGTCTCCGTTGACGGTGATTTACGCGGTCATTTCGATATCCGCCCCAAGTACCGCCCCGGCCTGCCCCCGGCATTGACGGCCCTGCAGAATGAAGGCTACCGTACTTTTCTCCTTTCAGGAGACCAACCTACGGATCAGGCATTTCTGGGAGGATTGTTCAAAAACGAATCCCAATTGTTTTTTGAACAAAACCCTGGACAAAAACTCGACTTCATTGCCAGGCTGCAACGCGAAAAAAACCGGCACGTCCTGATGGTCGGCGACGGTTTGAACGACGCCGGAGCCCTACAGCAGAGCGACGTCGGCCTCGCCGTCACGGACGATATCAACAACTTCTCGCCCGCCTGCGACGCCATCGTGCAGGGCGAAAAACTACCCCTCCTCCCCCGCTATATTCGGCTGGCGCGAGCCGGGCAGCGCATCATTAAAACCAGCTTTGGGATTTCGCTGCTGTATAATCTAGTGGGAATTTCCTTTGCCATTACGGGCAGGCTTTCGCCTGTGACGGCGGCAATTCTGATGCCGCTGAGTTCGATCACCATCGTGCTGTTTACGACGGCGGCCACTAACCTGGCAGCGCGGCGGTGGCTGCGGACTGGCGACGTTTGCGCGGATTGAGGGTCAGTCTTTTGCCATTGAGATCATTTCGGGCAATGACCAGATCAACCAGATGGAAAAGAAGCTGACGGAATATTTTCTGGCCGGAGTTCAGGTCGTATAGACAGTCAACCCCCAGAAAACAGTTGTCAACGTCTACACGTCCCGTCGCGAAGTGAAAATATGCTTCGGGGACGACGTTTGTGCTGCTACCCTGTATTGCCCGATTTCGAGATCAGCGTAAACGCACTACTTGAAGTATCTGAATAACTCTCCGCTCAGAATATTCCCCGCATCAACAAATACAGCAACGATGGACAAAGCAGGCATCCAATTCCTGTATAAAACGTTGCGGTGAGCGCTCCGTAGGGCACCAGCTTAGGGTCAGTGGCGGCGAGGCCCGCCGTGACGCCACTGGTCGTCCCCATGAGTCCGCCGAAGATCATGGCCGTATGCGGGTTATCGAGGCCAACGGAGCGGGCTACGAAGGGGGTTCCGATGGTTACGACGATCGTTTTGACTACCCCCGCCGCGATGCTCAGCGCTATCACGTCCGAACTTGCACCCACGGCGGCACCCGTGACGGGCCCTACAATGTAGGTACAGGCTCCGGCACCAATGGTAGTAAGACTTTCGGCGTCGCGATACCCCCAAAGAAAAGCCACGATGACTCCACCAAGAAAAGACAGCAAAACTCCCAGAAATAATGACAAAAGCCCCACCCAGCCCGTACTGCGCATGACCAGCAGGCTCGCCCCCATGGCCGTGGAAACGACCGCAAAATCACGGAACATGGAACCGCCCATCAGGCCGAAACCCGAAAAGAATGGTACATCGGCCAGGCCCTTCTGACCGTCGGTGAACACGCCCCCAAGGTAGGCCAGTACCAAACCGATGATGATCGCAATGGCCGAGCCGGGAATTTTTTTATTGGTCAGCCGGATCGACATAATCCCTGAGCCGTACATGATCATCCCCACGACTAAAAAGGCAAAAACCAGTCCGTTCTTTTCCAGGAATTTACTGAGGATTTCCATGCGGAGCGCGGGAAGCGGATTTGGACAAGCGAGATAGAAACGGAATAACGGCCAGACCAATCACGACCGGCACCAGTCCGGCAAAAAGCGCAATCAGGCCGCTGGAAACGGCTACTTTGACGTTTTGGGTCGCTGCCATGGCCACGATGATGGGAATGTACATTTGGCTCCAAAACTGCACACCGTTTTCGGTGAGTGGATCGAGGTAGTTCTTTTTGCGCAGCCAGTCATTGAGCAGAACCAGAAGCAGCATGGCAAAACCCACCCCGCCCACGTTGGCGTCGACGCCGATGAGTTGGCCAAGGTACTCTCCCAGTAGTTGACCAATTACGTAGCAAAAAGCCAGCAAGGCTACACCATAAATAATCATTCAGTTGAGATTTGAAAAGGAGTATGTTATCAAACTACCATCTCAGAACAGTTTCTTCAAATCGTTTTTTGTCACTTTGCCCATAACATTGCGGGGTAGTTCGGCGAGGATTTTGTACCGGCGCGGAGTTTTGTAAGCAGGCATTTTCTCGCGCATCCAGGCGGTCAGCTCAGATACGTCGAGAGCCGGGTCATTCACTATTAAAGCGGCCACAACCAGTTCGCCCCATTCATCGTTGGGAATGCCGACTACTCCGCAATCAGCAATGGCCGGGTGGGTGCGCAGGACTTCCTCGATTTCCAGCGCTGATATCTTATAGCCGCCCGACTTGATAATATCAATCGAATTTCGGCCCAGAATACGGTAGCACCCTTGCTCGACCACCGCCACGTCGCCCGTATGGAACCACCCATCTCCGGTAAACGCCTCCCGCGTCGCCTCCGGCTTGCCCCAGTACTCCCGGAAAACACCCGGCCCTTTCACCTGAATTTCGCCTGGCTGTCCGGCTTCCAATACATTATCCAGGTCATCTACCAGCCGTACTTTCACGCCCGGCAACGGCTGACCGATGTACCCTGCGCGACGCTCGCCCTTGTACGGATTGCTGATCCCCATTCCGATTTCAGTCATTCCGTAGCGTTCCAGTAAGGTATGGCCGCTGATTTTCCGCCACTTTTCCATAACCGAAACCGGCAAAGCCGCCGATCCTGATACCATCAGCCGGAATTTTGCCAGCGTATCCGACACCTGTTTCTGTTCAGCGGGAGGTAGTTCTTCCCAGTAGGCAATCAGCTTGAAGTAAATCGTCGGGACGGCCATAAATACATTGACCTTCCCTGCTTGAAAAATGCCGAATACCGCCTCAGCAGAAAACGAGGGCAAAAACTCGACCGTCGCACCCGCCCACAGGGCGCAGGAAACGACGTTAACGATGCCGTGTACATGATGCAGCGGCAGGATGCACAAAGTGTGGTCGCTAGTCGACCACTGCCAGGCTTCGACCAGCGTCGAAATCTGGGCTTCAAGGTTGGCATGGGTCGTCACTACGCCCTTGGGGAGGTTGGTGGTACCGCTCGTGTAAAGAATCATCGCCCGGCGGCTCGGGGCGATTTCGGGCAGTTGCTTCGGAGCGTCATCGCCGTCATTAGTCTGATCCAAAATAATAAAACGCAACCCTTTCTCCTCCGCCAGAGGCGACAGCGTGGCCGCAAACTCACGCCCTGCTACGACAACCTCCGCTCCCGTATCCTCGATTACGTACTGCAGAGAAGGCAGCGGGTAAGTAACGCATAGTGGAACGGCCACGCCCCCCGCCCGCCAGATAGCCCATTGCACCCGCACATAATCGAAGCCGGGAGCAACCATGAACGCTACGCGAGACTCTTGCAGGTCAGCGTCTTGACCCAACAATAATGAAGAGAATTGACCAGAGGCATCGAGCAGCTCCTGGTAAGAGTAGGACCGGCCTTGGGAAACGATAGCGGGATTTTCAGTTTTTTGTGTGGCGTTAGCAATGAGCTGAAGCATAAGGGAATTGATAACTCTTTCTTGACTATTCCTTTCCAAAAGTGCGCCCAGACAAAACTATACTGCTTGAGCTTATTCGCTCCCGACTGACCAAAGTCAGTTTTCCACCTAACCTCTCTCATCGTTAGCCCAAAGCGTGTCCCGTAGTTTTGTTTTTGAAAAAAGGAGCATGTCGATTCCATGACCCTAATCATAAAACTACCTGCTTATGAGCGCTTTATTCATCCTTATTGGTCTAAGTCTACTGACAGCCCTGGGCTTTTTGGGTGCGTTCATCTGGTCGGTGCGCAAAGGACAGTTCGACGACGATTACACGCCTTCCATTCGCATTCTCTTCGACGATACCGTAAAAGAACCACCCTCGGGCAAATAGCTGTCGACGGAACCAGATTTTCATTTCCCCGTCCACTCTGGTTTAAAAACCTTGACACTTTGTCGCTTTTCATTCACTCAATCACTCATTCATCATTTACACATGAGTACAGCAATCGCTACTGACGTTAACCCTCCGATTCATATGGAAGAGTTTGAGTACGACAACAAGATCGTACGAAACTTCGCCATTGCCACCGTTTTGTACGGTCTAATTGGTATTCTGGTCGGGGTTCTGATCGCCTTTCAGCTGGTCTATCCGTTTCTCAACTTCGACCTTTCCTACACCACCTTCGGGCGGTTGCGCCCTCTGCACACCAACGCGGTGATTTTTGCCTTCGTGGGCAACGGTTTTTTTACAGGCATGTACTACTCTGCCCCACGCATTTTAAAAGCATCCATGTGGAGTAAAAAGCTGAGTTACTTCAATTTCTGGGGTTGGCAGGCGATCATCCTGGCGGCAGCCATCACGCTTCCTATGGGGCTGACTACCTCCAAGGAATACGCCGAACTGGAATGGCCTATCGATATCGCGATTGCGGTGGTATGGGTGGCGGCCATGATCAACCTGCTGATGACAATGGTCAACCGCCGGTCGGAGCATATCTACGCCGCCATCTGGTTCTATATAGCCTCGTTCATCACGGTAGCCATGCTGCACGTGGTCAACAGCCTGGCACTTCCCGTTTCCTTATTTAAAAGCTACTCGATTTATGCCGGGGTGCAGGATGCGCTGGTCCAGTGGTGGTACGGGCACAACGCGGTGGCATTCTTCCTGACCACGCCCTATCTGGGACTGATGTACTACTTCCTGCCCAAGGCAGCCAATCGCCCGATCTATTCCTATCGTCTGTCGATCGTCCACTTCTGGGCATTGATCTTCCTCTACATCTGGGCCGGGCCGCACCACTTGCTTTACAACTCCCTGCCCGACTGGGCCCAAACCCTCGGTGTTGTGTTCTCAATAATGTTGATTGCCCCGTCCTGGGGCGGGATGATCAACGGTCTGTTTACACTGCGCGGTGCCTGGGACAAGGTGCGGGAAGATGTGGTACTTAAATTCATGGTCGTGGCCCTGACCGCTTACGGCATGGCCACCTTTGAAGGACCAATGCTGTCACTCAAAAGCGTCAATGCCATCAGCCACTTTACGGACTGGACCATTGCCCACGTCCACGTCGGGGCGCTTGGCTGGAACGGCTTCCTTACCTTCGGAATCCTGTATTGGCTTATACCCCGCATCTACAACACCAAACTGCACTCACAGAAACTGGCCAATTTTCACTTCTGGATTGGTACGCTCGGTATCATCTTCTACGCCGTGCCTATGTACTGGGCTGGCTGGACGCAAAGCTCCATGTGGCAGCAGTTTACGGAGGAGGGGCTTTTGAAGTACCCCAACTTTCTTGAAACGGTAATCCAGTTAATACCGCTGTACATACTCCGCGGCATTGGGGGCATCCTGTACCTGGTGGGCTTTGTGGTGATGGTGTACAACCTCTACATGACCGGCAAAAACGGCACGCTTATCGAAACGGAAACGGCCCGCGCTCCGTCGATCGCGTCCATCTGGAATCCCAGTAAAGGTGAGTACTGGCATAGCCGGACCATTGAGCGCAGACCCGTGCTGCTGAGCATTCTGGCCCTGATTGCGGTGGCCATCGGTGGCATCATCGAACTCGTACCGACTTTCATGATTGAATCCAATGTACCTACCATCGCCAGCGTCAAACCCTACACTCCCCTTGAATTGCAGGGCCGCGACATCTACGTCCGGGAGGGTTGCTACGTCTGCCATTCTCAGATGATCCGTCCCTTCCGGGCCGAGATCGAGCGGTACGGCGAGTACTCCAAAGCCGGGGAGTTCGTATACGATCACCCGTTCCAGTGGGGCAGCAAACGTACGGGCCCCGACCTGCACCGCGTGGGCCAAAAGTACCCCGATTCCTGGCACTACAACCACATGGAAGACCCGCGCTCGATGTCGCCCGGCTCAATGATGCCGCCTTACTCCTTTCTGCTGGAAGCCCCGCTCGACACGACCACCACTGCCGTAAAGATCCGCGCCATGCAAACGCTGGGTGTCCCTTACGAAGAAGGCTACGATCAGTTGGCAAACCAGGACCTGATGAAACAGGCCGATCAGATCAAGGCCAGTTTGAAGCAAAGCGGCATTGAGACCAAATCCGACCGTGAAATCGTGGCTTTGATTGCCTACCTGCAAAGATTGGGTACCGATATCAAGAGCAATAACAACGTAGCCACCCAGTCTGGACTTTAAAATCCCATCAATCATGAAATTCAAGAACTATTTGGAAACCATTGCGGGCATCAGCATTTATCCACTCATATCGCTGGTCATCTTCGTAGCTTTTTTTGTGGGTTTGCTTTGGTATGTTTTCAAAATGAGCCGGCAGCACGAAGACGAAATGAAGGCAATTCCGCTTGATGACGGGGTCATCAAAAAAACAGTACTGACTTTGATCGGCCTTCTCACATTCCCTGCTGCCTTCGCCCAGGGAGCCGAAGCATCGCCCTATCAGAATGTGCTGTGGTACACGGTACTTTTCATACTGGCCGGTATGATTGTAATCATGATCATCGTGATGTTTCAAGTGGTAATTCTCTACCAAAAACTAACCGCCGGTGCCCAACCCGCCGAAGTCCGCGAGACCGCCACGCCTCTGTTCAGCCCCGGCTGGTGGCAAAAATTCGTGGGATTCTCTACGCCGCTCAACAAGGAAGAGAAAATCCTCTTGGCGGACCATGAGTACGACGGAATCTACGAGCTGGACAATCGGATGCCACCCTGGCTGCAGTTTATGTTCGTCGGCACGGTGGTGTTCGCAATCTCCTATGCCCTGTACTACCATGCCTTCGGATTTGGAGAATTGCAGATGGAAGAATTGGAAAGCGAATTGGCAATGGCCGATATCCAAAAGAAAGCCTATATCGAAAAAATGGGAGCGGGCATTAACGAAGAGAATGTCACGCTGCTCACTGACGGCCCGCTGATCAAAGAGGGTGGCGTTATTTTCACCGAAAAATGCGCCGCTTGCCATGCCGCCGACGGCGGGGGCGGCGTAGGCCCCAACCTGACTGACGACTATTGGATTCATGGCGGTGGCATTCAGGATATTTTTAAAGTGATCAAGTACGGTGTACCCGAAAAAGGCATGATTTCCTGGAAGAAGCAACTCCCGCCGCAGGAAATGCAGAAAGTGGCCAGCTATATCATGGCTTCCCTCCATGGCAGCAGTCCAGCCAGCCCTAAGGCACCTCAGGGAGAGCTTTACAACGCACCCGAAGAAGTACCTGCCAATCCGGTACCCGTGGCAATTGAAGAAGCAAAAAATCAGTAGAACCCAGCTGCATGAAAAATGACTCTCCATACCTCGGCGACGCTTTCCGCGACCAATACAATGCGGTCAACGAGGAGGGAAAGCGCAACTGGTTCTATCCGCAGAAGCCCGAAGGCTACTGGCACCGTCGCCGCGCGTGGTTTTCGGTGGTGGCCCTCGCGCTGCTATTCGCCGGGCCGTTCCTGCGGCTGGACGGCCAGCCCATGTTCCTGTTCAATATCATCGAGCGAAAAATCATTGTATTCGGCCTCTTCATCGGTCCACAGGACTATTGGCTGTTCGGATTGGCGATGCTATCGTTCATGGTCTTCATCGTGCTGTTCACAGCGGTGTTCGGCCGGTTGTTTTGCGGCTGGGCCTGCCCGCAAACCATCTTTCTGGAAATGGTTTTCCGCAAGGTAGAATTCGCCATCGAAGGTACGCACACCCAGCAAAAGCTGCTCGACAAAGCACCCTGGACTACGGATAAAATAATCAAGAAAGTAAGCAAATGGAGTGTATTTCTGCTCATCTCGTTCGTCATCGCCAACCTGCTGCTCGCCTATGTTGTGGGCGTGGATGAGTTAGAGAAAATCATCACTGAGCCCCTCTCGGAACACCTTTCGCTGTTTGGCGGCGTGGTGGGTTTCACGGCGGTGTTTTACTTTGTTTTTGCCTGGGCCCGCGACCAGGTCTGCACCGTGATTTGTCCCTATGGCCGTCTGCAGGGCGTGTTGCTTGACCGTAATTCTATGGTTGTAGCCTACGACTATGAGCGCGGCGAACCCCGCGAAAAATTGCATAAGAAAGAGGAGCGCAACGCCGGCGACTGCATCATGTGCCTGCAGTGCGTGGCGGTATGCCCGACGGGCATCGACATCCGCAATGGCACTCAAATGGAGTGCGTGAATTGCACCGCCTGCATTGACGCCTGCGACCATATCATGGACAAAGTGGATCTGCCGCGCGGGCTGATTCGCTATGCTTCCGAAAACTCCATCTCCGAAGGCCGCAAGAAGTTCATCACGCCCCGTGTCGTTGGTTACGCTGTGGTACTGGCTTTGCTCTGGAGCGCGCTGGGCTTCGTGGTCGCCACCCGCACCGACACCGAAACCACGCTTTTCCGCGCCCCTGGCACAACCTTCGTCGACAATGGCGATGGTACGGTGAGCAACCTTTACACTTTTAAGATTTTCAATAAAACCAACCATGAAATAAAGCCAAAGCTCGTCCTTGAAGCGCCGCAAGGCACAGTAAAATTTGCCGGAACGCCCGACCTGACTCTCGAGCCCGCCGGCTTGTCGCAGGGTAGCCTTTTCGTAACCATTCCCAAATCAGAAATTAAAAAACGCCTGACGGACGTAAAGTTCTCGGTCTATCGAGGCAAAGAAAAAATCGAGGAATTCAAGACGACGTTCATTGCGCCACAATAGGGCAGTGGCATTAAAATAACAAAATCATGAAAAACATAAACTGGGGTACGGGAATTGCAATTCTCTATATAAGTTTTGTCGTAGGCATTCTGGCTTTAGTGACTTTGACCACGACCCAGCGCGTGGACCTCGTCTCGGAGGACTACTATGCCCTGGAACTGGACTTCCAGAATAAGATCGACAAAACTCACCGCGCCAACACCCTCGCGGAGCCACTCCGCTGGCAATTGACTGAGAAGACGCTGGAAGTGCAGTTTCCAAAAGAGTTTCTTCGTAAAGATCTGGCTGGAAAAATCCGCTTCTACTGCCCCTCCGACAACACCAACGACGCCGACTTCGCCATCATGCCCGATGCCAGGAACCAACAGCGTATTGCGCTTGCCAAGCTCCAACCTGGCCGCTACCTACTCCAATTTGACTGGAAAAACGGAGAAACGACGTACTGGAACGAGGGAGCCATCGTAGTGAAGAATAGTGAACGGCAATAAATGAGATTTGCCCCTGCGCCGGTTCGATTTACCGCTTTAATCCTTAAAAGCCTCTGACTACGTCCATGCTCCTCCTCGCTTTCACCCTCGGCCTCATGAGTAGTTTCCACTGTGTGGGAATGTGCGGGCCGATTGCGCTCGCGCTGCCTGTTCACCACGGCAGCCGTTGGCGACAGGTAACGGGGCTTCTGACCTACAACCTGGGACGGGTGGGTACTTATACTTTGCTGGGAGCGGGAATTGGCGCACTGGGTGGCGCGGTGCTGTGGATGGGGTACTTGCGTTACTTGTCCATAGTTGCCGGGGCAGCCATGCTGATGTACGTTTTCTGGCCCACCCACCTCGACCGAATATTAAAAACTCCGCTTTTTTGGCAGAAGGCCATCGGGCAACTGAAAAGCAGAATGGCTGCGCAGCTGCGCAGTCAAAAACTCCACAGCTGGGCCGCTTTGGGAATGCTCAACGGACTGCTGCCCTGCGGATTGGTGTACCTCGCGCTGATTAGCTCCGTGGCTACGGGCAGCGCGATCAGCGGAGGCGTTTATATGCTGGCTTTCGGCTTGGGTACTTTGCCCGCAATGATGGCAGTGGGCTTTTTCAAACAGTGGTTCAGCCCGTCCCTGCGTGGACAAATGCGCCGCCTGACGCCTGTTTTCGTCGCGGTGGCCGGGATTTGGCTACTGGGCAGGGGGTTGTGGATTCGGGTCCCGGCCGGGCTGCCCGCATCCGGCGAAACTACCGAATTACCTGTTTGTCATGGCGGGACGGTACTGAAATAGCACTTGCCCTTTCATTTTTATAAGGTAGTTGAACAACTAGGTTGGCGTCTACAGGGGTGAGCAGTGGCGAACTACCGCTGTGGTCGAAGAACTACCTTCTCCTTATATCACTCTCATTCCTGACCTCCGTCATATTGTGACTTAAAACGTCCGCCTATTTTTGGCAGCGATACTATCCATTTTCAATCTTCCATTGAAAAAATGAACGACTTGCTCCAAAAATACAATGTTCCCGGCCCCCGCTATACCAGCTACCCGACCGTCCCCTACTGGAACGAAACTCCACCTGCGCCCGAATACTGGGGCGAACTTGTCAACGATACTTTTGCTGCTACCAACAGCAGGCACGGCATCAGCCTCTATATCCATATTCCCTTCTGCGAAAGTCTCTGTACCTATTGCGGCTGCAATACCCGCATTACGGTAAATCATAAGGTGGAACGTCCCTATATGGAGGCGGTTCTGAAAGAGTGGGAATTATACAAAAAAGCACTCGGCACTGAAATGCCCGTCATCCGCGAGTTGCACATCGGCGGCGGAACCCCCACTTTTTTCAGCCCTCAACATCTGAAAGAAATGATTTCACGACTATTGGAAGGATGCACAATTCATGAGAAAGCGGACTTCAGCTTCGAGGCGCACCCCGGCAACACTACCGACCAGCACCTGCAAGCCCTGTACGAAGTAGGTTTCCGGCGCGTCAGTATCGGCGTTCAGGATTTCAACCCCATCGTGCTGGAAATCATCAACCGCCACCAAAGCTACGACCAGATTAAGCACCTGACCGAAAAGGCACGGGAGATCGGCTACACTTCCGTCAACTACGACATCGTCTATGGCCTTCCGCAACAGAAGGTTTGCTCTATGGCGCAAACCATATTCAAGGCCATCCAGCTTCGGCCCGACCGCATTGCGTTTTACAGCTACGCCCACGTCCCCTGGATCAAACCCGGCCAGCGTCGCTTTACCGAAGAAGACCTCCCCGATTCGATGAAGAAATTGGCGATTTACGAAACCTGCCGGGGTGCCCTGGAACTGGCGGGCTATGAGGACATCGGCATGGACCACTTCGCCCTTAAAACCGACAGCCTGTACAGAGCCGCCGCCGAAAAACGCCTGCATCGCAACTTCATGGGCTACACCGACACCCAGACGGCCCTGCTGATCGGCCTTGGCACTTCCGCCATCAGCGATGCCTGGTGGGGATATGCCCAAAACGAAAAAGGGGTGGAAGCTTACTACAAAAGATTGAAAAAAGATGAACTGCCCTTGTTCAGAGGTCATGTCCTGACTAAGGAAGACCTCATCCTGCGTCGCCACATACAGCGGCTGATGTGCAACTTCGAGACCACCTGGCACAATGAAAATGAAAAGTGTAAAACCCTGTACGAAGCGATCAACCGCCTGGAAGAAATGGAGGCCGATGGTCTGGTAGAAATCAAACCCTATCAATTGCGTGTCACGCCCGAGGGACGAAACTTCGTCAGAAACGTCTGCATGGCATTCGATGCCCGTCTTTGGAAGAAAGTGCCGAGAACGGATTTGTTCAGTTCAACGGTTTGAAAAAAAGTACCAGAGCAGCTAAACCCCAAAGTACCTCAGCACCATCACTTTCCCCATCGGGTACTTCACCCCTTTACCACTACTAGACTCCTTTTTTGTATGTTCGCAGTATATAGTAAACATACTGAAGAAATAATGCGGCATATCGAGATGCTCAATGCGCTCTTTAAGTACGCGACGGAGGGCATAGTGGTCGTGGATGGAAAGGGTACGATCGCCATGGTAAACCCGACGGCGAAGCGACTTTTTGATTACAAAGAGGAGGAGTTGGTGGGTAACAAGATAGAACTTCTGGTGCCGATTCCCGCGGCGCATCATCACGTTCATCTGCGTGACAACTACATGAAGGAGCCGCGTGCCCGGGGCATGGGCCACAACCGCGACCTTTTCGGCCGCAAGAGTGATGGAACCGAATTTCCGGTGGAAGTGAGTCTCAGTCCATTTTCCACCAGCGAGGGAGATTTCGTAGTGGCCTTTGTGGTGGATATCACAGAGCGAAAAAAGCACGAGAGTGATATTCTGGCGGCCAACAGCGAAATTCAAAAACTGAACACCGAACTGGAAACGCGGGTCGAGCAGCGCACCCGGGAACTGGCCGAAACGCTCCTGAAACTGGAAGAATCACAAAAGGAAGCACTGCGGGCTCTGGAAAAAGAGCGCGAACTCAACGACATGAAAAGCCAGTTCGTTACTATTGCATCACACGAGTTCCGTACCCCACTGGCCACCATCCTGTCGTCGGCATCGCTCATTGGCCGGTACGTAAGCAGGGAAGAGGACGAAAAACGCCAAAAGCATGTGCAGCGCATCAAGTCGGCCGTGAATAACCTGACCGGGATCTTAAACGATTTTCTTTCCATCGGCAAGCTTGAAGAAGGGCATATGCACAGTGTCCCGATGCAGGTAGACT
This sequence comes from Persicitalea jodogahamensis, assembly GCF_014651615.1. GTDB lineage: Bacteria > Bacteroidota > Bacteroidia > Cytophagales > Spirosomataceae > Persicitalea > Persicitalea jodogahamensis. Next base: position 787,610 of record NZ_BMXF01000002.1, on the reverse strand, counting down.
TGCCGGTTTTTTGTCTCGAATTGCTCGAAGAAATGAAGGGCATTTGTAAAATCGGCCAGCGTATCGACTACCAGCACCAGGGCGCAGCAGAAACCTGGCTCGACCAGCACCTGGTGCATAATGTACTGATCAACCTGCTTAGCAACGCCATCAAGTACTCAGCCCAGCAGACCGAAATCCACCTGCACACCCGCGTGGAAGACGGAAATGTATTTTTCACCATTAAAGATCAGGGCATTGGCATTCCCGTGAGTGACCAACCGCACGTCTTCAATCGATTTTTCCGAGCCCATAATGCCGGGAATGCCCAGGGGACCGGGCTGGGACTCAATATTGTCAAGAAATATATCGACCTGATGAACGGCGAAATCTCATTTGAAAGCGCGCCGGATACCGGCACGACATTCATCGTCAGACTCCCCACGGTCTCGCCCACCGAAGCCTAAACCTGCTGCTATGAACGAAAAGAAAATTTTGCTGATTGAAGACAATCCCGAAATGCGGGAGAATACCGCCGAAATTCTGGAACTGGCCAATTACAAAGTCGTGACTGCCACCAATGGCAAGGAAGGGGTGAAACTGGCTCAGCACGAGCAGCCCGACCTTATCATCTGTGATATTATGATGCCCGAACTCGACGGTTACGGGGTGCTGCACATGCTGGGCAAAGATGATCACACGGCTGGTATCCCCTTCATTTTCCTGACCGCCAAAGCCGAACGCACCGACCAGCGCAAGGGCATGACGATGGGCGCCGACGATTACCTCACCAAGCCTTACGACGACATTGAGCTTCTGAACGCCGTAGAGGTGCGGCTTCAGAAAACTGAACGGCTGCGGGCGGGGTTCAGCCGCACCGTTGAGGGGCTTGATGCCTTCATGCAGGAAGTGCGCGGCAATGATGCTTTGCACAAATTGACTGAAGAAAAGCGGATCAAGTCATTCAGAAAGAAGGAAACCATTTTTACCGAAGGTAGTTTTCCAACCGGAATTTTCTTTTTGATCGAGGGAAAAATAAAGGCCTACCGTGCCAATGAATCCGGCAAGGAGTTCATCACCGATTTGTATAAGGAAGGGGATTTCTTCGGCTACGTGGACTTGTTGCAGGAAACACCTTACCAGGACTCTGCCGTGGCGCTGGAAGAATCGCAGGTGGCCATTGTTCCCAAGGAGGATTTCTTTGAACTGCTTCAGGCAAACCGGGAGGTGTCGTCCCGGTTTATCAAAATGCTCTCCAACGAGGTGAAGGAGCGCGAGGAACGACTGCTTCAGCTTGCCTATAACTCCGTCCGGAAGCGGGTGGCTGAGGCGCTCGTCATGCTGGCTCAGCGCTATCAGGCCGACAAAGAACGGCCATTTTCGATGGCGATCACCCGCGAAGATATCGCCTCGCTCGTCGGCACGGCGACCGAAACCGTCATCCGCACGCTCTCCGATTTCAAGCACGAAAAATTGGTGGAGATGAAGGGCAGTTTGATCACCATTCTGAACTACGAAAAACTGGTGCGAATGCGAAATTGAGAAGAGAGTCTATTTGAAAATTACTTTGGCCAGTGGAAACGCTGGCCTTTTTTTATGCAACAGGACAGGCATGTTTAGATGCAGAATTAAGATTATCTTAGCAACATGAAAAAAATTCTTGCCTGGCTGCATGTGCATAAGTACGAGGTACTTCTCGTGTCGCTGATTCAGCATCTGTTCATTGGGGTGTTTCTGGAAGACGTTGATTTTTACGCCAAGGTAATTTGGCCCATCAATATTCTCGTTGTGGGCATGGCCAGCGTGGGGATTTTTGTCAAAAAAGGTCGGTGGAAGAAGATCGTGCGCGATATCCTGTTCGTGGTAGTGCTGATCTTACCCATAGCGCTGCCATTTTTTGGTCGCCTGCCCTATTTCATGCTAAGTCTGAACATCGCCTACGTGATATTCTTTTCCTTCATCTTTCGGGAAATAATCGCCTTCCTGATTCGTCCCGGCTATATAAATAAAGATCTTATAACAGCTTCTGCCTGCGGTTATTTTCTCTTGCTGGAAATCAGCGTCTTCCTCATGCAAGTATTTGTTTATGAGGATAAGGATACTCAGGCACTCAACGGAATTGACTATTCCAGCCAAGCCGCTGTGTTCATGGACCTTGTTTATTTCAACAGTGTGACTTTCACCAGTATAGGTTTTGGCGACATTACACCCGAGGCGCACTACGTCAAGCTACTCACAGCTTTTGTAGGTATCATCGGGCAGTTTTATTCCGTAGTATTAGTCGGAATTCTTATCAGTAAGTTCTCGGCCAAAACTACCTTCGCCAACGAGCACGAAGAATCTACACCACCAGATTCGCCATAAATAATACTACTATGCAAGAGCTTGCCGAAATAGTAACGAAACACCTCAGCGCTTTTATTGAAATCCTGGCTGCCGTTGTAATCGGTGTCGCGCTGTTACAATTCCTTTACGCGTACATCCTCAACTTCACGAAACCTAACTCTGGCCGTTCCATTCAGGACATCCGCATCCGTTTCGGTAGTTCACTCACCGTGTCGCTTGAACTACTGCTGGGCGCCGATATCCTGGCTACGGCCATTGCGCCCACCTGGGACGAGATCGGGAAACTAGCCGCCATCGCCACGTTGCGGACGGCCCTCAACTACTTTCTGGAAAGGGAATTGAAGAATTCGGGTGAAAACGACCGAATCGGGCTGACCAGAAACCAGGCCGACCACTTCTCTACCACTCGAACAGATAAGGCTTAAGCCAGTTTATCTTTCATCTCATTGATCGTCCGTGTCAGCAGCGCGATTTCTTTACGTAGTTCTGCTACGTCGCTGGCGCCGGCTACGGGCGCATTCTTTTCTTCGGCATCGCGACCAATGAAAAATGTCGCCAGTGTGGCTGTCACATACCCAAAAATAGCAAAGCCGAATAGGGTGATCAGGAAAGCCAGGCCACGCCCTTCCGGTGTGGTGGGAGAGTACTCGCTGCCGGCCGTAGTCACGCGCATGGCGGTCCACCAAAGCGCCATACCGTAGCTATCGAACCCGGGCGCGGGCTGTTCTATAGCATACATTCCGGCTGCTCCCGTGAACGTGACGACCAGCGACAGAAGTACCACGTAGCCAAACGCCCGCCGTTTCATGGTGGCTGACAGGCTCTTCATGCTGCGGTTAAGTGAAGACACGATCCTGACCAACCGCAGCCCGCGCAAACTACGCAGTACCCGCAAAAACCTGAAAATGCGGAATACCCGTAGCGCCGGAATGATTAGCGAAATCGCCGTGAGCCAATTTTTCCTGACGTAGTCCAGCTTGGCAGGAGCGAGGATAAACTTGACGATGAAGTCGATAATGAATAGAATCCAGATCGTGATACTGATGTAATCCAGTGTTTTGGACAAGCCCCAGATCAAATCAACAATCAGCAGCACCAGCCACACAAATCCCAGAAAGATCATTGGACCGTCGAGCAGGCGGTCGATAGCGTAGAGAAGTCGGTTGCGTTCGCGTTGAAGTTGTTGTTTCATTTTGTGCATTTTAATAAATATACTGGTTGAAGGTATTTAAAAAGCTTGCCCAGCATTCTGTTTTTAGCAAAAGTCGGAAAGAGATTTTATCCTTTCCCCCTTCTGATTACCTTCGCCATCAAAAAAAAACATGCACCCCAATACTGCCCCGTTAGCCGAAAGAATGCGCCCGCACGCCCTGAACGATTACGTTGGACAGGAAAAACTGGTCGGGCCGAACGGTCCGCTGCGCCGGGCCATCGAGAGCAATACGATCCCGTCGCTCATTCTGTGGGGACCTCCGGGCGTAGGCAAAACTACCCTGGCTTTCCTGATTGCCGAAGCCACTAAGCGCCCTTTCCATAGTTTGAGTGCAGTAAGCTCGGGCGTGAAAGATTTACGGGAAATACTGAATCGGCCGATGGGATTGTTCTCCCCTATCCTGTTTATTGACGAAATCCACCGCTATAATAAAAGCCAGCAAGACGCCCTGCTCGGGGCCGTAGAAAAGGGTCAAATCACGCTCATTGGCGCTACGACCGAGAATCCATCTTTTGAGGTAAACTCCGCCCTGCTGTCGCGCTGCCAGGTGTATATTCTGGAAGCGCTCGGCGAAAAGGAATTGCGTGAATTGGTGGAGCGTGCTTTGGAAAAAGACAGCTGGTTAAAGCAAAAGTCCATCACGTTTGAATCATACGATGCCCTGTTTCGCTTATCCGGCGGCGACGGGCGCAAACTACTAAACCTGCTTGAACTCGTCGTGATGGGCGAAGGCGCAAAAGAAAGCATCAGCATCACCGACGAACTCGTAACGGAGATAGCCCAGCAAAGCATGGCCCGTTACGATAAATCGGGCGAGCAGCATTATGATATCATTTCGGCCTTTATCAAGTCCCTGCGCGGCGGTGACCCCAATGCCGCGCTCTACTGGATGGCCCGCATGATTGTGGCCGGGGAAGACCCGGTGTTCATCGCGCGGCGGATGCTCATTATGGCTTCTGAGGATATTGGCAATGCCAATCCCACCGCCATGATTGTGGCCAACGCCTGCATCCAGGCCGTAAAAGCCATTGGCTACCCCGAGTGCCGCATCATCCTGTCGCAGGTGGCCGTGTACCTGGCCACTTCGCCCAAGAGCAACGCCAGCTACCTGGCCATCGACCAAGCCATTGCGCTGGCCGAGAAAACGGCCCACCTGCCCGTCCCGTTAGCCTTGCGCAATGCCCCGACCAAGCTGTTGAAGCAAATCGGTTATGGCAAAGATTACAAGTACTCGCATAATTACGAAGGGAACTTTACCCGTCAGAATTTCCTGCCGGAAGAGATACAAGGAACACCGATCTACAAACCAGGTCACAACGCGCGGGAAGAAGAAATCAGAAAGCGACTGGCGCAGTGGTGGGGGGAGTGGTATGGGTATTAGACAAATCTAGGCACAAAAAAATCCGCTAACTACTTATAAGTTAGCGGATTAATCAAGTGCACCCGAAGGGATTCGAACCCCTATCGTCGGTACCGGAAACCGAAATTCTATCCATTGAACTACGGGTGCTTGGGGTATCGGGCTGCAAATATAGGCGTAATTTTAAAATTGTGGTACTATCCAGGGAAGGGTTTCTGGCAAATTCGCTAAAAATTATTCTGCTTAAAGCTGCTTAAGCAATGCCCAGTCGCCGATTTCTTTCAGATACAGGTAATCCAATAGAATGCCATTCGTGTTGGTAATCAGTCGGTGGCCTTCTATAAAGGGCACAACATGGGTTGTAATGCGTTCATGGTCAGATTCGACGCCCATATTCTGCTCGTGGTAGGCCATGATTTGGTTTTTGGGCAATTCAATTTCGTAGTAGAAAAAGTACATCGCCTCGTCGCTGGTGCCTGTGGAAGGGTAACAGGCATGTTGAAGCAGACGCGTCAGTTGTTCTTTGGTCACTTCGAGGCCCGTTTCTTCGTGGACTTCGCGGGCAGCCACTGCGGCGGGATCGCTTTCACTGTCCAGCATGCCAGCCGGATGTTCATAAGAATAGCCGCCATCGCAGATGCGCCGCTGCTTTACCAGCAGCAGGTACTTTTTCCGGGTCTTTGCTTCAATAAAACAGACCAGAACACAAACTACCTCCCCTTTCAGAAAGCAAATCGGCGGAATTTTGTCGCCCTCTGGTGTGGTGGCGTCAGTCATCAGCAGCGAAAACAACACTTCTCCCTGACCATTTCTTCGTGAATAGACCTCTTCAATGTTCTGGATATCCAGCCCGTTGCTTTCAAGTTTATTCCGCCAGAGACGGTACTTGTGTGAGTCGGTAAGTTTTTCCAATGGTATATTTGTCTGGTCCTTACTTGCTTTTACTGTTTCTTATCAATGGAACTCACGCTCAGCACTCCCGCCCTGCTTTTCTCCACCGTTTCGCTGTTGATGATCGCCTTCACAAACCGCTTTCTGGCGATTGCCAACCTTATCCGGGACTTGCACAAACAGTTTCAGCAAAACCCCGACGGCGTCGTGGTGGCTCAGATCCGAAATCTGCACATGCGATTGCGATTGATCCGTACGATCCAGGGAATGGCTGTATTGAGCCTGCTGCTGAGCGCGGTCTGTATGCTGGTGCTGTTACAGGAGCATTTTATGGCGGCCCGAATCCTTTTCATTGGTGCCCTGGTTTTGCAGATCACCGCCCTGGCTTTGTCTTTTTTAGAAATCTCCGTGTCGATCAAAGCCCTGCAAATAGAACTCAAAGATATGGAGGATACGCTGGACAGCCGCAGCAGCTTTGAGTTTTTCAATCTGCGTTCGAGATCGGCCGATTCAACGGGTACAGCTAGCAAAAAAGGTAGTTCCGAAGACTAACCCGGTCAATTGTAAAGCGGAAATGACAAGGCGACATAGGGCATTTGGTAGTTCGCTGAAAACCGCTTTTGCCCGTTGTTGAGCTTGAAGTCCGAGCGGTAAGAGATTTGCCCGATCATGTACCCCAGTTTCAGGCCTATCTGCTTGCCAAACCAGATCCTGACGAAGGCTTCGGCCTGTCCATTGTTGTTGCGCAGGAAAGCCGGGACGGCATTCAGATTAGCCGGAGCAATGCCAACGCCTTTGCCATTCAGATCCAGACTTATTGTGTCCGACTCGGCCACACTGGTAGAATCCGCAAGGCGATAGATCGCATTCCTTCTTGCGCCGAAAGCAAAAGACAGCAGGTCGGCATTCACGCCGATGTCCACCCTATCGGCGATACGCAGGCTGAGGCCCATCACGAAGCTCACACCCGTGGCTGACGCCCGGCTGAGCTGCATGGTGTCATTCATGGAACGTCCGCCTGGTGCCGTCAGGTAGGTATCCTGGGCCTGGTAGTTCCACACTCGTGCCCCGCCCGTCAGGCGAATCCAGGGAGCATTGGCAGGTTGGATGGTTTGGTAGTATAAAAGGGACGGACTAAAATTCGCCTGCCCGATTCCCGTGCCGATATCCAGACCCGCCGACACACGTGAGATGCGCTGGGCCTGGGTTGTGAGGGCACAAAAGCCAATCAGGAGCACAGCGATACATACTTTCTTCATTACAATCTAAGTGGTTTTTACGGGGGCAAAGGTAGGGAAAAGCCCAAAAGAAAAAGGCGGTTGAGCCAACCGCCTTTATTAATTAATTCATAAGGTGCCCCTATTTCTTCTTCAAAACTACCGCTCCCAATGGCGGCAGATTCAGCCTCACCGACTGCGGCCTGCCGTGCCACTGCTGGTTTTCGGTGGATACGGCATTAGGATTACTCACGCCGCTACCGCCAAAATCAGTGGCGTCACTATTGAAAACTTCCGACCGGTCACCTTCCGAAAGTACCCCCACGCGGTAGTCGGGACGGGGAACGGGCGTCAGGTTCAGGATTACTACCACGCTATCGGCAGGCTTGAGCCCCTTACGGGCGTAAATGACCACCGAGTTTTCGCGATCCTGGGTGTCGATCCACTCAAAGCCTTCGGGCGAAAAGCTGTGTTCGTAGAGGCTGGGCTCGGCGCGGTATAGTTCATTAAGAGCTTTTACACAGTTCTTGATGCCCGCGTGCGGACCGAATTCGAGCAGGTGCCAGTCCAGACTTTTCTGAAAATCCCCCGCGCAGGTTTGCCAACACGACGCGGGAGCTTTCGGAGTCAGTTCGAACCATTTTTCAATCATTCAAACCAAGTAAAATTATGAAAAATTTACTGAATTTACGTTTTCTGTACGTCCTCTTTATGCTAATTTGTGCTGCTTCGTGTAATAAACCGCACGACTCGATCCCAAAATTAAGCGCAGACCTGGACAAAAGCCCGAGAGTAGGTAGCGACGAGATAGACGAATTGTACGAGAAGGAGCCCATGTCTAATCTAAAGAGAGAATTCGGCAAGGCACTCGTCAAGTCAATGAATGAGAGTAAGGCTCTGAGAGATTTGATTAGGGCCAAGGCTTTGGAAATGTTTAATAAGGACTACGATGTCCTCTACGGAATGATTGCCGACGAAAAATTAGAGAACGGCATAACCGTCAATGATTTGATGATCAGAAACATGTCTGACAAGGAAACGATGAGCGATCTGGATAATATCAGTCCAACTCTAACGATTCTTGTTCCTGAGTTACCTGAGAACTCCTTCAACGCAGAAAAGTGGGATACATCGAAAGAAATCCCCAGAGTGGCAATTAGACTTACAAAGTCGAACGATGTACCGATCATTGATGGAACTGAAAGAATATTGGAGTGGGAATATACGCCCGCCTTCCCTGTGCTGGTTATTAAAGATAATGAGAGAGTTGTATCTGACAAAGATAGAGAATTTAGTAAAAAGTCAACTAGGCAGTTTTTGAGCAAGAGTGGAAGAAAATACAGATTTACTTTTGATAACTATGACAAACATAAGGAAAAGAGCAAGCGTATTGCTTTCTTCGGATCTGATATGGATCCAAAGCTACTGACAGCGTATAACACTTATTTAAATACAGATGGGTGGCAAAGGGACTATATCTATTATGATATAAGCCCAAGCCAAGACCGAGGCGTATTCAATTATGATTTTAAGGAAAAAATTAAAACTTTCAGTTTAGTTGGAGATCCTATGACTGCGTATAACAAAATATCGGATCAGACTGACGACCCACGCATATTGCAAAATACCCTCCACCCTACATCGAGCTGGACGAATGGTAACTTTGATTTTAAAGTTTCAACGCTTATCAACGCAAAGAATGGAGTAGGTACGGGACATGTCACAGCTTTTGGTGCTACTCCCGATGATCTTTTCAATCTGACGTATGAACTAGTAGAGTCTTATCCTTTTAATTATTATAGATTGACGAATGTAGAGTTGGATTATTATTATATAGATAATGGTGGTTTAGAACTAATCAACTGGGACTTGAATGAGTATGCCTCAAGCATCAATATCCGTATTGAGGAGGTGGACAATACTACAACCACTCACCTGCAAGAGACTAGTACAGTAAAATTCGCAGCAAATTTTGCTATCGAGGCGACGGTATTAAAAAAAATAGGAATCAAATTTGGGGCAAGCCTTGAAAATACTCAGACTCAAACTTATCAGAGATCCTTTACTCAGGATAATGATCTGCTGGGTAGCGTCATCGTAAACTTTGGCGATGATGTGGTTTTGAATACATATGGTAATGGATCCACGGCTCATACTAGGGAATATGCAACAGGATATTACTCCATTTCAGTAGAACCTACGAGAGTGCAGGGGACCCCATAAATGTTTTATTGCGGTTGTATAACGTCGCAGGCGGGAGGCCATTTTGACAATATAGAACTACCAAAATACCTCCCGCTATAACCTTTCGAAAGAACTTTTAACTGCACTGTGTAGTATGTCTCACTGATCAGGCCGTATATACTTGTACAGTTTTTGTGACGCTCCATTATTCATTACAAGCATACCCTATTTTGAAAAAAATTTACTTTCTCGTTATTTTATCACTGTGGGTTTTTGCTTGCAAGCATAATGCTGGTAAGATAGATCCCTCCAACCCAATAGAGCTAAACCCGAACAAAGCTTCATTGACTCACAATGGTCAACTCATTGAGTTTAAAAATATTAAAATTGAAGCTAATGAATTGGATTTGGAGACAGGAATGGGCCTGAGAGCTTTTGGAGAAGAAAAACTAGAAGATGTCAACGGTCACAACTACTATATAATCCTTGATTACCAGCTAGACAGTACCAAAGCCTACCGATTCCATAAAATAAATTTTGGAGTCGACAAAAAACTAGGCCCTCTATCCTATTACCGGATCGTCTATGCGGCACACCTCACTCCGGGCTACAACAACACTAACTTCCAGCACATTATCTCGACGAAAGACTCGGTGATCGATGGTACTTTTTCCGGTAAATTGAGGTCACTGTACGACGGCGATATAATTGTCGAGAAAGGTACTTTTCACCTTGATTTCAAGACCGTCCGGGATTACTAGCTTTTCGCAATGCATTCTACATAGCAACGGCGTCAGATCTCGAGACCTGACGCCGTTGCTATGTTTCTATAAAATCATGGGGCAACAAAAACTACCCCTTTTTCTTCAATAATACCGCTCCGAGCGGCGGTAAGTTCAGCCGCACCGACTGGGGCCTGCCGTGCCATTGTTGATTCTCACTGGCTACGGCATGGGGGTTGGTCACGCCGCTGCCGCCAAACTCCGTGGCGTCGCTGTTAAATACCTCCGTCCAGTCACCTTCCGAAAGTACCCCCACGCGGTAGTCGGGACGGGGAACGGGCGTCAGGTTCAGGATTACTACCACGCTATCGGCAGGCTTGAGCCCCTTACGGGCGTAAATGACCACCGAGTTTTCGCGATCCTGGGTGTCGATCCACTCAAAGCCTTCGGGCGAAAAGCTGTGTTCGTAGAGGCTGGGCTCGGCACGGTATAGTTCGTTGAGGGCTTTTACACAGTTTTTAATACCCGCGTGCGGACCGAATTCGAGCAGGTGCCAGTCCAGACTTTTCTGAAAATCCCACTCGGAGGTTTGCCCGAATTCGCAGCCCATGAACATGAGCTTGGTACCGGGATGCGTGTACATATAGGCGTACAGCAGCCGCAGGTTGGCGCAACGTTGCCATTCGTCGCCGGGCATTTTATTGATCATCGAGCCTTTGCCGTACACTACCTCGTCGTGTGAGAAGGGCAGCATAAAGTTCTCCGAGAAAGCATAAACCAGGCTGAACGTCAGCTGGTCCTGGTGCCACTTACGGAAGGACGGATCTTTCTCGAAGTACTTTAAGGTATCGTTCATCCAGCCCATCATCCACTTCATACCGAAGCCCAGCCCGCCCACGAACACCGGGCGCGACACGCCGGGGAACGAGGTGGATTCCTCGGCGATGGTCTGCACATCAGGAAATTCCTTGTAGGCGGCCTCGTTCATGTCCCGAAGCAGCGAAATGGCTTCAAGATTCTCGCGTCCGCCAAACTCGTTGGGTATCCACTCGCCATGTTTTCGGGAGTAGTCGAGGTATAGCATAGACGCTACGGCGTCTACACGTAATCCATCGCTATGGTAGCGATCGATCCAGAAAAGGGCGTTACTGATCAAGAAAGAACGTACCTCATTGCGCCCGTAGTTGAAAATATAACTCTTCCAGTCGGGGTGGTAGCCTTTGCGGGGATCTTCATGTTCGTAAAGAGCCGAGCCGTCGAAGCGACGCAGACCGTGGGCATCACCGGGAAAGTGCGAAGGCACCCAGTCGATGTACACGCCAATACCCGCCTGGTGCAGGCGGTCGATCAGGTACATGAGTTCCTGCGGATTGCCCATGCGCGAAGCCACCGAAAAGTAGCCCGTAATCTGATACCCCCAGGAAGGTGGATAAGGATGCTCCATAATGGGCATGAATTCCACGTGCGTGAAGCCCATTTCCTCGATGTAGGGAATCAGGGCATCAGCGATTTCGTGGTAGGTCAGGTACCGCTCAGGGTCCGAGGGGTCGCGACGCCAGGAACCAAGATGCATTTCGTATACCGAAATCGGGGCATTTAGCTTGTTGGCATCCTTGCGCTTTTCCAACCATTCGGCATCATCCCACTCGTACCAGGTATCCCAGACAATGGAGGCAGTTTTAGGCGCAACTTCGCACCAAAGCGCAAAGGGGTCAGATTTTTCCAGATGCTCGCCGTTGTTGGAAATGATAAAGTACTTGTAGACCTCGCCCCGGCCGATGTTGGGAATCCAGCCTTCCCAGATACCCGATTCGTCCCATCGCGGGTACAAGGCATGGGATTGTTTGTTCCAGCCGTTGAAGTTACCGATGATGGAAACAGAGCTTGCATTGGGCGCCCACACGGCAAAGTACGTACCCACTACGCCTTCATGCTCCATGACGTGCGATCCGAGCTTGTCATACAGTTTGAAGTGCTTGCCCGCTTTGAACAGGAAAATATCAAATTCAGAAAAGCGGCTTACTCCTTCCACCGGTTTGAAATCGGGCATGGGGTCGGGCATTTCTGCCGGAGGAGGCACGATTTTCGGAGCCTTGGCCGGAGCCTCGGCTTTCTGCTTGGCCGCCGTTACCTTCTTTTTCACTTCGGGCGCCGGGGCTTCCTTTTTAGCCGATTTATCAGTCTTCTTGGCTGATGCAACTGGTTTCTTTCCTGTATCTGTCTTGTCGGTCTTCTTAGCCATTCTGAATTTATGGAATAATGAATTGTACTAAATCGCTTACCAAAGTAAGCATCTTTTCGGCCTAAGCCAATTTTCAGAGAACGTGGTACTGGCTACCCATCTGCTTGCGGCTATCCATGAAGCTTCTCCACCTCCCGGATCACATCGACAATACCTTTCAACGGAATCTTGACCCAGTCCGGGCGGTAGCTGAGTTCATAGCCCAGTTCGTAAACTGCCTTCTCCAGCAAATAGTAGAGCATGAGCGAGTTGATCTCATTCTGATCTTTAAACAGCGGGTGGGGCCAGCCGATCGCCTCCGTGTAGCCGTCGAGATAAGTATCGCGGATGAGCTTGTACCAGCGCTCAGTGACTTTAAGTAGTTTGGTGGGTTCGAGGTATCGGGTCTCGTCGCTCTCGAACAGCTTGGCCGATACGGCATAATGGTAACTACGCACCATGCCTGCCACATCTTTCAACGGCGAGTGCTTGACCTTACGATCAGCAATGCTGGCTTCGGGTTCACCCTCGAAATCGATGACTATAAAATCATTCTGGACGTTAAGTACCTGTCCCAGGTGGTAGTCGCCGTGAATTCTGATACGCTGTGAGTGAATGTCCCGACTGAGGAGTTCTTCGGCAAATTCATCGATCAACTCCTTGGCCTCCATGAATTTCCAGGCCAGGGCCTGGGTTTGTTCGTCAAGGGCCCGGTACTTGTCGATCAAAAGGTTATAACGACTTTCGAGCAAATGGTTCAGTCGTCCCTGCAGGAACTTGCGATAATCTGCCGTAAAAGGCTCGGGCGAAAAAGTGGCGTCGGCTTCAGGATTGTACAGGGCACGATGCATTTCGCCGGTACGTCGCCCCAACAACCCCACCCGTTCGAATACATCTTCCTGAATGGAAAAAACGCGATTGGGAACGGCATAGAGGAAGTCGTTGAGGTAGTCGCCCGTTCTGTCCCAGTTGTCTTTCTGCGCATCTACCATGCGCTGCATCATACCCAGCGTAATATCGGGCTGGCCAAGGCTCTTCAGCGTCATGCTGCCGCAAAAAGCGGGCATCTGCCGGAAGTCGGAGTGTTCGGTCAAAAACTCGATCATTTCAACCTCGGGATTAGGGAGCTGAAAGAGTTTCCGGTAAAGTTTCAGGAAGTACTTTTCTCCAAATACCAGGGCCGAATTACTTGAATCGACGGGCAGCACCCGCGTAGAAATATGTTCCGGAAGATCTTCCGCTTCCAGTCCCTTGCCCCGTACGAAAGCCATACGCGCGGTTGGCTCGCCGTACGATTCAGCGTTATAGATATGGGTGTAGAGGTTGTACCGAAAAGTTTCGGTATATATCGCGTCTACCAGATACCGTCCGTCAACTTCCAGGATAAGAGTCTGTGCAGTGCTAAATCCCGGCATTTCGCTTACTGAAATGACCGGCAGCTGGTACCTTTCTGTATCGCCCTCCTCATAACCCACTTCGACTATCCAAATTGTGGCTTCCCCAAACGGAATCTGCTGAATGACCGAAGCAAGTACCACCTGCCGTGCCTTACCGGCAAACCAGCGGCATTTTTTTAAAAAGTCGACTAATTGGTCAGAAGATATGGGCATAGTTTTTCATTTTTGGGGACAGAGCGACATTCTTCGACTCCGCTCAGAATAACAAAAAGCGACAAAGCGACAAAGCGACAAATAGGAAAATAGAGACTGGTCGTTCGCTACTTCTAACTTAAATAAAACTTTGTGACTCTGAATCTTTATCGCTCTATTCTCTCTGTGAGCTAAAAAGACTGCGCCACCTTCTCCGCCGCAGCCAAAACCCGCATGACGTTGCCGCCCCAGATTTTTTCGATGTCTTTTTCAGAATAGCCACGCCGTACAAGCTCGGCGGTAATATTGCCGATATCGGACACGTCCTGGCAGCCGACGAGCTGGCCTCCTCCGTCCATGTCCATGCCGATGCCTACGTGGTCTACCCCGACAAGCTTGATGACGTGTTCGATATGATCGACCCCTTCGGCCACGGTCGGCATGTCACCCGCATATTTGGCACGCATATCCTTCATTTCCTGATACAAAGCCTTTTTATCGGCGTCCGACAGATCAACCTGACGCATTTTGAGGCGGATGGCCTTCATGGAAAGTTCCTGCTGCTGGCTGGGTTCCTTGACGAAACTCGGCACGAAGTTGATCTGAATCACCCCCCCGTTTTTGGCAAGTACCCTGATCATGTCGTCGGTCATGTTACGGGGATGGTTGCAAAGGGCTCGGCAAGATGAGTGCGAGGCAATAGCCGGTGCTTTCGTCAGTTTCATCACATCGTAGAAAGTCGAATCAGAAACGTGGGAGATGTCCACCATAATCCCCAAACGGTTCATTTCCTGCACCACTTTTTCACCAAACGGACTCAGGCCGTTGTATTCCGGCCCGTCGGGATCGGTAGAGGAATCGCAAATGTCATTATTGGCGGAGTGCGACAATGTGATGTACCGCAGCCCGAGGTCATAATAAAGTTTTAGATTGGCAAGGTCGTTGCCGACGGGCCAGCCGTTTTCCATTCCGAAGAATACCGACCGCTTCCCCTGCTTCTGCAATTCATAAGCGTCCTTCGGCGTAGTAGCAATACCCGCCACATCAGGATTGGCGGCTACGGCTTTGTGAATTTTGTCAAAAATCGCCAGTGCCTTTTCTTTCGCCTCGGCGGTGGCTTCGGGCGTCCGTCGCCCCTGGCCCATGTACACGGCGAAGAACATCCCGTCCATACCTCCTTCCTTCATGCGTGGAAAGTCGATCTGGGAACCATCCTGGTCGAAATCGTGCCGCGCGGCCACGTCGAAACCGTCCTTCATCATGTTGATGGGCACATCGGCGTGGGTGTCAATGGTCAGTACCTTCGCGTGGATTTTAGCCGCTTTTTCCTTTTGCTTTTCGGTAATAGGCTGGCTCTGAGCCATCGCACTTCCCGCCAGGCCAAGGAAAGCCAGGACCACAACATACTGTTTTTTCATTGTTTGGTTGTTTTAAAACCTTCTTATCCTAGCTTGTATAGAGCTGGCGATCAAAGGCATCGTGAATTACTGCGCGGCCAAAATCTTTATTCTCAACGGTATTCAAACACTAAGAGCCGGAGGCTGATAGCCTACGGCCCCTTAATACATGTCCTCTATTCGGAAGAGGTGAAACGGCATAATGTGCGGGTTCAGCTCGACGTAGTTCCATTCACCCTGCCACGTATGCATGGTACCCGTCACCAGGTCATGGACCCGGAAATAATCATGCTCCATTTTGCCCAGTAATCGCAGCGGCAACTGTACCCATCCCGCTTGTGTATTATACCCATCCAGATTCACGACGCACAGGATGCGATTTCCATTGGCGTGCGTTTTGACGTAGGCTACAATGTTCTCATTGTCGATATGGCAAAATTGCAGGTTATTCGTGAACTGCAACGCAGTGTTCTCTTTCCGCAGCCGATTGACAATGCGGATCAGGTACGTCAGCTTGGTTTCGCGGTTCCAGTCCCAATGCCGGACTTCGTATTTTTCAGAGTTAAGGTACTCCTCCTTACCCGGATAAGCATCGTGCACCATGTACTCGAACGTTGGGCCGAAGATGCCGTAGTTGGAAGACATCGTGGCTGCCATAAAGTACCGAATCAGGAAGTACGGCTCATGCCCCCCCTGCAGCAAATACGGGTTGATGTCGTGGGTATTGGGCCAGAAGTTGGGCCGGTAGTAGTACTTCATCTCCGACTGCGTGAGTTCAGTCAGATACTCTTCAATCTCCCATTTTTCGGTGCGCCAGGTATAGTACGTGTACGACTGCGTGAATCCGACTTTGGCCAATTGCCGCATAACCTTCGGGCGGGTGAATGCTTCGGACAGGAAAATCATGTCCGGATATTGCGCCTTTACCTCAGCGATAACCCATTCCCAAAACTTGAACGCCTTCGTGTGCGGATTGTCCACACGGATGATACGGGTACCCCATTCGCCCCAAAGCAGTAGAATGCGGCGCATTTCGAGCCACAAACCCTGCCAGTCGGAACTTTCAAAGTTGATGGGATAAATATCCTGGTACTTTTTGGGTGGATTTTCGGCGTACTGAATCGTGCCGTCGGGCCGAATCGTAAACCATTCCGGGTGATCCTTCACCCAAGGGTGGTCAGGCGAGCACTGGATCGCTAAGTCCATCGCGACTTCCATCCCAAAGTCCTTGGCGGCGGCAACCAGTTGCTTGTAGTCGTCCAGCGTACCGAGATCGGGGCTGATCGCGTCGTGGCCGCCCAGTTCGCTGCCAATAGCATAAGGCACCCCCGGCTCACCGGGCTGGGCCGTAACGACGTTGTTCTTGCCCTTCCTGAACTGCTTGCCGATGGGATGAATCGGCGGCAGGTACAGGACGTCGAACCCCAGATCGGCGATCCGGGGCAGCAGTTTGATCTGATCCTGGAAAGTACCGTGGCGGTCAGGCTCAGGGGCCGACGAGCGCGGAAACATGGAGTACCAGGCACTGAACCCGGCGCGTTCGCGATCGACGTACAAGGGTAGTTCGCGATAGCGGGTCGTGAATTTCCGTTCGGGATAGCGTTGCAGCCACTCGGTCATCCGAAAACTCAAAGCCAGTTGACGAGCCTCCTCATTGCGATGCTCGTTTCGCATGATGTCGATAGCCTCCGCAATGAGCGGCTTATCCCCGGCGGTGGCTTTGTCCAGCATGCCTTCCAGAAAGTTGGCGCCCATCAGCAGTTCAAGCGGCACACGCTGTCCGGCCTTGATTTTCAGCTCAGTATCGTGTTGCCAGGTATCTATATGATCGACCCATCCTTCAATGGTATAGACGTATTGACCTTGTTTCTCAACGGTAAAATCAGCCTCGTAGCGGTCGTTGACGATAAGCGTCATACCCACTTCCGACCAGTCGGAATCGTCGATGTGTTTGTAGAGCAGCCGGGCGGTGATGTGGTCGTGGCCGTCGCAAAAAACGTCGGCCTCGACATGGATGCTCTCGCCGGGAACGGCCTTGACCGCAAACTGGCCTTCGTTTATTTCGGGGATGAAGTTTTCAATGACCACACGGGTGCGGCCTTCAATATTTTCAGGAATCAGAAAGTTTTTCTTTTTCGCCATGAAAGCGTGATTTGGTTCGTTTGTTTTTGGCAAAATAAGGAAAAACCGGGATTTTAGGGCCAACTACCCCTTGGCAACAGCCAAAAGACAGGTGGGATATCGCTATATCCCTGCAATTTATTGCCATATTAAAATTCTGAAAGCGGCCCGACAGGACGTGCTATAGTCTCTATCGCAAAATTGGTCCCAAATCGGCCTCATTCTCCTTCAACCATTCGGCAATCTCTTCCACAATCTGCCTGATGCCGATCTCCGGCTTCCAGCCTGTCAGTTCCGTCACTCGGGTATTGTCCGTCACATAAAGCCGTATGTCGGCAGTGCGGGTTTCGGCCACGGCCTTGATCGGGATGGTGTGGCCCGTCACTTTCTGGCAGATTTCAGTGAGTTCCTGTAACGACGCGCTGCTCTCCAACCCGCCACCCGCGTTCAGGATTTGCCCGTCGACTTTATCGAGATTGTGTAGTTGCCAGTCGATAAGTCGGTAGAGATCGGCGACGTGCAGCATGTCGCGGATTTGCTTGCCTGTGCCGCCGTAGCCAAAGTACCCGAGTTGCTGCTGGAAGTAGTGCTTCGCCACCCAAAGTACCATCACGCCCTGATCGACTTTGCCCATCTGCCAGGGTCCGGTAATCACGCCACAACGATTGATGACCGTTTTGAGGTTATAGAATTCATTGTACTCCTGAATCAGTAATTCGGAGGCTAACTTCGTAGTTCCATACAGTGACCTCGGGCCATCAAGCGGAAAATCCTCTGCGATGCCCCGGGACGATGCCCCCGGCACGGGCTGATCATCAGCTAGAGCGAAGCGGGTTTCCTCCTCTACGAAATTGAGCGATTCCAGCGTCTTGATAGGATAGACGCGGCTTGTGGACAGAAATATAAAGGCCGCTTTATGCTTAAGAGCGTAGTTCAGGCAATTGACCGTACCGAAAAGATTGGTGTTGATGAGGTAGTCGGGCGTACCGTCCAACCCGGCGAGTACTGAGGGCTCGGCAGAGGCTTCAATGACAGTGTCGACGGCAGGCAAGGCGTCAAAATCTTCTTTGTTGCGAATATCTCCATGAACGAACTCGACCCCAGCTTTTTTTAAGCGGCTTAGGTTCAGCTCCGAACCGCGTCTCTTCAAGTTGTCAAGCGCGAATATTTGATAGTCTGGATAGTTATTTTTCAAGGCAATTGCCAGGGAGGAACCAACGAATCCGGCTCCGCCCGTAATGAGAATTTTCATGGGTCAGTGACAAGGTTATTATTTTATACAGGTTCAAAGTTAAGGCATCTTTGGGACGCTTTACGCCCTTTTGGCTTTGAAAAACTGCCGGAACGATATTTTTAACATCCGCATTTTGCATAAAACAAAACCAACCCCTACATGAAAACCCTAATCATTGGAGAAAGTGATAAAATTCCGGCCTTAGGGCTGGGTACCTGGAAATCTAAGGAAGGAGAACTTTATAAGGCCATCCTTGAAGCCATCGAAATAGGCTACCGCCACTTTGACTGCGCCGCGATTTACGGAAATGAAGCCGAAGTAGGCCGGGCCTTGCGTCATGCAATGGATGAAGGCCGTGTGAAACGCGATCAGCTTTGGATCACCTCCAAACTCTGGAATAGCATGCATAGGCCGGAGGACGTGCGGCCCGCCCTGGAGAAAACGCTCGCCGACCTGCAACTTGACTACCTCGACCTCTATCTTGTTCACTGGCCCATTGCGCTGAAACCAAGCTTGGGCATCAATTTTCCAACAGGCAGCGACGATTTCCTCAGCCTGCGGGAAGTGCCGCTGGCCGCCACCTGGACAGCCATGGAAGCCTGCGTGGACGCCGGCCTTACGAAGCACATCGGGGTATCCAATTTCAGCATGAAGAAGATTCAGGAACTACTGCTGACCGCCCGAATCAAGCCCGCTATGAACCAGGTGGAAATGCATCCGTTCTTGCAACAAGCTACACTGGTTGACTTCTGTCACAAGAACGGCATTCAACTCACCGCCTACTCACCGCTTGGCTCCAACGACCGGCCTGATCGCCTCAAGAAGGACGATGATCCAAGCTTGCAGGATAATCCCACAGTTAAGATTCTTGAAAAGAAACATGACTGCACCTGGGCGCAGATCGCTCTGGCTTGGGCAGTTTCCCGCGATACGGCAGTAATCCCGAAATCGGTGAACAAGAAGCGATTACAGGAAAACTTTGATGCAGCCGGCATCAAGCTAGATGAAGATGACATGGCCAAAATTTCCATGCTGGATCGTCACTTCCGCTACATCAATGGAGAAACATGGGCACAGCAAGGCACTGACTATACGGTGGCCAATATCTGGGATGAGTGAGGCTTTAACTATAGACTCGCCGGAGCTTTACATTTTCGGCGGGCCGTATAATCAACGGCACCTTCTCAATTTTCACTGAGCTGCTGTCTAGACCAAACCAGCGGTCCTCGGAAGTGGTAAAATCCTTGATAAAGAAGTAAGCCTTCATCACGACCTGCTCGAAAAAGGGCAGGTCGTTTTCAAATGACAGGAAGCGTTCCAGTACTACGAAGCGGAAATCTCCCGTCATATTCTGCCGGCTCAGCGACTCATAACGACTTGTGATGTCCACTTCCTTATTTTTGACCATGTCTTCAATCACCCGGCGGAAGAAAAGGTTAATCCGCTGTTCAACACGAAAGCCCAACCGGAAGGTTACTTTAATCACATCATCTTCTTCCAGTACATCCACCTTGTACTCCATCGTGTAGGGATCGTCGAGCGTGTCCACATGGACGAACCAATAAATGTCAGCGCGTTTGGGACGTTTCTGGAATATGGAGTAAATCACTTTGGTTTCGATTTCGCTGGCGCGCGAGGCATTGCTCATGTACACCAGGTGCGTGGCGTATTTGGGAATGCTGATATCGCGGCTAAGCTCCCGAAGAGCAGGAAGGTAGTTTTCCAGTTTGGCAAATTCCGTGAGCCGCAGCTTGATGTAAAAAGCCCGCAGCCACACAAACATCACGCCGCCCATGATACTCGCGATGAATACCGTCACCCAGCCACCGTGGGTAAATTTGACCATATTGGCTATGAGGAAACAGCCCTCGATGAACATATAAAAGCCAATGAAAGCCGCAACCCACCACATGTTGACCTTTTTCATGTAAAGGTAGTAGCCAAACAGAACTGTGTTCATCATCATCGTCATGGTGATGGCCAGGCCATAGGCAGCTTCCATTTTGGACGATTCTCTAAAGTAGAGAACTACCCCCACGCAACCCGCGTAGAGTAAAAAGTTGATACTTGGTACGTAAAGCTGGCCTTTTTGGTTAGAAGGATACACCAACCGCACCTTAGGCCAAAAGTTGAGCCGGATGGCCTCGCTGATCAGCGTGAATGCGCCACTCAGCATAGCCTGGCTGGCGATGACGGTGGCCAGGGTAGCGATTCCGATCCCGAAAGGCAGGAACCAAAGTGGCATGATTTCGTAAAACGGATTTCGCTCGGCCAGCATTTGTCCGCTGAATTTGAGCACGTAGGCTCCCTGCCCGAAATAATTCAGCAAAAGGCAGCTTTTTACAAAAATCCAGCTTATCCTGATGTTGCCCCGACCGCAGTGGCCCAGATCAGAATACAAAGCCTCAGCTCCTGTAGTACATAGAAAAACGGCGCCCAGGAGCCAGAAACCACCCGGGTGTACTACCAATAACTGGTAGGCGTAGTGCGGGCTAACGGCCCGAAGTACCCCCGGATCGCCGAGCAGCGCCACTCCGCCCACTGTTCCCAGCATGACAAACCAGGTGAGCATCACCGGACCAAAAGCGGCTCCGACTTTGTTGGTACCGAATACCTGAATGGTAAACAGGATCGTCAGAATAATCAGGACAATGGGGATCGTCTCGATGGTCGGGTAAATGGCCCTGATCCCCTCAACGGCGGAAGAAACCGAGATGGGGGGCGTGATGATACTATCCGACAATAGCGTGGCCCCGCCGATAATTGCCGGGACAGTAAGCCACCTGGCATGGCGGCGTACCAATGCAAAAAGGGCAAAAATTCCGCCCTCACCGTTATTGTCCGCTCTGAGAATCAGGATTACGTACTTGACGGTGGTCTGGAGGGTCAACGTCCAGAAAATACACGAGAGCGCGCCGAGGATAAGTTCCTCCGTGATCGTTTCAGTACCGGCAATGGCTTTGAGTACGTACAGCGGTGAGGTGCCGATGTCACCAAAGATGATACCCATCGCTACCAGTACTCCGGCGGCGGAAACCCGATCTAAATTTTTGTGATTATCCATTGACGTGCATTGACGACCAGAGAGGGGAAGATCTGTCGAGTATTTCTTGCAAAAAAGTCGCCAAAAGTAAGGGAATTTTTATTACCGGAGTGGAACCCGGGATTAAGTTTTAAATTTTGTGTTTTTCAATTCCCGGCCATAGGCGGCATCCGTTGAACAACTTATTAAAACATCTGCTTCCACGTGCCTTTGATCCGGTTGTATTTCAAAGTACTCGGCAAGGCCTTCCACCAGTATCTATTCATTTCTACGGCAAATGATGGCTGCATGTAACAATTGATCGCGCAGCCTTCGCAGGCAGGCAGGCGGCCTTCGAGGGCTACGAGCTTCTGAACTTCCTCAGATTGGTAAAGTACCTTCAACTTGCCCTCGATCGGAAACTCCTTCAATCCCAAGTGGTAGCAGGGAAGCACAAGTTTGTTTTCGGGTGAAATTACCAGCGTGGTGCTGGCAGCCTTGCAGATAGGATCTTCAACGTGATTGCCGCCGTCTATTCGTAACTGCACAAAGGCATCGTTAAGATAGACGTTCTTCTGTTTGCCCCAGCGGGTTAATTCGCTCAGGGCGGACGCAGATAGATTTCCGCCCACTTCGTTATAGGAAAAAACCGGATTCAGGATAAGCACCAGGTCATTGGGCAGGCAGATGTCTTCCCTTAATTGCTTGATCTGATGAATATTTTCTTCAAAAACCGTGAAAAGAATATCGGGTCGCTCACCCAGTCGGCGAGCGATCGCGATGGACTCTATCACTTTATCGAAGCATTTCACTCCACGCGACTTATCGTGTTCCTCACGAATAGGCGAATCCAGTGAAAAATGAAGCATGTCGATTAACCCGCTTAGCTTTTCGGCATGTTTGGGGTAAAGCAGACCGTTAGTCGTTACGGTAGTGATCATTCCCTGATCTTTGGCTTCACGAAGCAGCTGATCCAATTGGCGGTGCAATAGCGGCTCACCGCCTGTGAAGTCGATTACTTTCACACCCAGTGCTTTCAGGTCGCTCACGTTTTGCCGAAAGTTTTCGAGCGTCACGTAAGGTGAAGGCCGTTCCCAGATATCGCAAAACCCACAAGTCGCATTACAGCGGTAGGTTAAGTAATAATTGCACAAGACGGGATGGGACACCAACCGCATTATTGAATCATTTTGAGCAGGCTGGTAAGTTTGTCTTTCAGGTCTTTACGATCAACGATGAAGTCAAGGAAGCCGTGTTCCAATACGAACTCGGCGCTCTGGAAGCCTTTTGGTAAATCTTTGCCAATGGTTTCTCGGATCACGCGTGGCCCGGCAAAGCCGATAAGGGCTTCGGGTTCTGAAATGTTGAAGTCACCCAACATGGCATAAGACGCCGTAACGCCCCCCGTAGTGGGGTCGGTGAGTAGCGAAATATACGGAATGCCCGCCTCCGAGAGAAGCGCCAGCTTAGCGGATGTTTTAGCCATTTGCATCAGGGAGAAGCCCGCTTCCATCATTCTGGCTCCGCCCGAGCGGGAAATCATCAGAAAAGGCTGCCGGTTTTTCAGGGCATGGTCGATGGCTCGCGCAATCTTCTCCCCTACTACCGACCCCATTGAGCCACCGATGAAATTGAAATCCATACAGGCGATCACGATTTCCAGGTCATTCATTCTACCATACCCCGTTCGCACCGCGTCTTTCAGGCCGGTTTTTTCCATTGTGCTGCGGATACGGTCGGGATAGGCCTTAGTATCTTTGAAATTCAGCGGGTCAGCAGAGGTCAGGCTGGCATCCAGCTCTGTGAATTTGTTGTGGTCGAAAAGGATCTCGAAGTAAGCTTCCGAACCGACTTTTTCGTGGTAATTACAGTGCTCGCAAGTATAAGCGTTCATCTTGTGCTCACGGGTTTGCATGATTTTCTTGCAATTCGGGCACTGGTACCAAAGTCCGTCCGGAGCTTCGCGCTTCATCTCCGTTGGGGTGTTGATTCCTTTTTCTTTACGTATAAACCAAGACATAAATGGTTGTTAAGTGCTGGATTCTGGATCGTCTCAAATACCCGATTTTACCGTAATCGGGTGCCAAAGATAGTAATGAAAAATTTAACCGAAGAAATGATGGGCATATTGAACGGTAACCGATAATCCCCTATTTCAATCATCTGCCGTATGGCCGCTACAAAGTCAAAATTGAAGAGAAAGGTAATACTGCCTGCGAAAGGGCGGCAGTTTCTCGATAGCGTATCGCAGCGTGGTGCGCGGCAGGGAAGCAATATGCCGGTGCAGAAATTCCTCCATTGCATCGGGATCACGTTTGCCTACTTCGCGCAGCATCCAGCCCACAGCCTTATGAATGAGATGATGCGGATGGGTTAGAAGCATTTTCGACAATGCCAGGGTGTCGGAGAATTGATTTTTCCGGATAAAATACAAAGTGGCTATGATCGCTACCCGCTGCGACCATAAGTGAGGACGCTGTGCCAGATCGTAGATGATACGGCGATCTTTTTCGAACAAATGGTGCCCCACAATTTGTGGAGCTGACAGGTCTACCAAATCCCAGTTGTTGATAAAATCAAGATGAGCCAGATAGCTGTTGAATATTACCTGCTGATCATAAGCATCGGCTTTCGGATACTGCCCCACCCAAATGAGCAGGGCTGCAAAGCGACATTCGTGAACGGGATCGCGGAGTAGTTTTTCGGTCTGCCGGATATTCAGGTTCAACCAACGCTTTGCCACTTCCCGAACTCTGGGATTGGGAATCCCCCAGAATACGTCTCCTTCGGCGTACTGTCCCGGTCCGGTCTGGAAAAACCGCGCTACCTGCAAGGCGCGTGCCTCGTCGGCTATGGCAGCAAGTTCGGAGCGAATGTCCTGCATATTCTAGATTAATATTTACGAAAAAGAGGTGAGAATCACGCTCACCTCTTTTTCATTTTTTAACTCAACCGGATCTGCTCCATTTCACCCGGAGGCAAATTGGGGTGCCGCCAAAGTTCGAGTTGGCTGCGTCGGTAGGCAGGGTTGCGCTCAAGATCGTCCCAGTCGATGCGGCTGCGGTTCCGGAAGCGCTGCACCATTTCCTTGATGCGCTCATACTCTTCTGCTGACCAGTCGTCACCATCATCATGCCGAATGGCTGCCCCACCATGCGTAATGGGCTGTGAATGGTGCGATGGAAGTACCTCCACATCAACAAATGGATCCGATGTACCGTGTGTCGGCGGTGGTGGGCTAAGCACATTACCCGTGGGGGTACCAGGCTCGTTGGCAGTAGTGTTATTATTATTATCCCATGCGCCATTTTCTTCAATAGTCTTATCAGATTCCTGCGCCTGGTCGGCAGATGCTTCAGACGATGTTCCGTTTTGAATCTCCGGTACATTTTCGCCCGATTTTTCAGTGATGGCTACCACTTCCTCGGGAGCATCAGGCGGCGCAATGGCAGGCTTGACACTATCGAAGCCGGCCGCCACTACGGTCACGCGCAGCTTTTGACCCAGCGTGTCGTCAGTGATGGTGCCCAACTTAAACAGGTGTGCTTCACCACCTACCTGAGAGAGCACATGCTTCCAGATCTCGGTCTGCTCCCGCATGGTCGCCTCATGCTTGGTGCTGGATGCCAGGGTAACCAGAATCCGCTCGGCACCCTTGATGTCGCGGTCATTGAGCAATGGCGAATCAAGGGCCTGGCGCACGGCTTCGAAGGCACGTTTGTCCCCCTCCACCTCGGCAGTACCCATCACTGACTGCCCGGCTTCCTTAAGTACCCGCTCGACATCCTTAAAGTCAGTGTTGATGTTACCCCGGGTAGTAATAATCTCAGAAATGCTCTTTACGGCATTGAGCAGGATGCTGTCGGCTTGGACGAAAGCTTCCGTGATGCGCATATCCTCAAAGAGCTCTTCCAGCTTATCGTTGAGAACCACCAATACAG
This sequence comes from Persicitalea jodogahamensis, assembly GCF_014651615.1. Classification (GTDB taxonomy): domain Bacteria; phylum Bacteroidota; class Bacteroidia; order Cytophagales; family Spirosomataceae; genus Persicitalea; species Persicitalea jodogahamensis. The sequence goes on along the minus strand of NZ_BMXF01000002.1, from coordinate 762,173 downwards.
TATCGCTGTACTTTTTGAGAAGCTCGATCCCCTCGAAGGCGTGTTTCTTCTTCAACGACCCCTCCCAGGAATATGGAGCCGTCACGACCGAAACCGTGAGAAGCTTCATTTCTTCCTTGGCGATCTGGGCGATTACCGGGGCAGCTCCTGTGCCTGTTCCTCCGCCCATACCCGCCGTGATGAAGACCATCTGAGTGGCCCCACCCAGCAGGGCTTTTATTTCTTCGATTGTTTCCAGAGCGGCTTCGCGGCCCCGGGTTATCTCCATCCCGGCTCCAAGCCCTTTGGTAAGGGTGGCACCCAGCTGAATTTTGGTCGGTACGGGGCTTTCCAGCAGAGCTTGCCGATCGGTGTTGCAGATCGCAAACTCCACATCTTTAATGCTCTTCTCGTACATGTAATTGACCGCGTTGCTACCGCCGCCACCTACACCGATCACCTTGATGATAGAAGGCTCACCGGCATTGTCTTCAATACTATTCACGATGTAATCCTGATCCAAGGCGTTATACAAATTGCTGTTCATGGGTGTGTGTCTCGTTTTTCAGTCGGGATTTTCAACCCTGTATTAGTATCCTCCTCCGGTCTTGTCATTCTTATTGTCACCACCCCCAAAAAGGTTTTTAAGGTTCCAGCCGGGAAAGAGACCGCCACTGTCAGGATTACTGTTTTGTTCCCCCGAATTATAGCTACGGCTGTCCCGGACTGGCGGCTTTTTGGGAGGTGCGGCTGGTGTCGGACAAATTGAATCAAGGCGGGGGTCCACCCTCTTGATGCCCGCCCAAGCCAGGCCCACCGCCGTAGCGTACAGGGTATTGGCCACTTCATCAGCCTTTGGGGTGTTGGCCAGTCCGGCAGGGATACCAACCTTTACGGGCATTCCACCCGCTACGCGGCTGAACACCGTTTCAATATCGGGCAGATTAGCAGTGCCACCTGTAAGTACCAGGCCTCCCACCAGTTGGTCGGCAAAGCCCGATTCCAGGATTTCGGCATAGACCAGAGCGGCCAATTCCTTGAGTCGCTCTTCTATAATGAGCGCTACGTTTTTCTTAAGTACCCGCTTCGGCTCGCGGCCACGCAGGTAATTAACCAGAATCTCGATATTCAGGGGGATCGGTTCAGAGAGCCCTTCACCATGCTGTTGCTTTAGGCTTTCAGCATTGTTCTTTTGGATACCACAACCAATTTTGAGATCGGAGGTAATCTGCGAACCACCAATTGGAATGGAGACGATGTGCCGGACCACGCCGTCGTGATAAATTACGATATCTGTAACATGATCGCCAATGTCCACCAAAGCGGTCCCCGCTGCCATTTCTTCATCGTTCAGCACGGCCAGTCCGGCAGCGATGGGTGAAAGCAGCAATTGTTCGTGAATAAGTTCGGGGTCGGCCCATTTAAGACTGTTGCGCGTGGCGTCGATTACCTGCTTGTTGCTGGCGACCACCAGAAATTGCCCACCCAGCCGAACGCCGATGCGTCCAACCGGCTCTTTCACACCTTTTCCATTGTCCACGGTGAACTCACCGGGAATGATGTGCATTACCTCGTTATTGGGTTCGGTTTGTGCGCGGTACAGGTCACGGATGAGCTGATCCACGTCAGTCTGAGTTACCTCGTTGCTACTGGCCGAGGTGGGGCGCACCATGTTGGGTGTTATGGACGAAACCTGAATGTTGGTACCACCAAAACCCACATTGACGTTGCGGATGTCCAGATCGGAGCGCATGGCCAGTTCCGAGATGGCGGAGCGAATAGCCATACCTACCTGCTTCACGTTTTTAACAGCCCCCCGCACGATAGCATCCTCAGGAACTTTCACTTCGCTGAATCCGATGATTTCGATCATATCCTGGTCGTGGGCCTCCACAGCCACAGCGGCCACCTTTGTACTGCCAATATCCAATCCAACCGAAATGATACCTTTATTCATGATTCTGTGGGCGTTTATAGTATTATTCGCAAACCACCTGGTCGCGGAATCGGAGATTTATCCGGTCGTAACGGCTCCAGTCGGCAGCCATCACTTTGTTATAAAAAATGCGGAGTTTTAGCAGCTTTGCCGCAACATTCTCCGCTTTACCAAATTCAATCAACTGGTCGCCCAAGGCGGTTTTCAGTTCCACGAATCCAGACTTCGATACGTCCATTTGGATGACCTGCGCCTTCCAGAAAGGGTCTTCGCCCAAATAACGAATCATATCTACCACCTGCCTTCCCGCTTCGGTGTGCAAGTCTTTTTTATTTTTAAAAAAATCTCCCGACACTAGCAGCACTCGTGCCGAAAATCGGTCGGACAGCGGGATAAAATCACCTTCGGCGTTGATATAAAAGCCATCTGTTCCCCGCCACTCCCCTTGCCTTGATGAACCGATCCAACGAGCCAGCGGCTTTTGCTGCTGAATGTCCACGACCAGGTTTCCGTTCAAATCGTGATACACCTGACAATCTTCAATCAACTTATTGGCTTTGACCCGGTTTTCCAAAGTCCTAAGGCTCACCTCCTGCTGCCGGTTGCCATGGACGGGATCCCGTCCATTGTCTGTCAGGATTTTTTCTACATCCGCCTGGTCGATAAACCTTATTCCCGAGTCGTAATCCACTTTGACCACCAAATCGTCGCACTGCTGACGGCTTAGTTTACTTTCGGCCATGCCTACACATATAAGTAAGACCGCAAACCAAACGATTTTACCCAGCCATTTTTTGTAATAGTCAAAATTACGTAACATGCCGTTAATATTATAAGGCTTTGTCCATTAATTAGCAAGCGGAGCTTTCAACAGCTGCGCGATGTCCGGAACCAGCCGGTCGATATCACCAGCGCCAATCGTAACCAACACCTCTATATCAATCCTTTCCAATTTACGAAGTAAATTTTCATTTGAGATAATTTCTTTATCACCCAACTTAACTTTTTCCAACAACATCTGAGAATTCACGCCAGCAATGGGTTGCTCCCGAGCCGGGTAGATTTCCAACAGGAACAGCCGGTCGGCCAGGCCTAAGCTGGTAGCGAAGCCCTCGGCGAAGTCGCGGGTGCGGGTAAAGAGGTGAGGTTGAAAGATAGCGGTGATGTGCCGATTAGGATAAAGGGCTCGAACGGATGTCAGGAATGCTTCAATTTCAGTCGGATGGTGGGCGTAGTCGTCGATAAAAGTAAGATCCTCTGTTTCGATGACATATTCAAATCGCCGCTTCACCCCCCGATAACTGGCCAATCCGTCCCGAATCCGGTCGGGCGACACTCCCAGCCGCAGGGCCGCTGCACTGGCCGCGATTGCATTCTCGACATTGTGGTAGCCCGGTACCCGCATGGATACATCTTTTATTTCCCCGTCCGGATAAATTATATCAAAAACGAAACGGGCATTTTCAATTCGCAGGTTTTTGCTGCGATAATTGCCCGTCTGTAGAGAATATTCCAACACTTCTGCTTTGGTTCCAGCAGCCAATTCCAACCCTTCTCGCATAAACAAAACTCCTTCTGGCTTGATCTGACCCACAAAATCCCGAAAAGACTCCAATAAAGCTCCATGTTCGCCATAAATGTCCAGATGGTCGGCGTCAGTAGATGTAACAATCGCCAGATCAGGATGTAGCGTCAGAAAGGAACGATCAAATTCGTCAGCCTCTACCACACAAACGACCTCATCGGCTTTTTCGGTGGGTTCATTCAGTAAAAAATTCGTACCATAGTTTTGGGTGATCCCCCCCAGAAAAGCGGTACAGTTGACACCCGATGCCCGTAGCAGGTGGGCCACCATTGAGGATGTGGTAGTTTTGCCGTGCGTTCCGGCTACGCCTACCGTGCGCAGATTTTGCGTAATCCAGCCCAGTACCTGCGAGCGTTTCTGTAAAGTATATCCCTGGTCCTTGAAATACTCCATTTGACGGTGTCCGGCGGGAATGGCAGGCGTATATACGATTAAGGTTTTGACTGTATCCTGCAGAACAGCCTCTGGAATCTGCTCTACAGCATCGTCGTAGCAAACGGTAATCCCTTCACTTTCCAAAGCCCGGGTTAATGGTGTCGGGGTGCGATCGTAGCCCCCGACCGCAAATCCGTTGGTGTTGAACCAGCGCGCCAAAGCACTCATGCCAATGCCGCCTATACCGACGAAGAATACGTTTTTCCAGGTAGATTTTAAATTTTGGCTGTCAGACATTGAATGGGAGATATTTTAATTTCCGGTGGGTCAATCCTGTTCGTTTTTAGTGGCAGTTGATTATCTTATAATTAAAATTATTACGATATTCACAATCTCAACCAACACTGCTACGATCCAGGAAACGCTCTACCGATTGTTTAAGGAATCAACTTCAACACTTCCTGAGCGATTTCGGCGGCGGCGTTTGGTCGGGCTAGCTTAGCGATGTTCTGTTTCAATTCCATTTGCTTCGGTTCATCGCCCAATAGTTGGATGGCCGCCTCGACCAATTCTGAGGCGGCACGGTTGTCAGGCATCAGTCTGGCCGCATTTTGCCGGGTCAGATTTTGCGCATTCTTGGTCTGGTGGTCTTCCGATGCAGCTGGGTAAGGTACCAGAATGCACGGCTTGGCGGCAAGACAGAGCTCTGACACCGATAGGGCGCCGGCCCGTGATACCACCACGTCGGCAACGGCATAAGCCAGGTCCATTTCATATATAAAATCAAATACCTTGACTCGTCCGCTATCCACATGCGCCACGACCTCCCGGGCTTTTTCAATGTACGCTTTCCCCGTTTGCCAAAGTACCTGGTAGCCGGCGCCAATGATCTGTTTCAGCCCTGCGCTTATACTCTCATTAATGCTAAGTGCCCCCAGACTTCCGCCCATGACGAATAACGTCTTCCGGTTTTCCTCAAAGCCGAAACGAGTCAGGGCTTCGGCCCGCTTGCTCCCACTGTCGATGATATCACGACGAACGGGATTACCCAGAAACTTTATTTTTCTCTGGAGAAAGAACTTTTCCATACCGGGATAGGCGACACAAATAGTGCTTGCCCTTCTCGCTAAAAGCTTATTGGTAAGGCCCGCGTGGGAATTCTGCTCTTGTATAAGGGTAGGTACGCCCAGCAAAGAAGCCACCATTAACAACGGCCCGCTGGCAAACCCGCCCACGCCCACGGCTACGTCGGGGCGGAAAGTACGAAGTACCGACCGGGCCTTCAGCAGGCTGCGTGTCAGCTTAACGGGAAAAGCAACGTTGTCCAGCGATACCGCCCGCTTGATACCGACGATGGGAAGCCCCACAATACGGTATCCGGCCTTAGGTACTTTCTCCATTTCCATTTTGCCCTCAGCTCCTACAAACAGGATCTCCGTAGTTGGGTCCGCCGCCCGCAGGGCATCAGCAATGGCAATGGCCGGGTAAATATGCCCCCCCGTACCACCGCCACTAATAATGACGCGCCGCGATTGTTTGTCTGTCGATTTGTTGATTTGTGTAATTTTTAAAGGTTTGGTTGCTCAGGCGTTCATGTATTGAATCTTAATTTAGCCGCCAACTTTTCATTATTTAATAATTAAATCTCCTCCAATTCTCCCCGGCTGACGCTGAGAATAATGCCCATGGCCGCACCTGTCAGCAACATTGAAGTACCCCCATTGCTAATAAAGGGGAGCGTCTGACCGGTTGTCGGGAACAGGCCTACCGTGACGGCCATCGTTGCAAATGCCTGAAAAACAATACTGAACGTTAGCCCCGCCGACAGCAGTCCACCGTAGGGCCGTTTGGGTTTACTTATGGCTCTCAGCCCACGATAGAGCAGCAATAAGAAAGCAGCAATCACAACCAGCGCCCCCACCAAACCGTATTCCTCAACGATAATGGCAAAAATAAAGTCGCTGTCGCCGTTGGGGAGATAGTGTTTTTGATAGCTTTTGGCAACGCCTTCTCCCAATATGCCCCCCCGGGCCATGGCCTTGTAGGCATTGGAGGATTGCATCGAAACCGTATCAGAGTCCATGAATGATTCTAACCTCGCTTCGGCAGTTCTGCCTCTTTGTCCGACTTTCAAAACCACCAACAACCCCGAAACTACCAAAAAACTCACCATGGTAATGGCCAGGTAGCGCTTGGGTACTTTACCTACGTAAAGCATCATGAAACAGGTAGCTCCCAGGAGGGCGGCCGTAGAAACGTTGGAGCGAAAAATGAGGGCGCACACCAAGCCAATCATCAACATGGGTTCCACCAGCAGTCGCATATCGCTCCAGTCTTTTTTGAAGCGCAGGGCCAGGATAAGCGCCAGGTGTGCAATCAAAGTAATCTTGGCAACTTCCGAGGGCTGAAAACTCTGGTTGATGATTGGTATTTTTATCCAGCGATCGGCCTCATTGACCCGCACGCCTTCAAAAAAGGTAAAAAGCAGGAGAATCACAGCCAGCCAAACACCCATCCGGGAGAAAAACACAAACTTGGTGTAGGGGATCAAATGTACCAGGTACATAATCACAAAGGTGGCTATGGCAAGCTGTATCTGCTTGAATAATACAAATTCTGTATCGCCGCCGTAATACATGTAAGCCTGCATCACACTGGCGCTGTAGACAACGATGACCCCACCACCCAGCAGAAACAGCGCAATACCCCAAAGCCAGGGATCGCCTTTCATGTTCCGCTCAAACCAGGCCTGTGTTATTTCCCTTGTTTTGCGCAGTGTGTCCATTTCATCCGTGGAGAGTTACTCCTATTTTGTGTTAACTTCAATTGGTGTGGGTTTCAATGCAAGTACTTCGTTTCGGAACTGATCGCCCCGGTCCAGATAGTTTTTGAATAAATCAAAACTGGCACAGGCAGGAGAGAGCAACACCACGTCGCCGGGGGCCGCCCAGGCGCGGGCTGTCCGCACTGCCTCTTCCAGGCTTTGCGTCTCATGAAATTGAGGAACCGCCCCTATAAAATAATCGGCTAGCTTTTTGGTATCCGTACCCAGCGCAATTATGCCCTTGACCTTTTCTTTTACCAATGGCTCGATCTGAGCGTAGTCGTTGCCTTTGTCTACCCCGCCGATAATCAATACAATGGGTCGGTTAAAACTACCAAGTGCGTAGTAAACTGAATCCACGTTGGTAGCCTTGGAATCGTTAACGTACTCTACACCTTCCAGTGTAATGATTGATTCGAGCCGGTGCGGTGCATTGACGAAGGAGCGCAAACCGGAACGGATCTGTTCGGCAGATATTCCAACGGATTGTGCCGCCAAGATGGCCGCCAGAGCATTGATAGCGTTATGGGGACCCTGGATCGGCAGGTCTTCGGAAGGGATTGAAAAATCCTGATCGTGGCCGCGGACAGTCAATACACCGTCGGCCAGGTAGCCTCCTTTAACCAGCTTATTTTCAAGAGATATGGGCCAGAGTCGGGCGGGCAGCGTCCGTTTTTCTAATTCGGTGGTAAGTGCCTTACTTTCGGCAAAGTAAATAAAGTCATCATCCCCAGTCTGGTTCTGAACGATTCGGAATTTGGACTGAACGTATTTCTGAAAATCATAGTCGTAACGATCCAGGTGATCGGGTGTTATATTGAGCAACACCGCAACATTGGCCCGGAAATCGTACATATTATCCAGCTGAAAACTACTGATTTCCAACACATAAAAATCTTTCTGATCGCTGGCAACCTGCGCAGCGAAGCTTGCTCCCACATTTCCGGCCAGCCCAACCGACAGCCCGGCTTCGCGGAGCAAATGGTAGATCAGCAGCGTGGTGGTTGTCTTGCCGTTGCTTCCCGTAATTGCGATAAGCCTGGCATCGGTGTAGCGTGCTGCGAACTCGATTTCTGAAATGACGGGAATGTTGCGACGATAGAGCTCCTGAACGATATGCGCCGTATCCGAAATGCCGGGACTTTTAACTACCTCGTTGGCTTCCAGAATCTTACCTTCAGTATGCGCACCTTCTTCGAAAGGAATTCTGGCGGTATTCAACACTTCGCGGTAGGTAGTCTGAAGCGGGCTGCGATCGGACAGAAAAACCTCAAATCCCCTGGATTTTCCGAGCAGTGCCGCGCCCACGCCGCTTTCGCCGCCTCCCAATATCACTAACTTTCTGCTGGCTGCCGACATCCGATTATAAAAGGTAATTTGACGTAAATTTCGTAGAATTTAAGCTTCCGTTGCAAGAAACTACCTATTATTTATTCAAGATATTTTTAACAAGAAAGCGGGGAGCGATTACCGTCGCCCCCCGCTTTCTTAACAAAATGCAATATCAGTTTACAACCTCCACCTCGCTGGGCTTCTTGATGCGGTTAGCGTAACGGACTATAAAGAAGATGACCAGCGCAATTAGCAGGAACTGTATGACGGTCTGAATGAAATTACCATACATGATGGCGACCTCAGGTTCCTCGCCCACTGCTTCTTTTAATACAACTTTCAGGTTCTGAAAATCCACCCCGCCAATAAACATTCCCAGAATCGGGTTCAAAATATCCTCCACCAGGGAAGTGGTAATTTTGCCAAAGGCTGCGCCAATGATGACGCCGACAGCCAGATCCAGGACGTTGCCCTGGGCAACAAAAGTTTTGAATTCTTTAAGCATAGCAAATGAATTGGTTAGAGTGTATATAATTGATAGATAAACAGAAAGCAATTGTCAAAACGTGTATAGAAAACCAATTGAGAGTGATTGGGCCAACTGGATTTGGTTACTCTGGTCATCGTCGTAGATCACGATCGCACCCAGGTTAACATTCCAGTACTTATTGATTTTAGCGGTCAGCATCGCGTCAAGGCGGTTGTCGATGGAACGCAGATCCTGGTAGCTCGCAAACATCAGGTACCTGAATTTCAAGTTTACGTTCTTGGCTATGTCTTTATTAAAGTTGGCCACCAATTGCAACAGAGCCAATTCGTTTCGCACCCGCCTACCGATGGGGACGCCGTAGTTTTTCGGGAAAGTCTTGTACAGGTTCAAGTCGGCCACGATCGTTTGACGAACAGCACCGGGCGAGAACGTAATAAAGAAGTACTCCACCGGTTTGTATTCGATACCGAGCGCCTCCGTCACGTAAGCCGGAGAAAATAAACCGGAAACCCGCTTACGTTCGAGCTCCCCAGAGGGGAGGTTATTATACTCATATCCAGGCGTGAACTGGGTCAGCAGGTTACCACTGATAATAAAGCTCCAGTGCGGGCTTATTTCCCTGCCATATTTGGTATCGAAGAAGAGACGATCCACGCTTTTGCGGCTTTCCTGTCCCTTGTTCCGAACTATTCCATACTGCGCCTGAAAGTCATTCCGCCAGCTGTTCTTATCTTTCTCGTAAGTAATCAGGGCATTCGTAAATACGCCGAATGCCACCGAACTCACCGCCCCGCCGGTCCAGTTGCTGCTAAAACTACCTTGGTTCAGATTGGCCCCGAATTCTATCTTTTTTTTCCAGGAAGTGTCCACCTCCGCCACGTTCTCTTCCCGCAGGGAATCCACGACGGCCCCCTCGCGGCTGCGAAGCGAGTCGCTCGGAACCTCATCCTGGGCGATAATTTGGGTTGAAGTGGTAAGGATTGTAAAGAATAGGCAAACTAGGGAAACCAAATTTTTCATTTCGACTCTTGACTAGGGGTTTTGATTTGAGAGGGGTTCGTTAAAAATTTCCACTTTTCTCGACTGAAATAGCTGCAGGGGTACGACTGTGGTTGATTCTTCGCTCTGGATCGTAACTGAAACGTTGTCAATTCGGGTGATCGTCCCCCTGACATCGTCCAGCTTTACGACTTGACCTTCTTTGTACTTGCTACGACTATAGATCGAAGAGATCATATTGGCCAGCACATCCTTTGACGCGATGCCGTAGCTTAAGGCGAAAGCGGCTACGATTCCGCCAAGAATCAGATTGAAACTTGATTCAAGCAAGGCGGTTTCCAGACCGATCTGGCCCAGTGCGCTGATGAAGGTGATGATTAGGAAAAAGATAAACACCATGTTGCCGATCAGCTTGGCCGAAGCAATATTAAATGATTTGCAAAGGGCGGTCACGGCATTTTTGATAACATCGGCCAGCATAATCCCGACCTGCAGCATGATGGCGGCAGCAACCAGGTGCGGGATAAACTCCACTATGGATGCTACCATATTGGTGATGGCATCCACGCCCAGCGTTTCGGTGGCTGCCGTCAGAAATACAAGCAGAATGAAGTAGTAAAGCACCGTACCGACGATTTCGCTGAGCTTGATCTCAGTTTTGAGCTGCTTCACGATGCTGATTTCGTTCAACTTCTCTCCGATGCGGTCGAAGCCTACCCTACCCAGCACTTTTTTGACCACTATCGCCACGCCACGGGCCACCAGGTATCCTACCAGCAATATAATGGCACAGCCGATCAGGCGCGGGACAAACTCAACAAACTGAGCAATCAGCGTATTGAAAGTATTGATCAGAATTTCGGTAATATTAGGAATGCGTTCCATAACAGGCTAAGGTTGCGATGGTGATTCACTATCTGACACACATAGCAGCGCCGTGCTAAACAGGCTTTCGGTAAACAGCTCCACGATTTGTATGGTGTCGCGAATGAGGTCGATCTCCGACACCAGCGCGTTTTTCAGGTACGCGGGAACCTCCGCATTAGGTTCTAGTTCCTTAAAGATGTCATTGTTCATCTCTCCACTGTTTTTATTTCAGGATTTTAAGTAGTTCCAGTAGTTTAGCCCCCAATAGTCCGAGGAACATGGCCGTTTCCAGGTACTTGGCGCGCAATCTTTCCCGCGAGCGCAGCAGGCGCATCTTGGTGGCACTCTCCGTAATATTGAAAACATCGGCTATTTCCCTGATACTAAGCTCGTCCTGATATTTCATCATGAGCAGGCTTTTCTCTTCGGGAGTCAGCCTTTCCATCGCCCGTTTCAAATTTTTCACTTCTACGTCCGGCTCCTCAAACATTGTATTCAGATCCGTGTCGTCGGGTATCTCCAGGTTCTCATCCACGTATGTTTCCGCCCTTTTTTTGTTAATCCGCAACTGATCCATGCAGTAGTTGTAAGTAATGGAATACAACCAGGTGGAAAAACGGGCGTTCTCATTATAAGAACCCAGCTTGAAAATCAGTTTAAGGAAAATATCGTGGGTAAAATCCTCTGCCTTCGCCTGGTCCTTTACAAAGGACAGACACTTTCGATATACCTTACCTGAGTACCGTTCGTACAGTTCTTCAAAATAAGGGTTTCGCTGCGTAACGATGAACAGTCGCACGAGTTCCTCATCGGTATATGATGCCATTGGCTTTGCTTGTGGGCTTATGACGTCCATTTCGCGGAAAGGTAACTACCAGGAGGGGAGGTTATGAAAATTTCGAGCATGAATCGACCCGAAATAACAAAAAAAGCCCTGCATTATCGATAATGCAGGGCTTTTTTCAAAAAATACTTCGATGACAGAAACTAACCTTAATGACTAGACGCTGCCGATAGCCACCCGCTTAAAGTCTTTCACTTCAAGACCCTTAGCCGTTTTTTCCAGCAATTGCCGGATGGTCATTGACCCGTCTTTTACGAAGTCCTGATTTAACAGCGTGTTTTCGCGGTAAAACTTATTCAGGCGGCCCATCGCAATCTTCTCCAGCATAGCCTCAGGCTTTCCTTCGGCACGGGCCTGGTCGCGGCCTACCTCGATTTCACGCTCGATGGTTGCCGAATCCACGCCATCCTTATCCAGGGCAACGGGCTTCATGGCTGCAATTTGCATGGCCACGTCCTTGCCCAGATCTGTCACGTCTGTGCCGTTAACTCCGGCAAAACCGACGAGTACACCAAGTTTGCCATTGGAGTGAATGTAAGACACCACTTCCTCAGCACTCATGTTCTCATAAGCCACCACGTCCAGTTTCTCACCGAGTTTGCCAGTCAAATCAATAATGTGCTCTGATACGGAACGGCCATCGGCCATCGTCGCCGACAAAAGAGCATCCTTATCCGCAGCGTTGGTTTCCACAGCTTTGTCCAGAATGGATTGAGCCAGGTTTTTAAAATCCTCCACATTGGATACGGGCTCGGTCTCGCAAGCCAGGGCTACGATCACGCCAGTTTTGGCGTCGTCGCTGATATGCACCAGCACAGCTCCTTCGGAGGTGGCATTGTCGGCCCGCTTGGCGGCTACTTTCTGTCCCTGCTTGCGCAGAATATCCACGGCCTTGTCAAAATCCCCTTCGGCTTCGGTGAGGGCTTTTTTACAGTCCATCATTCCGGCGCCAGTCATCTGGCGGAGTTTGTTTACGTCTTGTGCAGTTATTGCCATGATTGGTTTATTTCGATTTTTGGTGATTATTATTTGTAATGAATTCAGGGTACAGGTGCATTTGGGCTTGTCACCCCTGTTTTAATAAAGTAGCCCATAGCGTGAAGGCTACGGGCTACTCATCTATATCCAGATAATTAGGTCTGAACCTTATGCTATATATATCATCGATGAGGGTTACTCCTTGTTCCCTTCTTCGGCAGCGGCTACCGGCGCTTCGGCCGCTGGTGTCTCAGTCGAAGGAGTTGCCTCAGTAGCCTGCTCTCTTGCCTGTTTGGCCTCTTCGCGGGCTTGCTTTTTAGCGGCTTCTGCCTCGTTACGCAGATCGCTCTGACGCTTCGCTTCCTCCTCTTCGGCAAGGCGCTGGTCTTCTTTGTCCTGCTTGCGCTCCATCAAACCTTCTTCAATGGCTTTGCCTACGGCAAGAGTCAACAACGAAATCGATTTGTAAGCGTCGTCGTTACCAGGAATCGGAAACTCGACCAGGTCAGGGTTGGAGTTGGTATCGCAGATGGCGAATACCGGAATATTCAATCGGCGCGCTTCGGAAATTGCAATGTGCTCACGCTTCACATCCACCACAAACAGGGCCGAAGGCAAACGCGTCAGGTCAGCGATGCCACCCAGTACGCGGTTCAATTTTTCCTGCTCACGGGTAAGCATCAGGCGCTCACGCTTAGCGATATTGTTGACTGTCTCTTCATCGGTCAACATTTTCTCCAGCGTCTGCATTTTCTTGATCGACTTCCGGATGGTACCGAAGTTGGTCAACATGCCTCCCAGCCAGCGGTCGGTCACGTAAGGCATTTTCAGGCGCTTGGCCTCTTCCGTCACAATTTCCTGAGCTTGCTTTTTCGTAGCAACGAACATGATCTTCTTGCCCGAACGCACGATTTGTTTCAAAGCCGCTTCGGCTTGCTCAAGACTGTTCAGGGTCTTGTTGAGATCCACGATATGAATCCCGTTTTTCTCCATAAAAATATATGGAGCCATACGGGGATCCCACTTACGGGTCAGGTGACCAAAATGCACCCCCGCGTTCAATAAGTCTTTATACTCTATCTGTGCCATTTAATTTTTGATAAAAATGTGATTTGAAAAAACAACTACGCAGCACAGCACACCGGACACGATAAGTGCTGCCTGGACTTTTTTAGTTGCAACAGGAACGCCGAAGTATTGAAGAAATGAAACAATGCTGACGCACAGCACTGTTCACTGGTTCCAAATACCAGACTATTAACGCTTCGAGAACTGGAACTTCCGACGAGCTTTGCGACGACCGTACTTCTTACGCTCCACCATACGTGGGTCGCGAGTCAGGAAGCCTTCTTTTTTCAAAGGAGGACGGTTTTCGGCATTAGCTTCTACGAGCGCGCGGGCAATAGCCATACGTGTCGCTTCTGCCTGTCCCGTGATTCCACCACCGCGTACATTCACCTTCAGATCGTAGGTGCCGTTGGCGTTCAGCGTCGTGAACGGCTGCTGAAGCACGATTTGGTGAACTTCAAAGGGAAAATATTCTTTATAATCGCGGCCGTTTACCTTGATTTCACCCTTGCCGGGCTTCATGTAGATACGCGCCACGGCGGTCTTTCTGCGACCAATTGTGTTGATAACTTCCATACTGGATTGTCTTACAAGTTGAATTTAACTTCTTTGGGCTGCGCTCCGGCATGTGGGTGCTCGGCGGATGCGTACACATACAGATTAGTGAACAACCGACGGCCTAAGCGACCTTTGGGCAACATGCCCCGTACTGCCTTTTCTACCAGGCGCTCGGGGTACTTGGCCAAGATTTCACGCGGCGTCTGAAAACGCTGTCCGCCCGGGTAGCCCGTGTGGCGAATGTAAATCTTATCGGTCATTTTCTTCCCGGTCATTTTTACTTTGTCGGCGTTGATAACGATCACGTTATCACCACAGTCAACGTGCGGTGTGAAAGCGGGTTTGTGCTTGCCCCGGATGATTTTGGCGACTTCACTAGCCAAACGGCCCAGCACCACATCCTTGGCATCCACCACGATCCACTCCTTGTTGACGGTGTCTTTGTTCGCCGAGATGGTTTTGTAGCTTAACGTATCCACGATTAACAAAAGGATTTATAATTGATTCTCAGGATTTTAAACATTAAAATACCTGTCCCACCTGAAAATGGGAGTGCAAATATAGAGCTTAACCTTTTGAATAGCAAGGTGGCGAGAGAAATTATGTTTCATAACAAAGGGCGGGCGAAGCGCGCCACAATCTCTGGGCTCCGGAGGAGGTACTTTCCACCAGACCGCAAAGAACTGTTTCTGCCATATAGTTTGTTTGACAGAACCTCTACACCTAATACCATTAGCAGCTTTACGATATGATCTCCACAATCGAAACCCTCAGTGAAGTCTTCGAGCCAAAACTTCTCGAAGAAATTGAAGAAAAGGCCCGATTCATCTCGGCTCCGGAAGGAACTACCATTTTAGACATCGGTCAGAGCATTAAATCCATGCCGATTATCCTTTCCGGCACGGTGAAAATTTCCCGCAACGATGAAGATGGCCGGGAGTTGCTACTCTACTACGTAAACCCGCTTGAAAGCTGTGCCCTCACTTTTACCTGCTGCATGCAACATCAAACCAGTGAAATCAAGGCTGTGGCAGAAGCTCCGGTTGAAATGTTGGCAATTCCGATCACGACTATGGACGAATGGATGGTAAAGTACCCCACCTGGAAAAGCTTCGTGATGAGGACGATCCGTACCCGATTCAACGAACTATTGAACACGATCGACCAGATCGCTTTCCAGAAACTGGATGAACGTCTTGGCCGTTACTTGCGCGAAAAGTCAAAAGCCACGGGGACAACGCTGGTCAACCTATCGCACGAACAGATTGCCAACGACCTCGCTACCTCACGGGAAGTAATTTCGCGGCTATTGAAAAAGCTAGAGAATGACGGAAAACTGTTGCTCTACCGCGGTCAGATTAAGCTTCTGTCCAAACTGTGATTTATGTCACTGTCGGGGTTTCTGAAATACATCACCTTTGTGTGACAAAATCAAATTTTCAGCAACTACTTAACACGACAGGTCATGAAAAAAAATATGGGTTTAATGGACAGGGCGATTCGGGTACTGGCCGCCGTTGGTATCGGCGTACTTTACTATACCGGACAAATAAACGGGACGACTGCGATTATTCTGGGAATACTGGCCTTGGTATTTGTCGCTACCAGTTTCCTGAGTTTTTGTCCCCTGTACCTTCCCTTCGGTCTTTCTACCAGAAAAGAGAAGGTGTAAAGGTTTTCCTTTTTATTCAACAGTTTCGCTCAGTTTTTTCTCATAAACAATCATGCTCGATTTTCTCAAAAAAATGTTCAACTCCGGCCCCAAAACAGACTACAGAACCCTGGTAGCCAACGGCGCACAAATTGTAGATGTAAGAACCAATGCCGAGTACCAGTCCGGCCACCTCAAAGGTTCGGTTAACGTACCTTTGCAAACTCTATCCCAAAACTTGTCCAAAATACGCAAAGACAAGCCGGTAATCGTGTGTTGTGCTTCGGGAATGCGAAGCGGCTCCGCTAAGGGAGTTCTCACCTCAAACGGCTATGACGAAGTGTACAATGGCGGTTCCTGGAACAGCTTACAGAGCCAAATCATGTAGCCAAAGTACTCAAAGCCGCGCCAATGCTCTTTCCGAGACCGTTTGCCCAATGGATAGCGACGATGTGGCCGCCGGGGAAGGCGCATTGACAACGTTAATAGCTGATGCGCTTTCCAGGATGGCGAAGTCGTCGAGCAGGCCACCGTCGTAATCACAGGCCTGGGCACGCACTCCTGCACCGCCGGGCTCGAGGTCATCGGACTGGATTTCGGGAATGAGTTCCTGCAACGCTTCGGTGAAGGCAGCCTTCGAAAAAGAGCGGTACATTTCGCCCAGACCCGTGCGCCAGTACTTGGCGGCCACCTTGCGAAAACCCGGCCAACCCAGCGTTTCCGAAAATTCCTTAAAATTGAAATTTGTTTTGCCGTAGCCCTCCCGGCGAAAGGCCAGCACGGCATTTGGTCCTGCCTCTACCCCACCCTCGATCATCCGTGTAAAGTGAACGCCAAGGAATGGGAAATTAGGGTCCGGCACGGGGTAGATGAGGTTTTTAACCAAGTGTTCTTTTTCAGGTTTCAGCTTGAAGTACTCGCCCCGGAAGGGTATGATGCGTACTTTGATGTCGTCTTCCTGGGTAAGTTGCGCCACGGTGTCGGAATACAAACCGGCGCAGTTAATCACAAGTTTGGATTTATATTCACCGCCCTTCTCAGTACTGATTTGCGAGCGGCCGTTGGTGTGCTGAATTTTGATGACTTTTTCCCCAAACCTAAGCTCCCCGCCCAGCTCTTTGATGCGCTTGGCGTACTTTTCCGATACCGCTTTGTAATCGATTATTCCGGTATAGGGAACCCAAATCCCTTCCAGTCCCTGCACGTGGGGCTCGATTTCCCGCATTTCTTCGAAAGATATTTTCCGGTTCTCCGTCAAGCCATTCTGCAAGCCGCGCTCATGCAGCCCATGCAGAATGGGTACTTGCTCGGGCTGAGTCGCCACGACGATTTTGCCACATAGGTCGTAGGGGATATCCTCTTGATCACAAAAATCCAGCAACATCCGGTAGCCCCGGATGCAATTGGTGGCTTTCAGACTACCTGGCTTGTAGTATAGTCCCGAATGGATGACGCCGCTGTTGTGACCTGTTTGGTGCTGGGCTACACTCTTTTCCTTTTCTAGCAGCAGTAGTCGCAACGCGGGCTGCTGCTCTTTAAGGCGTAGTGCAGTGGCCAATCCAACGATTCCGCCGCCGATGATGGTAACGTCGTACATTTATTTCGATTGAGGGTTGATAGAAGGATTCATGCTCACATGGAGGTTACCTCGGGAATGAAATTTTCCCCATACTCACGCTCGGCACACCTTCACGGGTGCCAAAGTCGGTGCCGCCGCCGGTAACGGTTTCGTTGGCTAGTACTGCAAAAAGCACGGCTTCCTTGGCATCTCCTGCCACGCCAAGTTTTTCCGTACTGTCTACTGCGAAATTGGGTAGCTGTTCACAGATGTGCTGCATCAATATCGGATTATGCGCTCCGCCACCGCTGGCGTAAAGGGTGTATTTTTCGGAGAATTCAATCACTCTTTTTATGGATTCCGCGATAGTCTCGGCGCTGAACCGGGTGAGTGTAGCCAGGAGATCATGGGGCAAAGTACCCTGCGTACCACTCCGTACTTGCGCCACCTGAACATACTCAGCATTGAACACCTCCGGTCCGGTAGTTTTGGGAAAGCTGGCATCAAAAAAGGAATGATCTTTTAAGGCTGCCAATAACTTTGGCTCGATCTTCCCCGAAGCGGCCAACGCGCCATTCTCATCATAAGGTTTTTGAAAATATAGGCTGGTGAAGGCATCAAGCAAAGTGTTCCCCGGACCGGTATCAGTAGTGAATACCTCATCGGCACGTTGAGAGCCGGGTAGGTAGGTAAAATTGGCGATCCCCCCCATATTGAGCAGGATCCGGTTTTCGTCTTTTTTTGAAAAGAGCAAGTAGTCACCATAAACGGCCAGGGGGGCCCCTTCACCACCCGCTGCGATGTGCTTCTGCCGGAAGTCGCTGATGGTAATAATGCCGGTAGTATGGGCCATATGGTCGCCATCACCGATTTGTAGCGTGGCATTGGGGTAGTCTGCCAGCCCGTGCTGTTTCTTGGGTGCATGATAGACCGTTTGTCCGTGGCTGGCAATCAGGTCGATTTCATTGGCGTTAACTTTCCAGGTATCCAGACAATCCAATACCATGCGTCCGTGTTGGGTACCGATGTGGGCATTCAACAAGCACAAATGCTGAAAGTCAATTGTCTTTTTGGCAAAGACCGACCGGATATCGTCCCGGAATCTTTCGGCGTAGGGAACGGTGGTGAACCGCTCCACCGTCAGTTCCGTCGCGAGCCCGCTGCCGCTTACCTGGCACAAGGCCACGTCCAGCCCATCCAGCGAAGTACCCGACATCAGGCCGATGATACGGCGTGAGGGGCTACACGCAATCTTATAAAGTTTTTCTATTTGACGCATTATATGGCCATTTTCGCAACTAATCTGTGGTACTTGAAGGTGGATAGGTTTGCCAAGCTTTTTCAGAGAAAAGGCTACCCGGTTTGGGCAGCCTTTTCTCTGAAATCCACTCATACACCAATCACCTACTAATTTTGCTTCATCCTAAACGCCCGAACTCTTCGGCTTACGCTGTTTGTTCCGGTTGTTCCGGCTCTTCTTGCGCTTTTTCTTTTTCGGAGCTTCGCTATACTTTCTGTCCAGGCTTTCCAGATCGGTGTTGAGCGATCCGGCCTCCTTGGTTTCTTCGGCCAGAGCCACTTCGGGCATCACCAAAATTTCGAGCGTCTCGGGAATTTCGCCTTTCTTGTTCAGGAGAAGAATCTCCTTCACCTTATCCGTGGCTATAGGGTACCAGTTGTTATCCTTCTCGAAGCTGAAATACATAATCCGCTTGAAAATGTCCGTCTTTTGGAGAACGGCGTTCCCCTTTTTGGTCTTCAGCGGTGCATGTACCGTGGGGATATGGCTCAGGGCGTCGATGTAAGTTTCCAACTCGTAGTTAAGACAGCATTTGAGCCGTCCGCATTGGCCTGAGAGCTTGGCGGGATTGAGCGATAAGTTCTGATAGCGCGCCGCCGAAGTAGAGATGGTTTTGAAATCGGTGATCCAGGTTGAGCAGCAGAGTTCACGCCCACAGGCACCCACCCCACCCAGTCGTCCGGCTTCCTGCCGCAGACTGATCTGCCGCATCTCGACCCTGATTCTGAATTCGGTGGCCAGCAGCTTGATCAGCTCCCGGAAATCCACCCGCTCTTCGGAGGAGTAATAAAAAGTGGCCTTGGTGTTGTCAGACTGAAACTCCACGTCCGACAGCTTCATATTCAGCTTCAGATTCCTAATAATCTCGCGGCTGCGGTACATTGTCGGCAGATCGCGGGCAATGGTCTGGGTATGTTTTTCGAGGTCTTTCTCGTCGGCTATGCGGTAAATTACTTTCAGATCATCGTTGACAACTACCTTTTTGCGCTTCATTTGCAATCGCACGAGTTCGCCCTGCAGCGACACCATCCCGACATGGTAACCCGATTGCATTTCGCAGACAACAAAGTCGCCCGTCGTGAGATCGAGCTGGTTGACGTTGCGGAAAAATTCCTTACGCCCCCCTTTGAACTTCACTTCCAGCACATCAAACCGCTGCGCCACTGGAATTTCCATGTGGCTCAGCCAGTCGAATGTGTTCATTTTATTGCAACCGCCGGTTCCGCAGTTGCCATTACTTTTGCATCCGGGGGCCGTGCCGCTTTCGCTGGAGCCGCAGCCGCCGGATGAACATGATATGCATCCCATAATCTATTTCCTCAATCTTTATATCGTAAGAGATCGAGGCCGATATCATGGCGGTAGTATTTTCCTTCAAACTGTACTGTCTGGGCCGCTCGTTGTGATTTGTGAACGGCATTTTCCAAAGAGTTCGCAATGCCCGTGAGGACCAATACTCTTCCACCGTTGGTAACGACCTCCGTATTGCCATTGAATGCGGTTCCGGCATGAAACACCACCACATCCTCGGCCTTGTCCGTATCGGCAATTACCTTGCCTTTTTCATAGTCGCCGGGATATCCTCCCGACACTACCACCGTCGTGACGGCCACTTGTGGCGAGATCGTCATGGGTACATCCTGTAGATTCCCCTTCGCCGTGGCCGTCAGCAGCGTCACCAAATCCGACTGAATGCGTGGAAGCACCACTTCGGTTTCGGGATCGCCCATGCGCACATTATATTCAATCACGTAGGGTTCGCTCTTGACGTTCATCAGGCCAATAAAAATGAACCCCACGTACTTTATTCCTTCTTTCTGAAGACCGTCCAAAGTGGGTTTCACCACTTTCTCCTCCACTTTTTTCAGAAAATATTCGTCAGCAAAAATAACGGGCGAAACCGCGCCCATACCACCCGTATTCAGTCCGGTATCATTTTCGCCAATACGCTTGTAATCTTTGGCTTCGGGCAATATTTTATAATGGGTACCATCGGTCAAAACAAAGACCGAAAGTTCAATGCCTTTGAGAAATTGCTCGACAACTACCTTATTCCCTGCCGCGCCGAATTTGCCATCCACCAGCATTTCCTGCAGGGCTTGCTGGGCCTGCGCTACGGTCTCGGCGATGATGACACCCTTGCCCGCCGCTAGTCCGTCAGCCTTAAGAACGACAGGCATGGCGTGCGATTGCAGGTAAGCCATTCCTTCGTCAATAGTCTCCGCCGTGAACGTACGGTAGCTGGCGGTAGGTATGGCGTATTTCTCCATAAAATTTTTGGAAAAATCCTTGCTTCCTTCCAACTGCGCCCCGGCTTTGTCGGGACCAATGAGCCGGACGTGGTTTAGTTCGGGGCGGCTCTGCAGGAAATCGACGATGCCTTGCACAAGCGGCTCTTCGGGACCGATGATAACCAACTCGATGCGCTTTTCGACAATCAGCGAGGCGACAGCCTCGAAATCATTGTAGCCGATTGCAACATTGGTCGCCACCGAAGCCGTTCCAGCGTTGCCGGGTGCTACATACAGTTCGTCACAAAGCGGACTTTGCGCCACTTTCCAGGCAAATGCGTGTTCACGCCCGCCCGAACCCAGTATTAGTATATTCATAAAGTAGTAACCCAGTTTCTTCCCTAAGGTACAGGGAAGCCATTCATGTATTTGTGTACGTGTGGCTAGTTGGCGAATTCAGACAGGAATTTGATTCGCACCAACCGGAGTTCTTCTTCGGTGACGTCCTCATCGGCAAATTCCACCAATGCTGCGGCGATATTATCGGTTTCCGCAGTCATGAAATACTCCTTAATATCCTGCTGACGGTCACTGTCAATGACCTGATTGATGTAGTAGTTGAGGTTGAGCTTGGTACCCGAGTAGCATATATGTTCGATTTCCTCGATCAATTCTTCCATCGCAAGGCCTTTGGCGTCGGCGATTTCTTCCAGATCAACCTTACGGTCTACCTGTTGAATGATAAAAATCTTGATTTTGGATTTGTTGACCATCGACTTTACCACCACGTCTTTGGCCGTTTCGATTTCATTTTCCTCCACATACCTGGTGATGGCGTCGATGAACTGAGTACCAAACTTCTGGACCTTACCCATGCCCACACCATTGACCTGCGACATCTCCTGCGCAGTAGTCGGGTAAACCGTGGCCATTTCTTCCAGGGAAGGGTCCTGAAAAATCACGTAAGGTGGCAGATTTTTCTCTTTCGCCACCTTTTTGCGCAGGGCTTTCAGCAGAGATAGCAGGGCTTCATCGTAGGCATGACCACCGCTGGAAGCCGGGCCGCCGTTGTCGTCATCGTCTTTGCTCACTTCTTCTTCATAGTTATGATCTGCATGGATCGTGACCGGATATGGATCGCTCAGGAAAGCTTCGCCGCGTTCTGAAATACGAAGCACGCCGTAATTCTCGATGTCCTTGACAAGGTAATCGAAAATTACCATTTGGCGAATCAGTGAAATCCAAAAATCGTGCGATTCTTTAAGTTCCTTGCCTTTGCCATACACATCCAGCTTGTCATGTTCATAACTACGGACGTACTGATTCTCCTTAGCCATCAGCAGGTCGGCGATGTGTTCGCCGTCGAAACGCTCTTCGGTGAGTTTTACGGCTTTCAAAGCCAGCAGTACTTCATCCTGCACAGTGAAAGTTTCCGTCGGCTTCATGCAGTTATCGCAGAAACCACAGTCCTCGCCGTAGTACTCCCCAAAATAACTTAACAACTGCCGGCGGCGGCACACGCCCAGGTTGGCATAGGCAACCATTTCGCCCAACAGATGGCGGGCATTGTCGCGCTCGGTCACCGACTTGTCCTTATTGAATTTTTCCAGCTTTTGAATGTCCGCGTAGCTGTAAAACATCAGGCAGTTTCCTTCCAGTCCGTCGCGGCCGGCGCGGCCCGTTTCCTGGTAGTAGCCTTCCAGCGACTTGGGAACATCGTAGTGAATCACAAAACGCACATCGGGCTTATCGATCCCCATGCCGAAGGCGATGGTTGCCACGATCACTTCCACATCCTCATTCAGAAAAGCATCCTGATTGGCCATGCGCGTGTGGGAATCCAGCCCGGCATGGTAAGGAAGTGCCCGCACGTCATTTACATTCAGCAGCGAGGCGATCTCCTCGACCTTTTTACGGCTCAGGCAATAAATGATGCCCGATTTGCCTTTGTTGTGGTGAACATACCGAATGAGTTGCTTTTTGGCGTCGTGCTTGGCCCTGATCTCGTAATACAGGTTTTCGCGGTTGAAGGACGACTTGAACGTTTGGGCCTCCTCCATTTGCAGGTTCTTGCGAATATCCTGCTGTACCTTGGGCGTGGCCGTTGCAGTAAGGGCGATAATCGGCAAATCGCCAATATCGTCGATAATCCCGTGGATACGGCGGTATTCGGGCCGGAAGTCGTGGCCCCACTCCGAAATACAGTGCGCTTCGTCGATCGCAACGAAAGAAAGGTTGGTTTTTTGTAAAAAATCAAGATTCTCCTCTTTCGTCAGCGACTCCGGAGCGATGTAGAGCATTTTCAGACTACCATCGAGCGCATCACGCTTGACCCGGCTGATCTCGGCCTTGGTAAGCGTGGAGTTCAGGAACTGGGCATTGATTCCGAAGGCATTGAGCTGATCCACCTGGTTTTTCATCAAGGCGATGAGGGGCGAAATCACTATGGCCATACCGTCTTTGACGAGGGCCGGAAGCTGGTAGCACAGCGATTTGCCGGCTCCGGTGGGCATGATTACGAAGGTGTTCTTACCAGCCAGAATGTTATTAATGATGACTTCCTGATCGCCTCTGAACTGGCTAAATCCGAAAATCTCTTTCAAACTTGTTTTTAGGGTATCTACGGCGACTTTTTCGGTCTGTTGTATCATTGTTAGCTTACGGGAGGGTTATTTCAAAGTTCTCTACCTTTGCTCTTTCAGATTTTTCATAAAATTAGCAATTCCGGTAGTCGGATTCAAAATTGAAATTAGTAAAAAATATTCAGTCCATCGCAAAAGAAGTGTTGGCGCGAGAGGCCGAAGCTATCCAGAATCTGGTAGAACACATCGGCAAAGATTTCGAAAACTGCGTGGAGGCCATTTTGCAAGCAGGCGGCAGAGTAGTGATTACGGGCATCGGCAAAAGCGCTCTGGTGGGCCAGAAAATCGTCGCCACCCTCAATTCCACCGGAACGCCCGCTCTGTTCATGCATGCCGCCGACGCCATTCACGGCGACCTGGGAATGATTCAGGCCGGGGATGTGGTCATTGCCATTTCCAAAAGTGGCAACACGCCGGAAGTAAAGGTACTGCTTCCACTGCTGAAAAGAGCAGGCATTACTCTGATTGCAATGGTGAGTAATAAGGATTCCTACCTGGCAAAGAATGCAGACTACATCATCCACGCGCACGCCCCACAGGAGGCCGATCCGCTCAACCTGGCTCCTACCACCAGCACTACGGTATGCATGGCATTGGGTGACGCCCTGGCTATCTGCCTGTTAGAGGCTCGTGGCTTCACCCGCCAGGACTTCGCCCGCAATCATCCCGGGGGTAGTTTGGGCAAGAAACTTTACCTGCGCGTCAGCGACATTTACCCCCACAATGACCTGCCTGCCGTATCGGAAACCGCTAATCTCAAAGAGGTGATTCTGGAAATCACGTCGAAACGGCTGGGGGCTACGGCAGTCCTGACCGAAAAAGAGGGTACTTTGGCGGGCATCGTCACCGACGGCGACCTGCGCCGGATGCTCAATCAGCACCACGAAACCGACCTGCTGCACCTGACTGCCCACGACATCATGACCCCCTCCCCCATCGGTATCGCTCCCGACGAATACGCCGTGAATGCCCTGCAACTCATGCAGGCGCGGAGT
This sequence comes from Persicitalea jodogahamensis, assembly GCF_014651615.1. GTDB lineage: Bacteria > Bacteroidota > Bacteroidia > Cytophagales > Spirosomataceae > Persicitalea > Persicitalea jodogahamensis. The sequence goes on along the minus strand of NZ_BMXF01000002.1, from coordinate 737,961 downwards.
ATCACGCAGCTAGTAGTCGTGGAAGCCGGGAGGTTGAAGGGCTTCGTGCATCTGCACGATTTGCTGAAAGAAGGGCTGATTTAAAAATTGGATTCCTTTTTCGGCATATCCTCGCAAAACTACGGTAAGGTTGTAGGGACAAAGCCATTTTATAACTTATTCAATACAATATAAAATGATAATATAAATTTATGAATATTTATTTGGATCAAAATAGCTAATTGTATAGATTGAGTTTTATTCAACTACTTTATTAACTTTAAATCGTATGGAAAAGATCTTTTTACCCAGAAGGTTTCCGTCTTTTTTCTTAATTGTCCTGTCAGCATTTCT
>NZ_BMXF01000002.1:227438-737555 GCF_014651615.1 Persicitalea jodogahamensis | reverse complement strand
CTCGACAGCAAGCTAGGGAAGCTGCACGATTCCACATCAAGACTGTACGGAAACAGGATACTCTTCCTAACGCCCGTGTAGGAGGAGTTTTGGAAGTCACAGATGAGGTGCCTGTGCTTGACAGCATTACCCAAGAACCACTACTCTATATTATTAATGGAAAGAAGGGCTTTGTGGTCGTCTCGGCGGATATGCGTACGATGCCTGTTCTCGCCTACTCGGAAACCAATAACTTTAGAACCGAGGATATGCCGCCAGGAGTGAAAATGTGGCTGGAGGATGCCAAGCAGAAAGTGAAAGATGTGAAACGCCCTGACAAAACTGCACACGATATTGTCGTTAAAGAATGGCAGAAGTACCTGGATGGGAAACTAAATATTCCCAAAGATAAAGGGGGCAGAACCGCAAGCTGCTATGAGTGGTACCAGTACGGCCAGTTCATGTGCCAGAATAGCACTACTACTTATGGCCCTTTAACAAATACATCCTGGGGGCAAAGGGATTTAGCTACATTATTTCTTCCTTCCTTTGGTAATTGTTCCTGCGGAAAGAGTCTAGCAGGCTGTGGCCCGGTAGCTATGGCGCAGTTAATAGAATACCATCATCCTGATCCGAGTAGACCAAGAACTACTAGGCCAAGAGGGTTCCCAACATGTAACGCTGTAGATCAAGGAGAAATTAGTTTAGGCCAATTGATGTCTCTCTGTGGAACTGCATCAAATGCTAGCTATAATTTCTTTCTCACCTGCAACACATTCACCTATCCTTCTCAGGTTCAGAACGGACTAACCACTCTGGGTTTTTCCAACGGTGGCAATTCGACTAATTTCATATATTCTTCATTGAAAATTGAAATAGGGAATGGCTATCCGGTAATCCTCTGGGGCTCCTCCTGCACTACGTGCTTTGGTGACTACCACATCTGGATTGCCGATGGAATTGATGAGCACAGATACAGCAGTTTTAATTGCTCGACACTCCAATGCGATGAGTGGATCTACACCTATGTCAGGATGAACTGGGGATGGCAGGGGGATTACAATGGTTGGTACGGCGTCAGCTCGTTCAATCCTGCTGGTACCGAATACATGAACAGCAATCTACGTATGATCACCGGAATACGACCCTAATTATACAACCATGAAAAGTTTTGTTTTTTTATTCTTTATAGGTTTCGTTTTAGTTTCGTGCTTTGGGCCACCGGAGGGATACGACGCAGGTGGCCCCATAACTCAATATTTGCATGGACGCTGGAAGCTAGAAAAAGTGGTCACGCCTTCGGGGACCAAAACAGGTTTTCAGATCGGCTACATTGAAATCATCGAAACTGGAAATAATGGTGAGGGAAACTACGATAAAGTTTTCAGAAATGATTCACTGATTGCTACTTACGAATGGCTCCGTACCCCTTATTCTGCCAGTACGTCCAATATGACCGTTACCTTGTCCTATGTAGGATGGGTAACGCGCCATATCAGGATCAGGCGAGGGCCTGACAGAACTACATTGGAAACTACCGGCTATGTTTCCGAGATCGGAAGCGCAGAGGATTCTGTGAGGTACCATTACGTCAGAACAGAGTAAAAAATTTAGGGCTTGCAGAGATTTCTCTCGCAAGCCCTTTTTCTTTTTTCTTCAAATTACTTCATGAAAGCCATTCAACGATACTTTTTGGCTGCTGTGTTCCTGCTGTCTTTCCATCATGTTTTGGCCCAAACATACATCGCATACGATAGCACCGAAATACTAGAACCCCGCCGCGCCAAAGCCATCTATGTAGAAGCTTTGGGAAGTAGTGGCTTCGGTATGTCAATCAATTACGATATGCGCTTCAAACCCGGCCATAAGGGTTGGGGCTTCCGGGCTGGCATTGCCCAGCCTTATCAGGTAGCCGACGCTACTACCTATTACTTCCCGTTAAAAGTCAATAAAGTACATTCCGACAAACGTGTGGCCCTCGAACACGGTTTCGGCCCGGTCATAGTTTACAAACGCTGGGAATACGAAGACCTGAATTTCAACATCCACCAGCGACAGGGCTTCCACTTCTTGGCGGTTGCTAATGTGGGCGTTCGTTTTCAGCCCCTAAAAACAGGGGTAGTCTGGCGATTGTACTGGAATCCCAATTACCAAATAGGGTCAGGATCTCGCAGACCTATGCTGTTCTGGTTCAGCACGTCGCTAGGGATTGGATTCAATTAGCTTCTGTATGATCTCCTGACCTCATGCTTCCAACTTCAGCATCTCATTCATGCTGATTTCAAAGTCAGGCAGCACCGGGGCGGCGGAGCAGAGATCGTTTTCTAGGCAGGCTTGCACATGTCGTGGTGAGGTGTGAACATACACTTTTTGCTGCTCGGGCATCACCACCCAAATCACCTGCACTCCGGCTTTGAAGTACTCAGTTATTTTCCGCTCCAACTGGTTGATCAGATCATCCGTCGAGATGATCTCAATTACGAATCCGGGAATCCTTGTAAAAGCTGTTCAAAGGTAAAATAAGCGATATCCGGGCGACGCAGTTGGATGCCACTCAGGTGAACATTTTGTTCAGCGATCAAAGTCCCGTTTTCAAAATACCCCTTCTGTGAAAACAGTCTGTTCAGGACACCACAAATGAAGGCTTGCTCTTTGTTCATACCCGTGAATCTGATAATCTCCCCGTCGTTCCACTCGTATTTGAAGCCGTCGTTTGGCTCCCAGGCGAGAAACTCATCCAGCGTTTGGGGCAACGTGTCTTCGGTGGTTTGAACGGTTTGTATCATAGTTTCAATCGGCTTTTTCCAAAGATACGATTTTCAGAAAAAAATAGGAACGTATCACCGCATCCGGTTCGACTCCTTCACCAGCTTTTCGTCGCGACGGATGAAGCGGTTGGCCGCCACGTTGGCCAGCATGGCTACTACCAGTGCGTAGAATCCGATAAGATAATCGCCCGTTTCGCCTTCGTCGAATAGTTTGGCCGTTTTGTAGAACGTCTGATACACTACGGTAGCCAAAATCACGGTCATCAATATAGAATTGACCGCGCACAAAGCCGATTGCATTAATCGGTTCCTAAATTTGAAAATAGCAAAAACCGCTACCCCAATCACCAGAATCGCCATTCCGGCCACATAGTACACAGGTTGAATGCCCGTCTGCACGGGAGTGGCTTTGAAAGTCAGGCGAAAAGCGGTCATGGAAGCTTCATGAATGCCGTCCGAACCCATTTTATGCCAAAGGGGAAAAGCCAGAAATACGCCCATCGCAATGGCGACGATGGCGAGAAACAAAGTTTGAAATCGTTGTAACAAGTTAGTGGAGAGTTGATGGTGAAGAGTGGGAAGTACCCACGCTCCGATTTGAACAAGAATTTTAGGCTTTTAATATTCAGCGCGAAGTTAAGGACAACGATTATACCAGCCAACAAAATGGAGATTTTGGAAAAATGGTAAAAATGCCAATTTTCACTTTCAACTATTCACTAACTAGCGAACCGTACAAATCAAATTCTTCCGCTGAGGTAATCGTTACATCGGCAAAATCGCCCAGGCGAACGTATTGCCCGGCTGATACAAGTACCTCGTTATCCACCTCCGGCGAGTCGGATTCCGTGCGGCCGATGAAGTACCCGCCTTCCTTGCGGTCGAAAAGTACCTTGTAAGTTTTGCCAATTTTTTCCTGGTTCAACTCCCACGAAATGCCCTGCTGCAATTCCATAAGAGCATCAGCGCGCTCCTGCTTGATTTCGGCAGGTACATCATCGAACATGGTGTGTGAGTGGGTGTTGTCTTCGTGCGAGTACTGAAACGCGCCAAGGCGGTCGAAGCGCATTTTTTCCACAAACTCGTAGGTTTCGTCAAAAAGGGCTTCGGTTTCGCCGGGGTGGCCGACAATGAGTGTGGTGCGTAAAGCGATGTCCGGTACTTTTTCGCGGATCGTTTCAATCAGGGCCTCGGTCTTCTCGCGGGAGATACCCCGGCGCATGGATTTCAGTATTTCGGTGGAACCGGATTGCAGCGGCATGTCCAGGTACTTGCAGATATTGCTTCGCTCCTGCATCACGTCCAGGATATCGGTCGGAAAGCCCGCCGGGTAAGCGTATTGCAGCCTGATCCAGTCGATGCCTTCAACATCGGAGAGCCGAGCCATCAATTCGGACAGGTTCCTTTTTCTGTAAATATCCAGCCCGTAATAGGTCAGATCCTGGGCGATGAGAATCAACTCCTTAGTACCACGCTTGGCGAGCGATTTAGCCTCGGTCACCAACTCTTCGATGGACCGGGACACGTGGCCGCCGCGCATAAGCGGAATGGCGCAGAAACTGCACGGGCGATCACAGCCTTCGGCAATTTTAAGATAGGCGTAGTGCGTTGGGGTAGTTAGCAGCCGCTCGCCCACGAGTTCGTGTTTGTAGTCGGCTTTCAGGGTTTTGAGCAGACGGGGTAGTTCGTTGGTTCCGAACCAGGCGTCCACCGTCGGGATTTCCAGGGCCAGTTCATCTTTATAGCGGTGCGACAGGCAGCCCGTCACGTATACTTTGTCCACAACGCCCGCTGCCTTGGCGTCGGCGTAGCGCAGGATAGTGTCGATGGATTCCTCCTTGGCTCCATCGATAAAGCCGCAGGTGTTGATGACCACGATCTGCGCGTCGTCTTTCTTGGACTCGTGCGCCACGTTGTAGCCGTTGCCTTTCAACTGCGTGTAAAGCACTTCTGAATCCACCACGTTTTTGGAGCAGCCCAGCGTGACGATATTAACTTTATTGGTACGTATTCCTTTGGTTTTCATGGCTTCGGCTACGCTCAGCCAGACAAGGCTTCCCGTTTTTTTGTTAAATCACTTGGTATGAAGCGAAATTGGGGGGCAAAGGTCGGGAATTTTTATCGGAATAACGATAAGCTATCCTGTTTCCGAATTTGCTGGGCTTATCGTCGGAATCAAGCGTTTGTGCCTGTGCTCAGGAATGTCATTGAAAAAATCGAAGATGGCGTACGCTCCTTTAGTTTTGTCGGTGATAATTAGTTTTCGTCCGTCACGTAATTTGAAGAGGTAGTATTCACGCAGGTTTCTATGATTTTGATTGGAGAAAATGTCAACCCGCTCAATGCCTCTCTCAACAATTATGTATTCTCCCTCATCGGTATGTACGATAAGCGTACGAGCTTCGGGGTCAAAAATGAGCACACGATCTTTTGTGTGTTCCCAGTAATTAAGATCCAAAACGAGGATATAGACCGAAACCCCGAACAACATCAGTGTTAATAGTCCTAAAATACCATAAGCCGTCCAATCAGGCTGACCAGATTGATTGATAATGGGTTTTGTTAAAAGACGTATAAATAACAAACCCATGATAATAAGGAAAATGGCCAGACCTGATTCCATTGTCAAGAAGAAGTCCCTAAATGAGGTACGGTAGGTGCGCGGTTGGTAGCGGGGTTCGTAGGTTTCGTCACTAAATTTCAGGCCAAACCTTACAAAAAGTACCAGCGGCCCAACGAAGAAAAGTAGCATCGGGATTACGAGAAATGTAGTTTCGCCCGTTGTCATCACAAATTTTAGATTATTCCAAATTTATCTTCTGAACGGATTGCGGAATTGTACTATCTCCAAACTACCGCTTGCCTTTACTTGGGGAATACAAAAATCTCTGGCTCCACCTCCACATCGGTCTGAATATTTTCCAACTGAATCGTCTCGCCCGGCATCCCGTTGTAGCTGATCGTGCTGGTAAAAGGAAAGAGCAAACCGTTGACTTCGCGGTAGTCGTCCAGCAGGGTTTCTACGGAAGCGCCCTTGGTTTGCCCGCTCAGGGCGGTATTCCGCATGGCCACGGGCAAGTAGCTTTCGGGATCGAAGAAATAGTATACGGCATTCTCCTGCGACTGTCCATCTATCTTCACAGGATTCTTGGTTAGCTTGATTTTGATGGCCTCCGTACCCTCTATAGCTTCCGTCCCTTCCAGGGTTGCCACATAGCCTTTGTCATGATAATGTAGAAAAACATCAGGAAAATCAGCAACCTGCTGCTTGGTATTGGCGTTGGCCTCAGCATTCATTTTTTCCGGCTTCTGAGTCATGAAATTGGTACTCCAGCCCGTCTGGCCATCGAAGGCCATTTGCGTAGTTTCCTGGCCCTGAAATTTGATACTCACTTTTTGCTGTCCCGCCTTCGTCTGAACGATACTGACCGGAATCTCCATACCCTGCACCATTACGGTACCATTCATCCGCACATTTTGCAGGGAGTCCCAGCGGCTTCGGCCACCAGTGGCCTCATAATATTTGTCCAGAATTTCATCGACCGCCAGTGCCTTGGTTGGCTTTGGTTTCACCGCCGTTTTTTGGGCCTGGGCAACAGTGGAAAGTAGGAGAAGCGCAAAAAGTAATTTAATTGTATGCACGATTGAAGTGGTGGTTTGGTCAGAAACAGGTTATCAGGAAAATTTCCCTTTCCAGCGAGTCCCGCGCCCGCTCATCTACTGAACTAACGCTGATTTTTCAACTCTTCGTATTTTACCCAAAATTAACCAAAATCAATTAAGAATGCTCATAATTACTACATCCAACATCGAAGGAAAACCCATTACCAGGTACATAGGCATCGTCAACGGCGAGGCCATTATCGGAGCCAATATTGTAAAAGATTTTTTCGCGGGCATCCGCGATGTAGTGGGCGGACGAGCGGGAGCCTACGAACAAGGCCTGAGGGAAGCCAAGAGCATTGCCCTGCGAGAAATGTCCGAGCAAGCCGAGCGTCTGGGCGCCAACGCGGTCGTTGGGGTAGATCTCGACTACGAAGCCATAGGGCCCAACGGCTCCATGCTTATGGTAAGTGCCAACGGAACAGCCGTGGTAGTTGAGAGCCTATGAGTTGAGAAGTGCATGAGTTTTTTGCCTGGGATCAGGGGTGATATCGCGTTACCCCTGATCTTACTGATGCATTCTTAGCTCCCGGATTCATACGCTCTAAAACACTCCTTCCCAACTACCCTGCCGATAGTACTGCAGGATTTTGCGGTTCATGATATACTCGTAGGTGGAGCGGATGGCGTTGGCCTGAGCGCGGGCCAGATTGGCCTTGGATATTGAATACTCGAAAATAGTGGCCGTGCCGGCATTCAGGCGACTTTCCACGGTGGCATAGCTGGCTTCCAGGGCATCGGCCTGGTCACGGGCAGCATGGTAGCGATCCTGTGCAGCAGTCACATCCAGCAGGGCCTGTTCGATACCTTGCCGGAGCTGCAGTTTGTTCTGATCCAGTTGGTTGAGGGCAATGCGTTCCTGCACCTGTGCCAACTCCACGCGCGGGCGGGTCTGCCAGCGGCCCATAATCGGAATGTACAGGTTCAGGCCCAGCGAACCGTTGCGGGTGGCATTCAGCTGGGCAAAGTAATCCAATTGCTTGTTCGTCGAAGCATAGAAAGCTCCAAAATTAGTGGACGCACTCAGCGAAGGAAAATTTCTTCCCTTGATGGATTTTACCAGGTAGGCAAAACTCTGCCGGCGTAATTCGGCGGCGCGGATAAAAGGGAAATTTTGTTGCGTATCCTCAAAAAGGCTCTCCGCTGATAGCAGGGCGGGCTCGTCCGCACTCACGCTCAGGGGCCGAAACTCAATTTCCGGATCGGGCGGAACGTTGAGGAGCTGGAATAGCGCCAGGCGAGCCATCCGGTAGTTGTTCAGAAATGTCACTTCGTCGAATTTATCATTGCTGAGCTGCGCCCGAATCTCGTATAAGCCGTTGGCCCCCACAACGCCCGCCTTCACTTGTTTTTCCACGCGATCCACCTGTTCCTCAGAAGTGGCGACCTGCTGCTGTGCCGATTCATAAAGGGCCTTAGTAGCCAGCACCTGAACATAAGCCCGCACCATCAGCAACATTTGGGCATCGCGCACGGCCACGCTGCTTTCCAGCGAGGACTCTTTCAGGAGTTTATTCTGCCGGATCTCGTTTTGCACCCTGAATCCCTGAAAAATATTTACATCGACCCCGGCACCCACATAGCTGGAATTGTACAGCTGGTCGATGTACGCATTGGTAAAGCGGTCGATACTCCGGCCCAGGTTTACGCTTTGGCTGAGGTTGACCCCGAGTTGCGGCAACTGCTGCGACTTGGCCTGCCGCCATTGCGCCTGCGCCGCTTCGGCCTGCAACTGACCATCCCGAAAAGTAAGGTTATTTTTGGTCAAAAGCTCCGCGCACTCCTGCAAACTAAGCATCTGCTGCGCCGAGAGTGGCCGATTAAAAAAGCACAAGGCTACCAGCAACCACCCCTGTCTCGGGCGTTTCAGGATTTGAAAAAGAGTTTTAAAAAATAACATGGCTAATATTGGATACTGGATTTTAGATTTGGGCTGCAATACCTTTCGAAGGCGATCACGAAAAATTCATCATTCATCACTCATCATTGACTAAGCCATCCAGCCGTCTTTCAGCCGCACCACCCGGTTGCCGTACTCAGCGTTTTTCTCCGAGTGAGTGACCTGGATGATCGTTACTTTATCCTCCTTATTCAGTTTCTGGAAAAGCTCCATGATGTCCTCAGCCTGCTCGGAGTGGAGGTTGCCGGTGGGTTCATCAGCAAAAATGACCTTTGGCTCGTGCACAATGGATCGCGCCACGCCTACCAGCTGCTGCTGCCCACCCGATAGCTGGCTGGGGAATAGGTCCTTTTTCGCCACCATATTGAAACGGTCGAGAAGCTCGGCCACCCGGCTTTTGCGCTCCGATGAAGAAGTGCCTTTGTACAACAGCGGGGTTTCGATGTTTTCATAAACCGTGAGTTCGTCGATAAGGTGATACGCCTGAAATACGAAGCCTATCTGGTGGCGGTGGAGTTCGGTTCGCTTTTTTTCGCTGAGGCTCTGCACGGGCTCGTCGAGGAAAAGGTACTCGCCTTCGGACGGTTCTTCCAGCAAACCCAAAATATGTAGCAGCGTGGATTTGCCCGAACCGGAAGGCCCCATAATGGAGACGAACTCTCCATCCTTCACATCCAGAGAAATATTACGCAGGACATATACTTTGCCAAATCCGGCGGGATAGTGCTTAGCGATGTTTTTGAGTTGAATCATTTTTTGATGGAGACCGGGCCGCCGGAGCGGTTGAAAGTGAAAAGTTGAATGGTAGGTTTGCTTTTATCTGTTCATGCCAAATAGTGTACCATGAAACCGGAAGATTGACAGTCAGTATCTTACAAATTTCAGAACCAAAAAAATGTCCGAAATCGCACAGTAGCTGTACGGTTTCGGACGGTCGTTGTTGAACGCAAACAGCGTTCTGCCTTAAAAATTGGACTCTAATTTGTAACGTCCCTGGGCATATTTGAAATCGGGACGATTACGGAAATCAGCGTTGGAGAAGTCACCCGATCGATTAAAATCGGCGTATTTGAAGTCAGCGGAGCCGCCGAACCGGGTTTTGGCAAATTTTACTTCGTCGTTAAACTCCGCGTATTTGAAATCGGCATGGTCGCTTATGCGGGCATCGGTGAAAAATGCAGCCCCGCGGAAATCAGCGTATTTGAAGTTGGCGCTGTCGTTGAATTCGGTGCCCTCGAAACGGGCATCTTCCCGGAAGTTGGCGTACTTGAAGTTAGCCTCATACCGGAACTTGTTGTCATTAAATACCGCGATCTCGTCAAAATCAGAATACTTGAACTCAGTCTTGCCTTCAAAAGTGCAGTTTTCGAAAACTACCTTCTCTTTAAAATCGGCTGTGTACAGAGTCTGATCGTTACCCCAATTGCGGCGTTGATTGCCATCCTTTTCCAGCGTTTTGTAAGCAATGACATCACCCTTAAACGTGCAGTTCCGAAAGGTAAGCGGTACTTCCACGCGGCTTTTGTACTCATCATTAGCCATCCGCGAACTTTTCATCCGCTGCTGATTTGACAGTTCGGTAAAATCCAGGGTTCCCCGAATTACGGCATCCCTGACATCTACCTGCCGTTTGTCGTCGATTTTTCGCAGAATATCGGCAGCGTCAAGCGATGATTGAGCCTGTACTGAAAATGCGAACGCCAATACAAAGGCAGCTGCCAGAAGGGAAATACGTTTACTTTTCATGACTAATATTATTTAGGTTATCGATTCATTACACCCAATTGATGAACGAATCGCACGAAAAGTTGCGTGGTATTCCCGGATTACTCAAAAAAATCTATTTGAGCCGGCTTATTTCCAGCACCTCCACTTCGTCCACGGAAGGCGTGCTGCCGAAGCCGCAGGTAATTTTGCGTTGCGTTCCCGTCAAACGATATTTCAGGTCGATGTCGATGAAGGAGTAGGCGTCTTCAGTGCCATACTTGGGTACGGCCGCCTTGACTATCGGTTCCGTTGCCAGCGTGGGTACCAGCGTTTTGATGTCGGAAGAATCAGCGTTGGCAATCTCAAAGTGCCACTCGCAGCCGTCCACAGCCAGGTTGTTTACAATGCGGGCGCGGGTCTCGATAACCTCGCTATCGATGGCATTATCGGATTTGTTGCAGCTCACCCAAAAGAACAGGGTTGCCAGGACAATTAGGTATTTCATAGTTGTTAAGTTAAGTTGATGCGGTTTTTGAATAAAAAAATGGAGGGCTGAATAACTGCCCACACACGGATGAGTGAACGCTACCGGTGAATGTGTCGAAACCTCCGTCTTATGGTCAGACCCACACCATCACGAAAAGGTTGGAAACTTTACCGCGCTAATTCCGTAAAAGATTGGCGAACCATTCCCCTGAATGCTTCACCGTCCTTTTCTGCGTGGCATAGTCCACATGCACCAGGCCAAAGCGGGGATCGTAACCTTCGGCCCACTCGAAGTTGTCCAGTAACGACCATACGAAGTACCCGTTGACCCTTACTCCTTCGCGCTTGGCTTTGAGGAGATTCTGTAAGTAATCTCTAAAAAAATCGCGCCGTTGCGGGTCGTAAACCGCACCATCCTGAATCTCGTCGGGGAAAGCTGCTCCATTTTCGGACACGATGATTTCCTTGATGCCTTCGTATTTCCCAAACTGTTTGAGAATGTCGTACATGCCCTCCGGGGCGATCTCCCAACCCATCGCGGTGCGGGGTGCATTCACTTTCACCTCTTCGGCCCAAAGTACAGGCCGCCAAAGCGAGTGTTTCACCACGATACGGAAGTAATTCTGCAAACCGACGAAGTCGAAATCGAAGCGAAGCTTTTCTTCGTCACCGGGGTGCAGGTACTTTTTTATCTTTTTCAAAAAAGGAAAGGCGTCCACCGGGTAGCCAAGTCCCAGGCTTGGCTCGATAAAAAGGCGGTTCATCAATGCATCAATGCGCCCGGCCGCCCGAATGTCACGGGCAGAGGAGGTATGTGGTTCCACAGCTGAGCAGGAAAACGTAGTCCCGACGAAAGCATCCGGCACATTGTGCCGCACCACGCGCCCGCCTTCGGCCTGGCACAGGGCCAGGTGATGCACCACGGGAAGGAAATTGTGCAGCCCTTTCAGCCCCGGCGCGTGCTGCCCGGTGGTATAACCCAGCGCGGCCACGGCCATCGGCTCGTTCAGAATCAGCCAGTTCTTCACCTTGTGGCCGTATTCACGGGTGCAGAGATCGGCGTAGTCGGCAAACCAAGCTATGATATCGCGGTTTTTCCAACCGCCCTTATCCTGCAAAGCCTGCGGCAAATCCCAGTGATAGAGCGTAATCCAGGGCACGATACCCAATGAAAGGCACTTGTCGATTATCCGATGATAAAAATCTACGCCTTCCTGATTGACTTTCCCCGTCCCTTCCGGCAGCAAACGCGACCAGGAAATGGAAAACCGATAGGCCCCGAAGCCCAGGGCAGGCACAAATTCCAGATCTTCTTCGTAGCGGTAATAGTGCTCACAAGCCTGTTCGGCGTGGTGAGCGTTTTTAATCTTGCCGGGCCGCTTGACAAATGAATCCCAAATAGACGCGCCGCGTCCGTGCGTGGTAGTTGCCCCTTCGATCTGGTAAGCCGCCGTGGCCGTACCCCAGTGGAAGCCACGCCCAAAATCTTCTTTTACAAAAGAATTCCGGAACTGCTCAGCTTGCAGGGAAAGTACCTTCAATGTTTCGGTGGAGTCGTCAAAGGATTTCAAATCAGCACTTCGTTTTTGGGACCATACATCTGACCACGGAAAGCAAAAACGTATTCCGTCAGTGAAAGATTTCTCTAAACTTAACAATCCAGTAACATTGGAGAAAACTTAATATTGGAAATATCCCAACCTGCTGGTTTGAACTCCAAAAACTCACTCAGGTATTAGATTAGGGGCAAGAGGCGCTTTACTGAATCTCAATGCAGGAATTTGCCGACCGTGCTGATTGGGTTGAAAATCACGAAGACCGGATTTCGGCAGGTACTTTTATCAAATACGGCTAGCAAGCATACTATGGGTAGATTATTTAAGGTAGGGGCGGTAATCATACTTATTGGAGGTAGCCTGATGAGTTTCATTGCAGGTTCAGGGAATGCGCCTGAGCAAAAACCCAATATTATCGTCATTATGGCCGACGACATGGGCTATTCGGATCTGGGCTGTTATGGCGGGGAAATAAAAACTCCCAATCTGGACAAGCTAGCGGCTAACGGACTACGGTTCAGAAATGCTTACAACAGCGCGCGCTGCTGCCCCACCCGCGCCAGCATGCTCACGGGCCAGTACCAGCACAAGGTAGGGCTCGACCGCAACGGCAAGAGTTTGAACCTCAGCGGCGTGACCATCGCCGAAGCTCTCAAACCCGCCGGCTACCAGACGGGCATGGTGGGTAAGTGGCATTTGTCCGAAGCCGTGCCGTTGAAAGACAAAGAGAAGCACCTCAACTGGTTGAATCACCAGTACGACCCCGGCATTCCGTTCGCTGAGCTGAGCACGTATCCTATCAATCGGGGTTTTGAAAAGTATTACGGCATTATCTGGGGCGTTGTCGATTATTTCGACCCTTTCTCATTGGTCGACGGCGACAAGCCCGTCAAGACCGTCGCGAAGGATTATTACATCACCGATGATTTTAGCAACAAAGCGTCGGAGTACATCCAGGATTTTTCCAAAAAAGAGGCCCCGTTTTTCCTGTACCTGGCTTACACCTCGCCCCATTGGCCGATTCAGGCACCCGAGGCGGAAATTGCAAAGTACATGGACACCTACAAAGACGGCTGGGACGTGCTGCAGAAAACGCGCCGCGAACGTCAAATCAAGATGAGCCTGCTCACTGCCGCCGACAACCCGCTTTCGCCCATCGAAGGGCGTAAGTGGGCCGAACTTTCAACGGAAGAAAAAGCCTTCAACGTCAAGAAAATGGCGACCCATGCCGCGATGGTGGCTCGCATGGACGCCGGGATCGGCCAGGTGCTTAAAACGCTGGAAGACACCGGCGAACTGGATAATACGCTAATCGTTTTCATGTCTGACAACGGTGCCTCGCCCGAGATTCCGCGCGTTCCCGGCTACGACCGCCCTTCCGAAACCCGCGCGGGGGAGAAATTACTGTACGCCGATGAAATCCCCACGGCGGCCATTGGGAAAGAGATCGTCTATACAGGCATTGGGCCGGAATGGGCCAACGCCATCAACTCTCCCTTCCGCCTTTGGAAGGCCGAGTCGATCGGTGGCGGCGTACGGACATCGATGATCGTGAACTGGAAAGGCCTCAAAACGAAAAAAGGCAGCACCACCGACGAACTCACGCACGTCATGGACATACTGCCCACAATTCTTGAACTGACCAGTACGCCTTACCCTAAAGAACACCAGGGCCATAAGATCAACGAGATGGACGGGAAAAGCTTAGTGCCAATATTTATGAATAAAAACCGCCCCGGCCACCCTCAGCTTTTCTTCGAACACGAGGGCGGGCGCGCCCTGATCGAGGGGGATTGGAAACTTGTGCAACCTAAGGAGCAGGCATGGGAGCTATTCAACCTCAAAGCGGATCGCACCGAATCGAACGACTTGATGGATAAGAATCCCGAAAAGGGCAAAACTATGCTGGAAAAGTATGAGGCATGGAGCAAGCGGATGGGTATTTCCGAAAAATAAGTGCTTGAGTAGGTTAAAATTGAATAATTATGAATCGTGAGATGACAACAATGGTAATGAAGTACAATCTTCGGAAGACGTTCGAATGCTGCCGTGGATTTCAGTCTGGCATAGTACGCAATTATCTAATTGCTACAATAGGCATGGTATCATTCTTCTCACTCCCCGCCTTCTCCCAGAAAACTACCTCCCGCCCTCCCAACATCATCCTCATTCTGGTTGATGACATGGGCGTAGGCGATGTGGGCTGCTACGGCGGAAAAGTAGCACCGACACCTAATATCGACCGCTTTGCGATGGAGGGAACACGCTTCACCCAGTACTACAGCGGGTCGCCCATTTGCTCGCCATCACGGGTTGCGCTGACGACCGGGATGACGCCCGCTCGCTGGAATATCACCTCCTACCTAAGCAATAAAAAACATAACCGCACCTGCGAAATGGCGGATTTCCTCGACCCGTCCGCTCCGTCGGTGGCGCGGGCTTTACGGCAGAATGGCTACCGCACGGCCCACTTCGGCAAGTGGCACATGGGCGGCGGGCGCGATGTGACCGAAGCCCCCGGCATTCCTGAGTATGGATTCGACGAATATTCCAGTACTTACGAGAGTCCCGATCCCGACCCGCTGCTGACGGCTACCAACTGGATATGGTCCAAGGAAGACAGCATCAAGCGCTGGAACCGCACGGCCTATTTCGTAGATAAGACGCTGGAGTTTCTGGCCAAAAACCGTGAAGGAGCCTCATACATCAATCTCTGGCCCGATGATGTCCACACACCCTGGATTCCCGACGCCGAGACGATAGACGTCCATCCCCGCGATTCACAGAAACTACCCAGCCTTGAAAAAGTACTGGTGGAATTGGATACGCAGATTGGCCGCCTGATGGCGGGAATCAAGGCCCTGGGTTTGGATGAAAACACGCTGGTCATTTTCACGAGTGACAACGGCCCCCTGCCTGCCTTCGGCGATCGCCGCACGGTGGGACTGCGCGGCACCAAGCTTTCGCTCTACGAAGGTGGCATCCGAATGCCCTTCATCGTCCGCTACCCGGGCAAAGTACCCGCCGGCCGCGTTAATGAGCAGGATGTCATGGTAGCCATGGATCTGATGCCGACCTTCTGCAAGATTACCAATTCGCCTGTCCCCAGTTCCGAAAGGCTGGACGGAATTGATGTTTCAGACGCCTGGTTTGGAAAGAAATTTGCCCGCAAACAGCCCATTTTCTGGGAATACGGCCGCAACCACGAAAGTTTCGTTTACCCTCCCGACGCCGAAGACGTTAGCCCTAATCTGGCGATGCGGCTTGGAGCCTGGAAACTCACCATCAACGATGATGGCACCGATGCGCAGTTGTTCGATATTAAAAAAGATGCGCCCGAGATGCGAAACGTAGCTACGCAAAACCCGAAAATCGTGCAGGAAATGAGCCAGCAATTATTGGCGTGGCGGAAATCGTTACCTTCGCTTACTAATCGTGCACAGTGAGCTGTCTATAAAGTAAAAGTTCGCTTTCTTTTATTGACCTTACTCCGAGCGCAAGGAATCCACCGGGTTCATCAGCCCGGCCTTTATGGATTGGTAGCCGACCGTTATGAAGGCAATCGACACGGCTAACACCGCCGCCAGGCCGTATACCCACCACTCGATGTCGATGCGGTAGGCGAAATCCTGCAGCCACTGCTTCAGAAAGTAGGCCGCCACGGGCGAGGCGACAAGAATGGCCACTCCCACAAGCTTCAGAAAATCTTTGCTGAGCAAGGTGACGATACTAGTCACGCTGGCGCCTAGTACTTTGCGGACACCGATCTCCTTGGTTCTTGACTCCACGGTAAACGTCGCCAGGCCAAACAGCCCCAAACACGCGATGAAGATCGCCAGAATGGAGGCCACCGTAAATAGCTGACTATACTGCCGCTCTTCGGCGTAGGCTTTCTGGTAGTTTTCATCCACGAAAAAATACTCGAACGGATTTCCGGGAAAAGAGGATTTGTAAAGCTTTTCCAGCGTGGCCATTTTCTCGCCCATGCGGTCGGGCGTCAGACGGATGCTGTAATAACTGGTGGAATTTTGGGGATAAAAGATAATGGGGTCGATACTATTCTGCACACTCGTGTGGTGGTAGTCGGCCACCACGCCAATGACATCCAGGTACCGCTCGTCCCACTTGACCTTGGTCCGCAGGGCTTCCTCGGGTGACCGAAAGCCCAGTTCAGCAACGGCCCGCTCGTTGAGCAGCACTTTGGAATTGTCGTTCCATTCCACGGCTACTTCCTGGGGGGTAAAATTACGCCCGGCCACCAGCGGAATGCCGTAGGTTTTCAGGTAGCGGTCGCCGATGAGGGCGAAAGCGTACGCCTTCAATTCATCTTTCGGCCGGGAACCCGGCTGCGTGAAGCCCGATGTTTTGAAATTATAATAGCGGCCCGGCACACTACCCGAAGTACCGTATTCTTCCACAAAACTTTCCTGCGCCAGCGCCCCGGCGAAGGCGCTTTTACGGATGGCAATCGCACTGTCCTGCCCGATCTGCGGTCCCTGAACAACCAGCATCTGCTCGCTCTGGATGCCCAGATCCATATTTTGCATGTACTGCAACTGGCTGTAAATAACGATTGTGGCCAGAATAAGGCAAGTAGAAATAACAAACTGCCCCACGACCAGCCCTTTGCGCAGCCAAATACCTTTTGTGTTGGTAGTCACTTTGCCTTTCAGCGTTTCGATAGGCTCAAAATTGGAAAGCATCCAGGCCGTGTAGAAGCCCGAGAGCAGCGTGCCCGCCAGCAGCATTCCCAGACCGTAAGCCCACACGGGCGTTTCACCAAGCATCTCGAGCGAAACGTCCTTCCCAATCAACGCTACGAAAAACGGTTGCATCGATACGACGAGTACCAGCGCCAGTCCAAAGCCTAACAAATTGGTTAGCAGTGACTCACTCAGGAACTGGCCGATAAGGTTGCCCTGCGTGGCCCCCACCGACTTCCGCACACCCACTTCGCCGGCGCGTTTCAGGGAATTGGCGGTGGAAAGGTTAACGTAGTTGAACCAGGCGATCAGCAGAATGAGCAGCGCAATGCCCGCCAGCATGTAGACGTACTTTATGTTGCCGGTCGTTTGCAAAGATTCGTTGAGGGAAGCCGCCAGATGGATAGTGGCGGCGGGTTGCAGGCGAAACTTTACGCCAGTGTCCTCTTCGGCCACTTCCTGGCGGAGGGCATTTATTTTCGCTTCCAGCTTCCGGTAGTCCGCGTTTTCTTTCAGCAGCAAGAACGTATTGATGTACTCCGAATCAAAGTTATCGAGGTTGGCCCAGTCGTTGGTATTGAGATTGGCCGGATTTCTCAGCGTTTCAAGCGAGAAAACCATGTCGTACCGAATGTCGGACTGGTCGGTCATGTCCGCATACGTACCTTTCACGGTATAGGTAGTTTTGCCAAACTGATTGTTGAGAACCAGGAGCTTTCCCATGGGGTCGTCGTCGGCAAAATATTTGTGGGCGGCCGACTCGGATAGAAAAACCACATTGGGCTGGGCCAGACTTGCGGCCTGTCCGTGCAGCAAGGGAAAACTGAAAAAAGAGAAAAAATTCCCTTCCGCGTAGCCAATGTCCATTTCCCGGAACGGCACGTTGTCAGCCACATTTTGCACTACACCCTGCGCCACGCCTTCCTCAAAGCGGCAGTACTCTTTGATTTCGGGAAATTTCTCCTGCGCCAAAGGTGCAAAGCCTGGCACGATCTCGGGCCAGGAGTTGCCTTCGATATCCTCATTGAGGACCCGGTACATTTGGGGCAGGTTGGCGTGAAACTGATTTACGCTCTTTTCCAGACTCACATATTCCAGAATAAATACAAAAGCCGCGATGCCCAGGCCCAAACCAACGATGTTGATGAGACTGAATACGCGATTGCGAATCAGGTTGCGGTAGGCAATTTTAAGGTAGTTGAGCAGCATAGTTTTCAGTCTTATGGGGAGAAGCGGTGCGTTATCCCGGTGTCGATATTTAAAGTAAGTTAAAACCCATGCCAAACGGTTTCTTATTTGAAAACCAGTAGCTTAGACTCGAAAATGGTAAAGTACCTGTCCGAAATCGAACACTTTCGTTCGGAACCGGACACGGCCTTTTAAGCGTTTCCCCCAATTAGTACCCTTCCTGTATCCACTTTTTGCGATTCTATCATGCTTTCTCCCGCTGAACAAAACCATTACCTGCGCCAACTCACTTTACCCGAACTGGGTACTACAGGTCAGCAACGTCTGAAAGATGCGCGCGTGCTGGTAATCGGGGCGGGCGGATTAGGAAGTCCGGCGCTGACCTACCTCGCGGCAGCCGGCGTGGGTACGCTAGGTGTCGTAGATTTTGATCAGGTGGAAATCAGCAATCTGCACCGTCAGGTACTTTTCACGGTGCAGGATGTGGGACGAAACAAGGCGGAAGCAGCGGCGGAGCGATTGAAAACACTGAATCCGCACATTCAAATTCTTACGCATCCCGAAGGACTCAAGAAAGAAAATGCTTTATCTATTATCAGGGAGTACCAAATTGTGGTGGACGGCTCGGACAATTTCCCGACGCGCTATCTGGTGAACGATGCCTGTGTATTGCTGGACAAGCCTCTGGTGTTTGGTTCGATTTATAAATTCGAGGGGCAAGTCAGCGTTTTCAACTACCAAAACGGCCCGACTTACCGTTGTCTGTATCCCACACCGCCGGGAGAGGGCGAAGTACCTAACTGCGCCGAAACCGGCGTGATCGGAGTTCTACCGGGCATCATTGGTTCATTGCAGGCAATGGAAACGGTTAAGCTCATCACCGGATTGGGAGAGGTACTTTCTGGGAGCATACTGGTTTATGACGCGCTACGGACCTCGTTCCAAAAATATCAATTTGCCTCCCGTCCTGAATCCCGAAATATCACTGATTTACAGAACGACTACGGTGAAACCTGCGCCATCCCGACGGCGGGTTTAGAAGAAATCGATTACGAGGAGCTCGAACTAGTCATGCAGGAACTCGTCCCACCGCTACTGGTAGATGTACGCGAACCTCATGAGTATTTACAGTTCAACCTCGGCGGCGTCAACTGGCCTTTAAGTACCATTGAACAGCACATCCCCGAGCTTCTGGCCCGCACCAGTGTGGTGCTATGTTGCCAATCAGGCGTAAGGAGTCGCAAAGCTTACGAAATCCTGGCTCCCGCGTTACCGAACCATACGTTCAGGCAGTTGAAGGGAGGCATCGCAACGGTGAGAGACTGGAATTAATTTGGTTATAGTGCAGGTGTGTTTAATCTTGCAATGCTGATCGTAACAAACCATTTCGCTTTACCACTTTGTCCTTTTGGAACTTTGTGGCTTTGTATTTTAATAAAATGAAAGAAATCAAATCCATCCTCGCCGCATACGACCGTCTCAATTACGATACACAGCACGCCGCCCTGGCTACCGTGGTGCGGGTGGAGGGTTCGTCGTACCGCCGCACGGGCGCGCGGATGCTGGTGGTTGATGATGGCACCTGGGTGGGTGGTATCAGTGGCGGCTGTCTGGAAGGTGACGCGCTAAAAAAGGCGCGACTGGCCATCGCCCGGTCGAAACCAAGCTTGGTTACGTACGATACCACCGAGGACGATGCCCACCAGATAGGGGTAGGTCTGGGGTGCAACGGTATCATCGACGTACTGCTGACGCCCGTTTTGCCCGATGACCCGCATAGCCCGATTTCGGTTTTGCAGGAGGTTGTGGCTGATCGCCGCCAAACCAATGTGCTGCTGACCATCACCAAACTGGAAGGCGAGCTGAACGGCTTCGAAATGGGACATATCATTCGTTACGACGATCGGGAGAATCTGCGAGGATTGGGGGACAGGTCGTTCGTCGAGCGCTTGGAACAGGAAATTCAACTGGTGTTGAATACTAGAAAATCAGCGGCTGTGTCACTGGTGCTGGATGATGGTCGCGAACTGGAAGTTTTTGCTGAATTTCTGCCCCCCGAGCTGCACGTGATTATTATGGGGCATCAGTATGACGTTTTCCCGCTGGTCAAAGTAATAAAGGAAGCGGGCTGGCGTGCGACTATTGTGGCCAATCCGCAAAAAATTCACCGGGAAGTGGCCGCGCTGGTCAGCGCCGTAGTTTCGCCGGAGGATTTTTCCCCCACACTGATTGATGACTTTTCGGCGGTTATTCTTATGTCGCACGATTACAAAACGGATAAGAGCAACTTACCACTGGTACTGGACGCCCCTTATATCGGTCTGCTTGGCCCGCGGGTACGGGCCGAAAGAATTTTTACAGAATTGCGCGAGGACGGTATACTCATTTCTCAGGAAACTGGGGAGCGAATTTTTGCGCCCGTTGGCCTGGATATCGGAGCAATTACACCGGAAGAGATTGCGCTATCGATGGTAGCTGAAATCAGATCGGTGTTTTCCCAGCGCAAAGGCGGAATGTTGCGGGAGCGGTCATCCACAATTCACGAGCGTTAACGAGCCGTTTCGACCGAAAACTACCTCTTGTCAACTGTATTTTGTACTAATTCATATTGAAATAGAACAAAATTCTACAAACTCTTTCCCCTGATTTTCTCGGAAAAAGTCGTTTTCTCCCCCTTTTTTTTGCTTTTTCTCTTCTCAGTGCTCTTTTCTTGGAAAGTACCAAATCGACACGAAAACGCTTCTTAGCCGCTTTCGGCCATTTACCGACAATACCTTTGTCTTTTCATCGTTTTGCAAATCATTGTTTCGACAATTTCACAGTTTGTAGAATTATAAAAATTGCATTTTACAAAGATTGCTCTATATAATTCAATAAGAGATATTGTCATTTTCAGAGCTCACTAAGCCCTGTTAGTCAGTTTTTTATCGAATGGTAAAACTTTTTTTACACAATCACGTTACCTTTGCTGACTATTAAATTATGTAGAACGAACCTGATTATGCATGATACGATTCTTAATGATTGCCGTATCGGTAATGTCTCTGGGCGTGTTTACTTTCGATCGCACAGATACTGAAACACCTGCTACCGAAGTCACTTCGGAGCCAGCCGTAACAGCAGTAGAACCAAATTTTGATTTAAGCATTCTTGATGTGCAGTTTTGTGGCGACACCCTGCCCCTGCATCATTCCACGGTAGCGAAACGCTACCAAACCGCCGTCCGCTTTTACGATCACCCTTCTTTTGCGCGCTCCCGCGTAGGTGCCAAGAAAAAGATGAAGCAGATCGAAACCATCCTGAAAAAGCACGGTATTCCCTCCGACTTCAAGTACGTCCCCTACATCGAAAGCGCGATGAATGGCGAAGCTGTTTCGCCGCGCGGGGCTACGGGCTACTGGCAATTCATGCCCGCGACGGCACAAGGATTAGGCCTGGTCGTGAACGATCAGATTGACGAGCGGAAGGATTTGATAAAATCCACCAAAGCCGCGGCCAGGTACCTCAAATGGCTTTATAACGAGCTGGGGGATTGGACATTGGTAGCAGCTGCCTACAATGCCGGCCCGAACCGCATCATCCGCCACATGGACAAGCAGGATAAGGACAACTACTTCGCTCTGCGCCTGAACGGCGAAACGACCAAGTATGTTTACCGGCTGGTGGCCGTAAAGGAATGGGTGAACCAGCCCGAGCGCAGCAGTACCTGGGCCAAGGAAGGCACCGTAACCAAGGTAATGACCTACATGAAGCGTAAGCGCGAAGCCGCCGATGTAGCGCAGGCTTTACTGCTGGCGAGCGCGAGGTAGTACTTTGGCTATCGGCAGTCGGCTTTTTCCGTTTCTTTGCGTTACAGATGAAAACCGTACCAACTTCCCGAAAGCTTCGAGCTTTCGGGAAGTTTTCGTTGTAAAAAGCCGATGCCTATTTCAACTCCCCCATAATCTCCGCGATCGCCCGGTCGAGTTGCGGGTCCTCGTCGGCAAGCCGCTGGACGAAAGTTTGTTTGACGTAAATATCGGGCTTGACGCCCTCTTTTTCGATGTCGTCGCCATCGAGGGTGTAGCATCCCCAAGATGGAAGCCGGAAAAAGGACCCATCCACCAGCCCCTTGCCGGAAGTGAAAATAATCCAGCGGTAGGTTTCAGTACCGATGACCTTGCCCAATTTCAGAGCTTTGAAGCCTGTGGCGGTCATTTCGGCATCGGAGAGCGATTGCTCGTTTATGAGCATCACGATGGGTTTGGCAGCCACCCCAAAGTTAGGTTGCAGCGTGAACGCTCCTCCCCGGTACTTCCATTTCAGGTAGGGTTTCTGGGACAAGAATTGAAGTACCAGATCGTGGACGTTGCCGCCCGTGTTGTAGCGCAAATCTAAAATAAGAGCCTCCTTGTTATACCAGTCGCGGGTCATGTCTTTCACAAAATCTTCGTACTCGCCCATGCCCATGTTCTTCATGTGGACATAGGCGATGCGGTTCTTGCTTTTCTCGTCCACATACCGCTGATTCCAGTCCTGCCACTCATCGTAAAGATTTCCACTCAATGAGCTTTGCGGATGAAGCCTCACGGTGTAGTTGGTATCAGCCCCGGCCCGTCGGAAGGTCAGCTTCATTTCGTCATCTCGGGAAGGCTTGGTAAAGTAGTAGTCCCGGTTGCGCGTCGTATCCACGGTTTCGCCGTTCACTTCCAGTAACAGGTCGCCGGGTTTCACGCTCTTTTTTTCTTTATCCAGCGCACTGCGCTTCACGATTCGCGCCACGCGATACGGCTGAGCTGGATCGAAAAGCAGGCCACTTTCCATGGTGGCATTTTCATAAAAGACTTCTTCCTCATCGCCGCGGGTGTAGAAGCCCAGGTGCGAGGCATTCAGCTCGCCCAGCATATCGTTGAACAGGGTGCGAAAATCCTCGCGATCGGTGAGATAAGGCAGGTACTTTGCGTAATTGTCGCGCATGGCCTGCCAGTCGGTGCCGTGAAAATCGCCGCTGTAAAAATTTTCCTCCACGCCCGCCCAAGCCTCGTAGTACATCTGCCGGAACTCATCTTTCAGATTTTTGCGGAAGGTGTAATCGACGGCAATATCTTTGGTTTTGCCGCCTTCGAGGTCAAGCGTGCGGATGACGCCCCCCGCAAGCAGATAGTACGACTTATCGGCCCGCACCAGGTCGTAAGAAGAAATCCCGTCCGCCACTTTCTCAGTTTTGGGTTCCTCGAACGGTTCCAGGGTCGTGCGCCACAGGGCTTCCTTGCCTTCCTCGTGGTTCGAAACGTACAAGATGTACGTCTTGTCGTCTTTCTGAACCACAGCAACATTTTCCTGCGCCCCAAAATCCGGCCCGATTTGTTCGAGCCGCTCCATAATGTCCACCGTATCCAACGCCATCGTCACGAAAGGCTTCTCGTCCTCTTTCTTCGTATCCTTATTTTCTTTTTTCTTCTTCCCTTTCCCCTTTTCGTCTTCTTCTTTTTTGTCGTCCTTCTTATCTTCTTTTTCAAATAGTTTTTCAAACTCCTCCCCCCGGAACGGTTCGTCCATTTTGGTCAGCGGAAGGCGGTAAATCTTGGTTTTATCCGAACCGAAAGGGTAGTTTGGCTTCAACAAATCCGAAACAAAATACAGGTACTTCCCATCGGGCGACCAGGTCGGCTCGCCCTCCGACACGCCTGATTTGGTCAGGTTGATGAGCTTTTTATCCTTGATGTGATAGAGGTAAATCTCCCGTTCGAAATCGCGGTGAGCCGTGAAGGCAATGTACTCACCATTGGCGGAAAAGCTTGGGACATCATTCTGGAATGCCCAGAGTTCTTCGTTGGCTACGGTGGTACTTATCAGGGTCTTGAGATCCATTAAACGCACCTCATTCCGTCCGCTTAAGTACACAGCCTGGGTTAGCTTGTCGTTAAGCGTGAGGTGGCGGTTTCCTTGCTGGTCGGTAGTAATCTGCTTTTCCTGCCCTTTTCCATCGGCGGTTTGCGTAAACCAGTTGGCGTAGCCATTCACGGTTTGGCTGTACAGTAGCGTGAGACTGTCGGCCAGCCACTTTACTTCCAATACCCGCTCTTCGGGGCGGGTATTGAGTTGCTGAACGAATTTCCCCTCCTTGTCCGATACGAACAGCGCCCCGCGCGAAACAAAGGCCAGTTTCTTATTGTCAGGTGCGACATCGAAGGCAGAAATTTTACTCTTTACGTCAAAATCCTGCAATTTGGGCAATGTCAGGTTTTGGGGTAGAACAAGGGGGACAAGAGTTGATTGCTTGGTAGCGACATCGTACTGCCAGAGTTGGTAACCTTTCTCAAAAACTACCTTCCGGCCATCGGCACTTACCTGCGGGTGTTTGATCGCTTCGGGAAAATGGGTAAGCGGCGTTTTTTTGCCCTCTTTAAAAGTATAGAGGTTGTACTGCCCGTTGCCTTCATCCGAAACAAAATAGACGGTTCCAGAGCGGTCAATGGTGGCCCACATATCTTTACCAAGGTAGTCGGTCAGGCGTTTATAGGCTTTGGTTTTGGGATTATAATATTGAATATCAGGATTAAATTCCCCCTTGTAGCCTTTGCGCGTGGCTTGGTTATCGCTCTCCCAGGTATCGTTGAAGTAAAGGTCGCCGTTGGGAGCTTCGGCCACACTGTGGATGCGGTTGAAGTAGTGTCCGAACATCCGCCTGGGGGTACCACCGTCGAGCGCCACGGTGTAGGTAGTACCGCCATTCTGCTGGCCCGACTCGAAATATATCGTTTCGGAATCCCACGACCAGCTTTCTACCTGGTCGGAGCTGCTGTGGTAGGTCAGCTGCCGGATTGGTCCGCCGTTCAGGGGCATTACATACACATCGTCGTTACCGCCTTCGGTGGCCGAAAACGCCAGCCATTGTCCGTCGGGCGATACACGCGGTCGGGTTTCGGCGCCCTGCATGGCAGTGAGGCGCGTGGCGTTGCCGCCACTGACGGGTACTTTCCAAAGGTCCGACTCGTAGCTGAAAATGATGGTACCGCCATCTGGCGTGAGCGTGGGAAAAGAAGTAAAATAGACGTTGGAGGTCTGGGCGAAACTGGAAGCAGCCAACAGCATGGCCACCAAAAGCGTAAAAATAAGTTTCATGAAGTATGAAGGAATGAAGGTTTTCAATTCGCCCCCAATTTAGCCAATGATTTCTAACACAAACACCTTGTCAGTCTGAGTGAAGTCAGCTTTGTCAGTCTGAGCGAAGTCAGCTTTGTCAGTCTGAGCGAAGTCGAAGACCGCCCCCAATTTAGCCAATCGACTTTAAAACCCGCGTGGCTCGTCGTACCTTTGCAGATTAATGTATGTTTTAACCGAAAAAAATTAAATATGACTAAGGCAGAAATGGTGACCGATAAAGGGACGATGCAGATCGAATTTTATGACGACGATGCCCCAAAAGCGGTTCAGAATTTTGTAAATCTATCTAAAAAAGGCTTCTACGACGGCCTGACTTTCCACCGCGTGATCCCAAATTTCATGATTCAGGGTGGAGACCCTGAAGGTACGGGCCGCGGCGGCCCCGGCTACAAGATCGATTGTGAACTGGACGGCGAGAAGCAGTATCACGATCGGGGGGTACTTTCGATGGCTCACGCCGGACGTAATACGGGTGGCTCGCAGTTTTTCATCTGCCACAGCCGCGACAATACCGCCCACCTCGACCGCAACCACACCTGCTTCGGCAAGGTAGTAGAGGGGCTAGAAGTAATCGACGCCATCCGGCAGGGTGACAAGATTCAGAAGATCACGATTCAGGAAGAGGCAATAGCGTAAAGGTTCAGCATGGCTCGTTCCTGAGTAAATAAAAAGCCGCCCGATTCTTCGGGCGGCTTTTTTCGGTTAAACCGCTATCTGGATAGTTGCAGGGATCATTCTCTCCCTACCAGAAATAGGCGTACAAGAATGTGATGATCGCAATGACTACCAACGCGCCAATTGTAAACGAGCGGTGCGTTTTGAACATGGAGACGTCGATTTCGAGCCCCTTGTTCTGGCCAGGTGCCACGAAGCCAAGAACTACCATTACTGTAACGCAAATCAGGAACACGACCCCCATGCGGTCGAGGAAAGGAACCGTTTCCCAACCCGTGAAGGGTGGGAAGCCGTTGTGCATGGCCAGCGCGATCAGGAAGCCGCCCACTATGGCGAAGAGTGCCCCGGCGGAGTTGGTGCGTTTCCAGAAGAAGCCCATGACAAAAGCGGCGAAGATACCGGGCGAAAGCAGTCCGGTCATTTCCTGAATGAACTGAAAGCCGCCCTTCTTGTCGATACCCATGTAAGGAGCCACCACGATGGCTAATACCATCGCGACTACTACCACGATGCGTCCCGTGCGCACAAGCTGTGCTTCGGACTTGTTCTTTCCGATGTAGTTTTTGAAAATATCGAGCGTAAAAATCGTCGAGATACTATTTGCTTTTCCAGCCAGCGACGCCACGACTGCCGCCGTCAGAGCAGCAAAAGAAAGTCCTTTCAGTCCCACGGGCAACAGGTTCAGCAGTACCGGATAAGCTTTGTCGGGCAGTAGCATGCCGTCGGGTCCCAGCATCTCAGTCTGGAACATTCCCCGGCTGTAGAGCGAGTAGGCCGCGATACCGGGAAGTACCACGATCACGGGCATGAGTAGTTTCAGGCCAGCTGCGAAAAGGATACCATTCCGGGCAGTTTTGAGGTCGGCGCCGAGTGCGCGTTGCGTGATGTACTGATTACAACCCCAGTAGTTGAGGTTCACGATCCACATCCCCCCGATCAGTACCGTGAGACCGGGTAGTTGCGAGTAAAACGGATTGCCTTTCTCGAAAATCATGTGAAAATGGTCGTCGTGATTTTGGGTCATGGCTTTGAAACCCTCGATCATCCCCTGTCGTCCGGCATCGTCGGACACCAGGTTGAGCGCCAGGTAGGTGGTGGCCAGACCGCCCAGTATCAGGAAAAAGACCTGGATTACGTCGGTGTAGCCGATTACTTTCATCCCGCCCAGCGTGATGACAATGGCGAAAATGGCCAGCGTCCACATGCAGAAATCAAAATCCAGGCCGGAGATACCGGAAACGGCCAGCGCTCCAAGATACAGAATGGAGGTCAGGTTGACCAGAATATACAAAGCCAGCCAGAAAATGGCCATGATCAGACTGACGCTCTTGTTATACCGCTGTTCGAGAAACTGCGGCATGGTGAATATGCGGTTCTTGAGATAAATGGGCATGAAGAACACCGCGACGATAATCAGCGTGGCGGCAGCCATCCATTCATAGGTCGAAATCGCCAGACCCATCGAAAAGCCGTTACCCGACATGCCGATGAACTGCTCGGCGGAAATGTTGGAAGCGATCAGCGACGCGCCAATGGCCCACCAGGTCAGGGAACCTTCCGCCAGGAAGAAATCGGTAGTGGAAGCGGCTTCGGATTTTTTGCGATGGTAGATCCAGTATCCGTAGCCCGCAACGATTATGAAGTAGAAGAAAAAGACAACATAATCGAGCGTTTGTAATTGTTGCATCATCAGGTAGGGTTAAAGTGAAAGCAAATGGAAGGTGTCTCTTTTTAAGCGAGGGCGAAAGTACGTTTTTTGTGAAAATAATGCACGATTTTGGGCTTATCCTGCAAAAATCAATGCAATGGATAAAACGAAGGCGGTACGTGCTGCTGTGATTCTCCGGCTTTTTTCAGATTGGCATAGGTCTTTGTGAAATCGCCCCCTTCCCGCAATGTATCCAGCAAGGCATGGATGCTTCCCGGTCCAGTGAGCAGCAGCCAATAAGACACCTCCATGCCCGCCGACATATAAGCCAGCATCACGTGGCGTTGCCCCCCTCCGAAAAAACCTCGTATCGTTTTCAGATCCTTCAATTCCAGCACTTCCTGTGCCCCGTGGGTCAGGTACAGCCATTCGTCTTTGTAGCTGAGGTAGCGCTTCATCGGCTCCGATTCCTGAACGAAACGGCGGTCAAGCATCAGAGCCAGTCCTTCGTTGAACCATTGCGGAATTTGGGTGGTAGTTTTCCACCAGCCCAATCTTGTAAAAAGCTCGTCGTGGCACATTTCATGGCTGACCACGTCCACATTCAGGCCGTAGGGATTCAACACGATATAGGAATCGCCCCAGGGTGTCCCCAAACTACACCCTGCCCCCTCGTTGCTGTGGCAGTACTTCTGGTATTCAACGGGGTTACTGCACAAAATAATGGTAGCCTCCCCTACCGATTTACCCCAAAAACTGCCAATCCGTTGCCGTGCTTTCTCGATGGCTTCGTACATTCGCTGTCGCTGCACTACATTGATTTCCGCACTCACATACAGTTTCCGGTTCACCTCATCAAAATCCGAATAGGGAACCACCTGGCAATAAAATATGTGAGAGTACAAAAAGTAATAACTCACAACGGCCACGAAAGTACCTAGTAAAAGGAGTTTCAGAACTTTGAATAAACGGGAAACCAAGGAGGAGAAGTTTTTCAACAATGCGGATCATTTCTTGTTGAAGGTAAAAGTAATAAGTAGCTGTCTGCTGTCGGCCAATGGCTCGCGGCTTTTTTCAAATTAAAAATGAAGTAAATGAATTCATGCATTATTATCGGCGCTGGCATGGCCGGATTATCTGCCGCACACGAACTCGCCAAACACAGTTGGGAAGTCACGCTGCTTGACAAAGGACGGGGTGTCGGCGGCCGCATGGCGACGCGTCGTATCGACAATACCCGCGCCGACCACGGTGCGCAGTACTTCTCGGTGCGTACGCCCGAGTTTCGTCAGTTAATCGAAAGGCTGGAAGCAGAAGGAATCGTCGAAGCCTGGGATTTGGAGGAGGCGGGTATTGAGCACCCCCGCTACTTTGGTACTAACGGCATGAGTACAATTCCCAAGTACCTGGCCAAAGATCTGAATATAAAATTGCAGGAGCGCGCTACTTTGATCGAAAGCGAGGAAAAGGGTTGCCAAGTGACGACCGAAGCCGGAAGCACTTATTCGGCGGATGCGGTCATCCTCACCATTCCCGCCCCGCAAGCAGCCATTTTACTGCAAGACAGCCAACTACCCCTGAATGAAGCCGGTGAACATGCCTTTGCTGCCATTGTATATCAGCCTTGCCTGGCCGTTTTGGCTTTACTGAAAGAACCAAGCAAAGTACCCGCACCCGGCCTGGTGAAGTTTGAAGAGGGCGATATTGCCACCGTGACCGACAACCAGCAGAAGGGCATTGCGCCCGAGCAACCCACCGTTACCATCCACGCCTCGCCGGAATTCAGCTTGGCTAATCTGGAAGGCGATTTGAAACAAGCCGGACAAAAACTACTGGATCAACTTACCGACTGGATTCCCGCCGAAAATGTTGGGGAATACCAGGTCCATCGCTGGCGGTACAGTTTGGCCGACATGCGCTCCCCGGAGCCTTTCGCAGCTTTGAACACGCCTTTCCCGCTGCTCATGGGTGGTGACGGTTTCGGTATGGGTAACGTGGAGGGTGCTTTTCAATCTGGTTTGCAGATGGCACGATTCCTGGAAAGTTCAATTTGACCGCCAGGGCATGAAGCCGTGTGAATTCGATTTGGAAAGTTCGATACGGAACTTTGTTGGCGCGAGAACGGTAAATGTTGAAAGACGGCACTTTTGTTAGAGAAATATCAATCTATTTTCACATAAAATTATGAAACAGGTAACGCTCAATATCCGTGAAAATCGATATTCCTTTTTCATGCAACTAGTTCAGGCACTCGATTTTGTTCAGATTGCCGATGAACAGCATGACGCAAATCCTGGTGATTCATACAATCCTGATTTTGTTGCCAAGATTAAACAGAGCCAACAGGAATTCAAAGACGGCAATTTCACCAGTGTTCAAAAGGAAGATCTGAAAGAGTTTCTGGGATTGTAATGGCTTATCGTTTAGATTTTTCAGAACAAGCCAGAAAAGATATTTCTTACCATCGAAAAGCCGGGAACAGAGCCGTTTTGAAAAAATTGCTCACGCTTTTGGAGGAAATAGCGGATCATCCATTCGAGGGAACAGGCAAGCCCGAAATTCTGAGACATGACTTATCTGGCTGTTGGTCAAGGAGAATAAATAAAGAACATCGTCTTGTTTACGAGGTCTTTGAGAATCATATTCGAATTTTGTCGGCAAGAGGTCACTATAAGTAGATGATTACTTGGCCCTCCTGACTACGCCATCCGCGCTGCCTTCGCTTTCTGCTTTGGAAAATTTCGCTTTTTCCACCAAATCACGAACCCCGTAATGGTCATGATGCCCAGGCCGATACCGCCCAGCGCGTAAAATAGCTGGATAACGATTCCGCCATAATGCCCGAAGTGGACTTGCTCCATGAAGGCTTCGGCATTGGCTTCGAAGTCCCGGTCTTCGGCATGTTCTACTTTTACGACCTCGCCACTGGCGGGATTGATTTCTACCGACGAGGTGTACACGCCCAGCAAGCGATTGCTCTCGGGGCGCGTTCCGGCGATAACTACATTTCCGTCGGCAGCTTTGGGATACCTGATCTGGGCGGGCGTGAAATCAGAAATGGACTTCTCGGCAATCTGCAGACCACGAACCAGCGAAAGCTGCGTGTAGTCGGGCGCAGCGGGTTCGACTTGGGGCTCTTCGGCACGGGCCGCTGCGGGGGCTTCCTTGGGCTCAAACATCCGCTCCACCTTTTCCCAGTGCATAAAACTACCCGTCACGGCCATCAACAGCAGGAAAATAAAACTCAGCACGCCCGTCAGCTTGTGCAGATCAGAATTGACAAGATAGGTGTTTCGGTTCCGCACGCCAATTTTAAATACCGAAAACAAAGATTTTCGGTAGTACCAAACTCCGGTAACTACCATCAAAATCAAGGCAATGCCGACAACCAGTAAAATAGCGTGGCCGGTTTGTCCTAGTGTCAGGTGTTCATGAACGTGAAGAATTACCTTCATAAATGTTTCGTTGGGCTCGCGCTTGCCTAGCACGGCTCCGGTAGCAGGATTCTGATACACCCACCAGTTTTTGTCGCCCAGCCGCAGTTGCGTCATTGGAGCCCGGTCGGGTTCACCGGGATAAAGCAACGTGCTGCTCAGCGAAGCATCAGGAAGTTGCTGGACGAGCGATTGTATCAGCGCATCGGTGGATAGCCGCTGGCCTTCTGGATTGACCTTCACCATGTCGGCGTTGGTGGCGGTGTCGATTTCATCGTTAAAAACCAGCATTGCTCCCGTAATGCTGAGCATCAAAATGAAAAGCCCGGCAATGAGGCCACACCATTTGTGGATGGCATACACGAGGTTATCGAAATCAGAAGTCTTGGCCATTTATTTAATGGAGAATTGATGATGGATGGTTGATACTGTTAGGCAATCCGAAATTTTAATCCCAATACTGGCGGATCAAACTCTTGTTCACAAGCTGGCATCTGCCGCTTAAAGGCGCAAAAATAGGGAATGATTCATCCGGTCAAAGGATTTGAGCGATCATAGTCAGAATCTTCTGAATTATAGGAAAATTATTCTCCAACTCTAACAAAATGAACCACCTGGCCACCGCCAGCAGCCAGGATAGCTTCTAGAGAATCAGCGGCAGTCAGGACTTTTTCCGAAATAGCCAGGTGATTGGGATCTTTGCTGACATCCGCCGCGTCGGCGTAGATCTTCGCCTTGTATTTCCCCTTCCCTAAAAACGCCAGCGGAATGCTGATTTTCCGGGCGGTGCTGCTGTTAATGGTACCCATGTACCAGTCCGTGCCGCTGCGCCGGGCGGTCGTGGCAAATTTGTCAAGTTCCGCCGCCGGGACTTTGGTTTCGTCCCAGGTGGTGGGTATTTTTTTCAGAAAATCAAAGCCGGGTTGACCCAGGTACGCCTCAGGGTAGTCGGCCACCATTGTCAGGTAGCTTTCCAGCACCACATACATTGCCAGCATGTGGGCGCGGGTGCTACCCATGAGCGGACGGGTATACTGCGTCTTGAAATCGCCCGGTGGCACAGCCCGGAAGCCACCCAGGTGATAGTCAGTCGGTCCGGCCAGGCCCCGCGTGAAGGGAATGTCGAGGTCGTGGTCGGCGCTCAGGGCGCGGGGATTCCATTTGTTGGTTTCGTAGTTGAGGGTACCTTCGCGGGTTAGTTCGTTGGGATAAGTACGGCTTAGACCCGTGGGTTTGAACGACCCGTGAAACTGAATGAACAGTTTGTGCCGGGCTGCTGCCAGCAGAATTTCCTCCTGAATTTTGACCATCTCCTGATCGTCGCGATCCATGAAATCGACCATCATTCCCTTGATGCCCCACTTCTCGAATTGCGTGAAAGCTTCTTCCAACTGCCGGTGAATGGCATACCAGTGCACCCACACATGAATGCCCACCCCGCGCTCCTTGGCGTAGTCACACACCTTTTGCATATCCAGCGTCGGGACGGTTTTGGTCACGTCGGTATTTTTACCCACGGCTCCGTAACCCGCCGCGTCGCTCACGTACCAGGGAAAGCCCCCGTAGCCGATCACGGAATGGTAGCCGATGCCATTATCGGCGCAGAAGTCGATGTAGTACTTATTAGTTTCGAAGTTGATGCCCGGCGCGAAGGTCGTGTCGGGCGTGATGTCGCCATTCCACCAGTGGAAAGATGTTTTACCCGGTTTCAGCCAGGAAAAATCCTGCTTGATTTTTGAGTTGCAGAGCGAGGTGATCGTAGTAGACTCCATCAAATCGCCGATGCGGTCGCTGATGAGCATCACCCGCCACGGACTTTGGTGCGGCAGGTTGGCCTTCACTTTTATCCCGGATTCACCAGGCAGCGGCGATAGCTGGGTCGTGAGGTAGCCGTCTTTTTTCTTTAAGTACATTCCGGCGTAGTCCCGCAAATTGGCCTCGGTAATGGCCATGTACACCTTGTTCGGAAACTCGAACAGGGCGGGCATATCCATGAGCGTGTCATTTTTGACTTCACTCAGCGGCATTTTCTGGTAGTAGCCTTCGTGCGACGTGTTGTAAGTACCAAACTGCAAAGCCCGTACTTTCGGATTGCCTTGAATGTTGAAGGTACTTTTTTCATCCGTCAACTCGTAGGCGGCCCAGCTACTCTGCACGGGAAATTCGTAGCGAAAAGCCACCGCATCGTTGAACATCCGCACGACCAGATTCACTTGTCGCGAAGTTGTCCGCTCCGTCAGCGGAATCGAAACCGCCTTGCTGTAGCTGTACACGTATCCGGTTTTTCCAACGACCAGGTCGTAGTTTTCTTCGGCGTTGAAGTAGTCGGGTGTCCCTACTTTCAGCCGATTGCCGAACGCTCCG
Organism: Persicitalea jodogahamensis; assembly: GCF_014651615.1. Classification (GTDB taxonomy): domain Bacteria; phylum Bacteroidota; class Bacteroidia; order Cytophagales; family Spirosomataceae; genus Persicitalea; species Persicitalea jodogahamensis. The sequence continues at coordinate 704,338 of NZ_BMXF01000002.1, read as the reverse complement.
CCCTCAACGAAATTCAGCCCCAAACTCGACTCACCGATGAGTTCGGTGCCTTTGTAATTGACTTTGTAGGTCGGCGTATCACGATTTATCTGGAAAGTAAAGGTCAGGTTGCCGTTGGGAGACTTTATGGTAATGTCTTTTTGGGCGAAAGTGGGGATTAAGGAGGAAAGGAGGAGGGAGAAAAGGAGCAGTCGGGAAAGAAGGTACTTGGAAAAATGCATCAGTGGTGGGCTAGAATTGAAAAATTGCTCAAAACTACACCAATGAAACAGATATCCCAGTGCCGGAAGCAGGGGCTGGACGTAATTATTCCGTCAATCTGTCAGGCGCATGACGACGGAAAATGTGTTTTGCCCACGCTGCACGTCGATCACGTTGAAAGGCGATTTTTCGGAAGCAGCGGCAAATAAGGCCATCCATAAGATTGTGAAACCTACGACTTTATCCCAACAACCACTTAGATACTGGTTGAAAATCATAATGCACTGGCGATGATCAGATTTGGTCATAAAAGTGGCTATTTCCTATCAGCCATCGACATTTGAGTTCTTTGCTGTAGTTATCTACTCCTAGCCGTAGATTAGCTCAACCCCTTCCGCATCACCAAAAACGCCAAATCCATCTTCGGCTCCCCGAAGCGCGGGTCGTTTGTGGACGAGAGCCGGATTCCGCAAATAAGTGTATTTTTGACTAAATTTGTTTTCTTCGTTTCAAAGCAAACTAGAAAGATAACGACATGAACACCACCGACATCCGACAGGGCCTAAGCTACGTGACCAATAGCCAAGGACAGAAAACCGCGATTCAACTGGATTTGACCAACGAGGCCGTTCAGGAAATTGTGGAAGACCTCATTGACACGTTGGACGCAGCGGAGCGGCGAGACGAGCCGACCCGTCCTTTTGAGGAAGTGAAGCAGGAAATACTGCGCAGCCGTGGCGTATAAAGTCGTTATCACGGATTCTGCCGAGCGGGAGTTGAAACGACTTCCTGCCAAAATGCAGGATCGTATTTTTGAGAAAATCGAAAATCTGGCCGAAGAGCCAAAGCCACCGGGGCATAAAAAGCTTAAAAATTACACCCTGCGGGGAATCGACGCCGATGATTATTTTCGTATCCGAGTGGGTGATTACAGAGTTATCTATTCGATTGAAAACGAACAGATCACAATTTTTATCCTGAAAATTGCCCATCGGAAGGACGTCTACTGAACTAGGTTAGTTTTTCACAACCCCTTCCGCATCACCACAAATTCCAAATTCGTCTTCGGCTCCCCAAAGCGTGGGTCGTTCATCGGAAAAGGCCGCGTTTCGCCCGTGAGTGCAAAACCGCGCCGCTCGTACCACGCAATGAGTTCGGCGCGCTGGGAAATCACGGTCATTTCCACAGCGATGCAGCCGAGGGTATGGGCGTAGTTTTCGGCTTCCTGCAAGAGTTTTTTGCCAATACCCCGCGCCTGGATTTCCGGCGAAACGGTCAACATACCGAGGTACATCAGGTCGGCTTTCTTTTCGAGATAAACGCAGCCAATGAGCACGTCAGTCGCCTCGTCGCGGTGGATCAGGATGGTCGAGTCGGGCTTGGCGATGGTTTCGGCCAGGCTTGCCTCGCTAGTGCGAATGCCGCCGAGCAGGTCGGCTTCGGTCGTCCAGCCTTTGCGGGAGCTATCGCCGCGGTAGGCGCTGTTGATGAGTTGGGTAAGTTCCGGTAGGTCGGTGGTGGTAGCGGGCAGAAGTGACAAGGGAGTAGAGGCGATTGAGTGAATACAGAACGCTAAGATGCAAATGTATTCACTCAATCGGGAAATCACCACGGTCGATCCTGGATTAGAATTCAGGATTTGAAAGCCGTAATCTCAACACCGTAAAAATTCCAGGTAGATGTAGGCTTGTTGGGTTGCCAAGTGGGCCGTAGCAGCAAAAACTGGTTACGGATGGGGCTGGGAGAAACAAAGAATTGCAGAACTTTATTCCCTTTCTGGCTACTGCTGAAAGAATGATCGACGGTAGTAAGTACACCATTCATATACCCTACCAATGTCAGATTCCACTGCTCGGGCGGGCCACTCAGGTTGGGAAGGTTGATAAAGAACTCTACCAGGTAGGCGGTCTTGGTATCCTCCGTTTCAAACTCCACCTGCACCGATCCATCGGAACCCAGCCATTGCCCGTTCTGCTGCTGGGAACCGAAAAGGACCATGTTGTTATTGTTCCCGGCGGAACTTTCCGTGAGTACCATACTCGCCTGAAAAAAACTCAGGTGTGACTTCAGCTTGCCTTGTGGAGTGCCGGGCGTGAGCGAGATGCCCTGATTGACGAAGACCAGCGGGCCTTTAAGAACATCCTTCGCTGCGACGGCGTACTTTTTAACGACTGAGGAGCGGGTTGACACGCCGCCTGGGTAAGGTTTGGGCAAGGTAGCAAGCCCGATGTCTTTCAGAAGGATTGTTTTTGGATCGTCTGCTTTTTCCTGCGTTTCCATAGGTTTGAGAGTTTAGTGAATAGGGATTGGCCAACGGCAAGCTGTTCGCTGATGGCGAAGACAAAAATAATTTTCTACTCCCCAAACATTACTACCGCTCAATAAGTAATCCACTAGCAATCAATACGTAAACAAAAAAACCTCTTCACGAAGAAGAGGTTTTTAGAATCTATATCGGATAGGTGCTTTCGTTTTGTGGCTTTGCGCTTTTTTTAGTGCTTAAAATGCCTCACCCCCGTTGTCACCATCGCCACGCCGTTCGCGTCGCAGTAGGCGATGGAGTCCTTATCGCGGATGGAGCCGCCGGGCTGCACGACGGCCGTGATGCCCGCTTCTTTGGCAATCTCGACGCAGTCGGGGAAAGGAAAAAAGGCATCGGAAGCCATTACCGCACCTTGCAGGTCGAAGCCAAAAGCGGCAGCTTTGTCGATTGCCTGGCGCAAGGCATCCACGCGGGAAGTCTGGCCCGTGCCACTGGCGAGGAGCTGGTTTTCTTTGGCCAGCACGATGGTGTTTGACTTGGTGTGTTTACAGACCTTCAGCGCGAATTCCAGAGCGGTTAGTTCGGCTTCGGTCGGCTCTTTTTCCGTGACGGTTGTCATGTCGTCGGCAGTCTCTGTCACGTTATCCTTATCCTGTTGAAGTACCCCGTTCAGGATAGTCTTAAACATCTCGCCGGGCAGCGTGAGCGGCTTCCTTTTTAGCAGAATTCGGTTTTTCTTGGATTGCAGGATTTGCAGCGCGTCTTCCGAGTAGGCGGGCGCAATCAGGATTTCCATGAAAAGTTTGTTCAATTCCTCGGCCGTTTCGGCGTCCACGTTGGTGTTGGTGATAATCACACCGCCAAAGGCCGAGACCGGATCGCAGGCCAGGGCGTTGACGTAGGCTTCGCGGGCCGTATCGGCCGTCGCGATGCCGCAGGCATTGGTATGCTTGATAATGGCGAACGTCGGCCCGGCATCCTGGAATTCGTCGATCAGGCCCACGCAGGCGTCGACATCCACGAGGTTATTATAGGAAAGTTCTTTGCCGTGTAGTTTGACAAACATGGCGTCGAGATCACCGTAGAAAGTAGCGTTCTGGTGCGGATTTTCGCCGTAACGCAACGTTTGGGAAGGTAGTTTTTCAAAATCCCGCACGCTATCAAGTACCGCCGATTCGCCCTCCAAAAACCAGCGGTTAATGGCTGTATCATAATGCGACGACACACCAAAGGCCGCCGCCGCGTACCGCCGGCGATCAGCCAGGTCGGTTCTACCTTCTTTCTGGGTCAATAAATTCAGGGTATCGGCGTATTGCTCACGCGAGGAAACGATGAGCGTATCCTTAAAATTCTTGGCCGCGGCCCGAATGAGCGCAATGCCGCCGATGTCGATTTTCTCAATAATCTCGGCGGGCTTGGCACCCGACGCCACGGTTTCCTCGAAAGGATAAAGATCCACGACGACCATATCCAAAGCCGGAATGTCGTATTCCGCCGCCTGCGCCTGATCGCTTTCATCGTCGCGGCGGTAGAGAATCCCCCCGAACACGACCGGGTGCAAGGTCTTGACCCGCCCGCCAAAAATGGACGGGTAACCCGTCAGACTTTCCACCGCCGTCACCGGAAGGCCGAGTTCTTCGAGGTAGGTCTGCGTGCCGCCCGTCGAGTAGAGCTTGACGTCGTTCTTGTGCAAAAGCCGCACGAGTGGTTCGAGACCTTCTTTAGAATAGACAGAAATGAGGGCGGAAGAGATTTTTTTGTGCATTGTTATTCAATGGAAAATGAAAAATGGACGATGGATAATTACTTTCTCGGTTAAGAAACTCCTAGTTTTGGTACTGGACACGGTCCAACAACTTGGAGTTGACTATCCATTTTTAAAGTTTCAAATATAGGGCAAACCAAACGATATTATCTGCTATGCAAACTTCAATCGTTCCCCCGCAGACTGCGCCGCGCCACCGTGGCTGGCCTTTGGTTGGCAGTACTTATCCCTTTATCAACGATCCGTTGGGGTTTATGCTGCGATTACAGGAACAGCACGAGCGGCTTTCGGTGGTAAACGTATTGCGACGGGATTTGACTATTCTGCAAACGGCTGAGGACGTGAAGTACGTGTTGCAGGAAAACAACCGCAACTACCACAAAAGCGAGGCCTATAAGATCCTGGCCACCTTCCTGGGCAATGGTCTGCTGACGAGCGAGGAGGATTTCTGGCGGCGGCAGCGGAAGCTGGCCCAGCCCGCTTTTTACAAACAAAGGCTGGCCCTGATGACCGATATGATGGCGCAGGAAACCGAGGCTTTGGTCGACGACTGGAAAAAGCATGATGCTGCCCAGCCCCGGGATATCAGTAAAGATATGCTACGGCTCACGCTCAACATCGTGACCAAAGCATTATTCAGCACCGATGTAGGCGATCGCGTGGCGGGTATCTCCGCCGCGCTCGACGATATCATGCATTTCGCCGACCAAACCCTGAAAAGCTTCATTCGGCTTCCCCTCAAGTACCCCACGCCCCGGAATGTAAAGTTTCAGTCGGCAGTCAGGAAGGTAGAAGAAGTAATTTATGGAATTATCAACGGCCGCCGGGCCGAAATCCAGCGCAATCCGGACGCCAGTTATGACGATCTGCTGGATATGCTGATGCGGACCCGCGACGAGGAAACGGGCGAAACCATGTCCGACGGCCAACTACGCGACGAAGTGACGACCATTTTCATGGCGGGTCACGAAACTACCGCCAACGCGCTGTCGTGGGCACTGTATTTACTGGCAAAGCATCCGGAAGTCGCGCAGAGGATCAGGGAAGAGAGTAAGGAAGTTTTAGCAAAAAAAGGTACTTCAACTTTCGAAAAGGCGCGCGAACTAGGTTACACGATGCAGGTAGTTCAGGAGGTATTACGCCTGTACCCGCCCGCCTGGGTCATCAGTCGCCGATCACTGGCCGAAGATAAAATCGGTCCCTATGCTTTTCCGGCGGACTCTTACTTTTTGATTAGTCCTTACACGCTACACCGTCGCACTGAGTACTGGAATGAACCGGAGGTTTTTAATCCCGACCGCTTTTCGGAGGAAAATTCCAAAGACCGCCCGACCTACGCCTACCTGCCTTTCGGCGGCGGACCGAGGCTGTGCATCGGCAATAATTTTGCGTTGCTGGAAATGCAGCTGATACTGGCAATTCTGCTGCGGGATTTTGAGGTGGAGTTGCTTTCTCCGAACCAAAATATCGAACCGGAGCCGATGGTGACACTGCGCCCAAAAGGTGGGGTGAATCTTGGGGTAAAAAGGTCAACGGTGGAGGGTTAATGGCTCCGTTGCAACCTATAAGGCACATAATAGCTTATCGAGGACAATGATTTTTGCCTCTTAACCATTTACCGTTACTCCCGAAAGAAGCTGTTCCGCCAGCTTCGCCGGATTATCTTCCGTAGTTTCCTCTACATGAATCACGTTCCGCCCCCCCACACCATATTGGTAGGTCTTATCGTAGTAGGTAAGGGTAATGTCGGCGACGCTGGCAAAATCTTTTTGGTCCAGGGCAGCGATGGCAGCTTTGTGATGCTGACCGCCGAGCCGTTTTTTGATGCGGTCGGTAGCTTCATAAAGCAGATTTATATCAAAACAGGCGTATTCGCGCACTAGCCTTTCGATCCTGGTGGCCTTGTCCATATCCACCAAAACGAGCGGGGCATTTTGCATCTGTGTCCAGACATCCTGCGGAATCAGGCACCGACCGACAGTGCGGCTCTCATCTTCCACCCACACCCGGCGCGCGGGGTCAAGCTGCCGCCACTGGTTATAAATTCTATTCTCAAAATGTTCGGAACTCGGTTGTGGTAGTTGGCCAATGGCTCCGTAAGACGAACCTTTGTGGTGCGCCAGCCCTTCCAGGTCAATGACTTGTTCGCCCAATTCCCGTAGTTGGTGCAGAATTTCGGTTTTTCCGCTGCCTGTTTTACCCCCCAGAATGATAATGTTCTGGGGAATCACAAATCCGGAAAGTACCTCGTTCCGAAAAGCCTTATAGCCTCCCACCAGGATACTTACCTTCATCCCGGCGGTTTCGAGCAGCCAGCCAAACGAACCGCTGCGCATTCCGCCCCGCCAGCAATGGACCAGAATTTCTTTTTCGGGAGCAAGTATTTTCGAGGACCGCACGAAATCTGCCATCTTCGGGCCGACCAATTCCAGCCCCAAAAGCAACGCATCATCCTGACTGACCTGCTTGTAAGCGGTCCCGACCTGCGCCCTTTCCTCATTGCTGAACAAAGGAATGTTCACCGCCCCCGGAATGTGTCCCTGCGCAAACTCCCCCGGCGAACGCACATCCACGACGGGTAGTTTTTCGGCTTTTTGCAGGAAAGCGGAGGGAGGAAGAAGAGTGGGCATATTTAATTGCGAATTAGTGAATGTCGGAATATATGAATATTCTTCTGCCAGAACGTAGACTGCTGAGTCGATGGAAATATTCTGACATTCGCTGATTCCGACATTCCAAATTAAACATCAAGCTCTCGTAAGTACATCTGAATGGTATTTTCCAAACCGAAATAAAGTGCGTCGGAAATGAGGGCGTGGCCGATGGAAACTTCATCGAGCCAGGGAATGCTTTTTTGTAAAAAGCGTAGGTTGTCCAGGCTCAGGTCATGGCCCGCGTTCAGGCCCAGGCCCACGCGGCGGGCTGCTTCGGCAGCTTTGACAAAGGGAGCGACGGCCTTTTCTTTATTCTCGAAATAGTGCTCGGCGTAGGGTTCGGTATATAGCTCCACACGATCGGCCCCGCAGGCTTTGGCGCCCTCGACCATGCGCTCATCGGCATCCACAAAGACGGAGACGCGAATGTTAGCGGCCTTGAATTCGGCGATGAGGTCCGTCAGTCTGTCTTTGTTTTTGATCGTATCCCAGCCCGCGTTGGAGGTGATGGCCCCGAGCGCGTCCGGCACCAGCGTCACCTGGTCGGGGTAGTTGGCCAGGACTAAATCCACAAACTTCCGTTCAGAGGGATTTCCTTCGATGTTGAATTCCGTCGTGACGACCTTCCTTAAATCATAAACATCCTGATAGCGGATGTGGCGCTCGTCGGGACGCGGGTGTACCGTAATCCCTTCGGCGCCGAAGCGCTCACAGTCGAGCGCGACTTTAACGACGTTGGGGTTATCACCGCCACGCGAATTGCGCAAGGTGGCGATTTTATTGATGTTGACGCTTAGGCGGGTCATGGGTGGGGAAATGCTTAGTGTTTGTACCTTTGTGGCAAAGTTACGGGTATCGAACGTGAGTTGCCCGGAAAATGTTCTGGTACTCGGTTCATGCCCCATTTATTATTTGAACCCTTTATTTTAACGCTTTACATAAACGGGCAAGCTGCCCGTACCACTCTCTATGTCATTAAAAAGCAAAGTTGAATCGAATATCAAAGACGCCATGCGGGCGAAGGACCAGGATAAGTTGCGCGCTTTGCGGGCCATCAAGTCGCTGATTCTTTTGGAAGAAACCAGTGGCAACAGCACGGGCGATTTGTCGGAAGACGAAGAACTAAAACTACTCACCAAAGCGGCCAAACAACGTCGCGAAGCAGCGGAGATTTTTCACGCACAGGGCCGTGAGGATCTGGCCGCCAAGGAAGAAGCCGAGCTGGTTTTCATCGAAGAATTCATGCCCCGGCAATTGACGGAGGAGGAGGTTAAAGCCAAACTGGAAACTATCATTGCACAGGTGGGTGCTTCCAGTCCGGCGGATATGGGCAAGGTCATGGGCGTGGCAACCAAGGAATTGGCCGGACAGGCGGATGGCAAAGTCGTAGCGGGTCTGGTCAGGAGTTTGCTGGCCAAGTGAAACTACTCGATCTCTTGTTGTTGATTCCTCTTTTGTGGGGAGCAGTAAACGGATATCGGAAAGGTTTGCTCGTGGAAATCGTGGGCGTGGTGGCTTTTGTGGTCGCCATGATCGTGGGATTCAAGTTTTTGGGTTTGGGGATGGAAATTCTCGAACCGCATGTAGGTCATACGGTAGCACGGCGTATTTTACCATTTATAGGGTTTTCGGTAATTTTCTTTCCTACCGTTTTTCTTTTAAATCAATTTGGTTATTCCATCCGGCGATCGTTAAAGTACTCCTTACTAGGTACTTTTGACAGCCTGGCCGGTGCGGCGGTAGGCTTGTTTACCTGGGTGTTTGGAGCGAGTGTTTTCTTTTGGCTGCTAAGTACCATGGGCGTCGATATACCTCCGCACCGCGTCGAAGGGACTTATATTTATCCTTACATCGTTCCGGTAGCACCCGTTGTCATTACCAAAGCCGTCGAATGGCTGCCGGCCGGCAGCGAACTGATTCGGGATTGGAAGCGGGAATACCTGGATGGGGAAAAAGAACCCGAAAGTGAAAACTTCGAGTAAGGGTACCCTAACGAACCACAATTTGATCTTATACAACTTTATTCAATGATTCAGGCCAAGACTGACATACGGAAACTTTCCCTCGACCAACTAAAAAGCTGGCTGGCCGAGCGCGGGGAGGCGGGCTTTCGGGCGAAACAGATCCACGAATGGTTGTGGAAGAAATCGGCGCGCTCTTTTGCCGAGATGACCAGCCTGTCGGTACCCTTGCGGGAACTGATGGATCAGCATTTTGCCATCAACGCCCTCACGACCGATAATCAGCAACACAGCAATGATGGCACCGTCAAATCGGCCTTCCGGCTGCACGATGCGCATTTGGTGGAAGGGGTACTTATTCCGGCCACCGACCGCATGACCGCCTGCGTGAGCAGTCAGGTGGGCTGTTCGCTGAGCTGCACCTTCTGCGCCACCGGCTATATGGATCGCAAGCGCAACCTGGACGCGGGCGAGATTTACGATCAGGTAGTGGAAATCGCCCGGCAAGCCGAGCGCAAATTTCAGGCACCGCTTACCAACATTGTGTACATGGGAATGGGAGAGCCGCTGCTCAACTACGCCAATGTGATGCAATCCATCGAGCACATTACCTCGCCGTTGGGCCTGGGGATGTCGCCGAAGCGTATTACCGTTTCAACGGCCGGCATTGCCAAGATGATTAAAAAACTAGGCGACGACGAGGTGCGTTTCCGGTTGGCGCTCTCACTTCATGCCGCCAACGACGAAAAGCGCAACCGAATCATGCCCATCAACGAGTCCAACTCGCTGGATAATCTGGCCGAGGCCCTCAATCATTTCTATAAAAAAACCGGAAACCGCATCACCTTCGAGTACATCGTTTTCAACAACTTTAACGATTCGCTCGACGACGCCAAGGAGCTTTGGGAATTCACCAAGCGCGTTCCGGCCCGCGTCAATATCATCGAGTATAACCCCATCGCCGAAGCCGATTTCCGTAATACCGAAGCCGACAAACTCGACCGCTTTGCGGGTTTCCTGGAAAATCGCGGCGTCACCGTCAGCGTGAGGCGCAGCCGGGGAAAGGACATCGATGCCGCCTGCGGGCAGTTGGCTAATAAAGGGTAGTTTTTAAGTTCCTGAGTTCCAAAGTCCGCCACCGGGTGCTGCGGCTGAGTTCCTGAGTTTTATTATCTGACGAGAAAGCGAAGCCGATTATCCATTTCCCTCAGGAGCACCTGACTTTATTATGGCTGGATTCAATACCTATCGAGAAACGATTGTTTGGCAAAAGGCGATGGCCTTTGTAACAGCTATCTATAAAATAACTAGTTCGTTCCCAACATCCGAGCAGTTTACTTTGACTTCCCAGATGCGTCGCTCCGCCATCTCGATACCAAGCAATGTAGCAGAGGGTTTTGGTCGCAGAAGTACCGGGGATTTTGTTCGCTTCTTACAAATCTCAACGGGTTCACTCTACGAACTGCAAACGCAAGTCGAAATTGCGTTTAACCTACAATATGTATCCAAGGAAGACTATGATTCTTTGTTTTCGCAGAGTCGGGAAATTGAAAGATTGCTTTCTAGCTTAATTCAAAAACTCAAAGAAAAGCTATGAATTAAGGCGAAGCTCGCTTTGGTACTTTGGCACTTTGGTACTAAGCCGGGCGCCCGGTGGCGAACTGTGGAACTCTCCTTCTTAACAATTTCTTAACATACCACCCCCACAAACATTCCTTACTTTTGCGGCATTGAATATCAGCCAAAAGGCTGATTTACATTCACTGATCCTACTTGCCGTATGTTTGGTTTAGAGACCGACATTTTCCTGCTTCTGGCCTTTTGCCTGTTTGCTGCCTGCGCTTTCGAATTTGTTAATGGATTTCACGACACGGCCAACGCCGTGGCTACCGTTATTTACACCAATGCCCTCAAACCCAATACCGCCGTCGTGTGGTCGGGCTTTTGCAATTTTCTGGGTGTGTTTTTTGGAGGCATAGCTGTGGCAATGGGCATTTTGAACCTTTTGCCTACCGAACTACTCATTGATCAGAACGTCTACCATAGTATAGCGATGGTGCTGGCATTACTGTTCAGTGCCATTGTCTGGAATCTTGGCACCTGGTACTTTGGGCTTCCCAGTTCCAGCTCGCATACGCTGATCGGCTCTATTCTGGGCGTTGGCTTAGCCTTCACCTTTATGCCGGAAAACACCCGTGGTACGGGCGTCAATACCTCCAAAGCCGTCGACATTTTTATTTCCCTTTTGGCTTCACCCCTGTTCGGCTTTTCACTGGCGGTAGTGCTGATGTTTATTTTGAGAAAAACATTGGACAAACCTTTGCAGAAACTGGTGTTCAGTGAACCTAAGAAAAATCAGCCCCCGCCCACCTGGATTCGGGCAATTCTGATCGCCACCTGTACGATGGTCAGCTTTTTCCACGGTTCCAACGATGGACAAAAAGGCGTAGGCTTGATTATGCTGATCCTGATCGGCATCACACCCTCCTACTTTGCGTTGAACAACGATCTCAACCCAATGATGATTCGGGATAATATCACCCAGATTGAAACAATAGTAAATAAAGTAAACCCCAGAGTATTGTCTTCCCAGAACCAGACCGAACTGGCCGAGACCAAACGTGAAATTGCTTCGCTGCAAAACCAGCTCAGCAAGCCACTTGTGGATAACACTTTTCCGAAAGGTGAACGCCTGATCGCCCGCCGCTCAATTCTTTTAATTGACCGCAATGTAAAGGATTTGCTCAATAGCAAAAATGTCAACATCAGCCTGGCTGACGCCGCTGTGCTCAGAACGCAAATCAGCGAAAATACGGGCATCCGTCGCTTTACCGACTACGCCCCCGACTGGGTGATTCTGATGATTTCACTCTCGCTGGGCCTGGGTACGATGGTCGGCTGGAAACGCATCGTGGTCACGATTGGTGAGAAAATCGGTAAGCAGCACCTCACCTACGCTCAGGGCGCTTCGGCGGAGTTGGTGGCGGCAAGTACCATCGGGGCATCGTCTTGGCTGGGGCTCCCCGTAAGTACCACCCACGTACTTTCATCGGGTATCGCGGGTACGATGGTCGCCAACAAAGGCATCAAAAACTTACAGGGTGGCACCGTGCGCAACATCGCCATTGCCTGGATACTGACCCTTCCCGTGACGATGATCTTGTCCGCCACGCTGTATTACTTCTTCCGCTGGGTGTTCTGATCTCCCCGACAAAACCTTTGACGCTAAGCGCCGAAACTGTTATTCTCCCGCTCCGGGGTACTAATGGTTTCGGCTTTTTAATAGGCTTTCGTCAAGATTTTAGGATTATTTGTACCTTGGAACCAAGAACGGGCCTTTTGAGGTAGTTTTTGCTTTTTTTAGTTCTGAGAAAGTGTCTCAGAACAGATATTCTTGAATTCAAAAAAACGATGACCGATATTCTTGAACAAGTTTCCCGCTATGGCTATGTGAATGAAGCCGTGGCCGACGACATTGATTTAATCTCAGAAATAAACCGCCTGAAGAAGGAGAAAAATGCCGTGATTCTCGCCCACTATTATGTGGACGGCGCCATTCAGGATCTGGCCGATTACATCGGAGACAGCCTTGGCCTTTCACAGCAAGCCGCCGCCACCGAGGCCGACATGATCGTCTTCTGCGGGGTACATTTCATGGGCGAAACCGCCAAGGTGCTCAGTCCACACAAGAAGGTCGTTATTCCCGATCTGAACGCGGGCTGCTCCCTCGCTGACTCGGCTCCCGCCGACAAATTCGCCGAGTTTAAGGCCCGGCACCCTGACCACATCGTGATCAGCTATATCAACTGTTCCGCCGAGATCAAGGCCCTGACCGACATCGTGTGTACGTCGTCCAACGCGCTGCACATCGTGAACAGCCTGCCCAAAGACCAGAAAATTATCTTTGCTCCCGACGCGAATCTGGGCCGCTACGTGTCCAAGAAAACGGGCCGCGACATGGTACTTTGGGATGGTGCCTGTATCGTCCACATCGATATTTCGCGCGAAAAACTTCAAAAGCTGCGGGAGGAAAATCCCGATGCCCTGCTCATCGCGCACCCCGAGTGCAAGGAAGACGTACTGATGCAAGCCGATTTCGTAAGTTCAACTACGGGTTTGCTGAAATTTGTGCAGGAAAACGACGCCGACAAATTCATCGTCGCTACCGAAGCGGGTATTCTGCACAAAATGAAGCAGTCGGTTCCGCACAAGAAACTCCTTCCTGCCCCGGCTACCGACAACAATACCTGCGCCTGTTCGGAATGCCCGTACATGAAAATGAACACCCTGGAAAAAGTGTATAATGCGCTCCTGTACGAACAGCCGGAAATCATTGTGCCGGAAGCTATTCGCGTAAAAGCCTATGATTCCGTTGCAAGAATGCTGGAATTGAGCAAAGGGATATAAATGTGGTACGGGCCGCTGGCCCGTGAAGACCAAATCAAAAGCAGCCAGCATGAAATACAAAGTCCTGCTGTTTGTTTCTTTGCTTCTAACCGCTTGTCACCGCCCCGCCGACGACGTTTGGGAAGCAAAAGCGCGTTTACTGGCCGTTGATCGCTGGCAGCTCGAACAAATCGCGATGGACGAAGTGCCCGTTTTCAAGGACGGCAAACACATCCCGCACCTCAGCGGGGCCAGGTTCGACCGCCACATGGATTGGGTATCCTTTAAGTCCGATGGTAGTTTTGAGGGGCACTTTGTGGGCGACGATACGACGCAGCACTACCAGTGGAAAGTGTACGTACCGACGAAGGTGATCGCCCTACGCGACTCCGCTACCGGCACGGGCGGCTGGAACATCTACCCGCGTAATGTGTACGAGGATGCCTTCGAGATGGAAACCCGCAGCACGATCTACGACCCGCCGAGAGTGACGAAGCTGACTTTGCGCTATTCAGTTTTGAGAAGCGAATAATCTGGTTTTCAGTATTTTTTCCTACATTTCGTCACATGCTGAGTGTCCGAAGTGGGTGCGCCATTCTGTCAAAGACAGTTCTCGACCGTCATAAGTAGTTAAGATCACCTATCCTCACGCTTTTGGGTAAATCAGCTTATTCATTCTCCGGTACTTCCTCCCATCAACATACCCTGTCCTCCATGAAATTAGCCGTCCCCATTTTATCCGTTCTGGCTCTGGGCCTGCTCGCCGCCTGTACTTCAACGCCCGAATCTACTGTCGATTACGACGATGGCTTAGCGGCTTTCAGCGCCGACAGTCTCAAAAAGCATGTGGCCGTACTGGCATCGGACGAATTCATGGGCCGGATGCCTTTTACCGAAGGCGAAACCAAAACCATTGAGTACCTGCAGGCGCAATACAAGGCCGTCGGGCTGGAACCCGGCAATGGCGACAGCTATTTGCAGGAAGTACCTATGGTGAATATCGAGGCCACGGCAGCGCCCGCGATGCAGGCGCAAACGCCGCAGGGTACTTTGACCCTAAAAGCCTTCGATGATTATGTGATCTGGACCGACCGCACCGAACCAGATATTTCGCTCGATAAGGCCGAACTGGTATTTGCGGGCTACGGGGTAGTTGCGCCCGAGTACAACTGGAACGACTACGCCGGGCTGGATGTAAAAGGAAAAGTAGTACTGGTGATGGTCAACGATCCCGGCTTTTGGGCGGGAGATACGACTTTGTTCAAAGGCAAAGAAATGACGTACAACGGCCGCTGGACGTATAAGTTTGAGGAGGCGGCCCGGCAGGGAGCCAAAGGCTGCCTGATCATCCACCGCACCGACGCGGCAGGGTATCCTTTCGCTGTGCAGCAGAACAATTTCAATACCTCGCGCCTGCAACTCGACAATCGGGGCAAGGATATTCCCAACTGCGACGTCATCGGTTGGGTGCCGGAGTCTGTAGCGATGAAGCTTTTGCAGGCGGCGGGCAAGGACGAAAGCCTGATCAAGCAAGCCGACCAGAAAGGATTCAAGGCCGTGCCGCTGGATGTGACATTGAGCACGACCATGCAGGTGAAAACTACCTACAACAAAACGCACAATGTCATCGGCAAAATTGTCGGCACCGAGCGCCCCGATGAGGTGATCATCTACACTGCCCACTGGGATCACCTGGGCGTGGGTACTCCCGACGCTACGGGCGACTCGATCTACAACGGGGCACTCGACAACGCCACGGGTACCGCCGGACTGCTGGAACTGGCCCGTGCCTTCAAAAGCCTGAAGACCCCACCCGCCCGGACGATTGTGTTTCTGTCGGTTACCGCCGAGGAACAGGGATTATGGGGCTCGGCGTATTACGCCCAAAATCCGATCTACCCGGTCAAAAGTACCGTTGCCAATATCAATATGGACGGACTGAATCGCTTCGGCGCTACCAAAGATATGGTGCTGGTGGGCGAAGGGCAGTCGGAGCTGGAAGACTACACGCGAGAATTGATCGAAAAAGAGGGCGGGTACATTTCCCCCGTAACGCACCCCGAAGCGGGTTACTACTACCGCTCCGACCATTTCAATTTTGCCAAAGTAGGTATCCCCGCCCTGTACCTGGAAAGCGGCGCGGACGTCATCGGAAAAGGAAAAGCCTACGGGCAGAAATTGCAGGACGAATACACCGCCAACGACTACCACAAACCCTCGGACGAATACGATGCCGCGACCTGGACGATGGAAGGCGCGATCAGTGAATTGAAACTACTGTTTCAGGTAGGGAAGCGCCTGGCCTTTGAAGAAAAATGGCCGCAATGGAAAGAAGGGTCGGAGTTTAAGGCAATTCGGGAGGCGCGGGAGTAATAGTAGGCTTCGTATCAACAGTCTTCACAACCAAAAAGATCTGTTTGGGAATAGTTTATGGATTTAGGTAGAGCAACATCCGAAAACAAACAGTCGATTGAAATAGAATGAAGTTTATACCATACATATACGAGCCCGACAAAAGTATAGAAGTTTATAAAAAAACGGAAGTCTTTTTAACTCAAAATACCGAGGCTAAGTCCCGAATTGAAGAACTTGGTTGGATTTATCATACAGTTGGTATGATTGTTCCACAGAGTATGGAAAATATTTGGTCAGGTCATTCTTTTCCATACATAGTTTCTTGGGAAGAGTTGCAAGTTTCATTCACACAAGTTTGTTTCGGTTTATACAAACAAGCATTTGTTTCTTTGCGTAGTGCATTAGAATTAGGAATGTTGTCTGTCTATTTCAATATCAATGATGAAGGGCATAATGTAGTAAAAGATTGGCTTCAATCAAAAAATATCAAAGAAGCAAATACGCCAAGGGCAGAAACCATTTGGAAAGTTTTACTTTTAAATGAAAATATCCGTTTATTTAATGATAAAAATAATTTAAAGAAAACATTTGATACTCTTGGTTATCTACATAACTATGTTCACACAAAAGGGATGAAGCATTCAAACAGAATGGGGTTACTAAAAAACAACAGTCAGACATTTGAAAAAAAACTGTTAATAAAGTGGCTCAAATCTTATTCTGAAATAGTTTCGCTTGTAACTACTTTGCATCTTTTGAAGTACCCGATCTCAGTAATTCGTTTTGATTACAGAGCTAAGTTTGGAATTGACATTCCAAGTTTTGGTGGGTTAGAGGAGCACAACATTGACAAAATTGCAAAAATACTACCCGACAATTATTTGCAAGACATCGAAGAAATCGCGAAGAAAGACCAATTGACACGAGAAACTATTCAAGGAATTTCATCCTTACCTGATTTGACGGAAGAACAAGTTGATGAACAAATAATAAATTTAGATAAAATTTCAATTGAACATGGAGAAGGCTTTGTCCAATGGATAAAAAAACAAAAGCAATTTCTTGAATCAATGGGCCAAACAGAATTTGATGAAAGAACAAGGAATAGAGTGGAAAATTTAAGACAGTGGGCAACAGAAAATAATTTTATGGAATCAAAAGCCAAAAGATTAGGCTGGAACCTTAGTAAGCCTTAAAAGGAAAAAATATTAAGCGAGCAAATAGTAGCACAAAAGTCAATCAAAGTAGTAAAATCATATGGCGAAAACAGCGAAACTACTAGAAGACAGCTTACTTGTAATTTGGAATGACCGAAATGCGGACAATCGTTTGGAAGCTATGCAGAGAATTTATGCGCCGGACATTAACTTTTTTGAGAGTAATGCAGGAGAAGCGATTGTTGGACACCAAGCGATAAACGAACTCATATCAAAGTTGCAGGCTGAATGGCCCATCGAATTTCAGTTTGAATTGAACAAGCCATCGCAGATAAATCATACCACACAAATTGTTTCGTGGAATCTGGGACCAAAAGGGGCGACACCCATTGCGACAGGAATGGACGTTGCCATTACCGAAAATGACTTGATAAAATCGCTATATCTGTTTTTGGACACGAAATAAGCGACAGCGAAGCAATAGCAGTTTTTAACTACCCCATTGGTGTTATGCTCATGCAAGTATAGAGGACACTCGATTCTTCGAACTTGTCGAAAGAATGAAACGAATAAGGGTATTGATACAAACCCAAAATTTCTAACAATGTAAAAAGCACGCCATCCAAAGTACCATGAAAAATAAAAAAGTACGATATCTATTTGAAAAGCGCGCTAATCCTCTCCTTTTATATACGCGTTGGCTGCAAGGCTGCGGTGCGCTAATAAATTAAAACTGTATGTTACAAACATCCTCAGGCTCTTTAAAAAAGCGCACTAGCAAGATTATTTTAATCCTAACTATTGCGGCTGCTATGTTTTGGATTCTTGGCAAATCATTTGATGTTTATCGCTGGCCAATAGTTGGTGCTGTTTTTGAAATTTTGTGGTTGCCATCTCTGATTATATTGTTCATCTTGCCAATTGTTTCATTGGTGTATTGTTTTAAAGAAAAATTCAGCCTTAAATCATTGAACCTATATTCAATGATTATAGCAATAGCTGCATTATTGACAATAATATTCTATATGTAATCAATACTCCTTACTTCGGCGGAGTCCTCGCAGTTGTGCGTATATCTTCCGAAGGGAGACTGCGTACTGAAAATAACCGGCCGCTGGAAGGCCAGCCCCGCACCAGCCGGCCTTATCTAACGGCCAACGTGGTCAAAAGTTAAAGACCAAAGTCTCCTGCTGCTTCCACTTCGTTAATCCTACCCTAGCATTCTTCAATTCAAATAGTGGCGGAGTGAGGCCCTGGCACGGATATTTCGTAACAGGAGGCTGCACAAATTTCTTTCTACTTCAAAACTACCCCCTCTTAATGTCAACCGGACTTCTGGCCCTTTTAGATGATGTTGCAGCACTCGTAAAAGTCAGTGCAGCA
This sequence comes from Persicitalea jodogahamensis, assembly GCF_014651615.1. GTDB lineage: Bacteria > Bacteroidota > Bacteroidia > Cytophagales > Spirosomataceae > Persicitalea > Persicitalea jodogahamensis. Next base: position 686,213 of record NZ_BMXF01000002.1, on the reverse strand, counting down.
AGCCTCGATGATGTTCCAACGCAAGTAGCCAGAACCACAGGTAAGGTTTCCGGCATTGTGATCGATGATGCGGCCGTTACGCCCAAGTACGTGGTAGGCCTCGATCCAAAGCGCGAGCTGTCGATCATTTACCAGATTGCCAAAAAGTCAGTCATCAATAAATTGATTTTTCTCGGGCCCGCAGCGTTGTTGCTCGGGTACTTTGCGCCGGCGGCCATCCCTTACGTACTCATGGTCGGCGGTGCCTATCTGTGCTTTGAGGGCTACGAGAAAGTCCATTCTATATTCAGTAAATCGGCCCACACGACGGACAGTCAGCCCATCGAGAAAATGGAGGTAATCACCCCGGAGGAACTGGAAAAAAAGCGGGTAGGCAGTGCTGTGAGAACCGATTTTATTCTTTCGGCCGAGATTATGGCCATTGCCTACGCCACGGTCGCCGAAAGTTCGTTGGTCAACCAAATCGTGGTGTTGTTCATAGTGGCCATATTTATCACTGTTGCGGTGTATGGCTTCGTGGCGCTGATCGTGAAGGCGGATGACATTGGTCTGCACATGGCTAAGGAGAGCGCCAACCCGACAATTCAGAAGGTTGGGCGTGGCATTGTGAAGTCAATGCCAAAGTTTTTGATCCTATTAGGTTACGTAGGTACAGCGGCTATGCTATGGGTCGGGACCGAAATCATTGCGCACGGAATACCCTTTTTGCATCACCAGTTAGAAGCATTGGATAGTGCCTTAGGTAGAGTACCCGCCGTGGCGTGGCTGGTAAAAGTGCTCATTTTGGCGCTGGGCGGAATACTGCTGGGAGCCGTAATAGCGCAAGTTGTAGCCTTGGGCCAAAAAATAGTCAAGCGCCCGACAGTGAAGGCGGGGCATTAAACCCTGTAAATTATTCCCCAGGAATAGAGCACAACAACCAGCCTCAAAACAGCCCACGGACTACACTACCTCCAAAACTACCCCTTCACTCTCCACATAACCCGTACACGTCAACACCCATCCCTGCGCCAGGTCGCGTTCGGTTAAGACGTCGTTGAGACTCATGCGCACTTCGCCCGTCCGGCAAATCGCTGCACAGGTACCGCAGCGTCCGCCTTTACAACTGTATGGGATGGGGATGCCGTTGTTCAGGGAAGCTTGCAGGATGCTGGTGTAAGCGGGTACTTCCAATTCACGTTCGTCGCCATGGAAGTTTAACCGAATGGTATGCGGCTCCGACTTCTTGGGCGGCTGAGGTACGGTGTCGATCACGAAATTTTCCTTCCGGATCTGTGCGGGCGCCATACCCATAAACAGCAACGTAATCTCAGCGATACGCATGAGTTCAAAGGGTCCGCAGAGAAAAAACCGCGCCCGCCCAGTGGGAAAGTGCAGCCGCTTTCTGACAATGTTTTCCAGTCGGTAGTTGTTGATGCGGCCGCGTCGTCCGGGCCAATCGTCGGTGGGTTGGCTGAGAATATGAATAATTTCCAGGCGCTCCGGATAGCGGGCTTGCCACTCTTCCAGTTGTTCATTGAAAATGATACTCCGCCCGCGGCGGCTGGCGTACAGCAGCGTGACCCGGCAGTCGGACTCGTGCGTCAGGGCGTATTTCATGATCGAAAACAGAGGCGTGATGCCGCTGCCCGCCGCGAGCAGAAAAATATCCCGGGGCTCACCGGCCGAATCGTCAAGCGTGAACCGCCCGGCGGGCGGCAAGGCATGGAGGAGTGTGCCGACCTGCACACGGTCGTGCCAGTAGCGCGACACCTCACCGTTGGCGACGCGCTTGATGGTAATCGCCGGAAGCGCGTCGATACCGGGGGCCGAACTCATGGAGTAAGAGCGGCGGACTTCGTGGTTTTCTATCTTCAGCAGGAAAGTAAGAAATTGGCCGGGCAGGTACTTCAAAGGGTCTCCATCAGTAGGTTCGAGTACGAAAGTACGGGTATCGTGTGTCTCGGAAATAATATTTTTGACGCGCAGGGGCAGCACATTTTCTTGCATAGGTACTATTATTAATGGGCAATTTCATAACTTTAACGAGCCGGTAACCATTCATCTGGCTGACGCCTGTCTGCAGGCCGTTGGGGTAAAAATAGGAATCACTTGCATGTTTTCAGGAGTATTGACGAAGAGGTGAACCAATCTTACAAAAAATATACCGATGACGAACTACTTGGCCTTATGCGTGAGCATGACGACGAAAAGGCTTTTGATGCATTGTACGGCCGTTACGTTCATGAACTGATCCGGACCGCGGTGCGAAAAACCGGGGACAGTGCCGCTGCGCAGGATCTTGTGCAGGAACTGTTTGTCACATTCTGGCTCAACCGTCAAAAGTGCGTAATTCGTAAAACCTTAGCGGCCTACCTCAACGGAATGCTCCGCAATCTGATCATCACCTACTACCACCGCGAGCAGTCGCGGCAACCCGCCGCGCTTGAACACGCCATTCAGCTTTCTGATAACAATACCCGCGAGCAAATCCAGTTCGATACGCTCAACGATTTGTACGAGCAATCGCTACAGAAACTTCCTGAAAAATGCCGGAAGGTTTTCGTTTTGAGCCGTAAGGGATACAGCCAGAAGGAAATTGCCCAATCGCTGACGATTTCTGAAAAAACCGTGGAAGCCCACATCGGAAAAGCACTCCGGGTTCTGCGGGTCGAGATGAAAGACTACATTGTTTTTGCACTAATAACCAGTACTTTACATTCTATCTTCTAATTTTTTTGTAAAAATTCCATTTCAGGGTAAGGGATTTTGCCGCCAATTATAGACAGTACTATATAGGTTGTACTTATTCGGGGGATTATTTAACAAAAGAATGAAGGGAAAATCTTTACCTGCCGATTTACTGAAAAGGTACCTTGCAGATACCTGCACCGAAGCGGAGCGGCGGAAGGTGGATGAATGGTACTTTCATCTCGACCGGGAGCAGGAAGCCGCCCCTCATTTCTTCAATGAGCAGGAGTTGTTGCAACGCATTCGGGCGGACATAGCCCACACGCTGCCGACGCCCGAGGAAGCCCCTGTTGTGCCATTGAAGAGGTGGTGGTATCTGGGCGGGATTGCGGCCAGCCTGCTGCTTTTGTTGGGTGTGGGATACCTGGCTTTTAACCGACAAGCCGCCGACCCCTACACCGCCTCCGTACCCGATACTGCGGACTGGACTGTGCATTCCAACAGCACCAAAAAGATCGAACGCTACAGCTTTCCGGACCAGAGCATTGTCTGGCTGCAGCCGGGAGCGCGGCTTTCTCATCCTGCTGCCTTTATGCAGTCCGATTTCCGGGAAGTGCGCTTCGCGGGAGAAGGCTTTTTCGAGGTAGTTCGCGATACCCTGCATCCCTTCATTATTTACAGCGGCACGCTCAAAACGCAGGTATTGGGCACGAGCTTCAATGTGAAGGCGTACGAAAATGATGCATCCTACCATGTATCAGTACTAACCGGCAGCGTAGCCGTAAGTACCCCGGCTTCTTCTTCCCGAAAGGAAGAGGTACTTGTACTGAAAACCAACGAACAGGCCACCTACCAGAATGCTACCAGAAGCCTGACGCTCGAGCCGATGGTGGCGAAAACGGAAAAGAAACTGCCCTGGCAACCCGCGTCACTGGTATTCAATGACACCCCCTTATCGGAGGCGGTGATCCAACTGCAAAGAGCGTTTCAGATCAAAATAGAGCTGACCAATCAGGCACTCAACACGTGTCGGCTCACGGTGGATTTCAACAAGCAGCGCCTTCCCGAAATTCTTGAAATGATCAACACTCTGCTGGGTAGTACGTATGAGTTGGAAGGCGATACGATCCGTATTTTCGGAGAGGGATGTTCCGACTGACACAAAACCAGGTTCAAGACCGGAGTTGATATGAATAAATAAAGAGAATGCCAGTGCAGAGACCATTGGCAAAAAAAATCGGAGATGCTACCAACATCCCCGATCCGAATGGCTAATTGTCGTTCCCCGGGTCAGTTCGCAGGCCAGCGCAGCCCGGAAAAACTATTTCTAACCCTTAACCAATTCATTCTAAAAGTATGAAGAAACATCTGTATTCCAAACGTGGAGTCTTATTCACAATCATGAGAATTACCTTTTGTCAGCTGTTGTGTATAAGTTTTATGTCGGCCATGGCGTACGCCCATACTGCGCCGGCCCAGGATCTCCTTGACCGGGGGGTCACCCTCAACCTGTCCAAAAGCACGCTGAAGGAGGCCCTCTCCCAGCTTGCGAACACCACGCAGGTCAAATTTGCGTATAGCCGGGATGTCATCCGGCTGTCTCAGCCGGTGGACGTCAGTGCGCGGAAAGAACCGCTGTCTTCGGTGCTTGACAAACTACTCACTCCCCTACACATAGAGTACCGGGTAGTAGATGACCAGATTCTTTTGTCAAAATCAAAAAGGCTGACCCTCAATACGCCCCGTCGCATGACTGTAACTTCCCTTTCGGAACGTGTGCAATCGCTGGAAGTTTCAGTCCGTGGAACCGTTACCGGTGCCGACAACAACGCCCCGCTGCCGGGTGTGAGCGTCGTAGTGAAGGGAACCGGCCAGGGTACTACCACCAATACCTCTGGAGAATTCAACCTGACCGCCCCCGGTCCGGGTTCGGTGCTGGTATTCAGCTTTGTGGGGTATTTGTCCCAGGAAGTTACGGTGGGCAACCGTCAAATCATCGACATCAGTCTGGAAGCGGATGTTAAAGCCCTGAGCGAAGTGGTCGTGGTGGGTTATGGCACCGTCAAGAAAAGCGATATTACGGGTTCCGTTTCTTCGGTAAGTGCGGAAGAAATGACAGCTTATCCGGCCATTGGCGCCGTCCAGGCTTTGCAGGGACGAGCTGCCGGGGTGCAGATTCAGGCCAACAACGGCGAACCCGGCGCTTCATTTAAAGTCAGGATTCGGGGAGGTACTTCCATTAACGCCAGCAGCGACCCCATCTACGTAGTGGATGGCTTTGTGGGCGGTGCCATTCCACCTCCCGAAGACATCGAGTCGCTGGAAGTACTTAAAGATGCTTCGGCAACGGCCATTTACGGATCGCGGGGAGCCAACGGGGTTATTATGATCACTACGAAGCGGGGAAAATCAGGCAAACCGCGGATCGAGCTTAATACATCCATTTCGAGCCAAAACGAAATCAATCGTCTGGATCTGCTGAATCCGACCCAATTTGTCGACTATATTAAGGAAGCACGGCCTACTTACGTGTCGCCGGGGGCCAGCACCGACTGGCAGGATCAGATTTTCAGAACGGGCGGAATTCAAAATCACCAGCTTTCTATTTCGGGGGGAAGCGAAGCCGTCAGCTATTACTTGTCGGGTGCGTTGTACGACCAAAAAGGCGTCATCCTGAATTCAGGCTTCAAGCGGTACTCCATTACCAGCAATGTGGAAGTAAAAGCCAACAGTAAGCTTAAAGTCGGACTTAACCTTTTTGCGCAGCGAAATTCCAAACAACAGGCCTATACCCAGGAAGGCTCCGGAGGTCTTACGCCGGGCGTAGTGGCTTCGGCCTTCAAGTTCGAACCAGACCAGGCGATTCGTGATCCTCAAACGGGGCGTTTCACGGTGTCGCGCGTCAACGACCCCACCGACAACCCCTACGCAGTAGCCACCCAATTGCAAAATGAGTCGGTAAACGACCGAATTCAGGCTAATCTTTTTGCGGAATATGACATCCTGAACAGTCTGAAATTCCGCACTACGCTGGGTGCAACGATCAACAGCGGAAGGTCGGGGTACTTTGCCCCAACTACCCTCAACGTGGGACGCACCGTAGGTGGAGAAGGATCGGTCAGCGGTTCCAAAAACACCCAGCTTCTCAATGAAAACTACCTGACGTATTCGAAGACTTTTGGTAGCATTCATGACTTGTCCGTGGTAGGAGGTTATTCCTACCAAAGTTCGTCGAGCGAGGGCTGGAGCGGAACCGGGCAATCGTTCATTACCGACGCCGTTTCCTATTGGAACCTGGATGGCTCTGCCGTGTGGAAAAGCCCAACTTCGGGCCTGACCGAGTCGGAAATTAAGTCGTTCTATTCCCGGGTGAACTACTCCCTGATGGACCGCTACCTGTTCACCGCCAGCATCCGTCGTGACGGATCATCCAATTTTAGCCGGAACAATAAGTACGCGACCTTTCCTTCGGGAGCGTTTGCCTGGAAAATGTCCAATGAACCGTTCATGCAGAACAGTGCCCTCATCAGCCAGTGGAAGTGGCGGGTCAGCTACGGTCTGACGGGCAACCAGGCCATTGCCCCCTACCAAACCCTGGCGCGGTTCTCCAACGTATTTTCTGTCATCGACGGCGTTCCGGTCAATGCCGTGCGGCCCACGACTGTGGCCAACGACGACCTGACCTGGGAAACTACCGCTCAGCTCGACCTGGGAGCAGACATCAGTCTCTTTAAAAACCGGATTAACCTCGTGCTGGATTACTACCGCATGGTTACCCGCGACCTGCTGTTTAGCGTTCAATTGCCCCAGTATTCCGGCTACGCCACGCAATTGCAGAATATTGGTTCGGTCGAGAATAAGGGTTTTGAATTTACCCTCAACTCCCGAAACCTGGTGGACGATTTGAAATGGAATACGGATGTCAACTTTTCCATGAACCGCAATAAAGTACTGTCGTTGCCCGGAGGAACCGACCTGCAATACAGCGCCTCCCCCGGCCACATGGTAGGACTGGGCAGTACCCACGTTCTGCGCGAGGGCTACCCGGTGGGTAGTTTCTTCGGCTGGACTTACGACGGCGTATATCAGCAAGGGGATAGTTTTCTGCCGGGCGGCGGCTTCGAGACCGCCGCAGGTGGCGAGAAGTACCGGGACATCAATGGTAAGGATGCCCAGGGCAACGTGACCGGCCAGCCCGACGGAAAGCTTGACAGCGACGATCGTTCGATCATTGGCAACCCCAATCCCAAGTTTATTTGGGGGCTCAACAACGAGTTCAACTACAAGGGTTTTGATCTGAACGTCTTTTTCCAGGGTTCGCAGGGCAACGACATTCTGAGTTATTCACTCATGGAGCTCAACCTGCTGTCGGGGATTAACAATGCTACTACGGTGGCTCTGGATCGCTGGACGCCCACCAACACCGATACCGACGTCCCCCGAGCTTTTGCCGGCCGCACCCGCCGGGTATCGACGCGCTGGATTTATGATGGTAGTTATATCCGTCTGAAAAATCTGGCATTGGGCTACAATTTCCCTGTTGCCGTGACCCGAAAGCTGGGAATGACCAAGCTTCGCTTATACGCCAGCGCCCAGAATATCCTGACCTTTACCAAATACGAAGGTTATGATCCCGAAGTTAACTATGCTTCCGAAGGTACCACTGCCAGCAACCGTAACCTGGGCCTTGACTATGGCAGCTATCCCAATGCCAAATCCTACACCGTGGGCTTGAATATTGGTTTTTAATCAAATTGATAAATAGAAAAAGAGCAAATACAATGAAAAAGTACCTTTCAAAATATTTTTTGGCCTCCATACTGGGGGTGCTATTGCTGAGTTGTACGGATTTGGAAGAGAAACCCGTCGGCATTCTGGCCCCGGAGTCTCTGTTTAAAACCCCGACAGATGTGCAGACGGCAATTTTCGGGGCCTATGGCTGGATTGCCTCCGAGCGGCTGTATGGCCGCCAATTCGTTACAGCCATCATGCTGCGCAGCGACATGGTCGATATCGGCGACCGGGGCACCCCTGCCGAACGGCAGCAGGTCAACGACTTCAACATGGACGACAACAATAACATGGTGAATGTATTCTGGCCCTACTGGTATCAGGTAATCAGCGCGGCCAATGCGGCTATTTCGGGGGCGGAGTCTCTGAAATTGGGCGAGAATGAAATCAATCCGCTGATTGCCGAAGCACGTTTTATCCGGGCTTTTGCCTACTACCATTTGGTGCAGGTATTTGGCGACGTTCCTTACATCGATCGCTTCATTACTGATCCCAGTTCGGTGAAGGAGATTTCCAAAACTCCGGCAGCTACTATTTACCAGAACATAATTGCTGATTTCCAGTTTGGCAAACAATGGCTCCCCGACAACCAGCCTAATAGTGTGCGAAGCCGGGCGACCAAAGGTACAGCGGCTTCCTACCTGGCTTCCGTCTACCTGACAATGGCCGATTACCAGAAAGCCTATACCGAAGCCAAGTTCGTGATCGATAATGAGGCAAAGTTTGGTTACGGCCTGGTGGCCGATTTCCAGGATTTATTCCGCGCTCCCGAACCCAACAATTTAAAGGAACATGTTTTCGCCATCGATTTCCTCGGTCAGCAAAATGGCGGCGGCGGGGCTAATGACGACATCATGCCTCCCATGACCGGCGTTCGGGGAGCCGATGCTCCGCGCAGCGGATGGAGTGTGGCGGTACCTTCCATGGCTGTATATAACACCTGGGATTCCCGCGACTACCGCAAACAGGTCAGTTTTACGGATTCAATTTTGATCGGAGGAGTGTTGAAGCCGTATACGGTGTTTGACAATACCAAGCGCCCGCATATCGCCAAATACGCCCGCTACGCCGGCAACTCCAATACGGAAGGTCGTTACTCTGACCACAACTATGCCGCCATGCGCTACGCCGAGGTACTTCTGATTGCGGCCGAGGCCTTGGCCGAAACCAGCGGAGGCCCCAACGCCGAAGCCATCGGTTATGTAAATCAGATCCGCGCCCGCGCCCGGAACCGCGCCGGAAAGCAGACCAACTTTCCTGCGGACGTAGCTACCGGACTAAGTAAGGATGCCTTTATCAACCTGGTACTGGAAGAGAGACGTCTTGAACTGGCATTTGAATACAAGCGCTGGTACGACATTAAGCGCCGCAAACTGGGGGAGCAGGTATTTAAGGGCCCTAATTCCCTGGAACCACACACCAATTTCGACCCAAATCGTGATTATCTTATGCCACTCCCTAGGATAGAACTACAAGTTAATCCTAACTTGGCGCCACAAAACCCCGGTTATTGATATTTAAAAAAATGGCAGCATTAAAAGCCTATTGATATGCAGAATCAGATCACAAGACGCAACTTCATTCAAAAGACAACCTTCGCCGCAGGAACGCTGCCTTTCCTGGCGGCCGGGTTGCCCGCTTTCAGCAGGAATACCGCTGACATGCCCGTTCCTAAAATCCACGTTTTCTCGAAGCACCTGCAATTTCTGGACTACGATAAAATGGCCGAAATGGCCGCCGAGATTGGTTTCGACGGCGTGGACCTGACCGTTCGCCCCGGTGGCCACGTGCTGCCCGAGCGGGTTGAGGAAGACCTGCCAAAGGCCATCGCCGCTCTCAAAAAGCACAAACTACCTCCGCAGCTTTTCTGCACCGCCGTGGAAGGCGTCGGCCCGCTCGACAAGAAGGTACTTGAAACCGCGGCCAAACACGGCTTGAAGTACTACCGCATGAACTGGTATGATTTCGATAAAGAGAAAACGATGCCCGAGTCGCTGGAAATGCACAGCAAACAGATGAAGGCGCTTGGCGATTTGAACAAAAAACTGGGCCTGATTGGCTGCTACCAGAATCACGCCGGGCTGCGGGTAGGCGCCTCGCCCTGGGAGATTTACCAGCTACTCGAAGACACCGATCCCGGCCACATGGGGGCACAGTACGACATTCGTCACGCTACCGTCGAAGGCGGGTTATCGTGGAAAAACAGCCTTCGTCTGTTGGAGCCCCGCATCAAAACCATTGTGTTTAAAGATTTCGCATGGGTTGAAAAGAATGGAAAATGGGAGGCCGGAAACACGCCCCTCGGTGAAGGAATGGTAGATTTCAAGTCGTACATTGGACTGTTAAAAAACTACCAGCTCAACGTTCCCATCTCGCTTCATTACGAATACCCGCTCGGTGGCGCAGAACACGGCGCAACTACCCTTAAAGTTGATCAAAAGGTAGTTTTCGACGCCATGCGCCGTGATTTGACTAGATTAAAAGAAATGTGGAAAGAAGCATAAGTAACTATAAATTACAAGATAAAATCTGTCTTGTAATTTATAGTTACTTAAACCCAAGTTCACGTAAACCACCCTGTACTTCCGGGGCACTCATCAGCAGGTCCCAAACCAACCCGCTCCGGTGATTTTCGATCATGATGATAATCGGCCCCTGATCGATGGCCAGGTAGGAGTTGGCAAACCACGGCTGATCCAGCGAAAAGGCGTCGTGGAAGCCGTATTCCCCCCATAGCTTGTCACCCAGCACGTAGTAAAAAAACTTCATGGCCCACATGGATTCTTCGGGCGTATAGGGCATCGACGACAGGGCAGCGGTGGGCGCGATCACGCCCCGGTCGTTGGTGGGTGAGCTGGCCGTATAGCCACCGGGTATATCGCTGGCGGTCAGTCCCCAGCAACGGTTGCTGTAGCCGTAGTATTTCTTCGGATTCTCCACACAGTAATTGTAATTGATGAGCGCATGGCTCCGGTTTTGGTTAAAATAATCCGCGTAGCCATCCTTCATTTTCCTGGGATCCAAGCCAAGAAACGAATAATGTGACAGGAAGAGCGGTCCACCCAGGTCGGGGCCAAGCGGCAGCGTGATGCCGTAAAACGGCTTGCCATTCCGGAAATTCCCGTTGCGCGTCCATCCCTGGTCGTACACCACTTTGGGAACTGCGTGCGTGGGCGATGCCGCCGCCAATACGTAAGTGATCAGGCTTTCATTCCAACCCGTAATGGGCTGGTTGATCGCCCAGCCCTGGTCGGGACTCCAATGCCAGTAAAGAACATTTTGCTGCCCCTGCCGGAACCAGTCCCATTCCACATCCTGCCAAAGCGCATTGATGTCGTTGCGCAGTGCCGTTTCGGCAGCGTCGGTACGGTTGAAGTACTGTCGCGCCACCAGCAAGCCCTGCATCAGAAAAGACGTTTCGACCAGATCAGCCCCATTGTCCTGGGCGCTGAACGGGACGGTCTCGCCCGTAGCACCGTTGAGCCAGTGCGGAAAGGCACCGTGGTAACGTTTGGCCTTGGTGGTCAGGAAAGAAACGATCTTCTGAGTCCGTTCCAGCCCCTGGTTTCGGCTGATAAAATTGCGGCTCACAGCCACCGGAATCGCCATGATGCCAAAGCCGCTGCCGCCTGTGGTCACCACGTCTCCGGAAGTATTACGCTCCCGTGCCAGGCCGCTTACCGGATGACCGAACTCCCAAAAATACGAGAAAGTTTTCCGCTGCACCAGCGTCAACAGCGAGTCGTCAGAAATGACGGGAAATTTATTGGTCGAGTCCAGGCCCGTTCGTAGTTCTACCGTGATCGGCACCTGAAAGTTGCCTCCAGCCTGTGATTTCAAGTCCGTTGAAAGCTGCAAGGTGTAGAATGTGAGGCCACTCAACGGCGACTCAGGCTGTAAAGTCAGCTCGCGATTTTCATTTTGATAGGTAACTTTATAAGGGACTTCACTACCAGCTGCGCTACGCCATTGCACTCCCGCCGGAACGGATGCGGGATCTACTTTGGCCGGGAAAGCCAGCGTGATAGTTGGACTTGCGCCTAAGTTGTTGTATTTAAATCCGTTGTTAACGCCGTTGACCTTTACGGAGTTTAGGCTAAATACGGCGGGTTTTTCGGGATTGGCATTTTCTTTCTTGCACCCTATCTGTGCAACTACTAGCGCAAAAAAACATACAACATTCAGGCATCTTTTCATATCAATAGTTTGTAGCAATATTTTATTGTAAATGTTCAATAAAAAAAACGTTACTTTCATAAACGAAGCGACATCCACCATTTATGTATTCCCCATGCAAGAACTCGTCCCCACCCTTCTGCACTATGGTTCACTGGAAAAGGCTTGCCAGCAAGCTATCGAAAAAGCCACCACTCCCTTCGAATACCCAACAGGCACCCATCTACTCGCTCCCGGCATGGTGCAGGAGCAAACCTACTTCATCGGCGAGGGTATTGCCATGAGCCACTATCTGACGAAAGGAAAACAGTTCGTCAACTGGTTTGCCGCCGCAGGTGACTTTGCCACCGCCGTAGAAAGCTTCCATTACCAGCGACCTTCCCGCGAATACCTGACGGCCTGCACACCGATAAAGGGTGTATTCATCAAAAGGGGTGATTACGACGATCTGCTCCAAAAGTATCGCTGGCGATCCTTGTCCGTAAGGTGACGCTGCATTACTTACTACACAGCCAACTCCGGCTGCATAACCTCACTATGCTCGATGCCTATGAGCGCTACTGTCTCTTTATGGAAGAACGCCCTGACCTGTTGCGGAATTTAACTGACAAACTCATTGCGGCCTACCTCCACATGGATCCAGCCACTTTATCAAAGACGCGAAAAAAATATCGGGATCAAGGCGGAAAGTAATCAGCTTATTTTTAGACTTTTAAGAAAAAAAGCATTTACACTTCTTGATCCAGGTTAAGTTTGCCTTTGATTTAGGCCAAGAAAGGTATCGGCACTGTTGACTTTTTTTGTCACCAGTACAACCTTTGTAAGCAACAAAGCCACGTAGTTCCCTCGGATTGGCCCCCATCAGGTTCTACGCGGCTTTGGAATGATTCAATCGTTTTTCTCGCAATCAAACCAAGCGCAAAAGTATGAAAAAGATTTTCATCAATTACCTCGCCGCAACCTTCGTGTTGCTCGCCGCTGTTTCCTGCGACCGTCAGTCGCAGGACTTGACTCCTAATTTAGGTCAGGATAACGTTTCCTCAGCCGAGGATTTTCTGCACTTCCGCACCGAAAGCGACTACGACTTCGCGCTGGTAAACCCCAAACTTGCCGTGAAGGCTCCCGCTGGTTTTGTTTCACTAGCTAGCGTCCGCGCTCAGTCCCCCAACGCCAAGACGGACGCCAACGACAAGAATGTGCCCGAAGAACTAACTCGGCTGCTGAACAAAGACGGCGTGATGCAAGTCGGCAACTGGATCATCAAGCTGAACTTCGAGGATAAGTTGGTGCGCGTTGTCGCCAACGATCAGAAGAAGAAGCTCTATACGAAGCTCATCAAGGAGCAGAAGGATAAGGACATTTACGTTTTCTCTTTTGAGGACGAGGTGTTTGCGCTGCTGAACGAGGGGATCACGGAGTCGCCTACGCTGACTATTAGACCAAATGGGAGGTTGAATTTCCTTTGTGGAGGCGGTTTACCCGAAGCGTTGGGTGACCAAATAGGGTATATTCCAAGTAAATGCACTGGCGACTGGGTAATCTTTGGAGAAGCTAATACTGCCATATATGATGTTGGCACGAATTATCAAAAGTATGGCATTCACTTCGTCCTTAAAGCTATTATAAAGGGGACTATTATAACGCACCCAGGTGGTGGATTCAGCAATTGTCTTAAAAGTAACACCTTCCAAGCTGAGATTTACTGGAGATCAAATTGCCAGAATTACGATGAAGGAACTTGGCCTGGTGATCCCAACGCGACTCAGCAGTTCGATCTTCAGTACACAGGTACCACCTGGATCTTTCCAAATTCTCAGATTTTTGGACAGAATTGGACTGTTTACTCACGATCTAGAGGATTGAAGTGTATAAAAACTAAAAACTTCTACTTCCCGTCCAGCCCACAATATTGGATTCCATTTGACGCAGGTCCATGCTAATACTCCGTCAACGTTTCTTTCTAATGCTTGCTGCATCCTTCCTTTCGGCCCAGGAAGGATGCAGCCAATTTATCGACTACGCAGGTTTTTCCGGCGGAGTTGGTTCTTGCATCAACACCCATGACGCCTCGCTGTTAAATCATTACAATCCCCGGCGCATTGGCCCCGAGCTGAATTTTTTTGTGGGTAGGCACCGCAAACGCCTGGGTTGGCAAGCTGGCGTCACCTACCGCGATGTCCGTCATTTCACTTTGGGGAAACTCTACGATCCTGCGAAACCGACCATAGACACCGTCCGGAAATACGATGACACGGGTTTCATCCTCCTGCCCCTTTACCTGACCTACCGCGTTGGCAATCCAAAATGGACGGCGGGGTTGCGGGCGGGGCTGTACGGCGGCTGGAAAATCCACGCTTATAGCGAACTAATTGCACCGTCGGGCGTGAAATACAACACTCCGGTCGATTGGACGCGCTTCCCGACGCCCGACACCTTCGGCGGACAGGGCGGGCTGGAACTCATGTACCGACTGAATCGCAAGGTTTCACTTTACACCGAGGCTCGGCTTATCATAGATGCCTCAGATCTAATTTTCCCCAATTACCATAATTACACCAACACTTACGCCGGTTATCGGGGACGAACGTTCACGGTCGGCCTTACCTATAATTTGTTATGAAAAACACTCATTTTCGTAAGGCGGGATGCCTGATTTTTCTTTTGATTGGCCTGTCAGTCAACGGGTTTGCGCAGCGAGGGAGTTGGACGGTCAAAACGGGGGCGTATTCGAGCCGGCAACGGCAGCAGAACATCCTCACCATTCCGGCGGTGTTGGACAGCACCGACGCACTCATCAAGGACAACTACGCGGGCGGCTACGGCAGAGCGACCCTCAACGTCATGGCTCTGTACGACTTGCTCCTCACTTCCCGCGTCGCCATGCAGGTGGGCGTCGGCTACCGCCAGAAGGGCTTCAAGTCGGAGGCAACCTACCTGCAAGACAAAGGCTACGCAGTACTCTTGCCACCCCGCACGGTGCAGGACAACCTTTTCCATTACGCTTCCTCTGAGTTGTCCTTCCAGTTCCGCACCGCCCCGCGTCGCACGGTGGGCTACTTCCGGCTCGGCCAAAGGTTGGATTATTTAATGGATTTCAAAAGCGCGTTTTGGGGCGACGATTACGGCTACTTCACTCAGTTTGACTATAACGTGTTCAGCAGCATTGGTGTCGAATATGCGCTAGGCAAAAAACTATTCCAAACAACTGCAGGCGAAGGAAGCAGTTCTTCCGTCTTTTCGCGCCCGACGGTATTGTTTATAGAGATAGAAGGGACGCCGCTCCTTTTCAATATTAGCAAAACGCGGTTTCCTACCATTCCCTTAGCTCAACTGGTCGACCAGCAAGGCAAACCTCTTCCCGTACCGATAATGCGTGTAGAGAAAATTGTTCGGAATACAGGTTTTGGCGTGGTGGTTGGATTGCGGTTTTAGTCAGGATAGATCAGCATTCTTGACTTTCATCGACCATTCTCCCTACCTTGGTACGCTCAAAGTGATTCAGCTACTCTCGTAGGTATCCCAATTTTTGTATGAAAAGAACTCTTTTTATAATCCTAGCCTTGGTTTTCCTCAGTTCCAATCTGTTTGCCCAACCCGCCTTTCCCGTCAAGGCTTTTAGCATCTTCGCCCCCACTTCGGCTAATTTGGACGCCTTCATCAGTTTTATTGAAAAAGAACTGGCCCCGAAGGGCATCAATACCCTGGTATTGCAGATCGACCATCATTATATGTACGAGTCTAGGCCCGAGTTGCGGTCGAGTCGCCTCATGGAAAGCCAGAATTGCGATCCAGCCCGCTATCGAAAACGGAAGTCAAAAAACTGGTGGCGGTTTGCCGAAAGCACGGCATCGAGCTGATTCCGCAGGTCAATCTGCTGGGACACCAAAGTGCCGACAGTCACGTAAAGACGCTGCTCGAGGTCTATCCCGAATTTGACGAAACTCCTCATGTGAAAATGCCGGAAAAATACGAATGGCCAAATGCGGACGGACTCTATTGCAAGAGCTACTGCCCCCTGCATCCCGATGTTCACAAGGTGGTGTTCGACATGGTCGATTAAATAGTGGAAGTTTTTGAAGCCAAATCTTTTCATGCCGGGATGGACGAGGTGTTTTACCTGGCCGATGATAAATGTCCCCGCTGTAAGGGCATGGATCCTGCCGTGATTTTTGCCGGGGAGGTAACCAAAATAAGCAATAATTTGGCGGAGAAAGGCGTCCGGTTGTGGATCTGGGGCGATCGGTTGCTTGATGGCAATACCTCCGGCATCGGTATGTGGGAGGCCAGCATGAACAACACCGCCCGCGCCATCGACATGATTCCCAAGTCGGTTGTCATTTTCGATTGGCACTACAAACTACCTCTACCGACGATGCACTATTTCGCCCAAAAAGGATTCGATGTGGTGGCTTGCCCGTGGAATCAGCCCGAGGTGGCCGAAAAGCAAGTGCAGATCATGCACGAATGAATCCCGGCAATACGTAACCCCGGAGATGAAACAGCATTACCTGGGCGTGATGCAAACCGTCTGGTCTTCGATAGACGATTTTTTGCCTGAATACCGAAGTGAGGCATGGAAAACCGCCGAAAAAAGCCAGGTCAGGAGCTTTCACGCGATGGTGAAGGCGATCGACACTATCGAAAAGCAGGACAAAAAATAAGGGGTGAGCCAACTTGCTTAGGCCACTTGCTTCTCGTGAAAAGCGATTGCATCCTCCACCTGCTTAGTCGAGAGCTTGAAGCGTTCGGCTAAGTCGGTAACGGTATTCCCTTGCAAGTACAAGTCGAAAACCGACCGCGAAAGTACCTCAGTATCACCCACCACGGGGCGGCCCGACTGGCGGTTTGGATCAATCTGAATAGCTGACTCACGGCCCTGCGGATAGAGTTTCGTGGCCAGTGAGTCGTCACCAAATTCAATACGTTTGCAGAAGGGTGCAACTACCTGCTGAATTGATAACTGAAGAGTCTGGTCAGCCTTGATGAGTTCACCGACTTCCGCGTGATAAAACACATTCTTGCCGTCGGTCAGGATACTGGCCGTGGCAAAGGGGTACTGCGTGTGCAGCATTCCGGCCAGGATTTCGCGGGCGCTGTTGATGCGCGACGGCCACACACCCTGCGAGCGCAGTTGGTAGAAAGTGTAAAACTCGATCAGCGTGTGAAAGTCGGCGGTCAGACTGACTTCTTCTTCCGGCTGCTCGTCAGCCAAAAGCCCCTTCTTGTACTCTTTCAGCCATTGTCTCACCTGTGTTTCAGGCAAATCCAGAATCGTAGCGATGTCCGCAACAGAGTAAGCGGTGTTTTTCCTTTTGGTGCTTTTGGTGACTTTCACGCGATTATTGTTTCTTGATAGTCAAAGGTAAGGATTACTCAAAAGCAATCCCGCAAAATTATGGCCCTGACGAAATCCAACCGATTTTGAACGCAGGTGGCTGGCCTTTCGGGAAGTTAGTGGCAATACTCGTCAGAATCCAAACAACCCGCCGCTTTTTTTCCGGGATCGTGTACTTACGCTCTTGCCAAACAGCATCCCAAACACTCCCCGGACCAACTCGCGTCCTACCTGCTTGGCCAGCGGTGACGACAGAGCTTCTTCAAACATTCCTTTCTCCTGTCTGGCATTCGCTCTGGGAGCGGCTTTGGCGGCCACTTTTTCGGCTTCGGCTTTCTCTTCGGTCCGAGCTGTTTCTTCCATCCGACGGGTCAGGATTTCGTAAGCACTCTCGGGATCAATAGGGTCCTTGTATTTGCTGTAAAGGTCGGACTTACGAACGTGGGTTTCATAATCCGCCGTAGTAAGCGGCCCCATCACCGACCGGGGTGGCACCAGGTGCGTGGCTGCCACTTCGGTGGGAATGCCCTTTTCATTTAGTACCGTAATGAGTGCCTGCCCGATACCAAGCGTGGTCAGGATTTCGTCTATTTGATAAAAATCAGAACGGGGGTAGGTCTTAACGGTTTGCTTCAGGCCTTCGGCATCCTTGGGCGTAAAGGCCCGAAGTACGTGTTGCACCCGGTTGCCGAGTTGGGAAAGTACGCTGTCGGGTATGTCCTGCGCCATTTGAGTGCAGAAAAAGATACCAACGCCTTTGGAACGAATGAGCCGGATGACTTTCTCGATTTGCTCCATGAATGCCTTGGGAGCGTCCTTAAAAAGCAGGTGCGCTTCATCCAGAAAGAAAACTAGTTTTGGTTTGTCTAGATCCCCCGCCTCGGGCAATGTGGCGTACAATTCGGCCAGCAGACTGAGCATGAAAGTCGAAAACAAGGCAGGCTTGTCCTGCACGTCAGAAACATTCAGCAAACTGATGACGCCCCGCCCGTCTTCTTTGGCAATCAGGTCGTCGATATCGAATGATTTTTCACCAAAAATACTCTCCACCCCCTGCTGCTCGAGAGCCACGATTTTGCGAAGAATCGTTCCGGCGGTAGAGGTAGTGATGCGCCCGTAGTCGGCCTTGATTTCAGCCGCACCTGCGCCTTCCGAGAGATAGGCAAGTACCTTTTTCAAATCATTCAAATCCACCATCGGCAGTTGCTTGTCGTCGGCGTATTTAAACAAAATGGAAAGTACCCCTTCCTGCGTGTCGTTCAGGTCGAGGATTTTAGAGAGAAGTGCCGGACCGAATTCCAGAATAGTCGCCCGCATCTGCGCCCCCAGCTTGCCGCTGAGCGAGTAAAGCTCGATGGGGAAAGATTTGGGCTCAAACGGGATGCCCAGTGCCGCAGCACGTTCTTCCAGCCGGGCGTTGGTAGTACCGGGTTGCGCCAGGCCGGAAAGGTCGCCCTTGATGTCGGACATGAACACCGGCACGCCCGCATCGGACAATTGCTCAGCAAGTACCTGAAGCGTCCGTGTTTTGCCAGAGCCCGTCGCACCGGCAATGAGGCCGTGGCGATTCATCATCCGCAGCGGGATGGCTACACGTGCATCAGTGACGATTTCTCCGTTCAGAATTCCTGACCCCAAATGAATGGAGGGCAAACTGGTGGAGTAGGATTTTTGCATAGCGGCGACGAAATCTTCTTTTTGCGACACGGGAAGGGCAAGTTTGGTGAGAATTTTCCCAAAAATAGAAAAATCGCCGTTAATCCGTTGCGGGTACCTGCGCGATGCATCGCATCCGCACTATCTGGGCCGACGGATGTCGTTCGTATCGCGCCGGGTAGAATCGGGGTACAGATTGCCCTGATTGGCGGGGTAGCCACCCGTCTCATCCTGGTTGCCCTCTCCTACGCCCATTGCGGCGCGGCTTTCATCGGCACCGGTTTTGGTAACGTCGTTCATTTCTGAATTTGGAGTCTTCTTTTGGTCGGCGGTAGAATCGCAGCCTGTAAAAATGGCGGCTTGCACGGAAAGCAGGGCAAGGCCAGCCCAATGTTTGATTTTCATGATCGTTGTGTTTAGCTTTTTGAAAAAAATAGTACCCTCTAAAATTGAATACCACGCCTTATCGGCCGGTCTTTTAATGGATTATGGGGAATCTGTTGCCTTCATTTTGTGGCAAATCTTCCGACTACGCCTTTTGCATACTCTTGCCAGCACACTGAATTCAGTAGAATCACCTTTTGCAGTGGCTTTCTAAAAAAACAATACCCCGTACATGAAAAAACAACTATTGATATTCGTGATGCTGCTGGGCGCTTCTTCGAGCGCCTTCGCCCAGAAACCCTCTGCGGCCCGCCGGGAGGCCGGACCGCCCAATATCGTTCTGATTATGGTAGACGACATGGGATACAGTGACATCGGTTGCTATGGCTCCGAGATAAGTACGCCCAACCTGGACAAGCTTGCCGCCGGTGGGGTAAAATTCACGCAGTTTTACAACGCCGCCCGCTGTTGCCCCAGTCGCGCGTCGCTACTCACGGGTGTTTATCCGCAGCAGGCGGGCATGGGCGGCATGGTCACCACGAAGCCCGACCATAGTGGCGAAACCCCCTACCAGGGTTGGCTGAGCCGCGAGACCGTCACAGTGGCCGAAGTACTGAAGTCGGCCGGCTACCGTACTTACATGTCGGGCAAGTGGCATGTGGGCGAGGAGCGTCCCGATTGGCCACTGCAACGGGGCTTCGACAAGTACTTTGGCCTCATCAGCGGAGCCAACAGCTATTACCGGCTGCTACCGGGCCGTCTGATTCTGGAAGACAATGAACCCTACGAGATTCCGGAAAATTTTTACATGACCGACGCCATATCCGATTATGCCGTGCGCTACATCGACGATGCTACCCGCCCAGACAGCAAAGACCCGTTTTTCATGTATGTGGCCTATACCGCCCCACACTGGCCCATCCATGCGCCCGACGAAGAAATCGCGAAGTACCGGGGCAAGTACCTGAAAGGTTGGGATCAACTACGGAAAGACCGCTACGCGCGGCAGCAGAAAATGGGGCTGCTGCCCAAAAGCGCATTACTTTCTGACCGCGACGACCGAATTCCGGCCTGGGAAGACGCGCCCAACAAAGACGACTGGGACCTGAAAATGGCGGCCTACGCGGGAATGATTACCCGACTGGATGCGGGTGTCGGTCGCATCGTGGAAAAGCTGAAAGCGACCGGACAACTGGACAACACGTTGATTATGTTCTTGTCAGACAACGGTGCTTGTGCCGAAGTGCTGACGGGCCGCGCCAAACGCGACCTCGAGGAAGAAGCTTACAAGCGTTCGCTCGTAACGCCGACGGGCCAGAAATGGTCGTACGACGCCTATGGCATGGAATGGGCCAACCTTGGCAATACGCCTTTCAGGCTTTACAAGCAGTACACCCACGAAGGCGGCATCTCCACGCCTCTGATCGTACATTATCCCAAGTTGGTCAAGAAAGGTTTTCAAACCGACCAGGTAGGGCACATCATGGACCTCATGCCCACCTGCCTGGAAGTGGCCGGAGTCCAGCATCCGGCTACCTTCGACGGGCGGAAAGTCAAGCCGGTAGAGGGCAAAAGCCTGGTACCTATTCTGAAAGACAAAACACGGCAGCCGCACGATTTTATTGCCTGGGAGCATTTTGGCTGTCGTGCGGTACGGCAGGGTGACTGGAAGCTGGTATCGTCAAAAATTGACGATCAATGGGAGCTGTACAACATTGCCAAAGACCGCTCTGAACTAAATGACCTGGCGGCAGCCATGCCCGGAAAAATGAAAGAGATGCTGAACTTGTACGAGGGCTGGGCCAAGAAGGTTGGTGCCAAGTAAAGTACCCTGAACAGTGCCTGGGCAAATGTGGGGTTACCACGCGATTCTGGAATTCGGCCTTTCAACTACCCAGGTACTTTCAGACCAACTCTCCAACGTCCCGTACTGCCAGCTCGTGCTCGGGTGAGGCCAGAGGCTGGGTAGTTTGTTTTAGGGGATTGCGATGGCGCCGGCCAAAAAGCCTCAAGAGCCGTAACTTTGAATAGTCATACAGAATAACGACCACTATCACCAGCGAGACAACATAATACACTTTGAATTCCAGCTGTTTGTAGAGCAGCCCGGCGACAACTCCTCCCGTCAGGTACGATACGGCAATGGCCACCAGAAGTTTGGCTTTTCCTACCAGCACGGCGTTGGTGCGGTATTGTCTCTGCGTGAACATTGAAAAGAGAATTCCCAGATCGGTGGTAAGGCCGGTAAGGTGCGTGGTCTTGACCGAAAAGTTGGAGATACTAGCGGTAAGTCCATTCTGCAGCCCCATAGCAAACAGCATAAACGCCACCAGAATTTCCGTTTCGGTAAGCGTGCCCTGGTACGAGTACTCACCGTATATCCCCACTGTAAGCAGGCAGGCTATTTCCAGCAGCAGAGGCAGCGCGTGCGCAACGTAGGCATTCCTGCGATTAAGGTTGATTATGATAAAATTGGAAATAAAACTGCCAATCAAAAAGAGCAGTATCCAACTCATCACTACTGCCACCTGGTACCACTCACCCTTGGAAATTTCTTCGGCCAGGATGGCGTAATGCCCCGTGACGTTAGAGGCGAAAGCAAAGAAGATGATCAACGTGACGACGTTGACCATTCCTGCAGAAAAAGCGGTGAGCACTCCCAACCGGATATTGTCTTTCAGACTTCGGCTGTTGCTGAATTTCCTAAGCATACATCATCTTATTTTTTTGAACGTAATTTTGGCGATTCCCCGCACTTCGATATCAGTATGGAAGTGAAGTACCATTTCACTTTCCGTAAGTTTAGCAATGGTATAGCTCTCTTCCAGCGCTTGATCGTACTGCATCATCAGTACATGCCCCCGGCCCTTGAGCGACCACCGTACCGCGTTTTTTATGGCAGACCCATCCGAAAGTCGCAACGTCCCGTCCGGCAGGAATTGCCATTTTTCGGCTTTGTGGATAATCAGCCCGCTGGCAATCCTCTGGCGCGCATCATCCTCGATTACCTGACCCGGCAGGGTCTGTCCATTCGAGTGGGCATTTACTTTTTCGTATTGCCAGTCTACCTCTTCCCACCTGCCCAGAATCAGACGGTCAGGGCTGGAAGCATTGGTCATAAGAACCAGGAACAGGCATAGGAATCCTGCCAGAAAGCCTCCATAGGCGAAGCCCGGATGAGTTTTTTTTCGGACTTTAAGCATGGGATATCTGTAAGAAGAGTTCAGCAACCCGGTCTTTTTCGGGCACATTCACATTTGAATCCCATGGAATACTCCTCTTCGGAAGTGCGCATTTCCTGAAATAGGGAAGCGGATCAAAACTGCGCGGATTTTTCAGCTTCATCGAATAGTTTTTAGGAATAAAAACCTCATCAACCTCATTGATTTCCAAAAAACTAGTGAACACACGCTGCCAAAACCCGCTGAATAGCTCAATCCGAAACGAGTTGACCTTGGAGGCATAGGTATTGAGCAGAATCTGGCACGCTTCCTGAAACCGTTCACTCTGAAATGAAGAGAGGTAATTTTCTTTTGAGAAAAAAAGCATCTCCGTTATCGAGTCGGGGGTACCTGCAAAATAGACGAGGACGACGTTGACCTTTTCGCTTTGAAGCTTGATCGCTTCCTTCAATGTGTTGAGAGACTCAATCGTAAAATCAGTCGGAATAAGAATCGTTTTCATAGGTTGCTTTATCAGTTTAAATTTCTTTATGACAAAGCTACCGCCGGTACATTAGAGCCGCCTAAGAGCAGAATTAGAATGTTCTAAGAGCCGTATTAGAATCCGCTAAGAGGAAGATTAGAAACAAATTAGAACAGTGAGAAACCGGCTAATTATTAATGGGAAGCCTTATCTCGACTGTCACGCCTTCGTTGAGTACCGAGGTCACCAGCAGTTCCCCACGGTGCATTTTGACCACGTTTCGGCTCAGGGGCAGGCCGATGCCATAGCCCTCGAAGGCGTTGGTATTACTCGCCCGGAAGTATGGATCGTAGATGTATTTGATTTCAGTATCCGGAATGCCAATCCCCCTGTCTTTCACCACGATAATAATCTGAGATACCGATGCCCCCAGTGACACCTGCACAATGTCGTCGTTTGAATACTTGCACGCGTTCATGATTACGTTGGAAAGCGCCAGGTGAAGCAATTGCTCGTTCCCCAGCATCTGAAGGTTTTCGGGATTCTCCGGTAACAGGCTGTAATCCAGGATAACTTTATTGCCAGGATAAATCTTATCGACCGTTCCCTTCACATCCCAGATCAGTTGATCGATCCTGACTTTGTCAAACTTTACCACCTTACCGTTGTAGCCAGTCTGAGCCAGAAAAAGCAACGCTTTCGTTTTTTTGCTCAACTTCTCGGCAGCATCCAGAATAACTACCATAGCCTCCCTGTATTCCTGGGCGGTGCGTGACTTCGATAGAATTACGTCAGCCTCACCGATAATGGATGTCAGAGGCGTATTGAGTTCGTGTGAAGCATTGCTGACAAAGTTTTTCTGGGATTCAAAGGCTGCTTCCAGACGGTCGAGCATGCCGTTAAATGTGTTGGATAGCGTACTCAGTTCGTCATCGTTGCGGGAGAGGGGCAATCTCATCTGCAGGTTTTCCGAACTGATATCCTCCATTTTGGTAGTGATATCCTGCAACGGTTGGATAAGTTTTTTGGAAAACCAGAACGAGATTATGATCACCAGCACTACCGCAAAAACCAGCAGTGAAACAAGGAGGTTGCGCAAGTAGGCGATATGATGGGTGTAGTAGTAGTTTTCCGCCGACACGATCACGATATAATCCGTGGCGCCGGCCGTGTACCGGATGCCGGAGTAAAAGATGTTTTGCTGCCTGAAAGAAGCCGCCTTTTGCTCCTTAATTTCAATAAGTGCACTGATTGGGATATTCAATCGGATTGCCTCAGCCTGTAGCGAATCCTCCGATGGCACCGGCAGAATATATATTTTTTCCTCGGGCAGGATTTCCAGATACTCTTGTTTCACCTCTTTGATGGCATTCAGATCCTGGCCATTTTCCAGCTGGATTTTTGCGGTCGTAACCGCCCTTATCTCTAGTCTTTTATAAAAATCTTCAAAGGAGTAGTTTGCCGAGGCATAGTAAATAAACCCACTATACAGAACCACGAATAGCAGAGAGATAATGCTGATCAGCAGAATGATTTTGGTCTTTATCTTCATGGATCACATCCCGTTTTCATGATTTTCCTTAAGTACGTATCCCATTCCTATCACCGTATGAATGAGCCGTGATGCCTTCGATTTTTCCAGTTTTTTGCGCAGGTAATTGACATAAACATCCACCACGTTGGTGTTCATGTCAAAGTTGACTCCCCACACTTCATCAAGAATTTCCACCCTCGACAATACCCGCCGGGGGTGGTTCATGAAAAAGTGCAGCAGACGGTACTCAGTCGAGGTCAGGGCAATTTCCTGTCCATCGCGGGCGACTTCTTTGGTGTAGTCGTTCAGGATCAAATCGCCGAACTGTAGATTCTTATCGTGTGGTTGTTCCGACTTTGCCGGGTCCTTCCGACGCAGCAACGCCCTGATGCGGGCCAGCAATTCGATGAACTTAAACGGCTTGGTCAGGTAATCGTCTGCTCCGGTATTGAGGCCCACCACAACATTTTCGGTACTGCCCAAGGCCGACAGCAGCAATATGGGTACTTCGCAGTCATGATTCCGGATCATTTTGCAAAGATCAAGCCCGCCGATGTTGGGCAACATGATATCCATAATGATCAGATTATACGATGCGGTAGTTGACATCTGGAAGCCGGTACTGCCGTCCATTGCCACACTTACCTCAAACCCTTCTTCGCTCAGGCCTTTGTTTATGAAAGAACAGACACGGTCGTCGTCTTCTATGAGCAGTATTTTCTTTTTATGATCTGCTTCTTTATGATGAAGGTCGTACGTATTTTTTTCCAGCATAATTTTGATATGGTTCTGTGTTGCGGTGTATGACAGATAACAGCCTGTACAAAAATACATTTGATTTTTTAAGCGGAGATCAGAGGCCTATCTGTGTTATTTATAATGTTAAACCAAATAATGCCAAAGAATGATTGAAACTCCACGCCTAAAGATATTACCCTGCGACGATACACTGTTTGACGCCATGAAAATGGGCGGGGGCGTACTCTCTCAGGCCATAGGGGCCAACGTACCAAAAAAGTGGTCGCAATACCGCGATACTTTTGCGCCGGCTTATCTGCGGTGGAAAGCCCACCCGCCGTTGCGCGATTGGTGGGTGCACCTGATCGTGTACAGGCCCGATAACATGCTGGTGGGCTCCTGCGGCTATAAAGGCGAACCTGATGCCGAAGGACGCGTAGAGATTGGCTACGAGATTCGGCCCGCTCATCAGAACATGGGTATTGCCACCGAGGCCGCGCAAGGATTGGTGACCCATGCTTTCAGCCACGCTGAAGTAAAAAAAGTCATCGCCCACACCATGCCTGATGAAAACTACTCGACCAGGCTTTTGCAGAAGATCGGCTTCGTCCGCGTGGGCGACTACAATGACCCCGACGATGGGCTGGTCTGGCGTTGGGAGTTAGATAAGTTGTGACCGGGCTGCCCACACGGTGATGAATTAATTTTTTCCACTCGTCATTCCTGACAATGATTCCTGCTTTCCAAAAAGACGACACCCTGCTGGCTGACATCCGCGCCACCTTCGGAGAGCAAAATGGCTTCCGGCTGTGGTGGCTGGGACAGAGTGGTTTTCTGCTTCAGTGGCGGGGCAGGCATTTGCTTTTCGACCCCTACCTCTCCGATTCGCTTACAAAGAAATACGCCGAGACGGATAGGCCGCACGTGCGCATGAGCGAACGGGCCATTGATCCGGGCAGGCTGGATTTTATCGACATTGTCACGAGCAGTCATAACCATACCGACCACCTTGACGGTGATACACTTGGCCCCATGCTAAGTACCAACCCCGGCATCAGGGTGGTGGTGCCCGAAGCCAATCGCACTTTCATTGCCGGGCGACTGGGCTGTGACGTAGATTTCCCTATCGGGATGAACGACACGTTCGTGAAAGACGTCGACGAGTTTCGCTTTTATGGCATTCCGGCGGCGCACAATGAAGTCGAACGCGATGACCTCGGGCAATGCAAGTTCATGGGCTACGTGGTAGAATTCGGCGGCTACCGAATCTATCACAGCGGCGATACGCTCTGGTTCAAGGGACTTGATGAACTACTAATGCCTTTTGCCGTCGATGTGGCTTTGCTCCCAATCAACGGCAATCGCCCCGAACGTCGTGTGGCGGGCAATCTCAGCGCGGAGGAAGCTGCCCAACTCGGCAAAGAAATCGGCGCGGGCTGCGTTATTCCCCATCACTTTCACCTTTTCGAGTTCAACACCGAGGAGCCCGAGCTATTTGAGAAGGAGGCACGCCGGTACGGCACACCATACCGAGTGCTGCGCATTGGGGAAAAGTATTCTTTTTCGTGAGCCGTGGAAAGACAATTATGTATA
Source organism: Persicitalea jodogahamensis (assembly GCF_014651615.1). Lineage (GTDB taxonomy): Bacteria > Bacteroidota > Bacteroidia > Cytophagales > Spirosomataceae > Persicitalea > Persicitalea jodogahamensis. The sequence goes on along the minus strand of NZ_BMXF01000002.1, from coordinate 659,691 downwards.
TAAACCCGCCCTGAAACCGTTTTTCTGATAAGGAATGGTATTATCTGAATATTTATTTAAATTGAATGCCAAACCCACTCAATACAATCGTCAACAAATCAACGCCCTTATGCCCACGATAACCGAAGAAACATACCCCTGGCTGCACGCCTATCCCGAAGGTGTTCCTTACGAAATAAACCCGGACGCCTACCCTTCCCTGATCAAGCTGATGGAAGAGGGCTTCAAGAAATACGCCAAACAGCCCGCATTTTCGAACATGAGCAAGGAACTCACGTTTGGCGATGTCGATCGTCTGTCCCGTGAGTTTGCAGCCTATCTACAAAGCATCGGCCTGAAAAAGGGCGACCGGGTGGCTATCCAAATGCCCAACCTCCTGCAATATCCGGTGGCGATGTATGGCATCATCCGGGCCGGGATGGTAGTTGTAAACACGAACCCGCTTTACACGCCACGTGAGATGAAGCACCAGTTTACCGATTCCGGTGCAAAAGCCATTGTGATTTTGGCAAATTTTGCCTCCAATCTTGAAAAAATCATTGCTGAAACGGACATACAACATGTCATCGTTACGCAAATCGGCGACTTGCTGGGCTTTCCCAAAAAGTTGATTGTCAATATGGTGGTGAAGTACGTCAAGAAGATGGTGCCTTCGTACGAGCTGTCCGGGGCGGTAGACTTCAACAAAGCCCTGTCGACCGGGGCTTCGGCTGCTTATAAGGTGCCTGAGGTCAAGAATCAGGATCTGGCATTTATACAGTACACAGGTGGTACTACAGGCGTGTCCAAAGGTGCCATGCTCACTCACCGAAACCTAATCTCCAATGTAGAGGCCAATACGGAATGGCTCAAACCTTTACTGGGCGATTCGGCTAACCAAATCATCGTGGCAGCCCTACCCCTATATCATGTATATGCCCTGACTGTCAATGCCCTGACTGCTCTGAAAAGCGGTGCCATGAACCTGCTCATTACCAACCCGCGCGACATGAACTCCTTTATCGATGATTTGAAAAAATATCAGGTCACGATTTTCACAGGACTAAACACGCTTTACAACGGCTTGCTCAATCATTCCCGCTTCGGCGAAGTGGATTTCAGCAAATTGAGGGTCACTTCTGCCGGTGGCATGGCCTTGCAGAAGGTCGTGGCCGAACGCTGGCACAAGGAAACGGGCTGTCTGCCCGCCGAGGGCTACGGGCTGTCCGAAACCTCTCCCGTTCTGACCTCCAACCCCTTGGTAGGCGAAAATCGTATCGGCACTATCGGAATTCCCTGGCCCAGCACTCAGATCAGGATTATGAATGACAACGGCCAGTGGGCAGGCGACGATGAACCCGGCGAAATCTGTGCCCAGGGACCGCAGGTAATGCCAGGGTATTACAATCGTCCTGAGGAAACTGCGAAAGTCTTTTTTGAGGACGAAAGCGGACGATGGTTCAAGACGGGCGACATCGGTGTGCGCAGTGCCGACGGCTATTTCAAGATCGTGGATCGCAAAAAAGATATGATCCTGGTGTCCGGCTTTAACGTATATCCCAACGAAATAGAGGACGTGGTGGCGCAGTGCCCCGGCGTACTGGAAGTAGCGTGTGTGGGCGAACCCCACGAGCGTTCCGGCGAGTCTGTCAAGATTTATGTTGTTAAAAAAGACCCTGATCTGACCGAAGCTCAGGTACAAGCCTACTGCCGCGAAAACCTGACAGCTTACAAATGCCCCAGGCAAATAGAATTCCGCGATGAACTACCAAAAACCAATGTCGGTAAAATCCTGAGAAGGGCATTGCGGGAAGAAGCAAGCGCATGATCATGGGGTAGTGATCGGGATAAGGCTATGACTGCGTGAGTTTTCTCCTTCAACAGAAAGGGGCGGCTTATGGCTCCTGCCCTGTTATTCTCCACTATAGAACACAAATCCATGAAACGTAAAACCTTAGTTCTTCTTCACGGCCATGGCATGGACGAAGCGCTTTGGGACGAAGTCGTTCCACTGCTCGATGACGACTTTACAGTCGTGCGACCCAACGTATCATTATTGACCGGCTGCCACACGATGGAGGCCTACGCCGACGAGCTGCATCGGCTGCTCACTGCTTCGCAGATCGAAAAATTCACCCTCATCGGACATTCCATGGGTGGGTATATCAGCCTGGCCTTTGCCGAAAAGTACCCTGATATGCTGGAAGGCTTCGGGCTTTTCCATTCGTCGGCCCTGGCGGATGACGACGCCAAGCAACAGCAACGCAGCCAAATGGCCCAACTACTGCGCAGCGAGGGCGCCGACACCTTTATTCGGCGCACCGCTCCAAATCTGTTTGGTGAACGTTACAAGCAGGATCATCCCACCGAGGTTCAGAACTACCTGCAGCGCTACGGCAAATTACCTGCCGAGGCACTGGCCGTGGGAATGGAGGCCATGCGCGACCGTCCCGATCGCACTCACGTACTGGCTGCCCTGCCTTTTCCCATTGTTTTTATCGTTGGCATGGACGACCAGGTTGTTCCCTTCGAGAAAGTGATGGAACAGGCGAGGTTTCCCAAAAAGATATATCCTTTCGTGCTGGCCGATGCCGGACACCTGGGCATGATTGAAAGGCCGGAAGCCTCGGCACGAATTCTTCGCTGGTATGCCGGCCAGGAAGTCTGAACAGAGCCTGGCGCAACGAAAGCGCGGTTTGTTACGTTATCAATTTCGTACACGAACCACTACTTTCAATCCAAATGAAAAAACGTTTTGATTTGCTGCCGTTGCGCCAGGCGTGGGTTTTGCTGGCCTTTGGCTTTCTTTTTCTTTCATCCTGCGACCGTACCGACCCACCCGCCGAGCCGCAAAATCAGTATCTGGTCGGAAGCAGCGTCGGCACAGAACTTTCAAAAGATCAGATCGCCCAGCAACTGGCGGGATTCGGCCCCCTTATTTCCGGCATTCTGAAAAACGGTATCAAAGGCTACCGGATTACCTACAAAACTACAAACACCGACGGCCAGGAAATCACTGCATCCGGGGCTCTAATACTGCCCGTTACTGCCGATGCGGTACCGATGGTCAGCGTGCAGCATGGCACCATCACCAGCGACGACCAGGCCCCGTCCAACTTCAAAGACGGAGCGGACGCTTCGCTCAATTCCCTGTTCAGTTCGCTGGGTTATATTATTTCGGCTCCTGATTATATCGGCTATGGTGCTTCCAAAGATCTGCCTCACCCTTACGAACACCGCGCCAGCCTGGCATCGGCGTCACTGGACATGCTGCGGGCTTCCAAGGAGTTTTTGAAAGGTCAGAATGCGGTGAAATGGAATAACAAGCTTTACATCGCGGGCTATTCGGAGGGCGGCTTTGCCTCCATGTCATTACAGAAGGCGATTGAGGAAGAAGCTTCGTCCGAATTCGACCTGCGGGCGTCGAGCCTGGGAGCCGGTGCTTACGACAAAACGGCTTTTATGAAGTACCTGATCAATACCAAAACCCATGGCATTGCGGGCTACAACCGTTCTTATCTCTGGGTGACACTGACCTACGACCGTCTTTACGGTCTGAACCGTCCTAAGTCAGCCTACTTTAAGGAGCCATACGCGACCCAAATTGACAAAAGCGGCCTTGATGCCAACATCAACGTTTCTTTCAACACCATTTTTACCGATGCTTTCATCAAGGGTGTCAACGACGGCACCGATAAAGGTTTTCTCGACGCTGTGGCCAATAACAATGTGTACGACTGGAAACCCAAAACGCCCACTCAGCTTTATCATGGAGACGCGGACCAACTGGTCTTCTTTTTTAATTCCAAAAACGCCTTCGATGCCATGCGCAAGCGGGGCGCCACCAATGTGGATCTGATTGCCATACCTGGGGGCGACCACGGCTCTTCACTGCAAAGCTACCTCTTCGGAACGCTGTCCTTTTTCACCTCAACGCCTTAATCCGGAATTATTTGCTTATTTTTCACCCTATTTATTCTCCATTACGTGGGAATGAATAGGGTTTGAATTTTTATGTGATGAGTGACCGGATACTGACACATAGCCCACCAACAATCGGCGAATAACTAAATGCTTGGACTACTAATCGCGATACTGCTTCAGGCCAAACCCGGCATTGAACAGGGAGCTGAGAAGCTCAGCCGGGGGTTGCCTCGCGAGATACGACAGTTCTTGGATTTCGAGATATTGAAAATCCAGAGCTACAAAATAACCGTATTCGACGTACTCCTTATCGTCCTCCTTTTAACCGTAGCCCGGCTGCTGATATGGGGTATTTCCAATTTGTTGCGGCGTGGTTTCTTTCGTCGCAAGCAAGTGGATAAGGGACGGCAGGAAGCGGTGATCCAGCTCATCAAGTACTTCATCTACGTCATAGTCATCTACCTTTCCTTGGGAATCGCGGATGTATCCTTGACGCCACTTTTGGCAGGCTCGGCGGCACTTTTGGTGGGTATTGGCCTGGGCTTACAGCAGACGTTCAACGATCTGGTATCGGGCCTGATCCTGCTCTTCGAAGGAAGTATCAACATAGGAGACATTGTAGAGCTAGACAACGGCCTGGTCGGACGTGTAGCGGAGGTGGGCTTACGGACCTCGAAGGTCGAAACCCGCGACGCCATAGGCATCATCGTGCCGAACTCGAAGTTTATCAACAATAATATCATCAACTGGTCTCACAACCGCTCCCTCACGCGCTTCATCATTACGGTGGGTGTAGCTTACCGCAACGACCCCCGGCACGTGGAAGCCGTCCTGCTGGGTACCGTGAAGGAACATTCAGAAATAGCTAAAAATCCAGCCCCTTTGGTCCGAATCAACGACTTTGGCAATTCAGGCGTTATATATCAATTACTGTTCTGGACATACAGCGCGTGGCGCATCGAACAAATCAAGAGTGAGATTCGCTTTGTGATTTTCGAAAAGTTTCGCGAAGAAGGCATCGAAATTCCGTTCAATCAATACGACTTGAATCTAAAGCAGGGTTGGGATGGCTTTGCCGACAGGCTGAAAGGAAAAGAATAGTAAGAAGGGGAGAATGGCTTCCCTGAGAGAAAGCGAAAAGCAACATAGCCGGAACTGCATAATAGAGGGGTACATTAAGAGTCATGCTCCACAAATCAGCAATAAAAAAATCAACGCATCTATCAAATCCACAACGAAATGTCCTCCATCCTCGACCTCGTCGGTAATACGCCGCTCGTTGAACTCAAGCGCATCAATCCAAATCCCAATGTCACACTTTATGGTAAGCTGGAAGGAAACAACCCTGGCAGCAGTGTAAAGGACCGGGCTGCATTCAGCATGATCAAAGGGGCGCTGGACCGGGGAGAAATTAACAAGAACACGCGTCTGATCGAAGCCACAAGCGGCAACACCGGCATTGCACTGGCTATGATTGCCAGCATCTACGGCATCGACATTGAACTGGTGATGCCCGAGAACTCTACCCGCGAACGGATATTGACCATGGAAGCTTTTGGGGCCAAGGTAACCCTCACCGACGGGATCGAAAGTGCCCGCGACTACGCTGATGCCAAGTCGCTGGAGCCGGGCTATTTTATGCTCAATCAGTTTGCCAACCCCGACAACTGGAAGGCGCACTACCGCAGCACGGGCCCGGAAATCTGGAACGATACGCAGCAGCAGGTAACACACTTCGTGTCGTCGATGGGCACTACGGGCACCATTATGGGTACTTCGCGCTACCTTAAAGAGCAGAACCCCGACGTGCAGATTGTGGGCTGCCAGCCGACTGACGGCGCAAGCATTCCCGGCATCCGCAAGTGGCCGCAGGAGTACCTGCCCAAGATATTCGAACCCGGGCGTGTGGATCGTGTGATCGAAATTTCGGTGGAAAATGCTACTGCGATGACGCGCCGCCTGGCGCGGGAAGAAGGTGTATTTGCCGGAATGAGCAGTGGCGGAGCTGCCTGGGCCGCCGTGCAGTTGGCACAGGAGCTGGAATCAGGCACTATCGTGACGATCGTCTGCGACCGGGGCGACCGCTATCTGTCAAGTGATTTATTCGGTTGACAGCCGCTGAGTACACGGCGATTTTTAATTAAAAAAACAGCACTCGGAGTATCCACCCTGTATCTGAAAACTACTTATGTCGAAAAAAATAATTCCCAATCCCACCGTCTTTGTCATTTTTGGCGGCACGGGTGATCTCAATGCTCGCAAAATCACTCCGGCACTTTATAACCTGTACCTGGATGGCTGGCTACCGGATCAGTTTGCCGTGATCGGAACGGGGCGTACTGAGCTGACCGACGAGCAGTTCAGGGGCAACTTACTGGAAGGCGTGAATCGGTTTTCCCGGAAGGGAAAAGCAGATAAAAAAGTTTGGCAGGAGTTTGCGTCGCACATTTTTTATCAGGTTGCCAATGTGAAGGATGCCAAATCGTTCGACAAGTTTGCAGACCGGATCGCTAAACATAAGGAGGACTGGGAGCAGGAACCGTGTGTCGTCCACTACCTGGCGGTGTCGCCCGACTTTTTCCCGGTCATCGCCCAGAATATTGCCAAAAGTAAGCTCACGGACTTCCTGGCTACGACGCGCATCGTGGTCGAGAAGCCTTTCGGACGTGATCTGGATAGCGCGCGGGAGCTGAATGTCTTGCTACAATCCATTTTTGAAGAATCGCAAATCTACCGTATCGATCACTACCTCGGTAAGGAAACAGTCCAGAATATCCTGGCTTTCCGCTTTGCCAATGCCCTTTTTGAACCTACCTGGAACCGCAATTACATCGACAATGTCCAGATTTCGGTATCGGAGCAGCTGGGCATGGAAGGTCGGGGTAGTTACTATGACACTGCGGGCGCCCTGCGCGACATGGTGCAGAATCATCTCTTTCAGCTGCTATGTCTGGTAGCGATGGAGCCGCCCGTATCCTACGAAGCCGACGAGGTGCGCAACCGACGCGTGGACGTAGTGAACGCGCTGCGGAAAATAAGCCCCGAAGAAATAAGCGAGTATGCGGTGCGCGGACAATATGGCACAGGCTGGATTGAAGGCCAAAAAGTAGACAGCTATCGGCACGAAGAAGATGTACCGAAAGAATCGTCCCAAAACACTTACGCTGCTTTGAAGCTATTCGTAGACAACTGGCGTTGGAACGGTGTGCCCTTCTACCTGCGGACAGGCAAGCGAATGAGCGAAAAAAAGTCGGTAATCACCATTCAGTTTAAGCAAGTACCACACCAATCGTTTCCCGCCCAGGCAGCTGCCAACTGGCAACCCAACCGACTGATCATTGAGATACATCCCTGTGTCGGCATCCGTATCGAGTTTCAGGCCAAGCGGCCGGGGCCGGAAATGCTGCTTTCACCGGTTAACATGCATTTCAACTACGACGAATTCGACGAGGCCGATACTCCCGAAGCCTACGAAACCCTACTGCTCGATATCATGGAAGGGGACTCCACGCTCTTTATGCGGGCAGACCAGGTGGAGGCCGCCTGGCGGGCACTTATGCCCATCGTTGATGCCTGGGACAATACGCCGGCAGCCGGTTTTCCCAATTACGAGTCGGGTAGTTGGGGGCCAGCAGAAGCCGATGCACTCATCGCCAAAGATGGCCATAGCTGGGCGTCTGCGCCAATCAAAGGCTAATCCATTGCTCATCCACTGAACCCCATCCCATGAAAATTCTAATCCTCACTTGCCTCATCGCTGGCTTCTCGCTGCCAGATGCCATTGGACAGAGTTCCGGCAAAGGAACGAAGCAGGGCCAGGCCATCCATGAGCTGATAGACGATTACTCCCGGGCCAGAGAGAATCAGGACACTACCCTGCTGAGAAGCATTCTGAGCGCTGATGTGGACCAACTCGTTTCGACCGGTGAATGGCGGGAGGGCATCGAAGGCTCGATGGCAGGAATGGTTCGCAGCACCGGAAGCAATCCCGGCACGCGTACTCTTACCGTTGAGAAATTGCGCTTCATCGGGACAAAAAGTGCCATTGCCGACGCCCGTTACGTTATCCAGAATCCCGATGGTACCAGACGGGAAATGTGGAGCACCTTCGTGGTGGTGAATGCGAAGGGTGGGTGGAAGATTACGGCCATCCGAAACATGCTGCCCGCACGGTAAACGCCTGTGAATATCCATTCATAAATGGATTCTTTATCAACTACCAGAACCCAAACACAATACCTTTCTGTTTACTTTGCGTTTTTAGTTCCGATAGGAGAACTGAAACGCGTATCTAACCAACCCCATTTTTTAATAATGAAGAAAGCGCAGTATTTATTCCTGACACTGCTGGTAGCCAGCTTGACGGGATTTGCCCAAAAAGAATATAATTTCTCCGTTGACCTGACCAAACCCCTGGACGACAAACTGACCGTCGAACTGGAAACGCCATCGGTTCGGGGTAAGTCCATTCTTTATCATCTGCCCAAGATCGTACCGGGTACTTATTCGATAAACAACTACGGTTCTTATGCCACCAACTTCAAGGCTTTCGACAAGAAAGGACGGGAGTTGAAAGTGGAGAAGATCGACAAGAACAGCTGGAAAATTTCAAAGCCCAGGAAACTGTCCCGGCTTTCGTACCAGATCGACGACACCTGGGACACGCCCGAAATTGAGGAGGATGTTTTTGAACCCAGCGGTACCAACATTGATGAAGACAAGGTGTTTGTGCTGAATACCTTCGGTTTGTTCGGATATTTCCAGGGCATGGACCGGCTGCCCTACCGGGTGAACATCACCAAACCCGCTGGTTTTTATGGCTCCACCCCGCTGATCAACCAAAACAAAGGAGGAAATCAGGATTTGTTTGTTACGAAAGACTATCATGAGCTGGCAGACTCCCCCATGATGTACAACCGGCCCGACACCGTTTGGCTGAAAGTGGGGAATGCGGACATTCTGGTGTCGGTGTTTTCACCCAACGACAAGTTTGCTACCAAAGATCTGGCGGCGGATATCAAGCCCACGCTGGAGGCGCAAAAAGACTATATGGGCGGTACGCTGCCGATCGACAAGTATGCTTTCATCATTTACATGTCCGATGACAAAAACCTGACGCGATACGGAGCGCTGGAGCATTCGCAATCTTCCTTCTATTATCTACCCGAGACGTTTTCAGAAGCGCAGTTGTCCAAGTCCATCAAGGATATCGCCGCCCACGAATTTTTTCACATCCTGACCCCCCTGAACATTCACAGCGAAGAGATCGGCGACTTCGACTTCATCGATCCGAAAATGTCGAGGCACCTGTGGCTGTACGAAGGACTGACGGAATACGCCGCCCACCATGCACAGTTGCGGGCCGGTATCATTGACTTGACTACCTACCTGGACAGACAGGCCGACAAGGTGGAGAACTCCCGGACGCGCTACACCGACACACTTTCCTTCACGGCCATGTCGAGCGACGTGCTTGAGAAATATAAGGACGAGTATTCCAATGTGTATGAAAAGGGAGCATTGATCGGGTTAAGTCTGGATTTGAAACTCCGCCAGCTGTCCGGCGGCAAGTACGGCACCCAGGATTTGCTGCGCGACCTGGCCAAGACCTACGGCAAGGACAAGTCATTCAAAGACGAAGAATTGTTTGACAAAATTACCGAGCTGACATTTCCTGAAATGCGTGACTTTTTCCGTCGTTACGTGGAAGGCGGCGAACCGCTTCCGCTGAAAGAACTGTTCTCGGCCATCGGTATAGATTATGACCCAGAAGGCCAGAAAAAGGAAGTGGAGAAGGCTTTTGGTGTGAGCTTTGCCCTGGTGCCCGGCACCCGAAGCATCTTGATCTCCAGCACCGATCAGGCCACTGACCTCGGCCAGCGGCTGGGCGTTGAGCAAATGGACCAAATCGTGCTGCTTAACGATCAGCCTTTCGACGCAGATACCTATTCGACCGTGCTGCAGGACTACGACGAAAACTTCAAGCTTGGAGACGAGGTGTCTTTCACCGTAAAGCGCAAGATGCCGGACAACTCGATCAACGAGGTAAAACTCACCGCCGATTTACGGGAAGCCACGGTTACCTACCCCACCTTCATGCCTAAGGGCGCCCCTACTCCGCAGCAACTGCAGCTTCGGGAAAGCTGGATGGGACGCATGCCGCAGTAGTCATCCCACGGATGTAGTTTACAAAGTACCCTTAGTCTGCAAGCACAGACTAAGGGTACTTTTTTTATTCTGCCACTACCATGCCCGCCTTCTGCAATGACCAGTCATTGCCATAAAATCCGGCCATTTTCACTCCTGACACACCATCCCGCAGCATGTCGTTGGAAAATATCATGAAATCGGGAAAGCCGCTGCCGCCACTGAAATACTGGTTGGCATTGGAGGCACTCAAACCCTTGAGTCCCGTGCCGCTGACCACGGCTATTGACGCCGTCTCGCTATCCTGGCGTGGCCACATAAAATAAGCCGCCAGATCAGTGCCCGTAAAAGTGTTGTTCCCGGCGCTGATTCCACCATTGGTCACTTTGATTGGGCAGCCGGACAGCAGCTCCGGCCAAGCCGAGTTGGTATCGGCGTTTCCATACAGTACTACGCCTTGGTCAGGGTACTTTTTGGGATCAAAGTCAGTGTCTTTGATCAGGTCTATCGCACCATTGCCCCGGTAGTACCACGATTCCGCATCGAACTTTGCCTTATCTGCTGCCCAGGCGCTTTCCTGGGCACTGCCCTGCGTGCCATATACGAATACCATACGGTGATTGAATGGCTCCTTGAAAGTACCGGACCGATGGATGCCCTTTTCGCGGGCATTGGGAGCTGATGATATTTTCCATTGGTCACCTTTCTCTAAAAAGATCGTTTCGTTCTGACTCTTTACCGTGTAAGGGAGTGCGCTGAGGCTGTCCAGATCGATCTGTATTTCTGTCCCCGCTTCAAAGGCCTCCAGATCCAGCGACATCGCAGCGACGTTCTGCGTGGTGCCAGAAACCCGCTTTTTTTCCTTATCCAGGTCCAGCTGAATAGTACTGAATAGCAAAGGTTCCTGCTGCTGGTGGATGGTAGCCCATTTCATGCGGCCGGAAATACCAGGATTGCCGGTGGTGAAGTCCAAGTAGGCCACTGCCGTATCCCGGGCAAGGGTGTGCCAGCTAAAAAAATCAAAGATAGGGGGCCAATCCACACTGATGTCGCCGTACCAGTGGCTGCCGCCGGGATATTCGTAATAGCTAAAATCCGGGTGAAATGTGGCCAACAGGTTTTTCATCTGTCGGGCGTACTCTACAGACACCGTTCGGTCGGCATCGCCGTGGTTGATGTAAACACCCAATGCCTTGTAGTTTTTGGCCAGGGCCAGTACGTTGCTCGGGTTACTGGCCCGCAACAGCATGGCTTCCATTGGCGAGCCTGCGCTGTCCGGAATCATACCGTCATGGGAGCCGTAGGAAGACAAGGTCGGATACCCCGCGCAGGGCGCAATGGCAGCCCAGTTGCCGGGATAGGTTGCCCCCAGAAACCAGGTACCGTGGCCGCCCATCGAGTGCCCGGTCAGGTATATCTTTTCGGGATCGGGCGCAAATGTTTGTTTGGCAATTCCCAGCACTTCGAGCGCGTCCAGGCGGCCCCAGTCTTCCCAGTTGAACCCCCGGGGACGACGATTCGTCGGAGCCACCAGCACGCCCCAGTCTTTGGATTTGTAAGCCCGCGCCTGATTGATGGCAGGTACTTCGGCCCCGTGTACAGAAAAGAAAAGCGCTGGCGCGACGCCGGGCTTGGGGTCAAGCTGAGGAGCCACGGAATAGTACTGCACGCTGCCGTCCATCTCGCTGACGAAAGTGCGGCTGTAATGCTTGCCGGGGGCGATGGTTTCGAGTTCTACCGATTTCGTATCAATCGTCTTTCCGTTTTGGGCCAGTACCAGACTGACCGACTGCTTGCCAATCGTTCCGGCTTTGCTACCATCGATCAAAGCCCCGACCTTCCGCATGCCCAGCGCCGGAATTTCCGGTACTGAAACCGTCATTTTACGTCCAAGTACCTCAGAAGACAAGGTCAGGGCGGATAGCGGCTGGTTGGTGATGTTGGCAACGACTATCCCCACCCAGAGCGAATCATTTTTCAGTCCCGGCACCACATGTGGCATCGTCACATCGGCGGGGTTGAGATATACGTTTTTCGTGGGAAAATCCAGCTTGGCGACAATCCCGCCGTACCTTCCGAAGCGCCCTACGCGAACGTAAAACTCGTTTTTGCCCTTTTTCAGTTCTACAGGAATATCCATCCAGCCGTAACGGTAGATATCGCCGCCGTGGGGCGATCCGTTCACATAGACCATGTCGTTGCCCGTCACATTGAGCAAAGCCGTTTGCTTCTTTTTTGAATTGTAAGTGAAATAGAGGTAGCCATTGGCCAACTCACGGCTTCTGAAACGATGCAGGCTATCGGCCTTGATTGCTTCCCAGGTCACTTTTTCTCCCGAAAGGTTGGAGAGGATGTCATTCTGGCCGGGCGTTGCGAGGGTGCCGTTATTCAAATCGTACGCCAACAGGTCTTTGTAAATCGCCTCGCGCCCGTACTGGTGCAGGCCCCCGGCGGCTAATCCTTCGGAAAAGTAATGCGTATTTTGGGAGAGTGCGGCGGTGAAAGATGAAATAAAAAGTAGTAATCCGAGAGAAAGAAATTTCATAATAATCGGCAGACGTTTTTTTTTGACAGGGAATTCAGAAAGTGGTCTTTGACGAAATATAGGCCGAAAAAAGGGAAGCAGAAAATTGGACCTTTGATATTTTAAACAATTTCTGCCCCCGCTATTGGAGCTGATAGCAATAATCCTTTCTGATTTCTTGCTTGCTCTGGAATGCTCCTACGCCTTGAACCGCTCAAAAGCAGCGCGCTCCAGCGCTTCCTGGTGATCAGGATGCGCAATAGCGATGAGAGCCTGGGCGCTTTGCTTCAGCGTTTTCCCGTAAAGGTTGGCTACGCCGTACTCCGTCACGATGTAGTGAACATGGGCGCGGGTGGTGACTACCCCGGCACCCGGTTTCAAGAGGGGTACGATCTTGGATTCACCGCGCGAAGTCACTGAGGGCAACGCTATGATGGGTTTCCCTCCTTTCGATAAAGATGCCCCCCGCATGAAATCCATTTGTCCGCCTACCCCGGAATACAACCTTGTTCCGATCGAATCGGCACAGACTTGTCCTGTGAGGTCTATCTCGATCGCGCTATTGATGGCCGTCACTTTGGGATTGCTGCGGATTACGGCAGTATCGTTGGTATAAGAAGCTTCCAGCATTGAAAGCAAGGGATTGTCATGCATAAAATCGTAGAGCCGCTGACTACCTACCGCGAAGCTCGACACCAGTTTGCCGCGGTATTTTTTCTTTTCCACGCCCGTGATTACTCCTGATTCGACCAGTTCAATGATGCCGTCGGAGAACATTTCCGTATGCAGTCCCAGGTTCTTGTGGTTGTTGAGATAGCGCAAGGTGGCGTTCGGAATACCGCCGATGCCTACCTGCAATGTGGCCCCGTCCTCCACAAGCCCGGACACGTGACGGCCGATAGCCATCTCCGTTGCCGATGGCTCTGATGGCTCGTGGGTGTAAATGGGCGACTCGTGGTAGCAAAGGGTGGTGAAGCGGCTCACGTGTACCTGACCGTCGCCGTGGGTGCGTGGCATGTGGGGATTGACCAGGGCAATCACCTTGCGGGCGGTATCGACAGCAGCCCTAGCCACGTCCACCGATACGCCCAACGAGCAGAAGCCGTGTGCGTCTGGCGGCGAAACCTGCACAAGGGCCACATCAAGCGGCCAGATATTATTGCGGAACAACAGCGGCGCTTCGCTCAGAAAAATGGGCAGATAACTGGCCCGGCCCGATGCTACGGCCTCCCTCAGATTGGCCCCGATGAACAATGCGTTGGGATGGAAAGATTGTTCGTGACCGGGATCGACCAGGGGCATCGGGCCTTCGAGATGCAAATGGATGGTCTGAACGTTGCGCAACTCATTGGCGCGCTGCGCCAGTGCCTCAAGTAATAAAGTAGGCGTAGCGGCACCAGCGTGGATAAAAACGCGGTCGTTGCTGCGGATTAGCTTTACTGCCTCGGATGCTTCTACGTAAGGATATTTCATAGATAAAGTGAATTTGGATGCAAAATCGTTGCGCGAATTTCTTGCCTGCAAAACAGCGCAATTTCTATCCCAACCTTAATGAGCAAAATCATGTTTCGCAAAAATCATTTTCCAGGCAATTAGATAGGCTCGCCGTTCCTCTTCTTACGGAATGAAAAGAGCCTTTATTCTTCCGATACTACTCCTGTTTTTTGTCCGGTTTGGTTTTTGCCAAAAACGGCCCAATGCCGAAGGTTTTGAAATTATTCCGGTTGCCAAAGTATGGTCGGGCCACTCGGTAGGCTTCGATTTACTGACGACCGATAAGTTTCAGTACGTCGGCTATTACGACGAAGGACAAAATATGGTGATCGCCCAACGCCCGCTTGGCTCCAGACAATGGAAGAAAACCGTACTGCCCACCAAAGTCGGTTGGGATAGCCACAACTATATCGAGATGGCAGTAGACCGCGATGGGTACCTGCATGTGTCGGGAAACATGCACGCGGTGCCGCTGATTTACTTTCGCTCGGAGCAGCCTGAAAACATCGACCAATTTATAAAATTGCCAATGACAGGGAAACGCGAGGAGCGGGTAACCTACCCGATATTCCTCAAAAACAAGTCAGGCGACCTCTATTTTCAGTATCGCGATGGCGGAAGCGGAAACGGCACTACACTTTACAACCGGTACGACCCCGCCAGCAAGACCTGGCAGCCCCTGTTTGATACCCCCTTCTTTGACGGCGAAGAGGAAGCCAGTGCCTATATGAGCCTCCCCACTCTGGGGCCGGATGACTACTTCTACATCGTCTGGATGTGGCGTCAGACTCCCACTGCCAATACCTGTCACAATATCTCGCTTGTCCGTAGTCGCGATCTATTAAGCTGGGAAACCGTCCAGGGCCAACCCATCGAACTACCGATTCAATGGCGCAACAGGAGCCCGATCGTCGTCCCCATCGGCCCATGGAACGGCCTGACCAACATGGCCTATAATGTCGGTTGGGATCAGGATAAAAAACCCTGCATCGTTTATCACCAGTACGACCCGCAGGGCATAAGCCAGATTTTTGTGGCCCGCTGGGAGAAAGATGGTGAGCAGGCAGGCAACTGGCACACGCAGCAGATCAGCCACTGGCCTGATTTCACCTGGGCACTGGATGAGCGGGGTTCGATAAAAAAGTCAATTCATATTTCCAATGCAAAACCAACTGCCGATGGCCGGCTGGCAGTGAGTTACGACCATGAGAAATTTGGAAAAGGTACCTGGCTCCTTAACCACGAAACCTTGCAGACTGAAAAAGAAGTGAAGGAAGACACTCAACCAGTGGGAGCAAGATTACCGCAAATCGTTTTGAACAAAGACATGGAGGCCAGAACCAAGACGGACAACACCGGACAATACATAATGCGCTGGCAAACCCTTCCCGTCAATCAGGATCGTCCACGCCCCGACCCTGTTCCGGCCCCAACCGACCTGGTAATCTATGAGATCGAAAAAAAATAAAAAGTCCTCTACTCGGCCGAAGATTGTGAGAAGCTGATAAGGATCGCACCTCCGATCATCAGCACTATTCCCACCACGACCTGCCAGTTGAGTTTTTCTTTGAGAAAGAAAACAGCGAAACCCACGGCAAATACCAGTGATAGCCTTTCCAGCGAACTCACCAGCGAGGCGTCGCCCATTTTGAGTGCTTTGAAAGAGAGCAAGGATGAAAGCGTGGTGGCAATCCCTGCCCCAATCAGGAAAAACCAGGTGCGCTTATCAATGCTGATCAGGGCTGAACTCTGTTTCTGCCAAAACACGACCGACCAGGAAATCAACAATATAAGTACGGATTGCACGGCGAACGCCAGGGACGAATCCATATCTTTGATGCCCGCTTTAGAAAGTACCACGGCGGCACCGGCGGCCAATGCCGCCAACAGGGCAAAAACGATCCACATAAATTAATAGGTATGAAAATGGACAATGGTAGTTTCAATGTTCTTTGCAACCGAACATTCCTCACCGGAAAAAGTTTTGCCAGGCAGCCGAGAAGTGAAAGAAGCTGCAGCAATTGAAAATCGATATGCGAGAGGATAACCTTAATCTGCCGTCTCCTGCTGATAAGCCTTGATGCCCTTAATCCAATCTCTGAACCACCCCTCTCTGCGCTGCTTTGAGTCGTTAAGGTCTCTTTGAGTGCGTTCTATTTCTTCCCGCACCATCTTCCTGAAACGCTTGAACCTGCGCTCGTTGAACTTTCCGTCGAAACCAAAGAAATTTTCAAATAACCATTTGTTGGTGAATTTCAGGTAGCTGACTTCCTGCTGTATTTCATCAAGCTGTTTTTGCAGAATTCTGGTATATCGTTTGAGCATATCCTCAGCCAAGGTTTTCGCATCCATTTCTTCTTCCTCCAGCAGCTCGATCTGTAATTTCAACAAGGTCAGAAAATCGCTTTCTTCATAAACGCTGGTAATTTGCTGGATGAGTTCCGTTTTCCGGATCCTGGCGGCTTCGTCTGTCTCGCGGTCTGGATGGTACTTTTTCACCAGCCTCAAATAGATTGCCCGAGCGTCCTGTAACATTGCCCGTTGCTGTCTGCTCACTTTTTGCTTCGCAGCTGGATCAAAGTTTTTGAGATCTTCGGCGTCCTTCGCTTCCTGCTTCTCAGCCTGCTTTTTGCGTATTTCTTCGCCGTGTTCATTAAGAAAATTATCCACGCCGACATCCAGCATTTCCTGTACATCGATGTCGATGCCAAACTCATCGCGAAACCGTTGTGCTATTGGAGCAAGTACCTTCGCATCAGATTTTAAAGGCTCGCCCGCGTATTTTTCAAACAGCTCCCCAAGCTCCATATCGCCGAATCCGACGCGATCAAGTACCTCTGCCGCCTGTTCAGTCATGAATTCCTGAAAATATCCGCGCTCGTGTTTCCCGATACCAAACTCATCGGCTAGCTCGTCCAACCGAAACAACCTTTTCCGGATAAGGTGGTCGCGGTCGGTTAACAGTGGCCGTATCTGGCTTTGGATGCGCGGTATTGCCACGCGCAATCCCTCTTCCAAATTTCTCCGACTGGCCTGGATGTCTTCAATTCTTTCAAGAAGTTCTTCGTAGCGCTTCAATAGCCGCGACTTCGTACTGGTTCGTTTCTTAACGACTAAGTCTTTTTGCATCAGGGTGATCAGCCTCCTTGTAAGTTTTTGCAAAAATAGGATTATGACATCGCAAAACCTTCGTAGACAAACACAAGAGCGGAATAAGTGTTCAGCTATGACTTTTTGTCAAATCCTTTGGTACAGTTTTTTACCCCCTGTATATAACCAATTTAAATTTTTCGTATAACTAAATTCGATTATGGCTGAAATAAAAATAGAAAAGAAACCGCCCGTGTGGCCCTGGATACTTTTAGGACTTCTTTTATTGGGATTTCTCGTGTACTGGTTTGCGCTCCGGGATCAGGACACCGACGACAGAATGGGAATGGAAGAGGTGGAGAATACCGAAATGGTCACTACCAATGAAACCGGCCCAGTAGCGGAGTACATTGCGCTTCTGGATAACGATACCGAGCCGATGGGGCTAGATCATGAGTTCACCAACGAAGCTCTAATGAAGCTCACCGCTGCCGCACAGGCTGTTGCCGACCAGTCGGACTATGATATAACGGCCGATTTGGATCAGGTTAGAGAATACGCCAATAAGATAGAGGTCGATCCCTTTGAAACTACCCATGCCAATAGCATTCGCAAGGCATCTGAGATACTGGCCGGTTCGCTCCACAAAATGCAGGAGGCCAAATTTCCCCAGTTGGCTAACGAAGCCCAAAGTGTGGTAAGCGCTGCCGACAAGATCGATCCGGACGTTTTGACCCTCGATCAAAAGCCAGCCGTGAAGGGTTTTTTCAACGAAGCGGCGAGCCTATTGCGAAGAATGAATTGAAAAACTTAAAATCAGATTATTATGAGTGATAAAGAAAAGGATTTGCATTATCTGGACGACATGTCCGACTATAAGGTGGCTGATGGCTACACCGATCCGCGTGGATGGGAAGTAAAAGATACCGATGGACGCATTGTAGGCAAGGTGGATGGAATGCTCGCCAGCAAACGCGCTGAACGGGTAGTTTACATTGATGTTGAAGTGGATGAAAGCATTATTGAAAAAGGCCATGAAAAACTAGGCGACTCCGCCAGTGAGGGGGTGCACGAATTCATTAATGAAGATGGAGACACCCATCTGATCGTTCCGATCGGCATGGTGCAGCTTGACGATGAGAACAAAAGTGTGATGTCCAACCAGATTACCCACGACACTTTTGCCAAAGCCAGCAGGCGCGTGAAAGGTGCTGACTTCGACCGCAATTACGAAGTGGAGTTGTACCGTCTTTACGTCAATGACAACGACGAAGGACTGGCCGTGCCGCTGACCGACGACGATGATTTTTATGACCGCCAGGAGTTCATTTATTCCGCATAGGTGAGTTGGTTTGCGAAGCCAGTTATTTTGGGCTTTGTGATCACGCCGTTCTTATTGCAAAAGAGGGAAACCCGTTACGGGTTTCCCTCTTTTGCGTTGAAAGTACCTCTAAGTGACTACTTGTCCAGCGAATTAATCCAGGCCGCTATTTTTAGTGCCTCGTCCTTTGGCACTTGTGGCATTGCAGCCATTGGTGTGGTATAATCGGGCCAGTTTTCAGGCTTGGGATTATAGATCAGGTCTACGATCTTCTCGTTGGAATATTTCCGTTTGGCAACGTCCTGATAAGCCGGGCCAACTACCCGCTTGTCAGCAGCGTGGCAGGCCAGACAGGTGTTGCGCTGCAAAAGAGGCTTGATCTCTTCGTAAGTAGGTACCGATGCCACCGAAGCCGCAGCCCCAGGTTGATTCTTGCCATCAGGCGATACCAAGTCCATAGTCGACTTCATGTCGGCAGAGGCCTGCTTCTCGCCCGTGCGGGTACCTTTCAGTTCCGACACTTTCATTTTTTCGCCCTCCGGAATATTGTTCAGGGTATAGTAAGCCGACGGATGCACCAGTGAGTAATAGCTGTCGGCGGCACGGATACCGTTGAGATTCAGATGATGCACATAGTAACGACGCAATGGTCCGTCCGCCACAATACGGATGGTCTTGCCATCGTCCGAAACCTTCACGCCCTTGATCGCGACTTTCTCGGTGTTGGTAGGCGGGCTGCCATACACTGCATGGTACTTATAAATAAAGCTGCTGATTTCGTAAGAATTAAGATTCTCGGCCGATGCACGGTCCACAGGCATGGTGAAGTTTATTTCAAACCCATCGGGTTTGGCTTTAACCGAATACATCTCGAAGGGCATCTTGCCGTTCCAGACCAGCCGCTGCAAGCCCTGGTTGGCGTCACCCGCCGAACCCCAGCCCCGGTTGGTCTCACCCACGAACATGGAACCGTCCTTACCGTAGGTCATCCGCAATACACCAGACTGGAAATTGCTCCGAAAGTCGAAAGCCGCCCCCTGATACTCACCGTTCACTTTTTCCAGAAAGACCCGCATGATTTTGCTTTGTCCCTGGTCGCCTACGAAGAGTTGGCCGGCAAACGGCCCGAACTTACCATCGGTGTTATCCTTCACAATTTCCGAAGTAGAGATACCATGGATACCGTAAGGCAGCCACACAGCGGGTAGCTTTACCGATTCAGGAAACTTCTCCTTCAACATATAAAGGAACTTTGGGTCTTTTTCGTCGGCAATATTTTCGGGCTTGATGTAACGACCGTTTTTGTCCTTCACCTGGCGGTTGTCCATGAAGGAGAAAAACTGTTTTTCGGATAATTTAACCGGAGAATTGGGCATACCAGCCCATTTCAACCCGGCGGGATGGCCCATAAAATCACCTTTGTCCACTTTCCAGATTCCGCCCGATCCCATCCAGTCGCCCTGGTTATCGGTATAGAAAAGTTCGCCGTCGATCATACTGATACCAGCCGGGGAACGCACACCGGTGGCGTAAGGCTCGTACTTGCCGTCGGGCGTAATGCGGAAAATCCACCCCCGGCCCGGTACGCGGCTTTCGCCCCGCCACCATTCCTCGTTGCCAAAGGCCACATTCCCGCTCACGAAGAAGCTGCCGTCCGGCGCAATCTTAGGTCCGAATGAATACTCGTGATAGTGTCCCGACACGGGCCAGGAATAAACTGTCTCGTAAATCTCGGCTTTGCCATCTCCGTTTTTGTCGATCAGTTTGGTCAATTCACCACGCTGAGCGCAGTAAAGTGCCCCATCCTTCCAGGCCAAACCCAGAATTTCGTGCAGTCCCGAGGCAAACTTTCGGAAATACGGCTTGTTGCTCGTCGGATTGTCCATGATCAGCACATCACCCCGGCGGGTGGCCATCGCGATAGAGCCATTGGGCAAGGTCGTCAGCCCACCGACTTCCAGTATTAAGCCTTCGGGAATTGGCGGCGTAAGTATTTTGTAATAATCCTCTTCAGTAGGTGTTTCCTGGGCGAGTGCGAAGGTGCAGCTTACCAGGAATAATAGGGTGGTTTTTAAGAATTGTCGCATATGATAATTTGGAATGTCGGAATTAGTGAATATAGGAATATGGAATAGCTGGCGAAAGCAATATTCCCCATTCCAAATTCACTAATTCCAAATTAAAACAAGATGGAATATTTAAGCTCGCCTTTGTCCACCGGAATTACCAGCGATTGGCCGCTGCCCGATTTTTTAATTTCGGGCTGGGCGCTGTTATCGGCGAGTTGGATGTAGTAGCTTTTGTTATCTACGGCGTAAAGGTTATCCGAAACTTTTTCGATGGAATCACCTTCTGCCAGGCGGGCCATCAGGCCGCTAACGGGTTTTCCCAGTTTGATTTCCCGCTCGAATTTTCTGCCGTCGTCGACCACAGCGGTACGGTCAGAAACCGTGGTACCATAGGCTTCGTAGCGGAAAGTCGGCACGTCGTTAGCATCCAGTTCATAGCCTTTTTGCCGGTACTTGCTTTCTGTGGTGTCACTGGGCCAGTTTCCTGTGGTTTTGGCCAGCAGCGGCGCATCGCCCAGCAGAGTCACGCTGCCACGCGGGCGGGAGGAACCGTCGCCACGGTTGTTCCACATTGGTGTAGCGTCCAGGAAGTCACCGCGCCAAACCTGAAACAGAGCACCTTTATCCATATCGTAGGTGTAATGCATTCCCGACGGACTACCGACAGATACGGCATGGACGACCCGTTCCCTTTTGTTCGGCGCTGGGCGGATATCCATAAAACTGCGCAGCACAGTGTTGCTGTTTTCGGCATCTACCAGAATCGGATCGGGTGGGCTGCCACCCAAAGTGGAGCCGAGATTGTGATAGGCCACTTCGCGGAAGCCCGGCCCGGCTACCCAAAGCCCCAACACGGGTTGCAGCCAGCCGTCGCGCTTGTTGACGTAGAGTTCCATTTTGTGGTTACCTGCGCTGAGTTTTGTCGTAGCCGTACGGAATTCATTGGTGTTCTTCCAGGCGTCGCCCAGTACTTCCTTGCCGTCAATTTTGAGTTTACTGTTTCCCGAAGCCTGCAGCCGGAAGGTATAGTCACCGGCAGTGGGAGCATTGTAGGTACCCGTGTAGGTCAGTACATAGTTGTTCTTATTTTTCAAAACATCCCAGGTCAGGGCCTCGGCGTTGCCGGAGCCATCCACTTTCAGGGTGGAGGGGTCGAGATCCTGAGAGTAGTTGCCGTAATAAGTTTTGTACTGCAAATTTGAAAGCGTTCCCGGTTTTTTATCAAAGTTGCTGATCACGATATTCTTGATCGCCAGCGAACCGTGGTCGCCCTGGATACGGAGCGGGCCCATCGGTACGTCCTTACCCAAAGCGCCGCGCGTGGGGCCGCTCACTTCCACATTTTCGTGGATAGTCATCCCGTTCAGCTCTACTTTCAAGAACACGGCGTTTGTGATTTTCTTACCCGATTTGTCGAAACGCGGGGCCTGGTATGAGATGGAGATATGCTGCCAGAGGCCGGGGGCCTTCGACACATTGAGACGGGGCGAATACCCTTCGTAGCCTTTCTGTCCCTCAGGTTGGGCGTCATCCCAGCGGTGATAGATGCCACCATTATCGCTGTAATTCACCGATTTCTTGCCCCAGCTATCGAAAAGCTGGACTTCGTAGTTTCCCTGCAAATAGATGCCCGAATTGGAACCTTTGGCCATCATATAGTCCATCTCGATGTCCAGGTCGCCATGTTCGAACTTGGTGAGTAGTTCGTAATCGGGGCCGTAAGTACCCTGTTTGTGAATACAGGCCAAAACGCCTTTCCCCGGCGTGGTATTCAGCACATTGGGCTGTGTTATATCTACCGAAGCATTACCGACGATGCTCCAGTTGCCCGCCTTATTAGTAAAAGCGGAAAGATCGTTGAGAGGAATGGGTGTCTGGGCCAGTGCCGGTAGCCCGACCATAACCAGCAGACCAAGAGTCAGCCGTTTAAAATGAGTTGCTCTAAAAGTTATCATAAAAGGTTTACGCATAGGTTAATAAATTTTCAGACCCGAAAATTACGATTTATGGACGGGAAAATGACATTTTTGGCGGTTAGAATCACCATTTCAACCGCTTTTCTGCCCATATTATTGTTTTGAACGGGTGTTTCGCCCTTATTTATTAAAAAATTTTATGAAGAACGTATTCTTTTCCATTCTGGCCCTGGTGGCTGCTTTCCCGGCGCAGGCCCAGCTCCAACCCAAGAAGATGACTCCCGAATCCAGCGAGGTCTGGAGTCCGGAACCGCGCCTCGTTACGCCCGGAGCTGCGTCGGCGGCAGTGTCCGGATTTACTCCTCCGTCGGACGCCATCGTGCTGTTCGACGGCCGTAACCTCGATGAA
Organism: Persicitalea jodogahamensis; assembly: GCF_014651615.1. GTDB lineage: Bacteria > Bacteroidota > Bacteroidia > Cytophagales > Spirosomataceae > Persicitalea > Persicitalea jodogahamensis. Next base: position 636,818 of record NZ_BMXF01000002.1, on the reverse strand, counting down.
TGGGAGTCTGTCCAAGGTGGCGCGGCGGGCTGGAACGTAGCCGACAATGCCATTATCACTGCCCCCGGCAAAGGGGGAATCCAGACGAAGCGCGATTTTGGTGATTTTCAGCTACACATCGAATGGCGCTCGCCCGCCGAGGTAAAGGGCAATAGCCAGGGACGCGGCAACAGCGGAGTATTCATGCAGGGGCTGTACGAGTTGCAGGTACTTGACAGCTACAACAACCGTACTTACTCAAACGGCCAGGCGGGATCAATCTATAAGCAGACCATGCCCCTTGTGAACGCCGCCAAGAAGCCCGGCGAGTGGCAGACTTATGATGTAGCCTATACCGCTCCCCGCTTCAATAAGGACGGCATGATGCTGATTCCGCCCTACATCACAGTCTTTCACAATGGCGTCCTGATCCAGAATCACACGGCCATCCAGGGACATACCGACTACATTGGCCGCCCGACGGTGAAACCCCACGGACGCGGGCCGCTGATGCTACAGGATCACGGCAACACGACGGGCTTCCGAAACGTGTGGATTCGGGAGCTTTGATCAGGTAGTTGGCGGTCGGCTTTCGGCGCTTTTCAGTTTTTCGGGCGACTACTCCCATAACTGGACATAATGATACCATTCGCAACTGCGCACAGAACCATCAGGCGCATATCATGACGCTTTAAAGTACTTCGGCCACAGGCCGAAAGCCGAAAGCCGAAATATCATACAAATGAAGTATTGACTGCGAGTAGCTCAGACCGCACCTTTGCAGATGTTGATTCACCAAACATCTGCCCGCATGAAAAAGCTACTCGCAATTCTTGTCCTTGGTTTCGCTTCTGTTGCTCCCTCGCTTGCCCAAAGCGATAAAACAATCGTTTTTGCTGGTATGGACGCCCTGCGTGGGGTAGGCAAAACTACCTTGGATTTTGGCGCAGGTTTTAACGCCCGTGTTCATTATCCCGTTGCGCCAAACCTGGCACTGACAGCCAAATTTGGAACGGAACTTTATAAAATGTCGGGCTTCAGTTATGGCTTAAATTCTACTGGACTGGCCTACGGCTATAACCCTATTACAGGTTGGGGATTCAACAGGATAGAGCAGCGAGTGGGGATACGGTACTCCGAGACAAGGGGAGTCGTCTTACCGGTGATTGTTGGTGCACGCTATTACCTGCCCGCTGTGCTCAAAGGCTTGCACGCTGATTTGGGTCTGGGCCGAGACTTCGCTGTAACCAAAACAATCCGAGGTACTTTTCGTGTAGAACCAGGCTTTGGTTACACGCTCACTTTGGGCAACGGCCAGTTTATGGATTTTTCGGCAGTGTACGTATCGGGGCTGCAACCCGGAACCAATATTGCAGGCCTGAGCATCGCTTATGGCTTTCCGGTAAAATTTTGAGGAAGTACCTGATTATTGGTGAAAATTTTCGGAAAACTTCGGATCGCGGACTTTAACTTTGCAGGCTGAATACCAAAAGCCTTTTCACTGATTAACAAAGCGGCTCTCCCCGCTGACTCATTGATCCAGCCGCCTCCCAACGATCCCTACGCCGCCTTACGCTATCCGGAATTCCGGTTTTTTATTGCCAACAGTTTCCTGTTTACAGTGGGATTCCTTATGCAGGAAGTTATCGTGGGCTACGAACTCTACAAACTCACCCACGACCCGCTATCGCTGGGACTGATTGGGCTGGCCGAGGTAGTTCCGTTTGTGATGGTGTCGCTTTTCGGCGGTTATGTCGCCGACCGCTTCGACAAGCGTAATGTACTGCGCATTAGCCTGGGTGTCATTATCGTAGCTTCTATCATTCTGTACCTGATTTTTCAGCCCGGCTTTTTCGATCATTATACCTTACAGGGAAGGCTGGCGCTCATTTATTCGGTTTTCTTCCTGATTGGCGCGGCCAAGGGCTTTTACTCGCCGTCCTCCTCTTCGCTGAAACCTTTTCTGGTTCCTCGTGCCATCTATCACAATTCGTCCACATGGAGTAGTTCGTTCTGGCAGGCAGGTTCGGTAGCAGGTCCCGGTATTGCCGGATTCCTTTATGTGCTCATCGGCCTGACCAATACATTATTGGTCGTGATCGGCTGCTTTGTAGTATGTCTGTTTTTGATTTCAATGATCGACAAGAAGCCGGTTCCGGTGGCAACCAATCCCGGCACGATCTGGCAAAATCTGAAAGAGGGATTACGCTTCGTTTTCAAAACGCGCATCGTCCTTTACGCCATTTCGCTCGACTTATTCTCGGTACTTTTCGGCGGGGTCGTGGCCATTCTACCCGTATTTGCCGAAGACATTCTGCACGTTGGTCCGGAAGGGCTGGGCGTTCTGCGGGCAGCCCCGGCGGTGGGAGCTTTGCTCACCATGTTCTTTATGGCCTACTACCCGCCGACGCACACGGCTTGGCGCAACATGCTGATTTCCGTGGCGGGCTTCGGACTATTCACCATTATTTTCGCCCTCTCAGAGTCCTTTGTGATTTCCAGCCTGGCGCTGTTTATGACGGGTGCCTGCGACAGCGTGAGCGTCATCATCAGGCAGACCATCCTGCAAATTTACCCGCCCGACGAGATGCGGGGACGCGTGGCGGCAGTCAACGGGATTTTTGTGAGTTCATCCAATGAGTTGGGGGCCTTCGAGTCAGGCGTGGGGGCCAAGTTGCTGGGAACGGTACCTTCGGTGCTGATTGGTGGCGTGGTCACGATTGGGGTAGTTTCGTGGATTTACGTACGATCGCGGGATTTGTTCGGGGTACGGCTGAGTTAGTTAGCACGAAGTTGCATTGGTGCGTACGTAAGTCATACTTGCCTTATTCGATAAAAGCCAATACGTTTTCCAAGACCAGCGCTTGCTGTTCGTCGCGTGAAATAGTTGCCTTGCTGTCACCCAATTGAAAACCATAATACCCAAACTGCGAGTGGTTGGCTCCTTCAATCGTCACGTATTTTGTAGATGAAGGTAGTTTGGGTTTGTTACGGTTGACTTTTCCCAGATCGGCCACACCATCATTGGCACCCGAAATTTTCAGAATCGGAATTTTTGCCCCTGACAGATCGATGTCTCTGGGATGAGTCGTACCTAACAAGATTAGCTTGTCGATCACGCCCGGATTTTCGTACACAAACTGCGCTGCCATTTTCGCGCCCTGCGAGTGGCCCATCAATATGTACTGTTTGGTGGGATCGTCCAGAATATCCGTTTCCTTAATATCGTTGTACCCTCTCGTGGCAAGCCGAAAAGGCATTTTACAGATAAGTACCCGGCTGCCTTCCTCGGCGATTTTGCGACAAAGTGGCGCGTAAGCGTCCGGGTCTACCAGCGCACCGGGGAAGAAGATCACTATCTTGTCGTAGGGTTTGGTTGGAGCGAAGGCAATCGTCTCATCCATTTGATCTACGCTGATTTCTGCGTTACTCTCGAAAATCTCCTCATCAACTCCTTTTGCACTCATGGACAGGATCATCCATGCCATGAAGCTCAGTCCAGAAACGACCCAGACGGTTCGGAATATTTTCCGTTTTGAGTATTTCATACCAGTAAATTTCGGATTTATGTGAATTTGGCTTTTATCGTAGTCGCATGGTACAGAATAACAGTTGAGATATCAATCCCCCTTGTACCTGCGGCCGAATCCCGGGGTTGTACGGTTGGATTGAGCACTTACTCCCTGGCCACATATCATATGACGACATGACCAACCTGACGAATAATCGCTATTTTAGCCACTTATTTTGTAAATCCAACCTGCCTAACCTCTTTCTGCATGGCTCGAAATTCTTCCCTCTTTCGCAAGAAAACAGTTTCCCAAATCATGGGCGAAGCCCATAAAGCCGATATGGAATCGGGCGGCCTGGTCAAAACCCTCGGCGTCCGTGACCTGGTGTCGCTGGGAATCGCGGCCATCATTGGAGCCGGTATATTCAGTACCATCGGCCTGGCTAGCTTCAACGGTGGCCCGGCGGTATCATTATTATTCGTCTTCACGGCCATCGCCTGCATTTTTACCGCGCTTTCCTACGCACAGTTTGCCAGTACCGTACCCGTGTCGGGAAGTGCTTATACCTACGCCTATGTAGCGTTTGGCGAGTTGTTTGCCTGGATTATCGGCTGGGCGTTGATTCTGGAATACGCCGTTTCCAACATGGTCGTCGCCATTTCCTGGTCGCAGTACTTCGTGAGTATGCTGGAAGGATTCGGGATAAAGTTTCCGGCCTGGCTGTCCACCAATCCGATTACCGCCGCCGAGGCTTTCACCAAATTACAAACCGAGGGCATCGACTCACTTAATATTGCGGAGCAAAATGTAGCACTCGCTTACCAGAATGCCCCAATGATCGGTGATTGGCACATTATCTTCAACCTGCCCGCCGGGATTATCACGCTGCTGGTAACGGCTCTCGTCTATATCGGCATCAAGGAATCGCGCACGGCGAGTAACATCATGGTCGTGCTGAAAGTTGGGGTGGTACTTCTGGTCATTGGGGTAGGTGCATTTTATGTAAAGCCAGTCAACTGGACGCCCTTTGCTCCCAACGGCGTCAAAGGGGTACTTAGCGGCGTAGCGGCGGTTTTCTTCGCCTTTATCGGCTTCGACTCCATCTCGACCACCGCCGAAGAATGTAAAGATCCGCAGCGCGATATGCCCAAGGCGATGATTTATACATTGCTGATATGCACGGTACTTTACGTCCTTATTACGCTGGTACTTACGGGCATGGTCAACTACACCGAACTAAACGTGAACGACCCACTGGCGTTCGTCTTCCAACGCATCGATATGAATTTCATGGCGGGCGTTATTTCGGTGAGTTCAGTAATTGCCATCACGAGTGCACTGCTGGTGTACCAACTCGGCCAACCACGGATCTGGATGACAATGAGCCGCGACGGGCTGCTATGGAAGCGCTTTTCCAAAATTCATCCCAAGTATCACACGCCTTCCTTTGCCACAATCATCACGGGGCTGGTTGTAGGCATTCCGGCGCTATTTTTCGAGATGGATTTCTTCGTGGACCTTACCAGCGTAGGTACTTTCTTCGCCTTTATTCTCGTCTGCGGCGGAGTGCTATACCTCGATTATTCGGGCATTTCCGAGCAGTCCAAATTTCGGGTGCCTTACCTGAACGGGAAATATCTGGTAGGGCTGGGGTTGATCGTAGCCATAGTTTTACTTTTCATTTATGGTCAGGATGTACTCGGAGAGTGGCGAACGGCTTCGATTTCGTACATTTTTGAACACAAAATCCTGACCATTATCTTCTGGATTACCTGGATCGCCCTGTCGGTGATGAGCTACAAATACAATTTCTCAATCCTGCCCGTGATGGGTATCCTAACTAACCTGTACCTGATGACCGAACTAGGCTCGTCCAACTGGTTGATTTTTGTGATCTGGCTGGTCATCGGGCTGGTGATTTATTTTACCTACGGGTATAAGAAAAGCAAGCTGGCGCAAACCGAGGAAGTATAGTTCATGGGGAGGTTCTGAAAAAAGAAAGCCGCAGCGATGCGGCTTTCTTTTTGATTCACGAGCTTACGGATTCTGCTCCACATCAAGTTTGATGTTATAATCCTTTTTCTCCACTGGCTTAGTTGTGTTAGGATAAGGATTCACTTCGGTGAGGATCAGTCGGTACTTTGTGCCATCCAGGCTGATATTGGCCGTGTCGGCTTCCCGGAAGCCTCCTTTCGGATAAAGCGACATACAATCGCCCAGGCACATTTTTACGATTTGTGGTTCGTTAGTCGTCGTCACAGCGCGGGTTTGCAGCGTCACGATGGCCTCCCCCGCCCGGACGCACTGCACGTCTTCGGGACAACGGCTGTCCTCAATGTCAGCAAAAGTCAGGCTGCCGCCCGTGAGGTTGAGTACTTCCTGGTATTTCAGCGTCTTGTCGCTGAGTTTGGCTTCGATGGAGTCGGATTTGCAGGAGAAGAGCGCAAGGGCGGCTCCTAGTAAGATGGTGGCGTATTTCATGGCTAGTTTGAATTTATGGTAATGTTTGTATCATTAGTTTGACCTCATACTTCTCCTTCTGTTTAGCCGCTTCAGATGTAGCCGGGTACGGGTTGACTTCCAATACAGTCATAAGATATGTCGTACCATCCAGAACAACTGATCCGGTTTCTGGAGTTTTTGATCCATTATCCCTTAATTTAAGGCAATCACCTTGGCACAGTCGTAACTGCTTGCCAGGCAAATCACTTTTGGTTGAAGTAAATTTCAAATCTATTTGCACACTTCCTCCTGTGAAGCAGAAGACATTCGCAGGACATCTACTATCTTCTAATCCAATAAAAGTCATTGAATACTTTTCTATGGAGATGCTTTTCTGATACTTCACAGTATAATCGTCTGGTTCCGGCCCTATCTCATCGGATTTACAGGAGACTAGCATTCCGACAGTAATTAACAAGGAAGCGAGGTACTTCATAGCCTTTTACTTTTTTAAGGGTTTAAGAAAAGACCCGATGGGAAGCAAGATGGTTGGAACGCGAGCAAGAAAATTATTTTCAGAATATCTTTACACTATCTCGTCAGGTCTTAAGTTTCCTTATAAAACCAACGAAAAAACCGTTCCTGCGTTCACTTCGGAGTTGACAACCAGTTGGCCATTATGCTGTTGCAGGATTTGGCGAGACAGACTCAACCCTATGCCCGACCCCGTTTTTTTGGTCGTGTAGAAAGGAATAAAAATCTTTTCCAATGCCTCGGGTTCGATGCCGAAGCCGTTGTCGCGGACGTTGATCGTCACCTTTTGGTTATCGGTGGAATAGGCCTGAAGTTCGATGAGCGGGGCGGGTTGCTCGCGGAAGGCTTCGAGGGCGTTTTTGACAAGATTGATAAGTACTTGCTGCAATTGGTCGGCATCCGCCATTACGGTCAGTTGCTCGGGAAGTACTTCCATTTTGGAAAGTACCCCGGCGGCAGTAAGGTCGGCTTGGAGTAGTTGTAGTACATCTTGCAAGAGTTCTTTGACTGAGATCGTCCTCATGTTAGGCTTGGGCAAAGTCGTGAAATCTCGGTAGGCATTGACGAACTTCATCATGCCCTGGCTACGTTTTTCGAGCGTCTGGAGCGCTTCTTTCAAGTCGCCGACGGCTTCTTCGTTTTCTGAATTTTGTTCGATATCCTCGTTGACAATCAATCGCATCGTCCCGACCAGCGAGACAATGGGCGTCATGGAATTCATGATTTCATGGCGAAGTACCCGGGTAAGGTTTTGCCAGGCTTCTACCTCTTTTTGTTGTAGTTCGGTGCCGATGTTTTGTAAAGCTACGATGCGTACCCAGGTACCGCGCATCTGGATGGTAGTTCCCTGCACCGCCAATGGCTGATCCTGCGGCGAAATGTACAACTCGCGTACGCCCGTTTCCAGGTGCGACAGCATTTCAAAAAGGCGCGGGTGCGTTTCCTGCAAATCCGACATTTGCCGCAGTCGATATATATCCAACATTCGCAAAGAGGCATTATTCACCAGATTGACGCCACCAGCCGAGTCGAAAGTGATCAACCCTGTACCAATATGCTGCACAATAGCATTGAGGTACTGTAAGTTAGCCTCCTTCTCGGCTCGCGCTTGGCGGAAAGCCATAAGTACCTCGTTGAACTGCTGATTCAGCTCCTGGAAAGTATCTCCCATGACGTTATCGGCCCGGAACTTGATCGTAAAATCGGAGTACCGTACCGATTCCAGGAAGCGCACAAACTTGCGGTTAAACGAAGTGACGTAGGTATAAAGCCCGTTTCCCAAAAAGAAAACTACGACCAGCATCATCATCACCAGCATCCAGTTAGGCGGCGTCCGGGACACCAGATACCCCAACCCCAGCCCGGCCAGCACCAGCAACAGAACCCGCCAAAGAATACCTATGGAGAAATGTTTCAATTTATTGGTAACGTTTGGTTTTAGGCCAAACGGTTAAGGGTTAAAAGGTTAAAGGAAAGGAGTTTTGTATGCAAAGTCAGTAAGTTTGTATAGCCAGGAGCCGCGCAGGAACGCCGTTTGACCTTTTAACCGTTGGAGCCCGATTAAAGCCCATACTTCTCTAATCGCCTGTATAGGGCCGCCCGGCTCAGGCCCAGCTCGCGGGCGGTGTCGGTAATGTTGCCGTTGAAACGCTTGAGGGCTTTGAGAATCATGGTTTTCTCCATGTCTTCCAGGTCGTAGGCTGTGGCAGAAGCAGCATCCGGGCTGACGTTTTTCAGGAACATGTCGTCGGGTTGCAGAATTTTTTCCTGCGAGAGAATCACGGCCCGCTCGATGGCGTGTTGCAATTCACGGATGTTACCGGGCCAATCGTACAATTGCATTTTTTTAAGGAGCGGCGTACTGATCGACGTGACCGGGCGGTTGTATTTTTTCCTGAATTCTTTCAGGTAGTATTCCGCCAGTGGGGCGATGTCATCGGGGCGTTCGCGGAGGGGCGGCAGTTCAAGTTCGATGGTATTGATGCGGTAAAGTAAGTCCTGCCGGAATTCGTTTTGTGATACCATTTTGTCAATATCGCGGTTCGTCGCGCACAACAATCTGACATCCACGGTTACCGGGCGATTGGAACCCACGCGCGTTACCTGTCGCTCCTGAATCACCGTCAATAGTTTCGACTGCAATGCCAGCGGCAGGTTGCCGATTTCGTCCAGGAAAATGGTGCCGCCCTGTGCTTCTTCAAAGCGTCCGGGACGGTCGTCGCGGGCGTCGGTGAAGGCGCCCTTCACGTGGCCGAACAATTCGCTTTCAAAGAGATTTTCACTCAAAGCCCCCAAATCCACGCAGACAAAAGGCTTTTGGCTGCGTTGCGAGAGGTCGTGGATGTACTTGGCCAGTTGAGTTTTACCCGTACCGTTATCGCCCAAGATCAACACATTGGCATCGGTGGGTGCAACGCGCTCGGCGGTATCAAGTACGTATCGCATCGATTCACTCTGAGCGACCAGGTTGTTTTTGGACGCTTTAGCTGCCACTGTTTCCACCATTTCCCCGTCGGTACTTTTGCCGCTCAGGGCCTTTTTTAGCGTCGCGAGCAACTTGTCATTTTCCCAGGGCTTCAGCACGAAATCGGTGGCACCCGCCTTGATGGCCCGCACCGCCATTTCCACATCCCCGTAGGCCGTGACCATGATGACTGTCATTTTAGGCGAATGGTCCAGGATACGGTCGAGCCACTGAAAGCCTTCGCGTCCACTGCTGACGTCGCGCGTAAAATTCATGTCGAGCAGTATGCAATCATACTCGCCATTGTTAAGTAAAAATGGTATTTTTTCAGGATTCTTCTCAATATCGACTTGTTTGAGATGACGCTTTAACAGCAGTTTGGCGGCACTGAGCACATCTACGTCATCATCGACTATGAGCAATTTGGTTTCGGAGAGTTGCATTTGGATATTGGGTAGCTTGGGTGGTAAGGGTAGAAGCAGCAATGGCACAAAGTACCTTGATTTTTGGAGCCTGTTGTTATCTTCCAGGCTAGCATCTTACAACAAATATGCCGCTAAAAATGGCTCTCGTTAAGGTATTAACAAAGAAAGAGTTAGAAAAACGCGCTTTTGTGCCAACTGTCCGCTGCCGGACAAGGGTGTCCGATAATGAACAGTGAAGAAAGTGGCGAAAACATTGTATTGTCTGAATATCAATAAATTACCCCACTCCCATTCTTCTGGCATAAGGATTGAACATGTATTGGCAAGAGAGTCATCGGAATGACGATCACCATCAACTTTTAACAGCACGGGTTGCCCCGTCCCAAATTTCCACTAAATAAATGGCCACCGATTTAAAACCATCTCCCTTTGGCAAAATGCCCGATACTGCCCTAAGCCAGTCAGGCATGGATAAGGGGAAAAAGAAAAAATTCTGGAATTCAAAACGTATCGGCTACGTAGTGGCGGGCACTCTATTAGTGGCGTTCATCCTATACCAACTGATTTGGGCCGATAAGCGCTCCAAGTTCAACGCTGACAAGGACAAGGTAACCATTTCTACCGTCAGCCAGGGCGAATTTGACGAATTCATCGTGGTGACGGGCGTCGTGCAGCCGCTCAAAACAATCCAGCTTGATGCCATTGTGGGGGGCTACGTAACCCAGAAAATGGTAGAAGGTGGCAATATGGTGAAGGAAGGCGAGGTACTTTTGAGACTCGAAAATCAGAGTCTGAAGCTTAATTTCCTGCAATCGGAAACGGAGGCCAGCCGCCTGGTGAACGACCTGCAAAATACCCGGCAGCGGTTGCGGGTGGAACGGTTTAACCTGCAGAAGGCCCTGAGTGAACTCGATTTCCAGATTGCCCAGGCCAAAGACGCTCACCAGCGAAATGAGCAGCTTTACCGCGACAAGGTAATCCCCGAAGCCGACTACCTCAAAACCAAACGCGACTACGAACGCCTCGTGCAGCAGCGCGACATCGAAATAGAATCACAGAAGTACCAAGAAGAAAACGCCAAGATGCAGATTTCGCAATTGGAAGGTACTTTGGCCAATACCCAGAAAAACGTGGCGCTCTGGCGGCAGACGCTGGACAACCTGGTGGTGAAGGCTCCGGTACGGGGTTTGCTTTCTTCCATGAATGTGGAAGTCGGCTCCAACATCAATCAGGGACAAAACATAGGCCAGATCGACGACCTTGACGGTTTCAAGATGCGCGTGGATGTGGACGAGCACTACATTTCCCGGATTTTTGTAGGACTGGCGGGTAGTATGGACTTCGATGGACAGCCATATGGCCTGGAAATCGTGAAAATTTATCCTGAGGTCCGTAGCGGCCGGTTTGAAGTGGATATGCGTTTTACGAAAGGCGCGCCGGAGCGAATCAAGCGCGGACAGTCGGCCCCCATCCGCCTTCAGCTTGGCCAACCTTCGAAAGCGACGCTGCTTCCAGTCGGCGGCTTTTTCTCCGACACAGGCGGCAACTGGGTATATGTGGTAGAAAAAGAGGGCAACCGCGCCACCAAGCGAAACATCACCCTAGGCCGCAAGAATCCGGAGTTCTACGAAGTACTTGAAGGCCTGCAACCCGGTGAGAAAGTCATCACCAGTTCCTATGAAAACTTCGGGGATAACGAAGTGCTTGAGTTCTAGTTTTTGGGAGAAGAGGAGGAGGGAGAAAAGGAGGAAAGGGCACGGCCATCCTCGTGCGATTCTTTTCCAGAAAAGCCTATCCTATCATGCAACAATTTCTTTATTTTCTCCTTCAAAATTAAAACTTCTCCAACCTCACTTTTATCAAACTATGAATCATGGAAGAAACCAAGCGAGTCTTGTTAAGAAGTTCATCACCCAGTGTTGCATCGATCAATCCGATACCAACAGCGATATGTAGTTGGGTGCGGAGTTCTCCAGCCGAGCCTTTGGCAATTCTCAGAAAGCGTATAAATTCTTTATTTGAATACCGCTCAAATCCCTCAGCAATATTGGATGGAACGGATACGGAACAGCGTTGCATTTGGTCTCTTAACCCGAAATTCTTGCAATCCTCCAGCTCCTTGTATACGCGCATGGCTAGAGATAAACTCTCCTGCCAAACGACTAAGTCTTCAAACTTTTCAATTTTATTCATATAAATAACCGTCGGAGTAAGCGGCACAAAGTATAAAGGAATAAAAGTGGGCGGGCGCGTTCTACCTACTCTCGACAAATTCCTTTCCTCCCTTCATCCTCTTATCCGTTCTCCTTGAAAGATTATGCTTGATATTAAAAACCTTCAGAAAGTATTTTCAACCGAAGAAGTGGAAACAACCGCCCTCAACGGCATTGACCTGGAAATTAAGGATGGCGAGTTTGTTGCCATCATGGGGCCCTCGGGCTGCGGCAAATCCACCTTGCTGAATATCCTGGGTTTGCTCGATAACCCCAGCGAAGGCTCTTACCAATTTTATGAAACCGAAGTGGCGGATATGTCGGAGCGGCAGCGGGCGCAGATCCGTAAGGGTAACATCGGGTTCGTGTTTCAGAGCTTTAACCTGATCGACGAACTCACGGTGTATGAAAATGTGGAACTGCCGCTGCTCTACCTCAACACGCCCGCCGACGAGCGCAAGCAGCGCGTCGAGGCGGCCCTCGAACGCATGAGCATGATGCACCGCCGCAACCACTTCCCGCAACAGCTTTCGGGCGGACAACAGCAACGCACGGCTATCGCCCGCGCCGTGGTAGCCACCCCCAAGATCATCCTGGCGGATGAGCCGACGGGTAACCTCGACTCCAAGAACGGCGAGGAAGTAATGAACCTACTGAAGCAGCTCAATGAGGCCGGCACAACGATCATCATGGTGACCCACTCCCCCTACGACGCTGGATTTGCCCACCGGACGGTGAATCTGTTTGACGGAAAAGTAGTGACCGAGAAGGTGCACATCTAATAGCGATCCGAAATTGGTGGAGTGTGCGAGAGTTTTCACGGTGTAGTTTGAAAGTACCGGGCAAGTTCTGGTGTCCGTAAGCGAACGAACCGATAAGGGGCCGACTGTATGGCTGGGTACTTTCGGGCCTGGCGTAGGAAAAGCCGTGCACTTTGTGGCGTCGATAAGCGGTGCGATCAGCAGACAACAATACGGGAAGGGTGCCACGCCTGCTTCTCTGTTGGCCTTTTTATTGCCTGCCTCAGTCTGTTCGGACCAGCCATCTAGGGGTACCGCATTAAAGAAATCGACGTTCGCAAGGTACTTGATGCGAGCGTCGCCAGCATCGTTACGTTGCTTCCTAAGATTTCTTGAAACTGGTTTTGATTTTTATCGACTGACATTTCCTGAATGAGGAGTCTTCGCCCTTACGAGAGGGCTGGCCGTAGGCACTACGCTATTCCTGATAGCTTTTCAGAGCGTGAAAGCGGCACTGATGAATCCGGTCGAGAGCCTTGGGTCGGAGTAGTCATTGGTTCCTTCGTGTTCCGGTGCACCCAGGGAGATAATTTAGATTGAGCGAGCAGCCAAGTTTCGGGAATTTCCGCTACTTTTAGCCGACGTTCAACGATTCTTTCCCCTTTCATGCTTTACTATTTGTTCGAGTACCTCGACAAACAATTTAACTTTCCCGGTGCGGGCGTTTTCCAGTACCTTTCCTTTCGGGCCCTGAGCTGCACTATTTTATCGCTGATAATCGGGGCAGTTTACGGCAAAAAAATCATCAATTTCCTGCGCTACAAGCAAGTTGGCGAAAGCATCCGCGATCTGGGGTTGGAGGGACAAATGGAAAAAAAAGGGACACCAACGATGGGCGGCTTCATTATCCTGGCATCGCTGCTTATCCCGGTACTTCTCTTTGCCAATCTGACCAACGTTTACATTGTCCTGCTTATCATCACGGCTGTCTGGACGGGTCTGATCGGCTTTATCGACGACTACATTAAGAAATTCAGGAATAATAAAGAGGGCCTGGCGGGGCGTTTTAAAATCATCGGGCAAGTGGGCTTGGGTATCATCGTGGGCCTGACCCTTTCCTTCAATCAACACGTCAAGATCAGGATTTACGACCAGCCGTTGTTGAGCTCCACCCTGGGCGAGGTACAGCGCTACCGCGACATCGTCAATCCGATGATAACCAACGTGCCGTTCCTGAAAAACAATGAATTCGATTACAGCTCTCTACTGTTTGGCTGGTTGCCCGACGAATACACCTGGATCATCTATACGATTGTGGCCATTTTCATCATCACGGCCGTCTCCAATGGGGCCAACATTACCGACGGCATCGACGGTCTGGCCGCTGGCACCTCGGGGATTATCGTCCTCACGCTGGGGGTGCTGGCCTACCTGTCGGGTAACGTTAAATTCGCCCAGTATCTCAACATCATGTACATCCCCAACTCCGGTGAGTTGGTCATTTTTTGTGCTGCACTCATCGGGGCCTGCGTCGGATTCTTATGGTACAACACTTATCCGGCGCAGGTTTTCATGGGCGACACGGGTAGTTTGATGCTCGGCGGTGTCATCGCGGTCATCTCGCTGGCCATTCGCAAAGAACTACTGATTCCCATTCTGTGCGGAGTATTTCTGGCCGAGAGCTTATCGGTGATTCTTCAGGTGAGTTATTTCAAATACACCAAAAAGCGCTTTGGCGAAGGCCGGCGCATTTTTCTCATGTCGCCACTGCACCACCATTTCCAGAAAAAAGGCTATCACGAGTCAAAGATCGTGACCCGCTTTTGGATCGTGGGCATTATGCTTGCCATACTGGCTCTGGTGACGCTGAAACTGAGGTGATGCGATAAAACCAACCGGATGGCCGGGTTTTTCACCGACTGTATTCCGTGCGTTATCCTTCCTGAACATCTTCTTCTCATATGGTGTTTGCCTATGGCTGGCATGACTTTATTGTTCTGCCCCTTGAAAAAAACCTTTTCAAACCGCCATGCTCCCGGAAACCGAAACCCTCGAACACTCGTCCGACACCACCCAGCACCGCGACACTCCCGCCAGTTACGAAGTAGTGCGGCAGTACACCGAAGACCTCTGCGAGCCGCTTCAGCTGGAAGACTACATTCCCCAGCCCGTCGATTTTGTCAGCCCGCCGAAGTGGCATTTGGCGCACACCAGTTGGTTCTTCGAGGAGTTTATTTTGGTAAAATACCTTAAAAACTACCAGCGCTACCACTCTGATTTCAGCTACCTTTTCAATAGCTACTACAATCACATGGGCAGCCGTGTGATCCGTACTGACCGAGGCAATATCACCCGTCCGGGTGTGAAGGAAGTCTACAGATATCGCGCGCATGTCAATGAAGCCATGCGCCAGCTCATGGCTGAGAACCTTACTCCCGAATTGGAAGAACTCATCATTCTGGGGCTTAACCACGAGCAGCAGCATCAGGAACTGCTCATCACGGATCTTAAATATATTTTCGGCCACAATCCCATATTTCCGGTCTACAAAAAGGATTTTTCACTCACCGAGGTGAAGAATGAAGAATCAGGCTGGATCTCCGTACCGGAAGGGGTTTACGAAATAGGCTTTCAGGATGGAGATTTTCATTACGACAATGAACTGGGCCGTCATAAGGCATACTTGGAGGGATTTGAAATAAACAGGGCGCTTGTCACCAATGGCGAGTATCTGGAATTCATCCAGGATGGTGGCTACCAAAACTTCGACCTCTGGCTTGACGAAGGCTGGCAATGGGTCAATGCCGGGGCAGCACAAGCCCCGCTTTACTGGCACCAAATCGATGGCGTTTGGCATACTTACACGCTGGGCGGACTGCAGAAAGTCAACCCTGATTCGGTACTCTGTCACGTCAATTTCTTCGAAGCATCCGCCTTCGCGGCCTGGAAAGGAATGCGACTCCCAACAGAATTCGAGTGGGAAGCTGCCGCGCCACAATTGGCGTGGGGACAGCGCTGGGAGTGGACGCACAGCGCGTACCTCCCCTATCCTCGATTCAGCAAAGCGCCCGGTGCCATTGGAGAGTACAACGGAAAATTCATGATCAACCAGATGGTACTTCGCGGCGGCTCCACTGCCACCTCGCCCGGCCACAGCCGCATTACCTACCGTAATTTTTTTCACCCGCACCTGCAATGGCAGTGCATGGGGGTTAGGCTGGTACGCTGAGTTTTTTAGTGCAAAATGGCGAAGTCCAAAAGTGAAAGCTAAACACTTAACCAGTAGCAGTGGCCCCAATCAACTACCTAAACTCTAACCATACACTGACCTTGTCCACCACTTTCCCACCACCATCCATAAAAGAATCTCCGTTTGCCACAGATGTGCGCGAAGGCCTTTCGGCCGTCCCGAAAAGTTTGTCTTCCAAGTACTTTTACGATGATGCAGGTAGCCGGATATTTCAGCAAATCATGGAGCTGCCGGAATACTACCCAACCCGGGCCGAAATGGAGATCCTGACCCGACAGCCCGCCGATATAGCCGCCGCATTACCCTACCGCAAGCCGTTCAATATTATCGAACTCGGGGCCGGCGATGGTTTAAAAACGAAGGAATTGCTCAAGTACCTGGTCGGGCAGCAGGCTGATTTCACCTACATGCCCATCGATATTTCGGGCGAAGCCATGCAGCAATTGGAAGGCAAACTGGCGGAAACCCTGCCCGGCCTGAAAGTAAAGACGCTGGTGGGCGATTATTTTGAGGTACTTAACAACCTGGATTCAGACGGGCGACCAAATCTGTACTTGTTTCTGGGTGGAAATATCGGTAATTATGAAAAGGACGGGGCAATTAACCTGCTGCGCATGATTCGTAATGTTATGCAGGCGGATGGTCGCCTTTTGACAGGGTTCGATCTACGTAAAAATCCGAGGATAATCCAGGAAGCTTATGACGACGCCGCGGGTGTCACGCGGGCTTTCAACCTGAATCTGCTTACCCGCATGAATCGCGAGTTGGGGGCGGATTTCTTCTTGGACCAATTTGATTTTTATAGTTTCTACAATCCCCGCAACGGGGAGGTGCGAAGCATGTTGGTAAGTCTTTCGGAACAGGATGTCTATTTCAAATCCCTGAATCAATCAGTGCATTTTCAGAAAAACGAACTGATACATACCGAGCTTTCCAAAAAGTACACCCTGACGGAAATCGACGCGCTGGCGGCAGAAAGCGGCTTTGTCGTGGAGCGAAATTTCTTTGACAGCCAGCATTATTTTACCGACAGCTTGTGGCAGTGCGATTAAGTATGTGATTTGGGAATCCGTTTTTAGGGGAAAGTACGGCGCAAACAAGTCATGCAATTAGCCGTTTTACAAGAGATCGTAGTTTTGCTCGTTAAAATTATGGCTTTTGAAGTCGCTGTATATCCTGAATCTGATTCTCCCATGCCTTCTCTTTCTTTTTTCCGAATTCCAAAACTGTTTCTAACTACCTGCTGCCTGATGGTTTCCGGGCTTTCAGCACTCGCGCAATCACCCGCTGTACCTGAAGAAAACCGATTCACCAAAACCGTCCTCTCCAACGACCTGAACGAGCCGATGGAGCTGGCCGTGGCGCCCGATGGGCGGGTATTCTTCACTGAGCGGAAAGGTAATTTCTACGTGTATGACCCTGCGTCGCGGCAAACGAAGCTTATCCGCGAGTTTCCGGTATTCTGGGAAACCAAATACGGCAATGGACTGATCGGCCTGGCACTGGACCCTGATTTTGCCAAGAACCACTATATCTATTTTTATAATACCCCCATTTCCGACACACCCAAGCAACACGTGTCGCGCTTTATGCTGCGGGATGATAACACACTGGATGTAGCTTCGGAAAAAGTACTGCTTGAGATTCCGATCGACTATGAAATCAGCCGCCACACGGGTGGTTCGCTGGCTTTCGGGCCGGATGGCAACCTGTACATTTCGGTAGGCGACAACACGAGTCCATTCGCTTCCAAAGGCTTTACACCCATCGACGAACGACCCGGACGTGAGCAGTTCGATGACCAGCGGGCCGCTGGCAACGCCAACGATCTGCGCGGCGCGATTCTGCGCGTTCATCCGGAAGCTGATGGTACTATTTCGATTCCCGATGGGAATCTGTTTGCTAAAGGTACCGCCGGGACACGCCCGGAAATTTATGTCATGGGTTGCCGCAACCCTTACCGCATCACGGTGGACCCAAAGACGGGTATCCTGTATTGGGGTGAAATAGGTCCGGATAGCGGGAAGGAGGGTGAGGAAGGCCCGAAAGGCTACGACGAATTCAATCAGGCCAGGAAAGCGGGCAACTTTGGCTGGCCTTACTTCATCGGCGACAACAAGGCATATCATGATGTTGATTTTGCCACCGAGAAAGTGGGCCCAATCTTCGATCCCGCCCATCCGGTCAATGATTCGCCCAACAACACTGGAATAAAAAACCTGCCGCCCGCACAGAAGGCGCTGATCTGGTACCCTTACGACGAGTCGGCAGAGTTTCCCGAACTAGGAAAAGGTGGGCGCAGTGCGATCATCGGCCCTGTTTACAACTTTGATCCCAGCCTGAAATCGGAAACGAAATTTCCTCAATATTTTGACAAAAAGCTGTTTATCACCGAGTGGATGCGCAACTGGGTGTTTGCGGTGGACCTGGACGATAACCAGAACTACCGGGGCATGGCGCAGTTCATGCCCGCCACGGGTGACTTTCGGCGCCCCATCGACATGACGTTCGGTCCCGAAGGCTCACTCTACGCCCTTGAATACGGGTCGGTTTATGGCATCGACAATGCTGACGCCCGACTGGTGCGCATCGACTACAATGCCGGGAATCGTGCTCCGGTAGCGATTATTTCGGCCACAGACTCGCTCGGCACCGCTCCTATGAAAGTGACTTTCGGTACCAAAAAGAGCTATGACCTGGATAAAGATCCGGTGACATATCAGTGGAAATTTGGCAATAATACTGTGACTTCCAATGGAGGCACCGTCACATTTACTTTTGGTAAAAACGGCATTCATCCCGTCATCTTGAAAGCGACCGATCCGTCCGGAGCCAGCAGTTCCGACACGCTGCTGATTCGGGTGGGCAACACCCTGCCACAACTGGCTATCGAAACGCCGAATAATCGTTCATTCTATTTTGATAATGAACAGTTTGCGTATTCGGTAAAAGTAACCGATAAAGAAGATAAATCCATTGATCCGAAGCGCACCAATGTCAAATTCAAGTTCATTCCGCAACTCGCCAATCAGGCGGCACTGATCGGACACCAGGAAACGGCAGAGAATATGGATTTGGGCAAAGAGCTTTTGGAAAAAAGCGACTGCAAGGCTTGCCACCAGATCAATCAAAAGTCGGTCGGACCTGCGTTCACCGATGTTTCCAACAAGTACCGCACTGATCCGGGCGCATTGGCGCGCTTGGCCAATAAAGTCATCACGGGCGGTGGCGGTGTTTGGGGCGACATGGCCATGAACGCCCACCCACAGCTTTCCAAGGAGGAAGCCACCGAAATCGTGAAATACGTGCTGGCCATCGGCGAAGCACAAACTTCCTTGCCTCCCCAAGGCTCCAAGGTGTTGCAGGAACACACTCAGGAGAGCAAACCCGGCCTGTATCAGCTCACAGCTTCCTACACCGACGGCGGTGGCGGTGGCATCGATCCTTTGACTAATTATACATCGCTCTGGCTGCGTCCGGCGCAGGTGGAGGTTGAACAGCTGGACAGTTTGTATTTGTTGAAAAAAGAGCGGAGCGGATTGTCGAATCTAAAAAATGGCGCGGTCTTTGTGATGAAGGACATTGATCTGAAAAACATCAAGACTTTGACGTTCCGATATTCGGTACCAGACGATGGTTTGAAAGTAGAAGTTCGCAGCGGTTCCTCCACGGGTAAGGTACTGAGTGCTTTGAAGTTTTCTCCTGCCTCAGGTACCAATAAGTTCGCCGAGTCTACCGTTCCGGTAGAGACAACTACAATACGCCAGGACCTGTACTTTGTCTTTACCCGTAAGGAAGACAACGGCGATACGACCACCGGGACATTGGATTGGGTTAGATTCGGATTATAATTTTTATCTAATTTTTTACCGAAACGTTCCCTCACACATTATGCGTAAAATCTACTTCCCCTTGCTTATCCTATTGGGTATGAGTACCCATGCATTGGCTCAAGAATTCACCAGACCTTACCAGGACGAGCGCCTTGGCTACATGGAAATCGGGTTGGGCGTGGTGGCTTCGAAGGCAGGGGCCGCATACACCGTCAGTCCAGCCTTTTTAAAGGATACCCGGCTGGGATGGCAAGTGTTTTTTACCCCGCAGTTTATCGTATCTCCGCATATCAACGTAGGGCTGAAATTAGGCGGTGTCTTCCGGCCCAAATTCTTCGATGTGGAGTCCAACAGCCAGTTGCAGAGCAAGTTCACCCCTTTTGCGATGCCCATGGCCGACTTCTACTTCAGCGGCGGAGGCTCGGCCCGCTTCTTCATCGGCGTGGCTGCCGGAGCTACTTATATTGGCAAATTAGAGGCCCGCAATGCGTTGACAGACGACACCTACTACTTTCGTCGCCGCGACCGCGACATCTTCTTCACCGTTGCACCGCACTTTGGCGTTGTCTTTGGCGATCTGAAAATATCAGTCGAACACATGGTCACTATGCCTTTCAACCCCGACATCACCTCGCTCACCCTGAGCAATACCATTCCGATGGGCAAGCGGCGGTTCTTTTAATGGTATCGTAGTGATTGATGTATTGTCTGCTTTTTAGTAGTTGGAGCTAGCAGGAAATAGAGGTAGCGTTTTGGCGCTTGGCGAAGAAGTGGATTTTCATCACAAATATTGATGCGGAAAACGAATGTTTGTTCAAACAAAAATGTATCCGCGCCATAATGAACCGTCACTATTGCTAAACCCTTATAAGCGGTAGTGGTTTTTGTCTGCTCGTCATTTGTCAATTAAACGATTGCCTAAACTGCAATGGCGAAAGATTAGTTTTTGTCTTAAATAATTTGCTAAACGATTGTGAATGTTCAAAACCTAATTCGTAAGCAATTTCACTTACTGACAAATTGGTTACTGATAATTTTTCCTTTGCTTTCTCAATTAATTTTTCGTGTATATGTTGTTGGGTGCTTAGTCCTGTTAATACTTTTAGCAAACCACTCAAATAATTTGGCGATACATTTAATGATTGAGCAATATCGTGAACGGTTGGTAAACCCTTCTCTATTAAATTGGGATTATCGAAATGTTCTTTTAGTAACTTTTCCAAACGTGTTAATATTCTATGGTTAGTGATTTTTCTTGTAATGAATTGACGATGATAAAATCTATCAGCATAATTTAGTAGTAGCTCTAATTGAGCAATGATAACCGGTTGGCTAAATTTATCAATATTTGAATGATACTCTTGCTTGATATTTCTTAAAACTGACGTAATGATTATTTCCTCCTTTTCTGACAGATACAGGGCTTCATTTACTGAATAACTAAAATATTCGTATTGCTTTATTGTTTTTGTTAAGGAAGTATTCCAAAAAAAATCGGGGTGGATCAGTAGCAGCCACCCCGTATGTGTTAATTCTGAATTCGCTTGTATAGAAAATACCTGGCCTGGGGAAATAAAAAACATGGTTCCTTCATCAAAATCGTATTCCTGCTGTCCATAGTTCATTTTACAATTAATATGCTTCTTTAATGCAATAGCATAAAAATCCTGTATAATGCTTTCAGGTTCATCATCTCTGATTTGAGTAATGGATTCAAAATTTATAACGCTAACCAATGGGTGCTCAGGTTTAGGCAAACCCCTGAATTGATGGTATTCGCTAATTGTTTTGAATTTATAAGGTTTCATGTTTTCTATTTTTTTGAAAGGTATTATAACTTGTTATAAGCGGCCGCAAAATCATTGGCAAAGTCAGCTACCTTCACTTTGCCCATAACTGATGGCTTGTGTAAGTTGTAATCTTCATACAATAATCCACTATTTATTGAGGCGTACATTTCTGTTAAGCCCGCTGCGATTTCCCCTTTCATACCAGCTGAGATCAATCCGTCTTTCATTTGCTCATCAGTGATGGCTAACCATTTCAGCTCCGGGTTTCCACTTGCCTTACCTAAAACACTTACCAAGTCATTATACGTAATCTCCTCACTAGCTACATACCGTACTTTCCTCCCAACAAATGGCGATGCTATTTCTTCTGCAATAGCACTAGCAATGTCAATGGGTGACACCCAGGAATTCACCACTTCGCCGCCAATATTGGAAGCAATAAATCCATTATTTTTTGCAGAATCAACTTGTGGTAATAAATTATAATAAAACTCGGTTGGACGAATATGAGTGATGGAAATATCTTCGGGTAATTGGTTTAATAAATTCTCTACGTGATGAACACCAAGAAGAATTCCGTTCCCTTTATCCATATGACCGCCAATTGAGCTCAGATTGACGACTCTTTTTACTCCTGACTGTTTGATTGCTTGTACGTAGTTATTACCAAGTCTTTGATAGTAACCTAATAAATCAAGGCTATGGTCAAAGTAGTTGGCTGGTGGCACCATACAATATACCACGTCTGCATTTGCGAAAGATGAAGCAATAAAGTCAACATCTTCCAACGAACCTATTGCCGAAATAGCTCCAATTGCTTCAATAGTTTTCTGTTTTTCAGAATTACTGCTTATGACCGTAACTGAATAGCCTTCTTCTACTAACGCTAGCGTTAATGGTTTACCTATGTGTCCTAGAGAACCTGTAATTGTAATTTTCATTTTTCCTATCTTTTAATGTTGCGGGATTGCACTGCAAAAGTCCGCAAGAGTAGAAAAACGTTTGTAGTCAAATCTACTTTTGTTGTTGTCGAATGTAAGGTCGTGCTATTTTGGTCATTGTTTTGGGGTGTCGCTGTACCATTACCGCCAAATCTTGAATAGACGCAAGTTTTGTAGTACTTTTTATATATGTTTTAACTATTTAAATATTAGGCTGTATTATATATATAATTCTTAATCGCATAGTATATTCTGAAACACTACGATTTGCCCAATTTTTACCGCTTTTATGACAAACTAAAAAAATGGGTTATAAGCGTCGGGTAAGGCATGGCCCACCTCAAACTGACCTACAAAGCACCAAATAATAGGACTTAACCAGTAATGTGCTACTTTCTCAAAAGCTTGTGAAGTACTTGTAACAAAGCTACTGTTCTGCCTTTCTCAACCTACTTCTGTTGTCCTTAGCCCCTACTCCCACAAAATCTTGCAACGCGAGTCGGCAATTGTGTAAATTTTATTGATACGAGAGGTGGTACTTTTGAGATTAGCGCAATTTTAATCGCTAGTCGAATTTCAAAAGTCGGCTTACTGTATCCACATGAAACACCAATCTTCTTACTTTTTTATCCTGACTGCCTGGCTCGCGGGGACTTTCTTCTTACCCGCTTCCGCGCAAAATACCGACAACCTCCCCGTTCAAGAGTACAAGCTGAAGATCAGCAAAGAGACCGTAAATCACGCCGGAAAGAAAGTGACGGGAATGACCGTTAACGGTGGCATTCCGGGTCCGACGCTGCGCTTCACCGAAGGTGAGTACGCGGTGATTTATGTCACGAACACGATGGATGTCGAGACATCGATCCACTGGCACGGCATCCTGCTGCCCAATTTTCAGGACGGTGTCCCCTACCTCACCACGCCGCCCATCAAGCCGGGTACGACTTTGAAATACGAGTTTCCGCTCAAACAGTCAGGCACTTATTGGTACCATTCCCATACCATGTTACAGGAACAGAGCGGTGTTTATGGCTCCATCGTCATCGAGCCGAAGCAAAAGACGCTGGACTATGATAAGGATTTGGTCTTGGTACTATCGGACTGGACCAATCAGAAACCAAAAAACGTGCTGCGTAATCTCAAGCGCAAAAACGAGTGGTACAACATCAGGAAAAATACCGCCATGCCTCTTAACCGCGTGATCGCGCGCGGCGCGTTGGGTGCGCAATTCAAGTTTTGGAAACAGCGCATGGAGAGCGTGGACATCGCCGATGTGTACTACCCGGCCTTCCTGAGTAATGGTCAGTCCGTGCAGGACTACCCGGAATTCAACCCCGGCGACAAGGTGCGGGTCAGGATGATCAACGCGGCGGCATCCTCTCAGTTTTGGCTCACATTCGGCGGCGAAGACCCGTTGCTGGTGTCCGCCGACGGGCTTGATGTAGTTCCCGTCAGGCACAACAAAACGTTCATCGCCATTGCCGAAACCTACGACTTTATCGTGACTATCCCCACCAGCGGGAAGGTGGAAATCCGAGCGATGGCGCAGGATGGCTCCGGGCATTCTTCCACGTATCTGGGCCAGGGTGAGGTCATTTCCGCTCCGGTACTTCCCAGGCCCAACCAATATTCCATGATGAAGCAAATGGGTGCCATGAATATGCGCATGGGTGCTCCCGCCACGAAAATAAACCCCTCAACCGAAGAGCCGGAAAAATTAATGGCGAACTGGGGCATGAAGATGGATGGGGACATGAAAGGGATGAATCATGCGAGTATGGATCATTCCAAAATGAACCATAAAAAGCAGGAAGAGCCAGAAAAAAGTATGTCTGGCACGGATCATTCAAAAATGGATCACACCAAAATGAATCATATCCAGACAGAGAAAGACAGCACGATGATGGATCACTCAAACCATCAAACGACTGAAAAGATGGCTGGAATGGGTGATATGATGAATAAAGACAAGCCGCAAGACATGAATATGCCGGGCATGGACATGTTTGCCGAGTACAACTATGATTATCTGAAATCACCCGCGAAAACTACCATCCCGACTGGTCCCAACGGGGAGCGAACCGTTCGCCGCATTCTGTTGAATCTTACGGGTAACATGTGGCGGTACATCTGGAGCATGAATGGCGTGCCACTCTCCGAAGCCGACAAGATCAAAATCAAGAAAGGCGAAGTGGTGCGCATCACGCTCAACAACCTCACGATGATGCACCACCCGATGCACCTGCACGGTCATTTTTTCCGGGTATTGAACAAGAACGGTGAGTACTCGCCGCTGAAACACACCGTAAACGTGGCCCCGATGGAAAAGGTAACCATTGAGTTCGATGCCAAAGAGTACGGTGACTGGTTTTTTCATTGTCACGTGTTGTACCATATGATGAGCGGCATGGCCCGGGTGTACAGTTACGACACGCTCCGTGACCCGCGCATGGCAAACTACCCCCTCAAAAAACTGCTCAACGAGGGTAATCACTTTTACAGTTGGGGCACGGCGGACGTGGCTTCCCACATGACGCATCTCAATCTGGTTGCCTCCAATATCCGCAACCAGTTCAACCTCCGGGCTGAGTATGGCTGGAATAAACGGATGGAGGCCGAAGTATCCTACGAGCGTTACATCTACGACTATTTTCGCGTCTTCGGCGGCGTAAACGTGGAAAATGAGCGCGAAGATGATCCCGGCGAATTGACGACCACCGCCATTGCCGGCCTCCGTTTTCTGACGCCCTATCTTTTCAATCTTGATTTACGCATGGATAGCAAGCTGCGACCGCAGGTGAGCCTGAGTCGCGAAATCATGATTTTCCCACGTACCATGCTCCACGGCGCATATGAGTATCAGGCCGATTTTGGCTGGACCAAACGCCCGGACCGCGAGGGGGTACTTGACAACGGAGCTTACCGCCAGGAGGTCACCTGGTCGGTGGGGCTGGAATATTTCCTGTCGCGAAATATCTCGCTGATGGGTGGCTACGAGAACCGTTTCGGAGCGGGAGCGGGTCTTTCATTGCGTTTCTGAAAATCGAAGCACAGGAAGGGTGAAATGCCAAAATGAAAGACATAGTCGATCGTTTGGAGAAATAGCTGTTTCGACCAGTGCCTCGGGTAGTTTTTTTACTCGAAATCCACCGTTTGATAAGAACTCCGGGAAAGCCAGCGCGGCATCCCCGGAGTTTTTTTTACTTTTGCCGCTGCTATTGCCCTCCCACACTACATGGATGTTTCCGTTATTTTCGTCAATTACCGCACTCCGCATCTAATTCTGGATTGCTTAGCGACTATATATCAATACACTCGCCAGGCTACGTTTGAAATCATTGTCGTAGACAACGACCCCGAACGAGGCGGAAAAACGCAGGTGCTGGCTCAATATCCTGAGGTGAAGTGGATCGACCTGCCCTACAACGCCGGCTTTGGCCGCGCCAACAACGCGGGCATGAAAGCAGCGCAAGGAAGGTACTTTCTACTTCTCAATTCTGACACGCTTTTGACCGATGATGTCATTAGCCGGGGCATTCGACGCATGGACAATCGCCCTGATATTGCGGCTTCTGGTGCTTTGCAGCTTTACGCCGACGGCACTCCCATGCCTTTCTATAAAAGCTTCAACGAGTTCAGGAAAACCTTCTTTATCGTTCCGCCTTCGAGGTACCTGCAAAATGCGCTTGACAAGGCATTTCCCGAACCACAATATGAAGACCCAGATCAGTATGACTGGTTGGTAGGCGCCTACATTCTTGTGCGGCGGGAAGCGGTGGACCAGGCGGGAGGCTTCGATGAGGATTTCTTCATGTACGGCGAAGACGTGGAATGGTCCGGGCGTTTGGCGAAGGTCGGAAAGCTTTGTTATTTTAAAGACTGTGCTTTTATCCACCTCGAAAACAACAACCCCTTCCGGCGTACCCATATTTCCTGGATCAATCGGTTCAGTACGCAGATGCAGGTATCCAACCTGCTTTGGGTCAGGAAACAATACGGGGCGGGAGCGTACTTATTTTCGATCGCTTCCAACCTTTTGATGGTGCCAGTCATCCTCATCTGGAAGATGGCGGTCAATGTGCGCAAGCACGGTGACCCATTCGCCGAATTGCGCACCCAACGTATTTTCATTAAAAAGACCGGTGTGTTGTTGAATTATTTTTTCAGAACTCTATTCAACAAAAAACATCTTTACAAAATAAAGGAATCGGAAAACATAGATTTACAGATCATCCCTTGAACAAACGCACCAAAATTCTTTTTTTTACGCCTTACGCCTCGCGGACTGGCTCCGAAATGATGTTGCTGTATATGCTTCGTCACCTTGATCGTAATAAGTACGAGGCCGGATTGGTCAGCTTCGCCAACGGCGAACTCCTTAAAGAGGTACCTAGCGACATCCCGGTATTTATTGGGCCGGGCCAATATACCCTGGCCCAGAAGGTATCGTTTCACATGGGTTTTCATCCTATGGAGCGGTTTCTGGATAAATTATCACGCGAATTTAAAGCCGACATATGGTACGTCAACACGATTATGCTGGGAGAGGTGGTGCAGGCAGCTCACAAGATGTCGCTGCCCATTATCAGCCATATCCAAGAGCTTTCTCATATGTTCAGCTTTGTGGGTCGGCAGGATTATGGAAGTATTATCGAATATTCTCACCTGCTGATCGGCTGTTCCGAAGCTGTTTGCGACAGCCTGCGCGCTTCTGGAGGCTCTAAGGTAGAGAAAGTTTTTTCCTTTGTGGATTTGAACGCAATCGAGTCCTCGCCTAAGCGGGCAGAAGCGCTGCGTCACGAGTGGGGAGTAAAACCGGGGGACTTTGTCTGGATTATGTCCGGCACCACCTCTGAACGAAAAGGCTTTGATTTGCTCCCCGACCTGGCGGCAGCCATCGACGACCCGACTGTCCATTTGGTGTGGGTTGGGAAAATCTCGGACGACGGAATGGTTTATTTGACCGAAAAACGATGCGAGCAAAGCAAAGCCACCAGAATACACTTGCTAGGTGCCAAGAAGGAAGACTACTACGATCATATTGCAGCCGCTGACAGTTTTATGCTTACCTCTCGCCAGGAGCCACTGGGTATGGTAATGGCGGAGGCTGCCTGGCTTGGCAAACCCATTGTGGCCTTCGATTCGGGCGGCCCTTCTGAATTTATCATCCCAAACATTGGTTCCGTAGTTCCTAATCTCAACATAGAATTATTTGCTCGCACTATGCAGCACTGGCGGCAGCACATCACCGACTTCGATGCTCCTCTCGCCCGAGAACGTGCCATTCTTTTCGGTGCCGAATGCGGTATGGTTGAATGGGAGCGAATCATGGAAGACTTCTGCAAACATTTGTGAGCTCTAACAGTTTCACTTACCTTTAATCGGCCAATCTGAAAACCTGATTTCAATTTTTCACTGATTCTTTTCAGAAAGTAAGATTCGGTTCGTTGTAAAGGCACGAAGAACACCGTGCCTGGGTGAAACAGTGTGGAACAACTCTTCTTTTAAGATATCGGAAATGGTTTATCATAAGTTGATCAGAGGAAGCTTTCGGCTTTCTTTTTGGATGGGTGTTTGCCTGGCCGGGCTCCTACTCCCAAGCAACCTTTCGGCCCAAGCTCCGCTGGCTCCTGGCAACACCCAACGCTATTTTTCCCTGATGTTGCTGAACCTCTCGCAGGAAAAAGATTTCGAGCTGCCGGTCATTCAACAGGCGGCAGATGCCGGAGTAAATTCGCTGCTACTCACCATTCACTGGGATAAAGTGTATAAGGACTCTCCCACTGGACCGGGCGATTGGTCCCGGTACGACGACGAAGTGAAACTCGCGACGCAACTCGGTTTAAAAGTGGCATTTCGGATATTTGTAGGCCGTAATCGGAATCGAATAAATGGTTTCTGGACTGAGGCCGAAAGCATGAAGGACTATAAGCAATACCCGGTGCGGGAGGTATATGATGCTACCTCGTTCAGCTACCTGCATCAGCCTTCGGTTGACTTGGCCGCTGACTTCGTCCGGCAGGTCACAGAGCGTTACAAGTACCTGCAAAAAGACAATAACCTTATATTCATGTCGGTTGCTGCCACGCCTACCCAGGAGGCCGGTTACCACATGTACAGCATCCCTCCCAAAGGCGAGAACCCCGACGCCTATCTTACAATCTTCGACTATTCTGATCTCTATAAAAATGGATTTCGGACATGGTTGAAAGAGAAATACAGAAAAATCATTCGTCTCAACCTGCTATGGGGTGCTGAGTACAAATCCTTCGACGAAGTCGTGCCTCCCGTTACGCCTTGGGATCCTAATGAATCCTTTTTTGGTCGCCGGGGCAAAGATTGGTATATCTTTCGCCACCTGGCACTCAAACAATTCAACGACCGCATGGTCGAGACCGTTAAGGGAGTAGACAGATCGATTTCCTACATCACCGAGTTTGGAGCCGTGAGTGACCGGGTCAGCGGGGTACGAGGTACTCTGGCTTTCCCTGATCTGGGCGAAAAAACAGACGGGGTAAAAATTCACGATGATGCGCGCTATGATCACCGCTGGATGATGGACATTATACGAAGCAATTCACGGCCAGACCAGTGGGTGATGAATGAGGTTTTCTATGCCGATTATTTACCAAGTAGTGAGTTTTACGAGCAAATCGACGAATGTTTCGAGAGTGGGGCCAAAATGGTCGTTTTTGTTCTATCTACACCTGGACACGTGGCGGCAAACAGGGAGGTGATCCGAAATTCGGCGGCTAAGTGGATCCCCAGGCCTATGACACCCATCGTAACCGCCGATACCGTATCCTACCGCTTATCGCGGGCGATGGACAAAAACGTGGATGATCTGGCGTATGAAGCCTGGAAACAAAAAGCCAGAGGCGGAGGGCCGCCTCGTCCGGTCAGTGTAATCCTCATCGAAGATCTTTTGCAGCCTGAGTACTGGAAGGCCGCCGAAAATGCCGCACCCTACCTGCTGAACCCCGTGCCGATGCAGATCATTGCTGTATCACGCGACTTCACCTACAAACTTCCTTCGGATACTTTTGCCGATCGGGACGGAACGGTCGTCAGGATGGAGGTTTCGGGACTTCCAGCCTGGCTGCGCTACGAAAACGGGCAACTTGTCGGAAAGCCTTCTGCTTTGGGGGATACGAGGCTTTTGGTACGGGGCATCGACGATGAAGGAGGCGCCACCAACGCCTACTTTACCATCCGGGTGGATACGCGTGAGAATGCCAACAAACCCCCTACTGTCAAGAAAAGTCTGACGACCGTTACCGCTGCGGTCAACAAACCCTTTGATTTTACGCTGCCCAAAGATCTTTTTGCCGATGCCGATGGTACTGTGACCCTCGTCGAAGTGGGAACACTCCCAGCCTGGCTCACTTTTAAGGACGGACAGTTCAAAGGTTTGCCACCCAGGGCCGAAGAATACCGCATCGCCCTGAAAGCCTATGACGACCTGAATGCCTTCGTAGAAACCTTCTTTACCATCCAGGTAGTTGAGCCGCAGTTCCTGAACAATCCTCCCTACGTGCAGAAAACGTTGCCCGTAAAGTTCACAAAGGTCAATGAGCCATTCCGCTACACGCTGCCCGCCGATATTTTCGGTGATAGCGATGGGTATATTTCGCTTGTCACCGTGCAAACCCTACCCACCTGGCTCAATTTTTCGCTGAATGAGTTTTCGGGAACACCCACTGAACAGGGAGAATACCGAATTCTGGTGCGGGCTTATGACAACAACGGCGGCTTCGTGGAAACCCCGCTTTTGCTGCGGGTCGAGATACCCGAAATCACGTTCGACCTGATGCGCTCGGGTGGAATAATCGATCGGCAGCGGATCCTGACCATCAAGGAAGGCGATGAATTCAGATCGGGTTCTCTCCCGTCCATGCTGAACGTGTATGCCTACGGGAACTTTGAGTTCGACCGGCTTGATTTCAACCTGACCGGCCCCTACCGGTACAGCAGCCGGACTTTCCGCTTTCCCCACGCTCTCTTTGCAGAAGATGGTGGTTTCGTTCCCTACGTTGGTGCTTACACACTTACAGCCTCAGCCTACAGGAAAGACTCGCTAGTGCTTGTTGACAAGGTTCGCTTCAATATTGCCCCCGGCGATTCCAGCCAAACCAGTCGGTCTCTTGACGAATGGGCGGGGTACCCCAACCCGTTTGAAGACGTTTTCAATATTCAACTACCCGAAAATCAGCCTGCCTCCCCCTACTCGTTTTCCCTGATCAGTGCCAGTGGACAGCAGCAGCCCATACCGGCCAAATGGATCAGCCTGTACGGTACTATTGCCCAGATCGACCTTGGTAGTCTCACTATCTCGCCCGGTATCTACTTTGTTCGCGTAGAATCCGATGGAGCGGAACTGCGCCTTTTCAAGGTATTGAAGAAGTAGGCCCGATTTTTTACACTGAAAAGCTCAAAATTATTGATTCAGCGAAACAGTATGCTTGCATACTGTTTCGCTGAATGTTATATTTGCAATAGACAAAGTAGTATGCATGCATACTAATGGTTTGATTATTCAATAAACCCCAAAAACATAAATCATGGCAGTAGTTGAAGAGCAATCCTCCATCAAGGGAGGCGAATTTTTGATAAGGGAAACGGAGGCTTCGCAGATATTCATCCCCGAAGAATTCACGGAAGAACAGCAGATGATCGCTGAAACCTGCCGCGATTTTCTCCGCACCGAAGTGCATCCGAGACTTGACGAAATCGATGCCGCCAAGTCGCCCGAACTTATGGCGTCGCTCATGGATAAGGCTGGCGAACTTGGCCTGCTCGGAACCGCAGTGCCCGAAGAATTCGGCGGTTTCGGTATGAATTTCAATACCTCCATGCTGGTAGCCGAAAGCTTGGGAACGGGTCACTCGTTCTCGGTGGCACAGTCGGCGCACACAGGGATTGGCACGCTGCCCATCGTATACTATGGTGATGAAGAACAGAAGGCCAAATTCCTGCCTAAGCTTGCCACGGGCGAGTGGAAAGCGGCTTACTGCCTGACGGAACCTGACTCAGGCTCCGATGCCAACTCCGCCAAGACGAAAGCAATCTTAACCGAAGACGGCAAGCACTACGTTCTGAACGGCCAGAAAATGTGGATCACCAATGGCGGCTTTGCAGACTTGTTCATTGTTTTTGCCAAAATCGAGGAGAATGGCGAAACGGACAAAAATCTCTCGGCTTTCCTTGTGGAAAAAACGTTTGGAGGCATCACGATGAACGAGCCGGAAAAGAAACTGGGCATCAAGGGTTCCGATACCCGTCAGGTGTTTTTTAACGATTGCCAGGTACCGGTCGAAAATTTGCTTTCCAGCCGGGGTAATGGCTTCAAGATTGCTGTGAACATCCTGAACATCGGCCGCATAAAGCTCGGTGTGGCCGTGCTGGGTGGCGCAAAAGGATCGCTTGACCAGGCAGTGCAGTACGCCAATGAGCGTAAGCAATTCGGCATTTCGATTGGTCGCTTCGGGGCCATCAAACACAAGCTGGGCGAAATGGCGACCCGGATTTACGCTTCGGAAACGGCCTGTTACCGCGCTGGTCAGAATATCGATGACGCTATTGCCGATTTGCAGGCAGGCGGCATGAGCGAAGCCGATGCCAAGCTGAAAGGCGTGGAGCAATTTGCCATCGAGTGCGCCATCACCAAAGTCCATGGCTCGGAAGTACTGGACTATGTTGTGGATGAGGGTGTGCAGATTTACGGCGGTATGGGCTATTCCGCCGATGCTCCCATGGAACGTGCCTATCGCGATTCGCGTATCAACCGCATCTTTGAAGGTACCAATGAAATCAACCGTTTGCTGATCGTGGACATGCTCCTGAAACGGGCCATGAAGGGCCAGCTCGACCTGATGGGCCCCGCCCAGGCGGTAAGCAAGGAGATCATGTCTATTCCTGATTTTGGAGCAGACGAAAGTGAAGCGCTGTTTTCCAAGGAAAAGAAAGTACTGCAAAACCTGAAAAAAGCGGCCCTGATGATCGCCGGAGCTGCCGTGCAGAAATTCATGATGAAGCTTTCGCACGAGCAGGAAATTCTGATGGACGTGGCCGATATGATTATCGAAATTTACGTTGCCGAGTCGGCCCTGCTGCGGGTAGAAAAACTCATGGATACCAAAGGTGAGGATGCGGTCGCGCTACAAAGGGACATGGCGCTCGTGTATCTGCACGATGCAGTGGACAAAATCAACTCGGCGGGCCGTTCGGCCATTACTTCTTTTGCGGAAGGAGACGAACTGCGCGTAATGTTGATGGGTCTGAAGCGCTTCACTAAGATTGACCCAATCAACCTCAAAGACGCCCGCCGTCGCATCGCCGATGCCATGCTGGCTGAAAACAAGTATATTTTTTAAAGATTAAATACGACTACTAAGTAGGAAAGCCGCTTCTGTTTCGGAGGCGGCTTTTTTGTGTATCGTAACATTCAGGCGGTTCTAGTACTAGGGAATTCATATAGGGCATCTGATCCCAAAAACCACTATTTTGCGTATCCGAGGAAAAATCGTAGTTGAAACACTTCACTTTCAACTTTCCACTATCAACTTTCCACTAATTCAGATGCAGCCTGTCCCCATCAAAACCACCGTCGTCGGTTCCCTACCCTTCCCCGGCTGGCTCGAATTCGCCAGCATGAATCTCGACAAACTCGGCCCCGCCGACCTAAGCGAAATGATCGACGACGCCGTCATCGCTGCCATCTACGACCAGGTAACTGCCGGGCTCGATGTCATCACCGACGGTGAACAAACCCGCCTTGATTTCAATCTCTCTTTCTACGGATTTATCAAGGGCATCGAGAACGACGCTTCCGAAACCCGCAAGTACGGCCCGCCCGCCCACGACCAGCGGGGTAAAAACAGCATTGTTGCCCCACTGACAGCGCCCGAAGGTCTGGGGGTGGTGGAAGAGTATAAGCGTTTGAAGCGATTGGCTCCGATAGGGCAAGGTCTGAAAATGTCCATCCCCGGCCCATACACCCTGGCTGGGCGACTCAATCCGGGTAGTTTCTACAAAGATCGCTGGGAAATTACCGAGGCTATTCTGCCACTCGTCAAAAAGGAAATTGCCGACCTTGTCGCCTTGGGTTGTCCCGAAATTTGTGTAGATGAACCCTCGATGAGTTGCTACGCTTACCGCGAGGACACCAAACGCTTCGTTGACATTTTTAACCGCACCGTCGCGCCCGGCGTGGGCAAAACGCGCCTTTCGATGCACCTGTGCTTTGGCAATTATAAGGGTCGTTCAGTCGGTAAGAAGACCATCGCACCCATGCTGCCCGATTTCATGGACATGAACGTGGACGAACTACACTCCGAAATGACGATTCTGAACTTCGCCGAAGTGAATCTGCTGGAACGCTTCGCCGAAAAGTTCGACGTGGCCGTGGGTGTTATCGACGTGAAAAGCTACTACATCGAAACCGCCGAGGATGTCGCTGAGCGCATTCGTAAGATTTTACCCTACGTCCCAGCCGAAAAACTGGCCGTCGCTCCCGACTGCGGTTTAAGCCAAACCGCCCGCTGGGCTACGAAGCTCAAACTGAAAGCGATGTGTGATGGAGCGAAGCTGATGCGGGAGTAACGACGCGATTTCTTCTGTTTCTAAACAGTTTTTTTAATTTGCTTTAAGTACACCGTTTTTCGCCCCGCCAGCCAGTCGCGGTCTATTCCTTCCACGCCGAATATCCGATCCCACATCCGCTCGTAACAATGGGCAGCATTGGGGTAGTTTGCGGCTAGTTCAAGAGCGCGTTCATAGAAAGCAAGCGGCTGGCGTTGAACCAATTCGCGGGCAACTACGAACTGCGCTCCCAACACAAACGGAAAATCCTCCGGCCCGGAAGTACCGAACAAATTCTGATGAAAGCCCGCCAAATCCAACTCTTCGCCCGTGGCGTTCTTCGACCATTCCCGGAAAAGTTGCCCGTCTTGCGTGTCTGTGTCAATGATG
The DNA here is from genome assembly GCF_014651615.1 of Persicitalea jodogahamensis. Taxonomy (GTDB): domain Bacteria; phylum Bacteroidota; class Bacteroidia; order Cytophagales; family Spirosomataceae; genus Persicitalea; species Persicitalea jodogahamensis. Next base: position 602,725 of record NZ_BMXF01000002.1, on the reverse strand, counting down.
TGGCCCAGCCATTGGAAAGGTACTTCGGGTAGTTTACCCGCCGCAAAGGCCCGCAGGCTGTGGTGAAAATCGAAGGCGTGGTCAAAAGGTTTTCCCTGACAGAAAACGGCAAAATCAGCCAGCGAGTCGTAGTGGGTAACGAGGTGATGCAGATAGGTATGCGCCTCGCGCCCTACATTGGGTAGCGCAGTACAAGGAGTGGAGTGTAAAGTACCGGCTTTGGAGTAAATTACCTTTCTAATGCCAGGCGGCACCTTCCGCAACCAGTTGAGATTTTCGTGGTAGTGTGCTACAACAAGTTCAAGCGAGTAATCCTGCATTTTCTACTTCTTCTCGATCCCCCCCAAAATTCGCCCGATGTCGTTGGCCTTGGCCATAAACTCGCGGCTTTGGGCCAAATCCTGCGTGTCGATGGCATCTTTAAAACGGTTCAGCAGGTCGATATAGTCGCCCAAAGCTTTGGAAACATTTTCTTTGTTTTGGTCAAAAATGGGCGCCCACATCGCGGGCGAGCTTTTGGCCAGCCTTACGGTGGATGAGAAACCCGTACTTGCCATGTCGAAAATCGCCTTTTCGTCTTTTTCCTTGACAAGTACCGTCAGTCCCAGCGCAAACGAGCTGATATGACTCAGGTGCGAGACATAAGCCAGATGGAGATCGTGTTCAGCGGGCGTCATGTAATGAATTTTCATGCCGACATCGCGCAGAAAGGCTTCAACCAAAGCCAGTGAATCAGGGTGGCTTTTCCGGCGATCGCAGATTATGACGTTTTTACCGGGTAGCAGTTCAAAAAAGGCCGCTCCGGGGCCGGAGTTCTCGGTACCAGCCATCGGGTGCACCGCCACAAATTGCCCGCGTTTGGGATGCGCATCGGCGGCCTGGCAGATCGTCTCCTTTGTTGAACCGAAATCCATCACCGTGCGTCCGGCAGGAATCTGGTCGAGAATTTGGGGCAAAAGGGTGCAAATACTATCCACCGGAGTAGCCAGCACATTGAGTTCGGCTCGCTGTAAAGCTTCCTCCAATGGCAGAATTTCGTCCACCAACCCTTTGGCCAGCGCAATTTTCTGGTTGACTACCGACTGGTCTACCCCTACCAGGTGCAGGTTTGGGTACTTTTCCCGCAAAGCCAGCGCAAACGATCCACCCAATAAGCCGACTCCTATAATGCTGATAACCATTGTTGATTTGTGTATTTGTTGAGGGGGTTACAGTTCAAATAGTTTGGGGGCATCGCCTTTGCTTGTCACCATCCATTTGACTTTATCGCTTTTCTCCATTTCCCCGTTGTCCCTTCACCCTCTCCACGGCTTCCCAAATTCGCTCTTTCGGTGTGCATAGCGAGAGACGAATGTAACGCTGCCCTTTGGGACCAAAGATGAAACCAGGGGCGATGAAAACGTGCTTTTCAGTGAGCAAGGTATTGATCAAATTTTCTGCCGAGCTGGTAGTTTCAGGTAGTTTGCCCCACAAAAACATCCCTTCCTGCGACTTGTCCCATGTACAGCCAAGGGTAGTCAGTAAAGCCTCGGCCGCTTCCAGACGGCCTTCGTACACAGCATTGCGCTGGCGATGCCATTCATCTGAATTTTGAAGGGCCACCGCCGCGGCTTCCTGTAATCCCTGAAACATCCCCGAATCCACGTTGCTTTTTATTTTCAAAATCGCGTCCACGTAAGGTTTCTCTGCCGCCAGCCAGCCCAGCCGCCAACCAGCCATGTTGTGCGACTTACTCATGGAATTCAGCTCAATCGCCACATCCCTGGCGCCCGGCACCGATAGAAGACTTACCGGCGGTTTCTTGTTCAGTACCAGACTGTAAGGGTTGTCGTGACAAAGCAGAACTTTATTGCTTTGGGCAAAAGCTACCGCCTGCTCGAACAGCTCGCGCGTGGCGGGAGCACCCGTAGGCATGTGTGGATAGTTGAGCCATACGATTTTGGTGCGGGGCGTTAGCAGCGCGGCCATGGCTTCCCAATCGGGTTGCCAACCGTAGTTTTCGCGCAGCGGATATTCTTTCACCACGGCGCCCACCATCTGGCTTACGGCGCGGTAGGCCGGATAGCCCAACTCAGGCACCAGCACTTCGTCGTCGGGGTCCAGAAAAGTGAGCGAAATGTGCGTGATACCTTCCTTGGAGCCAATCAACGGCAGGATTTCAGTAGTCGGGTTGAGCGTCACCCCATAGGTGCGGGCATAATGGTCTGCAATGGCTTCCCTGAACGATGGAATACCTACATAAGGCTGGTACCCATGGGCGTTGGGGCGATGAACCGCTTCATTCAGCGCGGCAAGCGTGTTTTCTGACGGCATCATATCCGGATTCCCGATGCCGAGATTTATTATGTCGTGGCCTTCGGCCATGAGTTTGCGCACTTCGGCAAGTTTTACCGAAAAATAGTATTCCGAGGTTTGCCGGGTGCGTTGCGCGGTCTCTATAATCAATGGACAAGTAGGTGCCGGATCGCCGGCGCGATTAACAGTTGGCACAGAGGCGCGCCCTGCGGCGGCCACCTGAGCGTTTAAAAATTTCCAGTGCTTTCTTTCGTTAAAAGTTCGCAAGTTAGTGTAAAAACCATTTTAGGGTTGAAAAGAGCTTTTCAATGAATCAATATCTGCCAAAATTTCAGTTTCTTTCCACACTAAGTGTCAGAAGTTCGCGTTTTTAACCTGTATTCATTCAATAGACAGGCAAAATTTTCATGGAACAGTTTTTTACCTATTATTAAGTACAATTTTCACCCTAACAACCAAAAAAGAAGAACCATGAAAAATATAATAAGAATCACTTTGCTGATGCTGCTCGGAGGCTGGTTTGTCGCCTGTTCGCCCGCATTTCAGGTCCAGAATGACTACGACCGCAGCGTTAATTTAAAGCAATTCAAGACTTTCCGGGTAGAAGCTGAGAAAAACATCACCGACGACCCACTGCTGGGTAGTGATCTGAATCGCCGCCGTATTACTGAGGCCGTGACACAAGCGATGGAAGCCAAGGGGTACCGCCTTGATGAGAGTAACCCCGAATTGGTGGTACGGTATCTGACCGACGTAAAGGATCGTCAGCAGGTGCGGTCCAACAACACGATGTCGCCCTACTGGTGGTGGTACGGTCCCCAGAATAACAACATTTCGACCTACAGCTACGAAGAGGGCCGCTTCATCGTGAATATTTACCAAAATCGGGCTAATAAAATGATATGGCAAGGTTGGGCTTCCGGTAAACTCAAAGCTCCCAACAAGCGCGAAGACCGCGCCACCATGATGCAGGGAATTATCGGAGATATTCTCCATACCTTCCCGCAGGCCACTTCCGACACTTATTCCACTGAGATAGGAACGCGGTAGTTCCGGATATATAATTCGTTGAAAACGTCCGATTTCGAAACGCAAGTGTTCGAAATCGGACGTTTTTTTATTCCATTTTGTATTTAATCTGCTTATTTTCAGTACTCTACTTTTAAGGTATGGTGTTTTTGGAAGAGATAGCGCATCCATATAGACTTGCTCCTATCCTACTTTCGCTATGCTGAAAAACTACCTGACAATTGCCGTCCGTAACCTCGTCAGGAACCGGACCTACTCATTTATCAATATAGCAGGCTTATCGGTGGGTCTGGCGACCTGTGTGGTCATCGCACTGTACGTGCTGGATGATCTTAGTTTCGATACCAATCAACCCAAAGCTGACCGCATCGGCCTGTTCCAGCAATTCCTGAACTCCTCGTCCAGCGGATCGTCGTTTAGCGATTTATTGAAAAAACAGACGGGCATCGAAGCCGTCACGCAGGTGTTGCCGCGCCGGGCGCTGGTGTCGCGCCACAACCTGGCCGCTTACGAAAGCCGCTTTTGCCTGGCCGACAGCAGCCTCACGAAAATTTTTGACTTTCCGATGGCCGAGGGCAGTTTGCAAGACGCGCTGGCCTTGCCCAGCCAAGTCGTCATTTCAGAGCGCATGGCGACCAAGTACTTCGCCAATACGCCACCCGTGGGGCAAACCATCGACGTGCAGTTGCAGGGAAAGGTCACATTTACCGTCGCTGGTGTGATGCGGGATACGCCCGAAAACACGCACCTGCCCATTGATTTTCTGGCTTCCAGCCTGAATGCCAAAACCTTACTCAATTCGGAAAATGACTCTTATTGGGATTTTGCCGGAATGACTTACTTCCTGCTGAGTCCGGGGGCGTCTTTTGATAAAATAAAAAGCCAGTTGCCTGCCGTTGCCAAGCAAACGAATGATCCCAACGCCGCCGCCTGGTCGCTGGACGTGATTCCGCTGCGCGACATTTACCTCCGCCACCGCATGGACGACCGCGTGCGGGCGACCAACGCCATCGAGTTCGTGCGCATTTTCGGAGCGGTCGCTTTGTGCATACTGCTGCTGGCTTGCTTCAACTACCTCAACCTCTCGTCGGCGCGATCCACGCTGCGGGCGCGGGAAGTGGGCGTGCGCAAGGCGATGGGCGCCAACCGTTCGCAGCTCATCAGGCAATTCATGGGCGAGTCGTTTTTATTCACGCTGATTGCCACGGGCTTCGCTTTGCTGCTGGCGCATCTGGCCTTGCCCTTTTTCAATGACTTCGCCGATAAAAACCTGACATTGGCCCCGCTGTTCACTTCTTCAAAACTGATTTTGCTACTCGGTTTCGTGGCGTTGACCAGTGTGCTGACGGGACTTTACCCCGCCTTCGTTCTCTCGAATTTCAACCCGATTAGGGTTTTGAAAAACTACCTGCTGCCCAACAGCGGCCGGGCTTACGTGCGGCGCGGCCTGGTGGTGGTGCAGTTTGTGATTTCGATTGTGATGCTGGTGGCCACCATCGTCGTCATGGATCAGCTTCGCTACATACAGCACAAGGATTTGGGCTACGAGCGCGAGCAGGTGCTTTCGCTCGACCCGCCTTCGCAGGCGTCCGAAAGCCAGCGTTCGGCGTTTCAAAACGAACTTCGACAGTTGGCCAGCGTGCAGGACATAACGCAGGTGTCGATGTTGCCCGGCACTGGGGTCAGCATCAACAAACTCTCGCCGCAGTCGGTCAGCGGCCCGCAGGACGACGTGGCGATCGGGCAGTTGTTCGTGGACAGCCAGTTTACGTTGGTTTTTGGGGTAAAGATGATCGAGGGACGGTTTTTCCAGAAAGACAACACCGCCGACCGCAGCAGCTACGTGGTCAACGAAACGGCCATGAAGAAGTACGGCTGGAAACTGGGGCAGACCATCGGCTACGTGACGTACCAGTACAACGCCGAAGGCGGCTATGCCGAAGTACCCGTCAACGGGCAGATCATTGGGGTCGTGGAAGATTTCAACCAGATGGATTTGAAAAGCGAAATCATGCCCATGATGCTCATCAACAACGCCTGGGGGCCGCTGGCCCTCAAACTGCAGGGTACCGACCTCGCCGCCACGGTGCCACTGTTGAAAACAGTCTGGAAAAAGCAATTCCCCAACTACCCTTTCGAGTATAGTTTTCTTGATGAGGCCTTCGACAAAACCTATCGGAAGGAAATCCAGACTTCAAGAGTATTCGGCCTATTTGCGGGGCTTTCCGTTTTCATTTCCTGCCTGGGGCTGCTGGGCCTGGTCGCTTTCACCGCCGAGCAGCGGACGAAGGAAATCGGCGTTCGCAAAGTACTGGGCGCATCGGTGGCCAGTATCGTTGCGCTGCTTTCCCGGGATTTCCTGAAACCAATTTTGATTGCTCTGATCGTAGCAGCACCCATCGCCTGGTACGGCATGGATACTTGGCTGCAGGATTTTGCGTACCGTATCGACGTGCCTATCTGGTCCTTCGTGTTGGCGGGTAGCCTGGCCGCGCTGGTCGCTTTCCTGACGATGAGCTATCAGGCCATCAGGGCAGCCAGGGTGAATCCGGTAAAAAGTTTACGCAGCGAGTAATACTTTAAACATCCGACTATTGTCATGTTCCACAACTACTTCAAAATCGCGTTACGAAATCTGGCCAGGAATAAAACCTATTCCCTTATTAATATTGGTGGTCTGGCTTTGGGGATAAGCGTATGTTTTTTTGCGTTGCTGTATGTTCATTTCGAGTTGAGTTACGACCGCTATCACCAAAAGGCAGACAACATCTACCGCCTGGTGACGGATGTCGAAACGGCCACGGGCGTCGATTACAAAAGTACGGTGGGCGCGATGGCTCCCGCACTTAGGGACGCTTTTCCCGAAGTACGGGGCGCAACCCGCGTTTTTCTCGATTATTTGATTTTTCAGAAAGACCGGGAGCAGGCGCAGGAAGAGAAAATCGCCTACACCGACTCTTCCCTGTTTTCGATTTTTACGCTCCCGCTGGTAAGAGGAAACCCGAAAAAAGTATTGAATGTACCCTACACGACGGTACTTTCGGAAAGCGCGGCCCGGCGGTACTTCGGCGACGAAGATCCGGTGGGTAAAACGCTACTGATCAATGGCAAAGAGCCTACTACCGTGACGGGAGTCATGCGGGATATGCCGCAGAATTCACATTTTAGGGTGGATATACTGATGTCGATGGCCACACTGGGAGAAAGCTGGCAGTCCAACTGGAAACGCTTTTTCTTTTATACCTATTTGCTATTGCCCGACAATACCGGCACTCGGTTGCTAAGCGCAAGGATGACCGATTTTGTCAGTCAGCACACGGATAAAACTCAGGGAAAGTGGACGCTTTCCCTCGAACCACTGACGGATGTGTATCTGCACGGGCGAGCGCGGGGCTCGCGTTCGGGGAGTTCGGCGCACGGTAGCATCGAGAATGTATACATTTTTGCCCTAATCGCTGTCTTTGTGTTGTTCGTTGCCAGCTTTAACTTTATCAATCTGACGACAGCCCTCGCGACTAAGCGGGCCAAAGAAGTAGGTGTCCGCAAAGTACTGGGGGCCGAACGACGGCAGCTGGTGGGTCAGTTCCTGATGGATGCAGGGCTGGTGACGCTAATCGCTTTTGGACTATCCGTGGTACTTTGCGCTTTGTTGTTGCCCGCTTTCAACGATTTATCCCAAAAAACGCTGTCGGAAAGCCTGTTCCAGTCGGGTACTTACATGGTCTGGCTATTAGGGATCGCCGTAATAACCGGTCTGGTGGCAGGTCTTTATCCTGCGCTTCATCTGTCCGGTTTCCGGCCCTTGATCGGACTACAAGGCGGTTTCACAACGGGTCGTAGTCTGCCGCTGCGCAAAGTACTGGTCGTTGTGCAGTTTTCGGTTTCCCTTGTCCTGGTCATCTCGACGCTGGTAGTTTATGCGCAGCTTGGCCACATGCGAAGTTATGATTTGGGCTTTCAGAAAGATCATAAACTAGTCGTCGATTTTCAGTTCGGGGGCCGCATCGCCGAGCGAAGTACCTTCATCAAACAACAGTTCGCCCGGGTACCGGGCGTGAACGGGGTTAGTTTGTCATCCAGTATTCCGGGCAAGGGCAATCACAACTACCCGACGCAAATCGAAAATAAGAACCGGGAAATGCAGACGCTCGATTCGGACAACTACTTCGTAGATCATGACTTCCTGAACCAATACCAAATACAGTTAGTGGCCGGGCGTTTTCTCTCGCCTCAACTGGCCTCAGACTCCACCCAAGCCATGCTCATAAATGAAGCGACCGCCAAAGCACTGGGCTACGCAAAACCGGAGGCGGCATTGGAAAAGCGCTACGAACAACTGAACAGCAGGGGGCTTATCGTGGGCGTCGTAAAAGATTTCCATTTCCAATCATTGCAGGAAACGGTGCAGCCGCTTACCCTGCGGATAGCCCCTGGTTTTTTCACCTTAATGACCTTCGATATTGCTTCAGCCAATGTCCAGAAAACGGTATCAGATCTCAAAACTGAATGGAACAAATTAGTACCTGAAGTACCATTCGTATCCTTCTTCGCCGATGCCGCTTACGACGAACAATACCAGGCGGAGGACCGCTTTGGGCGGCTGTTTCTTTGCCTGACTGCCATTGCCGTTCTCATTTCCTGCCTGGGATTATTCGGGCTGTCCATTTTCAGCGCCGAGAGCCGGACGAAGGAAATCGGCGTTCGCAAAGTACTGGGCGCGTCGGTGGCCAGTATCGTTGCGCTACTTTCCCGGGATTTTATTAAACTCGTGTTGATTGCCGTCCTCATTGCCAGTCCCATCGCCTGGTATGGCATGAATGCGTGGCTGGATAATTTCGCCTACAAAATAGAGATCAGTTGGTGGCTGTTCGGGCTGGCCAGCTCGCTGACCATTGGCATTGCGTTGCTAACGGTAAGTTTTCAGAGTGTAAAGGCGGCGTTTACCAACCCGGTGGAGTCGCTGCGAAGTGAGTAATCCTGCGGAGAAAGGTAAAAAGCGGGTACTTTGTCTTTGAGTATAATGCTTCCCACTTATCCTTCTGGAAATATGCACCGCCGAATCTTCCTCAAAACGACAGCGACTACTCTCTGCGTCGCGCCAGCGGTAAGCTCGCTGGCATTGGCTCGCCCCACTAATTTTGTTAATAAAGACAAACCCAACTGGTTGTTGACTCTCATTAAGGAAAACGACCAGCGTGTGGAACCGCTGCGAGCATTGCGGGTACTAGACACTGCTTTGCCTGCTTTCGGCGGACTTACGGACGGCTACGGCATTCCCAATGTTCACTCGGCCACGAGTTTTATCCGCACGGCGGTCTGTGCCCTGGTGAGTCCCGAAAGTAAGTACCACCGCTCGAAAAGTCTGGCGAAGGAAGTGGAGCTCGCGTTGCAATACATGCTGCGCATCCAGCACAAAGACGGCACGGTCGATCTGCTCTCGACCAACTTTCACTCTACACCCGACTTGGGTTTCATCGTCAAATGGCTGGTTCCTGAATACATCCTGATGCAGCGGGCCGACGCAGGATTTTTCAAAACCCAACTCGAATCGTTAAAAACTTTTCTGCAACGGGCCGGAGAAGCGCTGATCGTCGGCGGCATCCACACGCCCAACCACCGCTGGGTGGTGTCGGCCGCTCTCACCAAACTATATGAACTATTGCCCGATCCGCGTTACGCGGCTCGTGTGGAAGAATGGCTGGCCGAGCAGATTGACATGGACGAAGACGGCCAATACACCGAACGCAGTACTTATATCTATTCCCCGCTTACCAACCGCACGCTGATCACGATTGCCAGAGGGTTGAAAAAGCCTGAACTCTACGACTACGTACGCCGTAACCTGGATATGGCCCGTTACTATATGCACCCCAACGGCGAAGTAGTAACCGAGGCTTCGGGGCGACAGGACAAGGCCGCTATCGGGACGATGGAAGGGTACTATTATCCGTACCGCTACCTAGCCTTGCGAGATAAAAACGGAGATTTTGCGGCGATGTGCCGGATGATCGAGAAGACGGCCTTGCCGAAAGTCGTTTCGCAACTCAACTATTTTTTGGAAGATCCATCGCTGTGGGAGGAACTGCCCGCGGCGAAGCCGCTGCCCACCGAGTATGTGAAAGCATTTCCGTATTCAGGCTTAGTGCGTATCCGGCGCGGAAAATGGGATGCAACCCTAATTTCCAGCAACCCCGTCTGGCTTACTTTTCACAAAGGCAATGCCGTGTTGCAGGGAGTCCGGTTCGCGGCTTCTTTCTTCGGTAAAGGGCAGTTCGAGGGAGGGGAACTAACCCGGAATGGCGATGAATGGCAAATGGCCCGATCGCTGGAAGCACAATATTATCAGCCCTTCCCCAAAAATAATATTCCGAAGGGTAGCGGCGGCAATTGGCAAAAACTACCAAGGGACGATCGCGAGAAGAGCGAAATTCAGCAGCTCGTATCTAGCGTAAAGGTTCGGGAAACGGCCGAAGGAATAGAAGCCGACATTGAAATAACAGGCACCGATGGTGTTCCGGTTGCATTGGAACTGATTTTCCGGGAAGGCGGTAGTTTTGGTGGCGCGGAGTTGCTGACTGCCTCCGAAAAAGATGCTTACAAGCTGGAATCCGCCAAACAGGGAACATACACTTTTCAAGGCGATACGATCACATTCGGCCCGGGGCGGTTTGAGCACCGAAACCTGCACCTGCGCGGAGCATTGCCTCCCCTGGATGCACCGGCTGTCTATCTGACTGGCTTCACCCCTTTCCGGCATACCTTCCGCCTGTCTTGAGCCATGCCAATGTCGCTCACAGGCAAGAGTCTGTTTTTTCTGCAAAAACAGAAGGCTATTCCTGAACAACAATTACAACCTTACCTCAAAAGAGAGCCAGGACACCTGGCTTGACATCGGCCGCAATCGACATCGCCGATTGCGGCCGATCTATGCGATTAACCGTTGGATGGAGACGCAGTTGTAAGATTATGTATACAAAAAGCCAGTAATGGCACAATTTTAGTATCCTCATATTGAACACCTTGCGACTTTCCGGCTTTTTCCCACACCTTGCAGGAAATGCCGATTCAACACACTTAACCCAATATGCCCCGGAGATTTCCGCTCCCTTTCCTACTTTTAATCTTTGTCTTCCAATCTTCTTTCGGACAATTTACCCCTAAAATACTCGAAGCACAACGCACTGCCCAGACCGTTACCATTGACGGTACTTTGACCGATCCCGCCTGGCAAGACGCAGCTCGGGCCGATGAATTCGTCGAGTATCGTCCCACTATTGGCAAAAAAGAAGCCGATGAAAACCGCACTGAAACATTTTTGATTTACAGCGACGACGGAATTTACTTCGGCGGCACCTGTTATGAGCAAGGCCGCGATAGCATCGCCCGCGAGTTACGGGGCCGCGACGGCTTCGGCAACAATGACTTCATCGGAATTATTTTTGATACTTACCACGATGAGCTGAACGGCTTTGAGTACTTCCTGACGCCTCTCAACGAGCAGTGGGATGCCAAACTGACGCCGAATGACGAGGATTTTAGCTGGAATGCCGTGTGGCGCTCAGCCGTCGTGATTCACGATGAAGGCTGGTCGTTCGAGATGTTCATTCCTTATTCCGCCATCCGATTTGGGAAAGACCGAATACAGGATTGGGGTCTCAACATCACCCGCAAACGCACCAACACCGGACAGCGGTATACGTGGAGTCCCATCGACCCAAACGTCAATGGTTTCATGACGCAAGCCGGACTTTGGCGGGGCATCAGTAATATTAAGCCGCCACTGCGGCTGCAGCTGACGCCTTACTTCTCGGTCTACGGGAATCATTTTCCCGCCAGTGAACCCGGCCAGAAAGATCTGACGGGCCAGGTAGCGGGTGGCATGGACATGAAGCTGGGGCTAAGTCAGGCCTTCACGCTGGATGCCACGCTGATTCCCGATTTCGGGCAAGTGCAGAGCGACAATCAGGTATTGAACCTCTCCCCCTTCGAGGTGAAATTCAACGAAAATAGGGCCTTTTTTAACGAAGGCACTGAGCTTTTCGGCAAAGGCAACTTATTCTACTCCCGAAGGATTGGCGGCGCACCCCTGCGCCGTGGCAATGCGGCGGATGAGCTGGGTGAAAACGAACAGTTGAAGAAAAATCCTTCCGTCTCCAAGCTGGTCAACGCCACCAAAGTATCAGGCCGTACTCAGGGCGGGTTGGGAGTCGGGCTACTCAACGCTTTGACCAAAAAGCAGTTTGCCACCATCGAAAACACCGAAACGGGCGAAATCCGAAGGGTTGAAACTGATCCGATGACTAACTACAATATTGTGGTGCTGGACCAGACCCTGAAAAACAATTCGAGCGTCAGTTTCATCAATACCAGCGTCATCCGGGGAGGAAAGGACTACAATGCCAACGTGAGCGCAGCTTTGTTCAGCCTGTTCGACAGGAACAACACCTACAATACCTACGGCCAGTTCTCACTCAGCCACTTGAAATACAAAACGGGCAATGCTGATAACCTTAATGGCTATAGTCACGAAATCGGCTTTGGCAAGACGAGTGGAAACTTCACCTTTCGCATCGAACAGGAGCTTACCGATACCAAGTTTACCAGCAACGATCTGGGCTTTTTCACCAATAACAACTACATCGACTACGATCTGGATGTGGACTACCGCGTCACCGAACCGAAGGGCTGGTATAACCGCTTCCATTTCAGTCTTGATGGCGGGTACAGTTCGCTCTTTTCTCCCATTAGTGATATCAAAACCAAGTACCAGCGTTCCAGCATTGGTCTACGGGCCAACGTCCAGACCAAGAAACTGCAATGGATGGGAATCTTTGCGAATTACAGCCCCGGTCAAAACGATTTCTATGAGCCCCGGGTGGAGGGGCTGTACTTCCGGCGCGGCGGCTACGTATCGGGCGGCGGCTGGTTCGAGAGCAACGACGCCCGCCAGTATTCGGTAGAAGTGGAGCTGTACGGACGCGCCTACCAGAATTTCTACAACCTGTATAACTACGAAACCCGGCTCGAGCAGAACTTCCGCTTCAACAGCCGCTTCTCGGTTCGGCACAGTATCAATCTGGAAGTACGGCCCCGAAACCTGGGCTACATGGCCAGCGCCGACGACGGTTCTCCGGTATTCGCGCTGCGGCACATCAAAACCTTCAATAACGTTCTCAACCTGAAATACAGCTTCACCAACCGCATGGGGCTGACCTTCCGCGCCCGGCACTATTCCAGCGTGGTCGACGCGAGGGAATATTTCTCTGTGAATAAAAACGGCACCCTCTCGCTCCGAAAAAACTACCTCGAAAACCTGGACCGTAACGTCAATTTCTTCAACATCGACATGGTCTATACCTGGCAGTTCGCGCCGGGTAGTTTCCTGAATATAGTTTGGAAAAATGCGACCGTAAACACTTCGGATTTAGTGGGAACAGGGTACTTTGAGAATCTGCAGGACACGCTGCAATCGGATCAAAACAATAATATATCGCTCAAGATTATCTACTTTCTTGATTATCTGACGGTAAAGCGAATGCTGCGGAAGAGTAAGGAGAGTTGATATGGTAGGGACTTAAACCTACGGATGAGCGCATGACGGACAACGCTCGGGAAGTTGTCTGCTTAGAAGTTCTTGTAGGATTCAGATTGGGGAAAACAATGATTACATGATTGTATGGAAAACCCTTCATGTATTCTCACCTTCTCTGGACTAAGCTATGCAATCCGAAACCATTGTACTAATTGAGGGAGATTCCGACGATAAAGAAATTCATGTCGACAGAGAGTCGTAAACGATCTCAGCATGCTTTGATCAGAAAACAGAAACTGCTGTTTTCATTTGTTCAGTATTTTCATAATAAAAACGCTCCTTTCTCCTTGACTTCTTAAAAAAGTACCAGCCAACGTGACAGGACTATCAAAGGAGCCCAAAATGTACAATGAACCTTTTTTTGACAGGACCATCCCACCTACACTCTCCATGCCCGCTCCTCCTTCCTGTCTGACTTTCAACAATCTGCCATCGGAGGAAAACTTCGCGATTACAAAATCTGCCCCGCCACGCGAATCAAAAAACTGACTATTGTTTCTTCCAGACACTTTCAATTGCTCGGTATTGTCAAAACTGGTATGAGCATAGATATCTCCCTCCTGGTCAGCACACATATTATCTTGGTACGGTCCGGTGGCGATCGTACTCATCACCCACTGCACTACGCCCTCACTGCTTAGTTTTCCGATGATTGATCCAAAGATTTCATCTGAATGAATCAGGGTGTCGCCGAAAGAAGCATTAGTACCTTTCATATAGCCTGAACCCGATACGAATACATCTCCCCGGTAGTCCACGACAACGCTTGACAAACTATTTCTACGATTACCGCCCATCCGCTGTCCCCAAATAAAATCTCCCTCTGGCGAACACTTCAAAACAAAGCCATTGCTACTGTGTAAATCTTCACTTTCAGGGGCTGATAGTTCGACTTTTCCGAATCGGGCAAATTTGTGAAACTTGCCTAACATCAATGCATTGCCCTCATTATCTACTGCAATACTTTGTCCCCAATCATGGCCCACACCACCACCACTGCGTACCCATTTCAAACTACCCTCCGAATTGTATAAAGCGATAAAAGCATCTTCCGGACCGTCGGCTGCCAGAGTGCTGCCCCCGAAGGATACGGAAGCAGTAAAGGTCCCAGTCAAGTACACATCGCCGTCCTTATTGACCGCAACACCTGACCCGCCATCGGACCCTTGCCCACCTATGTGACGAATCCATCGCAGACTACCTTCTGTGTCATATTTAGCAAAAAATATGTCAGAAGTACCTTCTGATTGCAGCGCTTCATTTTCAAATTGAACTTTGCCGTGTAAGTATCCCGTCAAATAAATATTTCCACCCGCGTCGGTACATATATCTGTAGCAGAGTTAGACTCAGGTCCCTCGGCAGTTCTAACCCATTGCAATACGCCTTCCGGGCTGTATTTGGCGAGGAATAGATCAGATTTTCCTTTTGAGATAAAAGTGTTTTCAGAGAACAGAACAGTATCCCTGTAAGTACCCGCCACATAAACGTTTTCCCTTTCATCAATAGCAATTTTGGTGGCCTGGATTTGCCCCCTATCGCCTACCTTCCAAGCCAGACTGTCCGATGCGACAAAGATTTTAGAAAGGCGTGAATTTTTGGCAACCAGCTTACCGGGCATTGGAGAGGAAGTATTTGCGGCAAGAATTAGATGTGCGCAAAGCAGGAGTAGAATGAAAAGAGGTTTATCCATAATGCAAGACGTACCTAAACCTTCAAAAACCACTTGTTCCGGTACAGCACGTACATCAACGCCCACTGCACCATGATGTAGGCCAAAGTAGCCCCCACTGCTTTCGCGGGATCGGATAAATGCTCCAACAGTCCCCCGAAGAGCGCGTTGGCCGTGTATTCGAAATCGATGAATTCATGCGCCATGTAAATGACGATGGAATTCATACCGATGACGATAAAGAAGAAAGTCCAGCGGCGAATGTCCAGCACGTCGATGACCCAGTAAAAAAGCGACAGCAACAGAAAACTCAGCCCACCGACCAGCAGCACGAACGAACTGGTCCAGAGGTTTTTATTGATGGGAAAAACCATATTCCAGAGCAACGCCAGCACAATACATACTACACCGATACCCGCCAGGGTAAGTACCTTACGATTCTCCGACAGCTCGTTGGTTTTGATGCGCAGGACTTGTCCGGCCATAATACCCAGCAGCCCCGTGGCAATAGCCGGAATGGTGGACATCAGTCCTTCGGGATCGTGGATTTTCTTGTAAAGCCTCCCCGGCAGAAACTGCATATCAAAATAGCTCGCCGGATTGCATTCCATGGTGAACAG
Organism: Persicitalea jodogahamensis; assembly: GCF_014651615.1. Classification (GTDB taxonomy): domain Bacteria; phylum Bacteroidota; class Bacteroidia; order Cytophagales; family Spirosomataceae; genus Persicitalea; species Persicitalea jodogahamensis. Next base: position 587,519 of record NZ_BMXF01000002.1, on the reverse strand, counting down.
TCCCGCGCCGCAGCCCGGTACGGGATAAAACGCCATAAACAGCCAGTAACCGATCAGAATCACCGCCAGCCAGACATACAGCAACTTTTTGGGGCTGTACAGATAAATCAGTTGCGCAAACATGCCCGCCAGGCCGATACGTCCCAATACGCTGGCGAAGCGCGTCGTTTCGTAATCGGTACGGAAGAGGCCGTTGTTATAAATAACGCCCAGTGCCACCAGAATCAAACCACGCTGAATGGCTTTACGGGCCAGCCGCGAGCGCGAGAACCCTTTGGCCAATCGGCTATCAAACGAGAAAGGCGTGGAGACGCCCGCCATGAAAATAAAGAGCGGGAAAATAAGGTCGTAGGCGTGGAAGCCGTGCCAGGCCGGGTGCGTGAGTTGCTCCTCCATGCCGCGCAGCCAGCCCCAGCCTGTCGCCGCCGCCAGGGCGGCGACGAGTTCCTCGCCGCCCGTAATCCAGAACATATCAAATCCGCGCAGGGTATCGAGCGATTGTAGCCGCTGTGGTAGGCCTGCCGCGCCGGAAAGCGGCAGGTCGGCGTCAGTTTTGCTTGTAGGATGAGTTGATGTCGAGTTCACGTTGGGGAATGAGATAAAGAGGACGGACGTTGTTTTTACCCTGCGCTTTCAAAGCTTCCTGTGCCTTGCCGAAACGCAGCAGATCGGCCCAGCGATGGTTCTCAAAGGCCAGTTCCACGCGGCGCTCGTGTAGCAGTTTGTCGGCGAAAGTACCAGGCGTAGCGGCACTGATGGGCGCAAGTTTGGCGCGTGCCCGAACCTGATTGATATAGCCATAGGCCTCCGGCGACTCACCCAGGGCCTCGGCCAGCATCAGCAGCACGTCGGCGTAGCGCAACACTACAAAGTTGTAGGAGGCATCATTCTCATTGAAAGAATTCTCTCTGCCGTACTTGGTAATAAAACGCGTGTCGTTTTTAGAACTCGTGACCAGATTTCCCTGCGTCGTAACATAGCTGGTATCCATTGACTTCAGCAGGCGGTCGTCACCAGGCTCGTACGATTTAAGCATATCGAGCGTCGGACGGTTTTTGTACGCTCCCGTCGTTTGGCGCAGCAGCGGCGAGAAAGCGTTGGTAAAGGCATTGCCCGTTCCGGTGCCGCCCCCCTTGAACTGAATCTCAAAAATGGATTCCTGATTGTTCTTGTTGGCCAGCCCCCATAATCTGGCGTAGTCCGGCACCAGCGAATAGCCGTAGCTATCTACAATCTTTTTCAGCACCGGCACTGCCGCCGCCTTGTTGCCTGCCGTCAGGTACACCTTACCCAGTAACGCCGCCGCTGCGCCCTTAGTGGCACGCCCGAGGTCCGTTGCTGCCGCGTACTTTATGGGCAAAGCGGTTTCGGCTTTTTGCAAGTCCACAATCAACTGCTTGTAGATATCGGCAGCGGGTAGTTGGGGAAGTGCCCTTCCTTCGTCCACCGACTTGGTCTCTTTGAGTGGCATGGGGATGTTTCCAAACATCACGGCCAGGTTGTAGTACAGCAACGAGCGCACAAACAGGGCTTCGCCCTTGATACGTTCTTTCAAAGTGGCGTCCATCTCGATACCGTCGATGCGGCTCAGCACGATGTTGCAGCGGGCAATGCCCAGGTACGAATCGGTGTAAGCGGCGGTGACGATTTCGCTGGTGGCGATTTCGCTGAAATTATCGATCACCGTCAGCTCAGCCCCCAGGCCCGTGCCGTCGGGTCCCTGGTCGGTGTTGTCGGAGCGCATTTCTTGCATGATCCAGTAACTCTGGTTGTAAGTACCCGTGGCTTGCAATGACTTGTAGGCCGCATTGATGGCGGCCAACATGTCGTTGGTAGTTTGGTAGAAGCCGTTGACATTGCGCTGCGTCACGGGATTCAAATCCGTGAAATCCTGCCCGCACGAAAGCAGCAAGCCAGTCAGGAGGGTAAGTAAGTATATGGTTTTTTGTTTCATTTCCTTTTAGTTCTTAATTCTGAGTACTTCGTTCAAACTGGTTGTCGTCGTCGAGGCTCGTTTCAATTACTTTATATGAATGGATTGAGACTACGCATCCCGACGCAAACATTGTCCATTAAAAAGTAGCGCTTATCCCAAAGGTGAAATTCCGGCTCAGTGGATAGGCACCGTAGTCCTCGCCCTGCACGCCCGTCAGGCCGGCCTGGTTATTGACCTCGGGATTATAGCCAAGGTACTTGGTGCTGGTGAACAGGTTAGTACCCGAAACGTACGCCCGGAAGGACTGAAACTTTTCGCCCAGTATCGCTTTGGGAAAAGTATAACCTAAGGCCAGATTCCGTAGGCGGAAGTACGAGCCATCTTCTACCTGAAACGAGGAAGGCCGCGTATTGCCGCCGTGCAGGTCGGTAAGGCGGTCGGCGCGGGGAATGGTGCCGTTCCCGGGGTTCTCGGCCGAAACCCAGCGTTCGGTCCACAGAGCGTAAGAATTGGTGGCGGCTTCGCCGTTACCCAAATGCCGGCGGGTCAGGTTCAGGATTTCAGATCCTTGCACGCCTTGGAAAAATATCGCCAGGTCGAAGCCTTTGTAGGTAAACTTGTTGGTAATGCCATAGGTAAAATCGGGTAGGTAGTTTCCGGTAACGGTCCGGTCGTTGGCGTCGATCTTGCCATCGCCGTTGACGTCCTTGAAGCGGAAGTCGCCGGGCCGACGGGCCGGGGCCAGCGCATCCTTGGGGGCAGCGTCGATTTCGGTCTGAGTCTGGAAAATTCCTTCTACCACGTAGCCATAGTAGCTGCCGATGGGCGAGCCGATCTGGGTGATGTGCCGGATACCCGCCCCGCCCGAGCTAAGGATGGGGTCGCCCGTCGGGCCCAGTTTCAGAACTTCATTTTTATTGGATGAAAAATTCACGTCCGTCGTCCAGGTGAATGCACCCACCACGTTGCGGCTGCTGACGGTGAGCTCGATGCCCTTGTTTTCCACTTCGCCAATATTTTGCAATGCTGTGGAAAAGCCCACCGCCGCCGGTACCTGCACATTCAGGAGCAGATCGGAGGTTAGTTTGCGGTAAATATCCGCCGAGAGGTAAATCCGGTCGCGCAGCAATCCAACGTCCAGTCCGAAGTCGGTTTGGGTAGTTTTTTCCCAGGTCAGGTTGTCATTGCTGATCGTAGCGGGAGCAATGCCGTTAACCAATACATTGTTCAGCACGTAATTGTAAGGACTCAATAAGCCAATGGAAGCGTAGTTAGGAATCAGGAAGTTGCCCGTCTGTCCCCAACTACCCCGCAATTTCAGATCGCTCACAAACGTCTGGCTTTTCATGAACGATTCTTCCGACACCCGCCAGCCCGCCGAGAAAGACGGGAAAGTTCCGGTCTTGTTCCCGGCGCCGAAACGCGATGAGCGATCGGAACGCACGGTGGCCGTCAGTAGGTACTTGTCGCGGAAAGCGTAGTTGACCCGCGCCAGCGCCGATACCAGCGACCACTCCTGCCGATTGTCGCCGCCGCTCGTGACCTGACCGCCGCTGACGGAGGGTGCGAGGTCGTCGGGATGATTCTGGGCATAGACCTGATTGGCATCCAGGCGGTCTTTCTGAGCGCTGTAGCCCACTACCGCCGACACCCGGTGGTCAGTACCGAAAGTTTTGTCGTAGGAAAGCGTATTCTCGGTCAGCCAGTTGTAATTGAGCGAAGCATTGGATTGAGCGTACGGATCACCGACGGTAGAAGCCCGATTCAGGAATGCCCGCGCCATGTAGAACGAGCGGTTATAGGTATTCACATCGATACCCGTGTAAAGTTTGTATTTCAATCCTTCCAGTAGTTCGTATTCCAGGAAGATATTGCCAAACGTCCTGAATTGCTTCAAATCATCGGTAACGTACTTTATGATTGCCAGAGGATTGCTGGCCGCCGTCATGTTGGCCCCGCGACCATCTTCGGTAAAAAGATGCGATTGGTTGTCAGACTGATTGATGGTACCATCGGCCAGGTAGGGCTTGACGGTGGGCGAATGCGCCAACGCTGAATAGACGATGCCCGGTGGATCGGCAAAGTAGGGAGCTCCGGCTGGGGAGCGGTCGGTATTGGTAAAAGAAGGGCTCAGCCCGAATCCAATTTTCAATTTCTTGATGGGATTGGCTTCCAGGTTTACCCGGAAGCTAAACCGCTCGAAGCCGCTCCGATCAATAACGCCTTTCTGATTGTAGTAGCCACCCGAAAAATAGTAGCGCATCGTTTCCGTACCACCCGACACCGAGGCGTTGTAGCTCTGCACCGGGGCGGTATTAAAAATCAGGTCCTGCCAGTTCGTATCGGTACCATCAGGATTTACGAAATCGTCCGGGATGAAATAACTGGCGTTATTCGTCTTGGTGTACCGCACCGCGTTAGGGTCGCTGATGTTCGCTCCGGCGACGTCCTGTAAATAGGCGTTATTCTTAGCCTCAGTGGAGTAGGCGATATACTGCGCGGCATTCATCATGTCCACGCGCTTAGCTACATTCTGTACGCCAAAATACGCATCGAAGCCTATAACGGGTTTGGAATTCAACTTGCCCTTTTTTGTGGTAATGATAATAACCCCATTGGAGCCCCGCGAACCGTAGATTGCCGCCGCCGAGGCATCTTTAAGCACCTCAATGGACTCAATGTCGCTGGGATTAATGGTGCCCAGAGGGTTGGTGGCGGGCAGAGCGAAGGCCGTCGTGCGCCGCGTGATGTCGCCCTGAATGCCCGAATCGGTGTTCTTGGATACTGGAAAGCCGTCGATGACGTACAATGGCTCGTTTCCGGCGGAAACTGAACCCAGCCCCCGTACCCGGATGGTCGTGGCCGCGCCCGGCTCACCACTGGGTTCCTGTACCTGCACCCCGGCGATCTGGCCCTGAATGGCGTTCTCGAAGTTAGTGACCGGAATATCCTTGATGTTCTTGGCGGTAAGCGAACCGATGGAACCCGTAATATCGCCCTTACGCTGGGTGCCGTAGCCAACTACCAGTACTTCGCTCAGACTGCTGGCCGAGGGTTCAAGCTGCACGCTCAGCGTAGTCTGGTTGCCGACGGCAACCTCCTGCGTGCCGTAACCAATGAAGGAAAAAACCAGCGTGGCCGTACGGTCAGGAACGGTGATGGCGAAGTTGCCGCTACCATCTGTCACGACGCCCCGGTTGGTGCCTTTCAGCAGCACGTTTACGCCCGGCAGTCCGGCATTATTCTCATCAGTTACTTTGCCCCTGACTTCGGTCTCGACCGTCTTGCGTTGCGGTTTGCTCCAGTCGGGTACGTTCGGGTTTGCCACCGCAACGCTGCCAACTTGCAAAACAAGCAGCCAAGCACCTAGTAGCCAGGATCGTAGAGGTAAAAGATTCATAGTTTCGGAATTAAAATATCGTGTCGGATCGAATCAGAAATATTGAAGGTCCAACTTACATAAAAATCGGCCAGTTATACTCCTGGCCAAATAAAAAAAATAATATTCAGGGTTAGGCATCATTCCATTGGGGTATTATCCAAATAATTGCCGAATAACATTAAAATAACGCTGAGTCAGTAGTAACTCCTAAGGATCCGATAGTATATTAGAACATACCTGAAACCACTCCGCAAAGTCGGCTAAGTGGTTCGGTTTCTGAAAAATAAATCCTGATGAAGAGTAGGAAAAATCCTCAAAATCCTTTCATTTGTACTTTTTAGGGATTCAACAATGTATATGGCCAAACCACTTACACTGCACAAAGGCTACGACATCAAGCTCGTGGGCGAAGCCGAATACACCATCACCGACCTGCCCGTTTCGGAGGTTGTGGCCATCAAGCCACCCGATTTTCCAGGCTTGGTTCCCAGGATGATGGTGGAACCGGGCGACGAGATTCTGGCCGGACAGCCGTTGTTTTTCGACAAGAATGACGAGCGTATCAAGTTCTTCTCTTCGGTCAGTGGCGAAGTGGCGGAGATTGTCCGGGGCGCGAAACGCCGGATTATGGAGGTCAGGATTATCCCCGACCGCGAGGAGCGCAAATACGTGCAGCATGATCCCGTCGATCCGTCGAAACTTTCCCGCGAAGAAATCATTCAGAAGTTAATGGAAGGAGGCGGCTGGGATTTCATCCGGCAGCGACCTTTCTCGCTGATTGCCAAGCCCGAAGATACTCCCAAATCTATTTTTATCTCCTGTTTCGACACGTCACCACTAGCCCCTGATTTAGGATATATCGTAGATTTTGAGAAAGAAAACTTTGAAGCAGGGCTGACTGCGCTCAAACAATTGGCCAATGGAAACCTGAATCTAGGGGTTCAGGATCAATCCGGAAAACATGTTTCGGACAAAGCATTATCAGCCGATAAAATTACTTCGGTAGCCAACGAAAATATCCACCCCATCAAAGGCCCGCACCCGGCGGGCAACGTTGGCATCCAAATCCATCATCTCGACCCGATTAAGAAGGGCGAACTGGTTTGGTACATACATCCTCAGAATGTCCTCATCATTGGGCGACTTTTCCGCGAAGGCCGCTATCGTGCCGACCGCGTCGTGGCGCTTACGGGTAGCAGTGTCAAGTCTCCGCAATATTTCCGGGCGGTTACCGGGCAGACGATGGCATCCATTCTGGACGACAGAATCGAAGGTGACGCCGCCCGGGTCATTCAGGGCAATGTGCTCACCGGAATCAACTCTTCGTCCGAAGATTTCCTTTCGCATTACACCAACCAAATCACTGTAATTCCCGAAGGCGGCGAGCCGGAGTTTCTGGGTTGGCTGACGCCGGGCATCAAGAAGCTGAGCCTTTCCAAAACGTTTTTCTCCTGGCTGTTTCCGGACCGCAACTACGCCCTCGACACCAGCATGCGCGGCGAGGAGCGCGCCTTTGTGATGACCGGCCAGTACGATAAAGTACTGCCGATGAACATCATGCCCGTTGTATTACTGAAATCAATCCTGGCGCGAGACATCGAGCGCATGGAACAATTGGGCATTTACGAAGTATCGGAAGAAGACTTTGCGTTGTGCGAATTTGTTTGTACTTCCAAGATCGAAGTTCAGCGTATCATCGCGGAGGGACTGGAATATGTGCGGCTCGAAGGTTGATCTTTGGTCTACGCTCGGGGCGAAAAAGGTTTGAAGTTTGGCAGTCGGTGGGTGCGGACGCACTGCGGCTGGATAAAAGGATCACACGCCTCCATAAATAAATTAACGCATTAACAAATAAATCCTCACATTGAAGCCGATAAGAAACCTGGTCGAGTCCCTTGAACCACACTTCAAGGAAGGCGGCAAATACGAGAAATTCCATCCGGCGTTCGACGCTCTGTCGACATTCCTGTTCGTACCCGGCCACACCACCGAAAACGGCGTCCATATCCGGGATGCAATGGACCTGAAGCGCACCATGTTCACCGTGGTGATCGCCATGATTCCCACCCTGCTTTTTGGCATGTGGAACGTAGGCTACCAGCACTATCTGGCCTATGGCATGGACATGAGCCTGATGGAAAACTTCATGTTTGGCTTCTGGCGTGTAATGCCCATCGTGGTTGTTTCCTACGCGGTGGGGCTCGGGACCGAATTTGTCTTCGCCATATCGAAAAAACACGTCGTCAGCGAAGGGTACTTGGTTACGGGATTGCTTATCCCGCTCATTCTGCCAGTAACGATTCCGCTGTGGATGGTGGCTTTTGCCTCGATTTTCTGCGTGATCATCGGAAAGGAAATCTTTGGCGGTACGGGCATGAATTTCATGAATCCCGCTCTGCTGGCCCGCGCCTTCCTTTTCTTCGCCTTCCCCGCCTACATGACGGGCGACATCTGGACTGACCTGACGCCCGAGCCGGGCCACGCCCTGGTAGATGCCTACACCGGTGCCACCAACCTGGTGACATTTGACAACGATTTCACCCAACTCCCCTCCCCTTCCGATATGTTCTGGGGGTTTGAACAGGGGTCCATCGGTGAGACCAGTGTATTTGCCATCCTGATCGGCGTGTTTATCCTCATAGCTTCCGGAGTGGGTAGTTGGAAAATCATTCTATCCTGCGTGATCGGTACTCTGGCCATGGGCCTTTTCCTGAATTTGCTCGCGCCCGTCGATGTGCCTACCAGTTCCTTACACACCCCCGCCTACTATCATTTATTGATGGGTAGCTTCGCATTCGGTGCGGCCTATATGGCTACTGACCCCGTGAGTGCCGCCCATACGGAGGCGGGAAAATGGATATACGGTATACTGATCGGGGTATTTACCGTTATACTACGGGTATTCAACCCGGCTTATCCAGAGGGCGTCATGCTGGCTATCCTGCTGATGAACGTGTTTGCGCCTTTGATCGATCACCTTGTGGTGGAACGCCACATCCAAACCCGAATGAAACGTGCATAGCAACCAATACACCCTGATTTACGCCGCCGTACTTTCTGTTATCACGGCTATTGTCCTGGCCGTAGCGGCCGAGGGGCTCAAACCTTTGCAGGATGAGAATATCGCGCTCGACACGCGCTCGAACATTCTGAAAGCCGTACGGCTCGACTATACCGACCGCGATAAAATCAACGAAACGTACGACACGAAGATCCAGGAAATGGTCGTGAATGTGGCAGGCGAGGTGCAAGAAGAAAAGCCCGTTCAAATAGATCTGAAAAATCAAGTCAATATCGATCCCGCCGAGCGTAAACTACCTCTTTACATCTATACGGGAGAGGGCGACAAGAAGTATTACGTCATTCCTCTGCGTGGCACCGGGCTGTGGGGCCCGATTTGGGGCTATATCTCACTGGAAGAAGATTTCAATACGGTATATGGTGCCATATTCGACCATAAAAGCGAAACGCCCGGTCTGGGTGCCGAAATCGCCGAGTACCCGTTTCAGAAACAATTTCAGGGCAAGAAGATCATGGAGGGCGACAAATTCGTATCGGTCAATGTATGGAAAACTACCTATAAAAGTCCGCTCGGCCAGGAACACCGCGTAGATGGAATTTCGGGCGGTACCATTACCTCCAACGGCACCGATGATATGCTCGAAAATTGCATCGCACCCTATGTATCGTACTTTGATAAAATCAATACCAAAAACCAGAAGCAAGTCGCCGTGAAGTGAGGTAGAGTGCTTGAATAATCGAAAAAAACTCCGGTTATCCTCATCCGATGCTTCACTCATTCACTTATTCACTCATTCAAAATTGATTTCATGGCAGTACAAGAAACCCCCGCCGCACCTCCCGTAGTCAAACAAAAGAAGGACGGGCTTTTTTCGAAAAAAAATCTGCAAATCCTGCGTGATCCGCTGGACGACACCAACCCCGTCACCGTGCAGGTGCTGGGCATTTGTTCGGCATTGGCCGTGACGGTGCAGGTCAAGCCCGCGCTCATCATGTCGCTGGGCGTCATATTCGTGACTTCTTTTTCGAACCTCATCATCTCGTTGCTACGGAAGTCGATCCCGACCCGCATCAGAATTATAGTGCAGTTGATTGTTGTGGCGATGCTGGTGACGATCGTCGATCAGACATTGAAAGCCTTCCTGTTCGATGTCAGTAAGAAACTGGCGGTTTTTGTGGGGCTCATTATCACTAACTGCATCATCATGGGTCGGCTCGAAGCTTTCGCCCTGGGACAAAAACCCTGGCCATCTTTTCTGGATGGACTGGGCAATGGTCTCGGATATGGCCTGATACTCATTATGGTGGCCGTGTTCCGGGAGTTCTTTGGATCAGGCTCGCTTATGGGGTACCAGATCGTACCACAATGGGCGTATGACCACGGTTATGTCAATAATGGGCTGATGGTATTGCCACCCGCCGCCCTGTTTATCATTGGCTTGTACATCTGGTGGCAGCGCAGCCGGAACGAGAAGCTGGTCAATGTCTCTTAGAAAGAAGTCTCAGCGGGGTGCCCCGTGGAGCAAAGCAGCAAAGTTCCAAAGTGCTTTTGCTGCTGCACTGCTCTGATTTTTACCCCGTGTACGTGCACTGCTTCCTAACAAGAATCAGGATAGCGGTTTGCACGTCTCGCATATACCTCACTTTGGAACTCAGGAATTTTGTCACTTTGCCACTTTAAAAAATGGAATCCTTAGTCAACTTATTCGTCAGAGCTGTTTTCGTGGAGAACGTTGTGTTTGCGTACTTCCTCGGAATGTGTTCATTTTTGGCGGTTTCTAAAAAAATAAAAACAGCCTTTGGTCTGGGCCTTGCGGTGATTTTCGTCATGGTACTGACTACCCCGCTCAACTACCTTATTCTGAATTACATGTTGGAAGAAGGTGCGTTGTCCTGGATCAGCCCCTCCCTGGCCAGCGTGGACCTGACTTTCCTGGCGTTTATTCTGTTCATCTCGACCATTGCCGGAGCCGTGCAGTTGGTAGAAATGGTGATCGAGAAATTCCTTCCCGCACTTTATTCTTCGCTCGGCATTTTCCTGCCGCTGATTACTGTCAACTGCTCTATTCTGGGAACGTCCCTCTTCATGCAGGAGCGTGAATACGGACTTGCCGAAACTGCCGTTTTTTCCCTAGGTGCGGGCGTGGGATTTTTCCTGGCCATTGTACTGCTGGCAGGAATCCGGGAGCGACTCCGCTACTCCAATGTACCTGCCCCTCTTCAAGGATTGGGAATGGCGATGTTCATTACGGCCCTGATGGGTCTGGCATTTCTGAGCTTTTCAGGTATCAAGATCTGAGGCTTATTCACAATGATCTAATTTGTAGTACCCTGATTATGAATTGCAATTGAAAATAATTCATATCGCATAACCCACCACTCCAAACATGGTTCCCGTACTTGCTGCCAGCGTTGCCGTATTTATCCTGATTGTCCTCCTGCTGGCCTTTTTGATCCTGACCGCCAAAGAGCGGCTACTACCACAGGGCGACGTAAAAATCACGGTCAATGGTGAAGAAGACGAACCGCTGGTCGTGAAGCCCGGTGGTACTTTACTGTCCACTTTGGCTGACAACAAGCTGTTTCTGGCTTCGGCTTGCGGCGGTGGCGGTACCTGCGCGATGTGTACCTGCATGGTATACGAAGGCGGCGGCGAAGTGCTGCCTACCGAAACCAATCACCTCAATCGCCGTCAGGTGCGTGAAAACATGCGGCTGGCCTGTCAGGTAAAGGTGAAGGAGGATATGAAAATCCGTATTCCCGAGGAGGTTTTCGGCATCAAAAAACTGGAATGCACGGTAGTTTCAAACTACAACGTCGCCACATTCATTAAAGAATTTGAAGTAAAACTACCTGAGGGCGAATCGCTGGATTTTAAAGCCGGAGGTTATATCCAAATCGACATTCCAGAGACAATAGTCAAGTACGAGGATTTCGACATCACGGCTCACCCTGACCATCACGACCGCCCCGACAAGTTTCAGGAGGACTGGGATAAGTTCAACCTCTGGCCGCTCACAATGGTCAACGAAGAAGAGGTTTTTCGCGCCTATTCGATGGCCAATCACCCCGCCGAAGGCAACATCGTCAAACTGACCGTCCGCATTGCCACGCCGGCCTTCGACCGTGCCAAAAATGGCTGGGCCGATGTAAATCCCGGAATTGCGTCTTCGTATATTTTCAGCCTGAAACCAGGCGATAAAGTGACGATTTCCGGCCCTTACGGGGAATTTTTTATTAAAGACACCGAACGGGAAATGCTGTACATCGGTGGCGGTGCAGGCATGGCACCCATGCGTTCGCACCTGTTTCATCTTTTTTACACCGAAAAGACGAAACGAAAGGTCACGTTCTTTTACGGTGGCCGTACCAAGAAAGAGCTTTTTTACATTGATGAATTCAGGCAAATCGAGAAAGATTTCCCAAATTTCACCTTCGTCGTGGCGTTGGACAACCCACTCCCCGAAGACAACTGGACGTTGAAAAAAGATCTGGACGATCCCAACGGCGACGGTTTCAAGGGCTTTGTCCACAATGTGGTAATCGACGAATTCCTGAAAAAACATCCCAACCCTGAGGATCTGGAAGTTTATTTCTGCGGTCCACCGATGATGAACCAGTCGGTCATTAAGATGGCTGATGACTGGGGCATTCCGTCGGAGCAGGTGGCCTTTGACGATTTCGGGGGATGATGCGGCACTTGTCGTTCGTTGTTCTGGTACTTTTCCTGGCTAGCTGCCAGTCGCCACGCCCTTCCTATACACAACTGGAGGGCAACGCGCAGGGTACTACCTTTCGCATTGTTTATGCCGATTCCCTTTCCCGCGATTTCTCCGTTTCGGTGGATAGTATATTTCACGTCATAGACCGCTCCATGTCATTGTGGGACAGCACTTCCGTTATCTCGCTCATCAACGCCAACCGTTCCGGCATTCGTGCCGACACCCATTTCACTAACGTATTCCGAAGAGCTTGGGAAGTTTCCGGACAAACGGACGGAAACTTTGATTGCACTGTCGGGCCGCTCGTGAAGGCGTGGGGCTTCAGCTATAAGAAGAAAGGCCCGCCGCCAAACGATGCGCAGGTCGATAGCCTGCTTCGGTTGGCTGGCTACCGAAGAGTTAGTTTAGAAGGACGAGTGGTAAATAAGCCCCCCGAAACAGAAATCGACTTCAACGCCATCGCCCAGGGCTATACCGTGGACGTGTTGGCGGAGTTTTTACATTCAAAAAGTATACATAACTACCTGATAGAAGTGGGCGGCGAAGTCCGCACCATGGGCCGTAACGAACGCGGCAAAACCTGGCGTATCGGCATAGACAAGCCCATGGAAAACGTCGAAGCAGGGCGCCCGCTGCAAGCCGTAGTATCCCTGAAAAACAAATCACTCGCCACCTCGGGCAGCTACCGCAAGTTCGTGGAGCGCGGGGGCCAGCGCTTCAGCCACGCCATCGATCCACGCACAGGTTTTCCCATCACCCACAACCTTCTCAGTATTTCGGTAGTAGCCGACGACTGTATGACCGCCGATGCCTACGCCACGGCCTTCTTAGTGATGGGTTTGGAAAAAGCGATTCCGCTGGCAAAGGAAAAAGGATTGGAAATTTATGGAATATCAGCGGGAAAGGACAACACTTTCGAGGTGTACCAATCCGCGGGATTTGGGGCGGAGGCAGTGGAGTAGTTTACTGTTTCGAGTTATAGGTACCTGATACAGTAAGGCCCGATGCTTCATAAGGTGGTTTGTATAAAAGACCTGGGATTTCAAATGATTCATTCAGAAAAATAGCTCAAAAGCAAACAGGATATGCTGACTGACATTAACCCCAAACTACCCATGCGAGATAAAAGCGCTACCAGAGATTTTTACGTCAATACCTTAGGGTTTCAGGAGTTTGGTAGTGCGGGCTATGACGGATACCTCATGGTACAGAAAGACAGCGTCCAAATTCATTTTTTCGAGTTTAAAGAGCTTGACCCGAAGGAGAATTACGGACAAGTGTACATCCGCACGGACGCTATCGAAAAATTGTACCAATCGCTCCTGGATAAAAAAGCGGAAATACATCCGGCCGGTCATCTGAAAACCAAAGCCTGGGGTCAGAAAGAATTCTCGATGCTGGATCCGGACAACAATTTGCTGACTTTCGGCGAGAGTACTTAATAATTGGGATAGGAAACCAGCTGTGCCATCGTTAGCGAGGAGCTAGGTTTTACCTTCAATCAGGTGCTGTCCATTGCCAGTACCGGAGTTGGTTTCAAAGTGAGCCAGGTGGTAGACCGCACGTTGGGCGTCCACGCGATGATTCCGAAAGCGATTTTCACAAAAAAGAAATTTCCGTACTGAAGTTAAGTCAGGGTATAGTTGAAAAGGAATACCCTGTCAGTTTTTAGGCGCTTTTCACTCAACTCTCTTCTGGTTGAGTTTGTATTTATCTATGTTGGATTTCGGAACCACGAGGCTGAGAATCGACACAGGAAATTCTATCCAGGGCATCCTGAGTGCCACAACACACTGGTTTTAACACGGCCTTTTTCTGCTCGCCTTTGCTTAGGCAATGGGATATCTCGACGCCTTCTGTAGCAAAGACATTCCCGCCAACCTCACACAGGTGAAGCACGACTACTTCGTGACGCCAGCCTACGAAATCGTGGGCTAAGAGAGTACTGCTTTATTGGGGATTTTTGAATTAAAAAAAGAAAATATTGGGTATTTGTTACAACCATTAGGATGCTTGATGGCTCCATTATTATAAATCAATAGAGTTCATGATTAACCCAAATCTTAAAATGAAAAATTATTTGTTAGCAGTTACCCTTCTTCTCCCTCTGGGCGTTTTGGCCCAAACCTCCATTGAAACATCCAACCCTACCCAGGGGCGAATCCAGATTGGAATCGTTGAAAGCGTGGGATACAACAATAAATCGGGGGGCTTTATAAGAACAAATCCATATGCCCAATACTTTATCAAGGATAACTGGGCTATTCGGCTCGAAGGCAGACATGACTTCTATGGCCCTGTGGGGGTAGATGGGTATCTGGGAGCAGGACTAAGCACGCGCTTTAACTTTTTGCAAACTAATAGGTGGTTGCTGTACGGGCAGGCAGGTTATTTTTATGGACAATACCGCGGCTTCGATTACAAAAAGGTTGCGATAGCGGTAGGACCGATCATCGATGGATTGGAGCGGATTCCCACCTACTCCAACCAGGGAATGCTCAGTGTAGGCGTAGGGGCGCAGTACAAAATTGGTTCTCGCTGGTCAATCAATGCTCAGGTAGAGAAAAATTTCACCAAGCATAGAAGCAACGAATTCAACGCGACGCTGGGTGTCGGCTTTAAAATCAAATGATGTTCTGGGAAAGCAACCTAGGATTTTGGAGACGCTGGATTGGTAAAAAAACGCCCTTTTTGATTTAAAGGATCAACTCAAACAGCTTCTAAACTACCGATCTTCAGTTATTTCCCCGTCGCCAGGAATGCCTCTAGCAGTACTTTACGGTCGTCGAAATCGTGCTTGACGCCCTTGACTTCCTGGTAAGTTTCGTGGCCTTTGCCCGCGACTAGCACAATGTCGCCGGGTTGAGCCTCGGCGCAGGCACGGTAGATGGCCTCACGTCGCTCGGGGATTAAGGCTACTTTCTTGAAATGTAAAGGTGGCACGCCCGCGAGCATTTGATCCAGAATAGCCTGTGGCTCTTCATGGCGCGGATTGTCGGAGGTCAGGTACACGCGATCGCTCATTTTACTGGCAATGGCCGCCATTTTGGGTCGTTTCTCCGCGTCCCGGTTTCCGCCGCAGCCCACCACCGTAATGATTTGCTCTTCCCCATGGCGCAATTCGTTGATCGTCTCCAGCACATTCTGCAGCGCATCGGGCGTGTGGGCATAATCCACAATTCCCACCACTTTATTGGCCGAATGTACCTGCTCGAAACGGCCCGGCGGACTTTGTAATTCGGATAGCGCTGACAATACTTCTTCGGGAGCTTCGCCCAGAAGAATAGCCGCGCCGTACACCGCCAACAAATTATACGCATTGAAGCGACCAATGAGCCGGAACCAGACTTCGTGACCGTTCAAATCCATGTGCATCCCGAAAAGCGTTTCAGAAAGCAGCTTCCCTTTGAACGCAGCCATGGTTTGCAGCGAGTAAGTTTCCACTTTGGCCGCAGTGTTCTGTACCATCACGCTTCCCCGCCGGTCGTCGATATTGACAAGGGCAAAAGCCGTACGGGGTAGTTGGTCAAAAAATCCCTTTTTGGCTTTGATATAGTTATCGAAGGTCTTGTGAAAATCGAGGTGATCGTGGGTGATGTTGGTAAAAATTCCGCCGCTGAACGTTAATCCAGTGACCCGCTGCTGCGTGACGGCGTGAGAACTCACCTCCATGAATACATGGGTGCAGTTCTGCTGCCGCATCTGTGCCAGCAGGCCGTTGAGGGTCACGGCATCGGGCGTAGTGTGGGTGGAGGGTATGACCTCATCCTCGATTTGGTTCTGCACCGTCGAGATCAGTCCGCAACGGTAACCCAGGGTCCGAAACATTCTGAATAGAAGGGTAGCCACGGAGGTTTTACCGTTGGTTCCGGTGACGCCGATCAAATGAAAATCCTGCGAAGGATGTCCGTAAAAAGCCGACGCCAGGAATCCCATCGCCCGCGCCGAATCCAAAACCTGAACGTACGTCACGCCGGGACGTGTAACGGCGGGCAGCTCCTCGCACAAAATAGCACTTGCCCCCAGGTCGAGGGCTTTTTCGATAAAATCGTGACCGTCCGCCTGCGTCCCGCGCACCGCTACGAAAAGCGAATCCGGCCCGGCTTTACGCGAGTCCAGCACGATACCCTGTATCGACCGGTCAGTATCACCGACTACATTCGCTTCGGGAATCTCTTTCAGTAGGGTATATAAAGACTTAGAAATCTCTTCCATTTCAAAAAACTAAATAGGGTGGGTAATCTTTCACTCCGACATCCATGGGCAAGATTTCGCAGGTACTTGACTACCGCTTTAAAACAAAGCAGTTGGTAAAAAGACTTTCGACTCCAGATTATTCCAGACCCAGCATAATCCGCTTTGCGCCTGCGATGCTGGCACCAGGCGCCAACGACTGCGACACGACCTTGCCTGATCCTTTAAATCCTACGCGAAAACCTCTGTTTTCCATAATGAAAAGCGCATCACGCAACGACATTCCGCGCAAATCAGGCACCTGTGCCTTTTCGACCGAACGAGCCACCCACTTGGTTTTCCCTTCGGAGGCAGTGCTACCCTGCATCCAGCGGTTGCTGTCGGCTGGTGTTCCATCCGAATCAGATTCATCTTCGGGTGGAGTATTCAGGTTCAGTACTTTTGCCATCACTTCCACCTCGTCAGCCCGGCCTGCCCATTTTACCGGGGCAGGAACCCCCGCGGGAGCCAGTTGGGCGGGTTCATGCAGACTCAGGTCGTAGGCATAAATGCGGTCGGCCACCTGCTTGAACACGGGCGCAGCCACTTCTCCGGCGTAAAGGTCCGAACCGCCTGCGATGGAATTATCCACCATCACCAGACAGCTGTACTTGGGACGGTCGGCGGGAAAGTAGCCTACAAAAGATACGCGCAACCCCCTGCGGGCCATGTATTTGCCGTCAACAATTTTCTGAGCGGTTCCCGTCTTGCCCGCCACACGGTAGGGGCTGGCTTTAAGTTCGGGAGCTGTGCCGCGCTGCACTACGCCTTCCAGCATTCCCTGCACCAGCCTGATGGTACGTTCCGAGCAGATTGGTGACGGGGTGACGTATGGTTCGTAGGTGTTTACAATCTCGCTGGAACTGCGGATCTGCTCCACAATCATCGGGCGCACCCAGTAGCCCTGATTGGCTACGGCGTTGTAAAGGGCCAGGATCTGGATGGGTGCCATCCGCATATCATACCCATAGGACATCGGCGTGAGCGACGTTTTGCCCCAGAGCTTCGAGTCACGGTCGCGAAGGAACGGTGCGGCCTCGCCTTGCATGTGAACCCCTGTGCGGTTTTTGAGGCGAAATTTTTCGAGATAGGCCAAGTATTTATCAGGCTTGCTATAAAAGTACCTCTGCATCAGCAAATGCGTCCCGATGTTCGACGACTTCTCGAGTACCTGGCTGGCAGTCAGTTTGCCAAAACCGCCCCGGTGGGCGTCATTGATAGCCAGTCCGCGATAAACCAGCCGGCCTTTGCCCGTGTCCACCCATACCTTTTC
This sequence comes from Persicitalea jodogahamensis, assembly GCF_014651615.1. Taxonomy (GTDB): domain Bacteria; phylum Bacteroidota; class Bacteroidia; order Cytophagales; family Spirosomataceae; genus Persicitalea; species Persicitalea jodogahamensis. The sequence goes on along the minus strand of NZ_BMXF01000002.1, from coordinate 569,952 downwards.
CGGATCGATGCCTGTCTCTTCCAGCACGGCCATCATGGTAGCCAGCTTGAAAGTGGAGCCCGGATCGGCTCCCATCGCAAGCGCATAATTCTGATCGTCCACAAATTGCCCAGCTCCTTTGCGGGTAAGGTTGGAAAGCGCCTTGATTTTCCCCGTGGCTACTTCCATTACAATCACGCATCCGAAGTTAGCCTGGTACTTTTCCAATGCTTTCTTCAAGGATGACTCGGCCACATCCTGGAAGTTGATATCGAGTGTAGTATGGATGTCGTGGCCCGGTTCGGGATGTAGATTGAATTCGTCCGAGACGGGCAAACGCACCCCGCGGGGAAGTACCTGCACCCAACTGGCCCCGTTGGTGCCAGCCAGTTGCCGATCGAAACTGGCTTCCAGCCCCACCCGGCCCCGGCCGTTTTCGGAATTGACCGTACCAACGGTGCGGTCGGCCATAGGTGAAAAGGGCCGATAGCGGCGGTACTCGGTAGTAAACTTTCCGGCGATCGTTTTCCTGTAAAGAATCTTTCCGTTGGCCGCCTTCAGGGTGTCGTCCCCCCTTCGGAAAAATGGCCAGCGCTTGATTCGTTCCCTTGTCCGGTAGCTAATGGCCCTGGGATGCAGTCTTAAGGTGGATCTCCCTCCTTTGCGGGTTTTCTCAATCATCGACTTATACCCACTTTTGGTATGTCTCCCGAACGCACTTACAAGGCTGTCGGCCAGGGCATCGAGGTGATGGGCGAGAAACAAACTATCGGGATATTTGGCATCGAACACCACATAGTAATATGGAATAGAGGTCGCCAGCAGGCTACCGTCACTGGCATATATATTACCCCGCATAGCCTGCGTGGTGTCCATTCGCATGGTACTGGCTTCCGCGCGTTCTTTCCATGTCTTTCCCTTATAGACCGCAACACGCTGGATCCAGACCAGTCGCCCGACTACCACTACCGCCAGCAGTACCAGTATTGTAGCAACCACATAGGCCCGCTTCATCAGGGCCTCTTTCTCGCTAGTGTTTCCTTTCTTCATGGGTTAATCTTTTAGCTGGGGCAGCCTATCACAGCCTTCGCTTCCTCTTGCCAACTCTCCAGTACTCATTCTCTTTCCTCCGAAGTCGAAACGATCTTCTTGGGCGGAGTCAGGTTTTCCTCCAGACCCAATATTCTCACGCGCTCGACAATTTCGGATTGCTTGCCACTTTTCATGTACTCGGCCTTGGTGGCGGTGTACTCGGCGCGAAGGTCTTCCACCTCCGCTTTCAATTTCAGGCTTTTACGAACAAACTGTTCCGAGAGATAGCCCAGTCTTTCGTAAGCCACCAACAGAAATACAATCCACAGGAAATAATAGAAATAACGAACCGGTACCCGGTCCTGATGGCGTTCGTCTTTCTCTCCAAAAATTCTTTCCAGGGGCAAAAACCGATTCAACCAGTTGAAGAGCGAAAACTCTCGTTTTGGTTTGGGCGGCGGCGGGGGAGTACGGCGTTTGTTCATGGGTATTAATTTTGCATGATAGAATGAATGATAAAACAGGCTGACGCCAGCAATATTCTTTCATTCACTCATTCGAATTTAACTCCGCTATCCTTAGCTTGGCGCTCCTTGCGCGCGGGTTTCGTTCAATTTCTTCGGAGGAAGCTTCCAGCGGTTTGCGGGTAATGGCTCGGAGGGGCTTGATTTCGTTGCCGTAGAAGTCCTTTTCCACTTCACCTTCCAGTTTTCCTTTATTGATGAAATTTTTAACCGGGCGGTCTTCCAGCGAGTGGTAGGACATCACCACCAGTCGGCCGCCGGGGGCCAGGACCTCGGGTACCTGAATCAAAAACTCTTCCAGCACGGCCATCTCCTCGTTCACCTCGATGCGCAAAGCCTGGAAGATTTGGGCAAAGTACTTGTTTTCGCGATGGCGGGGCGCGTAGCGCTGGGCTACGGCTTTCAGATCATTGACTGTCTGAATCGGGGAATTATGGCGGACCGCGACGATGGCTTCGGCCACGGTGCGCGCGTTATGAACCTCACCATAGCGCCCCAGCACGGACTGCAACTCCGCCGCGCTGTACTCGTTCAGAATCTGCCGGGCATTGCGCTCTCCCTGCTGATTCATGCGCATATCGAGTTGGGCCTCGAAACGCGTGGAAAAACCGCGTTCGGCGGTGTCGAATTGATGCGACGACACTCCCAGATCAGCCAGAATACCATCCACCCGGCCGGCTTTGTACAATTTCAGATAACGCGTCAAATGCCGGAAGTTGGCGGCTATGAAGGTGAAACGCGTGTCGTTTTTCAGCTCCCGGGCATTGGCCGCCGCATCGGCGTCCTGGTCGAAGGCCAGCAGGCGCCCAGTCGTAAGCCTTTCCAGAATAGCCCGGGCGTGACCTCCACCGCCGAAAGTCACATCCACATAAGTCCCCTCAGGCCGGATGGCAAGGCCATCCAGACATTCGGTAAGCATCACAGGAGCGTGGTAAGCGGTGGGGATGGTAGTTTCAGATTTCATGAGTCAGGCACTGGTCAGACCCGGAACTTTATTTTGCAGCGAGTCCGTTACAAACTTAATAATTTTCCGGGGGAAGGCGGGCCCTTTTTCGCGGATTTAATTTTTCACACTATCCTCCTTCTTTTTATTAAAAAATTAATAATGAAGCAGCTATCCTACTGGATTTTAGGCATTCTAAGCCTTTTTATGGCCGCCTGCGATTCGTCCGGTTCGTCTTCCACGACTACCGTCAAGAACGGCACTTGGCGGGCCACCCTGATTCGCGACGGCCACACCCTGCCTTTCCTGCTCGACATCGAGGCGAATTCTGACGGGAAGACCTACTCCGCTTACGCCCTGAACGGCACCGAACGCTTCAAAATGGATACCGCTTACGTTGAAAATGATTCGCTGCACATTCCGATGGATTTGTACGACTCGGAGCTGATCGGCAAGATTGGCGAAGACCGGCTTACGGGTGTTTGGCGGGAGAGTCGGCCGGGAAGAGCGCCCGGAGAACTACCCTTTGAAGCTGTTTATGGTCAGGAGTACCGGTTTTTTGAACCAGGCATTAGTGAGAGTAGTGCTACCGTGGGCGGAAAGTGGGCAGTCACTTTCCGCAGCGAAGATCCCGAGGATTCGTACGAAGCCGTGGGCATTTTTGCCCAGGAAGGCGCAGAACTTACAGGTACTTTCCTTACGCCTACGGGGGATTACCGCTACCTGGCGGGCAATGTCAAAGGGGATAGCGTTTACCTTTCCTGCTTCGACGGCTCGCACGTATTCCTGTTCACCGCCGCACTGCAAGCCGACGGAAGTCTGAATGGCGAAGCGTTTTACGGCCTGACGGGCTATGAAACCTGGACCGCCCGCCCCGATGCCGATGCCAAACTACCTGACGCCAATACGCTGACCTACCTCAAGCCCGGCTACGACTCCTTCGATTTTGAATTTCCTAATGCCGATGGCAACATGGTTTCTTTGCAAGATCCTGTTTTTAAAGATAAGGTGGTGGTCGTGCAGATCATGGGTTCGTGGTGCCCCAATTGCATGGACGAAACGCGTTTCCTGGCGCCCTGGTACAAGAAAAACCGCGATCGGGGGGTCGAAATCGTCGGATTGGCTTTCGAGCGGTCAGACAAGCTGGAAGATTCCGCTCCCAAGCTGCGGAAGATGTCGCAACGCTACGATGTTTATTATCCGATCTTGCTCGCCGGACTCAGCGACAAGGACTCTGCCGCTACCTCGCTGCCAATGTTAAATCACATTATGTCGTTCCCAACGACCATTATTCTGGATAAAAAACACAACGTCCGCAACATTCATACTGGTTTTTCGGGTCCCGGTACGGGCAAGTACTATGATGAGTTCGTTGCCGATTTCAACCGCCTGGTGGATAAGTTGGTAGAGGAATGACCAAACAGGAAAAGCTCCTTCTTCTCGTTCTGGCGTGCATCAATTTCACGCACATTGTTGATTTCATGATCATGATGCCGCTGGGGCCGCAATTGATGCGGCACTTCGGCATTGGACCACAGGCGTTTGGGTTTATCGTGTCTTCGTATAGTTTGAGCGCGGGTATTTCCGGTTTTCTGGCGGCTTTCGTTGTGGATCGTTTCCCGCGTAATCAGGTAGTGCTGACAGCCTACGCTGGCTTCGTCGTCGGCACGCTGGCGTGTGGCCTCGCCCCCAACTACCAAATGCTGATTGCAGCCCGGGTACTGGCGGGAACATTCGGCGGAATTCTGGGAGCACAGGTGTTATCTATCGTAGGCGATGTGTTTGCCTACGAACGCCGGGCCCAGGCCATGTCCATCGTGATGACAGCCTTCTCGGCAGCATCCGTCGTGGGCGTGCCCCTAGGGCTGTATATCGCTACTGAATACAGCTGGCATGCGCCCTTTCTGGCGGTTGGTTTTCTGGGAATCGGGGTTTGGCTGCTCATTTGGCAATTTGTTCCCCGGCTGGATTCGCATCTTGTCAGCAAGGATCAGCGGCCCAATCCCATCGCCGTTCTGACAACGATCATCCGCAACCCGAATCAGTTGCGGGCTTTGTGGCTGACAACCACTATTATGCTGGGGCATTTCAGTATCATTCCCTATATCTCCCCTTATCTGGTATCCAATGTTGGGTACAGTGAGTCCGACATTTACCTGATTTATCTGGTCGGCGGAGCATTAACGATCTTCTCTGCGCCGCTGGTGGGTAAGCTTGCCGATCGCAAGGGAAAGTTTCCTGTCTTCGTCACCTTTGCGCTGCTGTCGCTCATCCCGATTTACCTGATTACGCACATGTCGCCGTCACCATTGGTGTACGTGCTGTTCGTGTCCGGGATGTTCTTTATCTTCTCCAATGGACGGCTCGTCCCGACCCAGGCCATGACAACTTCGGTGGTGCTGCCGCAAAACCGAGGCGGTTTCATGGCCATCAATTCTTCGGTTCAATTGCTTTCTCAGGCGTTGGCCACCTACGGCGCTGGTGTCATCATTGGCAAAACGGCTACCGGCCAACTCACCCATTATGGCACGGTGGGCTTTCTGGCCATGGCCGCTATTTTCGGCAGCATTTTTATCGCCCGTCTGGTGAAGCCGGTCGATGCAGCCCCAATGGCCAAACCAGAGACGGCACCTCCGGTTTTGGTGAAATGAAGCTTTCCCTTTGTAGCCTGACGTTTCACAGCCGCCTGTTATCGAGTTAAAAGGGGCTTTATCTTCCTTCTTCCACATGTAGAAGCGGCAAAACTACCCGAACTATTGTCCCTCTAAAACGTTGTGGGTAGATGATGCAAATTGTACCCAAGACCGGGCTGGCAGGTCTGAAAGAAAACTGGCAAAGCGATCTGCTGGCCGCTTTAAGTGTTTCACTCGTCGCTCTGCCGCTGGGTTTGGGTATTGCCATCGCCTCCGAAGCACCACCGATGGCAGGCCTTTTTGCCGCTATCATCGGTGGCGTCGTCACCACTTTTTTTCGCGGCAGTCACGTTGCCATCAATGGCCCTACGGCGGGTCTGATCGCTGTAATCCTGGGTTCGGCCATTTCGCTGAACGACGGTAGCGGGCAGACCCTGAACTATATTTTTGCGGCCGTCGTCGTTGCAGGCGGCATGCAGGTGCTGTTGGGATTGCTGAAGCTGGGTCGGCTGGCCGAGGTATTTCATTCCACCGTTATTCGCGGCATTCTGGCGGCAATCGGTGTGATCATCATTGCCAAACAAATCCACGTCGCGCTTGGAACCGAGACTTTTTCCACCAAGGTGTTTCAGATTTTTGGGGATGTCCTGGACCAATTTTCTGAAATCAACCCCTTCGTAGCGATCATCTCGGTCGTAGGGCTGACCATTCTGATCGTCCACGCCCGCACCAGCCAGGGATTTTTCAAACTCCTGCCCGCCCCCATGTGGGTACTTCTGGCGTCCATTCCCTTCGTGTACGCCTTCAATTTTTTTGATACCCACGTAGTGAGTTTTTTGGGTAAAGAGCATTATTTGGGGCCGCACCTGCTGGTATCTGTCCCTAACAACCCGCTCAATGCCATCGCATTCCCGAATTTTTCGCGTATTGGCGACTGGCCTTTCTGGACCTCGGTCATCTCTATCACCATGATCGCGAGCATCGAATCGCTGGCGGCCTGTAAGGCCATTGACAAGCTAGACCCGTACAAGCGTAAAACGGACTTGAATAAAGACCTCGTCGGCGTCGGACTAAGTACCATGCTCTCTGGGTTGATCGGCGGGCTGCCCATCATCACCGTCATTGTGCGCAGCACGGTCAACATTCAGAACCACGCCAAAACCAAATGGTCCAACTTCTACCATGGCTCGTTTCTACTGGTTTTTGTCTTTATTCTCTCGCCCGTCATCCAGAAAATACCGCTGGCGGCGCTGGCGGCGCTGCTGGTCTTCATTGGTTTCCGGCTGGCATCGCCCAAGGTGTTTCGTCTCGTGTATGAACAAGGATTCGAACAGCTTGTATTTTTTATAAGTACGCTGACAATCACGCTGCTCACCAACCTGCTCGTTGGGGTATTTGGTGGGTTAGTCGTGGTTTTGATCGCTCATATCTTCATTGCCAAGGTCAGTATCCCGCAGTTTTTCCGACTGATTTTTAAATCAAAATTCACTTTGGAAAAACAAGGTGATGGCTCCTGGGAACTGACGCTGGATGGGATCGCCAATTTCCTGACAACCATTCGACTAACTAATCTACTGGAAAAAATCCCCAACGGTGCCCAAGTAAACATCAATGCCGGGCGGGCGCGACTGATCGACCTTTCCATTATGGAACATCTGTATGATTTCCAGCGACTGCACCTGGGAACAGAAGGTAAAGTGACTTTCTCAGGTTTTGGCAATTATTTTTCCACTTCAAAAAACAAGCTGGCCCTGAAACTGCTTAAAGACCCCGAAAATGAGCTGACGCCCCGGCAATTGCGATTGAAAGCCATGGCCATCGAAAACAACTACGCATTTCAGCCCGAGCCCAAAGAGAACCTCGACTATCTGGAAACGTTTTATTTTTTCAGGAGCCGTCCCGTCGACGCCAAGTACAACCGCATCTCGGGGAAAACGCGGGATCTGGAATGGGAAATTTCCGATGTACAGTTCGAGGTGGGGGCCTTTGAGTCTTATCAGGAATTCACCACAACGATCGATCTCATCAAGTTTCCCGACGATATTCCGCGCTTTACCATCGAGCGCAAAGATTTGATGGACAAGTTGATCGATCCTTCGCTTCGCAAAGACATCGACTTCCTGCGCTACGAGAATTTCTCCAAAAAATTTGTGGTGAAGGTCGAGGATACGGACGCCATGGACAAATTCATGAATCCCGCTCTGGAACGCCTTATCGAGGCCAGCAGCATTCAGCACCTTGAAAGCAACGGCGAGTCGATCATCATTTTCAATGACGAACTTAAAAAGGCAAAGCGGCGTGAATTTGAGCAATTGATTGCTTTTTCTCAGAAACTGATGCAGTTGATCAAGTAGCAGGTTGGCACGTATTTCGTAAATTTGAAAAAACCGGAATAGCCGCCATTCATGACCGAACGCACCCATTTTTTCGATACCAAAATTGAATTCCTCAAAGGCGTGGGACCGCAGCGGGCCGCGCTGCTCAACAAGGAGCTGAACATCTTCACCTATGGTGACCTGCTGCAGCACTACCCCTTCCGACACGAGGATCGCTCTCAGTTTCATCACATCAATGAACTAAGTGAGCTGCTGCCCGGCGCGCAGATTAAGGGTCGGTTGAAGGATTGGCTGATTACGGGGGAAGGGCACAAAAAACGCCTCGTAGGTACTTTTACCGATGGTACCGGCATCCTCGAACTGGTGTGGTTTCATGGCATTTCGTGGTTTGAGAAAAGCTTGCGCAAAAATGCCGACTACATCGTATACGGTAAACCGGCCGAATTTGGCGGCCGCTATAGCATCACTCATCCTGACATCGAACTGCTCACGCCCGAGAACATCAACGGCGGTACCTGGCAGCCCATTTATCCACTGACAGACATGCTCCGCAAGCGACGGGTGGACAGCCGCACCATCAGCCGGATGATGAAATCGCTGCTGGAAATCGCTACGCCGCACATCCGCGAAACGCTGCCCGAAGCATTGATTACGCAGTACCGCCTGGCGTCGAAGGCCGAAGCGCTGTGGAGCATTCATTTGCCGCCTTCCCAGGCGCATCTGCATCAGGCCACGCGACGGTTGAAGTTCGAGGAGCTGTTTTACAATCAGTTGCGCCTAATTAAGAGTAAAATTCTGCAAAAAAACGAGTTTCCCGGCCAGGTGTTCGACAAGGTGGAACTGCTGAAAGAATTTTATGACAATCACCTGCCCTTTGAACTCACTAACGCTCAGGCGCGGGTACTTCGTGAGATTCATGACGACTTCAAAACGGGCCGCCAGATGAACCGCCTTTTGCAGGGTGACGTAGGCTCGGGCAAGACCATTGTAGCGTTCATTGCCATGCTCATGGCTCTCGACAACGGTGCGCAGGCCTGCCTGATGGCTCCAACCGAAATCCTGGCCGACCAACATTATCAGGGCCTGAAAGTGTACGCCGAGCGGCTGGGCATCAACATCGGCAAGCTCACAGGATCGACCAAGAAGAAAGACAGGCGTGTTCTGCACGAGGAATTACAGAGCGGCGCCATGCAAATCCTCGTGGGCACCCATGCTTTGATTGAGGACGCGGTACAATTCAAAAACCTGGGATTTTGCGTCATCGACGAGCAGCACCGCTTCGGCGTGGCCCAGCGTTCCAGGCTGTGGGCCAAGAATGAGGAAATTCACCCGCACATCATGGTCATGACCGCCACGCCCATTCCCCGTACGCTGGCAATGACGCTCTACGGCGACTTAGACATTTCTGTGATCGATGAACTACCCGCCGGACGTAAGCCTATCAAGACCGTCCACCGCTATGATGCGCACCGGGCCACGCTATTTGGTTTCCTGAAAGAGGAAATCGCTAAGGGACGCCAGATCTACATTGTCTATCCGCTGATCGAGGAATCTGAGAAAATGGACTTAAAGGACCTGACCGATGGCTACGAGAGCATTTCGCGTTCCTTCCCCGATGTACCTCTGAGCATTCTGCACGGGCGGATGAAGCCCCAAGACAAAGACTATGAGATGGCACGTTTTGTCAAGAACGAGACTAAAATCATGGTAGCTACGACGGTCATCGAGGTAGGCGTGAATGTACCTAACGCCTCAGTGATGGTAATCGAAAACGCCGAGCGATTCGGTCTGGCGCAATTGCACCAGTTGCGGGGCCGCGTGGGCCGGGGTGCCGAACAATCTTTCTGCGTTCTGATGACTGATTTCAAACTCAGCCAGGATACCCGAAAGCGGTTGGAAACGATGTGCCGCACCAACAACGGTTTCGAGATTTCGGAAGTGGATCTGGAGCTGCGCGGCCCCGGCGACCTGACGGGTACTCAGCAAAGCGGCATCATGGACCTGATTATCGCCGACCTGGCCAAAGACGGCGCCATCCTGAAAGAGGCCCGCAAGTCCGCTGAAGCTATCCTGGACGCCGACCCGGATTTGGTAACACCTCCTTACGCCGCCATTCGCGGACATTTGGACAGCCTCAGGGCGTCGGATACAAACTGGAGCAGAATTAGTTGAAAGGGGTTAAGGGATAAAAGATTAAACGATGTTTTTGGCAAATCCAGCAACGCTCTCCGCTCTCTTTACTACCCGCTTAACCCTTTAACCCTTCACCTAAAAGCGCAACGCTTCTCAAATCTCCACCTTCACGATTTCACCCGGAAACTCAAAAGTATTCGGGCGGGTAACGTGAAGAGCAGCACCGAGTGCGGCCGCATAGGGCAGCAGCGTTGTAAATACCTCTTTGTCGGAGAATGTTCGGGCGAGCAATTGCGTAAAAATCTCGTTTTTGGCGAATCCTCCATCAATAAACAGTGTAGGGATCGCGTCCACACCAATCAGTTTCAAAGACTCAGCAACAATATGAGTCAGGCCGATCAGAAGGTGATGGTAGGCGGCTTCGGGGGTAGCAAAGGCGCTAATTTGCCAGGGGCCTGGCTGTGGTTCGGGGAATGGTCCGTTTCCTTCCATGCAGGCCGGATAAAACGGCGGAGCATCTTGAGTCAGGTACTTTTCGTCAAAAGATATATTGCGGCAATATTCCGGATCAAGGTTAAAGTACTCATTGATCCGTGTTACCTGATAGTCGTGTTCCCGACCCATAAATACGCGTGAAGCCTTTACGCCGCTGCCTTCGGGAGTCATGAAGTGCAGGCAATCGCGTTCGAGTTGTTCCGAAGTAAGCGGATTGGTAGCGAAAGGGTTGAAATTAACGCACCAGGTTCCGGTAGAAAGCAGAATAAACGGCTTCTTGAAAGCCATGCGGTAAGGAATCAGCGCCGCTGAGCTGTCGTGAATACCGAAGCCTGACTGAATGACGCTTTTGTCGAAACGGTAGATAAAAGAAGATGCGGCCAACAGGTTGGCCATTTTCTTATCGATCTTTTCATTCTTCACCCATTCATGATAATCCATCATTTCCAGGCTCCACAACGCGGTATGGCAGCCGATTGACGTGAAATCACTCACCTTACGTCCCGTCAGCAGGAAAAGGATGTACTGCGGCAGGTGTAGTGAGGTTTTCACTTCGGCATACACCTCCGGGCGGTTGTGCTTGAGCCAGTACACCTGCAGACCTGAATTCAGTAAACCCATGGGCGGCGAACCCGTTTGCAGGGCAATCTTCATTGGGTCACCATATTCGCCGTAAAACTGTGCGGCCAAGTCATCGGGAAAAGGCTTCAGATAGGAATAAAGGGGGGCAACGGGCTTGTCCCAGGCATCCAGGTGCACGAAACTGGCACCGTAGCCCGAAACGTTTACCGCCTGAAGCTGAAATTCCTCTTCTTTTTTAAGTTCCTCCCAGTGCCCCTGCACCCACTTCGTCAGCAATTCCACATCATCGCAGGGGAAACCGTCTTCATCTACGGTTTCAGGCAGCACCTCTTTGATTTCGCGCACCACTTGATACGCTTCGTCAAACAAAATATATTTTTTATTAGTACGACCAATGTCGAATACAGCGGTAACTTTCATTCTTTGTTGTTGATTGGTTTAACGGCCGGCACAGGCCGACCCGCAGCAGTAGCGTTGTCGATTTGGTGAGTAAATGAATTGGTCGGGTAAGAAAAACAATATTTCCCAAATTCACACATCCTCAAATCAACAAATCAGCCTTTTTTACTCAAAACCGGCTTAATCACGTCCGTCCAACGACGATAACCTTCGGCATTCATGTGCAGACTGTCTTTAAGGAAAATACCGGGATCGGGACGGCCGTTTTTCAGCATGACCGGCCAGACGTCAATGTAGCCATGATTCTTGTCCTTTTTTACGAAGTTTTCAATCAACTGATTGGCTTTTATTACTTCGTCCCGCCGCGCCCAGCGCGAGGGGGATGGCTTGATGGATACGAAATACATCTGCACGCCGGGCAGTTGCTCACGCACCAGTCGCGTAAATTCCACGTACGAGTCACGGGTTTGCTCGGGAGTTTTGGTATTGTCCACAAACATATCATTCTCGCAGTAAGTGACTACTGTTTCAGGTTTGTATTTCAATACCGTTTCGTCGATATAGTGAATCATCTCGGGTATGGTGGAGCCACCAAAACCCCGGTTGACGATTGGCAATGGCGCCATATCTTCGCTGGCATTCTTCCACAGTCGAAAACTCGAACTACCCGTCAGGACGATGCCGCCCGGTGCAGGCATTTGGGCCGCGTCTAGCCTGGCAAAGCCTGCAATGTCATTTTTATTGTTTTCAACTGAATAGTTGGGCGTGTATGGTGCGCCAATCGGCTGATAAGAAGGTTGTTTATGACAAGCCAGTGCCAGCAGAGTCAGCAGCACGACGGCAATTTTTGTTTTTTGCATTGATTGTGATTCTAGTAGTACAAGCAAGAAAGAGAAAACCGGAAAGAATATAATGGTTTGCGGTCAGCACTCTAAAAAACGCCTCTTGCGATCTGCATCACGTTGTCCGACTTGCCCATGGTGTAAAAGTGCAACACCGGCACGCCAAACTCAATAAGCTCCTTACATTGCTTGATGCCCCACTCGATCCCGACCTGCCTGACCTGATCGTTGGTAGCACACTTTTCGGCTTCCTGCACCAGCTCTTGTGGCATGTCGAGGTGAAAAATGCGAGGAAGTACCGTAAGTTGGTTCCGGGTAGCGAGCGGTTTTAGGCCCGGGATAATCGGCACCGTGATCCCTGCCGCGCGGCAGCGCTCCACAAATTGAAAATACTTCTGGTTATCGAAAAACATTTGGGTCACGATGTACTCGGCCCCAGCCTCAACCTTTTTTTTGAGGTACGACAAATCCGTGTCGTAATTGGCAGCCTCAAAATGCTTCTCGGGGTAGCCCGCCACACCGATACAGAAATTAGTGGGTGTGGCCTCAGTCTCTTCGTGAAGCAGCACGCCCCGGTTCATGTCTCTCACCTGACTGATCAGCTCAGAGGCGTAAGCGTGGCCGCCGGTTTTAGCCCGAAATACCCCCGCCGACTTCTCGGGATCACCGCGCAGGATCAGCGCATTGTCAATCCCCAGATAATGCAGGTCGAAGAGCATATCCTCCGTTTCCTCTTTGGTGAAGCCACCGCAGATTACGTGTGGTACGGCATCCACCTTAAAGCGCTCCATCAGCCGGGCGCAAATTCCCACTGTACCGGGCCGCTTCCGTACCGGGATGCGCTGCACTAGCCCGTTGGGCTGCGGCTTGTCAATCACCTCTTCCCGGTGATAAGTCACGTCAACAAAAGGTGGTTTGAACTCCATCAATGGTTCGATGGAGTCAAGAAGTTGATTAATATTCTGCCCCTTCAGGGGCGGGATGATTTCAATGGAAAACAGCGTTTGGCCCTCGGACCGCTGAATGTGTTCGGTAACTTTGGTCATTTTATAAAAAAAAGAATAGCTCGACTTACCCCACAAAATAAGGGATAATTAAGCTATTCGGGGCAAAGATCCGGCATTTCATTTAGCTTTACTTTTCTTCATAAACTACCCTTTTTACATGAATTATCTATAAAATATACTTTTTGCAGATATAAAAACTACCAAAAGGCTAGTCTTTCAGATGAAAAATCAAAGCAAAATAAGATATTTTATCTTCGGCATTTGACGCCATCAGCTGGCGGGCTCGCAGTTGTGCTGTTTGGTTCGTTTCAGGCGTCCTACATCGAATCCCTTACTAATGGCGATTGCCGTCAACTTTTCAAAGGTACTTTGGGGCATTTCGCGCTTGCGGCTCAAGATCCAGAGATAGTCACGGGAGGGCGCACCGACCATGGCATATGAGTAGTCGTCAGCCAGGGCAATAATATAATAGTCACCCTTGAAAGGCCAGAAAAACTGCACGCCCAGTTCGGCGTTGGTGGCCTCATTGCGCACGAAGGCTTTGGCTGTGGCCTGCTGCCACTTCTGCTTTTTAACATTGTAGCAGCGGTTGTCGACGGCTACCGTGCCATCGTTATTAATGGTATACTCCGCCGTGGTGCAGGTGCAGTTTTTCTGAAAAGGTGCCGGAAAAGAGGCAATCTCGTACCATTTCCCCACGTATTTTTCCAAATCGACGTGTTGCACGGTTTCCAGCGGCTCATCGCCTTTGGATGAAGTAAGCATATAGGCTGCCACTCCCGCCAGGGAACCGGCAGCTATCGAAATCAAAAAATCCTTCTTTTCTTTATCTCTCATTGTCAATAACTTAATTCGTGGTATTCTCTTCTTCGTCCGCGATATCTTTATTTTCAATCGGGACATCGTTGGGCGTTTCGTTGTAGCCCTTGTTGTCATTCATGTTATGATCTTCGAATTCTTGCTTTGCCTCCTGATCCAGCCGCTCGGGAGCCTTTTGAGAGTCATCGTTGTGCTTCTTGTCATGTTTCACACCCGAAGCTACGGGGGTTCCTGCAGCTACGTGCTTTACTTTTTCGGGTTCTTCCTTTTCGTTGACAGTCTCTTTTTTAGGGTTCGTTTCCATGAGTTCTTCTGATTTTGTTAAGTCGGTACGGTCGTTTGCTCAAAACTACTAAATAATAAAAATAGCCTACCGTAAAACGATAGGCCATTCCGTGTAAACCCTCCTCTATCTGTGATATGACTAGTGTGCCTGTTGAAAGGCTGCACATTTACGCTATACACAGGTGTCAATAGCTTGACACGAATTTCTATTAAAAGCTTTATGCCAAAAAAAGACTAATTACATAAAATCGAGTTAATTAACTTATATTCAGAATATTATAATAAACTTGGAGGTAGTTTATCAAATATCGATTTCCATCCCAAACAAACGTATATTGGTAAAATTCTCCTCAAAAACCTCACTAATGCCCCAAACCTACCACAACATGGCTATACGTCACGGAGCATTAGTATGTGTTCGATACCGTCTTCCAGGTACATATCTCCCAATTGCCTGAATCCAAAGGACTCATAGAATTTCTGCAGGTAGCGTTGCGCCCCAATTTGTATGGGGACCGGGCCGTATAAATCCTCGACTGCCGTGATGCTGCGCCGCATCAGCTCACGTCCGACGCCATATCGCCGAACTGTCAGGGCAGTAGCTACTCGTCCGATGGAAGCAAAATCGTAGATGACACCCGGCGGCACCACACGGGTATAGGCGACCAAAGACGAAGAATCCTCAGATAAACCCAGCAAATGGTGGCAAAGCTGATCTTTACCGTCAAGATCGGGAAAGGGACAGTTCTGCTCCACAATAAAGACCTCGTTCCGTAGCCGCAGCAACGTGTAGAGCTCATCGAGGCTCAGTTCGGGAAAAGTCTTAAGCGTCCAGTTAATTTGCATAAACATTAAAAAGGGAAGGCAGATAATAGTTGCGGCGATAAAGCCAGGTTTTGTAATTTTGCAAAGCAGCAAGAAACTAGTTTGCAAGACAAGTTTTGAATGAGAAACCTGCGACGCCGATCTGAAAAACCGAGTCAAACATTCATTCATTCAAAATTCACTAATTCAATATTAAAAAAATGGGAAGAGCATTTGAATACCGGAAGGCCCGCATGTTTAAGCGGTGGGACCACATGGCCAAGACGTTTACACGCATTGGCAAGGACATTACACTGGCCGTAAAGGAGGGTACCGACGATCCGGCCACCAACGCCCGGCTCCGGGTACTTATCCAGAACGCCCGCGCCGCCAATATGCCCAAGGACACCGTAGATCGGGCCATCAAGCGGGCTTCGGAACGTGACCAGGCCGACTACAAAGAAATGGTGTACGAGGGCTACGGTCCGCACGGTATCGCTATTCTGGTCGAAAGTACCACCGACAACCCTACCCGCACGGTGGCCAACGTCCGCAGCTACTTCAACAAGCTCGGCGGCAGTCTGGGTACGATGGGAATGCTGGATTTTCTCTTCGACCGCAAGTGCATCTTCAAGATTGCCAACTCGGGGCAAGACGTGGAGGAGCTGGAATTGGAACTGATCGACTACGGCGCCGAAGAGGTGTTCCTGGACGAGGAGACCGATCAGATCAATGTGTACGGCGAGTTCACGTCCTTCGGTAGTTTGCAGAGCTACTTCGAGGAGAACAATATCGAGATCGCCGAGGCGGACTTCGAGCGTATTCCCAAGGATACCAAAAAATTAAGCGAGGAAGAAACCGCCGAGGTCGAAAAACTCATCGAGCGCATCGAGGAGGACGACGACGTGCAGCGGGTGTACCATACGATGGGGTAGTATTGGACGCTTGGAATGAACCTACTGGTAGTTCTAACGTACCATTCCAAAGGTCGGATTATTATCTGTAGCGACAATCTGCAATTCTACAGTGCGGCCCACTTCGTTGCGCTTAAGATGTCGGCGATTGTACTTGAGCGTGTTAAAGAGAGTAAAGGTTATCGCCGGGGTAGCAGCTATTGCTGGAACAAGGACCGTTCCGCCAGTAGCGACTCCTACTACGCCGATTCCTACTCCAAAAAGGGCCGCCATCGGTATAATTCGTTTGAGCGGAACCCGATCCACATTCAATATACGATCAATGCTTACTTCTGCACCGTTACTTAGAAGTACTTGATTATCATTAATTTGTCGAACCGAACCATAAATAAATATACTTTCACCGTCAGGGAGAGCGTAATAAAGTTGTACATTATCTCCTTTCTTGATCGTGGTGATTTTTGCAGTAGAAAGATGACTGACTTGCAGAACACTTTGTCCAAAGCTATTATGAATGCTTAGGAAAAGTACTATGGATAAAACTAAGGCACAGTTTTTCATATAGAAGATTATGTTGAGGGAGCAAGGCACTATCTATCAAATCGATATTCAACAAACGTCCTGTTTTAACTGTGTAGTATTTCTGTAAGAAATTTCATGTTACAAAGTTTCAACCTATAAAAAGAGATCGAATAACATTTGACCGCATTCCTGCGGCCACTGTACCGAAGAAGACTATGGAGATCTCTGACCACAGAGCACCATCAATTATACTCTCCATAACCATCTGTCTCGTAACTAAGCATTTCTATAGAAGAACTATCACAGCTCGCTTCAATCAAGTTTAAGTCGAAAAAAGCTATTTTCTTGATAGTATCTTTTTCGTTGAAGGGAGAGTATACTCGGATCAAGTTGTTGTAAACTTTTCCATTTACGATTCCAGACGAGAATGTAAGTTTCTGATTTTTCGGATTTATGACTGTAGATGCGTCTACGTCAACAATCCAGGCTTGTTTCCCGTTGAAGAGCCTACAATTATCCTTGCCAACTACTTTACCGGCAACACCCAGATCAGCAAGTGGCTTGCCACAACCACAAACCAGACAAAGTACAACAGCGTAAACAGTAAATTTTGGAAGATGGCTCATACTAAAAAATGGAAGTTGGAAAAGTCATATAAAGGAGTTGCAACCCCTTTCTTTCATAGTCAGTAACGCGTAGCCGCTCGCGTACGAACGATTCGGCGGCAGGGTCGAGTTGCTGATAGCTGGCAATTTCGGCAATGAAAGCGTCTTTGGGTGTGGTTATGTGGCTCATGGTGTGGGGATTGGTAATTGATTTCTAAAAATGGAAAAAAAAATACATAGGCCAGATCTTAGAGTAAAAAGAATAAATGAAGAAGCTTTCTTTATAGAAAGCTAAAACTCTATTTTTGAAAAACTTATGAGGCCAATCCTTTTGTTCGCTCTCCTACTTTGTACCACTTTCACTACCATGGCCCAAACCCTTTACCCTACCCTCGGCCAAATCCAGTACGACGACCCAAGCTTCGAAAAATTAATTCCGAAGGGCACCAAACTTGAAGTACTTGCGACAGGATTTGACTGGTCGGAAGGGCCGGTATGGATCAAAGATGGCGGCTATCTGATTTTTTCGGATGTACCGCAGAATACGATATTCAAGTGGAGTGAAAAGGAGGGAATTTCCGTTTTTCTCAAACCTTCGGGCTTTACCGGACGCGGTACCTATGGCGACGAACCCGGCAGCAACGGCCTGACGATCGATGATAAAGGTCGCCTGATTAGCTGTGAACACGGCGACCGCCGCGTATCGGCCATGCCGCTGACGGGCGGCGGCAAAATCACCCTTGCCGACCGCTACCAAGGCAAGCGTTTCAACAGCCCCAACGACGTGGTGCAGCACGCGGGCAATGGTAGTTTCTACTTCACCGACCCACCCTACGGCATGCCCAAAAAGGCGGACGACCCCACGCGCGAAATCGATGCCTTTGGCGTGTACCGGATCGCTCCTGACGGGGAGGTCACTAGGGTCATTGAAAACCTGACGCGGCCCAACGGGCTCGCCTTCTCGCCCGATGGAAAGACGCTTTACGTGGCGCAATCGGACCCGGAGCGGGCTGTGGTGATGAAGTATCCGGTCCAGAACGATGGTAGTTTGGGTAGTGGGAAACTTTTCTACGATGCTACGCCGTTGGTAAAGAAGGGATTGCAGGGACTTCCTGACGGCTTAAAGTTAGATCAGGCGGGCAATATCTGGACCACCGGGCCGGGCGGCATTTTAGTATTAAGCCCAGAAGGCAAGCTACTGGGCCGCATCGAAACCGGGCAGGCCACTGCCAATTGCGCCTGGGGTGATGACGGAAGTACTCTATATGTAACGGCCGACGGCTACCTCTGCCGAATTCGGACGAAAGCGAAAGGAGCAGGTTTTTAGTTGAAAGTTAAGGAGTTCTTGAGTCCGTGAATGCATGAGTTTGTCACACGAGTCTCCGGCGGCACGAGCTCATAAACTTTAAACTTATAGACTCGTAAACTCCCTTTGATTCTTAACATATTCTGGCGAACTTCGCGGGAAAATTTGTGGGGCAGGAATATTTTTAGGACTAAATGCTTGATAATCGACGTTTTGTAATCATTACCTTTTTTGGGCTGATAGGCACCGCCTATCTTCTTCGTCTCTTCCATTTGCAAGTCCTGGACGACAGTTACTCGATCGAGTCGTCAGCCAACTCCATCAAGCGAATCACCGAAGTACCCTTTCGGGGGCAGATTTATGACCGCAACGGCAAGCTGATGGTCTATAATACGCCCGTCTACGACTTACTGGTAACACCTTATAAGGCCAAGGTGCAGGACACGCTGCAATTCTGCCGCCTTCTCAATATCGAGCGCCATACTTTCGACAGCCTCATGACGGCCGCAGCCAGTTATTCGCGCGCCAAGCCTTCGATGTTTATTCGGCAACTATCCCGGGAGGATTTTGCCCGCATCCAGGATATCATGGTGGATTACCCCGGTTTCGAGTTTGCCAAAAGTTCCATGCGTACATACACGGCCCCGACGATGGCCAATTCGCTCGGCTACGTCAGCGAGATCACCGGAGGACAACTGAAAAAACAGGAAGGCTTTTATTATCAGCAGGGCGATTACTACGGACAGAGCGGACTGGAAAGTTTTTACGAAAAAGAACTCCGGGGCCGTCGGGGCGTCAAGTTCGTAATGCAGAATGTAAATGGCGTAGTCAAGGGCTCCTGGAAGGACGGCGAACTTGATACCATGGCCGTGGCCGGGAAAAACCTCTACACGGGCATCGACTTCGACTTACAACAATACGCCGACAGCCTGATGGTCAATAAAGTAGGCAGTGTAGTGGCTATAGAACCCAGCACCGGACAAATTCTGGCCATCGTTTCCGCCCCCAACTACGACCCTAATAAACTAGCTACGCGTCACTTCTCCGAAAATTATCGGGAGCTAGCCGAGAACCCGTACAAGCCGCTGTTCAACCGTCCGGTCATGGCCAGTTACCGCCCGGGTTCCACTTTTAAGGTGATCCAGGCTTTGGCGGCCTTGCAGCAGGGCGCGATTTCATCCAACACAGCCTTTTCGCACGCCGGTGTACCCATGAAATGCCACGGCGGCGGTCACGGCAATAGCGTTCCTCAGGCCGTTCAGCACTCCTGCAACCCCTACTTTTACCGGGTTTTTCAAAGTATGCTTTACAATAACGACCTCAGCAATACCTATGAGGCATCCAGGACGGGGCTGGCCAAGTGGCACGATCAGGTCGCCAAATTCGGTATTGGGGAACGGCTCGGTGTGGACCTGCCCAGCGAGTACAAAGGCAGCCTCCCCGACGTGGAATACTACGACAAAGTGTATGGCGTGAAGCGCTGGAAGTTCTCGAATGTGTATTCGCTCAGCATCGGTGAGGGCGAGCTTTTGATTACTCCTCTGAAAATGGCCAACGTGGCAGCCATCATCGCCAACCGGGGATACTACTACACCCCCCATATCGTCAGTGGCATAGGCAAGAAAGACAATCCGCTGCCTGAGTACAAAATACGGCACGAAACGGGCATCGACAGAAAGCACTTCGAGACCGTCATCCCTGGCATGGTCGGGGCGGTAGAAGCAGGCACCGTGATGCGTCTGGCCCGAATTGCAGATGTGCAGATTGCGGGAAAAACGGGTACTTCCCAAAATAAAAAAGGAGCGGCCCACGCCATCTTTATCGGCTTTGCGCCCGCCGACAACCCCAAGATCGCCATTGCGGCCTTCGTCGAAAACGGTGTTTGGGGAGGGGTATCGGCAGCTCCGGTCGCTAACCTGGTCATTGAACGGTACTTGAAAGGCAAAACGGAAAACAAGGCTATCGAGAACTACATTCTCCACAAAAACTACATGCCCCACATAGCCGCTCCCGCTCCGAAAAAGCCCGAGATAAAAGATTCGACTAAGAAGAAAGAACTCGACACCCCGCTGGCCGAAAAGAAAGCTAAGCCTGTCTCCAAGACGAAGGAGACCACTTCACCAGGAGAGTAAGCGAGTGAAAAATATTCACTCATTCTCTAATTCACTCATTCAAAATCAGCAGGTGGCTCCTCGGAAAAATAAAACCTTAACGCAAAATCTCGATTGGATCGCAGTACTGATCTACATTCTCTGCGTGCTGATCGGGTGGTTCAACATCTATGCCGCTGTGTATAGCCCCGAAGTACCGACAGATATCTTTGATCTTTCGCACCGGGCTGGCGTACAGATGATGTGGATCGGCACGACGGTGCTGCTGATCATCTGCATTTTGGTTGTTGATTATAAGTTTTATGACACTTTTGCCTACGTAATCTACGGACTTTTCGTACTGCTGCTCATTGCGGTACTTTTTGCGGGTAGCGAAATCAACGGCTCGCGTTCCTGGATCAAGGTTGGCGCTTTTTCCATTCAACCCGCCGAATTTGCCAAGCTGGCCACCAGCCTGGCGCTGGCCAAGTACCTGAGCGACCCAGCGGTGAGCCTCACCCGCTCCTGGAAAGACTACGTTCCCATCGCAGGGATCATCTGCCTTCCGGCGCTGCTCATTCTTTTGTCCAACGAAACGGGCTCTATGCTGGTTTTTGCCTCTTTCGCCGTAATGCTGTACCGCGAAGGGATGCCGGGTATCATTCCCGCCGTCGGTATGGTGATGGCGATACTGATCGTGCTCACGCTGCTGGTTTTGAAGTGGTTTATCGCACTCGGTATTCTCGTAGTGGCTGGGCTGGTAATCTGGCTGATGCCCAAGGGTACCCGCAAAAACGGCGGCACCACGGCTACCGTAGTAGTGGCCGGGCTGATGATCGCGGTGGTATTTGGGATGGACTTTTTTATCAACAACGTCCTGCAAAAGCACCAGCGCAGCCGTATCATGGTCCTGGTAGACCCCTATTCCGATCCGCGCGGCGCGGGCTGGAATGTCATTCAGTCCAAGATCGCCATTGGGTCGGGGCGACTGGCCGGCAAGGGATTCCTGGAAGGTACTCAGACTAAATTCGATTTCGTTCCCGAGCAAAGTACCGATTTCATTTTCTGCACTGTGGGGGAAGAACATGGCTTCATCGGCAGCGCGGTAGTCGTTTGTTTGTTTGTAGGGCTTATAATGCGGCTGGTAGTGCTGGCCGAACGACAACGAACCCGCTTCGCGCGGGTGTACGGCTATTGTGTGGCGGGAATCATCTTTTTCCACTTCATGATTAACATCGGCATGACCATCGGTCTGATGCCCGTTATCGGGATTCCGCTGCCCTTTTTCAGTTACGGAGGCTCGTCGCTATGGTCGTTCTCCATCCTGCTTTTCATCTTCCTGAAAATGGATTCCCAGCGTCCCTACACTTTGTCCCGTACATAGTTATGGCGCTCATCAGCAAGAAAAAAATCCCCTATCGTATCAATACCGACCTGCGGGAGTACCTCGTCAAGTACCAGCGGGAAGTACCTTTGCAAATTCACTACACCGACCTGCTGCGGTTTTCCAACGCCATTTCGCTCTACGACAATAAGGGCAACGATACGCTCTGGATTTCGGTTTTCTACGATCCCGGCGACACAGCGGATATTTTTCAGGCGCTTAAAACCATTTATGCGCATCTGAAAGTCGATGGCGACCTCTCGATCCTGAAGCACCTCATGGTAGACCGGGTGGACCTCTGCACCTACGGTAATACGCGGCCCTTCCGTATCAGGATCGTGAATCAGATCAACGACAACTTCGATTATTTTTACATCAAGAATGCCGACGCTTCACGCGTGTATGGCCTGGAACTGGAAGATATTTTCTCGCCCAACCAGGTGAGCTACATGACCAGCGGGCAGTCGCTGGTAGAAGAGCATATCGCCGGGATTCCGGGCGATGTGTTTCTGAAGACCCAGATCGCCGACCTGAACCTGAATCCGATCCGGCTCTGCAAAGAGTTTGTAAAGTTCAACGAGCGTTGCTTCGTGCGGCTACTGGGCGATATGCATTCCAGTAATTTCGTGGTAGATATCACGCCCGACTTTGAGGAAATCTACTACCGCTTCCGCGCCATCGACTTCGACCAGCAGTCGTACGAAGGCAAAAAGACGGTGTATATGCCGCAGTATTTCAAGCAGAATAACACGATTATCGAATTAGGCATGAAGTACATGACCTCCGAAAGCGTACGGCAGTACCAAATGGAGGAACGCTCCCAGATCGCCACCCGGATGCGCATCGAGAAATCACGGGCCGATGACATCATGGACGTCATGGCCGACGACGTCATTTCTTCCTCTGAGTACGTCGCCCTGCTCCGCCGCGACCTCGCCCGCCACTACCGGCACCAGGCTTTTATGGATTGCCAAACCATGGGGCAAATCGTACGGACGAGTTTGATGCTGCTTTCGGCGCACTAGCTTTCTTGAGGCACAGAGGGGCAAAGCCAAAAAGGTACAGAGTTGACTTGCCCCGGCATACTTTGCGCCTTTGGAACTCTGGAACTTTGCCACTTCAAAAATCCATCTTCCCCGCCGCTAAGAACAGCAATATCCAGCCCGCAATCATGAGCAGGCCTCCGATGGGTGCCACCGCGCCAAACTTGGTGATGCCCGTAAAGCAAATCGCGTAGAGCGAGCCGGAGAAGATCAGCACTCCGCCCGCGAAGGCATAACCGGCCCAATTGAGCCATTTGATAGCGCCTATGTCAGCCCTCGTCAGCAAGACCCCGATCAGCACAATGGCCAGAGCGTGGTAGAACTGGTACTTGACCGCCGTTTCAAAAGTGTCGGCGCGGCCTGAGGCTTCGAGTGAGGCTTTCAGGGCATGGGCACCGAAAGCACCTATTCCGACAGCGAGGGCACCAATGATGGAGCCGAGTTGGAGCATAATTTTCATTTACTTTTAAGAAATTGTTTGATTGGGGCTTAAATGTAAGCAGAGGATCGGTATCACTGGCTATCCTGTCTTCTAGTTCAAAATCCTTTGTCGCTTTGCGTGATGAGAACTTTACTGCTCAAAATTCAACCCTGCAAAGCGGTGCGTATTTCTTCCAGAAACAATGGAAGTTGAATCCTTGGATCGCTCTTCAGGGTTTCAACGGGAATATAGCCACGATAGTCGGCATCCCTCAGGATTTTTACAATCTTTTTAGCGTCGGTTTTTTCTTCGACACCCTGGCGGTAGACACTTGCCTTAATCTGCCAGGTATAAGCGTAAGGGGCCAATTTGGCAATTTCTTCGTAGGGATCACCCGCCCGCAGGCTACCGATATCGAGATTGATACCCAACCATTCGGAAGGGATTTTCTCGCGGATGTAAAGTACCTGCTCCACGGTTTTGAGGAGTTCGTTGTGATTTTGCACGACAATCATCACGCCCGCCTTCTCGCCGAATCCGACGCATTTTCTCAAGCTTTCCACCGCCCGGTCAAGTGCAGGCTGGGTTTGTTCGGCCGGGACAGTTTTACCCGCAAAAACCCGGAGAACAGGAGCGTCCATCTTGGCGGCAACTTCCACCCATTTTCGTACCAGTTCAACGTCGGCGGCACGTCGGGTCGGGTCAGCATTGGCGAGGTCTGTCCGGATGCCCGTGCCACTGATATCCAGACCGAGGCGAAA
Source organism: Persicitalea jodogahamensis (assembly GCF_014651615.1). Classification (GTDB taxonomy): domain Bacteria; phylum Bacteroidota; class Bacteroidia; order Cytophagales; family Spirosomataceae; genus Persicitalea; species Persicitalea jodogahamensis. Next base: position 546,093 of record NZ_BMXF01000002.1, on the reverse strand, counting down.
GGCTTTCTTCTTAATTTCAAAAATATAGTTGTCCGATGGTACTTCGGGGTAGTTGGGAAAGTAGTAGCCCGTCGGATCCACGGCCGCGAAGCCCAGGTCGGAGCAGAAAGCGAATACCTCTTCCAGCGTCATTTCACCTTTGGTGAGCTGATCGTTGAAGGAGTAGAGATTGCAGCTTAGTTTGATGGGTACTTTATGAACTGCGGGATTTCCTGGCAGGATTGGCTTCCCGATTCTGGTACTCGAAGTAAGTATACCCAAGGGGGCAGCTTTCAGGAAACTTCGTCGGTCGAAATACATAACTTACTAAATATGAGTGAATTTCCTGCACTTCCATCAAAACTTCACGTAAAGCCCCAGCCCAGCCGGACTGGTAGAAGGAAGGCCAAGATTCAGGCTTACCGCAGGTACTTTGCCCGCGTACTGGTGATTGTACAGGTTAACAGCTTTTCGCAAGCTACGAAAACCAACGATTCGCGCCACCTGTCCGCCAATAATACCCGCTACCCCCATCAGGAGAAGCGCCCCCGCCCCGCCGCCAGCACTGGAATCGAACACGGAATTGACCGTTTGCACTGCCCCTACCAACCACATAGCCAGCCCCGCAGAGGTAGCTATGTACCAAGTTTTTCTGTTTTCCAGAAATTTACGATGGCTTCCCAGTATTTCTGGATTAGCACTCGCCAAAATATAAGGTTTAATAAAATTGGGAGAGTGTCGGCTCTCTTCCCCAACCTGATAAGAATGCATATCCAGATATAACAATCCACCAGGGAGTATAAGCGCCAGATAAGATAAACTGTCCATCTACCTCCATTGCAATTGTCGGCAATGTGTCGCCCGCCAAGGGCAGCACAAAAGGCGTGTCAGCTGGAACGGTGGGTGAGGACTGTCCATGCGAATTGGACATGGCAAAAAAAAGGCCGATGCCTAGCATAAACATGAGCAGTTTTTTTTTCATGGCCGCTCTTTTGAGAATTCGTAGATGCGCTACCAAAGATAAGAGAACTGAAATAAAAAAGGAGTTCGACGCGTGTCAAACTCCTTTTTTTCTTTACGGGTTTTCGTCCGGAAGCTGGCAATTATTTACTAACTCCACCTATTTGAATTACCTTTTCGGTCAAGGATGACTTAGGGGACAGTTCCAAAGGCTCCCAGATGATTATTTCATCGTCACAAACCCGCCGCGGGGCAGCACTTGTTTCCAGTCTTGTCTCCTCCATATCGCAGGAGCCGCAGCGGGCACCAATACGAAGGTAACGCTTGGCGATTTTTTCCGACACCATCATCGTGACACCATAATAGCAGATTGTGACCAAATGTGCAGCTGGTGCGGCTTCAACAGCCATGGGGGTATTCCCGAGGGCAATCCAGACTACATTGGTCTTCGGTGCGGTGTCTGCCGGACCGGTGGCAGCAAGTGAGAGAGCGGGAGCGGCCAGGAAAGCCAGCAAAACGAGGGTACTTAGCTTGCGCATAGAATTAATTGTGTTTAGGGGTGAAAGAATATTTACAAGATCCAATTTAAACTAAAAAAAGCTCAAATCAATATAATTATTCAATTTAATATTGATTAAATCTGGTAGTTGAGATTGCCCCCTTATATGAAGAAAGGCATCCGGTTTGGCCGGATGCCTTTCTTCATGGTTTTGAATTACAGGACAACCTTCATTCCGTTGAAATTCGTACCAAAAACCAGAAAACTTTTATTTCCCGATCTGGATAACCTTCTCCGTGCTGGCGGGAGCTTCAATCGGAATCAGGCGAGTATCGTCGCAAGGATCCACATCGGATGTAAGCAAGTTTCCCCCACACGGTTCTTTACACACACTTCCTTCCACGAGATAGCCGCCACTAGGCAATAAGGTTCTCGTATAATCTTCCATGTCACAGGAGCCGCAGCGGGCACCAATACGAAGGTAACGCTTGGCGATTTTTTCCGACACCATCATCGTGACGCCGTAATAGCAGATTGTGACCAAATGTGCAGCTGGTGCGGCTTCAACAGCCATGGGGGTATTCCCGAGGGCAATCCAGACGACATTGGTCTTTGGTGCGGTGTCTGCCGGGCCGGTGGCAGCAAGTGAGAGAGCGGGAGCGGCCAGAAAAGCCAGCAAAACGAGGGTACTTAGCTTGCGCATAGTATTAGTTGTGTTTGGGGTGAGAAAGATATGAAAAATTATAATACTCGCTCAATATAATACAAAAAGCAAAACCCACCCCCTTCAGTACTCTATGACTTAGTAAACGGTAAACGGCACAGAGTCAGAACTTCTCCTTGTTGATCATCGTCGCTGCCCCGCGTGTGGTGACTTTGCGCGTCTGGGCGTCCATGATTTCGGTACTGATTTCAGCCGTGTGCTTGTCAGGATTGATACTCGTGATAGTAAAAACTGCTTCATAGTCCGTATCGACAAACATAGGCCGCAAAAAGCTCAGCATTTGGCTCACGTAGATAGAACCATAGCCCGGATACTCCGTGCCCAGTACTTTGGTAAAGACGCTTGCCCCCAGCATCCCATGAATAATGGGCCGCTTAAACGCCGTCGTTGCCGCGTAATCGGCGTCCAGATGCAGCGGGTTCGTATCCCCCGTCACCCGCGCAAAGGCCTCCACATCTTCCTGACTAAACTTAAATTTGTGCGTAAAGCTGCTTCCTGCTTTCGCCTCAACCTTCAATTGTTCGTTCTCCATTATCAATCGTTCATTATTCTATGCCTCCCATCCAGTTCTTCAAAGGTTTGTAAAACAGGATCATCAAGATCCCAAAGCCCACGCCGAACAGGCAAACCTGTAAAAATAGTGCGGGCATCTCGGCGACATTGTCCTCAGAGAAGTTCCCCGAGAATAGCCCCGCGATCAGATTGCCCAGCGATGCCGCCACAAACCACAGCCCCATCATCTGGCTGTAATACTTTTTGGGAGCCAGCTTGGTGTAGGTACTAAGCCCCACCGGACTCAGGAACAACTCACCCAGGGTATGGAAAAGGTAAGTAAAAACCAGCCAGCCCAGACCCACCTGAATACCCTCCACAGCGTACTGCGCAGCCCAATACATGATGAAAAATCCGAAGCCCATCTGAATCAGGCCGAGGCCGAACTTGACGGGAACGTAAGGGTTGATTTTCTTTCGGTTCAGGTAAATCCACAAAGCCCCGATAGGCGCCGAAAAAACGAGGATAAAGAAGGCGTTGGCGGTCTGAAACCAGGAGGCAGGCATTTCCCAGCCGCCAATGATCCGGTCGGTGTGGCGATCGGCGAAGATCGTCAGCGAAGAACCCGCCTGTTCGAATCCCGACCAAAACAGCGCGGCCCCGATAAAGAAAATGAACAATACGCCCACGCGCTTTTTCTCGACCACGCTCAGCGATTTATCCAGCAGCCCGATGTAGGCAAAGTACAGGATGGTGATGCCGACGATGACATAGCCCATTACGTTGGCCAATTCGACCGCGTCCAGAAAGCCTGTCAATACCAAGGTAGCCATGAGAACCAATGCTCCGGCCACCACATAGAGGAAAGTTGGGCTACCTTTCACTTCCGGCGGCTCTCCGAGTCCGGCCAAATGCTTGCTGTTGAGCCTGAAGGCCACCACGCCCAGGAACATGGCGATAGCGGCGGCTCCGAAGCCATAGTGCCAACCGACCTTCTCGCCCAGGTAACCAACTACGGTCATGCCCAAAAATGAACCAAGGTTGATGCCGATGTAAAATATTGAAAAACCGGCGTCGCGCCGTGCGCCGCCCTCAGGGTAAAGATTCCCGACGATGGAGCTAATGTTAGGCTTAAGAAGTCCGGTACCGATGGCGACCGTGCAAAGTCCGGCAAAGAATATGGCATTGTTGCCCGGTACTGCCAGCAAAATATGGCCGATCATGATCACTATGCCGCCCCACAGGATGGCCTTTTTCTGACCGAGCATATTGTCAGCGATCCAGCCGCCCGGCAGCGTAAGCAGATAAACCGATGAAGTATAAAGTCCGTAGATGGCTCCACCCGTATCTTCCGGTAGTCCCAGAGCGCCGTCCGCTGCCGACTTAATAAGGTACAACAGCAGGATGGCGCGCATTCCGTAGTAGCTGAATCGCTCCCACATCTCGGTAAAAAACAGAACGTAAAGACCGCGCGGGTGTTTCTGATTGGTAACGGTTGATTCCATGTAGTAGATCCGGTAGTATACGGTGAAGGCTCGCAAGATAGTAATTCTGGTAAAACTTCCAGCTAACCGCACTTTTGCCTTATTTTGTCTTTCTCATTTTTGATAAAAAGCCCATGTCGCTGATCACGACTTTACAATCTTATTCGTCATTTAGCCCGGTCATTTCCGCCGACAGGCCTTTTCGTAAGCTTGACTTTACGGCTGGCAATACCGACCTGCCCGCATTGGACCTTACCGACACGACGGCATTTTCAGACTATGTTTTTGGTAAAATGCTGGACAATGGCCGATACGTGGGCGTTGGGGGCTACAACGAACACCGTGTGATCTACCGCCGCTCGGCGCACTTCGGCGACTATGCGGCGGAAGGGCGCTGTATTCACCTGGGGGTAGATATTTGGGCTGAGGCCCACACGCCCGTTTGCAATCCTTTGCCGGGCGTAGTACAGAGCATCGCCTTCAACGACAACTTCGGCGACTACGGGCCGACAATAATTCTGCGGCATGAACTGGATGAGTTCGTCTTTCACACTTTGTATGGCCACCTTACGCTGGCTTCGCTAGAACATATTTTTGTAGGCCAGGAAATTGGGGCGGGCGAGCCTTTCACCGCCATCGGCGACTACCCGGAAAACGGAAACTGGCCCCCACACCTCCATTTCCAGCTGATTACCGAATTAAGCGGCTATCACGGAGACTACCCCGGTGTGGCTTCCCTTACCGATCGGCAGACTTATCTGGAAAACTGCCCTGATCCTAATCTCATTCTCCGGATCGGAGCACTGGATTTTGGGAGTTGACGAATGATAAGCATATGATTTCGAAGTAGTTGAAAACTCGCATACTCCCGAATTTTTAACTCCGTCAAACATGGCACAAATATTGAATTCATCAGCGTTCGCTGTTCCTTTGCAAACAAATTCACCTACCCCCGAATGCTAAATTCTTTCCGGCCGATTGCCCTTCTGGTTTTGTCAATAGTATGTCATGCGGGTACTTTTGCTCAGGGATATATCACGATAAGCGGCAAGATTATTGACAAAACTACCCGGCAGCCCATTCCTTACGCGCACATCGGCGTCATGTCCAAGGGTTTGGGCACCATCGCCAACGAGCAGGGTGAGTTTTATTATCGCTTCCCTAAAATTACCGCAGGCGAGGACGTGACCGTGGCACACCTGGGCTATAAAAATCTGGCGCGGAAGGGGACCGAATTCGCAGCGGGCGATAAGGACGTGCTGCTGGAAATGGAAACGGCCCAGCCTGTGATCGTGGATAGTGCCTATGTAAAAAGCTTCGACGCGCGAGGATGGGTGATGGCGGCACTGGGCAAAGTAGGCAAAAACTACACCGACACCCCCATTATGATGACGGGCTTCTACCAGGAAACCCTGCAACAGAACGATGCTTATGTGGACATACGGGAAGCCGTATTGAAAGTAGAGAAAGATCCGCGCCCCAAGACCGAATTCCCCGAAAAGTACCGGATGCTGCGGGGCCGCCGCTTCGAAAGTACCTCCCGTGACAAGGCGCTTGACGACTATGAGTTTCCCAGCGGCCCGGCGATCGTCACACGAAGCCTGGACACGGGTCTGCCCGAATACCTGCTGGGCAGCAACCTCGCCGACTACCGCTTCCAACTGGACGACAGCATCGCATTTTACAATAATAAAGATGTCTATCAAATCCACTTCCGGCCCGTCGGCCCGCAGGTAAAGGGCGCGCGCAACGGTATTATCTGCATCAATAAAGCCGATTCCGCCATCGTGCGCATCGCCTATGACTTTACCCCTGAGGGCATGGATGAAGTTTTTAAAGGTTCGATGAAAAGCGCGATGGGAAAGATGCTTGGCAAAAAGCGGCGCGAAGCAAAGCGAGTAAGCAGCTTCACCAACTACCTCCCCTACGACGGCAAGTGGTACCTACAGGATTCGCAACTCCTCATCCAGACCGATTTCATAGACAAGAGCGATACCCTTACCGGAACCATTAAGCTTCATTTTGTGGCCAACGATATCCTGAAAAGCAACGGCAAGGCCGTGCCGCCTTCGGAAGTACCTCTCGACACTGCCTTATTCCCCTCCCAAAAAATCCCGAAGTACGACGAAGTCTACTGGTCCAATTTCAACCACATTATCCCTTCGGCGGGGATGAGGGGAATATTGGGGAGTTTGGTGAAATGAGTGGCAAAGTACCAGAGTGGCTTTCGCTATATTGCCAACTGATATACCTCTCCTTTATGCGCAATAGATACTTTGTCACTTTGCCACTCTGGTACTTTGCCACTCGAATCAAGCCATCAACTTAAACCCTTCCCCGTGTAGATTCATGATCTGAATCCCGGGATCGTCGCGCAGGTGTTTGCGGAGTTTGGTGACGTACACATCCATACTGCGAGCATTGAAGTAAGTGTCGTCGCCCCAAATCATTTTCAGGGCGTAGCTGCGGCTGACGGGCTGATTGAGATTTCGGCAAAAAAGTTTCAGCAGCTCTGACTCCTTACTGGTCAGCCGGGAGGTGGTACCGTTCCGACTGAGTTGCTGGTGTTCGTAGTCGAAGGAATAACTACCCACCTGAAACACGCTTTGCTCGGCCTCCTGCATCGTCTGCCGCTGATAGCGGCGCAGGATCGCCTCGATGCGCAGCAGCAGTTCATCCCGGTCAAAAGGCTTGGTAATGTAGTCGTCGGCTCCCAGGCGAAAGCCCTGAATGGTATCTTCTTTCATGGATTTGGCGGTCAGGAACACAATGGGAACATCACGGCCACTCATGCGTACTTCCTTGGCCAGCGAAAACCCATCCTTGCGCGGCATCATTACATCAAAAATGCAAAGATCATGCGATCCCTCCACAAACATCTGCCAGCCTATTTGCCCGTCGGTTGCCAGGTCGGTCGGATACCCCTTGTCGGTCAGGTATTCCTGTAACAATTCTCCCAGGTTCGGGTCATCTTCTACAAGTAATAGGTTGGGCATAGGTAGCGTTGGGTTATTTAAATTTGAACGAGTGAATTAGGAGTGTGGAATATTCTGAAAAACTCGCGAAAGCAATACTCACTCATTCACTAATTCCGACATTGATAATTGGCAGCCACACACTGAACACACTTCCCTGCCCGGCCTGGCTGGTGACATCAACCGTCCCACCATGCGCGGCGATCATCTTTTTTACATAACTCAAACCCAAACCAAAACCTTTGACATTGTGCAGGTTGCCCGTAGGTACGCGGTAAAACTTGTCAAAAATTCGCTGGATTTGCTCGCGGGACAGGCCCAGACCGTGATCGGCTACGGCGATGCGGATGCCGTTGGCTTCGTTGGAGGTACGCACGGTAAGGTGGAGTTCGTCGGGGGAATATTTGATGGCATTGTCCACCAGGTTGTAAAGTACGTTGGAAAGGTGCAGTTCGTCGCCTTTCACCAATTCTTCGGTAGCCTCAAAATCCAGCTCCACCTCGCCATTTCTCTGTTCAATCTGGACGCTCAGGCTATTCAGTACTTTGGCGATAACATCGTGCATGTTGACTTCCGCCTGTTTGATTTTCACCTCGCCCTTATCGAGCAAAGCCATTTGCAAAACCTTCTCCACGTGAGTTCCCAGCCGCTTGTTCTCTTCACGGATGATACCCAAGTAGCGGTCGATGCGGGCGGGTAGTTTGGCGGCAGAGCCACTAGCCGTCGGCCCGGTGTGGACGTTCTCTAGGGCCATGTCTGTGGCCAGGGCGATGGTCGAGATGGGCGTTTTGAACTCGTGGGTCATATTATTGATAAAGTCATTCTTGATATCGGAGAGCTTTTTCTGTTTCAGAATCGTGCTGACAGCCACATAAAAACAAGCCAAAATCACCAGCAGAAGTACCCCCGAACTGGCAAACATCGCGCTCATCTTTCGCAGGATGTATTGTTGCTGATCGGGAAAAATCACGTAAAGCAAGTTATTCCCACTGAGCATCTCGCTGGGAAATAGCGATGCCTTGTATGCACTTTGCTCCCAGGTACCCGAGTTGAGTTCAGCCGTCGAGAATAAAAGATTTCGTCCCGCCTGCGCCCGCACCGCAAACTCGTAGGGTAGCGTAATGCCGTTCTGCACCAGTTCTTTCTTCAACAAAGAATCAAGCAAGAAACGATTGACGCGCTCTTCGATGGGTCGCTGGGTATAGACCAGATCCTGCATGACTTCGCGAAGAAGCTGAGTGCGGTCCGACGGCCGGCGGTCCGAGGTTTGGCTGCTTCGTTTTTTTTCGGGAAGTGCATCGTACGGTTTCCGGGACTTTTCGGGTACCGCCGACTTATTCTCTTTGGCCAAAACGGCCTGTCCCCGCTCACCCTGCACGGATTGCAGGGCATTGCCCAGGTTTTGCTCTTCAACCAGGCGGCGGCGAATGAATTCGTCAAGACCGGCCGCGCCCAGGCGCTGCGCCTGGAAAAATTCCTCGATAATCTGCTGCTGCCGCTCGGCCATGATCCGGAAATTGGGGCTCAGCGCATCCGAAGGGGCAACCTCCATGAAGTACTGATAGCTGACTTCCCCCGAAGGTCCAATCGAAACCTCCATACCGGCAGGGCTGCCCACTGGCGCTCTGGATGGCGCCTGCCGCGCTGGCGGCCGGGCGGCGGCTACGCGCTCAGCTTGTTTTTCAGCGGGCTTGGGCCGCGATGCCTCGCTCACGCGGGTCATCTCTTCCAGTTTAGCCTTTTGCTGCTCATTATCGATACGCTGTTGCAGCAGGTACAACATTTCCTGCTTTTCCAGCCGGTGCACAACTTGCTGCACCGATTCGGCTACTTTATGGTTAAACTGCTCATTGCGTACTGCTATAGCCTCACTGATAAAGTACCACTGAAAGCCGATCAACCCGATCAGTGCCAGGCACATCAGCCCCATGATACCTTGTATTTTTCTTTTGGTCATTTATTTTTTCCAGAATGGGGTGCAACGTTTTCCTACCCGCTGCGACTTTATTGGTAACGATGCTGCCACCAGCATGCGTTTGGTTCATTACCGCCTGGTTTGCTTTGAAGGGCAAGCAAACAGGAAAGCTATACGAGATCACAAATAACAAATTTACGCAGCGACAAGCCACCAATTCAATCGTTTAACATCTTTTAACAACCTATTTCAATAAAAAGCAAACCGAAGAAAGCTATGAAAAAGACACTTGTGCGAACCGCGCTATTTTCCCTGACCCTGGCATACGCCCTCGGCACAGCGGCCACAGCCCAGTCGAAAAGCAACGAAAATGATAACAAAAAAACGAACATCAGGATAGAAGTCATCGGTAAGGCCGACGGCAAAACGCAGGTCGTGGAGCGCAGCTATCGGGTTGACGCCATGACGGAAAACGAGCAGAAAGAGTTTATCGATAAAGCGTTGGACTCACTCGCGGTAGATGGCATGAGTCAGAAGCGCATCAGCATCACGGTTGATGACAATGAGAACCGTATGCGCCGTCGGGACGGCGACCTGAGAATAAGAGGCTGGGGCAACAACTCCGACGAACCCATGATCCTGAGCTGGCGCGATAACAACGGGAATCGCCGCCCGAGTGAGTTTCATTTCGATACCCGCGAACTGGAAGGCAGTGTACGCCGGATGCAGAAAGATTTGGAGCCAAAGCTCAGGGAATTGCGGGCCAACGTGGAACCGAATATACGAATCATGGAAAGGAAAATGGAAGGCATGAGCGACCGCTTCGGTGATGTCTGGGGCAATTCCTTCAGTAACAGCAGTACCGTTCGTAGCCTGAACGCCTATGCCAACAACCCCGATAACGGAATGCTGAACCTGCGATTCAGTGTTCCCGATCAGGGCGATGTCCGCATCACCGTCACTGACACTGACGGCAAGGAGGTAGGAAGGAAGACCATCAAGGATTTCAGCGGCGAGTTTGTGGGACAAATTGAGTTAAAGAAAAACACCAAGGGAACGCTCTTCGTAACGGTCGTGCAGAATGAAGACGGCACTGTGCGCAAAGTGGTGATCAAGTGAGGCAGACGAATTGATTTTCCCCCGAAGCCCGTCCCTATTTTATCAGGGGACGGGCTTTTTTAGGTAAAAAAAACAAAAAAATAGCCTGAGCTAAGGCAGGAATTGTAAATTTGCCAGGTAGAACCCCTTTACTGACTGAAACGCTACCAACCGTGCGACTATGCTGAATATTGTACTTTTTGGCCCCCCGGGTGCGGGCAAAGGCACCCAAAGTGAAAAAATCATTGAAAAATATCACCTGATACACCTCTCCACGGGCGACTTGCTGAGGTCGCAGATTGCAGCAGGTACCGAGCTGGGGCTGAAAGCCAAGACACTCATGGATCAGGGGATTCTGGTGCCCGACGAGGTAGTGATAGGAATGATCGATGCCAAACTGCAGGAGCACGACGACGTTCCCGGATTTATTTTCGACGGCTTCCCGCGCACCGTCAAGCAGGCGGAGGCATTGGACGAGCTTCTCGAGTCGCACGGTGAGCAGATTTCGGTAATGGTGGCCCTGATGGTTCCTGATGAAGAGTTGAAAAAGCGCCTTCTGATTCGCGGTCAGACCTCAGGCCGCCCCGACGACCAGAACGAGGAAAAGATAAAAACCCGGATCTTCGAGTACAACAGCAAGACTACCCCCGTGTCGGACTACTACCGTCAGCAAGACAAATTCGTGAGCATCGGCGGGGTTGGCGAAATCGAAGAAATTTTTGATGCGATTTGTGAAGCGGTGGAGAAGGCTCAGGAGAGGATATAGAGTAAACAAGGAATACCAGAATTATTTGCTACCGTTCCAACTATTTGCCCGAATCGTGGGTCTCGCATTTTTTACAGGAAACACAAAGAGTAAAATTGAGGAATGGCTTCATCTAATTTTATAGATTACGTAAAGATAAACGCGCGTTCCGGCGACGGAGGAGCGGGTTCGCTGCACTTTCGCCGAGAGAAACACGTGAGCAAAGGCGGCCCTGACGGCGGCAACGGCGGACGGGGCGGACATGTGATCCTGCGCGGCAACGCTCAGCTGTGGACACTGCTGCACCTGCGCTATACCAAGCATATCAAGGCTGAGCCCGGTGGCAAGGGCGACGGAGGCCGGCGAAGCGGGGCTGAGGGCGAGGACAAAATCCTGGAAGTACCATTAGGCACCGTGGCCCGCAACGCCGAAACAGGAGAAGAGCTGGGCGAAATCACCGACGATGGGCAGGAGGTTATTCTGCTTCCCGGCGGGCGCGGTGGCTTGGGCAACGACCATTTCAAATCAGCCACTAACAGAACTCCCGACTACGCCCAGCCGGGCGGAGAAGGGCTGGAAGCCTGGATTATCCTGGAATTGAAAGTACTGGCAGATGTAGGGCTGGTGGGTTTCCCCAATGCCGGAAAGTCAACGCTGCTATCAGTGGTTTCGGCAGCACGGCCAGAGATAGCCAATTACCCCTTCACAACGCTAGTGCCCAATCTGGGTGTGGTGGCTTATCGTGACGATCTTTCATTCGTCATGGCCGACATTCCGGGAATTATTGAAGGCGCTTCCCAGGGCAGAGGCCTGGGATTGCGCTTTTTAAGGCATATTGAGCGAAACTCCCTTCTTTTATTCTTAATTCCCGCCGACAGTGAAGACCCTGCGGCTGAATACGAAACCCTTCTAAACGAATTAAGAGAATACAATCCGTCCCTTCTCGATAAGCAACGGCTTATCGCTATTTCAAAAATCGACTTGGTGGAAAATGAGGCAAGCGAAAGAGAAAAATTGAGGAGTGGATTACCGGACGACGTCCCCAATCTGTTTATTTCTGCAATAACGCAAGAAGGAATTGAACGTTTGAAAGACCTGATATGGACTACGCTCAACGAGCCGTTGTCCGTTAGCTAAATTTAGGTTCGGAAAGTTGTTTCCCGGTAGTTCTACGCTGATATTGGAAGCGTCTTTTTTATGGTGAAGGATTGAATGACATGAACTTTACGGTTAAGCTTACATTGGTTACATTAGTAACTATCCTGGGGTTTGTTCGGGCCGATGCTTACGCACAACTCAGTATTTCTTACCCGGCCAATCGAACGGTCCTCCAGCGGGATAAGAATAATTCGGCTACGGTATATATCCGCGGGAACTACTCCACACCCATCGATCGGGTGGAAGTGCAGCTGCGTGCCATCAACGGCGGCAGTACTTCCGGCTGGATGAATATTCAGAACAACCCGCAGGGAGGCAGCTATGCCGGCCAGGTAAACTGGAGCGGGGGCTGGTACGAACTGGAAGTGCGGGGGTGGCGTGGGGACCAAATCGCGGGCACCGCGACGGTGTCGCGCTTCGGCATCGGTGAAGTATTCTTGATCGCCGGACAGTCCAATTCCCAGGGTTATCAAAACTACGGAGGACCGGGAGCCAACGATGATAGGGTGAACACTGTGAACTACAACAATGTAAACTCTGCGAATGATCTGCCGCAACCATCCTTCGACCATCTCAACGCCGATTCCTACATTTCCCCCAGGGGCAATTCTGCCTGGGCATATGGTAAGTTGGGCGATCGTCTTGCCGAACGGTTAGGCGTACCGATCCTTTTTTATAATGCGGGCTGGTATGGCTCAGCAATCAAAAACTGGCGGGAGAGTATCAATGGCCAGACTTATTCTATATACAACGGCGAACCTTTCACGCCCTCGGGGATGCCCTACAACAACTTTCGGCTGGCCCTTCAGTACTACATTTCTGTGACGGGCATCCGGGCTATATTATGGCACCAGGGAGAAGCAGATAATTTTGCCAATACCGCCGGGACCGCTTATCGTAATGACCTTCGGGCCATCATAGACCAGTCCAGGAACGAAAGCGGACGAAACCTGTCCTGGGTCATAGCTCGGGTTACCTATGACAACCAACGGGGGAGCGACTTCGAGATCATCAAGGCGCAAAACGATGTTATTGCTTCCACCCCCAATACCTTCTACGGCCCGGAAACGGACAAAATACAGGCACCCCGGCCCGATGGGGCGCATTTTCAGGATATCGGACTCCACCAACTTGGTGATGCCTGGAGCAACGCTCTGAACGACGACTTTTTCTCCCGTTCGGAACCGCATAAGGCTGTTCCGCTACCCAGCGTGCGGGTAAGCTGCGGTGTCGGAAATTCGCTGTCGCTGACCGTCGAAGGCGGTAATTACACAACAGTCAACTGGAGCAATGGCCAAACCTCTGCCAACATCAACGTAGGTGGTGGCCGCTATGTAGCCAGAGTGCGCGATCAGGCGGGAAACATCATGTTCAGTCCTGCCGTGGAAGTACCGGGTCAAATACGCCCTTCCGTGCCAGTCATCCAGGTGGAGGGTGGCAGGAACAACATCTGTCAGGGAAGCTCATTGGCCCTCACTGCCGCGACCGACGGATTTGTCCGGTGGAATACGGGGCAAACTGATCGGCGGATCAGCGTCAATACACCCAATACTTACACGGTTACCGCTACCAACGCCTATGGTTGTGAAACTACCTCCGCGTCCGTTACGATAGGCGTGTTTTCTACCCCGCCACCGCCCAAGCCGAGCATCAATGTGTTGGGTACTACGGTTTTCTGTGCGGGAGGTGTTGTAAAGCTGGAATCTACGTCCGCTGTGCAGAGTTCATGGTCTAACGGACAGAACGGTTCCACTATTTCAGTAAATGACAGCGGTGATTTCCGCGTTCGGGCCGTGGACGATAATGGATGTCAGTCGCCGGAGTCCGATCCCGTGACAGTGAGAGTCAATCCTTTGCCCTCGCGTCCTTCGGTAGCGGCTAGTGGCAACACTACGTTTTGCGAAGGAGGCAGTGTGTCCCTTACCTCCAGTTACGAAAACGGCAACCGCTGGAACATTAACAGCACAGACCGTTCCGTGGTTATCAGTCAGTCGGGTGAATTCACCGTATCGGTAACGGATGACAACGGCTGCGTTTCCACCTCCTCGCCAGTGCGGGTGCAGGTAAACCCACTTCCGGCTGCACCAACCATTACGCCGTTGCGGCCGACTACTTTTTGCGACCGTGATTACACGGTACTTCAGTCCAGCGCATCCAACTCCTACCAATGGAGCGACGGGAGCGGACAGCGCGAGATAGAAGTCAGGAAATCGGGCGAGTACTCACTCACGGCTATTGACGGTAACGGTTGCCGTTCACCGCTGTCCCCAGTGGTACGAGTGACAGCCAACCCGCTGCCCCCTACTCCCACGATCACGGCATCGGGGCCCCTTACCTTTTGCGCCAGCGAAAAAATCACGCTTAAAGCCACTGATGCCACTGGTTACGTCTGGAACAGCGGCTCCACGAACCAGGAAGTCACCACTAACCTGACCGGTATCTACCAGGTAAGAACAAAGAATGAGTTTGGTTGCCTTTCTGATGCATCCAACACCTTATCAGTGAACGCGCTGCCGCTTCCCCAGGCACCCACCGTAACCGCTCTGGGCCGTACAACGTTTTGCCAGGGTGAGCAGGTACAGCTCACTACCAATGCGGATGGTACTTTTTCCTGGAACACAGGAGCGACTGGCCGTACCATAACGGCCACCGAGTCGGGCAATTATTCTGCTCAGGTACAAGGTCCCAATGGTTGTTTTTCACCTTTTTCCCAAGCTGTCAGGTTAGAAGCCAAGGCCAAACCGCCCCTGCCCGTTATCGAACAGGTGGGTACCTATACGTTGCAAGCGGGCATCAGCGTCGCGAATGAAAACTTCCTATGGCAAAAAGACGGTACGCCTCTGGCTGACTCCACAAGTCTTATCAAAGCAACCAGACCAGGAGCCTTCGCCGTAAAGGCTGCCATCACCTATAGCCCTACACTGGTATGTTATTCCGATGAATCGGCTATTTTTAACTTTATCCCCGAAGCTGACGGCAACGGTATCAGCATTTATCCAAACCCCAGTGAAAATGGCATGGTCATTGCGGAGACTCGAGAGGACCTGGAAAGCGCGACGATTCGGGTATTCGATTTAAAGGGGACGCCAGTGCGGACTATCATGGTGGATTCGTTTAGCCAGCGCCAACTGCTGGACCTTTCCAGCCTTCCGGGCGGCATGTACATTATGAAGATCAGCTCCGGTGTTTTTCATGCCACTCAGAAGCTGCTGATCAGCCGATAAAAGCGCGCAATCCCGGGTAGAGTTGCCTTTGCCAACAAATAATCCGCTACTTTTGCGGGCATTTTCTGGCGAACACTTTACAGATTTTTTTTGAAATCCGAGGACTAAAAGTTTTCGATTTCCCAATAAATATTAAGCGGATGCGTACTATTTCTACTATTTGTATTTTCCTGATCACCTGCCTGTTAAGCAATTTCCTGGCCTTGGGGGCGGAAGCACAGATCAAAATCACTTCGCCATCGGATCGCGCGGTGTATCAACGTGATATCACAGGGCAAACCACCATCTCTATTTCCGGCACTTACTCTTTGCCCGTCGACAAGTTTGAGGTGCGGGCAGTTGCCGTCATCCCGGGTCAGGGGCAGAACACGGAGTGGAGTACTTTGCAGGATCGGGTTTCGGGTGGGGTATTTCAGGGAACAGTTCGCCTGCAGGGCGGCTGGTATACGCTGGAAGTCCGGGGTTTGCTGAATGGCTCCGTCGTGGGCCGCGATGTCGTCTCCCGCATGGGTGTTGGTGAGGTTTTCTTAATCTCCGGGCAGTCCAACGCGCAGGGCCTGTTCGAGTCGCCCGGCCCGGCGGCCAGTGACGACCGCGTCAACTACATTGCCTACGACAATACGGTCAACTCGTTGTTCGATCCGCCTGCACCCACTTTTGCGCACCTCGAATCCAACGTAACCATCGGCCCTCGCGGCAAAACTGCCTGGTGCTGGGGAATACTCGGCGACCTGCTGGTACGCAAGCTCAATGTCCCCGTGCTGTTCATCAACACAGCCTGGGAAGGCACTACCATCAAAAACTGGTCAGAAAGTGCAGCCGGAAGAATTACCCAGAACGCTTACGGTGGGTTTAACTACCCTGCCCAAATGCCCTATGGCAACCTGCTTATTTCCACGCAGCACTATGTCCACCAACTGGGTGTTCGGGCCATTCTCTGGATGCAGGGAGAAACCGACAACATCCCTTCCAACACCAGTGCGCAGGATTACCGCGACCGTATGCAGTTCCTGATCAACAAACTTAACAGTGATACCGACAAACGGATCAACTGGGTCATCTCCCGGACCTCCCGGGCAGTCAACGGAGCAGGCCAATCCGTAACGAATCAAAACGTCATCAATGGCCAGAACGCCGTTCTGAATACAACCTTCAACAGCACCTTTCCTGGGCCTGAAACCGATAATGCCTATGTACCGCGTCCCGACGGGCTTCACTTTACTGGTCAGAATGGGCAGCGTATTCTGGCAAACCTCTGGAACGACGCTCTCAACACAACCTTTTTCTCAACGATTACACCCGTCACTCCCACCCCAACGCCTTCGCTTTCCACCTCTTGCGGCACTAACAATGCTACCGTTAGCCTGACGCTCCCTGCCGGGTATTCGTCCTACGAGTGGTCCACCGGACAATCCGGCCGGACCATCGCCATCAACTCGCCGGGTACGTATCGGGCCGTTCTTAAAGATGCCAGGGGGAATGCCATTACCAGCCCGAGTGTCACGATTAATACCACGGTAAGGCCGCTCAAACCGACGGTCATCCCTGGCGGCCAGCAACAGGCTTGCGCCGATACGGGCTTCGTTTTTGCCGCCTCGGGCGGCACCGATTATTTCCTGTGGAGCGACGGCAGCACCAGCAAGTCTTTTCGGGCTACACAGACAGGGAACTATACCGTCAAGGCACAAAATGTCTTTGGTTGTGAGTCAGAAATCTCGGCTCCGGTCTCGCTGACGGTACGTCCCAAGCTTAGCATACCATTAATTGAGCAGTCGGGGCCTTACAGCCTGACAGCCTCGATTACCGAACCGAACCTCAACGAAAAATACGAGTGGAAGGTGGGAAGCAGCTTTCTGAAACCCGAGACCTCTACCATTAAGGTGACGGAATCGGGCGAGTACACGGCAAGGGCCAAGGCCGTCTTTACGATGGGCAGCAACAATTCCCTCACCTGCTATTCCGCCTACGCTCCCCCCGTCCCTTTTTCCCTGTCGGAAAACGACGGTGTGGTCATTTTCCCTAACCCCAGCCGGGAAGGAATCGTTTACGTCGAAACCCTTGAAAATCTGGCCAATGCTGAGGTGGCTTTTTACAATATCAATGGCTCGATCATTCGCACCCAGCGTTTTTCGCTCCTGAACGAACGGCAGCGCATTGACGCCAGCACGCTGCCGCCCGGCCTGTACCTGGTGCGGGTGCGCGCCCCCGGCCTCGACGTAACCAAGCGTATTGTCATTGACTGATAAAATAGGACTTCATTAAGGCCCCTGTTCCGCAGGGGCTTTTTGCGTTTCAGGTATGGACGAAATCCCCCTTCATCGCATTTGGTTGGTAAGTTTGTGCCTAGTAATTTTGAACCACAAAAATTGTCGGAATACTCCGCCGGATCGTTGAACAATTCTTCGGTTCGGACCGTTGAGAATAAGTACTATGAACACGAATTATCTGCCATCCGGCTTCCTGCCCATTGTTGTCCAGTTTGTGCTGGCACTGGGTTTCATCGTCGTGACGATGATCGTCACCCACAATATCGGACCCAGCCGCAAGGGTAAAGTGAAAGATGACCCGTTCGAATGCGGCATCGAAGTAGTCGGCGACGCCCGTACTCCTATTTCGGTGAAGTACTTCCTGGTCGCGATCCTTTTCGTACTTTTTGACGTCGAGGTTATTTTCATGTACCCCTGGGCGGTCAATTTCAAGAAGTTGGGCATGTTTGGCTTCGTGGAGATGGTTCTGTTCATGTCCCTCCTGCTGGCAGGCTTCTATTACATTATCCGTAAGGGAGTCTTGAAGTGGGAAGAGTGATTAATTAATTGACAATCGATAATGAGTGCCGGATAATTTTCATTGGTCGCTGACAGCGAAAATGAATCATCCGCTATCCGTTTTCAACCATCCATTGAACAAATGAAATCAGTAGATATAGTTGAAGCCCCTCCGGGACACACTGGTTCCGGGTTCTTCGCCACCTCATTTGACGAAGTAATAGGCATTGCCCGCAGCAATTCGCTCTGGCCTCTGCCGTTTGCCACTTCCTGTTGCGGTATTGAGTTTATGGCCACGATGGGTTCACATTATGATATTGCCCGATTCGGCTCCGAGCGGCCCAGCTTTTCGCCCCGTCAGGCCGACCTTTTGATGGTAATGGGTACCATTGCCAAGAAGATGGCTCCCATTCTGAAACAGGTTTACATCCAGATGGCCGAACCCCGCTGGGTCTTGGCTATGGGTGCCTGCGCTTCCAGCGGCGGCATCTTCGATTCGTATCCCGTGCTGCAGGGCATCGACCGAATCATTCCGGTGGATGTGTACGTTCCAGGATGTCCGCCCCGCCCCGAGCAGGTGCTGGAAGGATTGATGCAGGTACAGGAACTGGCCCGTAACGAGTCGCTCCGTCGTCGCAATTCTGAGCAATATCAGGAATTGATGTCTTCATACAACATTCAGTAACTCCTTATGCTTACTAACCAGGAAGTAGCCGAAGAACTGCTCCGCGAATTCGGAGAAGATGTCTATGGTTTCGAGGAACCCTACGAGATGCTGACGCTCACTACGACCCGCGATCAGATTATTCCGATGCTCGAGTTTCTTTTCAACCACCAGAAATTCCAGGCCAATTTCCTTACCGATCTTACCGGCGTGCACTATCCCGACACACCGGGTCTGGAATACGCTGTGGTATATCACCTGCATAGTCTGGTTCATAATTTCCGATTGCGCATCAAGGTGTTTCTGGCCGAAGGCGACGAACGCATCCCTACTGCCACCAAGGTGTACGAATCAGCCAACTGGATGGAGCGTGAGACCTACGATTTTTTCGGTATTCAGTTCGAGGGGCACCCGAATCTAATCCGAATTTTGAACATTGAAGAGATGGACTACTTCCCGATGCGTCGACAATATCCATTGGAAGACACCACCCGTGAAGACAAGACGGATGCTTTGTTTGGAAGGTAAAGTCAATCAGTACTAAGTGAATGAGTGACTGGCGGAATAAAGCAATTGTTTAAAGTTCCGATAGTCAAACGTTCCAAATCGAATTATGGCAGAGAATCAGCTTCTAGTACCTAACGTCAATCCCCTTGCCCGCGCTGACCAGCCCGAGTTGGTAGGTGAGTTGACGACGCTCAACCTCGGACCGACGCACCCGGCAACCCACGGTATTTTCCAGAATATTCTGCAAATGGATGGCGAGAAGATCGTTTCCACTGAGCAGACAGTCGGCTATATCCACCGGGCTTTCGAAAAAATCGCGGAGCGCCGGCCTTACTACCAGATCACAACGCTTACCGACCGGATGAACTACTGTTCGTCGCCAATCAACAATCTGGGTTGGCACATGACGATGGAGAAGTTCCTGCAGGTGGAAGTACCCAAGCGGGCGCAGTACATCCGGGTGATTATGATGGAGCTTGCCCGCATTTCGGACCACCTGATCTGTAACGGTATTCTGGGTGTGGACACGGGTGCATTCACGGGATTCCTCTACCTTTTTGAAAAAAGAGAGGAAATTTACGAGATATACGAGGAAGTCTGCGGGGCACGGCTTACGACCAACATGGGTCGCCTTGGCGGCATGGAGCGGGACCTCTCTCCGGTGGCCATCCAGAAACTGCGTGAATTCATCAAATCGTTTCCACCGGTCATGCGGGAGTTCGAACGGATGTTCAACCGCAACCGCATTTTCATGGATCGTGTGATTGATGTCGGCGGCATTTCTGCAGAACGCGCTCTGAACTACGGTTTTACCGGCCCCAACCTGCGGGCTGCGGGCGTAGACTACGATGTGCGGGTGATGAATCCGTACTCCTCCTACGAAGATTTCGATTTCATTATTCCCATAGGTCAAAGTGGCGACACCTATGATCGCTTCATGGTTCGCAATGCCGAAATTTGGGAGAGTCTTAAAATTATCGAGCAAGCCCTCGAAAATCTGCCCATCGGCCCGTACTATGCCGATGCGCCAGAATACTACCTTCCTCCGAAGGATGACGTTTACACCAGTATGGAGGCGTTGATCTACCATTTCAAGATCGTGATGGGGGAAATCGATGCACCCATTGGTGAGATTTACAATGCCGTGGAGGGTGGCAACGGTGAACTGGGTTTTTACATGATCAGTGATGGAGGACGTTCACCCTATCGTTTGCATTTCCGCCGCCCCTGTTTCATTTACTACCAGGCTTTTCCCGAAATGGTAAAAGGTGCCACGCTTTCCGATGCCATCGTAATCATGAGTAGCCTCAACGTCATCGCGGGAGAATTAGACAGTTAATTTAATGATGAGTGATGAATCATTGTAATCCGCTATTCATCACTCACCACCCATAATTCATCATTTAGTTGTGAACCAAGTAGCCGAACCCATTGCATTTACGCCCGAGCGGCAGAAGCGCGTGGACCAAATGATCGCTAACTACCCCGAAGGACGACAGAAGTCGGCCCTGCTTCCCGTGCTACACGTGGCGCAGGAGCAGTGGGGCTGGCTGAGTAGCGAGGTGATGGATCATGTCGCCAAACTACTCGACATTCAGCCTATCGAAGTGTACGAAGTAGCGACTTTCTATACCATGTTCCACCTCGATCCGGTGGGCAAAAATGTAATCGAATACTGCCGGACAGGTCCCTGCTGCCTGATGGGAGCCGAAGACGTATATTCGCATTTGAAACAAAAACTGGGTATTCAGGCCGGCGAAACTACCCCCGACGGGCTTTTTTCTTTGAAAGAAGTGGAGTGCCTGGCCGCCTGCGGCTGGGGTCCGGTGTTTCAGATTCGTGAGAAGTACTATATGAATCTGACCAATGAGAAGGTAGATTCGATTATCGAAGAACTGAGTCAATAGCTTTTAGCGATGTCAAAGAAAATATTACTGGAACACGCGCACATCGAAGGTATCGAAACCTTCGACACTTACCGAAAGAACGGCGGCTACGAGGCGCTGGAAAAGGCTATAAAAACCATGTCCCCCGAGGCAGTGGTGGAAGAAGCCAAGAAATCGGGCGTACGGGGTCGTGGTGGTGCGGGCTTTCCAATGGGCATGAAGTGGGGTTTCCTCGCTAAGCCCGAAGGCGTGCCTCGCTACCTGGTTTGCAATGCCGACGAGTCGGAGCCGGGTACTTTTAAAGATCACTATTTGATGAAAACCATCCCTCACCTTTTGATTGAGGGAATGATTATATCAAGCTTTGCGCTGGGTGCCAACAAGTCGTTCATCTACGTGCGCGGTGAGCTGATGTACGTCATCAACATTTTGCAGCAAGCCATTGCCGAAGCCAAAGCCAATGGGTTTTTAGGCAAAAATATCCTCGGCTCGGGCTACGACCTTGAACTGGTCGTGCATCCCGGCGGTGGTGCCTACATCTGTGGTGAGGAGACTGCCCTGCTGGAATCGCTGGAAGGAAAGCGTGGGAATCCACGCAACAAGCCTCCTTTTCCGGCGGTAAAGGGTCTGTACCAGTGCCCTACCGTGGTTAATAACGTGGAGTCCATCGCCAACATGGTATGGATAATCAACAACGGTGGCGACGCCTACGCCGCCGTTGGGGTGGGCCGCAGTACGGGAACCAAACTTATTTCGGCATCGGGCCACATCAAAAATCCCGGTGTTTACGAGATCGAACTAGGCCTTTCAGTGGAGGAATTCATGAACTCCGACGAGTACTGCGGGGGCATTCGCGACGGACATCACCTGAAAGCCCTGGTAGCGGGTGGATCTTCTGTCCCGATAATTCCGGCCAATCTGGTGTATAAAACGGCCAACGGCGAAGATCGCCTGATGAGTTATGAGTCGCTGTCTGACGGTGGTTTCGCAACGGGTACCATGCTGGGCTCGGGCGGCTTTATTGTCTTCGACGAAACGGCTTGCATTGTGCGCAATACCTGGAATTTCTCGCGTTTTTACCACCACGAGTCCTGCGGGCAGTGCAGCCCATGCCGGGAAGGAACGGGCTGGATGGAAAAAGTACTGCACCGAATCGAACACGGTCACGGCAATATGCGCGACATCGACCTGCTGGTAGACGTCGCCAAGAAAATCGAAGGAAACACCATTTGCCCGCTCGGCGATGCTGCTGCCTGGCCTGTCGCCAGTGCTATCCGCCATTTCCGCGACGAATTCGAGTGGCATGTGAAGTACCCCAAAGAAGCCACAAGGCCGGGAGCAGTGTACATGGGCGAAGCGGAGCTAGTATAATTTGGAATTAGAGAATGTCTGAATTAGTGAATAAAAGATTAATGGCGAAAGCAATATTCACTAATTCAGACATTCCGACATTCACTAATTGATTGATGGAAACAAAACCAGACTTACTGAAAATAACCTTCGATGGCATTGAGGTCGAGGTAGAGGCAGGCACGACAATTATGCAGGCAGCCCGGCGCATCGCTGAGGCCGATGCCAGTCAGGGCCATTTGGTGCCGCCTGCCATGTGCTACTACAAACCGCTGGAAGGTAGCGGCGGCAAGTGCCGCGCCTGTCTGGTAAAGGTGGCACAAGGTTCGGCGAAGGATACACGGCCCATGCCCAAGCTTGTGCCATCGTGCATAACAATGGTGCAGGATGGCATGGTGGTCGAGAACGTGACGAACCCCGCCGTCTTGGAAGAGCGGAAGGCCATCGTAGAATTCCTGCTGCTGAATCATCCGCTCGACTGCCCTATCTGTGATCAGGCGGGTGAGTGCCATTTGCAGGATTTTGCCTACGAGCACGGATCCTCCAACCAGCGTTACGAGGAAGAACGCCGGACTTTTGAGAAACACGATATCGGCCCCTATATTCAGCTTCACATGACGCGCTGCATCTTGTGCTACCGCTGCGTTTATACCGCTGATCAGATTACCGAGAAACGCGTGCATGGCGTATTGGGCCGGGGCGATGCCGCCGAGATCAGCACGTATATCGAAAAATCAATCGACAATGACTTTTCCGGCAACGTCATTGACGTCTGCCCGGTAGGTGCCTTGACCGACAAAACCTATCGTTTCAAAAACCGCGTGTGGTTTAGTAAGCCCGTGGATGCCCACCGCGACTGTGATAAATGCAGCAGTCATGTTACGCTTTGGTACCGGGGCGAAGAAGTGATCCGCGTTACGGCCCGCAAAAACGAGTGGGGTGAGGTAGAAGAATGGATTTGCAATACCTGCCGCTTTGAGAAGAAAAAAACCAGCGACTGGATCATTGAAGGACCGACCAAAGTACTCCGGAGTTCGGTAGTTTCGGCCAACAAATACCGCGCCGACACCGTTAAAAAACCTGATTTTGCTCTTCGGCTGGCCAATTCGCAATACAAGCCCATCGACGATTCCCGTCCGTTCATCACCGACGAGGAAACAGTACGACAGCTGAGCATTGAAAACAACAGGAAAGCCAACGAGCGGTCGGCGTTTGAGAACACAGAAAACTAGGCTAAAAATTGAAGGTCAACGGGTAAAGATAGTTTCGAACCAACTCTTGACCGCGTTGCAGCCCTTGACCTTTCAACCATAGGACAACGTCACTACAAACACAAAAATGGAATTAGTACCATTCATTATAAAGTCCATCATCATTCTGGTCATTTTTGGCCTGACGTTGCTGATTGCCATGTATTCGACCTACGGCGAGCGCAAGGTGGCAGGATTTATTCAGGACCGCCTTGGTCCTGACCGGGCCGGGCCCTGGGGTCTATTGCAGCCGCTGGCCGACGCCGGAAAAATGTTCTTCAAAGAAGACTTTATTCCTGCTCAAGCCAATAAGTGGCTGTTCATCGCCGGGCCCTGTGTGGCTATGCTCACAGCGCTGATGGCTAGTGCCGTCATCCCATTTGGCGACACGATCATTTACGACGGCGTAGAAGTAGCCGTGCAGGCTGTAGAAGCCAACGTCGGAATTCTATACATCTTTGGCATCGTATCGTTGGGCGTGTATGGACTGATGATTGGTGGCTGGGCCTCCAACAACAAGTTTTCGCTGTTGGGTGCGATTCGGGCCGCTTCTCAGAACATCAGCTACGAGGTGGCGATGGGGATGTCGATCGTGGCGATTATCATGATCAGCGAATCGCTTTCGATTGGCGACATCGTGGCGCAGCAACATGGCGGTAACTGGAACATCTGGTATCAGCCGCTGGGCTTTATTATTTTCCTTACCTGCGCCTTTGCCGAATGCAACCGTACGCCATTTGATCTGCCTGAGTGCGAAACCGAGCTTGTGGGCGGCTACCATACCGAATACAGCAGCATGAAACTGGGCTTTTATCTTTTCGCTGAGTACATTAATATGTTCGTATCGTCGGCGGTAATATCGGCCCTGTACTTTGGCGGCTATAATTATCCCGGTATGGACTGGGTGGCTGGCGCGCTGACGGATGCCTTCGGTACCGTCGCTGGTCACAACGTCGCCACACTTATCGGCACGGCAGTATTTTTTGGAAAGTCCCTGTTCGGCGTGTTTTTCTACATGTGGGTACGCTGGACGCTTCCCCGTTTCCGTTATGATCAACTCATGAACCTGGGCTGGAAAGCCCTTATTCCGCTGGCGATGTTTAACATCGTCGTCACGGGTCTGGCCGTTATCTTTATCGAACCCGCGCTGACGGCCATGCTGAAATAAAAAGGTAAAGGTTTAATTGTTTAGGCACTGGTCTTTTAGCTGGGTAAATTGTTTTTATTAACACTTCTGAACGAATGGCCGTATCAACATTTAAACAAAATTTTTGCCCCTTAAAAAATGCAATTAACCAACCGATCCAAGCAAGTAAGTAATAAGGAAATGACGCTGGCGGAGAAGATTTATCTTCCGGCCATTGCAACGGGCATGGCGATTACGATCAAGCACTTTTTCCAGAAGAAAGTCACGATCCGCTACCCCGAAGTGAAGCGTTATTTGGGTCCCGTATTCCGGGGACGGCACGTGCTGAAGCGCGATGAGCAAGGACGCGAACGCTGCACGGCTTGCGGGCTGTGCGCCGTGGCCTGTCCGGCCGAGGCCATCCAAATTGTAGCTGAAGAGCGCAAGAAAGGGGAGGAACACCTGTACCGTGAAGAAAAGTACGCTGCTATTTATGAGGTAAATATGCTGCGCTGCATCTTCTGCGGCCTGTGCGAAGAGGCCTGTCCCAAGCAAGCCGTGTACCTGCGCCACGACGAGTTCGTTCCGGTCTTCACCGAGCGTGACCAAGTGATTTGGGGTAAGGATTTACTGACCGAAAACATGAACAATCGCTATCTTCGTAAAGCCTGGACTAAGGAAGAAGCCCGGGAACAGAATCTGATCGAAGCAAAAGGCGAAGCCGCCGAGTTCGTTCCGAGAGCAATTCCTTAATGGCTTTTAGCAGTCGGCTTTCGGCAGCCTGGTCGTTCATCATTCATTATTCATCACCGCGGGGGCGGACCCCTCATCATTACTAAAAGTGATCCCAGCTACCCTCTCCATATTTTACTTTTTGTCGTTCCTCACCATCCTGAGTGCGCTGATGGTGGTTTTTTCGCGCAGCCCTATTCATAGTGTACTGTACGCGATCATGACTTTTTTCTGCCTGTCGGGGCATTATTTCCTTCTCAATGCGCAGTTTCTCGCGGTGGTAAATATCATCGTGTATGCCGGGGCAATTATGGTACTTTTTCTGTTCGTCATCATGTTTCTGAATATGAAAGAAGACCAGAAAGATCTCATGCCCAACCTGACCAAGATTGCCGCCGCCATTGTAGCGGGTACGCTTTTCGTTATTTTGTTCGGAGCTTATCGTAAATCGCAGGTGGGGATGTATGATCCCCGAAGCTACAACTCACAAACAGGTATGGTCGAGAGCCTGGGACAAATTCTGTTCCGCGATTATCTCCTACCCTTCGAACTGGCTTCAATTCTATTCCTGATCGCGATGGTCGGGGCAGTGATGCTGGGCAAACGGGAGTTGGGCGAGCGGCATTTTTAGAAGAACCTATTTCTGGCGATTCATTACGCGCTACGAAAAACGCTGTCAGGGCCAAAACTCTGACAGCGTTTTTTTGTGCCATTTAAACGAAACCAATCGGTTTATTTACACGGTACACTTCTTGAAGTTTCATCTTCGGGTAATCTTGATCATGGGTCCTTGAAAAATCAACTCTCTTTACATTTTCAATACGGTGGCGTAGCCAATTAGGACGACCAGTGCTAAATACAATACCAAACAAAAGCACAACTACTCCCAGGCCGGATGCCGGTCCATTTCCTTTTGAAGCCCCATTAGAATTTTCTTTTCCTTCGAAGACAAAGCGTTTCTATCCAGCGGTACCTTTTCCAGGATATCAGTTTTAAGGTTGTAAAATTTTCCATCCTGGTAGAGTTTGTAATCGAGGTCTCTCACAAACTGATTTCGGTACCGATCTACGTTGGCAGACCAACGCGGATCGTAGTGGACAAAAGCGGTGGCTCTGGGGCGGTACTTTTCACCCGTCAGCAGCGGATAAAAACTCTTTCCATCGGTATCGGCCGGGCGACCGACAAGTTCGGCCAGGGTTGGAAAAAAATCACTAAACTCGATCAGTCCTTCGAAAGTACTTCCCTGCTTTATCTCCTCAGGCCAATAAGCGATCAGCGGCACGTGGGTGCCGGCGTCTATGGTGTTCCCCTTGGCGCCCACAACTTTTCTACCCGGCAGTGCGGAGACGATCGATGGATGCGTGCCATTGTCACCTACGAAGATGACAATCGTGTTTTTATCAAGTCCGAGCGCTTTGAGCTTACCGGCAATCTTGCCGACAACTTTGTCCGCATATCCCACCATGTCCTTAAAGTAAGCCGTATCCTTTTTATATCGCCTGGAGCCATCGCTCCAGTCCTTCGAGTCGGGCGTAGGGACGAAGGGGTCGTGCACAAGCACCATGGGATAGTACACGAAGAATTTTTCATCTTTCTGTCTCTCAATAAAATCGACTACGAAATCAGAGAAAACATCCGGGCCGTATTCGTCGCTGCCCCCTTGGATTACCTTGCCGTTTTTCTCGTACAGCGGCTCGGCATACCGCTCTCCTTCTTTTCCTTCCCGGGTCAATTGCCACAGGCAATACTCCCCAAAACCGAAGCGATGGGGCTGCGTGGCATCGTTCCAAGTGGGAATCTTGTCCTTGTAAGCTAATCCATTCAGTTGCCATTTGCCGGCAATGCAGGTTTTATAGCCAGCGTCCTGCATCAGGTTCCCAAAAGTGTACTGGTTGGGATTGAGGTAACCGAAATATTCGTAGTTGCGGTAGTTGTACTTTCCGGTCATGAGTTTCAGGCGCGACGGAGTGCATAGCGGTTGGGATACGCAGTTGTCGAACCGCATGCCAGAAGCCGCCAGAGAATCCAGAACAGGGGTTTTGTACACAGTGCTTCCGTAGGCACCAAGGCATTCGTAGCCCATATCATCGGCCATGATCAGGACCACATTGGGTTGTTTCGGGGATTCTTTGGGAAGAAAACCAAATGTGGCAACAATGATCAGTGTTGCTCCCAGCAGGATGATGTTTCTTTTCATAAATGTTTCAACTGATTGGCTACCGTCAGGGTACCACGAACCGGGTTTACGAGCATCGTTAGTCATTCAACCAAGCCACAATTCTCAGCGGCGCACCGCTGCCTCCTTTTATTTTCATAGGCAGGGCTACGATATAGGCCCCTCGAAGTTTGTCCAGGTTAGCTACGTTCTCAAAGCCGGGTATATTGGCGCCGTAAAAAATCTGGTGCGTTTTAAAATCTTTGGATTGTCCATAATCGATACTCGCGACGTCGATCCCGACCGCCTTTATTTTTCGACTACTGGTCAGCCATTCAGCGGCGGCTGGATCAATGCCCGGAAAATGCAGCCCGGCTACCGCGTCTGCGCCTCGTTCCTCAGTACCCAGGTACTTTTTTGCATCAGGATAAAGGGCCCCGTAACCCGTCCTAAACAACACGATTGTACTTTCAGCAATGGGTCCGTTGCTCTCCTCCCAGGCTTCAATAGCAGCGACTGTTATCTGGTAGTCCGGGTTGGCCGACGCCTTGTCCGATACATCGATCACAACGGCTTCGCCCGTCAGGTTTTCCAGGGGTATCTGGTCGGTGCTCCATTTTCCCTCCGCAAAATGGACCGGCGCATCAAGGTGGGTACCGCCATGTTCGGCAGAGCAAAAACTATAGGCCGAATAATAATAACCACCGGGAGTAACGCCCTCAAAATCCGTATTGAGCCGAAAAGGCTCGGAGGTAGGCCAGTAAAGGGTTTCTTCCGAAAAGTCGTAACTCAGGTCAATCCACTTGCCACCGGAAAAGGAGACCGTTGCCTGCTCATTGGCTTGCGGTTGACAGGCTACCATGAGCAGGAATAAGGCGCAGATAATTTTTACCATAAGATTTCTCATAAGATGCTATTGGGGATCAGCAAAACCAAACCGTGTCATAGAGCTATGGCAAATAGACCGGAGCAAAAATTCCAGCAAACTAAAAGACACCGTTTGTCACTATAAAACACCAAGATAGCAAGTACCTGCTTAAACCAGAAACATTGCGAAAGATCGTCGCTTCGTCCCGGGCAGATGTCGATGTATCGCTTCGGGCCTAAAAACAAAGTACCGCTCTAAGTCCTGTGAAAACGCAGGATTTAGAGCGGTACTTTCCTGACTAGAATTTTTACGCAGGTTCAGAAATCTGTGTACGGTACTGGCGGTTATTGCGCGAGATAGCCGCCGTCAACGGGGTAGTAGGCACCGGTCACGAAGGAGGCTTTATCCGATGAAAGCCAGACCACCAATTCGGCCACTTCCTCCGAACGCCCCAAGCGTCCGATAGGGTGCAGGCCAACCAGCGCTTCTTTGGTTTCAGCCGGCAGAGCACCCAGCAGCGGTGTGTCGATGTAGGCGGGCCCCACGGCATTGATCCGAATGCCCCGCGCGGCGTTTTCGATAGCGGCAGCCTTGGTGAGGCCAATCACGCCGTGTTTGGCGGCTACGTAACCCGGCGATCCTGCCGTGCCAACCTGCCCGAGAATTGAAGCCATATTGATAATGGCACCGCCCGCCTTCTGCTTTTGCATGGCTTCCAATTCATATTTCAAGCAGTAAAATACACTGTTGAGGTTGACATTGATGATGTGCTGCCATCCCTCCACGGAATAGTCGGCGGTTTGATTCAACTCACCGCCAATACCCGCATTGTTGAAGGCAATATCCAATTGGCCAAAGGCCGCCACGGTCGCTTCAACGAGCTGCTTGCATTGGTTAGAGTCACCCACGTCCGCCTTGAAAAAACGGGCATTGCCCCCGGCTGCGGTCAGTTCGTCGACCACCTGCCGGCCCAGGGTTTCGTCTATATCCGAAACCATCACATTGGCCCCTAGCTGGCCGTATAAAAGCGCGGTAGCTTTGCCAATTCCCGAGGCGGCTCCCGTTACCAAAGCGGTTTTGTCTGAAAGGTACTTGTCCATACTTATATCTGAGTTTTCAAAGTTTTGAAATGGCCCGCAACCAGATTATTCCCGCTGAGAAATGGGGAATGCTTAGAGCAGGCTTACATTGGTAAATCTACCGGTAACCGGGCGGCCTTCCTATGATGAATGCTGCCATATAAACTGATCATAGTCAGGAACTATGTGCAGGACGCTTCATCCCAAGATCCATAATCATATGATGATGCGCCTAGCTGTCACCGGGTGAAGCTTCGCCTGACTTTAACAGAGCAATTACTGGGTGGACTCGGGCAAAATGGGTAAAGTCGTGAAGGCCGCACCTTTGGCTCAGAGGACTTTTGAAAGCGGGCGGGACTTAGGGCAAATGGCCTAACTTTGCCGGCAAGAGCCTGCGCCGCTGTCTCCACAGCCAAAAGTTCTTTTTGGGGATAGGTTTTTCTGCAAAATGATGACTTCCCCGTACCGTATTTCTACCTCTATTCTCCCCTCTTTTCTTACACACATGAATGAAGTAATCGATTTTTTTTCCCGGTTAAGTGACTCTTCCGATTTTCCTCCCCGGTGGCTGTGCGGTACCTGGTCCGATTTCCACGGCTGGCTCTACATCGTCTCCGATCTGATGATCTGGATGGCCTACATGTGCATTCCGCTTATCTTGTTAAGGTTCATTTTCGTAAAAAAGGGAGTACCCCTGCAAAGCGTATTTTGGCTTTTCGGAGCATTCATCATGCTGTGCGGCCTCACCCACCTGATCGACGCCATGCTTTTTTGGATACCGGTCTACCGCATCAGTGCGCTGGTCCGCTTCGTGACAGGAATCGTATCGGTGGCTACGGTCATCGCCCTTGTCAAGTACTTTGACGATGCCGTGGGACTACGTACCTCCAGAGAGTATGAACAAGAGCTAAGGTACCGTCAAAAAGCCCTGGAAACCCTGGAACTGACCAATCAGGAACTCAAGCAGTTTGCTTATGTGGCCTCACACGATTTGCAGTCACCCCTCAAGACTATTGAGGGCTACCTGGGCCTTTTGGAAAGCCGCTACTCCGAAAACCTCGACGAGAGGGGTCAGAAAATAGTACGCACCGCCGCCAGCTCGGCCAACCGTATGCGCACTCTGATCAATGACCTGCTGGATTTCTCCCAATCGGGACTTAATCAAAAGTTTTCGGAAAC
Source organism: Persicitalea jodogahamensis (assembly GCF_014651615.1). Taxonomy (GTDB): domain Bacteria; phylum Bacteroidota; class Bacteroidia; order Cytophagales; family Spirosomataceae; genus Persicitalea; species Persicitalea jodogahamensis. The sequence goes on along the minus strand of NZ_BMXF01000002.1, from coordinate 515,279 downwards.
CGATATGAATGAAGTGATGCAGGAATCGCTTGAAGAACTGCAAAATGAGATTGACGCTAGCAACGCCGAAATAATCAGCAAACCGCTACCAGTCATATTGGCCTCACGAACCGAAATAAAGCGGGTGATGCAAAACATCATCGGAAACTCGATCAAGTACCGCACGGAGGGCAAAACTCCCGTTATTGAGGTGTTGGCAAGAGAAAGGCCGGATGAATGGCTGTTCAGTATAAGTGATAACGGTATCGGGATAGAAGGCGAATACTTTGAAAAAATATTCCTGGTATTTCAGCGATTGCACGGGCGCGACAAGTACCCCGGCACGGGCATAGGGCTGGCGGCCTGCCGGAAGATCGTTGAGATGCACGGAGGAAAAATCTGGCTGGAGAGTGTTCCGGGGAAAGGGAGTGTTTTTTACTTCACGATTCCCAAAAACCCAATCACACTCCACGATTTCAGGCAAATAGACAACTAGTTGCTCCCCCCACCAATCATCCATTTTGAAGCTAGGGGCCAGTGGACCAGAGTCAGGATACTGGCTGTGGTTGGTCAGACGCCTGCGCCTTCTGGTGCAGGAAGAATAGTCGGGAAACCGGAATAAACAACAGCCCTGAAACCGCAAAAGCCACGAAGGCCATCCGCAGGCCAAACGCGTGCGACAAGTACCCGATAAGCGGCGGCCCCACCAACATACCGACCGTAGCGTAGGTAGCGACGATCGAGATGGCCAGGCCGGGCGAGTACTTCTTCGATGCGCCCGCCAGCGCGTAGGTCATGGGTACTACAGAGGCCGTCCCGAAACCCGTGAGGGAAAAACCGATCAGCACGGTCCAGACGGCAGGGAAAATCACGGACAAGCCAATACCCGCCACGATCATCAGGGAACTCAGGACATAAGTGGTAGGAATGCCGATTTTCTCAATAATACGGTCAGATAGAAAGCGGGAGAGTGCCATGAATACCATAAAGATCAGGTATCCATAGGTAAAGATCTCGACGTGAAGTACTTCCCGGAAGAAAATGCCGCTCCAGTCAAACATGCCGCCTTCGCACACCGCCGCAAAGAATACCAGTACTCCCAAGTACAGAATGTAAGGGTCTGGTTTCCCCAGAATCAGTTTGTTGCCCTGAGAAGTACGGTCGTTTTTCAGTAGATAGGGAAACGAGAACAGCGTCACGGCCAGACAAAGCGCAGCCACGATGGCCAGATGGGCCTCAATGGAAACAGCGTAGGCGACCATAAGCGTACTGAACCCCACGCCCGCAATACCACCCGAACTCCACAAACCGTGGAAAGAGCCGATGATTTTCTTTTGGTGGTACTTCTGTAACGTGATGGTTTGGGTATTGACCGCAATGCTGAAAATCCGCATGGTGAACGCGAATACAGAAATGGTAATGATCAGCAGCAGGGGCGTACTCGCCAGACCAATGCAGGCCAAAGCAACGGAGTTGATCCCGAAAGCGACCGCCAGCGGAATGCGGCTGTCGAATCGGCTGATCAGCCAACCCGAAATGGGAAGGCCGATCAGCGAACTCACCGGCATCGCCAGCAGTACGGAGCCCATTTGGACGTCATTAAAGCCGTAAAAGGTTTTGATGGTGGGGATTCGGGAGGCCCAGGTGGAAAAGGCAAATCCCGAAATAAAAAAGAATACACTGAGGAAAATACGCTGCTTATTTCTTAACTCCATGGCTCGCTACCCATCCGATTTGGTCGCAAATATCCGCAGTTGCCGGGAATAATTTTCCGTTCGCGGTACTTTATATACCGACTTTCGCCTTGAAAATACCAGTCTGATGTAACGCTCTTTTTTTATAGCAAAAAGTTCTCGAATAGTTCACATTACCGATCTACCCTCTCTAGCCCAGCTCTAGCCCAGCTCCGGGCCAGCGATTAGGAATTGTTTCTGCGGGGATGCCGGGAAGCCGCTATCCTTCAAGTACATTCTGGTAAATGACCTTTGTACCGAGAATTCAAGCGATAGCAGGAGTTCTTTCCAGTCTTTTTTCTCCTGTAAAACGTCAAGTACCACAGGCTTGCCGACGTAGTTTTTCAATGCTCCCAGAATCAGCGCCTTGGCATCTTCCATACCTTCCGCCGATAAGGGGCCTAATTGTGTGTAGTTACTACCCGTTCGCCCCAACACGTAACCGGACACTCTGACTTCTCTCTCAATATACCAGGCTTTGTCTGGGTGGAGTTTCAAAAATTCAGCGAAGAGCCGCAACCGATCCCCCCCAAAAGCCTCGCGGTCCAACACCGCTGATTCCGGGAGGTTTTCTTGCGTCAGTGGCTTTATCAAAGGGTCGCCGGCGATTCGCAAAGCCGAAGCCAGTCCTGGCGTCACCATCCGGTCGATAAACTGCTCTTCTCTGAATCCTAGCTTTTGGTATAATGGCAATCCCTTGTCCGTAGCATCCAGTTTTATCGACCGGCAATCCGATAATTTTTCGATAACGGTAGTTAGCAAGCGCCTGCCCAAACCCAATCCACGAAAGTCCTGATCGACCAACATCATTCCTATCCACGCGATCTCGTTGTTGTAATTAGTTGCCGTAACCGTACCTACTACTCTGTCGCCGGTAAAGGCCCCGAGACACAGAGTCGGATCGAGTGATAGCAACATCCTCCAATCATCCGTGGTCTGATTCCAGTTTTCAGCACTTTTCAACCGCATGGCGCCCGGAATATCAGCCTCTTGAAGTTCTCTTACGACGATGTTCTGTGCGTGCATTTTACTTGGTGGTGGCCGGATTTTTGCCTTGTCAAAAGGCAAGCAAAAAGGAACTTAGGAATGTGAGTGGCGCTTTCTGAATGCTAGCTAGTGAGGGCAAAACTGGGCTTCTGACTAATACTCTTACATAAGCGGTCTTCCGTCGCAAGCCACATAACAAAGCGTTCGACGAATAACCGAAACGAACTAATAATTGTCCAGATAATCTGCGACAGTTAATATCTTGGCTGTACCGAGGTGTTCCAAAACCAGAAGGTCTTTGTCTCCAGTAATGAGGTGAGTTGCTTCTCCGTCTTTTGCCAATGAAAGGAGAAAGTTATCTTTGGGATCTCGGCAGACGTTGACCGAAGATGTGACTACAATAAATTCTGCTTTGATTCTGATTTTTATCAATAGCTCTTGCAGGTCGGCGTCCGAGAAGTACTTTCTGAATTTAGGACGCTGAGCGACTTCGACAAATTCATCGAGCAACTCTTGACTGAACAGTAAAATCAGCCTGTCGTCGACAAATAGCGGATCCATCTTAGACAAGGTCTTCGATAGCAAGAAACTTATCCAAAGATTCGTATCGATAACTACTCTATGCCTTACTTGTGGCATACCGCTGGGATCTGACGGTTTCTACTTCTTCTGTAATTTCTTCGAGAGTAGGCGGCGTTTCACCAGCATTATCCCTCAATCGGTTGACAATAGCCAAAAATGGATCAGAGGAAGTTTCCAAGAGAGAAATCAGATCAAGATCCGCCAAGTCTTTTAGCAACTTATCGGCCTTAGGATTCAGTACGTTTACTTGGTAGGTTGTCATAATTTAAAGATACTTCTTTTCCTTCAAAACTGCACATTGGCGGGAAAGCACATACAGTTAACGTTCGATTGGTTTTCATAGCGTTCAATAGAGCCAACTGTCGGCGTCCTTTCATTTTTTGTCTTGGGTCTTTCTTTCGAAGAACTTAGTACAATGCGTAATTTCATAAAATGGACCTGACCAAACCTCCCTCTACCCGGATGGAAGCGCCGTTGGTGGCCGACGCCAACGGACTGGAAAAGTACACGGTGGTATCGGCGATTTCCTGCACGCTCGCAAAACGCTGCAGAAGCGAGGTGGGACGCATGTTTTCGAAAAATTCCTCCTCTACTGTCTCGATCGACTTGTCGCCTGCCCTGGATAGATCTTCCAGGAAAGTACCCACGCCTTTGGATTTGGTCGGGCCGGGCAAAATAGCGTTGACCGTTACGTTGGTACCTTTTGTCAACTCGGCCAGACCACGGCTGACCGCAATCTGCGCCGTCTTGGTCATGCCGTAGTGGATCATCTCATCAGGAATGAATACGGCGGATTCGCTGGAAATGAAGATAATCCGTCCCCAGTTTTTCGCTAACATTTTGGGAAAATAGTGCCTGGCCAGGCGAATGCCACTCATGACATTGACTTCAAAAAACCGGAACCAGTCTTCATCGGGTATATCGGCAAAGGGTTTCGGCTCAAAAATGCCCGCATTATTGACTAAAATATCGACTTCCGGCAATTGCTCTATCAACTGATTGACTTCCTCAACTTTTGAGAAATCGGCGGCAATGCCCGATATATTTGCGCCTTCCACCAGCGACTGTAATTCATTTACCGCTTTGTCAACCCCATCTTTCGTTCTTCCGTTGATAACCACCCGGGCACCTTCCTGCAAAAACCGCTGGGCAATCGCAAACCCAATTCCGGCAGTCGAACCGCTTACAAATACTGTTTTTCCGTCAAGTTTTAAATCCATTTTCTAAGCTCTTTTTAAAGGTATTGATGTTTTCAAAGGTACTTTACTTCACCCAACTAAATGCGTTGCAATGCCCGGAGGACTGTTGGATGATCGTCACTACTAGGAGGGACTGCTGCATGTTCAACTACCTCGGTTAGCTTACAGCGTTTTGATTTTCAGGTTCCGGAACGATATCCCTTTGGACCAATCCTGTAACGCAATGTGTCCCTCAATGTGCTTGCCAAACTCAGGAAACGTTTTGAACCCACTGCTAGCTACCGACTCTTTCCAATGGTCGGAATTGAAATCTTCCTGCGCCGTCAATACGCCATTCAGATAAAATTCAACTTTCCCGTCAACCTGTTTGATGCGGGACTGATTCCATTCACCGGCGGGCTTGGGTTCGACCGGATTCAAGGGAGGATAAAAGTTGAACAAAGTACCCGGTCTTTTGGCGGGGCTCATCTCGTAGTCCGGGTGGGCTTTATCCAGCAATTGGTACTCAGGGCCGGAAGACCAGGTCGTGGGAATGTCTTCCCGCTCCAGCACATTGATGAAAACTCCGCTGTTGCCTCCCTCGGATATTTTCCATTCGAAGGCAAGTTCGTAATTCTTAAACGCCTGATCCGATACCAAATCGCCATGCGCGGTCGTGTCAAAAATAGGTTGGCAATACAGTTCGCCATTTTGCACAGTCCAGGCGGAAGGTACCTCTCCCCGATTATACAAATGCCAGCCTTCCAGCGAGGTACCATCAAAAAGCAACTGCCAGCCGTCTTCCTTTTCCTGGGACGTCAACTGATTGGGTACGTCCTCTTGGGTGCTAGTATTACACGAGGTCAACAGATACGTTGTTATTCCCAAAAGGGTGAAAAGGTACTTCAACCGGTTCTTCATACTATGTGCGGGATGGTAAGGTGAGTAAATACCTTTAAGGTGTTATTCCTGAAATACTACCCGTTAAGTCGGGCAGGGTTACGCCCGATTTGCAATGGGAAGGATACGCACAGATAGACCTCTCTCGCGGAAGACTACGATGGGGGCAATGGCCCCTTTGTCCGCTAATTCATCAGTCCCAGCCGGGAAGCATACGAAATAGCCTCGAGGGAATTATTCGCCCCGAGCTTTTCCATGATGCGCTGGCGGTGGGTATTGACCGTGTGGACGCTTATGGAAAGCTTTTCGGAAATTTCCTTGCTCAGCAAGCCGTCCCTTACCAGTTGAAGTACTTCTTTTTCCCGTTTTGAGAGGCTTACGTGATCCTCATCGCCGGGCGTAACGGGTAGGGGTACTACCCGGCCGGTCTTGTAGTTGTAAATCTGGCTTTTGATACCTTGAATGTCCGTTTGGTCCGGTGAAATATCAATCACGCCCAGAGCCAGCCACACGTTCCCCAGGCTATCCAGTTCCAGGGCCTGGTGCTGTTCAATAACCCGAATGTACTTCCTCTCGCTGCCCATAATCCGGTATTCATTGACCAGCTTATAACAGGAGCGCTCCTCCTTTGGGAGCTGAAGGAAAAATTTCATAATCAGGATGCCGTTTCTCAACAGGCCCACAAAGTCGTTTGGGTGTATCCTGGCGTTGAAGTAGTCATTGCCCCGCTCCTGAATGGAGTCCAGGTCGTAGCCAAATATCTCCGAGAAATTGTAGGAGGTATAGCTATGCTCTTTCTTGAAAAGGTCAAAAATGGTAATGCCGCTGTTGTTGACCTGCGCCAGCGCCTCCAGTACCGACCGGTGCCGGTCCAGTATGCTGTAGTCCATGTGTTCCTCCACGAACTGCTGTTGCCCCAGCAGTTCGTAGTACTCTTTTCCAAGGGATTCCAGTTCGGTCATAGATTAAGATTACTGATTTTTCAGTATGGCGGGGTTAGGGTATTGCCGATAGCTTTGCGACTTCCTACCAGTTATCATTTACTCATGAGAAAAATACTGACAATCAATTTTTTACTCGCTTATTGTGTCCTGGCAATGGCGCAGCAGCCTTCTCAAACCATCCGGGGGAAGGTAGTCGACGAAGCCTCCGGCGCCCCCATTCCCTATGCCATGGTGGTGTTGCTGAATACCGACCCGCTGATGGGCACAACTACCGATCCAGCGGGGTACTTTACCCTGGACAAAGTACCCGTCGGCCGCTACGACCTCCGGGTATCGTACCTGGGTTATGAACCCGCACTGATCCGAGAATTAGTTGTTTCTTCTTCCAAAGAAGCCTTTGTAAATGTAAGTATAAGGGAAAGTATAACCAAACTGGCCGACGTGGTCATAAAACCAAAAGTCAACAAAGAGGAACCCCGAAACAGCATGGCTACGGTCAGCGCCCGTATGCTGAGCGTGGAAGAAGCCAAACGGTACGCCGGGGGCTTCGACGACCCCGCCCGCCTGGCTTCGGCCTTTGCCGGAGTCGCCAGCAACGTGGCCAGCAATGGCATTGTAGTCCGGGGAAATGCCCCGAAGTTTCTGCAGTGGAAGCTGGAAGGCGTAGAAATTCCCAATCCAAACCACTTTGCCGATTTGTCGGCTTTTGGCGGCGGAGGACTCACGGCCCTCAGTAGTCAGATGCTGGCTAATTCTGATTTTTTTACCGGAGCCTTTCCCGCCGAATACAGCAATGCTCTGTCGGGGGTGTTTGATATTTTTATGCGAAATGGCAACAGCCGGAAGCGCGAGCATACGTTTCAGCTGGGCGCTATCGGGATTGACGGATCGTCGGAGGGGCCGTTCCGGAAGGGAGGCCGGTCGTCGTACCTGTTCAACTACCGCTACTCCACGCTGGCGCTGATGAAGTCCCTTTTGCCCGAAGAAGCTCAAGGTACCTCCTACCAGGACCTTTCGTTTAAACTCTATTTTCCCACCAAAAAAGCCGGTATCTTTTCCGTGTGGGGCCTTGGACTCAAAGACCGCTCGGGACAAGCGGCCCAACCCGATAGTGCCCAATGGCGCTACGCACAAAACCGGGAGGAAGCCGATGCGAAGCAGTATATGGGAGCAGGCGGTATCAGCCATGACTATTTTTTCAGTGCCCGTGCTCACCTGAAAACAACCCTGGCGGCTACGGTCAGCGGCCTGGACTGGCGCATAAAACGCCTGGACAACCAGCTGGCGCTGCTGCCTCAAAGCCAGAACAATACCTCCACCTGGAATATGGTACTTTCCTCCTCCCTAACTACCAAATTCAGCCCAAAGCATACCAATAAAACGGGTATCGTACTTACCGGACTACGGTACAACATGCTTTTGAAAGACGCCCGCCCTGCCGGGCAGGTACCGCTTACGGTAGTGGATGAAGCCGGATTCAGTACTCTGCTGACGGCCTATTCCAGTTCGGCCTTCCGCTTCACTGACCGCTTCACCCTGAACCTGGGGATAAATGCACAGCTGTTTACGCTAAATAACCGCCATACGCTCGAACCCCGGGTGGGGCTGAAATGGCAGCGGACGGAGAAGCAGTATTGGGGCCTGGCCTACGGCCGGCACAGCCGGCTGGAGCGGCTGAACTACTACTTCGCCCGGACGTCCCACACCGACAATCAGCTGGTGAACCGGGATATGGATTTTACCAAGGCCCACCACCTGGTCCTGAGTTACGGGCTTAACCTTACGGAGAACATGCTGCTGAAAATTGAGCCGTACTACCAGTACCTGTATAGCGTACCGGTCATAGCAGGAAGTCCGTTTTCCTTCATCAACCTTACCAACCAGTGGTACCTCAACGACAGGCTGGTCAACACGGGCAAAGGAAAGAATCATGGGATCGATATAACCCTGGAAAGGTACCTGGCCCGGGGGTATTACTTCCTTTTTACTACGTCTCTGTTTCGGTCGGAGTACCTGGGTGGAGACGGGGTGTGGCGCAGTACCTTGTTCAACCGCAGGTACCTCTCTAATCTGCTGTTGGGAAAGGAATGGCAGACCGGTAAAAATCAACAAAATGTGGTGGGTCTGAATACGCGCTTTACTTTGCAGGGCGGTGAGCCCTATACGCCGGTCAACCGGGCTGCTTCGCTGGCTACGAAAGAAATCGTCACTGACGAAGAGCAGCTGTACTCGCGGCAGCTACCGCCCGCTTTTCTGGTTCATTTTACAGCCAGCTATAAACTAAACCGGCAGAAGGTGGCCCACGAGTTTGCCCTGAAGGTACTTAATGCCACCCAGTACGGTGACTTCTACGGCTTCCGGTATAACTTTCAGGACCACACCATCGACGAGTACCGCGAAGCCATCATGATTCCCAACATCAGCTATAAAATTGAGTTCTGAGAAAAGTACTAAATCATCATTTTCCTAATCTCCTGTTTGTAAAGTGATATTGGGGTGTTCAGCAAAAATTTCCAAAATCGTTTCAAACAGAGTTTCGCCTTTTCCTTCCTCTAAATCCGTTGCCTTTTTCAGAAAGTGTAACGATCTGCTTCCAGTTAAGCCGGAAGATCTCAATTTGTAATAGTCGATACTGTGCTGGAGGCCGAGATCATGGCAGCTCTTGGAAGAATTTATCCATTTTATCGTGACCAACTCGTTGGATTCGAAGACGCCAAAACCGCCAAAAAGGATATCGTGAAATGCGTCAAAATTATGGGCGACGTCCCAGTCCAATCCAGAAGTCAGAATAGTGTACGCTTCTTTATAGAACTCGTCAATAGTTGAAAATTTATTTCCGTCTAATATCAGTACTTTATCTTTCACACGATTTAATAATTAGTATCATTACCCTTTTGGAAAATTGTGAATTTTTAAGCTGGCTGATTAGCACAAGTTTATAAATCAGAAGTTCGATCGGACGGCGCTCCGATACATTCATGTAAGCCCGGTAAAGGCAGGGCTATTCGATAAGGCTTGGGAGTACAGTTACCCCTCGGCGCGCGATTATATGAATTATCAGGAAGGCTTATGTGAGGTGGGGTTGCTTTGAAAGCCTGGTTAGCTGGCTTTCCCTTTTATCGACGTTAGCCGTTCGACGGGGCCGGCCGTCGCGGGTCCGGCCTTCCGGCGGCCTTTCATTTGAAGTACGTAGTCTCCCTTCGGAAGACTACGACGAACTAGAGACTGGCATTTTTTATATCTTCGACAATCAAAGTTATTTTCTCTTTGAATTCCGGTATTTCGACAGTTGCCGTTTGCCAAACTACATCCATGGAGACTCCGAAGTACTGATAAGAATAAGAATGTCGCGCATTCCCGCCAGACCCCGCCAAGATACTTCGGGGTATTTTTGCCGTGTTTCGATGGAAATATTTTTTACTGCCTCGCCCATAATCTCTATTCGGCGAATGACAGAGTCTTGCTTCTCGAAATTATTTTCGAACTCTTGCTCGGTGACGCCTTCCAAATAGTCCTCAATTCTGGCAATGCAGTCCAGTATATCTTGTAAGAACACTAGTTCATCGCGATTACTCCTATTACCCATACATCCTTACTTCTTCGGATAAAATACGGTTTCTCAAGGCTGGTTTTATAGACCTGTATTCCACCAGATCGACTTTTTTAAGTAAAGCATCTTCCAACTCGTGCTTGATACTCACAAATTCCAGTAGTCCCATTTTGCTGCCTAACTGAACGAGAATGTCAACATCACTCTGTTCGTCGGCGTGCCCCGTGACTAAAGAACCAAACAAACCTGCTCTTTCAATACGATGGCGGCGCAGAATAGGAACTACTTGGGTTTTGATTTGCTCTATTTCCATTTTTGTAAGGGATGTCTTATCAAAAGGTGATATTGTGCTTCGGGCCGTTAAAAACGGCTTTTTATATTTAATACGCAGTCTTGCAGACTCCGCACAACACGCCGCGCGGAACAGTACGACGAACTAGGGGTCAATTTTCTGAGTAATACCTTTCTATCCGTTCACCATTTTTAGAATCGCCAGTTTGTAATTTATACAATGTGATTTTTGTGTCTAAGTTTATGTACTCATCAGTAGTACCAACACCATAAATATTTTTTTCAGACCACTTATTTACTAAAACAAATCCATTTTCCCTAACATCCTTTTCATATTTGTCAATACTGTAATTTGAAGATAATGCTATAAATTTTGATGTTTTATTTACCACCAAGTGATTTCCATCATTGTCTTCAAAAACTTGTATATAATCTAAATTATTTGACATTTCAAATCCTAGTTTGCTAACTCTCGAAACTAAGCTATTTGTTCGAATAGCAAGATAAATATCAAGCAACTGGTCAAATGATGGCAAGCTTTTTGTTTGCGGAAGTGTTCTTGTTGGAGGTAGTGAGACTCTATTTTCAGAATTATCTCTTTTTATACTATTTTTACTAGCGGATAACACCTCTTCTGCTTCACTTACCTTAGAATCCAATTCACTATTTTTCGATTCTTCCGAGTTGTTGTCATAGCTTTGGTCGCAGCTCATTGCAAAAATGAAAAGAATAGCTACCACAAAGAAGATGTGTAATTTCATGATATTCTGAGAAATAATTTGGGACTACGAAAAAGTTTTGACAAAAGAAACCTTAAATGAAGTTGGCCGTCACAGACGGCCTTTTATTTAAAGTGCGGGGTCTCCCTTCGGAAGACCCCGCACAACCTTGCGACGCGGAACACTACGACGAACTAGTGAAGTTGAAACATCGCCGGGATAGGCTTCTTCGATGCATATGTCCGTTAGTGCCTTGCCCTTTTCAGCGCACTTGGCCTCAAATGGTTTCAGCATCGCTCTCAGTTCTATTCTGTCCATGTCAATATATCTGCTAACTTCCAATAGCCACGAGCCAATTAAAAAGTGTTCATTAGTCAATAGCAAAACAAGAAACTACAACTCTCTTCTCATCTTTGCTATTCGGGTTCGAGACAATTATTCCGTATTCTCCGGTTGCTAAGCCTTTTAGAGTTATGAGGTAGGAAGAGGTTCCATATTTTTTGCCGCCATTGAATAGAACTATGTCTTTGGAACTCGTACGACTCTTCATGAGTGTACCTGAATTATCCTTACTGATTAAGACAGACCTTGTACTCTTTTTCGCCTTGAATTTATAAATAGTAATGATACTTAAAGGATCAGAATCATTATCTACGGCACGTACTATCAACTGCAAAGGTTCACCAGACGAAAATCTAGCCTGAGCCTTTCCTCCATCGATTTCAAGTGAAAGGGCATTGAAGGAATTCGATGAAAAAGACAAACCAGAAGTAAAATTCCCAATTGCTTTATCAAGTTGCGAAAAGGATCCGTCGGTTTTTAATAGATATGACTCACCTACGAAGTCAGGCTCGTTGATCTGAGCTTTTAATGGCAAATTAACAACCAGAAAAATATTCAAAATCAAAAATGATAGATTGTATTTTTTCATTTATTTAAAAGATTTGTGTTTCGATTTTACTTTAATACCGATGGTATTAGTCGCTAACTTTGATTCACAATTGTAGGAGAACCTCTTCGCGTTTGCAACACGATCCGCTTCGCAGGGGCGAAGCAGTAAAGTCTCGATCGCAAATCGAGATCAGCCTTCAGAAACGAAAAATAAGCAAAATTCCCCAGTCCCACTACATTACCCCACTTTGTGCCTCAACAACTACTTCGCCGCCTTCTCCCCCTTCAACCGCTCCTTCAACTGCACCAACTCATCGCGGTACCGGGCTGCTTCCAGAAAGTCCAGATCCTTAGCAGCGGCTTCCATTTTGCGCTGGGTTTCGGCGATTAGTTTTTGAAGGTCGCCCTTGCCCATGTATTGTACGACGGGGTCGGCGGCGATGCGGACTTCGTCGGGCTCGACGTACATCTTTTTCACCTTGGAGTCGGCGACTGCGGTTTGCTCCATGATCGCCTCTTTCGATTTTAGGATGGTCTTCGGCGTGATGCCGTGCTCTTCGTTGTAAGCCATCTGGATGGCGCGGCGGCGGTTGGTTTCGTCGATGGCATTGCGCATGGAGCCCGTAATGCGGTCGGCGTACATCAGTACTTTGCCCCTTTCATTCCGGGCGGCGCGACCGATCGTTTGAATCAGCGAGCGGATATCGCGCAGGAAACCTTCCTTGTCGGCGTCCATAATCGCCACGAGCGATACCTCAGGCAGGTCAAGTCCTTCGCGCAGCAGGTTGACACCCACCAGCACATCAAACACGCCCAACCGCAGTTCGCGCAGGATTTCGACCCGATCCAGCGTCTTGACCTCCGAGTGAATGTACCTACCCTTCACGCCGACACGGTCGAGGTACTTGCTCATTTCCTCGGCCATGCGCTTGGTGAGCGTCGTGACCAGTACCCGCTCACCGCGCTTGACGCGGATATCGATTTCGGAGAGCAGGTCGTCGATCTGGTTCAGGCTGGGCCGCACATCGATTTCGGGGTCCAAAAGTCCGGTGGGACGGATGATCTGCTCCACCACTACCCCGTCGGTCTGGCGGAGTTCGTAGTCGGCGGGCGTCGCGCTCACGAAAAGGGTTTGGGGCGTGAGGTCTTCAAATTCCTGGAAAGTCAACGGGCGGTTGTCCATCGCCGAGGGTAGGCGAAAACCGTATTCGACCAGCGATTCTTTGCGGGAGCGGTCGCCGCCCCACATCGCCCTGATCTGCGGCATGGTCACGTGGCTTTCGTCCACCACCATCAGAAAATCCTCGGGGAAATAATCCAGCAAGCAGAAGGGCCGCTGACCCGGCAGGCGGCGGTCGAAGTACCGCGAGTAGTTCTCGATGCCTGAGCAGTATCCCAGTTCGCGCATCATTTCCATGTCGAATTCGGTGCGTTCCTTGATACGCTCGGCTTCCAGCAGGCGGCCTTCCCCGGCAAAGTACCGGATTTGCGCCGTAAGATCATCCTGAATTTGCTTGATGGAATCCATCAGTACATCGCGACCCGTAACAAAGAGGTTGGCCGGGAAAATAGCGATCTTCTTTTCGCTGGAAATTTTCTTGCCTGAATTGGGCTCAATGCGCTGGATTTCTTCGATTTCATCGCCAAAGAAAATAATGCGGTAGGCAAAATCCGCGTAGCCGGGATAAATATCCACCGTATCGCCCTTGACCCGGAAAGTACCCCGCGAAAACTCCACTTCCGTCCGACTGTACAGAATCTCCACCAACCTGAAAAGAAACTGATTGCGGCTCGTGATTTGCCCTACGCCCACGCGCAGAATACTCTTCTTGTACTCGTTGGGATTGCCCGCGCCGTAGATGCACGACACCGACGCAATAACGACGATATCACGCCGCCCGCTCATCAATGACGAAACCGTCGCCAACCGCAGCTTATCGATTTCCTGATTGATCATCAGGTCTTTCTCGATATAAGTACCCGTAGTCGCGATGAACGCCTCGGGCTGGTAGTAGTCGTAGTAGCTGATGAAGTACTCGACGGCATTGTTGGGAAAAAACTGCTTGAACTCACCGTACAGCTGGGCGGCCAGGGTTTTGTTATGGCTCAGGACCAGCGTCGGCCGGTTGACCTGCTGGATCACATTGGCGACGGTGAAGGTTTTGCCGGAGCCCGTCACGCCGAGCAGCGTTTGGGCGCGTTCGCCGTCGCGCAGGCCTTGTACCAGTTGTTCAATCGCCTGGGGCTGGTCGCCGGTGGGAACGTATTCGGAAGTCAGTTCAAAGGACATGTTTTTGGGTGGGTTTGGGAAAAAGCGTACCGGACGTAACAAAGGTTTTGGGCCGAATGGTTCGGGGGGAGAGGAATGATTTTTATTATCTTTGACCGTACGAAAAAGTTTGACTATGAATACGGCAAGAATACTTTATGAGCAGTATAAGGTGCTGCCAAAAAAGGTACGTAAGGAGCTCAAAGCTTTGATAATAAGTGAGGATGAGCCAGAAGCGTCCAATTCTCTAATGGCGGAAATTGAGCATGGTTTAGAGGAAGTAAAAGCCATGAAGGAAGGGAAGATTCCAGTTCGGACCTTTGAGGACATCAAAAGAGACTTGCGAAATGGCGAATGAAGTCAGAGCAATTCCTTTATTTGAAAGCAAGTACAAACGATTTTTAAAAAAGTTTTCGTCGCTTGAACAGGAAATTGGCGATTTGATTGAAGAGTTGAAAGAGAATCCCAAGTTAGGTGTTTCTCTGGGCGCGGGGCTTTACAAAATAAGACTAGCGAGTCGCAGCAAAGGTGGCGGCAAAAGTAGCGGTTTTAGAGTCGTGACCTACCTGGTAGATGAAAGAGAAGATGGGACAGATGTTTATCTCGTTACCATATTCGATAAGTCTGAAGAGAGCAGTATCGATAAAAAAGTTTTAGTCAAAATCGTCAAACGATTATTTGGATGATGTAGTTATTAGTCGCGGATTAATCCACTACACTACAAATCCACCAACCTTTGATCAACAAACTAACTACCCTCCTCTTTCGCTTCGCGGCCCTGACTTGCTGGGCTTTCTCGATCACAAGCTGCGCCGTCAGGAAAACCGCTGACCTCACCTATCAAAGCGCCACTAAAAACTTGCCCGAACAGCAACTCGACGTATACGCGCCCCGCAAGGTCAAATCGCCGCGTCCCGTGCTGGTTTTTATCCACGGTGGCAACTGGAATTCGGGTAAAAAATCCCAGTACTGGCCGATGGGACGCAATTTTGCCCGGAAAGGCATCGTCACGGTCATCATCGACTATCCGCTAAGTCCGGCGGCGAACTACGACGATATGGCCAAAGCTTCGGCCAAAGCGGTGCAGTGGACGGTGGAGAACATCGGAAAGTACGGTGGTGATACAAGCCGATTGTATTTGTCGGGTCACTCGGCGGGCGGGCATCTGGCCGCACTCATTGGGCTGGATGATGGGTACTTCAAGGCGCTTTCCATGAAAAATCCGGCAGCAGGACTGGTACTTATCGACGCCGCCGGGCTGGATATGTACAACTACCTATTGGAGAAGAAGTACGACACCGACAATACCTATATCAAGACGTTCACCAACGACCCCAAGGTTTGGAAAAAGGCATCGCCGAGGTACTTTCTACGGGAAAATATGCCGCCGATGCTGATCTACCGGGGTGGTGAAACCTACGAGTCCATCGAGAAAAGTACCGAGGCTTTCATGGCCGATTACCGGAAATTCGTTCCCAATCCACGCTATAAGGTACTCGAAGGCAAGAAGCACGTGCCGATGATCGTGCAGTTTTTCTTTCCCTGGAACAGGCATTTTCCGGAGATTGTGAAATTTGTTGAGCGAGGAGAAAAGGAGCAGGAATGAATGACGATGGAAACCGATATTTGTTCGTGTATGGTACCCTGATGAGGGGCCACGAAAATCCCTTCTCCCAAACATTACGGGCCGGAAGTGAATTTGTAGGGAAAGGACACTTCACCGGGAAGCTCTACCGGGTGGATTGGTACCCCGGTGCTTTGTACTTGCCGGACGAGCAATCGCTCGTTTGGGGAGAAGTGTACCGGCTTTTCGATTTTGAAAAACTCATTCCTGAACTGGATGAATACGAAGACGTGCTGGTCGACGAAGCGGCCAGCCTATACCTCCGGCGGGAAGTACCCGTAAACTTAACTGACGGCCAGCAATTGGTCTGTTGGACGTACTTGTACAATCAGCCGATCGGGCATTTGCCCGTCATCGAAGGCGGGAAGTTTCACTGATTTTCTTCGTCGAACCGATCCGTGATTGCCTTACGGATGGCCTGGTGAGGACGCATACCGGCGCTACGGGTGCGGGGCACGGCACGGTCGGAGGTGGTAGATTTGGCTCGCAACGCGAGATTTGAAGCAGTGAGATGCCGGGTCCGCCATTGCTCGTATTCTTCTTCACTCATAATGTGGCGGGCTACCTCGCCGCGGGCGTGACCATCGTTGTAGGCTTGGGTACGGCTGTCGATCAGGGCCAATTTGCGTTCTTCTTCCAGGTCTTCTATTTCCTTGCGCAATTTCTTTTCCTGTTGTTGCAAATCATCCGCAACGGGCAATACCGCCAGGTCATTTTCCATGATATTCTTCTGAACGATCTGCTGGGAAAGTACCTTTTCCAAAGTAGTGAGTTCCTTTACCAGCTTCTTGCGGCGGCGACGCAACCGCCATAGGCGCGGGTCGATCTGCAGCCAGCGGTACCAGAAACTCTGCAAAACCGGAATCGCCATGCCTAACGACACCGCCCCGGCGATCGCGAACAACACGCCACTCAGTACGAAGGACAGCAACGCCCAGGGGCTGTTGACTAGCGTCAGGCTCAGATTGTCGGAGTCGCGCAGGGCGGCTTCAATCTTATTGGTCAATTCGGGGCTATTGATCGGAGCGCCCGTCAGTGGGTCCACGGCATTGAGCTGAATATTCTTGATCGACTTGTTGATCGCCTCTTTCAGTTTGTCGGTGCGGTAGGCCTCGTAGCGGAACCAGCCCAGCACCAGCAAAGTACCTACGGCAAAGATGGACAATGCTACCTTGAAACGCCCGTAACGCTTTTGAATACGGGGCGAGTCATCGGTTTGATAAGGGCCTTCGATCAGACGATCGTAAGCGGGTTTCAGCAGAATGGAAACCATCGCCAGGCCCACGGCAAATGCCCAGGCTTCGTTGGAGTTGCGGATGTTGAGCGCGTAGGCTACAATTTCGTGGGAGATGATGAGATCGCCGAAGAGAAACGACAGACCCGCAGCGAGAAAAATAAAGCCGGCCAACAGCGAGTAATGCGTGGCCGCATTGGTGCGCTTCTCTTTCAGTTCTGCCGTTTCCTGTTCGGTCTCGTTCACCCGATCCTGTACTTCCTTCGCGCGCTTGGAAGCATCGTTCAGGCCCAGCAGATGCGTTTGCAGACGGTCGAAGGCTTCTTTTTGTTTAGTCCGCGTCACCTGGCTGGTCACTTCCAGCATACCCAACTCTTTTTTCTTCTCGTCCAGCCGCTCCACTACCCACTCGTGGCTCACCTGGCTTGACAGGTACCCTTCGTACGCTTCGCGACCCAAGTTTTCGATGCCGCTGGTATATCCGTGCTGGTAGTCTGGATTCTGCTCTTCCATTTTATAAATTGAAAGTGGATAGTTGAAAGTGAAGATTATAGGCTAACTGCCCCGAATTTCCCGCAGCTGCCGCTCCGAGAGTTGTCCTTTCATTTTCCGGGCCAGGTAGAATTCACTTTCGAAAAGTTTGATAAGCATGTCACGGCGGGCAGAAAGCCGGTCGCGCTCGCTCTCTGAATTACTTTGCTCACGAAGAACCTGCCATTTTTTTACCCGCAATTCATCAATTTCGTGATTGAGTTGCGTGATTTCGGCTTGCCAATCGTGGTTGTGCGCGATGGCTTCGCGACGCCCCCGTACCGTTGTTAGCCACAGGCGAAGGTCATTGCGCAGGACGGTAATGTTGCTGAGGAATAATTTTCCGGCGAACAGAAAGAGAAAAAATACGAAAACGAACAAAGCCGCAGCCTGCCACCAGCTTTGGGTCTGCCAGGCCTGCGCAAAGACGAACAAGGCCGCCGCCAGCGGCATACCTACTTCTTCCAGCAAACGCCGCCACGAAACGCTGCTCTCGGTGTCATGGAAAAGGGAAATGCGTCCAAACAGGTTGAACATTCCGGCCAGGAAAATACCCAGAGCCACAAACGAACTGCTGGCGAAAGCAGGGCGCAGCGTTTCTTCAATTAAATAATAATTGCCCACGCACATGGCGATGGAAAGTACCAACCCTACCAAAGTGCGTGGCAGCTGATGCTCGCCTTCCGGCTGCGCTTGGTCGAGGCCCCGCAGCTTTGCCTGCAGCTCCTGAATGCGATTCTCTTTCTGGCCAATGAAAAGGTTCAACTCCTGCACACGCTCGTTTTGCTGCTCCACATTGCGCACATGGTCAGCAGCCAGATGCTGGAAGTAGTTGTAGATGATATCCGTCTTCTCGGTGGGATCAGATTGAGACAAGCCGAAAAGTACGCCTTCGTCGCGGAGCGTGTCTTCGTCTTCCAGCCAATAAGGAATACTCAGTTCCGAACTTGCCGGGGAATCTCTGGAAAAAGTATCAACTGCGGGCAATTGCATCCGGTATACTCCGGTGTTGTTCGCTTCGGCGGCCGTCGTACCTTCCGACTCTGGTGACGAAGTGAATTCATCTTTATTTTGCTCGTTCACAAAGGAGGGTACTTTTTCATCACGACTGCGCGCCACAGGCTGACTTTCGGAAAGGAGGTTGCGGTACTGCGAAGCTTCCACCTCGGCGGGAATCCGATAAGCGGGTGAAGAGTCGGGGCGGGTGGGGTCATTCATAACTGGTCGGGAATCAGAGCGAAACGACGGCCCGGTATCGTTGTCCGGCAATGGACTATCTTTATAATAATCCAGGTCATCGCCCTTGGGGCGTTTTACATAATCCGAAAAACGCTCCCACACACTGGCCATGATTCAATGGAATGATTGTCAAAAATTAATTTCCCGCAAGTATTTACCAAAACAGCCGGATAATCGACAATATTGTGATGGTCGGTGAAATTTTAGAGCGCAGGAAAGTGGTTTTAAGCCACGGCAAACATCTGTTTCAGCGCCAGCCACAGTCGCTTTTTCCGGGCTTTGTCCGGCTCTATGACCGATAGCGGCTCGGCCAGCAGGAACCAGATTCCCTCAATTTTTTTGGGCATGTAGGGCGGCAGGAGCAAGTCGAGTTTTAGTTTGATTAAGGGTACCCCGAAACTGATAAAGTAATTGGTACTTTTCTGCGCCAGCACCGTACGGGCGTCGGCCTGGGCAATGGTACTGAAATTCAGAATGTCTGTTTCGCCGATATCGTGCCCGGTGGCTTTCAGGATATTTTCCAGAAGGAGGGCGTCGGCAGGCAGCAATTCTTCCTGGCTTTTTTCATCCACCAAAACCAAAATTCGATGCTGCAAAGCAGGAAAAGTAGGCGCAGCTGCTGGCTTGGGCGGTTCGGGGGCAGCAGGTACTTCTGGCAACGAGGGAGCCGCCGGGCGGGCAATCGCGGTGCTGACTGCCTCGGCCATTGGTTTCACTGCTTTGACCTCACCATGCTTTTCCGTTGCTGGAATCGCGGTTTCTTGCTCCTGAGTAGCAGACTCATCCGCTAATCCCGCCTTTTTTTCTTCCGCTTTTCCTACCAAAACGGGCTCGTCTACCCGAAACAGGGTTTCATGCTGAAAAAAGGTTTGGTAAAAAGCAGCCGAATTCTCCATTGATCAAAAACAATTAACATTCGCGTCCCAAATCAACGAATCTCACCAGTAACTACCCATTAATTCAATACCGCTTCCCGGTGAATCAGCGCTTCGCGGTCCGGTCCGGTGGAAACGAAAGTGATGGGTAGTTTCAGTTCTTTTTCCAGAAAATTCACATAGGCTGTCAGCGCGGGGGGCATATCTTCAAAGACGGCAATGCCATCCAGTGATTGCTCCCAACCTTTGAAATCCTGATATACGGGTTGCACGTCCTCGGTGCAGAGGTCGTAGGGCAGGTGATCGGTCGTGGTCCCATCGGCCAGGCGGTAGTGCGTGCAGATGCGGATCGTGTCAAAAACATTGAGGACATCCACCTTCATCATCACGAGCTGAGTCACTCCGTTGAGCATGATGGCGTATTTCAGGGCGGGCAGGTCCAGCCAGCCGCAGCGGCGCGGACGGCCCGTGGTGGAGCCAAACTCATTGCCTTCTTTCCGCATTTTTTCGCCCGTTTCTTCCAGTAGTTCGGTTGGGAACGGGCCGCTGCCGACGCGGGTGCAATAGGCTTTGAAAATACCGTACACCTCGCCAATGGCGTGGGGCGACACGCCCAGTCCCGTGCAGGCCCCGGCGGTCATGGTACTTGAACTCGTCACGAAAGGATAAGAGCCGAAATCAATATCAAGCAGAGAGCCCTGAGCGCCTTCGGCAAGTACGGATTTTTCGCTGGACAGGGAATCGTTGATAAAGTACTCGCTGTCCACAAGCTGGAATTGCTGCATGAAATCAACGGCGGCAAAAAACTTTTCCTCGGCGGCACTTAGCGTCTCTTGGTAATCGAAATGATAGAAATCGAGAATGGTCTTGTGGGCATCCACCAGCTTTTGGTACTTAGCCTTGAATTGTCCACCGACGATGTCCCCCACCCGCAGACCGAGGCGAGCGATCTTGTCCTGATAGGTCGGGCCGATACCGCGGAGAGTGGAGCCGATCTTGTCGTCGCCCTTTGATTTTTCGTAGGCGGCGTCGAGCAGGCTGTGCGTGGGAAGGATGAGGGAAGCTTTTTTAGAGATGAAAAGATTCCCTTTCAAGTCGAGATTGAACTTCTGCAACCCCTCGATTTCACGACGGAAAACGATGGGATCGAGCACCACGCCGTTGCCGATCACATTTTGAATGTCAGCACGGAATATGCCGGACGGAATCTGGTGCAGCACGTGTTTGATGCCATCGAATTCGAGGGTATGGCCGGCATTTGGGCCACCCTGAAAACGGGCCACCACCTGATACTGCGGCGCCAGCACGTCCACAATTTTTCCTTTTCCTTCGTCGCCCCATTGGAGGCCTAGTAGTACGTCAACTTTCATTTGTCAAATAGATGTTGGACCGGTCCGCCGGTGCGGTTGGACTTTGGACCTTGGATTTTGGACTTCGGCACGCCTGGTGCCCCACATCCAATCTCCATTAAAATAAAAAAAGCCCGCTCCGACCGGAACTCACGGGTCAAAGCGGGCAGACAAAGTTAATTCAATTATTGGTACCCGGCCCAAAGATTTCTTCTTTGGAAAGGTTGCTTCTGTTTTCGCAGTTCGAGCGAGTGCAGCCGCCGTAAAAAATCAGCGAGTGGTGGTCCACTTTGAAGTGCAGCATCTCCCCCACCATATTCTGGATAGACTGGATTCGGGGATCACAAAATTCCATCACCTTATGGCAATCGGTACAGATCAGGTGGTCGTGTTGCTTGAAACCGTAGGATTTTTCATACTGCGCCAGGTTCTTGCCAAACTGGTGTTTGGTAACCAGATCACAGTCCACCAGCACGTCCAGGGTATTATAGACCGTGGCGCGGCTTACCCGGTACTTCTTGTTTTTCATGCTGATGTACAGCTCGTCGACATCGAAGTGATCACTGCGGGTGTAGATTTCTTCCAGTATCGCAAAACGCTCAGGCGTTTTGCGCAGACCCTTGTTTTCAAGGTAAGCCGTCAGGATTTTTCGTGCGGCCTCCAAATTGTCCTTGGCGTTGTTTGACATAATAAGGTGCAAATATCGTTTTTTTTGGGCGCAAATCACAGCGGCCGCTTTACGAAACTGTATTCAGGTTGGTATCAAAACGCAGGACTTTGAAAACTCCGTCCACGCGCTCCAGTTTATTAATAAGCATGTCGAGATGGCTCGTGTCGTGGACATACAGCTTGATGTCGCCCTCGAAAACGCCGTCCTCGGTATCTATGGTCAGCCCACGCATATTGATATGCAAGTCACTGGAAATGATTCGCGTCACGTCGTTGATAAGCCCCACACGATCGGTACCCGTGATTCGCAACCCGGCCAGAAACGCCTCTTCCTTTTGCGACTTCCACTTGGCTTTCAATATCCGGTTGCCGTGTTTGGACATCAGCTCGGCGGCGTTGGGGCAGGTAGTACGGTGGATTTTGATACCCTCGTTGATAGTCACGAAACCAAAAACATCGTCGCCCGATATGGGGTTGCAGCAGGGCGAGAGCTTGTAATCGATCTTGTCCATGTCTTCCCCGATGAGCAGCGTATCGTTGTCGGTGCGCTCGCCGTGGATGCTTTTCAGCACCTTTACCACTGCTTTGCCGTCGGGGGTTTCCTCGCCGTTGACCTTCTCTTTCCGCTCTTTATTCTCTTTGCTCTCCTTGTATTTTCTAAACTTTTTGAGCTCATCCACCTGAATGTACCCCTTGCCGATGCGGTAAAAGAAATCAGTCGGCGTTTTGCATTCGAAGAAAGCGCGCAGCTGGTTGAAGGTTTCGGGCGAAACTTCCAGCCCCAGCGTTTTGAGCTTTTTCTCAACCATTTTCTTGCCGTCGGTTTCGTAGCGGCGGCTTTCTTCTTTCAGAAAGTCTTTGATCCGCGCCCGTGCTTTGGACGTAACCACGATGCGCAGCCAATCTTCGTTCGGCTTCTGTTTGTTCGAGGTTATGATCTCGACCTGATCGCCGTTTTTCAGCACATAGCTGATCGGCGCCAATGTCCCGCCCACCTTTGCGGCCATGCAGTGCGCCCCTACCTCGGAGTGGATATCGAAGGCAAAATCCAGGGCCGTAGCTCCTTGCTGCAGCACTTTGAGTTCTCCTTTCGGCGTAAAGGCAAATACCTCTTCCGTGAAAAGATTGCTGCGAAACTCGTCCAGAAACTCAATGGCAGCGGTGCGGTCGCCCGTGCCGTCTTCCAGGGTTTCGCGCACGCGGTTGATCCAGTCCTCGATATTGCCGCGCACTTTGGTATCGTTGCCTTTATACTTCCAGTGCGCCGCGTAGCCTTTTTCGGCGATTTCGTCCATGCGCTTGGTGCGGATCTGCACTTCCACCCACTGCCCGGTTTTGCTCATGACGGTCGAGTGCAGCGACTGGTACCCGTTGGCGCGGGGCGTGCTGAGGAAATCTTTCAGGCGGTCGGGATTAGGCTTGTAGTGGTCCGTGACAATGGAGTACGCCTGCCAGCAAAGTGCTTTTTCCCGGTCGAATTCTGGCGGAGCATCCAAAAGGATGCGGATAGCAAACAGGTCGTAAATCTCCTCAAAAGGCTTGTTCTGCTTGCGCATTTTGTTCCAAATCGAATAGATCGATTTGGGACGCCCCTTGATAATGTACTTTAAGCCTGCCGCCTGCAGGTCGTCCTCGATAGGATCAGTGAAGCGGGCGATAAAGCGGTCACGGGCCGTTTTGGTTTCGCGGAGCTTGCGCGAAACGGCACGGTAGGCTTCCGGTTCGGCATATTTCAGGTACAGGTCCTCCAATTCCGACTTGATAGCGTACAGCCCGAGGCGGTGCGCCAGCGGCGCGTAGATAAAAATCGTTTCGGAAGCGATTTTCAACTGCTTGTCGCGCGGCATACTATCCAGCGTCCGCATGTTGTGCAGGCGGTCGGTAAGCTTGACCAGGATCACGCGCACGTCGTCGGAAAGGGTGAGCAGCATTTTCCGGAAGTTTTCGGCCTGCTGCGAACTCCCGTACTCAAACTTGCCCGAAATCTTGGTTAACCCATCGATAATCTTGGCTACTTTTATACCAAAGAGTCGGCTAATATCATCGATGGTCATCTCGGTATCCTCTACCACGTCATGCAGCAAAGCCGCTACAATGGCCGTAGTGCCCAGCCCGATTTCCTCCACGACGATCTGCGCCACGGCCAGCGGGTGGTAGATGTACGGCTCGCCCGATCGCCGCCGCATGTCCTTGTGGGCCTCCATTGAAGTGTTGAACGCCTTTTTAATCAATTTGGCGTCGTTGTCTTTAAGAAAAGGCTTGGCGGTTTTGAGCAGCTTGCGGTATTTTTTCAGGATGTCCTTGCGCTCCTGCTCTAAGTCGATGGCAATGGTTTCCACGGTGTCGGATTAATTTTCGGTAAGGCTACACCAAATTAGGCGATAAAGTGTATAATTTCAACTTCGCAGAAATCATTATGTTGTGGGGGGATGGGGCCACAAAACTACCAACTACCTATTCCTTAGCACATTAAGTTCGGCATGCTACCATTTATTCAAAAAAATCACTTAAAATCTTTTTATAAATAAATAAAAATTCGGCATACCTTATTACCTTTGCACTCCCAAAATCAGTAGTCTTGCATAAGAAAAGGCATTTGGCAAATACGCGGGCGTGGCGAAATTGGTAGACGTGCTAGACTTAGGATCTAGTGCCGCAAGGCGTGGGGGTTCGAGTCCCTCCGCCCGTACGATCGAAAAAAGCCCCGGAAAAGGGGCTTTTTTCAATTTTGAATTAGTGAATCGTGAATGAGTGAATAAATACTCTTCAACCTGATTTTATTCACTCATTCACCACTCACCTAATCACTCATTAAGCAATGGATGTTCAATTAGAAAAGAGTTCCCCTACCCTGGCTTCACTGACGGTAAAGCTTACGAAGGAAGATTACCAGGCAAAAGTTGATAAGTCAATTAAGGATTATGCCAAAAAGGCCAGCCTGAAAGGTTTCCGGCCCGGCAAAGTACCCCCGCACGTCATTACGCGGATGTACGGCAAGAGCATCAAAGTGGACGAAATCAACCACATGCTCAGCCATGCTGTGACGGACTATATCCGTGACAATAAGATTCAGATCGTTGGAGACCCGCTGCCCAACCGCGAGCAGGCCGAGGCCATCGACTGGGACACGCAGACCGATTTTGAATTTGTATACGATCTGGGTGTAGCGACTGACTTCGAAGTAGACCTGTCGGAGATTGCCGCTGTGCCTCACTACACCATCACGGCCGACGAAAAGGAGGTGCAAGAGTCCATCGACAAGCTTCGCGACCGCTTTTCCGACCCGATCAATCCTGAAACCTCCGAATTGGGAGACACGCTTTTCGGCGAGTTGAAGCAGGAGTCATCGGAGTTCACGACCAATACTGCCATCCCGACCAAGCGTGTTAAGGAAGATCAGCAAGCCAAGTTCCTGGGTGCCAAGAAAGACGACACCATCGTGTTTGATATTCAGGGTACTTTCGAGGACGAGGCGGCGATTGCGCACGTAACGGGTAAAAAGAAAGAGAACGTGGGCGAACTCGCGGGCGAATTCACCTTTGTGGTGAACGACATCACCCGCACGGCCCCCGCTGAGCTGAATCAGGAATTTTTCGATAAAGTACTGGGACCAGGAAAGGTGGAAAACGAAGAAGATTTTCGCGCCGAGGTAGCCAAGATCATCGAGGAGAACTACGCCCGGGAAACCGAAACGCTGTTGCGTCGCGATCTTGAAAAAGCGCTGCTGGACGAAATCAAAATCGATCTGCCTGCCGATTTTCTGAAAGATTGGCTCGAGCGCACTAACGAAGGTAAGTTCACCCGTCAGCAAATCGAGGAGCAATTCGAGGATTTCGAGAAATCGATGAAGCTGAGCCTGATCAAAAACCGTATTGCCGAGCAGACCGACATCAAAGTCGAGTACCCCGAAATCATGGAATACACCAAAAACATGATGCGCGGGCAGTTTGGCATGTATGGCAATGACGACAGCATGGACGAGGTGATCGAGCGCGTGGCTTCCGGGTACCTGGCCGATCGGGAAAAGGATAACTACTCCACCATTTTCAACCAGGTATTTGACCTGAAAGTACTGGACGCCATCCGTAACGAGGTCGCTACCGAAGAGCGTACGATCGATGTGGAGGAGTTTGAGAAAATTGTAAAAGCCAATGGTGGCGTGCTGGAAGAACAGGTTGAGGAAGAAGCCTGATAGTTGACGATTTTTGTTTGAAGCCCTCCCTGCCAATGTGCCGGGAGGGCTTTTTTTTATGTGCCGCCAAACAAAGCAACCTCTATAAAGTTCATCTGAAAGAACTTAGAAACTCCTTAGAAGTCTTAACAATTTCTTAACATGCAAAATATTGTAGTATTAAGACCCATTTCTGCATTATTCCCATAAATCAAGGTGTTACGAAAATCAGTATAGTATTTTAGTAGGATAAGGGTCGTTGTTTGGCAAGAAAATTTAGGTTTATTTTGCGGCCGAATTCATCTACCTCATTTACAAGTGAAGCAACAAACATCTCTAACCAAATCCCAATTCCCAATGAACAGGAAAGGTTTACTTTTCAAATCGGTCGGTCTGACGTTTCTGGCGCTGGTGCTGACTTTTCTGAGTGCCCAGGCTCAGGTAACGTCCTCGGCGATCACAGGCCGGGTGGCTGATGATAAAAACGAAGGACTGCCCGGTGCTACGGTGGTAGCCACCCACCTGCCTTCAGGTTCGCAATACGGAACAGTGACCAACGAATCAGGACGCTATACCATTCCGTCGGTACGCGTTGGTGGTCCCTACAAAGTAACGGTAAGCTATGTTGGCTATTCTGAGCAAGTACAGAATGATATTTTTGCCAACCTCGGTACAGCGGCAAACGTCAACTTCAATATGCTTGACGAAGGCACGCAATTGCGGGAAGTGCAGGTACTTTCCAACCGCAGCGATGTATTCAGCTCGGAGCGCACGGGTGCCGCCACGACGGTCACATCGGAGCAGCTTAAAGCCCTTCCAACAATTAGCCGGAGCCTTAATGACTTTACCCGCCTTACTCCCCAGTCTAACGGCAACAGTTTCGGTGGCCGTGACGGACGCTATAACAACATCACGATCGACGGTGCTAACTTCAACAACAACTTCGGTTTGAGTTCGAGCAACCTGCCCGGTGGCAGCGCCCAGCCTCTTTCGCTTGATGCCATTGAGGAAGTACAGGTGAACATTGCCCCATACGACGTACGCCAGGCCAACTTTACGGGTGCGGGTATCAACGTAGTGACCAAGAGTGGTACCAACGAGGTAAAAGGAACCGCTTACACGTATTTCCGCAACGAAAAATACAATGGTACCAAGGTTGGCGATGTGGAACTGCCCGAAGCCCAGAAGACCAATAACCGCATCATTGGCGGAAGCATCGGCGCTCCCCTGATCAAGAACAAGCTTTTCATATTCGTCAACGGCGAGTACGAAAAAAATGTGCGTCCCGGTTTCAACTGGGTGGCATCGCGTCCCGGCGTAACGGGCCCCAACGTTTCGCGCACTACCGCCGCTGATCTGGAAGCTGTTTCCAACTTCGCCCGCTCGCAATATGGCTACGAAACAGGACCATATGAGAACTACGCCAATGAGTTTACGCAGCAGAACTTTAAGATTCTGGGCCGCATCGACTGGAACATCAATAACAACCACAAGTTCAACATCCGGTACTCGGACGTGAAAAACACGGACGATAACATTATAAACGGTACTTCAGCTCCCAACCCCCGAGCTTCTTCCAACCGTATAAGCCAGAATTCTCTCGCTTATGAAAATGCTAACTATGGTTTCCAGAACAGCGTTCGTTCGGTTGCAGCGGAATTGAACTCTACCTTCCGCGGCCGATTCTCGAACCAGTTCCTGGCTACTTACACGTTTATCGAAGATACCCGTACCTCCAAAAGCTCTGATTTTCCATTTATCGATATCTGGAAAGACGGAGACAGCTATATCAGCCTGGGCTACGAATTGTTCAGCTACAACAACAATGTGAAGAATACGGTCTTCAACATCATCGACAACTTCACGTACTACGCGGGCAAGCACACCATCCTGGGTGGCGCTTCCTATGAGCAAATGTACTTTGCCAACAGCTTCCTGCGCTACGGCACCAGCTACTACCGCTTCAAATCGGTTGACGATTTCCTGACCAGCAAACTACCAACGGCTTACGCTTATACTTATAGCCTACAGCCGGGCGTGTCTGCGCCTGCCTCGGACCTAACCTTTGGTCAGGCCTCAGCCTATATCCAGGACGAATACAGCGTCAGCCCAAAATTGAAGTTGACTGCCGGTCTGCGCGTCGATATGCCCGTCTACCCGATCGACCCTATCGAGAACCCTGCCGTTACGGCGCTTACGTTCAAGAATGGCGAGAAAATCACGACGGGCCAGTGGCCCACTTCGAAGCCTGCTTTCTCTCCCCGCGTCGGCATGAACTACTCAGATACGGACATGGGAATACAGGTGCGTGGCGGAACCGGCATATTCAACGGACGCATTCCTTTCGTGTGGTTTACCAACCAGCCTACCAACAGCGGCGTGATTCAGAATACTTTCGAGGAAACCCGGGCGGCAGAATTGGTTAAGTACCCCTTCAATCCCGATCCTACGGCTCACCTGGATAAGCTTCCTCAGAATGCGGGCCAGTCGGCTCCAAGCAGCCTGGCCTCAGTTGACCCCGGATTCAGAATGCCGCAGATTTGGCGCACTAACCTTGCTATTGATAAAAAGTTGCCCGGTAATGCTTCTTTGACTCTCGAAGCCATCTATTCCAAGGATCTGGTGACGGTTTATCAGCGGAACATCAACTACAACGATCCCGTCAGTACGCTGAAAGGAGCCGATAACCGGCCATTGTGGACCAGCGCTACGCGCCGGGTAATCCCAACCGTATCGGAAGCGATGGTACTTGACAACACTTCCGGCGGAGGTGGTCTTTCGTTGACAGCAGAAGCCAAGAAACGTTTCAGCAAGGGCCTCTTCGCGAGCCTGGCCTACACTTTCAATAACGTGAAAGACCTGACGGGCAACCCCGGTTCGCAGGCTGCCTCGGCCTGGTCGGGTAATGTAGCAGCAGGTAGTTTGAACGACCTTCCCCTGGCCTATTCAAACTTCGGTGTACCTCACCGCGTGGTGGGTGCCATTTCTTACAAGGTTGATTACCTCAACCACGCAGCTACGACATTTTCGCTGTTCTTCGAGGGACAGAACCAGGGTCGCTTCTCTTACATAAACAATGGTGACCTGAACGGCGACGGAATCAACTCCGACCTGCTGTATATTCCAAATGGCCCAAGCGAGATTCTGTTCGAAGACGTCCTGAATGCTGACAGAACGGTAAAGTACACCGCACAGCAGCAGTCTGATGCATTCTTCAAGTACATCGATCAAGATCCTTACCTGAGCAAGAACAAAGGCAAATACGCCGAGCGAAATGGTGCATTGCTACCATGGTACAACCGCATCGACTTCCGGGTTCTGCAGGATTTTTATCTCAATGTGGGCGGAAAGCGCAATACGCTGCAATTCGGTCTGGATATTCTTAACGTACCCAACCTGTTGAAGTCAAGCTGGGGTGTCCTGCAGCGCACGACTGTCAACAACGCGGCTATTTTGCAATATCGTTCACTCAAAGATGGCCAGCCAGTCTTCCGCCTGGCTGAAACAAGTGGCGCACTGCCCACTACAACCTTCCAGGATATTCCATCGGCTGCCACAACCTGGGGAGCTCAGGCCAGCATCCGCTACATCTTCAACTAGAAGTAGCCAGCTAGTCCATTCATTAAAAATCCCGCACCGTATGGTGCGGGATTTTTTGTTATGGTAAGCCCAAAAAATGAAGTGAGCAATGGTCTCAGACTATCGGGTGTTTCGTTTAGCTCCCCCCTTTGCCCTTTTCAGGGAATCCAGCCCAATTTTATAGCCTTCCAGAATGAGCCGGGTAATATCCTCCGAGGAAAAGCCCTGCAAATCCAGCAGGAGTGGTTCTTCGGGCCGGATGATGGTCAATTTGATAGGGTCACCGCGCAATACGGAGCGCTCGGCGTAGCCTTCGGCCCATTCGATGTCATTATTCACGATCTGATTTACCGTTACGTCCTTAACCCGCTCAATGAGACTGATGAGGTTACGAGAACTGAAATTTTCCCGGGAATACAACTGCTTGGCATGACAGGCAATCAGGACTATTTCCCTGGCTCCGTCGCGAATGGCCTCATGGATGGGTGCTACCACACGCAGGCCACCGTCCAGGTATTGTTCGGTTTTGCTGCCGATCGGCACGGCGGGCATCAGCATGGGCAGTGACGAGCTGGCGCGCACGTAATCCATAAAAAATTCGTCGTCAGGCGAGGCGTACACGATATCACCGTGGGTAATATTGACAGCGCCTACCTTGATTCGAACCGGGCTGTTGCGTAGCACGAAAGCATCCGTATGATGGCGGATAAGGTTGTGCAACGGCGCGGGATCGAGCAGGCCGTTGAAACGGCTCATTAAAGTGTTAAAACCCAGCGACATTCTGGATCGCAAAATAGCTACGTCCTGGGGTTGGGTGATATGCTTTATCCAGAAAGCCATAAGGTTTCGTCCCACAACGGGCCAGTCGATGCAGCCATTTTCAAGATCCTGCTTCCCTGCTTCATTGACCAGGTAGGTGGCATTAAGCGCTCCCACTGACACGCCGTATATCATGTCCGGCGCGAAACCGTCTTCCAATACCGCCTTTGCGGCCCCTACCTGAAATGCTCCCTTCATGGAGCCCCCTCCTAATATCAATGCTTTCATAAATTGGCTCGGTTCGTCGTTGCGATCGGCTTGTGGCAGCCGGCTGTCGACTTATTGAAAAAGTGTGAAACGGTCGGACAGCCATTGGGGCTTTTTGATTATCAGGTGACAGAAAGCAGACAGGCATTCGCCATAAATTACTGTCAATTGCCCCTCCTTACTTATTCATTTAAGAAACAAATCAGGCGCAAAATAGGTATAAACAGAAGATTTTGTGGCAATTTTGTGCTTTAAAACTACCTTCCAACCTCACGATTCCCCTCCGACGGCTATTGTTCAATGGCTTTTCCATGACCCGCTCAATTCAAGATATACAGGCTCCCATCAGAGAAGAAATGAAGGCTTTTGAGCCTAAGTTCCGGGCATCCATGAAAAGCAACGTTCGGCTGCTTGATCAGATCATGAACTACATCATCCGGCGGAAAGGGAAGCAGTTGCGGCCCATGTTCGTGTTCCTGTCGGCGGGTGTGTGCGGTACCATTTCGGAGGCCACCCACCGGGGCGGCGCGCTCATCGAACTTCTGCACACGGCCACCCTCGTGCATGACGACATCGTGGACGACTCCAACTACCGGCGGGGATTCTTTTCGGTGAATGCACTGTGGAAGAACAAGATTGCGGTGCTGGTGGGCGACTACCTGCTCTCCCGCGGCCTGCTGCTGTCCGTAGAAAACCAGGATTTCGATTTGTTAAAAATCGTTTCTACCGCCGTGCGCGAACTGAGCGAGGGCGAACTACTCCAAATCGAGAAGGCACGTCGGCTGGATGTGGATGAGGCCGTTTACTACGAGATCATCCGCCAGAAAACGGCATCCCTCATCGCCTCCTGCTGCGCCGTGGGGGCCAGTTCGGTGGGGGCCGCACCAGAAGTTGTGGCCCGAATGCACAGCTTCGGCGAAAAGGTAGGTATGGCCTTTCAAATCAAAGACGACCTGTTTGACTACGGTGATGCGGAAGTAGGCAAGCCGTTGGGCATCGACATTAAGGAGAAGAAAATGACGCTCCCCCTGATCTATGCCCTCAACCAGTCATCGTGGCTGGAAAAGCGGCGGATCATCAATATCGTCCGGAATGAAAGCCATAAGCCGCGCAAAGTTTCGGAAGTGATTGCTTACGTAAAGGAGTCGGGCGGCATCGCTTACGCCCAGGCTGCTATGCAGCGCTACGTAGAAGACGCCCGGCAGCTTTTAACGGCTTTTCCGCAATCGGCCTACCGCGACTCACTTGAAGACCTCGTGCAGTTTACCATCGAGCGTACCAAGTAGTCACTCGACCGCATCGACGACCCTCAGGTATACAAATACTACTTCACTAATACTTTTCTGACTTCCTGCCGCTCCCCGTACCTTGCCCGGAATAAATACAGCCCCGGCGCCCATCGCGACGTGTTCAGGGTAGTTTCACTTTCTTGGCCAAGCTGGATATTTTCCTGCAAAACCCGGCCGCCGGACGAAATGACATCCAGCACGCCGGGCGCGCTGCTGCGTATCTGCACATAATCCTCTGCCGGATTGGGGTAGACCACGAATGAATTGAACGAGACGGGCTCAACCGCCGTCACCACAACGGGCAAGACATTAGTAAGCAGCCGGACACCCCCACCATGGGTACCAACGGCCACGTCAGGCTTACCGTCGCCATTGTAGTCGGCAACGGTGGCCTGTGGATAAGCACCCAGATTGGGGGCATAAGTACTGGTGCCATTCTGTACTAATAAACTATCGCGTCGGTTCCATTGCCCCCAGGCACCACCATGCGAGACGCGAACCATACCCGTTTGGTCGGCGGTGAGCAGGTCAGGCTGGCCGTCGAGGTCGAAGTCTGCCACGGCAACGCTGACGAAACGGCCCGCGAAATTGGCATTGATTCCTGCCAGGGTTTCGGTTTTAAGTTCATAGACAGGCTTCTGGGCATTTCCGGTATTCTGAAAGTACCTTACGTTTCCCTGCGTGGTACCTACGATCAGATCCAGGTCGCCGTCCTGATCGACATCGTAAAAATACGGGTGATCGCCACTCTGCACGTTGGCCGGAAGCGTAACGACAGCCGCCTCTTTCATATCCAGCCTTACGGCCTGCCCCCGTGCGGCCCGGTTCGGAACATAACGGTACTCGATTCCTTTGAATGACACCCCCGAAAAGCCAAGATCGGCTACCCCATCGCCGTTGAAATCGGCCCACTGCGGTTTGACATGCGTGAGTTGCAGCGAGGATGAGAAATTCAGGTATTCAGCCGCAGTCCAGTCATAGCGGGGCGTTTTGGCATCGCCAACATTCCTGAATAATTGCAAACTACCCCGAAAGCCGGTTTCACCTCTCGTGCCACCCGTACCCACCACCATATCAAGATCACCATCACCATCCACATCGAAAAAAGCAGGAGCGGCGTCTTCGCCAACGTCGATCATCTGGTCTTGCAGAAAATTTTTCTGTTTCAATTCATAAACCGGATTTGTGGTCGTTCCGGCATTGTGATAGTACCAGGTGGAAGATTGAAAATCCATCAGATTGCCCTCATTGGCGTACACATTGGGCGCAGCCAGCAGGTCTTTCACGCCGTCGAAGTCCACGTCTTCGCTATACACCGCCGGAAAGATGGTGAACTCGATGGGATCTTTGGCCGGGTAGTTTACGTCGAAGCGCGTAAAATTTCCTACGCGGTTGGTACCTGTATTGACCAGCCGGGCCACGTTGTCGCAGGTGACGTGGCCCATCAACAGGTCTTTTTTTCCATCGCCGTTCAAGTCCTGCAACAGCACGGCGTTGCCCGCGTGCATCAGGCGCCCGCCCGGATTTTTCTTTTCCAGATTTTCAACCGAACCGCAGTCCACCCCCAAACTGAAATCGTTGCAGTGCTCCTTGACAAAATTTCCCCAGCAAATACCGTTTCGCACAAATTCCAGGCTGTCCGGAACGCCATAGCGTTCCATGCTCATGTTTTGGTGCATTTCCAGAAAGTTGCCCAACAGTTCGAAGGTGACGATATCCAGGTCGCCATCGTCGTCTACATCAGTGAGCGCCGGAATATCGGTAGCCACTACCAGGAGATTTATTTTTCCGGAAAAGCCCACTGAGTTGAGCAGCGGCTTGAAAAGCTTCCAGGCCCAGCTACCTCCCACCGGCACTTGTTTAAACACCTGCACACCTTGCGATGTATGCGTGAAAAGATCTTTTCGCCCATCTTTGTCGTAGTCGGCCAGCAACATCCAGTCACTCATGGGCGGGAAGCGAGCTTCATAAATTGGGGCATGGCGGTAGGTCTTGGCGGTAGCATCACCGAGAAAAGTCGTCACGCGGTTGGAGGTCCGGTCGAAAGCCACGAGATCGTTGATGCCGTCGCCATTCAGGTCCATAGTCGAGAACTGCCCGGCGTTCAGTCCACCCGCCCAGGGGTTTTGCAGCGTTTGGCCGTTGCGGGTGACGGTAGTCGTGGTGTCCAGTCTAAACCAGGGTTGCTGGGCAGATACCTGGCTGAACGTGACTATCGAAAAGAGCAGAAATAGGTAGTGTTGAAATTTCATTGTGTAATTTTGGCCTCGCAATATGGGCCTCCGGCCCGTCTTTTGTAGGTACTTTGCTATCTGATAGAGTATCCTTTGCCATTGCCGGGCGAACCCCGCGTATCACATACTAACGCCAATATTACCCAAGTTGTCTAAAACTATGCTGGAAATCACGCTCGAAGAGCTTTACACTATTTATTCAAAAAATCCGCTGGTCTGCACCGATACGAGAAAAATTCTGCCCGGCTGCTTGTTTTTTGCCTTGAAGGGCGACAACTTCGACGGGAATACTTTTGCCGAAAAAGCCCTGGAAAGTGGAGCTGCGTACGCGGTAGTGGATGATTTTTCGGTTGTTAAAGATTCACGTTTCCTTCTGGTGGAGAATGTACTGACAACTTTGCAGGAGCTGGCTAAGCACCATCGCAGTACGTGGGATATTCCGGTGGTCGCGCTTACGGGTTCCAACGGTAAAACCACTACCAAGGAACTCATTGCGGCGGTTCTTGCCAAAAAATACCGCATCAATGCCACCGTGGGAAACCTCAACAATCATATTGGCGTTCCGCTCACGCTGCTGTCCATTCAGCCTGACGACAACACCATCGCCGTGATTGAAATGGGGGCCAATCACCAGCAGGAGATCGCTTTCCTGTGCGGTATTGCCCAGCCAACACACGGTCTCATTACCAACATCGGCAAAGCGCACCTGGAAGGATTTGGCGGGATAGCGGGCGTCAAGAAAGGCAAAGGAGAACTTTACACCTATCTTTCCAAGAAAAAGCGGGTTTTGTTCGTGAATGCGCAGGACGATACGCTCATGGAAATGGCGAGCAAGAAACATGCTTTCGGCGAAATCATCTTCTACCGCTCCGCCAGCTCGGAAGTGAACCCGACGCTGATTGAAGAAACACCCTTTGTCATTTACGAAAATCAGGAAAAACAAGCCATCGTCACGCACCTGCCGGGTAGGCATAATTTCGACAATATTTGTGCAGCCCTGGCCATCGGTCATTATTTTGAAGTACCCGGTGAGGATGCGCACCGCGCCATTTCGGACTACCGGCCCGATAACAATCGCTCGCAGGTAATCGAGAAAGGCAGCAATACCATTACGCTCGACGCATATAACGCCAATCCCAGTTCCATGCGGGCCGCCATCGACCATTTCACCCGCAGCGAGGCTCCCCGTAAAATGGTCATCCTGGGTGACATGCTGGAACTGGGCGATGAAGCCGCCGCCGAACATTTGGCCATCGGCCAGCTGGTCGCCGAAGGAAAATTTGACGTCGTGATCCTGACTGGGCCGCTCATGCAACATGCTTTACCCGCCTTGCCGAAGGCCTACTACATTCCTGACAAGTTTTCGCTCCACAACTGGATCATGGATCATCCGCAGGAAAATACCCACATCCTCATTAAAGGCTCGCGTGGCATGGGATTAGAGAGCACTTTACAATTTTTATAAATATCCAGAATACAGGATTCTCTCAGGCTCTCACCAGGCAACCAGATTTGCGAAACACAGTAGGGTAAAAATAAAGTTAAATTGATGATTTCAGTAGCGCTCTGTACGTACAACGGAGAAAAGTACTTATCTGAGCAATTGGATAGCATTGCAAACCAGACGGTTTCTGTGGACGAACTTGTGGTGTGTGACGATGGCTCTCAGGATGGCACCTTCGATATCCTGGAAAAATTTGCCGGAGAAGTAACTTTTTCCATACGTATACACAGGAACGAAACCAATCTGGGTTCAACCCGGAATTTTGAAAAGTGCCTGTCACTTTGCCGGGGCGACATTATTTTCTGCTGTGACCAGGACGACGCCTGGCGAAAAGACAGGGTGGAAAAGCAAGCGAACTACCTGCGCGAACACCCCGCTATCGATGCGGTGTTTTCCAATGCCCTGGTTATGGACGACAACTCCCTGCCCACGGGATCCACCATTTGGCAGGAAGTGCAGTTCACCCCCGGACAGCAGCGACGCTGGCAGGCAGGCTATGCGCACGAAATTCTGTTTGGCGGCTTTGTAGTGACGGGCGCAACGCTGGCCTTGCGGCGCTCCTGCCTCGACCGGCTCATGCCTTTCCCGACGCATATCCCCCGACTCATTCACGATGCCTGGATCGCCCTGGCTCTTAGTCTGGAATCTAAGATCGATTTCATCGCCGAGCCGCTGGTATCCTACCGCATGCACGCCAGCCAGCAGGTCGGGTTCGGAGGAAAAGCGGACCCGGTGCGCATGAAGGACCGCATGCTCAGGGATCGGAACGAAAAATTGGCCCCGATTCAAGACAAAGCGGACAACGCTTACGAGATTTATCTGCATTTGCGTGAATTGCCCTTCGTTCCCCGCGAGAAACTCATCAAGCTCTTTTTGCGCCACAAGCATTTTAAGCGTCGGGCGACGCTTCCCCAAAATCGTTTTCTGCGTATTGTTCCGGTGGTCAAAGAGGCACTGACGGGCCGCTACAAGTTCAGCAGCAAAGACTGGTGGCTGCCCGCACTGGGTGATGTGTTGGAATAAAAAGGCGCGATTCGCTTACCTTCGTGCCTTGTATCAAAAGTACCTTGCCTGTCGATGAATTTATTTCCGGAACCTTCGGTAGCGGTATTAATTCCGATTTATCAAACTACCTTGAGCGAAACTGAACTGGCTTCGCTTACGCAGGGTATTTCAGTACTAGGGCGATATCCTGTTCTATTGGTTAAGCCGGAAGGGCTGGACGTGAGCGCTATTTTACAAAAATTCCCTTCTCTTGGCACTGAGTCGTTCGCTGACCACTATTTCACCGGTACCGATAGCTACAACCAACTACTGATTTCGCTGGATTTTTACCGTCGTTTTGCGAAGTATCAGCATATTCTTATTTACCAGCTGGACGCCTGGGTATTTCGGGACGAACTACCCTACTGGTGCGCCCAGAAATACGACTATCTCGGCGCGCCCGGCCTGCATCAACCTGAATTCGACAGCCTGCCCGCCGAAGCCGCCTCGCAATTTGCCGAAGTACTGACCAACCATCGCCTCGTGTTTAACGGTGGCCTGTCTCTGCGGCGCGTGAAGGCAATGATTCGGTACCTGAAAATCTACCAGACTTTTTATCCGGCCTGGAAAGGAAACGAAGATATGCTCTTTTCCCTGGAAGCTACCCGGTTACTACCCATGAAACCGTTTATCAAACTACCTTCCTGGCAGGAAGCATTGCGCTTTTCTTTTGAGAAAAGCCCGGCGGCCAGCTACGAACTCACCGGACATCAACTACCCTTCGGCTGCCATGCCGGAGAGCGTTACGCGCCGGAATTTTGGCGGAATTTTTATTAATAATAAATTCTGACTACCAGTACTTTAACAAAAATTAACACACTATCCGGCACACAGAGGCGTTTTTGCGTTGTTATAGCCACGTAATCAATTCCCCTTTTGCCATGCGAAAACTATCTTCCCTGCTTTTATTACTGGCTCTGGGTTTGCGCTTTCAGACAACCTTTGGTCAGATCACCAATAGCCCTTACGTCGAGGAGCGCTATACGCGTTCAATCCGAATTTTGCGAGTCGAGCTTACCGACCGCTACACGATTATCGATATGCAGTATGGAGATCCTGCCTTATATCAAAAGTTCAGGATGCCCGAGCTACTGGGCTCAGGCGATTTGATTAGCTTCGACCCTAAAAGCCGGCTATATAAGCCTGGTAACACAAGCAAACGTTTTATGTTTGTCAAAGTGGAAGGTATTCCTGAATCGCCAGGTAGTATGCGAGTCAGGTCCGATGAATTAATTGACTTTCGGGTTTATTTCGAGCGACTTGACCCTGGCATCGAAGTATTCGATTTGTTCGAGGGGCCGAACCCCGATGAAACACAATACTGGAATTTCTATGGAATTCACATCAAAAACCCACCAATCAAAAAGCCCGAACCACGCCCTGCGACACCCAAGCCTGCGGAAAAGCCAAAGCCAGAAGTAAAGCCCAAAGTACAGGAACCTGTCATTACGGAAGCTCCGGTCCAGAAGAAGCAACCTGATAAAAGTACCACTCCTGCTTTGGTGGGTCTGAGCGGCACTATCTATGACGCCAAAACGCGGGAGCCCATTCCGGCCAGCTTAACTTACCTGGACGGGGACGATTCGGTGCGTATGAATCTTTCGTCGGGCGAGTATCGTCTGGGATTGAATAGCAAGCAAAACTACTCGATTGTGGCGGGCGCGAAAGGGTACCTTAGTACCAGCCTGGACGTCAGCCCGGCGGATTCAAGCGGGGCCACTACACTTGAACACGATTTCTACCTACAGCCGCTGGCCAAAGGGGCAAGTGTGACGCTGGACAAAATCTACTTTGCCACCTCTAAATTCGAACTACTACCCGAATCATTTGGCGAACTGGACGAACTGGTAACGATGCTGCGTGAAAATCCTTCGCTGAAAATTCGCGTCGAAGGCCATACCGATAATCTGGGTGATTTTGATAAGAACGTAGAACTTTCGCGCCAACGGGCTGAGGCGGTCCGCGATTATCTGACAAAAAAAGGTATCGTGTCTGACCGCATCGAAACCCAGGGCTATGGCCCGACGCGCCCCGTCGGCAAGGGAAATTCCGAATCCGAACGACGTAAAAACCGCCGCGTGGAATTTGTCATCACGGAAATATAGTCCCCCTCCGCGCCATTTCCGGCGCGGATTTTTTAATTTTACCAAAAACCAACTTCATCGACTGACCGCCATGCACTATTACGAATCCATCATCGACACCATCGGCAACACGCCGCTGGTCAAGCTTCACCGCGTCAACAAAGGCATCAAAGGTACGATCCTGGTGAAGGTGGAATACTTCAATCCCGGTAACTCGGTAAAAGACCGCATGGCGATTCGGATGGTAGAGGAAGCCGAGAAAAACGGCACCCTGAAACCAGGTGGCACCATCATCGAAGGGACCAGCGGTAACACGGGTATGGGTCTGGCACTGGCGGGCATCGCCCGGGGCTATAAGTGCGTCTTCACGATGGCCGACAAACAGTCGCAGGAGAAAATCGACATCCTGCGGGCCGTGGGGGCCGAGGTGGTGGTCTGCCCTACCAATGTCGCACCCGAAGATCCCCGTAGCTATTACTCAGTGGCCCGCCGCCTGAACCAGGAAATCCCCAACTCGTTCTACGCCAACCAGTACGACAATCCCGCCAACGCCATGGCGCATTACGAAACTACCGGACCGGAAATCTGGCAGCAAACCGAAGGAAAGATCACGCATTTTGGCGCGGGTGTCGGTACGGGCGGCACGGCCAGTGGCACGAGTAAGTATCTGAAAGAGCAGAAAGCCGGCATCGTAACCGTGGGGATCGATACTTACGGCTCAGTTTTCAAGAAATACAAAGAAACGGGTGAGTTCGACGAAAAGGAGGTTTTCCCTTACCTGACCGAAGGGATCGGTGAGGACATCCTACCTGAGAACGTGGACTTCTCGATGATCGATCATTTTGTAAAGGTCACGGACAAAGACGCCGCCTTAATGACCCGCCGCCTGGCGCGGGAAGAAGGACTTTTCGTAGGGTGGAGCTGCGGCTCGGCGGTGCACGGTGCGCTGGAATATGCTCGCCAACACCTCACCGATGACGACGTAATGGTCATCATTCTTCCCGATCATGGTACACGCTATCTGGGCAAAATCTACAACGATACCTGGATGAAGGACCATGGCTTCCTGGAAAGAACCTTCGCCACCGCCCGCGACATCGTGCATCGCCGTAACGGACAGGCACACCTGACGACGGTCGCTTCGGAAACCCCGGTTTCGGAAGCTATCAGGATTTTGAACAAAGAAGGCATTTCGCAGCTTCCCGTCGTGAATGCCGAGGGCGAAGTCGTCGGAAGTTTGACAGACTCCGTGATTCTGCACAGGCTGATCGAGGAGCCTGAAGTACGGAAGCTGAACGTAGCGGAAGTAATGGATAAACCCTTCAAATTTGTGGCTCTGAACAGTACGGTAGACACGCTATCATCCTTAATCGACCGCGAAAACAAAGCACTGCTTGTAAGGGACGAAACCAATGCCATTCATATCATCACCCAGGCCGATTTGCTGGCGGCGATGACGGTGTAAAGTACCTAAGTCTGGCTGGACTTTCACAAGCAAAGTTCTCTTATCTACACCCTAAACAACTAAACACCCTCCCTCAACCGCTGCAATACACATGGAAATAATCTTAAAGTACTTCCCCGACCTGACCGAGCGGCAACGAGAACAATTTGCGCAGTTGGAAGAGCTTTATAGAGTCTGGAACGCGCAGATCAATGTCATCTCTCGTAAAGATATCGATGCGCTCTATGAACGGCACGTGTTGCATTCGCTGGGGATTGCCAAAGTCATTCAATTTCGGCCCGGTACCACGATTCTGGATGTCGGGACGGGCGGTGGTTTTCCCGGTATTCCGCTGGCGATTCTGTTTCCACAGGCACACTTTCACCTGATCGATAGCATCGGCAAGAAAATCAAAGTGGTTCAGGAGGTGACTGACGCGCTGAAACTACCCAACGTAGTAGCCGAAAAAGCGCGCGCCGAGTACGTCGAACGCGCCAACTACGAGTTCGTGCTCAGCCGCGCCGTCACACGATTGGCACCTTTCGTGGATTGGGTCCGGCACGGTATTAGTCCCAATTCTTTCCATGAACTGAAAAACGGCGTTCTCTGCCTGAAAGGTGGTGACCTGGCCGATGAAATCAGCGAATACAAAGGACGCGTAAAGATTTTCGATCTTAACGACGATTTTGAGGAAGAATTTTTTGAAACCAAGAAAGTCGTTTATGTACCTTTGTCCACCAAAAACTAGCACTACCCCAACCCCATGAACGAAAAATTCCGAGCCAGCGGCCTGATGAACCCCATGTTTCCCGATGAAATCACCTTCGGCGAAAAGGGCGTGACCTTCAAAGTACGCAAGGCCCTCAACAGCACCGATAATTTTGTTTTTTATAATGACATTTCCGGCGTGGAAATCGACTCCGGTGTCTTTTTTTCCACGATTCGGGTGATTCCCCGGATGCGGGCCGAGATCATTATGAAAAATTTTACGAAGGGCGACGCGCGGAAAGTCAAGGAGTTATTACTTGAAAAAGTGCAGGGCTAAAAAAAACTCTTCACAACGCTTGCGTGGTTTTGGGTAACGACTTACATTTGCACCCACAATTCAGGAAAAAGGCCAACTACTTAGTTCTGAATTTTCTCGCACCCACCAAAGTGCGTTGCTATATACTCCCGAATAGCTCAGTTGGTTAGAGCATCTGACTGTTAATCAGAGGGTCGCTGGTTCGAGCCCAGCTTCGGGAGCCTGAAAGCCTCAAATCGAAAGATTTGGGGCTTTTTTCGTTTGGACGCTATTGAGTTTTGGGGAGCATTGCATTTTGAACAGGTGATGGAAAACGAGTAAAAAATATCTGAGATCGAATTATTAGAGTTACCGATCTCATCGCATTTATTAGCTCTTCTAAAATTGCTGGGGTACTTCCTCATGAAAATATGTGGAAGTGTGTGAAACAACGCCAGTCACTGAAAGCGTTAGAATAGCACTCGCCTGTTTTCAATTACACTACCTATTCCCGAACCGCTATGCCCCAATACTTCGACCGCCGCAACCTTGACTTTTTGCTCTACGAAGTTCACGATGCCCCTGAGCTGACAAAGTACCTTTACTTCGAAGCCCACGACCGGGAGACCTTCGATCTGGTGCTGGACTCGGTGACGCAAATCGCCGACACCCTTATGCATCCGCACTACCGCGACGTGGATCGCAATCCGCCCGAGTTGAAAGATGGCAAGGTGACGGTGCATCCGCAAATCAAGCCTTTTCTGAAAGCCGTGGGCGAAGGCGGGCTGATTGGGGCGGGTTTTCCGTTTGGTAAAGGCGGACAGCAACTCCCTGAAATGGTGGGTGCCTGTGTGGATTTTATTCAAATGGCGGCCAACAACGGAATGATGTACACCGGCCTGACTTCCGGTGCGGCCAATCTGATCGCCACCTTCGGATCGCCGGCCCTGGTGGATGCATATGTCGCCAAAATGTTGGGCGGGCAATGGCAAGGTACCATGGCCCTGACCGAACCGCAGGCGGGTAGTTCGCTGTCGGACATTACGACCACCGCCGAGCCGCAGCCCGACGGCAGCTACCGCATCACGGGCCAGAAGGTTTTCATCTCGGCGGGCGACCTCGATGCGGTGGATAATGTGGTGCACTTGATGCTGGTCCGAATCAAGGGCGCGCCGAAGGGTACGAAGGGCATTTCATTGTTTGTGGTTCCGAAATTCAGATTAGAGGAAGATGGTAGTTTCGTGGACAATGACGTGACTTCCACGGGAATCTACCACAAACTCGGACAGCGTGGTACTCCGGCCATGCACCTCACGATGGGGGACCGGGGCGACTGCCACGGCTGGTTATTGGGCGAGGCGAACCGGGGACTGAGCTACATGTTTCAGATGATGAATGAAGCGCGCATTGCGGTGGGGATCACGGGCGCGGCCATCGCGTCGGCAGCCTACTGCGCCTCGCTGGAATACGCCAGAGAACGTCCGCAGAGTCGCCGCCTCAACGAGAAAAACCAACTCGACTCGCCGCAGACGATGATCATCAACCACCCGGATGTGAAGCGGATGCTACTATTTCAAAAGGCCATCGTAGAAGGCTCGCTATCGCTGTTGCTGGAAAGTGCCCGCCTATCGGACCTGGCCCACGTGAGCAAAGGCGAAGAAAAAGAAAACTACACTTTGCTGCTGGAATTGCTCACGCCCGTGGCCAAGACATTCCCGACCGAAATGGGCGTCCGCTCGGTGAACGAAGGTCTGCAGGTACTGGGTGGCTACGGATTCACGGAAGATTTCCCGTTGGAACAAATGTACCGCGACATCCGCATCACCACCATTTACGAGGGTACCACGGGTATTCAGTCGCAGGACTTGCTGGGTCGCAAAATGACGATTCAGGGCGGAAAGGCCCCACGACTGCTCTTTGCTGAAATAGACAAAACCATCACAGAAGCAAATACCCACGAGACATTACAACCTTACGCTAAGATGCTGGGCGAGGAAATCCAGCGCTTGCAGAAAGTCACCAGTACCCTCTTGCCCTTTGCCCAGCAAGGCGACTATGAGCGTTTTCTGATGGATGCCACGCTCTACATGGAGTTGTTCGGCCTGGTGACGGTGGCGTGGCAATGGCTAAAACAAGGAATCGTGGCCCAAAATGCTCTATCAGATAACAGCCCTGGCGAAAGCAACACGGATTTTTACGAAGGCAAAATCCAGACGATGAAGTACTATTTTCACTACGAAGTACCCAAAACGCTCGGCTTAGCAAAACGGTTGCAGGATCCGGAAGTGCTGACGATTGTGAAAGAGCGAGAAGTTAAAATGTAATGCATCTCAAACTATTTTACTTTCCTCCACCCTCCTTCTCTCCCTTCCTCCTTTTACTGAACTACCAACCGCAAATCCTTTGATTTCACCCGTACTTTTAGCCAATCCTCCATGCGCTTGGTTTCGCGCGAACTGGGGCGTTTGGCAAATTTGGCATAGGCCAGGTACGCGGTATCGGCCTTGGCAGTTTTTAAGTTGAAGATGGGAGACATGGTGAGCGAGAACTCATTGATGTTGGGGTATTGCAC
The DNA here is from genome assembly GCF_014651615.1 of Persicitalea jodogahamensis. GTDB lineage: Bacteria > Bacteroidota > Bacteroidia > Cytophagales > Spirosomataceae > Persicitalea > Persicitalea jodogahamensis. Next base: position 471,785 of record NZ_BMXF01000002.1, on the reverse strand, counting down.
TTTGATTTCCTGACCAATATCACCCGATTGGGTATTGATGGTACGGTAGCGAGCGATTTCTTTTTCGAGCATGTCGATGCGGGCGTCCTTATTCTGCACCAGTTCCTCGTTCTTTTTGTACAGATCCTCCAAAATTCCCGTGCGCAGATTGGTATTGAATTCATCGAGCATATGCGCGTTGACCTCGTTGTAGTTCTGTCGCACGATTAATTCGGTCTTATCCAGACCATATTTGGGAAGCTGTTTGCTTATTTGCCTGATTTGGCTGCTATCCAGCGTTTGGCCGATACAGGTAATGACAATTCTAGAAGTATCGGGCCGGTAAAGGAGTTGCTGATTGATGATTTGGGTAGTTGGCGTATTGATTTCCGCCTCCACAAAATCGCGGGCCTTGCGCTCGAAAAAACTCTTCCGCACGACATTGGCCGCCAGGAAGACGCTGGGAATGGCCGTAGCCAATACAAAGAACCCGACCCAGATTTGTACCCGGCGGTCGGTGGCATCATCCACGTAATGGCGACGCCGAAAGCGCAGGTACTTGACGATCAGTACCGTGGAGAGTGTGATAAATACGCAGTTGATCGCAAACAGATAAAATGCACCAATAAAAAAAGCCCACTGCCCGGTGGCGATACCGTAGCCTGCCGTGCACAGCGGCGGCATCAGGGCCGTGGCGATAGCCACACCCGGAATGGCGTTGCTCTTATCCTGCCGGGTGCTGGCGATAATTCCTGCAAAGCCGCCAAAAAGGGCGATCAGCACATCCCAGAGCGTGGGCGTAGTCCGGGCCAAAATCTCCGTCTGCGCGTCGTCGAGAGGGGTAATCAGGAAATAAACCGTGGAGGAAAGTACACTGATTCCGGCGGCGATGCCCAGGTTTTTCAAGGCCCGGCGGATCAGGTCCAGGTCCAGAATCCCCACGCCCAGCCCCACGCCGATGATTGGCCCCATAAGCGGCGAAATCAACATGGCCCCGATGACCACGGCAGTCGAGTTCACATTGAGGCCAATGGAGCAGATAAAAATGGCACAAATCAGAATCCAAAGGTTGGTACCCCGGAAGGTCACCCCCCGCTTGATGTCTTCGATGACTTCCTCTTCGTCAGCTTTACCCTCTTCCAGGTTGAACAAATGATACACAAACCCTCGCACATAGCGTAGAAAAACCGAGGTGCGGAAGGGTGACTTAGGCTCATTCATAGTGGCGAAAACAGAAAAAATATACTGAGGCCAAAGATAATTAGATATATATTTGAATACCTAGAAAGCAAGCCAACCCCTACAATCTAACTCTGTTTGTTAATGGATCTGTTTACTGTCATTGCCCTACTCACCACTATTTGCGCCCTTTTTGCCTACGTTAATTTCCGCTATCTCAGGCTTCCCACCACCATAGGCCTCATGCTCATTGCCCTGCTGAGTTCGATCGCCATCCTGATCGTCGGGCAATTCAGCCCGGTAGTGCTGGCCGGCGTCAAAGGTCTGGTAAGCGAAATAGATTTCCCGCAAGTCCTGCTGGAAGTGATGCTTAGTTTTCTGCTGTTTGCCGGAGCATTACACACTGATATGGCGCTCATGCGTGAGCAAAAATGGAGCATCCTGAGCTTTGCCACGCTGGGTGTACTGATGTCCACTTTCCTGATCGGGGCGCTTTTTTACTATGTGTTGCCCTTCGTGGGTTTTGCCATTCCGTTCATCAATTGCCTGTTGCTCGGCGCCTTGATTTCGCCCACCGATCCTATCGCGGTGTTGGGTATCTTGAAAGAAGCCAAAATTCCTAAAAACCTGGAAATCGTCATCACGGGCGAATCATTGTTCAACGATGGCGTGGGCGTGGTGATTTTTCTTACCATTCTGGAAGTAGCCACGATGGGGGTCGGAGAGGTTACCCCGGGCGAAGTAGCACTACTCTTCGGAGAGGAAGTCGGCGGTGGCCTGATTCTGGGTGCCGTGCTGGGTTATGTGACCTACAAAATGATGAAGTCCATCGACCATTATCAAACCGAAGTGCTGCTGTCGCTGGCATTGGTCATGGGCGGCTACGCGCTGGCATCGAGTCTGCATTTCTCGGGTCCGCTGGCCGTAGTTGTGGCTGGGCTGTTCATCGGCAACAAAGGCCGCTCCGAGGCTATGTCGAGCGAGACGGTAGAGTACCTGGACAAGTTCTGGGAATTGGTGGATGAATCGCTGAACGCACTGCTATTCGTGCTCATTGGTTTGGAAATCGTAATCATCCCCTACCTTGACAACTACTGGATAGCCGGCGTCTTAGGCATCATTATCGCCTTGTTTGCGCGCTTCGTCTCGGTCTACATTCCCATTCTGGCCCTGCGCCGGTCGGTCAACTTCATGCCCCGCACCCCACTCATCATGACCTGGGGCGGCCTGCGGGGCGGCATTTCCATCGCCCTGGCCCTATCCCTTCCGGCGGCCATGGACAAAGACATCATTCTGTCGATTACCTACTGCATCGTCATCTTCGCCATTCTGGTTCAGGGCATTACCCTGGGACCGATTGTGAAACGGGTGAAGACTAAGTACGGGTTGTAATTTTCAACTGAAACAAAAGCTGTACAGACCGGAAGTTGCTTGCTTTGCCATTCTGGTACTTTCCGGCTTTCTAAAAAATGAAGCTAATCCCTCCCCCCCAATTCATCATTCCCAGCGGCTGGCTGGCGTTGATGGTTTCGACGGAGCGTTGGCTGCCGAGGCGGATTTCCTGCTGGAGATCGCTGTACTTCAAATTAGCGGCAATGTATTGCAGGGAGGAATGAATACCCAGCCAGCGGTTTAGCTTGAAACGGGCTGTGGCCCCGGCTCCGGCCGCAAAAGCATGGGTACTTTGGGATGGAGTTTTATAGGAGACGGGTTCGTCCCGCCCCCGGGAATTCAGTTCGATGTGAGAACTGGTGGATTGGGCCAGGCCCGCGGTGAGTTGGAAGTCGAACTGAAAGCGCCCAGCGGGTACCATTAGCAATGGTCCGGCCATCACGCTTTGCAAAGTACAGTTAGTAGCATGGCTGTCCCAGTCGGCGGGATCGACGTTATTGCCGATTGAGTTCAGCAGCGCATCCTTCAGAATGGTGTTGGTGCCGTACGAATAACTGACAACCCCACCCAGGCGGCGGCCGAAACGATACCCTACTGAGGTCTGCGCAAACTGGCCGCTTCCCATGATATGTTCCGTATTTTTGCCGAAAGGCGTGTTGCAGCCCGGCAGGCTATAACCCGCCGAGAGGCTGACGAAACCGCGGTGGTCGATGTTGGATAGAATGAAGGTGCGCAGTTGGGCCATGGCCCCGCCCGAAATCAGGCATAGCAATACGATAGGTAGTAGACGTTTCATTGCAGTAGTGATTTTTAAAGTTATATCGAATGGGTAATAAAGTGGGTATCAAGTATTATGCCAATTTTGCACCCGCTAGGTTACTAAGTTCGACACAACTTTGTAACTGGTTTTATTTCAGATATTTATAAAAATATGAATAAGGAAATTGATTCAACAGTGCCTTATTTCCTGAAAAAAATCACCTCGTTGCAGTCGCCGGATACAAAGTACTTCCCAGCGGGACTATTCCCGGCTTACCGCCGTAATGCCTCCATCGGTTACGCGCGTCCCGACACCACAATTTTTTTCTCGGCTATCATTGGCTTCACCCTGAAGTCGCTCCGCGACAAGCTTTTACCTGAAGAACAAAAGCAAGTGGATCTGATTTTGTCCAAAATCAAAAAAAACTACCCCGACTTCCAGAACAAGGACGGCCTGAAGACCTATAATTTCTGGAAGACAAAGCCCTCCCGCCACTTTCCGAATGGATACCTCTTCCGCCATTTCGAACATTTTCGCATTCCCGACGACGTGGACGACACGGCGTTTGTCTACCTGACCACCGATCCCGGACCGGAAGATTTGCGTTGGCTCAAAGACAAACTCGCCCAACACGCCAACGGTAGCAAGCAGTGGATCAAAAACACCTACCCCCAGTACCTTAGACTAAAGGCGTACTCGACATGGTTCGGAAAAAATATGTACGTAGAATTCGACGCCTGTGTGCTGAGCAATATTCTGTACTGCCTGTTTTACTACAAATTGCCCCTCAACCAACACGACGCCCACAGCCTGCTTTATATTCGCTCGGTTGTTGAAACCGACCGTTACCGCGTCGAACCATTTCGCTGTGCCCATCAATACCCGAGCACTACCCTTATCATATATCACATAGCACGACTGATATCGGCTTTTGATCCAGCCGCATTATGGCCTGTCAAAGCGAAACTCGTCAGGGATGCAGAGGAATCGCTACGCACCGAAATCCACCCCATGAACCGGCTATTGCTGGCAACTTCGCTGCTGCGACTGGGACAAGCGCCGCCCCGGATTGCGGTGGAGAAGTTCACCGAAAAAGATTTCGACGGCTTCCGTTTCTTCATTGCCGGATTACTGACGGCTTACGAATCTCCGGAGTTGTACAAAATGGCATCTCACAAGATTTTCCATATGAACTGGACTTGCGAGGCACATTGCTGGACGCTACTTTTGGAGTACGAGGTACTTTGGCGAGAAAAGGGCGATCAGCAATCGCCAGCCGGCAATCGGCTTGTTTGATTACGTTGTATTGATTACAGGGCGGTCCGTCCGGTGCGCCGCAGTTTCACTAAGTTTGCACAGAGTTTCACAAAGTACCTTCACCGAAAAATCAACTTTCCATTGAACAACCGCCAAACCCAACTTGCCGCCTTCGATCGCCTCCTTACCATTATGGATGATCTGCGGGAAAAGTGCCCGTGGGATCGCAAGCAGACGCTGGAGAGCCTGCGCCACCTGACCATCGAGGAAACATACGAGCTGTCGGACGCGATCCTGGAAAACGATCTGCCCGAAATCAAAAAAGAACTCGGTGATTTGATGCTGCACATGGTTTTTTATGCCAAGATCGGTTCAGAAACCGGAGCCTTTGATGTTGCCGATGTGCTGAACGGGATTTGTGAGAAACTGATTTCACGCCATCCGCACATTTACGGCGACGCCGAAGGCAACACCGTTGTGGCCGACACCGAAGAGAAAGTGAAGCAGAACTGGGAACAACTCAAACTCAAAGAGGGTAACCGCTCGGTGCTGTCGGGGGTGCCGCAATCACTTCCCGCGCTGGTGAAAGCCATGCGGATTCAGGAAAAAGCGCGGGGAGCCGGCTTCGACTGGGACGAGAAAAGTCAGGTTTGGGAAAAAGTGCAGGAAGAGATGCAGGAATTCAAGGCGCATTTCAACGCCGATACCGATGCCGTGCTGGATACGAAGGAGGCCGAGGCCGAATTCGGCGATCTGTTGTTCTCACTCGTCAACTACGCCCGCTTTGTGGACCTTAATCCCGAAACTGCCCTGGAACGCACGAATAAGAAGTTCATCAAACGCTTCCAGTTCATGGAAGAGCACGCCAAGGCCGATGGCAAGTCGCTGGCCGAAATGTCGCTGCCCGAAATGGACGAGTACTGGAACCGCGCCAAAACCGAATTGCAGCCGTGAGTTCGCACCACATCGTCCGTGAGAAACAGGAACCCGCCCTCATCATTGCCAACGGCGAGGCGTGCAGCGACGAAATGCTGGGCCAACTGCTGGAATGGAGTCCGTTTGTGGTGGTACTTGACCACGCTATTTACCGGGTACTTGACCGCGAAATTAAAGTAGATGCCTGGCTCGGTGACTTCGACCAGGAGCACAACTTCGACGCAATCCGCGCGCGGCAGCATCCACTGGAAATCGTCCCCACGCCCGACCAGAACAAAACCGACCTCGAAAAAGCCATCGACTTTCTGATCAAACGCGGCTTTCCGGCGGCCAATATTGTGTGGGCCACGGGCCGCCGCGCCGACCACGCCATCACCAACATCACCAACCTGGTTCGCTATAAATCCGCCATCCAACTGGTGATGTACGACGACCACTCCAAGATTTTCCCGCTCGTGGGTACTTTTGAGAAGTGGTACACCGCCGGCACTCCCCTTTCGCTTATCCCTGTCGGCGAGGTGAGCGGGATCGTTACGAGTGGTTTGAAGTACAACCTGAACGACGAGGTACTTTCGCTGGGCTACCGCTCGGGCAACAGCAATGAAGCCGATGTCGATGGTTTTGTGCGCATCATGGCAAAGAACGGGGATTTACTGATTATGGAGTGCTGGGACTGAGAGAATACATCCCCGCTCTGACCGGACTTCGCGCTGTGGCGGCCTGGCTTGTGTTTATTCATCATTTCAATCCTTTTTTAAAGGGCAGTTTTCTTTTCGGGCTGGCTCAGCAAGGCTACACGGGGGTTTCGTTGTTTTTTGTGTTGAGCGGTTTTTTGTTGAGTTACCGCTACTACGATACCCGACTCTCGTCTTGGCAAGGACTTTCTGACTATTTCAGGCGAAGGATCGTCCGTATATTTCCTCTCCTGTTTTTAGTAGTGACAGGTACTTTTCTGGCTTTATACTTTTTGGGACGCCTAGAATACGAACAGCCCTTCAAAGAGTATATACTCAATATTACTCTTCTCAAAGGTTTCTCCGATCAGCACAAATTTTCGGGTGTAGCGCAAACCTGGTCGCTTACGGTGGAAGAGATCTTTTATCTCTTACTACCCGCCATCCTGCTTCTTCACCGCCGTTTCCATTGGTTTTTTATCACCCTTTGCCTCATCGCTGCTATGGGGTACTTTTTGTATTTATGGGGCGCAGATACGGGACGCTTTTTAGAAAACATTCCCTTTTTGGTTCACTACACTTTCTGGGGACATTGCTGGGATTTCTTCTCGGGCTTTGGATTGTTCCTTTGCTTCAGGAAAGAACGAGTTCCAACTTTTACATTCCCCGCGCTGACTTACACCGGATTGATTTTATACGGAACAGTACTATTCATGATGACTTCAGCGTACCTGGCCGACCGTGATTCCTGGAATAATTCCTTGTTCTGGAGTCACTTCGTGATGCCTATTTCTTTTGCCACACTTATGACCGGGTTGATCATCGAAGATTCGCCGCTGAAGAAATTGCTAGCCTCCACCGTCATGCAGGAGCTGGGGAAATCATCGTATGCCTTTTACCTGTTGCATCTCGGGCTTTTCAGTTTTTTGTATAAGTGGCTAGGGTGGACAGGCTATTTCTTATTTATTGCGTTGGTTTCCTGGCTCGTGTACAAGTACCTGGAAAATCCAGTCGCTGCGTTTTTTAAAGGTAAGCTTACCCGGTATCAGCCTCGCTCGTCTTAATTGACTACGGGCAAATTCTCATATAGCCTTTCCTATAAATAATTTTTCTGCCATTGCTCCACCTCGCCACCGAAAACTCGACCCTCACCTACGGGCCAAGTGCCAGCCCGGCGGACCTGGTACTGCCCGAAGCCGTATTTCTGGCTTTGAAAGCCTTTGCCCTGCGCGACGACGCCGAACCCGTGTTGCGCTATTCCGTACAACGAGGTCGTGCAAGTTTACGGATGGGGCCGTATGTCGGTCTGCTGCAAGCTGCCGGCTCGGTGGGTATCGAAGTTTTACCCAAAATTGCTTCCGATTTTTCGCCGGAGTCAATTGCCGCGGCCCGGCTTGCCCTGCTGCGAATGCTGCTGAGCGTGCCCGAATTGAAACTACTACCCATGCCCGAAGCCCGGCTTGGTCAACTGGCCCGCTTCCCGCTGCCCGATGCTTTGGCGGCACTTTTTCTGCAACGAGCCGCCAAAGTACTGCACCGCGGACTTCAGACTGACTACCAGAACCTGGAAACAGAGCAGCCCTTCGTGAGAGGGAAATTAAGGCTTCAAGACAACCCTTTGGCCCTGGCGACGCATCCCGAGCGGCTTCCCGTCACCTTCGCCGAGAGAACCCGCGACCACGCACCCAATCGGGTACTGAAATCTTGTTTACAAACCCTCCGCTTCGGAAGTCACGCTCGTTTGGTACGGCAGTATTTGTTTTTTTTGGAAGAAGTTCCGACTTCTTTCGATTGGCAGCAAGACCTACGGCTGGCCCGACACCAAAACCGGACTTTCCGCGACTACGCCTGGCTTTGGCCCTGGGCCGAATGGCTGCTCGGCGGGCGGGCCCCGGCAGTCGGGGGAGGCCACAACATACTGCCGGGACTGCTCTTCCCGACTCAGTTTTTGTTTGAAAACTACATCGCCCGAAGTTTGAGAAAGTACCTTCCCGCTGAATATGAAGTGAGTATCCAGGAATCACCACATTATCTGCTGTATAATGCCCGGGGCGAGCCTGCACATCGACTCCGCCCCGATGTGGTGGTGCGCCGGGGCAACGATATATGGATACTGGATACGAAATGGAAATTGGTACAAGAAAACGGCTCTAAAATTGCCAGTCTTGCCCAAAGTGATCTCTATCAACTTTATGCCTACGGTCAGCGGTATGCTGCGGGTTCGGGCAGAGTCAGTCTGGCTTTGGTTTATCCAAAAACTAACGATTTTGCCGCCGTCCCCGCCCCACTTTCCTACGAGCCCCATCTGCCGCTACATCTGCTTCCCGCTGATTTGTCGGTAAGTGCAGCAACGATGGTCGATCAACTATGGAAGAGCTGGATGATTTGATTGCTTGCCCTATCATTCATTAGCCATCGGTTTTCGTTCCCGACACTACGTACATCATCGCCCCGCCCGCCGAATGGTACTTGTTGGCGTCGATATAACGTTCGGTGCGCTCGCCCAGGTGAGCGTACCTGCGAACGTAATTCTCGTAAAATTCCAGTGACTCCGGCCCCAGGGCTTTGAAATAATCATAATCGGTGTACTCGACGGATGTCCAGCGGTCACCGTGCCGCCACTGCCGCATAGTGGCGCGTTGCTCCGGGGTGTCGTAGGGTGGGTACATGGCTATGGCCTTATCGGAAAGGCGCACATCGATATTCTCGAAACCTGCCTGGGCCAACATCCCTGGCACCAGGTCGCCCAGGGAGTTGTCGCCCTGGCCAAGTTTTTTCTTACCCCGCTCAAAAAGTAGCGCGTACTTGACATGATCCAGCACCTGATCGATGGGATCGTTGCTGGAAATAGAACTACGGGTAAGGCTCTGTACCAGATTGTTGGGCTCCACACAGAGGATAATCCCACCGGGACGCAGCACACGCTGCATTTCGGCAATTACCGCTACCGGATCGGGGACATGGATCAGCAGTGTCTGGCAGGTCACGAGGTCGAAGGTAGCATCATCGTAGGGAAGCTCGTCTGCCTCGGCTTTTTTCAATTCAAATTTTACCCCCTTTTCCGTGAAGTAGTGGCGTAATTGCGGGCTGCCCTTTGCCCACTTGCGGTCATTGTCTACGCCAGCGACCCGCCTAGGTTCGTGCTCCGTCGTGCCAAGGTACTCTACCAGCAATTTACTCCAGTGGCATTGTCCGCATCCCACGTCCAGCATGCTATGGAGTTGATCCAGTTGGAGTCTTTTAGCCAGTAATTTCAAAAAACTCTCGTTCCACCAGAAATCGCGGTAATCGCCAAAAAAGTCTTCGGAGTGGCCTTTCTTGCCTGAGGAAGGTGATCTTTTCATTACTCTGGATAAAGTGTCAGGGAATTTATTTTGTCAACAAGGGCGTGCTACGGTCTGCTCCGGCCAAAGGTAGCGGTAAAGTAGTCAACCGGAAAAATGATCCATCTAGGAAATTCCCGCTGGAATGCCCAAATTTGCCGATTCAAATCCAGTTATTTACTGCATGAAATTAAGCGTCGTCATTCCGGCCTATAACGAAGAGGAATCTATCACGCACACCTTACGGGCGTTGCACGCCACTCTGAAAAAGTACCACGTGCCACACGAAATCTGCGTAACCAATGACAATTCCAAAGACGGAACACTGCGGGTACTTGACGAGCTCTCGGAAGAAATTCCTGAACTGGTTTACTTTACCAATCTGGGTCCCAATGGCTTTGGCTACGCGGTACGGTATGGCCTGGATCGCTTTACGGGCGACTGCGTGGCGATATTTATGGCCGACATGTCGGACGACCCGGAAGACCTGATAAAGTACTATTTCAAAATGCTGGAAGGTAACTACGACTGCGTGTTCGGCTCACGGTGGTCCAAAGGCGGTAAGGTAGTGGATTACCCGAAGGTCAAGAAATTCATCAACCGCATTGCCAACTTCATCGTGCGCGTAGTGATGGGCATCAGCTATAACGACACGACGAATGCCTTCAAACTATATCGCCGCGAGACCATCGAGGGCATCCGGCCTTTTCTTTCACCCCACTTTAACCTCACCATTGAGTTACCTTTGAAAGCCATTGTGCGGGGGTATAGCTACGCCATCGTACCCAATAGCTGGACGAATCGAAAGTATGGCGTATCGAAGCTGAAAATCAAGGAAATGGGGAGTCGCTATTTTTTTATATTAATGTATTGCCTGATCGAAAAATACTTTTCGCAAGGTGATTTTATGAAAAAATCCAAACGATCTGAAAAGCCCGTCAGCCGATAAATCTGGTTAAGGGTTAAATGAGGGCAAAATCGATACTTTTCCGACTTTACTTGTTCAGACAAACCAACTTTGTCGCCTGGTCGTTTTATGCGCCACGGAGCGTCCCGGTTTAATCTCAAAAGAAACCAGCCAGCCAGTCTTTCAGGAAATAAAGCTTGTATATCGCAAAGCTCAACGCAGATCCCACCGACAGGCCGCTGATCAGCATCCACAGAAAAATTTCCCGCCTTGGAACACGAAAAGCTACCGCGATAATTGTCCCGCCGATGGGCGTGAAAAGCAGAGGGGTAAGAATGGCGATGCCGATGATTCCAAATCGCTTCCAAATGCGAACGGCCAGGCGGCTGGACTTGCTGAAACGTTTTGCTGGTGTTTTTCGCCAGCGCTTTATGAGCACTTGTACTCCCTTACCAACGTAAGTAAATGTTAACACGCTGACCATCATACCTGCTGCCGAACACAAGGCTGCTTCATACCAGGTTAGTCCCAGCGCAAGGGCGGTGAGTGGTCCGGCAACAAATTTTAGCGCCGACGAGATAATGACTGACAGATACTTAAGCAATAGTATCTGGCTCATACGCTCGCGTGGACTAGCTCTGCCGCCACTCGGCGGGCTTCGGTATCGCTCGCCACGTAGTCCTGATAATCCGGTTTTTTTACGAAAGCAACTTTCATCGCGCAGCCTTCGATAACATCCGATATTTCCAGAAACCCGATTTCGTCGTTCAGGAAAGCGGCTACCGCCACTTCGTTTGCGGCATTGATAACACACGGCAGGTTGCCCCCTTTCGTCAACGCCTCGAAAGCAAGTGATAAATTACGGAAGGTACCGGTATCGGGTTTCTCGAAAGTCAGCGATGGGTACTGCGTAAAATCAAAGCGCGGAAAATCGGCCCGCAAGCGGTGCGGATAACCCAAGGCGTACTGAATCGGCAGTCGCATATCGGGCAACCCCATTTGAGCTTTGATGCTGCCATCCTCAAACTGCACCATGGAGTGGATGATGCTTTGCGGATGAACTACCACATCAATCTGCCCGGGCGTAAGATCAAAAAGCCATTTGGCCTCGATTACCTCCAGCCCTTTGTTCATCAGGGTGGCGGAGTCGATTGTAATCTTGGCCCCCATTGTCCAGTTGGGGTGTTTCAGGGCCTGCGCCTTTGTGACATTGGCTAAAAAGGTGCGGTCTTTGCCCCGGAACGGACCACCCGAAGCGGTCAGAATGATTTTCTCGATCGGGTTTTGCTCTTCTCCCACCAGACATTGGAAGATAGCCGAATGTTCCGAGTCCACGGGCAGGATTGCCACCTTATTTTCCCTGGCAAGATCGGCGATCAATTCGCCTGCTACGACGAGCGTTTCTTTGTTGGCCAAAGCAATGTCTTTTCCTGCCTTTATAGCCCGCATGGTGGGTAACAGACCAGAATAACCAACCAGTGCGGTCAATACTATATCGACATGGTCCGACTCCGCAACCGACGCCAGCGCTTCTTTCCCTGCGTATACCTCGATACCCAGGGGCGCGAGAGCCGAAGCTACCTTCGGGCGCAGAGTCTCATTCCCGATCACCACAACCTGCGGGCGAAACTGCGCAGCCTGCTCAATCAAAAGATCGGCGTTGTTTTGCGCTGTGAGTACCGTCACAGAAAAAACGTCGGAATGCGCGGCAATCACGTCCAACGTCTGGGTGCCGATGGAACCCGTAGAGCCCAGTAAGGCAATTTGTTTTTTACTCATTCATTTTGATTTTGAAAGAGTGATTGAAAGGATACCATCTGTACCCACCGTTCACTCATTCGAAGCTGACATAAGCCCTTCCGCAACCTTGCGATCATTCGAGAGCCTGGGTACTTTGTTTTGTCCACCCAGCTTCCCTTGCGAACGCATGTAATTAATGAAAGCGTTTTTCGGCAGGGGGGTAATTACCAAAGGTTTCAATATAGAACCTGAAATCAGGTCGTCGTAGTACACATTCAGCTCTGTCAGGCGTTTGTCCAGATCTCTGGCAAAGCCAGCCATGTTGTTGGGCGGCATCCCGAATTCGATAAGCCACTCGTGGTAGGGCAGCCCGCCCTCAGGGGGCGCGACCATCGGGGCTACGGTACATTCGGTCACCTCTACCTCGGGGTGTCGCTGCATGGCGTATTGCAGCGCTTTTTCTATTTCCTCGCCGATGACGTGCTCACCAAAAGCCGAAATGAAATGCTTGATGCGTCCCGTGACCAGAATCCGGTAAGGATTGGTAGACACGAACTTCACCGTATCTCCTAAGGAATACCCCCATAGTCCGGCATTACTGTTGATGATGACCGCGTAGTTTTTACCTACCTCCACCTCGGCGATAGAAAGCCGCTTGGGTTTTTCATCAAAAAAATTTTCGACGGGAATGAACTCAAAGAAAATGCCCGAGTCAAGCAGGAGCAGCAAACCTTCCTCTGTTTGAGTGTCCTGATAGGCGATAAAGCCTTCGGACGCCGGATAGGTCTCGACCGAATCGATGCGCTTGCCGATGGATTCGTATAGTTTGGCCCGGTAGGGTTCAAAGTTCACACCGCCGTAAACGAACAGCGAAAAATCAGGAAATACATCCTTGATTTCTTTGCCCGTGCGGGCGCGGATGCGATCAAAGTACATCTGAACCCAAGGCGGAATACCCGAAATGAGCGACATGCGCTGATCGATGGTTTCGTCGATGATTCGCTCCAGCTTCGTCTCCCAATCTTCAATACAGTTGGTTTCATAACTCGGAAGCTGGTTGGTACGCAGGTAGCCTGGAACGTGGTGATTCGCGATACCCGACAGCCGTCCTATGTTGATACCCGCTTTCTTTTCCAGCTCGGGACTTCCGGAAAGAAAAATTAGTTTCTTGTCCAGAAACTCCGCTCTACCCGTCTCGTGGACGTAGTTGAGCAGTGCGTCACGGGCAGAATTGATGTGGTTGGGCAGCGAATCGGAGGTAATGGGAATGTACTTGACCCCCGAAGTAGTACCGGAGGTTTTGGCAAAGTACGCGGGTTGGCCTGGCCAAAGTACGTTTTGTTCGCCATGCAGGATATGCTCCACGTAAGGCTTTAAATCTTCATAGTCCCGAATGGGAACGGCGTCTTTGAACTCATCGTACGTTTTTACTTTCTGAAAGGCATGGTCCTTGCCGAAGCGCGTACCGGTGGCCTTTGTTACCAACTTTTCCCGCCAAGCGGCCTGTACGGCCGGGCCATTTGCCATCCAGCGGCGTTGTTTTTTTACGATGTGGTGCGCCAGCGGGCGGCTTAGCCATGATCTGATTCCCATAGGTCGTAAAGGTAATCGTTTTTGCAAAAAAGTAGATATGAGGGGCATTTGCCAAGTACCTCCCACCTGAAAATTAGGCACTTGGGTTATTTATACAAAGACCTTTGTTTGTGGGTAATAATCACTAATTTTGCGGACTTCTAACCAAAAGCTGATCTTTTACGGACAAAACATGGGATTGTTTGACTTTTTGACGAGTGATATTGCGATAGATTTGGGTACGGCCAATACTCTAATAATCAGCAAAGATGAAGTGGTAGTGGATGAGCCTTCGATCATTGCGATCGATAAGGCGACGGGAAAAGTGCTGGCGATTGGTCATACGGCCATGCAGATGCATGAAAAGACAAACGAGAACATCAAGACAATAAGGCCGCTCAAAGACGGCGTGATCGCTGACTTTACGGCGGCAGAGATGATGATCCGGGGCATGATCAAAATGATTGACTCTGGCCGCAGCTTTTTCACTCCTTCTCACCGCATGGTGATTTGCATTCCGTCGGGCATTACCGAAGTGGAAAAGCGCGCGGTGAAAGATTCTGCCGAACATGCCGGGGCCAAGGAAGTATATATGGTACATGAGCCGATTGCCGCAGCCATTGGCATTGGCATCGATATCACCCAGCCCAACGGTGTAATGATCGTGGACATCGGCGGGGGTACTACCGAAATCGCCGTGATCGCCCTTTCTGGTATTGTTTGTGAACAGTCGGTTCGCATCGCCGGAGACGTATTCACCCGCGACATCGTGGACTACATGCGCCGCGAGCATAATCTGCTTATCGGGGAGCGTTCGGCCGAGATGATAAAAATCGCCATCGGCTCAGCCCTTCCTGAACTGGACGCACCACCCGAGGATTACCAGATCCGGGGCCGCGACCTGATGACCGGCATTCCCAAGGAGATTAAAGTAACGTATAGTGAGATTGCTTACGCGCTCGACAAGTCTATTTCCAAGATTGAAGAAGCCGTAATGAAAGCCCTTGAAATCTCGCCGCCCGAATTATCAGCAGATATTTACCGGAACGGCATCCACCTGACTGGCGGAGGGGCTCTGTTACACGGTTTGGACCGGCGCCTGGCGGCTAAGACCAAACTACCCATTCACGTGGCAGACGAGCCATTGCGGGCCGTGGTCATCGGTACGGGCGATGTGCTGAAAAATCTCGAACTCTACAAGCCGGTACTAATTACCTAGATATAATTTTTCGGCTGCCAAGCTTTTTCCCGGCTCATGCTGCAACTCGTCGAGTTCTTCTCCCGGAACCGCAACTTTATTTTCTTTGTCCTTCTGGAAGTGTTCAGTTTTTGGCTGCTCGTCCAGAGCAATTCCTATTGGGGGGCTACGTACTTCAACACCTCGAACTACTACGTGGCCAGACTTTTGACGGTATCCAGCTCCATCCGGGAATATACCCGTCTGCGCGACATCAACGAAAATCTGGCCCAGGAGAACGTAAAGCTCAATGCCCTGGTGGCACGGCTTCAGGAGCGAAGTCCGATGGACGCTCCCAGTGATTATAATCCTGACTCTCTGTTTGCCAACCGTTTTGAGTTCGTCGTAGGGAAAGCCATCATGGTCGAAACCAGCCGGGCCAACAACTACATCACGATCGACAAAGGAACCCGCGATGGCATCGAGCCAGGTATGGGTGTTATTTCGGCTACTGGCGTGGTGGGGAAAGTACGCTCCTGTTCTGAGCATTTCTCGGTCGTGACATCTATTTTGCATTCACAGTTCATGGTGTCTTCGCGCTTGGTGCGCAGCGACGAGATCGGTCCAGTACGATGGCAGAGCAAAGACCCGACGGTGGTTTCAATGATGGATGTATCGCGCTATAAGAAGGTTATCAAGGGCGACTCGGCAGTTACCTCCAACTTCAACTCCGTCTTTCCGCCGGGCATTATGGTGGGTACGGTCAGGAGCGTCAGGAACAGACCGGACCAAACCTTTTACGACATCGATCTTAATGTGGCAACCGATTTCAGTAACCTGTCTTACGTATACGTAGTCCTGAACCGCCTCAAGCTCGAACAGGATAAGTTGCAGCAACCATTAGAAGAAGAACGCCGATGAGCCTGGGTGAAATCATACGATATTCTTTGTGGTTTGCATTTTATGTGCTTTTGCAAATCCTCATTACGCGCAATATCGTGCTATTCAACTACGCCTTTTGCTTTGTTTACATTGGCGCCATCCTGCTACTGCCGGCTGAAGTAAACCGCACATTTTTGCTCATTTTGGGGTTTCTGACGGGCTTAGTGGTGGATGTTTTCTACAATACTCTTGGCCTGCACGCCGCCGCCACATTGCTGGTGGCCTACCTGAAACCTTTCTGGGTCGATATTCAGCTGGAAACCAAGGGTGCAACCGACCGTGTGGAAATTACTCTGAGCGAATTGGGAATTGGCACGTTTCTGACCTATTTGCTGCCGCTGGTAGTGATTCACCACGCCACGCTGTTTTTTATCGAGATGAGCCATTTCGGCATGCTTGGTTATACATTGCTGCGGATTGTAGCAAGCGTCGCCTTCACCACCCTGTTCATTGTGATTATTCAGCTCTTTTCAAAGCGATAGCCTGCTTCATCCGCTGACATTTTGGCCGTATTTTTTGCAGCTGGCGCGAATTTTGATATATCTTAATATTTCCAGTCTGCCATTTATCAATAAACCATTTCCCGCTTTCCGGGTTGGTAGCTTTAACCACCTTCCCAGCTACATCATGATAAACTGCTACTGATTGATTCCAGAGACCGTTCGTCAAGCATTAACGGGCTGCGTTTGGCTCTATTTCTAAAATTCGTAAATTGTGCATCCCTATGCCAGCTATCATGTCAGAAGCACCTAAAAAGAAAGTTTACACGGACACGCAGAAGCACGATATCTTCAATCGTGAATTCATGCCGCACATAGACTCGATGTACAACTTCGCCTACCGGCTTACCACCGACGAAGACGATGCCAACGACCTGGTGCAGGATACTTATTTGAAAGCTTTTCGGTTTATCACCTCCTTTGAGCAAGGTACCAACGCAAAAGCCTGGCTGTTTCGCATCCTGAAAAACAGCTTCATAAACGACTACCGGAAGAAAAGCAAGCAGCCTGCCAAGGTTGACTATCAAGAGGTAGAGACTACCTACAATTCGGAGGACGCTGATGCTTCGCATACGGTGGATCTGCGCACGGATTCGGTGCAGGACATGATTGGCGACGAGGTGGCCAATGCACTCAATGCGCTGCCCGTAGATTTTCGTACGGTTATCATCCTTTGCGACATCGAGGGCTTTACATACGAAGAAATGGCCAAAATTCTGGACATACCTATCGGCACAGTACGCTCGCGACTGCACCGCGCCCGCAATCTTTTGAAAGAAAAATTGCGCGACTACGCGGATTCAATGGGGTATGATGCTTAAACACTGAAACTTTTTTTGCGGGGCTTTCGGTTATAGGAGCAACTGTATCACTACTACTGGTTTTACGATTACCCGATTCCGCGATGAATGTATCATCTAAAATGACTGAGGTCAAGCAGGCGCAGCCCATCAAGCAAGAGTGCGAGAATCATGCCGAGTGCATGAAAATGATCCAAATGATCCTGGATGGTGAGGCTAACGCCGAAGACAAGGAGCATTTCCGTCTGAATATGGACAAATGCATGCCTTGCATCAAGACGTACCACCTCGAAAAATGCATCAAAGAATCTCTCCATAACAAAGTAGAGCGCCGCCCCTGCCCCGAAAAACTGGTGGCCGCCATCAAAGCTCAACTCAATAACTAAAAGAAGGTGGAAGGAAAGCTCCTCATTTTTTCCGCACCCTCCGGCTCAGGTAAAACCACTATAGTCCGGCACCTTCTCGATACATTTCCCCAACGACTTGCCTTTTCCGTTTCTGCCTGTACTCGCCCACGGCGCGACTACGAAGTAGATGGTCGTGACTACTATTTTCTGTCGATCACCGAATTTCGCGAGAAAATTGCGGCAAAAGGATTTGCCGAATGGGAGGAGGTGTATGCAGGGAATTATTACGGTACGCTCAAAGCAGAAATTGAGCGCCTGTGGGACGAAGGCAAACACGTGCTGTTCGATGTGGATGTAAAGGGCGGCTTGAAACTCAAAGAAGCCTACGGCGATCGCGCTATGGCCGTATTTGTTAAAGTCTCTTCCGAAGAAGAAATCAAACGCCGACTTAACTTTCGGGGTACTGAAACCGAGGCGACCATGGCCGTAAGAATGGCCAAAGTACGTTACGAATCGAGTTTTGAGAAAGAATTCGACGAAGTACTTGTCAACGATGACCTGGAAGCAACCCTTCGCAAAGCGGAGCGATTGGTAGAAGCATTCACACAATGAAAATCGGGTTATTTTTCGGTTCCTTCAATCCCATACACGTTGGCCATCTCATCATTGCCAACACAATGGCCACCGCCACGGATCTTGAACAAGTCTGGTTCGTTGTGAGCCCGCAGAACCCCTTCAAGAAAAATAAAAGCCTGCTGCACGAATTCGACCGTTTTGATATGGTTGAACGAGCCATCGCCGATAACGCCCGACTGAAAGCCACCGATTTTGAGTTTCACCTCACCCGGCCCAGCTATACCATCGACACGCTCATCCGGCTGCTGGAAAAGTACCCTCAGCATGAGTTTCGACTCATTATGGGAGAGGATAACCTAGCTCAATTCCCTAATTGGAAGAACTACGAGAAAATTCTTGAATACGTAGGACTGTACGTGTATCCACGGCCTAATGCGGCGCCTCATAATTTTGGCAACCATCCGCGTGTCACCTTCGTGGCTGCACCTTTGCTGGATATTTCGGCGACTTTCATTCGGGAAAGTTTACGAAACGGGCGTTCCATTCGCTATCTGGTGCCTGAGGTAGTTGAAGAAATGATCGGGCGGAAGAAGTTTTTTGTATAGAGACTTTTAATTGAGGCTGTCGTTTCTTGCCTCAAGATACGCCTCGGGAGTCATTACCCGGATCTTGCTCTTTCTGTAGTCTTTCACATTCCTAGTCAGGATGATACCGATCTTCTTACTTTGGACGGCAGCAAAATATTGCAGTGAATCCTCAAAATCAGTAAAATCCGAGTTGAGCGCGTCCAAGACAGTCATCCGGCTCATTTCTAAGATTTCTACTATAGAAAGCAATTGTTTCAACTTTTCGACTACTACGTCGCGGCTGTTCTTCCGTCTTAGTATATAATGTGCGTTCGCAACAATTACCGGGGTCAAATGGCCTTCTATGACTTTGGTCTCACAAAGTGCAAATATTCTTATAGCAAATTTGTCAAAAGGCACCCTCTCAGTTAGATAGTCGATCACTACATCCGTATCAATAAGTACCTTCTCCATTTAAAGATACTTACTAGCCAACCGATCTGATTTGAATTTTTTGTAATCAAAGTCATCAGGTGCTTTAAGGGAGCCTGCCAATGATTTGGTTATCGGAGGAAGGTCATCAAAATTAAATTCCTTATCACGCGCGATTTCTGACTTTTCAGCTTCGTCCTTGGCTCCCAGGGCCGTTCCTGAGGTATGCTTCCCTGGTTCCAGAAAACCTTTTTTCTCTTCCTGAATAGAAATCAACCCAAGTTCAGCCAAATCGTGTAGAAGAGCGGCGGCTTTGGGATGGATGATGCTTACTTTGTAAGTCATGATTCAATTATCAAGGTGATATTTCTGAAAATCGCGCAGCAAACTAACCAACAAATTAATCCGGCAAATCATTCTGATAGGTGATCTCTGAGAGCAGGCCAACGGCATTGAACCTGAGGATCACTTTTAACGCCGTAGAACTTTTAGTGATATCTTCGCACTGTGACCCTTTCTCCAAAAAGTACACGTAAAATTTCTGATTCCGAGACCCTAGCTGGTGAATGTCCGGCTTGCCCAGCATCTCTCCGACCTCGTCGGCAAACTTCCCCATCAGGTTTGCCTGTTCGATTTTGAAACCCTTCACCAGTGTCGGACGGATACCATTACACGCACTCCGATCCTGCCGCCACTTTACCAAATCCAACTGCCCCAGTCTTTCTGGCGCCGATGAGCAACCCGCCATCAATCCCAGCAGCGCGAAGCACAGAAGTCTGCGTTTGAAAACTCTCAACTTATCATTCATAACTCATCACTCAAATAGCAGGTTGCCCTTCATTATAAAGTACCTGAAGCAGGGTTTGCCCCACGGCTTTCAGGGTATTTGGGTCAATATTTTTCATATCGTCACCCGTCGTATGCCAGTCGTCAAAGAAAGTACGGTTTGGATCGTTCATTCGTGTATGAATTATATCGATCATGGGGATTTTGGCAACATCGTTGACCGGAAGATGGTCGTCGGTGATAGATGGCCCCTGCTGGTCGATAAAATAATTACTATATCCGAGTTGACTGGCCGTATTCCAAACGGTTCGCACTACTTCATTGGCACGTTGGGTAGAGAATCCCTCCTTCAGGAAAGTGGCCCCTTTGGCCCCTACCATGTCCAGTAAGATACCGAAGTATGCCGAATAGCCGGGAATATGTTTGTTGGCGGCCCAGTGTTGTGACCCCAGCGCAAAGCCAGAATACGGGTCGCCCTGAATCTGGCCGGAAGTACCCCAGTCTTCCACATCAAAGAAAACGATGTCCACGCCCAAGTCGGGTTTGTTTTGAGTTACGTGCAACACTCGTGCTATTTCAAGCAGAATACCCACGCCGCTACCGCCATCGTTGGCTCCCATGACGGGCAGCGTTTTTCGGGTAGAGTCCTGATCAGAATATGGTCTTGAATCCCAGTGCGATGCCAGCATGATGCGCTTGGAGGCCTGTGGCTGGTAACTCCCGATAATATTACGGGCGGCGAGTTTCTGGCCGTCGTAGGTCGTGGCTGTGAATTTCTGCTCCGTCACTGCAAAGCCGTATTGCTCCAGAGTTTTTACCAGATAATCCCCCGTTGCTACGTGCGCCTTTGTGTTGGGCACCCGAGGCCCGAAGGCCACCTGTCGTTCCACGAAGGCGTAAGCCGAGTCGGCGTTGAAGGTTGGGGCAGGTACCATTTGGACGGTTTGCGTGGTGGTTTGCTCGGAGGAGTCCTTGGTGTTGCAGGAATACCCAATTGCAACAATGCTAAAAAAGAGGATAAAGGAGCGAATCGGAAAACGATACCTTACTTTCATTGACAGAATATTTTTTTATACAATCGTTAGATCACAATGAAACAATTTACTCCTCGTAAGCCCAGTCGATCCGGTGCTTCATGTCCCGAATCACCAGGCCCTGATTTTTGAAGTAAGAACGCACTTCATCTACCTTGTCGTACTGTTGCGCGGCTTTGTATTCGCGGTACAGGTTCAGCATCCCCGTCAATACGGCGGTACCTTCAGCGGGTTCTTCCTGTAAGCCGAGGACATCCTCAAAGAAAATAATGAAGTTTTCTTTCAGTTTAGCAAATAAATCCTCGCCCAAAGCTGCTGCTTTCAACTGATTCATGTACAGCATGTTGACGTACTTCAACAAATTGAAAAGATGCGCGATGGCTACAGAAGTATTCAGGTCATCATTCATGCCATCGTAAAAACCTTGAAGAGACTTCTCGATGTCTTCGCGTTTTTTCTCATCCGAAACTACCCCTTCTTCGGCTACGTATTCCAAAGATTTCAAAACGCGCAGGCCATTAGCCAGTCTTTTAAAACCTTTCTGGGCGGCTTTCAGGGCGTCATTCGAGAAGTCCAGGGTACTTCTATACTGGCTTTGCAACATGAAAAACCGCACCGTCATGGGGCTGTACGCTTGCTCTAAAAGTTCATGATCCCCGCTGAACAATTGAGCCGGCAAAAACGAATTACCGAGTGATTTCGACATTTTCTGGCCGTTGACCGTCAGCATATTCGTGTGCATCCAGTAGCGGACGGGATCGGTGCCGGTGAGGCCCTTGCCCTGCGCGATTTCGCATTCATGGTGCGGAAATTTCAGGTCCATGCCGCCGCCATGGATGTCAAATTGATTGCCCAGGTACTTGGCACTCATGCAGGTACATTCGAGGTGCCAGCCGGGAAAGCCGCGTCCCCAGGGCGAGTTCCACTGCATGAGGTGTTCGGGCGAGGCATTTTTCCAAATTGCAAAATCCAACGGATTACGCTTTTCGGACTGGCCGTCCAGCTCGCGGGTTTCGTTCAGCAGATCTTCCAGGATGCGCCCCGATAGCTTTCCGTAGTCGTTGCCCGCCGCGTTGTAGGCATTTATATCGAAATAAACCGAGCCGTTCGATTCGTAGGCCAGGCCTTTTTTAATCAAATCCTGCACTGCCTCAATCTGCTCAATGAGATGGCCGGTAGCGGTGGGCTCAATGCTGGGCGGCAGAATATTAAAGTCCTCCATGACCCGGTGGAAATCGTTGGTATAGCGTTGCACGATCTCCATCGGTTCCAGTTGCTCCAGCTTTGCCATGCGTCCGATTTTGTCCTCGCCTTCGTCACCGTCACCCACCAAGTGGCCCACGTCAGTGATATTACGGACATAACGTACCTTGTAACCCAGATGCGTCAGATACCGAAACAGCAAATCGAAAGTCATGAACGTGCGCACATTGCCAAGGTGAGCATTGTTATATACCGTCGGTCCGCATACGTACATGCCCACATAGGGCGGCGCAAGGGGAGTAAACAGGTCTTTCTGGCGGGTGAGGGTATTGTATATTTTGAGCGACACTTTTTTTAATGGAAGGTTGAAAGTGGAGAGTCGATAGTACCGTGTACCGGTTGTCAGTAATCAACTACTTTTTTAGAGTAGCGCAAAAATAAGGAATTAGCCGCCGAAATTTGCATTAGGTATTTATTCAACTCTGGTAGTACAAGCATTTGCCCTATCTTCGCGGGTGTCTTTATCCTATCATCCTATCATAACTCACCGGGCAGGCGTTCCTGTCAAAATTGGCCTGAATGAAACTCCTAGAAGTCGGCAATGACCCGTTCCGGCAGAACGAATTCCTGCAACTTCCGGTGCGGATTTATCGAAAAAACCCTTATTGGATTCGTCCGCTGGACACAGATATTGAGGATATCTTCGACCCTGAGAAAAATAAATTATTTCAGCATGGTGAGTGTATCCGCTGGCTGGTGGTGGATCACAGTGAACAGACTGTGGGGCGCGTAGCGGCTTTCATCAATCAGAAAACGGTCCATGAAGGTAACGAACAGCCTACGGGAGGAATGGGCTTCTTTGAATGCGCCAACGACGCCCGTCTAGCCAAACTGCTCTTCGACGCCTGCCGCGACTGGCTGGCCCAACGCGGCATGGAGGCGATGGAGGGGCCCATCAATTTCGGCGAGCGCGACAGCCACTGGGGATTGTTGGTGGAGGGCTACGAAAAGGAGCCCACCTACGGCATGGATTACCATATGCCTTACTATCGGAATTTATTCGAGGATTACGGTTTCCAGAACTACATCGAGCAGTATACTTATTACCTGCCCATGCGGGAGGAAGAAGTACGACCTATGTTGCATCCGGCGGTGTTTCATCGAGCGGAGAAGATTTATGCTACGCCCGGCTACGACTTCCGGCACGTGAAGAAAAGTGAACTGGAAAAATTTGCGGAAGATTTTCGGATCATTTACAACAAAGCCTGGGCCGCGCATCAGGGCACAAGCGACATGAGCGTGGAGCAGTCGCGGGGACTCATGAAGCGCATGAAGCCCATACTGGAAGAAGAGTTGATGTGGTTCGGCTACTACGAAGACCAACCCATGTCCTTCTTCATTATGCTGCCTGAGTTGAACCAGATATTCAAGCACGTAAATGGCAAGCTTGACTGGTTAGGAAAATTAAAATTTCTCTACCACAAGCTGATGAAGACCAACCACAAGGCCTTTGGCGTCATTTTCGGTGTCATCCCTGAATTCCAGAAAAAAGGCGTCGAGTCCGCCATTGCGCTGGCCTACTCCAAAGTCTGCTGGCGGCCCGGATACCAGTATACCGATTTAGAACTAAACTGGATCGGCGACTTTAACCCCAAAATGATCAACTTCGCCAAGATGCTGGGTGGCACAATTGCCAAAAAACACATCACGTATCGTTATCTGTTTGACCGAGACAGGGAGTTCAAGCGGCATCCGATTATTTAGCGGCAAAGAGGATCGGGGTAGCCGGTTATTATTGAGTTAGGCTACTTTTTTTAAGCCGAACTACCAAAACCCCTAATAGCACAATGATTTTTTTTAAATATCCGAATAAGCCGTCGGGCGCACAAACTTCCCTCCGGTCTTCGAGGTGTTTTCCTGGTACTCAGGCATTGATTTGAGTTTGCTCCATTCGGCATCAGCTCCAAACGCTTTCCAATGCGCATCGCGGGAGGCTTTGTCGGAGAAAGTAATCAGGTACATAAGATTGGGCATGTGGCTTCCTGCAATGACCTTGGCAAAAAACACGGGGTTGAAGCCCAATCTTTTGAAGATTTCGACTTCGCCACCATCGTCGAACATTCTCACTTTGTTCAGGTAACGCTTCTCGGAAGAACTTTCGTAGTCGCGCAGTTCATAGACCCGCTCGCCCACCGGTACGGTCAACCCAGGCTTGGCGTGAACGGGCATTGTATCGAATGCTTCCAGAATAACCGTCTCGAAACGCTGGTAGGCGGGCTCCTTCAAAGGTGAGTCGATATACTCTTTCCCCGCTGAAAGGTACGCCTTATCCTTACTGAGTTTCTGCGAAAGCCCGGTCAACTGATCCAGTGACTGAAAAGGCGTCAGTACATACAGCAGTGAATCGTTGTCCAGCGCCTTAAACACACCCACGTTTTTGATCCCCGCCCGGTGCGCAGCAGGTAGGTATGCATTTTGCAAATAATTATCCATCAAGGCCATTTGCGGCCCATGCACGTGATAAATTTTCAGTTCGTAATATTCTGGCTTGGGAGCTGCACTTAGGGAGGAAAGAAGGGAGGAGGAAAGGAGAATGGAAAACAGTAAACGCAAAACAAAACTACGTTGGAGGTACTTTGTATTCATGCTAAAAACTGGGTTGAATAAACTTTAAACTCAAGTCAGAACTTCGGACACGACAACTCTTTGCTTCTCCGCTTGGTGCGTTTCTTGCCTTCAAGGGGTTCAAAGATGTAGGAAAGTGAGATTTCGTGCGCCCCTCCACTACCAAGGCCAAGCGTAGAAATAGTGGCGTCGTAGCTATAGCCGAGCGAGAACTTGTCCTGCCGATAGCCTGCCAAAAATATCAGTGACTCGTGATTGTTGATATTTTCGGCGTACTTTTTAACTGGAATACCCCGATACCAGGCACCAAGCACCAAAGGGGAATAGGTTACGTAAAGCCCGGCATCCAGTTGGTCGAACTTCCCTTGCTTTTTGTACAGGATGGCGGGCGAAATGGTTTTTTCACGGTCGATTTCGTTGCCCAGGTACGTGTAGCCCGCGAACGGGATCCGCAACCCGCCCTGAAAGCTTACTTTCATGGGCAGCGGAGCCGACTCCAACCCGCCGAACGACTGGTTGGGGCGGTTGAGGTGATGCACGGAAATGCCGGCCCAGTACCAATCGGAATAGAGCATGGTACCCGTAGAGAAATCTGCATAAGATACCTGCGGAATGCCATTCTGCACCAGTGGTTCCTGGGTAGGATTGCCGTTATAGCCCGTGTTACTGTACTGATCGCCAAAGGTCAGGCCGAAATAGTCGAGCGTGCGGGTAGCGTAAGCACCCTGCAAACCAAAGCGCAGGGAAGTGACGTCGTTGAGTTGGAGTTGATACGAATACTGCGCTCCAACCTCAGTGGATTTCAGATTACCCAGTCCCTGGCTGTCCATCAGCACGTAGAGCCCGACGCCACTATTGAAGCGCGAGAAATAATTGTCGACACCAAACGAACTGGTAACAAAGTTGGCCGACAGTGCAGGCCACTGGTTGCGGTAGTTGACCGTCAAGCGCGGGGCGAGTGCCCCTCCCGCCAGGGCGGGATTCAAGTACAATGGATTGGCATAGAACTGCGAAAACTGCGGATCCTGACACCAGCCCCGCAGGCCACTGAGGAGCAAAAAGGATAAGAGGAGTAGTTTCTTCATCATAGTAGTTCGTCTGCCACAATCATTCGTCCAAAAGTTGGTGAAGTAAGGGAATTTAATTCTTATTTCAACAAATAAGCCGCATTTTGCGTAATCAGTAGGAAAACCGGGCCTTTTTTATCAAAAAAAATGGCGTGAAATTTAAAGATTTTTTTTTCGTTAAAACAATGCCGCCGCTAAAAAGACGGTCAGGATTGCGAGTTAGTAACGAAGGATGAGGTTGATTTATAATAGACATAGGCGATTTTTTTGGATTTTGAGCGCGGGGCTACTGCTGCTGGCGGGTATGGCTCATGCGCAAACACCATTCGTGGTGAAAAACCAGTGCATGCTGAACCCCGAATGCGAGGATGACGTCACGACATTCAGTGATACGCTCCAAACTTCGGTGGCGTGGCAGTGGAACTTTGGCGATGGGGCCAGTGATGACAACACCGCCACTACCCGCAACACTGGCCACGCCTATCAGGCCCCCGGCACTTATACCGTAACGTTGGTGCGTACGCTGGCAGGTGGCAAGGTTGATAGTGTGAGCCAGACAATCGATGTCGGCCAACTACCCCCTTCTTTTAACCAATGGAAAACCGACACGACGATCTGCCCCGGCCAGACGATTACCCTTGATCCTTATGCAGGGGGCCAGGGTCCGGCGGGTGCGAAGTACATCTGGTACCCCAAGGGCGACACAACCCAGGCTTTGGAAATCGACAGCTCGGGCTGTTATTCGGTGGAGGTGATTTTACCCAACGGTTGCAAGATTCAGGACCGGGTTAACGTCAAGATATGCCTGGAACCCTCACAACAACAGGGAGCCAAGTGGTTTTTCGGCGCAAACGCCGGACTTGATTTTGCGAACGGCACCCCTACCGCCATCACCGACGGCTCGTTGTCTACTCCGGAAGGAACTTCTTCCATCGCCAACTCGAAGGGTGAACTACTCTTTTACACCGACGGGATAAAAGTCTATGATAAAGACGGCGCTGAAATGAAATGCCTGGCCGACTCCTGCAAGCCGCTGCAGGGCAGCAAGAACTCCACCCAGTCGGCCCTGATCGTGCCGCAGCCGACCTGTAAGGGTTGTGAGTATCTGTACAATATTTTCACAACTACCGACATCAACGATTCTACCAAGGCCCTCACCATAAGTGTGGTGGATATGCGCCGGGAAAATGGCAAAGGAGCTATCGTGGAGCAAAACACGGTACTTGAGCGTACTACCACAGAGCGTATCGCCTCCGTCCGTAACGACCGTGACAGTACCTATTGGGTCGTATCCCACGATTTTGGCAACAATACCTTCCGCGTATATCACGCCACGGCAGGTGGTCTGACGGAGGAAAAAAGCTTCGATCTGGGTATGGCCCATGATACCAAGGAAAAGGGCGAGGGGTACATGAAGTTCTCCCCTGCCGATAGTACTACTGGCGAGCGGCGTCTGGCGGTGATTGTTCCCGGCCCACCGCGCAACTACGTGGAAATCTTCACTTTCTCGGACTCTACGGGCGAGATGGCCTACGAACGTACCATAGACCTGGGCCCCGCTCCGCCCAAAGCCTACGGGATCGAGTTCTCGCCCAGCGGGGAGAAAATGTATGTTTCGTTTCAGGGACAGGATACTACCGCCTCCAAACTTGTGCAATATGACTTGACGCTAGGCGACTCCACTCTTATAGCCGATTCACGAATATTAATAGATAGTACAAGAAACCAGAAGTTCGGAGCCTTGCAGATTGGCTCCGATGGCCGGATTTATATGGCTGTAGATGGCAGTGAATATCTGGCTGTCATCGGCGAACCAGAGAATAATTCAGTCAGTGCTATCGAGTACGAGCTGGAAGGCGTAAGCCTGGGAGGCAAGAAAAGTAACCTCGGCCTGCCCAGCCTGGTGCAGAACTTTACCCAACAGAACGACGGTCCCGGCTTCGAGGCTGAAGGCTTCTGTACGGGAGCGCCTACGCAGTTCCAGGCCAGTCCGCTCTGCGACCCGATCAAGGATACCTACACCTGGAATTTTGGCGACGGCAGCGCACCCGTCAACGGCAAGCAGACGCAGGTTTCGCACACGTATAACCAACCGGGTATTTACCGCGTCAGTTTGCGAGCGGTTAATGAATGTAAAGACACGACGTTTTTTCAAAATGTCGAGATATTCGAGACGCCCAAAGCCATTGACCTCGGTCCCGACCAAGACGAATGCCGCAACAGCATTCAACTGGAAGCCAACGTAGACGCTGAGTTGTTCGTGTGGCTCTTCAACGGCCGCCCTGTGGGTCGCGAGAAAATATTTGAGGCTACTCAGACCGGTCAGTATGTAGCTATCGCTGCCAACGGCCCGCAGGGTGTGTGCTTCAGCGCCGACACCGTGGAGCTGACCATCCGCCGCCCGCCGCCCTTTTCCCTGGGACCCGATACGACTGTTTGCAACGACAGCACCATCGTACTTTCTGCCCCCGGCCAGACCTGGCGTGAGTTCAAATGGAGCACGGGTGACAACACCCGCGACATTACCGTCAGGCAAGCCGGGACGTATTTCGTGGAGGTCAAGAATGGTAACGACTGCTACAATGAGGATACGATTCAGGTTGTGGCGCGCCCCCGCGCCCGATTGCGTGCCGACCTCACACCGCCCACGGGCTGTACTACGGCGGATGGTAGTATCAGGGTGACGTCCATAAGCCCAGCGGGGCAGTATAACTACGCCTGGCTAAGTACCGACAGCACCACGCTCGGCAGCACGGCGCAGCTTACCGGACTCCGCGAGGGAAGCTATCGGCTTCGCGTCAGTGGCAATCCACTGGCCTGTACTACAGATACAGCCTTCGCATTGCGATCCGCGGCGAATCCTTTACGTATCAGCCCCGTAGCGAAAAATGCCGCCTGCGCCCAACCCGACTCCGGCTCCATAGGCCTGAACATTACGGGTGGACAACCCACGACTTTCCGCTGGCTCAATGCCTCCGGTCAGGTGGTAAGTACTTCCCAGACGGCGACCAATTTGCAGGCGGGTACATACAGCTTCGAGGCATCCGACGCGGGTGGTTGCACCTTCTCACAGACGGGTATCAAGGTAGGTTTGGATAAAGATAATCTGGCACTACTTGGTCCGGATCGCGGCAAATGCATCGGCGACACCATTCAGCTTTCACCCCGGGCCAATGACTTCGCCGGCAATCAGTACTTGTGGAGCAACGGTACAACTACGCGGACTCTGGTGGTCAGGGAAGCAGGTACTTACACCCTGACTGTCACTAACGCCGAAAATGGTTGCAATGGCACCGACGATGTGCTGGTAAAATTCAGTCCCAAACCCGAAGTGGAAGCGGGTAGTCCGCTCGATTTCTGCGCTAACCAGAGACCACAGCGACTCACGGGCGCAACGCCTTCCAATGGCTTCTGGCGCGGCCCCGGGGTAGATTCGCTGGGATTATTTACTCCGACGGATACTTCTTTGGGACAAAGACGTGTGACCTATTTCGTATCCAGAGACGGCTGCGTGGCCTCCGATGACCGCATTGTTAACGTGAAAGCAGCACCGAATGTCCGCCTCGGGCCGGACACTACGCTCTGCTACGACCCAAATTTCCGTTTGATAGCTGGAACGATCAGCGAGGCAACTTATCAATGGTCAAACGGCCAGACAACGGCCAGCATCAATCCCCGCTTCACAGGTACTTACACCGTCACAGCTACTTTGGCCGGTTGCAGCGGGCGTGATACCGTGCGGCTGGTGTTCCTGCCATCGCCCAAGCTAGAGCTGGCCCCCGAATCGCCCCTATGTACCCCCGAAAACGGCACTGCCGTTTTGGATAGCCGGGGTGGTTCGAACCAAACGTATTTCTGGCCGGAAACCGGCGACACTACCAGTCGTATCACTGTCAGCAGCCTGGGGCAGTACAGCGTGATTGCCACCAATAAGGAAGGCTGTACGCTGACCGATACCACGCAGGTGGTCGACCGCTGCGATCCACGCATTTTTGTCCCCGATGCCTTCACACCTAACAATGACGGCAACAATGATTTACTCGATGTCTTTGGGTTGTATTTCGTGGATTTTGAAATAAAGGTCTACAACCGCTGGGGCGAGGTAATCTATGCCGCCGACAGCATCGAGAAGAAGTGGGATGGTACTTACAAAAACATGAAAGTACAGCCGGGGGCTTATCCCTATGTCATTACTTACGGTAGCGAGTATTATCCTGAAAGGAGTCGCGAGAGGTTGAGGGGGTCGGTCATGGTGATCCGGTAAAAGAGATGTCTGCTACTGCCCCACCTCGCCCGCCGTTGTCTCCTTAAATGGTACTTCTTTCCAGTTCATTCCTAAATCAAAGGTACCATCGTGACTGACAAATACCGGTGAACGAATTCTCAATGCGGCTACACGTCACTCCAAAAAATACCTATTAAGACTTCCCCCGCATATTGGAAAGTGTAATGGCAATCCCCGCCATGCTGGAAAGTACGAAAAGTACATTTGCCGCCAGCGTCAGATAATTTCCGGCAGGGTGAAAACCCCGGTAGAAATCGTTTCTCAATAATAGCAGGAGCAGGTTTAGCACTCCCGCCAGTAGAAGCAGGATAAACAAGACCAAAGTAAGCTTCGCCTTCTGGGGGTTGGATTTCTTTTTCATACAATTTAGGGTGACCAAGACAAACGCATGCTATAAAAAATCAGCGCGTGTGAAATAATACCTTGCAAAAACTAGTTGTTTAGTTATCTTTACAAGATACTGTTTTCAACACAATCAGCCGGGCCATGAAAAATTTATTACTTCTACTGACTCTGTTAACTTTCGGGACCTTACAGGCGCAGCCAAAAGTCATGTCGCGCGATGACTTTAAGAATAGCAACCTCACCACCGAACAACTTTCAAAGGATTACCCTGGCGTATTGGATGCCGAAGTGAGTCGCAAATTCACAGACAGTCTGATTAAGATTATCAAAAGTACGGCTGGCGATCAACACGTGAAAAATTATGCCCTGATGTACACCGCTTACGTCAACGAGACGGGTAAGATCGATCTTTTGGTCTACAAAGTAATTGGTTCAAAAGTACCGGACGATTCCATAGGAGACAACCTGAATACCAAACTACCAAAATCTTTGCAGGACTGGGAGTTGAAAGGAGCCGGAGGAGCGCGCTTTACATTCTCAGGTATGTACTCGGTAGGCCGCCCGACTACTCCCCGCAATGTACGTACCGGAGACAGCCTGATTGCCACGCTGGAGGCGGCTCGAAATGAAGTGGATACCTTGAAAATAAAGGGCCTCCACCTCAACCAACTCGAACTGACCGAAGCCCCTTACGATCTCATCTACCGCTTCCCTAACCTTGAAGTACTCGATTTGCACGAAAATAAGCTGACTGCGCTTGATATTGACATGTCCCGGCTGCCGAAGCTGAAAAACCTGGATCTGCGCATGAACCAGATTGGCCACGACCGACTGAAGCTCACTAAGAACAAGTCGCTTAAAATTCTGAACATGCACACCAATGGTCTGACAGACGTCCCCGATGCGGCTCGCTCGGCCAAACATCTGGAAAGCCTTTGGCTGGGTGGAAATAAAGAACTCGCCCTTAGCAACCGCAGTTTCCGCCGACTGCGCAGTGTCAGCGACCTGAATTTTTACGGCTGCGGCCTCACGACTATGCCGCGGGGCCTGCGCAAGCTGCGCCGTCTGGAAGTACTGGACCTGTACTATAATCAATTCAAGGAACTACCGAAGTCGGTTATCAGACTTCGAAAACTCAGCCATCTGGCTGTGGCCAACAACCAACTTACTACGCTGCCCGAGCGCATCGACCGACTGAAAAGGTTACAGGTACTTTATGCCCACCATAATCACCTTAGTGCCCTGCCCGACCGGATCACACGCCTGTCGAAACTGCAACTGTTAGATTTGGGCTATAATTTTTACAGCGTTCTGCCCGTAGAAATTTTGAAAATCAAAGAACTAAGGGAACTTGATCTTTCGGGCAACAATCTTGCAAGCTTTCCCACTCCACTGACGGAGCTCGTGCATTTGGAGAAGCTGCATCTGCGTGGCAATCCCTTCCTGCGGCAGGAAACCGAGCAGGCGTATCTGCCTTTCATCAAAAAGCTGGAAAGCCACCCAACGGAGGTGTATTATTAGAAATAGCTGAGTGAAAGATGGCTTGGGATTGCTCTCTTTTTTTAAGATAGCAGGCAAATGCAAAGAATACAGCCCCGACTGCAAGGCTCGGAAGCATTCCTCTGATAAGATCCTTCCAGTAAATTTCCGGAAGGACTGAGGGAGGGAAACGCGAAAGTGTCATGAAAAAAGGAGCTAAAAAATGTAGAATTACTACCCCAGGACCCAATGCACGAGAAGAATACCGCCACTGCTTGGTTCTTGGCAGGATTTTAGTGATTTAGGAAATCAATAAATCTTATATCCTGAAATCAAAAATAAACTGAATTATGAAAAATTTCCTGAGAGGTCTGCTGGCTGGCCTGGCCGTTGGCTACCTCACCGCCCCACGTTCCGGAAAGAAAACCCGTGAGCAACTTTCCGATAAACTTAATAGCTACAAAGGAGATCTCGAAAATGCCCGCGACAAAATGGTCGGGTTAGTGGACGAGGTAAAATCCCAGACGGGTCTGGGCACACCTGGTGGCGTGGTTGGCAAAGTGGAGAGCAAGATCGACCACTACAAAAATAAGGCGGTACAAGCCAAGGAAGAAGTCAAAGACAATTACAACCACAAAGTGGAAAACCTGGCTGACGAGGCGAAATCAGGTATTGATACGGCAGAAGAAAAGTTGAAAGTATAGTATTCAGATATAAAACTCATGGCAAAAGATTCAACATCGTAAGAGGTGATGAATGAAGGTGAGTTGTGAAAAGCCGGGCTATGTAGCCCGGCTTTTTTTATGGCTGAAAGCCCAATATTTGCCGCTTTTGCATCGAATTCATACCTTGGAGAACTTATTTGAAAATCAGTACCCTCGACCCACTTTATGAAATATGTAAAAGCGCTGCTAAGCGTTGCCTTCGCCGTTTTTCTGGTGTACGCGCTCAGCCGTCCGTGGGGAGCCATCCCTGCCCTTGGTCCCTTCATCAGCCCTTACACGGGCTTTTGGCAAAATGGCGAAGCACCCCTCTCAGGACACTTTCAGGATCGCGAACTCGAACTCGACAGCCTGCGCGAGGGCGTAACGATCCGCTTCGATGACGTGGGCGTGCCGCACATCTTCGCCCAAAACAACTACGACCTCTACTATGCCCAGGGTTATGTTACTGCCAAGGACCGCCTGTGGCAAATGGATCTGCAAACCCGGGCCGCCGCCGGACGGCTCTCGGAAGTGCTGGGTTCGCGCACTATCGAGATGGATCGCCGCGCCCGCCGGATGGGCATGGGCTACGGGGCTGAGGTCAACCTGAAAACTACCATGAGTGATCCCGTTTCGCGGGAGGCACTGCTGGGCTACACCGCTGGAATAAATGCCTACATTGACCAATTATCAGCCAAGAACGTGCCGATCGAGTACAAGCTGCTGGGCTATGAACCCGAGCGCTGGACACCGATCAAGTGCATGTACATGCTGGAACAAATGACTTTGACCCTGGCGGGCCGCGCCGATGACCTGGCGATGTCGAATCTTTTGAAATCCCTGGGCCAGGAAACGGTAAACGAGTTGTTTCCCAACTACCCGATGCTGAACGAAAGCCCGATTATTCCTGCCGGTACGCCCTGGAATTTCACCCCCTTGCCGATTCCAAGTACTTCGAATCGGAACGGCGCACCGGATTCCACGAAAGCAGGAAACGAAATGATGCCCGCCATCCCTTTGTCCGAACCCAATGTGGAAGGGCTGGGTAGTAACAACTGGGCGATCAGTGCGGCGAAGTCTGCCACGGGCTACCCCATCCTTTCCAATGACCCGCACCTCGAACTGACACTGCCGTCGATCTGGTATCAGGTGCAGCTGCACACCCCCGACATGAACGTGTACGGCGTGTCGCTTCCGGGCATTCCGGGGGTAGTAATCGGCTTCAATCAGAATGTTGCCTGGGGCGTCACTAATGTGGATGCCGACGTACTGGATTTGTATAAAATAAAATTTCGCGATTCGACCCACGCCGAATATTGGTACGATGACGCCTGGCATAAAACCCGCAAACGATTGGAAATGATCGCAGTAAAGGGCAGTACTGACTCGGTACGTGAAAGCGTAATCTATACGCACCATGGCCCGGTCGTGAATTACGAAGGGGAAAAGGGCTATACCGGTCCATCGCTGGCGGCCAAATGGATCGGCCATGAGCCAGGCAACAGTTTCCGCACATTCTATGAGCTAAATATCGCCCGCAACTACGACGACTACCGTCAGGCTCTCACGCACTACGTGGGTCCGGCGCAAAATTTCGTTTTTGCCGACAATAGCAAGAACATCGCCATCACCGTCAACGGCAAGTTTCCTTTGAAGCGCAAAGAGCAGGGCAAATTTCTGCTCGACGGCAGCAACCCCGCCGACGACTGGCTTGGCTGGATTCCGATGGCGCAGAACCCGACCGTCAAAAATCCGCCGCGTGGCTACGTGAGTTCGGCCAATCAATCGTCCACTGACCCTAGCTACCCCTATTACATTAATTGGCGTTTTGCGCCATCGGAACGAGGAACCCGTATCAACGAGCGGCTCGAACAAATGACGCAAGCCACGGCAGATAGCTTACGTATGTTACAAAATGACAATTTCAGCGTTATGGCGCGCACGATTTTACCCACGCTGCTGGAATATTTGCGGGTGGCCCCTTTGGGGCCGGGTCAGAAAGCTGCCTACCAGACCCTGGCCGACTGGGATATGGTGAACAGCGCCGAGGCCATTGCGCCTTCCATATTTGAAGAATGGGTGGGCGCACTCGGCACAGCCATTTGGAAAGATGAACTCCATACCGATTCTCTGGCTTTTCGCTACCCATCCCGCGACCGCACCGAGTACCTAATTCTGAAACAGCCCGATGCCCGCTGGTTCGACAATGTGAATACGCCCGCCAAGGAAACCATTTCGGACATCGTGCAGCAAAGTTTTAAAGTCGCCCTCGACACCCTGACTGCGCAGCACGGCCCGATGAGCCCGGCCTGGCAGTGGGCCACGATCAAGGACACTGAGATTGTCCACCTCAGCCGGGCCTTGAAGCCTTTCAACTCAGCCCCCATACGCAACGGCGGGGGAGGCAGCGTGGTCAATGCCACCACGCACCATCACGGCCCTTCGTGGCGCATGGTGGTGGAGCTCGGTCCGCAGCCAAAAGCCTACGGGCTTTACCCCGGCGGCCAGTCTGGCAACCCGGCCAGCCCGTTGTATATGAATATGCTGGCGAAGTGGGAAAAGGGCGAACTGAACGAACTACTGTACATGAAATCGGCGGAAGAGAAAAACGATCGGCTGCAATCAACCTGGACCCTCAAAAAGAAATAAATTATGCGCGTTTTAGGCAATTATCTCATTATTTTGGTCGCTACGGCCCTTTTGCAATTTTTCATGCCCTGGTGGACCATCGCAGTCGTGCCTTTTCTGGTATGTCTGTGGCGTTCCGGACACCCTGCCGTTGCGTACGCGGTGAGCTTAGCGGCGGTTTCGACCGTATGGCTGGCCTACGCCACGTTCATTCACAACAGCACACAGGGCAACATGTCCGATCGCATCGCCGAGCTGTTCTCATTGCCCAGCGGCACCGCCCTGCTGTTTTCAGTCACGCTGCTGAGCGGCTTGGTCGCGGGCTTCGCCGGCATGGCAGGATACTACGTCAGGCAGTTGTTTGTCAAGGAACCTCTCACTATCCGAACCTAGTTCATACAGCAAATTTCCCGCCGACGCTTAGGGCTTGATCCACAATTCCCTATCTTTGCGGCCTATTTGAAGATAAGGCTGGGTACTCCTAAAACTGACCAGTTAAAAAATCAACGCACAAACAAATCAATAACAACCCGTGAACAACAATACCTCCCTGATCTGGAATGCCATCCTGACCGTTGCGGTCATCGTCCTGTTTTTCCTTCATTTTTCCGGCAACAAAACAGCTGCCTTCTCCGGTTCCGACTCGACTGGCATTGGAGGACGCCGCATTGTGTATGTACAGGTGGATTCACTTTTGACTAACTATACATTCTTTGACGATACGCGTAAAGAACTGGAGAACAAGCGTTATCAGCTGGAAAACGACCTGGCCAACCGGGGGCGCTCTCTGGAAAACGAAATCAAGTTTTTCCAGCAAAAAGCGCAAACAATGACCCTTGATCAGGCGCGCTCCACCGAAGCACAGCTTGGCAAAAAACAACAGGATCTGATCGCTTACCGTGACCGATCGGCCCAAACGCTGGCTCAGGAAGAGGCTGACAAAAACGCCGAACTTTACGACAAGATTTATCAGTACATTGAGAAGTACAATAAGGAAAACAGCTACGAGTTTGTCCTCGGGTACTCCAAAGGTGGTGGCATCCTCTACGCTGACTCCACGCTCAACGTGACACAAAAAATGATCGAAGGGCTGAACAAGGAGTATAAGGACAATAACCCCAACGCAGCCAAAAAGGACTCGACGGCTAAGAAGTAAAGGGCAGTCAGCGTTAGGCATTCGGCTGTCAGTTTTTTGTATGGTACTTCAATCTGCAATTTTTCAATTGAATGAATAATCCTATCGAAGAAAGTGTTCTGCTGACTCAGTACAGCCACGGCGCGGGCTGCGGCTGCAAGATTTCTCCCCAAATCCTGGATAGAATCCTGCACGGTAACGATTCCGCGGCCATGTTCCCCGGCTTGCCCACCTTCGATACGAGTACTTTGCTGGTTGGCAATAACTCGCGTGATGATGCCGCGGTAATGGACCTGGGTAATGGCGACGCGATTATCAGCACCACCGATTTCTTCATGCCCATCGTGGATGACGCCTACGACTTTGGCCGCATTGCTTCGGCAAACGCCATATCCGACGTTTACGCAATGGGTGGGCAGCCACTGATGGCCATTGCTATTCTGGGCTGGCCCATCGATAAACTGGCCCCCGAAATCGCCGGCAGAGTCATTGAGGGTAGCCGCGCGATCTGCGCCGAGGCGGGAATTCCGCTGGCGGGCGGTCACAGCATCGACAGCCCCGAACCCATTTTTGGCCTGGCCGTAACGGGTCGCGTGGCGGTGAAACACTTAAAGCGTAACAACACCGCCACGGAAGGTAATTTACTGTATCTGACCAAAAAACTTGGCGTCGGCATTCTGACTACGGCCCAGAAAAAAGGCCTGCTGCGTGAAGAACACGCCCATCTTGCCGCTGACCAGATGCGGCAACTCAACAAAGTCGGCGTAGCACTGGGCGCGCTGGAATCGGTGCAGGCACTGACCGACGTAACGGGCTTTGGCTTGCTAGGCCACCTCATTGAGATGGCCGAAGGCAGCGGACTAAGCGCCATCATCGATTTTGATGCAGTTCCCAAACTACCCTTCATCGAGGATTATCTGGCACAAAAGTCTTTTCCGGGTGGTACCGTTCGCAACTGGCAGAGTTACGGCCACAAAGTCGCGGAACTCACCGAAACCCAGCGCTATATTCTGGCTGATCCGCAGACCAGCGGCGGACTGCTCATCGCCGTTACGCCCGAGGGGCAGGCAGAGGTGGAGACCATCCTGCGCACGTTTAACATTGAAGCCGAGCCAATCGGGCGATTAGTAGAAGCGCGGGAGAAAGTGGTTTACTTAGGGTAAACCAAAAACATCACCAATCTTCCTGGCTATGCAGCGATTCACCGATCAAGTAGTT
Source organism: Persicitalea jodogahamensis (assembly GCF_014651615.1). Lineage (GTDB taxonomy): Bacteria > Bacteroidota > Bacteroidia > Cytophagales > Spirosomataceae > Persicitalea > Persicitalea jodogahamensis. Next base: position 434,217 of record NZ_BMXF01000002.1, on the reverse strand, counting down.
CTTATTACTGGTGCCGGATCCGGTATTGGCCGGGGCACAGCCCTGGCTTTCGCCCGAGGAGGCGCGACGGTAGTTGTGTCCGATATCAGTGAAGAGAGCGGGCAGGAAACGGTGTCGCTAATCGAAAATGACGGTGGACAAGGTACTTTTATTCATTGCGACGTAGCCAATACCGAGCAAATCTCCGATCTCGTGCAACTGACCGTGGAGAAGTACGGGCGGCTGGATGTGGCGATCAACAATGCGGGTATTGGAGGAAACATCGCCAAGCTGGCCGAAGTACCGGCGGCAGAATACGAGAAAGTGATGGCGGTGAATTTGGGAGGTGTTTTCTTCGGGATGCAACACCAAATCAGACAAATGCTGACGCAAAAAAGTGGCGGACGCATCGTGAATGTTGCCTCCGTAGCTGGTCTGCGTGCCATGCCCGGCAACTCGGTTTATACCGCCACCAAGCACGCCGTGGTGGGACTTACCAAAGCTACCGCCATGGAATACGCCCGGCACAAAATCCGGATCAATGCTGTTTGCCCGGCCTTTACGCATTCGGCTATGGTGGATAAGCTCTTTGCCCTGGCGCCCGATTACGAGCAAAAACTTCTGAAAAACATTCCTCTGGGACGCTACGGCGAACCGGAAGATATCGCCCAGGCCATCCTCTGGCTCTGCGACCCAGCCAATTCGTTCGTTACTGGCCATGCCCTACCTCTTGACGGGGGAATGATGGCGATGTAGAAACTACCTACTGCTTTTTGCCGAAGTGAAAGTCGGCAAAGTTCATAAAGTGCGTCCAGTCATACAGCAAAATATCATGCTTCCCATTACGCATATGATAGCCCGTCCATGTCTTTTGGCCGACGGGCACTTCTACCGCTGGTGGTGTGTCAGTAGATAGCGTATTCTTCCCATACAACGCATATACCGTTCTGGCGTGATAGGCACTCAGGTACTCACCCTTCGGGTCAGCCCATTGGTCGTCGGAGGCACTGGCCACGTATACCGGACGAGGCGCCATAAGGGCGATTAGCTCGTGATAGTCGACGGGCAGGTCATTTTCACGGCTATTATATTTTTTATAATTACCTGAAAACCAGTGCGGAAAATTGGTATTGATTCGCTCGATCTGCTCGCCGTACCCACGGCGGGTAATCGCCGCGCCGCCTTCACCCGAATCGTTAGAAATAATCAGCGCAAAGCGCTCATCCTGTGCACCGGCCCAAAGCGCGGCCTTCCCCAAACGCGAATGGCCAATGACCGCCACCAGTTTGCTGTTCACTTCCTGGTCCGTTTCCAGATAATCCATTGCCCGGCTTAGTCCCCATGCCCACATCCCGATGGCACCCCATTCATCATCGGCAGGCCGGGCCTGGTCTTTTTGAAAAAATAAGGGATGAATTCCCGCATTGAAGCTATCCGCCCGGTCAGGTTGAAGATCACCGTAGTATACCGTGGCCAGGCCATACCCACGCGCCAGGATTTGCTCCACGGGCCAGCGGCGAGCGCGGGTACCGCGACTTTCTTCGGTGCTGTGATTTTTTACGATACCAGGGTCTTTCCAGGCCGGTACCCAGTTCTGCGTGATAGCTATGTCCGGATCGGCGTGAACAGTCTGATTACCGGCAAAATTCAAACCCAGAAAAACAGGGACAGGTTCTCTGGATATCGGTTCGCCGACGCGGTTTGGGAGATAAATCAGGATGTCCATGTACTTCGCCTTGTCCACCGAAAAGTACCCCCGCACCTGCTTTCGCGTGGCCTTGCCGCCGAGCGCGTTCCTATCCAGATCCGTCACTTCGAAGCGGATGGGAATTTTTTGCGTGGGCGTTTTGCCATACACCTGTTCAGAAAACAAGGCCAAAATTTCGGGACGGCGTTTGGTCTCCCAATCGGTGACGGAGTTCACTCTCCGGCCATCCTGGGTAACCAGTACTTCGGGAAGGGTATAAGCCGGGACTTTGCTTTCGTCGTAGTTGGCTTCCTGGGCCAGGGACTTAGTACCATGGGCCCCGATTGCAGCAAAAAAAATGGATAGCAGGAGAATCTTTTTCATACCGCTAAAAGCTGGCAATGACTACTCTCCTACTATCCAAACCAATCAAATTTGCCCACTCCTACCTGGGACCCCGGCTACCGTAGTTACGATTGCTCCGGCCATTGCCGCGTCCGGCGTAACTACGCCCTGAATATCCTCGCCTGACCCGGGCTTTGCCACGGGGTGCGCTATTTCGGTACACAATACGGGGAGCGGGACGCACCACCACGACGCGGGGCGGGCGAACATAGCCGTAACGATGCGGGTGGCCGTATCCATTGGTATGACCGTAATGAGGGCGCGCCGGATATGATGAGTAACTACAGCTTGACAGAAATACGACAAATGCCAGCAGCAGGAACGGAAAAATACTCGTTTTCAACCTTTTCATAGCTTTTTTCAATTTCATTTTAAACTGGTACCATAACGCTTTTCAGACAATCGAGGTGCCACTTTCCCCTATTTCCTTCGTAGTTTTGCGCACTATATTTAGCGTGTAGCTCCACGTTTGCCTTTCAGGAACAGTTTTTATACAAAAAACAGAGTCAGTGACGAAACTGACTGACAATCAAATAACTGAAATATTTTATCCTATAAAAATACAATTCTCTCCTTATGAAAATGCGAGGCAAGTGCGTCTTTAACTACCAGGTAAATAACCCGACTCCCGTTTCGATGATGTTGCGTCCGCGGCGGCAGGGTGGCCAGGCCATTTATAAAGAAAATTTCGACATCGATCCGTCCGTTCACTTTTCAGAATTCATCGACAGCTACGGTAATTCCTGCCAGCGAGCCACTTTGCCGATGGGACAAGTGACAATAACTGCCGAGGTGGAGGCCGACGTGGTTGAGACACCACAGCTACCCAATCCGTTGCCGGGTTTCGTCAATATCGAAGAACTACCTGATGACATTATGCTCTATATTCTGCCCAGCCGCTACTGCCAGTCAGACTTGTCGCAGATCTATAATTTGGCTTCCCAGATCGTAGGCAATGCTGCACCAGGGTACCAGCAGGTAGAAGCAATCCGTAGCTGGGTGCACCAGAATGTGAATTATCAATACGGCGTTACCAACTCTACAACCACTGCCCTCGATTTGGTGAACAACCGTACGGGCGTTTGCCGTGACTTTACCCACTTGGTCATCGCGCTTTGCCGTAGTCTGAATATCCCGGCCCGTATGACGGTTGGCTATATCGACAAGCTGGAAGTAATGGACCTGCATGCCTGGGTGGAAGCTTACCTGGGTGACCAGTGGTATACCTTCGACTCAGTGCAGGAAAATACCCATGGTTACCGCATCGAAATCGGCCACGGCCGTGATGCCGCCGATGTGGCCATGGTCACGCAGTTCGGTAACATGCAATTACAGAATATGACGGTAGAGACCCAGCTCCTGGAAGCAGAGAATGCTTAGTTGAAAACGAGCAGGTAGTTTCCTTTCATGGCCTATACCGAAAAGCGGCCCTTTCCAGATGGAAAGGGCCGCTTTTTTTGAGATATCGGTAAGAGAAATATCGACAGACTACAAATCGCTGAAATCGAAACTCTCCAGAAACTTTGTCGTGAAGTTTCCGGAACGGAAACCTTCATCGTCCATGAGTTTAATGTGAAAAGGAATGGTAGTCTTGACCCCCTCGATAACGAATTCCTGCAAAGCCCGCTTCATGCGCGTGATGACCTCGGCCCGTGACTGGCCGCTGACAATCAGCTTAGCGATCATAGAGTCGTAGTTGGGCGGAATGGTATATCCGCTATACACGTGGCTGTCGATGCGCACCCCATGACCACCCGGAAAATGCAGGTTGGTGATTTTGCCAGGGCTCGGCCGGAAACCGTTAGCCGGATCCTCGGCATTGATGCGGCATTCCATCGCGAACAGCTTGGGTGTGTAGTTTCGGCCCGAAATGGGTTCGCCCGCCGCCACCTTGATTTGTTCCTTAATAAGATCGAAATCTGTTACTTCTTCTGTGATGGGATGCTCCACCTGAATACGGGTATTCATTTCCATGAAGAAGAAGTCGCCGTGTTTATCCACGAGAAACTCTACCGTTCCGGCCCCTTCGTAACCGATGGCTTGTGCACCTTTGATGGCGGCTTCGCCCATTTTTTCGCGTAGTTCGGGCGTCATGGCGGGTGAAGGCGTTTCTTCGAGAAGTTTCTGGTGCCGCCGCTGGATGGAGCAATCGCGCTCCGAGAGGTGGCAGACTTTGCCGTATTGGTCACCGATGATCTGGATTTCAATATGGCGGGGTTCCTCTACGAATTTTTCGAGGTACAGCCCGTCGTTACCAAAAGCCGCGCCGGATTCTTGCCGGGCGTCGTTCCAGGCTTTCTCGAACTCCGATTCCTTATTGATGACGCGCATTCCGCGTCCGCCACCACCCGCAGTGGCTTTCACGATAACGGGGTAGCCCATCTCTTTGGCAAGTTGCTTGCCTTGTTCAACTGATTCCAGCAATCCTTCGGAGCCTGGAATGACAGGAACACCCGCGCTACGCATAGTGGCTTTGGCTGTAGCCTTGTCTCCCATGCCATTGATCTGCTCCGCCGTAGCACCAATGAACTTGATACCATAATCCGTGCAGATTTGCGAGAATTCGGCATTCTCAGACAAGAAACCATAACCGGGATGAATGGCGTCGGCTCCCGTTACTTCGGCGGCAGAGATAATATTTTGGATACTGAGATAGGAAAGGCGGCTGGCAGGCGGGCCAATGCACACTGCTTCGTCGGCAAAACGAACGTGAAGGCTATCTCGATCAGCCGTGGAATAGACCGCGACTGTCCGGATACCCATCTCACGACAGGTACGGATAATGCGCAGGGCGATCTCGCCCCGGTTGGCGATGAGGATTTTTTTCAGCATGAGGGTTTAGAATAGGGTTCAGATAGGCTCGACCAGAAAGAGCGGTTGGTCGAACTCGACAGGTGTGGCGTTTTCCACCAGCACTTTCACGATCCGACCCGATACTTCCGATTCGATCTCGTTGAACAGCTTCATGGCTTCGATGATGCATACGGGTTTACCGGGTTTGATCTCATCACCGACTTCAACCAGCGTCGGTGCCTCAGGACTAGATGCCCGATAAAAGGTACCTATCATGGGAGACTTCACTGTGATGTAGTTCGTTGCGCTTTCAGCGGGAGCTGCTGCTGCGGGAGCAGGGGCAGGAGTTGGGGCCGCAGGTACAGCCAGAACGGGTGCCGGAGCGGAAGCTACTGAGGCCGCAACAGGAGCCGCGTTGGTCGGCGTCGCGTTGCGCTTCACCTTGATTTTTAGCTCAGAGGTTTCAATGTTCACTTCATCCAGTCCCGACTGGGCAATGAAGTCGATCAATTTCTGAATTTCTTTGGTTTCCATAGTTAGGGGGTAATGGTTCTGAGGGAAAACAAATGGTTGAAATATTATGATTTTACGCGTTCCACGTAGTCGTAGGTACGGGTATCGATTTTTAGTACGTCATCCTGCTCGATAAAAATGGGGACGTTGATTTTAGCACCCGTCTCCACTTCTACTGATTTTTTGGGTGAGTTGGCCGTATCGCCCCGAATGCCGGGTTCAGCATAGGTCACTTTCAGTTCAACAAAAGATGGTAGTTCGCATGTCAGCGGCGCATCGTTCTCGGTATTCATTAAAATCTCCACTTCCTGGCCTTCCTTCATCAGGTCGGCTCCGGTCACCAGCTGTTCTGTCAGCAGAATTTGTTCAAAGTTCTCGGTATTCATGAAGTTGTAGCCAACCTCGTCCTTATACAGGAACTGAAATTTCTGCCGCTCGACCCGTACGGGTGTAATGCTCGCCCCGGAGTTGAAGGTATTGTCCAATACCTTACCGGAAGTCAAGCTCTTCATTTTCGTACGGACAAAAGCATTACCCTTCCCCGGCTTCACATGCTGGAATTCAATAATTTGAAAAAGATCGTTGTTATACTCGATTACTAATCCGTTACGGATGTCAGAAGTAGAAGCCATTTTTTATGAATGGAAAATGAATAATTGATAATGGAAAATTATTCCGGTTAAGTACTTAAAAGATGCACAATGAATTCAAGAACGATCATTAAAATCATCCGTTCTCACTATTCATTATCAGCTGAATAAGCCCACTTCACGTAGGCCGTACCCCAGGTAAAACCACCGCCGAAAGCCGCCAGGACCAGGTTGTCGCCTTTCTTAAGTTGGGATTCGTAGTCCCAGAGGCAAAGCGGAATGGTGGCGGCAGTAGTGTTTCCGTATTTCTGAATGTTTAGCATTACTTTATCCATACCGACTCCCATGCGGTTGGCAGTAGCCTCAATAATGCGCTTATTGGCTTGATGCGGTACAAGCCAAGCTACATCGTCGCCAGACAGACCATTCTTTTCCATGATTTCAGCGGAACAGTCGGCCATTTTCTTCACCGCAAACTTGAATACCTGCTGTCCATCCTGATAAACGTAGTGCTGACGCTGGTCGATGGTTTCGTGCGTGGGCGGGTAACGACTTCCTCCGGCTTTTTGGTTGAGGTGAGGCAAACCGACACCATCCGAGCGGATAATCGAGTCCAGCAATCCATAGCCTTCATTATTGGCTTCCAGCAGCACAGCCCCGGCTCCGTCCCCAAACAGAATACAGGTGGTACGATCGGTGTAGTCGGTGATGGCCGACATCTTGTCGGCACCCACCACGATTATTTTTTTATATTTCCCGGTTTCGATGAACTGCGACGCCAGAGTAAGCGCATACACGAATCCCGAACAGGCTGCCTGTATGTCGAAACTACCGATGTTGCGGATACCCACCATATCACAGATAAGATTGGCAGTGCAAGGGAAAATGAAGTCGGGCGTGGTAGTGGCGCACACCAGCAGGTCAATTTCTTCGGGTGAGGTATTTGTTTTTTCCAACAGTCCCTTTACCGCCTCGGCCCCCATGTGGGAACTCCCTTTTCCCTCACCTTTCAGGATCCGCCGCTCCTTGATACCTGTTCGGCTGATGATCCACTCGTCGTTGGTATCGACCATTTTTTCCAGCTCGGCGTTAGTCAGAACGTAGTCGGGAACATAGCCAAATACGCCGGTGATGGCGGCTTTTACGTGGGTCATGTTGTGTGTTTCTTTTTTTTCCAATGGTCAGGCGAGGGCTTGGGCTATGTGTACGTAGGCATTGGCTTCTACTTGCTTCACAGCCCAGGAAATCATGTTTTTGATGGCGAGTGGCGATGACATCCCGTGTGCGATCATTACGTTGCCATTTACGCCGACGATGGGGCTGCCGCCCACCCCCTCGTAGTTGGTACGGGCAATGAACTCATCCTCAACGCCCCTGCTTTTCGTAACCTCATAGAGCGATTCACCAAGCTTGAAAAGGATGTTTCCCGTAAAGCCATCCGTCACGATGACATCGGCTTTATTGATAAACAGGTCTTTGCCCTCAATATTACCAATAAAATTGATGCGCTTATTATCTTTCAGAAGTTGATGCGCCGCCTGAGCGATGAGCGAGCCTTTCGTCTCTTCTTCGCCAATATTCATCAGCGCAACACGCGGTCGTTCGATCTGGAAGGTATGCTGAGCGAAAAGCGAACCGATTTCCCCGAATTGCCCGAGCACGTCGGGCTTGCAGTCGGCGTTGGCACCGATATCGATCATGACGGCATACTGCCCGTTCACCTGAGGCACAAAACCCGCAATGGCAGGCCGTAAAATACCTTCAATGGCCCTGATGCTGAAAAGTGCCCCCACGTGCATGGCTCCGGTGTTCCCTGCGCTGCAAAAAATATCCACCGCTTTTTCCTTTAAAAGCTTAAACCCAACTCCAATACTGGAATTGGGTTTCTGCGAAAGAGCCTTGGTAGGATGTTCGCTCATCTCGATCACATCCTCTGCATGGACGATTTCTATCGATGAACCGGTAAATTTATGCTCCTGTAATATATCGCGGATGGCATTTTCCCGTCCAATCAGGACAATCTTCGCGTCGGCCGGCAGATCGGAGACGGCCATAATGACGCCTTCGACAATCGCCTTTGGAGCGAAATCACCACCCATCGCATCTACCGCAATCTTCATTTACACACCTTTTTTTATTGACTAAAAAATGAAAACGTGGGGGTAAATTTAGCAGATGCCAGCCAGTAAAAAAGAATTTCGCAACAACTATTTGCAAAGCTGTTGCGAAACCAGGGCCGTAAGCCACGTCCAATCAGACTACTTTCGCGTAATCCTCGATCATCAGCTTACCCTTGTAGTAGAGATTGCCCTCATATACATGGGCGCGGTGCGAACGGTGAACTTCGCCCGTCGTAGGATCAACCGACAGTTGCTTGGAAATCAGCTTATAGTGCGTGCGACGCTTGTCGCGGCGAGTGGTGGAGTGTCTCCGTTTAGGATGTGCCATTATTTAATTGTAAATGAGCGGTTCTCCGCCCGGTGAATTATTGAATAAGCTCTTCGCTCTATTTAAAAATCTAAAACTTTATGATTAGCCGGATATGCAGCGCTAATCAGGCTCTGCTATTCGTTTTTCAGCTTCTTTAACGCCTCCCAGCGAGGGTCAGTTTTATCAGACCCTTCACTGCTGTCTTGTTTTTCGGAACTGTATATCAGGGTTTCCGTTTCGTCTCCGTCCTCCTCCTGATTACGCAGGTCAGGATGAATTTTCTTCATGGGCAGAGCCAGGGCGATGAACTCGTAAATGTAGCCCGCGACATTGATCTGCGTCGCGTTGCGATTGATAATGGAAATTTCTTCAGTCAACTCTTCTTCACGGTCTCCGAACTTCAAAATCATCCGATTCTGCGTGTCCACAGGCTCATCGAATGGTTCCAGTGATCGGTCGCAGGTCAACTCTGCACTTCCCTTGATGTCGAACCAAAGCTGAATCATCGTGCTGGACTTCTCCAACCGCAAATGTACCTGAAAATCACCTCGTTCAATTAAGTCCTGGGCTATTTCCTGGAAGAATGCCGGGCCAATCTCATAATCGAACTCGTACGGCTTGTCCTCCAAACCGTAGATACCAATGTTATATTTGCTCAGCTCTTTCACTTCGTTCTGCAAAAAGGACTGCAAAGATAAGGTCTTTTTTTTTAATTAAAAACGGGCTCCTCCTTTTCAGACAGGTTGCGCTGGATTCCCAAATACAGTCGCATTGTCTGCCACATCGGCGATGACCAGGGACCCGGCCCCGACGCGGGCGTTTTTACCAATGCGGATCCCCGAAACAATGACCGCTCCCGTACCTACGAATGCGCCCTCTTCAAGAGTGGCATGATCGCCGATGATGGCTCCCGCTCCAATATTTACCAGATCGCCGATTGTGGCAAAAGGCTCTACGATGGCGGCTGTCTGCAAATGCACGTGCTGACCAACGACAACCTGCGCGCCCACTGTAACACGGGCACCCACAAAGTTTCCGTGGCCCAGCGTGGCCATTTTGGACACAACCGCCGTATCGTGGATGGCATTGACAGGCATCGTTTTGCGACGCTCGTTGAGCATAGCCACAAGCCGCTCGCGTACAGGCCGCTCACCGATGGCCACAAATGCTTCGCACTTGTTCCCGATAATTTTTAAAAAGCCACCGTCATCCGTATCACCGAGAATGCTCACTTCACCGATTTCGGTACCGTGCAGCTCTTTGTTGTCGTCCAAAAAGCCATAAACGACCACGCCGTTGCGCTGAAAAATATCAAGCGCCTGGCGGCCCGTAGCCCCTGCGCCAAAAATAAGTACTGGATTTTCCAATTTTTTAATTTTGAATGAGTGAATGAGTGAATGAGTGAATGATAGAATACTGGCAAAAGCAATCCTTAACGCACGGCCCTGTCGTTCTATCATCCACTCATTCAAAATTGATTACAGAAACGTGATCCTAAAAATGAAGGGACTGGAATAAGGGGATATGTTACGTCCGGTATAGGGGCTGATCTGGCTATCGTAAGAGAGGTTGTAGAGCGCCGTCATGAGAATACTGCGCGTAAACCGCCCGCCCAGCGGCTGGGTGTAGGCACCACCGATAAGTGGTGAGCCGATCCAGGTACGGTCAAGATCCCGGCCGTTGCTGTACTGCACATTGAGTCCTTCGTATTCGGCCTGCAGCGTCACCATCGGGAGAAGGGTGTACATCAAAAAAGCCCGTGCGCCGTAATTGCTGCTCGACACCCGCTGGCTGGCACTGGCTCCAAAGGGACGGTAGCTCGCGAACATATACGTAAGTCCGCCGCCCGCCAGCAATTTGTCGGTGAGGTTGAGGCCAGCCATGGGTGAAAGGTTGATATTGGTATAATTGCCCAGGGACAGGCCGAAACTACCTCCAAGGCGCAACCGGTCCAGCATGGACATGGGTACTTCCGAGACAGGCCTCCCCTCCACGGGCTTTGAATCGACCGGATTCTGGTTATTTTCGACCTCGTTGGGGATAATGATCGTACTTTGACGACGTTGTTGAGGAAGTGTATCTTTCTTGTAATACTCTTCGTTTTGGGCAAAAGCCGTCAGATGCAGCCCTAAAAGAAGAGTGAATAGTGGAATAAACCTTTTCATATCAGAAACGATTGTTAATTTTACTTTCCAGTAACAACGAACTACCCCGAGCCTTTGGTTTGTTGGCGGCTAAGCCATCACCGCGCCTCCACCTCACGACTACCCTACCCTCAACCTCATGCACTACCGCATCGCCGTGCCGGTCCCCGAATCACACTTTGCCGAAATCACTTACACATTAGACACATACGGCAGTCAAGCCATTGAATTACAACTACCTGCCTGGCGACCCGGTCGTTATGAGATTCAGAACTTCGCTAAAAACATTCAGCGTTTGGAGGCACGCGGTGGCTCCGGCCAGCCACTTTCGGTGCGCAAAGTTACCAAAGATCGCTGGCAAGTCACGACGACGGGCGAAGAATCCATCGTAGTCACCTATAATTTCTACGCCAACATTCAGAACGCCGGGAGCAGTTATGTCAATGGTGAACTGTGGTATCTCAATTTTATCAACTTTACCCTTTACGCCGTTGATCGCATTCAGGAACCCTGCATTGTAGAATTGGCTCTGCCCGAAGGCTTTCGCATCGCCTGCGGTTTGGTGGCCACGGAAAACGCCAATGTGTTACAAGCCGACGATTACTACCAACTGGTAGACAGCCCGTTGCTGGCCTCGGCCACGCTGCACCACGAAACCTACGAGGAAGCGGGTGTCCCCTTCCACGTCTGGATGCACGGCAATCTGCAGCCCAACTGGAAACGCATCTGCACTGACTTCGCGGCTTTTTCCCGCGAGCAGATCGCCACGATGGGCGAGTTTCCCGAGCAAGAATTTCATTTCATAAATCTCATTCTGCCCACAGCTTTTTTCCATGGTGTCGAGCATCATAACTCCACGATGATCGTGCTGGGGCCAGATGATGAAGGCGAAGGGCTTTACAATGATTTGCTGGGTGTGAGCTCGCACGAACTATTTCACGCCTGGAACGCCATTCGCATTCGCCCCAAAGAGCTTTTGCCCTACGATTTTACGCAGGAAAACTACTTCACGACCTGCTTCGTGGTGGAGGGGTGCACAACGTATTACGGCGACCTCTTCCTGCGTCGCGCGGGCGTCTTCGATGACGAACTTTACGTTAAAGAATTGCAGGTGTACATGAAGCGTCACTTCGAGCATAGTCGCAACGCCACGCAGTCGCTGCTCGAATCCTCCTGGGATTTGTGGCTCGACGGTTATGAAAAAGGCATTCCGGAGCGCAAAGTGTCGGTGTACCACAAGGGGGCGTTGGTCGCATTGATTCTGGATTTGTATCTGAGAAAAAAGACCGACCACGCCCGCTCCCTCGACGACGTCATGCGGATGCTATGGCAGCGCTACGGGCAGCCATTTGTCGGGTACTCTTACCAGGATTACCAATCGGTGGTGGAAGAAGTGGCCGGAGAACCGCTGGATTGGTACTGGGCCGAGTGCATCGCCGGAACGACACCACTTGAAAGCCGCCTGAACGAAGCCTTAGCCTTTATCGGGTTGCAGATGACGACATTCAGCAACGGAAACATTCAGCTCAATGTGCTGGACGATGCCCGCGCGGCCCGGCAATGGCAACGCTGGCTGGCTTCGGCACAGATGCTTTCTCCCCAATCCTGACCCTATGTTCCAATCCCTTACTTCCCGATTTACGCTTCTCCGCTGGGTATGGCTGCTGATTATTTTGACGGGCTGCCAATCAGGCCGTACGATCACATTCCTGCACATTAACGATGTCTACGAAATCGCGCCGCTCGATAATGGCAAAGCGGGCGGTCTGGCGCGGGTGGCGTATCTCAACAAGCAATTGAAGAAGGAGAACCCCAAAGGTACTTTTTTTGTGCTGGCGGGCGATTTTCTAAGCCCTTCGGTTACCGGGACGCTGCGCTACGAGGGCGAACGCATCAAAGGCAGGCAGATGGTGGACGTACTCAACGCGGCCGGCCTGGATTTGGCTACCTTCGGCAACCACGAGTTCGATTACGACGATGATGCACCCTCGACTTTAAACCAGCGGATCGAGGAATCGAAATTTCGCTGGGTAATCGCCAACATGCAGCTTCGGCAGGGCAACAAGGCCGTGCCGTTCAGCAAAGACGGCGCCAACTTCCCGACTTCACTGGTGCTGGACAATGGCAAGGTGCGCGTGGGAATTTTCGGCATCTGCATTCCCGTGAATAAAGAGTATGTGCAGGTTACCGATCCCTTTGATGCTGCCAGGCGCGAATACGAAGATCTTAAAAACCGCTGTGACGCCGTGGTGGCCCTCACCCATCTCGACGTCGTTGACGACCAGCGCATGGCCGAACAAATTCCCGGCCTGACGCTCATCATGGGCGGGCACGACCACGACCACATGCAATTGAAAGTAGGCAGCACCGTGGTCGCCAAGGCCGATGCCAACGCCAAAACGGTCTATATACACCGCCTGCATTTCAACCGAAAGAATCAGCTGATCAATCTCGAATCGGAACTAAAAACGATTGACGAAACTACCCCCGAAGACCCGGCGACCGCTGCTTTGGTGACCAAGTGGCAAACTATCGCCAACGAGAGTTTCCGCGAGCAGGGCTTCGACCCCAATGAAGTGGTGTACACTACCCCCGAGCCCTGGGACGGACTCGAGGCTACGGTCCGCCGCGAACACGGTACGTTAACTACGCTCATCGCCGAAAGTATGTTTCAGGCGTTTCCGGGCAGCGACCTGGCGGTATTCAACGGCGGTTCCGTGCGGGTGGATGATGTGTTGGAAGGACCTATCTCGCAGTATGACATCGTGCGCATTCTCCCGTTTGGCGGCGGTATCAAACAAGTAAACATGACGGGCGACTTGCTCCATAAAGTACTGGAAGCCGGGCGGCTGAGCCGGGGGAAGGGCGGTTTCCTGCATCACGCCAACGTCCGCTACGCCGACGATTCCCGTACCTGGTACATCGCCGGGCAGCCACTCGATCAGACGCGCACTTACCAGGTAGTTTTACCGGAGTTCCTGCTTACGGGCAAGGAGTTTGGGATGAGCTTCCTCATTCCCGCCCACCCCGGAATCATACAGCCCATCTTCACCCCCGCCCCCGATGACCCGCGCTCGGACGTGCGGAAGGTGTTTATCGATTATTTGAGGAAGAAGTGATGGTTATTCCACTGTATTCACCAGCGTCCCGATCGGCTCGATGGTAATGTAGATTTTATCCCCCGACTGCAAGGTGAATTCCGAAGGCGGAATGATGCCCGTTCCTGTCATCAAATAGACACCCGTCGGAAAGGCCATTTCGCGGAACAGGAAGCCGAGCAGCTCGTCGGGTTTGCGCTTCATTTGGGAAAGGAGTACCGTATTACCAAAAACCTCCTCGCCGTCGCGGATGATGGCGATGCTGATTTCGGTATCGGGCGAAAGTACTTCGTCGGTCACGTACAGGCAGGGACCGAGGGCCGCGCTGCCATCGTACGATTTGGCCTGAGGTAGATAAAGCGGGTTTTCGCCCTCGATGCTGCGCGAACTCATGTCGTTGCCAATCGTGTAGCCCACCAGTTTACCGGAAGACGTAGCGAACAGCGTCAGTTCCGGCTCGGGAACGTCCCAGCCAGAGTCTTTGCGGATACGCACCTTTCCCGAATCTCCCACGACACGCCAGGCATTGGCTTTGAAGAATAGCTCTGGCCGCTCGGCGGAGTAGACACGATCGTAAAAACTACCCCCACCCGCTTTTTCCGACTCCTCCATCCGGGCCTCACGGCTGCGAAAGTACGTCACGCCCGACGCCCATACTTCCTGCGTGCCGATGGGCGCGATCACCTCGGGCATGGGCGAGCCATCGGTAAAGGGCAGCAGCAGTAAACTCTCGGTTTGGGTCACGAGCCAGGCGTGCAGGTCGTCGCGGTTTACGACAGTGTCCCAGTCGGACTCGTGCAGGCGGTAGTACTGGTTTTCTTTTTCCAGCAGAATTCCGTGTAGGGTGCGGTAAAGTTTCATTGTTTTGCGGATTTAGGATAAATTCAGGAAAGTAGATTAATAAAATTCTTTTGCGCCTTATTGCGATCGATACCAGCCCGCGTAGGTGACGTAGTTCATCGCCGTGCGGTCAATCATGGCATCCAGTTCGGGCGTGATTTTCTTCAGAAAACGGGCCGGGTTGCCGGCGTATATGCTGCCGGGTTCAATCTGCGTACCCTGCGTGACAATGGCTCCGGCGGCGATGATCGACCCCGTGCCGACCGTCGCTCCGTCCATCACGATGGCTCCCATACCGACCAATACGCGGTCTTCAAGGGTGCAGCCGTGCACGATGGCGTTGTGCGCAATCGAAACATAGTTACCAATGGTAGTTGCGAAACGCTGATAGGTACAGTGAATCACGGCCCCATCCTGGACATTGGAAAAGTCGCCGATGCGGATGCTATTGACATCACCACGCACCACAGCGTTGAACCAAACGGTACAGTTCTGGCCCATCACCACATCACCTACTACGGTGGCGTTGTCGGCCAGCCAGCAATCGTCGCCGAAAGCGGGGGTCAAGTCACGAACAGTTTTAATGAGGGGCATGGCGTGAGCGTTTTGGTTTTATTAGGAAAGCCCGATTACAAAGAAACCTAATCCTCGACGGCCCGGCGGTCCGGTAAAGACAGACAAGGTTCGCCGTAGTCAAGGTATAAGCGGTCTACAAAATTACCGTCCGGTTGTCGTGAATGAAAACGCGGTCGTTAAAGACCAGTTTGAGCGCCTTCGATAGTACTATTTTTTCGGTGTCGCGGCCCAGGGTAGCCATGTCGGCGGCCGTAAGCCGGTGATCTACCTCTTTTACGTCTTGGGCAATGATCGGACCTTCATCCAGGTCATTATTGACGAAATGTGCCGTGGCCCCGATGATTTTCACCCCCCGATTGTACGCCTGACGGTAAGGATTGGCCCCCATGAAGGCGGGCAGGAATGAGTGGTGGATATTGACAATGCGGTTATTATACTGCTGCACAAAAGTCGGCGTCAGTACCCGCATGTACTTGGCCAGCACCAGGTACTCCGGCTGGTACACCTCCAAAGTCCGCAAAATGGCTTCCTCGTGTTCTTCGCGGCTCTTGTGTTCGTGCGTCACAAAGTGGAACGGAATGCCGAACTTGCTCACCAGTGGTTGTAAAATATTATAATTGCTGACTACTGCCTGAATATTGGCATCCAGTTCGTCGAAAGCATAGCGGATGAGTAGTTCGGCCAGACAATGGTGCTCCTTGGTCACCAACAACACGATGTCTTTTTTTTTCGTGGGGTTAATGCGCAGCCCGATGCCTTCGGGTAGTTCGGCATTCAGTGTTTCGGTAAGTTTCGTCAGGTCGGCTTCGCCTTCGAACTCCGTCCGCATGAAAAACTGCCCCGATGGGCTCACGTATTCGTCGTTCTTAATGATATTCTGATTATTTTCGAACAGAACACGGGTCACGAGGTAGATGAGCCCCTTATGATCGGGACCATTCATCAGGAGGATATGACGATGGTTTTTGGGCGGTTGGCGGTCGGCCATTTTTTTATTTTTTGTGGCGAAACATCAAATTCTGAACGACAAAGTAACGACAAAGCTGACTTGTACAAAAGCAGCATGGCCGCAAGTCGGATTTTAACGATTGAAACAGCGAATCTGACTTTGGTTTTGTATGAGTAAAGCTTTGCGAAAGTTAACTTTGTCAGATACAGGTCGATTCAAAAAACCGACCTTCCACAAGTGCCTTAAAATCAGTAACCTATCTTTTTTATAATGAAAAAACTTCTTATCCTCATTGCGGCGATCGCCTTCCTGGGTCTGGATTGCTCCGATGTTTTAGCACAGAAAAAGGGCAAGGCGCTCTACACGCATCCGCTGGGCGTACAAGCCTACACTTACCGCAACCACTGGGACAAAGGCGTGGCGGCGGTGCTGGACACGATCCAGAAACTGGGCATTACAGAGATCGAGGCAGGCGCGCCCGGCGGCCTGACGCCCCAGGAATTCCGCAAGATGTGCGCCGCTCGGGGTATCGACATTGTCGGCACCGGAGCGGGCTATGAGCAGATCGTGAAAGACCCGATGAAAGTCGTGGAGCAAGCCAAAGCCCTGGGTTCCAAGTTTGTGATGGTAGCCTGGATTCCGCATCAGCGCGGAAATTTCACGCTCGACAACGCCAAGCAGGCAGTGGAGGACTTTAACCGGGTGGGAAAAGTACTGGCAGACAATGGCCTCACATTCTGCTACCACACCCACGGCTATGAGTTTCAGCCATACGAAGAGGGTACTTTAATGGACTACATGATTAAAAATACTGACCCAAAGTACGTTTCCTTTGAAATGGATGTGCTATGGACACACTTCGGTGGCGGCGATCCGGTGGCGCTCCTCAACAAATACGGCAGCCGCTGGAAACTGATGCACCTCAAAGACCTCAAAAAGGGTGTGAAAGGTGACCTGACAGGTGGAACGCCCCACGAAAATGACGTCCCCCTCGGCACCGGGCAAGTGGATATCGAAAATATCATCCGCGCGGCTAAAAAGGTCGGCATCAAGCACTTTTTCATTGAGGACGAAAGCGAACAGGAGCTGGCTTTTGTACCAATCAGCATCGAGTATCTGAAGGGGCTGAAGCAGTAATCGGAAAGGAAACTTTCCGTTGCCCGGTCTGCGTTAGCCCCACATCCCCTCACTCAACGTTAATATGGACATCCTGAAAGAATTGAAAGGCAACGAAAGCCTTTCCTCCGTTCCCGAGCCGGAGCTGCAGTGGCTCGTGGAGAACTCCGAAATTATTGAGGTAAAGGAAGGCGACTACCTTTACCGGAACGGCGATCCGGTAGACTATCTGCTGATCATCATTGCAGGTCGGCTGCGGATGTTTGTCAACCGCAATGGACAGCACCGTGAACTCGGCTTCAACGAAAAAGACTACATCGGGGGGCTCCTGCCCTATTCACGGATGAAGATCGGGGCCGCTAGTGCCGTAGCCCTGGAAAAAACCACTGCGTTGCGGTTGCACCGGGACAAGTTTCCAGAGATGATCACCACCCAACACGAACTGGTCGAGAGTTTCGTCCACCTGATGCTGGATCGAATTCGCAGTTTCACGAAGCTGGACCAGCAAAACGAAAAAATGATCTCGCTTGGTAAACTTTCGGCGGGCCTGGCGCATGAACTCAACAACCCGGCGGCAGCGGTTGTGCGCAGTGCATCAGCCCTGAAAAAACATCTGGGTTTTGTACCCGAGAAATTCAAGCAGGTCATTTCCATTGAGTCCGACGAGGCGCGGGTAGATCGGATAAATGAAATTTTGAGCGCCGTACTCCAGCGGGGTGCTCCGGATCAAACGCTGATGGAACGCTCCGGGCTGGAAGACGAACTGACTGACTGGCTGGAAGATCATGAAGTGGAGGAAAGCTTTGAGATCGCCGAATCTTTCGCCGAGTATGGCATAAAGATGGAGGAACTCGAGGAGATTGGCGAACTGATCCTACCCAAGGATCTGACGGCCGTGCTCACTTGGGTCAACAGCGTACTGACCACCGAAAAAATGGTGGATGAAATCGCCGAGGCCTCCCAGCGCATCGGCGACCTCGTGCATTCCATTAAGGAATACTCCCACATGGACGGCGGAGCTGACAAGAAGATGATCGTGCTGCGCGATGGGGTAGATAGTACCCTGCGTATCCTCCAACACAAAATAAAAGCCAATAACGTAAAGGTGAAAGTGGACATGCCCGACGACCTGCCTCAGGTATGCGTAAGTCCGGGCGAGATGAACCAGGTGTGGACCAACTTAATCGACAATGCCATCGATGCCTTGCCCGAGGCGGGCGAAATACGCATCGAGGCGCGGCAGGATCGCGAATTTGTCATTACGAAAGTGATCGACAACGGCACTGGTATTCCGGCCGATGTTCTTGAACAAATTTTTGATCCTTTTTTCACGACCAAAGAAATTGGCAAAGGCAGTGGCCTGGGCCTGGAAATCGCTCAGAATATCGTCAAACGCCACAACGGCCAGATCAAGGTCAATTCGCGCCCGGGGCACACGGAGTTCAACGTCTGTCTGCCAATAGAGTGATCCGATTTTGAATTTGTGAATTATGGAATGACCAGGAAACGGAAGACTCCCCTGCTTATTCCGACATTCACTCATTCACTCATTCCAAATTAATAGCATATGAAGCAGCCCATTATTATTGCCGTGGATGACGACGCGCAGGTACTTCGCGCCCTGACGCGGGATCTGCGTAGCCAATACCGCAAGGAATATAAAGTCATGAGTACCGATTCGGCGCAGGAAGCGCTGGATGCGTTGAAAGATTTAAAGCAGAAAGGCGAAACCGTGGCCCTCTTCGTTTCGGATCAGCGGATGCCCGAGATGCTCGGCGTCGACTACCTTACGGAAGCGAAGAAGATTTTTCCCCACGCCAAGCGGGTGCTGTTGACGGCCTACTCCGACACCGATGCGGCGATCAAGGCCATTAACGACGTGCAGCTGGACTACTACCTGATGAAGCCCTGGAATCCGCCCGAGGAGAAGATGTACCCCGTGCTGACCGACCTGCTGGAAGATTGGCAGATGAACAATATTCCCGAGTTCGACGGCATCCGGGTCATTGGCTACCAGTTTTCACCCAAGTCGCACGAGATCAAGGATTTCCTGTCGGGCAATCTCCATCCTTACCAGTGGTACGACCTCGAAACCAGCGAGCGTGGTCAGGAACTCATGACCCTTAATAATCTGGAAGCCAAGGATGCGCCTTTTGTGTTTTTTGAAGACGGTAGTTTTCTGGTGCAGCCCGAACTTCGGACCATTTCCGAAAAGCTGGGCCTCAGCCTGCAGACTACCCATGAAATGTACGATGTCGTGATCGTCGGCGCGGGACCGGCGGGACTATCGGCGGCGGTGTACGGTGGATCGGAGGGTTTGAAAACGCTGATGATCGAGAAGCGTGCTCCCGGCGGACAGGCGGGTACGAGTTCGCGGATCGAGAACTACCTCGGCTTTCCATCGGGATTGAGCGGGGCCGAACTATCGCGCCGCGCCATCACCCAGGCCACGCGTTTCGGGGTAGATTTCATGTCGCCCGAGGAGGTGGTAGGCATCGAAATCAAAGACAACTACAAAATTCTGACGCTGGGCAACGGCAAGACGGTCAACACCAAGAGTATCGTCATCACGACGGGTGTCAACTACCGCAAACTGGAAACCCAGGGAGTCGAAAACTTCACTGGTGCGGGCGTGTATTACGGGGCAGCCACCACCGAGGCCAACGCCTGCCGCGACAAGGAAGTGTACATCGTGGGTGGCGGCAATTCCGCCGGCCAGGGCGCAATGTACCTTTCGCAGTTTGCCAGGAACGTTTACATCCTCGTCCGCAAGCAAGATTTATCCGCCACCATGTCGTCGTACCTGATCGACCAGATCGACGCTACCGATAACATACACCTGCTGCCCTGCACCGAAATCGCGGAAGCCAGGGGCGACGGGCATTTGCAGGAATTGGTATTAGAAGACCTGAACGATTCCAGCACCCGGACGGCAGAAGCGGACGCGCTATTTATTTTCATTGGTTCGAAGCCTTACACCGAGTGGATCACCACCGAAATGCTCATCGATAAGCGCGGCTTCATCGAAACGGGCCGCGCCCTGGTCAACTACCCCGATTACAAGAAAATCTGGAAGAAAAAACGTGAACCCTACACCCTCGAAACCTGCGTGCCGGGTGTGTTCGCGGCGGGTGACGTCCGCGCCTCGGCCATGAACCGTGTCGCCTCCGCCGTTGGAGAAGGTGCGATGGCCATTAGTTTTGTGCACAAGTACCTGGCGGAAATGTAGGTTTTTAGCGGTCGGCCATCATCTAATGGCCGTCTGCTTTTTTTTGCCTCGAAAGCAAGCGAATTCCATTGTCCACCGCTCGGGCGGCCCCGTATCAATTATCCATTGACTAATATGGCTGAAAAACTTTGTAATCACCTGACCGCGATTGAAGAAATCAAGACGGCGGAAGGGCGCGTCTGCGAGGAATGCGTGAAAATCGGTGGCCGGTGGCTACACCTCCGTACCTGCCAGGAATGCGGCGTTACGCTCTGCTGCGACTCTTCTCCGAACCGCCACGCCACGGCGCACTTTCACGAGACGGGCCACCCCGTGGTTGCCTCCGCCGAACCGGGTGAGCAGTGGCTGTGGTGCTACGAGGATGAGCAGTTTGCGGAGTATTAAAGGCGGGGGCTATTTTTTGAAGTACTTTTCCAGTTTCAGGGGCGATCCCCGGTCGATGATTTCCAGCAAAACGCCATTGGGATCAATAAGAAGGAAACTGCCGGGATTTGGCATATTATATTTCCGAGTAAAACCACGGGCATTGGGAACAGGGATAAATCCAAGGCTGTATTCGTCCATTGCCGCCAAACTTTCTTCTTGAGAATCGAGAGTAATACCCAGTGATACTACTTTCGCTCTGTTAGCTTGCGCTTTTTTAAGTAAGGCCATGATGTCTTTGGTAGACTCATCTTCCTGAAAAAACGGTTTGCTTAGCTTTACCCAAAAGCTTAACAATACGTAGCTTCCTTTTAAATCTTCCAGACGATAAGTTTTTCCATCGGCCCCTTCCATGACGAAGGGGGGGAGCGGTTGGCCAATTTCGGGACGCTTCCGATCTTTGTAGGGATTGATTCGTCCCGTTTCCCGCTCCTCTTCGCTGTTTTTTTTGAGTACATAGTAAGCGGGCTTACCGTATTCATTGATTTCCGGGTCGAGACGAAAATCCCTGGGTGTATCGTGGTTTATTTGACCAAACTCTTGGATCGTGATGCGACGGCCCGTGGCTTCGTCGTAAATGATTGTGTTCTCATCCATCCGCTCGCCCTTCGTTACAACCTTCGCGGTCCTGACTTCGATAACCTGAGCAAAAGCAGCTGAGCATAAAACTGCGATAAGTAGAAAGGTATTCAACAGGCGATTCATCATGGCTTTTTTTGCCAAATGTATCTGTTTTCCGGAAAATCTTCAAGCGATTTCCAGTCAATTATTTTGGAAGAAGTAGCCGTCGTGCGCACCTACCAGGAATGTGGCGTAACGCTACGTTGAAGCTACTTCTTGAAGTACTTTTCCAGTTTCAGGGGCGAGTCGATCTCACTTGTAGCCAGCACTTTTCCGTCTGGGTCAATCAATAGAAAAGAAGGTGTATTCAGAGACGCATACCGTATTGTAAATCCTCGTGAATCAGGAATTGGCACGAATCCCAAGTCGAACTCTTCCATTGCGGCGCGGCATTCCTCCGCCGAACTGTACGAAACGCCCAGCGAAACCACGGGAATTCCTTTTGCCTTTACGCTGCTTAGCAATGCTACCAGATCCTTGGTATTGCCTGGCCCAAAAAAAGGTTTCTTAAATTTCAGCCAGAAACTAAGCATTACATAACTACCTCTCAACTGTTCAGAATCGTATGTCTTCCCGTCGGCGCCCTGCATTACAAAAGGTTGCACAGGCTTTCCGACAATAGGTTTTTCAAGCTCGCCGAACATATCCACTTGTCCCGTTTCCAGCTCTACTTTCAATTTTTTACGAACCAGGTAATAATCAGTATTACCGTATTTGTCGTAAACCGCGATGGGAAGATATTGATTAGGAAACTCGCGATTCAGCCGCTGAAAATCTTTGTATGTTAATGGCTTTCCAGTTTCCTTATCGAGAAAGCGGGTTTGGTCGTCCATGCGGTGGACGGTTTCGAACTGGGCTTTTGCCAGTTGGACAAAAGTCAGGGTAAAAAACAGGGTGAAGATCAGGGGTAGTTTCATGGCATTTTTTGCGCCAAAAATATCTGATTTTCATTGAATTTTTAAGCGATTTCCACCCAGTTTTCGCTAACAAAACCGGTGAGATTTCGCCGGGAAATTCCCCACTTACTTCACTTTCCCACGTCGCTGCATGGCCTCGCGCCAAGTAGTTAGAATGATGCCTTCCTTTTCTATGTAAGCTTTCAATTTGGGATCGAGCATGGCGAGCAGGTCGCCCTCGCGGGTTTGGGTAGAACCGGAAATAATGGGGAATATTTCGGTGGGGTCAGTGCAGTGCATGATGACCATCGTCAGGCCGGGTTTCAGATCGCGCAGCCCTTCGATGTACTTCTGAGTTTTGAAGCTTTGCAGATTCTCCTTGGTGGCTTTGGTACCTTCGGGTAGTTTCCAGCCGTAGCTGGTATTATGCAGATCGTCAAGCACCGGCAACCCCGCATTCCAAAGCTGTTTGCCGATGGTCTGAGTCATCGCGTACATATCGTCGCTCATATTTTCGTCCACCCGGACGGCGGTATTGTGCCCGCCTGGAAGCATAACCGGGATTTTTTCCTGCATCCCTACCTTGATGTAGCGCTCGATGAAAGCGGGCGTAGCGAACAAAGTACCCATGTGCGAATCCAGGTGCGTAGGTTCAAAACCCATCGTGCGGGCGCGTTCCAGTTGTGCCCGGATTTCGATTTCCACTTCGTCGGCGGTAGCGTGTTTTACCACATCGGCCACGCTGGGCCACATCGCTCCTTCGGCATCGACGAGGCCTTTCACAGCGGGCTTACCGGCCAACGGTCCCCAGCGGTACTCTTTCCATTCCGAAGTCAGTGTCAGGTGCAAGCCGGCGTCGATGTCGGGATATTGCTTGAGATAATGCACAAAACCCGGTACCCAGCCGCAGGGCATCATTACGCTCACCGAGGTAGCCACGCCGTCGCGGATGGCTTTGAGCGATCCCTCGTTGGAATCGTAGGACATTCCGGCATCGTCTACGTGCATGATAATCACCTTTTTACCCGCCGGGTAGCCTAATTTTTCAGCGTAGGTAGTATTCTGGGCAGAGGTTTCCTGCATCATGGCAAAGATCAGTAGTAGGGAAAAAATGGTTTTCATGATAAGAACGGATCAAAGTTTGGATAAACAAAGTACTGGTAGCTACTATCATACTTTTTTCCACGCGATTCGGCCTATCTTTCTTTCATCAGCAACACCCCCTGGTAGGAGTAATAACCGCCACTTCTGGAAAATTTTTCCAGTTTAAGTCGCATACCGGGGCGGTCAAAGGTGAGGAATTTTGAGTCGACCAGGAATGTACTCATCCCGTATTGCTTCTCGATTTCCGTAAAGCGGGCAGCCATATCCCAGGCAGCGATCTCTTCATTGTTTATGTCCGAAAGTACCAGCTTAGAGCCCCGGTCGGAGGCAGTCAATTTCCACTTTCCGGCTTCATCCTCCCGCGAGGCATCGCTGTACAAGTTGAAGGAAATCATGTAGTCGAAGCCGCGAATATTCACTCCGAACATGTCGGTATTGCCGGAAATTGCGTAATCGACTCGCCCAGAATTACCTAGTTGCAATTCCTTTACATTCACAGCCTTATTAAGCTGATACTCCATTTGCGTAGCTACCTCCTGCTGATTTTTAGTATCGGGCAAAGCAGAGAAAAACGGAGTCAGCGTATTGATTTCATTACGATCGCGAAAATAACGGATGCCCGACACCAAGCGCTCGTAATCTTCCCTTGGCAAAGTATCGGCACTGGCAATTTTCCCACTGTTATCCAGCAATTTATATTCCCGCAAAAGCGACCCAAACCTCTCGGCCTGATTCTGCCGGGAGTAAGCAAATATGCTCCACGGCCCCACCGCCAGCAGAAAACTCGCCACGCAGAGCGAGAGCGGAATCCAGCGGATGTCGTCTTTTTTACTGATCAAAAAGTAGAGCGTGACGCCCGTAAGCCAAACCGCCAGCGCGGCCACCAGATAGCGGTTTTCGGTGACGCCATACTCACCAATGCGGCGAAAAATAGCCACACCCAGCAGCACGATAAGAGGGAAAAGCGCCAGATAAAAACGCTGGGAATAAAGCCTGATCCAGCGCTCTTCGGCGCTGTCGCGGATGGGGTAAAGCAGCAGCAGGGCAAAAATTCCCGCCACCGAGAAGGCCATCACGAGGTAGGCCACGCCGCCTTCGGGCAGTTGCCATTGAATGAGAATTTTGGCTGTATAAACGTACAAAATCAGCAAGTACACTACTTCCAGCGGCAACAGCACGTACTGCGTAAACAGTTTCACGCCGCGCGAATACGACTTCTGGGCTTCCAGCAAATCCAGTTGGGCAGGAAAGCCATTCAAGAAAAACAGCGTATGAAAAAATCCGCCGATCAATACAAAAAGGTCGAGTTCTATTCTGGTGGAATACGTCACGTCGAACAGGAAGCGGACTGTTTCGACAGCGATGATGATGCCGATGTATAACGTTCCGGCGTAGAGCGTAGCGGTCAGGAATTGCAGCAGCATGGTTTTGTTGAACTGCCAGAAACCATTGGGTTCGTCGTAGCCTACGAAGGGCGCGAACGATACCAGCAGATGCGCACAAACCAAAAACATCCCGAAGCGGTAATAGTCGCGCTGAATCGGGCTTGGACTAATAGTAAAATAGTAAAGAACCAGCAGAGCCACCACGCCTAAGACTCCGGCGGCCAGTACTCCCAGACTCCACTTGCGCCGCTCGGCCACCAGATGCAGGCTCAGGAACAGTGGCAAAGCCAGGAAAAGTACCAGTGTGGTTTTAAGATATAACGGCGGAGGGTTGGGAACAGGAGGGCTTTCAATCAAAATGTAAAGCATCACAGCTTTAAAAGCCGCCGCAACCACTACCAGCGGAAAGCGGCGAACTACCTGCTCAACGCCGTAAGTGAGGTTTTTAATCGAGGGAAATCGGAGCATTTATTATAGTTAATGAATTTATTGGCCAGCATAGTTGACGTCAAAGCGCCCCTTCGTGACCTTATGCGTTCCAGTTGCCAAATTACTCGCTGGCCCCGCCTCAAATTCAAACGTTCCCGATACCGTACCTGTTGTCGTATCGGCCTTGGTAATCTCAATATATCCTGTATGAAGGGAATCCGTTGCGAAGGCTACTCCTTTACCACTATGGTATGAAGCAAAGCTTACAGGTTTCAGGTAACCTTGATAGGGTGTGGTATCTCGATTCAGCAAGTACTTACCCACTTTGCTATCAAATACGAATAAATGTATGGCCTTACCGTCCTTTGACCGTGCTGTTACACTAATCACAATACCCTTTTTAAAGATTATGTCACGAGCAAATCCTCCTTCGACTGGGCCGGGGGCCATAAACCCCTTAGCACCATTCGGAATCCAGTTTTCTCCATCAATCTTGCAACCAAAGGTGTTGGCCCCTGTTTGAGTGGGCTCAGGCAGCGGGTCCTTGATCTGGCAACTATTGAAAATGGCAAGAAACAATGACAGGCAAATCAGTACGCTTAGTCGTTGGGGATGAAGCTGCTCCATAACAAAAGGCTGTTTTCTGAATAAGAACACTTTATCAAAACTACCCAAACCGCCGCCGCATTCCAAGCAATAGCCTTTTACCTTTGTCGTTAATTGGCAACGAAATCACCCAACGCTCCCCATGAAATCCACCGCCGCTCTTTTTCTCTTTATGTTCCTTGGAATTACCACCTCAACCCAGGCGCAGCAACTCGGCCTTAGCCGTCTTTTCTACCCTAATGCTACTTTAAGCGCCAACTACATCGTCCCGACCAACTCGGCCACAACCCCCAACTTCGGCCTGACACGCACGAGTTTTCTGGGCATTATTCCAATACAAAGCGAAGTGCAGGGTAGTTTTAGTCTGAAAAAGAGATTCGATTTGCGGGCCGTCCACACGGTGCTGATCGGACAATTCACGCAGCTACAACCAACCGTCGAAGGCACAAACTTTCCTGACAATGGCTACAAAACGATATCATTGGGCGCGGTACGAATGCAGGCCAGCGTTAAGGACAAATTATGGGTCTATGGTGGGGCCATCGGCATGACGGAATCCAACGAGACGTTTTTTACGCCGCAGCCTTTCTTCTGGGGCGGCGCGGCGCGGATGCGAATCATCGGCTTGCGCAGCCAGATTGTGTACGGCTCCATTCTGGCTTACAGCCAAAAACTGCGCGTCGTTCCGGTCTTTGGGATCAACCAACGGCTGGGCAAACAATGGCGGGCCACTGCGCTGCTGCCCTTCATGGTGGATCTCAACTACCACCCCACCAAATGGTTCAGCATGGATGCGCTGGCGGGGGTAAACGGCTACAGCGGCGGCTTTCAGGTGCAGACCGCCGAGGAAAAACTACTCCGCCGCCAGAACTACCAGCACGTTAAATTGGGAGTGTCAGCCAACCTGCACTTACTGACGGTATTCAATATTTCCGCCGAAGCGGGCGTGGCGGGCTTCCGGCAGCTGCGGACGTTCAACGGTGCGCGCGAAAACCTGACTTCCTCTACCCCGCCCTTTGCGCCTTACGTTGGCGTGAGCGTCCGGTACCTGACTTCGCGCTCCAAGTTTTCGTCCAAGTTCATCGGAAAATTCGGACTGGGTGATAAGGGGTCAGTCAACTTTTAGGGTAAAGTACCCTTCGATCGTTCCGGCGACCCGGCGCACCGGCGACCCGGTTCGCTCGAGATTATTCCCGATTTTGCGGAAATAGCTTAGCGCTTTGCATAATTTGCTATTTTTGGCAGATGTAGAAATTATCAACTGCCAATTGATCAAATGCTAAAACGTTTCCTCCTCCCGCTCTGCCTTTTTTCCGTTCTTCTTGCGAAAGCCCAGATCACCGACGCACCCGCCCGCGCGGAAGGTGACGGGCCCTACGACCGGCTCATCATCCGGGGCGTGACGCTCGTCAATAGTACCGGCGCACCGCCCATTGGCCCGGTAGATATTGTGGTGGAGAAAAACAAGATCAAATCCATTCAGCAGGTAGGCAATCCCGGCGTGCCCATCGATCCTAAACGCCGTCCGCAAGCCAAAGCGGGCGATAAGGAACTCGACTGCTCGGGCATGTACCTTATGCCGGGACTCATCGATATGCACGGCCACATCGGCGGTAAGGCGCAGGGTACACCTTCGGAGTACGTCTTCAAGCTGTGGATGGCCCACGGCATAACTACCATCCGCGACCCTTCGGCGGGTAACGGGCTGGACTGGGTGCTTGAACACAAGAAGAAAAGTCAGGAAAACAAAATCACCGCCCCGCGCATCCTGGCGTATACGGCTTTCGGTATGGGTGCAAAAGAACCTATAAGTACCCCCGAGCAAGCCCGTGACTGGGTGCGGCAAAATGCCAAGAACGGAGCCGACGGCATCAAGTTTTTCGGGGCCGAGCCGGAGATTTTCAAGGCTGCCCTGGACGAAAACAAAAAGCTGGGCCTGCGCTCGGCCTGCCACCACGCGCAACTGGAAGTAGCGCGCATGAACGTGTTGGCTACGGCCAAAGCCGGACTGACCACCATGGAACACTGGTACGGCCTGCCCGAGGCAATGTTCGAGGACAAAACCATCCAAAACTACCCCGCCGACTACAACTACAACAACGAACAAAACCGCTTCGAGCAAGCCGGGAAACTCTGGCAGCAAGCCGCTAAACCCGGCTCCGACAAATGGAATCAGGTGATGGACGAACTCATTGCCCTGGATTTCACCATCGACCCGACTTTCAACATCTACGAAGCCAACCGCGAACTGATGCTGGCCCGCCGCGCCGAGTGGCACGATGAGTACACGCTGCCGTCGCTCTGGCGTTTTTATGGGCCTAGCCGCGTGTCGCACGGGTCGTACTGGCACAATTGGGGTACCGAGCAGGAAGTAGAGTGGAAGCGTAACTACCAGCTGTGGATGCAGTTTATCAACGAGTACAAGAATCGCGGCGGCCGCGTCACGGCGGGTTCCGACTCAGGTTTCATCTACCAACTTTACGGCTTTGCCTACACCCGCGAGCTGGAACTACTGCGCGAGGCGGGCTTCCACCCGCTGGAAGTGATTCGCGCCGCGACCATCAAAGGTGCAGAGGCCCTTGGCATGGCTGATCAGATCGGTTCAGTGGAAATAGGAAAACTGGCTGATTTCGTGATCGTGGAAGAAAATCCGTTGGCCAATCTCAAGGTACTTTACGGCACCGGAGCCATTCACCTCGACGAAAACAATGAAGTGACCCGCGTCGGTGGCGTGAAGTATACCGTCAAGGACGGCATCGTCTATGATGCTAAGAAGCTACTGGCAGATGTCCGCGCCATTGTAGAAACAGCTAAAAAGGACGAGAATTTCCAGATCGTGCAGCCGGGCATGCCGCAGCCTGCCGGGAAGCTGGGGAGTGGAAATTGAGTAATGGAGATCTATGATAATCAAATTTAATTAGAAAAAGTATGAATGTTATTCTTGACGCAATAGAAGAAAATTTACGGCAGATGAGGGTGCAGTTTGAAAAAACGTTGCCTTCATTTACTAGAGACAGGAAGCAAACAGGGGATATAAAAGAAGTGTCTGTTCAAGAACTTATTCAAAGTTTTCTATTAGATACTTACCAAGTGAAAAAGGGAGGAATCTTTCACGAACAAGGTCAGACAAACGAGATAGATTGTATAATTTTAGCTCCCAATCATCCAAAATTGTTGACACCAATCAGAGAAATAATTATTGCTGAGGGAGTTTATTGTGCGATTGAAATCAAACCTGATATAGCGACACTCACTTATAAATCAGAGTTTTACCGCTCCTTAGTACAAATCAAGTCAGTAAAGGCTATTAATAGAAAATTAAAACTGCTATCCACTCAGAAGGATCTACCTGATCACCTTCATAGAATACCAAGCTGCATTTTTTCAAAAGACGCTCGCCCAGCAGAAGATACTGTCGCTTTTATGCTTGATTGCATCAACCAAGGTAAGCTTACTACATACGAGTTACCAGATGCTATTGTCGTAATTGATAACTATATCATATTTCATTCCACGAATGTAGGTAGCACAATATTTAAAGATTGGGCGAGTGATAGAACGGCTGAAGAAGACGTATTCTTAATACTGAAAACCGAAAAAAGTTCGATTGCGATTTTTTTGCTAATCTTGTTTAATTTTCCATCGCCTATTCCTGATATTACAGAAAATATTCTATTAAAATATCTTAAAGTTGGGACGGTAGATTATGATGTTGTGCCGATAGCATCAGTATTGAATAGATAATTTATGGCCGTACCTTACTCATCTCAAATTCCAGCGACATTTTCACGGTTTTCCATTCCGATTGGATAATGGAAAATACCACGGTATCGCGCAGCAATCCCTGTTGGTCGATGCGGTGATTTCGTAGCACTCCATCCTGTTTCGCCCCGAGCCGGAGGATGGCGTTGCGCGAGCGGTAGTTGAACCAGTTGGTTCTGAATTCTACCGCTATCGTATGGAGACTTTCAAAGGCGTGTCGGAGCAGCAGGTACTTGCATTCGGTGTTCACGCCCGTGCGCTGAACGCTTTTGGCGTACCAGGTATGGCCTATTTCCAGGCGTCGGTTTGCCGAATCGATATTGCAGTACCGTGTCGTGCCGATTATTCTGCCATCCGCTTTATTGACCACCGCGAACGGTAGAGACTTCCCATTCTCCTGCTCCCGAAAAGCATTTTCCAGGTAGGTGTCGATTGTCTCTTCTGTGGGTATCAGTGTGTACCAGATATTCCATAATTCGCCATCAGCGGCGGCTTTCATCAGACCTTCCCGATGCGATTTTTCCAGAGGGACCAGGTCTACTTTTTTTCCTTCCAGTTTTATGGAATTCAACCAGTTTGGCATAGTATTGTTGTTTTTATAGTTTAGGAAACAGGCAAATATAAATAGCCTGTCGCTCTAACCGATTGCCCTACTTTTTATTCTTTAATTGGCTTCCTATGGATTTCGGAAAACTGGACAACATTGAAGGCGTAGACTTCACGCTTCCTAATACGCATACGTTCACCACAGAAACGCTGGCAGACGCCGCGCTGACAAGCGTTACGCCTTCGCCCAAAATGGAGGTGTACGTCGGGCCGCCGATTTGGGCCAACAAAGAGTGGGTAGGCAAGATTTACCCGACCAACGCCAAAGACAAAGATTTCCTCTACCACTATACCCGGCAGTTCAACACCATCGAACTGAACGTGACGCACTACCAGATACCCACCGACGACACCATCGACCGCTGGCGCGACACCGCCCCCGACGGCTTCAAGTACTGCCCCAAGTGGCCGCAGGCCATCAGCCACGATGCTCAACTGGTGAACGTGATACTGCCTTCGGATGAATTTGTGCGGGCAGTCCTAGGCTTGGAAGACAAGTTGGGGACTACTTTTCTGCAATTGGGGCCTTCGTTCGATACGTCCAAATTCTCAAATCTCGAGTTTTTCCTGAAAGCTCTACCCAAAGATTTTCCCATTGCGGTCGAGTTTCGGCACCCGAGCTGGTTTACCGATGACTATGCCTGGCAGCGCACGCTTGAATTGTTTCACGAATTGGGTGTCGGCACGGTGATGTCCGATGTGTCGGGTCGCCGCGACGTGCTGCACATGGCGCTCACCACGCCTACGCTCACGCTGCGCTTTGTGGGTAATGAGCTACACCCGACCGATTATTCGCGTACCGACGAATGGCTGCAGCGTATCCGGGCGTGGATGGAGCAAGGCTTGCAGCGGGTTTTTATTTTCATCCATACCGAAGACAATACCTATTCCCCGGAATTGGCCAAGTACTGGATCGAAGGCTTCAATGCCAAGATGGGCCTCTCCGTTCAGCCGCCCGAAATCAGGGCGCAGGTGATTCAGGGAGAATTGTTTTGAGCAAGTATTTCTATTTTCCATCAAAAACATTTTTTATCTTTGCCCCATGTCAAAGACAATATCCCGCTGCCTGCTGCATCATCGCCTTTTTGGTTAAAGGCTTCGGGAGGAGTGTCGACAAAAGATAATACTGTGTAATAAGGTTGAATACAGTGTACCCCGAAGCCCGGTTCCGCAAAGAATCGGGCTTCTTTTTGTGAATTATTCAGATTATACTTCGACGGATACCCTAAACAATTCATTACATCAACAGCCCTTTGAAAACTGTCATTATCAAATACAACGCGGGTAACGTCCAGTCGGTCATGTATGCACTGGATCGCCTGGGCGTAAACTACCTTTATACCGATGAGGAAGAAGAAATCCGCTCGGCAGATCGGGTGATTTTCCCCGGCGTAGGCGAGGCAAGTACCGCGATGGCCTACCTGCGCAGCAAAAAGCTGGATAAGCTCATACCGTCGCTAACGCAGCCCGTGCTGGGTACCTGCATAGGAATGCAGCTCATGTGCCGTTATTCCGAAGAAAACAGCACCGACTGTCTGGGGATTTTCGATGTGGATGTAAAAAGGTTTCCAAAAACTCCCGGCGTCAAAGTACCCCATATGGGCTGGAACAGCATCTACGACTACCAAAGTACCTTGCTGACAGGACTGGAAGAGAAAGCCTATGTCTATTTTGTCCACAGCTACGCGCCGCCCGTCTGCGACTACACCATTGCTACCTGCAACTACATCCATCCATTCAGCGCCATGCTGCACCGTGATAATTTCTACGCCGCCCAGTTCCACTGCGAAATCAGCGGCGATGTGGGCGAAAAGATTCTAAGTAATTTTTTAAAAGGTGAATAAATCAATCAAAACGCTTCCCGCCAAACTACACTTTTTGCCTCTGTACCTTTGAAACTTTGCCCCTTAAAAAATGAACATCATTCCCGCCATAGACCTCATCGAAGGCAAGTGCGTTCGCCTCACACAGGGCGACTACGCACAGAAGAAAATCTATAATGAAAAACCGCTCGAAGTAGCCAAACAGTTTGAAGACGCCGGACTCACACGCCTGCACCTGGTGGACCTGGACGGAGCCAAAGCCAAGAAGGTCGTCAACTGGAAGGTACTTGAAACGATCGCCGGCAAAACAGGTCTGCACGTAGATTTCGGCGGCGGTGTTCAGTCAGACGACGACCTGCGGGTGGCTTTCGAGTGTGGTGCCAAACAGGTGACGGGCGGCAGCGTAGCCGTAAAGCAGCCTGATTTATTCGAGCATTGGCTGAAAACCTATGGCGGCGAGAAAATCATCCTGGGTGCCGACGCCAAAAACGAGAAAATTGCCGTCAGCGGCTGGGAGGAAGGTACCGAACTTTGGGTGTATGATTTTGTGGAAAAGTACCAGCAAAAAGGCGTGAAGTACATCATCAGCACTGACGTCGCCAAAGACGGCCTGCTGCAGGGTCCGTCTTTTGACCTGTACAACAATCTGCAAGACAAATGCCCCGATCTGCACGTCATCGCCAGCGGCGGGGTCAGCGACATGGGCGATCTCGAACGGCTGGCCGAGATGGGACTTTATGGCGTCATCGTGGGCAAAGCCATTTATGAGGGCCGCGTAACGCTGGCCGAACTAAGCAAATTGAACGAACTATGCTGACCAAGCGCATTATTCCCTGTCTGGATGTCAAGGACGGGCGTACCGTAAAGGGTGTCAACTTCGTGAACCTTCGTGATGCAGGCGACGCCGTAGAACTCGGAGCGCTCTACGCCGCACAAGGGGCCGACGAACTGGTATTCCTGGACATCACTGCTACCGTGGAGGGCCGGGGTACTTTCATTGAACTGGTAAGACGCGTGGCGCATACGGTCAATATACCCTTCACGGTGGGAGGCGGGATTTCTTCCAAGGCCGACGTGTCGGCGCTGCTTCATGCCGGCGCCGATAAGGTTTCGATCAATTCGGCCGCAGTGAGGAACCCGGCCCTGATCGACGAACTGGCGCTGGAATTTGGTAGTCAGTGCATCGTGGTGGCGATTGACAGCCGATACGTGCCGCACATTGAGGACGTGCCCGACGCGGGCGGTGACCACCTCGTCCACACCCACGGCGGGCGTACACCCACTGCTATTAAAACAATTCCCTGGGCCAAAGAAGTAGAAGACCGCGGCGCGGGCGAGATCCTGCTGACCTCGATGGACACGGATGGCACTAAAAACGGCTTCGCGCTGGAACTCACGGCTACCATTTCTGGTGCCGCCAATATTCCTGTAATTGCCTCGGGCGGCGCCGGAACGATGGATCACTTTCAGGAAGTGTTTACCACCGGCAAGGCCGATGCCGGACTCGCCGCCAGTATTTTTCATTTCCGGGAAATCGACATTCCCGATTTAAAGCAATATTTGCAAGACAAGGGACTACCGATGCGCTTGTAATGTGGTACGGCCAGCCTGGCCGTCTTATCGCGTCGCTGGAAAGCCGTATCGCAAGTTCTACCCAACTGCTGACGCATGCCGGGCGGACACACAGCCCTCCCCTCAATAATTTGAACTATGAATCTTGATTTCCAAAAATCCCCCGACGGCCTTCTCCCCGCCATCATTCAGGACCACGCCACGGGCAAAGTACTGATGTTGGGCTATATGAACGCCGAGGCGCTTGACAAAACCAAAGCCGAAGGCAAAGTGACCTTTTTTAGCCGTAGCAAGCAACGGCTCTGGACCAAGGGCGAAACAAGCGATAACTTCCTGCACGTTAAGGAAATACTCACAGACTGCGACGGCGATACGATTCTGATCAAAGCCGACCCCGCCGGACCCACCTGCCATACCGGGGCCGACACTTGTTTTGACGAAGTCAATGACGGTCAGGCTCCGTTCTTGAATTACTTACAAAAGAGGATCATCCGCGACCGCAAACAAAACCCTTCCGACACCTCTTACACAACTTCCCTATTCCGAAAAGGGGTCAACAAAATTGCTCAGAAGGTTGGGGAGGAAGCCGTGGAAGTCGTGATCGAGGCCAAAGACGATAACGACGACCTGTTCAAAGGTGAGGTTGCCGACCTGCTCTTCCATCTTTTGGTACTTCTGGAACATAAAAATATTGACTTAGACGAAATAATCAGCGTTCTTCGTACCCGTCACCAATAATTGAGTTCATGAGTCGGTAAGTTTATGAGTACATGAGTTTTGCTGACTCCTGAACTTTATCAAACTTATACACTCATAAACTTTAAACTCATAAACTCCAATGAACCTCCTTCTCCGTCTGGTCATCAGCACCGTCGCCATCATCGTTGCGGCCAACCTGCTGGATGGCGTCGTCGTCACCAACGTCACCACTGCGCTCATCGCCGCCATCGTGCTGGGCTTTCTCAATGCCTTCGTGCGGCCCGTACTGCAAATCCTTGCCCTGCCCATTACAATTCTGACACTGGGGCTCTTTTACTTTGTCATCAATATTCTGATGGTGTACTTCGCCGCCGCGCTGGTGGATGGCTTTGCGGTGAATGGCTTTATTTCGGCAGCCCTTTTCGCCCTTATCGTCGCCGTTATTTCGGGGATTCTGGGAATGTTCCTGGACTAAGCGGAAACCAGAATCAGTCCAAATCAGAAAGCCTTTGCCGGCAATTCATTACTTTTGGGCAATTTCGTGAGCAGTCAGCAATAAGTGACACTACCCAGAATCACCGGATGCAGCAGAAGAATACTAAAATAGCGGCCCTTTTGAAGAAAAAGCGTCACGAGCAAAAGAAATCTTTTGCCGTGCTGTTGGACCCTGATAAGGTAGATTTCTCCAATTTTCCGGAATTTCTGGCAAATGCCGCCTCTTATGGCGTCGATTTCTTTTTTGTGGGAGGCAGCCTGGTCACCCGTTATGCCATCGACCAGTTGGTGGCAGCCATCCATGAGCATACCAGTATTCCAGCGATCCTTTTTCCTGGAAACAGTCTGCATATCGAGCCGAGTGCGGATGCGATCCTGTTGCTTTCCCTCATATCCGGGCGCAACCCCGAATTACTGATTGGCCAGCACGTCATCGCTGCTCCCCTACTACGGCAGAGTCAGCTTGAAATTCTGCCAACCGGCTATATGCTGGTCGAGAGTGGCAAGCTCACTACGGTTTCCTACATGAGCAACACGACCCCCATGCCTCACGATAAGCCCAGCGTGGCCGCCTGTACTGCCATGGCGGGTGAGATGCTTGGCTTGAAGCTCATGTACCTTGACGCGGGCAGTGGCGCGCAGTATGCCGTACCGGAAGCCATTATAGCTGCAGTGAGCTCGGCCACCGACACCCCGCTGATCGTGGGTGGCGGCATCGACTCCGGCGAGAAGGCCTATACGGCGCTGGAAGCGGGGGCTGATGTAGTCGTGATCGGCAACGGAATCGAGCGCAACCCACTCCTGCTTCCCGAAATAGCACAATGCGTGAAGGCCTTCAACCAAAAATCTGTCAAGGCTGTCTGAGCAAAATATATATCTTAGAAGCTGCTTTGTATAAAAACAAGCACTTGCATCATTTTCTAAGGAAATTCTAAGTTCTGGGAAAAATACAACCCAAATAATTTTGCAGATCATTTTTTCGTAGTACATTTGTCCCATCAAAAACCTTATTAACACTACAAAAAATGAAAAAAGTACTTGCATTCGCATTCGTTGCCGGCATGATGGCATTCGCTTCTTGCACCAGCAAACCTTCTGAGGACGCCGCTATGGAAGATTCAACTACCATGACGATGGACACTGACACTATGATGATGGACATGGACACTATGTCTATGGACACCATGATGACTGACACTTTGTAATAAAAAGTAAAGTCGAACAAATAAAAAGGCCAATCCCAAATGGGGTTGGCCTTTTTATTTGTGTCAAACCTTCGTTATTTCTTATTTACCACCGCCAGTCCTGACCAAGTACCAGCTCCTGCTTGAGCCCCTGCGTGGTGAGGTAGTCGCGGGTCTGGTTGTCGTTGAGCCGCTTGGCGGTAAGTGTTTTTGCATTTGCCAGGGCATAGAGGTACATCGAGCCAATACGGACAGTGTTTTCCAATTGCTGCTTATCGACCAGTTCAAAGCGGTCGCAGTCGGCATGATAGCATTGGAGAACCGACATGGGCAAACTACCCGACAAGCCTGCCACCGGCACTCCCTGCAGCATGAACGGCTGGTGATCGCTGTGCAGGCCGGCACGACTGGTGAATTGATTTCCGAAAGCCGGATCGACCTTTTTGATATCGGCTCCCACCTGCTGAAAAAAGTCAGCCATATCGGCGCGTCCGAAGCCGTTGGCCCCTTTGGGGTCATTGGTCATGTCAAGATTCATCATGTAGGCCACCTTCTCGATGTCGCCCGTCCGGACAAGTTCCCGCACCATGTGCTTGGAGCCGAGTAACCCCTGCTCTTCGCCCATGAACATGACAAACTTGATGGTACGCCGGGGCTTGTCCTTCAACGCTTTGAACGTACGGGCAATATCCAGTACGCTAAAAGAGCCGATCCCGTTATCGATTGCACCCGTGGCCAGGTCCCAGGAGTCGAGATGTCCGCCGACGATCACGCACTCGTCACTCTTTCCTTTAAGCGTAGCGATGACATTACGCGCCTTGATGGGCTTTGAGAAATTGCGCATATTGATATGGGCTTCCAGCGGGCCTTCTTCGCCCAGCCAGGTGCGCAACTCACGGCCACTGTCGTTGGATATGCACACCGCCGGAATAGCGATGAGGGCCCCCGTCACTGAGGCCGTGCCCGTGAGCAGGATTTTGCCCGGTGCCTGATTGACCATGATAATACCGCCCGCGCCGTACTTGATGGCCAAGGCAGTTTTTTCGGAGCGGTGCAGATTCTTTTTTCCCGGCCCGCCTACGAGCCCAATGTTGGCCACGGCAATTTTGCCTTTGATCTTATCCTTTACGGCTTCAAAGTCCTCTTCCAGCCCGTTACCCACGTCCACGATGCCTGCTTTCATGTCGGACATCACCGGTGAATGTGCCAGCGAAACCACCGGAACCTCCCGGTAGTTGTCGCTGCTCTCGGGAACGATGCTCAGCGTTACCGTGTCGCGGCTCCACGACTCCACCTCAAAGGGTTGGTACTGTACATCGTTGTAGCCATAGCTTTTCAGCAGATTGAAAGCATACTCTTCGGCTTTCATGCCTTGGGTACTTCCCGTCAGTCGATGGCCGATTTTCCTGGTGGCTTCGCCGAGGGTTTCGTATACCCGGCTGCGTTGTCGTACTTCGGTATCGATACGGCGGAAGGATTTTTCCCAGCCTTCCTGATCCGGGCCGAATCCGGCTACCACTATCACCACACCGCCCGCGAGGGCCATTCGTAATTTTTTATTCATGGGTTAGAAAAATGGATATTAAAAAGCTGACAAAGACACGAGTGTCATTATCAGTAATGGAGTGACATTATAACAGATTTCGGGGAAATAGGTGCGCTGGAATTGCCTTTTAAAGAACTAAAATAGGCAAGAATTCCATTTCTAGGGTAATCTTGACGGTTAAACTGCTGTTAAATTTTCATATTCATTCCATTTCACTTCCAAACACCGGCCCCAATTCCAAAAAAATATGCTTTTTGATAAAAAAAATACGGCCCCCAAAGCCGCAAAACTACCCACTACCTTTAACCTTCACGACGACACCCGCACCGACGATTACTACTGGTTGCGCGAGCGGGAGAGTGAAACCGTACTGGCCCACCTCCGCGCCGAGAATGCCTATACCGATTCCGTAATGGCTCCGTTACAGGATTTCAAAGATCATCTTTTCCAGGAAATGAAGGGCCGCATCAAGGAGAAAGACGAGTCGGTACCCGTTCGTGACGGTGCTTACTGGTACTATGCCCGCTACGACGAGGGGGCCGAGTATCCGCTATACTGCCGCAAGCACCATAACCTGGAAGCCCCGGAGGAGGTCATGCTCGACCTGAATGAGCGTGCCGCCGGACATGGTTACTACTCGGCCACCTTCCCCGAAACCAGCGACGACGATATTGTAGCCGCCATCGGCGAAGACACCGTGAGCCGCCGACTCTACACGCTGCGCTTCCGCAATCTGACCACAGGCGAGTGGTATCCCGATGTCGTCCCTAATACCGAAGGGGGTAGTTACGCCTGGGCCGCTGACAATCAGACGATTTTTTATATCCGTAAAAACGTGGACACGTTGCTGGGCTACCAGGTGTGGCGGCATAAGCTGGGGACCGACGTCCGTGACGATGTGCTGCTTTACCAGGAGGCCGACGAGCAATACTACCTCGGCTTATACCGGACAAAATCCAAGAAATACGTTGCTCTGGTAGCCGCCCATAACGGTGTGGCTACGGAATACCGACTTCTGAATGCTCAAAATCCTACGGGGGAGCTGGAGGTGGCGATTCCGCGCCGGCGTGGGCATGAATACTCGCTGGAACATTATCAGGACATCTTCTACCTGGTCACTAATCAGAACGGCGCCGAGAATTATAAGTTAGTGCAGGTCGCTGAAGCTAAGGTGCGGGATGAAGACCAGTGGCGGGAAGTTATCCCTCACCGCACCGATGTATTTCTGGAAGGGATCGAAGTATTCAGCCGGTATTTAGTGGTGCAGGAGCGCCACGAGGGCCTGCTGCGCATTCGGGTGATTCCGCAAAATGCAGGAGAAGAAGAGCATTATCTCGATTTCGGCGAAGCGGCCTACACTGCCTACACCAGCAGTAATCCGGAGTTCGAAACCACCACGCTACGCTATGGCTACACGTCGCTGACCACACCCAGTTCGGTGTATGATTACGACATGAGCACGCGCGCCAAAACGCTCATGAAAGAACAGGAGGTCGTGGGAGATTTTGACAAATCCCAGTATACCACCGAACGCCTTTATGCCCCCACCCGCGATGGAGCCAGGGTGCCGATTTCAGTGGTTTATAAAAATGACTTTGTGAAAGACGGCAACGGTCCGCTGCTCCAGTACGCCTACGGTTCCTATGGCTCATCCATGGATCCCACTTTCAGTTCAGCTCGGCTGAGCTTGCTCGATCGGGGATTTGCCTTCGCAATCTGCCACATCAGGGGTGGTCAGGAGATGGGGCGTGCCTGGTACGACAACGGGCGGCTATTGCGAAAACTCAACACCTTCACGGACTTTATCGATTGTGCCGAATTTTTGATCAAGGAAAAATGGACATCGCCCGCCAGCCTGTACGCCATGGGTGGCAGTGCGGGCGGCCTGCTGATGGGGGCGGTCGCCAACCTTCGGCCCGACCTCTACCACGGCATGGTGGCGCAGGTACCCTTCGTGGACGTGGTAACGACGATGCTCGACGACACCATTCCACTCACTACGGGGGAATATGAAGAATGGGGGAATCCGAATGAAAAGCCGTTTTATGACTACATGAAGACGTATTCGCCCTACGATAATGTCAGGGCGCAGGCTTATCCCAACCTTCTTGTCACCACGGGCCTTCACGACTCGCAGGTACAGTACTGGGAACCCGCCAAATGGGTGGCCAAGTTGCGTGAATTGAAAACCGATGAGAACCTCATCCTGTTGCATTGCGATATGGAAACGGGCCACGGCGGAGCCTCTGGCCGATTCAAGAAACTCCATGACATAGCGCTTGAATTCGCCTTTTTGTTAGGGCTTGCGGAAAAGGCTTCAAAACCAGTGGAAGACCTCGTTAG
This sequence comes from Persicitalea jodogahamensis, assembly GCF_014651615.1. Classification (GTDB taxonomy): domain Bacteria; phylum Bacteroidota; class Bacteroidia; order Cytophagales; family Spirosomataceae; genus Persicitalea; species Persicitalea jodogahamensis. The sequence continues at coordinate 394,374 of NZ_BMXF01000002.1, read as the reverse complement.
TTAGCCTGACCATTTTGGAGCTTCCGTATTCGTAACGTTTCATACATAAGAAAGCCGCAGGAAAAATGATTTTCCTGCGGCTTTCTTATAAACTACCTCTGAGGTATCAGAGCTTTGGTTCCCAGCCTGGCTGGTACTCACGGTCCCAGTATTTCATGGCTTTCTTGTCCATGATTTTGCCATTCTTGGGATCAACATCCAGCGGCTGCCCTCCCGTGCGATAAGCGATGTTGGCCAAATGGCACAAGTGTACACTCTTGGCCCCTTCGGCGATCGGCGAGTTCTGCGTGGCCGTACCGCGCACGGCGTCGAAGAAATTGACCACGTGCAGCGTGCTCATGTCGCCTCCACCGCCCAGGGCGGTACCGGCTTCGCTGCCTTTCGATTCACTGCTTTTGATCAGCTTACCACTGCGGTCGTAGAGTTTGTAGCCCCCCCGGTCGACGTAAACATTGCCCTCGGTGCCAAAGATCAATGTCCCGCGGTCGCTGCCGAAGGTATTGTAGCCATTGCGGCTTTGGCCCTGCCATTGAACTATTTTATTGCCTGGAAAACGGAACGTGGCTTCCATTGTATCGTACATCTCCCAGCCATCGTTGGGAAAGTACCGCTTGTCAGCCTCGATTTCAACCCGTTCGGGATAATCGGCCTGCAAGGCCCAGCGTGCCACGTCAAGCTCGTGCGTTCCGTTATTTCCCGACTCGGCGGTACCGTAGTTCCAGCCGTACCAGTGCCAGTTGTAATCCCAGGTTTCACTGGTGTAGTCACGGTGTGGAGCCGGCCCCTGCCACAGTTCCCAATCGAGTCCTTCGGGAATGGGCGCCTTCTGCTGTTTGGGTACTTCGCCACGCGCACTGGCATAAAAGGCAATGGCTTTATAGGGCTTGCCAATGGCACCATTATGGATTTCCTTGATGATCTCCTGCGATTCAGGGGCTGAGCGCTGCTGGTTACCCATCTGAATCACCTTGTTGTACTTTTTCTGAAACTCTACCAGCAACTCGCCTTCCCGCGGATTGTGGCTACAGGGTTTCTCGACATACACGTGCTTGCCTGCCTTCACAGCCATCCAGGTGCCGGGCGCGTGCCAGTGGTCGGGCGTGGCATTGATGAGGGCGTCAATCTTCGGATCTTCGATGACCTTGCGGATGTCGTTCTCCAGCTTGGGAGCGTAGTCGATGTGCTTGGAAAACTTCTTCGCCGCCGACTCACGCTGGCTTTTCATGACATCACAAAGATAGACCAACTCTACATTGCTGCTTTTTAATCCAATGGGCTGATAGTAGGCACCCAAGCGACGGCCCAATCCGGCGATGCCGATCTGCAGACGATCATTGGCGCCAATAATCTTGGCATAGCTCCTGGCCGACATGCCTTTTGTTACGCCCGCTAACGTGATTCCTGCTGTGCCAAGCGCAACTTTTTTTATGAATTCTCTTCTTTTTTCCATGTTTCTAATGTTTGTGAATGCGCCGATAGACGCCCCCCAGGTACATTACCCAGGTAGTCGATTTCGATTCGTTGTAAATAAAGTCTCTTCTGCCGACCCTTGCTGTTTTACCCCTTCCGTGTTGCATCCAGTACTCCCCGGAAATAACCGACGGATTCGGCAATACCAGCCAGCGGATCACTCATGTCTTTCTCATATTCCAAAGCGCAGACGCCGCTGTATTTAACCTTGCGGAGCGTCTTGACCAATTTGGGAATATCGATGACCCCACGTCCGAGTTCATTAGTCTTGCCATCGCCTGTGGCAGCAGTGACGTTTTTCAGGTGCATGTCGAAAATTCGCTTGTGGTACTTTTCGAAATCGGCGATGGGGTCGTTGCCATAGCGCATGTCGTGACCGATGTCAAAACACATTCCTACGCGCGGATCGAGGTCTTTGATATAGCCATTAACCGTTACGGCATTGGGGTACACTTTGTCTCCCGGTCCGTGGTTATGAATAGCGTAACGAATATTGTATTCCTTTACCTTTTGCTCCACATAAGGGAGATCGCCGGTTTCGGGAATGCCTACGATCAGGTCGACGCCGACGCGCTTGGCGTAATCAAACGCCTGGTCGATGGCTTCGCGGGTTTTCATGTAAATCGGCCCTACGGCGTAGCCCTTTATGTCCGATTCCTTAAGCTTGGCATGAAATGCTGCGATTTCTTCCGCGCTGCTTTTCATGGGCAAGTGAAAATCTTTGATACACAGCCAATGCACATCCACCTTCTTGATCATTTCTAAAGCAGGATCAAGCTTGAACTTCACGAAAGTGTAGCCCGCTATTCCCAAGCGGAAGCTCTCTTCTTCCTCATGAAGCATATTGTCCCCATTGGCTCGCGTAAAGCCGGGAGTCAACAAAGATAGCGCCGCCGCTCCCGATGCGCCTTTAATGAATGTTCTACGTGATGACATTTTATTTGATAGAAAATTGACGATAGACAATGGATAATCAAATCCACTACCTATAAGGACGATAATGCCAAACATTACCCTTAGAACGGAAGGGAGCTAACAGAAAAAGAGGGAGGACGGTGTCGAAAGTGGTATCAGAGTCCAGCGCCTGATTTTGCATTGTCCATCTTCAACTATACACTGACTAAGTGGCCAGATACCGCAGCAGCATATCGAACCGCTCCTGGTCGATACTCTCGACCGGGTCGTTGGCGTGGGCCTCCTCAATGGCGTAGCCGTAGCGCTCGAGGGTGGCGATGACAGGGTTGATGTCGGTCCGGTTGAGCTTGAGCGTCAGGCGGGCATCACCGGGATCGGCGTAGGTCGCGGCTGAAGCGTAATAGCTACTGATGATTTTAGTACCGTTGGACTCGATCAGGCGGCTCAGTTCTGAGAGGGAGTAGTCACGCTCGGCTATCTTGAGAACCAGCACAGCACCGATCTCCTGCACGCCAAGTACTCCGGCAAAGTTTTCCAGGAGGTCGTTCATCAGGATAGTCCCCGCCAGCTGCCCTTCCCCGTCGATAACCGGAATCACTTTCAGCCGGTACTGGTTTGCCAGCCGAAGCAGCTCGTACACATGCTGCCCCTCGTTAGCGTACACATCTTCATGCTGCCGGATGATGTCGGCCAGTGGCACGGTGTCGTCGATTACATCGAGCAACAGATTTTCCGATACAAGCCCCTTATAAGTACCATCCTCTCCCACGACCAGCTGCGGAGTAGCATACTCATCCATCCAGGCCAGCGCCGTACCCACTGTATCAGTAAGTTTCAACGTGGGCAGCATGGGATTGAGTAGCGTGGCAGCAAGCATAGGTGTGGGTGGGATTTTTAATTAATAGGAACGGGTTCTAATAACGTATGCTTGGCCAAAAATTGTTCGAGGATGACATTGAACTTACCGGGGTGCTCCATCATAGGGGCGTGGCAGCATTTGTCGATAAAGTGCAGTTCGGAGTTTTTGATCAGGCGCTTGAACTCATGACCCACGTAAGGCGGTGTGATCGTATCGTTCAGTCCCCACACCAGTAGTGTCGGGATGTTGATACGGTGCAGTTCCTTGGCCAGGTTATGCCGCTGGGCCGATTTGGCAATACCTACAATGCTCATGCACTTGGCGATGCTCGAAGTCGTCTCGAACACCTCGTCGATCAACTCTTTGGTAGCTACCTTGGGATCGTAAAAAGTATAGGCGACACGTTCGGCGATGTAGGAATAGCTACCTCGCTTCGGGAAGGAGCCTCCCATTGAGTTCTCGAACAACCCCGAACTACCCGTAAGGATTAGTCGTTGGACGTTTTCGGGATTTTTGAGGGTGTAGAGTAAGCCGATGTGTCCGCCCAGAGAATTTCCCAGCAGCGTGAGGTTTTTCAGCTCTTTGAAATCCAGAAACTTTTCCAGAAAATCCAGAAGGGCCTCCAATCCGGCTTTACGGGGTGGGAGTTCGTAGATTGGCAGAACCGGAATCAGCACCCGGTAGCGATTGGAAAAACCGTCGATGACACCGTCCCAGTTGCTCAAGGCTCCGAAAAGGCCATGCAGCAGCAGCAGGTTTTCGCCCTGGCCCTCGTCGATGTACCGGAATCCGCCTTCCTCGTGTACCTGGTATTTCATTTATTGTATGGATAAAAAGTTGTGTTGTATTGGAGGATGATATTTTGTACTTGCGTTGGGAGTCGACGGGACAGCCTTCGCTGCTTTACCTTCATTGATACAAAGTACGGGTGCCCGGATGCTCACCCGCGCAAATAATCGCCAATGTAGTGGGAGCTTATTTTATGACTAATCAAATCCACAATTAAACGGAACCGTTCGCTATAATAAGCAAAATGCACGGATCGTGTATAAAAATATGCCTAATTTTCCAGAATTATAGATGCGTACGGGTTCAAAGCTACGGTTTTTTCAAAAAAACAAGGGTACTTCCACAAAAAAAATCTGTTACTCAATCTTATAAATTTTATATTAAAACAAAACATTTAGCTCAATAAACATGGAAACGTCCTATCCCATTGTGATCATAGGCGGCGGCATGGCAGGCCTGACGTGTGCACGATACCTGCAAAAGGCGGGCCGTAAGAGTCTCATACTGGAAGCCGGCGACGCTGTTGGCGGGCGCGTTCGCACTGACCTGCACGAGGGTTTCCGGCTCGATCGTGGTTTCCAGATACTGCTCACTTCATACCCCGAGGCAAAACGCCTGCTGGACTATGACGCACTCGATTTGAAGGCTTTCCGCTCGGGAGCGATCATCCGGCAGGAAGGCAAAGGCCGCGATGGCTTCACCGAAATGCCGAATCCCCTGAAAGAGCCGCTTGGCATTTTCAAAGCGCTGGCCGCGCCGGTAGGTTCGCTGGGCGATAAACTGCGGCTGGTGGAACTGATGCGGGAGGTAAACGAGGTGACGCGGGCGGAAGATTTTTTTAAGGATGCGGACACTTCTACCCTGGAATATTTGCAGGATTACGGATGGAGCCAGGAAATGATCGTTGATTTTTTCCGGCCCTTCTTTGGCGGAGTTTTCCTGGAAAACGAACTGGTCACGTCTAGCAATTTCTTCCGCTTCGTATTTAAGCAATTTTATAACGGAGATGCAGTCGTTCCGGCGAAGGGCATGCAGGCCATTCCCGAGCAGCTGGCGGCCAAACTTCCTGCCGATTCGCTGCGGCTGAATACGCCCGTCACGGCTATCGAAGGCCAGACTATTTATTTGAGAAATGGCGAAAAGATTCAGGCCGATACGATTGTCATCGCCACCGATGCCGCCGCCGCCGACCGCCTTTTGGGAAATAACCAGGAGCGGGAATACAACGTAACTACCTGCACCTACTTTGCAGCAGCGCAGTCGCCCTCGCGTAAGAAAATGCTGCTCCTGAATCCCCACCAACTTTCTGCCGTAGATCACTTGTGCGTCCCCAGCGACGTTGCGCCCGATTATGCTCCCGCCGGGCAGAGCCTGATTTCAGTCAGCACGCAGAATCTCGAACTGTCGGATGACACCAAGCTGGCTGATGACATTAAAATGGAACTCAGCGAGTGGTTTGGAGAAGAAGTGCGGGCCTGGCAGCATCTGCGCAGCTACCATCTGCCGCAGGCCCTGGTACGCTTTGCGGCAGGTAGTTCAGCTGAAACTCTGCGGTTATCCCCCGACCTATACCGCTGTGGTGACTATACGGCTTATCCGTCGCTGAATGCTGCCATGCAGACTGGCCGCGAAGTGGCAGAAATGATCATTGGGTAGAATCCGCCGACAGCTGGGATGACGTGGTAAAATTCAGGCCAAGGTCGCGGGCTTCGGCGTAGATGGGTTCAGCCAAATGGCCCAGCCCCGCAACGTCGGAGGTACAGTCGGTAAGCAGCGTTACTTTTTTCGCCAACTCAGGGGCGTGGTGGAGAAGCTGGCGGAGACTTGTAGCCACACAATGCGAACGGGCTTCTCCGGCCAGCCATATGTGGTCGTACTGAGCCAGGTCGTCGAGCAGTGGGCGGTTCAGGCCCGTTTCGGGCGAACCCGGTACCGGAATTTGGGCCTGGAATACGCCAAAATGTTCGGCCAGCGGGTGCAGCCCTTTCATCACTGCCGCATAATTTTTCTGCTCACGCTGCGACCACTGCCGCAGCACCGTTGCCAGCGGCTCGGCCAAGGATGCCCCGCGCGTACCGACCAGGCAATGCTCGGGCCAGATAAAATGCTGGAACTCGCCCTGCGCTTCCAGTTGCCGAAGGTAGTTTTTCACGTAGTCGAACTCAAAAACGGGCTGCCAGGTACCTGCTTCCACATCAGCCAACCCGATAGGCGTAAAGGGAACGGGTGGCTTGCCGTCAGCATCCTGCCAAAAGCCAGGATGCGCGATATCCAGCACATGGTGCGTGTCAAGCGTAACGATAATGTGGTCGATACGTTTACCACTCCGCTCGACCAAACTTGCCAGCCGCTCCACATCCTGGACGGCCCCCGGTACAAATAAGGCTCCGTTCGGGTCGCAAAAATCAAACTGCGCATCGATAATCAGCAGAACGACGTTTTCTTTTTCAGGCATAACCGCTACTTAAATTTTTGTCAAAAAAATTAATTCCACTCCCGAGGCAATTCCATCTGCCTGGCGTAATGCTGGGAACACATGCTGTGCACGTATTGCAGCAACTTCTCCACGCTTTCCGCGAAATCCACGTAGTAGTCTTCGTCCAGCTTCGCGAGTTGCTTCAGGATTGTCTGAGTTTTCTTGGTAATATACAGCGCGCACTTATCCGAGCGTGAGGTGTAGTTGGTGAGTTGCTTGGGATGATTCTCGAAAAAATCGTTTAGCAGGGCGATGTTCAGTTCTATCTCGCCGTATTTGTCCTTCGTAATCTTCACATGGTGAGTGATATCCCCGCTCAGGGAGCGCATATCCATCATAATCCAGCCCGGCGAATGCTGGCTCATCTGGGCAACCTTAGCGATCCTCGACCGGATGGCTTCCCGTCTTTCGGGCAGGGTACTTCCATCCTCGATCAGCTCAAAGTGCAGCCGGTCGACCAGATTTTTGTCCTTATTGATCAGCCTGAGCAGTAGCTTATCTTTCTCTTTTCCGGGCATTTGCAAGATCGCTTTTTTGAGCGAGTCGGGTAGAGCCATGTCAATAATCTGTTTTTGTCAAAACATTGTTTTCGCACCAGAATCCCTGTGAAAAGTAAATAAGGCAAAATGCACGAGAATTTACCGCCTGGGCCGGGCATGATGGCTTGTAACCCCGCCTGGCCACCAACTACCTCTATTGAGTAAATAAGTCGCCTCGTTTGTTTTTGTGAACGATTCGGTCGAATCAGTTTTTCCTCAACTCCCTAAACTTTCAGTATTATGAAAAAAGAAATTACTCGTGTTGATGTAGGTTCCGTTGCCCTCATGTACGGGGGAATTCTGGCTTCGATCGGCTTGGTCATTGGCATTCTTTTCGCCATTTTTGGCTCAATGCTGATGTCATTGAATGCAAAATCTTCGATGCCGATGGGTGGCGGGATCGTATTGGCCGTTCTTTTGCCAATCATTTACGGCGCCATTGGTGCAATTCTAGGTGCTCTGTTCGCCGTTGCCTATAACTTTATCGCCGGGCGCATCGGCGGCGTGAAAGTTTACGTACGGGATTAAATATAAAAAGCCGGAGGATGATCCCTCCGGCTTTCAGAAAAAAAGCAGGCGGTTGAATTATTACAATCCAAACGCTTCTTTTATCTTTTCCACGAAATCCAGCTTCTCCCAGGTAAAAAGCTCTACTTCCATTTCCTTCTCGGTGCCATCGGCGCCTTTGAAGGTTTTCTTCACTACCTCGTTTACGCGCCCCATGTGTCCGTATGCAGCCGTTTCAGAGTAAATCGGGTTGCGGAGTTTCAGGCGTTCCTCGATCGCATAGGGGCGCATATCGAAAATCTGCTCAATCTTGCGGGCAATAGCCCCGTCGTTCATTTCTACTTTGGCCGTGCCTTTAGTATCCACAAACAAGCCGCAGGGCTTGGCTACTCCGATCGCGTAGGAAACCTGCACCAGCACCTCGTCGCAGAGGCCGGCAGCGACCATATTTTTGGCAATATGGCGTGTTGCATAGGCCGCCGAGCGGTCTACCTTGGAAGGATCTTTGCCTGAGAAAGCGCCACCACCGTGTGCCCCCTTGCCACCATAAGTATCCACAATAATCTTGCGGCCCGTCAGCCCCGTGTCGCCGTGCGGACCGCCGATTACAAACTTTCCGGTAGGGTTGATGTAATAGGTGATGTTGTCAGTGAACAGCTTTTGCATCTCTTCATTCAGCTTTTCCTTCACCCGTGGAATGACGAAAGAGATCACATCGGAATTGATCTTCTTCAACATGTCGGCCTCGCTGGCGAAGTCGTCGTGTTGGGTCGATACAACAATCGTGTCAATGCGCTGCGGTACATTGTCATCGCTGTACTCAATGGTCACCTGCGCTTTGGCGTCGGGGCGGAGGTAAGGAATCAGTTCAGGTTCGTTATTCCGGATATTGGATAATTCTTTCAGGATGCTATGGGCCAGGTCGAGGGCCAGCGGCATGTAGTTCTCGGTTTCGCTGGTCGCATAGCCGAACATCATGCCTTGGTCGCCCGCGCCCTGGGCGTTGGCTTTAGCCTCGAAGTCCTGACTTTCCGAAGCCCGATCCACCCCCTGATTGATATCAGCGCTCTGGTCGTGAATGGCCGAAAGCACACCGCAGGAGTTGGCCTCAAACATATACTCGCTCTTGGTGTAGCCGATTTTACGAATCACTTCCCGCGCGATTTTCTGAACATCGAGGTAGGTATTGGTCTTGACCTCACCGGCCAGCACCACCTGTCCGGTTGTGACGAGAGTTTCACAAGCCACCTTGCTATTGGGGTCCCACGCCATGAAGTTGTCGATGAGGGCATCCGAAATCTGGTCGGCTACTTTGTCGGGGTGTCCTTCCGACACTGATTCCGAAGTGAACAAATAAGGCATTTTTTTAATAAATTATGAGTGATGAATTATGGAAATGCGGCCCCTGTAAAAAATGGACACAGAAATGCCGGTTCGGAATTGCAGAATTCAGGAAGCAGGGCGGGAGAAGAGAACTTTATTGGCTTTTGACCCGCATCGTTCTTTTTCCACCGTGGTGTTCTGTCCCGGTTGGCGCTTCTTCGCAGAAGCTTCTGGATGCCGGCGCAAAATTGATTTTTTTTGAGAAAATAACCAAACTTGTCAGAATCTCTTTATCAGCGTATGGACCATTCCCTTGGTGAAAGCCCAGAGTGGAACAGTGGACATAATGCGCAAGTCATCCCATAAGGAATTTTTTCCGTCCAGAAACGCCAGGAGTACTGGGGTAGGACTTTTCCGATAGAGACGCGTGAAAATATCTTTTCCCGAGTGACGCTCATTCAACAAGACATTGAGTAATGTACTGTCCAGCAATCGCTTGAACCACGATCGTAGTGTTTCTTTCGGCGGCGATGGCTTGCCTGCTGTCAGGAGTTGCCTCACCAAATCCTGAGTAAACCACTGCGTGCGTTTGAAAGCGTAACCCGAGGATGCCTTCACGTAGCCACCGGAAGTACCGATCCTGATGACCTGACTGTCGCGGGATGTTTCAGGTACTTCATCCGTCATCGGAATAACGCCAAACTCTTCATGATGAATAGTGAAGTCTTCTACTCCCAGGATGTCGCGCAGGTAAGTGTGAAGCTCACGGTCGTAATCGGCGGGAGCCAATAATTTGTCGGAAAACACCGTGTACTCCACAAAAGCACGTTTTTCGTCAATGGGCAGCACATAACTGAACCGAACGCCGAGGCCGGCTTGTGCCACCCGGTAGTCCATCATGATCGGCACATTCGGGTCGAAGACGGGTTGTGGGGTGGTGATTTCCCAGCCCTTAAAGTGCTGGAGCATGTTTTCCCGCTTCTCGTTGTCGAGCCGCAACGGCGTCACACTGTCAAAAACATAATCGGCAATGAACTGCCCCGCTTCCGTGATTACAAAGCCGCCGTCGGCAGTACTGGTGAGGCGTTCAATATGGGTGTGCAGGAAGGTGATGTTGGGATTGGCAGCAAGATCGGTCTTGACAAAATCGTAGAAATCGATGCCCCGAATCCATTTATAAGCATAGTCGCCGAGGTCAAGTTTTTTCTCAAAACCGCCACTACCGTAGAAATAGACTTCCGGCCATTTACGGAAGATGATCGGATCAAACGGACTCTTCACATCGGTTTCCCAAAAGCACCAGGTCCGGTCGTTTTTATCCTTGCCATCTTTGTCAATGATAAGGATGTTTTTGTTACGCAGCACCGACTGATTCATGTAATAAGCCAGGCTCAACCCCGCCAAACCACCGCCCGCTATGATGTAGTCGTAGCGTTTCAAATCGGCACGTTCACGTGCCGTTCGGCATGGTAGCTGGAGCGTACAAGCGGGCCGGACTCAACATATTTCAGTCCCCTGCGCAGGCCTTCTTCGCGGTACATATCAAACATCTCGGGCGTAATCCATTCGATCACTTCGTGGTGCATCTTGGTGGGCTGGAGGTACTGGCCGAGCGTCAGGATATCAAGTCCATGGGCGACCATGTCATCCATTGCCTTGAACATTTCGTCTTTTGTTTCACCCAGGCCGAGCATGATGCCCGACTTGGTGCGCTGCCTGGCTTCCTTGGTACGGCGGATTTGTTCCAGACTGCGCTCGTACTTGGCCTGCGGGCGTACGCCCCGGTACAAACGCTCCACCGTCTCGATATTATGTGATACTACTTCCTGTCCGCCTTCGATCATCCGGAACAGCGCATCCCAGTTGTTTTTTACGTCGGGAATCAGCGTCTCAATGGTGGTCGAAGGGCTTTGTTCTTTTACCTGACGCACGGTTTGGTACCAGATTTCGGCCCCCCGGTCCTTTAACTCGTCACGGTTGACCGAAGTGATAACAGCGTGTTTGACGCCCATCAGCCGAATGGCCTCGGCCACGCGTTGCGGCTCCTCGGTATCGTACTCGGGCGGGCGTCCCGTGGCCACGGCGCAAAAGCTACAGCTACGGGTGCAGACATTGCCCAGAATCATGAAGGTGGCCGTACCTGCGCCCCAGCACTCGCCCATGTTGGGGCAACTACCGCTCTCGCAGATCGTGTGTAGTTTGTAAGTATCCACCAGCTGCCGCACCCTCAGAAAATCGGGGCCTGCAGGAAGTTTTACGCGCAGCCAATCGGGGCGCTTTTTGCGTTGGGAGGGAATGACGGGGAGTTCAATCATTTCAGGTATTCGGTTCTTGGCGGTCGGCTTTCGGCTGCTTTCTTCAGGTAGCCGTATCGGGTCAGACCGCTCTTACCGTAAATTTATTTTTACAAAAACTTGACGAGAGAGGGTACTAAGTCAATTCAGTTTCAAGGTGTCACTTCTTAAGTCCGTAATACAGCGTCACGAAGCCGGAGGTGAACAAGCTGCGGTTCTGGGCCTGAGGCATGATGATGATTTCACGGGAGAATGCTTCCGTTATGAAACCGATTTCGATTCCCGTCATGTTTTCACGGAAGGCGCTCAACTCAAAGCTGAGGGCTGCCTTGATATGCAGCCCAGGCACTATTTTGGCTTTGTCGAAGCCGGCAAAAAAACTACCCGCCCCAATAATGTCACCCGGCAGGTCTGGTGTGTACGGCACCGAAGTGACAACCCCCGCGCGGGGCTGCAGCTGCACATAATAAGGTTTCTCGATCCCGATGGACGGGCCGGCCGCCAGAATGCCGCTGATTGAAATTCCCTCATTGGAGTGGCGGTTGTAGAACATCAGTTCGCGGCCATACTCGGGGCGCAACACAAAAAAGTAGTTTTGCTTACCGTAGGTAAGACGAGAGCCATTGCCAGGATAAGGTGACGAAAATTCCTTCGGATGCTTTACATTAACCGCTTCCAAAGCCAGGTACCGGAACTGCTGCTTGCCGAAGAGAGTCCCGGGAAGGGCCTTGGAACTACGAACGACCGCACCTCCCAGCAGACCGGAGTTCGTATTGGTGGTCACACCACCCGAAAACAGCGAATTATACGTCTCGATGTCGGTATCCGGCTGGCCGCGCCGTTGCGCCCAGCTAAGGGTTGTCAGTAAAAAGCACAGGCTGCCGAGCAGTAAAGTTTTTGTATTCAGCATAGTATGAAGTTGCCAGGAAAGTGTTCCAAAGGGTGAAAATAGAGAATTTTGTTTGTTTCTCTATTTAATAACGCACCTTCTTAACGGTTTTTTATAATTTTATGTTCTTCTCACCAATCAGAAACTCATGCCGACGATCAAAACCGACTATTTGGGCGAATTACGCACGCAGGCCGTTCACCTGCAATCAGGCACCCAAATCCTCACCGACGCTCCCACCGACAATCAGGGCAAAGGCGAAGCTTTTTCACCCACTGATCTCGTAGCGGCGGCACTAGGCAGTTGCATGATGACAATTATGGGCATCGCCGCTCGTCGCGACGGCCTCGAACTGCAAGGCTCCGAAATGGAAATTACAAAGGGAATGTCTGCCGACGCCCCGCGCCGCATCGCCCGCATAGAACTCGAAATGAAAATGCTCACCGACCGGGAGTTGTCTGATGCGGAACGCGCCAGGCTGGAGCGTGCCGCTCGCACCTGCCCGGTCGCCCTTAGCCTGCATCCAGATGTAGTGCAGGCCGTGATCTTCACCTGGAAGGTATCTCAGGAAGCATAAAAAACGGGCGTGTCAGGAAATATTTTCCCGGCACGCCCGTCTTTACCTTTATACAAACCCTACACGAATTCTATACGGCTGGCTTGCTGGCTGATTTCATCGAAACTGATGTCAAAGTGCGACGCATCGTACACGCATTCACCTTTCGAAATAAGTAATACTTGCGGCGACTCGTGACGAACACCGAAAGTCTCTGCTATCTCGTTGGACAAAGAACGTAACGAAACCAAATCCAGATAGTAGGGAGCGAGGTCGCCCGCTTCATCGTCTTTCCATTTCCTTTCAAGCCTTGCCTTGGCCGTTGCACTGATATTACAGCGGGTGCTGTGTTTGAATATCAGAACCGGATGCCGCTGCGATTCTTCTCTAATTTCTTCCAGCTGTGAAGCCTGAGTCAGTTGGTGCCAATTCATAGTGTTTGTTTGGTAGCTTGTGCATTTGGTTGGGGAGGTCTCAAAAACCTATTGTAATAACAAATGTCGAATCGATCAGTTCCGACTTGCGCCTTATGCCATAAACGACTCAACGCCTCCCTCCCAAACAAAGGCTACTGCTTCACATGTCGCGTATCGAGTTTCTTAATCATCTCGGATGACAATGCATCGGCATAAGTACCATAAGCGTTGACGAGGGTTCCCTTCAGTCCCCCCTCTGACTCGATCGCATACAGAATCGAGTTGTCTGAGGGGTTCGTCATTCCTTCGAAACGGTGTACTTCTGTGATATCGAACTCTCCGGGCGAAAGCTTGATAACTTCCTCTTCGTTTTTGTGTTCCAACCCATCAGACAATAGGTTGAAGTTACAGGTATATCCTTTTTTTTCCAGAGCGGCGAGTGCCTCAGTCATGGTGTCGTAGCCGCCGTCTTCATTTGGTTGCGCTTTCATGGTAGTTGCTGTTTAGAGAATGGTTATTATTGAGAATAGGTACATTTGCAAAAATCTTACTAGCCTTCTTTGTTCACCGTATTATATCCCCTTTCTGTCCGTGCTTACGCATTGCTGATGCGTCTGGCAGCGTTTTTTCATCCCAAAGCCCGCCAGTGGGTAAACGGTAGAAAAAATCTCCTGCCCCGGCTCATTTCCGACCTCCCATCGCTGGTTCAGGGCCGGCCGATAGCCTGGTTTCACGCGGCTTCGCTCGGCGAATTCGAGCAGGGGCGTCCGGTAATGGAGGCATTTCGCGCCCGTTATCCTGACTATTTCATTTTCCTGACTTTCTTTTCGCCGTCGGGCTACGAAGTACGAAAAAACTATGCCGGAGCCGATTTTGTAACGTACTTACCCATCGATACGCCCGGCAATGCCCGACGGCTGGTAGGCTTACTGCGTCCACGCGTGGCGTTCTTCATTAAGTACGAATTTTGGTACAACTACCTTCGGGAGCTCCGGCTCAGCGGAGCCGTGATCCTGTCTTTCTCGGCCATTTTCCGCCCCGACCAGCTCTTCTTCAAATCGTACGGCAGGTTTTACACCGAACTCCTGCGCTATTTCGACCATATTCTGGTTCAGAACGATGAATCGGCCCGCCTGCTGGGAAGCATAGGTATCTCGTCAGTGACGGTGGCGGGAGACACCCGCTTCGACCGGGTGCGGCAAATTGCCGATGCCGCCCGCGACTTGCCCGAAATCGCTGCCTTTGTCCGGAATGAGCCCTGTCTGATAGTGGGCTCGGCTTGGGAGGCTGACAGAATGGTGATTACCCCGGCTTTGAATAATTTAAAGAGGCCGCTGAAAGCGATCATTGCTCCGCACGAAATCCACGAAACCGAGCTCGCCCGTTGGGAGCAAAGCCTGGCCGGACAAACGCTCCGTTACTCGGCGTACCAGGCTGCGGGATTTGAGATCAATAAAAATAAAGCGGCCCGATATTTACTTATTGATAACATAGGAATGCTATCGTCGCTATATCGCTACGGGCAGGTAGCATACATTGGTGGCGCATTCGGGGCCGGGCTGCATAATATTCTGGAAGCTGCCACCTTCGGCTTACCCGTCATATTCGGAAACAAGAATTTTGAGAAATTTCAGGAGGCCGTCGATCTCATCCGGCAGCAAGGCGCGTGGGCGGTGGGCGATGCCTCTGATTTTCAAAATAAACTGGAACTGTTTCTGAGCAACCCTTCCGTCCGGGCGGAAAGCGGGGCAATCAACCGTGCGTATGTTCAGACCCGCACGGGAGCCACCGACGATGTGATGCAGCGGGTGGCGGAGTTGTTGACTACAAAGTCCTGACCGTACGGTCAATTGCCGGTTGCTAACTGAATTCCCGCGCGACCAGCTGCTCCACCAAATGCACCTGAATACCCCACTGCCGGGCTTTGCTACCCAGCTGTGACACCCGTAACGAAAGGGTGTCCCTGAAATCAGAGAGGCAGTATTGATGAATAGCCTGCTTCACGGGATCGGCGATGAATGGTCCGGCCTCAGCCAGTAAGCCCGTAATGATTACAATCTCGGGATTGAACATATGGACAGCAGTGGCGATGCCCTTGCCCAATTCCGTTCCCAGGTCAGTCAGGAGTTCAATACAAAAAGCATCGCCACTGTGGGCGGCCCTGATGATATGGTGCGTGTCCAGCGGCTCGCTTTCCTTCTTCATCTGCAACAAGACCGTACTCCTACCGGCTTCTATCCCCGCCTGAGCTTCCCTGATCAGGGCAAAACCTGAGGTGATCGTATCCAGGCAGCCTATTTTTCCGCAGTGGCAGAGTAGCCCGTCGGGCTGTACCTGAATGTGGCCCAGCTCGCCCGCAAAGCCTGAGGCGCCGTTGAATACTTCGCCGTTGAGCAAAATACCCAGCCCCACACCCCAGTCAATATTGATCGTCAGAACGTGTTTTTTCCCCTTGGCCAGACCAAAGCGATGTTCGCCGATGGTGGTGGCGTGGGTGTCGTTGACAAGTATTACGGGTAGCTGAAACTGCCCTTCGAGCCTCGCCGCCAGAGAAAGATCGGCCCCCGTCAGGTGCGGGTAGGTTTGGTTGGTTCCCTTCTGAACATTGATGAGGCCGGGCATAGACACCCCGATTCCCCAGAGCCGGTTGTGGTCAAGATTATGCGCTTTCAGGAAAGCGCCCGTTTCATCAATGAGCGTATCCAGAAACGTTTCCGAATCGTCGAGTTTGAGGTCGATTTGCTTTTGGGCGACAAATTCGTTGGCAAGGTCAAAAACGACCAGCCGGGTATCGTGCCGCGTGATGTCGAGGATGAGCGTGGAGTATTTTTGCGTGTTCAGGCCGTACAAGGCGGGCGGCCGGCCGGCCCGCGCGACCCCGGTACCCGTTTCCTGAATCCAACCCTCCCTGATCAAGTCGTTGACAATTCCCGTCGCTGACGGGATGCTGGCGTGGAAGAGACGAGCCATTCGGTTGATCGAGGTCTGCCCGTTCTGGTATAGTTCGAGAATCAAATGGCTTCGCAGACGATTGCGGCGAATATCAATGACAGAACTGGCTTCGGCGGGAGGAGTGGTCATGAGGAAATAGAATATAGGGACGAAATGAATATCGTCCGTCGGAATCATATTAATCGAACTTGCACTGTGAAACAAACTTACACCAAGGTAATCATCCGGCAAAGGAATCTCGTTCACAAAGAAAAGGGAAAGCCCGTTTTTACTCAATGAAACAACAACAACCGGCGAATTCTGCGCAATAAGCCGGAATTTCTACCTTAAAATCATTACTTTCGTCATTTCATCTAATCCAAAAGTACTCATTTGAAGCAAGGATTGGTAATGCGTTCCACAGGTTCGTGGTATGATGTCCGTGATTCCGGCAGCCATCTGTGGCAATGCCGCCTGAAAGGCAAATTCAAGATGAAGGGTTTCAAGGTCACCAACCCCATTGCGGTGGGCGATCGGGTGACGTTCGAAATTGAAGACGAAACGGAGAACACCGGAATCATCACCGATATTCTGCCGCGCGAGAATTACCTTGTCCGGCAGTCAGTTCATAAAACAGCCCACGCGCATCTGCTGGCGGCCAACGTGGACCAGGCGATTCTGGTCGTGACCCTGTATTTTCCTCGCACTTCACTGGGCTTTATCGACCGGTTCCTGGTATCGGCGGAGTCATTCCGCATTCCGGCGGTACTTATTTTCAACAAGCAGGATCTGCTGGACGATGCCATGCGCGAATTCCAGGCCGAGCTCATGGCCCTTTACGAGAGCCTGGGTTATCGCTGTCTGGCCACCACCGCCACTGCGGGCGAAGGACTGGACCAGGTGAATGAATTACTGATGGGGAAAGTGTCGGTACTTTCAGGGCATTCGGGCGTTGGAAAATCCTCCTTGCTCAACGCCATCGCGCCCGGCCTGGCGCTGCGAACAAAGGAGGTTTCCACCTTTGCCAACAAGGGGGTCCATACCACGACTTTTGCCGAGATGTTCGAGCTCGCCCCCGACACCTACCTCATCGACTCGCCTGGTATTAAGGAACTGGGTTTGTCCGACACCGAAGCCGTTGAAATCAGCCATTATTTCCCCGAAATGCGCGAATTGCTGAATGAGTGCCGCTACCACAACTGCCAGCATATCAATGAGCCCGGCTGCGCCGTGAAGGAGGCCGTCGAGGAAGGACAGATCGCGATGAGCCGCTTCGACAGCTACCTGAGCATGGTGGGTGCGCAGGATAACCGGCGGTAGGTGCCAATCGCGGTCAGAAGGGAAGGCTGAACTTATTTATTCTTCGATCGGGCTTTTTTCAGCACGCTTTCCAGCGTTACCGCCGCACCGGCCTGCCGCTTGCTTTCGTCGGCAGCTTCCATGAAGGCATAGATTTCCAGCGTTTCCTGCGACGATACCGGCGGCTTGCCGCTCTCAAAAAACTTCACGATTTCCTGCAATAAAGGCTCGTAGCCCGCGTAAGGCCCAAGGACGACATTTCCGTTTTGAGTAAAAACCGTCCCGCCGTACTCATGCTTGCCCGAGCGAGTCCCCCGGAAAGTACCCACGCGGCCATCGGCCCAGGTACCTATCACGATATCGGTCAGGTCAGTATGGATGCGTTTCACGCTCCGACAGCCTGCACCCATGGCCGTAAATAGGGTCTCGACGCCGTGAATTCCGTACCAGAATAAATCAGGATGCGTTTTTTCGAGTGTGGCCGGGCTGAACGTATCGGCCCCTAGGACCGTGCTTTTATCCAGATCCTGCACCCCTTTGATGTACCGCAGCGAAGACGCCGAGAAGAGTGGTACGTTGTAGCGCTCGGAAGCCGCGAAAATAGCGACCGCATCAGTAAGCGAACCGGCAACGGGTTTGTCCACGAAAACCCTTTTTCCTGCTTTCAGCACCGGAAGTACTTGTTCAAGATGCGGACGGCCGTCATTGGTCTCCAGCAACACCACATCTACTTTATCCAGCAAATCCGGGATAGAATTCACAATCTCGACGCCAAGATTCTTCACAGTCTCGGTGTATTCCGGAACGCGTTTCGTGCTGGATTCGATGTCGGAACTGCCCTTCGGATAGGCTGCCACTACCCGGTAGCCCTGGTAGGCGGCGTTGGGTTCGGCAGCGTTGAGAACCTTGGCGAAAGCCACACTATGTGAGGTGTCGAGGCCAATGATCCCGACGCGCTTTCCGGCGGCACTTCCCGGGTTGCCAAAATCGGCATAGGAAAGTCCGATGCCTGCCAGCGTAGCCGACTTAATGAATGTCCGGCGGTCTTGGGTGTTTTTCATATATCAGGAAAGGAAAAAGTGTGTATTCTCTACCTTTCTTGCCCTGATTATGCTCCGGACTAGTTGCCCGAATGCCAGCTGAGATGTTTTTATCAGGACGAGGGCAAAAAATTGCCCATGTTTTGTTCAATGTCAGGCCATTCCATGGATGAGCAAATTGGCCTGACTGTTTTAAGCAGCAACAAAAACTTTTTGTAAAAAACAGAGTATATGAAAACCAATAATAAAATCCTCCATGCCTTCTTTCTGCTAACCATAGTGGCAGGATGTGGCCCCGATAACAAACCAGACTCTGAGAAGTCTGCCGAGGAAATAAAAGAGGACAAGTCTGAATGGAAATACGCCACTTTACCCATCAGCCACCAGAAATGGGACGAATTGCTGCAGGCTCACGTCAACGACGAGGGCCGCGTAGACTACAAGGGCATGGCGAAGGATGAGGCCAAACTTGACGAGTACCTGGCCCTGCTCAGCAACACGCCTATCGTGAAGGACGAATGGACCGAAGACCAGCAAATGGCTTACTGGATTAATGCCTATAATGCTTACACGGTGAAGCTGATCCTAAATCACTACCCCGTGAAAAGCATCAAGGACATCGGCCCTGATTTTCAGGTAACGTTTGTCAATACGCCCTGGGACATCAAGTTTTTCGAGATTGGCGACAAGAAATACGACCTCAACAAGATCGAGCAAGGGACGCTCCGCAAGCGTTTTAAAGACGACCCGCGCTTTCACTTTGCGCTGGTCTGTGCTGCCAAGTCATGTCCCAATCTGCGGCAGGAGGCGTACGTGCCCGAAATTCTGGATCAGCAGCTGCGGGATCAGGGAAAGCACTTCATCAATAATCCGGCGAAGAATAAAATCACCGACGCCAACAACGCCAAGCTCTCGCCTTACTTCGACTGGTACAAGAAGGACTTCAAGCGTGGCGACGACACAGTCGTCGACTGGGTCAACGAATATTCGGATATCAAGCTGAACAAAGACGCTAATATCGCTTACATGGATTATGACTGGTCGCTGAACGAGCAGGAATAGCAGGGTATCAAACTACCACTACTCGTTCACCAGCAAATGCACGATCCGGCAGGCAGTTCCGACGCTTGCCGGATTTTTTGTGTCGGCAATGGTCAGTTTGAGTTTGTGTTTTCCGGGTTTCAGCTCATTATCCAGCACCAGGTACCACGGCAGGTGCAGACTCGTACTCCATTGGGTGAAGAGATCAAGCGTTTGCGGTTTCTTACCGTCGATTTGGTAAGAAATCACGCCTGCGTCGGGTCCTGAAATAAGCGCGAGACCCACGGCTCTTCCCGTAAAAGTAAATTCAAACGAGTCGCCCGGCCTTTCGCCCACCAGCATGGGTACATTCACAAAACCTTCACGGGTAGATTTCGGCGGGTCGGGCTTCCAGGACGGGTCGACGGAGAATCCTTGGAGTGCTTTTGCTTCGCCGATGGAATGGTAGCCGGCTTTATTGTAGGAAGCTTTGTTGAGCGGAGCAGGAAGTTTGGCTGGCTGCCCTTCGTCCTGCATCGGCGTATTCTGCAAGAGGTACTTGATGGTCTGGAAATACACCTCCTGTCCATATGGCGAAGGATGAAGATTTTTGAAATCATATTCCCAGGAAAACTCCCCGGCCTTTACGCGGTCGTATACTTCCTGCGAAAGGTCGATGAACGCCGCGCCGTAATGCGCCGCCACTTTACGGTGAACTTCTACCTCTACGGGCTTCCTCCCGGCATCATAATCACCGAACTTATCCGGATCTGCGAATGCCATCATCACTATATTCATGGCCGGATTGGCGGCGTAGGCTTGCTGCAAAATCCCCTCCAGCGCACGAACTTGCGCCTCTTCTGAAAAACCGTTCGAGCGATCATTGACTGCACTTTCCACGAAAAGCAGATCGGGGGTACCCTGCGTCAGGACATCACGGCCGAAGCGGAAAGCGTGGGGCGTACTTCCCAATGACGGAATCCCGGCAGCAATAAAAGTGAATTTCGTCTCGGGAAAACGCTCGCCCAGGTATTTGGCCGTCTTGTTGCGCCAGCCCGGATTGTGGGTAATCGAACCGCCCAGGAAAGCCACCGTTGCCTCTTTGCTATTTTCAAATTTGGCAAAAGCCGCCCCCAGGCCACGGTTAGCCACTACATAGGCGTCCCTGGCCAGGGGCTTTTCTACCGGAACGCTATGCTGCTGAATAAAATCCGCCCAGCGGTCGATGTGCTCGATCACGAAGTGGTGGCCTTCCAGGGTCTGCTTGCCCCGGCTCATGGGGTACACTGCGGCCGGACCACCCAGCCGCATGTACTTCTCAATGAGCGGGAAAGTATTTTCCTCAGGCGGCACGATCTTGTCCTGCAGGCTCACGACGTGCAGCACCGGAATCTTGAAAGCCGCCATTCCTTCCAGGTCGTCGAGCGGACTATCTTTAAAATCATTCGCCGTAGTTTCAGTCAGACCATTCAGTTCCAGCCAGCTTTGCCAGTCCTTGGGTGAGCCCTGGCCTTTCCCTTTCCCGCCTGGCCAACTTCTGGGGTCGCAGACGGGTGCTTCCGCGTAGATGCAGGCTACTTTATCGGGATTGCGCTTAGCCCAACCGTATGCGTACAGCCCACCCCGGCTAATGGCCTCCAGTGCCACCCTGGGCGCAAAGTTCTTCTGCATTGTGAGATAGCGGTAGAACTTATCCCAAACCTGCATCGCCTTCGGATGACCGAACAGATTGTTGGTATTGACATAAGCCAGATGAAAGCCCCGTGCTACCAGCAAGCTGTCCATTTCGGCGTGGAAGCCGGGAAAATGCGCCCTCCAAACCCAGGGGTTGCCGGGCAGGGGTTGTTTGGGCTTAATGTAATAAGCCGTGGTGTTTTCAAAAGGAAAATCTATTTTCTCGAAGCCCTTCCAGGAGGAGGTAGTTTCGGCGGGAGATTGCGCGAAGACCAGGCCGGTACCTTCTAGAAGTGCAAAAACGAATAGTATCAGGGCGGGGTTTCTTTTCATTTTACCAAAAGAAATCGAAGCCGGAAGTTTACTATCGGTTTATCGTCAGCTGAAAAATTTGAACCGCAAGTTTTTCCACCCTAATTTTAGAACCTCAACCCAGGCGCAATCTCATAGCGATACCCATGTTTCAAAAACTACTGCTTCTCTGCTTTTTACTTTCCGCCAATGCATTTTCCCAGTCCCTCCCCGTCGTTATTTCCGAGCGAGAACGCGCCGAGACCGTGGACGCCATTCTGGAAGATCGCTTCGAGAACCTGCTTCCCCGGCTGATGCGCCGCGAAGGCGTGGATATGTGGGTCATCATCTCGCGCGAGTACAACGAAGACCCCGTCATGCGCACCATGCTGCCAAGTACCTGGCTCTCGGCGCGGCGGCGGACCATCATGGTCTTCTATGATCCGGGCGGCGAAAAGCCACTCGACAAGCTGGCCATCGCCCGCTACGATGTGGGTACTTTACTCAAAGGCGAGTGGGACCTCAGCTCCAACCCCGATCAGTGGGAAGCGCTGATGAAGGTGATCAAGGAAAAAAATCCGAAGCAGATTGCGCTCAACTACTCCAAAAACTACGCCCACGCCGACGGCCTGACCTACACCGAGCAGCAGGAATTCATGCAAAAGCTGCCGAAGGAGTTTCAGGCAAAAGTCACCTCCGCCGACCGCCTGGCCGTGGCCTGGCTCGAAACCCGCACCGAGAAGGAAATGGCGATTTACCCGATGATCTGCCGCCTGTCGCACCAGATTATCCAGGAAGGCTTCTCTGAGAAAGTGATTCAGCCCGGCGTAACTACCACCGACGACGTGGTGTGGTACTTCCGGCAGCGCGTCACGGATCTGGGCCTCGACACCTGGTTTCACCCGACGGTGGACATCCAGCGCGCCGACGCCAGCAACTTCGACCACCTCCGCACCTTTGCCAAGCGGCCCGGCCAGCAGGTCATTCTGCCCGGCGACCTCATTCACGTGGATTTCGGCATTACCTACCTCCGCCTCAACACCGACCAGCAGCAGCACGCCTACATCCTGAAACCCGGCGAAGACGACGTCCCCGACTACCTGAAAAAAGCCTTTGAGCAGGGGAACCGTCTACAGGAAATCCTGACGGAGCAGTTTACAGCGGGCAAGTCGGGCAACCAGATTCTGGCTGACGCCTTGGCGCAATCAGAGCGCGAAGGCATCAACGGCACGATCTACACCCACCCCATCGGCGTGCATGGCCACGCCGCCGGCCCCACCATCGGGATGTGGGACGCACAGGGCGGCATCAAAGGACCGGGCGACTACCCGCTCTTTCCCAACACGGCTTACTCCATCGAACTAAATGCCGCCGTCAAAATCGACGAATGGAACAAGACCATAAGGATTATGCTGGAAGAAGACGGGTACTTTGACAAGGATGGCTTCCGCTACATCGACGGACGGCAGCGGGAGATTTATACGGTACCGAGGAAGCTGGGGTACGTGCGATAATTTTGAAACTCCAACTTGATCAGAACCTAGTTACAAATCGAAAAAGCGGCCTGGCTATGAAGTTCCTGATACTCAATTTACTGGTAATGTTTAGCCAGGCAACCATTGCTTTTGGACAGAAAAATAATCTTGCTGATAGGTATATAGACTCTTACAAGCAGTACCTGGGCGCGTCATGTCCGTTGGAAAAAGATGCCATAAAGCACTTTGTCTATTTTGCCCGCGATAGGCAGAACATGCGCGATCATTCCTTTTTGAGGGTGGGCCGATTTGAGGGAGCCCAGATCATGTACGCGTGGAGGGAGTTGGAGCCGGAGAAGGACACCTACGACTTTACGATCGTACGGGAAGATTATGAATACCTCAAAGCCCACGGCAAGAAATTATTCATCCAGTTTCAGGATGCGACCTTTTTGCCCCAGTACAAAGCAATACCGGCCTACCTGCTTGCCGCGGAATACGACGGAGGCACAGTGACTCAGCTCGACGACAACGGCAAGGTGGAAGGATGGGTGGCGAAGCGCTGGAACCCCGAGGTACAAAAACGGTTTGCCTTATTGATGTCGGCTTTGGGCCAGGAATTTGACGGAAAAATAGAAGGGATCAACCTGCAGGAGACGGCCATTGGAGTTACGGCGAAGGTCGATGCAAGTTTCACTCCCGAGAAGTATGTGCAAGGTTTGAAGGCAAATATGCTATCCCTCAAAAAGGCCTTTCCCCAATCCACAACCATGCAATACGCCAATTTCATGCCCGACGAATGGTTGCCTTACGACGACAAGGGGTACCTGCGCGCGCTCTATGCCTACGGCGAGCAGATCGGGGTGGGCCTGGGTGGCCCCGACCTGATGTACACCCGCAAAGGAAACCTCAATCATACCGTGGCGATGATGCACGAGTCTGATTACAAGGTACCTCTCGGCATTGCCATTCAGGATGGGAACTACGTGGGTACCACCGGCAGCAACGAGGTAGTAGCCAAACGGAAAAACCTCGTCCCGGTTCTGCACGCCTTTGCCAAGGACTTTATGAAAGTAGACTATATGTTTTGGGTGGCTCAGGAACCCTATTTCAGCGAGGATGTGGTACCTTGCTTTGCGCCGGGAGAAGGGAAGAAATAACAGCCAAAGTACTTGGTATTTAAGGGTTTGGAGAAAATTGGTATTGGTGTCTACCCTAGCTAGTTTCGTTGTATTGACTGTTGATAGGGAGATAACTGACCTGAGGGCTGAGGGATAGTTGTCACTTGGCAAAGCCGAGCGACTGCTGAGGAAAGATTGAGTACGTACGGTGAATAATTTGGCATAAACACTTTAATCGATATATTACGGAAGCATTATTTCATAAAACCATGGAAGATTTTTTCAAATCGTTAACTCAAACAAAAGACGAAGAAGAATTAATCGATTTTTGTAGAAAAAATATCTTACACGGAACCCCAAAAATATTTATAAACAAAGAAGGCGACTACTACGATTTTAGAAAGCGTATTTCGAACGAATATTTCATTGATTTTCATGAAGTTTATATTACGGGATCAGCCAAGCTTGGATTTAGTCCTTATAAAAGAAAGGAGTTTGATCTAGAATCTGATATTGATGTTACAATTGTTTCTGTCAAACTTTATGAAAGGATAATGAATTTTATTCAAGACTATCAATTACAACTTAGAGAATCTAGAAAAACCGTCTCCGAAAAGGAAATAAAAGAGTATCATAAATTCTTAGAATATACTGCTATTGGTTGGATGAGACCTGATCTACTACCAATATCTTTTAGGGGTAATGAAATTAAGAGTTCATGGTTTCAGTTTTTCCAATCAATTTCATATGGCAGGTCAGAAGTAGGAAACTACAAGGTAACAGCCGGAGTTTTTAAATCTCATAAATACTTAGAAAGATATATTGTAAGTGGCATTAAACAATTAAAAAAATCAATAGAAATCGAGAAATTGTCATGATAGATCAAATCAAGCCATCTGTTACCAACCCTACAATTGCTGATATTTATGAATCTATCAACTCAGGTAGACTTATTTTAAGGCCTGATTTTCAAAGAAAATTTGTTTGGACTAGCGACCATCAAGAAGATTTTATTGATACTATATTGAATGGTTATCCTTTTCCTGAAATCTATGTCAGCCAAGGTGAGATAGATTTACAATTTTTAAAGACGACTCGAAATGTTATAGATGGACAACAGAGACTTACTACAATTAAAAAATATATTGAGGGAGATCACGAAAAAAAATTTACGAAAATCCTAAAATATGATCAGTTAACAGAAGATCAAAAGAAAGGCTTTTTATCATATCAAATAGTAATGCGAGACATTGGCAATGTCAAAGAAGAAACTGTAAGAGAAATATTTAGAAGAATCAACCTTACAAAATTTAAACTTGAAAATATTGAAATACATAATGCTATCTACGACGGAAAATTTATTCAAACTGCAAAAGATATCCTTGACAATATAGACCTTACTGAATATGGAGTTCTTAAAGAATCTGAATTTACAAGAATGGCAGATTTACATTTTATTTTACTAATTATGTCTACAATTGAAAATGAGGGTTATTTTGCACAAGATAGAGAAGTAGAAAATAAAGTGTCAAGCTTGAATGAGGAATATCCCAATATGGATAAAATGAGAGAAGTATTAATTCGTACATTTTCCATTGTTTCATCATTAGATTTACCTACTGACTCTATGTGGTTTAGAAAATCTAATTTCTTTTCACTAATTGTCGAAACTGCTAACCATATTGATTCAATACCACATGACTTAAAAGAAAGACTTCTTAAATTCGAAGATATGGTCATGAGCAATAAAACCAATACAAGCTCTGAGTTTAGAAACTATTATTCTTACATGTATCAAGCTACGCATGGAAGAACAGCAAGGGTTACGAGAGGAGACTTTATAAACAAGTATGTATTTAGCTAAATCCGCGCTAATCTCTATTTTGAATCAACTGGCATCTGTAATGATATAATACTTTTTCAATATGACCTATTCAAAGAATGACTCTGAACCACTTACAAACCGAAGAAATGAAAAACCTTTGCAAAGCAAACATAGTAAAATCTCTTTTTGCCTTTGGTTCAGTTGTAAGGGATAATTTCAACGAAGATTCGGATATCGATTTAGTGGTTGATTTTGAGGAAAACGATCCCTTCAAATACACGGATTTATATTTTAGTCTTAAAGAGAAGCTGGAAGCATTATTCAACCGTCAGGTTGATTTATTGGAAGAGCGAGCGATTCACAATAAGCTATTCAGGCAGCAGCTCGATCGTACTAAAATTAAAATTTATGGATAGTAAGGTCCAAACCTGGCTGCTGGACATCGACCAATCCATTGATAAAATCTTTGAATTCCTGGGAGATAAACGAGATTTCTCAGATTACAAGCGCGATTTAAAACAAAGAAGGCGGTCGAGAGGAATCTGGAAATTATCGGTGAAGCAATGAGCCGGATTCTTAAACAGGACAGTGCCTTCCCGATTAAAAATGCCAAAAATATAATCGGAACTAGAAACAGAATTATTCACAGTTACGTTAATACCTCTGACGAAATCATCTGGACCATCATTGTCCGTGAGCTTCCCAATTTGAAAATTGAAATTGGGAAGTTGTTAACTTAGCTACCCCTCATCCAATCCCCTTCAACTCTTCCTCAATTTCTTCCACCGTCGGCAGGCTGCTTTTCAATTCGTCGGGTAGTACTTCCGTAAATTGAAATTCACTCACGCCCATGGGTTTGTTGAGGTCGCGCAGGGCAAACTCGGCCTCCACGTTGTTTTTATCCCGGCAGAGCAGGATGCCAATCGTGGGCTTATCGTCCGGTTCTTTCACTAAGGTATCCACCGCCGACAGGTAAAAATTGAGTTTTCCCGCGTATTCTGGAATGAATCTGGTATTTTCCAGCTCAATGACCACGTGGCATTTTAGTTTGGTGTGGTAAAAGAGCAAGTCGAGGTAATAATCATTGCCAGCCACTTCGAGATGGTACTGCTGACCGAGAAATGCGAATCCTTTGCCCAGTTCCAACAGAAACTTCATGACGTGCGAAACCAGTTGATTTTCGATATCCCGCTCCTTGTACGGCGCGGTCATGGTCATAAAATCAAAGATGTAGGGGTCTTTGAGGGTTTGCTCGGCCAACTCGGACTGGGGTGAAGGAAGCGTATGCTTGAAATTCGTGATGGCTTTCCCCTGCCGCTCGTAGAGCCGGGATTTGATCTGCAAGGCCAGTACATCCCGGCTCCAGTTGTTTTCCAGCGTTTGCTGCAGATAAAAATTCGCCTCCTTAATATCGATCGACTTACTGAATATCAATACATTATGCCCCCAGGGAATTTGGGCAACAGGCTGTTGGCTGAATTCTGCAACAGGCTGTTGCAGAATTGAAGATGAATAAAAAAGATAAAACTGACGGCATAAAGCAAGGTTTCGATAAGATAGCCCCTTCATTTCAGGAAATTCAGATTTCAGGTCTTTGGATAGTACGTCCAAAAATTGGCTTCCGTAACCCGTATGCCTTTCCTCGATCATTTTTCCCAGTTCCCAATAGAATTCAATCAGGGCGGAATTGACCGCTATGGCGGCTTTCAGCTGCACGGAGCGGATTTTGGCTTTCAGTTCAATCAGCCAGGATTTGTATTCGGGATCGGATAGGTTCATGGGAATTAGTTAGGTAATAGCAAGATAGGCAGGAAAATTGAAAACTGAATCTGCTTTGCAAACGCCAGCTTGCCAGTGTCCTATATCCGATAGATCAAGGTATCTTCATGTTGAAATGATTGTTATGCAACTTTATTACACAAGGGATGTTCACCGAATCGACCGCGGTAGTATATTTGATAAACTCATGTACTACATAACTCCCACCTTATGAAAAGTGTAACACTTTTGGCCTGCTGGCTTGGGGTTGTATTTTGTGGGCCCGCTCAGGCTCAAAAAGTAAAAATTTTTCAGGCGAAAGTCATTCATTATGACTACTCTTCAATTAAGGGAATCGTGTATGATGTCAGCCCGCAGGGGCTGGTTATGCTTGACAAAAAAACGGTAGCGGCCATGTCAAAGAAAGAGGTCAGACAGGCCCTGCTGGACAATCAACTACCCACTTTTGTGGTTCCTTTTCAGGAAATAGGCCAGATAGCTATCAGGCGCCTGAACTCTGCCGGGAGAGGCTTCGGAATAGGCTATCTGGCCAGCTTCATCACCCTGGAAACTTCCATGGTAGTAAGTACCCTTTCGGACAATTCCATGGGTTGCGATGGCACTCAACGGAAACCAACGCTTGGCGATGCGATCATTGGAGCAAGCTGCGCCGCCCCTCCGGGTATCCTGGTCTTTGGTGTGGTTTCTCTGGTTGGAGGCGGCATAGGTAGTTTGGTAGGCCTGATTCCCCGCAAACAGATCCAGCTTAATTCTATTTATCCGGAAGAAGATGCACGAAAAAAACTGGGACCCTACGCACTTGCACTTCAAGGCAAGTAGACCTTAAAACACCGGCCCCACGCTGACAGTCAGCGTGGGGCCGGTATAAACCACAGATCGTACTACCTTACAGAATCAATAGCCTTGATTCTGAGTAATATTCTTATTGGCATCGAGCTCTACCTGTGGAATAGGCAAAATGCGGCGCGTGTCCGTAAAGTCAATCTGTGTTGCCGAGGCAGGGTACTGCGCGTTGCGAGCGATGGGACGGCCCAGGCGGTTGAGGTCGGCAAAGCGGTTGCCTTCGAAGGCCAGTTCCTTACGCCGCTCGGTAATAATGTTCTCAACGAGGGCATTGCCCGACGAGCTGTATCCGGCAAAAGCCGGGTCGCGCGTCTGGGCCACCTGGTTCAGATACTTGAGCGCATTGGCTTGGTCGCCCGTACGGGCGTAACTCTCAGCCAACTGAAGCAAGAGCTCAGAATAGCGCAGCACCTTGGTGTCGTCCTTATCATCCGGATTCGTGATGTTCTGGTATTTATTGACAATATTGACGCTTTCGCCACCACGGGTACCTGGAATAATTAACGATTTGCGTACGTCGGTATTGGAGTACAGGGCAAACAGATCATTGGCCACCAGTCCGTCCCCGTAGCCGCTCTGCGAGTACATGTTGACCAAGGCATCAAAGCCTGCATTGTTGACGCCATCGGAAGCCACTTCAAAAATCGTTTCAAGCTTATTGCTTACCGGAGCAGGATTTTTCCAGTATGCTCCATACTCGGCCGCCGGAGCAAGTTTGTAGCCGCCTTCGTTCACAACTACCAGCCCTTCCTGAATGGATTTGGCGTAATCGCCCATGTAGAAATACACTTTCGACAGCAAAGCCTTGGCCACGTATTTAGAAACATACGACGAGTTCTTGGTAGTGTTGGTCATCAACGAGTAAGCCTGAGTGAGGTCGTTGATCATCTGAGTATACACTTCCTGAACGCTGTTTCGGGAAGGTTTTAGCGTAGGATCGAACTCAAGTACGATAGGTACTCCCAGGGCCGAAGGATTGCTGGTGTACGGCAGTGCATAAATCCGGATCAATTCAAAGTACATCAGCGCACGGACCGTCAGCGCCTCGCCCCGAAACTGATCGGCTTGAGCCGAGCTAACCTCGGCATTGATAATGTTGTTGGCCCGCAGGATGGCAGTATAGGCATTGTTCC
Source organism: Persicitalea jodogahamensis (assembly GCF_014651615.1). Lineage (GTDB taxonomy): Bacteria > Bacteroidota > Bacteroidia > Cytophagales > Spirosomataceae > Persicitalea > Persicitalea jodogahamensis. The sequence continues at coordinate 364,910 of NZ_BMXF01000002.1, read as the reverse complement.
ACGTCCCCAGGTTATCGCCATTCTGAGAATTCACTGAATAGTTGAACAGGGGTAAATAACGTCCCGAATTCTGCACTGACAGGTAGACATTGTCGGCCAGCAGGTCGTTTGTAAACGGAATGGTACGGCCATACAGGCCCACCGAACGCAACATGGAATACAACCCGTTGGTGGCCACCTCCATGTCGGCAGCCGTGGTGATGGCCGTAGAGGCCGGCAAAGCATCGTAAGGATCCAGTTGCAGAAAAGATTCCTTGCATGAGCCCAGCGACAGTAAGACTGCCAGGCTCAGCGTATATATCATTTTGTTTTTCATGTCTTGATTTAAGCTAAAATAAAATTTGTCGACTAGTTACCATCTTAGAAACCCAGGCTCAACCCAAAAGTCATTGTTTTGGGTATGAACACATTAAGGTTGTTACGACCGTCTACCCCGACCTCGGGATCAAACGTTACCTCATCGTCAAAAGTATAGGTCCAAAGGTTAAGGCCCCGGGCAAAGACGCTGACGTTATCCATCTTGATGCGCCCCGTCAGGGTTTTCGGCAACGCATAAGTGAGCGTCACGGTCCGTAGTCTCATATAACTACCATCGTAGATGAAGCGGCTTGAGTATTCCTGCGAATTGGTCGTGTTGTTGTAGACATACTTCGGCACATTGGTGATATCACCGGGATTTTGCCAGCGCTCCAGCAGCTTCCGCGATTTATTGAAGCTGGGGTTCCAGCCGTCACTTTCGGTATAGCGAGCCCAGATGGCGTTGATGGAGTTACCGGTTACGAAGTTGAGTTGGGCATCCAGGGTAAATCCTTTGAAGCGCATCACACTCGATAATCCGCCAAAGGCATTGGGCATGGCTTGCCCGACTATGACACGCTCGGCATCGTTATACACCGTAGTTTTTTCCGTTTTGGCGGCATCTTTCCACCATTGAGGCGCGCCCGTTTGTGGATCTACCCCGGCCCAGTCGCGGGCGTAGAAGCTGGTGAAGTTCTCGCCCACCCGACGAATGAACGCACCATCGATGTATTCGTCCTGACCTTCCGCCAGATTCAGAATTTTGTTTTTATTGAACGATATGTTGAAGTTCAGATCCCAGGTAAAAGGTCCCTCGAATGGGGTGCCATTCACCGTGAATTCCAGGCCCCGGTTTTCCATGGACCCTACGTTATCGAGAATGTCGGCAAAGCCAGACGTGCGGGACAACGGTACGCGCAACAGCAGGCGGTCGGTTTTACGAATGTAGTAGTCGACGATGAAACTTAGCCGGTTATTGAACAAGCCCAGATCCAGCCCTACGTCAAAAGGTTTGTTCTGTTCCCAGGTGAGATTGCTGTTTCCGATCCCATCGGGAGCGCTACCCGGCTGCTTGTTGTAGTTTCTGCCGAAGCCGTAGGTAGCCTGCCACTCGTAGTTGCCAATACCCGCGTTGCCGTTCACGCCGTAAGAGGCACGCAGCTTGGCCGAAGATACCAGAGAACTTTCTTTCAGGAAGGCCTCTTCGTCTAAATTCCAGGCAGCGCCTACCGACCAGAAGTTACCATAGCGGTTGTTGGAACCGAAGCGCGAGGAACCATCACGACGGAAACTGCCACTCAGTGAGTAGCGGTCTTTGTAGTTGAACGCAGCGTTGCTCAGGATCGAGTTGAAAGAATAGTCGGAGCCAAAAGCGGAGGCCGTAGTAGGTGTAGCCGCCACGTTAGGCAGAATCAGGTCCGTGGTGGGCGGGAAGCCCTGTCCCTGAGCAGAGATGCCGTATAGTTTCGATTTCTGGGCTTCGTACCCGAGTTTCAAATCCAGGTAAATATCCTTGGCATCGCTCAGGTCCAGCCGGTAATCCAGGATGTTGGTCCAGTTCCAGTTGAACGACCGCGTGTAGTACGTAAAAGAGCGTCCGTTGGTATTGCGTCCGTCGCCGAAGAAGGGGTTGTCGTACTGCAATTCCTCGATGCTGTTGGCATCCAGGCCCAGCTTAGTGCTGAATGTCAGGTTGTTCAGGATACGGTAGTCGGCTCCGATATTCCCTAGCCCCCGCAGGTTGGCAAAGCGCCGCTTATTGAAAGCCACGAGTGCCACCGGATTATAGATGCTGGGAAAATCGGCCTGCGAATAATTGGGATCGCCGTTGGCGTCGTAAGCAGGGCGGGTAGGTAGCAGAAAGTACGACGACAGAATAGGGTTGGCAAAAGCTCCACCGGCGTTCGGAGCGGTGGATTTGGTATGGCCCAGGTTGACTCCTATTTTGAAAGACAGTTTCTTGGTGGCATTGTGGGTTACATTCACATTGCCCGAAATGCGGTCAAAATCAGAACCGATGACCGGGGCCGTCTGCTGATAGTACCCGGTAGAAGCGAAAAACTGAGTCTTGTTATCGCCCCCCGAAGCCGAGATGTTGTACTGCTGCTGGGTTCCCTGGCGCGTCACAAGGTCGTACCAGTCGGTACTGACCGGCATATTGGGATTCTGTGGGTCCATAGCATTGGCTCCCAACGAATTGAGCGTAGTATTTATCTGAGCCTCGGTACGCCCGATATTCCGCAGTCCTTCGGTGGTGAGCATCAGGTATTCGTCCCGGCTCAGGGGCCTGGCCTGATCGTTTAACGCAATGTTGGTCACGCCGTTTTCAGCATCTACCTTGAATCTTGTTTTGCCGTTGCGGCCTTTCTTTGTTGTGATCAGAATGACCCCGTTGCCTCCTCTAGATCCATAGATAGAGGCTGAAGCGGCGTCTTTCAAAACCGTGATCGATTCGATATCGGTAGGGTTGATGCCCGCAAGCGCATTGGTAGAGGTAGTTAGCCTTGATTGGTCGCCCGCATTGATAGGAATTCCATCCACGACGTACAGGGGTTCCGAACTGGCGGTGATCGAGCCTATACCCCGAATACGAATCTGCTGAGCCGCCCCAGGCTGACCGCTGCTGGACAATGACTGTAGACCGGCCACTTTACCCTGCAGTGCCTGATCTACCGAAGGCAGGGGCGTGTTTTCGATTTTTTCGGCCGAAATATTAGACTGAGCCCCGGTCAGGGTTTTGCGCGACTGAGTACCATAACCCACTATCACTGCTTCTTCAAGCAGCCGGGTGTCAGAGTCCAGGCTTACGTTAATTGTGCTTCGATTTCCTACGGTTTCTTCAAGTGGGGCAAACCCTACAAAGCTGAAGACCAGCACATCGTTGGCCGACGCCTCGATCCGGTAGTTACCGCTGGCGTCGGTAGTTGTGCCGCGTGTGGTACTCTTAACCTGCACGCTGACACCAGGCAGAAAAGAACCGTCGTCTGCCGTGACCCTCCCGGTCACGGTTCTGTCCTGAGCCAGCGCTAAGCCGACAATCAGGAAGGTCCCAATGAATGATAGCAAAAGTTTTCTCATACTTTAATAGATTAGTTTGGTGAAAGAGTTGATACTTGCAAGTTAACACCAAAATCGGTAAAAAATGTTTGAAATATTGTTACAGATTTATAACGAGAATAGGCAAGTACACAAAATATAACGATTGCGCGTACCGATTAATCTCTAAATATATTTTGGCAGAAGCTTATTTCGCAGTTAAAAACACCATAAAATACGTTTATAAAAACATAATTATTACTATAAAAAATTAGCTAAAAGCAACTATAATGAAAACCCATTTACCCTTGCGATGAGCAAATCTTTGGGATATCTCCAAGTACCCAGTGAGCGGTAGCCGGAAGCTCACATTGCCGCCAGTTCACAATGAGTGGCTCATTGCAAAGCAGGTCAAAGACTTGCGTGCTCTTACCAGACATATTTCAAAACCGCCCGCTTACCAATGTCAGGTATCCGACAAATCACGTCTTCGTCAACCATCTACTAACTGTAGCGCCATACCACTCACGCCACGGGCAGCAGCACCGTAATCTGCGTACCCTGTCCCGGCTCGGAATTCGCCGAAATCTGGCCGTTGTGTTTTTCTACAATTTTCTTTGAAAGGGCCAGGCCCAGCCCGATACCGGGCGAGCGGGCGTCCAATTTTTCCATGATTCGGAAGATGTCCTCGCGGTAGCGGTTATCGAAGCCGATGCCGTCGTCGGCCACGACGATGCGCACGTAGTCGTTGTAGCGGTACTTGTCGGGCAAGTGCTGAAAACTATTCACACTCAGGACGGTGCCACTGATCTGAACAGTGAGTGGACGATCGGGATGCCTGAACTTCACGGCATTGTCGAGCAGGTGCCGGAAAAGCCGGATCAGTTCTTCCCGGTCGCCCAGCACGGCGGGTAGTTTTGTTACCTGAAACAGGGTGTCCGCTGCGCTGTACTCTTCAGCAACAGTATGCACGAGTGCTTCGGTATCCACCACTCCGACCTTATCCGAGGAGCGCACGTCGTGGCTGAAGTACAGCTGCAGGTCGGTGATGAGGGCCCGGAGCCTGGCCGAAGACCGGGCGACGCCATCCAGCGCGCGGCGTCCCATAGTCGTGAAAGCAGCGGGTTCTTCGCGGGTAAGCAGATCGGCAAAGAGATTGATCTTACGCAGTGGCTCCTGCAAATCATGGGATATGATTTTACTGAACTGCTCGAGTTCATCATTGCGATGCCGTAAAAGTCCTATTTGGCGGTCGAGATCAGCCTGTTGCGATTGGAGTTGCTGCTGCAGCCGGCGTAGCTCATCGTTGCGCAAGAGGGCATCTTCGGCAGACTTTTTGGCATTGATGAGCTCCTGCTCGAATTTACGCCGCTGGTAGACGGGGATAAATGCATAGTAGGTCCTGATCTCACCGTCCTGATCGTGGGTGGAAACATTGAGTAGTACGGGAATCCATATACGCTCACGCGTTTGCAGGGTCAGGTATAGCTCATCGGCTGCTTTCTGGAGCGTAATCAACGGGTACAGGTGGGTTTGGAAATAAATCCGGCTGGCCGTTGTCAGCAGTCTATCTATCTTTTCGCCCAGAAGATCGGCCTCATCGTACCCCAGAAGCGTGCAGGCGTAGGGATTGATGGTAATGATGCGACTTTCGGCGTCCAGCACCAGCACACCGCCGGGAAGAAGCGCAGTCGGATCAGGCATGGTTTGGTTCGTTGGCCCACTCAGTTAGTGCGCGACAAGTACTCACGAATGGCTTCGACTGTTTCGGTGGGAGCGCTCAAGTGGGGACAATGGCCCGTGGCCGAAATCATGCGAAAGCTGCTGTTGGGAATATTTTTGGCAACGTACTCCCCCACCTCGACGGGAGCAATCACGTCTTCCAGGGATTGAATGACCAGCGAGGGCGTTCGCAGCTTCGGCAGATCGCTGCGATTGTCGCCGTAGAACGTTACGCGGGCAAACTGCTGCGCTACGTCCAGGTCGGTCTTGCAGAAACTTTCGGTCAGTTCCTGGCTCAGTTCGGGACGGTCGCCGTTGCCCATGATCGTGGGACCGAGTGCATTGGCCCAGCCCAGGAAATTGCCGTCCATCATCTCCAGCAGGCTTTCAATGTCCTGCCGCTCAAACCCTCCGACATAGGCACCATCATTGATGTAGCAGGCCGACGGCCCCACCATGATAAGGCGGGCAAAACGGTCGGGCTCCTGGATGCAGGCCAGCGCGCCGATCATGCTGCTGACCGAGTGCCCCACCAAGATAACATTGTCCAGCTCGAGAGCGTGACAGATGTCCAGAATATCCTGAGCGTAGCCTTGCAAACTGGCGTAGCGATCCCGGTTGTAATGCTCGGGACTGGTGCGCCCGTGACCGATGTAGTCAAACATCACGAGCTTGTAGTCCTGCTCAAAAGCAGGGGCCACATAGCGCCACATGTTCTGGTCGCAGCCAAAGCCGTGTGCAAACAGGATCACCTGCTCACCCTGACCGTGAAAGGTAATGTTGTAACGATCAATAATGCTCTTTTGCAATGGGTTTGAATGGATCATCGTCGGAGGTTACAGGATAGCAGAACAGGACACCTTAGAACCTAGGTTTTTCGAAAAGAGCCGAAAGGTAGCGAAAAGCCACCAGACAGTGTTAGGAAATTGTGCTTTGGGCGTGCGGTGCGTAAAGATTTGGCCCTGGCTCAGCTGAGCGGTGTCATCCGTTCACTTTAAGCTTCGACGGGTAGAAAGGCCGTGTCGACGTAATATCTTTTTTTGGGGTTCAGGGGGTCGATCCAGACCTGAACGAGGCGGTTGACCAGGAACGGAGTGGGATCAAAATAGAATTTTTCACTGTCGAAAAGATATATTTTCCCATCCTCCGGGTTGTGCCACTCCGATCGAACGTAAAATTCCGTCTTCGATTTCGATTGAACCTTTTCGGCTCTTCCCGGTAGTTCGATCATCCTGCCTGTCCGGGGTAGTTCCTCCCGCAACCGGTTGAGGCGCATGGCGGCAACGATAGTACTGATTCCGATGGCCAGAAAAATAAGACCAAGACCCGCCGCTATCGAAACGATGCCCCATATCTCCCAAAATGCCGCGATTACGGCCGTTGAAGGCTTGCCTGCCTCGTAGCGCACCCTGACAGACTCACCGATCTCGTAGGAAGCGGGGGATGACCCCACGCTTGAAACAAAGGTCTGTTCCCGCCCTCCGGCCCCCCGGTAGGTGATGACCGGGTAGTAGGTTCTGCCGTTTTTTGAAGACCTGGAATCCAGGTCACTGACCACGCCATCGACCACCACAGAGTTTTTCAGAAATTCCAGCTTCCCTACAAAAAGGTAGATTCCTCCTACCAATGCCAACGTCCCGACCAAAAGCAGGACGATGGTCGTGTTTCTTTCTGATCTTTTTTTCATCGGAGAGGGCTTTTTACCGGTTGAAGTAGAAAAGCACCCGGTAGCTGTCAACTACTGCCATCAGCGGGAGCATGACGGACTTGACCAAGGGGTAGTTGCCACCGACAAATTATCGCACTGACGGAATAAGTACTTTAAAACTGCATGAGCTGGAAAAGAAGTCCAACGGCGGGACTCCTCGGCAATCAAATCCCAATATACCAGGTCAGAGGCAACCAAAAGGCATTTTCCGGGGAACCCGTGAGAAAATCAGATAGCCGGTAGTCGACCCCGAACTCTATTTTATTATTGTCATTGAAAGCATAGCCCAGCGATGGCACAAAACGTATTTCCAGCCCGTACTTTCCTTCGTTCAAGGCGTTGAGGTACTCGTGGTTAATTTTCAGATAAAACTCCCGGTCGTCCACTTCCCGCCCGTTCAGCGGAATGTCGAACGAAATCCGGTAGCGCAGGCGAACTTCCGCAGCTTCGGTTCTGGAAAAAGTCTGGTCGGCAGAAAAGCGGTGGGCCAGCCGGAAATAGTCAAAGCTCCTGACCAGGGTGTATTGCTGGATCAGACGGTGGGCGGGGCCGCCCTTTTCCAGGCGAATCAGATACCCACCCGCCAGTGAATTGTTCAGCCCCACCTTCCGGGAAGCAACCACCGCCAAGTCGGTCAGGCTGTGTTGCACTTCAAGAGGCGTCGGTTCGGAGAAACGCCCCTCAGCGCCGAGCAACCGGGATTCCACCTTATAGTTGAGCCGCCAGGTTCCGGTTATTTTTTGGTTGACATTCAGAGCGGGCAGCAGCCCCGCTAGATAGGTACTCTGCGCCAGGAGGGGGGTACTTAGCAGGCAGAGAAAAAGAAATGAAACAAGCTTTTTCATCGCTCAGTATTCCAAGTTATCCGTATTCCTGAAAACCAATTTCGCCCTTTTTTCCAGCCTGCCTTCAGCCGAGAAGGTGTACTCAAATTCATCCGTTTCCCCATCTTTTCTACCTCTTAATACTAGCTCGTATTTGATGGTCAGTCGATTGCCATTGCCACGCTGTCCGAGGTAGTTCAGTACATCTTCACTTTTTCCCGTAAACTGCCGTTGTACTTTTCTTATTCTGAATCGTTTAAATTCATTTTCCAGGTTTTGTTCGATGTTTTTCCGAAGGGCTTCCGGCAAGTCTCTCCAACTCACTTCAATTTCTACGTCCTGCAGCCGCCCCGTAGTATCGAACTCCACGCTGTACTTTTGTCCTCCCCGCTTACTTTTTGCTTCGATGGACTTTCCTTGCTGGCTCACCTCCACGTACCACCGCACGCGCCGTTCAAAGTCCAGCGAATCCACAAACTGCCGGGCTGCGGGCGGGATATCCACCGCTTTGAGCCGGTACTCCTTCTCATACTTGATCTGCCCCAGCGATACTTGCGCGGTTGAAAAAGAAATCAGGAAGCAACAGATTATAAAGCGTTTCATTGAGGTTTAGGCGGGGCTTGTACCCCAATTTTCACCATCTTCTGAAAAATCATTGAATTGGGGATCGTTATTTCGTTATTCTCATCCGTAGTGATGGATATAAAAAACAGACCAATATCACTAATGTCTCCACTGATGTTGAAATCTTTGTCCAGTACCTGCACGCGATCCCCCACTTTGGCCGGATGGTTGACAAACAAAATAATCCCAGCCGTAATGTTGGACAACAGCGACCATTGGGCAAAAAGCGTGATGCCCAGGATCGTCAGAAAAGAGCTTACAAACAGCAGCACGTCACTCTGCCCGACTGACCAGATGGTCAGAATAAAGACCAGCGCTACGGCGTAAAGAATAATGTCCTTGATCTTATTGATCAGCCGGAAGCGGCGTTCCTGCAGGTCGAGATTCTGGTATATTTTCTTTAAAACACCGCCAAGGATTCTTCGTCCGACGATCACGGCCAGCACGACCAGCGCGGTTTCCAGGAGTTGAATTTCGGGTAGTTTCATGGATTACTGCTTCGCTCGTTGATATTCACATCTGCGCTTTATTATTTCCAGAATATTTTCCTGAATGTCGAGCATGATGCGTCTGCTCCAAAAACCACTGTAAAAATTAAACCTTATGGATAACCGAAACTGAGCGCTGAGGTGCAGGCGGATTTCACCATTGTTCAGTTTTTCAATTTCGTATTTGCCTTCCAGCGCATCGAAGTACTCGCCGACTTTGCGCGGCAAGTAAATAATTATCTCTTTTTAGTAATTGATTTAATTAATTCTTCCGGTTCATAAACTCTGTCATACTCTTCTTTACGGATTTCATTACTGGTCAAATCATTTTTGATCCTTTTGAGAAAATCTTTAAAATCTCTATTGAGCGTGAGCTTATTGATTGTTTCCCAATCTAGATTTTCTCTTGTTCTTGCTGGTAAAATAACTTCTGACGAAAGTGGATTCTCGATATCTAACCTTATAATACCGATTCCAAAAGATGTAGAAAGTCTGGTCAATTCATTCAGAAAATCTTCGTTTTTAGAGATCTCGGCCGCTACAAGATAACTCTCGTTTGCCCAAGAGGAGTTAGACACTGTTTGAAAAAAATTCTCACGTAACGAACCTAGATTCAATTCCCTTTTTAGTTCAAACGATTTGATATTTATAGAGTTATTCCCTACACTCGAACTCAAATTCAATACTTCAGTGCTCCATTCCCCAATCGGAAAATTACAGCCTACAACATCCGGATGCACCCATTCCCCAAACTCCTTTTTATTTGATTTAGAGTGGTTTATAGTCTTGGTGTAACACTTTAAATAGTAATAGGCGAAATGAGCCAAAAATGGATGTAAATCCTTTTCAAGGTACTGAGTTCTGGTTTTCTTGTCTGTAATCTCTTCGGTATTCTCCGTAGTTTCAATTTGTTCTAAGTCGAATAAACTAGCTTGTTCTTTTAAATAAAAACGCTTCGGCCTTTTCCCTACAACAGCAAACGGAGTCTGGCTATTGTCCCTCTCATTTACGTAAATCTGAGCTCCCAGCGTTGCCCACGGTGTCTTTCCCTGACTATTTAGCTGGGAACTGTATCCTTTATTTTCGGCAACTTTCCATATCTCATTCGCCGTTAGAGGAGATTTCTCTTCTCTCAAGACTCTTTCTGCTAATTCGATAAATGTCATTGAAGTGTTTGCCACTTGTGTTTTTAATTAATTGTTTAGCTCAGCCATTGGGCGAACACCTAGATTCGCTCCCACAATTTGACAACAAACTGCCGCGAACCATTAACCGCTTCACCTTTTATTGATAGGCGAATTGATTTGAAAAGTAAAGTAAGCGCGATCTGTTTTTTCGACCCCTACGGGGTCACCTGTTTATAGCACTTTGGTTTTCTATAAGCATATGAACCCGAAGGGGTCACAACTTTCAAACAACTTGTATTTTGCAACTTTGCTCATCCATCAATAACTTTCTACCTCTACTTCACCTCCGCCATAAGTACCTCCACCGCCTTCTCCAGCTGAGCGTCTTTGCCCTTCGCTACCTCTTCGTAGGCATTCCAGACTTTCACATCCGGTTCGGTTTGGGCGTTTTCGAGGTACTGTCCGGTCATGGCTTTCACGCCCAGCGGGGGTACCCCCCAGCGAATGGTGTTGTCCTGCAAACTTTCCCAGCCCGCAAAAGTACAGGTACCCGGCACCGGCTGCCCGATAAGCTTGTTGATTTTCTGATCCTGCACCATGAAAGCGTAGCAATGGCCGTCGGAGTAGTTGGCTTCGTTGGCCAGCGACACACTCGGCTTGGTCCAGCGGAAGTTGGGCTCGTAGCCATTGGAACGGGTATCGGTGGTGTAGTCCATGAACTTCTTGCCGCTCAGGAACATCGCCAGGTCGGCCACCAGGTCGCCGCCGCCGTTGAAACGGGTGTCGATCACGATGCCTTTTTTGCCCGCGTACTTGCCCATGATTTCCTCGTAGGTGGTGCGGTACGCGCCGTCGTTCATCCCTGGAATATGGACATAGCCCAGGGTACCTTTGCTCAGTTTTTCCACTTCCTCCTGGTTACGCTTCACCCAGCGGGTGTAGAGCAGGCGGCTTTCTTCCGAAGGCTTGATAGGCTTCACCACAATGTCGCGGCGCTTGCCGTTTTCCATCAGCGTGAGCAGCGTATTCTGGTCGGCCTTGCGGTTGAGATACTGCGCCAGATCGCGGTCGGGCGCGATGGTCTCGCCGTCGATGGCTTCGATGACAGTACCGGGCTGCACGTCGAAACCCGCCTTGTCAAGCGGTCCGCCCCTCACTACCTCCGTCACGCGGACACCGTTGCCGCTATAGTCATAATCGTAAAAAGCACCAAGCGCCGCCGTGGCGTCGTCGGTAGGTTTGGAATCGGAGTAGCGCGCGCCGCTGTGTGACACGTTTAGCTCGCCAAGCAATTCACTAAGTAGCTCGGCAAACTCGAAATTGGTGCCGATGTGCGGCAGGTACTTTTCATAATCCGGGCGGTAGCTGTCCCAATCCACGCCGTGCATGCTGGCCGTGTAAAACGTGCTCTTGGTGCGCCGCCACACGTGGTCAAACATGAATTGCCGCTCGGCGGCCAGATCGACCATCATTTCGCCGTTGATCTTGATGGTTTCCTGCTTGGCTTTTTCGGGATCTATTTTCAGGATTTTGCCGTCAGCATTCAGGAAAATATTTTTCTGCTCCCTGTCCCAATCCATCGAGCCATTGCCCGAATTCATCACAAGTACCTGCTTGGTCTCTTTAGTGCGCAGATTGGTACTCCACAGATTGTAGCCTTTCTCGAATTTGGCGAGGTAGTACAGCGTTTCACCATCCTTGCTCAACAGCGCATCCCCGAGGCTCGACGAGTGAATGGTCAGTTTGGCCTTGCGCATGTCCAGCCCGTCCCACTCGATGGTGACGGTCGTGTCCTTGGGTGCCTCTTTCTTTTTGGTAGAATCTTTTTTTGTCGAATCACCCTTGGCGGCTTTCTCAATGTCTTTGGCCAGGGCGGCCTCTTCCTTACTCATATTGAAATCGTCGAACGCCTTCTGGGTCAGAAACATGGCGTACACATCTGATTGCGCCCCGCCACTCTGCGCCTGGCTGCGCAGTCCGTCACGAGTACTGAACCAGAGAATCTGTTTGCCCCCGTTTACCCACTTGGCGCGGTAATCCTGAAAACCATTTTGGGTCAGGTTGACCACTTTTCCCTTGCCATCGGCCGCGATCAGGCCAATTTCGCCGCTGGCAATACCGGGGACGCTGTAATCAAAGGCAATCCATTTGCCGTCGGGGCTCCATTGGAAGTACTGGTCGTTGTCGCGCATCGAGAATAACTCCTGGTTGGTCAGCAGCGTGCGGGATTTTTTGCTATCCAGATTATAGACTTTTAGCGTCATGCGATCCTCGATGTAGGCGACTTCCTTGCCATCGGGCGAGTACACGGGCTGGTAGTTCTCCTGCTTGTTTTCAATGATCGGCGTTTCCTTCAACACCGTGGAAGCATAAAAATACGGCTCTTCCTTGCGGTTGATCCGGGATTCGTAGATATTCCAGCTGTTGCCACGCTCGGAGGCGTAAATGAGTGCCTTGCCGTCGGGCGAAAAGCTTACTTCCTGCTCCTGTTCGGGCGTGTGGGTGATGCGTTTGGTCATGCCTCCTTCCACGGCAGTCACAAATACCTCGCCCCGGTAGATGAAGGCTACCTCTTTGCCATTGGGCGATACCGCCATCCCGCGCGCACTGCCGCTCACGGTCATCACTTTTTCGTTGTTGCTGCGGGCATCGGACGCGATCTGCACGTTGACTTTTTGCGGCTTGGCGTCGGGTTTCAAAGTATATAGTTCTCCGTCGTAGCTGAAACACAAGGTACCGTCATTGGCACGGCTCAGGAAACGGACGGGATGTTTTTTGAAGGAAGTTAACGTCTCAACAGTCGCTGGGTTATCCAGCGCAAAGCGGTGTACGTTGAACGAGCCCTGTCGCTCGCTGAGGAACGTGACGGTCTTGCCGTCGTCGCTCAAAATAGGGTTACGGTCTTCTCCGGCGAAGGTCGTGAGTTTGGTATGCTTGCCCGATTTGGTGTCGTACACCCAAATATCCCGCGCGATGGAGGAAGTGTGGTGCTTGCGCCAGGCATTCTCGCCCCCTTTTTTGTCATGATACACTAATTTACTGCCATCTTTGCTGTACTTCACGTCCTCGGCGGGCGTACTGAAAACCTGATCTACACGCCCCCCTTTGGTAGGTACCTGGTACAACTCCGGCTGCGAACCCGTGGGAAACTGGCGGTTGGCGGCCAAATCCTGCCGCGCCGAACCGAAGATTACATTTTTGCCATCCGGCGAAAAGTCGTAGGGAAACTCATCCGCCGAGTGGAACGTCAGTCGCTTGGGTTCGCCGCCCGTGGCAGGCATCACAAACACATCGAAATTGCCGTAGCGATCCGACGCGAAGGCAATGCTCTTGCCATCCCGTGACCATACGGGCATGAAATCCTGCGCCTCGTGCAGCGTGAGCGGCGTGGCGTTACCGCCAGCGGCGGGTACTTTCCACAAGTCGCCTTTGTAGGTGAAGACGATGGTGCTGCCGTCGGGGGAAATGCTCGGATAGCGGAGCCAGGTGGGGGTAGTTTGGGCGTGGGAGATTGACGCTGCAAACATTGAGGTCAGCAGCAGAATAGCGAAGAAGATCTTTTTCATGAAAGACAGGCGGACGAAAAATTGTTGTTATATCAACAAAAATAGGTGAGTAAGAGCAGGTTTGCAAGGAGACAGACGGTGGGTTACTCCATGCTGTGCATCGAGACAATTCACTGGCGCGAATGAAACGTTTGACGATACGACCGGGCGCGGTTTACCCTAATTCAGTGACTCCGGTTCCTGATTTACTCCACCACCCAGGTGTTCAGCGCATTGTGCTGTCCTTCAACGACAATTTTGTAAAACTTCGAAGGTACCTTCGACACATCGAGCCGGGCTTTTTCATCGGACAGGGGTACCTCGGCCATTAGCAGATAGCGGTCCTGGCCGCCTTCCTTGAATTGATTGGTGGGTGCGAGCCAGATTTTCACTTTTCCGGCTTTGGCAACTGATTTCCAGGTCAGGTCGATGTGGTTGCCGTTTTTGGTGGCGGAAAGTTGCTGCGCCGAGAGAGGACCGATCAGGGGTACCCCGTCGATCTCGAAGGCTTGTTCTTTGGGCAGCGCAATATTCAGGTGCCTCGCCAAAGTAGGCATAATATCCACGATGCCCGGCGTGGATACGTCGGGTATGGAGGTGAAATGAGCGTTGCGGTTTTTGGCATTGGTAACCATCCAGGTACTGCGCTCCCGGTCCGACTGTCCGCCGTGTCCTTTGCCGGTAGTGGCGTCGCGGCCGTGGTCGGTGGTGATGATAAGCAGCCAGTCCTCGGCAAAGTTTTTCTCCCGGAATTGAATAGCTTTCCACAGGCGCCCCATCTGATCGTCCATCAGGCGGATGGCTTCGTGAAATTGTTCGCTGTCGCCGTAGCGGTGGCCCATGTCATCCGTAAACTCCAGATACACCCAGCTCAAATCCGGAGCCTCTGTCTGGATGTAGGCGGCGGCTTCGTTCGTTACTTTTTCGTCAATCGTGCGGATGTAGTGCTTTTCCTTATCGTGGGGAAAATTAACGGTATCCAGCTCAAATCCATCGAAGGGGTATTGAATCCGCAGGTAGTTCGTCTGGGGCAGTCCCTCGCCAATCAGTTTGGTACGGTTGTCGAGCCAGGTGGAGAATACCGCGCTTTGCTTATGCGGATATTGCTCCCGCAGAAACCGGAATATGGTCCAGTAGTGGTAGTTGGGGTCTTTGATACCGTTGCCCCACACGTTGTGTTTATTCACCCAGGTCCCCGTCAGCAGACTATTATACCCTACTGCCGAAATGGTAGGCGTTTGCGAGTAAGTACCCTTACCACCCCCCACATGGGCGCGGGTGTATCCGCCCACCGCTGCGATGGCATCGAGGTTGGGCGTTTTGATTTTCTCAACCACATCGCTGGAAATGCCGTCCACGATGACAAAAAGAGCTTTCTTCTGCCGGGTTTGGGCCAGGGAAGCGTGATCGCCAAAAAGGAGCGATGCGTAGAGAAAAATGATGGAAGACAGGAATAGGATGCGCATGGGATCGACTGGTAATTACAAATCCAAAAGTAAAGACTATCCCTTTGGTCCATGTTAAGCGGATGTTATCAAAAGCGAATCGATGACGATTCGGTCTCTTGGCCTTGGGTGATCGACTTTCGTTCACATCTGTTTCAATCCCCTCCCTTTTCCCTCAGTCTTTCACCCGACCCAATCCCAGCAACCGCAACATCCAATTGGGCAGCGGGCGCTGGTCTTTCCGCTTTTCGATGTTGAAGTACCACCCTATTTTTTTCAGAATGGGTAGTTTGTGAATTTCCACGAGTTCGACCAAAGTACCGTCCGGATCTTCAACGTAGGCAAAGCGTCCCGCCGCCGACTCCATACCGAACGACCCGCCGCTGTCCACCGTGAGTGGGTAGTTGTTTTCGGCCAGGCGCTTTTTCATGGCGTCCATGTCCAGCGTGTCGAAGCACACGTGAATAAAGCCAAGATCCCCCCAGTAGCGGTTGGCGAAAAGCTTTTTCGGCTCCCGGTCGAGGGCCTGTAGAAGCTCGATATTGACATTGCCGAGCATTTTGCTGAACGCTCCGTGCGCGGTGACTTTCTTGCGCACCACCACCCGCCGGAACCGCTGGTTGGGCACGGAAGTGGGCAAGTCCTCAAAGACTGAGATTTTGTCATACACGACCTCGCATGGGTTCAGGATGGTCTGGTAAAACGCAATCGCCTTGTCCATATCCGAAACACCGATGACAACCCCCGCCACGCCGCCGACGGCCTGCTCGGTATGTCCGAACCACGACGAGTCTTCCGCGATTTGGAAGGCATTTCCGTAGGGATCGACGCCCCAAAAACCCGGTCCGTCGGGAAATTCACTCAATGGTCCGACCTGGGTTTTTGCCTGTTTTTGGAGCCATTTGTGTGCTGAACCAGCATCGGGGGCTTTGATCCTGACCGCAAAAATCCCCAGATCGCCCGGCTCGGGCTGAAATGAAACGGCCTCCGGCGTACGGCTAGTAAACTGCCATATTTCCAATCCGCCGCCGCCCGCCATATTGAGGGCCATCACAGCGTGGCGTCCGTGTACTTCGCCACCCGTGTAGTCGATCATCAATTTAGCCTCGGCGTGATCGTCGAAAATAGGCACATCGAAGCCCATCACGCGGCGGTACCATTGCCAGGCTTCGCCGGCGTCCGCGACGCCGATGCCTACTTGCTGAATGGCGGTAATGAGTGGGGTCATTTAGTAAATAAGGGATAGTTGAGAGTTGAGACGGGGCCGCCCGTTTGGCGACTTCTGGTTAAGCGTTTGGCTCCGGACAGAGATTGCCTAGGCTCTTTTCGAGCGCATGGCTTTGGTATGTTTCAGTTTTTTGTTTTCAGCCAGTTTTTGATAATCATCCGATTCGACGGCGACCAGGGCTATTTTTCCTTCTGCATCGCTATGGATGCCCCAGCCGTACCTTTTAGGCAAGGGTGAAGCGCGAAAACAAGGCTGGCCTTTCGAGAAAAAAGCATTTCTTCCCTCTTCCTTCTCGCTGTCCGTCAAATCCTGCTTCTGGGCAAATACTTCGAAAACTACGTCATCCGACGTAAATTGGTAGGGGTTTTGATGCACCAGTTCGAATTGCAGATTCGCGGCTGACTTCTTCCCACCCTTTATTGGCGGCACCTCCGCCCTGCCCACCGGACAGTCGTCAGCTATTTCAATGAATGTATCGTAGTAATTGGTGGTGTGCATTTTAATTATTCGATCAGTAACAGCGGACAGTGCGGGTACCCCGTGGCGATACTTTTGTATCACTTTCATTATCAGCTGTCCACTGATTTGACGCCGTATTTCTCTGTTTTTATAAGTGACTTGTATGTATCGATCAGTTTTTGTTGCGAAGCCCCCCGGAAGTACATCCACATCACCACGGCATTGGCCAGGTTTACGCGGAAATAGGAGTTTTCGTCGTACTTACGGGACGACACGATGATGTTCTTCGGGATAATCTTGAAGCGATGCTGTTTCCGCGCCCTGATGATAAACTCGTAATCTTCCATCACGCGGTGTTTTTCGCAGTAGCCTTCGAGTTGATCGAATTCTTTTTTGGTAATGAAAAGCGTCTGATCCCCTCCCCGGCTCCAAATCCGGTCGAAACGCTGGAAAAAGGCGTTGATTTTCAACAGTAGCCGGGGTGAGTCGAACTGGTAGCGGTAGCATCCCAGAGTGTAACCCTCCGCCACGGCCTGCTCGATGTCGTCGACGTAGTCGGGGTGAATATGCACGTCGGCATGGACGAAGTACAGTACCTCACCCGTGGCAATCTGCGCTCCGGCATTCATCTGGCAGGCGCGACCCGGCTGGTCGGCCACCACGACTTTCGCCCCGGCTGCCTGAGCCACCTCGGCGGTGCGGTCTGTGCTGGGGGCATCCACAACGATTACCTCCGCCAGTTGCGTGCCGCCGTATTGCCGCAGCTCGCTAACCAAACGGCCGATATTATCCTCTTCGTTATAGGTTGGAATGACAACGCTTATCCGCATACTCTCACTGACTCGCCATCTGGTTCGGCTTCGTTTCTATGAAATATTCCGAAAAACAATGCTACGAAATAAAACCCTAAAAGTACGTAAAATTCGGGGAGTAGTACTTTCACCAACGGCCAACTCTCAGACATCCCTCGTATCTTTGACCCCTACCCATCCTCATTTTTTAACCGAAAATAAATGGACAACTCCGTACACATCAATCCCATTATCAGTAGCTTAGAAAGCCTCCTGGAAAATAAAGACTATTCTAAAATAATTGTAATCGCCGATACAAATACCCGGAAATTCTGCTACAACCGATTTAAAAGCAACCTTCCGAAGCATTCTGTCGTAAGTGTTCCTGTTGGTGAGGCACATAAGACTTTAGCGACCTGTGAGCAAATCTGGGAAGCCATGACCCGTGCCGAACTCGACCGCCACGCGTTGGTTATCAACGTCGGTGGGGGTGTTATCGGCGACATGGGTGGTTTTTGTGCCGCGACCTACAAACGTGGCATAGATTTTATCCAGGTACCTACCACGCTACTCGCGCAGGTAGATGCCAGCGTGGGCGGCAAGTTGGGTATTGATTTTCAAGGGTTCAAGAATCACCTGGGCGTTTTTCAGTTGCCTATTCGGGTACTGATCGATCCGGTTTTTCTGGAAACTTTGCCGGAACGTGAGCTGCGCTCGGGCTTTGCCGAAGTTGTGAAGCACTGCCTGATCGCCGATGTTGAAAAGTGGCACGAGATCAGGGAAAGGGATCTGGAAAGGCAAAACTGGCCTGATCTGATTGCACACTCGGTGGCCATCAAACAGGCCATCGTGGCGCAGGATCCCACCGAAAAAGGATTGCGGAAGATCCTGAACTTTGGCCACACGCTGGGCCATGCGGTAGAAACGCTGTTTTTGGCCAAGACACCGAAGGAGCGCCTAATGCACGGGGAGGCTATTGCGGCGGGGATGGTGATGGAGAGTTACCTGGCTTACCAGAAAAAAATGATTGATCGCCAAACCCTTGAACAGGTTGAGGAGTTTATGTTTTCGGTGTTTGGCAAAACCGCCATTCAGACCGACGAAGTAGAGACAATCATTTCGCTTACCCGGCAGGATAAAAAAAATCGCGGAAACGAAGTGCGCTTTTCGCTCCTGAATGCCGCCGGAAACTGCGCTTACGACGTTGCTGTGGCCCCGGCAGAAATGAGAAAGGCATTGCAATATTACATCGGCCTTTGAGTTACGACTTTGTGAATAATTTGTTAACGAGTTGATTGTTACGTTTTAATAAACTATATTTCGTTCCTTTTTCTTAACCTTTAAAACCTGAAATAGTATATGTTGAAATCTACTACGCTTTTGGCTGCCCTGGCGGTAGCTTTCATTCTGGCGGGCTGCTCTTATGGCCGTAAAGTATTCGTCGAGCATGATTACAGTTACGAAACCAATTTTAAGGACTACTCAACTTATACATTTCTGGAATGTGAGCGCGATACAAACAATCTC
Organism: Persicitalea jodogahamensis; assembly: GCF_014651615.1. Lineage (GTDB taxonomy): Bacteria > Bacteroidota > Bacteroidia > Cytophagales > Spirosomataceae > Persicitalea > Persicitalea jodogahamensis. The sequence goes on along the minus strand of NZ_BMXF01000002.1, from coordinate 346,089 downwards.
TGCACCGAAATTTATGAATCCATCCGCCGCCAAATGCAGGCGCGGGGCTACAAGCTGACCGCCGAGCGTCCGACGCTGCTGGTCAACTACGGCATCTTCTATGACAACCTGCGCTATCAGGGCTATATGCAGCCCGTCATCAAGACCTGGGTTGATACCGAGAACGACGGCTTTCGTTACGAACCAATCAAATATGCGCTCGACAAAGGCACACTCATCGTATCATTGATCGACGCCGAGAGTGATCAGGTCGTGTGGCGTGGCTACGCTTCGGGCCTTTTCAACGCCGGGCAGGATAATCCCAACAACTACTACCGGAACGTCGTCCGCCGCATCTTCGACCAGTATCCGCTGTTCGCCAAGGGTTACGACCCGCGGCGCTATACCGAGGAAATCGGCAGATAATCTGCCAATACTTTTTTGAAATTCCGACCCGACCAACTCCCCTTAGCGTTGGTCGAGTTCTTTTACGGCCAACCAGGCCATCAGTCCCGGCCCGATTTCCAGGGCACTTTCGTCAATATCGAAGGTTGGGGTGTGAACGCCCGAGACGATACCCCGCGCTTCGTTCCGGGTACCGAGTCGATAAAAGCAGGAATCAACCACTTGTGAGTAAAAAGCGAAGTCTTCGCCCGCCATCCACAGATCCAGATCCACCACATTGTCAGCGCCCATGTACTCCACAGCAGCGGCTCTGGTACGGCGGGTGAGTTCAGGATGGTTTTTCAGGAAAGGATACCCGTTCACGATTTCAAAGTCGCAACTGCCGCCCATCGCCTCAGCCATACCCTCAGCCATTTTCTTCATCCGGCGGAGTCCGTCGGCCCGCCATTCCTCGTCCATGCAGCGCCAGGTACCCTGAATCTTGACCTCATTGGGAACCACATTCGTGACGCCATCGGCAATAAACCGGCCGAACGAAAGTACCGACGGATTGGCAGGTTGCCGGTTGCGGCTGATGATCTGCTGCAAAGCCACGATAATGTGCGAGGCAATCAGGACGGGATCGATGAGTTGATCGGGAACGGCACCGTGGCCGCCCTTTCCGATAACGGTCAGGTAAAGCTCGTCGGTGCTGGCCATGTACATTCCCTCGCGGAAACCGATCTTCCCCACGGGTACATTGGGCGCGACGTGCTGCCCCAGCATTCCGGCGGGACGCGGATTTTCCAACACGCCATCCTTAATCATCAAAGAAGCACCACCCGGTGCCTTCTCCTCGGCGGGCTGAAACACCAGCTTAATCGTTCCCTCAAATTCGTCCCGCAACTGCGTCAGGATTCGGGCTGTCCCCAGTAGCGACGATGTGTGCACGTCATGACCACAGGCGTGCATCACGCCGGGATTTTGGGATTTGTAGGGAACGTCATTAGCCTCCGTAATCGGCAGTGCATCCATATCGGCCCGCAATCCCACCACGCGGCTCTCGGGATTGCGGCCTTTGATTAGCGCCACTACGCCCGTATCGGCCACGCCCTCCTGCGGTTCCAGTCCCAAATCTTTGAGCCGGTCTGCCACGAAACGGGCCGTTTTGTGCTCATTGAAAGACAATTCGGGATTTTGGTGTAAATGGCGGCGAGTCGCCACCGCATCAGCGGCCATTTCGCGGCTCAGGTCTTTTATTTTTTGAATCATAAAGTTTTTTTTCGGTTAAAGGTCAAGGGTGAACGGTGCTCAGATTTTGATAAAAGTAATCGAAGAACACCGTTTAACCTTTTCCCATTCACCCTTTAACCCAAAAACTAACTATTCCTTAATCTGCAAAACTACCTTCCCCGCACTGAGATTGGCTTCCATGTAGCGGTGCGCCTTGGCAACGTCGTGCCAGGAGAATACTTCATCCACGACCGGGCGAATGGTTTTGTTTTCCAGGGCTTCGTAAGCAAAATCCTTAAACTCCTGGGTGAGTTTGATCTGATACGCACGGCTACGGGAACGCAGGGTCGTGCCTGAAATCTGCAACCGCTTGAACACAATGGGTCCGATGTTCGCCGACGTCTTACCGCCCGCCATCACGGCCAGCATCACCAGCCGACCATCAGTTTGCAGCGCTTGAATATTCTGGTCAAAATAATCGCCGCCGATTGGGTCCACGATTAGGTTTACGCCTTTGTCTTCGGTGAGATCTTTCAATTTTTCCAAGAAAGGCCCTTTGCGGTAGTCGATGGCATGTTTTGCGCCAAGTTCCAGGCATAGCTCGTGCTTACCGGACGAAGCGGTTACGATCACTTCGGCCCCCATGAGTTGGGCGAGTTGGATGGCGGCGGTACCTACGCCGCTCGCTCCCGCGTGAAGCAGCACGGTTTCGCCTGCTTTCAGGCCTCCTACCCAATGCAACGCCTGGAAAGCCGTCAGGAAAACCTCCGGCACCGCGGCGGCATCGGTAAATTCCCAGCCGTCGGGTATAGGCATTGCCATGTCCTGGTGCATCACGGCAAACTCCGCGTAGCCACCACCCGGCAGCAGGCCGAACACCTTATCGCCAATCTGCCAGCGGGTGACGTCCTCGCCCACCGACTCTACTTCACCCGCGATTTCCAAGCCCATGATCAGGCTCGCGCCTTCGGGTGGCGGGTACTTTCCCTCGCGCTGCATGATGTCGGCGCGGTTGAGGGCCGTCGCGTGGACACGGACGCGGATTTCGTTCGCCTCGGGTTTGGGCGTGGGAAAGGGAGCCAGGTACAGTTCGTCGGCGGAGCCGGGTTGTTTTATTTGTATTGCGAGCATTTTTTTACTGAGAGTTTGAGAAATGGGCAGACTTGTTCATCATTTGCAAAATAATCTTGCCCATACCCCGATAAAACTATTCAACCAGTCGGACATCCACTTTAACACCTCACTCCCCCACCGCGATTCCCATCATGCGCATTAGTTCACTGGCGTTGAAGCTCTGGCAAATGCCTTCGTGCAGGCGATAATCGAAAACCAGTTTGCCATCCTGCACGTCGGAGCGGAAGTGGAAGTTCTGCACGAAAGGCTGAGTAACGCCCCATTCGCCCAGTTCGAGGTCGTGGGTGGATACCATGCCAGAGGCGGGCAGCGGGTGTAGTTGCTTGATGAGCGCTTCCGCTCCCCGATGGCGGTCGGCGGAGTTGGTGCCTTTCAGAATTTCATCCAACAGGTAGAAGATAGGTAGTTGCCGGGCAGAATCACCAGCCAGTTCCAGTAGTTGCCGCAGCCTTTTGAGTTCGGCGTAAAAAGAGGAAGTATTCTCGACCAGCGAATCCTGTGTCCGCATGCTACTGAATACCTGCACGGGTGCACAGGCCAGGCTCTCGGCGCAGACGACAGTGCCCATTTGCGCCAGCACCAGGTTGATGCCAACGGTGCGCAGAAAGGTACTTTTACCCGACATATTCGATCCCGTCACGAGCATCGTGTGTCCCGTACCCACTAACGAAAAATCGTTACTTACCCGCGCCTCAGCGGGAATGAGCGGGTGGCCCATCTGTGCGGCTTCGATGTGAACGTCATCTTCCCAGGCTACCTGCGGCAGCGGGTAGTTTGGGTGAGCAAATGCGAAGCCTGACAAGCTATTCATGGCTTCTGTATCAGCCAGGGCGTCGAGCCAGGCGGCCAACTCGGTACCGTGCGCCTTTTTCCATTTTTCAAGAGCCGCCAGACAGTGCAAATCCCACAAGAAAGGAATTCCTACGAATATAAGGAAGATAGGGTGCAGGCGATAGTCGAGCCGGGCAAACCACTGACCGACCGTGCGGATGGCGGCGGAGGCTTTGTTGATTGCATTCTGTCGCAATTGCCACCAGCGCGATTGGTGTGGGGCGTCATTAGCCAGTTCCAGCAGGTCGGCGTAGGCCACCAGCGTCAGTCCCAGGTCGGTAGTGCGATTAGTGAGGTCCTGAATGCCCGCGTTGTAGCGTTTCAAGATAAAGCCCTGCCACAAAATACTCAGCCAGAAAAACCAGCTTGACAATATGCCAAGTGCAGCCAACACGCCGAGCACTACCGTTACGGCGGGCCACCACCGCCAGCGCAGCGATTTTTGCAGCGACTCATCCATAACTTCATTCACCCAGGTTCGAAGCGCGCCCACCTGCTGTGAGGCGTGATCGTGGAGCAGGGCGGTCGCCTCCCAACTTTGCCGCCAGTCGACGTGTGACTTGAATTCCCGCACGGCTTCCTGCCGCATCAGAATTTCGTCCAGCGGGGCGGGGCGGGTGAGCCAGTGCGCCAGGCGGCGACTCCCTTCGTCGGTGCGGGTGCGGTTCAGAAGCCGGTACAGCGAGTGTTTGCCAAAAACATCGAGATCAGTGGCATAAGGATGGAGCGGATCAGTGTACTGTTCGCCCGTTTCGGAACGCAGGAATTTGAAATCAAGACGCGCCAGTTCATCGGTGTTGGTAGTTTGGAGATTGCGCAGAAAGTTGCGCCGCCGCTTGGCCTTTTGCTGCCGACCCATCAGGGCTACGAACAGGATACCCGCCGCTAATCCGAGGACACCCCAAAGTGGCTCATTCTGGTTGCTCCATAAACCCAGCGAAACTACCAACGCCACAAACGACAACAGCCTTCCTCCGGCCAAGCCGTTGAAAAGCTGTTGCGCAACCTCCTCCTTCCCGGTGGCATCTTTTAATTGTGCCTGGAAGTAGTCGGCGGGTGAAAAATTTTGCTCCATAGTTTTCTTTTCACCCAAAATATTGATGATCGAATTTTAAATAATTGCAACTGTTGTTTTACACTTCTGCGGCTTCAAACTGCAATTTGATCAGGTTGGCGTAAAGGCCATTATCGATCAAAGCCAGCTGGTTGTGTGAGCCGGACTCGACGATCTGCCCTTCTCTGATGACGTAAATCGTGTCCACCTTGCGGATGGTGGCCAGCCGGTGAGCAATGACGATCGTCGTGCGGTTTTTCATCAACTCATCCAGTGCCGATTGTACCAGTTGCTCGCTCTCGGCGTCGAGCGAACTTGTGGCTTCGTCCAGGATCAGAATTTTCGGATCTTTCAGGATGGCCCTCGCGATAGCCACACGCTGCCGCTGCCCTCCCGAAAGTTTCACACCGCGCTCTCCGACGATGGTTTGCATTCCCTCGGGGAAAGAGTCGATGAATTGCAGAGCATTGGCCTTGCGGGCCGCTTCCCTGACCTCATCCGCCGCCGCACCGGGCCGACCGTAGGCGATGTTTTCCTGGATCGTGCCCCCAAACAGCATTACTTCCTGCGGTACGATGGCCATCATGCTCCGTAATGCGCTGAGCGGATAGGCGGCCACATCGACGCCGTCCACCAGGATTTTACCGTGTTGCGGATTGTAAAAGCGCATGAGCAGCTGCACAATCGTGGACTTGCCCGCGCCGCTATAACCAACAAGCGCGATTTTCTCACCCGCCGCCACGTCGAATGATATACCTTTCAAGACCTCCACATCAGGACGGGAGGGATAGTTGAAGCGAACATCCTGGTAAGCAATATGGCCCTCCACATTGGGGATAACCTTATCCTCTTGGTCAAGATCGACTTCCGAAGTCTCACCCAGAATCTCGACCAGCCGCTCGGACGAGCCGATAGTCTTGTTGATTTGGGCATACATATCACCCAGGCCGCCCATGGCACCGCCGATAAACGTAGTGTAGAGCACAAAAGTGAACAGGTCGGCGATAGTCAGCTCGCCAGTCTGCACCAGATTGGCGCCGTACCATATGACCCCTACAATACCCCCAAACAGGGCAAAAATGATGAACGAGACGAAGCCGCCCCGGAAGTTGGCCGCTTTCAACGCATTTTCCACTACGCGGTCGAGAGCGGTTCGGTAGCGATTCACTTCCAGCCGCTCATTGGTAAAGGCCTTTACTACCTGCACCGATTGCAGGGTTTCCTCGGCGATAACGTTGGCTGCCGCCAGCTCGTCCTGTGCTTTCTTGGAAAGTCGCCGGATGTACCGCCCGAAAAACATCGCCGCTACGACCATGATCGGGAAGGTCGCCAGCATAAACAGGGTCAGCTTCCAGGAAGTGAGCGAAATGAGAGTGATGCCCACAAAAAGCGTGGCGATTTGCCGGAAAAATTCGGCGATGGTGAACGACAGCACATCCCGCAGTTGCGTAACGTCGGAGGTGATGCGGCTTGTCAGCTCGCCCACGCGGCGTCCTTCCAGAAAAGGAATGGGCAATGTGATGATGCGGCTGTACACATCGCGGCGGACATCGGCCATGGCCCACTCGCTTACCCGGGAGAAAAGATAGATGCGGAAATAGGAAAATACGGCCTGAAACACCAAAATCACGATCAACACGCCGGTGATCTGGTTGATCGTATAGCTGGATTTCCCCTCGATGACCTCGATGATACTGCCAACCAGCTTGGGAAATGCCAGCGAAGTACCCGTAGAAAGAATCAGAAAGATAAATCCAGCAATAAAGTAGGATTTATAAGGAAGGGTGTATCGGAAAATTTCCAGGGTTTTCTTAAGACCCGTCCAACTCAACTTCTTAACGGCAAAAGGCGACTGCGAAGATTTGTCTTCTTCATCGTCGTCACCTCGCCCAAATCTGCTTTTAGCCATTTTCTTCTTAGTTATTGAATTTGAGGATGTGTTTCATCACTCGTCAATCTGCCCCTTGTAGCCCGACTGCTGTAGTATCTGCCGGGCGTCGGGATTTTTCATCAGTTCCTGTAAAGTAACTTCGGGATTGTTGGCCAGGTACATGCTGACAATGCGCCAACCGAGCCAGCGCCCGATGCCGCCCGGTACGTCTTCCCCTATTTCGGGGGTAAAGGGCCGCTCTCCCACGTATTTCTGTTTAATCTGTTCTGCCTTTTCATAAAGCAGTTTATTTTCCACCACAAATGCCCAAATCTGCGTCTGGCTATTATACGTACGCACGAGGTCGCGCTCCGAAAAACCGAGGATAAGGCTGTCGGGCGTTTGGGGCACGCAGTGCTTTACAAACTCGAACGCTTTGCCATAACCAATCATATCAGCCAGTAAAGTCCTGTCCTGCGGATCGGTGCGCACATAACGATCTGACATAAAGAACAGGATGGATGGAACCAGGTATTCCTTCTGGTACCGACTGAGCTGATAAGTGTACACCTGCGGACGGTAGGTGGCTTTCGGCCCGCCGAAATATTCCAGACCAATGATTATCAGGCTGTCTGATACATACAGATCATTACCCAGAAACCCTGTCACAATGGTTTCTACACGGGGCGGCTGAAAATCAGGGTAGTAGTACTTAAGATGCCGGAAGGCTTCTTCCAGCGGCTCTTCCAGAGTGTCCTGCGGCTTGCCAAACAAAGAATCTACCTGGTTTTTGAATCTCTGAAGTTCGTTATTACGTATCTGTTCGTAAAGTCGACTGGCCAGAGAAGTATCCTGGGCGTATCCTTCAAAATAGACCTTCTGAAGGTAAGAATGCCGGTTGAGGAATGATTTTACTTCTTCCAGGCTCCGGCAGGCGAACAAAGCGCCTTCCAGTGATTCCACTTCTACATCTGCCCGAATGCCGCTCAAGTCGGGTTCGCGGTTGGTGAGGGAGTCGCAGCCAGCCAGGAGAACGGCCAGGCAAAGAAAAGCAAAGATTCGGTTGAGGTACATTCGCTCGAGATCGGGAAACACGTTAGTCGAACACGCAAAAGTAATTAAAAAGTTGCAGTCCCTATGCCCGACCCGACCATCAAAACAATAAGCATCATCGGCTGCGGCTGGCTGGGTTTCCCATTGGCTACTCACCTGCTGGAAAGTGGGTACCCCCACATCAAGGGTAGTACCACTTCATCTGAGAAATTGCCAGTGCTCCGGCAGGCAGGAATCGATGCTCATATAGCTTCGCTTACCCCCGAACCGCAAGGCCAAAACTGGCCCGACCTGCTGGCAGCCGATACGCTCATCGTGGACATTCCACCCCGGCAGTCAAAACAAGGTGAGGATTTCCATCCCCAACAGATGCGTAATTTGGCTTCACTGATTGAAAACTCCCCCCTGTCGGAAATTATTTATGTGAGTTCTACCTCTGTTTACCCCGAGTTGAACAAAACAATGTCCGAGGACGACGTACTAGACCCTCAGCAGTCGGCCTCCCCCCATTTGGTGGAGGCCGAACAGATAATCACTGGACTAAGGAAAGCAGGCAAAACGGTGACTATTCTGCGTTGCGGCGGTCTGATGGGCTACGACCGTATTCCGGGAAAATACGTGCGGGGCAGAAGGGACATCACGACGGGCGATGTACCGGTCAATTACATCCACCGTGACGACGTGGTGGCAATCATTAGTGCCCTCCTGACGCAGGAAATCGGCAATGAGACCTTCAACGTGGTGGCCCCGGAGCATCCGCCGCGCCGCGCGGTCTACGAGAAATCCTGCCTTGAGAACCATTGGGAAGTACCCACTTTCACTCAGCCTGAGAGTCCTGAGTCATTCAAGGTAGTGTCCTCAGAGAAAATAACCCGTCGCCTGTCCTACACTTTTGCTTATCCCAATCCCCTCGACTTCCACTATTACAAAGGCTAAAAACATAGCGGCACAATTGTTTAACCTTCTGTGCAAAAATCGAGCATCCCGTTATACGTAGACCAATCGATCGAACGGACTCTAAATAATGAAATTCCGACTTTTTTTTTAAATATTAAACACCGATACTATTTTATTTTTCAACATAAGTAACGTGTTTAATATTAAAACCTTCTATAATCCGTTAGTATTTTAAAAAATAATTGAGGTTAGAATTTGGAATTTTGTTTAACATTCATTTATTTTGGTTCAACAAAACGAGGTCATTAAAAACAGCTACCCACTATGACTGCCCTTGAATTCACTTACAATCTGGACCAGGTCTCCAAGACGCTGCGTCCCTTTGCCCTCCGGCTCACTCGCGATACCGAAGATGCAAACGATCTGCTACAGGATACAATGCTGAAAGCGTTTACCAATCGCGAAAAGTACACTGATGGTACCAACCTGAAGGCGTGGCTTTACACGATTATGAAGAACACCTTCATTACCAACTACCAGCGCATGGTGCGGCGGAAGACTTTCATCGATACTACCGACAACCTGCACTATATCAATACGGCTGATAACAGTACAGACAACCAGGCGTATACCACATTCGCAATGGAGGACATCACCCAAGCCATTGAGTCACTGGACGGAGCGTATAAAACGCCCTTCATGATGCACTTCCGGGGATTCAAATACCATGAGATTGCGGCGAAGCTCGAAATCCCCATTGGCACGGTCAAAAATCGCATTCACATCGCACGCAAAGAGTTGAAAAGAATGTTGCGGGTGTACTCGCGGCTTGATTGATGAAGCTATGAGCGGTTGACCGTGCAGCGAATATGGCTGATAGCCCGGTAGGGTGAATCCGCTCCAACCAATGGTTTTACTTGAACAAAAGGCCAGATCAGTACTTTCTGGCCTTTTACTTTTTCAAGCAATCCACTTTTCCTATTCTTGCCGGAAAATTAATGTTCTTTGCAGGACATAATACGATGAATGGAATCTGTGCCTGTATTTTGTTTTGAATTGTCGTTCACCGCTCAGAAGGCGAACCAGAATTTGGTGGGCCGCAGCGGTAACTACCCACCTGGCCATGCCACCATTCTATCATTCACTCATTTTATCGCCGCATGGGCGGTTCCGTCAAATTGAACAGAGTCATCGTCATAGGTTCCGGTTTTGCCGGGCTTTCAGCAGCCACGCGACTGGCACAACGAGGGTATGATGTCACGCTATTGGAAAAAAACAGCGTCCCCGGCGGACGGGCGCGCGTGTTTGAATCCCACGGCTTTACTTTCGACATGGGGCCAAGCTGGTACTGGATGCCCGACATATTCGAGGATTACTTCGCCGAATTTGGTAAAAAACCCGCGGACTACTATGAACTGGTCCGGCTGGACCCTTCCTATAAAGTGGTCTTCGGGCCTACCCAGGACATGGACCTTCCGGCGGATATGCCGGGACTCAGAAGTCTGTTCGAGTCTGTTGAACCGGGAAGTGCCGCACAGCTGGATGAATTTCTGCGGCAGGCGGCATATAAGTACAAAGTGGGAATCAAGAAATTCGTGTGGAAGCCCAGCCGGAAAGTCTCGGAATTTTTGAGTTTGAAGCTACTCTACGACGTTACCAGGCTGGATGTCTTCCAGCCTTTTGCCACGCATGTGCGTAAGTTTTTTAAAGACCCGCGACTGCTGCAACTTGTCGAATTCCCCATCCTGTTTTTGGGTGCGACCGCCCAGAAAACACCCGCCATGTACAGCCTGATGAACTACGCCGAGATGACCATGGGGACCTGGTACCCAATGGGGGGCATGCACGAAATCGTGCGCGGCATGGTGGCTTTGGCCGAAGAGGTGGGCGTCAAAATCATTATGAACCAGAACGTCCGGCATATTTCGGTCAAAGAAGGCCACGCCGACCGCGTACTTACTGAGGAGGCCACCTACGAAGCCGACATCGTGGTGGCCGGGGCCGACTACCACCACGTGGACAGTCAATTGCTGGCCGAACCTTACCAGAATTACGACGAAGGCTACTGGGATAAGCGCGTCATGGCCCCGTCGTCGCTGCTTTTCTATTTGGGAATCAATAAAAAAGTACCCAAACTAACGCATCACAATCTTTTCTTCGACGAGGATTTCGCCCTGCACTCCCAAGAAATTTATGAAGACCCGAAATGGCCCTCGCGTCCGCTATTTTATGTTTCGGCCCCTTCCAAAACAGACCCTGGCGTTGCTCCCGCAGGCAGCGAGAATTTATTCGTCCTGATTCCGGTCGCACCGGGGCTGAGCGGCGACACCGAGGAAGTGCGTGAGAAGTATTATAATCTGGTAATGGAGCGGCTGGAAGCCTACGTGGGTGAACCCGTCCGTCCGCACGTGGTATTCAAGAGAAGTTATGCGCATGCTGAGTTCATAGCCGACTATAACGCTTTTAAGGGAAATGCCTATGGGCTGGCTAATACGCTGCGGCAAACGGCCATCCTGAAGCCCGGTCTGAAAAACAGGAAAGTAAAGAACCTGTACTATACGGGTCAATTGACTGTTCCCGGCCCCGGCGTTCCGCCCTCTCTGATCTCCGGGCTTGTCGTAGCCGGGGAAGTAGAAAAAGAGTTTCCCGTGGTACAGGCGGCGCGACGGTCGCCAGCCAGCCTGTCTTAGTTGCAGTGGCATTTTGTTACTGTCCAGGACTCAGTTATACCAGACTTTGCGTGCTTTCAACGGCACTCAAATCTAACAAAGCCAAAAAAATCAGGTTATATTGACAAGAAATTCTGCCAAGCCCCGAAAGGCCTACCCTATGCTGGAACTATTCAACCGCGCGAGCCTGCAATGCAGCAAGATAATTACGGAGCATTACAGCACCTCCTTCACGTTGGGAATCCGTACCCTCGACCGCAAGTTCCACCTGCCGATCTATGCGATCTATGGTTTTGTTCGCTATGCCGATGAAATTGTGGACACATTCCATGATTTTGATAAAAAAGACTTGCTGGATCGCTTCCGCGCCGATGCTTTTCAGGCCATTGAAGAGAAAATAAGCCTCAACCCCATCCTCCATTCCTTCCAGTTGGTCGTCAATCAGTACGGCATTGAACACGAGCTGATCGAGGCTTTCCTGCACAGCATGGAGATGGATCTCTACGAACACGAGTACACGCCCGATGGCTATCAGGAGTATATTTACGGCTCAGCTGAGGTAGTTGGACTCATGTGCTTGCGTGTGTTTTGTGAGGGTGACACTGCACAGCACGATCACCTCCGGGAAGGCGCCCGAAGTCTCGGGGCGGCTTTCCAGAAAGTCAATTTCCTGCGCGATCTCAAAAGCGATTTCCAGGACCGGGGCCGGGTCTACTTCCCCGGCGTGGACTTCAAAGCCTTTGATCCTGAGGCCAAGAAACGCATCGAGGACGAAATTCAGGCCGATTTTGATGCTGCCTACCAGGCTATCCTGCAACTACCAAAAGGAGCCCGGCAGGGCGTGTATCTGGCTTACGTGTATTATTGCACCCTTTTCAATAAAATAAAAAGCCTTCCCGCCGCCCGCATTCAGGAGGAGCGCATCCGCGTTCCCGACAGCCACAAGCTGGCCCTACTGGCGCAGACCTACGTCAAGTTCAGGATTAGTGCCCTGACGGCTTCAATGTGGTAAGGATTATTTTCAGTAGGGAATTTTTCTATCTTTGCTTCCCAAACAATAAGGCTTATACGCTTCCGTTTATTTCAGAAGCCAGTGGCCGCTGTGCTGAACAACCCTTTAACCATTCACCTTTTCACTCCAAAAATAATGCTGCTGCAAGCACTCACTGACTCTACGATGGTTGCCCCAGGGTCGGGCGACGGTCTTTCCGTTCTCGATTTGTTGATAAAAGGTGGTTGGGTCATGCTTCCCCTTGGGTTTTTGTTTGTCGCTACAATCGCCATGATGATCGAGCGTTGGATGGGCATCACCAAAAACGCCAAGATAGAGCAATCGTTTGTGAACAACGTGAAGGATTTCATTCAGCAGGGGAATCTCAAGTCGGCCGAATCGCTGTGCCGCAACCAGAATAATGCCGCTGGACGAATTCTCGAACGTGCTACGGGCCGCATCGGCTATCCGATCAAAGACATCGAGTCCACGATCGAGAACGCCAGCCAGATAGAATTGCAACGCATGGAGGGTAGTTTGCCTTACCTGGGCGTCATTGCCGGTATCGCACCCATGCTGGGTTTCGTAGGAACGATCGCGGGTATTATCCGGATTTTCTATGACATCTCCATCTCCAACGACTTCAACATCAGCACTATTTCGGGTGGTATGTACGAGAAGATGATCACGTCGGGTTCCGGCCTCATCATCGGTCTGATCGCCTACGCGGGTTACCACCTGCTCAACATGAAGATCGACCGCTTCGCCCTGAAACTACAAATGGCCGCCTCCGACTTCCTGGATGTGTTGCAGCGTCCGGTCGCATCGAGGTAGTTCAGCGCGACAACCACAACTGTTTTTACTGAGCATGAGAATGAAGTTAATTCATCACTCATCATTCCATCACCCGATACATGAAAATACGCCGTAAAGCCCGTTTTGCCCCGGAAGTGTTTACGCACTCGCTGAACGATATCATGTTCTTCCTGCTGCTGTTCTTCCTGATCATCAGCACGATGTCAAACCCTAACGTCATCAAACTGATGCTGCCCAAGGCATCGTCGTCGCAGCAGGTTTATAAAAAGCAGATTACGTTATCGGTAGACGATCAGAAGAATTACTTCATCGACAAGGACCAGATTCCCGCCGGACAGCTGGAAACGGAGTTGGCTACTATTTTTACCAACGTGGAAGAACGCACCGTGGTGCTTCGCGTTGACAAGAATCTCGCCGTTCAGGATTTGGTGGATGTGCTGGAAGTAGGCGCGAAGCTGGACATTAAGATGGTGATGGCGACCGCGCGCTGATTCGCGTAAAAGCATAGGAAAGCCCCGGAACGACTGACGTTCCGGGGCTTTTTATTTTGCAGATACCTCAGACTTTCAGGTCTCCCCAACCGTCGCGGTAGTCGCGCTTTACAAACTGGTTGGCAGCGTCGTAGTTGGTAACCTTCATGTTCTGCGCATCCCAGAACAGCTTTTTGCGGCCCATGTACTTGTCCACCGCCCGCTTGGCCGTGGGATTGTCGCGCAGCATCCAGCTCCTGATTGCCAGATTTCCAATCAGGATGCTTTCCGTAAACGGCCCGGCGTATTCGAAGGGCGAGCTTGTCACACCCTTGCCGTAGCCTTCCAGACAGGCGTTGACCCATTGCAAATAGTGGTCTTCATTAGGCACCCGGGCAATCGTTTCGGGAATGTTAATGATTTCATTTTCTTTCAGGGGAAGCAGGCGCGGCTTGGCCCCGTAGCAATCGGCCATCAGCTTGCCTTTGGACCCGATGAAAAGTACCCCACCATCCGAGTTACCAAAGGCTTCGCCGGGCAGCAGTTCTTCAGGTAGCTCGGGCAAAATCCCGCCGTCGTACCAGCTCACCTTGATATTGCCATTACCATCGTTTCGGGGGTAGTCCAGGTGTATGGAGGTCGTGAAAGGTGTCCAGGCGGGATTGTCGTCTTTTTCGCGCAGGGTGAAAGTCCAGGTACCGCCCACACTGCACTCCACCGAGGTCGGGTACAAAATGGGCAGGATGCGGTACACCGGGTCCATGATGTGGCAAGCCATGTCACCCAGGGCGCCCGTGCCGTACGGCCACCAGCCGCGCCAGTTCCAGGGCAGGTACTCTTTGTTGTAAGGTACTTTGGGCGATGGACCCAGCCAGAGATCAAAATCCAGTTCCTTCGGAATCGGATCGACGTTGTCGGTAGGGACCGCTTGCGGCCACACGGGGCGATTGGTCCAGCAAAGTACCTTGTGTACGTCGCCGATAATGCCCGAATCGTAGATTTCCTTCATGCGCCGCACGCCGTTGCCCGAGCCGCCCTGATTGCCCATCTGAGTAATAACTTTGTACTTCTTGGCTGCCTGTCCCAACATCCGCGCTTCGTAGATGTCGTGCGTCAGGGGCTTTTGGGTGTACACGTGCTTGCCCAGCTGCATTGCCGCCAGCGTGGCTACGGCGTGGGTATTGTCGGGCGTGGAAATAGAACAGGCGTCGATATTCTTATGCTCCTTTTTAAGCATCTCCCGGAAATCCTTGTAGTAGGTCGCCTTGGGGAAACTCTCCCGCGAAGTAACAGCCTGCCGGTCGTCCACGTCGCAAAGGGCCACGATGTTGACATTAGGACTTTTGGCAAAACTGGCCAGATCGCTTCTGCCCTTTCCCCCGACACCAATACCGGCGATGTTCAGCTTATCGCTCGGCGCTACGTAGCCTTTGCCCAGGACGTGGCGCGGCACGATGAAGAAAGAAGACGCGGCCAGGGAAGAGGCCTTGATAAAAGTCCGGCGGGTAGGTTTTCCGTCCGGAGTTAGTGAGTCAGCCATTCGTTAATAAGGGTTTAGATGGGAATAAAAGAAAGGGAAAAGAACGTGTACAATACCGCCCAATCTCAGGATTAGGCTATTAAAATCTGCAATCCTACATAAAAAAAGCGCAGAACCTTTCAGTTCTACGCTTCCTGTGATGATCTCATGCTCACAAACCCTGTCTACTGATAGCGCGCTGCTTCAGCGCAAAGCTGACTGGCAAGACGTATTTGACCGAGACTTTTTCACCACTTTGTCGGCCGGGCGTCCATTCGGGCATGGCTTTCACTACCCGCAAGGCCTCTTCGTCTAGGCCAAAACCTATTCCCTTCAGTAGTTTCACATCACGGATTTTGCCGTTAGAGCCGACGATGAAGGACACAAAAACCTTCCCCGTCACGTTTTTTGTTTTGGCCTCGTCGGTGTAAACAATGTTATCGCCCAAGAAATCGTACATCGCACTCATACCACCGGGATATTCGGGTTGCTCCTCCACAACTGTGTAAACCTGTTCGTCTATGTTCTCGTAGTCGGACTGTTCGGCTTCCCTATTAGAGCCTGAGATTCCATCTGAGTCCTTGTTGCTGGTATTGCAGCCGCAGAAGGTGAGGGCCGTGACAGTCAGCAGGCCGAGGATGATTCTTTTCATTTCAAATTTTCGATAGAACGTAGTGGGTTTTGATAATTCATGAACCTGGCGGGCTGAATACTATCCTTGATGAAAATTATCTGCTCAGTACTGATATCTTCTGTAAATTTTTGCTTTGAATAGATGCTGTTTGGCATGCGCACCCCGCGTATTGTTGAGAAATTTGAGCCATGTCCTGGTATTCCAAGATCCACCGCGTCCTCAAATTTAAAATCAGGCACTGACATTCGCATGGTTCTAAAATTATTGGCCTTTCCCTGCCGCTTTTCCTTGTCTTCCTTAGGTTCCGGCTTTTCCAGTTTGAACTCGATCGGCAGTACATACTCCATCGCCACGGGACGTCCATTCTGTATAGCGGGCTGCCAGGTGGGCATACTAAGCACCACGCGCAGGGCTTCTTCGTCGGTACCACCGCCCACCCTTTGAATCACCTGAGGGTTGCGGATGCGGCCCTTGTCGCTTACGGTAAAGGCAACTATCACTTTTCCTTCCAAATCATCGCGTACGGCCTCGGTGGGGTACTTGATTTTACGAGCCAGGAATTTGTACATTTCCTGAATGCCACCCGGAAACTCAGGCATTTGTTCTAGCACCAAAAATTCATCATTTCCAGAACCCAATTTGGTACTATCGGCACCGGACCGAGGTCGGGTACTTACTCCTCCTACGGGTGGGTAAGATACTACTACTACGCTTCCCAGTGCATTCTGCTGCCACTCCAACACAATATTCACTACCTGATTTTTCTTCGTGATCTCTAGCACTCTGGTTTCGAAACCCACGTAGCTAATCGCCAGTTTGCCGTCGAGCGGCACTTCTTCCAATTCAAAAGCCCCATTGGCGTCCGTGGTGACTCCGCGCGAAGTACCCGCCAAGATCACGTTTGCCCCCGGTAAAAGATCTTTGGTTTTGGAACTGCGGACGGTACCATTCACGGTCGTGGTTTCGGCCAGAGCCCCCCCCGCTGCTTGTATAAGCAAAGTACTGGCTGGGGTCATCACTTCGGTGCTGTTTTCGATGACATCCACCACGCGTTCGCGGGCGGCAGTAAGAATCAGCACCAAGCCGATGAGCGGCGCGACGGCCAAGTACTTACCCAGCGCCCATTTCGAGTTTCGGTTTTTATAAAGCATCTTGATTCGGTTTTTCAGGTTGGAAGCGTTCAGGAAATTGTTGGTCAAAGCATTCGAAGGTTTTTTCAGGGCGTAGGACAGCAGGAAATCAGCGTAGCGGTCACGCTGTGGGGCGGCAGCATCGGCCAGGTACTCGTGGACTTGCTGCAACGATTTTTTGTACAAAACCAAAACCGGGTTGAACCAGAAAACTACCCGCAACGCCTCCACCAGAAGAATGTCCCAACTGTGCCGTTGCCGCACGTGGACCAGCTCGTGGCGTAGGACGGTATCAAAATCATTTTCGTAATCATGGCGGTTGATGACAATGTAGTTCAGGAAGGAAAAAGATCCCGGCGACGCCTCGCCGGGCGACGCTTCACCCGTTCGGTCGTCATCCAGCAGAACCAGCGAATAGCCATCCAGGGCAATGCGATCACCTTTTCTAAGAAAAGAAAATAACCGATAAAACTGCCAGAATAGCCTGACGAACATAAAAACCACCCCGGCGGCATACAAGGCCAGCAGCAGGTCCAGCCAGGGAAACGGCGCGGCGGCAGTAGCTTGCGGCCTGACGACAAAGGGCTCGGCCACTGCCATCGTGGCGGATTCCAGCGGCAGAGCAGCCATCTCGTACACGGCCACCGGGATGGGCGACATAGTGATGTCCGGAGCGGCGGCGGGGTATTGCAGCAGCGGCAAACCGAACGGCAGCACCAGCGCACCCAGCAAATAGGCGCGATTCCAGACGAAAAACGTCTGGCGGCGCAGCAATAGCCAGTAGCAGCCGTACAGCAGCAGCCAGTAAAGATTTAACTGAACCAGGTAAGGGAGAATCGTCATACGTTAGAGATTGAATAAAGTGCCGTTGCGCTTACATTTTTTTCGCTGCCTTTTTGGTGACAATGGCCACGACACCGTTCGCTCCTTTCTCACCGTAGAGTTTTTGGGCGGCGGCTCCTCTCACGATATTGACAGACGCGATGTGATCAGCAGGAATCTTGCCCATCGCTTCCTGGTTGCCGACAGGTTTGCCATCCAGCACGTACAGCGCGTTATCCAGACCATATTTATCGCCGAACCCTTTGAAGTAAACCATAACGGAATGAGGTCTTTGGCGGATGGGTTGATAAAATCTGACTACCGCATAACTCGCAGCTTCGCCATACAGATAGGCTCGGGCTTCGAGCGTACCAGCTTTCCGAGAGTCGGTAGCCAGACGATAATCGAGGATGAGTTGGTAAGGCATTTCGACCTTTTTGCCGTTTTGCTGGCCGGGTACCCAGGTCGGCATAGACGCGAGCAATTGCAAAGATTCTTCTTTTAGGCCAAAACCCGGACTTTTCAGAACTTCCACATTTTGTACTTCTCCATTTTCTGAAACCACAAAACTCAGTAGTGCTTTTCCTTGAACATTGGCTCGGGAAGCTCTGGCAGGATAAGTGACGTTACGCGCGATGAATTCACGCAAGCCATCACTGCCGCCGGGAAAAGCGGGTGGCTGGCTGTTGTCGCTTAGGAAATGGTATTTTAACGTTAGCGCCGAATCACTCCTGGGCTTCGTGTCGGGCATAAACTTTGGAATGAGTTGTCCAAATCCACGCCGATCAGGATCCACCGTTTCTTCTTTTATGATGGGATAAACATTCGCAACCGACGAATCGGTGGCGTCTGATGCCGCCAGAACGATGTTTACGATTCGGTCTTCATCATTTAAGTCAACCACGATGGGCTTGTATTTTTGTCCACTGAATTGCAGTTGGCTACCCGCCGGGACCATCATCTCATATTGGCCCAATAGATCGGTGACAAAGACGTTCCGGCGCTTGGAGGTCTTCACAAGAACGTCCGGCAAAGGCATCTTGTAGCTATTCACGACAATGCCTTGCACCTTTATCATCTGGGTAGTTTGGGCAAACGTCTCATTCTTCACCGTAGGTTTGAATGCCATCAGGAGGGCTACGCTTCCCACAAATGCCACCACGGCCAAGTACTTACCCAGCGCCCATTTCGAGTTTCGGTTTTTGTAGAGCATGGCGATACGGTTTTTTAAAGTGCTAGAATTTAGGAATTTATTGGTCAAAGCATCGAAGGGGTCGCCCAAAGCGTAATCGAGTAGGAGTTGGGCGGAGTGGCATACACGGGTAAAACTAGTTTGACGGAGATGCGTTGGTATTTTCATAGAAGACAAGCTCTAATGATATTTTCAACTTAAAATTCATCTGCTATTTTACATTCTGTTGATTTTTCGCGCCCTGTTTTGTAGTGACAAGTACCACGCCGTTCGAACCACGCACCCCGTAGAGTTTTGTGGCTTTTTCGCCTTTCAAAATTTCAATTTTTTCAATGGCGTTCGGTGAAATATCATTAAAATATTTTGGGTTTTCGATTGGTGATACAACGCCATCCAGAACAAAAAGTGGTTCGTTTGAACCAATGAATCCCCTACCACGAATACTCACCTTAAAGTTTTTGTCAAACTCTTCTCCGCTATTTGGCAGACGAAATTTTAGACCAATCAAACTATCCACCTCCGCGTTTGCATCTGGCTTTCGTATTACTGTCACGATCGGTAAGTCTTTCTCCACTAGCACTGCCTGCCCAATCTCCTTTTTCTCCTTCGGGAGGACGAAACTGATCGGAAGGTTGTACTTCACGTTTACTTTTCTGCCGTCTTCCTTAGCACCGGGCTGCCATCGGGGCATATTCTTCACCACGCGGATAGCTTCTTCGTCGGTGCCGAAGCCCATCCCTTTCAATACTTGTATATTTTGGATGCTGCCGTCAGCATTGACCACGAACGCCAGGAATACCTTCCCTTCTACCTTGGCGAGGCGAGCGGCGGCGGGGTACTTTATGTTGTCCTGAATGAACTTGTACATGGCTTTGAGGCCGCCGGGAAATTTCGGCTGCGTGTCCACGACGGTGAAGACCGAATCTTCTGCGTAGTCGGAAGTGAGCGCTTTCTCAACTCTTTGATCCATTTGAAGCCTGCCGGTTTCGGTAGACACGCGTTCCGCCAGGGAAGTTTCCGAAGCCTTTTCTTCGGCCAGCGTCACGCGTACACTGCCTTGCTCCCGCATTTCGAGGGAAGCCTTTTTGAAGCCCATGAAGCTAAAATCCAATTCGCTGCCCGCCGGAGCCATAATCCTGAATTCTCCCTGCGAGGTAGTTGTGGTCCCCATTTGGGTACCTTTCACAACGATGACCGCTCCCGGCAGGGGTTGGCCTTGTTTGTCCAATACAACGCCCTCTACCAAAATAGGTTGAGCGGTAACGGCGGCCGTTGGCTCGTCGTCCTTATTGGCTTCCCGGTTGCAGGAGGCCACCAGCAACGACATAAAGCCAATCAGTAGGGCCACGGCGGCGTATTTGCCGAGCGACCAGTTGGAGTTTTTGTTTTTGTAAAGCATAGCGATTCGATCTTTTAAAAGTGATGACTTGAAGAATGGATTGACCAAAACTGCCGATGGCGTCCTGGTCAGAGCGTAGGAAAGCATGAACTCGGCATAGCGATCACGATGTGTGGCATCCCATTCGCAGACTTCGCGATCGGCCAGGTACTCGTGGACTTGCTGCAACGACTTTTTGTAAAAAATCAAAACCGGATTGAACCAGAAAAACACACGAAGTACCTCCACCAATAGAATATCCCAACTGTGCCGCTGCCGCACGTGGGCTAGTTCGTGGCTGAGGACAGTGTCGAAATCGTATTCGTAATCGCGGCGGCTGATGACGATATGGTTCAGGAAAGAGAAAGAACCCGTTGTGTCGCCCGGCGTGGATTCGCCCATCGCATCGTCATCGAGCAGATACAAAAGGTAGTTCTTCATATCCAGACAAGTCTTTTTGTGAAATAAAGACGCCACGCCGCGCAGATGACGGAACAGCCGCGCCGCCATGAAAACCACACCCAAGACGTAAATAACCGCCAGCCAATCCATCCAGCCCAATTTTGGCATAGCGCTTGCCGGGGTAGTTTCTGTCTGCGAAATTTCATTTGCTATGCCGTAGTTTATGGCAAAGTCAGTCTCCTCCAAACTACCTACCTCGACTTCTGCCAAAGACGCCGGAGACATCTCGAACCACATCGGCAATGGAGGCATAGCGATGCCCGGCGCCGCTTCGGGGTACTGCACCAGTGGCAGCGCGAAAGCCACCACGAGGGAACCGAGCAAATAGGCCCGGTTCCAGTGCAGGAAGGTGTGCCGCCGCAGAAATAGCGCGTAACAGAGGTACAACGCGACCCAATAAAGATTGACTTGGGTGAGGTAGTTCATCCTGGTGAAAGGGTTAAGGTGAACAGTAAGCGGACGATTGATTTACTACTTCTTGGTCGTGATTTCGATGACGCCGTTGGCCCCTTTATCACCGTAGGCTTTGGTGGCCTTTTCACCTTTCAGCACATTGATCGACTTGATGTTATTGGGGTCAATTTTTTTTACATCATAACCAGCATCTTGCATTACCCCGTCGATAAGCACAGTAGCCTTTCCCAATCCCGACTTATCGACGAAGCTCATGCTTGCTGCCTGTCCTTCGTGAGGGTGGAGGGAGAATGAACTGTTCTTTATTCGGTCAAGGATAATAGCCTCATTTTCCCCCATGTTTTTATCTACCCCTTCGATTTTCGCTTTTTCACCACCTTCTGTCTGAAAAGCAATCGGCAGATTGTAGCGTACATTCACTGCTTTGCCACTTTGCATGCCAGGTTCCCAGCGGGGCATCTCTTTCATTACCCGGATAGATTCCTGGTCGGCACCGAAGCCTATTCCTTTCAGGATTTGGATGTCTTTAATCTCCCCTTCGGTGGTCACGATAAAGGATAAGAATACCTTACCCGTCACGTTGGCTTTTTTCGCCGCTTCGGGGTACTTGATATTCTCACCCAAAAACTTGTACATGGCCTGAATGCCACCGGGGAACTGTGGCTGCTGCTCCACGACCGTAAAAATCATGTCGCCGTTCAACTCCCCGGTCTGAACCGCCACCTTTACGGATTGCCCATCCGACGAAGGCACAAACCGCATATTGGGCCTGCCGTCTTTTGTGGACATTACGATATCGTAATCCGCGTTTCGGTACTTTGGATTGACATCCAGAACCATGCTCCCGAAGCCACTGGCATTCACACCCAAATGGCGGTTGCCTGCCGGAACTTTGAGTGAGAATCGGCCAGCGTTGTCTGTAGTTGCGCCTCTCTTGCCATCAATATCCATGACGGTAGCGCCAGCGAGAGGCTTGTGATCGGGCGTATTAATAATACCCGTAATGTTAATATTGCCTTTTACTATCTCATCGCCGTTAGCGGACGAAGGAAGTACGTCGCGTTCGCAGGAGGCTACCATCAGGGAGGCAGAACCGATCATCAGGGCTACGGCGGCGTACTTGCCGAGCGACCAATTGGAGTTTTTGTTTTTGTAAAGCATAGCGATTCGGTTTTTTAAGAGTTTAGGATTGAAAAATTGATTGGTGAGGATAACTGTCGGCGCGTCAAGGGCATAAGCCACCAGGAATTCAGCGTAGCCATCGCGGTTGTCGGCTTTCGCCTTTTCATCGGCAAGAAACTCGTGAACCTGTTGTATAGTTTTCTTATATATTATTATAATCGGATTGAACCAGAAAACTACTTGCAGGATTTCTAAAAAAATGATGTCCCAGCTGTGCCGCTGCCGCACGTGGACCAGTTCATGATTGAGAATCGTGTCGAAGTTGCGCTCGTAGTCTCCGCGGCTGATGACGATCCAGCGCAGGAAGGAGAAAGTACCTACCTGATTATCATCCAGTAACACAAGCGAATGGTCGTCCATATCGATGCTCTCGCCTTTTCTGATAAAGGCAAAAAGCTGGCGAAAATGTCGGAACAGGCGAACGAGCATGATCGCCACACCAAGAAAGTATACGGCCCAGAGCGCATTCTCCCAGGTCAGCAGCGAGGGCGAAGGTGCCGCCACCACCGTGAACGACGACACCGAAACTTCGTACACTACGGGCAGCGGCGGCGCGGCTTCGGGGTAAGTCACCAGCGGCAATACGAAGCCCGCTACCAGTGAACCCAGTAAATAAGCCCGGTTCCAGCGCAGGAAAGTCTGCCGCTGCAGCAATAGCGCGTAGCAGAGGTACAGCGCCAGCCAGTAGGCGGAGAGTTTGAGGATGTAAGGAAGGATTTCCATGAGGGTTAAAAGGTTAAGGGTTAACGGTCAAAGGTTAGACGAAGCTGCCTATCCCAACTATGATTTCCCTTTTTTCATAATCTTCATAATCTCGTCCAGCTCCTTCTCGTCCAGCGGTTCGTCTTTGACAAAAAACGAGACGAGCTGCGGCAGGGAATTATCGAAGTAGGTCGAGATCAACTGCTTCATTTCGGAGCGCTTGTACTCGGCCCGGGTGATGAGCGGGTAGTACTCGTGCGACTTGCCATACGCATTGTAATGGACGATGCCCTTCCGTTCCAGAATGCGAATGATCGTCGAAACGGTGTTGTAGGCCGGCTTGGGTTCCGGCATTTCGGCCAGAATGTCCTTAACGAAAGCTTTCTTTAAGCGCCAGAGGATGAGCATAACCTCTTCCTCAGCGCGGGTCAATGTGCGAATTTCCATAGGGGTGATTGTTTTGGTTTCGGTACTTTTGGTTTACTCTTCCAAAGTAAAGACTATTAACTTAGTTTCAAAACTATTGTTATAGTTTTTTTTTAGAATATTTTATTCTTTAAGCCCAAAAAGCCGTCCTGCGAATCGCAGGACGGCTTTTTGGGCTTAAAAATTTCTCAGATAGATTCAGTTATTTTCTTCTTCTTCTCCCCCCACCCTTTTTCTTGGGCATGGGCACCGGACTACCGGCCCGTTTCTTCTGCTTTGTTGCGCCAATAGATCTCTGATTACCGCGAGGGGACGACGACTTCGCGGCTTCGTTGCGGCGGCTGCGCGAGTGTGAATCAGGGCTATCGGCCAAAAGCAGATCCATGCTGCGACGGGCAAGGTTAGTATCTTTCACCTTTACTTTCACGCTGTCGCCGAAGGTGTAGATTTTCTTGGTTCGCTGTCCGATAAGGCGGTAGTTTTCCTTGTCCAGTTCATAGTAATCACCGTCGAGATCAGATATGCGGATAAGCCCTTCGGAGGCGGTGGCAGTGATTTCGACAAAAATACCGAAATCGGTTACGCCCGTGATGATACCGTCGAACTCCTGGCTGTGGTCCATCATGCTCATGTACTCGACCTGCTTGTACTTGATTGAGGCGCGCTCGGCTTCGGCTGCCATGCGCTCACGCTCCGAGGAGTGCTTGCAGGCTTCGTCGTAAGGTTCAGCCTTGGGCGAAGCGCCGCCGTCGAGGTAGTGTTGCAGCAGGCGGTGGGCCATCACGTCGGGGTAGCGGCGGATGGGCGAGGTAAAGTGCGAGTAGCGTCGGAACGCCAGGCCAAAGTGACCGAGATCCTCGGTGGTATAGCGGGCCTTGGCCATTGTCCGCACGGCCAGCGACTCCACCAGATTCTGCTCGGGTTTACCCTCCACTTCTTCCAGCATGTGGTTCATGGATCTGGCAATCTCCTTTTCCTCATCGGTCTCGACCTTGTATCCCAGCTTAGCTACGAAAGTGGCAAAGCTTTTCAGCTTCTCGGGATCGGGTGCTTCGTGCACGCGATAGACCATCGTGTTCTTGTTCTTGCCCTTCGAGAGTTTATAAACAAACTCGGCCACCCGGCGATTGGCCAGCAGCATGAACTCCTCGATAAGTTTATTGGAATCCTTACGCTCTTTCTGGTAAATGCCCAGCGGTTTACCGTTCTCGTCCAGCCGGAATTTCACTTCCACCGTCTCAAAGTTGATCGCGCCTTTGCGGAAACGTTCTTTGCGCAGAGTTTTGGCAAGATTATTCAGTAGTGTCAGAATTTCGGGATAATCGCCCGCGCCGGTTTCGATGACTTCCTGCGCTTCTTCGTAGCTGAAACGGCGATCTGAGTGGATCACTGTCCGGCCAAACCATTCGCCCACGAGCTTGCCCTTGGTGGTCATTTCAAAGACGGCGGAAAACGCCAGCCGGTCTTCGTTGGGCCGCAGCGAACAAAGGCCGTTGGAAAGCTTTTCGGGCAGCATTGGCACGGTACGGTCCACCAGGTACACCGAGGTAGCGCGGAGATAAGCCTCTTTTTCCAGTTCAGTATCGGGCCGCACGTAGTAGCTTACGTCAGCGATGTGAATCCCGATCTCGACATTGCCATTTTCAAGGTACTGTACTGACAGCGCATCATCGAAGTCCTTAGCGTCGGCGGGGTCAATAGTAAAGGTAGCTACCTCCCGCATATCGCGGCGATTTTCGATTTCCTTTTGGGGAATCTTATCCGGAATAGCTTCCGCCTCGCGCTCGACGTGTTTTGGAAAATGAATCGGCAGGCCGAATTCGGCCAGGATGGCGTGCATTTCGGCGTTGTTCTCTCCCGCCTTACCAAGTACCTCGATGATACGGCCTTCGGGCTTGCGGGTACGGCTGGGCCACTGCTCGATGAGCGCGATGACTTTTTCGCCATCGTTGGCGCCGCCGATTTCATCAATCGGAATATGAATCGGATCGTAGATTTTGCGGTGATCCGGCTCGACCAAAGCGTACTTGGGCCAAATCTCGATCACGCCCACTACCTCGGGTCGTCCGCGCTCAAGTACCTCCACGACGCGGCCTTCGGTCCGCTTACCGTCGCGCCCGCCGCCATCGCGGGTTACTTCCAGTCGCACGATGTCGGTATCCATCGCCCCTTTCAGATTCTCGGTTTCGACGTAAATATCGTCATCGCGCCCGTCGATGATGACGAAGGCAAAGTTCCGGTTAACGTGATCGACCTTACCGACCAGGGCCGCATCGGGCGTGGCAGCGGTGGCGCCATAGGTATTGCCGGAATGGCGACGAAGTTTTCCTTCTTCTTCTAACTCATGAATAGTATCGTTGAGCAGATTACGGAGTTTCTTATCCTGTGCGCCGAAATGATCGTGTACTTCCTGGGCGCGGAACGTTTCGCCCTCATTGGTTTCGAAGAAAGCAGCGACTTCGGTTTTCAGTTTGTCCACGAAGGACAAGAGATCATGGCTGCTTTTGGAGCTGGGTTTCTTTTCCTTTGGCTCCCTTTGGGGTTGTTTTTTAGAACGCATGTATATTGGCTGTAGGCTTTCAGCAATCGGCTCTCGGTTTTTTTGTTCCGATGGGGCGGCAATTGTTAGCCTGATTATATCTTGGTTTTTGTAAAATAAAAAAATTTAGAGAGGGTATACGTTGGGCAAAATAACATAGCAACTGGGATTCAGCATGCAATTATCACTCCACCCGGATAATATTCTCGTCGGCTACCATCTTTTGGCTATGCAGACATAAGTATAACTGTGCCAGCACGACTACGTCTTCGCGGCAGTAACGATTTATTTTTTCAATGTCGTTGTCTTCATAAAAGGTGGGCGTCACTTCGGCACCGCTCATTTCGTTTTTACTGCTGGCAATCCCGAACACGGCGGCGAGCAGGTCCAGTCCTGTGTAGTTCTTGTAATCACCGAATTTCCAGAGTTCCAGTGTATCCTGGTGCAGGATTTCCCAGGGTTTCTTACCCGCGAGCTGCATGGCGCGGGGTAGTTCGATCCCGTGAATCAGCATCCGGCGACACAGGTAGGGGAAATCAAATTCCTTGCCATTGTGGGCGCACATCACCAATTGCTCGGCAGGGTACTTTTCAACCAGTTCCTTGAACTCCCGCAAAAGCGCGGCCTCATCGGAATTGGAAAACGACCGCACTTTGAAAGCCAGTTCGTCTTCGTCATTCCAGAAAAAGCCGCCAAAAGCGATGCTCACCACCCGGCCAAACTCAGCGTAAATCGCGCCCTGTTCATAAAACATTTCGGCGTCGGTGCGCGCGTCGTCGGGCTTGCGGAGACGGGCCGCTTTTTTATTCCACAACGTCTGCATCCGTTCGTCGAGCTGCTCATAGGAGGCGTGGGAAGCCACGGTCTCTATGTCGAGCATGAGCAAGTTACGGATACGGCGTCGGAATTCTGGGGACATAGAGGGCAATTTGGAATGTGGGAATTAGTGAATGTCGGAATAAAATCTAAACTCTATTCACTCATTCCGACATTCACTAATTCCAAACTAAACATGCAGCACTCCTTTCAGGCCTAAAATCTCAATATCGATCAGGTTATCGGGAACGATGCTGTCTGGCACGAAGATAAACTTTTTATCATAAACCTGCTTGCCAATGAAATAGCTGACCCAGTACTCGTTGGTGAGGGCAAATACTTCGGGCATGATCGGCTCGACGATGACGTTACCGTCGGGCAGCACCTCGGGGAAAAAGTGCCGAAGCGTGGACGTTTTCTGGCCGGTATCCTGATCGAGCTCGGAGCTGGCGTATCCTTTGGAAGTAACGAAAACGTTGTCGATCGGTTCGTCATTCCGGTTGATGAGGACCACGTGCCACTCCTCGGCGTTTAACTCGTTGATTTTGCGAACGATGGCGACTTGAACGCCTTCAACGGGGAGAAAGGGGATGTCTTTTTTCATTGTTTAATATAAAGTAGCAGAATGCGGGGCGCAAAACGACAAAGTAAAAATTCGATTGCCGTTGGCTTCAGCCAACGGATGCAAAAGAATAAAAATCTACATCAGATGATTTCAAGACCAAACAACTCCGCTAAGTGTGCCCTTAGTTTCTCCTCGACCTCCTGCATATTGACGGTTACCCCCAACTCTTGCTGCATAGAGGTAACGGCTTTGTCGTCGATGCCACAGGGAACAATGTGATTGAAGTACCCAAGGTCGGTATTGACATTCAGCGCGAAGCCGTGCATCGTAACCCAGCGGCTGGCTTTTACGCCGAGGGCGCAAATTTTACGAGGATTTTCAAGAGTTTCGTGATCAAGCCAGACGCCCGTCAAGCCTTCGATTCGTCCGGCAGTGAGTCCATAATCGGCCAAAGTACGAATGATGCTCTCTTCCAGCGTCCGCATGTAACGGTGGATGTCGGTAAAGAAATTGTCCAGATCCAGAATCGGGTAGCCCACCAACTGACCGGGGCCGTGGTAGGTGATGTCGCCGCCGCGGTTGATTTTATAGTATTTGGCCTCAACATCGACTAGCCTGCCTTCGTCCAATAAAAGATTTTCCGGCTTCCCGCTCTTACCGAGCGTGTACACATGCGGATGTTCGCAGAAAAGCAGGTAGTTGGGCGTCGGCGCTTGACTTTCGGGCGGGATGCCCCGGTTGGCTATTTTGGTAGCGACGACTTCGGCAAAAAGCTCCTCCTGCAAATCCCAGGCTTGCTGGTAGTCGATGAGGCCGAGGTGCCGGAATTGGGTCTTTTTATTGAGGTTGAAATTCATGCAGGGTATTGTTCCAAAAAACGCAGCCGGAAAGTCCGGCTTTGTTTCCGTCACCAATAACAGTACTTTGGAACAAAAATGTTCAGATGGCAACTCATAATGACACCGGACACTGGGGCGAAGTAAAGGCGGCGGAGTACTTACAAGCCCAGGGTTACGAGATCGTGGTCAAAAACTACCGCCACCGCCACGCCGAAATCGACCTGATCGCCAAACAAGGAAAGTTGATGATTTTTGTCGAGGTCAAAACCCGCAGCGGCACGGGCTTCGGCATGCCGGAGGAATTCGTAAACTACGCCAAGTCCCGCTTGATCATGAAGGCCGCCGAAAACTACATCTTCGATCATGACTGGCTATACGACGTCCGTTTTGACATTATTTCAATTCTGATCAGGCCAAACGGCGATCTGACTATTCGCCACATAAAGGATGCTTTTTGTTGATTTTTCAAGCGACAGAGGCGCAGAACGACAAAGGCACAAAGGGTAGGAATGCTGTTCGTGTTCCTAACCTTTGTGCCTTTTGACCGCTGTGGCAGCGACGAACCGCCGTTGACCGAAAAACTAAATTTTCCTCACCAGCAAGCCTGCGATCTTTTCCAGGCCTACCCGGTCCGCTTCGCTAAAATCGTCCGGTTCGTCGCTATCCACGTCAAGTACCATCGCCACCGTTCCGTTCAGACGAAAAACGGGCACAACGATTTCGGATTTTGAAGCCGAACTGCACGCTATGTGGCCGGGAAATTGCTCGACGTCGGGAACGATGATCGTTTTTTGCTGCGTATAGCACGCACCGCAGACGCCCTTGTGAAAGGGGATCCGGGTGCAGGCAATCGGTCCCTGAAACGGACCGAGGACAAGTTGGCCTTCTTTTACCATATAAAACCCTACCCAGAAGAAACCGAAGGCTTCTTTCAAGGCCGCTGCGACATTGGCCAAATTGGCGGTCAGGTCGCTCTCGGTGGCCACCAGGGCTTCGATCTGCGGATAGAGCGCGTCGTACAATTCGGCGCGACTGGTAGTTGTGGGGAGCGTGAGCGTTTCAGCCATAATTTTACTTGAAGACAAAGCCCGAGGGCGCGATACCTACCTTGATCGAATCCAGTTTCTCGCCGCTGGGCCGGTAGCGGACCACGTAACCCGCCTGCTTGTAGGAAGGCGTCACACCGCCATAAATCAGTCCTTGTAAAGGGTCGACCCCGAGGCCCGTGAAAGCGCGGTTGATGACGGGTTTGTTGCCGGGAATCGACGTATCATCAATACCGAAATAGTGAGTTTCACCCTTATCCACTCCGCTCACGGAATCGTAGAAAGAGTAGATGTAGTAAAAGCCCCGACCGTCTGGTGTAATGGCAAAAGAGGAGGGCGACTTGCGGGGATCGGTTCCCACCCGCATGTTGGCCTCGACCTGATCCGTTTTAGGGTTTAAACGCACGACCGAGAAGCCCGTTTTTACCCAAAGTTTGCCGTTGACATCGGGCGATATTGGCTGAGGGCCAGCCCCGATTTTGAGGGTTCGTTTTACGGCGTCGGTCGCAGTGTCGATTACCAACAGTTCGGCCGCGCCGCTGGCATTGCCCAAAAAGACATCATTGCCCAGTTTCACCATTTTCTCGGCTCCCATGGGTGCCGGAATTTTCTTGACAACCTTCAAGGTAGTTAGGTCGATGACCGCCACGTAGCCGGGATTTGCGAAGTAGTTGGGGTAAACTCCGGTAGCCCCGTAGCATGAAACATACGCTTTGGTAGGACTAACACCCACCACCGAACGGGGGTTCTCGATGTCGGGCGCACCCAGCGAAGCTTCCGAAGTCCATTTGCCGAGGTTCACGATTTCCACTTTATCCAGCCCAACTTTGTCGTTGTCTACCAGGATGAGCGAGTGTTCGCCCGTTTCGGCGTAGCCCTGCACGCCACCATTGAATGCGCGGTTGTTTTCCTTCTCGAATAGATCAACGATGGCGGTAGTTTTTTCCCGCTTGAAATACGAAATACTGCCGTTATTATCGAAGAAATTTCCGGAGTTCAGCACCATCACACCCAGTTCGTAGACTTCGGGTTCCGGGTCTTTTTCGCGACAGGCGTTCAACGACCCCACCAACAGCACTACGCCCAACACTTTGAAAAACTTCATTTTCATTTTGATTCAGAATTATAAGTAAGTAAAAGATTCAACGAAAAACTGCGCCCCGGCATGGCGTTCCGGCCTACATTTAAGTACAGGGCATTAAAAATATTATTCGCCTGCGCCTGCAGGTCGGCCCGCCAGTGCCCCCGCTGTCCGGTGACCTCAGCCAGCAAATTGACCAGCACATAACCGGGCAAATCTCTTGAATTATCGAAAGTAGTAAAACTCCGCGTTTGGCCGCGCACCTGGGTGGTAAAGCGAAAAACGCCGCGCTGCGCATACGCATTGAAAGTACCCTGGTGCACGGGGACATACACCAGTTGCTTGCCCACGATGTCTCCGGCGTAGGCGTTATACACCCGCTCCTGCGAGGAACGGTTGAGCGCATAACCCAAAGTGGACCCGGTCTGCCAAGCCGGAAAATCGGCCCGCCATTGCGCCTGCATTTCCACGCCCCGCGCCACGACGAGTTGCAGGTTTTCGACGCGGTAGTTGCGGTCGGGATTCCAGTACGTCCAGTCGTCCACGCGGTTGTGGTAAGCGGTGAGCGAAGCCGTGACTTGCTGCGATTCAGAGGGCTGCCATTTGGCTTCCAGACCCAGTTCTTTATTCAAGCCGCTTTCGGACCGGATTTCCGGGTTACCAAGTACCTTCCAGTAACGCTCGTTCAGCGTCGGAACGCGGTAGCTGCGGCTCACCGAACCTTTGGCGGTTAAGTGGTACTTTGGCCCGTTCAGCAGGCGGTACTCCGTACCGAGCGAAGGGGTGAGCGGCGGATCGAAGCGGGTAACGAACGCCTGCCGCACATTGGCCGATACCAGCCAGCGCGGACCGAATTGCCAACGGCTCAACGCAAAAAGATCGGCGCGGTTTTCTGAAATGAAAGCTGCTGTGTAGTCGTCTACACGGGTACGGTAGTGCGCCGCTTCGCCGCCTACCCGCAGATTGACCGTCGCGCTCCCTCCCCCTAGCTGCCACGCCATTTCTTTTTCAAGATGCGTCAGGAAACGGTCGGTGGCGGTGTGGTCGAGCTGCGAATAATCGCCCGCGCCGAAGTCGATCAGGTCACGGGTGAAGGCGGTGCGCCACGTCCAGGAGGGCGTTTGGTACTGTACCAGCGCCCGGCGCGACTGGGTACGGGTAAGTTGACGAGCGTCGGGATTTTCGGGCGTCAGGGTACTTCCGTTGTCGGTGAGCCACAGGTGCGCCGAGAGTTTTCTTCCTTTTTTTCCTGCCAAAATTAAGTCCTGCACGAATCCCCGCTGCTCGGCGGCGGAAGGTTCCATATAGTAGCCGCTTCGCTCGGTGTAAGGGTACTTGTTTTTCATGCGCCCGTCGTAGTAGAGCGTCTTCCCCGAAAAGTGGAGCACATCGCCAACCTTCGCGCCGTAAGTACCTCCGGCCTGCGTCTGCTGGTTGCCGAAACTCGCCTGCCGCCGCCCCAGAAAAAAACGGATGCCTTTCGGTTGCGTCCCGCTGCTTTGCAGCAAAATACCACCCCCTACCGCGTCAGTCCCCACTGCGCTGGCCGCCGCGCCATACTGCACCGACAAACGCTCGAAACCTGCCACGGGTAGGGTGGAAAAATCGGTTTGCCCCAGATTGGGTTGATTGATATTCAGCCCGTTCCAAAGTACCGCCGTGTGCTGGGCCGATGTCCCCCGGAACGAAACGGTATTCAGCCGCCCCGGCCCGTAATTTTTGAAAGCCAGCGGTGTGTTGAACGCCAGCAGGTCGCCGATGCTCTGAAACCGGAACTGCTGCAGCGTAGCCGAGTCCAGACGCTGGATTTTCAACCCCGCCATGAACCGCTCGGGCGCAAAGCCTACCACCGTCACGGGTTCCAGCGCGATGGTATCGCGCTGCGCGAAAGCAGTAGTGCTTATGGCCAAAGCCAAAAAAATGTGGTACAGGCCGCTGGCCCGTCTTACCGCACGTAAAAACATGAAACTCCAAAAAGTAAAACCACGCAGTTGGTTCAAGAAAACTGCAACAATCTTAAAGAACCAACGCCCTCCCGGTCTTTCCTCCGAAAACCGGAACAGCGGATCATCCTTGGCAGGTCTCCTGACTCGTCTCGCGGGTTCCGGGCCTTCCCGCATCCTGAAAAAATGCAGTGGCAAGTGGATCGAACCAGCTATTATATATTGAGACTTACAGTTGCGGGGACAGTTCCCGGTTCGCACGGGATTCCCTTTTCAGCCTTGAAAGCTTTCTTGAAAAAGCATCAGGCACCAAAAACTGCGACAAAGGTAGTCAACTTAATGAATAGTGGATAATGGACCATGAAAAATTAATGGCTCTTTATCATTCACATTGGGGGGCAGGTTAGCAAAGGTGGCCTTTTTGAACGGCCGGGCGGACCTAGTTATTTCCGGAATAGCTACCTTTGGCCGACTTCTCCGATTTGAACACAAGGTACCAGCACTTGGCCCTCACTACCACGACCGAATTGCCGCCCGTTTCCCGCAAGGGGATTTTCTACATGCTCGGCGCAGTGATGTGCTTCGGAACCGTGGGGGCCATGGCCAAGTGGCTCAGTCGCGATTTTGACACGGTTGAACTGGTGTTTTTCCGCAATCTCGTGGGCGTTGTATTCGTGTTGATCAGTATGCTCAACCGTCCCCTGCAACAAACCGGAGGCCGTCCGCTGCTGCTGGTGTGGCGCGGTGTCATTGGCACGTTGTCGCTGTACTTGTTCTTCTACGCCGTGCAGACGCTCGGCCTGGGTGCAGCCACGACTTACCAGTATAGCTACCCTATTTTCCTGGCTCTGCTATCCTGGGTTTTTGTGGGCGAAACGCTCACTAAACGCGAATGGCTGGCAATCTTCGTAGGATTCGCGGGTATCCTTTTTATTTTCCGTCCCGACCTGACCGCCCCGCTGGGCCACCACGCCATCGGTCTGAGCAACGCGATTTGTACCGCCATTGCCTACCTCTCGATCCGGCAGTTGAGTACTTTTTACGACACGCGGGCCATCATTCTGTCGTTCATGCTATCAGGTATTCTGATGCCGATTCTTTCGATGCTGGCGGGCGAGTACCTCGATGTCGAGGGGTACGGCTTTTTGATCGGGCATTTCATCATGCCCGTCACCCTTACGCACTGGCTGGGCTTCCTGGCCCTGGGCATCGTGGCGATGGTCGGGCAGTACTTGCTCACGATTGCCTTCCGCTACGACAAAGCCGGACGCGTGGCGTCGGTGGCTTACGTGAATATCCTGTTTTCCGGCCTGCTTGGTCTGTGGCTCGGCGATCCCTTTCCGGGTACGCTGACCCTCATCGGCATGGGCTTAATTATAGGCGGCGGGGTGTTGGTGTCGTTGCGGGGTTACAGGGAGCGACAAAGCGACAGAGCTTCAAAGTAACAGAGTTTCTAAGCGAGCGCTCCCACTTGTCTATTTGCAAATAATATCTGCGGCTTTGCTAGTGTAACAGTAAAGGCAGAAACCTAACTTTGCCGCTCTGTCGCTTTAAATCTTTGTTGCTTTACAAAACTCAACTACTAAACTCATGGCCTGGTATCGTACCTTTTTTGAGGGCTTGCCCCAAACCGCCTGGAAAGAAAGTCAGTCGGAAGAATACACCGACTGGGAAGTGGATTTTCTGGCCGATGTGCTGGAATTGAAAGAGGGCGACCGGGTGCTGGACGTGCTGGCGGGATACGGCCGCCACGCCCTGCCGCTGGCCGAGCGCGGTTTCGAACTGACTGCCGTAGATATTTCAGAGGAATACTGTCAGGAATTGCAGAAGGAAGCCCACACGGCAAAGCTTCCTGTGACGGTAGTGCAGGGAGAATTTGACGAAATAAAACTACCTGAAACTACCTACGCGGCGGCCTATTGCCTGGGAAACAGTTTCAGTTTCTTTCCCCGCGAGAAGATGAAAAGCTTCTTGCGAAAAATAGGGGAGCAAATTCAGCTCGGAGGCTACTTTGTGGCGCACACACAGTTACTGGCGGAAAGCGTCTTTCCCAACTTCCAGGAACGCACCTGGATGCCCGTGGGAGATGACATCACGTATCTGGCCCACAATGAATTCGACGTGGCGGAGGGCGTCATCCGCGCTGAGCTTACCTACACCCGCGGCTCCGAGAAAGTAACGCGGAGCATCGAGCAGTACGTTTACTCGCTGGCCGAGCTATCCGCCCTGCTGCAGGAAGCCGGGTTGACCGTCATCGAAACGTTTGGCAGCCTCGACGGCGAACCCTTCGCGCTGGGCGATGAGCAAGCCTATATTTTAGCGCGGAAGTCAATTTTGAATGAGTGAATGTTGCTGTCGCCAGCTAATATTTATTCTCTCATTCAAAATTAATAATCAATGCGGCAGCCGCTCCCGAAAGTACCCGTACGTCCAGGTACCTAACATCGCGCTGAGCAGGGTGATGATGACGACCAGAAAACCACTGCCGATTTGGGCGTAGAGCGGCCCCGGACAAGCACCGGTCAAAGCCCAGCCCAGGCCAAAGAGCAACCCACCGTAGATCTGACCTTTCTGAAAAGTCTTGGGGGCAATGGTGATTTTATCTCCCGATAGCGTCTTGGCATTCCATTTCTTAATCAAGAAAATGGACAGCATACCTACCATGACGGCCGAGCCGATCACGCCGTACATGTGGAAAGAATCCAACCGAAACATCTCCTGAATCCTGAACCAGGAAATGATTTCGGCCTTCACGAAAACGATTCCGAACAACACTCCCACAATCAGGTACCTGCCCAGGTTGGCGACATTTTCCGGGTTGCGCTGTTCGTTCTGAACACCCGGTTTCTGTTCCGGGGTCAAATCAGGAG
The DNA here is from genome assembly GCF_014651615.1 of Persicitalea jodogahamensis. GTDB lineage: Bacteria > Bacteroidota > Bacteroidia > Cytophagales > Spirosomataceae > Persicitalea > Persicitalea jodogahamensis. The sequence continues at coordinate 311,148 of NZ_BMXF01000002.1, read as the reverse complement.
CAGACGGACTGACAACGAAATTTTCTTGTGTATTTTTCATATTCTATAAAATCCTTATGTACATCTGCCTTAAATAAAGGGAGTTACTCTATGCTATTGCAACTTTACCCCTTTCTACCCCACTAATCCCATCAACCAGGGAAGCAGCACGAGCGTGCCGACAAAACCGCCAATCATGAAGCAGATAGTAGCGACCAGCGAAGGCCATTGCAGGTTGGCGATTCCCATGATGGCGTGCCCCGAGGTGCAGCCGCCCGCGTAGCGAGTTCCAAAGCCCACGAGAAATCCACCAAAAACGAAGAAGATCAAACCCTTGAAGTTGAAAATGTTTTCAACCGAAAAGAGATCGGCGGGCATCAGTCCCGAAAAATCGGTAATGCCCAGCGCGGCCAGGTCTTGCTGGGTGTCGGAGGCAATCACGATGGCGTTGGGGTCGGCCAGGAACTGCGTGGCGATAAAGCCTCCTAAGGCAATACCCAACACGAAGATCAGGTTCCAGGATTCCGCTTTCCAGTCGTACTTGAAAAAGGAAATATTGGCCGGAACACAGGCCGCGCACGCATGGCGCAACGAAGAAGAAATGCCAAAAGGCTTATTCCCGATGATTAGCAGGGCCGGAACAGTGAGCCCGATGAGTGGCCCGGCTATGTACCACGGCCAGGGCTGCCGGATTAATTCAAGAAAATTCAAGAGAAAAAAATTATAGTGTATGTATAGAAATACTGGTACAGAAAACTTTCCGGTCTGATGAAAAGTTTCTGGGCAAATAGCCTTGGCTATTAGTTACTCGCTGCCGACTCCTGGCCACTGACGGCAACGCCTGCCTTCGTCATGGCTCCGTAACCACCTTCGATGTTGACGACGTTGTCGAAACCACGGGCTTTCAGGATCGAGGAAGCGATCATGGAACGGTAGCCGCCCGCACAGTGGAGGTACATGGGCTCATTTTTGGGAAACTCCGCCATGAGGTCGCTGATATGATCGAGCGGCAGGTTTTTAGCTCCTTCAACGTGCCCCTCGTCAAACTCGGTGGGCTTGCGCACATCGATGATCGTCAGGTCGTCACTTTTGAATTTTTCCGCGAAATCGTCCGCTGCCACCGACTGTACCGTGTCCGTTTCACTCCCGGCATCCTGCCAGGCCGCAAAACCTCCTTTCAGGTACCCCAGCGTGTGGTCGTAACCCACCCGCGCCAGGCGCGTAACTACCTCTTCTTCGCGACCCGGTTCGGTGACAAGCAATAGCGTTTGTTTCAAGTCGGGAATTAAGGCGCCCACCCAGGGAGCGAAACTACCATCGATGCCAATATTTATAGAATTGGGAATAAAGCCTTCGGCAAAGTCCGCCGCTGCCCGGGTATCCAGAATCAACGCACCCGTTTCGTTGGCGGCCACCTCGAAGGCCGCCGGACTGAGTGCTTGTGCACCACGTGCCAGCACGTCATCGATGCTTTCGTAGCCTTCCTTGTTCATCTGGACATTTTGCGGGAAGTACTGCGGCGGCTCGTCCAGTCCGTCCGTGACTTCCTTGACAAATTCTTCCTTCGTCATGTCGGCCCGCAGGGCGTAGTTGAACATTTTCTGGTTACCCAGCGTATCGGACGTCTCCTTGCTCATGTTCTTGCCACAAGCCGAACCTGCCCCGTGGGCCGGATACACGATCAGGTCGTTGGGCAAGGGCATGACCTTATTCCGCAGGCTATCGAACAAATGTCCGGCTAAATCCTCCGTCGTCAAGTCGCTCTTTTGCGCCAGGTCGGGCCGACCTACATCGCCGATGAATAGCGTGTCACCGCTGAAAAGAGCCGTTTCCTTACCGTTTTCGTCCAGAAGCAAATAGCACGTTGACTCCATGGTATGGCCAGGCGTGTGCAGGGCTTTGATGGTGATTTTTCCGAGTTTGAACTCCTCTCCGTCAGCCGCGATATGCGCAGCAAAGTTCGGATTGGCGTTCGGCCCGTACACGATGGGCGCGCCGGTTTTCTCCGAGAGATCGAGGTGTCCCGACACAAAATCGGCGTGAAAGTGCGTCTCGAAGACATACTTGATCGTCGCGCCTTCGCGCTGCGCCTTGTCCAGATAAGGCTGCACTTCCCGCAGCGGATCGATCACCGCTGCTTCACCTTCCGATTCGATAAAATAGGCTCCCTGCGCCAGGCAGCCGGTATAAATTTGTTCTATTTTCATGATTTTTAAGTTAATGAGTACCCTAGTTCCTAAGTACCTAAGTTTATCTTATTGTCCCCGCCAAGTGCCAAAAAAGTATTGGTGAATACAGCGCTCAGGTAATCAAGGACTGAGGTACCTCTTTCAATAAAATTCTTTCCACAAAATCACCGCTGCCATCCCCAGTACAAACCACCCGAAGACTCGCTTGAGTTTCTCCCCGGAGATAAACCGGGTGAGGTAAGAGCCCAGAAAAATCCCCGAAATCGACAGCAATGTGAACACGGTCAGGAAGTGCCAGTCGATGGCTTGCTGCCCCAGGTCGCCCAAAAAACCGATGAGTGACTTGGCAGCGATAATCAGCAATGAAGTCCCTACGGCCATTTTCATAGGAATTTTGGCCAGCAAAACCAGGGCGGGGATAATCAGGAAACCGCCGCCCGCACCGACCAATCCGGTAAGCAGGCCCACGGCGGCCCCTTCCAGAGCAATAAGTGGCAGATTAAAGCTGACCTCGCTGCTTTCTGACTCGTCGCTGGCATCTTTGCGCTGCCTGATCATGGAAAAGGCCGCCGCCAGCATGATCAGGGCGAAAAGACCCATGATGCCCGCCCCCTTTTGCAACGTAAAGTCGCCAAGTGTGAATACCGGGTCGGGAATGGCTGGGACGATGAACTTACGGGTTAGAAAAACGGTAACGAAAGAAGGTACCGCAAATACCAGCGCGGCCCGGTAGTTAACCAGCCGCTTCTTCATGTAAGTAAAAGAGCCCACCAGCGAGGTCGTCCCGACCACAAACAGCGAGTAAGCCGTAGACAGGACCGGGTTCAGCCCAATCAGATACACCAGCACAGGCACGGTGAGGATGCTGCCGCCACCGCCAATCAGCCCCAAACTGACACCAATTAAAACAGACGATAAATAACCCAGTATGCTCACAATAGCTTTTTTACAAACCTGATGGCCAGACGATTTCGTCCTGCCCTTGAATCACTGACACAAAAGTAGGGGGAAAAGATTGGCCGTTCTGTGACAATTATCACGCAGGCTAAGACTTCAACTAAACCGATCAATACTAGGTGCGTCCGTCATACCTGGGTTTGGCGCCATCGCCCGCGCCGGAAGGCTACAATTCCTAAAACAGCCAGTAGTGTCTCCCCGGCGGGCACGGAAACAAACACCCCGATCGGGCCCCATTCAAGTACCAAACCCAGCAGGTAGGCCAGCGGAATCTGGACCAGCCAATAGCAAATCAGGTTGAGGTAGATGGGTGTTCGGGTATCGCCCGCGCCGTTCATGGACTGCACGACCACCATGCCGTAGGCGAAGGCTCCGTAGCCCAAGCAAAGTACCCGCAGGGTGGTGACGCCCGTCTGCACCACGGCCGGTTCCGTGCTGAACCAGCCGACAATGGGTTCAGCGGCGATAAAAAATAACGCAGCCACACCCAGCAGGAACCACATGTTGAGCTTGGCCGTGCGCCAAACGGAACTTTCAGCGCGGTCGGGTTGGTCGGCTCCGAGGTTTTGGCCCACCAGCGTGGCGGCGGCATTGGCCATGCCCCAGGAAGGTAGCAGAGTGAAAATGATAATCCGGATAGCAATCGTGTAGCCCGCCACCACATCACTGCCAAATTCGGCCAGGATGCGCGTCAGGAAAATCCAGCTCGCCGAAGAGATCAGGAATTGACCCGTGCCACCTGCCGAAATATTCAGGATGTTTTGGATAATTTTCCAGTCGGGCGTAAAATCCAACCACTTTATGGAAACCGACTTTTTGGTATTGTATAAAAAGTACAACTGGTACCCTACACCCACCGAGCGGCCAATGGTAGTTGCCACCGCCGCCCCCGTTACGCCCATTTCGGGAAAGAAACTGATGCCAAAGATGAACAGCGGGTCGAGTATCATGTTGAGCCCATTCGCGATCCACAGCGATCGCATGGCCGCCGAGGCTGAACCCGCCCCGCGCAACGCCCCGCTCAGTGAGTACAGCAGCACGATGACCGGACTACTGAGAAACGAAATCTGCGCGTAGCGCGTCCCGACGGCAATCACCTCGGGATCGGCCCCCATGAGTTGCAGCACATCCCCGGCAAAATAGGTGCCGAAGCCCGCCATGACCACCGAAACGCCCACGGAAATGAGTATCACCTGCCCGATGGCCTTCCCGGCCTGGGCGGGGCTACCCTCCCCCACGCGCCGCGCCACGATAGCCGTGGCGGCGGTACTTAGCCCGATGGCCACGGAGTAAATGAGCGTAATAACCGATTCCGTCAGGCCGACCGTCGCCACGGCTTCGGTGCTGACTTGCGAGACGAAGAAAACGTCAACCACCGCGAAGAGCGATTCCATGACCATCTCGAGGATCATCGGAACAGCCAGCAGAAAAATAGCGCGGTCGATGCTGCCGCTGGTATAGCTCTGTTCGGAGCCATCCAGGGCCGCTCGGAGCAGTTTTAGGTACTTTTTCAAAATTTCAGGAGGATTGTAAGCGGGTTTTATTTCTTGAATAGGCAAAAGGTACGACGCTCCCATTTGGACACAGGCTGCGTCAGTATTTCTGTTTATTTAAGAAGGAAAACCTGATTTTGGATAGAAAATAGTACCCGGCTTTTTGCAGAAAAAGCGCTATGGTACTGGCAGGAAGACCGATGGGGATCGGCTTGCGGGCAGGCTGAACGGAGACAGCCTAGACCCAAGTGAGGAACTTCATGGGCTTGGAAATTTTGACAAAGCTAGAAAAAATATTCTGTCAATGATTAAATTCCATCATAATTATCTAACCATTAACAGATTAAACTTGTGACATTTTCCACTCACCGCTTCGGAATACCAGTATACTGAGAATAGCCAGTAGTGATTCCCCGATGGGGATGGAGGCAAACACACCGATGGCCCCGTATTGCTGGCCCAGCAAATATGCCAGCGGGATTTCGGCCAACCAAAAACAGATGAGGTTGAGATAAAGGGGGGTCTGGGTATCGCCCGCGCCGTTGATAGACTGGATAATAACGATTCCGTAGCCGTAAAAGCCGTAGCCCAGGCAGAAAATCCGCAAAGCGGAGACGCCTGTATTCAATACCGCCGCGTTGCTGCTGAACCAGCCGATGACCGTTTCGGCCTGGAAGAAAAGAACGACGGCAATTACGAGCAAAAACCACATGTTGCAGCGAGCCGTACGCCATACCGACACGGCGGCCCGGCCCGGCTGCTGTGCGCCCAGATTCTGACCGACCAGCGTGGCGGCGGCATTGGCCATGCCCCAGGATGGCAGCAGGGTAAAAATAAAAATCCGGATGGCGATGGTGTATCCCGCCACTACCTCGCTGCCAAAACCCGCCACGATGCGGGTCAGGAAAATCCAGCTGGCCGACGCGATGAGTAACTGTCCCGTTCCACCCACCGCCAGGTTGAGCAGTCGGCTTAGGTAGGTGCGGTCGGGTATCAGGTCCGACCATTGGACCGAAATCTTTCTTTGGCTGGCGTACAGAAAGTACAGCTGATACCCCACGCCCGATGTCCAGCCAATCGCCGAAGCGACCGCCGCTCCGGTAATTCCCATTTCGGGAAAGGGGCCGAGACCGAAAATGAAGAGCGGGTCCAAAAGGATGTTGATGCCATTGGCAATCCACAGCGACCGCATGGCCGCCGAAGCCGCCCCCGCCCCGCGCAACGAACCGCACAGCGCGTACATCAGCACAATGACCGGGCTGCTCAGGAATTCGATTTGGGCAAACCGGGTGCCTACCGCAATGACTCTCTCCTCGGCTCCCATGAGGCGCAACAAATCTCCGGCGTAGTGCCAGCCCGCTACCACCAATGCGGCGGAAAAAACCAGCGCAATGAGAATGACCTGCCCGACTACCATTCCGGCCTGCCGGGGCTCTCCTTCGCCTATCCGCCGCGCCACCAGGGCACTGGCCGCCACCCCAAGACCAATCGCCATCGCGTCGACGAGCATCACTACGGTGGCGGTCAGCCCGACGGTGACTACCGCTTCGGTGCTGAGCAGGGAGGCGAAGAAGATATCCACCACCGCGAAAAGCGACTCCATCCCCATTTCCAGTACCATCGGCACTGCCAGCAGGAAGATGGCGCGGTCGATGCTACCGCTGACGTAGCTCTGCCGGGAACCGTTGAGTGACAGCTTGAGAAGTTTGAACCATTCTTTCAAAACGTTGGGTTTGCGTTAAGGGAATGATCTAAAGTACCGGGCTTGGCGGGCAATGCCTAGGAATCAGCCGCCGACTTAGTGAACGGTCATCAGAACTAATCCGACGAAGAAGAGGTTATTTTCTGCTTGCCGAATGCTTTTTCGTACATGCTTCTGCAGGAAATAACCAAATAGATAAGACCTAACCATTTAACAGCTGATAGCTTTGGTAGATAAAAGAGCAACCAATTCCACCGAGAAAAAACAGGAAACCGCCGTGCTGGTGGCCGTGAGCCCCCAAAAGCAAAGCGCGGCTCAAACCCAGGAATACCTCGACGAACTGGCCTTTCTGGTGTCGACGCTGGGTGTGGAAACTACCCATACCTTTACGCAAAACCTGGAAAAGCCCGAGTCACGCACCTACGTGGGAAGTGGCAAATTGCAGGAAATCAAGACGTTCATCGCCGCCGAACCCGTGGACATGGTGATTTTCGATGATGACCTGTCGCCCTCGCAAGTACGCAATCTGGAAGCGGCGTTTGAGGAACACGAAATTAAAGTACTGGACCGCAGCCTGCTGATTCTGGACATTTTCGCGATGCGCGCCAAGACCGCCCAGGCCAAAACGCAGGTCGAGCTGGCCCAGTACCAGTATGTGTATCCACGCCTGACCCGCATGTGGACGCACCTTAGTAAGCAGAAAGGCGGCGTCGGGATGCGCGGACCCGGTGAGAAAGAACTCGAAACCGACCGCCGGATTATCAACGACCGGATCTCTTTGCTGAAAGAAAAGCTGCGCAAGATCGACCGCCAAAGTACCACGCGCCGCAAGGAGCGTGACCGTCTGGTGCGCGTGGCGCTGGTGGGCTACACCAACGTGGGGAAGTCCACGCTGATGCGCCGCCTGGCCAAGGCAGACGTGTTTGCCGAGAACAAACTCTTCGCCACCGTGGACTCGACCGTGCGAAAGGTCTCGGTCGGGAATATTCCGTACCTGCTGACCGATACGGTGGGCTTTATCCGGAAACTACCCACGACGCTGATCGAATCCTTTAAATCCACGCTGGACGAAGTACGTGAGGCCGACATTTTGGTCCACGTCGTGGATATTTCGCATCCGGGCTTTGAGGAACAAATGGAGGTAGTCAGCAGCACGCTGGCTGAAATCGGCGCGGCCGACAAGCCGACCATTATCGTTTTCAACAAAATCGACCTCTACGAGCAACCCGAAGAAACGCAAGACGAGCAAGACTGGCAGGAAGTGACTGAAGACACAAAGCGCCTACCGATGGACGCTCTTATCGAGCAACTTCGCAAGAGCTACCACGCCAGCAAAGCCGAACACGTAGTGTTTGTTTCGGCGGAACATAACGAGAATATGGCCGAGCTGCGCCGCCACCTCGCCGACCTCGTTCGCGACAAGCATTTCCTGATCTATCCCAACTGGCTCGACGTGGGCTACTACGACGAAGAATACGCTGAATAGCGAAGTTTTGGTGAGTCAACGAAAATTACCGAAATTCGCGGGCTAATTCACCAGACCCCGTAGTTCAACGGATAGAATAGAAGTTTCCTAAACTTTAGATGTGGGTTCGATTCCCGCCGGGGTCACGTTTTTTGAATCCCCTGCAAGAATGTCTCTTGCAGGGGATTATTTTATGGCTTTTATATTTTCGATACTGCTTTTTTTTCACAAAAGTTTATATTACCGGTTTTATATTCTTTTTATTACAAAAAATGATGGATGCTGAAAATTACAGATGAGGGCTACTCGTTGCCTGTTATCCACGCCTTAGCCAGCTTTAGAACCTTATCAAGCGGATCGACCGAGCCGATGCTCGTGAGCGGTGTAGACGAAATCACTGGCGCGCGGGGTCAATATGTGGTCAAATTTATGAAAGCCCCTAGGATGAGTACTAAGGCGGCCTGTTGTGAACTGCTCGGTGCCTGGATTGGCAAAGAGTTGGATATGACTGTTGCCGAGCCTGCCGTTATTCGAGTTAGTGCAGAATTTGCGGACACACTTGCTGGGCAGGGTAGCTATAAAAATGTCGCAAACAGCGTTGGGCTAAATTTTGGCACTATGTATGAGGCTGGGTACTCCTCTATAATTACTTCAAGCATATCGTCCGGTAGTCGACTATTTGATCAAGCCAAAGACGTTCTGGCCCTCGACACCTACTTGTCAAATGCTGACAGAGGATCTGCCAAGCCAAATTTGCTAACGAACGGGAATCACTTTTTTTTATTTGACCATGAGTTGGCCTTCTCATTCACATCCTTGCTCTCATTTTTGAGGAATGCCACTCCTTGGATGCTAAACGACTCAGAAAAAGATATGTGCAGAAAACACTGTCTATACGTATCACTAAAAGATAACGTTGTTGATTTCAAGGGATTTGTGGATGAATTTTCGAGAATCAATGATTATTTTTGGGAGAGGGTAGAGTACTTTATTCCTGCCGCCTGGCTTAGTGAGCAAAAAGATTTTCTCAATGATGTTAAAATGCATTCGCAGGCCATAAACGCTCACAAGAAAGAGTTTTCCGACAGCTTAACTAACGTTCTGATCGCATGAAAAAATATCAATATCAACTACTCAGATACGTTCACGACCAGTTTACGGAAGAATTCGTGAATGTGGGCATCGTAATGTATGCGCCCGATGCGGTGTTTCTGCAAACCAGAATGCTTCATAAGTTTAGCCGGATCACCTCCTTTTTCCCGGGTGCCAACGGACGCCACCTTATTCAATCATTGCGCCGATTTGAGCAAGAAATTAGCCGGGTAGCCTCTGAATGCTTTGAGCTATTCAAGCCTTCGGAGGATTTAAGCCAGATTACATGTAAAATCCTACCGCCGGACGATAGCGCCCTGGTACTTACCGAAGTACATTACGGTATAGATTTGGATCTTAAAGCGGCGCTTTCCGGTTTGTATGAGGATTTAGTAGAAAAGTACCTTGACCAAAATACGGCTCTATCTCTTACCAACGAGGAAGTTTGGAAACAGAAGTATAAGGCTTACTTCGATAAATACAGAATTACCGAAAAGCTGGTCGAGCACAATGTCGTCACAAAAAACGACACCTTCATTTTTGACAAATCTTGGAAAAACGAGATTTGGCACTGCTACCAACCTTTGTCTTTCGATTTGCAAAACGCTGAAGCTATAAAAATGAAAGCATATCGATGGTCTGGGAAACTGAAGGAAATCAGTACTACATCCGAAAGCATTCACCTTACGTTCTTAACTACTTTGCCCAAGGCTGACAAATCTTTGAAGGAGTTTATTATCGATGCCTTGAATTGGGATCATGGTGACCTGAAGATTGATGTGATATTGGACTCCGACGCCGAAAAACTGGCGCAACATATAAGTTACCAGTTACAGGAGCACGAGGATAAAGTTACCGATTTATAGACGTAAACCCCACTCGCCCAAGTATTGCTAAAAAACCACACATCTTCTATCCCCAATCTAAAATGAGAACTACGTCTCATTTTAATACGGGAGTGTGTAGTATGTCATCAACCCTAAATCCTGTCAATCAACTCCGGCACCTTCCTCACTTCACGCCCCGTGAGGTGATCGGCGATCGCGGCGGCATGGTCGCGTCCATTTTCGATAAATACTTTTTCAGTACGGACGCCCGCCATGACCGTGCCGCAAAGGTACAGGCCCGGCACGTTAGTTTCAAAGGTTTCGGGGTCGTAGGTCGGTATTTTCGTGACGGTGTCGAGTTCCACGCCACAGCGACGCAGCAGGGCTTCGTCGGGCAGGTACCCCACGAGCAGAAATACGAAGTTGGCGGGTAGCCATTGCTGCTCGCCCGTCAGGGTACTTTCCACCAAAACCTGGTCGGGCTCGATGGCCTTGACGACGCTGTCGAACATGGTGTTGATCTTGCCTTCCTTCACGCGGTTTTTTACGTCGGGAACAAGCCAGTACTTCACCGTTTTACGGAAATCGTCGTCTTTATGGACAATAGTCACGTTTACATCGTGGCGGTAGAGTTCCAGCGCGGCTTCCACAGCGGAGTTGGAGCCTCCCACGATAATTACATTGGTGTAAGAATATTTGAATGGCTCGTCGTAGTAGTGCGACACGTGTGGCAGATCTTCTCCGGGGATATCCAGCATGCGCGGGAAATCGAAATAGCCCGTGGCCAGCACTACATTTTTGGCCTGGAAAGTGCGCCCGTCGGTGGTAAAAACGAAGAAAGTACCATCCTCCTGCCGCTCCGTGCGATCCACTTCCACAAATAACTCAAAGTTAAGATGGTAGTAGCCTGCCACCTTCCGGTAATATTGCAAGGCCTCGTCGCGGTTGGCTTTCACGCCCGAAATGGGAAACGGAATGCCACCGATCTCGATATTTTCGGCGGTGGAGAAAAACCGCATACGTTTGGGGTAGCGACGGATGGACTCCGTAACGCTACCTTTTTCCAAAATCAGGTGATCCAGCCCGCTTTTGGCGGCTTCGATGCCCATCGCCAGGCCACAGGGGCCACCACCGATGATAATAACGTCGTGTAAATGCATGATTTTTTGCTCAAAATTCCACTACGCAACACCTTGTACGTGCGAATGGTTTCTGAACTTTGTGCAAAACCGGACTGTTAAAAATCGTTCTCTCAACTGATCCGTCCCTTGTTTTTTCCTCCGTCCAGTTCCACTGAATCTTTCGTAAACCACCTGAACGCGTGGGGACGAGCGGGCATCCCGTTTCTATTCCTGATCGACTTTGCGGGCAAAGTACCCCTTGCCTGGCGTATGGATGAAGTCGATCCGGCCCGGTTGCGGTTCAATCTCAACGGCATCACTAACGACCCCGCCGATGACAGCCCGTTGCCCACTTTACCGCCTTATCATTTTAAAAAGTACCCTCTTTCACTCGAGGCGTATCGGCCAAGATTCGACTATGTGTTGAAGAATATTCAGCGCGGCAATTCTTTTTTGGTCAATTTATCGGCCCCGACCCCCGTCGAGACTAGTTTGTCGTTGCTGGATATTTACCGGCACAGCCGTGCGCCGTTCCGCTTCTGGTTTCGCGATAAGTTCGTTTGTTTCTCTCCCGAGGCTTTTGTCCGGATCAAGAATAACCGCATCTCGTCCTTTCCCATGAAAGGCACGATCTCGGCACACATTCCCGACGCCGGGCGGATCATTCTGGCCGATGTCAAGGAGGCGGCCGAGCATGCCACCATTGTCGACCTGATCCGTAATGATCTGAGCATGGTCGCTGAAAAGGTTTGGGTCGAGCGTTATCGCTATCTCGACAAGGTCACCACCCACGAGCGTTCACTTTTGCAAGTCAGTTCGGAAATAGCGGGTTTGCTGCCGGACAACTTTGCCGGAGCTTACGGAGACTTACTTGTGAAACTACTTCCCGCCGGGTCGATCAGCGGTGCTCCCAAGCCCTCTACCCTCCGTATCATTCAGGAAGCCGAGGGATACGACCGCGGCTACTACACCGGCATTATGGGTAGTTTTGACGGCGAAGTATTTGAAAGTGCAGTCATGATTCGGTACCTCGAGCAACAGAACGAAAATCTGGTTTTCAAGAGCGGCGGAGGGATCACTGCCCGCAGTAGCGCCGAGGGCGAGTATCAGGAATTAATCGATAAAGTGTACCTTCCTTTTAGTGATGAATCAACCCCAGCTTTGCTTCGAGACGATTTGCGTCCATCAGCGGAAATTCAGTGAGCGGCTTCCCTACCACGAAGCACGGATGAACCGGACCCGGCAGCTATTGTGGCGCGCGCAGGAGCCTCTGGCTTTGAAGGATTATCTCGAAATACCCCATTCGGTGAACGACGGCAAGCACAAATGCCGGATTACCTACGGCGCGGAAATAGTAAACATCGAATGGGAGAAGTACCAGCCCCGTACCATTGGTAGTTTACGGGTGGTGAAAGCGGACGGTCTGGATTATGCTCACAAGTACAAAGACCGTCAGGCGCTCAATTCTTTATATGATCAGCGGGGTAGTTGTGATGATGTGCTTATAATGAGGCAGGGCTTTATTACCGATACCAGCTACGCCAATATTGCGCTGTTCGATGGGGCCGGATGGTACACGCCGGAGCACCCTCTTCTGGCGGGAACGCAACGTGCCTATCTATTGGACCAAGAGATCATCAAGCCCAGAGCCATTCGCGCTGATGACATACCTGCTTACGTTCACCTCCGGCTATTCAATGCCATGCTTCCCTGGGAAGAAGGTCCAACGTTGGAAATCGAAAGGTTGTTTTTTGAATAAAACGAGGGTAAGGACCTTTCAAAGAACCGTAAAATTGCCTAAAAAAAGACCTAACTCTCTACAAAAAATGGGTCCTCAAAAGCAGGGACCCATTTTTTGTAGTTGCTGAAAAACCACTTACATCTTCTTTACCCTTTTCACTGAAACAGGAACGCACACAACCGGACACTGGCAATCGACCGGGCCAAGTGAAACGAACAGATCCAGGAAACAGCCCGCCTCATTGAATACCCGCATGGTAAACGGCGTATCGACTGCCGGACTTGCCCAGTCTGAGCCAAAGTTGCCATCCTTTGGTACTGCGGCGGCGGTAGAAAAGGTAGCATCACCCGAGTAATCAGCATCTTGCACCAGATCATATCGCATGGGCGCCTGAATGCCCGAAAGGGTCATGATGCCATTGGCCAATGGGATTCCGTCGTTACAGGTAGGCGGGGTAATGCTCAAAAACCCAATCGGCATAGGCTGTATCACAAATTTCACGGAGGCCGTGTCCGCACAACCACTCTGATTGCTGGCGGTCAAAACGTAGGTCGTGCTCTCGTCGACCTGCATACCATTCGTAACGGGTATAACAGCACCACTCGCGCTACCCAGATGCCAGACCGGGTTAACCAGATTGGCATAGCCGGGGATATAGCTCGTCAGGTTGACGGCAGTTGCATTACAAAACGTAGCGACGGTATCCCGCAAGGCCAAAGCCGCACTGCGGACAATGCGCATGGCTGCCGCACTTGTACAAACACCTTCCCTTAGTTTCACTTCATATACGCCATTCGCAGTAAAGCCACTTACCGAATTCTGAACATTATTGATTTCGATGGGGGCCGCATTGTTGAACTCAGTGAACCACTCCTGTCCCAGGCCGATGGGCGGAGCCTGTACCTGGGAGGTAGGTTCGCAAATACCGACGGATGCCAGGGGTAGCTGCGGCGGAACCAATTCTTCCAAAACATCCAATGTATCAGCAACAGAAGAACATCCGTCTGCTGCCAGGCCGGTTAAAATGTATCTCCCGGACTTGCTGACGGAAATTACGGAATCCGTACTGGTAAAATTATCGGGTCCTGTCCATAGGTAGGCGATATCACTGGCATCGGATGTGGCCGTCAGGGTCACCGAGCGTTGCGTACAGGTCAAAATTCCATTGGCCAGAGCCGTGAGGGTAGCCGAAGGTACTTTTATGAACTGAACTGTGGCCGTGTCAGTGCAACCGAACCTATTGGCGGCAATCAGCACGTAGGTGGTACTCTGTTCAAAGGTGATTCCATTGATATCGGTAACTGTTGCGCCAGTAGCACTGCCCAGGTGCCACGTCTGGCCGGTGAGGGTATCGTAGCCGGGGATGTAGTCGGGCAGGTTGACCGTCACGGATGCGCAAAGGGTGACACTGGAATCTTTGAGAGCCAAAGATGGATTACGGGTAATTTTCAGCGAGTCGGAGCTAATACAAATGCCTTCCCGCAATCTTATATGGTACGTTCCGTTCGCGGACAGGCCACTGGCTGTGTTTGCCACCGTGTCGACAGCTACTGTTACGGGATTGAAAGCACTCACGAGCCACTCCTGCCCCTTCCCGATGGCAGGTAGTTGCACGGAGGTGAGGGGCTCACAAATGACGAGTTCGGGAGTTGGAAGGGCGGGAGGTAGTTCCTCTTCTACAACGATTACCGTATCAGGGGACGAGACACAGCCTTGCGCCGAAGTACCAACTACAACGTAAGTACCCGGCACACTGACCGGCGCAATGGAGTCGGTGCTGACATGGTTACCGGGCCCTGTCCACGAGAAAGAAGCAATACTCATGCTTGATCTGGCTTTCAGATTGACGATGCGCTGGGTGCAATTCAGCGTTCCGTCCACAGTCGCCACTACCACCGGAATTGGGCCGATCGTGACGGTGCCGTTGTCCACGCCCAGTACCGCCGTATCCCTGGTCAGCAGCAGCGCACATACTACATACGAAGCGGAGTCTCTGGTTGCATTGACCGGGAAAATCACGTTGGGTAAGGTCGCCAGCCCCGTTCCGTCAGGCGCCACCTTGCCGAGCACCGTTCCTGAATTGAGCTTTTCGTCAATGGTACCAGGAATATTATCGTATAGGACAAACGCCACGCTATCCCCGGGGAGGACGCTTGCGGCCTGCGCAATCAGCACTGTCACTTCTCCTGAACATATCCGAATCGAGTCGGTTACCAGCTCAATTTTCGATGCCGGACCAAAACCGTAGTCGTAGGTATGGTCGTTCTGACCAATACCGCCTGAAGTTACCTCAATTTTCACATAAGGCTCCTCGGCCAGGGCGGCAGCCAAACGGCCATTCTTCGCACCGGGTCCGGGAGCAGCACCAGGGATCACCAGTATACCGTCCGAATCGGCAACCGGGTCACCGATATTGGGCGGGGCAGGCTGCAGGCTATCGGTAGTAATGGCGGGCTGAAGCATGCTTATCCGCACCTCGTATTTATGATTAAATTCCACTCCTCCGGGTACGTTGGCATTCGTAAAGTAGTACTCACCTTTGGCATTCGTAGTGTCGCTGGCAACCTGGGAAAAGCCATTTTCAGCGTCGTGCAGCGTCAGGATAATTCCTTCGACGCCCGGTTCACCCGCATCCTGCACACCGTTACGGTTCCGATCGAGCCAAACGCGATTGCCGATCTCGACGGGGGCGGCGTTGCAGGCCGCCACGATATCGCCCAGGCCCGCCGACTTACCGAAAGTCCCGACGTAATCCTGGTCGTACACCACAAACTCGCGAACCACACGGCCCGCCATCGCGCCACTATTGCGGTAGGCCTGCCAGCCTGAGGCAAGGTAAACACTGTTATCGTCTGTGCTGAGCGGGTCCATGGCAGTGGAGATGACTTCATCGGAGCCGGGCACCAAGGCCAGAGAACCATTATTGATTTCGCCGTGGGCCACTTTACCGTAAAAAACCCATTCGTCCCCGCAGTAGAACTCGCCGCCGCCCGGCCCTTCGTCATTGCCCGTGCCGCAGCCCGTCTCATCCCCAACCATTCCGTTGAACTCCAGGGTATAAGTACCATCGGCGTTCAGGCCGGCCCGCATCAGATCGCCGCCACTGAAGCCCGTGTACACATTGCCAGCGGTGCTGCTCCCGCCGTAGTTGTCACGGCCCGACTGGTGACCGAACCGGTCCATGATACCCAGAATCATATCGCCGTTCACGTCGAATTCAAGGTCGGAAATGATCGGTTGAGGATTCAGGACAAAGCTGCCGTTGCAAGGCGCCGGAAAGGCATCGTCCCAGGTACTCCAGTAATTGCGCACGCAACCGACCGACATGTCCGGAGAGCCTCTTTTGAATGAAAAAGGAAAAGAAAGTACCTGTGTAAAGGTGGGGTTGGTTTCCTTCGGATCAAATTTGTACACGATGCCCCTGAGCTTTGCCGTATCCCCGCTCGTCTCGCCCGAACATACAGTCCCCACGTAGATATCGCCCCGGTAACCTTTCAGCGCCCAGGGCCGGAAATCCCCGGGATCGGCACAGTTGTTGGGAATGGTGAAGGCGCGAACGCTATCCCGGGTTGGCGTGTTGAGATTTCCGCTCACATACAGGCTGTACACCTTGCGATCATTCAGGTTGCTGAGGAAAATCCGCTCCCCGCTCTCATCGACGGCCAGGGCCCCCAAGCTAAGTTTTCCGATTTTTCGTAAGGCGACAGTGTCCAGGCTGGGATCTCTGAAGTCGGCCGATAAACCTATATGCGGGTCGTCGCCGGTGTCGATGCCCAGGGTTTTCACATCAATGAAAGGAGTCGATATTCCGGTAAGGTAGTTGGTAAGGTAAAGCCCTCCCGTGCCCAGCGGGCCAAAACCAGCGTGACGTTTGAGAATGGCCGATGTTACAAATTTCTTGCTTCTCATGTGGTATAGCACGCCCCAAATAGCGCCGACTTCTTTGACCAGGCCCAGCGGTGTGGCCGGAAAGTTGGCGGGGCCAGTCAGGCCCGAGGCTTCGTAAGGAAAACTAACCAGAGCGACCTGGTCGCCCGCGTTTCCACCCGCATTGGGGTCGCCATTGATGAAACAGGAAGTGACGATGACCGGAGACCGCGTGTCGCAGTATTCAGCAGGATAGAAAATGCCAAAGGAGATCCGGTCGTTGGGCGCCTGCACGAATTGCAGGCTTGTGCCGCTTTCCGCGCCATAAGGCCCGCTATAATTCATTTTTCCCAGATCATAAAATTCCAGTTTGACCTGGCTGCCTGCCGGAATCTGGGTGGCATTGAACGAAAACACGCCTTGTTCGTCCGTCGTGGACAGCAGGGGAGTTGAACTGTTGCCAACATAGGCCCGGACTTTTACGTCACTGGCCCCGATCTCATTGGGATTGACCGATGTGCGGGTGCCGCTCCCATCGAAGTCGCGGTACACGACGCCGCTAATCTGGGCGTAGGCGGGAAGATGAAACAGTGAGGCTGAAAATAGCAAAAGGAGCGCAATGCGCCTGGTGGTGGAGTAATGAGAGGACATTCAAGAAGTAGTAAAGTATAACGAAGAGGAATATGCATGCTATCAAATCACAGATATGTGATAGTGGTAAACATGTAATGCTCGATTTGCAAAATTGATGCCAAAAACGCTGTCCCTCAGCTTGATTCACCTGATTTGGAATCTGCCTTTCCGAAATCGGGCACTTCACCAGAAATCCCCTTCTCACCCGAAAGATTTTTAGTGAAATCCAGCACCCAGGGGAGGCTGACACCCAACACCCGACTAATAGCCCGCATAGACAAACCCTCCCTGAAAAGACGGGCGGCCAGCTCTCTATCCTTTTGGCTTACAATCTTTTGCTGAGGATTTTCCACAAAATTTCGGCCGCAGGTCTTGCAATAATAGTTTTGTTTACCGTTGTGGATATGCCCGTTCTTCTTTATATCTCCTGAACCACAACGTGGGCATTTTTCCATTCTTCATATTTGTCTCAATAATCGTATTAACCGGTTGGTGTATAGTCTTATTTCGAGCATGGCGCGCGTTTCAGTGTCAGAAGTGCAGCAATTTCCCTGCCATTTTTGATCAGGCGACTATCTAAATGTTCCTTAACTTGCAGCATTATCCCGATACCGCGGTTCCCACCCAAATGCTTGTCCAGAATACCCTCCCATTCGAAGAAGAAAGCACGGTCTTTGCCGACTTGATTCTGCCCGTTCCCATCCCTAAACTGTTCACCTACCGGGTGTCCCGGGCAATGAGCGGCTTGATTAAAGTCGGTGCCCGAGTCATCGTACAGTTTGGGAAAAACCGGGTGATCACGGCCGTAGTCGGCAAACTGCACCACACGCCGCCCGCGAACTACCAGGCCAAATACGTGCTGGAACTCCTTGACGAAGAGCCCCTGGTAATGGCCAGCCAACTGGAGCTATTCCGCTGGATGGCCGACTACTACCTGTGTACCATCGGTGAGGTGATGAACGTGGCCCTACCGTCGGGTTTGAAGATCACGAGCCAGTCGAAAGTGCAGTTCAACCCTGACTTCGACTACGCCGAACTGCTTACGGAAGAAGAAGTGGGCTTGCTGGAAGAAATAAAAAAGCACAAATCCCTTTCATACGACGAAGTGGCCCGGCTAACGGAGGGCGTAAACGTCAATGCCGTCATCAAGTCGCTGGTAGGAAAACGGGCGGTGATTCTCTTCGAGCAGGTCAAGGAAAAGTACAAGCCCAAAATATCCCGCAAAGTACGCCTGACGGAAAGCTACGCTTCGGCAGCAGGCGTGAATGGGCTGATGAAAGAGCTGGAAAGACAACCCAAGCAGCAGGAAGTCCTGCTGCGCTACCTGAGCTTTGTCCCCGTCCAAAGCAACGCCGGGCTGAATCAGAAGGGCCTGGAGAAAGCAGCCTTTACGCAGGACGACAACTCTTCAAACTCTTCGCTTCAGACTTTACTGAAAAACGGGGTATTCGAGCAGTTCGAGGTCACGGTGTCGCGCTTCGCCGACCTTCCCGAGGCACCCGCGGCGGTCATCAATCTCAGCGAAAGTCAGCAGGGGGCCATACGGCAGATTCAGGACCATTTTCAGGATAAGGAAGTGGTACTTCTGCACGGCATCACGGGCAGCGGCAAAACGGAGGTGTATATCCACATGATCAAGCAGGCGCTCGAAAGCGGTACGCAGGTACTTTTCCTGTTGCCCGAAATCGCCCTGACGACCCAGATCGTAGTGCGGCTGCGCAAAGTGTTCGGCGACAAGATGGGTATCTACCACTCCAAATTCTCCGACAACGAGCGCGTGGAAGTATGGAAAGGCATCATCGAAGGAAAATTTCAGTTTGTCGTCGGGGTACGGTCGGCGGTGTTTTTACCCTTTACCAATCTGGGCCTGATCATCGTCGACGAGGAACACGAGACGTCCTACAAACAATTTGACCCCGCGCCCCGCTATCACGCCCGCGACGTGGCCGTGGTGATGGCTTACATGCACCACGGCAAGGTAGTTCTCGGCTCGGCCACGCCTTCCCTCGAAAGCTACTACCACGCGCAGCATGGCCGCTATGGCCTGGTGGAGATGTTTGAGCGCTACGGCGATGCGGCTTTGCCGGAGTTCCTGCTGGTGGATATCAAGGAAGAGAAGAAATCGCGCAAGATGAAGAACGAGTTTTCGTCGGTGATGCTGAACTACATGCAGTACAACCTCGAACACAACGAGCAGACGATTCTTTTCCAGAATCGTCGCGGCTACTCTCCTTACATTCAGTGTGAGGAGTGCGACTGGATTGCCCAATGCAACAACTGCGACGTGAGCCTGACCTACCACATGAAGGTGGCCGAGCTGCGTTGCCACTACTGCGGTCATAAAGAACAAGTACCCCGCACCTGCCCCAACTGCGGCTCGCCAAAAGTGAAGACCATGGGCTTCGGCACCGAAAAGATCGAGGATGAGCTGCACCTGATTTATCCCAATGCCCGCGTGCAGCGCATGGATATGGACACGACCCGCGCCAAAAACGCCTACCAGCAGATCATTCAGGATTTCGAAAACGAGCAGATCGACATCCTGGTCGGTACCCAGATGGTCAGCAAAGGGCTGGATTTTGGCAACGTGAGCGTTGTCGGCATTTTTGACGCCGACCGCATGATTCACTTCCCCGAGTTCCGGGCATCGGAGCGGGCCTTTCAGATGCTCACGCAAGTGAGCGGGCGAGCGGGTCGTCGGGCGGGCAAGCCCGGCAAGGTGTTGATCCAAACCCACAACCCGGGCCAGGAAATTTTGAGGTGGGTGATCAGGAACGATTACCGCACGATGTACAACACCGAAATTAGCGAGCGGGAGGAGTACAACTACCCGCCGTTCAGCCGCCTTATCAAGCTGATTGTCAAGCATACCGACCGCGACACGGCCCAGCGGGCCGCTACCACCCTTGCCGAATTACTGCTCACCGAACTTGGCCAAAGTCGCGTGCTGGGCCCCGAACCGCCGCTGGTCGAGCGGGTCCGAAATCAGTATTTGTTCAACATTCTCATTAAACTTGAAAGGGAAAAGATTAATTTTAAGGCCGTAAAGTCATTCATCCAGGAAAAAGTCACCGACATTCTCACCGATAAAACGCTGAAAAACGTGAACGTGGTGGTGGATGTCGATTCAATGTAAATTCCAATTTGGAATTAGTGAATTTGGAATGTCGGAATACTCATACCTTCCTTCTTATTCCGACATTCACTAATTCCGACATTCACTAATTAATTCATGTCCCAAAAGAAAACCAAAATCGTCGCCACCGTTGGCCCCACATCAGAAAGTAAGGAACAGTTGCTGGCACTGGCCCGGGCCGGGGTCAATGTCTTTCGCCTGAATTTCTCGCATGGCAGTCACGCCGACCACCTCGAACGGCTGAACCGCATCCGCGAAATCAACGAAGAGCACGACATGAATCTCTGCGTATTGCAGGATTTGCAGGGCCCGAAGATCCGTATCGGCAACGTAGCTGAGAAGGATGGCGTCCTGATCACGGCCGGTCAAAGGCTGGTGCTGACCAATGTCGAGGTACTTGGTACCGCCGAAAAAGTGAGCACGCCGTACGACGGCATGTACAACGACGTCCGCATTGGCGACCGCATTCTGATGGACGACGGCAAACTGGAAGTGAAGGTGACGGGCATTGAGGATAGCGACGTAGTGACTGAAGTCGTATACGGTGGCTATCTCAAATCCAAAAAAGGCGTCAACCTGCCCAATACGCAGGTGTCGATGCCTTCCGTGACTGAGAAGGATTACGAAGATCTGGACTTCGGCCTGGAACACGGTGTTGAATGGATCGCGCTGTCGTTTGTCCGCCGTGCGTCGGACATCCAGGAAGTGAAAGATTACATTAAGTCCAAAGGCAAGGAAGTACGCGTGGTCGCCAAACTGGAAAAACCAGAGGCGATCAGGAACATTGACGAGATTATCGCCGCCACCGACGCCGTAATGGTGGCACGGGGCGATCTGGGCGTGGAAATGCCCGCCGAGGAAGTGCCGATGATCCAGAAGATGATCGTGGAGAAATGCAACCGGGCGGGCAAGCCCGTGATCGTGGCGACGCAGATGCTGGAAAGCATGATCGAAAGCCCGCGCCCAACCCGCGCCGAGGTCAACGACGTGGCCAATTCCGTCCTCGACGGAGCCGACGCCGTGATGTTGAGTGCCGAAACCGCTTCGGGAAAGTACCCGCTGCTGGCCGTGCAGAGCATGACCAAAACCATTGAGCAGGTCGAGAAGACGGGCGCTGTGTACTATAAGTGGCACACGCATGTCAACCAGAATCCCAGCGAGGATCAACTGAACGACAACGTGGTGATGAGCGCCTGCCGCCTGGCCCGCGACACCGAAGCGAAAGCCATCATCGGCATTACCCGCTCGGGCTACACGTCATTCCGGCTGTCGCACCACCGCCCTAAGGCCAACCTCCTGATTTTTACCTCCAACCGCCGCCTGATGAACACATTGGGACTGTACTGGGGTACCCAATGCCATTACTACGAAGCCGATGAGGAAGCTTCTACCGACGAACTTATCAACGACATTAAACAACTCCTTGTCGAACGCGGTGAATTATCCTCGGGTGATGTGTTTATCAATACACTGAGCATGCCCATTTCCAAGCATCGTAAGACGAATGCCTTGAAGCTGAGCGTGGTGGAATAAATTTCCGAGTTCCAAAGTATCTAAGTACCTGAGTAAAAAATACTCAGGTACTTTCTTTTTATACGCCCCAATAAGTACTATCCTCCCGGCTGCGCGGCGGCTTTCAACAGGATAGGGCATTGTGCCAGCAAAGCGCTGTCTGCCCCAATGGAAAGAAGCTGGGGTGATTCTTCTCAGCCGCCGAACCTAGGCCTTCTTTGCAAAGTACCCTCATTCGCACAGCTGTGTGTCTGCACAGACAGTAGTATTTTGTCCAAATCACCTTCTCGAAGGAAAATCCGACGCAGCAAAACCAACTACCGACTACCATGAGAAATCTGCTATCCGCCCTGCTCCTTGTTTGTCTGACCACAGGTATGGCCCGGGCCCAGTCCAATGCCCCCAAAGCCAGCGATTGGATTCAACTCTTCAACGGCAAAGACCTTACCGGCTGGGATGTCAAAATCGCGGGCTACGCCATGAACGACAACTATAAAAATACGTTTCGGGCCGAAGACGGGATGATTCGGGTGATGTACGATGGCTACGACCGCTTCGACGGACGCTACGGGCACCTGTACTACAAGCAGCCTTACTCTCATTATAAATTGAAGTTCGAGTACCGTTTTCTGGGCGATCAGTTGCCGGGCGGTGATAGTTGGAACGTCCGCAACAGCGGCGTGATGCTGCACTCCGAACCCGCCTGGAACCTGGGTAAAGACCAGACCTTCCCCGTGTCGCTGGAAATGCAGCTACTGGGTGGACTCGGCAGCGGCGAACGGCACACCGGCAACCTTTGTTCGCCGGGTACTATCGCCGATGTCAATGGCAAACTCAACATGGCCCACTGCATCGATGCCGCTTCCAAAACTTACAACGGCGACGTCTGGGTGAAAGGCGAAGCCATCGTGTACGGCGACTCGATCATCCACCATCTCATCGACGGCGACACCGTGCTGACCTACACCCACACGCGTGTCGGCGGAGGATTTACCAGTACCAAAAACGATAGCTTCGAAGTGGCGCACTTCACGCCCGAAAGCGCTGCCGCCTGGCGCAAACTGGACAACACCCCGCTCAGTGAAGGGTACATCGCCCTGCAAAGCGAAAGCCACGCGATCGACTTTCGTAAAATTGAACTCCTGCCCCTGAAAGGCTGCATGGACCCGAAAGCATCTAACTTCAAAAACTACTACGAAATTTCGGACAAAGGGGCTTGCGAGTACGGAAAAGGGAAGAAGAAATAGTTAGCACAACAAAATGTTTGGCGTTCTCAGTGCAAAGCGGCATTTTTGCTAAGTTTTGACACAGTACCCGTATGTACTGTCTCCGATCGTGCAACGTCCTAGTAGCTAACAACCCAACACCAAAAAATGCAACGTAGAAAATTCATGCAACTTTCCGGCCTGACGGCGGGCGCGGCCATGCTGCCGTTTGGCCTGGTCATGGGCCGCGAAGTCGATGCCGCCCAATTGCTGGAACCCGCCGCCGACGCGGCCGCGAAGAAAAAAATGGCCGACATTGCCCTCAACGCTGCCCGCAGCAAAGGCGCCACCTACACCGATGTCCGCATCGGCAGGTACCTGCAGCAGTTCCTGTTCACCCGCGAGATGAAGGTGCAGAACGTCACCAACGCCGAGTCGTATGGGATTGGCGTGCGCGTGATCGCCAACGGTACCTGGGGATTTTCGGCCACCAGCGACGTGACGCCCGACGGCATCGCCAAATGCGCCGAAACCGCGGTGGCCATCGCCAAGGCCAACTCCAAAATTCAGACTGAACCCGTGATTCTGGCCGCGCAGAAAGGCGTGGGCGAAGTCGCCTGGAAAACGCCTTTGACCAAAAATGCCTTTGAGATTCCGGTCAAGGAAAAAATTGATCTGCTGATGAAGGTCAACGGCGCGGCGATGCAAAACGGCGCGGGCTTCGTGACGTCCAACCTCTTTTTTGTTAACGAACAAAAGTACTTCGCCTCCACCGACGGCTCTTACATCGATCAGGATATCCACCGGATCTGGCCCACCTTCACCGTGACGGCCATCGACAAAGCTGCCGGAAAATTCAAAACCCGCGACGCCATCAGTTCGCCGATGGGCATGGGCTACGAGTACCTCGACGGGCTGGCTTCCGAGAAGATCCCCGGCCCCAACGGTCTGGTCGGCTACCGGAACTCCTACGACATGGTGGAAGATGCCACCAACGCCGCCAAGCAGGCGAAGGAGAAAATCGGGGCCAAGTCGGTCACGGCGGGCAAGTACGACCTCGTGCTGGACCCCAACCACCTCGGCCTGACGATCCACGAGTCCGTCGGTCACCCGCTGGAACTCGACCGCGTGCTGGGCTACGAGGCCAACTACGCCGGCACCAGCTTCGCCACGCTCGACAAGTGGAAGGCGGGCGATTTCAACTACGGCAGCAAGGAGGTTACCATCGTGGCCGACCGACTTCAGCCGCATACGCTCGGCAAAGTCGGCTACGACGACGAAGGCGTTCCCAGCAAAGAATGGAACCTCATTAAAGATGGCGTTTTGGTAAACTACCAGGCCATCCGCGACCAGGTGCATATCATCGGTGAGAAGGAGTCGCAGGGTTGCTGCTACGCCGATAGCTGGGATTCGGTGCAGTTCCAGCGCATGCCCAATGTATCACTGAAAGCAGGTACCGAGAAGCGCAGCGTGATGGACATGATCAAAGGCGTGGACAAGGGGATTTACATCATCGGGCGTGGCTCCTACTCCATCGACCAGCAGCGCTACAACTTCCAGTTTGGCGGGCAGCTTTTCTACGAAATCAAAAACGGTGAGATCGTAGGCATGCTCGACGACGTGGCCTACCAGTCCAACACCCAGGAATTCTGGAACTCCTGCGCCCAGCGCTGCGACCAGGACGACTACCGCACCTTCGGCTCGTTCTTCGACGGCAAAGGCCAACCCTCCCAGGTCAGTGCCGTCTCCCACGGCAGTGCCACCACGCGGTTCAACGGGGTGAATGTGATCAACACGGGAAGGAAGATATAGTTGACAGTGGAAAGAATAAGGGCAGGAAGGAAAAGTTGTCTTCGATTAAAGCACCCGGTATAGGTGAAACATTTGTAGAAACTACCTACCCAAGACCACATTAGACGCCGTGGGGTCACACAATACTCTACTTTTCCATTACTATAAATATGTCAACCCTACGGGTTTTCTATCGCTCAACTAACAGAAACCACCTACTATTCTAAAAGCGAATAATTCAATGGCAACTCTATCCAAAGCAGAAGCTAAAAAAATCATAGATAAAGTCCTCTCCTACTCCAAGGCCGATGAAGCGAGCGTGGGGTTGGGCGGCAACCGGACGGGCAACATCCGCTACGCCCGCAACTCGGTAACTACCAGCGGCGAAACGAACAACCTGTCGCTGGCCATAACATCCGTATTCGGCAAGAAGTCGGGTACGGCGACGATCAACGAGTTCGACGACGCCTCGCTGGAAAAGACCGTCCGCCGGGCCGAGGAAATCGCGCAACTCGCGCCTGAAAACCCGGAGTACGTGCCGATGCTCGGGCCGCAAAAGTACCTTGAACCCAAGAGCTACGTGGAAGCGACCGCCAAAATCGACCCCGACTACCGCGCGCAGGCAGCCCTCGACAGCCTCGATCCCTGCCGTAAAAAGAACCTCGTCGCGGCGGGGTACCTGGAAGATTCCGCCGGATTCAGCGCCATCGGCAACAGCAGAGGGCTGTTTGGCTACAACCCCTCGACTTCGGTGGATTTCTCGATCACCGTCCGCACCGCCGACGGGTTAGGTTCGGGCTACGCCATTCGCGACGTGAACGACGTGACCAAGCTCAGCACTAAAAATGCCACCGAGATCGCGATGCAGAAGGCGCTGGCCTCGGTCAACGCCCGCGCCCTGGAACCCGGCAAGTACACCGTGATTCTGGAACCCGCGGCCGCCGTGGATCTTCTGGAAAACATGATGCGGAATTTTGACTCCCGCTCCGCCGACGAAGGCCGCTCGTTCCTGAGCAAAAAAGGCGGCGAAACCCGCCTGGGCGAAAAGCTTTTCGACGAGCGCGTCAACATCTACTCCGACCCTATGAACCTCGAAATCCCCGGCTCGCCCTACGGCGGGGGCGGCGGACGCTTCGGCGGCGGTGGCAGTGACGGACGCCCCCAAACCAAGATGTCGTGGATTGAAAACGGTGCGGTCAAAAACATGTACGCCTCGCGCTACTGGTCGCAGACTAAGGGCGTGGCCGATATCCCGCCGCCTTCGGGTTTCATCATGGCGGGTGGCACCGAATCGCTGGCCGAGATGATCAAAAACACTGAGAAAGGCATCCTGGTCACGCGCTTCTGGTACATCCGCGCCGTGGACCCGCAGACGCTGCTCTACACCGGCCTTACCCGCGATGGTACTTTCTACATCGAAAACGGCGTCATCAAATACCCCGTCAAAAACTTCCGCTTCAACGAAAGCCCGGTCATCATGCTCAACAACCTCGAAGCGATGGGCGTCCCGCAGCGCATCGGTGGCAACCTGATTCCACCGCTGAAAATTCGCGACTTTACGTTTTCGAGCTTGTCGGACGCGGTGTAGGTAGTTTCAAATCAACGAATAATTAGTAAATAGATCCGAGACACAGCTTTTGGCTTTGTTCTCGGATCTTTTTTTGCGAACGCTAGGTAAGGTAACCCCAATCACAGATCAGGTTAGCGGGGTGTATATCGTAATTCTGATTGTTAATTAATTGAGATTATAAATGCTTAAAAGTGAAATCGAGGAAGCAAAGCGTGCAGTTAATACTGATACGGTTCAAATCACCATAGGCGAGGTTGCAAATATGTATAGTCAGGATGAGCTGAACATTTTACCTGACTTTCAGCGTCTTTTCCGCTGGTCTAATGAGCGAAAATCTAACTTCGTTGAGTCTATACTAATCGGAATTCCTATCCCGCCTGTTTTCGTATATGAAAACGGAGATGCCACATGGGAACTTATAGATGGTCTTCAGCGCATTTCGACATTATTGGAATTCATGGGTATCTTAAGGGATGTTGATAGCGGTGAGATAAGACGGAGCATATTACTTAAAACAAAATATCTTCCGTCATTAGAGAATGTTGTTTGGAACGCATCAACACCAGGTGAAAATGAATTAGAAAAATCATTACAGCTTTTCTTCCGTCGTGCTCGTATTGACTTTCAAATCCTGAAGCATCCGAGCGATCCGAAAACCAAATTTGACCTTTTTCAACGTCTAAACCGCGGTGGAGCGTATGCTAATGAACAAGAAGTTCGTACTTGTTCGATGGTGTTGGCTAATAGCAGCTTTACCCAAAAAATCAGGGATTTTGCGTCACGCACGGATTTTCAAAAGATATTCCAAATTAGGGGAGAACAGCGTGAAAATCAGCGAGACATTGAGTATATCGTACGGCTTATTGTTCACGGGAATGTGGATTTTGAGAAGGGCTGGGATGTACAGGAGTTTCTTGATTATACAATTGTAGATATTTTCACGAATGAAGATGAAGATAATTTGTTGCTACCCATCGGATGGACAGTTGAAACACTTTTCCGACTCTTCGGTGAAACTGCACTTATTCCTCCTATTGGTTCACCAAATTCAATCGCCTCCAGGTTTTCTCTTAGAGCTTTAGAGACTATTGCAGTTGGTATGATTCGGAACTATTCATCTATTAAACAGTTAGATAATCCTGATGCATTTGTTAAGGAAAAAGTTGTAGAACTTTGGCAGCAGCCTCAACTTGCAGAAATGAGCGCATCTGGCCTTCGTGGAACAGTGCGCATTCAGCGTACGGTACCTTTTGGCTCCAATTGGTTTAATCCGAATGGATAACATTGATAAGTTTTTCGACGATATCGATATCGCACGTTTGCGGCGCGCCCGCGAACTTTCTGAAATAAAACGATCGTTTGCTGAACTTGTGCGAACAGATTTGTCGGACATCGCCTCTAAGGCTGTCGTAGTGCTTACATACGCTAATTGGGAAGGTTTTTACAATGAGTGTGTCCAAACTTATATCGAGTTTTTGCGACATAAGGGTGGCCGGGTTCGCGATTCAGATTGGATGTTATTGTTGAGCGCGCTCAATGCCGACTTCGAAAGCATGAGAGATCGAAACCATTCTCTTGAATCACGATTAAAATTTGTTGATGACCTAAACTCAAAAATTGACTGTGGATTCGAGCTTGTCGACGCTAAGCTTATTGAGGCTCGTTCAAATCTCGACTTCTCTCGTCTTACACAAAATTACCGACTTTTAAGTTTCGACTTGGGAATTTGGCAACGCTGGCGCAATCGACTTGATAAAGAATTAGTTGGGTGGCGACATTCTGTTGCGCATGGAGAATCCCCTAACCTAAGTAGTTTAGACGTTAATGATCACATCGATTTTACTTCAAATATGCTAATGTTAGTATCAGATCAATTCCAATATGCAATGTTAGAGCGAGTCTAACTCTACTAGTGTGTGTATTCTGCTAACCTTAGTTATGTGTAGTCTTCCTCGCCATTGTGCGGGGTCTTCCAAAGGATAACCGCGTACCAAAGATGACAGGCCGTTTGCAACGGCCAGCGTCGTTAAGCACTAAACGATCCATTTTTTCGTATCTTCATCGCTCATAAAAGTTTACCAATCATGACTCTTATACTGAAATAAGGCCAGCGGCTGGAAGACGTACTTTCAAAGACGAACGCGAAGGTACCCGCCAAGCGGCTCAATGCTATGAAGTACGTCGGAGTGCTAAAAATTGAGGAGCAGCCTATGGAAATTCAGAAAAGAATGCGCGATGAGTGGGAATAGGGCTTAAGGAATCGTTTTAAAAAAATTTAAACATGAAAGTACTTAACACCGAGCTCCCTGACGAAGTGGAGCCATACGAAGCAAAAATGGTACTAGCCGCGTACATGTTCGATAGAGAAATCTTATCCTCAGGCCAGGCGGCTGAATTTGCTGGCATTTCCCGGAAGGAGTTTCTGGAAGAGGTCGGTAAATACGGCATATCGATATTCGGAGAGACAGGCGAAGACCTGGCAGCAATCCGTGGGCTGAAAATCTGACTATGCGAAAAGTCATAGTCGATGCAAGCTGTTTAATTTTATACAAAAAAATCGACAGGCTGGACATATTACAAGCATTGTTTCCTGAATTGATAGCTACCCAAGAAGTTATCGAAGAGTGTGGATTCAAGCCTGGTTGGATACAAGTGAAAAGTTTCACATCCCCAGCAAAGTACCTGGCTCTGATAGTTGGCTTGGGCAAAGGTGAGGCAAGTTCGATTGCCTTGGCTATGGAAACTGACCATAGCTTACTTATCATCGATGAGAAGAAAGGACGGAAAAAAGCCAGAGAGTTGAATCTTGAAATAGTAGGCTGTCTCGGCATATTGTTACTTGCCAAGAAGTTGGGGGTGATCGAATCGGTGAAGCAAATAGTTGATCTGATTGACAACACGAATTTTAGATTATCACCAACACTTCGAGCCAAAATTCTGAAAGAGGCTAACGAATAGATTTCTCCGAGCATGGCGTAGTATTCCGCACAGCGCGGTTGTAGGTGGTCCTCCGAAGAATGACCCCGTACTAAAAATAAGAAGGTAGTCTCCGACTGCCCACTGCCAAGTTAACGCCAAAGCCAGAAAACCAGCAATCCACTACTTGCCGCATGGGCGGCTCCGTTCTTTTTCCTTATATTTGAGAAAAAAGATTATGAACGCTCTACGCCAATTCGTCACTTCCAGTGACGGTATCATTCAGATCGAGGTACCTGCCGAATATACAAAGCGCCGTTTGGAAATCATCATCTTGCCCGCTGACGACGCCAATCAAACTGATTATGATGAGGAGGGAGCCGTAATATCATCATTGGAAAGCTTGCAGGAAGCGCACCGGATTATAGATGAAGGAGGTGGAATTGAAAGTCCGGCGAAATTCTTAGCTGATTTCGAGCGGAGTCGTCAAGATCGCTCCCTACCCTTTCGAGACTGATTTTCTCTATGCGCATCCTCGACAGTAACCTCATCATTTATTCGGCTCTGCCTGAATTCGACTACCTGCGCTCTTTGATAAAAGATAAAGATAGCCGGGCTTCCATATTTTCAAAATTAGAAGTACTGGGATTTCATGGCTTAGATTCGAAAAGCAAAAGGTACTTCGAAAGCGTATTTTACAGTCTCCCTCTTTTTCAAATTACCGATGCGGTACTATCGTCGGCCATTGGACTACGTCAGCAGCATAAAATGTCGGCGGGAGATGCTGTCATCGCGGCTACGGCATTGCATTATAATTTTGAACTTCATACCCGAAATGTTGAAGACTTCAAATGGATTTCTGGTTTGAGAATTGTGAATCCCATCTTATCCTAGCTAAACTAATTGTCTCACGTCTTGCCTTATTGCGAAATTTCCGTTCGTCGTATCGTAATGTTGCGCGCTGCAATGTTGTAGTCAATCTTCTATAGAATGCGCCGCACCATAGATAAAAGTTAGCAGCAAGGTCGACTCTGCCCTTTTTCCTGGTTCTCCCCTTTCTGTTACTCTTCCGTATGGATAATCTTTTGGCGATGCTCACTTCCCCACTTCGCCAAACTTTCAATAACCGGAAAGATCGTTTTACCATAATCTGTTAGCTCATAAGAGACTACGACGGGCTGCGTACTTTTTACCGATCTTTCAATGAGCTGATTGATTTCCATATCTCTTAGCTCCCGGCTGAGCATTTTACCCGAAATCCCGCTGATGTCTTTCAGAATTTCCGAATAGCGCTTCTCGCCATAGCGAAGGGAAGCCACAATGTGCATTTTCCAACGGCCGCCCAAAACGTCCATCGCATCGTGTACGGCTCTAATCGTGCCTTTGCAGGCTATATGATCTAATTCTGGGTTACTCATAGGTTATCTGGTTACCTGGTTGTCCTAATAACATTTTGTCATCAAGTGACAAAAGTAAACTTTGTCGGCTTACTTTTGCAACATCACCAAAGAAAAAAGACAATGGATTTATTAGAAACGCTCCAATGGCGATACGCTGCCAAGAAATACAACGACCAAAAACTGAAAGATGAACAAGTGAACGAGATTCTGGAGGCAATTAACCTGTCTGCTACTTCCGCAGGTTTGCAACCATTCAGGGTGTTTGTGGTCAACGATAGGGCGATCCGGGAAGAAATCGCAAAAGAATCATTCAACACTCAAATCCTGGAAGCATCCCATCTGTTAGTATTCGCCGCCTTTGATTCACTAACGCGGCTGCATATTCAGGACTACATGGAGTTGATTGCCAAAACGAGGGATATTCCTGTGGAAAGCCTATCCGAATTTCAGAGTGCTCTCGAAACGAATCTGCTCGCCAGAACAGACGAAGAAAACTTCATTTGGGCAAGCAAACAAGCCTACATTGGATTGGGTACCGGCTTGATTGCCGCCGCCAATCTGAAAGTAGATGCTACCCCCATGGAGGGATTTAATCAAGAAAGAGTAGATGAGCTTTTGGAGTTAAAAGAGCAGGGGTTACGCAGCGTGGTACTACTATCTCTTGGCTATCGTGACAAATCACGGGATGTTTTCGGGGGCATGAAAAAGGTTCGGCTTCCACTGGATGTCTTTGCCACGGCGGTATCCTGACACGTTTTGAAATACGTCATTTTCAAAAGCCTTCAGGAAATCTGGAGGCTTTTGAAAACTACGTATTTCTTCCCTCACCGACCGTGATTTACAATCAGGAATATCGGTCACCTTCCTATTCAAGCCACCGCGCGGCCACGTCGGCGTTTGATCCATTTTTCTACCTCAACCGCTACAAAAATAATACTTGACACACCCAGGCAGGCACCCAGTTCTCCCCAGCTCAGCGCCTGGGTATGGAACATGTTCTGTAAGAAGGGAACATAAATGACCGCCAGCTGCAAAAGGACGGTAAAGGCCACGGCCAGAGTCAATTGTTTGTTACTGAGAAGTCCCTGCTTGAATAAAGAGACCTTATCGCTACGGATGGCCAGGGAATGCCCCAACTGGCTCAACGCAAGCACGGTAAACACCATAGTCTGCCATTTCGGGTCGTCCAGCCGCATACTGACTACCTGGGTACCCAGGCAGATGCCCCCCATCAGGAGCCCCACCCAGGCAATATGAATCACCAGGCTGCGGTTGAATATTCCCTCTGCCGGATCGTAGGGCGGGCGCTGCATGGTGTTTTTTTCCACGGGCTCTGCGGCCAGGGCGAGGCCGGGCAGACCGTCCGTAACTAGGTTAATCCACAGGATGTGGATCGGCAGCAGGGGAAGGGGCAGGCCCAGCAGAGGTGCCAGAAAGAGGGTCCAGATTTCGCCGGTGTTGCTGGTGAGCGTGTATTTAATAAACTTCCTGATATTGTCGAATATCCGCCGCCCTTCGCGCACGGCTTTCAGAATGGTGGCAAAGTTGTCGTCCAGCAAAATCATGTGGGAGGCTTCTTTGGTCACGTCCGTGCCCGTGATGCCCATCGCTATCCCGATGTTGGCCTTCTTCAGCGCCGGGGCATCGTTGACCCCGTCGCCCGTCATGGCGACAAACTGACCTCTTTTCTGCAAAGCCGTCACGATATTGAGCTTCTGTTCAGGCGATACCCGTGCATACACTTTAATGGATTCAACTTCCTGCTCAAACTCCTCGGGAGACAGCTTTCCCAGCTCTTTGCCCGTAATCACCTTATCGCTTTCCTGCCGCAGGATACCCACCTGCGTAGCGATGGCTTTGGCCGTGGCCGGATGGTCACCCGTGATCATCACGGGCGTGATACCGGCGTCGAAACATTCGGCAATAGCATCAGGCACGGCCTCGCGGGGCGGGTCGATCATGGCTACCATGCCCACAAAATCAAGGTCAGATTCGGCCGTATCGGGATTATTATCCTCCGGAAGGCTATCCATCACCTTGTAGCTGTACGAAATCACCCGCATACCCTGATTTGCCAGTTCTTCGGCCCGCCTTAGAATGGGCCCCGCTTCCTGAACGGAAACATCGTCCATGGCTTCTGAAGCACCTTTGGTAAGTACCAGGTAGCTGTCTCCAAACTCATGAATGGTGGTCATGCGCTTGCGGGTCGAGTCAAAGGGTACTTCATCGGCCCGGGGATACTGCTTTTCCCAGTCCTGCTCGTAGCCTTCCTGCTGCCGGACGTATTCCACCAGGGCGATTTCAGTCGGGTCACCCAAGTAGTTTCCTTCGTCATCCTTCTTCACGTCATGATTCAGGGCCATGCAAAGCAGCAGCAGTTGTTCTTTGGTCAGATCGGCCCGTCCGGGTAATGCCACGTCATCGGGCTGCCAGGTTTCCTGTACGGTCATCTGGTTTTGGGTAATGGTCCCGGTTTTGTCCGAACACACATAGGTCACCGACCCCAGCGTTTCTACCGCCGGCAGTTGCCGGATCAGGGCGTTTTGCTTTACCATCCGTTTGGCTCCCAGCGCCAGCGCGATGGTCACCACTGCGGGCAGGGCTTCGGGAATGGCCGCCACGGCCAGCGAAATGGCCGTCAGCAGCATGCGAAGCGGTTCCTCGCCGCGCAGTAGCCCCACGCCATACAGCAGCGCACAAATGACGATCACGGCAATGGATAGCTGCTTGCCGAAGGTCGCCAGGCGTTTTTGAAGGGGTGTTTCGCTGTCGCTTTCGTCGAGCATCTGCGCAATGCGCCCCATCTCGGTTTTCATGCCGGTGGCTATGACTACCCCCTCACCCCTTCCGTCCTTGACGATGGTACCCTTGTAAGCCATATTGAGACGGTCGCCGAGGGGAGGGTCGTCGTCGGCAATGGGTTCGGTCGTTTTGGTTACGGCTTCCGATTCACCGGTGAGGGCGGCTTCCTCTACTTTGAGTGATGCAGCCTCGTACAGCCGCAGGTCGGCCGGCACCAGATTACCCGCTTCCAGCAGCACGATGTCGCCCGGCACCAGTTCGGTAGCCTCCACTTTTTTCTCAGTGCCCTCGCGGCGTACCACCGCCTCCGGGGCCGACATGTTGCGCAGAGCCTCGATGGCCTTCTCGGCCCGGTATTCCTGCACAAAGCCAATGACGGCATTCAGTACTACGATGACCAGAATCACGATAGCGTCACTCCCCTCGCCCACCAGCACCGATACCACGGCCGCGGCCAGCAGGATCAGAATCATGACATCCAGAAATTGATTCAGGATCAGCCGCCAGATGGACTTTCCGGATTTCCCTTCCAGTTCATTGGCCCCGTGCTCTTCGAGTCGTTGTCGGGCTTCCTCGTGGCTGAGGCCATCCTTCCGGGTAGTTAGTTCTTTAAATGCCGCATCAGTGGTAGCGCTGTGGTAGTTCATTCTTATGAGGAGTTGAGTTGTTGGGTAGAGGTAAAAGCAAAGATACCCCGGTTCACCGTAGTGTTCCGAGCATTGTAGTGATGCGTGGGCTTTCCAGGATTGTGGAAAACAAACAGAAATCATGGCACAGCTTCGGCGCAGACTCAAATCTGTCCATCTTTTCAACAAAAGCGCCGGACGCAGGAACGGTGTCTACCATTCCTGCGCCCGGCGCTTTACTAAATCCATTGCTCTATTATTATGGGAGCAAAACGCGGTCGATCACGTGAACCACTCCATTGGTAGCCAGGATATCGGCCTTGAGTACTTTAGAAGCCATGGTATTTCCATTGCCTTTAACGGTAACGCCGTTGCTGACATCCACGGCAAGTTGACCACTTCCCGCCGTAGTAACATTCCCGTTAGCCAGAGTAGGGCTGAAGGCCCGATCGGCAACGACATGATTAAGTATTACAGCCGCAAGCGTAGCCGCCGGAGCTGCCTGAATGGAAGCAATACTCGGAAAACCAGCGGCGATGAACGCCTCATTGGTAGGCGCAAAAACGGTAAAAGCGTTACTAGTAGAAGTAAGCGCACTGACTACGGCCGGGTTGCCCGTTGCGGCACGGGTGGCAGCCGCTACCAGATAGGTAAGGCTGGGGTCTCCCTGAGCAATTTCCAGCAGGTTCAGAGTTGGAGGCATCAATACCCGGTCAATGGTGTGTATCAGGCCATTTTCGGCTCGCATATCCGTTGCTGTCACCCGCGCATTGTTGACCGAAACGGCCGAGGCGGTTTTAGTAACATATATGTCGCCCCCCTGCAGGGTGGGTACTGCCGTGTTTTTTCCAACTACCAAGGCCGAGGCAGGAACATTGAAACCCAGCATATGGTACAACAGCAAAGATCTTACCGTACCAGTCGCCAGAGTCTTAACCGCTGCCGGATCGGCAAAGCCTGCAGCCTGAAAGGCGGCGTTGGTCGGGGCAAAGATGGTTACCGTGTTCAGGCGAAGGTCGCTTGACAATCCTGCGTACTCAATAGCGTCTCTTAAAATGGAAAAATTGCTATTGGCCGCCACAACGTCCACCAAAGTCTGTCTGGGGGGAGGGGGCGTGGTGTTATCTGTACAAGCACCCATAAAACCTACCATCAGCAGGGCCATGCCTATCTGCCTGGTTCTGCGTATCCACTCACTTGCTCTTTTCATAAAAGTTTTGATTGTTTTTTGTGAATATTTACATTACTGCTTCAACCCGCTGCGACTCGATAAGTTTGTAGAAGGCTAAAAAAACAACCAACCGGTAGTATTTTTTATCGATAACTCTATGGTTCAGACCATGGTCCATCGGAAAAGTCGCGTTCATCGACGTAGCAAATCGGGCAGAGAAAAGCTGTAAAAAGAGTATGCCATCGTTGAAGATCGGTTGCTGTTCACTTAGCTGGGTTTTCGTACCAGATCACCCCCAACCCTTTGCTATTCACTCCGTAGTTTTCCTCACAGATCAACACATCGAGGTCACCGTCCTGATCCAGATCAAGAAGTTCGGCTTTATCATACTTGGCGTTGTGAACACCCGATATGCTATGAATGGGAACCGTCGGCTTGTAAAGGTCTTTTCCGTTGATCCAGCCCAGGCCATTTTTTTGTAAACCTGCGGTTTCGGTACTATACACTATGTCTATTATTCCATCGCCGTTTATATCTCCCGCTTCCACAGACTTGGGGCGGCCGTAGTCATCAGGGATCGGAATTTTTACCCTCTCTTTCCAGCCAATCCCTTGTTTATCGAGCCGCTGAATGATGCGGATGGTTTGGTGCGTTTTTTCGGTAATCAGTGCTTCTTCCACGCCGTCGCCGTCCATATCGGCCATCGTCATGAACATCACTTCTAGTCCGGCGCCGGCTATCATATGGCTTTTCCAGCTCGCCTTCTGAGCTTCGCCCAGCCCGGGATTTTCGAGCCAGCGGGCTCCCCGTAGTGCCCCCTGCCGATCCGTGATCACCACGTCGCTATCGCCGTCACTGTCCATATCCCGGAAAATAATTGACATGATCCAGCCCGCCGGAGTCATGGTGTGCCATTTCCATTGGCTCAGGTCACGCGGGCTGGTCGGGGCTTCAAACCAGCCGACCTCAGCTTTGGTGTCTTTCCCGCCCACAACCAGATCGACTCCGTTCTTACCGTCAATCTGCAGCGGCTGGGCATACATCCACATCATACGGTCGATTGAGGCGGAAAGAACCTGCTGTTTCCATTGGTTAGGGCCCAAAAGATTGTCGGACTGCGACCAGTGCACGTAAATCTTTTCGGTCCCTTTTTCTGTACAACTGATTATTTCCAATTTTCCATCACCATCCAGGTCTGCAAGCACCGCATCCTCCACATTGGGGGTGACGCCCACCGTCACGGCTGGCCAGGGTACTTTGACCCTGGAAACGCCCGGATTCAGGTACAATCTGGTGCGCCCCCCTTCTTCCCAGCCCGTCACGATGTCGGGCAGTCCGTCTGCGTTAACATCCGCCATCTTGACCCCGTCGGCTCCGGTCGAGGAAGAATCAATGGTATGCCGGGGCCAGGGTTGTGCCTGGGCAGAAGTCATGTAAACCGGGTAGAGGATAATACCCAATATTGCCAGCCGACGAAGTACCCTGTTCAGAATCATCATTTCAGCTCAATTGTTGTCGGCTATACTTCGTTTGAGGTGTCGTTAGTTTGACCATCCTCTCCCGGATTTTATTCAGAAGGACTTTTAAAAAACACTCCCTGACTCAATTCTCCGGCTTTTCCTTTTTGCCATCGCCCTGATAAGCGGTGAGCAGGACGGGATTATGTACTTTGATGTAGGCCAAAAGACGGGCATCCAGCTCTTTTGCTTTTTTGGGATTCTTCGCGGCCAGGTCCGTCACCTCGCCCTGATCTTTACTCAGGTCGTACAACTCCGTTTTTCCCGTTTTCCAGAACCGCACCAGCTTATCATTGCCCGAAATAATGGCCGAATGGGGATAGCCATTGTTATAGCGGTGGAAATAGAAGTCCTTCGTCGTACGGCTTACCACTCCTTTGCCCCCGTTTTTCAGAACGGACAGAAAACTACCCCCATCCCTATCTTTTTCGGGGCGGGCTGTACCGCCTGCCAGTTCGGCAAAGGTGGGGAGCAGATCCCAGCCAATGACAGGCACATCACTCTGACTTCCAGCTTTGATGCCCGGCCCCATCACGATAAAGGGAACCCGGATGCCCCCCTCGAAAAGTACCCATTTTCCGCCACGGAGCGGGTAGTTGCGCATGGGCTGGTCAAATTTCGAGGGATGGTCCAGCCGGTTGCGCACCGGAGGCAGAAACTCGGTGGCCCCGTTGTCGGCCATCAGGAAAATGTAGGTATGGTCGGCAATCCCCAGCTTTTCCACCTTATCCAGGATGGAGCCGATACCCGTATCGAGATCGAAAAGCATTCCAGCCCAGGCTGGGTTACCATGCCGTTTTCCCTCCTTCTTTTTGGTAAAGTAATCAAGCGTAGACTGCCTGGTTTCCATATTGACGTGAGTGGCGTAATGCGAAATCTGCAGGTAGAACGGAATTTGTGCAGCGGCTTGCTTTTCCATGAAACCAATGGCCCTTTCGGTCAGGGAATTGACTTTTTTGGGATCTTCGGTAAGGTAGTGGTCGTCCCATTTGTCGCCTTTTACCTGCACCAGATTTCCGTTTCCGTTGCGGGTGTCGCCATCACTGAGGTCATACCCAAACTGTTCCGGTGCCATTTCCGCCCTGAAATCCCACTTCCCCAAATAAGCGGCCTGGTAGCGGTTATCGATTGCTTTCAGTACCTGCGGCAGAGCGCGCGGCGCATTACTACCGGGCTTGTAACGGTCGGGGAATCCCTCTTCGCCCTGACGAATGGGCGTTTGCCCAAACTGAATACTGCGGCGCGTGGGAGAACAGATCGCAGCCGGAGCGTACCCGCGTGTAAACCGCATCCCCGCCCGGGCCATCCGGTCGATATTGGGCGTTTCGTAACAGTCGCTGGCAGACTCAGGCAGATCATTTTGCATCCTTGACGATAAGGAGGTCCACCCCTGATCGTCGGTCAGGATAAAAATAATGTTGGGAGGCATGGCCAATGGCGAACGGGCGGGCCTGCTACCGCTTCCCACCAGCAAGCCCAATGCCATTACTAACAGGGTACTTTTATGGTAGTTTAGCATCGTCGTTCAGTCTAAATACAGTCGATGATTTTCAGGGTACTTTTCCAAACAGCTTACCTTCTCTTTTTAAAAAAAGAAGTACCTGCTGGATTGACAAAGGAAATTACTTCTTTGTTTCCTGGAAGCAGGCCCAGTTCCACCCTTTTGCCCATCGCTTACCTGGCTTTCCCAAAATTTCTTATCCTGATCTAGCGCAAATTCGACATCGAAGGGGGGGCATCCTCGGGTCGGCTGCCCCAGTTCTTATTGGGATTAGCGCCCATTTTCAACGTCAGCGTTCCTCCTTTAACCAGGGTTTCGTGAAGGACCCAGGGGCGTGTAAAGGGACTTCCATTCAGAGTAGCCTCCTGGATATAAGTACCCTTCCCTTTCGTGTCAATCGTAAAAGTACCTCCGGGATAGTAATCAGGGTTGAGGTGAATGGTGATTTTGGAAAATAACGGGCTCGTTATTTCATAAAACGGTTTCTCAGAAGTACCCCCATTTGTCGAGAAGAGGCCCGTTTTCAGCAATACCGCCAACGATCCCATCAGCCCCTGATCTTCGTCGCCGCTGTACCCTTCCTGGGGCGAAATGCCGCTGTATACTTTTTCGATAATCTGCCGGGTCCAGTGCTGAGTGAGCCAGGGCGCTCCGGCGTAGTTGAACAGCCAGGGCGTTTGCATGCTGGGCTGATTGCCGTAGTTGATGTATACCCGCCGGTACTCTTCCAGGGTTTCTTTGTCGTGCGATTTACCGGAAACAAAATCATGATTTTCGGCTTTTTCAAATGAGCCGTTCAGCTTGGTTACGAAAGCCTCGTTCCCACCCATGAGTTTGATCAGGCCCTGTACATCATGAGGCACAAACCAGGTGTACTGCGCGGCGTTGCCCTCTTCCCAGCCATTGTCGTAGCGCAGGATATCCACCGGCTCCGCCCACTTGCCGGTGGTATCGCGCACCCACATCCAGCCCAGTTCAGGATTCCAGATATTCTTGTAGTTCTCGGCTCTTTTTGTAAAGAGCGCATAGTCGTCTTTTTTGCCGAGTTGGTGGGCCAGCTGGCCAAGCGCGAAATCCTGGTAGGCGTACTCGAGCGTTTGGGCCGAACCGTCCTGATGTCCGCCGTAGCGGCGCTTGTACAACGGATGGGGTACGTAGCCCCGCTCCATGTAGGCTTCGATCCCTCCGCCTTTGAACGTGTTGTGCTCGTAACCTGCTTTGCTCATCATGCCGCCGGGAAAGTGGTTCTTGCGCAATCCTTCGTAGGCTTTATTGATGTCAAATCCACGAATGCCTTTCAGCCAGGCACTGACGATGAATGGCGTGGACGAAGCACCCGTCATCACGTACGTATAGTTCCCTCCGGAAGGGCCGCGCGGAATGAGGCCGCCGTCGTCGTACATCATGAGCATGGAATTGACGAAAGACTCGGACACTTCGGGATAGACCAGGTGCCAGAGGGTATTGAGCGACCATTGCGCCCCCCAGAAGGAGTCGGAGTTGTGGTGGTTGAATTTGGGTTTGCCGTCGGCGCCAAGGGGTATCTGCCCGATGCGCCGCTCCGGGCCGGTCATGTCAAGGTACTTGCCGTTGACGTCGTTTACAATACGCCGCCCCTGCAAGGCATGCCACAGATCGGTGTAGAAGCGCCGTTGCTCGGTGAGGGTGCCCCCTTCGATCTCCATGCGTCCCAGCCAGTCGTTCCAGTCGGCGCGGGCTTCGGTGCGGGTTTTGTCAAAATTCCAGTGGGGTAGCTCGGTGGTCAGGTTGAGGCGGGCCTGTTCGGTACTTACGTAGGAAATAGCCACCTTCATCTGGCGGACCTCGCCTTTTTTGGTCGGGAAGCTGACGTAAGCTCCGGTTTTTTCGCCTTCGATTTTATCTTCAACTGTAACAAGTTTGCCATCCTTCCAGCCGCTGAATTTTTCGAAAGGTTTATCAAAAACCGCTACAAAGTATATGGTAAAGGGTTTAGGACGGCGGGAGGTAGGGGCCATCACCGTATAGCCTTCCAGTTCGGTGGTACTTACCTTGTGAATGGATCCACTTTGCTGCTCCGAGTTGCCCAGAATCGTTGCAAAGTCAAACAGGATGTGGCTTTGCTCCGCCTGGGGATAGGTGTACTTATGGAAGCCCACCCGGGTAGTGGCCGTCAGTTCGGCGGTGATCTGATAGTCGTCCAAAACTACCTTGTGGTACCCGGCTTTGGCGAGTTCGGTCTTGTGCGAGTAGCGCGAGCCGTACGCATCCGGGCCGAGGTGCCCCTTAAAAGTACCCGTGGTAGGAAGCACCGGAATGCCCGACATCTGCCAGGCGTGCACATGGCTGAAACACTTGATCGAATCTTCATTGTAGCGGTAGCCCGAGTTCCAGGCACCGTTCAGGGCCATGTCGGGACTCAGGTTCACCATGCCAAACGGCCGGGTGGCCGAGCTGAAAAAGAACCAGCGCGAATTGGCCGAATCGACCAGCGGCTCCACTAGGTCGGCCGGGGCGGTTTTGGCGGGGACGGATTTTTCGCGAAAAGAAGAGGAAGCTACCAGCAGTCCGGCGAGCGCAAGGACGTAGGCTTTTTTGTGAAGCATTGGGGTAAAAATCAGGTTAAAAAATGCCAAGATAAAAAAAGGTCTGCCCTTTGAAAAGGAGCAGACCTTTTAGTTGAGTTGCGTCAATACCCCGGGTTTTGGCTCATTTTCGGAAAGGACAAATCGATTTCACTTTGCGGGATGGGGCGCAGGTAGTGAATATCCGAAATCGACTGCCCGGTTTTCCACGGATTGTATTTTTTGACCCGCTCCACCAGCTTGCCCGTTCTTTTCAGATCGAACCAGCGGTCGTATTCGCCCATAAATTCACGGGCCTTCTCGTCCAGAATCATATCGATGGTGACGTTGCCCGCCGTGGCGCGATAGGGTGTCGTTTCCAGCGAACCCTGGTTTTCAGGGGCGGCGGCACGCAGTGGGGTGGCCCCTTTCTTGGCACCCAGGGCCCGATCCAGCACGCGATTGTAGTACACGTCGGCACCACCCAGTTTGCCTCCTTTGGCCCCTTTCACAATGGCCTCGGCGGCAATCAGGTACGCTTCGGCTGAACGGAAGATGATTTCGTTGAAAGTACCAAAGGCATCGCCATAAGGAATGCCAGGCTGCCAGAATTTCCACATCAGGGGCTGACCTACCTGAAAACCGGAGTTGATGATGGGGTATCCACCGCCGAATTCGCTGGTATTGACCACCGCGTATTTTTTGGTTCCACCCAAATCTACGCCCCTTTGCGCCAAGGTAGTAGCAGGTTTGTTCCAGGGGCGCCAGTACACCACGGTATCGCCCTGCGCAATGTTGATCGTGAGGCTCGGATTGGTGATGGGTAACGGTTTGAAATTGTTGACCGCCTGCAGGGCATAGCCTACTTCTACAAAGTTATGATCGTAGCGCAGGTCGATGTCCGGATCGAACATCCGGTAGGCTGCTGCTGTGGGATTATGCTCGCTCAGGTTGCGGTTGTAGTCGGAAGTACGTCCCTTGGTGCCGGGCAGGCTTTCGCCGCTGGCACCGAATTTGGAATGCAGGTCATTTCCCCCCGCCGGGTCCTGCGCGAAGGCCGGATCCGTTTTGTTAGTGAGTACGTCCGAATTGTACTGTACGGAAAACACAATTTCCGCATTTTTGTCATTCTGTGCGCCCGTGTATTGTTTCAGGGGGTTTTCAGATCGCTTGGGGAACAAATCGCTATAATTGGCGGCCAAAGGGTAGGCATCGATGATCTTGTCGGCGTATTGCAGAGCCATATCAAAATCAGCGTTTGATCCGCCCAGAGCGTTGTTGAAGTTCCAGCCGCGGGTCAGGTACACGCGGGCCAGCAGAAACTGAGCCGCACCTTTGGTAACCCGGCCATAGTTGGTGGCAGTTGCCGGCAGCTTGGCTTCACACTCCGTCAGGTCGGTGATGATTTGCTTGTACACCGTAGCCGAAGGTACCCTGGGAAAATCTTTGCCGGGACTGGTGACCTCAGCCAGCGGCATGGGAATGTCGCCCCAGTGCTGCACGGCGTAGAACAGGCATAGCGCCCGCAAGAACTTGGCCTCCGAAACCCGGGCATCTTTGAGCGCCGCGGCCATGGTGGTGATCGCGGGAGCGCGGGAAACAACGGTGTTGGTCCGGGCTATTTCGGCGTACAGCTGTTGCCAAAGGCTTTGCAATGAACCCATTCCGGCGTTGAATCGCGCATCGTACACATCCGACACGCTGGGTTGGGTGATGGTGCCGTTGGCGGCAGGATTCCAGCCGGTACGATCGGTAAACACATCCGTGCCGTTCAGCGCCAGAATCCGATTCTGATGAATGGTACGCAGGAGGGGGTAACAGGATTTCACCAGATCCTCAAAACCCGCTTCGGTTTTGTAGTAGGAATCAGTGGTGAGGGTCGAAACCGGTTTTTCAACCAGAAAGTCATCTTTGCAACTGGTTTGAACGAAAACGAGCAGAGCGGCTATCCAGAAACTATGGGGCTTGAATACTATTTTTTTCATGGGATTCGGTTTTGATCGTTTAGAAACTAATGTTGACTCCGAGCGAAACGGTCATGGAAGGCACGTCGTCCTGGTAGATATTGGAGTTGAACTCAGGATCGAATCCAACGTATTTCGTCAGAATGACCGGGTTTATCACCTGGGCGTACACCCGGGCTGCCGATAGCTTCCACCTGTCCATCAAGCCTCTGGGCAGCGTGTAGCCCATCGTCACGTCCGACAGTCGCAAAAAACTGGCATCCTGGTAGTTGATGGCGTTGCGGTAGGGGTTGGAGGCCACTACCCCGAAGTAGGTGTTGGATGGATTGTCGCTGCGCCAGTAATCCAGCTCGGCCAATTTGTTGTAGCGGGTGCCACCTATCTCCCCAAAAGTACCCGACAGCGTGCCGTTGTAGTATTGCGTGCCGTTGCGGTAATAGAGCAGGAACGACAGGTCGAAGTTTTTATACTTCAAACGGTTCGTCAGACCTACCAAAAAGTTGGGTAGCTGCGACCCTAACACTACGCGATCGTCGATGGCATCAGTTGACGAAATGATTCCGTCATTGTTCTGGTCCACTACCTTCACCGAGCCGGGTACCTGCTTGTACTTGGTAGCCTCATCTTTTTCAGAAGTTTGCCAGATGCCGTCGAACTCGTAATCGAAATTGGACTTGACGGGATACCCTACGAAGAGTTTGTTCCCCTTATCCACCGTCTGTCCGTCGCCGTACAGTTCCAGAATCTGGTTCCGGTTGCGGGTAAACGTCAGGGCAGTGCTCCAGGAAAAATCAGGTGTGGAGACATTGACGGTATTCAGCGAAAGCTCTATTCCCTTATTTTCGATCTGACCTACATTGGACGTAACCTGCGAAAAGCCGGAGGCCGTGGGCAGTTTCTGGTTCAGAATCAAGTCCTCCGTTTTCCGGTTATAGACTTCAATAGAGCTGGAAATCCGGTTATTGAAGAACCCGAAGTCCAGACCAAAATTCAGCTCTTTACTCCGCTCCCA
The DNA here is from genome assembly GCF_014651615.1 of Persicitalea jodogahamensis. GTDB lineage: Bacteria > Bacteroidota > Bacteroidia > Cytophagales > Spirosomataceae > Persicitalea > Persicitalea jodogahamensis. The sequence continues at coordinate 267,416 of NZ_BMXF01000002.1, read as the reverse complement.
GCGCAGATTTTTGTTGGCCAGGTTGGCCGGAGCAAAACCGTAAGCCGCCGTACCATCAAAATCATAGCCCGTATTGAGCAGTCCTGCCTGTGTGCTGTAAGGACTAACGCCTGCATTGCCCACCTGCCCGTAGCTTACGCGCAGTTTCAGGTTCGAAAACAGGTTGAGGTCACTGATGAAAGGCTCATCGATCATGCGCCAAGCAAAGGCCACCGATGGAAAAAACGCCCATTTGTTGCCCTCGGAAAGCTGAGAGGCACCGTCGGAGCGGCCCGTCAGGGTAAGCAGGTACCTGTCCTTGAAGGAGTAGTTCAACCGACCCATGAACGACAGGATGGAACGCTCCACCAGCGAACTCGAAACGCTGTTGATCGTCCCGGTGTTCAGCGCATACCAGTCCGAATCATAAGGCAGGTCGATGACGGCAACGGTGTAGGCCTCGTTGCGCTGATAGAACGCACTCTGCAAACCTGTGAAATTGATCCTGTGAGCGCCGGCACCCACTTCGTAGTTCAGGATATTGTCCAGCGTGTAGCTGCCCAGAGTACGGTTGTCGTATTGGGCCCGTGGCTTTCTACCAATCTGGGACTTGGTCCAGGTACCCCGGAAATCGCCCTCCCGTTCGGTGTTGTAAATAGCCGAGAGCGACGAGCGAATGCTGAGGCCTTTGACGGGAATGTACTCCACGTAGGTATTGCTCATGATGGTCGAGGCCGTGGTCTGCAGCTTGGAGTACTCCGGCTTAATGTCCGACAGCGGGTTAGGTACCTGCTTGTCGTTGATACCCATCCAGAACGCATAACCATCGATGTTGAAGTCAGAGTTTTCGGAAGGGTTGGCCAGATCATCGAAATACACCGTACCCGTGGGTCGGGCCCGGTAGGCATTGCGCAGCGACTCGCGCGAGCCCAGATTCTGATTGGAGTACGTGAGGTAAGCCGTAAAACCTACCTTGAAGTGTTCACCAAGCTTGCTGTCCAGCCCGGCGTTCAGGTTGTATCGCTTAAAGTCCGTGTATTTCACGTTGCCGTCTTCGTTCAGAAAACCACCCGAAAAGCGGTAGGTAGTTTTCTCGGTACCGCCCGTCACGCTGATGTTCTGGCTCGTTTGCAGGCCGGGCTCGGTAATCAGGTCGGCCCAATCGGCCGTTCTGCCCGCTTCAATATTGGCCAGCTCCGCCGATGTAAACGTTGCCCCGGTCAAGCCCTCGAGCAGGCGGTCCGTGTAGGTCGCTTTGTAAAACTGCTCGCTGCTCATCAGCTTGGGAATGTGGGCGGGAATCTTCACGCCCACGTAGCTGTCGTAGCTTACTCTTGGTTTGCCGGACAATCCTTTTTTAGTGGTAATGATAATCACGCCGTTGGCCCCCCTTGACCCGTAGATAGCCGTCGAGGAGGCGTCTTTGAGAATATCCATGGACTGAATGTCATTGGGATTGAGGTTGTTAATATTTCCTCCCATCAATCCGTCGATTACCACCAGCGGCTCGGTGGAATTATTGATCGTGTTTTCGCCCCGGATCGTGATACTATACCCCACGCCGGGCCGGTTGTTTTGCTTGGTGACAGTCAACCCGGCTACCTGTCCCTGCAGGGCTTTGGAAGCCATCACCGGATTGGCCCTGACAATGTCCCGCGTCTGAATGGATCCCACGGCACCCGTCAGGTCGCTCTTTTCCACAGAACCGTAGCCCACTACTACTACTTCGTTGAGGGCATTTTCGTCGGGCTTCAGTTGAAGTGATATCGTGCTCTGGTTGCCGACGGTGATCTCCTGCTTCAGATAGCCGACAAAGCTGAATATCAATACGGCCTCATCGTTAGGGACATCTACCTCAAACGCCCCATTGGCGTCAGTCGTGGTGCCGCGCTGGGTGTTCTTGATTACTACGCTCACGCCCGGAAGAGGAACATTCTTATCGTCCGAAACCGTCCCCCTGACCATTCGCTTGGGAGCGATCGCCTCGATCGGAAGCTCCGTACTGACACTGGACTGCGCATTGTCACGTTTCAGGAGAATACGCTTGTTGATCACTTCGTAGGTGACCTGCTGAGGGGCAAGTACCGTGTTCAGAATGTTCGACAAAGCTTCTTCCTCAAATTTCAGATTGTAGCGTCGCTGCGAACCAAAAATCTGAGGGTTGTACATAAACTTCACATTCGTAACCTTCTCCAGTTTGTCGAGAATCTGAATGACTCCCGCATTGGTTAACTGGATAGTTACTTTTTGTTCGAGAACCTTTTGGGCATTCACGCGGTGCGCCTGCGCAAAGGAGACGAACATGATTGCCAGGATCGCTTGATACAGACTTATACGCATAATTTTCTGTAAAGCAGTTTGATAGTGTAGGCGTTTTCGCATAGTTTTACATTTTGTCGGATGAGAAAATCTTGGCAAAAAACTTCTGAGCCGCGTAGCGGAGAGCGTTGTGAGAATTCGCATTCAGGAGCTTTCTGAAGTCAGTGGTGTTGGCGCACTGCTGACTTTTTTGTTTAAAAAGGTTTTGAAAAGGGTTTATTCATAGGCAAGCACTGGTTGTAGAGGTTAGGGGTTGTTCGGAGGCTAGCATCCATGGCTGGAAATAACAATTTGCCCATCTATCTGCTGGTAGTTGGCGCTGATGGTTCGGGTGATGAGGTCCAGCTTTTCAAACAAGGGCTCGTCCGCAAATGAGCCCGTCAGGTAGCAGTTTTTCATGAGCTCTTTATCATACACTATTTCAATTCCGTAGGCTTTTTCCAAAGCCCCGAATACATCTTCAATAGGCGTCGCCTTGAAAGTAAAGGTCAGTTGCTGGGGGGTGCTTTCCAGTACTTCGGGTTGCGCCACCAGACTGCGGGAAAACTGATTTTCGTCAGCCAGAAAAACAAGTTTCTGATTGGGTTTAAGAATAATCTCGTTTCCTGTTTCAGGGGCTTTTGTGCGCTCAGACAGCGCTCTGCCATTGTTCTTGAATACCGATACCCGTCCGGTCACTACCTCAACCTGTACCTGATCGCCGCCAGGGCTGGCTTTAACGGCGAAGCTGGTGCCAAGCACTTTTGTAACCACCGTATTAGCATATACGAAGAAAGGTTTCGCTGGATTTTTGACAACATCAAAGAAGCCTTCACCCGCCAGGTAAACTACCCTCTGATCCCCGGCAAATTCTTTTTGATAACTTACCTTGCTTCCCGGTTGAAGCACAATGGTACTTTCATCAGGCAACGCCAGGGTATGGGGTAGTTTGTCGGTATTGACATACTCGACAAGCTGGTCTTCCGCATTTTCAACCAACTCAGCATACGTGAGGGCAATAGGTCCGGCCGGGGTACTTTGCGTCAGCCACCAAGCCAGGCTGACCACCCCTATGAGCGATGCCGCCGCCCAGATCCAACGACTCCGGCCCGGCCAGAGAGAAACCTCCCGGCTGTTCGTTTCGGCGGATGGCTCGTCCAGCCGCTGCGCGAGGCGGTGTAATTCATCCCGGATTTCAAACTCTGTGATCTGATCGAAAGTATCCCCGACGGCCTCAAGAAGAAGTTCCGCCTTTGCAACATCATTCTGCTTATGAGGATGCAACTCGATCCACTCTGTCCAGAAACGGGCATCTTCGGCGTCGCCATCCAGCTTCCAGCTTCTGAAAGACCGATCGGCGGCCAAATCCTCGGGACGGTACTTAGTATAATCGAACATAGAAAAAATAGGACATGCTTATTTTTTCTGAAGGATGTGAAAAGTACCCTCCAATACTCTTTTGTAAAGAAGTTTTTTGATAAAAAAGAGAGAATAAATTCTATCTATCTAACTATCAGTGCAATAAATATTATAAGCCGATCAGGAAAATAGTAGTGATGAAGTAGTGGAGCTTGTCGAAAGATAAGCGGAGATTGAGGATGGCTTTGTGAAGAAGATTCGCCACCGATTGCCGGTTCACGACCATCAATTCAGCAATCTGCTCGTTGTCGAGTCCCTGATAATATTTTAGAAAGACAGCCTCTTTTTGCCGTTTAGGCAAGCCGGAAATTGCTTCGATCACCTTGCTTTTTTCTTCGGAGACTGCTTCTTCGAAGATCAGTGCTTTCTCGATGGTAAAATCATCGGATTGGTCGTGCAGCGTAGCGTCAATGGAAACGATCTTGGTTTTGGTGTCCCTGAAAGACAGGTACAGGTTATTCCGAACGGAGCGTAACAGGTAAATCGTAAGATGCTGGATTTGGAACGTCTCCCTTTTTTCCCAGAGGTGAATGAACAGGTCCTGCAAAGTATCCTTGATCAGTTCCCGGTTGGTCGTGAAGTTGGTACCGTAGTTAAAAAGTACCTGATAGTGTGCCTCCACCAACTCACAGAAAGCCCCCTTGTCTCCGGCAACCGACTGCTGCCAGAGAGCAATGTAGTGTTCATTTTGATCGGGCCGGATGTAGTGATCCTTCAGCATCTATCGGTTTTTCAAGGAGGGGTATCACATAGGGTAAGTCAGTGCAACAAAGATTCGGAAGGGTAGTACAGTCAGGTACCCGAACCTGAAATCCAAGCGGGAGATCCTAGTACGATATTTTCACCATCAGATACTATACCAAAGACGAACAGGCCCGGGCTCTACCCTGATTCCCCGAAATCCCGAGGCAGGTAGGTGGCTACCTCGCCACGCTATCCGGCCGGATACGGAATATCAGGTTGAGGCCAGCAATCTGGGACTTGACCTCCCGGCATTGGCCTTGTGAATAGTGGTAGAGGGTCTTTTTGCCGTCAGGCATCATTACTTCATAAGCTCCGGTGGCTACCTTCTGCACCGAACACATTTTTCCGTAGCGGTCGGAGTAAATCTGTTTCATGTTCAGGGGTTCCCGGTAGTACAGGCTAGTCACGGTGTAGTTGATGGGGTGAGGTATCTGGGTGGTTTCCGTGGCGGCGGAATTACCCTCGGCAAAAGTCACCCGATAGTTGCCGGTAGTCTGGACGGTATTGGTTTTTTCTTTCAGCTTGCCATTCACTTCCTGGCTCGACATGGACGTTTTCAGCACGCCATTCTCAAACCGGTTTTCACTCACATACACCACGTCGTACAGAAAAGTGTCGATTGCACCCCTCACCCGAAAATGATCAGCGCCATCGCCCGAACGGGGAGGCGTAATCGTCAATTCGCCCACGGAGCGCCCGGCAAGTAAAATATCGTAAACGACGGATTGCGAGGAGGCGGGCGGATGAAGGAGTACCAACCCAAAAGCCAAAGTAATAATCAGTTTTTTCACAAATTTTTTCAGGTTGATATTTTCTCCAAATTGATCTTGCCGGGGCAAAACTACCCGCCATCATGCCGGGATGGTCCAGGCGGTCAAAAAATGATCAACCTTTTGCCCATGCGTAGTTCCTTGAAACGAAGCAAGGCCAAACGTAGTACAAATCCTCGTTTATAGCCCGTTTTGATGGAAAATACTACGTGAATAAATGGTGCAGGAAAAATCCTTCCATCCAAGGGCGCCACGAATGTTCTCATTTTTCCTTCACACCTACATAGCTAAAGACCGGAACCTTGTACCTGCAAACTGTCATGGTTCCAAATGAAAATCAACCTTGCCGAAAGATTGTGCAATCACCCGCCCACTCGCCAATCAAAAAAGGGGGCGCGCCACCTGGCACGCCCCCCTTTTGGTAAAAGAACTCTCATTGCCCGCAAATCAGGGCAGCAACACGCGGTCGATCACGTGAACCACGCCATTGGTGGCAAGCATGTTAGCGCTCGTCACCGAAGCCGCGTTAGTTCCGTTGCCCGCACCAGTAATGGTCACCCCGGTTCCAACGTCCACTTTTACGGGCGTCGTGGCGGCAGTTGCTACATCACCCGTAGTCAGATTGGTAGAGAAAACGCGCCCCGGTACCACGTGGTAGAGCAGGATGCTCGTCAGCGTAGCCGGATCGGCTGCCGCCAGTGAAGCTTCGGTAGGGAAGCCTGCATCGATAAAAGCCTGATTGGTAGGCGCAAATACGGTAAAGGCACTACCCGGGGAAGAGAGCGCATCGACCACAACCTGGCTACTGGCCGCAGCCCGGGTGACGGCAGCCACCAGATAAGAAAAATCAGAATTCCCCTGCGCAATTTCCAGGAGGCTTCGGGTGGGTGGCATAAGTACCCGGTCAATTACGTGGATTACGCCATTGGCCGCGTCGACATCGGCCGCTATCACCATTGCACCATTTACCGATACGCCTCCGGCGTTCTTCGTAATGTACAGATTCTGTCCGCCCAAAGTACCCACTTCCTGATCAGCAGCCGTTGCGATGGCGCTCGACTCGACCGTAGAATTCAGTACATGGTATTCCAGAATACTTTTAAGCGTAGCCTCAGGCAGGGCATTCACGGCAGCAACGTCGGGAATTCCAGACGCAATAAAGGCGGCATCATTCGGCGCGAAAACCGTCAGAGTACCTGCATCCAGCGCATCGGCCAATCCCGCACGGGTGACAGCCGCCCTGAGAATCGTGAAATCGTTGTTCATAACTACGATGTCCGTGATGGACTGCGGCTCGACCGTATTATCATCGTCGTTTTTACAAGCAGCAACCATACCGACCAACACACCTACCATCATTAGTTTCGTTGCATAGCGCACGAAAAATTTCACACGTTTCATAATCAGTAAAATTTAAGGTTTATACTAAATATTGGAAGTGCATATAACCGAAGCGGATAACCATTGTTTTCAGTTTTGTTTATTTTTTTTTAAAAAAGATTAAACAATCTTACGGTTACTAAAAGGACTCGCTTCAGCTCAACCTCCTTGCATCTTGTGTCCACCATGTAAGCAGGGGCAAAAAACCTCTCTCAATATTCTGATGTACTGCCACTTATCGCTAGTTGTGATTATTCAAGCAAAAAATCGTTTATTCTGAAAATAAAGAACCCAACCATGGAAACTACCCCGATCACCATTGACGATATTCAGATCCTGGGGCCCATTCCCGCTGAACTGCATCCCGCTTTTCTGCGGGTGGCCAATGGCCTGACGCAGCGGGCCAAATACCCCAAAGAAAATGTGCTTGCCCTGCTGGCGCAGATGCTGCAGAATCCTAAGAAATACGCCTATTCCAAAAACAAGGTCACCAATCTGGCCCGGGCGGTTTACGACCTTGGCAAACAGGGCATCGCCATCCCGCTGAGCGAAGCCGGGGCCGCCTATCTGCCGCCGGAGCCACCGTCCTACCCGGTTCACGCCGGGGGGAAGCAGGAAGCCATGAACTTTGAGCTGCGGGCCGAGCGACTACCCTACGCCATTTTTGGCCGAGAGCATATCGAAGTGGGTGCCTTGCAGCAGATGGAAACAGCCGCGAGTCTGCCCATTGCGGTGGCCGGGGCGCTCATGCCCGATGCGCATCAGGGTTATGGCCTCCCCATTGGCGGGGTACTAGCCACGGAACCGAACACCGTGATTCCGTTTGCCGTGGGCGTCGACATCGCCTGCCGGATGTGCCTGTCAATTTTCGATCTGTCGCCGGATTTCCTAAAGCGCGAGCCGCACCTGCTGAAAAAGACGCTGGTCGAGAAAACCAAGTTCGGGATGGGTGGCGAAGTACGCGACAAGTTCGACGAGAGCGTGATGGATTTGCCCGAGTGGCAGGCAACCAAGGTAATCCGCGACCTGAAAGACAAGGCCTACCGGCAATTGGGTACTTCCGGCACGGGCAACCATTTTGCGGAGTGGGGCATCGTGGACACCTATGCCGCAGCCGACATCAATGGCATGAAACTACCTCCCGGCCAGTACATGGCCCTGCTCACACATTCGGGTTCGCGGGGTTTTGGCGGGAATGTGGCCAATTATTATTCGAAGCTGGCCATGCAGAAAACCCGTCTGCCCAAGCAGGCTGCCCACCTGGCCTGGCTCGACCTGAATACCGAAGAAGGTCAGGAGTACTGGATTGCGATGAATCTGGCGGGCGAATATGCCTCGGCCAATCACCACGAAATCCACAGCAAAATAGCCAAAGCCCTGCGCGAAAAACCGCTGCTGATGATCGAGAACCACCACAACTTTGCCTGGAAAGAGCAGTTGGCCGATGGTCGGGAGGTGATGGTGCACCGCAAGGGCGCTACCCCCGCCGGCCCCGGCGTGCTGGGCATCATCCCCGGCTCGATGACCAAGCCCGGTTTTGTGGTACGCGGTCGGGGTCAGGCCGATTCTCTCAATTCGGCGTCACACGGAGCCGGGCGGCTGATGTCGCGAACGCAGGCTTTAAAAACCATCACCCAATCGCAGCTGAACAAGGCTTTGCAGGAAGCAGACATTCAGCTCATTGGCGGCGATCTGGACGAAGCCCCGATGGTGTATAAAGACATCGAAACCGTGATCGGAGCGCAAAGCGAATTAGTGGAAGTACTGGCAAAGTTTACGCCCAAGATTGTGAGGATGGCCGATGCGAATCGGAAGGAGGGGCGGGAGGATTGAGGGGGTCGGGCACAAATGATAAATTGCCAGACATTGTAGTTTACAGAACACAGAATTAGCCCATTCCTGTTTTTTGCAAACTACTTTCTCATCAAAGTACCTCACATGATTTTGCGTAGTCCTGCAAAGCCTCGTGGGCGGGGGGTAGTTCGGTAATCAGGTAATCCAGCCCATTCATCGGGCTGATATGGAACCGCTCCACGGAGCCCAGTTTTTCCGAAATCGTCACCACCGCTACACGTTCCGAGGACTTGATCATGGCCTTTTTGACCTGCACCGACTCATAGTCCGAATCCGAAATACCCGCCTCCGCGTCGATTGCATTCGTACCCAGAATACATAAGTCGGCCCGTACGTCAGCCAGGTTCATGATGGTATCGCCCCCCGTGCAGAAGCGGGTGTGCCGCGAAACTTTTCCGCCCAGCAGAATCACCTCGTAGTTGGTGTAGTTGAGCAGCTCGGTGGCGGAAGCAAGGTTCACCGTGATAAATATGAGCCGCAGGTCCCTGGGGACTATTTTGAGAATTTCCCGCACGGTGGTACCTCCGCCGACCATGATGTACATCCCTTCCTCGAACAGACTGACTGCCTTGGCGGCAATGATGGCTTTTTCCTGCCGGGCGTATATTTCTCCCTGCGTATCCTGGTAGAGGGTATTGGACAGTGCCCCCCCATGTACTTTGAGGATTTTCCCGTCGCCCGCCAATTCGTGCAGGTCGCGCCGCACGGTATCTTCCGACACCGCGAGCTTCGTACAGAGATCCGCAGAAAGTACCTTGTTGTGCCGGTTGATTTGCTGGAGTATGTATTCCTGACGCTCTTTTTTAAGCATAATATGTTCCGCTTTTTTACCTGTTTGTGCATGTATCTTTTATAAAAGCAGCATAAACCTACATTTTTAATTGCATATAGCGTAATAAACATTTGATTTTTGCGGTTATTTACTCACTTTTGTTAAAAAATGCAGGTTTGTGCAGGTTTTCTGCGTCCATCTTACTCTCATCCTAATTTTATTATTTTCATGATCGAAAGTTTAGCCCATTTTAAACCCGGTCTGCTGCGTGTATCAGCGGGTTTGCTGCTGATGCTGCTCGTGGCTTCGGCCGCTTTCTCCCAGCAGGCGTCCTATGTTATCAAAGGCAAAGTGAAGGATGCCGACGGCCCCATCCCCGGTGCGACCGTCAGTATCAACCAAACTACCCTCGGCACCATTACAGGTGCCGACGGAAACTACACGCTGGGCGTCAGCCTTCCGCCAGCTACCTACACGATCAGCTTTGCGTCGATCGGCTACGCTACGGTTCAGAAAACCGTGACGCTGAACAGCCAAACCGAAATTTCGCTGGATGCTACCCTGAACAGTGATGTCCTGAATCTGGACGAACTGGTCGTGACCGGTTCCACGGTGCGCGAGTCGCGCCGGCAACTGGGCAATGCCATCAACACGGTAAAAGCGGACGCGATCCAGAAGTCGGGCTCCAACAATTTGCTGGGTGCCCTGCAGGGCAAAATTCCCGGTGCCCAAATCACTCAGAACTCGGGCGATCCGGCGGGCGGAATTTCCATCCGGTTGCGCGGGGTAAAGTCCATTCAGGGTAGTTCGGACCCGCTGTACGTAATCGACGGCGTGATCGTGAGCAACAACACCGTGAACGTATCGCAAACCGCCGTTCAGAATCAGATCGGCTCTACGGCGCAGGCCGGTACCAACCGCCTGGCCGACATCAATCCCAACGATATTGAAAGCATTAACGTGGTCAACGGGGCTGCTGCTGCCGCCCAGTATGGCTCACGCGCGGCCAACGGTGTGGTGATTATCACTACCAAGCGGGGCAAATCGGGCGTGCCCAGAATCAACTTTACCACGAGCTTCAATGTCAACGAACTTCGGAAAAAAGTACCCATCACTACCTACGGCAAGCAGTTTGGCTACCCCGGACTGCGCCTGCACACCATAGCCGGAGTATCGGCCGCCGCGGCCACCGCCAACAACGCTACGACCATCGGCGTCAACCGTAACGGTGAAGCCAATACTATGCTGGCCAGCAATCTGGTGGATGTGACGCGCTACGACTATCAGGATAACATTTTCCGCACGGGTGTTGGTACCGATAATAACCTGTCGGTCAGTGGCGGCAATGACCGGACCACCTACCTTCTGTCGGTGAATTATGCCAAGAATCAGGGAATTATAGTAGGCACTGATTTCCAGCGCTACGGGCTGCGTACGCGGGTCGATCAACGGCTGGCTTCCTGGGCGAAAGTATCGGTAGGGCTAAGCTATACCAATAGCGCATCCAATGAGAAGGCCAACGGAAACGTATTCTACAGCCCGATCAACTCTATCAATATCACCAACAATATCTACGACATTACCAAGCGCGATGCCAACGGCAGCCTGCTGGCCGTAGAACCTACCCGCGTGAATCCGCTGACTACCGTGGAGGCCATGCAGTTCAGCGCGACCGTCAACCGGACCATCAACGATGTACAGCTGAATCTCACGCCCCTCAAAGGCCTGACCGTAGATGCCATCCTGGGTGTGGATACCTACTCGCAGGTAGGTAGAAACCTGATTCCGCCCTACCCGTATCAGGCGGCAGCCGGCTTGCCGCTGGAGCGCTACCCCTTCGGATTTGCCTCGACGGTTACCAATGCAGCTACTTTCTACAACATGGACCTGAACGTCGGCTATGAGAAGGATCTGGCGCCGGAGCTTAAATTGAACCTTCTGGCCGGTGCCAGCTACCAGTACAGCAGCTCCAACCTATTGCGGGCCAGCGGCGAGTCTCTGGCGCCCTTCATCGAAACGCTCAACGGCGGCTCCACGATCTCGGCGGGTTACGGTTTGGATCGGTACAGCTTGAACGGACAATTTGTGCAGGCAACTCTCGGATTCCGGAATATCGCCTTCCTGACCGGGGCCATCCGGCGCGACCGCAGCTCCAAGTTTTCGGCTTCCGAATCCAACCAGTACTACCCCAAGGTTTCAGCCAGTTTTGTGGCCTCTGACCTGGAAGGCTGGAAAAATGGTAGCATCGGTAAGGTGGTCAGTACCCTCAAACTACGTGGCTCCTACGGACAGGCCGGTAACCTGACGGGTATCGGTTCTTACGACCGTTTCTGGCAGTACAATCCGGTGGCTTACCTCGGAAAAAACACCATCGTTCCGAGCCCGCAGCTGGCTAACCCCGCGGTGCGTCCCGAACGAATGAAGGAGCTGGAATTTGGCGCGGATGCTTCATTCCTGAACGATAAAATCGGTCTGACTTTCTCGGCTTATCAACAGCAAATAACCGACCTCGTTGTCAACCGGGTACTTGCCGCTTCGGCGGGTGGCACGAGCATCGTGAATAACACCGGGGAAATGTCAAATAAAGGTATCGAAATCGGCCTGAACGCTACTCCGGTCCGCACCAAGGATCTCAGCTGGGATGTCACGGTACTTTTCAACCGCAACAGCAACAAGATCGAAAAGCTGGGTACGCCGCTGGTGGCCGTCAACAACGTGGCCGGTGCGCCCGTGTTTCTGGTAGAGGGACAGCCCGCGTCGCTCTTCTACGGCGTTCCCTACGCCCGCAACGAGCAGGGCGACCTGATTCTGAATTCGCAGGGCTTTCCCCAGCGCGAGCAGGGTACCCAAACCGGGGCGACCTTTGAACCCAAGCGCACCTCAGAAGGACAGCCTACCGGTGGCTTCGTGAACGGCATCATTGGCAATCCTAATCCCAAATGGACGGGTTCGTTTGTCAGCCAGCTGAATTACAAGCGTTTTGGTTTCCGCTTCCTGCTGGATGCCGTACAGGGTGTCGATGTGTTCAATGCCGACTTCCGTACCCGTCAGGGAGTGGGAGTTGGGGAAATAGCCGAAAAAGAATTGAAAGGCGAGCTGCCCCGAGGCTATATTTTTGCCAACTACCTGATCGAAGAATGGCGGATCGACAATGGCTCTTACGTAAAACTGCGCGAACTGGCTCTGACTTATCAGCTGCCCAAATTCCTGGGAATCAACTCTTCGGCCCTTTCGCTGATTGGCCGTAACCTGTACTCCTGGGATCACTACCGGGGCTACGATCCCGAAACCAACGCGGGTGGCAACAGCGACCTGATGCGTGGGGTGGATTTTGGCAATGTACCCATCCCCCGCAGCTATCAGGTACAATGGACGCTTTCGTTCTAATCGCAACAAACGTCATCAAGTCATACATCAGTAAGAACCGGGAATTTCCCATAAGATATTTCAAGAAAATGAAAAGAAAACTCATATACAGCATAGGGCTGGCCCTTTCATTGGGTATGTCGTCCTGCGAGCAGGAGTACCTCAATCCAGGCTCAGCCAGTCAGGGACAGGTAGTCAACGACCAGAATGGTCTGCTGGCGATGGTCAACGGTCTGCAGCAGCAATACACCATTTCGCGGGCCGGAGCCATGTACAGTGGACTGACCGCCAACGGACTCACTACCAAGGAACTCATCAACCTGAACGTAGGAAACACCGACGAGGCTAACTTACAGACGGGTACCACGGCCGTGCAGGGCAACAACTCCCTGGTGACCAACCTCTGGAATAAGAGCAATATCGTGAAGTCCAATGCGGACATTATTCTGGCCAACATTGCCGCCGCCAAAGACCCGTCGGTAAACGCTCAGATTCTGGCCAATACTCATTTTTACCGGGCACTGGCCCTGGGTACTCTGGCTACTTTCTGGGAAAAAGCCCCCATCGCGGTGGGTGAGAATGCTACCTTTTCCAGTCGGGAAGATGTGCTCAAGGAAGCACTTGCTTCCATTGGGGCCGGTCTCACGGCCGCGGCCATCAACGCGACCAGCACCGTGGGTGGGATTGACATCAAAAATTCGCTGCTGGCTTTGCAGGCGCGCTACAACCTGATGCTGGGCAACTACGATGCGGCGTATAATGCGGCCAATCAGGTAGACCTGACCAAAAAATCAGCGTTCCTTTTTGATGATGTGTCACGCAATCCGTTGTTCGAGACCAGCTTCAGCAACCGCAACGTGGCCGAGCCCGTCGCCGATTTCGGTTTACCCGCCAGTCTGGCACCGCCCGCCAACGACGGACGCCGGGCGTTTTACTACAACATGACAACGGGCCTCAATGCCGGACGCGCCAGCTTCTTTACCGCCAGCAGCGCGGCAGTACCCGTGTACCTTCCCGGCGAAATGCTGCTGATCAAGGCCGAAGCCAAAGCCCGGCAGGGTAGTCTTAACGAAGCCGTCACTGAACTGAATAAAGTACTTACCAAGCAAACGGACGTCTGGGGTATCGGGGCCAACTTGCCCCCTTACTCTGGTCCCATGACACAGGCAGCGATACTGACCGAAATCTACCGTCAGCGTTCCATCGAGCTTTTCCTTTCGGGGCTTCGGATTGAGGACAGCCGCCGTTTTGGCCGTCCGGCCAGCGAGCGCACCCGCGATTTTTATCCTTACCCCCTCGCGGAGCGCAATAACAACACAAGCACGCCCGCCGACCCGGCTAAGTAGGCTTCAATTCTGAAAAAAAACGCCCCGCCAGAAAACCGGCGGGGCGTTTTTTTTTGATTTTAAACCAGAATACTTCAAGTGGGCCAGGCTCGATAAGTGGGTCATGCCCGATACGTAATTCGCGAACTGCAAATCGGGACTCTGGTACACTTTCCAAATAGAGACTGCTTTTGGGGTCTTCCATTTGTTTCCTATTTTCTTCAAAAAAAATCTCCCATTCCTGTGACAGATTAGATTCGGCTGCGAATAATAGGGCAAAAACGTACTTGAAACGATACTTACTTATACGTTGGAAGACACAGCAGAACACGAACAATTTGGAACCTACCTCGAAGGGTATAAAAAACTCATTGTCAAAGTGGCGGGTGCCTACTGTTCGGATTATGAAGATCGGAAGGATTTGATTCAGGAAATCATTCTGCACTTGTGGAGGGCTTTTCCAAAGTACGATGGTACTTCGGCGCTCTCAACCTGGACGTACCGCATCGCCCTGAACGTATCTATTTCGTACCTCCGAAAAGAAACCGCCCGGAAGCGGAGAGAGGAGTACTACCAGCAGCAGCGCGATATTCTGGAATGGAGCAACCCGGCGATGGACGAACGGCTTGAACAACTCTACCGGATCATTGACCAACTCAGGCCGCTGGACAAGGCACTGATTATCCTGAGCCTGGAAGGCTGCAGGAACACCGAAATCGCGGACATAATGGGGATATCGCCAACCAACGTCTCCACCAAATTGTATCGAATCAAGGAGCATCTAAAATCAATTGTTACCACTTAAAATTTACGAAAATGGAATTTCAGGAATTAGCCACGTTATGGAACACGACCGATCAGGAGCTTACTACCCAAATCGAAATAAAGAAAAAACTATTGAAGGAGGTGGGGGTGCAGAAGGTCAGGACTCGCCTCGCCGGAATCAAATGGACCGCATACTTTGAGCTGGCCGTGAATCTGGCTTTTCTTACGTTTATTGGCCGATACGTGATGGATACCTTTACGGAAATAAAATTTTTCCTGCCGGGATTTTTGCTGTTTGCGTTGACTATTGCCAGTGTCCTTTTCAGTGGCTACCAGCTCTCACTCTACTACGGGATCCGGGCTGGGCACCCGGTGGTAAAAACCCAATTGAAAGTGGCCCGGTTGCGGTACCTGGAACTCCTGGAAACAAACCTTTTACTGGTGGTGATCCCGCTGTTTTTTGCCCCGTTTATGATCGTAATGGCCAACGCACTAGCCCATTACGATCTTTATCGGCACAGCGACTGGCTGATATACAGTACGCTGGGAAGCGTGGTCATTGCCTTGATTATTGTATTTTTTCTGAGGAAATTTCCCAATGAGCGTTTGCAGGAAGCTCAATCGTTTCTGAATGAATTAAAAGAAGAAGAGTAGTGAATGTACTTACGGCATCTCTCGCTATATTCGAAAGCAGAAACCTACCCTCCCTCCATTGTGAAAAACCTAATACTGTCACTTGTCTTGCTTGGAAGTACCGCCCTCGTTGCGCCCGCCCGCGCGCAGTCGTATCAGCCACCCGTTTTTACGGATGAAGCCCGTATAAACAAGATTGAGGCATTATTCCCGGTAATTGACCAGCTTTTTGAAGAGTATGGTGATAAAAACCATTTTCCGGGCTATACCTACGGGCTGGTTGTCGACGGAAAACTGGTACATACGAATAGCAAAGGTGTTGCGAACGTGGATAAAAAAACGCCCGCAACTACCCAATCCCTGTTTCGGGTAGCGTCCATGAGCAAGAGTTTCACGACGATGGCGATCCTGCAACTTCGGGATGCGGGCAAGCTCAGCCTCGACGACCGGGCCGACACCTACATCCCGGAAATGAAAAGTCTCAAACTACTCACTACCGATTCGCCGCCCATTACTTTGCGCCACCTGATGACCCACGCGGCGGGTTTTCCGGAAGACAATCCCTGGGGTGACCGCCAGCTGGATGCGACCAATCAGGAATTACTGACGTTGATCAAAAGTCAAGTGTCGTTTTCCAACGCGCCGGGCGTAACCTATGAATACAGCAATCTGGGCGTGACGTTGCTGGGGTACATCATCGAAAAAGTATCCGGGAAGTCCTATCAGCAATACATCACCGAGAACATTCTGCTGCCTTTGGGTATGACCCACTCGAAATGGGAGTATTCCGAAGTACCTGCAGCCCAACTGGCCCTGGGTTACCAATGGAACGAGGGTACCTGGACATCCGTACCTTTGCTCCACGACGGGGCCTATGGCGCCATGGGCGGTTTGATTTCCTCCATCGAAGACTACGCAAAATACATGGCCTTCCACATGGCTGCCTGGCCGCCCCGCGACGAAACGGATAACGGTCCGCTGCAACGGAGTTCGCTACGGGAAATGCACCATCCCTGGAACATCAGCGGAATGAATCCGGATTTCACTTACCCGAGTGGTCGTCACTGTGGTATCGTGTCGGCCTACTGCTACGGATTGGGCTGGCTGCGCGACTGTGAGGGGCGCGAGTACGTGGGCCATAGCGGTGGTTTGCCGGGCTTTGGCAGCAACTGGCGATTTTTGCCCGAGTACGGCATCGGCATTGTTTCGTTTGCCAATCGTACCTACGCGCCCATGACGCCCATCAATTTGCAGGTACTTGATACGCTCATCGTGAAGGCCGGATTGAAACCCCGCCAACTACCCGCCTCTGCAATTTTGGTGCAGCGGCAAAAAGAACTTACCCAACTCCTGCCCGACTTTAAAAATGCCGAAAGCACCGGACTATTTGCCGATAATTTTTTCGATGATTATTCAATCGATGCCGTGACAAAGGAAACCAAAGCTCTTTTTGAAAAAGCCGGAAGAATAACACAAGTGAAAGCAATCGTCCCCGAAAACCAGTTGCGGGGTACTTATATCCTCGAAGGAGAAAAGGCCGATCTGGCGGTAACGCTTACGCTTTCTCCGGAAAATAAGCCCCTGATTCAATCATATCGGATACAGGAGGTTGAAAAATGATCTACGAGATCAAAGCGTATCCGACGAAGGTACCAGTTTGGCTTTCAGGTCAGGCTCTTTCATGTCTTTATCCAGCGGAAACATTGGGCGTTTGATACGCTTGTAGTCGAGCCGTTCCAGATCCTGATCCACGCCGCCAGGTGTGAGCGCCAGAATCCAGTCGGCCCGCATATCGTATAGTTCTGGCACCAGATACCCGATTTTTACGACCACGATGTCGGCTTTCCGGGGATCGAGTCCCAGCCTTGTAAAGTCAGATTCCAGATGGTACGGCTTGCGTTTTTTCGTGACAATTACATGCACGCTCCCAACCCTTACAACTACCTCGACTTCTGCGTTGACGTCACCTGATTCAATCGACTCCACAACGCCTGCGATTCGTACCGGAGGCGCGTAGCGGGCATCTACTTTGGCCCCGGCAGTACCGTCCACTTTTCCACCCACGCCAGCAGCGATAGCCTTTTCAACCAATTCAGGACCGGGAATGGAGGCGTAAATGAGGGAAGGGCCGTCTTGCGTTTTAAATTCGGGGCGAGCCAGAATTTCTTTCAGCGTCCAGGTGACATCGCCCGCTCCCCCGGCGGTAGGATTATCGCCGGAATCACTAATCAAAAAGGGATGCTTGTCGCTCGCCACGGCTTTGTCGAGGCTTTCCTGCAAAGTACCCGTGGGCGCCACGAATACGAAATTTTTGCGGGCATCCCAGAAACTCTTCGCCAGCCGCTCGGCGGTCTGCGTTACTTTCGCTTTGTCGTCGCCCGTCACCATCACCACGGCGTGGTTGCGCGGCTCGTCGGCCCAGGCGTAGCCTACCCAAATCGCCGCATCGAGTATTCCTGCTTGCTCGGTAGCGGGGGCTACTGCCTCATAAATACTTTTGGCGGGCTCGATTCGGGTACTCGTTTTTTCGCCCGGCAACAGGATCGGTACCGGAATCCAGGCTTTGTAGGCGGGCTTACCTTTGCCACTTTCGATTCTTGCCAGCAGGTTTTCCACGGCCCGTTGCTTGGTTTCCATGGCATCCTCGTGGGGAGCCATGCGGTAGCAGGTAATCAAATCCGTGTTTTCGGCCAGCCGCCACGATACATTTCCGTGCAGGTCCATTGAGGTGGAAATAATGACTTTCTTGCCCAGTACTTCCCGGATTCTAACAATAAAATCTCCTTCGGGATCATCCAGCCCCACGACGCTCATGGCCCCGTGAATATCGAAGAAAAGTCCGTCGTACGGGCCATTCTTGGCGAGAGATTCAAGTGTTTTTTTAACGAGCGATTCGTACGCTTCCCGGGTTACGGCTCCACCGGGAATGGCTTTTCCCACCACCGTCGGAAACCAGGTCGCCCTTTGCCGAATGGATGAGCCAGCCGATAAAAACGGGTAAGAAGAAAAAACCTCGGTTCCGTATTTGGCGTGAAAGGCTTCTTCCTGGGTAAGCGCCGGAGAAAAGGTACTTGACTCGATCGCCAGCCCGGCGATGGCGATGCGCGGAAGGGCAGCCAGGCGTTCCCCTTTTTGATTTTTGGCGGGAGAAGTCGCCCCGCTCGGGGTTGTGAGTAAAGCAAAAAGACCGGCGATTAACAGGAAAAATGTACGTTTCATATAAAAAAATTTAGTCATCGGGGAATTCAATAGTTAGCTAAGAAAGAATAGCCTTTTGATTTAAAAGTAAGTAAAAAGTACCAATAGGTGGAGTAAAAACGAACTTTCCTTTTGCTTCTGACCTGGACACCCCCGATTGCCCGAAATCTGTCATTCTCCGTACTATCATCAGTCAGGCACCAAAGTACCATTTCCTTGGGCTTGCTGTACGATCCTAATCTTTCAAAAAAGAACTATTCTAAAAATGAATCCATCCTCTAATTCTATCAACTCTTTACCCCGTGGTTTTATACCCGTGATGATCACGCCATTTCTGGAATCCGGTCAGGTCGATTACGATTGTCTGTCCCAACTGACGGAATTTTATCTGGAAGCGGGCGCCGCCGGACTGTTTGCCAACTGTCTGTCCAGCGAAATGTACGAACTGACCGAAGAGGAACGCTTAGCGGTGACCCGCCGGGTAGTTGAAACGGCAGCAGGCCGGGTTCCCGTTGTAGCTACGGGTACTTTTGGCGGCCCGCTGGCCGAACAGGCAGACTTCATCAAGCGTATTCATGATACCGGTGTGCAGGCGGTCATCGTCATCACAAGTCTGCTGGCAAAACCCGACGAGAGCGACGAGGTATTTATGGAACGCATGCATCAGCTACTGGATCTGACGGACGGTGTTCCGCTAGGATTTTACGAATGCCCTGTCCCCTACAAGCGCCTCATCGACAGCAAAATGCTGGCCTACTTGCTACCCACGGGGCGAATTGTGTACCACAAAGACACCTGTCTGGACGCGGAGGAAGTGGCTCGCCGCCTGAAAGTAGCCGAAGGCTACCAGTTCGGCCTGTACGATGCCTATATGGTCAATGCCGTTTCGTCGCTGAAAGCCGGAGCGGCTGGCCTATCCTGCATTCAGGGCAATCACTTCCCGGAACTCGTCGTTTGGCTTTGTGACAATTATGGTAATACCGAACGACAGGAAGAAGTGGCCAAAGTACAGCAGTTCTTCGACGATTGCATGGATTTGGCCCATACTGCCTACCCGACTCTGGCCAAATACAGTTTACAAAAGCGCGGGCTGCCCATGTCGCTTTACACCCGGCGGCAGGTGGAGCCGCTTACGCCGGCGGTGACCGATGCCATGGACGATTTGCTGGCGGCAGCGGCACGACTTTCGGATGAATTGGCCGTCGTCCCGGTATCCCGGCTGGCCGTTTGACTACCTTGAAAATGCTGTTTGTACCGTTTTCCACTTTAATCCTATTGCTGTTCAGCGGACTGGCTTTCACTACCCGTCAGTTCACCGACACAGAACTACCCATGCCCCCCGAAACGCAGCTTACCCACAGCGCAAACGGCCATACGCTCAACAACACGCAGGTCTTTTCGCCCGACGATCAGTGGGTAGTATACGATACGCGCAATAATGACACCGAACTGGGACAGACCTGCTGCATCAGGATATTGAACCTGCAAACCGGAGAAGACCGGTTGATTTATCAGACCAAAAATCAAACTGAAAATGGTCCTGGTGTGGGGGCGGCCACTTTTTCACCCGTGCGCCCGAGGGTACTTTTCCTGCACGGATTGCGCAATGCGGATGCCCAACTACCTTACGCCATGACCCGCCGGACGGGCGTAGCCATCGACATCGACCAACCCCAAAAACCAATATTCATGGATGCCAGGGACATTTCCCCGCCTTTCACGCCGGGGGCACTGCGGGGAGGCACCCACGCCCACCAGTGGAGCGGCAACGGCGAACGCATCAGCTTCACCTATAACGACGCGGTAATGGAACGGCTGGCGGCCGCTAATCCGAGCGTGGCGGATCTGCGCACGGTTGGCGTGATGATACCGGGGGTCGGTGTGACGGTGCCAGGCGGGAACAATGAAAACGAATTCAGCGGGGAGGGATTTTCGTTCGTAGTTACGCAGGTCACGCAGTCGCCCCGGCCCGGCAGCGACGAAATCGACCGGGCCTTCGACGAAACCTGGGTTGGGCAGGATGGCTACCAAAAGCCGGACGGTAGTCGGCAGCGGCGGGCCATCGCTTTTCAGGGAAATGTACGCAACAATGCCGGACAAACGATAACGGAGGTGTTTGTAGTGGACATTCCCGAGGGGCTGCCCAAACCTCTGCCAGGCCAGCCTTTGGCAGGTACTTCTGCAACCCGCCCCAATCCCCCGGCGGGCGTTTTGCAGCGCCGAATCACGTTTTCGGAACGCGGCATCGAAGGGCCGCGACACTGGCTGCGCACCACACCCGATGGTACTTTGATCGGGTTTCTGGCCCAGGATTCAGCCGGTCTGATCCAGATTTTTGGCGTATCGCCCAATGGCGGGCCGACGAAGCAATTGACCAACCAGCCCTTTTCTATCCAAACTCCTTTTAATTTCAGTCCGGACGGCAATTCCGTGTCCTACGCGGCCGACAACTCCATTTTCATCACCGATTTGCGCGACGGCCAACCGCACCGTCTAACCCCACGCTCGACGGACGGCAATGGCCCTATCAATGGGGTCATCTGGTCAAATAAAGGCGATTGCCTGGTTTATAATCGTTACGTAAGTACTCCCCAAGGCAGGCACATTCAGATTTTTAAGCTCATGGTAAAGTGAGACCTACTTTTTCAGTAAATTGGGACATTTTCCGGCAAAATTGAAAGCGTCGGCGGCTCCCAATTTCCACCTATCCAATCAAGCTTAGTGTATTTGGCCGACAACACCGGAGGGGCATCAGCTTTTGGAGGAAAATGAATGGACATACCGGGCGATGAGTTGTAATTTACCCATCGATAGGCACTTATGAAAACTATTGATTTAAGACATAAGGTTAAGGAAACGGTCAAAGCGATTGACCCGGAAGCCCGGGTGATTTTGTTTGGGTCCAGAGCGCGAGGAGATAGTCGTCTTTCTTCCGACTGGGACTTCCTTATCCTGACCTCCTACCAAACGGACAAACACACCAAGCAACTCATCAGAGACCGACTTCTCGATGCCGAACTGGAGGCCGAACAAGTGATCAGTTCCCTTATTTTTTCGCAGGAAAAATGGCACGACTACCAAATCACTCCGCTTTATAAGAACATTTCCAGAGACGGGGTTGAACTATGAGTTATGAAAAAGAGGATTTAATTCGTTATCGCCTCAAAAAGTCATCGACGACTTTGCAAGAGGCAAAAGCATTGGGCGAAAACGAATTTTGGAGTGGCGCGGCCAGTCGGCTCTATTACAGTTGCTTCTACGCGGTAACTGCGCTTTTGTCAAAAGACGACATTTCAGCTTCGACCCACAATGGAGTGCGAACTGCATTTTTCAAAAATTACATCAAGACAGGAATTCTACAGAAAGAAGCCGGTAGTTTGTATTCAAATCTAATGAGCAGACGTCACGAAAGCGATTACGATGATTTCATAGACTTTTCCGGGGAAGACATTTTTCCTTTATTTGACAAGGTTCAAATTTTTCTGGATAAGATTCGAGAGTTGATAGAAAGTTAAAAAATATGCCAAGATACCTCCCATTATTCTTTCTCTTAGCCGTCTGCCCGTTGCTCCACGCCCAGACTTTCACGCATCAGGATACTCTGCGCGGGGCCATTACGCCCGAGCGGGCCTGGTGGGATTTGACCTACTACCACCTCGACATCGCCGCCCATCCGGCGGACAGCAGCATCGACGGTAGTAACACGGTGTTCTACAAAGTGTTGAAACCCTACCAAATCATGCAAATTGACCTGCAGCCGCCTTTGGCCATATCCAAAGTTACGCAGGATGGTCAGGCATTGAAGTTTCGTCGCGATGGCAATGCTTATTTTATCTCTTTGCAAAAAAAGCAAAAACCGGGTCAGGCGGAATCAATCAAGGTTTCTTATTCGGGAAAACCCAAAATCGCCACCAATCCCCCCTGGGAGGGCGGCGTGCAGTGGGTACGCGATAATCAGGGGCAGCCGTTCGTGGCGACGAGTTGTCAGGGCCTGGGCAGCAGCGTGTGGTGGCCCTGCAAGGATCACATGTACGACGAAACCGACAGCATGCTCATCAGCATCCGCGTTCCCAAGCCGCTCATGGATGTTTCGAACGGGCGGCTGCGACGCGTCACCGATAACGAGGATGGCACCCGTACTTTCGACTGGTTTGTGGATAATCCTATCAACAACTACGGTGTGAACATGAACGTGGCCGACTACGTAAGTTGGCAGGAAACCTACGATGGTGAAAAAGGCAAACTCGACCTCAGCTACTACGTGCTGCCCGCCGATTTGGAAAGGGCGAAAGAGCAATTTAAAGACGTGCCACGCATGTTGAAAGCCTTCGAATACTGGTTCGGGCCGTATCCTTTTTACGAAGATGGCTACAAGCTGGTGCAAGTACCCTACCTCGGCATGGAACACCAAAGCTCGGTCACTTACGGCAATGGCTTTATGAACGGCTACCGGGGCAAAGACTTGTCCGGCACGGGCTGGGGCCTGAAATGGGACTTTATCATCATTCACGAAAGCGGTCACGAGTGGTTTGCCAATAACATCACCTACAAAGATGTGGCCGATATGTGGGTCCACGAAAGCTTCACCAACTACTCCGAAAATCTCTTTACAGAATACTACTATGGCCAGCAAGCCGGGGCGGACTACGTCATCGGCACGCGCAGGCTCATCAAAAATGAAAGTCCGATCGTGGGAGTCTACGGGGTCAATCAAGAGGGTTCGGGCGACATGTACTACAAGGGAGGGAATATGCTGCACACGATCAGGCAGATTGTGAACGACGACGAAAAATGGCGGCAAATCCTGCGCGGGCTCAATGAAACGTTTTACCACAAAACCGTGGATGGTTCCGAAATCGAAAAGTATATTAGCAAACAGGCAGGCCGTGATTTGAGCAAGGTTTTCGATCAGTACCTGCGTGATATCAGAATTCCCAAACTAGAATATTCTTTATCAGGAAAAGACTTAAAGTACCGTTGGACGAATGTTGTTGATGGCTTCGATATGCCTGTGAAGGTCAGCCTTGCGGATGGCAAAGCACAATTTATTTATCCGGCCACTACCTGGAAAACCATGAAAACCAACGGCAAAGTCGCGCTGACAATCGACCGGAATTTCTACGTAAATGGAATGGCAGTTGATAAATAGTTTTTAAATTTGGTAGAGACAGTATTTGAAAATATCGGGTCTGAGTTTTCAATAAAAAACAACAAAAAGATGCACGAAATCACCATCAGTATAGAAAACGAAAACGACCTTGAATTGATTAAGGGTCTCGCCCGGCGGCTTAGACTACCCACCTTCGAACGCCATGACGGGAAAGTGACCGCTAAGCAAAAAATTGTGTTTGACAGTCTCTTTGGAAGTTGGGAAGGAGAAAAGACCGGTGATGAATTGGCCGCAGAAATTCACAATAGTCGGCATGACTCAATGCGCGATGTGGAGTTATGAAAAACTACCTTCTGGATACCAATATTTGTGTTCATTATTTGAAGGGGCAGTATAGATTACGGGAAAAGATTAACCAAGTCGGTTTATCGTCTTGTTTTCTTTCAGAAATCACCATTGCCGAACTTCTTTATGGAGTCGCAAATAGTTCGGATGAACACCGAACCAAGAATCTTGAAAAAGTAAATCAGTTGCATGAGGCATTTGAAGGGCGTATTCTGCTGATTGGAGAATGCTTTCATGAGTATGCTTCTCAGAAGGCTTCATTGAAAAAGGCTGGAAAAGTGGTTGGCGAATTCGATTTGTTGATTGGCTCCACGGCAATTATCCGTGATTTAACGGTGGTTACCAGGAATACGCGAGATTTCATTAATTTGAAAGACATAAAATTGGAAAACTGGATTGAAGATGAACCAGGTACTGATGATGAACCCAGTGTGTCCCAGCGAACCGCCCCAAAGCCATGATAAACCCCGAAACGGTCGATAGAATCAAGCAGGCCACTGACATTGTAGAGGTAGTGGGCGACTACGTTTCGCTGAAAAAACGCGGCTCCAACTACACAGCCTGCTGCCCGTTCCATAACGAGAAGACGCCTTCCTTCAACGTCAATCCGGCGCGGCAGATTTTCAAGTGCTTCGGCTGCGGAGCGGCGGGAGATTCCATCAAGTTTGTGATGGATATCGATGGCATCGGCTACGGGGAGGCGCTCAAACATCTGGCCCAGAAGTACAGCATCGAAGTTGAGGAAGAGAAGCTTACCGACGAGCAGGAGCAGCGGCAAAACGAGCGCGAAAGCCTGTACATTGTCCTGAATTTTGCCAAGAATTATTTTCAAAAACAACTTACTGAAACCGAAGAAGGTCAGTCGATCGCCCTCAGCTACCTGAAAGAGCGTGGCTTTAATGAGACAATTCGGACGAAGTTTGAGCTGGGGTACAGTCCCGAAGCCTGGGATGCCCTCACGCAGGAAGCGTTGACCAAGGGATATAACGCCGATTTGCTCGAAAAAGCCGGGCTGATGATCCGTCGGGAAGGTAATTCTACGGGCGGCTACGACCGCTTCCGCGGCCGCGTGATTTTCCCGATTCACAATGTGGCCGGGAAAGTCATTGCTTTCGGGGCCAGGATTCTCAAAACTGATCCCAATGCCAAGGGTCATCAACCGAAGTACGTCAACTCCCCTGAAACGGACGTCTACCACAAGAGTGACGTTCTGTACGGTATCTATCAGGCCAAAAACACCATTCGCCAACTTGACGTTTGCTATCTGGTGGAAGGCTATACCGACGTAGTATCGCTGCACCAAGCGGGTGTCGAGAATGTGGTGGCTTCGTCGGGTACTTCACTGACGGTGGAGCAAATCCGGCTGATCGGTCGCTTCACACCCAATGTCACGATCCTGTACGATGGCGACCCGGCAGGCATCAAGGCCGCTCTGCGTGGCCTGGATTTGGTGCTGGAAGAAGGACTCAACGTCAGCGTCGTGACATTTCCGAACGGGGAAGATCCCGACAGCTACGTGCAGCGGGTAGGAGCCGAAGAATTCAAGAAGTACATTCAATCCTCCGCCAGAGACTTCATTAGTTTCAAAGCCGAAACGCTGCTGGAAGACGCGGGCGACGATCCCTTCCGCAGAGCCGCCGTGATTACCGACGTAGTAGGCAGCATCGTCAAGATTCCCGACCCGATCAAACGGCAAATATTTTTTCGACGTACCGCCGAGCGATTGGGCGTGGATGAGCAGACACTCATTTCGGAGGGGAACAAAACCATCAGGAAAGAGCAGGCGGCCAAAGCACGGACGCAGGATCGACAGGCGCAAACCCGCCTTCCCGATGGGCTCGGCGACCTGGCCGTAAGAGAGGAGTCCGGTCCAGCAGAACCAGTGCAAGCTCCCGTCGAGCTGACTAGGCATGATCCGGTGACGCAGCACGAGCAGGAGTGCATCCGGCTTTTAGTCAATTTTGGGCGTGAGGAACTGGAACCCAGAGTGTCGTTGTGCCACTACATGCTTAGCGAACTGTCGGGCGTGGAATTTCACCATCCCATGTACCAGCATTTGCTGACCGTGTTCCGCGAGGGTTTCTCGCGCGGCGAAATTCCTGACACGGATTATTTCCTAAATCATCCTGACCCTGATATCAAGAGCGAAGCCATCGACCTGGTCACGAGTCGCTACCACCTGAGCGAGCAGTGGAAGGAAAAGTACGAGATCATCGTCCCGACGGAACTGGACAAACTACCCGACCTGGCTTTTACCAATATTCTTCGGCTCAAAAAAGGCTACAACGAGATCATTATGAAAGAAATACACGATGGGTTGGCGAAAGTTAAAGATGAAGCCGAAACCAATGTTTTGCTGGAAAAATTTATGAGGCACAAGGCCATCGAAAAAGAAATCGCGAAGCTGCTGGGAACGGTAGTTTCTTAGAATACCGATTTTCTATTCTATCATTCACTCAATCACTCATTCGAAATTGACTTCCACATCCCCGGACTTAACCCACTTCAAAAACCTAGTCGCCAAAGTACCTGCCTTGCGGCAGGAAATTGCCAAAGTCATCGTTGGACAACAGGAGGCAGTCACTGAGATACTCATCACACTGCTGGCGGGCGGACACTGCCTGCTGGAAGGTGTCCCCGGTCTGGCCAAAACCCTCATGGTAAGTACCCTGGCCAAGACGCTCGACATGAGTTTCAAGCGGGTCCAGTTCACGCCCGATTTGATGCCGGGTGATATCGTCGGTACCGAAATACTCGAAGAAGACCACGAAACGGGACGGAAGTTTTTCAAATTCAATAAAGGACCACTCTTCGCCCACGTGGTGCTGGCCGACGAGATTAACCGCACCCCGCCCAAAACCCAGGCCGCATTGCTGGAAGCGATGCAGGAAGGTAAAGTCACCTATGCAGGTACCGACTACGCGCTGCCGCGTCCGTTCCTGATCATTGCCACCCAAAACCCCATCGAGCAGGCTGGTACTTACCCGCTGCCCGAGGCCCAGTTGGACCGCTTTCTGCTGTACGTAAAGCTGGACTACCCTTCCGAACAGGAAGAACTGGACGTATTGAAGAATACCACCGGAACGGCTCGTCCCACGCTGCAAACGATCCTGACCGACCAGGACATCCTCGACCTGCAAACGCTGACCCGACAGGTTCACATCAGCGACGAGCTGATCGCCTACATTAACCGCCTCGTCCGCGCGACGCGGCCGCTGGAAAGTCCATCCGATTTCGTGCGGCAGTGGTGCGACTGGGGTGCGGGCCCCCGCGCGGGACAGGCGCTGGTACTTTGCGCCAAAGCCAACGCCGTGCTGAATGCCCGCTTCTCGGTTGTGCCAGACGACATCCACGCGCTGGCCTATCCTATCCTGCGTCACCGCATCGCGCTCAATTTCAAGGCGGAGGCGGAAGGCATCACACCCGATCGGGTGATTGGGGAATTATTGAAGGCGGTGAAGGTTTGAGGAGAGTTTTTTATCTTGTGTGCGATGAGGCTGTAAACCATAAAGATTATTACGGCTAATAAAAGCACATCCGAGATCCTTCAAACCTTGCTCCAATGCCATGAAGAGACGACAATTCCTTTCACATGCAGGGTATTCTGCTGGCCTCTTGCTAGCCTCCTCGCCGTTAGTTTCGACGGCCAGTACTTCACCTCCCCGTAAGCTGGGCGTTGCGCTGGTAGGTTTGGGTAATTACAGTACGCGGCAATTGGCTCCGGCTTTGCAGCATACTACGAATTGCCGCCTGGCGGGAATTGTGACGGGCACAGCCGCCAAGGCGGAATCCTGGGCCAAGCAGTACGACATTCCGGCCAAGAATATTTACAACTACGAGAATTTCGAACAGATCAAGTACAATACGGACATCGACATCGTGTACGTGGTGCTACCTAATTCCATGCACGCCGAATACACCATCCGCGCGGCGCAGGCCGGCAAGCACGTGATTTGTGAGAAACCGATGGCCATTACGGTAGACGAATGCCAGCGCATGATTGACGCCTGTCGCGAGGCGGGTGTGAAACTTTCGGTGGGTTACCGCCTGTACTTCGAGCCGCATCACCTGGAAGTACGCCGCCTGGGGACAGAGAAAGTGTACGGTGCCGTGAAGATGATGGAAACCAGCCTGGGCTTTTCGATGGCCGACCCGACAGTTTGGCGATTGAACAAAAAACTCGGGGGCGGCGGGGCGATCATGGATCTGGGTGTATATGCCATTCAGGGAGCCCGGCGTGTGATTGGAGAAGACCCGGTGGCCGTAACGGCGCAGGGCTACGTGCGCGACAAGACCATTTTCAAGGATATCTACGAAACGATGATGTTCCAGATGGAATTTCCCGGCGGGGCAATCTCTAACTCAACTACCACCTACACTTCCTACGTCGATCGGCTCTACGCCACGACGGGCTACCGCTGGTTTGGTTTACAGCCAGCTTTCAACGCTACAGGTACCACGGGCGATTCGAGCGAGGGCAAGATAAGCTTTCCCACTCCCGATTTTCAGCAAATCAGACAAATGGATGCCTTTGCCCAAAGTATTTTCGACAACACCGAACCACGCGCTTCGGGTGAGGAGGGAATGAAGGATCTGCGAATTATCGAGGCGATCAAAAACGCGGCAAATACCGGGAAGCGGGTAGAGATCGAGTGGCAAAGCTGAAACCTGTCTAGCCTGAATCAAAAAAACGAGCTTCGGAAGAAATTCCGAAGCTCGTTTTGCATACTCATCAAAAAGCATTTTACTGCCGATGCACCCGCACCACTGCCTGACGGCCTGCGGCGTCGCGGCAGCGAATCAGATAAATTCCGGAGGTTTGACGATTCAGATCTACCGAAATTTCATTTGTTCCTTCGACCAGATTTTCGACGCGTTGCTGTACGGGCAATCCGGCCATATCCAGTACATCGAGTACCGCTGGTCCATCTACCACACTTTGGATGCGAAGCGTCAGCGCGCCGGTCGTAGGGTTGGGATAGGCCTGCACCGAAAGAGCAAATGGCTTCTCGGCAGAAACCTCCTCGGCACCGATGCGGGCATTGCTACCGCAACCACCGATGGTCGCGCCCAGTTTCAGGTAGCGTTCGGCGATTTTTTCCGACACACACTGCGTCACGCCGTAGTAGCAGATCGTCACGTTTTGGTTCTTGTTGCCGCAACGCACGTCATTCACGTTCACTTTCACCTGAGCTGTAGCCGTACAGTTGTTGGCATCGGTAACCGTGACCGTATAGGTAGTTGTGGCCGTAGGGCAAACCTGTACTGTTGAGCCTGAAAGGTTTCCGGGTTGCCAGAGGTAGTTAAGCGTTCCTGTACCACCCGTGGCACTGGCCGAAATATCGGTGCAATTGCTGCCAAAGCCCAGGATAACCGACTTATCAGCGACCGGTGTGACGGCAATAGCCGCTGGTTGAGAAATGGTCACGCTGTCTTTGGCCACCTGGCCCGCCTGGTCCGTGACGGTTACCACGTACTTTCCCGCTGGCAGACCGCTCAGATCCTCGACTGTAGCTCCGTTAGACCACGAGAAGCTGTAGGTGGGCTTGCCACCACTCACGGTCAGTTCGATACTACCCGTAGTTCCTCCGTTGCATAGGACGTTCGTAGACGAAGTGATACTCACCACCAGCTCGGGTACTGGTACAGTCAGTGATAAGCCTACGATGACCGGGTCATGGTCAGAAGTGCGGAACTGATCTGGGTTATAAAGGCTGTTTTGCTGACCAACTGTTTTGTTCTCGGTGTTGTAGTCCAGCACAAGAGGCTCGTCGGCGTTGATGTGCCATTTGGTGGCACCCGTAACCTGCGATACCATGGAAGGACTACCCAGTGCATGGTCGAGCGCACCGAAGAAACCGTCGAACACGTAAGAATAAGTCGTGTTCGGTACCAGATTGACGTAACCCGCATTTTCCAGCGCGGTCAGCGGATCCTCTTCAGCGTAGGCATTCAGGTCGCCCAGCACCAGGTAGTCAGCGTCGCTGGTTCCGGTGGGGTTGGTCGCCAGCCAGGCGGCCAGATCCTGCGCCTGCCGGGTGCGGGTACCGTTTGAAGCACCCTGGCCATCGTTTATATCGGCATCGCCCGCACCGCCCGCGCTGGAACCTTTGGATTTCCAGTGGTTGGCTACAACCGTAAATTCGGCATTCGTGGCATTTTCCTTGAATGTTTGTGCCAGTGGCTGACGTCCCGTGGCGTTGAAGGCAGCGCTGGTAGTCAGCGTGGCGGCTGCACCCACGGGAGTGACCTTGGCGGGCTTGTAAATTATGCCCACTGTGATTGCGTCCGTAGAAATGCTGGTACCTGGATCAATGATGGCAAAGGTTCCCGGTGCGGTAGCAGCGTTCACTCCATTCACCAGATCCTGAATGGCACTGTTGGCCCCGTATCCATCATTTTCAAGTTCGTTAAGCGCAAAAACATCCACGCCCGATTCCACAATGGCTTTGATCGTCTTGTCGCGTTGCCGGGCAAACTCGGTTGGCGTGTTAGCGCCCCGTGCAGTCGGGAATCCGCCCCCCGTTCCATTGCCATTAAAATAATTCAGCAGGTTGAAACTACCTACGTGCAACGTGCCGCCTACCGCCGGAGGGTTGGCCGGACGCTGATTTGTGGGCATAAAGTTAACGCCCGTGGTAGTTTGTAAACGGTACCCTTCGAAACGCTCGTCCAGGATAGCCGTAACGCTGCTCACTTCGTCGCCACCGCGCAACGTATTGTTTGCGCTCAGTGGCTGCCCCCCGCGGCCAAAGATAATCGGATCTGGATTGCTCACAGAACTTCCATCGTCGAGGATGATTTTCCGTTTGGCAACCTCCGCCAGATAAGCGGAAAAACCAGCAGTACTTGGTGCGTTGAACTGAGTGTATTGGTCGAGACGGGCATCCGTGCCCGCCACGTTGCTGGCTCCCGTGGCCGAAAGTACCACCTGACCGAAACGTCCCAGTTGGAAGTACTCCGTAACGGCCAGATTGCCTTCGGTCGCGCTTACTTCCACCAGCATACCTTCATAACGCTCGAGGTCGCTGACATTAGCGACGGGTAGTTTCACGGTAACCACTGCGGGCAGTGGTGCTCCGCTGCTGATTACAGAAGCGCTGGTAAGGTCGGCCAACTGAGTGAGGCTGCTGGAGCCGCTGGTAAACTCGGCGACTGTACCTGTCACCTGCACTTTATCCCCGACGGAGGGAGTTAGTCTGGCACCAGGATCATACACGAAAATACCTTCCGAGGTGGCAGGGTCGGCGTCAGCGTCGGCGTCTTCTTCCTGCACATAGAAACCATTGAGTTGGGTAGAACCGGTG
This sequence comes from Persicitalea jodogahamensis, assembly GCF_014651615.1. Lineage (GTDB taxonomy): Bacteria > Bacteroidota > Bacteroidia > Cytophagales > Spirosomataceae > Persicitalea > Persicitalea jodogahamensis. The sequence goes on along the minus strand of NZ_BMXF01000002.1, from coordinate 236,151 downwards.
AACGTCCGGGTCACGACGCCTTCGATGGTTACCGCGGTGTTGGTCAAAGGCGATGTAGCACCGTTGCCCTGAATGACATGAATGAATCGAGCGGTGGGCTCGGTGGGGGGCGTTACGATTACCCCATTGGCTGCATTGGGAGTTGGGGCAAGCGCCTGGTAGGCACTGGTGTTTCGCAGGCCGCCCGCGCCGTTGGGGATTCGCTGCAGTGAATGAATAGTCGGATCACCGTCTCCATTTTCATTGATTTGGGCTTGTCCGGGAGTAAGCACGTCTATCAGTCCGCTGTCATCGCTATCGTTTGTATCGTAAACAATGGCGTCCAGCAAATTCGTCTCTGTGACCGACGTGCCGTTTGGAAAATCACTGGCATTAGCCCGGTACAGGGCCACGGCATCCGCTCCGTTTTGTAGCGTATTACTCGAAAAAGTGATCCCTGCATCCACACCGGGAACCCCCGAATTGCCCAGTACGAAGTAGCCATCGGCGTTGGTCGTCTTGCCATCCAAATCGTATGCGGCATAAGATACATCGCCATTGCCGTTGAAAAGCACCACCACCAATCCGCTTAGGTCGGTATTGCCCACCCCTCCGTCGTAAAGTTCGATGAACTCAGCCGCATCGTTAACGGGCTCTGTCGGACTATCGGAGTCTATCTCGTTGATCACCACGATGGGGGCCGTGGCAGCGCCATTGGGCGTCAAGCTGAAATCGTCTACAGCCAGCCCATCATCAGCGCCTGACGCATCCGTATCAGTAAATCGAATCCAGAAAGTAGCTCCATTGGCGATTGACAATCCGGTAATCGTACCTGACAGATTTGTTCTATTCTCACTAATATTTCCATCTCTGACTCCCGCAGTAGCCGTAAAAGGTGTTATGAAATTAAGTTGCGAAACGCCCGTCCAACTGCCCGTAGTCAGGTTAGTCGCATCAGTGCTGTACTCAAAATTCAGTTGGTCGGTGCGGTTGGCCGTTCCTAACCGCCACTCCTCTCCTGTATAACTAATTTCAATCGAAGCGATTGTACTCCCGGTGTTATTAGTGAAGGAAGCCCCAAAAACGGGGACCAGAGATCCGCTTCGCAATCCTCCTATTGCCCGATCTGTACTACCCGTACTTCCAAAACTGTACACATCGCCCGAGTTATCACTCCCAGTACCCACAGCATACTGGCCATTATTTCGTACGCTGCTTCCCGACTCGCTCAGAAACCATCCGGAAATAGTAAGATCATTCGTCGTAGAACTTGCCGTATTCGACAACGTGTTAAAATCCTGAGTATAGGCGGTTCCGGAGGTAGTAAGTGATATACTTTGACCGAAGATATGCCCGGAGCCCAGGAGTGCGGGTAGAATTAGAAAAAGACAGAATTTTAGTAATTGTTTGTTCATAGGTTCTATTGATTTAAGGTTTGTTTGTTGATGAGCCGCAAAAATAGGCGGGATGCTAATTCGTTAGTGTTATCAAATTGTTACCAAACTGCTAATAACCCCTGAGTACCCGTATAGTTTTCAAAACCGGCCGATGGCGTCTGCTAAATTGGCTTACTCGCGGATTCTTGTTTATTTTGGAGTCATTTCAAGCTCAGAAAAGGTCAAGCGGTTCAACGAATTTCATATGCAAAAGACTGTCGTTTTTTTATTCGTGATCGCCGTAATGATGGGCCTGGGTAGTTGTGCCAGGGAAGACGCCCCACCGGGCGTAGCTTACCCGCCGCTGGTTGGTACCTGGAAACTCGTATTGAAGAACGTGCCGAACGATTCTTCCTTTACCGTCAAAAAGATCGAAGCAATCGACCCGCAAACCCTTACGTTTGAAAACGACGGCAAAATGTCGTCTATGGGAGAGGAAACCAGCTATTACCGCAGCAGCCAGGCTTATCGGGTAGATTCTACCCGCAAAGGGCAGCAGATCGGCTTCATTCAGGGCAACGTGTATTCCCCCTTCTATCAAAACTTCATCCTCAGGGCGGATTCGCTCACTTTACTTCCCTGTCCCAATCGGGAATGTGACTTAATTTTTGTAAAAAGTAGATAAATCAGATCCCCATTCAGTAATATTTGTGCCTTTGCGCCTTCTATCCTGAATCACTACGGCGAAATATTAGGTGCTTCCTTATACATTTGTCGTCTCGATTGACAGACTCTTTTTACAAAACCCCGTATCTACCCTTGAAAATAGCTGTTCCCAAAGAAACCAAGCCTTTCGAAAGGCGCGTTGCCCTTACACCCGACGTAGTCAAGTCCCTCCAAAAAGCCGGCTTCACGTGCCTGATTGAGACTGGAGCAGGTGAGGCTTCTTACTTTTCCGACGAGAAGTACCACGATGCCGGGGCGGGCATCGCTCCCACCGCCCAGGCTGCATTCGCCGATGCCGATGTCATTCTGAAAGTCAACGCCCCCACCGAGGAGGATGTAGCCGCGATGAAAGAAGGCTCAATCGTCATTTCTTATCTCTACGCCTATACCATTCCGGAGGTTGTGGCGGCATTGAACAAAAAGAAAATCACGGCCTTCTCAATGGATGCCGTACCGCGCATTTCGCGGGCCCAGAAAATGGACGCGCTTAGTTCCCAGGCCAATCTGGCGGGCTACAAAGCCGTAATTCTTGGCGCTAATGCGCTGGGCAAAATATTCCCTTTGCTGATGACTGCCGCCGGCACCATCACGCCCGCGCGAACGCTGGTGTTTGGCGTGGGTGTAGCTGGCTTGCAGGCCATCGCCACGGCCAAGCGGCTGGGCGCGGTGGTGGAAGCCACCGACGTGCGGGCCGAAACCAAAGAGCAGGTCGAGTCGCTGGGCGGGCGTTTTCTGCAGGTAGAAGGCGCCGAAGGTGTAAAAGTGGAAGGCGGCTATGCCAAAGAGGTTTCGGCCGACTACCTCGAAAAGCAGCAGGCGCTCATTAAAGACCGCATCAAGGAAGCCGACCTGGCTATCACTACGGCGTTGGTTATTGGCAAAAAAGCTCCCGTTCTCATTACCGAGGACATGGTCAAGAGCATGAAGACGGGTTCCGTCATTGTGGATATGGCCGTGGAGTCGGGTGGCAACTGCGAACTGAGCGAATTCGGCAAGACCGTGGTCAAACACGGCGTAACGATCATTGGCGAGGCCAATATGCCCTCGCTCCTACCCGTCAACGCCAGCGAACTCTACGCCAAAAATATCTCTACGCTCCTGCTCCACCTGGCCACCAAAGATGGCTTTAAGTGGGAAATGGAAGAAGAAATCACCCAGGGTAGCCTTATCACGCACAATGGTGAATTAGTGCATGGGTTTACAAAAGAAATATTGGCCCGGAAGTGAACCATTTGCCTTCGTGGGTTAAGGGTGAAACCGTTAAACGGCGTTCTATCGCCATCCTCTGTTCCGCCCAACTTTACATTAACTGCCTTTTGCCGTTCAACCATTAACCGTTTTACCCAAAAACCAAAAGCATTATGTCCCTAGAAAATTTCATTTTCCTGCTCTACATCCTCGTGTTGGCGAGTTATTGCGGTTTTGAGCTGATCGCGAAAGTACCACCAACCCTGCACACGCCACTAATGTCAGGCTCCAATGCCATTTCGGGCATCACCATCGTCGGGGCGATTTTGTGCGTGCGCGAAGGAGATATCAGTAAGTACCTCGGCATGGTAGCGCTGGTCATGGCGACGATCAACGTCGTCGGTGGCTATGCTGTTACTGACCGGATGTTACAGATGTTCAAGAAGAAGAAATAGATTCTGAACACTGGATTTTGGATAAAAGACTTCTCAAAGTCTGATCCTTCTCCCAAAAAGCTTTGGACAATATATTTTACCCTCAATAATAGCCGACTGCCGAAAGCCGACTGCCCTTATGAACATCATTATCCAACTTACCTACCTCATCGCCACGATCATGTTTATCGTGGGTATCAAGAAACTTAACAAAACTCAGGAAGCTCGACAGGGTAATATCCTGTCAGCTGTCGCCATGCTGCTGGCGGTGCTGGCTACTCTGGTGGATTCGGGTCTACTGACGCCCATCGAAACATTCAGCTGCATGCTCGTCGGAGGGGCCATTGGCCTGGTATGGGCGCGGCGCGTCGAGATGACACAAATGCCTGAGATGGTCGCCATTTTTAACGGCTTCGGCGGCGCGGCCTCCCTGTTCGTTGCCTTTTCCGACTACTGGACCCGCGCTGTGGAGCAGCCCGACCTGTCCACCGATCTGATTACCATCATTAGTATTCTGCTTTCGGTACTGATCGGCGGCATCACCTTCACGGGTTCACTGACGGCCTATGGCAAACTAAGCGGGAAAGTGAGCGGCAACGCCATCGTTTTCCAGGGCCAGCATTTGGTAAATCTTATCTTACTGCTGGTCGCCGTAGCTTGCGGGGTACTTGTCGCGATCAACACGAGTTCGGTCACGGCCATGCTCGTGATGGGCGCGGTAGCTTTGGTACTGGGCATTTTGGTAGTGATTCCGATCGGCGGAGCGGATATGCCTGTCGTCATTTCGCTGCTCAACTCTTACTCCGGTATGGCCGCCTGTACGACGGGCTTTGTCCTCAACAACAGCGTCCTGATCGTGACGGGCGCGCTGGTAGGCGCGTCGGGTATCATCCTGACCCAAATCATGTGTAAAGCCATGAACCGCTCGCTTATCAGCGTGTTGCTCGGTGGCTTTGGGGCTACCTCGGGTGGCGCGGCAGCGGGCGGCGACGGTACCGAGATGGTCGTAAAGGAAGTGGGCGTAGAGGAAGCCGCCATGATCTTCGATTCCGCTTCGTCGGTAATCGTGGTGCCGGGCTATGGCATGGCCGTGGCGCAAGCGCAGCACGTGGTCCGCGAGATGATGGATCTTTTGGAGAAAAAAGGAATCAATGTCCGCTTCGCGATCCACCCGGTGGCGGGCCGGATGCCCGGTCACATGAACGTGCTCTTAGCGGAATCGAACGTCCCCTACGACAAACTCATCGAGATGGAGGAAATCAACGACGACTTCGGCAACACTGATGTAGTTCTGGTAGTTGGAGCCAATGACGTGGTTAACCCCGCCGCCCGAACCAACCCGGCCAGCCCCATCTACGGGATGCCGATCCTGAACGCCGACAAAGCCCGCACGGTGATTGTCAGCAAGCGCTCGATGGGCGTCGGCTATGCGGGCATTGAGAATGAACTCTTCGGCTATCCCAACTGCCTGATGCTATTTGGGGATGCTAAATCAACCTTGACGAAGATGGTGGGGGAGTTGAAGGAGATGTAGGAGCCACGACAAAGTGATCAGTCATTTCTCATTCAAAGCCTCTTTGATTCGCACCAATTGCGTCAGCAATGCTTCTAGCTGATCCAGAGGCAGCATATTGGCCCCGTCGGACTTAGCTTCGGCGGGGTTAAAATGGGTTTCGATGAACAGCCCGTCGGTCCCTACGGCGATGGCGGCTTTGGCGATGGTTGCAATGAGCCGGGGTTTCCCGCCCGTCACGCCACTACCTTGATTGGGCTGCTGCAGGGAATGCGTACAGTCCATCACCACCGGAACGCCGAATGATTGCATTTCCGGCAGGTTACGAAAATCCACCACCAGATCGCCGTAGCCGAAGGAGTTGCCCCGGTCGGTCAGGATCACATGCGCGTCAGGATTGGTTTCCCGGATTTTTTCTACCGCAAACTTCATCGAACTACCCGACAGAAACTGGCCTTTTTTCACATTCACTGCTTTACCCGTCTGGGCGGCGGCGACCAGCAAATCGGTTTGGCGGCAGAGGAAAGCGGGAATCTGCAACACATCCACGTACTCAGCGGCCATCGCCGCTTCGCCCGATTCATGAATATCCGTCACGGTCGGGATGCCGAAGGTTTCACCTACTTCCTGCAAAATGCGGAGGGCCTTCTCGTCACCGATTCCCGTAAAAGAATCCAGTCTGGTACGATTGGCTTTGCGATAGGAGCCTTTAAATATATAAGGTATCCGGAGACGTTCGGTGAGCTCGACGATGCGTTCAGCGATGCGCAGGGCCATGTCACGGTCTTCGATGGCGCATGGACCAGCCATCAGAAAAAAACGGTTGCTGTCGGTATTTTTAAGTTTTGGGATAGCATGCATACAGGTAAAAAGACAGGTTGTGAATATTTCCCAAAGGTACATTTCTCCGCTTTGTTCTCCATTCAAACCATGGAATCAGAGAATAAAGAATGCGCAAATCGTTGATTTACTGCTTACTTTTTTGTTTTTCAGGTAAATGGGTGGCAGGAAGGAGGGTAAAATATTGTTTGAAAAGTGGTGCGAAATATCTTTCTTTGTGGCGTTTTTAACCAAAAAGCGTTCACAAAATGTCAGAAATCGCAGAAAAAGTTAAGCAGATTATCGTCGAGAAACTCGGCGTAGAGGAGTCCGAGGTTACGACCGATGCCAGCTTCACCAACGACCTGGGAGCAGACTCTCTCGACACCGTCGAGTTGATCATGGAATTCGAGAAAGAATTCAACATTTCCATTCCCGACGATCAGGCTGAAAACATTGGCACAGTAGGTCAGGCGGTAACCTATCTCGAAGAAAACGCGAAGTAGTATCAGAGATATCTACTGTCCGTGACCTCTTCATTTTAAACCTATTTTATGAGTTTTAAGCGTGTTGTAGTTACTGGTTTAGGCGCTTTGACGCCGTTGGGGAACGATGCTCCCACTTTTTGGCAGAACCTGGTGGCGGGGATCAGCGGTGCTGCGCCCATCACGAGATTTGACGCCGAGAGGTTCCGCACCAAGTTCGCCTGCGAAATCAAGGGCCTTGATATGAACGACTACATTCCTCGTCAGGAAGCTCGTAAAATGGACCCTTTCACCCAATATGCGGTCATTGCGGCCGATGAGGCAGTAAAAGACGCCGGCTTTGCGCCCGACCAACTGGATCTCGACAAGGCCGGCGTCATCTGGGGTTCCGGCATTGGCGGCCTGAAAACCTTCGAGGACGAAGTGATGAACTTCTCCGAAGGCGGCCGCAATCCCCGTTTCAATCCCTTCTTTATTCCTAAAATGATCGCCGACAGTGCTTCGGGCGTTCTATCTATCCGCTATGGTTATCGGGGACCTAACTTCATTACCGTATCGGCCTGCGCTTCTTCTACCAATGCTATCATCGATGCCTTCTACTACATTCGTCTTGGTGTTATGAAGGTATGCATCAGCGGTGGTTCCGAAGCGGCAATCACCAATGCGGGTGTTGGTGGTTTCAATGCCCTCAAAGCACTCTCCGAGCGCAACGACTCACCCGAAACCGCTTCCCGCCCTTACGACAAGGATCGCGATGGTTTCGTACTGGGTGAAGGCGGTGCGGCGTTGATCCTGGAAGACTACGAACACGCCAAGGCGCGCGGGGCAAAAATATATGCCGAGATTATCGGTGCAGGGATGTCCTCCGACGCTTACCATATTACCGCCCCGCATCCTGATGGTACCGGCGCTTATCAGGTGATGAAAAATGCAGTGGAAGACGCTGGCATCCGGCCCGACGAAATCGACTACATCAATACCCACGGTACTTCCACACCGCTGGGCGACCCGCAGGAAATCAAAGCCATCGAGCGGTACTTTGGCGATCACGCCTACGCAATGAACATCAGTTCTACCAAGTCCATGACCGGCCACCTGCTGGGCGGAGCCGGGGCCATCGAGGCAGCGGCCTGCATCCTGGCTATTCGCGACGGCGTTGTCCCCCCGACCATCAATCACTTTACCGATGATCCTGAGATCGACCCGCGGCTGAACCTGACTTTCAATAAGGCCCAGGAACGCAAGGTGGATATTGCATTGAGTAATACCTTCGGTTTCGGCGGTCACAATGCATCGGTCATTTTCAAGAAATTTGAGGAATAAATCACGCAACATTACTGATTTTGAGGAAGCGAATTCTTTTACCCATTCTGTCGCTTTTCAAGTCGGGAAGTAGCGAGGTCGAGAAGAATTTCAAGCAGGCAATCGAACACATTCTGGGTGAAAGGCCAGCCAACCTGAGCGTGTATCAGCTGGCATTCCGGCACACGTCGGCCTCGCGCCCTACGGCCATTCAGGGCTTCCGCGAATCCAACGAGCGCCTCGAATATCTTGGCGATGCCGTACTGGGCATGATCGTGGCCGAGTTTCTCTTCACCAAGTATCCCTATAAAGACGAAGGCTTCCTGACCGAAATCCGCTCCCGGATCGTCAACCGCGAATCTCTGGGTCAAATCTCCCGCAAGCTGGGCCTGGACGCCCTCATCGAATACGACGGCGGGCGGCGGGGCCGCTCCTCGCGCTCCTCCATGTTTGGCGATGCCCTCGAAGCCTTTATCGGCGCTATCTACCTTGACAAAGGCTTTAGGTTTACGCGCAAATTTGTGATCAAAAAACTCCTGACGCACTACGACCTCGAAGACATCATCGAGAATAAGACCAACTTCAAAAGCCTCATCATCGAGTGGGCGCAGCGCGAGAACAAGGAGCTCCGCTTTGAGGTACTATCCGAAAATGGCGATCGCCACCACCGCGAATTTATTTCCCAACTTTTCGTTGACGACGAACCCTTTGCCATCGGCAATGGCTTCACCAAAAAGAAAGCCGAGCAGTCGGCGGCGGAGAAGGCCTGCGGAGAGTTGTCGTTAAAGTAGGTAGTTATACGTATCGTAAAAGCGGTTATACGTTTTGTACATTTCTCCCTGTAATCTTTCCTCATAATAGCCTTTAATTGGCTAGTTCGCGCTGAATCTA
>NZ_BMXF01000002.1:226349-227370 GCF_014651615.1 Persicitalea jodogahamensis | reverse complement strand
TCATCTTCTCCCTCAAGAGTTCAACTTCCAATCTCAGCGCTGAGATTTTCGGGTCAGAAATCAATTCTTCTTTTTCTGGTATAAACGGGTCGGATGATAAGATAACTTCCAAGCCCACACCAAGTACCGTTGAAATATTCTTCAACTGACGAAGCTTTATGTTCGCCCCTTTACGCTCCAACGCGCTATATCCTTGCTGAGAAATACCTAATTCCAGGGCCATATTCTCCTGAGAGAACCCTTTTATTTCCCGCAAAATACGAATCCGCTCACTCACTTTTTCCATCTGATAAAGGAGACACATTCAATATGTATTAAATATTATGATAAAGTTACTATGATTTATAGTGAAGCACAACAAATTATTTTGAGATACAACATCAGGTAGTGACAGAAATGGGCGCTCAAGGTGAAACTTTGTCCTGATAATCAAACCATTGTTTCATCTAATCAAATGTTGTTATGAAAATGAGATTTTTTCGTTACCCGAGTGTTATGGCTGCTCTGCTTCTCTTGATGGTAGCAGGAAGCTGTCAGCAAGAGAGGCAAGAAGTTGTCAAGCCTATTTCCGCCGAGTTGTCAGTGGACACCGCCAAGCAGTATTACGAAGCGACCAAGGGTCGGTCAAAGGCTGCCAACAAATACCAGTTCCTGTGGGATTTGGCAAAAAAAATGGATGTAGGAGGCACACCTATCGTTGCTGTTCCAATAGTGAACGTTGGAGGTGGCAACACCGTAATAAGCAGCCAAAATGGTCGAGTGGAATCCTCTACCGCCGAAATGGTAAGCGCTTTCTTTTATGTCGATAAAAGTGGGGCGTTGACTGCCAGTCTAACCGCCAAACAACTAGCTTCAAACGAGAGTTTGAACGTAAACCAGCAGAAAATTTACTTTTTTGATTGGATCAAAAACAGACTCCAAAGTGTATGGACGATCGAAAATGGCAGGTTTCTTCAGGCGCAGGTTGCCATAGATAAAGACGTTGCTAGAGCGAGTAGGACGTCGACATGTGTTGCGGAGA
>NZ_BMXF01000002.1:77674-226263 GCF_014651615.1 Persicitalea jodogahamensis | reverse complement strand
CCAGGCCCAGACTGCCGTTGGGAATTTGTGGGTGAAATGCCTTGTGGCCCAGGCGGTACTAATCCGGGTGGTGGTGACCCTATTGATGTCCCGGGGTTACCTTCTCCTTTTGCACCGCCGTCCTCTCCATCTGGATTACCGATTCACGTTGGCGGGGGCGGACCTCCTAGCGGCACTGCTCCAACCATTCCGCAAGATGCCATAAATCGTATTTATACCGCGTTAACAATTAATTCTTGGGAGGCTCAGGGGGTAAATGTGACAGATGAGGAACGAGCTTGGCTCTTTCAAAATCCGCAAGCTATTAATCCTTTGGATATATTTGTGGGCACTAATCTGGGAGCTGCTGTGGAAAAATGGTCGTTTGGACTTCTTGGAAACTTTATAAGACATATTCTGACTTCTGACTTTGAAAAAAGAATGTTTGATCGATATTGGACAGGCCAAGGAGGAACGTATCATCTAACCAATGCTGAGTTCTCTGACATCATCGCCCAAGGATCACCCGAGACTTCCAGAACTCCCACTACGTACTTAAATCAAAATGCTTTTGAACAAGGATGGACATGGTATCATACTGAAAGATACAATGCAGCGTTAGGGAGAGCGAGAGTTTACATCAGAGCTAGCGACGACCATGCGTTTGGATTAATTGATACGTATGATTTTAATCCTCAAAGCGGTGATAGGGACATGGCAAGCGAAATTTTTACTCGAATCGGTGGTACATTCATAACCGCCGGTGCCAGACCATTTACAATAGTCTATCCATGATAAGGAAGCTAATCACATTAATAGTAGTACTATTAATAATTTACTTGGCAGGATACCGGATTTTGTACGGGTACTTCCCCCCCCAGACTCCTCGCAAAGTGCTTGGTCAACATTTGAAAAAAAATATCCCAACTAATTGGGAGATCACCCACTTTTATCAACAGTGGTCTCCTATCATGAGCGATGGCACACTTAGAGCAGTCATCGAAATACCCCAAGAAGCTCTGTCAAATGCAGAAGGTTACGTACCGAATGCAAAGCCTTTTGCGGATACCAGCAGTTTGTATTCAGACACGTGCTTTACAAGGAGTTTACTGACCGATGACTTGCTCAAATTGTTCAATGCAAATTCAAAAGGATTGTACTGCTGTAAATTGAATGAGCATATTCTGAAGGGAGAAAAAACGGGAGACATCGCCGTTTTTGACGATAGCAAAGTTATCATTTTGGATAAGGGCAACAAAAGGCTGCTGGTGTACATCTTGTACATGTGAGAAAACCCGGCACTAATCTAACGCTTCCTCTGCCACTTGGTGGGGGAAGCGTTTTTTGTACGGTTATCTTTCACCGTGGCTAAGACTGTAAGGAAACGAACGCACGGAATAGTGAGTGAGTGATTTTTTGTAATCAGCTAAGAATAAATAATTTCAACGTTCATCGAAACGAAAACCGTGGCAACCAATCATTTTTTTTAGTTAACGAACTGCTTTTTTCGTTAACGAACTGCATCTTAGCAAAATCTGCAATAATAGCTGCCGAAAAACCGACAATTTGACACGATTGAGTGAAGATGTTTTTTATTTCAAGTCAAAATGACACCATTTGGTGTTAATTGAGTTGTGGTATAAATATTCAACATACCCCAATACAAGTCAGAAATGACAGATACAAAACCAGACATTCACATTAAAACCATTTAAGTTATGAACGCTTTAATCAGAAACCGCAACAACGATTCTTATCAGTACCCCAGCCTGATCAACAGCTTTTTCAGCAAAGACCTGATGGATGAGCTTTTCACGCCGACCTTCAACGGCACCGCCCCCGCCGTGAACGTACGGGAGGATGAAGACGGCTACTACATCGAAGTAGCCGCTCCCGGCCTGAGCAAGTCGGATTTCAAACTCAACCTTGATCATAACCGCCTCACCATTTCCGCTGAAAAGCGCCAGGAGGATGAGTTTGATAACTACGAAGATCATGGTAACAAAAACGGTGAAGAACAGAAGGTGAATGGCGAGGCGCAGAAGCCAAACCGTAAAAAAGGCAAATACACCCGCCGCGAGTTCAGTTACTCCTCCTTCCAGCGTACTTTCACACTTCCCAACACGGTGGATGGTGAGAAAATCAACGCTACTTACACCGACGGTGTGCTAAACGTGGACCTTCCCAAACGCGAAGAAGCCAAAGTGAAGCCCAGCCGTACTATTGAAATATCGTAAGTAATCGTACTGAAAACGGAGGCGATTCTAACTTTTTGGAATCGCCTCCGTTTTATATAGGTACTTGACGAGGAACCGTTTGTAAATAAACGGTATGATTCTTTTAGCCACGTTATTACTTTTGTTAAAAATCGTTAAATCCTCATAGGGCGGGAATGATAGTCGCTGGCGGGGACGTTTCAACCTTACACTAATAAACCTCGATACACAGTATGAAAACAAATTGGAAAGCAATCGTTTTGGTTGGTTTGCTCTCGAGCGCCACCACTATCGCGGGCTTCAAGTTGCTGGATGATGGCAACGGCCGTGATATTATCTTTAAGGAAGCACCCTCTGAAACCCTGGCGAAATTCACTTCTACCGGAATGCCCGCTGGTACGCCGGGCGACTTTACTTACGCGGCCGAAACAGCCACGCCGACGGTAGTCCACATCAAGTCCACCATTACGCGTCAGGCTCGCGATGTCAATTCTCAGATTCCCGAAATGTTCCGTGAATTCTTCGGCGATCGGGGGATGGGACAGCGTCAGGCGCCACAGCGCGGACAAGCCAGTGGCTCGGGCGTCATCATTACCAGCGACGGCTACATAGTGACCAACAACCACGTGGTAGAAGGTTCCGAAGAACTGGAAGTGACGCTGAACAACCAGCGGAAAGTGAATGCCAAGGTAGTTGGAACCGATCCATCGACGGATATCGCCGTAATTAAAATTGAAGAAAATGACCTGCCCGCTATCGTGTTTGGAAATTCCGACGCCGCCAAAGTAGGCGAGTGGGTGGTGGCTGTGGGTAACCCCTTTGATTTGGAATCGACCGTGACGGCGGGTATCGTAAGCGCCAAAGGACGTGGTCTGGGAATTATCGGTCAGGAGTATGCCCGTCGAGGACAAAACAACAGCAATTTTGAAGGAGATTCTCCCCTGGAAGCATTCATCCAGACTGATGCCGTCGTGAACCCTGGTAACAGTGGTGGTGCATTGGTCAACCTGAAAGGAGAACTGATTGGCATTAACACGGCCATTGCAAGCCCTACAGGTAGTTTTGCCGGATATGCTTTTGCAGTTCCTTCGGCTATCGTAAAGAAAGTATCGGGCGATATTATCAAGTATGGTAATGTACAGCGCGGTTACCTGGGTATTGTCCTGGAAGATCTGGACAGCCGGAAGGCCGACGAGCTTGGTGTGAAAGTAAGCGAAGGCGTGTACGTGAGAGATTTCTCAGACGGCAGTGCCGGAGCCGCAGCTGGCATTAAGCAAGGTGACGTAGTTGTGAAGGTCGACGGATTGACTATCAATACCATACCTCAGTTACAGCAATCCATTGGTCTGCACCGCCCTGGCGACAAGGTGACTGTCACCGTAAATCGCGACGGAAAAGAGAAGGACTACACCGTAACGCTGCGCAACCGTACGGGCGGTTCCGAGATTGTGAAGAAGAGCGAAAGCTCCGTGGCCATGAATGCTCTTGGCGCTGAGTTCGATAACCTCACTACCCCTGAAAAGCAGCGCCTGTCGCGTTATAGAATTGAAGGCGGCGTGAAGATCATGGATATCAAAGGCGGAAAGCTATCCCGTGCCGGCGTAAGCGAAGGCTTTATCATCACGAAGGTAAATGGTAAGCAGATTAGTTCTGTCAATGAGCTCAAAAGCGCTCTTGCCGACAAGTCTGGCGCAATGGTCCAGTTTGAAGGTGTGTACGCTGATGCTCCTGCCGATGTTTACACCTTCGGGTTCAGAATGTAATTGTTGTCAGTGAATAGTTGACAGTTCTTGTTTTTTGTCAACTGGTTCAAAAAAAGAGTCCGACCGGAATTCCGGTCGGGCTCTTTTATGCTTTATACTTTCTCTTTTACAACCGCTTCACCATAATCCAGATATCGGTGTTTCGTCCTTTGTCGTCACTACACGAAATCTTGACGCGTCCCGGTGGCGGACTCATGAAAACTGCTTCGGTGGGGCCGCTTTTTTGGAATAGTTTGTCGTTGACGTACCAGAAAACCTCCTCTACGTTGTTGGCCGCCTGACAACTCAGCAGCAGTTGTTGCGGCTCGTCGGTGCGGAGGTAGTATTCGCTCCCCTGGTTCGGACTCACAATCATCGGGGCGCCGTCGTGGAAGACCCGCTCGCAGGTGTCATTATGCGGCGGCTCTTTTTCGTAGGGTAGTTTTTTGAATTCGTAATACGAAATCAATTCGGGCGCCAGGTTGGGAAAAGATCGCCGGACATACCCTTCCGCAGGTAAGCAATACGGACAGTACGAAACCTTACCCGCCACATCCGTAAAAACCCACTTCCGGTGGGTACAGCGGCGGTAGGGAGACACGCCCATCAGGTGATAATCCACAATTTTATTGGTACAGAACTCAACCGGAATGTCGCCGCTCGCGGCGCAGACCTGCCGCACCGCCACGGGATCGGGAGCACGGTACCAGCCTTTGGGCGAGTTGTAATCGAGACTGTTGAAAATGGAAAACAGCAAGGGCGTTGCCGTTTCGGCTCCGCTTAGTTCGGGAACGCCCTGCCCCGAGAAATTTCCCACCCACACGCCTACCGTGTACCGCTTGTTATACCCCACACTCCACGCGTCGCGGCGTCCGTAGGAAGTACCCGTCTTCCAGGCAATGCGTGGCAAGTGGTAGGTGTTGTCAAAATTGGTAGGAAGATCGGGGCGCGTAATTTGGGTCAGGACATTGGTAATAAGGAAAGCCGCGCCGGGGGAAACGATTTCGCTGCCCTTGATCTTACTTTTTTTGGGCAATTCGGTGGGCGAGCCAAAGGTCAGCGGACGCACCTTCCCTTCCCTCGCAAAGGCGGCGAATAGCCGCGTGAGTTCTTCCAGCGTCACGCCGCAGCCCCCCAGGATGAGCGACAGACCCAGATCTTTCGATTGCTTACTCACCGTCTGAAAGCCTGCTTTCTTCAATTGCTCCACCAGAACGGGTGTACTCACATCCTTCAAAATCTTTACCGCGGGTACATTCAGCGAATTAGCCAACGCAAACTCCACCGTCACCGGTCCGTTGAATCGCTGATCGAAATTCTCCGGCTCGTAGCCACCAAAATTGGTCGGCACGTCATTAAGCACCGTTTTTTGCGTCAGCAAGCCTTTGTCGAAGGCTGTGGCGTAAAGCAGCGGCTTCAGCGTGCTGCCCGGCGAGCGCACCGCCCGGATGCCATCCACCTGTCCGCCATCGTAGGGATTGGCAAAATCCGCCGAGCCGACGTAGGCTTCTGCGGCCCCAGTTTCATTATTGACTACCAACACCGCCGCATTGTGGATATTCTTGCTCCGCAGTCGATTCACGTAGTTCTTTACCAATTCCTCCACCTGCCGTTGTTTTTGGGGGCGGATGGCAGTGCGAATCGTCGGTTCATCTGGAAACTCGCTTTTCAGACGCAGGGCCAGGTGCGGTATCTCGCACGGCGCGGCGCGGCGTTTGACATCCAACGGCTCGCGCAGGGCATCTTCAATAATATTCTTTTCAAATAACTTTTCCTTCTCAAAGCGACGCAACCATTGGTTCCGAGCGACCCGCAAACTACCTTGTCGTCTATCGGGCCGCAGGCTCGACGGACGGTTGGGAACGATTGCCAAAGCTGTAATCTCAGCCAGACTCAGCAACTGCGGCGGCTTCCCAAAATAGAGCAGCGAGGCGGCTTTAATACCTTCGATATTGCCCCCGTAGGGCACCAGATTGAGGTACATTTGCAAAATCTGTGTTTTAGAATAATGGAGTTCTAACTGTATAGCGCGTAGTATCTCCACAAACTTGCTCCCATAGGTTCGCTTGCGCGGTTGTAGCAGCCTCACGACCTGCATCGTGATGGTGGAGGCGCCGGAAGTCCGCCGGCCCGTTAACAAGTTCCGCAGGGCAGCCCGTCCCAGCGCCAGTGGATTGACACCAGGGTGCCAGGCAAAAAAACGATCTTCCTTGTAAATGAGTGTTTTGCGCAATAGCGGAGTGATTTCTGCCACTTCCGTTTGCAAACGCCATTTATCATCCTTACTCAGAAAAGCGTGTAGTACGGTTCCGTCGGCGGCCAGGATTTGGGTAGAGTAAGGTACTTTGGGATGGAAAGGAAAGGCAGCATCCAGCCCCAGGCCCACTACTACGAAAAGCAGAATGGCCCGCAACCAGCGGGAGCGACTGAGTACTTTCAGTTTGGGTAAAATGTATTTTCGCAAAGTTTGTGACCACATAGAAGTGGAGAATGCACGCGATTTTTTGATCAGCAGGAAAGTACTAATCCCCCAACCAAGACTTCAATATAGCAGTCTGCAAGGAATCGGGTTGCGGGAGGCGGCTGATCTCCACTTCTTTCTTTCCCTGCCTTTCCCGAATATCCAATTTCAAACCCGCGTAGCCCAGGTAGGTGTCGTAATCCAATTCTTTGGTAGTATGTACGTACTCGAATAGTTCGGTAAGTGGAGCGCCGGCAATCGTTTCGCAAGCCTGCCGGAACTCCGCATCGGTAAATCCCCGCTGCTGTTGTTGATAGTAGTACCTGTATAAAAAACGCATGACGTCGTCAAGCGACTTTTCGTTACGCGTCGCGTTCCGTATCGCAAAGTCCAGCAACATCCCTACTACAGGTCCCTTGTCGTAGTATGATATGGTTTTACCCACCGCATCGCCTTGTGTACCGAAAGGGCCGTCTTTCCAGGTGCTATAACTGGCCTGGACCAGGGACTGGAAATGACGCCCGGGATTGTTTTCAACCGCCCGGATATTTTGCGCAAAATCAGCGAACAGACCCGCCTCATCCACCAGGCCGGCTCTTTTCACAATCAGATACTCATAGTAAACCGTCAGCCCTTCGCTTACCCACAGCAGGTTGGTAGGGCTACCGGCATCGTAGTTGAACGGACCAAGTTCCATAGGTCTAATCCGCTTTACGTTGTAATGGTGAAAGTACTCGTGCGCCAGAAAATTCAACGTTTGGTTCATCCCAGCGGCAGTCCGGAGGTTACTGCCATCGAAACTTACGGTAGTATTGTTCAGGTGCTCGATCCCCCCTCGACCAGGCCCGATACCAATGAATGTGTATTGCCGGTAAGGAATATCTCCAATGATATCCACACCTACCGCCACAACTTTTGCGAGTTTATCCATGAAATCCTGCCGGTCGAAATCGCCCATGGCGTATCCAATGAAACGGTGCTCGACACCACGGACTTTGAACGAACGAAGCGATTCCAGATTACCGATCAGGAAAGGGCAGTCGTACAGGATGTCAAAATCGCGGGCAAAGTACTTATCAGGTTCACGATCGACATTGTCCAGGCCCGTCACAATATTCGGCCATCCAGGATATGGCTCTACTTCCACGGATACCGGCAGGTGAAGAAAGCCATCCACATACAGGAAAGTATTGCCGGGGATCAGGTAGGCATGGGTACTGTCAACATAGCTGTTGGCCACAAATTGCCGGTCGGTTTTTACATCATAGTTTAGGATAATCGCTTTCTGCCTGATGCCTGAAAGTACCCACGAATTGTCGTCTGTTTTGGCAATCGGAATGTTTTGGCCTTTTTCATCTTGCGCCGTTATGCCTAACACGTTATTTGCGTAGTTCATCAGCTGATAATAGCCCGGCATCCAGGCCGGCATTTTCAATTGCAGGGTATCGCGGTTCCAGCCATTGGTGCGGAGTTCGACGTGATACTGATGCATAGCGGGCTTAGGAAAAGAAACTACGTAGTGAAAAGTGGGTTGTTCCTGCGCCTTTACGGCAGCCCCGCCGCAAGTCAGGGCCAGGAAAAGTACAAATCTGAACATTCGGCTCCATCGGTTGGCAAGAAGTATCGGACTTCGGGAGGGTACTTTTTGTACTTTCATTGAATTTCAGGTAATTGTTTTATTACGGAGGGGAAAGCCAGCAGGCCGGGAGTAGTACCCTATTCCCAAAGGTACTTTTTTCCTTTCTTTCGCCCGTAGCTTATCAGTACCACCAAAAAGAACTCCCAATGGACAATAAAACCCTGATCGAAAAATTTTACGGATCATTTGCCCGGGCCGATGCCGAAGGAATGGCTAGTTGCTATGCTCCTGACGTAGTTTTTACCGACCCGGCCTTTGGAGAGTTAAGGGGTGATGAAGTCGCTACTATGTGGCGGATGCTGATCAAAAACAGCAAGGGTAACCTGGCGGTGTCGGTAGATAGCATTGAGGCAAACGAGACGACCGGCTCCGCCCACTGGGTGGCCGATTACGTATTCAGCCAGACCGGGAGAAAAGTCCGCAACAGTGTAACGGCACGCTTCGAATTCAGCAATGGATTGATCACCCGCCACACCGATCATTTTGATTTTTGGAAGTGGACGCGGCAAGCCCTGGGGTTGCCGGGCTATTTACTGGGCTGGACGCCGTTCATGCGAAATAAGATTCAGTAGCGGGCTCGCCAGCAGTTGGCGAATTATCGAAACAAGTAATGATGTAATGAGAATTTTTCACCTAATAGTTGATAATTTTTCCTTATTTTATGTTTCAAAAGGAAAAATAAGGCATACTGAGAGAAAAAATCTCTTGATATCGTGCTTTTAAAACTGAAATAACATGCTCATAAGGTTCATAGTCAGCAATTTCCTATCCTTCAAGGAAGAGACGGAATTCAATATGCTCGCCGGGGTTGACCAAAAGCACCATAAGGATCATATCTATAAACGCCACTCTGTAGATTTGCTCAAAACGGCAGCTCTGTATGGGGCTAATGGAGCAGGAAAGTCTAATTTGATCAAGGCAATCTATGTTTTAAAAAGAATTGTAGTAATAGGTGGAAGAGAAACCCTATATGAAGTCAAAAAATATAAATTAGAATTGGAGTACTCAAAACTTCCAACATCGTTCGAGGTAGAGTTCATTAAGAATGATGTAGTTTATTTATTCGGTTTTAAGACTAATGAGGGTGAGATCTTGGAGGAATGGCTTTATAGATCAGGTTTGAATAATGCGAAAGATGAGTTGATTTTTCATAGAACAAAAATAGAAGGTGAAATTGAAATTGATTTTTCAAAAAACTATTCTCTCACTGAAAAGGACGTATATAATTTAGAATTTGTCAAAAATAATCTAGTTAATAGTAATGAGTTATTGATACATATTCTTTCTGAGCTAAAAGAAGGATTTTCTGAGATTAAAAAAGCATTTGAATGGTTTCAAATTAATCTAATAGCAATATTCCCCAGTACAAAGCCCGGAGCTTCGTTAATTTTAGCTTTAATCAAATCGCAGGAACTAATGGATTTCACCAATTCTTCCATGTGTTCATTTAAGACAGGCATCACCTCAGCTAATATTAAATCGTTCTCGTACATGGACTTGGTAGCAAGAAGCAAAGTCTCTTACGAAAAAATTAAACAAGATCTAGATAAAGTTAATGAAGTAGCACTCGTAGCAGATGATGGATCAGAAAGTATTATAGCAACTCTTGAAAATGATGAAGTAATAGTAAAAAGATTTGTAGGCGAACATAAAGATAGTAGAGGAAACCCAGTGGAGTTCTTTTTAAGTGAGGAATCTGATGGAACAAATCGGTTATTAGAGTTGATTCCTGCCTTTTTTCAGCTACTCAACTCAGAATCCGTAGTTTTAATTGACGAAATCGACCAGAGTATACATCCCGTACTTCTCAAAGAGTTAGTTAAAAAATTTGTTTCGGACCAAAAGACTCAGGGTCAGTTCATTTTTACAACTCATGAAGCGAACTTGCTGGATCAGAGTATTTTTCGCCGTGATGAAATTTGGTTTGTCGAAAAGGATCAAGGTGAAACTAAGCTTTATCCATTAAGTGATTTTGATATTCGCTACGATCTCGACATTAGAAGAGGTTACCTTAATGGGCGTTTTGGCGCTATCCCCTTCATGGGAGACTTACAAAATCTCAACTGGGATCAATATGCCGAAGCAGAATAGATCTTACAAAAAAGGGGCTCCCCATCGTGATGCTCGCCTTTTTATCATTATCGCCGAAGGAGAAAGGGAGGACTCGTATTTTCATTGGTTCGACGCCCGAAATTCACGGTTGAGTATATTGATTGTTGATCGCCCCAAAAACACGTCTGCGCCTAAGTACTTTATTGATAGAATCAATAAAGCCGAGGAGGAAGGAATATATTCACCGCAAGCGAACGACCAGGTTTGGTTCGTCTGTGACGTCGATCGATGGCGTGAACAAATTGAGGCATTACGACTTTCATGCGAACAAGTTCCAAATTGGAATATCGCAGTTAGCAATAAATGTTTTGAAGTATGGCTGCATTTTCATTCAGGTTCCATTTCTCATCCAATCGATGTTAGCTGCGCAGAACTCAAAAGTAGTTTACCAGGTACCTCGGTTGGAGAATTCAATACTCATAAATACTGCCCCCTCATTAAACAAGCAGCAGAAAATGCCCGGGCGGCAGATACTAATCCAGGCGCTCATTTTCCTGATTTGATGCAGACCAAGTTGTACAAACTCGCAGATGCTATGCTTGAGGTGCTTGGACATAATTGGTAATCATTTCTTGATTCCATAAAAAACGCGGAGTCCATCATGAAGGGCTCCGCGTTTCTGATTTATATACCGTTACTGTCCGAGGGCGAGATTTATGGAAATTTCATCCCAGTATCGTCTCAATTATCCGCAGAGGTACTGTCGCCCAGTCCGGTCTTTCGTCCAGTTCATGGTTTAACTCAAAGATCGATTGTTCCAGCAGGTAGGTTTGCAGCAGAACGTGAAGATCTTTTTCGTTGTCGGGGATGAAAGCACTGCCCTTTACCGTGCTGAGGTAAGCATCAAGGAAAATACCGGATGCAGCCTGAATCCAGCGTTCGGTTGGGGGCGTCAGCTCAGCGATGTCTTCTTCGCGGACCTGGTCATTGAAAAGCAGGCTGGCGTAGGCAGCATAGTGCAGCGATAACAGCATGTCGGCCACGTCGCGTAGCGGCGAGCGACGAAGTCGGCGTTCGCTGAAGCTCCGGTAAGGGTTTCCTCCAAATTCACAGATCGCTAAGTTATTGCCAGTAAAAAGTACCTTTTCGAGCGTATAGTCCCCGTGGATGCGAATTTTGACTGCGTCGATTTTCTTGTCGTAGATCTTTTTGAACAAAGCCAATATTTCGCTTTTCCGGGCCGCAATTTTCCGGGCTTCCGATTGAACTTCCTCGGGTAAGCTTTTCAGCTTTTTTTCTTGGTTCTGAAAAGTCTCACGCACCAGCGATTGCAAGCCTGAGTACAGAGAGCGCTGATAATGTAGCGAAAAGCCCTCTGATCCAAAGTCAGGTGCGTCGGCGGCGGCAAGCGTGAGGTGCAGCTCACCCAACCGTTCTCCCAACATTCGCGCCGGGCCTACCACCGTTCCGCCGAACAGATCGCGGAAGTCGTCGGGAATGTTCTCGTGGGCCACGGGAACCAGCATAGCCTGGCCTTCCAGCGCCACAGGCCAGTCGTGTTCCAGCGACAGGATACGTTCGTAGTAGTTATTAACGCGCTCCCGCATGAATTTCCACATGCTGACGTTGCCTTCGGGGGCTTCCTGCAAAATCCCCAGCGTGTAGGTGTCCCGGCCAATTTTCCAGTCCAGCACCCCTGCGAAAGGCAGCATGTGGGCAAACCGGCTTTTCTCGGTCAGCAACCGGGTGATTTCTGCGTCGGGTTGTGCGGTTTTCTCGACCCGACGGTATAGCTTCAGCGCGTATTCCTCATTGTAGGAAATGATAGTCTCGTGCCAGGTACCGTGCATCTTGATTTTCATTTCCTCTGGTTCGGGCAGCGAGGTGGCGTTGTAAGTAGAGAAATTCAGGCTGCCGCCCTTCAATTTCATCGGGGCTTTCTTCAAGAAATGCCGGAGCAGCCGTCTTTGCATGGACGAGGTATAGTAGGCATCCACGAGCAGGCCCTCTTTGTCGCCGACGCTGAGCTGAGCGATCACGGCGGGCGGGCAGTTTTCGGCGATTCGGTCCTGGGCATCGTCGGTCACGAAGGCCACGGGTATTTGGTAGTGTTCGGGCAGCCCGCTTTCGTATTGCACGTCCAGCAGCAGCATGTACGCTTTGTATTCACCCAAGTCCAACTCCGCCGACTCAGCAATTTCGGTGCTAATGACGGTGCGTTCTTTCCCGATAAACCAACCCGTGCTGTGCAGGTACTGGGGTAGAATCTGGCTTTCGAGCGTTTTGACCGAATCTTTTTGCAGGAGTTTTGACCAATCCTTTATTTTAAAAGAAGGTACAGGCGGCTGGTTGTCAGACTCAGGATGTGCTTTTTCCAACAAAAACCACTGGTAGCCGTGCGATCCAAGGGTAAAGAAATAAGGATCTTCTTCCTTGATCACGGGGAAGCGATTTTTGCTAAAAACATCGACGGGCAAGTACCCTTTGTAATCCGATAAGTCCAGCTCGGCAGGCTGCGTGTAGCGCGAAAGGTTCACCAGCACCAGAATGGTCTCATCCTCGTAGCTACGCGTAAAGGCCAGAATCTTAGGGTTGCTCACCCACACGAATTCCATGTTCCCCCGGCTAAACGCTTTGAATTTCTTGCGCATCGTGATCATCCGTTTCATGAACCACAGCAGCGAGGAGGTATTGCGCCGCTGTGTCTCGACATTCACCGCCTCATAGTGGTACTCCGGGTCGAGGATCACGGGTAGATACAGCTTATGCGGATTGGTTTCGGAGAAACCCGCATTGCGGTCGGGCGACCACTGCATCGGTGTGCGCACGCCGTCGCGGTCGCCAAGGTAGAAGTTGTCGCCCATGCCTATTTCATCGCCATAATAAATTACGGGCGTACCGTTGAGCGAGAACAGCAGACAGTTCATCAGCTCGATCTTGCGCCGGTTGTTGTCCAGCAACGGGGCCAGGCGGTGGCGAATGCCGAGGTTGATGCGCGCCTTGGGATCCTTGGCGTATGACTTGTACATATAGTCACGTTCCTCGTCGGTGACCATTTCGAGCGTCAGCTCATCGTGGTTGCGCAGGAACATGGCCCATTGTCCGGTCGCCGGAATCTCGGGCGTCTGCTCAAAAATATCGATGATCGGGTAGCGGTCTTCCATCTGCAACGCCATGTACATGCGCGGCATCACCGGGAAGTGGTAGTTCATGTGGCACTCGTCGCCTTCCCCCTCGCCGAAGTACGAAGCCGAGTCTTCAGGCCACATATTGGCTTCGGCCAGCAGCGTCGTGCCGGGGTAGTGCTCGTCCACGTGTGCCCGAATTTTTTTCAGGAAATCATGGGTTTCGGGCAGGTTCTCGCCGTTGGTACCTTCGCGTTCGAAAAGGTAAGGTACGGCGTCCAGTCGGAAGCCATTGACGCCGGTTTTGCACCAGAAATCCAGAATCTTGAATATCTCTTCCTGCACCAGCGGACTATCGTAGTTGAGGTCGGGCTGGTGGTGAAAGAAGCGGTGCCAGTAGTACTGCTGCGCCACCGGGTCCCAGGTCCAGTTGGAGGTTTCGGTGTCCAGAAAAATGATGCGTACATCCTTGTACTGGGTAGAGTCGTCCGTCCAGACGTAGTATTCCCGCTCGGGCGAGCCCTTGGGCGCCTTCCGCGCGCGCTGAAACCAGGGATGCTGATCGGAGGTGTGGTTGATGACCAGCTCAATGATGACTTTCAGGTTGCGCTTATGGGCTTCCTCGATGAAAAGCTGCAACTGCTCAATATCGCCATAAGAAGGATTGATGGAATAGTAATCGGCGATGTCGTAGCCGTCGTCACGCAGGGGCGAGGGATAAAACGGGAGCAGCCAGATAGCCGTGACACCCAAGTCTTCCAGGTAATCGAGCTTTTCCATAATTCCCTGAAAATCGCCGATGCCGTCGCCATTTCCGTCACGGAAAGCCTTGATGTGGAGTTCATAGATAATGGCATCTTTGTACCAATGGAGATTGTCGTCGAGTGGGGTGTGCTTCTGGGCCATGTATTCTGAATATGAGATAAGATTATGTGAGATTTGGCTGTGGACTTTTGTCGATTTGGGCTTTTGTTAAGGTACATACGTAAAACCCTTGCCAGCCCGGTGAGGTTAGGTCGGGCAAACAAGTTAGGAAAAATCAGGTGAATGAAGGTAGTTTTCGGGTAAAATGAGGTTTTGGACACATAGTACCCTGAAATCATTTGAATCCGGGGGCTGCACGGCATACCGTCGCGGATTATCATCAGGGAAATGAAAAAGAACCATCTTACAAAGAGCAAAAGCGTATTCCTATTTTAAGCCAAAAAATTATGAAACACCTGATTACCGTATTTATTTTACTGTTGACAACCATCGTCATGGCCCAGCCGCGCACCATCGTGGACATCAAGGATGGGCAATTCTATATCAACGGCAGGCTCACTTATGAAGGCCGAACCTGGGAAGGTCACAAAATCGAGGGGCTGCTGATGAACTCCCGTATGGTTCAGGGAATTTTTGACGACCTGAACCCGGAGACTCGCAGCAAATTCGTCTATCCCGACACCCAAAAGTGGGACCCTGATCGCAATACCGACGAATTTGTGGCGGCCATGCCGCTGTGGCGTTCCTATGGCCTGAATTCATTCACGCTCAACCTGCAGGGCGGTAGTCCCACGGGCTATGGCAACAGCAGTTGGGTCAATTCAGCATTTGACAAGAAGGGGAATCTGCGAAAAGATTACCTGAAAAGGCTGGAACGCATTCTCGACAAAGCTGACGAGCTGCACATGGTCGTGATGCTGGGGTACTTTTACTTTGGGCAAGATCAAAACCTGACCGACGAAAAAGCCATCCTTAATGCGGTGGATAACGCAACCGACTGGATTTTCAAAAAGGGCTATCGCAATGTGCTGATTGAGGTCAATAATGAATGCAATATAAAAGCCTATGACCATGAGATACTGAAACCCGGGCGTGTCAGTGAACTTATCGAGCGCGTAAAGCGCAAACAAAAAGATGGCTATCGCTTGCTGGTGAGCACTAGCTACGGCGGCGGGGCCGTGCCGCAGCCCAACGTAGTGAGAATAGCCGATTATGTACTGTTACACGGAAATGGCATCAAAGATCCGGCTAAAATCACCGAGTTGGTGAAGAAAACCCGCGACGTGGAAGGCTATTACGGCCAGCCGATCGTGTTCAACGAGGACGATCACTTTGATTTTGACAAAGCCGAGAACAACTTCGTCAACGCTGTGAAAGCGAACGCTTCCTGGGGGTACTTCGACTATCGGATGAAGGATGAAGGATTTGCCGAAGGATACCAAAGCATTCCTGCCGACTGGGGCATCAACTCCGAGCGCAAGCGCGGTTTCTTCAATAAACTGAAAGAGATAACCGGGGGATTGTAACGGACTTTATTCCGAACTATCAGAAAATCCTTACTTTCGTGGTATTCCATTCTTCTGATACATATTGACTCTAAGGTTAGGGTACTTGGCTGATGCCCATCGCCATGTCGTAACCTCTCGGCCCGTCCATCGATACCTGGCCGGGCCGAAACTTCTTTTTCAATATCTATCAGGAAAAATCATGAAACAAAAACCAAAAGTTGCCGTCATAGGCGGTACCGGAAAAGCCGGAAAGTACCTCGTCAAAGAATTACTGCGTCAGAATTTCCCCTTCAAACTTCTTCTCCGCAACCCCGACAATTTTTCAATAGAAACTACCTTGGCAGAACTCGTAGCGGGCGACGCCCGCAACTACGAAGCCGTACGAACGCTTTTGGAAGATTGTCAGGCGGTTATAAGCACGTTAGGCCAACCCGCCGGGCAACCCGCCATATTCAGCCAGGCCACCGAAAACGTGCTGCGGGCGATGGAGGGAACAATTACCACGCGTTTTATCGTCATCACGGGTGCGCCGGTGGATGCGCCAGGCGACCGGAAAGGCGAATGGGCGCAGACCGCTACGGATTGGATGAAAGCCAACTACCCCGAAACTACCAACGACAAACAGGTAGAGTACCAAAAACTCACCGAGAGCCAAGTGGCCTGGACACTCGTGCGGTTACCATGGATTGAATTGACGGAAGTCGAGCAAGATGTGAAAGTGAGTCTGGAAGACTGTCCCGGCGAGACCGTGAGCGCCTCGGCTCTGGCGCGGTTTCTCGTTGCGCAGCTAACGGACGACACTTACGTGCGGCAAGCACCCTTCGTAGCCACCTGAAAGCCAAGGGGTAATCATCACTGATTGCCCCCTTTTTCTACCCGACTGCGATGCCAGTCCCGATAGGCGTTATAGGCCGGGACCGGATAGAATGCCAGACCAATACCGTAATAAACTCCCGAAAACCGGCGACTAAACTCTGGATTGAAAAGTGCACTGCGGTACCCCGCGCGGGCATTCAAACCCAGCCAGGGAATAAACCGATAATTAACAAAAGTACCCGCCTGCGCCAACTGAAAGCGGGGAGTCCCGGTTCCCGGTGTAATTCGGTCGAGGTAGCGCGCAGTTTCCCCGCCATACCCAACCTCCAAGGGCACGGCCACATACCATTTGGGGCTTCGGAAAACCGGATACCAGTAGCCCAGGCTTACAAATCTGGCGTCTGTGATAGTAAAAAAATCAAGGTCGATGCGTGACGGAAGCCAGCCACGCCACACGATGTAGTTGTTTGGCGCATCGTAGCCCAGCCAGTGGTACCCCATCATCAGCAGATGGCCCTTTTCGCCAAAACGCACCCCTGCCAGCGCACCGTTGATGTGGCCGGGGCGACCATCCAGGCGAGTTCGCCGGATATCCAGTCGTGCCACCAGGCCGAAGCCCGTACGGGTAGTGACGCTATCCGCTTGGGCCAAAAGCGGAGCATCCATCCCCCAGGCACACAAGCCAAGCAGATGGACGAACCACAATAAGGTTACTCTTGATTTTTGGGTCATTTCGCATGAGAGAATTGCCCCTACTAACGAAAATACCGCGGAAATCGTCGTTAACCGTGCTACTTTTTCTTGGGCGGGGCAGCAGGTACCGTGGGAGCAGCAAGTACTTTAGAGACCGGAGCCACGGCCGGGGCGGCAGGAATTGATTTTGCGCTTGGAGCGGGTGCAGGGGCCTTTGGTGGTCGGGCGGGACTCGCTGGATTGGCAGGATATGATCGCGACCTGGTCATAGTGGTCGTAGTTCCATTTCCACGAATTGTCGTGGTACCCCATCTATCACGAGACGTTGAGGATGTGAGCCTTTCTATTTGTTGGGCTTCCTCTTCCATCTTTCTGCTGATGACTTCCATTTTTTTACTGATTTCCTCCATTTTACGGTTATAGACTTCCGCTTCGCGGCCGATCTTTTCCATTTCCGCGCTCAGGTTATCCAGCGGCTTTCCGGCTTCCTGCGATTGCACGCGATTCTGTTTGATCTGCTCGTTCAAAGCAGTAATTTCCTGCTCTTTGGCTTTGATTTGGCTTTCAAATTCAGCCACTTGTTTTTCCGTATCGGTAGCTTTGGCCTGACCATTTTTGGGATACATTACCGCCGAGCGTTTTTCCATGAGTTGTTGGCGGACTTCCATCAATTGATCTTTTTTCCAATCGAGTTTTTCCTCTTCGCGATGAAAGCGTTCAACTCCAAAATGCTCCTTCTGCATTTGCAGGCTCAAGTCGTCAATGCGCTGATGCAAAGGCTCCATTTGCTTTTGTAAGGCTTGAATTTGATCCTGATACGGCTGCATTTCTTTTTGAAGAGCTTCCATTTTGGCATGGTATTCCGCTAGTTTCTTTTGCAGGGTGTCGTTCCCGTTCACCGTCCTGACCGTTCCTTGTCCACTTATATGGATTGGCCCTTCGCCATTTGGCCCATACACTTTGACAGACTCCCCTTCAACAAGAAAAAGTGGCTCCTCGTGTTGCATAGCCAGTTCAAGATTTGTCTCGACGTCCACTTTTTCATCAAACAGAACCTCCACTTCCCGTTCAATAAGCGTATCAGTATTCGCCACTGCTTCTCGACCCTTTTCGACGTTGGCTCCTGACTGTTGCTGCTTATCCTCCAATTTTTCTTCCTGAAACGCGTACACCGACGCCCCTACACTCAGCGAAATCAGCACTACTGCCATGGGCAGGTACCCCGCAAGGCGACGCGACGCGGGTTCAGCTACGCCCAGCACCCGCCGGACGCGTGACAGGAGTTGGCGCTTGTTGGCCGCAAAAGCCACCACCAACGCGGGTTCGGCGCGGAATTCGGCTACCCGCACCAGAGCATGGGCCAGGGAGAGTCGGTCGTCACAGACGGCCATCGCCAGATCATCGCAGCAGTGTTCGCGTTCGGCCCGGATACGACCCGACAGCCACCACAGTGCGGGATGGAAGAAGTACACTACCTCTACAAACGACTGCACAAGGTTGACCAGGTAGTCGTGCCGGCGGATATGCGCCAGCTCGTGCGCCAGAATGGCCTCAACCTGCGCCACCGAAAGTCCGACCAGCAGCCCGACAGGAACCAGTACCACGGGCCGCAATACACCTACCACCATTGGCGTGACAATGCGGGCGGTTTCACGAAATTCTACCGCCCGGCCAATGTCCAGTCGCGCTACCAGCACCCCGAAGCGGGTTTGCCAGACACGATCTTTAACCGGCCGGGACACGAAGCGCAGTCTTTCCAGATAAAACCAGCCGCCCGCGAAGCGCAACAGCAATATACTCACGCCGATAAGCCAGCAGATGACCAATTCATTCAGGTGCACAGCCAGCCAGAGTTGGATTTGCACTAGTAGGGGCAATGGTGCAGTGCCCGAAGCGCTCATGTTTGCTGAACTACCCACAAACTGATAGTTCGTCAGCACCGTAGCGGTAGTTTTTTCAAGGGAGGAGGGCAGGTAGTAAAAGTAGGTCGCCACCGACGCCAAAATCTGCGTACCCAGCACCCCCACCCCCAACGAATAGCGCGACTGCGCCGAGCGGCGGCGCAGCAGATAAAAGCCCAGTGAGGCCACCATACCCAGCAAGGCAGCTTGCCAAAGCGAATGCAATATCGTCCAGCCCAGGGTCGATATGTAAGGAGACGTGGAAAGGTCAAATAAAATTTTCATGGCTAACGGTTGTTTTCAAGGTTGTCTAATAGTTGTCGGATCTCGTCTAGCTCTTCGGCGGAGGTCTGGTGAGTGCCCAGAGCCTGCATTACCAACTGCGCCGCCGAGCCGCGAAAGGCGGTTTCCACGAAGCGTCCCAGGAGCGATTGCTGGGTTTCTTCTTCGCTCACCTGCGCGGTGTAAATGTGCGACCGCCCCTCTTCCGTACGGCTAAGCAACCCTTTTTCCTGCATGATTTGCATGAGTTTCAGAGTCGTCGTGTACCCCGCCTCTTTGGTTTTGGCCAGGAAATCATGGACTTGCCGGACAGTACTTGGGCCGTGCTGCCAGAGGAATGACAGGATTTCTAATTCGGAATCCGTGGGTTTTGATGGGTTGCTAGGCATTGGGTTCTAATATATTGAGCGGCTTAGGTAGCAGCGGTGATATGTATAAGTACGAAGATCTTCGTAACAAAGGTGTACGAAAAAATTCGTAGATACAAACTTTGCATACGAATTTTTTCGTACTTCAATCAATCGGAATATTATAATCCTTGAAATATAGGCACTTAGAATTGATCAGTTGCCGATGGGAAAGAACCTTACGTCGGCTTTGATACTTTCCAGAATACGCCGGGAGCGTTCGGGTCGTGCATCGGTGATGAATACCTGGCCGAGTGAGCCGTCGTCGATGAGTTCGATGAGTTTGTGGATGCGCTTGTCGTCGAGTTTGTCAAAAATGTCGTCAAGCAGCAGAATGGGTTTGGTTTCTTTTTCGGCGGCGAGAAGTTCGTACTGCGCTAGTTTGAGGGCAATCACAAAAGATTTCTGCTGCCCTTGCGAGCCGAATTTTTTCAGAACTACCCCATCGATTTCAAAAACGTAGTCATCTTTATGGATACCCCTGACGGTACGTTGCGCGTGCAGATCGCGGGAGCGGTGCGTGCGAAACTCAGCAGGAAAGTTGTCGGTCGCCACCTCGCTTTCGTAAATTACCGCAACGCTTTCCTTTTCACTGCTCAAAAAGGCGTAATACTTTTTAAATAAGGGAAGAAACCGCTCCATGAATGCCTGACGCTGCGCATGAAGGCGGAGATTGAGCGCGATCAACGGGTCATTGTAAGTTTCGAGCAGGTCCACGTCCAGGTAGTTTCGCTCGGCGAAAAGCTTGAGCAGACCGTTCCGCTGATTCAGGATTTTATTGTATTGCAGAAAATCCTCGAGATAGCGAGGATCAAGCTGCGAAAGTACGCCATCGAAAAACCGCCGCCGCAGTTCGCTGCCCTCGCGAACGAGATCCGTATCGTCCGGGGCGATCAGCACCACCGGGAACCGGCCGATGTGGTCGCTGAATCGGTCGTAGGCTTTCTTGTCCGACATCATTACCTTGCGCTGTCCACGTGGCAGACTACACGTGATTTGAACACGCTTTTCATCCTGATGAAAAATGCCGTCCAGCACGAAAAAATCGGCCTCATGCCGGATGCTGAGGGCATCCTGATTTTGAAAGGCGCTTTTGGTAAGCGCTAAAAAGTAGATCGCGTCCAGCAGGTTGGTTTTGCCGCTGCCATTCTCGCCCACGAGGCAATTGACCCGCTCGCCGAACGTAAAACTTCCCTCTTCGTAGCTTTTGAAATATGTAAGGTGAAGTTTTTCGAGCCACATGCCTTTCTTTGTTAGTGAGTTTATTGCTACTTTCGCAGTTCGAGTGGCGCAAAAAACGCCCGAATCAGGGTTCTAAACCCAACAATCACAAAGATGTAAAGTTCCTGGATCATAAGTAGAGCGTCCCAACTCATAATTCATCACTCATAATTCATCATTGAAATAAATGGCCACCGCAAAAGAAAAGAAAGCCCCCGCCAAGAAGGAAGCCCCAAAAAAAGAAGCTGCTCAGAAATTGCAGCATCCCAAGGAGCGCTATATGTTCTGGTATGAGAATATGCTGCTTCAGCGCCGCTTTGAGGAAAAGGCGGGGCAACTCTACGGCCAGCAGAAAATCCGGGGATTCTGTCATTTATATATTGGACAGGAGGCCTGCTCGTCGGGAACTGCCACAGCCCTCACGCCTGACGACAAGTACATCACCGCCTACCGTGACCATGGCATGCCGCTGGCGCTGGGCACCAGCCCGAACGCCATTATGGCCGAGCTTTTCGGGAAGGAAACCGGCACGACCAAGGGGAAGGGCGGTTCGATGCACATATTTGATAAAGAGCGCAACTTCATGGGCGGCCATGGTATCGTAGGCGCGCAGATTCCGTTGGGCGCGGGTATTGCCTTTGCCGAAAAATACAATGAGACGGGCAACGTCTGCATCTGCTTTTTCGGCGATGGAGCCGTGCGGCAGGGCGCATTCCACGAGGCTTTGAACATGGCGATGACCTGGAAATTACCCGTGATTTTTGTGGTGGAGAACAACGGCTACGCAATGGGTACTTCCGTAGGGCGCAGCTCCAATGTGACTGAGCTCTACACCTTGGGCGAAGCTTACGATATTCCTTCCGAGCCCGTAGACGGTATGAACGTGGAGGCTATTCACGAAGCCGTGAGTCGCGCCGCCGAACGTGCCCGCAAGGGCGAGGGGCCAACCTACCTCGAATTCCGCACCTACCGCTACCGGGGCCACTCCATGTCGGACCCGCAGAAATACCGCACTAAAGAGGAAGTGGAGGAGTACAAGCTCCGTGACCCGATCGAGAACGTGAAGCAGGTGATCCTGAAACATGAGTTCGCCACGGAAGAAGAGCTGGACGCCATCGACAAGCAAATCAAGGAGACTGTCGCCGAGTCTGTGAAATTTGCCGATGAGTCTGACTTTCCCGACCCCAAGGAAGCGTATACCGACGTTTATGCGGATGAGGACTACCCGTTTATTATGGAGTAGATTTTGTTCAGACGTCTAGTCATTGAGGTATTTAGTTAGCTGTTCTGTTTGAAGCAGAGTTAGTTCGCTATCTAAAAAATCAATGATATGACTAGACAAATAAACAAATAAACTCATACCTTTGCGTTCCAAAATTGAACAAATACGCATGAGCAAGAAAAATACGGCCGATTCGGGGATTGATATTATCGAAAGCCCGGAGGCATTGGCGAGTCAGATCAGCCGGGCCGAAATCTTTTTTATCAAGTACAAAAAAGCCCTCATCGGCGTAGCCATTGCTATTGTGGCAATCGTGCTGGCCTTCGCGGCTTACCGTTTTTATATTGACAGCCAGGAGAGCACGGCACAGAGCGCCTTGTCAAATGTTGTGTATGCCATGGAGAACGACTCGCTGAGTCAGGCTCTGAACGGCAGCGGAGGTAACGAAGGCTTGCTGGCAATTGCAGACAACTACCCCGGAACTGACGCATCTAATCTTGCCCATCTTTACGCGGGTATTGCTCTGATAAAGCAAGGAAAATTCGATGATGCTATCGATCATTTGAAATCATTTAGTTCATCGGATCTGCTGGTGCAGGGTCGTGCTTATGCATTGACTGGCGATGCCTATATGGAAAAGAATCAGCCCGAAGAAGCTATCAGCTATTACAAAAAGGCGGCGGATTATAAATCGAACGAGTTCTTCACGCCCGTTTATCTGATGAAGTTAGGCATCGCGCAGGAAAAGGCTAAACAGCCTAAAGATGCCATCGCTTCCTACGGAAAAATCATCGAAGAGTATCCTTTGTCGGCAGAGGTAACCAACGCAAAGAAATACAAAGGACTCCTTGAAGGAGAAGTCGGCGAGTAATGGACTACCATTGCCTTCCTGAAAAAGGATAAAGCCGACACCGGTTTTATCCTTTTTTTGTGTCTCTGTTAAGCCGCAAAGTTTGCGGATGGTAGAAGTGTCGAACCAAGAATTCAAAATCCAGCCTTCCAAACATGTCAACTGCCCACAAGAATTTAAGTGAGTTTGCCACCGACGACCTGCCTGACATCAGCGCGAAAACTTTTGCCATCGTCGTCGCGGAGTGGAATCATGAGGTCACGGAAAAATTGTTCGAAGGCGCGTATCAGACGCTGCTGCAATACGGGGCGATTCCCGAAAACATCATCCGCGCCAACGTGCCGGGCAGCTACGAACTGAGTTATGGTTCCCAGGTTTTTGCCCAAAAGGAAAACGTGGACGCGGTCATTGCCCTCGGCTGCGTGATTCAGGGTGAAACCAAGCATAACGACTACATTAACAACGCCGTGGCGCATGGCCTGACGCAGGTCAGCCTGAAATACGATAAGCCCGTCATTTTTGGCGTACTGACGCCGAACAACCAGCAACAGGCCCTTGACCGCGCGGGCGGAATTCACGGCAACAAAGGCGACGAAGCCGCGATAACGTCAATCAAGATGTTAAAATTTTAGGTTAAGGATTAATAGTACAAACGGTCAAGGGTTTAGCATCAGAGGTTTAAGTTGAATCCAAGAACGCGCCATGGGGCACCCCCGTTTTACCATTAACCTTCTGACCATTAACCCAGAAAAAACAGTCAAAAGAAATGCAAGTTTGGAAATTTGGGGGAACCTCAGTCGGGAAGCCCGAGCGGATGCACTCCATCCGCGATTTGATTACTTCGGACAATTCGCGTAAGATCGTAGTATTGTCGGCCTTGTCTGGCACAACCAACGCGCTGATTTCAATCGGCGAGTCGGCCAAGGCGAATCAGGATAGTGAGGCGGTTGAGAAGATCAAGGCTTTGCGGGATCATTATGACGTTTTTGTCAAGGAGCTGTATAGTACTGAGGCCGGGCTGGCCAAGGGGCAAGAGATTGTAAAGAATGAGTTTTCATTTATTCGTTCGCTGATCAATATCAAGCCATTCACCGCCAAGCGGGAGAAAGAATTGGTAGCCGAGGGCGAGTTGCTGAGTACCCAGATGTTCGAGGCGTATCTGGAAGAGCAGGGCGAGAACTCCATCCTGCTGCCCGCCCTGGAATTCATGCGCATCGACGCCGAAGGCGAACCCGAACTGGCTCTGATCGAAGAACGGTTGACAACTATTCTTGATCAGCATCCTGACAAGCAGTTGATTATCACACAAGGATTCATTTGCCGCAATCCGCGCGGCGAGGTAGATAACCTGAAACGCGGCGGCTCAGACTACACGGCTTCACTGATCGGCGGGGCGATTCGGGCGGAAGAAATCCAGATTTGGACCGATATCGACGGGATGCACAACAACGACCCGCGCATTGTGAAGCGTACTTTCCCGATTCGGGAACTGACATTTGAGGAAGCAGCAGAGCTGGCCTATTTCGGAGCCAAAATTCTGCACCCAAGTACCATTACGCCCGCCAAAATGCGTGGCGTGCCCGTGCGGCTGAAAAACACCATGCAGCCCGACGCCCCCGGCACGCTCATCGCCACCAGCAGCAGCGACCGCGAGATCAAGGCCATCGCCGCCAAAGACAACATTACGGCGATCTACGTTCACTCGACCCGGATGCTGAATGCCTACGGTTTCCTGCGGCGGGTGTTCGAGATTTTTGAAAAATATAAAACCCCGGTGGACATGGTGACCACGTCGGAAGTGTCGGTGTCGGTTACGATCGACAACAACGAGCACCTGGACGCCATCACCGCCGAACTACGCGAAATTGCCGACCTCGAAGAGCATGATCGCGACCAGACGATTGTCTGCATCGTGGGTAATTTCAGCGCCGATAAGGAAGGCATCGCCATCAAGGTACTGGAAGCCTTGAAAGACATTCCGCTGCGCATGATTTCCTACGGTGCTTCGGAACACAACCTTTCGATTCTGATTCATTCCAGCCTGAAAGACCGGGCGCTGAATGCCCTGAACGAGCGGCTTTTCTATTATGAGGATGCGATGAAGGATATTTTCACGGCTCCTTGATAAAAGCCAGAATTAAAAACTACCCCAATGCTACAAACTACCTTCATCCGCGAGAATAAGGAAGCGACCATCGCCGGATTGCAGAAAAGATATTTCTCAGACGCCGAAGACGCCGTAGAACTCATCATAAAACTCGATCGTTTGCGCCGCGAAACGCAGGGCGAACTCGACCGGGTACTTACCGAGTCCAACGCCAAAGCGAAGGAAATCGGAGGACTGATGAAGCAGGGCAAGAAGGCGGAGGCCGAAGCGGCCAAAGTCGAGACCGCCACGCTGAAGGAACGCTCCAAAGAACTGGACGAGCAACTCAAGAAAGCCGAAGCCGAACTGCACAATGAGTTGGTCAAACTACCCAACCTGCCGCACGAGAGTGTCCCGGCGGGCCGCACTGCCGACGATAACGTAACGGTGCTGGAACATGGTGAGAAGCCCACGTTGCCGTCCGACGCGCTACCGCATTGGGACTTGATCAAAAAGCTGGACATCGTCGATTTTGATTTGGGAAACAAAATCACGGGCGCGGGCTTTCCGGTGTACAAAGGTCAGGGCGCGCGATTGCAACGCGCCATGATTTCGTTTTTCCTGAACGAAGCGGCCGCTGCGGGCTACCTCGAAATCCAGCCACCGTTGCTGGTCAACGCTGATTCGGGCTTCGGGACGGGCCAACTACCCGACAAGGAAGGCCAGATGTACCACGTTACCAACGAGGATTTATACCTGATTCCGACCGCCGAAGTACCGATCACGAATTTATACCGCGATGTCATTTTGCAGGAAAGCGAACTACCCGTCAAGAACGTTGGCCATACCCAATGCTTCCGCCGCGAGGCTGGGAGTTGGGGCGCACACGTACGTGGGCTCAACCGCCTGCACCAGTTCGACAAAGTGGAAATCGTACAAATCACCAAACCGGAAGAATCCTACGCCGCACTGGATGAAATGGTGGCGCACGTGCAGATGCTGCTGGAAAAACTGGAACTCCCCTACCGCATTTTGCGGCTGTGCGGCGGTGACATGGGTTTTACCTCTGCCCTGACCTACGACTTCGAGGTGTGGTCGGCTGCGCAGGAGCGTTGGCTGGAATGCAGCTCGGTGTCCAACTTTGAAACCTACCAGGCCAATCGCCTGAAACTACGCTACAAAACCGAAGGGAAAACGCAGTTGCTCCACACGCTGAACGGCTCAGCCCTCGCCCTGCCGCGCATCCTGGCGGCTCTGCTGGAAAATAACCAGCAAGCAGACGGCAGCATTCGGGTGCCGAAGGTACTGACAGGGTACTGTGGATTTGAGGTAGTTAAATAACACTTTGAGTAAAAGCCCCGCCTATCGAAGGAATTTTTCTTTCGATAGGCGGGGCTTTTAGATTTTCTGCTATTCGTCTGCTGCTTAATGTGATTGGTTTTACCCCAATTATGTACCTGATCGATCAAGCTCAATTCCATCAAGCGGTCAAGGCGAGCGGTTTCGTCTTGGTCGGCGAACTGCTGCCAACAGTGGTTTTGAGTGTGTTTAATTTGCTTCTGTATTTCGTTCTTCATCATTGAGTAATTTGACGAAAAAGCAGAAAATGTTTTCCGTCACTCGAAGAGCAGCGTAATCAACTCGGCCACACACACGGGCTTTTCCTGGCCTTCCAGCTCGAAAGTACACTTGGTAACGACGCGAAAGCCATCGGGCGCCTGCTCCGTCATTTCCTGAAGTACCATCCGCATCCGCACCCGGCTGCCCGAGGGTACCGGGGCCATGAAGCGGACTTTATCCGCGCCGTAGTTGATGGCCACCTTCACCGAACTGACACGGTACAAATCGGCCATGAGCTTGGGGGCCAGGGCCAGCGTCAGCCAGCCGTGGGCGATGGTAGTTTTGTAGGGCGACTGCGCGGCGGCTTTCTTCCGGTCGATGTGAATCCACTGGTGGTCGCCGGTTGCATCGGCGAAATCGTTGATATGCCCCTGCGTGATGGTTTCCCACGGGCTGACGCCGATTTCCTCGCCCACGCACTCCCGGAATCTGGCCAGGTTTTGAAATGATTTCATAAGTACTTGAATTTAGGTTTTTGCAAAAGCATCATTCACATTTTATCATTCGCCACCGCCTGCCTGGCTTTCTGCGAAAGCGACTTTATGCCGATTAATAATCCGGCAAAACGCTCATCCTGCGTCAGTCCCTTTTTCCAACGTGCATAAATCTGCTGAATGACTACGGTATTTTTAAAGAGCCCGAACACGTAATAATAAAGAACATTGGATAAATCGCGGCCACTTTTTTCGGCGTAGCGATCAACAAACTCCCGGCGCGTGAGATTACCGGGTAGCCACGTCAGGTTGAAGCCACGCTCGAAAGGACCATCGCTTGCCTCGGCCCAGTAAGAAAGGGCCGTACCTACGTCCATCAGTGGATCGCCGACGGTGCACATTTCCCAATCCAGCACGGCCAGGATCTGGGATAAATCATCAGGATTCAACACCAGGTTATCGTATTTGTAGTCGTTGTGAATCAGCGTAGGTTTGTTCTCAACGGGCATGTTTTCGGTAAGCCAATGGTAAAGCTGCTCCATCACGGGTAGGTCGTCGGTTTGGGCGACGAGGTAGCGACGGTACCAGCCTTCGACCTGCCGTTTGATATAGCCTTCGGGCTTCCCTAATTGGGTGAGGCCCGTAGCTTCGAGATCAAACGAATGCAAATCAACCAGATTGTCCACCAATGCTTCCGAAGTACCTCGCAATTGAGCAGGGGTCAGACTCATTTTGGCCGCTGTTTGTGCCCGCAGAATCATGCCCGGTACACGCTCCATGATGTAAAACGGACAGCCCATCACTTCCAGATCATCGCAGAGCAGGATCGGGTCCGGTATCTTGACGTAGCCAGCGTCCTGAATCATCGTCAGCACCCCATACTCGCGACTCATGTCGTGGCCACCTTTGATGGTCTCGGCCCCGAATGGCGGACGACGCAGAACATATTCATTTCCATGCTGAGTTTTGAGCAAATACGTAAGATTGGAATAGCCACCGGGAAATTGCCGCACTTCCGTGACGGGCGATTGAAACGATTCGGTATCCAGCAAATAGCTGTTCAGTAAGTCGAGTTTGATTTCCTCGCCCGGACGCACCTCCACCGGCTGGTCTGTATTTTGATTCATATTCATTCACATTTTAGCCTCAAAACTACCTTTTACCGAAATCGGCCCATTATTTCCGCCGTGTATCTAGCCCGTAGCTTTTCAGAATATTCCGCGCCAGCGCGGCCTTATGCACCTCGTCGGCTCCGTCGTAAATCCGGGCGGCGCGTTCGTGGGTATACCAGTATGACAGCAGAATGTCGCTGGTCACACCCAGAGCGCCGTGTATCTGAATGGCGCGGTCCACCACGCGCAGCATCATATTGGCGGTGAAGAACTTGATCATCGAAATCTCATCGCGCACGGCGGCGGCGCCCTGCTCGTCGATATGGCGGGCCGTGCGTAATACCAGCAGCCGGGCGGCGTCGATCTCGGCGCGGCTGTCGGCGATGAATCCCTGGATAAATTGCTTATCACCCAGCAAAGTACCTGCTTCCAGCTCGCGAGTCGCGGCGTAGCGACACATGAGATCGAAACTACGCTCGGCGATGCCGATAAACCGCATACAATGATGAATGCGGCCCGGCCCCAGTCGCTCTTGGGCCAAGAGAAATCCTGCGCCCTCGGGCCCAATGAGGTTCGTCTGCGGTACCCGTACATTTTCGTAGCGCATTTCGGCGTGACTGGCCCAACTATCGCCAGCGTGGCCCATGATCGGGATATTGCGCACCAGCGTAACGCCCGGCGCGTCCATCGGCACCAGAATCTGGCTGGCCTGTTTGTATTTAGACGCCTCGGGATTGGTGACCGCCATCACGATGATAAAAGCCGCACCGTCCGCCGAACTCGTGAACCACTTATGACCGTCGATGATATAATCATCACCCTCCTTGACCGCCAAAGTACCCATTCTCGTAGGATTAGAACCGGCAAATTCCGGCTCAGTCATGCTGAAACAACTACGGATCTCGCCCGCCATCAAAGGTTTAAGGTACTTTTCTTTCAGATGCGCCGGGGCGTATTTATGCAGAAGCTCGGTATTGCCGATGTCGGGTGCCTGGGTATTGAACACAAAATGCCCGAAGGGCGACCGCGCCAGCACCTCACTGATTTGCCCGAATTCGCAGAGCGTCAGATCCAGTCCGCCGTCTGCCACCGGCAGGTGTAGTCCCCATAGCCCGGCTTCCTTCACCCGTTTTCTTTTTTCCAGAAGCGTGGGTTCAATTTTGGAAAAGTTCTGCGTGAGATTTTCGGTAGATTCGAGCGGGTAAAGTTCTGTCTCGACAAATTCCTGAATACGTGGCAATAAAGAACGCAGGCGCTCAGTGGCAAATAGACTCTCCATGAATAGGTTTTAGGAATGGACTGAATCAAAAATAGCATTTTACCCCGACCTTCTCCCAAAAATTAAGAACTTTGGCCTTTACTATGGACAGTGGACCGGTAAACCAGAGCGGGTGGACAGTGAAATCTTCCATCGCTGTCAACTGTCAACTGTCAACTATCCATTTAATGAATTGGAAATAGATCAAATCTTTGAAGGCTTTGCCAAACTACGTGTTTTGGTCATAGGCGATGTAATGCTTGACTCCTACGTCTGGGGCAAGGTGGAGCGTATTTCGCCCGAGGCACCTGTACCGGTGGTCAACGTCGGGCACCGCGAGTACCGCTTGGGCGGGGCGGGCAACGTGCTGCTGAATGTGCAGGCGCTAGGAGCCGAAGCCATCGCCTGCACGGTGATCGGCGACGATGGTCCCGGCGATATTCTGCAACACCAGCTGATCGAGCGTAACCTGAGCTGCGAAGGATTGATCCGCAGCGATCGCCGCATCACAACCATCAAGGAACGCATCATCGCCGGTTCGCAACAAGTCGTCAGGATCGACACCGAAACCGATGAAGCTATATCTGATCATGAACGCAAGCAATTGGTTTTTAAAGCCAAAGAACTCATTCTTGGCTGTCAGGTAGTTATCTTTGAAGACTACGACAAAGGCGTCCTCAGTCCCGAAGCCATTGCCGAAATCACCGAATTCGCCAATGAGTGCCAGGTACCGACGGTCGTCGATCCGAAGAAGCGCAATTTCCTGGCTTACCGGAATACGACGCTTTTCAAGCCCAATCTCAAAGAACTGCGTGAAGGGTTGAAGGTAGATTTTGATGTAAAGGATGACGCTGCTTTGCGGTCCGTTGTCCAGCAACTCACCGAAACCCTCGACGCCGCAGGAGCTTTGATCACCCTTTCGGAACACGGTGTCTATATAGACTACCAAAGCGAAACTCACCACCTGCCCGCCCACGTCCGGCAAATCGCCGACGTGTCCGGCGCGGGCGATACCGTCATCAGCATTGCGGCTTGCTGTGTAGCCCTCGGCCTCCCGCCGCGCACCATCGCCGGGTTGTCCAACCTGGGTGGCGGGCTGGTCTGTGAGCAAGTGGGTGTGGTACCAATCGACAAGGAATTGTTAAAAGCAGAGGCGGTGCGGGAGAGATTGCTGGGGTAAGAGTCTTACGGGCTGCCGTAATCTTTTTCTGCGATCGGCCACCAACGAGTACTTCCCAGCAGTGGCTGACCGGACGCTGATGCTCAGTCTAGGCGCATGTGGTACGGGCGGGCCGCCCGTCTAGCCACCCTACGCATTTTAGCCAGAGAACCGAGCATGCCAAGAAATTACTACTTCTGCCCAATGCGCTTCTCCAGATGCGTAGCGGCGGGCGTCGCCTTTTCACGATGTTTGGCTACCATCGCCTCGATGTCGCGGATTGTTTCCGGATGCTCGTCGGCCAGGTCGTACTTTTCCGACGGATCGTGGAGTAGGTTGAATAGCTGGTACTTTTCCAACTTCTCCAGTTTTTCGGGATAGCCCAACGGATTGTTTTTGTAATACAAAAGTTTATAAGCGCCTTTCCGGGCGGCAAACAGTCGGCTACCGTGGTAGTAGTACATCTCGTCGCGCGGACTGGCAGCTCCTTTGTGAAGTACCTCCGAAAGATCATAGCCATCGTAAATACGGTCGGTAGGCAGCGGTACACCGGCCAGCTTCCCGAAAGTCGGCAGCAAGTCCAGCGTACTACCCATGCCGGAAACTACCCCGGGCTTCACGTGGCCCGGCCCCCAAAAAATGGTCGGCACCCGCACACCGCCCTCGTAGCTGGTTCCTTTATTGCCAAAAAGCAGTCCCGCCGATCCGCCTTGCTCATTGAACAACGCCCACGGGCCATTGTCAGAAGTAAAAACGACGTAGGTGTTCTTGTCCAGGCCCTCTTTTTTCAGTGTAGCCAGAATCTGCCCCACGCTCCAATCGATTTCTTCGATCACGTCGCCGTACAATCCCCTTTCGCTGGTACCCACGAAATCCTTGGAGGCGAATAGCGGCACATGTGGCAACGAGTGCGCCATGTACAGGAAAAACGGGCCCTTTTTGTTCTCTTTGATAATCTTGACCGCTTCTTCCGTGTAGCGTTTCACGATGGTGTTCTGGTCGGCGGGGCGCTGAATTTCGGTGGTGTCGCGCAGCAACGGCACCCGGAAGTACTCGATTTTGGAGTGAGCAAATGCTTCCTTATGGGTTATGTCATTGACCCGATCCATATCATTGCTGTACGGGATGCCGAGGTAGCTGTCGAAGCCGTGGCTGGTGGGCAGGTAGGCAGGCAGATGGCCCAGGTGCCACTTACCAATGGCAGCCGTGCGGTAGCCCTTTTGCTTCAAGTGCCGGGCAATCGTGATTTCGCTTTGCGGCAGGCCATCGTCCGAATCCGGAAAAAGTACCCGCCGCTTATCGCTGAACATCCCGCTGCGGATCGGCAAGCGCCCCGTCATCAGGGCAGCCCGGGAAGGCGTACAAACATTGGCCGCCACGTAAAAACTCGTCCATTTCTGCCCTTCGGCAGCCATACGGTCCAGATTGGGCGTCTTGATCGTCGGGTGACCGAAGCAGCCCACATCGCCGTACCCCTGATCATCTGTAAAGATGATAATGAAATTGGGTGCCTGCGATTTTTGCGCAAAAGCGTCACCGATCGGAGCCGCAAAGGCTGAGACGCATGATATAAAAATGAGCCAGGCCAATCGGCAGGCAGATGCCTTGGGGAAGGAGACAGATTTCAAGCTTTCAAGTCGGCTCATCGGCGTGTTTTGGGGCATTGGAGTTACAGGTTGCAGGGTTTTGGGTTTTGTGCAGAGCAATGAGGTGTCTATTCTTATACCGTTGGATAACATTTGGCTACCTAAGGCAAAGACCTGTAAAAACTATTCATATTTTGCCAGAAATTACGAAATCCGGGTTTGTCCATTGTTCACTTTTATTTTCTACTAAATAAGATGGGACTTTTATCAGAATTAAAGAAGAAGGCACTGACGGTCAAGGAGCAAATGTTGCCAAGTACCGAATTCGACGCCGCCACCCTGCCGTGGATCGACCACAGCGAGGCCGATATTGCCGCTTTTGTCAAAAACTTCACCCCCCGCTTCCCGCTCACCTTCGACCTGGACGAAAAACTAAGGTTTTGGCAGAAAAATGGTTACGTGATTCTGGAAAAAGTAATTCCGCAGGAGTTGATCAATGCCTATTGGGAAGATGTAGAAGAACTCATCGAGCATCCTGAGAAGTACAAGCTGATGACGCGCATCGACCTTCCGAAATTCGAACCGGTTCAGGAGCGACTTATTAAAGATTTCCCCAAAGAAGACCTGAAAGGAAAGTACGTCAAGCTCAACGATTTTCACCACCTTTCGGAAACCGGAAAAAACCTGATGACCCATCCGGCGATCGTCAATTTTCTGGAAGCGATTTTCCAGCAGCAGGTCGTTGTGATGCAGAGCCTGACCTTCATGTTTGGCAGTCAGCAGCCCACACACCAGGATTTCCCCTGGGTGACGGCCAAAATTCCCAGCCACCTGGCGGCAGCCTGGATTCCGCTGGAAGACATCACTGCCGACTCAGGTCCCCTCTACTATTATGTCGGATCGCACAAGCTGCCGAAGTTCAATTTCGGCAATGGCATCCTGTCCAATGAACGCTCCACGCGCACCCCACTGGAATTTGCCGATTATCTCGACAAAAACTGCCCGGCCCACGGCTTCGAGAAAAAAACCTTGCTCATCAACCGCGGCGACGTGCTGATCTGGCATTCGGCTTTGGCCCACGGAGGCGGTCTTATCACCAACCCCGACAGCACCCGGAAATCGTACGTTTGCCACTATTCTACCAAAAAGGCCCTGCCTTTCCACCGCTACAATCTGCACGCTGTACCAAA
Source organism: Persicitalea jodogahamensis (assembly GCF_014651615.1). Lineage (GTDB taxonomy): Bacteria > Bacteroidota > Bacteroidia > Cytophagales > Spirosomataceae > Persicitalea > Persicitalea jodogahamensis. Next base: position 192,939 of record NZ_BMXF01000002.1, on the reverse strand, counting down.
AGAACAGGAATACCACGGCGTGGTAATCTATGAGCATCCCGAATTTGGCGAACAGGAGAACATTTTGAAGGCCGAAAAGTAGTCACCGGACATTATCAATCAGTCAACGAGTCGAAGAATACCAGGGATTTATCAAAAAGCACATCCGGCTGCACAACGTACCGGGACAACGCCTACTTAAAAGCTGTCGCCCCCATTACTCGTTCCAAACCTTTTCTTTTATATTGCTCTCTCAAACCAAATGATCAGAGCAATTCATATGAAGAAATCTTTCCTTGCCTTTATCATCCTGAGCGCAGCCAAAGTACTCACTTCTTCCTCTCAGGCCCAGACTACCATCTACCGCGATCCGGCCATCACGCAGCTCGTGGAGCAGGTTTCTGCCGACAGCCTGAAAGCCCACGTCGAGAAGCTGGTCAGTTTTGGCACGCGGCAGACGCTAAGCGGTACGCAGGGAAAGCGCGGCATCGTTCCGGCGCGGGAGTGGATTCTGAGTAAGTTTCAGGAATTCGGCAGACAATCCGGCGGCCGGCTGACCGCAACCATCGACACCTGGACGCTGCAACCTGACGGCCGTCGCGTGGACAAAGTCGTCGACATGGGTAATGTGATGGCGACACTGAAAGGTACCGATCCGTCGGATGACAGGATTTTTCTGGTCAGCGGCCACATGGACAGTCGCGTAAGCAATGTGATGAACAGTACCGACGATGCTCCCGGCGCCAACGACGATGGCTCCGGCACGGCGGCAGTAATCGAGCTGGCCCGAGTGATGAGTAAACAAAGCTTCCCGGCCACGATTATTTTTGTGACTGTAGCCGGCGAAGAACAAGGGCTGCTCGGCGCCGACCACCTGGCACAGCGGGCGGTGGACGAAAAGTGGAACCTGGAAGCCTTACTCAACAACGACATCATGGGTTCTAACAACAGCCACGACACCAAACTGATCGACAATACCATCGTCCGGGTATTCAGCGAGGGATTGCCGGGCTTCGAGACTGATAAAAGCGCGGCTTCGCTACGGCAGTACGGCCTGGAAAACGACGGCAAAGCCCGCACCCTGGCCCGCTACGTAAAGGAAGTAGGCGAGCGGTACGTAGATCATCTGGAAGTACGGATGGTTTATCGCAACGATCGCTACCTGCGCGGCGGCGACCACACGCCTTTTGTGAACCGGGGATTTGGTGCTGTCAGGATTACGGAAATGAATGAAAATTTTCAGCACCAGCACCAGGACCTGCGCGTCGAAAATGGCGTGGACTATGGCGATAAGATAGAGTACATGGACTTCGAGTACCTGCGCAAAAACACGGCGATGAACCTGGCAAATCTGGCCAACCTCGCCAAGTCGCCCACCCAGCCCCAAAACGTGACGATGGACGTCCGCAGCCTGACCAACACCACCAAACTCTACTGGCAGGCTCCCAAAACGGGGAAGGTGAAGGGCTATTACATCCTGATGCGGGAAACGCACTGGCCTTTCTGGCAAAAGAAATTCTTTACCGACAAACTGGGCGCGGAAATGCCCTATTCCAAAGACAACTACTTCTTTGCCGTGCAGGCTGTGAGTGAGGACGGTAACGAAGGGCTTCCGGTGCTTCCCAAGCCGGGCATGCGGTAGACCGAAACGTGAATATGATAAACTACCACAACAAAAAATTCCGCCCCGTCCGGAATACCAACAACGGTGAGACCTCGGCGGAGACGATTTTCCATTACCAGCAGGAGGGTGATATTTTGACCTCAAACTACTCCGGCGGAAAAATCAAAAGCGGCCACCTGATCGGCTTGGTGGACGATGCCGGCAACATCGATATGCGTTACCACCAGGTCAATGATGCGGGCGAACTGATGACGGGCATCTGCCGTTCCCGGCCCGAAATCATGCCTGACGGTAAAATCCGGCTGCACGAAACCTGGCGATGGACCTCAGGCGATGGCTCGGACGGGGAGTCTATTATCGAAGAAATATAGCAAGATTTTCGTATGGCTGATTTCCCAAAGGAAAAACCCCTAAATTTGCGGCTGTTTTGTAAGAATTAGGCGGATAATGGTATTATACAAATAGTTATCCCCTATTCATTAATCACTATTCCTTATATAAAATGTCCGCAGTAGCCGAGCAAACGCAGTTGTTGGCCGACCGTATCACCGCCCTCGAAGAATCTTCAACGCTGGCGATGACTAAAAAAGCCCGTGAGTTGGCCTCTCAGGGCCACAAAGTAATCAGCCTGAGCGTGGGCGAGCCTGATTTTAAAACCCCCGTTCATATTTGCGAAGCCGCCAAACAGGCCATTGATGATGGATTTCACGGCTACTCGCCCGTAGCTGGCTATCCCGATTTGCGTCAGGCCATTGCCGACAAGCTGCGCCGCGATAATGATATCGACTGGAATTCTGAAAACATCGTGGTGTCCACGGGGGCTAAGCATTCGCTGGCCAATGCTATCCAGGTGTTGGTAAACCCTGGCGACGAGGTTATCATTTTCGCGCCCTATTGGGTGAGCTATTCTGAAATGGTAAAGCTGGCCGAAGGCAAAGCCGTAATCGTGGACGGTGCTTTCGAAAATGATTTCAAGGTAACGCCCGAGCAGCTGGAAGCAGCCATCACGCCACGTACGAAGGTAGTTATGTACGCTTCGCCCAATAATCCGACGGGGTCTGTTTATACCGAAGCCGAACTTCGCGCTCTCGGAGCAGTGCTGGAAAAACACGAGAATGTATTTGTAGTGGCTGACGAAATATATGAATACATTAACTTCACAGGCAACGGAAATTTCAGCATGGGTTCCATCCCGGCCCTGAAAGAACGTGTGGTTACCGTTAACGGTGTGGCCAAGGGCTTTGCCATGACGGGCTGGCGCATCGGCTTCATTGGCGCGGCCAAGTGGATTGCCCAAGGCGTAGAAAAGTTGCAGGGGCAAGTCACGTCTGGTACTTGTTCCATCGCGCAGAAAGCGGCCGTGGCCGCCTTTAGCGGCACGCTGGAACCGACAAAGGAAATGGCCCAGGCTTACGAACGCCGTCGCGACCTGGTGGTGAAGTTGCTGAAAGATATTCCCGGCTTCAAGGTAAACGTGCCGCAGGGCGCGTTCTACGCTTTTCCTGACGTGAGCTATTATTTTGGAAAATCCGACGGTGAAAACACGATCAACGATTCTGACGATTTTTCGCTGTGGTTACTTAATAACTCTTACGTCTCGACGGTCGCCGGCTCGGGCTTTGGTGCACCGGACTGCATCCGTATCTCCACTGCCGCCGCCGATGAAAAGTTGGAAGAAGCCGTTGGGCGCATCAAAAAGGCCGTAGCCACTTTGAAATAAACAAGGCATTTTTAAGAACGAGTACCGAATGGCCCCTGGCCGGGATTAGTCCCGGCCAGGGGCCATTCTTGTAGTCAGAAATCCGTTTGTAAAAAGCTGATATGACTACTTGGCATAACCTAGTACCTTTGTTTTATTCAAATTCAAAACAAACACTAGCCATGAACTTAAATAACAGATTATACCGAAACATGAACCAGCGGGTCATTGGCGGCGTTGCCGCCGGATTGGCCGATTACTTTGGCATCGACATTATCCTGATGCGCGTGCTTTTCGTCCTGGCTATTTTCATCCCGGTGCCCACGCACATCATTCTGGTCTATATTATCCTCTGGGTAGTGATGCCAAAGAATCCATTACGGATTCATCAGACTGCCACCGGTCCCAATCCGCAGGGATAGCCATTTAGAATTTCGACAGAATACTCAGCCGCCACTCCGAAACCATCGGGTGGCGGTTTTTTGTTATAAATTAAATTCCTACTTTTACAAATGGTATGCTTGCATACTATTGGCGATCGGCTGGCAGCAATTGGCATTCGGCTTTTCGTACAAATTAGAGAATACAGCCATAGCGGATCAAGATTCGTTGCATCTCATACTTCATATCTCAAAATTCATACCTATGAACGCATATATCGTAGCCGGCTACCGCTCAGCGGTCGGCAAAGCCCCCAAGGGCGTATTTCGTTTTACCCGTCCCGATAACCTGGGGGCGGACGTCATCAAACATACCATGGCCCAGATCCCGCAGCTTGACCCAGCGCAGGTGGATGATGTGATCGTGGGCAATGCCGTACCGGAAGCGGAGCAGGGAATGCAGATGGGGCGCTTCGTGTCGCTGCTTTCATTGCCCGAGAGCGTGTCGGGTATGGTCATCAACCGCTACTGCGGCTCGGGCGTGGAGGCCATTGCACTGGCGGCCGGAAAAATTAATGCGGGCATGGCCGACTGTGTTATTGCGGGCGGCACCGAGTCGATGTCGATGGTACCAACCATGGGCTGGAAAACGGCTTTGAATTACGAAATCGCCCATACCAATCCCAACTACTACCTCAGCATGGGCCTCACCGCTGAGCAGGTAGCGCAGGATTATAAAATCAGTCGTGAGGATCAGGATATGTTTGCCTACCAGTCGCACCAGAAAGCTCTGGCGGCGCAGGCGGCGAATCGCTTTGCTGATGAAATCGTGCCCATCAGCGTGAAGGAGACTTACTTCGATGCGGAAGCCGGTAAAAAGAAGACGCGGGAATATACCGTAGACAAAGACGAAGGTCCACGCCCTGACACCTCGCCCGAGGCTCTGGCGCGGCTGCGTCCGGTGTTTGCGGCGGGTGGCAGCGTCACGGCAGGTAACTCGTCACAGACATCCGACGGCGCGGCTTTCGTGATCGTGATGTCGGAGAAAATGGTGAATGAACTAGGACTGAAACCCATCGCGCGGATGATGGCTTATTCTACGGCGGGTGTCGATCCGCGCATCATGGGCATCGGCCCCGTAGCGGCGGTTCCCAAAGCATTGAAGCAGGCGGGTTTGCAATTATCTGATATAGAGCAAATCGAACTGAATGAGGCCTTTGCGGCGCAGTCTCTAGCGGTCATGCGGACACTGGATATGAATCCCGACATCGTCAATCCCAACGGCGGAGCCATCGCACTGGGTCACGCCCTCGGCTCGACGGGCGCGCGACTTTCGGTGCAGCTATTCAACGAAATGCGTCGCCGTGAGCAAAAATACGGCATGGTGACTGCCTGCGTAGGCGGCGGACAAGGCGTGGCGGGGATTTATGAGTTGCTGTGATAGAGGTACAAGTGCGTAAAGTTCAAAGTTTATGAGTAGAAAGTTCGAGAATTGCGGAAACACATCATCATCGCAAAACTCATAGACTTTGAACTTATAAACTTTGGACTCTTACTTCCCTTTCCCCAGTTTATACCATTCCACGTCTTTCAGCGGCTGTCGGCGTTCGTATTGGTCGGCAGGAGCATAATGTTTGGCGAGGTAGTCCAGAATTTTGGGCTCGGCTTCGCCTAAGTCCCAGAGGTTTTGGGTGCGCTGCATCCAGCGGATTTTTTCAAGCCAGACTTCGCGACTGGCACGGTACTGCGTCACGAGTTTACTGGAATGGCAGCCCGTGCAGTGCGCCCGCATCAGGTCGATGCCATCGTCTATGACGAATCCCGTGGCCGGATCAATGCCCTTTCTGACTGTATCTGATTTGCTTTCATAAGACCCGGCCTGCATTGAGGCCATCGGTACTTCAGGCCGGAAAGCGGCAACGAGCAGAAAACCAGCAATGGCAAGCGCAGGGGTAGTCAGGTGGGTTAATTTCATCAGATTGCTTTTTTAGCCGACGTTTCCTCACCAAAGCTGGTGAACTGAAGGCTTGATGTATTTGGCGTATACGGCGCTTACGGCTTTTACTTGCTCGGAGGTAAGCGGGGGTAGTTCGGCGGCCTGCAGGTTGGACTGCACCTGTGCGGGTCGCGACGCACCGGGGATCACAGTACTTACCTCGTCGAACATCAGTACCCAACGCAGTGCCATGGGGGCCAGGTTTTCATAACCGGGAAAGGCGGCTTTCAGTTCTTCAACCGCCGCCAGGCCCGTTTCGTAGTCCACGCCCGAGAAGGTTTCACCTTTATCAAATTTCTCGCCATGGCGGTTAAAGTTCCGGTGGTCGCCTTCGGAGAAAGTGGATTCCTGAGAGAATTTTCCGGTAAGCATGCCGCTGGCCAGCGGCACCCGAACGATCACACCGACGTCTTTTTTCCGGGTTTGTTCAAAAAACAATTCCGAAGGCCGCTGCCGGAACATATTGAAAATGATCTGCACTGTGGTCACGTTGTCGAACTCAATCCCTTTCAACGCCTCCTCTATTTTCTCCACGCTAATGCCCAGGTTCTGTACTTTACCTTCCTCTTTCAGGCGGTCGAATAATCCGAAGATTTCGGGACGGTAGTACACCTCCGTGGGTGGACAGTGTAGTTGCACGAGGTCCAGCGTTTCCAGGCCCATGTTTTTCAAGCTATCCTCTACGAATTGCCGAAGTACCTTGGGCTGGTATGCCTCATTGGTATGTGGACTGAGTTGCCGCCCGCACTTCGTGGCCACGTAGATACGCTCCGAGCGACTCTTCACAAATTTCCCCACTGCTTTTTCGCTCTCGCCGCCGCCATACACATCGGCAGTATCAATGAAGTTGACGCCACCATCCACGGCTTCATGGAGGATGCTTTCGGCTAGTTTGTGGTCGAAGTCAGCTCCCCACTTGCCGCCCACCTGCCAGGTCCCAAGGGCTATTTCCGATACATTGAAGTTTGTTTTTCCTAGTTTTCGGTAGTTCATATTTTTAAAAAAATTATCTGTTTTAATTGAAGGCCAATCCGTAAATCAAACCAAAATTTCCTTCAATTCCAGCAAAGAATCCACAACATAGTCTGGTTGGGCCGATTGGAGTTGATCTCTCGTATGCGCGCCGGTAGTTACGCCGACCGTCAAGCCGCAGGAGGCATTTTTGCCTTCTTCAATGTCTATGGTAGAGTCTCCTGCTTTCAGTACTTTGCCTGCGTCAGTAACCCCGGCATCACTCATAGCTTTCAGAATCATATCGGGAGCCGGCCTTCCGTTCGTCACATCGGATGCCGTGACCAGGGTATCATACTGAATACCTTTCTTCCATCCCATTTTTTCCAACAGGCTGGTGGCAACCGCTGCGTTGTATCCCGTATTCAAGGCTACTTTTATGCCCTTTTCTTTCAAAAAAGTCAGTAGTTCCACAACGCCTTCACAAGGCACCACATGCAGGTTGTCGTATGCCTCAGACAAGTAGGATTTGAATCGTTCAAATATTTCGTCCGACGTAGTTTTGATTTCCTCGGCGGGCTGCGTTTCGGCGATGATGTCTTTGATCGCCTGATGCTTTTCTTTTCCCGCGCCATGCGCCAGCACAAAGTCCAGGGTAGTTTCGTATCCTGCTTCGTCGATTGCTCTTTGGAGCGTTTTATAGACCACATTGTCTTCATTGACCGTGGTACCTGCCATGTCAAAAACTGCTAATTCTATCTTTTTCACGAGTTTATTTCTGTTTGATCAATAAGAAAACGCACGGGTGTAAAAGTACCGCCATATGCTTTGTTTCGCTCTATTGCGCCCGGGCTGGCTGTACCGCACTTTCATGATGACCGAATATTTCGACGAAGAGGTGACTATTGTTTTGTCAAATCCAACACGCGGATATTCCTGAATCGTAGCACATCGCCATGGCCAAGAAAGCCAATATGCCCCGAAGTCCGTTCGAGGCCGGGATGGTCTTTGTGGTCGGCGGTGCCGTTCTTGCTGGCTTCGGCCAGGTCCCCGTCCAGGATTACGGTACCATTGAGCGTAACCTTGATTTTGGAACCTTTCACGTAAACCTCTTCGGTGTTCCACTCTCCGACAGGCTTCAAGTATCCACGTTTGGCCGGGATTATTCCGTAGGCTGAGCCGTGGTACTGGTACTCTTTCAGGTCCTTGTATTTTTCTGCATCGTTGTCCAGAATTTGAATCTCGGTACCGACGTAGGCCGCGTCGCCTTCGAGCGGGGTGCGGATACCCAGGCCGTTATTGGCTCCCGGCGTGAGTTGAAACTCGAAGCGATAAATAAAGTCGCTGTATTCGTCTTTGGTGTAAAGGTTTCCCTGGCCACCGCGCTTCGGGTCAATGACCAGATCACGGCCCTCGATGTAATAGTCCGTCTTGTTACCAACCCATTGATCGAGATCGGTGCCGTCGAAAAGTACCTGATAACCCGCGCGTTTTTCGGCGGCGGTGGTACCCGTAGAGTTGGTGCGCGAACAAGCCGATAAGACAACCAGGCCAAGAAAGAGCGTGTAGCAAATTGCTTTTTTCATTTTTGCTGAAACTAAAAAAATGGTTTGGGAGCGTTTTATGGAAGTTGCAAGGTAGCTTTTTGCGCTCGTTCCATAAAGCCTGACTGGCCAAAAGATATTTGCGCCATCCATTCCCGTTCCCTTTGTGTATGAAAGAAGAACGCATATCGGTTTTCGACATTCTTAAGATCGGCATCGGTCCGTCGAGTTCGCATACGCTCGGGCCGTGGCGGGCGGCGCAGCTATTTCTGGTTACACTTGAAAAAGCGCCGGCCTGGCCCTTAGAATTCCGATTAGTTTGAGCGAGTGCTGAAAGTGGAAGCTTCCACGGCCCCGAGCAAATACACCAGCGGCGCGTTCCAGTTAATGCAGATTTCGTTGGAAGCATAGGAGCAGTCATCATCCGTAAAGGCTTCGTCGGGCAAATCCGAAGTGTAAGTGGGGCATTTATCCTGCTTACCCGGATTTGGCCCGCCCGAGAGCAGCCCCGGTACGGGTTCGGTTACGCCATCGGCAACGGAAGGGCGATGGTGCGGATGCATCACCCGCTTGCTGCCGAAGCCCGTCAGGAAACAATAGCCCGTGCCATTGCGACCCAGCAGATAATCCACGTTCGTGAGGGCGGCGTTCAGGTACTTTCTATCCTGGGTCAGGCGATACGCCTGCATGATCGCCATGCCCTGATTAGCCGCCACGGAGCTGCTTCCCCATGCGTAGTCGGATTTGCTATGGCCCATCACGGTGTTAAGATAATGCTTCTCCGTGCCTTCGATCAGGCCGTCGGCCATTGCGACCATCCGCACTTTAAGCTTGGCAACGTCTTTCCGGGCCACATCAGTAATCTCCCCGGCGTGGCGAAGCAAGGAGTAGTAGCCCATCAACCGCACTTGCGGCCAGGAAGGTAACGGCATTTTTTCATCGGGAAAAAGATTGACCGCCTTGTAGTACGTCTCGCTCTTAGTAGTAATGTACAGCTCACAAGCCGCCCAGATAAACTCATCCGCCAGATTCCTGTCGCCGTAGGTACCCGTCTTGATGTCGGGATCGAAGGAAGAATTGATGGCGTCCTGATCGTATACGACATTAGGATTTACCTTGGCCCAGCCCCAGGCGCGCTGCGCCGCAATGAGACAGGAATCGGCCAGGCCGGGTAGTGGCTGTCGGTACTTTTTGAAAATCCGGCTGCCCTGTGCCATCACCGCCGCAAAGTCCAGCGCGGCGGCGGTACTTTTCTGCACCACGAAACGCGGTTTGGTGGCCTCGTGCGGCATCACATTCATGCCATCAAAAACAGGATTGGTCAGTTTATGATACACGCCGCCATCGTTGGGATCTTGCATGGTGAGCATCCAGCGCAGGTTGTACAGCACTTCGTCGAGCAGGTCGGGCAAAGCGTTACTGCTTTCGGGAATGTTCAGGTTCAGCGTGTCATAGTAAGCCGGAAAATCCTCGTAGGCAGCCAGCATCGTCCCAACTGAAATACCCGAGTTGACAATGTACTTATTATAATCCCCCGCATCGTACCAGCCACCCGGAGCGGAAAGTGTCGTCCCGGCGGGGCGCAGCGGACTGGCCGCCGAAGGATGCACCAGTACCGACACATCGGGATGGCCGCCGGGTCGCGCCCACTTTCCGGCATACTTTTCCGGCAGAGGTGTGGACATCCTTTGAAAATAATAGCCCTTGATCGCCGCCCGCGACGCCGCATCGTGTACTTGATTTTTTATTTCAAAAGGGTATGAAGCTCCTATTTCAGGTACTTCCAGCACGTAACGCCCCGGCTTAGTGAACGCTGAGAAGTCGGCGATGCGGGTAGTTTTAGCCGAGAAAGGTGAAGTACGGTTTTCGCTGAGCTGTCCATGGTAAACGGTCTGGTTGCCTTCCGCCGTTTTCAATATAAAACCACCCTTACCGGCACCATAAATGGCGGCTGTTTTAGGAGCATCCGGGTAGTACCCGAGCTGATTCAACCGAACAGAATCGGTGGATAGCTGGGCCAGAGTAGTTTTGGTTAGAAAGGATAATAGAAAAATAAGTAGTATTTGGGTGAAATTTTTCATCAGGTAAGTTTAATAGAAAAACTAGCTTCTTGGTAAATAGTGTAGCGCTGCCTGGCTTTCCTGCGTATGGAACGCAGCTCCCGAGGTCAGGGGCGGGCTTCAGGCTTATCGGGAGGCCAAGTTAGGAACTTTCCTCAAAGTTGTAGAGTCGTGGCAAATGACTTATCATAAGAACATACACCGTAGCCAAGAATTATAAAGGCATTGGTTTGGCAGAACACTATTTATAACATCCTGCATGAAACCGGTACCCGAAGTTGACGCCTAACATCAGCGTGGTTTCGCCATTTTCGTAGCCCTGGAAAGCCGCCCGCGCGCCAAGGAGGCAGTGGCCGGAAATGTTCAGTTCGCCCTCGGCGAGTACCGGGTAGCCCAAGACTGCATAATTTTGGGAACGATCGTACCGAAGAAACGTGAGGATGTAGTCTGTAATGGCCGGGAAGCTCAGCCCCTCCCTTGAATACTATGGTTGGGAGCCTTTCCCGAATTGCTCTTCTCTGCGGAAACTTCCGAAAAACCATCACTATCCCACGAAGATTTTCAATCTTTGCAGGATACTTCCCAATCGGGATTATGTACACTTCAAATCCATAAATAACTATGTCAGACCATTTGGAACAGGGAAAAAAATTCCTGGATACTGTATTACACTATTACGACAAAGCCGCCGAACATACGGGCCTTTCAAAAGGCTTACTCGAGCGCATCCGCCATTGCAATAGCGTTTATAAAGTCACCTTCCCCGTAGAGGTCGATGGCGAAATCCACAACATCGAGGGCATCCGCGCCCAGCACAGTATGCACAAACTACCCACTAAGGGCGGCATTCGGTACAGCATGGAGGTGTCGGAGGACGAGGTGAAGGCTCTGGCCACCCTGATGACCTTCAAGTGCGCGGTGGTAAACGTACCTTTCGGCGGTGCCAAGGGTGGGGTGAAGATCAACCCTCATATCGCATCCGAAGAAATGCTCGAGAAAGTGACGCGCCGCTTTGCGACCGAACTTATCAAGAAAAACCTGATCGGTCCGGCCGTGGACGTGCCAGCGCCCGACTACGGGACAGGCGGGCGTGAGATGGGCTGGATTGCCGACACCTATATGACCTTTAAGTTTGGCGATACCAATGCACAGGGCTGCGTGACGGGCAAACCGGTGGGTATTGGCGGCATCAGGGGGCGTACCGAGGCAACCGGCCTGGGCGTTTTCTTCGGGCTTCGGGAGTTCTTTAAGTTCGAGGAAGACACGAAAAAGCTAGGCCTAAGTACCGGATTGCGGGGCAAGACGGTCATTATCCAGGGTTTTGGTAATGTGGGCTACCACTCGGCCAAGTTCCTGGCTGAGGAAGGCGCCAAAATCATCGGCATCGCTGAATACGATGGTGGCATCTACGACGAAAATGGCCTTAATATAGAAGCGGTGGACAAGCACCGGCGGCAAACCAAATCGATCACGAAATTTCCGGGAGCGACCGACATCCCGGATTCAAAGTCCATGCTGACGATGGCTTGTGATATTCTGGTACCTGCAGCCCTCGAAAATCAGATCACCGTAGAAAACGCCAGTGAAATAAAGGCGAAAGTGGTGGCCGAAGCCGCCAATGGTCCCGTTACGATGCGGGCGGAGGAAATTCTGCTCGAAAAGGGTATTACCATCATTCCCGACCTGTACCTGAACGCCGGGGGCGTGACGGTCTCGTACTTCGAATGGCTCAAAAACCTGCAGAATGTACGCTTCGGGCGTATGGGCAAGCGGGCCGACGAGAAGAGCTTCGACCGGATCATCGGCTCAGTGGAGGAACTGACGGGCAAGACGCTTGACCCTGCCGTCCGGGCCGATATTACCCACGGTTCTGACGAAGAGGACATCGTGCGTTCGGGCCTGGAAGACACCATGATTCTGGCCTACCACGAGATGCGTGACGCACTTATCGCCAAGCCGGAACTGGGCGACCTTCGCACGGCAGCCTTCTATATTTCCATCAAGAAAATATCCCTCAGCTACGAAATGCTGGGAATTTTCCCCTGATCAGGACAGTGTTTCCTGTTTGCAAAAACGGTCGCCCTTCATGATGAAGGGCGACCGTTTTTTGTGGGCATGATTCCCTATTTTAGACAATAACACATCCTACAATTTCCCGAGCACCTGTTCGATCCAATCGCTCCGGGTATGCAGGTACTGATCCGGGGCAATGCCTACTTCTTCGTAGTCCAGGTACTTTTCGTACTTCTTTTCCGTAAGATTGAGCGTAAATTTATAGCAAGGGGTAGTTTCCTGCCGCGTACTCCGGTTGCCGAAACCATAGGCGATCGCCCCGTGGGTGTTTTCGCCAAAAGCGGTCACCGATTGCTGAGATTTCAGTTTGACCAGAAACTGCTCGCAATCGCTGCCACAGAAATAATTCTGCAATACGAAAACGCGAAGATTCTTTTTGTTCTTTTTCAAGAAGTCCAGAAATAAGTCGGACGTTCTACTACCGCCGCCGCCGTTGTTTCTGAGGTCAACGATGACATTCCCTACCTGGATTTTGCTTTCCATCTCTTCGCGCAGCTTACTGGCCATTGCGTAGTTTTTGTTTTGTCCTGAAAAAGAACCCAGACGAACGTAATGCGTACCACCGTCCAGCATTCTGTACTGAAACAGATCCTCATCCATAAGGTACGGATTGAAAGCGTAATCAGTCGCCGCATCGGTTTTGATCCACCGTTCGGGGTAGAGTCTGCCCTCTCGGGGCTGAATCCGTTGGTAATCAGGCACGAAGGCACCCCCATAAAAAAGGCCATCATACCCATCAGGTGTTCGGGTGAGCACGAACTTTATCATTTTCGGTTGCCAGTTCCTGTTGGTCGATTCCAGAACTACCCCCAGATAGCGGCCCTCGACCTGATCGTCCGGCACGACCGCCACCCTGTACACATCGTCGAGGTTGTATATCCCGGTGAGACTGTCCGACTTGCCGGCTGCCTTGTTCAAAACAGTAGTTAGATCATCCGTAATCCGATAATCATATTGCTGGAAATCTACTGTCGCGCTCCGCGCCGAGGCAGAAAGGTGCTTGTCCCGCACAATGGTCAGGTACTTTTGCACGTAATACAGGCAATTGATCTCCGCCCTTGGATCATCCTTGATCTCTACTTTCAGGGCATTTAGCAAGGCTTCGCTCACTCCATCATCTTTAACCTGGCTTTTGTAGCTGGGGACAGTGCGCAATTGGGTACTTACAAAATCAAGTTCTTGTGCGCAGTTGCAGGGGGTAGTTTGGCTTTGCGCAAAATGGAAGAAAAAAAACAGGGTGGATACTAGAAGAACACGTCTGGTCATTAAAGCAGGAAATAGTTAAATATTGGAAAGAGGCTCCGCAGCTTTAGCGTAATGCCACAGACCAATATGCAAAATATTTGCTTTTCAGTATTTCAAAAACTTTTCCGACAGGCTCTTATCTTCCAGATTCACCTTTATCAGGTAGGCGCCGGTGGGCAGGTAACGCAGGTCGAACTGCGTTTTGAGATAATCTCCCTCGACCAGCAAAGGTTGTGAGCGAAGCGGCTCTCCTTTCATAGTAAAGAGCGAAGCACGCGAATGTAAAGGAACGCCCTGTATGGGAACCGTGACCGTCACCATTTCCTGAGAAGGGTTTGGAAAAAGTACAATCAGGCGATTGGGTTCCGAAGAAGGAGCAACGCCCGTAATCAGATAAGGTGAGTCACCCCCGGAAGCTCCCCCCCAAAGAGTAATAACCGCCGACTCGGCCAGGCAGCCACCATTGCTAACGGTGACCTTATACCTTCCGCCCTCCGTGGCTTTCAGTAACGGGGCATCTTCGCCGGCCAGCAGGCTGTCTTCGCGGTACCAGGCATAGCGGTTGCCAATTTCGTAATTGGCCTGCAGGGCAATGCTGCCGCCCTTCTCTATGAGTGCCGAAATGGGCGGTGTGATGACTGCCTTTACATTCTTTTTCTGAACAACTACATCCGTCGAGCGGACCCGGCAAGCGCCATTGCGTATCTCCACGGCGTAGCGTCCCGGCTTATCGGCTTGATAGAACGAACCCGTAGCAGCGGGAATAGACGAATTATCATAGAGCCAGGCATAGGTATAGTCCTTCTCCTGCGGGGCAGTAAGCCGGGCGGGCGAATCGTTACAAATTACCGCGCTGACGGCGGGAGTGAGCGTTGCTTTTACGGGCGCAACATCCACACGCGTGGGAGCGGAGAGTTCGGCGCAGTAATGTTGGCTAACACGCACCTGGTAATTGCCGGTCGATGTGACCCGGTATCGGGAGTCCGTTGCTCCGCTGACCGGCTTACCATCCATCAGCCATTGATAGTTGTAATCAACTCCGGTGTTGGCCGACAGTTCAGTTCCATTGTTGTCGCAAACCAGAATGTTTCCCTTTTGGGCGATGTCGGCAAAGAGGTCAGAGCCACTTACCTCCACCGGTTTGCTGAGTACGTTACAGCCGACGGAGGTGACCCGCACAGCGTAACGTCCGGGCTTGCTTACTTCCAGCGTACGATCCGAGCCTTTCCTGATCGTATTTCCGTTTTGCAGCCATTCATAGGTAAACCCAACACCCGCGTTGGCCGATAAGCTGATTGTTTGTCCGGCGCAGAGCGTGGTGTCGGAGCCGGGGATGAGCGTAGATGCCAGCGCACAATCCGGCTGCTCCAGTCCGCTGACGATGAGCGCGTAGGGCTGGCGGCCGTTTTTCAGGTTGTTTTTGTGCGAAATGGTCAAAGTGTAGGTACGACCTTTCAGAGGTTTCGCGACATAGATTTGCTCCACGTTATCCCGAAAATTATTGCCCGTTTTGGCTTTCTCGCCGGGAGCAGCGGGGTCAAGCACCCATGGCTGAAAGCGGTTGAATCCTTCGGTGAGCAAAGCGTCAAGATCATTTACCAGCTTGGGACCCGGATTATTCAGGTTGCGGCTGCTAACGGCTGTGGGCATTGCTTCGGGGTCAGTCCAGCAGATTGTTACCACCAGTGGTTCGGCACCGGAAGCCACAAAGCTTCGGGTGTAGGCATCGTCCTGAGAGAGCACGTTCTCAGCCAGAACGTATTCCCCCTGACCGTTCAAAATGACCTTTGCCGCTGCTTCGGCGTCAAGTACCCCCCAGCCGTATTCATAGCTGGGGGCGATGTTGCCGCCGGGTTTCACCGCCGTATGCAGCACCAGTCCTTTCAGGGTAGAAGCCAGCATAAATGTTCCTTTGCGCTGCTGATGGAGTTCCTGCAAAAGCAGCAAAGAGCCCGAAACATTGGCACTCGCCATCGAAGTACCCGTAAATACCCCATAAGCTTCGTTCCCGGTACCTACGCTGGACAGTATGCCTGTGCCAAGCCCCAGCAAGTCTGGCTTGATACGGCCGTCGTCCGTCGGTCCCCAACCGCTATACGGACTTACCAGGTAGTTAGCATCGTGGAGTTCGGCCGCTCCGACGGTCAGTACGTTTTTGGCGTTGGACTCACCGGGCAGAATATCGTAGCCATCGTTGCGGCTTCGCGGTAGAGTACTTTGGGTATCCGTATTTTTCAAATAGTATTTGGTTCCTGCCGGCGGGCCATTCTCTACCCGCTTGTTGTCCGCCGAGCGCACCATCAGAAAATACGGAAAATTGTAAGTAATGCGGTCCACTTCACTCACGGCGTCGTCATAAAAGCCAAAGCGGTAGTCCTGCTGCTCATCCACCGAGGGCGTTCCCCACCACTCCCACTTTTGGTCGTTGGAGCTGCCGGGCCTGCTGAGGTCAAGCACCCAGCCCGCTACGGGACCGTAAGCATGATTCGAAATGAGCAGGCTGGGTGCTTCTTTGGCAACCTCACTGAGGTCGTTATCGAAATCCCACGCCTTCAATTCCCCGCCGAACGCCATCCCCTGAGCAGGTTTATGAATACCCCGCCCCACCAGAATACCCGCCATGTGAGTGGCGTGGTCGTTGATGACCGGAGCCTCGGCATCGGTCTGGCTGACTTTACCGCTCAGCTCCCGGTGGTCGATCCGCACTTTGCCTCCATCCCAGAGCGCCAGTTTCCCTTTCAGTGCTGGACTACCGCCACTCAGTTTCAATCCCAAACTACCTCCCTCGTACATGGAGGCCGTGCGGGTGCCCAGCGAAAGCGGCGTGCTGTGGGTCGTATAATACACGGGCTGGCCGAGGCCATCGGTATGATGCAGGGAAACAGACTTATCGTACCCCAGACTCAGACGGAGCGGCCAGCCGTTCTGCCGGGCCTGCGATAGCAGACGGGTGTATTGGCTTTGATAGTCTGCTATTTTTTGACCGGAAAAACTTTGGGATAAAGCGACACTATGCTGCGCCCGAACTGGTGTGACAAACCAACCAGCGCCAACTACCACTAAAAGGAAAATGAATAATATGTGTATCCTTTGCTCTGTCGTAAATCTACCTCTCATGCCCACGCTGTATTTGAAACCTATCGATCCGTGGCCGAAAATAGTCAGTGATTCCGGCGGGAAAAGACGGATTTCATACAGCAATAACTGTACCGTTTTCCTTACGCTTCAGCGAGAAAAGGGATTTGACAGAAACCCGGTGGTTAAGGGTAGTTTCAGGCAAAAAATTACAGGAAGAAGAAAGGAAGGAATGGCTTTATCCGAGTGCTGCGTGGGACGAAGGTGATTCAACCGAATCGCTGTTCTTCGCCTTATTTTCGCGAACATAGCGCTTGAAAAAACTACCGATTTTCAGGCCCAGCACACCCAGGATGGCCTCCTTGAAGATTCCCGCCGACATTTTGGATTCACCCAAAGTACGGTCAGTAAAAATAATGGGCACCTCCGTGATCTTAAATCCATACTTCCAGGCATCGAACTTCATTTCGATTTGAAAGGCATAACCAACAAACTTGATATGGTCGAGGGGAAGCGTTTCGAGGACATCGCGGCTGTAACATATGAACCCGGCGGTGGGGTCCATCACTGTCATACCCGTGACGAAGCGCACATAGTGCCCCGCAAAGTACGACATGAGCACCCGGCGCATGGGCCAATTGACTACATTGACCCCCCGAATGTACCGCGAGCCGACGGCGATGTCGTTGCCCTCCACCGCACAAGCTTCGTGCAAACGCACCAAATCCTCGGGATTGTGAGAAAAATCGGCATCCATCTCGAAAAAATAGCGATAGTGCCTTTGCAATCCCCACTTGAAGCCATGAATGTAAGCTGTACCCAACCCTAATTTCCCCTTCCGTTCGGCCAAATGCAGCCGCCCGGGAAATTCAGCCTGCAACTCCTTCACAATAAGCGCTGTGCCATCCGGTGAGCCGTCGTCTACGATGAGCAAGTCAAAGGCTTTGGGGAGACTGAACACCTTGCGAATGATCGCTTCGACGTTTTCAATCTCATTGTAGGTAGGTATGATGACTACGGAATCAGTCAAAGTATGGGATGGTTCGGGACGCCTCGCGGCGGCAGTTGATGGTAGAGGTAAAAAAATCGCTATGCTGAATTCTTAATTTCAGGAAAAATAATCACCTGCGTCTTGTTCTAATGCGGGCAAAAGTAACAAAAATCACGGTTCAAGGCCCAAAACAATCGCTCTCAAAAACGAAGCCAAAGCCTGCGTTTATCAAAAATCACAATTTTATGTTTTTCTTTTTTTCGCGGACTTCCATGTTTTTCTCCACCTGCTCGTAAATTTCAGACAGCAAAGCAGGGTGAGTAGTGTAAAAGGAATAGCTTTTCCGGTAAACAGATGTATCCACTTTATTCTTCTCCCAAATACGTTTTTGCATCTTTTCGTATAGCAAAATCGAAGAATCCTGTGAGCGCAGTTGCATGTTGGTCACCCGGGCTTCGGCAATGTGGATTTCCGTAAGGATTTCGGCCATTTTTTCCTGAGGGATCAAATCATCCGGCGGGCTGTCCTCGCCGTTACAGGCCAGAAGCCCGGTCAGGATCAGAGACAGCATCAGAAAAGGTCGGGAGTTAAATGTGAAACGCGACATAGTCGGAGCAAAGTTTCTATATTTGTCTGGCAACCAAAAACGCCCCAAAGGTCGCAATTCTTTCAAAAGAAGCCCCCTTTTTAGGTTTTTTAACAAAAATCCTAAAAAGCCGAAGGAGGAATCAAGATATCGGTGCTAGATACTCTGCCATTCCATTCACTCTTGGTGTGGGTTGCCGCGTCATTCATTTAAAATTACAAGGTGTTCCAGGATTTCTTAACCAAACTTCGGCAGTACGAAATACGCATCCGCAAGGCAGTCAACAGCGAGCGGCATGGCAACTTTCATTCTGTGTTTAAGGGCTCGGGGCTGGAATTCGATGACCTGCGCCTCTATCAGTACGGTGACGACGTGCGGGCCATCGACTGGAACACCTCGGCCAAAGGCCACGGTACTTACATCAAAATATTCAAAGAGGAAAAAGAGCAGACCGTGTTTTTTGTGGTGGACGTGAGCGCCTCTCAGGAAGTAGGCGACCAAACCCGCCTGAAAATAGACGCCGCCAAGGAGATTTGCGGCGTGCTGGCGCTTTCGGCCATTGAGGAAGCCAGTCGTGTCGGCCTGCTTTGTTTTTCAGATCAGAAGGAGCGCTACATCCGCCCGTCGGACGGGATGAAGCATGCGTACGGTTTTATATCAGAGCTGTACAAATTGACGCCTGGTTCGCCGCGCACCAACCTTTCGGAAGCTATATTGCTGACTTTAAACGTCTTGAAGAGGCGCAGTTTGGTTTTTATGATTTCCGATTTTATCGACGATGGCTACGAACACAACCTCAAAGCGCTGGCGCGCAAACACGACCTCATTGTGATTCACGTCCACGACATGCGCGAAACCAACCTGCCCAAGCTGGGAATAATACCCATCTACGACGCTGAGAAGCAAGTCAGGAAATGGGTCAATGCTTCTTCTACCCTCTACCGTGAAGCCATGCGGCAGCGGTTTCAGGCAAGGCGGGAAATGCTGGAAAAGTTATGCCGACAGAATCGGGCCGACTACCTTTCTCTGGACGCGGGGGAAGATTACGTCCCTGCGCTGATTAAGTTGTTCCGGGTGAGAAGATTCAATTAGCGAACAATGGAAAGCGGATTTCTCATTACAGATCATTCTACGAAGCAAGGAGGCGTTCCCCGGCTGCTTCGCAATGTTGGCCGTGGGCTTCTTCTGGGTTTCTTTTCTTTGTCGATCCTGTCTACCAGCTTCGGTCAGCCGGCACCATCGAAACCGAATAAACGACCGCAAGGGGAGTTTCTGGTAGATACGATCGAGGTGGGGAAGCCTTTTTCCTATTCCTTCAGCTTCCTCCACGATCCGGCGACGGAGGTTTTCTTTCCTGATTCTGTCTTTGACTTTTCACCCTTCGAGATGATCGGACAGGAGTATTTCACAACAAGAACCGACTCGCTGGGTAGCCTTGACAGTACTATCTATCGGTTGGTATCGTTCGACGTGGCCAGTCTGCAAGTGTTGCGCCTGCCTGTATTCGTGTACGCAGACAAAGACTGCACAGCGGTGTACGCTGCTCCTGATACGCTGTGGTTGCGGTCGCCGTTGCCCGTGACCACACGGCCCGACACACTGAAACTGCGGGATCAAACCAAAGTAGGCATGTTGCAACGTACTTTCAATTACCCCATATTCCTGTTGTTTATCGGCTCGTTGGGTTTGCTTTTTCTGCTGGTTTACTGGTTCTTTGGCCGTGAAATCGACAGGCAGTGGCGGGTTTTTCTGCTTAGAAGGCAGCACAGCGATTTTGTCCGGGCATTCAATCGTTTCAACCGCAACGCCCGTGAACGAAACAACACCAGCGAGGCTGAAAAAGCGGTCGTGGTTTGGAAACAATATCTGGAAGATGTGGAAAAGAAGCCATTTGCCACCTACACCACCCGTGAGATCATAGACAATATTCCGGACGAAACCCTTGAAGGCGCTCTGAAGGACATCGACCGGATTATCTACGGGCAAGGTAAGTCACAGCAAATGGATGCTTCCCTGCAGACTTTGAAAAATGTAGCCCAAAGGGTGTACCGTCGGCACAGGCTAGATATCATGCGACCCACCCGCTAACGATACAGAAAAATTAAGTATGATGGAAAACTGGTTGTCGCTGCGGTGGTTTGGCTGGGAAGCTCTGGGCTCTTTTTACTGGGCGCACCCTTACTTCCTTTACGCCATCCCTGCTATTCCATTGGCCTTTTTGCTACGAACTGCTTTCCATCGCAGGTCACGGCAATTTCTGACGATCCCCTATGATGCCATAGAAACACCCAACGACTGGCTTACACGCTTGCGCTACGTACAGCCCGTCAGCATTGCCCTGGCCCTTACGTTTATTCTGCTGGCTTTGGCTCGTCCCCAGATCATCACCGAACGTACCGACCGTTTCTCCGAAGGAATCGACATCATGCTGCTTGTTGACGTGTCGGACTCCATGCTTGAAAAAGACCTGAACCCCGACCGGCTTACGGCAGCCAAGCAGGTGGCCCGTAACTTCGTCCGGGGACGATTACAAGATCGGATCGGGATTATTGTGTTTGCCGGCGAGGCCTATTCCCTTTGTCCGCTCACGACCGACTATGACCTGCTGTATGGATTTCTGGAAGACCTGAAACCCGACATGATCCGTACCGCCGGCACAGCCATCGGCAGCGCCCTGGCAGTGGGTGTCAACCGGATGCGCGATTCCAGGAGCCAAAGCAAGGTGGCGATTCTGATCAGCGACGGGGAG
Organism: Persicitalea jodogahamensis; assembly: GCF_014651615.1. Lineage (GTDB taxonomy): Bacteria > Bacteroidota > Bacteroidia > Cytophagales > Spirosomataceae > Persicitalea > Persicitalea jodogahamensis. The sequence continues at coordinate 171,987 of NZ_BMXF01000002.1, read as the reverse complement.
AATACCTCCGGCAACCTCGATCCCATCACGGCAGCTCGTTTGGCCAAGGCCTTCGGCGTGAAGATATACACCATCGCGGTAGGCAACACCCGCCGGACAAGTACCGGAGATACGCTAAAGATAGCTGCCGCGCAAGTGGACGAGGGGGAGCTGCAGGAGATAGCCGCCGCTGGCGATGGAAAATATTTCAGGGCAACCGACAACACTGCTCTGGTGAAGGTGTTTACCCAAATCAACAAAATGGAGAAAGTTCAATTCAAGAATGTCGTTTTTCGGGAGGTAAAGGACTACTATCGCGTTTATCTCTACTGGGCGGTTCTCCTTATTATATTGGCACTTGCTACCAAAAGTACCTTCATGAGTAATATTCTGGAAGACTGATGCTACGCTCCTGCCATACCGAAGGATTAGTGGAAGCCGGGCTCGACGAAGTAGGTCGGGGCTGCCTGGCTGGTCCCGTAGTGGCGGCAGCGGTGATCTTACCGCCTGACTACCATCACTCCTCGTTGACAGACTCCAAGCAACTCAGCAAAGAGCAACGCAATGCTCTGAAAAATGAAATTGAGTGCGAAGCCCTTGCCTGGGCTGTGGCCGAGGCTTCGCACCTGGAAATCGATGAAATTAATATCCTACAAGCCAGCTTCCTGGCCATGCACCGGGCAGTGGCCCAGCTTCGGACAATGCCCGAGCATCTGCTCGTGGATGGCAATCGATTCGTGCCGTACCCGCTTGTTCCGCACACCTGCATCACCAAAGGTGATTCTCTCTTCCTGTCGATCGCGGCGGCCTCGGTACTGGCCAAGACCTACCGCGACGAATTGATGGAACGTCTTGCGGCAGATTTTCCCCAATATGGCTGGGCGACCAATGTGGGGTACCCTACCATCCAGCACCGCCGCGCCCTAAAAGAGCACGGCCCAACGGTCTACCACCGCCGCAGTTTCCGGCTCAACTACTGATTCCTGTTTTACAGCCATTTGCGGACGTAGCGACGTGTGAACTCAACCACGACGCCATAAACGATGTGACTGGCAAACTCACTTCCGGCAAATTTCAAAGGTTGCTTCAGAGGCCAGGGCTCAGTATTCATCATGGGCAACACCGATCCGTGCGTCACGCCATACAGGGCTGTTCCCAACATTCCGCCCATGCCTTTTTGAGTTTGGGGTACAGCCTCGACTACGCCTCCGTACAAGGCCCCGATACCCGTTCCAAACGCCCAGTGGATAGATTGCTCCACAACGGGTTTCTCGCTTTTTGTCAGATCTTTATCGGCGGCTTCTTCTTTTACCCGATCGCCGAGTACCACGGGGGGGGAATCGCGGTTGGCAGGGCGAGCGGGGATATATGCTTCCCAGGCGGTTTTGACGGCCGTGCCTACGACGCCGGCGATGGCTCCGGCCAGTACGCCTTTCCAAATATTCTGAGTCATGAGGTATATCTATTTAAAGGGGTTTGAAAAATGATTTCAACACCACTTTAAAAAAGTATGCCTGTCTGTCTTGAGAAGAAAAGGGTCGAAGTGGCAAAGCGACAAAGTCAGGACGCCGAACCTCACCAAGCGGATATGGGCGTACAAAGATCCGATTTATCACTCTAACCGTACGCAAATTTACCGACTGAAAAAGGTTTTTGGCTGAACTGTGAGAGGCAGAAATCCCCAAAATATCACCCTCGCAGCTGAGCGCTGAGCTAGGAAACGCGCGGGCGCTTGTAGAGGGGTACGGTGCTGCATGGCTCGCCGAACATCAGGCTCTGGACAACGGGCTTGAGCCGTCGCGTGATTTCTACGTAAGCCGAGGTAGGTACCGGGTGCTTGCTGCATCCCTTGATGACGACCCGCGCATTGCGGTAGTTTTCGGGGTCTATCTTTTCGAGGGCTTCGTAAAATAGTTTGTTTTCCAGCGCAGTCAGATCACCGAATACGAAGGCATGGGCGAAAGGCTCCAGTTTGACAGCCAGCAGCATGTAGGCCCAGGTGGGCACAATGGCATCCTCACTGCACACAATCGCGACGTTTTTATCCTGGTACGCGCTCCAGTCGTGGTTTTTCAGGAATTCCCGAAAATCTTTTTCCCGCAGGATCAGGCCCTGAAAAAGGTTGTCTTTCAGGTCATAAACTACCCTTTCGCCAGGATGGTAGTGTTCCTCCAGATCCAGCGACACCAGGCCGCTGTTGGCTACTTTATTGATAATTGTTTCGGTGGACATGACTGTATTGATTTCGGTGTAGCAGGTTGTTTTACCAATAAACTTACTACACCGAAATCATACGAATCATTCCCTACACGTTCCTTGGCATCGTGAACGGCGCGCGGTACTCGCGGCTGAGCATGGCGTCGGCCTCCTTGTCGTTGACGAACTTCTCTTTTTTGGGGTCGAAGGTCAGGCTGCGGCCGGTGCGGTAGGCAATGTTGCCCAGGTGCGCCAGACCCGACGACAAATGCAGCGTTTCGGGTGGACCGTTAAGTTTGGATGGGTCGCGCGCCACCACAGCGTCGATGAAGTTCTTGAAGTGATCACCTCCCGCTTTGCGCGTGGGGCCGGGCTTGCGGTCACGGCCCAGGAAGGTTTCGTAGAAGTCGTAGCCTTTTACGACCATGTAGCCCTCGCTGCCGTAGAAGATATTGCCGATGCCTGTACCGCCTTCTTCGTTAGTCATCCAGGGGCGCACTTCGAACTCGATGATTTTCCGTTGGTCGGGATAAATGTAGGTCGAAGAAAGTACCTCGGGCGTTTCCTGAGCATCTTTCCAAAGGAATTTACCGCCGCCGGAAGTGATTTTTTCGGGAAAAGTATCCACGCCCAGCCCCCACATGCAGAGGTCGGTTTCGTGGATACCCTGGTTGCCGATGTCGCCGTTGCCGTAGTTCCAGTACCAGTGCCAGTTGTAATGCACGTAGTTTTCGGAAAAAGGCTTCATCTGCGCTGGCCCCGTCCAGAGGTCGTAGTCCAGTCCTTCGGGAACGGGACTGGTACCCTTATCGCCCAGGTCGGGCCGCCACTTGAACACCAGCCCACGGGCCATATAAACATCGCCGATCAGGCCATCGCGTAGATGCTTCACGGCCTCTTTCATGGCCTCCGAGCTACGTAGCTGCACGCCGTGCTGAACAACGCGCTTGTACTTTTTGGCAGCTTCGATGATTTTGGGTCCTTCGGCAAAGTCGTGCGAGCCGGGTTTTTCCACGTAGACGTCCTTGCCTGCCTGACAGGCCCAGATCGTGGCCAGCGCGTGCCAGTGGTTGGGCATGGCGATGCTCACGGCGTCGATCGACTTGTCGTCAAACACTTTGCGCAAATCCATTTCCGTCTTGACCTTCTTGCTGTATTTTTTCTCAAACTCTCCGGCGCGTTTCTGCAAAACCACATTATCGGGATCGCAGAGCGTGGCGACTTCCACATTTTTCAGATTGGAGAAACCCGAGATATGGTTTTGGCCGCGTCCGTGCACACCCAGTACCGCCACGCTCACGCGGTCGTTGGCACCGAAGGCACGGGCAGGAATGATAGTGGGTAGCGACAGGGCCACCGCGACGCCCGCCGAGTTCTTAATGAAGCTGCGGCGGTTCAGTTGGTTTTCGTTTTGCATACAAATCAGGGTTTGGAATGACGCGACAAGAGAAACATAATCAGGTATTTATCCAATAAGACGACAGGTAAAGGAAATTTACCCTAATTCCAATCGAAAAAGGTAGACTTTACTCCTACTTACATTCAAAAGGAATGGCGACGCAGCATACGTCGCCGCCCCCTTCCTTACTTATTATACAAGAGGCTTTTTCCTTCATTACCAGCATCCTACCTGATGGTGAGCGCTTCCACTGCATTGATCAGATGGCTCTTAGTCCGCAAACTACCTGAGCGGGCATGTTGGCAAAGTCTGATCCGCCCAATTGAGCATTCAAAAACCCCCGTTCCAGTCGGAGCGGGGGTTTCCAGATTATTAACCTAACCTAATCGTATGAGGATTAGCTTCTTTGCGCACATATTCAGTTCAGCGCAACGAGCGCACGGGCGGGAGCTTTCACTACCTCTTTGCTGCCCAGATGGATAGCTTTGCGCTCAACCTCGGCGCCGTTGGCAATTTCGATGGTGTAGTCACCGTCCTCAACTTTTGAAAAATCGAAATAGCAGCCGTATTTATCGATCCGGCGGCCTATCGACTCGCGGTGCAATTCTTTTCCGTCCTGGTCTATCAGGCGGACACTGACTGTTTCGCCAGGGGTTTTCTCCACACTCAGGCGCATCTTCATGCTGTTCTGCACGCGGTAGAGGCTGGTGCCGAACGTTTTGGGGGTGGTACTTTGCGCTTGTAAAGAAGCGGCAGACAAAAGAGCAAAAGTAAAGGCGATAGCGGAAGTTTTGAAAGCGTTCATGATCGTAGTATTTATAAGTTTATGATAAAATGAGTGATTGAAGTGTCCGTGTATTGCTCAGCAGCGAACATTACAAAGGTCGCTGGTTGCGCTTGACCGGACTTGGCTCATTCTATCAAAGCCGTGGCTTATTGTTGCGGAGAATTAGCTTATTGTTGCAGGTTTATCGAACAAGCACTCGAAAGCATTTTATTTATATTAAATCTTAGAAAAGTTGATATAAATACCCATGATTTAATTTTTTCAAGCGGGATTGATAGCCTGGACAGTGGGTTTTTCTGTCTAATGTCGAGCCTTGTATATGTTTCCGATGTGAACATCTTTTACATGCGCTCAACAGCGCTTCTCCATACGGTTTGAAATGACGCGTTATCAGCAGACTTTTGAACGGGCTAAAACAAAATGCCTGACAATTCCCTTCCACCTGCACTAGAATAAACCGTACTTTTGGGAAATTTTTGCAAAATATGGCTTCCAAGCGCCCTGCCGCCCTCGGCTTCATCTTCATCACCTTACTGATAGACATCACGGGCATCGGTATCATCATCCCGGTGCTTCCCACCCTCATCACGGAACTTATTGGCGGTTCGCTGAGCCAGGCGGCACGCTACGGGGGCTGGCTGCTGTTCACCTACGCCTTCGTTCAGTTTTTGAGCGCTCCGGTCATTGGCGGCCTCAGCGATCAGTACGGCCGGCGCCCGATCCTGCTGGCTTCACTCTTCGGTTTCGGCATGGATTACCTCTTTCTGGCTTTTGCTCCCACCATTGGCTGGCTGTTTGTCGGTCGCGTCATCGCCGGATTTCTCGGGGGTAGTTTCACCACGGGAGCCGCCTACATCGCCGACGTAAGTACCCCCGAAAACCGGGCTCAGAACTTCGGGCTGATCGGCGCTGCTTTCGGGTTGGGCTTTATTATAGGTCCGGTCATCGGCGGCCTGCTGGGGCAGTACGGCTCGCGGGTGCCCTTTCTTGCGGCGGCAGTACTTTCGCTGGTCAACTGGCTTTACGGCTATTTCGTCCTGCCGGAGTCGCTCAAGCCCGAGAACCGGCGCTCATTCAGCTGGAAGCGGGCCAATCCGGCGGGAGCCCTGCGGCACCTGCGCAAGTTTCCGGTCATTGCCGGGTTGATTGTTTCGCTGGTGCTGCTTTACATCGCTTCCCATGCCGTTCAAAGCGTATGGTCGTACTACACCATGGAGAAATTTGACTGGCACGAAGCCCAGATCGGGTACTCGCTCGGTGCAGTGGGATTGCTCAGCGCCATTGTCCAGGGCGGACTGATCCGCGTGATTATTCCCAAACTAGGTCGCGAACGCAGTGTGTACATCGGCCTGTTGTTCAGCTCCATCGGGCTGACGTTATTTGCTTTTGCCTCCCAAGGGTGGATGATGTATGCTTTCATGGTTCCCTATATCCTGGGCGGTATTGCGGGCCCTGCCATCCAGGGGTTGGTTTCCACACAGGTCCCTCCCAATGAACAAGGCGAGTTGCAGGGAGGGCTTACCAGTTTGCAAAGCGTTACGGCCATCATCGGCCCACCGCTCATGACCGGCCTCTTTGCTTACTTCACCCGCCATGATACTTATCTGTACTTCCCTGGAGCCCCCATGCTGCTCGCCGCCGTGCTGGCGTTGATAAGTACCATCCTGGCGCGGCGAAGCTTTAAGGTAGTTGAGAGTTGAGGCAAATTGATTTTGCGGCTATCCCTACTTACTTAATTTCAAAAACTTTGTCGCTTTGGCACTAGGGAACTTTGCCACTTCTACATCCCTTTTTAGCACCATTCTTGGATACCACGGAGAAAAGATTTTATTTTGCGGGTCAAATTTGAAAATGTACTATGTCAGTAATTAACAAGATTAGAGAAAAGTCCGGTTGGGCCGTGGGGTTCATCGGTGTCAGTATTACCCTTTTCGTACTGGGTGACCTCTTCGGCAACAACACGCTTTTCGGGGGGGGCAATAACCAGACCCTCGGCGAAATTGACGGGAAGGAGATTAATATTCAGGATTTTCAGGCCAGAATGGACGTGATGCGCCAAAACTACGAAGCCCAGACAGGCCGCGCAGCGGGCGAACAAGAGCTGACTGCTCTGCGCGAGCAGGCCTGGAACCAGATGATTATCGACATTGCCTACAAAAAGCAATACGACAAACTGGGCCTGACTGTCACCGACGAGGAAAAGACCGATATGGTGCAGGGCAATAACATCAGCCCCGCCATTCAGCAGGCCTTCGCCAACCCCACCACGGGCGCTTTTGATAAGAGTGCCGTTGTCAACTACCTCAAAAACCTGAAAACGCTTCCCCTGCCGCAGCAGCAGTCGTGGGCTGACTTCGAGAAAAATCTTTACGCGGATCGCCTCCGTCAGAAGTACGAGGGCATCATCCAGATGTCTTCATACGTGACCAAGGCCGAGGCTGAGAAGGAGTACATGGCTCAGAACACCAAAGCCAATCTGCGTTACCTGTACGTGCCATTCTACTCTGTGCCGGACACAACCATTAAAGTGACTGATTCGCAGCTGTCTTCGTACCTCAAAGATCATAAGGATGAGTACAAGGGCATGGACACACGTACGATCCAGTACGTGACTTTCCCTGTGGTACCCAATACTGAGGATAGTGCGACCCTTAACACGGAGATCAAAAATCTGGCTCGTGGCCTGGCTTCGGCAGCCAATGACTCAGCCTATGCCCGCATGAACTCGGACATCGCAGTGCCAACGACCATGTCCTACGCCAACATGAGCGACCAGTTGAAGGAAGCTGTTACGACCTTTGTACCGGGCGGAGTTTACGGACCTTACCGTGAGGGTGACACCTACTTTATCTATAAATACGGCGGCACGCGGAAGGACTCACTATCAACGGTGCGCGCCAGCCACATTTTGATCAGTTTCGAAAACCCCTCCGATTCGGCCAAAGCTGTTGCTCGGCAAAAAGCGGAGGGCATCCTGAACCAGCTTCGTGGTGGAGCCAGTTTTGAGGCTCTGGCCGCCACCAACAGCACCGACCAGGGTTCGGCCCAACGGGGCGGTGACCTGGGTTATTTCCAGAATAACGGCGGTATGGTGAAGCCCTTCGAGGATGCGGTTTTCTCTCATAGTGGAACCGGATTAATCCCTCGCCTGGTAGAAAGCCAGTTTGGCTACCATATCATCAAGGTGACTGACGCCAAGTCTAACACGCTCTATCGTCTGGCGACGATTGCCAAAACCATTGCACCTAGCCAGGCTACCCGCGATGACGCCTATCGCAAGGCTGACCAGTTTGCCGCTTCGGTTGATAACAAAGAAGAATTCGACGAGGCTGTGGCTAAGGACAAGTCGCTGGTGATTGCTACCGCAACGCGCATTCCCGAAAATGCCAACAATGTCAACGCGATCCAGAACGCCCGCGAAATCGTGCGTTGGGCTTTCAATGACAAAACGGGTCTTAACAAGGTTTCGCAGGTATTCGAGACGGACGATCAGTACGTTGTAGCCGTGCTCACCGGAAAAACGGACGCCGACGATGTGAAAGTGGACGACTTCCGCGACGAACTAACCGCCAAAGTGCGCAACCAGCTCAAAGCAGAGCAGATTATTAGCAAACTGGGCACTGTAAGCGACCTGGAAGCTGCCGCCAAGAAGTACGGCGCCGGTGCGCTGGTAGAAACGGCCGACGACATCACGCTGGCAACGGGCTTGTTGAGCTCGGCTGGCTTTGATCCTTACGCCTTGGGCAAAGGGTTCGGCTCGAAGAAGGGCCAGAAAACTAAGCCTTTCGCCGGAGAAAACGGGGTATTCGTGATGGAGCAACTCAGCAAAACGCCTGCTCCGCAAATCGCCGACTACACACCTTACAAATCGCAAATTCAGCAAAATATCGAAAGCCGCGCCAGCTTTCTGCTGAACGAAGCCGTGCGCGACAATGCGAACATTGTCGATCGCCGCGCCAAGTTTTTTTAGTAGATAACCAGTCAAAAATACTTTTCTAAAAAAGGCCGGAGCCAACAACGCCCCGGCCTTTTTCTATAAAGTGAAGGGTAGATTTATTATAAAATGTCATCTTTACACTTTAAAAGTCATCTCATAATTTATTTCTCATAACCTACATTCAAAATGGATATTCTCTTAGGAGACCGCGAATACTTTAAAGGTGTCGGACAAATCAAATACGAAGGTCCCGAAACCGACAACCCGTTAGCTTTCCGCTGGTATGACGAAAACCGCGTGGTAGGCGGAAAAACCATGAAAGAACACCTGCGCTTTGCGGTGGCGTACTGGCACACATTCTGCGGCTCGGGTCTTGATCCCTTTGGCGGGCAAACATTATTTTATCCGTGGGATGAAAAAAGCGACCCCGTTGCACGGGCCAAGGATAAGGCCGACGCCGCTTTTGAATTCATTACCAAAATCGGTGCTCCCTACTACTGCTTTCACGATCTGGACGTAGTAGACTACGCCGATGACGTGCGCGAAAACGAGGGGCGAATTAAAACCCTTACCGACTACCTCAAACAAAAGCAAGCCGATAGCGGAGCAAAACTCCTCTGGGGAACAGCTAACCTGTTCAGCCATCACCGTTATATGAATGGGGCTTCCACCAATCCTGATTTCGCAGTGGCTACCCACGCTGGGGCTCAGATCAAGATGGCGCTGGATGCCACCATCGCCCTGGGTGGCGAGAACTATGTGTTCTGGGGTGGCCGCGAAGGCTACATGACGCTGCTCAATACCGACATGAAGCGCGAGCAGGAACATTTTGCCCAAATGCTGAAACTGGCCGTGGCTTACGCCCGCCAGAATGGCTTCCAGGGCAAATTCTTCATTGAGCCTAAGCCCTGCGAGCCTACGAAACACCAGTATGACTACGATGCCGCCACGGTCATTGGATTCCTGCGGCAGCATGATCTGCTGGACGATTTCTCGCTGAACCTGGAAGTGAACCACGCCACGCTGGCCGGCCATACTTTCCAGCACGAGCTGCAAGTGGCCGCCGACGCGGGACTGCTTGGCTCCATCGATGCCAACCGGGGCGACTACCAGAACGGCTGGGACACGGACCAATTCCCCAACGACCTCATGGAGTGGACGCAAGCTATGCTCATCATCCTCGACGCGGGTGGACTGGCTGGCGGCGGCATCAATTTCGACGCCAAGCGCCGTCGTAACTCTACCGATGTGGAAGATATTTTCCACGCTCACATCGGCGGCATGGATGTCGTGGCCCGGGCCCTGCTCGTTGCTGACAAGATCATCCAAAATGGCGAGTACCACAAAATTCGTAAAGATCGCTACGCCAGCTTTGACGGTGGCAAGGGGGCAGCCTTTGAAAAAGGCGACCTCAGCCTGGAAGATCTCTTCCAACTGGCCGCCGAAAACGGCGAACCCGCAACTACCTCCGGTCGCCAGGAATACCTGGAAAATCTGATTAATAAGTTTATCTAAGAGTCAGGCCGTTAGATTTATAAGAAAACAAGATAATAGTGGATAGTGCCGGTTTGGCATTATCCACTGTTCATCATCCATTATTCATTAATTAAATGAGTCTTCTCACAGTAGGATCCGTGGCGTTCGACGCCCTTGAAACGCCTTTTGGCAAAACGGATAAAATCATCGGCGGTGCCGCTACGTACATCACGCTGGCAGCTTCGTATTTTACCAAAAAAAATAATCTTGTGGCCGTCGTCGGCGGCGATTTTCCTCAGGAAATGATCGACGTTCTGGTGTCGCATGGCATTGATACCGAGGGATTACAGATTAAGCAGGAGGGCAAAACCTTCTTCTGGTCGGGCAAGTACCATGAGGATATGAACAGCCGTGACACGGTGGACGTGCAACTCAACGTCATGGGCGATTTCGATCCCGTCATTCCTGCTTCGTACCAGGGTTGCGAGTACCTGATGCTCGGTAACACCGCTCCAGCAGTCCAAAAGTTGGTACTCGAACGCATGGAAAAGCGACCCAAACTGGTGATGCTCGACACCATGAATTTCTGGATGGACATTGCCATGCCCGACCTGGAAGCCGTGCTGCCACTCATTGATCTGCTCACGATCAACGACGAAGAGGCGCGACAACTTTCGGGCGAGTATTCACTGCGCAAAGCGGCGAAAGTGATCATGGCGAAAGGCCCAAAAACGCTGGTCATCAAGAAAGGCGAACACGGCGCATTGCTGTTTCAGGACGATCGCATTTTCTTCGCCCCGGCTCTGCCGCTGGAAGAGGTCTTCGATCCCACGGGAGCAGGTGACACCTTTGCGGGTGGCTTCATCGGCTACCTCGCCCAGACCGACGACATCTCGTTTGATAACATGAAACGGGCCATCATTTATGGCTCGGCGATGGCGTCATTCTGCGTCGAGAAGTTTGGTAGCGAGCGGCTGGTCAATCTTACGCAGGAAGAAATCAACCGAAGAGTAATGGAATTTGTGCAGTTGGCGAGTTTCGAGATTCGTTAATTACTGCCCTCGCTATTAAGTGCGATAAAATTTGTAAGCCGTCCTGATACTATTCGGGGCGGCTTTTTCTTTGTTCAGTTTTTAAGAAAACAGGGCAATCCGGGTCGTGCGCGTCGGGAAGATAGCCGGTACTTAGTAAAAATGAGCCCACGATTTCTCCGCCCACAAAACGGAAGTTTTTCCTGAACAGCTTCACCCAGTCTGCTTTGGTCAGCGGAGCCTGTTTATCCAGCCAGGTTTTGAAAGTACCAAACTCTTCCTTCAATTCAAGAATGCGCCGGGCATTAAAAACGGCAGCATTGATTTTGAGGCGATTCCGGATAATGCCCGCGTCGCCAAGTAGCCGTTGGACATCCTCCTCGCCGTAGTTAGCGACTTTTTCGATGGAAAAATTATCGTAGGCCAGGCGAAAATTCTCCTGCTTGCGCAGCATCAGGGTCCAGCTCAGCCCTGCCTGATTGATTTCCAAAAGGAGGCGACCAAACAACGCATCGTCGTCTTCCAGCGGAAATCCGTACTCGTGATCGTGATACTGTTTGTGCAGTAGTGCGTCCGTCGTTCCAGCCGAATTGTTATTGACAAAATCGCAGTAGGTCATGGCATTTTGCAGAAAAGCACTGTTCGTGCAAGCCAGTTTTTACTTCTTTCTTCGCTTCAACTTCCGCTTCACCCAGGGATACGCCATGTACACTACCTCTGTTGCCCCTATGCCCACGCCCGCGCCAAAAAGTACATCGGACAGCCAATGGCGATTATTGATGATGCGCAATGCGCCCACTCCTGAGGCCACAGAGTACCCGCCCACACTATACCAAACGCTCCGGTGGCCATATTCCTTATGCAGCAGTGTGGCCGAGGTGAACGCCCCGGTGGTGTGGCCCGAAGGGAAAGCATCGTAGGTGGTGCCATCAGGCCGGGGGTACTTTGCAATCAGCTTGATCGTTTGGGTGACGCCTTGCGAGGCTAATCCCGAAATGATCGCCAGCACTATCTGCTCGCCCAGCGGATGCCTGCCCTCCACACCCGCCACACTTAGGCCCAAACCCAGGGCAACCGGGGCGAACAGTAGATAATCGTCGGCGTTGGTGCGATAGCCGGGATAACGGCTTTCCACTCGCCGATTCAATTGCCGACTGATCTTGCCTTGCACCAGCAATCCGCTTACGGCCAGTCCCGCCGGAACAATAAGTGGCCTGACCCGGAAAGGCTCCGGCGCGAGGGTATCGCTTACTACGATTCCAACCGTCGAAGTACCTGGCAAATGCATGGCATCCCAAGTAAAATTCCCGGTAATAGTTTGTCCCTGAACTTGGAAAGTACCACTCCATACCAATAGCAAGAAAACCTTTATCCGCTTTTTCATTCTTCCGTTACCTTTTCAATTATTGCGTTTAAAGGAATCCAACCATGCCCGCACATTCTCGAACATTTCCTTCCGATTCTGCACGAACCATTCATTGGTGGGTGCATGGACATGACTCAGTCCCCCCCGATGTTTGCGATACACTCCCATAACCTCCGGCAGGTAGCCAATGTTGCCGCGCGCGGCCAGCTGCAGTACCAGTGCCCAGTCTCCGGCGGCGGCCTCAGCGTGCCAGTTGGCAAAATCCTCGGTCAGGAAGTAGTTGCGGTAGAGCAGGCTGGCCGTGGCCAGAAACCAACGGTCAGCCAGCAAATCATCAATGGTCGAGATGGCTTTCTGGTCGGGGGCATTGAAAAAATGTTCGGGTGAGCCGTCCTCGTAGGTCACGCGGACGTTATGATGACAGATGACGAAATCGGGATGAGCGTCCAGGAAATCGACCTGTTTCTGCAACTTATGCGGATCGGTCCAGTAGTCATCGCCTTCGCAAAGAGCAACGTACTCCCCCCGGCAGGCTTTGAGCAGGAACAAAACATTGTTGCGGCCCGCAAATTCGCGTGGTTCCTTCGGCCCCAGATTTTCGGGGTGCAGGTACGCTCTGATTTGATCAGGGTACTTTTCAGCGTAGGCGCGGATGATCGCCGGAGAACGATCCCTGGAACCGTCGTCACCGACGACAATTTCGTACGGAAAGGTAGTCTGTTGCGTCAATGCTCCATCCAACATCTGCGCGATATAGGATTCGTGCTGGTAAGTGGGCACACACACCGAAACCTTCATCATGATGTCTGGCGGAAGCGATGCGGCAGCAAAGCGAAGAAGCTGTAAACGCGCATCATCCACTTGGGGATAAGGTAGTCACGACATATTTCTTTCGCCTCTGTTGGATCGGGTTGCCGAAAACGCAAATACTTCACCGCCAAGGCTGCCCGCCGGAAATAGCTTCGTGAATACTGCCGGGCATCAAGCATCATCCGGTAGTAGCGGGCGATGTTAAGTCGCAGGGAGGAATTGTACCGACGTTCCGTTTCACCGTTGATGCCCTCGTACATCATGATGCGGTTGCGCAGGAAACGAGCGTCGCGGTAGTGATCTTTGAAGCTGGCGCCCGCTTTGTTTTTACGGTACACCGACATCGTGCCCGGTACGTAGCCGATCGGCCCGTGTTTAGCCAAAATAACGTAGCGCGGAATATCCCCGCTCGTCGATTTCAAAAACCATTCGGGATAGTGCACCAGACCATTTTTGAACATGACGGCCGAGGTCGCCATGAACCAAATCTCATCCTCGCCGATGAGGTCGTCCATGCCGATGACCATTTTCTGGTCGGCGGCATTCACTTCCTGAGCGGGAGAACCATCCTCGTAGGTAATGAGGGCATTGTGGAAACAGGCCGAGAAATCGGGATGGCTTTCCATGAAATCCACCTGTTTCTGCAGTTTGTCGGGACTGGTCCAGTAATCGTCGCCGTCGAGCGGGGCGATGTACTTTCCCTGGGCGAGTTTGAGCGTTTCAATGGTATTGAAAAGTCCATTCTGGCCCAGATTCTTTTTATGCAGAACGGGTTTTACTAAATCAGGAAAGCGTTTCTGGTAATCAAGAATCACTTCCCGCGTCCCGTCGGTGGAGAAATCATCACCCACCAGAATTTCGTACGCAAAATCAGTCTGCTGATTGAGCGCACTCTCGATGGCCTGCCCGATAAAGGCCACCTGATTGTAGGTGAGAATGGTTACGCTTACTTTCAATCGTGAATCAGTAAATGATTGAGTGATCACTTCCTCATAATTCATATCTACTTGTAAACCTCTTTAAGCTGCTCAACGGTCGGAAAATTGGGAGTGACCAGGTCGGGTTCGGGCTTGTAGAGGTAGGCCATCGGATAGCCACGCTCGATGAAGGTTGGCTCGGCGAGATTGTTGTAGCGCAATTGCACTGACCATCGGATGTTATTCGTCACGTTGTTGCCCGACTGGTGCACCAGGAATGAAGAGAAAACGAGCATATCCCCCACCTGAAACTCGGTCTGCACAAAATCTTCAACCTTCAGGGCCGCAGTGATCCCCCCTTGGTAACCGGAGGTACTTGCTTCCATTAGGCCGGTCGTGTGGCTGCCGGGAATAACCTGCAAGGCCCCGATGTCGGTGCCAGCGTCCACCATTGGAAACCAGATAACCGTGCTATCGAGTGAGCCCTGCCCGGTACGCCAATCCTGGTGCGCATCGAGTTTCCAGTGCTTGCTACCGCCTTTTGACAGGAAACGGCTATTGAACTGCATCGCGGGACGCGCTCCGATCACGGGTTTCTCGATCCCCAGATCCTTCAACACTTTTTCAATTTTGTCGCTCACCGCCAGCCGATGCAGGCTAAATGTATGCTGTACGGTTTTGCCCGTGTTGACAAAGGCATCGAAGTCTTTCTCAAAAAACTCGAACATGGCGTTTTCGAAAGCGTCGCGGTCGTCAATGTCTACCGTCCGGCCCGTTACGCGTTTGATCTGCTCGGAAAATATTTCACGTGCTTCCCGATAAATTTCTGAAACGGTATTTTTATCCAAAAATCCGCGCAGCAGCACGTAACCGTCTTTATTCAGTTGTTCTCTCTCTTTTGTCATAATGTTATCATGTGTGTATAAATCAACGCAATTATCACGCCTGAGTCTAAATGACCAAACGTATAACCTGGACTAATTCATATTTTTTTTTGAGTGAATGGCGTAAGGAGTTGAATCGTTTAGAGTCTGGTCGGTAAACCTGGTTCGTGGCTGGTCACTTTACGCTTGTCTGGTTCGACATCTCAACTTCCCCCAGAACTTTGTCGCTTTCCACCGGACTACTCTTCCCAAACTGCATAGGCAAAACCCGCCGCCCCAAAGCCATTGCCATTGTAGAGCAGGTACTTTTTGCCCTTATGTTCATAGCGGTGAGCGTAATTGATCATTTGATAATCAAAGTCCTCCGGATTTTCCGATTTGGCAATACCTACCAACTCATCCTTCCGGTCCCAGTGAGTTCCATCTTTCGACTCCGCGTAACCCAATCGGTAACTTTGGTTACGATCGGTACGATAGTCGCGGGTGTGGCGGTAGGAGTAATACATTTTATAAAGCCCGTCCTCTTTGAATACACTGGGCCGGCCCACAGCGTGGAGGAAATCGTCGAACTCAAGAGTCGGAACATCGCTGATTTCCCAGTGGATACCATCTTTCGAAATGGCCGATTGTCCCCGGTAAAATGGCTCGGGATAGCCGTGGATATATTCGCACTTGTGGCCCGAAATGTACCACATCCGCCAGGTGCCATCCTCGTCGATCAGTACCGAAGGCTGCGCCGCCCAGAGCGGATTCTCAATACTGCGATCCATGATGGGCCCTCGGAACATCTTCTTGAAAGTCAGGCCACCATCGTGACTCACCGATAAGCCCATCGAAAGCCGGTAGGAGTTCCAGGTACGGTTCCATCCCGTGTAATACAGCCAGATATCACCATTGGGCCGATTCACAAACCAGGCGGGCATGGCCCCCGTTTCGTCGTACTCGCCCGGTCCGCCAAGTTCCAGTACGGGCTTATCGTGGATGTAGAGAATTTTCGACGGATCATCATAATCTACGTCGATAAACGTAGGCCGCGACTGCCCCTGCGCATCACGAGAGGAAAAATATATCCGTAAAAAGTCGTCGTGCTTGTAGGCAAACGGCACCTGCGCGTGCGACACGCTGTGCGGCATTGTGCCGTCGGGTTTGTATACTACTCCTTTCTTAATCCACATAGGTCAATTTTGAATTTTGAATGATAGAAGGACGGGGCAGCTCGTGCGGTGAATATTGCTTTTGCCCGCTCTGACCTATTCACTCATTCTCTGATTCACTCATTGTATCATTGGCTTTCTCCGCCCTTAGCCGCCAGTTATCTACAAAATCCTTGCCGGGGATAGGCAGATCTATATCGATTTCGGGGGCATTTTCTCTTACGGTGTATTCCATCACGTAGAAAGCGTTGCCGAAAATGTAGTGCAACTTGAAATTTTCGACGTTAGCCGGGACGTCTTCCATCGGCACCTCAGCCCGAAAAAGTGGATTGGCTTTCAGGAGGGTTTGGTAGGTGGGTTGGCTGCGCATCCAGGGAGCAATGCTTTCGTCACCTACCACGACTTTTCCGCCGGGACGTACCACCCGGGTAAGTTCGTCGAAGGCTTTTTTGCGTTCAGAAAAAGTATTGATCCCGCCAAAGTGAAACACGGCATCGAAAGTGTCATCCTTGAAGGGCAGGTACGAGCCATTCCCCAAGAAGTAATGCACATTCACCTCAGCGGTGTTCAGCTTGTCCTGCGCCAGTTTCAACATATTGGGCGACAGATCGGACAGCACGGCCGTACCGCCGGGTTTAACTTTTTCAAGAATCAGGGCTGAATCTTTCCCCGTGCCGGCACCTACTTCCAGGGCCGTCATACCGGGTTTCAGATCCATCAGGCTGATCATAAACTGACGCGTGGCGGCTTCGTCGGAATGGTCCAGGGTCTCGAACACCCAGGAAACGCCCCGATCGTAACGCAGGAAAGCCTGGTCGTATAGGTATTGCTCGTGGGCATCTCCCGGCAGCAGTTCCTTGGGGTAGAGCATATTGACGATCCCCGTATCGCCTACTTCGTAGGTTACGCCATCCTGACTGGTCAGGCTTTTGCCATCATCGGCAATGGTCAGGGCGGTATGGGTAGTGGGGCAGACGAGGGCGTCCAGAAATTCGGGATGGGTCATACGGGCGATGAATTAACGGCTCATTTATCGCGCAAAATTAGTCATTTTCCGGGAAGTGCACTCAGATTTGCCGAGCTTCTTGTCGAGCCGCAGCGGGATGGCCGATAACCTTTCGCCCGGGATACCCGTTTCAGAAAATAATGAAGGCAGTGTTTTTGAGTAACACCGTCTCTACGTATTCACCTATTCAGAAGTCAGGTACCTATGGCCCGCCGGTTGCTAAAATATAAAAATTACGACATCCACTCCATCACTACCGCCACCCCGGACGGACGCCGGAACGCCAACATCGCGATGTGGATCACCCAGACAGCGATGGGAGGCAAGATGCTCTGTGTGGCGCTGGATAAGACGGATTACACACTGGAATTGGTGAAGGAAAGCGGTATTCTTAACGTGAATTTGTTGGCCGAGGAGCAAACCAAACTAATTGCCCGGCTAGGCCGCAAAAGTGGCCGGGATACGGATAAGTTCAAAAACCTTGCGTGCGAAACAGACGAGCGCGGATGCCCCTACCTCACCGAAGCCGTGGGGTATGTGCAATGCCAGGTGACCGGCTCCGCCGACAGCGGCGATCACGAGGTAGTTGTCTGTGAAGTGTTGAAGCAGACTGTGCTGCACCCTGAGAAAAAGGTGATGACCCACCACTTTTTACGGGAAAAGGGTTTGGTGAGAGGATGAGAAAACGGGTCCCCTGCCCGCTTATTTTTCTTGTCCGATGACTTCTAAAATCTCATCCAGATAGACGCGGTCGTTGCTTAACCGGGGTACTTTGTTTTGACCGCCAAGCTTGTGCCTCCGGCCCATCCAGGCGTAGAAAGTACCCTGAGGCACGATGTGAACCAAGGGTTTGAGTAAGGCCATGTCCTGAAAGCGCTTGGCATCATAGTCGGAATTTACCCGCCGCAGGGTTTTATCCAACAGGTCCATAAACTTGGCGTGGTCGCTGGGTTCCTGCGAAAACTCGATGATCCATTCGTGGCGTCCCTTGGAGCCGTCTCCCATGTATACGGGTCCGGCGGTGAAGTCACTCACCACGGCTCCGGTCTGGGCGCTGGCCTCCGTGATGGCAGCTTCGGCGTTCTCCACGACCAGTTCCTCACCGAAGGCATTGATAAAGTGCTTGGTGCGACCGCTGATCTTAAGATGAAAGGGGTACCTGGACGTAAACTTGACGGTATCGCCGATTTGGTAGCGCCACAGTCCGCTGTTGGTGGACATGATGAGGGCGTAACTTTTGTCGAGTTCCACTTCGTCGAGCGTCAGGGTACGCGGGTGATCTTTTCCGATTTCTTCCAACGGCATGAATTCGTAGAATATGCCGTAGTCGAGCATCAGCAGCATCTCGCCCGGCTTGGCCAGGTCGTCCTGCAAGGCGATGAAGCCCTCAGAAGCATTGTAGGTTTCGAGGTAGTAGGGATGCGGGGAAGGAAAATATTTTTTGGTGAAAAGCTCGCGGTAAGGATGAAACGCCACCGCTCCGTGGACGAAAACCTCGAAATCGGGCCACACTTCAAGCATCGATTTCGCTCCCTGCTCCTCCATGATACGATCCAGCAGCACAATGGTCCAGGTCGGAACG
This sequence comes from Persicitalea jodogahamensis, assembly GCF_014651615.1. GTDB lineage: Bacteria > Bacteroidota > Bacteroidia > Cytophagales > Spirosomataceae > Persicitalea > Persicitalea jodogahamensis. Next base: position 153,463 of record NZ_BMXF01000002.1, on the reverse strand, counting down.
CCCAGTATACTCGTGACATTCTCCTGGGCGCATATTTCGGCCATTTTAGCCAGCTTCTCTTCCCAATTATCCAGGAGGGCCACTTCCAGCGGCGGCGTCCGGATGAGCTGTCCCCAGGCGGGCAGGTTTTGCATGATCACCCCCGAGACATCACCCGCCTGCGTCTGCGGGTTGTAGGGGTTAGGTCCAATGGTACCGCCAATGGACAACCCTTTACCGCTAAAAACATTGGTGTCAGGTTTGTTGGCCACGAGCAGCGTCATCATGTCCTTGCCGCCCATGTAATGGCACTCTTCCAGCGACTCGGGGGTGACGGGGATGTACTTGCTGCGGGCATTGGTGGTGCCCGATGATTTGGAAAAATGTTCTACCGGCGACGGCCACAGCACGTTTGGTTCTCCTTTTAAAACCCGCTCGATATAGGGGAACAATGTTTCGTAAGTTGAAACCGGTACCTGCTCCCGGAATTCCTGCACCGTTTTGATCTGGCCATAATTGTACCGCATTCCCCATTCGGTGTAGCGGGCGGTGGCAATCAGTTCCTGAAAAACCCGCTCCTGGGTCTCGATGGGATGTGCCATGAATTCCTGGATACGCGGCAAACGTCGCTTCATAAACCAGACAATCATGTCGTTGACCATTTCCATATTTTTTGAGGGGATTATGTGCGGAGAAGGACTGCTTCCGTGCCGATTCGGTGTATGCAGGTAGCGCGATGAATGGTAGTTCGGCTGATCAAACTTAGGGATTAAATCACCAGAAAAAGAAATGGCAATGCAAAACTACCCCTATCCGGTTCTGATTTTGAGACACCCCGGGAAAGTAAAGCCAAAATGTTCGCTGATATAATCAAAACCGAATCCCCATGGGTACTTGTGACGAGATTTGCGCGCTGAATCAGAACGGACGTCCGCCGTCTTCATTTCAACTCCAAATACCGATCCGGATAGTCGGTGATCAGCCCGTCCACCCCCATTGCTTTCACCTCACGCATGGCGGCAGGGTCGTTGACCGTCCAGGGGATTACCTGCATGCCTTTTTGGTGGAGTTGAGCTACCTTTTCCTGGGAGAGCAATTTGTAGTAAGGGCTGTAAATGGCGGGCGTAAAGCCCAGATCATCGAGGTTTCGTTCTATCCCTTTCAGGTTGGAGACCAGCGCGGCCAGCTTCACCTTTTGGTACTTTCCGGTTTCCATCTGCTTCTGCCAGTACTTCAAGACTTCGAAATCGAAGCTTTGCAGCGTCACCCGTTCCAGCGGGACATTTTCTTTGATGATTTTATATACCAATTCCGAGAAAGCGGCGGGCTGCGGCTGTGACTTATCGTACTCTGATGCTTCGCTTTTAATCTCGATGTTGTACGCTACGGGCGGACGGTTATGAGTCCGGCAGTAGGCTTCCGCATTTTTTAGTACTTCGCTCAATAATGGCTTGTAGGTTTTGAGCTTTTGCTGTTCAGGAAAATCAGCATTTCCCTTCGAGCCAGTGTCGTACTTTTTAATCTGGGCGTATGTCAGTGTGTAAAGGTTATCGTTTTTTCCCTTCTCGATGGATGAGCCGTTCGGGTCGAGGGCATAACTATTCAGGAAATACGGCTCGTGCGAAACTACCACCTGGCGGTCCTTAGAAATGACCACGTCCATTTCCAGCGTCGTGACGCCCAGCTCCAGTGCCTTTTCAAAGGCAGGCCAAGAATTTTCAGGCATCAGCCCCCGACAGCCGCGGTGGCCCTGCAGATCGAAGGTTTGGGCTTTTGCGGAAGCACAAAGCCACAAAGTGGCAAAGGCACACAGTGACAGGGTATGGGATAGCAAGGGGGTAGAAATAAGTTTCATTTTCAGTCGTAAAAATCAGATACCTTCAACAGTCAATATTCCTGAGGACCAGCCTCTTCGTGTCATCAAAACTACCATTGCGGACAATCGGCGCAGGAGTAAGTGCCGTTAATATTGAGCTATGCAAAGTCAATGATTGCGGACACAGCAATCGTTGGTAGTTTTGAACAAAACTACGCCTAAAATTTCAATCCTTGCCTCCACCCGCTCTTATCACACATTGAATTTTTGCTTTCTCACAGAAGTCGAATCCAGGGAATTTACTCTCTTAAAAAAATGAGTATTTTTACCGGAAAGGTACTTCCCAGACTTCATTCAACCGAACCGATCCCATGAAACACATCTTCACTCATCTTGCCAAAATGAAGTCTGCTGTCAGATCAAGCCTCGGCAAAGTCAGCCACTACCCTACCGCTTTGGTACTTTTAGGCTTTGCCACCTTGTGCCTCTCCCCCGCCCTCGCCCAGCAAACCCAAAAACCCCCGCTGCACGGTAAACACTGGATGGCTATCACGGGCAAACCGCTGGCCGCTACCGCCGGGGCCGCCACTTTCCAGAAGGGCGGCAATGCCGTGGACGCGGCCTGCGCCATGCTGGCGGCCACCTGCACCATGTGGGACGTGCTGAGCTGGGGCGGAGAAACCCAGGCTTTGATCTACAACCCTAAAACCAAAAAAGTAATCGCCATCAACGCGATGGGCGTAGCCCCTGCGGGTGCGACGCCGGAGTTTTTCAAAGGCAAAGGCTACAACTTCCCGCCCGAATACGGCCCGCTGGCGGCCACCACGCCCGGCACACCCGGCGGTCTGCTGCACATGCTCGCCAACTACGGTACCCTGAGTCTGGAACAAGTACTGGGTCCCGCCATAGAAATGGCGGCGGGCTATCCCATCGACGCCCAAACGGCCAACAGCATCGAGCGCGGCAAGGAGCAGATCAAGCAGTGGCCTTACAGCAAGAAGGTATTCCTGACGCATCCCGGCGAGAAACGCGAAGCCCCCGAGGCGGGCGAGATTTTTGTGCAGAAAGACCTGTTGCAAACCCTAACCAAATTGGTGGAAGCCGAGAAAACGGCCATAAAACAGGGTAAAAGTCGTAAGGACGCGATCATGGCCGCCTACGACCGTTTTTATAAGGGTGATATTGCCCGGGAAATCGTGCGGGGCAGTCAGGAGCAGGGCGGTTTGTTCACGATGGAGGATTTGGCAAAATGGAAACCGCTGGAAGAAACACCGTTATCGGTCGATTACAAAGGCATCGAGGTTTATAAGATGCAGCAGTGGACGCAGGGGCCGGTGCTGTTGCAAGCCCTGAATATCCTGGAAAACTTCGACCTGAAACCGATGGGCTACAACAGTGCAAAGTACATCCATACGGTGTATCAGGCGATGAACCTGGCTTTTGCCGACCGGGACTTTTACTACGGTGATTCCTATGCCCCACCCGCCGAGCCGATGGAAGGCCTGCTGAGTAAGCAATACGCCAAGCAACGCGCTTCGGTCATTCAATACGACAAAAACGACCCCAACATCGGGCCGGGCGACCCCTACCCTTTTGAAGGTAAAAAGAACCCCTACCTGGATCTGCTGAAAGCCCGGGGCTACGAGATGGACACCAGCCAAAGGAACTTCGCCCCGACGCACGACCTGCGCAACGGCTCCTCGATGGTCGACTACCAGGATCGCCTTTGGCGCGGCACCACAACCGTGGAGGCAGCCGACGAAGAAGGCTGGGTAGTTTCGATTACCCCGAGCGGCGGCTGGATTCCGGCCTGCATTGCGGGCAATACGGGCGTAGGCATGAGCCAGCGGATGCAGAGTTTTGTGTTGGACGCCTCCCTCAATCCCTACAACGTGGTGGAACCCGGCAAGCGCCCCCGCGTGACGCTGACGCCCTCGCTGGCTTTGAAAGGTGGCAAGCCGTTCGTTTCATTCGCCGTGCAGGGCGGCGATACGCAGGATCAGAACCTGCTGCAATTTTTTCTCAATATGGTGGAGTTCGGGATGACGGTGCAGCAGGCGACCGAAGCGGCCAATTTCAACTCCAATCAGCTTTGGCTGTCGCTGGGAGGCACCAAAACCGAAGACCGGCAACCCAAGCCCGGCCAGCTGCTGCTAAATGAAAGTACCCCCGAAAAAGTCCGTGACGAACTCAAAAAGCTGGGCTATACCCTCACCTTCTACGACCGCACCAGCGGCCCGATCAACGCCATATACTTCGATTGGGAGCACGGTAGCCTATGGGGCGGGTCGAGTAACCACGGGGAGGATTACGGAATCGGATGGTGAAGTAAATCGCAACGGGCACCGACCGGAAGCTTCGTCAGGTTGATAATACAGCGGCCTGGTGATAAGGTAGTTGAATAATAAACTCGGTCCCCTGCCCTTCGTGCGTTTTTACGCTCAGCTCCCCGCCATGCCCTTTGACTACGATGTCATAACTTAACGATAGGCCCAGCCCGGTACCTTGTCCGGCTGGCTTGGTGGTAAAAAATGGATTGAAGATTTTGCTCAACACTTTTTCCGGGATCCCCGTCCCGTTGTCTTTGACCGAAATCTCAACCTTACCATCCATCCGTCTGGTACTGACTACCACCGATGGTTTGTAGGTTTTGTCGGCTTGCTTCTTTTTTTCAGTGACGGAGTAGAAAGCATTGTTACACAGGTTCAGCAGTACCCTAGACAGATCTTCCGGGGCAGCCTCCACCTGCCCGATAGCCTCATCAAGATCAGTTTTGTAATCAGCCACGAAAGAGGTGTCCTTGGCGCGTAACCCGTGGTAGCTCAGCCGCAGGTACTCCTCCGCCAGGGCATTCAGGTCGATCGGCTTTTTTTCGCCCGTGCTGCTGCGCGAATGCTGCAGCATTCCCTTTACGATGGCATCCGCCCGCTTGCCGTGCGAACCGATTTTTTCTGCCATGACCTTTATATCGTTCGCAATTGCGGTGGCTTCTTCCACATCTCCCTTTTCCAGCTCTTCCAGCATTTCGTCGATGAGATTCTGGTTGACCGACGAAAAATTATTGACAAAATTCAGAGGATTCTGGATTTCGTGGGCGATACCCGCCGTAAGTTCACCCAGCGAGGCCATTTTCTCTTTCTGGATAAGTTGATTTTGAGTGGCGTTCAACTCCAAGACTGTGTTATGCAGGGCATCGTTGGTAGTGGCCAGCGACTGATTCGCCTCTTTCAACTTTTGGGTAGTTCTCGAAAGGTAATCGACCATGATATTGAACGATTTTCCGAGGTCACCGATCTCGTCATTCGACTTACAGTCCACCCTGGGGGTAAAATCCCCCTGACTTACCCGGATGGCCGCCGAACGCAAATCCATGACGGGCCCCGAGATATTTCGGGCCAGCACAAAACCCAGCACGATCCCTATGCCCAGCACCAGGCCGCTCACCAGCAGAGAAACTACCCTGATGCGCTGCTTGCCAATATTGATGGCTTCCGTGGAGAAGCCGATAAGCACTGCCCCGGAAATGACCGGCGTCTCGAACGACGACCGCTTGACGATGGATGAATCGTTGGACACGGCCCCCAGGTTTATCTCCTTATTGGCGGGAAATGCTTTGAAAAGCTTGTCTTCCAACACAAAGGAAGTATGTGCCTCATTCCAGACCGTGTCTACTTGAAGAAGATAGACAAACTCAAGACGAGGATCGTTCTTGACGAATTCCATGGCCATCTGTACGCCCTCAAAGTTCTGCTCCGTCATCCCGATTTTTACGCCCAGCGAAACCGTATTGGCCAGGTTCTGGATTTCCGTATTATAATTATCGTACAGCAGTTTTGCTTGCTGATCGGGAAAATAATAAAGCGTAAAAAACGAGAACATCAGCACCACCGCGGCCACCGTCAGCCAAATCTTGGATTTTAGGTTAAGTACCATTTCCATGCTCTTGGAGTTTATGAATGTCAGTAACGCAGGGGCTGAAACGAGAAGAAGGATTTATATCGATTTCTTACCATCGACCGAAACGGTTTTGATATCGGAGTTTTCAACTCTTTCGTCAAGAATGCCCACCGCCCCCGGATTCTGCGCGACAAAATTCTGCAGGTCAGTAGGGGAATTGAAGTAGTAAGGCGCCGAAACCCTGCCCTGGAAAACGAGGGCCAGCCAGTACTTATTCATCTGGTCGGGCTTCATACCGTACACCTTGTTGCACACCGTTAGCCCCAGCTTGGTATTGGTTTTCATCAGGGCAATCATCACTTTGTTTCCCGTATCCCATCTTTGCTTCTCTCCCAGAAATACCGATTTGAGTTCCTTGAACGAGAGTTCGGTAGGTGCGCCTTCCTGATTGGCAATAACCGAGAGGCTTTCCTGTGCGTAAACCTGCATGACGGCCAGCACGGCTATACACGACAGCACGAGCCTGGGTATGCTATATTTAAGGTAGTTCTTTTTGCTATTTTTCATGTCAGAATCCGATTGCGAACTGAGTGGTGATCATGTTTACAGAAGGCTGCTGCCCAGTGCGTCTGTTTTGGAATTCTATCTTGGCTGTAGCGAGGTAGTTGATCTGGTATCTCAACCCTGCCTGGTAAGCAATCGTGTTCCCGACAGATTCGACACCGCCGTGCTCGTGGTCATGCTCGTGGTCGGAGTAGGATAAGTGATCGACCCGGACGTAAGGCGTCACTTTGTCCGTCAGCTTGTAGCCCAGGTACGCATAGGAAAAAAAGGACTGCTGCTTGCCGGTGGAATCGGAGTTTGTCAGAGCCAAAGTACTTTCTGCCAGCAATTCGAGCTTTTCGCCGAAATTGGCCACCGACAACGTGACCAGCTGCTCATCCAGCCTCGACGATATGCTGGGTGGTCCGCCGGTGTGACTGTGCAATTCTATTCCGCCAGGTATTCTGTCGTAATAATACGAGAGTCCGATCCGCAGGGCATCCCGCGGTTTGATATGAATCGCGGCCGTGACCGATTTGCCTTTATCCAGGTCGAGGACGTCTGTCGATCCGATGCCGTTGCCGATCATGAGGTCGTAGCCAAACCGGAGCGGCCCGAGATTGAGCCCCTGAAAACTGATGCCCGTGGTATGCAGGGGAAATAACTCGCTGGAAAAAATCAGCGGACGCCCGACCGTGGGAAAGAAGACCCGGCCATGGTGGTAGGTATCGTTCCAATAGTTGATAGGCGTGTGGTGCTTGCCGATCAGGATATTATGATTCCCCTTGTAATTGTATTTCAGGATTATTCTTTCAATGCTTACCGAAAACTGCGTTTCAGATTCGGGATCGAATTTAAAAACAGTTTCCCCCAGAAAAGACAATCTGTCGTTCAGGTCTGAGGTAATAAACAGATCCTGTTCGCCCAGTCCAAAAGAAACCTTATCGTTGCTGTAGGTAGCCGACACGTCCACAAATCCTCTGATTTGCGTGTTGTTCTGGGCGAAGATTTGGGCGTTGGTCAACGCCAGGAGGACAATCGGGAGGATCCGAAGCCCCGGTTTTATAATGTGGTTCATGAAAAATAACGTTGAGTAAATAATATAGGCACATAGTATGAAGAATTCGGCGCGGAATGTAGACTCTCAGTTTGCTCCGAAGGCGGGCCGTAGTGAGAAATCCAGGGCTTAAAGGTACACCTTAGAGGCCTGAATATCAAAGAATCGTAGCATTCAATTAGTGAACGGTGCTGCATCCGCAGCAAACCATTCACCCCCTTATTCCACCCCTTGGGCCGTTCATTTTGGCCCTTGATGCCAGGGGGGGGCGCATCGGCGCAGCGGGCGGGCCAGGCTCGATGGCAAGCCCGCGCCAAAAGCCCTTTTTACCGCTGATTTTCTTTTCAATGAAATCGCCACTACCTGCCTGAGGCCGCAACTCTGAATAATGTGGCTCTTGGAATCGGCTTTGTTGTGTATAATTTGATACTAAAACTGGACTTTTTCAACAAAAGTGGGTACTGAAATCATCAGCAAAAGTGGGTAGTTTGGCGACAAAAACAGGATCATTCGTCCGGCATTATTATTTATAGCAATCGGTAATTGTCTTAAATGGGAAAAACCTTTTAGCTCCCTGAATCCGTAAGCTCATGATCCAGCAAAGTCTATCCGATATTTCTGAATTCGATTGGCATAGTCCAAAGCCCGATCGACCCAATCCCGCGGCTCAGATTGTATTCGCCATCCCGGTGAAAGACGAGGAGGAATCAATTTCGGCTTGCATTCAAGCCCTGGAAAATCAGTATAACTCCAAAGGAAAGCGTATCCCATGGTCGGAGTACGAAGCCCTCATCCTAGTCAACAACACGACGGACGCTACCATTCAGCAAGCCATGAAGGCAAGGCGGCACCCCGGGATTCATATCGCTTCGGTACAGTTGTCCCCCCAGCACGCGCATATCGGCTGGGCCAGACGCACAGCCATGGAGTGGTGCAGCGAGCGCCTCAGGCAGGGACGCCAGGCAAGGGGCTTGATTGTTTCGACCGATGCCGACAGCCAGATCGCCCCCGATTTCATTTACGAACTTCGCCGGAGTTTCATTGATCCGGAGGTCGACGCAGTGGGGGCCAGCCTGCAGGTGGAGGATGGGCCTTCGGACCGCCTGTTCGATTCACTTCACAGTTATTTCACCCTGGAAAGACAATTACGCCTCTTTGCGCAGGAAAATGCCACCTTCGACCTGATGCACACGCATTTCTCAGGAGCAGGATTTGCGGTGCGCCAGTGCGTGTATGAAGAGGTTGGCGGGCTAACGCCTTTCCCATACAATGAAGACAAACACTTTTACCATAAGCTCGTCCAACGCGACGCCCGTATCCGGATGTGCGATCGCCTGATGGTGTACACCTCTGGTCGCCTGTCGGGCCGCACTGAGTGGGGCATGGCCGCGCAATTCAGCCATTGGCAGAAAGCGGAGGAGAGCGGGGAGCCGATATTCGTCTCCTCAGCCCAGTCGCAATGGATCTACTTCCAATTGCAGATGGCGCTGTATGCTTTCTGGTTGGCGAGGACGGAGGAAAAACTTGCAACGGTGTGTCATTACCTGCAAGTATGCCAGATTTTTAATCCAATGGAATTCCTGGCCAAAATAGAGATTCCCTCGTACTTCGGCCAGTATTGGTGCTGCGTGTGGGAACACCCCAAACTCGTGGAGGGCCGCCAGCGCACGTTTCCCAACGTGACGGTAAACGACAGCCTGGCCGGGTTCGGCGAATTGCTGGCCGGGCTTGACAACAAGCTGGCTCGACGTGCCTGATTACGGGCAAACTACCTGTTCAACTTACGGAATACATCGAGCCGGTAGGTCGTTTCCCGGTTGCTTTCAAGGTGCCGGAGGGAATCGTTTTGCTGCGAAAAGCGGATAAACCGTTCGTGCACCTCGTCACCCGTAAGGGGGTAGTCTTCCACAAAGGGCGTCCAGTGCACCAGTACCAAATCGCCCCCGGGTTCCAGCATCTTCATCACCTCGTCACGCGCCCGGTCGAATTCTTCGTCACCCCAGTAGTAGGCCACTTCCGATAGAAGTACCAGATCGAAAGTACCTGTGGGTACCTGACTGGGAAACTGCATATGCTGAAAATCAATGTTTGCTTTGTCCCCATTGCGATACCGGGCTTTTTCCAGCGCTTTTGTACTTACATCCACGGACAGCAGGTTATCCACGCGGGCAGCCAGCATACCCGACAAAACCCCGATGGAACAGCCCGGCTCGAAGGCCGCGCGATAGTGCGGGCGGGGTAAGTGCATCAGCGTATCAAGGTACTTGTGCAGCTCATACTCACGACTGGCAAAGCCCCAGGGGTCGTCGGATTTGGCGTAGATTTCTTCAAAATATTCGGGTGGTAGGGATTCATTTTTCATGGGTACGGTAGTAAAATTCAATGGGTGTGAGAAAATGCGCCAACACATGGGGTTGCAGGCAGAATGCGTCGGGATCGTCGTGAATGACCTGTCCCAATTGGGAGGCATGGCACTCGATGGCTTCTTTCTTTTTTATCAAAAAATTTTCTGCCACTTCAAAAACAGAAACCTGGACCTCACCCGGATGCGGAGCATCCCCCTCGCTGGCGAGTTCATAGAGCCAGATTGGGTATTCGTACAAAGTACCCGTCCAGCGGGTTTGTGAAATAACTTCCCGAATCAGGGCCGTGGTGGCCTTATGATCGCAGTGCGGGTCACGCCGCCAGGGCGTAAAAACTGTTTGGGGATTCAGCTTTTGAAAAAGGGCACTGACCTGCGACACCGTCCTGTCAAAGTCTTCGGTATCCGGCAGCGGCACCCGTGTGTCAGGAAGCTGAAAGAAATGTAGCATTCCTTCCTGAACTCCTAAATGCACACAGGCTTGACGAAACTCGGCTTCCCGGACTTCCTGCCGTTTCATGGCAGGATAAGCGATGGAATTCGGATGCGACATCGTCCCGTCGCTAATCAGCCACACATGTACGGGTACTTCGGCGGCACACAGGGCGGCGATGAGTCCGCCGCAACCCAGGCTCTCGTCGTCGGCGTGGGGCGCCAGAATCAGCACCGGACTGCCCATGTTCTCGATGGTCAGTTTCCTGATTTTCTGGGAGGAACCTTTATTCATTGTCCAGGTGATTATTCCAAAGTTGGGGTAAAGACTGCCGGGCATTGCCCACGTATCGACCCACCGCAGCCAGAGCTCCATCGGGATTGGGCTGGCAAAGGTACGTCTGCAAATCGCGGAGGATACGCTCGATGGGATTGGGTTTCATACAGCCCTGCACGCCTACGGAAGACAGCGTAAGCTGGATAACTTCCTGACAAATACCTGTAATAGCCGTCCGGACCATGTTGGCGTACTCCATGACTTGCTCCGTGGAATTGTAGGCATAAAGTGCGTTCCCGGCGGCTCCACCTAGCCATTGGTTGCCGCCTTCTACGGCGATAGCTAACTGCCCCAACCGGTGCAACTGGTAGGGATGATCCACGCGATCGCGCCGCTGCAACTGGCGGCGGGTGTGTTCAAACAAAGCCTCCGCGCCACCCAGATGCACCGCCGCGAAGCGCACCGCCCCGCCGCTGAAAGCAGGTTGAAGATGGTAGTCGTCGGGCTGTCCCAGCAGATCGGATTTACTCAGCTGAATCCCCGAGAAATCGACCTTGTAGCTAGCCGAAGCCTCCATGCCCATCGGATTCCAGAAACTACGGTCGATGCGCTCCGCCGCCACCTTTACCAGCGGCACCACCACCATCTGCCAGCCCAGATTATCATCGCCTTGCAATAGATGACCCGTAATGATCATTTGGTCCACTTCGCCGGCTCCCGAGGAGAAAGTCTTGCTTCCTTCCAACTCATAGCTACCATCCGCTAACTGGTGCACCCGAATCCCGTCCTGAAATTCCGTATTCCATATTCCAAAGAGGTGCCGGGCTTCCGTGGCCAGGTTCATCCAGTATTCCTTCTGCCCGGTGGTGCCGTACAGACCGATAAGATGAAGCGCATTGACGTGGCCTTCGTAAATCCGCCCGGCGGGCAAGCTACCTCTACCGATGGCTTTGAGCAATTGTAGCTGGCGAAGAAACGTCAAACGGGCTTCTGCGAACCCAGACGCCTGCATGGGGTCGTATTCGGGCAGGGTGGGCAGGGCCAGCAACCCTTCTTCACGGATGATTGAAAAAGTGGTGTGCGGAAAATCGGTATCGTTCGGGTGAGGGGTGAAATTGTCCAACCGGGAAACCAACTTTTCTACATCAGTTAGGGTCATGGTAGTGGCAAGCATACTGGATACAAAATGATGGACTATATGGCGACCATACCTATCAATCTTGTGCCAACCTGATTGCCGGGAACAGAAGGCAAATATTGGCCATCGACGGGTTCACAAAATCAAGGGTAAAACATTTATCCGCTCGTTCTCAAAATTTGACTATCCAGCTATTCTGTATTTATTGTAGGGTGACAAATAGCCAAACTGTATAGAATTTTCCTCAGCTTTTTTTCATAGATTTCAACCCCGAAATTTTTCATTCATCCTCCCCTCGCCCCGTTAACCCTCCGCCAAAAATGGCCAAACGCCTCGCTTCCCCCATCTCACTGCTTTTACTCCTGGCCGCCACTTGGGCCTGCTCCTCCTTCAATGAAGTGCACCTCGTAGGCCGGAACTTCACCGATGAGGTGCAGCTCTCGCAAAACATGGTTTTCACCTTCAACAAAGACCTGGTGCAGGAGAGTCGGCTGGGCGTTTGGGATTCCACGCAGTACGTCAGGTTCTCGCCCGCCGTGCGGGGCAAATTCAAGTGGACGGCGCCCAACGAATTGGTGTTTTCGCCCGTGGCGGCCCTGGCCCCGGCTACAAACTACAAAGCCGAGCTGACCGACGAGCTTCTGAAGCATGTCTATGAGGACAAAAAGTACGGCATAGACGACGAGGATGTGGATTTTCATACGCCCTACCTCCAGCTTACTGAATTGCAAAGCTGGTGGACCCAGAGCGTGGAAAGCGGCCGGCCGGAAGCGCGGCTGCGGCTGACGTTCAACTACCCCGTAGATCCGCAAGCGGTGGCCGAGCGCCTGAAACTGAGTCTGCGGGACAATGCCACCACCTTCCGCGCCCTGCCATCGTCCGATGGACGCAACATAATTGTCGCCCTCACCCAAACGGGTACCCCCGACGAAAACGCCACACCGATGATAGTGCGCATTGAAAAGGGGCTGAAGATCAAAGCGGGGGCCGCCCCCGGCAACGACTATGCCACGCCCGAGCCGCTGGAACGTACCGCCAGCCTGCCCTCGCCGCTACGCCTCGACGTAGCCGACGTGCAGACGGGATTCGAGAACAACCGCGCCTTCGTCCGCGTAGTAACTACCCAGGAGCTCGCTCCCGAAAGCGTGGAAAGTGGGTTCAGCGTCGATCCCGCCATTCCTACCAAAACCGAAACTACCGAGAACGGCTTCGTGCTGCGCGGTGATTTCAACGAAACGGACACCTACATTTTGAAACTAAATACCGCTCTGAAAGGCGTTCTGGGTTCGAAATTGGAAGAAGATATTTCGCGCGATTTGTTTTTTGGCAAGATGCCCGCCGGGATTTCTTTTGCCAACAAAAAAGCCATCTACCTTACGCCCAAAGGCGCCCAGAATATTGGGGTGCAAATCGTGAATGTACCCAAGGTGCAGGTCAAGATTGCCAAGATTTACGAAAACAATATCCTGAGCTACGTTCGTAACAATCGCTACGAAAACTACGACTACATAGGCGACGAGTACCAGCCCACGGGCAGCTACAACTACACCGACGACGACCAGAATTTTTACAGCGACGTGGTCGTCAATAAGACCGTTGAAACCGAAAACCTACCACGCGCCAGAGGTATATCGGCCCTCAATATCGCCCTGCCGGATGGCAATGGCCGCAAGGGCGTTTATCTGGTATCGGTCAATTCCAAGGACGAAGCCTACCTCGGCTCCACGAAACTGATTTCGGTTTCGGACATCGGTCTCATTGCCAAGGAAGGCGACGACGAGGTCTGGGTCTTTGCCAATTCCATCAAAACCACCGAGCCGCTCAAAAACATCGAGGTCACACTTGTGAGCAGCAACAATCAGTCGGTGTATACCCTGGAAACGGACGGCGATGGCGTGGCACACTTTGAGAAACTGAGCGAAAAAGCGCCCGGATTTAAAGTCGCGATGATCACCGCCCGGACGAAGGAGGATTTCAACTACCTGCTGTTCGAAGATACCCGCGTCGAAACCTCGCGCTACGAGGTAGAGGGCGCGCGCGACAACCCTTCCGGTCTGACTGCCTTCATCTACGGCGAGCGCGACATGTACCGTCCCGGCGAAACGCTGCACTTCAACACCGTTGTCCGTACCCAACGCTGGGACACCCCCAAAGAAATTCCCCTGAAAATAAAACTCGTCACGCCCAATGGCCGCGAGTACCGTACCTGGCGCAAAACTACCAACGCGCAGGGCGCCGTAGAAACCGAGGTTACCGTGGAGGCGTCGGCCCTCACGGGTACGTACCAGCTGGAAGTCTACAACGCCAACGATCTGCTGCTGGCGTCGCAGGCCGTGAGCGTGGAGGAGTTTATGCCCGACCGCATCAAGGTGGATTTGAGCGGAGCCAAAAAGGAGTACAAAACCGGCGAAACCGTCGCGCTGACGGCCACAGCGCTCAATCTTTTCGGGCCGCCCGCGGCGGGTCGTACCTACGAGATGGAAGCCCAGTGGAAGCGCAAGGGCTTCGCGGCGCCCGACTTCCCGGAGTTCAGCTTCGATATTCCGGCGGACGCCACCTTCGAGCGCGAGCAGCGGCAGGGGAACACCGATGCCCAGGGACAAGCCACCGAGAAATTTCCCATCCCTACCAGCTACAAGGATATTGGTTTGCTGGAAGGCAAGATTTACGTAACGGTATTCGACGAAAACGGGCGTCCTGTCAACCGACTGCAACGCTTCGATGTACTCACCCAAAGTACCCTGTACGGCGTCCGGCTACCTGACCGCTACGTGAGCGTCAACGCGCCCGTGCCGATGGAGGTGATTGGAGTGAATAGTCAGGGTAAATTGCAAAAGGGTGTGCAGGCAGCCGTAGAAGTCGTCCGCATCGAGTACCAGACGGTCGTTGAAAAGCAAAATGAGCAGCTGCGCTACACCTCGCGCAAGCGGGAGAAAACAATGTACTCCAACACCCTGAACCTGAGCAATGGCAAAGGCACTTTCCGCTACGTACCCACGGTCTCGGGCGAGTACGAGTTGCGGGTGCGTCGTCCTGGCGCGGAGCATTACACCGCCACGACTTTTTATGCCTACGGCTACGGCTATACGGAATACTCGTCCTTCGAGGTAAGTACCGAGGGCCGGGTATTGATGGAAACCGATCAGGATCAGTATAAGGTAGGTGATAAAGCTAAGATTTTGTTCAAAACGCCTTTCGATGGCCGCTTGCTGGTGACCATCGAGCGCAACCACCTGCTGGAACACCACGTGCTGACGACCGAAAAGAAGGCCGCGGAACTCACTTTTTCCGTCAAAGAAGAACACCTGCCCAATGTGTACGTCACGGCCACGCTCATCCGTCCACTCGATGCCTCCGACTTGCCGTTGACGGTAGCGCACGGCTTCGCACCCATCGCCGTGGACGCGCCCGACCGTACTTTGCCCGTCGCCATCAGCGTTGCGGCGCAGTCGCGCTCCAAGAAAAAGCAGCAGATCAAGATCAAAACTGCCGCCAACGCGCAATTAACGGTGTCGGTGGTGGATGAGGGAATTTTACAGATCAAAAACTTCCGCACGCCCGATATTCACGCCCACTTTTACCAGAAACGCGCCCTGGAAGTCGCCAGCCACGATTTGTACGCCTTCCTTTTTCCCGAATTGAACTTCTCTACCTCATCGAGCTTCGGGGGCGACGGCTACGATCTGGAAAAACGCATCAACCCACTCAGCAATGGCCGCACCGAACTCGTCACGTTCTGGAGCGGCATCCTGACCGCCAACGGCAGCGGCGAAGCCACTTTCGACATCGCCATTCCGCAGTTCAGCGGCGACCTGCGTGTGATGGCCGTAGCCTACAAAGGCGACGCTTTTGGCTCGGCTTCCGAAAATATGAAAGTAGCCGATCCGGTGGTGATCAGCACGGGTGCGCCGCGCTTCCTTAGTCCCAACGACGAACTGACGCTACCCGTAAATGTGAGCAATACCGAGAAGAAAGCCACCAACGTCACCGTGTCACTGGTCACCACCGGGCCACTCGCCAAAGGCGATAACGCCACGCAGAAGCTGACCATTCCGGCGGGTAAGGAAGCACGAGCAATGTTCAGCGTGAAGGCCGGAAATACCATCGGACAAGGTAGAATCACTGTCAAAGTGAATGCCTTCGGTGAAACCTTCGTGCAGGAAACGGACCTGACGGTGCGTCCTGCCTCGCCACTCCTCAAAACCAGTCAGTCGGGCGTGATTGCCGGCGGGCAAACGGGTACCATTGATCTGAACCAGAATTTTATTCCCGGCACGGCCAGCAGCAAGGTAGTTCTGAGCCGCTCGCCGCTGGTGCAGGGCGGTGGCAAGGCGCTGTCTACGCTACTCGGCTACCCCTACGGCTGCCTGGAACAGACGATTTCGAAGGCATTCCCCCAAATCTATTTCGCCGACCTGACCAAAGCGATGGCTACGCCCATCTACCTCGTCCGTAGCGGTGAGAGTGATTTCAACCCCGCCACCAACGTGCAGCAGGCCATTCGTAAAACCGAAAGCCAGCAACTCTACAACGGCGGACTGGCGATGTGGCCGGGCGCGCAACGCGAAGACTGGTGGGTGACGGCCTACGCCGTGCATTTTCTGGAAGAGGCGCGTCGCGCCGGATTCGAGGTAAACGGAGCCACAATGAGCCGCGCCATCGAGTACCTCACGACCAAAACCGGTACTACCGCCACCGAGGAAGTACCGCAAATGACGGAGGACGGCAGTACCGTCCGGGCCGTGAAGGCGCAGCGGGAGAGCCTGTATTCGCTTTACGTGCTGTCGCTGGTCGGTCAGCCCAACCGCTCGGCCATGAACTACTACAAGCAAAACCCCAACCTGCTCACGTCCGATACCCGCTACCTGCTGGCCGGGGCCTACCAGCTCATCGGCGACTCGCGCAGTTTCGCGGCCCTGCTGCCCGCCAAATTCGAGAACGACAACGTACCCAATACCTTCGGCGGTAGTTACGCTTCGCCACTGCGCAACCTCGCGCTGGTACTGAACACCTTGCTGGAAACGGATCCCGGCAATATCCAGATTCCGACGCTGGCGCGGCAACTTTCGCAGGCGGTGCGGTCGGCTTCGTACATCAATACCCAGGAAGCGGGCTTTGCCGTACTGGCCCTCGGCAAACTCGCCCAACGCGTCTCCGGCTCCACCGTCACGGCTAGCGTCGCCGCGAATGGCAAGTCGATCGGTACTTTCGATGGGAAGGAGCTGAGCCTGACCAAGGGGATACTCGACCACAAACTAGCCGTAAAAACGCAGGGGAAGGGCGACCTCTACTGGTTTGCCCAGTCCGAGGGGCAATCAGCGAAGGGGGCTTACGTGGAAGAAGACAACGGCCTGCGCGTGCGGCGACAGTACCTGACGCGCAACGGCAGCACTGCCAGCAACATTAAACAAAATGACCTGATCGTCGTGAAAGTGAGCGTGGCAAGTACCAGTGGCCTGCCCATCGAAAACGTGGTGGTGACCGACCTGCTGCCCGCCGGCTTCGAGATCGAAAACCCGCGACTGACTGAGCCACGCGACATGCCCTGGATCAAGGGTGCGGCCACGCCCGACTACTTCGACATCCGCGACGACCGCATCCATTTCTTCACCACCGCCACCGCCCGTGAGCAAACGTTTTACTACCAGGTTCGTGTCATTTCCAAAGGTACTTTCACCGTAGGCCCCGTGGGTGCCGATGCGATGTACCAGGGCGAGTACCGGAGTTATTCGGGGGGAGGAAAGGTGACGGTGCAGTAGTGAGGGATTATGCGCGTCTGAGAGCGAAGGAATAATTCGGTATATTTGGTCACAGCAATTGACCAGCAACCAATTGAAAGTTCAAGACGTTTGAGTGATACGTCAGCTAAAATGTGAATCCCATGATTAAGGAACCTAAAAAAGCTACCAGGAAGCCTGCGAATAAATCAGCGGCTACGATCAGAAAGCCAGACCCCAAGAAGAAAATCGAACTCGGCTTGGGTCGGCATCTCGTTTATATGTCCGAGACACTTTTCGATGAGGATTTGGAAAGATGAAAAGCTATCTGTTAGATACGCACATCTTCTTGTGGGCTTCTGCCGAACCCGAAAGGCTGGGTAAAACCATGACTCGCATTATAGTCAATGCCAACGCGACCAAGTATGTTAGTGCTATTTCGCTGGTAGAGATTGCGCAATTGTCTGAAACGAAGCCCAAAGACTTCGATTTCAAGATTCCCCTTTCGACCTTCATTTATCAATCGTTGGCTCAATTGCAAGTTCAAGTACTAGCGATTACGCCAGAACACGCCCAGCGCTACTACGAAATCCAGCCAATCGAAAATCATAAAGATCCGTTCGACCGAACCATTATCGCCCAGGCTGCCAGCACGGGCTTTACGGTTTTGTCAGATGATAGCAAGTTTCCGCTGTATCCGATTGAAGTGATCTCGAATTACAATTGACAGAAGTAGTGATGAGAGTGACTTTGAAATAAAAACACCAAAGCCATGCTGATTATTGAAGGAACCTGCAAAAACGGTCAAATTGTTCTGAATGAGAAACCGAAGAATTTGACCAAAGCCAAAGTTGTCGTCGTTTTCGAAGAAGACCACGCCGAAAAGAAATACGCGCCTAAAAAATGGGCAGAAAACTGAACTCTTATGGTACTTGAAAATGGATTTTTGATAAAAACGGTGGACGGAATGACCGAAGAAATGTTCTTCGATCTTTGCCAGGCCAATTCAGAATTGCGCATGGAGCGCGATCGACACGGAAACATCACAGTTATGTCGCCTACGGGAATGAGTACCGGGAATTTCAACTTTGAGTTTTATCTGGAACTCGGTCTCTGGAATAGAGAAAAGAAACTGGGCTATGCTTTTGATTCGTCCTCAGGCTATACGCTTCCAAATGGAGCCGTACGCTCACCTGATGTGTCCTGGATCGTCAAAGAGCGCTGGGAAAGTCTGCCCGAAGCAGACCGCAAAGTCTTCACGCATACCTACCCCGACTTCGCGGTCGAAATTCGCTCCGAAAGCGACCGCCTGGCTGACCTGAAAGCAAAAATGGAAGAATACCGCGACAACGGTTGCCGCCTGGGCTGGCTCATCGATCGCAAAGGCAAAGCGGTGCATGTCTACCGGGCCGATGGCAATGTCAACGTACTGAAAGGCAAATCAGTTGAGCTCTCCGGCGAGGAGGTGTTGCCGGGCTTTTCGATGACCTTAGAGCTCTGATTCGAATAGTTGTTTTTGGGTTTTTGGGAAGGAAACATCCCGCCTTTTCACCATGCTCAAGACGGTCAGCGGAGAACCAGGGAATTGTCTCTTATTCCTATCCGTCATTCAATTCAAATGATCCAAACGAATTGTATCGATCAACATCGTGGGGGGGCTGACGCCCTTTTTGATGCTGTTCGTGAGTGACTTCCTCGGTTCGGTAGTGTGGGCGTTTAGTATGATTGCCTTGGCCGCTTTATTGGCCAAACTCAATATTCGCTTAAAATTATGATGATGAAAAAAAGTACCCTGCTCGTCTTTGCTGTTCTCTTTTCCTTTTTCGTCCGTGCGCAAAATGACTTTCCAGTCCGGGGTCTTGCCATTGCCGCACCGGACAGAGAGAATGTAGATCGGTTTGTGACATTTATCAACGAGGAACTCGCTCCCCGGAATATCAACACGCTCATCCTGCGGGTAGATTATAACTTCAAATACAAAACGCACCCTGAACTGGCGCAGGAAAACGGTCTTTCGCAGGCCGACGTCGATAAAATGGTGGCGGCGTGCCAAAAACACGGCATCGCCATCATTCCGCAGGTGAATTTGCTGGGGCATCAGTCGTGGCATTCTACGCTTGGAAAATTACTGCAGGTTTATCCTGAATTTGATGAAACGCCGGGCATCCAACTACCCGAAAACTATGAGTGGCCCAATGAAGACGACTTGTACTGCAAAAGCTATTGTCCATTGCATCCAGGCGTACACAAGGTAGTTTTTGAGGTGATGGACGAAATCGTCGCGGCTTTCAAGGCCGATGCTTTTCATGCCGGCATGGACGAAGTATTTTATATCGGACACGAGGATTGTCCCCGCTGCCAGGGACGCGACAAAGCGGAGTTGTTTGCCGGTGAACTGACCAAAATCCGTAATCACTTGGCGTTAAAAAATAAGCGGTTGTGGATTTGGGGCGACCGCCTGATCGACGGCAAAACTACCGGAATTGGGCTTTGGGAAGCCAGTTATAACAACACCTACCGCGCCATCGATATGATTCCGAAAGATGTCATGATCTGCGATTGGCATTACGAGCGACCTGACCCCACCGCCGTCTATTTTGCCATGAAAGGCCTGGACGTAGCTACCTCGCCGTGGCGGAATACACCCGTCGCGCTCCAGCAAAAACAGATGATGCTCGACCTCCGGGCAAATGCCACCCCAGAAATGAAAGCGCATTTCACCGGCATCGTGCAAACGGTCTGGAGCGGAGCGGGTGGTTTCCTGGATCGATTCTATACTGAAAGCGAGGAAGACAGCGATGCGAAGTGTTTTAAGGCGTTGTTTGTGAAGGAGTAAGGTAGTTTGATTTCAAAGGGAGGGAAACAGCAATGAAATCGTAGAAAATGTTTAAATTTCACTTACCATGAGCATTTAAACCAAGAACAGATGGAATCTTACAAAGACATTATCAAAATAAACCCTCTGAAAAGGTTCGGGCACCCCTGTGTGCGCGATACCCGGTCCAGTGTGTATGACATGCTGGCTTGGCTTTCCAAGGGAATGTCGAATGCCGAAATTATTGAGGATTCACCTGAACTGACAGAGACAGATATAAACGCTTGTCTGGAGAATGCGGCTGATCGCGAGCGAACGGTACAGGTAGCCTTTTATTTCAAATACGCAGTCTGTCGTTGAAAGACGTAGACAAAACGCGGTTGGAATAGCTCGAAAAATAACTGTTTAATTTGTGTTGTATCAGTAATAGTACCTTTAACGGATATAATGTCATGGCTATAAAATCAATATTTCTATTATTTTTTCTGATATACAGCACGAGTATTTGTATGGGTCAGCAACAGATTGAAGAAGTCCCCCCCCATATAGTAGACTTATATAAATGTGAAGGAGACACATTTATGGCATTTAGAGATCAATATGTCGAGAGTAGGATAAGAATCCGATATAAGAAAGGAGATTGCGGGGTGTATGGAGAACGGCTCTACACATACCCTAACAATGAGGAATTTACATATACTACTGAAAATTTAATAGAAATAAGTGATACTAATTTTGTAGATATGTGGGGGTATGATGAAAGGTTGATTTACTATTTCAAATACGTCGCTAGGGAGTCAACTCAAATAATTATTAAAAACATTTCTAATATTGATTATGAGTACGAAGAAAAAAATTGCGATGCACCTGATTTAAGACGTCGCATCAATACTTACATCTATAATATACATGTGTATCCTAAAAACCCTAAACCCAATTTATCTGCCCAAACTATAACGACAAACCCCAATGCGCCCGAGATTGTACAAATTACGGCCTCGGGTTGTGATAGTAACGAAGGAACATTTTGGTCTTCCAGCGACCCGAATGCATTCCCATATTATAATTCGACTAATGTCATCCATGTCAGCAATACTTATGATTGCCTAGAATATAAAGTGAAGTGCAATAACCGTTTTTGTCCTCAGTACCCGCCAAATTGGAGTGATCCACTAAGTGCAAGTGATTTCAGGCATACCCAAAACAATCCTGGTTACAGCCCTACTTTTTCTGACTACTTGAATAACCAGAAAAATAAAAGTGTCGGAAAACCTGAGTATACTTATCGTCGGCAGTTGGCTTGTATACAGCAAAAAGCAAGGGACGAATATAATAAGACAGGTGAGAATGGTTGGGCGGGTGGCTTTACAAAGCATTTATTCGATAGTTTCGCGACAAAAGACGCCTGCGATTTAAGCGCAAATTACAGTTGCAAGTATGCAACTACGCAAATAGGCTGTCTAAGAGAAACAGGCGATTTAATACACGGGGTTTTTGAATTAGGACCAGGATTTTTTTCATATCAACCAAATGGAAACTTAACCGAAGGAATTGCATCATGGAATCAGCAGCATGATGGTTTTCTGACACATGCAGTAGCAAGTTGTTTTGATGAACTTAAACAAGACCCTAATTTTTATAATCCGAGCATGCCTACCGATAATACAGCGGCAATTGATGCAATGCAAACCTTTGTAATTACTTCAGCAATCTGGTCTCGTTGGGTAGCCCAATTTTTTTACAAACCTAAATTAGGATACAGCACTATCCAAGCAACCCCAAATCAGGCTATTTCTGTTGACATTCAAAATCAAATATACGGTGACATTCCCTCACCACTAATAAAAGATCAACTATTTTCTCAACAAGTTTTTAATGTAAGTCAACTAAAAGTAACAGCCGAAAATACGTTTTTTCTGAAAACAAATTCAACTATTCAGCTTACTGTTCAACAGAACAATATGAATTTCACCTCTTCAGGAACTACTTACCAGTTAAACGTTGATCCAAGTGTTGCTACAATAACCAATAGCGGTTTGCTTACTATCCATTCTACAAGAGAACCACTTGTTACTGGTCGATTTCCTCTATACGTTACGGTAACAAATAACGGTCTAACTGGAATCGGTCAGTTCGCCATTTACGACACAGACGATGACGGTGATATGATTGCTGATACATATGAGCAGCGAGTCGGCTTGAATCCAATAATTAAAAACGATCTAAAATCCGATAGCGACGCAGACGATTTATTGGATATTTTTGAAGTTAACTTGCGTACCGACCCATTAAAAAAAGATACTGATGGGGACGGTTTTAATGATTTAGAAGAATATCTTCGAAATACAGTTCCAACTAATGCCAATTCGTTTCCATTGATTATTAATAGTATTAGTTCAGGTGATTGGAACAACCCATCAACTTGGTCATGTAGTTGTATACCAACAAGTGCTGATGATGTTATTATCAATACTGCTCACACTGTCTTGCTTGATTCCACTATGTCCGAAGCTGTTTGTAGAAATCTGGAACTTTTAGGCACGTTTTCCATACAAGGAGGTTCACTGATCATTAATGGTAATAGGACTTTCGTCGACCAGAATAATGTTTTGCCAAAATAGTGGTAACTATTGGTGTTTCTCTTCGCTGCCGCCAGTTTGCAACTGGTGGTCAGGAAGGAGTATATGAAAAAGAGGTACATTTTTAATGTGCTATATCGCTATCCAAAAAATCAGGTGTCACCATAATGGCCCAGTGCTGAGAGAATCGCTACTACTACTTCTGATTCAACGATTTTGTAGATCAGCCGATCTTTTTTGTTGATTCTGCGGCTCCACATCCCAGCCAAATCGTGTTTGAGCCTTTCAGGGTTGCCGGTGCCTGTCTCAGGGTGTTCTTCCCGTAGTTCGCAGTGTTCGGCAGTGTGCACTAGTTCGTCATAGTCTTTCTAATCACGTTGTGCGTATGTCTTCCGAAGGAAGACTGCGTACTAAAAATAAATAGCGGTCTGTGACCACGACGCCACCAAGTTTACGCCATGTTAGAAATCAATCAGAATTAGATTAATCTCCTAACGGCGGAAGGTTTTCCAGATCAAGCAAATTTTTTGGGCGGCCGACCGCTTTCTTATTTAGAATCAGTTCTTGATACGAGATGAAATTGATTGCTGCCTACTCAACTTCCTCTTCGTTTAACAATCGGATAAATGTCAGGAAGTGGTCGTGCATCAGGGAGAGGCTTTGGATTGAAAAGAAAATAACGATTCACCAGCACCTGCATCGCTTCCAGGCGCTCTTCGTCGGATTTTTCGTGCCAGAAATTGGACCTACCCTATTCTACTTCCTGCCAGGAGCGATATTTTCGAATCGTCATTTTCATACCCAAATATAGAACTTATCCTGGTATCCCAAAATTGCCTTTGTACGCCGTATACCTCTATTTGTGGGTTGCATGGGCGTCTTCCGAAAGAAAAATTGCCTACTGGAAATAAATGGCAATCTTTGAATGCGACTTCTTCGTCCCACTAGTTTGTTGTGTTGGCCGTTCTTCCCAAATCTTCCGAATGAAAAAAGCCCTCATTCAGGCATCAGCTTACACAGCCACCCTGCTGCTTGTCTATTTTTTACTCGACACTTTTCTGGATGGTAGTGTTTGGGACGGTATGGTATTGAGTAAATCAGCCTTGACTGGGGAGTACTGCGAATACAACGAAGTCCAACGGTTTTTCCATCAGCACATCAACACCTACTCCAACCTGGCGTATTTCTTCGTCGGTACTTTTATCTGCGCTCTGGCCTGGCAAGATAATATGAATCAATCTGATACGACTTTGAATTGGTTGCAGAAGTTTCCGATGCTGTCGTTTTTGATGGGCGGCAGTTTTATTTATCTAAGCCTCGGTTCTTCCTTTTTTCATGCCTCCCTGACCTGGGCGGGACAGCACGTCGATATGAACGGGACGTACAGTATCAGTATCTCTCTGTTATTCATTGCGGTCTATCATGTTTTTCATGAAATAAGCTGGTCTGCAACCGTGAAAAAAGCCACCATTGTCGCAGCCTTGTTGGTCATCGTTTCATTTTATGAAATTCACCTGCTGGTTTCGAGTGGTATTCTGTTGCCCGTTATGATTCTTTTAATCTGGATTTTCACCGCCATCAACTACTTCCAATTCCGAAAAGAGCGTTCTATCATTTTGGCGTTCCTCGGCCTTGCCCTGATTGTTATAGCCTTGCAGATCAGAATATTGGATGTACAGAAAGTGGACTGCGATCCTCATTCGGTTTTTCAGGGGCATGCGTTCTGGCACGTACTGACGGCGCTCAGTAGTTTTTGCAGTTATGCCTTTTTCAGATTTACGTCGAAAAATCCTCGCTAACCCCTCTTTACAATCAGTGTCAGCTAGGGGTACTTTTCACTTCCCTTTCAGCATCGGAAAAATCCGCCGCAGGTCTTCCTCGCTGGGTCGGGCGCCGTATTCGCATACTTCGAAGGCCTCGGCTTGCTGTACCTGGGCGGCTTTTTCCGGACCGTACCATTTTGCCAGTGAGGTCCGTACTTCCGGCGTGATCGTTACGGACCGCTCCTTGCCCAGCCATTCTTCCCTTTTTGATTTGTCCTTGGGTACCTGATCGAGATAGCCCGCAATCCAGGGGAGCCATTCGTAAAACTGGGATTCGTGCGCCCCAAGGGCATGTACTTTTCGGGGGTACACCGCGCTGATGTCGATCGCTACGTCGGGCCGGAAGGGGTTGGGCCGCTGGAAATGGTCCTGAAAGTACAGGAAGACCGGATTCTTTTCGAGCCGGGGCGTTTCAGGGGCCACGTTGGGCACGGCCACCAGGTAGGCCGCGTCCTGCACAAGTACCCCCGTGTAGCGGTGATCGGGGTGGTAGTCGTTGGGACGGGGGGCAATCACGACATCGGCGTTCCACTCCCGGATTTTCCGGATAATCTGCAGACGCGTGTTCAGGTCCGGTAACAGCTGGCCGTCGTGGTTGTCAAGTACCTCGTACGTCACGCCGAACCGTTTGCCTGCCTCCTGCGCTTCCGCCAGCCGGCGGCGGGCCAATTCCTTGCCTTTCATGGTCTGGTGGCCGGCATCTCCGTTGGTGACGGCTACGAACTTCACCGCGTGGCCCATCGAGGCCAGCAGCGCCGCCGTGCCGCCGCCCTTGATGTCGCAGTCGTCCGGGTGGGCGCCAATCATAATGATCCGTACGGGGTCGGAAGTACCTTGCGCCAGGGCGGGCCGGAGACTAACCAGGAGAACAACGGCGACAAGCACTATTCGGGAACGTGTATACATAAGAGGCAGCGGTTTGGCGAAGGAGATGAAAATCGGTTGAAAGTACTTCTATCCATAAAAAGCAAAGGCCGCGCTATTTTACCATTCTTTGTGGCAGCCTTCCAATTTGATACTGGCCTGAATCCGTAGATTTTGCCTGATTAGTACCTCCAATCCTCGTCCAAATTGGTGACAGCGGACCTAAAAAAACGCTTCCAGAAGAGACAGCAGGAGGACCTCAGCGATTGAGTAAATGGTTCACAGACTGTCGTTTTTTCTACCTAGTTTTGTTTCCCAATTACATCCGCACCCCGTAATTGGGAGTTTGGTAGTTGACTGATTCTTAGCGCACTCTCTCCAAACACAGGATTCACACCCATCTACCGTAAAGTATCTTTCCTTATTCACCTTCAACTCTCAAGTTATGAATTACAAATCCCCTCTTTTAGGTAGCCTTTTGGCTGCACTCTTGCTGACAAGCTGCGAAGATCACCGCATTCCGGCGGTGGAAACAATTCAAGTCACCCCCTTTGCTTCGGGACTAGCCGGCCCGATCGGTCTCGAAAAAGATGCCGCCGGCAATATTTGGGTGGCCGAAGCCGGTTCCGGCCAGAACGATGGAAAGATCACCATGCTTACCCCCGACGGCAAAGCCCATCCCGTCATTACGGGCTTCGATTCGGAAATCATCATGGGCGGCGAACTCAACGGACTGAATCACATCCTTTTCGCGGATGGCGTGTTGTACATTCTGGGAGCCCACAGCCGTTTGTACAAAGCCAACGTAGCATCCTTTAAGCCCGGTGATGCCCCCTTGCTGGCCAAGGACCTGCCCGTGGAAGACATGAAGCAGTTTATCCTTGACTACAAATTCGCGCAGGATACTGAAGACACGCACCTGTACAACATGACTCTGGGACCCAACGGCGACCTGTACCTCACCGATGCCGGAGCCAATGCCATTATCCGCCGTACTAAAGCCGGCGTATGGAGCGTGTTCGCTGTCATTCCCGGCATTAAAAATCCTACCCCGGTGGGACCACCAACGGTTGAAAGCGTCCCGACAGGCATCGTTTTTGACGGGCAGAAATTTCTGGTCAGTACGCTGCTGGGCTTTCCGTTCCCCACGGGTTCGGCCCTTATCTATCAAATGGATCAGGCCGGAGCGGTCTCCGTATATCAAGGTGGGTTCACCAGCCTGGTCGATATCAATCTGACCACCGATCCCGGTGTCCTCGTCGTACAGCACGGGGTATTCGGCGCTCAAGGTTTTGCCCCCAATACCGGGCAGATTCGCCGGGTGGCCAGCAACGGCAGTTCCGTAGCGGTCGACAACCTCAACCTTCCTACGGATCTTATACAGGCCGATGCTCACACGTACTACGTAAGCGGCCTTACCGGAACGGTAATGAAGGTCAAGTACTAACTGTAAGCAACAAAGTACCTTTTAGCAAACTTTTCCCAGAGAGCCTCCCTGCAAAGAGGCTCTCTTTTTTGTGAGTGGCGATGACTCAATCGTATTTCAAATACTGGTTATCAACCCATAATTATAAGAAACTACCCAACCCTCACCCAAAATCCAGCGCGACGATTTCGTGGTCCAGCAGTCCGCGCACATCTACGGTTATTTTACCGTTTTTATGCGCAAATTTTGGTTCCGTCCCGCGCATGAGGAGTTTCACGCGGGAAACCTTTTTTCCCGCAGGTACCTGCACCGTGACCTGGGTATCGATGGGGATAAGCTCCCGGAAAGGCCCTTTCATCATCATCGGATTGGTGAGGTTGACCAGGTGGACCGTCATGGATTTCTCCTGCTGCCATACGGTGCTGTCAACTACCCCCGGCCCGATGATCGTTGTAATGGGGGCTTCATCCAGCGCCCAGTCGATAATATTATGCAGCAAAACCCGGTGATCCACGTTCAGCATTTTCCAGAAGGTGCGGTCCAGATCGCCGGGGATATAGGCCACCCGGCCTTTCCCGACCTGTCGCAGGTACACTTCCCGGATATCAGTTTCCTCCACGCGGGGATACACATCCTCCATGGGAAGGTCGGGGTAGGTGGGTATCAGGGTGATCGGGCTGGCGAAAGCCGTAGTCGGTTGCACCTCGACTTTGTAGATAGCATTCACGATCCGTGGAGTATCGTCCAGCCCCGACAGGATTTGGGTATGCAAATCATTCTGGGGCTGATGGTGCAACTGCAGGTAGCTGTTGCGCTGCGGACCGGCTACGTTTTTTCCGTAGGAAACCCCGAACAGGCTCGCCAGCCCAAAGTCGGGGCGGGGTTGGGCTTCTTCATCGTAGAGGGAGGTTTCGAAAGTGGCCACCACGCTACCACCTCGCTGCACAAAGGCTTCAATCTGCGCGCATTGCGCATCGGAGAGCGCTGCGATATTAGGAAGGATCAGCAGCTTGAATCGTCCGAGATCATCCGCCGAAAGCAAACGGTCGTTGACCATATCGAACGGAATGCGGCTTTCGACCAGGGCATGGTACATGCCATTCAGATGGTCGCCGCTGTGCTGCTGCCAGGGTTGGCCGCCGTACTTTCGTTCGGTTTGCTCGGAGTATACGACGCCTACCCGCGCCAGCGAGACCGTGTTGCGGAGGTACTTTTCATTTTTGTAATAGGCATCGTACAGCTCGGCCACCGAATTCATCCAGCGCTTGTCATAAATATCGCCGCCGAATTTTACAAAACAGGGACGCATCCCGTTGGCGGTACCTTCGGCTACCCAGGTGCGGATTTCGGCATCGCTCTGCACGGAATCTTTCCAGCGAAATTCCTCCTCCAGACCAATACTGAATATGCCGATCAGCGGTTTGTTGCCCAATGTGGCGCGCAGTTCCTTGGCCCCCTTGCCGTTGGTCCAGGGCGGAATCAGGCCCGAACGCGCCTGCTGATCGGCAAAGAAAAGATCCGACTCCCGGCCCGTCAGTACTTTGTCGGGAAAGCCGTTGGGAATGAAACGCGATGTGGACCGCACCTCCCGAATTCCGGCGTCCCAGAGCAGCCACAATTCCCGGAGCCGTTTCGTCTTCCATTCGGTCCATTGGCGGTAGGTGGGGTCAAGCCGTTCTTCTTTGGTGGGGAGCGCCAGGCCCGAGTAGTTTTTGAAATTGCGCTGGCAATGCTCGCAGTAGCAGACACCGTGTCCCGCCCAGCGGTTGGAGAAAATACCCTCCGGCGCGAAGCGCTGCATAATCTCTTTGTTTACCTGCGGCATAAACTCGAAATTGTAGGGACCGAGGGCGCAGGTGACCCATAGGTCGGGATTGGCCCAGTGCCGCCTTTTCTGACCATCGGCGGTCACGGCGATCCAGTCGGGATGCGCCGCCAGGGTATCCTGCCGGGTGGCGTGCGGATCGGTGCGCAGCATGATTTTCATCCCCAGTTTTTTACACCCTTCCACCAGATAGCCCAGCGTATCGGCATTGCCCATAAACTGACTCCGGTGGTGCAGCGGGATTTCGGTCGGATAAAAAGCGACCACCCCACCCGCGCTCAGCAGGGCGCCATCGGCGTGGATTCGCTTGAAGTAGTCGAGCCAGGAATCGGGATCGTAGTGGCCGGGATCGCGCTCGACGAAGGCCAGCTGCGCCCAGCGCATAGGCCCGTCGAGCCATACCTCAGCCGGGGGCGCCTGAGCCGGGGGCGTATACGTACTTTCGTTTTGAGACAGGGGATTAGCCCAGGTAGTTGGAGTGACTACCAAAGCGGAGCCCAGTAAACCGGCATTCCGAACAAATTCTCTTCTTTCCATTCTCAGTGAGATAAGCTTTTGAAATGCCGGACCACTGGAAACACGAATGGGGAAGGCATTTGACGAATGAATAAAAGGAAAAGGAGGTATGGTTATACCGAAGAGAATCTATTCCTTCGCTCACTCCGCCTCATTTTCAATCAATATCGCCTCGTACAGCGAAGCAAAGGACGCCTTGATCCAGATGATCGCCGGGATTAGTCCCACGATGAGCAATAGCAGGCCACCCAAGCCAATCAAAATGGACATGCAAGCGAGACCGAAAATTTTCCAGCCGTGTTTGCGCGTCATATTCCAGCTGGTCTCTACGGCTTCGATGGGTTCCAGGCCTTTGTCGATGACCAGGTAGGAAACGAAAGCCAGTCGACAGGCGACAAAAATTCCCGGAATAATCAAGGCAATGAAGGCGATTCCTACCAGCGCCGCGACCAGCAGATGCGCCAACACGACATTGAGGTAGTTGCGGAAACCCGCGAAGAGGTTGTTGAAGTCGAGTTTCTGGTCACGGATGGCGTGAATGAACATCAGATCGGCGCTGTATTCGAAGGCAGGCAGCAGCAGGAGCCAGTAGGCAGCCGACAGGATTTGCAACAGGAGTTCGTCCTTCCGTAAAAGCGTTTCGCTGCTATCTTTAAGCGTATCCCGCATGCTGTCGAGCGGGATATTGACGACGGCTATGACCAGTACGACCAGCAGCAGGGGCAGAAAGTACTGCTTCATTTTTTCCCAGCCAAACGACAGGCTGCTGTTAACGGTGGGGGGAATTAAAAGGGGAATCTTTTCCATGGCTTTTATCTGGTTGGTTTTATTAGTTCTGTATGATTCAAAAGTAAGGCAACCTCCTGTCTCTGAGTAGCTACTTTGGTAGTGATTTTGAAAAACACTACCAAAGTAGGGGGCTAAAATTCTGTTTGAAGGGGTATTTTTGGGCTGTATCAACTTTTATTTTGGTATGTCGGTATCCCCCCTCCTCAGTTGGATTTGTTTCATGTTTTGCCTGGGCCTCATGGCGGGCGGGGTCCTGGTGCTGTTTCGCCAAAAAGAGTACGGGCAGTACCTGCCCATGCGGTACCTGAGGTATTATCTGATCCTGACCTACACCTTCGGTTTCTACGCGCTTTGGAGCCGGTTGCTGCTGCGGGAGCTGTACTTCCCGATCTTACCACCCGCCAGTCGATTACCACTTTCGCGTTTTCTGACACTCCTCAGCGTGCCTTTCCTGCTGGCCGGGATGCTCATGCTTATTTTGTGGATAGCCCACATTCTGAAACCAGGCCGCCGCAACCTCATGCTCTCTATCCTGATCACTTCGTTGGTAGCGGCATTAGTGGGGTACTTTGGCGCGGAAAGTACCTGGACGGTCAACCACATTTACGCCGCATTTGTGCTGGTTCTCATGACCGGAGTGGGTACTTCACTAGCACTGGGACAAGCGAAAGACCTCAATTTTCGGCCAAAGCTGACGCTCGCGGGGCTGGCCTTCGTTGTTGGGGTTGTCCATTTGCTTTTATTCGTGCAATCGGGCTCATACCTTCCTTTTGAACTACTATTCATTTTTCTGTACTTTCTGAGCCACACGGTTTTTGCCGTTTATTACGTCTACCGGGCCAAACTACCCGATGCTGCACCTTCGCGCGCGGCGACATTTGCGACGAAGGTGCCATCATTGGAGCTATTCGTAGAAAACTACGATATTACCCCCCGGGAATTGGAGGTCATCCAGGAGATTTACCGGGGCAAGACCAATAAAGAAATCGCGGAAACTCTGTTCGTGACCGTGCAAACGATCAAAGACCACACGCACCGGATTTATCAGAAAACCGAGGTCAAAAGCCGAACCCAGCTCATATCGCTGATGCGTACTTTCCGGGTATAGGTCGCCGCTACAATCCTCCTTTTTTCCGGCTTGTCCATTCTGGACAAAAACCGGGTTTGAGGCATGTTTTTGGATTGGTACGGGTTTTGGGTAAGCATTGCTCTATCTGAGACTTTTGCTTTTACCCACATCCATGCCAATCACCACTTTCAGTTCTTTTAAAAGCCGCAATTTCCGTCTGTTTTTCATGGGCCAGTCCGTGTCGCTGATCGGGACCTGGATGCAGAAAACCGCCGTGAGCTGGGTAGTTTACTCGCTGACGCAGTCCAAGGTCATGCTGGGGGTGTCGGTATTTGCCACGCTGTTTCCGGCCTCGATGTTCTCCTTATTCGGCGGCATCGTCGCCGATCGGTACGATCGGTACAAAGTACTGCTGGTGACGCAGGTACTTTCGCTGGTGCAGGCTATCCTCCTCACGCTGGCCGTCATCTATTTTCAGCAATACGCCGTTTGGTCGATTATCGGCCTGAGCGCCGTGCTGGGCATCATCAATGGCTTCGATGTTCCGGCGCGGCAGTCGCTGGTGCAGGCGATGGTGAACAATAAGCAGGATCTGCCCAATGCTCTCGCGCTGAATTCCTCAATGGTCAACTTGTCCAAACTGCTCGGTCCGGCGATAGCCGGCTTCGCGCTGGAAACATTCGGCGACCAGGTTTGCTTTGGGCTCAACGCGCTGAGTTTTATTCCGGTCATCATTTCTTTACTACTGATGAAACTACCCGCCTTTTTTCCCAAACCGAAAGCCGACCGGAATATCAAACGGGAATTTCGCGAAGCCTTTGCCTTTATTAAAGCCACACCTGACATCAGCAGTACCATTATTTTTGCGGGTGTGATGAGCCTGCTCGTGCTGCCCTACTCGACGCTGACGCCAGTGTACGCCAAAGACATTTTCCAGGGTTCCGCCTCGACGCTCGGGGTCATCGATGGCGTTATCGGCCTCGGTGCGTTTATAGGGGCCATATTTCTGGCTTCAGTAAAACCCGGCACCAACCTGACCAAAATTCTGGCCATTAACACCCTGATTTTCGGGACCGGACTCGTGCTGTTTTCTTACATGACCAACTACTACCTGGCTTTGGTCATCCTGACGTGCGGGGCATTCGGGATGATGTCGGTCGTCACGATCAGCAACACGCTGATCCAGTTAAGCGTCACGCAGGAACTGCGGGGGCGGGTGCTGAGTATTTTTGTGATGGTATTCGCCGGGGCGATTCCCCTCGGCAGTCTGCTGGTGGGAGGCGTGTCGCACTACATCGGCGTACAGGCCACCGTACTGACGCAGGGTTTCGCAGCAATTGCCGTAGCCCTCATGTACGCGCGGTATCTGAAAAAGCGGCGGCTGACCCAGGAGAAAGAGGACTCTCTCGAAAAACAACCCGAACAGATTTTGGTTGGCGCGTAAAGGACTTATTTGATAATTGGACGCAAAAGACTGCGGCGAACTACCATAATGCTTGGGCACAGAGCAGAATTGGCAATCAATTCAATTTAAACTCAACGCCCGCCGTAAGACTTCCGAACGAGCGGCGATTGTTCTTATTGACCCGCATTCCGATGGCAAATGCCGCGTAGCTATCGCGCCTTTTCTGAAAACGCAAGTCTACCTGGATAGGGATGGCGTATAGGCGATAAATATTGTGTTCGAGCTCACGCCTGTAATTCCCCATGCGAAAGTATGGCTCCTCGATTTGCAGGTAATCTATCCCGATAGAGGGCAAAACCGAAAAGCCATTGTCGGGTGGCGCGAAGCTACGGCCAAACCGCATCCCGTACATTTGATGCCGGTAGCGTGGGTATGTATGAATAATGAAGCCGGTTTTATCGGGAAACTTAGGACTGCGAAACGCGCCCCCGTACGCTTCGGGAATAAGGAACCAATTGTGCCGAAATCTGAGGGGAAGTGTGGCCAGGGCCATGAGCGGCCCACCTGACATTACGGAGGTTTGGCCCGAAATACCCATACCCAGCGATGCAGTCAAATAGACGCGAATAAACGGTTCGTCTGGCTCGACCTTGGCTTCCTGGGCGTAGCCGCAGGTGGCTACGGCGAGTATCATCAAGAGAAACGCTTGCTTCATTATCACTATCCTTATTGGTTAGCCTTATTGAGCGCCCGGTTAGAATCCTTTTGACTTTTGACAACGTCAATTCTTACTTTTGCTCCTCGAAAGTACTCCCTAATTCCAAACACCCTTGCGAGAAACGCTATCTATCTCAATTTCTCGCTGTTAACCGACCTTCATGCACAGTGGGGGTACTTTTCACGAAGAACACCAAATATTTCCTATGACCCCAAAGCATTACCCCTCTTGGTGAATGAAATTTCTCTCCTTTTTAGTACTGTCGCTTGTCCTGTTTTCTACTAGCAATCCTGTTTATTTACATACGAAGGAATCGGTGGCGGAATTTACTACAAATATCTCTGTTGCAGTAGAGTCGATGTCTATTTTGCTGATGCGAACTCAAACTATGATGATGTTACAACTCCGCCGCCAGGGGTAGTTTCTCCCGTTGCTTATTGCGAGGGAGCTACCGCTACTACTCTGACGGCTTCAGCAGCACCGGGTGGTACTCTGAATTGGTATTCAACTTCTGCCGGGGGAACGAGCATTCCCTCCGCGCCCACGCCTTCGACTTCTGCTACGGGTACCATATTCTACTATGTCTCGCAAACCGTAGACGGTCAGGAGAGTGCCAGGGCACAGATTAGCGTAGTTATAAAGGCTATACCTGCTGCACCTGGGGTATTCGCACCTATTAATTATTGTATTGGTTCTCCCGCCCGTCCTTTAACAGCTACGGGCAGCTTTCTGCGATGGTACGCTGATTCTACCGGGGGAACAGGCTCCAATACTGCGCCCACACCCTCAACTTCTGCGGCCGGCTCTACGTTCTATTACGTTTCCCAAACATCAAATACTGGCTGTGAAAGCCCAAGATCCCAGATCGCTGTCACTGTCTCAGCCCTCCCTAATGCCTACACCGTAACGGGCGGGGGTACTTACTGTGCCGGCGGGACAGGGATAGCGGTTGGATTGGACAGTTCCCAGAATGATGTCTACTATCAGCTCTTCATAAATGATGAAGCCATGGGAAATGCCTTGTCCGGTACAGGCAGTGCGCTCTCTTTCGGCAATTTTACCACGCAGGGTACCTACACGGTCCGAGCTACCAAAGGTACTTTGCCCAATTGTAGTAGCACCATGAAAGGTTCCGCTACCATTCAACAATCCTGCCCTGTCATTAGCCTCAAAACAGGTGATTGGGAAGATCCTGCTACCTGGTCCGTTGGTCGCGCACCCCTGTCTGGCGAACAGGTTATTTTGGGGGCAGGACATATGATTTCTCTTCATGGCACAGCCACGGTGCTTGGCTTGGAATACAGCCCCGACGCCCAATTGTTGCTGGTAGGTAGCGGTAGTACTTTGATGTTAGGTCAGTAAAAAGGGGAAGGTTGAAGAATTCGGATTGCACGATATGCCGTTGCAAACGCGAGGTGATAGCCCGCAGGTCGAGTTCAGCGAGCCAATAGGTGTCACAATGAGAAAAGTCGAAACTCGACACCCGTATTCAAACTACCAAAAGGACGACGACCGTTGGCGTCCCAGCGTCCACCGAAAGTCAGGAAAGCGGTTTCCCTTTTATTAAGTCGAAATCTTGCGTCGAGTTGAGCGGGGATGGCATACGTGCGGTATAGCTTTTCGTCGTAGCCTTCGGAGAATTTACTGATGCTGTAGCAACAGGGTTCATGCACTAATAGTACGTCTGCCCCGACTGACATCCGCAAAGTAAATTCAGGATATATGGTTTTGATTCCTTTTCCCAATCGAATACCGTAGGCCTCGTATCTTATGCGTGGATAACTCTCAAAAAAGTACCCCACCTTCTTAGGGTACTTTGGGCTACGGAAAGCCCCTCCATACACCTCGGAAATAAGGTACCACTGATGCCTGAACTCAACGGGTATGGCCAGGCTAGCCATGAAAGCCCCACCGGTAATTTCTTTTGACCTACCCGAAATCCCTAACCCGAACGATGAGGCTAAATGGACGCGCACGGCAGGCTCTTGCTCTTGCTTTTGGGCATGGCAGGTAGTTGTAGCAAAGGCGAATAGTATGAACAGTAGCTTTTTCATACAAATTAGAGGTCTAGTCTAAAATCGCATTTCTCGAATCGCATGGCAGACCCACCCGATTATATATTAGTTTTAGCGGACTTATAAATACAAATATATGGATGTGGCAGTAGCCAATCGTTCCAAATGTCTTAGTTACCAATAATTTCTTGTTAACCTGTATGTCCACAGACACAAAGGGCACAATAAAATAACTATTAAAATATTTATCAAAACTGAGGGTTTCATTCTGTGCCAGCTTTTTTCTCCATTCTGATTTATATACCAATAAGCATATTTATCTAACACCAATCCCTGCCCATTTTTAAAGTGAAACACCTTTTCATATATTGG
Source organism: Persicitalea jodogahamensis (assembly GCF_014651615.1). Taxonomy (GTDB): domain Bacteria; phylum Bacteroidota; class Bacteroidia; order Cytophagales; family Spirosomataceae; genus Persicitalea; species Persicitalea jodogahamensis. The sequence continues at coordinate 118,029 of NZ_BMXF01000002.1, read as the reverse complement.
TGCAACAATCTGATTTCCATCCAGATCTATATACCCAAATTTTCCATTTTTCATTACCGGAGCCACGCCTTCATCGGCCATAAATATAAAATCATATTTTTGGTCACATAGCTCGTGACCATCAGAATCAATCAGAAGGTATCCCAGGTCAGTTTGGGCCGCTGACACTTTACTGGGTACTATCCAGCGTACTGATTTATAATCAGCTTCTTTTAGAACCCGGAGGTTCATATCAATTAAATACCAAGTTTGATCAACTTTTACCCAAGTTATGTTTGAATTAGAAGGAAGTGTTTCATTATATGAAAAATCGATTGCCAGTTCCTTTTTTTGGGTATTCAAATAGCCAAACTTCCCCCCAATTCCGATTCTTCGGAGCTCTTTCCAGAAGTATACACTATCAAGATCAATATCGTCCAAAATAGGTGGAATAATTTCCTTGCCATTTTCATCTAAGAAGCCAAATTTATTAGTTTTTTTCACAACTCTTAGTCTTTTATGAATATAGACCCCCACCGAATCATATTTTTGCGGAATAAGTAAATCGAAGGCACGGTTTAAATAGTTGCGCCGTACATCAAAGGGATTATTTTCAAATGTATACCCATCCTCCTTTCTGAACTTTTGGCCAGTACTGTGCCATACTTCCGAAAGACCTCCTTCAAAAGGACGTATTTCTGTGTAGCTTCCTTTATGAACTTCATTTCCTTCACGATCAACAAAACCATTGTTATTTATATCCTTCCAGAATATGGCTAAATCTTCTTTAAAATAAGTCAATATTCTATACTTTGGATAAATAATTACCTTTTCGTTTTCATCTATTGCTCCCCACCTATTACTCCTAGTTTTAAATAATTTAATTCCCTCCCAAGCAGGAAATATTGAATCTACCGCTATTTTATCCGATCCGTAAAAAACATATTGTGAATTTATGCTCTGAGCATTGGCTGGCTCGATAAACACCATTAATACCAGTATAGTATATATAACATTCTTCATTACAGATGTGCTAACACTTTTGATTCTTTGGTACTTTTTGCAGCAACAGAGCACGCTGCGAAGTATTTCCAAGAATCAAAACTAGTATTGGTTTTTTACAGTTTTTTCGAATGTGTTCCCCGAGGTCACCATAGTTGTTAAGCCGGGCCTCGGCGAAGGCTAGCAGCCCGCCATTGAGTGTTTTGACGAAGGCCAGTATGCGGAATACTGATAGCCGTTTTATCCATTTTCAAAGATGCCGCATGCAGTCGCTCGGCTCCGCCGAGTGGAGCCTTGCACGGTGACAACTATCCCATTATCCTCCGGGCGGCCATCCAAACCCAGCGTAAAATACAAAAAAGCCCGGTCAAACCGACCGGGCTTCTAACATTATAAGTACACCAAAAAAGTCAAGTAAAGACTCAACTCTCCACCTTCCCACTCAACCCCTCAATAAACGGCTGCTTGTACAACCGCTTGCCGGTGGCTTTGAAGAAAGCGTTGGCCACCGCACCGCCCGTGGGGGGCAGGGCGGGTTCGCCGAGGCCGGTGGGGTCGATGCCGTTGTCCACGAAATGCACCTCCACTTCGGGAATTTCCTGCATCCGGATGATGCGGTACTTGTTGAAATTGCTCTGGTCGGGTACGCCATCGGTAAAGCTGAGGCTGCCGTACATCGCGTGGCCGAAGCCATCCACCACGCCGCCCATCACCTGCTGCCGGGCACCGCTTTGGTTGATCACAATGCCGCAGTCCACGGCGGCGATGATTTTGGTCAGTTCCGGCTTGCCCGCCTTCATCTCGACCTCACCGACCTGCGCCACGTACGAGAGGTGCGAGTAGTACAGGCTGAAACCCTGGTTCTTTGTTTTGTCTTTGCCCCAGTTCGATTTCTCGGCGGCGAGTTTGGTCACCGCAATCATGCGATCCACATCGTACCGCACGTCGCCCGCCGGAGCCGTTTTGGCTTTTTCCAATAATTCCAGACGGAACTGGATCGGATCTTTCCCGGCGGCCTGCGCCACTTCGTCCAGGAACGACTGCTCGGCGGCAGCCAGGAAGTTAGTGATCGGCGCGCGCCAAGGCCCCGTTGTGATGGCTGACTTATGTTCGGCGGAGTCGATCAGCAGGTTGTCCACCGCGCCCGCCGGGAAGTTATTCTCCCGGGTGGGGTTACCAGCGTTGATGCCCGCGCCGCGCAGCTTGTAGCCAATCATGTTGCCTTTGTCATCGAGGGCGGCCTCGAAGCGGTACTTCACCGCCGGGCGGTAATCGCCGCCCGTCATATCGTCCTCCCGCGACCAAATGAGCTTGATCGGTGCTTTGGTCAGGGCCGATATTTTCACCGCTTCCATCACGAAGTCGGCGGCCAAACGACGGCCAAAGCCACCACCCATGCGGGTCATATCGACCGTAATTTTTTCTTTGGGAATGCCCAGGAACTTGGCGGCTTCGCCCTGCGCGCGTTCCGGCGTCTGGGTCGGACCAATGAGCTCGGCGCCGTCGGGACGGACGTGGGCAAAGAAGTTCATCGGTTCCATCGGCGCGTGCGACAGGAACGGACACTGGTACTCGCTCTTGACGACCTTGGCGGCGCTTTTGAACGCCTTGTCCACGTCGCCCTCCTTCCGACGTACTTCATTTTTGTCGGAGTTGAGCAATTCATCGAAAATCCGGTCGTGGTCGCTGGTACTTTCCAGTGCGGCTTCCTTTTCGTAATCAATTTTCAACGCCTTGCGGGCCTTCATCACCTGCCAGGTAGATTTGCCCACCACGGCCACGCTGTTGTCGAAGGTCACCACGTCCACGATGCCAGGCACGGCTTTGGCCGCAGCGGAATCCACCGATTTCAGCTTCATACCGAATGCTTTGGGACGCTCCACTACGGCATACAACATGCCCTCACGGGTGAAGTCCAGCCCGAACAACGGCTTGCCCGTAATGATGTCCTGATTGTCCACATTACGAATGGACGAACCAATCAGCTTAAAATCCTTGGGATCTTTCAGCGGCACGTCGGTGGGCGTGGGCATCTTGGCGGCTTCCTCGGCCAGTTCGCCGTAGGTCAGTTTCTTTTTGGAGCCTTTTAGCAACACTGCGCCACTTTCGGTAGTGCATTGCTCGGGTGCCACACCCCAGCGCTGAGCAGCGGTATTGATAAACAACTGCCGGGCGGTGGCTCCGGCCTGGCGCAGACGTTTCCACGAGTGCGGAATGGAGCCGCTTCCGCCTGCCACCTGCCGTTGGAATTTCACCGTGTCCAGCGGGGCCTGCGCCACGTGGACTTGCTGCCAATCGACGTCGAGTTCTTCGGCGACCACGATCGGGAAGGCGGTTTTGATCCCCTGCCCCACTTCGGGGTTCGGCGAGAAAATGGTGATTTTGCCATCGGGCGCGACGGCCAGGTAGCTGTTGAATTCAATGCTCGGGGCCGCAGCTTCCGCCGCCGCGTCGAGGACGGCGGGTTTGGCGTCGGCATTGCGCCAGTGAAATCCCAGCAGTACGCCACCGCCCGCCGTGGCCGCCAGCTTCATGAAATCGCGTCGGTTGGTATTGGTCAGGTTGGACATGGCTTAGTTGGTTTTGGTGGAGGCTACTTTCACGGCTTCGCGGATGCGGTGGTAGGTACCACAGCGGCAAAGGTTGCCGTTCATCGCGTTTTCGATTTGCTTGTCGCTGGGCTTGGCGTTCCGCTTCAGAAGCGCGGCGGCGGTCATAATCTGGCCCGCCTGGCAGTAGCCGCACTGTGGCACATCCACTTCGTTCCAGGCCTGCTGCACGGGGTGGTCGCCTTTCTCGGAAAGACCTTCGATGGTCGTCACTTTGGAGTCGCCGACGGCCGACACGGGCATTACGCAGGAGCGCGTGGCCGAGTCGTTGACGTGGACGGTGCAGGCGCCGCACTGCGCGATGCCGCAGCCGTATTTGGTGCCGACCAGCCCGAGGCTGTCGCGCAAAACCCACAGCAACGGCGTATCCGGCTCGACGTCGGCCTTGTAGGTTTGGCCGTTGATTTTCAGGTTGTATTGGGCCATGATGGTATTGGTTGGTTTAGTTTTGGGCTAAATTACTGATTTTTGTTGGGAATCGAAATTTGGTTTTTTATCCATCGTATTGTCTCACAAGTAAAAACCCTCAGAAGTACCAGCAGCAGCCAGAAACCCTATATCCGTAAGCGCTATTCTTCTCCCAAACAGAGAAATACACTGTCCAAAAACGCCTTTAAGAAATTTTAACAGACGCCCCGCCGGACATTACCTTATGTTTGTAAAAACACCGACTTGTGAAAGCCCTTGCTGCCCATACACTGCACGAACTTCAGATTCTCCCACGTGAGGTGGGCGAACGCAGTGTTTTGGACCTACTCAATCGAGCCTATACGCATTCGGGAAAAGACCATATACAGCAGCTTTTAAGCACGCCGCTGGGTACCCTACCGGAAATTCTACAACGCCAAAAACTACTTCAATATATTTCTGCCAATCTGCCTGAGATAGAGTTTGATATTCCGAAGAGCTATTTAACCGCGTCCCACAACCATCTGGATAGCAACTTGGCCTGGAATTCGGCAAAAACCTGGTTCAATCGTTACCGGTTGTCCCTGTGGTACCGGTGGTTTAGTACGCATGATTTTTACCGACTGCTGTCAGGTACTACCGCTTTGCAAAAAGTACTTAGGATGATTGGCGAAAAGACAGCCTGGTGGCGCGACTCCGATCAGTTGCCCCATGAATTGCTAAACCATGCGAAGGTACTACGAGACTTTTTCGATCACGCCCAGCCGACACTGACGACTAAGCTCAACCTGATTTCGATGATAGAAGTTGATTTCTTTTTGAGGCAGAAGTACGTAAATCAGGTCAAAGCGGTGCTGGCCGTTTTTTATCAGCTCGATGCGTACTGCGGCATCGCCCGCTTTCTGCAAACAGTCCGTTGGGTTTACCCGTCGTTTGTTCAAACTCAAGAACCAACATTCAGCGTCATGGATATGAAGCATCCGCTGCTCAGTGACGAGGTAGCTGTTGGAAACGACTTCTCCCTTGCCTTTCCCCAACGGCTGACGCTGCTGACGGGAGGGAATATGAGTGGAAAAACTACCTTTTTGAAAACCTGCGGCCTGGTACTTTACCTGGCTCACCTGGGACTGCCTGTGCCGGCCCGCACCGCTTCTCTCAGTCTCTTCGATCGTCTGATGACAAGCATTCATTTAAGCGACAGTCTGGATCTGGGGTACAGTCATTTTTATACTGAGCTCATTCGGATTAAAGAAGTGGCTCAGGCCATAGCGGAGGAACAAAGGGTATTTTTGCTGGCCGATGAGCTATTTAGAGGGACCAATCCACAGGATGCCTTCATGTGCGCCCGCCAGGTAATCGATACCCTCGTCCGGCAATCGGGTAGCCTGTTTTTGATTTCTTCCCATCTTGTCCAATTGGGAGCTCCTTATGAAAAGAATACTGGTGTGCAATTTAATTGCTTCAAAACCAAAGTAGTGGAAGGAAAGCTTGTGTTTACACACCGAATAGAGAAGGGTATAACCGAAGAACAAACCGGCCTGCTGCTCTTGAATCAGACGGAGGTACTTTCCTGTTTGCAATAAATTCAAAAGGGGAACCATGATCTTCCACAGAAAAAACTGATCTCACGAAGTAAAGTACAGAAATTTTTCGCCGTTCTTCCTGCCCACTGTTTATCAGTTATTCCGCTTGCGCTCGGCCCGTCTTTCCGCGCGACGTTCTTTTCGGTCTTTTTTCTTCTCTTGTCGTTCTTCTTTGGTAGGAAAATTGAAAGGCAACACGTCCCTCACTTTGTCAAAAAACGTCGGCTCGTCTTCGAGGTAGGGTGCACAGTTCAGGCGATTCTCCAATCGTTCGGATAACGGGGCGAAAGGTACTTTTTTGGAATAATACCCCAGCCTGACCAGCCGCGACGTAAATTCTCCCCAGATCGGCAAAGCCGTACGCGAACCCTGGCCCATGCTCAGGCTGCGGAAGCGCACCAGCGGGCTTTCGCCACCGACCCACACGCCCGTGACCAGACCCGGCGTAATACCGATGAACCAGCCGTCCGTCTGATTTTGGGTAGTACCCGTCTTGCCCGCTATATCAAGAGAAAGGCCGAAGGTCGAGCGAAGTCCAGAGCCGCTGCCCTCGTTGACTACCGCCTGCATCATGTGCAGCATAATGGCCGCGTTGTCGGGCGATAGTACTTCGCGGCGTCGCTGCGGCTCGCTTTCGCGTAGTGCCTTCCCATTCCGATCCACAATTTTGGTCACGTACACTGGTTCGCTGATGCGCCCTTCGTTGGCGAAGGCCGTGTAGGCTCCCACCATCTCGAGCAGCGAAATGTCCGCCGTACCCAGCGCCAGCGATGGCACGGGCGGCAGGTCACTGTGGATACCCAGGTCACGGGCCAGCCGGACGGTGTACGGCACGCCCACATTCAGGATCAACTGGGCCGAGACGGTATTGACGGAATTGGACAAGGCCCCTTCCATCGAGTAGCGTCCACCGTACTTGTTGTCGGCATTCTGCGGCGACCAATTCTCGAACTGTTCGTAGGTCGTCAGTTTGTTTTCGATGTACTTGCAGGGCTGCACGCCTTTTTCCAGAGCGGCGGCGTACAGAATCGGCTTGAACGTAGAGCCGACCTGCCGCTTGGAGGTGACGTGGTCGTACTTGAACAGGTTGTGGTTGATCCCGCCGACCCACGCCCGCACGTAACCCGTTTCGGGCTCCATTGACACCATACCCGTGTTCAGGAATTTTTCGTAGTAAGCCAGCGAATCCATGGGGCTCATCGTGCGGCGGAAGGAGCCGTTCCAGCCGTATAGTGTCATAGGCACGCGCTTTTGGAAAGCTTTCTCAATTTCTTCTTCGGAAGCCCCCGCTGCCTTCATCCGCCGGTAGTGCGGCGAGCGACGCATGGCGTTTTGCAGCACGGACTTATCATTACCCCAGGGTTCACGCCCCTGCCAGTGCGCATTGAATTGCTTTTGCAGACTGGCCATGCGCTTTGCAACCGCCCGCTCGGCTTCGCGCTGAAGCTTGGAGTCCAGCGTGGTATATATTTTCAGCCCGTCGGTGTAAAGGTTGTAAGCATCGCCGTTGCGCTTATACTGATTGCTGCACCACTCAGCCAGTTCCACGCGCAGTTGCTCGCGGAAATAGGGAGCGAGATTTTGCTCCTCCTTCTTTTTATCGACTTTTTCCTTTTTAGTGACCAAAGCCAGTTTCTTCAAAGAATCAGCCTCCTCGGGCGTGAGGTACCCGTACTTGGCCATTTGCGACAGTACTACATTGCGCCTCGTCTTGGCGCGTTCGGGATGATTTTTTGGATTATAGGAAGTAGTGGCTTTCAGCATCCCGACCAGCACGGCAGCCTGTTCGGGTTTGAGTTTTTTGGCGGTAGTATTGAAAAAGTACTTCGCCGCACGCTCTACGCCGAAAATCGTCCCACCGAAGGAGACGGTATTCAGGTACAGTTCCAGAATTTCCGGTTTGGTGTATACCGATTCCAGCCGCCGGGCCAGGACCATTTCCCGGGCCTTGTTGATTGGCATATCCAAAATCCAGTAATCCCGACGGGGATACAGGTTCTTGATTAGCTGCTGCGTGAGGGTACTTCCCCCACCCGAACTTTCCTTCTGCAATAAAATGCTCTTGATAACTACCCGCGCCAAACTACGCGAATCGACACCATGGTGCCGATAGAAACGGGCATCTTCGGTCGCGACCAGCGCCTCAATGACCGTGGTGTCGATGTCACGGTAGGCAATGTTCGTTCGGTCGTAGAGGAAGTACCTTCCCAGCAAGACGCTGTCGGCAGAATAAACCTCGGAGGCGGTGTCGTTGCGCTTGTCCTGCAACTCGCGGCGCGACGGCATGTCGCCGAAGAAACCCATGATAACGAAAAGGTAAAACGCAACGCCCAACGAAACGATAATGGCTGCAAAAGCGCCTCCAAAGAACAATAGCAATCGAAAAAAACGCCCGCGACTGCGTCGATTAACTGTTTGCCAGGTTTTTTTTACAAAATTTCTCAAAAATTGTCGGAGTCAGATCAAAAGTGAGTTGGATTACGCCTAAAAACGCGTGCCTGGTTGAATTCTTGCCTTGCCAGGTCAAGAAACCGAATGGCTTCAAATATAGCGTAATCAGTAATAACCCCCGGTAGTTTTCTTTTGACCGCGAACCCCGAACTCCAGTTTCATGCAACAACCCCTCGACCCGCCAAAGTCCATCGCCGGACAATTAAAATATCTGGGCCCCGGCTTCATCATGTCGGCGGCCATCGTCGGCTCCGGCGAACTGATCGCCACCACCACGCTGGGAGCCAAGGCGGGTTTCGTGACTTTTTGGGTCATTCTGGTGAGTTGTCTGGTCAAGGTAACGCTACAGCTGGAATTTGGGAAGAATGCCATATACACCGGAACGTTCACGATGCACAATTTCAACCGCCTGCCCGGCTTACGGCTAGGGCGGGCGCACTGGAGTATCTGGCTGTGGCTGTCGCTGCAGGGACTCAAACTCCTGCAAGTCGGTGGTATCGTGGGCGGCGTGGCCATCGTGCTGAACATGGCCCTGCCCGCACTTTCTGTGGATATCTGGGCGCTGCTGGCGGCACTTGTCACCGCGCTGCTGGTGTACCGCGGGTACTACGCTCCTATCGAGAAAGGCTCGCTGGTGATGATCGTGCTTTTTTCGTCGGTGGTACTTATCTCTTTGGGATTATTACAAGGAACGCCTTTCGCCATTCGCTGGCTGGATATTCAGGAAGGGTTGAGTTTCAAACTACCGCCGGAGGCCGTACTCGTGGCTTTCGGGGCATTCGGTATCACGGGCGTGGGTGGCGATGAAATCATGTACTACAACTACTGGTGCATCGAGAAAGGTTACGCGGCCTACGCTGGCCCCAACGATGGCAGCCCCGCCTGGGCGGCCCGCGCCAAAGGCTGGATCAACGTCATGTACCTCGATGCCCTGCTGTCGATGGTCGTCTATACTATTGTGACGGCGGCTTTCTACCTGCTGGGGGCAGCGGTCCTGCACCGCAGTGGCGAAGTACCCGAGGGCTACCGGATGATCGGCGTGCTTTCACGAATCTTCACCGAAACCCTCGGTCCCTGGGCCGAAACGCTGTTCCTGGTGGGAGCATTCACAGCCCTCTACTCCACGCTTTTCACCGCCACGGCGAGTTGGGCGCGGGTGTGGGGCGATGCCTTCGGGCAGTTGGGTTGGCTACCATTTGGAACAGTGCAGGAGCGCCGCCGCTCCATTGCCATATTCTCCTGGATATTCCCCTTTGCCTGGTGCGTCTTCTTCCTGTTCTTCCAGTCCCCTGTGATGATGGTGATTTTGGGCGGAGTCGCCACGTCAGTACTTCTACTGCTGATCGTGTGGGTGGCTTGGGTGTACCGTTACCGCGAACTACCCAAATCACTGACGCCATCACGGCTGTACGATGTTTTCTTCTGGCTGAGCGTAGTGTCGATTCTGGTCGTGAGCGGATATGGGGTTTGGCAGGTAGTTTGAGGTTAGACTACCCTGCGTCATCAAATTGATTTTTTCAATAGCCGAAAACCCTAGCGTTAACGAAACACCTCCGCCAAGTCCACGCTCAATCCCGAAAAAATTACCGACTGCGCCACTTCGGTGGCCGGTTGTAAGCCAATGTACTGCTCGGCTTCGTTGAGAACGTATATCTGCACCGACTCGTCCAGCGGATGCACCAGCCAATATTCCTGCACGCCCGCTTCTTCGTAGAGCTCGAACTTGTCCTTCATTTCGCGCTTGGTATTGCCAGGCGACAGAATTTCGACGACCAGATCGGGCGCCCCGTTGCAGCTTTGGTTGTCTTTCAGCTTTACCGAATCACAAACCACGCACAGATCAGGCTGTACTACCGTAAAGATATCTTTATCGGCTTTGAGAGACTTTTTACGATCGTAAAGTCGCACGTCAAAAGGTGCAGAGAATAGACGGCAATCTGTGGATAAAAAATAGTTAAAAAGAAAACCCTGTAACATGGTAGATACCTGCTGATGCCGGACGCTCGGCGCGGGAGACATCGGGAATATTTTACCGCGCAGCAGCTCGACACGCTCCTGAAACTCCCATTTCAGATAGTCGGCGTAGGAATACGTGCCGTCAAGGTCGAGTTGCGATAGTTGGGTGATAGTAGCCATGTTAAGCGAAAGATCGTAGTTTTTTCAAATTTACTTTAAAAACCCCAAAAAGTTTAAAAGTGAATCTTACCAATAACGACGCCCAAACTACCCCAGGCTAAGCCGTCAGTACCCGAAAAATTTCTTCCAGACTCTCTCCCCGCTGCCGCAGCGTAGCCAGCGGGCTGTCGGCCACAATTTTCCCTTTGTTTATGATAATCACCCGGTCGCAGAGCGCTTCGACCTCCTGCATGATATGGGTGGAGAAAAGTACCGTCTTGTCGGCTCCGGCGGTTCGGATCAGCGAGCGAATTTCGGTGAGTTGGTTAGGGTCGAGGCCGGTGGTGGGCTCGTCGAGAATCAGCACGGCGGGATCGTGCAACAGGGCCTGCGCCAGGCCCACGCGCTGGCGGTACCCCTTGGAGAGCTGACCGATTTTCTTGTGCTGCTCCACCGTCAGGCCGCAGAGTTGTACCATTTCGGCCACCCGCGCAGTCGGTGATTTTCCTTTCATGCCGTACAGCTTTCCCACAAAAAGCAGGAACTCCCGTACGTACATATCCAGATAGAGCGGATTGTGTTCGGGAAGGTAGCCAATGGCCCGTCGGGCGGCCATCGCATCGGTCGCCAGGTCATGTCCGTTCACCACTGCCCGGCCCTCGGTGGGGGTCAGATAGCCCGTCAGTAGCTTCATGGTCGTGGATTTTCCGGCACCGTTGGGGCCAAGGAAGCCCACGATTTCGCCCGGATGCAGCGAAAAGCTCAGCGAGTCAATAGCTTTCTGGGAGCCGTACTGCTTGGTAAGTTGCGAAACTAGGATCGACATGGGTGGAGTTTTATTTCAAAAAAGTAAATTATTTTCAATTGAAGAATATTCTTTCGGTTTTCAGGATTGCCAAACAAAATTTTTGTCTGCGAATCGGCTCGTATTTATTATTCGCCTTTCCTAAAATTCTTCAATAGGGTCAGGCTTTTGTGATATATCATGGCTATTTTTAACTACAAGGTTCGATAGTTATATTTACCCAACTATCCCTTATAGTTAAATTTATTAAAATAAAAATACAATTGTCATGAATATTATCCGCTCTTTTTTCGTAACGCTTTGCACGGTTTTGCTGGGTGGGTTTGAAGCCGTTTCCCAGAACGAAGCCAAAGTACAGGTCGATCCCGGCGTATCGGTTCATAATTACAAGCATACCCATAAAGCCAAAAAAGCCGAAAGTATGCAGCAGGTCCAAACAAAGCGGCGGTTTTCTTCGCGCGTAGGTATTGTGCCACGTTCAATCAATGCGCCAAGAGAAAGCGCACGACTCAGCACGCCCAAATACAAGAGACGTTCAGTTTGGTCTTTTTTCAAAAATTCCAACCCAACGCCAACGCGCCTCAACCCGCTGACAAATCCCGGCAATTACAAGACGCAGTGATAACAAACGGTTATTTCCGCTTCGTGTAAGTCTTCTTTTTAGGGTAGTAGCGGGTCGGCGCTTTCTTCACGGGAGGCCGGACGGCGGCCTCCTCTTCACCTTCTTCCGACGTAGCTTCGGTTCCCATACCCGGACTCATGGTTTTGGCAAAAATGGGCAGGGATGAGTGCACCAGCGCCGGAATGTCATCGGCCGTATCGATGGGACGCAACCGGAATGCGTAGCGGTACTCCTTTACAGGTAATTGGTATGCCTCGTGAACGCGCGGCGACCAGCTATCGTCACCGCCAAGTCCCATCTGCACCAAATCCAGGTTCACCACCGTCGCGCTGTCTTTCGCAAGCGGAATACCGGGCTTTTTGGCGGCCAGCAAAGCCTTGTCGGTATAGTTATGGACGCTGACGTTGAACACGGAATCGCTGATGGCCAGCAGTCCCAGGCCGGTGGCATTGGTCACGGCCATCCAGCGGACATCGGTCTTGTTGCCATTTTCCTGCGCCATGATGTAGGGAAAGTGCTGCTCATCCACGGTCCCGGCGTACAACCCAACCTTGGCGCTACTCTTGCGGTCGGCATACGTCTCGTAGGGGCCACGTCCGTACCATTGCACTTTGTCATGGCTGAGCGGCATCTCAAACTGCAGGCCAATCCTGGCAAATGGCGGCCAGGTGCCGTTGGGGGCAAAGGTTGTCTGCAGATGCACATCGCCCGTGGCGTACACGGTATAGAGCGAACTTACCAGCAAGCCGCCCGCTTTGCCTTGCAGGCTTTTAATCAGGCTTACCTTATAAACGTGCGCATTCACTTTTTCAACCCGCAGGTCTGACCCCATCAATTGCAGAGAATCAAGCCCGGCGGCGCGCCAGCGGGCGGCGTAACTTTTGTCGCCTCCGCCTTCATCGTTGTCAGTCGGCACACGCATGAAATTGGCGTACATACCGCTTTTCATCAGTTCTTTGCCCTTATACATAAAAGAGCTCATGCGGGCGGATTTCTTGTCGAAACTAACGGCGAATTGCTGGCCCGACAACGTAATGCCCTTGCCACGCGTCAGCGTGAGCCGCAGCGGCGTGTTACCGGCGTAGCTGACTTCGGTCAGCTGCCCCGTCGGCACCATAATACGTACCTGCCGTCCGGCCACCTCGTGCCCCATTGCTGCCCAGAGCGTCTTTTCTTTCAACTGCACGCTGAGGTTCAGGAAATATTCTGCCCCCGGTGATGGATCCGCGGGAATCTGGTAAGCTATGGTAACTTCCTGCACCTGCCCGGCAGCGGCCGTCAGGCTCTCCACTACACCGTCCTGAATCGGTTTGCCGTTTTCCTGCAATGTCCACACCAACTTGAAAGGACTCAGCGCCTGAAAATCGTAGCCATTGCGGAGCTTGATTTGCTTTTGGCCAGGCAGTATAGAATCGGGCACTTCAAATTTCACGTACTGGTACACGTGCTTGACCTCGTTGATTTCCGGCTGAGGCGTGCGGTCCGGGTTCACCAGTCCGTCGCCCGCGTTGGCGCCATCTATGTAGTTGATATGGTTCCAGTAGTCGCGTCCCTGGGAGGTTTTGGCGTGAAGTCCCTGGTCCACCCAATCCCAGATGAAGCCGCCCTGCATGGTGGGGTACTTTTCGATCACGTCCCAATATTCCTGCAGATTCCCGACACTATTGCCCATGCCGTGGGCGTACTCACACACAATCAGGGGGCGTTCGGGATCTTTTTTAACCAACTCGATCATATCCTGCACCGAAGGATACATCACCGAAATAATGTCGAAACTGCTCAGGGAGGTCGGCGTGTAGTTGGCGCGACCTTCATAGTGAATAGGCCGGGTGGGGTCGGCCAGCCGGATGTAATCGGCCATTGCGACAAAATTTGCGCCGTTACCGGCCTCATTGCCCAGCGACCAGATGATAATCGAAGGATGGTTCTTGTCGCGCTCGATCATGGCTTTGCCCCGCGCCAGGAAGGCCGTTTTCCACTCGGGCTTGTCAGCTAAAATGATGTTTTTCGACCAAAGCTCGTGGCTTTCGATATTAGCCTCATCTACCACGTAAAGACCGTATCGATCGCAGAGATCGTACCATTCCTCCACATTGGGGTAATGCGAGGTGCGGACGGCGTTGATGTTGTGTTGCTTCATCAGCGTAATGTCGCGGATCATGCTCTCGCGGCTGATGACTCGCCCCGTTTCGGGGTCGAATTCATGGCGGTTGACACCCTTGATCGTGATCGGCTTACCGTTGACCAACAGCTGCCCCCCCTTGACCTTGACCTCCCGAAAGCCCACGGGCTGACTCACAGCTTCCATTACCTGGCCGTCAGGGCCCACGATCTGCATCGTTAGTTGATAAAGGTAAGGTGTCTCGGCGCTCCATTTCTGAGGCGAAGTCACGGGAAACTCCAGCCGGACGGGTAGTTCTCCACCGGGGTCCAGTGTACCGATGGTCTGGGCTTTGGTGGGAATGGCTTTTTGACCATTCGCGTCGTAGAGCGTCGTGACGAGCAGGTAGCCGTACTGAGACTCTTTCGAGTGATTTTTGGCGTAGACGCTCACTTTCAGGTTGGCGTTGCGGTAGTCGTCGTCGAGGTCGGTCTGCACCACGAAATCGCTGACGTGAACGGGTGGTGCCGACAGCAGGTACACATCCCGGAAAATGCCGGAAAGTCTCCAGTAATCCTGGTCTTCGAGGTAGCTGCCATCCGACCAGTTGATGACCTGCACGGCCAGCGTGTTCGGCCCATCCTGGATTTTGGCCGAGATGTCGAACTCGAAAGGGGTCATGCCGTCCTCATGATAGCCCAGCGACTCGCCATTGAGCCAGACGTAACAGGCCGACTGCACTCCACCGAAGTGCAAAAACAGAGAACGCTGCGCCCAATCCGCCGGAACGTTGAACGTGGTTCGGTACAGGCCCGTGGCGTTGGTATCAGCGGTGATCCGCGGCGGCGTGGCCTCGAAGGGGTGCTTGATGTTGGTGAAAACCGGACGGTCGTAGGGCCGATTTTCCTTGGCCCCAACTACCTGCCAATTGGACGGCACGGGCAGGTCGTCCCAGGCGGCGGTAGAAGTGGCGGGCTGGAAAAAATCGGCGGGTACTTTGGATGGGTGCGACACCCATTTGAATTTCCAGGTACCGTTTAGCGATTTGATGAAAGGCGAGTTGCCCGCGTTGGCCAGGGCCTGCTCTTCGGTGGCATAGGGTGTGAAGCTGGCGCGGGGACGCTCGGTATTTTTGCTGATTACTTCGGGGTCTTCCCAGTCAGGGAGCGTGGTCTGTGCCCGTAGTATGCTATTTGAAAGGAATAAAAAACCAACGGCACAAATCAATTCTCTCGGGGCGAAACGCATAGTTCAATTCGGAAACAGGGGAGGTACAATATAGGTCTGGCATTCGGGTTGTGGTGTGGGGATGAGGATATCATGCAAAGTAAGGCATTTTTTTGAAAAAGAGTTGGTGCAAAAACACCTTCCAAAGCCAATTTTTTGGCTTAAAACCTCTAATTTGCCCCCATCAACGAATCCTCTCAACCATGCTCCTCGCTGTCGATGCCGGAAACACCGATACCGTATTTGGCCTTTTTGAAAAACAAAACAAACGGCACGTGTGGCGCACGCGCTCGCTGCCGCAGGAATCAGCGGCAAACTACGAGTCGTGGCTGAGGCTGCATTTTCTGGAAGCGGGGATCCCACTCGATACGGTGGAAAAAGTCGTACTGGGCAGCGTGGTACCCGACCTGACGGGTACTTTACGCGCTATGCTCACCTCCCTTTTTGGCCTGGAACCCACAGTCGTCGGGCCGGACATTTACCCGGGTCTGGAAATCGCCATCGACCATCCGCACGAGATCGGAGCCGACCTGATCGCTAACGCTGTGGCCGCCCACGCCCGCTATCCACAGAATTGCGTAGTCGTGGATTTTGGCACCGCGCTTACGTTCACTACCATTTCAGCCACGGGTCAAATCCTGGGCGTGGCCATTCTGCCGGGCCTGAAAACTGCCGTAAAAGCGCTCTTCGCCAACACCGCCCAACTTCCCGAAGTACCCCTGCAACTACCCGAATCTGCCATCGGCAAAAATACCGTCCACGCTATTCAGGCGGGCATTCTGCTGGGTTACGAAGGGCTGGTCAAATCCATGCTCCGTCGCATAAAAGCAGAGCTGGGCGGCGACTGCATCGCCGTCGCGACGGGAGGCCTGTCGTCGATCATCGACACGCTGGAAGGGGAGTTTGTGGAGATAGACCGGGGGCTGACGCTGGACGGGCTGCGGTTGATTGGCTCGGTATAAGTTTACGATCGTTATCGCACCAGCAAAACCCTGCCTTCTCCCGCTATTGGCGACCAACCTTCGCCTTCCAACTCCATTTTATAGAGGTACACGCCCGACGCCACACCCGCTGGAAGCCAAAGTACCTCGTTTCGGCCCAGATAGGGCCGATACTGTAAGGTTGCAATAGCCTTTCCGTTCAAATCAAAAACCCGAATGCGCCAACTGCCCGGCGCGTTCTTTCCTTCCAGTTCCAGCCCGAACTTCACCCAAAAATCCGCCGGATTGGGCGAAGCCGTGGCCGACACGACGCGATTGGCTTCGGCTACGCGGAGGCCAATTTCGTAAGGCGCGGCGGCATTGCCGACAAGGTCGCGGCCTTCCACGCGGAGTCGGTAAGTACCCGGTGCAAGTTTAGGAAAAGTAAAATCAGCGCGAAAATCGGCCATGGGCGTCGGCGACCAGGTGGCTTTATCCACCGGAATCAGCGTTTCCGGGCATTTGTCGCAGGTCTTCCAAAGGCTTACCTGCAAGTCCGTGGTGTCGGCTCGGAGCAAATAAGGGTTGGAATCCAACAGCCGAACCTGGATTTTGGGTTGCGGAGAAACGGCTTCACCATCGGTCAGGCGGCGGGAATCTACCGTTACATCCAGCAGCGGCGGGGTGCGGTCGGGCCGGACGGTGTAAAGTACCTCGGCCACGTTATTGGTGTATAGTTCTTCGGGTAGTCGGTTGGCATTGAAATAAATCAACGCTCGATTGAAGCCTGGTTTAGCCTGGGTACTTTGGGTAAAATTGAAGACATAACTACCCTGCGCGGCCAGTGGAGCAATCTTGTATTGCATTTCCAAAACCTTATTCTCATAAAATTCCCGCACCAAAACGGTAATCGAATCCTGGAAGGGAACATTGGTAATGTTACTGAACGACACGTTTGCCTGGAAAGTAGCGCCCTCGTCCAGTTGAGCCGGGTAGGTACTTTTCACCTCCGCCACGCCTTCGGGAAGCGGTGAAAGGTTGGCAGGCCCGCTGGGGTCGTAGCGGAAAGTGCGGGAAACCGAAGCCACCGAATCGCCCGCGAGGCGCACCCGCCAGTAAACGGCCTTCGGACTGGTCAGCGTGAGGGTTTTTCTTGCCAAAATAGTCTCGCTGCGGATGGTATCGCGCTGAATAGAACTACCAAAGTCCGCGCTGCTGCTCCACTCGAAAATCACCGTCGCCGTTTTACGCCCTGCCGGAAGCTGGGCCACCAATTCAATCTTGGGTCCCACAAAAACGGACTGATCGGCGGGCAGCAGCGGAATCGCGCCGCCCTCGGCGATTTGGATTTGGGTGGAAAACAGGTTGTTGGTTTCGTCTTCTTCTGCAATCGCGTCCTCAGCATCCAGCCGAAACTCCCAGGTTTCTTCCCCGCCCTGTCGGCTGACGTTGGGGAAACTGAAACTCAGTGAATCTTGCAAAGGTATGGCTGGCCGGGTGAGCGTGTACTCGACCAGGAGGCGAGCGTCTTTTTTTCGGGAAATGGTGAGTGAGTAACTACCCGGCAGGAATCGTCCGTAGTTGGCCACGCGCGCGGTCACGCGCAGGGAATCATCCCAGGCCGATATTTTTTCTCCCCGCCCGTTCGTCACTTTGATCGAAGTGGTCTGCCACGCGTAGTCGGGCCGGGTGGCGGGAAAAATTTTGATGGCCGGATCGCCCTGCAAGCCCATTTGGGTTGCCGTCACGCGGTCGCTGAGCGTAGGGTTCAGGCTCATGGTACGACGGATTCCCTCACGCATAATATCACCAAAAGGGCGACTGGTGAAAGAGGGATCGGCCAGTACTTCGTAAAACGAGGAGGTGTAGTTATGAAGTGCCGCCGTAAAACCCAGGTGCGTATGGGCCACGAACAGCACCGCGCCGCGGTCGGGTGTAAGCACCCAGTCGGTGCTGGTGGGTGGTCCGGCGAAGTAGAAATTTCCCAGGGCGCAGCCATTGACGATCACCGCCGGATAGCGGCCTTTGTTGCGATAACCGAAGGCACTTTTGGACACTTCACCGATTTCAATGTCCGTCACGTTCAGGCTCGAATGACCGTAGAGCGTCATCAGGGCCACACCTTCGTTGACGATGGGCGCAATGGGGAAACGCTCGATGTACTCGTCGGTTTTCTTGGATATAGTCTGTACATCAGGGGCTACGAAAGTACCCTCAATTTTGGCGGCGTAGGAATCCGTGAAGTATCGGAAAAGAATCAACTCCTGGTCCGAGCGTCCACCGCTGAGGTGCAGCACGTTCTTGCGCCAGGGCGCGGCGGCTGGCGCAGCTTCGTGTTGCTTTACTTTTTGTAGATAATCCCACACATTCTGGGAAGTGTAAGCGTTCACGCGGCCAATCGGTACCAGCGGTGTAAAAGGGTCGGCGGGGTCGAGTCCCACGCCCAGGGCCAGATCGGAATCTGGCCAACCCGCGCTGGGTACCATGTCTTGCGAGCGGGCAGCCGGATTCTTCCGGACAGCCTGCGGTGAGCGCGACTGCCCGAGCAACAGCACGTATTTCAGCTTTGCGCGGTCGTGCAGCCAGCGCATCAGCCGCCGCATGCCCACGGGGCCGGGCTCACCGTAGTTGAACTGATCAAATACCTCGGCGGCGTTGATGACCAGCGGCCTGAAACTACCTCCTGCCGCCGAAGCCCGGTAGGCGGCATAGTCGGCCACGGGGTCGGTACTGCCCGCCACGGCCTTGCGCACCAGCGGATGTGTAATGATAAGGTAGTCGGTGGCGACGGAGTCGATGTTTCTGAATTTTACCGGATGGAGATTGGTAACGGGCAACGGGTTCCTGACTACCAAAATAGTGGAACTACCTTGTGGAGCTACCGTCGCGTTTCCGGCATGGCTTTGTGCGAAAAGTTGGCGTGGAGAGCCAGAAACCGACAGGTCGAAAAACCTCGCATTTTCGACCGAATCCACCTGGATCGCACCTCCTCCGGCAGGGAAAAGCATTTTCTGGTCGGTGGCGTTGGCCAAAAGTACCCGCTGCGGATACGTCCACTTGATATACGAAACCGAAACGCGATCGTCCTTTCCTCTTGGCACAAAGGTGATGCTGACTTTGCCGAGGCTATCGAGATCTTCAGGCAGCAGACTGGCTTTGAACATTTTGGTTTCGTAACCCTCCCACTCTACTTCGCCCAGTTTGCGGCTTTGCTTCAAATGATCGCCAATCCAGACTTCCACGCGATGCTCTCCGACATAGCGGCCCACGAAAAGCATCTCTACCGTAGCCGTGCCAAACGATTCTACCAACGGTTCCTCCGTCTGTAATCCCAGCCCGCCTGCCCACTGGTCGGTACGTTGCAACCAGCCGGTCCAGCCCTCACCCGTGTCGCCAAAGGTTTGGAGGTAGCCATCGTCGGGCCCCGCGCCCGGCGGATAGATGGCCCCGGCGGCGTACTGGTTGGCCATGACCTGCAGAACGGTTTCCTGGTGGTAGTTCGTCGTGGAAGAGGTAGAAGCAACAGGGGCCTGTACGATTCGTCGGCCCGCCCTGCCGTCGGTACGCCAGGTAAGAAAATACGTGGCGGTATCGGAATACAGGCTGTAATGCGGATGCGGCAGAAATTCGGGCGACGCGTAGAGCAGCGTATCGAGCCAGCCGTCGTTGCGCTGGCCGTAGAACTCCACGTAATCCAGCGAGTCCAGCGTCCCGTCAGCCTCGCCTTCCACCTGAATGGCCACTTCCTGCCCGCGCCGGAAAAGTTGCAGCGATTTGGCCGGGATTTGGGATAAATCAATGCCCTGCTTTTGCAAGTCTCGGGCATCAAGACGGTACCAGCCGTCATGCGTCGTGCCTATGCGGAAATATTGTTGCGAAGGGTTGAGCCACTCATTACCGTAAGAAGTCTGCGCTTTTACGCTCAAACTCGCCAGAAAAAACAGGCTCATCCAGAAGTACCGCATCATTTCCTTTTTTTCAAATTTAAGGATAAATGGCCTAAGAATGAGCTTCTCACCTACTCCTCCGCTATTCTTTCAGCCAATCATACGCCAATTGAGCGTACACAATGTGTTTATAGCCGTCCTTTTCGTAAAGTACGCCGATGTCGCCGTTCTTTTGAACCACCAGATCGGAATAGGCCGCCGGGCCGCTGTAAACCACTTTACCCGCTGACCAGGTTTGGCCATCGTCGGTACTTTGGCGGATGGTGAGATTCTCACGTTTATCCTGACTGTCGAGGTTGGAAAATAGCAGAACAGGCTTTCCCCTCTTCGGCTTGTAGCTGATCAGACTCCCCTGACAGACCGGGTCAGGCAGCTGCTCCATTATCTTAACCTCTTTCCAGCTCGCGCCCGCGTCGCGGCTGAATGCCTGAATCCGGTACTTGGCATCGCCCGACTGGTTGCGGCAGTTGAGCAGCAAACTACCATCGGAAGTCTCGGCGGCGGTAGCCTCGTTGCTTCCGGCATAGTCTACATCCGGGCTGATTTTAAAGGTCTTACCGTGGTCGTCGGAGTAAAAAGCGTGGGCACGGTAATCGCGAAACTTGTCCTGGGCTGGCCCGGCGGAGTGGTTGGCCGCGACAAAAACCCTTCCCTTATACGTGCCTTTCTGTATTTGCAATGCGTGGCCGGGCGTATTGGCATAAGAGCGCCAGTCTTCGCTGAACGTATAGGCCGGATTCGTCGCCGGAGCATTGGGGCGTGAGGTCTGGCTCGTAATATTCATAGCCTCGCTCCACGACAGTCCGTTATCTACACTGGTGCGGTACCACACCTCGCGCACCGCCTTGCCTTTTCGGTTGTCACTTTCGGAAGCCGTACCCGTGTTGTAGAACAAAAACAAACGGCCGTTCGGAAACGCAGGGTCGGTCAGGTCAAAGACCGGAGCGGGGTTTCCGGCCTGATTGCTGCCGTAATCGACGACTAGTTGAAGCTCGCCCCAGGTCCTGCCGTTATCAGGGCTTATTTTCAGGACAAGGTCCACGTCGCCGAAATCCCCGCAATCGTTGCGCCGGGCTTCGGCGAAGGCCAGCAGGTCGCCATTAGGCGCTTTCACGATGGCCGGAATGCGGTAGCACTGGTAGCCGTTTTGTCCATTTTCAAAAACAACCGTTTCAACAACATTTTCCTTATCGGACAGCCCCTGAAATAAATTTTGGAAAAGCGGGGCGGTAAAACCGGCAAGAAGACAGAGGTTCAGGAAAAGAGTTGTCATATTCTGGTTTTTTGTTAAAAATACACAGCCTCAAAAACGGCCAGCGGCGCTCGGCGGCCTACGTTCAGGGTCAGGGTATCGCCCTTGATGGTGTAGTTGTCAGTCAGCCCGAAGACTCGGAGAAATTCTGGCTCGCTGATATCTACATCGGAGCAGGCTTTCCGTGTAGTGGCCAGAGGTGAAAAGCGAATACGGCTGCCTTTTTCCAAGGTGTAGGTGCCATTGAACGTATTGCAACCCGCAAAACCCGTCACTCGGTTTTGGTCGGTTTTCAAGATGAAATAGCTTTCCCGTTCCTGATTCTTTGACATTATCACCTCACGGCCGGCCAGCGTGACCAACTTCCAGTACTTTTCAGTGATGGGATTCTGATCAGTCTTATTCAAAGTCTCTAATGCATCGCCTTTTACTTTCCGGGGGTGGTTGTCGCTGCAGCCTGTTACTGAAAGGGCAACGAAAACCAAAGCAATAAGTGATGATTTCATTGACATAACCGTTTTTTTGGAAGATGAGACTGGTACTTTTCCGTCAGGTGCCCGAACCGGAAAGATTCAGCAGATATTGGCGAAACCCATCCGTATCGTAGTTGGCAATCCCCTCGATTCGCTGCCTGATCTGGCCGTTTGGATCGAGGATGATGGTTGTCGGGATCGCCTCAGAAGCAAAGGCGGCGGGCAGCGGTCCGGCGGGCAGGTACACCGGAAAGGTAAAGGCCTTTTCCTGCACGAAATCCCGGGCTTTCTGGTCGGAATCGTCCAAGGACAGCATTACGAAGGCAATCTTACTTTGATCCACCGATTCATAAAGTTTCTGAATGGCAGGCATCTCAGCCCGGCAGGGAGGACACCAGGTGGCCCATTGGTTCAGGAAAACTACCTTCCCCCGCAACTCGCTCAATTCAACTGATTTCCCGTCTAGGGTGCGAACCGAAAATTGATGAGGGTAGCCATCCGCGACTGAATTATTGGAGACAGCTTCTTCTGACTCAGTCGGAGCATTTTTCAGACCTGTCTTGAGTATCAGCTGTTGCAAGCTCACCAGTGTCGATTTGCCCGCATCCGTAAAAAAAAGGAAACCAGCCAGCGCTGCCCATAGCGTGTACTCCAGCCAGGTCCGTTTCTGTTTGCTCATGCCGTCCAGTGCTTCATAAGTAAGGTGGGTGTATCAATGTACCGTCATACTCTTGACCTTCCCGTTATCCACGTTTTCCAGTGCTGACTGGCTTACGAAAGCCTGATCGTCGATGTCGAAAATAGCATCCATCAACCGGCTCAATTCCAGACGGGTCACGATCACATACAGCACGTCAACGGTTTTTTCCTGCTCACCACGCTTTCCAAAGCCCTGGTGGCTGTTCAGACTAGTGACGCCCCAGCCCTTATCCTGAATACTTTGCCGAACTTCATTGAAACGTTCAGAGACGATCATTACGGCGGTGTATTGCTCGATACCGTTCACGATGAAGTCGATAGTCTTGAAGGCGGCAAAGTAAGTAAGCATCGAGTACAACGCTGACTCAACACTGAGGAAGAAAACCGCCGCTGAAAAAATGAACACGTTGAGTATCAGGATCACATCACCAACTTTCAGGAAACGCGACTTCCGGCTGATCAACAAGGCCAGTGCCTCCGTGCCGTCCAGTACAGCGCCGCCACGCATGGCTAGCCCAATGCCCGCCCCAATGAAAAACCCGCCGAACACCGCCGTAAGCAGCGAGTCAGGTGTCACATCCGGATAAGGTACTACCAGTAGGCACAAAGCCAGACCCGCAATGGCCAGTACACTGCGTATGGCGAAGGTGCGGCCAATAAACCGGTAAGCCATCACGATGAACGGCAGGTTAATGAGCGGGATCAGCACCGCCAGCGAGAGGCCGAAAATCTCGCTCAGCAGCATCGAGATGCCCGTTGCTCCACCGTCGATGAAGTTGCTGGACATCAGGAAGCCTTTAAGGCCCATGCCTGTGCTTCCTATGCCTAGCAAAATGAGAAAGGTATCTTTCAGGACAAACCCGATTCTGGATTTCTTTTGTTTTGTCATTTCTTTGATAGAAGGGATTTGGGGCCGCCGAGCGCTGACCTCAATTTGAACAGAGTCACTACCCGGTAGGTTCACAGTTGGCCCCGCAACTTGTTATTCCCTTGCTTTCATCGATAAAAGCTCGCGCCAGAACCTGCGGATAAACTCCCACTCGGCCCGCGAAGCGCCCTCGTGTGCCCGTGCCACCCGCAGCAGAATATTGACGAACCGTTTCCGGGTCTCCCGGTTGATCTCAATCCCTTCGCCTGCCATGCGCCGTATTCCCGCCTCATAGGCTTCAGTGGAACTATACCCAAAGTTATTCCGCAGGAAAAAACCGCAGACAGCCAGGTCGCCGTGTGTTTCCTCCGTCAGGATTTCACGGACAACCTCTACTTCTTCTTTCTGGAGTTCGCCATCGACCATTGATAGGGCATAGATGACACTACCCAGGCCAATTAATAAGTCAGGTGAATTCATGACATTTTTATTATTGGTGGTACATACTTTCAAAACCTTCCGTAGTCCAAAAACCAAGCGCTCAGTTGAATGAATGCGCGGCCAGTTGGTGAAAAACCCGCTCGTCGAGCCGGTAACGGTCATTGAACGTCAGACTGCTCCGGGCGGTGAAAAGCGCGTAGTTGACCGCATTGTACAGTAACCAGTACGAAAGTTTCGCTTCCAGCATCTGCTCTTCGAGCCGCAGCCGCTCGCGGGCCTGCTTGGCCAGCTGGGCCGGAATGGGTAGTTCTTTCAGAATAGTGTCGTCAGCCTTGGTTGGGACTGTTTTCTGAAAATGGTCGTACACTCTGGTCGTAAGCGTGTATTCGGCCGCGAGGTGTTCAGCAATCAGGTCGCGCAGGTGCTCCTGAAAGAGCTCGATAGTGAGCGCGCTGTGGTGGATATTACGAATTTCGGAACGTATCTGCCGGGTCCGCTTCGGAGCGACGGTGCTTGTCGGCGGCTGCTTCTTCCTCCGCCCCCCGGCCCACTGCCCCAGCCAGGATTCGTATTCGGTCAGATCGGCAAACGGATCGGCCCAGCCCATAAGACCGTTTTGGCAAAGGTTGCGGTAAAGGCTACTACCCAACCGGGTGGTGGGGTCGAGCAGGGAAGTCAGCGACTGCCCCTGAATGCTGAACGGAGTCTTGCCGTTGTAGCTGTTGGTCAGTGTCAGGCTCCGATGGATGCTCTCCCCGCCGATTTGCACGGTGGCAGGCAGCACGATGCAGATACTGAACTCTCCGGTGATGGTGTGCTTGATCACCAGTTGATATTCCGATATCAGTTCATCGATCACCTCTTGAATTGCGGCGTTGGGAACGATCGTGTAGTCAGCACTCTGAATGCCAAAGAGCGTTTTGCGTCCGCCGGGAATGTGGCCCACCACGAGTTGCTGACGATCGGTGGCGATGATATCGTAGTCCGGCAACAGGTCGCTCAGCCATACCGATTCAATGGGATAGCAAATGTCCTTCCAATAACCTGTTATTCGGGGTTCAGTGCTGAGATATGTCATAAAGTTTGCGTTTTTATTTTTACAGTTGTAAATTTACGGTCATAAAATATCATTATCAAGCATTACTGCTCAGTTTGTTCATTTTTTCATCAAAGGCGGCTGGATCATGAAAATCTCCCTGTTGGTTACCCAGAAAGTGAAAGTGGCCGCCTTGCTGCTGCTTGTGATGGTTTTCGTAGTGCTTTTTTCGTTGCGGGTGGACAACAGGGCGCATCACATGGACGAGGCTGTCACGACTGTGTACAAAGATCGTCTGCAACCGGCCCTGATCATTGTATACCTGAGTGAAAATCTTCATGCCAAGCGCATTTTACTGGATAACTACTTTGGCGAATATTCAAGAACTCCCCTTGCAGAATTAAAGATCCAGCTTTCGGACTACGACACTAAAAACGACAAGCTGGTGGCCGATTTTGAGCACACTATCCTAACCCGTAACGAGGCAGCAGTACTAGCCGAATTCAAGGCCGACCTGGCTGCTAATACCCGGCTGGAGCGCAGGGTGCTGCAGCAAGCCGAAAATGAAAAAAGGCAATTGGCTGCCGTACTTTATAACAGGGAAGGCATAAAGGCCTTTCGCAAGAGCATCCAGAATCTGCATGTTCTGGCTCAGATTCAGTCGGAGACCGGACAAGAAATCGTCCAGGGATCACACCGCGATGCTGCCGGAGTATCCGCCATCACTTCATTGTTGATCGCCGTAGCCGTTATCATCGGCATTCTCATACAAAGTCTGGTCCATAGTGCCCGGTTTCTTGACAGAAATCCGTCAAAATTCAATCTCAATTAACTCTATAAATCAAACCAATCATGCGTACCATTCATTCTTTCCTCGTCACTATCATCGCGATGATGATGAGCAGCCTCGAAGCTCTTGCTCAGGATGAACAAAAGATTAAAGTTGATCCCGGCGTATCAGTGCACAACTACAAGCATCCTCATAAAGCCAAAAAGGCTGACAGTATGCAAAAGGTTTACAGCCGCTCCCGGTATAGTTCCCGGGTCGGCATTGTACCCCGCTCCATCATAGCGCCCCGGGCGAACCTACTGCCCGTAACGCCAAAGTACAAGCAGCGTCCGGGCTGGTCTTTTTTCAAGAATTCCAGCCCTACTCCCACACGGCTGAACCCACTGACGAACCCGGGTAATTATAAGACCCAGCATTGAAGTTACGAAATAAAAAAATGAAAGTACTTTTGGTTTTGTAACTATTTTCAGGTAAGACCAGCAGGCAGTTTAAAGAAAACTGCCTGCTGACAAAACCTAGGACCGGCGGGAATCAGAAGAACCTGATCCAGCAGAACGCACGTAACGCTTCATCGAAAAAGCGTGTTCATGCCGCTCGTCCGGCTCGTGCCGGTCGGAATACACCTCCTCCCAATTGGCCCAGTCGATCTCTGGGAAAAACGCATCTCCTTCAATAATGGCGTGGACGATCGTCAGGTATAACTTGTCCGCGAGTGGCAGCATTTCCTTGAAAATACTCACGCCTCCCAGTACAAAAACTTCTTCTTCGTCGTCCAGCATTTCCAGGGCTTCCTCTAAACTCTGCGCTTGCTCAGCCGGCTGGTGATCCAGCACGAGGTCGTCACGGGAACTTACGACCACATTGCGGTAGCTCGAATACAGCCCGTCGGGGGCTTCATAGCTTTTGCGCCCCACAAGAAAAGGTTTGCCATCAGTCGTTTTCTTGAAGTATTCCCATTCGTCAGGCAGGTTCCAGGGCAGATGGTCACCTTGACCAACGCAATGATTTTCGCTCATGGCGGCAATGAGTGTTAGCTGCATTTCTACTAAAGTTGCTTTGTTTTCATTATTGGTAAACTTATCCAAAAATGAAAAGACGACCAATTCTATCAGACTTCAAATGTTTGCATGATACTTTCAGAAGAAACCCGAATTTAATGTTGTAACTACATTAAACTATCAAAAATGGCCTGGTTTTTGATAAAAGGCTTTTCTTCTGTTTTTCCCTCTCTTCGCCTCCAAACAATGCTCCGACAGCCCCCCGCCATTTAGGACTATTCGAATTACTTAGGAGAAATATCGGGTTTAGAATTGCATTCAAGTAACCATCATGTGTCGCCAATTAGTCAACCCGGATAATTGGCATAGAGATTGCCGTCTTCTTTGCAATCCCCTCCCTAGTGAAATTTACGAGCGCAAAAAAGAAAGCTTTTGAAGTGTAAAAGAAAATTTTAACACGATGTCCAGCGGCGGCATCGACTGCCCATCACATTGATAAAGACTATCTATCCCGAATGGAAACCATACCCATTTATAGGCGCCCCCATGGCCTGATGAAATGTATCCGGACAAGCACAGTGAACATTGTGATTGTTCTGCTGACAATCTTTCATTTTTCACATGCTCAGGTAGCCACTCAAACATTCAACACTGCCGGTACCTATACTTTCACGGTCCCCATTGGCGTGAACTCCATTACGGTTCAGGCGTGGGGGGGCGGAGGAGGTGCCCGTGGAGATGGCACCAGTAACCGGGGAGCAGGCGGCGGTGGGGCCTATGCAAGTTCAACACTCAGCGTAACACAAGGCACGACCTTTACAGTTGTGGTAGGCGCCGGAGGAGTAGCCACGGGCAACCCCGGCCAGTCAGGTCAGGCGTCAGTTTTTGGAAATAATCAGGTAGTGGCTGACGGCGGAAGCGGGGGTACCAACTCAGGAGGCGCTGGTGGAACAGTGGCGGGTAGCATAGGTACTACCCGGTTTGCTGGCGGAGCCGGTGGAAACCGTGGCGGCACTACTGGTGTCGGTGGCGGCGGCGGTGGCGGCGGATCGGCTTTCAGTACCGGCAATGGAAATAATGGCGCGAATGGCGGACTGACCCAGGGAGGCAGTGGTGGAACCGGGGCCGGCAATGGCGGAAATGGTGGAAGTGCTGCGCAGCCTGGGAGCGATGGCGTAGTGCCTGGCGGTGGAGGCGGCGGCCGTGGATCGCAAGGTGGAAGTAGTGGTATGGGCGCCGATGGCCGCATTGTGGTTACTTATGCAAGCAACGCAGTGGATCTGGCTGTTACCAAAACCGCAAGTACCAGTTCGGCTACGGTGGGACAGGCTGTCACGTTTACCGTAGGTATTACCAATACCAGTAACGGAACTACCGCGACCAACGTGGTAGTCAATGACCTTTTGCCTTCGGGCTATACTTTCATCAGTGCTGCTTTGACGCCTTCAACGGGTACCTACGTCAGCTCTACCGGTATCTGGACTATCGGCAGTCTTGCTTCCGGTGGCTCAGCCTCCATGGTACTTGTGGGGATAGTCAACACAGCCGGCACCTACAACAACTCGGCCAGCGTCACGGCAAACCAACCCGATAGCAATACGGCCAATAATTCCGCAACTGCTGTAGTCACGGTCTGTAGGGCAGGATCGTCATCACCGCTATTCAATTGATGATAATCCAAAAAAATCGCACATTCAAACGGATCCCTATGCTGGATAGTTTACTTAAAAAACCGAAGGGTCTTACTTATCCATCCACCACGGTACATCTTAATTTGGTTCGTACCAGGTGGGCAGGATTGGTATGGTTGCTCTTGTTTTTCATCTCGAATTCGTCTCTGGCAGAGGGAACCAAGCAGGCGTCACCCACCAGTAACACCATCTCGGCCCTGCTTTCAGCTCCCGATCTGGCCAATGGTTCCTACTTCAATACTAGTGAAGATAACCGACTGTACTTTTCAATCAAGAATTTTTCCACCGAAAGCCTGTACTTCGGATTTGACTGGCGGGATTACTCCGGGAGTTCGGCGAACCTGGCAACGCCTGTCTATTATCGCATTATGAATCCCGACGGAACAGTCGCGTTGGGTCCTACGCTCTGGACGGGTACCGGAAATGGAAAAATAAATACCTATGCTCAGGCTGTAGCCGGGCCGAACATCAACGGCTCCGTACCGACGGGCTACTCGCCTCTGGTATTTAACCCGACGGTGAATGGCGAATACTGGATCGAGTATTGGCTGGGTACATCAACCACCAATTCCACGCCTATCACCACCTCAGCGGGAAGAATTGATTCTCCGCTTTTTGACCTGACGGTAGCCAACAGAACATCGCCCTATGCTGTGCAGTCAGGTAGGCTTTTTTCGTATAAGTGGGGGTTTGTAGCCGTCGATCCAACGACGTTCACCATAGTGGCAAGCGCCAACGCTGCTCCTAGTTTTTACGCCTATACTGATGATAGACTAGTTGTAAGGCTGCAATTTGCTACGGGCTTCCAGCCCATTGCATTTGCGGTTGCAGTTAACAATTATGGGGTCAACGATTCAGGCGACCGCCACGTAGATCGAAAATCGGTAAATGATGCTGTCGCTCCTTCCCTTCCGGGGGGATATATGGTTTTTCTCCAGCCTCCGGATGCGTCCATCTATCCCGTCGCTACCGACCCTGGCCAGCCCACATTTCAATCGCCTATATTTGAAGGATGTGTGCCCCCTTATGGTGTTCGGTTCACCCTGCCGGCCAATGGAGACGTCCGGCTTCTGTTCGACTTAAACGGTGTCGCAGGGTATCAGGCCGGAACTGCCGACCGGATACTCGAAGGCTTTGACCTATTGGCAGGGCCCAATACAATTCCCTGGGATGGGAAAAACGGTTTGGGTGTATTTATTGCCAATAATGTGTCCCTAAACCTAAAACTAACCTACCTAAGAGGCCGATTCAACTTTCCGCTTTATGATGCTGAGATCAACAAAGGCGGCTTTACGGTAACGACAATCTCACCAGCCAGCTTACCATCACCAAGGCTCTATTGGGATGATAGTGGTCTGACCAACATCGGGACAACCTGTAATGACAGCCAGAATAATGTAACGGGTTCTGGATTAGACAATTCGTTGGTTGGAAGTGTTTCTCCAGGCCATGCCTGGAATGGAAACGGCAATCCCGGGCAGGTCATTCCGGCTCCGGCGGTCAGTGGCAATGATACAGACAACCTTCAATGCAACGACTATGGCAATGTGAGGACCATCAATACCTTCGGTTGGGGACAGGAAAAGGAAGTAAGTGCGACGGGAGTGCTGGGATGTCCTGATCTTACGCTTACCAAAAGCGTAAATAATGCTACTCCTAATAAAGGAGGTACGGTGACTTTTACCGTCACAGCCCAAAACCTGGGACCGATTACTGCCACCAATACCGTGGTGACGGATGTGTTGCCTTCGGGTTTCACCCTGGTAAGTGCAGTTCCTTCTGTAGGTACCTTCACGGCCCCCAACTGGAACGTAGGGAATCTGGCGGTTGGAGCCACGCCAACCTTGGCCATAACTGCCACCGTAAACTGTTCGGGCCTGTATACGAATATTGCCAGTATCGCTAGCGATCTGCCCGATATAAATCCAAACAACAATAAGGCTTTCGCTGTAGTAACTCCCAGAAGTACAGGGTCAGTCAGCCTGACTAATACCTGTCCGGCCACTACCGTAAACCTGACCACGCAAGTACCTTGTAATGTTCCTTCCGGGGCTACATTGACCTGGCACACGGGTTCCACTGCCACCGCCGCTAATAAAGTGGCCAATCCGGCCAGTGTGGGTGCCGGCACTTACTATGCCGCGTTTGAAGATGCAACCAACAACTGCTACAGTCCCACCACCGCCTATACGGTTACTATCCAGAGTTGCAATACAGATCTGAGCATTGTAAAGTCGGCGAATACTTCTACTCCCAATGTAGGAACTAATGTAGTGTTCACTCTGAACGTTACCAACAACGGTCCGGCTGCAGCTACGGGTGTAAGTGTAAATGACCAGCTGCCCAGTGGATACACCTACGTGAGTGATAATGGTGGGGGTGCATACAATAGTAGCACAGGCGTATGGACCATTGGTAGCTTGGCTAACTCGGGCACTGCGTCTTTACAAATTACTGCCACGGTAAAACCCACAGGCAGCTATGCCAATACAGCCACGGTAACTGGAAGCCAGAACGATCCCAATACGGCTAACAACGCATCCACCAATACTCCTACACCTGTACCTGTAGCCGATTTATCCGTCACCAAGACCGACGGCAGTGCCACCTACACGCCCGGTACCACCACGACCTACACAATCGTCGTCAGCAACGCCGGCCCCAGCAACGTGACCGGCGCCACCGTGGCCGACAACGCCCCGGCGGGCACCACCATCAGCTCGTGGACGGCCGCGTTCGCCGGCGGGGCGACGGGCACGGCCAGCGGCAGCGGAAACATCAGCCAGACCGTCAGCCTGCCCAGCGGCGGCAGCGTCACCTACACCGTGGCGGTCGCCGTACCCAGCAGCCGAACAGGCAATCTGGTCAACACGGCCACCGTGGCGGCTCCCGCTGGCGTGATCGATAACAACCAGGCCAACAACAGCGCCACGGACACCGACGCGCAGAACTCAGTGGCCGACCTGGCCATCACCAAGACCGACGGCAGCGCCACCTACACGCCCGGCCTGCCCCTTACCTACACCATCGTCGTTAGTAATGCCGGACCCAGCAACGTGATCGGCGCCACGGTGGCCGACATCATCCCGGTTTCATTGACGGGCGTGACGTGGAGTTCGGCCACGGCCGGTACGGCCAGCGTGGTCACCGGTGCCACGGGCAGCGGAAATGCCCTGTCGGCCTCGGTGAGCATTCCGGCCGGAGCAGGCAACACCGTCACCTTCACCGTGACGGGCACCGTGTCAGCGGCAGCCACGGGCGACCTGGTCAACACGGCCACGGTGACAGCCCCCACTGGCGTGACCGACCCGACCCCGGCCAACAACAGCGCCACGGACACCGACGCGCAGAACTCAGTGGCCGACCTGGCCGTCACCAAGACCGACGGCAGCGCCACCTACACACCGGGTACTACCACGACATACACCATCGTCGTCAATAATGCCGGACCCAGCAACGTGACCGGTGCCACGGTAAGCGACAACGCCCCGGCGGGCACCACCATCAGCTCGTGGACGGCCGCGTTCGCCGGCGGGGCGACGGGCACGGCCAGCGGCAGCGGCAACATCAGCCAGACCGTCAGCCTGCCCTCAGGCGGCAGCATCACCTACACCGTGGCGGTCGCCGTACCCAGCAGCCGAACAGGCAATCTGGCCAACACGGCCACCGTGACGGCACCCGCCGGCGTGACCGATAACAACCAGGCCAACAATAGCGCCACGGATACCGACGCGCAGAACTCAGTGGCTGACCTGGCCATCAC
This sequence comes from Persicitalea jodogahamensis, assembly GCF_014651615.1. Lineage (GTDB taxonomy): Bacteria > Bacteroidota > Bacteroidia > Cytophagales > Spirosomataceae > Persicitalea > Persicitalea jodogahamensis. The sequence goes on along the minus strand of NZ_BMXF01000002.1, from coordinate 86,249 downwards.
CAAGACTGACGGCAGCGCCGCCTACACGCCAGGCCTAACCGTCACCTACACCATCGTCGTCAATAATGCCGGACCCAGCAACGTGACCGGTGCCACGGTAAGCGACAACGCCCCGGCGGGCACCACCATCAGCTCATGGACGGCCGCGTTCGCCGGCGGGGCGATGGGCACGGCCAGCGGCAGCGGAAACATCAGCCAGACCGTCAGCCTGCCCTCAGGCGGCAGCGTCACCTACACCGTGGCGGTCGCCGTACCCAGCAGCCGAACAGGTAATTTGGTCAACACGGCCACCGTGGCGGCTCCCGCTGGCGTGACCGATCCGACTCCGGCCAACAACAGCGCTACGGACACCGACACGCAGAACTCAGTGGCTGACCTGGCCATCACCAAGACCGACGGTAGCGCCACCTACACACCAGGCCTGCCCCTCACCTACACCATCGTCGTCAGCAACGCCGGGCCCAGCAACGTCACCGGCGCCGCGGTGAGCGATGCCATCCCGATTGTACTAACAAACGTGACATGGACCTCGGCCACGGCCGGTACGGCCAGCGTGGTCAGCGGCGGCTCGGGTAGCGGAAACAATCTGTCAGCCTCGGTGAGCATCCCGGCCGGAGCGGGCAACACCGTCACATTTACCGTGACGGGTACCGTGTCAGCGGCCGCCACGGGCAACCTGGTCAACACGGCCACGGTGATGGCCCCCGCCGGCGTGACCGATAACAACCAGGCCAACAACAGCGCTACGGACACCGACACACCAGCGCCACGAACGGATCTGAGCATTTCAAAAACGGTAGTTGTTCAAAGGCCCGAAATAGGGGCTAATGTGACCTTCACCCTGGTAGTAACCAATAATGGCCCTAGTGTGGCCACAGGGGTATCAGTTGCGGATCTGCTCCCCAATGGTTATTCCTACGTATCCAGTACATTGCCAGGCAACTATAACAGTGGTACCGGGGTATGGACTATTGGCAACCTCGCCAATGGAAATAGCGCAACTCTGGAAATCACCGCTACTATCAATGCTTCGGGTGCTTATGCCAATACAGCTATCGTATCTGGCAATGAAACTGATCCCAATACGGCCAACAACACCTCCACAGCAAGTGTCCAGGCGCAGATTTTGCGAACCAGGGCGTACTTGCAGGGAGCGCTCTTTGGGGTCACCTATTCCAGCCCTTCTGTAGTCGATTCGCTGATGCGTGACAACCTCCGTGTCCCGACGCCAATGATACCCCTTACTTCACCTTACAACTACTGGAATCCAACGGTAACCGCCAATACGATCCCGGCCAATGTGCTAAACGCCACGGGACAAGACGCAATCGTGGACTGGGTATTTGTAGAACTACGCGATGCGACTAACCCTGCGGTGATTGTCAGCAGTCGCTCGGCGCTCCTGCAGCGTGATGGTGACATCGTGGATCTGGACGGAGTGACGCCACTTCCGGTACGCTCACCAGCCGGAACTACCTACTACGTAGCCGTTCGACACCGGAACCACCTGGCGGTAATGACTGCAGGAGCCGTAACCATGACAACGGTAGGCACAACGGTTGATTTCCGGAAGGCTTCTACCCCCACTTACCGTAAGGGCATCCAACCGATTCACCAATCCCAGGTGGATGTACTGCAGGGCAAAGCCCTGTGGGCCGGGAATGCCCTGCGCGACGACGGAGTGATTTACCAAGGCACCAGCAACGACGTGAATCCAATTTATCAACAAGTGATCGGTGCATCTGGCAATATCAACACTCTGCCTTTCTATATCCTTAAAGGCTACTACGGCGGAGATATCAATATGGATGGCAAACTGACTGCTCAGGGTACCCGCAATGACGTGGAGTACATCTACCAGAATGTTTTCAAGAATCATCCGGGCAATACGCCAAAGGCCGATAATTTCATCATCCAGCAACAACTCCCTGAATAAATCAGATTGAAAGAAAATTTCATCAGAAATCTTTACGACTACCCATTATGAGAAAATCCCACTACCTCAAAAACCTGCTCAGTGCCCTGGTATTGATTCTTCTGGCAACCTCCGTCCACGCCCAGCTATCAACCAACACCATCAAATATCAGCTTACGTACGAGGCATCTTCCGGCAGGTACACGGTCTGGGTGGTACCTGATTACAGTACCCCCAATGCCTTTAATCCGGATACGGATGAAACGGGAGGAACTGCTCAGGTAACCCTTAAAGCCCCTCAGGCTTTCGACATCGTGCCGGGTAGCGTAATTAACATAAAGGGATTTTGGTCCGAACAGCCAATCAAACTGAATGGAGGTGACTTTGGGCTCGATCCTGGTTTCAGTTACCTCGTCTTCGGGAAGGACCCTTCGCGAACAAATTATGGTCCTTTCGCCCCAAATACTCCCGTTGCATTATTCTCGTTTCTGGGAAATAGCTGCTTCGGGCAGATCGGTATCTTGGCCAAGGCAGATCCCTTTGTGGCCGCAGCCGCAGCCGATCCTTTTTCTCTGAACGTAGAAGGAAGTTTTTATTCAAGATCCGGACAACCGGGCAATGATACGGGTACTCCAACTGGTGGAAACCAGGAACCACTCGAACAATTCATCGACAAGCTTGGTCCTGATACCGAATGTCGCTCTGACCTGATGCTGACCAAAATGGTTGATAACGCCACTCCCAATGTGGGGAGTAATGTCGTGTTCACCATTACGGTTACCAACAGCGGACCTGGTATTGCAACCGGGGTGGAAGTTACTGACCAACTACCTTCGGGATACACCTTTGTAAGTGATGACGGAGCAACGGCTTCCACCTACAACGAGATTACGGGCTTGTGGACAATCGGGACAATTCTCGCCGGTAACTCCGCAACGCTCGCCATTACGGCACAAGTGAATCCAACGGGAGTCTATTTAAATTATGCCCAGGTCTCTGCTTCCAATGACCTCGATATCGACTCTTCTCCCGGAAACGGACCCCAAACTCCCGATGAGGATGACGATGATCAAGTAACGACAGTTCCTGTCCCTGTGGCTGACCTGGCCATCACCAAGACCGACGGCAGCGCCACCTACACACCCGGCCTGCCCGTCACCTACACCATCGTTGTCAGCAACGCCGGGCCCAGCGATGTCACCGGCGCCACGGTGGCCGACGCCATCCCGGCTTCATTGACGGGCGTGGCGTGGACTTCGGCCACGGCCGGTACGGCCAGCGTGGTCAGCGGCGGCTCGGGCACCGGAAACAATCTGTCGGCCTCGGTGAGCATTCCGGCCGGAGCGGCCAACACCGTCACCTTCACCGTGACGGGGACCGTGTCAGCGGCAACCACCGGCAATCTGGTCAACACAGCCACGGTAGCGGTACCCAACGGGGTAATCGACCCGACCCCGGCCAACAACAGCGCCACGGACACCGACACGCAGAACTCAGTGGCCGACCTGGCCATCACCAAGACCGACGGCAGCGCCACCTACACGCCAGGCCTGCCCCTCACCTACACCATCGTCGTCAGCAATGCCGGGCCCAGCAACGTGATCGGCGCCACGGTGGCCGACGCCATCCCGGCTTCATTGACGGGCGTGACGTGGACTTCGGCTACGGCTGGTACGGCCAGCGTAGTCAGCGGCGGCTCGGGCACCGGAAATGCCCTGTCGGCAGCGGTGAGCATCCCGGCCGGAGCGGCCAACACCGTCACCTTCACCGTGACGGGCACCGTCTCAGCGGCAACCACGGGCAACCTGGTCAACACGGCCACGGTGACAGCCCCCGCCGGCGTGACCGATAACAATCAGGCCAACAACAGCGCCACGGATACCGACACGCAGAACTCAGTGGCCGACCTGGCCATCACCAAGACCGACGGCAGCGCCACCTACACGCCCGGCCTGCCCCTCACCTACACCATCGTCGTCAGCAACGCCGGACCCAGCAACGTCACCGGCGCCACGGTGGCCGACATCATCCCGGCTTCATTGACGGGCGTGACGTGGACTTCGGCTACGGCTGGTACGGCCAGCGTGGTCACCGGCGCAACGGGCAACGGAAATGCCCTGTCGGCAGCGGTGAGCATCCCGGCCGGAGCGGCCAACACCGTCACCTTCACCGTGACGGGCACCGTCTCGCCGGCAACCACGGGCGACCTGGTCAACACGGCCACGGTGACGGCTCCTGCTGGGGTGACCGACCCGACCCCGGCTAACAACAGCGCCACGGACACCGACGCGCAGAACTCAGTGGCCGACCTGGCCATCACCAAGACCGACGGCAGCGCCACCTACACGCCGGGCACTACCACGACCTACACGATTGTCGTCAGCAACGCCGGACCCAGCAACGTGACTGGTGCCACCGTGGCCGACAACGCCCCGACGGGCACCACCATCAGCTCGTGGACGGCCGCGTTCGCCGGCGGGGCGACGGGCACGGCCAGCGGCAGCGGCAACATCAGCCAGACCGTCAGCCTGCCCTCAGGCGGCAGCATCACCTACACCGTGGCGGTCGCCGTGCCTAGCGGCTTCACCGGCAACCTGGTCAACACGACCACCGTGACGGCCCCCACTGGCGTGACCGATAACAACCAGGCCAACAACAGTGCCACGGACACCGACACGCAGAACTCAGTGGCCGACCTGGCCATCACCAAGACCGACGGCAGCGCCACCTACACGCCCGGCCTACCCGTCACCTACACCATCGTCGTCAGCAACGCCGGGCCCAGCAACGTGACCGGCGCCACGGTGGCCGACATCATCCCGGCTTCATTGACGGGCGTGACGTGGAGTTCGGCCACGGCTGGTACGGCCAGCATGGTCAGCGGCGGCTCGGGCAGCGGAAATGCCCTGTCGGCAGCGGTGAGCATCCCGGCCGGAGCGGCCAACACCGTCACTTTCACCGTGACGGGCACCGTGTCAGCGGCAACCACGGGCGACCTGGTCAACACAGCCACGGTGACAGCTCCCGCCGGCGTGACCGATAACAACCAGGCCAACAACAGCGCCACGGACACCGACGCGCAGAACTCAGTGGCCGACCTGGCCATCACCAAGACCGACGGCAGCGCCACTTACACGCCAGGCCTGCCCCTCACCTACACCATCGTCGTTAGTAATGCCGGACCCAGCAACGTGATCGGCGCCACGGTGGCCGACATCATCCCGGTTTCGCTCACAGGCGTGACGTGGAGCTCGGCCACAGCCGGTGCAGCCAGCGTGGTCAGCGGCGCCACGGGCAGCGGAAATGCCCTGTCGGCAGCGGTGAGCATCCCGGCCGGAGCGGCCAACACCGTCACCTTCACCGTGACGGGTACCGTGTCAGCGGCAACCACCGGCAACCTGGTTAACACGGCCACGGTGACAGCCCCCGCTGGCGTGACCGATAACAACCAGGCCAACAACAGCGCCACGGACACCGACGCGCAGAACTCAATTGCCGACCTGGCTATCGTAAAAACACTGTCCATCCAGCGGCCTGAACCAGGAGCCAACGTAACTTTCACGCTGGTTGTCACCAATGATGGCCCCAGCGCGGAAACAGGGGTTGTCGTGACCGACGTATTGCCAGCTGGCTTTACGTATGTATCAGACAACGGAGCAGGAGCTTATACCGGCGGCACCTGGAATATCGGTGCCATGACTGTGGGAAGTACTGCTTCGCTACAAATTGTGGCAACAATAAACGCAACGGGCTCTTACGTCAATACCGCTGTCGTATCAGGTGACAACACGGCCAATGATCCCAATATGGCCAACAACACCTCAACGGCCAGTCTTGATGCACAAATTCTGCTGCCAAAGGTTTACCTGCAAGGATCGCTGTTCGGGGTGACTTACTCTGGTGGTTCGACAATCGACTCCTTGATGCGTGACGATCTGAGAGTGAAAGGACTTATTCCGCTCATTTCTCCGTATGGCTTCTGGAACCCGACCATCCCAGCCAATACCATCACGGCTGATGTGCTGAGTACGACAGGCCGCAACGCGATTGTGGATTGGGTGTTCGTAGAACTACGCGATGCAACAGATCCTACGGTAATTGTGAGTAGCCGCTCGGCACTCTTACAGCGTGATGGTGATATTGTTGATCTCGATGGAGTGACTCCGGTACCGGTACGTTCACCAGCCGGAACTACCTACTACGTAGCCGTTCGGCACCGGAACCATTTGGCCGTGATGACAGAAGGGGCCGTGACGATGACGGTGGCGGGAACGACAGTTGATTTCCGGAAGCCTTCGACGCCTACGTTCCGTAAAGCTGACCAGCCGATTCACCAACCGCAGGTGGATGTATTGCAGGGCAAAGCCATGTGGGCCGGCAACTCCCTGCGCGACAATGCAGTAATCTATCAGGGCACGAGCAACGACGTGAACGTATTGGCTCAGCAGGTAGTTGGCGCACCGGGCAATACCAATCAACTGCCTTTCTACATCCTGAAAGGCTACCAAAGCGGGGATATCAATATGAATGGCGAGGTAGTGTTCCAGGGCACTGGCAATGACGTGGAGTTTATCTATCAGAACGTTATCAAAAATCATCCAGGCAATGGATTGAAAGATAGCTTCTTCGTTATTCAGCAACAACTGCCCGAATAATCGTAGGGGGGGGCATACCTAGCTATGCCCTCCCTTACTAATTCCGAAGGCAATTCGACCCAGGCAGCCTGGGTATACTGTACTACCTGATACCAAAGACGGGAAAAGCTTTTCCGCAGCTGCGGATTAAAATATGCGAGTGACGAGGCTGACGATTCAATGCGACAAGCAGAAAACCAGCCTGTGAGTTTTTACTAGTAATGTGATATGATTATGAAATACGCAAGTTTGTATAGGGCAGCAATTGGACTTTGTTTTTTCTGGTGCACTACCTCGGTTCATGCACAAACCTTATCCACCAATACGGTAAAGTATAAGCTGACTTACAATGTAGACACCGAGGTGTATACGGTATGGGTGCACCCGGACTACAGTACACCCAACAGCAACAACACCAATGGAAGTGAGTTTTCGGCTACTGCTCAGGTATCGCTGAAAGTACCCAAGGCATTTGTCATCCAGGATATAACGGATTTGAAGGGTTTTTGGGAAAAAGACCCACGCAAACTGGGGGACCCCGCGATAGAACCCACGCTGGCCAGTGAAACATACGATTCTACCGCCCGCTACTATGCGATCGGGAAAGCGCCCTTCCAAACCAACCTGGGCAAATTTACGGTGGGCGATTCGGTCGCACTGTTTACGTTCAAGGGAAATGGCTGTTTTGGCCCCGTTAGCATACTGGCGGCGAATGATCCTTTTATCCAGGCGGCCTTCAATGCATCGTCGCTCAATGTACGGGCCAGCTTTTACTCCCGATCGGGACAACCGACAGGAGGCAACGAGATTCCCAAAGAACAGTTTATTGCTAAAAAAGGGCCCGATGTCAATTGCAGCGCCGAGTCCAAAATCGGGGTGGCCAAGTACATAGCGAGCGTAGTGGACAACCTGGACGGCAGCTTCAATGTAAGCTACGGAGTAAAGGTCGTGAATACCGGAGACGTGCCCCTCGCAAATGTGCAGGTGTACGACACTCTGAGTAATACGTTCTCGTCGCCGGCTACCTATATTTTGGTGGGGGGAGTGACAGCCACTCCTTCTTTTCCAGTAAATACCTCGTTCGATGGTAGTGGCAACAATACCGGCCTATTGGCGGGTACTTCTTCGCTGGCGGTCGGCGATTCGGTAGTTTTGGATTTTACGGTGAAGGTTATTCCCGGCACCGGCAACACGGGGCCATTCTTCAACTCAGCCTGGGGGGAAGGTACTTTCAACGACATCAAAGTACTTGATCGGTCAAACAACGGTCAGCAAGTGGACCCGGATCTGGACGGCAACTCGGGCGATAACTCGATACCCACTCCTGTAGTGCTCGCTCCTCAGGGCACGGCGGATGTAGCGCTGCGGGTTAGTGTCAGCGACAACCTCCCTCAGGTCAACGATAACGTAACCATAAGGCTGGTCTTGGAAAATCAGGGTACGCTGTCGGCCACAGGCCTTGAGGTGAAAGACCTGCTGCCAAACGGCGTACAGTTTATAGGTAGTAGTGGGGATGGTAGCTACGTTGAGGGCAAATGGACGGTTGGCTCCGTGACGGCAGGGGACTCGGCTGTCATTCTGCTGACTATAAAAGTAATCTCCATGGGCGCGCAGTACTATACCGCCGAAGTGTCAAAAATGAATGAATCCGACGTCGATTCCAGCCCGGACAACGGCGTGGTGTCAGAAGATGATTTCGGTCGGGTATGCATAAGCGCCCCCGTTCTGTTATGCACAAATCAAACTGTCGAAATTTCATCCCCACCGGGTTCGACCGGCATCCAATGGTTCAGAAACGGGGTGCTTCTTCCCAATGAAACCAGCGCCACGCTGAAGGTAACCAGTGCCGGCTCGTATACATTCACCACATCCGGCGATGTTTGCCCAGCCGGAGGGTGCTGTCCGATTCTGGTTGAGGAGGTGGATTGTTGTCCGGTCAATGTTTGTGTACCTGTAGTCATAACCAAAGTAAAACGAGGCGTTCGATGACAACTTCCGGTTGAATTGCTTATCCGGTCACTTTGCA
>NZ_BMXF01000002.1:0-77600 GCF_014651615.1 Persicitalea jodogahamensis | reverse complement strand
GGCTATCGCGCCACTCATCATAATCCGGCCGATCAAAAATACCAAGTACCTTGCATAGCAAAGTACCTTTCCATACCTTTGTCGTGTTGCAAGTGAAAAAGCGTTTGCATCTGTTAGCCAAGAAAAATAAAGAAAGTAGGATTAACCCCGTGCGCAAGCATACCCAAAATCATGAAACATTATGAAAGTTGAAAACGCCCAGGTGCAGATGCGGAAGGGAATCCTGGAATTCTGCATTCTGCACGTCATTTCGCGCGGCGAGGTGTACGCTTCCGACATGCTCGACGAGCTAACCTCTGCCCGCATCATGGTGGTGGAAGGTACTCTTTATCCGCTGCTGACCCGCCTCAAAAATGCCGGGCTTTTGGATTACAAGTGGGTGGAATCGTCGTCGGGGCCACCCCGCAAGTATTACGTGCTGACTGACGAGGGAAAGCAGTTCCTGGATGCCATGCAGGAAACCTGGCTCGATTTGGCCGCCTCGGTACAGATGATTATCAAGAAAACCGAGGCCACCGCCGACACCAACTAAACTTCCCGATCCTGTTTACCCCAGACATTCGATTAACACTCCCATGAAAAAGACCATCAGTATCAATATCGGCGGCGTAGTTTTCCATATAGAGGAAGACGGTTACGAAAAGCTGCGTGACTACCTCGGCTCGGTGCAACGGTACTTCTCTTCCTTCGCCGACAGCAAGGAGATCCTTTCGGACATCGAGGGCCGCATCGCCGAGCGTTTCATCGCCAAGCAAAAAGCAGAAGCCAAGCAGGTCATCTCGCTCGAAAACGTGGACGAACTTATCGCCGCGATGGGTACCGTGGCGGACTTCGAGGCCATCGACCAGGCCGAAGACCTGCTGACCGAGCCCTTGCAGGCGGCTTCTACCCATCCTCAACCAGAGCCTGCCAAGTCTTCCTCTACTAATCCGCCCCAAGCCGAGACCGTTCCACCTAAAGGTACTTTTGCGGGTGAAGAATCGGCCCCGCGCCGCCTGTACCGCGACCTGCGTCGTAAACTGGTTGGCGGGGTGGCATCAGGCATCGCCCACTACTTTACGGTAGATCCATTGTGGGTGCGGCTGGCCTTTTTGGTACTCGTGATCGGCTTTCCGATCGGCAGCGGTATGATGAACGGCGACGACGATGTCGCAGGCTCGCTGAGCGGACTGACGGTACTGATTTATATCGCTATGTGGATCGCTTTCCCCGGTTCAAATGAGCTGGAAGAAGACAAGAGCATTAAAAAGTTTTACCGCGATCCCGACCGCAAAGTCATTGGCGGTGTAGCGGCAGGAGTAGCCTCTTACTTTGGGGTAGACATCGGTGTGGTACGCTTCCTGTGGGTGCTGTCCGTCTTCCTGTTCGGTACGGGTTTCCTGATATATATCGTGCTGTGGATCATTTCGCCTTCGGCCCATACCCTCACCGAAAAAATGGAGATGCAGGGCGAGCCCATCACACTCTCCAATATCGAAACCAACATCAAGCGTGGTCTGAATCTGGAAGAATCGCCCACCACCGGCGAATCAGGACTTACCCGGCTGCTGCTCTTCCCGTTCCGTGCCATTGCCGTTATTATAGGTGGGTTGGGTAAACTACTGAAAGGGATCGGTCCCGTCCTGCGGATAGTGATCGGGGCGGTTCTGGTGGCCGTGGCCGCCGCCGCTCTACTAGGCCTGATCGTGGGCGGGAGCATAGGGATGACGATGCGCGACATGGTCCCATTTAGTGATATTCCGCCGCTGCTTCTTTTAAACGAAGCACCTTCCACCCTCATACTTTCCATCGCCCTGCTGGTAGGCATTCCTTTTCTGGTAGTACTGTTACTGGGACTTACCCTCATCGCGAACCGCCGCGTGGCGAGCGGCACACTCTGGCTCACGCTGGCCGGCTTGTGGGTCGTGGGCATTATCGGTGTGGCCACAACGGGCACCCTCTATCAGCGGAATTTTGCCCGCCGGGGCGAGGTACAGCAAACCGATCTGTACGCCGTGAACGGTACGCCCTTACTGGATGAGTACGACAATGACGAAGACAACGGCAACAATTGGGATGTGCGCCTGATGATCGAAGGCTACTCCGGGGATAGCATTCAGGTCGAAAGGGAAATTACGGCCCGGGGCCGCTCCACAGAGGACGCCCGCCGCAACGCGATGGACCTGAATTACCGCATTATCCAAAAGGACTCACTTCTGCGCTTCGACGAGGAACCTACACTGGCGCCCGGTGGCAAGTACCGCAACCAGGAGGTTCGGCTGCGGGTGCTGATGCCCTACGATCGTGAATTTGTGATGACCCGTAACTTCTTTTACCGCAAGATTTCCAACTGGGAAATAAGGGATCAATACAGCGAACTCGACCGTAACGGCGATCGTGAAGACTGGCGAAAACTACGCTGGGCCGTCAGGCGCGACTCCGGGCTGGTATGTCTGAATTTGCCCGAGAAGTACCGAAAAGAAAGAGATTTTGACGAAAATGACCAGGAAGAGTACAATGACGATAGGGGGAACGACCTCGGTGCGTTGTCACTGGATGAGCGGGGTGATTATGTGAGAGAATTCGACGTCCGGGATTTCCAGAAGGTGGAAGTCGGCGGGGCTTATTCCATCGACCTGCAGCGGGGCGACAACTACGCGGTGTCCGTAGATGGAGACCGCGACGATGTGGACAAGGTCACGGTGTCAGTCCGTGATGGCGAACTTCTGGTCAGGAAAAGAGATAATTCCAATATTTTCAACATTAATGATAAACGTCTCGGACTACGAATCACGATGCCTGATCTGCGGGATATAAAGCTTTCGGGTGCCAGCAAAGCCCGTATCTCGGGCTTCCAGAACCTGGATCGCCTGTACGCCGAGTTGTCCGGGGCCGTGGAATCCGAATTCGACGTCCGGGCCGACCGCCTGGAACTGGAAGCAACGGGTGCCTCGAAGACTACGCTGACAGGCCGCGCCCGGACGGCAAAAATATCCCTGACCGGAGCCTGTAAACTGGACGCCAGCGGAATGGAAATGGATGAAGCCGACGTACGGGCCGTCGGAGCCAGCAAAGCTGAGATGGGTAAGGTCAGGCGAATAAGCAAGACGACCGTCGGCGCGAGTAAAATAGATTAGCAATAGCAAAAACTAGAGACTGAAGCAACTTTTAAACTACTTCGTGCATCTCTTGGGTAATGGAACTCCTAACCTTCACTTCACTATAAATCGACTCATGAAAAAACTACTCACCCTCTGCCTCATCTTACTCACCATCACCTCCTGTTCCTCGCAGAGCAAAGGTCCTGAGCGTACCCGTACGCTGAAAGTTTCGGATTTCTCCAAGCTCGATTTGGGGAGTGCCTTCAAAATCAACGTCGAGCGGGGAAACAGCTACCGCGTGGAGGTAACGGGCAAAGAGGACGACCTTGACGATCTGGAATACGGCGTGAGCCGGGGCAAGCTCCACATTGGCTACAAGAATAGTTCGTGGCGGAAAAATCGCGAGAACGTCAGCGTAGAAATCACGATGCCCAACCTCGACGGCGTGGACTTCTCGGGAGCCTGCAATGCCAAAGTAAAAGGCTTTCGTGGCGGACGCGGCATGGATATCGACGTTTCGGGTGCTTCCCGCGTCGAAATGGACTTCTCGGCCGATAAAGTAATGGTGGACCTTTCCGGAGCCTCGCGGCTAACCCTTTCGGGCCGGGGGGAGAATCTGGAAGGCGAGATGTCCGGTGCCTCCACTTTCGATGGCAAGGATTTCCCGGTAAAGGAGGCAAATATAGACGCTTCGGGAGCCAGCCGGGCTTCGGTGGTGGCCAGTTCGGCCCTGCAAGCCGACGCCAGCGGCGCGAGCAGTATACGCTACTCAGGCAGTGTAAGCCAGGTACGTTCCAGTAGCTCGGGCGCAGGGTCAGTACGGAGAGAGAATTGAGCAAATAGTGCTGGCGAGAACCCGTAGCGGCAGCTCGCTTTATGAGGTATGAATGTGCGATTATAGGTCAAACCCACATACGGGTGGCCAGTTCCATGATGAACTTATGCGGTTTCCAAAATATACTGTGAAAATGAATCGGGGAGAGGCGATTGACAAGGTCAGAGCATATCGACTTTTGCTGCAGGATCACTTCCAGCTCGAAGGCGTGTACCTCTATGGTGCCTTTGCCAGCGAGAACTACTCCGGCGAGGGCAATATCGACGTCGCCGTAGTGGTCGACCGGGTCAGAGGCGACTATTTCTCGGTGAGCCCGCTGCTGTGGCAGCTGCGAAAAAAAATCGACGACCGGATCGAGCCAGTACTTATTGAAAGGGCCTTTGACGATGTCACTTTTCTGAAAGAGGTGCAGAGACAAGGCATCGAAATTGCGTAATTCATTAAAGCTTGGATTAAGGACGAAAGCCGGAAAATTTCCGGCTTTCGTCGTTTTTTAGCCGCAGATGCATGATATTTACGCCCGCTTCGTTGAGAAGCAAAGCAGTGCGTCCGGCTATGAGCAGAATATTTCCCCTTTTTATTTTCCTACTTTTCGGGCTAACTACCAGCCCAAATCTGCATGCACAGATTCGCATAGAAGGTCTGGGCAGTGGCATTCCACCGCAGGGACTTATTACGCTCATCGGTGGGGCGGGCGTGGCCTACTATCAGGGCGACTTGAGCGACGGTGTAGATTTTGCACACTTGGGCCTAGGCCCCAATCTGGCCTTAGGCGGTATGTATCGCCTTTCCGAACACCTCAGCCTCCGCAGCGAATTGCGGTACTATCAGCTACAAGCCGACCAGAAGAACTCTCGTAACTTCGTCAACAACCTTTCCTTCCGCACCCGCAATCCCGATTTTTACGTCGGAGCGCAAGGGGATCTGTTTGGCTTTACGCGGAAGGCGCAGGTTAACCCTTACCTTTTCGGGGGTGTAGGAACTACTTTTCTTAATCCCAAAGCCCAACTTGATGGTACCCGGTACAGCTTGCCGCCACTAACCACCGAGGGTGTAAAGTACTCCCGGACCCCATTGCTAATCGTGGCGGGCCTTGGTGCTACGTTCCGCCTCACCGACCGCTGGGGTCTTGGCCTGGAACTCTGTAATAACTTCCTGAATTCAGACTACCTCGACGACGCCAGTAATGTATACCCCCAGCCCGACCAACTACCCAGTGATCTGGCCCGGCGGCTCTCCGACCGCAGCCCCGAAATCGGCGAAGCTCCCCGGCAGCCAGGCTTTATTCGCGGCAATCCGGAAGTAAAAGACTCCTATATTTTTCTAAGCGTGAAGGCGCAATACGTGCTCACGACCAGATTTTTTGCCCAGCAGCGGAAGAAGACGAAATGTCCGAAGTTTTGAGCGTCACCTCCTACTCCACTCTGATCTCCCCGATTTTCGGCACGATCTGAATCAGAATTCGCTGGTTTCTGGTTTCCTGGGAGCGCGGAAACCGGCCGATGCCGCCCGTCCCGGAACCAGCCACCTGTATCTCACAAATCGTCTGATCAAAGCGGATGTTGCGCGCGTTCCAAAGATTTTGCACTGCCAGCGCGCGCTTGTAGCTGAGCGTATAGTTATCGGGATAATTATCTTTTGAGGCCATGCCTTCAATAATGACCACGTACTTGATGTCCTGTCCGGCGTACTTGGTTTTCAGCGTGTCGATGAGGTTACTGATGGATTTCCCCACGTTGACCAGGTACTGAACATCGCTGCCCCGTATGACGTCGCTCTTCTGGGCAAACTGAATATTCTGCACCAGCGAGAATCGTTTGTACACCGAGTCGTAAGCAAAGTACTTGCGGGGCAACTCTTTTACCGCCGCCTGTACTTCCTTGATTTTATTAAGTTGTTGCTGGGTAGCGCGCTGCTGATTCGTGAGTTTCAGGTAAGTGAGTACGTAAAGCACCAGCATGATGAAGAACAAACTCGTCATCAGATCGGCAAAACTAGGCCAGAAAAAACCGGAATTTTGGGATTTCATGCGCGGTTATTTTCCAGAAATCAAGCGCTTAAACCGTGCGCCGAGCTTGCGGTTAGCGCGGTCTTTCTCCGTCTTTGCCATCAATTCGAGCAAAGCGGCCATCTTGCTGTTGAGTTCGTCGAGCCGCTGACGGGTACTTTCACTTTGCGAAGCCGAGCTGTCTTTGAACTGCGAAACTTCCTGCGTGATCGTGGACAGATGCTTCAAATTATGCAGGCTGTTCTGGCTGCCCGAGAGCGCCAAGCGCAACGATTCGGTTTCGTCTACGGTAAACTGCTTCACGGCCTCGCTGGAATTCAGGATGTGCTGCTCCAAATCCTTGAAGGAGCCGGAAATGGCGTGGCCTACGTCAGCTACGGCGTTGGCGGTAAAAGACTTGTGCTGCTCCAAATTGGCAAAATGAGCCTGCAAAAACTCCATGAGCTGCTGGCTTTGGCTAAGCTTGTTGTTCAGGTTATCAGCGATGGATTTGAAATTCTCGGTCCGTTCCAGCAATTGATTGGTGCGGTCCACGATGCGCTCCGAATTAGTTACGAAAGCATTGACGTTCATCATCGAGCCGTTGAATTTTTCAAACTGCTTCACCGATTGCTCCAGCTGCTGCAGTACCGTGAGGTTGTATTGGGTCATTTCCGATACCTTCATCTTGTCAATGGAATCCAGCAAATCCCGCTGCGCCAACACGGTCTTGGTGTTGGAGGCAAAAATGCCCGACAGGTCTTTCAGGTTAGCGGTAAACTCGCCGTTGAATTTCATCAGGTTGCGCTGCAAAGATTCCAGCGTCGCCGCCAATCCCTGGTTGATGATTGGTAGTAGTTCCACCTGCACAAACGTGTAGAACTCGTTCTTCCGCGCTTCCACCAGCGTACGCGACCCTTTGAATGAACCGCCCGAGTTGATAATGGTGAGCGCCAGGCCCGTAAAGCTGGCAATCATCGCAATTTTCACTCCACCAATTAATGATGAAATGCCGTCGTTCAGTAGCAGATTGTTGGTTTCGGTATCTATCACGCCTGCCATATCCGGCATACTGAAAAGCCCGATGACTATGCCCAGCATGGTACCCATCAAACCCAGGTACAACGGCACGCTGATGGACAGGTTAATATCTTCCTCCACCGCGCTGACGTTCCGCTCCACGATGTCCTTTATCAAGCTAAAATCGGACGACGCACCCCGGTTACGGATGAGGTAGTTGTTGAGTGAAAAGAGAATGTTGGTGAAAATCGGGTTCGCCTCGGCCTTACTATCTATAATGTTTATTTGGGTCTTGGGCAGCGAATTTCCCTGCGATTGGCTTTCGTCATCCTCAAACAAACTGGCCGTAGGATGCGCGGTTTCTGGTTCGCCGGAATCCGCAGCCTCTAAGTGAATCCCCGATGCCCCCTGATATTTTCCCTGAAACTTCCCGATGTTTTCCAGAATGACCCGCGGTGAGAATCTCTCCAAATCCACCAGAAAGAGACGAATTTTCGCCACGCTCAATTCCTCCGTTTTAGGAATGATATTTCGGAAAATACGGATCTGACGACGGGTACGGAAAAAGACGACGAATTGGATGAAAATGATGATCCCGATCAGGAATACTTCGAATATTTCAACTTTCATACCGGATGCGGGCTTTGGTAATTACCTTCCATCGGTCACCGACGAGTTCAGCAATTCCATTTTCTTCGGTATATATTTTCCGGGCTTTGGGGTCGAAGGCGTTTGAGGCGTCACAGACCGGGTCAATGTTTTTATCAGGATACGCCAACGCCAATCGCACCGACGCTTCATGTTCGTCGATCTTGAATTTGGCCTGGTTGCCTTTTATATTTTGAAATTTATAAATGGATGCACCTTCCTTGTAAGAAGCGTTGGCTGAGCTGTTATTGAAGCTACCGTCGGCATTGGGTGTGGACAAATAGAAGGTATGGATGACTTCCTGTGGTTTTGAATAAGAAACCTGGTTTGTCGTTGGCTTCACCGCTTGTTCATCGGCACTCGACTTGGTTATTTCCATAGGGACATCAGCCCCCAGCACTTTTCCCCGGATTATCTTGAATGCCTCCGTGAGCTTTCCGAGCTCACTTTTGAGTTCGTTGACTTCCTTCCGGAGCTGTGCTATTTCTCTATCTCTCGAATTACTGAATGTATTCATCACTAAGTCTAACTAACTGAGTTTTCTGGATTCGTATCTAGGCAGGTAACAAACGCAGTCAACTATTCACAGGCGTTACTTCTCCCAACTGCTTCGACAAATGATTGATGGCACCGATGATCGGGTAGAAGAACAGGGTTTCTTCGATTTCTTTTTCGTCCGAACGTACTTCGTCCATCTTCTTGGTGTACTCCAACCCCTCGGCCAGATAATCCCGCAAGTGCCGGTTCAGACCATTCTTGAATATTTCCAACGCGCTGTACGAAACGCCGAAGTTGTCCGAGAAACTCATTTTCTTGTCCAGATCAAGAAATATCCGGTTGAAATCAGCCACGTAATCCGTGATTTCCGTCTGCACTTCGTTGGTCAAATCCGAATAGCGAAGGCGGGTGATCGATTCGTCTTCCAGCCCCGTCAGAATGGCCTTTATTTTCTTGATATTGATGTCCAGATCTTCGGGATCGGTCATCAGGCCACCTTTGCAGGTTAGCTCCTTCGGAATATCCTTTTCAGCTTTGATCACCAGATCTTCCGTGCCAAATTCTTTTTCAAATACTGCCGCAAATATGAGTTCGGAAAATTCTGAAAGCGTACGCTGGTTGCGGGTGATGATGCTCAGAATCTTGGAACCCGTTCCGCTGAAGACAATATTCTTGGGCAAATCGGTATCCGGTAGTTTCGTTTTCATCAACTGCGCCACGTGGTAGATGATGGCGGAGTAGAAGTACAAAAAGATAATTTTGTAGTCGTTGTCCTCAGCCAACAAAGCGTTGAATGAAAACATATTGGCATCCCGAATGCGGTAGTTTTTCTCGAGCGAAAAGAGGAAAGCAATGATATCCTCGGACTTGTTTTTGTCCTTGATCGAATCGAGGACTTTCATCAAATCGTACTGCTTGTTGGCGCTCAACAAATTCTCGTAATGCGCGGCGTATTTCTTGATCAGTCCGTTGGAAGTTGCCCCGAATTCGTAGAAACCGTCACCAAAAATGGCGTTGGCCGCAAACTTGAACGACGATAGCAAAATGGGTCGGCTCGACTTGAAAACGACCACGTCCGTGGTACCGCCGCCAATATCGATCGACACCACGGGCGAAAAAGTACCACCAGGTAACTGACCCGTGTTTTTGTAGTAATAAAAGGGCGCAAGCGACTCGCTGATGCCGATTGGCGGATTGGTGGCGTTGAAGTACTTTTGGTACAAATCCCTGATCAAACCTTCCAGGCTGTCTTTCCGGTTGTTGGTCATGCTGCTCGGATAAAACCAAACCAACTTCGTCTCGGTCAGGTTGCCGCCGTTACGAAGTACCTTGTTTCGCATCAGCAAGAGCAATGTCTCAAAATAGGCCCGAATCCGCTTGGTGTTGCCGGGCTCCACCTTGGCCCATTTCAGGTTCGACTTGATTTCGTTGACGCCGTCGTGCGTTTTCTCGTACGTAAACGGGATGTTGAAGTCGGCCAGGCTATTGGTTTCCTTGTTCAAATCCAGGTCTTTGCCCTCGCCGGAAACCGTCCGCGTCGGAAATTTGAAACGATTACTACCGCCCAGTTGCTCAGGCAGGAACTCGTAGTCCACGAATTCGCGGATGGCAATCGCGCCGGACCCGCCAAAATCCTCGCTCGTTTTGGCCGAGTCGAATAGCGTAGCGATTTGCATGTCCTCTACCGTAATATCGAAAGCCTTCGGAGCCGATGCTCCGGCTTTGTATTCGATGTGGGTATTGGTAGTTCCAAAATCCAGAGCGAAGGTGAAAACCGTGTTACCGTTCTGGAAGTGCGGCCATTTGGGAATAACGATCCCGCCCATGTCGGTTTGTCCCGTATCCTGCACGTAGATATAGTCGAACTCCTTGTCCAATACGTAGTACTGCGTGGTAGCATCAGCGGCCTGCTTGCGGGTACGCTTTCGAGGCTTGCCAGAGCCGGCCGTTTCTTCGTTGACAATCGAAATCGGCACGTTGGCACGCTGATTGAAGAATTGCAACGCATAGTCCGAATTCTTGAACACGCCCGCCACATTCCGGTCGATCACCTGCACCCGATAAGGCGAAGCGACGTCCGGCAGATTGGTTTTGACAAACGGGAAGAGCGTCAGTCCTACCTGCTGCTCCACGACCACGCCTTTATTATCGGCCTCGTCGGGCTTCGTGATCTGGTGTTCCAGCGACTGGTAGTAGGTCCGCTCGAAGGCGATGTACTCACCCTCCTTCATGATCGGAATCCGCAGCGTAACCCGCACGCTGCCCGCCACGCCCTGCGTCATCTCGAGGCCGGGCTTGCCCGGCCCGCCCCCCAGCAAATCGTTGGGTGTGAAGTAGTCGAAGAATTGTTTTTTGAGCGGCAGCAGAAAGCCCTTGGAATCGTCACCGACTTCGGCGTTCACATTGCCGTCAAAGAATTTTTCCTTGTTGATCGGATAAACAAGCCGGATCAGGTACGGTTCCAGGAAATCACTGACCGTAAGATACGGGTACTGAATCCGGGCGCCGGGCAAGCTGCGTTTTTCCAGTGCAGCCTCATCGGCATAGGGTACTTCTACGGTGTGGTCCCAGTTATCGTTAACGTAGCGCAGCCGCTTGTTGAAGTTATTTTGCAGCACCAGCGGCGTCTGTCCGGTCGGCGTTTTTGAGGCATTGATCCGAAAATCGCTTTCCGCAATCGATCCCAGGATATCTTCCTTCTTACGTTTGCGCAGCGGCACGCCCAGTACTTCAATGATGTCGCCCGCCTTCCCTGAATCCAATTCCGAATAGTTTATCAAAAAATCGGCGGGATTCAGCTTATTGATTTCCTCGTAAAGCGCGTGATTTTTGCGATCGAGAATCGCCAGGTTTTTGTCCAGATAATCGCTTACGACTTTCATCCGACTGGCCAGCAGCGGATTAGCCCGAAACAGGTGATGGAAGTACTTCTGAAAATCCACCTCGCGCTCATACAGCGGTATGTAGTTGTGATCGAACAACACGTCGTTTTTCGTGAGTTTGATCTGAGCGTGTGTGAGGTCGTTAGCGGTAGGAAAAAACAGCGTGGCAGGAGAAGTGCAACCGATAATCTTGTGGTTGAATTCCAGAATATACAGCCGCCGCAGTAAGTCAAAATTGTACGATTCCTTGTCCTGTTGCAGGTACAGTTCCAGCGTTTCGGCCAGGCGGCGGTGCGCGTCGGACGAAGCTTTCATCTTCGCGATTTCCGCGTCTTTATCCCAGACAATGACACGCAAATTCTCCCGTAGGCTATCACTATTGAAAAGCATTTCGGCCAGATCCAGCGTGTCCGACACCAGCTTTTCGTCCGTACGTCCCGCCAGCACGTTCCCGTTACTATTATAGGCTTTCAGTTCGGGCGTTTTGTTGATATTGCGGAAAGCAGTCTTGGCCAAATCGATCCGCGCGAACGGACTTGGAATGGCGGGTGAGAGCGTCTCGCCGCTACCCCCTTCGGGATCTTTGATGGACTCTATTTCTTTGTCGGAGTAGGCATCGGAAGAGAACCAATCTTTGCCGCCCCGGTTGGTATGGCCGAATATTTTGCTCATAATATTATTTCTTAAACCCGAATTTCTCGGTCAGGATTTCTTCGGTGGTGTCGAAAAACAACTTGACTATTTTTTGCTCTGCCGAAGGGAAAGTCTTGCCCTTGGATTGTTTGCTCAGACCGTCGTCGAAGTACGCGTAATCGACCTTTTTTTCAAACCAGCCTGACTTTACGGTCTTGTCCACGACCAGGGAGTCAATGGTACTGTTGAGGTTAAAAGGTGTGAAACCGCGCCGATTGCTCGACATTTCTTTCAGCCAGTTTCCAAAGGCGGTCATGAATTCAGAGAGGTTGGTACGATAGAAAGAATCGCTAAGAAAAGCGCGGTCGATAGTAGGCGCGTCGTTGCTCCATGCCTGCTTTTCGATGGATTCGTTCAGGCGTTCATCAAGGAACTTCTTGAACAAAGCAAGCTGCGAAAGCCGCAGGCTGATTTTGTATTCGGTGTTGTCCTCAAAGTCCGAAAATTTAAAATCCGGCGAATCATTCTTCATACCAAATTCCTTATAAATCGGTTTCACCGCCTTGCCACCCGCCGATTCCAGATCGCGGTCGGGCATTTCCAGAAAGTCGATAACGGCCAGGGCCGAGACCATTTCAATGAAGTGGGCGTCGTTTTTCTGGCCTTCGTTGCCCGCGTCGTTTTTGTAGGGCTTGCCGCTGTAGTCGTCGTTAATGTAGTACAGCGCGTTCACCGAATTGTTACCCGTTACATTGTCCTTGTAATAGTAGAGCGCGGCTTTGGTTTTTGCAATAAAGTCCGATTTCTGAATCGGGCTATTAGGGTCTTTTTCAATATTAAAATAGGGAAGTACCGAAATCGCCCCAATCTTGGCATTTTGCAAAAACCCCTTGCCGTCGATGTTGCGGTTGTTCATCGCGTCGCGGATATTTTTCAGGATTGTCGGAAAACCTGCCGCCCCCGTGCCACCAAAGATGGAACTAATGATAAAAATCCGGTCGTCGGCGTTGAAGTTGGACGCCACCTCCTTGAACTCCTCCGAATCCTTAAACTGATTCAGCACCACGCTGCCGATGTTGGGGTTGCCCACAAAACCGATGTCCATTTCGACATCCAGCAGGTTCACTTCCTCGTCGCGCTTGTTGATCGACTTGCCCGAAAACAAAATATCGGCCAGCGCCCGGTTGGGTTCGCTGAGTTGGGCGAAGTCGATGTAATCCTTGAATTGGGTATTGGCGACCTGTTGCAGATTAAAGGTAAAACTACCCGAAAGGCGGTTTTGGGAGGTCACCAACTTGTCGAGCGTCGTGATGCGCGTGCCGAAAAAGCCGCTGTCCGCGCCCGCCCGCTCGGCGATGGCCTGGTAGTTTTCCAGCATCCGCGCGGTACGCTTTAAGTCCTCGTTGGACTTGTGAGGGTCGATGATAATGGGGACGATTTCAAATTCCGTCGCGGAATTTGGTTTCACGCCCGAAGCCAGCAGCATGGTCAGGGATTTGAGTACCCTGGAACCAGTACCGCCAATAGCAAATACGAATAAGCGAGCCATTTTTTTAATGATGAATTATGAGTGATGAAGGATGAATTTTAGGTTTTTATCACCCTTTCGTTTTTTAAATTGGCTTTTCTTGTCAAGATTATACTCCTGATGATTTTCATCAGTTCATTGCAATCTTTTATTACCGAGTCGAACTCGTTTTCAGTGAGGTACCCTGTTGCTTTCATAAGTTCAAGCCAATAGAGTGTTTCATCACATTCTTTTTGGGCGATTCCAAACTTGTGAATAAAATCAGCCCCGGATTCTGCATTAGTTGACTCCCTTACATTGGCTCCAATTGATGTACCTGATTTAAGTAATTGCCTGGTTAGGACAATCTCATGATGATTTTTGCTAACAAATTGGCATAGCTTCACTATCCGTACTGCAAAATCAAAGGATTTTCTACGAATGACATTCTTATCTTCCATTAGCTAAGATTTTAACCATTCATCCTTCATCACTCATCATTATTTATTACGGTTTCCAGAAAGTCGTGTGCCGGCAATTGGTACTTCCTGACCGGAACACCGGAATACTGCTGATGATAACTAACAAAATCAAACTCCATAGGGCGTTGGAAAAGCCGAAGCCGACACAATCCGAGACATTCAATTTCAGCTGGTTACAGAAGTTGCTGTCTTGAATGTCGTTATAGGGAATGGCAAAGGCAACCAGGAAATTCAGCAATACCAGCCCGAGCGCAAAAAACCACCAGTGCCTGGCTTTGTTATAGCGCGAACTGTCGACAATGTAGTACTGCAGCGCGAATGTAAAAACTGTGGTGACGACCATAATCCAGCCGATGTAACTGAACCAGGGCGTGGCGATGTAGTCGGTACAGGTGACATCGAAGCCGCGCAAATGATCGCCCATGTCCTTGGAAAAGAAAGGAATCAGGCCAAACCACTCGTACATCTTGGCAAATACTTCTTGCATGGCGTTTATCTTTTAATGGTTAGAGGGATAGTGTACAGAGGGTTTGCCTGGGAGCGCGGATAAAAGGCGTCGCTCACGCCTTCCACCAAATAACTGAAACCGAATGTCTTAGTGGCTTCGTCGGCGGCGGTTTCAATTTGAGTGTCGTCTTCGCTCGAAGAAGCGTACACCCAGCCAGGTACTTTGCCAACGACGTCGATTTGTAGTTTTTCTTCCTTCAAATCGGTAGTTCGCAAAGTCAGTAAATGGGTGAAGCCGCGCAGCGACACGTCATTCTGGTCGGTAATGGGCTTTGCTTTCAGACTGTAATTTGGGTCGTTTATTTTGTAATTGGTGCTATCCAGAAAGTACCCGGCATCCTGCATGCTTTGCGAAAAATTCACCGCTACATTGAACTCGAAAACGCCTTTGTTGCGGTCGTCACGGGCCGCCTGAGCGTCGGAAATGATGCCCTGCGCCAATGATTTTGAATCAAACTCGCCAATGCGGGGACGATACTGGATTTTGAACGGTGGCTGGCTGGCATTACCGGCGGGCTGAATGACCAAAGCGTTCGAGAATCCATTCCGGGTTTGAGCTAAAATTTTGGAATCCACCACGCTTTGAATCTGCGCGGCGGTGCCGATCAGCCATACGTAGTAAGGCCGCTCAGCGGCAAAGCTGGCGTGCGGCTTGTCGTTGCGGTCGTAATAAGTACCCTCGAACTGCGCCTGACCTTGCATGATGGCTACCGACAAGCTTGGATTATTTCGAAGGGCAGCGACGAATTCGCTACGAATCTGGGAGCGTTGGCCTTCCAGGTACCGCACTGCGTCTTTTCCGCCGGGCGAAAAAACAAAGTCGGAAATCAAGACCGAAAGCTCGTCTGATTTCTGCTGATTGAGAATCTGGCTCAGAATTTCACCGATGTCCGAACTACCCCGCTTACCGCCCTGCGACTTGAAATTACCGCGATTAAGATTTTGATAAAAGTCAGAAACGTCCGTTTTGGAAGCCGCCGCCTTGACTGGTATAATGGTCGAGTTGATGTAGTTGAGGTTCAGGGTGTCGGTAGCCGGGTAGTTTTCAAGATTCGTCAGCAGGTCGAGCATCGTCGCTTTAAAAGCTGTCGAGTTGGCATCGACGTAGCCGTCCATGCTGGCCGAGTTTTCCAGAAACACGCTGACATTGAAACTACCCGCATCGGAAGTTCCCGCGCCGGGTTGCCAGATGTCAGTGAGAGCAACGTTCGTTCCTTTGGCGTCGAAGTACTTTTTAAGGTAAGCGGCCACTTTGGCGTGGTCCACTTCACCGCCCTCGGTTTTGAGGGATTGAAATCGTCGGTCGTCCGAGTTTCCGATGCCGACTACCAGAGTTTCGTACTCTTGCTGGTCGATGCGCTGATCGTTTTTGGCAAAATCCAGGGACTGTTCCTGAAAGGTGTCGAAATCGTAGCCCTTGTCGCCGCCGCAACTTTGCAACAGGAAGAGTAGAGTCAGAGGGATAATACTGAATAAGAACGCGAGGGGAGTTTTCTTCATTTGCATTAATTTTTGCCCCTAATATAGGACGCTGGAACGGCTTTCGGGTGAATTATTTGTTAAGGGTGCTGATTGCCCGGATGACTGGATCGCTCAGGCAGATTCTGGACATTATTTGAAACGTTAAGTAAGCCAGGTTATTCTAAGGGACTAAAAATCTGGCTAGCCATCCATCAAAAAATCCCGGCCACGTCGTGGCCGGGATTTGAGGGTAATCCAGCAAAAACTACCTCTCACTGATAATTCGCGTCGTAGCTCACCATCCACTGAATTCCAAACGTATCGGTAAGCATGCCAAAATAGGAGCCCCAGAAAGTATCCTGCATAGGCATATCGGCCTTTCCTCCGGTGGATAGGCCGGCAAAAAGGCGATCGGCTTCTTCCTTACTCTCGGTGCTGAGCGAAATTGAGAAATTTGTGCCGACCTTAAGCGGTTCTCCCATACCTTCCATAATATCCGAGCCCATGAGTACATCATCGGGAGAAAGCGGCAGCGCAATATGCATAATTCTGTCGCGAGCATCGTCGGGAATTTTGTCAGCGTCCGGTATCTCGCTGAAGCGCTGGAGCATGGCAAATTCACCGCCGAAAACAGATTGATAGAACTTAAACGCTTCCTCGGCGGTACCATCGAAATTAAGGTAAATGTTGGCTTTGGGCATAATGGGTAAGGGTTTAGGTAGAGAAATTTGATATACAGAAGACCAAATTAAAGGAATTTTATCATACATATCAAATATATGATAAAACTAAAACCTAGACCATACGCACCTTCTCTATTTTCTCTTGAAAAACCACAGAATCCCGACGGTAGAAAGGATAACCAGAGCCACCACGAGCAGCTTCGTTCCGATCCCTTCGTTGGGATGTTCCAGCAAGTACCTGATTTCCTTAGCCTGGGTGCCAATCCACATCGCCAGCATCGTGCGCGGAATCATACCAAGGGCACCACCCAATAGCATTTGGGGTAGTCGTGCTCCGGCCAGGGTAAAGATCAGGTTGGTAATGGCAAAGGGCAGTGCGGGCGAAAGTTTTGTAAAGAAAATCAGCCGTACCGGATCTTCGTGAAAGCGTAGCAGTAGTTTGGCCGCCGCCGGATAGGCCGCCTGAATCTGGGGTAAAAATGAAAGAGGAATCAGTTTTTTGCCCATAAAAAAAACGATTCCGATCGCAGCAAGGTTAAGCAGGAAGAGCAACGGCAAGCCAATCCAACCCAGAAAATAACCGTAGACCAAGGCCAG
Source organism: Persicitalea jodogahamensis (assembly GCF_014651615.1). GTDB lineage: Bacteria > Bacteroidota > Bacteroidia > Cytophagales > Spirosomataceae > Persicitalea > Persicitalea jodogahamensis. The sequence goes on along the minus strand of NZ_BMXF01000002.1, from coordinate 60,780 downwards.
GAATGTGGGCGGTGTAAGGGCAAGGGCGGAAGCAAAGGACAAACCCAGCGTAATAAGAATCCATTGGGTCAGGGATAATCCTGCCCAGAACTCTTCGTAGCCGACCGCCCAGGCGGTCAGCAGCGAACTGGTTAGCAGCGGCATGATCGCCAGCACCGTACTCAACACCAGCGGAAGCGGGTATTTCTTGAAAATTGGGTTCGCCAAGGGTCTTTTCGTAATTTTGGCATAAAGGTAACGAAGCCGTCGGGTTTGTTGAACGATTAAAGGCAAATCGGTTTTTGCTACTATACTATATTCGTCATCCTGAAAATAATGCGACTTTGTCGCGCTGATATTGAAAAATGAAATTCGCTACTAAAGCCATCCACGCGGGCGTCGAGCCTGATCCTACTACGGGCGCGATCATGACGCCCATATACCAGACTTCTACCTACGTGCAGGAAAGCCCCGGCAAGCACAAGGGCTACGAATACTCACGCACCCACAATCCTACACGTACGGCCTTGCAGAATGCGCTGGCCGCGCTGGAAAATGGGAAGCACGGCATTTGCTATGCTTCGGGCCTGGCTGCTACCGACGCCGTTTTGAAGTTGTTCCGTCCCGGCGACGAGATTATCTCCACCAACGATTTGTACGGGGGTACTTACCGGATCATGCGGAAAGTCTTTGAGCCGTTCGGATTGAAATTCCGGTTTGTGGACATGACCGACGCGGCCAATGTCCGCGAGGCAATCACGGCAAACACCAAAATGATCTGGATCGAGACACCGACCAATCCGCTATTGAAAATTATCGATATCGAAGCGGTGGTAAAATTGGCTCAGGAAAAAAAGATCATGACTGTAGTGGACAATACCTTCGCCACGCCTTACCTGCAAAATCCGCTGGATATGGGGGCCGATGTCGTGATGCACTCCGTGACAAAGTACCTTGGCGGGCATTCTGATACGGTCATGGGAGCGCTGGTCTTGAACGACGACGATCTGGCCGCGCAATTGGCTTTTATTCAGAATGCCAGCGGCGCAGTACCGGGGCCACAGGATTGCTTTCTGGTACTTCGAGGCTTGAAAACCCTGCACATCAGGATGCAGCGGCACTGCGAAAACGCGACCAAAGTTGCCCAATGGCTGGAAGCACACCCGAAAGTCGGCAAAGTGTTTTATCCTGGCCTGAGCAGCCACGCCACGCACGACCTCGCCACCCGCCAGATGCGCAACTACGGCGGCATGGTTTCCTTCGAGCTGAAAGGCGACGACTACGCCGAAGCCATAAAGGTGATGGAAAGCCTGGAAGTTTTCTCGCTGGGCGAATCACTGGGGGGCGTCGAATCCCTCTGTACCCATCCCGCCAGCATGACCCACGCCAGTATTCCCAAAGAAGAACGTCTGAAGGCAGGGTTGAAGGACACGCTGATTCGGCTTAGTGTAGGTATTGAAGATGCCGACGATTTGATCGAAGATTTAGATCAGGCTATACAAATTTTAGGTTAAAGGGTTAAAGGGTTAAAGGGTCAAACGGTTAGAGAGACACGCAATCAAAAATCAACTGACTATGGATGAAAAGAAATATCAGTCTTTTGAAGATTTGATTGTTTGGAAACAGGGAATGGAACTCTGTATCGAGGTATATAAATCCATGAAGGAATGCCGTGATTTTGGCTTCAGAGATCAAATCCAAAGGGCGGCAGTTTCTATCCCATCGAATATTGCCGAAGGTTTCGAGCGGCAAACAGATAAGGAATTTGTTCAGTATTTATTCATTGCCAAAGGCTCGTGTGGCGAAGTCAGAACCCAACTTTATTTGGCAGCGGAATTAGAACACCTGCAAAAACCCCAAGCTGGGGAACTAGTCAACAAAGCAAAAAAACTATCCTCCATGATTCAGAACCTTATTAAAGTCCGCAAACACTAATCGCATAGTCTATTCAGAAATTTAGTTAAACCCCTTGGACCGTTTGACCCTTTGACCTTTTAACCAAAAGAAAGCTCCCACCATGCTACACCTCCCACGCCGCCCGCGCCGCAACCGCCGCACTGCCGCCATTCGCGAAATGACTCAGGAAACGACCCTTTCACTGTCAAATCTGATTTTTCCCATGTTCGTGCTGGAAGGCTCCAACGTGAAAAGCGAAGTGAAGTCCATGCCCGGCATCTACCGGTTTTCGCTGGATACTTTGCTGGAAGAAATCCGGGAAGTTACCGACTTGGGTATTCAAGCCATTTGTCTTTTCCCCAACTACCCCGAAGAAAAAAAGGACAAGCGCGGCACCGAATCCTATCGTGAAGGCACGCTGTATTTAAATGCGCTAAATGAAATCAAGAACAAGTTCCCTGATTTGACCCTGATGACCGACATCGCCATGGACCCGTACAGCAGCGACGGTCACGATGGGTACGTGGAAAACGGCGAAATTGTGAATGATATTTCGGTGGAGATTCTGGGCAAGATGGCCCTGGCACAGGCAAAAGCGGGAGCAGACATTCTGGGCCCCAGCGACATGATGGACGGACGAGTGGGCTATGTCCGCGGATTGCTCGACGCTGAGGGCTATACGAACGTAAGCATCATGTCCTACACTGCCAAATACGCCAGTGCATTCTACGGCCCGTTCCGGGATGCACTTGATTCAGCGCCGAGATTTGGTGACAAAAAAACCTACCAGATGAGTCCGGCCAATGCACGGGAGGCCCTGGTGGAAGCACAACTCGATTTTGACGAAGGCGCGGACTTCCTGATGGTAAAACCGGCTATTCCGTACCTCGACATCATTAAATTGCTGCACGATAATTTTGATATTCCTGTTGCGGCCTACAACGTGTCGGGTGAATATGCCATGATCAAGGCTGCCGCTCAAAACGGCTGGATTGAGGGAGAACGCGCTATGCTCGAGAGCCTGATGAGCATCCGTCGGGCCGGTGCGAAAGCGATCCTGACTTACTTTGCCAAGGAATTCGCCTTAGCGCAAAATGGATAAACAAAAAGGAGCGAGTCGTGTGGCTCGCTCCTTTTTGCTTATTTTTTCCGATCCAAAATCACCAGACCGATACCCGCAACGAGTACGATGGCCCCGGCGTAAGTTGGCCAGCCGACTGATTTTTGTTTGTCGGCATTGATCTCAACAGGACCAATATCTACCACTTTTTCTTTTTTGGTATAGTTGAATCCGTTGAAAATCAACATACCAATGCCGATAATAGCGAGGACGATTCCGAGCGCTTTCATACTAAATAGTTAGGTTAAGTGAAACAAAATTTGGTTCCAAAAGTAGTCTTATTTTTAAAATAACTTGATTGTAAAACAATCGAGCCACTTCCTGACACCCTACTAGTAAGCAAAAAAGAAACCAATATCAAAATATGGTTTCAAAAAAATTGGCTAAATCGTACTTTTACACAATCACCTTCACTTATCCGTTTCGATGAACTCAACGCTCCTGCTCAACACTCTTCTCGTTAACGAAGGCACTTGCCTTGAAGCCGATGTGCTGATTGAAAATGGGCGCATTTCCCGCATTGGCAGCGATTTGCAGCATCTATCAGCAGACCGCGTGATTGATGCAGCAGGTCAACATCTGCTGCCTGGCCTGATTGACGACCAAGTACATTTCCGGGAGCCTGGCCTGACGCACAAGGCCACGATCGCCACCGAGGCCCGCGCCGCGGTGGCGGGCGGTACAACGACGTTCATGGAGATGCCCAACACGGTACCTAACGCCCTTACGCAAGAGCTTTTGGAGGACAAATACCAGATCGCGGCGGATACCTCACTAGCCAACTACTCCTTTTACATGGGAGCGTCCAACGATAACTACGACGAAGTGATGCGCACCGATCCACAGCGTGTATGTGGCATCAAGGTGTTCATGGGGTCGTCCACGGGCAATATGTTGGTGGATGCACCGCAGGTTCTGGAAAAACTCTTCGCCGATGCGCCCTGCCTGATCGCCACGCACTGCGAGGATGAGCCTACCGTTCGGCAGCGGATGGAATTCTTCAGAGAGAAATACGGCGACGACGTACCCTACGATATCCACGCCATCGTGCGCAACGAGGACGCGTGTCTCAAATCCTCCGGCTTTGCGGTAGAGCTCGCCACCCGAAAAGGTACCCGGCTGCACATACTTCATATCTCAACGGGTGAAGAAACGGGCCTGTTCGACATCGGCCATCGTGTAAACGGGCAAATTCTCCTGGCTGACGGCACTCCCAAGCTAATTACCGCCGAAGCCTGCGTTCATCACCTCTGGTTCGACGCCGGAGACTATCGGGCCTGGGGAACCAAGATTAAATGCAATCCGGCCATTAAAGCCGAGCCTAACAAGCAACAAATACTGCAGGCCCTGCTCGACGACCGCATCGACGTCGTTGCCACCGACCATGCCCCGCATACCGCCGCCGAAAAAGCGCAACCGTACTGGCAGGCACCTTCGGGTCTGCCGCTCGTGCAGCATTCATTAAACGTGATGCTGGAATTTGTGCCTCAGGGAAAAATTTCGCTGGAAAGGGTAGTGGAAAAAACCAGCCACGCCGTGGCCGACTGCTTTCAGATACAGGAGCGTGGCTATATTCGCGAAGGCTACCATGCCGACCTCGTACTGGTGGATCTGAAACAGATGACCGCAGTCCAACCGGATACTATTTTCTCCAAGTGCGGTTGGTCGCCTTTCGAAAGTACCCGCTTTCATTCGCGCGTTACGCACACTTTTGTTTCCGGCCATTTAGCGTACGAGAAGGGAAGCTTTAACGAAATGGTCAAAGGCCAGCGGTTGACATTTTCACGATAAAGAACGCCGGCCCGGTTTCTGTTGATCGCTATTTTCAGGCAGTTCATCAACGAAAACTCCCAATTCAGGTAAAATTTATTGACACGTGCAACCTTTTCGCTGATCTTACCATCCATACGTTCAACGGACAAGCTCTCACCTTCATTCAATCCTCAGCCAGGACATGATCGGAGCGTTTGAAACTGGAAAATTGAAAAATATTTTAGGAAACAAGGTACTATGTATTGCATAATACCCAATTAATTTCCTATATTTGCCTTATCAATGAAAAACCTCTCCCTTCAACGCTCTAACTGAAATTGCCATGAAAGCTCTTAAACTATTGACCGTATTGTTCTTAGTGAGTTGGCAGGCCAATGCCACCGGATTTTCACATAACATGCTGGTGGCACAGAAAATGCTCAATGCTAAGGAAAAAAGTGCTTGCTGCGTAAACAATCAAGCAAAAAGCTCATCGCTGCAGCTAGTCAAAAAGCCAACTGTAGTAAAGCCAACCACCCACCCGGCGGCCACTGAGTCGGCGGAAGAGGAAGCTACTTTGAAACCTGCAATCGCCGCAGTGTCCATCTCGCAGCATATTGCCCGCTGGGTAGTGCGCATCGTGACGGTTGGCGGTGAAGTGCTGACCGAAACACTCGTGTCGGTATTCTCTTCGGGAGCTAAAAGTGCGCTACCCGCTAACGCCAGTCTGATTTCTTTGACCGACAATGTACTCTCCTACCTCTTGGTACCGCTCAAAGTGTTTCTTTGAAAAGGTACTTTGCGTAATTCAACGCTAACGCCGGTTGTCTTCAAAGGGCTACCGGCGTTTTTTTTGTGCGATCAGGAATGCTTCGCTTCCGGCACGGGGCTGAATGGAATTGTAGCAGGGCTCTAAAACCAATACCTCGAATTCAGTTTCCAGCAGAGCCTGGTACTCTGCCCGGCTGCCGCCGTATGGCGGGCCACCCGGAAAGTCGCGGTCAAACAGGACGCCGACTAATTTTCCCCCTTCCACCAACAACCCGTTCATCTGCCGGACGTACTCAGGACGCAAAACCGGATCGAGGGCACAGAAGAAGGTCTGCTCTACGATCAGGTCATACTGTCCCGCATGCAGGAAGAAATCCTCGTGGATTAGATGCAGACCGTTTTCCGTATAAGATGAAAACTTCACTGATAGCCGTTCGACAAGCACCGCCGAAATATCCACCACTGTGACATCGGTGAATCCCTGCCTCATCAGGTACTCAGCTTCATAGCTATTGCCGCCGCCAGGAATCAAAATTCGTATCGATCTGTCTGTCAGCCCGTCGAAGTACTTTTTCAGGGGCGGCGAGACCGTGCCCAGGTCCCATCCCGTCTCGTGCCGAGTGTAGCGGTTGTCCCAATAATTTGCTTCCATATTCATGTGTATTTCCCAATACGTTTCGATTTGGGGAAATTATTCTCTGCAAACTGCAAAAACAATAGCCCAAAATAGTCAAATCCGCAGTGGTATGGAGTTTGTGATTTTGAAGGTGTAACAAAGACTTTTTCTACCCAATAAACCTAACAATTATGAATTTCATAAAAGCAGGAACCGATGCCAACGGCAACGATATTAAACTTTTTTATCAAGACTTGGGAACGGGCAATCCCGTGGTACTTATTCACGGATGGCCGCTAAGCAGCGCCATGTGGGACTACCAGCTGGCCGAACTCCCCAAACACAACATGCGGGTCATCGCCTATGATCGGCGGGGATTCGGACAATCCTCCAAGCCATTTGATGGCTATGATTATGACACTTTTGCTGACGACCTGAAAGCGGTGCTTGACACACTTGATCTGCAGAATGTCACACTGGTGGGAATGTCGATGGGCGGTGGCGAAGTAGCCCGCTACATGAGCCGCCACGGTGGTGCGCGTGTATCGAAAGTGGCCTTCGTCAGCGCCGTGACGCCTTACATGCTCAAGGCAGAAGACAATCCCGATGGCGTGAGTCACAAGGTATTTGATGACATGAAAGACAATATCAACGAGGATCGCGCTGCCTTCCTGCAGGATTTCAGCAAGCAGTTCTATGGTGTCACGCTCCTGAGCCAGCCCGCTAGTGAGGCACACATGCAGGGCGACTTTACCCGTACCTATCAGGCGTCGCACAAGGCTACGCTCGATTGCGTTGATGCTTTCGCTGCAACCGATTTCCGTCAGGATTTGCCAAAAATCAACGTGCCCACACTCATCATTCACGGAACAGGGGATAAAGTGGTCCCCGTTGAGGCATCGGCCGAACGGACAGTCGAGGCCATTCCTCACGCTGAGTACATTGCTTATGATGGCGCTCCGCACGGCTTGTTCTATACGGCGAAGGATCGGTTGACCAGCGACTTGATATCGTTCGTGCAGCAATCGACAGGCGTGCATCAATCAACAGACGATCTGCCAACTGGCAACCTGCCAGGCAGCACCAGCGCGATAGATGAAGTGACACAGCCAGGCGTCATTATCTAGCAACAAATTAGCTATTAAGAAGACCAGCCTAACGATGCGGCCATTGTGGCTGATTCCGGAAGAATCCAAGACATAGTATTCACTTCATTGACAAACTATTTTAAAATCATCAATCATGAAAAAGCAAATCATTCTGGCTGCACTGCTGGCCGGAGCCACACTGGGTGTGAATGCACAGACGACCACGCCAACCACGACGAACAATCAAACGACGAACAACGGCGCAACGACCACCCAACAGGGCAATAACGCTGCGAATCGTCCTTACGCCAGTCAGACCAACTATAATACGCTGGCAGAATCAAGAGTACCCGAAAACATCAGAAGTACCTTTGGCACCAGCTACGCAGGTGTCACCGAAACCAAGTGGCAGGGCAACGGAAAAGACTATCGGACTTCCTTCAAACGCGATGGCAGGGATATGTCTGTCACTTACGATACGAACGGCATGATGACAGAGACCCGGACTAGCATGAATATGGCAGATCTGCCTATGTCGGTGCAAACCCAGTTGAAAGGCAAGAATGCCAACATGCCTTACGAGGTCAAGATGGGTAACAACACCTACTACTGGACTCAGGTCAGCGGTAAGGACATGTACTACGACAAGAACGGTAAACTCATGGACAAGGCACCCATAAAATAGTGGGTTCGTGATACGCATTTGCCAATGCCATGAAACTTAATCAAGCAAAAAGGCCGGGAAGATGGATCTTCCCGGCCTTTTTGCTTGACTAGTGTTTGGTTCAGGCCTCCTGTGCCTCCTGCGCTTTCACAGGGTAGTCCAGATATCCCTTTTTGCCCGGCGTATAGAAGGTGCTGTCATCCCAGTCTGTCAGCGGAATGTCCTGGGCAAAACGCTCTACCAGGTCGGGGTTTGAAATGTAAGGCTTTCCGAAGGAGACCAAATCAGCGTCACCGCGTTCGATCACGGCGTTTCCTTTTTCCTGATCAAAACCAGCATTGATCATCAAAGTACCATTGTACAAAGGACGGTACCGCTTCGCGATTTCCGTTTCGGCATACGGAATGTCCGACACGTCGTTGAACGGCTCGGACAAATGCAGATACGCCAAATCGTAATCGTTCAGTTTCTTGATCATGTAGTCAAAAGTCGGGATGGATTCCTCGTCCATGGTCATGCCGAATATTCCGTTCAGCGAAGGATTCATCCGCACGCCGATTTTCCCCTCCGGAATCTCCTGCTTTACTGCGTCCAGCACATCGAACAGGAAGCGTGCTCTTTTTTCAATACTACCACCGTACGCATCGGTGCGGTGATTGGAAGTGCCGCTAAAAAACTGATGAAATAAATAGCCATTGGAAGCATGGATCTCCACGCCGTCGAAGCCTGCCTCGACGGCATTTTTGGCAGCTTTGGCAAAATCATGAATCGTCGTCTCGATGTCTTCCAGCGTCATTGCTTTGGGAGTCACCGTGTCCTTAAAACCCTGAGGGGTGAATGCTTTGGATTCAGGATTGACGGCCGATGGAGCCAGGGGAAGCTCGCCATTGTGAAAATCGGGGTGAGAAATACGGCCCACGTGCCACAGCTGAATGAAAATGCGGCCTCCCGCAGCGTGAACTTTCTTGGTAACTTCTTTCCATCCCGTTACTTGCGCCTCGCTGTGGATACCCGGCGTGTTAATGTATCCAACAGCCTGTTCAGAAACCTGTGAGCCTTCCGTGATAATGAGTCCGGCACTCGCCCGTAAAGCATAGTATTCCCCCTGCAGGTCGGCGGTTGGCTTTTTCTCGGGGTTGTCGGCCCGGCTACGGGTCATAGGGGCCATCACTACGCGGTTGGGTAAATCTAAATTTTGGCTCTTATAGGATTTTAAAAGCGGTTGTTCGTTATTCATGATTGGGCAATTTTGGTTTTTAACTAATAAAAAAAGCTCCCGATTCCGGAAGCTTTCCTTTCTATCAAAATCAAAACCATCCTCCTGGAATGATTGTTCCAAAGTTTTGTCATTAGCTGATAATCTACCCCAGCCGCGCCAGTGCCTCCCGGATCGTTACAATTTTCGCCTCCGCGTCAGCCTGTTTTTGGCGTTCTTTCTCTACAATATCACCCTTGGCATTTTGCACGAAGCGTTCATTGGACAATTTTTTAGTCACCGACGCCAGGAAACCTTCGGTGTATTTCAGGTCGGCGAGTAACGTTTCACGCTCCGCCTCTACGTCCACTTCTCCGGCCAGATCGACAAAAAATTCGTCAGAACGCACCAGAAACGACATACCGTCGGCTTGCTCTTCTACAAAGGTGATCTCCGATACATTCGCCAGTTTCTGGATCAAATCTGCCAGCTTTTCATAGCGCTCGCTGGAATCTGTACGAATGGCGAGTGGCAGGGCAGTTTTAGGGCTAAGATTCTTGGTATTACGCAGATTGCGAAGCGCCGTAACCAGTTCGATCAACCGGTCGAAATCTTCCAACAGCGCCGAATTTACTGCACCGGGCTGGGGGTAAGGAGCTAAGCAAATGCTTTCATTTTCGCCGCGCTTGGCCAAGTTCTGCCAGATTTCCTCGGTAATGAATGGCATAAACGGGTGCGTCAGCCGCATGAGTTTATCGAAGAAATCAAGCGTGGCGCGGTAAGTACCTGCATCAATAGGCTGCTGATACTCGGGTTTCACCATTTCAAGGTACTGCGAGCAGAAGTCATTCCAAATAAGTCGATACACTGCCCCCAGTGCATCAGAAATGCGAAATTTGGCAAAATCATCGTGCAGTTCTACAAGCGTCTGATTCAGTTTTGATTCAAACCACGCAATCGCCAGATCGTTATTTGCAGGAATGTCCGCGGACACTTCCCAGCCCTGCGTCAGGCGAAAGGCATTCCAGATTTTATTGCAAAAATTCCGGCCCTGCTCCACCAGCTTTTCGTCGAAGGGCAGGTCGTTTCCGGCGGGTGAGCTGAACAGCATACCCGTCCTGACGCCATCAGCGCCATATTGCTCTATGAGGTCGATGGGGTCAGGCGAATTACCCAGCGACTTCGACATTTTACGGCCTAGCTTATCGCGTACAATCCCCGTCAGATAGACATTCTTGAATGGGTACTGTCCCCGGTACTCGTAACCCGCGATGATCATCCGCGCCACCCAGAAAAACAGAATTTCGGGCGCGGTGACAAGATCGTTGGTGGGGTAGTAGTAGTTTACGTCGGCGTTGTCCGGCTCCTTGATTCCGTTAAAGACCGAAATCGGCCACAGCCAGGACGAAAACCAGGTATCCAGCACATCATCATCCTGCCGCAGATCCTCCTCGGTCAGGGCAAATAGCTGGTGGTCGAGCTGAGCCTTACGCAAGGCTTCACGCTTGGTTTTAGCAACGATAATCGTCCCGTCATTGAGGTAGTAGGCCGGAATCCGGTGGCCCCACCATAGTTGCCGGCTGATGTTCCAGTCGCGAACGTTTTCCATCCAGTGACGGTAGGTATTCTTGAATTTCGATGGAATGAGCTGGATCGTGTCGTCCATTACGTTCTCAAAGGCAGGCTTACTCAGTCGCTCCATCTTCAAAAACCACTGCTCCGAAAGACGCGGCTCAATGACCGCATTGGTCCGCTCCGAATGTCCCACGTTAGACTGGTACTCATCCACTTTCACCAGATTGCCCGAAGCCTCCAGCATTTTTGTAATCTTCTTGCGGGCTACGAAGCGATCTTCGCCGACCAGAATCTGCGCCTTTTCGTTCAAAGTACCATCCTCGGCCAGCAGGTCGATGATGGGCAGATTATGTTTCTTACCCAATTCGTAGTCATTCGTATCGTGGGCGGGCGTCACTTTCAGGCAACCCGTACCGAACTCCATTTCCACGTATTCGTCGGCGATGATCGGAATAGCCCGGTCGATCAGCGGGATAATCGCTTTTTTGCCGATCAGATTTTGGTATCGTACGTCATCAGGATTGACACAGATCGCCACGTCGGCCATGATCGTCTCAGGCCGAGTGGTGGCGATGGTTACGCTGCCGTCGCCATCTTCCAGGTCGTAGCGAATGTACACGAGTTTCTGGTGTACTTCCTTCATCATCACCTCCTCGTCCGACACGGTGGTGCGGGCCTGCGGGTCCCAGTTAACCATGCGGTGGCCACGGTAGATATCACCTTTCTCGTAGAGGTCGATGAACACATCGATCACCGAATCGTACAAATCCGGCTCCATGGTGAAGCGGGTACGGTCCCAGTCGCAGGAGGCCCCTAGTTTGCGCAGTTGCTGCAAGATGATACCACCGTACTTGTGCGTCCACTCCCAACAGTATTCCAAAAACTCGTCCCGGCTCAGGTCACGCTTGTTGATGCCCCGCTCTTTGAGCATCGCCACTACTTTGGCCTCGGTTGCGATGGAGGCATGATCGGTACCAGGTACCCAGCAGGCTTCGCGACCATCCATGCGAGCCTTCCTGACCAGAATATCCTGGATGGTATTGTTGAGCATATGTCCCATATGTAGCACGCCCGTCACGTTGGGCGGTGGGATCACGATCGTGTACGGCTCCTTATCAGGATTAGGCTTTGAATTAAAAAAGCGGTTTTCGATCCAGTACTGGTACCACTTGTCTTCTATCTCCTGCGGCGAGTAGGTTTTGGAAATCATAAAAATCCTAGCTGATTCTGAATGGCCCGGCGGGCGCGTTTTGGGGGGCAAAGATAAGGAAAAGTTGCGCCTCTAATTATCCACATCGCGCACCAACGGGCGGTCGTCGGCCAGCCGCTTCTCATAAGGGATCTTGAATCGGCTCAAATCCGGCGCGTGTTTTCGTTTCCGGGATAGTTCATATTGATAAATCGTCTGCCCCAACTGGTACAAAAAAGGGTGCCCCACCGACTCGTATTCGTAGCGGTTATCGTTCAGGATACCATCTTCGTTGACGTAGATCGTCGCTGAGAGCATGTACTCGACTTTATTCTTGAAGTCCGCCACGTAGGACGCATCGGTCAGAAAACCATAGGCCCAACCTACTTTATTAAATACCCGCACCCCTTCGGGTAGTTGGTGGTGTGTGCTATCCTGGAAAAAGAACTTCGCGTAACTGTCGTAGTATTGGGTAGCGTCGTACTTAGGGTAGTTCGTCTCGCCGGGAAACTGCGATAAATACTGATACACAAAAGCGTAGTCCTCGTCTGTCAGGTCGAAGCGCTGCCGGGCGGGTACCGAAGTAGGGAAAAGCGTCGAGCGAAGCATGGTATGGAAAGCTTCCAGGGGTAGTTTGTTGCGGGTTGAAAAATCGAACGGCTCATTGATGATACTGTCTCGACCCACCATGTACCCTTTTCCCAGTTTATCCACCCGACGAAAGTCGAACGGGTCGGCATTGTAGGTAGCGGGCTGAGCGTAAATGAGCGAGCCATCCTCCCGCACAAAACGAACAGGGTTGGCATGGCGGTTTTCTTCCGCCGACATCCGCACAAAGCGATGCGTAATGCGCGTGTCGGCGTAGCCCATGGCGTGAAGGCGGCGGTTGATTTCCTGCTGCCCAACAAACTCATACATGCGGCTATAAGGATCATTCTCGCTCACCAGAAAAGCTTTTCTGATAAAATGTGCCATCGACGGAAAGCCGTTTTGGGCTGTGGCGTCGTGCCATTCACGGGTTTGTCCACTGAAAGCACTATCAAACTGCATGGGTGTAAACTTGTCCACCCCCGGAACCTTCATGCGATTGAGCTTTTCCAGCGATAACAACACCAGCGGCAGCTTGACGGTAGAGGCAGGATTGAAGTAGAAAGTACTGTCGAGGTTGAAGGCAAAATCCGTAAATGTGGGCTGATTCCGGGCATCGCGGTCAATACGCGTATAAATAATCTGAAGACGGTACTTTTCGGGATGGTGAATCACTTCCTGAAAAACGGGCTGGTCATTTTTGGCGAACAGCCTGGTCAGGAACGCGTCCGTTCTGGGCTGGGCCGAAACCTCCGAAATCAACAAGAAAACCAACAGCAGGATGTTGATGGTACGTGCGCATCTTTTCATTGGGAAGTATTTGGCGGACGACAGGTAAAAACGAAAATAGCGAAAACTATCGACTGCCGTAAAACTTCACGTTGACTACCAGACAAAACCCGGAAAAAATTGCGCTATTCTCTAAATCTTCTCTTTTCTTTAAAAAAATACAATGTCGGCTAAGGGTACTACTCTCAAAACCGACTCCCTTCCTTTGTAAGCCTTCTTCATGGCTGCACTATGATCCCAAAATAATTACTTGCCGCACAAGTAAAAATACTCTTCCACCCGGAAGGCATCGCCGCCACCGACCAAATCGGCGCGGCTGAGCATTTTGTGCAAATTCTGTTTTTAAAATAGATTAACTAAGTGATTATTAACCCAATTGTGTATCTATGAACAAATCTACCAGAATCATTCTGAGCGTAGTGGCGGGACTGATGTGTGTGCCCGACACCGGGCAGGCACAGACGCTGGCGATGGTCGGCTCAAAGGAAAAATCCAACTTCGAGCACAGCCTTCGCCGTCCCAATGCCGAGGTTGTTTTGTCGGGACAAATCACCGATAAGGCCGACGGGCAGGGTATTCCGGGCGCCAACATCTTGCTGAAAGGCACCAATATTGGTACTTCCACCGACAATGATGGGAAGTTCAGCTTGAGGGTACCTACCGCCAGCGGCACGCTGGTCGTTTCCTTTATCGGCTACGTCACGCAGGAAATCGAAATCGGCACCCGTACTTCCTTCGATATTGCCTTAGCGGCCAACACGACCATGCTCAACGAGGTAGTCGTCACGGCATTGGGCATTAAGGAGTCGGCGGACAAGCTTGGTTCGACCAGTTCCAAAGTAGACGGCGAGGCGATAGCCCGCTCGGGTGAAACCAGCCTGATGAACGGCCTGGCAGGACGCGCTTCGGGCGTGCAGATTTCCCGCACGGCGGGCGATCCCGGGGCGGCTTCCTTTATCCAGATTCGGGGTCAGAATACGCTTACCGGGAACTCCCAACCGCTCATCGTGCTGGATGGCGTCCCCATCAGCAACACCACCGAAGGCGGAACAAACGGCGGCGTCGTACCACAATCGCGCCTGAACGACATCAACCCCAACGACATCGCCTCCATGCAAATCCTGAAAGGCGCGTCGGCGGCGGCACTTTGGGGGTCACGCGCGGCCAACGGGGTGATTATCATCACGACCAAGAAAGGAGCCGAGGGAGGCAAGATGAATATCTCATTCAGTTCGTCCTACTCCGTCGATAAGATCAACAGCTTCCATCCGGTGCAAGGCGTGTTCGGGCAGGGATCAAAAGGTGTCTATAATCCCAATGGCACTACGGCCTGGGGCGACAAAATCGCTGACCGCGCGGGCGGCGAAGACGAGGTGGACAAAACGGGGCAGTTTTTCAAAGCCCGCGATGGGTCGGAGTACTACCCGATTGTCAAAAAGAATTCGCGCGAAGTGTATAACGATCCCAACTACGACCTGGTTTTTCGGACGGGCCATTTCTTCGACAATGCCCTTAGTCTGAGTGGTGGGGATGAGAAATCGACGTACTTTTTCAGTCTCGGCGATCTTCGCCAGAAGGGCGTGCAACGCGGCAATAGTGAGTATAACCGAACCACGGTCCGCCTCAACGCCGAACGCAAGCTCAACGAGCGGGTACGGATGTCGGGCGGATTGTCTTACACAAAAAGCTTCTCGGACCGCATTCAGCGCGGCAACAACCTGTCGGGCGGCATGGTGGGGCTACTGCGCAACCCGGCGGACTTCGACATCTCAGACTACATAGGCGACTACTACTCCAGCCCTAACGCTTCGCCGATTCTGGATCGGCAGCGTGGCTACCGCAGCTACCTGGGCGCCCGGGCCAATCCGCCCAATAACAACGCCTTGTGGGCTTTATACCAGGCGAAAAATACGACCGACGTGGATCGCTTCATTAACAACTTCGAGTTGAATGTGAAAGCCGCTTCCTGGCTGGATATAACGGCCCGGGCGGGCATCGACAATTACACCGACCAGCAGGTCAATTACTTTCCCGTCAACGACATCGCCGGGGCTGGCAACGGCTCTTACCGCGAAGCGATAACCAAGGAAACCCAATTGAATGCAGACCTTTTCGCCCGGGCTACCCATGATTTCGGGCAAAATTTCGGGGCGACCGTCATCGTAGGGGCGAATTTCAACGATCGGAAATACTACAACATGGGTACCTCGATTACCAATTTTCTGGTGGCCGATGCGCCACCCAATTTCTCCAACGCCACCACAGCCAACAAAACGCCCATCAACTTCCGTAGCGAAGTACGCACCACCCGCGCCTACGCCACGGCGAGTTTCTCTGCCTACAACGCGTTGTTCCTCAACCTGTCGGGTGCCGCGGAATCGGCTTCTACTTTCGGAGCTTTGTCCGACAAGACCTTTTACTATCCCTCGGCGGATGTGGCCTGGCAGTTTTCGCAGTTGCCGCTTTTCCAAAGTACCAATGGGCTGAGTTTTGGCAAGCTCCGGGCCTCTTTCGGCGTGGTGGGCGTACAGCCGCTCCCCTACCGTTCCAACACCGTCTTTGAGCCGACCCGGTATTCCGCCTCGCCCTGGGGCGATGCTCTGGTAGGGGCAGTGTACGGCGACGGAGCCTACTCCCAAGGAGTTTCGCTGGGTGACCAGTACCTGCGGCCCGAGCGCAAAACGGAATACGAAATCGGTACCGACCTGCGGTTTTTGGGTAACAAGCTGCGCACCAGTCTGACCTATTACCAAAACACGATCAAAGACGTGTTGGTACCCGTGACGCTGGCCCCAAGTACCGGCTTTGCCAACAAGTACACCAACGCCGCAAAACTGGAGAACAAGGGCTTCGAGATGGAGTTGACCTACGACATACTGCGGAAAGGTGACCTGCTCTGGTCGCTACGCGGTAATTTCACCCGCAACCGCAGCAAGGTGCTGGATTTGGCCGGAACGCAGGCCCTGTTCCTGGACGGAGGCATCGAGAATTTCCTGGACCCCCGGGCGGTGGTTGGCCAGCCCGTGGGCGTGTTTTACAGTAGCCGTTTTGCCCGTAATGAAGATGGTTCGAAAGTATTCGACGCCAATGGCTTCCCAATTGCCGACCCCGTAACCGGGGTGATCGGTGACCCTAATCCCGATTGGATCGGGGGTTTTGGTACTAGTCTATCTTACAAAAAATTGTCGCTCGACGTACTTTTCGAAACTTCGCAGGGTGGAGATTTTTACAATGGAACCAAGAGCGTGATGTACAACTTCGGTACCCACGCCGATACGGGCAATGAGGTGACGCTAAACCAGGATTTGAAGAATTATGCGGGTCAAACGATCCCCGCCGGAAGTACCGTTCGGGGCAATATCAATGACTTTGGTGCCGGTCCGGTGCTGCTGGATGAAAGCTGGTACACGACGCTCGGTAGCGGCTTTGGTTCGCTGAAAGAACAGTTTGTGGAGGACGGTAGCTGGACCCGGTTGCGGCAGGTAGCTCTTTCCTATCGTATCGATTCCGAGTGGTTCAAAAACAAAACCAAGCTGCAATTTCTGGATCTGTCAATCACTGGCCGCAATCTGCTGCTTTGGACTAATGTCGTCGGCATCGACCCCGATACTAACCTCTCGGGCGGGCCAACGGGACGCAACATGGACTATTTCAACACGCCCAATACGCGGTCATTTCTCTTTACCGTCAAGATCAACTACTAAGGAAATGATGAATGATGACGGGCTCTTTGCTAGCGCTTCATTCTGAGGAATATCCAAAAAATCAAGTACCCAAACTTTGACAAAACATTTTATGAAAAATAGCAATAAAATAGGAATAGGCCTCGCCGTACTGTTTTCAGCGGGATTAGCGGCCTGCGAATCGATGGTGGACGGGCTGAACACCGACCTCAACAATCCCACCGATGCCTCGGCAACCCTGCTACTGACGGGGGCCGAACTCGGCAATGTGTCCGTGCAGGAAGGGCACGTTGCCCGCGTGGCCGGAATGTGGTCGGGGTACTTCACCGGTACCGACCGGCAGTACAAGGATATTTATAACTATAACGTGACGGGCGCAGCCTTCAATGATGTTTGGCAATTTGTCTACCAGGGCGTAGTAGCCCAAACCAAGTTGGTAGAATCCAAAGCCGCAGCCACCAACAACCGGCTTTTACAGGGCATCGCCAAGGTGGTGAAGGCCAATTCACTCGGCACGGCTACCGCCATGTGGGGCGATATTCCCTACGCTGAAGCCGCCGATATCATCAATTTTCCAAATCCCAAATTCGAACCACAGGCACAGGTCTACGCCAGTCTGCAAAAACTGCTGGATGAAGCCATCGCCGATTTGCAATCGGGTGTGGGTACTTCGCCGGGCGTGGCTGATATTCACTTCAACGGAGATGCTTCCAAGTGGGCGAAAGCCGCATACACGCTGAAAGCGCGGTTTTTCATGGAGACCAAACAGTACGATCTGGCCGCTGCTGCCGCTGAAAAGGGGATATCCACCGAAAGTGGCTCCCTCCTGGTACCGCACGGCAATACGCTCAGTTCCAACGAAAATCTGGTGTACGCCTTCGTCGCGCGTAGTCGCGTGGGCGATTTGAATTCATCGCTGGCCCTGGCCCCCGCATTACTCAATCCAACGAGTGCTACCTACCGGGGCAACGCCAAGACTGATGAAACCGCCCGCTTCAACTACTACTTCCTGACCAAAAGTGGTACTTTGACGATTCCTACGATTCCAAACACAAATTCCAGTACGGCGCTACGTGGTATTTTCGGGCAGTCGGCTCCTTACCCTTTGGTGACCTACTCGGAAAATCTGCTCACTGCCGCCGAGGCCGCTACCCGGACGACAGGCTTCGACGCTGGTCTGGAAAAACTGAATGCTTTCCGCAAATTTATGTCCACGGGCGGCTACCTGGATGCGACGTATAAGGCGTCAGCGTTCACGTTCAAGTACGAACCCTACGTAGCTGCCGATTTCGCGGCGGGCGGACTAGTGAATAAAGACGGGCTTACTACTAGCCAGGCCTTACTCCGTGAGATTTTGCAGGAACGTTACCTGACTTTCTTCGGCCAGGTGCTGGGTTTCAACGACCTGCGTCGTACCCGCAACGAAACCGTAGGCGTCAAGCTCACGCCCAGTACGGGTAGCCAACTACCGGAGCGGCTGCTGTACAGCGAGTCGGAAATCAACTCCAACACCAGCGCTCCAAGCCCGGTACCGGGAATTTTTGAGGTGACGGCAGTGAACAGAAAGTAGGGCGATCCGCCGCGTGGTGGGGTTAAAAATTTAATCAAAATCAAACCAAATGAATCATTCTTTCTCGAGGCTGCACGGGATAAAGGCCGTTATTCTTTCGCTCTTCCTAACCCTCCTCTTCACAAAACCGGCTCTTGCTGCTCCCGCCGACTCGACAAAAGTCGTCCTCACCGAAGGCACCAACATGGCCGTGGCCCTTTCGCCTGATAAAAAAAGCCTTGCTCTCGACCTACAAGGCACGATCTGGACAATTCCTGTGGCCGGAGGGAAAGCCAAACAGCTCACCGACGCCATGGGCGACTGCCGCCAGCCTGACTGGTCGCCCGACGGCGAGCGGGTAGTTTTCCACTCCTACCGCGACGGCAACTACCATATCTGGTCGGTCAGGAAAGACGGTACCGACTTGAAACAGATGACCTTCGGGGCCTTCGACGACCGCGAGCCGCATTGGGCACCGGGCGGGAAAACCATCGTGTTTTCCTCTGACCGCGCGGGCAACTACGATATTTGGGAAATGGAGGTAGCTACCGGGAAACTCACCCAACTCACCACCGACCCCGGCAACGACTACTACCCGGCCTACTCGGCCGATGGGGCTAAAATCGCTTACGTGTCGGAGCGTAACGCCGCACCCGGAATTTATCTATTGGACGCCGCGCGAAAGGAAAGCCTGCTGGTTAACAGCAAGGAGAAACTTTCCTCGCCCTTCTGGCATCCTGATGGCCAATCCATTGCCTTCAACAGTTTCATTCAGGGAGTGAGTCAATTAGAATATGTGAAAGTAGGTGGCGGCGACTGGCAGACGCTCTCTGAAACTACTGAGGATGTGTTTCCCTTCAAGGTGAGCTGGCTCTCGCCGACGGAAATGATTTACATGGCCGACGGAAAAATTAAACGCCGCAAGCTGGGTGAGAAAACGACTACCTCTATCCCATTCAACGCTACGGTGACTGTTTTTCATCCCAACTACCAGCGGAAGGTCTACAATTTTGATAAAGGCCAACCCAAACCCGTCAAAGGATTGCGGGGCATCACGGTTTCGCCCGATGGCAAGCGCATTGCCTTCTCGGCGTTGGGGAACCTCTGGATTTTGGAAAAAGGAAAAGCCAAACCTACGCCGCTGATTCAGGATGGGTTTGTGTACGCCGACCCAGCCTGGTCGCCCGATGGTCGATTATTAGCCTACACCTGCGACCGGCAGGGAACGATGGACCTTTGGCTGCGCGATCTGAAAACGGGTAAAGACCGCCTTTTGGTCGAAGCGTCTGAAGATCTCAACTTTCCGTCCTGGTCACCGGATGGCAAGCATGTCGCCTACTACCAGGGTGACATCCGCAATGCTTGGGGTCGGGGTACATTGAGCATGGTGGATATTGGTGAGGGCGAAGTCGAGAAACTCCACGAATCCATCTTTGTCCCAAGCCAGCCGAGTTGGTCGCCCGACGGCAAGACCATCGCCATTTCCGAATTGCAGGTAGCTTCCTCGCGCTTCCGCGAAGGGATTAACAAGATTTTGCTAATTTCTCTGGATAAAAAGCCCGACCGCTATGTGTCGCCCACGCCGATGCGATCGCTGGGAACGCGTGGTAAAAACGGCCCACTCTGGTCACCCGATGGCAGCCAGATGGCCTACGTGCAGGACGGCTTTCTGTGGACTTTGCCCGTCGATCCCACGGGCGAACCCACCGGTCCGCCCCGCCGCCTCACCAACAGCCTGGCCGACTCGCCCACCTGGACGGGTGACTCCGGGAGCATCGTTTATCTCGCCACGGATTCTTTACGGCAGGTATTTCTTTCGGATGGGCATATCGAGAAAATTCCGCTGGATTTTAGCTGGGAATACAACCAGCCCACCGGCCTGAAAGTAATCCACGCAGGCAAGCTTTTCAACGGGAAAGACAACAGCTACCAAACCAATGTGGATATCGTCATAGAAAACAACCGCATTAAGGAAATCGCCCCCCACAAAGAAGGACGGAAGGGAGAATTGATCGACGCTTCCAGCCAAACGGTAATGCCCGGCTTGTTCGAGATGCACACCCACCAAAGTGAGATGGTAGGCGAGAAACTGGGTCGCCTGTGGCTTTCGTTCGGCATCACTTCCCTGCGCGAAACGGGCTCTGACCCCTACGATGCGCTCGAACGCAAAGAATCCTGGGACAGCGGTACCCTGCCCGGCCCGCGCGGATTTTTTACAGGGTACCTTACCGATGGCGCCCGGATTTACTACGGCCTGGCCAATAGCATCGGCTCGGGTGCTCAGCTTGACCTGGAACTCGACCGCGCCGTGCGGCTCAACTACGACCTGCTGAAAACCTACGTAAGAATGCCCGACTATTTGCAGGAACGCGCCACCAACTATGTCCATAAATACGGTATTCCGGTATCGTCGCACGAGATATATCCGGCCACGCACTACGGTGTGGACGCCGTGGAACATATCGGCGGCACGAGTCGGCGCGGGTATTCGCCCAAGATTACGGTCACGAACAACAGCTACCAGGACGTGATCGCGATCATCACCCAATCGGGCATGAATATCACACCGACGGCTTCGTTGCAGGGTGGCTTTTACACCATGGCCTCCAAAAACCCCAACTCCTACTACGACAATCCGCAGTTCAAGGCCTTTTATACCGAAGATTACATCGACAACATCAAGAAAAGCGCCGTCACCGTCACCAAAATGTTTCCCGGCTACCTTACCAACTTTGGCCGAATTCAGACTACCGTCAAGAAACTCCTGGCCGCCGGAGCGCACGTCACGGCGGGCACCGACAGCCCCTTCATTCCGTATGGTATCAGTCTGCACTCGGAACTCCAATGTTGGGTGGATGGCGGCGTGACACCTTTCGAAGCATTGCGTTCGGCAACCTTATGGTCCGCCGAAGCCGTGGGAGTCAGCAAGGACCTCGGATCGGTGGAGCCGGGCAAAATCGCCGATTTGGTCATCGTGAACGGCGATCCGCTCAAAACCATCCAAGATGCCTGGAACGTGGAGAAGGTGTTAAAAAACGGAAACGTGTTTTCGATCGGGGAATTGCTGAAAAGCCCGAAACTATGATTGAGACAGGGGGTTAATTAAGCTTATCGATTGAAATTACTATTGACATACCCCTAATTTAAGGTTTACCCAAAATCTTAAATTAGGGGTATCTTCGTACAAAGGAATCCTGCCAACGCTATCTACAATATTGATCAAAATATTTCATGCAACTACCAACACTTCGCCTCATAATTCTGGCCCTTTTCTTCCTGCCAAACCATAAGGCCAACGCCCAAACCGCCCAAACCAAAACCATCCCCGTCACCCTCACCGAAGGCACCAACCTCGCTACCGCTCTGTCGCCGGACAAAAGTACCCTCGTCCTCGACCTGCAAGGTACTTTATGGCTACTACCCGTTGAAGGAGGCGAAGCCCGCGCCATTACCGACGCGCTCGGCGACTGCCGACAGCCCGTGTGGTCACCGGACGGGCGGCGCATCGCGTTCCAGTCCTATCGTGACGGAAATTTCCATATCTGGAGCGTCGGCAAAGACGGCAGCGATTTGCGGCAGCTCACCTTCGGTATCTACCACGACCGCGAACCGGACTGGTCACCGGATGGGCAACGGATCGCCTTCTCCTCCGACCGCAGCGGTAATTACGATGTGTGGGAGATGGAACTGGCAACCGGAAAACTCACCCAGCGCACCACCAACCCCGCCAGCGATTATTTCCCGGCCTACGCGCCTGATGGTTCGAAACTCGCTTTCGTGTCGGAACGTAAAGCCGGGTCGGGCCTCTACGCCCTGGACGCTGACGGAAAAGAGCAATTGATTGTCGCGTGTAAGGAGAAACTGTTTTCTCCGGTCTGGCATCCTGATGGCAATCGGCTGGTAGTAAACAGCCAGGCGCCGGGACAGAGTAGCCTGGAATTGGTAAATATTGGTGGAGAAGTCGGGGGTACTTTATCGAAAGCGGACGAAGATGTTTTCCCTTTCAAACTAAGCTGGCTATCGGCCCAGGAATATATCTATACTTCCGATGGACAAATCAAGCGGGGAAAGCTGGGAGAAAAAGGCGTAGATGTTATTCCCTTCCGGGCTACGGTAACGCTGAAACGAGCGATTTATCCATCTAAAATCCGGGATTTCGACGCCAAAACCGAGCGCCCGGTGCAGGGCATCCGCAGCCCGGTCGTATCACCCGATGGCCAGCAAATCGCCTTCACCGCACTAAGCGATCTCTGGATTTGCACCAAAGGACAGCCTAAACCCCAAGCCATAACCAACGACGCTTTCCTGGAAGTCGACCCGGTGTGGTCGCCCGATGGGAAGAAGCTCGCCTATACCAGCGATCGCAACGGCAACATGGATTTGTGGGTGATGGATTTGGTAACTAAAAAAGAAAGTTGCGTGTACCGGGCAACGGAAACGCTGATGTACCCGAGTTGGTCGCCCGATGGCAAACAACTGGCCTTTTTTGAAGCCGATCCCAAAGCGTACAGCCGCAGTAGATTGTCCGTTTTAGATTTCGAATCGGGCCAGGCCGAGCCTTTGTACGGGTCATTGTTCGCCGCTTCACAGCCAAGTTGGTCGCCGGATGGCAAGTACCTCTACATATCCGCGGTGGACTCTTATTCTGACCGTTTCCGGGAAGGCCTAAACAAGATACTGGTCGTTCCGGTGGATAAGTCCCCTTCCCGTTTCCTCTCGCCCGTGGCGGGGCGGACGCTGGGAACACGGGGCAAAAACGGACCGCTCGTCTCGCCCGATGGCACCAAAATCGCTTACGTACTGGACAATTTACTGTGGACCATTGATATTGATCAAAGCGGAAACTTCCTGACCCCGCCGCGTTGCCTGACTACCGAATTGGCCGAGTCCCCCAGTTGGACGGGCGACTCGCAAAGCCTGGTGTATCTGGCCACGGATGAATTAAAACAGGTTTTCCTGACCGACGGCCACACCGAAACAATCGACCTGAATTTCACCTGGAAAATCAAACAACCCACGGGTCAGCTGGTGATTCATGCCGGAAAAATATTCGATGGTCGTTCGGAAAAGTACCTGGAAAATCAGGATATCGTCATCGAAGGCAACCGAATCAAACAGATTGTGCCGCACCAAAACGGTCGCAGCGGTCGCGTCATCGATGCTTCGAAGCAAGTGGTACTTCCCGGCCTTTTTGAGATGCATACCCATCAAAACGCCCAATTGGGTGAACCCTCTGGGCGGCTGTGGCTGTCGTATGGTATCACGTCCATTCGCGAACCCGGAACCGATCCCTACGACGCCCTCGAACGTAAGGAGGCCTGGGCGAGCGGAGCCCGGCTAGGCCCGCGCACCTTCTTTACGGGTGGCCACATGGAAGGGCCGAGGGTCTATTACAACCGCAATACCAGCAATGTGGGCGGAGCGCAGTTGGAACTGGAATTGAACCGCGCGGATAAGTTAGGCTACGACATGATCAAAACGTACGTGGGCCTGCCGGACATCCTGCAAAAGCGCGTCACGGAGTTCGCCCACGCGCACGGTATTCCTGTATCATCCCACGAAATTTATCCAGCGGCGGGCTATGGGGTGGACGCCGTGGAGCACATGGGCGCCACGAGCCGTCGGGGCTATTCACCCAAACTCACCGCCCTTGACCACAGCTATCAGGATGTCATTCAGTTGATTGCCAAGTCGGGCATGTACATTACCCCCACGGCGTCGCTGCATGGCGGGTTATTTTCGCTGATAACTACCGATTCCAGCTTTTTCGACCATTGGCAGTTCAGCGCTTTTTATCCGGAAAAACTCCGGGCCGATTTGAAAGCTACCGCCGTCCGCCGTACCTCCGGGCCGGAAACCTATTCCAACGTAGAAAAAACGCTCGTGGCTTTGATGCGGGCGGGGGCGCGAATGACGCCAGGCACCGACTCGCCTATCACACCGCCGGGGCTGAGCTACCACGCCGAATTGCAGAGCTGGGTAGCTGCCGGGCTTTCGCCCTTCGAAACCTTACGCTCGGCCACGAGTTGGGCCGCCGAAGAGGTAGGCGTCGGAAAGGATGTGGGGACAGTGGAAGCGGGCAAACTGGCCGACCTGGTCATCGTGGACGGTGATCCGTTGCAACACATCCAGGATATGCTCAATGTAAAAACAGTGATCCGGAACGGGGAAGTACTGGATAGAGAAAGCCTTACGAAGCCCAACCGATAGATCCCAAACAGACGTACTTTTGAATGCGCGAAGGCCAGCCGGAAATTTTCGGCTGGCCTTCGTATTTATTGTACAATATCAATGTAGAATTCCACAAATATCTATTAATTAAATTTTTTTGAATTAAAACTTATCAATCTATTATATTAGCAAATCTAAATATCAACTTATTTAATTTTGTAGATATAAATCTACTCAATAAAAAATACGGTTTTCAACTATGTTCTCAGATAAGGATTTATTTAAGCACATTAGTCAGGACGACCCAAACGCTTTTGGAATAATATTCCATCGCTATCGCGGGACATTAGCCAAAGTGCTGGCGCGTTATTCCGATGACTCCGAGCAAGTGAAAGACTGGATGCAGGAGATATACTTGAAGCTTTGGGAAAACCGCCGATCGATGACGATGGAAAAGGTTGAGAACCCCAAAGCGTATTTTATAACCTCAGCCCGGAACCACGTGATCCGGGAATTGAGCAAAAAAAAGCAAATTCATTTCGCCACGGTCGAAGCGAATAAGCTACCGGAGGTGGCTGATCATAACCTGGAAGAAGGAATAAATCACCGGGAACTGTGGCACGCCTACAAAGTAGCATTAGGGAAAATGCCCGCCCGCACCCAGGAAACATTTTTTCTAAACCGCGAAGGAGGCTTAAGCTACGGTGAAGTCGCGAATCGCCTTGGCGTCTCGGTCAAAACGGTCGAATCGCAGGTGGGGCGCGCCCTGTGCATTCTCCGGCAGGAGCTTGTTTGCTACGTTTGAAGCCTTGTAACTACCTCCCCATTCTTAATCGCGTCTGCGCCGCTCCGGCCTTTCCGTCCAGCAGCTGTACCCGCACGGCCCTTTCTTTAAAAAGTTTCCGGTCGATGGCCAGCATGATCGTGTGGACGCCCTTCGGCAGGTTAGCTACCAATCCCTCGTCGGCCCAAAGAACAGGCTTCTGGTCAGCCCAGGCGGTCACGCCAGCGCTGCTGTTAAGCCCCAGCGATACATTGCCCGGCGTTAGAACTTCCACTTCAAATCGTGCCACGCTATAATGCTTCTGCCCCGCTTCAATAACGGGTAGTTCGTCTAACGGAAGTCCCCCGGAAACCTGGCTGTAAACAGGTTGAAAAGTAGTACTGGCCGTAGTTTTTGTAAGCGCTGCCAAACCCTCTCTGCCCATTTTTTTGGCCAAATCCGTTGAACCAGAAGCTGTTTCCCAGCGGCGTACAAAACGCTTGTTGGGAACACGAAAATCGCCCGATTGGCCCAATTTGGAAAGAAAACCTACCAGATTGTCGAACTCTTCTTTTTCCAGGCTGGCCGTCAGTCCGGCGGGCATGAGCGAGCCGGGAATTTTCTCGATGGTTTGAATCTGGCTTTTGGGAATAGAAACTTCCAGGCCTGTCACGTCGCGCATGACGATTTCGGTGTTGCCATTGCTAACCAGATAACCCATTACTTCGCTGCTGTCCTTCCTGGCAAAACGCTGCAGCTCGTATCCTTCCTTGATCGAAGCCGTGGGATACAAAATAGAGCGGACGATCGTCTCGACGGGTGAGCTGGTACCCAAACTACTCAGGTCAGGGCCGATCAGCCCGCCCGCGCCACCAATGGCGTGGCAGGTACCGCAGCTGGATTTCCGGTAAATCGCCTCGCCCGCTTCGGGATCGGAGGAGCGCTTGATTTCCCGGGCCACGGCGATGATTTCCAGGTCGGTGAGTTGCTGCGGCATCCTTTCGGGAGGTAGTTTGCCGCCCGATGCCTCCAAAGCCTGTTTGAGCAGCTTTATATCTTCGTCATTTTGACGATTGGAGGGTAGTTGCGTCTGCACCAGCTGCCGACCGACCAAGGCGCGGTCTTCGGGAATTTTTTTGTTTAAAATCGTCTCCGCCAGCGAAGTCCTGGCCTCTTTGTTTTTCAGGAAAGCCGTGAGAAGCTCTGAAACGTCAGTCTCTTTCGGGAGCGTCCGCAAAAGATCAGCCCCAATGCGAGCCGCTTCGGCGGGATTCAAAGGTACCAGCCGGGCGGCAGCCAAAAGCCGTAAGTCCGCCTTATTCTGACCAGAGGCCAGCTCGGCAAAAATCTTTTCAGCGGCCTGTTTATCCTGCGCGGCCAGAGCGGTGAGGGCCGCTTCCTGCCGGGCTTTGTCGCCATTTTTCGCCAGATCAACCAGACGGTTCTGCATCCCGGAAAGCTGCCAGAAGCCCATGAGCCGGATGGCGCTGGTGGCTACGGCGTCATCGGCATTTTCAACAAGAGTACTCAGCCGGTTCAAATCGCCCGCTGGCTTAACCTGCCGCTGGCGGGCGGCGTCTTCCAGAGCGGCAAGCTGCGCTGCTATCCGTTGATTATTCCTGGCTATAAGCGCAGCATTAAAGACCGTACTCAAATCCGCCGAAGTACCATAGCGGGCCAGAGAACCGAGTACATCCGTATGGTAGGCTTCGGGAATTTGATTTTTTTCATAAAGCTGCACCAGTTGCGCTATGGCATCCCGGTTGCTGACTGATTTCAGGGCATAAACCGTCTTCAAAGGCGCACCGAAAAAGTCCGGTTCCATTTTTAGCCGTTTGGTCCAGAGCGGTTCCAGGTCGCGGGTAGTTTGCCAAAGGGCGAAGTCCAGAAACTCATCCATCGGCTGTTCCAGCGCGGTCAGTGCCGTGCGGGCGGCCTCGGCGGTATTCAGTTTTCGCAGGGCGATCACCGCCTCCAACCGCACCTGCGGGTGAGGGTCTTTGACGGCTTTCTCCAAAACCGCCGGAAGGTTGCTGATTTCATCCGACCAGAGCTGTAAAGCCCGCAACGCCGCCGCCCGCGCGTGCGGATTTTGGGCGTTAGTAAGCTGCAAAAAAAGCGACTCGTTGACCACGTTCAACGTCTGGTGGAGCCAAAGGGCTTCCAACAGCTGGTGTTCGTAGTCGGGACCGTTTTTGTCAAGATTGGCAATCCACTTTTTCAGGGCGGGAAGCACCTCGCCGCCACCCCGCATCTTCAAAGTCTGCTTGGCCTGAAGTCGTGTCCATTCTTCAGGTAGTTTGAGAGCGTCGAGGAGTTCGGCCGTGGCTGCATTGGTCAGGTTCGGCTTTTTGACCAAAGGCCGATCTTTGGCCGTGATGCGCCAGATGCGGCCGTGTTCGTGGTCGCGGCGCGGGTCATAAAAATCCACCTCACCGTGCTGAATAATGGGATTGTACCAGTCGGCGACGTAAATCGCGCCATCCGGTCCGACGTTGATGTCCACTGGCCGGAAAGCCACGTCGTCAGTCCAGAGCAAATCCTCGACCTGCCTCGAAGCGTAGCCGCTCCCTTGTTCCGTGAGTTGAAAACGGTTGATGCGGTTAGCCCGGAAGTCGTTGGTAATCAAACTACCCTGCCAGGATTCGGGCAGGTGTCGCCCCGAAACTACCTCCAGCCCGCTATGTTTGGGTTGACCCGGATTCAGACCCCGGACGATGCGCTCGGCCCCCGGCGCGGTCACGAAGGTAGCACCCGGAAAGGCGTAGTTGATTCCCTCGCCACCGGCTCCGTCGGTCATGAAAGACTGCCCCCAACGGTCAAACTGCAAACCCCAGGGATTGATGAGGCCCCGCGCGTAGACGTCAAGTTCAAGGCTTTCGGTGCGGAGCCGCCACGCGCCGCCGCCTTCCAGCCGCTTGACGCCGGAGGGCGTTTCGACGTGACTGTAAATGTAAATTGCCTGATTAAAATACATCGAACCCTCCGGCCCCCAGCGAAAGGTATGAATGAGGTGGTGGGTATCGGCCACGCCGAAGCCCGTCAGGATGCGGCGCTTTTTATCCGCCTTCCCGTCCCCATCGGTATCCATAAAGTGTAGGATTTCGGTGGAGTTAGCGACGTATACCCCACCGTCGCCCGGTAGAATTCCCGTGGGCGTCATCAGGCCTTCGGCAAAAATGGTGGATTTATCAGCCTTGCCGTCGCCATCGGTATCTTCCAGTACATAAATCTTGTCGTTGGCTTCCTCACCCGTCTTGACGTGCGGATAGGCCGTGCTGCTGATCACCCACAGCCGTCCGTCGGCGTCCCAGTTCATCTGCACGGGATTGATGAGCATCGGCTCGGCCGCAAAGAGCGTTACTTCAAACCCGTCCTGGATTTTGAACGAGGCCAGTTCATCCGCGGGATTGTCGCCGGGGCCAAAGTCAGGGATTGCCGGCATGACCAAGGCCATGAGGAGCAGTACTAAGGGGAGAAGAATAATTTTACGCATTTGTATCGAACTATTTTTCATTGTTATTTCAGGGGAGTAAGCTCGTAGGTTTGTGGCGTCGGCATCCGATGAAGCGAAATTTGCCCTTCCAGCCAGGTGACGATCAGCCCCAGCTCTTTCAGACCTTCGGCGTGGCGTCCCTGTTCGTAGGAACGAAACCCTACTATGTACGTGCGGTTGTGGGGACGATACTGGTGGAAAAATATTTCGTTCTTCTTCCGAATCAGATCGCGCAACTGGTTGGCCTGTGTAAACGACGGCCCCTGGGTAATGTTCACGCCCTTAGCCCATTGGCTAGCCGATGCCACCGCAACCAAAGTACCCTCAGCGGTGAGGGTGTAGTAGCCTTTCTTCAACCCCGCAATGCGGAGTGCCTGGGCTAATTCAACGGTACTTTCTTTTGGGATAGGTAAGGGTAGGTACTTTTCATCCAGCGTGAATTTCAACGTATCCGTCTTTTGTTTGGCCGACCGTATTTTGGCGTTGGGCGAGGAGGTACTTCGTTGGGCATAATCAATCGCAACTACCTCATTTCGGGCCGGCCATCCTAACCCCTTTTCCAACGCCATCGCCAAGTGGTAGTATCCGGCTTCGTTCAGGTGAATGTCATTGTCAGTGATAGCCCCTTTGGATTTAGCTTCCTGCATCGGATTAAAAATATCCACGTATCGCGCGTCGCGCGCCGCCGCCGTACTCGCAATGACCGTGGCGTAGCGTTGCAGATTTGCATTGCGCGGTGCGGCGTCGATGGATGAAAGTACCGGAATGGGCGACAGCAGCACCGCTTTCGCGCTCAGTTCTTCGATTTTGTCCAGTAGTTTATTTAATCCGTCGGTAAAGCGAGACACACCCGCTTCGCCCTCCTGAGCCTCTACCCCGCCGTAAGCCACAAAAACTACCGTCGGCTTAGCTTCCGTGATTTGCTTCATCAGTAGTTCATAAGGCGTAGGCGGATTGGTGAAGTAACTACGGGCATCACCAAAAACATTATCGCCCGACCAGCCAATATTTCGGAACGTGACGTTACGGTCAGGAAAACGGGTGGTCAAAGCCAGTTCGAGATAGCCGTGCAGTACATCGTTTTCAAGCAGGGAATTGCCCAGGAAAACTACCCGGTCACCGTCTTGGAGGATAAGGGGCTGGGCCGTGGTTTTGGAAGTAATTGAGGTGGTAGTTTGGGCTACTGAAAATGTACCCAGCATCATCAGGAAAACCCAAATTCCGTATCGCCAAGCAACCCGTTTTCTGTTCATGTATTTTTTCAGGAATGGAAAGAATACTGACAAAAGACAGGGAGGGACGGAATATTTGGTTTTTGGGGAAATTTAATTGCGGGGAGGGGGGGGGGAGACTACGGCTAAGTGGGATGATAACTTTTAAAATTGAAAATGCTACAGCCAAAGTTTAGTAAAAGCAGAGCTGCTTGGCGCATAGCAGAAGACCTCCATCTAATCAGTTACTTGTCTGACTGTCTTTACCCCCTCTTAAACATGGTTCGTTGTCCGTCTGAGACGAGCAGCGGTTAATACGGCTCAAGAAAGGCTATCACTTACAAAGTCGAAAATAGGCTCATTAGTCCTCTAGATCAACCAACCTAATACGCCAAATGATAAAGGTTCAAGCGTGAGGAATACCACGAATAATAGCGATCAATTGCCAATTTGGATGTGGCTGTTGGCCTCCATAGTGAGGCGTCCTCCAACTTCGTAGGCAACCTGTTTAGCGTGGGCAGTGAAGTTGCCGGGGAGCGCTACGACATGCCTTATGACTACAAGGTCGGTACTGCCCGGCACCTGCCCGCAAAGCCACACGGTGGGATCGTTCCAGTTGCCGGCCTTGATAGTGACGGGCAAGCAGTTGCCAGGCGTTTGAGACCAGGGATTGAAAAGTACTTTGTCAGAAACCCTGTTTCCAGTACCCGATGGATTGAGCGTAGGATGGTTGGGTCCGGTGGGCGTACCCCAGTAACAGTTGCGGGCATCGACGGTGTCGGTTGCGACATTACTAATGTTGTTGATTCCGAAGTCGGTATTTCCGTAGATCCCACAATTGGAAAATGTGGGATGTCCGTGATAAATTTGAATTCCTCCCTTTTTGTTATTGACAAAGTTGGATGTCGTAATTACCGGACTACCGTCACCTTCGTAGTCGTATACGAACCCAAGACCTGTAGAATTGGAGACGTTTAAATTGGAGAAGGAAACAGTAGGAGCTGTAGCGTGGATTCCCGTCTGAATTGAGTTGCGCACAGTCGAATTCTTAAAAGTGCACGCCCCACCGATATAGATGGCGGCATTACCGGGATCAAAATGCGGATTCGGATCGGGAAAGCCCATTTGATCCACAGAGATGTACTCCAGCATCGAGGCCGTATTTCCCGAGTCAATAAAAATTCTCCAACTTGAGCGGAAATTAGAATAACGGGTAGAAAGTCTAGTAGCACCTCTGAAATGGATTGAATCGGTGGCGGTACCCCGTGCAAGTAGTGTGCCGTAAACCCGTAACGAAGCAACTTCATCAGATTGAGACTCAATGCTTACTCCCGGTTCAATGGTTAGGATTATACCTTGGGGAATTTCAATATTCCCAAATATTTCGTAGTAAGCATTGGGGCCACGGGAGGGCCAAGTGGAATTTTTTAAGATTTTACCCATTCGGATAGTGAGCCTAGAAACCTCCGAGATTTCCCCCCAGCCATTCGGCGAAACCGAAACGTCGATGGAGTTGCCCAAAAACCTATTGTTCTGGATGTGAACGTCATTGATGAAATGCGGCAGATTGTAGCCGTCGCCGTCCTCTTGTATAAAGATCCCTGTCACTGTGGAGTTGCTTACGGTCGAGTTTTTGATGGTACACGCAGAGCCAACATATATAGAGGCAAGTTCCGGAGTCGACGAAAACGGTACTGGGAGCCCCATCCGGTCCATCGAGACGTAATCTAACACCGAGGTAGAAAGATAATATAGCAAGATTCCTCCACCAAAGGTGAAATAGGATGTGGATACACCACGGAAGTAAATTGAGTCGGTAGCCGTACCCTGAGCCAGTAATACACCATCTATCTGCAAGCGAGAGGCGTTGGGAAATTCAATGACCACCCCTGGATCTATCTTCAAAGTTTGTCCCGCACGTACGGCTGTATTTCCCGTAAGTACGTATGGACTGTTTGCCTTCGTCCAAGTGCCTGAAACATCGCCGCTGACATTAGTCTGCCCAAAGCTACTGGCGTAGAAGAAGATACAACTGAGTAATAAGAGTAAAGATTTCAAGGTTATTGGCGGTTAAGGTTTGAATGAAAATTATCTTTCGCGTTCAGGGGATAGCAGTTGTTTTTCCAAATGTTTTCCCTTCAAGGACTTCCGCACATGGCTCCGCCGCCGCCGCGCGATGGGTAGCACCAGACCATTGCATAGCACCACCTCTTCCTTATCGAATTCTGTAATAGCCGCTTTATTCACAAGAGCCGAGCGACTCACTCGCAGGAAGTTAGCTTCGCCCAGGCGTTCGTGTAGTATTCGCATCGTAATGGAAAGTGTCAGCATGGGGCGCCGCGCAAAATGTACATGGGTGTAGTTGCGGTCGCCTTCGCAGAACACGATCTCGGTGGGAGGAACGCTGGTGTACGCCCCGATGTGGATGCTTGGTTCCTGGGAAATGGGTGGGTAGTTCATACGGTTGAGGGTTGGAAGTTGGGGTAGAAAATGTCGGAGCGATTAGTTACCGAGTTGGATTTGGCTGTTGGCCTCCATAGTGAGGCTTCCGCCAGCCTCATAGGCAATTTGATTAGCGTGAGCGGCGAAGCTTCCAGATATAACAACCGCATGGCGGATTACCACCAGGTCTGCACCGCCCGGTACCTGGCCACAGAGCCACACCGTGGGATCATCCCAGTTACCGGATTTGACGGTGAAGGGGATGCAGTTGGCTGATACATACAGGGTGTAGAGCTCATTCACGTAATTATTGGTTTGGCTCACTTTTACGTAATACGTGCCTGGTGCCAAAGTCAGGTTATTGATGGAGACAGTCTGATTGGCGCTACCCGTTGCCACACCCACCTGCTGCTGGGAGCCGTTGTAGATTGTAATTCTCGGATTCAGGGAAGTGGGCGGCGTGGGGATAGTGACGTTGAGCGTAGCCTGGAAAGCCAGCGTGAACTTGAAGTAATCCACGTCTTCGCCTTCGTTTAGGGCTGCTTGGATGGGGTGGCCTAAGGGGATGTCCTTGGCATCGGCGAAGGTGTTGTTGCACTCGTAAATGTCTAATTCATTGGCTGTCACCTTTAAATTAAAAAGTGCAACACTCTTGTCACCCCCGGAATATGAATACACGGCTATATAGTAGACACCCGGCTCGCACACCAGTTTGTCCAAGTATACGTTTTTGCCATAGCTCGCGCTTTCGACTGACAACTCCTGATTGGCAGAGTTGTACAATTTCAGCCTGATTGACAGTGTACCGGGTATGTTCTCCGCCGCCAAATTGAGAACGCAGGACTTGGCGATGTTTATCTTGAAGTAGTCTATGTCCCCCTCGTCGTTCAGCGCGAGCTGGATCGGAACCCCGGCCTGAATCGGCTTGGCGTCCGTGAAGGAATTGTTGCATTCGTAGATGTCCGACTCGTCTATGGTCGCCCTGAGGTTGAAGAGTGTGGGGCTTTTGTCGCCACCAGAATAGGAGTACACGGCTATGTAGTAGACGCCCGGTTGGCACACCAGTTGGTCCAAGTACACATTTTGGCCGTAACCCTGACTCTCGACTTCAAGTGACTGATTGGCGGAGTTGTAAACTCTCAGCCTGAGTGACAGGGCGTTTGGGATGTTCTCCGCCGCCAAATTGAGAACGCAGGGCTTGGCGATGTTTATCTTGAAGTAGTCTATGTCGCCTTCGTCATTCAGCGCGATCTGGATCGGAACCCCGGCCTGAATCGGCTTGGCATCCGTGAAGGAGTTGTTGCATTCGTAGATATCCGACTCGTCTATGGTCGCCCTGAGGTTGAAGAGTGTGGGGCTTTTGTCGCCACCGGAATAGGAATAGACGGCTATATAATAAACGCCCGGCTGGCACACCAGTTGATCTATGTACACATTTTCGCCATAGCCCTCACTATCGACTGTTAACTGCTGATTGGCAGAGTTATACATTTTCAATCTGAGTGACAAGGCATTAGGTATGTTCTCCGCCGCCACGTTAATGACACAGGGCTTAGTGATGTTTATCTTGAAGTAGTCTATATCTCCCCCAACGCTAATGGCAGTCTGCATCACAACCCCATCCTGAATCAAATTAGCCTGCACAAAACTGTCATTCGGCTCGGTTTCGATGGTTTGGGCGTAGCTAGTAGTCACCGTGAACAGTAAGAAGAGAAGAAGATAGCCGTTTTTCATAAAGGGAATGTCATCTTGTACACATCTCCTAAAAAACACCAATCCTCTCCACAGAAAAAACCGCCACTTTCCCAACCCCGATAATCCCTTTCCGAAATTCGGCAATGCCTTTCCAAAGGCCACCGGGGTACCTGGGCGGAAGTGGCTTTATCGTTGCTTGATAACTATCTCTTTGAACAAAGTTTATTTTTCCCTACGTTTGGAGGGCAGATTTGATCCACAACTCACTCCTCCTCATGCGCTTGCCTCTCTCCTTGAAATTCCTGCTGGGAATTGGCCTGATCTTCCTGGCCATGGAGCACAGTGCGGCTCAGGAGCCAGACTATCAGCCCCTGCAACCCGATAAGGTCGAATGGGCAGAGCAGGTAGGTCGCCACGCCAAGGTCCGGAAAGACAGCAACCTGCTGGCTGAGTACCACTACCTCTACGGAAAAATTTACGACGCATCCGGCAATTTCCTGATGGCTAAGCGCCACTTTTTGCACTCGCTTCGCATTCAGGAAGCTCGGGGACATACATTTGCAATCGTAAGACTGTATTTCCGTCTCTCCACTGCTGAGAAGCTTCAACTTCATCAAATAGAAGCCTTGCGGTATGCACGGCTTGGGCTACGCATTGCTGAGCGGAGTAAAAGTGATGAATCACTCTACTTAGCTTATGGTCAAATGGTCGCAATATATTCCAATTACGATCATATTCATGGGAATAAAACTCTGCCAATTAGTACTCGAGAAGCCAATTCTGACAGTTTGGTGAAATATCTGAATAAGGTTGAACCGGTTGCCCGTCGACTCGGAAAACCGTCTGAAATTATGGGATTGGATTCAAGATTAGGGGAAGAAATGCTTAGAAGTCGAAATAGGGAAGCTATCACCTATTTCAAAGAAGCATTAGATATTAGTATGCAACTAGCGAAACCGTATGATCAGGTAAATAAACTACTGAATTTGTCTAACGCCTACATCGTTTTTGGCCAGCCAAAAGAAGCCTACGGATTTTTGCAGCGGGCAAAAACAATTTACAATACGCTCTACCAAGACAGCCGGGTTATTGCGT
The DNA here is from genome assembly GCF_014651615.1 of Persicitalea jodogahamensis. Taxonomy (GTDB): domain Bacteria; phylum Bacteroidota; class Bacteroidia; order Cytophagales; family Spirosomataceae; genus Persicitalea; species Persicitalea jodogahamensis. The sequence continues at coordinate 25,453 of NZ_BMXF01000002.1, read as the reverse complement.
TAGGATTTGAAGATACCTATGCAAATTATTACGAGGCCGTTGGCAATTGGAAGGCGGCCTTGGAGCATACAAAAAAACGACACGAACTGGAAAAACGGGATTACATCGCCGATCACGAGGGAGCCGTCACCCGCCTTGGAATGGAGTTTGAAAGTGAGAAAAAGGAAGCCCTGCTTGAAAGCCAGCGCAAGGAATTAGCCCTAAAAAGCGAGAACATCAAAACGCAGCGGTGGCTGTTGGTTGCAGTGTCAGCACTGCTGCTGCTGGCGGTGAGCGGCGTCGCCGTGTATTACCGACTCTTCCGCCAGAAGGCCCGTATTGGTCGCCAGAACGCAGAGTTGGTGCAGGAGCAGAACCACCGCGTCAAGAACAATCTGCAGGTAGTATCGGGCCTGCTGCAATTGCAGGCCAACCGCCTGAGCGACACGGCAGCCATTGCGGCTTTGGAAGACACGCAGTTGCGACTGAAAGTGATGGCAGCCTTGCAAAAGAAACTCTACGAAAACGATCGGTTGACGCCCATCAAAGCGGCGGATTTCATTCAGGAACTGGTCGATATGGCCCTATTGTCTTTTGGTTGCACTCCTATTGTTCCACACTACGAAATCCCGGAGACGATCGAACTCCCGCTCGACTACGCTCTGCCCGTGGGGTTGATCGTCAACGAACTCACTACCAATGCCTGCAAGTACGCCTTCGCCGACCATCCCGATCCCAGGCTGACGGTCAGGATGTGGCGGCAGGACAATGATCTGCATCTGCAATTGGCTGACAATGGCAGTGGATTTAAACCGCCCTCGCCAACAAATGGGGTCAGACAATCGCTGGGCATGAAGATCATCGATTTGCAGGTAAAGCAACTGAAAGGTAAATCCAGCTTCGATATCACGGAAGGCACCACGTTCCGCATGCATTTCAGGGGTTAGCATCCCATCCATTTTTCTATTTCCTCACCACCCTCTTTTCACCATGGATCCGCTCAAAGTTCTCATCATCGAAGACGACCTGATCGAAGCTGCCGATATGCAGGAAAGTCTGGAAAGCGAAGGCCGCTTCGTCACGACCATCGCCAGCAATACGCAGGAAGTCAAGCGAGCCTTAAAGCAACAGATTCCCGACTTAGCCCTGGTGGACATACGGCTGGAAGGTTCGATGCACAACGGAATTGAAATCGTGGAAGAACTGCTCAGTGTCCATTCGCTCCCCATCGTTTACCTTACTTCCAGTACCGAAAAACCTTATGTGGAAGCAGCGCGGAGAACGCAGCCCGCCGCCTTCATGTTCAAGCCTTTCCGCAGCAATGAACTGGCCATTCAGTTGGAGTTGGCCTACCTCAACCGGGGCATCCAACCCGATTTCCTGGCCTCCGAAAGTTTATTTTTACCAACCGACCAAGGCAGGGGCCACGTTAGGATTATGAAAAAGGAGGTGGTCTATATGTTAGCAGGTGGATCTTACGTAGAGGTATATATTCGAAAAGGAACGAGCATCGTCAAGACTACCTTTTCAATGAATCTGGGCCACCTCGACCAGTATTTCCCATCTTACCAATTCTACCGCATATCGCGCTCGCTGATTGTCAACCTCGATTTCGTCGAGCGGGTGGAGAGAAATTGCCTTTTCATGACTGCTGTATCGAAACCGATTCCTTATCCCGAGTCGAAACATCGCGACTTATTACAGAAATTGGCCGTAGTCAGGACACCTTAGTTATGGGTGCGATGAAGTCTTCGGCGGTTGGCTTTTTAAATGATATCTTCGACTCCGCTCAGACTGACATTGTGCATTGTCAGTCTGAGCGGAGTCGAAGACAGGCCATACAGAGAAAAGCCGTAACTTTCCCCCTCCAAACCTCCAAAAACTCATGAAAAAATTCTTCCTCTGGACGGGTGGCCTCGTTGGTCTGCTGGCTGTGGGCTACCTGGTAGGTCCTGATGTCCCCGACGCCAATCTCGATCCCGCCCTGCCTGCCGTCACCCAAAACCTGACCGAACTCGAAGCCGAGATCACCCGCTCCGAAACGGCCGTCCCCAATCTAAAAAAAGACAATGAGGCCCGTATTGTGTGGGCAGATACTGCTAAACAGAAAACGCCGTACAGCATTGTATATATTCATGGCTTCGGTGCGAGCCAGGCTGAGGGTGACCCCGTTCACCGTGAACTGGCCAAGCGCTATGGAGCCAACCTGTACCTGGCGCGGCTGCACGACGCGGGCATCAACGATCCCGACGCCTTCGACGACCTCACGCCTGAGAATTTTCTGGCTGGGGCCAAACGTGCCCTCGCCATCGGGGAGGCCATCGGCGACAGCGTGATCGTGATGGGTACTTCAGCGGGCGGCTTGCTGACAGTCTACCTGGCTGCCACCCACCCCGAAATCAAGGGCATCGTGCTGTATTCGCCCTGCATGGCCGTGGCTAACCCGGCTATGAAACTGGCTACCCGTCCCTGGGGGCAACAGATTCTGAATACCGCCGTGGGCAAACACCGCGTGAACGATGACACCTCTGAACGCAGCAACTATTGGTTGAAAAGTTATCATTCGAATGGCTTGATGACTTTGCAGCAAACCATCGATGCCGTGGCGCGACCCGAGGTATACGAAAAAGTGACGGTGCCCGCTTTCGTCGGCTACTACTACAAAAACGAGGAGGAGCAAGATCAGGTAGTTTCGGTGGCGGCAATCAAAGACATGTTCCCTCAACTCGGCACACCCGATGCGCTGAAAGTCGAGCGCGCATTTCCCAACAGCGGCGACCACGTGATTGCCTCGCATTTTACGTCGAATGATGTTGCTGGTGTGCAGAAAGCAACGGAAGATTTCTTTGAAAAAATTCTAAAAATGAAGCCCGGGGAAGTAGGCCGATGAACCTTTCTGAGTAGTTCATTTCCCTGGATTACCCTCATGACCGCATCAACCTAATATAGACCACAACTACCCCATCATGATCGGTGGCGGACCATTTAAAGGCAAACGCACCTTGATGATGTTGCAGGCCAATCCGAAAAAGTTGATCATTGAAAATGATTCCAATGAAAAAGTACCTCCGGAAGCTTACCTATGGGTTGAGCCTAATAAGTCTGCTGGGAGACTGTGCAAAGAGCGTCAATCCGTCCGGGAAGGGTACTCTGCGGGTAATGACCTACAACATCCACCACGCCAACCCACCTTCTGAATCAGTAAAGATCGACGTGGAAGCTGTCGCGCGGGTCATCAATCAACAAAAACCGGATCTGGTGGCTTTGCAGGAAGTGGACATCCATACCGAACGCTCCGGAAAAAATCTGGATCAGGCTCGCGAACTGGCCCGACTGACGGGCATGAAGTCGTTTTTTATGAAGGCGCTGGACTATCAAGGCGGCGAATACGGCATTGCGGTGCTTTCGCGGTACCCCATCGTGGATTCAGCGGGGTACTTGCTGCCGCGTGATCCCGCAATAGGAGGTGAAGATCGGGCTGTAGCTTCGGTTACTGTGCAGTTGCCTACTAATAAAAAGATTATCTTCGCAAGCACCCACCTGGATTTGAAAGAAGCCAACCGCCTGTCGCAGGCTAGAGCGCTGATTGAGCATTTTCAGGATTCCAGCCTACCCATGATCCTGAGCGGAGATTTCAACGCCCTGGCGGGTAGTCCCGTAATCGAGCTGTTTGATCAATACTTTATGCGGACCTGTCGCGACGACTGCGCGCCTACGATTCCGGTGAAAAATCCGAACCGCACCATCGACTTCATCATGTACAAGCCCAGGACAGGTTTAAAGGTACTTTCTACGCGGGTCATTGATGAGCAGTATGCCTCGGATCACTTGCCGGTGGTGGCGGAACTGGAAGTTAGGTGAAAACTTTCTGAAAGACTGCCCTACTGCATTCAACTATTGAGAAAAGGATGAGTCAATATTTATGAGAACTACCCTATTGGGAGCGCAAACCTCGCTTCAGTCCTCCCCCACCCAATTTGTGGAGATGCTGCGGCACGGCAGTATGTCGGTGGAGTGGTACGCACCCGAAGTTGTGGATTTGCAACAGCCGCACGAACAGGATGAACTTTATGTAGTAGTGCGTGGTACGGGAATGTTCAGGAACGGCAACACCACTCATCCGTTCGGGCCAGGCGACGTCCTATTCGTGCCGGCAGGCGTGGAGCACCGTTTTTTCGATTTTACGGCCGACTTTGGTACCTGGGTGATTTTTTATGGCACAAAAGGGAGCGAAATTCAATAGCGAATTTTTTCCGGCCTAATTTGTTTCGTAACCGTAGCAAGCATGTCGACTTCGCAAGGAAGCGACGTACTTTTGCGTTAGCTTGAAACAATTCCCTGCCGCATGACTAAAATTACCGCCGCCCTTGGCGCGGCTTTTCTACTCCTCAGCCACCTTACTTCGGCACAAGTCCAGCGCCACGCCACCTGGACACACTCTTTCTCCAAAAAAGAAGTGAAAGTCGGCGAAACGGTCGACCTCGTTTTTAAGGCCACCATCGATCCGGGCTGGTATATGTACTCCAATGATTTCGACGCCGATCTGGGACCGATGCTGACGGAGATTGCGCTGACACCCAATGCCTCGTTCGAGAAAGTAGGCAAGCTAAAACCTATCAAACCAAAGAAAAAATTCGAGGAAGTGTGGCAGGGTGATGTGACCTACTTCGAAGCAAAAGCCGAGTTTCATCAAACGGTGAGGATTTTAAAAGAAAATCCAACGATCAAAGCCGCCGCCACTTACCAGACTTGCTCCAACGTGACGGGTTTGTGCGTATTGGGCAATAACGATTTCACCTTCACAGGTTTAAAAGTGGCTCCGGCAGCAGAGAAAGAGCAGTCAAAAGAGCAAGCGTCAACTACCACCAATCCGGCAGAAACCGCCACTTCGCCGGCTACTGATGAAACCTTTACAGAAGCTGTGCAGGAATCGCTCATTGACTCGACCATCCATTCCGATACTTCGTCCGGTACAGGCGTTGCAGCGGCAAAGCCCGCGCTTTATGCCGGAGAGGAAGCGTCCTCAACGGGTGACGGCTCGCCGGGCGACGCCTCGCCGGGCGACGGCTCGCTTTGGGCATTCGCCGTGGCCGCTTTTCTGGCGGGTTTGGTGGCCTTGCTGACGCCCTGCGTTTTTCCCATCATCCCGATGACGGTCAGTTTTTTTACCAAGCAAAAAAACGGCAAATCAAAGGCGTTGATTTACGGGCTTTCCATTATCCTGATCTATACACTTATTGGCACAATTGTGTCGCGGCTCAACGGTCCGGCTTTTGCCAATTTCGTGAGCACCCACTGGCTACCGAACCTGCTGTTTTTCGCGATCTTCTTTTTGTTCGGGCTATCATTTTTGGGCTTATTCGAGATCGTGCTACCGAGTTCGTTTGTCAATAAGATGGACGAAAAAGCGGACCAGGGTGGAATGCTGGGCGTGTTCTTCATGGCTTTTACGCTGGTGCTTGTATCGTTTTCCTGCACCGGGCCTATCGTAGGTAGTTTGCTGGTAGCCTCAGCGGGTGGCGAAGTCGTGAAGCCCATCGTGGGCATGGTGGCGTTTTCGTCGGCCTTTGCCATTCCGTTCACGCTGTTCGCGCTGTTTCCGCAGTGGCTCAAAAGTCTGCCCAAATCCGGCGGTTGGCTCAATACGGTAAAGGTAGTTTTGGGTTTCCTTGAACTCGCCCTTGCGCTCAAATTCCTCAGCATTGCCGATCAGGTGTATCACTGGCGACTGCTGGACCGGGAAATTTATCTGGCATTCTGGATTGTGATATTCGCCATGCTGGGAGCTTATTTATTGGGCAAAATTCGCACGCCGCACGATTCCCCTACCGAAATTGTGAGCGTGCCGCGAATTCTGCTTTCCATCGTGACCTTCGCCTTCGTGGTATATATGATCCCAGGCATGTGGGGTGCACCGCTGAAAGCCCTGGCGGGTTATCTGCCACCACAATCTACCCACGACTTCGATCTCAGTCGGCAACAGTCGGCAGTCGGCCCCGCGTCCACGCTGACCGAAGTACCCAAGTACGCCGACCTCTTCGACCTGCCGCACGATCTGGAAGGTTTTTTCGACTACGAGCAGGCGCTGGCTTATTCCAAAAAAGTAAATAAGCCCGTTTTCATCGACTTCACGGGCCACGGCTGCGTCAACTGCCGCGAAATGGAAGCCCGTGTGTGGTCCGATCCGGCAGTGCTGCAACGACTACGCGAGGATTACGTGATCGTCGCGCTATACGTGGACGATAAGACCGAACTACCCGAAGACCAATGGTACACCTCGCCCTACGACCAGCGCGTGAAAAAAACCATCGGTGCCCAGAATGCCGATCTGCAAATCAGAAAATACAATAACAACGCCCAGCCGCACTACTGCCTCGTGGACAGCGAGGGCAACTTGCTCGTTGCCCCGATCAACTACGACCTGAACCCCGAACATTTTGCGGCGTTTTTGGATAGCGGCAAAGGAAAGATATAGCGGTTCTCTATCGTCCAAAAAACAATGGGACTAGATTTGGGTATAGTGAATACTATCAAATCATTGCCGCTCACCAAAGTCTGTTACCCAAACCCCATCACCCGAAAATGAAACACCTCTCCGTCCTCCTATACGCCGGACCGCTCTTTTTCATCCTGAGCATAGCCGAAGGACTGGCGCAAACCAAAGAAAAAGTCAAGGCCACCGACCTTACCCGCATCGCGACGGTGGGCACCATCGCTATTTCGCCATCGGGCAAGCAGGCGGTCTATACCCTGAATACCACGGAAGCCGTGCCGGATACGAAGTTTGAGTACGAGTACCGGACACACCTGTATCTGGTCGATCTTGAAAACAAGAAAGAACCACAGGCCCTTACTTATGGTGCCGAGAGCGCCAGTCAACCCGCGTGGTCGCCGGATGGAAGCAAGATTGCTTTCGTCAGGAAAGCCAAGGACAAAAATCAGATTTTCGTGCTACCGCTCAGCGGCGGTGAAGCCTGGCAACTGACCAGGCTCGACTACGGAGCGGGTAGTCCGCGCTGGTCGCCGGACGGGAAAACGATCTTGTTTTCGGCCGGACTTTCGATGTCCGAAATGATGAAAGATTCCATCATCAACCCCAAAAAAGAACTACCCGCCTGGTCGCTGGAAAAGCCGGGTTTCGACGATAACAGCTTTGTAAAGCCAGCCAGAGATATCAAGCCAAACCCGGACGGGTCGCTGGCCGAAATTCGTGCTTTTTTGCAAAAAGATACGGAAGACAAGAAGGCCAAAGTCATCAACCGTCTGAATTTCCAGGCGGAGTCCACCACCCAGCCGGAGCTTTCGTTTGGTCAACTTTACACCATTGAAGCGAAGCAGGACGCCACGCCCAAGCCACTTACCCGCGGCTACTATAACTACGGACAAGCCGAATGGACGCCGGATGGACGCATTGTCCTCGTCACTCAGGGCGACAGCCTGGCGCATCCTGACCGCTCGCTGCGCAGCCGTATCGTACGGCTCAATGCCGATGGCAGCGGCTGGTTTACGCTTCTGACCGACCCAACGCGAACGTTCAGTCAGCCTGGCTTTTCGCCCGATGGCAAGTACCTGGCCTTCGTAACCTCGCTGGCGCCCATTCGTCCCGCCCTGCTGGATCAGGGTCACGTGGGCGTGGTAAATATGGAAGATTTGAAGAAGCCGATTATTTCCGACTTCGACCGTTCCGCGGGAAACTTGACTTGGGCGAAAGATAGTAAAGCCCTCTACTTCTCAGCGTCGGCCAACGGCGGCGCTCCCGCTTACCGCATGCCGATGTCCACGGGCAAGGTAGAACGACTGACGGATTTTTTGTTCGGGATTACAGATTTTGCGGTTTCGGGCAAGGAGGTACTTTACGCCAAAACGGAAGTCGCTAATCCGTCGGAATTGTACCGTGCCGATTTGTCTTTCAAAAAGGAAGAGCAGATCAGCCATCACAATACTGATTGGGTGAAAACCCGCGCCCTCAGCTACCCCGAGAAACGGACGCTCACTAACTCCGAGGGCCAGACCATCGACTACTGGATCATGAAACCGACTTTCATGCAATCGGGCAAAAAGTACCCCCTGCTGCTGGAAATGCACGGTGGGCCAACGGCGATGTGGGGGCCGGGCGAGCCGTCGATGTGGCACGAATTCCAGTTTTTCTGTTCGCAGGGATACGGAATCGTGTACGCCAATCCGCGCGGCTCGGGTGGTTATGGGGTAGATTTCATGAAAGCCAACTACCGTGACTGGGGCACTGGCCCCGCTGAGGACGTGCTGGCTGCCGCTACCGAAGCAGCCAAAGAAGCCTGGGTAGATACGTCGCGCCAGGTCATCACGGGAGGCTCCTACGCGGGTTACCTCACAGCCTGGATCGTGGGTCATGATAACCGTTTCAAAGCGGCCTTCGCTCAGCGTGGTGTGTATGAACTAACTACCTTCATTGGCGAGGGCAACGCCTGGCGGCTGGTGCCGGGGTACTTTGGAGGCTACCCCTGGGAAGAAGAAGCGGCGGCGTCCATGCGGGCAAATTCTCCCCAGACGTTTGTAAAAAATATCAACACGCCCCTGCTCATCAAACACGGCGAAAACGACCTGCGCACGGGCGTCATCCAGAGCGAACTACTTTACAAGAGCCTGAAAATACTGGGTAAAGACGTAGAATACGTCCGAATGCCCGGCGCAACCCACGAACTCAGCCGGAGCGGCAACACCCGCCAGCGTATCGACCGCATTCTCAGAATTTACGAGTTTTTTGAGCGGTATGTGGGAAATTGATTGTGAATGAGTCATTGGTTGGATGAGTAAGCATTTTTGCACGATTCCACCCTACTCCACTATCCCGGGTTCAGTTATTTTTTGGGATGCTGGCTTAATTTTTTTACGAAAGGCAGATTCCCAAACGATATGACGCAACGCTAACCGCCCTCTATTCACTAATTCAAAACTCACTCATTCAAAATTGACAAATGGAAAAGCAAAAAATAGTAGCAGCTTGTAAGAAAAATCTTAACGACAAACTTGACACTGCGCAAGACGATATGCGGCGGCTGCGTGAGGCGGCGGGCCGAAATGCGGATGACAACCAGGCTGAAACCTACGAATCGAACCAACAGGAAATGCTCAATGAAATGCGGGATATGCAGGATCACTTCGATTTTCTGGAAGAATCTGCTGCCTTGTTCAACCGCGTCGATTTCAGCTCGGATTACGATCAGGTTAAGTCTGGCGCCCTCGTTGTGACCGACAAGCTGACATTCCTGGTGGGCATCAGCGGTGATTTCGATTACGACGGCAAGACTATCAAAGGCATTTCCACCTCAGCCCCGATTTACGATGCCATGAAAGATAAAAAAGCGGGTGATGAAGTTAAAGTCAACGGCAATACGTTCAAAATAAAGGAAGTGGCCTGATAGTTAGGGAATAGCGCTTACTTTTTCTCCTAAATTAAAACACCGCCGGCAACGAGCTTCGTACACGTCTTTCTCACCCAGCACGACGCGCTCCTGCGCGGCTGTGGTGCGAAAAGAGTGAGAGGCTACCTCACCACAAACTACGCAGATGGCATGCACTTTGGTGACGTACTCGGCGATGCTCATCAGCTGAGGCATACAGCCGAAGGGCTGCCCTTTGAAATCCATGTCTAGTCCAGCCACGATCACGCGCTTGCCGTGGTCGGCCAGACTGTTGCATACGTCCACAATGGCGGAATCGAAAAACTGAGTCTCATCCAACCCTACTACCTCGCAGTTTCCTGCCAGCAACAATATCTCAGTGGCCGTTTCAACCGGCGTGGAGCGAATGGAATTCTCGTTGTGTGAAACAATGTCGGCCAGGTGGTAGCGTTTATCGAGGGCAGGCTTAAAGATTTCCACCTTTTGCCGCGCGATTTTTGCGCGGTTGAGCCGCCGAATCAGTTCCTCGGTTTTGCCCGAAAACATGGAGCCGCAGATGACTTCAATCCAGCCCGTACGCGGGTTTAGGGGGCCATTTTTGCGTGAAGGTTCGACAAACATAATCTGGTGGATAAGGGGCGATTAGGCGAAAGCCCCGTTTTCATTACATTTGCAAAGCAAACACATTTTTCTGTATTCAGCCCCCGCCCCATTCCCAAATCAGCTATGCCCGGCTCACTTAACTCCTCTGCTCTCAATCAATACGCCGTCGAATTTACCACCAAAATACTCGACGAAATCTATGGTCAAAAAACGGTAGTCAATGGTCAGAATTTACTGACACTCACGCCTGTCCGACAAGTCAACCTGGGCGTAGTAAGCCTGATTTTTGATAAGTGGAAGGCGGAGGCTCAGGCGTTTCGCAGCCCTTATTTTGATTTTGAACAGGAAGAGGTCAAAAATGCATTGCAGGAGTTTATGAACACCGTTTCCCGGCATATTGCCGTGCAGCGAGACGATCTGCAACCCTTGCTGCTGTCAGCTACAAAAGATGCCCTGCTATTGCTGCTGGCGCCCGGCGATTATTTCGGGGATAGACTGCGGAACATGCCCGGTTTCACTTTCAATACCGAAAGTGCGCAGCACATGACTAAGTACACCCACATACATGCGGGCGTAGCCAAAGGCCTGGCGCTGCGTTTGGCCGATAGCGGATCTGACTTCGTGTACGCCAATCAGGCGCTGAACTGGCTGGCTGAAACTATGGATAGCGGCGCATCGCTCGATCATTACACAACCTACATTGAGCAGTTCTCATCGGTCAAGCCTCTTGACGTGAGCGCGATTTCTCCAAATTTAATTGTGAATAACTCTCCTGTCGAGGCTCCGGCGGCAGAGCCCCAAAAGCAGGATAACCAATCATTTTTCGATACAGCGTTGGTGGAGGTCGAAACAGAGAACGAAGAAGCGCGGCCCCTGAAACCGGAAGCCGTCCCGGCTATAGATATCTCTCGCGAAAGTTCCATGGCTGCGTCGGCAACTACCTCGGGCGATTCCAATGGTGCGTACAGCCGAACCAACTCGCTCAACAACCGCTTCAAGGTCGACATGCCTGCTCCTTCATCGGAAAGTACCTACGGTAATGTTTCGCCGAAAGTGGACAGCATCATGGGTAGTATTGCGCTGGGGCAGCGGTTCATGTTTGTCAATCAGCTTTTTGACCGAAATAGCGATGCCTTCGATCAGGCTATCCACGAGCTTGACCGCGCCTCAACCCTGGACGAAGCCCAGAATATTGTAAAACATAAGCTGGCCACAAAATATTCGTGGGACGAAAATAGCCCGGCGGCCAGCGACCTCATGGCTATCATCAAGCGCAAATTCAACTAATCCGGCCATGCGGTACCGGAGAGTGTTTTTTCTGATTCTATTTTCCGGGGTCAATGGCACGTTGGTACTGGCCCAAAGCTCTGACGCTTTTCCTGTCGGAGCACGTTCCTGGGGCATGGCCAATGCCGTAGTAGCGCAGTCGGACCGCTACGCATTGGTGAACAACATTGCCGGCATTGCTACCGAAAGCGAAGCTTCCGTTTTTTCATCCTACCATTCTTACTACGGTTTCGAGGGCGTCAATACCCTTGCCTTTGGCGCGGTGATGCCACTGCGCGAGGAGTTGGCCGCCGGGTTTTCAGTACAACGGTTTGGGGATAAAATCTACAACGAACTATCCTTTGGCCTGGGACTGGCGCACCGTATCAACCGTATTAGTCTGGGCCTTAAAGCCAGTTACCGGCAAATCGCCGTGAATGCTTCTTCCCTATCGTTGAGTAAAAAAGCGCTGGTTGTAGAAATGGGCGGTATTGCACAATTGAGTTCGACGGTGTTTCTGGGAGCGCACATTTATAACCTGGCGCAGGGTAGTTTTTCTGGCGAGGGCTCGGAGAACCTACCCACGGTCATCAAAACGGGTTTGACTTACATTCCAACCAAATCTTTACGACTCAGCACGGAGCTTGTCAAGAACACCGACTTCCCGGCTTCAATCCGGGCCGGACTGGAATACGGGGTAATTCCCCGATTATCGTTCCGCACCGGAATCGCCAGCCAACCCTACAGCAATCACTTCGGCCTGGGTTTTGCCGGTAACAGCTTGGCTGTCGATTACGCGGCCAGCAGCCATCCTCAACTTGGCTGGTCCCATCATGTTTCCTTGGCTTACGTTTGGAAGAAAAATGAAGAGGAAGAAAAGGAGTAGTCGGGCTAAAACGAGCAACATCTGGATTGTACACTTGTGAAACTGTAGCGTCATTTGCTCTGAAATCAACTGCCTCCCCCAATGAAAATCACAAACAGCACCAAAGCCGATATCCCCGAAATCTTCCGACTCTACGCAGAAGCAGCGGCTCATCAAGCCAAAGTCGGTGCGACCGTCGTGTGGCCTACCTTTGAAAGGCAGCTTGTGGCGACCGAAATTTCCGAAAAGCGGCAGTGGAAAATGATGATCGAAGAGGAAATAGCCTGCGTATGGGCCATTACTTTTGAAGATGAGCAGATCTGGGAAGAGCGCAACGCCGACCCTGCCATCTACATCCACCGAATCGCCACCAATCCTGATTTTCGGGGCCAGAATTTTGTCACAAGAATCGTCGACTGGGCCAAAGTGTACGCCCAAAGCCGGGGCAAAGAATATGTGCGGCTAGACACGATCGGAGAGAACCTACCCCTTATTCAACACTACACCAAAGCGGGTTTTAACTTTCTGGGAATGTTTCAGATGAAAAACACCGACGGCCTGCCCGCCCATTATGAAAGTGGAGAGGTGGCACTTTTCGAGATAAAACTGTAATGGCCAAATGCTAAACTACCTCCTCAAGCATCTTGACATACTGTGCGATTCCCGCTTCGATTTCGTGTAGGTAAATAAATTCATCAGCGGTGTGTGACCGGCCTGAATCTCCCGGGCCCATTTTGAGCGAGGGGCACTCCAGCAACGCCTGGTCGGACGTAGTAGGTGAGCCGTAGGTGTTGCGCCCCAACCGGAGCCCGGCCTGCACGATGGCATGTTCGTTGGGAATACTCGATGGCCGCAGTCGCACTGAGCGGGCATCCACTTCTGACTGGATATTGGCCTGAATTTCCTCGACCACTTCTTCCAGAGTATACTGCTCCGTTACCCGCACATCAACGGTGAAGGTGCAGGTGTCCGGCACGACATTGTGCTGAGTTCCGGCATTAATCATCGTTACCGACATTTTAACTGGCCCAAGCGTGGGCGAAACTTTCGGAAAACGATACCCCGTGATCCACTCGATGTCTTTAATGGCTTTATAGAGGGCATTCTCGCCTTCATCGCGGGCGGCGTGGCCGGATTTTCCTCTGGCGGTGCAATCCAGCACCAGCAAACCTTTTTCTGCTACGGCCAGGTGCATTTCGGTAGGTTCGCCCACGATCGCGAATTCGATCGGTGGCAAATCAGGCACCACTATTTCCAGGCCCTCCTTTCCCGAAATCTCTTCTTCCGCGCTGGCCACCAGAGCGATGTTATAGGCCATATCTTTGCGCTCGTAGAAATAACAGAACGTGGCAATCAACGACACCAGACAGCCACCTGCGTCGTTGCTGCCCAGGCCGTAAAGTTTACCATCACGCTCCAGCGGTTCGAAGGGATTGAGTGTCCAGGACTTATTAGGCTTGACTGTGTCGTGGTGAGAGTTGAGAAGCAGTGTGGGCTTAGTGGCGTCGAAATGCTGATTCAACGCCCAAATATTGTTTTTTTTGCGGTGAAAGGGGATTGCTTTTTTTTGTAAAAATTCTTCGAGGTGCCTGGCGGTGTCATCCTCTTCACGGCTGAAAGAAGGCGTAGAAATTAGCGTTTTGAGGAGTTCGGTTGCCTGGTGGGTTAGGGTAGTTAAATTATCTTTTTCAAAGATGGGGGTCATAAAAAGAGCGTATCGTGGGCAATGCTTTTACCCAAAGATACGAAAAAGCCCCTATGTCCGTACCTGTCCGTTGCCACGCACGACCCATTTTTCAGTCACAAGTTTTTCCAGAGCAAATGGTCCGCGGGCGTGGAGTTTTTGGGTGGAGATACCGATTTCGGCTCCCAAAGCGAATACACCGCCGTCGGTAAATCGCGTGGAAGCATTGGCGTATACCGCCGCCGCATCCACTTCGTTCAGGAAAGATTCTACTGCATCAGCATCCTCCGAAACGATAGCCTCGGAGTGTCGCGACGAGTACTCCTGGATGTGCGCCAGGGCTTCGGATAACCCCTTCACAACTTTGACCGAGCATTTGTAGTCCAAAAATTCGCGGCCAAAATCTTCCGCCTGCGCTTTTTGCAGGAAGGGGTACCCTGCAGCCTGCAGAATCGGGTAGGAAATTTCATCCGCAAAAATCTCGACCTCGTAAGCAGCGAGTCCTTCTACTAATTTAGGTAAAAACTCTTCTGCCACCGCCCGATCTACCAAGACAGTATCTAACGAATTACAAACCGAAGGCCTTGACACCTTGGCATTAACCACGATGGCCCGCGCTTTTTCCAGATCTGCCGATTTTTCTATGTAGGTGTGGCAGACGCCAGCCCCGGTTTCGATGGTTGGTACCAGCGAATTTTTCCTGACAAAATGAATTAACGCCTCCGAGCCGCGCGGAATAATGATATCTACATAGCGCGTGGCGGTCAGCATCTCGTGGGTATATCTGCGATCGGTCGGGAGCAGCGTTACGGCAGCAGCCGGAACATTGAATTTTTCGAGCGTTTCGTGGATAAGTTTGACCAGGCAATTATTTGAATAAGAAGCTTCCTTACCCCCTTTGAGAACACACGCATTCCCCGAGCGTAAACAGAGCGCCGCCACGTCAAGCGTCACGTTTGGCCTCGACTCATAAATAACGCCCACCACTCCCAGTGGCACCGAGATTTTCTGCAATTGCAAGTCCTGCTCCAGAGTCCGCTCAAGCAACACTTCACCGCTGGGATCGGGCAGATTCGCCACGTCGCGCAAGCTTTGGGCAAGCCCTTCGATCCGTTTTCCGTTCAGCAGCAAGCGATCCTTTTTCGGGTCAGCATCATCCATGCGATCCAGGTCCTTTTGGTTTTCAGCCAGGATGACATCCTGCTGCGCCAGAACCCGATCCGCCAGGTCGTGCAGTAAAGCAGCCTTAGTAGCATCGCTTAAATTCCGTACTGCTGCCGCAGATTGGCGGGTCGCCAGAAACATATTTTGGTTGTCCAAACCCTCTTCATTGACTATTTCTAAATCTTGCTCAATCATTTGATTCATATTCTTTTTGAAAAGCTTCCTTCCGGGAGCTAAAGTACCCGGCAATTGAAGCGATATTTTCTATGTGCATTTCGGTATCCCGGCTTTCCCACTTACAACAAAACTATATCACTGGCATTCGCCACTTCGAAATTCAGGGTTTTCAGGTTATCCACAATCGCCAGAGAAGTGGCCCGCGCCCGCGCTACCGCTACCATTTCCTGCTCGGAATTAAAAATTTCGACCAATTCGCCGGCTTCGAATTCGCCCTCTACTGCCAGAATCCCTACGGCCAGCAAACTGTGCCGACTCTGCAAAGCGCGTACCGCGCCATCGTCTATACGCAGACGCCCTGCTACCAGGCCGCCGCTACCGAGCCAACGATTGCGAGCCGAAAGCGTACTCCTCTGTGGATGGAACACCGTTCCGGTTTCTAGTTGCAACGCCCGCAAAAGGCCGTCTGGTTCGTTCAGGCCAAAAATTACCACCCGAATCCCCATACGGGTAGCGAGCTTCGTAAAGGTCAACTTAGAAGCCATGCCACCCAGGCCCAGGGAAGATTTATCCGTTCTGACCCAGCGAAAGACCTCGTTTACTTCCGACACCTGACGCAAGATTTGGCCCGAGTCGTCCATCAAACCACCTACCGAAGTACACAGCATGAGTGTCTGAGCCCCGAACCCAGTGGCAATTAGGGTGGCCAGCTCGTCGTTGTCCGAAAACTTCAACTCGCGGTCGCTGACCACGTCGTTCTCGTTTACAATGGGAATTATATTGCTGGCCCAAAGCTCTTCAAAGGTACTTTTTAATTGCAAAAACTGGTGGCGATTGGCGAAGTGCTGACGTTCGCAAAGACTTTGTGCAATAGAAATCTGGTGGGGCTGAAAGTGGGAAGCATACAATCCGATCAGTAAGGGATTGCCTACGGCGGCTGCGGCCTTACGCTGCGTCAGGGTACCTTTGTACGACTGTATCTGGCCCTTACCTGCCCCTACTGCACCCGAAGAAACGATAATAATATGGTAGCGACGGTGCAACACGGCTACCTGACGCGCAATTTCCGCAAGTATGCCCTCATCCGGCTCGCCCGTAGGGAGGGTGATGGAAGCAGTACCGAATTTTACAACAAGGATGGGTTTATTGGTGGGCATAATCTATTACGCCACGCGCTGAAAAACGGGTTCCAACGCTTGCTCAGTGAAGCGGGTCTTTAGCGAGATGGCCTGGCGCAATCGACCGATATATTCCAGCTTGGGAATTTCGACAGCACCGAAGCGGCGCACGTTGTCATTCATAAATTGCGTGTCGAGCAGACGGAAGTTTCGCTCCCGTAGTACCTCGATAAGCGCGTGAAAAGCGACTTTGGAAGCATTGCTCACCGTATGAAACATGGACTCGCCAAAAAACGCCGCACCGATTGATACGCCATACAGGCCACCTACCAACTGCCCTTTCTGGTAAGCCTCTACACTATGCGCCATACCAAGATCGTGCAAATCGGTGTAGGCCTTAATAATATCCTCCGAAATCCAGGTGCCGTCCTCCTGCGTTCGTGGAGCAGCGCATTGCCGCATAACGCCCTCAAAATCGCAGTTGATGCGAATCTCAAATTTCCTTTTATTGAGCGTTGGGCGCAGGGATTTGGCCGGGCGATAGCTATCGATAGGGATAATGGCCCGCGGGTCGGGAGAGTACCAGTATAGAGTGCCGTCGGCGTCTGCCATCGGAAAAATTCCGTTGATGTAGCCGTATATGAGATCGTCGGCGGTAAGTTGGTTCATGGGTGCGGTATATTCGTATACAGGATTTCAAATGTAGGATATTATTTAAATATACGAAGTCTTTAAAGATAAAAAATTGACTAGCAATAGGTTGTGTTCAATTAATACTCCCTACCTGTAAAACAAAATGGGCATTTTCTGGCACCTGGTTCCTAGTTCTGTTTATAAAAATTTAAACACGCCGGGAGAACGCAAAAAATATATTTGCGGTTTAATTAGCATGAGTGCATATTTTTATTCAGTTTTGCACCGTTTTATTAATCAGAATTAGCCGCCCGGCGATTTTGAAAAAACCTTTGAACTGTAAAGTGATCCTTACTTTCTTTCATACGACACCCTTCCGATTTAGGTCCACCCGGACCAACTAATCTCTTTTTGCCTACGTGGCAAATATTTTTCTGCCCCCTTTTTCCTGCTTATTTTTAATCAAATTCACTACAAATCTGTTGTGAGTTTTCCCAAGCTTTGCGCGGAAGGAGTCAACTCAGCCCTTAAACATGAAAAATAAAGAAATTCAAGATAGTCACTTTATTGTCGAAGTAGCCACCGAAGACCACCTCCATCACGCCGAAACTATCTGCGCTGAGATGGAGGAAAGCGCCAAACAACGCGGCACGGGCATCGCCAAGCGGTCTGTTGTTTATCTTATGGAGAAGATGGTCGAGGGAAAAGCCATCATCGCCACCACAAAAGACGGCGATTGGGTGGGCTTCTGCTATATAGAAACCTGGGAGCACGGCAAGTTTGTGGCCAACTCGGGTTTGATTGTGTCGCCCGATTATCGGAAGAGCGGCATGGCCAAAGCCATCAAATCCAAGGCGTTCGAGTTGTCGCGCAAGAAGTACCCCAACGCCAAAATTATCGGTATCACGACTAGTCTGGCGGTGATGAAAATAAACTCCGACCTGGGCTACGAACCCGTTACATTCAGCGAGTTGACAACCGATGAAGCATTTTGGAAAGGATGCGCAAGCTGCGTCAATTATGATATCCTGACCCGTACGGGAAGAAAGAACTGCCTTTGCACGGGCATGATGTACAACCACGAGGAAGCAGAAAAAAAGGATGAAGAAGAGAACTGGAACTTCCTGAAAGAATCAAAACTATACGAGCGCTGGATGCGGATCAAGCAACGCATCATGTTGCGAAGGTCCGACAATACTAAGAAGCAAAATCCCGAAGCGACGCTTGTTTAGCCATTAGGTTTTAAGGCACCAGCTATTTGTCTTTTGATAGCCCCGCTCGGATTTCTGTCAGGAACCGAAGCGGGGCTATCTTCATAAAAGGGCACGGAAGCCGCAGATGTAGTAAGTTTGCGCAGATTTATTGCCGTTGGCGGAATGAAGCTTGCAGAGCTCAGAACAAAAATTAGCGTGCAACCATCAATCAGCGCGGCGGCAGAATGTTTCAATGATTAAACAATTCACTAGATAATGCCTAAGGTAGTATTAGCGTTCAGCGGTGGGCTGGACACCTCGTTTTGTGTAAAATATTTGGCCGAAGATCAGGGCTACGACGTATATTCCGTGCTGGTGGATACAGGCGGTTTTTCTGACGAAGAGCTGAAAACCATCGAAGCCAATGCCTACGCTCTGGGAGTAAAGCAGCATACGACAGTCGACCGGACTAAGGAATATTACAGCGACTGCATCAGGTACCTCGTCTTTGGAAATATCCTCAAAAACAACACCTATCCGCTATCGGTGAGCGCCGAGCGCATTTTTCAGGCAGTAGCGGTAGCGGAGTATGCCCGGGAAATCGGCGCGTCGGCCATTGCCCACGGCAGCACCGGGGCAGGCAACGATCAGGTGCGTTTCGACATGGCATTCCGGATCATTATGCCTGAGGCCGAGATTATCACGCCCATTCGCGACCTGAAACTTTCGCGCGAAGCGGAGATTGAGTACCTGACTAAAAAAGGTGTGCAACGCGATTGGAAGAAAGCCGAATACAGCATCAACAAAGGTTTGTGGGGTACATCGGTCGGTGGCAAGGAAACACTCACCTCAAACCAGTACCTGCCCGAAAGCGCCTGGCCGACGCAGGTTACCAAAACCGAGCCCGAAACCATCACGCTGGAATTTGAAAAAGGCGAACTGGTTGGCTTAAACGGCCAACGTGCCGAAACATCCGTACAAGCGATTCAGCAACTGGCCGAAATGGCCCAACCCTTCGGCATTGGCCGCGATATACACGTCGGCGACACCATCATCGGCATCAAAGGCCGCGTGGGCTTTGAGGCCGCCGCACCGCTGATTATCATCAAAGCGCACCACACCCTGGAAAAGCATGTACTGACCGAGCAGCAACTTTACTGGAAGGAGCAGCTTGCCAATTGGTACGGCAGTCTGCTGCACAAAGGGCAATTCGTGGAGCCCGTAATGCGCAATATCGAAACCTTCATGACCGACACTCAAAACCACGTGACGGGAAAAGTACAGGTACATCTGGCACCCTATCGCTTTCACGTCGAAGGCATCGAGTCGAACTTTGATCTAATGTCGCCCGTATTCGGTAGCTACGGCGAAATGAACAATGCCTGGACTGGCGACGATGTGCGTGGCTTCTCGAAAGTGGCTTCGAACCAGTCAATGATTTATCAGAAAATCAGTGAATTGTCCCAAAAGAAATGATTGAAAAAATAAAAGCAGGAATTGTAGGAGCAGCGGGATATACGGGGGGAGAATTGATCCGTATTCTGCTGAATCATCCCAACGCTGAAATCGCTTTCGCTCACAGCAAAAGTCAGGCGGGCAAGTCCGTGCACGCCACGCATACTGATTTGCTGGGCGACACCGACCTGGTATTCACGGGAGAAGACTTTTCGACTTTATTATCGAATGATTCTTTGCAGGTAGTTTTTCTCTGCTCGGGTCACGGCGAATCCAGGAAATTTCTGGAAGCGAACAAAGTACCTGATTCGGTAAAAATCATTGATCTCAGCACCGACTTCCGTGATGAGTCGGAGGGTTTCGTCTATGGCTTGCCCGAGTTGCAGAAAAATAAAATAAAAGAAGCGACTAAGATTGCCAATCCGGGCTGTTTTGCCACGAGTATCGAACTGGCCCTGCTGCCTTTGGCACAGGAAGCATTAATTAAAAACGATGTTCACGTCAGCGCGGTGACGGGTAGCACGGGGGCGGGACAATCGCTGAGCGCGACGACGCATTTCTCATGGCGAAACAATAATGCATCGATCTACAAAGCCTTCACGCACCAGCATTTGACCGAAATAAAAATGAGCGTTGCGAAGCTGCAAAACGGTTTTGGCGAAGCCATTAATTTCATTCCTTACCGGGGTGATTTTACCCGAGGAATCATGGCCAATGTGTACACCCAATTCGATGGTACTTTGCAAGAAGCGATTGAGTTGTACCGTGACTTTTACCAGTCCCACCCGTTTACGCACGTCAGCAGTCCGGCTATTGATTTGAAGCAGGTTGTGAATACCAATAAATGCTTTGTCCACTTGGAGAAGCATGAGGGACAACTGCTGATTACCAGCATTATCGACAATCTAACAAAAGGGGCTTCGGGTCAGGCAGTGCAGAATATGAATTTGATTTTTGGCTTTCCAGAAGACGCAGGCTTGCGGTTGAAAGCGGTAGCCTTTTAGCACACAATATTGTCCATTTTCACTTATCCATTTAAAAATGTCCAATCTTTTCGACGTCTACCCCATTTACGACATAGAGCCCGTTAAGGCACAGGGTAGCTACTTGTGGGATCAAAATGGCATCAAATACACCGATCTGTACGGCGGCCACGCCGTGATTTCGGTGGGTCATTGCCACCCTTATTATGTGGAGATGCTCACAAAGCAGATGAACGCCATCAGCTTCTACTCCAACTCAGTAAGGATTAGTCTGCAGGAAGAATTGGCGGAAAAGTTGGGCAAATTATCCGGCTATCCCGATTATAAGCTTTTCCTCTGCAACTCGGGCGCGGAAGCGAATGAGAACGCTCTGAAACTGGCGTCATTTCATACCGGCCGAACCAAGGTAGTTGCTTTCAAAAAAGGTTTTCACGGACGTACCGCCGGAGCCGTCGCCGCAACGGACAATCCCTCGATCGTGGCGCCGGTTAACTACAACCGACACGTGACGTTCCTACCTTATAATGATGTGGATGCTGCGGAAAACGGTATCGACGACGAAGCCTGTGCCGTGATTGTGGAAGGCATTCAGGGGGTGGGCGGCATTCATGTGGCCACCGACGAGTTTTTGCAGACCCTGCGTCGCAAGTGTAACGAAACCGGGGCAGTATTGATCCTCGACAGCGTGCAGTGCGGCTACGGGCGTACAGGAAAGTTTTTCTCCCATCAGTTCAGCGGTATCCATCCCGACCTGATGACAATGGCTAAAGGCATGGGCAATGGTTTTCCAATCGGTGGCGTGCTGATTTCCCCTAAGTTTAAAGCCAGCTACGGTTTATTGGGAACTACCTTTGGCGGCAATCACCTGGCATGCGCGGCGGGCGTAGCGGTGCTGGACATCATGAAAAATGAAAATCTGATCGATAACGCCGCCAAGATGGGTGAGTACCTGATGGAAGGCATCCGGCGCATCGGCGGCTACAAGGAGCTACGCGGACGCGGCCTGATGATCGGCATAGAATACGATTTCCCAGTCAAAGAGCTGCGTAATAAACTACTCTTCGACCATAAACTTTTTACGGGCGTTGCCGGCGCTAATACACTGCGACTACTTCCGTCGCTGGCGCTCGGCAAAACAGAGGCTGACGCCTTTTTAAAAGCACTGGAAACCGAAATATCCTCCATCCACGAAACTACCCTCAACAATTAGGAATGAATCACTTTATTTCCCCTGCCGACGTCACCGACCTTAACCAACTCGTTACCAGCGGTATCGTTACCAAGCGTAATCCTTTTGCTGATCAGGAATTAGGAAAGAATAAGACCATAGGTTTGCTATTCTTCAATTCCAGCCTGCGGACACGGCTGAGCACCCAGAAAGCCGCCCAGAATTTGGGCATGAATGTTATCATCCTGAACGTCAGTCAGGATAGCTGGGGGCTTGAAATGGAAGAAGGAGAGCCCGGAAATCCCATTATTATGAACGGGGCCAAGGCCGAACACGTGAAGGAAGCGGCGGCGGTCATCGGGCAATACTGCGACGTCATCGGTGTGCGGTCTTTTGCCAAATTGCAAGATCGCGACAAGGATTATTCCGAGCTTGTTTTTGAGCAATTCAGAAAATATGCCGGTGTCCCCATCGTCAACCTTGAATCGGCTACGCGCCATCCGTTGCAATCACTGGCCGATTGTATCACTATTGAAGAATTTAAAGTAAAAGCCCGTCCCAAAGTCGTACTTACGTGGCTGCCTCATTTCAAGGCACTGCCGCAGGCGGTTGCCAACTCTTTCTGCGAATGGATGGGCGGCATGGATGTCGAACTTGTGGTAACGCACCCGGTGGGGTATGATCTGGCTCCCGAATTTCTTGGTAGTGCCGAAGTGATCTACGACCAGGAAAAAGCTCTGGAAGGTGCTGATTTTGTCTATGGGAAAAACTGGTCGTCTTACACCAATTATGGACAAGTACTGGTAAATGATCCGGCGTGGATGATGACAGAGGAAAAAATGGACCGCACCGACAACGGTAAATTCATGCACTGCTTACCCGTTCGTCGTAACGTGAAGGTAACCGACGGAGTGCTGGATGGCCCGCGATCGCTAGTTATCGAGCAAGCCGCCAACCGCGAATGGGCTGCCCAGGCAGTTTTGAAAGAAATCCTGCTGGGAATTCAATAGCAATGAAATTGGATTATCAATAAAAAGCCCCTGAGGATGAATCCTTGGGGGCTTTTTTGCATTCCTGAACTATTAGTTATCGTCAGGCCGTAGTTCCTCCGCAACTTGATCCGGATCCGGCAGTACAGCCATAGCAATGCTGGTTCAACACGATCTCACGTTCGGCCAAAGCCTTGGCATTGAAATCCCTGATATGTTGATGGGCAGGTGTTGCCACGGGCAATTCCAACATCTGATTGAAGTCGCAATCAAACAGGTAGCCATCCCAGCCCACTGATATAGTATTGCGGCACATTACGCCTTCGGCGGCGATGGGGTTGAAAGAATTGACCAATTTTTCCATGTATCCCTCGAAATTGCCTGACGAAATCAGATAATCCAGATAGCGGCTAATGGGAATATTGGTAATAGCGTACAGGTCATTGAACTCAATCTCGAACTCATCGCGCAGCACCCGCTTAAACTGACGTTTGAGCGTCTCCTGACTGGCAGGCATAAATGCCCCCGCAGGATTGTACACCAGATTGAGCACTAGTCCTGTACCCTCCATACCGTAGCCTACAGCATTCAGCATTTTCAAGGCCCGCACCGAATCCTTGAACACACCTGTTCCGCGCTGCCGGTCTGTTTTATCTGCGTTATAAAAGGGGAGGGAGCTTACCACTTCCACTCCATGATCCCTGTAGAACTCGGGCAGATCGTGGTACTTGGGATTGGCGACAATGATCGTAAGATTGCAGCGCACCATGACGTGCCGCCCAAGGGCATGACACTGCTCCACAAACCAGCGAAAATTGGGATTCATTTCGGGCGCACCACCCGTAAGGTCAACCGTTGGGATATCCGACTCAGCCAGCGCCCGAAGGCACTGCTCCATTGTCTCACGAGTCATGATTTCCTTTCGGTCAGGTCCGGCGTCCACGTGACAATGCTTACAAACCTGGTTACACATCTTACCCAGGTTAAGCTGTAATATTTCGAGAGTGGTGGGCTTCAGCGGAAAAAGACCTGCATCACGCATCTTTCTTTGAAAAAAAGGGAGTCCCAGCTTTTGGCCGACGCCTTCTTCGAGAATTTCAATTTGTGTTTCAGTATCGGAAAGCTGGTGGTGCAGGGCGTGTAGGCTCTTCATTCAGTATGGTAATTAAATTTCTTCGGGGTTAAATCAATAAGGCAACGGAATTTCAAGTCCGTTGTTACATAGACAGTTCCTTTACTTTATTCATCATCTGTACGCCGTGAACGAGTGACGCACCGCCACGAATGGCAGCAGCCACGTGCACAGCTTCCATCATCTCCGCTTCCGTGCAGCCCTTTTCGAGCGTGTCCACCGTGTAGGCATCGATGCAATACGGACACTGTACGGTATGCGATACAGCCAGCGCGATCAATGATTTCTCACGGGCAGTCAGCGCACCTTCGGCAAATACCTCGCCATAGTAATCAAAGAATTTGTCGGCCAATGGCTTTTGGAATTCACCGATTTTACCAAATTTTTTTAGATCCTCGGGATCATAGTAGGTCTTCATAGTGAGGAATTGGGAAGTTATAAAAGAGTCGCTAAATAAAACAGGCCTTGATTTTGTTTAAACATACGTTAAAAAACAGTAGTTTGGTTGCTTTGTTCAGTCTTTAACCCTTCTTCAGTTTGTTTTTTTACTTTTCCCGTACGCTGGTCCGCCTTGGCCTGCCGCTCTATCTCCGAAAGCTGTGTGTCACTAACGCCTCTGCTGTCCCCACTGATGCTCCTGTATTACTGGCTTCCAATCATTCGGGTTCCTTCTTTGATGCCGTCGTTATTGGCTCGGTATTGCGCCAGCCCATTCATACGCTCACGCGCGGCGATGTTTTCCGAAACCCCAAAGCGGCATATTGGCTGCGCGCCATTAAACTTATTCCGGTATTCAGGGGCTCCGAGGGAAGAGATAATTTGAAAAAAATCGACACGACGCTTGATGAGTGCTTTTCAGTAATGAAAAACAACGGAGCCGTCATTATTTTTTCAGAGGGGATTTGTGTCAACGAGTGGAACCTGCGCCCTTTGGGAAAGGGTACCGCACGGATGGCGCATCAGGCCTGGTACGGTCCAGATACAGCTTTACATCAATTGACGGTCATTCCTACTGGGTTGACCTACGAGCATTTCCGTGGAGCAAATAAGCGTGTAGTTCTACGTTTCGGCGATGCAATTCATCCCCAAGATATCAAAACTTCTCCTGATGAATATGAAAAATGGCTTCGGGAATTCAACGGTCTGCTTACCGAGAGAATGCGCCGGACCATTCTGGAGATTCCGGCAGAAGCTATTGGCCCAGAAACAGACCAGCAACTAAACGCGTACTTTGCGAGTTGCCCCCGTCCATCGGGCAATCCTGCTTTAGATTTTCTGGGCAAATTGGGTCGGGGAATTCACCGTCCACTTTACAGAGCCTACGTACGTTTCGTTGCCGGAAAGACGAAGAAAACCGTTTTTTATGATTCTGTACTTTTTGGCCTACTCATGTACAGCTATCCCGTTCTGGTGAGTCTGCTGGCAATTCTGATCGGTAGTTTTACAAGCTGGACAGTTGGCCTCGTCATTTTTGCCAGCTTGCCATTACTAGCTTTATGTGGCAACAGATACCGGAAAGACCCCCTGTAATTATACCAACCCTTTTAAAAGAAGGCTATCTGTAAACGCAAGCGGGCCGCGCTGCTGATGCAGCGCGGCCCGGTCCTGGGTTGTATGAAAAAGTGGCGGCTACCTACTCTGCCGGCTTTGAGACCGGTACCATC
>NZ_BMXF01000001.1:777730-2459477 GCF_014651615.1 Persicitalea jodogahamensis | reverse complement strand
AGAGAACTAAATGAGCATTTAGGTGCTTGCCGTATAAATCCGCCCATTTCCAAGAAGAACCCCAGGAATGTTTATAGAGAAATCAATACGTTCGATGGTGCGACCCCGTGGGGGTCGTACGGACGAAGTACCTTGCAATTTTCTATAAATATGTTATCCCTATAGGATAGTGGTAACACCTTCCTTGATCAATTCTGCCCTTGAAACCTGTTGATAATGTCGAAGAATTGACGCAGCATAAAATCACCAAAACCAATATAAACATG
Organism: Persicitalea jodogahamensis; assembly: GCF_014651615.1. Taxonomy (GTDB): domain Bacteria; phylum Bacteroidota; class Bacteroidia; order Cytophagales; family Spirosomataceae; genus Persicitalea; species Persicitalea jodogahamensis. Next base: position 2,459,211 of record NZ_BMXF01000001.1, on the reverse strand, counting down.
GCGGCCGGGACATTTCATCAAATCTACATTCAGGTGATCTTTGCGGTAAAAGGTCGGGAAAGCTTAATTTTGCCCGTTTGGGAAGAAGAATTATATAAATACATCACCGGGATTGTCCAAAATAAAGGCCAAAAGATGCTGGCGATTAACGGAATGCCTGATCATCTTCATTTTTTTATTGGGATGAGGCCTACTTGCTGCCTGTCGGATTTGGTAAGGGAAGTAAAGAAATCGTCAAATGCCTTTATAAAAGAAAAGAAATTCACCAGGTTTAAATTTGAATGGCAGGAAGGGTACGGGGCTTTTTCGTATTCCAGTTCGGGACTTGATCCTGTGATCCAATACATTCGCAACCAAAAGGAGCATCACAAAAAGCGAACATTCAAAGAAGAATATAAAGACTTTTTAGAGAAGTTTAAAATCGAATTCAAAGAGGAGTTTTTGTTTGATTGGATTGAGTAAAAAGATTTTCGGTTCAGGAATTAATCTAGTTCTGAAACCTCATAAATCAAAAAGTACCCGACGCCTACGCGTCTAGCCTAACTTTCTGCTAAACGAGCTAACCGCAGGTACAAACGTATAGTGCATTCTTACTCAATACTTTTATTCCCAGAATCCACGAGCCGAAAATTACTAAACGAACTACCGCCAAGGTACTTCTCCCACTTTTCCAGCACGGGTTGTTCCAACTTAAACTCACGGTATTCGTCCGGGCTCATGATTGGGATTCCGCTGATGATCGGGTACAATCGTTGACATGAGGAACAGACGAAGAATCCTTCAATAATATTTTCATCCAGGTCTCTGGTTATTTCAGTCAGCGTGAGATCTGCCTTATCAAATGGGCAGCAAAGTTTTTTGATTGTTTCTAGTCTCATTTTCTATTTATTTTAAGTTTTTTAGTATAATTTTTGATAGCTTCATTTGGCTGGTCTGAACTCATAATTCCTGAAATCACGGCGATGCCGGAATAATCAAGTTCATTCAATTTTTCTACATTTTCCGGATGAATTCCTCCCGCTAAAAAAATGGGAAGGTTTGATATTTTGGCCGCCGCCTGAACGGTACTGAAATCGACGAGTTCGCAGCTATTGCTGGTCGTGGAAGGAAAAATGGAACAAAAAGAGATGTAGTCCATCCGGTTAGCGGTGGCCCAATGCACATATGACAAATCGTTGTTACAGGTAAGTCCGTTTATAAATGGCTTCTTCACTTTTTCAATAATATGAGGGTAGTTTTCCGGAATCTGGTCAAAATGTACACCATCCAACATCGATTCATTCAGTAATTCCCACCGATTATTGATCAGCACGGGAACGCTCTTTTGGTGACAGCGATCGCCAATTTTTTGAATAAGGTCCGGGATATTTTGGTCGGGTTGGAAGTTATCCCAAATCTGAACAGCCGCCAATTCTTCGCTGAGGCATAATTCCAGTTTTTTTAACAGAACGGATTCCTCCATGGAAGGATCAACTACCAGATAAATTCCTGATTTTATCTTTCGTGCAGGTACTTTATTCATTTCCAACCCGATTTGAATGCTTCGAAAAAAGCAGCCCAATAAGGGTCATCTTCCGTGTAAACTACCTCACTTGGCACATGCTTGTCAACAAGCATGATTCCGCTCTTTTTTTCAACCAATTCACCAACTTCCACACAATCGATGTTTTGCGCTCCAAGACGCTGGATCACTTCGGCTACCGCTTGTTTCCCGCAGGTGATAATCATTGAACCCGCCCCGATGCAATGGCGTGGATCCAGGGAAAACAGCGCGCAAACTTCTTTCTGGAGTCGGCCTATGGGCAACCGGTCATTGTAGATGGTCGCGCCATGGCCCGATGCGGTGGCTAATTCGTAGATAGCGCCCATCACCCCGCCTTCCGTCACATCGTGCATGGCTGTGATGTCGTCGTGTTCGTTGTTCTTGCCGACCGCAGCCAGTGCATCTTCCAGCGAAGAAGTCTGGTAAAAAGTTGAACAAGCCTCATGATACGTTTCGACCCCCAACTTTTGTTTGATGGTTTCGGGGAAAGACATGGCCAGGATTGCGGCCGAGGAAATGGCGCAGGTCTTAGTCACCAGGATGGCATCGCCCACTCGCGCAGCTTTCGAAATCAGTATTTTGCTTTTTGGGGCAATCGTGATAAAAGTACCCCCGCCGGCGATGGTGGAGTTCTGGCCTTCGATAAAACCCGTGTGTACGCCCGTGATGGCTATCCCGATTCTGGCGCAGAACTGATGAATGTACTCCCAGTAAATTTTGAACTCAGACTTTGGGAAAGTCGAAGGCAAATTCAAAACAAACTGCCCATACATGGGCGCAAAGCCCGTGGTGGCCATATCATTGGCCATTAGCTGAACCGATAACCACGCAGACTCTTCCAATCCAAGTGTCGGAACCAATGACAACGGATCGCTGGTCATGGCCATGGCCATCTCTCCCGGCAGATCGACCACCGAAACATCCACTCCGAATTGCGGTCCGGCGAAGACTTCCTCCCGCTGCTTTCCGCATTTGGTGCTAATGAACTGCTCAAACAAATGATGGTCAATCTTACCCAACTTATCTTCCATTTAGTTCACATCGTTTAGCTTCACATACAATCCAAAAAAATCGCCCAGCGGCAAATTCCATTGCTGGACGGGAAACCATTCGGGCAGGCCCGTACAGGTCCATTCGATGGAATAATCTCTTCCACGCAGGGCTTCATGAATAATGTTGGTGAGCATTTCGGGCGTATAGAAAGTAGCGGTGACGTAGAAAGGATTTTTGCCAAACATCTGCTGCACTCTTCTTCTCACCACCTTCGGGGAATTCCTGTTCATCATCCCCATGGCAATTCCGTACTTACCCACCCGGGCCGCTTCGCGAATTACCTTCACCGGGTCTTTGTAGTATTCAAAAGTAGTAATGAAGGCCAGCGCATCGAACGTATGGTCTTTGAAGGGCATGTGATGCGAATCGGCCATGACCAGATCCCCCTCAAAAAGATGCATGGCCTGCGACAGCATGAGGGGTGAAATATCACCGCCCGTCGCCTCGATGCCGATCTCTTTCCACCAACGGGTAAAACGGGTAGTTCCACAGCCGAATTCAAGCAAGGTCTTGATCCGCTTGTCTTTCGTGACCAGCTGCTCCATCACCTTTTTTTGCCAGATTTCCGCCCGTTTGTACCTGCCTTCGTACCAAAGTTCGTAGGTATCGGTATGCTCGCGATTAAAAAACCATTCGGGTCTGTTTTGCCAGTTTTGGGCTTTTTGAGGGATCAGCTCCGTGTTAACTTTTTCAATTTCCATTTATATGCTTAGCTAAAAATAAAAAAACTCCATTCTGATGGATAACCAACAGAATGGAGTCTAAAACGGAAGTTTTTAGCTGGCATCCCTACGTTGGCATTATCCAAATCAGGTCTCGGGTATGATCTCAGCCTGGCTTTCACCCGGCACCCCGTGCTTATGTATCGGTAAATGTACGCTTATTCGCTGAATTACTAAATTCTGACGACTGGTTTCGATTAAGCATCCGGTCATTTTCAGATAAATCCGGTCATGCGATACTATTTTTTTCAGTCGTTAGATAAACAACGCATTCGTTACCAAAGGACAGTAGTTCTTTCTGGACTTATATTTTTTGCTGAATTGATTCGGTAGGCTCCTAATCGATTCTTTATTTGCTCAATGAATTTATATCGTTGGCAACGATGGTCAAATCGTTGTTAAGTTGATGTCCACCGCTTTTTATTTCCCTGAAAGTGGCCTGATTTAAGTTTTGTTTGTAATAATCGAGGTAAGCAAAGGAAACCTCTTCGTCGTCGCGGCTATGATACAGGTATAGAGGTACTTTGTCAGGTAGTTTTTTAGCAAAATCTTTTTTCAGTTTCAAACCGGCCTGCCATTCCTCATCACCTGACCAATGAGGTGTAGCAATCAAAAAAATACCTTTGATTTTTTTGATTACGGGATATTCAGAAATGTACTTCAAAAGCATGGAAGCACCAAGGGAGTGCGCCACCAGGATCACACCGTCCTCGTTCTCAGAAACTTCACTATCGATTTGTTGAAGCCACCCAAAGTCGGGGGCTGACTCGTCAGATGGCATAGCCGGATAATGGATCTCGTACTGATTTCCCAAACTTTCCCGCAACGAGTTGACCAGGGCTTTATCTGCTTCATACCCATCATCACCCCCGCCCTGAATAAATAGTAGCGGCTGCTTTTTCATTTTTAAACTATCTTTTCCAAAGACTAATGTATTGGAAATATTCTTCTTGCCACAAGCATGATCTTTTTAGCGGAAGATGATTTCGCGATTGTACTGCCCTAACTACCTCGATTCATGTTTGCCAACTACCTTGTCCCTGTCAAAACCACTACCGTTCAAACAATCTTTCGTTATCTGCTGGGTGGAGCACTGCTTCTGGCGGGAACCAGCCACCTGACCTGGGCGCGCACCGAGTTTCTGGCGCAGGTACCCCAATGGGTGCCGCTCAATAAAGATCTGGTCGTAATCCTGTCGGGCATTGTCGAGATCCTGCTGGGTCTGTCGCTGGTGTTTCTGGCACGGCAACGCGTGCTGGTGGGTTGGGTAGTTGCCACATTTTTCGTCCTTGTCTTTCCCGGTAACATTGCGCAGTACCTCAACCACACCGATGCATTTGGTCTCAACTCCGATCTGGCCCGTGGAATACGGTTGTTGTTTCAGCCCGTTCTCGTAGCGTGGGCGCTGTGGTCGACGGGTGCCTGGCAGGCATGGCGGCAAAGAGCCTGATTCCTCAATTCTGAGTATCCCTACACTACCAGCAATCCATTGTTTTTTATTTCACGCCATTCTTCGGAATTCAGGAAGCCTTCAAAATCCCCCAAGCCTGATGTTTCAAATTTTGCCTTCAGCTGCTGCCATGACATCGGTTCGTCTTTACCTGGAATAAGTGCCGGCATAATCTCCATCAACCACCTGGCTTGTGACACATTCATGAGCAGCGTCCAAGTATGCTTTTTTGAATAAAATTCAAGCTCAGCCACTTCCTCCTTAAGTCCTCCTTTCTTCTCTTCAAATATTGTTAATTCGGGAATGCCACCCAGCCAAACAACAACTGCGTTAGTTCGCGCTTCGGTCTGCGGAACCTCACCGATGCTTCGCTCAATATAACCAGGCGGAATAGAGGTCGGGGGCACTTTAAAATCAAACCACTTTTTGAGCGACAGTTCGAAACCCACGCCGTGCATGTAGTTGAAAAGCGATTTGCGTAACCCATCAGCAAAGCGGTCGTGCTCGGCTCCGGTGGGGTCGTCGTGGTAAAGGTCGTTATCGGCGAAGCCGCCAAAGTCGGGGCCGATTCGCTGCACGTCGAAGCCCGCAGGGTGCATCCCCACCGGGCTGTGGGCTGTCATGGCGAAGCGGTGCCAGAAACCCGACTGCACCACACCCGCCTCGAACAACTGTCGCACCATTTCGAGCGAATCGATGGTTTCCTGCGTAGTCTGAGTGGGAAAACCGTACATCAGGTAGGCGTGCACCATGATGCCCGCCTGCGTAAATGCGTCGGCCACGCGGGCCACTTGCGCCACCGTCACGCCTTTCTTCATGCGCTCCAGCAAACGATCGGAAGCCACTTCCAGTCCACCCGAAACGGCTATGCAGCCGGAAGCTTTGAGCAGCTGGCAGAGGTCGGGCGTAAAGCTTTTTTCAAACCTAATGTTGGTCCACCAGGTCACAGTGAGTTGACGCCGGATGATTTCCAGCGCCAGGTCGCGCATGAGGGCCGGCGGTGCGGCCTCGTCCACGAAATGAAAGCCATTCTGCCCCGTTTGCGCGATGATTTCCTCAATGCGATCGCAGAGGAGCGCGGCGGTGACTGGTTCGTAGCGTTTAATATAATCGAGCGAGATATCACAAAACGAACATTTTCCCCAGTAACAGCCGTGCGCCAAAGTCAACTTGTTCCAGCGACCATCGCTCCACAGGCGATGCATGGGGTTCATTATTTCGATGACCGAAAGGTAGTCGCGCAGTGGCAAATCGGCGTAGTCGGGCGTGCCGACATCCCGCTGGGCTATATCTTTATCTTTACCGTTGTTGTAATAAACAACCTGCCCGTCCGTACGGGCATAGACGCGTTTGAGCTGACTCCGCCCGATCTTCCCGTCCAGGTACTCCAGCAAATTGAGCAGGGGCGCTTCGCCATCGTCGAGACTCACAAAATCAACGTAGTCGAACAGGAGAGGCTCCCGCAGCGAGCGTAATTCAGTATTGCAATAGCCGCCCCCCATAATCACCGAAACATTGGGATGCACTTTTTTTAAGTACTGCCCGCATTTCAACGCTCCGAACAAATTCCCGGGAAAAGGTACCGTCAGACAAACTACTGTTGGCTGCCAGCGCTGAACTTTCTCTTCCAGTAATTCTGTGAGTAGGAAGGAAATCAGGGTATCCGGTCTCTGCAGACTCTCGTGCAACGGCTGGAAATGCGTGGCAGTGCTTCCCAGTCGCTCGGCGTATCGACTGAACCCGAAGTGCGGGTCCACGGCTTCCTGAATGAGATCACCGAGGTCTTCGAGAAAGAGGGTGGCCAGGTGCCGGGCCTTATCCTGAATACCCATCGTGCCAAATGCCCAGTCGAGTTCGTCCAACTCCGCGAACCGCCCCGCCTCAGGCAGATAGCTCCGGTCGCAGATTGAGTGGGCCAGCGTGGGGTTCTTGTTTTGCAGAAAAACAATAACCGGATCAATGGTACGGAGATATTCCCGGCGCAAGGCATAAATCCGGTAGCCGTTGTCGGATAGCGCGATATCCGATGCTTCCAGGTCGGCGAACATCCTGCCCAACCCTTCGGAGGAAAACAATCGCAAAATAACCTCGATCCCCAGATCCGCCTGATGCGACGCTATGCCCACCGTGTTCAGAAAACCTTTGAGGTAAGCCGTGGCGGGATAAGGCGTATTGAGTTGCGTGAAGGGTGGGGTGAGGAAAAGGACTTTGTTCAATGGCGTAGCAACTGGCGAGAGCTGCAGTTTATCAATACAACGATATATCGGTTAAGAAAACCTGCAACGACCATTCTCAGTTTCCTTTTGGCAAAGGTAAAACAAAACGCCCGCCTCTGATGAATCAGAAGCGGGCGCAAATCTGAGCAACAAGCTGCTCATGCAATCTTCAAAGCCTACAAGGGGTTCTGAACGATCGCTGCATTGGAGTTAATTTCACGACGGGGAATAAGGAACTCCCACATCACATCACCAGCAGGTACGTCGAAAAGTACGGCTACGGCTGGATTGTGGTTAGCCCCATTGCGGTTCAAAGGCTGATTCAGGCGCTTCAAGTCGAGGAAACGGTGGCCTTCACCCCATAACTCGATGCGGCGGTTGAAGTAAATTTCATCCAGTAAGGTGGCTCCGGTGCTGGTCGACAGCTTGTAAGCCGGATCGCGCTTACTTACCAAATCAAACAATATTTTAGCCGCGTCGGCATCCTTGCCTTGTTTAGCCAGCGCTTCTGCTTCGATCAGGTACATTTCGGCAGCCCGCATGTAGGGAATATCACCCATGGTGCTGGTTGCAGGGTTGGGCGGAAGCCGGAATTTTTGCGTATGGTAAGGAACTCTCACTCCACCCGGGGGCGTCACAGTATTGGTAGCAGTCGGAGCTTTCACCCACATCTTAGCCCGCACATCAGTCTCAGGGATTTTGTTGTATAAAGTGCTGTTTATTGCCTTTGGGTTTGTGCGAATGTTCGATGAGTTATAGTTGCTCGAGATATATGAGTGAAACGCGCCAAAGAACTCCGATTGATCTTCAAGGTGGTCAAAACCCCATATCCACTCAGGGTTTCCAATATCAGAGAAACCATCCTGGTACTGGGCGATCGACATCAGGGGGTAACCTACACGAGCAGCCGCAGCGTAGGTGGCAGCAGCCGCCCAGTTTTGCTGGGTCAGGGCGACGCGGGCCAATAAGCCGTTGGCCACCTCTTTGTTGATGTGCGATTTGGCAACCCGGGAAGAAGGCAGTAAAGCAATAGCCTCAGTGAGATCTTTGTTGATTTGAGCATAAACCTCTTCAACCGTAGAACGGGGAAGCCCTTGGGTAGTTGGTTCAAGCACCAATGGCACAGCCAACTGCGAGTTTGGTCTTGTGGCAGCATCGTAGCGCTTACCATAGAGCCTTACAAGGTTGAAGTATCCGAAAGCCCTCAGCCCTAAGGCTTCACCTTTCAGACGGCTACGGTCTTCCTGGGGACCGGCGGCGCCATCGATATTGGCAATGGCCAGGTTGGCATTGCCAATGATACGGTAATACATATCAAAGGGCATTTCGGACAAGTTGCCCGTTTCGCTGCGGTGTACCTGCCAGCGGTTTTCATTAATATGCCAGCCGGTGGAAACATTACCGATGACTAGATCCTCGCCCAGAATATCTTGGATCATCATCATGGCCGGGTATCCAAAATACCCCTGTGACCCAAGGTATCGCACTACCATTGCACGGTAAATTCCGTTAACGGCTGCTGAAGCGTTTTTAGTGGTCGCAAAGGCTGCACTCGCGTCCACAGAAGCAGTGGGGACGGTATCGAGGTAGTCCTCTTTGCAAGAAGAACCTATCATGCAAAGTATTGCAATCGATAGTCCTATTAGTTGCTTTTTCATGTTATGATTAAAGTTTTTTGTTTGAATTAATCTGCTGTCGTTTACAACGAGAAGGAAATGCCCATCACCAGGCTCTTCTGCGAACTGAAAGCGTTGTTGGAAATACCATTGAAACTTTGCTGAACATTCAGCCCCTTCCGGTTAGACTTGATGAAGAAGTTCTCACCGCTCACGTAAATCTGAGCATTCTGGAGGAAAAGTTTCGAGGCAATTGTTGTCGGGAGCAGATACCCCAAAGTCACGGTGCGGATATTGAGGTAACTGGCGTCGATCAACCAACGGTCCGAAGTAGCGTCGAAGTCAGCCGTGCGGGCAGCGTCCAAACGGGGTACATTGGTAATGTCACCGGGGTTCTGCCAGCGGTCCAGGATGTCAATGTGCTTGGCATTACCGTAACCACCTGAGCTCATCAGCCCCTGGTATCCGCTATCATATACTTTTCCACCAATTTGGTACACCATGATACCGGAAAGTGAAAGACCTTTGAAGCTCAACGTAGTGGTTAGGCCTCCTGAAATCTTCGGAATAGATGATCCGTTATAGTGAAATCTTGCATTGTTGACACTGGTAGTCAGCGTGTCTCCCATTTCATTGATTAAGGAGTTAGCAGCAACGAAGTTCTCTGCCCGGTACAAGGCCTGGCCCGTAGCAGGGTCCACTCCTTTAAATTCCCGCAACCAGTAATCATAGATTGAACTACCTTCCTTCAGTTTTTTAGTACCGTCAATCACTTCGGGGTTTTCCTCGGGCATTTTGGTGATACGGTTTTTGTAGGTCGTAGCATTCATACCCAGTGTCCAGGTGAAATCACCCGCCCGGACAATATCACCGCTCAGTTCTAGCTCGACACCCTTGTTGTACATGGTACCAATGTTCCGGGTCTCGGTTTTGATACCGGCCGAAAGGGGCAACGGCACATCAAAGATCAGGTTGGACGACTGACGATTGAAATATTCGACGGTACCCGAAAGGCGGCTGTTGAGTACGCTAAACTCCAAGGCCACATCGAAAGCATTGCTTGATTCCCATTCCAGGCTACGGTTGCCCAGGCTGTTCTGCAAAATTCCCGCCTCAGCTGCGTTGTTCCAGCCAAGATTGTAAAGCGGCTGCCATGCGTAATAGCTGATAGAAGTACCCTCTTGGGTATTTCCACCACCATCGTTACCCGTTTGGCCGTAGGAGCTTCTGATTTTCAACAGGTTGATGGTCGGGATAGCTTTGATGAAGCTTTCCTGATCCAAACGCCAGGCACCGCTGATGGAGTAGAAAGTACCCCAGCGGGTATCCCGGAAGAATTTGCTGGAACCGTCGCGACGAACCGAGGCCGATACGAAGTACTTCTCATTGTAGTCGTAGTTGACCCGCGAAAAATAACCTTCTACGCGACGGATGTTGTAGCGCGAGTTCAGGTTGGTAGTATTGGTAAAGTTGATCAACTCCACGTTTCCGTCCAGAATCTGATTGGCGCGTGAGCCCGTCAGGTTGTTGTCGGTAACCTGGAAGTTTTCGTGTCCAACCAATACACCAACGGTATGATTGCCGAATGACTTGTCGTAGTTCAGCAGTTGGTTGAGGTTATAGCTTGCAATACTCTCAAACTCGTGCGTCGAGCGACCGGCGGGCGCACCATCCCCGATTTCCGGGTTGCCAAAAGTAACATTGTTGAGATTGGTCAAATCGACACCTACATTAGTCGTGAATTTGAAATCCCGCAAAAAGGAAATTTCGGCGTAGCCGCGTGCACCAATTACATTGCGACGGAAGAAATTCTGGTTCAGTTCCGTTTCAGCAATAGCGTGACGTCCACCGTACTGAGGGCGGTTGGGCAGGCCGAGGGCATTGAGGTTACCATAGTCATAGCGACGACGACCATCAGGCAGGGTCAGGAACTGACCGGGATTTGCAGGGTCGAAGGCATAGACGGGATAAATCGGCCCCATGTTTCTTGAAAAGAAGAATGGGTTCACAAAACTAGTGTTACCGTCCGCATCGGCCTGATTGGACTTCGTAATTGTCGCAGAGAGGTTGGCACCGGTTTTGAACCAGGACTTCATCTGAGAGTTGACATTCATCCGGCCCGTAAAGCGATCGTAGTCCGAGCGAATCAGAAAGCCCTTGTCTTTAAGGTAGGACATTGAGATGTAATAATCCGTTTTGTCCTGCGCACCGGAAAAACTCAAATTGACCTCGTCGCGGCTACCCTGCCGCATCAGTGGGGAGGTCCAATCCAGATCATCAGGACTATAGACAAGTTGTGCATTTGGATTAAACGTCCCGTCTGTACCAACTAATTGATCATTGGGAACATTATATATGTTGTAGCCTACTAACGATACCAAACGAGTCGATGCATCGGCATTTGCAGCAGGAAGCGCTACAGGATTGGTTGCCCGGTAGGCAACACTATTCCGGTAGGTCTCCCACATCAGCGGATAGTACTGTCCTGGACCAATGCGGTCATACTCCGGCAGAGCACGGGTGTTGACACCCTTGGTAAACTTCACGTTGATATTGTTTTTACCTTTCTGTCCTTTCTTGGTGGTAACCATCACCACGCCGTTCGCGGCACGTGCACCATAGAGGGCGGTTGAGGCAGCATCCTTCAAAATCGTGATGTTCTCGATGTCTGATGGGTTCAGGTTGGCGATGCTGGCCGTATAGGGAATTCCGTCAACTACGTACAACGGATCGTTACCAGAAGAAATAGAACCAAAACCCCGGATACGAATAGCGGGAGAAGCACCAGGCTGTCCGCTACCGGCCGTAGTTTGCACGCCCGCCGTAGTACCTGCAATGGCCTGAGCAAGAGTGGTTATAGGCCTAATGGCTATTTTTTCGGCACTGATTGTACCCGCAGAACCCGTGAAAGATGCCTTTTTAGCGCTACCAAAGGCCGTGACAATCACTTCTTCCAAATTAGCCACGTCAGGAGCCAACGAAACGTTGATGGTCGACTGCCCACCTACGGTAACCTCTTTTGCTAAAAATCCTACAAAACTGAAAGCTAGCGTTGCATTCCTTGAAGCGGCAAGGCTGTACTTACCGCTGGCATCAGTGGTCGTGCCGCGTGTGGTTCCTTTCACCACGACGCTTACGCCTGGAAGGGCGCTCCCGCCTTCGTCAGTCACGGTTCCCGTGACAGTCATGTCCTGGGCAAAGGCTGACATTCCTGTCAACATAGCTCCCAGCAACAGAATTAGTAGAGAAATTCTTCTCATTTTTTGGTTGGTTGGTTTGGTAGATAAATAAAAATTGAAAAAGGAAACAGAAGCCAAACGGCTTTTTTGTTGGTAAAGTAGTTGCTTATACAACTATTGGACAGACAAAATTTCGCGCAAATATAAGTGTAGAAAATTATTATTGGTCAGGTGATGAGTTTTTTTTTGAAGAAAAACATTATTATTATTTTTTATTAATACACCTACTTACTAATTGACTGTAAATAAGCATATTAATTTTTTTATATTTTAAGTATTTCAAGAAAGGAAATTCTAATTGTAGAGCTTTACTCCAGATTATTGCGGCAAGTATCGAACTACCCGATAGTTTGCACCCGGGTCTAAATCAGCTAGTACTCAACGGTTACGTAAGAAATAAGGCAGGAATTTCAGGTCCAGGCGGACAGTTTTTGTTCTAATGCAGTTTGATAGCAAAATCTGCTTTACCGCTACCATGTATACGTGTAGCTTTTTGCCAGAAAGCCTCGAAGGCTATGTGATGGGAAGGTCGCGATTCTTAGCCTTGACCCGTTTTTTTGACCCACTCGTGTATATGGTGCGGTCGTTGCGTACCATGACAGCCCCGAAATCCTGCAAGCCGTTTGAGACTAAGTTATTGATCCGCCTTCTGAAGAAAAAAAGGAGGGGAACCACTGTTGGGTCCCCCTCCTGCTTATTTCATAATTAATTTAGGCCAGGCTATCAATAGCCGGGATTTTGCTGGGTTGCCAGCGTGGGATTTCGTGAAACCTCATCCGCCGGGAATGGCCACAAAAAGCGATGGTCGCTGTAAGGAATAGCGGCGATCGTTTTGGTAAGCGTCGGCGGAGTCACGAAGTTATAGGTAGCGAAGGTGGCGTTTCCATAGGCCATTTTGGCTGGAATACCCCCTGTGCCGTATGCCGCCTCCGGCGCAAGCCGATGAATATCCGCCCAGCGACGCCCTTCGGCCAGCAACTCGATGCGACGCTCAACCAGAATTGCCTTAACGAAATCCACTTTGGTAGCAAAATCGCCCGCTGCGAATACGGCGCTTGCCAAACCTCTGCCACGGATGGCATTCAGGAGTGCCAGCGCGCGAGGCGAAACCGGGGCCGCAGACGCCCGTGCCTCGGCCTCGCTCAGGTTCAGAATGACCTCGGCGTAGCGGATGATCGGATTGTTGTCAGACCGATTGGTGTAGTCGAAGAACTTGGCCGTGTAGTAGCTGCGCGCATCTTTCACCAGCAAAGCACGACGAGCATCGTCGGCGGGCCACTCTTTCAGATTATACGAAATAGGGCTCACCCGGATCAGGCCGCGACCTCCCAGGGCAAGGTTACCCATCATGCTGGCTAACGCTCCGTTCACTCCGGGGTTATCCTGTTCGTTGTTCTCGATAGAGAATACCGCCTCTGCCGAAGCCTGGTTCTGGAAAGGACCCGCTGCGGTGGGCAGTAAGGCGAATCCACTGATGGGGCTCGTAAAGGGAGCCGATGCCGATACGATTTTGTTGCCTTCCGTAATCACCCCAGCCCAGTCCTGCTTGTGAAGCTTGACGCGCGTTTTCAGGGCAATGGCCGCTCCCTTGACAGAACGGAACACCCGCAGGTTGCCTGTACGGGTCGCGGGCAGGTTGGTTTCCGCGAAGTCCAGATCGGCCAGGATAAAGGCATAGTTTTCGGCTACCGTACTGCGACCAGTTGCGATGGCTTTATCCACTGTGGCGGGGGAAACTACCGCAAAATCACGAATGGGCATGCCAGGGTTAGCACCGTTATTGTCCGAATAAGGACGGGCAAAATGCGTCAGGAGCTCGTGATAAGCCAGTGCCCGCAAGAAACGCGCCTCCCCCTCGTAGCCCAGGGCTACGTCCTGGGTGATGATACCGTCGGTTGCGGCTTTTTGCACGCCTTCGATCGTCACGTTGCACTGGTTGACGAGCGTGAACAGCGTATTCCACATCCAAACGTTGTTGGCCGAAAACGGCGTGTAGGTACTTTCGTTGGTGATGGCATAGAAAAGGGCCTGGTTCAGCATGTCCTCGCCGCGCATCTCGCTTTGCTGCACGTTAGCCGCTCCGAAGGGATAGCCACGCACGACATTGCCCGCGTAGGTGCCACTTTGGGCCGCATTGTACATTCCGATGACCGACAGTTCGACCCGCTGGGGTGTGCTGAAAGCGGTGGTTTCCGAGAAAGCATCCGCTGGCTGCAGGTCGGTGATATCCTGGCAGGAAGTGACTGCCAGCAGGCCAAGTGCAGTTCCGAGCACTGCCCCGATCATTTTATTATTTGACATAACTATCATGAATTTCTGGATGATATAGATTAAAGTCCAATGCTCACGCCAACGGAAGAAGTCCGAATAATCGGGTTGGCGTTGGCATCTACGCCAAAGGTGCTGTTGCCCGTAGTGTTGATGCTGATCTCCGGATCGAGTCCTCTGTAACTGGAGAAGACGAACGGGTTCTGGAGCTGAGCGAATACCCGCGCGCTGCGGATGCCATTCTTACCCATTTTGTCCAGTAGGGTTTGCGGCACACGGTACCCCAGCACAATGTTCTGGATACGGAGGAAGTCTCCCTTTTCCAGGAAACGGCTGTCAGCGGCTCCCGTATTATTGATGGCCGACTCCCGACCGATCCACACCTTAGGCACTTCGGTCACCTGCCCGGCGGCAGTCCAACGATCCAGGATTTCTTTGCCGTTGTTCTGGAAGCCCATGTTGAGGAGCGTAGCCTGACGCGTTACGTTCATGATCATGTTGCCTCCCTGGTAGCGAGCAAAAATTTCGAAATCGAAGCCTTTGTACCGGAAATTGTTGGTCAGACCGCCCTGCCAGATCGGATTGGAGTTGCCTAGCAGCGTGCGGTCGTTGGTCGAGCTCAGGGTAGCCGCAGTGGCTACGTTAGCGGGCTCGCCGGGCACGAAGGCCTTATACGTGTTGCTGGCAATGTCGTACTGTACGATGTCATTGGTCAAGCCACCCTTGCCGTCACCTTTGTACCACATGGGGTTGCCATTCGCGGAATTGACGCCGGCCCAGGTATAGCCGTAGAATGAGCCAATGGGCTCTCCGATCCGGTTGATGTGGTAGGTGTAAATGATATCCTCGTTGTTGTTGAGGGCCGTGATCTCGTTCTTAATGTTGGAGTAGTTGAAATTCACGTCCCACTGGAAATCACCCCGCTGGACAACCGTCGCGTCGATCGACAATTCGATCCCCTTATTGACGAGTGCCCCGATATTCTTGTTGATGCCATTACCCGGCACACCGAGCGAAGGCGCGGTGGGTGCGAACAGCACCAGGTCGTCCACATCGTTCTTGAAGTAGTCGGCGGCAATTTTCACCCGATTGGTGAACAGCCCCAGGTCGAGACCAAAGTTGGTTTTGCGGCTGCGTTCCCAGCGTAGGTCGGGGTTACCCGTATTGTCGAAGGCGATCCCCGTTTGGGAAGCATACTGCGCGGCACCAAAAGTACCCAGGTAAGGGAAATTGCCGATGTCGGTGTTGCCCACCACAGCGTAGGAAGCTTTCAACCGAAGGTCGGAAACAACCCGACCGAGCGGGCTGCTTTTCCAGAAATCTTCTTCGGAAACACGCCAGGCGAGCGACCCTCCGGGAAAAGTACCCCGGCGGTTAGCCACGGGCAGGGAGGAAAGTGCGTCGTTCCGAGCCGTTACACTCAGGAAATACTTGTTGGCGTAGTTGTAGTTGATCCTTCCAAAATAGGAATCAAACGAATTTTGTATGAATCCGCCGCTGGACAATTGCGTGGAGTAACTACCGTCGATGAGGTTGTTTTGCTGAAAGAATAGTTCAGAAAAACCCTGGCCCTGCGCATCGATATACCTCGAAGTGCGTTTCTGGTATTCTACGCCAGCCACCACGTTGACGGTATGCTTATCGAAGGAGCGATTGTAGCTGGCGGTGTTCTGCCAGTTCCAGAGCTGAGTAGGACGGTAACGCTGAAAGATACTACCATTGGCACCGCGGCCATCGCCGTGGCGTGGGTCGAGGCTACGGAAATCGTCCTGCGTCAGCAAGTCCACGGCAATCTGAGAGCGCAGTTTGAACCCTTCGAAAGGAGAAATTTCACCGTAGGTATTGGCTATGATCCGGCTGTTGTTGGTTACGTACTTGTTGTTGGCCAGTACGAAAGCAATGTTTGTAAAGTTGTTGTCCACCGCCCGCAGGTTGGAACCCATGCCCAGCGCCGCTCCGTCCGGTGTGACATTATAGCCGCCGAAGCGTGTGTCGTTGGCATCGAAAGGAGAAACGTTGGGCGGAAGCCGTCCCGCACCGACTACGTTCCCCGACAGCGCGTTATCACCCGTGTTCAGGTTGTTGTAGCTAGCGTAGGTGTAGCTTAGGCTAGTACCCAATGTCAGCCACTTATTCACTGTGTGATCCAGGTTGCCACGGAAGTTGTAGCGCTTTTGGGAATTGGCTACGATCGGACCTTCGTTGTCGAGGTACCCCAGCGAAAAGAAATAATTCGTTTTGTCACTTGCCCCATTGAGGGACAGATTGTGGCTCTGCACCAGCCCATTACGGAAGATCAAGTCCTGCCAATCCGTATCGACGCCAGTCGGGTCGGCAATGGCCTGTACGGGTTGGCCTGCGTTGGTGTACTTTTCGTTGGCGATCTGCACGAATTCTGCCGCATTCAGCAGGTCGAGCTTGTTAATGGCCTTGTTTTGGCCCAGCGTAAAATTGTAATCCACCGCGACGCGTCCTTTGCTACCCCGGCCCCGTTTGGTCGTGATCAGGATTACACCGTTGGCTGCCCTTGAGCCGAAGATAGCCGTAGCGGCACCGTCCTTAAGTACCTCGATCGACTCAATATCGTTGGGGTTGATGTCAGCCAAAGGTGAGGCTTCACCAACGCCGCCAAATGAGTTGGTGGCCACAGGAACGTTGTCGATCACAACCAGCGGACCTGCTCCCGAAGAAATGGAGTTGGTGCCGCGGATGCGGATGCGGGGAGCCTGCCCCAACAGACCGTTGGGAACCGACACCTGTACGCCCGCCGCCCGGCCACCTAGCTGGCTGGCGAAGTTGGGCGTCACGAGACCGGAGATTTGGTCCCCCTTGATGGAGGTGAGTGAACCCGTCACGTTGGATCTACGCTCGGTACCGTAGCCGATGACGACCACCTGATCGAGTTGACGCGAATCATCGGCTAACTCGACATCAATTACGGAGCGGTTGTTGATCGCCACCTTTTGAGCGAGCATCCCAACAAAGCTGAAAACGAGCGTTTGGGTGGGTTCGGCCTGGATACTGTAATTCCCGCTGTAGTCCGTTTGGGTACCCTGATTGGTACCTTCCACTTGCACGGTCACGCCAGGAAGGGAAGAGCCATCGGAGGCCGCTGTCACTTTTCCCGAGACAGTCTTGTTCTGGGCAAAAGCCGACGGTCCCATCAGCATGGCTCCCAGACACAGCAACAATAGAGAAATTCTTCTCATACTTGAGTTGGTTGGTTGGATTGATTGATAAAAAAAGGTTAAAAGGAAAAGATGAAAATTACGGTGAATGGTAATTTCATGAATAAAATTAGTTGTCTGCACAAATAATTAACAGACAAAATTTCGTGCAAATATAAGTGCCGAAAATTACTTACAATCAAGTGCAAAAATTTTTCTTGAAAAAACAGCAGAAAAAATCTTTAATAAAAAGATTAAATAATCATAAAGTACTAGTATTCAATTATTTAAAAGAAAATGGACTTTAAGTATTTCAAGAAAAAATTTTATAATTAGACGAAACAGAATACAGGCGTTTATGTCTGGAGCGCCTGAAAAGGCAGTCCAGGATCACAACTGAATACGCTTAGATTCAGCTGGTACGGAAGTAGGATGAGATTGGTTTCAGTCCGATCGGACTATTTTTTTCTGAAGGTATTTTTTTTGCCGAAGCTGGTGCTCCCACCATCTGGCTTCCGGCTTGCACTTGCTTTTTTGCCGCCAGATTTATCATAGCGGTCATTTGAAAATTTGCCCTTGGGAAGAGGGGCTGGTTTTTCAGGGCGGCCACTGCTCTCCCGGCCCTCATCACGCTGGAATTTGGTTTCGTTTACCATCAGCGGCACGCCATCTATCTCGCGGCCATGAAGGGAAGCTATTGCATCGAGGCCCTGCAAGCGGTCGGGCATCTTCACAAATCCGTACCCTTTGCTCTGCTTGGTGTCGTAATCAATCACGACGGTAGCCGAGGAAACTACGCCGTACTTCTCGAATATTTCCTGCAGTTCCCATTTTCTGAGGGCAAGGGGTAGGTTTCCGACGAAGATTTCCATGACTTTCGACTTTTGGGTGAGATGGGTGAATTCTGCAAAAGTAGTTTTTTTTAGCCTTACTCACCTTTTGCTGACAATTTCGTAGTTCCCCGAGCCTACGAATAGCACCAGATAGCCGTTTGCCTGGCTTTCCACCCTGATGTCGGGCGAAGCCAGCGCTTCCTGCCCGTCCACCACTACCTGGCCCGCTGAATCGGCCGGGACAAAAACTTCTGCTGTAGTATTGACAGGTACGCTTACATTCATGAGTATACCGTCGCTTGTTTTTTGCCAGGCAGACAGGATGGGCCCACTGACACTATGATAGCCGGCACGCAATCGGTTGATTCGGTCGGAGCCTGATTTGGGATCAATCTCGGGTCGGATTCGGAAATGCCGGTATCCGGGAGCGAGCTCCTGAATACCCGCCGCGTTACCGAACATCCACTCGCAGACCGCCCCGAATGAATAGTGGTTGAAAGAGTTCATGGCAGCGTTGTACCGGAATCCATCTTCTTTGGTGTAGCTATCCCAACGCTCCCAAATGGTCGTGGAACCGTTGGCGACCTCGAAGCCCCAGGAAGGAAATTCGGTGCTGAGAAACAAATCGTACGCCAGACCGGAATGGCCCGTGGCCGAGAGCGCCGGTAGGAGCGGCTTGGTACCCAGAAAACCCGTGGCCAGCTTACCGTCGTTCTGTCGAAGAAGTTCGGCCAGGTACTTGCCCATCTGCGGCATCGATTTGGGCGGCACGATGTCCATGTAGATGGCATTGGCATACGCCGTTTGGGTATGAGCCATGAAACCTAACTTTCCGTCCACGTAACCCGCCCCGTCGCCGTAGGGCAGCGTATCGGTTTTGAAGCGGCCGTTAGAAGCCTGATAGTGATCAAGTAGGGCTTTACGCACCTTCTGACCCATCTCCTGAAAACGCTTCTGGTCGTCGGACTCACCAATGGCCCCGGCCATTTCGGCCATCATATCGGCGCAGTAGGCAAAGTAGAAGGATGCCAGCATGTCGGGTGGCGTTTTTTTGCCAAAAGACAGCCAATCCCCGAATCCACCCTTCGGGCTGAGGTCTTTGAAGGTAGCCTCGGTAAAGAAGTAGGTACCGTTACTCCGCTTTTCCAGGAAATCCATGAAATGCCCCATATTTACCCACCCTTCCCTGATTAGCCGGGTGTCGCCGTAGCTGCGGTAAACCTGGTAGGGGCAAATGATGCCTGCCTCCATCCAGCCCGGCGAATACGTGTCCGTTTTGCGCAAGTTTGGGCGTGGGGCATAAAGTGGATAAGCGCCGTTCTCGTACTGTGCGTCGTTGAGGTCCACCGTCCATTTGGTAAAAAAAGCGGACACGTCGCGGTTAAAAGTCGCCGATTTGACGTACACATGGGCGTCGGCGGTCCAGCCCATGCGCTCGTCGCGCTGCGGACAGTCGGTCGGGATATCAATGTAGTTGGAGCGTTGCGTCCACTCGATGTTGCTGTACAACTGGTTGACCATCGCATTGTCGGTTTCGAAAGTACCCACCCTGGGCAGCTCTGAACCGATCACCAAACCCTCGATCGTTTCGGGCGCAGGTGCCGCCCGCAAGCCGCTTATTTCAATGTATTGAAAACCTTTGTAGGTAAATTTCGGCATCCATTCTTCGCCGTTTTTGTCGCCTTTGAGGATGTAAGTATCCGTAGCCCGCGCCATGCGCAGATTTTCGGTCATCAGCTGTCCGTCGGGAAACAATTTTTCACCGTAGCGCAACCGGATGGTATCCCCTGCCTTCCCCTGCACGCGCAGCCGGATGGTACCCGCAAAATTCTGGCCCATGTCCAATATGTACGAACCATCAGGACGCCGGGTCTGGCTTTGGACGGTCAGGGTTCCGGTGATTTGTACCGGAGGTGCCGGGTAAGTTTGTACCAGGCGACCGGGACGATCGGGATACACTTCGGCCTTCTGCCATTTCCTGTCGTCGAAGCCGGACTTTTGCCAACCGGGCCATTCCAGCCGGGCGTCGTAAGTCTCGCCATGCATCAGGTCTGACTCCAGCAACGCCCCGAAGCTGGCTTTCCAGTTTTTGTCCGTGGCGAATGTTTCGGTATGGCCGTCGGGGTACTCTACTTCCAGTTGCGCTTTCAGAAGGGGTACTTTGCCGTAAAAAGCCCGCACCACCGGATTCTTGACTAACAAAGCGTATCCCAGGTACCCTGCGTACCAACCGTACGACAGCTGAGAGGTCAGGACGTTGGTCCCGGATTTGATCTGGCTGGTTACGTCGTAGGTCTGGTAGTACACCCGGCGGTCGTAATCAGTCCAGCCGGGAGTCAGGAAGTCATTGCCTGTTTTGGTACCGTTGAGAGAGAATTCATACAGGCCAAGCGCCGTCACATAAAGTCGCGCCTTGCGGAAGCCAGGTTTGACTTTGATCTCTTTGCGTAAATAAGGCGCGGGCGGCAACTGGTATATTTTACCCTTGCCCAGAGTATCCGGGTCGAGGCCAATCCACTGGGCCCGCCACTCATTCTTATCCAAAAGTCCCATTTCCCAGTGAGCGACCTCACTCCACGCTCCCGGTTGGCCGGCTTTATCCCAACTGCGTACTTTCCAATAGCAGATCTGGCGAGACGTCAGGGTTTTTCCGGCGTAAACTACCTGCGCGGTGGCGCGGCTGTTTACTTTCTCAGAATTCCACAAGTCTGCGCTCGGCTCCGTCAGCTTTTCCGGCGAACTGGCTACCAGAATCTGGTAAGCCGATTGTATCTGGTTGCGCTCCGGCGAAGTCAATTCCCAACTCAGCCGAGGCGCAACCACATCCGTAACCGGGCTGACCTTGTACTCGGTGCGGAGGTAGTTGGCTACCAGATTTTGGGCAGAGCCCCTGTTCAATCCAAAAGTTAGAAGAAGGAGTGCAGCAACAAAATAGCGGAGCGTTTTCAAGGGAAATGGCTTTGGTAAAACAATACCAATAGGACGCACAAAATGCCCCAATCTACCCTATTTATTCAAGGTTAACGCTTTGAACCGCCGCGTCAGGTCGGTCAGTGACTGCTCCACGCCCATGCGCTCCAATGACGACGCCCCCACGAAACCATGCATATCCGTTTTGTCCAGAATTACCCGGACATCCTCCGGTGTATTGACGGGACCGCCGTGGGCCAGGAAGAAAATATCGGGATTTATTGCCTTTCCGGCATCCATGATCGCCTGACTGCGCTCGATGGCTTCGTCCATACTACAGGAGGCTTCAACCACCCCAATGGAACCGCCGACCGTCGTACCTACGTGAGCGATGATAGCGTCGGCACCGGCCTCGGCCATCTGCGCGGCTTCCTCGGGCTTGCCTACATAGACGATCGAAAACAGATCCATCTTCGAAGCCAGCCGCACCATTTCTACTTCTTTGTCAAAGCCCATTCCGGTTTCTTCAAGTACCTGACGGAAATGTCCGTCCACGATGGATTGGGTAGGAAAGTTATTAATACCGGAAAAGCCCATATCCCTTACTTTCAACAGATGGTGCCACATTCGGCGGCGCGGATCGGAGCCATACACACCGCAGATCACCGGAACTTCTTCCACAACCGGAAGTACTTCGTACTCGCCAATGGATAGTGCCTCGGCGTTGGCGTCGCCGTAGGCCATCATCCCCGCGGAAGAGCCGTGCCCCGCCATGCGGAAGCGTCCCGAGTTATAAATGATTATTAAATCGGCCCCTCCCTTCTCTATGAATTTGGCGCTGATTCCAGTTCCCGCTCCGGCGGCGATGATCGCTTTTTGCTGATTGATCGTGTTTTGCAAGCGATCTCTTACTTCCTGTCTGGTATAGGGGTTTCCCTTCCCCGTCCATTGATTTGGCATTTCTTGGTTTTGAATGAGTGAGTGAAAAATAATTTTCAAGGTAAAACAATGGCTGAATTTTAATGCATCACCTACCTTTCAAGTGCCTGCGTTGAATGTATTTTCTCTAAGAGTTTTTTTACCAAAATCTCAGAAAAGGCTTGGTCATTAATATGATAATCGGCTTCGATTACTTCCAGGCCGGGTTCGGCATTTTCCTTTATAGAGTTAAACAAGGCTCGGTTCACCTCTGGATTATGAAAAATATCCCCTTCGGCGTCAATTTGGGAGAGGCCTTTCAGGGGTAGTACAATACTGGCGTTTGCCCCTTCCAGCTTACTTCCTATTTCTTTTCCCAATACCCTATTCTCGGCAACATCGGTGCGCATGAGCGTCACGTTGGGTGCCCAACTGTACAGTTGCCGGTCGTGGTACTTCGGCGGCACGGTATCGGGCTCGGCGTAGTTGACCATGTCGAGGCACCCCGGCACCACTACCTGCGGCACGTCCGCTTCGGCTGCGGCGGTCAGGCGGGCAGGACCGGCGCTGCACACGCCCCGACAAAGTTCGTCGGCGAGTTCGGTGGTTGTCACGTCGAGAACTCCGGCGAAAACACCCTCCCTGATCAGCGCTTCCATCGTTGATCCCCCTACCCCATTAGCGTGGAAAGCCATTACCTCGTAGCCCGCTTTTTCAAGCAGACCGGTGCATTGGTTGACGCAGGCGGTCGTATTGCCGAACATACTAATGGCGATACTGCCACGGTGGGTAGTTTTCTCAGAACTTTGCAAATTCGCCATCGCGCAGATGGCTGCCGCCGCTTGTCCGATAATCGGCTGGATAATGCTGTTTAGTCCCGCGACATCTACCACCGACGGCATCAACGTAATATCTTTATAGCCCATCGGCCGGGACAAATCTTTGGCCGCTAAGGTAGTAATACAAAGCTTGGGAATCCCCAACGGAATGCCCTGCATGGCGGAGAGCGCTATAAAAGTACCGCCCCCCCCGCCCATGCTGATCGCGGCTTTCAGATGCCCCCCGGCCACGAGTTGCCCGATGATTCCAGCTGCTCCCGCGCCCATTTTTGCGACAGCCTCGCCCCGGTCATTAGCCTTTCTGATTTTTTCCAGCGTCGTACCCGCGGCTTTCGCAACGGCTTCCGCTTCAATATCCACGGGGAAAGCGCTGGTGCTTCCCATCGTACCGGTGTTCATGGTTACGACCCGCTCGCCTAGTTGCAGAATCTGGTCGCGGAGGTACTTAAATACTTCGCCTTTCGTATCAAAACAGCCAAGAATTAGTATATACGGACTTTCCACGCTTTATTTTTGGAGTAAAAAAGAAAGTAAGTATAAAATCGCATGATGGTAGATTTTACTCATATGTCAACGATCGATACCAGTGCCTTGCGGGAGGCGGTCATGCGAATTCACCCGCTGAATGACGAGGAAATGAGTGATTTTCTGGCGGTATGGACCCCCGTACCAGCCAAACGAAAGGAAATTCTGACGCAGGCAGGCAGCACGGAGACAAACCTGTACTTTATTCAGAAGGGGGTACAGCGATTATACTACTTGGACAATGAAGGCCGGGAAGCTACCCTCATGTTTTCTTATGCGCCCTCGTTTGGCGGGGTAATCGATTCGTATTTCACGCAGCAGCCATCGCGCTATTACTACGAAACCCTCACGGCATCGGCCATGCTCAGAATGTCGGCTCAGGACATTGACCGGCTGTTGTCAAAGTACCCCGCGATCGAAAAAATGATCAGGATCGGCATGAGCGGCATTGTTTCGGGCCTCATGGAGCGGATGGTGGAAATACAGGCATACTCGTCCGAAGAAAAATTCCGCGCCCTGCTCAGGCGCAGTCCGCACATCCTGCAGATTGTGCCGCACAAGTACCTGGCCAACTACCTGGGCATGGATGCTACCAATTTCAGTAAATTGCTCAACCGCGTCAGGATTTGAAATGATGGTAAATACCAAGATTTTTCTTGCAAGGCATGCCGACCTTTGAGAAACAAATCAAATTTATTCCCAAAGCTTCCAATCAATGAAAAATCAGGCACTTATTCAATGGATCGAACCGCTGGAAGAGGTAGTTGAAGCACACCTGCTGAAAGCGACCAGCGTTTATCAAAACTTGTCAGAGGAAGCGCTTTCGGCCAAACCTGACCACGATGGCTGGTCGGCGGCCCAATGCATCTATCACCTCAATACGTACAGCGATTTTTATCTGCCAAGAGCCCAGAAAGCGCTCAGTCGGGTGACTCCCAGGCATGATAACCGGGAGTTCAGGAGTGGCTTTCTGGGAAAGCTGTTGAAAAACACGATCAAACCCGAAAACAAATTAAAACTTAAAGCCTTGAAGGCACATCGGCCCGCCGCTGATGTAATAGGAGCAACAACCGTGGCACAATTCATTGAGCATCAAGAGCAGTGGCTTCGGCTGATAAGTGAAGTTGAAAGTGTCAACCAACTCGACGCGCGGGTTGAGTCTTCCATTTCTTTTTTGATTCGATTCAAACTGGGCGATGTGTTTGCCTTTATGAAAGCGCACGACGCTCGTCATCTGCAGCAAGCCGACAGGGTTTTAGCTACGCTCCCGGAGAAAGTGTAGACCAGAGCTACTTTTTTTCCATCATGGCTTTCAGCTCCTTCAAGTCTTGCATGGTGCCGTCTACAACGTAGTTCAGGTCGCTGTTGTTGAGCATCTCGTTGTCTGAAGCCAGCTTGCATTTGAAGTTGAACTTGAAAGGCAGATCATTTCCCTGAAAGAGAAGTTGACCGCCAGTTTTGAGCAACTCCCCCATATCAATGGTGAAAGGCACTTCATAGATTTGGCTGCTGTTCTTGCCAACTTTTGTACCACCGGAGCTGGTACCTCTCATGATATTGCCCTGCTCTCCGACGTCGAGCGAGTAACTGGGATTCTTGAATTCCAACGTAAACGGGTTTTTGTTGGTCACCTGCAGCCTGAGCAGTACTTCGGATTGGTTCAGCCGAAATTTTTCCAGATTAAAACCGACAACCTTAACCTCCGGCAAATGGTATACAAAGGCCCGCTTATCCATCGCCAAGCGGAGCGTGTCTTTACCCAAGAAAGGCTTTCTCAGGTGAAATACTCCTTCAAAATGGTAGTCGGCGCTGTCATTCCCCAGCTTATCCTGTTGATTGACTTCGGCGATGAGGTTTTTGAGGTTCAGCTGCGTGGCAATGTCCAGCGAACTGCTATCGCTAGCCTTCACTACAAACGCCTTAGCGTAGTTGTCTTCAAGAATGACCGTCTCATTCATGCGGACTGAATAGGCCATGTCTGCCACATCCAGCCCAACAGGGAGCGGGTTGTGCAGGAGCAAATTCAGCGCCACATCCAGGGTACTGTCCGTAATGGCCCCAATGCGGACTTCCGCCATTTCAAGCCGGGGCTTTAAGCCTGATTCAGGATTACCACTTTCTTTTTTGTAGAAATACCAACCTGCCGCGCCAAGTAGAACAAGTACGAATACGATTAAAAGGGTTTTAGCGGTTGTACTGAGATTCATGAATAGTATGGGTTATGATTTGACCTGCTTGGCGAACAGCAGTCTCTGAATTTTCTTTGACTTATAGGCCAACGGAATGATTCTTTATGCAATTCCGTAAACCTATAAAAGCCTAAGACCATGAAAAAGATCATTATTAACGTGCCAGACCATCAATTTACATCTTTCATGCAAATGATGAATACCCTTGATTTTGTTCAAATCGAAAATCAGGATCAATTGGAGAATTCGCTCACTGACGAGCAGAAAAAAGCCTGGGAGAATGTCAAGATGGAATTTAAGTCACAGGGACTTGTAGAGGATGACGAGGAGAAGACTCGCCCGGTTGAAGCTTTGCTGAATGGATTGGACTAAATTTTATGGATCAATAGCTAATTCGCGCAGAGTCCTGTTTTCAGCCTTTTGCTAATCTTGCTTCATAAATTAAAAGGCCGCCCAGTGTTCGATTATGCTGAACACTGGGCGGCCTTTTGGCTAGTAGATGCTTTTATAAGTTAATATTTTTATTCAGGAGATTTCCCGGAAGCGTGACGGTTGAAGTACTATCGACCTGCATCTGAAAGGTTTTGAAGACATTTTTATCAGCCTGGAACGTGCTGCTATCCCGTACTTGCAGGCGAGTGCTACCAAGATGGTTATCCGTGAGTGCTGCCACATAACCCCGCCCTTTTGAAATTATGCTGAGGTTATCAAAACCATTGTCCGATAAATGCATCCCGCTTCCTGATTGAACCACACTGAAATCTCCACCCGGCCAACCCGTGACCTTACTTACAATTCCTGTCGAGTTGATGCCCGACAGCTCGGGGGCCAGGATGTAAATTCCCACGCCCTGATTAAGAGCCTGGTAAACGTCATAATGGGGATTGTAGACTTCTCCTTTCTTGAAATTTACGTAAAGTGTATCAGAAACTACCTCCCATTTTACGGTAGGTTTGCCCGGATAATCCTCAAATTCCAGGCCTCTGATTTCGAACTGCTTGCCCGGCCGAATTTGGGTCAGGGTGAAGTTGCTTCCCCGAAGCTTTATGTATTTAAAAGGTTTTAAAGGCTCTTTGGAGTAGCCGTAATAAGGGTCGTTTCGGTCGATCCGCGCGAACTCCTTTTTGAGAGAGAGATCCACCCCGACCATAGCGATGAACAAAAAAGAAAGTAGCCCGAGAAGTAACAGATTACTGGTTTTCATAATGTTTTTTTAGGTAGTTGACGGATATTCGACTGCTACGAATTTGGCGTAGCGGGTTCGTAGATCTTCCAGGCTGATATTCAGCAAATACATGGTTTTAAAAAACTCGGGCAACTCGGTTTCCAGAAAACGCTCTCTCCGGTCGGCCTGAATGAGATCAATTGCATTTTCCGCCGCCGAATACCCAATGCCCCGCTGACTGGAAATGATATTTTTAGCCTGTAAAAATTCGTACGTGCGAACTACCGTATTCGGGTTCACCTCCAGTGAAGCGGCCAGATCGCGCACCGAAGGTATACGCTCCCCCGGCGGCCAGAAACCCAGTAAAATCTGCTCGCTGATGTAGTCCGCAATTTGAATATAGATAGATTGTTTCTCTTTAAATTCCATTTTTTGGATACTGGGTTAAACTTCTTTCTCCACCAACCGCACATAGGTAATATACCAGAGTGCCAGCATAATAATAATCGGTAATCCGCTGACGAAAAGTTGCATTGACTCCGGAAGATCAACGTTATAAAATGGCCCTGCGTCATTCAGGCGTATTCGCCAGGAACTGAAAGGCGTGGCGGAGAAGTAGGTAGATGAAGGCATCATGCTTTGGGCCATGTAGTTGTTGGCCGCCGCCCCCAAACCAGCTATGACGATAAATGTTGCGGCAGTTTTAATGTAAGCGGCTTTTGTAAAGTACATTGCGCCAAAAAATACCACACTCTGGATGACCATCGTCAATGTGATAACAGTGTTTATTACTGATCCGGGAAGCCTTTCGTATTTGTCTTCACCGGAAAGCAAATGATTGTTTGCATAATCTATTGTCCAGAAATGCAGCCCCCAAGCGAGCAATACGAAGGGCACAATAAATGCCAGATTTAATACCAGCGTACTCAGGAACTTTTCCAATCGGGAAGCGGGCACCATCAGGGCAGCGATGGTGGAGTTGGTTGTATCGTATTGTACGAAAACCTGAATTGTATAAAGGCTTCCGCCAAAAAGTACCAGTAACAGCAGGGCTAGGCTGTGAAGTTCGCTAAGCGAAGTGCGGTATTCCGTGCTGAACATAATCGGGAGCATCATAAGCAGCAATGCGCCGACCATGACCCCTGCCATCAACAACTGATTCCGCCCTTTTTCGGCAATTTCCAGTCTGGTCATCAGCAGGAAGCGTTGAAAATCGAAAGTCTGGTTCATATGGGTTGAATTGATTAGTCGGTTTTTAGTTTCTGCGAATTCTTTATTCCTCTCTCACCCAAACATCTCCTTTATTTTTCCCGGATTCTTCATCACCGCATTGAACAGCTGTTCCAGATCCACGCGGCTCTCTTCGCGTTCTGAATTCTCTGTCACCGCATTGTAGCCGTGCAGCGATGGCTCGGCGTAAAGTACCTGCGTGTCGTTTTCAAGTTGGCTTCTGGTTCCAAAGTACAGCCGTTCGGCCACTGCTTCCAGATTGTGCTGAATTACAATCTGGCTGTCATCCAGAATGATGATGTGGTCGATCAGGTTGTCGAGATCGCGTACCTGGTGGGTGGAGATCAGCATCAGGCGGTCGGGCCGCAGGGCGGTGGAAACAATTTTCCGAAACTGGCTTTTAGACGGAATATCCAGGCCGTTGGTCGGCTCGTCCATGATAAGTACCCTGGTGTTGGTGGCCAGTGCGAAAGCAATCAGGACTTTCTTCTTCTGGCCAAAGGACATGCCGGTCATTTTGTTGCCTTCCGGGATATCGAATTCAGTCAAATAACGCAGAAACTCCGATTCGTCGAAGCGGGGATAAAATGGCGCAAGCGTTCCGGCGTATTGGTCCACGGTCACCGACGGCAGGTAGATTTCCTCGGGCACGAAGAAAACATCCTGCAAAAAAGCGGGCTGCCGTTTCTTCGGCTCGTAGCCATTTACCTCGATACGGCCACCGAATGGATAAAGAAGTCCGGTCATCAGTCGAAGCAGACTCGACTTACCCGCCCCGTTTTTTCCCAGCAATCCGAAAATATGACCGGGCCGCAGATCGAGACTCAGGTTTTCGAAAAGTAACTTCCGCTTACTGTACCCAAAGGAAACATTATCCAGATGAATCATAACCGTTGTAGTGTTCTAGTATAATAGTACACTACAAAAGTACCTAAGAAATTTTGATTTCCAAGTTTTTGTAAAAAAAGGGCCTAAATTTTGGGGTACCCGATGACAAACTACCAAAACGGAAGTGATCTCTCGGTTAGATTTTATAAAATAAGTTGGGAGGGCGAATATCAAAAACGCGTCGCGGCTTTCTCCCAAACCTCATGCGAGTTGATCGCGATGAAGGCTGCCAATGCCATCACGATCAGCACTACCCCAAACAGTGATGCCCATTGACGAGGGTGGTTTTCTTTTGGCCGAAAATCAGCACCGACCTTTTTGACTAAAAACCCAATCACGATCAAGTTAATCAGGTAGAGGTATTGCTCGATTCGGTAGGTACTTAGAAACGCTCCGGTGATCAGCCAGCTGCAAAAAGCATACAAAGCAAAGTGGGCGATAAAGAAGAAGTACAGTGGCTTGAAGGTGAGTGCGTCGGATTCTTTCCTTGAATGAAAAGTAAAGTACCAATAGAGTCCGGCGCCCATAATGGCAAGCAATGGCAATGCCTGCGTCAGGGTGATCAGTGCTTCGGCGTTGGCGGGATGAATGGATTCCACCATTTTCTGAACTCTTTCGGTACCGAAAGACTGATCCCACACAATGAGCGGAATGACCAGCACCAGCATTGTGATGGGAAACCAGCTCCGGGTCGGGGCTTTGGCGTGGGTACTTTGCTGCCAGTTGGCCGTAAAAGTACCATAGGCCATGCCCGCGCCCCCAAAAAATCCGATGCTATACTCCATCACATTCCAGAAATTGAAACTGATTTCGGAGGCAATTCCCAGTACATGCAGAAAATTCCCGAAGGCAAAACCAAACCCGCCCCCGAGTCCGGCATATACCGCCACGCGAAGCGAAGCCGCACGTCCCGAGCGAACCAGGTACCAAGCCAAGCCAATTGCCAGCCCCAGACAAGCCGCCCACAACTCAGATCGCGGGGGTGTCATGAGGTAACCCAACTGCTCAACCACGAAGAAATAAACGACGATGGCCATTGTGACCATTTCTGCCATCAAACCTGGCCAGGCTACTGGCTCCTCTTCGGACTCTTCGAGTACCAGACCAAAGAGCCCTCCGCCCAGAAAGCCAAACAATGATCCGATCACGAAAAGCATCATCAGCCCGTAATAGACATTCCCGAAATCGGACCCGCGGCCGTAGCCCACCACTACTCCGTAACTGATCATCCCACCCAGGCCCCAGCCAATGGCCCCGGCCAGGGCAGCTTTGAGTGCTTTGGGGTACCAATCAGGCCTTCGGGCCAACAGAATGATCGCCAGCGCCCCGATCCCCCCCGCCCAGGCGGCTCCCTGCTCGTGGCCGAACTGTCCGCGTATAGCCCAGGCCGTGCCGAGCGCCATACCAGCCAGCAGTAAACTCAGATAAAAGTTTTTGGAGTGCTTCATAGGAAAGGGAATAGTAAGGAGGGGTTGCCCTAAGTACTGGTCAGGAATAGGATTGGGCTATTTCGGTTGATTTCGGACGATTCCGTAGCCCGAACCGGGTTCTATTTCGTATTAAGTGCAAAATCGAAACCTGAAACCATGCCCGAATCTCTAGCCCTTCACGGCGGCCCCAAGGCTGTCCAGACCACCTTTCCCTGGCCGATCTTTGATGAAACGGAAGTACAGGCCGTGGCCGATGTCATACGCAGCGGGCAATGGGGAAATCCTGATTGCACAGGTCTGGTTGAGGTGTTTGAGCGGGAATTCGCCAACTACTGTGGTGCCAAATACGCCGTAAGCTGCGTGAATGGCTCGGTGTCGTTGCGGCTGGCGCTGATCGCCTGTGGCATCACGCCCGGCGATGAAGTGATCGGTCCTCCCTATACGTTTATCGCTACCGCTTCCACCATCATCGAAGCCAATGCCGTACCGGTTTTTGTAGACATCGATCCCGAAACCTACAATCTCGACCCTGCCAAGATCGAGGCCGCCATTACGCCCCGCACCAAAGCCATAATCCCGGTGCATTTTGCAGGACAAGCCTGTGACATGGATGCCATTCTGGACATCGCCAAGCGGCATAATCTGCGGGTTATCGAAGATGCCGCCCACGCCCACGGCGCCGAGTACAAGGGGCGAAAACTTGGGTCGATCGGAGACGCGGGTAGTTTCAGCTTTCAGTCGTCCAAGAATCTGACGAGTGGAGAAGGCGGCATCGTGATTACCAACGATGCGGACTTGTACCGCAAAATGGCCTCCCTGCGGAATGTGGGCCGACTTCCCGAAGGCGCGTGGTATGACCACTTCCTGCCGGGTTGCAACTACCGTCTCACACCCATGCAGGCTGTGCTGTTGTCGCACCAATTGAAGCGGCTGGACGAACAGACGAAGCTAAGAAATCAGAATGGCCTGTTGCTCAATGAACTACTGTCTTCCATTGAGGGCATTACGCCCTTGACCCGGGGCCACGGCGAAACGATGCACTGCCACCATTTGTACATATTCAAGTATGACTCGGCCCGCTTCCAAAATTTACCCAAAGAAAAATTTGTGGAAATGCTGGCCGCCGAGGGTGTCCCCTGTTTTAAGGGATACCCCTACCCTCTTTACAAACAGCCCCTTTTCCAGGAAAAAAATTTCATGTGCTACGCCCTGCCGGAGACTGCCAGCTACGCGGAGGTAGTATGTCCCGTGGCGGAGCGGGCTTGCGGAGAAGAGGCCGTCTGGATATTGCAACACGCTATGCTGGGGACGAGAGAAGATATGGCGGCATTTGCCTTGGCCATCAGGAAGATTCAAAATGCGGTCCGCATCTGAGTTCCTTTTTTGAGTTTGCCTCGAACTATTAAAAAATTCGTCGGGTTGTATTTGCAACAATGTTGCAAATACAACCCTTTCACAGTTTATGGAAACCAAAAAAATGTACGACGCCATCATTGTGGGCGGCAGCGTTGCCGGATTGAGCGCAGCCCTGGTTCTGGGCCGGTCGATGAGGAAAGTCATGGTTATTGACAGCGGCCAACCCTGCAACCGTAACACGCCTCACTCCCATAGCTTCATGACTCGCGATGGAGCTACCCCGGCCGAACTCACTTCCATTGCCCGGCAACAGGCCCTGGCTTACCCAACGGTGAGTGTAAGGAATGACAAGGTACTTTCCATCACAAAAATCAACGATGTTTTTAGCGCAAAAACGGAGCAGGGAAGCCACCTAAAGGCGCGTAAAATCCTACTGGCCACGGGCGTGTATGATATCATGCCTGACATAGAAGGGTTTGCCGATTGCTGGGGCATATCAGTTTTGCATTGCCCATATTGCCACGGCTACGAGGTAAAAAACCAGTCCCTGGGAGTGTTTATAGCCGGGGATCACCTCGAGATGTACGCCTCCCTCATTCAGCATTGGAGTAAAGATGTCACGCTTTTTACGAATGGAAATATTCTGACTTCCGTTCAGCGTGATAAACTCCGCTCCCTTCATATTCCCATAGTGGAAGTACCAATCGTTCGCCTCGACCATAATGAGGGTATGCTTCGCGCGCTTGAAATGCAGGACGGTACACGTTACGGAGTAACGGCCTTGTTCGCACCGACGCCCACCCGGCTACCCGGTGATCTCGCGCAGCAGCTGGGTTGCCAACTCAAGGAGGCTGGCCTTATTGAAGTTAATCCATCCGGCCAGACCTCGGTGTCGGGGGTATTTGCAGCGGGCGACAACAGCTCACCCATGCGACAACTTAGTATGGCCAGCGCAGCCGGAAATGCGGCGGGGGCCAGGCTGAACTTTGAATTGGTGGAAGACGATTTGATGGAACTCGGTAATTATAACTGATAGGGCGGCGGTGACCTAAGAAAAAATCAGCAATTTTGGCCCTTTCAACCCTCTGCCAATAGCCCGGTTTTCATCCTTTTCAACTATGCAAAAATACCTCACCTCATCAATTGGACGACTACGCCTTCTGGCCTTTTTGGAAGGTTTATCCTTGATTATTCTGATGTTTATCGCTGTTCCGGCAAAATGGATGATGGGTGCCCCATTGCTGGTGCAGGTGATCGGGCCTATCCATGGGGGGCTTTTTGTCCTTTTTGTGATCAAAGCGATTTGGGCTAGCGTAGAGTACGACTGGAAATTCACCCAAACTACCTGGAAAGTTTTGTTGGCAAGTATGGTTCCTTTCGGTACTTTTTACATCGACAAAAAAATTCTCAGTCCGCTTCATGCTCTGGTCGCCGGCAAGTGATCGAATTTCCCGGCTCCAGCTGACCAAAGTCATACGTTTGTCGCGGATTCAGTAGTTCATCGGCCCTGTTTCCTTTTCAGGATGAATTTATTCCTGAAAAATCTTGATAAAGGAAAACGAACACAGCGATGACGATGCACTCTGGCAGGCCGTACGGGCAGGTGATGAGCATGCTTTCGAATGTCTGTACCGCCGCTATTTTCGAGACCTCTTTCATTACGGAAAACAGTTTCTGCGTGACGAGTCGGCCATTAACGACGCCATACAGGACCTTTTTGTAGACTTGTGGCGTATCCGCCTTTCACTGGGTCAGGCGCGTTCGGTAAAGTTTTACCTAATGGCATCGCTGCGTCGCAAAATACACCGCTCACAACGGAAGGAGCGGCCTTTTGAAACGGCCTGGGAAGAACTTCCCGAGTCCCTGCTTCCCACCCAGTCGTCTGCCGAACTCATTTTCACGGCCCGAGAGGACAAAACGATTTTGACCAAAAAAGTGAACGCCTGGCTGGAACAACTACCACCCCGTCAGCGTGAAGCACTGCTGCTCCGTCATTACTACGATATGCCGTATCCGGAAATCGCTGAATTGCTCGATATTAAGGAGCAGACCAGTCGGAACCTGGTCCAGAAGGCATTGCATACGCTCCGAAAACACTCCATACTACTGGTAATCATTACATTAGAAACTATCTTTCAGTTTTTGGGAAAATAATCCTTCCCGGGAAGGTTGAAATCAGCGGCGGCCGACTCTATAAGGGCAAAAGGGAAATTCGCCCCTTTGACCTGACCGTATGCAGTACTCCGATTTCAAGCCCAACGAGTTTATCGAAGATGCCCGATTCAAGCAATGGGTACGGCATCCCAATGCCGAACTGGACGCATTCTGGCGTGATTTCCTGACCAAGCATCCTGAAAAAAGGCAGGATATCATCACTGCCACCAATTTCCTCCTGGGTATTGAGCAACAGGTCGAGGAAGGGTCCAGGGCCGATCTGCACGAAGATGTGGTTTTCGGGCGCATCCGGCAATCCATAGCCGATGAGCCAGCAGTCCCCATCCGGCAATTGCCACGCCGAATCGTATGGCTGGCGGCGGCCTGCATTCTCCTGTTGTTGGGGTATTTCCTGATCCCCCCTGAACTAATCCAAAGTCAGGAGGTAAGCTACAACAGCAACCGTCGGCACTCCACCGTTGCCCTCATCGAAAAAGTGAATGACAGCGGCTCACCCGTCACCGTTGCTCTGGCCGACGGAAGTACCGTAGTGCTGCAACCCGGAAGCCGCATCAGCTACGCCCAAAACTTCACCGTGCCCAAAAACCGGGAAGTGTACCTGAGTGGAGAAGCGTTTTTTGAAGTAGCTAAAAATCCGGACAAGCCGTTCCTAGTCTTTGCCAATGAGCTGGTTACGAAAGTACTTGGCACCAGTTTCAATGTTCGGGCTTATCAAAAAGATAAGGACGTAACGGTGGAAGTGCGAACCGGCCGGGTGTCGGTGGCTGTGGACGAAAAAATTGCCAATCAAAAGGAGGTAAGTACCCGGGAAAGGGAGGGTATTTTGCTGCTTCCCAACCAGCAGGCGGTATTGGCCCGGAAGGAAATCAGGTTGGTCAAGTCGCTGGTAAAAGCCCCTATCCTTCTGAGCGATCTCGTACCCGATCAACCTCACTATTCCTTCGTCTTCGAAGCGGTTCCCGCCACCCAGGTTTTCAAAACATTTGAACTGGCCTACGGATTGGAAATCGTGTTTGACAAAGATCTTTTTGACCGTTGCCTCTTCACCGGCGATTTGACGGATATGCCACCCTACGAAAAACTTGAACTTGTCTGCAGGAGTATCGAAGCCTCCTACCGCATTCTGGACGCTCAGATACTCATCGCCGGCAAGGGCTGCGAGCTTTGAATTTCAACCTAAACCTTTAACCTTCAAAATCATATGAAATAACATCTAGGCCTATTAAAAAAAAGAAGCTGGCGATGCACCACCATCACCAGCTTCGGAAAAACCCCTTCCTGTAAGAATCGCATCACAAGGATGCCGGGGCGTGTTTTGCCAAATCTGTGTTCAACAAAACTTTCAAAACTATGAAATTTAATCTCTATACCCAGCGCCTGGCGCTCAAAATCATGCAATGGTCAATCATACATCTGTGTCTGGCAGCCGTTTTTACCAACATTTCTCTGGCCGGTGACGCATCAGCCCAGGAGGTTCTGGACCTGCGTCTCTCAGTACGGGCTGTAGATCAAAAAATCAATACGGTGCTTTCTTATATCGAGGAAAACACCGAGGTAAAATTCTCCTACAGCCCCAACCTCATCAGGGCGTCCCGGAAAATAACCCTCAATGCCACCAACGAAAGGCTGGAGGTTGTTTTGGATAAACTGCTCACCCCACAAAGCCTGACCTATGAGGTGATTGGCAAGCGTATTCTGTTGAAGAGAAAACTACCCCCGCCGGCGGAAAAAGCAACCGGACGTGCCGACCTTGAAAATACAGCACTGCCCGTTGACCGAACCATAGCGGGCAAGGTGGCCGACGAACAGGGTGAAGCGCTACCGGGCGTTAATATTCTGCTGAAAGGTACGCAGCGAGGCACAACCACCGATCAGGATGGGCAGTATAGCCTGTCTATCCCTGATGGAGATAACGCGGCGACAACGTTGGTGTTTTCCTTCGTTGGGTACGAGCTGCAGGAAGTGGTGGTAGGCAACCGAACCACCCTGGACGTAGTACTGAAACCAGACCTGAAAGCGCTGGAAGAGGTAGTGGTAGTGGGCTACGGCACTCAAAAGAAAAGTGACCTGACAGGTTCGGTGGTGCGGGCCAACATCGAAGCGTTCCGTGAGTCGCCTAATGTGAACCTGGCGCAGTCGTTGCAGGGTACCGTGCCGGGCCTGAACATCGGACAGACAAATGCCGCAGGGCAAAACCCATCCATCTCTATTCGGGGACGGACCACCATCAATGGCAATCAAAATGTGTTGCTGGTAGTTGACGGGATTATTTTTACGGGCAGCATGAGCGACCTCAACCCGGCTGACATCGCCTCGGTGGATGTGCTGAAGGACCCCAGCAGCATGGCCATCTACGGAGCGCAGGCAGCCAACGGGGTGATCCTCATCACTACCAAAGGCGGAAAGCAAAAAGATTCCAAGCCTGTCTTTAACTACTCAGGTACTTACACTACCCAAACTCCCAGCAATACCCTGCACCTTTTTGACCGCGAAGGATTTATTAAAAAATCGGCGGACATCGACTGGCAAAAAGCCTATTTGGCACCCGATTACACTCAGCCCAATCCTGATTTCAGCTACGCCGACGTGGTCAATGACCCGCCGCTGCGGGAAGGATTTGAAAACGGCACCGATTACGACTGGTGGGGAAACACGACGAATCCAGGGTATATCACAGCGCATAATCTGAGCGTGAGCGGCTCGAGCGGCGAAACGTCCTACTTTATCTCAGGTGGCTACACCGACCAGAAAGGATTTATCATGAACGATAAGTTCAAGCGCGTCACGACCCGCATCAATTTGGAAAACAAAGTTTTCAAGTGGTTTACGCTTGGGGCGCAGACCTTCGGCACCTTTTCTGACTATTCGGGCGAATCGCCCACGCTAGGTGGAATCACGATTATGACCCCCCTGGTGCAACCTACGGATTCGGATGGCAACTATATCCTGAACCCCAACGGCACCAACAATGCGAACCCCTTCCTGGTGTCGGCTGCAGATGACTTTGACAAGCGCAATACCATTTTTGGTAATTTTTTCGCCAACATCGAAGTGCCGTTTGTCAAGGGGCTATCCTACCGCGTCAACTACGGCCACAACTACGCCTGGGATCGCCATTACAGCAGCAATCAATACGCTAACGCTGCCGCCGGTGAAGCCTACAAGATCAATTCCAATGCCTACGACTGGACCCTGGACAATATCCTGACCTACAAGAAAGCATTTGGTGAAGACCATCGCCTGGACGTGACGATGGTAGCCGGACGGCGTGAACGCAGGTACGAAACTACCAACGCCACCGGGTCTAACTTCAATAACCTCCGGCTAATCTACAACGATCTGAGCCTGGGAACGATCCAGCGCGTCACGTCGGGAGCCTGGGATGAAAGCTATCTCTACCAGACGGGCCGTATCAACTACGAATATAAATATCGCTACCTGCTCACCGCTACCCTGCGGCGCGATGGCTTTTCGGGATTTGCCGACAACAGCAAAACGGCCCTTTTCCCCTCTCTGGGCTTTGGCTGGGTGGTAAGCGAGGAAGATTTCCTCAAAAGCAGCAACACGATCACGCACCTCAAACTACGCGGTTCCTACGGCTCCAACGGCAACCTGGTAAGCCGCTACTCCTCGCTGGCGCGATTGGGAATCTATCCTGCCTATGTTCTGGGTGATGGCGGTTCCACTGAATTCGGACAAGTGGTCACGACGCTGGCTAACCCCAACCTCTCCTGGGAAACTACCACTGGCTTCAATTTCGGGGTAGATTTTTCAGTATTGAAAAACCGCCTGACGGGCAGCGTGGACTACTATCGCACCACGACCAACGACCTGATTTTCGATGTCTCTATTCCCGAAGTAACGGGCTTCGATAAGATTACTTCCAACGTGGGAAACATCGCCAATCGGGGGGTGGAACTGATGCTGAATGGCAAAATACTGGACAAGGGTGATTTCAAGTGGAATGCTAACTTCAACCTGGCCGCTAACCGCAACCGGGTAGTTTCGCTATTGGGGCTGGACAATGATAACGACGGGAAAGAAGATGACCTGGTCGCCAGCGGCCTGTTCATTGGTCAGCCGATTGGTACTATTTACGACTACGAGTCGGGTGGTATCATCCAGATCGGAGAGGAAGCTCCCTCGGGATTTTTCGCTGGTACCCACCGCATCATCGACCAGAACAACGACGGCTTCATCGATGCCAACGACCGCGTAATCAGGGGCCGGACAGAGCCCGCCTACAACTTCGGTTTACTGAATGAGTTCAACTACGGCGACTTCACGTTGCGCTTTTTTATCAATTCCATCCAGGGTGGCAGTAACAGCTACCTCGGCCAGAATATGCCGAACGGACTGGGTATCGGCGACAATATCCGACGCAACAATTTCTGGCGCGAGCTTGACTACTGGACCCCGGCGAATCCCGGTGCCCGCTACCGGGGCCTGGATCAGGGTGCTGCCACCGAATACAACTACTACGGCAACCGCAGCTTTGTCCGTTTGCAGGACGTTACGCTGGCCTACAACCTGAATGCCGGGCTTATCAATCGGCTGGGGATGAAGGGCGTTAAGCTTTTTGTCAGCGGGAAAAATCTGGCGACGCTCACCAAGTGGGTCGGCTGGGACCCCGAGACGGGCAGCGGACTGGATAGAAACGGAAGGCCTGTCATGAAGGGCATTTCCGTAGGTCTAGACGTGCGCTTTTAGTTGACAATTGAAATAAAACATTATTTAAATAATTGACTATGAAATCTTTAAAAAACACATTCCTCCCAGTCATAGTACTGTTCTTCGGCACGGTGGGCTGCGACGAAAAAGAAATTCTGAAGGAAGTACCCCTGGACTTTGCCAGTCCCGAGAATTCGTTCGTGACGGTGAGTGATTTCAATTCCGCCGTTTTCACTTTGTACGACCTCACGCGCCAAACGCTCTCCGACGGTGAACACCGTCCCATGGATTATCACTATGGCACAGACCTCGGCTATAACGGTGCCCAACAATTGAACGAGCGCTTCGGCAGCTACCCGGCTACGCTTACGCCCAGTTCCGTACAGACCACTTACCACTGGCAGCAATACTACAAGACCATTTCCAGCGCCAACATCATCCTCAATCGGCTGACGAAGTCCAAATTGACCGCTGCGCAGCAAAAAACCATTGAAGCCAAGGCTAAGTTGTTTCGCGGACTATCGTACCGAAACCTGGCTCACCTATACGGCGGTGTGCCCATCGAGCTGGAAGAAGTCGGATCACCCAAAACCGACTACGTTCGGGCCAGCCGCGAAGCCACGTACCAGCAGGCAGCCAAAGACCTTGAATTTGCGGCAGCCAACCTGCCTGGCATTACCCAGGTTAAAGACGGCGAGGTGACTAACCTTGCGGCGCAGCACATCCTGGCTGAAACTTACGTTTCGCTCAAACGCTACGCAGACGCCATCAAAGCTGCGTCCGTCGTCATCGACGATCCGGCTACGGCTCTTATGCAAAACCGATTTGGCAGCCGGGCCAGCGAGCCGGGCGACGTGTATTGGGATTTGTTCCGACGCTTTAACCAGAACCGTAGTGCGGGCAATACGGAAGGCATCTGGGTATTCCAGTACGAGGTAGACGTACCGGGCGGCGTGGTTCGGTCCTCGACCAAAGAAGGCCCGCAACTCGAGCGTGACTGTGGACCAAGACCGTACGCCTTCCCGTACAAAGACCCCACTGGCGTCACGCCATTTCTTTCACTGGGTGTGTCCGATTACACAGGCGGGCGCGGTATCGGCCGATTCCGGGGTACCGACCATTATACCTACGGAATCTGGCACTCCGACTGGAAAGACATGCGCAACTCAGAATTTAATTTCGTGCGCGATGTGGCTTTCAATAATCCCGCATCGGCCTGGTACGGACAGAAGTTGTCCGACCACCTTGCCATGTTCCGTCAGCGGACCGACGATACCATTCGTAATTTCTACCCCTACCAATCAAAAGTGACCACCCCCGGTCAGCACCCGGCCGAGCTTTTCGTGGATCCGGTGTTGAAAACCCTCAACGCCTCCGCTACGGGAACCACGTATACCGATCAGTACCACATACGGCTTGCCGAAACCTACCTGCTCCGTGCCGAGGCGTACCTGGGAGCAGGTGATGCGACCAAAGCCGCCGCCGATATCAACATAGTTCGGGCGCGGGCGAAAGCCAAACCTGTTACGCCCGCCCAAGTGACTATCGATTATATTCTTGACGAGCGGATGCGCGAGCTGGGCGTCGAGGAGAAACGACGTCTGACCCTGAACCGTCTTGGCCTGCTCTATGACCGCACCAAAAAATACTGCAACGGCCACCCGACCGCTGCCAACTACGGCGTAGACGTGGCTCCCCACAATAATCTGTTCCCGATTCCATTTACTGAAATCGAGCGGAATACAGGGGCAGTGCTCGAACAGAATCCCGGCTATTCGAGCAAATAAATTTTACCATAGTCTTTTCGAAGCCGATCTTTTCAGTAGTTGAAAACGGTCGGCTTCTTTATAATGGCAAATTATCTTTCCTACCAAAAACATGCTCTATCCTACCAAACCCGCTTTTCGCTTTCTTTTACTGCTAAGCATTGCCTTTGTTTTTTCCTGCAAAAACACGCCGCAGAAATCCAGTGAGACTGCCGACGGCAATACCAAAAAACCAAACATCCTCTTTGTCATTTCCGATGATCAGTCATACCCGCACACTTCGGCCTACGGCTATAAGGCGGTAAGTACCCCCGCCTTCGATCGCGTGGCGCGGGAAGGAATCCTGTTCAACAACGCCTTCTCCGCATCGCCGGGTTGCAGCCCCTCACGGGCCGCCATCCTGACGGGCAAAAACTGCTGGCAGGTGCGCGAGGCCGGTACCCACGCAAGTACCTTCCCCGCCGACCTCACCACCTATCCTGAAATATTGGCCCGAGCCGGTTACCTGGTAGGCTCCACGAACAAAGGCTGGGGTCCTGGCAAGGTAGTGGGCCGTGAGGATAATCCCGCCGGCAAAGCCTACAACAGCCGCAAACTCGAGTCGCCCAAGGAGATGAGTGATAACGACTATGCCAGCAACTTCGAGGAATTCCTGGCCGCCCGTTCCGGCGACCAGCCTTTCTGCTTCTGGTTTGGAGCTGCCGAACCGCACCGCCGCTACCCAACGGGCATCGGTGTGAAAACCGGCCTGAAGCCCGATCAGGTGAAAGTACCCGGCTTCCTGCCTGATGTGCCGGAGGTGCGAACCGACATGCTGGACTACATTTACGAAATTCAGTGGTACGACAGCCACCTGGACCGGATGCTCAAATCACTGGCAGCGAAGGGTGAGTTGGAAAACACGCTGGTCGTCGTGACTTCGGACAACGGAATGCCCTTCCCCCGGGCCAAGGCCAACTGCTACGAATACGGCATCCATATGCCGCTGGCAATTATGTGGGGGAATAAAATAAAGGGCGGCCGCACGGTGGACGATCTGGTAAGCCTGATCGACATGGCCCCTACCTTTCTGCAAGCTGCGGGTGTGGATGCCCCGGAAACCATTGGTATGGCGGGCAAGAATCTGATGACTATTCTGACGAGCGATAAGTCAGGACTGATAGACAAAAGCCGCCAGGCTGTGTTCTCGTCCCGCGAGCGGCACTCATCCTCGCGCTGGAACAATCTGGGCTATCCGCAACGCGCCATGCGCACGGCTGACTACCTCTACATCTGGAACGTTCAACCCGAACGCTGGCCAGCCGGCGACCCGCAGAAGTTCGAGGACGATGGAAAACTCGGCCCGATGCACGGCGGCTACCACGACATCGATGATTTCGACGAGTCGGTATTGAATACACGCCGCGACGACCCGGCCATCAGCCGTTACTTCCACCTGGCGGTGGACAAAAGGCCCGAGGTTGAACTCTACGACATCAAGAAAGACCCCTACTGCCTGAACAACCTGGCCGGAGAATCAGCATACAGGGCTACACGCGAAAAACTGGGCAATCAACTGATGGCTTACCTTAAAAAAACCAATGATCCGCGCATGAGCCCTGAGGGCGAAAAAACGTACGAATCATATATTCGGTATAGCCCGATCCGGACATTCCCCGAGCCGAAGTGATTCGGGTGGTCGGCAACCAGAAGCCGACACCCAATGTCCTGATGATTTGTACGGACGACCTGAACGACTACATCGGCGGGTAGGGGCACCCGGATGCCCCTACCCCAATCCCGACAAGCTTATCCGGCGGGGTATGGCCCAGTGGCAGCCGCCCAGGTACAGCCCTTCGCACCCGGCGAAACAGAAAAATGAGCCGGGCGCGGGCCACAGCCGGAGTAACCTTGCTTTTAAAACCAATGAAGTCTTTCAAAAAACAGTTTAAATCCGTGATCAGTATAGCCCCGGCGGTGGCTGGCGGACTGATCGTCGTTTTTCTGGTTTCTCTGAAACCGCGCAGTGAAGTACCCGCCCGGCCCAATGTCCTCTTCATTGCCGTGGACGACCTGCGACCCGAATTGGGCTGTTATGGCGACGGTCTGGTCAAATCCCCCAACATCGACCGCCTCGCGGCCAGCGGTTTGCTCTTCGAGCGGGCCTACTGCCAGCAGGCCGTCTGTTCACCTTCCCGGACGAGTCTGCTTACGGGCCTGCGGCCCGACTCCACCCGTGTCTATGACCTGACGACGCACTTCCGCACCACCGTTCCCGATGTTGTGACCCTCCCCCAGCACTTCAAAAACAATGGCTATGTGACCGCCTGGTGGGGCAAGCTTTATCACGCCAACCTGACCGACCCCATCTCGTGGACCCTGCAGGGCGAGCAGATGGAGCCCAAAAGCAACTGGCGGGCCTACGCAACCGAAGCCAGCAAGCAAATAGCCGCCCGCCACGACGGCGCGGGTCCGGCTTTTGAGCGGGCCGAACTACCTGACAACGCGTATCCCGACGGCAAAATCGCGGAGAAAGCCATAGAAACGTTACGGGCAATCAGGGACAAGCCGAACGCGGCCCGGCCTTTTTTCCTGGCCGTTGGTTTCTACAAACCTCATTTGCCCTTCAACGCCCCGAAAAAATACTGGGACCTTTACCAACGGTCCGACTTCAAACTACCCACCCGGCAGACACCGCCTGACGATGCCCCTGCCCTGGCCTCAACGGGCTGGGGTGAGTTGCGAAGCTACGCCGGCATCCCCGCCCAAGGTCCCCTCCCCGATGAACAGGCGCAGGAACTGATTCATGGCTACCATGCCTGCGTCAGCTACACCGACGCCCAGATCGGCAAGGTACTCGATGAACTCAAACGACTGGGATTGGAGGATAATACCATCGTGGTACTTTGGGGCGACCACGGCTGGAAACTCGGCGATTACGGGCAGTGGTGCAAGCACACCAATTTCGAAATCGACACCCGCGTTCCTTTGATGGTGCGCGTCCCGGGCATGAAAACCGCCGGGCAGAAAACCAGGGCACTGGTGGAAATGGTGGACCTGTATCCTTTCCTCTGCGACGCCGCCAACCTGCCAAAACCTGCCCATTTGCAGGGAGATAGTTTCGCGCCGCTTCTCGCCAAACCCGGATTGGCCTGGAAGGAATCGGCCCTCAGCCAGTATCCGCGCGGCAACGACACCATGGGCTACTCCCTGCGCACCGACCGCTATCGCTTTACAAAATGGGTCAAATCGGATGGCACCGTCGTAGCCGCCGAACTGTATGACCTGAAAAAAGACCCGAATAGCACCGCAAACGTGGCGCAGAAAAACGCGTACAGAACCCTTCTTCCCAAATTAGAAGCCCAACTTGCCAAAAAGAGACAATCCGCTTTGTAAGAAACATTGTTAAGTGAGCCCATGATCACAGGAGCCTTTATAAAAAAAGTAAGCATCTTTTTCCTTCTCGCTGGCTACCTGGTCTCGCCTGCCATGGCCCAGACGGAAGACCTTTCGGTTTTCAACTATTGGAAAATCTACGACGGTGCTCCTGCCACATCGCTCTACAAGCACCTGTATCAGCGGGCCGCCCGGCAATTGGGCGAGCGGGAAATGGCCATTGAAAAGCTAAAAACCAAAGGCGATTGGCAAAAAAGGCAACTATTGGTCCAAAAGAAAGTGACCGCCGCCCTCGGGCCATTCCCGCCGAAAACACCCCTCAATCCCGTGGTGACGGGTCGTATCGAACGGGATGATTTTACGGTGGAGAAGCTGTACTTCGAGTCGCAGCCCGGCTATTA
This sequence comes from Persicitalea jodogahamensis, assembly GCF_014651615.1. Taxonomy (GTDB): domain Bacteria; phylum Bacteroidota; class Bacteroidia; order Cytophagales; family Spirosomataceae; genus Persicitalea; species Persicitalea jodogahamensis. The sequence continues at coordinate 2,415,266 of NZ_BMXF01000001.1, read as the reverse complement.
CGTCACTGGGGCCCTTTTTATTCCCAAAAACCGACCGGGCAAACTACCCGCCATCGTGTACACCTGCGGCCACACCGACATTGCTTTCCGGGGAGAGGTTTATCAGCGGGTTATCATCAATCTGGTCAAAAAAGGGTTCGCGGTACTTACCTTCGACCCCGTCGGGCAGGGCGAACGCATGGATTATCAAGACATTTCCAGGAGAATATCCGGCACGAGGGAGCATTCCTACGCCGGAGCGCAGTTGTTTTTAGCGGGTGTATCTCCGGCCAGCTACTTCGCCTGGGATGGCATCCGGGCCATCGACTACCTCATCAGCCGGCCTGAGGTGGATGCTTCGCGCATCGGCATTACGGGACGGTCGGGTGGCGGCACCCAGGCCACCTACATCGCGGCCCTCGACGACCGGGTGCGGGCTGCCGCCCTGGAATGCTACATCACGACCTTTGATAAATTATTGAGATCGCGCGGCCCGCAGGACGCCGAACAGAACCTTTTTCATGGCATTGCCAATGGGGTGGATCTGCCGGATTTCATTGAGATGCGCGCCCCCAGGCCCACGCTGCTCATCGGCACAACCAACGACATTTTCAGCATCCAGGGCTTCCGCGATGCTTACCAGGAAGCCCGGCGGACCTATCAGGCGCTCGGCCAGCCCGAAAATCTGCAAAAGGTCGAGGATGAAGCCGCGCACGCGTCCACCCGGAAAAACCGCGAAGCCGCTTACGCCTTTTTTCAAAAACACCTGAACAACCCCGGCAGCGAAGAAGATCAGGATGTGGACCTTTTCAGCCCGGCTGAGCTGAAAGTCATCACCGCAAAAGAAGCCGCAAAATTTGCCACGCGCGAAACACTTTTCAGCCTTAATGCCAGGTACTTTAATGATCTTTTACAAAAAAGAAAGGAGCTTCGGGGTGAAAAGCCACTTACACTGAAAGACCTGCGCGCCAGGGTAATCACCCGATCCGGGTACGAAACTCCAACAGCGGAGCGGGAAGCCATTTTTTCGGGACGGATTCTGCGCCCTGGCTATGCCATCGAAAAGTACCTGGTGAAGGGCCCGGGTGAATACTATATCCCGGTATTGCATCTGAAACCGGAGAATGGTCATGGGAAAACTGTGCTTTGGCTGGACGATCGGGGAAAGGCACAAGCCCTCGCGCTGGGCGAAACTGCCGACAGGTTGGCCGCTGAGGGCTACGAAGTACTTGCCGCCGACCTGAGTGGCATCGGCGAGTTGGCGACGGGCTACTTCCAGCAGGGTGATGGCATCATCGATGGCGTTCCGCTCAACTTATGGTTTGCCGGCATTCTCACAAACAAGAGCCTGGTGGCGGTCCGGGCGGAGGAAATCGGGGTATTGGCTGATTTTATCAGGACGACCACTGAACCGGACAAAGCGCTGGCCGCCGTGGCGACCGGAACGCTGGCGGCCGATCTGCTGCACGCGGCGGTGATCGACAACCCGTTTGAAAAAATCATCCTGTCGGAACCGCTGATTTCCTATCAATCGCTGATCGAAGAACGGCTGTACGATCCAAAGTACATGATGTCCTCGGTAGCCGGGGCCACGACCGACTACGACCTTCCCGACCTGGTGGCGGCACTTGCTTCGCGCAACCTGTTGCTGCTGAATCCAGTCGATGCAACGGGCAGGAAAATCAGCCAGGAAAAAATTGACGTACTTTATGCCGATGCCCTACTCCGGAGCGCTTCCGGTCAACCAGTCATCCGGCCGGACCAGAGTCCGGAGGAGATTAGCCCGGCGATTCTTAAATGGCTGGAATAATTCCAGGGTGAGGGGCCAAACCAAAATTCTGAAAGAACCATGAAAAACTACCGCTTGCTCCTTTTTGTCGCCCTTGCCTGCCTGACGACTTTCCCGGTACGGGCGCAGCAAACCAAACGCTACCTCTACGTAGTGACGCCCGGCGTACGAAACTACCTCGGCTACGGTGGCCACGGAATCAACGTCTTCGACATCGACGACAACCACAAGTTTGTGAAATTCATCGAGACGCCCGGCGGCATGAAAGCCGATGGCACGGTGTCCAACGTCAAGGGCGTGGACGTGAGTCTGGCAACAAATGCCATATACATCAGTACTTTGGAAGCGATCCAATGCTACGACCTTACGACCAGCAAACTCCGCTGGGAAAAACAGTACGAAGGCGGCGTGGACCGCATCTCCATTTCGCCCGATGGCGGCACCATCTACTCGCCTTCCCTGGAAAAGGAATTCTGGAACGTGCTCGATGCCCGATCGGGCGATATTATCACCAAAATCGTGACCAATTCCGGTTCGCACAACACCATTTACGGGCCCGATGGCAAGTACGTGTATCTGGCGGGCCTGAAAGCGCCGGTCCTCAACGTAGCCGATGCCAAAACCCATAAAGTGGTGAAGCAGGTCGGGCCGTTCACTGCCGCCATCCGTCCCTTTACCATTAACGGCAAACAAACGCTGGTGTATGTCAACGTCAACGGATTGCTGGGTTTTGAGGTCGGCGACCTGACTACCGGAAAAATGCTGCACCGCGTGACGGTCGAGGGCTTTCTGGTCAACGACGTGAAGCGGCACGGCTGCCCGAGCCACGGCATTGGCCTGACGCCCGACGAGCGCGAACTCTGGCTCTGCGACGGCGCCAACGAGCGGCTGCACGTCTTCGACAACACGGTGATGCCGCCCGTCCAGAAAACTACCATCCGCGTCCGCGACATGCCCGGCTGGATCACATTCAGCGTGGATGGAAAGTACGCCTACCCTTCCACGGGCGACGTGATCGATGTAAAAACCCGCCACATCGTGGCCACTCTGGAAGACGCTGAACACAATGCCGTGCAAAGCGAAAAGATGGTGGAGATTCACTTCCGGAACGGCAAGGCCGTGGCGATGGGCGACCAGTTTGGGATCGGGACGGTGCGGTAGTTTTACACCGCTCCTTTCCAAAATCCTGATGAGGGAATAAGCCTGCGAGTGCAGCCAGTCATTATTTACGTTTTTATCAGTAAATTGACGCCCTTCACTCAAAAAATCACATGAAAAGAAAACACGCAATCAGCCCCCGCCATTTTTTTGCAACGGCACTCACCGCCCTCTGGGCTATTTTTTCAATGAACGCACATGCCAAACCCCTCGCCAGCCCACTAGAAGGCCGATGGGACATCACGGTAGATGTAGCCGGCAAAGCCTCTCCTTCCTGGCTGGAAGTCAGCCATTCCGGGACTCGTACGCTGGTGGGAAGGTTTGTATCGGTTTCGGGCAGCGCCCGGCCTATTTCGGAGGTACATTTCAAGGACGGTAAATTCAATTTCTCGATTCCGCCGCAGTGGGAAAAAGGGGAAGGTGACTTTTCGGTAGAAGGTACTTTGGACGGCGATAAAATCAGCGGCACCCTGACCACGCCCGAAGGAAAAAAGCATAGCTGGACGGGCGTGCGGGCTCCGGCTCTGCGCCGGGCTACGGCTCCCGCCTGGGACAAACCCGTCAAACTGACCGAAGGCAATACGATAAAAGGCTGGCACGCCGCCGGCACCAACCAGTGGACGATCAAAGACGGGGTACTTAAAAGTGAAAAATCCGGCGCGAACCTCATCACTGATGAGAAGTACGACGATTTCAAACTACACGTCGAGTTTCGTATTCCCAAAGGCAGCAACAGCGGCGTATACCTGCGCGGACGCTACGAAGTACAGGTGACCGACGGCAAAGGCCTGGAACCCGCCGTCGATCAGCTGGGAGCCGTATACGGTTTTCTCACGCCCAGCGAGATGGTTGCCAAAGAGCCCGGCGAGTGGCAATCTTTCGACGTTACCCTCATTGGTCGCATGATCACGCTCGATGTGAACGGCCAACGCGTCATTACCAACCAGGAAATTCCCGGCATTACGGGTGGAGCCCTGGACAGCCACGAAGGCGAGCCCGGTCCACTCTACATTCAGGGCGACCACGGCGCGGTAGAGTACCGCAATATTGTGATTACGCCAGCGAAATAAGGTCAAGGGGGAAATTTAGTTTCCCCCTTTTTTTGTCCCCCCGGAGCCGTAGCGTAGGTGGATCTGCCAAACCCGCCGATTCGAAGTACCGGGACTCTGAGTTCAATCTACCTTTCTATACCCCTATGCTAGACCTCGTTATCGAAGCGCGAAAGGCCTCCATCGGCCCGGGAATGCACGTCCAGCGCATCCTTCCTTTCCGGAAGCGGCGGATGGTCGGGCCGTTTATTTTTATGGATCACGCCGGTCCGGTGACGATCGCCCCGCAGGCCGCCCAGTCTATGGACGTATTGCCGCATCCGCACATTGGGCTTTCTACGGTGAGCTACCTGCTCGGCGGGCAGGTCACGCACCGGGACAGCACCGGCGTGCAGCAAATCATTCGGCCCGGTGAAGTCAACTGGATGACGGCGGGACGCGGCATTGCGCACTCCGAGCGCTTCGAAGACCCGGCGGTACTGGCCCAGAGTACCCTGGAAATGATTCAGACCTGGGTGGCGCTACCCGAGAAAGACGAAGAATCGGCCCCGACGTTTACCAACTACCAGCCCGAGCACCTGCCCACCTACACCGACACGGGCGTATGGATGCGGCTGATTGCGGGCGAGGCCTACGGATTGAAAAACGAGGTAAAAACGCATTCTCCGCTTTGCTACATTCACGCAGTGCTGGAAGCCGGTGCCCGGTTCGGACTACCCCCGGAGCATAGTGAACGCGGGTTTTACATCGTCACGGGTAGCGTGGAGGTGGCGGGCCACACCTACGAGGCCGGGCGGATGCTGGTGTTCAACAAAGGGGCCGACCCGGTACTTGTTGCCACGAAGCCCACTACCCTCATGCTGCTGGGCGGCGAACCGCTGGGCGAGCGCTTCATCTGGTGGAACTTCGTATCGTCGCGCAAGGAACGGATCGAGCAGGCCAAAGCCGACTGGGAGCAGGGGCGCATTTTGCTGCCGCCTAACGACAACCAGGAGTTTGTGCCGCTCCCGCAGGACCGTTCGCGTCCGGCGGGTAGTCCGCCGCCGCAGGCGCTTTCTTAGGCAAGAAATACGCGAAAAATAGATTAATTTGGGCCTGAAACAGGTTAACATTGGCACGTTTCGGTCCCAAAAATTAATCCATATGGCAGACAGCAAAAATCAAACTGTAGAATCATCAGCCGCTGATCCCATTCCTAAGGTGACAGGAATGGGTGGTGATTGATTCCCTGCAGTGGAGTCCTTTAAAAAAAGTGGATAACTATTTTTCTCCGTCTAAGAAAGACTTCATGATCAACTACCGGGTTCAGAATATTGAAGGATTGGTAGCCAAACTCAAAGAAAATGGGGTGACCATCCTCGACGACATCGAGACTTTCGACTATGGCAAATTTATCCATATCATGGACCCGCAAGGCAACAAAATTGAACTCTGGGAGCCAGCTTAGGTACTTTCTGACCTTTGGATGCCGCAATTCGCGTTTGAGGGAAAGTGAAAAGTCGCCCGGAGGGCTAATGGATAGTGGTTACTCGGAAATATCCGAGCGACGGCGGGGGGGGCAGCGTGGTAGTAGAGTTGATAATTCTATTAAACTATGTTAATCGTGTAAATCTTGTAGCAAATTAAAAATGTCCATTGAGATGAATTCGGGATTTTCATTTATTACCTTATCAATAACGTTATGTATAAGCTTTTTATAACTCTCCAAAGGCTTATAAATTTCTTTTATCTTTTTTAACAACTCATGGCCATCGTGGTGCAAGAACCAGATTGGTATATCGATAGCTAATTCCCCATAATATTTCACTACTTTTTTGGCACTGTCTGTTGGCCTTATTGCCTTAGAAATATCTCCTAATACTATATCGGCTACATTTTGGAGTTTATTTTGAGAAAATCTCTTAAAATCAGAAGAAATTTCATTCTCTTCTAAATTAAAATAGCTATTATCAACGATTGCCTCTCTCAATAAAAAATTTGCTAATATCAAAGGATCAAAGATATAGTTTTCCAAACTATATCTTTGATTAAGTCCTAATACATGTATTTTATCATTACCATTATTTCTTTTATCCCAATCAATTATTCCATAAATAGTTTGATTACCATTTTTAGTAAGTCTATTTACAAGCAATTTTACTTGATCACAATTCCCTGAATCGTTCTTTGTTAGGCCAGAAGATATAAAATTCAATGATTTATCACTACGATAATCTTTCTTTAATTTTAAATAAACTTTTTTATAAAAATACTCATCATATTCACTTTCAACAAAAACTTGCCTAGTACTATCTGTATATATACTAAAAGAAGGAATACCAAAAGTCAATAGCTTCATAATTTGCTCCTTTGATCTTTTTTCTATTCTTGGCTCTTCTTTTTGCATTACATATAAAGCGTCTTCCGGAGCCATTGCAATTGTTGATGGTGAGTGAGTAGTCATTATGACTCTTACCCCTCTCTCATCAACAAATACATTCTGGATAACATCAAGGAGTTTCTTAGCCATTGATGGGTGCAAGGGCGCATCAGGCTCATCCAACAGCAAAAGGCTTGGAAAGGCTATGTTTTGTTTGGCATTATACAGTGCTAATGTTAGAGACATTAGTACTTTTTCGCCAGATGACAAATCATTGAAATTCACATTTACCCCATTTATTTTATTAACTAGTTTGAAGTGAAATGGAACATCTCTGTTTCCTTCAAGAGGATGACTTATTGAGTAGCCAATATCGGCTTCTTCAAATATTCTGTTTACAAATTCCCAAGGTGGAGGACCATATCTTTTCAAAAAATTACCCTCTGTTAAATATCTTTTCTTAATCTTTTTGTTATCATTCAAATATTGATTATAGTAATTGTCATCTTGTTTATCAAAGTATCTTTTAAATATTGTTGAAAAATTTTGATGAAAAATATCAATATCTTGAACTTGATCTATTGGGTAATATTCACCAATATCCTCCAAAGTCAATTCCTGAATAGCATCCTTCTCAGATAAATAAAGTACTCTATAAAGGACATTGGCATGAAATATGTTTTTCTGCAGGTGTTGTTCAATTGTAAGATGTGGATTAGTAATTTTCTGTTGGTGATAGTTTTGTATGGTATACCAAGCAGCACTAATTTCACTAGTCAAATTTTCTCTTCCGATTTGATATGATTCGTTTGGAGTCAATGAACCAGAATTAACATATCTTTTAGGGTTAATTTCATTCCCATGTTCATCTGTAACTACTACAATATTTTGACTAATAGCACTCAAAAAATGACTTTTCCCTGCGCCATTTATTCCAGATATTATCGTAAAGTTAGGCAATGTAATATCTATATTCGTCAATAGCGATTTATACTTTTCGTTCAGTTTAATATTCATTGATATATTTTATATACTAATCGTAAAATATTTTTTTATGAAAGACATATCTTTAAATCAATAGCGCTTTTGGTTACAAAACTCGCTGTAATCGCTTGACTATTATCAAATAAAAATAAGACATTTACAATTTAAACTATCTTAACCTTGCTCATTACAGCCGGAACGCACAGCACACAAGACTTGGTTCTTTTTCCTTTACTCGAATCTGGAACGCCTAGACGCGAATTTCCGAAAAAAAGCCCATATTTAACAAGCTGATATTCATCAATAAAAACTAACGCTGAGATATCCCCGCTAACCCTGATCTGTGATCGGGGTTGAATCTCCTCGCGTTTGCAACGCGAATACTCGCAAACGAACCATTCACTTAATAAGTTGATAGTTCATTATTAATACCGAAGCCGAGATATTCAGAAATTTTTCAAGTTCCCGAATCGTTTCCACGGTCAGCTTACGGTTGAGGACTAACAAGCGTAATATCCTCAATCCCGGCAACCCAGATCACTCAAATTCATCAAAAGGAACTTCCTGAAAAACGATGCTTTCGTAAGGGTTCTTTACACCCGCTTCGTAGAGGCAGGCCAGCGTTCCGTTGGGCAGCACCACCAGATTAGAATAGGCCGCAGGGCCTTTGTGCAGTACTTTCTTTACTTTCCAGGTTTTGCCCTGATCGTACGACAACCTCACGGTCATGTTCGTTCTTGACTTCTGGCTGGCGGGGTTGGAAAAGGCCAGCACAGACCTGCGCCCGTGGGTAAAAGACACCAAACTACCCTGACAAACCGGCTCGATGAGAGTGCTGTCCGCCACCAGTTCCGACCATGTTTCGCCCCCGTCGCTACTGGTAGACGTCTGCCGCACGCGGGTAGCGTTGTAGTTGCGCATATTCAGCAGTAGCTTCCCTTTGGGCAGCTCGGCTACGGTACACTCATTGACCATGTCGGTTGGCGTGGTGCCGCCCAGTTGCCAGGTCAGGCCGCCGTCATCCGAATGAATGCTGTGTGAATAGTACTTTTTCGAGGTAGCCTCAATATGATCGCAGGGAATCACCAGCCTCCCTGCATATTTCTTCGACTTCATCTGAATCCCGTTGCCCGGCCCGGTGGCATACCAGGTCCAGTCGGCCTTCTTTACGTCCGCCGTAATTTCCCGAGCCTTCGACCAACTCCTCCCCTCGTCGGTTGAGGAAAGCACAAATACCCGGCGGGTATCCTCGCTCGTCCCTTCGATGATCTGCTTTTCGTGGTCGGTACCGAGGTTCCAGGTAGCCAGCAGCACGATTTTTCCCGTGTTGCGGTCTACGACCGGAGCGGGGTTGCCACAGGTGTTGTCGGCATCATCCCAGATCAGCTGCATCTCTGACCAGGTTTTGCCCCCGTCATCCGATCGCTTCATGACCAGATCGATGTTTCCTGCGTCGCTGCCGCCATTTTTCCGTGCTTCGGCAAAGGCCAGCAAATTGCCCTGTTTGGTGGTGACGATGGCCGGGATACGGTAGATTTGGTATCCCCCTTCGCCGCTTTTGAAAAGTACCCTGGGATCTTGTGCGAACGCAGCTACCGGGAGTAAGCAGAGTAGCGCGATTATTCTTATGAGGGGTAGTTCCAGAGAGTACATTGGAAGCATAGCAAACGGGTCAGGATTGAAGGTAGGGTAATATTCGCAACCTACCATTTTATTTCCGATTCCAGGAGTACCAGGCCTACGCTAAAGCGTCTCGTCCCGAAACAGTGACACACAAATCTGTATCACTATCTCAGGACGAGATGCCTACGTACCATTTGACAGACTAGCGCTGCGTCTTGTAGTTGCCAGGGTTGGTTAGCGGGTTAAGCCGCGTCGGCGTTGGGTTTGAACTTCCGACAATCGACCAGCCAGCACGCTGTCTGTACTTGGGAGTGCTGGGCTGATAACTTTGCCTCGGTGCCGTGACGGAGCGGCGCACGATGCCAACCCGGGAAGAGTACCGACCACGACGCTGTATTTTTTGCAGCTCCTCGGCCTTTTTCGCTTTGTGGGGGTGCTTGTAGTTGTGTACCGACACGCCGGGATCGACTTTTATTTTTCGCTCGTCCTGAGAGAAGGTCTCCAGACTGCTTAGCAGTATCGCGCAAATGGTAATTACAAAGGTTTGGATGGTTTTCATGATTGGGTGGTTTTTCTAAATAAAAAAAATTGGAGAAAATTCAATTATTAAAATTGGGTCATCTCTTTATGACTGCAAATTTACAACTGTAAAAATACAAATGCAAGATTTATCATATTTTTAGTACAGAATGTCTTCTAACCCTGGTTTGGACTTGACGGGGGCACTACTATCTTACCCTGAGAGGGTATTGTTCGCCACCTAACCCGGCAACGCCCGATCTACGATCAGGCGTTGCATCACCGCTTGAAGAGCGATCCACGTATGAGCGTATTCGCACAAGCGGCCATTGCCTTTGCAAACTGGCGACAGACTCCCGATTGCGAACTGGAAAGAGCGTGGATTATCACGCCTGTCCGGGCCGAACGTGTTTTGAAGTAGTTGGTAAAAAGAGGTAGTTCTACCTTGATAAGGGGTAGTGATTATTGTTGTGTGGTCTGGGAACCACAAAGATAGGGCTTACTGCTCTTTGCTTTTTTAGAAGAAAGCCCTGTTCGGCGTTGAGAATAGCCTGGCGGAAACCCTCAGCGCGATCAATGCCGTGAGTTGACGGGAGAGGTGGGCCATCCCCTATTCCTCTATATTATTGTCTTTCAGAAATTTATTCAGCTCCTGGATCGTCGGATTTTTCAAATGTTTGCCGCCGAAAGTCACCGTGGGGAATTTCAATTCACCATGGTACAGATCCATGACGGTTTGCTTGGCCTGTTCGTCGGTTTCCACGTTCAGAAAATCAAAATCAATCCACTCGGCCTGCAGGTGATTGGCCAGGACAGCGGATTTAGGGCACCAGCCGGTGCCAAATATTTTCAGTTTGTCGCTTTGATCCATGGTGCTTTATCGAATTTATTTAACAATGCGTCGAGATTATTCAGGATGAATGGAGTCAGAATCATGGTCAGAATTGAAACTGAGAGGAATATCTGGTAGTTGGTTTCGGAAATAAGGCCCACGTCGAGCCCCGACTTGGACAGCACAAACGAGAACTCACCGATCTGGGCCAGCGACAAACCCACCGCGAGGGCGGTCCGGCGCGATACCCTAAGGGCCGTTGTCGCCAGAAAACCAGCCAGGATTTTTACAAACAGAATAAAAACAAACCAGAACAAAATAAGATCCACATGTTGCAGGAAAATGCGGTAATCCAGCAGCATACCCATCGAAATGAAGAAGAAGCTGATAAAGAGATACCGGAAAGGCACGAAGCACGAAATCGCCATTTTATTGTAATCCGTTTCGGCCACAATCAGCCCGGCTATAAACGCCCCCAATGCCAGGGAAAGGCCAAGCTGCGCGGTAAAAAGAGCAATACCCAGGATAATCACGATGGTAGAGAGCAGAAAAATTTCCTGGCTTTGCAGCTTCATGATGTATTTGAAATAGCGGGGAATGATAAATTTGGAGAGTACCCAGGCGAGCAGTACCATCGCAGCCAGCTTCACCACCAACATGCCAATCTCGAGCAGGGGATTGTCCCCTTTGCCGGCCAGAATCGGCGTCAGCAGCATGAGCGGCACAATCACAATATCCTGAAAAAGCAACATGGCCAATATTACTTTCCCGTGGGGAGTATTCAATTGAAATTTGTCCTGCATGGTTTTTACCACGATAGCCGTACTACTCAGACAAGTCACAAAGCCCCAGAAAATACTTTCATTGAGGGTCCTTCCTATAAGTACGATCAATAAGCTCGACACGGCGATAGTCAGAATTACCTGCAGAAATCCTCCTAACAGCACGTATCGTTGAATTTTTTTAAGATTCCCAAACGAAAACTCCAGCCCCACGCTGAATAGTAACAAAATGACCCCGATTTCGGCGTAGGCCTCCACTTCCGTGGCTTCCTCAACCAGGTTCAGGGTTTTGGGACTCAGCAAGATCCCCGTGAACAGGTAACCGATCAGGTGGGGGATTTTGAAAAAGTTACAGATATACACCACCACCACCGTGGCCGAGAGCAGAATAAAAATGTTAACGAGGATTCCTAATTCCATGAGTTGAGTATCTTATTTCGAGGACGGTTTCAATTGGCGGCTAATATAATGCAAAGAGCAGAATGACGCCCTTTCCAGACAGCAGAAATTGAACCCTTTATGCTGTTTTTGCACAATCGACCACCGTACCCGAAAGAACGGAATCAGCCGCAAAAGGCAAAGAGAAAGAAACGTAAGACGAAATAGAGTAAACCGTCAGACCACCATTTGGCTCCCACGAGGCCGCGACGGTAGTGAAATAGGGACGCCGGGTGGGGTAGTTTTACATTTGGCCTGTTTGAATTTTGGTACTGGTCGGGAATGCGTTTTGTGAAGACTATTTGCCGAAAAATCCGCCATCTGGCCCTTTACGGGCTCTGATGGCAGTTTTGGTATTCGATTTATAGGGGATGCCATGAAAGTTCCTGATCGAAGATCACGCGCTGGACATTTTTCGGTAGCCCTTTCTTTCTTGAAAACGGTATTGTTCACCGCATCCTTTTTTAGTACGATCCATCCCTCCTGTTGTCATGAAGTACCTCCTCCTGATTTTACTCTCCTTTCCATCCAAGGTATTTGCCCAAAACGTGGGTGACCGAAAATTTGTGCAGGAGGTAGCTACCGTCTATACCAATGAAAATGGACTACCCGCCGGTCCGGTGGATGAGATCAACTGGAAGGACAATTCCCTGACCGCGCTGGCAAACGGTAGCTGGTATACGTTTAAGAACGAATCCTGGGTTCCTGCAACGAGCAACTCTCCCGTCAGTAAAATCGAGAAAGCCCCCGTCCCAAAAGGAACCAAAGTACTCGCCCAGGTTCGCTACAAAAATGAGTGGGCGGTAGGCACGGATCAGGGACTTTATCTATACGAAGGAAAAAAGCCGGTCAAGGTATACCCCGCCGATAGCCGGTACAGCTGGTCGCTGCGGAACGTAGCTGCCCTCACCGTCGACTCGCAGGGGCGGCTCTGGTTTGGGGCCGATGAGGGCGCGGGGTACCTGGATGGAAATCAGTGGACGTTGTTCACGGGGAAGGAAGGCCTCCCCTACACGAAGTTTACCTGCGCCGCCGCCGGGCCGAACGGAACCGTCTGGTTCGGGACGGAGCGCGGGGCCATCGAGGCACAAAACGACTTTTTCCGGTACCGGGCCAGTCGGCGGTGGTTGCCCGACGACGACGTACTGGACATCGCCGTGCAACCCGACGGCACGGCCTGGTTCGCAACCCGCGGAGGCATCAGCCGGATTGAACCCAAAGAAATGACGCTGGAAGCCAAAGCGGCCTACTTCACCAAACAGGTGGAAACCCGTCACAACCGCATGGGCTTCATCGCCCAGAGCGAATTGACGAAACAATTCCAGATCGGGAGTTCGCAGGTGGCCATTTCGGACAATGACGGCATGTACACCGCCATGTACGGAGCGGCGCAGGCTTTCCGCTACGCGGCCACGGGCAGCGCCGAAGCCCGGGAACTGGCCATTCGTAGTTTCCGGGCCTGCAAATGGTTGGTGGACATCACCCATGAGCCCGGCTTTCCGGCTAGGGTCATTATTCCCGCCGAGTGGCACGAGCCGGTCAACGAGCAGTACGGGCACGAATACAACAAAAGACGCCAGGAAACCGACCCGCAGTGGAAGGATATTTATCCGCGTTTCCCGAAAAGTAAGGATGGAAAGTACCTCTACAAAGTCGACACCAGCTCGGACGAACTGGCGGGCCATTACTTCTTTTACGGCATCTACTATGATCTGGTTGCCAAAACCGAGGAGGAGAAACAGGAGGTCCGGCAGGTGGTGGGCGACATCACCGATCACCTGCTGCGGCATGGTTACAAACTCACCGACCACGACGGAAAAGTCACCCGCTGGGGTGATTTTTCGCCGGAGTACTTCAGTTCGGTGTACGGCTACGACCAACGCGGGCTGAATTCCATGATCATGCTTTCGTTTTTGAACGTAGCCCGGCATGTCACGGGCGACCTAAAGTATGACGTTGAGGCAAAAAAACTGCGTGACACCTACAAGTACCATATTTTTGCGCTCCATCCCAAGGAGTACTTTCCGGCCGAGAACGTGGTACCCTGGGACAACAATCTCTGCCTAATGAGCCTGTACGGTCTGTTAAAATACGAAACCGATCCTTCCCTGCTGCTCATGTACCGGCAATCGCTGGAAAACGCCTGGCTGCACATCAGCAAACAGAAAAATGCTTTTTGGGATACGATCTACGAAGCGCTGGCCAACGATTTCACCCGACTGGTGGATCAGAAGACCTTTGCCCGAACCGACCTCTTTCCCGAAAATCATCTGTACGCGCCCTCCGTGGTTAAAAACCATTATCGGGCCATCAACAACCCGGCATATATTCTGGAAAACCTGCAAAAGATACCCTTGGACCTGATTGGGTACACCATCCACAATACCCACCGGCTGGATGTGGTCCTGGATGGTACCCCCGGCCAAAGCGAGGACATGGGCTGGCGTACCGACGGCCTCGCTCTGCCGGTGGATGAACGCGCCCACGTCCGGCAGGATCGGGATGGCTTTGCCCTCAACGCCTCTGAAGGCGACGGCTACGCGGAACACGAGGGGACCTTCTTTTTGCTACCCTACTACATGGCGTTGTATCATAAGTTGCTGGATTAGCCGGGAAGTAGTTTCAATGGCTTGAAGCAGGATTAGTTCAGGGCGCAGTTTTCGGAAGGATACTGCGCCCTGCGTGTATATGGCACCGTTCAGAATCACCTTTTTGATATGGTTGAAGAAAAAAACTTACCGCTTGATAAGTTTTGGCGGGTGGTGTGTACCAGGTGATTATCCTTTTTCTTACATTTCCTAAGTGAATTTTTGAAATGTAGTATTGATCTATAGACAGACAGACAGATAAAAAGAGTGCAATCAAAGTTAATATTCTTCTTAGCTGCCTGATTCTTTAGAGGTTTTTCTTGTTTACATGTATTTGCTGATTGAGGTGAGTATTGTTTGGTTAATATATAGCCGTTGACAAGAGTATTTGTGCTCTAGTCTGTGTCTCCACAGCCCAGAGTGAAGATACCCGAGCCCGTCGGAGCTTTATCAACTTCATAATTGACGATTTCAAGTTTAGTTGGGAAGGTACTTTCAGCGATCGTTAATCAACGATCTTAATATATATCCATTGGATAATAAAAGTCGTCAAGTGTAAATAGAAAAAGAGAGATTTATTGTTTGACTTTACTTATAACTTTATTTTATTAGTTCATAATGGCCAAATCTCCATATTCAAAATTCTTTAAGAAAATTTGGTGGGCAAGTTTGGTAATCACGCTTTCTTCCTGCCTCTGCCTATCAACCGGCAAATCTGGCACCTTCCAATCAGTGTTGGATTCGCTATCCAGGCATTCAAACCACTCTTACGAGAAAATTGACGTTTTGTACAAAGAGATCAGAATCAGGGAAAAACATTCACTGCTCTCCGAATGGTTTAGAACAGGTGCATATCTCTCAGATTCAGTTTATACTGTAAGTGATTCAGGAATTGTATTTAGACTTGCCAGAGAAAAAGCTTACCAAACTAGTTATTTGCAAAATGTTAAAACGGACACACTTCTAAACGTCCTAAAAAGTTTGATCAAGATTCGCAAAAAGTCGCAAATTATTTATGACCAAGACAACCGTCGAGAAATAAGCGAAGAAACAAATCCGGAACGTGCATCACAATCCCAGCGAGTGGCATTAATCGTAGAAGCAATAAACATTACGTCGTTTTCACAAAGTCAGTCCAAAATTGCAACTAAACCATTCAAGGCCGTCGGCCCATACCCTATTTGTAATACAGAAGCTTATTTAGGTCAGCCAACCGGAGGAATCGGAAGCGGTGTATCTTTATCGTCTACTCTTTTCCTAACGGCAGCTCACTGTCTGAAGAAGTTGAATGACAGGCAAGTTTTGGATCGCATCCGGATCGTCTTTGGCTATTGGGGATTTAGAACAGGTGACGTTATTGTGAATAATAGCCAGATATATCGCATTAAATCCATTGTGAAGCGGATTGATCGGGATAGTGGTGATTACGCAGTTCTGCGACTAGAGCGTGAAGTTCCTTTGACTGGGCCGGACCTAGCTTATGCCTCCAATATCTCCCCCAATGACAGCGTCTATGCTATTGGCCATCCGCTTGGCCTACCTATGAAAATTACAGATAAGGCAATCCTGTTCCAAGCTGCTAGTTCCCGGCTGGTTAAGTCGAACTTAGATGCTTTTGCTGGTAATTCAGGCTCACCCGTATTTAATCAACGAAATGAGTTGGTAGGCATTCTCATTCGGGGTGGAATAGACATGCTGGTCAGGCCAGGTAGCGTCTGTGCCGAATCGAAGGTTTGTACCATGATTACAAGCGATGGTCCATGCTCCGGCGAAGATATTCTAAGTCACTCCGTTTTTAAACCCCAAATACCCTAAATACACCTATGAAAAGGCTAACATTGTACCTATTCCTCTTGGTCTGCATAGGCTGCAGCAATAAAGATTTCGAAAACCCACCACTCCAAATAAAGCTTAATGAGCCATTTGGTCTGCGCAACACACCAAGGTATTCCATTCCGGTAAACCAGCCTGACACAGCTGTTTTTGCAGTCTCAGATGGCAGTAGTTTCAGATTCGTCCTTACGGATGTTGTTGACCTGCGGTGTACGGCCTGCCTTACTCCCCAAAATAGCTATTATGTAGAACTTAGAGTTAACAACCAACCCCTCTACCTTGGTGAAATCGTAAATAATGAGATCCAAAGTCCGATATTCCCGGCTGATCTTCTTAAAAATAGCGTCCTCTTAAAAGGTTTTAGGCTTACGCTTCTAGATATTGAACTTCTACATACCAACGATAAGATCAATGCAAATGCCAAATATAAACAAGCCACTTTTATTCTCACCAGATTATGAAACATTATTCCTTACTTTTATTAATTATAATGTGTAACCTTTCCCAGGCTCAGCCTGATTCCGGAAGCTTAGCAAATGTGGTAGAAGCTTCATCCGTCCCTCCGGATTCAGCCATAAACCCTGGCTCCGTTAGCAGGTACTTTCAATATGAAGGTAAACCCATAGGTACCTTGGCCATTCAGATCGATCAGGATTTCTTCGTCGATTTTTTGGATAATCAAGACCGCAACTATACCCAGGGCACTGGCTTCTCATATTCGCAACTTTTCCAAGAGAAGACCAACTTTTTATTTGCCCCCCTAAATTTGTTTTATAGATTGAACGACTTGTTGACTTCATATCCAGAAAATAGCTCCCAAGATTTGCCCTCCACCATAGGCTTTGGCGTAACGGCCTTTACTCCCCTAAACCTTCGGGCACACTTACCCGAATACGGTGACCGCCCATACTCCAATGTTCTATACTTACAGACAACCCGGGTCAGACGGGTCTACCGTAGCGTGCGTTCTTGGTCAATGGTGTTCGGCCTTTTGGGCACGAACGTGGGTCGCGAATTCCAGAGTTTCGCACACGTGAATTTGTTTCAGGGACGAGGTATACCACTTGGATGGGATAGTCAGATTTCCAAAGGTGGTAACTTTGCCTTCCTGCTTCAGAACAATTTCAAGGCTCCAGTACGCACCAAGAAGTTTGATGCGGCACGTCAACGGGAAGGTTTAGATTTCTACCGAAAGCGTATTCGATGGGACGCCACGTACGGTGTAGAATCTGCCTTAGGGTATTATACCTATTTAGGCGCAAATATCGGCGCTCGTTTGGGAATGATTGACTTCCTGAATTTTAGCAAAGGTCAGAACACCATTCTGGGCTATGTCGATAAAAATAATGAGGTAACTGTTTTAGATGAAAACCCAGTGGTCCAGATGCCGGTCTGGGAGGTCTATTTATTTGCCAACGCATCTCCCAGGTTGTTTGCCCGTAATGTCCTCATTCATGGCCAGCACGGGGTACCATCCGGGTATGCCCTTGATCCCAAATTTATGAGCTCCTTTGTGGCAGAATTCGAGTACGGCTTAACTGTCAGCCGAACCCGTAAGGTAACAAAAGACAATAGTGATAATGCTCAAAAAGAACTCGTGTCACTGGATAACTTCCAAGTATCTGTTTCTATCAAGCAACGTACAGCTGAAATCCAGTATCCTACATTCATCCGCACTCACAGCTGGGGTATTGTTACCTTAGCCTTCCCTTTCAAATAATTTGTTTCAATCAGGTATCCCTAAAATGTCCAAGTTTACAATTTGGGTGGCACCTCATATTATGATGCCAAATCAAAGCGAGCTCGACATCTGTCGGAAAGCTAGTACTCTCTGACACTTTTCAATAATCCAAGCCAGTCTTTTAAAAACTATCCCTAACTCTGTGCAACTTTCTGCATCGGGCAGCAATCTTTGAATCAGACCATTCAAAAGCTAATCCTTTGGTGAAACACCCACCTGGCTATTACTGCTTTGTGAGGCAAATGCGACTCGGCAAGGATAAGCATAATAATAGTCCAAGCCATTTCAAGTGTGAATCATGCCTTTCCGGTTTCTCTCAGACAACTTTTACATATCGTTTACATTCTTTGACAAGTCATTAACCAAAATCAGGGACAATGATTTGTATGTTTGTTGAAATCCTTAAATATAAAAATGATGAAACACCTACCCGTATACGCTTTGTTGCTATTTGTTTCCTGCACTATCGGTAAAGGGCAAAACAATTCGGATCTGCCAAAAGCTGCTACCCGGGCCGAAACCAACGTCGTAGTCACCTCTTACCGACTACCCAATGCGACCGCCAATCGCGCCGATTTTTCTGGGGTATGGAAATTCAATGAGTTGAAAAGTGACCAAATTGGAAACTTTCCTATTTGTATTTTCGGCGGGCAAGATCATGTAAGATCAACTACCATGAAAATAGCCGAAGAGGCCGGTTTTCTAACTTTGGACGTAACTAGCCCGTCTGTTGATGGCGAGCTGGTTCCGAGACAAGAGAAACTGCTCTTCGACGAAAAAGAAAGGGAAGCTCTTGTGGTCGGAATCCCACGGGAGAGGTCTACCGCACGGTGGTCAGACGATGGCCAAACGATGAGGGTTTTCTCGGCCAGAACCTTTGATACCTATGGTAAGGAAGTAGCTGTTAATGTAACAGAGGTTTGGAAGTTGATCAACGAGGGACAGTCTATCTCTGTCCAGGTCAATGCGAACTCAGTCTCAGGTGAAAATACGATGCAGCTCGTATATGATAAGCAATGACCCGTTGGAAATACAGGGTTTGGCGCTGCCAACGGCAAGAGTCGGTGTTGGTATTACTTACCAACACCGACCTTAGCAAGTAAAGCGATTCATTCGTACTACGTATACCCTGCCACGTAATCACCCCCAGCTGCGACAGAGCGCCCATTCTGTTACCGGATCGGGGGCTAATCCAGCCCATACTTATCAATGAGGTAAATCATTGCCGCCATGGCGGCTCCTCCCATTTCGAGTTCCCGCTTGCTCACAGCATCGAAGGTGTCAGAAGCCGCGTGGTGGTAGTCGAAGTACCGCTGAGAGTCAGGGATCAGGCCCAGAAGTGTCGCTCCCTGCTGTCCCAGAGGACCAATATCGGCTCCTCCTCCACCGGGACCAATTTCGTGGATGCCATAGGTCGCAAACAAGGGCTGCCACGACTGAATCCTGGCTTTCCGGGCAGGCGTACCCACGATCCCGAAACCCAAAGGCGTAAAACCACCGCGGTCTGATTCAATGGCGGCCAGGTGGACTTCCTGCTTCTTTCTGGCGGAGTCCGCGTAGGTAACCCCGCCCCGCAGGCCGTTTTCCTCGTTCATAAACATCACCGACCGCAACGTTCGTTTGGGCGAGTACCCGAGGGTTTTAAGAATTCGCAACGCTTCAATAGCCTGGACACACCCGGTGCCATCATCGTGCGCGCCCTGGGCCAGGTCCCAGGAATCGAGGTGACCGCCTACCACAATGAGTTCGCCCGCCCCGGTACTTCCTTTGAGCTCACCGATTACGTTGTGCGACGGAGCATCGGGTAGGGTTTCGCAGTTTTGTTTGAAATAAAACTGGGTCGAAGGATCAGTTTTGATCGCCTTGCTGAGCAGCTCGGCGCCGTTGGTACTGATGGCGGCCGTCGGGATCAGTGGAACGCCCGTCCCGTAGCGCATGCCGCCGGTATGCGGAAAATCATCCATCCGGGTGGTCATGGAGCGAACGATGGCCCCCACGGCCCCCAGTTTGGCGGCTTCCGTGGCCCCATTGCCGCGTTGATCCACCGCTCCCCGGTAGGCGTCGAAGGTACTTTGCTCCGTTGGATCCATGGGACGGTTGTAGAAAACGATCTTTCCGGCTACCTTGTCTTTCCCCAAAGCGCGTAGTTCCTGAAAATTCCGTACTTCAATGATTCCCGCTTTTACGCCTGACGCAGGGGTGGCCACCGAGCCACCCAGGGCGGCGATGGGTACTTCCACCTTGGTATTTCCCGATTGAAAATAGGCCTGTTCGGAGGCTCCCCGCACCCAATGCGGTACCTGGGTACTTTGCAGGAACACGTTGTCAAAGCCTTCTTCCTCCATTACTTTCTAGGTGTACGTCACCGCCTTCGCGGCTCCTTCGGACCCGCTAAGTCTGCCGCCGATCTGGGTCGTAAGTACCCGCAGCCACTCGTAGGATTTTCCGTTCGCCAGAGCTTCATCGAAAATCTTTTTGATGAAAATAGAGTCGGTTTGATAGGGCGTCTGAGCCTGAGCGGTGGGCAAAGTACCGGTCAATATCAGCAAAATAAGGAGGTAGGGTTTCATCATCGTTGCAGGTGGTTTTGGTTTATCCGTAAAAATAAAAATCCCGCGCTGGTAAGCACGGGATTCGGAAGCGATTCTCCGAAAATAACAGAAAATCATCCGCGAATTTATAAACTCCGGTAGAAGTGAAAATAGGGAGCCTTTTTTTTAAGCGGCCCTTTCGTGCGACGGCAGCGCGCTGCTACTGCTTCTCTTCGTTTTTGAAAGCACCAAAGTACTTAGATCATCCCGATGCGTAGAACAATTCTCACTATATCAATCCTTTCGTTCCTTGTCACATTCTGCAATGGGCAGGTAGCGGATAAAATCAAAATAGAGAAAGTATATCTTGAGGAAGGCGACTCGACAAAAAATTACTACGTGCTGCTATCTCCACCCCGACTACCGTGGAAAGGGTACATAGCCTTGGTACCGGGTTTTGGAGAAACAGCCGAGGCAGTACTGACACAAACTGAATTGCCTGAGAAATTAGCCCTGAATGGGATTTTGACAGTTATACCGACTTTCCAGGATGGGGTACTTTCGTTTGGCGTGGACAGTTTAAGCCAGCGGACATTCACCACTATGCTGAAAGATGTGAGGTCTAAACATACGCTTAGCGACCAGAGATTTTACGTTGGAGGATTTTCAATCGGCGGGAGTTGTGCTATTAAGTACGCAGAAAATTCAATCGAAAAACCAAGTGCGGTTTTTGCCATCGATCCACCACTCGACTTCGAAAGATTTTATAACTCGGCGAAAAGGGATATAAGACTGTCCAGAGCAGGCAATGCCAACCCTGAGAACCTGTATATGATTGACCGGCTTGAAAAAGAAACTGGCGGAACTCCGGCAACGCATCTGTCTGGTTACTACCAACTCTCTCCTTACTCCTATTCAGACACAACCCAAAACGCCATCAAGAAATTGATACATGTACCGATAAGAATTTATGCAGAACCGGACATCAACTGGTGGATAAAAGAGCGTGGAGCAGACTTGACCGGCATCAACGTCACAGAATGCTCAGCGATGATTAATGAACTGAACAGACTTGGAAATGCCACCGCGACCTTGATAACCACCCAGGATAGAGGGTTCAGGAAACCACACAATGTAAGGCACCCCCATTCGTGGAGTATCGTCGATGATGATGAGTTGATAAAATGGCTGCTACAACAGGAATAGTAGCTGCCGGAAATAACGGGTAGTTCAGATGCCCCGTTTTCTGTTCGCCCCCCCCTGCTATGAACAAGATTTGACGGGTGTTATTCCTTACGGGAATCAGCGTTGCTCCAGGCGTCTTACCTCCGCCAGAAAGAGCGATTTGAAATCATCACTTTCAGTACTCAGCCTTCCGCCACTCTTGTACGGGAGGTAGATCACAATCAGCCCGATTGTTTCATGGACTTGCAGACCCACGGTAGCTTTCTCCGGATCGCTGTAAATAAATATGTTGTCTTCATTTTTTACAAAACTGTAACGCTCTTCCAGGAAGATAATCGACTCAGCGGCTACGTCCTGGGTATTGGCCAGCAGCAATGCTGCTGTGGTCAACTTATCATCCTCAAAAACGTAAACTACCTCCCTGAGCTTCTCGTTGGCAGATTTGTAGGAAACTTCCTGCGTTACCACGCCATCCTTTACGGTATTTGCGCTACTCTGACGTTCTCTGGGCTCTTTGCTTTCAACATTCGCCCGGTTCGTCCCCCAGTCCAGAACGGGCTCTTTGGCCAGGGTGCTGTAGGGTACGATGGTCACCAGGCTACTCAGGGTAGATGTGCCGTCAGTGGCCGTAATTGTAGTTTCACCGATTCGCTCAGCAAAGAAGATCCCGTCGGCATCAATGGTACCGACCTTCTCATTGCTGGATTTCCAGGTGAAGTCAGACGATGAAATACGTTCGCCGTTTTGCGTGAGTTCAAACCGGTAATCATCATCATAATGCAATTCCAATTCAGTGACATCAATGACCACCGGATCTACTTCGTCCTTCTTACAGCTGACTAGTGCAAGGCTGAACACGAAAACAAACAGTAGCTTTTGCATGGGTCCATTGTTTAGTGAGAACTGATTCTCCAATGTCAAAAGATTATTTTACAGGCCCAAACCGTTCACGAAACGGCGTGGCTTTGTATGTGTTGCCACCTTGAACGCCACCAGAAAGGACCTGCAAACCATGATAAAGCCATAAATCACAGGGTAAGCCTCCCCGCTTATCGTCTTTATCCTGAAAGGCAATCACAATTAATAAACCATGAACAGAAGAAACTTTGTAAAAGTGGGGGCTCTGGGAGCCGCCGCAGGTATATCCGTTGTCCCTTCACGGGTGATAGGAAAATCACTGGGCCACGTCGCCCCGAGCGACAAGGTCAACCTGGCTTGCTGCGGGATTGGCAACCGGGGCGGTGAAATCACCAAAGCACTGTACGCCACCGGACTGGCCAATATCGTGGCGTTCTGCGATGTCGATATGGGCGCTCCGCATACCCTGGAAGTCCTGAAAATGCATCCCGATGTACCCCGCTTCCAGGATTTCCGGGAGATGTTCGACAAAATGGGCAGCAAAATCGAGGCCGTAAGCGTCGGCGTACCCGATTTTGCCCACTTCCCGATTACGATGCTGGCGATGTCGCTGGGCAAGCACGTGTACGTCGAGAAACCTATGGCCCGCACTTTCCAGGAAGTCGACCTGATGATGAAAGGGGCTAAAAAGTACAAGGTAGCTACCCAAATGGGGAATCAGGGACACTCGGAGGCCAACTACTTTCAGTTCAAGGCCTGGAAAGATGCGGGGATTATCAAGGACGTGACTTCCATGACCGCTCACATGAACAGCCGCCGCCGCTGGCATGGCTGGGATTCCAATATGGCCCATTACCCCGCGGCGGAGCCCATTCCCAAAACGCTGGACTGGGATACCTGGCTGATGACCGCCCAGGAGCACGACTACCAAAAGGACTTCGTGAACGGGCAGTGGCGCTGCTGGTACGACTTCGGGATGGGAGCCCTGGGCGACTGGGGAGCACACATCATGGATACGGCCCACCAGTTCCTGGATCTGGGACTGCCCTATGAAGTGGATGCGGTGATGCTGAAAGAACATAACCCGTTCTTTTTCCCGATGTCCACCACCCTCTCGTTCAAGTTCCCGAAGCGGGGCGACATGCCACCGATGGAAATCAACTGGTTCGATGGACTGGACAATATTCCTAGCGTACCGGATGGCTATGGCGTATCGGAGCTGGACCCGAATATCCCGCCCGCCAGCAATGGCAAAATTCAGCCATCAAAGTTGAATCCGGGCAAAATCATTTATAGCAAAGAGCTGACTTTCAAGGGAGGATCGCACGGAAGTACCCTGTCGATTATTCCGGAAGACAAAGCCAAAGATTTGGCCTCGAAGTTGCCCGTAGTGCCGGAGAGCCCTTCCAACCACTTCGCCAACTTCCTGAAAGCCTGCAAAGGCGAGGAAAAATGCCGCTCTTCGTTCGAGATCGCCGGCCCACTGAGTCAGGTCTTCAACCTCGGGGTTTTGGCCCAACGGCTGAACACCAAACTCCTGTTTGACCGGGAGACGCAGCGGATCACCAATAATCCGCTCGCTAACTTCCTGCTCGCCGGTGCCGCCCCACGCAAAGGCTGGGAAGAGTACTACCTGCTGTAAGCAAAATCAGAATATGAGAAAAGGAGGCTTCTGTTCATCAGAAGCCTCCTTTTTTTGTGCGTTAGGCTGAGTTTTACCTGAGGGTAAAATCAGTTATTTTCCCGACTTCTCCTCAATCAACCCGACAATCTCCCTGTGATTTTTTGATCTGGCAAAATCCAGCGGAGTCTTGCCGTCGTTGGATTTGAGGTTCAGATCAGCGTTAGCATCCAGAAGTACCTTAACTACCTCCACGTTGTTTTGCCAGATAGCATCATGCAGGGCGGTGTAGCCGTTATATGGCCCTTGCTTGTTGATGTCAATTTGGTAGTCGATCAGCAGTTTGGCCGCTTCGGCCCGGCCGGCGTAGGAGGCTGCGTGCAGAGCCGTGGCTTTCATTCCCGGATCTACGGCACCAACGTCCGCCCCCGCTTCCAACAGTAGTTTTACGATTTCGTTGTAGCCCTTGTAGGCAGCCATGACCAGCGGGGCATCCCGGCTGGCGTCCAGCTCGTCGACATCGGCCCCCTGCTGGATGAGTTGCTGCACCAGGGTGCTGTTATTTTTATTTACGGCGTTCATTAAAGCAGTCATAACGAATTTTGATAGTTGAGTAAATTAGTTGATTGGAAGGAGCTTATCCGTACCGGATGCCCTAAAATACGACAAGTTCTGCACTTGATAAAAAGTACCCAACCCTTCTGATTCAATAGTGGATGGAACCCAGACGAATGATTCAGCAGCCTTGCGGTACCAGGATAAAGTAGATAAATTTACCACTCCTTCCCGGCAAACCCTCAAATACCTGGCAAGAGCCCGCACTTTGACTAGTAAATCCACGCCCAAGCAAAGCTTCAAAGCCGTACTGCCCGTCATCGTACTTGCGCAGTTTTTCTGCACTTCGCTTTGGTTTGCGGGTAACGCTATTCTACCCGATCTGGTCAAAAACCTCCCGTCAGACCCCGGTTTCCTGGCCCAAATGACAAGCGCGGTACAGTTTGGCTTTATTCTGGGCACCCTCTTCTATGCCAGTTTTCGGGTGGCCGATCGCTTTTCCCCCTCGCGGGTATTCTTCGACAGTGCTTTGCTGGCGGCCCTCTTCAATCTGGCGCTGGCCGCTCCCGGATTCTCGCCGGGCGTCATTTTGTTTTTCAGGTTTCTGACCGGATTTTTTCTGGCGGGTATTTATCCGGTGGGCATGAAAATAGCCTCCGACTATTTTCAGCACGGTTTGGGAAAATCACTCGGGTACCTGGTGGGGGCGCTGGTGCTGGGAACGGCCTTCCCCCATTTCCTGAAAGGGATCACGTTTGCTTTTCCCTGGCAAAGTGTGGTTTACGCCACCTCTGCCCTGTCGCTTGCGGGTGGCCTGGCTATGGTATGGCTGGTACCCGATGGCCCTTTCTGGAAGTCCGGACAAGGGCAGGCGATTCGTTTCGGGGCAATGGTCGACATTTTCAGGAATACCCGTTTTCGCGCGGCCTCCCTGGGTTATTTCGGGCATATGTGGGAGTTGTACAGCTTCTGGGCGTTTGTCCCCCTTATGTTGGCCACCTTCCAGCTTCGTCATCCTGATACGGTCCTGAATGTCCCGCTCTATTCGTTTCTGGTAATCATGGTCGGGGGACCGGCCTGCGTAGTGGCCGGGCTTCTTTCCGGGCGCTTCGGTCCGAAGAAAATAGCCACCATTTCGCTGTTCGTTTCAGGACTGTGTTGTCTGCTTTCGCCGTTATTTCTCCAAAGCAGTTCTTTTTTGGTACTTCTCCTGTTTTTGTTGGTCTGGGGAAGTTTCGTCATTGCCGATTCCCCCCTCTTTTCAACCCTGGTGGCCAAAAATGCCCCGGAAGCTTTGCGCGGAACGGCCCTTACCCTGGTAAACTGTATCGGCTTTTCGATTACCATCCTGAGTATTCAATTCATCAATATCCTGTCCGATTTTGTCGATAGCGAGTTTGTTTTTACTGCTCTGGCCCTGGGCCCGGTCCTTGGACTAATGAGTTTATTGGGTAAGAAAGGTGCGGACGAGTGAGCGGCCCTCACGGGAATCAGGCAAAACCACTCCATTCGTTTCGTAAAATACAGATTGGATAGGCAGGGCTAGTTCCTGCTCCAACTTTCACTTGCGCAATCGGGGATCAAGTGGAAACTTACGTTGCGCGAATACTTCCACCTTCTTAAAATCAGCATGTTGCGGGTGAAGCAGAATGTTGTACGAGAGTGGCATCACGATCGAGGGGACTCCCAGGCCCAGGCAAAACGGGTCCAGCAGCCATTCCATCAGAAGCGATTGCGATTCGGCCAAAGTACCCGTTCGCCAGGAGGCTGGCAGCTTGGCCGCATCCAGGTAGAAAACCGTTTGTGGTTCATCGGGTAGCATAAGCGTGCTTAGCCAAAGTCCGGGCAATTCAGAGAGAGGAAGCGGTGGCAGGTGGACCAGCGTTTCGAGCAAACTGAGTTCAGGGGTAGCACTGGTGTATAGTATGCCTACTCCTTTGGGATTCCAGCGTCCTCCGTGCCTGCGGCTCCCCTCCACCGACAGCGGGTCCGTGTGGTAAGGTTCTTTGTTCAATCGATAGGCCTCCATGCCAGCTACCCGATGATGCCCCATTCAATTCGCCCCAGCACATCTTCTGCCAGTGAGAAACCCACTACGGTATCCAGTATGCTCAGCGGAGGCTGGGGAGCGGGATCATCGTGAGCAAGGTCGGCCGGGGGATCGGTCGGATTTCGAGAGGGGACAAAACCACCTGCTTTGCGGATGGAGATCGGGCCGGCTTTTTCCTCCTCCGTTGCGCGGTAAGCGAGTTCTTTCAGCGGAGTGCGCAGCCAGAGCCCCAGCGAAGTTGTGTCCCCATCGAATACGGAAAGACCATGCTGGATCAGGCGTTCGAGCAGCAAAAGGCGCTCGCTGCTTGCCTGATTCAGCAACTCATCGGCAGATTTCCCATGCAGCCCCCTCACTGACATATTCAGTATTTTAGCCATTTCGATATTGGTCAATCCCACGATTTCAGCCACTTCATCGGCCCGACGACGTGCCACGCCCTTTCTGGCCTGTCGTATGATATTGACCACGGGATACGGGGCATTGGGCTGGAAAGGAAACGGAGGAACCATAGGTGGCAAGTGTTGACTATACGCAAATATACAAAATACATATGGCAAATTTGCCGGAAAAGATTACTTCACATCCATCCAATCCAGTTGCTCCCATTTTTGCACAAAGTCGTTCTTCTGAGGTTTTCCGGGTGTGCTTCGGCCTTCGTCGATGTACTTTTTCATTAAGCTTTCCAACTCCTTCACTTTTGCCGGATTCTGGGCAAAGAGGTTTTTAACCTCACCCGGATCATTTTCCAAATCGTAAAGTTGGTACTTTGGCAACGCTTCCAGATCCTTTTTGGTATTCGGGAAACTCCAGCCGCCCGATCCCGGCCAGAGAACAAGCTTCCAGTTTTCTTTCCGAATGGCAAAACGCCCGTCGATGGAATGATGGACCGTGGCCTCTCTTATGGGTTGCTTTTTCGGGGCACCCTCCAATAAGTACAAAAAGCTGAAGCTATCCTCGCCCATATTATCTGGGATATCGAAGTTCACGATTTCTGCGGCGGTGGCAAAAAAATCGGTGGTACATAGGGTGGCGGGTACTTTAGTGCCGGATTTGACCTTTTGTGGCCATTTCACAATGAAGGGTACCCGGTGCCCCCCTTCGTAAATATCCGCCTTGTGTCCCCGGTAGATATAGCTTGGATTGTGCGACACGTTCGCCAATTCCTTGAAGTTGGCTTTGGGTGAGCATCCGTTATCGCTGGTGAAGATAATCATGGTGTTTTCACCAATTCCTTTTTGCTTCAGAACAGCTTCGATTCTACCGACCAGATCATCGACCTGCAGTACGAAATCTCCGTAAAAATTGGTGTTGCTTTTACCCAGAAATTCAGACTTTGGCAATATGGGCGTGTGCGGGGCGGGCAAGGCAAAATAAAGGAAGAACGGTTGGCTGCTACTGGCGTTTTCCTCAATAAAAGCAACGGATTTGGCCGTCAAATGATCCAGGACATCGGCATGGGTAAAGTCTGAACCCGTAACCCCCTTCCGCCAGAACCCCTTGTCGTCTACGGATACCGTCGTATCGGTGGGTATGGTGGTCGATCGTCCATTCTCGACGTACACGTATGGGGCCATATCCAGCGAACCCGAAATGCCATAGGTGTAGTCGAAGCCGAGGTCGTTTGGGCCCAATGTCAGAGGTTTGGAGTAATCCACCACCGGATGCACATTCAGATTGTCCAAATCCTTTGCATTGGAGTTGAATTGCCAATCCCAGCCCAGGTGCCACTTGCCTATGAAGGCTGTCTGGTATCCTTTGTCTTTCAACAGCCGGGCCACGGTCGTCCTTTCGGGTTCAATGAGCGACTTGGAAAATCCGCTCAGGACGGACTTTTTGAGTCGGGAACGCCAGTTGTATCGCCCGGTCAGTATCCCGTATCTGGTGGGAGTGCATACCGCCGAACTCGTGTGGGCGTCGGTAAACATCATTCCCTCTTTGCCCAGGCGGTCGATGTGCACAGTGTTTAGTTTCGACTGGGGATTGAAACAGGAAACATCCCCGTAACCCAGGTCATCGGCTAAGATGTAGATGATGTTGGGCGAACCGTTCTTCTGCGAAAATCCACTAAACTGAATCAACGACAGGCACACGGTGATAAAAACATTTTTGGCTTTCATAAAATATCAAAGGCTACTGGAAAGTCAGGAAGAAGGTATTCCCTCCTGCTTCAAGCAAGGGGTAGTTTGTCTGTACTTTGTTACATCCGTTCAACTTATGAAAAAAAATGCGCTGGAAGTGAGTCGTTTTCCCAGCGCATTTTTTATTCGGCGCGTTCGTCCCCCCAATTCGTGACAGAACTACCGGGCCGAAGATCCAACCGTCTTAAATCTGAGAAAAATCGGTTGGCACTAGAAACATGCGGTGAATATTGGAGATGATTTTAGCATTGGCATACTCCGGCATGGCACTGACTTTTTTCCACTCCGGGTCCGCCGAAAAGGTTTTCCAATTGGCGTCATGTTCAGCCATGTCATCGAATGTGAGCATGTACGTCAGGTTAGGGCGCAGGGGGCCAATCAGGGTTTCGCCAAAGAAGACGGGCGTCAGGCCTACCCGCTTGAAAATGGAAATCTCCCCTCCTTCGTTGAACATCTCTATTTTCTTTTTCCCGGCCGCTACACCCGGGCTCTCGTACCGGCGCAGCTCAAAAAGCCGCGGTTTCTTTTCGGGTACTTCCAGCTTAGGCATCATCGCAAACGATTGCAGCAGGGAGCTTTCTACGCGCTCGTAGGCCGGGGTGGCGCCATCAGCCGTCAGGTAGGGTGCACCGGCTTGCTGGTAGGCGGCATCATTGGCCAACTGATCGTTGACTTTAAGGAAGGCATCCATGGAAGCATAGGGAATGACCGTTACCAGCTTGGTGAAGCCGCCCGCCAGATACTCGGTGAATACGCCGATGTTTTTGCTATCCAATTTATTCAGCGCCGGAATAGCCGCCTGCTTGTAATGCTCCTGAACCAGTTTGAGCTGTTGGGCATTTTTGAGGGTGTAAATCCGGAGCTCGTAGAACTCTGAGCCTGCTTTCGGTTGGCTAGCCGTAGATGGGGTACCTGCTGAATGGGTAAGCTGAGCGGCCACCGGAGTGAGCAGGGAAGCTTTGACAAAGTGACGTCTTTTCATAATAAAAATGTACGTGGGATTAATGTCTGTCTAAAAGTGGAAAAGATAAGAAAGGCGGGGCGATACTTACTGATGAGACGAATGAATGGTACTTCCCCCCCAGTCAGCAGCAACCAAAGTACCCCTTCGGACCAGCAGGTAAGCTGATCTCTTTTTCCTAAGTACCTTGCTCTCAGATGACTCAATTCTTCTGATTCCAAAGGGTATAGGGATCATGGTACTTCTGCATTTGCGCCTGGAGCAGGGCCTCCATTTCCTTCAATTTGGCTGAGTACGGGGATTGGCCCGCCAGGTTGGTCTCCATTTTTCCCTGCTTCTGGTGCTCGGCCAGAAATTCGTGCGGATTGGCTTTCAGATTGAATAGCTGCGTTTCGCGCACGGTACCGTCCATGGCATCGTACTTGATCAGCTTCCAGTCGCCTTTCCTGACCGTCCGGATGCCGGGCTTCGTGCCTCCGCTGTACACTCCGTACATTACGTCCCGAATCTGCTGTTTTTGACCAAAAAGCACGGGTTTAAAACTCAGGGCATCGATGGTACCTGGCTGTTCTATGCCCGCCACATCACAGAGAGTCGGCAGCACGTCCATCAGGTAGATATTCCCCGTGACCCGTTTTCCAGGCTTTATTCCCGGTCCTTTGACCAGGAACGGCACGCGCCAGGAGTGCTCGTACAGGTTTTGCTTGCCCATCAGTCCATGCCGGCCCACGGCAATCCCGTGGTCGGCGGTGTAAACTATGTAGGTGTTTTCCAGCTCGCCCATTTCCTCCAATCTTTTAAGCACCTTGCCTATCTGATCGTCAATGTCTTCGCTGCAGGCATACTCACGACCTATTTCGTTCCGAATGCTCCCTTCGTCTCTGTTTTTCCAGACGCCTGAAACCTGCTCTTCGTCGCGCAACTGCGGATGACCGTGGAAAAACGGATGAGCCGGTAAGTAATTGAAAGGCAAGGCCGTTTGTTTGGCATTGACAAAGGGTACCTTTTGAGGATCGGTATGATTCACGGCACCGTATTTTTTCAGCAAACCCTCTTTCCCATTGCGGGGGTCGTGCGGGTGCGAGAACCCAAAGTAGATCAGAAAGGGCGCTGCGTCCTTGCTCTCCTCGCGGCCTTTCAGATAGTCAAGTACCTGCCGGGCGTGCCAGGCGTTGCCATTTTCATCGTTACCGGCCCGGCTGACCGCTTCCTTGTTGACGGTGAATTTTTGGTTGGCCGGCGCGTAGCTGTTGCCGCTTTTGCAGGTGCGCATGGTGGCATAGCCCGCCCGGTTGAAGATCGCGGCCATCGAATTGTCCTCTAAATTCTCCGGTACCAGCGCCCGGTTACCGTTGTTAGGGTTGGTCTGATGCGGTAGCTTCCAGAGCGAGCGTCCGGTCATGAGCATGGTTCGGGAAGCGGTACAGACTGCACCCGTCCAGGCACCCATGTGGTAGGCACCGTCGAAAACCATCCCCTCGGCGGCCAGTCTGCTCAAATTTGGGGTACTTAGCCGGGAGGCAGGATCATACATGTTTAAATCAAAAGGCGACTGGTCGTCGGCCAATATGAATAAGACGTTGGGCCGCTTTTGCTGGGCATAGCTGGTGCTGACGAACACAAGTACCGCCATCAGACAAAGGCAGGCCGGGATTGTACTAAGGTTTCTGAACATGCTATCGGGGTAGTTTAACTTGGAATGTATTTTTCTCGTAGCCATAGACCGTATGGACAGCCACGGTCTGGCCAGCGTATTTTTTTTTGGCTTGTCGGAAGACTGATCAAAATTGACCTCAGCGGGCAGATTTGCCACTTTGATTCGCCCCTTGTAATCACGCCATTGCAGGTTGGACAACTGTCTCGCGCCTTAAACCCACACGTTTTTACCCAGCCCTTGAATAGTTAGCCCTTTGCTGGCCGAAAACCGGCTGTCAAGTACCAGCGTCTTGCTGACGTAATGGGTGCCTTCTAGGAGCCAGATGTTCACCGCTTCTTTCCCAATGAAAGCCGTGCTGGATGTAGTTGCTTTTTCGAGGGAAGCAAAGGGCTGGCTCAGGGTACCCGGATTGGTATTCCTGCCTATGGGGGGTACATAAAAATCCCGGGCAAAACCCTGCAAGGAAACACATACCAGGACTAGTAAACCGTATTTTAGGCTCATTTGGAAATAGTCAGGTGCCTTTTTTGTTAGGAAAAAGGATACCTATACAACAAGACTGCTCTAAGTCAGAATACCCTTAGTTTTATTGCTAGAAAGAGACGTTTAGGGGGTAATCAGTATCTGGTTGTGGTAAAATTCAATAGCCCAGCGCCTTATCAACCGTGGGTAATCCCTCCACTAGGCCATGCTTCTAATAAAAAGCCTGGGGCTTGTAATCTGCTTTACTAAAAGTACCCCTACTTCTCAAAATCAGTCTCCAAAAGTTGCTTTTCGTCAAAAACGCCACTTCCCGGAGGTTTTTGGGCCCGCATCTTTTTGATGTCGTCCAGGGCGATTCCTTTCGGGGATTTGGCAAAGGCATTTTGGGTATACTTGATAATATCGGCAATATCCTGGTCGGAAATAGCACTGTTGTTGACCATACCGGGCATATCGTTGTTCAATTTATACAGTTTCCCATCGACATGGATCGGGCCGCTGATGCCGTGCAGGATGATGGAGGCCAGGCGCTTCATGGAACCGTCGATGTATTCGGAGCCTTTGAGCGGTGGGGCCAGGTCCTGTATCCCTTTTCCGTCGGCACCATGGCAGGCGGCACAAATAGTCCGGTACAATTGCAAGCCTTTGGTGCGGGCATCCACGGTATTGGTTTGCTTCACAAAAATCGGATTCAGTTCCTCCTTCCGATGGTTATCAAGGACCGTTGTCAGCACTCTTTTCAGCTCGTCGCTGGGATTCATCGTTTGAAGGTACTTCTCTTCCTTTCCTTCCAGACTACTCACGATGGCCTCCTGAAATAGGCGTTGCGCATGACGTTTTTGGTCAATAGCAGATAGTGTCGGGAAGAAATCAGCCCCGGATAATCTGACCCACGGACTCAATGACATGGACAAGTACAGGTCAAGCATGGTGTTGTTCCTGGCCAGCAGCTGAGTAGACAAGTTCTTCATGCTCTTTACATTTGGCACCGTCGCAAATCGTCCCAAAAGCCCAAGTGCGTGCGCAATGGTTTCCGGCTGCTCTGATTGGTTGAAGATAGAGGACAATGAACCGTAACTAAGCGAATTCAGGCCATCCAGTGCATAAAGGGCATGAACAGCAGTTAGGTACGCATTGCTGCTTTTGGCCAGGGTGTTCAACTCCTTCACGATGGAAAGGTCTTTCCGCTGGATCAGAATTTGTTGCGCCCGGTCCCGTAGCCAGCCGTTTGGATGGCTTAGCATGGCCATCAATTCCTTACTGGAAGCCTTCGACAGGTCCGGAACGGCGTTGAGTTTGCCGGCTTTGTTTGTAATTTTCAGAATACGTCCGGCGTTCTGCAAGGTATCCAGTTTTTTAAGCCCCAACTGTTCCGTAAGGTACTGCGAGATATAGGCCTTGTGCTGAATGATCCCCCGGTGCATGTCCACGACATACATGGCGCCATCGGGCCCATTGAATAAGTTAACCGGGCGGAAGCCCTCGTCCGTCGAGGCGATAAATTCTTTGCCTTCGGTGGCCTGTTTGGCCGTGATACGTGTTTCGTTGAACGTCAGAACGTTTCGTTTGATCAGGTTGACTTCCGGAGCGCAGGTAAACGCATTTTGATCATAGGAATCCGGGAAAGTACCACCCCTGTACACCAAAGGCCCGCAGGCCGCCGTAACATCAATCAGAAAGCCTTCCTCATCCAGTACCCCTTTCTGGTAGCCCCGGTTGACCGATGTTTGATGAATGGGATAAACCCGGTCACTGGCTATCTTTTGGTTTTCGGAAATGACAGGCTTGAAGTACTTGTTTTGAATCGCTTTGTTGGGCAACACATAGTCGCCTTTCAATTGGGTGGCGTTGCTATTGTAGTATAGCCGCCCAAAATTATCTTTTGTGATGCCCCACTGACCCCGGTACGAAGTGGGCTCTTTCACCCATTTGCCGTTTTTGAGTTGGTACCTGAAATTATAATTGGCGTTGTAGATCCAGTTGTCGATGTTCATCATCAATCCATTGGACGAATGCTCCACATTGCCTCCCTCGGCGTACACCGGATCCACCAGCGTTTTTTTGCCGGGCTTGTCATTCTTTATTTCTACAAACCAAAGCTTAGGTCCATCCACATACAGCAGTCCGCCATAGACATGCGCCAGTCCACGGGGTAGTACGAGTTTGTCCAGAAATACCTTGGAGTGGTCAATCACACCGTCATGGTTTAAATCTTCCAAAATGGAAATCCGGCCGTTGGGTACATCTTCACCAATACCTTCGAGGTTGGGCATATACCCAATCATTTCCACCACCCACATCCTGCCCTTATTATCGAAGTCAAGGCTTACCGGTGCTTTCAGGAAGGGCTCGGCCGCAATTAAACTTAGATCGAAACCCTCTTCTACCTGATAGTCTTTCAGAGAAAATTTAGAGGAATCGGTGGGGGTCAGGCCAAAGCCCATGATAAAAATGGAAACTACGGCCGTTGTATACGCTGCTATTCTGGTTAATCGACTGTTCATTATTCTTTGATTCGTATTTTTTAAGAGGAGGTTATTTTTTGGGGGTTATTTCTAGCAAAGGTTTCTCCACATCCCAATTCGCCGGTACTTCATACACTACCCTTACAACAAAGGGATAGTCGCTTTTGTCCTCAACAAATTGCTTTACTAGTTCGGGTTTTCCCTTTTCGGTACTACTTCTTTTCAGACTCGTACTTATGGCTAAATCCATAGAAGGGAGCTTCCAGTTTTTGTCCGTAAAGTCACCCACCGTAGCCTGTTTTGAATAAACAAATAGTTCAATTGCTTTGGCTGAAGCATCGGCCAGATAAATGCCCATTTGTTTTTGACTCACCTTGACATTGGTTTTTGCATTGCCCGGCACCAACAACCAACCTATACTACCATCGGCGGCTTTCCAATGAATGGTACCCGTCTTGATTTGGTCCCATTTCCTGAGATTACCCCAAAGCCCTCCCATCATCCACTCTTTCTCAATCTGATGTGTCACCTTTTTGAGCGTATCGCCCGTATAGTTGCTCGGTACGATTTTGGAGACATACCGAGGCTTCGTAAAAGACCTGAACTCAGCCAAATCCCCCTTAGGGATCGAAAGCCCCAGGTGAAAAATAGGGGTCAGGTTACTCATTTCGCCATTCTTTCCGCCTTTGATCCCCGGAATAGGCGCAAGGTTCTCGCTATCCAGCGCAACGGCCATCCAAAGCCCGATGATGGCATTGTACTTTTGCATATCCATACCATAGGCCCGAAAATACGGGCCTGCCATATTTCGCAAATTGGCATTGTAGAGCATAGCCGTTTCATGCCAGAGGGCCTTTTCAAGGCTCCTGCCCATGGTCTTCATTTCCTCAGAAAAAGCCATTTCCCGCCACAGGGCTATACCGATGAGTGTAACGCCGTAGTAAGTAGGCGAATTGTACTCGCTGAATGAACCGTTGGATTGCTGCAAATTAAAAATAGCTCTTGCTTTCTTCAACCCGGCATTTTTTAGTGCATCATTTTTGAAACGGCTACCCACATATTCCATCATAAAAGCGCTCATGATCGAAATGTTGCTGTAATAGGGCGTAACATCCCGCTTCATGGCCCCTTTGGCGGCATGCACCAGGCCTGTCTCGATCGCCTCAACCACGTCTTTGGGAAGCGTATTCTTATAGTTGTGATAGATGATAATCAAATCGCAGCCAATGAATTCACGCCAATTCTGGTCTTTACGATCATTGGTGGCATTGGTTTGCCACATGCCGTAGTAGGGACTTTTTTCATCCTGGTACTGGTACTTTAAAAGCCATCTCAGAATGGTGATGGCATTTTCCTTGTCACCGGCCTGATTTCGAAACAAAAGGGCTTCCGCCAGGCGGGTGATGTTCCTGATACTGGCATGATCCGATAATGTTTTTGACAGCTCAGAACCTTTCGGAAAATCCAGGGCGATGACATCTTCGAGCAAAGATTTTTGGTAGGAAGATAGGGTATTGTAGGTATATTTCTTTGAAATCAATTCCTGCTTTTGCGCAAAAGCAGGAATGTTGGAAAAGCCTATCAAAGTAAAAATGAGGAGGTACTTTTTCATAGTATTAATACTACTGAATAAGGGGTATTGAATATGAAGGGACAGGATGGGTTTGTTATACAGTTAGAGTTATGGTACTTCCACCTGTATATAACCCAGGCCACCATACATCGGGAAGGACCGAAAATCAATACAGTCAGGCTCACAAATCAGGCAGTGAACTACCCATGCCCTTTCAATTCGAAACCTATTTTCCCTAAAATCAAGACTGATTTAATTCAGACTACCCCTAATCCTGGTACTTAAAAGAAACCTCCTCGGTAGTCAGTTTCTGGTTGCGGTAAAATTCGAGGACCGCGCGGCCCGTCCGTAGCCACATGAATAGCAGGTAATTTATCTTTTCGGCTTTTGCTTTCAGCTTAGGAGCCGTAGCGCCAAGCTCGTCCATGGGGAAATTATTGAAGCCAAAATTCGATTGATAATGCTTCCATTTTATTGAGCGACGTATCTTTGGCATTTTACAATTTAGCCGCCGGGTTCTTGCTCGGCAGGCGGGCACCGACTTCCTCTCGCCAGGTGTGCAGCAGATCCAGTAGTTCCTTCACTTTTTGGGGCCGGGTAGCCGCCAGGTTGTTCTGTTCTCCCAGGTCATCCCTGAGATCATACAGCTCGACGGGCCGACTTTCCTCGAACCATTCAATAAGCTTCCAGTCGCCCTGCCGGACCGCCGAACCGGGCGAGCTGCCCTGATTGCCATAGTGGGGGTAGTGCCAGAATACTGCCCCCCGATCGAACTTTTTACCTTTGAGCACAGGTACCAGGCTTAGCCCGTCAAGGTGCTGGCCGGGCAGGCCCGGAATTCCGACCATTTCCAGCAGGGTGGGATAAAAGTCGGTGCTGGTGGTGATCTGGTCACTGACCGCACCTGCTTTGGTCACGCCCGGCCAGTGAATGACCATCGGTTCCCGGATCCCGCCCTCATAGAGCCACCCCTTCCCGGCCCGGAGCGGCATGTTGGAGGTAGGCTGTCCTTCCGAAGTCGCCAGCCCGCCGTTGTCAGACATGAACACGACGATGGTGTTTTTATCCAGTCCGTTTTTTTCGAGGGCAGCCAGCACCTTACCCACCGCGCGATCCATGGTTTCCACCAGGGCCGCATACACCGGCAGACTCTGATTCAGCCGGACCTTGTTTTGGCCTTCTTTCCCCCACTGATCGTCCAGTTGGAGCCGCTTCCGTTTCTCGGTGTACTTATCAATCAGTTCCTGGGGAGCGCCCAGCGGATTGTGTACGGCATAAAAAGAGAGGTAGGCCAGGAAGGGCCTGGATTTATTTTGCTCGATGTACGAAATTGTTTCGTCGGCCAGGCGGAGCGTCAGATTCTCGCCCGGCGGGCCGTCGGTCAGGCGGGGATTGTCGTAAGGCGTGAAATAGTGGTTTCCCATGGGCTGGCCTTTCGAGAAACTGCCCTTGTTGACATCGAACCCCTGGTACTCGGGCCAAAATTCCGGCGTTTCGCCCAGGTGCCACTTGCCGGCGAAGAAAGTACCATAGCCATTGCTTTTGAAGGTTTCGGCCAACGTGATTTCTTCCAGGGGCATTTGGGTCAGGAATTCTGCCGGGAGCAGCGGTTTGTTGCGGGTCCAGTGGCGACTCACTTCGGAGGGTTGTGGGGCACCAAAATGGTCGGTCGTTTTGAGGCGGGCGGGGTACTTGCCGGTCAGGATACTGGCACGGGTGGGCGAACAGACCGGACAGGCCGCATAGGCGCTGGTAAACTTCATGCCCCGGGCTGCAAGGGCATCGATGTTGGGGGTTTCGTAAAAGCTGCTGCCGAAGGCACCGATATCCGTCCAGCCCAGGTCGTCGACCAGAAAGAAAACCACGTTAGGCTTCGCAGGCACCCTGTTGTGGGGTCCTTTTGTACAACCCAATAGCAGGAACAAAACAATCCCCCCGGTCGGCATACGGCACCACCTGGGGGCTTTACTCGATGTATATATCATTTTTGAACGGTGCAAAAGGTTTATGGAAACAAGCCTGGCTACTTCATTTCGAAACGAACGAGGTAGGTAACGTTTTTTCTCGCGCGCATGGCAATGCCCCAGCCAGGGGTTTCATTTCTGGTGTGATCTCCCTCCAAATGTGGGCGGTACAATCCGGGAGCCATGGGAATGCCGGTCATTTTGTTTTGAAGCTTAGAGAAGTGGATTCCATCCGCCGCGAAATTGAGGAAACTGTCCAGTGAAGCCAGCGAAGCCACTCCCTGGTTCATGGTCCAAATAAGTACTTCGTGGCTTTTGTCCAGCAAGGGAACCCCGTGCTTCCGGTACGGCCCCTCGGGATTATCGGAAAAGGCTACCCCCATTTTGGTAAGTGCCGGACCTTTGGGACCGTGGGCGATGGAGCGGCCTTTGTAGTAGAGCCAAACTTTTTGATCGCGTACCAAGAGGCTGGCATCATCAATACGGTAGCTGTCGAACGCGGAGGAATCGCGACTGATTTCGAGAATCGGCCCGTCCCCTACCCTCACAAAGGGGCCATCGGGCGTATCTGCCACGCTAAGGCCGAGCGCCGTAACATCGTTAATGGAGTTATTTTCAAATGCCTGTTTTGGATTTCCGGGCGTCGGCTTTACTCCGGTGTAGTACAGGTAGTACCTACCCTCATACACCAGGATATTCGGGGTGAATACGGCATGACTGTCGAATTTGCCCGCTTCTCCACGGCCAAGCGCCATGCCTCGCTCTGTCCAGGTGAACCCTTCGTCATCTGAGGTGGCGTACCAGATCGCCCCCCAGTAGCCCGCCGTGACCGGGACATTCATTCTCGTGTACCACACGTAGTACCTGTTGCCGACCTTGATAATGTCGCTGTTGTCGCGCCGGTTGTATAGGCTATCCAGTCCAATGCCTGTAATTGCCTGGTAGGAAAATTTAACCGAATCAGAGGCCATCACCGATTTGCCCGTGGTTTTTACCGGCTTGTAGGAAATCATTGTGCTGGCCAAGGTCATTGCCAGGCCCCACCAACAGTGTATGCTGTTCATCTTTCAAATTTGTTCATTGGTGGCTTCCGGTTCTCTCCCCAAAAGGAAAGTAGCATGGGTCCCTGGCGGCTGGCTAAGGATTCGCCTCCTTCCAGCCTTTGCGCTTGGCCTGATAAAAGGCCAGAATCTCCGCCCAGAGGGACTGTTCCACTTCGGGCTGGGTACCCAGCAGGTTGGTGTATTCGCGGTACTGCGCTTCGGTATCGTAGAGGGCCACGGGCTTTTGCTCGGTGGCCAGCATTTTCCATTTGCCGCGCTGGGCCGCCAGCGAACCCACGGGCAACGGCCGCCCCCCCAGCCCCTGGTAGCCCGTTTTCTCGGTTATGTCCATTTGCCAAAGCATCGTCTTGCGGGCCACATCGCGTGCCCCCTGCCATTGGGGCCACAGACTTTGGCCGTCGCAAAGTGACTTGTCGTAGGGGATTCGCAGCGCTTCGCAAAGCGTAGGCAGCAGGTCGGTGTAGTGGGTCTGCTGGAAGCTGTACGACTGGGCCGGGATCTTCCCCGCCCAGGAAACGAAAAAGGGTACGCGGATGCCACCGTCGTGCAGATCGGTTTTATGTCCCTGAAAAGGGCCCGGAGAAAGCTGAGTTGCCGCCCCGTTATCGGAGCCAAAGATAATGATCGTGTTTTCCCGCAGTCCGTTCTTGTCGAGGTATTCCAGCAACCGCCCGACTTGCGTATCCAGGTGCTTGATCATGGAGCGCACATACAGCTGATCGCTCGTGGCGCCGCGCTTTGCAAACTCTTCCACGAAGGGTTCAATGGGCTCATAAGGCGTATGGGGCGTATCGAACCAGAGGTTGACGAAAAAGGGCTTTTGGTCTTTCCGGCTTTTTTGCATGAAGGCCAGAGCCTCATCCACCTTGATCGTCTCCCAGTTGCCTGCCTGCGGTGGGACGCGACGGTCATTGCGCACCATCGTGGTACCTCCCTCGCGGTAGAGCAACCGGTTGCTGATCAAATCCTTGCGCACGATCGGATCCTCGATATTGCACAGGTAATGGTCGAACCCATGCTCGTGGGGGCCGGGATTGGCGGGTTTTCCGGCGGCTCGTGCTTCGAAGTCCTGGATACGGATGCCGCCAAGATGCCACTTGCCGATATGGGCGGTTTGGTAGCCCTGCGCTTTCAGGAGTTTCGGAATGGACTGCTCCTGAACGGGCAGGTACTCCTCATTATCGGTGAAAGCCCATTGAATATCGTAACGCAGCGGGAAGCGACCCGTGAAAATACTGGCTCTTGAAGGAGTACATACCGCCGAACCCGCGTAGCAGTGCCCCATTTTCATGCCCCAGCCCGCGAGTTTATCCAGGTTGGGCGTATGATTGACCGGGCTTCCGTAGGCCGATAAGTCGCCGTACCCCATGTCATCGGTAAGGATGAACAATACGTTAGGACGATCGTGGGGAGCATTCTTTCCTGGCCCCTCAGTGGAAGCCCCGCCTGCACACACCCCCAGCACAGTGAGAAAACTCAAAAGAACACTTTGCAAAGCCAACGCTGGTATGGAACGGTAAGAAGATTCATTATGC
This sequence comes from Persicitalea jodogahamensis, assembly GCF_014651615.1. Taxonomy (GTDB): domain Bacteria; phylum Bacteroidota; class Bacteroidia; order Cytophagales; family Spirosomataceae; genus Persicitalea; species Persicitalea jodogahamensis. The sequence continues at coordinate 2,374,949 of NZ_BMXF01000001.1, read as the reverse complement.
TTTGTGCTCATGGTTCCTTTTTTCATAGTAGTTCTCTTATGATGCTGTCAGGCCTCACTATCTGAAATTGGCCTATACCGATACAGAGGCATTCATTCTCCCAATGTCCTAAGGCGATTTTAACTAATGACGAAAAAAAGAGAAATAGCTTCTCTTCGCATTGGGTCAATCCCCTTTTCCTTTTCTTTCTTTACCAAAACCTGTGCTTTTATCGAAATAGTCCGGGCCACCTTTTGTCGCTCAAACGGGCCATCGCTGATATCGTAAAGTTCGATTTTTTCCTTTTCTGATCGGACAAAAGCTTCCATCTGCCCGCTCTTACTGCAATGGTCACCCAATTGGCGGGACGTGTGATCCCATCTTCATTCTCAGAAAGAAGCTTTCCTCTTCCAAGGATTCCTGTTGAAAACAGCTGCAAAAGCACTCGCTGTCGCCTCTGACCGGTGGAAGAGAAGAGAATGATTTTGTAGGCTGACTTTAAGAGAAATGGCACTCTGATAAAAAAAAGTAGAAATTAATTTAGGGGTTTTGCTTCAAAAGAGAACCTTATGCAGAAAACCGGATAGTAGACTCATGCGCGAATCGAATCTGACTGACGAAGAATTGGTGCACTTACTGAAAAAAAGCAACCCGAATGCCTATGAGGCAATCTATAAAAGATATTGGCGCTACCTGTACGGATTCGTGTTTCAGCAATTGGGCACGAAAGAAGATGCCGAAGAAATCGTGCACGATTTGATGCTGAGCATTTGGCAGAACCGACAAACGGTCTGCATTCAGAATCTCAAGGTGTATTTATTTATTGCCGCCAGAAACCTTACCAATAAGTCCATCAAGGCGCGGATTAACCTCCGCAAATATCAGGAACACGTGCTGTTGCACGAGGTATTCGACAATTTTCAGACTAATGAAATACCAAGCCCCCACAGTCTTTCGCAGGCGGTGGAAAAGGTATTGACCCAAATGCCCGAGAAGACTGCCCGGATTTTCAGAATGAGTAAAATGGATGAGTTGCCGGTCAAAACCATCGCCTCAAAAATGGATCTATCCGAAAAGGCGGTGGAGTACCACATTACCAAATCTTTAAAATTGCTTCGGCATCAGCTGCAAAATTTTCACTCCGATAACTGACCGCAGTACCTATGACCGTACAAGAATTCGACAAGCTGACCGAAAGGTATCTGTTGGGAGAATGTTCGCCCGAAGAAATAGCGCTGCTGACAAACTGGGCTGACCAAGCCCACAGTCAAAGTACCGAGACAGGTGATTTTTTGGATACCTCGGAAGCAGATGATACTGAAAAAAGAATATGGAACCGACTGGGATCCGAAATTTCAAACCCAATCCAGCGGGTATTCAGGAAAATACAAATCCTACCCATTTGGGCACGGGCCGCCGCCGCGGCAGCCTGCGTCATTATAATGACTGTTTTTGCCTTTGAATTTTCGAGGGTACCCGAAGTAGCCCAAACACCCTCACAACACGGGATCGAAACCAGGAATACGGCCAATTCAAAACAGAAAATATACCTGGCCGATGGCAGTTCCGTCATACTCGAGAAAAACGCCAGTATTGTAGTGGATGAAAATTTCGGACATAAAACGCGGACGGTCTTTCTGACCGGCGGGGCCTTTTTCGACATCCATCGCAATGAGAAAGTACCCTTTCTGGTGCATTCCGGGGGCATTGTCACCGAGGTACTCGGCACTAGTTTTCATATCAAACCGTCATCCAATGGCAAATCCATTGAGGTGTCGGTAAAAAAGGGGAAGGTATCCGTCTACACCACACAGACCCGCCAAAGCAATGGACTTGACGGGGTTATCCTCACGCCCAATCAAAAGGCGTCATTCGACACGAAACTACATACCATCCGCACGGGTATCGTAGACTCTCCCCAAATTCTGGTCGCGCCCACGCCCGGTTCAGGATTCATTTTTCAGGAAGAGTCCATAGGAAAAATCATTGATCACATCCGCGAGGCATATGGTGTGGAGATCGTCCTGTCAGGATCGGGACTGCGGCACTGCCGCTTTACGGGTGACCTGACCGGTCTGCCCATGTACACGCAGCTGAAGTTCATTTGTGAATCGGTGGGTGCCAAACTGGAAACCCGCGGCACGACCATCTTCATTCTCGGCGAAAGCTGCCTGTGAGTTTCTTTCAGCACTACATACCTAAACCCCTACATACTACGACATGAAAAACGATCATTTCTTCCCCCCTTGAATCAATGCGCCATGCACCGATCGAGGTACTCTCAAAAAGCGGCCTATTGAAGGGTAAATCATAAACCAGGCTATTACCTAAACCAACCCAAAAACATGCTTAAAAATCTACAGGTGCCAAACCTAATTTGGCTGACACTAAAAATATCCCTTCAGCAGATAGTACTCGGCTTCCTGCTGTGTGGATTCTCCTTTGCCCATAAGAGCTCCGGACAGGATCTGCTCAGTAAGACGGTTTCACTCGACGTGGAGAACGCTGAGTTCAAGAAAGTGCTTACGCTTATTGAAAAACAGGCCGAGGTACATTTCCTGTACAGTTCAAGCGCGATCGGAGTCGACCACAAAGTCACCTTGAAAGTGACCAACAAAAAACTGGAATGGGTACTTGATGAATTGCTCCGTCCGCTTTCCATTACCTATGTAGTATCGGAAAACCGCATCCTGCTCAAGAATCAAAAAAAAGAAACCGGCACCCTGACTTCTCCAACTGAACCTACCCTGGCGAAAGTGGTGGATCGAACTATAACCGGCAAAGTCAGCGGCGAGGAAGGGGAAGGTCTGCCGGGAGTGAGCATTCTGGAGAAAGGTACTCAAAAGGGTACAACGACCGATCAGGACGGAAACTACCGGCTTTCCGTAGCCGATGATCAGGCCGTACTTGTATTCAGCTTTGTGGGGTACCTGGCCCAGGAAATCCCCGTAGGAAACCAAACTACCTTGAATGTCACGCTGGCTACCGACACAAAAGCCCTGAACGAAGTGGTGGTGGTAGGGTATGGCACTCAGAAGAAAAGCGATGTGACGGGTGCCGTCGGTTCGGTCAAAATGGATCAGGAAATCAACAGCCGCCCCGTAGTAGAAGTGGGTCAGGCTTTGTACGGCAAAATTCCCGGTGTCCAGGTGCTGGCCAGCAACGGGCGTCCGGGTACCTCCTCCTCCATCCAGATTCGGGGCATCAATTCGGTTTCGGCGAGCAGCAGTCCGCTCATTGTCGTCGATGGCATGCCCCTACCTACCTACGATATGAATATCCTGAATAGCACCGATGTCGAGTCAATCGAGATTTTGAAGGATGCCTCATCGGCTGCCATCTACGGGTCGCGGGGCGCCAACGGGGTCATACTAATCACCACCAAAAGCGGGAAAGAAGGCAAGACAAAATTCAACCTGAACTATACTTACGGCGTCCAGAGAGCGATTGACAAAATCGATGTCATGAACTCCGCCGAGTACGCACAGGCCTCCATCGATGCGGCACAGAACGGCTGGATTGAATCCGGCGGAGATCCCAACGCCCCCAACACCATCGAGGCCCGCAAACAGTACAAGTACACCTGGCCGACCCAGTTTGATACGCCGGGTCAGTTGATCGAGACGGACTGGCAGGATGAGATATTCAGAACTTCCCCCATGCAAAAAATAGACCTCAACGCCAGCGGAGGCAACGCCAAATCCAACTTCACCGTATCGGGTGGGTATGTCAACCAACAGGGAATCGTTCTTACCTCCGCGTACCAGAAATACACATTCAGCGTGAAAGCCGTCACCAAGGTACGGGACTGGCTGGAAGTAGGGGGTACCATGAGCCTGAGCTATGACAAGGAAAATGAGCCTTTTAACCGGATTGTGGAATGGGCCGTGCAGTACCCCTCAGTTTTCCCCGTTTTCGGCACCAACGGGTACCTCGGCGGCCCGGCCACGACGCCAGGCTTCGAAAAGTATGATGCCATTCTGTTCCGGCCCAAAAACGGGCACCCCCTGTACCGGATCAATGACGACATCCAGCACAAGCGCTTCAACGCCCTGGGCAACGTGCACACGGCAATTGATATTTTACCCGGCCTGCGCTTCCGCACCGCGCTGAATTTTTATTACAGAAGGGTGGATGACAGCGATTATTTCGCCGTCGACCCCAACATGGGCCCTACCTACTACAACGAAGGTTCCATGACCGTCGGTCAGGACCGAATCCTCAACTATACTTCCCAGAACCTGCTGACCTACGATAAAAGCTTTGGGGATCATACACTCTCCGTGCTGGGCGGGATGGAGTACAACAACAATGACTACTACTCGACGACCCAGCAGAGAAGAGGGTACGACAATGACCTGATCCACGCCCTAAGTGCCGGCCGCACCGTGTTTCAGGCCACGGACGACATCAGCAAGAGTGTCCTGATTTCCTACTTCTCGCGGGTCAACTACAACTTCAAGGGAAAGTACCTGCTCTCGACCAGCATCCGGCGCGACGGTTCTTCCCGCTTTGGCCCTAACAATAAGTGGGGCGTTTTCCCTTCCATTTCGGGTGGCTGGATTGTTTCCGATGAAGCGTTTATGAAAAGCCGGATCATCAATAACCTGAAACTACGGGCCAGTTACGGATTCACCGGCAACGACCGGTTCGCTGATTATCGCTGGGTAGGTACCATGGCTCAGGGACGCATCAGTCGGGGCAACAGCCTGTCTACCACCTACTATCCGGGCAGTATCACCAACCCTGATCTGGAATGGGAACGGACGCAGCAGATGAACCTGGGCTTCGACCTCGGGCTGTTAAACAACCGTATCACCCTGGAAGCCGATTACTACATCTCCAAGTCCGACGGCCTGTTGCTGGATGTACCCGTTCCAACGGTATCCGGGTTTACGAGCGTATTCAAGAATATCGGCAAGCTTCAGAACAAGGGCCTTGAACTCAACCTGACAACCCACAACCTGTCGGGTCGCCGACTGTCCTGGTCCACGCAATTCAACTACTCCCACAATCGCAACAAGATACTGGCTTTGGGAGTGAGTGATGCGCCTATGATCCTGCAGTCGGGCTCCGGAATGGAGACGATCAACAAAATCGGAGAGCCCATATTCAGCTTCTACGGGTTCAAGTACCTTGGGGTGTATAAGAATCAGGCCGAGATTGACAGCGACCCGTCCCATTACGCTTCGGCTACCCCGGGTGATGGCCGCTACGCCGACATCAACGGCGACGGCGTGCTGAATGCCGACGACCGGACGATCATCGGCAAAAACACACCCGATTTTATCTGGGGAATTACCAATAACCTGAAATACGGAGGTTTCGATTTCAGCTTTCTGGTGCAGGGGGTACAGGGCAACGACGTGTATGACAACAACATCCTCCGTTCCATGCTGTATCACGAAGGAAGAAATTACGCGGGTGCGATGGTAAACCGATGGCGGTCGGAGGCAGAGCCCGGGGATGGCTACCATTACAAGCTGACCGTCAACCTGGATGGATACGAAAAAACGGCATCCAGCTATTGGATCGTGGACGGTTCCTATTTCCGGTTGAAGAGCATCACCGCAGGCTACACCTTCACACCAGCCATACTTTCCAAGTTAAGGCTTCAATCCCTGCGGGTTTATGCCAACGGGTTGAACCTGCTGACGAAGAAAAACAGTCTGCTTTTCGATCCTGAAAATTTCAACGGAGGTGGGGCAGACCGACGCGGCATATCTCACTCGCCCTACCCCACTTCCAAGATAATTACATTCGGTATTAACATCGGTTTCTAAAATAACTCCCATACAGTGATGAAAACCAATCAATCATACAGCTTATACATCCTGATTTTCCTAGCTCTGGTTTCCTGCAATCAGGATCAGCTGGATCTTTATCCCGAAACCAAGCTCACTCAGGGGAATTTTTACAAGAATGAAAGTCAACTCGTCCAGGCCGTGGACGATGTCTACCGCCAGCTCAACCGGGTGTACGATGCCCGGGGTATCGTAGACCTCTACGGTGAACTATACTCCGACAATACCTACATTGAGTTCACTGGAGGCGCAACCACTTTTGAAGAAGATATTATCGGATATCGGATTCAAACCAACAACGGAAGAATCCAGACGGCCTGGGAAACCTGCTACAACGCGCTCTTCATTTGCAATAACATCATCGAACAATTGCAGAAAACGGAAGTGGCATTCAGCAAACCCGAGATGAAGAACCGACTGATTGCCGAAGCCACCTTCGTCCGTTCGCTTATTTTCTTCAACATGGTTCGGGTATGGGGCGATATCCCGATGCCATTGAAAGTGGTGACGGCAGACGAAAGCTACGACTACGTACGGGAGAGCGAAGCAAAGATCTATCAGCAGCTTATCAAGGATCTTACGGAGAGCAAAAACAATCTTCCTGCTTCTTACACGGGCAGCGACATCGGACGCGCCACCAAGTACGCCGCCGCTGCTGTGCTGTCCAAGGTGTACCTCACGCAAGGCGATAAAGCCAACGCCGGGAAGGAACTCAAAGAGATCATTGACAGCAACGTGTACTCGTTGGATGCCAATCGGGACGGAAAAGTGAACAAGGATGACTATGTTTTTCTGTTTCAGCCCGCAACCAAGAACTCAAAATCCTCGATTCTGGAATTACAGTTTCTGGCGGGGCAAAATGTCGTGAACAGTACCTACCAGCAGATATATGCTCCCTACCATTGGGCCTTTCACCTGCCGGGCATCAATGAAACTTTCCGGGGCGAGGGGATGAATACGCCGACGGCCGACCTGATCAATGAATTTGAGGCAGCGGATTCCACCCGAAAGAATATAACGGTGTACCCGGGTTACGTGAATCTGGAAACCAAGCAGTTCATCAACTATCCATTTACCATGAAATTCTTCGACCCCAACTGGCGCTATGCCGGCCAGAACGTAGAAATCATTCGGTACGCGGATGTCCTGCTCATGTATTCGGAAGTAACGGGCGATCCCGCTTACCTCAATCAGGTACGGGCGCGCGTGGGCTTACCGGGCTACGGTACGTCGGGGTACCCCGCGAAATACAATACCCTGGCCTTAGCCATTGAACACGAGCGCAGGATGGAACTGAGTTTCGAATTCCACCGCTTTTTCGACCTGGTGCGAACCGGCCGAGCGGTAGAAGTGATGAAAGCCAAGGGGTTCAACATTACGGAGAAAAAACTTCATTTCCCGATTCCCCAAAACGCGATCGACGTCAATCCCAAGCTGACGCAAAACGACTATAACTAGGATGCTCGTGCGATGCCGGGGTATTGCTAAAAGCGTACGTTGATTCAGGTAGATGCTGAAAGCAGCCACCTGCAATCAACCTGGCTCTTCATGTTTTTTCAAGTAGTTCAGAATGCCCGACAACTTTACAATTACTATGCTTCGCTACCTCTTCACGCTTTTTATTGTTTCGATCACTCATGTAGTTCTCGGTGAACCACCGAATCGCGCCCCCACGCCGCCCCCCAATATCATCTTCATCATCGGGGACGACATTTCGGCCGAAGACATCGGTTGCTACGGTAACCCCCGTATCCGTACGCCGAACATCGACCGCATGGCGAAGGAGGGGATAAAATTCACTAATTTCTACCTTACGGCCAGTTCGTGCAGCCCCAGCCGCACGAGCATTCTTACAGGAAGGTACCCCCACAATACTGGGGCGGCGGAATTGCACACACCCCTGCCCGCTCACCTCGACTATTTTCCGGAATTGATGAAAAAGGCGGGGTACTTTACGGCGCTTTCCGGTAAGTTTCATGAAGGCCCAAACACCCGCCGCGCGTATGATGTCATGGTTACGGACCGCAAGCTGGTAGGCGAAGGCGGTGAACAACAGTGGGTACCTCTGCTGCAATCCCGCCCCAAAGACAAACCGTTCTTTTTCTGGTTTGCGGCATTCGACGCCCACCGCCCCTGGTCAGAAGTGGATAGTTTCCCGCAGCCACATAATCCCGGTACCGACGTCACGATTCCCCCTACCCTGCTGGATACCAAAAGTACCCGTGCCGATCTGGCGGCCTACTACAACGAAATCGGGCGCATCGACCGCTACCTCGGCGAATTGCAGCGCGAACTGGAACGGCAGGGCATCGCCGACAACACGATCATCATTTTTATGGCCGATAACGGACGCCCTTTCTCGGGTAGCAAGACACGCGTGTACGACACGGGGATGCGTAGTCCGTTCGTGATCAAATGGCCCGCGGGAATCAAAAAAACGGGAGCCGTGTGTGAGAGTATGGTCAGCAGCATCGACCTGGCCCCCACGCTACTGCAGGCCGCCCATGCCGGGCCATCGGCAACTGTCCAGGGTGTGAGTTTTTTTGAGCTTTTGAAGAATCCGCAAAAGAAATTTAGAAACTACGTTTTTTCGGAACATAACTGGCACGATTACGCCGCCTACGAGCGGGCGGTGCGCACAAAGGACTACCTGTACCTGATCAATCTACGTCCGGAACTTACCAACGAAGGCCCCATTGACGCCAACCAAAGCCCTTCGGCGGTTGATCTGAAAGCGGCCCGCCAGGAAGGGGCATTAACTTCCATTCAGGAAGACATCTTCCGCGCGCCGCGGCCACCCGCCGAGTTTTTTGATGTGCGGACCGATTCGATTCAGGCGAAGAATTTGATTGATGATCCGGCCTACACGCAAAAAGTAGACACCCTGAAAAAGGTACTTAAACAGTGGCAGGACGAAACGGGAGATACCTTTCCCGAAAACGGTACGCCCGACTGGTACCACCGGGACACGGGCAAACCGCTTCCCGCCAAAGACCAGCGCGGCGAAATGCCCGGCGCGGCCAAAAATGCCGATCAGATTAACAAAAAAGGACCCTTTTAAAGTAGAGATACAAATTATCCTATATGAGAACTTACAGAATTGCCTTCGCCATTTTACTATTTGCAGCACCCTTTTTGGCGCAAGCCCAGACGACCGACAAGCCTAATATCCTATGGATTGTCAGTGAGGATAATAGCCCTTTCATCGGGGCGTATGGCGACACATTCGCGACTACGCCCAACATTGACAAACTAGCCACGCAGGGGGTACTTTATACCAACGCTTTTGCGACGGCACCCGTGTGCGCACCTTCGCGCTCGACCCTCATTACGGGCATGTACCCCCCTTCGATGGGAACCGAGAACATGCGCAGTACCTACCCTGCCCCGGATTTTGTCAAGTTCTACCCCAAGTACCTGCGCGAGGCGGGGTACTATACCAGCAACAACGTCAAGAAGGACTACAATGTGGATCAGGACCAGGAGGATGCCTGGGACGAATCGAGCCATGACGCCACGTATCAGAAACGCAAGCCCGGTCAACCCTTTTTCGCCATTTTTAATACAACCATTTCGCACGAAAGCTGCGTGCATAAATCCATCCCCAACGACCAGCTCCGCCACAGTCCAGCTAAGGTACCCCTCCCCCCCTACCATCCCGACACCCCCGAGATGCGCCACGACTGGGCTCAGTATTACGACAAGGTGGAGGACATGGATACCTTCGTGGGGAAAATACTGGCCGATCTGGAAGCCTCGGGTGAGGCCGAGAATACCATCGTGTTCTACTACAGCGATCATGGCGGGGTGCTGGGCCGCAGCAAGCGGTTCATGTACGAGTCGGGACTGCACATTCCGCTGGTCATTCGTTTCCCTAAAAAATACGCGCATCTGGCACCTGGCCAACCCGGCACCAAAACCGACCGCATCGTTACCTTCCTCGACTTTGCCCCTTCCCTGCTGAGTCTGGCGGGGGTACCTATCCCCGAGTACATGGGCGGCAAAGCTTTTCTGGGCACCCAAAATGCCTCCGAGCGTGAATACGCCCACGCCTTCCGGGGCCGGATGGACGAGCGCATCGACCTGGTGCGTTCCGTACGCGACAAGAAGTACCGCTACATCCGCAACTACATGCCGCACAAAATTTACGGGCAGTACATTGAATACTTGTGGAGGGCCCCATCGATGGGCTCCTGGGAGGCCGCTTACAAGGCAGGTACTTTGAATGATGTGCAAAAAAAATTCTGGGAGACAAAGCCCGTCGAAGAGCTCTTCGATGTAGAGGCCGATCCACACAACGTCAATAATCTGGCCGGTGACCCAAAGTACGCTGTCCTTCTGAAAAAGATGCGTCAGGCCAACCACGACTATTTGGTGGAGATCAAGGACGTGGGTTTTCTCCCCGAGGGCCGCATGGAGGAAATTTCACAAACTACCCCTCTGTTCGATTACGCCCGCAGTGGAAAGTACGATGTAAAAAAGGTAATCGAAACCGCCGAAATGGCTTCAATGGGTGATCCCAGAAATCTAAAAGAACTCACTAAAAAACTGACCGATGGCGATCCTGTCATCCGGTATTGGGCCGCTACGGGTTGTACCATTCTGGGCAATAAAGCTCAAAGTGCAAAAGGTACCTTGATCAATCTGCTCAGCGATCCCGAGGTCACGGTTCGGATCGCTGCTGCCGAGGCCCTGACCAAATTGGGCGAAAAAGAGAAGGCCGTGCAAACTTTGACCGAAGCCCTGAACAGCGACATACAGATGGCCCGCGTACAGGCGCTGAACGTGCTGGAACAACTGGGCCCCGAAGCGAGCAAGGCCTTTCCGGCGGTGAAGCAGTTGATCGACCACAAGAAGAAAAACGCCGACTACGACCTGCGGGCGGCGGAAAAGATCCTGGCATCAGCGGGAAAATAAAAAGCAGGTGGCTTCCTTGGAGCAGCCTGTTTCCGGCTGGCAAGGCTTAGAAATCACTCTAAACTGCCCAGGCCTTTCGGTAAATAGTTCTGAGGTACTTCGGCTGATATCCATTTCACAAAGGGACTTATCCGCAGATTTTGGAAAAATAATGCGTAGTATTTTAAGCCGTAGCCTTTGTTTATTCCAAATCGCAATGGCCCACTGCACCTATGTAGTGGGCCATTGCGATTTGGATCGAGCACTATTCGCTCATCAAACGCGATATAGTGCTGATAAGCGGTCGCTATCCTTCTTTTGCCTGCCTTTGTTGACCTGAGCCCCGGTACTGGCGACCTGATTTTATCAACGCGTCGTTCGTGCGCGATGGCGGTGAAAAATCTTGAACTGCCTACTTTATCACCATTTTTGGATAGTGATCCCGGATGTTGTCTAAATCCAGATGCCTGGTCAATTCCGAATGATAAAACCACACGCGGATGATTTTTTCGTACCCGTCAGAGGGATGTCCGTAAAAATAAAGCATCAACACATGTGGATTCCATGGGTCAGGGAGGGACCTTTCGATCCGCGTCACTTGTGATACATATACTGGTTTGTTTATATTTCCAAAGCTGAAAAGGCTGTTAATAACATACATACAATGTGGTTAGAGGGGAAATGTAGGGGGACTGACAAATAAGTAACCTAAAATCGTACCATTCCCAGCCAAATCCAAGAAAAAGGTGACATACGGCTAAATTTTGTTGTAGTTTTAATGAAATCTTGCCTTTTGCTATTTGGTACTTCCGTAAAGAAAGTATCCCATTAAAAGAGTGAAGAGAAATTCTTAACGTGGCATTTTTTTCCTTTCAAGTACCTTCATACTTCCAAATAGCAGCTTTCCAAGGCCCATTTCTTGATTCATTTGGTGAAACACAGGCAAATTATGTGTCTATTTTTACCTTTTCGGATATTTATCACTTTTATTGTCATATATTGCGACAATACGTACGGTTTGCCTCCATGCTCTGCCGACTTAGTCTGCTGGTTGCCCATAGTAGTGAGTCTTGAAGAAAATCAGCTTTGGAGTGAAAGCATGGAGAGTCACTGTCAATACACAATGCAATCGACAGCATAGAATTAAAAAACCAGGTACTATACACACACACCTTCATTAAGTCGATTGATAGTTGCCCAGGCCTACGGCCTGGGCTTTTTTTCTGTCCCGCACCGGCCGTTAAAAGTTTTTCGAGTGGATTGTTGTCGCTACTATGATGTTCGGGGGATACGCCAGGAAGCATTAAAAGGCGTCATAAAATCACCAAATGGCGCCTACGTGGTATTAGGTAGTATACGAAGCGGTTATCGGTCTTTTTTATTAGTACATTTTGAGCATTCCTTTGCGAAACACTTACCAAAAACCCATCAGATGTCTCCCGATCCGATCAAAACCCAGGCCGAACACCCCGACAAATACCTCGCCGAACTTCCGGAAGACCGGCGGGTCGCTATGGAAAAGTTGCGCGATGTTCTGCGGAAGAACCTTCCCGCAGGCTTTATCGAAACCATGAATTATGGCATGATTGGCTATGTTGTGCCGCACCTGCTCTATCCGCCAGGTTACCATTGCGACCCCGAGCAACCGCTGCCCTTTATCAATATCGCTTCACAAAAAAATTGGATTGCGGTATACCACATGGGACTTTACGCGGATGAGAAACTGATCGAATGGTTCAAAGCAGAATTTCCAAAATACAGCAGAAACAAGCTGGACATGGGTAAGAGCTGCATTCGTTTCAAGAAAACAAATGAGATTCCTTACGAGTTGATTGGCGACTTGGCAGGGAGGATGAGCGCGGAAGAATGGATTGCTGTTTACGAAAAAAATCTAAAACGCTAAGCCCCTCACATGGAGGAATTTCTAACGATTAAAAATTTCGGTCACGAAGAACCGTACCTGGCTTTGCTGCACCTGCTGGAAGAACACACCATCCCTTACCAAACCGAGGTCTATCGCGAGCGCATCGACCCTATCAGCATGATCTCGCTCGCCCCGGAATATATTGTCAAGGTTCATCCCTCCCGTTTCTCCGAGGTAAACGAACTCCTGCACGATATGGCTGCTGACGAGGTGAGGTTTGTGGACACGAGTCACTACCTGTTTGGGTTCAAGGATGAAGAACTGTTTGATATTCTGGCCAGTCCCGATGAGTGGTCTGCCTTTGATTACCAGTTGGCCCGGCGGGTTCTGAGCGAGCGCGGCATCGATGTCGATGCCAGACTACTGGCGTTATTGAAAAAATCAAGGCTGGAGGAGCTGGCGCAACCCGAAGCAAAGCAAACGGCCAATGTATGGATTGGTTACCTTTTTGCGCTTTTTGGAGGCGTTGTGGGGATTTTTATCGGCTGGAATATGGCCACGACACAGAAAACCCTGCCCAATGGCGAGCGGGTGTACACTTTTGGTGAAAGCGACCGCAGGCATGGTAAGGCAATCATCGTTCTGGGCGTAGTGATGGTAGTTGTGTGGGCGTTGTGGAAACGAAATTCAATTTTGGCGTTAATTTCATGAGCTGGCATTTTTCTCTTAAATTTCTTTCAAAACATTAACCACCCATCTCTATGCCCATGCACTCTCCGCTATCTGCCGATTTCAAGTCTCAGTCTCTTCACTATTTCCACATAAACACCCCCCGCATTACGCGGTGCGTGGACCTCCTGAGTGAAGCCGAAGTATGGCAGCGGCCCAACGCCTCGTCCAACAGCGTCGGAAATCTGATTTTGCACCTATGTGGCAACATCCGCCAGTACATCATCTCGGGTTTGGGTCGGCAGCCCGACACACGTGAACGCGACGCAGAGTTTTCGGCCCAAGGTGGTTTTTCCAAAAAATATTTGCTCCAGAAGCTGGAAGAAACCGTGCAGGAGGCCGCAAAAGTGATCGAGTCGGCGGACGAGGCGAATCTTTTGACTGAGCGCGTGGTGCAAGGATTCACACTGACAGGTACCGGCATCGTCATTCATGTGGTGGAGCATTATTCCTACCACGCAGGACAAATCGCTTTTTGGACCAAACTACTGAAAGATAAAGATCTGGGCTTTTACAGTACTAGTGACTTGAACGCCAAGAACGAAATCTGATGGAGAAACGCGAGGATGGCATACCCACTTTCTACGCAGAAACGGCCGCAGCCTGGCGTGCATGGCTGGAAGCCAACCATATTGTCGAAAAGGGCGTATGGCTGATTATTTACAAAAAGCGAAGCAAAACGCCCAGCGTCTACTACCCTGAAGCGGTTGACGAAGCACTTTGCTTCGGCTGGGTGGACAGCAAGCCCAACAAACGCGACGCAGACAGTTATTTTCAGTACTTCTCGAAACGCAGCCCAAAGAGTAATTGGAGTGGTATCAATAAGCGCAAAATCGAGCCCCTGCTGAGAGAAAAGCGCGTGGCTCCCGCCGGATTGGAAATGGTAAAAATCGCTCAGGAGACCGGGACGTGGGACGCCCTGAATGACGTGGAAAACGGGGTCATTCCCGATGATTTGCAGGAGGCTTTCGAGCGATACCCCAATGCCATCGAAAACTTCGCGACCTTCCCGGAATCCGCAAGAAGAGGTATACTGAACTGGATTTTGAACGCCAAAAGCCCCGCTACCCGAAAGAAACGCATTGAAGAAGCCGCCGCACTGGCAGCTGAGAACAAGCGGGCCGCGCAATGGAAAAAAGGTTAAGGAATCATTTTCATAAGATAAAATGCATTCCACGCCACTTCGTATTCTCCAGAGAATCGCAAACCCTTCACCATAAACCCAAAAGTACCATCCTGTCCCCAATGCCCCATCAGATTCGTCCAATCCTAAAAGTCGGAACGGTTATTAGGTGGTCGGCCTCAATTAATAGCAAAAACAAGAGAATACTTTTCGCGGCAAGGTGTAGATTTGGACAATTGTTTTTTTGCAGAATAAACTAACCTTTCTAAACTACCCCGTTGAAATCTCTCCTGCACTATTTGTCCAAACACCAATGGCCCGCTCTGCTGTGGACGGCTCTCATCGTATTGGCTTGCAGTTGGCCAGGAAAAGATCTGCCGGAATCGCCCGTGGTAGGGTTCGACAAGATCGTACACATCGGGATGTTTCTGGGCTGGACCGTTCTGTGGCTGCTGTATTATCCGCAAAAGAAGGTTCTGATCGTTTTTCTGGGTATTGCATTCGGGATTTTCATGGAATTTTACCAGCAATGGCTCCCGTTTGATCGTACTTTCGACTGGTGGGATGCTGCGGCTGACGGCCTGGGGGCGCTGTTAGGACTGGTTAGTTTCGTCCTGTATCCTAAAAAACCATAAAAAAGCGTTAAGGTTATGTATGAAGAAATCTTTCCGGACCTATATAATCCTGCTTTACCTACTCCTCGCTGCAAGCTGCGCGGAAGCTCAGCAGGCGTATGTTTCGCTGGAAAACGGCGACTTGGTCGTTATTGATGTAGAACAATGCACGAGTCGGCGAATTGGCAAAACCAGCGTACCCATGTACGACATCGCGATTGGGCCGGGTGGTGTTATGTACGGAGTTGGGCAAGACAACAAACTATATAAAATTAATCTTGGAGACGCTTCCACTACGCTGATTGGCTCTCTGGTTCCTGAGCCGGGCGATGATTTCAATTCATTGGTGTTCAGTGCGTCAGGAATTTTGTATGCCGCGACCAATCGATCCACTATTCTCTACAAAATTGACACGACCAACGCCAAACAAACCCCACTTGGAAACATCGGTTTCAGGGCGGCAGGCGACCTCACTTTTCTAAACGGCGTGCTATACATGGCAGCCCAGAACAATTTTCTGATTCGGGTGAATGTGTCGAACCCTGAACAATCCGTTCCGGTGGGAAAGATGAACGCCGAGAGTGCTATTTTCGGAGTGGTGACGATCGGCACAATTGACTGCAAAGACGGACGGCCGAAGATGTACGCACTGGGGGGGAATTTCCTTTACGAAGTTTCTCCGGGCGATGCCACTACCAAACGCATCTGCTCCAACCTCAGCCTGAACGCCACGATCTATGGGGCAGCCTCATCTTTGGAAGCCACTGCTCAACTCCGGGCAAACGCGGGACGTGATACATTGTTGAACATTTGCGAAAATACACAGGAAATCAGGTTGGATCCGCTGATAGGACCAAAGGAATCAGCGGGTGCCTGGTATGGCCCCAATCAAACGGCTTTATCCCCTAATCCGATTGTGGATGTCTCCGGCTTGACCAGGGGTACTTATCGGTATTATTACACAGTGGGTGAGGATAATTGTGCTGACACAGCAACTGTGAGCCTCAAAGTGGACCGGCTTAGGCCCGAATTTCCGAGTGACACCACACTTTGTCAGGGAGAAACGTTACTTATCAGTCTCCGCGACTCAGCTGCCAGCTATCGTTGGCAAGACGGCAGCACCACTCCTGAATACCCGATAGCCAAGCCGGGCACCTACTCAGTGAACATAACAAAAAGCTGCGGTCAAACGGAAGCTTCTGTGGAAGTCAATTTTGAAAATTGTCAGGGTTGCAATGTCTTCATGCCTGATGCCTTTTCTCCCAACAACGATGGTCTGAACGACCTGTACGGAGCCCTTTCTGACTGTCAGTTTTCAGCGTTTACATTGAGCATCTACAACCGTTGGGGTGAAGTCGTTTTCCAATCCCAGGATTTAAATCAGTCTTGGGATGGACGCGTTGACGCCCAACCTGTGCCCCCTGGAATTTATGTCTACCGACTGAATTACCAGCTCCTTTCCAATCCCGCCCTTCCTGTGGTTCGCACTGGCAAAATCGTTTTGATTCGTTGATTTTTTTGGATCAATGTTTCAGCTGCAATACGCCACTATTGCGCAGTTCTATTTCACCCCCTTCTAGGTTCACTCCGTAAGCCAGGGCAGTGATTCCATCCACCACTACGTTGTGGCCCGTACGAATTTCAACCTGGTCGCTACCAGTCGGCACGCAGGCGCATGACCAGGTGGCTGTATCGTTCCAACTACCCGAGGCCACGCTCTCAATGAGCGGAGGTGTGTACACAATGCGGTTCAAGGTCTGGTTGCGGTTGAGGTAGTACAAGTTGCCATCCGGTCCTGTGGTCAGGTTGACAAGTCCAAAGCCAAAGTTTTCTCCAAAAAGGGAGGAAGCTGTGGCAGGCGTATTGGCCGGGTCGATAAACCTGATCCAGCCATTGCAGTAATCCATGAAAAAATACTTACCCTGGTACTGCGATGGGTAGTTGGTGTAAGAAGGCTCGAAAAATTCTCCACCCAGCACGGAGCAGCCGGTCGCATTGGTACTTCCACCAATGTTGTTGTTTTGGTAATAATAGGCAGGACCGTCAAATCCGGGCTGTGGCGGGCCTTCCTGCGTGGGCCAACCGAAATTCTGCCCGGGCGCTGTAGCATCGTTCACTTCTTCGTACTGGTTTCCCCCTACATCGTTGACAAATATTTTGCCCGTGCTGAAATTAATGTCAAAACTGTATGGGTTCCTCAGCCCGATGGCCCAGGTACGCTGACTGGCCGGGGTGGGCGGGCTGCCGTCAGGGGTAGTTGCATAAAAAGGATTATCTACTGGCGCCGAGCCGTCCGGATTGATTCGGAGAAAATTCCCCAGGTAGGTATCGTAATTCTGGGAATTAGCGGTGGAGGCATTGTCGCCGATCGAAACGTACAGCTTGCCATCGGTACCAAACTGAATGAAACCACCATTATGGTTGGTCGCCCCGCTCAAATTGTCGAATTCCAGTACCAGGTTTTCACTTCCCGGCAGCATGATATCGGGATTGGCCGGGTCGCTAGTCAGGCGAACGACCTGGTTACGGCGGGGCGAGGCATTACGGGTATAATACACATAGACGAAGCCATTGTTGATAAAATCCGGATCAAAATCGATTCCCAATAATCCCCGCTCGCCGCTCCCGTCCACCGTCAATTGGGCAAATGGAGTGGGCAGGATTGCCCCACTCTTGAATATTTTTATTTTGCCGTCCTGCTCACAAACAAACAGACGGCCGTCAGGGGCAAAAGCCATGACTGTGGGTCGGGAAATACCGCTGGCGAGCGTTTCGTAGGTGAAACCAGCGGGTAGATTCTGGGCAAAAATACTTGATAGAACCCCAAATGAGAAGAGGAACAAAAGGTAAACTGGGCGCATATTCATTCTGTCTGTTTAATACAATACAAGGATTCGCAGAATGAGGGGATATGGTAGTTTTATCCGCAAAATAGCCTTTTGCAGGCATTGATCAAAATAATCTCCGAGAATATAATATCGGTTACTACTGGGCCAGCATAAGGCTACCGCCACTAAGAAATTGCAGATTCCCGTTTTGATAAAAAACGTTCCGGGCCTGGACAGTAGTGCTTAAATCGACAGTATGCCTGGCGTTGATCCTGACGTCGGTTGAAGCAGTAGGCAAACAGCCGCACGACCAAGTGCTTGAATCGGTCCAGTTACCCGATTTGACACTCTCGATTATGTTTACCACTTGCACATTGAGCGAGCTTTGGGCCTGGCAGCCATAAGCATTCGTCGCCGATACCGTGTAGGTACCTGCCTGAGCGGATGTTGCGTTATTCAGCACAAAATTTTGTTGCGTCGAGGTAAAGCCATTGGGGCCATTCCAACTGAATCGACAGGCATTTGACGATGAAGATAAGGCTGTAATAGTCCCCCCCTGCCCCACCGTAGTAGTGCCTGAAGCCGACACATCCGTGGTGGTCGATACCGGTACATTGAGCCGCTGTGAAAGTACCGTGTTTTGAAAATTATCAATCACTTTCAGCCGATATTTTCCCGTCGAGGCAGTCCAGGTTTGCTGATCGTTAAGTACCTGGTTGCAATCGTTCTCAGGGAGCCAGCGGTAAGCGCCCCACCCGTTCGGGCCCTGGAACGTCAGCTGGTTCCCTCCGGGGCCACAGAGCACCGTGACATTGAGCGGCGGTGTGGACAGGTAAGGCGTGGAACTGGCAAAGAAAGCGTTGGTCAGGCTGTTGTCCCACGCTTGAGCCAATACGTTGAGCCCGTTGCCAGTAAAATGGATGTTATCGGAGGTGCGCAGGGCCGGGCCTTCCAGTGGATCGGTTTCGGGGCCGGCAAATACGTTAGGCAGAAAAAGATTAGGGTCACTGCCATTGATACCGATGACATCATTCTGAGCATCGATGACTGGCTGCCAGGTGCGGGAAACGCCGTCCCTGGTCATGCGTGACACCCTGGCCACCACCCAAGCCAGGTTTTCCTTTCCTGAAAGGGATCGACTGGCATTAATGATGGAACGAAGACCGTTCCGGTAACTTTCGCGACTGGTTTCCGTAAAATTGTCGTTCTCGCCCTGGTGCCAAAGTACCGCGCGGTACCCCTGCTGGGCAATGTAGTTGTTCAACGCCAGGCGCAGATGGCCAAATGGGAGCCCGGCCGGGTAGGTATTGCCAAAAATTCCGACAGTTGTAAAATTAGGATCAATGGACTCCACCCAATTGTACATGGAAGTACCCGACCATCCGGAGTTGAATATCAGGACAGGAACGTTGAGACGCTGCGCGATCAGGTCCCCAAAAATCCCCCAGCACCAGGCATAATTCCCAAAAGGAGCCGTCTTGACAAAATCATCAAGGTGAACGAACTCCGGACACGGTAGTTGCACATTGGCATACGGAGGTATTGTATTGTTATTTGGATTGATATTCTGGAAATTGATGCTGCTCACCCGGTCGTCAGTGGCGCTGGGTCCATTGGGGAGGCCATCACCGCCCGTGACGTTGGATTGTCCCGCCACCAAAAACACCTCGCCGATCCCGACGCGATCCACACTACTCAACGCCACTTCGCTGCCATTCCGAACCCCGCGAACGTCCAGCTGATACCAGCCTCCAGACACCAGGATGGAGCCGTAAAACTGCCCACCTACCGGGTTGGTCTGGATTACGGTCCAGGCCGTAGCTGTCCCCTGCCCCGCAACGCGGGGTACTACCCTTGCCTCGATCTGATCCAGGCAGTCTTCAAAAGTACCTCCTATATAAAGCGTAGCCTGGTTGGCATTATCGCGCTGAAACACCGCCCGCGAGGTCGGAAACGTCACCGTGATTTGCGCGCAAACCGCAAGCTGTAAGCCAAAATATAACCCTACGCAAAGCTGAATTCTGACGAACCAACTCATAAACGAACTACCTCCATTTCTTGTACTGATTGATTAGCGCATCCGTACTGCTGTCATGCCCTTCGATTGGCCAGTCGTTTTGCAGCTCAGGATAAATTTTATTGGCCAATTGTTTGCCCAGCTCCACA
The DNA here is from genome assembly GCF_014651615.1 of Persicitalea jodogahamensis. GTDB lineage: Bacteria > Bacteroidota > Bacteroidia > Cytophagales > Spirosomataceae > Persicitalea > Persicitalea jodogahamensis. Next base: position 2,354,946 of record NZ_BMXF01000001.1, on the reverse strand, counting down.
CCCCACTGGTCGAAGCTGAAGACGTTCCAGATAATTCCCTGCACAAAGATCTTGTGCTCATACATGGCAATCAGACTTCCCAGTACGCGGGGAGTGATCTTTTTGACCAAAATCGAATTCGTCGGACGGTTGCCCTCGAAAACTTTGAACGGCGTTAGAAAATCTACCTGCTCTTTGCTCTTGCCTGCTGCCTCCAATTCCGAGCGGGCCTCTTCGGCCGTCTTTCCATTCATAAGCGCCTCAGTTTGAGCAAAGAAGTTCGAGAGCAACATTTTGTGATGGTCGCCAATGGGATTGTGGCTGATGGCCGGAGCGATAAAGTCGCAGGGAACGAGTTTGGTACCCTGGTGAATGAGCTGGTAAAAAGCATGCTGCCCATTGGTACCCGGCTCGCCCCAGATAATAGGCCCCGTTTCGTAATTGACCGGCTGGCCGTCGCGGCCCGTGGATTTGCCGTTACTTTCCATATCACCCTGCTGAAAGTAAGCGGCGAAGCGGTGCAGGTATTGATCGTAAGGAAGGATAGCTTCCGTACTGGCGCCAAAAAAATTATTGTACCAAATCCCCAGCAGCCCCAGCATCACGGGCATATTCCGCTCAAACTTGGTATGTCGAAAATGGTTGTCCATATCGTGCGCGCCAGCCAGCAATTGTTCGTAGTTCTGGAAACCGATATAGCAGGCGATGGACAAGCCAATGGCTGACCATAGAGAGTAGCGCCCGCCAACCCAATCCCAGAATACAAACATGTTGACCGGGTCAATACCAAATTCCTTCACCTGCTCTTCGTTGGTCGACAAGGCCACGAAGTGCTTTTTGATGTGTTCGGGATCCTCCGCCGAGTCCAGCAACCATTGCCGGGCCGTGTGGGCATTGGCCATTGTCTCCTGAGTCGTGAAAGTTTTGGACGCAATCATGAACAGCGTCGTTTCGGGGTTCAAACTTTTCAACGCTTCGGCGATGTGGGTGCCATCCACGTTCGATACAAAATGAACCTGCAATCCCTTTTTGCCATACGATTTCAACGCTTCGGTCACCATCACCGGACCGAGATCACTACCGCCAATGCCTATATTGACGATATCCGTAATTCTCTTACCCGTGTAGCCTTTCCATTCGCCGGACCGTACTTTGGAGGAAAATTCTTTCATTTTCTCCAGAACGGCGTTAATCTCGGGCATTACATCCTGACCGTCCACAAAAACCGGCTCGTTTGACCGATTCCGTAAAGCAGTGTGGAGCACGGCACGGTCCTCGGTTGCATTGATTTTCTGGCCCGTAAACATCTGCTCGATGGCGTCACCAAGCTGACATTCCTCGGCTAGCTGACTTAGGTAAACGCGGGTGCGGCCATTGATCCGGTTTTTGGAGTAATCGAGCAAAATATCGCCCAGACGAATCGAAAACTTATTGAAACGCTTCGGATCTTCCGCAAAAAGCTCACGTAAATGCTTCTTGGAGATGGTTTTGTAGTGAGATTTGAGTTTTTTATGGGCGGCAGTTTGATCGAAGGGAATGGATGGCAGCATGGGGCAGTGGTTTGCGGTTTTAGGGTAAATTCGGGCCAAAAATAGTGAAAGTTTGCTCGCAAAGACACGAAGCTACCAATTGAAGTAGTGCTTTCTTTGGGGCTTGATTGGTGGATTAGTACCCAAAAGTTTCGGTTAATACCGCGTTCAATCGACCGAAACTTTCCGAACCAGAATCCCGGTACACGATTTTTCCGGCTTTATCTATCAGGATGGTGGTGGGAAAAGTACCCACGTCGAAATGCCAAACCATTTTGTCGTAGTTGGGAGCCTCACCTCGTTTAGGCTTATACTCGATGATATTCTGCCAGTCGATGTCGTGTTTGTCAATTAATGCACTGAGTTTTGCCAGATCCTTGCTATCCTCATACGCTATGCTTACCAATTGAAACTTGGGGTCGTTTCGGTATTTTTCGTACACTTTCCTCAAATCCGGCAGCGCCTGGATGCAGGGGCCGCACCAGCTTCCCCAAAAATCGATTAGGGTATAATCGGATGTGGCTTTTAACGTACGTCCCAGTGCGTTGATACTGGAATCAGGCAGCGTCTCGTTTTGACGCACGCCTGTCTTGGCGGTACCCGGTTCCAGAACAGAAAGTACTCCTGTATCGCCAAAGTAAGAAGCGGCAATTCTGACTCTCTTATCTCCCAGACTGAAAACATCACCCACTTTGAGCTCGGGGTTAAATTGTAGGTCAATATTTTTGGTCAAATCTTTAACGTACAAATCGCCCCTCGTATAGTCGGAATTCAGTAGACTTTGAACCGTAAAGAGGTAAGGCCTTCCCTCTACATCCGCTTTTGCTTCCATTCTGCCATCCAGTTTTAGGTAGTTCATCAATGGCTTTTCCCGGGGATCTTTGAAGCTATGCCCCGCATCGGAAGGAGCCAATTTGAATTTCAAATTACGCTTATGTAGCTGTCCCTGATGATAGTAATCGTAGTTGAAGTCGAGTGTTTCAAGCGAGTCCGTTGGAAATTTTCTGTCAAAATCAGTGATTGTGAATTCGTATGCTTTGTCATCACTAAAATCGTTGTTGCTATTCAAATCAGGAATAATCACCTTTCGGTTGTTAGGCAAAAGGGCAGAGAAAACGAATAGGGAATTGACAATGTCTTTTCCCTTATAAATGTTTGACGTGTCGGTTTTGTAAGTTTCCACAACTTTGCTGAAGTACTCTTTAGAGTAATAGCCCTTCAAATAATTGGTGTACACCGACTGGTTTCTCTGTAAATTCATTACGTAAATATTGGATTCGAGCGTATCCGCAGGCATGCCTTTGAATTTACTCAAATCATTCAAATTCGTAGGAAAGTAGATCAAAAACCCTTCGAAATTTTCAGGCTGCTCAAAATTCAGGGTAGTATTTTCTTGGGCAATCAGTACGTTTGTGATTAAGCCCAGACGAAATACGAAAAAAAGCATCAGTAGCTTTTTCATTAAGTGATCCTGAAAAGGTGGATGATTTGACAATTGCTTCCCTAAGGTATAGATTTTTATAAATAAAAACGCGACCCAATGCTCTCCTACTCCGCCCAAGCCGCCATCAGCCACGGCGACGGTACTTTTACCATCGAAACCATCCAGACCTTTCCGCCGCAAGGCGACGAAGTACTGGTTGAAATAAAAGCCGCCGGAATCTGCCATACCGACTACGACTCTTTATCGTGGGGGAAGCCCATCGTCATGGGCCACGAGGGCGCGGGCGTCGTCAAAGAAATAGGGCCACTGGTAACGAAAGTAAAGCCTGGTGACGCGGTCATTTTGAATTGGGCCATACCCTGCAAAGAGTGCTTTCAGTGCCGGGAAGGCAACCAACACATTTGTGAAGTAAACTCACCCGTTACGGCTGGCAACAAGGCCAGTGGCGGCCACGCTGGATTGGAGAGGACACTATGGCAGGGAAAACCCATCGAGCGGTCGTTTAGCCTGGGCACGATGGCCGGACTGACCGTAGTACGCGAGGCGGCTGTCGTGAAAATCGACGTAAAAATTCCCTTTTCATCAGCAGCTATCGTGGGCTGCGGCGTGATGACGGGCTACGGCTCGGTCGTGAATGCGGCCAAAGTACAATCGGGTAGTTCGGTGGTAGTTCTGGGTGCCGGTGGCGTTGGACTCAATGTCATTCAGGGAGCGAGAATCTCCGGGGCCACCATGATTATCGCCGTGGATCTAAGTCCCGCTCGACTGGAAATGGCCAGGCAATACGGCGCAACGCACACCATTCAAGCCAGTAGAGAAGACCGTGGATTACAGAAAGCCGCTCAACAGGTTAAATCCCTAACCAACGATCGAGGAGCCGATTATGCTTTTGAATGCACTGCTATCCCCGAACTTGGAGCCGCGCCCCTGGCGATGGTACGCAATGCAGGCCTCGCCTGTCAGGTTAGCGGTATTGAACAGGAGATCAGCATCGATATGAGTTTGTTTGAATGGGACAAACTTTACATTAATCCTCTTTATGGCCAATGCAACCCCGAGCGTGATTTCCCTAAAATTCTTGAGCTGTACCAAGAAGGGCAGCTTAAACTTGATGAACTAGTCACGCGCACCTACCCACTGGAAGACCTGGCTCAGGCTTTCGACGATATGCACCATGGGCGCAATGCAAAGGGGGTTATTCAGTTTTGATTGAGAAAGAATTAAATTGTTCTCCCAGTACCTGTCAATCTTTCATCCCCTACCTGAAATGAGTCGTTTGCTCCTGCTTGAAGATGATCCCATTTTGTCCCGGGAGGTTAGCACCTTCCTGACTTCCAAAGGATTCGAATGTGATTGCGTGTTCGATGGCGACCTCTTTTTCCGGCAGCTTGGCTTGGCCACCTATGAAGCCTACCTACTGGATATCAACGTACCGAAACTGAATGGACTCGACGTTTGTAAGAGGATCCGTAGTGCTGATTCAACCACACCAATTGTGATGTTGACGGCCTATGGTGAAATTCAGGACAAGTTCGATGCATTCCAGCACGGAGCGGATGACTACCTAGTCAAACCTTTCCATTTGGATGAACTTTACATCCGGATTATGGCCCTGCTGCGTCGGAGCAGCCAGCCGCAGGAAAAAACGGATTTGCTCAAGGTGGCCGATCTTGAACTTGACCTGACCGAAATGAAAGTCAAGCGGGCCGGTCGATCCATTGAACTCACCCCTAAGGAATACCAGTTGCTGCTTTTCCTGGTGAAAGCCAAAGGCCGTACCGTTTCCAAACAAACCATCGCCGAAGCGGTCTGGGACATCCACTTCGAAACCAGCCTGAACACCATTGAGGTGTATATCAATTTTCTGCGCAAAAAAATCGACAAAGACCACGACAAGAAGCTCATTCATACCCGGCCCGGGTTTGGGTACTTTATTAGCGGAGAATGACCATCAAACGACGCCTTGCCATCTACGTTAGTGCCGCCTTCCTGATCCTGTTCGGCGTGGCCATTGCTTTGGTGTACCTGTCTTTTTCTTCTTTTCGACGGGAAGAGTTCAGCGATCGACTGGAGGAAAAAGCGCTTACCACCGTCGAACTTTTGCTCAAAGTACGGGAAATCGACAAGCAGATGCTGAAAATCATCGACCAGAATAGCATTAACAAGCTCTACAATGAGAAAACGCTCGTATTCGACGAGAATTACCGGCTCATTTACAGCAGCATCGACGACGCCTCTATTCGGTGGAACCATCAGGATTTGGTGGATTTAAAAAAAAACAAACGCTTTTTCAGGATTGTGGATGAAAAAGACGTTCTCGGTATATTCTATGACTTCGAGGCCGCCGATTACTACGTGCTGATTGCGGCCGAAGATCGGTATGGCAATACCAAGTTGCGGTTTCTTTTTTATTCTCTGCTCACCACCTTCCTGGTGGGTATTGCCATCGTGTGGATAGCCACCTATTTCATTATCAGGCGACTGACCAAACCTCTGGATGATTTTCAAGCCCGGATTACGCAAATCTCGGCCAACGAGCTGAGTACTCAGATTCCCATCGACTCCTCCCGCAACGACGAAATATCGTTGCTTGCGCGTGCCTTCAATCAAATGCTGATCAGGATTGAAAAAGCCTTCTCTGCCCAGCGTGCCTTTACGGCCAACGCCTCGCATGAACTCCGCACCCCCATTAGTCGCATTACGTTTCAGCTCGACAACCTTTTGGAGTCCGAAGGACTTTCTCTGGCAACCCGTCAGTATCTCCGAAGCATTTCCGGCAATGTCAGTCAGTTATCGGAGTTAATCGATTCACTGTTACTTCTGGCTAAAAACAGTCCGGTGGAATCCAATGCCCAGTTCAAAACCGAGCGAATTGACGAGCTGATTTTTGTCGCTTACGAACAGGTAAGGCGAAGTTTTCCTGATTTTAAAATGAATTTCGAAATCGTTGAAAACGAAGAACTCGCTGACGGGCTGGAAATTCTGGCGGCGAAGCCGGTGCTGGAAATTGCCATCGCTAACCTTCTGCGCAATGCATATCAATACTCCCCGGACAATTGCGCAACCGTACTATTAGAGCAAACCTCGGCAGATCACCTCACGTTAACGGTTTCAAATTCGGGAGAGCTACTTGGCGAAGCAGAGACAGGTACGCTGTTTCAGCCCTTTACCCGAGGCGCCAACGCCCGTAAGACCAATGGCTCGGGACTGGGACTCAGCATTGTGAAGCGTATTCTGGATTACCATGAAGCGACAATTCGGTATATGAATGAAAGCGGTGAACACCGATTTATTGTTACCTTCAAAACTTTAAGCAAAATTTAAGCCTGCCTTAAAGCCTGTTTAAGGTGCCTGCCGCACTTTTGTGACGAAGTAAATTTTCGTCACAGGCATGAAATTCTTTCATTTCCTTTCTGTTTTTCTCTTTCATTCTTTACTGCTGCCTGCTGCCGTAGGTCAAATGACTTTACAGCAGAGCGAAGACGCTTTCCGGCAGAATAATTTGCTGTTGCTGGCCGAGCAATACAATATCAATGTAGCGCAGGCTGGTATAATTCAGGCCCGGATCTGGGAACTACCCTACGTTTCGGTTGAGCTGAATGCCTTGAATCCGCCACAGCAACGGATACTGGATGTGGGCGGTAAGGGCCAGAAACAACTGGCAGTTCAGCAGTTGATATACATGGGGGGCAAAAAGAAGAATGAGATCGAATTCGCGAAATCAAATGTCGGGCTAGCTGAATTGCAATTCGAGCAACTCGTGCGCAACCTGCGATTTCAACTCCGGCAGCAGTATTTCAGCCTGTACTTCGATCTCAGGAAAATCGAAAGTATTACCTCCCAGGTCGCTCGTGTAGACACGCTCATCCAGGCTTATACCGTACAGGTGCAGAAAGGGAACATTCCCCTGAAAGACCAGGTACGTCTGCAGTCGCTGGCTCTGAGTTTAAGGGACGACCTTGTTTCGTTACAAAGCGATGTGTTTGAGGAGCAGCGGCAACTTAGTTTGTTAACGGGTACGACCGAACCCATCGTACCTGTCCTCGCTGAACGTGAATTGGTTGAGCGGTACGAAAAAGCCATCACACCCAACGTGGATGAATTGCTGGAATTGGCAAAAGAAAGCAACCCCGATTACCGCCGTTTTCTGAAACTCATGGAAAACAATGAGCTCTACGCCCGCTGGCAGCGATCGCTGGCCACGCCTGACCTGACCGCCGGAGTTTCCTACGACCAGCGCGGGGGGGCTTTCAACAATCAGGTAAACCTTACGTTCGGCTTGCCGCTTCCGCTCTGGAATCGCAACAGGGGAACTATCAAGATTGCCGAGTGGCAGTTGAACCAATCCCGGCTGCTGAAGGACTTCCAGTTGGAGGACATAAGAAATCAGATTGTGGCCAGTCTGCGCACTTGGGAACAGCAGAGTCTGCGGTACCGGCAACTGGCCACCAGCACCCAAAATTTCGACCTCGTTTATAATTCAATCGTTCAGAATTTCCGCCGAGGAAACATCTCAATTCTGGAATTCACCGATTTTATGGAAAGCTATAATCAGAGTATTCTGCAAATGATTGAATTGCGAAAGCAACTGATCCTTTCAGAAGAAAATGTGAATCAGGTAATAAACGCAACGGTATTTTGAAAGTGCCCCAAAGTTACTGAGGCACAAAGTGGCATAGTCTCTCACGACCGCCTGCAGAAAAATCACTCATCACTCCATGAAACAATTAAAGTTTTTCCCTCTACTCATCATCCTGGCGGCCTGCGGGCATGAGACGCCACCCAAAGATGATATCGACCAGACCTTCGTAATGAGCGACAAGACGCTTTCTACCACCAGGTTGGCCGAAGCCAAGATCGAGCCCCTGCGCAACGAGTTAGCCTTTTATGGAAAGATCACCGCCGATAACAACAAGTTGATCGAGGTGTATCCCGTTGTGGGTGGCAACGTTACGAAGGTATTTGTGGAATTAGGGGATTATGTCAAGAAAGGGCAGCTGCTGGCGACGATTCGTAGTACCGACGTAGCGGGTTTCGACAAAGAGCTCGACGATGCCCAGAACGATGTACTGGTCGCCAAAAACAATCTCAAGGTGGCCCAGGAACTCAACGAAGGCAAGCTTAATGCAGACCGCGACGTAGTGGAGGCGAAAAGCCAACTTGACAAAGCCAACTCGCAGCTGAGCCGCGTGCAGGAGACTTTTAAAATTTACAGCATTAAGAAAGGCGCAATCTACGAAGTGCGCTCACCGCTGACCGGCTTCATTATCCAGAAGGATATCAATCAGGACGAGTTGCTTCGCAGCGATCGCAGCGATAACATTTTTGACATTGCCCAGATTGACGATGTCTGGGCAATCGCCAACGTCAACGAGAGCGACATCGACCAGGTGCGTCTTGGTGTGGACGCCAATGTGACCACCCTCAGCTACCCTGATAAAGTGTTCAAAGGGAAAGTCGATAAGATATTCAATATCATCGACCCCGATACCAAGGCGATGAAAATCCGCATTCAACTCAGAAACCCCGACTACCTGCTCAAACCCGAAATGCGGGCCTCCATCAAGCTATCCTTCACGGAAGGCGGGAATTCTATGCTGACTGTTCCCTCGTCCGCGATCATTTTTGATAAAAGCAAAAACTTCGTGATGGTTTTCAAAGACCGCCACACGATCGACACCCGGGAAGTGGAGGTTTACCGTCAAATCGGTGACGTCACCTACCTGTCAGCGGGTCTCAAACCCGGCGAACGAGTGATGACTGCCAACCAGTTGCTGATTTATGACGCATTGAACGATTAAGCCATGAACAAATTCATTAGAGGCATCATCGCTTTTTCGCTTAAAAACAAAGCCTTCACGTTCTTCTGGGTGGGTGTGCTGGCTATTTCGGGGTTCGTGGCTTTTAAAAATATGCCCATCGAGGCATTTCCCGATGTGACCAACACCCAGATCATCATCGTGACGGAGTGGAACGGTCGCTCTGCCGAGGAAATCGAGCGGTTTGTGACTACCCCCATCGAGATCGCCATGAACTCGGTACAGAAGAAAACGAGCGTCCGCAGCATCACCATGTTCGGGCTTTCTGTCATCAAGATTATCTTCGATGACGAGGTGGAAGACGCTTTTGCCCGGCAACAGGTCAACAACCAGTTGCGCACGATATCCCTGCCCGAAGAAGTAGAACCAGACGTGCAGCCACCCTACGGTCCGACGGGCGAGATTTTCCGCTACGTCCTCGAAAGCCCCACCCGCGACACCCGCGACTTGCTGACAATCCAGACCTGGACCATCGACCGTCAGCTCCGGGCCATCCCCGGCGTGGCCGACATCGTGGCTTTCGGCGGTCAGGAAAAAACGTACGAGGTAAGCGTGGACCCGAATCGCCTGGCCAAGTACGATATCAGCCCCCTGCAAGTGTACGAGGCGGTGCAGGAAAGCAACGTCAACGTGGGTGGCGATGTCATCGAAAAAAACGGTCAGGCTTACGTGGTGCGGGGTGTTGGATTGCTCAATTCCGAGCAGGACATCGGAAATATCATCATCGACGATGCGGACGGTAATCCGATACTGGTCAAGAACGTGGCCGACATCCGGGAGAGCTCCATGCCTCGCGTGGGTCAGGTAGGCCTTGACAGCAGCGACGACGTGGTGGAGGGTATCGTGGTGATGCGCAAAGGCGAAAACCCGAACGAAGTACTCGCCCGCGTAAAAGAGAAAATCACTGAACTCAACGAGCGTGTGCTGCCCAAGGATGTGAAGATGGCGACCTTTTACGACCGAGATAATCTGATGAATTTCACGACGCATACCGTGATGCATAACGTCGTTGAGGGTATCGTGCTGGTTACGGTCATCGTGTTTCTTTTCATGGCCGACTGGCGAACTACCCTTACCGTATCCATTGTCATTCCGCTGGCTTTGTTATTCGCAATTTTGTGCCTGAAAGCGAAGGGAATGAGTGCCAACCTGCTATCGCTGGGCGCGGTGGACTTCGGCATCATCATCGACGGGGCCGTGGTTATGGTCGAGGGGATTTTCGTAGCTCTGGATCATTTGGCGATCAAGCAGGGCATGGAGAAGTATAATAAGCTGGCCATCGGCAGCGTCATCAAGAAGACGGGCACCGAGATGGGCAAAGCCATTTTCTTCTCCAAACTCATTATCATCACCGCTTTGCTACCCATCTTTTCCTTCCAGAAAGTGGAAGGAAAAATGTTCAGTCCGCTGGCCTACACGCTGGGTTTTGCCTTACTGGGGGCTTTGCTGTTCACGCTGACGCTGGTGCCGGTACTATGCCATCTATTTTTGAATAAAAACGTCCGCGAAAAGCATAATCCATTTGTCAATTTCTGGAATCGAATCGTTGAAAAAGGCTTCCGCTGGACTTTTACCCATAAAAAACTTACTGTGCTGGTGTCCGTGGTCGTCATTTGCGTCACCTTCCTGTCGGCCAGCCTGCTGGGAACCGAGTTTTTGCCTCAACTCAATGAAGGTGCCCTGTGGGTAGAGGCCAAGCTACCGATGAGTTACAGCCTTCCCGAAACGGTGCGGATGACCGCCACTCTGCGCAAGGAATTAGGCGAGTTCCCGGAAGTGAACGGGGTACTTTCTCAGGCCGGCCGGAGCAACGATGGCACCGATCCTAGTGGCTTCTACTACGTGCAGATGCAGGTTAACCTCAAACCCAAAGATGACTGGGCCCGAAAAATTTCGATGGACGACCTGGTGCGCGAGATGAACGATTCGCTCTCCAAGTACCAGGGTATCGGCTACAACTACTCCCAACCCATCATCGACAACGTGGCCGAGAGTGTCGCGGGCATCAACGCCTCCAACGCCGTTAAAATATACGGCGACGATCTCGACAAACTTGACGGGCTGGCCAACCAGGTAATCAAGGAAATTGAACACGTTCCCGGTATCGAGGATGTAGGCATCCTGCGCAACGTGGGGCAGCCCGAGTTGAGCGTGATTCTTGACCGTGAGAAAATGGCCGCATACGGCATCAAAATTGCCGATGCCCAGGCAGTACTGGAAATGGCATTCGGTGGCAAGACTGCCACCCAAAAGTACGAGGGGGAGAAAAAATTCGACGTGCGGGTGCGCTACTCCCGCGAGTACCGGAAAGACGATAAGGATATGTCGGCCCTGAAAGTACCCGCCATCAATGGCACCAAAATTCCGCTGAAGGAAATCGCCACCATTCGACGCTCCACAGGTCCGGCTTTTATCTACCGCGACAACACCAAGCGATTCATTGGTGTGAAGTTCTCAGTTCGTGACCGCGACTTGGGCAGCACCATTGCCGAAGCGCAGAAGAACGTGGGCGAAAACCTGAAACTACCGCCGGGTTACAGCGTGGGTTGGACGGGCGAGTTCGAGAATCAGGTACGAGCCACCAAGCGGCTGGCGCAGGTAGTTCCCATCAGTCTGATCGGCATTTTCGTGATTCTATTCGTGATGTTCGGCAATATCAAGGATTCGCTGATCGTGCTGACGAATGTACCATTCGCCCTCATCGGGGGAATTATCGCCCTGCACCTGACGGGCATCAACTTCGGCATCTCGGCGGGTGTGGGCTTCATCGCCCTGCTGGGGATATGCATTCAGAATGGCGTGATCCTGATTTCGGAATTCCATAACAACCTGCACCGGCGAATGCCTTTGGCATTCGCGATCCGTGAGGGCGTGAAAGTGCGAACCCGTCCCGTAGTCATGACGGCCCTCATGGCTTCCATCGGCCTTATGCCCGCCGCACTTTCCACAGGCATCGGCTCCGAATCGCAAAAACCACTTGCGGTAATCATTATAGGGGGCTTAATCACCGCAACTGTGCTAACGTTGCTGGTATTCCCCATAATCTTCTGGGGTTTTTATCGCAAAAAAGAGAAGCCTATTAACGAAAACAGTCAACCCGAAGGAGAGTTGGCACTGGCAAACGCATAATATTTCATAGGTTCTGGTAGGCAAAAAAGGCAAGTCCAATGGACTTGCCTTTTTTATACTTTTATTTTTTTCTTTTCTATTCACATTTGCTGTAAGTGTTCTCCGCACCGAAAAAGGTAAGAATAAGCTGCTCGTCGGTCAGTTGCTCAAGGCCGAATGTACGGGTACCGTTGTTGTTTCCGCCTACCTGAATTATTTCAATCGTTTTTTCGTCGGACGACAGTGTCCAGCGACCTGTCTCGACTTTACCTTCGTATCGTTCCTGAACCGCCCCATCGCTGTTGAAATTCAAGTCGTTCAGCAGCTTTTTGTCATGGCACCACCACTTGGACGTGAGCATGGTTCTGACGTCGGGTTTCACATCTTTACTTTTACAGGAAAACATGAACGCTAAGCTAAACATGAGCATCCAGCAGGCAACTGTCCTATTTTTCATGGGGTATCTAAGGTAATGAACGGGATTGGTTTGTATGAATCATACCAAAAACGAATCCAAAGGTTAAAAATTACCTGAATTGGGCATAGCGTTCAAGGACAGGGAGAAAACGAGGCATTACTGAAATAAGACAACACGAGTTTGCTCGCCGATACTTCTATGAGCGAGTAAGACCAACTTCCCACTACATTGCCAGCCACGTCAGAGACCAGTATAGTCTTCTTATCCGGTGAAAATCTCCACTTGCCCGTTTCAGTCGTTCCATTGAATCGCTGCTGAAAAGTACCGTCAGGATTGAAATACTGATCCGCCAGAATTCTGGCATCGTCACACCACCATTTTCCGGTAAGTTGGGTGGTTGGATCCGGTTCGGCATCGTTGTCCGATTTGCAGGAAAGTCCAGTGGTGAGGGCGGCCAAAACCAACCAGATCAGTACCGAGGTGAAAGGCAGGGCTGTCTTTTTCATCAGGCTATTATCAGAGGATTAGATATATTATCCTCACAAATAAAAAGCCCTCACCCCAAAAACCCTTCGAAAAAGCTTGTCAGTTATTGAACGGTGAACCTATTTCTCTCATCATTCAGGTCATTTCAGCCGCGGCAGCTTCCGGTAGATCGACAGGTTTTTTACCCCAGAAACTGGCCAGAATCGACCCCGTGATATTCATGATTGGCCCAAACAGCGCGGGAGCTAAGCCTACCGTGGCAACTTTGCCCATTTGCAATGCAAGACCTGATGCCAGACCTCCGTTTTGCAGGCCGACTTCCAGCGAAACCGTGCGACAATCCTGCTCGGGCAGCCGGAAGAGTTTTGCCATACCGTAACCCAGCGCGTACCCCAATAGGTTGTGAAGGAGTGTACAAGCCACCAAAGCCACGCCTATTGTGAGCAAACTTTCGCGTCCGGCGGCGGTAATGATGCAGATAATGAGAGCGATGCCGACCATTGACACCAGCGGCATATACCGATTCAGCCAGACCGTCTGTTTCCGGAAAATGTAGTTGACAAGTAGTCCCAGCCCGATCGGAAGAATGATCATTTTAAGTATATCGACCATCATTTTCAGAAAATCCACCTCTACCATCGTCCCAGCCAGCCACTTCATCAGGGCAGGTGTAAGCAGTGGTGCAAGCAAAGTCGCCACGGCTGTGATGGTAAGCGACAGGGCGACATTGGCCTTGGCAATGTAAGCCATCACGTTAGAGGCCAGCCCACTGGGTGAACTACCCACCAGAATGACCCCGGCCGCCACTTCGGGTGGAAAGTCAAAACTCGTCCCCAGGGTGTAACCCACTATGGGCATGATCGAAAACTGGCACAAAATTCCGATAAATACCGAGCGGGGATTTTTAACTACCCCCTCGAAGTCTTTCACGCCCATGGTGGTACCCATGCCGAACATGATAATCATCAGCAGGGGTACGATCAGGTTTTTTAGTTCGAAACCCGCAATGACTGTAAACGGATCGGGAAAAATCATTGCCAGTGTAGCGGCGGCGATGATTGAAAGAGTGTAAAAGTAGGATCTCATCTTTTTTTCGTTCAGGCAGAGCCGCTGATGCGGTTCAGCGATTTGGCTGAAAAAGAATGGCGACGATCGAAACTACTTATACCACACTTTGGGAGAACCCCTCTCTTCCTTTTGAAATTACTGCTGCGCCAACAGGAATAATACGGCCATCCGCACGGCAACACCGTTCTCAACCTGATTCAGTATTATCGAATGCGCCGAATCGGCCGCGTCGGATGAAAGTTCGACGCCGCGGTTGATGGGCCCTGGGTGCATCAGCACAATCTCGCGGTCAAGTTCGTCGAGCATGGCTTTGTCGATGCCGAAGTACAGCGAGTACTCACGAAGCGAGGGAAAGTACTTGATTTGCTGCCTTTCCAGCTGGATGCGCAGCACATTGGCCACATCGCACCAGCGTAGTGCAGCCTTTACGTCGTGGCCAACTTTCACCCCCAGTTCGGGCAGGTACTTTGGGATGAGCGTAGTTGGCCCGCAGACCATTACTTCGGCCCCAAGTTTCTGGAGACAAAAAATGTTGGAAAGCGCTACCCGGGAATGGAGAATATCACCGATAATCGCGATTTTCTTGCCCCGTAAATCGCCCAGTTTCTCCCGCATCGAAAAAGCATCGAGCAATGCCTGGGTCGGGTGCTCATGGGTACCATCGCCTGCGTTAACGACATTGGCCGGAATCCGGGTCGAGAGGTAATGCGCTGCTCCCGGACTGCTGTGGCGCATCACAATCATGTCCACCTTCATGGCCAGGATATTGTTGACGGTGTCAAGCAGTGTTTCGCCTTTCGTTACCGAACTACCCGAAGCCGAGAAGTTAACGACATCCGCCGAAAGGCGTTTTTCGGCTAGTTCGAAGGAAAGACGGGTACGGGTGGAATTTTCAAAAAAAACGTTGGCGATGGTAATGTCACGCAGTGAAGGTACTTTCTTGATCGGGCGGTTAATGACTTCTTTAAACTGAGCCGCGGTGTCGAGAATCGTGTGAATATCCGTTTCGTTCAGATTCTTGATCCCTAATAAATGCCGAACCGAGAGTTGTGCCATTGCCTTTTTGTGGGAAAGTTTGGCAAAGATAAGGAAAATGGAGATTTACAGCCGCCATCCAAAGTGAAAGCCCGCCGAGAAACTGGGCAAAGGGCCGTACCGCCCGGGTCTGTCGGTACGGAAATCAAAGAATCCTCTACCATTGTTGATCTGAGCATTTTCGGGCAGGCTCAGGTACCTGACCGTAAGTGACCGGATTCCACCACCTACATACGTATCGAATGTCATCCGCTCACCCATAGGAAATTGCCACCCCCACTTTACGTGAAAAGCGCTGACAAAACGACCGAGGTGCGTGGCGCGGTTCTGGAAATAAGCGCAAGGGCCGAATGGTCCATTCGTGCAGTCGACACCCACGCTCTCGTATTTTTCCTCACTATTTTTTTTGAACAAATACTCGCCCGCCAGATAAGGGCTGTTCTGGTTCTGTTGCCGGAAATAGTAACGGATTTGGGTCCGAAACCGCCAGGTCTCCCGATCTGGATGCTGCCTGCGTTCGCCGTACCAAAGGTTGAAAGCTGAGTGACCGTAGCCCGCCTCCTGCTGAATAGTCCAGGCAGGGTTTTTCATTGGTACTTCCAGACCTACCTGCACGGTGTTGTCCAGGTCAAACAACGCAAGAGGCGTAATTTTCAGAATGATGATTGCTCCAAGGCTATCGGGCTTCGGAATTTGGGCGAAAGTGTTGGTTCCGGCCAATATCAGCCACACCAGTGTCAAACACTTTCTCATTCGACCAGTATTTTACTCAGCAGATCGAACTGATCCCTGTCGTCGTAGCGGTACTGGAAAATCCCTTTCTCTCCCGTAATGATGAGTGTCGAGCGGTAGGGGATCACGTCGTAGGTTGGTATGTCGCTTCGGAATTCTTTCAGTACGGGCTTAAGCGGGTCAGAAATATCGAATAGTTTGAGTCCCCGGCTGCCTTCACCCACGAAAAGCCGGTTGCCATCCACACCCAGACCGTAAGGGGACTCCATATTTATGCTGGTCATCAGGCGAGGGTTCGACAGGTTGGAGATATCCACGACATCCAGCGACGACAAAGTGTTGAACTGTTGCCGGCAGGTCGAGCCGTTACGCAGGGTGACGTAGGCGTAGTTGCCCTGCACTACCACCGGGTCGCAGCTTTGGATATGGGAGTAAAAACTAAGTTGGCGCGGGGCTTTGGGATCGGAATTATCAAAAATGTACATTCCGTTATTTGACCCGATGAACAAATTGTTTTTATAAGGAAAAATCGTTTCAATCCCTACGCCCAAATCCCTCCTGGTAGTTCGGACAGGCTGGTCGGGTTGCGTAATATCATAGACTTCCAGACTCTGTTTTGTGGCGATATAGAGCGTGTTGCCCGTAATGGCAAAGCGCGCCATCGATCCGCCAACACCCGTTTGCGAGCCGGGCGAAACATTGGCTGAGTCCAGCCCCGAACTACACCCCCAAATAAGACCCGAAGTGACCAGGAGAGCCACAAGGAACGAAGTACACTTGGTGAATTTCGCTTTCATAATCTATACCCAGTTTTTAGAAGTTATTCATTAGCTACTACCCCCTACCTCAACGAAAGCATGCAGGCGGTGAAGCCATCGAAACCTTTTCCCAGGCAATGATAACGCCTTTCTTGCTGTCCGGGCATTCAAAGTACACCTGCTGCAGCGAAGGGTAATCCTGCGACGGGATTGCGTTCTCAATTCGTTTTACCAACTTGACACTGGTAGGATCGGCAATATTTATGACCACCAGGTCGCGGGCATTATCGGCATAGAGGTATTGGCCCTTGGCGGCAATGTCGTTGTTGCCGGGGATTTTCAGGAAAGAGATTTTAAGGGGTTTGGCCGGGTCTGTATTGTCGATCACGTGCACGCCTTCCCCCTGCTCGTTGACGAACAGGTAGTTGCCCTGCACGTAAATCTTGCCGGGCTGGCGCAGCGGTCGGGGAGCCTGGGTTTCTATTTTGGCGATTTCTTCGGCGGTGGCGTATACCGCCCGGTAGCCCGTGCCCTCGAATTCCGGGCCGCCAACGGTTCGATCAACGGCTGGGTCGCAGCTGATCAGGCCGAACACCAGCAATAAAGAGAGAATGGAGATGCTTTTCTTCATAACGCGCCTGGGTTTTAGTGGATAGACCGTCTTTTGGCAGAAAAGGTTGGAAAAGGCGGCAAATATTTTGAAAAAAACTTTACCTAGACAATGGTTTACACGACCTTGAAACTACTTCACCAATTTCAGGCTGTACAACGCGCCCTTTCCACTGCCGCGTTTCAGGATGATGCCTCTTTCCGTCAAATCGTGCAGAAGCCGCGTGGCGCGCTTAACCGAAACGTTGATCAGGTTGGAGAAATCCTTTTCCGTGATGCTATCATGGTGTTTCAGGTGATTGAGGAGATTCTTTACCGGACGGGAAGCCAGTAACTTATCCGTAGCGGCATCCCCTTCGCCGGGCAGCATCAGCCGGTTGGTAGGCACCGACTTGTCCCTGGCGCGCACGTAGATAATGCGGTCACCCTTTTCATTGATGGCATAGTGGGGCTTCTCCTCGCTTTCATCAATCTCGATGCGCAGAATTTTGCTCATCCCGAGCATGACGGTTTTGCAGCGAACGAGCAATTCTTTTTCAACCAGTTCGCCACAGGCCCGCTCCAGCTTCTGCAATTCACGAAGTTCCGATTTGATCCCGACGGTCGAGCGGTTGTCTGCAATACCAACTAAAAGTACGCCGCCGGATGTATTCGCAAAGGAAGCCAGGGTTCTTGCAATCTTGAAAGGGCTGTCGATCGTGCGCTTAAACTCGACGGTTAGCCCCTCTCCCATTTCGATCAATTCCAGCGTGCTTCTCTTGAAGTCGATCATAGGCAGCTAAATGAGCGCGTATTTCTTACCCGGCAAAGACCTTACCATACCCTGAAATTCCAGATTCAGCAGCAGCGTGGCCAGTTTCCCCAGATGGATTCCGCTCTGCCAGCTCATTTCGTCAATCTGCATATCGCCTCCTTTTTTGAGCATGGCCAAGACTTGGCCTTCATCCTGCGTGAAGCCTTCAAAAACCAGCTCCGCCTCGGGTTTGTCGTACTTCGACGGAGCTTTGG
This sequence comes from Persicitalea jodogahamensis, assembly GCF_014651615.1. Lineage (GTDB taxonomy): Bacteria > Bacteroidota > Bacteroidia > Cytophagales > Spirosomataceae > Persicitalea > Persicitalea jodogahamensis. The sequence continues at coordinate 2,336,953 of NZ_BMXF01000001.1, read as the reverse complement.
GTTCTGACTTTCCCACTACCCACTGCAGATCCTTCGCCAATTCCTCCACTGACAAAAAAAGGCTAGCCTTGTTGTTCTTAATCAGTTGATTGCAGCCTTCGGAGTAGAGACTACCCACATTGCCCGGCACGGCATACACTTCACGATGGTAGTTTTGGGCATATTCCGTGGTAATCAGGCTTCCGCCTTTTTTGGCAGATTCCACCACAATCGTCACGTCACTAAGTCCGGCGATGATGCGGTTACGGGCAGGAAAACGCATAAAATCAGGCTTGGTACCCAGCGGATTTTCGGTAACCAGACCGCCGGTAGCCTGCATTTCCTCGGCGGTTCGTTTGTGAGCAGCCGGATAAATCACATCCAGCCCACTGGCCATAACGCCCACGGTGGGAAGGCCGTTCTTCAGACAGGCACGATGTGCGGTGATGTCGACCCCATAGGCCAGGCCACTCACCAGCAGCGGCTGGTAGGGGGCCAGATCTCTGATGATGGTTTCGGTTACGGACTTTCCGTAGTCGGTAACTTTCCGGGTACCGACTATCCCTACCGTTCGCACGGCATTGTAGTCAATTACGCCCTGCGAGTAAAGCAGCACGGGCGAATCATACAGTGGTTTGAGCCTTTTGGGGTAAGTCGGATCAGTATAAAAAATCAGGTTGATGCCGCTCTTGGTACATTTTTCAAATTCTTTCTCGGCATCGGACCAGCCATGTTTGGCGATAATGCTACGAGCGACCTTGTCCCCGATTCCGGGAATCTTGATGAGTTTTTTGTAGTCAGAGCGGTGAACCTTTTCGGCCCCGCCGCAATAACTGATCAACTGCCGAATCGTGACGGAACCCACGCCGGGCGTGCGTACCAGAGCAAGAATCGCAATTTTATCCTCCGTCATTCGGTGCTTAGTCGATCGTCCTGAATAACCGGTTCCAGCGTATTTTGTTGGCGGCACTCGTCGGGTTGGGGTCGATAGACATCCACACGAAAACCGCTTTGCCCACAATATGGTCCATCGGCACAAAACCCCAGTAGCGGGAGTCGGCTGAGTTATGGCGGTTGTCCCCCATCATAAAATAGTAGTCCTGCTTGAAGGTGTAGCCATCAATGACCTTTCCGTCGATCGTCACCTTGTCTTCTGCCAGCACTACATTCTCGTTGCCCTCGTAATATTTAATAACCGGACCGTAAAAAGCAACGTTTTCCGGTGTCATGGCCACAGTTACGCCTTCTTTCGGCACGGTGATCGGGCCGTAGTTGTCACGGTTCCACTTTATCAGCGATGAGGACGGATACAGCGAGGGCTCGCTGATGTCCTTGGGCGCCACAACGGGTCGGATATCACGAACAAAATCATATTCTTTCAGCTTACCTGCAATGTCAGCCGTCGTGTAAACGATATAGCCCGACTCGTCATTCGCAGGAATCGTATCATTATAGGTTTCGGTATAGCTGGTAAATTCCGATACGCCATTTTCGCGAAAAACCTTATCCTCGTTCACTGCAGTGGTGGTGGAAACAAAGTACTCGCTCTCCATGCGCGGCGGGTTGACCATCGGACTGCCGTTGAGAAACACTTGCGCATCCCTTACTTCCAGCTTGTCGCCGGGTGTACCGATGCAACGCTTGATGTAGTTTGTTTTCAGGTCGGTGGGATGCTGCAGCTCGGGCGGATAATTGAATACCACGACATCGCCCGACTTGACCTCCGAAAATCCGGGCAATCGGTATTGCGGCAATTGAATCCAATCCAGATAAGAAGGGATGTCCGTCCCCCAGATGGTCTGGTGCGTGAGCGGCACCTGCAGGGGCGTTTTGGGCGTGCGGGTACCGTAGTGCAGCTTGCTCACAAACAGAAAGTCGCCCACCAGCAGACTGTTTTCCATCGATGGGGTCGGAATCGTGAATGCTTCCATAAATAGCCAGCGAATAAGCGTGGCAGCCACAACGGCAAAGACGATGGAATCCACCCATTCGCGGAAAGCCGATTTATTTTTCTTTTTGGAGCGCGAGGAAGGCGGGGTATAAACTTCTTTTAAAGCCATTTAGTTAATGGATTATTGACAATGAGGAGTTCTGGTGGGCAAAGATACGGACTAGATTGGATAGTGGTAATCATTTTAATTTTTCCAACATATCCTCCATGCCGAAGACGCCCTTTTTGCCGTGCAGCCACTCCGCCGAGATCACGGCCCCCAGCGCGAAACCTTTACGGCTGTGTGCGACATGCGAAATATGGATCGTATCGACCTCCGAATCGTAGTTCACAACGTGGGTTCCAGGTACTTCATCTTCCCTTTTTGAGGTAATCGGCACGCTGTTCTCTTTCATTTCAGGCATCAGACTCCATCCATTGATGTCTTCCCTTTCGGACTCGATCCCTTCTGCCAGCGTAATCGCGGTGCCGCTTGGCGCATCCAGCTTATGAACATGGTGGATCTCGGTAATCGACAAATCGTATCCCTGACCGCGCATCAAACGGGCCAGAGCTTTGTTCAATTGAAAGAAAAGGTTGACCCCGATGCTGTAATTGGATGCGTAGAAAAACGCCCCACCCTTTTCTGCCGTTAGTGTCTCGATCTCTGATTTGTACTCGAGCCAGCCCGTTGTGCCGCTGACCACGGGCCAGCCTTTTTCCAGACACATCTTTATATTGGCATAGGCTGCTTCAGGAGCGCTGAATTCAATGGCGACATCCACCGCCTCGGAGGGTAGCACTTCCATTTCACCCCGATTGTTTACGTCTATTTTTCCGGCAATGGTATGGCCCCGTTCCACAGCAATCTGCTCGATGGCTTTGCCCATTTTACCGTAACCGACTAGGAGAATTTTCAATTTAGAATGATTAAATGAGCGGATGGCTTTGAGAATTGGCTAGCACTCGCTCGGCTTATAAAAATATTAAAATGCCAGCACCAGCTTGATTCCGGGTGCGGACTGCGAGAGAAGCGTTCGTTCGTTGGAGGGTTCAAACCTGAGGGTGAGGTCTTCGTTCATATTGGCATTGAAGTTCTTCAAATGGGCGGCTACGTTGGCTTCCACTGCGGCAAGAGCGTACACCAGGCCCATGATGACGAATCCATACTCACGGTAACGGCGGTAAAACGTTTTGCCGCGCTTGATCTGATCAATGCTCAGGTCGAGGGTTTCATCCCTGCCTCTAATGTACACTGGAAATTTATCCCCCAGCAAATTCCCTTTACTGTCGTAAGCTGCAAGGTAAGGATTCAGATAGTCGCGATAGCGGATTGTGTTCCAATGGATCATATACCCTGCGCCACCTATTCCTGCAAATACAAAGGGTAGTTTCCAGTAATCGCGGTTGTAGATTTGCCCCAGGCTGGGCAGAATCAGGGAATAGATGGCCGCTTTCCTGGGAACAGGAAGGCCGGGATCGGTCATGATTGTGACGGGGATACTGTCCTCGGCGTTTTCAAGCTTTGCCAACTCATCGGGGCGCAGCACTCCTTTTATGACCGGGCGTAGCGTATCTGCCACTGATTTGACAGCCTCAGCACTCGGCAAACTATCTGGCCTCGTTACCTGCGCTTGGGCAGTCAACGACAGCAGCATTATCACGGCGATCCAAATTTTTCCTTTCAAGCCTTTTTCTCTAAATCCAAACTACCCAATATCCGATCCAGCTCCTCCTGCGACGTAAAGGGGATTTTGATTTCGCCTTTGTGGTTATCGTCACTCTTGATGCTCACCTTCGACCCGAAATAGGAGGAAAGTCGAAATTGTAACGACCTGATTTCCTGTTTGATTGTTTGAATCCGGCGATTGTTTTCATCGGTTGGAGGAACAAGCGACAATTTACGTACTTCTTCCTCTACTTTCCGCACCGACCACCCCTCCTCAATGGTCTTTTTAAATATTTTTAACTGACTGACCAGATCGTCGATCGTGATTAAAGCGCGGGCATGCCCCATGCTGATTTGATTGTCGCGCAGGGCGGCCTGGATGGTCGGGGGTAGTTTGAGCAGTCGAATGTAGTTATTGACCGTCGTACGATTCTTCCCCACACGGTCACCGAGTTCTTCCTGCTTTAAGTTGCACTCGTGAATCAACCGCTGGTAGCTGAGCGCTATTTCGATGGCATTCAGGTTTTCGCGCTGAATGTTCTCGATCAGCGCCATTTCCAGCATCTGCTGGTCGTCGGCCGTACGGATATAGGCTGGAATGCGCTGCATTCCGATGGACTTGGAAGCCTGAAGACGTCTTTCGCCCGAAATAAGCTGGTACTTGTCCCGGCCGAGTTGCCTAACCGTAATGGGCTGGATAATACCCTGAACCTTAATTGAATCGGCCAGTTCCTGCAAAGCCTCCTGATCGAAATTGGAGCGTGGCTGGTACGGGTTCGCCTCTATAAAATTCACGTCGATCTCGTTCATCGAACTGATCGTTTCGTAGGGCGGCGTGCGGCCAGAGGGCTTATTGGCATTCACCGAATCGGAATCCTGCAAGAGGGCCCCGAGGCCACGTCCCAGGCCGGTCATTCTTTTATTTTTACTGGAATTTTCCATTCTGCACAAAATTTATTGTTAAATGTCCCCACTTCCACTTTACCTAAACCACTCCTACGGGCTGATCATGAGACAGATAACCATTCTTGGTTAATATCTCCCGCGCCAGGTTTAAGTAGCTGATCGCCCCTTTGCTATCAGCATCCTGCGCCAAAACGGGAACGCCATAACTGGGCGATTCGCTCAAACGGACGTTGCGGGGAATGATGGTATCGAAGACCATCGTCTGGAAATGCGTAGTGACTTCGTTGACCACCTGATTGGAAAGCCGCAGCCGCAGATCATACATGGTCAGCAAAATGCCCTCGATGGCAAGATTGGTATTCAATCGGGACTGGATAATGGTAATCGTATTGAGCAACTTGCCCAACCCTTCCAGAGCAAAGTACTCGCATTGCACCGGTATGATAACCGAATCGGCAGCTGTCAGGCAGTTGATCGTGATCAGGCCCAGTGATGGCGAGCAATCTATAATCAGGAAATCGTAGTCGTCGCGGATGTCTTCAAGCGCATCCTTCATCCGGTCCTCCCGGTTCTTGATATTGATCATTTCGATTTCCGCCCCCACCAGATCGATGTGCGAAGGCAGCAGGTCAAGATTCGGAAAATCGGTTTGAATCAGGATATCCCGGGTGCGGATACCCTCGACCATGCACTCGTAAATGCTGTATTCAATCTCCTTGGGGTTAAAGCCCAATCCCGAGGTGGAGTTAGCCTGTGGGTCGGCGTCCACGATGAGTGTTCTGAATTCCAGGGCGGCCAGGCTGGCCGCCAGGTTGATGGCCGTGGTGGTTTTGCCAACGCCTCCCTTTTGATTCGCAATTGCAATTACTTTACCCATTGTCTTTATTTGTTACCTGCCCCAAATTTCCGCTATTCGTGGCAATTACCCAAGAAATGTTCCACGGAGTTTTCAGTCAAAAATCTTACATCTTGTCTGTTAGCGGCTTATCTGTGGGATTTTTTTGACATTCAACATATATTGGGTAGAAACCCGGGAATGTTTCACGCCCAAACCTTGGTACCCTCCGTGCAGTTCTTGCACATCTCTATTTCGGAGCGCGATCGAATCAGCGTCTGCCGGAATTCGCGGTAGGGTTCGCCGCGCCAAAGTTCGCGGAAGGTTTGTCGTTTCATGTCGCCCAGCCGGTGGTGCGCATCTTTGTCAAAGCAGCAGGGAACTACCAAACCGTCCCAGGTGATCACGCAGGAGTGCCACATCTTCCAGCAATGGTCCACGAATTCGTTTTTGATCGTATAGCGGTCACCCGTTTTTTCGTAGCGTGAGTACTTATCGATGGTCGGCATCAGATCAGACCCCTGTTCATAGTCGTAGATTTGGGCCGTTTTCAAGCCCACCTCGTCTACGCCCAGCTCCTTAGCCAATTGCTGAACCTCCGCAATCTGGTGTTCATTGGGTTTCACCACCAGAAACTGAAAGATCACGTGCGGCGTACTGGACCCGAGTTCCTTTTTCCATTTGATGATATTCCGCGTACCTTCCAGTACCTTTTCCAGCTTTCCACCAATCCGGTACTGCTGGTAGACCTCCTGGGAAGTACCGTCAATGGAAATAATCAAACGATCAAGACCCGATTCGACGGTCTGCCGGGCTTTTTCGTCGTTCAGGAAGTGAGCGTTGGTGGAAGTAGCGGTGTAAATCCCTTTGTCGTGGGCGTACTTGACCAGTTCGATGAAAGAGGGATGCAGGTAGGGCTCGCCCTGAAAGTAAAAGATCAAATAAAGCAGGGTATCAGCCAGTTCATCGATGGTTTTCCTGTACAGATCGGCTTCCATCATGCCCGTAGGCCGGGTGAAAGAGCGCAATCCGCTCGGACATTCGGGGCAGCGGAGATTGCAGGAAGTCGTCGGCTCAAAGCTGATGGCGATGGGCATTCCGTGGTGAGCGGCCTTTCCCGATACTTTGGAATAAAAGTAGCTACCCAGCACCTGCATAGCGTTCCAGGCTTTTTTGGGCGTTACTTTCGAGAGGAGGTTGAGACCGTCTTTGTAGTTTTTGTTCATTTTTTAACCGCAGAGAGCCGGTACGCCGGAGCGGCTAATAATTCGCAGAGGGCGCAGAGCTGATTTGATGCAAAGGTCGTGAAATTGTGACTGTGATGTTTGAACAATTGAAAGAAGTTTTGAATTCTATGCCTGAGCAAATAAACTAAATCAGCTGAATGACTATGACATATCCGGTCGTGATTATAGGCGGAGGACTGGCCGGGTTGGTGAGTAGCATCGAGTTGGCCAGGCTGGGAATCAAAACTTTACTGATCGAGCGGAAAGCTTACCCGCATCACAAAGTCTGTGGGGAGTATGTATCCAACGAAGTGCGGCCGTATTTAGAAAATCTGGGACTGAACCTTGATTCTCTGGGTGCAGCGCACATTGCCAATTTCCGGTTCACTTCACCAAAAGGATCCATTCTGGATACCAGCCTGGATATGGGCGGGTTCGGCATCAGCCGCTACACACTGGACAACGCGCTGTATGAACTGTCCTTAGAATCTGGTGTTGATTTCCAGTTAAATACCATCGTTCAGGATGTCAAATGGGCAGACGATCACTTTGACATTGAAACCTCGGATTCGGTGCAGATTGAAGCCGAAATAGTCATTGGTGCTTTCGGCAAGCGTACCCGGCTCGACAAGCAGATGAATCGTGATTTTATGAACAAAGAGTCCCCTTATGTCGGTGTGAAGTACCATATCAAAGGAAATTTTGCCAAAGACCTCATTTCACTGCATAATTTCAGGAATGGCTACTGCGGCATGTCGGCCATCGAGGACGACAAGTACTGCCTTTGTTACCTTACAGAAAGATCAAATCTGAAAGAATCGGGCAGCATTCCTGACATGGAAAGGCACATTCTGAGCCGCAATCCACATTTGAAGCATATTTTCGACTCCGCCGAATTCCTTTACGACAAGCCTGAGGTCATCAACGAAGTTTCTTTTGCCTCAAAAAACGCCGTAGAAAACCACATTCTGATGGCCGGCGACAGCGCGGGGCTGATCACGCCCCTCTGCGGCAACGGGATGGCAATGGCCATTCGGGCAGGAAGTATGGTAGCGAGGGAGACAACAAGGTACTTTTTGGAGCATCGTTCCCGGAAACTCCTGGAAACTACCTACCAGCACGCCTGGCAGAAAGAATTCGCCCTGCGCCTGAAAATCGGTCGAACTGTCCAAAACCTTTTTGGCCGGGAAGTACTTTCGGAAATGGCCCTGGGTTTCTTCAAAATCACACCGCCTATATTAAGGATGGTAATTAAAGGAACGCACGGGGAAGTTTTTACCACGGGGTCGGGACGCCAGGCGATGAAAGAATAGGAGTCTACTGGCGAAAATAACAATCCATCACTTATTCAAGAGGGTGCTCAGATCGGTATCTCCGTTGTACTTTTCACCTCCGACATCACGAAAAAACTGCTGATGTGCAGCACACTCTGAAGTACCGAAAGGTTTTGCTGGTAGAATGCATTGTAGGCCTCCACGTCATTGGCAATTACTTTGAGCAGATAATCGAAACTACCTGACACCACACTGCATTCAAGTACCTCGGGAAGCCGGGATACGGCGGCGTTGAATTCCTCGAAACTCTCTTTGCGCTGCTTGTCCAGCGTCACGTTGCAGTACACGACCAGCGATTTCCCCAATTTTTTTCGGTTCAGCAGCGCCACATAGCGCTCGATGTAGCCCGCCCGTTCCAGCTTGCGGATCCGGTCGTGCACGGGGGTGACTGAAAGGTTCACGGCTGCGGCTATTTCCTTTGTGGTCAGCTGCGCGTTGGCCTGCAGCTTATTCAGGATGGATAAGTCAGTAGTGTCGAGTGCCATCGGCAGAAAATTTTTTTGTTTTCAGAACAAAAAACAATGTTTCGACGAAATCCTTTCGTTCAAACTACGGAAATATAGTTTTATTTCCTGCAAATATGGTGTCTGTAAGATTAAATTCCTGAGCATGGTAGTTTTGCAAGGCAAAATCAAATTCCTTTACTCATCACCGTACGGGTGAACCCGTCACAACCCATCGCTTCAATGATCATCGGCGTACCCAGTGAAATTAAGAATAATGAAAACCGCGTCGCCGTCACCCCGGCGGGCGTTACCGAATTCCGTCGGCACGGACATACGATTTATGTGCAAAAAGACGCGGGTAAAGGCAGCGGATTTTCCAACGAAGAGTACATGGAAGCCGGCGCAGAATTGCTGGACACCATCGAGGAAGTGTACGCGATCGCTGATATGATTGTGAAGGTAAAGGAGCCGATCGCCCGTGAGTATCCGCTCATTAAGGAGAATCAATTGCTGTTTACCTATTTCCACTTTGCTTCATCTGAGGAGCTAACCCACGCCATGATCGAGCGTAAAGCCGTTTGCCTGGCGTATGAAACCGTGGAGCGCGCCGACCGTAGTTTGCCGTTGCTGGTGCCGATGAGCGAAGTAGCCGGGCGGATGGCCATTCAGGAAGGAGCCAAGTACCTGGAAAAACCGATGGGCGGACGCGGCATTCTGCTGGGAGGTGTCGCTGGCGTAAAGCCCGCCGACGTGCTGGTGCTGGGCGGTGGGATTGTCGGTACAGAAGCAGCCAAGATGGCCGCCGGACTCGGAGCCCATGTCACGATCATGGACATCAGCCTGCCACGCCTCCGCTACCTGGAAGACATCATGCCTGCCAATGTGGATACCGTCATGTCCAATGAGTATAACATCCGCCGCCATATCCAGCATTCTGACATTATTATTGGCGGTGTGTTGATCCCCGGTGCCAAGGCGCCTTCATTGATCACGAAGGACATGCTCAAATTGATGCGCCCCGGAACCGTGATGGTCGATGTCGCCATTGATCAGGGCGGTTGCTTCGAAACCTCCCACGCTACCACGCACCAGGACCCTACCTATGTGGTGGATGAGGTTGTCCACTATTGTGTGGCAAATATGCCGGGGGCGGTACCTTACACATCCACGCTGGCTTTGACCAACTCCACCCTACCCTACGCCCTGCAACTGGCAAATCTGGGCTGGCAGCTGGCCTGCACCAAGAGCGAAGAACTCATGAAAGGTTTGAACATCATCAATGGGCAGGTAGTTTACCAAGGCGTGTCGGACGCGTTTGATTTGCCCTACACGGATGTTCACGAAGTATTGGATTCGTACAGTTCGGCCGATTTATAATTTTTACCGAAAACATAGTCAGGCGGCTTCCAGCGAATATTTGGAGGCCGCCTTTTTTTGTGGCTTCTAAAAAAATTGCAATTCTTTTTTGACAAAAGAATTTTTTATTGAAAAAGAATTCTTACTTTTGCGTCATAATTGAACGAACATCCGTTCACTTCTCTGCTTCAGTCCGGGTCAGGCACCAGAATATGCCACCAACCATCAAGTATAAGGTTGGTCCTTCCGATAAAGTCTCGCAGAGCCACACGGATGTATTGTGTGGGCTTTGCGCAAAATCCCTTTTTGTCAAGTAACAAGTACGCTCTTAACCGGGCATAGTCCGACGTTTCGGCTTTTCCGAACGCGAGGATAATGTTTTATGCATTGTGTTTTCGGCTTTTCGAAATGCAAGTGCAAAAATCGTTTAGGCGTTTAGCTGTGTAAGACGTTTTAGAGGAAATGCTAAATATCTAGCTTTTAGATATTTGCGCACACCCCAAATCTCTAAACAGCCAAACAAAAACCCAAATTTCAAAAAAAAGAAAAACAACAAAATAATGGAATTAATAGAAAATGAAGAAGTACTGGTAGTTGAGGCAAACGTCCCGGACGACCAGATTGTAACGGAGAAGAAACCGAAAGCCAAGAAGAAAGTGGCTTCGGTGGAAGCCGTTGAAGCCGAAGTATCTCCTGAAAATGAGATCGTGGCGGAAGAAAAGAAACCCAAAGCCAAGAAAAAAGTAACAGCGGTTGCTGAAACCGACGAGATGATAAATTCTTCTGAAAACGAGCCGGTGGCCGAAGAAAAGAAGCCAACTACTAAAAAGAAGGTAGTTGCAGTGAAAGAGGAAGAAATTGAAATGGCGCAGCCGGAGGTAGATTTCGATGCCGATGAGGAGGAAGAAGTACTGGAGGAAGCCCCCAAGTCGGGTTTTGCCGCGCTGGGTCTTTCCGATGACATCATGCGGGCCGTGGAGGAAATGGGCTTTACAGACCCCTCGCCTATTCAGGCCGAAGCTATTCCGCCCGTTATGGAAGGGTACGACGTGATCGGACAAGCACAGACAGGTACGGGTAAAACTGCCGCTTTTGGTATTCCCGCCCTGGAAATGATTGATGCCCGCAGCAATGCCGTGCAGGTGCTTGTGCTTTGCCCCACTCGCGAATTGGCCGTTCAGGTTTCGCAGGAAATCGGCCGGCTGGCCAAATACAAGCGCGGCATACGCATCGAGGCCATCTACGGTGGCGATTCTATCGAACGCCAGATTCGCTCCCTGAAGAAAGGTGTGCAGATTGTGGTGGGTACGCCGGGCCGCGTGATGGACCACATGCAACGCCGCACGCTGGATTTCAGCGAGGTGCGCATGATGGTACTTGACGAAGCTGACGAAATGCTGGACATGGGTTTCCGGGAGGATATTGAAAGCATCCTGGTGGATATGCCGGCAGACAAGCAAACGATTTTGTTCTCGGCTACGATGTCGAAGCCAATCCTGAGCATCACCAAGCGCTTCCTGGATGACCCCGTCATGATCAAAGTCGTGCGTAACGAGCTTACCAACGACAATATCGAGCAGCTTTGTTATGAAGTAAAGCCGCAGGGCAAGCTGGAAGTGATGACGCGCCTGATTGATATGTACAACATTCAGTCGCTGCTGGTATTCTGCAATACCAAACGCAAGGTGGACGAAATCGTAGAGCAAATGCAAGCCCGCGGCTATGCCGCCGAAGGCATCCACGGCGATCTGCGGCAGCAGCAGCGGACCAACGTGATGAGCAAGTTTAAGTCTGGCATCACGACCATTCTGGTAGGTACCGACGTAGCCGCTCGTGGCATCGACGTGAGCGGGCTGGACGCCGTGATCAACTACGACATTCCGCTGGATGAAGAATACTACGTTCACCGCATCGGCCGGACAGGCCGCGCCGGTCTGGCGGGCAAAGCATTTTCGCTGGTCGCCCGTGATGAGCGCAACCGCATCCGCCAGATCGAGAACTTCACGAAGGTGAAGATTGAGAAAGGCGTGATTCCTTCCTACGAAGATATCGTGGGTGTGCGTAAAGCCCGTTTCGTAGAAACCATGGCCGAGGCTATCCGCCAGAACGATAAAAATAAAGACAACCTGTACGATGACGTACTGGAGCAACTGCACCATAGCGGTTTCTCGACTGAGCAGATCGTAGCTGCCATGACGCAACAACTGTTGGGCGTGGAGAAAAACGAGTATGCCGATGCCAACCTGGCCTGGGAGGAACGCCGTGCTGACCGGGGTGATCGCGACGACCGTCGTGGACGCGACCGGGATCGTGGCGACAGAGGAGGACGCTTCGGTCGCGACCGGGGTGACCGTGGTTCACGCTTCGAAAGCCGCGACGATCGCGGCGGACGTTTCGGCCGTGACCGGGGAGACCGTGGTCCACGCGCCGGAGGCGACGATCGGGGCCCACGCCGTGAAAAGGCTGCACCTGGTCCGGTAGAAGAAGGAATGTCACGTTTGTATTTCAATGTCGGCCATCAAGACCGCATCGCTCCCCGTGACTTTGTGGGTGCCATTGCCGGTGAGTCCGGTATCGCAGGACGCGACATTGGTGCGATCGAAATCTATGATAACTACACCTATGTGGACGTTCCCGAGCGCGATTCGCGCGTAGTGATCCGCGCCATGGATGGCAACACCATCAAAGGCAACCGCGTGCAGGTGGACATCGCGAAGTAAAGGGCTGTCAGCCATCGACTTCTCAACAAAAAGGGCTTCCGATTCTCGGAAGCCCTTTTTTTATAATACTTAATTGCAAATTTGTTCTGACTGCGAAACTAGAAGAGCCGACTGCCAAAAACCGATGGCCGACTGCCCTACTCGTAAAAGTACCCGAAAATAATTCCCATTTCGTCCTCACTTAACAGACCGAATCGAATCGTTTTGCTCGTGTTGTTAGTATAGGTTATCTCCGAGGTCAGGCCTTGACCCGCCAGGAGTTGAATGGGCACAGGGAAATTTTTGATAAGTGGATGTTCCCAATCGGTACTTTCGTAAACTACCTCACCATCCCGGGTGCCTCCCTTTATTCTGATGATGAACTTCTCCCCCAGCTTGTGGGTATGCGAGGTGAGCATCAGGACCGTAGTCGGCTTCTTAAAAGTAAAGGTTTTGGTGGCAACCGTCGTTTTACCCGGGGGAAGCGTAAAGCTCTCATTTCCAAGATTCAGTGCCTGTACGACGTGTTTTACCTGATTCTCAGGCAAAGTGTAGAGGTTCACATGCACCTCCCCCGTTTCCGGTTGGGCGGTTTTGTTAACGTAGTGCGAATTCATGTCAAACGACGCTCCGGCGGGTAGTAACAAGGCGGTACCTTCGGGCAGGTAATAGTCATGGACCTGCGTTTGGGTGCCCGCCCAGAAAACGTGATTCTGCATTGAAAGCAGGGTCGCAAAGTTTGTAGTGCCGTCAGGATTCCGGATATCCCGGACCGTATTCAGGGGCGGTAACGCACTTTTGTTGTTAAAGTCGTACAAAATGAAATGATGGCTGCCGGGCCGCATCAGCACCTGCACCCGATTGACGTACTGATCCACGTTGTTCCCGACTATCTGTCGTGAAAACATTTCCCGCTCGAAATTGGGGCTTACGGTAAACGGTCCCAGTTTCATCTGAAACCCTTCGCCAACAGCGGGCGGTTTCAGGCCGTCGAAAATGGCCACGTAGCTTGGCGTCTTGTCGTTCAGCAGGGTAGTGTCCACCACGCTACCCTTATCGGGAGCGCCTGCCTCGATCCAACGTCGTACGAATTCGATCTGGCCTACACTCAGCGGGTTGCCACCCAAAGGCATCGGCAGGCCGTACTGTTTGCCACTGTGGTGTGTAGCATCCCAGTTCAATTTGTGGTAAAGCAGGCTTTCGTTGGAATTGTAGGGCTTCACCCGTCTCAAATTCTCAGCTTTGGCGTCGGGTTGACGCGAAAGAATATTGATTAGATTGACGTAGGATTTCCCCTTGGCCAGTACCAAACCATGCTCTTTGAAGTTGTTATCATGCTCGGAAGCGTGGCAACCCGCCGTGGCGCAGGTAGGTGTAAAAATACGATCTTGGATAAGGTCAAAGGACGCAAGTTCATCACCCGCCACTACTTTATCCTGCTCTTTGCATCCCGCCAAAGCACACAGGCTTGCTGTGAGGATGATCGCTCCAAGTTTCCATCGCATCATAACTAAGGCACGCATTTGGTTTTCAATACATTAATAACGGGAATGCGCGGATAAAATTAGTTAAAACCGAAGCACGAAATCCTCTTTGGCCTGTTCTTTCCTGAAAAACACCAGCCCGACCCAGAATAGATCAACCGTGACGGTCACCTCAGGGTGCGCTTTGATTTGCTTCCAGGCTTCGGTCATTTCTTTGGACCAATAGATATCGTCAAAAATAAAGACAGAATCGTCGCTCGCATAGGACAGGGTGTCGTTGAAGTACCGGACGGTCGGCTCAAACCGGTGATTGGCATCGAAGAAGGCCAAGCCAATCTTTTGGTCATGTTTTTTCAGAAAATCGGGTAAAGTGTGGTCGATGTTACCCACAATTACCGAGGTGTTTTCCAACCCCAACTCCGAAAAATTTTGCTCTGCCAGACGGGCCGTCTCCGGGCATCCCTCCATGGTCGTAATGGTAGTTTGGGGAAGCGCTTTGGCAAAATAGGCCGTTGTGACGCCCAGTGAAGTACCCAATTCAAGGACTGATTCCGGTTGGAGGTACTGGCTTAATTTATAGAAAAATTGACCGAAGCGAGCCGGCTTCTCCGCGTTCTTTGCAATCTCGCCAATCTTCCGGCGGTTGGATTTATTACGCCGTGAACCGGCTCCCAAATCAAGAATTTCGATTTCGTCATTCCTTTGCAGCAGCCTTTTCCTGACCACTTCAATTTCTTGAAAATCGGCGTTTTTATTGTTTTTTGACTTGATTACCTGCGTATACAAATCATAAATGAACGGCGAATGAACAGAATGTTCATTTCCCGCACGCAGCAGGTGTTTCAGGTATTGCTTTATCAAAGGAAATGAGAGAAAAGAGAGGCCAAAGAAAATGAAGGTCAATGTACCGGGCTGACACCAGGCAAAGGGTAGGCAATGAATAGTCAACTATCTTTTTCCAAACACCCATGCCACCACGGGACGCCCCGCGCGGCAAATCAACATCAATTCAACAGATACGGTACAATCATCGTGAACTCAGGAATAACGACCTGAAAATGATGACCATCAAAGATGCGCTCCATGAGGTAGGTTCCGCCCATTTTCCCAAGGTTAGTCCGCAAATTACAGCCCGAAACGTATTCGTGAATCTCGCCGGGCTCCAAAACGGGCTGCTGGCCGATGACGCCTTCGCCCTCCACTTCGCGCACGACACCATTAGAGTCGTGAATGAGCCAACGTCGGCGCAGGAGTTGCACCGTGTGTTCGCTGTGGTTTTCAATAATTATCTTGTAGGTAAAAACAAAATGCGACTGGCGCGGATTGGAATAACCCGGCTGGTACTCGGTGAGAACCGACACTTTTACGCCCTCTGTCACTTCTGAAAACATGGCCCGGCAGGATTGTTTGATAAAACGAAAATAGCTGATCGCTGTTTACAAATACAAATGAACCACTAATATAATTCCTAAAACTCGATATACTATGGACGTTGCCATTGAAGAATCCTGGAAAGAAAAATTGCATGAAGAATTCGATAAGCCTTATTTTGAGGAACTGATCGAATTCGTGAAGCAGGAATACAAGACCCAAACCGTTTACCCTCCCGGCAAACTGATTTTTAATGCCTTTGACTCCTGTCCTTTCGACGCCTGTAAAGTGGTGATTCTGGGTCAGGACCCCTACCACGGGCCGGGACAGGCCAACGGACTGTGCTTTTCGGTAAACGATGGTATTCCCAAGCCGCCTTCGCTGCTCAATATTTTCAAGGAAGTACATGAGGATACCGGAGTGCCGATCCCTGTGTCGGGCAACTTGCAGCGGTGGGCCGACCAGGGCATTTTACTCCTCAATTCCACACTGACGGTAAGAGCCGGCGAGGCCGGTTCGCACCAGAAAAAAGGGTGGGAAACTTTCACCGACGCCGTCATCCAGCGAATAAACGATGAAAAAGAGAACATTGTATTCCTGCTGTGGGGCAAGTATGCTCAGGACAAAGGCAGCATCATCGATGAGTCGAAGCACCATGTCCTGAAAGCAAAACACCCGTCGCCCTTGGCGGCCAAATGGGGAGGCTGGTTTGGCAGCAAGCATTTCAGCCAAACGAACGAGTACCTGACCAAGGTCGGTAAGGAAAAGATCGAGTGGTAGGCGGTAATCGGATGTTACATTCTGATACGTAAAAGGGCGAACCCATTCACTGTGGTTCGCCCTCACTCTTGTCCTTAGGTACTTCTTTATTTCTCAATATCAGAATTCAATTCCAGTACTTTGTCCCAATATGGACTGTTGCTCTCGATAAACTCCTTGTGCCTGGGATGCTTGTTGTAGGTTTCGATGCCCGCCTCGTTGCGGAAGGTAAGGTAGTGTACTACGTCGAAATCCTGGGCAGTATTTTCGTCGTCCAGTACTTTTCCGCCCGTATAGCCCACAATGGCGGGAATTTGCCGGCGAAGGTTCGCGAACTCCTTCATGTGCTTGTCGATCTCGGCGGCAGGGGTGTCCGCCTTAAATTTAATGCAGACAATTCGCTGCATTTCGGCTTGCTGGTGCGGGGTGTAAGCACCATAGATCACGAGCATAAATACTGCCAGAATAAAGACCGGTAGTAAGTAGCCAAATGTTTTATTCCTGGGTTTCATATTTCAATAGTAAAATTTCGAGTTTGCGATGATATGTAAACAACACCGCAAAATTACAATTAGTTTGCTATTTTTGTATTATTTAAATATTATTTATTAATAATGTGTGCAAAAATAATAAAACGCAATATCTTGTTCAACCAATTGTACATTTTGCCAACTATTATTTGGAAAAATCAGATTATCAATTGGTATTAGAAATTGGCCACTGGCTGCACTTTTCTTATAAATGGTGAAGATTTCGGCATTCCCTCTGTTCTTACTGATCACTTTTGGCTCGTTGCAGGCTCGGATTACGGCCTCGGAGCCCGAATGGGGCTTTTGGGCGCACAAACGAATCAACCGCCTGGCCGTCTACCGTCTGCCACCGGAGATGCAGTTTTTTTACAAGAAAAACATTGACTTCATTTCAGAAAATGCGGTCAACCCTGATCGCCGCCGCTATGCTGTATTGGGCGAGGCGGAGCGACATTTCATCGACCTGGATGTGTACGGTGAAAGTGCACTTGACTCGCTCCCGCTTTACTGGAATCAAGCTCGTGAAAAAATCGGCGAGGACAGCCTGCGAAAGCACGGTATCGTGCCCTGGTATGTGCAGACCGCAGTTTTCCAACTTACCGAAGCGCTACGGGAAAAGAATCCGGCCAAAATCCTGCGTATCTCGGCGGATTTGGGGCACTATATCGCTGACGCCAACGTGCCTCTGCACACTACCCGGAATTACAATGGGCAATTGACCGGACAGGAAGGTATCCACGCTTTCTGGGAATCGAGAATTCCTGAGAAATACGCTGACGACTATGAAATGTGGATGGGTGCCGCCAACTACCTCGACAGCCCCGCCCGCGCGATTTGGGGTGCGGTGGCCCAGGCTCATGCCGCCTGCGATTCCGTGCTTCAGATCGAAAAAGAACTCAGTCAAGACTTTAAAGCGGACCGGAAATTCACATACATGGAAAGGAACAAGGTGATGGTTCGCACCTACTCCGACGAATTCACCGCCAAGTACAACCAGGCCCTGGATGGCCAGGTCGAGCGACAAATGAAGGCTTCCGTCCAGTTGGTGAGCGACATGTGGTACACCTGCTGGGTCAACGCCGGACAACCGGACCTGCGGCCGCTGGCCAATTTCAAATTCAGCGAAGCCGAAAAAACGAAAGAAGCCGCCGACCAACAGACGTGGTTACAGCGGCTTCTGCGGATTCGCCCGGAAGCAGATGACGGGAATTAATTGAGATTTAGTGAATGTCGGAATCAGTGAATAGTTTAACTCCGACATTCACCAATTCCGACATTAAATAACTAACGCTTTCATATAATCCGCATCATGCGCCATACTGGCCATCACGGATTCGGGATACTCTTCCTGCTCCACGATAAAGTGTTTCATTCCCGTTTCCTGAGCTACTTTAAGTACTTTGGCGTAGTCGATCACCCCCTTACCCAGGTCGGTCTGGTGAAATTCAGGTTCGCGCTGGAAATCCTTAACGTGGCATAGATCGTAGCGTCCGGCGTACTTTTGGAGGTGCGGTTCAATGTCTTTGTTAGCCGCGGCGATCCAGCACATGTCGAGTTCGTACATCACTTTGGCTGGGTCGGTATTGTCGAGCAGAATCTCCTGGGGTATCTGTCCATCCAGCTCTTTGAAGGAATAATCGTGGTTGTGGTAGCCGAACCTCACACCGGCCTTGTTGCAGATCTCGCCGCGCTGATTGAATTCCTCGGCGCGTTTTTTCCATTCATCAATGGTTTTTTGCGGGCCAATGTAGGGTTGCAGCACGTAGGTGAGTCCGGCCTCGGCGCACTCGCCGGCCAGTTTTTCCAGATCCTTGGTAGTATCAGCGTGGGTGCTGACGATTTTCATGCCTAATTCATCCAGATAGGCTTTGAATTCTTTTGGGGTCATTCCCCAGAAAACACCCTGATCGCCCTGGTAGCTTTCGATCTCCTTGTAGCCCAGATCGGCGATTTGCTTCAAAACACCCTTAGGGTCCTTCCCAATGATGTCACGGACGCTGTATAGCTGAATGCCGAAATTGTCGATTTTGGTGACCGCGCCAGTACCCGCCAGGGCCGTGCTGTCGCTATCGGAAGTGTTGTCTCCGCCACTGTCGCAGGATAAGAGAGGATAGGCCACGGCGCCCAGTGAGGCAAATCCGGCAGCTTTCAGGAATAAACGGCGGTTGTAATCCATGTTTAATATTTTTAGGGTTAAAAATTGCGTAAAATTGTGGCAATGATACAAAATTGAAACCCGATTAATGCCATTTTATCAAAAAAACGTACTGCATTTTGTCTACTCTAGCTAATAAAATTTCTGCTAATCTTTACCTGCAGAAAGGCCGCGAACAGGCCGTGGAACGGCGTCACCCCTGGGTTTTTTCCGGGGCCATCTCCCGTCAGGACGGCGAGCCACAGGATGGCGACCTCGTGGATGTCCTGAACCGTAATATGGAATTTTTGGCGCGGGGCCATTACCACGACGGCAGCATCATGGTCAGGATCCTGACCTACGAGCAGGAAGACATCGATGTAGATTTCTGGGTCAGCCGCCTGGGCAATGCTTACGATACCCGGAAAGCGTTATTTCTGGGCGACACTGATTCCTACCGCCTGGTACATGGTGAGGGCGACGGACTTCCCGGCCTGATCGTGGATGTTTACAATGGCGTGGCGGTAGTACAGGCGCATACCATCGGAATGCACCGCTGCCTCGACGATATCGCTCAGGCGCTGCAAAAAGTGATGGGCGATGAACTGAAAGCAGTCTATAACAAGAGCCGCCAGACGCTGCCCGGCAAGTATGCTTCCGACTTTGCCGATGGTTACCTGTTCGGGGAGAGCGAAACGCCCCACCGCATTACGGAAAACGGCAACGCTTTTCTGGTGGATTGGGTCAAGGGTCAGAAGACGGGGTTCTTTCTCGACCAGCGCGAAAATCGGCAACTGCTGGCGCGCTACGCTCCCGGAAAATCGGTACTCAACACGTTCAGCTATTCCGGCGGCTTCTCGGTGTACGCGCTGGATGCGGGAGCATCATCGGTCGTTTCGCTCGACGCCTCGGGCCGGGCCATTGCTCTGGCCGACGAAAACGTGGCGCTCAACGAGCATTCGGAGCGCCATCATTCCGTAGCTGAGGATACCATGGCTTATTTCAAATTGCAGGACACGAGCTACGACATCGTGGTGCTTGACCCTCCCGCTTTCGCCAAGAGCATGTCGGCCCGGCACCGGGCCGTGCAGGGCTACAAAAGGCTCAATATCGAAGGAATCAAGAAAGTGAAACCCGGCGGGCTGCTCTTTACCTTTTCCTGTTCGCAGGTAGTTGACCGGGATCTATTTTACAATACCGTGGTGGCCGCCTGCATGGAAGTGGGCCGCAAGGCGCGCGTCCTGCACCAGTTATCGCAAGGCCCCGACCATCCGGTCAATGCCTTTCATCCTGAGGGTAGTTATTTGAAAGGGTTGGTTTTGAGGATTGATGACTGATCCGGATATTGCGTTATTGATGTAGATGCACTCCTTATGTTCTTTATTGAAAAGACAACTGAATTTGATAAATGGCTGAGAAGACTGAAAGACTTAAAAGCTAAGGCAAAAATTTTGTTTAGAATTCAGAAAATAGAAAACGACGGCCATTTTGGAGATTGCAAATCTGTTGGTGACGGAATTAGAGAATTGCGAGTAAATTTTGCAAAAGGTTATCGCGTTTACTTTATTGAAAAGAATGGAAAAGTAATCGTTTTGCTGGTTGGTGGAGATAAGTCAACTCAACAAAAAGACATTGCAAAAGCAAAAGAAATCTGGAAAAAATTGAGTAAATAAAAACATGGGAACTTCAAAATTTGACATAGCTGATTATCTGGACAGCAAAGAAATGATTGCCGAATATCTCAATACTGTTTTAGAAGAAGGAGATAACGCCGATGTAATCAATGCAATAGGACATATAGCGAAGGCGATAGGAATGAGCAAAATTTCGGAAGAGACCGGATTAAGCAGACCAAGTTTGAACAAAGCCCTGTCTGATGGAGCCAAACCTCAGTTTGAGACGATGATGAAAGTCTTGAAAGCAATTGGAGGCCAAATTCAGGTAAACCCAATTTCCGCCTGAAAAAATGCTCCACGCTGCGTAACACCTATCAGGTCGCGTGTCGGCGAGGTACCTGGCCATGCAGGACAACAAGTATTGGACCGGGACTTATTTTACAATACCGTGGTGGCCGCCTGCATGGAAGTGGGCCGCAAGGCGCGCGTCCTGCACCAGTTATCGCAAGGCCCTGACCATCCGGTCAATGCGTTTCATCCTGAGGGTAGTTATTTGAAGGGGTTGGTTTTGCGGATTGATGAGTAGTGAAGCGATTTTTCAAGCCTAGCTTAGGATTTATATCCACTAATAAGTTGAGTATTCTAAATTTTGGATCACAATTATTTGCTTTTGATGGGGCTGTCGAGACACAGTCCAAGGATTAGGCTGCAATAATTGTAAAATACGACCAAAACGGAAATGTTAATCGCATTTTTTATAATTATAGTAATTATTGCCACTATACTTTTCGGTGGGCTGCTGTATTTGTTATATCTTCCTTTTAATAATTGGCTAGTAAAATCAGATAAATTAACTGGGAAACTAAGTCAACAAATCAATCGAACCTTCCTTTTCTCACTTTGTATATTTGCTGTTGCTCTATATTCCTTTATGGATTACAGAACACCAAGCAAGGAAAGGCTGCAAAAAGTAGCCGACATTAAACTACCATCAGATTTTAAAGTACTTAAAGACGAATATCAGGATATGTGGCAGGACTACTGCATACTATATGACATTCAGCTTGGAAACTACGCAACGACAGAACTTATTGAAAATATCAAGGCATCGAAATTTTATAACAAAACCTCTTTTCACCAAGGAGTGTGGACAGAGAAAGATTTTGTTACAGTTGACTCTGTGAAAGGGGTATGGTGTAAATCCCTGACAGGCTTCGCCTTTACCAGACAAGAAGAACGAATGTCATATTCAATAGAACTTGACACAACTACAAATCTTTTAAGATACAATGAGTGTGCGGACTAAAAATGCTACCTCAAACCCTCTTTTGGCAAAAGTGGTGCCATAGCTCCCCGCTAACACCGATTTCAAATCGGTGTTGCATCCCCTCGCGTTTGTAACGCGATCCGCGAAAAATAACGATAATCAAAAAATACCGTATCTACCAAACAATAAGGCACTTAGATTATAATAACATCTGTTCATAACTCAACCTACTAAACGTATTCACACCCCTCCAAATCAATTCCATGGGCAAATTCTACAAATCCATACAACCTGCGCACAAAGAATTCATTGAAAACCAACATATCTTTTTTGTGGCAACGGCTCCCCTCAGCGGGGACGGAAGGGTGAATCTTTCACCCAAAGGATTAGATTCCTTTCGGGTACTGGATGATAAGCGGGTGGCCTACATGGATTTGATCAGCAGCGGCAATGAAACCTCGGCGCACACGCTCGAAAACGGGCGGATCACGTTTATGTTTTGTTCATTTACCGCCAAGCCGAATATCCTGAGATTGTACGGCAAAGGATTCACCGTCCTGCCTGGCTCTGACGACTGGGACTTGTATGCGAAGGGCCTTACGATCTACCCAAGTACCCGACAGATCATTGTAGCGGAGATTGACCTGGTTCAAACGTCCTGCGGCTTTGGAGTGCCCATGTATGATTATGCAGGAGAACGTGATTTCCATTTTGAATGGGCAGAAAAAAAGGGAGCCGAAGGGCTGATTGAGTACATGAAAGAGAAGAATCTGAAAAGCCTCGATGCCTTGCCTACCGATCTGGGTTTGCAGTTTTCATAAAAACCGTGCACAGATTCCCTGATCTATTGTTTCCACCAATCGCGGCTTAGGTAATCCTGCGCAATACCGTTATATTTAATTCTTCAAATCAAAAATTTCAACCCTCGGATACATGAATAAAAGAGATTTCCTGAAAAATGTGGCAGCAATGTCCTCGCTTACCCTCTTATCGCCTCAATCATGGGCTTCTTCCGCCGATAAACGTCTGAGAACCGCTCACATTGGTTTGGGAGGAATGGGACAGGCCGACCTGGCGTCCATTTCATCACACTCCAATGTGGATGTGGTAGCCCTGTGCGATGTCGATTCCAACATGTTGGCAGAGGTAAAATTGAAATTTCCCAATGCAAAAACGTATAAGGATTACCGGGTAATGCTCAAAGAATTGAGCAATGAAATCGATGCTGTGGTCGTGTCGACCCCGGATCATACCCATGCACCCGCATCTATTATGGCCATGGAAATGAACAAGCCCGTTTATTGCCAAAAGCCACTTACCCACTACGTGGAAGAAGCGAGGGCGATGGATAAAATGGCCAAAGATAAAAAGCTGGTCACCCAAATGGGTATTCAGGTGCATTCCTTTTATGATTACAAGCTGGCTACTTTGTTGATCCAGGACGGAATCATTGGAAAAGTACATACCGTGAGAGCATGGTCGCCCAAAAACTGGGGGTATAATGGACCAACTCCTGCGAATGGCGATCCGGTACCCGAAAATTTGGACTGGAACCTGTGGCTGGGTACTTCTGCCGAACGGCCTTATAAAGATGGCTTTTATCACCCCGGTAACTGGCGTAAGCTGGTTGACTATGGTTGCGCTACCCTTGGCGACATGGGCGTGCATATTTTCGATACGCCCTACAATGCATTGCAACTCGATGTACCCCGAACCATAACGACGAATTGCAGAAAGCCAAACGGATTTGGGTACCCCGAAAAGAACATGGTCAGCTACGAATTTCCCGGCACAAAATATACGACCGATACGCTGAAATGGGTATGGTACGATGGTGTAGGAGCCGACAAACAACGGGAGGATTTAATGTTGCCGGACGGGGCGGACCTGCATGACCAGGGCGCCATGTTCATCGGCGAAAAGGGGCGGCTGTACCTGCCCCATTACAAGATAATGCCCAAATTGATTGTCGACGGAAGCTACAAAGACATTGATATAACGCGTTATAAATTAAACCAGCCACTGCCTGGTGATAATTCGGAATCAAACAAACACTACCATGAGTTTGTGGACGCATGCCTGGGAACGGGCAAAACCAGCGCCCCATTTTCTTATGCTTCCCGTTTGACCGAAACCATTTTGCTAGGCGTCATTGCCGGACGCTTCCCCAATAAAACGCTGCATTGGGATGCGAAAAAGGCACAGTTTAAAGAAGAGCAAGCCAACCAGTACCTGGGTGGCGTGTATCGGAAATTTTAGGCTAATACCGAAGATATCTCCGTTTAGTACCAATCAGTAGCTAGGAAGCCTGTATAGATGCAAGTTACAAGTTGTCAAATATCCGGTGTATTGATATATAGAATTTCTGAAAATATTCACAAATCACATTTGTTGACGCCAAGACGTAGTCAATATACGGCTTGGCGTCATTAAAAATATAAAGAAAACTATCAGATAGTGATTTCCTTCAAAGAGTACCTCGTCCAAAAAAATATAGCCGAAGAGAAGTTTCGCGCGGGAGAACCTGCCCTTTTCCAGGAATGGGAGCTTCTATTTTCAGAAATCCATCCCGATAGTTTCACGGCCCAGAAGAAGTTTTTGATCAATGACATTCGGCGGCGTTTTATCTTAAACAGCCCGCTAAATGTAAATCCCTAATGCCAGTTGTCTGGCTTCTACCCTTTGCCCAAATATTTTTTTAGGGCCAAAATAACCAAGTACATGGCGTAAAGACCCATCCCGGCGAATGCGGCTATAATAAGCACATTGAATATTGTCCAAAACCAGGCGAACATTGTACAAATAAGGTTTAGGTGAAAATTTTTCAGAGGGTCGAGACACCACTAGTCTCAACGGGCACAAATTCCCTTAAAATCACAATATTCGCAAACTTTCAAATCAGCGGTCTGCACAAAGGGTAGTTCTGGATTCAATAATTCCGATATAATTTCCCGCAGCAGGGCTTCGGACTCGGCAATGAAGGTTTGCGGGTCGTCGGTTTCGGTGATTTCCAATTGGTTTTCAAAAATTTTCGTCGGTTCCCGGAAGGAATAGAACCCGGACTGAACCCGGGTATCACGGGCCAGGTAGTTTTGCTCACCAAGCTTCAAGCCTTCCGGGCTTGCTAAGTTTTTATATACCAAGTACTTATAAAACCACAACTGCCGCGCGTAGCCCGCTTTCAGGTCGGCCGAGGAGCGGAGCTTTTCCTTGCGCTGCGGAATGGTACTTCGGCTCTCGGCGTTCATTTCCACGCTGCCCGTTTTGTAATCCATCACGAATAGCTTGTTCTCCTCATCCCGCTCCACGCGGTCGATTTTGCCGCCTAGCTGCACCGTGACCGGTTGGCCGTGAATTTCCAGTGTCAGTTCGGTAGTTAGTTTCTGCTCGGCCGCGACGATACTACGGCGATTCTCGCTCTGCATCTGGTGCGCCAGAAAAGCCAATATCTGCTGCTCCCCGACCTGGTAGTAAATCCGGTTGAGCCCCATGTCGGTGATGAATCCCTGGAATAATTCCCGAAACTTATCGGAAAGTACCTGCTTGATTTCGTCTTCGCTCGGATCTATGCCTTTGAGAAAAAATCGCTGATCCAGTTCTTCCAGCGAAGCATGTAGCCAGGTGCCAATCTTGTCCATCCCCAGTTCTTCCTCGATTTCTTCTTTGTCCTGCACGCCCACGATCCGGCTGAGGTAGAACCGCATCGAACACCGAATCAGGTCGTTCACGTGCGTGGGGTAAAGTCCTTTTTCGCCCAGATACGTACGGATGCTCGCCAGCATCGCCTCATCCTTCGGTACTTCCTGCGTCAGCGATTCGGATGGTACTTCATCGAATTCCACCATTTTGTTTGTGAGCCTGATGCGCGGGTTATACTCCGTCAGCTCATACTCGATTTGCTGGATGAAACGGCTTTTTTCGCCGCCGCCCAGCGCGTCGTTGGTACTTACATACAGCAGGTGTACTTCTTTGGCGCGCTGCAGCAGGCGGTAGAAGTGGTAGGACATCACGGCTTCCTGGTGGAGGTGCGTGGGCAGCCCCACCTCACGGGCGATATCAAACGGAATGAGGGAATTCTGCCGCTTGGCCTGGGGCAAAGTACCTTCATTCATCGATAAAATGATGATCCGCTCGAAGTCCAGCGCCCTGGTTTCCAGCATACCCAGAATCTGCAAATCGCTCACGGGTTCGCCGCTGAACGGAATGCGGGTATTGCGGATCAAGTCGTACAGAAAAGACCGGAGCGTGTACAATCCCAGTGGCTCGGGACGATCGGCGATGGTCTGCTCGAATTGTTTGAGCAGGGTATAGAACAGGTACAGGTACTCCGTTTCGAGCGCGTTCTTGTAATCCTTGTAGACCTCCCGCAGCAGGTCAATCAGGTCATAAAACGACTGGATGATCTGGCTCGAATCGTCTTTTTTCCAATGCGTGAAAAGGGTCTTGAACAAATCGTGGCCTTCGCTGATTTCCAGCAATTCCGCTGTGCTCAAAAAAACACGGTTGTTGAAATTAATTTCCCGCAGCGTTTTCTGAATGATGGTCAACTCTTCCGTTTCGGAATGCCGCAACACGATTTGCTCGAAGTGGCGAATAAACGGGTGATTGAGTACCTTACTTATCGACTTGTGGTTGAATTTGGGAATCCTGACCGATTTACCTTCTTTGGTCTTGAACTCCGCCACGTTCATCTGCAACTCGAAGATGCTGTCGATCAACGTGTATAGCATCGATCCCCGCAATGAAAGCCCCATCGTGATGTTGAAATCCTTCACGCCCTCGTCCAGCGAGTAGAGCATGGGCAGCAGCAGATTTTCATCCGCCAGCACAATAGCCGTTGGCACGGGCTGCTCGGGATGATCGTTTTGCAGCATTTCGGCGTATAAAGCCCCGGCCACTTTGGTTTGCAGCGTCCCGTTGGGCACGCCATAGACCGTGATATTCTTCTCGTCGGCCAGCAAATGCTCGTGCGTCCAGTTCCAGGGGCCAAATTCCAGGTTTCGTTTGTAATCACGCAAACTTGTCCCCGCCTCCACGTCGGGATTTTCCGACATGTAGTACTTATCCGCATCCCACAGTACTTCGGCTTTGTTCGATTTACGCAGCTTTTTAATAATTACCTTTTCCGATTCTGTAAAGGCATTGAAGCCCACGAAATACACTTTCTCAAAGGGTGTGCGGTGGAGCAGTAGTTCGTCGACGTTTTCGGCCACATGGCGGTAGGCCATGCCCCGGTACGCCTTGCCCTTGGCCGTTAATCGTTCCCGAAAAGCCTGGTAAACCAGTTTGATATTTTCAAAAAGGCTGAAATAATTTTTGGTGCCCGGGGAATCGGACAAACTACGTCCCGGGGGTAGTTCGGCCTCCCAACGCTCGACGGCCTTGGCTTCGGTGAGGTAGTCAAATAGGTAGTCGGTCTTGACCAGGTACTGATCGATCCGATCCAGATCGCTCAGCAACACCGACGCCCAGCCCATGAAGCGGTCGAACTGGATATTGGGGTCGATTTCCTTGAACGTCTCGTAAAGCTCGAACAACAAACTCACCGAGTCAGCTACTTCGAGGGTACTTACGCTCTCCACAAAATCCTCAATGGCCTGCACCTCAGGACTGATGATGGGGCGCTCGGTGGCATGGGCCAATTCCAGCTTCACAAAAAACGCCGCCCGCCGTGTCGGCACGACGATGGCAACTTTTTCCAGATCGCTGTCGTGGGCTTTTAGAATATATTCAGCAACTTCTCGAAGGAACGTTTTCATTTTTATTGTAAGTGGCGAAGTTCCAAAGTGGCAGAGGCACCAGGCTCACTGCTAAGGAACCGATACTGAGTGTGGTAAAGATGGATGGCCGATGTAGGGGAACGAGAATTAGTTGATCGTTGATACGATGGGTAGTTATCGGCTATGGTATCAATGGATCCGATCTCCTCTGGGTTCCAGCGATTTCATAATCTCCGCTTCGTGAACCAGTAATTCCTTCCATCGATCACGCACTACGGCTTTGGGCAGATAATATTCGGCAAGTTCCAGGAAACAACGGTAATGTCCGGCTTCCGAAATCATCAGTTCCCGGTAAAATTTCTGCAAGCTTTCATCTGTCAGTTGCTCCGACAATAGCTTGAATCGCTCGCAACTACGCGCTTCGATGAGGGCACAAACCAGCAGGCGATCCAGAAACACATCGTTCCCGTTGCCCTTGGTGTGTAAAACTTCCCGCAAGCGGCCTACATAGGCATCTTTCCGTTGACGGCCCAGCGGTATGTCTCTTTTTTTCAATTCCTTCAAAACCCGCTGAAAGTGCCCCCATTCCTCACTCACAATCGGGGTCAGCATTTCCACCAGTTTGGCCCGGGCGGGAAAGTGGACGATGAGCGAAATGCAAGCCGAAGCGGCTTTCTGTTCGCAGTAGGCATGATCGATCAAAATCTCCCCGATCTGCATACCGGCGATATCAGCCCAGCGAGGATCGGTGGGTAGTTCAAGTCCAAGGGTGGTGAGTGACATGATTTTTTAATCAAATAATGGCCAAAACACTCCGAAACTGAACGTTCGCTGCAAGCCAAGGTACCTTGGCGTGGTGTAGTATCCCTCCACACCCAGTCCTTGGTTAATATGCGACATTTTCAGCAAAAGGCGCACCCGGTTGATTCGGAGGGTGGCAAAGGCATCGGCCACGGCGTAGCGATCCACCAAAAAGTTGTTCTGTAAATAAAATTGCTGGGTCACCGGCATGTAGGCATCGGCCAGATAGGACGAGCGGTAGTGCGCCGACACGCCCACCTGCACATAAAGTACCTTGGCATAAATGAAGTCATAGGTCAGCTCTCCTGAAAGAAATAAGGCCGGGATGCGGATGATATCCGTGTTGGAATTGATGGTGTAGTAGCCTTCGCCCCGAAAATTGAGCTTGTTTTTCTGCCAGGAAACTTTTGCTCCGATTCTTAACAAACTGAACGAACCCGAAAACTGCCGGGCCACAGCGGCGGTGTCGTAGTAGACGTAGTTGCTCACCAGGTGGTACTGCATCTGCGGCTCGAAATTCAGATTCCTGGTTTTGATGGGTAGCGAGCCGTAGATGGTATTGGCCCCCGTCAAATTGAAGCCGTTGTCCCAGCGGAGATGGTTGCTTTCGTACCGCTGCATCAGCATATCCGGGGTCCAGAAGGCGGTCTGGTAGCCCGCCTCAAACCAGCGTGTCGAGAGTTCGCCACGCAGCAGAAAGTCGCGGCCCAGGAGGTGCTGCCCCTCGGCTATGAGGTGTTGCGTAGAATCTTTGAGGTAATAGCTGAGCCACAGACCGACGATGTTCTCGAAGCGAACGTTTCGGTAACTCGATTCAGTCGAGTCGGAAGTATTGTAAGTTCCCCGCACCCGGTATACCCTCGGACGATAATAGGCCCGATAGTTAAATCCCGAGAAAGTACCCTTGATACCCAGTTTGGTATCGATCAACCGGTAATCGACGGCCTGATGCGTTGAAGTAGAATCGTAAAGAATTTGCCGGTACACGCCATTCTGAAAACCGGTTTGGGTACCGGGATCATCGTAGCGGTCTTTCACCCCGGTATATTCGCCTTGCTGAAAAAGCTGGAAGCCATTGGCGAGACGATACTGCTGATAAACGTGAAAAACGTGCCGCCGCTCCCAGGAACGTGCGTCATCGCTCAGTCGGGCCGGTCCGTCATACACAAAAAGTTTTTTACTACTATCCGCAGAGGTAGTATCGCGCACATTCAGCAATCCGCCCTGTTCTCTGGTGTTGTGATTAAGGTGCCGGTAGTGGGCCAGAATCGTATATTTTTTGTCTTTGGAAAAGTAGCTGGCCTGGGTCAGAAAATTCCAATTCTGCGACAGGATAGCTTCTGAGTTACGGGTACTGAATGTACCATACTGCTTATTGGAGGTAAAGCGCTGTACCCGGAAACCAATGTTCAGTCGGGGCGTGATATTCTGGTTGAAGCCAAAGCGCAGAATGTTCCGTCCCCGGCCGCCCGAAACAAACGTCATTTCGGTAAGCGGAGACTGGGTGTCATAATACTTCACCTCGCCTTCCTGCACGGCGTAGGGGTCGTAAGCCCGGAAGCCGAGTTGAGCCCCCACACTTTGGTGCGGCCGGTAGAACGTATTCCGGGTGGCCGTGCCGTAGTTTCCCAAATCCACCAGATGATTCCAACTCTGGTCTACAAAAGTCCAGCGATGAATACCCGTCAGGGAGGTGTCGAGCCGGTAGCGCGTCGAGTCGCGGTTGTTCAGAATATCGTCCTCGAAAAAGTGCAGGGCCGTGTTGGGGCCGTACAGGTTCTTGGTAGTATCGTCCAGGACAGCGCCTCCCTGCCCACCACCGCCCCCCCCACCCTGGGTGGGGATACCCTGGGGTAGATTGATACCACCGGGGCGAATTTGAGCTTCCGCGCGCTGAGTGATCAATACCCCAGCGAAGAAGAACATGACGGCCAACACAGTTTTGAGCGCAGGTCTGTGAGATACAGACCATGGTAAAAACCACGCGGTTTCCAGCTTTATTGAATTTTGGTTTATCAATTTATTAAAAATCAATCCATGACCGGGCGGGCTTGCAAAGGCTGCACTACGCTGACCCGCAGCCATTCCCGAAAAGCTTCCGTCTCGTCGCCAAATTCAACTTCGATCGGTATGTAGCAAAAACGGGAAGTAGCATTTATTTCTGCCGCCAAAGGTCGCAATTTGACCTTATCTTTCTCTGTGGTCAAGATTATTTGATCGTTTTTTAGACTTTTTAACATTTCCGCCACATCTGCTTCGGTGTAGCCATGGTGGTCGGGAAACCGGATATGCTGATCCAGGCCGAATTTTTCTGCTACGTACTGTTGCAAAGGCTGCGGCTGCGCGATTCCGGTCACGAGTACAACGGACCGGGCCGGGACATCGGTATCATCGAAGCTCCTCATTGCCCCATAGCGAACACCCGCAAAGAAGCAGGGCGTTCCCGGAGCGGCGTATTTGGCTATGCTCTGCCTGATGGACTCTTTCGCTTTCGCACTCAGGTCGGGCGGGCATTTGGTCGTAATGATGGCGTCGGCCCGCTCTGCCCCGGACCGGCCCTCCCGCAGTCTCCCACCGGGAAACGGATCATCCTGATAGAACGGGCGATTGAAGTCGTTCAGTAAAATCGCTACATCGGGCCGCAGTGCGCGGTGCTGAAACGCATCGTCCAAAAGCAGTAGTTTATGGGCCGGAAAGTACTCTTCCAGAAGCCGGCTGCCCTCCACCCTATTTTCACAAACCGCCACCGGGATTTTTTGGCCAAATTTTTGATAGTACTGCAGCGGCTCGTCCCCGATGTCGGCCGCGGTGCTGTCCGGTGAAGCCATCATGAATCCACGGCTCTCCCGACCGTACCCTCTACTCAACGTTACAATCCCGTTTTGCTGACCCAATGTGCGAATCAGGTATTCGACAAGCGGAGTTTTCCCGGTTCCGCCTACCGTCAGGTTGCCTACCACAATGGAGAATTGGGAAGTAGATTCTGATCGGAGCATTCTATTGTCGTACAGTCGGTTACGCAAAGTTGTCACCAAGCCGTACAGAAAGGAAAGAGGTTTCAGCAGGATTCGGACTATATTCCGTTCACTCAATCGTTTTCTATCCGGCTCGATTTTTTTCATATACTTGTCCTCTTTTTTATAATCTGACACACTCTATTCATGTCCTTGCTCATCCAGTACCAGCCTTACGTTCTAAAATTCAAATTTGAAGCAGGTACTTCGCGCGGCGTATTGACACAAAAAACTTCCTGGTTAGTCAAAATTACCGACGAAGAACAGCCCGGTACGGAGGGATACGGCGAATGTGGCCCCTTGCCCGGCCTGAGCATCGACGATGGGGCAGATTTTGAAACAAAGTTAGCGGAGATTTGCGGGCTTTTTAACAGCCTCGACCTGGAAGTGTTCCCTTTCAACCTCCCCATCATTCTTGATCAGCTCATTCCCGCCGGCTTGCCTTCCATCCGGTTCGGCATAGAAACCGCCCTGCACGATTTCATGAATGGAGGCCAGAGGGTACTTTTCAAGAACGATTTCTCAAAGAAGGCACAGGGCATCGTCATCAACGGTCTGGTGTGGATGGGACCGGAGGAATTCATGCAACGCCAAATCGAGGAGAAACTGGCGCAGGGCTTCACGACCATAAAAATCAAAGTGGGCGCCATTGATTTTGCGCAGGAGTGCCGCGTCCTTGAATCCATCCGCTGCCGCTTTTCCGCCGAGGAGATCGAACTTCGGGTAGACGCCAACGGTGCTTTTGCCGCCGGAGAAGTACAGGATAAACTGAGCTGCCTGTCGAAAAACCACCTCCATTCCATTGAGCAGCCCGTCGCGGTCGGACAACCGGAACTGATGGCGCAATTGGCCGCCTTATCCCCCATTCCAATCGCACTGGACGAGGAATTGATCGGCAAGATGGATTATATGGAGAAATTCTCCTTGTTAAAAACCATCCACCCTCAATACATTATCCTGAAACCCACACTCCTGGGCGGATTCCAGCAATGTCGGGAGTGGATCGAGATCGCCCAGCGGCTTTCAATCGGCTGGTGGATCACTTCGGCGCTGGAATCGAATATCGGGCTGAATGCCATCGCCCAGTTCACCGCGCAGTTCGACACCATACTACCACAGGGATTGGGCACCGGGCAGATTTACGAAAATAATTTCGCTTCCCCACTGACCATTCGGGATGGCAAACTATTTGCCAACGGCCCCGACAATTGGGACTTGTCCGCCCTTGATTCGGGCTGGCTTACCGTGTAAGCTATACCCAATCGATTCCTTTTTTCAACAAAGCCAACGTTTCGGCCTCGGGCGAATCAGGCGCGGGTGCAAAATTGTACTCCCACTGGGCCTGGGGCGGCAGACTCATCAGAATGGATTCGGTCCGGCCGTTGGTTTCCAGGCCAAATTTTGTTCCCCGGTCCCAAACCAGATTAAACTCCACGTAGCGCCCACGCCGCAGGTATTGCCATTTTTTTT
Source organism: Persicitalea jodogahamensis (assembly GCF_014651615.1). Classification (GTDB taxonomy): domain Bacteria; phylum Bacteroidota; class Bacteroidia; order Cytophagales; family Spirosomataceae; genus Persicitalea; species Persicitalea jodogahamensis. The sequence continues at coordinate 2,304,407 of NZ_BMXF01000001.1, read as the reverse complement.
CCACTTCGGTAAAAGGCTCGTCACGGTGCTGTTGCATGAAGCCCGTATAAAGCGGCGCGAAACTTTGCCCTACCTCACCGACAAACTGAAACAATTCCGCTTTGGAAAGTCCCTGCCCTTTGCCCGGCTCGTCAGGTTTCAGGTAGTCGAAAAATATACCACCGACGCCGCGGGTTTCGTCCCGGTGCGGTATATAAAAATAGTCGTCCGCCCATTGTTTGAAGGCCGGGTAGAAGGCGGCATGGTGTCGGTCGCAGACCTCTTTCAGCGTCTGGTGAAAAAGCCGGGCGTCTTCCTCGACCACATAGTGCGGCGTGAGGTCGATGCCGCCGCCAAACCAACAGGTACCGTCACTTAACTCAAAGTACCTGACATTCATGTGGATGATGGGTACTTTGGGCGAGTGCGGATGCATCACGATGGAAACGCCCGTGGCCGTGAAATGGTGGTCGTCGTTTTCGTCAAGTTCCATTTGCTTACGCAGACGAGGATGTACCTCGCCCCGGACACTGGAAAAATTGACGCCGCCTTTCTCGATGACGTTGCCGTTTTGGATAAGCCGGGTGCGCCCGCCGCCGCCGGAATGGTGTTCCCAGAGATCTTCCTGAAATTGGGCCTTACCATCCTCTTCTTCGATGGCGTGGCAGATGTTGTCTTGGAGGTTCTTAAAAAAGTCTTCGATTGCTTCGACTTGCATTTTTCCGTTTTTTATTTTGGACAAAATTAGAGGAAATTCAAGAAAGGCTATTGCCTCGCTCCGGTATTAATATTTACAATCGCATTCATTAAAACACTTTATGCAAATCGCCGAGAACATTCACAATGCTTCATTCGTTGTCAGGGTTGAAATTGAATAGTATCTTCGCAAGCCAGATTAATTATTTCCTTCAATTATATGAACTCCCGATTGATTCAAGCCATTTGTCAGCAACTTGCCCTGGTATTTGAATCTAAGAATATACCGCAGCGTGAAGTATACGATTCGCTGCATTTGACCCAATACGCCCAGAAAGACCTCCCGATATTTCTGGGAGACCTCATTTCGAAAGCCCGTGAGTATGACCTGACCCTTGTGAGCAGCCATGCCCCGGCGCAGCAACTGGCCACGTTGGTCCAGGAAGCTCAGTATCCGATTCTGTACTTTGAAAAGACAGAGGATGCAGTAGTTCCGGTTCTGGGTGGAAAAAAACTGGACGGCACGCCCCTATCCATTCGCTTTTCGCCCGATGGCCGGGCCGAAGACTCAGCCAGTCTTCCCCGGAACCCTTATTTATGGACAGGTACCTCCGATACTGTCAAAAACGGACAGGCACTTTACCTTACCGCTTTTCCGATGGAGTCGCTGGTGAGCAACAATGAAGCCCCTTCGGCTGCCCCCCTTACCCCCGTGCAGCGTTTTTTCCGGTTACTGGGGAATGAGAAAAAGGACATTGGGTACATCTATCTGTACGCCATCGTGATCGGTCTCATCACCCTATCGCTGCCCTTGGGGATTCAGGCCATCATCAACCTCATTTCGGGTGGCATGGTGTTTAGTTCTGTCTATTTGCTGTTGTTTGTCGTCATTGGGGGCGTCCTCATTTCGGGCATCATGCAGATCATCCAGTTCACCCTCGTGGAGACGCTGCAACAAAGAATTTTTGCCAAAGCGGCCTTCGAATTCACCTATCGGATTCCGCGCGTGAAAGCCGAGTCGCTGCTGGGGTACTACCCGCCCGAATTGATGAACCGTTTTTTCGATATTCTGACGGTCCAGAAGTCCTTGCCCAAAATACTGATCGATATTACCGGTGCCATTTTGCAGATTCTGCTGGGAATCATGCTGCTGTCGTTTTATCATCCGTTCTTTATCGCCTTCGGTTTCCTGACGATCCTCATCGTGGCGCTCATTATTTACTTCAATGGCCCAAAGGGCCTGCAGACCAGCCTGGTGGAGTCGAAGTACAAGTACAAAGTCGCGCAATGGCTGGAAGATATCGCCCGTTCGCTCTATACCTTCAAGCTATCCGGCACGGGCAATCTGCCGATGGAGAAGATGGACGGGCTGGTCAACAACTACCTGATCTATCGAAAGAAACACTTCAAGATCCTGAAAGTATTCTTCTGGAACGCCGTTGGCTTCAAAACGCTGGTGATCGGCGGCTTGCTTATCCTGGGTACTTTCCTGGTCGTTGATCGGCAGATTTCTCTCGGTCAGTTTGTGGCCACCGAAATCATCATCGTGCTGCTGACCAGCTCGGTTGAAAAGCTCATTCAAAGTATTGACACTATTTTCGACGCCCTCACGGCCGTGGAGAAGCTGGGCTACGTGACCGACATGCCGCTGGAACGGGAACAGGGATTCCGGTTTTCGCCCCAGGATTTCAGAAAGGGCTTATTTTTGGAGGTAAAAGATTTGAAATACCGTTTCGAGGGCAGAGAAAATCCGGCCCTCGACGGAATTTCCTTTTCGTTGAAACCCGGTGAATCGGTATGCGTGACGGGCACCAATGGATCGGGCAAAAACACGCTGCTGCGGGTACTTTCGGGTTTGTTGACCGATTACCAGGGCGGCATTACTTTCAACGGCATTTCGCTCCGCGACCTGAATGTGGTGAGCCTGCGGTCGTACATTGAGCAAAATATCGCCGTGGACGATATTTTCGAAGGGTCGATTTTGGAAAACATCACCATGGGCCGCGATCAGGTGAGCCTGGCCGATCTGGAATGGGCGCTCCACATGTTGAACCTCACTGATGCCATCAGCAAACTACCCGACGGGCTGAAAAGCAACATGCTTCCCGGCGGACGTCGCTACTCGGAGAGCTTTATTGCCAAAATCACTTTGGCGCGGTGCATTGTTACGCGGCCCAAGATCCTGATGGTAAACGATGTGATGCATAGTTCGGTCAATTCCGAAAGGCAACGGCTGATCCGGGAACTCACCAAAGAAGGCGTGCCCTGGTCGTTGCTCATTCTGTCCAACGATCCGATGATTATGAGTCAGTGCGACCGGGTACTTTTACTGCATGATGGCAAAGTGGTATCCGACGGTCGTTTTGAAGAAGTGAAGCACCACCCGGCACTCCGGGGAGAATTCCAGGCCGCGTAGGGTTCATTCAGTGGTTTAGAGATGAAATCTCAGCTTTATTATTGACTGGGGTGAGTTTCCCCGGAAAATCTCGACAAATACATCAATCCGCTTATAAAAGGAATGCTTAATATTACCAGAAAACGGGTCAACGATGAAATGCTGGACAAGTACAATCTGCACGCGCTGAGTACTTTGTCCACCCCAAAAACCGGAAGGCGATTTGCCCGCTGGATGCAGGGAGTCATGCTGATCCTGATTATCATTATGTTTCTGCCCTGGCAACAGAATATCTCCGGAACGGGAACAGTCACCGCCCTCTCCCCTGGCGATCGCCCGCAAACGGTGCAGAACATCATCGGTGGACGAATCGAGGGATGGTATGTACAGGAAGGGGATTTTGTGAACGCAGGAGACACGCTGGCTATTCTTTCAGAAGCCAAGGATGAGTACATCGATCCGCAGATCATGTCCCGGTTGCAGGAACAAGCCCAGGCCAAGCAGGAAGGGATAGAAGGGTACAATGCCAAGATCGACGCCTTGTCGGGCCAACTCGCCGCGCTCCGCGACGCATTGGATTTCAGCCTGGAAAAGGCCCGCAACAAACTCACCCAGGCGCAGTTGAAGGTAGTGAGCGACAGCACTGATCTGGACGCCCTTCGCACGAATTATGAAATCACCAAAAACCGCCTTTCCCGCTACGAGGAAGGCTACAAAAGCGGGCTTTTTTCGTTGACTGACCTGGAATCAAGGCGCTTGAAAGTACAGGAAGAATCGGCCAAGGTCATTTCGCAACAGAACAAACTCGCCATGGCCCGGCAGGAACTTATCAACGCGCGGATCGAATTAAATTCCCTGCGGGCCGAGTACCAGGAAAAGATAGCCAAATCCACCTCCGACCGCAGCTCGGCACTTTCGAGCCTGGCAGAAGCCGAAGGTGAGCTGTCAAAGCTGCGGAACAAGTACGCCAGTGTGGAAATCAGGCAGGGCAATTACATTGTCCGGGCACCGCAGTCGGGCTATGTGGTCCGGGCCATGAAAGCGGGCATCGGCGAGACGATCAAAGAAGGCGAAACCATAGCCACCCTGCAACCCGAAAACCCGAACATCGCCGTGGAGCTTTACGTCAACCCGATGGATGTGCCACTCATTACGCCGGGTCGGGAAGTCCGGCTGGAATTCGACGGCTGGCCCGCGCTGCAGTTTGCCGGTTGGCCGGGGGTGTCGGTTGGTACGTTCGGAGGTAAAGTGGCCGTGATCGACCGCGTGGGTAGTGCCAATGGAAAATTCCGGCTGCTTGTACAGCCCAAATCCGGTGAAGAATGGCCCGCTGCCATCCGGCAGGGTTCGGGCGTGTATGGCTGGGTCATGCTGTCTGACGTACCCGTCTGGTACGAAATCTGGCGGCAATTGAACGGCTTCCCGCCCAATTTGGGGCAGGCAGAGATCGATAAGATCACCAGCAAGTCGACCGAAGGGGGCAAGAAGTAAACTGAATCATGAAGTACTTTATAAAAATCGTATTGCTGCTCGTCTGTACGTACGAAGTGTCGGGGCAGGATACGCTTACCTACACGTATCGCGATTACTACGAGCAAATTCTGGCCCACCATCCGGTCATTAAGTTGAGCGGCCTAGTTGCCGAGTCGGCGCAACGTGAATTGCTCATTGCCAAAGGGGGGCTTGACCCCAGCATACAGGGTACTTTTGACCGCAAGGTTTATAAGGACAAAAAGTATTTTGACCGGGGTGATGTGTTTCTGAAAGTACCCTTGTGGCTGGGCGGGGCGGATCTCAAACTGGGCTACGACCGCAACGTGGGCGAGACCCTGAGCGACGACATCCGGACCGGACCGGAAGGAATTTCCTACCTCGGCCTCTCAGTACCCATCGGACGGGGGTTGATTATCGATAACCGCCGGGCCACTTTACAGCAAGCAAGGGTATTTCAGGATCTGGCCGACGCCGAGCGGGTCAAGATGATTAACAAAATAATTCTGACTGCCGCCAAGGATTACTGGAACTGGTTTTTCGCATACCGCCAGTACGAACTTTCGAAAGAGTTTTATGCTTTGGCCGATATACGCTATCAGGCCACCAGCCAGCGCGCGCAACTCGGTGAGGCCGCCGCCATCGACACTGTGGAAGCACTGGTAACGCTGCAGGACCGACAGGTAACCCTGGATCAGGCTACCCTGGAACTACGCAACGCCCGGCTGCTGCTCTCCAATCACCTTTGGAGCGCCGACCAGGTACCCCTCGAACTACCCGATGAGGCGGTGCCACAGCCTTCGGTGGGGCGTATCGTGGCCCCCGAAGAACTCGAGCAACTGGTGCGACTGGCCCGGCAGCGGCATCCCGAACTCATTAAATTTGAATTCAAGCGGGAGCAACTCCGCATCGACGAGCGGTTGGGTCGGGAGATGCTCAAGCCTTCGCTCAACCTAAATGCCGCCGCCTTGTACAAAGGCCTGACCCTGGATGGGGCGGAATCGAAAACCGGCTTCTCGAATTTGGGGAATAACTACAAATTCATGGTCGATCTGTATTTTCCTTTATTCCTAAGAAAAGAACGAGGGAAGCTGCAGCAAATCCGCATCAAACAGTTGCAGAACGACCTCGATCAGAAGCAAATACAGCGTGAAGTGGTCAACGAAATCAATACCGCCTTCAATGATGTCAAAACGCTGGAGATGCAGATTCGAACCCAGAATGCCGCCGCGCGCAACCAGGAACTGTTGCTTGCCGCCGAGAGCGCAAAATTCAGAATCGGGGAGAGTTCCCTGTTTCTGGTCAATTCCCGGGAGTCGAAGCTCAACGAGTTCCGGGTGAAGGTTGCGTCCCTTCAGGCCAAGTACGAGAAGGCGCTGGCGGTGCTGCTCTTTGCCTCGGGCGCCAGTTCCTGGGATAACTTATAAATTTTCTTTTTCGTATTCTCTCTCGCGCCGATTAGCTTTGGGCCGTAGGTTGCTCTTTTGATAACGGTAGTTTCCGAATTCCGTCAATCGAGGCAACGTCGTTCTTCACTGACCTTTCTTAACATCTAGCCACCTCTCATGCTGCGCGTTTTTTTCCTTATTCTCCTGGCCACTGCCTCCACTTGCCGGGCGCAAACGCTGACCTCTACCCTACGCGGAAGTGTCAGGGATTTTGACACGAATCAGCCATTGGCCGGTGCGACCATCCAGCTGATCGGGACCGAAAAAGGTACCGTGAGCGATGCGGCAGGCAACTTTCGGTTTGATGAGCTTCCTACGGGGCGATACAATCTGTCGGTCGCGTATCTAGGCTACGAAACCAACCTGATTCCCGAAATCCTGCTGGAATCGGGGAAGGAGAAAGTCGTGGGAGTTTCCTTAAAACAGGCGGGCAAACAACTTGAAGCGGCCATTGTCCGCAGCAACAGGCCCATCGCCTACAACAGCATTCAGACGATCACCCCGGAGCAGACCCTACGCTATGCCGCTACCTACCTCGATCCGGCTAGGCTGGCGGTGTCGTTTCCCGGTGTGGCAACGGCCAACGACCAGGCCAATGGGCTCGTGATCCGTGGCAATACCCCCAACGGCATGCAGTGGCGGCTGGAAGGCGTCGAAATCGTGAATCCCAACCATACCTCCAACGCCGGGACATTCAGCGACCGCGCTACCCAAACGGGTGGCGGCGTGAATATCCTGAGTACCCAGCTGATGGGTGATTCGTATTTTCTGACGGGAGCGTTTCCTGCCGAGTACGGCAACGCGCTTTCGGGCGTGATGGATATGCGGCTGCGCAAGGGCAACGACGAAAAGCAGGAATTCACCGCTCAGGCCGGACTCATCGGTTTTGATCTGGCGGCGGAAGGGCCGTTTTCCAGGAATTCGAAAGCCTCCTATCTTGTCAACTACCGCTACTCCTTCACGGGGCTACTCGGCGCACTGGGCGTCACCTTCGGCGGCGAGGACATTCGGTACCAGGATTTATCCTTCAATCTTTCCTTGCCTACCGAAAAGGCGGGCGAGTTTACCGTTTTTGGCATGGGTGGTGCAAGCAGCAACATCTTTAAAGCCAGCCTCGATACCAGCGAATGGGTTTTTCAAAAGGATGGCTACGACATTGATTTCAGGAGCAAGATGGGTGCCCTGGGCGTAACCCACACCCTGCAACTGAGCAAGAAAACAGGCTTGAAAACGGTGCTGGTCGCATCGGCCCTGGAAAATTCGCGCAACGGCTACCTCCATTCGATCGATGATCCCCGGGAGCGCACTTTGACCGAACAGGATGCCAACCGAAAAACCCGAATTTCTTTTACTACGGCTGTCAGCCATCGGTTGACTTCCAGCAGTCTCGTGAAGGCAGGTACTTTCCTGACTTACCAGGCCGATAGTGTTAAGTCCATTTCGGGTAGCGAAGTAGCGGAAGGCAGACTGCGGGGGTTAATTATACAGCCCTATGTCTCGTGGCAATGGCAGCCAACCCTGCGAATCACGACCGACCTGGGATTGCATTACCTGCATTACACCTACAACAATACCCAATCGCTGGAACCCCGGGCGTCCGTCCGGTTTCAGGCTGATCAGCGGAACTCGTTCAGCCTTTCTTATGGTCTGCACAGCCAGTTGCAGCAGCCTCAGGTGTATCTGTCTTATGTTCGGTCCGGCACCGGACAGCTTCTCCTACCCAATACGGACCTCAGCCCCACCCGTTCGCATCATTTGGTCGGAGGATATCAGTACAGTTTTGGTACTTCCGGCAACCTGAAAGTGGAGGCCTACCTGCAGAATACCTTTAACGTTCCTGTTTATGAAGGAGAGATTGTACCGGATTCTCCCCAGAGTTTGAGTTTTTCAGCGCTCAATCTGGTGGAAGGCTTTGTAAACCTGCCGCTGAAGAATACCGGTACAGGACGCAACTACGGCATTGAGGTCAGCTACAACAAATATCTGACGGACGATTTTTACCTCATGGTGTCGGGCTCGCTTTACGACGCTACCTACGTGGCGGCTGATGGCGTCCGGCGAAATACGCGCTACAACGGAAACCATACGTTCAGTCTGACGAGTGGCCGAGAATTCAGGACGCAAAAAAATGGAATCTGGGGCATCAACACCCGTCTCATCTGGTTGGGCGGCTTCGGCGATACCCCCATCAATGTAGATGCTTCGCGGACGGAGGGCCGCACGATTTACACGTCAGAAGATGCCTTTTCGATCAAAATGAAGGACTACTTCCGGCCTGATTTGCGGATTTACTGGAAGAAAAACCACCCGCGCTACAGCCGTACCATCGCGCTCGACATTCAAAATGTTAGTGGCACCCAGAATCAGGCGTACAGCTACTACGATGCTTTACAACGGCAGTTGGTGCAAAAGTACCAGCTGGGGTTGATACCGATTTTGAGTTATCGCTGGGAATTCTGAGCCAGACGGGTACTTTTCCGGTTTTCGAAAGCAGGTGGTGGGTCAGCCCCCCCTCGGGCCAGTGGTCTTTCTTTAACCTTACCTGGAAACTACCTCACTGATAATCTGTCCCGTACGGCACAAAAAAGACCTGCTTCATTGATTGAAGCAGGTCTAAGCACTACCGTCCCCTCTAAGTTATTACTAATGTTGTCGGCGAACCATAATGGCTTGCCAACAACAGTATCTACGAGGATGACGATGATTTGGATGCGGCGGTTTGCAAATTAATTTGATTTTTTTGCAATAGTTTGTTCCAGAGCGGCCAAAACGCCCTCCATTTCCCAGTGTTTCGATTCTGCCCTGAACTTCTCAAGTTCGTCCGACCGGTCAGCGGAGCCGAGACTGAACTTGGCCCGGACCAGTTGCAGGCGCGCGAGCAGGGCCGGGTACACCAATCCTTCGCTTCGAGTCATTTCGATGGTTTTCTGGAAAGCTCCGGGTTGAAAAGTAGTGCTGAACACACGGTCGCTTTCGGCTTTCACCAGCACGACACCCCAGCGGTAATTGGCCTCCTGCATGGCAGCGATTTTGGTGAGAAGTTTCAGGTTTTTAGCTACCTGCGACTGGATCTGCTTTTGTACGGGATCATCAGCGGAGGCATAGATTTCCAGCCCCGCCAACGACTGGTATATTTTGAAATAGGGATAAGAGAATATGCCTTTCGCTAATCCGGAATATTTTTCGGCCATTTGAAGCATTTGCCAGGCCACGTCGAACTCACCGAGCCAGAAACTACACAGCCCGTAATTGAAATACGCATGAAAAATGGCGGTATGGTCGGCGGAGCTCAGCAACCCGGCGATAGCCTGCTCCCAGTCGAATTCAGGATCGGTATAGTTGGTGTACCTTAACCGCTGCCCCACGTACAGATCAAGTTCGGAGCGTGATTGGGGATGGGGAAGGTTGTGCTGGCGGCAGAAGCTCATGTGCGCCCGTATGCCATCTGTCAGGGCCGACATCTTTCCCCCCAGATACAGGCGGTAGGAATTACTCATGTACAGGTTCCAGCCCGAGTACCATATGTCGCCCTGAGACAGGCCGCGCTGGTAGGTATCGTAGCACTGGTCGATCATCTTCACCACCGGTTCCTTCCAGTGGGCGATAAAGGTGTGATCGATGAATCCCGCCAGGGCCACCAGTTCGTCAGCCTGGTATTTTTCCAGGAGTTTGAGGGCCTGCTTCCCCGTGGCATAGCCGCTCTCAGGCGCATTGAGCGATCCCGCCAGAATCAGGCCATAGGAGCCAAAGCCCGTAATAGACTGCCGGGTGTTGCCAAATCGGGTGTTCAGCTCCACCATCTTGAATATGAGCAGCGGATACGTATCGAGATTGTGCAGAAAGTAAGCCGAAAGCGACGCATTGAGCAGCCGCATGGCCCACTGGCGACGGGTATCGGTCATTTCCGGCCAGTCTGATATGGTGGAAATTTTGCTGTCAGGCAGCAGCATGCGCGATCGCAACGCCGCAAAAACTACCTGCCATTTTCGGGCTTTTCGCGGCAATCGGATTCCCAGCTCAGCAAGCGCCTGGTGGGCCAGGTCGGTCGCTTTGGCCAGTTCGTTCGTGGCGGTATAGCTCATAATCATGGTTTCGAAAACCGCACTCCGCTCCTCCTGGGTGCTGGCTAATTCCATGGCCTTCGTTTCATAAAAAACCGACTCCTTTCCGCGTCCGGTCAAATGGGCCGTTTCGATGAGGATGCGGTACAAGGGCAACGCTTCCGTATTCTGATCTCTGCGTAATTTCTCCCACAAAGCAAGGTACCTGAACGCGTTGTCGAAAGCCGCCGATTGGTAAGCCTTCTGGCCCGCTCTCCGCAAGGCATCGGAAATGGCTGCCGCATCGGGTGAGGCTCCTGCCAGGTCGGAGGCTTTCAGGAAATGGTTGGCCATTTCGAAGAGCCGCTCCTCAGTTTGTGAACCAAACAGCAAACTCCGGCCGATGGAGAAGTGCAACGCCTTCCGTTCTTCCGGCTCGATTTCCTCGTAGAGAGCCTGCTGAATTCGGTCGTGGGCGAAGTGGAAAACGACGTCAGAATGCTCTCTTTCGTACAATTCCGGTACATTTTTGTAATCACTGTGGGCGGGCAGAATCGAGTTGGTCTGCACTGCGGGCCACAATTGCTCATGCAAAATCGAAATTTTCCGTTCCAGCAAAGCGGCGGTTCTTTCCAGACTGAAAGAATTCCCTAGTGCCGACGCGACAGTGAGCGCCCGAATCGTCTCGGGAGCGAGGCTTCGTATTTTTTCCAGAATCACTTTCACCACGTCTTCCGAAATGGCCATTTCTCCGATTTTCTCCAAATTCCATTCCCAGGTGCGATTCTGCGCGTTCAGCCACAGGAGCTTCCGCTCAAACAGAAGATTCAGGAATTGCTCGACGAAAAAGGGATTGCCCTGGGTTTTGGAGAAAACGAGCCGGGAAAGGTCTCTGAGTCTATGATCGTCGGCGGCTTCTCCCCCGCTGAACGTATGCCTGAGCAACTCGTACGCATCGCTTTCGGACAAAGGCCGGAGCTGCATAGTGGCCCGAAAGACCGGCTGATCATCTACGGAACTTTCTTCTGCCGGCGCGCTCCCGGTGAATGGATAAAAGGGATGTGCGGCATCCACCTCGTCGGAGCGGTAGGCGGCCACCAGAAACAAGTGGGTAAGGTTGGGGTTGTCTATGATGCTTTCCAAGAGCCGCAGCGAATCGTCATCGGCCCACTGCAAGTCATCCAGGAACAGCACCAGCGGGTGTGATGGGCCAGCCAGCGCCGAAAAAAAGAGTCCCAGAGCATAGAGCAGCCTGTTTTTCAGTTCCGTTGCACTTGTTTCAGCCGGGTCAGGCGTATCGTCCAGCAGAATTTCCAACTGTGGCACCAGCCGGAGCAGAATGGAATCCATCCCCACCAGTTTTTCACTGAACAGGCGGCGCCACTGCTCCTGCTGAGCGGGCGGCTCATTCGCGACGCTATCGGCCCACTGTTCAATGGCTCTGATCCAGCCGTAGTACGGAATGTTCTGCTGCTGCGGATCATACTTTCCGCTCATGAAAATACCACTGCGTTCGGTTAGGGGGCGGACTGTCTCGTTCACCAGCGTGGACTTGCCCACGCCGCTGAGTCCACCGACGCTGAGGAAAACCTTTTCACCCCGGCTCGTGCGATCGAATAACCCAAGTATCTGTTCCAGTTCCGGCTTGCGCCCCACCATCTTTTGGGAGACATGCAGCCGGGAGGGCATATCCTGAGTACCCAGCGGGAAACTGTCGATTTTCTTGCGCTCCCCCCATTCCCTGCGGCAACGCTGGAGGTCGGCCATCAGCCCCCCCATCGACTGGTAACGCGCTTCGGAATCTTTGGCAGTGAGCTTCGCCACCAGTTCTCCCACCATGGCGGGTATTCCGGGCTGAACCGCATCCACCCGTGGCGGCTCCACGGCGATGTGGTTTCGGATCAGTTCCAGTACGTCGCTGGTCGTGAAAGGAAGTTGCCCGGTCAACATCTCGTAATACACTACCCCCAGCGAGTAGTAGTCGGTGCGGTAATCCACCAGGCGGTTCATCCGCCCCGTTTGTTCCGGTGAAATGTAGTGGCCATGGCCTGCCTGCCAGTCGGTGTCGAACACCGACACCCGGAACGAACGGGCTTTGGTAGCCGTATCGAAATCGACAACCGATGCCCACTTCATGCGGGGATTGATGATAATATTATGGGAAGAGATATCCCGGTGTATGATCGAGCGATCGTGAATGTCCTGCAATTGACGGGCGATTTCAGCCGCGTACTCAAAGAAAAACTCCAACCCGGCATTCCCTTCAGCGATCAGCGTTTTCAATGAGTTGCCGGGGAGATACGTGCGGATAAGTGAAGGTTTGTCATCGATGTACTCTACGGCCAGGGACTTGTAGCGCAGACTGTCTTCCCGCAACAAATTGTATTCATTGTAGATGCCCGAGTAATCTCCACCCTTGGGTGTCTTGACGACCACCTCTTCTGCCGTGTCCTCGCGAGTGGCCCGTTGCACCGTGGTACTGTCACTCTCGTACAGAATTTCTTTGGGGGTAAAGTTTGGCATTTACACAAAAAAAGTTGAATGTGAATGATTAACACCTGCTTGCATGGGACCGCTACTCAAAATTCGGGTAGACGTATTGCTCAAAAAAGGGCTCGATGACTGTTTTGTCCGGCAGTTTTTCAATCACCTGTCCAAAATCCTCTCGTACCGGAACGTTGTACGGCATCGAGTTGGGCAGCGGGTCTGCCATCCAGGCAGAATGAAGGGTAAAGCAGAAGTTGATTTCGGGGTGGTACATGCGGCAGATTGGCCCCTCCGAGATCCGGTCGGCTCGAAAAATCCAGAATTCACCCTGTCTCCCCTGTGCTTTTTGGGCCTGCACACTGCACAAAATATAGCCGTCCAGCCCATAGTCAACACCCGGCGTGGGTACTTTGCGGGGGACAAACTGAATGGTTCGCAGGTAATCTCCAGGCTCGAATTGGTAGTATCCCGTTTCGTTGGAGCGCATCGTATCGGCATTGAGGTAATTCAGGCTGTACGGAATCCCCTTTCTGGTAAGTTCTTTTACCTCAGGGTAAGGGACCAGCCGATTGGGGTAGTCTTTGTAAAGGTCTTCGATAAACTCGGTAAGCATGAGCGGGTCCAGGCCGTTCGACACAAACCAGAGGTGCTCGATCTTATCCACCGCTTTTTCAGCGGAAATAATATCACGATAAGTGTACAAGCCAATGGCCCAGGTATTGAATCCGAGCGACTCACCCTGTTTGGCGGACGTGTCCCCGGTTTCGGCCAGCACGGTCGATTTCTCTTCCAGCAACCGGTTGTTTTCGGCGTCGATCTTCCACTTCCCAAACCGGCTCACGTCCATTGTCCCCAGGGCAAACAAACTCAGCACATCCGGGTCGATGGCTTTTCGCGTGAGAGCCGAAAGATCGTAGGGACGCACCCATTCGGCAATGCACATGGCGGCATTATTCACCGCGTACAGCGTAATTTCCCCATTCGGATTTTCGTAATCGCAGGAAAAGTGGATGGTTTCGATGGGGATCGGCTTGTCCAGTTTGTACGCAACCACCTTTTCCACCTCGTCGGTCAGGTCTTTTCGCCGCACGATGTAGCATTCGGTGTAGGGAAGCATGGTGGTCGCCAGTACTTTCCGGATGAACCGTTCCAGTCCGAGATGTTCGGGGAAAGGATTGTTGATGAGCAGTTCGTTGGAGAACTTGAAGGACGAGTCCTGCAACACAATGTAATCCTTCGTAAGCCCGGTTTGGTGCATGCAGTTCTTGATCTGCAGCTGCTGGCCATACTGGTCGTGAAGCACCCATTTTTTCCAGGGCCCTGTCCCATCGAAACGCATCAGCGTTACGGCCGCACCGGGCGGCGCTCCACCGGCTTCATCCGCTTTTGTTTTTTTGCTGAATATTCGCCGGAAAAAAGCTTGGGCCATCCGCCACAGTTTTTTCAAAAACCCATCCTCCGGTTTGGCGTAGAGTTCCTCATCCAGATTCTCAAAAAAACGGGTCAGCCGATCACGCACCGCATCCTGGTCGGGATTATCCTGATGCCGCTCCATGAGCTCCACCAGCTTTTGCTTGAACAGGGTGTGCGAATTTTTCAGGTGGTGCACCGTCCGTCCGGCCATGACGACCGACTTCTCGATCCGCGAGTAGTTGACGCTGAATAGTTCTTGGCTGCGTGGGTCAAAACAGGGGTGTGCCGTGGTTTCGAAAAGCTCAAAAGCCCAGGGTACTTTGGCCGGAATGCCCGTCATCCATTCGCTGCTGTCGCCGATGGGCGTTATAAGTTGCAGCGATACCGGATCCACGATGTAGGGACGCCCCACGTCGTAAGCCGAAACCAGGGTCGGATTGGCATTACCGAAGCGGGCGGGCGTCACGGCGGTGTTCAGCGGGTTGCGAACGCCGAGCATCAGCGAAAAACGCGATATGCCGAAGTTCCTGAACCTCAGAAAATCAAAGTCCTTGTGGTAGTTTTCTGTCCCCAGCCTTGTGTTCCAATCGGCAAAGTACGACGGAGTCTTCATGATCCGCGTCTTGATCGTGGGCTGGCCGGTGAGGTTAATTTTCAGCACCATGCCGTCGCCGCTCATGATTGCGGAACCGAATTCATGATTGGGCTTACCGTCGGGCAGAAATTCGGGATAGGGAAGGCCGTTGGAGTTGACGCTACCTATCTGGTATACCATGTACACCGTACCAAGCATATCCTCGGGGAATTCCCCGTCCGTAACGACCAGATGGCCGTCCACCTCCTGGGCGGTCGTGTACAGGAGAGGCTCCTGCGTAAAATTTTTCAAAAAAATTGAGAAAGTTTTAATGGGCTGTCTTTATAAGACGTAACACTTTCTAATATACCCTGTCTCCGGAAGGATGGGCTACCTGCCCAAACTACCCTCTTGGATGAAATTCCGTAATCACCTGCCGCAGGTAGTCACGGTCGAGGTGGGTGTATATTTCGGTCGTGATGATGGACTCGTGGCCGAGCATTTCCTGCACGGCCCGCAAACTGGCCCCGCCCTCAATCAGGTGGGTGGCGAACGAGTGCCGGAACGTATGCGGACTGACATTCTTGGCGATCCCTGCCGCCTCGGCGGCCGCTTTCACGACCAGGAAAATCATCACCCGCGTGAGCTGCCCGCCCCGACGGTTGAGAAACACGATGTCCTCGCTTTCTTTCTTGACATCAAGTTGGTTGCGCACCGTTTCGAGGTATATTTCGGTGTACTTGATCGCATCCCGGCCAATCGGTACCAGCCGCACTTTGTCGCCTTTGCCCACAACGCGGATAAATCCAATATCGAAGTAGCAATTGGTGAGCTGCAGACTTGTCAGTTCCGACACACGGAGGCCACAGCTGTAAAGTACCTCCAAAATGGCGCGGTTGCGGGTGCCTTCCGGCGTGGAATGGTCGATGGCCGACAGCATTTGCTCGATCTCGGGATAGGACAGCACATCGGGTAGTTTGCGTGGCAAAGCGGGGGATTCAATCAGTTCGGAAGGGTCTTCCCTGATGAGGTTTTCGAGCAACAGGTACTTGAAGAAAGCTTTGATGCCCGAGAGAAAGCGCGCCTGCGTGTGGGCGGCCAGGCCGAGTTCGGTGAGGTATTTCAGATAGCCCAGCAGGTGGGCTTCGGTAATTTCGGCGGGGCCGGGGAGTTCGTGGAGTTCGGCGTACTCGCGCAGTTTGTCGGCATCGTGGACGTAGGCCTCCACCGAATTGCCCGAAAGCGACCGTTCCAGACGGAGATAATCTTTAAAATGTTTGATGTAGCTTTGCCACATAACTGGCTTTCGGCGTATGGCGCCCGGCTTATATTTCTCGCAAAGACGCAAAGTCGCAAAGAAATTCCTAATGACTATGCGGTTAAAAGTACCATTTCAAAATTTTTGACACCATGAAAAAAATCCTGATTCTTAATGGTCCGAATTTAAATTTGCTGGGAAAGCGCGAGCCCAGTATTTATGGCAGTCAGTCTTTTGAAGACTATTTTGAACTTCTCATAAAGACATTCCCGGAAGCGGAACTGCACTACTTCCAATCGAACCACGAGGGCGAACTACTGGACAAAATCCACGACACCGGCTTTTCATTTGATGGTTTGGTCATCAATGCCGGAGCGTTCACCCATACCTCGGTGGCGCTGGCCGACGCACTCTCGGCCGTACCCATGCCTGCCGTGGAAGTACACATCTCGAACATCCACAAGCGCGAGGCATTCCGCCACCATAGTTTTCTGAGCAGCCGCTGCCACGGGATGATCTGCGGCCTGGGGTTGCAAGGTTACGATTTGGCCATCCGCTACCTGTTAAATCTGAACGCAAAACCCGTCACAATTACTTAATGCCCGGAATTTTCATTTCCGCAGCCGAATCCCGTATTTTGGCCGTTCGCTTTAATTTGAGAAAGGCCCATGCATCGAATTCTGCCCCTTTTTTTCGTTTTACTTCCTCTGTTCGGTTTTGGCCAAAAGTCTGACCGCACAGAAGTTGTCTCGGGTCGGGTGTTGTCCCTGACCGAACAAAAGCCCATCCCGGGTGTCACGGTGCAGGTACTGAATTCGAACCTCGGCACCACCACCGACGAAAACGGTGTTTTCCGACTTAGCCTGGCTACCGGCACGACGCACAAAATCCTGGTCTCCAGCATTGGCTTTTCTTCGAAAACCTTGATTGTCGACGGGCCCTCGGCCGACCTGGCAATTTCGCTGCAACCGGCCCTCATTCAACTCAACGATCAGGTCGTGGTTACGGCGCAGCGCTACGAGACCCGGGCGTTCGACCGTCCGGAAGCCGTGACGGTCGTTACCCGGCGCGACCTGGCCCAAAATTCCCTGCGATCCACGCCCGAAGCGCTGATGGGTCAGTCGGGGGTGTTTTTGCAAAAAACCAACCACGGTGGCGGCTCGCCATTCGTCCGCGGCCTGACCGGGCAACAAACCCTGCTCCTCGTCGACGGCATCCGGCTCAACAACGCCACCTTCCGTTCCGGCCCCAACCAGTACCTCAACACCATCGATCCCTTCCTGCTCGACCGCGTCGAGATCGTGCGGGGTGGCGGGGCCGTGCAGTACGGCAGCGACGCCATGGGCGGCACCATCAACGTGCTGACCGCCTCGCCGCAATTTTCGGAAGGGGTTCAGTTCCACGGTACTGTCCTGGGCAAGCTGACGAGCGGCGGCATGGAGCAGAGCGGACGAGTTTCGCTGGGCGTGAGCGGACCCAAAGCTGCGGTACAGGGCGGGTTTTCCTACCGCAACTTTGGTGATCTTGTGGGCGGGAAAGGCATCGGCAAGCAAGTACCGACCGGCTACGACCAATATTCTTTCGATCTGAAATCCCTTTTTCAGCTCCGCCCCAACCTCCGGCTAACCGTAGCTTTGCAGCATCTCAAACAGGAGGACGTCCCCGTGTTTCACAAAGTTCAGCTTGAAAACTTTGTCCTGAACCGATTCAATCCGCAGACCCGCTCGCTGGTCTACGCCCGGTTGGAAGGCTCCGGAAATAGTCCATGGCTGAAATCATGGCAAATCACCCCGTTGGTCAGCAGAACTGAGGAGGGCCGGCAAAGCCGTAAAAGGACTGCGGAACGCACACTTCTTGAAAAAGATGAGGTACAAACCTACGGCTTGCTAGCTTCCGTCATCTCGCAACCGGGCAAATACTGGACGATCCAAACCGGCGCGGAATGGTACTTCGATCATGTGAATAGCCAGAAGCAGGAAGTTGAACCGATCTGGAGTTCTGCCGGGCCGCAGCCCGTGCAGCGCGGGTTGTATCCCAATAATTCCACGATGAGCAATCTAGCCTTCTATACCCTGCATAGCCTGGAACTTAAAAAACTAACCGCGACGGCCGGCTTGCGGTACAACACGTTTGCCATCACGATTCCCGATGAAAATTTGGGTAGCACCACGCTGACACCCGCCGCCTGGGTGCCCAACGCAGGTCTTTCTTACGCCCTGCTGCCTTCGCTGCGGTTGGTCGGCAATGTCAGCCGCACCTTCCGCGCCCCGAACATTGACGACCTCGGAACCCTGGGCATCGTGGATTTTCGCTACGAAATCCCCAACCAATCCCTGCGTCCCGAACGCGGATTCAGTAAAGAAGTGGGGATAAAGTTAAAAACCGGTGTCGTTGCCGCTTCCCTTTTTGCCTACCACAACCAACTCACCGACCTGATCGACCGCACCAAAACCGACGAGATCCGGCAGGGCTATCCGGTATACCTTAAAGAAAACATTTCCCGGGCCTTCATTCAGGGGCTGGAAGCCGATGCCGAATGGCAAGCCGGGCGCCGGTGGCTGATGGCAGGTTTTGTGAACTACACCTACGGCCAAAATCAATCCAAAAATGAACCTTACCGCCGTATCCCGCCGCTGAATGGCAAACTGCTTCTACGCTATCAGCCCACACCCAAATCCTGGGCGCGGCTGGAATGGTACGCCGCTGCCAAACAGGACCGGCTGGCGGGGGGAGACAAAGATGACAACCGCATCCCGGCAGGAGGCACGCCCGGCTGGCAGGTAGTCAACGCCGCGGCAGGCCACCGATTGGGCCAACTACACCTGAGCACCGAGTTCCAGAATATTTTCAACGAAGCCTACCGGATGCATGGCTCCGGTGTATCGGGCGTTGGCCGGAGCGTGTGGCTGATGGCCCGGTATGCATGGTAGTTGGTGCTCAATCCTTTACGCTGCCGCAGGCTTTCTTTACTGGTACCCCACCACGGTACTTTGTCGTTTTGAAATTTTGCCCCATTTCATTTCGTAGCAAATTTCTGGTTTTCAAACTACTCTATTCATAGCATGGCTATCCAAAAATCCTCCCCTGTATTCACCAACTACCACAGTCATAGCCACTATTGCGATGGGGTTGAGCCGCCTCGGGCGCAGGTAGAGGGGGCTTTGCAGCAGAATGTCGGAGTATTCGGATTCTCCTCCCATGGTCCGGTTGATTTCGTGAATGCGTGGAGTATGCAGGCCGAAAAGCTGGCTGATTATCTGGCGGAAACGAGAGCACTGAAATCAGAGTTTTCTGACAAAATCGAGTTGTACATTGGTCTGGAAATAGATTATCTGCCCGGTTCCTGCGGTCCTTCCACCTACGCCTCTGCGCTGGACTACACCATCGGCTCGGTGCATTACCTGGATAAAAACGAATTAGGAGAACCCTGGGAAATCGACGGCTCTACGGAAAAATTCATGCGGGGCCTGGTCGAAGTACATGGCGGCGACATCCGGAAGGTCATTGGCCTGTATTACGACCGGATCAGGGAAATGCTCACGCTCGATCCACCCGATATTTTAGGGCATCTGGACAAGATAATAATTCACAATCTGCACAACAGCCTTTTCGACGAAAGCGACGACTGGTACCAGAAAGAAATCGACCAAACGCTGGATCTTCTGGCCGAAACCGACTGTGTTCTGGAAGTGAACACCCGCGGACTCTACAAGAAAAATCTGAGCACCTACCCTTCCATGCCCATCGTGGCGAAGGCGTTGGCCAGAAATATTCCCGTGATGATCAATTCCGACAGCCACGCCCCCGCCGAAATCACCGCCCGGCTATCCGACACCGCTTTGCAGCTCAAACAGCTTGGTTTTAAAACCCTGCGAATTCTGCACAACAACGCCTGGCGGGACGTCGCCTTTGACGGGGAAGGTTTATATTTGTGAATGAACCTGACTTCCTTTTATCCTGGTCCTTCCCAACTCTACCCGCAGGTGGAGGGCTACCTGCAGGATGCCTACCGATCGGGTATTCTGAGCATGAACCATCGCTCGGGTAGTTTCATGGACATGCTGGCGAAGACAGTGGCCGACATGCACGTCAAACTGGACATTCCGACAGATTATGAGGTTTACTTTACCTCGTCGGCGACCGAATGCTGGGAGATCGTCTCTCAGTCGTTGGTGCAGAACAGAAGTCTTCACGCCTACAACGGGGCCTTTGGGCAAAAATGGTTCGAGTACGCCAGCCGACTGCACCCTGCATCCGGCCACGCATTCGGGCCGGAGGAGGATCTGAACCTGGAGGGTGGCGATCATGTCAAATCCGCCGAAGTTTTGTGTCTGACGCACAATGAGACCTCCAATGGCACGGCCCTTCCTGCCCGTACTTTGCACAAAATCAGGCAGGAGTTCAAGGGCATTATCGCCGTGGATGCCACCTCTTCCATGGCGGGAGTCGCCCTGCCCTGGTCGGCCGGCGACGTCTGGTTTGCTTCCGTGCAGAAATGCTTCGGTCTGCCGCCCGGTCTGGGGGTACTTGTCGTCTCACCCCGCGCCATCGAGCGGGCCGAGACAATCGGTGAGCGCGACCATTACAATAGTTTGCTTTTCTTGCGGGACAATTTTGTTAAAAACCAAACTCCTTACACGCCCAATACGCTGGGTATTTACTTGCTGGGTCGTGTGCTGGAAGAAGTACCTCCAATAGCGGATACGGCCCTGAATATTGCCCGCCGGGCCCAAGCTTTTTGTCAATTCCTGAATGAGAACTCCTACAAGATCCTGATAAAAAATCCCGAGGTTCGTTCGCCAACGGTACTTACAATCGAGGCAGACGAAAATTTTATAAAGCAATTGAAAGAAAAGGCGAGGGAAGCAGGCATATTGCTGGGGACCGGGTATGGTGCGTGGAAAGCCACCACCTTCCGGATCGCGAATTTCCCGGCCATATCCGATTTGAGTTTTGCACAATTGCAGGATTTTTTAGAAAAAAGTCGTCTCTGACGCAATTTGAGTAAATTCCCTGGGCGTGCTTGCTTTTGGGTATATACCAAATCAAAAATCCGCCCTCACTGTGACCGACGCCATGCTAGAACAATACCAGGCCCAAACCAAGTGCCTGGTTGCCCTTGACTCCATCATTTTCGGATTCGACGGCGAAGAACTTAAACTCCTTCTGGTCAAACGCGGGTTGGAAGAACACGGCGACACCTGGTCGCTGATGGGTGGCTGGCTGCGGCCCCACGAGGACACCGAGGATGCCGCCGCCCGCATTCTGTTCGAGCTGACCGGGCTGAGCGACATCTACCTTGAACAATTACAGGTCTTTGGTGCCCCCTACCGCGACCCCGTCGAGCGGACGGTCTCGATTGCGTATTTCGCACTGATCAACGTGGCCGATTACAAAGATGTCATTTCGCACACCTTTGAAGCCCAATGGTTTTCGACCCAAGAACTACCCACTCTGCTTTTCGACCACGGACGCATGGTGGAGCTGGCCATCGACCGGCTGCGCTACAAAGCCACCCAGCACCCGATCGGTTTTGAACTTCTGCCCGACAAATTCACCATTCCCCAGCTCCAGAAACTGTACGAGGCAATCTTCAACACCGAGTTTGACAAGCGAAATTTCAGCCGCAAAATCCTATCTACCAAGCTTCTTATCAAACTCGACGAGAAACAGAAAGGCTATTCCAAAAAGGGTGCCTATCTCTACAAAGTGGATAAGGATGAATACAGGAAAGTATTCGACACTTTCCTGAATTTCGTCCCGAATGGCTTCATGGCCTGACGGCGCGTTTTCTGTGAGACCACACGGACGATTGTTTGGGTACTACCGGGCTTTTGCTGACCTTTGCCGGCTAATTCAAAAATCTTCGTCCGCATGTTCGATTTTAAAGAAATTGCCTCCGTCACACTCATCCTTTTTTCGGTCATCGACATAGTGGGGGCTGTGCCGGTCATCGTGGATTTGCGCAAGAAAGTCGGGCACATCGAGTCGGAAAAGGCCACGCTGGTGGCGGGCTTCATTATGATCGCCTTTCTGTTTCTGGGTGAGCGTATCCTAAAACTTTTCGGGGTAGATATCGCGTCATTTGCGGCGGCGGGTGCCATCATTATTTTTCTGATCGGCCTGGAAATGATCCTTGGGCGCAATATTTTTAAGCATGGCGACGTGGATACTTCGTCGGCTTCGATCGTACCCATTGCTTTTCCGATTATCGCCGGGGCGGGAACCATGACCACCCTCATCTCGCTGCGCGCGACCTACGAACTGGCCAATGTGCTGGTGGGCGTGTTCGTCAATCTGTTCCTGGTGTATCTGGTCCTCAAATCCTCCGCCTGGATCGAGCGCAAACTGGGCCGGGCGGGCGAAGACATTCTCCGCCGCGTATTCGGCATCATCCTGATTGCCATCGCGGTGAAACTGTTTAAAATGAATTTTATGTAATTGGAGGAGTCATGTTTCAAAGGCGCAAAGTACCAAAGCGACAAAGTAAGCCAACGTATTCAGGCTGACAACGCCCATCTGAACAACCAAACCACTCCCCAACTAAACAAATACAACGTGAAACAAAAAAATCCTAAGCCATTAGCGTATACCCCATCGGGCGATCAGCAGCCCATGAAGCAACTCGACAGCCTGAATCAGGTGGCCGAGTTTCATCAGACCTTTAAGCACCCCGTCCTGGAAGTACCGATGATTCCTTCGGAAGATCGCAGCCGCCTGCGCGTGGCTTTGCTGGCCGAAGAATTGAAGGAGCTGGAAGTCGCCATCCTGCAAAACGATATCGTGGAAGTGGCCGACGCACTTTGTGACCTGCAGTATGTACTATCGGGCGCGGTCCTGGAATTCGGCCTGGGGGATAAGTTCGTGGACTTGTTCAACGAAGTGCAGCGTTCCAATATGTCCAAAGCCTGCAATTCGCTGGAAGAGGCGGAGGCCACCATGCAGCACTATAAGGACAAAGGCGTCAACTGCCACTTTAAGGAAGACGGAGGCAAGTTTCTGGTTTACCGGACTTCCGACAACAAGACGCTGAAAAATATCAACTACTCCCCTGCAGACCTGGTAAGCATTATCAATCAGGATAGTAATCTCAAACCGAAAAGCTGAAAAAGTGGCAAAGTACCTAAGTTCCAAAGTACCGGGCAAACCGGGGAAAATCTGTGGTACGCTTTGTTTATAGGCAAACCGAAAACTTTGGTACTTTGGCACTAAGGTACACAAGCATCTTGTCACCATACAACTAAACGACGACTCCTCCTTGAACGTCCTTTCCCGTTTTCTTCGTTACGTCCGGATCGATACGCAATCTGACCCGCATTCGGATACTTTTCCAAGCACTGAGAAACAGCGTGACCTGAGTAAGCTGTTGCTGGTGGAATTGCAGACTTTGGGCGTAAAAGATGCTCACCTCGACGAATACGGGTATGTCTACGCAACGATCCCCGCCACAAGTACCAAACCCAATGTACCGGTCATTTGCTTTTGCTCGCACGTGGACACCTCGCCCGATGTGACGGGCCTGAACGTCAAACCCATCGTTCACGAAAACTGGCAGGGCGACGACATCATCCTGCCTGATGACAGGGCGCAGGTCATTCGCCTCTCCGAGCACCCCGACCTGGCACAACAAATCGGCAATGACATCGTCACCGCCAGCGGCACCACGCTGTTGGGAGCCGACAACAAGGCCGGGGTGGCCGAAATCATGGCCGCCACCGAGTTTCTGCTCCAGAACCCGGACATCAAGCACGGGCCGATCCGCATTCTGTTCACGCCCGATGAAGAGGTG
The DNA here is from genome assembly GCF_014651615.1 of Persicitalea jodogahamensis. GTDB lineage: Bacteria > Bacteroidota > Bacteroidia > Cytophagales > Spirosomataceae > Persicitalea > Persicitalea jodogahamensis. The sequence goes on along the minus strand of NZ_BMXF01000001.1, from coordinate 2,280,837 downwards.
GGCCGCGGGACGCAGCACGTGGACATGCAGAAACTCGCCGCCGACTTTGGGTACACCGTGGATGGCGAAACGCTGGGAACGCTCGAAAACGAAACCTTCTCCGCCGACGCCGCCCAAATCCGGATTCAGGGCGTAAGTACCCATCCGGGCTTTGCCAAAGGCAAGCTGGAAAACGCCATGAAGATCGCCGCCGGGATTGTGGCTGCCCTGCCCAAAGATTCGGTTTCGCCCGAAACGACCGAGGGCAAGGAGGGTTTCATTCATCCGGTGGAAATACAGGGCGGCCAGGACGAAGCGACCGTTGATTTTATCCTCCGCGACTTCACTGTCGTGGGCCTCAAACAAAAGGCCGACCTGCTCCGGCAGATTACCCAGGAAGTGTTACAACACTTTCCCAATTCCCGGGCCGACATTCAGATCACCGAACAGTACCGCAACATGAAGGAGGTACTGGACAAGTACCCCGCGGTGGTGGACAACGCCATCGAGGCCATGCGCCGCGTTGGCCTTCCCGCCGAGCCCCGCAGCATCCGGGGCGGCACCGACGGCTCGCGGCTTTCGTTCATGGGCCTCCCCTGCCCCAACATCTTCGCGGGCGAGCACGCTTTTCACTCCCGGCTGGAATGGGTGTCGGTGCAGGATATGGAAAAAGCAGCGGTGGTGATCGTGGAAATCGCGAAGGTATGGGAAGAGAAATCTTAATTTTGAATAAGTGAATTTTGAATTGGTGACTATCCTCTCATTCACTAATTCGCTCATTCTCCATTATTAAGAAATGGCTAAAAAGAAGCAAAAATACTACGTGGTGTGGCAGGGACGACAGTCGGGGATATTCACCGACTGGAAGGAGTGCGAGGCCCAGATCAAAGGCTTTCAGGATGCCCGCTATAAATCGTTTGACAGTCTGCCGGAGGCGGAGCGCGCCATCGACCGGAATTACTGGGAGTTTGTCACCAAGAAGGGCGAGGCAAAGCCCGTCAATCAGGTAATTCCTGCCAACATCGGTCAGCCCATCAAGGACAGCATTGCGGTGGATGCCGCCTGGAACACCGCCACCGGCGACATGGAGTACCAGGGAATCTACCTCGGCACGGGCGAGCGGATTTTTCTGCAGGGCCCATTTTTCGACGGCACCAACAACATCGGTGAGTTTCTGGCCATTGTGCATGCGCTGGCTTATCTCAAAAATAACAACAGCACGATCCCCGTTTACACCGACTCCCGGACCGCCATGGCCTGGGTCAAGAAAAAGCACGCCAATACCAAACTGGCCCTGACTCCCTTGAACAAGGAATTGTTTGTCCTGCTCCAGCGCGCCGAACGCTGGCTGGCCGCCAACAAATACACCAACAAGATTCTGAAATGGGAAACCAAATACTGGGGCGAAAATCCGGCAGATTTTGGCAGGAAATAGCAGTCACTTTGGTACTACCCCGATGGGTCCGGGTTTCCAATTCGGTTATTCATCTGATGAAAGTTTCATCAGAACCAGTCCCGCGGTAATCAGCAGGGCGGCGATCAAGCGGGTGGTTGTGAGCTGTTCCCCCAAAAACACGATGCCGACAATGAATGCCCCCACCGCCCCGATGCCTGTCCAGATCGTGTACGCCGTGCCCAGCGGCAAGGTTCGCATCGCGGCGCTGAGCAGGACGAAACTGGCGATCAGGCCCACCACGGTAATGAGCGAAGGAACAAGCCGGGTAAAACCATTCGACTGTTTCATGTAGTAGGCCCAAAGTACCTCCAGCAGGCCCGCAAAAAATAAGTATATCCAGGACATGACTATGACTTATGGTATGAAAGGCCGGGTCTTCCGGACCGGGTCATCCCGACCGGATCTTCCCGACCGGGTCGTCCCGAATAGTTTCCCATGGTGGGGGAGGTCGTCCTCCTGGTCTTGAAAGGTTGCCAAGCTGGCGCAAAGATAATTTCTTTGTCGGACAGGGTAGTTACTTTCTGAACCAGAAAAAGTCCGTTATTTCATCAAGCATAAAAGTAAACTGTGACGCTGCCATAGCTTCCGTGCGGCCGATGCAGCAACAAGAATGGCCCGAAACTCCTACTTCCGATTCAAACAATTCACGGTGCAGCAGGACCGCTGCGCCATGAAAGTCTGCACCGATGCCTGTGCATTCGGCGCCTGGGCGAATAATGCGGGGGCGAAACGAATTCTTGACATCGGCACGGGCACGGGGCTGCTTTCACTAATGGCCGCCCAAAGAAACCCCGCCGCGCAAATCGAGGCGGTGGAAATTGACGAAGATGCCGCCCGCCAGGCGTTGGAAAACGTTCAGAATAGTCCCTTTGCCAGTCGGATCAGCCTTTTTCAAACGGCCGTTCAGGATTTCAACCCAAACGAACGCTACGACTCCATTCTGGTCAATCCGCCCTTTTTCCAAAATGATTTGCGTTCTCCCGACCCGAAAATCAATAGGGCCCAGCATGCCGCGACGCTCACTTTTCCGGAGTTGCTCGAATCGGTCAACCGCTTGCTCAAGCCGCAGGGCACCTGGCATATCCTGTTGCCGATTGAAGAAAGTAACCAACTGAAAAACAGCGCCCTTACCCAGGGTTGGTTCATGCAGGATGAACTGGTACTTTATCACTCGGTAAAGCACCAACCCTTTCGTTTAATGCGTTCTTTTTCCAGAACCAAAAACGAAAACCAAACTACCCATTCCGAAAACCTGGCGATCTATGAACCCGAAAGCAGTAACCATACACTTGCTTTTCGCCAACTTTTGCGGGACTTTTACCTGAAATTCTGACGACCTATGCCCGACGCGCCCCTACAACTATCCGTACTCATCCCCCTTTACAACGAAGACGAATCGCTGCCCGAACTGCACGACTGGATCGTGCGCGTGATGGAGGAGAATGGCTTCAGCTACGAGATTCTGTTCATGGACGACGGCAGCAAAGACCGCTCGTGGGCGGTTATCCGCGAACTCGGACGTCGCAACCCGCACGTCCGGGGTATCAGATTCACCCGGAACTACGGCAAAACCGCCGCCCTGCAGACGGGTTTTCAGACCGTGCGCGGTGAGGTGGTCATTACCATGGACGCCGACCTGCAGGACAGCCCCGACGAAATCCCCGAGCTTTACCGGATGATTACCGAGGAAAACTACGACCTGGTATCCGGCTGGAAACAGAAACGCTACGACCCGATCAGCAAGACGCTGCCGACCAAACTTTTCAACGCCGCCACCCGCGGTATTTCGGAGGTGCAGCTGCACGACTTCAACTGCGGCCTGAAAGCTTACCGTCAGGACGTGGTGAAGAACATCACCATTTACGGCGAAATGCACCGCTATATTCCGGTCATCGCCAAGTGGAACGGGTATAGCCGCATCGGGGAGAAAGTCGTACAGCATCAGGCCCGTAAGTATGGTACCACCAAGTTTGGTCTCGAACGCTTCATGTATGGCTTTCTGGATCTGCTTTCGATTGCTTTTGTCAACAAATTCGGCCGCCGGCCCATGCACTTTTTCGGGAGCCTGGGTACGTTGATGTTTTTCTTCGGCTCACTGCTCACGGTGTGGCTCATCGGGCTGAAAGTGTACAACATTTACACCCATCAGCCCTATCGCAACGTCACCGACGACCCGCTTTTCTTCATCGCACTTACGGTCATCATCGTGGGTTCGCAGCTTTTCCTGGGTGGTTTTCTGGGCGAATTGCTGGTGAAGCAGTCGATCCACCAGACGGGCGACTACCTGATTGCCGACGAAGTGGACCATCAGGCCGGAATGCTGGTGAAGAAGGACTGAATAGCCCCGTTCGATAATTTAGTTTCTGGTTTTGGGAGATAACGGTTATTTTACCGGAGCTTTTGCCTTTGCTCCTATAAAAGATCCATGAAACGCCTACTCCTCGCCACGCTCCTGCTGGTCGGCTCGTGCCTGCCCCTTGCCGCTCAGACCAAACTCACCACCGACATACCTTACCAGAAACTCGTCGAGGCCCGCACGCCCGAAGCCGTGGGCATGTCGCCCGAGCGGGTAGCTCGTCTCGATCAGGTGATGAAAGGGTTCGTGACCGATAACAAACTACCCGGCCTGGTGGCGATTCTAATTCGCAACGGGCAGATCGTGTACCATCAGGCCTACGGGCTCGCCGACGTGGCCACGCAACGGCCGATGAAGAAGGACGATATTTTCCGGATTGCCTCCATGACCAAGGCCATCACGGCCACGGCGGTGATGATGCTGTACGAGGAAGGCAAATTCGGCCTCGACGACCCCATCTCGAAGTACATTCCCGAATTCAAAAACCCGACGGTCCTCAAATCGTTTCGGTTCAGCGATAGTACCTACACGACCGAGCCCGCCAAATCCGAGATCACCATCCGGCAACTGATGAGCCACACCTCCGGCCTGGGCTACGGCATGATCGACGGCGACGAGCGCTTCAAGGCCATGTACCAGAAGGCTGGCATCACGGATCTGTTTACGACCCAGCCGATCAGCGTGGGTGAGAGCGTCAGGAAGCTGGCCCAACTACCCCTACACTTCAACCCCGGCGAAAAGTACTCCTACTCCGAAGGGCCGGACGTGCTGGGGTACTTTGTGGAAGTCATGTCAGGCATGCCGTTCGACGAGTACATGCGGACGCACCTCTTTGAGCCGCTGGGCATGAACGATACCTACTTTTACCTGCCCGAGGCCAAAGCCAACCGCCTCGTCACGATTCATAAACCCATGAGCGGTAGTTGGATGGCTTTCCCGGTGACTTTCTACGACCCTGAGTATCCCCGCAAGGGCGCGAAGCAGTTCTTTTCCGGTGGCGCGGGGCTATCGTCCACGGCGAAGGACTACGCCACTTTCCTGCAAATGCTGCTCAACGGCGGGGCCTACAACGGCAAGCGTTTCCTGAGCCGCGTGAATACCGAACTACTCACGATATCCAACCAAACGGGCGACAAGTTCAACGGCGAGGGCGGGCCGATGTATTTCAGCCTGGGCTTCAGCGTGGTGAATCCCATCGGGCACGACCGCGGGCTGGGCAGCGTGGGGAAGTTCAACTGGGGCGGGTACTTCAACACCAATTACTTCGCCGACCCGCAGGAAAAAATCGTGGCCGTGCTGATGAAGCAAACCCAGCAACTTTCCGGCGATACCAGCGAGGCGACATTTATCAGGATGATTTATCAGACGCTGGATGATTGATGGGGAAAGTCCAAAAAACTAAACGTCAAGCCGAAATGTGAAGTTATTTTACAAACTATTGTGAAATAACTTCACATTTCTTATCTTTCAATAAGAATCCAGCACCAAGATGAAAAAGCAATCCAGAACCGAGGAACTTATTGAAAAAATTAAGGTAAGGCTCAACGAATTAGATTTTCTGCTGATGCTGCCTCCCGACGAGATTGATGATGAAGAATTTGAGGAATTACGAAAAGAAGCGATCAGATTGAGAGATACCTTGAAGATGCTGGAGTAAGACAATGACAGTCAAGCTAAAAAAAATATGAAAGAGTCAATAAAAGAGCGTGTAGACAACTACCTTACCGAAATGAGGGGCGCATCCGAACAGGATGTCCTACAAGTACGCGAGCGTTTTGCAAGCTGGTACCGTACTCTTTCGGCTGAGGACCAAGCACAGATGAGGCCCTTCTGGCAAGACGTAAAGCAATCAGCCAAGGCGGCCATCGAAGAAATCAACAATTCGCTGACCGAGTTAAAAGCTTTGACGGAAGCCAAGCTCGTGGTTGGGAAGTATGAGTATAGTTTAGATGAGTGGATCACGATCTCAGACTACTCCCGTCGTCATAATTTGAAAACGAGCAGGGTGCAGAACTGGATAACGCGGGGAGTTATTCCACCGGACAAAGTGGTGATCGTCCCCCAACTCAATTCTCTGAAATTAATCAAAGATGAGGTTTATAAGTCGGCTTAAATTGCTTTTGTTCGCTCGATCTTTGGAGACCACGATAAAGCAGACCACAGCAAGAGATATGAATTACTTAATATCATTATTGTTGGTTATTAGTCTGCCTCTGAGTAATGCATATTGCCAGACAGATTCGTTGCCCATGCCAGTACTTAAACTAAGCTATACTTTTGACAAATTAAATCCTATTCAAAGTACTCAAAATGAGAATTTACAGAAATCATTTTTAGATTCTATTTGTCTCCCAACCTCGAACATAAACTATCAAATAAATAAAGAAAAATTCAATTATCAACGTATAGATTCCTCTTATGAAAGTGTAGCCTCATCTCTAAAAGAAAATCTGCATAAGGACATATATAAGCAAATTGCTTCTCAAATCCTGGTTCTGCATTTTATAGATTCTAGTTATGTTGGAAAAGAAACAAATGAAAAAATCTATAAGTACATGGAGGAAATGACAAAAAATAATGGAATAAATCCTGGACTTTATGCTTATGGGTTATTAAAAATAGGGTCGTTTTACTCAGGGATAGGAATTTGTAGCATGTACAAAAAATATATTACTATTTCTGATGATTATTTAGAAAAAAGAAAGACTCAAATAGATGAAGTAAAGCATAACTTTACTAATCCCAGAGATGATAAAGTCATTAAAATACTTTTAGGTGTTATGGAAAGGGATTTAAATAGAGATATTCAATTTGTAGATCATTTAAAAAGTAGATTTGAAATTCTGTGCAAATAATCTCCGTTCCTTTTCTCCACAGACCAAGGTGAGGAACAATTAATAAACAAGAAAGTATAACCGAATGCGAACTGCACTAATTATATCACTCTTAATAGCTTCTTACATGTCTACACCAAATAAAAATGTCGATCACAACAATGCGAAATCTGGCTCGTCCGGGGTCGTTCTTTACAGCTTTCCTGAACAAGGCAAGGGCAAATGGCGGGTACAGAATGATGTTGTGATGGGTGGCCGTTCCGAAAGCCAGCTCAAGATGACCGACAACAATCAGGCGCATTTCTCTGGTCGCGTTTCGCTGGAAAACAATGGTGGGTTTTGTTCGATCCACCAAACGGTAGAAAAAGACCCCTACGTAATCGCTGAAAATGCGGAAACTTTTGTATTGCGGTTGAAAGGGGATGGCAAAGCGTATAACTTCCGCGTTAGAACCCCTAATGGGCGTCATTCTTACGCTTTTACTTTTTCTACTAAGGGTGGCGATCAATGGGAAACGATTTCTGTTCCGTTTGACAAGATGGAGGCTACCTACCACGGTGAATCAGTAGAAGTACCTAACTACGCCGGAGAAAATGTCGTTGAAATGCAATTGTTGATCGGTAATAAAAAGGAAGAAAGCTTCGAGATATTGATAGAATCCATAGCGGTTATGTAATCGAGCCGGATCAAAACTGAAAGCCCATGTATTATCATGCAAATCGTACGGATAGTCTTTACCCAAAATGGATGTATTCCATTGGGATGGGCGCCTTTTTCCTCTTCCTGTTGGGATGCACCCCTAATCAGGATCAGGAAAAAGAGCAGCTAAAAGAGGGCCTGGAGATCGGGCATGAGAGCCTGTACGGTGACGAAAAGGGCTTTACCCACTATGCTTTTTTCGTAAAAAATACCAATCAAACTACCATAAAGTCCGCTACGCTTGGCTTGTTTCTTGCCGGATCAAAGTCCGGGATGAACTCTAATGAAGTTAGTTTTGAGAATTTATTTCCCGGAGACTCCGTAAAATTATCAGTCAATTTGTATTCTGAATATCCTGATCAACAAGGGTATTCTTGTACATTTAAGGTTAAAGACATCACCTATTGAGGTATTGCCACATTCATTAAGCAAATGCAAAAACTTTCCGGAAATATCAGCAAGGCAACGCTTGTTCGGATGATTTATCAGGCGCTACACCATTAAGGGAATGTTCGCAGTCGCCGCCCGGAGGGCTATCAGATAGTCGTCACCGGGTGGCGTTCCACTCGGCTGAGCCGAGCGACTGCTGGAAAGTAGTTTATGCTATCATTGCTATACAAATAAAAATTTTCATATTTATTTGCATAGCGACACAATTAATTATCACAATGGGTAAGATAAAACCGATTAGATTGGAATTAAAATATGGTTTAGTCATAGGCTTAGCTCTTCTTCTCATTACTGTTTTTACTTTAATATCAAAATGGGAGGATGTGTCTTCTTTCTTTATCCCAAGTGGCGAATTACTAAATTGGCGTTTCGTTTTTTTATTAATTGTCCTTTTTGTAGTTATTACTTGGTTTATAATGAATTCACTTTGGATTAGCGAAATTGATGCGAATAAGAAACTTCAAGAAGAAAATAAAAAAACTAATGAGGATTTACAATTAAAAATTGAAAATATAAAAGAACTTTTAAAGCTTTCAGAAATCGAATATCTAAGTGATCCAATAACCGGTGTTCCAAATGTAAGACGCTTAGAAAAAGATTTTGGAGATTTCTTTTTAAATGATAAGAAACCTCTATTACAGTTTGTTTTTATTGATTTGAAAAACTTTGGCGAAATCAACAAAACATTTCTTTCTCAAAAAACAAACCGATTGATTCGAAATGTTGCCCAAGATATTTACTTAGGTATGCGTAGAAACGAGAGTATGTTCAAATTTCCCGCATCAACAGCAGAAAAAAAATCAGAAGGTAATTTCTATCGAATTTTTCCTGGTGGTGATGAATTTGTATTCATAATAGGAGGTGATCAGTCCGAGGCGTTGGGTTTTATTAATCGATTACGTGATAAGTTTGAAGAGCTATCTAAATCAACTAAGTTAATCCTTGGGGAAATTAGAAATTTATCTTTTTATTGCTCCATTGTTCAAGTTGATGCGAAGGATAAAAACTTCGAAGATATTTTTGAAAGAGCAGAAATTTGTTACCGCACAGTTTGGTTTGCTGCTAAATCTGATTTTGCAATAACGTGGTACCCTACAAATTTTGAAGCAAAACTATCCGAAGATCCACGTAAAAAAGATTTATACAAACGTAGTAAAGAAAATTTTGAATATATTCCAATAATTGAGGATTTGTAGTTATCATATCTAATCCGTGATCTGTGTCCCAACAGACCTACTACCTCGACAGGTCTGTAAGGACAATGACCACGGAGAAGACCCTTCCCTCTTCTCCCAAAAAACCTAAATTCCCGGTAAGGCGTATGAATGAAAGTACCCGTCCAGCAAAGCCCGACTCATGAAAAAATTTACCTTCCTGTTCGCGCTGCTTTTGAACGGCTCGCTACTGTTGGCTCAATCGAAACCCAACATCGTGTTTTTGTTGGCTGATGACTGCAGTTCCTGGGATATTGGCGTGTATGGCAGCAAGGACTCCAAAACGCCGACCATCGACCGATTGGCGAGCGAAGGGATGCGTTTCACGAAATGCTACCAGTCGTCGCCCATGTGCTCCCCGACCCGGCAAAATATTCTGACGGGTTTGTCGCCCTTCCGGTCGGGCGCCTACCCGAATCACACGAATGTGAACGCCAACGTGAAAAGCATAGCGCATTACCTGAAACCCCTGGGCTACCGGGTGGCCTTGGGTGGAAAGCAGCACTACGGTCCGGCGGAGAACTTCCCGTTGGAATATCTGGGCAAAGCAAAAGGGAGAGATTCGGACCCGGATTTTGGCAACATCGATCGCTTTCTGAATAGTGCATCCACTGAGAAGCAGCCGTTCTGCCTGTTTGTGTGTTCCAACCAGCCGCACAGCCCCTGGAACCGGGGCGATACCACGCTGTTCGATAAAAATAAAATCAAATTGCCGCCCTTCTACGCCGACCTTCCTCAAACCCGGGAAGATTTCAGGGATTATCTGGCGGAAGTAAACTACCTGGATGGGCAGGTGAAGCAGACGCTCGATTTGTTGGAAAAGTACCATCTGTCGGACAATACCATTTTTGTATTTGCCAGTGAGCAGGGAAACTCGTTTCCTTTTTCCAAATGGACGTGCTACAACGTCGGGCTGAAATCCGCCCTTATCGTGCGGTGGCCGGGTAAGGTACAACCCAATACGGTGTCGGACGCGCTGGTGGAGTACTCTGACATCACCCCCACGTTCATCGACATGGCGGGTGGCGAGGCGGTGGATGGCCTGGACGGCGAGAGTCTGGTGCCCGTACTTACCGGCCAAAAAACCGAACATAAACAATACACCTACGGCCAAATGACGACCCGGGGCATCATTCGTGGCTCCGAATACTACCCAATCCGCTCGGTCAGTAATGGAAAATTCCGCTACATCGTCAACCTAACGCCTGAGGTGGAATTTCGAAATGTTATCAACGCCAGCTCCTTTTTTGAGGAATGGGTCGAGGATGCCAGGACAAATCCGGGGACCAAAGCGCTGGTGCACAAACACGGGTATCGCCCGCCGGAAGAATTGTACGACGATGAGACGGACCCGTACAATCAGCACAATCTGATTGCCGACGGGAAGCTTGCTGCCGTAAAAGCAGAGTTGAAAGAACAGCTCAGGCAGTGGATGGAGCATACTGGTGATCGGGGCATCCTTACTGAGCTTTTGGCGCTCGAACACATGCCCGGACAAAAATCAGGGTATCCGGTTATCGTGGATACTACCCCACTGAGGCCTTCCGCAGGTAAAGGCGGTACAGAAATCAAAGTACCTGCCGACGGGTACTATACATTTTACCTCCTGGGAAAAGGGGAGCTAAAAATAGACGATGTAAAGATTGTAGAAGCTAACGGCTCCGCCAAAGAAGCGGATGAGCGGTACGGCGTGGCGGCTCTCGCAAAAGGAACGCACCGCGTAGTGTTCTCGAACGTAGAATCAGCAAAGGTCAATTACAGTGGGCCGGTAACGCCCCGCAGCTACCTGAATGGGGAGCAGGTAAAGGGCAAAAAAAACACTGATGAGAGTGAAAAATGAATAAAAAAACAAAATGAAATCATGCGTACCCTCCTTAAATCACCAATTCTATTGTTCGTTGGGCTGGCTATCACGCTGATCCTGGATTCTTCTGCTTTTGCCCAAAGTACCTCCGACCCGGATTCCCTTACAAAAAATTCGTCCCCATGGAACCCGAAAGAGCGCCAAGTACCTAAGGGGAGCAAAGTACACGAGCTTTCAGCGGGATTGCCCATCGTTGCGTTTAGCGCCGGTGGAGCCAAAGAAAAGGCATTGGATGATTTTATGGAGGAACAAAAAGTAGCTGGCTTCCTCATTTTACAGGATGGAAAGATTCGGTTGGAACGCTACGCGCTTGGGCACAACGATTCGAACCCGTGGAATTCGTTTTCTATTGCAAAGTCGGTAACAAGTACCCTGGTAGGGGCTGCTATTAAGGATAGCTACATCAAAAATGTGGACGATTATGTAACAAACTACCTGCCTGATTTGAAAGGGAGCGCCTACGATAGCGTCACCATCCGCCATCTTCTCACCATGACCAGCGGTGTCCGATGGAACGAAAACTACACCGACCCGAATGCTGACATTGCCCGGTTTAATACAGAGCCGATCGAACCAGGCATGAATGCCACCGTGAGCTATATGCGGAGTTTGCCAGCCGTGGCAGCACCCGGCAAGAAATTTCAGTATAGTACGGGTGAAACTCACCTGCTGGGTGCCCTGGTCAGCGCAGCTACCCAGCAAACGCTATCCCATTATCTTTCCACGAAGATCTGGATTCCTTACGGTATGCAACAGAAGGCCACCTGGACCCTGGATCGAACCGGCCAGGAAATGGCGGGCTGTTGCCTACAGTTGCCGCTCCGGGATTTCGCGAGGTTTGGACAGTTCGTGCTCGAAGACGGGAGCATCGATGGAGAATCCATTGTTCCCGATGATTGGTTCAAGACGGCGACCCAAATTCAGGTACCGCTTTGGCCCGGTGGAGGCTATGGCTACGGATGGTGGATCTTCAACCCCAATAGTTTCGAAGCCTTGGGCATCCACGGCCAAATGATCTATATCGACCCTTCGAGAAAACTTGTGATTGCCGTCAACAGCGCGTGGCCGGAAGCTGACAGTAACCAGCGGCATTTCGCAGTCGAAAACTTTGTAAAATCCATTGCTGCCGAGATTGATAAAGAGGAAAAAGAATCGGCGGGTAAATGATTGATTTGGAACTGCTATTTCGTAGGTCTGTGTCCTTCACAGACCCATTATGTCGCGAGGTCTGTGGGGACACAGTCAACGGGGAAGAATTCCAAATCCCAACCTGCATAAAGCCCTGTTCGTTCTGCACAATGCCTGAAGAAGCTTACCGCCCTTAATAGAATTATTTACTGAACAAATCATTCTATATATGAAACTTGGACATCTCTTCTCGTTTTTGATTTGTGTGATATTTCTATCTCACTCCATAGTTAGGGCACAAGAGCCACTCTCATCAAACGGTAAATTTATTGATGTAAATGGTGCAAAAATTTACATTGAGGACTATGGGAAGGGTGAGCCTTTGATTCTACTGCATGGTTTTGGCAGGACGTTAGAGGACTGGAAGCCCTATATACCTGAATTTGCAAAAAGTTATCATGTAATTGCCTGGGACATGAGAGGACATGGCAGGTCAACAAATCCCGACACAAGCAACGTTTTTCTTCACGCGACTGCCGCACAAGATTTGAGTGCCCTAATAAAAAAACTTAGTTTAAAAAAAGTAAAGGCAATTGGACATAGTTCGGGAGGGATAATCATACTCTATGCTGCACTAAAAGAGCAAGACATGTTTGAAGCGATTGTTCCGATAAGTGCACAGATCTACTTTAGTGTGCAAGTTCGTGAGTTTATAAAAAACAACGCAAAGCCTGAGGCGTATTATGTATTTAATGAACTTGAAAAACAACATGGCGAAATCAAAGGAAGGTTGATTGCGAATCAGTTTTATCATTTTCAGGAACTCTATGGTGATCCCTCCATCACAATTGACCAGCTTACCGTTATCAAAGCTAGGACTCTCGTAATTCATGGAGATAATGATTTTGTCCCCGCTTCTCAAGCTTACGAAATGTACAAAAGTATTCCCAATGCTCATCTTTGGATTGTTCCAAACGGTTGGCATACGCCTCATATTGGTGGTGCGAACGAAGCTGATTTTACCAAAAAGACATTAGAATTTCTAAAAGGCGATTGGGATAAAGCGCGTTGACTGAAACTTAGTAGTTAAACACTACTGAAACCAGCCTCCTCCGTGGTCTGTGTCCCCACAGACTTCAGCGAAAAGCCATTTGTTCCCTATACAACTATTCTAGTCCTTTCAATCATAAAGCGCTTAAAATCAACCATTACAATTTACTGCTTGACCATTTCCAACCTTTTTGTTTCAAGTTGCCTCTCTTCCTTGAAAATCGTTTCCACGACTCTTTGCCCAAATGCTGCGCGTTGAAAATACAAGTCGAAACAACCTCGTAAGGCCGACCCGTTCCAGCGGGCAATCGTGCCAGCAGAAATGAAAACAGAAAAAATTTACGGTACTGATTTAGTCTTATCCATTAAAGAGCGCATGAAATCACTCATTCCAATTCTCTGCACGGTTATTTCCGTTCTTTTTGTTACAGGTTGCGTCTCTCCCTCGACGGATGATAAAACGGAAATAAATATCTCTTGTCAAGAATGCGCTGGAAAGGAAGTATCTCTGACTAGATCTACTATTTTACCTACTGGGCCTAAGGAAATTTATAAGTCCCAGTTTGATTCCTCAGGGCGTGCAAGAATTGAATTTATCCATAAGGATACCCTCGATGCACACCTGGTGATTGGGGATTATGAATTCTCCACGCCTCTTTACTTGGAGCCAGAATCAATTATCGACCTTACGATTGAGAATGGACTCTTTAAGTTTGGTAGGGATTTAAAAATCATAAATTCATTTTATAATAAAATAAATTTGAATGCGAAAAAAGGACAGGATTATGTAAACGCCAATTGGACAAAATATATGTCTGCACCTTCTTCTGAGCGACAGGTATATTTTGATAGCCTCGCAACGTTTGGTCCAGAGATAAAAAAGCAGATAGAATCGGACAACTCTATTTCAGATTATTATCGAAAGATACTAATCGATAAAATCTCCCTTTTTAAAATCACCCAACACCTGTTTTTTGATACGAGGGTCGATCTAAATAAAATATTCAATGAGGATAGCAGCGTCGTTTTAGATTCGTCTCTTTCTAATGTATTCAAAGAGGTAATCCTGCATCCTCATTATATTAATTATCCATCCTATACGTGGTCATTAAGTAATAGATTGGCGCCGTTATTTGATGTTATTTTAGACTATCACTATGATCATGAAGTGAAAACAGATAAGTATGACTACGTTAAAGGAGCAATTATAAAAGACGCAAAACTGAACGATTATCGAGAATTAATGATGGCCTTATTTGTAGCTCATATGTCGTATGATTTCCGGATGCATTATGATGAAGAGGTAAAATTCATTGATTCGTTTCAAAAGGATTATCCTCGCTCAAAGTACTTGGAAGGATTGAAATATATCCTTACGGATTACCATGACTTGAAGGGTGGAATGCCTATGAAGGACCTGAAAATGCAGAATAGTAATGGGAAAGCATTCTACCTTTCTGATCTTAGGGGAAATCTCATTTACATCGATGTATGGGCAACGTGGTGCGGGCCTTGTGTAGACGAACTGGAATATTCTAAAAAGCTATCGAAGAAATATGCAACTCATCCCAAATTAAAATTTCTCTATGTATCGATAGATGAAGACACGGAGAGATGGAAGAAATTTTTGAGAGACAACTCACAAATTAAAGGACTGCATGGTTTACAAAACTCTGAATTTGTAGAAGATTCAAGCATGATCACCAGCCTGTATAAAATTGGTGGAATCCCCAGATATGTCTTGATTAATAAAAGTGGAAATATCATCACTGCTAATGCCAAACGCCCGTCGGAATTATTATCTAATAATTATCTGGATTCTTTGTTAACACTTTAATCGGTTTTTTTTAACAGAAAAGACAAAGTTCAGCAAGCCGTACTTTGGTAGTTTTCAGACTAAAATACCAGCTATTCCCGACATGCAAAGGCGGCGGCCGACCGTGCTGTTCCCGAATAGGCAATGTTTAAAACAAAACGATGGCCTTCCAAAACTACCACCGATCTGGCGGAGGTAGTTTTTCTTTTCTGGCCAGGTCGTCCAGCCAGCGCATCCGGTAGGCATTCATGGCCGTAGTACCCAGGCTATCGATGAGCCGGTAGTTGACCACCAACCCCACCGCAGCCCCCACGCCGGGAATGAGCTGGGCCATCTTGGCCAGGTCGATGTAGTCGCGGTACTCGAGCTGAAAGGTAAGCCAGTCAAACTGGTTGATGTCGTCCGGCAGGAGTTGGCTTTGCTCGTTCCACCGCTCCATCTGATGGTACACCTCCTGCCTCCGCTCCTGACTCGAAAAAGCCAGCTGAAACACATGCAGGATGTAGAGTCGCTCGCGGTAGTCGTCGATGGGGTAGCCGTAGAGAGCCGCTATTTCGAAAAGCATCTTCATTTTGATTCCCAGCAGCAGTGGGAAGTCGGCCAGCGCCAACCAGAAGCCTCCCGCGCCGGTCAAAGCACCTTCGGTAGCGCCGGTTTTCTTATAAAACCGGATTCGGTCCCGCACGTCCGCCTCCCGCACCTGCAGGGACGCGGCGGAGTCCGGCTGGCGGGTGGTGAAGCCCGCGCCGTAAAGTACCCCCCGGGTCATCTGCTTGATGGCCGCCGTCACGGCCTGGTGTACCCTGGCGGGTATGATGCGATTGATGCGCCGCTGCACCGCCTTGGCCAGCCGATTGACTGCTGATGGCGGACGCTGCATTTTTTGTTGCCACTGCTGCAGCTCGCGCTGGGTTAGCTCCTCATAAAGTGTCATGGTGTTTTAAAATGAAGGGACCCGGTTTAGGAAAGTCACTCAATATACACATTACAGATCGGTAGTTTTACTTTCGAAAGTATTTACCAAAAATCAGTCCTCTTCCTATAAAGGGAAGCCTGGCTATCCTGTGGCGTGTTACAGGGAACATCTTCATCAAAGATTACAGGATAGTCACTTTACCGAAGAGCTTTTCAAACACTATCGTAAACACCTGGATGAAGTACCCTATCGCCCTCTGCCGGAGGCGCAGACTTTGTCCGCACCCCGGCGGGTACTTGGAAACTTTGTAAAATCCATTGCTTACGAGATTGATAAAGAGGAAAAAGAATCTGCGGGCAAATGCTTGATTTGCAATGCTTGTTCGGTGGATCGGTGTCCTTCACAGACCACAGTGAAGTGTTGTCGGGCTATCTATGCCGTGTGGGCACAGACTACGGAGAATCGCACTGAGTCAGATATTATATTATGAAATCAAGGTAGGTTTCTTTTTCCTAATTCTACCTTTAATAAGTGCAGCGTAACATACGCTTACGCTTGTCATTGCCCAAGTACACCTGAAAACCAAAACCGATTCTCAAAACACCGGGACTACCGTAATTCATACCCTCTCTGATTAAGAAATTAATCGTCTTACTGTGAGCCGTATAGTTAGCCGATACATCAAAGCTCACCGCAGGAATAAGAAAGAAAGCTACACCAGCTGTCGCCCCGTATAAGAAGCCGCTATTTGTCAGCAAATGTTCATAATTGTCAGTAAGTCCAACCGACCGATCGTAGTCAATGAGCCAACCGGCCGACAGAGTTCCGAAGGGCTTAACCGTTTCGTTGCTGCCCAAATAATAGCGTACGAAGGGAGATACACCGATCGTTGTCAAGGATTGGATATACATCATATCTTTGAGATAAACATACTGAAAAGGAAGTTCTAGCCCTACCACTAAATTAGTACGGATAAATCGACCCAAAGCAGGTGTGAGATTAAGAGTTCTGATGGGTCGAAAATCATTTGAGGTAAAATGACCAACGTGGGTGCCGACCAGGTAGGTGCCGGGCTCGATTTGGGCATTCGCCACTGAAGTCAAATTGAGTAAGACTGCTACCATCAGCCAGTAAGCGCAGTGGGTTGGTTTCATGGAACAGATGGACAAAAAAATAAAGATGGTCGACTCAACTTTGTGTGAATTCTAGACAAGCAGGTAGCTGTCGTTACCGTGTGTTTTTACCTAAATAAATTTGAAAACCCAGGTTAGCCGCCAGCCTATTTGCCTTGTCGTAACCCAGTGCGTTATTGCTGGAATTATAACCGTACTCTGCTTTTTTATTTGTTTCCGTGTAGCTAAGTGAGAGATCCAGGCTCACCCAACTATTTATAAAAAAAGCTACCCCTCCCCTCGCTCCGTACAAGAGATCAGTTTGAGACTCAGATTCAGTTTCGGTTGAATTGATGGAATACCTTACGTAGATATAACGAGGTCCTGCCAATACGCTAACAAAAGGCTTAACCCGACCCTCACCAATGTAATAGCGCACAAAGGGGGTCAGAGCAATATGGATAGAACGATTGGGGACCGGGCTATTACGAAAAGAATAAAAGAAGGGTAGCTCAAGGCCAAGGGCTAAATTAGAAAGTACAAACTTGCCATAAGCTGGGCTGAGGAGAATTGAAGAAGCTCGGGTGTCTCGAAGGGATAAGGACAGCTCCCCCGCTTGCATGCCTACTAAATGCTTCCCTTTTTGGGTTTGTGCCCAGGCGGGAAAGGCTCCGTTAAGTAGCCCCACCGCTAAAAGAAAAGCAAGCTTTTGGCCTGGATTCCTAAAATAACGAGCAGGAACAGATAACAAACTCAAAAATGAAGTCATAAACTGGAAGTAAAAAAGGGTACATTTTATTCGCTTCAGAGCAAAGTTTTCTTCTTTTACGAAATCACCGTGTGTTTACTTACGATAAATCGCTCACTTTATTGTTTGATTCAATCCGCGGGTATCGGATCAAGAATTGGAAACTCACCAATAGGCCGGCGGGAAAAACGGAATTAATGTCCGCCTCGTGCCCATTATCGAACAAAGATGTTCGATAATGGACATTCCTATGCTTGACAATTTGACATAAGTAACTGAAAGCCAATAATTTAAAAACATGGCACAGTATTGATAGCTAAGGGTATAAACCAAATATACTTTACCATTTTAATAGAAAAAGCCATGAAAACTGTAAAACAAATTGTCATTGCCCTAGCCCTCGGCCTCCTGCTGAACGTTCCAACCTTTGCCCGCTCGATCGAATCGGCACCCCTACCCACTGCCAACTACCCCGAGAAGCCCGCCTTCCAGATTGGGATGTACCAGGTCATCCATTCCCTGAACGTCAATGTGATGATTGAGAAAGTGTTGGGTCAGCGGGTAACCATCGAGGTACTCAACGAACGGGGAGAGGTACTTCACAGAGATGTGCTTGGAAAAAAACAACGCAAATACGCCCGCACGCTGAATTTCTCGGAAATGAGAGACGGTCAGTACGACGTGGTGATCAGTAGCGGTGACCAAAGGGTAGTCCGGCAGGTACAACTGGATACCCACAAACTTTACGAAATGCCCCAACGGCTTCTGATAGCCGAGAACTAGGAAACCACTACCCGACCTGATTTCAAAACTACCCCCGGTCAGGTGGGGGTAGTTTTTCTTTTCTGGCCAGGTCGGTGTAGACCCGGTACTCGAGCTGGAAGGGGAGCCAGTTAAACCGGCCCCGCAGACCTTTACCATTGCAGGATCAGTAGGAACACAAACCAAAGAAGGCCCGTGAGTAACTCACGGGCCTTCTTTTTTATGCCTTTCGTCTGCTTTACTTATGGTTGTTAAACTGGTAAAACAATCCCAACTGGAAGACATTGTTGGTGGTTGTATTTCCAGTTTTATTTATTTGGCTGATGCCTGGAACCCATCGGCCATCAATCCCCAAACCAGAATCAAACAGATAGCCCAGGCCTATTGGCAAAGACACATCCGTGGACTTATACTCATTTTCCAAATCAACTTCCAGACTGTTCGCTTTATTCCTTGCGCTTAGCAGGAAACCTAACTGTGGACCTGCCTGTAGGCGAAACCCATTGTTAAACATGTACTGGAACAAAACAGGGACGTTGATATAGTTCAGTACGAATTTGTTGGTCAATGAGCCGGCTGTACGCGAGCCCCCCTGGCTGGAAAAAACTACCTCCGGTTGAATCGCCCACTGCCTTGATAAGTGTACGTGCGCTAGCCCTCCCAAATGGATACCGGTAATGTAATCCAGACTTGCACCGTCCTTCACCTCGAGATTAGAAAAGTTAGATCCGACTTTTAGACCAAATGATGGTGCCTGGGCTTGTAGATTACTGAATGAAAAAGCCAGGAGCGAAAGAATCAGGATTTTTTTCATGATACTAAGTTTAAGTAGTGTGTTATTCGAGTTTCAAGTTAAATGGATAATAGTACTATTCGTATAAATGGCATGCCACTCCAAAATAGAATACTGGTGAGCCCATTCCGATGCAGCTTTTAGGTGATAATTGAGTTTATTATTTGCAACTAATTAGCATTCAACTACTTGATTTGAACCAGTGTCTTTCTTTTAAATAAATTGATAGGTACAAGATCCATTTACAGCCTACTTTTCAGGCAATTTCAGAGCTGCCCGTGCGCACAAAATGGTGGAAAAAAGTATACAAATCGTAGAAAAGGGAAGGGTGAATACACCATTATGACCACAAAAAAAGATTCTCTATACCACTACGTCAGCCGCCAGGCTGGCGTCCCGAAAAGGGTTGACATAGTTTGAGAATCGGGAAATACAACGTCAGGCTACTCTCCGTTTGAGCTCAACACACTGACCGTGAATCCTTTTCCGTTAGGTACTTTGCGTTATTTCCAAAACCCCTGGTACCTCCCCATCCAGTAGGCGAACAGAAAATAGGTTCCGCTGTCTTCTGTTTTACCGCCATTTCCGACGTCGAAGTGTTTCGGGTTGGTATTCCAACGGGAGATACCGCTTTCGGGCGTAGGAATGGGGCGGGTGGACTGAGGCTTTCTTGCCCGGCTGAGAAGCGGGTCTTTGGGGAGGTCCCACCGGTGGCTGTTTTCCATGCGCCAATCCACAAGATCTACCGGATACTGCTGAATTTCTTCCAGTGCTATTTCCAAATCGCAATCTTTATCCAGTAACGCGCTGGCAAATACATTCCATACCGGCATACGGTCATTTCGTACGGCCTTCCAGCTTCGCTCAAGGCTCTCGATGTACATCTCCCGATGGGGGTCACCGTGGCTATATCGTAACAGGTTGTAATAGGGAAAGAAGTTGAGAATGTCGTCGGAATGGCTGGTTTCGAAAGGCCCGAATTTTTTCGCCTGTAACGCGTTTTGGGCATAGCCGTGCTGGCTGACCAGGTACTTATAGTGTTCTTCAAACTTGGGATCGCCCGTGAAATGGGAGGCCGTTTTCATAAAAGAAAGAATCTGCAGGGAATTTAACCCGCGCTCATACATCCAGTTGGTCGAATGATTCAGTGAATCAGGGTGCCAAATGCCCCAGCGGGTAGGCTTTCCGTCCAGGTCGATCAACTGGTAATCGTTGTCAACGATATGGGTTGCTATTCGCTTGATGAGCTGTCGGACCCTTTCTTTTTGTTCGGCATCGGCAACCAAATCAAAAAACAGTGGTAACACAAATAGGTGGCCCGTGATTTCGTCCGAGCTGGTGTCATCGAGCCAGTACCATTTTTTGTCGGGCGAGAGGTGCCACTTTTTAGGGTGAGGTGATCGGGACGGCGTGATGGAGTCGGTAGCTGCGGCATAGGAGCGCGCCGGATAGCCCGAAATCCCGCTGACGATTTCCAGCCTTTCGAGGGCTTCGAAGGTTCTGATGGCATTGGCTTTGGCAGTGGCATCTTTGGTTACCCCGTAGCGAAAGCATTCGGCGGCCAGGTAGCAGGAGGTCCACAGCCCGTCGTTGTCTTCGTTTTGCTGGTAGCTGCTCGATACATCGCCCGGTACTCTCAGCATCGACCGGTTAATCAACCCGCGCCGGTTGTGGCGCAACGCAATGACCTTCTCTATGCTATCCGCTTTCTGTGCCAGAGTCATGGGCTGCCGTTTAATCTGCACGATTCCTTTGGGCGTCGCAATCCAGGTGCGGAGCGAATCGACGATCAGGATGTCCTGTACCTGGTCATCGGGAAGCCAGCGTTTTCCCTGGTAGTAATGCCAGCGTTCATCCTTTTTGATCGCGCCTTTTGCGGTACCCATCCAGAGGCAATCCTTACCGGGACGAAGTACGGTGACGGGGCCATAGGGTAGTCCGTTCGCGCCCGTCGCTACCCAGTGGTTCCCATCTCCGGCAATGCAACTGACCGACTGAGCACTGCTGAAAACTACGTCATTGCCGCTATTCAGGGTAGCCAAAGCGTGGTACTTTTCCTCGTAGGCAACGGCCATCAGGGCCTCATCCAGGTTGACCCAGCCCCTTGCCTCCCGACGCCAGAGGCCGTTGGTCGTGGCTACGTACAAAGTACCCTGGGCATCTCTGGCAATACTGTTTACCCGGGTTTCCTTTATTACCTGAGATGGTTTCCAGCTTCCTTCCCAGACGAGCAGGCCCATAGAAGTACCAACCAATAGTTTTTCGGGGCCTTCCCAAAACAGACAGAGAATGGTGTCTTTTTCGGAAACAGGCGGCTGACCGATACTTTTTTTACCGTCTTCTGCCTGAATAGACCGCGCCGAAGCCAGCCATAAATTGTCGCCCGGATCGAGGGCCGCAGTCAGCCAGGCTGCCCCTTTGTTCGTTCCGGTCCATATTCCCTCCCGGTAGCGAAACACACCCGTTGGCGTAACGGCAATCACAGCATCGTTCGACGTGAACAATTTGAGTACATTTTCTCCCGCCCCTATGGGTAGTTGAAGGTCTGTCTTGATATCCTGGGTGTAAAGATCCTTCGACTGCGCAAAAACACAGGAAGCGGTCGTGAGCAGCAATAACAATGAGAAGATGAATCGATCGGAGGGCATTTTTTAGTGGTTGACCTGGTGACAATACAATAAGGATGCGGCGCACCCATTGTCCATAATACACGATAAGTGGCTAAATTTAGGAAAAAACACAGGTTCAGGGCTTTGTTTGGCAAATTTTTGATCCCGGTAGCCCTAATTTGCAGTTTGAATGGTCAGCCGTTGTTTTTGTAGTGACCCGCATTTTTATCACGGATACCAGCCAGAAGGATTTACCAAAAATCAGCCCCTCCCCTAGTAAAGCCATGTACATCCCCGCCACAAACGCCATGAACGACCGGGATGAGATCGTCGATTTCATGCAGCGTTTCAGTTTTGCCACCATCATTTCAACTAAAGACAGCGTCCCTACTGCCACCCACCTGCCCTTCGTGGTGGAGGTGAGAAACGACACGATCGTACTCCTATCCCATTTTGCCAGGGCGAATAGCCATTGGAAGTACCTTGAAGGTCAAACGGTTTTGGTGATTTTCAGCGAACCCCACGCCTATATCTCCACCGAACACTACGACAAACCTCAGAATGTACCGACCTGGAATTACGTGGCCGTTCACGCCTACGGAACAGTGCAGTTGGTGGAAGGCTACGAACCGACGGTAGCGATTCTCGAAAAGACCATCGAAAACTACGAGGCTGCGTACGGAATGCAGTGGAACGGGTTCCCCGAAGAATACAAAACGAGAATGACCAAAGGGATTGTGGCTTTCGAGCTGACGGTTACGGATTTGCAGGCCAAGCAGAAGCTGAGCCAAAACCGAACCGATAGCGAGAAGAAGAGAATTATCGAGTCGCTTGCCCGAAGCGAGGATAGCAACGAAAATTGCATTGCGGATTACATGCAGAATATGGCCGGAAAGTGAAAGACCATGCCTGGATGGATACCCTTCACGATACCAGCTTGATGAGCCGGGAAAAGAGACCGGAAAGGCGTCTAGTTGGGAGTAGCAGAAACATTTGGTATAATTAAAGCATATTAGCAGGTAGTAGTGGCCCTAAAACGATCAATTATGGAGCATTTTGATTTCAAAAACGCAGTCCTCATGGTTTTACTCGTTGCCTTAGCGGTTGGCTGCCAGACCAAAGAGCAGCCAAAGGAAATCGCGAAATCATCCTCAACCGACCTCAAAGCTGAAATCAGAGCCCAGGTTGACAGCCTGTACGAGGTGTATGAAAAATTTGGTTACGAATGGATCGATTTCTACGATGATGAGTATACGGCCATATACCCCAACTCACCGATCAAATTGATGAATAAGGATTCTTTGAGGGCACAATGGAAGGGGATCTATCAAAAATACCATGTCAAGCTTATTGAGCGGGGAGAGCCTACGATCATCGAGTCGGAGGACATGGCCATTTCTTACAATAGTTTTAATGAAATATTTGTCAATAAGGTAACAAACGACACCACTAAAAATGTGGGAACGTATATCATAGCCTGGAAGAGACAGCCTGACGATTCCTGGAAAATCGTATTCGAGACGTTGCATAATAATTAAGACACTTCCGGCACTACCCCTAATCGAAAATTCTTTGGCTAACGGCTCTATTCCATGGGCTGTTTCTCCGCACATACCATTAATATTGCAGATAAATAAAGGCTGGGAATGGTCACTTCACCATTTCTCGTCCAAGGCATTGTCCCCCTAATTAACACGTTGTTCAAAGTGTAAATAAATGGAAAATAAAAAAGTACGCGCATTTCCTTTTTTGCTTATCATTATCGTCATAGGAGTAGCATTGTTCAAGTTATTCGACTTCGAAACCCTGACATTCGCCAAACCGGCATTAGCCATTGTATACAGCATAACCTTCTTATTATCAATCTATTTTCTGGTGAGACATTTAAGAAAGTAAACCGGAAAGCAGGAAATGCAGCTAACACCAGCTTGGCAATATGCCGCTCCCAGCCCACCCTGACTGGGGATAGAGGTTGTTTGTCATTTAGGCTGACTTGTTTTTAAGCCATTGAAAGGCTAAGTTGGTCCGTTTTTGAAATCCCACACTATGACAGAGGAAGAGCAATTGTGGAGGCATTTTACCAACGGCGACGAAAAGGCACTGGAAGAGCTCATCCGCTTATTCGGTAAGCCACTGGCGCTTTATGGCCGGAAAATGGTAAAAGATGATCTGCTGATCCAGGATTGCATTCAGGAAGTCTATATTCAGCTGTGGCAGTACCGCGCCAACCTGCGGCAAGTGACGGAAATCCGCCCTTACCTTTTTACCTGCCTGAGAAGAAAGCTCATCACCATCCTCAAACGGGAGCGCCTGTTTGTCTCCACGGAAAACGAAGAGGAACTCCCTTTCCGGGCGGAGTTCTCCATTGAAGAGCGGCTGATCGAAAATGAAACGGAGGCGGCACGGGTCCGGCTGATCAACGGCTACATCAATCAGCTTCCCAAGCGTCAGAAGGAAGCAATCTACCTCCGGTTTTTTGAAAACCTGAGCAATGACGAAATCGCTACGGTCATGGGCATCAAGTACCAGACGGCCACCAACCTGATCCACGAAGCCCTTACCTCCCTCCGCGAATCCTTCCCCAACAAATTCACCACCCTGCTGCTGGCTTGCCTCGATTTTTTCCTCTATTGAAATTTTTTGAAAAAAAATAAGACCAAACCAGTATAATTTCTGGAGATGCTTTCTACTACTAGTAAAAGCAATAGAACGTTTCCATGAAAATTTATTTTGATTACAAAGTTCAGGATTACCTGGCCGACGAAAGTTTCCGGCGCTGGGTACTGGACGGGGGGCTTCGGAATCAGGATTCAGCGTGGAGCCGGTGGCTTTTACAAAATCCCGACTACGCCGGCGAAGCCCTGAAGGCGCGGGACATCCTATTGGCCGCCAGGCCCGTAGAAGAGCCCTTCGAGGAAGGGTACTTTGAAACGATCCGCCGGGAAACGCTGGGGGCTATCCAGGCAAACAGAAGGAATGTGCGTCCCCTCTGGTGGCAGGCTGCCGCCGCAGTGTTGGTGGTGTCCGGCCTGCTGGGATGGCTGTTGCTCGATAAGACCCAAAGCCCGGAAACGGTGGTGGTTGCTCAACGGGATGACGTAGTTGCGCCACCGGATACCTCGGCCGCAAATACCGTTTTTCTGCAAAAAAACAGCTCCGATGTCATTTTGCCGGTCGCTTTGCCGGATGGGAGCTCTGTGCTGCTTCACCCCGGCAGTGAGCTGAGCTACCGCCACACTACGGGTGGTACCCGGGAAGTACAACTGACCGGCAAAGCTTTTTTCGAAGTAACCAAAAATCCTTCGAGTCCTTTCCTGGTGTACTCTGGCGAGATGGTCACAAGGGTGCTGGGGACGAGTTTCACGGTGACGGCTTACGCCAACGATGCTGATTTTTCGGTCGTGGTAAAAACCGGCCAAGTGGCTGTTTCGGCCCCAAAGGAAAAGATGGAGACAGCCGCCGCAGACCTGGATGACCAAACCACGATTCATCTGGTGCCTAACGAACAGCTGTTTTTCAATCGAAAGAAATCCTACTTCAAGCGCAAGGAAATCAATCAACGGGACATGCTCCGGTACGTACCTGACACCCGCAATGTCTACGCTTTTGAAGATAAACCCGTGGCCGATGTATTCCGGCAAATCGGAATGGCCTACGGCCTGGATATTGACATGGAAGAATCATTGTTCAGTGGCTGTGAACTCACGACCAACCTGACCGATGAGCCCCTGTTTGAAAAGCTGAGTATCCTATGCAGTGCCGTAGGACCCAGTACCAGTTTTGTAGTCAAAGAAGGCCGTATCCGGGTAATTTCCAAAGGCTGTAACCAATAACCTTCACACTTAATCCCCCTTATCAATTCATGCATTTACATTTATATCCGCCCCCCTGACAGAACCAGAAAAGCCGGTCATGTTTGCACCATGACCGGCTTGAATCCCCCCCAACTTGCTCTGTTCAAGATGCTCCCTTGCCGGGGAGCGTGAGGAGTTGTTTTTGCCTTTTCAAATCACAAAAACCTTTAAATCTATGCAAAAAAATCAACATGGCGCTAATCTGTGGCTAAGGATTATGAAAATTACTACCGTACAGATTTTCATGACATTATTGCTCTCAGGGATCTCCTGGGCGGTGCCGGCTCAGGAATTGCTCAACAAACGCATCTTTATTCCGAAAGAGAATACCGAGATGCGCAATGCCTTGGCCCTCATCAGTAAGGTGGCCAAAGTAAAGATCACGTATAACTCGCAACTGATCCCCAAAGGCCAGTCCGTATTGCTGTATGCCAACGACGAGCGGCTGGAAGAAGTCCTGAACCGGACCCTGAATCCGGCCGGGGTTTCGTTTGTAATTCTCAATAAACAAATCGTACTGAGAAAAGCCGAAGCCCCCCGCCCTGACAACGAATCGCAAGCCGTAGACCAGGCGCCGGACCGGAGAGTGACCGGCCGGGTGCTGGATGAAAATAAAGCGCCGCTTCCGGGGGTGAGTATCGTCGTGAAGGGCACCAGCCGGGGTACCACCACGGACACCGACGGAAGGTTCTCGATCGACATACCGGATGGTGCCACGCAGTTGATCTTTTCATTTGTGGGGTACGTCACGCAGGAGATCGAGGTAGGCAATCAGTCTGAGCTCAACCTTACGCTGGCGGTAGACAGCAAGTCCCTCGAAGAAGTAGTGGTGATCGGGTATAACCGGGTAAAAAAGAGCGACCTGACCGGATCGGTGGTAAGTGTGGGAGCCGAGGAAATCAGGAAACGCCCGGTCGCCAACGTACTTCAGGCCATTCAGGGCCGGGCCGCCGGGGTGGATATCACCTCCAACGAAAGGCCCGGCGAGATGGGGAGCATCCGGATTCGCGGGAGCCGCTCGCTGAGTGCAGGAAATTC
The DNA here is from genome assembly GCF_014651615.1 of Persicitalea jodogahamensis. GTDB lineage: Bacteria > Bacteroidota > Bacteroidia > Cytophagales > Spirosomataceae > Persicitalea > Persicitalea jodogahamensis. Next base: position 2,254,159 of record NZ_BMXF01000001.1, on the reverse strand, counting down.
TCCCTTGTATGTAGTGGACGGCATCCCCCTGGCTGCGGGCGGCATCGAATCTTTCAACCCCAACGACATCGAGTCAATCGATATTCTGAAAGACGCCTCGGCCACGGCGGTGTTTGGTTCCAGAGGGGCCAACGGCGTGGTGCTGGTGACGACCAAGCAGGGCAAAAGAGGCAAATTATCGTTGAATTACATCGGTACCGCTACCATCGAAAACATGCAGGACCGGACTCAGATGATGAATTCGGGACAGTACATCGAATTTCGGCGGGACGCGTACCGGCGGGCGGGAAATTATCCGGCAGCACCCACGCTCCAGGATGATCGCCGGATTTTTGGGGGCGATGCCAATGCCTGGGCCAACGTGGCCAAAGGCTGGCAAAACGGTACGTGGGACGGAAGCCTCGTCCCGACTACCGACTGGACCGGAATGGTACTGAAAACCGGAGTAACTCAGGACCACACCCTGAGCGTGAGCGGTGGCACCGACAAAATGAAAGCGTATGGCTCCATCGGGTACTTATTTCAGGATGGCACCCAGCTGGGCCAGGATTTCGAGCGCTTCAATTCCAAGTTCAGCGTGGAGCTGAATCCGGTCAAGTGGCTGAGGTTTGGGGGTAGTATCAATGGGACCTACAGCATCCAGAACTACGGCTACGCCACCAGCAATGCCACCGGCCCCGGCAACCTGTACTTTGCCGCGCAGGGCATGCTTCCTTACGCGGTGCCTTTCGACTCGACGGGCAGCCGCATCAACCTGCCTGGTGGGGATATCAACATTCTGAATCCGATCGGAGAAGACCGTTACAACATCAACGAACGGAAGGTACTCCGTACGCTGGGGGTACTTTTTGCCGAAGTCGACATTATGAAAGGTTTGAGGTACCGCGTCAATTTTGGTCCTGATTTCTATCACCTCCGTAACGGCCGCTGGATGGACCGGAACTCGGTGAACCGGGGCGGGGGCGAACCGGGCTCCACCAACTACGCCCAGCTGAACCAAACTTCCCGTTTTTCCTGGACATTGGATAACCTGCTCTACTACAATCGTACGATCGCTGAGAAGCATGACTTTGGTGTCACGCTTCTCCAGAGTGCTTCGTCCAACCTGACCGAAACCAGCACTATGATGGCTACGGCCCTGCCCTGGGACAGCCAACGCTGGCACCAGCTCAATTCTGTCAGCAGCCTCGATGCCTTCGGGACGGGGCTGAGTGAGTCGCAGCTGGCCTCCTACATGGCTCGGGTCAACTACGGCTTTGATAATAAGTACCTTTTGACTGCCTCCCTGCGTTGGGACGGTGCCTCTCAGCTGGCCGAAGGCAACAAGTGGGATGTGTTTCCGTCGGCGGCCTTTGCCTGGAACATCGATCAGGAGAGTTTCCTGAAACCGGTGAACTGGATAACCCAACTGAAAACCCGCATCGGGGTGGGCAGCACGGGGAATGCCGCCATTTCGCCCTACCAGACTAAGGGAGCGATCGAAACCCTGTATTACACCTGGGGTAGCAAAGTAGAAGCCGGTTATGTGTCCTCGGATGCCTCTCTGGCCAATCCGGTGGCAATGGCCAACCTCAACCTGGGCTGGGAGCACACCACGCAGTGGAACTGGGGGCTGGATTTTGAGCTTTTCAACCGCAGGCTGAGTGGTACACTCGATCTGTACACTTCTCGTACCACAGACCTGCTCCTGCTGCGAAGCATACCTTCCATCGTCGGGTATGTATCGACCTGGGACAATATCGGTGCGACATCCAACAAAGGGATAGACCTGACGCTGAACACCGTCAACCTGCGCACCCGCGATTTCGAATGGTCATCGACGCTGAATTTTTCGGCCAACAGAGACCGGATCGAAAAGCTGGCCAACGGTGCCAATGACGACCTCTCGAACCGGTGGTTTATCGGCCAGCGCCTTGCGGTGTACTACGATTATGTCAAGGAAGGAATCTGGCAAAACACGCCCGAGGATCAGTCGGAGATTGAAAAATTTAACGCCAACGGTCATTCCTTCCGTCCGGGCGACATCCGGGTAGCCGACCTGAACGGAGATTACCGCATCGATGCCAACAACGACCGCCAGGTCATCGGCCATTCCAGTCCGAAATGGAACTTCGGTCTCAACAATACCTTCACCTACAGGAACTGGGATCTGGCCGTGTTTATATTTGGCCGCTTCGGCTTTACCCTCGCGACTGGCTCCGAGGCGCTGCAGGGCCGATTTGCGCAGCGGGTCGTAGACTACTGGACTCCGGATAACCCCACCAACAACTACCCCTCACCCAACTACAACAGTGCTGCTGGCGACCCGTTCAGGAGCTCGATGAACTACCAGGATGGCTCTTTCATCAAGGTCAGGAACGTATCGCTGGGCTACAACCTGCCCGGCACGATCACCAGTAAGCTCCGGATGGCCAACTGCCGCCTTTATTTACAGATGCAGAACCCGGGTTTACTGTACTCCGGCATATCCTGGGTCGACCCCGATTTGGGAGGCTCCACCTTCAACCGGGGCGTTGTATTTGGTCTAAATGTAGGGTTCTGACCGAGCCCTGCCGACAATCACTTTTGAGATAATAATACAGATGAAAAATATAAAACGAATCATAACCCAAATAGGCCTGGCATCGGTACTGCTGACGCTTCCCATGGCCTGCAATGAGGATTTTCTCGATGAAGACCTGATCACCTCGCGAAGTACCCAGGACTTCGAAACCCCCAACGGACTCGACGGCCTGGTGACCGGCATGTACCAGAGCCTAAAATTCCATTTCAACTACGAATGGGCCTACACCACCACCAACTACGGCGTCGATGAATTTACCGTGGGCGGCGACCGCACCATGCAGATGTGGAACTCGTACGACGCCAACCTCAATTCTCTGACGGGCGACGTGGCCACGATCTGGAACAATATGTACGGCAACATCAACTCGGCCAATATTGTCATCCAGAATGTACCGACGTACTACGGCGACGGACCTAACCGAAATACCCGGCTGGGCGAGGGGTACTTTATGCGCGGCTTCGATTACTTCAAGCTGGTGCGGCAATACGGCGGGGTACCTCTGAAACTGGTGCCTTCTACCTCCGTAGAGCTGGAATTCGAGCGGAATAGCGCGCAGGAAGTATACAACCAGATCATCAAGGACCTGGAACAGGCCTACGAGCTTTTGCCCCCTGCTTCTGCCGAAACGGGCCGGATCACCAAGTGGGCCGCGGCGCATTTTTTAGCCAAGGTGTACTTGTTCCGGGCCAGCGAGCTTAATAGTGACTGGAACGGCAGTACCAAACAGTCGGACCTTGAAAATGCCGTCCGCTACGCCAATCTGGTGATCGACAGCGGGCGTCATTCTCTGGCTGCGAATTTTAGCGATTTATGGAACTACGCCACGGTAGACGGCCCCAACGAAAGGCTGCCCGAGGTTATCCTGTCGGCGCAATTCTCCAACAATGTGTCTACGCAGGGACGCTACGGGAATCAGGTTCACCTTTATTACCCTTCCGTGTATCAAAACCTGCCCGGCATGCAACGGGATATTCCGGGCGACCGCGAGTTTCAGCGGTTGCGCTCTACCGACTACGCCCTGGATGTCTACGACCGGGTGAATGACAGCCGTTTCTGGAAAAGTTTCAGAACCACCTACTTATCCAACCGTCCCGCCTCTGCTCCCGTGTGGACCACCGGAAACGCTCCCAGTTCTGACCTGGCAGGCAAACCTAAATTTTCGGGCGGCCAGGAATCCATCCGTTACATCATCAACAAACCCGGGGACACCCGCTACACGTCCGCCAATATTCAGCGTCGGGCCCCGCACATGTTTGTCAGGTACTTTGAAGGGGAAAGCGAAAATATGCTGGGCGGGCATGGCAACTACGACGCCAGCCGGTACGTGGCCCTCTCCAAGTTTATGGACGGCAGTCGTATTTCCGTAGCTTCCCAGTTCGGCCAAAGAGATGGCATTCTGGCCCGCCTGGCCGAAACTTACCTCATAGCCGCCGAAGCTTACGGCCGCTTGCAACAGTACGGAAAGGCTGTGGAGTATATCAACAAAGTACGGGACCGCGCTGCGTATAAGGCTGGCGAAGATCGCTCCTTTTACGTAGATGGGGGCGTCTCGTACAAGAACAACACCGCAGCCAATACGGCCCAGTTTGTGTCATATTCCTCCAAGAACTCTTACTATGAATCCAATAACGTGGAAGAGACGACGGCCAGCAGCCTCAGTCAGCTGCACCTCAACAGCATCGACGACATCTTTAACGCTACTACCGAATTTTATGATAAAGTAGGTGCCAGCTCCAATGAAAGCAAGTTTGTCAACTTTATCCTGAACGAGCGCTCCCGCGAGCTCATGGGTGAACTCATGCGCTGGGAAGACCTGGCCCGTACCCGGACGCTGGTTTCTCGCGCTACGGCCTTCAACAACGAAGCCAAGCCTCTGCCCAACAAGCATTACCTAAGGCCCATTCCGCAAACCTTTCTGGATGCCATTCAACGAAGTGGGCGACCCCTCACCAATGAGGAAAAGCAAACCATGCAAAATCCTGGTTGGTAGTCGGTTGGCTTTGCAAAATAGAATAGCGGGGGGCGATCAGCATCTCCGCTTTTTTTATTGCTACTTTTGAAGGATGTCACACTTTTTCCCATCCGTGCCAAAAAGTACTTCTCAGGTCTTTATCAGAGAGGACTTCCCAGTTAAGTACATTTCCAAACAACTTTCCAGGCTCGCGGTGTGGTAGCAGTATAAAAGCCCATTTCTATTCCTTTCAAAAGATGTTTACCCTATTCATCTCTTTTATTTTACATGCAAATGATTAAGCGCGTTGCTTTCGGGACGCTAGCCATGGCCGGCTTAAGTACCCTCGGAGCATTCACAGGATCTTTTTTACCATCAACTGGCCCGGTTGACACGCCCAAATTGGCAGCAGGGATCACAGTCCCGGCTGGCTTTACAACTACCATCTATGCCGAGGAACTGGACGGCGCCCGGCACATGGCGGTCTCCAAAGGCGGCGATGTGTTTGTGCGGTTGTCAAAACCTAAAGACGGAAAAGGCACCTACCGGCTCAGGGATACCAACGGCGATGGGGTAATGGACGAAAAAACGGGATTTGGCGACTTCAAAGGAACGGGGGTCTTTATCAAAAACGGCTTCCTCTACACTTCTTCGAATAGCGGAATTTACCGCTACAAATTGAATGCGAAGGAAGAAGTGATCAATCCCGATGCGCCCGAAACGATTGTAACCGGACTGGTGGACACCGGCCGCGATAACGCCAAGTCGATCGCCCTGGACGACAAAGGAAATATTTACGTGAACGTGGGCTCGCCCAACGATGCCTGCCGCGAGACCGGTACGGGCAAAGGGATGATGCCCTGCACGCTGCTGGACACCGTGGGCGGAATCTGGCGCTTTCGCGCCGATGTCCAGAATCAGACGCGCAAGGATGGCTTTCGCTACGCTACGGGCCTTAAAAATTCCGTGGGTATTAACTGGAATAATCAAACCAACAGCCTTTTTGTCCTTCAGCACGGACGCGGGCAGTTTCATGATTTTTATCCTGAGCTTTTCACCCCCCAGCAGAGTGCCCTCCTGCCGGCCGAAACCATGTACGAAGTGCACGAAGGCGATGATGGCGGCTGGCCCTATGTGTACTACGACCCGATTCAGAAAAAGAAAATGCTGAACCCCGAGTACGGCGGCGACGGCAAGAAAACCGGGGGAGAGAAAGCGTTGAATCCGGTGGCGGCGTTTCCGGCCCACTTTGCACCCAATGCAGTCGTTTTTTATACCGGGACCATGTTCCCGGCCCGCTACAAAAACGGCGCCTTCGTTGCCTTTCACGGCCAGAATTCAGAAATGAAAAAAGGGTACTTTGTGGCCTTTATCCCTTTCAAAAATGGCAAGCCGTCGGGTCCTTACGAGGTGTTTGCGGACAATTTTGCGGGCGTAGACCTGGCCCAACCGGACGGGCCGGTACAGCACCGCCCCTGTGGACTCGCACAGGGGCCCGATGGCTCACTGTACGTCTCCGACGATTTGAACGGCACTATTTACCGGATTGCCTTTCAAAAAAAATAAACAAGTGCTAGTTTTAAGGACCTGATTTGCTTCGCTTACTTAGCCAATCAGGTCCTTTTTTTGTGGCGGTGAATCCGAATTAATTTAATGCTTGAATTGGTTATTGGAAAAGTAATTCTTCCACGACCCTGGAAGGTTTGTGGAGATCAAGGTTTCAGTGGAAAAAGTTTGGGCAGAAACACAAAGCCATGACAGAATTTTGGGAAGAAGCATTTAAAGACAAACAGGCCATGTGGGGTTTGGACCCTGCAAAGTCAGCTGTATTGACAAAAGATTTCTTTGTAGAGCACCATGTCAAAACCGTGCTCATTCCTGGCATTGGTTATGGACGCAATGCTCAGGTTTTCAGAGATCAAAAAATGACCGTGACCGGAATTGAGATTTCACAGACTGCCATTGATATAGCCCATAAACATTTTGGCGACGATTTGACAATTTATCACGGCTCTGTGACCGAGATGCCCTTTGACGGGAAGCACTACGATGGAGTATTCTGTTACGGGCTAATCTACCTGTTAGACAAAAATGAAAGAGCAAAGCTGATTCAGGACTGCTATAATCAACTGATAGAAAACGGCTTTATGGTCTTCACGACTATTTCCCGGGAAGCCGAAACGTACGGAAAAGGTACTTGTATTGGCGAAGACCGGTTTGAAATGTTTGGCGGGGTTAAAATCTACTTTTATGACCGCCAATCGATACAGGAAGAATTTGGCAATGCCGGCCTGTTTGAAGTATCAGAAGTAACAGAAAACTATCCTTTTCATCTGATAAAATGCAGGAAAACAGGAAAATGAATGACAGGCCCTCACCTATAAAGTAAGCAAACGAAAATGAACGAAAACGACGACAAGACGAGTGGGAAAAGTCCGGCCCCTTTCGCGCAAACCTACTTTCACGGAACAAAAGCGGACCTTAAAGTGGGGGATTCTATCCAACCCGGTTTCAACTCCAACTTCGGGCAAAGAAAAAATGCCAAGTACATATTTCTGACGGCAACCCTGGATGCTGCGATCTGGGGGGCAGAGCTATCGCTTGGAGAAGGTCGCGAAAGAATCTACCTGGTAGAACCCACCGGAGCCATTGAAGATGACCCGGATTTGACGGATAAAAAATTTCCGGGCAATCCCACAAAATCGTATCGTTCCACCCATCCGTTCAAAGTGGTCGGAGAAGTTAATACTTGGGAAGGTCACTCCTCCGAACAGATTAAGGAGATGAAAGACGCCCTGGATAGGCTCAAAGAGCAAGGCATCAATTCGTTGAATGACGAATGACCCATACCGCTGCCCCTAAGAGGCAATGAGGTTGGTTCGCCCTGCGAAGGTTCATCGGGTTAAGTCTGTAAAATTTGCGCAATCTGGAAAAAGGTAGCAACAGTAAGGCGCTTCATACGCACGCCGCTCCCCCGTTTTGAACACAAACAACTGCATTATGGACACAGCCGGGCATTAGGAACCGCTGACCTTTGTACTTCACAATTAAACAAAAAAAGATGAAGTACAAGATTTTAGGAAATACGGGTCTGAAAGTATCAACGCTATGCTTAGGTACCATGAACTTTGGCGGAAAAGGGTTTTTTGGCTACATGGGTAACCTTGATCAAAATGCCGTTGACGAACAAATTAGAACCGTAACCGGAGCAGGCGTCAATTTTATTGACACCGCCAACATCTATTCCGAAGGGCTTTCGGAGGTAATGATAGGAAAAGCACTCAAAAACCTATCGATCGATAGAGACGATTTGGTGCTGGCGACCAAGGTGAGGGGTTCAATGGGGAAAAGTGAAAATGACCGGGGCCTCTCGAAAAAACACATTATACATCAAGTTGAAGCCAGCTTGAAAAGGCTTGGGACAGATTACATTGACCTCTACCAAATTCATACGGCAGACCCGCTCACGCCCATTGAAGAGACGATCAGAACACTGGACGATTTGGTGCGAAGCGGAAAAATCAGATATTTTGGCGCCAGTAATATCGCCGCCTGGCAATTGATGAAAGGCTTGGCCTATTCGCAATACAACCATTTGGACAGATTTGCGTCGCTTCAAGCCAACTACTCACTGGACGTCAGAGATGCCGAACGCGAAATCATCCCGTTATTGCAGGACCAAAAAGTAGGAATGATGATTTGGAGCCCCCTGAGTGGTGGCCTGCTTACAGGTAAGTACAAAAGAGACGGACAAAAAGCAGAAGGAAGGTTGAACAGCTTCCCGTTTCCGCCTTTTCACGAAGAAAGAGCGTATGATGTTCTGGACGTACTGGCTCCAATGGCAGCGGCGAAACAGGTATCCATTTCGCAACTGGCGCTCGCCTGGCTGTTGCATCAGCCGGTGGTGAGCAGTGTCATTATTGCTGCCACCAAAATACACCAGCTTCAAGATAATTTGAAGTCGGTTGAGGTGTCATTCACAGTCGAAGAACTAGCTCAGTTGAACGAGGTGAGCAAATTACCAATGGAATATCCTGGTAATGTACTTGAAGTGATGACGGCGGATCGAAGTGACGGGACTGACTTTTTGAATGCTTAAACTTACAAACCAACCAGTAGGCAGCAGATTTTCTGCCTGCTGGTTTTCCGATATGAAAAATTCCCGGCAAGACATTAAAAGGATTTACTCGGTTAAAGAGTTGCATACCTTTATGGAGTTACCGAGTCCATTGAATCCTTTAATTACGATCATTGACCATTCTGTTTCAAAAAGGCCCACTTACTACCGTGATGAAAAATTACTTTTAGATTTTTACACCATTTCAATCAAGAGAAGTTTCAAAGGGAAATTAAAGTACGGCAAAAATCATTATGATTTTGACGATGGAACGATGTCTTTTATCGCTCCAAATCAATTAATTAGTGTGGATGACGATGAGGATCGAAATAAAGATGGCTGGTCGTTATTATTTCACCCCGATTTGATCAGGCAATATCCGCTAGGTAAGGCAATCAAAACGTATGGCTACTTTTCTTACGCTGTAAACGAAGCTCTTCATCTTGCTGACGAAGAAGAAAAGACAATCGAGGCAATCGTACAAAATATTCAAAAAGAGCTTAATTCAAGGCTGGATAATTTCAGTCAGGATGTCATTGTATCCAACCTTGAACTGCTTTTGAACTACTGCAACCGTTATTACAGCCGACAGTTTATCACCCGGAAAATGGCGACAAACGATTTGCTAACTCGCTTTGAGAGATGTTTAGAGGTTTATTTTGCCAACAATACGGAATTGCCATTACCCACCGTCGAAAAACTGGCAAACGAGCTGAATGTGTCAGCCTCCTATTTAAGCGATATGCTGCGGAGTTTAACGGGACAAAGTACTCAGCAGCATATACATGACAAACTAATAGAAAAAGCAAAAGAGATTTTAACTACCACCAATTTAAGTGTGGGTGAAATAGCCTACCAGTTAGGCTTTGAATATTCTCAATCTTTTAGTAAACTATTCAAAAGCAAAACGAAGCTGACGCCCATTGAATACCGACTCAGTTATAATTGAAAATATAAATTGAGAGTTTTCCGCAATCTCAATCTTACCAAAAACGCAAAATATGTTCAGAGTGATGCTTTTGATCTTGTTGGGTACTTTGCCCCTTTTCGCACAGGCACAACCTAGTGTTGAGATCAGGGTCAATTTGAGAGGGTACCCAATGGAACTACCCAAAAAAGCATTGGTTCTGAGTAAAACGGAATTGGCCAAGCCGGTTTTGCTCCTGAAAAAATCCGATGGAACAATAGTGAGAGAGTACAGCGGCACTCCAATTGATCAAGCGTGGGCTCCATTTTCGGATTATCACGATTTTGACTTTTCTGACTTTAAGGAAAAGGGTGCCTATTATTTTGAACTCAAAGGCAGTAGCACGGCTAGCCAGCCATTTCGCATCGGACCATACCCGGCCTGGCAGAATGATGTCGTTGATTTCATTCGAACCCAGCGTTGCGGCTTCAATCCCTACACCGGGGAGTTCTGTCACCAAAAAGACGGGTTGAGTTTTTTCGGACTTCGACCTGATTCGACCAGAATTGATGCCACCGGCGGCTGGCACGACGCCGGCGATCAGCTGAAGTACCTGATTACGGGTAGCAACACGACCGCCCGAATGCTCATGGCTTACCAGATGAAGCCGGGTAGTTTCACCGACGAGTACAATGCCCGCGGACTGAAAGGAGCCAACGAACTACCCGATATCCTGGACGAAGCCAAATGGGGGCTGGAATGGCTACTGAAACTTCATCCGGGACCCGAAGAACTCTATCATCAGGTAGCCGACGACCGGGACCATCGGGGATTCAAACTACCCCACGAGGAAAACGCGGATTACGGGTGGGGCCCCAATAGTTTCCGGCCGGTGTACTTTGCCACTGGTAAACCGCAGGGGCTTTCAAAATACAAAAGTGAGGCGACGGGCATTGCCAATCTGGCGGGCCGTTCGGCGGCCACCCTGGCGTTGGGCTACGAGGTTTTCAGTGCTATAAAAGGCTACGAATCTTTTGCAGAGACTTGCCTGCAGAGCGCCAAAGAGCTGTATGCCATGGGAGAGAAGCAGGAAGGTTATCAACAGGGAAACAGCTACGGTGCGCCCTATCGGTATGAAGAAAACACCTGGGCCGACGATATGGAATGGGCCGCCGCAAAACTGTACAAGATCACGAAAGACAAAACATACTTAAAAGAAGCCCGTGCCTACGCCAAAATGATCGGGGCATGGTCGTGGATGGAACGGGACACGGCAAGCCACTACGAAATGTACCCCTTTGTAAACATGGGGCACTACGCCTTATGGCAGGTGGGTACTGAGAAAGATAAAAAGGAAGCGATTGGTTACTATGAACATAACCTGGCGAGAATTCAGGATAGAGCCAACAAAAACCCCTATGGAATAGGTCATTTATTTATCTGGTGCTCTAACAATCTGGCCGCGGCGGTAGCTACCCAAGCCATACTGTACGAAGAAATGACTGGTTCCCGAAAGTACCGACCGCTTATGCAAAATCATGTCAATTGGCTTTTGGGCTTGAATCCGTGGAATTCGAGCATGATCACCGGAATTCCCGAAAATGCGGATACCCCGGTAGATGTTCATATGCCGTTCTGGCGCCTCAAAAAGGAATCAATCAAGGGTAGTTTGGTAGATGGGCCCATCTGGGCTACTATCCACGATAAAATGATCGGCATCACCTTATCGGAGCCCGATGAGTACGCCCATCTACAACCCGACCATGTCAAGTACAACGACGACTGGGCGGATTACAGTACCAACGAACCTACCCTGGATGGCTCGGCTGAACTGCTTCTGATCCTAACCAGCCTGAGCCATGATTAGGACTCTTTTTATTTTGGTTCTAGTGCTTCCCCAATCGCTTCATGCCCAGAACATTATTGACCGGCATGGAGCGATCATAAGATCCGACACGCTCAAAAAGAACATTTATCTCTGTTTTACGGGACACGATTTCAACGAAGGCTTTGACCACGTACTTCAGATATTAGGAAAACAGGATATACGCGCATCCTTTTTTCTGACCGGCGACTTTATCCAAAATAATACAGCGCTGGTAAAGACCATGGCGAAGGAGGGTCATTATGTTGGGACGCATTCAGACCGCCATCTCCTGTACTGCGACTGGGTCAAAAGGGACAGTTTGCTTTACCCGGTTGATGTAATAGAAGCGGACATTGCTGAAAATCTCAAAAAATTAAACGATTTGGGTATCCACCCCACTTACTTCATGCCACCCTACGAGTGGTACAATCGAAAAATAGTGGAAATCGCAAGAGGGCTTAACCAGCAGACAGTCAACTTTTCTCCGGGCACCCGTTCAAATGCCGATTACACATCGCCCGAAATGTCGAACTACGTAGCAAGCCGTGATATTTTGGAAAGCATCTATGCTTATGAGGAATTGCACGGGATGAATGGATTTCACCTCCTTATTCACCCAGGTACCAGTCCACTGAGGACGGATAAACTTTACCTCCATTTGGATGAAATCATCAATGAGCTGAAAGAAAAAGGCTATCAATTCTCGAAGTTATAATCCTGAAATTTAGTAGAGTTGCTGCTACACTGTTACCGCTGAACCAGGTTATCCGACTAACTCTGATCAAGATTCAGATTGTCTACCCAAAATCCTTCCAACTGAATACAGACGCCATGAACCCCAAAGTCGACGCATTTCTCAGCAAAACCAACAAGTGGCAGGCAGAACTGGAACAATTGAGATTGCTCCTTCTCGACTGCGGGTTGACCGAAGACTTCAAGTGGAATCATCCCTGCTACACTTTTCAGAACAGGAACATAGCATTGATCCATGGTTTTAAAGAATACTGTGCGTTGTTATTTGTCAATGGAGCCTTATTGGCGGATATCCACGGTATACTGATCCAGCAAACTGAGAATACGCAGGCGGCACGTCAGATCAGGTTCGTCAAAATGCAGGAAATAATCAAACAGAAATCCACTTTGAAAGCCTACATTTACGAAGCCATCGAAGCGGAAAAGGCGGGGCTGAAAGTGGATTTCAAAACCAACTCCAAGCTGGAATTCTGCGAAGAGTTCCAGGCTATATTGGATAAAAATCCTGATTTGCAGACTGCTTTCGAAGCATTGACACCAGGAAGAAAAAAGGCCTACAACATGTACTTTTCTGGTGCCAAACAACCCAAGACCAGGTATGCAAGGATTGACAAATACTCGCAGCGTATCCTCGACGGGAAAGGTCTGAATGACTGTGTTTGCGGCCTTTCTCATAAGATGCCCAGCTGTGACGGCTCACACAAATATCTTCGAAAGTGATTATCTTAGCCAAACTTAACGGCTGAGAATTCAGCGATCAATCCGAACTGGCACCTAAAAAAGCAGCGTTATGAAATACAAAATAGGAATCATTGGCTCAGGCAACATCGGCGGAACCCTGGGCAAGCATTTTGCCAAGGCCGGACACGCAGTCATGTTCAGCTCCCGTCACCCGGAAGAACTGGAGCCGTTGGCGGAGCAGGCCGGGAACGGCGCACAGGTGGGTACTGTGGAAGAGGCGGCGCAGTTTGGCGATGTACTCCTGCTGGCCTACCCGTTTGGCAAAACGCCCGAAGTGGCCGGCAAGGTGGGCAACCTTGCCGACAAGGTACTTATCGACGCCAACAACTACTATCCCGGTCGGGATGGGGCCGCACCTAAGGAAGAGATGGAAAAAAAAGGCTTACTTGAAACCGAATGGACAGCCAGCTATTTTCCGGGGGCGCATGTCGTGAAGGCATTTAATAGCATCTTCTACAAAACGCTGGAAGCCCGCGCCTTCGACAAGGCCAATCCATTGGCCATTCCTTTTGCGGCATCCGATAAAGACGGCCGGGAAGTAATCGAAAACCTTTTGCATAGCATTGGGTTTGTGGGGGTATCTCTGGGCGATTTGTCCCAAACCAAGATTTCCCAGCCGGATGAGAAGCTCTATACTTTGCAGGTTTCAGAAAAAGAACTGAGAAATCTTATTTAGGTAGTTGCCCTAAACCTCACTCATACCAACGCTACGGCCTGTCACTTTCAGGAACGGTTCTTTTGGCCTCAGAGTCGACAAAGTAATCAATTGATGGAACGGGAGCAGATTTTAAATCTGCTTTTTTCCAAAAAAATCATTATTTTGTGCAAAAAACTATTTGTCCAACCAACTACAAACTACACATTATGGTAATTAAGGTAATCGAAATATTAGCCAGTTCTCCCGACGGATGGGAAGCCGCCGCTCAGGTAGCTCTCGACGAAGCAGCCAAGAGCGTACGGGGCATCAAATCAATTTATGTCAACGAGATGAGCGCGACCGTGGAAGACAATAAAATCAAAAACTACCGCGTCAATGCCAAGATAAGTTTTGAGGTACAGTAAATTCCTGCTGTACGTATATTGAAAAAGCGGCCGTAGCCATACGGCCGCTTTTTCGGTTTTAATTGGATATTTCCGGGTGTTTATCTCCTGAAATCAGCTACCTTTGCCTAAATATTTAAATAAACCAAGATACAACTTCCGCATTAGGATTTAATACCAATCATCCCAAAATGAACGCAAACGTCCATAAAGCGCATCCCTGGCACGGTATCCCCATCGGTGAAAAATCGCCCGAAATCGTGACCGCTTTTATCGAAATTGTTCCGACTGACACGGTCAAGTATGAGATTGACAAACAAACAGGTTACCTGAAAATTGACCGTCCTCAAAAATATTCCAATATCGTTCCCGCCCTGTATGGCTTCATCCCGAAAACGTATTGTGGGGAACAAATTGCATTGCTGGCGCAGGAACGCTCGGGTCGCGATGTAATGGAAGGTGATGGTGACCCGCTGGATATCTGCGTATTGTGCGAGAAAATCATCTCTCACGGCGACATCATCTGCGAGGCTCGTCCAATCGGCGGTATCCGCCTGATCGACAAAGGTGAAGCTGACGATAAGATCATCGCTGTATTGAAAGGGGATGAGGTGTATGGTGCCTATCAGGATCTGAACGAAGTACCTGCCAACGTCGTGGAACGCCTGAAGCACTACTTTTTGACCTACAAAAACCTTCCGGGCGAAACCGCACTGATTGAGATTGCAAACGTTTATGGCCGCGAGGAAGCCCACGAGGTAATCCGCACGTCGGTAGAAGATTACAAACAGTCATTTTATTGATCTGCGGAACGCATTCCGATAAATTTACCGTTTGATCTTGTATAGCAATTACCAAAGTCCTTTCAATTGAGCTACCAGAACGAAATAAAAAAACGCCGCACCTTCGCCATTATCAGCCACCCCGATGCTGGCAAGACCACGTTGACGGAGAAGCTATTGCTTTTCGGTGGGGCGATTCAGACCGCCGGGGCCGTAAAGTCCAACAAGATCAAAAAAACCGCTACTTCCGATTTCATGGAAATCGAGAAGCAGCGCGGTATTTCGGTGGCCACTTCGGTAATGACCTTCGAATACAGGGATTTGCTGATCAACATACTGGATACGCCCGGCCACAAAGATTTTGCTGAAGACACCTACCGCACCCTCACTGCGGTGGACAGCGTGATTCTGGTCATCGACTGCGTGAAAGGCGTGGAGGAGCAAACCGAACGCCTGATGGAAGTTTGCCGGATGCGTAAGACGCCCGTTATCATTTTCATCAACAAACTTGACCGCGAAGGCCAAAGCCCTTTCGACCTGTTGGACGAACTCGAAAACAAATTGCAGATCCGGGTGCGTCCGTTGACCTGGCCTATCAATATGGGGGCTAACTTCAAGGGCGTTTACAGTCTGTACGACAAGAGCCTGTATTTCTTTCAGGTCAATAAAACGAAGATCGAGGCAGATGTCGTCGAGATTGGTCTGGACGACGAAAAACTACCCAGCCTTCTCGGTGAACGTGATGCCGGAACCCTGCGCGAAGAGGTAGAGTTGATCGAAGGCGTTTATGATCCGTTTTCGGAAGAAGCGTACGATGCGGGTGAACTGGCGCCCGTATTTTTTGGCAGTGCGATCAATAATTTCGGGGTGAAAGAATTACTGGACACTTTCTGCGAAATCTCCCCTACCCCACAGGCCCGCCCAACCGATGTCCGGCCCGTAGAGCCGACCGAAGATAAGCTGAGCGGCTTCATTTTCAAGATTCACGCCAACCTCGATCCGCGCCACCGTGATCGTATCGCCTTTTTTCGAGTGTGTTCGGGTAAGTTTGAGCGGCGCAAATTTTACCACCACGTGCGGCTCAACAAGGACATCCGTTTCGCAAGTCCTTTCACGTTCATGGCTTCCGATAAAAGTATTTTGGAGGAGGGGTTTCCCGGCGATGTGGTCGGCCTTTATGATACCGGAAACTTCAAGATCGGCGATACGCTGACTGAAGGCGAAGATTTAATGTTCTCTGGTATCCCTAACTTTTCACCGGAAATATTCAAAGAGTTGGTCAACCTTGACCCGATGAAGTCCAAGCAGTTGGATAAGGGCGTGCAGCAATTGACCGATGAAGGCGTGGCGCAGCTTTTCACGCTTGAATTAGGCAATCGTCGTATAGTGGGTACGGTAGGCGAACTTCAGTTCGACGTGATCCAGCACCGTTTGGAACACGAATACGGGGCCAAGTGCCGCTGGGTGCCTATGAACATCGACCGTGCCTGTTGGATTACGTCCGACGACAAGAAAAAACTCGATGAATTCATTCGCATGAAAGGCAATCAGATTGCCTACGATAAAGACAACAAGCCGGTATTTCTGGCCGAGTCGGAGTGGATGATTCGCATGAACCGTGAGAATAACCCCGAAATTAAATTCCACTTCACGTCAGAGTTTAAGACGGAAGTAGCGGCCTGATGATAAAAAATGAGTGATGAAGCAAATCGCTTCATCACTCATCTCCGCGCGGGCAGTCCCGGCACAATTCATTACTTATTTGTTCCGCGCGATTTTTTGCCTTTTTTCTCAGAAGAGTCCTTTCCCTTTTCCATGCTGCCTCCCCGACGCCCCTGGCGCATTTCAGCTTGCATGGCTTCGTACTTTACCTTTTGATCGGCGTTCAGAATGGCTCCAAGGCTCTTCTCAAAATCGTCGTTGGCCGACTTCATCCGGGCGCGGGCATCGGCACTTTGATCCTGTGCTTCGCGCATTTCCTGCATTTTCTGGGTCCGGGTCAACTGCAGAGCATACACCTGCTTCTGCTGGTCGGCAGAAAGGCCGAGTTTTTCTGACATCATCGCAGTCTGCCGTTCGGCCCTTTTTTCGGGGGTAACATCGCCACCACCCCGTTGCGCGAACGCTGCAGTTCCCAACAGGATCATACCCATCATCATTACATTTTTCATGCTTTTCATCATTTTCCTTGTTTAAATAATTGTACGCTCGCTTTGAAGAGAAATGTTGCATCGAGTTTAACGATCCGGGAAAATAAATTAGCTCTGCGCACATGGATAGTCGGCAACACGGATAGGGCCACCAGGCCAATTATTCGTCTGTAAGGGTAAATATCCCTATCTTCAGTATCTTACTAGAAAAACATTCAAAGTTCTATGCGCCTTCTCCGTGCCGTCCTTTTATCTAGCTTTTGCTTACTTTTTCTGTCCAAAAATTTACTCGCTCAGAAAAGCGCCGACAAACCGAACATCATTTTTATCCTGACCGACGACCAGCGCTGGGATGCCCTTGGGTATGCGGGCAACAAGCTGATCCATACCCCGGAAATGGATAAGCTTGCGCAGCAGGGAACCTATTTCAAAAACGCGGCCGTCAGCACACCGATCTGCGCGGCAAGCCGGGCCACGCTGCTGAGCGGTATGTACGAGCGCAGCCACAGGTATAGTTTCACCACCGGAAATATCAGGAATGAGTACATGGAAACCGCCTATCCCAGGGTCTTGCGGGAGGCGGGCTACTACACTGGTTTTTATGGAAAATTCGGGGTAAAGTACGATAACAAAGATCAACTGTTCGATGTCTATGACGATTACGACCGGGGCCCTTTTCCCGATCGACGGGGCTATTATTACAAAAAAATTGGTAAGGATACCGTCCACTTGACACGCTATACCGGACAGCAGGCCTTGGATTTTCTCGAGGCTGCTCCCAAGGATAAGCCTTTCTGTTTATCGCTGAGTTTCAGTGCCCCCCACGCTCATGATTCGGCTAAGGATCAGTACTTCTGGCAAAAAGAGACGGACAACCTGTTGGCTGATACTACGATTCCCAAAGCTGACATCAGTGATGACAAGTACTTCAACCTTCTCCCCAAGATGGTGCGGGACGGCTTCAACCGTGTCCGCTGGTACTGGCGCTACGATACGCCCGAGAAATACCAGCACAGCGTGAAGGGCTACTACCGTATGATCGCGGGCATTGACCTTGAAATCGCCAAAATCAGGGAGCAGCTCAAAAAGACGGGACAGGATAAAAACACCATAATCATACTCATGGGCGACAACGGCTACTTTTTGGGAGAAAGGCAGCTGGCGGGGAAATGGCTCATGTACGACAATTCTATCCGGGTACCGCTTATCGTATACGATCCGCGCATCGACAAGCACCAGGATCTGAGTGAGATGGCACTCAATGTCGATGTTCCGGCGACAATAGTGGACATGGCGGGCATTAAGGCGCCTGGAAAATGGCAGGGGAAGAGTCTTTACCCCTTGGTGAAAGGTAGTACCAACGGTCTGCAGCGCGACACGATTCTGATCGAGCACCTTTGGGAGTTTGCCAACATTCCACCCAGCGAGGGCGTGCGGACGAAGGACTGGAAATACATGCGCTACGTAAACGATAAGTCGATCGAAGAACTGTATTCCCTGAAAGACGATCCGAAGGAAATCAACAACCTGGCAGGCGACGCCAAATACAAAACCCAGCTACTGGCACTACGGAAGAAAAACGACGAACTCACGCGACGGTTCAGTGACGGAAACTCGGCGGCTCCCACTGGCCTGATGGTGGACTACATCCGCGAACCAGGCAACACGCGCATTCGCAAGACGAATCCCGGCTACGGCTGGGTGGTACCTGATTATGCCAGGATTCAATCGGCTTATCAAGTACTGGTTTCATCCTCGCCCGGAAAAAGCGAACAAAACCTTGGCGATGTGTGGGATAGCGGACAAGTACGGAGTAACAAATCATCCAACATCGGGCAACAGGGCGCGGGCTTGCGTCCCAACCAAACCTATTACTGGAAAGTCAGAATTTGGGATGAGGTCAACCGCGTGTCGGAATACTCGCCCGCACAGGTGTTTCGAACCGGGGCTACACTTGATCAAAGTGCATCGCCGAATATTTTTGAAATCCAGCGCATAGCACCTAAGTCGGTGAATTCTGCGGGTAAAGGGAATTACTTCGTTGATTTCGGGAAAGATGCCTTTGGCACCCTGGAACTGAACTACGCTGCTCCAAAAGCAGGAAAACTCATGATACGATTGGGTGAAAAGCTACTGGATGGCAAAATCGATCGCAAACCTGGCGGCACAATCCGCTACCAGGAGGTTGAACTAGCCGTGAAACCAGGCCAAAAGAAATACACGCTCGCTCTACCGCCCGACAAAAGAAACACCACGGGAGCGGCTGTGCTACTGCCCGATAGCTTTGATGTGATCATGCCCTTCCGTTACGTGGAAATTGAGAACGCACAATCGGAAATCAAAGCCGGCGATCTGCGGCAAAAAGTTTTTCAATACTATTTTGATGACAATCTGAGCAGCTTCACTTCCTCCGACACCGTACTGAACCAGATATGGGATTTGTGCAAATACAGCATTAAGGAAACTACCTTCGCCGGGCTATACGTGGATGGCGACCGGGAACGAATCCCCTACGAAGCCGACGCCTACATCAATCAGTTGGGCCATTATTCGGTAGACCGGGAGTATCCGATCGGCAAGCGGACTATCGAATACTTCATGGAACACCCCACCTGGCCCACCGAGTGGCTGCTGCACACGGCGCTGATGGTGAATCAGGACTACCAGTACACGGGCGATTCTTCATTAATCAAAAAATACTACGATAAAATCCGGCATAAAACGCTGATTGAGCTGGCGCGGGAAGACGGGCTGATCAGCTCACAGACCGATAAGGTAAACGACGCTTACATGGCCCGGATCGGCTTTAAGGATTCCACCAATCGGTTGAAAGATATCGTGGACTGGCCACCTGCCCAAAAAGATACGGGCTGGAAACTAGCCACGCCCGAGGGCGAGCGTGACGGCCACGATATGCGGCCAGTCAACACGGTGGTGAACAGCTTTTTTTACGAAAATATGCGGATCATGGCTGAGTTTGCCAAAATTGCCGGAAAACCTGACGACCAGATTTTCTTTGAAATTATGGCACTCAAAGTCAAGGAAGCCATCAATTCCAAATTATTTGACGCCAAGAAAGGCATATACCTGGACGGTGAAGGCTCTACGCACTCGTCGCTGCATAGCAACATGCTGCCTTTGGCCTTTGGGATCGTGCGGGATGAAAACAAAAAATCGGTGGTCGATTTCATCAAGTCACGCGGTATGGCGAGCAGCGTATACGGTGCTCAGTTTCTGCTGGATGGCCTGTACCGCGCCGGAGCCGAAGACTACGCCCTGAACCTGATGCGCGCTACCGACGACCGCAGCTGGTACAACATGATCCGCATCGGCTCTACTGTAACCCTGGAAGCCTGGGACATGAAATACAAGCCTAATGCCGACTGGAACCACGCGTGGGGCGCCGTCCCCGCCAACATGATTCCGCGGGGATTGTGGGGTATTACGCCCCAAACACCCGGCTTTGGCATCGCTTCCATCAAACCGCAGCTGGGCGATTTGAAAAGCAGCAGCATCACCGTTCCCTCGCTGAAAGGGCCGATCAAAGCGACCTACCAGCGGCAAAACGCCCGCAACCAGAAGTACACGATCGAACTACCTGCCAACATGGTGGGCGAGTTCCAGCTGACCACTGCGCCCGAAGATGAAATTACTTTGAACGGTCAAAAAACCAACCGCGCCTTTGACACCCTGCGGCTCGAGCCGGGCCTGAACGAAATAGAAATAAGGGTTAATTCTTTCTGATAGAGGGATAAGCGTTTTTCCACCACAAGCGAAAGCCGGGTCTGACGATCCGGCTTTCGCTTGTCTAGCCCAGATGCCTTTTCACCAGACTTTCCCATTCCTGCTTCAAAGTACCCTCCGGCATTTTGGCACCTGCCCTGCGATACCAGTAGTTGGCATTCCAGGTGTCGCCTTCTACACGATGCAGGTAAGCGTGCAAATGGTCGTAGGCCTGAGTACCCTCTCTGGATTGGGCGATGTTGTGCGCGGCTTCCCAATCGCCCTTACCATCGTGCCAAAGTCCTGTCAGTATTTCGTTCAATCCGGCAGGCGGGTGACTGTTTTTTAGTGATTCTTCAAACTCTTCGTAAGTCATTTTTGAGCAAAATTGCGTTATACGTTCGGTACTAGCGATAAGGTACGGTACAGCCCGCAAAAAGCAGCTATTTCCATCGGAAAACTACCGTTGTTATTGTTTCTTGGCTGTCTTTTTTACCAAAAGTTCAATATATTTACACATCATTAAAACGCCTGTCATCTTTTAGCTATGAATTTTAACCAAAACCTCGGTTACCTCCGTACCCAATACGAATCCAGACTTTCCCAGCAAAAGTTAGCCGATGCGCTGGGCTTCAAAAAATCGACACTTGCTGCCTGGGAATCAGGACGGGCTAATCCCTCCTTTGAGGACATGCTTAAAATTGCCGATTATTTCAAAATCTCGACCGACGATCTATTGACCCTCGACCTGAGTGCGGCTCAGGAAAAACCCTGGATCAAAGAGGACAACCTGCGGGTACTGGTCACATCGGTCAACTCCCACAACCAGGAAAATATCGAGTACGTCCCGGTGCGGGCCATGGGCGGTTATGCCCGGGGTTACGGCGATGTGGATTATATCGGGGAACTCCCGGCCTTTCAACTACCCTTCCTGTCGCAGGAAAAAAAGTACCGTGCCTTTCCCTACGAAGGCGACTCCATGCCGCCATTGCGCGAGGGCTGCACTGTAATGGGAGAGTTCGTCGAGAATTGGCACGAGATCAAGAGTGGCACGATTTGCCTGGTTGTGACCCAGAATGAAGGGGTAGTTTTAAAAAAAATCTTCAACTACCTGGAAGAGAAGGGCATCCTTGTCCTGAAATCCACCAACGAACGCTATTCTCCCTATCCCGTTATGCTGAGTGATATTCAGGAAATCTGGGCTTTTGCGGGGTACTTTGATACAGAATTTCCGAGGTAAGGGCAGGGACTAAAGCCACAGAGCGACAAAGGTTCAGAGAGATCAACTGTCAGCCTTGTAAACCACAAAAGCGCAAAATGTTGCTGACTGTCCGCGATTTTTTCAGCAATAAGCTTCAGTTCTATGATTCAACTTTTGTTTAAAAGAACCTTTGCCGCTTTGTCGCTTAGGAACTTTGTCGCTTCATAACCTTGCTCTTCTATATTCAATGCCTAACCGCAAAATCATCCATATCGACATGGACGCTTTCTTCGCTTCCGTCGAACAGCGCGATCATCCCGAGCTGCGGGGCAAGCCCGTGGCGGTGGGCGGTGGTGGGGATCGGGGTGTAGTAGCGGCCGCCAGTTATGAGGCGCGGAAGTACGGGGTTCGGTCGGCAATGGCCTCCCGCACGGCGAAGCAGAAGTGTCCGCATCTGATATTTGTAAAGTCCCGTTTCGATGTGTACAAGCAGGTTTCGGCCCAGATCCGCGCCATCTTTGCCGAGTACACGCCGCTCATCGAGCCGCTCTCACTGGATGAGGCTTACCTGGACGTAACCGAGAATTTGAAGGGTATGAAATCGGCTACGCTGATTGCCAACGAAATCCGGCAACGCATCCGGCAAACTACCCGCCTCACCGCTTCGGCGGGAGTTTCCTACAATAAGTTTTTGGCCAAACTCGCGTCCGACCATCGCAAACCCGACGGAATTTTTGTCATAAAACCGGAAGAGGGTGAAGCTTTCGTTGCGCAGTTAGCCATTGAACGATTTCATGGCATTGGGCGCGTCACCGCCCAGAAAATGCATAGCCTGGGCATTCAATCCGGGGCCGACTTGCGGCAAAGGACAGAGGATTTTCTACGGCAGAATTTTGGCAAATCCGGCGGCTATTACTACCGTATTGCCCGCGCGCAGGACGACCGCCCCGTCGAACCGGACCGTATCCGAAAATCGGTGGGTTCCGAGAACACCTTTGCACACGACCTGGATACTTTGGCCGAAATGCAGAGCGGCCTGATCCCCTTGATCGAAGACGTATGGCAATGGGTCGAACGTACCCGAGTGTACGGCAGGACGGTCACTGTGAAAATCAAATTGAATGATTTTCAAACCCTGACACGCAGCCGCTCATCTTTCCTACCCATCCGGGAGCGGAAGTTTTTTGAAAATCTGGCTTTTGAGCTTCTTGAAGAGAACTTTCCACTCCCCCTGCCCGTCCGCCTTCTGGGCGTGTCCCTTTCCAATCTGGAAGACTCCCAACCATTTGAAGGAAAGCAACTGACCCTGAATTTTTAATGCACCGATTTGTCGGGTGCAGGCGCGGAGGCATGGAAATCATTTCGGATACGCTCAGCGTAGCTTTCCAGCAAAGCCAGAACGCGCTCCCGGCTCTCAGAACGCACCACGCATCCTACGTGATATTCCTGATTCATTCGCCAAACTACCTCTGCATCCTGAAATACGGCGTGATCGGGCCACTCCTGCCGGGCGAGCGAGATGATGATACCGGAATAATTGCGTTGCGGTCGCGGCAATTTGTAATCTTCACCCCGCGCCACGGCCGTTTCCATGTGTGCCCATTCTTTCCAGAGATTGATTCCCGAAGCGGCTTCTACCATGTCGGACAGGTGTGCTCCTCCTACGCGGGAAGACGTTTCCAAAAAGTAGTATTGCCCGTCGTCGTGGCAGCGAATCACTTCGGTGTGGGAGGCACTGTGCTTCATGCCAAAAGCTTTGAGAACGTCCACGGTCAGGGTTTCGAGTGCGTGCCATTCGGCGGAGTCGAAGGGAACGGTTACGGAACGAAAGATACCACCGCCGTGGGCCACATCGAAGGGAGGGGCGATGTACTGGCTACTCCACGAAAAGATCACCCGTCCGTTAAAGCTCAATGAGTCAATATGAAATACATTTCCCGGCTTGTATTGCTCTACCAGATACTCGTGCCTTTTATCACCCAATGAATTGATCGCATCCCACAGTTCGCTATCGGTGTGAAGTTTTTTAATACCCGTTGCCGATGCCTCAGAGCGGGGTTTTATCATCCACGGACCGGGGTGGGTCTGAATGAATTCAGTGATAGCAGCATCATTGAACAAAGCGGAAAAACCGGGTACCCTGATACCCGCTTCGGCAGCCTTGGTACGCATGGCCAGCTTGTCACGGAAGTACCGGGAGGTAGTTTGCCCCATGCCGGGAATCCGAAAAGACTCCCGCAGCATGGCGGCTTTCTCCACGTCAAAGTCATCGAGTGCTACGATGCGGTCAATGGGCCGGCTGCGCATGACGTACGCCAGACCGGCTACTACGTTATGCATATCGTAACTACCGTGTTCATTTTCTTCCACGAAAAAAAACTCGTCGATCGAGTCGCGCACCCACTCCCGATTTTCGAGCTTTTTGGCCGTGAGCAGATACACGGTGTTGCCCGCCTCCTTACAGGCTTGCATAAAGTCGTTTCCTTTGAAAAAGGTAGAAACGCAGAGAAAAGTCAGTTTTTTAGTCGATGAGTTCATGAGTCGATGAGTTTATGAAGGTGCCACCCGTGCAGTGCTTATTCGCAAAATACGGAAGTTCACAAACTTTAAGCTCATGAAGCTATGAACTTTGCTCTAAAAATTCCACCAGCAGCCGCACACCAAAGGCTGTTCCGGCGCGATTTGGCGTAAATTCAAGATCGCCAAAGGCGGTGCCCGCGATATCGAGGTGAGCCCAGGCAGGGTGGTTTTCGGTAAAAGTTTCGAGGAACTTGGCGGCGACGATGGCCCCGGCGACCGGCTTGCCGTGGTAGTTGCGGACGTCGGCGATGTCGGACTTGATCTCGTCTTTGTACTCGTCCCAGATCGGCAGGCGCCACAGCCGCTCACCCGTCTGGTCGGCGGCTACGGTGAGTTGCCGGGCCAGGTCGTCATTGGCGGTGAAGAGTCCGGCAGCGGCGTAGCCAAGGGTTTGTACCACGCTGCCCGTGAGCGTGGCCAGGTCCAGCAGCACGTCGGGTTTGTAATTTTTCAGAGCGTAGCTGAGTCCATCGGCCAGGATAAGGCGGCCTTCGGCGTCAGTGTCGATCACTTCGATCGTCTTGCCCGACAGCGACTCGATGACATCGCCCGGCTTGGTGCTCGATCCGTCCACGCAATTCTCAGTGGAAGGAATAACCCCAACTACCCGCACCGGGATTTCCAGGCGGGCGGCCAGTTCAACCGCACCAAGCACGGCAGCAGCCCCGCCCATGTCGCTCTTCATCAAATGCATATTGGCAGAACTCTTGATCGATATGCCCCCGGTATCGAAGGTAACTCCCTTGCCTACCAGCACTACCGTTTTCTCAAATTTTGCCGGACTGTATTCCGATACGATCAGCACGGGCGGCTCATCGCTCCCCTTGCTCACCGACAGCAAGGCGTGCAACCCCAGTGCTTCAAGCGAGTCCTTTTCCAGGACCGTCACCTTGTAATTGTGCGCCCGGCCTGAGTCCAGTGCCCATTCGGCCAGTACACGGGGCGGTTTTTTGTTGGCAGGGGCGTTCATCAGATCCATGACACGCATCTGCACGGCAGCAGTGGCTTTACCTTTGAAAATAGCCCGCTCATTTTCGGGGGTTTTATCATCCACCCAAACCGTCAGGGTACCCCCTTTTCCGAAAAAAGTACTGTAAGCCTTGGCCTCCGTTTTGTACAGGTTCAGTTTGTAGCCACCCAACATAATGCCGTTTACGGCAGCTTCTATCCATTCCGTAGTCAGGCCCCGGGCGTCGAGCGTAATCGCATCGGGCCAGCGGTCCTTCCGCTTGTGAAATATCGTGCGAAGGGATTTCAGAACGGTTACGGCACTAGGGGATTTACCTAATCCCAGCCATAGTTCATTTTCAGAAGGCCACCAGATTTCGTTTTTCTCCGCTTTAAAAACACTGGGGTGCGGTGATTCGTGGTCCTGAACATACAGGCTGATCGTAAGATCGGTTGCCTGCGGTGCGGTGATTAAGGATATTTTCATATTGGGTTGGAATCAGATACGACGGTCAAACCCAAAGTTAAGCAGACCTTTCCAGAAAGGCAGCCAACGGGTCCTGCATTTCTTGCCACAGGTGTTACCTTTGCCGCTCCAAACGACCGCTGCACCCTGACTGTGCGTGACTGCAACTTCTCACTTATTTAGCCCCCCTTCATGAAAATCCTTTCCTACAACGTCAATGGCATTCGCGCCGCCATCCGAAACGGGCTGGTCGAATGGCTGGCGGATAATCCTTTCGATATATTGTGTTTTCAGGAAGTGAAGGCTCAGCCTGAGCAAGTCGATTTATCCGGTTTTACAGAACTTGGTTATGAGGTAATCGGCTGGCATGCGGCGGAGAAAAAAGGGTACAGCGGTGTAGCCATTTTATCCAAAAAAGTACCTGACCGGGTGGTGGATGGCTGTGGTTTGTCCATATACGATTGCGAGGGGCGGATTTTGCGGGCGGATTTTGGGGAAATCACCCTCTTGAATTGTTACTTCCCCTCGGGAACGAGCGGTGAAACGCGGCAGGGGGTCAAGATGCAATTTTTGCAGGATTTTCAGGAATACGTGAACAACCTGAGAAAAGAGCGTCCGAATCTGATTGTGTGTGGCGACTACAACATCGCCCATACTGAAAACGATATTCATGATCCGGTGAGGAACAAGAACACCACCGGCTTTTTGCCCGAGGAACGCGCCTGGCTGACAGGCTGGTTTGAAAACGGCTTTACGGACGCTTTCCGACACCTTAATCCTGAGCTCACCGAGTACAGCTGGTGGAGCTACCGGGCCGGGGCACGGGCCAACAACAAAGGCTGGCGCATCGACTACCATTCCGTTTCGGATTCGTTACGGGACCGGCTGGTACATTGCAGGCACGCAGTGAACGCGGTGCACTCCGATCATTGCGGGGTGGAGTTAATTTTAAAATGAGTAATTCAAGGCACAATGGGGCAAAGTACCGGCGTAATCCACGCACGGGCTCGCCTTTCAGCAAAGTGGCCTTGCGTCAGCCTAAACCTTAAACATCTAAACAAATCGACCACTCAACAAAAAAATACTACGCCATTTACAAACCCTTCGGTATGCTTTCCCAGTTCAGCCGGGAGGGTGAACACGCAACGCTGGCGGATTTGGACTTTGAATTTCCCAAGGATGTCTACCCCGTAGGGCGGCTGGATGCTGATAGCGAGGGCCTGTTGCTGCTCACCAATGATAATTTTTTCAAGACGCGCTTACTCGATCCCAAACAGCGGCATTTCCGCACGTACTATGTTCAAGTGGAAGGCGAAATCACGGAAGAAGCCTGCGCGGAATTAGCCGCGGGCGTTACGATATCCATTAACAAAAAGAAGCATCGCACGCTGCCTGCCCGCGCCGAAAAAATCACCGAGCCAACCCTCCCCGACCGTAATCCGCCCATCCGTTTTCGAAAAAATATTCCGACTTCATGGCTGGCGCTTTCGCTACACGAGGGGAAGAATCGCCAGGTCCGGCGCATGACTGCGGCGGTCGGCTTCCCGACATTGCGGCTGGTTCGGTGGTCGATGGATCACTTTGAGCTGGGGGGAATGCAGCCTGGGGAGGTTACGGAAATAAATAAATAAGAGGAAAAAGTAAGCTGACGCAAGTTCTTTTTATCCCTTTCTCCACCCTTTTTTGGAGACTCAATTTTCCAGCACCACAAACTCTACCCTTCTATTCTGCGCCTTGTTTTCTTCAATGTCGTTGGCGGCGACGGGCTTTGTTTGGCCGTAGCCTTTCCAGATCAGGCGGGTTTCGGGGACGCCATGGTTAACCAGGTAGCTGGAAATAACTTTGGCGCGGTTCTCGGACAGAAACTGATTGAGTCGGGCGTCGCCGACATTGTCGGTATGGCCGGCAATCTCGATTTTTAGCTTGGGATTTACTTGGAGCGTCTTGACAAGTTTGTCCAACTGGGGATACGACTCGGTGCGCAGAATGTAGCTGCTCTGATCGAAATAGACGTTATCCAGCCGCACGGCTTCCCCTACTTTCAGGTTTTCAAAGACCGTCGCATCCGCCTCAGCCACCGCGGCAGCGGGTTTGGTTTCGGCAGAAACGGGAGCAGCAACAGCAGTTTGGGCGGGTTTGACAAGCGTCAATAAAATCGATTTCGTTAAATCCTGCCGATCAGTCGGTTTATCGAACGTCAGCGTCCGTTCAAAGACTTCGTAGCCAGGTTGCCCTACCCGGACATTGTAGGTTTTTCCGGGCGTCAGCCTGACTACCCGCGAGTTGCCCTCACTTTGCAGATTCAGATCTTTCCCGGTTTCCCCGATTTTGAACGTCGCCGGATCGACGGGCTTCATCGTCACGGCATCCAGAATTGCGAAAGACACCTCAAAAGTGAGCGGGTCAAGCAGCACGATCCGTGGTTTGATGGGTTCGGCCTCTCTGGTATCCAGCGTGATCGGCGCGGAGTACTTCTCGTACCCATCAGATTCCACTTC
This sequence comes from Persicitalea jodogahamensis, assembly GCF_014651615.1. Taxonomy (GTDB): domain Bacteria; phylum Bacteroidota; class Bacteroidia; order Cytophagales; family Spirosomataceae; genus Persicitalea; species Persicitalea jodogahamensis. Next base: position 2,225,868 of record NZ_BMXF01000001.1, on the reverse strand, counting down.
GAGTAAGTAGGGATGCTTAAGTTTCAGTTCCGTGCCAAACTGCGGATTCTCTGCCGTCGTGATGGTGGCCGATCTGTTGGTTTCCGCGCTGTTGAGCCGGAAGCGGGCGGCAACGGGCTTCTTGGTGAATGCATCCTGCGCCACGAAGGCAAAAGTCTGAGTTTGGGGAACACTACGCTGCCGGATCATGCCTACCTCCAGCAGCCGGGAGGCGGGACGTTCCATCGGGGCAGTAACGGGCTGGTACTCTGCCGCCGAAGCCTCATAAGTAAAACTACCTTCGTCGGGCAGGAGCACCGTGGATTCGCCGGACATGGATGAAACGGGAATCGGATTGCGGTTTTGGTCAAAAACCTTGATCACAGCATTGGGGACCACCGACCTTTGGTCTTTATCCACCACCAGAAAAGTAAATTCCGTCACGGCGGGTTCCAGAGCCGGCTTGAAAGCGAGAGATTTCAGCTCCTTCTCTCCAATCACGAATTCCTTTTTGACGGGGCGGTAACCGGGTGCAGTGGCTTCGATCTGGTAGGTGCCGGGCATTCCAAAAACAAATATTTCGTCCCCATCGGTTTTGCTTTCCACTTTGAACAACTGCATGGTCGCCGGAAGCACAATGTTGAAAGTCGCCGCGACAGGCTTCTGGGTTAGTTTATCGGTGGCCGCCAACGCTACGAGCGACTGTACCTTGCGGGGTAGTTCTATCCCCACTTCATTTTCATTAAGTACCTTGGCCAGGTACTTGCGGTAGGGTGTATAGCCCGGCGCATCCACGGCCACCGTGTAGCGGTGCGAGGGGTCGAGGGTGGTGCGGGCAGTCATGCTGCGGGGGTCGTAGTCGAGGGAGCGATTCTGTCCCGTGGTTTCGTCCTGCAGCATTATAGTCAAGCCCGGTACAGCCTGGTGGATTTCGGCGTCTTTCACATTGACTAGAAGCGTTGATACCAACGCAGAAGGCAAATACGCATGGTACTCGTAGCGGGTATCCCCCCCAGCCTCCACACTAACCCAGAACGGTTCACTAACCTCGCCGTGGCCTTCGGCGGTAGTTACGATAAATAGCGTGTCCGGTTCCATAAAAGTCAGGTTCTGCGCGGGCCGCTGTGGCGTAGTATTGACCGACATCTTCCGCTTTGTGCTTTTGCCTGAAATCTGGAAAGTTGCGCCGATGGTTCTGCCGGATTGTTTGTCGAATGCCTGGAAGGTGACGATCGCCTTACCCACCTGAATGTTGATTCGGGGGGATGATCCGACGGATTCAGTGATAGCCGGGGTAGTTTTGGGGGAGGTGACCACAATAGGTTCAAGCGAAACCGAAGCCGTTGCTTCCGGGGAAGCGACGGGTCCCGAATTTGCCGAAGGCACCAGCTCTTGTGCCCTTTTATTCTCTGGTTCTGCGGGAATCTGGCGCATGGTAGCCTGCTGGGCGGGCGGTTCAGCCGCGGCCACTTCGGAGCTGATCGGCAGCGGAGTCAGTCTGATATCCTGAACGAAAGTACCGCAACTGGCCAGCGCATCGGGCGGCAACTGAATGATTTTACGTTGGTAGCCTGGTTGTGTGATTTGCAGCGTGTACTGTTTTCCAGTTTCCAAAATCAGCGTGTAACGACCATCGGAAGCATTGTTATCCATTTCGGAGATGCTGCGCTGCCCTTGATCATTGATGGCCACTACCCTGCCAACGACGGGTTTCCCGTTAAGCGAATCCGTTACAAAGCCCTGTACCGAAGCCATGCGAGAGGGCCGTAAATCTTCCGGAACGGGAACCGTGTAGATGTCACCATCACTGGTGTAGTACATGATGTCGCCGCAGGGCGGGATGGACACGAACTGATCAAGTCCCTTGGTATTCACAAATTTGAGATTGACGGGTTCCGACCACGAGCCATCGTCCTGCAACACACTTTTATATAGATCAAAATCACCTTTGCCTCCTTTCCGTACCGAGCTGAAAATGAGGGTCCGGTTATCAGCCATGATACGGGGAGCTTTCTCGCAAGTCAGGTTAATGGGCGCCGGCAGTTCGATGGGCCGCTTCCAGTTGCCGTCGCGGCCCCGCTCGGCCATCATGATTTTGTAGCAGGCATACTCGCTCTTGCTGGAGGTATCGAACCTGCCCCGCATGAAGTACAGCCGTTTGCCGTCGGCACTCACGGAGGGAAAACCTTCGTAATCCGGCGTGTTGATCACCGGGCCGATATTGATTGGTTTGCTCCAGCCGCCTTTTTCGCGCAGCGAATAGTAGATGTCCTCCCGCCCGTAGCTCTTGGCATCACTCCCTTCCAGAAAAGCAAAAAAGAACAGCGTGTTGCCGTCGTAGCTGATACTGGGACCGCCGATCAGCGCTTTGCCGCCGCCGTAAGCATTGATGTTCGCCAGCGGACGCGGCAAAGACCAGGTTTCGTTTTTCAGTAAATCGGCCTGGTACAACTCCCAGCCACCTTGCCCTGCCGCGCGGTCCGTTTCGTAGACGAGCGTCTGCCCGTCGGCACTCAAAGACGGGGCGTATTCCGTGAATTTCACCGTATTGACCGACCCCGGCAATAAGCGTTTGATCTGAGCGTGGGCAAGCCCGGCAACAAAAATCAGGAGGTGTACTAAAAAGAATATCGACGTTTTCATGACTATGGAGAAAGTACCAGGCAGCAGGGGATTACGAGTCTAAGGTAATGATTTTATAGACCTGACACCCGGCACGAAGTACTAATTCTTCTGTTCGGGGCACCCATCGAACTCGGGCAATCCCGCCACATCGGGGCAGGCATCGTCGGCGTCGGCGATGCCGTCATTGTCACGGTCGGGACAGCCATTGAGTTTCTGCGAACCAGCCACAGTGGGGCATTGGTCGTTTTTATCCAGTATACCGTCGCCATCGGTGTCAGGACAGCCATTCAGCTCAGCGGGTCCCGCGGCAGTGGGACATTCGTCGTCTTCATCCTTAATGCCGTCACCATCCGTGTCGGGACAGCCTTTGAACTCCCAGATTCCGGGGATATCAATGCAGGCATCGCGTTTGTCAGAAACGGCGTCGTTGTCACGGTCTTTTGGCTTTCTTCTTGCGCCTGAGAAAGAGAGCCCAAGGTAGATATCGGCACCACGCGGAGAAAATTGACCGTTTTTACTGATCAGCCCCAGCAGATTGTCGGAACCTACCGAAAGCGGCCCAAGCCGCAGCGCCACGCCAGGTACGAAAGCGCCGTTGAGGTACACAATCGGCACCGATAGTGAGGCTTCGGCCCCTTCGAAACGTGGCGTCAGGCCCACCCACGAAGGCTGCCACATACTGACCGCATCCGCCGGACGCAAATTCCGCATGGCAGCCAGGTTGATGAAAAATTTATTTTTCACATTCCAGTCGGCATTGATCTGGAAGGCGGCAGGCAAGCCACTTTTAAATTTGCTGAGCGACCCCGTAGCCGATAAGCCCAGCTTTTGCTCTGCCAGTTCGAAGGCATTGTCAAGGATGCGCCCTTGCTCAAAATCCTTAAAGGTCAGTTGCTGATTGCTTTCGGCGAGGTCGTATTGTCTTACGGCATTAACATCCTGAAATTTGATGCTTCCCAAATCAAGAAGAGACACGCTTAGCCGGACTTTATAAAGCGTCGCTTCGGGGTCGTCGCGCTCGGCCCCGTCCATCATGTATTTGTTGGCCGCGTAGTTGGGCCGGAACTCGTAGATCAACCCGACGTCTGCCCCATAACCGCTACCGGGCCGTTGCGCAGGTACTTTGAACTGAGTGAGGTCATCGGTCATGCTTCCGCCCGCTACGTAGCCCAGCAACCCGCTCACCTCATCAATCCGGATTTGCCCTGAACCTCCGCCCGCCGTGTCAGTCACGCTATATTTCACTTCATTGGCAATCATGTGAGACGAGTACCAGCTTGTGAGGTACTTTACGCTCAGGCCCGCGCTCACATAATGCTTACCGCGCGACCACACCTCTCGCCCGTAAGCCAGTGCCAGTTCACCATAAGCATTGGAATTGACAGCAAATTTATGATCAAAAGTCGTGCTGCCAGCCCATAGTGATGGTCTGTCCAGACCGGTGCGGATCAGGGAAAGGAATTCCGGTGAAGCATTGCTAAACTGAAAAGCCGAGCGAATGCGGGTACTTATGGAGAAACCCCCGCCGTAACGCGGTGTGATCAGCAGGGACGGTCCCCGCAAATCGGCTGACAAAGTACCTGAGCGCTGGGCGTTGCTTTGGATTTCAGCCACATGGTCGGGCAGAAAATCCACCTCCCCATCCGGGGTTTGGTACGTATCCGAGACTTTGCCAATCGCCAGCTCGGGTAGCCTGAATGGCGCATTGTATGTCGCAAAGGAATTATCGAGGTGCACACCGGCAGTCGCCAAGTTGAAACTGAACCGCTGCGGGTGATTGGCCAGCCGGGCGGGGTTGAGCAGTGCCCCATGAATGCCGCTGTGATTGGTCAGGCCGAGGCCCAGCATGTTTTGGGCGAAAGAGGGTGTCGCCAATAAAAGAACCAGCGCAGAAAAGCCGGATACAAATCTTACCATACGAATATCGAGTTTGCTTACAAGATACCCGTCTTTCCTTGCTCCCTTTCTATTTGACAACAAAAACTTATCAAATGGTCATTGATCTGTACATTCGTTGTTGAGGGCCGGTAACAATCTGTAGATGGACCGACAAATCCAGACCAAATTGGCATTGCCTACGGCGGCAATAATCTTTTAGTTGGTTTTCAGTACAGGTACATTGATTTTTTTCGCGGGAAAGGTGAGCGGGTCGAAAATGAAATGTCATACCTTCGGTTTTGCATTATATATAACTTCATCTCTACGATCTCTACCTTCGATCTGTAGGTAGTTTTTTTCAGGAAATCTTTAAGGTATTTTGGAAGCTGAAAGCAGCACTGGACGGCAGGTACTTTATAACGCCCATTCTTGCAGATCTCACGTTAACATAGTTCATTCCGGTACAAGTACCTACCACGTTATATTAAATCAACCGTATGAAAACGATCTGTTCACACCTAAAAAGCATTGGTCTCCGGGCAAGCGTGCTGCTCTTTTTGGTATCGACCGGCTGTAATTCCAAAGTCCGCTATCAAAGTCAATTGCTGCTTAAAAATGAACTGGATGTCCCTATTGAAGTCACCATCCACCCCAAGCCGTCACTCTTATTTCTCGGAGGTTACAAATCGTCGCCATCAGAGGGAGGTACTTTTTCCCAAAAGTTTACACTGCTGGATAATGGGGAACGAGCAATTTATTACGATACAAAATTGGGTATAGAACCCGCAAAACTAGCCAGCTCGGTTTTTGATAGCATTACTGTCGTCGTCGGTGATACCGTCTTGCGCCTACGACTGGAACAGACGGCGAACTACACACTCAGTCCATTTGAAAGTAATGAGAATTGGACCTTCGCGAAGGTGGAGTTTGATGCCGCTACCCAGTTCAAAAGAAATCCGGTACAATCGGATAATTTCTATTTCGTGATCAAGGAAGAAAACATTGTTCGTTAAAACCTTGTCTTTTTCCCAGATCCCCCCCCGATAAGCGTCTTGCCAATGTCACACGACATTCCGGATTTATTCTAGTCAGCCTTCGCCTCTAACTGATGGGTCAATTCCAACTCGTTGGTCAAGTCCAGGCGCAGCGGCGTGATGGATACGTAATTGTTCTCCACCGCCCAGCGGTCGGTCCCCTCCTCGGCGGGTTCCAGGGGTGTTACTGTAAACCAGTAATGTTTTCGTCCCATGGGATCTACCCCCGGTTCGATACGGCCATCGTAAAGCCGGACCGACTGCCGCGTCCACTTCATGCCCTCTGGCTTACGGGGAAGGTTCACATTGTAGAGGCCAAACTCGGTATCGTTGATCAGCATCGCCAGAGTCTCTTCCACAAATGGATCAAGATATTCGAAATCCGGATCGGTCTTATCGGCAAAAGTACTGAATGCTATCCCCTTGATGCCCAGCAGAACGCCCTGTTTGGCCGCCGCCAAGGTCCCCGAGTGCCACATGGAATTCCCCAGATTGGGTCCCATGTTTATCCCCGACAATACCAGGTCGGTATTGCTCCACAGATGCGTGCCCAGAGCGACGCAGTCGGCCGGGGTGCCGTTTACCCGGTAGGCTTCAATCCCCTCGAAATGAATGGGGGATTTCTTATAAGATAAAGGCCTTGAAGCAGTGATGGCATGGCCCATGGATGATTGTTCCACATCGGGCGCTACTACGCGTACTTCGCCAAAGCGGGCAGCTACCTTGGCAAGTGCCGCCAGCCCGGGGCTATATATTCCATCGTCGTTGGCAATGAGTATTCTCATGGTTTCTAATGTTTTTGGCTATTCTCCTAAAAACACATTCCAGCTTATTTCTCCGTTGGGTACACTTTTTTCCATGCTTTCGCAAACTACCTGGGAACATGCTTCAGGTAGTTTGCGAATCCTGATTTCCCCATACTTTCGGTTCCCGGCATTTTGGCCATTTCTATTGTCCAATTATTGATTTTCTCCTGAATTTATCATGCCTTCTGTCCAACTCATACACAATCCGGGCGCCGGAGACGAAGAACACACCAAAAAAAAATTGGTGAAAGCCATAAAAACGCGAGGCTACGAGTGTAGATATAGCTCCACAAAGGAAAAAGGCTGGGATGCCTGGGAAGTACCTGAACAGGAGGTCGACTTCATCGCCCTCGCCGGGGGCGACGGCACGGTTCGCAAAGTGACGGCAAAACTGCTGAAGCGCACATTGCTGGAAAAGCAATTCCCCATTGCATTGCTTCCTTTGGGCACGGCAAATAACATCGGCACAACGCTCAGGCTACCGCACGATACCGAGGTGCTAATGGACAGCTGGCCAACGGCAGGAATAAAGAATTTTGACGTCGGAATTGTCAATGGCCCAAAGGAGTCCGCATTCTTTCTGGAAGGCTTCGGTTACGGATTATTTCCTGGTCTGATGAAAGAAATGAAGTCGGTCGGGGAGAAAGAAGATGCCACGCCGGAGGAAAAAATAGATCAAGCGCTGCAAACTCTGCACGGAATATTGCAGAACTTCGAAGCCAGAAAATGCCACCTTGAGGTAGATGGACAAGATATCTCCGGCAAATTTCTGCTGGTTGAAATTATGAATACCCGTTCTCTTGGCCCCAATCTCCACCTTGCCCCCGATGCCGATCCGGGCGATGGATACCTTAATGTAGCGGTGATTAACGAAAATCAGCGATCCGATTTTTCCCAATACCTGATGGATCGGATTCATGGAGATTCCAAGCCATTTTCTTACCATACTTATCAGGCTCAGAAGGTGACCATTCAGTGGGAAGGCACCCTCGCGCATGCTGACGATGAATTGATTAAACTAAAAAAAGGTACCATGGCCGAAGTCGGGATCCGGGCGGGAGTGCTTGAATTCATGGTGCCTTGACCAATGCCGTGCTTGTCAAAAAGCCTCCCCGATCGTGATGTAAAAGTTCCCTTCGGCATAGGGAGAAAGGCCGTAGTCGAGACGAATGTTCAGGTGATTTTTCTTTTGAGCCGTAATGCGTAATCCGCCGCCGTAGGTGTATTTGGGTTTGTTGAAGCGGATGCCATCGTTTTCGTTGCCCAGGAATCCCAGCGACCCAAAGCCAGTCAAGCCGATAAATTTCCACACTTCCCAACGCAACTCGGCCTGGCCAAGAAGGGCGTTTCTGTCGCGAAAAAAACCTTCGTAAATCCCTCTCATTTTCTTGGGCCCGCCCAGAAATGACAGTTGGCTGAACGGAATGTCATCGCCAAATATCGCGCTGGCCGTATAGTTTGTAGCCAGCACGACCCGCTCATGCAGGGAGAAGTAGTTGGCAACGTCGAGATAGATTCTGGTAAAGTTCCGGTCGGCACCAAAAATTCTGGAAGTAGGCAGAACATACAATTCACCGAACATTCCTCTTCTGGGATAAAAAACCTGGTCGCGGCTGTCGCGCAAAATGGATGGCCCAAGGCTGGACGTGCGGCTGAAATCGCTGCCCGCAATGCGACCCGTGGCTAGCTCTCCGTCTTCGACGGTCCCGGTGACCTTGTAGCTTTCGTACTGATAGCGTAGCCCCAGGTAAGTCCTGGGAGCGACAAGCCTGGCGGCCAAAAGACGAATGCGGGGAAAAGTCACGTCGAATTTTTCTTCCGGCACACGATCCTCACCGATTCCGTAATAGTTGAAATTATATTTGAACCAGCCGTTGTCGCCATTGAAGTAGTAGCGGTTGTTGTCGTAGAAAACATTGAATGGGACGAAAAACAGGATTTGCTTTTTCTGAGTGTAGGTGGCACCAAAGGAAATCTGGGAGGGTTTGTTACGCACCGTATCTTTGGCAAATGAGAAAGTAGTGGTGCCGACCACTCCCCCGCCCCAGCCCGTTTCGGGCAACCTGAAAGCGACGGGCAATACTATGAATTTGGTATCGGTAAGAAACCCGGACGTATCGGCTTTCTTTGTAGAATCAGTTGGAAAGGAGAATGCGTAAGCGCAAAAGTGACTACCCAATAGTAACAACAGCAAAAGAAAGCGCATATAAACCGGAGATTTTTGGAGAAGATACGAAGGATGTCCGTAAAGGGTTGCCAATGCCCCACATTAAGCCTTTCTTCCGAACTTTCCCCATAAATAATACCAAAACTCCCCATTCCGGCCTAATTTTACGATTTGCGAAAGTCGATTAATTTATTCACTCAATCACTCATTCAAAATTGAACTACCGTATAGAAAAAGACACGATGGGCGAAGTGCAAGTACCCGCCGACGTGTATTGGGGTGCCCAAACCCAGCGCTCAATCCAGAATTTCCCGATCGCTCAGGACATCAACAAGATGCCCAAGGAAATCATTAAAGCTTTTGCCTACCTCAAGATGGCCGCCGCGCTTACCAACGCCGATGCGGGAGTGCTGGACCGGGAAAAAGCCGATTTGATCGGTAAAGTCTGCGATGAGATTCTGGCAGGAGACCTTGACGACCAGTTTCCGCTGGTAGTTTGGCAAACGGGCTCAGGGACGCAATCCAACATGAACACGAATGAGGTGATCGCCTACCGTGGTCATGTGCTCAACGGCGGCGACCTGGCTGATAAACAGAAATTCCTGCACCCCAACGACGATGTAAACAAATCGCAGTCGTCCAACGACACGTTTCCCACGGCCATGCACATCGCGGCTTACAAGATTCTGATCGAATTGACTATACCCGGCATCACCAAACTCCGTGATACGTTGAAAGCTAAATCTGAGGCGTTCAGGGACGTAGTCAAAATCGGTCGCACGCACTTCATGGATGCAACGCCCCTCACGCTGGGGCAGGAATTTTCGGGTTACGCCTCACAGCTCACCCACGGACTGAAAGCCATCGACCATACCCTGGCACATCTCTCGGAACTGGCACTGGGCGGCACTGCCGTTGGCACGGGCATCAACACGCCGGAAGGCTATTCCGAAAACGTCGCTGCGCACATCGCTGACCTAACCGGTCTTCCCTTTGTGACGGCGGAAAACAAATTCGAAGCCCTGGCTGCCCACGACGCCATCGTGGAAGCACATGGCGCGCTGAAGACGGTGGCTGTAAGCCTGATGAAAATCGGGAACGATATCAGGATGCTGTCTTCCGGTCCGCGTGCCGGGATCGGCGAAATCCAAATCCCCGATAACGAACCGGGTAGTTCCATCATGCCCGGTAAGGTGAATCCCACCCAGTGTGAAGCCATGACGATGGTCGCGGCGCAGGTACTTGGCAACGACGTGGCGATCAGTGTCGGAGGAGCCAATGGCCACTTCGAGTTGAACGTCTTTAAGCCCATGATGGCCTACAACTTTCTCCATTCAGCCCGGCTGATCGGAGATGTGTGCGTATCGTTCAACGACAACTGCGCCGTGGGCATCGAGCCCATCCGGGAGAATATCCAGAAGCACGTCAACAACTCGCTGATGCTTGTCACGGCCCTCAATCCAAAAATCGGCTACTACAAAGCCGCCGAAATCGCCCAGACTGCCCACAAGAACGGAAGTACCTTAAAGGAAACTGCCGTAGCACTTGGGTACCTGTCGCCGGAAGAATTTGACGAATGGGTAAAGCCGGAGGAGATGGTAGGCAAGGTGGATTTAGGCTAAGGCTTCTCCCAATAATCGAAGCCCCTGGAAAGATCGCCTCTCCCCGTACCTTATCAAAAAACAGGGAGGCAACACTAGAAAAGCGGACAACATGGACATACCACCATGTTGTCCGCTTTTCTAGTGTTGCCAAACTCACCGGTGCTCAGACATATAGGGTCTGCCGTTCAACCCATAAATTTAGTGACATCCCCAAAAAAAGTCTATTTTGCCAGGCGATTTGTAAGGATTCCGCGAAAACTCCGCGTCGCTTCCTTATTAATCATTTTACTCTTTTTATTCCATTTCAATTTCTTAATCCATCAAGTATGAAGAAAACTCTCCTCTTATTGCTGAGTCTCATTCTTTTTGAGGCACACGCACAAACTCAAATCCAGGGCAAGGTGATCGATGATCAGTCGTCGCCGCTGCCTGGTGTCAGCGTATTGGTCAAAGGCACCAATACAGGTACAACGACGGATGCCTCGGGCAACTACGAACTGACAGTTCCCGCAGGTGCCACCCAACTGGCGTTTAGCTTTATTGGCTACGCCACCGTAACCAAGGACATCAATGGTCAGACGACCATCAATGTGTCGCTCGATCAGGAAAGCAATCAACTGCAGGAGGTGGTAGTTAACGCCCTGGGCTTCAAAACCCAGAAAGACCGCTCCGGCTCCACTTCTTCCACGGTGACTTCTCAGGCCATCAAAACGACCGGCGAGGTGGGAATCCTCAATAGCCTGGCGGGAAAAGCATCGGGTGTGAAGATCGCCCGCGCCAACGGCGACCCCGGTGCCGGTACCAGCATCCAGATTCGCGGTGCCAACACCATCGGCGGCTCCTCGCAGCCATTGGTAATCGTCGATGGCGTTCCGATTTCCAACGATAACCTCTACGGCAGCGGTAGTTCGCGGGCGGGCGGCGTGTCGCAGCAGTCGCGGCTCAACGACCTGAATCCTGAGGACGTTGAATCGGTGCAGGTCTTGAAAGGCGCCTCGGCGGCGGCACTTTGGGGGTCACGTGCAGCTAACGGCGTCCTGGTGATTACTACCAAGCAGGGCAAGCTGAACCAGCGAATGAAAATTTCGTATTCGGCAAGTTATTCGCTGGATGAGATCAACCGTAAGCACCCTTTGCAAACTACCTGGGGACAAGGCACGGGAGGCAAGTACAACGCCACCTCGGCCAACTCCTGGGGCGATAAAATATCAGCCCGTGCGGGAGGCGAAGATGCAGTGACTACCTCGGGAGAGTATTTTCTGGGCCAGAACGGCGAGAAAGTTTATCCCATCAGGACCAAGAACTCACAGCAGACCTTTGTGGATGACAATTTTAACGATGTTTTTCGCACGGGTTCTTTTCTGGACCACAACCTGACGATTTCGGGTGGCGGCGGCAAAACCACCAACTATTTCAGCCTGGGTTATCTGGGACAGGACGGCATTATCAAGAACAGTGATTACACACGGTTCACGATGCGGTTCAACAACCAGACGTTTTTTAACAATTACGTAAATCTGACCACTAAGGCCAACTACGTCTTTTCGGATGCCAACCGCATCCAGCAGAACTCCAACACGGCAGGATTGTACCTCGGACTGCTCAGGACGCCGCCTGATTTTGATCAAAACCCTTATATCGGCACCCATTTCAGTGCGACGGGTGTCGCCACAACCGACCGGCAGCGCAGCTACCGCCGTTATCTGGGGAACAACGTCAACCCAACCTACAACAATCCGCTATGGACCGTTAACGAACAGGAAGGCACTACGAAGGTCAACCGCTTCAATGCCAATTCCAACCTGAACATCAACCCCGTCAGCTGGCTGCAGCTTGACCTGCGCGGCGGGATTGACACCTATGTGGACAAGCGGGTGTATTTCGCTCCGGTGGGCTCGGCGAGCTTTACCAACGGACGACTCGACAATGAGGACATCACCAATACGGAAATTAACGTGGATGCCATCGCCCGGGCCGATTTTCCGAATCTGATTCCCGACAAAGTAGGGCTGAACGTGACTGCCGGCTTCAATATCAATGACCGCAACCGCGGGAGTCTTTATGCCTCTACCAACAATTTCCTGGTCAACAGCCGCTTGCCGACTTTCGCCAATGGCGTTGCCCCTTTTGACATCAGAAACAATACCACCCGCATCCGGTCCAACCGGGGCTATGGCATTCTGTCGTTTGACATATTCAAGCAGATTTTTCTGAATGTGTCCGGTACGCAGGAAGCCGCTTCCACCATTAGCGGTACGTTTTTCTATCCTTCAGCGGATCTGGCCTGGCAGTTTAGTGATTTGATAAAGAATCAAAACGATATATTTTCCTTTGGAAAATTGCGCCTTTCCTACGGACAGGTGGGCGTGCAACCACTACCCTATAAATTCGGCACGACTTACGAAACTTTCACGTACGGCACCTACGACGACGCACTGGACATCAACGAGTTTGGGGGTGGTTTTCGCCTGAATGACGACCAGGGCAACGCCAATCTAAAACCTGAAATAAAGACGGAGTTTGAGATAGGTACCGACCTGCGTTTCTTTCGCGATCGACTCACGCTGGGAGCCACTTATTACAAAAACGAGATTAATGACATTTTGCTGGCGGTGAACCTGTCACCTAGTTCGGGCTTTTTGTCCAAGTATGCCAACGCCGGACGCATGGAAAACCGGGGTCTGGAAATTGACTTCAATCTTGCGACGCTCAAGAAGGACAACTTCTCGCTCGATTTTTACGGCAACTTTAACAACAATCGCAATAAAGTCCTTGACCTGGCCGGCGTGGATCGCGTGGCCCTCACCGACCAGTCCATTACTTCCAATGCCATCGTGGGGCAGCCGCTGGGCATCCTGTTCGGTAGCCGGGCCGCCCGGAAGCCTGACGGCTCCCTGGATCTGGACGAGAACGGCTTTCCCAAACTTGCTCCCGAACAAGGAATTATCGGTGACCCGAACCCAGACTGGCGGGGCGGCCTGGGCCTGCGGGGAGCGTTCAAAGGGCTGTCGTTCAATGTACTTTTCGAGACGTATCAGGGTGGTGATTTCGCTGAGCGCACGCGTTTCGTGCTGAACAGCTTTGGTACCTACAATGATACCGAGAACGAAGTGACACTGACCAAAGACCTGAAAAATGCGGCGGGCACCATTTTCCCGGCGGGTACTACGGTTCGTGGCAACATTGGCAACTATGGTGCCGGTGATATCCTGCTCGACGAGCAATGGTACACTACCCTGGGCGGAGGCCTGGGTGGCTCAGCCATCAATGAGTTCTCGATCACCGATGGTAGCTGGACCCGCCTCCGCGAGATATCTTTGGGCTACAGCATTGGCGGGGCCAAATTCCGCAACGCCACCAAGCTAGGCTCCATTGACCTGTCCGTTTCGGGCCGAAACCTGAAACTCTGGACCAAAGTCAAAGGCATCGACCCTGAGGTCAACCAGTCGGGCGTCGACAACGGCTTTGGCATCGAGTACTTCACCAATCCAAGCACAAGGTCTTGGGTATTCACAGTGAAGATCAATTATTAATATGGCTGTCGGCCATCGGCTGTTGGCTTTCGGCTTTTTGAAATGAATTGAAGACAGAGTCAAGTACTCTCTCATTCACTCATTCACTCATTCAAAATTGAACAGATGAAACACATAAAGTACCTCTCACTTTCTTTCCTTCTGCTTGCCGGCTCCGGCTGTGAGTCGCTGGTGAAGGATATCAATGACAACCCGAATGAGATTTCTTCGGACAACTTTCAGGCGGGAGTCCTGTTGCTGAAAGGCATGGAACTCGCTAACGTCAGCGTGCAGCTGGGCCACCAAACCCGAATTTCGGGCATGTGGAGCGGCCAAACGCGCGGCGCGGCCCTGCTCTACAAGAGCATATATGAGTACAACCTCTCCGCCGAAGAAACCAATGGCATCTGGCAAAACGCTTATCAGGGCGTGGTAAAGCAAGCAAGACTACTGCGCGAGCACACTGCCGACAGCCCCAAGGCCGCCCAGTTCTCGGGAATCTCCAAGGTGATCGAGGCGAACACCGTGGGAACTATCGCCAACCTTTTCGGTGATGTGCCGTACAGCGAAATATCCAACGACGACATCGCCGACCCAAAGTTTGACACCCAGAAGGAGGTTTTTGCACAGCTCCAAACCCTATTGGACGGCGCTATTGCCGACCTGGGCAGTGCGGCTAACACTGCGGTGCCGGAAGATCTGTACCTTGCCGGAAACACCCTGAAATGGACCAAAGTAGCCTACACGTTGAAAGCCCGGCTTTATATGTACACCCGTGAGTATGACAAAGCGTATGAAGCCGCCTCCAAGGGTATTTCCGCCAGCAATGAAGCGCTGGTTTTCACGCCGCCCAACATTGGTAACGGGAGCTTTAATCTCAACTATAAGATGATCAATGAGCGGGGTGGCTATTGGACTTTCGCTGGCGGGCACCTGGAAACGCTGCTTTCCGGCAAACGAAACAATGCCAAAACCAACGAGGCTGCCCGCTTGACTTACTACCGTTTTGATGGGAATTCGGCTAACAATAACAAAGGCATTGCTGCCGCAGGTCGCCCGATGACCTTGATTGGTTTTGAAGAGAATCTGCTCATTCTGGCTGAAGCAGGTACCCGCACCGTGAGCGCCGAAGAAGGATTGAAGCAGTTGAACAAACTTCGGGCTTATCTGGCTTCGGGCACTGCCTTTCAGAAGTTAAACGCAACCGACGCGCTGAAGTACGACCCCTACGTGCTGGCAGACTTTGAAAAAGGCGGAATCGAGAATGCCGATAATCTGGACTCTAAACAAGCCTTGCTGCGCGAAATAATCGAGGAGCGCTATGTGTCGGGCTTCACGGGTTTGATGCCTTTCGATGATTTGCGGAGGCTGAGTGTTAAGGAAAAGGCTATCGCAGTGCTGCCCCCGTTCAATTCGGCCACCGCTACCAAGTACCCACAGCGCTTTGTAGTGGCTCAAACCGAACTGAGCGCCAACCGCAACGCACCCCGCGATTCGGGAATTTTCACGGAAACGGAGGTGAATAAATAATGATGAATGATAAGTGATGAATGGTTTGCGAGCCATCCTCACTCATCATTCAAAAGTACTTCCATCATTTTCTCGGCGGCGATACGGCTCTTGGTTTTTATAAAATCACGGGGCGTATCGTCGCCGATTTCGTAAGTAATCCCCACAGCGTTGAACCGCACGAAAAACCAGCCCTTGCTCACTGGCTGACCAACGTTGGATGGGGAAATGTTGGGCTCATAATCAGGAATTGCCCGTTTGATTTCGTTCAGCCAGACGTTGGTGAAATCAGGATAGGCTGAGGCCGTGTCGGAATTGTTGGTGTAGTACACGTCCTCATAGGTTGAGTGAAAGTCCAGACCCATGATGACCCTCGCCTGATTTTTATTTGCAAACTCGACAAGGTACTTGGCCATCTGCCTCGTTTCGGGCTGATTGTAGCGGTCCCAGTCACGATTGAGATCGATGCCGCCGGCATTGTGCCGCCAGTGGCCCAGGTCCACGCCGTCGGGGTTCTGCATCGGGAAGAGAAGTACCTGGTACTTTTGCTTGAATTTTTCAGTGAGTGGGTCTTCTTCAAGCAGTCTTTCCACGAAATGCAGGAAGGCGAGTTGCCCGGTAGTTTCGGGCGGGTGCTGACGACTCATCAGCACGATTATCTCGTTCTGCCCTTTATTTTTTTCAAATAGGCTGGCCGTGTAAAGCGGACGTCCCAGCGTGCTTTTCCCGTAGGTATCCATTTTCGTTTCCGGGCTTTTCCGCTTAATTTCCGCCAGCCAACCGCGCAGGTGCTCCGTAGTAAACAGCTCCTGTCCGGCCACCCAGAGCGTATCCTGGCTGAGGTTCAGCGGAAATTGGACATTACCGCCTCGCTTTATTATCAGGTTGCTGTCAAGGTCGGTCCATACTCTACCATCGTACGATAGCTTGGGCAGATAACGGTGCTTGCCGTTATGGTAATCGATATTGAGATAAACCTTCCTCGGAGTTTCGCTCCACAGTTTGAATGCGTACCAGGGACTGGGATTGATGGGCGTGTTTTCGGGTTCGATGCTGACGGTGAAAGTACTGTCGTTCTCCGCTTCAAAATCGTTCAGCCGAGCGCCGTTAAATTGGTTGGAAGCCGATACACCCTGAGCGGTCACATACGTTTTCTTTTCCTGGTATTGAACCGGCCTGGTTTCCGTATCGACGTAGTTGGGGAATTCGTGCGGGCGGGAGTCAGGGTTGTACATTTCCCTGGTACAGCCAGCATTCAGAAAAAGCAACAGTACACAGCCTGTCAGGTAGTTTTTTTGAGTCATAGCGTTCTGTTTGAAAAAATTTCAAAGGTGTGACTTTCCTGGAAAAATTCGTAAAATTCACTCTGCTTCCAGAATTCCTCCTTTCAAGTGGTAGATGTTTTTGTCCGTCCAGGTACTAACCCGGCAATAGTCCATAGCGGCCACTTTGCTGCGGGTACCATTCGTGCAGATGACAACGACATCAGTATAAGGGTCCAGAATTTTACGGTTCTCCCGGATTTTGGAAAGCGGGATATTGATTCCCCCTTCGTTGAATTCCTCAAACTCCCAGGGTTCCCGCACGTCGACTACAACCGTCCCTGGCTGTTTTTGCAGCCGGTGCATTTCGGACAAGTCAATATCGGTGTAGTTTTTTTGTGGCATTTTGATGGTGTATCAAAAGCAGTTACAGCCTTTCCTGGCCTTAGATTGGATAAGTTTCAAAGATAGAAAATAGAATGAGGAACATTTTCACCGTCAGAATCTTTATATTATCGCCAATGGAAGTCCGCTTTGCATTCAAATATTCGATTTGGCGGTAAAGTACCAACACAAACAGACAGGCAAATTGACTTTTTTATGATGTCTCAGCAACTTATCGTCCTGCTTATTTTTCTTGCCGCCGTTGGTTATCTGGGCAGACGGGCCTGGGTGTCGCTACGCCGTCCGGCGCAGGCAGGCTGTGGGAAGGGCTGCGGTTGCGGGGAAACCGACAAACTAGTTTCGGCAAAGCAGCCTGTGTCTGAAAATAACCAGGCTTAGTTTTTCCCGGAATGCTGCGCCGTCCTTTTTCAAAAAGATTATTGCTGGCTATTTTGTCGCTGCTCGTGTTATTGGGCGGCCTTTCCGCTTGGGCCATCACTTACAAAACACGGTTTTTGCAGCAGATCGAGCAGATTTCCCGTGAAAACCTGGACGGCGAACTGAGTGTGCGTGATGTGGGCTTTACGCCTTTCAAGCATGGCGTGGGGATCACTTTCTCCTTTCACGATGTCAGGTTGACTGGCCGGCGATTCGCCCGCTACCATGTACCCCTGCTGGCGGCGGAGAGCGTGAGCGCAACGCTGGATTTCGGCAAGCTATTGCGGGGAGAGGTACAGATTCGCAAACTCGGTGTGGAGCGTGGGGTGGTTAAGGTTTTCAGGGGCAAAGATGGCTACACCAATGCTTCTCTGTTTGAAACAGTCGAGCAGAGATGGGAATCCGATTTACCCGTCAATCAGAGCAGGAACTACTTTGGCAATCTTGAAAAAATCATTTTCCGCGATTGCCCGATCCAGTACGTCGATTCCCTGAAAAACAAGAAATTTGCCGCCACCCTGCGGCAGGTCGAGAGCCAGTTGGGGCGGACTGACTCTACGCGTCGTTTCCTGATCGACGGCTCTGTATTCTTCGAAGAGTTGGTTTTCAACGCCGCCAGAGGCAGCTTTTTCCGGAAGCAATCCGCGCAGACCCACCTCGATCTCGATTACTTCCCGGCCCGGCATTTGTGGCGAATAAATCCTTCGACGGTGCAGGTAAACGATCCGAAAGTGGATGCGATCAGGTTCCATGGAGATATCCATCTAGCCGAAAAGCCAGGCCGACTGGCACTCGATTTTTCATTGGAGAAAACGGATTTGGCGGCTACGCTGCATCTGCTGCCGGCCAAATTGGAAAAAGCCATTGCCAAGCGAAAAATACTTCCCACCCTGCAGGCTGATATTCAGCTTCGCGGACTGTTGAATGACCCTTCCCCGCTACTTACCGTCCAGTTCCAGACCGACACCTTCCGCTACGCACTGCCATACGGCTTCCTGCGAGACATGAGAGTCAAAGGTACTTTTACCAACCGCCTTGACCCGAACGCTCCTACGGGCGACCCCAATTCGCGAATTACGGTCAGCGAGGCCGTGGGCTATTTCGAGACGATCCCGTTACGCGGTTCGCTAAGTATTACCAACCTTAAAACCGCCACATCCGTTATGGATTTTTCGCTGGCTGCGACGCCGGCCACTGTCAACGCGCTGCTGGACACCAGCCTTTATGCCGTCCGGAAAGGCAATGCCACGCTCAAGTTTCACTACGAGGGAAGCCCGGTAAAGTTTTATGATCCTGTTGCCGACCGCATGACCGGAAAGTTGAGGGGTAGTCTGCAAATGAATGACATTGCCTTTGCCAAAAAAACGGGACACATCAACGTCAGCCGCCTGAACGGTGAGGTAAGATTCGATGAAAACCAGGCCATACTGCCGCGGCTGACGATGCACGACGGCCGTAACGACCTCACTATTTCGGGCAAGGTACTGTACTTGCCTGCCTCCCTTTTTGGCTCCCAACGGCCCGCCGAAGCCTTTGTGCACATCGCCATCCCCGAGTGGAATGTCACCTGGCCCGACCGGCTGGCGGGAATGCGGCAGCGACGGCAGCGGGGCAAGTCAAAATTCCGCCTTACCAAGCTCCTGGACGAAACAATTGAAAAGTTGAAAGTAACAGCCAGCCTGGAAGCGAAACAAATGAAATACCGGCAGTTGGTGGCTACCCAGTTGCGGGGCAATGTCACGATTCAGAACCAGTCGCTTGAATTGCGCAACCTTTCAATGAATACCTGCGGCGGCCGAGTCGGCATTTCCGGCGGAATCAAAACCTACGGAGGCCGTAAGCTTCCCATTTTTTACGTGAAGGGAAAAGTGGCACAGGCGAACATCAGATCCGTATTCCATTCAATGGGTAATTTTGGCCAAAAGGCCATCACAGACAAAAATCTGCGTGGCATCCTGTCTGCCGATTTTGCATTTCAAGCCAAAATAAAAAGCGACACCTCCTTACTGAGATCCTCGATGCGTGGAAACATAAACGTGAATCTGGAGAAAGGGCAAATTCTGAATTTCAAACCCATGCTGGATATACGTAAACTGGTTTTCAAGAATCGCGCCTGGGACAATGTCCGTCTGGCTCCTTTACGAACAACATTCGTTCTGCAAGGAGAGGAAATCAAAGTAGCCCGCATGAAGGTGCAGGCCAACGTGCTTTATTTTTTCCTGGATGGGGTATATAGTTTTGGCAACAAAACCGACCTCAGTATCCAGATTCCGATGAACAACCTTAAACGAAAGGCGCCGCAGAATCAATTGGAGATTAGAGAAATAGAAGATGTAAAGGGCCAGATTCTGTACCTGAGGGCGATCAACGAAGGCGATGAGGTGCGAATCCGTTACGACAAGATGAAAAGATTCGACTAGACCTCACAAAACGCTGCCTGACAATTAGAATAGTGAACAAAAATAACTGGTAATCATTTATTTACCCAATATTATTCAATACGATTGAGGATTTTATATTAATCGTACGCCATTGGAAGCCGGATACTGAATAAGGAGCCTTTTCCCGCAACTGACTCGACGGTCAAGCTGGCGGACATCAATTCGCACAAATGCCTGACGATGTGCAACCCCAAACCCTCCCCGTCGGGCTGGCCGGGCGAAGCAATTGGCTCTTCCGGAAGCGAAATCGGCGGATGCTGCGTTCCGGCCGTAGGATCTGGTTCCAGAACAGCGGTGGGTTCAGAATGGGGTTTCAGTTGGGCAGAAATGACCGACGCCAGATTCGGCGGCAGGCCCGGTCCGGAATCCTGAATACCAATATGCCAGCGTACCCCGTCCTCCGAAGACCAGGAGACTGACACGACGCCCTGGGACGTATATCTGATAGCGTTCATCAAAAGATTATGAACGATCCTTTTGACCTTGACCACGTCCCCCTGCACCTTCATCTCCTCGGGTCCGTCGGCCATAAGCATCAGTTTTTTTCCCTCGGCCACGGGACGTGCCCCCGCCACTACTTCCCTGATTATCTTGGAAGCGTCAAACTCCGACAGCTGGAATTCCTCCTGCCCTGCTTCCAGCCGCGCCAAATCAGTGAGCTGGACCAGTACGTCTTGCAAACTTGTCAAGTTCCGGCTCAGCATTTTGATCAACTGGGCGCGTTCCTCCTCAGTACGACCGTCCTGATTCAGCAAAGAGGTCACGCCCTGAATAACCCCAAAGTTGCTTTTGAGATCGTGCGAGGATGTCCGCAGGATCTCACCCCGGTTACGCCCCAACTTATTGAGGTCGTCCAGAGCCCTTTGCAGACTTGCGCTGCGACTGGCGGCGGCAATCTGCTGTTGGATAGCGTATTCCGTCACGCTGCCACGAATGGTTTCTTCTTTCAAACGCGCAATTTGTACTGCTGCGGTCAATATTTCCGTAACATCTGCCTCCGGGTTGAACTCTTTGAAAATCGTCAATTCGTCATTGAGGATTTCGTACAAATAATCTAGTTCATTGAGGATGTCGCCTAGCATTCGTCCCTTGCGCCAGCGATGCAGCCCGTGGAAATTAGCCAGGTGCACCGGGTCGGCGTCCTCGGGTTCATTACGCAGCCGCTGCCCCAAAATATTGAGGATCATCGGGAGGTGGTCGTTAAACTCAATGCGATCAAGCACGACGACATGTGCCAGACTCTCGTCTTCCTCGCATTTCATTCGCCAGCGTTGCAGAATGGCATCGCGGCGGCTAAATAAGTAATCGGCAATTTTCACAGGTGGCGCTATCAGGTCTGATGGCATACTTGGGTTTGTGGGACAGCCCATGCGCAGGACTGGTAGATTTATATTTGGATGGTTACCATCAAATATAAAGATTATTTTGTTCTTACCTGGTTAAACAATTTGTTTAGGGCTATATTTGCTATTACCACTCAATCCTGATCCCGCCCGATTCGATATTTACGATGAATAATTCCGCTACTTCCAAGGTAAAGATTCCCCCAAAAACCGATTTCAGAAAAACTACCCTTCTCCTTATCGAAGACAATCCGGATCATCTGTTTTTGATCAAATCGACGCTGGACGAATGTATGCCCGGCGTGAACGCCATTGGGGTAGAAAATGGGAAAGAAGCCTTGAAGTATTTGGCAGATCAGGAGAATAGCCTAGCTCACCAAACGCCCAAGCTGATCCTTGCCGACCTTTACTTGCCGAGCAGGGAAGCGGGATTACTCGCGCTGCAGACGATCAAAGAATTCTTCAAGGCAAAGAAATCCCCGCCTATCCCCATCGTGATGTTCAGCTACTCCGATCAGGACTCGGACATCAAGGATTGCTACGCCCGGGGCGCCAATGCCTATGTAGTCAAATCTCCCGATTATCAGGAATGGGCGGATTACTTCACCAATCTACGCGAATTCTGGCTGGAAACCGTGAGCCTTCCGCAACGGGGGTAAGAATCCGATTCGCCTGCCTTTCTACACATTCTGGCACAACATCTGCGGATGTACTCAATGCACGCGTAGACTTTGTGTCGTCACTCTCAATTTGGTGCGAAATACGGTCCCTTTGACACGGTTGTAGCCCCGAAATACCGACATGTTTTTTAAGCCACGGTCCATGGCTATCCCCTCCCCGGCTATCGGCACAGGCAGGGTGCGCAGGTACTTTAACGTACAGCCCCGCCTGGATTGATCAGCCCAATTCGCTAAATTCGGTTTGTCACATGTACTTGGGTTGCCTGAATAAAATCTCCAAGGAAGATGAAAAATTCACCATTTAATCAACTTCCTAACTCTCATTTAGTTGACTCACAAAAAAGGTCAATCGGTCCCGAATCGGAATAGGGGTGGCACTAAACTTTTGATGAAGGAGGGATTCAAACTAATGAATTTCACATACTGAAAGTAGTGCTGAACATAAAACAAACCGTATAGAAATCATGAAAAAGATAGCAAGCTTATATATCCTAATGCTTGGCCTGTTGACTGCGCCGGTGGCCCAGGCTCAACTCAGCCCGAACCTCGTACAGGCGGGAATCGATGCACTGATGTCGGCCACCATCACCAATGCTCAGGTGGCCGAAATTTCGCGGGAGGCGGTCAAGGAAATGGATGCGAAAAATCCGGTAGCCAGTGCCAGTGACCCCTACGCCAAACGCCTTAGCCGCATTGTGGGGCGCTACCCTACCATCAATGGCATCAAGCTGAACTATAAAGTCTACAAAGTACCCGATGTGAACGCTTTCGCAACCGCCGATGGCAGTGTGCGCGTATTTCAAGGTTTGATGGACATCATGAACGACAAGGAAATTCTGGCCATTATCGGTCACGAAATCGGGCATGTCGTCAATAAAGATTCGCACGATGCGACCAAAAGTGCACTGCGCCGCTCGGCCCTGCGCAATGCCGCGGCTGCCAACGATGGTGTAGTGGGCCAATTATCGCGTTCCGAGCTGGGGGGCCTCGCCGATTACGTGGCAGCAGCGTCGTTTAGCCGACAGCAGGAAACTGAGGCTGACGATTTCAGCTATGCGTTCCTCAAACGCAACGGCCAGAGCGTACTGGCTTTGGCTTCGTCGTTCGAAAAGCTCGACAAGGCGGGCGGCGGGAAAGTACCCCAGTTCCTTTCCACGCACCCCGACAGCAAGGCACGCGCCGCCCGGGTACGCGCCCGCGCCAAACAAGAAGGAGTACGGTAGTTTTGGAGTATAACCCATAGCCGCTGCTTTACACGTTGTTGTGAAGAAAAATAAAGGCCATATCACTGCGCAAGGCCATGCTATAAGTAAGCGAAGAACGCCCGGATAGCCGTCTCCGGCTGGCGCTCTACCCGGAAAAGAGCCTAGTGCCAGCGGAGGGTTGGACAGGTCTGGGTTTCCTGCTGTGGTAAATGACGGATGGGATGGGTGAAGGTGCAATGAGGCGGGTGAAAATGTTGCCCACAAAATGATCATTTTGTGGGCAACCATCCCGGCAGATCCGGATACGCAATGAAATGACAAACTACTCCCTCGACCAGCAATAGGCAATTCCAGGGAACACCTAATGTTTTCAATCAGCAGGTACTTCCCACTTGATTATTGCGTTTAATCTTCATGAAAACATTCAAAATACTCCAATCATGACCCCGACCATTACCCGTAAAGAATTCTTAAAAACCGGCGCCCTTGCACTGACGCTTCCCTTTCTTACCAAGACTATTTCCTGGGCCAAACCACCCAAAAATATTGGTTTGCAACTCTACACCCTGCGCAATTTGATGGGAAAAGATCCGAAGGGTACTTTGAAAAAAGTGGCCGACATAGGCTTTACCGAGGTCGAGACGTTCGGCTATGCAGATGGCAAGTTTTTTGGGATGGCGCCCGCCGAATTCAAAAACTACCTCAAATCGCTGGGCATGTCCACACCTAGCGGCCATTATATGCCCGGCCAGCTACAAACCAGCCTCAACCAACTGGTGGACGATGCGGCCGCCGCCGGACAAAAGTACGTGGCCTGTGCCTTCCTCATGCCCAATGAGCGGACACTAGACGACTACAAAAAATTTATCGACCTCTTCAATAAAGCTGGTGAAGTTTGCCAGAAGGCCGGGGTTCAGTTTTGTTACCACAACCACGATTTCGAGTTTGAGACCGTAGGCGGAAAAATCCCGTATGATATGATTCTGAAAGAAACGGATCCTAAGCTGGTCAAGATGGAATTGGACTTGTACTGGTCCTCCTTTGCCAAGCAGGATGCCGTAACCCTATTCAAACAAAATCCCGGCCGGTTTCCGCTGGTCCACATGAAGGATATGGCCAAAACCGAAAAACGGGAGTTTGCCGAGGTGGGTAATGGTTCCATCGACTTCCAGCGCATTCTGGATGCGGGCAAGACCGCGGGTTTGAAACATCTTTTCGTGGAGCAGGACGTTACGAAGCAGCCGCCCCTGGAAGCGATTGCGATCAGCTATGCCAATATCAAAAAGATGAATGTATAAGTACGGCAACCGCAGCAAATACATTCATCTCTGTTCTTAAAACAAGGACTAAAAATGGCTCAAAAGCCAATGCCTACAATGCCCCGTCTTTGATTTCCTCCACGACTGCCGGATCAAGCAGCGTGGAGGTATCGCCCAGATTTGACGTATCGCCTTCGGCAACTTTGCGCAAAATGCGTCGCATGATTTTTCCAGACCGGGTTTTGGGCAAACCCGTGACAAACTGCACTTTATCGGGCCGGGCAATGGGGCCGATCACCCGGGCGACCGTAGCACCAATATCCTTGCGCATCATCTCCGGTTCGTCGGGCCATTTTTCGGTGATGACATAGGCGTAAATACCCTGCCCTTTTATATCGTGCGGATAACCCACTACCGCCGACTCGACAACGCCCAGGTGCATGTTGATGGCATTCTCGACTTCCGCAGTGCCGATACGGTGGCCCGATACATTGATGACGTCGTCTACCCGGCCTGTGATACGGTACATTCCGTCCTCATCGCGCAGACAGCCGTCACCCGTGAAGTACATGCCGGGATAAGCGGAGAAGTAGGTCTTCTGGCAGCGGTCGTGGTCACCCCAGGTCGTGCGCAGCATGCCGGGCCAGGGAAATTTGATGCAAAGATTACCACTGACACCGTTGCCTTCGATTACCTTCCCGGCCTCGTCCACCAGCACGGGCTGCACGCCCGGCAGCGGTAGCGTGGCAAATGTGGGTTTCTCGGGCGTAACGCCCGCGATGGACGATATCATTATTCCGCCCGTCTCGGTTTGCCACCAGGTATCGACCAATGGAGTATCGTCGTGGCCAATGTTGTGTTTGTACCACTGCCAGGCTTCTTCGTTGATAGGCTCACCGACCGACCCCAGCTTTTTCAAGGATGAAAGATCGTGATCTTTAACGTATTGCAATCCAAAGCAAATCAGCGCGCGGATAGCAGTGGGGGCAGTGTAGAGAATATTGACCTTGTGTTTCTCGGTAATTTCCCAAAAACGTCCGGCATCGGGATAAGTAGGGACGCCTTCGAACATCAGCGACGTAGCACCGTAGCACAAAGGACCATAAACGATGTAGCTGTGTCCGGTAATCCAGCCGATATCTGCCGTACAAAAGTGAAGCTCACCCGGCTCATACTGAAAAACATTAGCGAAGGTATAAGTCGCATACACCATGTACCCGCCACATGTATGGACAACCCCTTTGGGCTTACCCGTGGAACCGGAAGTATACAGTATGAAAAGCGGGTCTTCGGCGTCCATTTCTTCCGCGGGACAATCAGCATCCACATATTTCACCTCCTCTTCCCACCAGTGGTCGCGGCCTTTGAGCATCGAGACAGGCGTGCGGGTGCGGGTCATGACGATGACATCTTTCACTGTCGAGCATTTTTCGAGGGCATCATCCACGGTTTCCTTCATTGGAATGACTTTGGCTCCCCGAAAAGCTCCATCGGAAGTAATGACCATGGTGCATGCTGCGTCGTTGATGCGGTCAGCTATGGAACGGGCCGAAAAGCCGCCGAATACCACCGAGTGGATGGCCCCAATGCGGGCGCAGGCCAGCACAGAAATAGCCAGCTCAGGTACCATGGGTAGATAGATGCAAACCCGGTCGCCTTTGCCTACGCCGTGCTTTTTCAAGACATTGGCAAAGCGGCAGACCCGGCGGTGAAGCTGACTGTACGTAATCGTCACCGCTTTATCATCAGGTTCATTCGGCTCCCAGATGAGGGCAGGCTGTTCGCCGCGCTCGGCCAGGTGACGGTCCAGCGCGTTCTCGGTGATGTTCAGTTTTGCGCCTTTGAACCACTCGATTTTTGGTTCTTCGAAGTTCCATTCCAGTACTTTATCCCAGGGTTTGCGCCACTGAAAATGGCCTGCTATGTCTGCCCAAAACGCTTCGGGATCGTTTACACTTTTATCGTAGGCAGCCTGGTATTCTTCAAATGTGGTCGTTTTCATCAAAGTTGCAAGGTTTAGCATTTGGTGCCGGATATACAATCGGCAGAGATTCACATTATTGATTAAAAATTGGGAAAATATACGAAAATATTACCTGATTAAACTGATTTATCCCGCCGGCGGGAATAACCGTATGCCATTAGGTCACTGATCATGAATAATTCAACGATCAATATTTTTGAAGGAAAAAACGGTTTTTTTAAAACTGGTTTAGTAGAGCCCGTCTGAGAATCGAGAAAGTGAGTCAGAAGGAAAAACCGTATAATTCTCTTTACAGACCAATGCAATTTATTTGATTGAGAAGAACCAATGAGCCCAGGAGGGGTACTTTGAATCGGCTAGCGAGGGGCCACAGGTTAGAATATTCCCCGAACCTCAATGCGTCGCCTCCCCTGCTCCACTCGGCAGCCGAATCTCTTCCACAATCTGCTGCACATCCTCGGGTGGATCGGGCGTGAAGGCGCTGATTACCAGCGAGACTATAAAATTTGCCAGCATGGCCACCGAGCCGAAGCCCTCGGGTGAAATACCAAACCACCATTCGGAAGCGGGCGACGGCGCTGCTCCCAGCCAGCCCAATTTGAACTTGATCATGTAGAACAGCATCAGCAGCGTGCCGACGATCATCCCGGCCACGGCCCCTTCCTTGTTCATTTTTTTATAAAAAATCCCCAGGATAATAGCCGGAAAAAATGAGGCCGCCGCCAGCCCAAAGGCCAGCGCAACTACCGCCGCCACAAAGCCGGGCGGGTTAATGCCAAAGTACCCCGCCACGCAAACGGCCAAGGTAGCCGATACCCGGGCGGCAATCAGTTCGCCTTTCTCAGAAATATTGGGTAAGATCATCTTTTTCAACAAGTCGTGCGACACCGAGGCAGAAATCACCAGCAGCAGCCCCGCTGCCGTGGAGAGCGCCGCCGCCAGTCCGCCCGCTGCCAGAAGGGCAATGACCCAGTTGGGCAACTGGGCAATTTCGGGGTTAGCCAGCACCATGATGTCGTTGTCGATTTTCAATTCGTTGACTTCGGGATCGGCTACGTATTGAATTTTGCCGTCGTTGTTCTTGTCATCGAAAGCTAGAAGCCCGGTCGTCTCCCAGTTTTTGAACCATTTGGGTACCGAAGCGTAGTCGCGGTTGCTGACGGTTTCGATGAGGTTTGTCCGGGCGAACACCGAAATCGCGGGAGCAGTGGTGTACAGAATGGCGATGAAAAACAGCGCCAGGCCCGCCGACATTCGGGCGTCTTTCACACGCTTGACGGTAAAAAACCGGACGATCACGTGCGGTAGTCCCGCCGTACCGACCATCAACGCCAGCGTAATTGCAAACAGGTCAATTTTTGATTTGGTCCCCTGCGTGTACTCAGCAAAACCTAATTCGCGGGACAGGCCATCCAGTTTATCCAATAGATACACCCCCGAGCCATCGGACAAGGTACTTCCCATTCCGATCTGGGGAATGATCGCACCCGTCATGTTGAAAGAAATCATGATCGCCGGAACCATGAAGGCAAAAATCAGCACGCAGTATTGCGCCACCTGTGTGTAGGTAATACCCTTCATGCCACCCAACACGGCATAAAACAGCACGATCACCATCCCGATAATGACGCCCGTATTGATATCCACTTCCAGAAAACGGGAGAAAACTACCCCTACCCCGCGCATTTGTCCGGCCACATAAGTGAACGACACTAGCAAGGCGCAAATCACTGCCACCGTGCGGGCAACATTGGAGTAGTAACGGTCACCTATAAAGTCGGGGACGGTAAACTTACCAAATTTTCTCAGATAAGGCGCTAGTAGTAAAGCCAGTAGCACATAACCTCCCGTCCAGCCCATGAGATAGACGGTGCCATCGTAGCCCATAAAAGAAATCAAGCCGGCCATCGAAATAAACGACGCAGCCGACATCCAGTCTGCCGCCGTAGCCAGGCCATTGGCCAGCGGCGACACGCCGCCGCCCGCTACGTAGAATTCCTTGGTGCTACCCGCTCGCGACCAAATGGCGATACCAATGTAAAGGGCGAAGGTCAAGCCAACAATTATATAAGTCCAGATTCTTACGTCCAAGGGAGGGGTAGTTTATGACGGGGTGGCCCGAGTTGTTTTATGTTTGTGAGTTATGAGCCATTGTTGCTCAGCTCGGAAATATCATTTTGTGGCTTTGCACCTTTGGGACTTCACACCTCATTCGTCATAGCCATACTTCCTATCCAGTCGGTTCATCAGGAAGATATAGACAAAAATAAGGAGCACGAAAACGTAGATGGAACCTTGCTGGGCGAACCAGAAGCCTAACTTGAAACCGCCCAGTCTGAAATTGTTGAGGGCATCGGCGAAGAGAATCCCCGCACCATAGGAAACCAGAAACCAGATTACCAGCAGAATCGCCAGATAGGTGAGGTTTTCTTTCCAGTAGCGTTGGGCGGTGGTTTTGTCGGGTGTCTTCATCAGGTTAGTTTGGGAGAATTCCTTAGCCAAAGATCAGAAAGGCGTAATTTTACCTTATGAATGATTCATTTTGCCATCTTACTTTTCAGGAGCAAGCCTTTATTCAGGAACATATCAAAGACGATGTTCCAACCCTGCTGTTGCAAAGCAATCGCTATCAGGATATTGATGTCAGAAAAGCGGCGCTCCAGATTGCGGCCCGGCAAAAGGCAAAACATAAACTACCCGACTGGTATGCCAACGAAAAATTGTATTTCCCCCCGCCCCTTTCGGTAGAACAAAGCTCCTCCGAGGCCACAGCGCGCTTCAAGGCCAGCCTTATCTCGGGTCAGAAATTAATCGACATTACGGGCGGTATGGGCGTGGATTGCCATTATTTGGCTCAGAACTTCGAGAAAACGGTTTATTTCGAACAGTTATCCGAAGTAGCCAGGGCAACGGCCTACAATTTCGGCAAACTGGGGATTTTAAATAAAGTTGAGATCAGGGAGGAAGACGCCATCGCTGCACTTGCGCAAAACCCTGAACCTGCCGACTGGATATATGCCGATCCTGCCCGCCGCGACGACCGTAAACGGAAAGTAGCGCAACTGGCCGACTGTACTCCCGACCTGACAGAGTCGTTACCCACGCTTTTCCGTTCGGCGCCCAATGTTTTGGTCAAGACCGCGCCACTGCTTGATATCGATCTGGCTGTAAATCAAATGAATTCCGTTCAGGAGGTCTATGTCACAGGGTTTGACAGCGAGTGTAAGGAGGTACTTTACGTCTTACATCAGTCGTCCGTGCCGGCTGGACACATCCCATTAAAGGTGAGGATTCTGAGTGATGATGGGGGCGTTCTACACAGTTTTGATTTTACCCGGCAGGAAGAAGCCGAAGCGGCACCTTCGTACGATGCCCCCCAAAAGTACCTCTATGAACCGCACGCGGCCATTCTGAAGGCGGGAGCTTTTAAAAGTCTGGCGGTGCGATTGGGCCAGATCAAACTCGCCTCAAACACCCACCTTTACACATCCAGAAAGTTGATAGCCGATTTTCCAGGACGAAGTTTTGAGGTAGTTGCCGTTTGCCGACCAGACGCCCGTGCCCTGGCTGAATTTGTCCCCGAGGGTCGCGCCAACCTCACGCTTCGTAACTTTCCTGGAAAAGTGGATGACTTACGGAAGAAGTGGCGTATAAAAGAAGGCGGCGACGTATATCTCTTTGCGGCGACCCTTTTCGATGGCAAAAAAGTTGTCATTGTGGCCCGTAAACCGTATATTTAAACAAAAAAGTACCTCCTTTTTAGTAAAAATCATATGAGAACAAAAATTTACCTCCTTCTCTTGCTGGGCATGGTGTGCACGCCCGATACCAATGCGCAGGGTGTTTTTCCCGGAAAAGAAAACCTCAATGGCAAAGATTACTTCGGGCTAAATCTCAATTCCGGCATTCCCTCACGCTACTTGGAAAACTACTGGGATGAATTCCTGAATACCTACGGCAAAACCCACAGCCGCCGGGGCGTTATTTCGGTGGACCGGGCCAATGTCCCATCCATTTCGCATGAACCCGTGGAAATGCTGAGCCAGGTTTCTTCTGTTCGTAACATCAGCCACGTTTTTTTGGCGGTAAAAGTCGGCAACCATTTTATTTCCAACTTCACCGACAGCACGTACACAGCCACCGAGAATTTCCTGAAAGAATTCTCTTCCTACGCAGTAGCCCGCGATGAAGTGAGAATGGCCGAAGAATACTACGCCGAAGCCGACAAGAATCACAAAAACCTCGAACGTGACAATGAGCGCATCGTGAAGGAGATAGAGCGAACGCAGAAGAAGCTGGAAGAATTGCTGCGCGACCAAGAAACGAACAAAGCCGATCTGGCCGGATCAATCATCGATCTGGAAAACAAGCAAAAAGATCTGGAAGCTGCCAAGGGTCGTATCCCCAAAATGTGAGTGTACACACTACGGCCCTCCGAATGACCCCATTGCCGGCAAACCCATCACTCTCTTGACTAAATGGTAGTTGGTTCCTTTCCTGCCTTGAAAGGAGACTATTGTTTACCAACAAACAGGTTGTCAATTTGCTGGGTTATCACATCTGAAATCTTTTCTTCTGATACGAATGTTCTGACCAGACCAGGCAATTCGGAATCCATGATAATTTTCCCCTCTTCCACCCGAATACTTCCTGCTATTTTAGTGCTTATCAGACCTTTCTTTAACTTAAAAGAAAAGTCCATGGTGTTTCCTGACCAGCTTTTAGTAGGTTCTTTCACGATCACGCCGCCCGGAAAATCCCGCTTCATCAGTTCGTCTAAAAAAGAATCTATTTTCTGGATAGCCACTTGCTGGCTTGCCTTATGATTTCGTTCAATTCTCATGGTTTCTTCTATTTGAATGCTATGAAACTATACCTGATGTTGATTACAATCAGCATTCAATGTCGTATATAAATTTGGTGCCATGATTGGTACTCCTTTCAGATTTCGAGCAATCCTTTATGAACCCTAGCACAGTCAGTGAGCGATATGCCGTTAGCAATGAGTTTGTAAGGCCAAATCAAAAATTCAGCCATGTCGTCACACACCTCGGCAGCCAGACTCAACCACATCAGAGCGATGGATTGTGTTTTGCTACTTCCCCCGGTCTATTGTTTCAGCAATGTGAAGAATTGTGAGCACGTAACCACGCTAAGCTACTTTCTGGCCAGATTATAACTCAGGTTCAGGAGCGCCTTATAGTAGGAATCCCGATCCAGCTCGATGGGTTGAAGGGCAGCGTACGAATCTATCACCCCTTCATAGTCATTCTCATAACCGAAGGCCTTCCAAATTATTTTATTTTCAAGATCAAGTACCTCCGCAGTGATGGCCCCGCATGCCAGATCGCCGCATTCCGGACAAACGTACAGTGGCACGCGTCCGGTTATCAACCGAGGTTTTTTGACAAAAATCAGCTCATACAGACTCTCCCATTCGTAGTCTTTGCGGACATTCCACCCAAACGGAGTAACCAGATCAAGAGGTGACAGACCCAGTATTTTGTGTAGGCTTTCCCCCCCGATGAGGTAATCATGGTAATGCCTCTCTTTTCTGTTGTCATCTCCCCGCCTGGTTGCGGATTGGAATTGCAAGGTCTTCATCTACGGAGCGGCAGCTGTAAAAAATGAGGATAGACGAACTTTCATCTACCCATTGTTTTTGGTCAGGTACAATCAAAGAACCAGGCGGTTGGGTTGCACCTTCCGTTTCTGGCCCTTGAAATTAACGATTTCCACTCCTACAACCCGCTCGCTCAGAGGAATCTGCCGCACCGACTGGGAGAGGAAAGAGGCACCATAGTACAGTTCGTAGCGGCGGGTTGTTCCGTTTTTAAATTTCACCATGGCAAATGCATCATCGGGTTGGACGGGCAGCCACGTTACCTGCTTTTGATCCTGGCCAAAAACGCGCATCGGTCCCCGGTTTTGGGTGGCTACAATCAGGCGGTTTCCCTGAGCGTCGGGTAGCTGGACCAATCCCTTCGCGTTGCCCGGTACGTAGAAACCCGTTTGGACCTGAGTTTGGGGCGTAAAGTTTCCGTGCCCATCTCCCTTCAGAAGCAAACCATTCGAAGCATCAAAGCGCCCTACACTAACTTCGTTGCCGAAGTCATTGGCTACCAGCAGTACATCTAGGTGACCATCGGCATCGAAATCCTCGGCGATCATGCCGTTGATGGGGGCGACCTGCGCCAGGGCGGGCAGCGGCCGCAACTCAAACCGGCCATTCCCTTTGTTCTCTATGTAAGAAGATTTCAGGTAATTGGCCTGCAAAACCAGGGCTTCCCTGCGCTGTTCCTCCGTTAGCAGGTTATCAAAAGTGGCTTTGGTAAAATCGGCGAAAGTCTGGTACCTGGCCCGCATCGGGATCATTTGTTTGATCATATCCTCGCGTCCGTGGTAGGGGACCAATTCCCGCTTGCCGGCCGCATCAGGATAATATACCATCGGGATGGCGTCGTACATTCCGTCCTGGTTGAAGTCACCCGCCAACATGGTGAGGGGCGTTTCGTCCGAGGTGCGGGCAAGGTTGTTCAACCCCATATTTCCCACCACATAATCCGTATCACCGTCATTGTCGAAATCGCCGCCAATAATGCTGTTCCAGAATCCTTTGTACTTTTCAAGGTAGCTGTTCAAGGCTGCATCGGGAACGAAGTTTCCATTTTTATTCTGGAAAACCTGCAGTGGCATCCACTCGCCGGCTACGATCAGATCCATAAAGCCATCATTGTTGTAGTCGGTCCAGAGGGCATCGCAGATCATACCGCCGTTCTGCAGTTGGGGGGCGACCTGGGAAGTCACATCCGAGAACTTCGGACTACCCGGTTTAGAATCATTCCTTAAGATAAAACTGTTGACCGACCGGGGATAGTGTTGCGGGTCGATGCGCCCGCCGACGAACAGATCGAGATCCCCGTCGCGGTCGTAGTCCGTGGCACGGACACAGGAGGTACTTACTCTGGCCTCCGGCAGCGAGCCTGCGGCCAGGCTGAATCCTCCTTTTCCATCGTTGAGGTACAGCCGATCCTGATAGCTGGGATCACCGGCATTCTGCTCGTTGCTGCCACTGGCAATGTACAGGTCGTTGTCGCCATCGCCGTCCGCGTCGAAGAGCAGCACGCCAATGTCTTCCGATTCTTTCTCTTTGCCTTCTCCACCGGGCAGCAGATCTTTTAGTTGAAAAGTACCATTTGCTTTTTGTACAAAAAATCGTCCTTTGTGCTGGCGGGAGCCCCCCACGAATAAGTCAGCCAGACCGTCGCCATCAATGTCCGCTGCGGCAACCGCCGGAGGAAACTGCGAAAGTTTGTGCAGTAAAAGTTTCTGACCGTTGAAATCGATAAACTCCGGTTCTTCGTGGACATAGTCAATTCCCACCGAATCCATGAGGTTGCGAAACAGCTGTCCAGGAAGCGGGTCAGGTGCATACGCATCCGTGGCCTCTGATTGCCTGACGGTCAGCACCTGATCAGCCTTTACGCTTTTCAGTGTTTGCTGCTTCCCATTGGGCCATACAACGACGACCCGGTCTACGGTCTGCACATCTCCCAGGCCAAAATGCGCCATCGGCTCCACAGAGGACAAGTACCCCCGATAGGGCGAATGCTCGTACATCTGCCGCAGGCTGTCATTGTAAAATATTTCAACACGTGCGCCCAGCCCATTCAGATTGTGTTCGCCTCCCTGAAAAGCAATTCGCAAATAGTGGTTTTTCTCCGGCCTGGTTTCCATCAGATTGTTCCGGTAAACAAAGGCCGAATCATCAATATTGTTGACGATCATGTCCAGGTCACCGTCCAGATCCAGGTCGGCATAGGCCGCGCCATTTGAAAATGAAGGCACGCCGATCCCCCACGTTTCGGTCACGTTTTCAAACGTCAAATCGCCCCGGTTGCGGAAGGCGTAATTCTTGATTTTTACGGTCGGAATCTGGTCCAGCATATAGTCCTTGGAAGCCACGGTGCCACTTTCGGCGCGAAATTGAGCGAAATCGCGATCAGTGACGTCACGGGGAAACCCGTTGGTCACAATCAAATCGCGGTAGCCATCGTGGTCGAAATCAGCCAGCAGGGGAGTCCAGCTCCAATCCGTTTCGGCGACATCGGCCATCATCCCCATATCCGCAAAAATGGGTTCATTGGTACCAGGCTTGTTCCCCATGTTGATCTGCATGGTGTTCCGAACGTACTCGTAAGTGAAGCCGTAAAGGTCATTATTGAGGTACCCCTGGTAGCTGTTCGCCCCCATGAGTTTTTTCTTCCGCTCATTGTCGCGGGGTAGCATATCGAGGGCCATGACATCGGCCAGACCGTCGTTATTAAGGTCGGCCACGTCGTTGCCCATCGCCGAGTTACTGGTATGTTTGAAGTAGGCCTGCGCCTTGTCCATGAAAGTACCATCGCCGTTGTTGATGTAGAGCAGGTCGTTGGACAGGTAGTCGTTGGTGATGTAAATATCCTTGTAGCCGTCGCGATTGAAGTCTGTTATGTTAAGTCCCAGCCCGTAGCCCTCCGTCTGGATGCCCGCTTCTTTGGAAACATTCACGTAAACCGGATGACCGCCCTGCTGACTCCAATCGCAGCGGTAGAGCCGGTCGGTCGTAGCTGAGGAGCCATCCGTGTTTTTTTTGTGGTAAAGATTAGGGTACTCTTCAATGGTGTCGATCAGGACGTATAGATCCAGATCACCGTCGTTGTCGTAGTCGAAGAAGGCAGCCTGCATTGAATGCCCGGTATCGGCAACACCGTACTCGGCGGCCATCTCTTTGAAATGCGGTAC
The DNA here is from genome assembly GCF_014651615.1 of Persicitalea jodogahamensis. Taxonomy (GTDB): domain Bacteria; phylum Bacteroidota; class Bacteroidia; order Cytophagales; family Spirosomataceae; genus Persicitalea; species Persicitalea jodogahamensis. Next base: position 2,190,974 of record NZ_BMXF01000001.1, on the reverse strand, counting down.
CCCCTCAGCGTCATTTCCCTGATTGACAAACAATAAATTGGCTCGTTGCGATTCAGATTTAAAGGTCGTCGCCGAAAGGTAGATGTCCATTTTACCATCTGCATTGATATCCACCAGACTCACGCCCGAACACCAGCGACCCAGATTGGAAAGCCCCGCCTGTTCACTGATGTCACTAAACTTCATCCCTCCCTTATTGAGATACACCTGACTATTGACCTGATTGCCTGAGAAAACTACGTCGGGCAAACTATCGCCGTTCAAATCGGCAATACCCACACCTCCCCCATTGTACACATACTCGAAGTCGATAATATTGATACTGTCGTTCTCAGTAATGCGGTTGGAAAAGTTCACGCCCGATTCCCCGGCGGACAAAAGGGTGAAAAGCTTTTTTTCCTGACAGGCAGTAAAAAGGAAGGGCAGTAGAACCAGCAAAAACAGCTTGGCTGCTGTCGGTCGCTTCCGGGAATTGGATAGAGGCATAACGAAAGTTACAGAGGCTTCCGGAGACTCGATCCAAAGTGAAGCTACAAAACGATTAAGGCTCATTGGAAGGTACTTGTAAATTAAAATGTCAGGTTCAAATATACCAAAAAGGCAAGCCGTTTGGCTTGCCTTTTTGGTACGAAACGAAGCCAAAGCAATTACTTATAGCCCGGATTCTGCTTTAAAGTAGCGGGGCCTTCTGCACCCAACAAGTCGATTTCGGCTTGTGGAATGGGCAACAACTCATCCTTACCCGTAGTGAAGCGTGAGCCTCCCAGGGTAGTTGGCAGGAATTTCGAGTCATAGGTGAGGTAGCTGTTTATTTTCTGCTCGGCCGTTCCCCAGCGCACCAGATCGTAGAAGCGGTGACCTTCGCCCGACAGCTCAAGCTTGCGCTCGAAACGGACAGCATCACGCGCTTTTTCCTTGGTCGCGAACTGTGCTGCCGGATACTCGGCTATAGTATAATTGGCGGCGGGTTTGCCATCCTGCATCACGAAACCTGCTGGGTTAGCCGCGCGGCGACGAACCATATTGGTGTACTCACGAGCTTTTTCCAAACTACCCACCTCGATTTCAACTTCGGCGGCCATCAACAGTACGTCTGCAAAACGGATAATCGTGTAGTTGAGGGCCGTGTAGCCAGGCGTCCAGGTGCTGTTGTCCTGCAAAGAACCCACGTCAGATTTGTAGTAAGTGTATTTCTTGGGAGAATAGGGACCTCCGTTAGCCGGATTCCGAATCCAGTCAGCACCGGGGTGCGGCTGCCAGTCGAGGTACATGATACCGCGGCGACCCACCGAGTGATCCAGACGGGGATCAAGGTTGCCCGCATCCGGGGTGAACGGCTCGGCAGATTTAAGAGGAAAATCACTCTTGACCGCTTTTCCGGCATCGTTATACGAACCATCCAGCAGGGGAAGGCCCGTCGCATCGGTTCGGAAGGAATTCACCAGCTCAAAACTTGGCTGAAAGAATCCGCAGCAGTTACCCGGCCCGGAAGGACCCGTGTTGTAAGGATAATTCAGGTCAAACTCCGGGAAGGCATTGTTGACAGAGCCCGTATTCGCTGCATTTTGGATCGCAAAAACCGACTCCGCATTGTTATCGTTCGAAGCTCTGTAGATGTCGGCGTACTTTGGCACCAGCCCGTATTTCTTACCATCGGAAGTAACGCCGCTGGTAATCACCAAATCAAATAGCGGTTTAGCCTCTGTGAACTTCTTCTGAGTAAGATAAATCTTGGCCAGATATGCTGCAGCCGCCCATTTATTGGCACGTCCTACCGCTCCCTGCGTAGCGGGCAGGTTATCGTATGCGTACTTCATGTCCTCCTCAATGAAGGGGTACATGGGCTTATCGTTCTTGATCGTCTCAATGCCCGTACCATAATCGTCCGCTTCGGTCACGATGGGCGTTTGGCCAAAGTTGCGCGCCAGTTGGAAATAGTAGTGAGCACGCAGAAAACGAGCTTCGGCCGAAATCCTCTTTTTATCAGCCGCCGTTACCGAAGGATCTGCCTTACTTAATAAACGCAGAACGTTATTGGCGCGGGCAATACCTTCGTAGTTACCCACGTAATTGTCCCGAATCACCCCTTGTGTAGGTTGCGTCTCGAATCGTTGAATCGGATTGATGTCGCTGAAATCGCCGGGATCGGTACCTTTATTGGCGTCGCCGCCGCGGATACTACCCCACACCCAGTTGGTGGCGCTGGCCATGCGGTTGGCCCGCCCGTTGAGGTTGGAATAAACCGCGATGAGCGACCCTTCAATCCCTGCCTTGGACGTCAACTGCGACTCACTGATCTGTCCCGTCGCCGGAATTTCCAGAAAGGAATCGTTGCAGGAAACGGCAGCAAAGGCCAGCCCCGCCGTAACGGAGGCGATCAGGGCCGCACTTTTTAATGATATATTTTTCATTGTGTATTAGTTTATATTTTTTCTAGAGATGATAGATCAAAAGCCCAGGTTCACCCCAAAGTTCCAGCTGCGTGTGATCGGGTAGTTACCCACATCAATTCCGAAATTGGTATCGGCATTACCACCCACCGAAGGATCGAGCCCCTGGTACTTGGTAAGTGTCAGCAAGTTATTAGTAGAGGCGAACACCCGCAAACGCTGCATTCCGATGCGTGACAGCAGGTTGGCCGGCAGCGTGTATCCGATCGATAAATTCTGGATGCGCAGGTAAGAGCCGTCTTCCACGTAGTACGAGTTGGACTGGGTGTTGGTGCTGAAATTGGAAGCCGATTCGTAGATGGGTATCGTGGCATCGGTGTTCTGGGGCGTCCATGAATCCAGGATACGCGTCGACTTGCTCGATCCCTGGAAGGAGGGATAGAAATCAGTGAACCATTTCGAGACGTTGAAAATCTTGTTGCCCGCCGTACCGTTGGCGTAGATGTTCAGGTCGAAGTTTTTGTATTTCAACGTAAACGCCAATCCTCCTGAGAACTTCGGTACAGGACTGCCCAGATACGTACGGTCGTCGGCAGTGATTTGTCCGTCGCCATTGACATCACGGTAGCGGAAGCGCCCCACTCCATTGGGAACGGCGTTTGCTTCGGGGTCCTTCGCGTTGATCTCCGCAGCAGCCTGTGTAGAAGTGACACCGTCCTGCTTGGGAGCAGCATCGATTTCAGCCTGAGTCTGGAAGAGGCCCACAACATCATAACCATAAAAAGAAGAGATCGAATAGCCCAATTGGTTACGAATAGGGTTGATTCCCCGGAAGCCGGGGTTTACTGTCGTCAGGTACTGCTGATCGCCCGCCAGGCTCACTATTTCATTACGCAGGATACCCGCCGTTACGTTCACTTCGTAGCTCAGGTCTCCCTTGATACGCCCTTTGTTGATCAGCTGGATGTCAATTCCTTTGTTCGACATCTGGGCCGTATTTACCGAAGGAGGCGCAGCGTAGGTACCCAGAGTAGCCGTCACGGGTACTTGGTAAAGCAGGTCTCTGGTGTCTTTCTTCCATAGGTCCAGAATCACGTCCAGCTTACCATTAAACAGTGTAGCGTCGAAGCCGATGTTGGTCGTAACAGAGGTTTCCCACTTCGCATTGGGGTTGCCAATACGCGTCCGGTAGTATCCTTCCTGGGCGCTGCCGTTGGTGCCATTGATGTCATAGGAAGAGTTACCAATGTTGGCGGCAAAAAGGCTGTATTGGTTATTGGGGTCCACGTTGTTGGAGTTACCCATGATGCCGTAGCCACCACGGATTTTCATGTCCGAAATCCAGGGAATGGATTTCATGAAGTTCTCCGAGGACATCCGCCATGCTGCTGAAACAGCGGGAAACACGCCAAAACGACTGTTGGCTCCGAAACGAGATGAACCATCGCGCCGTAAAACACCCGTCACGATGTATTTATCGTTGTAGATATAATTGACCCGTCCGAACAGCGAATAGAAATTCACCCCCTTGCCATAACCACTGCCTACCACACGCCCGGTTGCACTGACGGTGTTCAGGTTGACGTAGTTGGGATCAGTCGAGAAAGGGCTCTGACCGTTACCATTGATCCCTCTGAAGATGCCCGTGTTAAGTGCTTCCTGACCGGCAAGCAGATCGATGTTATGTTTGCCGAAGCGTTGCTTGTAGTTAGCCGTGTTGGTAAAGACATATCCGAAGGAATAGCCACCACCTTCGCCGTAGCTGAACGCCGAGTTGTTCTCGGAGTTTTCGTACTGCAGGCGTCCGTAGTTGTAGAAGTAGTAGTTATTATACTGACCACCGATGGAGCTGCGAAGCGTCAAACCGGGAATGGGATCGTATTCGATGTACACGTTACCAAATCCGTTGCCGTTGAAGTTCCGGTTAGCGGCAGAACCGTCGCGGTTAGCCACAGGGTTGCGGGGGTTGTTGAATCCTTTGGCTGCCGTACCGGCATAGCCGCCGAATTCATCGTAAATCGGAATGATGGTAGGCATCCGGTACGCCAGGTTGATGTCGTTCTCATCGGCTGCCACGCCGGCACCGTTGTTGCCACCGCCCTGGCCCAGAATCTGCAGGTAAGTAAACTGTAAGTTCTCGCCCACCCGAAGGTTTTTCAGCACGTTGAACTCGGTATTTGCCCGGAAGGTATAACGCTTGAAATCGTTGTAAGTCAGGATACCTCCCTGGTTTTGGGCGCTGAAACTCAGGTAAAAACGACTGTTATCGCCACCGCCTGAAAAACCCAGGGAGTGACGCATGAGAGGGGCTACCCGCGTAATGGCATCATACCAGTCAGTACCCGCCTTGTTCGCACGCACTACCTGGTAAATACCGCCAGCCTTGGGGTCAATGTTGTATTTTTCCCTTTCTGCGGCCAAATCCACCGTACCAACAACCCCGGGCGTACCGCCCACGTTGATGTAATCAGGAATGACGGGTTCAGGACCGGGACCAAACTGCGGATGTTCGTACTTAGGTTCGGTCTTGTTTTGCAAAGCGTCGTTGCGCGCTGCATTGAAAGTCCAATCGGCGTACTGTTGCGGGCTCAATGATTCGAAAGGCTTACCGGGATCGGTGGCTCCAAACAGTCCATCATACGTAATGCTCAGTTTCTTGGCACCTTTGCTTCCCTTTTTGGTCGTGTACACAATTACACCGTTGGCAGCCCGTGCTCCGTAAATTGAAGCAGCGGCAGCATCTTTCAGCACCGTCGTCGACTCGATATCATCGGGAGCCAGAAAGTTGGTGTTTCCCACCGGTACGCCGTCCACTACATAGAGGGGCTCGTTACCTCCAAAGGCACCAAAACCGCGCACACGGATCTGACTGTTGGTACCGGGCTGACCGTTGGTGATCACTGTCACGCCCGCTACGCGTCCGGCCAATTGCTGCTCCACGTTACCCGAGGGTACCTGGGTCAGATCTTTGGCTTTCACCGTGGCTACAGCCCCGGCCGTTTCGCGACGATTGTCGGTGGTGTAGCCGGTTACGATCACCTCGCTTAACTGACTTACGTCATCCTCCATCGTCACGTCGATGGTACTTTTAGTGCCTACCGTCACTTCCGTGGCCTTGAAGCCGATTGCAGAAAACGATAGAATGCTGCTGGGTGAATTGACATTGATGCCGTAAGCACCTTCCGAGTCGGTAGTTGTACCCGTTAAGGTGCCTTTCAGTACGATGTTCACACCAGGGATTCCCTGGCCTGAGCCGTCTTTCACGGTACCCGTGACCCGGCGGTCCTGGGCAAAAGCCGTGAGATTCAACACTGCCAGAAATGCAAGAACACTCATGTTCCTGATCCAGCTTAAGTAGCTTTTTCTCATAAGATTGATTAGGTTAATAATAGGATAGTGAAAGAAATTGAAAATGATTCAATGAAACATTTTCTGAAAATAATTCAATTGCAAAAGTAAATATTTACTTCCTAATATTCAAAACTTTATAGTATTAATGCTGTCACTGAAAGTTCAATATTTGTGTACTTGACACTTTATCAAATTGTTAAGATTCGATCCTGACGATAAAAAAATTGAATTTCAATTCCATTTTTTTGAGTCGCTTCTGAAAATCAATGTTTCACTCCGAAATGATTTTCAAAAAATCAGGAAAACTGAAAGGCAGTCTGTATTATAAACGGCTCTCTATTTGCCAATGGCAATGCATTTCACAGGGAAACAATTTTTGATCCTTTTCTGGCTTCTGTAACAATTGTCACCAAGATTTTGCAGTGAGGAGCCGAACTTTGCTTAAAATTCAGGTGGGGCATGACTTATTTTCAACTGGTTGATTTCCAGGCGGAGGTTGTCTTCGCAGCCTTTTCCTTTTTATGCGTCTACCTGATCAGAAGATACCGCATACCAGCCATACCTGAGTATTTTGCAATAACGGATAGCGTGTCGCACTACTTTTCTGTTCACACACTGTTCATTTTTATCCATCTTCAAAAATAAACTTCAAGTACCCCATGTTCTTTCAACACATTTTTGATAAAACGCTGGCCCAATCCAGCTATATAGTCGGCTGCCAGAAGACAGGCGAATCCATAGTGATCGATCCCAAGCGCGATGTAGACACCTACCTCGAGATAGCCCGTCAGAACGGGCTCCGTATCACCCATATCGCCGAGACACACATCCACGCTGACTTCCTGTCGGGATCGAGGGAGCTGGCAGCACTCACAGAGGCCACCCTATACCTCTCGGACGAAGGAGGACCCGACTGGCAGTATTCGTTTCCGCACCACGGACTCGTGCAGGGCGATAAAATTGAGGTAGGCAACCTGACGCTGGAAGTCATTCACACGCCGGGACACACGCCGGAAAGCATCAGTTTTCTTCTGACCGACAATCCCGCTTCTTCGGTTCCGGTGATGGTATTTACCGGCGACTTCGTGTTCGTGGGCGATGTGGGACGTCCCGATTTGCTCGAAAAAGCGGCCGGTATGGCTGGTACTCAGGATGCCGGGGCAGCACAATTGTACCATTCGGTGCAAGCCTTTGCGTCCCTGCCAGCTTATATCCAGGTATGGCCGGGTCACGGGGCGGGTTCGGCGTGTGGCAAGTCACTGGGTTCCGTGCCCAGCTCAACGGTGGGCTACGAAAAAATCAGGAACTGGGCCTTTGATTACGAAGGTGACCCCGAAGGCTTCGCCAAAGAGCTGCTGTCCGATCAGCCGGAGCCGCCGAAGTACTTTGCCATGATGAAAAAACTGAACAAGGAAGAACGCCCGCTGCTCACGCAGGTACCCGTTCAAAAAAAGCTTACCGCAGAAGAGGTGAGGGAAGCCATCGCGAAGGGGGTAAAGCTAATTGACACAAGGGACAAATCGGCCTTTGCCAAAGGATTCATACCAGGCAGCATCAACATACAGGGAAATAACTCTTTTGCCACCTGGATGGGCTGGTTCATCGATTACGATGAACCATTTATGCTGGTAGCCGCTGAGGACCAAATCGAAGACCTGACTCGCAAATTAATGCGCATTGGGATGGACAATGTCTATGGGTATGTCGAAGATATACGTGTACCGGATACCGACTTACGGCAAGCCGACATCATTGACCTGGGTACTTTTAAAGACTACCGTCAGCGCGACGATGTGCAGGTTGTGGATTTACGGGGCGCCTCCGAATATAAGAGTGGTCACGTTGAGGGCGCTGAGAATATTTTCATCGGTACCCTACCCCAGAACTTCGACAAGATTAGCCGCGAGAAGACAGTAGTCGTTTATTGTCAGGGCGGCGACCGCGCCACCATCGGTTATTCGCTGCTGGTTCGGGAAGGTTTTCAAAATGTTAAAAACTATTCGGGCAGCATGAATGAGTGGGTGGATAAGGGCAATCCGGTTGCGACCGAAACGGTCGGGACAGATAGCTGATAGAACGGGCACGTGCTATCTTGTCCACTTTTAACAGACCATACTGCGGTGGATCTTTAGCAAATCCATCTCTCAAGAAGCTTTTGCTCATCAGCCGGATCACTCTATGAATTCTCTAAAGTCCGTTTTGACCTCAGGCAGGTTCTGGCTTATCGCCTGTCTGACAATGGGGCTGGCTCCATTTCGCCCGGAGCCACACATTCTGGGCAAGCTGCGCTGGGTACTTGGTGGGGCAGCGGGTATGAAACTCGTCGACTGGGGCGACTTTCTCCTGCACGGACTACCCTGGGTTGGGCTTCTTGGCTATGGTATCTGGTATCTAAAGCGTAATAAAAAAGCATGAATCAATCAGAGGAGAGTGGGAAGGTCCACCGGGTTGTTTTCCATTTGTCTATCAGCGATGCGCCTTCACAGAAGGCGCTTATCGGCAACATCACAAACCTACTGGAAGTATGGCCCCAAACCGAAATAGAGGTAGTTTTTCATGGACCCGGCATCGCGATGGTTGTACTCGGGAGCGCGGCACACACTGAGCAATTGAGGGTACTTGTGGAAGAGAATGCTATACGACTGGTAGTCTGTGAAAACATAATGCGGGGCAAGCAACTAACTACGGCGGATTTGCTGCCTTTTGTCGAAACGGTCCCTGTTGCCATTGCTGAATTAATCCAAAAGCAGGAACAAGGTTGGGCTTATATTAAAGTTGGCATATAACCTGGCATTCTCGGTGGAAAGTTGTTTTCAATCCTTCCACCGCCGAAGGAGCAGGCATTCATGGCTGGGAACTACTGCATGTGACATTTGTCACGGAATCCGGGCTGGACACGCTCTAATTTTGGAGCATGAACACTCAGCTGGCTATTGTAAAGGTATTGGCCGTACTTTTTATCGGGTACGCCCGCCCGACTTGGGCCGATGTCCTGGTACCTGTTTCGAATACACCTCAGAGCTTTACACACCAGCAGCCGGATTCTTTGTCTGGGTTGGGTAATTTTCTTCGTCGTGGCCAACTTTCCGCACACGGGCGGCTATTCTGGTTGAGTACGGATAACCGTCAGAACCTGAGCGATTATCATGCGATGGGAATCGGAACCGGCCTGGGCTACCAGACTGCCCGAATCGGCGGGCGAATCGAACTGGGTGGCAGTATCTTTTTCAGTTCAAACCTTTTTTCATCTGATCTCGCGGTCCGCGACCCGAAAACCGGTCAGGGAAATCGCTACGAAGTCGGTTTATTCGATATAGAAAACCCCGCCAGTCGGGGGGTGTTCACCCGCCTTGAAAAATTGTACGCGACGTATCATTTTGGCCCCAGGGCCCATGTTACCCTTGGCCGGCAACTACCCCATTCTCCTTTCATCAATCCGCAGGATGGCCGTTTGTCTCCCACCTTTGTGGAGGGGGTAATTGCAGAATGGAGAGACTCGTCCAATACCCAGATTCAGGCTGAATTTCTGACCAGGATAGCTCCCCGATCCACGATGGGCTGGTACGGAGTGGGCAAAAGCATCGGGCTCTATCCGGAGGGAGTCGATGCGGCGGGCAAGCCTGCCCAATACGCCGGTAATGTACAGTCGGACTATGTCATTCAACTGGGGATCAAAAAGAAGGTGGGCATGGTCTCGTTTCAACTTTGGGATACCCATGTCCAGAACGTTTTTAACATGCTGTACACACGAGCCGACCTGGTCTGGCCTTCCGCAAAAAAACGACAATGGAAAGCGGGTTTCCAATTGGCCCGGCAATGGGTCGTCGGAGACGGTGGCAACAGCCAGCCGGACAAAGCGTACAATCCGGCTTCGAGGCGTTCACTTGTCATGTCGGGGCAGCTTGGTTATCAGACGCCTTACTGGGCCCTGTACGCGAATGCCACACGAATTACGGCCGAAGGTCGGTTTCTTTTTCCCCGCGAATGGGGCCGGGAGCCATTCTACACTTTCCTGATGCGGGAGCGAAACGAAGGTTCCGGTGACGTGACAGCCCTAAGTTCAAACCTGTTCTTTACTCCCAATTCTCGATTAAAATTTGAAGTCAGCCACGGGTACTATCGGCTGCCCGATGTGAAGAACTACGCCCTGAACAAGTACGGTCTACCCGCCTACCGACAAACGAATCTGGGACTTACGTATCGATTTAACGGTTCGCTGAGTAAATTTGACACGCAGGTGTATTGGATAATCAAAACGGCCGTCGGTAGTTCCTACGGCAACGACCGATATGTGCTCAACAAAGTGGGCATGAACCAGCTTAACATTGTTCTTAACTATAAAATATAATCGAAGATGAAAATGCTAAAAGTACTGATGATCCTGGCCGCGATGATAACTACCTCCGTCGCTTTTGCCCAAAAATCGCCAATGGCACCGGGTGATTTTCATGGTGCCGTGGCGGATAAGAAATCATACAAAGTGGTGTACCAGCTTAACAGCGATGACGAAAAGGTCATCAAGGGGACACTCAAAAACATCGCCAATGCGCTGGACGATCCGCGCCTGAAGGGAAAGCTGGAAGTAGAACTCGTGGCGCATGGCGGTGGGGTAACGGTGTTCAAAAAAAATCAGCCCTACGAAGCCCAACTGAAAGCCTTGCAAGACCGGGGCGTGATTCTGGCCGAGTGCGAAAACACAATGCGGGAACGGAAAATCGAAAGAAGTGAACTGTTCGACTTCATCTCCTATGTACCAAGCGGCAATGGGGAGATTATTATCCGGCAACAGCAGGGTTGGGCGGTCATACACCCCTGACCGTGGGACTACCTGCCCGAAAGCTGGCATCCGGCGCTGACTATAAGCGCCGGATGCCAATGGTACTTTACTTCATCAACGATACTGCTTTGTCCACTTGCCCTGCAAAATTGGTAAGGGTTTCGCTTACGCGCATAATGCCGGCTTCGGCTTCTGTCCAATTGCTCTGCTCGATAGCCTCGCGAATCATGGGGAGCGTCTTCACACCATACCCCGTATAGAAGCCCGGGGCATAAATCTGGTGCCGGAACCAGTCACGCCGCGGCAGGCCTTCGGGATGGGTGAGGTAGCGCTCCGATTTGTAAAGGATCTCATTCAGCTTTTTCAAATCGCCCGTTGAAAGCTTCTCAGCTCCGTTGCTTGCCCGTGCGTAGTCATTGGCACTTTTTTCCAAAGTGGCCAGGGCATTGTCGAGCGGGGCAAAGTTGAGATAGGGCACGGTACTTTTGGGCTCCGGCTGAGTGAAGGGTTCCTTCGGATCAGCGGCGAGCTGAAAACGGTTTTCGGCCAACAGTTTATTGTGGTCGTCAGCTTGCATACGCAGGGTTTCGACGCTTTGTTTGATTTCAGTAGCGTACTGCTGCACGGTGTTCGCAAAGTTCTGAAATTCGAATGGCAGTACCGTGGCGTCGGCCAGGCGGAGCACGCAGCGGCCCATCACCTCGGCCAGAGCGATACCGTAAGAGAAATCGGTGTCCTTGAAACGGGTGTAATGGTCGTAAGAATCATAAATGGAGTGGTACTCTCCTCCCCCATCTTCCCCGCCAAAGCCCAGGTTCATGGAGGCAATGCCCAGATGCTGGATGAAGGGCGTGTAGTCGGAGCCGGATCCCAATGCACCGATGCGCAGGTCGCTGCGGCTGCGGGCCTCCTGCTTCGCTTTTGGGCTACCGTCCACAAGTACCTTGGCGCGCAAGCGGTCGGCCACGCTTACGTTACGTTGCGGGTCGGTGACATCGCGGGCTACCTGATTGAGAAATTTTTCGAGCGTGTGCGAGCCGCCCGCATACAGGAAGCCACGGCCGTTGGAGTCCGAGTTGAGGTAGGCCACGGCTTTATCTTCCAATTCCTTTTGCCGCTCTTCTACCCATTCCGTCGAGCCAAGCAGCCCCGGTTCCTCCGCATCCCAGAGGGCATAAACGATCGTTCTTTTGGGTTTCCAACCCGATTTCATCAACTCGCCTAAAGCTCGGGCCTCTTCCAGTACGGCCACCGCTCCGCTCAGGGGATCGTTGGCGCCGTACACCCAGCCGTCGTGGTGGTTGCCGCGAATCACCCACTCATCAGGATATTCACTGCCCTGCAAAGTGGCAATTACGTTATAGGCGGGTTGCACATCCCAGTTGAATTCCAGCTTCAGATGTACCTTCGCGGGCCCGGGGCCCACATGGTAGGTAATGGGCAATGCCCCACGCCACGAAGCCGGAGCCACTTCGCCCCCCAGCGCTTTGAGCAACGGCAGGGCATCGCCGTAGGAAATGGGCAGCACCGGAATTTTCATGATGGTAGGCGCGTCCTTATGGTCGAGCCGTTTGGCATCCTTAGTGGCCCCGTAGCCAGGGGTGAGCGGATCACCGGGATAAAGCGGCATATCCAGCACGGAACCGCGCTGCGCCCCGTTTTCGTTTTTATAGGCGCCTTTGGGATAAACATCCCCCTGAAAAAATCCGTCTTCCTTAGGGTCTGAGTAGATGATGCAGCCAATGGCTCCGTTTTCGGCGGCCACTTTCGGCTTGATGCCGCGCCACGAATTACCATATTTGGCCAAGACGATTTTCCCTTTCACATCAATACCCATTTTTTCCAGAGCCTCGTAGTCCTCGGGAATGCCATAGTTGACGAATACCAATTCGGCGGTCACGTCGCCATCGGCCGAGAAGGCGTGGTAGGTGGGTAGTTGCTCTTTGGTTTGGCCGGAAGTGGCGTCTTCTTTCAGGCCGGGCTCAACCAGTGACGCCTTGAATCTGGTGGGTTCGACCAGCTCTACGATCCGCGTTTTCGGCGTAGGGAACAACACATAAGAAATGTCGATACGGGCGTCGAACCCATACGATTTAAATAACCCAAGGGCGTATTCGGCCACTTCCTTGCCGAAGGGCGAGCCGACATGGTGGGGATGGGCGCTCATGCGCTTCATGTGGGCACGAAGGTTCTCTGCTTTGAGTTGTTGGTCGAACTTCGTTTCAAGGGCCACTTCTTTCTGGGTACCCGCCGCATCAAAGCCCAGGATACTTTGTGAAAAGGCTGGATTCAGTGCACAAAACACAGTTCCGGAAAACAATAGAATCTTTGGTAGATGGTGACGCATAGGTTTGATTAGGTCAATAAAGAAGGTTTTTGGTAAAACAAAGCTTAATTTACTACCAAAAATTAAAAAGAAAAGAAAGAACCCATTTTGGGTTATACCCCAGTCTGTTTCGCAGAATGACGATTACTGGTGAACTTTACTGATTCGTAAGCCATTATCTTCGTTTGCCGTTCATGAGCATTCAATATATTCTTGAAATTGCAGGTACCTGCGCCTTTGCCATATCGGGTGCGCTGGCCGTAAAGGACAAAGACAATCCCGACTGGTTTTCTGCCAGTTTCACGGCATTCGTGTCTTCCATAGGTGGGGGTACGGTACGTGACCTCCTGCTGGGTAGCTACCCTCTCGTCTGGATCAGTGACATCACCATTTTGTACGCCATCATGGTTGGAATCGTCCTGACCTTTATCTTTTATAAAAAACTCATTCGCCTCCGCAGGACCCTTTTTCTCTTCGATACTTTCGGTATTGCGCTCTTCACAATAGTAGGTACGGAGAAAGCCCTTTCGCTGGGTGTCCGCCCCGAAATCGCGGCCATCATGGGTGTTTTTTCAGCGGTCATGGGCGGGGTGATCCGGGATACGATGACTAACGAAATCCCCATTGTTTACCAAAAAGAAGTATACGCTACGGCTTGCCTGGCCGGGGCGGTATCGTACCTGGTGCTCGACTACGTGGGCACTGAGCGCAATACCGCTTTTATTCTCGCGGCGGCGGTCATTATCCTGCTGCGCATTTTGGCGGTTCGCCTGAAGTGGCGGGTACCTACTTTTTTCAGATAGACCCGCGAGTTGGCTTTTTCTGTTTTTTTGTCGAATTTACCTATCGAAATGCAGGAACCGGTCCACCACCGACCCTGCCTTCAAAACAGATCGACATGAAAATCAACGCCTCCACTTTCCAACCTCGATCAGCCCGTATAACCCTTCCTGCCTTCTGGCTGAGCGTGGCTATTCTGGCCACTGGCCAGGATGCCCTTTTCGCTTTTCTCAAAGACACCTCTTTTTATTGGAGTGAAAGCCTGCTGTACAAAATCTACTGGCTGCTGTTTATTCCACTGACTGTTTTCATTAGCCTGGTCGCCAGGCGGTTTCCGGTCAAACACCTGCTTCTCCGGAACCTATTGATCCACGCGCTCCTGGCCATTCTGACAAGTCTGTTTCAAATACTACTCTTTTCGGCATTGATCGCGATTTTGAGTGAGGTTATATTGGGATACCCCTTCTACTTCCAGGGAGTACTCCGCAAATCCCTTTCCGAGGATTTTTTTACCGGGATACTGATGTACAGCCTGCTGATACTGCTTGCCAACCGTTTTACGGAAAAGCGAATCAACCGGCTTCCATCCGCGGGGGTAGTTTCCGGGGCCGATAAAAATGGGAAAACTACCCATTTAAGCATCTTTTTAGTCAAAGACGGAGCCAGAACCTTGCGCCTGGCCACTGAAAAGATCGACTGGATCGGCTCGGAGGATTCCTACACGGTGCTGCATTCGGCAGAAGGCAAATGGCTGTATCCCGAAAGTCTGACCAAACTGACGGAACAGTTGGACCTGGAGAAGTTTCTCCGCATCCACCGCTCCTGCATCGTGAATATTCACCGGGTAAAGAAAGTCACTTCCCGGCTCACGGGCGACTACGATGTGCAGCTGGATGATGGAACAGTTCTGCGCATGAGCCGCCATTACGCCCGGAAAGCCAAAGGCGTGCTGATCTGATTCGCGACTGAGGGGGGAAAGTCCGCGACTCGGCAAAAAAAACTACATCAGCAAGCTGTGTGCCCTTATTTTTGGAAAGTTCGTTTTTTCAAAAATAACCATCACTGCAACGCCATGGATAAGCTATTTCTCATTTCAGCCTTCCTGTTTTCACTGATTTCCTGCCAGAGCCAAAGCCAGCGAAAGCCCGCCGGCACAAGTACCCAACTACCCGCGCCCCCCGTCGGAGGTGGGTGCGATGGCTGCGAAATTATGTACATCGACATGCCCGACGAAATCAATGCTACCGATACGAGCGTCGGCTGGACCGGTGCCCGTACCAAACTTGCGCTGACGGGAACGGTATATAAAAACGATGGCCGCACTCCCGCGCCGAATGTCATCGTCTATTACTGGCAAACCGATGAGCGGGGATTTTATTCAAACAATGGAGAACTACAGGGAGACGCCGCCCGGCATGGGTCGCGGCGAGGCTGGCTGAAAACCGGTGCCGACGGCAGCTATGCGCTCTACACCAACCAACCTGCCCCCTACCCCAATCGCGACATTCCGGCCCACATTCATTTGTCTGTTAAAGAGCCCGGCATCGCCGATGAGTACTATGTGGATGAACTGGTTTTCGACGATGATCCGCTGCTTACCACGGCCAGGCGGAAAGCCCTCGAGAACCGGGGCGGCAGCGGCGTGCTGCGCCCCCGCAAAGAAGGCAACGCCCTGCTGGCCGAACACGACATCATTTTGGGTTTGCATATTCCCAACTACCCCGAAAGCCAAACAGACAAGACTAACACGGGCCTTTCAATCGGTGAGGAAAGCCCATCCTTCACTCCTTACCACGCCTGGGGGGCCGATCGCGGATCAAAAGCATGCCCGGTCTGTAAATACGGACGAAACTACGGCATTTTGTATTTTGTCAGGAAAACCGAATCACCAAAATACATCAAAAAGTGGCTGACTTTTTTGGAAAAGCTTAGCCGCGAGAAAGGCGATCAGTTGAAGGTGTACATGGTTATGGATGCGGGCGATGAGCGCGAATCTACCATTCGACTACTTGAAGGGTTGGGGCGTGAGCTGGATATTCGGCGGCTGGCCCTGACGGTGGTTCCGAACTTTGAGGACAAGGTTAGCGAAGTGCACCTCAACCAAATAGATCTGGCGGCCGCCAACACATTCGTGGTGTATAATGCTCGGGTGATCGTTGACAAGTACGAGAATTTAGAGCCAGGGGCGGCGAATTTCGCGAAGTTGACCAGGAAGGTCCGTTGACTGCAGGATGATCGATTCAGTTAAAAAGAAATACGTTCAGATTTCGATTTTCCGTCATGTTCAGTTGTCCGTCATTTCGCAATTCCAATGACAAAGCGTCGGCATCAGCACCGATGACCGTGACCACGTGGCCGTCGCGAATTACAACCTCGTCGCCAGAGTTAGGCACACGACCGCAGCTCCATGTGCTGGCCACGTGCCAGTCGCCCGACTGGACGCTTTCGCAGGCACTCGGCAGGCCGAACTCGGCGGTGACACTGCGGTCAGATTCCAGGTTCAATGTAAGTACCGAGTCCGTCCCGATCACCGTTCCTGCTTCTGTCCAGTACCTGAACGTTTCCCCGGGGTTGGCCCTGGCAATGAGGGTGACCGGAACATCCCGGAAATATATCCCATTCCAGGGATACGGTGTTGCGCTGACTCCTTCGGTGGAGGGCAAAATTTCGATACTGTTTATTTTGACGTACCCGGCTTCTTCCGATGAGACATTCACGGTCAGACTTTGCTCGCCACTCAGGCCAAACCTATTCCGAATGTGACTGCGGGCATAAGGAGGGCGCTGCTCCACAAAGTCGGTCATTATCTGAATGTTTTCTTCCCAGTCTGTCATGTTTTCAGGGCGTTCCCAGCGGCTAATCTGTTCAGGCATTGCCGGCAGGATTTTTTGCCTGGCTTCATTTATGAATCCTGTCAGTCGCGAGGGCAGGAAAGTCGTGTTGAGCAAGTCGGCATACCGACTGATGAATTGCTCGCTGAAATCCTGGTTTTCCAATAGCCTCCGCAGGACAAACGTCCGGGCCGGACTCGGATACCCATTCGGATCATTGTTGGTGGCGAAGGCCAGTCCATCATGAGCCGGGGAATTGGTCATCCCATAGTCAGTGTCGTACATCATCCAGCGCCATCGTCCGTCATGCCCGTATGGGGCATTGGGCTGGTAAGCGTCCACTTTCTTCCGCCAGCAACGGATGTTGTTCTCAACCCAGTCGGTATTGCTGACGTAGACTTCTGCGATAATATAGTCGATATAGTTCTCGATATCCATTCTCGACTTGACTGTTTCGTAGTCCTGCCCCTGCACGCCATTCTGCAAAGTGGAGATTAGTTGATTGTAGGCCGTGATATCCCCTTCGTTCACTTCGTAATTATTTTCGATCAGATCCACACTATCTAGAGGCACTTGGTACCTATTATACAGGTAAAAGCGATCATACCTTTCCCGCAGATTATGAATCCCCCAGTACTCCCCATTGAGCAGAAGTACCGAGGGGCGGTATCCTTGTGTGTCGAAGCGCAGGTGCTTGACCGCCGTCTGATACATGCCGTCCCTGAACATGGTACTACCCCAATCGTTCCCGGAAGCACGAAGAATCAGCCTTTTGTGAAATTCATTCGACTGCCCCGGAAAAAAAGGCTGGTCGAAGTAGGAATCACTATACAGCCGGAGACTTTTCTGGGGGTTACCACGTGTGTATCCGCCATGTATCCTCAAATCGATGGCCTGGTTTATGACCACATCCTGGTTTGCAGAATCAAGAAATTCGATATTGGCCCGGCTTTCCCATTCGCTTCCCGACAGCATAAAGTTGCCGGGATACCCCCCTGCTCCATAAGCATTTGTCGTACTGTTCCCTGCCCGCCAGCCATCAAAGGTCACCCCGGCGGTATAGATTCCCTCTTCGTAGTCGAAAAGGCCTTTCGGTGGGACAGCTATGGATATAACCGGCAAAGAATAACGGCTACTGCCAGAAGGTGTTACCACATAGGTCTTCGTAATGGTTTTGCTGGGCAGGTATCCCGGCCTTGCCACCATTGAGCGAACAATGGTAGCTTTGAACAAGGAAGAATCCGGTAGATAGGTAGGGTTGTGGTCGTAGGATGATGCATGCAATGACAGCTTGTTGGGTTGGCTCGTGTTATCGCTGATTGCCAGGGGCGAGCTGTAGGTCAAAGTCTCGAAACTACTGTTGAGTAATGGTCCGCTGGGCTGGCCGGGTACTTGTTCGTAACTGTTTTTATATTGAAAACTCGCTCCGCCTGCATCATCGGGATCGGGTTCGGAGCCATCCAGGGTATAATAAATGGTGGCTCCCGGCTCGGATGTGCTCAGGGACAGATCAAAATCGCTCCCATAAAATCCCGCATCCATTGAAAACTCAGGTTCATCCAGTATTCCGTCATAGGCAGCTGCCCCGGTATTGTCAGCCCCCGGACTGGCAGGCGTCAGAAAAAACCATCCACCCGTAGCGTTTGGCTGACGCCCCCAGGATATGTCAGGTCGCTGGGGATCGAAACTGACTTCATCTACCGCAGTGCTCCCATTGGGCTCGTAAAGCCCCACAAATTCCCCATCGGCCGACAAGCTAAATCCCAGGTGTGTGCTTCCCCGTGAGGTTTCGCCACTGGCCCATAGAATAAGGTACCTGTTGGGTCCGATGCTTACGCCCGAAGGCAGTTGATGTTTGGTACGATTGTTGGGCTTGTCGGTTATGTAATATCCAGAAAGATCTATGGTGTTATCTGACGGGTTGTAGAGTTCGATCCAGTCACTATAATCCCCCGCGTCATCGGCAATGGTAGCGTCATTGCTGGCCATCAGCTCATTGATGACCACTGACTGCCCAACGCATGGCCCAAAAAACAGAAACAGATTAACCAAGGAGAAATAGAAGATTTTCATACCAGTCGAAGTGGAGTTGAGTTTAAATTGGTCATAAACCCGCAAAAATCACTCCAAAATTCAGAGGCCATTCCAGGATGCCGGATCGGGTCAATAGGGCATGTCATTTGAGGCAAACACCACCCCTGCCGTTTGATTACTGCCGGGTTGGTCGTAAATTACCGCCTTTTACCGCGAATCAGTTAATCGACGCTGGCAGTGTCTCTACCAAATTCCGGAGAAAGTACCCGCAGCCTGGTACTTTTCTTCCTCCACAATTTTTTCATTAGCATCGGCACCATACTGATTTATGTATGCGCCACGGTGCTATTGCTGCAAAACAACCCTGATCTTTCCCTGCCACTGGGCTATTTTCTGGCGGCGGCAGGCTGTATGCTGGCGGGGAAAGCATACGAACATTTTGAGCACCGCCTTTCGCTCAAAAAGCTCATCCGGAGCGTCATGCTCGTCATCGTAGGGCTGGTGATTCTGCTTTCAGTGGGATTGTATTTTCTCGATCCCTTCGTGGAGGCTGTGGTGTTGCTGATCGGATACCGGGCGATCTACCTCCTGTCGGGATTGGAGTTTTGGGGATTGTCGGCCCTGGTGTTCGACGTGCGGCAGAGCAAGCGCATCTTCGGCATTATTGGCTCGGGCGACCTACCCGCCAAGGCCATCGGCGCCCTGCTGGCGGTACTGATTCACTCGGCTTACTCACTTTACATTTTGCTTTGGGTGGCCTGTGCCGCCTTTTTGCTGGCTTATCTGGTACAGACGCTGACCTTCCGTTCCACCGTGATTCCCGATCATCATGCGGTGAAGCGCCGGACGTTCAACGCGAGCCATCCGCGACTTATTGATCGCCTCTTTGGGGGGAGCTGGTTGGTGTACTACCTGTGCCTGGGAATGGTGTTCGTATCAGCGGCGGCGATTTTTATCGAGTATAGTTTTTTCGTAAATGTCAAGCATAAGTACCACGACCAGGACGACGTCATGAGTTATCTGGGCTACCTGCTGACCATCGCTTTCGGCACGGCCACCGTAATCAAGCTCTTGCTTTCCAGTCGGATAATAGAACGCTTCGGACTACGAACAGTACTGATTCTACTTCCTGTCCTGACAGCCGCCGCTTCTATTGGGCTTTATCTGTTTTCGTTTCTTGACACCAGCGAAGTCGTGCTGCTCAATATGTTCAGCGGGCTGTATATTTTCTTTGAAATCACGCGCAAAACTACCTACGACCCGGTCTTTTTGGTCCTGTTCCAGCCGCTTTTCCTGCACCAGCGTCTGAAAGCTCACACCCTGGCCAAAGGGATTTATGAACCCCTGGGCATGGGAATTGCGGGGGTAGTTACCCTGATCGCTTACCTCAACCACGTGCATCTGGCGGCGGGTTCGTTTTTGTTCATTACAGCCCTTGCCCTGGGAGCTTTGTATTTTTTGGTAAAAGCACACGGACACTACCTTCTGGAACTCAAAAACGCCCTCAGCAAACGTTTCTTCAAGGATGACGATCTTTTGTTTCAGGAAAACGCGGAAGCGCTCATTTTGGAAAAACTCGGCAGCAGCACGCCTAGCGACGTACTTTTTTCGCTGAACTGGCTGGCCTCTCACCGTCCCGATTTATTGGCAGCACAGTTCGATTCCCTGCTCCACCACCCCTCCGAAAATGTTCGTCGCCAAACACTGCTTACGATTGCCGATTCAGGCGAAAATTACGACCCGGTAGCCCTCTACCAACTGGCGCAGCGCGACGAGTCTGCGGCCAACCGTAAGCTGTGCGGCATGATCGCCTGCCAGCAAAACGATCTGGCCGAAAGCCAGGTATTGGCTTTCCTGAACTCAGACGACCTGAGTACCGTGGAAGGAAGTATCATCGGCTGTAAAAGGTCGGGCCGTTTTGTCTCTCTTACTGATGCTACGCTACGTTTTCTGACCGAATCGGAATACGAAGAAGACCAATTGGCTGCCCTTGATTGTATTCAGGAGCTGGGAGAAAAAGGTTACGAGCCCTTTGTCTACCAATCATTGAACAGCCGCTCATTCGCCGTAACTGAAAATGCCATCGCAGTAGTAGCCAGGCAACCGGATCCGGAAACCTGCGCAAAACTGCTGCAACTCACCCACAACCGCACCTACGACAAGCAGGCCATCATGGGCCTGCTGCAGGCTGGCGAACCCGGGGACGCCGGTATACGGCAAACCATCGCAGAAGGCAAACCGCACCTGATCCATTTTATTGCCACCGGCTGCGAGCGCTTCCGCACACCTCGCACCTTGCGGATACTCATCGAATTGCTGGCCAGCAATCGGTTGCGGACACGTACGGCTGCCCTGCGGTCACTCAGTCGGATCGATCCGCCAGGCAAAGACCTCGACCGACTTCCTGACTACTTACAGCAGGAATTCGATCACCTCTACCACTTGGTGGGTGGACTAAATGAAAATAGTAATGAATCCCTGAATAATAGCCTCGATTTTGAGGTCGATGAAAGCATCCGGCGTATCTTCTATCTGTTCATGCTTACCCACGACGCCCGCATGGTGGAAAACGCCATGCTCAATATCGAACACAGCTCGCGCGAGAAGCGGGCTAACGCTATCGAGATTCTGGACAATATCATCCCCCGTAACGAGTATCTGGCCCTTCATGCTCTGCTTGACGAAACCACGCCGGAAAATACGCTGACCATTTTTGAAAAAACGGTTTGCCGCCAGCAGCAGCCGGGTTCCATCGTAAAGTACGTGCTGGCAAATGGCACCGCGAAGTTTAGCGAATGGAGCGTGGTGCAGGCCATCAACGCCACGCCGGGCGGTTTTGACCCAGCTATATTGCTCAGGTATATAGGTCACGCCGATCCGCTGGTGCAGGAAGCGGCTATTCTCAAATCCACGGAACTCAATCTGTTTAATCCCCAGGAAAATATGGTCCACCATGAAGCGAACGTCAGCGTAGTTTCACCACTTGAAAAAGTGATGGTTTTGAAAAGGTCGCCCCTTTTTGAGAATACCCCCGAAAACGTATTATCGGCAATCGTGCCGATAATCACGGAACAAACCTGCGGGTTGGGTGAAGTACTATTCGAAAAAGGAGAATTGGGAACCTGCATGTACGTGATCTACTCCGGCACAGTGGAAATCTTTGACGGCAAAACCAAACTTGCCCAGTTCGGTCCCAACGATATTTTTGGCGAGCTGGCACTGCTGGACGCTGAAACCCGTTCGGCCTCAGCGGTCATTGCTGACCCAACGCTGCTTTTCCGCATCGATCAGGATGATTTCTATGACCTGATGGAGGAGCGTTCCGAACTGCTCAAGAGCGTGTTGAGCATATTGTGCAAGCGAATCCGGATGCAAAACGATCGGTTGCGGCGCATGGAAACACTCACGGATTAAATAACCGGCGGACGGATAAAGCGATTCTCTTCTGGAAGGGCAAATCAGGGTCAGACAAAAGTATTTAAGTGGCCTGACCTGAGTTTTGAGGATGGTTTGTATCTTTGCTGCCCAAATGGGCAACCGCCCGCGACTTTTAACCAAACACTTAACCGATTATTTTTTGTTATGGCCAAAATGATGCTGCTGGAAGGTACCGGATTGATTATCAATCTGGACCAAGTGATTACCGCTCAAAAAGGAATTGCCAATAAGAGCAAAAAAGCCTGTATTCTTTTTAATATGTCCGATCAGAAAGAAGTTCTCTGGGAGTTTGGCGACGACAACGACTGCAAAGAGGCGTTCGACGCATTGACGGGATCAGAGGAGTAATAAATAGGAATTTCCTGAAAAAGAAGGGGCGGTATCCGAAAGGATGCCGCCCCTTTTAGCTATACGCCAAACAGTTTTCGTATGATCGCCCCTTACTTTTTCCATCCGCCCAGAATTGCCCCCATCGCGGTCATGCTCACTACGCTAAACCCTGCGTTCAGCACCGAAAGGGCCATTGGCTTCATTTCGTAAGCATTGTTGGTGAAAATATTGCCGCCCACAATAAGCGAGCCGATCAGGGCGCCAGTTAAGGAACCCATCTGGACAGTCCTGACATTCATCGACTTAAACAGTAAGGCCAGGGCATAAGCACCCAATAGGTAGGTCACGAAACTAATGACATAAGCATCGGCTCCGCCACCTTCAGTTACCACCTTTTCTTCGGTTACGCCCGACAGTTCCATCCAGGTTTCCTGGAATCCCAGGTACCAGGCGGCCCCCAATACGAAGGTAGCGACCGCCGCCGCCAGCACGGCGAGGTAGTTGATTTTTAATGTCATGATTTTAGGAGGGTTTAGTGAATCAGTTTCCTAAGATAGGCAATGAAAACTGATGCCCCAAATCACCCCCTACCCCATTATTTTGCCCAACGAATTGTCATACAAACCCCTGGCTTCCGAAGTACCAATCACAACTTCCTGGTCAACCACAAAATCCTGCGCTGTAACCGTTCCCAACAGAGCATGCGGTATTTTCTGATCTCCGCCCAGGTACTTTTGGAATTCTCCCTGCTGAGCGGGCTTCACCGACACCAGCACCCTTCCCTGCGCTTCACCGAAAAGATAGGCGTCAGTGCGGAAATTCGTGTCGCTGGCGATCTGGAAACCCAACCCTCGGGGCATTGCCGACTCGGCCAGAGCGACAAACAACCCTCCGTCCGATACGTCATGAACCGACTGCACCAGATTTTTGACAATGAGCTGCTTGACTGCCTGATGAAGCGTGTACTCCTCCTCCATATCGAAAGCGGGAGCCGGCGACTCTTTCACCTTGCGGTAGCTGTACAGGTATTCAGATGAGGCAATATCGTTCTTCGGCGCTCCGACCAGGTAAATCAGATCGTCAGTAGCTTTGAAGTCGAGCGTCATTTGGTGGGCAGGATCTTCCATGAGGCCGATCATGCCGATAGTAGGTGTTGGAAACACAGGACCATCATCGGAGCTCTGATTGTAGAAACTCACGTTGCCACCAGTGACGGGTGTGCCGAATTTCTCGCAGGCCGCGCCCATACCCTTGACTGCCTGAACAAACTGCCAATAGACTTCCGGCACGTAGGGATTGCCAAAATTGAGGTTGTTGGTCACAGCCAGCGGTTCGGCGCCGGTGCAAGTCAGATTTCGGGCAGCTTCCGAAACAGCGATTTGTGCGCCGATAAACGGGTCGGCATTGACGTAACGGCTATTGCAGTCCACTGTCATAGCGATGCCCTTTTTGTAATCGGGGCGGCTTACATCACGGATGCGCACCACGGCAGCGTCGGATGGGCGGTTGGTACTGCGGTTGGCCGTGCCCACCATGGAATCGTACTGCTCGTAAATCCAGCGCTTGGACGCAATATTGGGGTGTGAAAGCAGGTGTCGGGCTACTTTAACGATGTCCTCCGTACTGACATCAGATATTTTATCAATATCAAATTCCTTGAATTTCTGGTAGTACGCGGGTTCGCGATACTCGCGGTGATACTGCGGGGCGCCACCGCCCAGCACCAAATCGTGCGCGGGCACGTCGGCGATGAGTTCGCCGTGCTGGTAAAAGTGCAAACGTCCGGCGTCGTCCGGTCCGGCAGGCACCACTTCGCCGATTTGGACGCAGTGCAAATCCCACTTGTCAAAAATTCCCTGAATGATGTCCTCCTTCCCCTTCTGAACTACCACCAGCATCCGTTCCTGCGACTCCGACAACAGAATTTCCCAGCCGTGCATATTAGTCTGGCGGGTGGGTACTTTATCGAGATCGATCACCATGCCGTGTTCGCCTTTCGCACTCATTTCTGAGGTCGAACATATGATACCCGCCGCACCCATGTCCTGAATCCCGATGACGTGGCCCGTGGCGATAATCTCCAGCGTGGCTTCCAGCAGCAGCTTCTCCATGAACGGATCGCCGACCTGCACGGCGGGAAGCTTTTCATTAGACTTATCCGAAATATCTTCAGAAGCGAAGGTCGCGCCGTGAATTCCATCCTTGCCCGTGGCCGAGCCGACGATATATACCGGATTTCCGACGCCATAGGAGGTCGCCTTGGCGACTTTACCTACCTCCACAATGCCCGCCGAGAAAGCGTTCACGAGCGGATTGGTGTTATAGCACTCATCGAAAAAAACCTCCCCGCCGACCGTCGGAATACCGAAGGCGTTGCCGTAGTCGCCGATGCCTTTCACAACGCCACGCACCAGCCACTTCGTCTTGGCCAGTTCAGGGTTGCCGAATCGCAGCGAATTGAGCTGTGCAATGGGCCGGGCCCCCATCGTGAATATGTCCCGATTGATGCCCCCTACGCCCGTCGCCGCGCCCTGATAAGGTTCCAGCGCTGAAGGGTGGTTGTGCGACTCGATCTTGAAACTACACGCCAGGCCGTCGCCGATGTCGACCAGTCCGGCATTTTCTTCGCCAGCCTTGGCCAGCATCCGGTCCGAGTCACGCGGCAGGGTTTTGAGCCAAACGATGGAGTTTTTGTAGGAACAGTGTTCCGACCACATTACGGAGAATATACTCAGCTCGGTGAAGTTGGGCGTGCGGCCCAGAATTTCTTCGATTCGGGCGAATTCTTCGGGTAATACACCAAGTTTGCGGGCGGTTTCGACGGTGGGGATGGCGTTGCCGTCGTTTATTTCAGACTTCATTTAGTAGTGGAGCGTTGAAAGTTGATAATTAAATATGCAGCGACACAGCACAAAACTAGGGTTTTATGCGTAGAGAAGCGGCATCGAAAGATTTTTTCTGATAAAAGTATTGACAGAATGGAAATGATGCTTAATTTTGCAGCCTAGTTTGACCCGAAGAGGAATGGCAGAGTGGTCGAATGCGGCAGTCTTGAAAACTGTTGTGGGGCAACCCACCGGGGGTTCGAATCCCTCTTCCTCTGCAACACGTAAGCGGCTCAGAACCAATAGGTTCGGGCCGCTTTTCGCGTAGAAAACATGCCTTGGTGCCAAATAAGTGCCAGCTGCTCATCGATACATTGGGTCTTTCCATGCCATCATTCTTAGAAAAATACCCTTTTCGAGAGGCGTTCTTATCCGACTCAAAAGGGGACCTATCCAAAAAATGGTACATTAACTATTACGCTTGGTCCGAGCAAAAGGGCAAGCTGATCAGAAAGCGTGTGGTCATAAACCACCCTACAGCAAAGGAGCGCTATGCTCAGGCCAAAATCATAATTGAGGCAATTAATGCCGAACTGAAAGCCGGCGCTGTCGTCGAACCGATACCCTATGTTGAGCCGGAGGTTAGCCCGTCGATGGCGATGGAAAAGGCGGTTGCCTTTTACCTGAGTGCTAAGGAAAAGGAAGTCGGAAAGAACACCATCAAGACGTATAAGAAGGATTTACGGGCATTTTCTGTCTGGTTGAAAGAAGCCGATCTGGAAAAGTTGCCACTGAATGAGTTCGATTTACAGGACGTCTTTGATTTTTCAGACTACCTGGACCGGCGAAAGTCTCCGAAAACAGGGAAAATTGGCATGGCCAAAAAGACCTACAGCAATATTATAGGAACCATGCGTGGAATGTGGGCTATGCTGATTGGGCGGGAGATCATTTCTGAAAATCCATTTTTGAAAGTCAAGAAGCGTAAAGGCGGACGAACCCAACACATTCCGTATGTACCCTGGCAAGTTCGCGAGTACAAAAACATTTGCCTTCGCCAGGTACAGGATCGGCAACTGTGGCTTTTCGTCAATTTTATATACTTCTGCTTTCTTCGGCCACGCGAAGAAGCCCAAAAATTACAAATCAAGCACATCTTAAAGCGTACACTCATTATTCCGGGCGATCTGGCCAAGAATAATAATTCGGAGCACGTAAGGATACCCAAGGGTTTAGAGGATCTGATCGTGGAATATAAACTCCGCTCCTACCCGCCCGGTTATTATGTATTTTCGAAAAAGGGGGAACCGGGACCGCAGCCAGTCAATGACAAATACTTTTGGGAGCATAATAAAAAAATCCTGCAGTTAGCAGGATTCACCGACCAGGATTATGACTTGTACGGCTGGAAGCACACCGGGGTGATCAAATTATACCAAGCCACCAAAGATATCAAACTCGTACAGGTACAGTGCCGGCATAAGGACATCAGTACAACTGATATTTACCTGCGTGACCTAGGGCTTTTTCTGGATCAGGACGCTCTCGACATTTTTCCAGATCCAGAAAAAGACTAACACTAAACTAGCAACCGCCCCGCTCCATCCTCGTATACAGCGACAATAGTCCACCAAACTTCCTCACCAGCTCCCAGAGCTGCCTCGATCTCCTTCCAAAGCGGCTCGAAGCAGGCCCGGCTCTGCCGCACGCAGTACTCGCCGCTCTCGTAGCCCCAGCTCAGCCCAGGCAGCAGACAACCCTGCGTGTCCTTGATCCAGTTGCCTGGG
Source organism: Persicitalea jodogahamensis (assembly GCF_014651615.1). Classification (GTDB taxonomy): domain Bacteria; phylum Bacteroidota; class Bacteroidia; order Cytophagales; family Spirosomataceae; genus Persicitalea; species Persicitalea jodogahamensis. Next base: position 2,164,105 of record NZ_BMXF01000001.1, on the reverse strand, counting down.
TGACAGTAGATAAACTGGAAACCCAGCACGTCCAGCAGCCAGGGCAGCCACCGCTTGAACTTGGGCGAGTAGCGTTTCCCCACCTGGTACCGCCCGGTCGGAATGGCTGTCTCGGAGTGGACTTTTATCGCTATGAGCTCAGCGAGCGTCATACCGGAATGCAGGTCGCGGTCTTTGTCTTCCACCACAAAGCCATGTTTTTTGCCGTTGACATATAGTATCGACAGGGTACTATTCTTCCCACGCTTCACGCGTTTTTGCAGGATTTCCATTGTTGAATGCTAGATAAAGGAGGATGGCCAGTGAGAAATGCAGGGCCAGCAGCGTGGCCAACAGCCCGCCCATCAGCTGGTGCGGTCGAGTTTCTGGCTCAGGGCGTCGAACTTGCTGCCCAGCGAGTCCATGTGGTGGCGGATCTCGGTGATGTTGTCGCCCATGCGTTGCTGATCGTCCAGGCGTCCCTTCACCGACACGAGCACTTCCAGCGACTTCTGGTTGAAGTCGCCCATTGCTTTGGTCACTTCCTTGTTGTAGTCCTTCTCCTTGGCGTAGAGCTTAAAAAAGACGTACAGGCCCACCACCAGCACGATCACCGCGAAGGCGTAGCCAGCCATCGAGGCCGGCGTCACGTCGCGGGCCAGGTCGAAGCCCTGGGCAATCACTTTATCCTGCATGGCCTGAGCCAGAATTAGTAGGTTCATTTTTTCAGTAAGATTATAGCTGCCATACCGATCGCCACGAAGACGGCACTTGCGCAGAGCAGCATCATAGCCTGCATCATCACCGGCATGTGGGCGTCCTTCTCGCGGGTTTGGGTTTGCACTTGTTTCTCTTCAGTCTGGCTTTGTTGCCGGGCGGCCGATTCGCGGATGATCTCCCGGACGGGATAGGGCGCCGGAACGCGGACGATCTGTGGCACGTGCAGGGTATCGTAGCGCCACAGCGTGTCATACAGTATTTGGCCGGGCAGGTACTCACGGATGATCTCGCGCTGCCACTGCTCTCCCGAGTCGGCCGAGCGGTAGACGGTGCTGTCGGCGCGGGTGGCCACCGTGTGCAGGGTGCGGCAGTCGGTCAGCAGGCTGAACAGCGTCAGCAGCAGCAGCAAGCGAAGCGTTTTCATATACTCAGGTTAACGGAATGAATCACATCGCCGAACACCGTTCCCCGCCAGGTGCGACTAGCATTATCCGGGTCGCGGATCTCGATCGAGTGCGGCTGGTTATCGGCGGCGGGGTTGACGTAGCTGATCGTGACGACCTTCCCTTTCTTCGTCACTTTCGCCAGCCCCCGTTTTTGATCCCAGGCATCCAGCACGTCGGAGCCGTCCAGACGGGGGGTGATCCAGCTGCCGCCATCGATGCGGAAGGACGCATAGTGGCTTTCGCCGCCATCGGTGGCCGCGCTGGTATGGCTGTACAGCAGCACGCCAAAATGAAAGACGTCATAAGTCCACTGCGGGTAGCCGCCGAAACCCGCTCCGTTTGATTTGTAGGGGAATTCTCCAGGCCCTTCCCAGCGATCTTTCCCGGTACCCATCCAGCTCACTTTCTGGTCGGCAGGGTTCTTGCTCAGCCAAAAATCAGTATCCCACACTATGGCGATATCGCCTTCATCCAGACCGAGGAATGCGGCCGTCACGAGTTCAGACGGCGAGAGCGGCGCTTTGTCGGAGCGACTGAACTTTCCGGCCGGGCTGGCCACCTCCACCTGCCAGCTGAATCCCGGAAGCCATTCGTGCACCGGAAAAATGAACACGCCGGTAAACAGCCCCAGCTTCCTGCTGACCTGCATGTTGTACAGGCGCTTGTAGACGTAGGTCGTTTCGTCCGGAGCATTCTTGTACCACCCGGTCATGTGGGTGTTTGTGCTTTTGAGCGTGCCGCTGAATACGCCACGCGGCAAGTTTCGGGCGGGAGTATTGTACACCCAGCGCAAATCCGTCAACTTCTTGTTGGCTGTCGAGTATTCATTCGGCAGAATGTCGTAGTAGTTATGGCTCAGGTAGCGCCGCTTGCCATCCCTCGGAATTCGGTTGCCCAGCTCATCGTAGAATATGCCCCACGAACGGTTGTCCTGGGGAATCCAGTCGTCGCCTTCCATGGTCTCGTTGACCATGACGGGCATGATCTCGATCCGTCGTGCGGCTGCCCGGATATGATCATCGCTGAATGACTTGACCCATTGATTCCCATTCATACTCAGGTTGAGCAGGGTGCGGGTCTGGGGAACATCGTTGTAAACGCGATCGGCTGGCAATCCCGCCTCTTTGGTCCGCCACTTCTGGGAGTAGTGAGTTACGCCCAGGCGAAGCAACTGCGAGATGGTCTGGCCCTCGGTGTGGGGAGCCTGCACATAGACCTTGTTGGCTGGCAGCGTGATCGCGGGCGATGACTCTGGCCAGGTGCTGTAATCCTTGGGCTGCCAGCCAGCCGGCACAGGATTCACCCAAGCCAGATCCTGCGACTGCGGGAGCCAGCCACCTTTAAAATAGTAGGCCGTGACGCCGCCGACGTCGCTGATCGGACCGAAGGCGTAGGAAGCATCCTTATCGAACCAGCTGCCAGGCTGGGCGTTCATGTCCCACCGGGCCAGACTCTCGGCGCCTTTCTTGATCGGATGCTTCTGGATGCGGACGGGCGTGTTGCCAGCGTAGTGGTAGTTCGTCAGGTTCTGGCTCGTCCGGACGATATCGTTATTGACCAGGTACAGAAACTCGTAGCCCTCCCGGAGCTGGAAAGTACTTACATCACTGATCAGCCAGTTTTCGCTGGTGCCGGTGATCGTGACATCAAGTATATAAGGATGCGACTTGCTGAGCAGTACTGGCTGTACGGTTTGATCTGCTCTCCCCGGATCGGGTACTGGTATTTTGGGCGGATTGACCTGGCCAGAAAACTTCTCGATCGTGAATTCACGCGGCTCACTCGATCCCAGACAGGTGTTGCCGATCAGGCGCAGCGAGTAAGTGCCGCCCGACAGGCTTTCATATCCCAAAGTCAGCGTATTAGACTTGGGTTCGAGCTTGCCGGCACGTTGTACAGCACCGTTTTTCAGAATCTCGAAATCCATTCCGTGGACTTCTTCACCGTGGAAAACCAGGACGAGCGATTGCTCCGTGACACTGGTTATAGTTCTGATTTCAGGCCCGGCCTTGCAGGGTTGGAGCGTAGGCGGTGCCGGCAGGGTGATGACGGGCGGTACCTGAACGACCGGCTTGGCCTGTAATACCGAATCGACGTAGTGCTGCACATATTCTTCGCTGGCAAGTTTGCCAGGCGGAAAGGTGATGGTTTGCCCACGGGCAAACGGCAGACAGAAGGCAAAAAACAGACAGGCCGACAATAGCTTTTTCATGAGAAAAAATAAGGTGAGAAATGAACCGACTTGTGTAAAGCAGTTCAAAACTCACCCTTTCGGACCTCCGGTAATAGGACGAAAACTCAGCGGCGCCAGGCGTCGAGCGTGCAGTATCCGCCCAGGGGAAGCGGTGCTTTCAACCCTGACAGATAATAGTCGAGTCCGCGCACGTGGACGGCTACTTCTTCGCCCGCTCGCCGGTGGAAATCCAGCCGGGCCAGCTGGCCAGCGGTGAGGGCCACGCTCAGCTGAACCGGGAAAGTTCGCAGGCGGAATGAATCGTAGCGCTTCCAGAATGTATCCCGCAGATTGTTGGGCCCTACGAAGCTGAGCGACTGGTTACCGTAGGCTGTACTGGCCCTGGGTACGCCACCGACCACGCCTTCCCAATACAGCAGCCGGGGTTTGAATTTCTTGTCGAGCTGGCCGTTGATCGGGCTGATCCCGACCTGCTCCGTGATGGGCAGGCCGGTCGCGCCGTCCATGAGCAGGGTGCTGAACTTTCCTTTCAGCGGGAAAAGCGTCGAATCATCCGTAGCCGGCGCGGTGTATTTGGCTACGGCGGCGGGCGTGGTTTTCATCAGGCCGTCGTCGCTGTCGAGTTCCCAGTCCAGTTCGAGGCGGCGGTCGATGACGGTGCCGGGAGCGAGGTTGGGCTGGGTGCGGTCGGTCAGGTTGAGCCGGGTCGGCGTGGCCAGGCCGCTTTCGGAATAGCGGAGCGTGATCGTGCGGCGGTGGACGTCGTAGAAAGCACTGATCCCGAAGGGTGGCAACGTGAGCGCCAGCAGCAGAGAGCGGGGTGTGAGGTCGGCGGGCAGGTGGTTGCGGTATTCCAGCACGGTGCTGCCGTCGAGCGCAAAGGTGTTGTAGATGAGCAGGCGCTGCGCGGCCGGATCGTCCATGAACTCGCCCTGGAACGTGCAGCCGACGATTTCGCCCAGGCGGCGCAATACCCAGTGCAGGTTGAGCATAGGCACCCGTGGAGCCGTAGCCAGGTAGCCGTCCGCCAGGATGTAGTCATTCATGCGACCGCTGAATCCGCTGGGCGGCGTGGTGCCGTAGAACTGTGCATTGAGGATGGTAGGCAGGGTATAGACCGTGCGGCCGGCCACGACTTTTTCCGGAACGATGTCCTTATGATCGGCGGGCAAGGCTTCGGAGCCAAACGGGATCAGGTTGAGCGGCACGTCGCGCAGGTCGCCGAAGAAATCGCCGAAGCTGCTACCAAAGCTGATCTCGTAGCCTTCGGGCTTGACCCCTTGCAGGAAAGTGAATCCCCGCTCCACTAGGTCGCCATCGGCGTACTGCTCGGTGAAGTACTTGCGCGGCCGGGCCACGGCCTGCGGATCGGCGGCGTACTGGAAAAGCCGGTTGTTGACCGGGCAGTACGGCACCGTGAACCGATACACCTTCGACCCGCGTACCTGACCAAAATCAAACAGCGGATTATACCTTTCCAGGACAAAACCCGTGCGGGGCGCCAAATAAAGCGGTACCCCATCCAACCGAAACTCAACAGATTTTTTCATTATCAACTATCATTTATCACCCTGATATTATTGTCAAGCTGAGCGAAGACGAAGCTAAGCGTCATGCTGTTTCCCCATCGCCGCTGCATCGGCCGCGCGGTTGCTGGCGGCAGCGGCCTGGTAGCCCGCATCGGCGGCGCGGTTGGAGGCGTCGGCCACGCTGTACGTCGCGCCCACCAGGCCGTCGATCTTGCCCGACATATTGACCGTGATGTCTGAGAGGGTACGGATGGCTTCGGCGGTGATCTCCGTGTTTTTCACGATTTTCTCCATCAGCTGCTGGCTCTTGGCGATCTGGGCGTTGGCGGCATCGACGCTGCCCTGAGCGGCCCCTACATCCTGGTAATCGTTACCGTTGTAAGCATCGCCGCCCCAATCGCCGCCGCCAAAATCGACCCCGGCATCAAAACCACCGCCCCCGCTTTCGTAGCCGCCGTAACCGTAATCGTCGTAGGTATTGGCATTGGATGGGGCGCCCATGCTGGTGTTACCGCTGCCCTCCTGGCGGTTGTCTTCCTGCCAGCCAAGGTCTTCGTCGTAGCTACCATCCAGCCCCTCCCGGTACATTTTGCCATAGAGCATATTTTGGTACGAGCCGCCGTTTGAATCCATCAAAGCTCCCTGTTCGGCGTACACGGGCGCACCATTGCGATGCAGCGAGGAGTGCAGCAGCTTATCGATCATCTTCCGGTTGTTCCGGTAAGTGTTTTTGGACAGGATCATCACCGGCTCCCCGCCCTCCATTTCGCCGACTTCCTCGCCGGTGTCGCGCCGGATCATCGAAATACCCGACTGGCCGTAGCTGCTGCCGTGGCCGGGACCGTCCGGAACCCCGGCGTTGCGGATCTTACCGCCCGAAGCAAACGTAGGCGGCGACTGGCGCTTGATCAGGGCGATCTGGGCAATGGTGGTTGCGGCAGCCGCTGCCACTCCCACCAGGCCGAGCGGCCAGCCCATAGTTGCCAGAGATTTCAGGGCGGCGGCGGCTCCGTTGACGACGGCCATCGCGATTTGTCCGGCCTGGTCGCGTTTCCAGGCGCGTATCTTCAACTGCTTCTCCTTTTCATCGGCCTGCTCGTTGATGTTCTTGATGCCCGTTTCGTAGGTCGCCTTGTCGATAATCCCCTTCTGATACTGCTGTTGGAGTTTCAGTATCTTATCATTGCGCTCTTTGTTGTTTTTGTCGATCTGGCTTTCCAGGTACTTCTGGTTGAGCTGCTGCATCACCTCGATGCCCTTGCCGACGATATCCAGAATTTCCGCTCCTTTGGTAGCCCAGCTTTTCAGGCGCTCCTGGTTCATCTCCTTCTCCCCCATCAGCTTTTTCGACAGGAAGTCGGTGAAGCTGGCTAGGTCGCCGGACATGAGTGATTTGATGGCGTTGAACCAGCTTTCCTGGTTGGCCTTGCGCTCTTCCAGGCTTTTCTGCTCGGCGGCTTTGGTGTCGGCGTTGTACTTATTGTTGGTGGCGGTTTTGTCGGCCACCAGTTTGGCGTCGATGCCGCGCGTAGTCGCGTCCAGCTCATTGAGGATCTGCTTCTTTTTCTCGGCATCGTCCCCGGCCAGCTTGATGAGCTGGTTGCTGGTCTCGATGGCCTTCGCCCGTTCCTTCTGGGCAATCTCCTCGATTTTCCGCAGCTCGTTCTGGCGCTCCAACTCGATCAGGTCCAGCTTCAATTTTTGCCGCTGGCTGATGCTAAGTTTTTCGTTGCTCAGCGCATTTTCCAGCACAGCCTTGCTGGTGGCGTACTCGCGGTTTTGCCGTTCGGTGCGGGCGGCTTCTTCCAGCTTACTGATTTCGTCGAGCTTCTTTTTCTCTTCGGCTACCGCCTTCGTCCGGGCGTCGGCTTCCAGCTTCTCGGTTTCGGTCTTGAACTTCTCCCGGAGTGCGATTTCGTAAAGTACCTTGGTTAGGTCGTCGGCCTTCGACTTGGTGTTGGCAGCCAGCTTCTCGTTCAGCTCGAATTCAAGCTGGGCTTTTTTGCGGGCCGTTTCGTCGGTGATGGCCGCAATGGCGGCGCGTTCGATCTCCTTGTTGGCCTTCTCGTTGGCAGCTACGCGGTCGGCTTCCTCTTTTTCGGCGGCTTTCTTAGCCTTGGCTTCTTCGGCTTCCCGGTGTTTCTGGGCCGCTTCCTCTTTTTTGGTCAAGCCCCTGGCGTGGGTACCTACCTCGTTGTTGACGATCGCGTCGATGGTCTTCTTTTCTTCGTCGGCCCGGGCGGCTCCCTGCTTTTGGGCCAGGTCTTTCTGGGCGGCGACGGCCGGCGCTTCGATTTCCTTGAACTGATCGACGAAGGTCGATTTCAGCCCGTTCTTAATCGTATTGAACGTATTGGTGGCGTTGTTCTTCAGCTGGTCGAAGGTGATCTTGCCATCCAGGAAGAGCAGCCCGTCGATGATGAGCTGCAACACACCGACGAGCGTGCCGGCAGCCGCCGCCACGATGCCGAAAACTACCGTGAGGACCTGCATCACGGTTTTGGTTTTGTCGGTCTTTTCGTCGAGTCCGAAGAAGACGGCAATCACTTTGCCGACGCTGCCGAACAAGTTGCTCAGCACGTCCCACAGCATCATGAAGGCATCGAATAGCGGCGTACTGCCCTCGATGACGTCGCCCATGGCCGACTGAAACACGCCCCAGGCGTCGTAGGCCTTGATGATGAAGGGGCTGAGTTTTTCGCCCAGGGCCACGCCCAGATTGGCCGTGGTGGCCTCCGACTGCTTCTGCTTGAATTCCAGCGTGTCGTTGTTGGTCGCCGCCATTTTGTAGGCTTCGTCCGTGCCGGTGAGCGCCGCCGTAAATTCCTTCACCTGCTCGCGGTGATTCATCAGGTGCTGGGCGGCTACGACGTTCTCGGTGCCGAACATCTTGGCCAGTTCGGCGGTCGTGAGGTTGCGCTTGGCTAGATTTTCCAGCGATTGGTCCAGCCCGACGATCTGCGGGTTGAGATCGTCGGCCGACGACATCAGTTTGATGAGCGTGTTCCGGAACATGGTACCCGCCTGCTCGCCCTTGATGTTGATCGTCGAGAGCGATTGCAGGGCGCCGTTCGTCTGCTCGAAACTGACGTTAGCGGCATTGGCCACGGTACCTGATGCCTTCAAGGAGCTGGTCATGTCGGCGATTTCGGCGGAGCCGACCTGGGCACCCGCCGCGATGGCGTTGATGAAACGCCCGGCGTCGCTGGCCGGCGCGTTGAACTGGTTGAGCGCACCCGCCATCAGCTCCGTGGCCGGCGCGAGTTCGATCTTGCCCGCCTGGCTCAGAATGATGGCTTCCTTGGTGACGCCGGCCAGGGCGGCGGCGTTTTCGGTCAGGTCCGATTTGGCCGAACCCATCAGCTGGTAGGCAGCCAGCATTTCGTCGCCGGTCTTGCCCATCTGCGGACCGAGGGATTTGGCCTGGTCTTTCAGGTATTCCAGCTCGCTGCCGGTGATTTTGGTATTGGCCGAGAGTTCTTTGGCGGCGGAGTCGAATTTCTTGAAGTTCTCGACGGCATCGCCGACGAATTGGGCGATTATGCGGCCCGCCTCGTACACGATCGTCATCACAAAGGCCCCCATGATCCACTGTTTCAGGTTGGACCACACGCCCTTGGAGCCATCGGCTTCGTCGGCCACGGCCCTTACGTCTTTCCTGACATTGGATAGCCGGGTATTGACCTCCTTTAACTCCTCGGTCTTTTTAATGTACTCCTCCGTGCCGGGCGTAAGGTCTTTGAGTTCCTTGTTAAGCTGCCGGGCGTAGCCTTCCAGCTGCTTCACCGTCATGCCCGCCTGGCCCATCGTTTCGCGGACGTTCTTGATCTCGGCTTCCAACGCCTTGATCTCCTTCTGGCTTTCGGCCCACTCTTTGGTGCCACGTTGCAGGTCAGCCTGCGCTTTTTTGGTGTCTGCGAGTTTTTGTTCCAGCTCCCCCAGGGCATTCAGGGCGGGTTTGCCGTTGATGTCCAGGTTCCAGACCGAGTTTTCGACGAGTTGCATCCGTAAACAGAAAAAGGTACGCTACGAAGATGCAGCGTACCTTTTGGCTGGGGTAGGACGGGAAAATCACACAATCCGTGTTAAATTGTCAATTTATAATTTCACCTGGAAGATCTACTTATAAATGGGTTATGGAAAAGCAAGAAAAATCACATGATAATCGAGAGTCGATTGAGATAACAAGTCTCGCTCAATTATTAGCATATACCTCTCTTAAATGGTGGCATGTCTTAGCGGTAATAGTAGGTATAACCTTCACTCCATTATATGCTTACTTAACTCTTGGATGGAGTCCTTCTCAAATAGGCCTATCAAAGGAACATTGGCATAGTTCTGGCAGTAGCCTTGTAATAGTCGTTGCCTCTCTCACAAAATCATTGCTTTTTTTCAATTATGTGATCATTATTTTAAGAGAGGATAAAGATGACCTTTGGAAGTACTATAAATTTATAGGACAGGTCTTGCCAGTGATGCTCTTGATTACAATTTCCTTTGCTATTGATTACTATTTCTGCTATTGGTTTGACTCAAATTACTTTACAGGCATTTCTGAAAATAATGAACGTATGTATTTTGATTTCTTTTATTACAGCTTTATGACTTTAACAACAGTAGGGTATGGCGAAATAGTAGCTGTTGGTAAGTCCCCAATGTGTGTTGCAATGATCGAGGTTGCTCTAAGTATTGCTCTTTTTATCGGCATTATCGGTGGCTTTGATAATATACTTTCTGGATTTAGGGGGGCTGGCAAGAAGAACGAAAAGCCCAATATGGAAAACCTTAGAAACTTCACTCATCCCTTACCCTTTGCTAAGAAGAATAACAAGCGACGATCGCGCTGAATAGGTGAACAGATGCATCCACTTGAAGTAGGTGGAAGATTAACAGGAAGAGGAGATTTTAGATATAAATGGCGGGCTTGCCGTTGATGTCCAGGTTCCAGACCGAGTTTTCGACTAATTGCATCCGTTAACAGAAAAAGGTACGCTACGAATATGCAGCGTACCTTTTTCGGAGAATAGGACGGGATTGTTAGGGTTTGAAGGAGGTTTATGGGTACACACCACGGATTAGAACCATAGATCAGGGTTATAATTTAGTAGAAAGGAAAATGCCTTTCCTTATGATCAAAAGTATCAACTCACAAAAAACTACTATGGGCATCGAACAAGTTTCAAAAAACTACCTTGACCAAGTTCCTGATAAAGCGGATTATAAAATATTCGAAGAAGCTTTACAATGCTACATTCATGGTTTGCATAGAGCTTGTTATATCATGATATGGATTTCAATTATTGAATCGTTGAAGCGTAAGTTATTTCAACTAGCTAACTTAAATCACAACTTAGCCAACTTATCAGTTACAAAAATTGAAGGTTTCGAAAGTAACGGAAAGTCGACAGATATATTAATTTTAGATCAGGCATTAGCTTGTGGTTTAATTAGCAAGGAAGAGAAAGATAAACTATCATACATTTGGACTCAACGGTGTATTTGTGCACACCCATACAATACAACACCAACAAATTCAGAAATAATTCATGCAATTGAATTAGGAATAGCGATTACGCTTGGTAAAGATTTAACTTTTGACAAAGGGATGATTGACGAAGTAATTGATTCAATAACCAATTATCCATATTTCATTACAAATGATGTTAATTCTATAAGACAATACACTAACAATACTTTAATAAAAATACCTAAATTTAGATATCAATACACTTTTAATCAGATTCAAATTAAAATTATAAATTTATTAAAACAGACAAATTATGATTCATGGATTTTATTTAAGTTGAGTAATATCAGCTCAAGCATCCTGTTCTTAGAAGGTTATAATTTAAAAAATGATCCGTGGAATATGGAGAAAGAGGCAAAACTTTACCCATTCGAATGTTGGATCGGTTTTACAAATGAAAAAACATGGCCGATGTTACCTGAACGAGTGAAAGATATTTTAATCAACTACTTATCACCTGACTCCTTTGCTGGAAATACCCATCTTAAATCGGCGATATCCTCAATATTTAACTCTAAATCTATTAGCATTTCTCATTCTAAAATTATTGAGTCTATTTTAGATAAATCTGCTTTTGTAAATGTTTGCGACATTTATAATAATAATGAAAAATTAAGTGATCGAATTCTCTACCTTTTAGATCATACAAACTTTTATGAACAAAATGATGCTATCAATTTCTTAAAAACAGAGAAAGGGGTTAATTTCATTAACTCTAATAGTGAAAAATCTAATATTAAAATTGGAATTCTACTTGGAAGAAGTGCAATAGAAAATAACTTTGAAGCTTCGATACTTTTAACTTATATGCAAAATTTCAATTTTATAGAAAAATTTAAAATCAATATTTTTACTGGTTTTTTTATAGATGGATCACTTAGGCTTTCGCTAAATTCTAATAAGAATTTATTAAAACACCTTCCTATACTCAATAAATATAGTGACGATTTCATAGTTCCTGTTTTTGAAAATATTGAAAAGTATATAGCCGATACTGACTCGGACGCAATATGTTATCAATTATATACTTTCAATGATTTCAAATCAAAAGTATTAAAAGAACAATCGTTTAATGTAGCCTTAAAAGAGTGTATTGCTAATCTTTTAGTTGATATCGAAGAAAAATTAAAAGGCTGTGAAGATGATGGTCTTCCTTTTTAATTTTTCACTCCCACCAGTCCCCCTTCCCAAAAAACGGCTTCTCGTAGTACTCCTTCAAAGCCTCCATCATATCCGCGGGTAGCTTCTCCATCAGGTACTTCGCAATGTCGTTGTAGATATTGCCCTTGTTAACATTATAGAAAGGATTCTTCGAGCGTTTGATGGTGTTTCTTATCAAACGGTCACGTCCGAAGGCATAGACCAATCGGGTCGTGGCCCGCTCAACAGTAAGCGCTACGCGTCGACGGGAGTTGATAAAATAGCCTGGCACGAATAGTGTCACAGATTTGGCACCAATCGTGACAGTGTCATTATTGATGAATTTTTCGACACCCACGCCCTCGATGAAGTCGATCAGGCCATCCACGTCTGGAAATTTGGAGTAGATGACTTTCTTCATGTCCTTAAAGCGCCCGTAGCCACGCATCCCCATGCGGAACTGCGCTTCGAGCTGGCCGGTCACGAAGGTGCGCTCCGAGTACAGCGAGCGTTTCAGCTCCTCGGTCAGTACCACGCCCGCCTGCTCCATATCGTAGCGCATCTGGCGCACGCCCTCGCTGAAAATGCGGTCACAGGCATCGACGACTTCTCCTTCGAAGCGTTTGGCTATTTCTTCGGTAACATCCATTTGTTGTTTAGATGTTTAGGGTTTAGTCGTTTAGGTTGTACATTAAATCATTCACCGGGATGGTAATGTCGATGTCGATGAGCCAGCCCTGTACGTTGGCGTTGGCGATGCGGCCTAGGGGCAGGAGGCGATCCTGGTAGATGGTAAATTCCACTTCATCGTCCTCGGTGGCATGGGCGGCGGTCCACTCTGCGCACTCGCGCACGAAGCCGATCAGCCGCAGCATCTTCAACCAGGTACGGTTGCGGGCTTCCAGCTTAACCTTGGCCGTCAGGGCACTACCCCCCATTTTTTCTAGGATCATCACGCTACTGGCGAAAGTCGCCCGGGTGAGTCCGGCGCTGTTGTCGGTCAGCGGCGTTTCGGCTACCTGGGCCAGCATGACGCGCTGGTTGGGGACGATGCTTTTCTCGAAAAGGTGCTGGATTTCCTGGCTACCTTCTTCACCCGACGAGACAAAATAGTAATCGTCGGCCACGCCCAGGTGGGCAGCCGTGGCCTCGAAAAAGGCTTCCAGACCCAGCAGGTCTTTGATGTCGAGCGGGGCGGGCATTTTACTCATAGCTGGTTTCTTCCTGTTGGTTCGCGATTTCTTCCTGAATCAGTACGTCGTCGAGCATGGCCGCCCACACCAGGTGCGCGGGTTGTCGGCCCACCTGGTCGAAGTTGCCGAAATGGCCATCCTTGGCCACGTTTTTCAGCAGCATCAGCCAGCCCCGGCCATCGGGGTAGCGGGGTTCCTCGCTGGGGTCGCCGCCAAAAATCCGATCGTACTGATGGAGGAAGGCCTTGGCCGATCGCTCGAAGTAGTCGAACAAGGCCAGCCGGAGGGGTTCGGGCAGCCGGACCAGGGCGGCGGCACGGTAGCCCGCTTCGATCTCGTTGTAAGGCTTACGGACATCACCGTTCCAGTCATCAGAGTCGCGAAAACGGGCCAGGTCGGGCCGCGTGGGGCGGCAGAACGTGGCCAGGATGCGCTCGAAGGCCGACACGTCGGGTTCGTCGGGATGGGTAAAGGCCATGTACTCCATCAGCCCCATGCTGGTTTCGAGGGCGGAGCTGTCCGAAAAATCTTCGTCGAACACATGGTACAGGATGCCCTCGTGTTTGAATTCGGCAAACGGGCGAACCGTAGGCGGTGTCCAGATCCATTCAAACTGCTGGCAGAGCATCGCCCACTCGACCGGGCCGAGCCGCCACTTGCGCCAGGCTTTGTCCGGAACTTGCAGCCAGAGCTGCGCGGCCAGCATTTTGATATCCTCGGTAATCTGCTCAGCCGGGAGCCGGGAGAAAGGGACCAGGCAGCCCCAGAGCAGGGGGCTGCACTCGTGCCAGCCATCCGGCGCGACGTAATTCTTTCCCCGGTAACTTACTACACTCATACCTGCACGGCCTTAATAATGATGGGCGCATCGCCCCAGTTGACGATGACATTGGCAAAACGGTAGGTCTGATTCCCGGCCAGTACGGGCGATTCCAGTCCTTTGGAAGCAATGGTGAGCCGTAGCTGCTGAAAGGGGCTGGACGCATAGAGGATGCGGACATCGAAGCTGTATGTCCCGGCCGCCAGTCCGTTGGAGGCGTAGCGAATGTTGCCGCCGCCCAGGGTATCGGTATTGGGCACCACTTCGTCGCCATTGAGGATCAGGGCCACCACCGGGCTGTTTTGCCCGCCGATGGGGGTGGTGGAATTCTGCAAGCCCAGGGTAACGGGGGCAGCCAGGATGCAGGCACCGTTCGCATCGGCCAGCTCCTGGGTGTCGAGCGCCGTGGCGGCGGCTTTGGCTTTGGCATCGGCGTCGGCCTGGCTCAGCTCCGAACCGAAGGCATTGGCCGGTACGTCGATGGTCCAGGTCGTGCCGACGTTGCCGCTGGCGCAGTTGCTCCGCTTCTTGGTGGATGACTGACTGATGGCCAGCGACCGGAAGGGCGTGGTGATCGCGTCGCAGTCGGCGGTGGCCCAGGGCGAAATGTAGCCCTCGGTACCGGGCGTATTGGCCTTGGTGATCAGCGGCCGCACGTTGGTACCATCGTCGAGAAAGTACCTGACCAGCTCGTTCACGATGCGACGGCCCGACCGCAGGCCATTGGCCCCGATCTCGCAGGAAGTACTCCACTGCCGCCAGCCCGTGGGGCGGGTTTCCTTGGCGATCTTGGGCAGGCGGCTGAATCGCGTGACCGGGTTGGCGTAGCGAAACGTGAGGCTGCGGCCGATGGGCCACTCCTCGATGCTGTCGGTGGTCAGGCTGTCGAAGGTCGGCGTGAGCGGCAGCCAGTCGGTGGCATCGGCCAGGTAAAATTCCTGCGACAGCAGCAGATCCTCGAAGTAGGTCCGGTGCGCGGCCGTCATGCGGTCGCCGGTGACGAGCGTGATCTGCCGTTCGCCCGTCACTTCGTTGATGACTTCTTCCGAGAGAGTCGGCAGGTAGTCGTGGCCAACAAAGCGCTCGACCAGCTGACGACTCACCTTGACGCTCTCGACCGGATTGCCCACGAAAGCCACGGTATCGTAGCCCCCCAGGCCATTCTGATAGAGCAGATAGCGGATTTCCTCGAAATGCTCCGTCCAGACCCGGAAGCTGCGGACCTCCGAAATCATCTCCTCGAACTCATTGCTGAGCCAGACCTCGTAGCGGATCACGGTTTTGGGTCGGGTGCTCAGCCCGAGTGCACCCATGCCCACCGGCACGGCGTACACGGTCATGTAGCTGGCATTGTTCAGGCTCAGGGCGGTGTAAGTATCGCGGGTATTGTCAGCATACAGACACCGCACCCGGACCAGCAGCCGGGCCGGAGCTGGTGAGAAGTTGGTCAGGAAGTAAAGCCATTCGGGCTGATCCGTCCGGACGAGCTTATTATCGGGCTGCCAGGTCAGGAAGCGCCGGCCACCGCCGATGTGACGCGTGAAAAACAGATCGCGGTAGGTGTCGTAGTCTCGCTCAGCAATGCCCGCCTTGATGGCCCAACTGGAAGTACGCTGCTCCGTATCGAGCAGGGTGCCGGCATTTTTGCGGGTGATGGTGGTGTAATACTGCCGGGTCATGTCGGCACACACCTCAATGCTGGTGGAGCCCAGCACGGGCGGACGGGCCACAAGCAGGTCATCGAGGCGGGTCTGCAACTCGAAATAGGCGCCGGCCGACGTGGTGGAGCTGGCCGTGGGCGGTTCTTCGCTGGCTTCGCTCACCGAAATGGAATCGAACTGACCGGACTGGAAAGACTTCTGCACGAACAATTCGCAGAAATACGCCAGATCGACCCGGCTTTGCCCGCCGGGCAGCACGACGGGATCGACCGCCACGACGACGGGGTTGCGCGTGAGCGCCAGGGCTTGGTGTTGGATGGTGGCTAGGTAGTCCATTAACGCATTCTAAAAACCTTGGCGTACTGGGAATTGTCGGGTAGGCGGTTGGGCACCTGGCTTTCGGCAGCGGTGCTGGCGGCGTAGAGCGGGTAGTCGTCGAGATGCTTCCGCAGGAACGACGTCAGGGCGTTCAGGTGCTTTTTGGACTCGCTTTGCTGCGTGGCCACGAGGGCATTGATCGTGTCGGCCGGGGCGGACTTGCGGTTGTAGATGCCGTCGAAATCGGACGTCACCCGGACGCTGCCGGAAGAAAGTACTTCGAATTGGAGATTGGGCAAAGCCAGCCAGAAAGCCGTATGCGCCAAAGCGCGGGCGATGATAGTAACCAGATCCAACTCTTTTAACGATGCGGTTTGATTAACGAGCTTCGCTTTCAAGTCTGCGTACTGCGCCTGACCCAACCGGGGCAGGATAAAATCGCGCTCGGCCAGCTCGATGTAGGGCCGCAGGTTGACGTAGAGCCGATGGTTCTCGTTGATGATCGGCAGGAACGCACTCATGTCCGTCGCCGATGACACAAACAGGCTCCGTGACTTCTTTGCGGTCGGAGAATTGGTGTACGTAGGATAATCGGCCGACCGACTTTCCAGATACTGCAGCAAAGATTCCAGACTCTGCACGGCGTTGCGCTCCGTGGCCCGCAGGCGCTTGTCCAGCACACCAATGCGGACCGGGGCCGTGGATTCGGTCCCCACTTCCTGCAAACCATTGTCGCCGTCGTTACCGATGGCAAAGGGCAGGTAGTGCAGGTAGGCGTACCAGGCCAGGACTTTCTGGACGTAGGGCAAGACCGCCCGGTTGGCTTCGGTCAGCGTATTGTCGGAGAGCTGGGTGTTCAGCTGCGCCACGAACTCCGGGCCGATGGCGCGGGTGAGTTCGCCCGTTTCGGCCAGCTCAATGTAGGGCGTCAGAAACTCGTCGGTGGTGGCCGACATGACGGCCCGGCCCAGGTAACGGATTACGTCGGGGACTCCTCTAAGCAGCATTATCAGGTTTTTTAGGGTCGGAGCCGTTACCGGCCGACGTGGTTTTGTTCTCTTTGCCCGCGGGGTTCTTGTCGTCGGACACCAGCAGAATATCCTGGAAGCCTGCGAAAACGTCTTTGGGTAGTTTGAGCGCTTTCTTGACGTCGGAGTTGAAAAGACTGCAGACTAACTTTCGCTCCCTGGCCGTGCGGAAGTGTTGCTGGAAATTGGCCGAGACTTTCAGTTCACTGCCCGAGCCGCCCAAGGCGTTGCCATCGGACACGCCGGAGAGTCCGGGCAGGATGCGGGAAGCGTTGGCAAAGCCCAGCAGGGCGATCTGGTAGGCTTCGCTGAGTTCCTTGGCGTTGAGCGACCGCTTGATTTCCTCAAACTGGATGAATCCGGCCAGCTTGCCATCGGGTGTCAGGTCGCACTCGTCGTAGATGATCCGGGGGCCGGTGTCGTTCTTTTCCGAGAACATGGCTTCGACGTTCTCGTAGAACTTATCGCGCACCTTGTTCTTCTGCTTCTCGAAGTCTTCCGGCTCTTCTGGGCTTTCGGTGTCGATCTCCGCCGCCGCCATCTCGTCGAAGTAGCGGGAAGCGATGCGGCACACGTGCGCTAGGTTCTTGTTATGCTTCACCGTCCCGATCATCGACTTGGCGATGTAGTTCATCACCTCAATCCAATGCACCGACTGTTCGCCCCAGTACTGGGCAAACCCATAGTACGGTTGGCCGCTCTGGTAGGGTCGCAGGTGAACCATCGTTTCGAGTACGTCGGCATTAGCAGGATTGAAGACCGGCAGGATCTGGCAATTCTTCTCGACCGACTCCTGATCCGACCAGTCCGGGCAAAGCAGATAGTGTTTTACAACCGGATCGGCCAGCGTCGCCCGGCAGATGAGCGAATCTTTCAGTGAATAAATGGGCAGCTTGTCCACCACGCTACGCCGGACAAACGCGTTGCCCGTCTCGACCAGCCCGGTATTGATCCGATCCACCACCTCGCCCAGATCGGGCAGGCCGTAAGCGCTCTGATACTCCTCGATGGCCTGATTCGTGAACGGCTCCCGGATGGTTTGACCGTCCTTTTGCACGTGTTTGAAAAATCCGAAGCCCCCGCCAAAGAGGAAGTCGATCCGGGCCTGCACCAGGTTCTGGGCGTCGCCATTGGAGCGCAGCAACTTTACCCGCTCGTTGGGCAACAGGTTGTTATCACCCCAGGGGTAGTACTTGTAGCTGGTGCTACCGACTTTCACGGCCCGTTCGGTGCTGGGTTTCGGCCCCGTGGTATCGCGCTGACCTTCATCGGCCATTTTAGCCGGCGCCGAGAACGCGAACTGGCGTCGGCCGACTTTGATTTTGGTAGTTGCCATTAAAATCTGTGATCAATTAAGTAGCCATTGAAAGTGACGAGCAGGCAAAGCAGCACATCCCGCTTCAGCCACCGCCCGCCCTGGTCGCGAAACTCAAACCGCAGGTAGCCCGCGCGGCTATTCTCCCGCCGCACACTCAGCAAGTCCGCCTTCTTCCCCGATTGAATGTGGCCAGAGCGGTTTCGGCAATTTTGTTTCTCGCCGTAACTCCCATCCTTCTTCCGGTAAGTGATCGAAAAAGTACGATCCTCGAACCTGGTCAAGAGGTCAATTTGCCGGCGGACGTCTTTGACATAAATCGTTTGCATGGTACAAGATTAGCCCGCTCAGGTGGTTTGGAGTAGGACGGTTTTTGGCTGTCCGCATCATTCCGGTGTTTGAAAAACATTCAATTCTCACAATCTGGCAGTTAGGCCCAAAAAATACCTTTTTGATTCCGGCACTCTAACAGGCCCATGCCCGCCCTATATCGAATTGGCAATTGCCAATTGCCAAAATGGAATATATGCAGGGGGCTGTCAGGCGGCCGATGCGATCCTCAATTTACCACGGCCTGAGCTGGTTATGGGCACGATGCGTGCGAATTTCTTGAACACGATGTAATCGAAAGCATCTGACAAGTGCGTTGCGTATTGCTGATCCAGTTTCTCGTCCAGTTCGCTTCGCTTGTCCTTCTCGAATGAGTCGCCAATGATCGGAGCATGTTGGAGACTAATGAGTAGCGACTTGCACTCTAACTCATTGATACGGATACGAGGAATGGAAGGCTTTGATTCAGCAAGGATAGTGTTGACAACACGATACCTGATCTTATAAGGAGGATAGGAATTTTGTACGCAGTCTTTCACGACCCATCCGTTTTTACGTAGTACCGCTACGAGTTGTTGGTAGTGGGTTTTGGCCCTACCTGGGTCACCCTTCTTGCCACTGCTATCTCCATAGAGGAACAGGACTTTCTTCCGGTGGTCCTTATACTTATCACAGAATTGCCGCGCCATTTCTTCCACGAGCGTGGTGTCGGCCCGCTTCACGAACAGGTTGTCCAGAAACCTCAATTCTCCCGGAAACTCCTGAGCAATGAGCATACACGTAAACCTCGCATTGAAGTCGCAGCTTACCTCAATGGGTTTGGTGGGGTCGTAGTCGATGCGCTTGTGTACGTACAGCCGCTTCTCGTCATCGAACTGGTAGTCATACATCTGACTATACGTGTGCCGGTTGGTGCTGAGCGCTGCGTAATACGCATTGCTCAGCCTGACCACGCGCCGGTTCAGGATCTCAACCTCAAAGGTCAGCTCATCCGCGCAGCTCTCACGTTCGGTTTCGATGAAGTTCCCTGGCAAGTTGTCCAGGTTGTCATAGGCCGTGGCTTCCTGGAAGTAGTACCGCGCGGGGTCCTTTTTCATGAGTTCCTCCGTGCGGTAGATCCACTGCTGCTCGGGCGTCCAGGCGGCTGATGTGAAGTCCGCGATCAACCAGTGCAGCGGATGGTTGAAGCCCTTCCGGTTAGGCCGCGGATCGGAATACAGGTACTTGTTCGCCCGTACGGTTTTCCGAAGCACCGTATTATAGAACTCCTCTTTCAGCTTGAAAGACTCATCCATAAGTAGTACGTCCAAATTCAGGCCCCGTGCCGTATCGGGACGGTCGGCCGACAGGAAGACGATCGTACATCCGTTTTTGAAACAGATGCAGTTTTCGTAGGTGTTGATGCCCTCGTGCGGTTTCCACCATTCCTCGGGCGGGCGGCGGTTGATGGTGTAGTGTCCCCAGGGCCGCGACTTCGGGTCATACTCGTACAGCCCGTACTCTTCCAGCACCTTCCGGCTCTGCGATAGCACCACATCCTGCACGTGCCGGAACGTCATCGACGCCAACCCTACCTTCGAGCGGGGCAAGGCGAACGCCACTTCGGCCAGCAGCCGCATGAGCGTATTCGTCTTGCCCGAGCCACGTCCCCCGTTAAACGTCGCCCGGAATCCCGTCTGGTACTTCTTGCCGTCCTTTCCTTCAAAGTCGGCCTGATTCTCCATCAAAGCCCAAAGGAATTGCCCTTGGGCGCGGTTGACCTGCAACCGCACCTCCCTACCCGACGCTATACGTGCCATCTTCTACGTCGTTTGGGGGTTGAGAATCGGGCGCGGCCATGTTGACCGACCCGTTGAACACGTATACCCGCGTACCCGCTGGCATGGCCACATCCGGTGGCACGGCCGTTTCTGCCTTGTCGATCTGTTGCAGATCCCGCAGCTCCTTCACCGCTTTCAGGATCAGGGCGCCATCCTTATCCCGCACGGCGATTTGCAAAGCCACGTAAGCCGACTCCACCAGGATCTTGGCTGCCCCGCGTTTGTCCAGCTCGTAGGCATCGCCCCACAGCTCGTAGCTATCCCGCAGGATCTGGTACGCGTGGGTTTTCTCATGGCCGTATTCGGTGTGCAGCATCTCCACCACCTTTTGCGGGCTGAACATCTTGGTGGCCCACGACCAGGCCTTTTTCATTTTCTCAAAGTACTCCTGGTCGCGGTTGTTCAGTTCCGCATGCACCACCAGGTGATCTTTGAACTTATCCATCCGGTGGTTGCCCTTTTCGGGCTTGAAATCCCCCAGCGGGGCCAAATCCATCTCACTCATAGCGCCTAAAAACATAAAGTCACGCCGCAAGATGCAGCGTGACTTTGGCAGAGAGTAGGACGATTCTGTATATTGCCGGAAACTAAATTTCTAAACAAATGGCACTTAGTTCATCCTCCTTATTCCATTTCACAAAAGGTTTACTTCATAAAAACATTTCTCCCTTCGAGGGCTTGAAGGGCATTATTCGCGATGGATTCAATGTCTCAATTTGCGAAGAAACAATTTATTCAGAATTAAGAGAAGGAGAACCATACGAGTATTCTTATGCAATCCCAATGGTATGTTTTTGTGACATACCATTGGCCTTAATTAAAGATCATGCAGAAAAATATACTAATCCCGACTATGGTGTCTATGGGATTGGACTAAGGAGGGAATGGGGCAAAGCCAATGATTTGAGTCCTATAATTTATTCTACTGAACATTCTTTGATTGGATGGTATCTTGAACTAGCAGGGTATCCATACAATCTTATTTCCGACATGGTAGAGCAATTGAAACTACTCTCAGATATAGCAGCCCCCATAAATGTTGATGGCAAAGTGTTTAACAAAGAGTTTGTTGATTTCTTGATCAAGGATGGGAATGACACATTGAAAATTTTAAATGCTGGTATTGAAAAAAAGGTAGCGGGCACAATCTTGTCTGGGACTACCCCAAAGATCCGTCTATTTAGAAAGCCTCATACAGGAAAATATTTTATCCGTGGACAAGAGTACCCAAATTATAATTTTTACAATGAACGGGAGTGGAGATATATACCGAAAGAATTGAAGACTATCCCCCATTATTCAAGACCCGATAAAGAAATTGATCAATTATTGGATAATAACCCTTTTTTAGATTCTGACAAACTATATGCAGAAGCGAAAGAATATTATAATAATACTAGGTTCAGTCAAGCCCAATCTTACGATAACATAACATTTAGCCCAGAAGACGTGTCTTTTATCATAGTCAAAGATCAAAATGATGTCGAAGAGCTCATTGAGGAAATTCTAACTACAGATAAAATATCGTTTGGAGGGAAAGACTTACAAGACAATAGCCAAGATATAGAAAAACAAAAGTATTCCTTGATTTCAAAAATCCTATCCTACGAGCAAATTAAAGAAGATATTTTCTCCCATTAAAAAAAAGAGCCCCAAACGGGACTCTCTCCATTTCAAAACAAACTCATCCCACTCGGATCATTTATAGCCTTCTTCGCCCGCTCCCGAAACTCATCCTCTCGCTCAGCCGGCGCGTGATTCTCCAACTGAGTCCCTTCCCGGAAGAAATGCCCCCAGCCACGCTTAAGCTGACGACCACGCTCATTGTGCTTGTCGTACGCAAAGTCCGGTACCTCCAATTTCCGGAATGAGTGAGTGAGCCAGGCCCACAGCAGCGCCCAGTCTACCAGGCGACTCTTCCGCGCCCGGCAGAGCATCAGCACCGCATGAGTGAGGAACAGCCGTTGCGGTTCGTTCTTATCGTCTTTCTTCTTAGCCTGTTCCTTGAACAAGCAATACAGCGCCCAGATCTCCGACGAGATCATCGGCTCCGCCAGTCCCACATCCTCACTTGACATGATCCGCAGGCGCTTCCACACGTATTCCCCGTAGCCGGAGGAGTACAGTTCCACCGCCCAAAACAGCGCTTCATCCTCCATTCCCCTGCGGATGCACTTTTGCAGGGCCGAGCTGCACACGAAGAAATCGTAGCCGCCCACCGTCGTTATATCGTATTTACCCATTAGATTTTCCTGATTGAGATTACACCATTCATTACTACCACTTCCACCTGGTCGCCCTGGGCGAAGCCCGCGTCCTCCATCCAGACACCCGCCAGTTGCAGCGCCGGTACCAGGCGTACCTCCCGCCACACGTTTTGCCGGGGTTGGTAGCCTATTGTTCTTGTCCTTACTTTCTGTACATTTGCCATCGCTTAGAATTAGTTAACTGTTAAAGGTTGATTGATCTGAACCCGGCCCGCCAGCCGGGTTTTTTCTTTGTCAGAACAGCGAAGTCTGATCGTCTTTCCTGAACAGAGGAAGGTCGCTGTATCCCTTCTTCTGCTCCCGTCGCACCCCGCCAAGGGCGTTGGGCTGTTCTACCATCAGTTCCCGGAGCGCCTTCTGCTCTATGGGTGTCAGCTTATTGAAATCGCGCTTCTTCATCGCTTAGCCAGTTTTTTGAGTAGTTGAAATTCATCGACCTTTCCCTTGGAAATGGACCAGGACAACCGCAGCGACATCGAGAAACTGACCACGCCATGCCTGAACAATCCCCAGGCTTTTTGCATGATGATCCGCAGCCGCGACCGCCATTTTTCATTTTGCTTTTTCATGATTTGCTTAGAATTAAAGTGACTGATTATGTGATCCTTAACTGATATAAAGATCTTCATACAGAACGGATTAACAACTCCGCCAACCTTTTATTTTTCAGTATTTTATAAAAAAAACGACCCGGATTTATCGGGTCGTTTTATGTTCAAAACAGCGACAATTGGCCAACCTTCGGCTTCACTTCTATCGGTGGCGGCACTACCACTTTCGGCTCCGCTTTACGATCTGCCGCCTCTCGCACCAGCGACTGCATCACCTGCCAGGCCACACTCTGCTCTTTCGTGATTGGCAAAAGGTGTGGTATGGGCGGCCCGCCCGTTGCATGAAGCGGATTCACCTCATACCCAAACCGCCAGTCATCCGTCCTGAGCGAGTCCTGACAGCACACCTGCCCCTGGCAACCGTGCATCGCCATGTTCAGCACCGTCATCTTCGCACAAATCGGATCAAGATCCTCCCCGCACACGTAATTACCCGGATGGTAAGCATTGAACGAAAGCAGCGTTCGCCCGCTCCCCACTGCCGGATCATTGATCCGCTTGCCACGCATCGGCTGGGCAGGATCGGTGTTGATCTGGGTCATCAGGTCACACACGTCGGGCGGGGTAAAGAACTGCCCCAGCCACTGCCGTTTGCTGCTGCTGGCCAGGTACTCATACACCGTCCCCAGGGCATCGAACCACGAACGTCCGTCATCCGCTATTTCCTTATCCATCACTTCCATCCAGGCCCGTAGCAGGTTGCCCAGCTGCACGTAGTCCGCTTTGTACTTGGCCAGCATCCGTTCGGCCATCTCCCGATCACCGTGGACCAGGAAGCACCCCACCGAGTAGTCGATCCAGTCCCGGAACACGTCCGCGGGGTCGTAACGATATTGGCCCATATCACGCAATATCTTTATCATCGGCCCCACCGATCGCGGGGCGTCCATCATATATCCCATAAAGTTTTTGATTGAGGTACAACAAAAAAGGCCCCGAACAATCGGGGCCTTTTTTCTCAGAATGGCAGATCGTCGTCGTTATCTGCTGCGGTCACCATCCCGCACATTTTCAACAGGTGTTCCGCGTAGTAGTCTTTGATGCGGAAGGTAGTCACCTCCTTGAACCGCTCCTCCAAGCGCTTCACCAGGCTCCACACCGGATTCACGTACCCGCCTGGCCGATGCGCCTTGATGAAGTCGATCGCATCCTCAAACGTAACATCCGTGTTCAGCAGCTCCATGCTGTTGATCTCCGCCAGCTGACCATCCAGCGCAGCTGCTTCCTTGCTCCACCAGCGGCGGCTGACGTCGGCGGCATGGTTGGGGTCGCCGTAGTGGTTGAAGTCTTCCTTCCTGACGCCCGTCAGCCATTCGTTCAGGATGCTCTCCTTACTGACCCAACTCTCAGCGTCCGCCTTGACTTGCTTCCAGAGCCGCACCAGCTCGCAGGGGTTCACGCTTTGCTCCGCCAGGTAAGTATCCACTTCGCTTTCCGGCATACCCTCCGGCAGCTCCGTAGGCAGGTTGCCCAGGTGAGCCACCGTATACACCTCCAACTTGGCGCACACCAGCGCATCCAGCTTATTGATGTGCATCCGCTGACCTACCTCAGTCGCCCATTTGATGTAATCCTGTTCCCCCTTGCCAGTGGCCTCGATGAACCGCGCCATATTGCTGGGCTTCTTCACACCCGCCACCACCGGAGCCGCCACAGCCTGGGGTTTGGTTGCTACTTTGTTCGACTTCCGAACTTTCGTTTTTGCCGCTACCGGCGCTGCACTCATGCTTACATTTTCCATTTGCTTAGAATTAAAAAGTGACTGATTATGTGATTGTTAACTGATATAAAGATCTTCATACAGAACGGATTAACAACTCCGCCAATCGTTATTTTTCTGGAAAATGAAAGTTTTTTTTGGAGATTAAGAACAAAAAAAGCCACTCTCGAGAGTGGCTTGGCATGGAGGATGGTAGGAGAAGGAAGTGTAACGGTAAATGTAAAGGCTCACAAAAAAAGCCCCCAACTAGATTGTCAAGGGCTTACTACAAAAAAGTGGATACAGTTTCAATTTCTTGTCAAAAAAATTTCATTGGCAATTATTGGCAATACTGCATTATGCAGAAATGTTCCACGGAATTGGCTATACATAATCCCCCGTGTTGTTGAGTATGATGTGCTGTTCAAATACAGAGCTATTTCCTCTTTGAGACTATATTCTTTGATCACGCCTTCGAAAAAATCGTCTATACCTGTCACACTATAAGTACAGATAGTTGTCAATTTACCAAGATGTATTTTTGATTCATCAGTTAAAACACCAATTGTAGTTAGTACCGATATTAACTTCTCTTCCTTGAAGGCTTGATGTTCAATACTAATATCAAATAGAAAAGGTGTATTAGGAGGAAATTGAATTTTAGGTTGACTTAATAAAAAATCTACAATCTCGATTCCTTTAATAGTGACTGTATTTTCTGATGGGATGGAAGGACTCATGCTTCTGCTGCGGTTCTAATTGACATTAGCTGAATTGCGTAAATTTTCTCACCAACATGCTTAATTTGATTCGAATCGTAAAAATTTGCAAACATGAAGTTGCTCTGCTGTTCAGAAACCTGTCTATTAAAGCCATAGAAGACTTTCTCTTCTTCAATTTCAATATTGAGAAGGTCGATTTCCAATGCTCTCTCCAATTTGATCAAAGTATCCATTGTGAAATTATGAGTTCCTGAAAGCCACCTGGTAACCTCCGATGGACTTCCTTTTCCCAATGCCGCAATAAGATCTTTGTGCTTCCATCCTTTATCTTCCATTGCATCAGCAATCTTAGCTGCCATGCTCATTTTTTTATCAGCAATTTCGAACTCTTCATCAGAAATCGAGTCTAAAATGTCGTCGAGTATGGAATCGCTATTTTTTTCTAAATCATTCATAATCATCATCATTAAATTCCAAGTCGCCTTCAAAATCTGAATAACCGTTTATATAACGTAAATCACTATCTTTTAGGCGTTCTGTAATTTTTCCTGATAGCTCTCTCAGAAAATAATTTTCCTTTGTAAGTTTGTCATCCTCCTGAAAAGCCCTAATACTCTTCGGTTTATAACCACCATTGCCTAGAATAATCAGCTCTTGACCGTAACGGATGCAATAAAGTCTTAGATTGGAATCAGGGTCATCATATAGTGCGCAAACGCCATCACCAGGACTCCCTTCATTTACTTTAAAATACTGTTCCCTAGCACCATGATTTTTAGCAATAGATCTCAAACGCTTGACGATATCCTGGACCTCTTCTTTAAAATCTGTGGCGTTCTCTTTTAAAAACTTATCAAAGAGTGTTTCCTGCTCGTCACCTAAGATTACAGAATAAATTGACGCTTTGTCCCCGCTTAGCTTAGAAAGCTTTATGAGTCTACAGTTCATTTGGTGGGTGGGTAGCAAAAGTAGGCAATTTTACTTATAAGTAAAATTTTATTAAAAAATCATTTAAGCTACTTATAATCAGTTAGTTTAATAATCATGCTTTTAAAAGGGCAGCTTCACTGCCTTCTGAAAAGGATGCTTCAAGTTACTTTTACCCGTCGACTTCCGCAACTCCACCACATCGCCAAACACCTTCCTGAGTAAAAGAAAGTCCTTTTCCTCATTCTCCACGTTCCGGAACTCCGCCAAACCACCCCGATTGACAAACGTGTCCTTCTGCGACCAATAGAAGCGCGTATCCTTAAAGATCAGTCGATGGTGGTAGGCATTCAGCAGCGAAACCCAGAAATCCTCGTTGCAATGGATATCGCCGTTATACCACAGCTTCGAACCTGACAGCACGCCATGGGCGCAGCCCGTCACGTAGCCACTGAGCTGAATCGGCTGCAAACTACTAAACCGAATCGGGTTCGGCGAAATCGCGAAGCCATACAGAAAGGCCCCGGCTTTCCGGGCCGCATGAGCCGTCATCTGTACGATATCGTAAGCCACATCAGGGTCCACGATCGGCTCTTCCCCCGGCTCACCATACACCCGGCGCAGATGGTCGATGTCGTCGTCAAGCATGAAGATATCGCCCAGGTTCTTGATCATCCAATCCCGCTTCCGGGTCAGCCCGATCACCGAATCCGGATGAGTGATAATCTCAATGCCCGGATTACACTTCCGGTACTGATCTGCCTGGCGCTCTTCCACGCACAAAGCCGCACCATACACAGCGCTGGTGGTCCTTACCCTGGTCGCTCTCTTGTGTGAGGGAATTACTATCTTTACTTCTTTCATGGATAGATAAATACAAAATGGAGGGATATACCAAAATTCAAAATTTGAAGGGTTTTTATGTCAGTGACAATTCATTGAGCTGCCCACACTGCAATAATCTAATTGTCCCAATTCTATTTAATGGTATTGAGTTCGATTGGCTTTTGATGAAGAGTGCAAATACCTTACAAAATTTGATTGTTCAAGCTACTTGTCCAAACATAGATTGTAGAAGCTGTTTTTTGATAGTTTGTGAATACGCTACGACATGTCATGACATTCCTAATGTTGAAGAATATCTGTATCAGAATCCAAGTGTTTATTTTTATTTACCATTTAAAAAACAACCCGAAGAATTAACTCCATACTTACAAGTAGCTGAGCAAAGACCTTTCTATAAATCATTCCTGAAAATTTATTCTCAATCATACTCAGCGGAGAACTATAAGCTATTCGAAATAGCTGGTATGGGTTTTCGTAAAGCATTAGAATTTCTCCTGAAAGATTATGCCATATATCTGATGCCTGAGCAAGAAGAAGCGATTATCAAAGCTGCTTTAGGTAATGTTATAAATATAAATTTAAAAAACTTTCCAACACTAGTTGAATTAGCAAAAAGGGCCACTTGGCTAGGGAATGATGAAACTCATTATTTACGCAGATGGGAAGACAAAGATATTTCCGATTTGAAACGATTAATCATCCTGACAGCTCATACGATTGAACAGACAGAAATGATCAAGCAGTACCTCGATGAGATGCCTGCTCCTAAGTAGCCCTATTTCCCCAGAGCTTCAATCACCGCCTTTCCCTCCAACACGTGCGTCGTCCCTACCTTGCTTGACTTATAGCACTGGCTCGTATCCAGCCCCAACTTCTCCGAAAGGTGATTCAGGTCGATCTCATTCCGGCAGACGATCACGATCGCATCGTACTTCTCCGAAAACTTCGCCACGATCGGTAACTCAGGTTGCTCTGTGGCCACGTCAGCCTTCGCCCCCGCCAGGTCCGACGATAGCTCATCGAGGCTCAGCCCGAAACTGTCCAGATCCACGTACTCCTCAAACTCCGCCTTCAGCATGTCCATATCGAACTCACCGGCGTGGCTGTTCTCAATCATCATCACCTCCCGCAGTTCCTGCTCGGTCAGCTTACGCACGGCGGTACGGACGTCGATTTCGTAATCCCCCAGGCCATTACTGGCCAACATCTCACAACGCTGATTGCCGCTTAGCAAAGTACTATCAGCATCCCGCACCGGAATTCCGATCATCCCAAACTTTTGCAGCCGCTCCCAAAGTCGCTGCTTTTCAGTAGATTTGATTTTCCGGGGATTCTTAACGTGTGGCACCAGATCGGACACCTTGACCCGCTCGGTTTTGAACAATTCATTAATCATGCAATCGTATGTTTATCAAATGTAAAAACCCCTTCCTCAAAGCCCTCTGGCCCATTCTCCGCATCGTCCTCATTGGCACCGCCCTTAGCCTGCTCATTACCTGGCTAACTGACCAATGTACCCAATCACCGAAGGCTTAGGCCTTGTGAGCCTGGTAGGTCAACTGAGTTAAGGACTATGATCAGATACTCAGAGAACGTGGCGCTCCCCCACCATCTGTTCGATCTGACTCCCCACTTTGGCTAGTTCAGTCTCCCACTCCGCCTTCTTCGACGGCGACGCCTTAGGATTGCCCAGCTTGCGCGTCAGCTTCGAGCGTTTCTCCCGCAGCCGTTGCAGCTCCGTCGTCAGCACGGCCTTCTGAGCCACGTCGTCCAGCGTCCGCGCTTGTACGACGATCGACGGTTCGGATTCAGGCCGAAACACCGGCTGAGCATCGATGCCATTCCGCTCGATAAACTTCTTCTCATCCCAGATCCCCTCGATCTCATTTTGCAAGGCTACGATCCGTTCTGTCAGTTCCGGACAATCCTGATGCGCCGGTACCTTATGGAGCATATTGCTCAACTCCGCCTGTTCCTTCCTGAGCTTACTGGCTTCGGCCGTCAACTCGGCCTGCTTATCCGCAAACCGGTCACTGGATGATTTCACCACCGGAGGTTTTACTGAAACCTTCTGGCTCCTAACAGTCGACAGCTCATGGGTAGAAGTCCCCACAGGGGCCGCATTCGCCATCTTCTGCAAAGCCGCCAGCTCCACCCGAAGCGGCTCGATCTGCTCCGGCCGCGCCCGTCCGGCACTAAGCTGCATTTCAAGCAGCCTGATCGCCGATTGCGTCTGCTGGATCTTTTGCTGTGTCGTCGTCTTCGACATCATCTTCAATAAGGTGCTTGAAATCATTAATGATCGCCCGGTAGGTGAATACCTGGTGATCCAGGTCCATATCCACATCCGTCTGCTGATTTTCGTATTCGCTCAGGTACTGATCAAGTACCGTCCGTATCCAGGCTGCATCCACACGGCGTTCGTGCAGGTACGCCCGCAAATCGCGGAAACCATCGGGAGCAGGGATCATTTGGCAAGTATATAAGCCGGTGAGTCGCTGCTAACAACACGATATACCTAAAAAGGAATACACAAGTCATGCGGCACTTACACCCGCACGCTCACCGGCCATGCCTTGATTCCAGCATAGCCACTTGCGTATTCCTCCAGTAAAAAGCAATCGTATTGTTAGCGTTACAAATATAGCCAAATGCCCCTCCCACGCAATGGACGAAAAAAAAGCCTGACCAATGGCCAGGCTTTCCAGGATAATCAACCGTGCTAAATCTTAGTCCTCCGGCTCTTCCGTCCCATCGGGATCTTCATCAAAGTCATCAACTTCACTGTCATCCTGAGCGAACAGGGCCGCCTGGCGGACGAAGGACTCCACCACCGGCTTCAATCCACGCAGCTTCTCCGCCGACGATAGCTGTAATTTTTCCAAAGCTTCGGCCATCTCGGTCGCTTGCAGGTCCGCGATCTCATCCTCACTCATGCCTTCATATTTAGCATTCGCTTCCAGGTGATCGAGCTGCTTTTGCAGCCGCTGGCTGATTTCGTTTGCAAACCGCGTCGGTTCCGCTTCGGCCGGTGAGCCCTCAAAGGCTCCATCCGTTACTTCGTTCAGTACCGACATGGCACCTTTGGCGGCTGAGTTCAGCTTGCCCAGCGCCGCTTTAATTTTTGTCTTTGACATCTGCAGTATCGTTTACGGTCGTCCGCTCCATGAATCCCGCGGCTATCGGATTCTTAGCCAAGTCAGCCAGAACCTCCTGTGAAAGCGAGTTCGAAAGCACTACACCAGTTTCTTCTTGTTCCAGCGTGACCCTGCCGTCATAATCCGGCAGGACACGCCACTCTTTTTTCTTGCTCATCCGATTGGTCAGGTTAAGCCACAGGTACCGTGAAAGGCATCGCCTTCACTGCCGTAGCATCTGTGGGCAGCACCACCGAAGTGGCCAGGAAAGGCGCGTGGAAATTCAGGTCCATCGCCTTCGCCTTGAAGCTGATCGAGTTCTGATCGCCGCCTTTCGCCCCGGAGTCGTCCGACTCCTCAATTACCAGCGGGTTCCAGCTCGCCCCAAATACCCGGCGATTGCCGTTCTTGTAGTAGGCCACGATCACGCCACCCTCGTTAAAGAAAGCATCCAGGGCCAGCATCGACTCCTTCGACACCCCCGCAAACTTCGCTTCCACCTCGTGATCGTGGCTCTGGTATCCCAGAGCGCCTTTCTTCGAGGATTTGACCCGGCAGGTACCGTGGTCGAACGTGAATTCCGCCCCTACCACCGTTGCTTTCAGGGGCGGCACTACGGTCACTTCACCCGTGACGGTGTCCTCCCGTTTGGGCCAGCCAGTGCCACCGTTAAAGTCGCTTTCGGCAAAGCCCACCAAACGGGCAATTCCCCCCAGGTTGCTTGCCCCACGAGCCACGTAGCTCAGATTTTTGAATTTACCAGGCATAGTATTGAATGATAAAAAATGAATGAAAATTGGGGACGATCCGGGCTTTCGCCAGACTATCGCCCCCAAATAAAAGTCTACTTATAGAGCACGATCACCCGACCGTCCGCGTAATCCACGTTACACTCGAAGTCGATCAGGATCTTGATGTCACGATCCACCTCCTGGAACTTGATGCGGGGAATGTCCGTATCGACGTCCTGGTGCAGCCAGAAGAAGTTACCATTCGGCGACCAGATCATGTTGCTGATGCCGATCATGTACGTGCGGGGCTTGATCACCGTGTTGGGCAACAGGTTAAACACGTAGTTGTCACCTTTCTTGCTCACCACCTGCGAGCCGTTGCTCAGCGCCGAATCCAGGGCATTCACCATGAACTGGTACCAGATGGGCGGAATAAACAGCGAAGCATCTTCGTCCCGATACTCAATCAGCGTCTCCGAGCTGTAAATAAGCTCTACCATCTTTTTCAATTCGCCCAGGATGTTCGCTTCAGTGACCGAAGCCGCGGGGTTGGCCACCTTGTTACCAGCGGGAATGTCCCCTACCCCACCGTTGGCGACCGTCGTGTAGCCGGCCGTGAGTTTGAAGTCCAGACCGTCGAACAGGTTCAGACCTCCCTGCACGCCGGTAGCGCGGTTTTCCACGCCTTTGAAGATCGCCCGGTTGATCTCCTTGCCGATGCCCATCATCACGCGGTTCATCAGGTAGTTGCGTCCGGGCAGACTGTTGATATCGCGCGGATTACCTGGCTCACGCTGGCCGATGTACGACACGCGTAGTTTGTAAAGCTCTTCTTCGGTCAGCTTCAGGTCCACCTTCGCGGGCTTCAGCTTACCGATGCGCTCCTTCTGGCGGATGAACGTCGTCGAGAAATTAGTGCTGCCCGTCCGGCCCGGCTGGGTCAGGTTGTCCAGCTCATCGCGCACCAGCGAGATTTCCTCATTGATGCCCAGGCGCACAAAATCCTGCTTGGCGGCAAAGCCGTCCGCCATCTTCAGTCCGAAGATCTTGCCGTAGTCCTTACGGTCTTTCGTTAGGAATTCCGACAGCGCCGAAACGTCCACTACATTACTTGCCATTTTCTAAAAAATTAAAAGGGTGATACGATTCGGTTAAACTTATTCGGGGAGCATCCCCTTGTAGCGTTCGCTCAGGCGCTTCATTTCTTTGGCTTCGGCGTTCTCCTCGGTCTCGGGAGCTTCGTTAGTCGTGTCGGCCTTGGCACTCACGCCGCCGATCGCTTTCTGGTGAGCATCCCAGGCAGCGGCCTTAGTCTTCAAAGAAGTATTTGAAGCCTTCAAAGCCTTCACCTGGCCAGCTTCCGCTTTCAGGGCGTTGTAGTCCGCAAGCGTCAGGGTCACCGTCCCGGCTGCTGCCTTCGTTTTGGCAGCAGCAGTAGCCTTTTTTTTATGCGCTTCTTCCTGCTCCGCTTCGTCGCCATCATCGGCCTGATCATCGTCATCACCATCATCATCGACGCCTTCTTCATCGGCAGCTTCCTGCTCCTGATCGGCTTCTACGTCGGCTTTCGCAGCATCGGCACTCTTACCGAAGCCCAGGGCGCTTACCATCAACTGGCCCAAAGTCTTGCGTTGTAAATCCATCGTTATTGGTTAAAAATTTAAGGTTGCTAATTTGTCACGGCACGGGCCGCCCCGCCTGAGCGGACCGGGCTGGCGAACCAGTCGAAGGGCTAAGCCGCCAGCTCCATCACTTTCGCCACGGCATTACCCAGGTAGCCGATCTCATCCGCCATGCCGTTCTCCACGGCAGCCCTGGCGTTGAACATCCCACCCTTCGTCTCGAAGACTGCATCAGAAATGCCCGGACGATCCGCCCGTACCGACGCCTCGAAGGCGTCCCGCATCGGATTCATCTCACTTTGCACGGCTTTGATGAGTTTGGCATCGAGCGGTTCCACGGAGTTGAAAAGCGCCTTATTCTCCGAGCCTTCTGCCCGGATGATCGTCACCTTCATCCCCTGCTTTTCCAGCGCCTTCGACATATCCACGTGCATGGCCAGCACCCCGATGGAGCCAACCTCCGAAGCCGTCGCGCTTTCCATCACGATCCAGTCCGTAGCAGCCGCCACCCAGTAGGCCGCACTGGCGGCCATCCCGGTCACGTAGGCCACCACGGGCTTGGTGCATTGCCGCACCACTTCGGCCAGCAGCTCGGTACCATTCACCTCGCCACCGCCCGAGTCGATCTCCAGCACCATCCCGGCCACGTCGTCCCGGCTTTCCGCTTCCAATATCCAGTCGGCAATGTCCTCCGTCCCGTAGCTGCACATATCCCCGTAGCGGGTCATGGTGCCAATAATCGAAATGACGGGGACGTATTTGGGTTTGCTGCTGGCCGCCTGAGCAGCCCCAACCGCAGCTTTTACTCTGTCAGTCTGAGCCTTCTTGTCAGTCTGAGCGGACGGGGCAGTCCCACTGCCGAAGACCACCCTGGGTGACTTCCGGTCGCGTGCCAGCTTAGCCGCCGTCAAATCGACTTTGCCCTGAACCACAAGCGGTGCTAGTCGGTCGTGCAACCGAGGCTCAATGGCCCAGGGCCCATTAAAAAATCTGTGAAGCATTCGTCGTGCTGGATTAACCTGGTACGAACTAAGTGAAAGCGGAAGGAAGGGAGTAGGACAAAAAAAACCGGCAGCAGCCGGATTTATTATTTGAGGATTAGAAACTACAAAAGCTTTCCACGATCAACCGGGCAAATTCGCCGCCTGAATAAAAAGCCCGTTTTTCTGCTCAGTCGTAAGCTGTGCGACCTGAATCACGGCGTCCAGAAGCGGGCTATCGCGCCGGACGGTCGTTCCGCCGTAATAGGCTTCCTTTGCTACCATCTGATTATCTGGATCCAGGGAAGCGATTACGGCGTCAATAACGGGTTTTAGTCCCGCCCGTTCCACCACCACGCGCAACCGCCACGCCGCCACTTCGTCGGGTATAGGATTTAGCGCCGCCAGTTCCGCTTCATTCATCGGCCGGACCGTCCAGCCTAGTAGGTATTGTCCATTTTCGATATCAGCTACCGGATCCGCGATTTCTACCACCTCGTTTTCTTCCGGTTCGGGCGCGTCAAGTTGTATGACCGTCAGTTCGACCAGGTAATCAGGAAGCGGCCCCGGCTGTCCATCGACCAGGTAGCGCCCGTACCGCATTTCGCCGGCCAGCTTTGTTTCCGTATCAAATAGCAGCGTTCTCATACAGCGGTCAGGTTTTGGAGTTGGAGTGCCGATAGAGCCTTCGGGAAATAGGTTACTTTACGGATATAGCCATTGAAATAGTTGGTGCCCTGTAAGGGGCCAAACTTCAATTGGCTGGTCGTGCCGTGGAAGTTGTCGATACCAGTGGGGATGGCTCCACCGCCATCCACGCTGGAAAAATTGCCGTCTGAGCGATACGCTGTCGCCACCTTGCAGTACTGGCCCGAGGGCCTGGTGATCCCTAGGCCCGTCCCATACAGCCCCGCACCCATTGAACTTAGGCCGTACCCATCGGGCGAAAAGTTGGCACCAAGAATCACGTGGGTTGTCGAACTGTTGAAGGTCAACACGCGGGAGGACGACCCATTGGTTTTGGTGAATTCGCACAGAAAAGTGCCTTCGTTGGGATTGTACCAGCTTGAAAAGTTGGCCCCATTGATCTCCATGTATACATGGCCCCGCGTCACGGCGGCACCGGCTGTGGGAATGTAAGACGTTGGGAAGGTCGCACCTTTTTCCACCTGTATGCCGCCAATATCAATGTCGGCGTTGTTGGTGAAGCCTATGTCGATGAATGCCGATGCGTTGGTGCCTGAGTTGATCACCACATAGGCCCTGCGCAATCCCTCGGGGCCGTGTGGTCCGAGGTCGGTAGGACTAGCACCCGTACCAGCGCGGGCCGCTACGGTATAGATTGAGCCACTGCGTACCCGGTAGAAGTACGAAATGCAGTACTGGCTGCCGGTTTGGTCGATTCCCGTCTCCGAACTCACGCGTCGCAGGGTCCGGTAGGCCCCTCCGGTTTGTATCCGCTTCATGGTCATCTGCCCGTCCGCGAATAAACCATAGTTAGAACTCGTCTGGTCTCCCGTTCCCGGACTTGTAAAGAAATACCCATTCATTGAGGCACTACCCAGGTGCGCGTTGGTTCTTCCTTCCTCAAACAGAAGTCCTTTCAATTTCAACGTTATTGGGTCGTGGTCGAATCTCGGCACGTTGTCCCCGACAGTTTCGATAAGTCCGGCATTATTCACGCACGTAGCCACGCCCGAACGCGCAAAAGTGATGCGCGGATCAAGTGGCCCCTCCTTCGTGAAGTCGAGCCTAAGCGTGGGTTGAATGCCCCTGGCACTCTGGACGGCGGCGGTTAAGAAACTCATGCGATTTGTCTTTCACCCGTAAGATCCCATACATTGGCGGCAACGCGCTTCAGTCCCAGATAAGCATACTGCTTGGCAGATTTTAGCGTCTCACTGCTGTTGATCGTCACGCCCGCGCCCGGCACGATCGTCACCTGGCCGGCCCCGGCCTGCACCAGCACGATCTCGGTATGGTCGGCCCAGGCCACCGAACTGGCCGGCGGTACGGTGATGCTCACGGCTCCGGCGAAGGTGCAGCG
Organism: Persicitalea jodogahamensis; assembly: GCF_014651615.1. GTDB lineage: Bacteria > Bacteroidota > Bacteroidia > Cytophagales > Spirosomataceae > Persicitalea > Persicitalea jodogahamensis. The sequence goes on along the minus strand of NZ_BMXF01000001.1, from coordinate 2,128,496 downwards.
GATCTCACGCCCGGCATCGGTTAGCGCCAGCACCCGCGCCGCTGTTGTCTCGGTGATGATTGGGAACCAACCCGCCGCCAGGGCAGCGGCCAGGGCCGCATCGATCAGCACCTTGGTCTGCCCGATCTGGGTCTGCCGAGTCTCCACATCCTGGCGGGCGTTGCTGACCGTCACCGTATTCTGCGCTACCTGGTCCCGTTTGGTCTCCACCATGCTCAGCATCTGCGAAACCGCAATGGTATCCTGGCTGACAAGAGACTGCCGGTCTTCCATGTCCTGGCGGGCGTCGCTGACCGTCACCGTGTTCTGAGCCACTTCTTGCCGCTTGGTCTCCACCATGCTCAGCATCTGCGAAACCGCCAGCGTGTCCAGGCTGATTAGCCCTTGCCGGTTTTCCACGTCCTGGCGGGCGTCGCTGACCGTCACCGTGTTCTGAGCCACTTCTTCCCGTTTGGTCTCCACCATGCCCAGCATCTGCGAAACCGCCAGCGTGTTGGTGTCCACCTCCTGGGCCTTGGCCAGCACGTCGGCGAAATAGGCCGGGATAGTCTCAGTCGTACCGTCCGTATAGGTGTAGATCAGGTCGGCATCATTACCCTGCTCCACGCTCACCAGGCCACGCCCGGCGAAATCCGTAGCGTCCGCAATGTCTTCCACCAGCCCAGCCGCTCCCAGGTAGCCCGCTGCCGGCTTGGGTTCTTGCCCGCCCGTCCAATCGGAAACCCGTACGAGCTTGCGCGCACCATCGGTCACCGGCAACAGGACGGGCGTCCAGCCCTTCGGACCGCGCGGCCCCTTGCCCAATACTTCTATTTGCTCTGCCATTGGCCTATCTGCTAACGTCTTGGATTACTTCGAACTTTCCTTCCCGGATGGTGGTCGTGTCGCCTTCGCCATCTGTAACTTCCACATCATACACGTAGGAGCCTGGAACCAATGATTTAGTGGCTCCTGCGGATTTAGAAAACAGGATGTCCCGCCCGTCAATGTAAACATCAGGCTCGAAGGCTACCCGAAAGTCTGAGCCATATTTGCGCACTTGCATCTTTGCCTGGGCGATAGGCAGGATGAAGTCGCCGATCACTTCCAAGTTCTCCTCGAAGGTGTCGCCCCGCCGCACCCGCAGGTCTTTTCTAAGATTTTTGCTTTGGTATACCATCGTCAGTCTATCAATGCCCACACATCCACCGGCTTGCGGTACCGCCTGAAAGCCTTCGCCCCGAATTTCGAGACCATGAAAAAGGCCAGCTGAGCCTCCCACAGCGGCATGCCCAGCAGCAGCAGGTACTCATAAAACATGTAGTCGGCGATCCGGCGAGCCTCGTAAAAGAAAGTGCCGTTGGGCATCACCCCCACCTGGTTGACGTAGCAGTCGTCATGCACAACCGCCGCCGCAAAGCCAATGCCATGCGGCGGGATGATCGCCCAGAACAGCTGCGGCACCGACAGCCCATCCGTCACGAAGCCGGCCGGCACCACCCTCTTACCCACCAGGGGATGGTGGTACTCGAAATCCTCGGTGGTGATGAACTGATCCGTTTTCCTGGGATTGCCCTCCCCCGGGCGCGTCTTACGGATGTTGATGTCAGGCCACTGGGTCATAGGTAGCGCTCCTGGGTCATGGCATTGGCCACGCCCTGCTCCACGAAGGGCAGCAGCAGCGGCCAGGCCTGTGAGAAAATGGCCTGGAACTGCGGGAACACCGCTGTGCCATCGGCCGGGCCTTCCACCAACTCGCCCTGAGCGTTAACAAAGCTTTCATCCGTCGCCCGAAGCAGCACGTACTTCGGTTCCGTACGCCGATGCACCGAGCCGTCCGGCCGGTAGATCGTCGAGACCGTGCGCAGCTGCACCTCCTGGCCGTCCAAGAGGATATTGATGCCCAGAACTGCCACCTTGTGGGTGCAGTCGGGAAAATCAGGATGGGCAGCCACTTCAATTTCGTGTATCATTATATCGATAAGTTAGAAGTAAGTCGAACGGTGACAGTCTTGCCGACCGCCCCCGAAAACGTAAGCGTGTTGTTGGCATTGGCCAGGCAACTGGCGGCTGGCTGCACCGTAATCGTGCAGCCGTCGTTGTAGACCATCTCGAACTGGAAGGCGTAGGTGCGCCGGATATTGAACGACTTCGCCGATCCATTGCCCTCGAAGACCAGCGTCTCCCGCAGCTTGTCGGTTTCCAATACCGATTCCTTCGCGTTGGTGCCCAGCGTGACGCTACCCCCAAAATCAGAGCGGTTGTAGCGCGCCAGTTTCGAGCCGTAGCCATTGGTACCATGCGTCCCGTAAGCGAAAAGCGTACAGTAGTTCCCTATATACACGTTGCCAACGTTAGCGAAGGCAATGGTCTGGAAGGCGATGCCATCGATGGCATCCGTGTTACTACAGATCGAAATCGCGCCCTGGGCAAAATTGTAGTAGAACACGTTGCCACTGCCCGTATAGGCCGCATGGTCCAATATTTCCAGGTAGCCATTGTTCTGAATCGCGACGGAATTGGAGAAGCACAGCAAGCGGTACGTCCCACCGCCGACATTCACATTATTGGTATCCAGCAGGTTGGTGCGATTACGGAATCTGAGCGTGGCCCCACTCGCAATCGAAATCGAAAGATCAGGAATGATAGCACTCAGGTCACTGGTTACTTCCACCAACCCGCTCAGAATCCTGATGGCCAGCTTCTGGGTTTTTCCGGAGTGAAGTTCAATCGCCCTGGCGAGCGTTTTTACTGCCCCACTAGCGGTGCTGTTGTCATCAACGCCCGTGCGGGTATCATTCCCGGTGTCGCCGCGAACGTAAATCGTCGCGACATTATTCAGGCTGCGGGCCACGAAACCTGAGTTCAGGGCTTCGGAGGACGCCTTCACGTCATCGGCGTAGCGCCCCACATCCTTCAAGGCTTCCAGCACATCGGCGTTCACCACGCCCTCCGAGCCGCCTACACCCCGTTTCGGCTTGTTGAGCCGGGCTGTGATGCTGTCGAAAAATTGCTGCAGACTACTGAAATTAGGCATCGGAAATAGTACTTAGGCGTTAAAGTCGAGTGAAAAGCCAATACCAAAGTCCGAATCCGGCAGTACTTCCGCAAGGACGAGACCGTTGGGCGCCACGAGCTGAAACGGGGGTACATTCAGCCTGGCCGTGAGCGTAAATCGTGAATTGGCCACTCCCGCCACCGCCTGGGTCAGCCCGACCCGCAGCCCCCGCTCCTCGTTCCCCAGCACGTAGCAGCGCCCATTGTTGTCTTCCACCAACACCACATACTGCCTGTTTTTGCCCGTCGCAAAGAAATTGGACAGGGCGACGTTCGTGCCCGGCAAGTCATACTCGATCGTGACGGTAGTGATCATTCCCGCGTAGCCAAAGCTCATCGTGCAGCTTTTTGGCGGAAAATCCATGCGGTACAGGGTGGCACCCAGGGCCACCGCCAGGCCGCCCACCGGGAGCAGCCCCGGCGTCGCGCCGGCCGCTGGGTTCCTGCTCGGGTCCAGCACCGACACACAGTTGGCCCGATCCAGCAGGAAGAGCCTACGCACATAACCAATATTCGGGGCATGATACCCCCCTAAAATAGCCTCCTGAGCGATCATTTGGAACCTGGGACGAAAAGTGAGTTTTTGGGACAAAAAAAGCGCCTTTCTGGACGGAAAGTGAGCAAAATGGGACGGAAACTCATTTGGCCATTTTCTGCTGGCGACGCACCCGCTCTCGGAAGCGCTTCGACGACGCCCGCAGGGCCTCCTGCTTATCCGGGTTGTCCTCCATCTTGAATTGCCGGTAAAACTCGAACATGCCGCCCCGCTCCGATCCGTTCCGGCGCATGTAGCCCATCGTGTAGAAGATCGCCTTCAACTCGTAGATCATCGACAGCGCATTCCCCACGTACAGCAGATTCTCCTCGTTCAGAAACTCCACCCGAAGCGGGAACTCCGTGTCCACTTCCAGCAGCCGCGCGCCTGGTATCGCTTCTGGTTCCAGGCGCTCGTGGTAGTAGTGGCTCAGCTCGGTAGGCCCCTTTGTGGCCAGCATAATAATCAGCAGTCCGATCAGGCTATCCTTCCGGACCGACAATACGCCCGGCCCGTGCATTTCGGGCGACGTCAGAAACTCGTGTACATGTGGTTCGACGGGAATCAGTAATTTCATTGAAAAGGAACAGGAATATGGTTTAAGAGCGTTATTTTTGCAACGCAACCTGATTCCGTCTTAGCCTTGCCTGGTGAAGACATTCCAAGCTCCCTGTGTCCAGCAGGGGGCTTTTTTTGTGAAGTGAAGGTAGGGAGAGCCGTATGCTCTCCCTTGGATACATATACGCCGCTGAACCGTTCGGCGATAATTGTATTATTAAAAGGCTAATTTACCAAAGTCCTACCTCATTTCCAGCGTATAACGCGCTATCCAGCACACTTTATTCCAAACCCACCCCAACCAAACCCGGTATTTTTTTTGTATTTTCTTACGCAGTGCCTTACCGCTTATTACTAAGCGAGTTAGCCGACAATTTGGCATAAATGAATTCTTACGCGCGTCAAATATTTTTGTACGCAGCCTCTCTCCTGGGGCCGAAGGCACAAAAACCGTTTTTACTTTTTGTAATTTCTTGACTTCGAAACAAAAAACTTCTTCTCTTTTTTATTTTTGATTCTCAACACTTTAACCAATAGATTTTAATTAAGTCAAAGAATTACAAAAATAAATGAGTTTTAGAGTGAGGGGTTTTGGGGGAGTTCGGCCAGTCCCTTCGAAGCCAAAAAAAACGGCACCCCCTGCGGGATGCCGTGAAAGCGGATTTTGTGTTTTTTAAAGAGTATGGCTGAAAAGCGTCAGCGACTGGCCATGATAACTAAACTCTTCGGTTTCCGCGCGGCTAAACTGCCACAACGCCACTGGGGAGTTTGATAACCTTCTCCACCACGTCGCGGTCGTACACCATCCGACCATCGTTAATCAGCGTCACCAGCTCGCTATAAGAACGTCTGACGAAAGCCATGTCATCGAGTATGAGCAAGTCCAGGTGTTCCACTTTGTAAGGTGGACCTTGCAGGCTCCGCCAGAGCCGCCACACCAGCAGCTTCCGGCCCTTGGCATCCGTCCACAAGCTGCACTCCCGAAGCAGGGCAATGTAGGGATTTGGTTTCGTTTCGTCATTCATGCTTAGATACGGGTACGCCCGCCGGTTAAAAGTAAAAATTTAAGATTCTAAAAGGGCATTTCGCCGGGGGGCATGGGGGCGAGGCCTTCACTCTGATCAGGCCCGGTAAGGATTTCCGGCCGGCGCGTCTTGAAATAGATCAGTTCCTGCCGCTTGCCGTCGTGCTCCCGGATGATGCGGCCCTGTCCATTCTGGTATTCCTCCGGATTCAGCTCGTAACCATGGTAGTCGGCGTACTTGCGCAGGTAGTCGCTGAACTTCTGCGTGCTCAGGTCGCGGATCTTCTCGCTGTCCATGTACTCCTGCTTGGCGTCGGCCTTCGACACGAAGACATTCAGCCGCCCGCTCTCGGGATCGAAGTACAGCTCGGCCCACTCGAAGAAGCGGCCGCCCATCGAGCTGAGCAGATTCCGCTTTTGGATGTTGTTCATCGGCGGCTTCACTTTCTCAGTGGCCGCCAGGTAAAAGGCCAGGCACTCCCCCAGCAGGTTGTAGAAGCGGTTCCAGTCCTCGGGCGTGAAGTCGTAGAAAAGCCTGCGGCCGCCGAAGTCGTCGGTGGGCTGCCGGGTCTCGCGGTAGTTGCCGTTGTTCTCGTGGTAGTAATCCGAGAAACTGGTCACGAGCTTGCGCCGCTGGGTGGATTCGGAGAAATCCCGGTCGCCGAAATTGGAGTCGAACCAGAATTTCGGCGACTCGTCGAAGGGGATGGTATAGCTCTGGGTCTGCTTGGGGTTGGGGTTCATGTCCCCGGTGATGTCGCCGTAAAAGAAACCGAAGTCCAGGTACTCGAAGCAGTCGTCGACGATGATCATGTCCGTCTGCCGGGTCACCTTGTCGTAGATGTGCGGGTTTTTGGTCAGGTTCGGGTTGCGGCCGCTGAACGATACCGAATACCGCCAGATCCATTTGAGCGCCTTCCCGGTCAGCGACTTGCCCGAGCCGCCGTTGGACTTGCTGTCGTCGCTCATGTCGCTCAGCTTGTTGTCCATCGCCCACACCGCCCAGGCGCGGCTGGGATCTTTGTAGCGGTGCATCATGTAGCCCAGGGTGTAAATCCGGTTGACCAGGTGCATGCGCTGCTCCTGGCGCTCGGCGTCGGTAAGCAGCGGACCGGCCAGGTCGAAGCGGTGCGCCGCCAGGTAGGCGTCCTGCTCCTGCTGGCTCCGCTTGGCGAAGAACAGGCCCTCTTCCTCCTGGGTCAGGCCGTGCTCTTCGACGTACTCCTCGCGTTTGGCGGGTTTGTCGTGGGTCATCCAGAGCATCTGGCGCTCCTCCAATTCCTTCCGCCAGTGGACGCGCGCGGTGTTGATCAGGAAGCGCAGGAACATGCAGCTATCGTCCAGGATCTCGATGTCGTAATCCCCTTCCCCGCGCCGCCCGATCCTGAGCATCGGGTCCTTTCGCTTGATGCGCGGCTGGTGGTGCTTGTCCTTAGCCGGATACGAAATGACTTTATCCTCCCACACATATTTGCTGGTGTTCAGCCCCTTGCTCTCCTCGATCGCGCCGGGCGTGATCTTCCAGGTGCAGTTCGGAAAAAACAGGTACTGGTGGTCCGGCCCGGTGGCCACGAAGTCCAGCTCTACCAGGGGCAGGTTGGCCAGGTTCGACACGCTCAGCTGGTTGGTCGTGTACATCGAGTTGCGCAGGTCGAGCGTGATTTCGGGGTCGAACTGCGCCCGCTCTTCCAGGAAAAAGTGCAGGTAATTCTTAACCTCCTGGGGATCGACCTTGCGCACGACGTTGCCCGTGATCTGGACGTAGAAGTACCCGTCCTTGTCCCGCTCCGACTTGAAGCGTGCGAAGCCGGACCTGTACAGGAAGTTGTAGGCCTGCACGTGGTTGAACTTGTACTGGACGATCGGCCGGCCAAATTTGTATTTCGGATTCCCGTCGTCGTCCAGCGTCCGCTCCATGTCCCAGAACCGGTACGGCATGGCCGTGGCCACCAGCCGGTCGAAGTCCTTTTTCTTATGCGGAAAACGCAGGTAATCGCGCAGGTCCTTGGAGACGGCCTTTCCCGTCTCGGCGTCGAATTTCAGGATCTTGTCCGGCAGCCAGATCGTTAGCAGGTTGATGTACTTGCCCGCTAGCGCGTGAGCGGACGTCTTACCCGTCTGGTCGATATCCGGCAGATTGTAGAGCTTGTAGGTCAGCTTCATCAGGGTGCCGTAGTCGTCCCCTCTCAGCGTCTCGGTCTCGGAGTTGAGCCAGATCACCCGGTAGCCCAGCGCGGCCACGTTCAGGGCATCGGAACCGCCGCTGCACTGGATGATCTCCGGCAGCTTCACTTCCTGGCGCTCGACCTCCTTGGCCTTCTCCTTATCGCTTTCCTGGAATTCAGCGGCCGCTGCCTTGGCCGCTTCGGCCTCGTACTTCTCTTTCTTGCATTGCGCCACAAACTCCTGGGCCTGCTGCAGACCGTGGATGAAGTGCTTGGGCTTACTGCCCACGTACCGGAACCGCTTGGCGTGGGGGGCTTTGGGGCGGTAGATCTTGCCGAAAGTACCTTCGTCGAAATAAAAAATCGGGTACTCATCGGTACTGTAGGTAGTGAGGTGTTTGCCTTTGTAGACGGTGGAATACGATTCCAGCGCCTTGCAGTGGTACATCGCGAAGATTTGCCGCCCCTTCTGGGCGCGGATCTCGTCGCTGCTGCCCAGGTTTGCCCACGCGCTGTCGGTCAGGACCGTCCGCAGTTCTGCGACGGTGATCTCACGGGGCACCACGTCAATGTGGCCCTCCTGGTCGGACGGTCCAGCCGGACGCTGCTCGTAGCGGGGTTTGGGGGCGTAGTTGCGGGCGTCGTCCTGATAGTTGTAGAACTGGCAGACATCACCCAGGGCGGGACCGTACTCGATGCCATCTTCCAGCATGGCGATGTGGATGGCATTGCGCCACTTGGAGTCACCGCCGAAGTCAGTGACACCCCACTCCCCCGACTTCATTTTCTTCACACTGGCCGACGGCGTGTTCTCCTTCCGGATCGAGAACTTCCGGTGGGTATTCTTAAAGCTTTCTCGCGAATCGGGATAGCGGCTAACGATATAGCGCTCACCACCGTCTTCGGCAAACAATCGGGCTAGGTCTACTTTATTCGACATTCAGTTAAGTTGTAAAATCCCCCTGCTCTCATAGCCCGGCAATGCCAGGCCTGAGAAGCATTTTTCTAAACAAAAACCTAGTATGAAAGCAGGGGGGAAGGGAATCAATGAGAGAGCGTAAATTTGATTTGCGTAGCCAGGCGGTAGTTCTCGATGGCCCCTTGCAGCCGGTTGCCGTACAGTTCGACGGCAGCCAGCCAGGCATCGCAGTCGCCCCGCTGATGCTTGAAATCGATGTCGTTTTCCAGGATCAGCAGGAAATCCACCATGCCCGTCACGTAGTCATCCATAATGATCCGCAGGGCGGTCCTCTCACCCTCTTGCAGGTGAAGCTGATGGCTGCCTTCTTTCAGCATCGACAGGGCATGCACCTTGCTTTCTGCCGATCCCATGTGGGTACCTGGCCCCATCTTATACTTCTGCTTGGCCAGCAAGATCATCGTGTGCATCAGCCTGATTTCTGCGTAGCTGAAAGCATAGGGCGTCGTCGTGGTTTTTGTGTCCATTAGGTTCAGATGGTTACTACCGAGTTCCACTCGTCTTCCTCAATGATGTACTCACACCCTTTGCATTCATGCAGGTAGGTCTCGTAAGGCGACGTCAACAGGATCTCAGCCTTTTGCTTCAAGCCACAAGTGGGGCATTGAATGATGTCGTAGCGCTTTCCCATCTGGTCAGTATCTTCGACCGTGGTCGGGTATTTGATTTTTTTGGCTGTCGTATTCATTGTTTGTCAATTAGTTGGTGGTACTCACGTTCGTCTTCTGATTGGGCGCGTTGCAGCTCTTGAAGCCGTGATGTGGCGCTATTGGCGGCGATCGCTGCTCTGAGCGTTTCTTTTCGCTCGACGATCCGGGCTTTCAGGATCAGGGCGCGGGATGGGGTTTTCGTGTTCATCGATAGGGATTGCGTTACGGATTTCATAAATGGACCAGCCGATCACGGCCAGCAGGATTATCCAGAGCACCAGAGAGCCAAGCACAGCGGTTGCCTCCTTGATGCGGGTGAGATCTTCAATACTATCGGTCATGAGTTCATCAGTTGCTGGTACTCATCGGCTTTTGCGCGGATAAAGCGCAACTCCTTCACCGTAGTCGCCGGGTCGTGCCATTCGATACCGAAGCGGAGCAGATGATCCTTCCACTCCTCCATTTCGGTCATAATCGACCATCGCAGGTGAGCGTACTGATCGCCAAAAACGGCACCCAGATGATCGGAGTAAGTCAGCCCGTCGAAGAGCCGATTCCAAAAGGCACTGTCTTCCCGCTTCACCGGATTAGCCTCCATTTCACCAAGGAAATCACGCACAGGCGGCACCGGGTTGGGGATTGTGTAGTAATTCAAATCGATTGTTTCCATTTTTGCTTAGATAGTTAAAGGTGAATTATTGATTTGACTCCAAACTTGAAGCTCGTTTGCGCCGGGCGGCGGACGGATTGGTAGTGGAAAGCTGGGGGCGAACCAGCCCCTGCTTACGAATAGCCTTTTCAATGGGCGTGGCATTCGCAACCGCTTTCATATCGGCTACAATAAGCCGCAAGGCCTCATTGCCGACCGTGCCTTTTAAGGTGTTCTGCCAGGAGTGATAGCCAGTATCCGTCTTGTGCCAGTCGGACAGCGCCTTAAGTCGTGCTCGCCATTTCCGACCGTGAATTTTGTACAGCTGATGAAATTCCGAGAGTAACAATTCTTTATTGCCGTTCACTAAATCTCTACTTCCCATTGTGCTTTTTGAATTACATTTACGTCGTAACTATTACCGGGTAACAATTACGACGTAAAGTAAATCACAATTTTGTGATTATACAATAGAACACACACAATTTTGTGGTTAAATTTTTAATAATGGCCCATTCCGTGGAACTAAGCGCACAAGAGCTAAAAAAATTTAGAAAGGAATTTAATCTCAGACAGGAAGATCTGGGGGAAGAACTCGGCGTGCATAAAAACACAATCTCTAACTGGGAAAAAGGCAAGGGAATCCCTGACACTAAAATGCAGCAACTCCTGACCTACATTAACAATTTGCGAAATCCCTCAAAAAATGAAGTTGCGAACTCAATCCATCCACACAAAATCAGATACCCCGACGATGTCGAACTTATTGAACTCCCATTCGTCTCCGTGCCGGCCCGAGCTGGATTTGTGGATTTGCCTGACGGCGTAACAGGTACCACAATTGAAACTTATCCAGTGATCAAAACCAAAAACGTCAACTACGAGGGACAAATCCTAATCGAAGTAAATGGTGACAGTATGGAGCCCAATTATCCCAGCGGCACCATTGTAAGATGCAAGCAGGTGGATCCCAATAACTGGGCCTATCTGAAAAGTGGGGTTTATGCGGTAGTATTTGGCAATAGCTTCGTCATCAAGCGCGTGAAAGACAACAACTTTCAGGAGGGCTTTCTAACGTTACACAGCGACAATACTGATACAGGCGGTAAAATGGACGTCAGAATCAAAGACATCCGTCAGATATGGCGGGTTGAATGGATTGAAGGCGCACCGGCGCGGTAACAGGAAAACAGATCTATTATTTCAGCATACTATGTCAGCAAAAACATCTACCCGCAAAAAACTGATAATCGGCCTTTTGTTTCCCCTGGCAGCGGCATTCATTTTCGTTCGGCAGCAGCAGAGCAATAATCAGCCCCTACCCGCATCCGAACCACAAGGCTCTATCCACTTCTCAAGCAGCGAGTATGGCAAAGCTTGGCCGCTTGTGGGCGTTGATGCTGGCCAAGTTTACTGTGTGGAGAATGCAGTAGTATTCCGGGCCGACAATGGCGGACAGGTTTACGGCTTGAATGGGTATGCCGCCTCTTACGCCCGAGCAAAAGGCTACGACTGGAAACCTATTGGAGATATCCAGGCAGTTGGAAAAAGCATAGACATTATGCTAGTGCCGGGCAGGGAATTGTGCAAATAGCATTCATGCCAAATAAGTGCCAGTGCCAATAAAAAACAGCTTGGTGCCAATAGATTTTTATCAAAAAACAGCCCTCACAGGCCGCAAACAGGCAATGTCTAAGAAAAGATTAAGAGTTCGAATCCCTCTTCCTCTGCAACACGTAAGCGGCTCAGAACCAACAGGTTCGAGCCGCTTTTCGCGTAGAAAATAGCCAGAAGTGCCCCCTAAGTGCCAGTTTCTAAGTGAAACTCTGGGCCTTTTCATGCCAGAACCCAATAAATATACACTTACCGGGAAGCCATTTTAGGCGATTCTGGCGGTGATTTTGGTATTGGCGGAGAGTTCCTTGGCCGCCGAATCGAATTTCTTGGAGTTCTCGACGGCATCGCCGACGAACTGGGCGATCATGCGGCCCGCCTCGTAGACGACCGTCATTACGAAGACATCTATAACCCAGTTTTTCAGGTAGGACCGGATGCCCTTTGAACCATCGGCTTCGTCGGCCACGGCCCTTACGTCTTTCCTGACATTGGATAGTCGCCCATTGACCTCCTTTAACTCCTCGGTCTTTTTGATGTACTCCTCCGTGCCGGGCGTGAGGTCTTTGAGTTCCTTATTGAGCTGCCGGGCGTAGCCTTCCAACTGCTTCACCGTCATGCCCGCCTAGCCCACCGTTTCGCGGACGTTCTTGATCTCGGCTTCGAGCGCCTTGATTTCCTTCTGGCTATCGGCCCACTCCTTAGTGCCGCGTTGCAGGTCGGCCTGCGCTTTTTTGGTGTCTGCGAGTTTTTGTTCCAGCTCGCCCAGGGCATTCAGGGCGGGTTTGCCGTTGATGTCCAGGTTCCAGACCGAGTTTGTGACGAGTTGCATCCATTAACAGAAAAAGGTACGCTGCGAATCGGACCGCCGATGCGGATGCAGCGTACCTTTTGGCTGTGGTAGGACGGGATAGTTAAGGTTTGAAGGAGGTCTGCGGGGACACGTATCAGTTAGCAGTATTTCTTCTCTCTGATATTTGGCAAAGTGCTTTGATCATTTCGCCGAAATCATCTCTTATTGTCAAGTTATCATGAAAATACTTCATTGTGTCACCCGTAGCAAGTTTGATTTGTAGCTTATAATACTTTGGGCCAGCACCTTGACTTATATCGTTTATTTCACTCCATTTTATAGTCGTGTCTTTACTATCACCTAAAATAAATTTCTTTGTCCACACGATTTTTATTTCATTCTGGTCAATTTCCCATGCAGTTTTCCCTGTTACAAATTTTTGCCAGAGTACATAAAAAATGAAAATAATTATAGAAGCAATTAATATGGATAATCCTCTATTTTGAAGTCCACTAGGTGGTAATAGTACTTCTGCACTGACAATAACTGTAATAGAGCCAGTTATAAATAAAACGATAGCATTCGTCTGTGATACCAATTTGACTTTATATATCACTCTTGAAATTCAGAAATTTGATGAAGAATTTTATAGGACTTGTTAGATTTTAGTGTTAGGTCTGTGGGGACACAGACCTTTACCTTTGAGTATTGCGATTATTCCAAGATCACAGATTTATTGGCATTGATTATATCTGAGGGTAATGCCATTCCCCTTCTAGCTTTTTAAATTACCAAAAGAGCCTGTCAGGATAAGTGAACAAGGACACAGACGAAGCATCGAGGCTTACCCGTGGATATAGACTTGTCCTGATTTTTCTGAGCAAGCGTCAAATAGAAATTTGGTGGAAAGCACCGTTATCAAGGTTTTAATGAAACTCAGCAAACCGGCTCAATCTCTAATCCATTCCCCTTTCCATCATGTACAAATTCGTCATCGGGATCGACATATCCAAGCTCACACTTGACGCGGCGCTGATCGTCGGTGGTCAGCCGCAGTCGGCCACCCACCACCACCTGGGCAACAACGTCGAGCAGATCGCCCAGCTCTTCGCCGAGTTGGGCAAAAACCCCGGTTTCTTACTCGATGAGTGCCTGGTCTGCGTCGAGGCCACCGGCCTTTACGCCCATCCCCTACTGACCTTCGCCGCGCAGCACGGCGTGAACCTGTGGCTCGAGTCGGCGGTTCGAATCAAAAAGTCCATCGGCCTGCAACGCGGTAAAAACGACAAGGCCGATGCACTGCGAATCGCAGTCTACGCGGCCAAGAACCAGGAAAACGACCGCATGTGGAAACCCGCCAGCGCCACGCTCACGGTGGTCAAAAACCTGGCCAGCCTTCGCGATAGGCTAATCAAGAGCAAAAACCAACTCACCGTTCCCGTCGAGGAGTTCAGCCAGATGGGCGACACGCGCACGGCGGCCATGCTGGGCAAGGCCATGAAATCCACGATTCGCTCCCTGGAAGCTGACATCGCCGCCATAGACAAGCAGATAAAAGCCATGATCGACGCCGATGAAAACCTCAAAGAACTCTTCGCGTTGGCCACCTCGGTGGTGGGTATCGGTACGCAGACCGCCCTGGCTCTCATGATCTACACCGACGGCTTCACGCTATTCGACGACGCTAGAAAACTGGCTTGCTATGCCGGGGTTGCTCCATTCGTCTATGCCTCCGGCACAAGCGTCAAGGGTAGAACCCGCGTCTCGAAGATGGCCAACATGGACCTGAAGACTGCCCTACACATGGCCTCACTGACGGCCGTCAAGCTCGACGTACAACTCAGGACGTACTACCAGCGAAAGGTTGCCGCCGGAAAGAGCAAGATGTCCGTTCTCAACGCCGTGAAGGCAAAACTTATCCATCGAGTCTTGTCGGTGGTCAAACGAAAACAGAAATATGAAAATTCCGCGAATTTCTCCTTGGTTTTGTCATAGAAATCCACGGTGAGGAAGGATTAGAAACTTTGTCGGTTAGTGAAAGATCATTACCGCTAGAATTACAATAGCCAAACCAATTATCATTGTCATTTTACCAACTAATTCCATTTTTTTTAATTGCTCTTCTGCATCACCTTCCATTGCCTTTTTTGAATAAATATTAATTATTATAATTAAGACAACAAGAATAATTATAAGGACTAATTTTAGAATAAGCAACGGAAGTGTGGGTAGTACACTCCAATAGGGAGTAATTAAATAAAGACCCGAAATAACTAATAAAACGATTCCGATATTTCCCATTTTACTCAAAATAAGTGAGTGCAACCGAAATTGTATTGCTTCATCATGCGTCGTTTTGGAAACTATTATTCCTAGAAATGCGTGGGCAAAGCTTGTGCCCAAGCCCATTGTAAGACCTATAAAATGTAGGATTAGCATTACCTCTCTCATTGTCTTATATATTTAAAATTCCTGAAATTTTTCCTACTGTTGACCCTACTTACCGCTAACTCATAAAGTTAGCCAACTATTATAGTAAAATATCTACCTAAATATCTAGTGAATAGTGGCTTATATAAACCCTTCCGAAGGAGGGGATAGATATTAAAACTACACAAAAAGCCTACTACGCATTTTGTATTGTTTGACAAAAATGTTTTTTTGAAAAACCAAATTTTAACGTATACCCTTGTTGCCTTAGCTGTTTAAAACAGCTGGGCAGGCAAAATTCAAAATTAATGACAATTGTGCTCTTTACTTACTCACTCCCACCATGCCCCCTTCCCATAAAACGGCCGCTCATAGTACTCCTTCAAGGCTTCCATCATGTCCGCGGGTAGCTTCTCCGTCAGGTACTTGGCAATATCGTTATAGACACTGCCATTATTCACATTATAGAAAGGGTTTTTCGAGCGCTTGATGGTATTTCTTATCAAGCGGTCACGGCCGAAGGCGTAGACCAGGCGGGTCGTAGCGCGCTCCACGGTGAGGGCTACACGACGGCGGGAGTTGATAAAATAGCCTGGTACGAATAGTGTCACAGATTTGGCACCAATCGTGACAGTATTTTATTGATGGATTTTTCCACGCCCTCAGTTGCCACAAAAGCTACCATTGAATTAATATAATTTAATATTAAAATAATCGCATTATCAAAAATAATGCCAATATTTCTTTTCATATTAATGTCTTCCGTGTATATTTACATTCAACACCGTACCATACACACACCCAATCATTTATCCCAATTTTTTTGTTCTGGAAAACCGCTCCTTCGTATTAGGTGACTTTTAGACTAAAAAGGTTGCACGGATCAAAAATCAAAAAAAAGAATCCCCTTCACCACTGTCCGACGTATCGGCGATGATGAAGGGGATTCTTTTTAGTCATTATAAGGAAAAGGGCCTCTTAAAAAGGAAACGGCCGTCAAACGGGTCGGTTTGAATGAAAAGATCGTTTCCATCTTCAACTTTTCTTTGGTGTCAATTCTCAATTTTCCGAAATCACGCATCACTACCTGCCTGCCAGGAAGCTCGGGTTTGGCATAGCTCTCATGGGCAATACAGAATTCGATTTCATCCCGAAAAATCTAAACCGCAGAATCGGGCGTATGTTTTCGCAGCCTGTCTGCTAAGGGGAGCGAAAGGGTACCAAAAAACAGCCTGGCAGCAATGCCGCCAGGCTGTCCGCATTACTTTCACAATTATTAACTAAACGATTTTACAATCACTAGTTAACGATCTTTGCATAGCAGTATCCACTGCTTCTCTTTCTAAAAACGCAGATTTGGCAAAAAATATCCCCTTCACCAGTCAGGTGAAGGGGATTTTTAGTCTTGGGATTAGGAGCAAAAGGCCACTTAAAAAGGAAACGGCGTTTGCGGTTTCGGAGTGCTCTCACCGCAGGCCCCAGGCTCAGCCCCGATTTTGTAGTACCGATTCGCAATCTTCTGCGAAACCTTCATCGTCACGCCGTAGTAGCAGATCGTCACCAGGCCGTTGTCCGGTGCCGGATCAGACTGTACGTTCATCGATGCACCCAGCACCAGGGCCGTAAGCAACAGCCCGCTCGTTAGTTTTTTAAGCATAATAAAAGGGTAGGTTATATGTGAAAGCGAAAGATAAAAAATATACTTAAATTCCAATAGTACTCCACAACCTCCTGGCGCTCTTTATCCCCAGGAGGCCTTATTGGCCACGCAGACCGGAAGATTCTGAAAAGCAGAGCGCCAGGTCAGGTTAAACAGTTGAACTGACCTGCATCACCAAGCCTTCCATGCAGGCATAAAAAGGAAACCCGGCGACGTGGGCGTTCATCATTGCCAGCTTTTCTTCCGATGGTTCGTTCCGGTAGCTTTCGATCAAGGTATTGTACTGAACATCCAATGTGCTATATTATGATCGTTTTGAACTGAGTCGGCAGATGGACGCTATTTTCCATGTCAACTGCCAGGATCTTGCCTCCCGGTCGGTGGTAGAAAAAGCCGGCGTCGACAGGGTAAAGAGTATGACAGTACATTGATTTATCTTTTAGAATACAATGAAAAAAATTAAACTCACATGGTTCATTCTTTCGGTGCTGGCGATTAGCTGTGAACAGGAAGAACAGTCTACCGTCAGTAAACAAAGAGACATTCACCAGGAAGATTGGTCGAAAAGGGCCGCGAATATCTCGGAAACCGACTCGCTGATTTTTGGAAAAACCTACCTTTCGGTTTATTCCGAGATGTACAGCTTTTCACAAAAGCAAAAATATAGCCTGACAGGCATGATAAGTCTCAGAAACGTGAGTGAGACAGACACGATATATTTGCTCAGGGCGGACTACTACGATACGGCTGGGTCAAGAATCAGGGGGTACTTTAAGAGCCCTGTGTACTTACGGCCCATGGAAACGGTCGAAATCGTCATCGCCCATAAAGACATTGAGGGTGGGACTGGGTCAAACTTCCTGTTTGAATGGAAAACGCCGCCGAACTGTCCTGAGCCCTTGTTCGAGGGGGTGATGAACTCCATGCAGGGAAGCAAGGGGGTGGCGTTCGTGACGCAAGGCAAGAGGACAAAATAAGACTTTATCAAAATGCATGGTATCCGACAGGTGGCCCTCACCAACAGGGCATACCTCGGGGAGGGCTATTCTGCTCACTCCGTAAGGCCCCGATTCAAAACGATCACCAGGTTCTCTGGTGTTTGGACTTGCAGAGCCTTGACTAACTGACCAAGCGCCGCATCCTCATACCAAAAGTTAATTGATAGACCGACTGCCACACCCAGCCGTCCTTCCAAGTGTGGAAGCTCATTTTCTTTTGCCATTGCATCAAGATCATTGTCTTCTTGGCTCAGCTTCAGGAAACGACACCCGCGCAGTTGCCCAAAAACTTTTTGTAAGTACTTATACTCTTGAAAGGGAGTAATCTGACCGGGCTTGCATTAGCGAACCAATTAAAGAAACGATAGGAAGCGCCATGTAAGCAGAGTCGCTTCGTGATATCAGAAGAAAATCAAATAATTCCCCTATCTCTTAATACATTGATTATAAAATAAATAGCAATATAAAAAAAGAAAATATTTGATCCGCTGTCACCCATTTTGCCAGTGAAGTCGTCTTACTATTGTAAAAGGTATTCTGACTATGGCAAATAAGAGAGATCCCATCGGGAAAGCTGATCTGATATATAGATATCTCAAAGGAGAGCTTTCTTACAGTGAGGAAGAGGAAATCAGGAAGTGGGCTGAGGAAGATACGGCTAATCAGCAATTGCTGGAAAAATTAGAAAATGAGGAAGCAGTAGCAGACGACCTCCAATTTTTTTCCTCGGTGGACAAAGAGTCCGCCTGGGAGAATATCACCAAAACGATCGGCGAATCTTCCGTTGAACGCCCGGCACTGACTTTTAGATACTGGAGATACGCAGCTGCGGCAATGGTAGTGGGTATCCTCACATTCGTGGTACTCAAAAATGCGTATAAAGGTGAGGGTTCAAAAATTGCCACGGTGGATGCACCCAGCCAACCCAATGATGTATTGCCTGGCGGAGACAAGGGTACTTTAACATTTTCTGACGGTTCCCAGGTACTGTTGGAAGACATGGCCAATGGCACATTCAGGGAAGAGAATGGTATCCGTATCAGTAAAAAAGACGGACAGATTATCTATGAGATCATTGATCACGCAGGAAAGCAGCACAATTTATTCAACACCATAAGTACCCCCGTAGGCGGACAGTATCACATCATTTTGCCGGATGGCAGTGGGGTTTGGCTCAATTCGGAATCTTCCCTGCATTTTCCAACCGCGTTTTCCGGATCGAAAAGACGGGTAAAATTGACGGGCGAAGGGTACTTTGAAATCAAAAAAGATGAGTCGATACCCTTCGAAGTAGAAGCCCTGAATACTCGCGTGCAAGTACTCGGCACTCACTTCAACCTGATGGCTTATGCAAACGAAGCCGCTTCCAAAACAACTTTGCTCGAAGGCTCCGTAAAAGTGAGTAATGGCTTAGCTACCAAAATAATAAAGCCGGGACAGCAGGCCATTGCCCGCGATAAGATTCAGATCAAAACCATAGACACCGATGAAGTCGTTGCCTGGAAAAATGGGTATTTCCAGTTTGAAAATGAAGACCTGAGAACCATCCTCCGTCAGCTTAAACGCTGGTATGATGTGGATGTAGAAAACAGTGAGCAAATCCCTGACAAGCATTTTACGGCGTTCATTTCCCGAAACACCCCCTTGTCACAAGTACTCAAAATGTTAGAATTGTCCGGTGAGTTAAAATTCAAAATTGAAGGAAAAAAAATCTTCATTCAAAAGAATAAATAAGAACAATTTAGGCCCAAAAAAAACCGATAGCGGGGCAACGCTACCGGCGATATCCGGGCTTAACGATTGATTGTACAGTGCGAACCATAAACCATTTTTAAACCCAAACTTCGTAAAGTTATGAAAAAAAAGCTACGCTACAAAAGTGGCCGAAGACCTCGCCTTATTCCATCCAAATTGCTGTTCATGATGAAATTAAGTGCTCTACTACTTACCATTGCCTGCATGCAGGTTAGCGCGTCCGCCATTTCGCAGAAAATGTCCCTTTCCGTTAAGAATGCACCTCTGGAACAAGTCCTTAAAATCATAAAAAAGCGAAGTGGCTATCAATTTATCTATAATAACGAGCTCCTTGAAAACGCCAAACCGGTCACGGTGAATATCTCTGACGGTTCCATCCGGCAAGTTTTGGAGCAGTGCTTCGAAAACCAGCCCCTGTCGTTTGAACTACTTGAAAAAACGATTGTAGTCAAGCCAAAAGTACCTGAAACTTCAACAGGGGAGCAAGCGATTGAGCCTGAGGCCCTGGTAGTTCGGGGGAAAGTCACGGACGAGCGGGGCGGCGCCTTGCCCGGAGTGAGTATACTGATCAAGGGGACGCAACAAGGAATGCTGACAGATGCCTCAGGAAATTTCAGCATCGAAGTACCCGATGAAAACGCCGTGCTGGTATTCTCATTCGTCGGATTCATTACGCAGGAAGTACCTGTTGCCAACAAATCGGTGCTCAATGTATCCATGAAAGTGGATGAAAAGGCATTGGAAGAAGTCGTGGTGGTTGGATACGGTACCCGCGCAAAGAGTGACCTTACAGGTGCCATTTCTCAAATCACGGCCGAAGAAATAACAAAACAGAATACGCTCTCCCCCCAATTGGCCATGCAGGGCAAAATGGCGGGCGTGTTTGTGAGCAACCCCGGGAGCGACCCTACGGCCAGGCCATCGATCCGGATAAGGGGGGTAAGCACGCTGGGTTTTAATGACCCTTTGTATGTCATCGACGGTATTCCACTGACCGAAGGCGGCGCAGCCTCCTCTTCCTCACGCGAACAGGATTTGCGAGGGCCGGTCAATGTGTTTTCCCTCATCAATCCCAATGATATTGAATCCATATCGGTGTTGAAAGATGCCTCTGCTTCGGCGATATACGGAGTGAGAGCCTCCAACGGGGTAGTATTGATCACCACCAAAAGAGGTTCCAGCGGCAGAGCCACCGTGAATGTGTCCGCCAACTACGGAGTGCAAAATAATTCAAAGCGCTATAAGATGGCGTCGGTGCAGGAGTACGTAGACTGGAGTATGGAAGCTAAAAATGCGAATCCTGCCTTCAATCCGGATCAATATTTCTCGCTGTATGATGCGTCTTCTCCCAACTACCTGGGTAACAGCCAGGACTACACGGACGAATGGGTAAATTCAGCCATTTTAAAGAATGCCAAGGTGCAGGATTTTAATGTATCCATTTCAGGGGGCAATAAGGTGTCTACCTACGCCGCTGGTGTTGGTTCTTCCATGCAGGAAAACGTCTTCAATTCCAATAAATTCACCAGGCATTCCCTCTTCTTCAATTCTGATCATCAGCTTACCAAGTGGCTGAAAGTCGGGGAGTCGTACCGGTTTATTTATACCAAAACCGATTCTCATCCGGGCGGTGAGCTAACTACCGCTTTCGGCGCACCATGGCAACCGCTTTATGATGCTGATAATCTGTACGGTTTCGCTTCCCCGGGTCGCTCCATCGACGACAAATTCTATTCCTACGGCTATGGTACCGCTACACGCTCCAATTTTCTTGGATTGGCCGAATTGGAAATCAACAACCGGTCCATGTTAAGGAATTTGGGAACCGTCTATGCCGAGGTGACACTGTTGCCGGGCCTCAAGCTCAAGACCAATTTTAGTTTCGATTATTACAACAACAATCGCGATTCCTACTCCGATGTTGACCGTGGAATATTTGAGGTCGTCAGAGCCATGCCCTACCCGGCTACAACCGGCAACACCTACGGCAGACGATTGAACGACAACATAAACCTTGTTAAGGAACTGTCGGCTACATACTCCAATTCCTTTGGCAAACATTCCTTCGATGTGATTTTAAACGGAATGGATCAGAAAGTACAGTGGAACCTTACACAAATGACCGTCAGCAATCAGTCGCCCATTACCGATTTTGATCAGCGGCGGATTGAAGAGGGATGGGACAATAATTCCAAAAGCGTTTTCTACGAACGAAACCGGTCCGGACTTCAAGGGTACATGGGTAGGTTGAGCTATAATTTTGATCGGAAAATCTATCTCGATGCCACCGTCAGGCGCGACGGAACTTCCAAATTTGGCCCTGGATACAAATGGGGTACTTTCCCCTCATTTGCGGCCGCCTGGCGGATATCATCCGAAAAATTCATGGACTTCAAATGGATGAACGACTTAAAGATTCGGGCAGGCTGGGGGAAATTGGGAAATCAGGAAACCCGGGATTACGCATTTCTCTCGCAGGTCAATATGAACCCGAAAGCTGCCTTCGGCACGGGAGCCAATGGCAACGGCACTATATATGCAGCCTCCACCTTGGGTGATTTCCCGATCGAGGACATGAGTTGGGAAACCGTCACAACGAGCAACATTGGCTTCGACGCCCTTTTCTTCAACAGCAAACTGGCTGTTACCCTGGAATATTATAATCGACTGACCGACGGCATCCTGCAGACAATTTCTATCCCGAAGGTCATCGGGGTACTTAGCAGTCCGGTGGTAAACCTTGCCCAGGTGACGAACAAAGGAATCGAGTTTCAAGTCGGGTACTCCGACGTAGCGGGTCCTGTGTCCTATAATGTCTCTTCCAACTTCACCACCGTAAATAACAGTGTAAAGAAACTCTACGGTGGCCAGCCCGTCACGAACGGCAATACGAGAATAGAAGAAGGCTATTCGATGAACTACCTGTATGGCTACAAAACCCAGGGTCTTTTTCAAACTACCCAGCAGGTAGCCGAACACCTGGCTACGGTGACTGATGCTGGGTATGATGCTCAGAAATCGCCCGGTGATGTGATTTTCTCGGATCTCAATGGGGCACCACTGGAAACCGATCCAGAGGGTAGTTATATCAGTTATTCCCCTGACGGAAAAATCGACGGATATGATCGTACCTATCTAGGGAAATCAATTCCTGGCTACTACTATGGAATAAACGCAGGACTGAAATTTAAGAACTGGGACACCAACCTAAGTTTCAGGGGTACCGGCGATGTGCAAAAAGTGAACACACTCGGAAAGCAGACCATCTCAGGTTTTGGTAGTCACTTTCAGTCGGCCTATCGCGACCGGTGGACGCCTGCGAATACTTCAAGTACCATTCCGAGAGCCGCTCAAAGCGATCCTTCGGGCAACAACCGGATAGCCGATCGCCATATTGAAGATGCCGGATTTCTGCGTTTTCAGAACTTCCAAATCGGATACAGTTTCCAAAGTTCTTTCTTGGAAAGTAAGGGCATGAAGCAACTACGTTGCTACCTCTACGGAAACAATGTTTTCGTTATATCCGGCTACAATGATCTCGACCCTGAGGATATCACCACGCCAACCACGTTTGGATTTGGGGTCAATCTTAGTTTTTAACTTTTAGACTATACTATTATGCGAAATATACACTCCTATTTTATTGCCACACTCGTCGCGGTGATGTGCCTGACCGCTTGTAATCCTGACACCATCGATCTTACGCCAATTGGGAATACTGAAGGCGAATATTTTCAGAACGAAATCCAGATGGAGGAAGCGGTGCTGGGCATTTATCAGAAACTTGCTTTTTTCTACGCTTTCAGAGGAGGCCAGAATAACCATTTGTCTCCTATTTGGCTTTTGCCGAGCGACGATCTCACTACCTCGGCCAATTACGCTCAAGAAAATTTTGCTTCGCTGAACGGGGGGAACGGTCAGTTAAGCCTGTTTTACGATTTTTCCTATCAATTGATAGCCCGCGCAAACACAGTCCTGCAAAAAATCGAAGACAACGGAGACTTCGCTTACGTCAAACAACCAGAGCTTAAGAATCATCATAAAGGAGAGGCTCTTTTTTTAAGGGCACACATGTTCTTTATGCTTTGGAATGTCTACGGCACCGCACCCGTGGTGACCAAACGAATCACCAACCTCGCCAATGCTTACCCGGAAAACTCGAAAGGAACGGAGCTTCTGGATCAGGCGATTGTGGATTTGAAAGAAGCAATCTCTCTTTTGCCTGATAGCTGGCCCGCGGCTATGAAAGGACGAATCACCAAGAATGCAGCCCGTGGGCTTAGAGGAAAAGGTTTGGTATTCAGGGGGTCAGTATCGGGGACAAAATCCGACTTTACCGAAGCAATAGCTGATTTCAATTCCATCACTGGTGTCAAGCTTACTGCAAACTATAATGCCAACTTCAATTCTGCTACTGAGAACAACGAAGAATCCCTATTTGAGTACCAGGCGAATTCCTCACCCGGCAATGTGAATCCATTTGTTGGCGGCGCTGGTGGAAATGATGCATTTTCGGTCATTGGAGAAATTGGCGCCTATTTTGGAATGTTCAACCAAAAACCATCCTGGATCGGTAGTTCCTATTTCTATGCAACCCCTTCCATTATTAATGCTTATGAGTCGGGCGATCCCAGAGCAACGTATGTTCTAAAGCCTGGTGTTACCACTGGTATCAATGTAATGAAGTACGTTAAAAACACGTCCTACGCTGCAGGTGGCAATGGCGAAGGAAATGGGGTTACGGTCAATAATCCCCGGATTCTCCGCTACGCGGATGTACTACTACTTAAGGCAGAAGCAATCGTGAGATCCGACGGAAGTCTGGAAGAAGCGATTGGATTGATCAATAGAATCAGAGAAAGGGCCCGAAACTCCGTGGAATCAGGTTCACCATCGAAAGTACCCGCTGATCGCAGCACTACCGTAACGGATAAGGCCACAGTTTTAGATTGGATTTTCAAAGAACGCCGGATAGAGTTGGCGTTCGAAGAAGGCCATCGCTGGTGGGATTTGCGCCGTCGTCACATTGCCAAGGAAATCGACCTGAACAATTGGGATTTCCAATCCAGACTCCTCAATTTTAAATTCGAGGATCGGCATATTTATTTTCCTCTACCTGAAAAAGAAGTCGTCGAAAACCCTAATATGAATCAAAACGAGGGCTATTAGGCACGCAAGACTGAGGACTTAAAAACGGCAGAATACAAGGCATAATTTCATGGCTTTGTATTCTGCCGTTTTTGCTTTGGCATTCTACCATTTTCTTTTGAATAATATGTGCTTAATCTTCCTATCTTAATACAGCGAATGCCACTTTCATAATACTTCATTTAAGGCTAAACCGACGGACTTGATAGCTGCAAACCAAGTGATATATCGGACAGCATAAAGCCAGTCGGCAATTATTCCGCAGCAGAAAGTTGATGAACAAGTAGTTGTAAGGCCCGTTTGCGTGAACAGGCATAGAATATAATTGATCGGTGGAAGCCCAATTTACCACGACGTAATTGTTATGATTTCGACAAAAATTTGTACTTTGCCGAAACATTGGGCACTTTCACAAAGCGCAATGATTAGGGTACTTATGGGTGTATCCGAAATTAGTAGTAGCATGAATTCGTCGAACTATATACCAGCCAATGATCTGACTTTCAAATCTGTATTTGATAGTAGTTACTCTGGTTTGGTATATTTTTCCAGTAAGATTATCGGTGATAAAGCTGAGGCGGAAGATATCGTTCAAAATGCTTTTGTAAGCTACTGGAGATGCAAAGAGAATGTAGGTAGTGAAGTACCTGCTATAAAGAGTTTTTTATACACGACGGTGAAAAACTCTTGCATGGATTTACTCAAACATAGATTGGTGATTCGTAAGTTTCGAGATCAGCTTGAGAAGGAGCCCATGGAGGAAAATCTGATGGAGAATCAAATAATTTATGCCGAAGTACTATCAGAGCTTTTTGGTGCCATTGAAAAACTACCGGCAGGCAGCAGACAGGTACTTGAAATGAGCTATCTGCAAGGGAAAAAAAATTATGAAATTTCGGAAGAATTGGGCTTGTCAATAAATACTGTGAAGACACAGAAGCAACGAGCTATTAGCCTGTTAAGATTAAAATTGGCTCCATCTTCATTCTTACACATGCTGGTTTTATTTTGCATTTAATCAGCAAACCAACTAGTGTAAATTTAGAAATATAATCCTAGCGCAATTTCATGCTGACGCTTCACCAGTCAGCATTTCTTTATACAATCGTAGAAATGGCGAACAGAAGATATAGATGTCAAACCCAACATCAACCCTGTGCGTGCCCCTTTGGTTTCACTGACTCACATAAAAAAAAAGCTAAGCTCTTTCGAGCTTAGCGAATCAGGCGGTCCCTTCAATACTAAGTCTTTCTCACTGCTCCTTTGACTTAGAATCTCTTTTTCCTTTTTTGTCAGCCCTTTTTTCCTTCAGGTTTTTCTCAGCCTTCTTTTTAACACCTTTCTGGACGACCTTTTCTTTTGACATGGTTCTGTTCGTTTTCTTGTAAGGTAGCTCTCTTTGTCGAGCATTCAAGCAATCGAAGCAAACTGATTTTTACCTAAAACTACATTGCCAGAATACAGGACGCAATGCGGCATATTTGGATAGTCATGATTGACATCCAGGCTGAATTCCAGAAAGATTGCATCCGTGGAGGCGTTTCAAAGTTTGTAATCTGTTGTCATGGGTAGTTCGCAGCCAATGGATGCTGGCCTTTTGTTGTCTTTGTTTTTGAGAAATGCGGGCAGTGGAAACTACCGGCCCATCCAGCCGCCGTCCACCAGCATGATGGAGCCGTGCACGTAGGACGACGCCCCGGAACACAGGTACACGACCGGCCCGGCGAAGTCCTCCGGCTCCCCCCAGCGGCCCGCCGGAATCCGGCCCAGTATCGACGCCGCCCGGGCGGGGTCACTGCGCAGCGCCTCGGTGTTGTCGGTGCTGACGTAGCCGGGGGCGATGGCGTTGACATTGACGCCCCTGCCCGCCCATTCGTTGGCGAAGGCCATCGTCAGCTGACCGATGGCCCCCTTGCTGGCCGCGTAGCCCGGCACGGTGATGCCGCCCTGAAACGTCAGCAGCGAGGCGGTGAAAACCACCTTGCCGCTACCCCGCGCGACCATCTCCCTGCCGATTTCGCGGGTGAGGATGAACTGCGCGTTCTGGTTCACCTCCACCACTTTGTCCCACATCTCGTCGGGGTGTTCGGCGGCGGGCGCGCGCAGGATCGTCCCGGCGTTGTTGACCAGGATGTCGATCACGGGAAAATCAGCTTTCACTTTCTTAATGAAAGTGTACAGGGCATCTCGGTCGCCGAAGTCGCAGGTGTAGGCCCGGAAGTCGCGGCCCGTGGCCCGCACTTCTTTTTCCACCTGGCTGCCCTCCTTTTCCAGCGTCGCGCTCACGCCGATGATGTCGGCGCCCGCTTCGGCTAGGGCTACGGCCATGGCCTTACCGATGCCTCTTTTACAGCCCGTCACCAGGGCTGTTTTTCCGTCCAACTTAAATTTATCCAGTACACTCATGAAGTTGATTTTTTGGGATGATGAGAGAATATTTATACCTGGCAATCCATGAGCACCTTCATGCCGTCGGGCTGCCGGTCGATGTCCTCAAACACCCGCTGAATGGTATCGAGGGGCCTTACCGCCGTGATCATGCGCTCCAGCGGCAATGTGCCCCCTTCCACCAGGGCGATGGCCTCCTCGTAGTCTTCGGGCTCGTAGACCCTGGCCCCGATGAGCTTTAACTCCTTCCAGAAGAATTTGAACAGGCTCACGGACTTGGGCTGGCCGTGGATGGCCACCATCACGATCCGGCCCCGGATGCCGGCCACTTCGGTCATCACGTCCACGGCCGCCTGCACGCCCGACACCTCGAAGACCACATCGGCCAGGCGGTTCTCCGTTTGACCTTTCACGAACTCCACCAGATCGATCTTCGCCGGGTTCACCGCCGTGAAGCCCCACTCCCTGGCCATCCCGATGCGGGTTTCGTTCACTTCCGAGATGATGACGTTCGCGCCCTTCTGCCGGGCGACCATCGCCACCAGCATCCCGATGGGTCCGCCACCGAGCACGACCGCCGTCTCACCCGATTCGAGCCCGGCCATGCGCACGTCGTGGCAGGCCACCGAGAGCGGCTCGATGAGGGCGGCCAGCTTCAAGTCGGTCTCTGCGCCCAGTTTGTGCAGGGTGAAGGCGGGCACGTTCCAGTACTGCTGCATGGCGCCCGGTGAGTCGATACCGATGAACTTCAGATCCTCGCAGATGTGGCTGATGCCTTTGTCCGAGGGCTTTTGGCCGCGGTGGTCCAGGGGCCGGACGACCACTTTTTCGCCAATATGGAACCCCGATACCCCCTCCCCGACCGCATCCACGGCGCCGGACATCTCGTGGCCGATGGTCAGGGGCGTCTTCACGCGCTTGTCCATCATGCCGTGGTAAATGTGCACGTCGGTACCGCAGACGCCCACGTAGGCCACTTTGATACGGACCTCGTTCGGAGCCGGCGCTTCGATTTCCCTTTCAATGACAGTGAAGGTCTTGTTGCCTTCGTAAACCGTTGATTTCACTATATCGTGATTTATAATTATTGAGTTATTTATAATGTAAAAGCATCAGAAATTCTCAACTACCCTTCTCTTCCCTGGCAACATGAGATTTCGCTCTTTGGAAAGGAAAACGCATCATACTATGATAGCCGCCGTCATGGTCAATGTGCTTCAATCCCCGGCGCAGGACTTAAAAAGACTCTTTTTTGAATTTGGCGGTGCGATTGAGGCCAATGGCGCGGGGGCTTTGACCTAGGCCATGATGCTGCAATTGATGCCATCCGGTGCCCATTGGATGGTGTATATTCTACGCCCCATCGGTAGTGATCAGCCAGGCAATGCCGCCATGGTAAGACCACACAATGCGGCAAATCCCAAAATAGTACCTGTCTATGTCAATACAGGTTCGGTTGCCAGCTACTTTGAATACTAGTTTTGTGCGAAGAAGTACTTCTTTAGTATCATTTGGGTGTGTGGGGTGTTAAAAGTACCGTGTCAGTCCTCCATCTAATCCACTTTATTAAAAAGATTACAGGTGCCTTATGTCAAAACCTACCTATTTGTCCGATATCAATCAGGAAAACTACCCTTTTTCGCACGGAAGCCGGCTGGTCTATGGCTGTTCAGGACTGGGCGGTGTATGGGGCGAAACCAACTATGACGAGTCGGTGGACTGTCTGCTATATGCCTTTGAAAACGGCATCGCGTCGCTGGATACCTCTCCCTCCTACAATCAATCGGAAACCGTGGTAGGTCGCGCCCTGGCACAATGGAAAGGAAAACGGCCCTTCATCAGCACCAAGGTGGGGCGGCTGAAAAGCGACAATGCCCACGAAACCATTGTAGATTACAGCGCCGAGCGCATGAAACGCAGCGTGGAGGAGAGTCTGGAAACACTCGGGGTAGATCAGGTGGATTTGTTGTTCCTCCACGAGCCATATCTGGTCCGTCTGGACAGGATCGAGGAAATCATCGACACCCTCAAAGGATTCGTCGACGCGGGCTATACCAAACTGATTGGGGCGGGTGGCAATCCAACGGACAGCTTCCGACCTTATATTAAGAAAGACAACTTTCAGGTCGTTTCCGGCTTCCTAAGAGTGGATGCCTGTAATATTTCGGGTTTTGAAAAAGATATGCCGCACAACCTGCGCGAGGGGGTGGCTTATTATGCGGCCTCGGCTCTGCATTTCTCATTGTTGGGCAACCGTTTTGAGCAATTTTGCGACGAGCGCCCCAACGATCAGTGGATTACTGATCGTGACGTGGACAATGCCATCAGAGTGAAAGCCATCGCCGACCGGGAAGGCATGAAGCTTTCCACACTGGCGCAGAGGTTTTTGTTTTCGGTGAAAGAAGCCAATCGCGTGGTAATGGGTGCGCGCAAAATCGAGCAGATCAAATCCACCGTGGAAGATTGGAAGGCGGGCGTTCTGCCTGAGGCGCTATTCGATGAAATAGTGGGAGTCGTCCGATAATTGCGTATAATTATAAGGTGGTCAATAAACCCTTATAAGAATGACCTTGCTTTTTCCCCAAAACACAGCCGGCCAATGGTTGTTCAAGACCATAATGGCCATTTTTACCGGCATGTGCGTACTTTCTTGCCATGCCGACAGGAAATCCCTTGGTCAATCGGGCAATCATCTGGGCAATGCCTCGAGTCCGTATCTTCTGGAACACGCCGACAATCCCGTAGGTTGGTACGAGTGGGGCGATGAAGCGTTGAAAAAGGCAAAGGAAGAGAACAAACCCCTCATTATCAGTATTGGGTACGCGGCCTGTCATTGGTGCCACGTCATGGAAGAGGAGAGTTTCATGGACACGGCCGTTGCCAATTACATGAATGCCCATTTTGTTTCTATCAAAATCGACCGCGAGGAACGGCCCGACCTCGATGAGATTTATATGAATGCTGCCCAGCTCATCAACGGCAACGGCGGCTGGCCACTCAACGCCTTCGCGCTGCCCGACGGCAAGCCTTTCTACGCCGGAACCTATTTCTCCAAAGATCAATGGCTGAAACTCCTGCAAAACATCCACAAAGCCTACGAGCAGGATAACGCCACACTGACGAAACAGTCTGAAGATTTGACGCAGGAAATCAGGAAAATCCAAACGGCGGCGGCTGACGCCGACACTTCGGCCGAGGGCAACGGGACATTATATGAACTTGTTTACAAAGGCTTGCTGGACCAGGTGGATTTCGCCGATGGAGGTTTCAAGGGCGCCCCCAAATTCCCCACTCCCGTTCGTTGGGAATTCCTGATGCAGTATGCCTATTTGACCAAAGACAAAAAAGCCCTTTCTGCCACCACGACCCTGCTCGACAAGATGGCTCGCGGAGGCATCTACGACCAGTTGGGCGGAGGCTTTGCCCGCTACGCCACCGATGACCAGTGGCGGGTCCCGCATTTTGAGAAAATGCTTTATGACAATGCGCAGTTGGTCAGCCTGTACGCCCACGCTTATCAATTGACTGGTAACGAAAATTACCGCCGTATCATCAAAGAAACCCTGAGCTTCGTAAAGCGCGAGCTGACCAGCGCCGAAGGGGGCTTCTACTCTTCCATCAACGCCGACAGCGAAGGCAAAGAAGGGAAATTCTACGTGTGGCAATATGACGAGATGGCCCGTCTTCTCGACGCGCCCGAACTGGCGGCTCTGGAAAAGACTTTTGCCATTTCTAAAAAAGGGAACTGGGAAAAAGGCGAGAATATCCTGTATCTTGATCAATCCGCCGGTCTCTCCGACCTTAGTGAACCACTGGTTGCCAAAGCCAGGGGTAAGCTTTTCGCGGCGCGAGCCAAACGGGTGCATCCCAGCCTGGACGATAAGATTCTGGTTTCATGGAACGCCTTGATGCTCAAAGGCTACGTGGATGCCTACCGAGCCCTGGGTGATCCGGCATACCTGCAAGCGGCGGAAGAAAATGCGAGGTTTCTGGAGAAATACATGTTGGGTAGAAATTTCAGATTACAGCGTAGTTTCCGCCGCCAGAAGGTCTCCATCGATGCATTCCTGGAAGATTACGCTTTCCTGGCCGATGCCACGCTGCACCTTTACCAATCCAATTTCAACAAGCATTGGTTCGATGTTTCTGAGGGATTGATCGAGTATGCGGATACGTATCTTTTTGATGCAGAATCCAATTTTTACACGACCCACACCGCAAAGAAGGAAAACATACTTATCAACAGCATCGGCGTCAACGACGGAGTCGTTCCCTCTGCCAACGGGATTATGAGTCTGACCCAATACCGGTTGGGTAAAATCTTGTATGATGAAAAGTACGTCACCAATGCCCGAAAAATGCTGGACCGGATCAAATTCAGTCTAGCCACGGACGCCTCTTCCTACACCAGCTGGGCGCTATTGCTGGGTCTGGAGCATTACGGAACGTATGAAGTAGCCATCCTCGGTAAAAACGCCCTCGGGCAAAATCTTCTCCTGCAAAAGTACTACCTCCCCAATGCCGTCTTTGCGGGCGGGGAGAACGAAAACCTCCCCCTGCTGGACGATAAAAAAGTGGCCGGGCAGACCCGTATCTACGTCTGCAAAGACAAAGTCTGCAAACTGCCGACCGATGAGGTCGACCAGGCTTTAAAAATGGTCACTTTTTGAGTCAAATTCTTCTTGTTTTCCGGATCACTCCGCGGATTTCTTCTAGTTATTCCTTCTTTCTTTTTGTTTGCGCCAAAATAGTATCAGCCTTTGCTTATTTAACGATGGTGCTTTTTGGTTAATAAATAGAAATTTGTCGAGATTTTCATATAAACCATAAACAACATTTTCTTTTCAGAACAAAGGTAGGGTCCCTGTCTCTTCCTGGCGACATAGGCGTTTCGGACTACTGGCAACGGGCGTGGATTTCCTTCCTGGTTTTCATTTGAACCCCCAAACAACACAGTAACTAACAATCAAAACTATGGTAGAAACTAGTACTCATTTTTTAAGAAAAATGCTTTTGCCGCTACTGCTCTTCGTACTACTCGGGGAGGCATTCGCGCAAGAAGTACTTGTGACCGGAAAGGTCACGAGTGAAGCAGGCGAAATAGTACCTGGTGCCACGGTCGTGGTTCAGGGAACATCGCGCGGTACAACAAGCAACGCTGAGGGCAACTATTCGATCAGCGCTCCGGGCAACGGCACTTTGGTGGTGTCATTTGTCGGCTATGAAACCACGGGCATCCCGATCAATGGAAGGAGCAAGCTAGACATTGTTTTAAAGGAAGGAGCTATCGAACTGGAGCAGGTAGTGGCGGTCGGCTATGGCACCCAGCGCAAGAAAGAAGTGACCGGTGCGGTGGGCCAGGTCACGAACGAAGTACTTGTCAAGTCTTCAACGGCCGACCTGGGTACCGCATTGCAAGGGCAGATTGCGGGGGTCTCAGTGCAGGCGAGTTCGGGTGCCCCGGGTGCCACCGCCAATATCCAGATCCGGGGAATCAACTC
Source organism: Persicitalea jodogahamensis (assembly GCF_014651615.1). GTDB lineage: Bacteria > Bacteroidota > Bacteroidia > Cytophagales > Spirosomataceae > Persicitalea > Persicitalea jodogahamensis. Next base: position 2,096,613 of record NZ_BMXF01000001.1, on the reverse strand, counting down.
TGTTACCGGGGCGAACGAACCACTTTACGTGGTGGATGGCATTCCATATAGTGGCGATCCAAGGCTGAGTATGAGCGAAATCGAAACCATCGACGTACTGAAGGATGCGGCTTCGGCCTCCATTTATGGAACGCGCGGCTCAGGCGGGGTAATCCTCATCACCACCAAGCAGGGCAAGGCCGGTGCCATGAAAGTGAGCCTGGACGGCTACTACGGTATTCAGAAAATTACGTCGGGCGTCCCCCGTTCTGACTTCGAGGGGCAGATGTACTCCAATTTTCTGTACACTAACAATATCAACGGAACGCACCTGGGCAATACCTGGACGCCACTTGAAACCAATCGTTGGGGATTTACCAACAATACGGACATCAACGACGTCATACAACAGGACAATGCTCCTATTCAGAATTACGCCCTCAATATTTCCGGTGGGAAGCAGGATTTGTCGTACAGTATCAACGCCAACTACTTTGGCCAGAAAGGAGCCATTATCAATTCGGGTTACGATCGTTTTAACGTTCGGGCCAATACGAGCTACGTAAGGAACAAGTGGACGTTCCGGACCAGCATCGGCCTCCGCCTGGAAGACCAGCAGTATGAGCCCTGGGGTATGCTGCTTGAAGTATACCGGTACAAGCCGTTCCAGCAAATGATCGACCCCAATGTCGGCACGATTCAGGACGCCGGCAACAATGGGAGCAACGAAGCCATCAATCTGGGTACCCTGACGGCTCGCGTCAAACAAACCGATCGCAGAAAAGGAGGACATTTTAACGGTAGCCTGCAGGCGCAGTACCAACTGACCAACAACATCAAATTGCTATCCCGCTTTGCGGCGACCAATACCTACAATACGCGGGTGCGGGTGAATCCGCTGTTCGTCACCTATGACAACGAAGGCATCCGGCTTCCCGAGGTAGTTCGTTCGGGCGTGTACAACAGCAGCGACCAGGCTCCGACTTTCGTTTGGGAAAACACCATCACGTATTCCAAGCGATTCGGCGAGCACAAAGTGGATCTTCTGGGCGTGTATTCCATGGAGAAGTATTCGTACTCTTCATTCTATGCCCAAAAATATGGCCTGGTCAGCAATGACATCACGGTGCTGAACGGCGCCACCCTGGATCCGAGCGCCGGGTCAGGTTCGGGCTGGGGACAGGATCGCACCAACTCGCTGATCGGGATGCTGGTCAGGGCACAGTACGATTACAAAGGAAAGTACCTGCTTAGCCTGAGTACCCGAAGGGACGGCTCATCGCGCTTCTCCCAAAAGTACCGCTGGGGCATGTTTCCATCCGTGTCGGCAGGGTGGAACGTTTCGGACGAAAATTTCTGGGGCTCCCTGCCAGCCGCCTTCAGTACTTTCAAAATCCGGGGAAGCTACGGCACCACGGGAAACCAGAACTTTCTGGATTATAGCAATGCCGCCACGATCACTCTCGCCAAAGACTACGTTTTTGGCCGGGAAGGAGAGGACATCCTGGCTTTGGGGGCAACTCAAACTTCGTTCGCCAACAAAAACGTGAAGTGGGAAACTACCACCCAGGCCAACCTGGGGTTTGACCTGGCCTTGTTCAACAATAAGCTGACTTTTACGGGAGACGTCTATAATACCCAGAAGCGCGACATGCTCTTCCCTCTGCTGGTGCCACCTGCCGCCGGGGGCGGAAACGGGGCCACGGTTATCCTGAATGTGGGTGACATGAACAACAAAGGCATCGAATTCTCCTCGACTTACCGTCATAGCGGTGACCTTTCCTGGTCGGCCAGCGGTACTTTTTATAAGAACGTAAATACAATCACCAAGATGAGTGGCTCCAACAAGGTCGCTTACATGGCAGGCGGAACTGTGGTGAACGGCGTTCCCAATCCTGACCGTGTGACAGTGATTAAAGAGGGCCTCATTGCCGGAGCCTTCCTGGTGATGCCTACCAACGGCATCATTAAATCCGCCGAAGAACTGGCCGAGTACAAAAAGCTGGTTCCCACGGCCAAAATCGGCGACCTGCGGTACATCGATGCCCTGACGGTCGATACCGATGGCGACGGGATTCCTGACAAAGGCGATGGTCTGCTCAATGACGACGACCGGGTATTTGGCGGCAGTGGAACACCGGATTTTGAGTTGGGCTTCAACCTGAATATGGACTACAAAGGGTTCGATCTCTCCATGCAATGGTTCGGGTCGTTCGGAGCCGAAGTGATCAATGGCAGCAAGATATACTCCTACTACTACGGCACTCACCGTGACCTGGAGTACCAGTACACGGCCAAAAACCCGAACTCCGACATTCCTGCTTACCGGGGTGGCGGCCACGCCAACAATCGCGGCTGGTCAGACTACTGGATCGAGGATGCGACCTTCGTCCGGCTGCGGAACATAAGCCTCGGTTATACCATTCCCACAGCAGTAACGAAGAGGGCAGGCATCTCCAAGTTGCGGGTTTACGCCGCCGCACAGAATCCAATCACGCTTACGAAGTATACCGGATTCGATCCGGAAGTCGGGAACGATGGTCTGCAGACGCGCGGCCTGGACAAAGGAAGCTACCCTATCAGCTCGCAGTATCGCTTAGGTCTTCAGTTCGATTTTTAAATCAAAAAAACTAACACGATGAGATATTCAATATTAAAACACCTCGCCCTCAGTCTGCTGCTGGTAGGCACGTTGGGTTGCTCCGATTTTCTGGAAGAAACCAATCCCAACGAAATGTCTACGGACAGTTTCTGGAAAACCCTGGACGATGCCGACACGGGTCTGATCGCGGTTTATAATGCATTCAAGAACAACAACGTCCTCAGCACAGCCGACGAATACAACCGCAGCGATATGACCTGGCCGGGTTGGGGACGGCCCAATACCTCCAATGAGTACTATCTGCACACCTTCAACAGTGGCTCCGGTGTTCCCAACAACAAATGGGACGCCCTTTACAAGGGTATTTTTCGGGCTAACCAGGTAATAGAAGGAGTCGACAAACTGATAGGAACGTTTAGCGATCCGGCCAAAACAAAACGCGCTACGGTGATCAAAGCGCAGGCACATTTTTTCCGGGGGCTGTTCTATCACTACCTGCATAGCTCATTCAACAACGGCAGCGTGCCCATCTTCGATTTCGTACCCCAGAACGAGTCGGATTTTTATCAGCCCCTACAGGACGCCAAGAAGGTACAGGATTTTTTTCGGACTGACCTTGAATACGCATATAGCAACCTGCCCGCCAAATGGACGGAACGCAAAGACCTGGGCCGTGTTACCGCCGGAGCGGCAGCGAGCGTGCTGGGTACCAGCTACCTCTACGAAAAGGATTACCCAAAGGCTGCCACTTATTTCAAAGACGTAATTGAAAACCCTTTATACGGCTATGCGCTCACACCGAGTATTGGCGATAATTTTACCACCCGCCGGGAATTAAATGAGGAGTCGATCCTGGAAATTAACTATTCCCTGGCCTTTAAGGCCGAGCTGAATCCCTACGCCGAAGAGAACGTTTCCAGCACGTTGAATTACACTTTCAGCCCGGTCGGTGGTTTTCGGGCGGTGCTGCCCAGCCTTTGGCTTATCAACGCCTACAAAAACGAGGTAATGGACAAGAACGACCCGCGCAACTTTGTAACAGACAAAGACGGCACCAGAAGAATGCGCAGCTATTCTCTGCGTACTTCCCATTCCATTGCGCTACCCGATGACCTCGATCAGACGTACTACCTGAAGACGTCTGCCCAGGGGGCTGCCTACAATAATGCCGAAACGGCCTACTACCGGAAATACACCAACTGGGATATCGTATCCAACGAAAAGGACATTCTCCCCAATCTGCGCTCAGGCATCAACGTCCGGGTAATCCGTCTGGCCGATGTGTACCTGATGTACGCCGAAACCCTCATCAAGGGCGGTACCGACGCTGCCGGGGTGCAGGAGGCCCAAAAGTACATCAACCGGGTAAGGCACCGCTCGGCTTTACAGCTTCTGGGGACCAGCGCGAACAGCGAGTTCGCCAGCGCCGACCATGACGGCAAAGCCTACACAGCCACCAGCCTCATGCAGCATTTGATGTACGTGGAACGCCCGCTCGAACTGTCCGTGGAAGGCCATGCCATTCGTTTTCTCGACATGAGGAGATGGGGCATCACCAAGCAACGTTTCCAGGATCTGTCGAAGCAAAAGTACTACGGCGAAAACCTTCCTTTCGTGGGGGTGGACGGGAAGCCCGCCACGCGCTGGGGAAGCGTACTGACGCCAGGTACAAAAGCGACTTACAAGGAAATGGTAGACTATACACAGGCTGCGCAGAACTACACGGAGTCGGCCCACGCCTACTGGCCCATTCCAAGCAGTGAACTCATATCCAACCCCGTTATTAAATAGGCGTGTGTGACCACACGTCTTGTCAAAATAAAAAAGTATGACAATGGAATTTCTAAGAAAAATAAAAATAGCTGCGCTCTTTCTTTGCCTCGCGCTCCTGGCGGGCTGTTCCAGAGACTACGTTGAGCCTAATGAGTTTTCCGACGTATCCTGGTACACCAGTAATTTTCGGGAAAGTACTTTCAGGGTTGGAATCGACGATTTTATGTCTTTCTCCGATTTATCACACAACCCGCTGTCACACAAGTGGGAGATTGCCGAAGGAAACTTATTCTTGAAAGGGCCAATGACCCGTTCTGATACGCTGCTCGATAAGTTCGTCATTCCAGGGGCAGGCCTGGAAACCTCCGACAAAACCATTCATGTCTATTTTAAGAAAGGGGGGATTCAGCCCGTTCGGCTTTACAATACCTACCGCGACTCTGTGGCCTATTACGGAACAGACACAGTTTATTCCAAAAAAATCGGCGATGTGTGGGTAATCGATCACACTTTCATGGTAGACGTGTACGATACCATTCAGCCCCAGATCCAGATTCGTCAGGATGGCAAGGTCATCCCGCTGTCCAAAGACACTATTTATGTGGAAGCGGGTGGTAAACTTGAATTCGTGGACCTGACAAAAATCGGTCGCCCCGACACGCGGTCCTGGACTATTGCGGGGGTCTCGAGTGCCGATTCGGTGGCGGCAATCACCTTCAAAAAGCTTGGTACTTATAGCGCCTCATTCAATTCCAGCCGTCAGCAACCCAATTTCCCCCCGGAAAATGCGCATATCAAAGTACCCAACCCCATTAAGGTCATCAAATCGACCAAGCCCTTCGTAATGACGGGGAAGATAAGTGAGCTGGAGGATGAAACAATCCAGATCCCCTTCAACGGAGAATTTGCGCCTTTCATCGGTCAGGAGAAATTCTTTACGGTCACCATCAATGGCAGGGCCGGTAAGATACAGTCAGTCACGCCCAATGCCAAAGATGCCACCTTACTCAATATCAAGTTGGCCGAACGCATATACCGTCCCGATGTGATCAAAGTATCGTTCCTGCCCGGCAGCACCCTCTCTTCTACCGACGAAAGGACTCCCGCTACCTTCACCGACCTTCCGGTGGCGATGCACGATGTCAACCTGCTGCCTGTGGCCACCTATGGTTTCGAGGCTGGAGGTACGGGATGGGTGCCCATGTGGGACAATGCCGCAGCCTACGAATTCTCGACTACCAACGTCGCAAGCGGGAAATACAGCATGAAGATCGTTACGACTACCGGCAAAGGGGCTTTCACGAGTGAAAAAGCTCCCTTTGACCTGAAGAGTGGCACGACCTACATCTATCGCTACAAAATCTGGGTTGATCCGGCCTCCCCGTCCGCTTCGATCAATACCTGGATTTTGCCAAACTACCAGCAGATGTGGCAACCGCTGAAAGATGTCAAAACCGGCAAATGGGAAACCGTCACCCGCGATGTCGAGTATTCCGGCGACCCCAAAAACCGCTTCTTGTATATACACGTACCCGAGGCGGGAACCTTTTATTTCGATGATTTTTATCTGGTGGAAAAAGAGGAAAGGCCGAAGTAAGATTTTGGATTTTTATTAGAAACCGGGAGCAGTTCTGCGCAATAGTATGCACGGAACTGCTCCTTTCAGGTTAGAAGGTAACTAATGCATCAGCCGCGCATTTTATGCAAAATTCTGAGGCAGGGCATTTACCCCCTTTCTCCTGGTTCATCCCTTTTTTTCCGGAGTACTTTATGATGCATTTGTTAAAATTGAGTCTGGCCTGAAATGCGCCTTAGACATTTTCATGAATACCCTGCTTCGGGTGTCACCAAAACAATCTATTTGGTCATACTCCAAACCGCCATTTTCTCATTTTCCGGAAAACTTGAACTATTAATTGACATTTTTTAGACAAATGCTCTGAACTATGCTAAAATAATACCACCCTTTGCTAATTCATTGATAGTGCTTTTTGGGTAATAAATAGAAATTTGCCAAGATCAATTTCCTTAAACTCAAAACCTATGAATAGACTTAGACAAATTCTTCGATTATCGGCCGACGCCAGGAAGCACTTTCTGCTTGTCATGGGAGTCTGTGCGGCACTGACCTCCTACGGGCAAAATCGCCAGGTAACCGGAAAGGTTACCTCAGGAGCCGACAACATGGGTCTTCCCAGCGCCAACGTCCGCATCGCCGACACCAATCAGGGTGTACTAACCGACAAAGACGGAAACTACACAATCACGGTGCGTGGCAACGACGACAAGCTGGTATTTAGCTACATAGGGTACATGGGCCAGGAGATTGTAGTAGGTAACCAAAGTACCGTGGATGTTAAGCTGGCCGAGGATCTCAAAAGCCTTTCGGAAGTTGTGGTCGTGGGCTACGGCAGCCAGAAAAAGAGCGATCTGACCGGGGCGGTAGGGACTGTGGACGCCGAGGAAATCGGCAAATTCGCCACCGGCAACGCCGCTTCCACTATTCAGGGCCGAGTAGCGGGCGTGCAGGTGACTTCCAATGGCGGTGCGCCCGGCGCGGGTCAAATTGTAACCGTAAGGGGTACGAGCACATTGTCGGACTCTGGCCCGCTGTACGTCATTGATGGGATGCTCACTGGCAGTATGGGTTCATTGAACCCGCAGGACATAGAGTCGGTGTCGGTTCTGAAAGATGCTTCTGCATCGGCTATTTACGGTTCCAGGGCGGCTAACGGAGTAATTATTGTTACGACCAAAAAAGGCCGTAGCGGCGAGCTAAAAGTAGACTTCGATATCACGACAGGGATCCAAACCCCGACTCGCTATTTGCCTTGGGCCAACGCCCGGCAATACGCCGATATCGTGAATCGCGCACGCGACAACGATGGAAATAAGCGCTTCCCGGCAAATGATGCGGAGTTTGACCCTGCGGTTGACAGCGACATTCAGCGCGAGAGTTTGCGCAACGCGCCCATGACCAACGCCAGTCTGCGATTTTCGGGCGGAAGCACCAATATGACCTACGCGCTTTCCTTCAACTACTTCGATCAGGTTGGTATTATCCGGGAGTCGGATTATAAGCGGCTCAACGTGCGGGCTAATTCTACTTTCCAAAAAGGTAAGTTCAAATTACAGGAAACGATCGGGCTGACCCGTTCAGTAAACAACCCCAACTTCTATTTCGGTCGTGAACGCGACCTTCTACCTACCATTCCAATCCGGGACAAAGATGGCAATTTTACGGGAACGGGCCTTCCGGCTGGAAGTACTACCAGCCTGGGAGCTTACTACGGGGTAGGTAATCTTAGCAACTCGCTGGGCCTGGCTACGGTAGAAGACCGTACCAACAAAGAAAACGGCCTGATTGGCAACGTCGAGGCGTCCTACGAAATCATCAAAGGACTGACCTACAAATTGAACCTAGGGGCCGAGGTGAGTGCGGGTAACAACTACCGCTTCACGCCTAAATACTTTTTCAATGCGACTTCCTTAGGAAACACCAATTTTGCCGAATTGGCCGAATCGAACTCCAATTTCCTTTCACAACTTATCGAAAATACCCTAAACTACAACAAATCGTTCGGGAATCATTCGCTGGGCTTATTGGCCGGGCAGTCGTCACAGCGCACCCAGAACCGCTCGCTTGGCGTGGTGGCGCGTCGCTTTCCTTCCAACGATATTCGCGTGGCCTCGGCGGCAGCCGATCGGGCGCAGATGCCTTCCTCTGAGTATGACACCGGGCTACTCTCTTACTTTGGCCGCGTGAACTATACCTTTAACGATAGATACCTACTAACGGCGACTATTCGCCGTGACGGTTCATCACTATTCCGCGAGGATTTGCGCTGGGGCGTGTTTCCCTCGGCGGCTATCGGCTGGAACATCAGCAACGAGTCGTTCATGCAGAATGTCAAAGGCATTTCGAACCTGAAACTCCGCGCCAGCTATGGGGCTATCGGCTCCAACAATGTACAGGCATACGCCATTGATCCCGAATTGAACCTTAACTCGGAGTACATTCTGGGCGTTACGCAGCAGCGGGTAGGTGGCTATTCGATTACTAAGGGCGTGAACTCAAATATCACCTGGGAGACGACCAAAACGACCGACATTGGCTTGGAATTCAACGCGATGAATAACAAGCTGCAATTCACGGTGGATTACTTCATCCGCAATTCGGAGGACGTGCTGGTCAATCTGTCGCTGCCGCTTTACACAGGCTTCGGCAACCCAGTACCCTTTAACTCAGCCAGCATCCGCAACAAGGGCTTCGAATTTCAGGGCGTGTACTACGGCACAGTGGGCAATGATTTCAAGTTCGACCTCAGCGGCAATTTCAGTGTCCTGAACAATGTAGTTACGGCACTTGGACGGGCGACGCCCATCGTAGGAGGCGGCTTTACTTCCAACGGGTTGAGTTCTACCCGCACGGCAGTGGGGCATCCGGTAGCTGCCTTCTATGGTTACGTGCTGGATGGTATTTACCAGACCGATGAGGAGGCCAAGGGAGCTAATGACTCCAACAGCCCTCGCGCGGGAGACTTGAAGTTCAAAGACCTGAACGGCGACGGCAAGATCGACGCCGCCGACCAGGACTACATTGGCAACCCGACGCCGAACTTTATATATGGTTTCAACGTGAACGCCCAGTACAAAAATTTTGATTTCACACTGTTTTTTAATGGCGTAGCAGGCAACGACCTGCTGAACAGTAACAGGTATCGGGGATATTTTGACACCGAGGGCAACTTCCTGGCCGATGCATTGAACGCCTGGACGCCGCAAAATACAGAAACCGATATTCCGCGCAATACGCTGAGCGATCCCGGCTACAACCGCCGGATGTCGGCCTTCTATCTGGAAAGCGGGGCGTACTTCCGGCTGCGCAATGCCCAAATCGGTTATAACCTGCCCAAGGCGGTCGCCAATAAACTGGGGATGGAGCGACTTAGAATTTACCTGACTACCCAAAACCTGTTCACGATCACCAAGTATACGGGCTATTACCCCGAAGTTGGTCAGGGCGGTCGAGGCGGTCCCCGCCTGTTCAACACCGGCGTGGACGAGGGGGCCTACCCGCAAGCGAAAAACTATCAGATCGGTTTGCAGATTGGATTCTAATCAATGGATAATGAATAGTGAACAATGAACACTTTTCATCAATAACCCAATACCTAACCACCAAAAAATCATGAATATACAAATCCTAAAAAAATCCGTCGTGCTTACGGCGGTACTGGGTACCGGAATAATGTTCGGCTGTAACGAGGAGATTCTGGATCAGAAAAATCCAAACGCGCTGACGCCAAGCACTTTCTGGCAGACCCAGGAAGACGCTACCAAGGCCATACTTGGTGCGTACAGTCCGTTCACCCATATCTGGGATTACGCCCGGTTTGAGATTTTCCTATCGGACTACCGGGACGACGTTGTGAACGGTTATGGTACTTCCGAGCGTACAGGCATTGGCAACTTCAACGGCATATCGCTGGGGAACGGTACCATGTGGGTGTGGAGCACCAACTATCAGGGCATTACCCGAGCTAACGAAGTGCTTTTCAATGTGCCTGACATCAAAATGGATGCCACACTGCGGGACAATATTCTGGGCGAAGCCTACTTCATCCGGGCCTACAACTATTTCCAATTGGTCAACAACTGGCTGAACGTGCCGCTGATTACGCAGCCCATTACGGAGATTAAAGATCCTGAGGCGATCACCCAAGCGGATCCCGAAGAAGTGTGGAAGCTAATCATTTCCGACTTGACTCAAGCCCAGAAGCTACTGCCTCAGAAGTGGAACGCTGCCAACGTGGGCCGCGCTACCTGGGGTACCGCCACTGGATACCTCGGGAAAGTATATCTGTACCGCAAGAATTTTCAGGCCGCCAAAGCCGAGTTCAAGAAAATTATCGACAGCGGCAACTATAAGCTGACCGATGACTATAGCGATAACTTTACCGAAGACAAGGAGAACAACTCCGAGTCGCTGTTCGAGATTCAACTCATCGCCGATGGCAACGGCGGCTGGGGGGGCGATGCCCCCGGACTGGGTAAGGGAGCAGCTTTCCAGCCCGACATCGCCCCGGCGGGCTTCACGGGCCAGGACGGGATGCGCATCAACCAATGGGCGCTGGATTTGTTCCTGGACGAAAAAACGATCAACGGCGAAGTCGATCCGCGTACCTATACGACCATGTTCTGGAACACCACGGCTAAGACTAACTACCGGGGCAAAACCCTGGCTGCCACGACTTACGAGGGTAAGACCTACACCCAGGTTTACGGGGCCAACGCCAAGAACCTCGTGTATGGTAACAAGTTTCTGGATACCCGCAAAGGTTATTCGAGCTCGCAGAATATCTCGTGGCACCAGTCGGGCAACAACCTGCGCCTGATGCGCTACGCTGACGTGCTGCTGATGTACGCCGAGGCCGAAATGGGCAGTTTTGGCGGCGGGGCCGCCACCCAGGCGGCCGTGGACGCCGTGAACCTCGTCCGCAAGCGCGCCGACATGCCTCTCTTTGATCTGAAAATGACCATGCAGGACATCGCTGACGAGCGCGTGAAGGAATTGACGCTGGAAAGAAGCCGATACTTCGATTTGCTCCGCTGGGGCATGGTGAAATCACGTATTGCCGATAATCCGCAGTTTAAGTCTGAGAGCGGCGGCACGGGAGCATACAAGCCGGGGCGGGAATATATCGACATCCCGCAAAATGAATTGGACGCTAATCCCAATTTCAAGCATAACCCCGGCTACTGATTTTTATAGGTTAGTTATAGGTTAATTTTACTTAGAGGGATCATGGTCATCGTGATTCCTCTTTTGTGCTGAATATGAAAAGAAAGGGTTTGTTATGCCAGAAATGTACCGCCCATTGCCAGAGCCCCTGAGCTTACGCATCGATCCCATTTGTAGCTTTATTGGATAATTAACACTGATTAAACTCAGAAGTATGAATATTAAATTGCTGGTAATGCTGCTCTTGGGCCTAACGGCTGTTCACTGCAAGGAAAGTACCACTGTTCAGGAGAGTCCGGTAGCCGAAGAGCAACCTTTCTTCAACGCAGGGGCAGATCCCAAGCCTGCCGGAAAGACCTGGAAAGCAGTGGAAAATATGTCCGATGACTTCGAGGGTACTACGCTGAACGAAAAGAAGTGGCAGAAAGAACCCATCGGTAACGACTGGAATTGGATTGGCCGTCCCCCCGGCCTTTTCAAGACGGACAATGTTGTCGTAAAAGACGGCAAGATGAATGTCACAGTGGGAAAGCTGGACAAACCGACGACCATCAACGGCAGCAACTTCACCCATTACGGGGCCATTGTACGCTCTCTCAACCCCGGCCAGGTGGGCAGGTATTACGAGTGCCGGATGAAAGCCAACAAAACCGTGATGTCCTCGACCTTCTGGCTGATGACCAAGTACAACTGTGAGAAAAAACTGGAACTAGACATTCAGGAATGCGTGGGCCGCACCTCCGACAAAACGGCGAGTTGGGCCCAAAAATGGAACCGGATATTTCACTCGAACTCCATCCACCGCCAGACCGACTGTCAGCCCAAACCTGTGCAGATTCAGCGGCAGGTTACGACCGAAACCGAAAACTGGGAACGCTTCTATGTGTACGGGGCCTGGTGGAAATCCGCCGACGAGATTCAGTTTTTTCTGGACGGAAAGTACGTGTACTCCATTACCCCGGATGTGGCCTGGGATGTACCTGCTTATCTACAAATGGCCGTCGAAACCTACGACTGGAATCCTATTTCCGACGATGGCGGAGGGGTGGACAGCGGTAGCTGGGAAGATCGCACGACGCAGTATGACTGGATCAGAACTTGGAAACTTGAATGAAAAATGAAAAACAGTATAACTAAACCCATTAAGAACTTGCCTACGCTGATGGCGCGGCTTTCGATTCCCGTTATGAAAAAACTAAACCTATTTCTTAGCATATTCTTCCTCCTCTTAAGTATTCCCGGCAAAGCGCAGGAGACAAAGTATCAGCCTAGCTGGACTTCGCTCCGCCAGCACCATACCCCGCAGTGGCTCATGGATGCCAAGTTCGGCATCTACTGTCATTGGGGAATCCAGACGATTAGCTACCAAAAAGGCAAGGAAAATCTATCGAACGATGAGTTAATCAAACAGTTTAAGGGCGAAAAATTCGACGCCGATCTATGGGCCAACCTGTTTGAGACTGCCGGGGCCAAATTTGCGGGTGTCATTGGCTGGCACGGCAGTGACTTCAAACATTGGGACAGCGGCTTGTCGGACTATAACTCGGCTAAAATGGGGCCGAAAATCGACATCATCGGTGAGGTTTTCAAGGCAGTAAGGAAGCGGGGAATGAAAACGTTGGTTTCCTATCACTCTATCAAGAATGACGACTGGATTGATTTTGCGAAGGAAGGGGTGGACAAATACGAACCCGATATTTTCTGGGTAGATGCCAGTTTCGGGGGCACGAAGGGAGCGCACGGTGAAAAAACGGTGAGCAGGTCGAAATACATCGGGCAAGCCAAAAGTACCACCCAGGCATTTCAGGAAAAGTACCAGCGCGAATTGATCGCCTACTTTTACAATAAGGCTATCGAGCGAAACAAGGAGGTAGAATTTGTCTACAAATCCAACGACATTCCGCCTTCGGTGGGAATGCGGGATTTGGAAAATGGCATTTTACCCGAAACCGCCTACGACGTGTGGATGACCGACATGGACATGAACGTCCCGCCCGATTTCTCAACCCACGGCTGGTTTTATCGCGAGGGTATTCCGTTGCGCTCTGCCAATAGCCTGGTGGATATGCTGGTGGACGTCGTGAGTAAAAATGGCATTTTCCTGCTGAACATCCCGCCTATGGCCGACGGTAGTTTTCCCGAGGAGGTGACCAACAACCTTACCCAGATGAGCAAATGGCTGCGCCAGAATGGCGAGGCTATTTATGGCACTTCGCCCTGGTTTATCTACGGAGAAGGCCCCAACGACATCGCCGCAGGGAACCACATCTTTCACCACAATAATCACTTTGCGCAAATCGCCTACGACAAAGCAGACATCCGTTTTACATCCAAAGGCAACGACCTGTACGCGACAGTTTTGGGGAAACCCGAAGGCAATTTGACAATCAGAGCGCTCAACACGGCTTTCAAACTGCGTGAAGGCGGTATTACGCGCATCATTCACCTGGCTTCAGGAAAACAGGTAGCTTTCGACCATAATGACAAAGCTTTGGAATTGAAGCTCAATAATGTAGAACTCGACGAAATGGCCAACGTCTTCAGAATTGAACTCAGATAGGTTTAATAGGGAGCTATTGGCCATTCTGATTCACTAAATCAAGTTTTGACAGTTAATTTTTTGACAAAATGAGGAAGATTCAAACCTGCTTTTCTTCGTAGTATCCGGGAGAACCATCGAAGCTCAGTCCGTACCGCGCTACGAGCCGGATTGGAACTCGATACGGGCGCAGTACCAGAAACCGAAATGGTTTCGCGATGCGCAATTCGGAATATTCCTGCATTTGGGGCCTTATTCGATTCTGGCGTACAGCCGTGTTGAGTTTTAGTAGCGTTGGTTCGGAAACGTCCTGTGAACCACTTTTTTATACAGAAACATTCCTAGCAACTCATAGCGATCCCAAATTATATCACCATCAACTACCTTACAATTTGATAGGTTTGATACAAAAGCAAAAGCTAACTATTGGGATTTTTACAGATTATCGGTTTGGTAAAGAAAAACACAAATTACTTAAAGCGGCACCTATATGGAAAGCATAAAAAAAATAACACAGATAGACAAACAGCCCGTATTATGAAAATCCCGATTCTAATTTTTATCTTCTCATTTCCATCCATATTTTGCGCGACCGCCCAGGTAGGCGAAAAAAATACAAAAGGCTTTCCCTTTGTACTACCCAAGGAAAAGCCCAGCCGCCCTCTGAGCGCGGCTATGCAGCGCAACTACGATGGGTACATGGCCCCAAGGCCCGAAAACAACGAACTGTACTCTCAATTCAAGTACACCGAGTTGAAGGGATTTGAGTATAGCGACCATGATGGCACCATTTCTCGTCGCGATCCATCGAAAGTGATTTATGAAAACGGGAAGTACTACGTCTGGTACACCTATCGCCATACCCCGACCCCGCCTCAGGGTGCGGAAAAAAGCAACGATACCATCCCTTCGGCCGATTGGGATCTGGCTGAGATATGGTACGCCACGAGCAAAGACGGTTTCACCTGGGAGGAGAAAGGCGTTGCCGTCCCGAGGCCCCCAAAACCTAATCTCGGCTGGCGGTCGGTGACAACGGCTGATATTCTCAAATGGAAAGGCAAGTATTACCTGTTTTACCAGGGCTTCATGGAGGCCAGCGGCACCCGCGGCGATGACTGTCCGGTGGCCGTCTCGTTTGCCGACTCTCCGGACGGACCATGGACGGCATACGACAAAATCGTGATCCCTAATGGAAAGAAAGGGGAATGGGACCAGTATTCCATTCATGACCCCTACCCTATTGTGTACAACGGAAAGATATATCTGTACTACAAATCCGATTTTGACGGCAACCCGAATCTGGTTCGTATGCAGGGCTTGGCCGTGGCCGATAATCCCCTGGGGCCATTCACTAAAAACCCTTTCAATCCTGTCATTAATTCGGGCCATGAAACTACCCTGTTTCCCTTTAAGAAAGGCATAGCGGCATTGGTTATTCGGGACGGGAACGAGCATTTTACGGTTCAATACGCTGAGGACGGAGTCAATTTCGAAATAGCCGCCATTACGGAATATATGCCCAACGCGGCAGGGCCCTACATTCCCGACGCCTTTACCGATACCAATTACGGCAGGGGGATTACCTGGGGCTTGTCACATTTTACCAACGCTACTACCTGGGACAAAAATCATGCGGTATTGGCCCGCTTCGATTGTGATTTAAGTTTGGATGTAGACGACCCGGAAATGAAACGCCTGGGCGTACAGTTCAAACCCGGGTTCTATTATCAAATGGGTTTAAGCAAAAAACAGCGCGATCGTATCGATGCGCAGAAGGATAAATAAAACACCTGTCAAGCCCCACTGAAACGGAACCCATAAACTGATAGACAGGATAAACCATAAGTACGATTGATGAAACCCACTCACGCCGAGGTAATCATAGTAGGTGCCGGACTGACCGGGCTACTTTTGGCCCGCTACCTGAATCAGGCAAACGTCAGCCTGGCCATCGTCGAGGCAAGAGAACGAGTAGGCGGTAGAATTCTTACCCGGCAGCCGGCGGAAACTACCCCACTTGAAATGGGCGCCACCTGGCTGGGCCGCAAGCATACCGAATTGGTGCGCCTCTTGTCAGAATTGGGCATCGGCACTTTTGAACAACGGCTGGGCGACACCGCAATCTACGAACCCATCTCTACCAGTCCGCCGCAACTTGTTACGTTGCCGCTCAACGCCGACCCCAGTTTCAGAATTGCCGGAGGTACTTCGGCCTTGATTCAAAACCTCCATAAATCGCTGCGGGAAGGTCAGCTGTTTGCAGGCCAAACAGTCAAAACGATTCGGCAAGAGGATGGCGCGTTAAAGGTGCTGACGGAAGATCGGGTATTCGAAGCGCCGGTCGTGGTCAGTACGCTGCCGCCTTACCTGTTCGCCCAGACCATTTCTGTAAAGCCCGCCCTGCCTGCGACGCTCATGGCGGCGGCTCGAGGTACCCACACCTGGATGGGGGATTCGATTAAGGTGAGCCTCGCCTACGCACGACCGTTTTGGCGAAAGGTAGGCACAAGCGGCACGGTTTTTAGCAATTCAGGGCCAATCTCTGAAATGTACGACCATTCGAACATCGAAGAGACACGATTTGCACTGATGGGGTTTTTCAATGGCTCCTACTATTCGGTGAGCCGGGAAGAGCGTTTAGAACTGGTTTTGAAACAACTACAGAATTACTACGGTGAAGAAGCCGGAGATTTCTTAGCGTACGAGGAAGCAGTCTGGCGAAATGAACCTCATACATATTCGGCTTACGATTCGCCCATCGTTCCTCATCAGAACAACGGACACCCCGCCTACCAGCAAGCCTGTCTTGATGGCCAGCTATTCATCGCGGGATCTGAAACTGCTGCAGCTTTTCCCGGCTATATGGAAGGCGCGGTGCGGAGTGCGGCATTTGTTTTCGGGGAGATCAAAAAGCGTTTTCAGTAAAAATAAATATGCCAACGATCAGTAGAATGGATCATATCATTTGCACTGCAAAAGGCCTCACCTCTGTGGCCTTTCCCTACATTGGTCATTGCATCAAATATTTATTTTTCTCTTTTTTCGCATTCACTTTCGTTTCCTGCCAAAAACAACCCGAAACCCTTTTTGAAGAGCAGAAATCCGAAGTCACAGGCATCGACTTTGCCAATAATATTATCGAAAATGACACGCTGAATTATTACACATTCCCATACCTGTACATGGGTGGCGGGGTGGCGGTGGGTGACCTTAACAACGACGGACTGGAGGATGTCTTCTTTACGGGCAATATGCAGGAAAACAAACTGTACCTGAATCAGGGAAAAACCGGAAACGGGTCTTTTTCTTTTCAGGATATCAGTAAAAATGCGGGCGTGGCGGGTGACAACCGCTGGTACGCAGGCGTGACAATGGCCGATGTCAACGCCGATGGGTGGCTTGATATTTACGTATGTGTTTCGGGCAAATACACGACGACCAAAAATCAGCTCTTTATTAACAACCACGATTTGACCTTCACTGAACAGGCCGAAGAATACGGCCTGGCGGATGCATCGAATTCGATACAGGCGACGTTCTTTGATTATGACAAAGACGGTCTGCTGGATGTTTTTGTTGCCAACTATCCGGTCATCAATGTGAGCGTTGGGAATGACTATTACTACCGGAAAATCCAGGAAAACAAGCCCGAAGAATCGGGGCATCTGTATCGGAATACGGGAAACAATACGTTCAAAGATGTCACAGTTCAGGCGGGCATGCAGCGGTTCGGGTTATCGCTGGGGGTGATTGCGCAAGACTTCAACGGCGACGGCCACACGGACTTATACGTTTCCAACGACTTTAATGTGCCAGATTATTTTTACCTGAATAACGGCGACGGGACGTTTACCGAAAGCCTGCAGGAGACCATGCGGCAGACTTCGCAGTTCGGCATGGGCGTGGACGCAGGCGACTTCGACAATGACGGCCTCACTGACCTGATGCAGGTGGACATGACGCCGGCCGACTACAAACGCGCCAAAACCAATATGGCCAGCATGAGTCCCGCCACTTTTTACCAAATGGTGGATTACGGCTTTCACTACCAATACATGCAGAATAGCCTGCAACATAATAACGGCATTGACGCGCTGGGAATGCCGCAGTTCAGCAACGTGGCCCGGCTGACAGGGGTCGCGACAACCGATTGGAGTTGGGGTACTTTACTGGCAGACCTCGACAACGACGGACGTAAGGATATTCTCGTGACTAATGGAATGCGCCGCGATGTCAACAATAACGACATCAACGAAAAATTCAAGGATAAGACATTCTTCACCAAAAACGAAAATTTCGACTATCAGCAATTACCCAGCACCCCTATCGACAACTACGCCTTCCGAAACGAAGGCGACCTGCGATTCCGGGAGATGACTACGGAATGGGGCCTCAACTACGCCGGCTTTTCCAATGGGGTAGCCTACGCCGATTTCGACAACGACGGCGACCTGGATCTGGTCATTAACAACATCGATCAAAAAGCGTCGGTATTTGAGAATAAAGCGGAGGAATTTGGAAACAATTACCTGAAATTAAAGCTAAAAGGGCCACAAAAAAACCCATTTGGATTGGACAGTAAGGTTTCTTTAATCCTGGCTGACGACACCCGGATATCCTGGCAACTCACCCTCAGCCGGGGTTTTCAATCCAGCGTCGCACCTTCCCTGACCGTCGGCCTGGGCAAAAACGCTACTTTGAAGCGAGTAAAGGTGGCTTGGCCGGATGGTCGGGAAACGATCCTGCAGGATATTGCAGCCAACCAACTTCTGGAAATCAACTACGCCAATTCGGTTCCAGCTATTCCGCCGTCCCGGGCGAGTAACGTTTTTACCGATTTGACAGAAGTTTCCGGCCTGAATTTCACACACCAGGAGGATGACTTCGACGACTACGCCGAAGAACCTCTACTACCTCATCGTAATTCGCGGTTCGGCCCGGCTCTGGCTGTGGGTGACGTAAACAACGACGGTCTGGAGGATTTTTTCGTCGGAAACGCTGCCGGAAGTACGGGACGAATGTTTCTGCAGAACCACGACGGGACATTTGCACCTACCCCCGGCCCCTGGGAAAAGGACGCAGCGCAGGAAGACACGGGGGCGTTACTCTTCGACGCCGATGGCGATGGGGATCTGGATCTCTATGTGGTCAGTGGTGGCAACGACAGCCAGCAAAGTGTGGCTTTTTACCAGGATCGGCTCTACATCCAGACCAAAAATGGTTTCGTAAAAAGTAGCCTTCCCGCCATGCCGACAAGCGGCCAGAAAGTGATCGCGGGCGACTACGACAACGATGGCGATCTCGATCTGTTCGTCAGCGGCCGGGTGGTACCGGGTCGTTATCCTCATTCTCCACGCAGCTATTTACTAAAAAATAATGGCGGGAAAGACTTAGCCTTGAGATTCAGTGACAGAACGGACCACGACGCACCCGACCTGAAAAAAATCGGGCTGGTCACATCGGCGGTGTGGCTGGATTTTGATAAAGACGGGCAGCAGGATTTAGTCGTGGCCGGAGAATGGATGCCGTTACGTTTTTTCAAAAACAAAAACGGCAGGTTCAATGAGGTCACCGAAGCCACCGGGCTTCAAAACACCGAAGGCTGGTGGTATGGCCTTACGGTGGCGGACGTCGATCAGGACGGTGACGACGACATCATCGCCGGCAACCTGGGCCTTAACTATAAATACCACGCAAGCGAAGCTTCGCCCTTCGAAATTTACGTCAATGATTTTGACGAAAACCAGCATCCTGACATCGTGCTGAGTTATGAGAAAAAGGGCAAAAAACTACCCTTGCGTGGGCGACAGTGCTCCTCCCAGCAGGTGCCTGCTATCAGCAAACGCTTCGAAAGCTATGCCTCCTTCGCCGACGCCAGTTTGGAAGATATTTATACCAAACCCATGTTGGAAAAATCCCTGCATTTCCAGGCTTTCACCTTCGCACACGCCTGGATCGAGAATCTTGGAAACGGTCATTTCGCCAGTCATGAGCTGGGTCGTCCGGCACAGGTCAGTTCAATCAATCAGATTATTCCTTTTTCATACAATCAGGACAAGTATCCCGATTTCCTTCTTGCCGGAAACCTTTATGGCTCGGAAGTCGAAACACCGCGCAACGACGCAAGTGTGGGAATGATTATGGAAGGCGGCAAAAGCGGTATAGCAAAGTACGTTACGGCCCGCCAATCGGGCTTATTCCTGAAAGGTGACGTGCGGGGCCTGTTGCCGATCAAGTTGGGAAAAAGCAGGAAGCAGGCGTTTCTGGTCGCAGCCAATGGGGCGCAATTGCGGCTGGTTGGATTTCAGCCCGAGTAGAGCAAGTAATGATGTGCAAATTGCGCTGTCTGCCAGATGGACAAGCCCTGACTCTATAATACCTTTCCTTCGAAGTTTTCCTTTATTAAACTACCCCACTGTATAATCTGCTGCCCAAATGGTAGTACGAAAGGAGTGGTGGAACGATTTGGAGCTTAACTGCCGGCGAATTCATAACTACCTGCAAAATCGTTGAATTCAAAGATTCGATAATGTAGTATAAGGTACCTATGACCATTTCCCCGGAAAATCCAGCGGGTCATCGTATTGCTTATGCTACTTCACCAACTCCGTAAAAAGTACCCTTTTCTTTCTTAATAATTCTGGCCGCTCGGTCAGATTGGACCTATCCGTATGGTCCTGTCCAAGGTCGAAAAGTAGGGTTCTCTCGATTTTGCACAAAGCCGGCAAAACAGAGATTCCAAAAGGGGTAATGAAGCGGGCAATAAGGATCAAAATACCGACTTTGGCAAATGCCAGTAATCGTGGGTAGGTTGAAAGCAAATAGTCTGCTGGAGATCTGGACAGCGTGTGGCCGGATGTTGCCAATATAGTATGAATGTATGCTAAGGTAGTTTAAAGGGTTCCTCTCTTTCATCTCTAAATTTGTAGGATAATATCTTGTAATAATGCCATTACTTTGATTTTTGTCTTATCCCGGCACCTCAAAACCTCGGAAAGGGCGGTCGAGCGGAGGCCAAAGTAGTACATTTTTGACCTTGCTTTTTTAATTATTTACCTTCTTCAAGCATCATGTTTTCAAGATCTGCCTCTTCTTTATGTTATCTGCTTGTATGTTTCCTGAATCCCTGGTCTCCGGCCTGGGCGCAGATTGATATAGAGGTGGATTTTACCACCGAGCGCGCCATCGGTGGAAGCAGCCAGCTCGACCGTTCCGCCTATTTCAACCTGCATCAGGGAAGGTCGCTCAATGAATTCAGCGCGGCGGAGCGGAAGTATTTGTTTGAGGATCTCAGAATCGGCGATGGTGGTCGTGAATTTTCAGGTGCAGGGACTCTCGAAGCGGATCTCGGTAACTTACCTGATGAAGCCACGATGCGGGCACGGGGTGAAAGCTATCTGCAGAAGCAGCCTGTATTGAAGGATCTGCGGCAAATGGGTGGAGTGATCTCTACCGATCATCCCCGCCGGGTGTTCAGCATGGAGGTCGATCCGGAGCGGCTGGCTCAGCACACCACTCACTATTTCAACTATTATTTCGGCAAAAACAAACCGCTCCCCGCGTACTACGAACCGATTAACGAGCCATTCGTTCATGCCGGGGAGTTCGGAAAGAACTCGGACGAAGTCATTAGCCGCATGTGTCAATACCACGCACTGCTGGCCGATAAAATGCACCAGCAGGTACCTGGTGTCAAGATTGTGGGCTATGCTTCGGCCTGGCCCGAGTACGACTTCAAGGATTTCACGATTTGGGAGCAGCGCATGAAGCAATTCATGGACGTGGCGGGCGAGAAAATGGATTACCTGTCCGTCCACCTTTACGACGGCATGAACCTCGAAGGCAGCATCGCCAAACGGTCGGGCAGCAATTCGGAAGCCATTCTTGATTTGATTGAAACCTACTCATTCATCAAGTGGGGATATGTGAAGCCGATGATGATTTCGGAGTTTGGCATCACGGGTAAAGGATGGAGTGATCGTTACCTGGAAGCGCGGAATGCACTTACGGTCAACTCTATCCATAACCTTACGATGGGAATCATGGAACGGCCTGAGGTGATAAAAAGAGCGGTGCCTTTCATTACCGGAAAATCACAATGGTATCTTAATTCGCACCCCGGCCAACCCTACCAGTGGGTTATCCTGCGGCCCTCAGCCAACGACTCAGGCTGGGAGTTTACATCGCTCGCGGGTTACTATGACATGTGGAAGAACGTGGAAGGTACCCGCGCCTGGACACAAAGCAGCGACCCCGACGTAGCCACGGCGGCCTTCGTGAGCAAAGGGAAAGCATTTTTGGTGCTGAAAAATCTAGAAGATGACAGTCCCAAAATCCAGTTGAAGGCCTTGAAGGGAAACATGAGGATCAAGGGCATCACACAAAAAGTATGGTACATGAATCCCGATAGTAGTGTGAACTATCAGACTACGGAAATCAGGGAGATTCCGGCAGAAATAGACATGCCGAAAGCGGGTATGATCCTGTTCGAAATAGCCTATGACGCCCCGAACGCCGAGGTTTTTCAACAAAAACTGAATCAGACTAAGTACTATTCTCAAACTTATCTCCAGCCCGTAAAAAAAGGCACTCCGTTGACATTCGAGATAAACGGCGTGAACCAAAAAGCGGAAAAAGCTTACCTGCGCCTGGCGCTTAGCCGCAACCACGATCTTTCCTTGAAGCCCAAGGTCACACTGAACGGAAAGCCGCTGAAGGTACCCGATGACTGGGCGGGTTATGATCAGAAAAGCCGTCATTCGTTCTTCGGTAGCCTTGTAATCCCGGTCGATGGGACGCTCGTCCAACAAGACAACGTGGCCCAAATTACATTCGACGACGCAGATGGAGGGCGGGTGAGTTCGGTGGTGCTGGTAGCTGTTTCCAAAGAAAAATAGTCAGTAAAACATGTCTCACTCAACCCGATTGATTCGAAACAAACAGTCCGGCATCGTTAAATAATCTAAGAGTGAAAACCTGTCTACAGCAAGCGAAAGGACAATTCCTGTTGATTATTCTGACAATTTTTCTTGTCTCTTTTACCTCGCTAACTAGTTCTGCCCAAAGCCAGCGAACCCGCCTCACGCTAAACCGGGATTGGGTTTTTACTCAGGAGAAGAACGAAGACCAACTGAACAGGGCTTCCTTTAACCTCAGTCAGTTGAAGCCCGTCAACCTGCCGCACATTTTCGAATGGGTATCCATGGATTTGAACGGTTCAAAGGACGATAAGAATCAGAAAACATTTCAGCGCACTAGTGGCTATTACGCCAAGGACTTGTCGATCAAACCTGAACCTGATCGTAAATATTTTCTGGAATTCGAAGGCGTTCACCAGGTGACGGACGTGTGGGTCAATGGCCGGCATGTGGGGCAAAACGCGCTGGGGGGGTATACGCCTTTCAGTTTCGATATCACTGCCTTTTTACAGGCCGGCAAGCCCAATCGCGTAGTAATCAAAGCCGACAACACAGTCAATTCCGAAGTACCTCCCGATGGCGACAAGGCCGACTTTATCCGGTACAATGGTCTGTATCGGGATGTGTACCTGGTCACAACGCACCCGGTGCACGTGGGCTTTGCCTGGGAAGAGGCTGACGCAGGTATTTTTATCACTACCCCTTCGGTAACGCCGGAAAATGCGACCGTCAGTATCAGAACGACTGTAAAAAACGAGTCGGCCAAAGTGCAACCAGTGGAGGTAGTGCAGCGCATTATCGATGCCGACCGCCGGGTGGTAGCCAAGCTTTCAGACAGGAAAAAAATTGCCGCCAACGCGACGGTCAATTTCCGACAAACCGCGGGCATCGAAGAAAACCTGCAATTGTGGAGCATTGACACGCCCTACCTATATCAGGTACTTACCGAAATCCTGATCGATGGCAAGGTCGTGGACCATCAGGTCAATTCCTTGGGGATCCGAAAGATAGAATTCCTTTTAGACAAGGGATTTTTACTGAATGGAAATGAGGTGGAGCTTATTGGCGTGAACCGCCACCAGCAATTCCCCTTCATCGGTGACGCGGCGTCCAACACTTTGCACCGGGCCGATGCGCTGCAATTCAAGAAAATGGGTTTCAACGTTGTGCGGCTGGCGCACTACCCCCACGACGATTCGTTCATCGAGGCCTGCGATGAACTTGGCATTTTGCTGTACGAGGAAGCTCCCACCTGGATTCATATTGGCAATCAGCTTTGGATGGATCGGTTGGTAGAATCGACCCGGGTTATGATCCGTAACCACCGCAACCACCCCTCCATCATTATGTGGAGCGGAGGCATCAATCACCGCGGCCCCGTTCCAGCACTTCACTACGCCGCCAAGGAAGAAGATCCCACCCGCCCCACCGCCTCAAACGGCAGCCCATGGACGGGGCCGCGAAATTCGGGCGTCACCGACCTCTACACTCCGATGGACTACCAGGGGCTCGCCCTGCCAGAAGGCGAGCTCATGTTTTTGTGCGAACACGGCTCGTCCGCCGATGCGCATACCAATCAGCTGGAAGTCAGCAAGTCGCGACAGGCTACTAATCGCATCGGCGCCGCTGCCTGGACGGCCCACGAATACCTGGCCTTCGAGCGCGATGATCTGATGAACCTGCGGCGCCCCTTTTCCATATTCCGCCAAACCTACCCCCTGGCCTATTGGTATCAGTCCGAAATGATCCCCTCACCCATGGTGTATATCGCCGACGAGCGGGTTTCGAAAGACGGTAAGGTAATCGTTTTCAGCAATTGCCCCGAAGTGGAGCTATACCATAACGACCAGCTGATTGCCCGACAAACTCCTGACTTTTCGCGCGAAAAAGCGCATCTCAACCATCCTTCCTTCACCTTCGATTTCGACTGGAAAGGTGGAGAGCTACGGGCTGTGGCTTTCCACCAAAAACAAGTTGCGGCTGAATTTAAAAGCCGAAAGTCAGGTCAGCCTTTTGCGATTAAAATGAGCCGAACAGAACTGGACGGCAAACTTTCTGCCAACGGTAGCGATATGACGTTTGTCTACGCTCAGATCGTGGATGATAAGGGCGCTATCGTGTACGATGATTCCACGGAGGTTCGCTTTGAAATCATCGGTGATGCCAAACTGGAAGGCGACCAAGCATCGGGTGCCAATCCTATCAAGGCATCCTTCGGCACCGCTGCTGCCATTATACGCACCGGCACCACCGCTGGTCCGGTTCTGATCAAAGCCACCGCCAAGAACCTGCGAAGTGGTGAAATCAGCCTGGAAATTGGGGAAGAAGTACCTGAGGATTATCCCGTTTTTTTTGAGGAAAAAGCCCATCGTCTGGACTTGGGAAATACCAAAAATAAACTGGTGCAGTTTGGTTGGGAAAACATAAACGACACCAACCTTAAAAACTACCCCCTGGCGAATTTTGGAAAAGCCAAACTAGCCTTTGCCGGCACGTACGAGTTTGAAGATAATTTCGGGGCTGTCGGCGATTTGCCTTACCTGGTTAACGATGGCATACTGGCCAGGAATGGAAGCATTGGTTTGCGGTTTTCCGACCTGCCGAAGGGAAAATATGAGTTAACATTCTACCAGTACCAGATAGATGAAAAGACGGATTATGCGATCAAACAGTCCATAACAATTGAGGACGAGCAAGGAAAAAGAGTGGCAACCGGGCTTTTGCCAAAGAAAAAAAGCAGTGGACCCACTTCCGTCGCCGAGCCTATCCGCTCAACCTACACCATCCATTCAGATGGCAGGAAGGATATTTCCGTGCAATTGAGTACCCTTGACCAAGGCAAGACACTGGGGTTGAACGGACTAACAATCAAAGAATTAAATTAAAAAAATACACTATGCGAGTACCTGACCCTATCTCCGAAATGACTAAACGCAGCTGGCTGATTCTGGCCCTATTTCTTTTTCTTTCCGTAGATGCTGATGCCCAAAACCGACGGGGTGCCGGTCGCGGCGCGGCCGTATCCGGCACCCCGGCACGACCCAACATCATCTATATCATGTCCGACGATCACACTTCGCAGGCCATCGGGGCTTATGGGGAAAGGTTGGCAAGCCTGAATCCTACGCCGAATATCGACAAACTGGCCAAGGAGGGAATGTTGTTCGAAAATGCCTTCTGCACCAATTCAATATGCACCCCCAGCCGCGCCAACATCATCACCGGCCAATACAGCCAGACCAACGGCGTCCTCGACCTCGACGGTAATCTGCCGCCTGAACGTCAGTACCTGCCCGCGGAGATGAAAAAGCTGGGCTACCAAACGGCCATGATTGGCAAGTGGCACCTTGAAAACGAACCCGCTGCCTTCGACTACTACAAAGTACTGAAAGGTCAGGGTGATTATTTCGACCCAAAGTTTGCCGACAGCAAAAAAGGTGCGTGGCCCAATAATATGGTCAATACGAAGGGCTACGTTTCGGACGTGATTACCGACATTACACTCGAATGGCTCGACAAAGCCGACAAGAGCAAGCCGTTTTTTCTGATGCACCACCACAAAGCTCCGCACGACGATTTCGAGTATCCTGAGCGCTATGAAAAGTACCTCGCCGATACTGATATTCCCGAACCAGCGTCCATGTATGCTCAGCCATTTTTCGGCTCGGAAGCCACTGTGGGACGTTACGGGAGCTTGCGCCGCCGCATCGGTACTTCCATTTCAGCCCGCCATCCTTACCGCAGCTACACCCGTCAGTATGGCCTGGACACGATTCTCGATCCGCAGGCCCAGACCTCGGCGGCGTACCAGATGTATCTCAAAAAGTACCTTCGCTGTGTGAAAGGTGTGGACGACAACCTCGGACGGTTGTTCGACTACCTGAAAAAGAACGGCTTATGGGATAACACCATCATCATCTACACCTCCGACCAGGGCATGATGCTCGGTGAGCACGACTACATGGACAAACGCTGGATGTACGAAGAATCCATGCGGATGCCGTTTATTGTCAAGAACGTCCAGTCGGCCCAGGCCAACACCCGCACAAAAGCCCTTGTCAACAACTGCGACTATGGCCCCACGATGCTGGAACTCGCGGGTGGCAAAGTACCCGCCTACATGCAGGGCGAAAGCTTCCGGAAAGTGCTGCAAAACCCGTCTGAGTCTTTCCATACCGCCACTTACTACCGCTACTGGATGCACCTGACGCACCACGACGTACCCTCGCATTTTGGCGTCAGGACGGACAAGTACAAGCTGATTTTCTACTATGGCGCGCACTACCTGCCTGAGCTGTACGGCAAGCCGAGCATGCCCTGGAAAAAGGACATCAATGAGTCGTATCCCTTCGAGCCTACCCCCGCGGCCTGGGAGTTTTACGACCTGACGCTCGATTCGAAAGAGGTAGTTAACCGCTACAACGACCCGAAGTACAAAGCCATCATCGCGGGATTGAAGCAGGAAATACTGGCTCAGCGCAAAAAGTACAACGAAACTGACGAAAAGTACCCCACTATTCAGAAAGTAATCGACGGGCATTGGAACGATTGAGTCGAAGAAAAGCCAATACTTATCCGTATCGTTCAATCATGAAAACCATTGCTACCCTGATTTTCAGCCTGTCCATTTTCCTTCCCGTACAGGCTCAGGAAAAGAAACCAAACATCATTGTTATCCTTACCGACGATCAGGGGTGGGCCGATGTGGGCTTTAACGGAGCGACGGATATTCCCACGCCAAATCTGGATCGGCTGGCTACCAACGGGATTATCTTTTCCAACGGCTATGTCTCGCATCCCTACTGCAGCCCTTCCAGGGCGGGTCTGCTTACCGGACGCTATCAGGCCCGGTTCGGACACGATTGCAATATGCCTTACGGCGATGATAATGATGCGACCATAGGTACGCCACTTTCAGAAAAAATGATTTCAGAAGCCCTCAAAGAGCAAGGATATCGTACCAGCGCCATTGGGAAATGGCACGTGGGCGATCATCCCGACCTCTACCCTACCCAACAGGGGTTTGACCATTGGTTTGGCTTCGTGGGAGGCAGCATGAATTACTGGGGGAAGCGGAATGGTCCGCTACAGACAATAGTGCGGAACGGAGTGCCGGTTCCTGAAAATGAACTGCATTATCTGACCGATGACTTTACCGATGAGGCGATTCGCGTCATCAATCAAAAAAACGACAAACCCTTTTTCATTTATCTGGCCTATAATGCACCACATGCCCCCGACCAGGCCACTGAGAACTACCTCAAACAGACTGAACACATTGAGTACGGCGGGCGAAGCATTTACGGGGCGATGGTCAACGCGGTAGATGCGGGCGTCGGAAGGATTGACTCAACGCTGGCGGCCAATGGTATGAAAGAGAACACCGTCCTTATCTACCTGAGCGACAACGGCGGAAGGAATCAATATGCTGATAACAGGCCCAACAGGGGCTATAAAGGAATGCTGTACGAAGGCGGGATCAAAGTGCCTTTTTTCATCTCCTGGCCGAAGGGTCTTCCGAAAGGCCGGCGGTACGCACAAGTGGTGAGTTCACTCGATATCTTTCCCACGGCGCTTGCAGCGGCTGGTGCTGATCCACTCAAAGAAAAGCAATTGGATGGCGTGAGCCTGATTCCGTACCTTACTAAAAAAAGAAATTCCAATCCCCACGAAAAACTGTTTTGGCGGGCCGTGGGTGGTTTTGAATACGCCACCCGAATCGGGGACTATAAATTGTACAAGCGAGCGAATGAGAAAAACTTAATGCTCTTTGACCTTCAAAACGATCCTTTTGAGCGAAACAACATCGCTGCCAACCACCCCGAAATCGTGGCTAAACTAGACAAGGCCTACCGGGACTGGGATGCCCAGAACATACCCCACGGCTGGGAAGCCCCCCACGTGGAAAATGTAATTAAAGAACAGCAAGCTTGGAAAGCCCAAAGAGAAAAGGCCATGCGTCCGAAAGGAAAATAAAGATTAAAAGATCAAAATATCATTACATCCCATCCTTGACTAAAATGAAACGATACTGCCTCGCCCTCGATCTTAAAGACGACCCCGCCCTGATCGAAAAGTACAAATGGCACCACGCGCCCGAAAACCAATGGCCCGAAATCAACCAAAGCATACGCGCGGCGGGTGTGACGGACATGGAGATTTATCTGTTCGGAAACCGGATGTTCATGATTATGGAAGTGGACGACACCTTTTCGTTCGAACGGATGGACGAGATCAACCAAAACCCCCGATCGGTGGAATGGGAAGACCTGATGTGGGGCTTTCAGCAAGCCGTACCGGGGGCGAAGCCGGGCGAGAAGTGGGTGCTGATGGAGCGGGTGTTCAAACTACCTTGAATGGGTGGCACATCCGTGAGAAAAGAGAGAATTGAGCCTGGGGAGCCATCGGGGATTTCAATGTTGTAGCCCTGCTTATTAGCAACCTGCCCTACCTCACCAATTCTGAAACAGTCGTTAAAATTGGGGAGAAATCTGGAGCAAAAGCAGAGTTCATCACCAGTCAGGAATTACTCTTTCCCCATTAAAATAACTACATTACTTTGTCACCAGTATCCTTTTGGTAAAAGTACGCCCGTCGCAGTTAAATTTTAGCAGGTACGTTCCGGCCGATGAAAGCTTCAGGTCATTTAGCATAATTTCCTTCTCGCCAGGCTCGACAGCCTTAGCCTGTTGACTTACCAATTGCCCCGACAAATCATAAATCCGAACGACTATTTTCTGTTTACGGGCAATGGTCAATCGTAGCGTAAGTGTATCATTGTCAGCAACCATAGGATTGGGGTAAACGGTTAGAACTTCCAATGGCATGGCGGCTTCCTCAACTCCGGTCACTATTTCTCCTTTGATCAGGGCAAGCGAGGCGTAAGGCCCGATAGATACCTTACCGCTATATATTTTTCCCTGAGCATCGAGGTATATTTCGCCGCCCAGATCAATGATTCTGGCCTGCGCCGTGGGGTTGGGCTCAAAGCGGATAAAAGCCGCCGGGTCGTCACCCGCTTCCAGCGTAACGGGTGCCGGCTTGCCATTGGGTTCGTAAGATGGGTATTGCTTCCTAAATTCGTCCAGTGTATACTGTATTGTGGAAGCCCCCTGCACTTTGATGACGTTGCCGGTTTTGAACGGCTGGCAGTAATAGTTGCTGTCCAGCGTGCCAAGTTTGTCCAAATCTGACGGATTGAATGAGTTATTGAAATCGGCGCAATTTTGACCAGGCAATCGGGGAAAAAGAATATTTCGCGTCATGGTATTGTTCAAAGCCGAGGCCGTGCTGCCATTTTCTCCGAAGGTATTTTTGTACGTATTGAGCGCAATCCCGGTACCATTGCAGTTGTACAGCGTGTTGTCGTAGAAGTAGTTATTGCCCGAAAGATTTGCCAAAATTCCCCAGTTGCCCAGGTTATAGACCGTATTGTTGAACACCTCCTGCGCTCGCGAATCGTTGTCTATATAGATCCCGATTGTCTTGACTTGTTCCCCCGCCGGAGCGCCGAGCCGGGCACCGGGCGCATGGTGGACAAAGTTCTCGTAGACTTTGTTTGGGTTCTTATTCCCCACCGTATAAATACCCCCGCCATCGTCTTTAATAATACAAAACCGCTGAATGTCATTGTGGCGGACGACGAAGTTTTTGCCCAAATAATTGACCGCGTGATATCCGATGCTGTCCACCGTATTATTCTCTATGATACTCGGATCGCCCTCTCCATTAGACACCAGCCTCACTCCCGTATAACCGATAAACCCTTCACCGCCCATGCCTGCTCGGGTCGCGATATTGCGAAAGCTATTCCCCGAAATCAGAATTCCGTTGCCGCCCTCCCAGCGAAAACCTACATCATTGACGTTGGTGATGGTGTTGTTCCTGAAAACCGAATTGGTAAACCGCCAGGTACTCGATCCGTAGTCTGCCCCATTGTTCAGTTGGCAATTTTCGATAGTGATATTATCGTCGATCTGCCCGGCCAGAATATTGTTAGAGGCATTTTCCAGCCCTAATCCCTGTATCTTGACAAAGCTGGCATTATTGATTGTAAGTACGCTGGGAAATTGCGGCACCTCGATGTCAAGGGTATTCGGGTCGGTGGTAGAATAAATATAAAGCGTCCTGTTGCTTATATCGTGGCACCACTCGCCCTCGCGGTTCAACGTATTCAGATGGTTTTGGAAAATATAGCCGAAGCGATCGCGGATGGTATTCAGACTTGCGTCCGCGCTCGTCGCCGTCACGACTACGGTATTGCCCGTGTGCGAAACCACTGTTTCGTTATTGAACAAATCCCGGTTAGTGCGAATCGCGATTTCGGCCCCCTTAAAATGATTTTCGGGATAAGGCAATGTGGCAGCTTCTGTAATGAATTGATTGTTGGCTGTGTGGCTACTGATGGTGCGGAATCCTCCATCATTAGGATTAAAGTCGGGTTCGCGGCCAATTTGTTGGGCCACATTGTTAATAAAAAGGGAGGGCGTCCGATAATAAACCAGGGTATTGCTGTTGAGGCGGCTAAGGGGTTCCAGCGCAGTTACCCAGACATTGTTACTTATTTTCTGCCAATTCCCCACCTTCTGCGAGGCACGAAGAACGGGCATCGGCCCTACCCCGTAAGCACTATATACCACAGGATCTTTACTGGTCCCCTTACGCCCATTGATCGTAATGGAGCCATAAAAAATATCGCCTTTTTTGAATAAAATGCTGTCTCCCGCCACAAAGCTATTGTTCATGGAGTCAACCTTTTTTAGCGTTTTCCAAGCCTGGTTTACCGAGGTACCCGGATTGGCATCGTTGCCCTCAGAGGTACTCACGAAGTAATTGGTGGCACTGGCCGCCCGATTAAACAGCAGGAGGATGGCTAGGGTGAAAAAATATTTTTTCATCGCTCGGTAAGGAAGATCATCTGCTATTTTCTACTTTTCCGCTTACGTCCCTTTGCAGGTACTAATTCGTAGCTGCGAATCCAGTCATAATACGTCACATTCTTGTTTGTGTCGGCCAGTTCTTCGGGCGTGGGAGGCACCTCCCAATTGTAGGTTTCGGTGACGAGGTGCATGTACATCGGCACATCGAAAGGTGTTTTGCTGATCGTGGTATCAGGATGAATGGTAAACCTGTATTCGCCATTGTAGTAGAAATCCAGCGTGTTGGCGTCCTTCCACCAGCAGCCGAACGTATGGTACATGCTGTCGGCCGCAGCGACCAGATCCGTTTCGCCGGGCGTGGAAAGAACCGGTAACTTATTGCCGTCACAGTCGGTCCGGAATATGTGGGCGTTGGATTTCATCTTATACTTGAAAGCCGCGTATTTCTTGGCACCACCGATGGCTTCAACGATATCAAGTTCCTGCTGCACTGTTTCGCAACCAACTTTGTGTGCGGGTGTCTTAAGCCAAAACGTCGACGACATCGACACCCCCGAGGCTTTCATACGGGCTTCGTAATAGCCGTAAAGCGCCCCGCTGCTTTTGGAAGCCACCGCCCCGCCCGCCAAGTGATAGACGCCTTCCGGCGGATCGAGTACCACATCTTTGATTTGCAAACTACCCTCTTTCACTGCGACATTTTCAGCCCGGAAGGTAGCCGGCGGGCGACCGTCCTTCCAATAAGGAGAGCGGGCGTACCACTTCGTAGAGTCCAGTGAGGTGCCCTCGAACTCGTCGGAAAATGCTTCGTTTTTAATCCATTTATAGCCTTTGGGGGGAGCAGGTTGGGCATAGGTGGTCGCCAGGCCGGCCCACAAAATGAGCAAAGAGGTTAGCTTGATTTTCATTTCCTAGGGTGATAAAACTATTAGGTAGAGTACGTGCTTTCAGGTTATCGAAGCCTGTTTTGTTTCACAACCCAAAATTATCTACAAATAGTCGCATCAAAGGATAGGTACTTGGCGGAAAGTGATACTAAGTTGGCAAATGATTTAGCACGGCCCCTATCCGTTAAAGGAGGCCTCCACAGTGTGGTAGGCGATTGCCTCCATTTTTCGTTTTTTCGGAATCAACACTAATCCTTATAGTCCCGGGAGTACTGTGTCGGCGTTTTGCCGACAAATTTCTTGAAGTACCGGTTGAAGTTTGAAAGGTTATTGAAGCCGCATTCAAAACAAACCTGAGAAATGTTCAGGTCTGTTTCTATAATCAGCCGGCAGGCGTGGCCCACCCGTACTTCCAGAAGAAAGTTGGAAAAGGTTTTATTCGTTTTTGTCTTGAAATACCGGCAGAAGGAGTGCACGCTCAAATTGGCCACGCTGGAAATCCCGGCCAGGGTTATTTCGCGCTGAAAGTTGCTAAGCACATACTGGTAGATACTATTCAGCCGCTCACTGTCGATGGCATCGTACGTGTGCGAAAAACCCACAGAAGCCAGCTGACTTTCAGTTTCTATTTCGGTGAGCTCAGCCAAGATACTGAAAAGAAGGATGATACGCTGGATTCCTTCCGAACGGTGAAGCTGCTCCATAAGCCGGCTTATCGATTCCGGGGCGTCGCTCCGGATCTGAATGCCCCGTTGGGAGCGGGAAATGAATTCGTTCACATCTTTCATTTCCGGGACGCGAAGAAAACGCTCACTGAAAAAGCCCGGTAAGAAGTGGATGACGTAGGCATCGGAAAGAATACCCTCTCCATGTGCGTCATACCGGAAAAGGTGAGGGAGATCCGTACCGAGAATGAACAAATCGTTTTCTTCAAATGGTGCCACGCAGTCACCTATTATGAAAGTGCCTTTGCCTTTTCTGATGTGGATGATCTCAATTTCTGGATGATAATGCCACTTGTTGTGAAAAACCGGCACTTCGTCATGACGTATGCTGAACGACTGTTCAACCTTGTTGGAAATTTTTAGGAGTTGTGCTTTCATGAGTCAAAATACAGCTGACTGAAATTTCATGCTAATATAGTATTGTTTATTGCTAATTCAAGTAAAGGTTGAACCGTATCTAATCCTTTATTTTGTTTGATTTTTTATATTAAAGAATTAAAAACAGCAATTATCAAAGATTTCTGCCCGGCAAACAGAGCATAGATCAAGTAGTTATGATATTATTCTGATTCTTTTGGGAGAAAAACCTTAGCCGGAATTTTTATTCCATTTCATTCTTAAAAACAAATCCTTGAAGACTATTATTCTCAACAAGCCGGGCGAACTTCACCTGATTGAACGGGCGGAACTCGAAGCCGCCGCCGATGAAGAAGCAATTGTAAAAATTAAGCGAGTGGGGATCTGCGGTACGGATTACCATGCTTTTAGCGGCAACCAGCCTTATTTTTCGTACCCCCGGGTCCTGGGCCATGAGTTGGGGGCCGAGGTCATCGCACTGGGTGGTAGCCAGGCCATCGCCACACTGAAAATCGGTGATAGGGTTTCCGTGGAACCTTACCTTAATTGTAACGATTGCCAGGCTTGCCGGGGCGGACATTTCAACTGCTGTGAACGCATCCAGGTGTTGGGCGTCCACACCGACGGTGGCATGACAGAATTCCTCAAAGTACCTATCCGCAAACTTCACAAGTCGGAGGTACTTTCATTTGATCAACTTGCGCTGGTCGAAACACTCGGAATCGGTCTGCATGCGGTCAACCGCGCAGGAATTCGACCAGAAGATTCTGTCCTGGTGATCGGTGCGGGGCCGATTGGACTATCGGTAGCGCAATTTTCCAAACTGAGCGGGGCTACCGTCGGTGTGGCGGATATGACCGCGGGCCGCCTCGAATTCATCCGCCGTCACGGCATATCCGACCGAAGCATCGTAGTGAAGGAGCCGCTGACCCCTGAGTACATACGCGAGTTTTTTGGAGGCGATCTCCCATCGGTCATCATTGACGCTACGGGCAACCGCGGCTCGATGCTCAACGCTTTCAACCTGATCGCCCACGGTGGAAAGGTCGTGTTCGTGGGGCTTTTTCAGGGCGAGGTGGAATTCAACGACCCAAATTTTCACAGGCGGGAGGTCACCCTGCTGGCCAGCCGCAATTCACTTCCCGACGATTTCAGGAAAATCATCTCCCTCATGGAAACAGGGCAGATAGACACGGCCCCCTGGCTTTCGCATCGCACAGACTTTGAGCATTTATCGACGGACTTTGCCACTTTTATGGAGCCTGACCAGGAACTGATTAAAGCAATCATAGAGGTATAATAATCGTTGACTTACGCTTCAGTTTTGGTCATTATACGAATACACCATCGATTTTGCACCAAAATAGTATTACAAATAGTCAAGTTATCCATACATTCGGTTGGTTATATCCCATAGATTTGTCTATAAATGCTAAATCGGAATATAAATTAATATCCGTTTAACCTCACCTCATTTACCTGTTGATTTTACTATGAAAAAACTACTGCTGTTCATTGCCCTTTCTTGTACCTATGTTCAGGCTGATGCTCAGAACAAATACCAGGAAAACTGGGAGTCAATTAAGGCTAACTACAAAGATCCGGACTGGTTCCGTGATGCCAAACTAGGCATATTCATTCACTGGGGAGTGTACGCCGTGCCGGCTCACAGCTCAGAGTGGTACCCAAGAAACATGTACCAGGATTCGATCGTGCTGGGTGGTCACGGTGAAAAACTGCAAAACAAGCCCTCCGGGGTGAACCTCTATCACGTTAAAAAATATGGCCCCCTCAATGAGTTCGGCTATAAGGATTTTATTCCCGACTTCAAGGCAGAGAAATTCGACCCGGCCGCCTGGATCAGCCTTTTTAAAGATGCAGGCGCGAAGTACATCGTGCCCGTGGCCGAACACCACGACGCTTTCGCGATGTATAACTCCTCCATCACCCCCTGGAACTCGGTCGATATGGGGCCGCACCGCGACGTGCTGGGTGAACTTCGTAAAGAAACGCTGAAGCAGGGGCTGAAATTCGGCGCTTCCTCGCACCTGGCATTCAACTGGGATTTCTTCAACAAGAAGCCCTCTTTCAATAACATGGCCCCCAAGTACGCTCTGTTGTATGGCCCCAATCACGAGCCTTATGCTCCCGCCAGCGAGGACTTTCGGAATTACTGGTGGAGCCGAACCAAGGAAATCATCGACAACTACCAGCCCGACGTTTTGTGGTTCGACTTCGGTTTCGATCGCCCTGAGTATGCCCCGCAACATCTCAAGCTGGCCGCTTACTATTACAACAAGGGCGAGGAGTGGAATAAAAGAGTGGTGCTGCAATCCAAAAACCTTAAATACGAATCTTTCCCGCTCGGCACCAACGTGCTCGACATCGAACGAAGCAAGCTTAACGAAATCCGTGAACTACCCTGGCAGACCGATACTTCAGTGGGAGCTAACTCGTGGGGGTACGTCGAAAACTGGAAGTCGAAAAACCCGAACACGATTGTGGACGACCTAGTGGATATCGTAAGTAAAAACGGCAACCTGCTGCTCAACGTGGGGCCCAAAGCAGACGGCACCATTCCCGACGACCAGAAAAACGTGTTGCTGGAATTGGGCAAATGGCTGGAAGTGAACGGGGAGGCCATCTACGGCACGCGACCTTATAAGATCTACGGCGAAGGGCCCACCAAAATAGTGGAAGGCCATTTGTCAGAGGACAAAAACAAGGATCTCGGCGCGGAGGATATCCGTTACACCCAGCAAAAGGACGGGCAGCTTTACGCTACGATCATGGACTGGCCCAAGGAAAACAAGACCACCATCCATACCCTCGCCAAAGGCAACAACCTGCTTGGCAAGGTGTCGTCTGTGTCGCTGCTGGGCTACGACGGAAAGTTGAAATTCAAACAGGCCAAAGACGGACTGGAAATCACGCTGCCTGATGCCCCCGTGGGGAAGTACGCTTACGTCTTCAAGATTAATTGAGGCCAGGTTTGACCATAAAGGCAAAAAGAGAAAAGCCGCTTTCTCCCGATGGGAAAGCGGCTTTTCTTGTGTAAAAACTACCGCATTTAATCGTGTTCATGGAAGTTCAACACCATATTGGCATGGGGCCTGCGCCGGATGGCAATGGGGTATTTACCCACCCAGGTACCTTCACACCAAGCTTTTCAAAGCTACCGCCGGATCGGCTAGCTTTTCTTTATTGATAATTGCCCTGTCTCTAATCAATCGGGTGCCCATCACGTAGGCTTTGGCGTTGTTCACCGCATCTACGGCAAGTAATTCCTGGCCTTTAAAGTACCACACAGAAAACTGGTCTTCCCGATCTTCCTTCCGCACGACCAGATTATCGAAACCTTGCGAAAGTCCCGCAATTTGCAGCTTGATGTCGTACTGATCCGACCAGAACCACGGAATGGCGTCGTAATAAACGTTTTTTCCACACATGGCGGCAGCGGCCACTTTTGCCTGATCAATGGCGTTTTGAACCGACTCCAAACGTACGTATCGGCGGTAGTGGGGATTGAAATGAAAAGTACAGTCGCCAATGGAATAGATGTGTTCGTCGCTGGTGCGGGCCGTTGGGTCCACTTTGATTCCGTTTTCAATTTCCACGCCCGCCGAACTACCCAAGGCTGTGTTTACCCGCACCCCGGTTCCCATGATGATCACATCCGCTTGGTAAGAACTCCCATCGGAACATTGCAGGGTACTTTGGGCATCGCTACTTTCAACAGCTACTACCTGCTTACCCGTTTCGATAATCACACCATGATTCTGGTGAGTATACCGGAAAAATTCGGACATGAACGGACAGGTAACCCTGTGCAGTATACGTTCTTCTCTTTCAAGGATGTTCACCTCTGCGCCCATTTTACGCAAAGAAGCAGCGGTTTCGAGACCTATGTACCCACCACCAATGATGAGCACCCGCTTTTGCCGGGACACTAGCAGGGCTTCGCGGATTCGGGTGATGTCCTGAGCCGTCCGTAACGGAAAAACGTTTTTTGCGTCGGCCATTCCCTTGATGGGCGGGAGGCAGGGCCTTGCTCCCGTGGCCAGCACCAGTTTCTCGTAATACTGGCGGCGTCCATCGGCGAGCGTCAGGTACCTTTCGGTGCTTTGGACATTTGCTACCTGCACACCCAGACGAAGCTCGATAGCATCTTTCAGATAGGATTCCCGGGGTTTCAGCAGATAGTGTTCTACACCAAGTTCGCTGGTCAGGAAGGCTTTCGAGAGCGGGGGGCGGTGGTAGGGTAGTTCAGGGTCGGCATCAAACAGGATGATCCTGCCCGGCCATCCTTCCCGCCGCAGGGCAAACGCGCAGGTGACCCCGGCGTGACTGGCGCCCACCACGCATACCACCTTATCGTCAGGGGAGTCCATCATCGGGTTTTACCTAGCAACCGTTAGCGTGATTCCGTCCAATGCTTCGGAAATCTGCACCTGGCAACCCAGCCGGCTGTACTCATCCACATCGTCGTTCAGTTCAAGCATATCCATTTCGATCTCTTCCGGCTCGCCCACAATAGCCATGTACTCCGGGGCTACGTGTACATGGCAGGTGGCGCAGGAGCAGACTCCGCCGCAGTCGCCGTCGATTCCCGGCACGCCGTTCTGGACAGCCAGCTCCATCAAAGACCCGGAAAAGGCTTCCAGGGTGATCGATTCATCAGTATTCGTAATGTAAGTAATCCTTGCCATAAGTACTTTTATTATTACTATTTGGTAAATGCTTCGAATGCTACCTCTATTTTGTGAAAACCAACTTTGCGCCTGAATTCACCCCATTCCTCGATGTTTTCCTCGTAATTTCTGATTTTCATGGAACTCACCTTTTGTGACAATCCGACAAGAAGGTGTCTCAGGATTTGTCGGGCGTGGGTTGCGCCCAGGCAATTGTGGTGACTGAATCCAAAACTGACGTGAGGATTAATTTTCCGGTCGAGCACTACCTCATTTGGCTTTTCAAATGTTCCGGCATCTCGGTTGGCCGAGGCCCAGCACAGGGAAACCCGCGTATCGGCTTTCACGGCATGACTGCAGACTTCCGTATCTTCCGAGACCACCCTGCCCATGTGGGTCAATGGAGCAAAGTACCTGACAAGCTCTTCCACGGCCTTCCCCACCATCTCCGGCTCGTTGCGCAGGCGTTCAAGATGTTCGGGGTGCTCTGCCAGATAAGCGATTGAATTCGTAACGGCATTGATGACGGTATCCCTTCCCCCCGCGAATGTAAGTACCATGACTCCCTTCACTTCTTCCCTGGTCAATTTCCGGCCCTGATAGTCAGCAAACAGAAGTACGGAATAGAGGTCATCCCCCGGATTACGGGAGGCATTTTCTATCTGATTGTCGATGTAGTCATACAATATCGCGGCTTTTCCGGCATCGAGCGCTTCGCCTTCGCTTCTAAAGACGTGGGTTCCCCACGAAATCCAGGTTTCTGATTTCTCCATAGGCACATTGAGTAGCAGGGTCAGCGCTCTTGATTGCAGCTTTAATGCGAACTCACCCACTACTTCGACCTTATCCCGGTGAAGTACTTCGTCCAGCAATTCCGAAACCAACGCTGTCAACTTTTCCTGGTAGGCCTGTTCATTGGGCCGCCTGAACCAGGGTTCCAGCAGAGCGCGGTAGTCGGTATGTTCCGGTGGATCTACTTCGAAGGGTACCTGACGGGTTTCACGAATATTGACTTCCGAGGGTACCACAATCCGGCCGGGCGTGGCGCCCGAACGGAAGGTCTTCCAGTTGTGTGCCGTCTTACGCACGTCTTTGAGCCGGAGCAACATCATCACCGGGTCGTCCTGATCGGCCACTTCGCCAAACCCAGCCTTTTCCCGGACTTCTTCAAAAGGGTCATCGAATTGACTGGCTCTCCTGTTGTTGTTCATCACTTTTGCGCGTTTAATTGTAATGGCTATCCCACTTTCCCATCGGTGCAAACTTCCGACATTATGCTTTCGAACGGTTGTCCTACATTTTCAGATTGTTGACCTATATTGTCCAATAATTCAAGAATCGTTAGAGATTTGTGCTAAATGAAAGCTGTTTTTGAAGAAGTCCTGTCAAAAAGAGGAGAATCGGTTTTGTGCAAAAAAGTATCCCTGCCTTCCTTTGACGCTCCATTCCATTTCCATCCCGAATACGAACTGACCTGGATTCGGAAAGGGGAAGGTTTACGCTATGTGGGGATGAATGCCGGGGCTTTCGGCGCCGGAGATCTGGTTTTGCTGGGATCTAACCTACCCCATTGCTGGGTCAACCAACCCGAGGAAGACGGGAGTAATGTGGAAGCATGTGTCGTCCAATTTGACACACGCCTCTTAAACGACTCATTGCTTCAGTGGCCCGAATTTCAGCCCGTTGCCAGGTTACTCGACTATTCCACCGGGGGAATAAGCTTTGACAATCATACTATCGGACCGCTATTCGAGCGATTGGTCGAAGTCGCTGGCCCCAAAAGAATCATCTGTTTTTTGGATCTGCTGCTGCAACTAGCCGAAACGCCACGCCACATCATTATCGAAACGGGTGACTTGTACGCAGATCAGCAGCGCTTTAAGGTGATTTTCAGCTACCTCATCGAGCATTTCAGAGAACCGATCGAACTGGAAAAGGTGTCCGGTCTGGCGGGCCTTACACCTACTTCGTTTTGCCGCTATTTCAAAAAGATAACCGGCAAAACCCTTTTTGACGTAGTCTTGAACTACCGGCTCGAAGCCGCTGCCCAGCTACTGCTGCGAACCGAAAAGCCGGTCAATGATATTGCCTTTATGTCTGGTTTCGAAAACCTTCCTTATTTCAGCCGGACTTTTAAAAAATGGAAAGGATTGTCGCCTAGGGCTTTTCGACATCAATACCGTGCATAATTATCACGTGTTTGCTGCCGATACAAGGTATACTCCAAAGGACGAGGTCAAGCTACAATTGAACTGTTCTCGGAAGTATTGTCAAGCCTGAATTTCTCCGGATGGAGAACTATTGACTCCCAGGAACTACCATCTTCAGTGAAACTATGTAGTCTTCAAAGAAAAAAGAAGACGTTGACCTCCTCCCCTACCTCATTCAAAAGATTTCGGCCCTTTTGCGGGTCGCCAACTTAATCTTGGTTGGCAAATTCTGGTATTAACTTGGCATTGGAGAAAGAGAATCGGGCAATTTGGTGATATTACCGCTAAAATCACTTTATATCAGTTAAATAAACCTTGAAAGACCACGATGACGGGCCGCCGACAATTTATAAAAGAAACCTCTCTGCTTGGCGCTGTTTTGGCAGCCGCACCCATTAAATCGTTTGCCATTTCACACCAGCACCTTCGGCCCGACGACGAGACCATCGGCCACAATGGCTTTCGTTACAAAGTAGATAAAGCCTGGG
Source organism: Persicitalea jodogahamensis (assembly GCF_014651615.1). Lineage (GTDB taxonomy): Bacteria > Bacteroidota > Bacteroidia > Cytophagales > Spirosomataceae > Persicitalea > Persicitalea jodogahamensis. The sequence continues at coordinate 2,055,820 of NZ_BMXF01000001.1, read as the reverse complement.
GCAAAATCAGTCCCGACAGCAACCCGCTGCTTAACTGCCACGAGATGGTGCAGGACAGCCAGGGCCGGTTGATTATGGTCGGCGACAACACGCGCAACAACATTCTGATCTTCGACAAATCCGGCAAACTACTCGACAATTGGGGCCACGCCTATCCCGGCGGTCATGGCCTTACGCTGGCGCAGGATGATAGCGGAGAGGATTTTCTGCTCATCGCCGACTGCGGATGGTACCAGGATAAAACGGGAAAATTCAACAAGCAGCAGGGCCAAATCGTGAAGACTTCGGTGGATGGCCGATTCCACTTTGCCATCGGCCACCCGTTGACCATCGGGATCTATAAAGCAGACGAGCCTTTCATGCCTACCGAAACTGCCGTGGCACCCAATGGCGATATCTACGTGGCCGATGGCTACGGTAGCGACTACATCATTCAGTATAACAGCAAAGGGCAGTACATCAGGCATTTTGGCGGCCACAACAATGCCGATAATGAACATAACCTCTCCAACGCCCACGGCGTGGCGGTGGACTTGCGCGACAAGGCCAACCCCAGGCTAATCTGTACGTCTCGGGCCGAGAACTGCTTCAAGATATTCACGATGGACGGAAAGTACCTCGAGCGCGTCGATCTGCCCGGTATGCACATTTGCCGCGCCGTAATCAAGGGCGACAACCTCTACGCAGGCGTATGCTGGAGCAAAGATGCTGACGGTAAAACCGATTGGGGCGACTCGGGCTTTGTCACAATTCTGGACAAAAACAATAGAGTCGTGAGTAGCCCCGGCGGCATGGCTCCCATGTATGAAAATGGTATTTTACGACCGACCCTGCAAGCGGCCAACCCTACCTTTCACCACGGTCATGATGTGTGTGTGGACGAGGATGAAAACCTGTATGTCTGCCAGTGGAAGGCCAACTATACACCACCTGTGAAGCTTACAAGAGTTTAAACAACAGATAGTTAATCCCAAACCTTGAATCCTGATTTTCAGTAAACTAATATCCTTTTTTACCTTTCAATACTATGCTGAGATTACTAGCTTTCTTCCTGCTCGCTCCCCTTTTAAGCACTCAATCATTTGCCCAAAGCAATACGCCGCCCCAGAAAATGGAAGACGGATCGCAGCGGCTCACCAAAGCACAAATACAGCAATGGGAGTCGCTGGGATACGGGATGTTCATTCACTTCGGGATGAGTACCTACGATGGCATCGAGATGTCTCCCGGCGACCTACCCGCCACGGCTTTCAACCCCACAAAGCTGGATGTGGAGCAGTGGATCAAAACAGCGGCGGAAGCGGGCATGAAGTACGCCGTGCTGACCACCAAGCATGTAAGCGGCTTTTGCCTGTGGCCCAGTAAATACACCGAATATGACGTGGCGAACAGTTCGGTGAAAGTGGATATTGTCAAAGAATTCGTCACCCAATGCCGCAAGTACGGGCTCATGCCGGGGCTGTACTATTGCTCGTGGGACAACAAGCACTTGTTCGGCAGCAAAACGCCGCCCAAACACACAGGATTCGGCACGGCATATACTACCGAAAAGTACCGTGAGTTTCAATGGAATCAGCTGGAAGAACTCTGCACCAATTACGGCGAAATCGGCGAAGTCTGGATCGACATCCCGTTGTTTCTACCCCGTGATTATCGCGAAGAACTCTACGACCAAATTGTAAAATGGCAGCCCAAAGCGGTGGTGACATTCAACAACGGCCACGGCGATGGTACTTCTCTCAAAATTGCTTCGACCTGGCCGACGGATTTGCTCGAAATGGAGCGGCAACTACCCGATGGTAGTTTCATGTCCAAAAAAAGCCAATACGAAGCCTGGAAGAATGTAGATGGAAAGTACTACTACCTGCCCGGCGAAATGAACCTGCCGATCGGTAACGAATGGTTCTTCGTGGAGGGCGATCTGCCTAAATCCGACGAGGAGCTATTGGGCATGTACCTTATCAACCGATCGCGCGGCGCGAACTTCCTGCTTAACGTTCCACCGAATAAAGACGGGGTACTTCCGACAATGTACGTCGATGCCTTAATGCGTTTGAAGAAAAACATCGACAAGCTGGGCTTGGATTAAAAGTCAAAGCCCTTACTTTTTCTTCACAATCAAGATCGCGTCCGCCTTCCCCGACCAGGGCGACCGTTCCGCTTCTCCTTTCACAAAATCCCTTACTTCCGTGTACTCCCCCGTGAGCGTATTGAACCACTGCATGGTGGCGGTTTTCTGGTTTTCCTTGTCCAGAAAGTGCAGGGTCACGGCGTAGTTTTCCTTGGGCATGTACATCAGCACGGTGCCATCCTTCTTATTGGTGAGGTTATAACCGTTGGTATTCTGCCAGGGGTGCGGCTTGAACTGCTCGAAAGAATGGCGGCGAAAGAATTCGCTCATATGCGCAAAATAGTCAAAGTGAGGCTTGTACACACCCGCCGGTTGATCGAACGGATCGTGAATGACGGCGTTCCAGGACGTTCCCTGCCAGTAGTAGGTCGTGTAAACACCCGCAAACAGGCACATGTAATTTCGCCGCAAACACACCTCGGCATTGGTGTAGGCACCCGGAAAAACATGGTAGGGCGATTCCTCGTAACCGCCATGTTCGATGTTGAAGACGGGCTTGTTCTTGAATTTGTTATTGGCATCGAGCATCTTTTGGTACAGCGTGTGCGTCCAATCCTGGGTGGACAAAAAATCCACTTTATCAGGATTGCGGCTGCAGAACCCAAAGTCATGAACCGACACCAGGCGGTCGTATGAGTCCAGATCGCGAATGCGGCTGACACGCTCAGAAATGTACTCTTCCGTGGCACGACCATAGTAAAGGGCTTCTTTCGAAACGTCCCAAATGATGTTGGGAAATGCCTGGTAACGCTTCACAACGTAGTCGAAATACCGATTGTCCTCCGGCGTATTCATGTCCGGCCAGGCCACCCGCTTATTCCAGACATAAATCATTAAATGGCTCACGATCTCGCGATCGTGCATTTCGGCCAGCACTTTGTCCAGGTGCTGGAAAAAGGCCGGATTCAAAGTGCTGTGGTCCGGCTTTTCATTAGAGCCCATAAACGGGAAAATATCCTGTCGTCCGCCATACTCGTGCTCTGGATGATCGGCCAGCCGGCTATCCTTTTTCCATTCTACGTCGTGCGAATAGACGTTCATCACAACCTGATTCAACCCATTTTTTTCCAGCAGATCCAGTAGCTTTTTGGTTTTGGGCAGGTCGCCCTTCCCGTAATCCAGGGCAAACAGCCAGTCGCACTCGAATGCCAGATTGAAGTAGTGCGTTCCATCTTCGTAATAAAAGTGCTGTGGGTCTTCGGCTTCCAGTGTCACTGCGCCGTGGCGATTCGGCTTTTGGTTAGCCGAAGCCTTTATGGTGCCTCTTTTGCCCGACAACGCCGGAATAGCGCTCTCAATCACATAGGAGTATTCGCCAATTTTAGAAGCAGAAAAACGCAGAACCCATTCGTCATTGCCATTGTAAAACAGCGGCAACTTTTTTGTTTCCCCATTCATCGAAACAGTAGCCTCCGCCTCGTGGTCGAATGGATTTCCCTTCACACCTTTGGCTTTGAAGACGATATCATTGACCTCCCATTGGGTAGTCAAAATAACGGGACTTTTGGCCAGGGTTTCCCAGCGCCTTATTTGGGAAAAAGAAGCATGAGAAGTACACACCAGGAGGGTTGCGAGGAAGCATGTTTTCAGGATTGTACGCATGAGGGTTGCAAGAGTTGGATGGATCCGGTTTGCGAGTAATATTTCACCAAAATATTCTACAAAGAATCCCCCCCGTGCGTTCTCATTCCCAATGCCAAGAAAGTACCAGAATTGGGCAATAATCGCCTATTTGCCCCTAATGGAGTTCGCGTCGGCAGGTACTAACGACCTCGACCTTACGGGCTACTTAGCCCTTCCCTCCATATGGAAAGCCTGAGATTTTATTGCGAAAAAGCGCGGTACCGGAACATGATGATGTCAAGTACATTCCCATTCCTTAACGGTCAGCTGACAGCGCCCTGGCTTCAATAAATATGCGTTTGACATCAGGGTGGGCGGTCCTGATGTTCTTTTCAAGCTGCACTACCGCCAACTCCACTTCCAGTGCGGTCAGTTCGGGTTGAAAATTCACATCAAGGGCCAGGAACACCTCATTCGGGCCAAAATGCATCGTTAGCGGCGGTCGGGCGCTTAGCACCGTGGGCTCGGCCCGTATTATTTCGCTCAAGCTCTCGACCACCCGCGGGTCGGCCCCTTCCCCAATAAGCAGTCCCTTACTTTCGTAGGCCAGGAAAATGGCGATAGCCGACAGGATCAACCCAATCACCAGCGAAGCAGCCCCGTCGAGGTAGGGATTGTTAAGCTTGTGTCCCAGGTACACCCCCAACGCCGCAACCACCAAACCCAGAAGTGCGGCGGTGTCTTCGAATATGACGGCAAAATTAGAGGGGTCCTTGCTGGCCCGGATAGCTTTAAAAAAGTTGGGTTCGGTCCGGGTTTGATTAAACTGTTTGAGTGCCAGAAATAAAGCCACACTTTCGAACACACCGGCGAGCCCCAGCACGACGTAGTTCCAGGTAGGATCCGAAAGAGGCTGGGGATGCCTGATATGGCTGATGCCTTCGTAAAAAGACATGCCGCCCCCGATGGAGAAAATCAGGATGGCAACGATCAGCGACCAGAAGTACAGCTCTTTTCCATGACCGAAAGGATGTTGGGCATCGGGGGCTTGTTTGCTTTGCCGGATGCCGTACAAAAGCAGCAGTCCGTTGCCGGTATCGACGATAGAGTGGATGCCTTCGGAAATCATAGCTGAGCTGCCGGTGAAGCTGGCCGCTACGAACTTTGAAATGGCGATGCCCGCATTGGCTGCGATGGCGGCATAAATGGCAGTTTTGGAATCAGATGGTTGGCTCATGTAATTGGTAAACGTTTTTCCTCCTCTTTAAAATAGGTATGCCAAGCTTTAAAACAGGCAAATTGATGGACCTTTCTTGGTTGATCAGGCAGCCGTAATGAATCTTCAGGCCTTAATTGTTCACTTTTGAGGCCAATCGTTAAGGCGAGTGGGGCGTAACTACCCTCGGAGCTCGAATGGACGCCTTCTTCCGACCACCTTTTACGGTGGGCGTTGGCTTTTCAATCTTCATTCCTGTTCTCAATTGCCGGGCTCACTATTCCCGATGCCCTCAACCTGGCAGAGCCAGGTTCTCTGCCAAGTTCGGGACCACAGTTTTGAGATCCGCAGGGAAGCCGCAGCCCCTTAGGCTCGCTTCCTGCCATCGTTACCATTCCCATTATTTCAAATCCCGGTATCCGACTGAAGGACTCTCCTATCGCCGATCAGCATTGGACAACCGCTCAACAATTGCCAAAAGCTCCGAAATTATCACCCGACAGTCAGAAAAAATCGGGTGGCGCGGGTTAATCAGGTAGTTGCTCCTAATGGATAAAATGGCACGGGGTACTTTTACTACCTACCGAGCCTAGCGCATAGCCATTCCAGCACGAAAGTCCGGGAAGGCAGCGGATGAACGTTGCCGACGGCCCGCCCCTGCGCAAGGTTTCCGACCGGCAGGTACGCATCAAGTCAGGCACCTGGCCGTTAATAACTCATTCCCTTAAACCTCAGGGTACTTTTTTTAGCTTTTCACCGGAAACCTGAAAGCGCTGCTTTGATTTCATCTGCGAGGTCAACCTCTTCTCCACCTTTACCAGCCACAACAATCCCACAACCCCGGAAAGTACCGTCCCAACCATAATGGCCAACTTGGCGCCACTCTGTTGCGCGGCATCTGTGAAGGACAGGCCAGCAATGAATATTGACATCGTAAAGCCGATACCCGCTGTGAAGCCCAGGCCGATGATGTGTCGCCATTTCAGTCCAAGGGGCAGTTTGGCCCCGCCTGACTTAACGACGCCCCAGGAAAATAGAACGATACCCAACGGCTTACCCAAAAACAACCCTGCTACGATACCCAGACTCAGCGGCAACGTCAGCAAAGCGTAGATGTTCCCGGTTAGGACGATACCCGTGTTGGCCAGCGCAAATATAGGCATAATAAGGTAGTTGACGGGTTTGTACAGCGCGTGTTCGATCCTGCCCAGTTGGCTGAGTGGAATGGTCACCGCCAAAAGTACCCCGGCAATGGTGGCGTGTACGCCTGACTTGAGTATGAAAAACCAAAGCAACAAACCGGGGATGAGGTAAAACATGAAGCGAAGCACTTTGAAGTAATTGAGCGCAAAGAGTACAGTCAAAGTAGCCGCCGCGCCGAGCACCATGTCGGCGTGAATCTCATTGGTATAGAAAAGCGCGATGACCAGCACCGCGATCAGATCGTCGATCACCGCAATGGCAGTCAGCAGGACTTTCAAAGCAAAAGGCACCCGCTTGCCCAACAGCGACAGCATCCCCAAAGAAAAGGCAATGTCCGTTGCGGTGGGAATTGCCCAGCCGTTGGCGGCAGTAGAATCTGCGTTAAAAGTCAGGTAGATTGTCGCCGGAACGATAGCCCCGCCCAGCGCGGCCACAACGGGCAACACGGCCTGCCGCCAGTCCGATAACTCTCCCACCAGGATTTCGCGCTTGATTTCCAGCCCTACAAAAAAGAAAAAGACGGCCATCAGACCGTCGTTGACCCAGTGACTAATGCTTTTGTCGAGCGGCGGAAAACCGACCTTTTGTTGCCAAAAAGCCAGGAACTCCTCCCCATGTGACGAGTTGGCCCAGCTCAACGCTATGGCCGTAGCCACCAGCAGCAAAACGCCAGACAATCGCCCGCTCTCGGCCAGGTCGCGGATGGGGTTGGTGACCGGCTCTACGACTGGCTTGACTGCATTTTTTATTCTGACTATTCTTCTTTTGGTCTTCATCTATGTTTTTTAAAGCTTGCGCCCTTTTGGGCATGACATTTGGTTATCTGGTGCTGCGCCTTGTAGTTGCCAGGGTTCGTCAATGGATTCAGCCGCATCGCCGTGGAGTTGGAGTTTCTGAAAACAGCCCCCCCGGACGTCCCTGGTACTTGGGCGTGCTTTGCTGATGGCTTTCCCTGGGCACGATGACGCGATGATGGAACGCGGCACGATGCCAATGCGAGAAGGAAAACGGCTGCGACATTGGATTTTTCGCGAATCTCCGACCTGTTGTGCCTTATGCGGATATTTAGTAGGTATGCGTCGACACACCTGGATCGACTATTTCCCTCTGCCCTTCTTAACCGAAGGACTCGAAGGTACTTAAAAGCAACGCGAAAACCGCGATGATGAAAGATTGACTAATTTTCATACCAATGCGGGAATAGCGTACAGGGTTAAGCTTGTTTTTTCGGCAAAAGACTGTGTTTCTCAAAGCGCCATGTGCCCGGCGGCTTCGGGTTGATAAATCACCTCCTCGATCTTGATCGTGACCGTGCCATTTGGTGTATTCATCTTAGTGAGCGTTCCCTGCCGGCAGCCGAGAATGGCAACCGCCAGCGGCGCGAAAATCGAAATGCGCTTTTTTTCGATGTTGGCGAGTTCCGGATAGACGAGCTGGACTTCCAGCGTGTGGTTGCTTTCGGGATAAGTCAGCCTGACGCGGGAATTCATCGTGACCACGTCCGCCGGCATGTCGGCCGGGTCAAGCAACGTGGCCTCATTCACAGTCCGAAGGATTTCATTGGTCTGGTTATTGGAAAAATTGAAATCGGTTTTTGCCCGACCAATCCATTGCTGGAGCCGCTGGTAATCCAGGCGGCTAATGATGAGAGTATTCATGACTTGGCTAATTTGAAAGATGGAATGATTAATTAAGAGGAAATTTTGACGGGTTTCTTTCCAGAAACCTGGTCTTGTACACGAGGCTCTGAATAAGAATGCCCATAATAACGGCCACGGCGATCATCAGCGTGGTGATGACCGACACCCCGGCAGCTTCGCGGTGGGAGACCTGCACGATCTCCTGGCCGGTTTCAGATTGGATTCGGGCAAGCGTGTGCAGGTTTTCGATGCTTTGGCGGAAGAGGGCTACTCCGTCCTTATTATACAACGCAGTGGCTATTTCCCTGTTTTCGTCGGCTGCCTGCTTCATTACCACTTGCTCCAAACGGGCATTGTCGGCCAAATCGGATTTGAATTTCTTCAACACCGCCGCCTCATTCCGGGTAAGCACGGTTTGTTCAAAATCGGCTACCAGTTGGTTATTCCTCACGTCATGTTCCGAAAATCTGGTTTTTAACTCAGCGGTAGTGAGTCTCGAGTGATCGCTCAGGTGGTTGTCGAGGAGCCGGTGCTTATCGTGGAGATTCTCGCTGAGATAAACAATGATCAGCGCGGGCTGCAGGCGATCATTGTAAACCGACGTGACAGCGGCGTCCATGTTGCGTGCTTTTTTTTCCAGGCGCAGCGAGTAAAGGATCACGAGGACCATTACCAGAAATAGCAGGGCCGCTACTTTCGCTTTTTGGGTGAGCAACTGTGAGATAGTCATAATTGAGCCGTGTCTGAATAGGCGATTTGAAAAAACATAATTCCTAAATTTTGAATTTATTTTTTATAGCTGTAAATTTACAACTGTAAAATTACATACGCAAACTTAATGACTTATATCAGCACCGAACCCCGCGTAACCGATTCATGGGAAGACATCTGTTACCCTGTTGAATCACTCTGGCTGAATGACCTGCTGCCCGGCTACGATATAATAGCCACCGACCGCCAGCAACTGGTGATCGGGCAGCATCTCGGGGGACGCAAAACACTTTTTGGCATCCAAAGCGCGGATTATACTGTCGTCCCCAACGCCACCATCCGGGAGATCATCGACGAATTGGTGCCCGACTATCAACTAGTGATCAAGCACACCACCACCGGTGAGTTCACAGTAAGCATTGTGCTGCCTGCCACCGTGCAGATCGGTACGGAAGCCCTGCACCGTAGCCTGACGCTGACTAACAGCTATAATGGCAAGACCCCGTTCAGCATTCAGGGCCAGTCGCTGACGGCTCTGTTGGATCCCGCCACGCGATTGGGCAGCAGCCTTTACCGCAACATTTGCCAGAATGGGCTGATGGGTTGGGCCGATCCGTTCACTGATCTAGCCGAATACGAATCCTGGCTTGAGCCTTTGGCCGGGGGACGCAAAAGGAAACAGCCGCCCAGGAGTGCCAATGCCCCGGAACGGATCCGGCAGACACGCTCAGAGATTCGCAACATTCACCACAGTACGCTAACCATTGAGCTTTTCAAGGAACACTTGCGTGACCTGGTCGCCGAGCACTTGATCACCGAGCAGACACTCACTTCTGAAGTGTACGGTCACTTCCAGAAACCGGTCGCCATGGGAACGGATGATGCCTTATTGAAGGAACTGCCCATTCCGGTGCAAATGGCCAAGCAGGCTAAAGAGCGGTTGCGGTTCGAAGAGCGGATGCTGGGGTCAGAACTTTCGTACTGGCTGCTCTACAACGCGGTCAACTACGCGCTTTTCACTGCTCGCAGTAGCCTGACCCTAAATGATCGCTTTAGGCTTGACGAGCGCGTTTTCCATCAGTTGGCCGCGCACGCGTTTGCCTGAACCTATAGCTTTTATCTTTTTCAAAACAAAAAGACATGAATTCACCTGATCTGTCAACGGACCTGAGCGGCGTCTCAGACGCCCTGTCAAAAATCGACGGCAACCTCCAAAAAGCGGAAGCCAAGGCCGCCTCCAATGTTTTCCCCGACGAGCCACGTGGCGATTTGACCGTTTGCGGATTCCTCTTGCTGAATAATCTTGAGCATGGCACAGCGGTAGGGTGAAGAGCAGGGCCCCAACTAAATAGTATTATTTATTTCTATTGAATATCAATCAGCAATGCATTCAAAAAGAACCACAAAAGAATACCTACTGCTATTTACCAAAGGGGCGGGCATGGGTGCGGCCGACGTGGTGCCGGGCGTATCGGGCGGCACTATTGCTTTCATTACAGGTATTTATGAAGAATTACTGGCTTCAATCCGGTCAGTGGACACGGGGGCGCTCCAATTGTTGCTGGAGTTTCGGCTGGCCGAGTTTTGGCGGCACGTCAATGGAGCCTTCCTCCTCGTGCTGCTCTCCGGGATTGGCTTTTCGGTGTTGGCGCTTTCGCGCATAATCCTGTACCTCCTGGCCAACCACTCCGAACTACTCTGGTCCTTTTTCTTCGGTCTCATCGTGGCCTCGGCCTGGGTGGTAGGACGAAAAATCGGTCGGTGGAGCGTGGGCGTCGTGCTGTTTGGTTTGCTGGGAACGGCCATTGCTTACTACGTGACGGTGGCTACGCCCGCGCAGACACCGGAATCCTACTTTTTTCTATTTTTGTCGGGAGCCATCGCCATCTGCGCGATGATCCTGCCGGGTATTTCGGGCAGTTTCCTATTGGTGCTGCTGGCCAAGTACGAGTTCGTCCTCAACGCCGTTAAGGAATTGCGGCTGGATGTGATCGCCGTGTTTGCCGCGGGCTGTGTGGTGGGGATCTTATCCTTTTCACGCGTTCTTAACTGGGCGCTCAAAAACTACCATAACGCCACGATCGCCCTGCTGACAGGTTTCATGCTGGGTTCACTCAATAAAGTTTGGCCTTGGAAGCATACCCTCGAAACATTTACCGATCGTCATGGGGAAGTAAAGCCACTGGTGCAACAAAATATCCTGCCGGGCATTTATGAGTCACTCACAGGCCATGAATCCTATATGGGCTATGGCATAGTCCTTGCCACGATTGGATTTTTGGCGGTGTATCTGACAGATCACTTCACGAGAACAGAATCGTCATCAACAAACTTCAAAACTACTCACCGATGAAACCCTACCTCGTTGCCGTACTTCTGGCCCTTATAACAATAGCTAGTTGTGGAGAGAATTTGAAGAACAAATCGATCGATCACATCTCAGCGCTTACGATGGAAACAGACGAATCATCGGACGGCCTCATCATCGGGAAGTCCTGGCGGCTGATTGAAATGGAGGGAGATGTGATTGGTGCACCTACCAATCAGGTGAACGAAATTCACTTCACACTTAAAGCTGATCAAAACCGGTTCACAGGGATCGTCGGCTGCGACTCATTCAGCGGTAGCTACAGATTGAAATGGGGTAAAGAGATTCGCCTCTCACGAATAACCATAACCAGAAATGATTGCCCCGAAATGTATGCCCGAAAGAAAAATTTGCTCAACGTCTTTGGGCTGGTGGATAATTACACGATAAAAGGAGACACATTGACCCTGCTATTTGGCGAAAGAGCACCACTGGCCAAGTTCAAAGCGGCACGGTCGGCTGATTCGACGCTGGCTGGAAAAGTAGGGCATCACTTTTGAGTATGATCGGCGTCATCAAAGGATTGGGTAGAAAAATTAAGATTTGCACCCTATACCTAAAAACAACGCTCCATCAAGATGAAAACCGCTTCCCTGTACAAGGACCTGACTTACCAGGACAATAAGCCACTGGTCCAGCCGCTGTTGGAAACAGACTTTACCCGCGAAATCAGAATCGTGTTCAAAGGGGGACAGATGATGAAAGAGCACTTTACGCCCTTCCCAATTGTCATCGAGATCGTGGCAGGAGAGATTGATTTTGGCACGCGCGGTACAATTCACCGCGCCGTGAAAGGAGACCTGATTTCTCTTGGAGGGGACGTACCTCACGACTTAACGGCCTTAACCGATAGCATCGTCCGGCTGACGCTATCGAAACCCGACCGGAGTGAGCGGGTAATGCAAGTGGCCAATCAATAAATGTAGATGCATTTCGAAGGGAAAATGTCCAGCACTTCCTCCAAAATGGTAAAATGGGGACATATAGCAAACACCTCTTCGTAATAGCCCGGTGCCTCGATTTCAGGAATGATAGCAATACTTCGTCAGGCGGCGAAATCCATCAATTCGCGGGCCTGTTCCTGCGTATAGTAGCCTCCGTAGGCATTTGCATTCCCCTCACGGCTGTAAAACGCGGACTGGCCTAGCACTCTGTTCGAGGTCAGGTGGGTACTCCAGGCGGCACGCTACGAAGATGGTAAGAAAAGAATTCCTTTAAATTCCGCTTCGTCTGCTGATCTCCAAAGTTGGCTACTGACTTGTAGACGGCCGCAGTTCAGAGCCTGAAAGGAAGGCTCATGGAGCAATTCCATAAAGACCCATAATTCATACCGCATCTCCTTCGATTCATACCGCGGTCGGCAGCCCTGCTCTCGCCAACTTTGTAATGACAGTCGAAGGGCATTGAGCCCTTCGAAATTACAAACCAATAAACCTCTACATTATGCCGACGCTAACCATTAAAGACGGTACCCAGCTTTACTATAAGGACTGGGGAACAGGACAACCCATCGTGTTTCATCACGGATGGCCGTTGTCCAGCGACGACTGGGATGCCCAGATGATGTTTTTCCTGTTGCAGGGTTACCGGGTAGTGGCCCACGATCGCCGGGGTCACGGTCGCTCTACCCAAACGACGGATGGTCACGATATCGACACCTACGCTTCAGACGCCGCTCAACTGGCCGAGTTCCTGGATCTGAACGATGCGATTCACATTGGTCATTCTACCGGAGGGGGGGAAGTGGCTCGCTATGTAGCCAAATATGGCAACGGGCGGGTGGCCAAGGCAGTCCTGATCAGTGCCATCACCCCACTCATGGTCGCTAACGAGTCAAACCCCGACGGTGTGCCCATGTCGGTATTTGATGAGATTCGGGAAGGAACCGCTACCCGGCGTCCGCAGTATTTCAACGAATTCACCACGGCTTTCTATGGCTTCAACCGTCCAGGGGCTACCGCTTTGCAGGGCGTTCAGGATAACTGGTGGCGGCAGGGCATGATGGGGGGAATTAATGCCCACTATCACGGTATCAAGGCCTTTTCGGAAACAGATTTAACGGAAGACCTGAAAAGTATTGACGTGCCGGTTCTGATCATGCACGGAGAAGACGACCAGATCGTTCCCATCGGGATTACAGCCCATAAGGCGATCAAGCTTCTCAAAAACGGGAAACTGATCACGTACCCCGGCTTTCCGCATGGCATGCCTACCACCGAGGCTGCTACGATCAATGCTGACCTACTGACTTTTGTCCAATCGTAATCACAACACCTCTCGTTCCAAAGGCAGAGGGGTTGTGTGCATACCTGCGCTTGCGGTACGTATACGCCCGAAATCATATTCCCTATGAACCAATCAATTTTAGGCCTCCACCACATCACGGCCATTGCCAACAACGCGCAGCGTAACGTTGATTTCTATACCCGGGTGCTGGGGCTGCGCATGGTCAAAAAGACGGTCAATTTCGATGATCCAACCACCTACCATTTTTATTATGGGAACGAAGAAGGTACCCCCGGTACAATCCTGACCTTTTTTCCCTGGGAAGGCATTGGCCAGGGACACAACGGTACCGGTATGGCTACCGAGATCGGGTATTCGGTTCCGGCGGATAGTCTGGGCAGCTGGGTGGAGCGATTCCGGGAGGCAGGTGTAACAATGGGCGAACAGGCGGCCCGATTCGGAGAAAACTACCTACCCTTCAAGGATCCTGACGGTCTGGAATTTGCCCTGATGGTACCCAGGCAACCCGACGGCCGTCCCGCCTGGGAAACCGGAGAGGTGAAGCAGGACATGGCTACCCGGGGGTTTCACAGCGTCACCCTGACATTACAGAAAATAGACGCCACGGCGAAAGTACTCACCGACATTTTTGGCTACCGGCTGCTGGGGCAGGAAGGGAATCGCTACCGGTTTCAGACGGATAGCGTGGCCGAAGCCGCGATTGTCGACCTGCTGGAAGTACCGGACGGGCAGGCGGGACGCAATGCCGGTGGCACAAATCACCACGTTGCTTTCCGGGTAACCAACGAGAGCGTTCAGATGGAGTTTCGGGAAAAGATTCTTTCCGGCGGATTACAGATTACTCCTAAGATCGACCGCGACTATTTCTTTTCAGTGTATTTTCGTGAACCCGGGGGCGTACTCTTTGAGATTGCAACCGACAACCCAGGATTTACGGTGGATGAGCCGCTGGCCGAACTTGGGAGCCATCTCAAACTGCCTAAACAGTATGAAGCCTCGCGAAGCCGCATAGAAAAGGCGCTCCCGGTACTGAAAACCATATAACTGCATGGAATATGACGAACGTTGAAACAAAGCTGGACCAGAATGGCAAAGGAGCGTTCAAACTGTACGAGGATAAGACAGAACTGGGTGAAATGGTTGTCCGTGTCGATGACGGTAAACTGACCGTCTACCACACGGAGGTAGTACCGGAGGAAGAGGGCAAGGGGTACGCGAAACAGTTACTGAAAGCTGTAGTCGATTACGCCCGCGCACAACATCTTCAAGTGATACCCCTGTGCGCGTACGTTCATGCCCAGTTTCGCCACCATCCTGAGCAGTATGCCGATGTATGGACAGAATCAGCTAATTAAAAAGCTCTCTTCTTTTTCAACTCTCGAACTCATTTTCAACCATGCATCCAGATCGTATTGTGTCGGGAGGGCAACCGCTCACAACGGCAACAAAAGTATTACTGATGCTTCATGGGCGGGGTGGCAGTGCTCAGGACATTCTGTCGCTGGCGCAGCAGCTCGATGTGGATGACTTTGCCCTCCTGGCGCCACAAGCCACTGGCCACAGTTGGTACCCATACTCGTTTCTGGCACCACAGGCCCAGAACGAACCGGCCTTATCCTCTGCCCTGACGATGCTTGGCGACCTGCTGCAAAAACTGGAAGCGCAAGGTCTCAGCCGAAAAAGTATTTATCTGCTGGGTTTCTCGCAGGGAGCCTGCCTGACGCTGGAGTTTGCGGCCCAAAACGCGGATCGCTACGGAGGTATTGTGGCTTTTACGGGTGGCTTAATCGGCGATCAACTCGACACGAAAAAGTACCATGGGTATTTTGCTGGTACGCCTGTTTTCATTGGTACCGGAAATCCCGATCTCCACGTGCCCGTCGAACGGGTACAGGCTTCGACAACTTTGCTGAAAAGCATGGGGGCATCCGTTACGGAAAAAATATATCCAAACCGGGGGCATACCATCAGTCAGGATGAAATTGACATAGCCAACACCCTCATTTTCAAAACTTAGTACAACTAACTTTTCTCTCTATCCTCATGAAAACTACCCTGGGCATATCCGCCGAAAACCGCGAAATTGTGGCGCATGAACTGGCCAAGCTACTGGCCGATGAATTTGTGCTATATACCAAAACGCTCAACGCCCACTGGAATCTGGAAGGCATGGATTTTCATTCCGTTCACCTCTATTTTGAAGAGCTGTATAAGCAATCGGCCGAGATCGTCGACGGTGTCGCCGAACGCATCCGGCAATTGGATCACTATGCCCCCGCTACCCTGAAAAATTTCCTGCAACTCACCCACCTGACTGAGCAGGACGGCAGCGGAAACGACAGCAGGAGTCTGATCGCCAAACTACTCAGCGACCATGAAAGTATTATTGAGTTTATCCGGGGTACCATTGGTGAATTTCAGGAAGCCCACCACGATGCTGGCACAAGCGATTACGTGACGGGCCTGATGCAAACCCACGAAAAAACCG
The DNA here is from genome assembly GCF_014651615.1 of Persicitalea jodogahamensis. Lineage (GTDB taxonomy): Bacteria > Bacteroidota > Bacteroidia > Cytophagales > Spirosomataceae > Persicitalea > Persicitalea jodogahamensis. The sequence continues at coordinate 2,040,253 of NZ_BMXF01000001.1, read as the reverse complement.
CCTGGATGCTGCGCGCGCATTTGAAGTAAACTTTCTGTTGATTATCATTACATTGTGCTAATAGAAGTACCCATCAATCATTAACCCGCCCGACTGTCCTGACCAGGTACCCTATGACTACAAACGAGCCTATATCAGAACGCTGGCCCGCGTTGCCCTACGCTGAGTGGAGCCAAACCCTGGAAACGCTGCACCTCTGGACTCAGATTGTCGGTAAAATCCGGCTCCGGCAAACCCCCTGGATCAACCATTCCTGGCACGTATCCCTGTATGTGACGCCGACGGGCCTGACGACCGGCAGCGTTCCCTATGACCGGGGCCTGTTCCAGATTGATTTCGACTTTCTGATTCACCAATTGACCATCAAAACCAGCACTGACAAGCGGGTCAACATCGGCCTGTACCCGCGGTCCGTTGCCAGTTTTTACACAGAAGTACTTGATACATTCCGGCAGCTGGGAATAGATATTACGATACAAGGTACCCCCAACGAGCTACCTGATGTCATCCCTTTTGCCGACGATCAGGTACACCAATCGTACGATGCCGAAATGGTCGGTCGGTTCTGGCAGGCCATCGTCAGGATGTACTCCGTTTTTGTCAGGTTTCGGGCGGGCTACACCGGTAAATGCAGCCCCGTGCATTTTTTCTGGGGTAGTTTCGATCTGGCGGTCACCCGTTTTTCGGGTCGTCGCGCACCGCTCCATCCGGGTGGAGCACCCAACCTGTCGGCGCGGGTCATGCAGGAAGCCTACTCGCATGAGGTTAGTTCGGCGGGTTTCTGGCCCGGCAATGCCCAGTTTCCGGAGGCTGCTTTTTATTCGTATTGCTATCCTACCCCAGCGGATTTTGGGCAGCAGCCGGTCGAGCCGGCCGGTGCCTACTTTCATCCGGAGATGGGAGAATTTATTCTGCCTTATGAGGTAGTGCGTCAATCGGCCGAGCCGGAGCAGGCACTACTCGCGTTTCTGCAAACTACCTACGATGCCGCCGTGTCGACCGCCCACTGGAACCGGGACGAATTGGACTGTGACCTGAGTAGCTACGAATACCAGTAAATACGTTAGCATGGATTCCAGCATTTCAATCAACGCTGAAAGTGCCGTCACTACCATCATCATCCAGCGGCCCTATAAGCAGCAAGTCAAGGCCTACGAAAACTGGCTGCGGGAAATAGTACCCCTGGCGCAGGCCGCATCGGGCCACCGGGGGGTTAATATTATTCGTCCGCACGGGATGAGCGATGAATACACGATAGTGCTGCATTTTGATTCGGAAACTAATCTGCGGCTCTGGCTGGAATCCGGCACCCGGAAGCGATTGATCGAAAAAGTACGTCCCATCCTGAATGACGACGAGACAGTTGACATCAAAACAGGCCTGGAATTCTGGTTCACGCCGCCCCAAAACCCACCGGCAGCTCCTCGTTACAAGCAGTTTTTGATTACGTTGTCGGCTATTTTTCCCCTGGCGTTTCTGATTCCGCCCTTTCTCGCACCGCTTATAAAGTACCTCCCTTTTCTTGGCGTTCCACTGATCAAGGCATTCATCACCAGCCTGATCATTGTTGGCCTGATGACGTTTGCCATTATGCCGCACTACGTCCGGCTGGTGGCTCGCTGGCTCTATAAATCGTAGGTACTTAAAGTCTATTCAGAAACCACACCTGGGGAGCTTATTGGAGTATATTTGTAAGGTAGTTGGTGCTCTGCTTACCGAAATACTCATGCTTACGCCAAAAAGTGCCTATGCTGTCAGATACGTGCGATTTTCTTTGTCAACGCTTCATCGGACGACTGGCCTTTTCCGGCTATCGGCTAACAGTTAGTCTCTTCATTTTGGGGATGTGTTCCCCGCATGCCTACTCACAAAATATTAGTCGGCAGCAGGTGAACAATTTGCTCGCAGCGTTGAAAACCAGCCGATCTGATCCAAAAAAGATCTCCATTTTACTTGAATTAGGCAAGTTTCATCTCTATAAACCCGGCGAAGCCAGGGTAGATCTCGACAGTAGCCGGATGTACCTTCGTCAGGCTGAAAAATTGAGTGGTTCGCTGCGATTAGTCACTCGCCAGCACGAAGCGGAAACGTTGCTTCTCGTCGCGGATCTGGAAGGGGGCGACACAGCTACCGGTCAGTCCCGTTTTGCCGACCTGATTTCCAATTGCCAGCAGGCGGGAGACAAGGAAGGGGAAGCCATTGCCCGATTCCGATTGGGTATCTGGCTGCGAAATTTTGCCCCCGACTCTACAACCGTACTGACCAACTTTCGTCAGGTAGCCTCGATCTACCAGTCGCTGGACAAACCCGTAGAGGAGATTAACACCTTGAAGGAGATTGCCATCACCCACTTGTACGAAGGACAGATACTACTGGCTGAGGCTGAGCTATTGAATGTCCTGCATCGCTTTAAGGCGATCCACTACCCCAATCTTCATTATACCTACGATCTGCTTTCTACGATTGGTCGGCTAAAAGGGGATTTGAATGAGGCGCTAAGGTATGGGCTATTGTGCATAGAAAGTATGAACAGGACCCATGACACCGCCTCCGCCGCCGCATTTTACGGTGATCTCGCGCAAATTTACGAGGTGGCCGGCAACCACCCGAAAGCGATTGAATGGTACGGAAAATCCCTCGCGGCATGGCGCCAGGAAGGGCTGCCTAATTTTGCCCTTTACAATGCCGCCGGAATTCTTGCCAAGGACCTGATTGCCCAACAAAAGCCAGAGGAAGCACTCCGTTTTTTTCAAAATCTGGTCAAGGAAATTCCGACGAATACGATCATTCAAAAAGGGTGCGTGGCACAGAATCTGGCTCACTGCTACGCTGCCCTGAAAAACGACCGACTGGCGGAGCGTTACTATAAGGAAGCGCTGTATTGGTACGAAAAAAACAAACTCGATTTTGAAGGATCCTTACAAATCCGGCAGGATTTGGGTTCGTTTTATGTCAAACAGAAACGATATAAGGAAGCAGGTTTTTACTTAAAGAAAGCCCTGACTATTCTGCCCGAAAAAAAAGCCTTGTCTACCTTAAGGGATATTCATTTTATGCTGTTCAAGGTTGATTCGGCCCAGGGGAATTATTTATCGGCCATCAATCATTTTGATCTCTACAAGACTTTTAACGATTCCCTCTTTAACGAGTCCAGAAGTAAGCAGCTGACCCAGTTGCAGTTTCAGTACGATATCCGGGCCAAGGAGCAGAATATCGTATTGTTGACCAAACAAAGTGAACTTCAGCAATCCGCGCTTGAGCGGGCCGAAACCACCCGCAATGCCATGCTGATGGGGGCGGTTTTGCTAGTGGTACTTTTGGGGGTGAGCTACAACCGCTATCGGCTCAAACAACGCAGCAACCAATTGCTGGAAGTAAAGCAGCTTGAAATCAACCAAAAAAATGAATCGCTTCAGCAGGTACTGACGGAGAAGGAGTGGATGCTGAAAGAAATTCATCACCGGGTAAAAAACAATCTGCAGATTATCACCAGTCTGCTCAATGCCCAGGCGGACTACCTTCACGATGCTACTGCGCTGGCGGCGATCCGGGAAAGCCAGAACCGCGTACAGGCCATGGCTCTGATCCACCAGAAGCTCTATCAGTCCGAGCAACTGTCTACGGTCGATATGGCCGAATACATCAACGAAGTGGTGAACTACCTGTTGGAATCGTTTAATTGCCAGCTGTCCATTCGGACGGTCCTGAATGTGGCCCCCCTCCAGATCGATGTCAACCTGGCGACTCCCCTTGGATTGATCATCAATGAGGCTTTTACCAATGCACTGAAATATGCCTTTCCCCAACCGCTGTATAGCGCAGAAAATCCAGGGGTCGTTCATATCAACCTCATGGTAGATGATGCCCAGAACTGCCAGCTACTTATTCAGGACAATGGTGTTGGCCTGCCAGCCGGATTCGATCCGAATAAAACAAGTACGCTGGGGCTGACAATGATCCAGGGACTGAGCCGTCAGATCGGAGGGAAACTGCACATTGAACGGGGTTCGGGTGTAGGTATACGCCTGGATTTTAGCCCTACCAAAAAAATAGAATAGCCTTAGCAGACGTATCCCGAATCCCAGAAAACAGCAACCAGTAGAGCCGGTTAGGTATAGCTGGCACCCAGAGTGACAAATATTTCAGGTGAGGGGTGATCTGGGCGGCAGGCTAATCCCCAATTTTTTAATCCGGGCTTCCAGCGTCGTTGGTTTAAGTTCCAACAGTTCGGCTGCTCCTCCCCTCCCGCGAATTCGTCCCCCCGATTGATTCAGAGCCGCGAGGATAGCCGATCGCATGGTGTCCTCAATGGGCTGTATACGTCCGGTACGTTGTTCGTCTTCCAGGAGGCCATCGGCAGGAAAAGGGGAACGGAGCGGTTCGGCTAACTCCAGCGTCGTAGACCGGGACAAAATAGCGGCTCGTTCCAGTACATGCTCAAGTTCCCGGATATTGCCCGGCCAGGCATACGTCAGCAGCTGGCTCATCGCGTTATTGGCAATGCCGGTCAGCGGCTTACCCAGTTTTTTGCTGATACGTTTCAAGAAATGCAGCGCCAGCCTCTGAATATCCTCGGCACGTTCCCGCAGAGGCGGTATAAGAATCGGAAACACATTGAGCCGGTAGTATAGATCTGTCCGAAACCGCCCTCCGGCCACTTCCTGTTGCAAATTCCGATTGGTAGCAGCTATAATCCTGACGTCGATGTGGAGGGTACTTTTCCCGCCGACACGCTCAATCTCCTTTTCCTGAATGGCCCGCAAGAGTTTCGCCTGTAATTCAAGAGGTAGTTCGCCAATTTCATCCAGAAACAAGGTCCCCCCATTCGCCAGCTCAAATTTACCGATCCGTTTTTCGGTGGCGCCAGTAAAACTACCCCGCTCATGGCCAAAGAGTTCTGATTCGATCAACTGCGCCGGTAAGGCGGCGCAGTTGATCTTGATAAAAGCCTGCCCCTTGCGGGGTGAGCGATTGTGCACGGCACGGGCTACCAGTTCTTTACCTGTGCCGGTTTCGCCCAGAATCAGCACGGTGGCATCGGTAGGGGCTACCTGTTCGATATGGGTAAATACTCGCTGGATGGCCAGGCTGTGGCCGATGATCTCCCCAAAATTATGGGTAGTCTTGATCTCATCGGCCAGGTACGTTTTCTCCTGTTCCAGACGCTCACTCAGGCGCTTGATCCGCTCAAAGGCAAACACATTGTTCAGCGCCAGTGCCATCTGAACGTTAATGTCCTGCAACGTATGGAGGTCTTTATAGGTGAAGGCATAGGGCGACTTACTGGCCAGTATGAGTGAGGCAACCGGCTGCCCGCCTAGGAAAACCGGAGCGTACATAATCGATTGCACGCCCAGGGCCTTCCGGTACAATTCGCCCAGTGCATTTTCGTCTGCCTGATCCGTAAACTGAAAGCCAACGTGCAGGGTGGGTTTTGTCAGACAGAGCCGTAGTGCCGCCATGGCGTCTCTATGAACCGGTTGGCTGATCGTGCTGAGTAGGGTTTGGAGTTCCAGCAATTCAAACTTTCCCTGTACCTTGTGTACGGTTGTTTCCAGGTTAGATTCTGAATGTTGCACTTCATCGGTTCTGTAAAGTGCCAGCAAATCAATAGGCAGCAATCCGTTAATCGCCTGAGCCACCTGAACCAGCATTTCGCTCATACAGCCCTCCGTGCGGAAAGCATTGGCAATTGCAAGCTCGATGGCTTTCGTATGTCGTCGCCTGTCGAGTTCCTCATAAGCCAAGAGATTATCGAGCGTCAGCGCAATCTGGGGACAAACCAAGCTGACGGTCTGGTAATGCCCCTCCGTGAATCCGGACACCTCTTTACTCGACAGCATAATCGTAGTCACCGAGTTGCGTTTCAACGGGATGGGAAAAAGCACCGCTGACCGGACGTCAAATTTGTCGCGACAAGCGCGCGCCGTTGCGTATTCCTGACAGAGCCGGTCAAACTCATCCCCTACAAATATTCCGGTCTGTCCACCCAGGCGGTCCGGTACCTCATGATCCGGTTTTTCAATCAATGGGTCATCCGCCTCTTCGGCCAGCAAAGCCCCCATGTTGACTCTTTTAAATGTATTGTCATTCGTTTTTTCAAGCATCAGCCCACTGAACGATGACTCGTCGGGTAACCCTATCCGCAGCGTGAGATACGAGAATGGCACAAATCGATTGATCTGCTCCGCGATCGACAGGCAAAATTGTTCCCGCTCCTGTATATGGATACTGGCGTTGTTGACCGCTATCTGAATGCTTTGCTGCTCGCGCAATTTGGCTTCTTCGCTGTGGGCGTGTCGGTAACGGGCAATTTCCAGTGTCGACAAAACATCTCGCTCCCGAAATGGCTTGGTCAGGAAGCCAAACGGTTGGGTTACCTTGGCCGCTTCCAGGAGGCTGTCTGTCAGGTTAGCGGATAAAAATACGAATGGAATAGCCTGTTCTTTCAGCCAATGGGCCAAATCAATCCCTGTCTCCTGCCCATCCAGAAAAATGTCCAGCAATACAATGTCAGGTCGTTGGCTGTTTACCCGTTTCCTGGCTTCAGCTACGGATCCGGCTATTCCTTCAACCTGGTAGCCGGCCTTCGTCAGGATACGCCTTAGATCATTGGCGATAAGAAATTCATCCTCAACAATAAGAATGGAGGACAAGGGCGTTGACTCATTAACTGGCAGCATATAGGTTCAGTCATATAACTACCTATAAAGATACGACTCCAATTTGACTTCATCCAGAGCCTCCAAAATAGTGGAGGCTCTACTATTTTGGATTAGTTTCCAGTCTGGACACGATAGATAACTACCTTATAAACAACGGTTTAATCTGACAGGTTGGTAACATCCACGGCCTGGCATTGTATTGATCTTGAAGGTTAATAGAACATTCAACCCTTCATTTTTTGCGAGCCATGAATCAAAACCATTCGCCTGAGTCCTTACATGTAGAAAACCTGAATCTGGATAAATGGACTCAACCTGTCCATTCGACTGGCCATCATTCAATCGTCCTGATTCAACATGGTGAAGGCTACCTTACAATCAACCAAACTCAGTTTCGCTTTCGACCGGGCGATGTTTTCCTCCCAGGCCTCCGGGATCAATACAGTTTTCGCTTTACACAACACTGTGATTTCTACTGGCTCTCCTTTTCTTCTTCCTTCGTTGAAAATCTATTGACAACGGAAACTCAAACCTGGAATTTTATCAACCAGCCTGATCTTACGTGTTCCGGATCAATTGCCACCAACGCTACTGATCAAAAAAATTTACTGGCTCTGGCAGCCATTCTTTTGTCTGAAAAGCGCAGTCTACGGTCTTTAACCCACAGCCCCATCGTCGACTCACTGATGAAAACTTTTCTAAGCATGATCGATCGACTACACAGCCAGCGGGAACCTGCTGCAATGGACCGGCACTCCTATCCGTCGGCAATAACCCGGCGGGTGATTGCCCACATCTGTCGGCATATCCATGAGCCGGATCTATTAAAAATGGAAACTATTGCAAATGAATTCAATTATTCATCAGGACATCTGAGCGCCTTGTTCAGGCAGCAGGTTGGTGATTCCATTCAGCAATTTATAATCAAATATCGACTAAAAATGGTCGCCCGAAAACTGCGTCACTCCACCCTCACTGTTTCCCAGATTGCTGATGAATTTGGCTTTTCTGACGTATGCCATCTGAATAAACATTTCAAGCGGCACTACAATCACACCCCTACGGTACACCGCCAGATTATTCTGCCTTGACTCCCATATTCACCATTGATCATTTTTGTCCAGACTGGTGGATTCTGCCTCATATACCTGCATAAGTCTTGCTCGCTTTGTGAAGATCGGTAAATCAATATGAATAGAAATTTCAGGGTCAATCTACCTGAACATGCCCGAATACTCAAACGGATGTCATCACAACCACATCCTTGTCCGCCGCGCTTTCCCTTTGCAAAGTACGGCTCATTGAAACATCGGGATGGACGTATTGGCCAGGCACGCAGCATTGCTTGGTTTCACAAAACATCTCGTTGGTAGCCACATCTTTTGCACTGTTCTGAAAAGTACAGCCTTGATTACTAGTATGACAGGTAGGCAGCGTCATCTCCAACGTAACCAACTCATTTATAAAAACTTAGCATAAGAATGGTGGCAAAGTCAAATTTTCAAGGCCTTTATTCGTAAATACCATAACCATTAATACGAAGTTAATTAACACGTAAGTGTATGAACATTAGAGGGTTGTATATGATTTTTTTCTTAAATGCTTGGAAGTCGAATTGATTTTGGTTACAATTATCCCAAAAATCAATACATACTCCCCTCCCAAAATGAAGATTAAGAAAACCAATTCTGCCAGCAGTCCAGATACTGACAAAAAGAGTAACATCTTTGTAGTTGCCGAGCTTGCGCGGCTGATCAAAAATTTAGAACTGGACAAGGGTGATATAAGCCATACCCTAACAGATCAGGCGGCGTATTTTCACCTGATCAATCCCAAGTACCTTTCCAATTCTCTCGCCTCCGACTGGATCGCCATCCGTGATTTCATCGGTTTCGATGATTCGGTCAGGGTTTTCAGTGCACAAATGATGACTGCGCCGATTTTAGAGAAAGTAGGCCAATTCACCCGGGCCGATATTGAGAAACTCATGACAATGCTTTACGATTTGCAAGCCAGCCTGGAAGCCGAACTAAACCGCTGAAATCAAGCGCTGGTGCCTGACCAGTCTCCATGTATAATTGATTTTCTGAAGGTCACTTTGTGAACTGCTGGGCAAATCAAGTATGAGTCATTCCCTCCCTGGACAACGCACCACATCCAGGGGTAGCTGGGATTTGTACTCGCTCAACGAGTCACGGTAAGCCGCAGGCACGCTTTCCTTTGGTGCTGCCCCGATGGATACAGGGGTAGCACCAAAAGAAGAGTGTGCGTCAGTATAAACTGGCGGCAGAAATCACGGACTCCGGACAAATGCTCAATGCCATGAGTTCTTACGCCGCTCCGGATAAGCTGGAACCAGGCAATGGCGAACCAAAATTCGATGCTGTGGTCCATTTCGCTGCTGTACCCAGGATAATGATCAAACCCGGTAATGAAACATTTCTGGTCAATATCGTGGGTACATACAATAGGATTAAGCCTTACGAATACACTGAATTTTTTCTCGATTATTTTCAGCAATAATTGGCTGATCGGGTTTTCCCGGATGTGCCCATTGCCCGTAAATCGGGAGAATACAAAGCAATTATTCCAATTGGAAAATTCGTGAAGTTTTGGGTTTTAAAGAATAACGGAATTGGCAGAAGTACGTAAAATTGGACTGAATTCAGGTTTATACGCCTAAAATCAAAAATAATCCAACCTTCAAAAGCGTGAAGTACCTTTTATTAACCCTGTGTGTCCCTTTCCTGTTTTTCTCCTTCAACCATCCCCGGACCAATAGCGGAGTCGAAAAAAAGGGAGCACCAAAAGGCTTTCTGATTTCTGCCCAGGAATTATCCGGCATCAAAGAAAAGGCGGGAGCGGGCCTTGAACCCCACCGCACCAATGTCGCTCTTTTTCTGAGCTTCGTAGATAGTTTGATGCTGGTGTCATCGGATTGGCCTGAGCTATCGGGCGAGGTGGTAATTGCCGGGCGCAGTTCGACAGAACCCGTACAGCTAAGTTCTACCGGCGGCAAGTTGGCCTATGGCACCGCTATAGCGTGGCACCTGACGGGTGATAGCAAGTACGCCGTCAAATCAAGAGAACTCATCCTGAGCCTAACCAAAACCTATGGCTACCGGAACGAGGAGCATAAGGATTTTCAATGGGGTGCGCAGGGGATACTCAACCTTGCCCGTGGAGGCACTCCCTATATTTATGCCGCTGACCTTCTGGAAGGCTGGAAAGGCTGGACCATCGAAAATAAATGGAACTACCAACGCTGGCTACGCGATGTCATGTACCCCAAAGTGGCATGGGCCAGCCGGACCAGAAAAAACAACTGGGGTGTAGCAGGCTCATTCTCCGCAGCGCTCATTGCCTACTACCTGATGGAGCATCCCGATTGGCGTTTGGAAGAAGTAAGTCCACTTTCCGTAAAGCTGGCTCCCGAAGAAGCCTTTGCGGTCCATAACAGGTATCAGATCGGACGCTTGAAAACATCCGCCGATTGGAAGATGGATGCCAAAGGCGACCTGTGGGGCATACTGCCCAACGGGGCGATCCCCGAAGAGATCCGCCGGGGAAAAGACCCGATCGACGGTGAATTCCTACCTTCGGATGGGAGCGGCACCGACTACACTATGACACATATCGAACACCTTACCGCCCATGCAGAGTTTTTATACCGTTTGGGTGATAGTTCACTCTACGACCATAGGGAAGCCGATGGATCAGGCTCTTTGCTTCAAGCCTACATGTTTGTGATGAACAACCCGATCAAATCGCATTGTTTTACGGATACCAGGATCAATGCGCTTTATATGGCCTATCATTACTATAAAGACCCGGCCATGTTACGCTCATTGAAAGAATGCGGGCCCGGAAACATTTCCGGACAACGCCTCGCGCTTTTTGGCAGGTTGACTCATCCTGTTGACCTTTCGGAAAACTAAATGAACATGGTGAACGAATTGCCTTCAACTCCATGATCGCCGCCCTGAACTTCATGAGTGCGATCGGATAGGTTTTTGTTCAGGCTTGTACCCTGTCAGGTTCTTCCAATCAAACCACCTTCCTATTTCTAATTGAAAAGAGGAAATCCGACAGGGGAAATTGAGGACTCTCACCTACTATCTGATCCAGAAATTCCTCTGTATTACCCGGTATTCCCTTACTCAAACAGGTTTTCCGTCCGGTCCAGCATTAGGATCGACGCCTGCGGCACAATGACGTACTTTTCACCATCGTATTCCAGCTCGATGGCGTTACGTTGCAGGTAAATCGCCAGATCCCCTTCTTTGGCCTGTAAAGGCATGTACTTGATATTTTCTTCGATTTCCTTCCAGGGTTCGTCATCCATCGCTGAAGGAATCGGGTAGCCGGGGCCGACCTTGATAACGTAGCCCGTCTGCACCTGCTCTTTTTCGGTAACGGTGGGTGGCAGATACAGGCCGCTGTGGGTACGGTCGTTGGGGCTTTTGGGGCGGATAAGAACACGGTCGCCAACAACGATCAGGCTGCGCAAGCGGTTATCGGGGGTTAATTCCATTTTCTGTTTTTGAGGGTTGATGGTGGATAATTTCTTCACCGAAAAGGTTCCGGTGCCTAATACAAGTCATTCTCTATAAATATATTGACAGGTGTGTTGCCTGCCTTTTTATACGCGTTCATCCAGATTCGGTAGGCATCGCAATCTTCGGAGTAGTTCTCCCGATCCGTGGTGTGGCATCCGCCGCTATTCATATTTGTTTCCGTCATACTTGATAGCTTAAATGTGTCGGCATTGGTCGCTTTTATTTTCGTCACCCAGCCATTTGTCAGGTAGTTATCGACCAGCGTTTTAAGCGCGGAAGCATTGGCAGCCATGGCGGCGGCATCCAGTTTGAAGAAGGTAAATGCATGGGCCCCATGATCGAAACTCTCTTCGGCCTGCTGAATCGAAGACGCTATCCCTGCCACCGGCCCGGCGTATTCGGCTTCATTTACGTAAAATTTGCCGGGCAGATTGCTCCGCAGCAGGTCAAGCGCAAAGCGATGGTCGTAAACCAACGCGTCGTTGATTTTGATTCCATCGAGCTCAGCCGCTATTTCGTTGAACGAAAACGTATTTCTGAGGAAAGAGATTCGGTCATACACCGAGCCATGCTGACTGATGACCCGGATGGTACTGTCCACGTAAGTGACTGCCCGCTTGAAAAGCAGGTTGGTTTCTTTCAGGAGATGCGTCCGGTAGCGGTACCAATCACGCCCATCCGGTCCGCTAAATACAGCACCCGACTTCGGACTTTTGGGTTGAACCTCATCAAAATTAGGGTAGTCTGAATGCCATTTTTGGTTCAAACGCTCGATATCGCTGCCGTACTGAGCCTTCAACCAACGCCGGTAATCCTCTACAATGGGCCGAGAATAGTCCGTGAAACTATTTAGTACATCAAGATCCATCGGCTCTTCACTATCCCATTTATCGGTGCCAAAATCAAACTCTCCCTCCTGAGCGCGCGTCCACACGAGATCAACATAGAGTAGTTTGCCGGAATCCTGCAGGTACTTGTAACGCTCGATTACCTCCGCCGCGAAAGTGGTTATTCTGTTTTTGGTCGATGCTGCCGCCAGGGAGGTCATCACGTGCTGAACGTGCAGCGCGGGTGGCCGCATCAAGCCCCCGTACTTCTGGTAGACTGCTTCAGTACCGTCCATGCCCACACAAAGTACCCGATCCTCCGGTGACCAGCCGTCCCCGGTGGTCACACCATATGGGCCTGACGCCCCGTGCGAAACACTGTCTCCCGTCGCTACATCAATGTTGAGTCCCACCTTCATGCCTAATGACACGGCCTGGTTTATCTGGTCGTCGTACTGCTGCCACAGGTTATAGTCAGGCCTGTTTTCCTGCCGAAGGACTCCTCCCTGCTGTCCGTGGATGGTACCCCATTTGACGGTAAGAAGTACGGCGTTGAAGCCAAGCCGATACGCGCCTTCAATATCATCCAGCCCTTTGTACTGATCCCCCTCGTTGACCAGGGAGATGGCCAGATAGCGTTGGTTGTCCTGCGCATATCCGCTGGCATTGCACCAGCACACCATTACTCCCAGCAACACGGCGCTCCTGAAAGTCTGACCGACCGTCACGAATGGAAAATACAACACCTAGAATTGGAAATAAATGAATTGATTGGACGTGAACACACCAAAGAAATAGATGAATACACAAAGCAAGACGAAAACACTGTAAAACAGTGCGGTGTTGCGGGTGGGAATATGCAAAAAATAATGCTCTTTGACGAGCATAAACAGAATAAGCCCCACCGAAAACCACATCTCCACCCCATTGAGCGGTGAACGCAACGGCTCGGTCCAAGAGAGCGTGAAAATTTTACCTAAAATATCAAATGCCTGACCTACCGGTGCCTTATCGTTTCGGAAGAACACCCAAGTCAATGCCACGAGGGCGAAGGTAAAAATAACGCTCAGCACTCGTGAAAGGGGATTTTTTGGCAAGATAATCCCCCACTGTTTCAGAAATTTATCACGCAGGGCAGCAAGTACCAGGTACAGCCCGTGCAGACTCCCCCAAATTACGTAGTTCCAGCTTGCCCCGTGCCACAGGCCACTCACCAGGAAGACCGTGAACTGATTGAAATAGCGGCGGTACTCTCCCTTTCGGTTGCCCCCCAGCGGAATGTAAAGGTAGTCGCGAAACCAGGTCGAAAGCGAAATATGCCACCGTGCCCAAAACTCGCTGATGGACGCCGACTCGTAAGGCGTGCGGAAGTTCTGCATCAGGTCGAAGCCCATGACCCGCGCCGCACCGATGGCGATATCGGAATAGCCAGAAAAATCGCAGTAAATGCGAAAGGTGAAGAATAGCGTCGCCACCAACAGCGTAAGGCCATTGTGGTCGTAAGGGTTGTCGTAGGCGTAATCCACCACCATCGCCAGGCGATCGCCTATGACTACTTTCTTAAACATCCCGAAGGCCATTTGCATCAATCCTGCTTTCACATTTTCAAAGTCGTATTTGAAATACGAATGAAACTGAAACAGCATGTTCTGCGGCCGCTCGATGGGGCCTGCCACCAATTGCGGGTAGAACATGACGTACAGAGCATAAATCCCGAAATGATACTCGGCCCTCTGGTTTTTGCGGTACACCTCGATGGTGTAGCTCATCGCCTGAAAGGTATGGAACGAGAGACCAATGGGCAGAAGTACCCGGCCGGCCCCGTTGGTAATCCAATCAGCAATGCGGGCCGGAATCAGGCCGCCCAACGGGGGTACGTAGGGTCCGAGGTCAATGAGGGCTAAAAAACTATTGACGGAATCGCTGAGGAAATCGTAGTACTTGAAAAAAGCCAGTATCCCGACATTAGATATCAGGCTGATAATCAAAAGCATTTTGCGCTTTCGCTGGTCTTCCGTTTTTTCGATCCAGATGCCGGCTATGTAGTCGATGACGATCGTCCCGAACAGAATCAGGATATACACGGGCTTGAAGACCATGTAGAAATAGCAGCTCGCCGCCAACAGCAAAATCCAGCGCCCCCGCCACGACAGGCTGTAGTAAGCCAGTGTGACGACAATGAAGAAAATTATGAATTGGAGGGAGTTAAACAGCATCGGCCTTGACGTACTCGCTATTGACGATCTCTTCTTTTACAATAAACAGCGGGCGGTTCTTGGCCTGAAAAAAAATACGGAGGACGTATTCCCCGATAATGCCCAGAGCCAGCAGCTGCACGCCGCTGAACAGAATGATGACGAACAGCAACGCCGTGAAGCCTTCGATCACTTCGGTGAAAAAGAGCTTTTTTATGACTGTAATGATAAAATAAATAAGCGAGATCACGATTGCCACCGCGCCGGTGCGGGTCATGAACTTGATCGGAAACTCGCTGAAATTGAAGATACCGTTATAGGCCAGGGCAAAGAGCATTTTTAACGAGTACTTGGATTCTCCCGCCAGCCGTTCATCACGTTCATATTCGAACCCTTTCTGCTGGAAACCCACCCAGGACCGCATCCCGCGCAGGTAGCGGCTCTCCTCGGGCATTTTGATGAGCACGTCCGCTACCCGCCGGCTAATGAGCGCAAAATCACCACTATCCAGCGGAATATCGACGTACGAAATAGATTTCAACAGGCGATAGAAAAGGAAATACGCCCCTTTTTTAAATACATTTTCCTTTCGTTTGCGACGTACGGCGTACACTACATCATAGCCCTGCTGCATTTCCCGATAGAAATCCGGCAGCAATTCGGGGGGATCCTGTAAGTCGCCGTCGATCACAAAAAGAGCTTCCGTGGCCCGTGCCGAGGCAATACCGGCCGAGAGGGCCAGCTGATGGCCATGGTTGCGGGACAGAAAAACGCAATGATAGCGGGCATCGAGCAGCGCCAACTGGCGCATGAGTGTAGGCGTAGCATCCCGGCTGCCGTCGTCGATCAGAACAATTTCGATCGTCAGGCTCATACTGTCCATCAGCGCGTTGAGTCGCTCCACCAAATGGGGAAACGTTTCGGCTTCGTTGTAGAGCGGTGCTACGATGGATATTTGAGGGAGGTTGTTCAAGATAATGGCGGAGCAGGATTAGCGCACAAAAGTACGTTTTCCGTTCTAGAAGTGCTAAATCAGGGCAAGGTCATGTTCCCGGCCACGAAGGAGCGGCCGGTAGCTTCCGGGCCGGGAGTAAACAAAATCCCCCAATCGTAAGTGCCGGAGGGAAACGCTTCGTACGGAATGACCGTTTCCAAACCCGGCGCGTAATGTTTCAGTACATTTCGTCCTGAATAAGGACGTTGATTGAGCTTAAAAATATAAATACTGGCTCTGTTCCTTAGAAAAACATAGGCCCCGGAATCGAATCCGGCCGGAATTTCTGCGCCCGGTTCGGTGACCAGCAGCCCTTGCGGAATTTTCTCCATGGTAAAACGGAGCGAATCGGGCGAGCCAGAGGCTGCATTTCGTATCTGCCTGGCCAGCGGCTCAAAGGTGTCGGGGTAGTTGTAAATTTGGCGTTCCGTCATGAACTGCATCAGCGAATCCACATAAATCGCCTGGGGCGACCCGGGAACATGGCCCAGGCCGAAGCCATGATGTTCCTGGTTGTATGCATTGGTGAGTAAGTACTTGCGCCTTTCCGAAATCGAGGGGCCATAATGGATGAAAGTCAGGCCATAAATCACAACGCTCACGGCGAGTCCCAATTTAAATCCTGCTTTTTGCCAACGTCCTTCGGTGCTGTTTACGAAAGCCAGATAGCTGACGACAAGAAACAGCGCGGGGTAGATTTTGTAATTGCTCACCACCATGACAAAAAAGCCAAAGCGCGGCCGTAGCAAGGCGATTACTCCGGCATTGGTCAGCAAAAAAAGCATAATGCCCAAACAGAAGTACCCAAGTGCTTCTCGACCAAACGTGGTCCGACCAGACGCGGCCCGACCAAGCGTGGCTCCGTCAGATTTTTCGGACGACACAGCAAAGGAATGCACCCAGGACGGGACTTTCTTGGTCCAATTCAAAGTGCGCCGGAGCCAGGGCCACAGGTAGCTCAGTAACCAAACGGCCACCCAAATCATGACCATCATGCCCATCAAAATGGGTAGGGCAGTGCGGACTTGAATGGAGCGATCGGGCACGAGGTCGAAAAGGCCACCGAGGAAAGCAAAGAAACCTAGAAAAGTCAAGTGAGGATTTTGAAAGAAAAAACCGAGACTCGACTCGTTGTTCAAACTACTCATGCCTGAGAAATAGAGCGCAACGGCCACGGCACCGCTCAGCAACCAAACCACGAGCCCCCGATATCGGGTTTGGAACAACAACACCCCTGCGCCGCCCACCCAAACGAAAATACCGTTGCTCATGGCAAAATTGGCGCACAAAGCGGCCAGAATCGCCAGGCCAAGACGATTTTTTGCCAGCAGGAACATGGAAAGGCACACAAAAAATACTACCGGCTGATGCTGCAAACTGCATATTGCCCACAAAAAAATGAGATGATACTGTAGCTGGAAGAGCAAAAAAGGCACGGGTAAGAAAAAGTACGGGGGTAGTTTGGCCCAGCGGAAAGCCTTCCAGATCAGGAGCAGCGTGCCGAGGGTGAAAACCATTCCTGCGATGTGCAGGAAGGTAAAATTGAGCTCCCCCGTCACTGCGTAGTAGGCTACGGCAATCCCTTTGCCGAATACCATACGATGCTCATTATTGGGTTGAAAAAGCAGTTTTATTTTCTCGCTGAATCCTTCGCTCAGAATCCATTTTCGCAGAAAATCAGGAAAAGGATCGAAATCATCAAACCAGGGAACGTTTACCGAGTACCTGACGACAACAAAGATGAACAAAACAACGGGCAGCAACCCGAAAATCAACAGCAGTCGGTTACGGGTTTTACTCATCGGATAGGGTTTCCTCTTTCATATAGATCGCCTCCTTGCCGAAGTATCCGGCCATCAGCCTGTTCCACCAATGATTGTGATTCTGGTTAATGTCATCAACATAGAGAGACTGGGGGCGGTTTTTGAGCGCAGGCAAATAGACCACAGACTCAGTGGACGATTCGATGAGCTCGTAGCGGCGGTAAAGCTCGGCGTCGTAGGCAGCGGCCCTTCCGCTGAGTAAGTCGCCATAGGCCGCCCTCACGCTGGCACTTTGGTAGGTTGAAAAAATCACCTGCAACCCCAGCAAGCCGATAAGGATGTATTGGGAAATCACAGACATTCCGGGCAAATCCAGCTTTCGGCTTGCCCACTGATATAAAACGCCAAATACATAAAACCACCCAACCAGAAAAAACAAATAGACCAGATTGACTTCCCGCTCCGTGGGATCGATGCCGATGCCGTAATAGGAAGTAAAAAGCTGCGCGGCCAGAATGCCGACGTAAAGCAGGAAGACGTACCAAAACGGCACCGCAAAGCGAGCTCGGGCCTGTGGGGTGATCCGCGAAAGTACCAGCAACCAGGCCGCCGTAAACAGCAGTAACGGCGTTTTTGTGATCCAGCCCAAAGTCACTATCCCTAACATCCGGAAGGCATTCAGAAAAGACAACGGAATGTTACCGCCCAGAGGATTGCCCCCCAGACGCACATCCAGTCCCGGTGCCGTGAAGTACAGGTAACAACCCAGGGCAGCCGCAGCAACTACCCCCACCATCAGTCCGTCGATTTGTCGTTGAAACAAAAGCCTGAATCCACAATAGCCCGCAATCAACAACAGCATGGTGAGCAGATTGGCCTCACTGGAACCAATGACAGCAAAAACCAGAAAGCCCGCCAGGATGCCGGTCAGGATTTTCATCCATTTGGTTTCCAGCCTGTACCAGCGCAGTACGACGATGACCCAGCCGAAAGTCAGGATACTTGGAATGGTGTAGGTCACGAAAGCAGCCATCCAGTAGAAAAACCCCGCCAGACTCGGTATTTGCAGGATGAAGAGAAAATAAAGTACCCCCGCAAAACCCAGGTGTGCCAATCTGGAAAGCGTGGGCGTAAGATGACGCGCCAGTCCATAAAATGCGGCCACCAGCCACAACAAAAGAAGTACGGGCAGAACCTTGAAACCCACGATGGAATGAAACAACAGTGGATTGGAGTGATTGAGAAAGATGCCAAAGTACCGCCCGGTCCAGCCCGTGTAGTAGTAATGCATCGCTTCCTGCCAACCGAATTTGAAAACGGTATCAATGTAGCCGTAATCGTCGGCGGCGGATGGATGGTTGAAGTACGACAGCACCAGAAGCGGCAGCAGGACAAACGCCAGCAGCAGCAGGTTGAAGACATTACCTTCCTTCCGATATTTTTTGAAAAGATCAGTCATGCACCACTTTTTCAATAATGTAGCGGGGGCGGGCCTTTACCTCCTCGTATATTTTGCCAATGTACTCGCCAATCAGCCCGAGCGCCATCATATTGGAACCACTGAAGAAAGTAATGGGAAGCATTGTGGACGTCCAGCCCGGTACGGTGAAGCCAAACAGGTAGGAAGTCAGGATGTACACAAAAATGGCCATCGCGACCACGAAGTTGAACACGCCGAAGTAAAGTACCAGGCGCATCGGAAACGTGGAAAATGAAGTGATTCCGTTCCAGGCAAAGAGCACCATTTTCCGGAGAGGGTACTTGGTTTCGCCGGCCAGGCGATCCAGTCTTTTGTAAAAAACCTGCTCGCTCCGGAAGCCCACCAACGGTACTATGCCTCGCAGGAAAAGATTGATTTCCCGAAAATTGCCCAGCTCCTGAAGCACCCGGCGATCCATGAGCCGGAAGTCGGCGTGGTTGAAGACGACCGGAACGCCCATTTTCTGCATAACGGTGTAAAAGCCCTCGGCGGTCACGCGTTTGAACCAGCTATCGGTAGTGCGGTCATTGCGCACGCCGTACACGATCATGGCCCCGTCGCGGTGTTTTTCCAGCATACCCGTCATGGCGTGGATATCGTCCTGCAAATCGGCATCAAGCGTGATGAAGCAGTCGAAATCGTCTACGTGGTGTTCCAGCCCCGCCAGAATGGCACTTTGATGGCCAAAATTACGGGATAGCTTCACGCCGATTACCGTCGGGTCACCCGCCGCAATGTCAGCGATGATTTCCCAGGTACGGTCGCGGCTACCGTCATTGACAAAGCATATTTTGCTATCCGGGCTGATGAGTCCATTGCCCACGATTTCGGCGAAATAGTGCTTCAACGTCGCATAGGTGTGGTGCAGAATCGCTTCCTCGTTATAGCAGGGCAGTACCAGCAGCAGGCGCGCTGAATTCATAGGGTCGTCGTTTGGTGGGGCAAAATTAGCAGGAAAAGCCAAACCCCCGAACTTCGGTGCAGTTTAAACCGATGCCCGCTTGCGCCGGAGGAGAATGGGATACGCCAGCACGGCCGCCAGAATCACCAGGGTCCCCAGGTAAAATCCGGCGGTCATCCGTTCTTTCTCCCCAAAAATAAGGAAGGCCAGAGCGATACCGTACACGGGTTCGAGGTTGACAGTCAGGCTCAGCATATAAGCCGAAAACTGCTTCATGAGATGCGTGCCCATCGAATAGGCGTACACTGTACAGACCAGCGCCAGGATCAGAATCCAGGGCCAATCGGCTGGGACGGGCCATAGCGGCAGCGCATTGTTGAGCTGGTACTTTTCAAACAAAAAAACGAAAAGCAGCGAGCAGACGCTTGCCCCGATCATTTCGTAAAAAGTAATGACAAAGGCATCGTTCTGCTTTACAAAATGGCTGTTGGCCACGGTGAAGCATGCCGCCAGAAAAGCCGAGCCCAGAGCCAGCAGCAGTCCAAGTGCGTGATCGAACTCGAAATGAAAGACCAGGTACAATCCGGCCAGGGCCACTAGTCCTAAAAGCACTTCCAGGGGATTTACCCGTTTTTTTCCCACGAGCGGCTCCACGAAACTCGTCCAGAGAGAGGTGGTGGACATTCCTGCCAGGCAAACCGAGGCCGTTGAGACACGCGCCGAGGCAAAAAAAAGAATCCAGTGCGTGGAAAGCAGCGTCCCGACGGCCATCATGCGAAATAGCTGTCGCCGGCTTACGCGGAAATTTTTATTCTGTAAGGAAATAACTGCCGCCAGCCCCAACGCCGCCAGCACCGTGCGATACAGCACCAATGCGGCAGGAGCAATGGTGACCAACAAGCCAAGAATCGCCGTAAAACCCCAAATCAGAACGAGGAAATGCAATTGCAGGTACGAGCGTAGCGGCGGCGATTCGTCGTTCATCGCGGCAATGTTTTGAAAAGTCCCAGCCCTACGAAAGTGAAGACAATATTCGGCAGCCACACCGCCAGCAGCGTATTGATATTACCCGACTCAGCCACGCCTTTCGAAAGTAAAAAGAAGAGGATATAGATGAACGCTAAAGCAAAGCCGAGTGCGATCTGCAGCCCCACCCCCTGCCGGCTCTTGCGGCCCGAGACGATAAGACCGATGGCGGTCAGAATCAGCATGGCGAAAGGCTGTGTGAAGCGGGTGTACTTTTCGATCAGATAGACCTCCAAACCGTCGGAACCCCTGCTTTTCAGGAGGTCGATGTAAGCATTGAGTTCGGGTAGCGTGAAGGTCTCGAATAGATTATAGTCACTCTCGAAATCCTTAGGACTCAGATTGATGAGCGTATCTTTTTCGACCCCAAAGCTTAGCGCCTCGTTCTGCTTTTCAAGATTGCGGATGCGGTAGTTCTTCAAAGCCCACTTGTTCTTTTCGGGTTGCCATTCGATCTTGTCGGCGGTCAGTTTACTTTTGAGTTCGTTGCCCACGACGGTTTCCAGCGTGAACTTGTTCCCCGTCTTGGTTGCCACATTGTAGCTTTCGAGGTAGGCGTACACATTGGGCGCAACCTTGATGTGGACGTTGCGCCCGTCAAAATAAAACTCGTCCTTGACGTACTTTTGCTCAAATTCATTTCTGATTTTATTGGCTTTGGGCAACACCCAACCTACCAGCCCGAACATCACTCCCCCGATAATCGTCGCCCCCATCAGATAAGGGACCAGCAGCCGCCCAAAGCTGATGCCACTGCTCAGGATCGCGATGATCTCGGTGCGGGCCGCCATGCGTGAAGTAAAGAAAACCGTGGCGATGAAGACCATCAGCGGACTGATGTAGTTGATCCAATATGGTACCAGATTGAGGTAGTAATCGAAAATGATGGCAGAGGTCGGTGCCTTCTTTTCGAGAAAGTCGTCTACCTTTTCCGTGTAGTCGATCATGCAGATGATGAACACGATGACGAACGCCACGAACAGGAAAGTGACCAGCAGATTCTTAAGGATGTAACGATCCAGGATTTTCAATTCGGAGAGCCTCAGAGGCGTTGAACGAGTAGGTTTTTCGACACTTCCTGACTGATGAACAATGTCTTGACGTCATCGATAAGTACCAGTGCCGACCTGTCGTAGTCGTTGATCTCCCTCACCTCCATCCGGCAACCGAGCATAATGCCCGAGCGGTCGAGGTGTTGAAGAAATGGCGTTTCATGGTCAAGGACACCCATCATCAGCACCTTATCCCCTATTTCGACTTCCGAAAGTTTCAGGTAGTCGGCAGTGGGCATGTTGCCCTTCGCGTCAGGAATGGGATCGCCGTGCGGATCAAACTGAGGGTTGCCCAGAAATGCGGACAGCCGGTCCACCAAACGGTCGGACGGAATGTGTTCCAATTCTTCTGCGATGTCGTGCACCTCGTCCCAGCCAAAACCCAGCTTCTCGACCAGAAAAACTTCCCACAGCCGATGCTTGCGGATAATTTTGAGGGCCAGTTTTTCGCCCATCTCCGTCAGCGTAACGCCCTGGTACTTTTTGTAATTGATCAGCCCCTTTTCTGCCAGCTTCTTCAGCATGTCCGTGACTGATGCAGCACGGGTTGCCGTACCTTCTGCCAGGGCGTTGGTGCTTACCTCTGCCCCTTCGGGACCGGAGAGGTTATGGATGATCTTTAAGTAGTTTTCTTCTGTGAAGGAATTCGCCATGACGAAGAGATGAAATCGGCAGGGAGTTGGTTTAGCGTGCAAAAGTACAGCTTACTTGTGGCAATTAAAAAGATTTAGATTAGTCTAAAAATATTTTTTATCTTTGCCCCGGAAAGGGATTTGGGGCCGCAAATACCTGATTTCAGGCACCTGACAGCTAAAAATACCCTTCTCAGAATCCCTTTGGCTTTGAACCGAATTCTTAAATAACCTTAAATGCATAAAAATTCACTCTTGCAGGAAGAAGGCAAACCTTTGCCTTCCGAACTTTTACCTTCGCTGCCGGAGGTTTACGCTTCCATAAACGTACCGGAGGGAAAAGGTTGGTGGAAAAAAATGGCCGCTTTCATTGGCCCCGGCCTGATGGTGGCAGTAGGCTACATGGATCCCGGCAACTGGGCTACCGACATCGAGGGAGGCTCCCGTTTCGGCTACACCCTATTGTCAGTCATTCTGATATCCAACCTCTTTGCGATGCTCTTACAGCACCTTTCGCTTAAGCTCGGTATCGCCACGGGACGTGACCTTGCGCAGGCCTGTCGCGATTATTATTCACGTCCGGTGTCATTTGTCCTCTGGATTTTGTGCGAGATTGCCATTGCCGCCTGTGATCTGGCCGAGGTGATTGGTTCGGCCATCGCACTGAATCTGCTCTTTGGAATGCCGCTGGCGGTGGGCGTGGTCCTGACAGGGTTCGACGTGCTGCTGATTCTTTACTTCCAGCATAAGGGCTTCCGGGTGCTGGAAAGCATCGTCGGCGGGCTGATTGCCCTCATCATGGTGAGTTTCATTTACGAAATGATTGTGTCCCAGCCATCGCTGGCGGGAATTCTGGGGGGCCTTGTCCCGCAGGCCCAGGTAGTAACCGACTCCACGGCCCTATACATCGCGATTGGTATCCTGGGCGCGACGGTCATGCCGCACAACCTTTATTTGCACTCCAGCATCGTGCAGACGCGCAATTACAAACGCGACGATGAGGGTAAACGCTCGGCGATTAAGTTTGCCACGATCGACTCTACGGTATTCCTGGGTCTTGCCTTTTTTGTCAATGCTGCCATCCTGATTCTGTCCGCCGCCACTTTCCACGCCAACGGCAACTTCGAGGTAGCCGACATCACCGACGCCTACAAACTTCTCGATCCCATGTTGGGAGCCAAATGGGCCAGCGTTCTTTTCGCCGTGGCTCTCCTGGCATCGGGCCAGAATTCCACACTGACGGGTACTTTGGCCGGGCAAATCGTGATGGAAGGCTTTTTGAATTTACGTTTGAAACCCTGGTTACGGCGACTGATCACCCGACTCATCGCCATTGTCCCGGCACTGGTCGTGGCAATCCTGTATGGGGAGAACGGTGCTGCCGAATTACTGGTCCTGAGTCAGGTGATCCTTTCCATGCAGCTGAGTTTTGCCGTTATTCCGCTCGTGATGTTCACCAGCGACCGGGCCAAAATGGGCACATTTGCCAATACAAAACGACTAAACGTTATCAGTTGGGTTGTGGCAACTATCATCCTGGTATTGAATGCCTACCTGCTGTGGGATACGTTTTTTTAAAGGGGCGATTTGGTAAAATTGAAACGCAGATTTGGTTAATGTATTCCGACTCGCTCTTACTCAGAGCGGCAACTACCTGTTTCTACGGCTCACTTGCAGAAAATAGCCCTCAATCCACCGAAAGGTTGATTTTGCAGACTCGATTATCGTATCGGCTGCCTCTGGACGTTTTTGGGCATACGATTCGCAGTAAGCCTGAAAAGTTTTCCACTCTTCAATCTTCCCCCCCGAGAAGAAACTACCTCCATTCTGCGGCTCAACGCCGATGGTCTTTGCAAGCTGGCGGCTGATCACTTTCCCACCCAGCTTGGAGCCTTCGAGCACATACATCACGCCCACTGCCTCGGGTAACGAAAGCCCCCCCTGCCGCTCAATGGCATCTCCCTGGGAAAAATAATCCGGATTAAAACTACCCGAAAGTTGCTTGATATCAGCAATAGCCAAATTGCTGCGCGGGACAAATTCAAGGTTTGCAGGATTTTTATCAAGAGACTCCCGGACCTGACTTTCCAAAGGGGAAAACGCACCGTGAAATGCATACAGGACTTCTAGGTAACCTTCCCGACTGAGTGCCGGGCTCATCACCCGCCGGCTCGGTTCGGTTTGTTCCAAAGACTGGTGCTGCGATTGCGTTTCCGCTTTTAATCTTTTCATAAAGCCTGCCGAGGCGAATGACACCTCAACGGGCTCAGCGGGTAGTTGTGGAGTCATAACAGACGGGAATTCGGGAAAATCAGATAGAAAGCACTACCCACACCGAGGGTACTTTCAGCCCAAATCAACCCTTCATGATTGTGCATCACCTTTTTACATATGGCAAGCCCCACACCCGTTCCATTTTTACCATCAGGCTCATTATTAAGGCGCTGAAACAGTTTGAAGATCGTACGGCTATACGCGGGATCAAAGCCTACTCCCCTGTCCCGAAGTACGATGGAAAAGTAATTTTGGGCCGTTATCCCGAATGCCTCAATCGCTTCTTCGGTGGGCGAGGTAACCTGAATAGAAATCAAATTGGGTTCATCGGGCCGGCTGAATTTCAGAGAATTAGTGATAAGGTTCAAAAACAGTTGTTTCAGTTGAAAAGCAATGCCCACAATTTCCGGCAGTTCCTCCACTTTCAATTCCGCCTGCTGCTCCCGGAAAACATCCGCTTTATCAATGAAGATTTCCTGCACGAGGCTATTCAGATCCACTTCTGCATGTACGTTCTGCTTGGCCGAAATATTGGAATAAGCTGAAATGTCGTCAAGCAACTGCTGCATGCGCCGGGCCGATACCTGCATCCGGTTAATCGAATCCAGCAACACTTCGGAAAGATTGTGTGAATCCTTACTGAGAGCCCGACTAGCTAATACCTGGATTTTCCGCAATGGCTCCCTGAGGTCGTGGGAGCTGATCCAGTTGATGTTCTCAAGCTCTTCATTGACGGCCATCAATCTTTCATTCAGTGCACGCTGCTGATCGGACTCCTGCTGAATGTGCAGGGTGCGCAGTTGTTTACGCAGGGCGAAAGCCAGCCGGGCCGTAATCTGAACCTGAGCATCCGACCAGGGTTCGCTGACGTCACGCACGGTCTGTTGCCAGGCACTGAATGAACTACGCGGAGTAAGGGTACCTTTGCTGTTATTAGGCTGACGGGAATCAGGTTGGCCGCCCCAAGTAACGGTTTGAACCAGCCCCGGCCTGAACCAAACAATGCAGTCCTTAGAAGCAAAATCGAGGGGGTGGTAAATGATTCCAGAGGCTACCTCCTCGATTGCTTTAGCAGCGGGGTAGTGTGCCGCCAGATTTTTGGTCGAGAAACCCTTAGTGGAAAAGGACGATTGCCGAAGAAATTCCACCAGTCTGAGAGTTGCGTCAGACGGCGGAGTCAAGCCCTTACTGTAGATTTTATCCATCACGACTATCGCAACGCCCCAGGCTTCGGCCATTCGAAGCAACTCAGGTTTTTCTACCAGTGCCGGCAGACCAAAACGGTTTTCATCCTCAAAAAAATGCAAGAGCGCATTCAGTTGTTTTTCGGTAGCCAGCGATTCCGCCGACTGCTCCATACGTTCCAGCAACTCGATTTGCGAAGACAGCAATATTCCAATCATCTGGGCCGTATTGCGCTGCCCGAGCGTAGGATGATGGGCAGTGCGGTGGTGGCAGGCAATCAGCCCCCAAAGTTGCCCGTCCTTTACGAGCGAAATGGAAAAAGAGGCACCTACCCCCATATTCCGCAGATACTGGATGTGGATGGGCGACACACTCCGTAAGTAGGCATAACTCAGATCCAACTGCTCGGGAACAGTGCCTGTGCCATCGCCGGGCTGTGTGAAAAGTGCCACGGGTTCAGAGCCTGTGTCATTGATAGACCGTATGGTATTGCGCACATACAGAGCCCGCGCCTGAAGGGGAATATCGCCGGCCGGGTAGCGTAAACCCAGATACGGTTCCATGCCGTCGGCCAGGCATTCGGCAATAACTTCGCCCGAGTGATCTTCGGTATCGAACCTGTATATCATGACGCGGTCGTAGCCCAGGATTCTGCGCACTTCCTTCGCTACGGTATCGCATAAGTCGACCAGACTGCCGGGCGTTTTTATCAGGCTGAGCAGTTCCGGTACCGTAATCGTCTCCGGGTGGTCTTCGACCGCAGGTTCAAGCTCCAGAATAATCAGACCAGCGGAACGGTGCGTCATCATGTGATAACTGACATCGTCATGCCGGAGCGTCAGTCCCGAGCTCTGGCCTTTTTCACCCAGCCGTTCTTCTAAAACATCACGGTGCTGGGGAAACAAGTGAAGAATGTTCCTTCCCAGAATTTCCTGTAAGGGAAGTTGAAGAAACCGGGTGAGGTTTCTGCTGCAATGGGTGACGGTCCCGTCCTGAGGATTGATGGCCAGCAAATAGCCATGGGCCTGAATGGTACCCGGAACGTGAATGGGTTCCTGGTCGCAATTGGAAATGGTGGTGACTGTCTTGTTAGTCAGATCGATCATTTTGGATCCAGATGAACAGAGGAGCGCTGAAACAGCTACTTGACAAGTTCATTTAGCAAAAAGGGAGACGAAGTGGGTGAAATGGCTTTCTGCAGCGCAATTCTCACCAGTATTTTCAATTCATTAAAGTCCCTGGGTTTGCAAATATAATGATCGGCCCCCTTATTTCTGGTGGTTTCGATCATGTCGGCAGAAGAGCTCGTAGAGATAATGAAAACCTTGGTAATTGAATCACCCAGTTTTTTTCGCAAAAAATCAAGGCATTCGAGGCCGCTCAGCCGGGGCATGTTCAGGTCCAGGAAAATAATGTCCGGGGATTCACCGGCTTTTCTGAGCGTGTTCATAAGCGACTCACCATCAGCAAACTCTTTGATGATCAACTCATGCCGCAATTCAGTAATTGCATCCAGAAAAAGAAAACGGTCGTCCTCGTCATCGTCCACCAAAAATACCTTGGGTTTGAATGCCGGAAAACTGAATGCGGATAATGTCATAAATGGGATCTCAAAGGTTGGATATTGAGAAGTCCTTACTCTCCTGCCGACAAAATGAAAAATGTCAGCAGAAGAGCAAGAATAACCATAAGCGGTATTTGCAAATTTAATACTTTGATCCGAATCTGCCGAAGAGTTTTTGCGATCATCCGGCCCAGGGGCACTTACTTCGCCTTCATGTCTATGAAGGGTATGATGACTTCCTCCAACGACACCCCGCCGTGCTGGAATGTATCGCGGTACAGGTTGACGTATTGGTTGTAGTTATTGGGATAGGCAAAGAAATAGTCCTCCTTCGTAAAGACATAGGAAGTCGAAACGTGAGGCTTGGGCAGGAAGAAACGCTCCGGCTTCCGGCATACCAGCAAGTGGTTGTCATCAAAGCCCAGATTCTTGCCGTGTTTGTAGCGCAGGTTCGTATTGGTTTCCCGGTAGCCGATAATCTTGGCCGGCTTCTGTACCCGAATCATACCGTGGTCGGTCGTAAGAATCAACCGTCCTTTTTTCTCAGCTACCTTTTTGATGAAATCCAGCAACGGGGAATGCTGAAACCACGACTTGGTGATGGAGCGGTAAGCTGCTTCGTCGGGAGCCAGCTCTTTGATCATCTGCACATCGGTACGGGCGTGAGAGAGCATGTCCACGAAGTTATACACTACCACGTTGAGGGCATTGCCCATCATGTTATTGAAGTTGTCCACCAACGATTTGCCCTGGTTCGTATTCAGGATTTTGTGGTAAGACATCTTCACATCAAGTCGGTTCCAGTCGAGTTGCTTTTGCAGCAGTTCGCTTTCGTACTTGTTCAGGCCTTCCTCACCATCCGGGGTGTTCTCGTCGCTCACCCACCACTGCGGGTACTTTCGCTCGATCTCACTGGGCATCAATCCGGCAAAAATCGCATTGCGGGCGTAGCCAGTCGTTGTTGGTAGTATGGAATAATAGGAAGACTCTTCTTCAATTGTGAAGTAATCCTGCATTACCGACTGAATCATTTTCCACTGGTCATAGCGAAAATTGTCGATCAACAGGAAAAACAGGGGTTCGCCGCTGCCTTTCAGATGCGGGAATACCTTTTGTTTCATCAATTGGTGCGACAGAATGGGGCGGTCGGCCCGGGGGTCGTTCAGCCAGCCGTCGTACTCTTCCTCTATGAACTTGGCAAAGTTGTTATTGGCGTCGCTCTTTTGCATCGCGAATACCTCCGCCATTCCCTGATCCTGCGAACTTTCCAGTTCCAGTTCCCAATAAATGAGCTTTTTGTAAATATCCGCCCACTCCTCATGCCCGATGCGATCCTGATACTGCATCGCCAGATTGCGAAACTCCTGCTGGTAGCTAAGCGTCGTTTTTTCAGTAACAAGCCGCTTATTGTCCAGGATTTTCTTGACCGAAAGCAGAATCTGGTTTGGGTTAAGGGGCTTGATGAGGTAGTCGGCGATTTTGGAGCCGATGGCGTCCTCCATGATATGCTCCTCTTCGCTTTTGGTGATCATGACCACCGGGAGAGAAGGCCGCATTTGTTTTATCTGGGCCAGTGTTTCCAGGCCCGTCATGCCAGGCATCATTTCATCCAGAAAAACGATATCGTATCGTTCGCTTTCAACCTTATCAAGGGCATCGGCGCCGCTGTTGACGGGCGTCACGGTACATCCCTTGTTGGTCAGGAACATAATATGTGGCTTCAAAAGGTCGATTTCATCATCGGCCCAAAGGATCTTATATTGCATATAATTAGAGGTTTTACGGGTAAAATGGACTGGCGGCTATCGTTGATCGATACGAAGCAGCCCATATAATCGGCTTTAATAATTTAGTTTAAACGCAGAAAATGCCTATCCCGTACTTACAGCTTCAGGACAAAAAACGGGCTGATGGGCTAACCCGCTAGAAGCCAACAAATCAAGGCATCAACAAATCCGCAGCCTTTTACAGAAATTTCCGTGCCACGCGCTCCAAATCTGCCGGCGTATCGATCCCATGCGAATCATCGGGGGTGATAACGGCCTGGATCGTGTAGTCATTTTCCAGCCAGCGGAGCTGTTCCAAAGCCTCGGCCTTTTCCAAAGAGGATACCGGTAACTGCGTAATCTGGGCCAAAACATCGGTACGATACGCGTAAATTCCGATATGTTTGTAAAAAATATGGCGGCCCAGCCAGTCTGCCTTTTCCACTTCCCGGAGATAGGGGACCGTTTGCCGACTGAAATACAATACATTCCGACTCGCGCTGAGCAGTACCTTAGGCGTGTTGGGGTTGAACAGCGTTTCTTCATCATCGATCGCTTTTACCAGCGTGGCCAGCTGCGTTTGTCCGTTGAGCACGGAAGCCAGGCGATTGATCTGCGTGGGCTGAATGAACGGTTCGTCGCCCTGGATGTTAATCACATAATCGTACACGCCTTCCAGGTATTGCAAAGCTTCGAAACAACGGTCGGTACCGCTCTGATGGTTGCCGGAGGTCATGACTACCTTGCCGCCGAAAGACTGCACGTGGTCGAATATACGGTCGTCATCAGTTGCAATAACGACCTGCGAAAGCCTGGATGATAACTTGGCCTGTTCGTACACCCGGCGGATCATACTCACTCCGCCGATTTCGGCCAAAGCTTTGGCGGGAAAACGGGTGGAAGCATAGCGGGCGGGAATGATACCGACAATTTGCAAAGCGTGGTGAAAGTTTGATTATTTGATTATTCTTTGTCCAAAACTACCATTTCCATTCGACAACCCGTGTCTTTGTCCCCCGAAAACCTGTTCACCCATACTTTTTCCGAAACCATCTGGCGGGTTATGCCGCATCCCGACCGCGACGAATGGATTGTGGAATTGCGTGACGCCGAAACGAAAACAGTTTCCTGGGCACTTCTGGACCTTACCACCAATCAGGTACTTTGGCAAAAATCTCCCTCAGCCACCGAATGGTGGACTACCCTGGCGGGTTTCGCCGGGGACCGGGTATTCCTGCACAACTACCGCTTTCCCGATATTCCTGAACCCACCGATCTGCTGGCCCTCTCAGTTGCTGAGGGCGAAGTGGTCTGGGCTCTACCCGGCTGGCTGTTCGTCCGGATCCTGCCAGGCACTGAGCAAATCGTGGTGGCGCAAAAGCAAGCGGAAAGAATTCAGTATCAGCTTTGCGACAGTAATTCAGGGTTGTTAAAAAATCCGGTTCTGGAAAAAGATCTACCCGCTGTAACCGAACCGAATCACCACATTCCCGTTCGCTATGAGCCTCATGATATATACTTCCGTCAGCTTTCAGCGTTTTTGGGGAGAATGGTGGAAACGCAGGACGCTGTTGCCATCGATTATCTTGAATCAGACCCCTATGTGGTCTTTTCTTATTATCTTTACGATCAGGAAAAAGCGGCTCAGTATCTGCTGGTTGTAAATCGAAACAGGGAAATAATCTATCACAACCTATTGAGTGACAAGCGTCCGGGCATCAGCCTGGACACCATTTTGTTAAAAAATAACCATCTGGTTTTCCTGCGGAATACCAACGAACTGAACAGCCTAACATTGACACACTGAAATGAAGCCATTGCAGAGTTTGATTCTCCTTTTACTTGCCTTATTTTCGACGTTTGCGGCGCAAGCCGAAGCTACCACCACTCCTGCCGCTGCTATACGGGACTCTCTCGGTACGGAAGTAGCCAATGGCAAAACATACATCCTTCACAAGGTCGATCCCGGTCAGACGTTGTACGCAGTCATGCGCCGGTATGGCGTGTCAGTCAATGATATCCGGGCGGCAAATGAAGGCATGGCTGACGGCCTGCGGGCGGGCCAGGTGATCCGGGTGCCCTACACCCCTCGTAAGTCGGCCAAGGCAATTGCCCGGGAGGAAAAAGCCGCCGCGAAGGAAGAAAAGCGGGAGGCCAGAAAAGCCGAACCCGCCACCGCCACCGCGCCGGGAATGCATACCGTGGAACAGGGGCAAACTCTGTACAGCATTGCGGTTAAGTACGGGGTACTGATGGCCGACATCCGTAAATGGAATGGCATGACCTCCGACAACGTCATTCTGGGGCAGGATTTAATTGTATCGGAGAAAGTCTATTCCGAACGCAGCCCGAGCATTACGCCCTTCCCCACCCCCAAGCCAGCCGAAAAGGAAGAACCCGCACCGGTGGTGGCTGAAAAGCCTAAAAAGACTATTGAAGAGCCTGCGCCCGCCCCCAAGGAACCCACCGGAAGGCGCATGAGCGAGTCGGGATTGGCCGAAATTATCGACACGGGCGAAAGCAGCAGCAAGTACCTCGCCTTGCACCGCACCGCACCTTTGGGTACTTTGGTGCAGGTCAAGAATCAATACAACCAGGAGGAAATCTGGGTGAAAGTCGTCGGGCGTATCCCCGGCACGAGTGCCAACGAAGATATCGTGATTAAACTTTCGGCGCGGGCCTTTGAGAAACTTTCCCCCAACAGTCGCCGTTTTAGGGCCGAGATCAGCTATATCTCGGCAAACTGACATCCATGAAACATTCCCCCGAATACCGGTCACGACGCGAAGAGGAGCGCGCCGAACAAAAAAAGACCATTGGCTATAAAGTCTGGAGCGTAGTTTTTGCGCTCATGTATCCCTTCATTGCCGTTTTCACCTTCCTGTTTTCCACGCTGGTGATGATTTTTTCCGGCATTTCGCAGGGACTGGCCTATGTGCTGGGTAAGGTAGTCCGCAAGTAATCCCTTGACAGAATCATTAGAAGAACTACTGGATCGGAAGTACGAGCAGTACAATCGCCCCGACTTTGTCCCTCACGATCCGGTCAGCATCCCGCACCGATTCAGTCGGAAGCAGGACATCGAAATCATGGGTTTTTGGGCGGCGGTGCTGGCGTGGGGACAGCGCAAAACCATCATCAATAAAAGTTCGGAACTGGTCGCGTTAATGGATAACGCACCTTACGATTTTGTCCTGAATCATCAGGAAAGCGACCTGAAACGTTTCCTGGCCTTCAAGCACCGTACTTTCAACGCTACCGACGCGCTCTATTTTCTTCATTTTTTTCAGGATTTTTATTCAAAAAATGACTCGCTCGAAGAGGCTTTTCTGGTCGGGAATCAGGAGGCCCAATCCACGACGGAGCAGGGTTTAATCACCTTCCACGATCAATTTTGCGGCCTGGACTATTTTCCATCCCGCACCCGGAAGCACATCGCGACGCCCGCCCGCAAGTCCACCTGCAAGCGGCTCAATATGTTTCTGCGCTGGATGGTGCGGCAAGACGACCGGGGCGTGGATTTCGGGATCTGGCGGCGCATTTCGCCTGCCCAGCTGGTGATGCCCTGCGACGTTCACGTGGACCGTGTGGCACGGCACCTGGGGCTAATCCAGAGGCCCAAAACCGACTGGCAAACAGCTCTCGAACTAACTGCCGCTTTACGCGAGCTGGATGCGGAAGATCCGGTGAAGTACGATTTCGCTTTGTTTGGATTGGGGATCGAAGGATTTGTGTAACAAAGGTCGGGCAGTTGGATAGCGGTGCTATTTAAATTCAATATCCGGATCCCAAACTTCGACGTCCGGGGGTAGATTTGCAGGCTGCAGCCACTTTTCCAGGGAATACAACTTTTACTATTCTATTTCCCGAAAACACGTTTCATGCAAAAAATCGCCATGCTCGGCTCCGGCTTCATTGGCCGCTTCTATGCCGAATCCATCCACGGCCAGCGCAGCCGTGATCGCGTAACGGCCATCTACGCCCGCCGCGATGAGAGTGCCAGAAAATTTGCCAAAGACTATGGCTGTGACTTCGCGTCCAGTGATATGGAGGAGGTGATCGCCCGTCCCGATGTGACTATGGTATGCGTGGCCCTGCCGAACCACGTTCACGCGGAGGCGGTCATGCTTTGCGCCAAACACAAGAAAAACGTCATCTGCACCAAGCCCTTGGGCCGTACCGCGGAGGAAGCCTTGCAAATGATGAAAGCCGTGGAGGAAGCGGGAATCTTCGGTGGCTATCTGGAAGATCTTTGCTATACCCCCAAATTCCTTAAATCCATGGAAAGCGTCAGGAGTGGCGCCTTGGGGCGCATTCTTTGGGCCAAGTCGCGCGAGGCGCATCCCGGCCCGCACAGCGAATGGTTCTGGGACCTGGAACAGGCGGGCGGTGGTTGCATTCTGGATTTGGGCTGCCACTGCATCGAGATTTCCCGTAATTTTATTGGCAAGGACATCAAGCCGGTGGAGGTCATGTGCTGGGCCGACACCCAGGTGAAGCCTATCGAGGCAGAGGACCACGCCATCGCTCTGGTCAAATACGAAAATGGCGCGATCGGGCAGTTCGAGACAAGCTGGACGTTCCGGGGCGGCATGGACTTGCGCGACGAGGTGATGGGAACCGAAGGCACGATCTGGATCAACAACTTCCTGCGTACCGGCTTAGAAATGTACACCTCCGGCAAGGGCGCCGATTATGTGGCGGAGAAAGCCGAAAGCAACTCCGGGTGGCTGTTCCCGGTCGGGGATGAAGTGAACGACCTGGGCTACAATCACATGTTCACCGATATGTTCGGGGCAGCCGAAAAAGGCACTGACCCCGCCGAAACCTTTTATGATGGCTACGTGGTCAACGCCGTGATCGACGCTGCCTACCGCTCGGCGAAAACCAAACGGTGGGAGCCCGTCGAACTGGCCATCTGGCGCGGTCAGGAGGGGTTGACCAAGCCGAGCAACTACACCGACTACGATGCCGACCACTACCTTATCAAGCAGGAAATGACGCACGACGGGCGAAACAAGCTGATTTTGAAGGAAAAAGTCAGTGGGAAAATCGTGGAGCGGGACGTGTGACGGCTTTCGGCTTTCGGCTTTCGGCTTTCGGCTTTCGGCTTTCGGCTTTCGGCTAAAAATATACACCTTGTTTTTTCCAACGTAAAAAGATGAAACACGTACTCCTTTTCCTGGCAACACTACCGGTCTTCGCCCAAAGCCCCACTTTCAAGGCCGAGGTCATCGACCCGAAGATTAGCATCGGCTATGGCCTCGCGACGGGCGATGTGGACGGGGATGGCCAAATCGACATTCTCATGGCCGACCAAAAAGAAATTGTGTGGTATAAGAACCCCGGTGGGCCAGGTACCCCCTGGAAGCGACACGTGATGGCTGCCAACCTTACTGCCCGTGATAACGTGTGCATTACTGCCCGCGACATTGACGGGGATGGCAAGGTAGAAGTGGCCGTAGGCGCGCAGTGGAATCCCGGCGAAACCCGAAATGCCAAAGAATCCGGTGCCGTTTTTTATCTCATTCCCCCTGACGATCGCTACCAGCTGTGGGAACCTGTGGCGCTGCACCACGAAGTTACGATCCACCGCATGCATTGGGTGCAGGATACCGACGGCAAGTACCAGCTCATCGTGCTGCCACTGCATGGTGAAGGCAATGAGAAAGGTGAAGGTGCAGGTGTTAAAATGATAGCCTTCGAGGTGCCGGAGCATAAAAAAGGTGATTGGAACTACCAACTGGTAGGTACCGACATGCATCTGACCCACAACATGGAGCCGATGGAAGCCAAAGGGGCGTTTCTGGGCATGGCCGTAGCAGGAAAGGAGGGCGTGCAGGTTTTTCTGGACGGAGCGGATGGCTGGGCACCTTCGGGCAACTGGATGGTACTTAAAAATGGTGTGGGCGAGATTCGCACCGGCAAGCTGGGTAATAACCAGCTATTCACGACCACCATAGAGCCCATGCATGGCAATAGCCTGGTCGTATACACAAAGGATAGTCGCCGTGTGCTTACCGACCGGCTGAACCAAGGTCACGCACTAGTAACGGCTGATTTTCTGGGCCTTGGCCGCGACCAGATTGCCATGGGTTGGCGAGAGAAAAACACAGCCGAACAAGTGGGCGTCCGCCTCTATGTAGGTACCGATGAAGCAGGAAAAATCTGGCAGGAATACGCTCTCGATGAAAAGGTGGACATGGCCTGTGAGGATATGAAAGCCGCGGATCTGGACGGCGATGGTGATCTGGACCTTGTGGCGGCGGGCCGGACAACGCATAACGTGGTCATTTATTGGAATCAGCGATTTTAGAGCAGAGCAAAAATAGCACATGCATGACCTCCCTTTGTTCAGATAATAAAGTACCTGATATTTGGTAAAGTTCTAAATAATATTAAATTTGTACCATAATACGCGTGTTTAGTGAGTATATCCGCCCCAGCAGTATTCACCCTATAAACTACCGTACTCATGGACAAGGTAATCTCTTCCGCCGCCCGATTTTCGCTCTTCTTCCTACTTTTTCTGGCGTGTAGCCACAGCTTCGCCCAAAGAACACCCAAGCATAACGATGTCGTCGCGCTGAGCAAAAATGCCGACGAGAACGTGGCCGTGCTAAACAACTACCTGGATGCGCTCGTAAGCGGCGACCTGAACCGCGCCCGCTCTTTACTGGCGGCCGACTATCAGGAAAACGGGCCTGGTTACGAAAAGCCGATGAATAGCGAGCAGGCCATTAATAGTTGGCAAAGTTCCCTTAACCAGCGCACCGACCACCGCATCTCCGACCGCCGTACCCTGGCCTATCAGGAAAAATCCGGCCTGAACGAAGGCGACTGGGTCATGGGTTGGGGCACGTATCACTGGAAAGAGAAGGCAGGGGGTACTATGATCGAACTACCTTATCAAATCACCGCCCGGGTGAGTAATGGCACGTTGAAAGAAGCCCGGTACTACTACGACCGGGCCACTGTCCGTGACAAAATGGGCTATGTCGCCATCCCGCCCGAGGTAGATCCTGACGCCTACATGATCCGCAAGATGCTGGAAGCCGAAACGCAGGCATGGCTCAATAACGACGGGAAAACGATGGTTTCCTATTGGGCCGACCTCCCCTACGCCGCCCATACCGTAACCGACGAAGCGGGCAAGGCCTACGACATTACGGCCACCGAAATCGGCGAAATGGTGACCCGACTGTCCACCCAGAGACCCAATAAACCCGGTACGACTTTCACCACATCCAACTTCACTATTCGCCCGAATGGCGATGCCGCCTGGGCCAGTTACGAACAAACTTTCCATTATCCCGATGGCAGGGAACCCGTAACGAATATCGAAAGCCGATATCTGGAAAAAATCGACGGAAAGTGGAAGATTTCCCACATGATTTCGATTCCAAAGCGGTAAAGCAATGCGATGCCCAGCCGTGTACGCCCGGCAGTAGCACACCGAAGCGTGTATGCTGCCGGACGTGCAGCATCTGCACCTTAAAGGCAAGTACCCGCTTAATCAGGCACACTATTAGTAACGAAAATTCCAAACCAAATTCTCGTTATTGAAATGCAGATAGCCTCTAAGCGAAAGTCAGCGATTACTCACGTAGAATCCATGGCCAAATGGATGGATTCAAAATTCACCATTCCGGGTACCGACATTAAGTTTGGTTTCGATGCCCTGATCGGACTTATTCCCGGTGCCGGCGATTTTGCCACTCTGGCTATTTCCGGCTATATGATCACCATCTTGGCCAAGAACGGCGCCAGCGGATTCGTCGTAGCCCGCATGGCCCTCAATATCGTGATTGATGCACTGCTGGGCTCCGTCCCGATTCTGGGTGATATTTTTGATGTAGCCTTTAAGGCGAACATCCGCAATATGAAGTTAATGCAGGAGCATTATGTGGAGGACCGCCACAAGGGCGGCGCCTGGAAAGTGATCGTACCTGTGCTGCTGGTACTTGTGCTCGTGGTGGGTACATTGGCCTGGTTGAGCTATACATTTTTTGTCTGGGTGTTTAGTTGAGTACTCTTTAATTTTATCAATGCGAATTGAATTGTGATTGCGGTTCACAAGATCAATTAATGTCCTCCTAACGAGCATTCACCTGGACGGCAACAGCTACGTGTTGATTGAAAGTATATTATAGTATTCGGAGGCTATATTTCCTCCGAACTTTTCTACATCGCAAATGATTAATTGACTAGTACTAATCACTATTCATTTGCGTCCGCTTCCCCCTGGTAAAGATTCCACTTCCCAATCACTCCGCAAGCGCTTTTCGGCCTTGCAGAATCTGCCACCTTTTTTCCGGCTGGTCTGGAATACAAACAAGCCGCTGACAATCGGCAACGTCGTGTTCCGGCTGTTGAAAGCCGGGATCCCGGTGGTGATGCTGTACATCGGGAAGGAAATCATCGATGAGGTCATTCGCCTTATTGCCGAAGGCGGTTCCCAGCGGTACTTATGGACCATGGTCGCGGCGGAATTGGGTCTGACCGTCTTTTCGGATTTACTGAGCCGGTTGATTGGTTTGTGCGATAGTCTGCTGGGTGATCTGGTCGCGAACAAAACTTCCGTCGATCTGGTCCATCACGCGGCGCAACTGGATTTGTACCAATTCGAAAATCCGGTTTTTTACGACAAACTCGAGCGCGCCCGCCGCCAAACTACCAGCCGCACGGTGCTATTGACGCAGGTACTTTCGCAGGTGCAGGACATTATTTCGCTGCTGCTGCTCGGGGCAGGACTGGTGGCGTTCAGTCCGTGGCTGATTCTTATTTTGATCGTGGCGGTGATTCCTTCGTTCTTGGGTGAAACCCACTTTAACGAGCGCAGCTACTCGCTTACCCGCAGCTGGACGCCCGAGCGCCGCGAACTCGACTACCTCCGCTACATCGGGGCCAGCGCCGAAACGGCCAAGGAAGTAAAGGTTTTTGGCCTGGAAAAGTACCTGACCCAACGCTTCAAGGCGCTATCGGACGAGTACTTCGAACAGAACAAAAAAATCGTCCTCAGCCGCGCGACCTGGGGGTACCTGCTGGCGGCCCTGGGTACTTTCGCTTACTACGGTGCCTACGTCTTTATTCTGATTCAAACGCTCGCTGCCCTCATCACGATCGGTACCATGACGTTCCTGTCGGGTTCGTTTCAGCGGATGCACGGAATGTTGCAAGGAATTATGAGTCGCTTTTCCAGCATCGCTGAGAGTGCATTGTACTTACAGGATTTGTTCGATTTCTTCGCTATTGAACCCACCATCAAAGCGAATGCCAGTGGTGTGCTTGTTCCCAAACCAATTCAGGAAGGCGTAACCTTCGAAAATGTCAGCTTTAAGTACCCCGACAGCGAACGCTGGGCCATTCGCAACCTGACTTTCACCCTTCATCCTGGCGAAAAACTAGCACTGGTGGGCGAAAATGGTGCCGGCAAAACTACCCTTGTCAAGCTGCTCTCGCGACTCTATGAACCCACCGAGGGCCGCATTCTGCTGGATGGTTTACCACTGGAAGCGTACAGCTTGGCTGATTTGCGCGCCAACATCGGTATTATATTCCAGGACTTCATCAAATACGAAATGACTGTCGCCGAGAACATCGCCGTCGGCGACATCGAACGCCGCGACGACGACGAACGCATCGCTGACGCCGCCCGTAAGAGCCTGGCCAGCGAGGTAGTCGATCAACTCCCGGCGCAATTCCAGCAGGTACTGGGCAAGCGCTTTAAAGACGGTCAGGAACTTTCCGGCGGGCAGTGGCAGAAGGTGGCGCTGGCCCGCGCCTACATGCGCAATGCTCAGCTCGTGGTACTTGACGAACCCACTTCTGCTCTCGACGCCCGCGCCGAACACGAGGTGTTTCAGCGATTCAGCCGCCTGATCGAGGGTAAGATGGCCGTGCTGATTTCGCACCGCTTTTCCACTGTTCGCATGGCCGACCGGATTTTGTTTTTGGAAAATGGTCAGCTATTGGAGTTCGGCTCGCACGAAGAACTTCTACGGGTGGGAGGCAAGTACGCGGAGCTGTTTAACTTGCAGGCGCAGGGGTACTTATAAGCAAGAAATTCTGCCTCGCCTTGGTCATGTTAATCCTGTTTCGGCAAATCACGAATTTGCTTCCAATCACATGCTAATCGTATCAATTAGCCAATGCAGCCCGTTGCTTCCGGTATCTTAGCGCGATAAAAGAGGCCGTCGCGGCAATCGTGATGGCGGCAGCGAGGGCGTAGGAAAGTCCGTGGGCAAGCTGAAATCCTTCGGGGGCGATGAAGATGTAGGAACTACACACCATCGTCATGAATACGGCCGGCAGCAGGGAAATCCAGTAGTTTTTGTTGAGGTTAGACAGATAAATCGTGATCGTCCACAGCACAATGGTCGCCAGGGTCTGGTTGCTCCACGCAAAGTACCGCCAGATAATCCCGAAGTCCATCTGAGTTAGACCGAAGGCCACCACGAACAGCGGAATGCTGATCAACAACCTCTTGACCAGCGTTTTCTGATTTACATTAAAAGTATCGGCAATGATCAGCCGGGCGGATCGGAAAGCGGTGTCGCCTGACGTGATGGGCGCGGCCACGATCCCGAGCAGTGCCAGAATCCCCCCAACCGGACCAAGCATATTGAGCGAGATTTCATTGGCGGCCCAAGCCGCGTTGTTGTTGTTGGCGATCATCGCTTCGTTCAATCCGCCCACGGAGCCGAAAAATGTCATGGATACCGCCGCCCACACCAGCGCAACTACCCCTTCGGTGATCATGGTACCCGAGAAAATCATTTTTCCCGAAGTCTCGTTGCCCATGCAGCGCGCCATCAGCGGCGATTGGGTGGAGTGGAACCCGGATATCGCCCCGCAGGCAATCGTAACAAACAACATGGGAAACAGCGGCGTTTTATCAGGATTGGAAGTCATGTTCCTGAGGGTACTTCCGGTGATTTCGGGAATATGGTACCCGCCCGTAAACAGGGCAATCAGCAGACCAACGGCCATCAGCAGCATGGCTATCCCGAAAATCGGGTAAAGCTTGCTGATGAATTTGTCAATCGGCAGCAACGTAGAAAGCAGATAGTAGACCAAAATAATGCTCACCCAACCCCACATGGTAAGGTAGCCGTCCGTCATGCCATCGATGATTTTGGCGGGGCCCACCAGGAAAACCGTTCCCACGAATATGAGCAGCAGCACCGTGAACACCCGCATGATTTGCTTCGCGCTGTCGCCCATATAAATCCCAACTACCTCACTGATGCTCTTGCCATCGTGCCGCAAAGACATCATTCCCGAGAAGTAATCGTGAACCGCCCCGGCAAAAATACTCCCGAGCACAATCCACAGGAAGGCCGCCGGACCGTACATGGCCCCCGCGATGGCCCCGAAGATGGGGCCGAGACCGGCAATGTTCAGAAACTGTATCAGGAAGACTTTCCAGTTGGGCAGCACCACGAAATCAACGCCATCCGCCAGGCGATTGGCCGGGGTGGCGGCGGACTTGTCGGCCCCAAATACGCGTTCCAGAAAACTACCGTAGACATAGTAGCCCAAAATCAAAACTAGTACAGAGAGGATAAAGGAGATCATATAAAATAATAAATTTGCTGATATGCCTACCAGCAAAGATAGCGACAGTCGCTATCTAATCAATTATCCTTCTCACCACCGTTGCTGACGGCGACTCAGCCAGTTCAGACTACCTCCTAAATTCATCTGGAAATAAAATTGACTGAGCCGATCTTGCGGGGCATTGCGCAATTCGGTGTAGTCTGAGTACCACTCGGTCAGGCCGCCGAGACGGTAGCCCAGCCGGAAGCTGGCCAAACTGCTCCATCCCACCTTCCGGCTCACAACGTCGGTCCCTATCCCTATATTCACATAATTCGAAAAATGGGACAGGGAAACAGCATTGCCGGGCTGGCGGAGGATCGCGTCGAAATCGGCGTTTTCTGTCATACGGGTGAGCGTGACGGTGGTTAAATTCGCACCAGCCGCGAGAAAAGGATACACCCTTACGCGCTCGTTTGGCTGATAAAGGGCATAGCTGGCATTGAGTTGCACATTGAGCGTCCTCCGGTCAGCGGCGGAGGTTTCGTTCGTCCGAGGGCCGGAAGGGTTTACCGAGTGAGCCACTTCCAGCCCCAGGAGCACCCGCCTTATGCGGTATTGAATTCCTCCGCCCCAAAATAATTGAAGCTGGCCTAGTTCGGGGTACCCTGAATTGCGCAAGCGCTCATTCACCCCCCGGGCGTTGGATTGCGTTACGATTTGAGTAAAGTAGATTTCGACCCCTCTCATACCGATACGGCTGGTGTCCTGTTCCGCAGGTTTCGCGGGATAAATGATGGGATTTTGCGATTGGGCAGCGGCACTCAGTCCGATCAGCACCGTTAAAAAGCAGAATGATGTTTTCATTTTTGTACGTTTTGATGAACTGAGGAAAAAGCACCAGTCATTCTGGATAATTGCAAGGATGCACTGGGGTTTGAATTGGTT
This sequence comes from Persicitalea jodogahamensis, assembly GCF_014651615.1. Classification (GTDB taxonomy): domain Bacteria; phylum Bacteroidota; class Bacteroidia; order Cytophagales; family Spirosomataceae; genus Persicitalea; species Persicitalea jodogahamensis. The sequence goes on along the minus strand of NZ_BMXF01000001.1, from coordinate 1,998,881 downwards.
GTAAAGCGCAATACGAATATCATTGTTTCAGCTATTTCGTGAAAATAAAAGGCACAGCGGATAGTATTGGATTGAGCTTTCTAAACATCCACCTTGCCAGCAGTTGCTCAAAAACTAGTTCTTTTTGGGGGAAATTTCTCTGCTCAACTGTTATCTTTGATTAAATACAACTATTTTCCACCAATCTGTAATCCTATTTAACCATGAAAAAAAATGTACAAGTTTGGCTGGCGACGTGGCTGCTCCTCGGGCTGCACACGGCGATGGCCCAGACCCAGGTCAGCGGTACGGTGACTGCTGAGAAGGACGGTTCTTCCGTACCCGGGGTGAGCGTGGCTGTAAAAGGCGCTACGCAGGGAACGCTGACCGACGCCAGCGGCACATACAGCATTCGCGTGAACCCGAATACGACGCTGGTGTTTAGCTCCATTGGCTACACGACAAAAGAGGTGGCCGTGGGCAACCGCAGCATAGTCAACGTAACGCTGGCCGAAGACACCAAACTACTCAACGAAGTGGTAGTTACCGCACTGGGCATAAGCCGGGAGAAGAAGGCGCTGGGCTATTCCGCTCAGGGAGTAGACAGCGAAGAACTCGTTCAAAACCGGCAGACGAACCTCGTCAATGCCTTGCAGGGCAAAGTAGCCGGTGTCACGATCAACAGTACGGGCGGTGCACCCGGACAGGGCGCACGCATTCTGATTCGCGGGATCAATTCCATCGACGTAGGACGCGACAACCAGCCTCTGTTTGTGATCGACGGTATTTTGTTGGATAACAGCACTTCCACGCAGGGTTCAGGCGCCGAATTACGGGGTATGTCCAACCGCGCGGCGGACATCAATCCTGATGATGTGGAAAGCATCAACATTCTGAAAGGCGGGGCGGCTACCGCGCTGTACGGACTCCGTGGCGCCAACGGGGTAGTTGTGATTACGACCAAATCGGGCAAATCAGGGGCTCTACGTGCCAATTTCAGCAGCACCTACGGCGTCGAGAACGTCAACAAGTTTCCTGAAACGCAGGACAAATATACGATTGGGTATAGCGGAGAATATGATCCCAACAGCTTCTGGCCTTCCTGGGGGCCCACCGTGGAGGATGCCAAGAAAATAGACCCCACGCATCCGGATAAACTCTACGATCACTTTCGGGATGCTTACCAGCAGGGCCAGCAGTTCCAGAATAACCTTTCGTTTTCGGGGGGCACGGACAAGGTCACTTTTTTGTCCTCGATCTCCCACCTGCGCCACGAGGGTGTAATTCCCTTTACGAATTTCAATAAAATCTCGGCGCGGCTGAATGCGCAGGTGAAGTTCAGTGAGAAGTTCACGACCAGCACCAACCTGAATTTTATCAATTCCGGCGGCGATCGCTACAATGCCGACCGCTTCAACGAGAGCCTCAACTACTGGTCGCCGCGCTACGACGTCCGCGACTACATCAAGCCGGACGGTACGATGAAAACGTATGGCAATAACAACCCCATCTATGGTGCCTACACCAACAAACTGAATGATAATGTCAATCGCCTGATCGGTGGTGTCAACTTCAACTACTCGCCACTCGCGTGGTTGTCGTTCAACTACCGGGCCGGGCTCGATACCTATTCGGACGACCGGCTGCGAACGGCTCCCGGGCCCCGTGGCTTTGCCGATGAAGACACCTACGAAGACAACGGCTTGGGTTTCGTGTACCAATACCATACGGCCTTCCGCTCCATCACTTCCACCTTTACAGCGAGCGGCACGGCGAATCTGGGTCAAAACCTGAAAGGTACCCTGCGCGTAGGTCACGATCTGTATGACCGCAAGATTCGCAGCTTCGGCGCCGAGGGCAACGAATTGACCGTATATAACTACTTCGACCTGCGCAACGCCCGGACGATCACGCCGACCCAAAGAGCTGAAGACTACCGGCTGATGGGTATTTTCGGCGAGCTGACGCTCGATTACAAAGATTTCCTTTTCCTGACGCTGACTGGTCGGAATGATATTACTTCCTCGCTCCTGGCGCCCAACAATTCGTTTTTCTACCCTTCGGCCAGCGTAGGTTACGTTTTCTCGCAGCAGTTCAATATGCCCGCCTACGTGAGCCTGGGCAAGATACGTGCTTCCTACGCCAAGATCGGCAAAGATGCTTTGCCCTACTCTACAACTACGGGTTACGCGGCTTACAACAGCCTGCCAACGGGCGTTACGGGCTTCTCGCGCGGCTCACGGCTGGGTGACCCCACGCTTCGGCCCGAGTTTACGGAAACCTACGAAGGAGGGTTGGAACTGGGCTTTTTTGGCAATCGCCTGGGTCTTGACTTTACCTACTACCATTCACTCAGTAAGGATCAAATCATCAACGTGAATGTCTCATCCTCGACCGGCTACGCCACGGCAGCGGTCAACTCCGGCACCATGCGGAATCAGGGTGTGGAGCTGACATTGCGGGGTACCCCCGTCAAGAAAAACGACTTTTCGTGGGATGCGAACCTTAATTTTTCGGCTAACCGAAACAGTGTCGTCTCCATTCGTGAAGGGCTGACGGAGATCAGTCTGGCCTCACAGTTTGGCTATTCAGGCTCAACGGTGACCCAAAAACTCATTCCCGGTGAAGCCTACGGTAATCTTTATGGCACCAGCTACCAGCGTTACTATGCCAATAGCGCCGAAGAGGATCCAAGGCGGGTAGATACCAGCCGACCGATCGTGATTGGTTCCGATGGTTTCCCCGTTCGTAACTCGGCCCAGAAACTTCTGGGCAACGCCCTGCCCCGCTGGGTTGGCGGTTTGAACAATACTTTCAAATACCGCGATCTGTCGCTGTCGGTTCTCTTCGACGCGCAGGTGGGTCAGGATCGTTACAACCAATTGGATAATTTCTTTTCGGCCTTCGGTATTGCCAAATACACCGAAGACCGCAATGAAACCCTGGTTTTCGATGGCGTCCTGGCGGACGGCACACCAAATACAAAGGCTGTTTTCAAAGGGCAGGGCGTGGGCCCTGATGGCGTAAACTACGGCAACGGCTACTACCGCAACGTGTATCGCGGCGTCTCCGAAAACTTTGTCGAGGACGCTTCCTGGGTGCGGCTGCGTTCGTTGCGGCTTGCCTACAACTTGCCAGCGTCTATCCTGAAAAAGGGCCCGATCCGCAATGTTCAGTTAAGCGTAACGGGCAATAACCTCTGGCTCGCCACCAAGTACCGCGGCTACGACCCCGAAGCCAGCTCGTTCAACAGCGGCAGCAACGTAACCGGCTTCACCGGCTTCGTCTACCCTGCCGTCCGGAGTTATTTATTCACCTTGAATGTAGGATTCTAAATCAATTTTGAATTTTGAATGAGAGAATGAGTGAATAAAATATTGGGTTCAATTGAATATTCTCTCATTCTCCCATTCTCTCAATCAACATTTTAAAATGAAACGTACCATACTCATATTGGCCCTCCTCACCACCTTCGGGATGAGCGGCTGCAAGGATTATTTCGATCTGAACGAGAATCCTAACCAGATTTCCAATCCGCCCTTACAGTCGCTGCTGGCGACGACGACGCAGAAAACGGGCCTCAACTCGCAACGGGTAGCGAACACGACGTCTTACTTCGTGCAGTACCTGGCCAATCCCGGCGCGGGTGGCTCCACCGATACCTACCAGGAAACGGATTATTCAAGCACCTGGGACGCTCTTTACTATGCGATGGCTGATTTGACGGACATGAAGCGATTGGCCGCGGAACAGTCTTCCAGTGAATACGTGGGCGTAGCCAACGTCATGCTCGCGTACCACCTCAACCTGGTCAGCGACACTTTCGGGGCCGGACCGTTCAAGGAAGCTTTTACGGGTGAGCCGCTCACGCCTAAATACGACTCGGAAGAGGAGATGTACAACTCCGCCCTCACATTGCTCAATGAGGCAATTACCGAACTGGGTAAGACAGATTCCAAGATCAAACTCAGCGCGGGGAACGACCTGATTCACGGCGGAAAGCGCGAGGCCTGGCTGAAAACCGCCTACGCTTTGAAAGCCCGCATGCTCAACAAGGTTTCCAAGAAGGCAAGCTACGACCCCGCAGCGGTACTTGAGGCGGTGAGCAAGTCCTACACCTCCAATGCCGACGATGCCCAAATGAGCGTCTACCTGCTCCGCAATCCCTGGGCGCAGGTGGCGCGCAATAACGCATTGCTGGTACTTGACGGCTGGCTTTCGGCCCAACTCATCAACCAGCTCAACGGCACCACTTACGGCTTGTTCGATCCCCGCATCGAAAAAATCACCGATAAAACGGTGAACGGCACTTACGTGGGTACCGTCAATGGCGCGGGCAATCCAACCGGAGCACCCAATACGGTGAAGGATGAGAACTACATCTCGCTGAACTCTCCGCTGACGGGCGACAATTCGCCACTCCTGATCGTGACTTATGCCGAGGTAAAGATGATTGAAGCCGAGGCCGCCCTGCGTGCCGGCAACCGCGACCGGGCTTACAAAGCTTACCTGGAAGGAATCAAAGCCAATATGGACAAGCTTGGTGTGGCCCCTGCTGCCCGCGACAAGTACATCGCCGATCCCATTGTGTCGGTCGGAATGGCCAATCTGGCGCTGGCCGATATTTTCAAAGAAAAGTACGTCATTACCTACCTCAATCCCGAGGCTTGGAATGATGCCCGCCGCTTTGATTATAAGTATAAAGGGTTCAAACTACCCGTTAGCGCCGCGTTGTCGACATTCATTCGTCGGGTAGCCTATCCGTCCAACGAAATCTCAGAAAACGGCATCAATGTGCCTGCCATCGGTTCACTCGCCGATCCGTTATTTTGGGACAAATAGGTACTTGCTGAACACTTGACGGTGTTTGCAGTTATTAAGCCTTCGATCGGGAGAAAGAATGTATCTCTCCGGTTGAAGGCTTTTTCATCTTAATTATTCAAATCCATGACGCGATTCCTCATTCTCTTCCCGCTTATGCTGGCTGGCTTGTTCAATTTTCCGGCCCTGAATCCCAACCCGATTGAATCCATGCCAGCGATTCCGATCTGCCACACGCCCCTCCCCCTCGACGGCATGAAGCAATTTGCGCTCGATCCGGCTTTCCAGGCGCTGCACCTGTCGCCGCTGCCGCTCGACTACGATGGCATGGGTGAAGAAATCACCTTCGCCACGCCCGACGGCAAAGATGCCAAGGGGTACTTTATCAAAGCCAAAAAGAAGAGCGATAAGTGGCTGTTCGTATATCAGGAATGGTGGGGCATGAACGACTACATCCGCCGGCAGGCCGACACTTTTTACAAAGACCTGGGCGAAGATGTCAATGTGCTGGCCCTCGATCTCTACGACGGAAAGGTGACCGACAACCCACAGGAGGCAGGCAAATTCATGATGGCCACAAACAATGATCGACTCACCAATATTGTGGAAGGCGGGTTTACCTTCGCCGGCCCCAAAGCGCAAGTTGCTAATGTGGGCTGGTGCTTTGGTGGCGGCTGGTCGTTGCAATCGGGCCTCATGGGTGGCAAGAATACCGTCGGGACGGTAATGTATTACGGCATGCCCGTGCAGGATGTGGAGCGGCTCAAAACGCTCAACGGCGACGTACTGGGGCTTTTCGCCACCGAGGAGCGCATCTCGAAGGAAGTCATCGAGCAATTCGATGCCAACATGAAGAAAGCAGGCAAAACGCTGACCTACAAAATCTTCCCCGGTGTGCACGGCTTCGCCAATCCGAGTAACCCCAGGTACGATGCCGAAGGAGCAAAGGAAGCATACGACATGGCTTTAAATTATTTGAAGAAGCGGTTGAAGGTGTAGGACTGGCTCTTAGGCCCTTTGCTTACATGAATGGTTGAAAATCTGTATATTTACAAATACATTTTCTTTCCAGATATTTTGAAGATCATGGATAAATTTCAGCTGCATGAGTCAATCGATGTACTGCCTCCTCCGCTTCAGGCAGAAGTAGCCGATTTTGTGGCCTTTCTACGCTATAAATACCGACTCCCCTCCTCGGAATCAAAGTCGAAAGCGTCGTTATCCGAATTCATCGGTCTTGCCCCTGATCTGGACGTGGCATCGTTTGACCAATACCTCACCGAAACCAGAAGCGAGTGGAAGGAGCCCTTTTAGACAGCAATACGGCTATTTATTTGCTGAACGGCACGTTGAACACCGCCAATTCCAAGGCCATTGCAGAAATTGCGGCCCAGCCCTTTATGCTTTCTGTTATTGGCAAGATCGAGCTCCTTGGCTGGAAAGCGCCCGATAAGGAAGAGGCCTTGAAAGTCAATCAGTTTGTTGAAGCTGCCATCGTGCTGCCTTTAAACGAACCCGTCGTCGAACGAACTATTGCCCTTCGCCGTCAATACAAAATAAAACTACCCGACGCTATCATAGCTGCCACAGCCCTGGAATTCGCACTGACACTTTTCACGCGGAACGTGTCAGACTTCAAATCGATTGAGGATATCACGATAGTAAATCCTTTTGAATAATCAACCTGGCCCATTAATTAGCAACTGTCCGATTCCGAACCAAAAGTGTTCGAAATCGGACAGTTTTGGTTCAGGTACTTTCTGATTGACAGAAGGTTGAATTCCCGGCATGAGTTTTTCCAATTGTAGGGGCGAACCTATGTGTTCGCCCAACGTGCGTCAGCCATCGGGCAAACCTGCGGCTTGCGCATTCATCGGGCGGACACACAGGTCCGCAGGTGCGCCCGTCTGCCCCTACAAATAAAACCATGCTCAAAAACTACTTCAAAATCGCTTACCGGAATCTCCTGCGCAGCAAGGCATTTTCGGCCATCAACATGATCGGACTGTCTTTCGGATTGGCCACCTGCCTGATCATCGGTCTGTTCATTCTGGACGAACTGAGTTTCGACCGCTTCCACCAAAAAGCCGACCGGATCGTGCGGGTGACGTTCAGGGCCAATATGAGCGGCAACAAGATTAACGAGGCCAGTGTCATGCCGCCCACGGCCAAAACGCTGCAGCGCGACTACCCCGAGGTGCTGGAGGCTACGCGGCTGCGGCTGGCAGGCGACTTAAACCTGGTGAAAGATGACGCCGTTTTTAAGGAAACCGCCGTTGCCTTTGCGGATTCCAACTTCTTCCAGGTATTCAGTTTTCCGCTGATAAAGGGCGACCCAAAAACCGCCCTGCTCAAACCCAATACGCTGGTCATCACCGAGAAAATAGCCCAGAAGTATTTTGGCGATACCGATCCGATTGGTAAAACACTGAAATCTAAAGGAAATGAAATTATGGAGATCACGGGAGTGATGGCAGAATGGCCCGTCAATTCTCACATCCATTTTGATTTTCTGATGTCGATGGCGGGACTGGCTGAGTCCAGGGTCAATTCCTGGATGCAGTCCGAATACTTTACCTACCTCGTCCTGCCCAAAGGGTACGATCCTCAGCTACTGCAGGCCAAACTACCCCAAATGGTAGAAAGGTACTTTGGCCCGGAAATCAAGCAGGCCTTCGGGATGAACTACGCCGCTTTTCGTGAGAAAGGCAATGAGTTGGGTTTGGTCTTACAACCTCTTACAGACATCCACCTGTACTCTGATTTCGCCTATGACCTGAGTGCCGCGGGGGATATTCGCTATGTCTATATTTTTGGCGCCATTGCCCTGTTCATGCTGCTGATCGCCTGCATCAATTTCATGAACCTCAGCACCGCCGGCGCATCGAAACGGGCGCGGGAGGTGGGCATCCGGAAAGTGATGGGGTCGGAGAAAAGTACCCTGGTCGGTCAGTTTTTACTGGAATCCATCATGCTTACCGCCGTGGCGCTGGTGCTGGCAGTCGCACTCGTGTGGCTGGCCCTGCCATTTTTCAACGACTTGGCCGACAAAAATCTGACGCTTAGTTTCACGGCCATGCCGTGGCTGCTGCCGGCTTTGCTGGCGCTGGGATTGGGCGTGGGCGTACTGGCGGGTAGTTACCCTGCTTTTTTCCTCTCTTCCTTTGCCCCTATTTCCGTTTTGAAAGGGAGTACCCACAATCCTTCCCGGGGACGCCGGGGCATCGGCTTACGGGGTACCCTGGTGGTCGTGCAGTTTTGTATTTCCATCATCCTCATCGTCGGGACGACCATCGTGTACCAGCAACTGCGCTTTATCCAGAACACCAAACTGGGGTACGACAAAGATCAGGTACTTGTGTTGCAAAGTACCTACCGCCTGGGCCAGAACGAGCAATTGTTCAGAAAACAACTCATGCAGGATTCGCGGGTGGTGGATGCGACCATCTCGGGCTATGTCCCCGCCGGTCCCTCGTACAACAACAATTTCATGGTGTATGGCGACGATCGTGTCAACGAGTTCACCAAGGGCATCAGGTACGACGTGGACGAAAACTACATTCCGACGCTGGGCATGGAAATGGTCGCCGGGCGTAATTTCTCGCCGGATTTTGGTACTGACTCGTCCGCCATTATTCTGAATGAAACGGCGGCCAGAGAAATGGGCTGGGGAAAGGATGCCATCGGCCATACGGTCACCCGCCCCAACAACGAGGGTACCAAAACGACCTACCGGGTCATTGGGGTCGTGAAAGACTTCCATTTCAGATCCCTGCACGAGCGCATTACGCCGCTGATGATGACGCTGGGCAACAACTCCGGAGCGATCCTGGCAAAAGTAAAAGCCCGCGACCTGCCCGCCCTGATCAGCTCGGTGGAAAAGCAATGGAAGGCGCAGGTGGCGGATGAACCGCTGGAATATGCTTTTCTGGAAGAAAACTTCAACGCCACCTACCGCGCCGAGCAGAAAACGGGCCGCATCCTTGGCCTTTTTGCCGGGCTGACGATTTTCGTGGCCTGCCTGGGGCTCTTCGGTCTGGCCACTTTCACCGCCGAACAACGCACCAAAGAAATCGGGGTGCGCAAGGTACTGGGCGCCAGCGTAACGGGCGTCGTGCTGCTTCTTTCCCGAGATTTTCTCAAGCCGGTACTTATTGCCATTCTGCTGGCCAGCCCCATAGCCTGGTACGGCATGAACGCCTGGTTGCAGGATTTTGCCTACAGGATCGATATCAGTTGGTGGGTTTTCGCCCTGGCGGGTGTGCTGGCGGTGGGGATCGCGCTGCTGACGGTAAGTTTCCAAAGTGTGAAAGCAGCTCTGATGAATCCGGTGGAGAGCCTTCGGTCAGAATGAGGTGGAGAGTAATACCTGCGCGGGAATACCGAGTTTTTCGTGAAAGACGCGGGCTAATTTGAGCGTAAGCGGTTTTTTTCGGTTCAGTAGGGCAGAAACGTAACTCTTGCTCCCTACCCACTCCACCAAATCCTTACTTTTCAACCCTTTCTCTTCCATTTTCAGTTTAATTGCTTCAATAGGGTCCGGTGAAGGGATGACATAATGTTGGTCTTCATAAGCCTTGATAAGCAACAAAGCAATTTGTAAATCGTCCCCCGCTGTACTGCCGAGTTCGGGTTTATTGTCGAACTGCGCGTCAACCCAGTCTAACATCGCCTCGTAAGAATTTTCGTCTCTGATTGGTTTTAATTCCATGTTGTTTATTTTATTGATCTCTTTATTGATAGGTATATAGTCTCATTAAGCAAGGTGTATGAAAAGCATGACGCCCCCGATCAACCATTCCCTATTTCTTATACTGAATAGTCTTGACATCAACCTTATCATATTCTGCGTGCGTGCCGAACCATTTAATCTGAACCGCTTTATACGCAAACACTATTCGTACGACCAGGCGATAATGATTCCCCATGATATTAAACACCACTCTGTCATCACCGATTAAGCTCGCACTACCATACACAGTCTTCAAATCCTGAAAACTGGCAAAATCCGAAAGTTCCATCTCGCGATGCCATTCTTTTAGAGCATTTGCCGCCTTGGGATATAAAGTGCAATAAGACAGCAGCGTTTTGCGCGCGATGATGTTGAACATACAATAGTCTACTAATAGTGAACAAATATATTTTAATTCGCTTTCAAGTCAAACTATATCATTAAAATGACTTGCTCCTTTTAAATATACCCGGCCAATACCTGGTGACAAACACCTTCATTTTCACTGAACATGATTTGAGCGCAGGTTGTGGAATCTGGTAAAATCATTATTGAGTAGATAAATCAACCCTATCGTTCAGCACTTTACACACTTTTACATTTCCTTTACATTCTTTTACAGCGCATTTTTCGGTTTGGTAGTTGGGTCCGATACATTTGTTCAGGTATCAACCAAAACATACAAAACAGATGAAAAAGCGAATCAAGATCCCCCTTCTGCTATGCCTTTGCGCACTGGGTAGTTTGGGGCTGGCGCAGGAATCCGGGCAGCAATGCGCCGCTGCCTTCCTGGGCACCGGGATGATCGTTGACGAGTACAGTCCCCGAGGAAAGTGCACGCTGCCGCCTAACACCGAAGGCCAGTTGAGTGTGCATGTGGTCGAACTGTCGGCCGACCGGGCCAGGTCCCTGGGCAAAATCGCTTTCAAGGTGGCGATCAGACGCGCGGAAACCAACACCCTGACCATGTACTCCAATCAGAATTATCAGGAAATAGACCTGAGCCGGATTCTGGCCCGATGCCACACAGGCGACCGCATCGTGTTGCTAACCGTCAATGATCGATACTCCCTCCCCCACAACGAAATCGCTATCCAATGAACAAGCTGAAATCAATCCAAATAATTGCCATGCTGGGCCTGCTGATTCTGGCCGGCATATTCATCTCCGCCCGTACAATCGACGCCGGGACTGCATCCTCCGGTCCGGTTCTGCTGGATGGCAGGACGCTCCACACGTCCCAGATTTGGTTGAATAGCAACGGCAAACTGAGTCTCATCGTCGGCAGCTCCGAAAATAAGGCAGCTACCAGGGTACCTTTCCGGGTCGTACTGAAACGGGGCAATATGATCATCAGCCGGGCGGTCTCCGAGACCGACGAAATGGAAATCAGCCGCCTGTTAAAGTTAGCTGCCTTGGGGGATGAACTTGAGGTAGAACCCCTGGATAAAAACCTGTCGAACGCCAGGCGGGTATTTCGGGTGGGTCAGTACCCGTCTTTCCACTGGATACCGGCCCTGAGAATTCATGGCGATGGTTGCTAGGCACCTGGTTAGCATTTTTTTAGTACATTCGGGGTCATGGGAAAAATCGTAGCGGGTGTCATTTTCTTGGTTTCAGGCTGGCTGTTCATGCAGCTGGCTCCGCCGGTTCACCAGTCCGACAGCCAGCGATTTGAGCAAAATATAAACCTGGCCCTGCGCCGGACGGCCCATCACCTGCTGACTGCGGCGGGCGATTCCACTTCCGGCATTTCGCCCGTCCAGCATCCCGACGCGGTTACCTACTCGATCCGCCTTGAACGGGCTTTCGACTACGACCAGATCCCCGACCTGCTGCATGAATCGCTCCATCTCCACGGGGTGCAGGATTCCTACGACGTAGCCGTCCTCGACTGCGCCGATGGCGTGCTCCGGTTGGGGTACTCCCACCTGGACCTGAAAGAAAAAGCCATTCCCTGCGTGGGGCGGCAGCAGGAAGCCGGCTGCCGCAATCTGCTGATTACTTTCAAAAAGCCCTCCCAACAATCCGGCACCCGTTGGTGGGCCGGGTTGTTCGGCTTCCTACTGGCCGGAATCAGCGGGCTGGTCTGGTACCGCGTCGCCAGATCCAGGGATAAAGCCCCGGTTCCTGCCTCCGCTACGGACCATCTTGCGGAGGTCATCCAGTTCGGTAGAACTACCTTCCACCCGGCTGATCAGTCCCTGAATGCCGCCGGTGTGCAGCACCCCCTCACCTACCGCGAAACCAAGCTACTGCGCCTGTTCGCCACTCACCCCAACCAACTCCTCGAACGCGAGCTGATTCTCAAACTGGTTTGGGAAGACGAAGGCATTATCGTGGGCCGGAGCGTGGATGTATTCGTTTCGCGGTTGCGGAAACTGTTACGCAGCGATCCGACAGTCAGCATCTCTTCGGTACATGGCGTCGGTTACCGGTTGGAAGTAACGGATCAGGAATCTTGATAAAATTTCTTCGCTCTGTACTTTGCGGTAGATTTCTCCTACGTTTGCGCTGAAACGTTCGTTTCAGCCTTCAGATAAACTGTTGAAACTTATTATTAAAAGGGTAAAGGAAGAAAAGTATTAAGAAAATCCTCCGAACGATTAAAACTGGCAGTATTATTGCACTGTTTAAACAGATACTTTAATCCATTAAAGTATCCTGGAGACTCCCCTAATTTATCTTCAAAAACAGTCAAATATGTATCTTGCAGGAAATAATTGTTATCTTGCAAGATAATAAGGCACAGTGGGTTCCCTCGTTCACTTTGTAATACACACTAAAATGGCAGTCCAATCTTTTATTTCCGGGAAAGTATTTATTTCGATTGCCGTTTCAACGTTTTCCTGGCTACTCCTGGGCTGTATTCTCCACTTTTTTTTCGCAGATATTTCGGTGATTATTTTCGTCTGTATCGGCCTTGGTTCAGGCCTAATTTTAGCCGTGCTTCTATCGCTTGTGCATCAAAATCCGATTTCCGTGCCTGGGCAGGCGCCCGAATCCCCTGAGAAAAACTCACCCGACCAGAATTTCCCTACTCCGGAAATTCGTCCTAATCTGGGAGGAGACTCCAAACTTTGAGAATAGGAGAATTAGTTCTATTTATTCCAGCCGCTTCCACTGATTACGCAGGTAGCTGGCGTTGTACTGTCGCAGGCGTTCGTCCAGCTGGTACCCCAGACGGTAACGATTCCCAATCCCGTAGCCCCTGGCGTAAGCATACTCCCAGCGAAACTCTTCCGAAGTACGTAATCGGGCCGGACCTGCACGAAGTATTTTGCCCGGTGGAATGGGAACGGCGAAATTAAAGCCAATCGTGCCGCCGTTGCTGGTTTGGATGGCAAAGAGTGCTACTTCCACATTCGGGAATTGACGGACCAAATCCAATCGCGCGCCCACGTCACCGTCCAGATACCTCCCCCCCGTTAGCTTAACGGTAAAATCCAAATCATTGAAGCGGTAAGCCGCATTTCCGAGGAGCAGAAGCTCATTTATGGAAGTATAGTAAATCCCCCCCTTCGGATAATAGTAGAAGCCGGTCATGCTCGCTTCCAGGCCGTAGGTCCAACGACTGTTAGGATTCATCCGTTGGTACTGGATATTCACGCCGTAACGGTCGTTTTGGAAAAATCCTGCCGACCCGGAAATGAAATGGTTTTCCCCCAGCGCCAAAAACTGATTCAGGTAAAGCGGTGCCAACCGAACGCCGTTGGGGCGCTGGTCGAGGTTGTTCATGACCGGAAACAGCAGGCCGAAATTCAGGGCCATGCCTCGCCACAAATACAACTGGCTCTGGAGCATCACACTTAGCCTGGCTTGTACGGTTTGGGTAGGATTACCAAAGTTGGCGACGACTTCGGGTTGTAGCCGAAAATCCAGTAAATATTTGAAGGGGTTGATCCGGCTTCGGCCGTAGTAGGCGCGGCGTTCGGCCACCGAAACCGGGCGAGCTCGCAAATCATCGCCAAGCGTATACACACCAACGGGTACACCCTGAATCATCGGAATAAGGGTGCAACTGTCGCGCGCTCCGCAGGCCGGGAGCATGCGTACCAAACCTTGCAACGGATTACGGAAAAGACGCTGTTCGTAGAAGACCGCGGCCGAGTCTTGGCTCACGTTTTCCATACTCCCGTACTGTGACAACTGCCCCTGCACCGACCGAGCCAGCAGAAAACAGCAAAGGAGACCCAAAGATTTAGCGGTTTTCCTCATAAATCTTTTTTAGGCGGCGACTGGGTTTGGCTAGGGCGAAGGAGTAAGCGGTTCCGAAGGTAAACTGATCCAGGTTAATGAGTCCGCCTTGCACTACCCAACGCTCAAATAGTTTGACATACCCACCCGCATTCAGGCGGCGGGAATCGAATTCTACCATCAGACCTGCTTTATCCTGAAAATCAAGCTTAGCCCCACCGAATACCCCAACCAAGTAGCCATTATTATGGAAATATTCGCTCTTTCGTTGCCACTTGAAGCTGCTGAATACGCTGGCGTTATTCGTAACGCTGGCATTCCGGTATACAAAATAAGGACTGCCCACTCCTGCGGTTGCCTGGATTTTCCAGCGAGCATCCAAGGCGAAGTTCTTGGTCGCGACTAACACATGCGTAAGCATGGCAGCATCAACGGTGAAAGGCGAAGACAGAATAATTGCCAGGGAAGGTCTTTTTTCCTTTTCCTTCAATAGGAGGTATTTGATATCCAACTGCCGGTCTCCCAAATCCTTGATCACCGGATGTTCTGCGTTGTTGATTGCTTTGAGGACACTAATATTTATGTCAAGGCGGGGCAAAATCGTCAGATTGGCAAACATGATGGCTTCGGCGTTACGGTCTAGCCGGCTAAGCGCGTAGCCTTTGGGATTATAAACCGCCCCAAAAGTGAGATGTCCTTCCGGCGTAGAATCAGCCGTCGGCACATAAAGCAAACCCGGCTTTCCCGAAAGATTCACCTGGCCATTGCCAGGTGTTGGTCTTATAAAGCAGAAGCTTAGCACTAGAAAAATTCCGGTGCTAAGCTTCCTAAACCCGCAAACAATAATCGTATTACAAATAGCGATCATACGTACCCTTGGCTTGACTACACTTCTGTGCTCAAATCTTGCCGGGTCACACTACCAAAGCTGGTAATCATATGCCCTGTCCCTGCTGGTATTCGCAATTGGCGATGAAAATTGGAATTTGGGCAGCGGCAGCGGCAACGGCCGCATCGAAGTTATCCTGAATGGCATTACGGTTAGCATTAAGGGCTGAACTAGCAGCAACAATAGCGGCGATTTTTACCCGATCGCAATTCACCCGCGCCTGGGCTTCCAACTGATTGATTTGGTTGAGTTCCGCGTAGTATTGGACCGTTGCCAGGACAATATACAGATTCTTGAGGTAACTGGGGTAATTGCTGCTCTGGATAGTGGCGATGGCCTGATTGAGTCTTTGCTGAGCGGCAGCCCGTTCGGTGGCAAAAGAAACGCTACTCTTGCAAGCGGCGGCGGCAGCATTGGCCGCGGCAACGGCCTGTTGGTTGGCCAATAAGGCGGCAGCCAGCTGCTGGCTGCGCTGCTCACGTAATTGCGCCAGCGTGGCTTGGTAGGCATCCTGGGCCTGCTTTTTGCAGGAAGTGTTAGCAGCCGTGCGGGCGGTAGCATCTTCCTTTACCTCTTTTTCCACGACGGGCTTGATTTCCTGTACCGTTGGGAGAACCGGCTTAGTAAGATAAATCGATAGAGCTGGACTTGACTCTGCCCGCTCCACAACTCTTTTCATGTTGTCGGGCAGGGCACCACCTGCCATCAGATTCTTGACTACCTCAGGATTCACTTCTGAGAATAGCTTCATCTCGTCGGCAGACAAAGAACTGTTCAGCGCATCGACAGCCTTCTGAAATTCGGCGGGCAATTTACCGTTGGCACCAGTCATACCGTTTTTAAAGTCCAGAGAGACCGCCGCGGGCAGCAGCGCCGAAGGGGTCGTTACGACAGCCTGGGGCGTTACCAGATCGGCGTTGGGCATTTTAATAGCCGTAAAGCCTTTCAGTAAGTCCGCGTTGGGCGTGGTTGACAGTGGCTCGTCCAGCCGTTGGCAATTGAACAGAACCAGGGTAAGGGCTAGCCCGTACACGAGGGGAATTAGGTTGCGCTTTTTCATAATTAGATTGGTTGACTACGGATGTACAAAGGTTGACTACTGGAAAAGATTGAGTTAATTATATGATTATGGTAATGGAATTAAAAAAAAGAAGAATAGGTTACACTATTTAAACAAGGAGACAAATTATTTGCCGCGCCCCTCAACCATTACCTGCATCGTTTTCAAAATCAATTGCAGGTCATAGCGGATACTATATTTGCGAAGATAGCCGAGATCGTGACGCATTCGGGCCAAATTGAGCGTCAGCGAATCGGCATACCCAACGGTGAGCTGACCAATAGAGGTAACACCCGGCTTTACCGTGAGCAGCCGCTTGAATTGGGTAGGATCGGCCCGCATCAGCATATCCACATCGTAGCGGAAAAGCGGACGGGGACCTACCACCGACATTTCCCCCCGCATGACATTGATAAATTGCGGCAATTCGTCCAGTCGGGTTTTCCGAAGGATGCGGCCGATGGGCGTTACCCGAGGATCATAGTTGCCCTGCGAATGTTGCAGCCCCATTTTATCGGCATCGGTGTACATCGTCCTGAATTTGTAGATGTAGAAAAGTTGGCCCCAGCGTCCGGTCCGTTCCTGCTTAAAAAAGACGGGTCCCGGCGACAACAGCTTAACGAGTAAGGCCACCACCCCGAATACCGGAGCACCCAACACCATGACGACCGCCGAGAAAGCCAGATCGAACGTCCGCTTGGCCATTTCGTCCTGCTCGTTGACGTAAGGCTTGGTGGAAACCTCGATTACCGGAACGACATCATGCTCAACCATTTTGGCCTGACAAGGGAGAAAACCCCGGAAGTCAGGAACCAGGCGAACCTGCACCCGCTGCCGCTCTCCAAGGCCGATGATGCCCTGAATCTGCACTGGGGTCAGGGATTTCATGCAACAGTACAGATAATCGGCTTTGGTAGCTTCCAGCCGGTCTTCCAGTTGCGCAAATTCTTCTTCAAAAGCCTTTTCCGAGAACTCGAAGGTTCCCCGGTACTCCATCCCCAGATCTTTCCGGGCTTCGTAGCGATTTCGCAGTTCCTGGCTCATGTCACAATTCCCCACCATGATATAGCCGCTGCGGTTATGTCCTGCCTGCCGGAAACTCCGGAGTGCCTGCACCATCAGCATCCGCACCAAACTGCCCGACAGCACCAGATTCGCAATGGTCCAGAATAACACGAGACGAGAAACGCGCGCGCCGTACTTGGAAAAGAACAGCAGCGCCGCCACGATAAGTACCAAGAGAACGATCACTTTAAAGAACCTCCCCAGGAATTCCTGTACAGAAAGATCCAGGCGAGACAGCGGATAGGTTTGCAAAAAATAAGTGAGACCCAGCCACAAAAGGTTGAGCGCCATCTGCAAAATCAAATAAATATCATCAGCGGGCGGATACCCTAGCATTACGTAGGTGGACAGCCCAAACCCGAGATTCAGAAGAATGATGTCGATCCATAAGCTATAGGCAGCCAATCGACCCTGGTAGTACTGTTTCATAACGATATGGACTTAGAGGTGCAATTCTGTGGACTTGAGCTTTTCAATTGAATTGGTGTCTAAGGGACGTTTACACCGACAAACAAATGCATTTTAATCAGACTTTGCAAATTATTTTAACTGATTTTCCAAAAAATTATCAAGCGGTATTGAAATTTCATGTGCCAACATTATTTTCAATTGGATAAATCTAAATATCCGATTATCAACTAGTTGCATTAATCAAAGAAAAAATAAAAATGACATGCTCAGGACGGCCGCTTGCGGCAAGCCAATAAAAAAACACTTATCATAAGCTTATATGTAACTAAGTACTCAAATAAATTCAATCGCAACAATGTCCATGCCTCAGGTCGCTTACCCAGGGTAACACACCGGGATTGGCAGAGGGCCAGCGGATAGAGGATCAGTATCCTTACTCTTCCGAAGCTTTCAATAAAAGGTTTGTGTATAGTAGGATATTGCCGCTGGTGAGCTTCCCCCGTTGAGGATAAAAAATTCGGGGGCATCGTTAGACGAGTAAGTTCCGTTGTATGGCTACATAGGAGTTACGACATTCAAATGTAAACAGCCTGCATCGGAAAAACTAAGAAAAATTTCTATTTTTTTTTATTAGTGACATAAAATGCAAGTAATCCTCTCTATACTTCCAAAAACTACCCCATGGGATGAGCGTTTCTGACATCACGATCGGTGAGCCGCAAGAGTGACTCTTCCATTTTTGCTAAAATAGCCGTGCGGCCCAGCTGATTCTCGGCGTAGGTACGAGCATTCGACCGGTAGGCCGACAAATCAGTCGCCAACGCCTGTTCAATACCATGGCGCAGGGCCTCGGCCGATTCGGGGGCGACCAGGAGGCCCATATCGTGTTCCCGGATAATTTGGTACAACGATGTCCCGGGCAGGGCGGTCACGATGGCACAGCCGCCAGCGGCCAGGATGCCCGTCAGCTTGCTGGGCATCACCAGGTCCGAGGCCGCCTTTTTCTGCAAGACCAGGTGCAGGTCGGCCATCGCCAGCAGGGCAGACAGTTTCTCGTAGGGCTGCAAAGGAAAAAATCGTACATTGGTCAGGCACCGCTCCTGCACCAGCGCTTCCAGCCGCTCCCTGCCGCCCCCCGAGCCGACGAATACAAAAAGCAGATCGCGGTGGTGGGCCAACTGCGCGGCCACCTCCACCACCATTTCCAGCCCCTGCTTCTCCCCCGTGTTGCCCGCGTACAATACCACCTTCTTTTCCGACCCGATGCCGAGCTCGGTCCGCAGGGATTCCGCGCGGGGGATGGGCTTAATCTTTTCGGTATCGACCCAGTTGGGAATCATGAGTACTTTGTCGGCGGGGATTCCTTTCTCCACAATCTTCCTTCTCATGCCCGGACTAATGGTCGAAACCGCCGTACTGCCTCGCAGGATCAGCCGCTCGGCCCGGAACATCAGCGCCAGCAGCCGCTCGTTTCGGATCATGCCCAATTCTTTGGCGGCATCCACCTGCAGATCCTGCACGTGGGTCACCAGCTGACTCCCTCGCAGCCGGGCGTAGGCCAGGGCCAGAAAGCCCAGGTGAAAGGGCGGCGAAATACTAATCACCAGATCAAACTTCTTCTTGAACAGGAAACTGAGCCACCAGCGCAGGCTGCTGGCCAAGAACGAAAACTCGTGCAGGATGCGCCTGAGCGAAGTCACTTCTTTGGGTACGTACAATGGGCAGCGGTATACCCTCACCCCCTCCCTTTCTTCGCACTGCCATCCCTTTCCGGGGTAGGGTTCCTGCACCCGCCACTCGGGATAGTAGGGCATGGCGGTGATCACCGAGATCTCATGACCACGACCAGCCAGCCAAGCGGCCATCTCGCCAGTGTATTTGCCGATGCCCGCGAGTTCGGGGGCATAGTTGATGCCGTAGATGAGGATTCTCATGGCAAATGTATTCAAGGTACAGTTTTCAAGTATTCAACTTTTAGCCTAATTGGTACCTGCAGATTCAAGAAATCCGGTCACGAATAATTCTGACAGGAGAACCATTACATATTTTATTGGCAGGCAAAGATTTGAAAACAGAGGACCTTGCTCCCACTATGGTTCCTTCTCCTATCCTTACCCCCGGACCGACGAAAACGTCTGTGGCCAACCAACATTCATTCTCAATGTGAATAGGCTCAAAGAAAATTGGGAAATCAGAATTAGTATAGTCGTGTGATCCTGTACACAGATAACATTTTTGAGAAATGACAACATTTTCTCCAATTGTAATTGGTCCTAAACTATAAAGCACAGCATCATCCCCAATCCAACTATATTCACCAATCCTTACCTTCCAAGGAAATTGAGTACGCACTGTCGGGCGAATGATAACACCTCTCCCGATATCTGCTCCGAATGACCGTAACAGGAACCTGCGCCAACCGTACATGAATTGGGGAGAAGGGTTGAATAACAAAGATTGAACAATCCACCAAAACTGAACATACCACCCTTGGCGTCCTCTGAAATCTTTTGGCAATGAAAACCTCTTGAGGTCTTGTATCATCTGATATTTTCAAACGAATGCTGGAATTCCAAAAATGGGAAGCTATTGAAGTAATTCAAATTGAAGAATATCCCTCATTTTCCTAGCAGCTTGGTCGACGTTGTAATTTTCTTTGTAGACCTTTCGTGCATTATTCGACATTTCAAGTTTTTCTTTGGTTGAAATGCTTAACCATTGTATTAACATTTTTTTTGTACCTTCCTGATTATCGTCAGCAACTAGGCCTCCGCCCCCTTTTGCGATTTCCCTGCAAATATTAACTTGATTTGAAATCAACACTGGCTTACCACAGGCTAAAGCTTCCACTACTGCGATTCCAAAATTTTCCTGATGACTCGGTAAAATGAAAGCATCGCAATTATAGAAAGCGCCCCACTTATCATCACCTGTAAGCATTCCCGGAAAAAGTATATTACCATCTTCAGCAGCCATTTCCAGCATTTTCATACCGTAGTCAGTCTCTCTGCCTGGTCCCGCTATTACGAGCTTCGGTAGTATGTACCCCTGCTCTTTCAAACTAAGATAGGATGAAATGAGCACATCAACACCTTTTTTTACATCGATTCGGCTCAAAAATAGTAAATAGCTTTCCTCCTTTAACGATGGGCATATAGTTCTAAACGCACTATACATATTGGTAGTTTCTTCGGGTGGAGGTAAGATCCCGTAACCTACATTTAGTTCCTTTTTGGGGCGATAGGGGCTGAAAGGTTCTCGAGCCAGCAATAATTCTTCCTCGCAGGTAAACAGTACACCATCCGCATAGTTTATTACCTTTCCCTCGATTAGCTTCCAGTAAATAATATTTCGAAGCGCCTTGAGCTTTCTCCCCGCCGCCCTTTGAAACCAGGGATCTAACATGCCATGTGGCATCACAAAGACAAGTGGGTTTGTTTTCTTGTCTTTTTTTTGAAAGTATTTTCTCATCGAGCGGTAAACTGCATAACTCGGGTATACCCAAAGCCCATGAATAATGACCACATCGAAGCGCTTAAAGTTGGTAAGCAGCCATGAAAACAGGGCAGGATTATATCTCCATGGCCCGCGCCCCTCTCCAAGGGCATGAACGGGGAATGTATCTCCCCAACTCAAAGCCTGGGTAGGATTATCGAGACACACTACCTCATTATGCACCCCCAATTGTTCCATCGCAGGAACAGAATTACGAATACCCTGACAGGGGCCACCAATCGTGGGGTTCATACTTGGAATCACTCTGAGAACTTTCATTTTTAATTAGTAACAGATCTATAAATATTCTCAATTTTATCCAATGAGGACTCACATTCGAATCGTTTAGCGTTTTCCAAACCACTTGCGATTAGGAATTTTCTTTGACTTTGGTTTAAAGAAAGCAAACGATCAATTACATGTGCACCTTGCAAAGTCCAATCGCTCAATTTATCATCTTCAAATGGACGTCGATTAATATAGAAAGCCGCATCACCAGCAACCTCAGTCATTGGGGCTTCGTTTGTCGTAATCACAGGAATCCCACATGCCATTGCTTCCACAATGGGCCAGCCAAATCCCTCAGCCAGTGAAGGGAATAATAATAAAGCAGCACTTTGATAGGAAAGTAAAACGAAATTATCTGATCTATTAGTTAAAAAATAAATATCACTTTGAAATTTAGAATTTTCCTTAGCATTTAGCAGAGATTTTGATGGGTTAGGGCCAACCATTAACAGTGGCAGTTTAAAACAAGATAGATGCCTCCATGCATCATATAATTCTACAACTCCAATTCTGTTTTTATACCACTGATTCCCCCCTACATGTAAAATAAATCCATTTGATAAATCTAAATTTAGTATTGAGGAAATCTTTTTACGGGCAAAGAGAGAGTCAGTGGGTGAAAAGTGACCTACTAAACCATTATAAACTATATCAGAAATACTAGGTTTAAAATCTAAAATGCGATATAAATCAGACCGTGTCTTTTTCGAAATACAAATAAAATTTTTTCCGTTTCGCAAACCCATTTTTATGTATCTTTGATAAATTTTTCCACTAAAGGAAGTAGGGTTTTCCAAAATCATACCAGCGGCACTAAATTGGGCAAGAAAATCGTGACAATGAATTATATGATGGAATTTCTTGGTTAAGGGAACCCATGGCCCTAATGCATTATCAGTAAAAACAAATAGAATATCTTTTTGATTATTATTCAATCTTAGTTCAACTAATCTCAGTCTAACCTCTATAGGAAAAATAATATATTGATCGATATAACCCATCCATTTTTTTAAAGATAAAGGAACTGGAAGAGAATAAAACCGAGGATATGCTGTCCAAACCTTTACACTATGACCTCGTGAAAGCAT
This sequence comes from Persicitalea jodogahamensis, assembly GCF_014651615.1. Lineage (GTDB taxonomy): Bacteria > Bacteroidota > Bacteroidia > Cytophagales > Spirosomataceae > Persicitalea > Persicitalea jodogahamensis. Next base: position 1,976,856 of record NZ_BMXF01000001.1, on the reverse strand, counting down.
ACCATTGTAAAGCCAGTTTGCATATCGCGGCATACTTTGTGAAGAAAGAAATGGAGGATGAGCAAAAAAAATAATATTCATTAAATAAAATTCAAAATTTATCAGTCAGCAAAATAGTTCAAAATATTACTATAAATTGAATCTGTCGAAGACTCTAACGAATAATATTTCAGTCTTGAATATGCCCAGGAATAATCCCTTTCAAAAAAGGATAAGGAGGTAATTTTAGATGCCAAGTCTATTGCATCACCCTCATTGAACACTCTGAATCTTTCCCATGATTTAAAGTCGACGTTACAACCGACTGCATCACTTGTGATTACGCTACAACCTGCCTGCATTGCTTCGTTAACAACCAACCCCCATGTCTCACCCCTTTTTCGAGAAGGCAAGACCAGAATATCTAAGTTCAAATAGTGGGCAGGTAGTTCGGACTGATTTACAAAACCTGCAAAATGCGCCCTTATGCCATATAGATTTTGAATTTCAACCGCTTTAGACTTTAATTCATCTTCCATTTCACCACTACCTATAAAATAAATGTGAACCTTTCGTTGAATTTCAAATGGTAGATATCGAATAGCATCAAATAAAATATCAGGTCTTTTTTTTGAAATTAATTTTCCCGAAAAGCCAATAACCAAATCTGACAATGAAATATTCAAATTTTCACGTAAATTATTTCTAAGAAATTCTTTATCAAAGTTTGAAAAGGCCTTAAAACGATCAATAGTAAAGTAATTAGCTGGGAAAAGCATATTTTCAGAAACACCGTGCTTTAAATAATGCTGTTTATTTAATTCTCCAATATAAAATATTAAGCTAAATCTTTTATAAATTGTTTTATATAAAATAGTCCTGAAAAAAGATTTTACAATAGAGCGCTCAACCGCTTCGTCCTGAGTCTCACATCTAAGACATACAGGAATTCTCCAAATAAATGCCAAAATAAGCGCAGTAAAATCAAATCTGTAATTCATTCCAGTTAAGAATATCATATCAGGTTTAATAGAACGCAAAATGCTATTTATTCCTTTTCCTGTTAATGAATTCCATCCTGACAACGGCTTTCCATTGTCAGAATGTAAAATAATGCTACTATATCCATTCAATAATGGCAAATCCCATGATATTTTTTTATTAAAGCCAGAATCAAGATATCCATCAACAGAACAAGAAGATGCATAAATAACCGTAAAATCGCTACCAAATTTTTTAGCGAGACTTTCCCAAAGTGGAACTCTGTATTGTACAGGATGAGAATCAAAGACAATTAACTTCAAAATTATAAATCGTATAAATATTGCGGTAAAAAAATTTATTGGATATTCATTGTGATTATTTTTATTCAAAAAAATTAAATACTTTTGAGTAAAAACATAAATATCTTAAAAAAGGAATGTGATTCAATATAGCAAACATCGTCTAGTGGTTAAGCTCAAATGAGGAAAAATTTATCTGATAGACTATTGGCTAAAATCTTCTAATAATCTAATTCATGCGAAAACTTAAAATTTTAATATCTAAGATTCCACAAATTACTTACTAATGAACATTTTAAATATAAATATCTAAGATCAAAAATATTAATCCTTTAAAAGAGAACATCTTTTATAAATATTTGTAAAAGATATAAAAATCATAGTAATTAGAAAATAGTTAACGCGAATAAGCAAAATATATCGATATATTAAACTATTACAGATAAGATTTTTTTACAAATGAAAATCTCAATACGAAGAGTAGTTTAGTTTTAATAAATAAAGCTACATTAACTTATCGATGAGTGGGTTACTTTGTAAAATAGGTACATCCTTTTTGTAAAAGAAAGAAATGTGCAAATCCGCATCTTCCCTTAGCTTTCCAATCTTATTCACTACGGCTTTCACCAGATACTAAAAATCAAAGAACACTTAGTTTTTCAATTCCTTTTTACACTGGTCCCAAGCAATTCCACTGGATTCAATTCTGGATTATAACCCGGCAGTGCAACCAGATGCACTCTCCCCGATCTGCTTGCTAGAAAATCCTTAACTGCCTGGCTGTAATGAATATTGGCTCCATCCCACATAACCAGCAAGTTTTTGCTGCGGTACCTGCGGCAGGGGTACTGCAAAAACCAGCTATGCCTTCACCTTTAAAGCTTCGCTCTTTCCCCCCAACATACTATCGACCGTTGGGTGACAAGGCGCAATCAGACTTAGGTGCTCCTCGCCTGCCTTCTCCTTGATAACGGGTGTTTGCACCCCGAGGCGCCAAGGTTCGGCAGAGGAAAGGCACCAGATAGCAGGCGGCTTCGTCAGCAAAAAGGATAACACTGTTCTCATCCTCAGCTTTTTTTATTCCTGAAGCGTCTCCTCTCACCACCGCTATGCATTCCACGGGTCTTGATGGCGAGCCCTCCTAAACGGTTTTTGCAGTCTCCACCCCAACCTTTTGAGGAGGCCGCACCTGGGTTGGGTTATAGCTTGCGCCGAACAGCCTTTCAATCACCCAGTACACCCGTTGACGAGTTCAGACCTCTCCGCCAAACCCGTGGTGCTGGGCTCCAAATTCAAGTTCCTCCATCAGCCTTTCTAACTGATCGGCGGTCAAACGGGGCGGAGCACCGGTGGTCTTGCGGGCAACAAGCCCCTGCGCGCCTAAATCCCAGTATTTCCTCAACGTCTGGCTGACCCAGCCCTCGGCCAGGCCAAGCGCGACCGATATGTCCTTCTGACGCCAGTCGGCATCTTTCAACTCTACACTACGCTTGCAGAAGGCTTCGCAATCAAATAGTTTGTATTTTGTTCTCATGAATACTAGTTACAAACTTCATGCGTTTATACAATGATAAATAATCTAACTTGCAGAAATTCTTGTATACAACAAGATGAATTATAAAATATTATTAAGTATAGCTTTGCAAATATCCTCATTACCAACTTTCAAATCTCTGACTCTTTTCATACCTGCTATCCGTACTTTTTCTATGAGATCATGATCAGATAACAATTTAATTAATATACTTGCACACTCTTCTTTATTGGACCAAAAGAAAGCCTCATTCCCATCTAAGTACATTTTCTCATGTTCAGGTGTTCGCTCTGCAACAAATAAGCTTCCTATAAAAGGAATTTCAACTGATCTTCTCGTATATAAATCACGATTACCTTTAGACAAAAATCCTAAACATATTTTAGATCCCTGTATGCCAGAAACATAATCTTGGTTATATATAGCAGGTCCTTTTATATAATTTTTTAATTTGTCATAATATTTACTTTTATTCCAATGATCACCGTATATAGTAACAGGAATTTTTTTTTCAATTAAATACAGTAGAAACTCATCTCTTTTTTCATAACGCATCCAAGTACCAATAAATGAGACATATGAAGTATTCGATCTTTTAATAAATGATTCTGGTTTATGGTATACCTCGTCATAAGACATAGATACTCTTATAACATTTTTTGCACCTAAGTTATAGTATTCAATAATGTTGATATCTCTAACTACTGCACACAGATCGTAAAAAGGAATGGATTTCTTCAAAGCTCTAAAACGATTACCATCTCGCCCTCCACACGGATCGTCATTATTATACAATATTACTGGACAACCTTTCGCCCTTAATGCGATCAAGCATGATGGTCCGAAAAACTCTCCATTATTCACCCAAATCAAATCTATATTACCGGAAATGGCTAGAATATTTTCTATCCACTTTTTGATTACTTTTTGAAGAAAAAAGTATCCAGTATGATAGTGAAAAAAATTAAATAGTGAAAAATAAAAAAAAATATTTAGCTTTTGTCTTGGATTATAAATAATTGCGTCATATCCTAGCCTTTTAAGAGCCTCAAACCTGTGACGAGATGTTGAGCTTAATTTATCATCTCCTATGTAAAGGATTTTTTTCATTTTTTAGGAAAAAAAATGTATCTAAAATTTTTGAAAAATGGAATATTAGCCAATATAACAAAATACCTTGTATCCATCCTCTAAATAAGAATTGAAAAATATACAACACATTTTCAAAATTGATGTACAAGAAAATATTTGATAATGAAAGCAGACCTAAGAAACTAAATGTCATTTTAGAGGAGTCGCGTTTTAAATAGAAGATATCCCAAAGAAAATATACTGGAATAATTAATATAAACAAAAAAAGGAGATACCACCATCCAAATGATGCCATACCAAAACCCGCAAAATGGCCAACTCGGAACGAACCTAAAGCATTTGTCTCACCACTACGCTGAAATAAAAAATCACCTGATGAAAATGAAAGCAATTTTGATTTATTTATATCCAAATTAAGAATATTTATCAATGGATTAGGCAGAATCGCGAGTGGTCTTTCTATTGCATAGGCAGTAATTTTTGGATCAATATACCCCATCTTTTCTGCCAAATTTAAACTTAAATCATTAAATTTCAAATTACAAAATCTCGATAAAAAAATATTATCAAGATAATATTCATCCCACTTAGTGGCATTTTTGTCATTATTCCCCTTTTTATTTTCATTATATTCAAATATAGCTTTTTTGTCAGAAAATTTATCTAGTGTATTTAACAATAACTCAGTTCTGTCACTATCATTTCTTTGATTCCTTACAATTAGCATTGCAGTGGCTATATCAGATAATGGGCTAATCAATAACCACAATAGCACAGTGCTTAAAACTATATTTTTCGCATTAATTATTCTCGACGAGAATACTGAGAGTAAAAGACCAATAAAGTACCCAAATCCTAATGCTGTAAAACCAAACATAAAGGCACCTCTACTGTTTCTGCCCAAGCTTACTAAAAAAAGTAAAATTGCAAATGCAACTAAGAAAATAATTTTTTTAGTTGTTATATTTAAATTCCTTCCATATAATTTACTAAATAACAAATAGAAAGGTGCATATGTAAATATAGTAATTGCCTGAATGAATTTGTCTGAGACACCATCGATTTCTGAATTATTTGATGGTGAATAATAGTAAATATAAAACATAGAAATGAGTCCTACATAACCCATAATCCATACCTGAATATTTGTTGGAGGCGTGAAGAGATTTAATTTTACTAATTTAAATTGCGTATTTTTAAATAGTTTTGTACTCCCTAAAATCTTACGATATATTTTGTGTGCTATAATTAGAATAATTAGACAAATGATAGAGTGAATAAATACCAAATTAGGAACTATTAAATTATTTGTTACTTCATGGCCTTCTATCGTTGTAAATAATAGTGGAAAATAGAATTGAGTTAAACTATATCCTAAAAGCATAAAACAAGAGATTGGGTATTGATTAAAAATAATTATATCTAGAATATAATATAATGTGATTATCCATGCAAATAATATTATTACTATCGCTAAAAAATTATCGAATCTAGGCCAAATTCCTAATTGAATAAAGCTCACAATTAACAATATAGGCCATGAAAATCTTTTAAAATTATATAAAAAAACTGGTTTCAGTATTTGAATTTTCATTATATATTTTAATTATTGATTAGTGAATTAGTCTATAAAGAACGCTACCTCCTTTTTGCGGAAGAAAGAAGTTAGAAGCTCCGCATCATTCCGTATTTCCTTGACTTTCCTCACCACTCCCTCTACCAAACCCTTCAAATTCAGGAACACCTGATTTTTCAGTTCCCTCTTCAATTGGCTCCACAGGAGCTGCACGGGGTTCAACCGCGGTGGCGGACCACTCCTGGCTATATCCTGGTAAGGCAACCAGGTGCACCCGACCTGGCTTCCTGGCCAGAAATGCCTTAACAGCCCAGCTGCGATGAATCGTGGCCCCATACGATTATCAGATCTTCGCTGCGGTACCTGCGGCACAGGTATTCCAGAAAGTAAACTACCGTTTCACTATCATGCCCACTGAGGTATAAACGGCCATTGGGAGTCAAGGCGGCGATCAGACTCAGTTGTTCTTTTCCCGCCTTCTCTTCGATGACCGGCGTCTACCCTCAAGGTGCCCAAGTACGGCTCAGGAAAGGCAGCAGATAGCAGACGGTCCGCCGCGCGGCTGTTTCATCAATGTATAGGATAACCCTGTTCTCATCCTCAGCTTTTTTTTTGTCCTGGAAGTACCTCATCCCGACAATGCTCGACCTTTTGCTTATCTTGCTGTCGAGCTTTCTTGACAGGCTTCTGTAAGCTCCATCCCAGCTTTTTCAGGATAAGGCCCACTTGGGTCGGGTCATAGCTCACATCGAATATTCTTTCAATCAACGAATTAACTCGCTGTCGGGTCAATATCTATCCCTTATACCCGTGGTACTGTGCTCCCCTTTTAGGTTCCTCCACTAGCTTTTCCAATTGATCGGTAGTCATTCGAGGCAGGGCACCGGTGGCTTTCCAGGCCAAAGGCCCCTGAGCGCCTGACTCTCGGTACTTCTTTAAAGTTTGGCTGACCCAGCCTTCGGTCAGGCCAAGCGCGGTCGATATGTCCTTCTTACGCCAGTCAGCTTCTTTCATCTCTGCGCAGCACTTCCGGAAAGCTTCGTAGTCGGTAAGCTTATATTTCGCTATCATTCTTGCAAAATACAAACCTAATACATTTATTCACTAATCAATAATTCGGTAAGGTATTTAAACTTTTTGGTTTTAAAAAAGCTAAGAAAAATAGTGGAATATAAAAAATACGAAAAAGAATAGATTAGATTTTTAAAATTTAAATCATTCAAATTTTAAAAATTATTAACAGTATTATACCAAAAAAGGATGCAACTATTTTAAATAATATTTAATCAAATTTTTTGCAGTGTATACTCTTCCAACTCGCCCTCCTATAGAAATAATAAAAATAAATATTCTCAGAAACTTTGGAAACAAAAATGAAACAGTTTTCGTGTTTTTGCTTAGAGATTTTAAATAGTTAACGTTTCCATTTACTAAGCATTTTAATCCAGTGTCCTTTTCAGCACAATAATAGCACAAGGTTCCATGAAGTTTAAATATAAACAAGGAGCTATCACTAATTATATTGTTGTACAACCGATTGATAATTGGGAATCTTTGAGAAATTAATTCGCCATTTTTATTCAAAAAATTAGATGCCGCATCTGAATGCCGTCTAATAAAAGTAATATTCTCACTTACAAGACCAAAATGATACAACTTACAAGCTCTTATCCAAAATTCAAAATCTCCAGCATAAGGTATGCTTGGATTAAACCATCCACAATTTTTAATTATTCCAGTTCGCGCAGATATATTTGAAAGGTTCCCTGGTATATTACCAAATACATAAAAGAAAAGATCGGAATTAGAATTGGTAATTATCTTTGGTAATACAGTACTCTCAAACCCAATTAGACCCTTAACATTAGATGGACAATGGTTGAATCTTACAAAGCCGATATTGTTTTGAGCTGTTCTCCAATATTCAAGGATTAAATCCAAAGCATTCGTAGTGTTAAAATAGTCATCTTGGCATAAAATTTGAGAAAATGGTGCCGTACTTTTAGAAAATAAAAAATTCAAATTACCAAAAATACCTAAATTACTTTTTTGAAAGTAAACCTTAATTCTTTTATCACTAATTTCTTTCAGATATTGACGTGATTCATCTGTAGAACCGTCGTCACTAATCAATAATTCCCAATTTTGAAGTTTTTGATTTAAGATAGAACTTATACATTCAACTATAAATGGCATACCATTCCATACGGGTGTAATTATTGAAATTTGAGGACCTATCGTTTCCATTTTAATTTATTTATTTATCATTCCCCTCAACTTGATTAAGATTAACTTTGGCAAATTCATACAAAAATAAATACTGTTCAATAATAAGATTATTATTGAAATCAAGACAATTGGGACTACATAATCTGAAAATCTAGAAAGACAAATCGTAGCTATCCCAGCAGTCAGTATCGAGAAACTAGAAATTAAAGAAGTTTTAATTGGCCATTTTAAACCATTATTTAAAAGCCATCTTTTTGCTACAATTTTATAGCCTTGGGTAGCTACTAACTCGGAAATTAATAGTGCCACACCTGCGCCAGGAAGTCCAAGGTAAGGTACTAAAATAAAAAGTAAAATAAATAATGCTGATACCGCAACTATGGATATAAACAATTGAGGCCTCAATATATTATTACCTCTAATAATCGCCATTGCTGGTTGTGATTGCGCATATACCAAAACACCTAGCGACAAAGTAGCCAGTAGATATGGGTCATAAGCTATTTCATTTTTCACCCAAATTTTATACAATTCAGGAGCTATTGCTTGCAAAATAACAATACCAGGAGCTAACAGCACAATAACAACAATCCAAATAGCTGCAAATGATGCATCTATTTTTATTTGGTCCCTTCTATGTAGAAAGTTCATTAACTCAGGCAGTAATGGATTTGTTATTGTTCCTAGGCCTTGTAATGCAACGTTTGAACCAGTTCTAATTGTAGAAAAAGTAGCGATCCCAACAGCACCAACTAATGGTGTAAGAACTAATCGAACACCCTGCTGACGGAAATTCTCTAGTAAGTCTTTCACGGAAAGTATTAGGGATGCTACAAAGGTTTTCCAACCAAGTTGCAAAGAAGGAATTATATAGTAAACCTTCTCTTTTTTGAGTAATCTAATCATATCAATGTATAGAGGTATATTATAAATTAATGTTACAACAGCAGATACTAAGCCAGTAACAAACAATCCGTAACCCAACAGTACTGAAATAATAGGTGAAGTAGTAGTAACAATCGATGAAACTACTCCCCACCAAGACATTCGAGGATAGTAACCATAAACAGCCAATGCTCGGCCCATAATTGAACTTATACTTCCACTAATTAGCCACGAAATACTTTGCGAAAGTAGTACATAACCCGCAATCCTCACCGTATGTGTATCAATACCATTTACTCCTCCAAAAATCAAATTCAAACTTCCCGTCGCGAATAAAAGCAAAATCACAATAATCTGAACGAAGCCAAGTAATACTCCAACTAATGATCCAGACCACAAAAATCTTCTAAGTTCCAATATGTTTTCCCTACCACAACGTAAAAATTCGAAACCTAAATAATTTTGATAACCTTTGTCAAGAGTTGACAGAATAGATATCATAGATTGAATTGCTAACCAAACACCATATGTGCTAACTTCCCAATGGGTCAAATATATAGGCACAAAGGCCAGTTGACTGATGAGCGTTATAACTATACGGGCCCAAGATGCGGCACTGCCAGAAATAATTCTGTTTGTAGATGACATTAGATCAATACATATTCAAATTAAATATGTAATTTATTTATTCTTAAAAAACTTAGGATTATAGTTTGCTAATTAAATTTTTGAAACAATTGCCATATGTATTCCAGCCCCCAAGCTTTTCAACCCTCAATATTGCAGCATTAGACATACTTTCATATATCATTTTATCAGCAGCCAAAATTTCAAACTTTTCTAAAATCGCATCAGCAGACCTTATGGGTACAATAAACCCTTCAACCTCGTCATTTACAAGATCGTGTGCACCAGTGTTAGTAGAAGCAATGACAGGACAACCACAGGCCAATGCTTCTCCAATTACCATTGCTAATCCTTCCTCAATACTGGAAAGGACAAATACATGAGCTGTACTGTAAAATTCGGATAATTTTGAGTTAGGCACAGTGCCCAAAAATTTAACATGAGTAAGGTTTCGGTTTTTGATCAGATATCTTACCTCATTTTCTAGATTCCCAATTACTATAAATTCTTTCAAAGGATGCTTAAAATTTTGAAATGCCTCTAGTGCGTATAAGAACCCTTTCCGTATACTCACATTACCAACCCACAAAATTCGAAATTTATCAGAAGGGGTTTTAAGTAACTTTTTAAATCTTTCAAGATTTGCCCCATAAGGTATTTTGTTGAGTTTTGTTGCAGGAACTCCCATAGAAATAAATGATTGCTTCACAAATTCCGAAGGAACTGTAATCTGATTTGAAGCGTCATATTCTTTCTCTTCCTTTTCAATGACCCGAGGATCAATGCCTTTGAATTTATAACCCCATATTCTGTATTCTTCTTCTAAAATTTCATTTTGAAATCTAATATGAGAAGATCCTCTATCACATATATATTTTCCACCTAAAATTTGGTTCTTTAATCCTGAAGATAAACCACTTCCAGATAAAGCAATTAGAATCGTGGGATGTGATATATTTCTAGATACAAATTTATCTAACGACTGTTTATCGATCCATTCCCACTCTTTGTTCAACCATGAAAACCTATTTAGGTAAATAGCTCCTCTTTTCATATATGGAGCATGAATCCATGGAAACGTTTTTATTCTAGAATTGGGTATGCCAAATTCATTTTTCAATTTAAATTTAGGATAACCAGTATAAATTGTTTGAAGTAAATCAAATCTTTCCAACTGTCTTGCTAAATGGAAGTGATGGAATCTACCAATAGAAATCTGTGTAACTTTCATAATCTATCTTTCATGTTAATGAAGGCATTCTACAATATTGTTATCTGAATTTTAATATCAAATAATTGGCAATCTAAAATTAAGAGTTAAAATAGTAAATAGATTTTAATCTAAATCTTGATTTAATGATCAGGATTTTTATTTTGACTACCCAAGAGTATGTAATAATAAAAAATTCTCTAAGAATTGAAAGAATTAAGGGAGGATATTTAATATCTTCGCGATAAATATTACCCAAATCAGCATTGATGGAGCTATAATCCACATACCAAATATCTTCCATCCAAAACATTTTTGTACCAAATTTTTTAAATTCAAATAAAATTCGCTTATTATAGTTATTTTGTTCAGTAGAGCGAATTTTTTTTATAAAAAATCCTATTTTCTCATAATCGGAAATATAATTTTCTGGAATATTCTTAAGAAAATTGGAATAACGAATTTTTTGAAAAGTCCTTGAATATTTTCGATATCTTATTCGTAATGTGCTACTCTTATTAATATTTTCTAATATTGAATATAGCCTTTGTCTTGATTGATATTCACTTTTCCTTATCATAGCAAGATGTAAAAAAGAAATAGATTCTACATTATATTCATTTCTACCAGGTGGTACGCGAGGACTATGAAATTTTTGTCCAGCATGTGGCATACCATCGTCCATATATCCAATCAAAAAATAATTCGAATAATTTAAGTAAGTTTCTCCACCTGGCAGCACATCAGGCTTTTTAAAAAGTAATCTTGTCCCCTCATCTAACTGACTAATATAGTTCCATTCAGGAGATTCAATACAACTTAAAGGAATAATTTCATCCGCGTCTAGTGCTAAAAGAATTTTTTTTCCTTCAATTATGCTTCTAGCTTTTTCAATTAGAATATTTTGCCTATAATACTCATTGTAATCCTCTTTAAGATTCTTTAAGTATATAACTTTTGGGTATTTATTAAGTATCGCATACGAATTATCATCTGAGTTTTGATCTATTATTATAATATAGTCAGCTAAAAGAGATGTTATTCTAAGAAATGTATCTAAAATCCAATCCTCATTCTTAATTGGAGTTAAGACAATAATGGGAATATTATTAATCATATTTACCTCATTCATTATTTATATAATCATGAATATTTTAAGCATAAATTAAAAATGCTACTCTTGAAATATATTTTTGTGATACTCTTTATACCAATCCGCAAAATGTATAATCCCATTACTTAATGTGTATTGGGGAGTATAATTAATGTAATTACTTAAGGTCTCATTATTTGCCCAAGTTTTTGCTACATCTCCTGGCTGCATCGGTAAAAAAATTTTTATAGCTGATTTTCCCAGCCTTTTCTCTAATTCCTCGATAAATTCGAGAAGATTTATTGGAGTTCCATTTCCAATATTAAATATTCGATAGTTTGAGTCACTTTCAAATTTTGTTAGACAAGCTCGTTGCGTCCCAATTGCGATATCATCTACATAAGTAAAATCTCTCTCCATTTCTCCATTATTAAAAACATTTATAGGCTTATGGTTCAGGATTGCCTTTGCAAATATCATTGGTGCCATATCTGGTCGCCCCCATGGGCCATATACTGTAAAAAACCTTAAACAAGTTATTGGAATACCATAAAGATGACTATATGCATGAGCCATTAACTCATTACTTTTTTTGGTAACAGCATAGAGACTCATCGGAGAATCAACTTTATCATCTTCAGAGAAGGGAATCTTTGCATTTGAACCATAAACAGATGAGGAAGATGCATGTACCAAATGTTTAGGTGGAAAATACCTACAGGCTTCTAGTATATAATGAAAACCAACAATGTTTGATTGCATATAAACATCAGGGTTTTCAATTGAGTATCTAACCCCTGCTTGCGCTGCTAAATTTATTACATAATCAAATGATTCATCTTGAAATAAACTAAATAATTGTTGTTTATCTTCCAAATTCATTCGTATAAAACGATAATTTATACTAGAAACACTTTTTATTATTTGGTACCATTTTATTTTATCTCTTAAAATGCCCAATTCACCAAGCCGTAAATACTTAAGACGAGGTGAATAATAATCATTTATATTATCAAGACCAACTACCTCGAATCCTAAATCTAAGAATTTTTTTACAACATGATAGCCAATAAAACCAGCACTCCCTGTAATTAGTATTTTCATTATCTTATTTTTTGTTAAATATTTTCAAATTATTATTTAATTATTTAAATAAATATAATCAGTGTCTGCCTTTCAAAACTCATCCCCTTTGTGTTTTTTAACAAAATTCACAAATCTACTATTGAAAATTACTATTTTGTACCTTTTTCAATAGTATTTTCTTCACAGGAATTTCAAATATGTAGTAAATAATAGTTGAGAAAAAAAATAACAGTATAAAATAATTTATAAATTGCCCTATTGTATCAACTTTTATTTTATTATTCAAATAATACTCAAAGAAAAGCAACACTGGCAATTGAAGAATATATAATCCATAACTTATTTCGCCCAACAAAATAAAAATTTTATTATTAAGTAATTTCCTTGGTCTCATACTTAAATTGCATAAGTTTATAACAAATACAAAATATACTGGTGTCAATACCCCACCTTCTAATAATCGATTTTCTTTTGGAATTATCCAAATTGTTCCAATTATCATTATTAAAGATACTATACACAAAATATTTGACATTCTTGCTGGTATTTTTTTTACTGTAAATAGATAATATTTTCCACAAATCATTCCTGTAACAAATATTGAAAGTTTAAATATTGGATGATTGTATAAACTTAAAATTAATTTTTTTATAATGAGAGATGTTCCAATCATGTTTTTTGACAAAATAATCCCAAGTTGATATGTAGTAACTAAACTAATCAACCAAAATAATGTGCCAAATGTAATAATATATTTATTTGATTTATAAATGAGTTTAGAAAATAATAAAGGGAAAAGCATATAAAAAAAATATTCACATGATATTGTCCAGCCTGGAAAATTTATCGATCCGGCGTACAACCAGCGTTGAACACCAAGTATTTCAGGCCAAACTCTATAATATATACTTTTATCAAATTCTTCGATAAAATAATTAAAAGCAATACATATTAACAGAGACAATATATATAATGGGTATATTCTTGCCAATCTTTTAATCCAAAATGTATACCTATAACTTGAATCAATTTTTCTTTCGCCCAATAAATAATTTTGATTTGAAATAATCATTACAAATCCAGAAATAAAAAAGAAATAGTTTACCGCTTCACCAAATTTAGTTATTATTGAATTTGTTGAATATTCTCCTTTTGGTAAAAAGTGAAATAATAAGACAGCAAATGATGCAATAAATCTAGTTATATATAATGGTCCTGTCTTTTCTAATGATTGAAATTCCATGTCTATACCTAGTAAATTACTGAGCTATTTGAATTAAAAACCTAAAGATATATTCTAATTTTATAAATAATAAAATTAGAATATATCTGGCCAGTATTTAGATTTTACTAACTCATTTATTAAAATGATTATAGAAATATTGGGAGAACAAATTATAATACAACTCTGACATTATTAGAATTTAGAAAATTGTGCTATTCATACATACATTCTCTGTTCTTGTCAGCAAGCATAATTATGCAACTGTATATAATAAGTGCATAAAAGTTACAATGTAGCTAAAGCATGTACACTGGGCCGATATAACTAGTTAGAAATTCTGATACAAGTTTTACAATCCAGTTCTCTCCTTCCCAAAATCGCATTATATTCTACACTTGTAGATTCAATATTCTCAGATGAATAAAATTTGATAGTGCGACACGCCATCAATGGCTCATATACTGTAATTGCTTCGTAAACAAATCCTAATTGTTCAAATTTTCTGATTCAGATACCCTATACCTTCCAACTTTCTTTTCAAAAATCAAAACCTCTGACATTATATCTGCTCTAATAATATCGTACAGCCAGATCTAATTGACTGGTATGGTTTTTCAAATTTATCATTTTACGCTAAAACTATCTTTTGAGCAAAAGATAATTGTGACTGTGGCCCACCTAGCGGCTTATTACATTTTGGATGTAACAACTGGGTGTGGAGATGACTATCGTTTTAACAGTATGTGATTATTTCCAACATTGTATTTCTAACTCTTCACCTGGATGCTTTCTCTTCTACAAAGTTTCGTCAATAACACCTTCTTGTGCCGCTGGAAATAATTCACAAACTCCATTGGGCTCTTATATTCACGCTTAAGGTTAGGTCCATCGTCTGCTGCAAAACCGCTTGACCCAATTCTTACTTGCGCTTGGTCGGCTATCATCCATTCCTGTTACTAAATCGTAGTTTAATTATGGTATCAAGGAAAATAGTGTAATCAACATGAGGACAACATAGGAAAACTAAATCGGGCTAGTCGGGATATTCTGATTTCCTTTTCTAAAGAGTTTGGACACATTTTGCTGATACGTTTTCAAAAAAAGAAAGTAACAGCTGGGACTGTGTTTTTTTTTAAAAATCTTTAGTCGATAGTTTCATTTTGTAAATTTAACTTAGTATAATAATTTTAATTAATTATACTTTCGGGCTTACTACTCTGTATCTTTCATACATTGGTAATACAAGCAATTACAATTAGCTGAGATTCAGATAAGTCGAGTTTTACTTGGCTTACTTTATCCCATTTTCACCCCCCTGTAAAAATTAGTATTTGGTAATGACGCTAATATATATGGATAGTTTAAAATTATAGTGTTGTAAAAATCATCATTTAATAAATTCGGATGAACTTCGCCCTAAAGTTTATGAAATCTTTCAGGATACTTTTTTCTAAAATCTTAACTCCCATTTGGGGAAATTTCAATAAAATAGCCGTTTTCTTTAAGTAATTTTGTTCCTAATTTTATCATCTTACTAGGGGATGGAACATGTTCAATAACATGCGAAGAAAAAAAGATATCATTGAATTCTGGAAGCGATTGCTCGTCTGTCTGAATATTTAATCTTAGTTTATTATTACCAAATTCTGCTCTCTGTTTAGATATTTCATAACTTGAACAATTATATCCTTCTTTAAGAAACTGGAACGATTGATATCCCCAACTTGATCCGTAATCCAATATAGAAATATCATTTGGAGCGATGTTACTAAATAATATACTAACAACAACGCTCCACAACTTAATATTTTTGTTATTAAAGTTGCTCTGTTTAAGGACTTCTAACTCTTCATCGGACTGTAATTTTGTCGTTATGTTATCATCTTGCTCGTACCCTTTCTGATTTTTTTTTGAAATGTCTCATTATCTTTTGGATGACGGAATTGCAATAAACATTTTTTGCATTTGAATAGTCTATTAGTGATATATTTCCTATCCACTAATTGAACTTCATCGCATCCGCATGCAGGACAAGTTTTCTCAGAAAAATACCCTTCTATAATTCTTAGCCAATATTTAAATTTCCTAGTTTAAATATTAGGAATATAATTTATTATTAATATTTATTTCTTTGCTAATATTTTTTTTACCCGATTTAAAATCTGTTTGCGTTGTCCATCATTGTCTTCTTCATAATAGCCGTAACCATATCCTCCATATCCGTAACCATAGCCTGCTCCATAATTTACACTATTGAAAATAAGGCTCAAATTGTTGAACCGCTGAGCCTTCTGTAATTCGGCAATATCGCGCAAGTGGGCGCGTAAGGTATAGTTGTATCTCACAATGTATAATGTAGCATCAGCGCACTCAGCAATGAGGGCGGCGTCGGTAACTAGTCCAAAAGGAGGGGCATCCAAAAGCACATAATCGTATTGTTGGCGAAGTTCGTCGATCAAACCGGGTAGGCGACCATTACTAATTAACTCGGAAGGATTGGGCGGCAGAGGGCCACTCGCCATGATGTTAAGATTGGGATGAACGGTTGTTTTCTGGATAAGATCGGGCAATTTCCCCTGGCCGATGAGGTAGTTGGTCACCCCGCGATCATTACTGATACCGAGCCGTAGGTGCAGGGAGGGCTTTCGAAGGTCGAGTCCCACGATAATGACTTTTTTGTCGGCGTAGGCAAGACTAGCCCCCAGATTGAGCGTCACGAAGCTCTTGCCCTCCCCGCCGATAGATGAAGTAAAGAGCAGGACACGGCAGGTACCGTCGCCCAGGTACTGCAGATTGGTGCGCAGGGCACGGAACTGCTCGGCCACGGCGGAGCGGCTCGTCATCTGGATGATCGTGTCCTCACTTCCTTTGGTCCCGGCCAGCATGCCAATTTCTCCCAGTATGGAAGCGTGGGTGGCGGCTTCGATTTCGTCGCGGCGCTGTACGGTATTATTGAGCAGAAAGAGTAGGTTAATCAACAGCAGGGGTGTAATAATCCCGGCAGCTACAGCACCCAGCCAAATTATGGAACGTTTAGGTTTAACTGGTAGGTAGGAGGTCTTGGGCGCATCAAGCAGACGGCTGTCGGTAACAGTAGAGGCGTAGGCGAGGGCGGTTTCTTCGCGCTTCTGGAGCAGGTAAAGGTAAAGATTCTCTTTAATCGTCTGCTGCCGCTTGATGCCGACATACTCGCGCTCTTTCTGCGGAATGGAACGTAACCCCTGAGAGAAGCGAGAATTGACCGAAGCCAGATTTTGCCTGGTGATATCCAGTCCCCGACGTAGGTTTTGCAGGTTTTCCTTGATGGACTGCCGGGTGTTGGCGAGTTGGGAGTTCACGGTTTCGAGCAGGGGGTTTCCCGGTTGAACGGTGCGGACATAACGCTCCTGTTGTTGCTTGAGGTCGGCGTAGCGAGTGAGCAACGACACCAGCACCGGGTCGTTAATCAGGTAGGTCGCGGGAGCAATGGCTCCTTCACCACTGGCCTCGATGTAACGGTCCACACTTTCCAACACACTCATCTGGGTGTTGACTTCATTCAATTTTGTATCGTTTTCCTGAATATTTTCGAGGAAAATCTGCGTCTCAGCTCCAATATCCGTTAATCCCTGGGACCGCTTGTAGGAAGCTACTTCGCCCTCTACATCACCTAGTTCGCCGGTCACTAGTTCCAGTCGGCTCCCGATGAACTCGAGGGTATTGGAAGCTTCGCGGTTCTTGTCGTTAAGATTACTCTGTACGTACACATCGAGCAGGTTATTGAGGATGTCGCGGGCCCGTCGCGGGGAAGTATCTTCCAACGAAATATTAAGTACCGTGCTTTTGGGGTTGCCCTGTTGCACTGAAAGGCGCCCTTGAAAGCTCTCAGCTAAACTAGCCAAGTCGCGGAAATGCACCTGGATGTCGTTAAACCCCCGGTCTTCGATACTATCGGCGCGCGAGACGGTGAATACCCCCCAGGCATTGGTAAACTTTTGCCCAAAAGAATAAACTTTCGATTCGTCATTGAAGCGGAAGTGTCCGGCGTCCTGAATATGGATCAGCAAAGGCTCGGTATAAGCGTAGGCGTTCAGAACCTCGGGCTTTACCACTACATTGGTCGCCTTGTAGAGATCGACCATGTGCAATCCATCCTTGGCGTCATAGGCCACGTTTAACCCCAGGTTTTCGACAACCTGCGCCATCAGGGTGAGGGAGGAAAGCACTTCAATTTCGTTTTCCAGGATTTTATTGCCACTAAACTGTCCCAATTCGGCCAGCAAATCCTCAGTGCCACCACCCATTCCTTTTTGCTCGTCCTTAATGAGCAGTGTAGCGGTGGTAGAATAGACAGGCTGGGTGGTTTGTAAATAAAAGTAAGCGGCCGTCAGAGCGATGACCACAAAAATCGGAAACAGATACCAATAGCGCAGGTAACGGCTGATGTACTCCCGCAAATTGAAATCCGATTCTTCCTGTTCAAAATACTCTTCGTGTTGCATTGAATAGTGCTACGTTCTTGGGATCTGGTTTTGGTTTTCTTAATAGGAATCGAAAGATCCTAACGCGTCAGGTTAATAGCGATCAGGCCCACGGTGGAAACAATACTTATAAAGAGGGGAAGCAACTGGAGGCGGCGGTCAGTAAAAGTGGTCCGGGCTTCGACAGGTTCGATGTACACCACATCGTTTTTATGTAAATAATAATAGGGAGAGCTAAATATGTCGCGGGAGGTGAGATCGACTTTAGCGAATTCGCGTAATCCGTTCTCCTCCCGAATCACCGTGACGTTGTCACGACGACCGTAAATCGTTAAGTCACCCGCCAGGCTCAGCACCTCGGGCAGGGTAATCTTCTCATCGGGAATCACATAGATGGCAGGTTTGCTTACCTCCCCCAGTACTGACACCTTGAAGTTAAGGGAGCGCATGGTGACCGTGGGTTCACGCAGCACGGTAAGCAGACGGCGGCGGATGGTGTCGGCGGCGATTTGCGTCTTCAAATCCTGAATGCGAATCTTGCCCACAATGGGCATTTCGATGTTGCCATCGCTATCGACCAGATACCCCAGGCTTTGTCCTGAACCACCGCCGGTATTGCCGTAACGCATCGCTGAGGTGGTGTATTGATTGGGAACATTAAAAATAACGTCCGACTCGGGATTCAGGCTACCGACGACAATAGACAGCAGGTCATTGGGCTGGATCGTAGGAGTGTAGGATTGCCGGATGCTGTCCACCGAATAGCGGAGCGAATCACTTTGGAAATAAACGATGGACTTGGGAGAGACGCAGGATTGCAGCGAACAAAAAAGAAAATTTACGCTGATCAACAAAAGAATGGCAAAACTCGGTTTGCGGGTGCGGTCAAAATTCATACGTAGGGGATGCGGTATAAATATATTCGTTGCTAACTTATGAAAGAAACTGTTCGAATGTGTGTACAGCAACGCTAAACTTTGGCGGGCCAATGCCGGGAAGTGTTTCTCCCGATAGTGGTTCTCTGAGGGAAGAGCACCAAAGTTTATTCAAAGTAAGAGGATAATCTTTTACTTCTCCTAAAATCGTCTTGTTTTTTTTATAAAATATTCGACAAGTACTATTCTATATGCCCTTTGGTGACAATTTGTAATTTTGAAAAGGGTAATCTTTCAGGTCTTTCCTTTTCGTCAATTTTTTCAACTGCTCCACGTGGCTGATACGGTGGGCATCGGAACCGAGAAAAGTGACGAGTCGATGTTTCAGCAGCCACTCGGCGGTCCGTGTTACGCCTTCCCCGTAGTGCCCGGTCAGCGAGAGGGCATTGAGCTGTAATTCGCAGCCCTGATCGCTGAGTTTTTGAAATATGGTGGGATCGGCGTGGTAGTAAGCGTAGCGTTCGGGATGCGCCAAAACGGGTTGGTAGCCATGGCCAATGATGGAAAAAAGGATTTCCGGCGTGTTCATCAACGGCGTGGTGTAGGGTAGTTCCACCAGCACCCGCTTGCCGGGCAGGGTGAGTAGCGGCTCTCCGGCGCTGAGCAATTCACTGAAATGCTCGTCCAGAAAGTACTCCGCCGCCGCGTCGAGCTGAATGTCCAGCCCCGCTTCGGCGCAGGCCGCCCGCACGGTCTGCAGTCCCTCGGCAATCGTGGCGGGCGTGTTGCGGTAGCAATCCCATATAATGTGGGGCGTGGTGATGAGGTGGTGATAGCCGTAAGCTTTCATTTGCCGGATCATGGCCACGGCCTCCTGCGCATCGCCAACGCCATCGTCGATGCCCGGCAGCAGGTGCGAGTGCATATCCGCGCCCAAAAAAGACAGATCGAGCGGTAGGGACGGGGTTTTGAAAAGCCAGTTCAGCATAGCCCGCAAGGTACCAAATGATTGGCAAAATAAGTGATTTGGCCGGATTAAGTAATTAGTTCTGCTTTTTCACCATCAGGTAGCTTATAAAACAACAAGCCCCGGATTTTTTTATCCGGGGCTTGTTCGGGGAGGTACTTAGTCAACTCAAATCGCTTCCTTCGTCTGCTCATTATTGACCAGCCGCCAGATTCCCATTGGGTTGGCATTTTTCAGCTCGTCGGGCAGGAGGCTGTCCGGCCAATCCTGAAAAGACTGCGGACGCACGAAGCGCAGGATGGCATCTCGGCCCACGGAGGTGAAACGAGAGTCGGTGGTGGAAGGGAACGGTCCGCCATGGTGCTGCGCGGGGCAGACCTCCACACCAGTGGGGACGCCGTTCATGATGAAACGACCCGCCCGGCGGGAAAGCAGCCGCAGCAGTTGCGGGTACCTGGCGGCTTCGTCGGCGTCGGCCATCAGGGAAGCCGTAAGCTGGCCCGAAATGTGCCAGAGCGCGGCTTGTAGTTCCTCCATGTCTTTACACACGACCAGCAGCGAGAACGGACCGAAGACTTCCTCGTGCAAATTGGGGTTGTCCATGAACGCCTTGCCGCTCACGCGGGCGATGGATGCCTGCGACTGGTTTTCACCTTCCACTTTCTCGTCGGAAAGTACCAACGTTTCCACCTCCGGCTCAGCCAGGGCGGCGTCGCGCAGCTTGAAGTAGTTTTGGCGGATGCCTTCGGTCAGCATCGTCATGGAAGTGACTTTGCCCACCTCTTCGGCGTACTTTTCCTCAAATTCTTTTAAAGCCGGCGACTCCACGGTGAACACCAATCCTGGATTGGTACAGAACTGTCCGGCCCCCAGGGTGACCGACCCCGCCAGCGTTTTGGCCAGCGAGTCGGTTTGCGCGGTCAGGGTATCGGGCAGGATCACGACCGGGTTCACGCTGCCCATTTCGGCAAAAACGGGAATCGGCTCGTCGCGCTCCTGCGCCATTTTGTAGAGGGCCATGCCTCCTTTCAGCGACCCGGTGAAGCCCACCGCCTTGGTGTGCGGGTGTTGCACCAGTGCCGTGCCTACCTCGTAGCCGTCGTCGTAGAGCATCGAAAAGACGCCATCCGGCATGCCGGTGCGCTTCGCGGCCTTCACGATGGCCTGCGCCGTCAGATCGCTGACGCCGGGGTGTGCCGGGTGTGCTTTCAAAATGACGGGATTGCCGGCGGCCAGCGCCGGACCGGTATCCACGCCCGCAATCGAATAGGCAAAGGGAAAATTGCTCGACCCAAACACTACGATAGGCCCGATGGGAACGAGCATTTTGCGCAGGTCCGGCTTGGGCGCGGGCTGCCGGTCGGGCTGGGCGGTATCTACCCGGGCTTCGACCCAGGAACCTTCGCGGATGAGGTCGGCAAACTGAGTGAGCTGCCCAACGGTGCGGCCGCGTTCGCCCTGCAGGCGTCCCATGGGCAGTCCGGTTTCCTGGTGGGCGCGTTCCAGAAGTTCGTCGCCCATCGCCATGATTTCCTCGGTAATCGCCACCAGAAAATCGGCGCGTTTGGCGGCGGGCAGGGCGGCGTACTCGTCAAAGGCTTTTTCGGCGAGCTGCATCGTCCGCTGCACTTCCTCCGGCGTGGCGGGGTGGAATTCTTCGGATAAATGTGAATCGCTTACCGGAACGTACGATTGAAAAGTTTTGGCATTGTCGGCGGATTGTGAGAAGCCGATATAGTTTTTTCCTATGATAGACATGGTGTTACTGTTTAAGTGTTGAATTGTTGATTTGTTTAGAGGGTTAGGAAGTTAGGAGGCAGGCTGCTGCGTGGCGTATCTACCCGACTTGTTTAGAGGATTGGTATAAAAAGAAAAGATTTGCGCTGATTTCCTCAAAGGGCGAGCGCAAATCCTGAAATAAATAATGTCTGCGGACATTTACTGGTCAATGGTCAGACTAAGACTTGCCGAACAATTGTCCATTATCACTTATCCATTTTCCATTCACTAAACCAGTCGCCCGATCAGGTTATCCACCGAAATGCCTTCGGCTTCGGCTTTGAAGTTGCGGACGATGCGGTGGCGCAGCACGGGCAGCGCGACGGCCTGCACGTCTTCGATATCGGGGGAGTACTTGCCCGACAGCAGCGCGTTGCATTTGGCGGCCAGAATAAGCGCCTGCGAAGCCCGGGGACCTGCGCCCCATTCGAGGTAGTTGGCGGTGTCGGCGGCGGCCAGTTCGGTATTGGGCCGGGTTTTCTGCACCAGCTTCACGGCGTACTCGATCACATTGTCGGTGACGGGCACGCGGCGCACCAGATGCTGGAACTCCTGAATGTCCTGTCCGCTCAGGATTTCCTGCACGGAATGCCGCTCGTCGGTGGTCGTGGCTTTCACGATGCTCACCTCTTCGGCGTAGGAGGGGTAGTCCAGCGAAATCATGAACATGAAGCGGTCCAGCTGCGCTTCGGGCAGCGGATACGTACCCTCCTGCTCGATGGGATTTTGGGTCGCCAAAACGAAAAAGGGCCGCTGCAGGTCGTGGCGTTGTCCGGCCACCGTCACCGAATATTCCTGCATCGCCTCTAGAAGCGCCGACTGCGTTTTGGGCGGGGTGCGGTTGATTTCGTCGGCCAGAATAATGTTGGCAAAAACAGGGCCTTTCAGAAATTTGAAGTTCCGTTGCTGGTCCAGCGTCTCGGAACCCACAATGTCCGAGGGCATCAGATCAGGCGTAAACTGAATGCGGTTGAAGCTCAAATCCATCGACGAAGCGATGGTTTGAATCAAAAGCGTTTTGGCCAGGCCGGGAACCCCCACCAGCAGGCAGTGTCCCTGACAAAAAATGGCGGTAAGCAGTAGTTTGACTACGTTATCCTGTCCAACAATGACCTGCCCGATTTCGGTGCGGAGTTTCTGGTACGCTTGCGTCATCGCCTCAGCGGCCTCGACGTCGGAATTGTATTTCACTAGATTCAATGATAGAATGAGTGAATGAGTGAATGAGTGAATAATAAAATAGGCAGGCGCAAGCCATATGCTTTGGCAGCGGCCAACCGTCATTCTATCATTTCTATCATTCTATCATTCAAAATTAAAAACTACTGATTCTCTTTTGGGGAAAGCCCGAAGATACTACAGTTTTGGAATTCATCATCCACGCTGATGAAAACATCACCCGCCGCTTTCTTGAACCACTCTTCGAGGGCATTGTTTTTCTTATTGCCCAGCACAATCTGGGATAATTTTTCGTAATCGTCCCGCAGGTTGGCCGTGTGCCCCTCCGATTTGCTCTTGTAGTAAAGAATCCGCATGGCCGAGCGGCCGTCCTCAGTACGGTAAGCTATGGGGGCGCTGATCTGTCCCACTTTCATGCTGTCGAGGGCAAAGTACAGGGCCGGGTCCATCGAAGCATCCAGGGGAATCCGCGTCAGGCCGGTCTGCGGGTCCATGATCAGGCCACCCGCGTCAGCCGTCAATTTGTCTTCCGAATCATTCTTGGCCGCTTCCGCAAAGGTCAACGTGTCTATTTTTATCAGCACGTGCAGACTGTCCAGGTAGCGGGTCGCTTCGGTCACGTCAGTCCCGCGGTTGTAGTCGGGCCGCAGCAGGATGTGGCGGGCGTGGTATTCGGCCCCGCGCGTTTCGAGGAGTTGAATGAGGTGGAATCCGAACTGGCTTTCCACGATGTTGGAAATTTCGTTGGGCTTCATGGCCAAAGCCGCCCCCTCGAACTCGGGCACCATGGCGCCCCGCTTGGCAAATCCCAGGTCACCGCCATTCTTGGCCGAACCAAGGTCTTCGGAATAGATCTGCGCTAGTACAGCGAAGTCTTCGCCGTTTTCGGCTTTCTTCTTGATGTCCAGAAGTTGGTTGCGGAGCTTTTCCTTTTGTTCCTGGGTCACCGCCGCCACACGCACGATTTGCCCTACTTCGACTTCCGCCGGAATGTAAGGCAGGGAATCCTTGGGAATGGTATTGAAAAACTTGCGGACTTCGTTGGGCGTGATCTTGACATCGCCGGCGATCTTCTGCTGCATGGTTTCGACGATCGCCTGGTCTTTCACCTGCTGACGCAGCTCGGTCTTCAATTCGTTCACGCTCTTCCCGTAGGCCTCCATCAGATTTTTTTCCGAGCCGAAGCGCTGAATCATGTAGCTCATCCGCCCGTCGAGTTGTTCGTCCACGCGGCCTTCCTCCACCGTTACGGAGTCGATTTCGGCTTTGGCCAGGAGCATTTTATTAATAATCAGGGATTCCAGCAGCTGGCAGCGTTCAGGTGTACGCTGGCCTTCGGCTTTGTAGCTCTGGTAAAGCTCTTCCAGTTCGGAGCGCAGGATGTAGTAGTTGTCCACGCGGGCAATGATCTTGTCCACGCTGATGCCCGTTTGCCCCTGCCCGAAGCCCAGCGTGGATATCAGGCCGAATGCAAGGAGCAGCGCGTTGCGAAAAAAAGTTGTTTTTATTTTCATGGTTTATTTTTGAGTTTCAAAGTTTCAAAGCCACATAGTGGCAAAGTACCGGTCGGGCTGGCGCACTAGTATAGGCTGTCAGTCTGAGCGGAGCCGAAGACGGGCTGGCGCACCACCGGGCTGGCGCACCAGCAAAGAATTTATTTTGAGCCGTCAGCCGTTAGTTGATAGTCAATTACCGCGTCAGCTTGTCCAGTTCCGCTTTATTGACCTTCACGGGGTACTTCTGCTTCAGCGTATCCAGCCACTGTTTTTCCAGAATTCGCTGGTAGGCATTGATGACCGAGCCCCGCGCTTCGGCAAATGTTTTGGTGCGCGGCTCCTCAATTTTTTCGATTTCGATCGCCGCGACTCTACGGCCCGGCAGATCGACGGTCTGCTTTCCAACTTGCCAGGCCGCATTCCTGAAATACGCATGATCCTGAGCAAAGTACCCGCTGCTGATTTTAACGCTGCCGGGTGCGTCGAGGTTCATGACGCGTTCCAGGTCCTTTCTTGAACGACTGAAAAACTGAAAACTTACGCGGCGGTTGCGATTGGGATCAGGCACGGGCCGGAAGGACCCGTAGTCTTTCTCCATGATCCGGGTAATCGGGATGCCCTGCCCGTTGAGGTAGCGCACCACCCGGCCTATCCGCGCCGCCGACACCGTGTCGGCTTCTTCGGGGGTCCGTGCCCCGGCGACTTCCACCACAAAGTCAGCGTTCTTCTTCATGGTAGCCGCCAGCAGGTACAGGGTGTTCAGTTGTGCCGCCGTAAACTCCGTTTTATTTTCTTCAAATACTATTTCCTCGCTCTTCAGCCGCAGGAGATAAGGCGGCTCCGCCAAAGTGCTCATCACCTGATTCAGGGTGGCCGTGTCCTGTGCCTCCACCACGGTGGCCAAAGCCCGCGCGGGGTACTTGTACTGATCGATATTCTGCTCGTAGAGTCTGACCTGTCCCAGCGAATCGTCGAGCGAACGCTGCCAGACCTGCTCTTCCATGACCTGCGACAGCAACACACCTTCCCGGATGTCTTTCATCAGCGTCCTGAATTCGGGATATTTGGTTTCCAGATTGTCGCGCTCGTATTCCAGGAGTCGTTTGTTGAGGAAATCGTTGTAATAGGTCCGCAAAACGATTTTCGGATCGGCCCCCTTCGGGCGTGGTTTCAAACGGTTCCTGGTGTATTCCAGAAAATCTTTGCTCGTGGCGGCCGCTTTCTCGATGGTGAAAAGCATCGGGTTCTCCACGTCCGCCGAAAAGGTTTCGGGTAGTTTCCATTTTCCTTCCAGCAGCGTGCTGTCGGCCAGTTCAAGCATTTCGCTCCAGGCGTCGGGATTTTCGCTGATCTCGTACTCCCGGCGCAGGCGGTCGGTAAAGGCTTTCCTGATCGTTTCGCCCCGGCTGTCGGTCAGTACTTTCTGCTTCAACGAAGCCTCCATCACGGCATACGATTCCAGCGGACGCTTTTCGACCAGCCGGATGATGTGCCAGCCGTAGGGAGTCTCGACGGGTTGGGAGTATTCACCTACTTTATCCAGACCGTAGGCAGCTTTCTCGAATTCGGGCATCATTTCGCCCACGCCAAAAAGCGGCAGCAGCCCGGCCGCCTGCCGCGACTGAAAATCGTCGGAATACACCTGCACGATTTTCTCCCAGGCTTCGTCTTTTTCCAAACGATTATAGGCTTCCCTGATACGCTGTTCGGCGGCTTTCTTTTTCTCGCTGGAAAAATCCGGCTTCAATTGAATCATCACGTGTGCCACCCGCAGTTTGTCGCGCGCCGGACGGCGGTCGAGGACTTTGATAAGGTGGTAGCCGAACTTCGTCCGCACGGGTTCCGAAACCTGCCCAATCGGCGTAAGGTAAGCCGCATTCTCAAAAGGATAAACCATCTGGAAGGCCGTAAAGTACCCCAGGTCGCCTTTGTTGTCTTTTGCCGTGAGGTCTTTGGAAAACTTCTCTGCCATGTCGTTGAAGTCCGAGCCTTCCAGCAGCCGCCCCCGCATGGCTACCGCCGCCCGGTAGGCCGACAGCGTATCGGCGGGTGAGGCTTCTTCCGGCACGGCCACCAGGATGTGTGCCGCCCTGACTTCCTGCTTGAGGCGGTTGTAGGCTTCCTGCGTAAGTTCGGTCACGAGTTCGTCATCCCTCAGGTAAGGCGCAGCCAGTTGCTCGCGATACGAGGCGATTTCTTCCTTAAAATCACTGGTGGTGTCGCGGCCCTGCGCCTGGGCTCCCAGCAGTTTCAGTTTGGTGCTGGTGTAAACCTCAAAGTACTCCGCCGCGCTCAGCGACTTGGCCGAATCCGCCGAAAAGCGGTTTTTGGTAAATGACTGGAAAAAAGCATCGGGAC
This sequence comes from Persicitalea jodogahamensis, assembly GCF_014651615.1. Classification (GTDB taxonomy): domain Bacteria; phylum Bacteroidota; class Bacteroidia; order Cytophagales; family Spirosomataceae; genus Persicitalea; species Persicitalea jodogahamensis. The sequence continues at coordinate 1,949,923 of NZ_BMXF01000001.1, read as the reverse complement.
TGAACGATTCGTCGCCGATTTCTACCAACACGGGTTGTTTGGGTGCGGCAGGCTTGGTCTGCTGGGTGGGTGGGGCGGTGGTCTGGCAGGAGGCCATCACGGCGACAACTCCTGCTACCGACCAGATATTTTTAATCATTCTTTTGTAAAAACGTAGCTATTCCGGCGCTGCTTATGAAATGTATAGTAAACCGCCCGGCAGTTCAAATATTGTCCAAACGCCAAAGTTACGGGCTTTCGCTGCCAGATGAAAGATTCCCGTCACGATTTGGGCCGGGTCCGGCGCTTTACCTGAACCGTTTGGGAACGCAGCTCGTACGATAACTCATAGTGAAAGCTGCTTTTCAAATGCGAATCCTTAAAGGTAAGAGGTACTTTCCACAAGGGATTTTCCACCGCTTTCCGGTACCCGAGCTCGGCGCTGTTCTGGCCAAGAATATCGTCGGCGTCGAGGCGGTCGGCCAGTTGAAAACCTACCCCCGCTGCCGTAAGACCCAGCGAGAGGTACTTTAGAGGCGTCAACGCCACGTCGGCCAGCTCGGCCAGTGCGGCCGGAACTTTGATGAAATCGTGGTACTTGCGGATCGTGGCCAGTGTCTTCTGCGCCTGGGCGTAGTCGTCCACTTCCACCAGCGCCAGCGTCGCCACGATTTTGCCATTTCTGGGTAGCGGAATCTGAATGAATTGAAAATCTTTTTCCGGGAAAACCTGCCCGGTTTTTGCCTCCACGATCCCCCAGCTCCCGTAGCTTACCGCCACGGCTTTCCCGGCGGCGTCGAAGGAAGTCAGCGAATAAGCCATCATCAATTCATCGCGCAGCGTAAGGGTCTCTTCCAGATCCACCGCTTCCAGGCGCATGATTTCCATACTGGTCAAGGTCTGCCGGGTGCAGGAAGAGATTAAAAGTGTGAAGAAGACGAGAAGTTGGGGTAGTTTGGGAGGCATTATCTTTTGTACAAAGTTCTTGGTTCTTCGTTCTTGGTTGGGTTTCCAACCCTCTTGGGTGTAAAGCGGTCTTCGACGGCTGCGACGGACCGTCCCGCTCAGACCGACAACTAGCTATCTATCAACATACTATTCAAACTATCTGAATTTAAAAAGAACACTGAACTAAGAACCAAGAACGGCCGCAGGCTCCTGCTGGCTCAAACAGTGAAAACTACCCTGCCCCCAGATGATTTCGGTGGCCGGAAGCGGGATGATTTTGCGGTCGGGAAAGGCTTGCTCCAGAATATCCACGGCGACCTGGTCGTTCGGATTTTCGAAAACCGGGACGATGACGCCCGCGTTGCAGATCAGGAAATTAGCGTAAGAACCCGGTGTCCGGAAGTCGCCGATCATCACGGCTTTGGGCATGGGTAGTTCAATGACGTTGAGCGGTTTGCCGTTCAGGAGCCGCATTTTTTTGAGCAATTCCAGGTTTGTTTGTAACACCGCGTAGTTATCGTCATTCGGGTCGCTTTCCACACAGGCCACGACCGTGTCTTCATTCACGAAGCGCGTGGTGTCGTCGATATGCCCGTCGGTATCGTCGCCGACAATGCCGTCTTCCACCCACAGAATTTGCTCCACGCCGTAGTAGTTACGGAGGTATTCCTCGATCTGGCCTTGATTCATATCCGGATTCCGGTTGGGATTCAGCAGGCACGACCGGCTTGTAAGCAAACTACCCGCGCCATTAAACTCCACCGAGCCGCCTTCCATGATGATGCCCGGCTGCACCGCAAGCAGCCCCAGATGCTCGGCCACGGCCAGCGGGGTGCGGTCATCGTCGTCGTAGGGCGGGTACTTGCCGCCCCAGGCATTGTGCCCCCAGTCCACGACCAGGCGCTGTCCGGTTTCGGGATTGAGGAGAAAGGCCGGACCATGGTCGCGGCACCAGGCGTCGTTGGTTGGTTTTAGCACGAATTCGATTTGCCCCAAATCTACCCCAATGGCGTCCAGTTCCTGAATAATAAAGTCTTTCAGTGCTTCATCGTTGGCTATGATCCCTACCTTCTCGCCCTGACTAATCGCCTTGATAAAGGCCAGGTACTGGGGCCGCATCCGGGCCAGCTTATCGCCCTGCCACGACGCCTCGTTGTGCGGGAACGTGAGCCAGGTGGCGCGGTGGGGGTGCCATTCGGGCGGGAAGTGGAAGCCAAGTTGTTTGGGCGTGAGGGTGAGGGAAGTATTCAAAAAGCTTGCTGTTGATTGTTTGGATGCAAAATTAGAGAAAAGCGTAGTATTTATGACACTTGCTAAGGGAATCGAACCGCAATAATTACATTTTCTGTAAAAAATTAATCTTATTTGTAAATTCTTTTTTCATATTTTACGTTTGAAATGACGTGGTCGTAATCAGTAAAACCATACTCGTTGAGTTCTGTCAACAGCATTCCAGTGCGAGTTCCGCCCTTAACGATTGGTATAAACGGGTAAAGCTGGCTGACTGGAACGACCTGAATGCCGTTAAGCAAACTTTTAATTCAACCGATTACGTAGGGAATGATCGTTTCGTTTTCAATGTTCGGGGCAATCGTTACCGTATTGTGGCTATGATTTTTTTTGATAAACGCACGGTATTTATCCGGTTTGTAGGCACCCACGCTGAATACAATAAAATTGACTGTACGACGATTTGACAAATCCTATCAATAATGAATTCACCAGCTAACGAAACTGAGTACCGCCAACTAATGGCGACCATCGAAAACTACCTACAAAAAGCCACTTCGCGTGGAAGCTTCGCCAGCCTTACCTCCGAGGAAGCAAAAGAATTAGCGCAATTGGCCGAAATCGCTGAAAGATATGAAGACAGTATCCCTCTTATGCCGATTCAGGTGCCCCAAGGGATTCCCGAAATGATCAGCTTCAAGATGTACGAGCGGAAAATGAACCAACGGGAAATGGCTCAATTGCTGGAAATAGCCGAAACGCGATTGTCTGAAGTCATGCGAGGGAAGCGTCGGGTGTCTCTTACTCTCGCTAAACAGCTACGCGCAAAATTGGGAATAGATGCGGACTTTATTCTGGAAAATGCTTAGTTAGTTACTAATTTATTGATGATTAGCCTTATCAAAATACAATTTACCCTAGCTCTCAAGGCTTTAAAGCAAAAGCAATGAAGATCACCCGAGTAGTCTTCTGGCTGATATTAGCCGTAGCAGTCTGCGCTGTTGAGGGGTGCAATTTGCTTGATTTATCGCCCAAGATTGCCGTGAAGGGTAGAGTTGTGACGTACAGAAACGATATGCCGATTGAGGGAGTCAAAGTGGTTGTTTTAAAGCAATTGTTCAACTGTGGATTCGCTTGTAGTACTTACGAAAAAACGGGTGATTCTACTACTACGGATCCAAATGGAAACTTCTCCCTGTCACCTTCCGAGACAGATTTAATTCTTGGGGTTTACAAGGAAGGTTATTTTGGCCGTTTTCCGGGAAATACAAGAGAATTGCGTTTTAAGGGGACAAAAACTGATTTCGGCGATATAATTTTAAAACCCTACGGCGAGATAGATTTCAAATTCATCAACTCAACGAATGGACAAGATAGCATCAGTTATAAAATCTATGCCTGTGGAGAGGATGTAGATAGAGGGTTTGAGAACGTTACCCACTTTTACAAAGAGTTTACGATTAAAAAAGCTATTGAAGCAGAATGCGAAGTATATGTATACATCACTCTAATTCGGAATGGAAAGAAGAGAGTTGTCAAAGAGTTTTTTTACCTCGACCGAAACGAGATAAAGAAAAAGACGATCGAATTATAGACGATTCCCAATCTTTATAAAATCACATGATAGTATCAAATGATACTATCATGAGCTATCCTTTTGCTTAGCCTGATTTGCATTCGCCTTTGGTGTACCATGTAATCCCGTGCCCTTCCGCCTCGCAATCGTTGCTGTATGTCTTCCCATTGCAACCGCAAACAGGAGTATAAATTCTATAACAACATCTATTGGATGGTTTCTCAATACAACCAGGATCTACCCTGACTTTCTGGCAACCAACAGAAGCGATCAAAATTATCATCGTAAGTATCCTTTTCATAGTCCATTTTCAGTTGAACAAAATACTTTTCACGGAAAACGAAGCGTTGAAAAGTTTTGACCGCATCATTATTCAAAACGAAAAAGCATGAATGCTCTCCTTATTTCCTTTCTCCTCTCTCCTTTCATTCTTTTCTCCGCTTTTGCGCAAGTACCCCTCTATGAGAAAATGCAAAGTCTGACCTGGAAAAATCGCGTGATCGTGATTTATGTACCGGAGGCCGGGTCCAAAGATTTTCAAAAACAAAAACAGATCCTGGCGGAGAAAACCAAAGGCGTCAGGGATCGTGATCTGGTAGTGATCGAATGCATCGGCAAAACCCTCAGCTCCGAGGACCGAAACTACGTTGCCCGCCATTTCAATCACGACCTCGCGGAGTTTGGCGTGTGGCTGGTCGGAAAGGATGGCGGCACCAAACTTTCCGAAACCAGGCCTGTGACCACCGAGAAATTCTTTTCGCTCATCGATGCCATGCCCATGCGGCAGTCCGAGATGAAGCGCGACGGAAAATGACCCTTCGGCTCCGCTCAGACTGACAGCCTATGCTAATGCGCCGGCCCGTGTGCTTAGTTTTTATATTTTTTTATAGGTATAAGCGCAACGTTCCTTGCAGGGCGGGTTCAGGATTAATAAGTTTCCGGTAAGCGAATAGTGCCACTTCACCTCTTCAACCACTTTTGGCGGTATCACTCCGTTGAATCCGGAAGTGACGACCGGGTCGAACTTGAAATAAATAACGTCGGGCGCTTCCAGTCGGTACTCGCCCGAACTGAATATGGGCGCCTGCGACTGACCCGGCTGCGGGCGATTTTCCAGGAAAGTACCATCGGCCCGGAAATCCAGCACCTGCGTGGTAGCAGGAGTGGCGGTTTGGACCGGACAACTGGTATCGCCCGGGCTGAGGCAGAATTCGGTGAGTTGCCACTTGCCCTGAAGCGCACTTTGGGCGGGGGAGAGAGATTCGTTGCTGCTGCATCCTGCCAAAAACAGAAGAATCATCAGCCATCCTAGTTTTTTCATTTTCTTACGGTTCTTTTTATCCAAGATACGGTAGGGTACGAAAAGGTTGGAACGACTGCCGGCACTTTTTGCGAGATCGAAAAAAAATCGGTCAGGGGAAATTCTTCACGTAGGGTTTGGTGGCGTTGCCCGCCGAATCGAAGCCGTACACCACTAACTTGATGGGTTTGCCCTTGGGAATCCGGAAAGGAATGCGCCGGTAGCGAAAATAATCCTTCGTATTGGTCGTGCTGACGCTATCCGGGTGACCGAAATTGTAAATGTAATCGCTCAATTCCGGGGGCGAGAAATTCAGCGAAACGGAATAAGCATCAGCATCTTCACGGATGGACACGTTGGGTTCCATCGTTGGGGGCGTATTATCGATTTCGACCCGCGCTACGGTAGCGTACTTCGGCTGCTGCCAGGTGGCGTCAAAAGTGGGCGCATTGCCGCCCAGAACAGCCAATATCGTCTGCCCTGATACCTTGGGCAGCGAATCAGCAATCATTTTACTCGCCGGCCAGACCTCGCTGTATCCGGCGGGATCGCGGGGGGCGGTCGTGGCGGCCGGGCCTATTTTGTAGCGGTAGTATGCCTTCCCCGAAACGGTCGTGTTCCAGGTCTTCTGAACGGGCCGTCCGCTTAAATCGGAATCTTGCAGATTGGTGGCTGCCAAGGGGTAACCTTCTATTGCCACATTATTTCCCTTGTCCAGCGTGCAGTTGGGCGCTTTCACGTCAAATTTCCCGTTCGCACTCACGCAGCCCGTCACCGCCAGCACCGACAGCGCGTAGTTGGTGCCCGCACGATAGTCGGTACCGCTGGCAACCACCTCGCAGGGCGCACCAAGGTAGCAAGGCGAGGCACCTTCGACCGCCGTCGTATTGATAAGGCCAGATACGCCGTCGGCCAGGCTCCCGAACACGGGCGATCCGGAACTACCCCCGGCGATGCCCGGCGCGTCGTTGGCGATGAAGTCATACCAGGTCCAGCTGAATTCCAGCAACTTGTCTACTACCCTTCCTTGGGTACCCGACGTCCGGCGCATCCGCCACTCGTCGGAAGGCAAGTTGTCCACCGGGATGCCGAAAATCTGGATCGGTGTACCCGCGGCGGGTAGGCTGCGGGCAATGGGCAGGGGCTGAATACCCTTGTCAATCATTTGCTTTACCGTAGCGTTCAGCTCCACAACGGCCAGGTCGGTACCCTTCATGGTCGAGTAAGCGATTTGCCTGACCGCCACTTCGATGCGGGCCGAATCCGGTGTATTTTCGAATACGTTGAAATATATTTTGTGGCTGACAGCTTCGTCGATATGCACCGCATTGGGGTCCCAATCCTGTACGCAGTGACCATTGGTCAGGGCGTAGGCCGGGGCATTTTCGTTGTCGGAAAGCCGCACAAAGACCGCCGTGCAGCGGCTGCCGCCAGAGTACTGACCAACGGCTTTCAGCAGATCGGCGTTGCCATTTTCGTTGGAAACCAGGCCGTCGGAAAAAGCAGGTGGCTCGGGGGTATTGATGGGGTCTTTGCAACTAAACAACAGGCAAAGCGCCAGGCTGGTCAGGATATTTACATTTTTCATACCTCTTAACGATCGATGGAATGGTACTTTTGTAAAAAATAAAAAATCGGAATCCGTTGAAACTTCATGCCACTACTCCGCACGCACGATCATCAGGCACCTTTCTGGCTACCCAACGGCCATCTTCAAACTATATTCCCCGCACTGTTCAGAAAAATTAAAGATGTCCGCTACACCCGCGAGCAGATCGTAACGCCCGATGAGGACTTCCTGAACCTGGACTGGTCGCAAACCGGGCAAGGCAGTGCCAACGCACTGGTTATTCTCTCCCACGGGCTGGAAGGTGACAGCCAGCGGCAGTACATCCTCGGCATGGTGCGGGCGCTGACCCGACAGGGCTTCGACTGCCTGGCCTGGAACTACCGCTCCTGCGGCGGCGAAATGAACAAACAACTGCGGTTTTACCATAGCGGGGCCACGGAAGACCTGGAAACCGTGGTTCGGCACGCCTTATTGAAGGGTTACCAGACAATTCATTTAATGGGATTCAGCCTGGGCGGCAACCTGACTCTAAAGTACCTGGGGGAAAAGGGAAAGTCGGTCTACTCCGAAATAAAAAAAGCCGTCGTGTTCAGTGTCCCCATGGATTTGCTGGCGTGCAGCCGCGCCATCGAGAAGCCCGAGAACCGGCTGTATCTGAAACGATTTCTGGGTTCGTTGAAACCAAAAGTACACGCCAAAGCGGCCGTTTTCCCCGAAGGGATCAACGCCGGAGACTACGCCAAGGTCAAAACCTTCTACGATTTCGACCACATTTATACGGCTGCGCTGCACGGTTTTGAGGGGGCTGACGATTACTACCGGCGCAACAGCGCCAAGTACTTCGTGGAATCTATCAAAATTCCTACGCTCATTGTCAATGCCCTGAATGATCCGCTCGTTCCGGCTGAGAGCCTGCCGCAAGCCGCGATTTCGCGATTACCGAACGTGTGGCTGGAACTAACCGGGGCGGGCGGGCACTGCGGTTTTCGGGACCGAAAGACAAAAAACGGGCTTTATTGGTCAGAAAAGCGAGCCATAGAATTTTTGGTGGAGGAATCCCCGGCTGTTTCGTAATTTTGCGACCTTCAAAGCATTTCACTATACTAACAGGCGAACAAATTCAGCCCAAAAACCTCCCCATGTTGACCCAAACTTTGAACCCCACCCACATTGTCATAGATTTTGACAGCACTTTTACGAAAGTAGAAGGACTGGACGAACTGGCGATGATTGCCCTGGCTGCCCACGAGGACCGCGAAGCTATCGTGCAACAAATCCGTGAACTAACGGATCTGGGCATGAACGGCGAAATGCCCTTTGCCGAGGGATTGCGCCGCCGCATCGCGTTGCTCTCCGCCAATCGCAGCCATATCGACCTTTTGATTGACTATCTGCGCACCAAGGTTTCGGAGTCGTTTTTGCGCAACAAGGCGTTTATCACCGACAATGCCGATCATATCTATGTGGTCAGCAGTGGCTTCAAAGAATTCATAGTACCCATCGTCACGGAACTGGGCGTTCGGGCCGAGCACGTTTTTGCCAATGAATTTTTGTTCGATGAAGAGGGAAACATCATCGGTGTGGACGAGAACAACGTACTGGCCAGCGATGGCGGCAAGATAAAATTGCTGCGGACGCTCAATCTGGTGGGCGATGTGTATGTCATCGGCGATGGTTATACCGACTACGAACTCCGTGAATCGGGTCTGGCAAATCGCTTTTATGCGTTCACCGAGAATGTGAATCGTCCGCGGGTCGTCGAAAAGGCCGACCACGTGTCGGGTTCACTGGATGAATTCCTGTACGACAATAAGTTGAGCCGCAGCCAGTCGTATCCCAAGAGCCGCATCAAGGTACTTTTGCTGGAAAATGTCCATCCGGCAGCGAAGAAGGCTTTTGAGGACGAAGGTTTCAACGTAGAATTCCTGAAAGGAGCCCTGGACGAGGACGAACTTTGCGAGCGTATCCGCGACGTGTCGATCATCGGCATCCGGTCCAAGACCCAACTGACCAAAAAAGTACTGGAAAGCGCCAACCGCCTGATGGCAATCGGGGCCTTCTGCATCGGCACCAATCAGATCGACCTGGAAACCGCCACCGAGCGTGGGGTGGCAGTGTTCAACGCGCCTTATTCCAATACCCGCTCGGTAGTTGAGCTGGCCATTGGTGAGATGATTATGCTGATCCGGAATATCGTCCCCAAGAGCAATTCCATGCATCAGGGGATCTGGGACAAATCTGCCAGCGGTAGTTACGAGGTCCGGGGCAAGAAACTGGGCCTGGTCGGTTACGGAAACATCGGTTCGCAGTTGTCAGTCGTAGCCGAAGCCCTGGGGATGGAGGTGTATTTCTACGACGTGGTCGATCGCCTGGCCATCGGGAATGCCCGTAAGGTCAATTCCATGGCCGAATTGTTTGGAATCGCCGACGTTATCAGCCTGCACGTGGATGGTCGCAAAGACAATACCTATATCGTCGGGAAGGAGCAATTCGACCAGATGAAGGACGGCGTGATTTTCATGAACCTCTCGCGCGGTCACGTCGTGGAAATCGACGCGCTGGCTGCGGCAATCAAGAGCGGAAAAATCGCCGGGGCTGCGGTGGACGTTTTCCCGCAAGAACCAAAAACCAATAACGAAGCCTTTGAAAGTGAACTGGTTGGTCTGGACAATGTCATCCTGACGCCCCACATCGGTGGCAGCACGGAGGAAGCGCAGGAAAATATCGGTCACTACGTACCGAGCAAACTGCTGGAATACATCAACAACGGCAGCAGCTACGGCAGCTACAATTTTCCGGAAGTGCAGCTCCCCAAGCTGGGTGATTCGCACCGCCTGCTGCATGTCCACGCCAACGTGCCGGGGGTACTTGCCAAGCTGAACAGCATATTTGCCAAGCACAATATTAACATCACGGGCCAATACCTGAAAACGAACGAGACCATCGGCTATGTCATCGCTGATATTTCCAAAAACTACTCCGAAGAATTTGTCCGGGAACTCAAAGCGGTGGAAGGGACGATTCGGTTTCGGATGCTTTATTAGGTCAAGGGTTAAACGGTCAAAGGGTTAAACGTCGTTCTGCGCTATCCGGTAGATTTCGACAGAAAAGAAACCTGCGAACCGTTGACCATTTAACCATTGACCTTTTAACCTAAAAAGAAAACGCTACCAACCCCGCCCCATGCCCCAAACTTTTTTCACTCCCGGCCCGGCCGCCCTCTACCCTACTTTCGAGAAGCACCTGAAAAGCTTCGTGGACAGGCAATTGGGCTCTGTTTCGCACCGCAGCCAGCAGTACCGCGATTTGCACAAATTCACGGTCGAGCAACTGCGTACATTGCTTTCCGTCCCCGAAACGCATCAGATCCTGTTTTTGGGTTCGGCTTCGGAGGCCTGGGAGCGGATTCTGCTGAATTGCGTGGAACACGAGAGTTTTCACCTGGTGAATGGCTCATTTTCACAAAAATTCCGTGATTATGGCGATGCCCTGCGCAAGTACACCCACACCTTTGAGAAGCCGATGGGCGAAGGCTTCGACGCCGCCACAATCTCAGCTCCTGAGTACGCCGAACTCATTTGCACCACCCACAACGAAACCAGCTCGGGGGTACAGATGCAGGTAGCCGATATTCACAAACTCAAAAACAAGTACCCCGACCAACTGCTGGCGGTGGATATGGTATCCTCTGCCCCCTATCCGGCGCTGGATTACGAATTGGTGGATACCGCCTTTTTCTCCGTCCAGAAAGCCTTTGGCATGCCCGCCGGTCTGGGCGTCTGGATCGTGAATGAGAAGTGCCTTGCCAAGGCCGAACGCCTGAAGAAAAATGACAGGCTTACCATTGGTGCGCATCACGATCTGCCGACTCTGTGGAAGTTTGCCCAGAAACATGAGACACCCGCTACGCCCAACGTGCTGGCAATTTATATCCTGGGCAAAATAGCAGAGGATTTCAACCGAATCGGGGTAAACCAAATGCGAAAGGAAACCGAATACAAAGCTGGACTACTTTACAACTTCGTCAGGAAGCATTCAAATTTTGAGGCATTTGTCAAGGAAGCGCGTTGGCAATCGCAAACGGTGGTGGTAGCCAACACAAAAATGGATTCCCCGGCGGTAATCGGCAAGCTCAAAGAAAAGGGAATGGTCATCGGCAGCGGCTACGGCGAATTTAAGGCTTCGCAGGTCAGGATCGCCAACTTTCCGGCAACCTCTGTCGAGCAGACCGAAAGCCTGGTGAAAGCCATGGAGAAGCTGGGGTGAGAGCCCACCCTATGCGTGAATACAGTTACGTACACTACCTAGGACTGGAAGTCGTTTTATACAGCAACCCACCAGAACACCCATGTCACAACTCACGCTGTTGCTTTTGCTCCTGATTACGGCCGCTCCCCTTGGTTGTTCACCCGAAGTGATCAAAAGTATCCGTCTGCAAGAATTCACGCGCGGGACGCAGCGGAGCATCGAAGTAGATGCCGAGAAAACAGTCGTGATAATAAACGAGGCGGAGGAAACGACGAAAACCGACCCGGTAGTTTGGAAGGAATTGAAGGGGCAAATCCTGGATTTGCCCCTTACCGCACTGGATAAAGTGACCGTTCTGAGCAAAAAACACCAGTTTGACGGCGCATTGGCCGCTTCCCTGACCATAACTACCCCCGACAGTACTTACACCTCACCCACCTTCGACCACAATGCTCCACCCGCTGAATTGAAAGCCATTGTCGATCGTCTGTACCAACAGGTTCCGGCGGCAATGCGGGAGCGTTTCGGGCAGTAACCTTTACTTCATCGGCGGGCTGATCACGCCCAGCCACCTTCCCATCCAGTAAGGCAACAGCCAGATGTCCCCCGCACTGTTTTCGGACGAGCCATTACTTTTGCTTTTGCTGTCCAACTGAAACGTATTGGCATTGTGCCGCCGGATAGGGCGCTCGTCGGGCGGTAGTACTTCGGCGGTGGTCTGGCCCCGAAAATTGGGGTCGATCAGTTTGATGTCCTGCCGGTGGCTGTTCTGAACATCCCAGTTTATCATATCGAGCGGGTATTCCTGCAAATACCAAACAGCCTCCGTTAGGTCGAAGTTGGGCGTTCCCGTCAGGGCCGTGAAGATATTCCAGGCCCCTTCCTTTTCGGGACGCTCCGCTTGCCAGTGATCGAGGATGGCCTCCTTGTATTTGGCCCGCAAAGTATCGTTGAAGGCGTAGCGGTACAAGCCCCAGTACCCCACAAAGTACATCTCGTCGTCGGAGTGGTTCCAGCCATCCGACAGGTTTTGCGCCAGGGCGCCCGATTCATCGGTAGCTTTGCCGATTTCGCTCATCGGACGCATCAGATTTTCCAGGTAGCCGTGCTTTTGCAGCAGTTCCATCGCCTTCTCCTTATATTTTTCTTTTTTGGTGAAGTGGTAAGCCGTTTGCAGCATAGCCGTGATATTGGATGAATTCAGCTTCCGATCGCCAATGTTGGTTGGGAAGCCATTGACGTAAGCCGGATTCCATTTGCCCCACTGGGTGGGTTTACCGTCGTAGTCGATCAGGTACAAGTCATGGTCGAGGATGTGCCCCATAAGGGTGTCGATGAGGGCAATAGAGCGCCGTTTGAGAGCAGGGTCATCTATCAGCTCGGCCATCGCGCCGAAGGCAAAAATATGGCCGATGGCCTCATCGCTGCTCGTGGTTGCCTTCCAGTCCCACTCCGGGTTTTCGGAATGCTGCCAGCGGTCCGGATCTGACAGCTGGTCGATGTAGCCACGTCGCTCGAAAGAGCGCGACGGAAAACCGGCTACCGGATTGATGGTGTAAAGCCGCTCCATGGCGTCCAGTGATTCGCGGCAGTTTTGCAGGGCTTCGGGGTCTTTGGTAACCTTGTACCGAAAAATTTCGCCGCCCAGGTACATCGACGTCCACAAGCCGTCGTTGTCCGAGTCGCCAAGGTACCCCGTGGCAAGGTTTCCCTTGTCCATTCGGGTAACGGTGGCATTGAAGCCGTTACGGATATGCCGCATTCTGACCTGCTTATCGTAAAACATTGCCTTGTCGTACAGCGTCATGAACTTGAATTTCAGTTCGCCCAGCCCCGATTTGGTCAGAATCAGCACTGAGTTCTCCGGGCCTTCGGCGATATCCACCACCTCGTTGCCCGGCAGCCAGCGCTCGCCATAGTAGTAGTCGATTTTACCGTCTGCATTTACCGCAAAAGCCCCCTGTGAAGTACCAAAGTAGCTCTTGTTGCCAATGATCTTGACCGCCGTGATATCGGTAGCAGGCAGTTTGTTTTTCAATACGGCCTTTTTCGCCGCGGGATTCCATTCCTGGTAGCCTTCCGAAGTACCCACTACGGCCCTGGAATTATCGGCGATGTCGAAAGCGGTGAAGTTTTTTCCACTCAGCACCTCGGTCCATTCCAGGGTGGCGGGCGTGAAGGTGTGCAGTCCCGACTTCGTCAAAACCCAGAATTGCATTTTTTGCGGCTGGTACTTTATGTCGAGAATATCTGACACATCCTCCTGCCATACCTTTTTATTGTCCACCAAAAAGACCAGTTTCTGGCCATCCGAAACAAGAAAAGCAAAATCCTCGCCGCCCGCAAAGTGTTTGGCACCGGTCAGCCCGTGTTCGTCATAGAGGCTGCCCGCCCAGGCATCGCTCAGGATGGCTTTGTCGCCCAGAAACACGAATTGATTCTGGTAAGCCCCCAGATCACTGAGCTTTTTGTCTTTGATAAACCGGTAGCGACCGTCCGGCACGATGCTTCCGGGATAGAGAAACTGACCGCCATGGGGCAGCATCAATCCCTGCGAAGACAGAATTTTGATCACGCCGTTGCGATCAGCGCGCACTTTCCTGAGCTCCACATCCGGAGCATCCAGATAGTACTTTACGCTATATTCCTGGACGAATGGCTTGTCCTGATAGGCGCGTTGGGCTTTTGCCTGACAAATAGCCAGGACCAGGATTGTCAATAAGATCGGAAACAATTTTTTCATGCGAATCGATTGAATTTTGGGGTTTTACTTCTTCATTTCCTTTGGGTCGACCACCACGTACTTGATCGTCTCCCGTTTTCCATCCCGGCTGTACGAATAAGTTATCCGCAGCAGCCCGTCGGTGCCCTGCGTCAGGCAGGGGTAGGAGAAACTACCCTGGTCCTTTGGTTCGTTTTCCAGATAGGTTTTCCACTTCCACGACTGGCCTTCATCGTCGGACAGAAACAGGGCCAGCCGATACCGGCCGTCCACGACATCGTTTCCCACAAATGCCCAGCTGCCGTCACGCAGCGTCAGCAACGCCACGCTTGCCGTGTTCGGAATGTCTGTTTTAGTCGCCGCCGACCAGCTTTGCCCACCATCCTCCGATTCGCTCACCTGCACCCTTGTGGGCCAGTCGCCGCTGTCGCGGAGGTAAGCGACCAGGTTCCCGTTTTTCTTTTGGGCCAGGGCAGGCTGGATGGGCCCGCGCCCCACGAGCGGCAGGCTGGGTAGCCAGGTAGTTCCATCGTCGTTCGAAATCGCCATGAGCGAAAAGTTAAAACCGTCAGAATACAGCGGCAGGACAATCTTCCGGTCTCCCAGCAACAACGGCTTGATCCGGGTCATCCAGCCCGTACTACGCTTGGTGGGATCGGCTGCCGCATCGGCAATCATAGCATCGTAGCGCGGGGCATACTCGGCCCAGCCGCGCGGTAGTTCGGGCAGAGATTTCAGTTTATTCTTCACTTCTGCGGCAAACGATTCGTCGGGTTTGAGCAGGATATTGTCCTGCCAGTTCCAGACGGGCGCTCCGTCCTTATTGTATTCCGTCGAGGTACGCAGCCGCAGGATCGATTGTTCCCAGCGGTTGGCCTGCACCGCAATCCACACCAGAAACAACTTTTTTTCGTGATTCAGGAAAAGTACCGGATTGCAGTCCGGAAGATGGGGCGTGTCAGCCATCAGGAAGGGCGCAGACCACTGCTTCGAGCCTTTTTTCAGCCGCGCCCCCATGATCCGCACATCATCGGCAGACCTTTCGCCACTGCCCTGAAACCAGGCCGCGAGCTGATCGCCGTTTGGCAATTCCACCAGGCTGCTGCCATGGGTGTGGTCTTCCTGCGGGGGGAAAATCAGTACTTCGGAAATTTTAGGAGTGAGTGGCAGGGAGGTCTGCCCGCGGGAGGTAATGCCCAGCGTGACCGTCAGCGCAAATAGAAGGATGATTTTGATATGCATGAAGTTTTGGCTCAATTTCCGCAATGATTACTCCCGACAAGAGAATTTGGGCTATCTGAAATTTAACAAATTGGCAATATGGACAAGCCGTAAATTACGCTGACATTATGAAATTGGCGATTTGCGCAAAACGAGGATAGATTAACGCAAAATGCGACGTAGCTTGTTTTGGAAACCGGTAAATTTAGGTTCCTAAACGTAAAATGGTTGGATGATTCACTGTTCTATCCTACTGTTCCTGAAACCTATCGTCAATAAAACCTCCCTTGACATGACTCAGCCAGACGCCCTCCTCCTCCAAAAGATCATCGACGGCAACCGCAGCGCATTCGGCACACTTTACCAGTTCTACCGAAAGCCCGCGTTACGGTTTTGTATCACGCTTCTCAAAGACGAGGCCGAGGCCGAGAACGTACTGCACGAGGTGTTTCTGAAAATCTGGGAAAGAAAAGAGCAGATCAATCCCGCCCTGAATTTCAACTCCTATTTATTTACCTGCCTGCGAAACTACGCGTTCGATCACTTCAAGCGCATGGAGAAGGACCGCAGGTTGCGGGAGCAGTACCTTCAGCAGATGACTCACCAACTACCTGAAGAATCGGAGGATAAGCATGAGCAATTCCAACTGCTGGACGAGGTTGTCGGCAACTTGTCGGAGAAGCGCCAGCAGGTACTTTTGCTCAATGTCTACGAAGGAAAATCCTATCAGGAAATCGCCGAATTGATGCATATTTCCAAAAACACCGTCAAAAACCAACTCGTCAAAGCGCGGCAGATCCTGCGTGACCAGTTTTCGGTGGCGTTTGCGTGAATTCAGGGTACATCCCCGAGTACTGCAAGGTACTTTCAGAGTTATCGCGACTTTGACTTTATACTTCTATTAAACCCGTCCCTCCATCTGAGCCCCTGAAGAAAGCAACTGACAACGGTGGCCCCGCCCATCGGTGTCAGTTGTCTTCGATACGCCCAAACTTCGTCGTGGCTTCGTATCGGCTCGCCAAAAATTAACATAAAGAAAATATAGCCCGGATAGTCCGATTGATCAGCTGGTCAGTATTATGTGTAAACCAGCAAATTAGAACGGATGCCCTCGCATGATAGAGCTATTCAATTGATTGAAAAGCTAGTCAGAAACGCTCTGTCGGAAGAGGAATTGAACGAACTCCTCGCAAACATCGGACAGCAGGAAATGACCGCAGAGTACTCGGTCATATTGGAAAAATATTTTTACGGATTGCTTACCAAGGATCAAGAATAATTTTTCACACTCAAACCAATCGAATGCTATGAAAACAGGATTACTTCTCCATCTAAGGGCCGGGTTGGCGACCGCTCTGCTGCTGGCGCTCAGCGTGTCGGTGACCCTGGCGGGCCCTCCCCTCGCGACGGCATCCTCCACCATCCGTACCGTCAGCGGTACGGTCACTTCGCAAGCCGACGGCTCCACGCTTGCGGGAGTCAACATTGTATTAAAAGGTACACAAACGGGTACTTCCACGGATGCTTCGGGTAGTTTTTCGCTATCAGTACCCGATAATGGAGCTACGCTGGTCTTTTCTTTTATCGGCTACGAATCTCAGGAGGTAGCGGTGGGCAACCGCAGCGTGATCAACGTATCACTGTCCGAAAGCTCCGAAAACCTGCAGGAAGTCGTGGTGACGGCCCTGGGCATTAAGCGCGACGAACGCTCCCTGGGCTACTCGGTGGGCAAGGTGGACGGCAATGACCTCAGCCGCGTGGCTCAGGAAAATGTGCTGAACGGCCTCGCAGGGCGCGTAGCAGGTGTTTCGATAAGCTCCACGGGCGGCGCAGGCTCCTCGGTGAGCATGGTGATTCGCGGAGCGACTTCGCTCAGCAACGACAACCAACCGCTGTTCGTGGTGGACGGTATACCTATCACCAACTCGCTGAACAACATTAGCCAGGTGGGCCGCGATAACAAGGTGGATTATGGTAACGCCATCGCCGACCTCAATCCCAACGACATCGAAAACGTTTCGATCCTGAAAGGGCCGAGCGCCGCCGCACTTTACGGTTCGCGGGCGGGTAACGGCGTGGTAATCATCACAACCAAGAGTGGATCGAGTGCCAAGAAAATGACGGTTAATATCTCATCGAATACAGTTTTGGAAAAGCCGTACAAGTTTTTGGATATGCACTCCAAGTTCGCTACAGGTATTCTACCTTTCACACCCGACAACAACCCGTATCCGGGCGGGGTACTACTAATCGACGAAGGCTCCGCCGGAGGAGTGGGGCCAGAGTTGGACAAGGGCTACAAAGCCATTCAGTGGAACAGCCCGATCGGAGCTGACGGCAAACCCATCCCGACTGAGCTGGTGTCGCACCCCAACAACGTGCGCAACTTCGTGCAGACGGGCATCACGACAACCAACGGTGTATCCGTTTCCAACAACAGCGACCTTGTCACCTATCGCCTTTCGTACTCCAATATGCAGAACCGGGGCATCATCCCGAATTCTGATTTGTTCAAAAACAACCTGGGACTAAACTCGACGTTAAAACTGAGCAATAAATTGCAGTTGAGCACCGTCGTCAACGTGAGCCGCAGCAACTCGAACAATCGTCCGGCGGGCAACCGGGGCAGTAACCCTATGCAATGGGCCTACGCCGTGTCGCCACACATCGACATCCGTGACATGGAGAATTATTGGATCCCTGGGCAGGAAGGCATTCAGCAACTTTCGCAGTCAGCCGGTAATTTTAACAATCCTTATTTCCTAGCCTACGAGGTCAACAACAGCTTCGTGCGCGACCGGGTATATGGCAACATGAAGGCTGACTGGCAGATTACGCCGGAGTTCAGCGTGATGGGTCGCTTCTCGCTAGATACGTATAACGAGCAACGTGAAACTAAGATTGGCAACAGCTATACTCTTGAGCCGCGCGGGGGATACGGCATTATCGACATTCAGCAGTTTGAGCGCAATACCGACGTGCTGGCCACTTACGCAAAGGATTTCAACGATTTCAGCCTTTCGGTTTCGGGCGGGGGAAACATCCGCTATCAGACTTCCTCTAACGCAAGCACCGCCAGTCGCGAACGGACGGGGCTGGTCATTCCGGGGCTTTTCACGCTGGGCAATATCGCACAGACCGATATACAATACAGCAGCTACCAGAGCCAACGCGCCATCTACAGCGTGTATGGCTTGGCTAACTTTGGGTATAAAGACATGGTATTTCTGGACGTGACCGCCCGGAACGACTGGTCAAGCACTTTGCCCAAGGCAAACCGCTCCTACTTCTATCCCTCGGCGTCGCTGAGCGTGCTGGTCAGCGAAATGCTGCCTTCGTCCAACACCCTCAGTCTGCTGAAACTACGCGGCGGCGTGGCACAGGTGGGTAACGACACCCAACCTTACGCCCTGCTGAACACCTTAGGCAACGCAGAGGCCTGGGGCGGCATCACGCGGCTGTCCAAGTCGGGCAATATTCTGCTACCCGATCTGAAGCCCGAAATTGCGACTTCTTACGAATTTGGGGTGGATGCGGCTTTGTTCCGCAATCGCCTGCGCCTGGCAGCTACCTACTATATGGTGGAAAACCGCAACCAGATTATCCCCACGCGGCTATCGCCTTCAACGGGTTTCTCGACCAAGAATATCAATGCGGGGCTGCTTCGTAGCAAAGGCATCGAACTGGCCCTGGGCGGCACGCCCATCGACAGGAACGGCTGGCGGCTGGACGTTAACGCTAACCTGACGCGCAACCGCACCCGGATCGTGGAACTGGCCGACAACCTGCCGTTTTACACCCTCTGGACCGACGCCAAAGGCGGCGCCTGGACCTACGTAGGCGACGAAATCGGCGACATCTACGACGCCGAGATGGTGACTGTTACGGATAAGAGTTCGCCCTACTTCGGCTATCCGATTCTGGACGATAATGGCTCATGGCAGGATATCAGTGCCTCGAACACCCGCAACAAAATTGGCAACTTCAACCCCGACTTTATTCTGGGTGGACAGGTGTCGCTCAGCTACAAGGCGTTCAGCCTGAATATGTCCTTTGACTGGCGTAAGGGCGGCGATTTCGTTTCACAAACCTACCGCTACGGCGAGTCGGATTTGAAATCACAACGCTTCCTCGATAACCTCATTAATCCTAATGGTCTGTCGGGCGATGCTTTGGTCAACTACCTGAAAGCAAATGAAGATGAATTGATCAGAGTCAACCAAAACGGAAAGTTCAACATTGTGGGCGGTCCCACGGCAGAGTACGGCGGGTTCCCGTTCAGCTATGGTGGCAACACCTACGACTACGCGGTGTTCAATCCGGGCGTGATTGCCCAGTATAACGCTGAGGGCGAGATCATCGGCTATACCGAGAACCTCGGCGGCCCCGACACAAAATACATTCCCTACGGCGACAACTACCCGTGGAGCTTTACCCGCGCCGCTACTTTCGATGCGGACTTCATCAAGCTGCGGGAAGTCTCGCTGGCTTACAATCTGCCGCCCGCTTTTACCAAAAAGTTGAAAATGCAGAACGCCAGCGTCTCGGTTTACAGCCGGAACATCATTCTCTGGACCAAAGCCAAAATCGGCATCGATCCCGAAATGGCCTTCCAGCAAGAATCGGGTGCACAAGCCGGAACGCAGTTCAAGCAGGGCATCGAGCGCTACAACGTGATTCCCTGGGTGATTCCCGTGGGTGTACGGCTTAATTTGACATTTTAACTTTTAGATACTGGACGTTGGCTATTGGATCTTGGGCTTTGTTTCTCACAGAAAGTCCAAAATCCAGTATCCAAAATCCAAAATCCTTTCAGACATGAAATTATCGAATAAAAAGTACCTCGTTTTCCTCGTTGTGCTGACCTCGTTCTTCTCTTGCAAAGATCTGACGGAACTCAACGAAAACCCCAACGGTGTCGACTCCGACCGGGTAAATCCTAACCTGATTCTGCCCACCGTGCTGACCGAAACAGGGAAAGCCTACGTAAATCTCGGTTACGGGGACATCGCCGGGGTGGTGCAGCACACCCAAAAAGACGCCTGGTCGAGCGGCCACAACGACTATGACTGGTCGAGCCAAAGCTGGGGTGGCTACTACAACATCCTGCGTAACAATGACCTGCTGTACCAACGCGCCGTGGAAACTAATTTTGAGTTCCACCAGGGTGTTTCGCTGGTGATGCGAGCCTTCCTGTTCGGCCTCATTACCGATTTGTGGGGCGACGCCCCCTACACTTTCGCGCTGAAAGGCGAGATCGGCGGGGCCGAAAACATCACACCCGCCTTCGATAATCAGGAAACGATTTACAATGGTGTGCTGGCCGATTTGGAGAAGGCCAATGCATTGCTTTCCAAGCCGAAGGGGGAGTACCAGGGCATCGTAGATAACGTGGATGTGTATTTCAAAGGCGACCCGAAGGGATGGCAGAAATTTGCCAACTCACTGGCTTTACGATACTACCTGCGAATTTCGGCCAAGATGCCCGACGTGGCAAAGTCAGGAATTTCAAAAATACTCGGAGACGCGACGAAGTACCCCATCATCACCAAGAACACTGAGGACGCCGTGATGAGTTTTCCCGGCACCAGCAACGATACGGCCTGGCCCGCCAACTCGGACTTTGACGCCAGCGGAAGTAGCTATCGGCGCATAAAAATGGCTTCCACGCTGGTCGAATCCCTGCAAGCCAAGAGTGACCCGCGTTTGGGGATTTGGGCCAATAAGGTGCAGATACCGTTGGTTGTAGACGCCACTTTACCCGCCGGAACGGATAAAATTGTGGATGGCAAGCGGCTTCTTTCCCCCGATAAAGTAGGTACCGAAAAAATAGATACCGATCCCGAGTACGTAGGACTGCCGCCAAGCTTCTCGGCTTTGCCCTCGGCCTATAACCTCAACCCGACGCCTGGTCAAACCTCATTTAACCCCCACGCGTCGTTTTTGAACGATATTTATAAGAAAGCCACCGGACCACTGCTGAAAGCAAGGCTGATCTCCGCCGCTGAGGTGCATTTCATCCTGGCCGAAGCCGCGCAGAAAGGCTGGATCACCGCCGATGCTAAAAGCCAATACGAACAAGGCATTGAAAACTCACTGAAAACCTGGGGTGTTGGCGACAAGTACCCCACCTACATCGCTCAAAAAGGCGTGGCTTACGATGGTACTTTGGCCCAGATTATGGAGCAAAAGTGGATCGCCAGCTGGACTGCCGCCACCGAATCCTGGTTTGACTTCCGCCGCACCGGACTACCGGCACTGAAAGCGGGCCCGGCGGCCAAGCGCTCTGTCCTGCCCGTCCGCTTCTATTACACACAGGACGAGTTGAATCTCAACGAATCCAACACCATGGCGGCTCTGGAAAAACTGGAAGTCACCAACTATTCTCAAGCTGACAATAAGAACAGCGCATGGTCGAAACCGTGGCTCATTCAAGGAACCGGTAAACCCTGGTAATTCGATAGGTTAGTGATTAAACGGGTGGGGACGTTTCCCTGCCCGTTTTTGTACAATATCCCCGCTACGGCGGCCAGATCCATCCATGTCCAAAAAAATATTTCTGCTTCTTGCCCTGGTCCTGTTCGGTTTTCAGCCCGCCCGTGCGCAAGCGTTACGCGCGGGTGCGGCCAAGCGCATCATCACACCCGACCCGCTGCTACCGGTATCGGGCGGCATTGGCACACCCAAGAAAACGGTCGAGAGAAAAGGCGACCTTTTTGTGCGGGCGATGGTGTTGGAAAAAGGTGATACGCGTGTCGCCTTTGTGAGCGTCGACAATCTCGGCTGGCCTTCGGTCCTGGGCGATAAGTCGCGGACTCTGGTGAAGGGAATCAAGCCCGAAAATATTCTGATCGCGGCCACGCACACGCACTCTGCCCCCGATGCCTACGGTTTTCCGAATGAAAAAGGCGAGTCCATCGCCGATTTGAAGTACCTCGACTGGTGCGTGCAGCAGATCGCATCGGCTATTAATGAAGCCGTTGAGAAGCTGGAACCCGCTACCCTGAAAGTGACGACGGGCGAGGCCAAGGGAAAAATCGCCTATAATTATTACGCGCCCCGGCTCTACGATCCGCGATGCGGGGTGATTCAGGCGACAAGTACCCGCAGCGGCAATACCATTGCCACCCTGGTGAACTACGCCGTGCATCCCGAAGTACTTGGTTCGAATCAGGGGATCCTTAGCCCTGACTTGTGTGGCCCGCTTTACGACCGCATCGAGGCCAAAGCAGGCGGCGTAGCTATGTTTATCAATGGCGCCCAGGGCGGGATGGTCACCGCGGACGTGCGCCTCGAAAACGGAAAGGAAGCCAACACCTGGGAGGAGTGCCACCGCATCGGTGAGCTGCTGGCCGACGAAGCCCTGCGCATCGTAAGTTCTGCCCCCAGGCTGCAGAATCCGGATTTGTATTGTACTTCCCGCCGCATCGAATTCCCCATTGAGTCGGATATGATGAAGTTCATCCTGAAAAAGTCTTCACTTGATTACCGTTTTGACAAGCCCGATACGGTCAGTACCCAGCTAAACCTCGTCAACATTGGCCCGGCGCAGATTCTGACCATCCCGGGCGAAGCACTCCCTAACATTGGCTACTACTTAAAGCGTAAAATGCCGACCAAACATGCTTTTCTGTTCGGGCTGACCAATGACGCCTTCGGCTATATGCTCACCAAAGTGGATTTCAATAGTTTCGAAAGATACGAATACGTGAGCCGAACCAGCCTGGGCGAAATGACGGGAGAGATTTATATCGACAAGGCCCTGGAATTGGTGGACAGCAGCCCGAAACCGGAATAGCTGTCGGGCCATTGGCTTTTATTCAGTATTAGAAAAAATGTATTATTATGAAAAGAATTACCACCGCACTCCTGTTCATTTTCTGTCTTCCCTGCCTGGCACAGGAGGACATCACCCCATCCACCGCCCTGGCTGCCTATCTCAAGAATGGCGACAACTCCTACGCCTGGTCGGTGCGGGATTCGTTCCAGATCGCCTCCGTGAAGGGCTACAACCTGTATCTGACCTCGCAAAAGTGGCATGAGTACACCTGGCGGCACCAGTTGACGGTGCTGGTACCGGAAAAGGTCACGCACGACGGCGCACTGCTGTTCGTCACCGGTGGGTCAAATAATAATGAGGTGCCTAACTGGAAGAAAAACGATGACGGGACGATAATCAGCATCGGCAAGATCGCCATGCAGAACAACGCGATCACGGCAGTTCTGTGGCAGACGCCCAATCAACCCCTTTTCGATGGTCGGAAAGAAGATGAGATTATTTCCTATACCCTCCACCAGTTTCAGGAAGACGGCGACTACTCCTGGCCGTTGCTGTTTCCGATGGTCAAGAGCGCGGTGCGCGCCATGGACGCCGTTCAGGATTTTGCCAAAAACACGATAAAAAAGCCCGTTTTCCGGTTTGTGGTTTCCGGTGCCTCCAAACGTGGCTGGACGACCTGGCTCGCCGGGTCGCAGGATATGCGCGTGGCGGCCATTGGCCCCATGGTGATCGACATGCTCAATATGCCCGTCAATATAAAGTACCACCTGACGGCCTGGGGTGATTATAGCGTCGAGATTCAGGATTATGTCGATCTGGGCATTCCCCAAAGCATGGAAAGCGAGAGCGGCCGGGCGCTCAATTCTATGATTGACCCCTACTCCTACCGCCGGGCGCTCACGATGCCGAAAATGATTTTTATCGGAACCAATGACCCCTACTGGCCCGTGGATGCCGTCAAAAACTACTACGACAGCATTCCCGGCAAGAATTTAATCAATTATACGCCCAATGCAGGCCACGACCTGGCCGGCGGAAAGCAGGCACTTGAAAGCCTGAGCGCTTTTTTTGGCACGACTCTGCAAAACAAACCCTACCCCGAGTGCAGCTGGGAGTTTTCCAAAAAGAATGGCAACATCGCCCTCGAAGTCAAAGCCTCACCCGACCAATTGCTGGATGCCATTGTCTGGTCAGCAGACTCGGAGGATCGCGATTTCAGAAATGAAACCTTCACCAGCCGGAGTCTGGGGGTCAATCATAAGGAGAGTGTTTCGGCTACCGTGCCCCTCCCTAAAAGCGGCTTCAAGGCTTTTTACATGGACTTAAAGTACCAGTCACCCAATGGAGGCAGCTATACGGTAAGTACTCGTGTTTTTGTGACCGACACCTCAGGGGTTTTGTGAAAAATAAAGTGATACCGGCGTAAAGCTTCTGCCTTAAAAATATGAACAACTTCACAGCTAAACGACTACCCAACTTGTCTTACCGTGCCCTTACCCTCCTCTTTTTAACGCTTTTCCATACTACGCGCACCTTCGCTCAGTCGCCGTCGCCCCGTGCGGCGGCGTTGGCGGAACGACTGGCCCTCGATGCCAAAATCGACCAGCGGCTCCTGTTCCCCACCGCCACGCCCGACCGGGTGATCATGAACGTGACCGAAACGCCGGAAACTTCCGTAGCGGTCAACTGGCGTACCGACCCTACCCAATCGCAGGGCGAGGTGCAGTGGGCTGTGGCTACCGACGGACCGGAATTTTTGAAAAGTGTTCAGAAAATCCTGGCAACTACCGAATTCCTCTCCATCCAAAACGGTGAGGTGACGATCGAGGCCAACTACCACGCTGCAAGGCTGGCGGGACTGGAGCCAGCGCAGTCGTACGTGTACCGCGTAGGCTTCGGGGATCATTGGAGCGAGTGGCACCAGTTCAGGATGCCCGCGAAAGGCAAGGCGCTATCGTTCCTGTACTTTGGCGATGCGCAGAACGATGTGAAGTCACTCTGGTCACGGGTAGTGCGGGAAGCGTACAAGAAAATGCCGCAGGTGGACTTCATGCTCCACGCGGGAGATCTCATCAATCGTTCCAGCGAAGATATCGAGTGGGGCGAGTGGTTTTATGCCGGCTCATTCATTCATTCAACGGTTCCCAGCCTGATGACACCCGGCAACCACGAGTATGCCAAGGGCGTAATCCTGGCTCCGCAATGGAAAAAGCAGTTTAACCTCCCGGCCAACGGACCGGCAGGGCTGGATGAAACCTGTTACCAGATCAATTACCAGGATTTGAAAGTAATATCACTGGACGCCGAACAGATCGACGAGTCGCCCCGATTTGCTGCTCAGCAAGCCGCCTGGCTGGATTCCATCCTGACCAACGACCCGCGCCCCTGGACCGTCGTGACACTGCATTACCCGTTTTATTCCACCAAGCCCAACCGCGACAACGCCAAACTCCGCGATCAATTCAAGCCCATTATCGACAAGCACCGCGTGGATCTGGTACTGCAGGGCCACGACCATGCCTACGGACGGGGTAGCGTGGCTAACGCCCCGATTTCTGCCAGCAGCCGCAAAAGTTCTTCGGCTACGGTGTATGTCGTATCGGTGTCCGGGCCGAAAATGTACGATGTCTCTGATGACCCCTGGATGGATCGCCGTGCGAGCAACACCCAGCTCTTTCAACTCATTTCACTGGAAGGCAAGCAGCTGATCTACCAGGCCTTTACCGCCACAGGTGAGTTGTATGATTCATTCTTATTGGAAAAAGGCAAGGATAGCATCAATAAGCTGACAAACAAAATCCCAGCAAAGGCGGAACGGGCGGATTAACCCGGCGATTGCGCATCACTCTATGAAGACCTAACCCCTCAATCATGCAATCCAACATTCTGACCGAAGTATTCCTCCCTCTTGCGCTGGCGATAATCATGCTCGGCATGGGCTTGTCGCTGATGGTCGAAGACTTTAAGCGCATCCTGTTGTATCCCAAGGCGATTACCGTCGGGATAATCAATCAGATTGTGCTGTTGCCGTTGGCTGCGTTTGCGGTGGTGGCCCTGCAGGGAATCAAGGCGGAGTTGGCGGTAGGCCTCATCATTCTGTCAGCCTGTCCGGGTGGTCCTACCTCTAATTTGATTTCTCATCTTTCCCGGGGTGATACCGCCTTGTCCATTTCCCTGACGGTCGTGTCCAGCCTGATTACCGTGCTCACGATTCCCTTTCTGGTCAACTACGCCATCGTCCAGTTTATTCCCGGCGGGGAGCAGCAGCCTTTGCCGGTTTTCAAGACGATCATTTCGGTACTGGTTATTACGCTCATTCCGGTAGCGATTGGCATGGCGGTTCGGAAACGCAAACCTTCGCTGGCCCAAAAACTCGACCGTCCGGTAAAAATCCTTTCGGCGGTTTTCCTTTTCATCATCATTGCGGGGGCTTTGTTCAAGGAAAAAGATAACCTTGTCGGCTTTTTCCAACTGATTGGTCCTGCGGCTTTGCTCCTCAATTTGCTCACGATGGCTGTTGGCTACGGTACTTCGCGCCTGACCAACCATAGCCTCAAACAAAGTTTGACGATTGCCATCGAGTCAGGCATCCAAAACGGCACTTTGGGAATTGCCATTGCAACTACGCTGCTGAACAATGCGACCATGTCCATCCCGGCAGCAATTTATAGCCTGATCATGTTCGTGACATCGATCGGAATTATCTGGTGGGGCAACCGGGCCATTCCACAGGTGAAAGGTGAGGTGTAGGGAAGGGGGTTTTTATTTCTTGGACGGTAGACTAGATTCGTCATAGCGTGGCCGCAAACGGTTTGCGGGTTGGCGTAGTGGTGGATTTTTAGCACAAGAGTTCAATCGAAGCACTACACCCGCCATTACGCCAAACCGCTGTTGGGTGCTGCCCTTCTTCTGTTCCAAAATTCATTATTCGCCCATCTATTTTCGTCATCGTAAACTTCGTTTCTTTGATTCAAATACTTTGTAAAGTTGTAAAGGTTGAATGTTGTATAAGCTTCGCTGAAGTCTGTCCCTGAATTGAAAAATAAATTGATGTGTTCAATACAAAATTGAAGCATTTCAAAGTTCTTTAAAATCCCTTGTCCACTCAGCGGGTCAATAGTGTATGCCGAATCACCTAATTCAATCCAACAATGTCCTGATTGATTTTCTGAAAACGAAGTTCTTGCATCAAAAATGTTCAGTTTCACCTTGTCACTGTCGAAATTGGTATTACCTTTTTCATTATACCAACGTGTAGATTTAAGTTGCTCGGTAAAATATTTGATTTTTGATTTAGGTAACAAATCACCATCGGAAAATATTGTGTATATCCTGTTTTTATTAGGTAGTGAATTTGTATAAAACCAACCGTCAGGAAGTGCTTCAATTACAAGGTAGTTTTGATTGTCATTTAGATGGTTTCCAATTGCGGTAAGTGCAACTAACTTGTCAAAGTATTTCTTTTTTGAACCAATTGGATTTAAAGAAGAATTTCTACCTGTTGCGAAAATTAAGAATCGGGATTTAAGAAGTGAGACAGAATTGTCTTGTTTTATTTTCACTTCCCAATTCTGTCTCAAATAATCGATACCTAAAACTTTTGTTTCTCTGTAGATACTATTTCCTGATAATTGAGAATGTTCAAGTAATTTATTTTCTAATGCTGTCCTATCAATAGAAAACCCATTCCCAAACGGATTAAAAATAAAACTGCTTTCCGAAACCTCATTACTACCCCAAATGGAACTATTTCCATAATAATCAGATGATAATGTTTCATCTAACCGAAAGTTTAAAAGATTGAAATATCTTCTACATTCAGGCGACAATGATTCTCCTTGCTTAAATTGATTAAGATTTGTTTTTTCAATTACTCCAATCTTATAACCATTTTTCTGCAACAAAATAGAGGCGGAAGAACCAATTATTCCTCCGCCTATAATGAGAATGTCGAAAACATCACTACAAGGTTCTTTCATCTTCAATCTGCTCACCATTCTTAGGTTTTATAAAACCTAATTTATTGAAGTTATTTATCAAAAGTTGGTGTCCACCATTTGGAATACCTCTTTGCCAATCTGCGTCTGTTCCGTTACTTAACTTAACTCTATCAGGTCTTTGCGTAGGCCACCAGTTAACTCTACATTTCAAAAAGTCTGCTTGCCAAGGCAAAGCCATCAAGCCTGAAATGTCTCCTGCTACAACTTTTGTAGAATCAAAACGGAAAGGTTCAATATAGAGATTGGGATTTTTCACGATAATCCCACCTTCAATGCCTGGGTAAAAACCTTGTCCTACCGTGGTGTCCAATACGTCTTTGTTTAATTGGTCAGCAGATTTAAGAGAAGGTATCGGATTTGAAAGGTCGTTTGTAAAATTTCCATTTACCCATTTCTCTAAAATATCTTTTTGATACTGCGTCAACTCAAAACTGTCTAACGCTGTTTCAATTCTCAGAATTTTGTTACGTACCCCTCTTCTCGTTGGTAGGTTAGTTGTTGCTGTATCTGCCAATACAGACTTACTTTCAGTAATGGGGAAAGCATCCAAAACCCCACTTACCCATTTTATGTTTTTAAATCTTTCAATTATTGGTAATACATGATTGGTAAATGATGGAACTTGAACTTGTTGTAATTGTCCATTCGAAATGGCGACTTGTTCCATAATGTCATAAAGAGTAACTACTCCTTTTACATTAGGAGCATAATCGGGAGGAGCAACAATCACCCACGCTTCTAATGCTTGAACTTCCCTTCCGTCTTCTAATTTTACGCTTGCCTTAATAAAACCGTCAGAGGTATCGTCATACCAATCGTTACTATAATAAAAGTTTGCAATAGGTTGGTTAGTCGGTG
This sequence comes from Persicitalea jodogahamensis, assembly GCF_014651615.1. Lineage (GTDB taxonomy): Bacteria > Bacteroidota > Bacteroidia > Cytophagales > Spirosomataceae > Persicitalea > Persicitalea jodogahamensis. Next base: position 1,921,491 of record NZ_BMXF01000001.1, on the reverse strand, counting down.
ATTTTGAAATGCCAGCCCCGCCCAATACTATCAAGTTGCCATTATTATCAGTCCTTAACTCTCCTAAATCAACAGTATTTGTTTTGTATTTACCTTTCAACGCAACACCGTTTTGATTTACTCCAGAGATTTGCTTTTCTCCTGAATCAATGATTAACTCTTGTGAGTTTGGTCTTAACGGTAATGGAATATTAGGTGGAGTGGCTGGCGGTCCTTGTCTTGTAACGCCCGCTTTTTTGTTTACTAAATGAACTGTCCATTTAATAGAAACTAAATTCATATCAACAGGCTTATATTCACCTGTTGCAGAATTCAATTCATAGACTTTGAACCTTGCACCCTGTCGTTTGATTAGACCCGATGCATCTTTGAAGTTTTTAACCTCATTTTCGTTGCCCGAATTGTCAAACTCAACTCCTAACGAATTATTTGATTCAGGGCACAAGTAAAACTGATTAAGGCTTCCGCCTACTCTTGCAATCCCGATTGACGGGAAAATTTTAAATCTTTCCATTTTATACAAATTTTGTTGTTATTATGTTGTTTTTATTAAAGTAATAAGTTTGTGCCAGTGCCAACAAGCTTTCAGCATCTCCATATTCGTCTTGCTCTATGTGTTTTTTAAAATCCAAATGATTTTTAATTGATTCTACAATGCTAAGGATATCGCTAATAATTGAAGTGTTTAATATATCTAACTTCGATTTGTCATTATCAAATGTTAAATTAGTATTAATTTCGAAAGGGGCGGCACACCTTGGCTCAATATCGTAGGAAAATTGACCTTCGCTCAATGGCAATTTTAATAATATCAATGAAATTGAAGGAAAAATATTTCTCATAGATGTTAATATAAGGTCTATAAATTCTTTGGTTTTATTTGTGTCATACTGCTTGTAGAACATAGTGGAGTATATGTCCAAAATCAATGAGGAATAGAGGTTATTAAATAAAGAAGACCATAACAATGAATATTCATTTTTTATTTCTACAGAGGTAGTATATTCTTTATTTGGTCTTGTAATAGGATTAAGAGGGGCATTTATGGCGTTTTCATGGTTGTAATTTCTATATTCTTTTAAGAATAATTCAAAATGAGTATCAATTTCATCGTCATAATTTGCTCCTTCACCTTGTGATGATATTAGATAAATCAGATTTAGTGCATCTTCTCTGTTGTGAACTTTGGAAAGTGTTATTTGATGGTTTCCAACAGCACTACTTGTATTCCACGAATCATAAACAGCGTCATATTTTTGTATCTCGTCAACAGATTGAAAATCACCGTCTCTTATGTGCCAATTTGCTTTAAGGCTATCTGTTGGGGACATTGGTATCCGATTATCTTTGCTGTCATTTTTTTGAAACAGCCAAAATAGTTTCATATAAAGTCCACCAACAGGATGAAGTTCAACGCCAGCTTTGTCTTTTGCACTTCGGTGAATTTCGTCAACTTCTGCTTTAAATTCTTCTGGAATGTCTAACGGAGCTTCAACTGCAACAAATTTTGCCAATAATTCTTTTGAAACAGGCTCAAGTGTAAAGGGAAGTGGGTTATTATTGCCGCTGATAGGTCTATATTCGTCTTTACCCAAATGAATATTTTCTATACCTCCAATACTTAACAGCAAATTTTGAACGGCTAAAAAATGTCCCATTTCCTGAATGGCAATATTGACAAGTGTGCTTTTTAAATCACCACTGCCTTTGATAGAATAAGCTGCATATAAATATTGAATCATTAAAGCATGTTCAACTTCTGCTGCAACTTTCAAAAGATATATTGCCTCCTCTTTAGGATTTGCAACATCCTCTACAACTGGAATTAAAAGTTCAGTTTGAGGTAAATCAAAACTTGGAACTAAATCCAAACTACTCGGTTGTAGTATTTCGTCAACTCTTTCTGTTAGTATAGTTTTCTCTAATCGTCCTTTCAAGAACTCATTTTTATGTAGTTCTGAAATTTCAAGAGATTGTTTCTTCCAACTTATTTTCTTTTTTTTCTTTTCTGTCATTTTCTATTCCTTTTGTTGTCTGTTTATGTCAAGCACTGTCTGTCGTTTAGGGTTGCACCCAACTCTCAAATATGCGAAAGTTTTGTCGTACTTTTTGTATTTATTTGAACTATTTCAAGTATACGTGGTACTTTTAATGTCGTACTTATTTGGAGTGTCCCCTTCGCGATAGCCGTTTTGTTTGAAGGTATGCTACTCTCTTTTTAAGTGCAATGAATCAAATGGGCTCTTGATATTCTCGATCGTTCGAATATTTACATGAGTGTAGCGTAATGTAGTCTTCAAATCATTATGGACTAATAGCTCCTGAATAAGTTTTATGTCTATTCCACTCTCAGATGAGTGAGTTGCGTAACTGTACCGCAGGCTATGAAACGTAACTGATTGAATAATTTGGGCGGCAGTTTTTACGCGCTGAGATACAGAGTTTTAGCTTTTCGTGCTGTACGGCTCTCCTGAATACTGTCCTTTAAGGATTCCGTAGTGGCCAGAGAAAACTTGGCGACGTTCGCATCGCCCTGAAATTTCTGGACCTCAGGGTTTGATCCGAGGTTTCCGATTAAGGTTACCTTCGGTTCGCCGACGCGATTTAAGCCTCGCATGGTTGGGAAGATAGAAAAGGGTGTGTCTCAATGGTTTTCCAATGTAGTAAAAAAACGAATACTGATATGACGGCTACCGAAAAAGTTATCTAACGGCAAAACCCACTTTTCCCAGCCCACCGGTTAAAAGTAGCCCCACCGCTGCTTTTAGTGTTGCATAACCAACCGCCCCCCCCCCGCATGCCAGCTACTTCCAGCAGTTTTTCCCTGAAAATCGTACTAGCGGTTCTGATATTCATGCAGGCTGCCCTGAGCATCCGGGCAGGGGTACCGAAGCAGCCTTTTTTTGATTATTCGGAAAAAGGGAGCAACTCCCCTACCAGCCTTCTCCTTTCCCGCCTGAACCTGAACGCCCCCGGCCTGGAAAAAGTAAAGGCAAATACTCAAAACCCCGAGCGGGCAGCGCAGGAACTGCTCACGTATTACCGCAAAAGGTCTACGGTGAAGCATCCCATAGACCGTCAACAGAAAGCGCGGGCCAGGGGTACCCTGGCTTCCGAAAAAGACATCCAAGTTGCCAACGACGCGCTCAAACACATATTTGTGGGCCAACCCGCCTATCCATCCCACTTCTGCGGGGACGACATCAACTGGGCGACTAACCCTTATCCCGATAAGGAATGGATCTGGCAGTTGAATCGCATGACATTTTGGGATGCAATGGGCAAGACCTACCGCCAAACGGGCGACGAAAGCTATGCCGAGGCCTGGGCTGACCAAATCGTGGACTGGACCAGAAAGAATCCGCGCGATGCGGAACACGCCTACGCCTGGCGCTCCATCGAAGCAGGCATCCGGGGCCACCGCTGGACGGGCCAATTTCAGTACTTTATTGACTCTCCCGCTTTCACGCCCGAGGTGCTGGTGGCTTTCCTCAACAGCTGCTATGACCATTCGACTTTTCTCATGACCAGATACAGTAAAGGCAGTAACTGGGCCCTGATGGAAGCCGAGGGAATGGCGTTCATTGCGATGACTTTTCCGGAATTTCAGGATGCAGAAAAATGGAGCAGTGAAGCCATTGCGCGGTTGAACAAAGAAATTACAAATCAGGTATATGACGACGGCCATCAGCGTGAACTCGCTTTCGGCTACCACATGGGCTGTATTGGCTGGTTTATGCGGACGTATGAGCTCGCGCATCTGAACGGACGGCAAAATGCTTTCCCGGAGTCCTACATTCAGCGGATTGAAAAAATGTGCGAAGTACCTATGAAACTGGCTTTCCCGGACGGCTCCACGCCGCAGTTCGGTGATTCGTGGTCGGGCAAACCCGGTCAGTACTTTGGCCAACTCAAAGAGTGGGCGAAGTTATTCAATCGGCCCGATTTCCTCTACGTTGCCACCGAAGGGAAGGAAGGCACCAGGCCGGATGCCACAGCCTTTGCCTTCCGGGAAAGCGGGCTATATGCCATGCGAAGTAGTTGGGATAAGGATGCCGTAAGCATGGTGCTGAAATGCGGCCCCGACGGCGGCGGTCACTGTCAGCCCGACAATGGTACTTTTGAATTGTACGCCGGTGGGCGTCACCTCATGCCCGATGGGGGTAGCTACATTTATAGCGGCAACCCGGAAGGTCGCGCCTGGTTCCGGCAGACCAAAGTACACCAAACCCTTACGCTGAACGGCGAAAACTCGGCCTACGCCCCGAAGCTTCGGCTGTGGAAACCGGGCAAAGATCTCGATGTATTGGTAATTGAAAACCAAAGCTACCCGGATCTGCTTCACCGCCGGGCGGTGTTGTTTGTGGACAAAAGGTACTTTGTAATCGTGGATGAAGCCATTGGCACTGCAACGGGGGACATCGACCTTCATTTCCAGCTGGCGCCGGGAAAGGCGGTTTTTGATCAGAAAAAATACACCGTGCACAGCGACTTTGATGAAGGCTGGAATGTTTTGGTACAGACCATGCCACAGCCTGGTTTAGCATTGCAGGAAGAGGAGGGGCAAGTGTCCTTTGTCTACACCCAGAAGGAACCCCGCCCTGCCTTCGGGTATCGACTGCAAAAAGAGACAAAAGAAGAAGGTGTACGGTACGTGACCGTAGTTGCGCCCTATCCCGGCAACCGGCCCCGAATCGAGGTCCGATTGGTTGGGCAATCTTCTATTGGTACTTCGCGGCTTGAAATTGAGGTTAAGCTGGATGGAAGTAGTAAAAGGATCTCTTACGAGTATTGAGCGCCCTGCGTCCGAGGTGAGTCCCGGGAGAAAAACGTAAAAACCGGCCTGATTTTTGCTTCTTGACCGATTCGTTACCTTTACCGAAAAAACGAGATTGGATGAAAGTCAGGGCCTGGCTGCTTTGGGGATGTGGGTTGTGGATGTTTGGACAAGCAAAGGCCCAGCAATTGCCGCAAGGCAGCCTATACACGCTAAATCCCTTCGTAGTCAACCCCGCCCTTTCGGGGGCCTACGATTTCGCCGATGTCCGCCTGAGTTACCGCCGCCAGTGGATGGGACTGGACGACGCCCCCAACACCGCCTACCTCACTGCCCACACGCCCATCGGGTACGGCGACAAAGTACCTCGGACGACAAACACCCCACGGTACGCCAGCCGCAGCGGCCTGCCTCCCACCCCACCCCAGGGTTCCTGGCGCTTTGGAGCCGGTGCCCTGCTACTGGCAGACCGCACCGGACCGACTGAGCGCAACATCGCCCAGCTAACGGGCGCAGCCCACCTGAGCCTGGCGGGTGGCTGGCAATTGTCGGGGGGTATTGGAGCGGGAATACTGCAGTACAACTTTCGTTTCGACCGCATCACCACCGCCACGCCTTCGGACCCTATCCTGCCCGATGGCCGTGTATCGGTGCTGCGACCTTACTTTTCGGCGGGATTATTGGTCCGGAAAGGAAATTTCTGGGGTGGCCTTTCGGTACTTTCGCCAGTTTCAATGTCACTGGCCTACGCCACTGCCGGTGGTAGCGAAGTTTCAAACCAAGTACTTCCACACTACTACCTCACTGCCGCTTACCGATTGAATATCGCCGAGGATTGGGCGCTCATTCCACAAGTATGGGTCAAGAGCGTCGGCAAAGCCCCGGTATCCGTTGACGGGCAACTTCGCCTTCAATATGCCGACCGCATTTGGGGCGGAGTTCAGTACCGGGCCAGCGATAGCTTCGGCGCTTTGCTGGGGATGGCTTTATCCCCATCCTTCACGCTCAGCTACGCCTACGAGTACCCGCTGTCGGCTATCAGTTCCGTTTCGTCGGGAAGTCATGAAATACTGCTGGGCTTTCGGTTCAACAACCGGTCAGCGATTTACTGTCCACCAATGGGTTGGTAAACCGCGCGTCGAATTAAAGCCAAATGCCCCGTTTTAAGGGGCATTTTTCGTATCATTGCAACCTTGAACGCAACTCCCTATCCGTATTTATGGATATTTCTATATTAATTATAATCCTCAGTTGCACTGTGCTGTTGTCGTACGCTTTCGACCTCATCAGTACCCGCACCAAGCTGCCCTCAGTGGTGCTGTTGCTGGCTACCGGGATGATTGGCCGGCAGGTAACTGACTACTTCAACATAAAAATTCCCGGCGTGGACGTGCTGCTGCCTACGCTCGGTACGATCGGCCTGATTCTGATTGTGCTGGAAGGCGGGCTCGACCTTGAGCTCAGTGGTGGCAAGCACAAGCTGATTGGCCGTACGCTCCTTTCCGCGCTGCTCGGACTGGTGCTGAGCATGGTAGTGATCGCGGGGATTTTCTATCTGTTACTGGGTGAGAGCTTCTACAACGCCATGGTCACGGCCACGCCTTTTGCCATCATCAGTAGCGCGGTGGCCATCCCCAGTGTGAGCGGGCTCGAAAAACGAAGGCGCGAGTACATGGTTTACGAATCGTCGCTCTCGGATATTCTTGGGCTGATGCTTTTTAATATTTTGGTACTGCCCACCAATTCGGGTTGGGAATCGGCGGGGCAGTTTTTACAAAGTACCTTGCTGATCGTAATCATTTCGGCCGTTTCATGCTTTGTGCTGCTATACCTCATTGCCCGGATCAGCCACCATGTCAAATACCTGCCGATTATTTCGGCGTTATTCCTCATTTATGCGGTAGGCAAGTACTATCACCTTTCGTCACTGCTGGCGATTCTGATTTTTGGATTGTTCCTGAACAATACCGAGTTGTTTGTGCGCGGAAAGCTGAACACCTATTTTAAAAACGACCTGTTTGAAGGAGAACTGGAGCAGTTCAAGCAGCTTACCGCCGAAAGTGCCTTTGTGGTCCGGACATTCTTCTTCCTGATTTTCGGCTACTCTGCCGACCTGAGCGACTTTGCTGATCTGGATGCCTGGATCGTAAGTATTCTGATTCTGCTGGCCATTCTTGGCACCCGGTTCCTGACCCTGAAAACGACATTCAGAGGAAACCTTAGCCCGTTGCTGTACATCGCTCCGCGTGGCCTGATCACCGTTTTGCTCTTTCTGACTATTCCGGAACAGTACATGGTTGTGGGATTCCGGAAAGGGATTTTGATGATCACCGTCATTCTCACCGCCATCACGATGATGCTCGCCGTGATGACCTATAAACGTCCTCTGGAAGAAGAGGATACAGGCGAAGAATTAGAGGAAAGCTCGAAAAGCCCAGAACCGCCGCTCCCGCAGGTACGCCGGAGTTGACTCGTGTAGAAACGCCTCCCGCTCAAACGAAATATTGCGATAGGCCCGATAATGATCCTGATAATGCAGATACCTGATAAAATATTCCACAAAGTACCAGATGTAGAAAAGCAAAAAACCCATTTCGAGTTGCTGCTGCAGGTGAATGCACTCATGGTGCAGAAGCTTTTCTTCCGGTTTTTTATTCTTTACGAAAACGAAAGGATATAACGCCATCCCCGTCACCCAGAGGGAGGGTACCTGAATCACGAAGCCTTTAAAACCAGCAACCACTACTAAAAAAGTTAAATGTTTAAATATCTGTAAGTCCAGCGAACCAAGCTATTACCCGATTGTATTGATAACCCGAATCTAAATTCTAAATGCTTACCACCATCATCATCATTTTTGTCGTCGGCTATCTGGCGATTGCTCTCGAAGAAACCATCAAAGTTAACAAAACTGCCTCAGCTCTCATCACAGGTGTCCTGTGCTGGACGGCTTACGTCCTTTACAGTTCAGAGACGGAGCTGGTAGTGGAAGAATTATCCGCTCACCTGGGTGAGATTTCCGAAATCCTGTTTTTCCTGCTAGGCGCAATGACCATCGTGGAACTGATCGACGCCCACGAGGGCTTCGCGATCATCACCGAACGAATCAAAACCCGCAATCCCGTATACCTGCTCTGGATCATCTGCATCCTGACGTTTTTCCTCTCCGCCCTGCTCGACAACCTGACGACCTCCATCGTAATGGTGTCGCTGCTACGCAAAATAATGCCCGAAGGCGAGCAACGCAAGCTTATGGCAGGCATGATTATCATCGCTGCCAACTCAGGTGGAGCCTGGTCGCCCATCGGTGATGTCTCGACGACCATGCTCTGGATCGGCGGGCAGGTGAGTACTTTCGCCATTATTACAAACCTGATTATCCCCAGTATGGTTTCGCTGGCAGTGCCGCTGCTGTACATGACCTTCGCCATGAAAGGTAGTCTGAAAGCCATACCCATCCAACCGGGCAGCGTTGCTTCTCCCATTTTCGACGCCGAAAACGGCGTATCGCGTGGCCAGGGCCGGTTGATGCTCTATGCAGGTGTGACGGGGCTGCTCTTCGTACCAATTTTCAAAACCGTTACCCACCTGCCACCCTACATGGGGATGCTGCTTTCATTGGGAGCGTTGTGGGTATTGTCCGAGATCCTGCACAGTGACAAAGACGAAGAAGACCGCCTTCCCTACACACCTGCCTATGCCCTGAGTAAAATCGACGTCCCCAGTATTCTCTTCTTCCTGGGCATTCTGGCGGCAGTGGGTGTGTTGGAAGCCACCAATGTCCTCAGCGACCTTGCCGCGCGGCTCGACGCTCTGGTGGGTAACCTGGATGTAATCGTGGTGGTTATCGGGGCGGTTTCAGCCATCGTGGACAACGTTCCGGTGGTCGCGGCCGCAATGGGCATGTATGACATCGACACCTACCCCACCGACCATAAGCTTTGGGAGTTCATGGCCTATTGTGCCGGTACGGGCGGCAGCATGCTGGTCATCGGATCGGCGGCAGGTGTCGCCGTGATGGGAATCGAGAAGCTGGATTTTATCTGGTATCTGAAAAAAATTGCCTTCCTGGCAATGATTGGTTATCTGGCCGGCGCTGGGGTTTATCTGTTGATGTTTTAATGGATTGACTCGGCCACGAAGTGCCAAAGTACCGGGGAATCATCCCTCGGAAAACGGAATCAAAAGAATCATCGTTCTACGCTGAGTTCCGGTATTTTCAATGCCTCATTTCCATTACATTTGTTTCAAAAAACCAACTGAAACAAATCATGAAACACAAAGCAATTTTAGGGCTTTTGCTTGGCCTGGGACTCGGCCTTACTTCTTTCGCTCAGGAGCTTACAACTGCCGATGCGGTTGTTGAAAAGTACCTGACTGCCGTAGGTGGCAAGGACAAGATCCGCTCCATGCAGGACATGACCGTCACCGCCACAACCGATATCCAGGGCCGCACGATGGAAACGGAAACGAAGCTGAAAATACCCAACAAATTCAAGCAGACTTCCTACATGATGGGCAACGAGGCAGGTGGCTCTACCTACGATGGTACAACGCTCTCGCGCTCGATGCGTGGCCAGACTACGACCAAACAGGGGCAGGAAGCTTACCAGGAATTCATATTAAACCATCCCTTTCCCGAGATCTTCTACGATTCGCTGAAAGTGGAGAAAAAGTTGATCGGTACCGAAAAAGTGGATGGCAAAGATGCCTACGATGTGGAGTTCGCGTCCAACGGCAATACCTGGCACGACTTCTTCGACAAAGAGTCCGGATTAAAAGTAAAGCGCACCACTACTACCGAGTCACCCCGCGGGAAGATGGCGGCGGAGTTCACCTACGGCGACTACAAAGCTGTCAATGGCATCATGTTTCCTTTCACCAGCAGCCGAAAATTCGGGCAGTTTGAGATGAGTTCCGAAACTCAGTCCATCAAGCTGAACAAGGGCATCGACGACAAGCAGTTTAAGATAAAATGAGGGATAGTGAGTGATGAAGGGTCCCCTTCATCACTCACCATTCATCAGTTATAATGAGAGGGATTTTCGTCCTGCCATTCGTTGACGCCGTCGCGGATTCGGTTGCGGAAAGTCAGCGTATCCGTAGCGTAGGAGGTAGTACCGTCGGCGTTAGCGTACTTATATTTCAAAAACAGCTTCCGATCCTGCAGTAGTTTGGACCGGTTGAAAGTACTGGGACCATCAGGCAACACTTTCACTTTGGAATCCTTTGCCTGACTTATTTCGATGGTATTTCCATTCAGAGAAATTCGGAAAGCACCTTTTTGATTACTTATCAGATTAGTTTCCAAAGCATTGGGGGCAACGGTTTTCAGGTTCATGACCTTAACTTCCGGTGACGGGATAGTGGTATAATAATTCGTAGTCCGTACAACTTTTCCCGTCGAATCCTTCACCGTGGTTACGCCACCGTGCCAGTAATTGCCAAACAGCATATTTTCGTATTTCAAGCCAATAACGGCATAGCGCTTGCTCACCGCCACTGAGTCTGCATCGGCGGAGTTGATGTAAAATGGCATGGCATAGACAGCATTGAGCGTGGCCGGATCAGCCAGGAACGCCGCCGAATCGGCCTTAATAACTACCGTGCCCGAATAGGTGCCTTTTTTAATAATCATCTGGTTGTTGCTGGAAATAGTGAAATAGTTGGACGGCACCATTTTCAGGGCCGTTACCGCCGCTACCCCGGCTTTCACGTGGTTGGTGCCGTTTTTCATGGTTTCCAGAATTTCGTCCGTGAGCAATTTGCCATCCATGGTAAAATTGACCAGCCGGTCGCGCGTGTTGTCGCGCACCCCGGCCAGGGCCGCGCCGACCTCGATCGTCATACCTTCGCCCACCACGAAAGTGCGGACATTGGTTTGATAAGGGAAATAAATAGAGCTGTAGTCGAAATCCTCGATGTAGTCTTTGTAGCAGGAACTGAGGGCTACCAGAAAAAACAGAGCCAGAATAAATTTCTTTTTCATAGTGAATTGCAAGGTTGATAGTAGGCCAGTGAGTACTTGATTTTTTGGGTGAATCAGTTATTTCCAGGCATCCCAGCCTTCATTCTGCACCAGATTGCTCATCCGCAGCATTTCGTCGTAGGGCAATGGCAGGTAAGCCGATTTGAATGAGCGTGTCTCTACCGGCACGTTCAGATCGTAGGAGAAACTATTGTCGTCATTTTTGACAATCCTCGCCATGTGAACAGTCTTATTGAGCGGCTCCAGACTCGTGGACCAGCGGCGTATATCATAGAAGCGCTGCCCTTCGAAGCAAAGTTCGAGTCTCCTTTCGTTGCGAATGAAATTCGTAAAAGCGGCTTGTCCTGCATTGGCCACTTCCGTCAGGTACGGGTCCGTAGTGAAGCCTTTTCCACCGTCGGAGTTATTGCGGGCGCGCAGGTATCCTATTGCTTCCTTGGCCGACAAACCATACTTGCTGCCGTTAGGCCCTTCAACCTGGTTGGCCGCTTCGGCGAAAGCCAGCACCATGTGCGACCAGCGGATGAAGAATTTGGCGTGCGGCTGCCGGTTGATAGCGTTATCGGAAAAATTAAGTCCCATGAACACCATCTTTTTGATGTGGTAATTGGTCCGGCTGTTCACGGGCGGTCCGGCGGCATCCTTCCCGTTCAGCCAGTTTTCAAAAGTGTACATGACGTTGGACGTATTGATCTTTACGGCCTTGGCATTATTATAGAATATCGTACTGTAAAACCTCGGATCGCGGTTGTCGTATGGCTTAGCGGGATCATAGCCACTCTTCGGATCAGTGATTGGGTACCCATTCTTCATCGGGAAGGCATCCACCAGTTCCTGAGTGACCCCCACCGCGCCGTTACCCTGGAAACCGCCCGGATAGAACATCCTTTCCAGAGCATCGTTGGCGTTTTGGTACCGTGAACTGAATATGATACCCGGAAAATTAGGGTCGAACCAGTTGACGGCCGTGGTTTTGACAAATCCCTTGCTCACCGCGTCGGTGGTGGTTTTAAAATCCATCACCTCCTTGGCATACTTCGCGGCCATGTCCCAGCGAGTCAGGTCATTGCCTGGATTGAACCGGGGGCTGGCCCAGGTCAGGTATACCTGCGCTTTGATGGCCCGCGTGGTGATGCCGTCGAAGCGGCCCCAGTACCGCGCCCCGGCGTAGGCGCGGTCGTTGATATTGGGTACCAGGAAGTCCCGGTGGGCAATGGGCAGGTACTTGTAGGCCGAGTCGCAATCGGCCAGAATCTGCTTCACGCATTCGTCGTAAGGACTACGGGCAAAGTTGACTTCCTTTCCGATATCGACGGGTTCCAGCACAATGGGATAGCCCAACATTTCTCCGTTCATCCCTTTGCCCCCAAATTTTTGTAGCAAATCCCATTGAAACCACGCCCGTAGAGCGAAGGCCTCACCCTGTAAACGATTTTTCACCAAACCATCCAAATGGGGGTCTACCAGAAAACGTGTGTTGTAGCCCCGGCGATCTTTCAAGAACAAGTTGACCGAATAAATGGCGCGGTAGTCGCGGTCCCAATAGGTGCGGAAGGGATCGAGACTGGTAGGTAAAGAACCCACTGCCAACCGGGTCATACTGTTGGTGGTACTGGTGATAACCACATCGTCGGAAGCTCCATCAAGATACACTCCCTCGTTGTCATTGTAGTTGCGGGGCATGTAGTCGTAGCATTGGCCCACCAGACCTTGAACCATGTCCTGGTATTCCCAGAGGTCTTCCGAATCCCGGTTGCCGTTAGGATAAGGGTCGAGGTAGTCGACGCAGGAGGTCAGCAGCGTTCCGATCAAAAGAATAAAAGCAGTGCTGACTGCACTCGTATATTTCAATTTCATAGTGAGTTGCGTTAAAAAGTAAGTTTAATTCCAGTGGAGACAGTTCTGAACAAAGGGTTCACAGTAACCCCCGAGTTGATGGACTCGGGATCGACATCCTTAATTTTCGAAAGTGTCAGCAGATTGGCCCCGCGCGCGTAAATCCGTAGTCCGCGAATGCCCATGAGATTGCCCGCCCCCAGCGGGACGGTGTACGCCAGTTCCACATTCTGGATTTTGAAGAAACTACCGTTGCGCAACCAGAAGTCCGAGGCTACGAAGTTGTTGTTTACTTTATAGTAAGTCAGTCGCGGAGATTCGCCATCCATATTATCCTTGGTGAAGTTTGAATAGTTATTATCTCCCCAGCCATTCCAAAAGTACTTATTGGTCAAGGGGATATCATAACCCGCCCGCCCGGTGCCGATGACCGTCAGGTCGAAGTTCCGATAGCCAACCCGCAGGTTGAGCCCGTAAAACAAGCGGGGGGTGGTATGGCCGATGGGGCTCCGGTCATTGTCATCCACTACGCCGTCGCCGTTCTTATCCTCATATTTGAGATCATCCTTTTGCAGGGTCTCGTCGTAAATCTGCGGTACCACCAGCGTTTCAGCATCGCTTGCGAACTTACCCATGTAGGTCTGGCCGAAGTACGTATCGATGGGCTGGCCAATGATGGACTGGTAGTCGAAGCGGAAGTTGGCTTGGTCGTATTTCAGGATTTTGCTGTTCTGCACCGTGGCATTGCCGCCGACCGAGAACCGCAGCGCGCCAATTTTATCAGAATATTGCAGGGAAGTTTCTAGGCCGTAGTACCTGACTTTGTTGTAGTTAAACCAGGGCCGGGCGTTGGATATTCCCGCCGTATAGGGAACCGTATTGAATAACTGGCTCACCATCCCGTCGCGGAGATTATTATAATAGTTAGCTTCGACCGAAATCTTGCGGTTAAACAGCAAAGCATCCAGGCCAATGCTGAATTCTTTACGCTTTTCCCAGGTCAGGTCGGGATTGCCGATGCGGTTGGCGGTGGTGCGGTACACGGAGTTATCGGTATTCGTACCAAACCACTGATTCGTGGAATAGGGGCCAAACGCGCTACCGGAGGAGTTGACGCCCCAACGGTCCAGGTAAAGAAACGGCGTCAGGAAGCTTTCGTACCCCAGGATACCTGCCTCGGCCCGTAGTTTCAAGTAGTTAATGGCTTTGACATCGGACAGGAAGCTTTCTTCCGAAATCACCCAGCCCAGCCCCGCTGCCGGGAACATAGCGTAGCGCTTGCCCTTGGCAAAGCTGTAGGTACCCGCGTAGTTTAGCACGCCCTGTACGAAGTACTTGTCTTTCAATGAATAAACACCCGTCATTACGGCGTTTTGCTGGCGCTGGGGCTCCTCGATACCGTTCTTGGATATCTTGCCCAAGTAGTAGGTTGCCCCTACCTGCACATCATGATTGCCCCATTGCTTTTCGTAGCTGAGGTTTTCGTACACCACAAAGCGCTGAGAATAATAGTCGTGGAGTTTGGCTTGTTCGGCCAAGTCCGTGCCGTCGTGCACCTTGGATAGGGTGACCGTATCAGCCCCGGAGGCTGTCTTTCCCGGCGTGGCGATGTAAGCGATGTAGTTTTCGGCTTTCCCGATACGCACACTATTGAAAATGTTGAAGCCTACGAAGGTTTTGGATTTCAAACCCGGTAGTATTTCCTTCAAATCGTAATCGAAAGTCAGGTTGGAAGCACCCGTTCGCCCGGTTTCGTTGTAGTAGCCATTGTGCACCAGATTACCGATGGGATTGTCGCGGAAGGCCGTATTAGGACTCACGGCGTACCAGGGTGCATCGGCGTTGTCGCCGAAGGCAGCATAGATTGGGAAGGCGATAGGTGGCGTATCGGTAATATCGGCGATGGCCGAGTTGAATTCAACCAAATCCAGGGCGGTGTTGGTATTTCCATCGTCGCTGGTAAAGTTAGGATTGTACCCGTAGTTGGGTGAACGCCGGATATTCAATCCCCCAAAGAAGTCGACTTTTACCTTGATCAAGTCGTTGATCTTCACGTCGATGTTGGAGCGAACGTTGATTCGGTTATAGTCCGAAATTTTACCCAGTTTAAAAATATCGCCTTCGCCGTTATAGCCTAAGTAAGCCCCATACTGCACGGTTTCGTTGCCACCTGTAGAAGCAAGATTGACCCGGCTGAACGATTTGGAATCTTTCAGCATCAACTGGCGGTAATCCACGCTGGGGTACTTGAAGCTGTAGGGGTCGTTTTTAGCGTACTCACTGATGGCCGCATCGTCGTACAGTGGCGTCAGTCCGCTGTTTGTGCGGGCCTGATTGTTGAGCGTGGCGTATTCGGCCCCGGACGCCCAGCCTGGAAAGCGGTCCACCTGGCTGACCCCCTGCTCGGCGTTGACAGTCAGGACGCGCTCGTTGGCTTTGCCGCGCTTGGTCTTGATGTAAATAATGCCGTCAGCTCCCCGGGGACCCAGCATGGCTTTGCCGACTATATCTTTGACTATAGTCACCGATTCGATTTCCTGCGGGTCAAGGGGCATTTCGGTGATATCGGTAGGAACGTCGTCGATGATGAATATCGGGCTGCGGCCTCGGGTTGCGAGCCCGATTTTCTCGGTTACCCGAAAGTTACCCAGTTCTTCTTCCGCATTCAGACCGGTTGAACCATCGCGCTCAATGACTTCAAGGCCAGGCACCAGCCCGGTTAAAGAGTTCCGCAGGTCATTGGTCGGATACTTTTCCAGATCCGAGGTGCGGAGTACGCTGTATGCCCCAGAAAGCTTACGACGCTTGAAACTCATAAACGGCAGGGGTACTTCGTCCTCCGTGTTGTTGAAAAGCTTGGACTTTTTAAGCTCCACCACGCTATTGTTCACCAAAGTACCAACCAACGCCACCGATTTGGTATAGCCGTAGGAACTTACGGTTATGAAGTTCTCTGGCATAGCCTGGAAAGAAAAAATGCCCGATTCATTCGTTTCGGCGTGCAGGTTGCCTTCGCCCACCACAATAGCTGCGTTTGGGATTGGGTTCCCCTGTTCATCAGTCACTTGCAGACTAATGTTCACGGGCTGGACCTTTGGAGTCTTATTTTGAGCGCTGGCCGGAATCTGGGCCCAAAGGCAAAGGACCAGTAAGGCCACCAAGCCGCGCAAGGGGTAAGTTAAAGTTGATTGCATGACGGTCGATTTAGAAAGTTGTGTCTACCAGACGGTGTTGGGGGTGAATTTGCTCATCTTGTAGGTATCGTCAGTATTGAAAGGCAGGTAGTACATGGCCTCTTTCCACTTTACCTGACGAGTCGCTGGCAAGGGCTGACGGGTGTACCTGAAGCCCGTGGGGTAGGCCGCACTTACCGGGACTTTCTCAACGTCCATGCCGATGAGCGTACCCGTCATGACCTCGGGTGCATCCTTCCAGCGGCGGATGTCGTGGTAGTAGTGCGACCCTTCGAAGCACAATTCAATGGTGCGCTCATTCTTGACCCGCGCCCGGAGTGCATCCTTGGAGGCTGTGTAGGCGGCCAGTACTTCGGGCATTTCGGCCCGCCTCCTGATTTTATTGAGCGCCTGCAGGGCAGTCATGCCGGCGCCGGGCGCCATACCGTTTGGCCCGTAGGCTTCATTGGCGGCTTCGGCGTAGTTGAGATATAACTCACCCAACCGAATGATCGGGTCGGTATACTGCGGCGATGTTTTATTGTTTACACTCTGCTCGCCCCAGGTCTTGCGCTGGTAGTAGCCTGTCTTGGTGATGCCGGAGTAGGTCTGATCCAGCAACTGGCCGTAATTAGCCGCACCGTTTACAGTTTCGTAATAGATTTGGGCTTTACCGTATCCCGGCACCGGGGCCGTGTTATAAATGATGTCGATGTAAAACCGGGGGTCCCGATTGGCGTAAGGGTCTTGGTCGTTGTAGTGCCCCGCGGCGATGGCGGCCTGTCGATCGGCAGCGGTGTTCAGGGGGTCGCCCCATTTGGTTTCGAATTTGTCGACAGTATTCTGCGTGGGCGATTCACCAGAGAAACTGGTTTTTGACGCACCAAATATCCCATTGTTCAGGCCAGCCAGGTCTCCGCTATTATATGCTTTTGTGCCTGCGTACCAAGCCCATAGCTGCTCGTTGGAATAGGTAGTACCAATGTAGTTTTTCTTATAGTCAGCCAGAGACAGAAGGTCGAAGCCAAAGCGTTCGGCAATTTTGATGGCTTCCCAGTTGGCTATTGCCGCTGCCTCCCAGTCCTTCACTCCCTGCTCGTTGTTGAGCGGACTGGCAGCATACAGCAAGGCACGGCCCTTCATGGCCTTGGCGGCCACGCCGCTGGGCCTAAATTGGTTCGGGCTATTCAGGTGCCCCGCCACGCCGGGTCCGGGATCACGGCGCATCAGGTCGGCCTTCTCGAAGAATGTCGCTGCCGAATCCAGGTCCGCCGCAATGCGCACCAGGGTCTCGCGCTTCGACAACCGGGGAACATCCCACGGATCGTCAGGTCCGATCACGGTGGTCAGGTACGGCATGGGTCCCCAGAGCCGGAACAGCGTAAAGTGAGCATAGGCGCGATCGAAGTGCGCCTGACCTTTAAAGTCATTGATATCCTCCGCGTTTACATCCTTCAATTTGTCAATGTTAGCCAATGACATATTGCAGATACGGATGATCTGGAACATGGAACCCAGAATGGGACGCCGGGCCTGGTCGTAGGTCATCTTGTTGATCACCGCCGAGATAGAACCCGCTTTAATCACCTGCGCGTCCATGGACCGCCCCTGGTCACTCATATCGGTGAGGGCTTCCAGGGTGTACTTCTGATCCCAAAAGTTGAAGTAGAGTGAAAAAGAGGTTTTGATGTTGTAGTCCCGCCAAGTTGTCCCATCCAGCTTGGTACCCTCGTAAATGGTGTCGAAAAACCGCTTGAAGTTGTCGTACTTACCGAATACTTCATCGGTGTCGAGACCCGATTCCGGCGATTGATCCAGAAAGTCCTCTTGGCAGGATGCCATCATAGTAGGCACCAGCACGGCGGCGAGAAACAACGCCCCTAACTTTTTGATTTTCATAAAGTTGTGTTTTAGAATAAGGCCCGAACGGCAAATTTAACCTGGGTCATCTGGGGATAAAATCCCTGATTGAAGTCTTTACGCTCGGGATCCCCCTCGATGAGCTTGGTTTTGGTCCAAAGGTTGTTGGCAGTTACGAAAAAGAGCAGGCTATTGGTCCCCAGCACTCTTTTCAAGGTTTTGGAATTGAAAGTGTAAGCCGCGTAAACCTCCTTCAACCGCAGGTAGTCGGCATTGCGCCAGAAGCGGTTCTCGACCATGATGTCGAAACCACGGTCAGCCTCGCCACCGCCCCAGAACAGGTTCTCGGTGCTGCCACCCGCCGAATAGTGCAGCGTAGCGTGGTTAGCCGCGCCGTTGGTAGGCGTCCAGTAGTCGAGTTGCGACGCGTGCACGCGCCAGTCGCCCTTGATAAACTCCACTTCATAGGGCTGGTTGAATTCGACGTACTTGCCGACGTTACCCGTGAACAGAAAGTTAAAATCAAACTTTTTGTACGAGAAACCCGAACCGAAAGAATAGGTAAGCGGCGCGTAGTCGGAGCCGGCAATCGGGTATTTGTCAAGACTTGTAATCTTGCCATCACCGTCAAAATCCAGGTACTTGTAGTCCCCCACGTTCAGGCGGCTTACATCAATGGCCGAGACGTTATTGTGGATGTCATCCACCGAAGTGTAGTAGCCGGTACCGGTGAGTTCGACCCCGCTGAGCTGCGCTCCAAGGGGCTTATCCTGGTTTTTCTGGTAGTCCGAAGCAAAGGGAAGGTCATCTTTGAACAGGATGCGGTTTTCGTTAAAGCCAAAAATCCCCCGGACGAAATAGTTGATGCCCGACGCCGTATTGCGGCGGTACTCGGTCTCAAATTCTATCCCGTGCTTCTTGAGTTTGCCCAGGTTGAGTTCCTTGAAAGAGTTTCCCACCAGCATCGTGACCGTGCGGGGAACCAACAGCATCTTGTCACGCTGTTCATCAAATACATCGACGCTGAAGGTAAAGCTGTCGTTCCAGAGCCCCAGTTCCAGGCCTAAATCCCGCTTCCGGGCCTCCTCCCACTGGGCGGTCGAGTTGGCTCCCAGGTCTTCGTGGATGTAGCCCCGGCTGTCCTTGTAGTAATTGCTCTGATACAGCCAGCGGTTGTCCGCGATGTCGCTACCCACGATGCCATCCGAATAACGGATCTTCAACTTACTGATCCAGGGCAAGTTATCCTTGATAAAATTCTCCTCCGAAATCATATAGCCTACCGCTCCCGACGGGAAGAAGCCATAGCGATTTCCTGGTGCGAAACGCTCCGAACCCGTAAGTCCCAGGTTGACTTCCATCATGTACTTGCCGGCAAAGTCATACGTGGCCCGCCCCACCAGTGCCTGGTTATAGTACGGGAATTGTGTATCTCTGTTTCTCTGCTGACGGTTGGCTAAGGCTAAACCGGACACACTGTGCTTTCCGAAGGTACGGGCGTAGCTCAAGGAGAGCTCATAGTACATGTCCTTGTAGTAGTCGTTCTCCAGACCACCCACGTTGATATCCAGTGGTCCCTGCTTAAATATCTCGTTACCCTGCCCATTGCGGAACCAGGGATTTTCCTCAGTGCCGATCTTGTCGTAATTCAACTGGTAGTCAGGGAAGGAATAGGAGGCCGTCAGGGTCCGGTTGCGGTAATATGTACTCATCGACACCTTGCCTTTGGCAGAAAGACCCTGGGTAATGAAGTCCAGCGTCTGGTTCAGAATCAAGTCCGAGAATAGTTTGGAGCTCAGATAGCGGTTGAACGAACCCTGGTTGAAGGAGGTGTAAGGGTTACCGGTGTACTCGCCGAAGTTCATCGCCAGTCGCCGTCCCTGATCGTCGGGATAGTCCGGGTCAGGGACCTGCTGCAAAACCCACTCGGGGAAATAGGCCGGGTAGCGCGAAGGGCCGGTAGAGTACAAATTACGCCATGGCGAGCCATTAGGCTGGTTTTTTACGCCGGTTTCACCCCCTACGTTCAGCGACAACAGGGTAGTTTTGGTGAGGTTAAAATCAATGTTGGTGCGGTAGTTGAAGCGGTTGTACCAAAAGCGCGTATCGTCGTACCCATTGTGGTACGCCTTAAAAAAATCACCTTCGTGCGTGTAGCCCGCTGAGGCGAAGTACTTGATGAATTCGGTGCCGCCCGACACATTGAAGTTGGCGTTGGCGTTGGCTGCGAAGGGCTTAATCATCGTATCGAACCAGTTGACGTTCGGGTAACGCAGAGCGTTCAGCGGCGTCGAAGGGTTCCGATATTCATTCAAGGCATACTGCGGAATCAGTTCCGAGAACTGCTGGCCGTTCATCAATGCCTGATTGTACATGCTCATCGTTTGGAACGAGCTGATATGGTCCGGAATCCGGGTAGCGCGCGATATACCGTATTGCGCCGTGAAGTCCAGCTTGGGCTTGCCCAGTGCACCTCTCTTGGTAGTTACCAATACCACCCCATTGGCACCCTTCGCACCGAAAACCGCGGTGGCCGAGGCATCTTTCAGGACCGAAATCGTGGCAATTTCGTTGGGGTCCATGTCCTTGAAATCCCGCTCAACGCCGTCCACCATGATGAGTGGCTGCGATCCGTTCCAGCTAGACAAACCGCGGATTATAATTTCGGAGCCGCTGTTACCGGGTTCGCCACTGGCCTGCATGGTGAGCACGCCCGACAGCTTGCCCGCAATGGCGTTGGTGATGTTGGACGTACCCGAGCGCATGAGCTGCTTGTTGTCCACCTGCGTAATGGCCCCTACTACACTCTCCTTGCGCTGAGTACCATAGCCCACCACCACGACTTCTTCCAGGGCCTGATTCTCGGCGACCAGACTGACGTTGATCGTCTTTTGGGTGCCCACGAGCACCTCCTGGCTTTTATAGCCAATGTAGCTGAACACCAGGATGGCTTTCTCATCCGTGACTGCCAGCTTGTACTGACCTTTGGCGTCGGTCGAGATGCCGTTCATGGTGCCTTTCTCCACTACGTTCACACCCGGGATTACTCCTCCGGCGTCATCTTTGACCGTCCCGGAAATAGTTACTACGGCGGCCGGCATCTTTCCGGCATGAACTACTATTTCTTTTCGATCTTCGCTTTCAGCTGCATAGAGCAGTCCCGTGAAACATAGCTGCACCAGAGCACCGAAAAGCACGTGCCTGGACAATGCGTATAAGCATTGGGGTAGTTGTTTTGGCATAGATTAGTTGAGTATGAGGTTGTGACCGACATTTGAGTAAAATATCAGCAATAAGATACAAATGCGATCTCCATACTTGTTTACAACTCATACAATAATTGTTAATTTATTCTTTGAATTAGAAAAATCATATTTTTTAAGATGTATACGTAGTATTCTCACCAAATATTTATATAAAAAAAATTTATCTTTTTGTTAAAATCTTCTCTTTCATCACCGTTTTTTCGGTCAATATCAAGTTACTTCTGGCCTGATTAGTTATTAAAATATTTTTCTTATTGAGCTGCTAATGACCGGAAAATCAGGCCGAAATACGCTGACTGACCGTACCCGTTTTGTACCGAAACCCACAAAGAGAAAGCCCCCCGAAGTTGGACTAATTGTCCAACTTCGGGGGGCTTTCCGGGTAAGTTTCGATCAGGTAATAACTGCCGGTAAAAAGGGGGTTACTTTTTCAAGGGCAAAAATCGTGAGGCAAAAAAGAAGAATTAATATATCATTGCCTATTTATAGTTACATGCAGACATTTCAAGAGAAAATTATCCGCGGCTTATGTCTATTACCTCGAACTCCACGGTGCCCGCCGGGATTTTTATTTCGGCAACTTCGCCAATTCTCTTGCCCAGCAAGCCCTTACCGATGGGCGAACCGACGGATATTTTTCCCGTCTTCAGGTCGGCTTCTTCTTCTGAAACGAGGGTATAGCTCATTTCGGCGCCATTTTTCATATTTTTTATCTTAACGGTAGACAGCACGGCCACCATCGATGTATCGATGGAGGATTCGTCAAGGATACGGGCCGTGGACAAAATCTCTTCCAGCTTGGCGATTTTCATCTCGTGTAGTCCCTGAGCATCTTTAGCGGCGTCGTACTCAGCATTTTCGCTCAGGTCGCCCTTATCGCGGGCCTCGGCGATTTGGTGGGCAATGTGCGTGCGGCCCTTGGTCTTCATTTCGTTCAGCTCGGCCTTCAAGCGATTCAGGCCTTCTTCGGTGTAGTATGATACCTTTGCCATGTGTCAGATATACGTTTTGATTTTGTACAAAAAATGTTGTTTGATCTCAGGGTGTTATAACAAAAAAGAACGGCGCGCCGACCGTTCAAGGGAGAATAAAAAATCACTCGCGGGAGTGATCGTCAGGTCGCCTGAGTCGGGATGCCGTATCGGAAAATTTGCTGCATAGTCCAATCTTGGACGACAAATTTAACAATATTTGCAAACCCCACCAATAGGACCTGGAAAATCGTTAACAGTTCAGCACTCTCAGTTCGGCTTTCGTTATCAGGTTTTCACCCACCATCATATTAATAATCAAATGCGCTTCTTACGCCTTCTCATTCAGTTGTTCGTTATTTTCCTGCTTATGGTCGGGGTCATTTCGCTGTGGGAAAACTGGCGGACGGGGGATTGGCTGCCCAATTGGTTTTCACAGAAAAATAAACTGGAAAATACCCAGACGGTAGTTTTGCAGGAAATCACCTCGCTTGGTAAACTGGAATTGGTGCGCTACAATTTCAAGGACATTGTGGAGCAGCAAATCACGAAGCTTTGGCTGCCCGATGCCAAAGCGGTTCTCATCGTGCAGGGCGAAGCCGTTGGTTGCATAGACCTTACCCAAATGGACATTGCCGATATCGAAGCCGGAGCAGACACGCTTGTAATACACCTGCCCGAACCGGAGCTCTGTTTTTTCAAGATAGACCACGACCGCTCCAAGGTGTACAATACCGAATACGCTTTCATGGAGGAGGCTCAGCTCGTGCAGGAAGGCTACAAGCAGGCCGAACGGCAGATTCGGCAATCGGCCCTGGATATGGGGATTCTGGAGCAAACGAGAGAAAACGCCCGCAAGATGCTGACCCCCATTCTGGAACGAACATCGGGCAAAAAAGTAGTGTTGCGATTCCCCATGAAGGCAGATTTGCCGAAGTTGAGGTAAGCAGGCAAATGGGATTACGGGGTAATCGACTCTCTATTGGATTTGGCCGATTACCCCATAAAAGTACCCTACACGCCGCTAACCGTTGATGCTATTCCCCTTAGCAGAAAACCGATCCTTCAACCCCACGCCGCTCAGCTGGTGGTGTTTCATTTCCTGCAGTAAATAAAATATTTTTTCGGCAGCACGCTCATAACTGAGTCCGTCGGGTCGGATGTTGGAAACGCAGTTGCGACGCTCGTCGGTCAGCCCCGAGCAAGGCCGGTGCGTCAGGTAGGCTCCCAGGCTATGGGGTGAGGTGAGGCCCGGGCGCTCGCCGATCAGGATCAGCGAAATCTCGGAACGCAGTACCTCCCCTATCTCGTCGGCAATGGCCACACGGCCCTGTTCCACCAGCGACACCGGGGCCAGTCGCCAGTTGACTGCCCGGATTTTTTCCAGCAGTAGCCTCACTACCTCGCCCGCGTGGGTGTTCACCGCCACAGCGGAAAGTCCGTCGGCGATAACGATGCAAAGATGGTTTTCCGGTTGTTCGAGATTCTGTATTTCCCGGCGGGAGTCCTGACTCAACGTACGACCGTAATCGGGACGAAGTAAGTATTCGCGCCGATCCGCCGCCTGGCTCTGCAGCCGCACCGATGGCAAGCCTAACACCGTCAGCTGACTTTCCATATTGCCCCAATCAAAATGTGAATAGACTGCATCGCGGGCGCGGGCGTGGTCGAGGTTAAATTCCAGCAACCGCTGCGTGGGCAGACTGTGTCCCGTGCGGCCCAGTGCCACGCGGGCGGGGGTGTGTCGGTAGAGGTGCGGCAAGTTTTCTTCGGATTGTTCCAAAACGTTCAAGGGGGAAGGCTTTTTTATCCTGTGAAAAGTACCACAAGTACGTAATCTACGGTTTAATTCTCAACCCATCCCTCCGCTTTTAGCATGGTTTCGCAGAAATATTGGCTCGCTGGCATCGTCATCGGTTTGCCTGGACTTACCGAGGTACATAACACAGCACAACTTCCCCGCAGTCAAATGCCTGAGATTTCACCAAAGTCAGTTTGAGCCATTCTTTTACTTCACCAAAAATGCTCATGCCGCTGCCCAGCGCGACGGGATTGACGAACAGGTGGTATTCGTCGATCAGTCCGGCTGCGATGAGTGACGAAACGAAAGTGCTGCCGCCGTACACGATAATATCGTCGCCTTCCTGATTTTTGAGTTGATTTACTTCGTCTTCAAGATTCCCTTTTGCCAGGCTTGTGTTGGCCCAGGGCGATTGTTCAAGGGTCTTCGTAAAAACTACCTTGGGTGTTTCCACCATTTTTTTGGCAAAGGCAAACTCCCGGCTTTCTGGCTGATTATCCACTACATGGGTCCAGTACTTCACAAAGCCGTCGGTCATGTTCCTGCCCAGTAAAATGGTATCGATACTATCAGTAAGCGCATTGACGTACGCTTCGAGTCCGGTGTCCTGCCCCCAGACCATCCAATCCATTTCACCGTTTGGTCCGGCCACGTACCCATCTACCGATATCTGAACTTGCAATTTCAATTTCCTCATGATCAATATTTTTTTGAGTTTTCCTTCATTCTGTACTTCACAATTTCTGCAATCAAATCAAGCGGCATGGTCTCGTCCAGCGGAAATTGCACCGAACCTTTTCCTTACTTGTAGCGGGAAAGTTCCTCCTCAAAAGATTTGACTCCCGCCGGAGTTGGATAAAAGCCGATGTGGTTTTTGAAAGCCGCGAAGTGAACCAGACTTTTCCCGTTGAGTGTAAACGTCGGCATTCCATAGCTGATTTTCCCTGCTGCGTCCGGAGCTGCTGCTTTTATCCTCGATCGAATTTGTCCCAAAAGCTGCTGTGTGTCTTCCGGGAATCCGGCGATATATTCGTCGATATTTTTAGGTTTACCAGTATTCATAGCAGTGCCATTGAGGGTGAATTTAACTTGTGGTAATAGCGGTATGAAACCGCCAGGATCGCCAGAATAAATAGTGGGAAGAACGATTGCGGGTCCATTCCGTCCACGGCGATGTGGCTAATGGTGGCGAAGATGAAGTCAAAGGCAAAGCCTGCATATACCCATTCTTTGATTCGCCCCCGCACCTGCGGGATGACCAAAGCCAGCGAACCCAATACCTTGAAAACTACCAGGGCATTGCCAAAGTACTCGGGATAACCCAGGTGATGAATTCCCTCTTTGGCCAATTCGGTTTGCGAAGTTAAGGCGGGCATCACACCTTCAAACAGAAAGATAATGATGGTCGCCGTCCAGTAAATAATTTTGTCCTTTTTCATTTTTGTTTCAGGTTATATTAGTCAATTATACTTATCCATTCTGATAGTACTGCCTGTAAATCTGATGCTTTATTTTTCGCATCAGCGAGGTTGTTCAACGTTATTAATCGACGCCCATCCGTGTAATTACCTTCCAGAATTCCGGAATGATCTTTTATCTTTTCGCCCGTTGGGAAAACCAAGAGTACCTTACCTTTGCGAAGATTCATTACTACAATATCCCGCTTGTATTCTTTCGGATCAAAGGGCGTCATTTCTCCCATATAAAAAAAGCTGGGAGAATTCCATTTTATTCGTTCACCAATGGATTGATTCGTGCCCAGAATAATTTTTCTGACCGCCTCCACCAGTTCTCCAAATTCAGGATCTAGGTTTTGTATCAACTCCGTGACACTTGTGGGATCATTAATATCTTTTTCCATAATCAGGTTCTAAAAGCCAACCCTTTGGTATTCAGGGAAGTCCGGAGGTTTGGAAGTGAGCTTGGCCCCAGGCCATGAAATGTAAGAATTTCCTCTTCGCTGTACTCTGAAAGCTGTTCCAAAGTAGATATGCCGTTATTTTCCAAGGCACGCCTGGCGGGAGCAACAAGCGATGATAGGAAAAGATCGTCCGGTTCAGCGGCCGCCAGCAGCTCGGCAATCTCTATCTTCTTCATTTTTAGCATCGCATTCATCACCCGCTTCAACTTCTCAGGATCAGGATCACCCAGCAATTCACCCAAAGCCTTAGGGATGATCTGCCATGACACACCGAAACGATCCTTGATCCAGCCACACGGTTGTTTTTCGCCGCCCTCGGAAAGTTTCTCCCAAAGCTCGTCTACTTCTGCCTGCGTTTCGCAGTTCACGAAGAGCGAAATGCCCGGTGCAAACGTAAAGTGCGGCCCGCCGTTCATGACCATAAAGTTCTGGCCTTCGATCTGAAAAGTAGCGGTCATGAGCTTTCCTCTCGACTGGGGCATTTCTCGGCCGAATCGCCGAACGTTCAGAACTTTGGCATCCTTGAACACCGACACGTAACGATTCATGGCTTCTTCGGCCTGGTCGTCAAAGGTGAGGCAGGTTGTGATTTTCTGCTGAGCTTTGATTGGCTTTTTTTTCATGATTTTAGATGTCAGGTGGTTGCTGAAATTGCTATTGTGCGTCCTTCCCATAATGCAGCAACCAGTGATTGCCGTATCGATCGGTCAGACTACCAAAGAGGCCGGCCCAAAAAGTGTTTTCGATCGGATATTCGTGCTGCCCGCCTTCGGCCAGCTTGTCGTAACAGCGGCGCATTTTAGCTTCGGTTTCAAATTCCAGCATAATGGACAGGCAGTTGCCCCGATTCAGACCTTTCTCGCTCACCATATCGGAACCCAGCAACACCAATTCGTCTTTGCGCAGCCTGGCGTGCAGGATGCTTTCTTTCATTGCCTCGGGCATCTGCTCGGCCATCGGCGATTCGCCGACGGTCGTCAGGTCGAGTTTGCCGCCAACGCATTCCCGATAGAAATTCATGGCCTCACGGCAATTGCCGTTGAAAGTCAGGTAGGGGATGATTTTTGTCATGATGGCTTGTTTTTGTTCAAAGTCCACTTTGCAAATGTCTATCATAAAACCAATCTTTACGTGGTGCAAAAACGACACTTTACCGGGTTGATCACGACAACAGGATTGCCTACTTTTACAAAAAAAGACACGGTACTATTCGTGTGGCCCAGCAATGCTTTGTGCCCATTCACCATTCGTAACTATTCGTTTTTCAAATGAACGTTTCCATCCTCGTTCCTGAATCCGCCGTACTGGAAGCGGTGGCTGATCCGCGTTATCTGTTCACCGCCGTGAACCAGTTCCTGCAAGCCAGTGGAAAGCCCCCCTTTTTCAGGGTTCGGCTTGTGGGCATGACAAGAGAAGTGAAGTACCACAATGGCCTGTTTTCAGTGCAGACAGATCAACTGCTGAATGAAGTGGACAGGACTGACCTGATCATTATCCCGGCTTTGTTTGGAGACATGAAACGCGGTATTCAACAGAATGAAGCTCTCATTCCCTGGATCAAACAGCAGTACGCAAAAGGCGCAGAAGTTGCCTCGCTTTGTGTGGGCGCTTTCCTGCTGGCATCCACGGGCCTGCTGGATGGAAAGCGCTGCTCTACCCACTGGGCCTTCGCCAGCGAGTTCCGGGAATTGTTTCCCGCCGTCGAGCTTGTAGACGGCAGTATCATTACCGAAGAGCATCGTCTGTATTCGAGCGGTGGGGCCAACTCCTACTGGAACCTGCTGCTGTATCTGGTCGAGAAATATACCGACCGCGACATGGCCATACTGGCTTCCAAGTACTTCGCCATCGACATCGACCGCGACAGTCAGTCAGCCTTCATGCTTTTCAAAGGGCAGAAAGATCACAACGACAGGGAGATCCTGAAAGCTCAGGAGTTTATCGAGGCAAATTACAACGAGAAAATCGCCGTGGAGGCTCTGGCAGATTTAGTGGCCGTAGGCCGCCGGACTTTCGAACGACGGTTTCGCAAGGCCACGCACCATTCGGTGGTGGACTACATTCAGCGCGTGAAGGTAGAGGCGGCCAAGCGCAGCTTCGAGACGAGCCGCAAGAACATCGGCGAAGTCATGTTCGATGTGGGGTA
Source organism: Persicitalea jodogahamensis (assembly GCF_014651615.1). Classification (GTDB taxonomy): domain Bacteria; phylum Bacteroidota; class Bacteroidia; order Cytophagales; family Spirosomataceae; genus Persicitalea; species Persicitalea jodogahamensis. Next base: position 1,893,751 of record NZ_BMXF01000001.1, on the reverse strand, counting down.
TACGGACACCAAGGCATTCCGGGATGTTTTTAAGAAAGTCACCGGCCTTACGCCTATCGAGTACCGCAACAAATACTATAAGGACGCGCTGGTGCTAGCATAGTTGGAGCTGCATGTCAAAATAGAAGTACCCCTCCCCTGCTACCTTTGAATGAAGTCGAAAGTGAATTGCAATCTCCGGACTTTCAAGGCTTCATTTTTATCTGATTTTTGCAAAAAAAGGGGTAGTTTTCAGCAGCGATATGACCTTGCTGGATGGCATGAGCGGCACGGGCGGCCGCGATTCTCTACTTCTTGAACGGCTTCTCCGTAGTCACTTGTTGCTTATACGTGATGCTCCCCGGTTTCCAGTTTTTCACAATACCGTAGTCCTTCTTAACCTCCTCTTTCAGCGCATTTACATCCACCCAACCTACGCGATTGTAGAGTGCAGGCTGGTTTTTTGCGGAGTAGATGGTCGCGTAGTTGTTCCAGTGTCCCTCTGCCCGTTTCAGAAAATCCAGACTTTGCTGTTGATCGGCGGTATGGCTGAGTTTATCGTAGCGAGCCAGGCTGTAGGCTGCGCGGATTTTATTGGCGTAATACAAGCCCACTTCCGCGAAAGCCTCGATGTCGCTCGAAGTCTGCGAGAGTTCGCTCTGGTCGGTGGATGAGAAAGCGGGTAGTTTTTTCAAATGGGTCAGAGCAGTCTGAGCCAATTTTTCCAGCGAATCGGCCACCGAAAGCGGAGAACGCAACGTTTCTGCCGCCTTCGGGTCGTGCAGCCACTGGTCGATCCCGGCAATAGCACTGCCATCCATCGGCTGACGTTTGATGTACTCATCCACGGTATAGAAACTCCGGTACTTGCGGTGGCTGAAATTGGCCTCGGGAAACCACTTCAAATCAATATCGCCCCAAACGAAGCGGGTGATGAACGGAAAAATCATACTGGCGGGTTCCCAGGCTTTCATCAAAGCCGTCGTGTGTGAGCTACCGAACTTTTCCCGGATATTTTCGTCGAAGACCTCTCTGGGTAGCGTTGGGTCGAAGCTGAGCCGCCCCCAGATCATATTGCTGACCCACTGCTTTTTAAAAACCAGCGGCGGGTCTTTCAAGGTGTTTTTATTCAAAAAATCCCGCCCCCACGTATAACCATCCGGGCCCATGTAATAGCCCGCAATTTTATCCACATTGGGGATGGCCCCGATGAACTGCCGGGCAAAATCGACGTTGGCCCAGCGCATGCTGTACACGTCGTCGTTGCGGATCGTGAGCCAGCTTTTATTTTCGTCGGTCAGCAGGTCGAAGGCGGGTAGCGTGAAGGGCGGATTCGGGATTGAGTACATGTGCGCGATGGCGTACTTGATGCTCAGATCCAGGCGGCATTCCAGCCCCTTGAAACTTTCCAGAATATCAGCAAGACCCGTCTGGTGAAATCGGTGAATCAGCCGAAAATCCTCGCGTGGCGCAGCTTTCAGCCCATCGTTGATTCCCTCGCCATAGGTGCGCCACAGCCACTTTTCTTTGCGGTAGTCATTGGTAAGCTTGTTGTCCATGTGCTCGCCCGCCGTAATACCGATGCCTTTGAGCAACGGATACTGCTTCACTAGCTCGCGCACCGCCGCCCGGAAGTAGGCGATCGTTGTATCGTTGGTCTGGTCGTCGGTAATCCCGTGCTTGCCTTCGGCCCCGTAGGTGAATTTATTCCAGGTGAAAATGTAAAATCGGATGCCCCGGTCGTCGGCCATTTGCATGACTTTCCGCCAGAAATCCATTTTTTCCTGAATAGAGATTTTCTTAACTACCTCCACGTCTTCGTAAAGATACGGCCGGTCCCAGCCGTCGGCGTTGTGGGAAAAAGTATCGTCGTACTTCGCCTTCGTACGCCAGACATCATTCAGACCCACCTCGGGGAATTCGGGAATATACACCAGGGATGGGAACGGGTGAAGACTCCACAGCGTCATCACGTTCATGCGATGCCGGGCCATTTCGTCAAAGTACTCCTGCCAAAACTCTTCCTTCCAGACTTCGGGTATATTGGCCTGAGCGGCGTCGCTGGCGTCGGTGTAGCTGGGTGTACGGAGGTCGAGCGGGATGTTGAATTTCAGGCCGCGCTCGGGCAGGTAGGGTTTCTGATCGCTGGCATTCAGCCATCCGGGATGATTGACACGCAGGGCCTCGGCCACATCGAGTCCGCCGTACATCGCCCCAAGAGCGTTACTGGAAAGTACCCACACCTGACTGCCCTTGCGCCGGATGGCGTAGCATTGGTCGGCATCCCATTTGGGGGCAGGCAACTGATTATCGGCACAGACCTTCCTCACCAGGCTCGCGTCGGCGATGAGTTGGACTTGATACTTTCCTAAATGCGGCTTGATTTCGTTTTTGGCAAAGCTGAGCTTAGGGTCATTCTCGGGAAATGATTCAATTTTCTGGGCTTTAAGCCCGTTGAAAATCAGTGAGCAAAGCAGGACAGGCAGGAGTAGTTTCATCGGGCTTAGGAAAATTGTTGCTGAAAGTACCTAAGAACAATTACCAAAGGTTTTACTGCCAGGGGGGGCTGTTTCGTTCAGGCCAAAAAAAAGCGACCCATCGGGTCGCCCTTTTTCATCCTCAATTATTAACTATTTAAGCCTCCATGGCTGCCAGCACTTCTTCTACGCGTTCAGCAGCTTCCTTGAATTCGATAGCCGAATATACTTTCAGTCCTGATTCGTTGATGATACGTGCGCCCTCTTCGGCATTGGTACCCTGCAGGCGAACGATGATCGGGACGGGAATTTCGCCAATGGCCTTGTAGGCTTCCACGACGCCCGCTGCCACACGGTCGCAACGCACAATCCCGCCGAAGATATTGATCAGAATTGCCTTTACATTCGGGTCTTTCAGAATGATACGGAAACCCGCCTCAACCGTTTTGGCGTTCGCTCCACCTCCTACGTCAAGGAAGTTAGCGGGTTCGCCGCCCGAAAGCTTGATAATGTCCATTGTGGCCATAGCCAGCCCGGCGCCATTCACCATGCAGCCTACGTTGCCATCAAGCTTTACGTAGTTGAGGTTATTGGCTCCGGCTTCCACTTCCAGAGGATCTTCCTCGCTGATGTCGCGCATTTCGGCCAGTTCGGGATGGCGGAAGAGCGCATTGTCGTCCAGGTTCACCTTGGCGTCTACGGCCAAAATCTTGTTGTCCGAAGTCTTGAGTACCGGGTTGATCTCGAACATCGAAGCATCGCTTTCGTTATAGGCACGGTAGAGCGCGCTGATGAACTTCACCATTTCTTTGAAAGCCTCTCCTTCCAATCCCAGTGAAAAAGCTACTTTACGAGCCTGAAATCCCTGCAAACCCACGCTGGGGTCAATCCATTCCTTGGTGATTTTTTCGGGGGTGTTCTCCGCCACGTCCTCGATATCCATTCCGCCTTCGGTACTGGCCATAATGACGTTGCAGTTCTTGGCACGATCCAGCAAAATGGAAAGGTAGAACTCCTTGGGCTCCGTGGGTCCAGGATAATACACGTCCTCGGCAATAAGTACCTTGTTGACCTGCTTTCCTTCTTCGCCCGTTTGGTGCGTAACGAGTACTTTTCCCAGCAGATTCTTGGAGATCGTCCGCACATCCTCAACCGATTTGGCCAGGGCCACGCCACGCTGTTCGCCTCCAACGACCTTGCCCTTTCCGCGCCCCCCGGCGTGGATCTGGGATTTCACCACGTACCATTTGGTACCCGTCTGTTCGCTGAGGTTGCGGGCCACTTCCACGGCCTTATCGGGAGTATCGGCCACGATGCCTTCCTGAATGCGGACGCCATATTTTTTGAGAATGCTTTTGCCTTGATATTCGTGAATGTTCATTTTTTTAGTTTAGAGTATAAAGTTTACAGTTAAAAGTATGTTTGTCTACCTGACCGCATCGGATTTTTATAAAAAACTGATGTCTAGAAATTTAGCAAAAGCTGTGAGCCGAAAGCCGGCCACCAAAAGCCAAAACTCGCTGGTATTTCTTAGTTTCACGGCAAATTAGCGAATAATTCAAAACAAGAAGAGGTTTCTTCCGCCTTTTGCAAAATCGAAATCCACCTCTACAAACTCTAAACACTCAACTCCGAACAAAATAATGGCTCTACTCACCGCCACAGACATCGAGCGCAGTTACGGTTCCCTGCAGGTTCTCAAAGGCATAGATCTGCAGATTGAACCCGGCGAAATCGTCGCCATTGTCGGCGCATCGGGGGCGGGCAAAAGTACCCTGCTGCACATCATCGGCACCCTCGACCGCCCCGACAAGGGCAAGGTTATAATCCAGGACACCGAAGTTTCGAAACTAAGCAACAAAGCCCTGGCGCAATTTCGAAACGAGCGCATTGGCTTCGTCTTCCAGTTCCATAATCTGCTGGCTGAGTTTTCGGCTCTGGAAAATGTGTGTATGCCGGGCTTTATCGGCAACCAGCTCAGCGAGAAAAATCTACGGGAGCGTGGCATCGAGCTACTGGAACTACTCGGCCTGGCCGACCGCCTGGACCACCTGCCCTCGCAGTTGTCGGGGGGCGAGCAACAGCGAGTCGCGGTAGCGCGGGCCCTGCTCAACCGCCCCGCCGTCGTACTGGCCGACGAACCCAGCGGAAATCTGGACTCGCACAACGCGGAAGATTTGCACCGGCTTTTCTTCACCCTTCGCGATGAATTGAACCAAACGTTCGTCATCGTGACGCACAACGAACATCTGGCCGAAATGGCCGACCGACGCCTGGTGATGCGGGATGGACTGATGGAGCCGTAGCAGCAATCGAACCGAGTGGTGGGCGAACCTGATTTATCCAGATTGCATTCGTTGAGAAATTCTTCTCAATGAAGCGATTGACTGATAGACTTTTATCCAAAAATCTATCATCAAGACACAAATTCAAAAAACACTTTATGTTAAAAAATCGTTAACATTGCGTGACTTTTGGATGCCGAAGGCGTCCTAAGTCAGAAGTTTTTCATAACGTTGAGTAAATTGAATAGCCGCCCGGATTTTCCGGGCGGCTATTTTGTTTTCGAGCAGGATTGAAAAATCTGTGTATCCGTAACTGGCTTCGTTGAATACATACCAAGGATAGCTCATTTTGAACACACTGAAAGTTCATTGCCATTCGGGTCGGTGAAATGAAATCTCCGTCCGCCCGGAAAGGAGAAAATCGGCTGAACAATCTCGCCCCCAGCGCTTTCCACTTCGATGGCCATTGCCTCCAGATCGTCTGCCCAGATAACTACCAGAGGCTGTGAGGCAGCCAACCCGTCGGTTTGGTAGAACCCGCCCGCCATCTGCCCATCCGAAAAGCTGATGTACTCGGTCCCCCAGTCTTGGAATGTCCAGCCGAAAACTTTACTGTAAAACGATTTGATGGCCGGCAGGTCTTTCGCCGGAAATTCGATATAGCAAATGGCTTTGTTCAGCTCCGGGTTCATGAGATCAGGATTTAAAATGTTTGATTACTTTTTCTCCGTCAATCCGTACACCCGTACATAGTCCACCTCCATGCTTTGCGGGAATATGGTGTTGTCCACGCCTTTCTGTCCTCCCCAGTTTCCGCCAACGGCAATGTTGAGCAACAAAAACTGCTTGCGATCGAATGGCCATTCCTTCCACCCATACAGCCCATCTTTCTGGAAGCGAAAATATTCCTTGCCGTCCACAGCGAAAACAATGAGGTCGGGCTTCCACTCGCAGGAATAAACATGAAATTCCGTGGAGGCCGTCGGTACCAGTATCTCATCGCCCTTGTTGGTACCGATGGAATGATTGAACGCTTTGGTATGAATGTTGGCATGAACCCGGTTCTGGTCGAAGCCCACGTGTTCCATGATATCCATTTCGCCGTTGTCGGGCCAGTATTGGGTTCCGTAGTTACTGTCGGTAGCCAGCGTCCAGATGGCAGGCCAGGTACCCACGCCCGTGGGTAGTTTGGCTCGTACTTCGATTTTCCCGTAAAGGAAATCCCCTTTGCCTTTGGTCAGGAGTCGCGCAGAAGAGTATAATCGTCCCCCGGAGGGTTCTTTGATAGCAGTGATGACAAGGTGGCCGTCTTTTACGTGAGCGTTGGCCAGGTTATCCGTGTAGTTTTGCATTTCGTTGTTTCCCCAGCCACTGCCGCCCAGGTCGTACCCCCATTTGGCAGGATCGGGCTTGCCGCTGTAATCAAATTCATCCTGCCAGACAGGTTTATCCGTGAAAACAAACTCTTTCGGTAATGTTGTCTTTGGATCGAGAACGGCCACCTGAGTGGGCGGGGTCACTTCCTTCCTCTGACACCTGGCAGTGAGTGCAAACATTAGGAACAGCAGAATGGTGACGTAGCGCATGACGAAATAAAATTGATGATAAATAAATAGTGTCTTCTCTGATTCGCGGACAATCCGTATAAACAATTAAGCCCTTAGATCAGTCCTAAGAACCGTAATTAAAATTTTTGCCCCAGGCTGTAAAATCTTTCCTATTTTCGTTTTAAATCTTTCACAGGAAACGCATCCACCAAGCACATCTCCTACCCAAATCCTTTCACTTATGACTCCCCAGCGAAATGGCTCCTTCATCAGGCGGGCCAAAGATATTACCATCAGCAGCACATTGGCGCTGGCAATGCTCGCCAGCGGCGTCGTGCTACCCAGCTGTGAGGGTGGCCAGGATAACGAGGCCGACTACAGCTACGACGAAACTACCTACGCCAAAGGAATTCGCTCCTATATCAAGGAAGTGAGTCCCGGTGAGTTCAAAATTACCGACGAAGAAACCGTGGAATACGACCAGTCGGAAGCCATCGTATCGTACCTCGACGGTACTACCCGCACTCTTAACCCCGATGCTGCCAAGCGGTTGATTGACGAAGAAATCAAGACGCAAAGCGATAGTACCAGTAATAAGGAGGGAGAGCGCCAAAACTACCGCAGCAGTGGACTGTCGAATGTTTTGCTCTACGGAGGCATGGGGTACCTGTTGGGCCGGAATAGCGGTAATAGCTATATGAATAGCTACCGTAACAACAATCAGTCGGGACAGTACTACAGCGATCCGCGCACCTACCAGAAAGCCCAGTCGGCCCGCTCGGCCATGCGCGCCTCCCGTACCGTAACGGCCCGCCCTTCGGGCGGAAGAAGCGGTTTTTTTGGCAGATCACGCAGCAGTAGCGGCGGGTGACCCTGCGGGAAGGAAGCGCCGTTTGAGAGTTGGGTTAAAAGGTCAATGGTTGAACGACTTTCTCGGACTACGCTTTTACTCCTGAAAAATATACCCGCGAACCGTTGGCCGCCACGGGGCGCCCCGCTTTTACCTAAAACCGATGATTCAATTAAGAAACATGCCCCGGCATCCCGAAAAAGCCCTGCACGAGGTAGGCTGGGACTGGATGCTGGGCGAGGATACCCTACCCTACCTGGTTCAGAAGGCCGTATTGGTTTCGGAAGCGGAGGCCAACGCCTTACACGAGGCGGCGCATTCGCTTTACGAAATGCTGGTGGAAGCCGGTCAGTATGCCATCGACCATCATCTTTTGGCTGAGATGGGCATCCCGGCAGCGTTGCACGAGCTGGTCAAACGTTCCTGGGAGGACGATCGTCAGGTGCACCTTTACGGTCGCTTTGATCTGGCCGGGGGCCTCGACGGGCAACCGATCAAACTTATCGAGTTCAACGCCGACACCGCGACTTGCCTGCCCGAAACTGCTGTGGTGCAATGGGCACAACTGAGGGCCAACGGACTCGACGATACCCGCCAGTTCAATACGCTGTATGAAACGCTGGTGGGTCAGTTTAAATATCTGCGTGAGGCCAACGACGACCTCACCCCCAGCTTGTTGCTAACTACACTTCGGGACTACCCTGAGGATGACACCAACGTTGCCCTGCTTACCGAGGCCGCTCAGGAAGCTGGCTTCGACACGGATTTCTGCTATATGGACGAGGTGGAGTTTTCGGCATCGGAAGGGATTTTCAAGCAGGATCCTGCCGACGGTAGTTTCGTTCGGTTCGATTTCTGGTTCAAGCTCGTACCCTGGGAGGCTATTGGTGAGGAGGAGACAGAATTAGCCGCCATCCTCACCGACCTGGTCGTGAATCGGAAAGTATTGATTCTCAATCCAGCCTATACGCTCCTCTTTCAGTCCAAATACATTCTGAAAATTCTCTGGGACATGTACCCCTATCATCCGCTTCTTCTGCAAACCGAGCGTTACGTCTTGCCGCACAAACAGTCGGTGAGCAAGGTACTTTTCGGACGCGAAGGGGCAAACGTGGCTATTTTGGAAAAAGGCGGCACCATACTGGAAAAAGTCGAAGGAGAATATGGAAACCAACGCTGTGTGTATCAGGAATATGTTGATTTCGTGAGCGACGCCGAAGGCTTCCGTTATCAGGCCGGCGTTTTCTACGCGGGTGAACCCTGCGCCTTGGGCTTCCGGCGTGGTGGGCGCATTCTCGACAACACGGCGCAGTTTGTTGGCCATATCATTGAATAATAATTTCATGAATCAGAAAGACAAATGGCTGCTTGCGCTGCGGCCCGAAATCTCTACTTCGCCCGCCCTGAATCTGGCGGAAGAATTTCAAAACAGTGTACTTCGGCCCATTCTGAAATTTCAGCACGAGCGGATCTCGGCTCTATTCCAGGCCCATATTCAAAAGCGGAAAGTCAATCTCTCAGGCATAAGCCTTGAAGCGCGAAAGGATTATGTCGAAGCGGCTTTTCATAAAGACCTTGCCCTGCGCCATCAGCTCATCGGACTGGCTTTGGCATTGATGACCGAAAAGGAGTGGTTGGCGTTTTCCTCAGATAAAGAATTAGCCCGACGACTGAATAACCTGCTGGTCCAGCGGATCCAAAGTACTTTACCATAAAAAAAGCGTGGTCCTCAGTCGAGAACCACGCTTTTTTTAAGCCGACAATTAGCACTAGTCTCTGCGTCCCATGAGCAGGCTCACATAGTACAACAGCGTTGCCAGTGAACCGAGGGCAGCCACAAGGTACGTCCGCGCGGCCCACTTGAGAGCGTCAGCCGCCAGTTCATGTTCACGGGGTGTGACAATTCCGTTGCGATCGATCCAGGCCAGTGCCCGGTTGCTGGCGTCGTACTCGACGGGCAACGTAATGAAGCTGAACAGCGTCGTGAGGGCGAATAAACCCACGCCGATCGCCAGCGGGATGATTGAGGTGTTAATCATTAGAATTCCCGCCAGGATCACCCACTGCATGTAGCGCGAGGATATGGTCAGCACGGGCACCAATTTTGACCGCAATTGCAGCCAAGTGTAAGCCGTGGCATGCTGCACGGCGTGGCCGCACTCGTGGGAGGCTACCGCCGCAGCCGACACACTCCGGCCGTGGTACACGTCGGGGCTTAGGTTAACTGTTTTGTCCTGCGGGTTGTAGTGGTCCGTCAGACGGCCTTCCACCGACAGTACGCGCACATCGAAAATACCGTTTTCGCGCAGCATTTTTTCAGCGATTTCCTTGCCGCTCAGGCCATTGCTCAGGCCGATTTGTGAGTACTCTTCAAATTTCTTCTTTAGCTTCCACTGGACATACATGCTAATGCCCATGACCAGTATACCAATCAAATATGCTCCTGCCATGTCTTTATAGTTTTGACGGGGCAGCCCCCGCTGTTAGTGAATTGTGAATGAGTGGATAAAAAACGATTGACGAACTACCGAATTAATAACTCTTCTTTATTTTTTCAATCATTGACGTGGTCGAATACCCCTTCACGAGCGGTACCGTTTCCACGCTTCCTCCATTGTTTGTTACAAAATCTGCGCCAACGATATTTTCGACGGAGTAATCGTCGCCCTTGACCAAAATGTCAGGTTTCAGAGCTTCAATGAGGGCTTTTGGCGTGGGTTCGTTGAACAAAATGACAGTATCCACAAATACCAGTGCCGCCATCAGCCGGGCGCGGGCATATTCGTCCACGACAGGTCGGCTCGGGCCTTTTAGCCGATTTACCGATGCATCGGTATTTAATCCAAGCACCAGGCGGTCGCCCAGGGCGCGGGCTTTCTCGAGATAGTCGATGTGGCCCAGGTGCACGATGTCGAAGCAGCCATTGGTAAAAACTACCTTTTGGCCGGCACGCTGCCAGTCGGCCACCTTTGTGATTGCCTCGTCGAGTTGCAGTATTTTCGTTTCAGTCGGGGTCATTCTTTCGCTGATTCAACGACGGCGGGCTGCGGTTCGCGCTGCTCCTCCGACTTTTTATTTTTAAATAAAACTACCAGGAATGCCAGGGCGCCAATCGCCAGCATAAACAACATCTGGGTGCCGTGAATGAAAGTCGCCAGCGTCACGCCGTCGGCCTGGGTCAGGCCATAAAGGATCATTACATTGCCAACCAGCAAGTGGTATGCTCCGATCCCACCCTGCGTGGGAGCCGTCATGCCGATGGCCCCAATGACCAGCAACGTCAGTCCGGCCAGTGGTCCGAGGTCGGCCGTTTCAGGAATACAGAAAAAGAGGACGTAGGATACGAGATAGTAAAATACCCAAATCAGCAGGGTACTAAGGATGAACAAACCCGGACTTCGCAATTTTCGGATGCTGAGAACGCCCTCTGCCATACCTTTCAGGAAATCGGCTATTTTCGCGACGAAGGCATTTGCCAAAAGTCTTTCGCGCAAATCTTTGTTTCGCAACACAAAAACTACGGCCAGAATCGCGACAACGACAACTCCTCCCGCTAAAATAAGCAGCAGATTTGGCCCGGCTGATGCATTATTTCCGCTGACTTTTCCCCCAAAAAATTCCAGAAAAAACTGGCTTAGGCGGTCAAATTCAAGTACGAAGTTGAGAGCAATCAAAACCAACAGCGTGAGTACGTCGAAAACGCGCTCCGCCACCACCGTACCGAAGCTAAGATTGACAGGTACTTTCTCCAACTTGAAGAGGGTTCCGCAGCGCGTCACCTCGCCCATGCGCGGTACAATGTAGTTTGCGAAGTAGCCCGTCAGGACTGAGGTAGTGGAATCAAACAGGCTGGGACGGTAACCGAGCGGTTCCAGCAGCATTTGCCAGCGCCAGGCGCGGGTAACGTGCGCCATCAGCAACAGTGCGCACGACAGCGCAATCCAGCGCCAATCGGCCGCCTGCAACCGCTCCCACATTGTCGCCAGATCCATGTCCTTGAACACGAACCAGAGCAATCCGCCCGCCAGAAGGAGGGAAATTGCGTATTTGAGGGTGTTGTTCATTTTTTTATTTAGTTGTCGAGATGTTTAGTCGTTTGGCTCAGCAACGTATTTTTCAAATTTTATCCCTTGAAATTCATTTATGGTTATCTGAAAAATCTCGGCAATTTATTTGTAGATCACCTTGAAAGTCAAAACCTCTAAACGACTCCACAACTAAACAATCATATTACCCTCTCCCGGAAATACTACCCTGGGTTTGAAGGTCTTCGACTCTTCCTCAGACATACTACCGTAGGCGATGATAATGACCACGTCGCCGACCTGCGCCTTGCGGGCGGCCGCCCCATTGAGGCAGACGATGCCCGAGCCCCGCTCGCCCTTGATAGCGTAGGTTACGAGCCGCTCGCCGTTATTGTTGTTTACGACGTGAACCTGTTCGTTTTCAATAATTCCCACCGCATCCAGCAAATCCTCGTCAATAGTGATGCTGCCGACATAGTTCAGCTCGGCCTGCGTCACCTTCACGCGGTGTATTTTGGACTTCATCAGGGTGATTTGCATGATAATTAAATCTGGAATCTTGTTCTGCGCGCTTCTGGCGCTAAAAATCCGCCAAAGTTACGCCTAATATTTACCGCTCCCAAAACACGGCCGCAAGCCCGCTGGTTCAGAAACGGAAAGTTTATGAATAAACGCCTGATGATTAGTAACGCCGGTTTTGAGGATAATTGCACTCTGAAATAAACGCTTCCCGGCTGGCCATTCAATTAACGACCTCTTTCATCGGGTAGTCACGTTAGTGTAACAACCGCCCGAAATTCTCCATGGTCAGTTGTCCGCTATCCATTAGCGAAGCAATCCACGACTCAAACTCCGGTGCGGGGCGCAGTCCGAGCACATCCCGCAGGTAGAGCGCATCATGAAAGGAGGTACTTTGATAGTGCAGCATCACATCGTCTCCTCCCGGTACGCCCATGATAAAATTTGCCCCGGCCACGCCCATTAGTGTGAGCAAGGTATCCATGTCGTCCTGATCGGCCTCGGCGTGGTTGGTGTAGCAGATATCGATGCCCATCGGCAAACCCAGTAGTTTACCACAAAAAACATCCTCCAATCCCGCCCGGATGATTTGCTTGCCATCGTACAGGTATTCCGGACCAATAAACCCCACCACGGTGTTGACCAGCAGCGGATTGAATGCCCGCGCCACGGCGTAGGCCCTGGCTTCACAAGTTTGTTGGTCCAGGCCGTGATGAGCGTTAGCCGACAGAGCCGCCCCCTGCCCGGTTTCAAAGTACATGAGGTTGTGGCCAATCGTTCCTCTTTTCAGCGATAGGCCCGCTTCGTGCGCTTCTTTGAGCAAAGCCAGATTTATTCCGAATGATTTGTTGAGTGCCTCGGTACCGCCGATGGACTGGAAGACCAGATCCACAGGGGCCTTTTGTTCAATAAGTTGCAGCGTGGTAGTTACGTGGCTCAGGACGCAGCTTTGGGTCGGGATGTCAAAACGCTGGCGAATGCTATCAATCATTTCCAGCAGACTGCCCACGGTGGCCACGTGGTCGGTGGCGGGATTGATGCCAATCACGGCATCACCACTGCCGTAAAGGAGTCCGTCTACAATGGAGGCGGCCACACCTTTGTAGTCGTCGGCGGGGTGGTTGGGTTGCAGGCGGGTAGAGAGCCGCCCCTTGAGTCCGATGGTATTCCTGAATTTGGTAATGATTTCGCACTTGGCCGCAACTGTGACCAAATCCTGTACCCGCATCAGTTTACTGACCGCCGCCACCATTTCGGGGGTAAGGCCGGGGGCTAGTTGGCAAAGGCCGGCTGTGGTCGTTTTTTCCGAGAGCAGATAGTCCCGGAATTCACCAACGGTCAGCGAGCGGACGGGTTTAAAGGCATCGACATCATGGGTATCTACAATCAGCCGGGTGACTTCATCGCACTCGTAGGGAATGAGAAGTTCGGTAAGAAAGGTACGTAACGGCAAATCAGCCAGGGCGAGTTGCGCAGCTACCCTTTCTTCGTAGCTCCGGGCGGCTATGCCCGCGAGCAGATCGCCAGAGCGGCGTGGAGAAGCTTTTGCCAAAAGCGTTCTGAGATCCTCAAACTGATAAGTAAAGCCTCGAATGGTTTGGCGGTAGGGCATCTGTGGACAACAGGCTTGACTTATTTCACGATATCAGGGGTTGAATGTACATAAAAAAAAGGCTGATAATTCTTTTTGCACAAAAAAAAGCGGCAGAAACTACTTTCTGCCGCTTTTTCATAATGTCTTTCGCGATTTTACAAAATCACTACCGAATTCTCGTCATTAGAACCTTCGGCGGGAACATACTTGTCGGCTTCCCAGTCATTCTCCCACTTTTCGCCGTCCAACAGGTAGCGGAACTGATACTCGCGACCCGGCTCCAACTCTACGATCGCCTTGTAAGATCCGTCTTTCTGCTTTTTCAGCGAAGTGGCCTCCGAAGGATCCCATCCGTTGAAATCGCCCAATACCGTCACTTTCTTAGTATCGGCAACTGCCTCAGCCGGCAGCGAAAATGTCACTTTGCAGATGTTTTTGCTTTTCAAATAATTTTTTACCAAAGCCATAGTAATAATAGGTTTTGTTGATTGACCCGGCAAAGGTAAAAAACATTATTTTTAATACAATGATTTTCAGCCAAATAAATTTATCACCACTTGAAATAATTATAACCCTACCATTTTTTTTCGGGATAGTACAATTACCGAATTTGATACCGAAAGCCTAAAAAGCCCCGTATTCCCTGATTGGGCGCATATACGTAACTGGGGTCGAAAGTCAAGCCGTATGGATTGGCGGGAGTGGCTACCACCTGCCCCAATGCATCGAATTGCACATTTTTATCGAACGGATCGTGAGGTCGGGCAATGGAATTTGCGGGCGGCCGGAAGTTCAGCAGGTTCTTAACGCCACCATAAATTTCGGCGCGGGTACCTAGTTTTTTGGTGAACTGAACATTTTGCAACGACCACACGGGCGAATACTCGGCACGCGGATCGGTATCGCTGAGCAGGGGCAACCTCATGGGACCGTATACATTACCCGTATAGTCTACTGTCAGCCCGGCGCGGGCAAAATCGTAGGTAAGGGCCCAGGTACCCATGAAACGCTCGGTCAGGATGGGGCGGATTCTGATGCCGTTTCGTACCTGCACATTATCCATAAGCGTGGCACCCGCCACAATCTTGAGCGGGGCATAAAGGTTCACGTCCAGGTTCAGACTAACGCCCTTGGATTCGGCGTAGCCATCGAGGTTATCATAAATAATCTGATTGGGGTTGGTATCATAGTCTGGCAGGATCCGGTTGCTGAACCTGGTATAAAAAAGTGACGCGTCCAGACCCACAAACGAGTTCCCCGTTACTATTTTTTTAACAAAATTCACGTTCGCGTTCCAGCTTTGCTCGGGTTTGAGCGCGCTTTTCACAACTACCTCCCGCGCTCCGGTAAGTGCGGCATGCTCTTCGGTAAACAGGTTGACTACGCGATAGCCGCGCCCAACGTTCAGGCGTAAGGCGTCGGTTTTATTGAGGCTTAGCTTGTAAGCCACGCGGGGCGTGAAAATATTGCCATGCCGGGAATTGTAGTCATACCTCGCGCCGAGCAACAGGCTATGAGCCCCATTCTTTATTTCATCCTGCACGAAAATCCCGGGCAGGAATATACGGTCGGGACGGTTTCCGGTCACTTCCGAGTATGTACCGGTCGTGTTGTCATCATAATAGGTATAGCGCAGTGGCAGGCCAGCCAGCAGATTGTGTTTGCCCGCCTGCTTGTCCCACAGCAGTTGTCCGAACGCAATGCGTTGGGTGGCCACATAGGGTGTAGTACCGTAGTAGGAGTTCTGGGCGTGGGAGTTGAGCGAATACTGAAAGGTGAGTTTCTCCGTCGTCGGAAGCTCGTACAAACCAACGGCCTCGAAGCGCTGGGTATAGATACTCTCGCCATAGACCCGGTCGCCGCCGCGCTCAGCGGGTGAGTAGTTCATTTGGCCACCCCAGCGGTCTTCGTAAAAATAGCGGACCGCCAGCGATGCGGCACGGTTCTGCGGACGTCTCACCGACCATTTGTTAAAAACCGAAATCCGGTGCTGCAAAGTCAGGTCTGTAAAACCATCCCCATTATTGTCGACCGGGTTTTGGTAATTGAAGTAGTTCACGCCGAGTAAGGAGGCAACTCTTTCACCCGCGTTGAATTTAAAGCCCAGGTCCACGTTCAAGTCGCGCCAATTGCTGCTGAACACATCCGCCGAGAAGGTCGGTGCCTTACTGACGTTTTTGGTAATAATATTGATCAGTCCTCCCACCGCCTCGGAACCGTAAAGTGTGGAGGCCGGCCCCTTCACTACTTCCACGCGCTCGATAAGGCTATTGGGAATCCCAACTAGGCCGTAAACCGTAGAAAGTCCGCTCACTATGGGTGTTCCATCCAGCAAAACCATGGTATAAGGCCCTTCCAGACCATTTATGTGAATGTCGCCCGTATTGCAGACGTTGCAGTTCAATTGCGGACGTACGCCATTGACGTAAGTAAGAGCCTCAAATATGCTTGGAACCGGATTTTTGTACAAAAACTTCTGCGTGATGATATCCACCGGAACGGGGCTATCGAGTTTCGATACCTCTTTCATGGTACCCGTCACCACAACCTCATCGAGTTGATCGGTAGCTTCCTGCAAGGATATGGCAAGGAGCTTTGTCTCACCAGAACCCAGCGTGATGCTTTGCTGATAAGATTTGTATCCCATCGCCGAGATCAGGACGTTGTGTTTTCCGGCGGGGATTGAGCCTAAGGTGAATTTTCCGGTGGAATCGGCAGTAGTGCCAAAAGCAGTCCCCTGAACGGCAATGCTGGCAAACTCAACAGGTTGCCCATTATGGTTAACGGTTCCTTCAAGCATATTCTGAGCGTAAGCTGTTAGATTACAGACAGAAAGTACCGTCAAAAGTATTTTTTTTAACATCTCATAATTTTTATTCAGCCAATCATTATTCTTTTTCACAACACAAAGGTAGTTTATATTAATATTGTGCCAAAATAATTTTTAGACTAGACTAAATTTTGTTCTGATAGAATCACGATGCATTTTTGGAAAGAATTTCATAATCTCCGGCTCAGCCTCCCGTTAATCATTCTTTTTACTAATCTCTGCTTATGTCGAACAACTTCTTCAAACCCACCATTCTCTCTGTCAACGCCAATCTGGGCGTTCTTTTTCTGCGCGTAGGATTTGGACTGATGATGATTGCGGGCCACGGATTTCCCAAGCTTCAGAGATACCTAAGCGGCGACCACGGCTTCGGCAACCCGATCGGGCTTGGTGAAGAACCATCGCTCCTGCTGGCTATTTTTGCCGAATTTGTGTGTTCACTGCTGTTGGTCGTGGGGCTATTCACCCGCGCAGCCCTGGTACCATTGGTGATTACGATGCTGGTAGCACTCTTTATTGTACATGGCGGCGACCCATTGAATAAGCAGGAGCTACCAGTGCTCTTCACATTGGCTTTCATTACGTTGTTCCTGACAGGGCCGGGGAAGTATTCGCTGGATCAAATGGCATTTGGCAGCAAGTGAGAAACACCCGGGTCAATCTATTTCTTCTATTGCTGCTCGTAAGCGCGGCCTGCAGCCGCAAGGCTCAGCAGGCCCCGACGCTGACTCGTCAGGAAATGCGCCAGGACATCGCTTTTCTCAATAAAAAATTGAGTAGCTGGTATCCGGGGCTGGGCTACTATAACTCAGAAGCGGCGTATGAAAACCTCCGGGATTCTCTGGTTGCCGGGCTGCCGGATTCGCTGACCAACCGTGATTTTTTCCGACGCATCGCACCGCTCATCAATAGCCAGAAAGACGGGCACATGAACCTCGGTCAACCCAAAAGAAGTACCGATAAAAACACGCCTTATCTGCCTTTTGTAATTCGGGAAGTGGGCGGGAAGTATTATGTCGCCTACAATACCTCGGCGGATTCTACCATTCGACGGGGTACGGAACTGCTGTCCATAGAAGGAGAGCCGATGGCTTATTTGCACGAGCTACTTGCCGATAATTTTCGGGCCGGAGCAGACGCCGACATTCCTACGGGGCGCATGTTCCGTACGCTGGTTGCTTTTCCGGGCCGTTATGCCGCCTGGTTTGGTGTAAAAGACTCACTGCTCGTCAGCTACGTGCGCGTGGATACGGCAGCGGTGAGTACAGGCGACACCCTGCAAAAGTACGTACACAGCCAGACGAGCAAAGTTTCGAACCAATACCTTAAAAAACGCTATCCGAAAGATATCCGAATCACAAAGAACCTGGCGCTTAGCAAACTAGACAGTACTATCAACGGAGCCGTACTGGATGTTACAACCTTCTCCAAATTCAAGAAAGGGGATCCTCTCAATCTGAAATTCAAGCGCAAATTGCGGCAGGCTTTCCGCAAAATCAAGGAGAAAAACTACCAGAATCTGGTCATAGACCTGCGAGGGAATGGCGGCGGGGCAATCGTCAATTCAGGAAGGCTGCTTTCGTACTTATTGCCTGAACCATTTTCGGTTTTCAGAGAATCCACCCTTAAACCAGGGGCCGTTTTCCCCTATGTCACGATGGATCTCAATCCCATTAGCCCGGTGGCCTTTTTCCTTACACACCACCATGATCGCACCACCGGACTATGGCGCAGCAATACGTCCAGAAAAAAGGACTTCAAACCAGCCAGGAAGTATGGGTACCGGGAAAACCTGTACTTCCTGGTCAATGGGGCTACTTTCTCTGCCTCGGTGTCGGTATTGGCCCACGCGCGCAATCAAGGTATTGGCACGCTCGTGGGAGAATCGCCCGGTGGTGCCTACTGGGGCGATTTTGCGGCTCGCTTCAGGGTAATCAAACTACCCAATTCAAAATTTCGTGTCCGGATTCCGCTCAAAACGCTCTATCACGATATAAAACCCGCCGATGATCCGGAAATAAAGCCCGACTACCCACTCAGCCGCCGTTATGAAGATATCGTCACCCCGGGCCGAGATTTCGGGATGGAATTTGTCAAGGTACTTATTCGGGATAGTAGTAAATAAAATTTTACACAAGAATGACTCAGCTTGAAAATCGAATTTCTGTGTCGAATCTATCCAAGCATTTCCCTTAAACCGGCTACGCACCGCTCTACTTCTTCCCGCGTGTTGTAATGCGAAAGACTGATTCGCAGCACCCCGTCATTCAAGTCTTCTACACCCATCGCTTGCAACAATCGGTAAGCGTAGAAATGGCCATTTTTGGCCGCAATATCATAGTTCACCAATCCATCGGCCAGCTTTTTTGAGGCGACTACGGATGATGCAAGCGCAATATTGGCTTCGCGTTTCTCAATGTTTTTTCGGCCCAGGATTCGCACTGGCAACTCACTCAGATTTTCCAGCAGCAGATTGCAAAGTTCGTTTTCGTGTCGGTTCATCAACTTTGCCACGACGCGGGCTTTTTGGTGTAAGGGCAGGTTTTCGCTCCCGGCAAAATGATGGTCGTGCAGCGCGGAGAAATAATCGCCAATGCCGGCCAGGGCAGCGATAGCGGCATGGTCTGGTCCGGCGGAGTCAAGGCGTTTGTTGAGGTATGGAATGTTGAAAAAATGACATTGCGGAGCCAACAGTTCGAGAAAATCTTCCCGCACCACCATCACCCCCATGTGGGTTCCATAGGTTTTATAGGTACTGAACACATAAGCATCCGCCCCAAGTGAATCGAGGTCGGGCCAGCAGTGCGGGGCGTAGGACACGCCATCCACGATGAGTTTTGCGCCAATCCGATGCACCAATCCGGCTATTTCGCGAATCGGGTTGATGGTGCCAATGATGTTGGAGCTGTGTGTAACGGCAACCACTGCGGTCTTATCGGTGAGTAGTTTTTCCAAATCTGCCAGCGCCAGTTCACCGCTTTCGGGATCAACCGGCCAGATTTTCAGCATTGCGCCCTGTTGCTGGCACAGGCGCTCCCAACCGCCAATGTTCGATTCATGGTCTTGCTCAGAGACAATAACCTCGCTGTCCTTACTTACCAAGGGGGTACAGGCAATGGATAATGTGTTGAAGCATTGGGTGGATGACGCTCCCAGCGTAACCAGGTCAGCCGACACGTTCAGTAACTCAGCCATCGTGCGCCGCCCCAAATCCATGGCTTCTCCTGCCTTGTTGGACAGCGGATTGGCACCATATGGCTGTACTTTATAATTGGTATAGAAATCGGTCAGGCGATCAATGACGGCCCCCGCCACGTAGCTGCCACCCGCGTTGTCGAGAAAGCCGATTTTCTGGCCCAGTTCCGTTTTGAAAACAGGGAATTGCTGGCGGACGAAATCAAGGTCGAGCTGTTTCATGAAGTTATTTGCAAAGCGTATTATTTTAATAATCTGTTAGTTAAAGCTTCTCCGTAAGCACGGCTAAGCACATTTTAATGCCTTCCCGAAAATTGCCTATCCTGATATTTTCGTTCGGGCCGTGAATGTTGTTATCAGGATTGGGGATACGAATGGATACAGCAGGTAGTTCGAGCGTTTCTATGAAAGTGGCCATCGGCTGCGAGCCACCGGTGGCCCTGATGTTCACGTGCTTTTCCACGGCGCGAGTCATGGCTTTATCCAGCCAATGCCCAATGTCAGAATCAATGTCCGTGCGGAACGGCTTGGTTCCGATCCGGTAGTCAAAGGATGCCAGCAAAGGGTACTTTGCCCGCTCGGCGTCAGTTGGCACAGACCTGGTCAGGGTCACGCCCTGTGCCTCAATGTGCTTCCTCACCAAATCCACCATGCGTTGACCTTCGGTCTCGGGTACCAATCGGATGTCGATTTCGGCCACGGCAGTGGAGGGTATAATGGTCCTGACCTCCTTCCCTACCCAGCCCGACCGCATCCCGCGTACGTTCAGACTCGGAAACTGCATGGACTCTTCATAGGTTTCACCTACTTTTTCGGCCTGATTGATGCCCAGTCGCTGGTCAAGTTCCGGCAAGTCTTCGGGAATGGCGGCGAATATTTTTTTGTCGGCGTCGCTGATTTTTATCCCTTCGTAAAAGCCGTCAATCAGCACACGTCCGTCTTTATCCTTCATACTGGCCAAAATCCGCGCCAGGGCAAAGGCGGGGTTGGGGGCGTAGTTGCCGTATTGCCCACTGTGCAAATTCTCTTTTGCGCCGAATACCGTCAACGTAATCGTAGCGATCCCCCGGGCGCCAAAAGTCAGCGTGGGAAGATTAGAAATGTGGCGTGTTCCGTCCATGATGAGCAGACGGTCGGCGGCCAGTAGTTCGCGGTGGTCCTGCACGAGTTGGGCAATGGTCGGAGAGCTCATTTCTTCCTGAAAATCCATGATGACCTTGATATTAAAATCTGCCGCGACGCCTTTTTCCTGCATGATTTTCAGGGCAGTCATGAAGCAGGAAGCCGGGCCTTTGGAGTCGGAAGCCGAGCGGGCAAATATTTTGTCATCAGGATCGATAGCCGTATCCAGCGATTTCCAATCGACCAGCTTACCGTTCTTGTCCTTAATAACCGCTCGAAACGGGCTGGGCTGATTCCAGGCCGAGGAATCGACGGGTTGTCCGTCGATTTGCAAATAAAACAGGACGCTTTTTTTGTTAGGATCGATGACTTTTTGGGCATAAAGATGCGAAACACCCCTGGAAACAATTTTTTGAGTTTCAAAGCCCAGGTCTGTGAATGCCTTATCGCACCACCGCAGATTAGCGTCGATTTGCTCAGGGTACCCTCCGTCGTTGGGTAGAGCTAAAAAATCCCGGAAGGTGAGTAAACTACCTTTCAGGGATTGGTCCACGCTGGCTTCGATTTGTGGCTTCGTCATACTCTGGGAAAGTACGGCAGGCGAAGCGATTGCGAAAAAAATCAGGAGCAGAGTAGCGGAATTTTTCATTGGGCACGGGTAAAATGGCGGGTAAAGATAACCGCTTACTAATTAGAGCCAATTCCAATTGGCAAAACTCCTCGTTTCCATTAATTTACCCTTTTCAGCTCCAAACCCTCGATCATGGAAGACATTCCCTACACCCCTTCCTGGCCGGCCGATAGCCGTACGGCCCAAGTGTTGCCCTTGTCCGCCGAAGATATAGCCTACCTTCAGGCCCGGAAGAAAAAGCTTGGCTCGGGCATGAAAATCGCGGCCATTGGCATCATCGGCATTCTTTTTTTTCGGTTCGTCATCAAAGACTCCGACCCCGGACTGATCGTCGGTTTCGGTATTTTGGCGGTGCTGGGCATCGGTCTGTTCTGGTACTTGTTTGCCAGGCGGATCAATAAAACTCTCGACAAAAACACCAAACACGTGGGCCGGGCCCGCATCGCTCAAAAAGTCAGCAACTTCAACGCCGACACCGGCACTTCGACCCTCTCGCTGATACTGGACTGGGAATTCAAGGACAAGCTGGCCAAAGTGTATCCGACGGATAAGGTTTACAATCAACTCACCGAAGGTGAACTCGTGGAAATTCAGGTCGCGACTTTCAACAAACTAGTTCTGGCCGTCAGAAAACCTTCCACACTTTTTTGAAAATCCCGTTAAACAATCTTGTTCCTGATCGCGAAGCGCGTCAGGGCCACGACTGAGTGAATGTCGAGTTTTTTGAAAATATTCCGGCGGTGTGTCTCGACGGTACTTGGAGAGATGAACAATTGATCGGCAATATCCTGGCTCGATACTTCACTGGCAATCAACCGGACAATTTCGATTTCCCGCTTGCTCAGCGACTGGATGCTATCGGGCGTTTCGTGGCCATTCGGAGTGGCTTCGTTTTCGATCTGGGCCAGCTGCCGATGAACTTCCTCGGTGAAGTACCTGGCACCATCGGCTACGGACAAGATCGCCTTCTCGAGTTCCTTCTTGGTGGCCCTCTTCAACACGTAGCCCCACACGCCCGCCTGCATGGCTGAGCGGATGGTTTCCGGCTCCTCTTCCATTGTAAGCAGAATGAGCTTCGTGGCGGGATAATGCTCCCGGAGCCGTAAAGCCAGTTCAATGCCACTGAGCTCGGGCATGTGCATGTCTGACAATACAATATCCACGGGCAGGTGGGTCAGTTTATCCAGCACTTCCAATCCATTGGTGGCGGTGGCCAGGACGTTGACGCGTTCCAGCGATGCAATCATCATCGCCAGGCTATCCAGTACTACTTCGTGATCGTCAGCCAGCAGCACACTTATTTCTTTCATAAATCCACGGTCGAGTAATGGGCGAAGATAGCAAGACTGAGTGTTTAATCCAGTACAATGCCCGACTGGCCGTTTTTCGTTTCTGGAAGATATTCCGGTAATTTACTGGAAATGCTTCAGAGCGAAAGACCTTTGCTGAATAACCCGTATGTTCTTTATGAAAAAAAATAGTTTGATTTTTCTTCTGATTCTTTGGGGAAACTGTGCTTGCCAGAGCTCTTCAAAAAATGTAGAAAGGCCGGATAGCCCGATACATACAGTCGCCACCGTCGATTCGGTGCCCCCTCCACCCCAGATTCCCGCCCTGGAACAGCAGATGATCAAGCAGGGACTGGTCAATGTGCAGACGGTCGATTCTACTATTGCCGTAGAATTGAAGTATTCAACCACTGACAATTTTGTAAAAAAAGATGTGTACGGCGATTTAGAGAACGCCTATCTGCAACCAGACATCGCTAAAAAACTGGCCAAGGCCAGTGCCTCCCTGCGAAAAGCTCATCCCGGCTACCGGCTGCTCATCTACGACGCTGCCCGCCCCAATTCGGTACAATATATACTTTGGGATGCCCTGGATGTCCCCCTACGGCAAAAACCCCAGTACGTCGCCGACCCAAAGATTGGCTCGATTCACAACTTCGGCTGCGCCGTGGATCTGACGGTGGCCAATGAAAAAGGGGCTCCCCTGGATATGGGAACCCCCTACGATTTCTTCGGTCCGCTGGCTTACCCGCGCATGGAGTCACAAATGCTGGCCCAGGGCAAGCTCAGCAGGAAGCAGTTGGCCAATCGCCAAATTCTGCGCCAGGCCATGACGCAGGCTGGCTTTCGGCAAAATACAACCGAGTGGTGGCACTACGACGGGATGTCGCGCAATAGCGCCAGGGCAAAGTACGGAATGATAAAATGATTTTCTTATGGTACGGCCCGTACCACCTTATTCGCGAGCCACGCTGCTGCTACCCGACAGGCGCTGCTCTACCGTAGGATTGCCCAGGTAACGCACGTTGCTGGCCCCGCTGGCATCCACTTTCAGGAACTTGACCACCCGAACCCGGGCGCGGCTCGCGCCGGAAAGGTTGAGGTCGGCCTCGTCTACCGGAAAATCGAAGGCATAAAGTTGTGAAGCGCCGGAAATCTCGCCGATAATCAACCCGCTCCTTCCGTTCAAAGTCAGTTCGGAAGCACCGGACAAATCGATGCCCAGCCGGTCTGCCGAGCCAATGAACGTGGATTTGGAAGCGCCGGAGAGTCGGTAGTCCAAGGTCCGTTCGTTCTCGAAGCCTTCAATGGTTGATACGGAAGCCCCTGAGAAGTCGACGCCACGCAAGCTGGGCATGACGATGTCGATATCCATACGATCGCGGCTTTTGCGCCAGGTATTGCGGTACTTGATTTCCAGCACACCCGACCGGCTCACACTGGCGTCCAGATCGTCCAGATCGTTGAGCTCGCCCGTCGCCTTGATGCTAAAATTTTCACCCTTCTTGACCCGAATGGAGTAGGCGCTTCCCATCGCCAGCTGGTCGAAATTATTCAGATTAAGATCGCGCGTTGCGACACCGCGCGGCGGAATGTCGTTGTCGCGGGTGTTAATGTAAATACAGGATTGCAAACTACTTACGACAACGAGGACGAGAGCAATTTTGAGAACTGATGAGGAGAATGGCTTTTTCATGGCTAATAAATAATGAGTTGATTGCTTATTTGCCCTGTGACAATTCGGTTCTGATTTTCCCCCATCAAACATTAAAGAAATATTTTCTTGGCAGGCGCGTAGGGGTCAGGCCAAGCGCAACTTGTCCCAGGAAAAAAGGAATTCAAACTTGACCGCAACCTTTCTTACCAACCGGGCAGCCGAAGCCGAAGCGGATTATGTATTTTTGCCGAAAACAAAAATACTCGCCTTGGTTCAGCTATCCGACCCGGAAATCGTGCAAGCTATCCGGCAGGGACAGGAGTCCGCTTTCGAGCAGATGTTCCGTACCTACTACGAACCACTGTGCCGTTACGCCAATACGCTCCTGAAAGATAGCGACGAAGCCGAGGAGGTGACGCAGGGCCTGTTTTTGACTATCTGGGAGAAGCGGAGTGATCTTGAAATCACACTTTCGCTGAAAGCCTACCTTTACCGCGCGGTCCACAACCATTGCCTGAACAGAATCAAACATTACGGCGTGCGCGAAACGCACCGCGCCTATTCGCTGCACTTCCAGACCGACAGCCACGATTCGGTCACGGAAGCCATTTACGGCAGCGAACTGGAAAAACGAATCGAACGGGCCGTGAGCAAACTACCCGAGCAATGCCAGGTAGTTTTCAGGATGAGCCGATTTGAGGAATTGAAGTACCAGGAGATTGCCGATCAACTGGGCCTTTCCATAAAAACCATTGAAAACCAAATCGGCAAAGCCCTGAAAATCATGCGGAAAGAGTTGGCCGATTATCTTCCGGTAGTGGGCCTGCTATTTTCGCAATTCTTGATTGAAAGATTAATGAGCTTTGTCCATTATCCATTGTCCGTTATCCATTGAACAACTCTACTCCTATCCTATCCGACGACCTCCTGGCCCGCTACCTGGCCAGCACGGCTACGCGCGAGGAAATCGAGCAAGTGCAGGCGTGGCTCGATGCCTCGCCGGACCACCTGGATGAACTCAAAGGGTACCGCAAGCTTTGGGCACGCAGTGGGATGATGGGCAGTCAGCAGCCTGCCATCGATACCAATGCTGCCTGGGAAAAAGTGCGGTCAAAGATGCAGGGTAATGAAGTACCTGACGTAGCCGAAGCAGAGACGTTACCACTCCCGGCCCGTCGGCGCTTTTCGCCTGCGATGTGGGCCGCTGCGGTAGTCGCTTTGCTGGCGGTGGGCTTTGGTTGGTTTTATTTCTACAATACCCAAAGCCCGAAAATGATGTCGGTCAGTACGCAGGAAAATACCCTCGAAGAAGTGCTGCCCGACGGGACGAAAGTACTCCTGAACTATAACTCGACGCTCACTTTCCCTGAGGGGCTGGCAGGAGACAGCCGCTCGGTCAGCCTGGAAGGTGAGGCATTTTTCGACGTAGTACCCGACGCCATGCACCCGTTCATTATTCAGGCAAACGGTACCGAAATCAAAGTGGTGGGAACCTCGTTCAATGTAAAAGCATACGACGAAGCGGTGCGTGTGGACGTAAAAAGTGGCAAGGTAGAGGTACGCAAATCGGTAAAAGTGATGGAACTGCTGCCCGGCGAAGGCGTCGAGGTGCAGTCCGACACGGCATTTGTCACGTTATCCGCCAATCCCAACGCCGCGGCCTATGGCACCGGGGTTTATGACTTTCGGGCAGCCCAGCTTGGCGAAGTGGTGAAGTCGCTGAGCCAGGGCTATCACGCCGAAGTGAAACTTGCCGACGAAGCTCTGGCCGAATGTCGCCTGACGGGACGCTACGAAGGTGAAAGCCTGGATGCAACGCTGTCCATTATCGCAGAGTCTATCAACATGACTGTTAGCAAGAAAGGCAATTCATATGTGTTCGACGGGCCGGGTTGTCGGTAGGGTCTGTGCTGTTTTTTATTTTCCCGACGTTTTGAAAAAATCCCCCTCTCTAAGGTCCATTTTACTGGTGATGCTTTGTTGCCTGTCTATCCAGGCTGCTCACGCACAAGGCTCTTCCTTATTAGAAACCAAAATCACCCTCCGCGTGAGCAATGAGCGGATGGATGAAGTCCTGCGTCAGATTGCCGGCAAGGGCGGATTCAGCTTTTCCTACAGTCCCGACGCCATTCCTGTCGGGAGCCGGGTATCGCTGAACGCCAGCAATCAGTCCGTGCGGGAAATCCTGAATGTGCTGTTCGATGGCAAGGTACTTTTCAAGGAGCGCCGCAAGTACATTATTCTGCAAAAAGCACCGGAAGTGGCGGAGAAACTACCTGAGGCCTTCTACCTCAACGGTTATGTGATCGACGAAACGACTGGCGAGAAACTACCCAACGCCAGTATTTACGAACCCGTGACACTGGCCTCTGCCGTAAGCAATAAGTATGGGTACTATAAGATAAAACTACCCGCCCAAACAGAAAACTTACGGCTTGAAGTACGTAAGGAAGAGTACGCCGGAAAGTCGGTGAACATCGCTTCGCGCAGCAACGAGTACTTTCCCATCTATCTGGTTCCGCAAATGCCACGGCTTACTTTGCGCGATACAATCAAAGTCATCGCTCCCCGCGAACCCAGAATCGTCGTCAGAACGGACTCATCACGCCCACAAATCGAAATTCCTGTTGTGGTGGTCGCCCCGATTCCCGACCCGGACAGTATCATTCCCATCCAGCGTAAAGAGAAAGCGACGCTGGCCGAAAGTTTGAAAGATCTGCGCGACGGCCTGGTGTATGCGCTTTCGACTACCCGACAGGCCATTCACGTCGACAATATACAGGACTCCTTGCACCGTCCGTTTCAGGCATCAATCATGCCCTTCATCGGTACCAACCGCGAGTTGAGCGGCAACGTGGTAAACGACTTTTCGCTCAATCTGCTGGCGGGGTATTCGCTGGGCGTGGACATGGCGGAGGCGGGACTGGGCTTCAATCTGGTGAGGGGTGATGTTTGTTGCTTTCAGGCGGCTGGCGTGGCCAATGTAGTGGGACGTGACGTCAAAGGCGTCCAGGCGGCAGGCATGGCCAACCTGGTCATTGGTGATTTTGTCGGTTTCCAGACCGCCACGGCCCTCAACATCACCGCCGGTGATTTTCAGGGTGTCCAGCTGGGGAGCATCAACGTGGCCGGAGGGGTACTTGAAGGTTGGCAGCTTTTTGGAGCTCTGAATGTCGCCAACCGGGTGCGCAGCGGCCACCAGATAGGCTTTGTCAACTACGCCGACTCGTCGGCTACGGTGCCGTTTGGATATTTTAGCTACGTCAGAATCAATGGCTACCGACGGCTGGAACTCACGACGGACGAACTGAATTACGGTAACATCACCTTCAAAACCGGGGTAAGAAAATTTTATAATATCCTTACGCTGGGTACCAACGCTTTTATGCCCGATAAACCTTTCGGCAGCATCGGTTACGGGATTGGCACAGCCCGTTACCTGGGTAGCCGAAACAGAGGCGACGCCCGAAAATGGATGCTTGACCTGAATTTTGTGGCCAGTCGGGTAGCTTTGGAGAAAAAATTCCTGAAAGCTCCTTACGCCGTACATACCCGGCTGTCGCTGAACCTGGAACGGAAAATCAGCCCCCGACTCGCACTGACGGTGGGCCCATCGCTTAATCTGCTTTTTTCTCCTTACACTGGATTGCTGAAAGGAAACGAGAATAATTTTACGTCGGTCCTTGTGAGCACGGACAGCAACGGTGAGGGCAGTGCGTACGGCTGGATTGGCTTCCAGGCTGGATTGCGCTTGTGCAATCGGCCAAACCTGGCACTAATTTCCCAGTAGCAGGCTACCGTTAAGTTGCTGGTTGATCCGGGCTGCCATTTCCAGACTGACGCTTGCGGCGGATGCCTGAAAAGACTGAGGAATATCAACGACATGGCCCGACTGAATGATGACTGTATCCAGCGAAGTGGGTACGGTCTGACACGACCAGGTGGTAGTTTGATTCCAGTCTCCATTTTGCAAGCTCTTCACGATCCGGTTGAGGGGATTGGTCGTGAGCGTTTCGGTGTAGCAATCGTTCGCCAATGTTACATTCACTGTATAACTACCCGGTTCATGCGCCATGATGGAGTTATTGACGGCACCCGGGACAGGGCTGCCGTTCAGGTTCCACTGGTAAGTCAGTTGCTTACCCGTATAGGTGGAAAGCTGGACCGGACTTTCACAAGTGATGGGAGGCGGTGTTGCACTGGAGACACGGATATAATTCCCTAACTGCGGAATATTGCGATCCATCCATCTCATCCGTTTGGTCAGCCATTCTTTCAGATAATCTATTTCGGCGGGGAAAGCACCTCGCTCACCCACCACATTCCACCGCTCATAATCACGGGGCTGGGCCTCGGCGACGATAGCCCTATTCTGGTCGATCATTGCCACGACATTGGATGTTTTCAGAATGTCGGAGCGCAGGATATTCCACCTTGCTTGTACCTGGGCCACAAATGCCGGATCATCGAGCAAGCGCTTCCACCAGAATGGCTGCTTGCGGTCCACCCGGCAGAGCCGCTGGCTTTGGTACTGCCAGCCTGTGGTGTCGTTGGCAGCGCAGAAGTTGTAGGGTGTGTTGCCGGTGGAAGAATTGTAATCCCACAGCGGTCCCATTACCAGCTTCCCGCCTTTGCTATCCCGATTTTTGTATAGATAAGTGCTGTGGCTATAAGCGTCCGCCGAACGGACGACTTCCGAAAAAAGGAAATAATCGACGAAACTGGCCACATCGGCGTACTTTTGGTATCCCAGATCCGGATCGGCAAAATTGGGGCTAAGTAGAGCCGTCTCGAACTGATGAATATAGTTCTGAATATAAGTCAGATGCGCAGGGTGGACATCCTCATCCTTGGGTTCATGCAGTTCAAAATCGGTCCGGAAATCGCCGCACTCGTTGGGGTACTGTGACTCCCAAACCGGACCGGGATTGCCCACGTGGTGATCGATTTTCACGATATAGCCGCCCGTCAGGGCATTTCCGATACTGTCTTTGTATTCCAGCTTAGAAATATCAACCCGGTTTTTATCCTGCTTTATCCTTTCCATCAGGACATAAATCCCGCGGTAATCCTCGTATTCAAGTGAGTCGTCAGACGTAATAAAAAGTTCAACGAATGCAGTTCGCGTGGAGTAGCGGCCGGTCTTCCTCACTAAGGAATGCGTCATCACGTCGCGCATGTATGTCTCGTCGTCATAAGAATTGAACAGTACCCAATCGTTTTCCTCGGGCATTCCCAACAGCGATACATTGTAATTAGAACTGTCGGCATTCCTGGTTTCGAATCCGAAGGATTTCTTGGCCGCATTCTGCGACGTATTTCCCCGGAACTCGATCCCAACTTTCCCATTGTAATGGTTGAGGGGGTCAGTGATGCGGTTCCTCACCCCGGCTCCATTGTAAATGATTCCCATGTCGGCCATTACCTTAGGTTCATCCATGATGGACTGTCCATTGGTCCTAACAATGACAATGGGAAGGTTGGAGGAAGTGGGAATTGATTGTGCCAATGAGGTGGCGAACGGGCTGACGATCACAAATGATACGAGTAAAGTTTTCATTTTGGTGCTTTTTGAGGATAAAGGATGGTACTCGTTCCAGAAAAAACTATATCCGTTCAGGAGTCAATAGGTAAGCTATGGGCCGGGAGTCAGTCTCGGGAGTAAACCTACCCTTTACGCTTTTTCGTCACTACCTCTACTGTGCCAATCACAATCACTAGCGTTACAAATTCAAAAACAAGAACTTATGCTACTGTTGCCCACCTGCACCATTGTTGCAAAGCCCCCTTTCCAGGCGTTCCAAACGCAGAAATGAAACATCAATCATCACCCTCTTCCGAAGAGGTCACTCCAAGTACTTTCATGAAAAAGAGCCGGTCTTCGATCCACCGCAAGCAAGTGACCCAAACGATGCTATTGGTCATACTGATGATTCAGGCAGCGCTCAATCCTTTGCTTGCTCAGCAACCCAACCTTAGTCTTCCGCCGGGAAGCGTTGTGGCGCACCAGCCGGCTTCCTCTAAGCAGTACATCGGTTCGCCTAGTCTGGCAGTTTTACCCAATGGCGATTACGTGGCATCGCACGACTTCTTCGGCCCCAATTCCACGGAGCACACCTCGGCGGTGTCGCGGATTTACCGCTCGACGGACAAGGGAAAAACCTGGCGGCAAGTCAGCGAGATCGACGGACAGTTCTGGTCAAAGTTGCTGGTGCATCAGGGTAGTTTATACCTCTTTGGCACCAACCGTCACCACGGCAATACCATCATTCGCCATTCTACCGATGGAGGAAGTACCTGGACCAACCCGACTGACGAGAAAAACGGGTTGCTGAAAGCCGGAGAATACCATTGCGCTCCCGTGCCTTTCCTGGTTCACGACGGCCGCCTTTGGCGGGCGATGGAAGACGCCCACGGGCCGCCCAAAGTGTGGGGCAAGCGGTACAGCGCGTTCATGATGTCCATTCCGCTGGACGCCGACCCGATGGTGGCCGCCAACTGGACCTCATCCAACATCATGCGGTACGATTCGACTTACCTCGACGGAAACTTCAACGGCTGGCTGGAAGGAAATGCTGTGCTGGGGCCGGACGGCGCAATGTGGGATGTCCTGCGCGTCGATGATCGTAGTACGATGGAGGAAAAAGCAGCCTTCGTGCGGATCAGCTCCGACGGGAAAACCGCTACTTTCGACCGCGATGCTGATTTCCGGCCTTTTCCGGGCGGCAGTAAGAAATTCACCATCCGCTACGATCCGAAATCAAAACTCTATTGGACGCTCAGCAATGATATTCCCGAAGAAGTGAAAGCAGCAAACCAGGAAAAAAATCCGGCGAGCATCAGAAATACGCTGGCGTTGTTCAGTTCCCCGGATTTGAAAACCTGGAATTTTCACAAGATACTTTTGTCGCACCCTGATGTGACCTACCACGGCTTTCAGTACGTTGACTGGCTGTTTTCGGGTAAAGACATTTTGTTTTTATCAAGAACCGCCTTCGATGACGGACTGGACGGGGCGTACCGATACCATGACGCCAATTTTCTGACGTTTCACAAAATCAAAAATTTCAGAAAAAAGTAAGTGTGTGCGCAGGGTGCTTTCTTCTTGGTTAATTGCCTAGTTGCAACGAGGCATCGTCACCCATATCCAGCAACGCGCCGTTTTCGATTTCCACTGATTTCGCCTTTGCAATTCCCGTTGGCAGCGCAATGGTATGGCCTTCCGAAATGACAACGGCTTCGCATGCCAGCGGTACATGGCCGCACGACCAGCGACTGGCCTCGTTCCAGTTGCCGGAGCTAAGACTACGGCAATCACCCCGACAGTCTGACTGCCCGTCGAAAATTGCCGTGATTGTCCGGGCTTCGGTAAGCGACGGTAAAACCAATGTGGAATCGGTAGAAATCGTCGTCCCGCCTTCCTGCCAATAGGAAAAAGTGTGGCCCGACTTTGAGTGAGCCGTCAGCGTTATGGGGACATCCTGAAAATAAATACCGGTCCAGGGGTAAGTACTCTCCTCGACGCCGGGGGTGGCGGGCACCAGGTCTACGGTGTTGACGCGCACATATCCGCTCATCACATCCGATACGCCAAGGGTAAGGTCGTGCTGAGCAGGCAGCCCGAATTTTTCCCTGATGTGGCTACGAACGTAGGCTGGCCGCTCCTGGGCAAAAGTGATGGTTTCCGCCACGTTGCTTTCCCACTCAGCCCTACTGCCGGGATGGTTCCACCGCGCAATATGTTCGTCAATTTCCGGATCAATTTCAGCCTTGTACTCATTGACAAAACGCTCAATCCGGCTGGGTTTGAAGGTAGTATTCAGCAGATCGGCAAAACGGTTGATGAAGTAGTTTCTGTAATCGGTATTTTCCAGCATTTTACGCAGAAGCCGGGTCTGGCTCTCATAGCCATTTTCGGTACTGGTGGCCCGGTCGAGGATATTAATGGCGACTCCGTTGTTGTACAATCGGTAGCCTTCGTCGAGGTCATACATAAACCAACGCCACCGTCCATCGTGACCGTAAGGCGCATTGGGTTCGTACTGGCTGGTCTGTTTACGCCAGTATTCTATATTGTTGTCAACCCAGTCGTTGTTGCCGCTATGGATCTCGGCAATCTGATAATCAGTAAAGTTTTTCGGGTCTATTTGCGTCTCTACATAGGCAAAATTCGCGCTATCAGTCAGTGAATTCGCATTCAGGTAATCGAGAAGTGCCAGGAACCTGGCATTGTCGCCTTCCTGCACCTCCTGTCTGTTTTCCAGGATATCCACGCTGTCGGCATTCACACCGTAGGTAGTTTCCAAATAATGTTTATCGAGGCGCTCCCTCAAATTGTGCAGCCCCCAATACTCACCATTCAGGAACAGGACAGACGGCTGACTGGCCTGCGTGTCGAAGGGCAGGTGGCTAACTACCCGCTGCGCCACGGCATCTCGAAAAAGGGAGAAATCCCAGTCACTGCCAGAACTGCGCAGCAATAGTCGCTTGTAGTAATCACGGGGTTTTTCAGGAAAAAAGGGGTATTCGAACTCCGACTCCCCATACTCACTTCGGGCGTAAAGCCGCAGCCCCTTGCGGGGATACGCGCGCGAAGCCCCGCCATGGATACGAACACCAACCCTTTGGTTCAGGCCAGGCTCATTGCCACTGTCATAGTATTCGAAGTTGCCTTCCATCTCGGTTTCACGTCCCCGGCGCAAATAGTTGGCATCTACAAAACCGATCGGAGCCTGACTGGGATTGGCGGCTCGCCAGTTGTCAAAAGCTACTCCGGCTACGGAGATACCGTCATTATAGTCAAACAGTTTGTTCTCCTGTACTGCCAGGGACACTACGGGTAATGTATAGCGCGAGCGTCCCTGCGAATTGATGAAATAGGATTTCGTGACTATCTCGCTGGACAGCGCCCCCGGTTTGGCTACAATGGCACGAACGACATTGGCTTTATTGAGGGATGCCGCCGGGAAGTAGTCAGGGACATTGTCATAGGTAGTTGATATCTCCGAAATTTTGTTGGGGTCAGCAGCGCGATCCGACAAGCTGATGGTACTTTCGTATACATACGATTCGAACGATTGGGCCAG
This sequence comes from Persicitalea jodogahamensis, assembly GCF_014651615.1. GTDB lineage: Bacteria > Bacteroidota > Bacteroidia > Cytophagales > Spirosomataceae > Persicitalea > Persicitalea jodogahamensis. Next base: position 1,860,665 of record NZ_BMXF01000001.1, on the reverse strand, counting down.
TAGTTCACCCGGAATATCTCCCGGATTTTCTTCATACTTGTTTTTGTATTGGTAGGTAGTTCCACCCACGTGATCAGGCGATGGGTCGGAGCCATCCAGTGTGTAGTAAATTGTGGCGTCCTGCGCATCCGTTTCAATCGAGAGCTGAACGTCGGAGGTGTAGAAACCCGCTGCCACCGAGAAATCGGGCGCAGCCAGTACCTCATTGTAGGGAGCAGCGGTATTGTTTGAGGCACCGGGGGTAGACCCGGAAAAGAAAAAGAGATTGGCCGCACCATCGGGATACCGGCCGTAGGAAATGTCCGTCTGCTGCTCGTCAAAACTAAGCGAATTGATAAGCGTGTTGCCGTCCGGGGCCGTGATGGCAAAAGCCTCCCCACCGGCCGACAGCTTAAAAGGAAGATGCAAAGTACCCCTGGAAGGTTCATCGCTTGCCCAAAGGATGAGGAAGCCATTTGCCGGAATAACTGTCGCGGGGTCACCTGCGGGCAGCCGGTACTTGGTGAGGTTATCGAGCTTGTCGGAAACGTAATACCCACCAATGTCTACGCTGCTGGATCCGGGATTGTAGATTTCCACCCAATCTTCATGTTCTCCCAATTCATCAACGATGGTATTCCCGTTGGAGGCCATGACCTCATTGACGTAAAGAACCTGGGCATTGAGGGTTAATATTGAGCAAAAAAACAGGCAAATACATAGAAGGTGTTTCATCAAAAAAAGCTAAGGTTCCAGATTTATAATCGCTGAATAGTATTCGATTATGAACCTGAAACCCTAAATTTTTATACCTTACTACCTGCCAGCTTCAATCATAGTGAGGAAGCACGGCGGGGAAAATTTGCCTTCCGGGCAAAAACTGCTTTTTCTATCGGTAAATCTGTTTAACCCGGCATGGCTCCAACTTCTTAGTTAGACGCAAACCCTTTTTTTCTTCTGGAGCAAAGTTTCCCCAGGTTGTATAATTTTTTTCTGGCATCTATATACGTTATGGGTCAAAAGCCAATTCTCCGGCTTTTGCTTACACCTTTTTCCGCCGCTGCATAGTCACGCAGTTCCTGAAGTTCCCGCTCGAAACCACCCGACAGAATCGGGAAACGGCACCAGGTGCGGGGATCGAGGTTGAGGTCGTCGAGGTGAAAAGAGGGCGCGTAGCGCTCGCGCTTCCACTGGTTGCGGCTCCATAGCTTAAAAAAGCGCTCGGTCCAGACCAGCATCCGGGCGGGGGTGTAGCGGTCTTTGAATACCACCAATGCAATGCGGTAGCATTCCACGGGCGGCTTTTTATCACGAATGGCGCTTTCTTCCAGCGCGTCCAGAAACTCGTACGGCATGAGGTCGTCTTCGTCAGTCTGCTTGCGGTCGGCGGGACGTAGTTCAGCGGTCGGTTGCAGTCGGTTCACTTTATGCAAACCTTCGATTTTGATGTGTTTGCCCTGCACGTGGCATCCCACGGTTTCGAGCCAAACCAGCCATTTTCGCAAATAGAACTTGTCGATGCCCGCAATCGGGCTGATGCTGCCCGCCGTATCGCCATCCATAGTGGCATAGCCCACGGCCACCTCCGAACGATTGGAAGTCGAAAGCAAGAGGTGATTCGTGAGGTTGGTGAGCAGCCACACGCCCGGTGCGCGTACCCGTGCCTGAATGTTTTGCAACGCGATGTCGTCTTTCGCCCAGGTCAGTTCGCGACCAATCTGTTCTTCGATCAGGCCCGTATAGGTTCCAACTAGGCCGTTGATGTTAATGTTGTGAAAAGTAGCGCCAATGGATTCGGCCAGCGAACGCGCCGAGTCGAGGGTAGCTTCCGAGCTGTTTTCGGTTCCCTGATAAATCGTGTGAATGAGCTCTCTGGCGATTTCTTCGACGGTGCCACACTGCTGAATTTTCTCGATGTGCCCTAGTTTTTGCTTAAACCGATCTAGCCCGATACTTTCCTCCGCCAACCGGATCATCAGCCCGCATAGCGCTACGCAGGCCGCCGAATCGGCTCCGCCTGACAGCGATACCGTAAAACCCTGCGAGCGGCTCTTGCGCAGGTAGTCGAAGAGGGCCAGGCAGACCGCGCGGGCAAACTCCTCCTCTTTCAAAGCCCCGCCGCCTTCGAAGGCTTCCAGAGCGGCCACTTGATGCGGTACGGGTTCGATGTCCGGGTAGTTGAAAGTGGCAGGGACTCTCCAAAATTTATCCTTGGGCAGATCGGCAATATTCTGTACCTGGCTGAGCCGGGTGTACTCGGTGTCGATGACCGCCGTCGTGAGCAGAAAATCCTCGTAGCTGAACCGATTACTCGATTGCAGGAATTCGCCGTTGGAGGCGATCATGGCATCGCCATCATAAATGGCCCGCCCGGCCTCGTTGCCCACCATGTTGGTGTATATATAGCTGCATCCAAACGACCGCGAGGCATCGATGACAAAACGCTCCCGGGTCACGAATTTGGAGAATCCGAAATGGCTGGCGCTGGGATTGAGCATGATGTCCACGCCGCGCTCGTAATGCCGGCGCCCCGGCCGGTGCGCCACCCAGGCATCTTCACAAATCTCGAAAGCGATGCGGACACCCGAAACATCAAAAATCACGTCGCCAATCGGGTAGTCCATGTGGTCGATGGTCGTTCGTTCCACAATGCCCGCCGGCCATTTGTGAAACCAGCGGGCTTCGTAATGGATGCCGTTGTTGGCCAGATTCTGCTTGCAGTAAAACCCCAGAATTCGTTTGTTGGCAACCAGGCAGGCCACGTCGTAGAGCCGGTTGTTGTGCCGCAGCGGTAGGCCAAGGCCCACGATCATATCTTCGGTATGGGCAACGATTTCCAACAGGCATTTCTTGGCCTGTTCTTCCAGATCGTAGGCAAAGAAATAATCCTCGCAGCCATACCCCGTAATGCAAAGTTCAGGCAGGCAGAGCAGGCTCACCTGCTGGCGGCGGGCATCCTCGATCGCATCGATGATGTTCTTGGTATTGTGTTCCCACGCCATCGGCGTTTGATTCAGAACGGCGGTGGCTACTTTAATTCGGGGCATTTATGTAATGGGTGATGGAGAGTGGATAATTGAAAATATGTGTGAGATAGTTTTCAGGGCTTAGTATAGAATCCTATAAGTGATGATCTGCAAACCTCCTTCGTAGGTTTTGCTGTCGACCAATTCCGTTTTAAGATTTTGTTCTGAATCGCCGAAGAGCCTGACACCTTTCCCCAGAATTAAGGGGTTCAGCTTAATCTTCAGCACGTCAATTTTTTGGTTGTCCAGCAACCAGCCCGCAAACTGTCCGCCACCGCAGAGGTACACATCCGTTTTTGCTTCTTCCCGGATTTTCTCAATTTCATCGAGCTGAAGAGGCTTCACGTGCAGCCTGGGGTCTGGTTCGTCAAATGTCAGATGGTCGGAGAAGATAAAGTGCTCCATGTGCGGATAGGCGAGCCGGCCGGGTTTCAGGCCATACGCGTAGCCAAACTCGTAGGTTTTACGGCCCATGATAACCGATTCAAAAGTTGCCAGATCTTTAAGGTACTGCTGCACACCGCTCCCTTCCGGCACAAATCCGCTGATGTCGTCATCCGGACCGGAAATGAACCCGTCGAGTGAGCTGGCAACATAATAGACTATGTCTTTCATGACTTTGTTTTATCAAACCCGTTGTTCTTACTGCTCTTTTCGTTTGCCGGTGAATGTTCCGGTGGCCGCCGTGCCAATCTCCACCTTTCCGCTTATGACTCCGTTGTCGACTTTCCCGTCATATTGCACCAGATTTCCCTGTACCGAAAACTCGATGTGAAAAGTTTCGTCTTTGATCGATCCTTTGAGTTCAGTTTCGCCGAGTTGCCCCTCATAGGTTCCCGTGATTTTTCCTTCAGCATCCTGCTTCAGGTCAAATGTGGGTGTACCACTTCCCATATCTGTTTTTACGTCAAGTACCCAGGGGCCAGTCAGGTCGGTGTTGCTTTGAGCAACAAGCGGGCCGCTCCCGATGAGAAGGAAAGCGATGATCAGGAATAGATTGAGCTTTTTCATGAAAATTAAAGGCTGGTTATTGGTCAGGTAAAAAGGAAACTACTACTTCGCTGCTTCTTCGATATACGTGGGCGTAGGCGGATCGTTGGCCAGGAAATCAAACGATACGCCCCGGCTGAGAGCCCAGCGGTCAATCCACGAAATACCATAATTGCCAAATTTAGTAATCTTTTCGCGGTAAGCGGTATCCTGCAAGGCGGTGGAAAGCGTCACGAAAGCATAGCCATTCCGCTGATACATTTCGGCCAGGTCGTCGAGGTAATCGGCATTGAGCAGACTGGCGTGGATGAGCAGGACCTGCGGAATTTCCCGGTCAAAGAGTTTCCGGCTGGCCTCCTCGTAAAAGTGGATTTTAGCTTCCATGTATTCCACATAATCGGTCCCGATGCGTTGCATGAGCGCACTGTCGTTTTTCCGGTGCGCCATTGCGTAGACTTTGGCAAAAAGGTAATCGGTGTTATCGATCGTCACCGGGGCCTCGGTGTAGCCGGTTTTTGTCAGGAAAACAGCCAGAGAGTCGTAGGCAGACTGGGTTTTACCGATATGGAGATAGGGGTGCCGGAAATAGCGCCACGGCAAGCCCGCGGCTTTGCTCAGCGGCGGGGTAACCACGGCGCCTTTCAGGACATCGGCCGTAAAATCGCTGAAAATGACCTGATGGTAGCTGTTATGCCCGAAAGTATGGTTTCCGAGTTCGTAGCCTCCCGCCAGCCACTGTCGCAGCAGCGCCACCTCTTTTGCGCGCAGCTCGCCACCTTCGTACAGTTTGCTTTCGTTCACAAAACCGATGGCGGGGATACGGTACTTCTGGAAGCTGGCAATCAGTTTTCGGGTGATTTCTTCGTGATTATCTGCTCCGTAAGCCACTGTGGGCAGGTCGTCCACCGAAACGCATAGCTGGCGGGTCTGAGCCAGGGCACACTGGGCGACGAGGATGAAAACAAGAAGGTGTATATTTTTCATAAATCGGGATTGAAACAGACCAGGAACAGAGCGATCAATCATGACCGTGGGGTCAGTTCCCAATGCTTTTCCGGGCATTTTTGTTCTGGCCCTCTTTTTCAAAACTACCATTTTTTAAAATCCGAATCGTCGGGAATTCGCAAATTGTAGTCAGATTTCTTGTCTGTTGCCACCACCAACCGGGTCCCGATACCTACCCCGACCGGGTAGCGACCAGGACTTTTGAAGTCGGGCTAAACCAGGAATGGAAAGTCAGACGACGGCAGATCAGAAGGTCCAGCCGATTGAGGAATGGCCGATGCTGCCGGGTCCAATACGCGGGAGTTCACAAGACAAAGCCCTGGATCTTGGAAGCATGGAAGCTACCGGGCGGAGTAGCCCTAATCTAGGTGGAGTTCCTGTGGCAGGGCGGTGACCTGCCTGACCTGCACATTGCGGTAAAACAGCTCCGCGCCTTCCGATTGAAGGGCGATTTTCCCGCTCCGCAGGGGCACGCTTTTTCCGTCAACAATTTTCCGGGAATTATAGAGCCGCATCACCACTTTCCCGTTGATGATATGAACGCTGCTATCACCCCAGGTGATTACCTCGGCTGTGTTCCACTGGCCATGCGGTTTTTCATTGTCGGGGTACTTCAGAATCCTTCTTTCCGACATTTCACGGGAGAAAAAATTGGTCCGGAGCGGTGCCTTAGGGCGGTAGGCCCAGAATTCGCTTGTGTCCGTCTTGATTGCCGGAATGTCGATCGTCACGTTGCCGACGGGCCAGTAGTCGCCCGCATCACCTTCCTGAATCTGGCATTCCTGAGAGAGGTGCCAGTTGTTTTCCACGCTTCCCTGCTCACCTGACCCGTGGTAGAGCAGCCCGGCGTCGCGGGGTTGATCTTCGCGGGGCGGCCATTTTTTCTCTCCCCATTTGAAATCTACCCTGACGTGGTAGTTCTCAAAATTTTGGTTGAAAAGTAGAGTTCCGAATACCTCGCCGCTGACCCGAATGGCGGGCTGACCATCTTCCCGGACGATGGAATAGACATTCAGCGGATCGTTGTCAACTCCCAGATTCCCGGTGTATCTACCGTTGGCATCCTTCGCCATGCCCGGCACCGCTGATGTTGTCTGCGGGCGTCCCAGGTACTTTGTCCAGCCGTCAAAGGTTTTGCCGTCAAACAAATCCTGCCAGGCGGTAGCGGAGAATGCCTTGAAGTTCTTGTCCCTCGTCAGCAAAAACTTATCGAACTCAAAGCCATCCTCGCGCATCGAAAACTGAATGAGATGGCGGCCCGGCGTATCGATATCCAGATAAATCAGGTAAGGCTCGCCGCAGTGTACTTTCTCGGTGCGTTGCTTGCTTTCCCAGGTCCACGCATTTTTCCCTTCACACCATTGCATCCGCTGCCCCGATTCGGGCCATTGCCCGTCCAGCCCGACATGGATGCCGTTATCTTCCGAGCCGGTAGAATAGGCCCGCACCCACACGTAATAGCGTCCGGTAGTTTGGACATTCACCGGATAGGAAAGTACCGCCATTTGGCCCGCCACGTTCGAAAAATTTTCGCCGGCAATAAGTTTGTCGTCGTGCGTGACGCGGGTATCGGGCAGGCATTCAACGTAAGCTCCCCCGCTGGCAGTGGCCGCGTGCCGGTCTCTGACAATGACCCACTTTCGCAGGTCGTCCTGGGTTTGGGCGGAGAAGTTCTCAGCCTCCACTTCGATCTGCCCGTTAGATTCCGTTGGGATTTTTCCGGAACAGCTCTGAATCACCAGCGCCAGAAAAATTATTGCCAGGGTGTTGTTCATAGGACAGGATTAATTTTTGGTGATCAAAGCCACCCAATCCTTAGCATCGGGCGCGTTGGCAGGTTTTGAGAATGCTTTTTTGGCAGACAGGTTGCCGCCTTCACGAGGGTTGTACCACTGAACAGCCCACTTTCCGGCGGGAATGTCGATCGCCAGCCCGCCGCCTTTGGGCATATACACCGCATACACAGCTCCCTCTTTGCCGAAAACGTAATCGTCGGGATTGGCCGTGGCTTCGTCCAGCGATTTCATATCTGCGAAGGGTATGTACTGTTCGAAAAAGTCACGGGCAATTTTGGCCTGCTCATACTTGTGCGCCCGCGTCCGGTGGTCCTGGGCATTGAGGTCGTTGGTTTCGGCCTGGTAGCCGTAGTAGTATTCAACGCCCGCGCCCCCTGCCATGAGCGTAGCCCACAGCACCTTGTGGCGGATTTCGTCCAGATTATCGGGTAGTTTGTTTTTGAAAAGCGGGCTATCGGCGTCCACCGTTACACCCGTGGAGGCGTTGCCCTGCTCGTCGTTGCATATCACCCACGGCTTGCCGCTTTGCGCCGAAAGCTCGACCCAGCGTTTCACCTGTTCGTGGACGTCATCCTTCTGCAACTGCAGCGACGCACCGGTCAGCTCTGACTGGAAGCCTACCAGATTCAGGTAGTAGTAGTCGAACGAAGGTTGTTCCGGGGCGCCTTTTTTTCCGTGTCCCAGCGGAAATGTGTGCTGCACCACATGATTCCTGTAAGGATCAGTCGACCGGATGTAAGAGGCCGTTTCCCGGATCGCCGCCACGTCCACTTTCGTTTCTTCGCTCAGATTCCAGTTCAGGGCCAGGTGATGTCCGAAACGGGCAATCAGTTCGCGGTAATATAGTTTTCGGTCGTTGGATAATTCATGCTGTCCCATCAGGGCCACGCCTTCGTTCTCGAACGTTTTGAAGTGCAGGAACATGCCCTTGGTTTCGGCGTAGTCGAGCACCCGTTCCCACTGATCGAGTTTGGAGCAATCGAAGCGGTCGTGGTGCACGGCTTTTTCCCAGGATTTAGACTCCTGAGAAGATTTAATGAACAGGGAGTCGTTCCTGACGATATGAGGATAAATGCAGCCGTCATCGCCATCGACCGAGAACGTAAGGAACGAAAAGGCGTTTTGTCCTTTGGCGGCCAGGTAGTTGATCGCCCCCATAATATTTTTACCCTTGCCGTTTTTCCAGGTATACTCACTTACTTCCTTATCGGCATCCTGAGCGTGAGGTTCCCAGGTTTTCATCAACTGCAGGTATTCTTTCCCCAGTTTACCGTATCCATCGAGGGTACCGTCGAAGTCCACATAATGGAGCATATTTTCGGGAGAGTCGGCTCCGACTTTGATGAAGTTTTCCCCCGTCCCGGCGTATTTCAGATACCGGGTACCGTTGTATTCCAGGCGTCCCCTGGCGCGGTTGTCAGGCAAAGCCTTATCGGTGTTTGCCACACTGATACTGCCTTTTTTGCCATCCATGTAGCCCGCCGGTTGCCCCGCACCACCCACGGCAGCATTTTCGCCCCCCCTGAAAGAAACGGTATAGTTCCATCGGCCCATTTTGGACGGGGCAAAATGCACCCGCCAAACGTTCCCGCTGGTAGCCGATGAGTTGGCCGCCTGGCCGTCTGCTGCAAAATACCCCGGCACCACCAACACGGGCGAGCCACTCTCGTGGGCAAACGTGACATCGAGGCGATAATAACTGAAAGGGTTGGGCAGGGCTGTTTCTGAACTCAGCGGGCCTTCAAAGTCAATTGATATTTTGTGCCAGATCTTCTGCTCACCGGAGATTGTCTGGGCGGCGGCAGGCTGGCCGGAGAAAAGGCTGCACAAGCACAGAAGGGCAATAAAACGTTGCTTCATTAACAAGAAGAGGATTATAGGTTTATTGTAATACAAGGGTCAGGGAGACACGGAGCGACCTCTCTTCGCTGACGAAAGATAAGTTCAAGCCCAAACTACCCTTCGCAGTGTGTCCCGGCTGAATGGAAAGCCCCACGCAACCCCATGGCAAGGTAGTCCCGTATATAAAGTACCCAACCCAATCAGATAAACGAACATGAATACCTTCCTGAAAAACATCGCCCTGATATTGGCCATTGCCGTAGTCTTTTCCTGCTCACCCAAAGACAAGGAACTGGTACCCGCCGACAACCTAAACGCAACGCCGGGAGGTAGCACCACGGGCGGAGGTGCGACTTTCGACCCGTCCACCCAGACACTGGTGTCGCAGGGTACTTTTAAAAACGGCGTTCATCCCACGTCGGGGACGGCCAAGCTTTATCAAAAGGACGGAAAATACACGTTGGTATTCAACAGTTTTACCACCGACCCTGGGCCGGATTTACGAATCTACCTGGCCGAAGATACCCAGGCCAGAAACTTCATCCAGCTGGCTGAGTTAAAAAACACCGGAAACTTCTTCCTGACACTTCCTGACGATGCCAAAGTCAATGACCGCAAGCAAGTGCTGATCTGGTGCAAGCAATTCGCCGTGCTGTTCGGATCGGCAGAATTGATGGTTCCTATGCAGAAATAAAGCGTTAGTAATCTAATCCATTGAGGATTTACCGCCGGATCGGCACTACGTTGAAATCGATATTCCAGATGACGTTACTATGCTCGGACTAGTTCTCAGTGATTTGGCATAAAACAGGGACGCAAAGCCGCTAACCTTAGTCCGCAAGCTATTAGCCTCTGTCCTCTTGATAAGGCTTGTTCCAAATTAGCAATAATTCTTACTTCATGCCTCAAGGCGAATTGGTAAATTTTTCGGTGGTTTTGCAACGTTTTACATAACGTTTACATCCTTTTACAATTGAAAAGCTTCGGAATAGCTGATGCTCGATAGCTTTACAGCATTGTATCACCAAACCCATTTTAGTCATGAATAACCTTGCCTTTTTGCTCCTTCTACAATTCGCATTTGCCCTAGATACGGGGTTAGAATTGACCCAGTCATCCCCTCTCGCGCATAGTCAGTCAAAACAAAAAAGCGAAGAGGCCGTAGCTGCAAACCTCATTTTTAAATCTACCGATGGCGGACAGACCTGGCAGGACATCAGCGCAGGGCTGCCTGCAAACTTGCGGGAAGAAGGTATTCAAAGAGATGGTTTCGTTGAAAAAGATCGTGAGCTATATATACGTACCGGAAACGAGATCTACCGCAGTCAGCCCAATTCCACGGCTCCCTACTGGCAAAGAGAGTTTTTCTCGGGCATATTTAACAGCATTGGTTCTGCCAAGACCGGGAGATTGGCAGAAGCCGACGGGGTACTTCTGGCTACCAACCAAAAGGGAATTATCCGGTCGACCGATGCGGGTGAAACCTGGGATTTGGTGATTAGTGAGGGCGGAGTAGGCATCACCGTTGAACGCATTAAAGGTGGATTCGCGGCGATCACGTACAATACCGAGTCGGAGACCAGACGGGTGCGCACCTCCTACGACGGCGGCAAAACCTGGCAGCCCATTGATGCCGGCTTACCCGCAAGCCTTTCCATTGCCTCCATTGTTCAGGTGGGTGAAGACCTCTTTTGTGGTCACCCAACCGGCATTTTCAGATCCTCAGACCAGGGAAAAACCTGGCAACTGATATTTCCTGCTATCGAAGATAAAGTCTTCAATTTATCCGTTTCGGACAACGTAATTTATGCCATCCCCAGAAGTGGAGGATGTTGAAAAATTCGGGTTAATGTTTATCTGTTTTTTCAGCAAAAGCTCCCTAATAAAACAAAGAACCTCGCTCTTCGCCCCTACTCCACTTTCAGCGTCGGAAACCGCTCGGAAATCCCGTTTTCATTAAGTGCCTCGATGGTATAGTAATAGGTAGCTTTGGAGTCCATCGCCTTGAACCAGTACTCATTGTGGGTCAGCACCATAATGTTGTTGTAAAGCTTTTCGGGATGGGTACCGTAGTGAATGGTGTAGCCTTGTGCCCCGCCCACGGGCGACCAGCGAATCCAGGCGCTGCGCTTGTCTTTCTCGGTGCGAAGTACCATGAACTGCTTTACCGCTTCGGGCTTCGGCCCGGCTCCCTTGCCAAATACCCGAAAACCACTCAACGCAAATTTCCCCTGCGGCATGTGCACGTTTTCCAGTTTGAGGTACCGGGTCGAAACGGGCCTGGCGAGTTCGACGTAGTCGTGGGGTACATCCGTTTTGTTGGCCGATTTATCCATAAGTACCTCCCACTTTTTGCCATCTTTGGAGTGATAAAGAATATACTGATGGTACTGATCCGTCACTTTTCCCAACGAGGTGGCATCCTGGTCGGCGTAGTTGATTTGCACGGCATTCAAGGTCGACAGTTCTCCTAAGTCAGATTCAAACCACTCCCCTTTGTTGCCGGTTTTGGCACTCCAATAGGTCTTGATGTCCTCATCCACCGCCAGATTAGGCTGGTATCCACCCAGCGACGACGACGCCCGCACCGGCTTGTTAAAATTCAGCAGCATCCAACCCGTGAATTCGCCGGGCTTATTTTTGTAAGGCAAGTAGTGCGGGTAGTCTCCGTAGGCAGTATTACTGTACATGACATCATCTTTGTCAAAACCCGCAGGCCAGATACCCAGCCGCCGTTCAAAATTATTCTTCCGGTTAATAGTAATAGTCGACACATGCCAGTAGTTCTGGTCATTGTCCTGAAAGGTAGCTCCGTGTCCCGCGCCGCGCGCGAAGCCGCCCAGTTTCATGCTCAGCGGGTCGCTCTGATTCTTGAAAAAACCGAGCGGCGAATCGCCCACCGCCACGCCGTCGGCATAGCCGCTCGACTCGGTGCCGGGCGCACCGTACTGCAAATAGTACTTGCCATTGTGCTTCGTCATGTGCGCGCCTTCCATGAACCCATCCAGAAAGGTGTCGTCCATGTGCTCACCGAAGCGCTGCCAGCCGTAGCGCCACGATTCCAGCAGGTACACTTCCTTGCGGGTGCCGATGGGTTCCATCGTCTGGCGGTTGAGCTCGATGCCGTAGAGCGGGTAGCGGTTGCTCGATCCATTGTACATATAGAAACGACCGTCGGTGTCGGTGAAAAAATCGGGGTCCCAGCCGCCGATGGCGAAGCGCTCGACCAGCGGCTTCCATTCATTCGCTTCGGGATTGGTACTCATCCAGATTGTGAATTCGCCGGTATAGGTCGAGCCGAATACCAGCATGGTATCGCCCACGATCCCCACGGCCGGGGCGCACAGTTCGTCGTACACGTCGTTCCAGGGTCGCAGGAAGCGTCGCGAATGGAATGTCCAGTCCGACATGTCCTTACTATGCCAGTAGCCCCATTGGTTGGTACTGAACAGGAAGAAAGTACCCTTATAGTTGACGATTACCGGATCGGCCGTGGCGCGGTGGCGCCCCCACTCCGAGAAATTGGGAATCGGTGTGTAGCCGTAATCGATATTGATCGGGTTGCAATAGGTAGTTTGGGCAGTGGCAACCGGAGGAGGGGTAAGCAAGATAATCAGCCCAAAAACAAAAAATAGAAATGCCTGCTTATTCATAGTCGAAACGGTAAGTGTATAGTTCAAATGTACTAAATGAGTGGACTGTATTCTATCTTTGACCCTCGAAACGAACCTTATTTTTATGATTATCGGCTACCCAAAACGATTGCTGTTTTTATTTTTCTGCTTTCCATTTCTGATTAAATCTGCTCACGCCCAAACCGATACCACCAGCCGGGATGGTGGTACTTTGAACCAGGTCACCGTGGCAGCCTCCCGCACCGCCGAGCGCGTGATGGAGACGCCCGTGACGATGGAACATATTTCCGCACCACAACTGCAACGCACGGCTTCCATCGACCTCATTTCGGGTTTGGCCAAGTACAAAGGCATCGATGTGAGTCAGTCGAGTTGGCTTATTACCAGTTTCAGTACGCGCGGCTTCAACAGCAACAAAGCCGAACGCGTGGTACAACTCGCCGATTACGTGGACGTCACCTCCCCTACCGCCTCGCTCTACTATGGGAACTGGGTCGGCATTTCCGATTTGGATCTGGCAAACGTCGACATCGTGCACGGGGCCAGCTCGGCGTTGTATGGCTCAAACGCCCTCAATGGCGTGCTGCTGATGCATTCCAAAGACCCTTTCACTACCCCCGGCCTGACTGCTTCGTTGCGCGGTGGCAATCGTCATCTCATTGATTTCCAAGTACGCTACGCGAAAACGATTGGCGACAAATTGGCCTTCAAAATCAACGCCAACTACTTCTCGGCCGACGAATTTATCGCGTCCAGCGATGCAGCCATCAAGCGCGTTACTTCGGGCGGTCTGGCCGGAGCCGATCCCGCCAATAACAACCAAGGATCGCCGCTAGGCTGGAACGCCATCAACCGTTACGGCGACCAGGGCTCCACGGTCACAAACACGATGCTGACGGCTCTGAACGACAACAAAGCCTATCGCGTCTATGCGCCGGGATACGCCGAGCGGGACTTGCTGTGGGCCAAGGCGCCGGGTGATCTGTTCACCATCTGGGGCGACAGCTACAAAGCCGGAAATATCAGAATCAACCCTACGGTGCAATACAAAATTAACGAGCGTACCAAGCTGACCTATGAGTACCGCTATACGTTCAGCAATGGCATTTTTCAGAGCAGCAGCCGCTACGCGCAACGCGCCATGCAGTACGACCTCCACCGCGCCGAACTTGCGGGTAAAGACTGGTTCGTGCGGGCTTACACGGTATTTGATTACGGGGGAAAAGCCTACGACCTGAGCAGCCTGGGTAATGGCATCATGGGCAGCGTGATGGCTCCCAGCAAGCCCGATGGCGGCCAGTACCCAACGTACGGCCAGAACTACTTCGCCCTCTGGAACCAGATTTTCGGCGCAGCCCGTACCAATGGCTTGCCGGGCAATGCCACGCTCAATGGCATCTATGCCGCCAACCCCGACGGTAACGCGCCGCAGCCCTACCAACTCAGCCAGGCGGTGACCGGAGGACAAAGTATTGCCGAGGCTCAGGCTCTGGCATCCCGCATCGCCCAGGACGTAATCTTGCCAGTCGGGAGTAAAGCATTCAACGATTTGCGCCAGCAGATTGTGAGTGGCGTAGGTACCATCGAGGTCAACGGTGCCAGAACGGTGCGCGGCGCGGCCTTCGCCAACACCGCACGGTTCTACGACCTAAGTACCCAGAAGGAATGGCAGCTGGCCCCCGCCACGCAGCTCATCGCCGGGGCCAGTTTCCGCACCCACCGTCTGCGCTCGGCCGGCACATTGCTGGCCGACGGCGACAAATCCCCCATCGCGCCCGGCACCAACGACGTACAGATGCGCGACCGAATCGTTAATTACGAGGGAGGAGCTTACGGCCAGATTCGCCAGAATCTGCTCGCCGACCGCCTTCGGCTGGCCTTCGCCGGGCGGTTAGACAACTTCCGCAACTTTGGTACCCGCTTTTCGCCCCGGGCTTCGGGCGTACTGTCCCTGGGAGAAAATCGACAGCATAATTTCCGGCTGAGTTACGCACAAGCCTACCGCCAGCCCGCACAACTCGATCAGTACATCTATCTGGATTTTGGATCACTGCTGGTAATGGGGAATATCGACGGCGGTTTTCAGGGTCTGAACGCCGTTTCGACGCTGCCCAACGGTCAGCCCAATCCTGATTTCCTGAAACCGCAAACCATCAAAAGCCTTACTCCCGAGCAGGTCAACACCTGGGAGATCGGCTACAAGGCGCAGGTATTGAAAGGTTTGTACGTAGATGCCAGCTATTACCGCTCACGCTACCGTGACTTTATCGGAACCCTCCGCTTTTATGGCCGTGAGGACGGGCTGCCCGTGACAGGAACACCCTTTCCGCCTTCCGGCGACTTCGGCAAGCCCACCACCGACCGTACGCGAGGCCGCCTGATTCAGGTATGGGCCAACGCCGACCAGGCCGTGAACACGCAGGGCGTGGTACTGGCCGCCGACTACTATACGCCGCAAAAACTACACCTTTACAGCAACTACACCTGGTCGCACATCGACGAAGGAGATACTGAAGGCCTGATTCTTGGCTTCAACACACCTGCCCACAAAGTAAACCTGGGGCTAGACGGTTCCCGTGACCGATTTATGTACAGCTTCAACTACCGCTACCAAACGGGCTATACCTTTTTCATGCCTTTTGATGAAGGCTACATAGATTCTTTCGGCACGCTGGACGCGCAGGTCGGCTACCGGATTCCGGCATTGAAAAGTCTGCTGCGGCTGGGATCGACAAACATCACCAATGCCAACGCGGTGTCGGCGTATGGTTCGGCGGCGATTGGGCGGGTGGTATATGTGGGGTGGCTGGTGGGAATCTAAGGGTTCCGTTAGGTTCCAAGGGCCTTGATAAAAGCTATTATGGATAGGTCGAGGTTGGAAAACATTGTAATCTACTGCCTGAGAGTCTGGCTTTACACAGTGCTACTTGCCACTCCAATCTGGTTTTTATTTTGGAATGAGGATGACACGAGCCTAACTATTCTAGCACCATTTGCTGGTCTGTTTTCTTCAATACCTGCCCTCATTTCGTTCGCGCTACTAGGTATAGTAGTCGAGAATAACTTCGGTTATTCATCTGAAAATGTGAGGAAGACCATCTACTCCATTTTGAGTATGGTATTGAACTTCTTAACATTTTGGTACCTCCTGGGGAATGATTTTTGGGTTGGGTTCATTATTCAATCCATTTTTTCAGCGCTGTTTATCTGGACATTCAGGATCAAAGCAATTGGAGTTTTGGAAAGATACGGGTTGATTATTTTCACCACTATGATTGGCTTGGTCAGGGTTTATTGGCTGGTTTCGCAATGGCAAGGAGGATGAAAAACAGGTTGACCGATTGATAGAAAAGGTGGGTTCATTAACATTTGCCCTCTCCTACCCGTTTGGTTCAGATATTCCACTAAATTCAAGAGCCACATGAACACGCAATCCAACCGAAAAACCATCGTCATCGTCGGAGCCACCGGAGATTTGGGGGGGCGCATTGCCCGCGCTCTGGTCAGGCGGGGCGCCAGCGTCAAGGCTTTGGTACGGCACAGCAGCGATCTGGACGAAATCGTGTATCTGAGAAATGCGGGGGTAGTGGTAGAAAAAGTGAATTTCGAGAATATCACCGAATTAGTTTCGGCCATGCGGGGTGCGTCCTGCGTCGTGTCAGCTTTGTCGGGTCTTCGAAAAGTGATCGTCGACCTGCAGACTCTTCTGCTTACGGCGGCGGTCACAGCGGATGTTCCGCGGTTTATTCCTTCCGATTTTTCCATCGATTTTACCAAGACGCCCGAAGGCTCTAACCGCAATCTCGATTTGCGCCGGGAGTTTCGGGCCCGCCTCGATGCGTCCCCCATCGCCGCAACTTCCATTCTCAACGGCATGTTCGCCGACCTGCTTACGGGCGAGGCCCCACTCATTCTCTTTCCGCTCAACCGCATCGTGTACTGGGGCGACGCTGACCAGCCGCTCGACTTCACGACCATTGCCGATACCGCCGAATACACAGCTGCGGCGGCCCTTGATGACACTACGCCGCGCGACTTACGCATCGCCGGCGACACGCTTACGATCCGGGGATTACGGGAAGCGGCCAGTCAGGCCACCGGAAAAGACTTCAAGTTGTTGCGCGTTGGCGGATTGGCGGTACTCGATTTTATGATTAAAGCCACGCGGACTCTTATGCCCGCCAGCGATGAAGTGTTTCCTCCTTGGCAGGGAATGCAGTACTTGCGCAACATGCTCAGCGGCCGCGCCAAACTCGATCCGCTCGATACCCACCGCTATCCTGATATCAGGTTCACTACCGTGCGAGAAGTCGTGAAAGCACGAAAGTGAATTTGCTGTATTCCCGCAATGTGGCAGTGGAAATCATAATGCGCGCAGGTGCGCTCCAATTTGGCAAAACCACTATTTAAACAGCAGAGCGCGTTCGTGCGGTACGTCAGCCGGACAGGTAATTCAGCCCCGCGCCCAGTCAGGCTATTTCTGCATTACCGGGAGACGTTTTTTTGGTATATGCCGTTAACCTAGTGGATTATTTCAGGTAAGTACCTGTAAAATCCGGTACAGACACATGTTCAAAAATTGAGCATCACTAATTTTTGCATTAAATTCGCTTTCTTTCCGAAACCAGCGAATGCTCCACACAACCACACCGAATGACTTTCCTATCACAGATGGGATCGCATGAGAAATCGACACGACGCCCTGTTGGGTGGAGAATAAAAGGGATTTCTTTCAGCTCTGTCCTATTTTTATTTCTTTGCCTATTGGCGCGCGCAACTGCCTTCAGCCAGCCCAGGCCGTCGCTCTACGTCGATCCGGTACTTTGGTCAGAAATAGAAGCCGGGCTTCGTCAAAATCCTGCACCCTCAGACTACACGTTCATTCCGGAACTCATCACAGACCATTTCAGTGACGGGCCTGATTCTGTCTACCGCACCTCTTATGCCGTCATGATCCAGCTGGAGCGTTTGTTCAATCTCGACGCCGCCATCCACGTCGGGGAAGAAATGGCCCGGCTCGCCAAAAAGCATAAAAATTCAGGTCGGGAAGCCGCGGCCTATACTGACCTCTCGCGGTACTACGATGCGTTGGGGGCCTACAAGCTCGCAGCCATGTACCTGGAGAAAGCGCTTACGGTTTATCAGACCCTGGGAGACGAATCTTCCATGCTTTCAGTTGAATTTGCCCTGCTCAAATTCCAGCTCCATTTTGTCAGGAGAGAAAAGGTGATCCCGGGGATGGAGGCATTGCTCACTAAGGCTTTGGCAGTAAAATCGCAGCGGTTAAGCCAAAAATTACAAATGCAGTTGCTGGAGCAATACTTGCTGGCGGGCAACATCAGGAAGGCCGAAGCGTACCTCCCCTCCCTGAATAATCTGCCCGAATCCAATCCCATTCGGCCTGAAGAATACCCCTTACTGATCAATGCCTCCAAATTGAAGGGCGACCTGGCCTTGGCTAAAAGTGACCTGGCGCAGGCCGAGCGCCATTATCTGAAAACGCTGCAATACAGTCAGGCGGAACCGGGTCCCTGGATGGAAATCCACACGCTGCTGGACCTTTCCAGCCTCAAGCTTCTGCAGGGACAAGTGGTTCAAGCCAAGGACTATCTTGAAGATGCCCTGGGGAAGGCAGAAAGACTGCAGCTCGATGAATTGCTGACCCGGACCTACACCCTTAAATCAAAGATCGCCGAGCAGGAAAACAATCCTGCCGATGCCCTGCGTTTTCTGAAGAAAAAGATTTTCCATGAAGAAAAGTTTAGCGCCCAAAGCGCTGGCTTTAACATTGAGAATTTCTATTTGCAGGCAGAACGTGACAAGCTCGCCGCCAACGAAAAGAACCGGGGGTTGGAGCTAAACCTGAAAAAATCGCAGCTTACTTACTCCCTTGTTATCCTCGTGCTGGTGGCACTGCTGGCCGTTGGGCTGGTAATGGGGTACATCCGGCAAAGACGGGGCAAAGTTGAACTCGCCGACAAAAATCGCCTCATCCAGCTGCACGCCAATCAGCTGGAAAGTCTTGATCTGGCCAAGTCCCGTTTTTTTGCCAACATAAGTCATGAGTTGCGGACACCACTGACCCTGATCGCGGGGCCCATCGCGACGCTGATGAGAGAAAATCAGCTATCCGAAAAGCATACGACGCTCCTTAAAATAGCTAATCGTAGCGTAAGGCAGCTGGAATCGATGGTAAAGGAAATTCTGGATTTGCGGAAACTTGAAATGGGTAAGATGCCGCTAGACCTGGAAGCAACCAGACTGAAAGCGTTTTTCGAAGTTCACCTCGACCAGTTCCAGTCGCTGGGTCAATGGAAAAAAATACATTATTCGCATGAGGTGAGGGTTCCGTCCGGAACCGTGGCTGACCTTGATCAGGAAAAGTGCCGGCAGGTTCTTTACAATCTGCTTTCCAATGCCTTCAAATTCACTCCGGCCAATGGAAAGGTCAGGGTCGAGGTTGAATTACAGGGCGAAGAACTCCTGCTCCGGGTAAAAGACACGGGGCCGGGTATTGCCCCGGACGATCTTCCCCACATATTCGACCATTTCTTTCAAACCAGCCAGAAAGATCGGTCTCTGGCAGGCGGGACAGGCATTGGCCTGGCCCTGTGCCATGAATACACCAGGCTGATGAACGGGGCAATTCGGGTGGAGAGCAAGCCGGATGAGGGGACCGTTTTTTTTATTTCCTGGCCAGTCGATGTTTCCTCAAAACAACCCAGTACGCCGGTCCCACTGTATGTCCCCCCGGTCGAAGCCGGGTGCGAAGGCCACGCATCCCTCGGTGAACCAGTGATTGAACCATACCCTACCGACCCGGCCACAGGTCCCCGGCCTACCATTCTTGTGGTGGAGGACAACCCCGGTTTGCGGGAGTATATCGGCTTGATTTTATCCGAAAAGTACCTGGTCCTGTTTGCTGAACACGGCGCAGCCGCTCTGGAAAAAATCAAGCATGGCAAACCGGCCATCGATTTAATTCTGAGTGATCTGATGATGCCCGTGATGGACGGGTACCAGCTGCTTGAAAGGTTAAAATCAGGCGATGCGACGCGGCATATTCCTGTTATAATGCTGACCGCCCGAGTCGAGCTGGCCGATCGTTTACACGCCCTGCGAATTGGGGTGGACGACTACCTGACCAAACCTTTTGATGAAGAAGAACTGGTAGTGCGGATCGAGAACCTTTTGAAAAATCAGTCGACCAGAAGGCAGGAAGTCTTCGTAGAAAATAAGGAAATCGGGGATGAATTTCAGCTTGCAGAAGCTGATCAGAAGTGGCTGGAAAACTTCGAAACCTATATCCGTACTAACCTGGAAAGCGGCCTGCTGGACATCCCCTCCCTGAGTGAAACTTTTGCGATGAGCGAATCGACCCTGCTCCGGCAGCTGAAACGGCTGACGGGCCTGAGCCCCTCGAAGTACCTACAGGAAATACGCCTCAACGAAGCGCGACTGCTCCTGGAAAGCGGAACCCCGGTTTCTGTGGCCGTGCTGGCTTCTCGGGTTGGCTACAAAAACGCTGGCTCCTTTGCCAGAAGCTTCAAAAAACGCTTCGGAAAACTACCGAGCGATTTTGCCTAGACGCTTGAAGCGCCACCTCTCCAAATTGTACTAAAAGGCCTTTTCTTACCACTATTGACGGATTCTGCAACAAAGTTGACGGAATTTGTGCATCCGTATGCCGCAACTTTGTGCCATGCCTGAAATCTCAATGCAGTCAGGTAACAAACACAAAACTCACCATACACTATGAAAGCAAAACGTTTACTTTTCTTCCCGGAAGGCCTCTCAAAATTCAAACCTCTCCTCCTACTGGTGCTGGCTACTGTGCTGTGTTCTGCAGAGGTAGTTGCTCAACTTCACGATCAGGCTAACCTGGACTACCTTAAAAATCTTAGCACTAAATCAAGCCTGACGAAAACCGAACTGGACAAGGTCAGGGCCACTATGCTGGCTATAAACAACGAGGCCCGATTGAACCCCAACTACCGAAAACAGCAGGGATGTCAGACGGCACTCAACCTGCCCTCTAACCTGAAACCGCTGATTATCCATGAGGACCTCAATAAATTGGCACAAGAGCAAGCTGATTATCAGGCATCCATTAAGAATGTCACGCACGACAATCGAAACTACCGTGATTTTGGCGCAAGAGTGGACAGGTACTTGAAAAACCACCCGAAGCCCGAGGCATGCGCGGGTGCCATGAGCCTGTCTGAGTACCCTATAGGCTGGATGAAATCAGAGACGCACTACCGGCCCACCTGGAATCTGGACTCGTACAACGGGAAGAGTATTCCCGTCAATGTGGTGGGATACGGTGTGGCTAAGAATGGGGACATGTGGTATTTTACGGCAATATGGAGCTACGTGGAAGGCGCGGCAAGTCCGGCTACTACCTCAGTTGGCAACACGTCACCCAAAACCGACCCCTTCGCCGCGAATCCGGCCCAAGCGGCTACTCTGAAATATCAGTCCCTTATGAAACCCGGCGACAAGCTGCAGGAAGGCGAAAAACTGGTTTCGGCCAATGGCCGATTTCAACTGAGGGGCACGCCGGACGGTAGTTTTGTTATCGAAACAGTACCGGATAGCCGGGTGGCCTACACCTTTCCGCTTAACGACGGTCTTAATAGTGCGCCCAAGGTGAGCTTTTTGAGCTACAATCCCGACGGCAATATCGTTGTCAACAGCACGCAACAAAAAGCGTACTACGCCACCAATGGGCGCGACGGGGCAGCTTCGACTATTCTGCACAAAAGCGACCACGCTGAATTAACCGACGACGGGCGTTTTGTACTGGTCGACAAAGCTGGGAATGAAATCTGGTCGGCGACCGGAAAGCTTGTTCCAAGAACCAGTTCAGCCAACGCCGGCAAAGGGGCAGTCACCAATTTGGCCCTGAATAAACCCACCAGGCAATCTTCGGAGATGGACCCCAGCTATGCCGGCTCCGGCAAGGCTGTTGACGGCAATACCGATGGCTCTTTTAAAATGGGCGACACAAAAAATTCCATTACCCACACCAGCGACGAACGGTCTGCCTGGTGGGAAGTGGACTTAGGGGCCGTGTACGATATTGAGAAAATTGTTATCTGGAACCGGCAGGATTGCTGCTGGGAAAGGCTGCAAAATTTCATTGTCCTCACTTCGAGCACCCCCTTCGTAATCACAGATAATTCAGTCAATGGTGATGGCGGACTGTATGGACCACTGAACCCATGGTCGGCCAATACGAAAAGCCATACAATAAATGTCAACCAGAAGAGCAGATACGTCCGCATCACTCTGGTACAAGGCTCAAATCCCAGGCCCCTCAGCCTGACGGAAGTGCAGGTGTTCGGGAGGTAGGATTTAGAGACGATAAGAGTTAGTCGGAAATCCTGAAAAGAGTACCCTATCACGCTAAAACCAACCAAATCAATCATGAAAAATTTTATTTCTTCTGTTTTTCTGGTGATGATCCTCGCTCACTCGGCCATCGCCCAGTCGGTTGCCGGTATGCTGGCAGTAGGAGCCAAGCTCACGGAGGGTCAACGCCTTTATTCCCCCAATAAAAGCCACTACCTGACTATGCAACCCGACGGCAACCTGTGCATCTACACCAGCAGCGATAAATTTGTGTGGTGCAGCATGGCCACCAAAGGCAGCGGGAGTTATTTGACCATGCAAGCCGACGGCAATCTGGTGGTCAACGACCGTGACAACCAGGCGGCCTGGTCGACCGAGACACAGGCGTACTTTGACCCCAAGTACGGAACCGGCGACTGGAAACCAGTACGCGCCATGCTGAATGATGATGGACTGTTGGGTCTCTACACCGACGCTAATGAGTTAGTTTGGAATAATGCAATGGGTAAACTCGATATCCCGGTAGCTGTTGCTGTAACCCCGGCTACCGAGCCTGTTCCCGTAGAAGGATATACGGGTCCCACTGAAAGAAAACAGATGAACATCGTGCTCCCAAGGTCCAAGACGGCACAAAATATCGAAGTGGAAATCGCCGATGGGAAAGTGATCTACCAAAGTGACATGATCCTGGGAGATGTCGGGGATTTTACCAGTACTACCGCTCCATCCAATGATGCGGCATCCAACGACGACCAATCCCGGCGATGGCCAAATTCCACTATCCCTTATGTCCTTCCAGCCGGGCACCCTAAAAGAGATATTATTTTGGCCGGTATCAAGGAAGTACATGATAAAACAAACCTTTGTGTAGTACCCCGGACCAATCAGACCGACTACGTTGAGTTTGTCTCCAAGAATGGAAACTGGTCAGTTTTGGGCAAAAGCTATAAAGGAGGTCGTCAGGAAATCTCAATTACCCAAGCCAATCAGGGTACTGTGGTGCACGAAATCTTACATGCCGCTGGTTTTGTCCACGCACAAAGCCGGGAAGACCGCGATACGTACGTTACGATCAGCTTTGGGAACATCCAGGCTGGCAAAGAGCACAATTTCCAGAAGCAGGATGACAAGGCAACCAACATAGGGGCGTATGATTTTAGCTCTGTCATGCATTACCCGGCAAAAGCTTTTTCAAAAAACAACCAAAACACCATCAATCTGAAAAATGCCAAGGGCGATGAAAATTCGGTTATGGGGCAACGCGATGGCTTGAGCGCCGGGGACATTGCCGCCGTGGCGACCCTGTACGTTCCGGGTTCATGCAAGCCCGCTGGGGCCAACATAGTTGCTTCAAATACAGGGAAGCCAACTACTACTTCTCCCCAGACTCCCACACCAACGGTGACCACTACCACGCCCACTCCACCCCAAACGCGCCCAACGGGTACTGAAACGGATCCCGCAGTACGAACACGCCCAACGAGTACCGAAACAAACACACCGGTACGGACGCGCCCAACCGAAACCAGTAACCCAGCTATGAGCCGAACCACGCCGGTGGATAACGCGGCAATCCTGAGGTATCGGGGACAGATGAAGCCCGGCGACAGGCTGCAGGAAGGGGAGAAAATGGTCTCTCCCAACGGAAAATTCCAACTCAGGGGTACCCCCGACGGCAATTTTGTGATCGAGGAAATCCCGAGTGGCCTTAACGTGTATACTTTTCCTCTGAGTAATCCCTTTGGTGAAGGAGTTGCGAAAGGGTATTTGAGCTACAACCCCGACGGCAACATTTGTATCCAAAGTTCACAGAACAAATCGTATTGTGCCACTAATGGAAGAGATGCAGTGGCTCCGGTCATTCTGCACAAGAGCATCCGCGCTGAGCTGACTGACGATGGACGACTAAGACTTGTAGCTGCCAATGGAGAGGAAATATGGGCGACAGCGCCTCCTGCCACAACGCCTAGTAGACAGCCTCAAACCGGGACACCCACGGCAATGCGCACTGGACAACCTCAAACTGAGACACCCACGGCGATGCGTACTGGACAGCCTCAAACCGAGACGCCTTCTAGGATTAGGCAAGGCAAAACTGCCGAGCCGATAACTGACGGCAGAAAACCGGTTCCCATTCCAGGATTTACTCCCAGTGCCGTGGCACTCGATAATTTAGCTTTATTACCCATCGCCAAGACCTGGCAATCCTATGGAGATAACACCCAATTCAGCAATTCTCAGAAAGCGATAGACGGAAATAAAAACAGGGCTTATTTGAACGGCCCGGCTAACTCGGTAAGCCAAACCCCACCCAGCCTCACGCCTGCATGGCAGGTAGATTTAGGTCAGCTCGCCGAAGTAGATCACATAGTGATTTGGAACAGCTCAGAGGCTTCAAATTTAGCGGGCAGGAATTTTTATGTTACCACCGGAGCTGAAGAAATTCACTCACGCCCAGCTACCGAACCATTGGCTCCAGACAATCCCGGATACGATTCTGATGTCTTTGGCAGAGATGCTTCTAGCGGTAGAGTAGAGTCATTAGGCCCATATAGATGGGAAGCTGATCAGACTAGTTTTGTCATACCAATCAACAGGACTACTCGAAAAATAAGGATTTCTCTCCAGAAGCAGGGGCTAGAAATGACTCCACTCAGCTTGACAGAAGTAGAGGTTTATGGCAAGCCATATGTCGGTCGCAGACGCTAATCTAAGAAGGTGTGAGCTAGTTTTATATTAACTTAAACAGCTTCTGAAAGATATTTTAAGGGGTAAGTCTGTTCCGTGTCCCCGCAGCCTCCCATTCAGTCAAACCGGTTTTTCACCCGACAGTGCCAGAACCACTAAATCATAGCAACATGATGGTACATGTAATCCACACCCTTTTTTCAACCCTCGCATTCCTATCGTTGACGGGATGCGCCAGCAAAATGGCCCATCAATCAGAGGAGTTGCGGTGGAAGATTTCGCACTACCGGATGCCATGTCAGGGCGAAGGCGTTCAGTTGTGCTATCTGGTTAGTGAAAAAGGTGGCGAAGCCGAGTTTTTTTACGATTCGATCGATGAGTTCGAGTACGAATGGGGGTACAACTACGAAATTGTTGTGGAAAAACGGGAAATCGACGAGCCCATGGCCGACGGTTCTTCCTTCCGTTATCGACTCAAGAAACAGATAAGCAAAGAAAAGGTAGCTGCCGGCCTTCGCTTCGAACTACCCCTGGTGGTCGACAACTACCGCCTTGTGGAGTCCGATGGCAATCACTGTTTGTACTTTGGCAGTGTGCGCATCAGCTCAGGCCCCACATCGTGCGATTCGCTGGTTAGTGGTCAATTGGGCGTTTTTCAACACATGAATGGTGGACTGCGTCTGGTGGAGATGAGGTAAAACAACCATTCATTACGAATCACACCCCTGCCCATACTCTCCAAGTACCTTATCGAGACTGCTACAAGCATATTCTGACGGATTTTGCGGCAAAGATGACGGATTTTGCTCGTCCCGGTGCTCCAATTTTGTGCCCTCGTACCAACGTAGTCGGCCGAAAATACGGATTAGAGTAGGCAACACACAATAACATTACCCAAATGAAAACTGTATACACATTTATCAAATTTCTGATCGTAATCCTGAGCCTAAGCCCGGCCTTCGCGCAAGTGCAGGTGGGCGCGTGGCAAATCCACGAAGGAAACGAAGGAATAATTGAATTCAACACCCCCGATATGGAGGCGAGGATAGCGGCTTTCGACCAGGCGAAAATCCCCGCAAAATCGGATACCAAGTGGGAGCTGGCCAAGACGCAAAGCGATGGAACTGTAGACTACCCTGACTTGGGTAGAAACGTAAAAAAATGCGCTCAGCAGTTGGACTTCACGTATTTTCAAACCTCGGTTTTTATTCCTAAAAACGTGGATTTGAAAACCTTCACCGTGTCTTACGACATGGCTGACGACGGGGCCCGCATCTATTTTTTCAATAGCAACCATAAAAACGGGGGGTACCAGCCGGGCTCCGACCTTATAGGAAATGCTTCGAAATACAAGGAGGTAGATTTGAAAGATCAGCTCGTAAAGGGCGAGGAGAATCGGATCGTGATTGTTCAATACAACCAATGCACCAACAACAGCATCAGGGGAGTACGCATTAAGGTCAATAGCAAGGAGGTCGCTCCCGCCGTTCTTCCCATCAAATTCCGTCTCCACGCCTACTCCATTAGTGGAAACCGGGTAGAAACAGGCAGCGACTACTGGATGGGGTATGACAAGAATGCGCAGAAGAAAAACGCAGGCGATGGCAACAAACCTTATTTCGAAGGAAAAATCGTGAGCCCCAAAGATGCCACCGTCATGGAGTTTGAGAAAATTGATGTTGACAAAGCGAAAGGTATTATTGCGTTAAAACTGTTGAACTCCCCCATCCCGGACCTTTACCTTCAAGTTGGAAACGACAAACTATTGACTTTGTATCCCGGTACCCCGGCCAGCGGAAGAGGGCACTTTTACGTGCGTACTCCCGAAGAGAAGGAAGCAGGGGGGCTCAATTATATCTCACTCGAAACCGCTGGCTATCCGGCGAACGGAGGCTGGTTTCTGCGGCACCAGGGCTATGTATTAAAAGTAACCCAAGCCGATGCCAATGCCCGCAATGACAAGGTGTACCGTCAGGATGCAAGCTGGTTGTTTGAGCCAGTAAAGTAACGTTGTGAACTGCTCAGGTACGAGCCCCGCTCCGAAGCAACAGTCTTCGGAACGGGGCTTTTTTATGAAACCATGGCCAAACTCCAGTACCCGTGGTCTGCTTTTTGTAGCGGGAGCAAGGAAAAAACGATCTCTAATCAACCTCTGCTTCTCCATGTTGCCGAAAAAGTCTTTTTACTTCCTTATTTGTTTTCTTATTCCCCTCTCCGCCGCCCAGGCCCAATTCTGGATGGACCTGGAAGGAGGGCTTGTTTTAGGAACGCCCTACAATAGAATCAGCATTCCGAACACTGGCGGCACGCAGTTTGACCTGGGCAAAAATAATTTTGAGGTGCAACCCCTCGCCTATAGTCGAGTCAGGTTAGGCGTCACCTTTAACGACCGGCACACCATCACGGCTCTTTATGCCCCGCTGACTGCTACTTACAAAGGACAATTCGATCAGGTAGTTAACTTCAACGGTCTGGCTTATGCCCCGAACGAGGCCATTACCGCCAAGTACCAGTTCAATTCGTATCGTCTGACGTATCGCTACGCCATCGTACGGAGTGAGCGTTTCCGGCTGGGCGTGGGCCTTACGGCGAAAATCCGGGATGCCGATGTGCGGCTTATTTCCGATAGCCAGGACACGCATTTCAGCAACGTCGGTTTTGTACCGCTTTTGAATATCTTCTCAATGTACCGCCTTAGCAATCGCTGGCGGATTATGCTGGAAGCTGATGCATTGGCCGGTGCCGGGCCGGGCCGCGCTGAGGACGTGTTTTTGGGGCTAGGCTACGATTTTGGCCCAAAATTCGGTTTACGGGCAGGCTATCGGGTAGTGGAAGGCGGTGCGGATGTGGAGTCGGTGTATAATTTCACCTGGATCAATTATGCAGCCATTGGGGCAACCTACCGTTTTTGACCTGAGTGTTCAGTATTTTAGGTTTATTTGCTCCTTTCTTTTGGCAGTCATAAAAATAAACCAACCCGGACAATGAAACTAAGGCCATTACTCATCTTGACGCTTGCATTTTTAACTGGCATTTCTGTCCACGGTCAAAACTCGGGTAAGACTATCCGGACCCTGATTGTGGATGGACAAAACAACCATGACCAGTGGCCCAAGCTAACCTACATGATGAAAGAGTACCTGGAGGAAACCGGAAAGTTTTCGGTGGATGTTCAGCGCAGTAAGTACACCTGGAAGGGCGATGAGTTCATCAAGGATTATCCGGTGGCGGGGGCTACAAATACCGAGTCCCTCGAAAAGTCTAAGACAGACCCCGATTTCCGCCCCGACTTCTCGAAATACGATCTGGTCGTCTGCAATTTTGGCTGGAACGCCGCCTCGTGGCCCGAAACCACGAAAGCCGATTTTGAAAAATTCATGAAAAATGGCGGCGGACTGGTCGTCATACACGCCGCCAACAATTCGTTTCCGGATTGGCCTGCCTACAACCAGATGATTGGCTTGGGCGGCTGGGGCGATCGCACTGAAAAAGACGGGCCGTACGTGTATTACAACGATGCAGGCAAACTGGTGCGGGACACCGCACCGGGTAAGGCCGGGGCACACGGAGCACAGTCGGAATTCCTGATAACAATCCGTAACGCCAATCACCCGATAACCAAGGGAATGCCAGCCACGTGGCTGCACACCAAAGACGAGCTCTATAACCGATTGCGTGGCCCAGCCGAAAATATGGAGGTGCTGGCCACCGCATATGCAGCCAAAGACAATAACGGCACTGACCGAAACGAACCGATGATGATGACGATCCGATACGGCAAAGGGCGTGTGTTCCACATGGCCATGGGCCACGTGGACTACTCGGTGCAGGACGTTGGTTTCATCACTAGTTTGCAACGCGGGTCGCAGTGGGCTGCTACCGGGAAGGTCAATATTCCGATTCCGGCTGATTTCCCCACGGCAACGGCGACCAGTTCGCGTTCATTCAGTAAGTAGATGCTCCTCCCCTTCTAACTTACTCGCCAACAGAAGATTCATTGTCAAATACTCAATTTTTAAAGTCAAAAAAGTAGCCTCCACTACTTCCCTAACTCAGTAAGGGGATCGTAGCGGAGGCTACTTGGAAGTTAATCGCAGCTGACTTTTTAAGAAAGCAAATCTTTCACCTTGCTTGCGACGCCTTTTACAACGCCGTTGGTCATCTGCTCCTTTTGGGCATGGCCTTCCGGCAACGGTTCGCCCAGCTTGGGCTCTTCCCCATGCGGACTGGCATGATCGAATGAGAATTCGCCTTTTCCATCTACGGAGGTACCCTTTGCCCAACGTCCGTCGGGCGCTTCGGGTTTGTTTATGTCGGTGGAAATGAAAGAGTAGCTGAACTTTGATAACTCTTCACTTTGTGGAAAGCTGTTCGGAATCGGATGGTTGTTTTCGACGCCTCCCAGCTCTTCAAGTACTGCAAGCCATTGGTTTTGATGCATGGTATCACGTGCGATCAGAAAAGCAAGCATATCCTTCATACCAGGATCGTCCGTCGATTCCCAGAGTCGGGTGGCCAGAACGCGGCCTGTAGATTCAGCCATCACGTTGGCATACATGTCTGCGGCCAAATTGCCACTGCCAACTACCCAGGAACCGTTGAAAGGCACCCCATTGCTATCGACCGCCATCGCTGACAGGCCCGATGAAAGAATGTGGCGTGGGTTCATGCCACCCATGATTCCCGCCACCAACGGATTCTCGTTCGCCACTTGGTCTTTCAATTCGTTAGCCGCTCCCTCAAGGTTGAGAGCCACGGCGGTCGCCAGCATTTCGATATGGGCCATTTCCTCGGTCCCGGTTTCCAGAAGCATGTCACGGTACTTTACCGGTCCCCGGCATCCCCAGGCCTGAAACATGTACTGAAGGCAAACGCGGATTTCTCCCTCCACACCTCCAATGGCCTGTTGGAGCATTTTAGCAAAAGCCGCATTAGGCTTGTCAACCCGCACAGTGTACTGCAACTTCTTATCGTGGTAAAACATGGTGAGATAAGTTTAAGTGAATAAAATGGATACCAACCCGGTGGCGATTGATTTGAATACACCCAACTGTAGTAATTGAGTGCCGCAACTGAGCGCCAACGGGCATTATTCCAAATATCCAAAGAGCCATGCCAATCACCATCCACTTGGCTAACGGGCTCTATAAGCGGGAAAAATGTAGTAAAATGCTTGTGTAACCAGCTTAGAGTTGGGAAACGTATAACCAACTTTGGTCAGAATTCCACATTCAGGAAGCGGTTTCGTATAATAGGTATTCATTCCCCGGTTCTGAGCCTCTGGCGGCTATATCAGGCATTTTGCAACTAATTTACTATCAGATTATTGCCCTAAATTTTATTTTTATTTAGCACATCAAAGGCCTAGTTTTGCCCGTTGTAAATACAATTCAACGAATACCCAAAACTTTCTTTGTAGCTGATGACCAGACGACTGATCCTTTTCGCAGCCGTAGTATCCCTCCTCATTTTTGCCGCCTTCCAAGCCTTTCTTTTCAAATCCAGCGGCTCATTTTTCACCCCAAAAACCGAAATGCCGGTGGCCAGAGAGGCCCCTCCGGCCCCGGTTGTATTTGGCATTGCCACCGATTCGCTGGAAATTGTAGAAGGCGTTGTCGAGTCGGGCGAAACCATCTCTACGCTACTCGGTGATTACAACATCGGCCTGACTCAGGTGCACGATCTTTCCCAAAAAGCCAACGACGTTTTTTCTTTGCGGAAAATGCGGGCCAAGCGTCCCTATACGCTGCTTTGTGCCCGCGATGGGGCCCGCACAGCCAGGTACTTTATTTATGAACCCAACGAAACTCAGTATGTCATATACGATCTGCGGGATAGCCTTGCGGTGACACTCTGCCAGCGAGAGGTAGATATTGTCGAACGCGAACTGGTTGGCGAAATTCATGGCTCTTTGTACAAGTCGATTCTCGATGCAGGCGGCTCGGCCGGGCTGGTCGACCAACTGGCCGATATCTACGCCTGGCGGCTTGATCTGAACCATGTGCAGCCCGGTGATACGTTCAAGCTTATTTTTGAGTCAAAGCAGATTGAAGGTAAAACCATCGCCGACGGAAAATTGAAAGGTGCCTACATTCTGCATCAGGGAAAGCCGCTTTATGCTATCGCGCTGGATCAGGGCAAAGGTGTGAGCTACTTCGATCAGGAGGGCAAAAGTTTTAAGAAGGCTTTTCTGAAAGAGCCGGTAGAGTTCAGCCGCATTAGTTCACGATACACCAAACGGCGTTTCCATCCCGTGCAACGTCGCTACAAACCGCATCTGGGTACTGATTTCGCGGCCCGGCGCGGTACACCCATCCGCACCGTGGGCGACGGCGTGGTGGTAGAAGCCACCCGCACGCGTGGCAACGGCAACTACGTCAAGATCCGTCATGACAAAACGTACACCACGCAATATCTGCACATGTCAAAATTCGCGAAGGGCATCCGGCGTGGTGTCCGGGTGACCATGGGCCAAACCATCGGCTACGTAGGCAGTACTGGACTTTCCACAGGCCCTCACCTGTGCTACCGCTTCTGGAAAAATGGTCGGCAGGTGGACGCCCTGAAAGTAAAACTACCCCTTGCCGAACCCGTTCGGGAAGAATTCCAGGATGTGTTTCTGGCCAGAAAAGACAGCATCATAGGACGCATGGAAGCCATGGATGTCAACCAGGCCAAAACCGAAATGCTGGCCGCTCAGGACGCTGAGCCGGAAAACTCGATTTAGAGTGCGACCGGGCCAGGATGCTACTCGTCCTTTTTCGGACGAAATGGAGCAAGTACCTCTTCGGGAAACGGAAACAGGATGGTCGAGTTTTTCTCAGCGGCGATGTTAGCCAGAGTCTGGTAAAGCCTGAGTTTAATGGCCGAAGGTGACTGATCTATAACCTTTCCTGCTTCGAGCAGCTTATGGGCGGCTTGCTCTTCAGCCTGGGCCAGGATGACCTGCGCCCGGCGCGACCGCTCGGCCTCGGCCTGATTGGCCATCATGCGCCGCATATTTTCCGGCAGCTGGATGTCCTTGATTTTAACGTCGATCACCACTATTCCCCACTGAACGGTCTCTTCGGCCACCGTAGCCTTGATGCTCTGACCCATTTCTTCGCGCTTCGACAGAATCGTATCCAGTTCCACCTTACCGCACACATCCCGCAGGGCCGCCTGAGCCAGTTGGCTGATGGCGAATTGGAACTGCTCTACTTCCAGCACAGCTTTCTCGGGGTTTTCAACCTTGAAAAACACCACGCCGTCAATGCTACAGGGAACATTGTCTTCGGTCATTACCTCCTGCGAGACAATGTTGATCGTGATGACGCGGATATCCACAGTCTGGATAGTTTCCACGAAAGGAATAATCCAGCGCAGGCCGGGCTGCAGAGTTTGCACGTAGCTACCGAAGCGAAACTTCAAAGCCCTTTTGTACTCAAAAATAATGCGTACCCCGGATAGTAAGAACAGGATAATGAAAACGGTCAGAACAGTAACGACAAGATTCATAGTAGTTGGTTTTTAGGAATTTAGGAATTGGTGTTCAGGACACCGGGTATGTGCATAGAAGCAAAACGGAAGACACAACTACTGCTACACGATTTCTTTCCCGAATGGTGTAAAGGATAAACCCATTAATTTGAAGTGTTGTTTTGCAAACGGCAGGCCGATGATCGTGATCGCCAGCAGCACGCCAAAGAACAAATGCGTCAGCGCTATCCAAATACCGCCCACCACAATCCAGATGATATTGAATAGGGTGGACAGGCAGCCCGAATCGCCGGGTACTTCCCTGACCTCTCTGCCGAAGGGCATCAGGCTCAAAATACCAATCTTGAAGCATTGGATTCCGAAGGGAATGCCGATGATGGTCACGCAGAGCAATAAGCCCGCTATCATGTATTCGATAAATACGACCAAACCGCCAAAGATGAGCCAAATGATATTTCCGAGAAGATTCATGGATGATGGGGACTAATTTGGATAGGAAACAGCCGCCCAACGATCGTTGAGCGGCTGTGAAAATACTTAAAATAATTGTTTGAAGCAGGTACCCCCGGAATTTAGCATCCGATTGTCTCCGCGTTCATTCTTCACTGTTACTGGTTCGGACGATTGGCCATACCGGTGTCGTATTCCTCCTGACTCAGTCGACTGTCGCCATCGGTGTCCCAGGCATTGTACCATCCGGCATTATTGTATCCCGTCCGGTACTCGCCATCGTTCAGGAACCCATCTCGATCAATGTCCCAGTCGGCCCAACTTTGGCCTTCGTAGCCATTGTTGCGGGCTCCGGTATTCCACTCGTTTTCGTCGAGTTTGTTGTCTGCATTGGTATCCCAGGATCGGAAATTACCGCCCGAGTATTCGTCTGCGTCAAGATATCCGTCCGTATTGGCATCCCAGTCGGCAAAGTAGTTGCCGTTGGTAGTTACGGTGTTGTCTTCCGTCATTTCGGTGTTTTCCATGCCGTTATCGTCAGTGTCTGAGTCATTATCGGCGCAGGATGTCAGGCCCAGCATCAGGAAAAGGCTCAGGCCGCTAGCCGTCAATGTCATCAATTTATTGTGCTTCGTTTTCATAGTTAGTATTATTGGTTGTGGTTCATTAATGGTAACAGGTACCCAAGCCTAAAAAACTATGCCGCAAAGTACCTATTTAAGCAGAATACCCGAAAGTTAAACCAATGATTATGAAATAATTGAACTGAAAAAGTTTCACTTTACCCAAAACTACCCCACTTTTTTCAAGATCAAATAATCAATAAACCGGCACTAAAACGAATGGCATCTGTGTTGGTAATTCAAGTATTTTCAGAACCAAATAGCTTCCGCTCCGACTACCCCATTTGAGCTCCTGGCGGAACAAAGAAACCCACCATGCAAGACATTGAACCCTTTTAAAACTGGGAAAAGCATTACGTAGCAAATCGCGACGAAAAATCGCCGTTCTATGGACGTGAACCTAATCTTGAGTACTACGAACACGATATATACGGCTATTACATCCACCCTTTCTGGGACGAAATAGGCTCCGAAACACTGTACGTTAAAGTACTGTACGCCGACTACGACATAGGCTTTGTCGTCATCGAATTGTTTGGCGAATGGAACGATGCCCTGCACAATGACATCATGTACTTCAAGCGCCGCGTGGTGGATGAGTTCGTGGCCGTCGGTATCAATCAATTCATACTTATCGGTGAAAACGTGATGGATTACCACGGTGCGCAGGACGACTACTACGCCGAATGGTTTGAGGATATTGAAGACGGCTGGATTGCCGCCGTGAATTTTCGTGATCACATAGAACGCGAGTGGCAAAAGTTCCGGCTGGATTATTATCTTAATTTTGGTGGAACGCTACACCTTTCCAACTGGCGTACCCTTACTCCCCATATTTTTTATGACCTGATAAAAGGGCTGATGGTAAGGAGGCTAACCTAAAAAAGGCGAACTATGGTAGTTCGCCTTTCTAGAAACACGAGGATAATCTTTGAGTACTTAATCGGCCAGTGATTTGTCAATCGAAGCCAATAATTCCTTGATTTCCTTTTCGGCAGTCACAAAGCGATCGTTGGTCATAGGCTTTTGAAGTTCAAGCAGATTGGCCTGCAACTGATCGCGTTCCTGAACCAATTCTTTGCGCTTTTCGACCCACTTTTCACGGTTGGCCTGTTTGGGATCTGTCACTTTGGAATCCAGTTCACCGATTTTCTCGCTCAGGCTTTTCTGCCGATTCTGCAATTCGGTCATGTACTCTTTTTTGGCAGCTTCCAGTTCCTGAGCCGCTTCTGACAGATCCTCCCGGACATCGGCCAGATCGGAAGTGTCGTCGGCGCTTCGAATCTCGGCGCGCGCGATGTCAGCTTCATTGATGGCATCAGCCTGTTCCTCAGCGTACTCTTCTTTACCATCCTTATTATTGTCACAGCTTGTCAGCAACCATCCGGTGGTAAGACAAGCGTATAATGCAGTAGCGAAAACGACCTTTTTCATATATTGGGGTTAGTTTTAGGGACAATGCTTTTTATTTTAGTAGAGTAGGTTAAAAAGTAATGCCACTTCATGTTCGTCACACTGTCATGATCAATCGTGTAATAGTTTCCTCAAAGTCGATGGATATCCACAACACTCTGATTTGCAACCTATGTGGCTAGTTCGTACATTTCGCTTCTAACAAACTAAATAACCATAATCATGGCAGACTACCCCAACCCCTCCGCTGAAGAAGCGGCCAAATCACTGGAAAAAAAAGAAGTCGCTGCCGAACAACTGGCCGCCGAAGGAAAAACGCTGGCCACGGATGAGGTGACCAAGACCGAAGCAAAGGCTGCCGAAGCCGCCAAAGAAGTTAAGAATGAGCTTACGAATCAAGCAAAAAAGGCTGAGGCCGAAGCCCTGGAAATAAAAGCAGATGCTGCCCAGAAAGCGAATGAGGTACAGGAAAGCGTGACTGAAACAGCCGCCGATGTAAAGGCCGAAGCCGCAAACCTGAAAGCAGAGGCCGTCTCGGAAGTAAGCGACCTCAAGGAAAAAGCTACCGACAAAATCACCGAAGCAAAAGCTGAGGCGGAATCGATTTCTACCAAAGCCGCCGGGCAGCTGAACGAGACGAAAACGGGTACTTCTGAAAAAGCCGCCGAAGCAAAGGGGAAAATCGAATCATTGGCCGACCGCGCCGCGGAAGAAATGGGTGAACTACGCCATGAGGCCGTAAAGAAGGCGGGCGAAGCCAGGGCAAAAATCGAATCGCTGGCTGACCGGGCTTCTGAAGAAATGGAGGATTTTCGGGAAGACGCCACTGAGAAAATGGCCGATGTGAGGAAAAAAGCGGCGGAAATCCGCGCCGAAGCCGCCGAAGAATTGGACGAACTCAGAGAAGAAGCAGAGGAAAAACTGGCTGAGGCAAAAGAAAAAGCCACTAAAATCGCGGCCAAGGCCACCGAAGAGTTCAACGAGATAAAAGAGGACGCTGCCGAAGCGATGGAAGCTACCAGGACCAAAGCCAAAGGCTTTTGGGCAAGGCTGTTCGGTAAATAATAGCATTCACGGGTAGATGAGTTGGTGAGTTCAGTAGCCGGTATTCAAAAATACTCTGTCCATTGACCTCCAAACTCATCGACTCCAAAACCTTACAACTCATAGACTCTTACGTCAAAATTAACAGCGAGAACCGCATTTCAACCGTCGAGTTCTTTCATCCGGCGGGCAACGCGCTCCCCTCCGGTATGCTCGATCAGTTGGCGCGGGCCATTCGGCAGGCGGGCGAAGCGCGGGATTCATCCGTTGTAGTGTTGCGCTCGGGCGGAAACCGTGCCTTCTGCGCCGGTGCCTCGCTGACCGAACTGGCTGCCATAACGAGCGAGCAGCAGGGCAAAGATTTCTTTCTGGGATTCGCCCAGGTTATCAACGCCATGCGGCGTTGTCCCAAGTTTATCGTTGCGCGGGCGCAGGGAAAAGCCGTCGGGGGCGGCGTGGGGCTACTTACGGCGGCCGACTACTGCCTGGCCACGCATCACGCTGCGGTTAAGCTAAGCGAACTCACCGTGGGCATCGGTCCGTTTGTGATCGAACCGGCCGTGAGGCGCAAAATCGGCCTGGCTGCCACCACTCAGTTGACGATCAACGCCACCGAGTTTAAGTCCGCTATCTGGGCCTGGCAAAAGGGGCTTTTTGATGATGTGCTGGAAACGACGGAAGAACTCGACGAACACGTCGCCGATATCGCCAATCGGCTGGCTGACTATGAGCCGGAGTCGATGCGCCGCATGAAGCAGGTTTTCTGGGAAGGTACCGACCACTGGGACGAACTGCTCAGACAACGCGCGGAGATCAGCGGGACGCTCGTACTGTCTGATTTTGCCCAAAAATCATTAACAACCATTTTGGCTGGCTTGAAATCCGGATAACCGGGACGTATTCTCTTTCGAAAACCCGCAGGTGGATTAAGTATAATCCGCCTGCGGGTTTCTTTGCCTGAAGTAAAAGTACCTTGACAATCTATCATGAAAAAAATAAGCTTGCTCCTAGCGATTTGCCTGGTGACGGGTTCAGTTTGGGCACAAAAACCGGGCAAATGGCAAAGCCTGTTCGACGGAAAATCAATGAAAGGCTGGCACGCCTACCGCGCTGACAATGCCAAAAAGTGGATGGTCATGGGCGGCGCCCTGATGTCGCACGGTGGCAGTGGCGATCTGGTATCGGACAAGGAGTACGGCGATTTCGAAATGGAATTCGATTTCAAGATTCCACCGAAAGCCAATAGCGGTGTCATTTACAAAGTCATCGAAGATCCCAAGAACGCCACTTACTATTCGGGCCCTGAGTACCAGATTATCGATGATGAGAACTACCCGTCCTTCAACGACGGCGGCAAGATGGTAAAAATCAATGATCGGCAGAAAACCGGTGCCAATTACGACATGCAGGCTCCCAGCAACCTAAATGCCGTGAAACCCGCCGGACAGTGGAACAAGGGCCGCATTAAAATCAAAGACAACCATGTGGAACACTGGCTCAATGGCGAAAAGGTGGTGGACTATGTGTACGGTTCCGATGCCTGGAAGTCCCAACTCGCCAAAAGCAAGTTTGCCAAATGGGGCTACGCCACGCCTCACGCCCGGGGGAAAATTGCCCTGCAAGATCACGGTGACGAGGTATGGTTCAATAATATCCGCATCCGGGAACTCTGACTCCATTGATTATTAATTCATCTGACCTGCCGGTTGGTTTATTCTGTTAAAAAAGTACCATGAAAGCGTATATCCTGTTCCTATTCCTGTTGACCAGTGCCTGTGGGGCTGATCGGCCCACAACCAGTCGGACCGCCAAGGACGACCTGAACCCAAAAATGACGAATGCGGTCAACTCATTTTTAAAAACGCTGGACGCAACGCAAAAGGCGGAGGTAATGCATCCATTGACCGATACCATCCGCTATGACTGGCACTTTATTCCCCGTGAGCGGCTGGGTTTCAATCTGAAACGCATGAGCGAACCGCAGCGCAAAGCCGCCATGAACATGGTGGAAGTGGTCATGAGCGACAATGGCTATGCGAAAATTAAAGATATTATTGACCTGGAAAACGTGCTGCGAGTGCTGGAAAGTCGCCCGCCCAACGACACCCGCCGCGACCCCGAAAACTACGCCTTTCTGGTATTTGGCGATCCTGCCGCCAAAGCTCCGTGGGGCTGGCGCATGGAAGGCCACCACATTTCGATTCACTATACTTCGGTGAATGGGCATATCTCCTTTACGCCGAGCTTTTTGGGGAGTAACCCCGGCCACGTCCTGATAGAAGTACCGCAGAAGGGCAAGCGGGTACTGGGCGAAGAGGAAGATATGGGTTATGAATTGCTCAATTCGTTAAATGCTGAGCAAAAGAGGCAGGTAGTATTGGCCGAAAAGTCGCCCTACGAGATTTTCTCCGTCAACCAGCGGCAGGTCACGGGTATCGAGCGGGGAAATTTTGAAGGTATTGCCATGAAAGACATGACCTCTGCGCAAAAGGAGCTTTTCAAAAAACTGATCTCGATCTACCTCGACCGCTATCACGTCACCCTGAAAAACCAGCAGATGAAGCAGCTGGAAAAGGCGGGCATGGACAACCTGTATTTTGCCTGGATGGGCGATACCAAGCTGGAAATGGGCAAAGACAAGGGGCACTACTACCGGATTCACGGGCCGACGATCCTGATTGAGTTTGACAACACCCAAAACGACGCCAACCACATCCATACGGTAGTCCGCGATCTGACAGACGATTTTTCCGAGGATTTACTGAAAGAACATTACGCCAAATCACATTCAGGCGGGAAGTAATTCTCAAAATAACGTACTTTACCTACCAAGAGCCTTTTCCTGCTATCGGAAAAGGCTCTTCCATTATCAGTTTCAACAAAAATCAGAACTACCCGCTACCCTATCCATCGAATAAGCGGCACGAATTTTTATTGATTCGCTGCTGAACCTAACCAATCGCATTATATGAAATCAAAAAGTTCATTCACCATACCATTCAAGCACCCTCTGAAGCCTGCCAAACCGTTCAAAAAATCAGTTGCTTATTTTTCCATGGAGTTTGCCGTGGACCAGGCCTTAAAAATCTACTCCGGTGGTCTTGGCTTTCTGGCCGGATCACACATGAAGAGCGCTAATTCCCTGAATCAGAATTTGATCGGCATCGGAATGCTGTGGAAACATGGGTACTACGATCAGGAACGAAATCAGGACAACAGCATGAAGCCCGAGTTTCGGGAAAAGATTTACCACTACCTCATCGACACGGAGACTAAGGTCAGCATTGAGATATCAGGCAAACAGGTATGGGTACATGCCTACTACCTGCCACCCGATGTGTTTGACACGGCCCCCATGTTTCTGCTCACCACTGACACGGACGGAAACGATCACGAAGCCCGCTCGATATCCTATAACCTATACTCTTCCGATCCAACCACTAAAGTAGCTCAATGCATGGTACTTGGCATTGGTGGCACCAAAATGCTGGACGCGCTGGAATATGAGCCGGAAGTGTACCATTTCAACGAAGCTCACGCACTTTCCGGAGCCTTCTACCTGTATCAAAAATTCAAAACCGCACCGCAGCTGAGGAAGCGGTTTGTTTTCACGACCCATACTCCCGAAGAGGCAGGCAACGAAAAGCACGACATCACCTTTTTAAAAAATCTGGGCTTCTTCGCAGGGCTAAAATTGGAGACGGTGCGCAAGATCACCGGGCAGAAAGACAGCGTTTTTAATCATTCGCTGGCTGCGTTGCGCCTGGCCCGCAAAGCCAACGGCGTATCCAAACTACACGGTGAGGTGTCGCGGCAAATGTGGGGCGGTTACGAAAAGATTTGTGAGATTGACCACATCACCAATGCTCAGAATCAGGCCTACTGGACCGATAAAACGCTGGATGCCGCCCGACTGGCCCAAGACACCAAGACTATCATGGCCCGCAAAGAGGAACTCAAAAAGGAGTTGTTCAAAACTGTGGCCAATCAATGCGGAAAGCTGTTTGATCCCAAAGTACTTACCATTGTGTGGGCAAGGCGCTTTGCGGGCTATAAGCGAGCCGATATGCTGACCTGGGATCGCGAACGCTTCCACCGACTGATGACTAACAGCAAGTATCCCGTACAGATTATCTGGGCGGGCAAGCCCTATCCGAAGGATATGGGGGCTATCGAAACCTTCAACGGTCTGGTATACCTCAGCAATCTGTACGATAATATGGCGGTGCTGACAGGCTACGAGCTGGCCCTTTCCAAACTGATGAAGGACGGGTCAGATGCCTGGCTTAATAATCCCATCGTGACACGTGAAGCTTCCGGGACCAGCGGTATGACCGCCGCCATGAACGCTTCGCTCAACCTTTCGACCTACGACGGTTGGATTTGCGAATTTGCCCGTGATGGCGAGAACGCCTTCATCGTGCCTGTTGCTGCCGGAGAGGACATCAATAAGCAGGATATGGAGAACCTATATGACCTGATTGAAACCAAGGTACTTCCCACCTACTACGACCAACCCGAAAAATGGCAGGAAATGGTATTGACCAGCATGAATGACGTCAACGCCTTTTTCGGTTCAGACCGCATGGCAACGGAGTACTACGAGAAGTTGTATTGATTCAGTCGGGAAAATTATCAGTAACGCCGGAATCTGTAAATTCCGGCGTTTTTTTTTGATTCATGGGAAAATGGCATTCGATCCAGAAAAGCATCATCGCCGTTCCATCCGGCTGAAAAACTACGATTCTTCCCAGGCAGGCCCCTATTTCGTTACAATTTGCGTGACGGACATGGAGTGTTTTTTCGGGGTAGTCGTAGATGGCAAAATGGCCTTGAATGATGCGGGGAAAATGATCGAGAAATGGTATCGAGAGCTGGCCGATAAATTCCCTGACATCGAGCCAATTGATTTCGTAGTGATGCCGAATCACTTCCACGCTATTGTCATCAATAACGGCAAAGGAAACCCAAATATAAAACTTGTAGGGGCGGACCTGTGTGTCCGCCCAACCGATGCAAAAACCGAACACCTTGTCCCGAATGGCGACATACTGGGCGAACACATAGGTTCGCCCCTACATAGGGTGGTGCAATGGTTCGAAACGATGTCAACGAATGAATATATTCGTGGCGTGAAGGACCACGGGTGGCCGCGGTTTCGGGGTAAGCTGTGGCAGCGGAATTACTACGAACATATCATTCGCTCACAACGCTCCTTTGAAAACATTTCCGGCTATATCGAAAATAATCCCGAAAAATGGGAAGATGATAGGTTTTACCGACCTTGAAATAAAGGACTGTCATTCTTCGGCAAATATCGTTTCATAATGCGCCGATGGCATTAGAATTCCGCCGCTTTTTTCGTAAAATGATTTGTCAGTAACATACACTCCATCTACCGTTTCGGTCCAGTTGGCTCCGTGCATCGGATGGTACGTTTCCAATCGCTCCCAATTTTTGAAATACTGGTGGCCATTGGTTTCCTGCAAGCCAATACTCATACCGGGGAAAGGCGGCAGCCGGGCAGCCACGGCCTTGTTCCAATCTACCAGAATGGGATTGACGGTGAGGTCAGCGCAGAAACAGGGGATTTTTTTCTCAAAAGCCAACTGCGTGATTTTCATAGTCATACTCATGGTTTTGGCAATAGCCTTCACAGCGATGGCTCCGTAGCCTTGCTCGATACGGGTGGCGGCATCTTCCACGGTATGGGCACTTTCGTCAGCGGCCACGCGTACCCCCAGGTCACCCACATAGGTTTCGTTTTCTTCCGCGAAGGGCTCTTCGATCACCGCAATCTGATCGAAAGCTCCGATCTTTTTGGCGTGATCCAGAAAGCGCATCAGGGTTTCCTTTTTTTCGTAACGTCCGTTGGCGTCGAAGTAGTAGGGAATTTTCCCGCTGGCCGTGTAGGGCGTTTCGTAGTGCCCAATGGCTTTATGCACGGCAGTTAGGAAAGCGATGTCTTTCTCGATCATTTCGGATTGTGTACCTGCTGCCCCGGTTTTCAGTTTCAGGATAAAGTACCCCTCGTCGGCGGCTTGCTTGATCCGCTCGGCGGTAGTTCCGACGCTGAACGATGGAATACTCGCCACTTTTTCATGATGGTACGACAGGCCGGGCCGGTAAGCCGCCGGAATCATATCATCAAATTTAGTGAGACCATTTTCATGGGCGTAGAGTAGCCAGGCGGCATTATCCACGGCCACCAGCGCGTTGAGAGCGAAGGTAGTTCTGAGGTCGGGATTGCCCGTGATTTTCTTACCATACGCCAGCACTTCGGGTAGCAGATCATCCACCAGCGCCACGGGATTTTTGAATGAACTACCCTTCATTATTTGCAGGGCCCGCTCAGTCATGGCGTACATGAGGGCATTGCCTGCCGTTTCGGAATGGCCGGCGAATACCTTGGAATCCGACCAGAGAACGCCCTGCGTGCCTTGTCCGATTTTGTGGACATCGGCATCCGTTTTCAGGTAAGCCAAAGTCTGCCAGCTTTCGGTGATCGCGCTACCCTTGAAACGGTAGGGATTCAGCGGTTCGCGTTCGAAGTTGGAACTGACATCCTTGATGCGGATGGTTTTTTCTTTCGGCATGGCGTGTAGGGTATTGGTTGCAGTCAGGCCAAGAGCCACGGCGGCGCTGCTGTATTGGATGAATTCTCTTCGGTTGATTTTCATTAAGTATGGTGTTTCGCTTCGCGCCGTTCCAGAAAATTACTTAGGTATTTCATTCAAAGTGTACCAGGCCTCCGAAGTCCATAGAGGGTGTCCAGAAGCTGATTTCAAGTCAATCGGCAAGCGGAAATAGATGACATTTTCCTTCCGTAAGCCCGGGATTTCCACATACAGCCGCCTGCCATCCTGAGAAAGTGACATTCGACTGGCTTTCAGATCGGTCAAATCCATTTTGGGTCCACCGTAGCTGGGCGTGGGTTTGTACCACCACTGCTGGATAAACAGGTTCTTGAAGTCTGCCTGCACATTTTTGGATAGAGGCTCGGTAAACTCAATTTCAAAGCCCTTCGGCTTAGCCCGCACGGCCAGCATCTCGAAGGGTACTTTGCCCGTATAGGTCAACTTTTGTAAGCCCGAAGTCTGATCCTTCCAACTCCATCCACCGGGAGCCATGCCGACTTCGCCCACGTACAATGCCCCATCAGGCCCCCAGCGCATGCGGTTGATACCTGCCGCGAAGCCCTGCGAAAAGCGGAAGGCTGCGCCCTGGTACTTTCCATTTACTTTTTCCAGAAAATCGCGGACGATTCCGCCATGCGTTACTTCGCCGTGCAGCATTTGTCCTTTGTAAGTACCTTCCGTAATCAGTACGGGCTCTGAGGGCGAATTACCGATTTCGTCCTCGGGTAGCCAGATAGCGGGCGGTACCATGCGCGGCATGGGTGCCGACTCGTCCAGCCACCCCCACCCCATCCCGTTGAAGTCGCCCTCGCGGACGTGAATGAGTTTGTTTCCCGGCAGCCACTGACCCTGGTTGTCCAGCACAAAAAGCTCATCGTCCACGCCGACCCCGATACCGTTAGGCGTCCGTAGCCCGAAATTCACCGACTCGAAACTACCGTCTTTGCTGATTCGAATCGTACGGCCCCGGTCGGGCAGTTGCTTTTCTTCGGGGGTAAGTCGCATGGCCATCGACAGCGTGGCGTAGAAGTACCCATCCCGGTAAACCAATCCAAATGAAAACTCGTGAAAATCGGCAGTGGCTTCCCAACTGTTACAAATCGTGCGGTACTCGTCGATAACCTCGTCGCCGTCGTGGTCGATAAGTTTCGTGAGTTCCTGTTTTTGCAGGACGTAAATCTCGCCATCCACAACTGCCATGCCCAAAGGCTCCGCCAAGCCGGAGGCGATGCGCTTGACCTTAACCTCCGTAGGATTTTCGCCCGTCACGCCATCCAGCACGTACAGCCCACCGACGGCGTCCCAAGTCGTGACCAGCAGACGCCCGTCGGGCAGGAAGGCCATGGCACCTACCTTGGGCTTGAAGCCAGAAGTGTGCAGGTCGGTCAGCTCATAAGCGGGATGAACGCCTGCCAGCGATGCGCCGAA
The DNA here is from genome assembly GCF_014651615.1 of Persicitalea jodogahamensis. Taxonomy (GTDB): domain Bacteria; phylum Bacteroidota; class Bacteroidia; order Cytophagales; family Spirosomataceae; genus Persicitalea; species Persicitalea jodogahamensis. The sequence goes on along the minus strand of NZ_BMXF01000001.1, from coordinate 1,817,272 downwards.
ACCGGGTTTGACCGGCAATGAAGCAGCAGAATTCACCACGCCTTCTTCGGTACTTTTCCGGGGCTTGGCATCCTTGGGTTTCAGGGTAAAAACGTAATCGAGAATGGTATTTAGTTCATCGGCAGACAAAGTTGGGTGTGCGTTCATTACGCCACTGCCCCAGGCTCCCGTGCCGCCATATTTGATTTTGCTGCTCAGTTGCGCTAAGGTTTTTACGTCTTTGGGATACCGCATGGCCACCTGCTGGAACGAAGGGCCGACATTGGCCTCGTACAATTCATGACAGGTCAGGCAGTCGCTTTTTTCAATGATTTCCTGACCCTGGTGAGCATATTCTTTCCTGACCACGGGAAGCGACTGGGCGGGAAGGGCATCAAAATAATCGACATGGCGCGATCGGCCATTAGGTACAAATTCCAAATTACCCAACGTCGATTTCAACGTGACCGAAACGTTGGCGGGTACATTACTCGTGACGAAAACCCGTTCCAATCCCGGTTTTCCGGCATTGTTCCGCACAAACTCGGGTCGTTCCTCAATCCGAATGGTATCTATACCGAGCAGGAGATCGTGTTGCAGATAAATTTGATTTTTTCTGAAAACATACCCTTTGCTCTGCATCCGAATCGGCAACTCTTTCCCGTCCAGTTTTGCCGTCCAATTGAAGTTTTGACTACTGTCAGACAGGTAGTTTGCACCCCAGGAAGTCGGCTGAATTTCCTTCTTGCCTGTATAGGCCGTGCCGTCCATCGAAATGCCCCCTTTCCACACTTTGTAAATCTTGCAGCGGGTCATATCGTAGGCTATGTACATTTCCTTATCCAGCGCCACGGTCAGCATCCTCGGCTTTTTGTCCAGGACCGACCGGATGGCCCAAACCTCAAGCGGACGCTGTACTTCATCCTCTTTTACCAAACGACTTCCGGTCAAAGTGAAGATCAGGGACGTAAGTATGAGTACTTTTGAAAAATTCTTCATGCGGTATTTGGTCGGCTGGACCGAAGGACAAACGAAACTACTGTAATAAGACCCCTTAGAACGTACTTTACCCTGATAACGAATTACAAACCTTCTCATGGCCTCACTTTCCGAAAAATCTCCTTTAAGTCAATTGATGGGAAACTTTGCCCAACCGGGTACGGTGGAGTGGCTGGGCATCAGGCCCATCAAGCGACAACCGATGCAGGAAGTAACGGAAGTTTTTGCCCGCCCCGGCACCGGACTCGACGGCGATCACTACGCCGGTAAGCCCGGCAGCAAGCGTCAGGTCACACTGATTCAGGCAGAACACCTCCCGGCAGTAGCTTCTTATTTAGGTCAGGAAACGGTCGATCCGCTGCTCTTGCGCCGGAATATCGTAGTACGGGGCCTGAACCTACTAGCTTTGAAAGACAAACGCTTCACTATTGGCGAAGCGGAGTTCGAATATAGTGGCGAGTGCCATCCGTGCAGTCGCATGGAGCAGAACCTCGGCCCCGGCGGCTATAACGCCATGCGCCAGCATGGGGGTATCCTGGCGAGAGTCGTGCTGGAAGGGCGGATTCAGGTAGGGGATCGGGTGGAGGTGGTAGCGGAAAGAGCCCAGTAAGGTTTTGAATTGTGGTAGAACTGAGAATGTCGTGACTGTGTCGTGCTAAATTTGCCTAACGGGCAGGGCTTTATGCAGGTTGGGAATTAGAATACCGTCTGTCGATAACCGCTGCTGATTGAAAATATATTGTTGAAGTTAAGTGCAAAAGCTGATAGAAATTCGTCTGCCCGAACTGAAGTTTGGATTTGCAAATAGCTGATGTTACAATGTCAAGCCCAACTTGCATAAAACCCAATGTTGATAGCATTAGTTTTTAGTCAGTGTAAAACTTGCCGTCAGCGTATAAATCGAAATATATCGCAAGATTCAAGTTGCTCATACGTTTGATAATTTTTTTGTCCAAATAATGTCCACCTAACATTGTATTACCATTGTGAAAACTTGAAGCAACTTGAATGTGTCCATTAGCTTTGTCAATCAAAATAGCGATGCCAGTTTTGTCTTGCTCTAAAAAGTCAAGAAGCTTTTTAAGTTTATCTTCAAACTCGTCAGCTTCCGGATTAGGTTCAAAAAATATTGAACTTCGTTTCCACAAAACATTTCCGCCTCTTTTGTCGCCCTTGTTACGTCCACCAGTTGATTTTAATTCTGTCATTTTTGAGAGCTCGTCAAAACTGTAAACCTCTGAAACAGCTTGAAAATAAACCGAATTATAAGATTCAGTATTTACGTGTCGAACTGAAACTTCGGGTATTGTGTCAACATAAATGGCTAAGTAAAATATTTCATCGTTAACTGGAAAATAAACAATTGCTGTTCCGTCTTCTTTTTCTGTGTCAACCCTTGCAATTTTCGGTTTGCCGTTTTCATAAACAACTTCGTGAATTTTCAGAAATTGTTCTGTCACACCAAAAGTTTTTGCTGATAGTTCTTCTCTCGCTTTTTGAATAATTAGAGTGTCTGTCATTTTATTGCTACCAACTCATAAATATTCGAAACCACTCATAGATCGAGTTTCGTAAATATGCCTAAATAGAATGCTATTTACGAAACACTAAGTGGTAAAACCTTTTTTCAAAGCTCCATATCGTCCAATGGACTTTTTATCTTTTTCAAGTCTCGGGTCGTTATGTGTAAGTACCCCTCCCTGTCATTACACCAACAAAGTTTCTGCCGGGATACCGAAAGCCGAGCCACGATTGAAAACCATGGCTCGGCTAGCTGGTCATAAAACAGGGAGACTCTGCCAACGGAGCCTCCCTGTTATATCTAGCAAGGTACTTACAATCTCTACTTAGCCGTTTTCGCCACATCTTCCTTCACCACCTTCATCACGCCATTCATCAGCCGCCAGTGGCCGGGGAAGGTGCACACGTAGGGATAATCACCCAGCGTGGCGGGAGCGGTGAATTTCAGGCGGTAGGTTTGGTCGGGATTCACCAGCGGCGTAGAAGCGATGATCTGCGGGATGTCGGGAACGTAGTTCTTTTCCGCGCCGTCCTTAGCCGTGATGAGTTTGTCAGCCGCGGCCCCGATGATTTCCATCGTCTTGGGTTTACCGATCACGACGTTGTGCTGCATGGCGTCGGGGTTTTCGAAGACGATGATCACAGGTTTACCAGCCGTAACGGTGAACTCCGTTTTGTCATACTTCAAAGCTTCGCGGATGGCTTTGATGGTAATTACTTGCACATTCGGGTCGTCAGCATCGGCATCCTTCATTCCGAAGGACTCCATAAAGGCTGACATCCGGTTGGTCAAATCCGACGGAATGTTCTGATTCAGGGTGGCTAAGAATTTCTGAGAAGCCGGGGAGGTAGTTTCCTTCCTTCTTACGTTCCAGCCGTTCAGAATCCCCTTTGTAATGGCAAATTTGCCGTCCGCATCCAGATTTTGGGCACTTTGAAGCATCGTCAGTACCGAATCAGCAGCGGCGTAGGAGGCGTAGCTGCGGGCAGCACGTTCGAGGGCAAAGTCGGATAATTTCTGGGGACGGCGCACTTCAAAGGATTTGCTGAACACATTGTTACGCTCGTCGGCCTCGTCCACGGCATTGTCCTGGTCAATGGTTGCCGTCACGGTAATTTTCCCTGCTTGCTCCGAGGTAAAGCCAAATGCGGCATTCCAGGGACCATTGTTCCCCTCCGATAGTTCAATCTTTTCGCCGGGAGACAATCCCTTGTCCAGTTTGCGGCTGATATAATCTAATTCCAGACCAGCACCGCGCACGGCCACGGTCACTACGGGTACCTTTTCTTTGGAAATTGCCACCTTACTTTGGTTCGTGATTTGCAGCGTAATGCGGCCGTACTCACGCACAAACGGGCTGGACGGATTGAGCTTGATGTCGGTGATGGTCAAGTCGGGTTTTCCTTCGGCCATTTTCGTTTCACCCATCGAATGCTGGCTGTGATCTATTCCCTCGTGGTTCATCGGGGCAGCACTGGCGGTTAAGCTGGCGGAGGCGGAAGTTTTAGACTTGCTGGCCAGTCTTTTGTTAAGGTACTTTTGGCGCAATGCGCCATTGTGTGAATTCATCACTACCGCAAAAGCATCAGGCAACCAGCGGTCGTCGGCTTCTTTGTATTCATCTACCCGTGCCAGCACGGCATTTTCTACGGCGGGCGTCAGGGGCGTTTCAGTGAAGGCGAGTAACGTGTTCAGGACTACGAGGGGCTCTTTGTCGTGCAGCGCGTCCGTTTTGAGCAGAGCCTGCGCGGTAGCGGCGGTTTTCGGCAATACCTGAATGGCATTCTTGCGAACCGCTGCGCTCGGGTGCTGCAGGGCAGCCGTAGCAGCGGCCAGCACGGTTGGGTCACTCATCACATTCAGGCCGTGCAGGGTCCACAGGGCATGGATTGCGGCGGGGTTCAGACCAATTTCATCCAACGAATTATCTTTCAACAAAGCCACCAACTGAGGAACCACATCTTTATTGCCGCGCTCCACCAGCAGCCGCTGCGCGTGCATCCGCCAGAGCATGTTGCTGTTTTTCAGCGTGGCGACCAGTTGGGTTGGATTATTTTTGTCAAGAGAAATGGGCGTGTAGGCAGGGGCATCCTTCCAGCCGATGCGGTACAGCCGACCGTGCGTATAGTCACGGAGGTCGGTGTCGTAGGCATTACCACCACCGTTTTCGAAACCTCGGGGGGTGGGATTGTGCTGGATGATGAAGCTGTACCAGTCGGCTACCCACACGGCGCCATCGGGACCGACCTCAGCGAAGACGGGGGATACCCATTCATCCGCCCCGGCCAGCAGGTTGAAGTCGGCAGCGTCGGCGTAGTCGGTGCCTTTTTTGACCATATTATTTTGGTGCAACACATGGCCCGTCGGCTCGGAGACGAAGGCTACTTTATTCCAGTATTCTTTCGGAAAAGCACGGGCGGTGTAGAAGTTATGGCCGGATGCCGCCGTGAAGCCCCCGAATACATCCACCTGCCGTACTTTGGGCGTGATGGGTTTCATATCCTTGTGCGTATCGGTGCTGCGGCCGCCATTGTCTACGCGACTCTTCCCAAAATAACGGTTTGGAATAGCCATGTACCAGCCGTGGGCGTTGTTGGCCGTGGAGCCAAAGAGATCGCCCGCTTCGTTGAAGCCCAGTCCCCAGGTGTTATTGGAGGTGTTGGTCATTATTTCCATATCCGAGCCGTCGGGCCGGAAGCGGTAGAGCGCCTGCCCGAAGTTAAGGCTATCCTTATCTCCGAATTTTCCTTTGAAGCCCGAATAACCGACCGCGCCATACACCCAGTTGTCAAAACCATAGTGCAGGTTGGAAGGTCCGGCGTGGGTGTCAAAAGTACCAAACCCAGTAAAAAGTACCTTCTTGACATCAGCCTTGTCGTCACCATCGGTATCCTGCAAAAACAGCATATGCGGGGCCTGCGACACGATGAGCCCACCATTGGCGAAAACCAGGCCCGTGGGGATGCTCAGCCCGTCGGCGAAGCGGGTGAACTTGTCGGCCTTGCCGTCTTTGTTCGTGTCTTCGCAGATCAAAATGTAGTCGCTGCCACCGCTGGCTTTGCGCTCGTTGGGGTAGTCTTTGGTAATCAGCACGAACAATCTGCCTTTCTCGTCCCAGGTCATGGCAATGGGGTGCATCACGTCCGGCTCGTGGGCGAATACGTCCAGCGTAAAGTCTACCGGAATCTGAATGTGCTTCACCGATTCTTCGGGCGAGAGGGGTAGTTGCTGAAGCTGCGGGCCGGGCCGCTGCTCGTAGTTGGGTAGTTTTGCCTCACGGTATTCGAGCTTTTTGGGATTCAGCGCGGCGAGAGACGCCCGGGCGTCGTCGCTCACGGCCCAGCGGATACCGTTTTCAAGTAGTTTCTGAAAATCAGGATTTTCCCAGGTGCGTTCATCGTGTCCATAAGCGGTGTAAAACACGCGGCCTTTGCCGTGCGTCCGCACCCAGGTGTAGGGCTCTTTGGATACGCCGGGTTTGTCCTTGGCCTGATCGGGCTGGATGATTCGCTCGGTAATGACGATGTTGTCAGGTTGTAGTTTTTCGTGCAGGTAGGTTTCATCCCAGGTTTTGAAGGGTTTTAGACCTGCCAGCACCGGATGGTCGGGCTTTGCCCAGACGGGCTGAATGGTATCGGTCGTATGCCGCCAGAATTGTCCGCCGATGAGCTTAACTACCTCGGCATTATTCCTGAAACAATAGGATGCGCAGTGAATGGGCAGAAATCCCTTACCACTCGCCACAAAATCCAGCAGGGCATTGGCCTGGCCTGGCGCGATGCTGTCCCAGTTGGCAAAAAGCATCAGGGCGTCGTACTTGCCCAGCGTTTTGGGATTAAGGTCGGTCAGCTTGTCCGTGTAGGTAAAGTTGATGCCTTTGCTGCCCATTGATTCCATCAGCACCGGAACAAAATCAATGGGGCGGTGGTGGCCATTGTCACCGAGGAAAAGTACCTCCAGGCGGCGTGCTTTCGCAGCGGAGTTGATGGTTTGGGCTGAACTTAAACAGGAAGTAAATAGAATCAGGGCGGTCGCCAGGCAAATGCCGAAATGTTTCATTATTTTTTTTTGCTTGAAAATACTGTATCTCATAGAGTTCATAAAAGTAAATTTAGGCTAAAATATACCATTGCCAAAGTACGGGCTCAGCATTTCCAGCCTATTACCCTCGGACCTGGTGTTTTTCCACAAATTCTTTGAACGCCCGTCGGTAACTCTCACTGACGGGCAGAAACACGTCTCCGATCTGCACCTTGTCGCGCTCGATGGCAGCAATCGCATCGTAGGCTACGATGTAGGAATTGTGAATCCGGATGAACCGGTGTTCCGGCAACTCGGCCTCCAGCGCCTTCATGGTTTGCAGCGTGACGATCTTCTTGCTTTTGGTAGTGATTCCAACGTAGTCTTTCAGGCCTTCGATATACAGGATGTCATTCATCATCACCTTGACCAGTTTGGTGCCGTCCTTTACAAAAACATAAGGCAGCCCTTCTTCCCGGGCCTCGGCTGGCGGCACCGCTGGCACAGAAACGCCATGCAGGCGGGCGGTCACTTTTTCCACCGATTTCAGGAAACGCTCGAACGTAATGGGCTTGAGCAGGTAGTCGGCCACATCGAGTTCGTAGCCTTCGAGGGCATATTCCGAGTAGGCTGTTGTGAGTACAACCAGCGGCTTCTTCCGTAAAATCTTCAGTAGTGTCAACCCAGTGATTTCGGGCATATTGATGTCCAGGAAGAGGATGTCCACCGCATGCTGCTGCAATACCTCGATGGCCAACAGCGGACTGGCGCACGATTGGACCAATTGCAGGTAGGGTACTTTGGCCACGTACTGCTCCATGAGCTTGCGGGCCATTGGCTCGTCGTCTACGATCAGGCAGGAATAAGTCATGTTAATCGGAGTGTCAGTTGAACGGAATAGGCGTCGGCTTCGTCCCGGACGCTGAGTTCATGGCGGTCAGGGTAGCCCAGCTGAAGGCGGCGACGCAGGTTATGCAATCCGATTCCTGACTTTTCGTCTTCCGTGGCCTTTTGGGGCAACCGGCTATTGGACACTGAATATACGCACTGCTTTCCGGCAAGGGTAATCTCTGCCTTTACCCAACAGGTATCGGCATTGGTGCTGACGCCATGCTTAAAGGCATTTTCCAGAAAAGTAATGAAAAGAAAGGGTTCGATCATCACTCCCCGGGGATTGCCATTTACCAGGAATGTGATCGGTACTTTGTCGTCAAGCCTCAGCTTTTCAAGGCTGATGTAATTTTCCATGTATTCGATCTCCTTGTTGAGGGGTACTTTGGGATGATTCGAATCGTAAATCATGTACCGCATCATCTGCGAAAGCTTATCGATGACTTCGGTCGTCTTGGGTGACTGCGTAAAGGCCAGGTAGTACAGATTGTTGAGGGTGTTGAACAGAAAATGCGGGTTGATTTGCGCTTTCAGAAACCGTAATTCCGCGGTCAGTTTCTCGTTTTCAATTTCCTTTTTGCGGGCTTCCAGCTGAAACCAGTCTTCGGCGAAGCGCAGCATTCCGATGAAAACGACGATAAATACAATGCTCAGGGTATTCTGGATCAGAAATCTTTCGCCGTAAAGGAAGTTGGCCCGGCCACTTTCCAACCCACCGTATATGAGTCGCTTGACGTACACATGCAGAAAAATAGCCAGCACCAGCGGTGGGAGAAATTCGAGCAGATACCGGACGGCCTTCTTGTGTTTGAGAAAGCGGGACAGGAAATAGTAGTAGTTGAGGTAGGCGATCCCGGCAATAATCAGCACATGCAGCGAAGCATCCAGAAAGGCGCGGGAAAGCACTACATCCTGATTGTGGCGGGCGTAAGTAATCTGGTAAAAGAAAAAGGAGAAATATACCGCCCAGAAAGACAGGTGCAGCAGCATAATGCGGCTGCGTTGGTTGAAATTTTGCATCAGCGATTTTTAGAGTGATGTAAAGAACTGGTTTTTAGCGAATAGTCTGGTTCAAAAACCGTTTTTTTCGACCGCTGACCCATTACATCCGACGGATCACTCAGTAGGCTCTACCAATGCCCGGGAGCACTTCCATCTAACTTTCGAGCCTGTTGGTCGAGTTGTTGGGACGATACGTCTATTTCCCGAAATCGTCTCATTTAATCGGTATTCATTTGTGCACCCAATCAGAAATAACGCAATTCTGCCCTTACTACAAACGCATTCAATCCAAACATGCCGACCATGAAAAATCTCTTTTCCCTCCTCTTCATTCTCGTTCTGGGAGCTTCGGCCCAGGCCCAGTTCGGCCCTCCCGGGGGCGGACGTCAGCAGGGCGACGGCAACGGCCGTCCGCGCACCGAAACTGCCCCCGGCTTTGAAATGCCTACTGCCAAAGGGAACTCCAAAATCAGCGGCTACATCGTGGACTCGGCCATGACCCAGGCCGTAGAGTACGCCACGGTCGCCCTTCTGGACAAAGCCACCCAGAAACCCATGGATGGTACCATCGCTGACGATAAAGGCAAATTTTCGCTGACCAAAGTAGCCGAAGGCGAGTACACGCTGGTGTTCCGCTTTATTGGCTACTCGCCCAAGACGATCGACGGCATTAAGGTAGAAAAAGGCAAGGACATCGATCTGGGGGTAGTTAAAATGTCAGTCAACACCGTTATGCTGGACGCTGTAACGGTCACAGGCGAGAAATCGCTTATTGAAGAAAAAGTGGACCGCCTGGTCTATAACGCCGAAAAGGACCTGACTTCCAAGGGAGGCGACGCGGCCGACGTGCTGCGCAAAGTACCCATGCTCTCGGTTGACTTTGACGGAAATGTTCAGCTACGGGGAACGTCGAACATTCGGGTTCTGATTAATAACAAACCTTCTACGATCATCGCCAGCAGCATCGCCGATGCGCTGAAAATGATCCCGGCCGATCTCATCCAGTCTGTGGAAGTAATCACGTCGCCTTCTGCAAAGTACGACGCCGAAGGTACGGGTGGCATCATCAATATCATCACCAAAAAATCATCGATCAAAGGATTGACCCTCAGCCTTGATACGGGCGTCGGCTTACGCGGTTCCAACCTGGGTCTGAACGGTAGCCTGCGCACCGGCAAACTGGGTGTGACCCTGGGTGGTCACGGTCGGGCATTTTATAACAAAGCCCTGGTGACGCTGGATCAAAACACCGTTCAGAATGGCGATAATATCCTGACCAAGCAAAGTGCGGATGCGTTCGACAACGGCTTGTTTGGCCGGTACAACATCGGTTTTGATTACGATCTGGGCCAAAAACAGTATCTGGCCGCTGGCGTCAACTTCGGTACCCGCAATTTCTCACGAAACCAGGATTACACTACCAATATTTTCACCAACGACGCGCTGACTTCCACCAAGTACCGCAATGTGGATAGCCGGGATTTTTCCAACTCGGTGGACATGAACCTTGACTACGTCCGCATCTTCAAGCCGGGACAGGAATGGTCGATCTCGACCCTGTACAGCGTAAGCAACCTGACCAATAACTTCAATGCTGATCTGCTCAGCTCGGCGCAGGAACTCACCGGACGGCAAAAGAACCTGAATGGAAACGTCAACAAGGAGATCACCCTCCAAACCGACTACATGCAGCCCATCGGCAAGAAACAGCAGATTGAATTCGGCGTGAAGGGGATTTTCCGGGAAGTGAACAGTGACTTCGAGTATCAGCTTGCTGGTCCCACGGGCGTATTCTCCACCGATGCCCGCAACCCCGCCGGACTGCTGAACTACAACCAGAACATTGGGGCGGGGTATCTTTCCTATACCTTCGCCACGGCCAATAAATACACGTTCAAGCTGGGTTCACGCTTTGAGCACACGATGATCGATGCCAACGACCAGAATAGTGAAATCAATATTCCGGCCTACTCCAACCTGGTGCCGAGCGTCAATATTTCCAAGGCCGTAGGCAAGGCATCTACGTTGAAACTGGCCTACAACAAACGGATTCAGCGTCCCGGTCTGCAGCAGCTGAACCCTAACTTCAACCTGGCCAACCTGCAGAATATCAACATCGGCAACTCGAGCCTGAAACCTGAACTGACCGATAACGTGGAATTGAGCCTGAGTACTTCGATCAAGAAGACATATCTGAACATGTCGCTCTTCAGCCGCTCGACCAGCAACGCCATTACCCGCATCACCACTCCCTCTGACTCGCTCATCGGCGCAGTCGTCACGACTTACCAGAACATCGGTCGGGAGCAGACAGTGGGAGCCAACGTATTCGGCAACTTCTACATCACTTCCAAGTGGACGCTGAACGGTGGGGTGGACTTTTACTACAATTACCTCGAAGGCATGCAGGTCGGTCTGACGGGCGTGTCGGAAACGGTCAGTAACTCGGGCTTCGTGATTGGCGGACGGATGCAGTCGCAGATTCAGCTACCCAACGGCTGGGGTATCCAGGCCTTCGGCGGCTTCCGGGGTAACCGGGTGCAGCTGCAGGGCACACAGCGCGGCATGGGCATGTACTCGCTGGGTGTCCGCAAGGATTTCCCCAATAAGAAAGGCAGCATCGGCCTGGCCGCCGACAATTTCTTTGGCGGGATGAGAATGGTAAGTACCCTCAACTCGCCGCTGTTCAATCAGGTAAGTGTCAACAACATCTACAACCAAAATGTAAAGCTGACGTTCAGCTACAAAATTGGCAAGATGGCCCTTGTAGAGAAAAAGCGGACGCGCGGCGTGAAGAACGACGACGTGATGGGAGGCGGAGAGAACAACTAAAAAGAGGCAGTTTAGGAATTGAAAGCCCCACCACGACGGTAGCCGTCATGGTGGGGCTTTTGTTTTAGAGAGTTATTCCCGTCACTACTTGGAGCGTCTTTGTTTTCAAATCAACGAGTGAAAAACTGTTGCTCTGTACGGTCTCGCTTTGAAAAGTGTACTTGCCCAATCCTCCATTTATACGGACGCTAACGGGAATAGTGATGTCTCCCCAATGAAATTCGGCTCCGACGCCCGCCAGCAAACTGATGTCATTCCTCAGCTCCTTCGCCATAAAATCACCTTCGAAGACATATTCGTTGCAACCAATAATACCACAAATTACGCTTCTGGACTCAACCTGGCCTCTGACTCTGATTTTGTAATTGGCTCCAAGTTCTACGAAAGGACTGACCCATTTTCCAGCGGGTATCGCCAATCGGATAAGTACGGGAACATTGAGCGAGTTAAGGGTGGCTCGGTAGCTTCCATTCCCATTGACTTCGAATTCGCCAAGACTCTCATAGCGGTAGCTCTCCCAGTTAGGCTGCAGGCGAATCGTGAAATTAGGGTCTTCTTTGGCGAAAGCGTAGCTAAAATCCGCCCCCACGAAACCTCCGCCCACCTTTTGCCATGGATCTTCTTCCTGGTAAGTACCAAGGATGGTTTTTCCTGCGACCAATCCAACTTGTAGACGTTTTGTCGGCTGTGAGGTTTGGGCGAAGCTATTTCCTAGTGAGGACGCGGCCAACAGCGCGAGTAAAAATAATCTGTTCATGGGAATAGGGTTTAGGTCGAAAATGCTGGCTTTGACAAACAAGACCCCGTTCGCTTTCATAAAGTTGCAGGGGGTCCGACAAATGTCTGAAAAAATCTGGCGTGCCCTGATTCTCCAATTGAATCACTGCCTGAATACCATTTCAGCTTCTCCGTCAGCATAATCATATTGGCATTTTCAGCTCAAAGGGATTGGCGATATCGTACAAGGTTTCGGTCCCGATTACCCAACCGTTTTTAAAGAATCCAGTCGCTTCATTTTTCCACAAAAGAGACGGGTAACTGAAATCAAATAAAAAGAATAAAGAGCAATTGTCGCGTCCTGTGCGAGAATTAACTTGGGAAAACAGTCGGCATTTTAATCCGTCGATAAAATCAACTCATTGGTCGATAGACTGAGTGAGCATTGCAACATGGTTGGTGGGCCATACGTATTCCGAAGCAGTAACAACTAACTGGAAACGATACGCGAAAAATGAAAACCAACCTAACAAACAACCTCCTGCGCAGCAGCATCAACCTGCTGGTGACTGGCATCCTTGTCATGGCTTCCTGCCAGAAGCCAACCGAGGTAGATCCGACAGACGACCCAACCCCGGGTACTGCCGAAACCGGAACGGTCACCAAGACATCGACCTGGAACGGCACTTCAACCGTAGGTGCCCACGAGGCTGCCAGCGACTACGTATGGAATGCTTCTGATGTTGTACCCATCAAGCTCAACGGCACGTCCATCACCATCGGCGGGGCCGGTGCCACGGCCAGCGGCAGCGTGGTCACGATTACCTCCGCGGGTACCTACAGCCTGAGCGGCAGCCTGACCAACGGCCAGGTAATCGTGAATGCCAAGGATGCGGTGGTGCGGCTGATTCTGGACGGAGTCAATATTCATAGTTCGGTCAACGCACCCGTGTACGTCAAGAAGGCGGAAAAAGTGGTACTTGTGCTGGCTGATAATTCGACCAACGTCCTGACCGATGCCGCCAACTACACCTACGACGTTCCGGCTGACGAAGAACCCAACGCCGCGGTGTTCAGCAAGTCGGATCTGACGATCTTTGGCACAGGTACCCTGGACGTGACGGGCAACTTCGGCGACGGCATTGTGAGCAAAGATGGTCTGATCGTCAAGAGCGGCAACATCACCGTCAAGTCAGCCGACGACGCCATCCGGGGCAAGGACTACCTGGTAATCAACGACGGCAAAATCACCATCGACGCCAAAGCCGACGGCCTGAAATCGAGCAACGACAGCGACGCGGCCCTGGGCTATGTCATCATCGACAAAGGTGATATTAGCATCACTAGTGGCGATGACGGCGTCCACGCAGAAACGAGCCTGACGATCAACGGCGGCACGGTTTCCATCCTGAAATCCTACGAAGGGCTGGAAGGCCAGGCGATCACCGTCAACGCCGGCACTATCCACATCACGTCCAGCGACGACGGCATCAATGCCGCCAGCACCGCGAGGAGCGGCAATACGCTGACCATCAACGGCGGCTATATGTTCGTAGACGCCAACGGTGACGGACTGGACGCCAACGGCTCGATCGTCATGACGGGAGGGGTGGTGATCGTGGCGGGGCCGACGGCCAGCAATAATGGCGCGCTTGATTACGATGCGACCTTCAACATCACGGGAGGCTATCTGCTGGCCGTAGGTAGTTCAGGCATGGCCCAGGCGCCAGGTACCTCCTCCACGCAAAACTCCGTCCTCATCGGCTTGACTTCGGCTCAGGCAGCAGGTACGGTAATCAACCTGCAATCCGGCGATGGCAAGTCGCTTTTCACCTTCCAGCCCTCCAAGAAATTTCAGTCCATCGCTTTTTCCTCCCCCGGCCTGACCAATGGCAGCAGTTTCTCGGTCTATACCGGAGGAACGGCCACGGGTACCGCTACGGACGGTCTGTATCAGGAGGGTACCTACACCTCCGGCACTAAGTTCGCCGACTTTACCGTCTCCACGGCCGTCACGAAAGTGGGGACGACCGGGGGCGGAGGGCGCTAGTTTTTCATTTTTTTTTCATGGCACCGAAGGATTTTGATCGGGAAGTCGTACAAACCTTCAATCGACACCGCCAGATTTCCGAATCATCTGCGGCTTTGAGCAAATCAAAAACCATTTCCACTTTCTGACACCTTTTTTAAAATGAAAAAACAACTCTCGATCTTGTTTGCCGCTGCCATGCTGACGGCGGCATCCTGCCAAAAACCGGAAATTGATGCCGTCGAGTCTATCGAGGCGGGTGCGACCAACCCGGACTGGGCGGAAGCTTCGCACAGCAATAATGTGGCTCCCGACTACACGACGGTCTTTCCGCAGGACAAGGTCAACACGCTGGAAATTACGATGACTGCCCAGGAATGGAAAACCATCCAGACCGACATGGCCGCTAAATTTGGAAATGCTTTTGGGGCAAGAGCCAATGCCGGGCCGGGAGGCGGCCCTCCGGGCGGCGGTGGTCCTGGAGGCGGCGGCGGTACCACGTTCAGCACGGAGGACCCAGACTATGTGGCTTTACCCATGAAATTCAATGGTAAAACCTGGACCAAGGTAGGCTTCCGGCTGAAAGGCAATTCCAGCCTCAGCTCGGCCTGGTCGTCGGGCATCTACAAACTACCCTTCCGACTCAATTTTGACAAATTTGAGGATGACTATCCTGAAATAAAAAATCAGCGAATGTACGGTTTTCAGGAGTTGTCTTTCTCTCCGGCTTTCAACGATTATTCTCTGATTCGTGAAAAAGCGGCGTCCGATATTTTCAGGCTGGCCGGGGTACCCGCCGCCCAGACTGCCTTTTATCAGGTCTATATTGATTTTGGGTCGGGCAAGCAGTACTGCGGTGTCTATACGATGGTGGAAGTGATCGACGACACGATGGTCGAGAGTCAGTTCGGGGACGGCGAGGGGAATATTTATAAGCCGGAATCTACTTTCCAGACCTTCGTACAAAGCCAGTTTGAGAAGAAAAATAACAAGACCGAAGCGGACTATTCCGACGCACAAGCCTTCGTAACGGCTCTGAACGCCAGCAACCGCAGCACCGATGCCGCCACCTGGCGGACGAACCTGGAAAAGGTGTTCAACGTGGATCATTTCCTGAAATACCTGGCGGTCAACAACACCATCATCAACTGGGATGCCTACGGGGCAATGGCCCACAACTACTACCTCTACCGGGCACCGACGGGCCAGTTTACCTGGATACCCTGGGATCATAACGAGTCCATGACGACGACCGGTCGGAATGCCGTTTCGTTGGGCATGACGGAGGTAAGTACCGCCTGGCCGCTGATCCGCTACGTGGCCAACGATCCGGTGTACTACGCCCAATACAAGCAGTACGTGAAGGACTTTTCCGAGAATGTCTTCACGACGAGCCGCATGAACGAACTATTCGACCGCTACACTACGCTGATCAGCCCCTACGTGATCGGACCGAACGCCACCGAAACCGGAAAGTACTCCTACCTCAGCGGTTCAGCCAGTTTCACTTCGGCCCTGCCGTCTCTGAAAAGCCACGTAGCCAACCGCCAAACGGCCGTAACCACCTTTTTGAAATGAATACCGACATGATCGACATCGCTCTGGCCCGCTTACAGCGGGAGCGGATCAAGGAGCAGACGCTCCGCTTTTCGGCCATTTCGCTGGCCGAAATGGAAGACGTCAAACTCATGAACCGCACGGACACCAAATTCCTGCTACCCCGGCGACGGATTTCCTCGCTGCTGGATCAGCTGCGGGAAAACTACCGCATGCTGGAAGTGGCGGGCCATCGGCTCTGTGCCTACGAAACCCTGTACTTCGATACGCCCGACCTGCGCTACTACCACGACCACCAGAGCGGGCGGTCCAATCGCTACAAAATTCGGCAACGCCGCTACGTGGAATCGGATCTGCTCTTTACGGAAGTGAAGCACAAGACCAACAAGGGGCGCACCGTGAAAGAGCGGATTCAGAACCGGGAAGTGCAACCGCTCGAAGTCCGCCCGACCCAGCTGGATGCCGAGAGCCGGGCGTTTGTGAACAGCCGCACGAAAGGCACTCCGCTCGACTTGCGGCCCGTGCTGTGGGTAGGCTACCGCCGCATTACACTCGTGGGCCGTTATTCGCCGGAACGCATTACACTGGACCTCGACCTCTCCTTCGCGGACGGGCAGCGGCAGCGGGACTTCGGCGGCCTGGCCATCGCCGAAGTGAAGCAGGACGCCCGGCAGGCATCGGCCTTCCTCGACCTCATGAAACAGCAGGGCGTCCGTTCCGGGTCGATCAGCAAGTACTGTCTGGGCGTAGTAAGTCTGGACAGGACCATCAAGCACAACCGTTTCAAGCCCCAGTTAAGACACCTTCAAAAAATAATAAACCAATGACCCAGTTACTGCAGCAACTCAATCTGACCGATGGATTCGGGGCTCAATCGCAAATGACGCCTGATCTGCTGGCGCTACTCGCCCGGCTCTTTATCAACCTGCTGGCGGTGGTGGTGCTGGTGCGGCTGATTTATTTCCGCATTTACCGCAAAACCGATCTGTTCCTGACGTTTTTCATGTTCAACCTGATCATTTTCCTGATCACCTACCTGCTCAACCAGGTGCAGATGTCCATCGGAGCGGCCTTCGGGCTGTTCGCCGTGTTCTCGATGCTGCGCTACCGCACCGAAGGGCTGTCGGCCAAGGACATGACCTACCTGTTCGTAGTCATCGCGATGGGGCTTATCTCGGCGGTCAGCAACGGCAGTTGGGTGCAGGTCGCCCTCATCGCCGGCCTGATCCTGCTGGTGGTGCAACTCCTCGAAGGCAACTGGCTGATCCGTCGGGAGTTTAGCAAAACGATCGCCTACGACCGGATCGCCCTGATCGTGCCGGGCCGCCGCCCCGAACTCCTAGAAGATATCCGAGACCGCACCGGACTACCCATTCACCGGGTCGATATCCAGGACATCGACTTCCTGAAAGATTCTGCCCGCATCACGGCCTATTACTATGCTCAGGATTCTCAACCAAAAATCAACGAAACTACCCATGTACCCCTCCCTCAAACCGTTCCGCTCTATGAGTAACCTCCGCCCGCGCCTGACGCTCCTGATGCTGCTTTCGCCCCTCGCCGCCTGGTGCCAGACCTCCGGCCTGGGCCTGTGGACGGGAGCCAACGCCCAGTATCGCTTCGGCAAATTCGAGCTGCACGCCAACGCGCAGGCCCGTTTCAGCGACAACGTCACCGTGACCCGCGCCTACCTGGGCGAATTGGGCCTGTCGTACAACCTCAACAAGCACTGGGAGTTGAGCGCCTACTACCGCTACACCGGACGCCTGAAGTACGATAAGGAAACCACCGACTGGTACTACCGTCCCTACCATCGCTTCTACGGCGAGCTCTCCTACGACCATAAGCTTGGGAAAAACTTGAAGCTGGACTACCGTCTGCGCTACCAGAACCAGTTCAAAGATGACAACGAGGTGCTGGTGGCCGACGCCAGCTACCTGCGCAACAAGCTGGAATTCTCCTATGACACGCCCACGCGCCTGACGCCCTTCGTCTCCGCCGACCTGTTTTACCAACTCGGTGACGGCTTCGACCAGGTACGCTACAAGGCGGGCGTAAATATCAAGATCGACAAGCAGCAGAGCATCGACCTCTCGGCCTTCAAGGACGTACCCATCGGCGGCGGCACGCCGGACGGGCTGATTATCGGGGCCACCTACAAGTTAAAGTTGGGCAGCAAAAAGAAGAAATAAACCTCATAAATCGAATAAGGCAATGAGGTTCAGGTTTAGGCCCTGGTAGGGTGCCGGGGCTTTTTTGTGTTCATGTAAAGAAAGGGGTGGCCAGCAGGCTTTGGTATTCTTAGGAAAACTGGCTGAAAATCCGGAAAAAGCGCCAATTGGTCTGCTTTATAGCCTGATACGTAGAATTATACAAACCGGCACCGTAGATTTTCGGTAATATTGCATACACAATCCTATCGACAACTCTTAAACCCCGAATACCATGACCAAAATCAAAAAGGAAGACATCAAGCAGGAAGTATTCGACCTCTACGACGACTACGCCCATGACCGCCTCGACCGGCGGGAATTTGCCCAGAAACTGTCGGCCTACGCCGTGGGCGGCATCACGGTAGCTTCGCTCATGAGTTTTCTTATGCCCGACTACCAAAACAACATTCAGGTAAAACCGGATGATGCCCGTCTGGAATCGGAGTATGTCACCTACCAGTCCCCCAAGGGAGGCGGCAAAATCAAGGCGCTGCTGTCGAAGCCCGCAGGAATGACCAAACCTGTCGGCGGGGTGGTGGTAGTTCACGAAAACCGGGGCCTGAACCCTTACATCGAGGATGTAGGCCGGCGGGTCGCGCTGGCCGGATTCGTTTCCATTGCGCCCGATGCGCTGACCCCACTCGGTGGCTATCCAGGCAACGATGATGAAGGCCGCACCATGCAAAGCAAGCGGAACCGCGACGAAATGCTGGAAGACTTCATAGCTGCCTACGACTACCTGAAAAACAGCAAAGACTGCAACGGCAAAATCGGTGTTGTGGGATTCTGCTTCGGTGGGGGCATCGCCAACCTCATGGCCGTGCGCCTGCCTGGTCTGGAGGCCTCGGTACCCTTCTACGGTGGACAGCCCCCCCTCGAAGATGTTCCCAAAATTCAGGCACCCCTCATGCTGCAATACGCCGAACTGGACACACGGGTAAACGAAGGATGGCCCGCCTATGAGGAGGCGTTGAAGAAAAATAACAAGGAATACACCGCTTATATGTACGCCGGGGCTAACCACGGTTTCCACAACGACACCACGCCCCGCTACGACAAGGCCGCCGCCGAGCTTGCCTGGAAACGTACCATTGATTTCTTTAAAGAAAATCTGTCCTGAGCCGCAGGGAATCCAGATTCTTCAAATCCGGATTCCCTGTGAAAACAGGCTCTTTCAGTACCAGCCCTGACCTTCTTTTTTTCCGAGATAAACATACCTTCCGTAAGCCTTACTTCGCCGGATATGCCCTTTTCAAATTTGAGTCTGGAATGGGGCATGGGTGAGCTTCGTAGGTTTGAGGTCTTTGGTATTTGTTTGTGATATCAGGGTAGTGCCCCCTTGTAAAGCCTGGGGAGACTCAGTCCACGGCGCTTGGAAATGGTTTTTGATATCATCAAGCACGATCTCCCTGACTTTAAATCGAAGCTGATCGACTTACTCAATCTGGAAGTAAAGGCAAATTCCTTCGATCCAGGTGAATTGAATGCGGCACGGAACAGCCTGTTCTACAAGCACGTCGATTTTAAAAAATAATCTCTTGACCCCAATTCCCTGTTTTGCGTGGATCCTCGAAGTGAGACGGGTGCTAAAAATGATGGGCTGTCCAGGCGGGCACCACCGTGCAAAGATTAACTTCATCAGAAGTATTCCCTTTGCCTGGGCCAACTCAGACTATACTTTACCTCCCGCTGCCAGAACACTTCTTTCTGATCGATGGTGGGTAACAGAAAGTTTCCCATCAGATCACGATAAAGGTAGTTTCTGACCAATTCGTTCTAGAAAGTACGTTTCTCACCTGCGTGAATCATTGTATTGAGGTACATTCCCCTGACCATCCTAAATGTGAAAGACATCACCCCCTGAACTGACGGAAATCATTATCACAGGCGTAAAAGCTTTGGTACTTTGTGGCTATGCTGCCAGATTTTTCACCGACCCCGGGCCTGACCGACGACGCCGTTGCCAATTCACGTACCGAACACGGGCAAAACACCCTTCCTTACGAGGCCCGTTCAGGCTTGTGGAAGACGCTGAAAGAAGTGGTTTCGGAGCCGATGTTTCTGTTATTGCTGGCTTCCTGTGCAGTGTATGTGGGGCTGGGTCAGTTGGAAGAAGCGATTACATTGGCCGGAGCTTTACTGGCAGTTGCTGCCATCTCGATCTACCAGTCGGTTCGTAGTGACCGCGCCCTCAATGCCCTCCGTGAACTGACCCAGCCCCAGGTACAGGTGCGGAGAAACGGTCAGCTGGCGCTTGTTCTCGTAGACGATTTGGTGGTATGAGATTCCGTGTTGATTGAAGAAGGGGAGCGCGTCCCTGCCGATGGAGTTCTCGACGAAGCCAACGATTTTTCTGTGGACGAATCCATCCTGACCGGCGAATCGGTTTCGGTGGTAAAGAAGCCGGGTGAGCCGGTTTTTCTGGGCACCAACACCGTATCTGGCAGTGCGTGGTTTACCCTGAGCGCCGTGGGCCAACAAACCGAACTGGGACGAATCGGGCAAAGCCTTATTGCCATTCCGACGGAGAAAACGCCCCTGCAAGTCCAGATCAATCAGTTTGTCGGACGAATGGCGTGGATCGGTTTTGTCGCCTTCGCGCTTGTCTGCGGGATCAACTACGCCCGTTCGGGCGATTGGGTGACCGCGGTGCTCTTCGGCCTGACGCTAGCCATGTCGATTCTGCCCGAAGAAATCCCGGTTGCTTTCAGTAGTTTCATGGCCTTGGGAGCGGCGCGCCTGAGTAAGGCCGGGGTCCTGACCAAACAACCCCAGACCGTCGAAAGCCTTGGTTCCGCCACCGTAATCTGCACTGACAAAACCGGCACGATCACGCAGGAAGGAATGCGCGTTTGTCAACTCTACGACGGAGCCACCGACTCACTCCTGCCACTGCCGGGACCATTGTCTCCTACCGCCAAATCAGTGCTGGAGTACGCCCGCTGGTCCAGTGAAACAGACCCGTTCGATGCCATGGAAAAGGCAATTGTTGCCGCTTTCAGAGAGGCTTTCACCGAAGCTGATCCGGCATTCAATGCGGATAACTACCCTATTGTTCACGAGTACCCGCTGGCAGGTACCCCTCCCATGATGACCCACGTCAGGAAAGGGCCCGCCGGTGATATTGCTGTGGCCGGGAAAGGAGCAGTGGAACATATCCTGGCCGTGTGCCACCTTGCGCCCGCCACGTCCGAATACATCCGAAAGACTACCAGAGAACTCTCGCAGAACGGGTATCGGGTTCTGGGTGTAGCCAGCGGGGCCTGGCAGCCGCCCGCTTTTCCGGCTGAACAGGATGCATTCAATTGGTCGTTTCTGGGCCTGATCGCGCTTGAAAATCCACCCAAGCCGAACGCTAAAGCAGTAATCGAAGCATTTACCGATGCCGGTATCCGGGTCAAACTGATTACCGGCGATTTTGCCGAAACGGCACAGGCCATTGCCCGGCAGGTGGGGCTGCCCGGCGCTGAAACACTGGTGACAGGTCAGGAAATCATGGCCATGGACGAGTCGACGCTGCGGCACCGGACTGCGCAAACGGCGGTCTTTGCCCGGATGTTTCCGGAAGCCAAGCTGCGGGTCGTGAACGCGCTCAAATCGCTCGGCGAGATCGTGGCCATGACCGGCGACGGCGTCAACGACGGGCCGGCTCTGAAAGCGGCCCACATCGGCGTGGCCATGGGCAAGCGGGGCACCGAAGTCGCGCGGCAAGCCGCATCGCTGGTGCTGGTCGATGATGACCTCGGGGGTATGGTGAAAGCCATCGCGCAGGGGCGCCGAATTTACCAGAACCTCAAAAAAGCCATCGCCTACATAGTCTCTATCCACATCCCGATTATCCTGATGGTGGCCGTTCCCTTGCTCGCAAACTGGCAGTGGGCTAACCTGTTCAGTCCGATTCACATCATTTTTCTGGAATTGGTCATGGGCCCGACCTGCTCCATCGCCTTCGAGAATGAACCTGCCGAGCCCGGACAAATGCAGCAGCCACCCCGCCGGGCTACGGATACCTTTCTTGCCGGGCCGGAGCTGGGGCGGAGTATCGTGCAGGGGCTGGCGATTTCGGGAGCAGTGCTGGGGGTGTACTATGTCGCCATGAAAAACGGTGAGTCCGTCGAGACTGTGCGAACCCTGGCTTTTGCGACATTGGTGATGAGCAATATTTTGCTAACGCTGGTCAACCGTTCTTTCACCCAATCCATTTCCCGGACGATCCGTATTCCAAACCTGCTGCTGTCACTGATGTTGGGCTTAACATTTGCGCTGCTGCTGACTACCCTGTTCGTGCCAGCTGCCCGTCATTTATTTGGTTTCTCGACTATTTCCATCCCGGCCCTGGGTTGGTGCGGGCTGGCCGCGCTGATTGGCGTGGGCTGGGTCGAGGTTTACAAGTTGGTCAGCCGAACGAAAACCAATACGGTTCAGCTACAATAGAACCCTGTTGGCCGTGAGGTTGAAATCGGCCTTCTAACCCAGCCAGACTACCTTGAATTTGTGTCTGCCCCTCACCGAAGCAACGTCACCACACCCCGCTGCTGAAAAACGCTCCCCGTGCGGAATGTCACCGTAATGCGGTAGGGATACAGGCCGGGCTCCGCCTTTGCGCCGCGATACATACCGTCCCAGCCGTAGTCAGGTTCGGAGGGCTGGAAATTTTCGCGACGACAAATCACCTCACCCCAGCGGTCGTAGATGATCATTTCTTCGATACGCTCCACGCAGGTGGAGCCTTCCAGAAAGAAAATATCGTTGTGACCGTCGCCATTGGGCGTGAAGGCATTGGGGGCAAACACCGTACATAACCCCACCGACAGCAACACCGAAGCCGAGGCCGTGCAGTTGTGATCCTGGTCGGTCACCGTCACGGTGTAGCGGGTAGTTTCGGGCGGTTTAGCCCAGGTCGCCGCGCAATTGGCGCAGGCGAGCCCCGCCGGACTCTGCCAGTCGTAGCGGTAATTGCCGCCGGGCAGGGCCTCCACGTTGAGCCGGGTGCTGTCCTGCGGGCGGAGGTAGGTATCGGGCGTGAGGGTGAGGCCGATTTGGCGCACATCCAGCGTGGTAGTGACAATACTGTCGCAGAGCGGCGGCTTGCGGGCGATGCGGGTTTGGTAAGTACCCGTGGCGATCAGCACGTCCGGG
Source organism: Persicitalea jodogahamensis (assembly GCF_014651615.1). Classification (GTDB taxonomy): domain Bacteria; phylum Bacteroidota; class Bacteroidia; order Cytophagales; family Spirosomataceae; genus Persicitalea; species Persicitalea jodogahamensis. The sequence goes on along the minus strand of NZ_BMXF01000001.1, from coordinate 1,794,372 downwards.
CCAACGGTCAGTTTCTCCCCGCCACAAATCACTTTACTTTGGGCAAAACGGGCCAGCGGCGTTACACGCAGCGTGGTGATGACCACGCTATCGCAGACGTTCGGCCCGCGTGAGATTCGGGTGAGGTAGGTACCCGCCCGACGGTAGGTCGAGTCGCCGATGGTGTAGCCATCCCCCTCGCAAATGGTTTTGTCCTCCCGGGTCGGGTCGCCGGGTACGGTAAAGTTCACCGTATGGTCGAACTGAAACTCACATTCGTCGCCCAGGCTGGAAAAAGGCTTGACCTTCACCCAGTATTTTTCGCCTTGTTTCGGAGCCACGGCCGCATTCGGACTGGTGGCCCCGTTGCTCCAGCGGTAGGCCGCGAAGCCTTCGGGAGCTTTCAGCGTGATCGTAGGGTCGTAGGCAGGACAGTAAGGGGCCTGAGAAATTTCGGCCTTCACGCACTGGGCATCGAAGTAGGCGTAGCCGAAGTGCCGTCGCTCGGTGCAGCCGTTGACGGTCACCTCGATGTTAATTTTCTGCCCGATGTAATTCCGCAGATCGATAGCACCGGTAGTCCAGTTACGGTAGCGGATGTCATTCTGGATCTGGAAACCGTCGATGGTAGCCGCCGCCGTCACCTCGTAGAAATTACAGGCCAGCGTGGTGTTATCCTGGTTGGTGACCCGAATGCTGAAGCCGGGCTGCTGCCACGGTTGATGGTTGGGGAATTGCAGAATGACGGCAAACTTGTACTGGAGCAGCACGTTGTCGGGCGTCACCACGAAGGAAGTCCTGATCCGGTCGAAGCGGCTTCCCCGCGTCACGTTTCCGATGCGGATGGAGTAATTACTGCCCGGGGCCACCATCGGGATGGCCGGAATCCGGGGATCGTTCCCGTCGCTCGGCCGGGTGAGCAGATGGCCATTTTCGAAAGTACCGGGTACTTCGTCCTGAAAAACGGTCTTTTGGTTGACGTCATTCACTGAGCCGTTGGAGAGCGTCCAGCCGCTGAGATCGCCGTTTTCAAAACCGATATTGTCGCAGGTGGCCTGCCCGTAACCGAACTGAAAGAGGCCAATAATTAATAGTAGAACGAGGAAAAGTCGCTGCATACCGTAAATGATCAGAGGTAATAATAGTCATTACTGATTCAGGGTACGCGCAGCGCAATCCGCACGTTGCTAGTAGTGTTTCATTTATCGGCAAAATAATTAAATGTGTCGGCAAATACAGCTTAGAGACCCGTCATTTTTTCAAGGTGTTCGGGATAGCGGGGGCTTTCGATTTTGATACTCTCAATCCCGCGCAGTTCCTCGGGAGAAAGCGTAATAGTCGTGGCACCGATGTTCTCTTCCAGACGGTGCAGTTTGGTAGTTCCCGGAATGGGTACGATCCAGGGTTTTTGGGCCAGAAGCCACGCCAGCGCGAGTTGCGCCGGCGTGACTTTCTTCTCCTCTCCCATGCGAGCCAGCAGATCCACCAAGCTTTGATTGGCTTTTCGGGCTTGCGGGGTAAAACGGGGTAGATTATTCCGAAAGTCAGCGGCGTCAAATTCCGTACTTGCGTTCATCTTGCCTGTCAGGAATCCTCGTCCCAGCGGGCTATACGGAACGAACCCGATGCCCAGTTCTTCCAGCGTCGGGAATACTTCTTCTTCGGGATTTCGCCACCAGAGGGAATATTCACTTTGCAAGGCAGTAACAGGCTGCACGGCGTGAGCGCGCCGGATGGTGTCCGCTCCCGCTTCCGACAGGCCGAAGTACCTTACCTTACCCGCCTCAATCAGATCTTTCACGGCCCCGGCTACGTCTTCGATGGGAACGTCAGGATCGACGCGGTGCTGATAAAAAAGATCAATGACCTCCACGCGAAGCCGCTTGAGCGAGGCTTCCGCTACTTGCCTGATGTGTTCGGGTCGGCTGTTGACCCCACCCATCGTACTGTTTTCGACCTGGAACCCGAATTTGGTGGCGATTTTCACTTGATTACGAAATGGGGCAAGGGCTTCGCCCACCAGCTCTTCATTCGTAAATGGCCCATACACCTCCGCCGTATCGAAAAAAGTAATGCCCTTTTCCACAGCGGAGTGGAGCAGGGAAATCATTTCCTTCTTGTCGGGCAGTGGTTTGTAGCCATGACTCATGCCCATGCAGCCCAGGCCGAGGGCAGAGACTTCCAGGTCGCTGTTTCCGAGCTTTCTTTTTTGCATTATTTGTGTAGTCAAACTTTTTAGAGCAAGTACCTGAAAATCAGAAATTAGACATACTTATATTTGCTTCTCAATGTCTGGCTGAAACGGCTGATTGTAAAACCGCTTGCCCGTATTTTTGTACAAGGCGTTGGCTACGGCCGCGAATACCGGCGGAAAAGGCGGCTCGCCCAGCCCCGTAGGATCGATGTCGTTTTGCACAAAATGTACGTCGATTTGCTGGGGTGCTTCGCGGTGACGGATGATACGGTACTTATCAAAATTACTTTGCTCAGGCACGCCGTCTTTGTGGGTCAATTTACCATAAAAAGCGTTGCCAATGCCATCCACCACGGCGCCCTGCACCATGTTGGTGGCCGCATCGGGATTGACTACCATGCCGCAATCCACCGCACTGGTCACCCGCTCCACGTAAGGCGTTCCTGCGCGGGTCACTACGTCTACCACGTGGGCAGCGTAGGAATTATGGCAGAAATAGGCCGCTACCCCCCGACTGTATTTGCCCTGGTCGGCACCACCCCAGCCCGATTTTTCCCGGACCAGTTTAAGTACCCCGGCGTAGCGGTCGGCGTCGTACTCGTTGTTTTCACCCACCGGATTTTTCTTAGCTTTCTCCAAAAGCTCCAACCGCATCTCGATCGGGTCTTTGTCCATGGCCTCGGCCAGTTCATCCAGAAACGACTGCTCGGCGGCGGCGTTAAAGTTGGAGCGTGGTGCCCGGAAAGCCCCGATCGTGATGTTGGACGGAATCGCCCAGCCTTCGGCCAGGTAGTTGTCCACTGCCCCCGCCGGGAACCGGTTGGCATGAACCGGATGCTCGGGAATTCCGCCGCCTTTTACATGGAAGGCAATCAGGTTTTTGTCGGCGTCCAGCGCCGCGCGGTAGGTCGCCGTGTACATCGGGCGGTAAATGCCGTAGGTCATATCGTCCTCCCGGGTGTAGATCAGCTTAATCGGGGCTTTGACTTTTTTAGAAATGAGCGCCGCTTCGTACGCGTACTGACCGTACGCCCTCCGGCCAAAGCCTCCGCCCATGCGCGTCATCTGGATTTCAATTTTTTCAGGAGGCAGGTTCAGCAGCTTGGTGAGGGTAGGCTCAATCCAGCCCGGTGCCTGAACGGGTCCGGCCACTACGGCTTTCTCCGGCGTCACATGGGCAAAGAAATTCATCGGCTCCATGCAGTTGTGGGCCAAAAACGGCGCATTGTAGGTGCGTTCGATCACCTGAGCGGCATTTTTGAAAGCCGTTTCGGGGTCGCCGTCTCGTCGTAATTGCTGGGCAGGCTTTTCGGCATACTCCTGCATTAGTTCATGCTGGGCACTGGTACTTTCAATCTTACCCGGAACCACTACTTCTCTTTTTCCGCCTCTGCCGCCCATGGTATCCGTGGTGTCGCCCTTAGGCTCCCACTGCACCACCAGCTTTTTGCGCGCATTCATTACTTCCCAGGTGCTGTTGCCCACCACGACCAGCAAATTGTTGAAGGTGCGGGTATCAAAACCACCTTGTTCGAATCCCTCTTCGTACAATTTCAGGCTGAAAACATCCTTGATGCCCGGCATTTTGAGCGCCTGCGCGGCATCGAACGATTTAAGTTTCATCCCAAAGGCCGGCGGGTGCTGAATCATGGCAATCAGCATCCCATCAGTACGGTAATCCAATCCGAAAAGCGGCTGGCCGGTCACGACTTTCATCCCTTCCACATTCTTCTGAGAATGGCGGACGATACTGAAATCTGCGGGCTCTTTGAGTTTCGCCTTCTCCGGGACGGGTACTTTTGCCGCTTTTTCGGCGAATTCGCCGTATTTGGCCGCTTTCATCGTATCGGGATGCAGGAGTACTCCATTTTTGGTAGTGATTTCCTCGACGGGTACGCTCCACTCTTCGGCGGCAGCCTGGCGAAGCATTTGCCGGGCGGCGGCTCCTGCTTCCCGAAGGGGTTTCCAATACATGCGGACTGAGTTGCTGCCGCCAGTGAACTGCGGCCCCAATTTCACGTTGTCGTGCGGTCCCATTTCCACCACCACATCTTTCCAGTCGACGTCCAGCTCCTCGGCGATAATCATCGACAGAGAAGTCATGACGTTCTGCCCGAACTCGGGGTTGGGGCAAAGGATTCGAATGACATTGTCGGGCGTGATTTGGATATAGCCGTTAAGCTCCGACCATTGCTCGGGCAGATTCAGCTCGGCCATTTTATCGGCGGCTTTCGCACTCGCAAACCAGCTAAAGCTGAGCATGAGTCCCCCGCCCGCCAGGGCCGACGACTTCAAGAAAGAACGTCTGCTATGGGTTGATTTTATGTTTTCCATTTTTTAGAATAGTAGGTAGGCGTCAAGTTTTGAGAAGAACCACACGCACTGAATTTTGAGTAAAATAAATTCGTAAAGCATTATAAATAAACACTTTAAAATCCAAGAACTTTGTCAGGCTGAGCGAAGCCGAAGCCCGAAAGCCACTAGCCCTTCGCGGCCGTTTTTACCGCTTCCCGGATGCGCAGGTAAGTACCGCAACGGCAGATATTGCCGCTCATCCCCGTTTCGATTTCCTCATCGCTCGGATTGGGATTGCTTTGCAGCAGGGCGGCGGCGCTCATAATCTGACCAGACTGGCAGTAGCCGCATTGGGCCACGTCGTGCTCCAGCCAGGCTTGCTGGACCGGATGATCGCCCTTTTCCGATAGTCCCTCAATGGTCGTAACGGATTCGCTGCCTACCGCCGAAACAGGGAGTTGGCAGGAACGCACCGCCGTTCCGTTCAGGTGCACCGTGCAGGCACCACACTGGGCAATGCCGCAGCCGTATTTGGTGCCGGGCAGGTCGAGGTGGTCGCGTAAAACCACAGGAGGGGCGTCGCCGGGTCCACATCGACCGGGCGGGTCTTTCCGTTGATTTTCAGATTATATTGAGCCATAGTCGTGTTTTTTTGAATGATGTAAAATACGAAAAAAATTGTACAGGGTAGCTAATGCCTATCAAACCAAAACTTACGAAATTCAAACAATAGACATTCTTCGGTGGGTACTTATCCGAATGAGATGGATCAATTATCATGAAATTCCGCAGCGGCGGTCTGTCTGTACTCGTTGGGCGATTGCCCTACCCGCTCTTTAAAGAAGCGACTAAAATGTTGGGGGTACTTAAACCCCAATTCAAAAGCTATTTCATTGATCGTTTTGCTCCGGTCAAAGATTTTCTCCTTGGCTACCTCCATCAGCCTGGATTGGATATATTCCTGGGCTGAGCGGCCCGTCTCTTTTTTGATCAGATCGCCAAAGTAATTGGCCGATAGATTCAACTGCTCGGCGCACCAGGCTACTGACGGCAAACCAATGGTTTGTGGTTTATCGGTTTGGAAATACTCGTTCAACAAATTTTCAAAGCTTTCCAAAGTACCCTGATGTACAGTATCGCGGGTAATGAACTGGCGGTCGTAAAAACGGACGCAGTAGTTCAGAAATAATTCAATATTGGATACGATCAGTCTTTTGCTGTGCTTGTCGACGCCCTGTTCCAGTTCGTATTCGATTTTCGAAAAGCACTCCAATACCAATCGCTTTTCCCGCTCGGATAAGTGAAGGGCTTCGTTGGATTGATATCCAAAAAAGGAATAGTCCTGCATGTGCCGCCCGAGAGTAGTACCGTGCAGCAGATCGGGATGAAAAACCAGCGCGAAACCTTTGGGCTGGTACGTCTCACCGTTGCTGTCAACGTTGACTACCTGCCCCGGTCCAATGAATACCAGGGTACCCTCTTGGTAGTCGTAGGTATGCCGACCGTACCGCAGGTCGCCGCATTTCACCTCTTTCAGGAAGACGGTGTAGAACCCAAAGTACATATTGGAAGCCTGCCGGGGGCTGGCCTTCGACAAATCCACGACGCTCACCAGCGGGTGCAGCGTTTCGTTGTTGTTGAATATGTTGTAATCGTTTATGGTCTCGAACCGACGCAGATTGTCCATAGCCTATTTGAATTAACTAATTCAAAGTTAACGCTTTATTTATTACCTGATGGACGTACAATCCCAAATCAGTAATCTTGGTAGAACAATCCGTAATCCGTATACGGTTGGGGCGAATGATAGGTAAGACCTTTGCAATGAATAAATCACCAACCAACAAATAATCCTATGAAAGCTATCATTATTGGCCTTTGTATTTTATCAATGAGTGCACTAGGGGCCTTCGCGCAAAATTCTACTACCGAACAGGAAATAAAAGAGCTTTCCAAAAACAAGTGGCAGTGGATGGCAGATAAAAACGTAGACAAGCTGGCTGACCTCTTCCAGGATCAGGCCAAGTTTGTTCACATGAGTGGTACCTGGAATAAGGACCGCGAACTGGAAATCATTAAAACCGGGAGCATCTGGTACAAGAAGGCGGATGTCCACGACGTGGCGGTGGAAATGATCGACGATGTCGCCCTGCTCTGGAACCGCATCACCTTGACGGCCGAAGTCCGGGGCAACGATGTGGCCACCGAATTTACGGTCACCGAGGTCTATAAAAAGCAGGGGGGCGAGTGGAAATTGCTGGCGCTGACATTCAGCAGTGTGCGGGACACCCACGAGATTGAACATTAACAGAGGTAGGTAAATGGTTGCAGAAAATAGCGCTAATCAAATAATATCCTCAACGAGTTGTTTATGTACACGAAACAAAATGGTACAATGGAGCAAATGGCCGGATTCAAAAGTAAAGTTCATTCAATACTTGTTTTCCAATTAATTATGGCTCTTATGCCGGCAGTTTACCAGACAGTTATGGCGCAGACCCAAAGGATGGTGCGTATAGCAGAAATTGAAATAGTACCAGCTTATCTGGAAGAATATAAAACCATTTTGGAAGCAGAAGCGGCCGCTTCTTTAAAACTGGAACCGGGCGTAATTGCCATCTTCCCGATGTATCAAAAAGAGAACACTACCCAAATCCGGATTCTGGAAATCTATGCTAGCAAAACGGCTTACGAGCAGCACCTAAAAACGCCACATTTCGAAAAGTACAAAACCACTACGCCCCACATGGTCAAGTCGCTAAAATTAGTAGATATGGAAGCAGTGGATGCAGCAACCATGCTTCTGATGTTTAAAAAATTACAGGAAGATAAATAAGGTACGGAGCCGCTCGGCCCAAACAGCCAGGTACTAGAAGGTTTTCGACCAAAGGCCACGTGGGAAGAGACGGGCAATCCGCGAGCCATCGACCGTCAACCACCTACCCCACCAAGCCCATCGTAAACGGCTGGCTGTAAAACCGCTTGCCCGTCGCCTTATACAGCGCATTGGCCAGGGCTCCGAATACGGGCGGGTAGGCGGGTTCGCCCATGCCGGTGGGATCGATGTCGTTTTTCACGAAATGTACCTCGACCTCCTTCGGGGCTTCGTTCATGCGGATCATGCGGTAGCGGTCGAAGTTTTTCTGATCGGGTACGCCTCTCGTAAACGTCAGCTTGCCGAACAGGGCCGTGCCGATGCCGTCCACGATGGCCCCTTCGGTCATGTTCCTGGCTCCATCGGGATTCACCACCACACCGCAGTCCACCGCGCACCAGACTTTCCGCACCAAAGGCTGGCCGTCATTCATTTCCAGATCGACGATGTTAGCCGCGTAGGTGTCATGGCAGAAATAGGCCGAAACGCCCACGTTCCGCTCCCTTTTCAGTTGATCCCAGTTCGATTTTTCGCGCACCAGTTTCAGCACCCCGGCGTAGCGGTCGGGTTCGTAGTCGTTGTTTTTGCTGGAAGGCTTGTCCATGGATTTTGCCAAAATGGCCTTTTCCAACAATTCAAGCCGGAAGTCGATGGGGTCTTTGCCCGCCGCCTCGGCCACCTCGTCGAGGAACGACTGCTCGACGGCCCCCATGAAGTTGGAGCGCGGCGCGCGGAACGAACCCACCGTGATGTTGGTGGGCAGGCTCCAGTCCTCGGCCAGGTAGTTGTCCACGGCCCCCGCCGGGAAGCGGTTGGCCGATAGCGGCGACTCCGGCGTTCCTCCGGCCTTGACGTGGAAGGCGATCAGGTTGTTGTCTTGGTCGAGCGCAGCCCGGAAGGTGGCCGTGTAGGTGGAGCGGTAAATCCCCGAGGTCATGTCGTCCTCGCGGCTGTAAATCAGCTTCACGGGGGCCTTCACTTTTTGGGAAATCAGTGCCGCTTCCAGCAGCCAGTGCGCGTAGGAGCGCCTCCCGAAGCCACCGCCGAGACGGGTCATCTTGATGTCGATTTTTTCCAAAGGCATCCCCAGGCGGGCGGACAGGGTCTGCTCGGTTAGTTCGGGTTTCTGGAGCGGGCCGATCAGTTCGGCTTTTTCGTCGGTCACGTGAGCGAAGAAGTTCATCGGCTCCATGCAATTGTGGGCCAGGTAGGGCGCGGTGAAGGTACTTTCCACCACCTTGGCCGCGCTCTGGAAGGCTGCTTCCGGGTCGCCGTCGCGGCGACGGACGGTGGCCTCCTGGCTGGCCCGGTCCGCCATTTTTGCCGCGTGGTCAGGGGTACTTTCCAACCCCGCCGGGACGGTCACCGTCTGTTTGCGGCCAAATATGTCTTTGTTTTCCGTATAGTCCGCGAAAGGCTCCCACTCGACCCGCAAAGCTTTCCTGGCCTGCATCACCTCCCAGGTAGAGTTGCCAACGACGGCCACCACCTCAGGAAAAGTACAGGTGTCGAAAAACTGCCGCTCGTAGTCGTCTTCCATAGATTTGACAGGGAAAATATCCCGGATGCCCGGCATGGACTTGGCCTTGGCTCCGTCCACCGATTTCAGCTTCATCCCGAAAGCGGGCGGATGCACGATCATCGCGATCAGCATCCCGTCGCGGCGCTGGTCGATGCCGTAGAGCGGCTGGCCCGTCACGATTTTCGGGCCATCCACGTTTTTCTTGGAAGTACCTATGATTCTGAAATCGCTGACTTCTTTCAAAGTCACTTCCTTAGGTACTTCGATCAGAGCTGCCGCCGAGGCCATCTCGCCGTACTTAGCAGACTTACCGCTTTTTTCATGATAAAGTACCCCCGCCTGGGTGGTCACTTCGCCCGCGGGCACTTGCCAGGTGTTGGCCGCCGCGGCTATAAGCATCTGTCGCCCTGCCGCCCCCGCCGTACGAAGCGGCTTCCAACCCTGATGGATCGCCTGACTTCCGCCCAGGAACTGCCGGGTAAAATGCTTGGTGTCCAGGTCGGCCTGCTCGACCACGACATCCCGCCAATCCACGTCCAGTTCCTCGGCCACGATCATAGGCATTGAGGTTTTGATGCCCTGACCGCCTTCGGGATTGGGCGACATGATTTTTATCACGTTATCGGGCGTGATTTTGATATAGCCCGTCAGCTCGTTCCATTGCTCAGGCAGGTTTAGGGCCTCCATTTTATCGGCGGCTTCAGTACCCGCAAACCAGCTGGCTGTGAGCATGAGTCCACCGCCCGCCAACGCCGACGATTTCAGAAAGGACCGTCGATTATATTTTTTCTCAGTGTTTTCCATGGTTTAGGTTGTTGGGATAGGCTTTTAGCGAACCCATCTATTAATTTCTTCGGGTACTTTTGATAAACTGGTCTTTACTATTGAAGCCGCACTATACTTAGAGGTAAGTACCGCAGGGGCAGATATTTCCGCTCATCGCCGCATCAATGTCCTCATCGACCTGACACGTTTTTCGGTTTATATTTTGCCATAGCAACGTTTTTTGGGTCGTGTAAAATACGGAAAAATCCAGAAAGGGTAGTTTGCACCGACTAAACCAATATCTTCGGAGGTCAACTAATTTTGAAATTCAAAAGAGTGCCCCCCATTTTTCCTGCTTTGGTTTGGAGGTGGAATCCTGATCTTCCAGCCAGGGAGCCTGGTAATTGTTGAGGGAATCAGTAAGGGATGGTCGCTTACTTTTGTTGAAGTACTTCCTCGACTCTGGCTTTGTAGCTACGCCCGATGGGTAGTTCGGTATCATGAATACGGAAGTACGAGGCACTGACTGCCTGTACATGATCCAGTGAAACGATGAAAGATTTATGAATCCGAAGAAATTGATCGGAGGGTAGTTTTTCTTCCAGATAACTTATCCGCAGGTAGGAAACCAAAGTACCCGACAGGGTGTGAATCTTGACGTAGTCTTTCATCCCCTCGATCCAGAGAATATCTTCCAGGAAGATTTTAACCATCTCCTTGTTGACTTTAAAGTACTGGTATGCTTTCTCGGGTTTGGGGGCGTGAGCGGGATCCAATTCGGGAGCAGCAGCGGGCAGGAACCGGTAGATTTTACCCACCGATTGGAGGAAGCGTTCAAAGGAGATGGGCTTCACCAGAAAATCCACGGCATCGAACTCGAAGCTGTCGAGGGCATATTCCCTGAATGCAGTTGTGAAGATTACTTTCGGACGGTAGCCCAGGGGACGCAACAATTCAAAACCCGTCAGGCGGGGCATCTGGATATCCAGGAAAAGCACATCGACCTGCGTTTGCTGTAATTGCCCCAGTGCCTGGGTTGGATTATTGGACACGCCGATCAGGTCCATGTCCGGCAGGCGGCCGATGTGGCTAGCCAGCAAGGCGGTGGCCAGGGGCTCATCATCCAGTACGAAACAACGAATGACCATCAGCTTACATTAAATTTCAGGATGGCCAAAAATTGGCCATCCTCTGATAAGGTTCTTAGTTCATGAGCTTCGGGAAACAGGATATCCAGTCGCTTCCTGAGGTTGGACAGTCCCAAGCCCGTCGATGCCGGACTCACCGATCCATCCGACATGGAGTTCTCCACCGTAAAAACCAGCCGGTTTGCCATGCGGGAAAGGTGCAGTTGAATCCAGCATCTGCCTTCGGTCTGGGCAGCGCCGTGCTTGAAGGCGTTCTCCACGAGAGGCAAAAGGAGCATTGGCGGAATCATCAGGTCCTTCAAATCGCCCAGTTCGCCAAAGTTGGTTATCACTTCCAACCGATCCGAATAACGGATCTGCTCCAATGAAATATAGTCCGACAAGTAGGCGATTTCTTTGGCAACTGGTACCGTAGCCCGGTTGCTTTCGTACAGCTGGTAGCTAAACAGTTCGGACAGGCGTACCAGAAGGTTCGTCATTTTGCCGGGTTGATGAAGCGAAACAGAAACCAGATTATTGAGCGTATTGAACAAGAAATGGGGCTGAACCTGCGACTGCAGCAGACGGTACTCCGCGGCGAGTTTTTCGCGGCGGTAGGTCTCGCTCAGTCGCTGCTGCCGCTGGGCGTGACGGATCAGGTTGACCATCACAAAAAGCGCCACTACCAGGTGCAACTGCATGGTATCGGCCAGGATCTTTGGCCAATACCAGAAGGGCTTGAGCAACACCATGTGGTAGTAGTCAGGGTAGAGCCACAGGTAGTTTATGGCGCGGCGCAATATCCCAAACACGACCAGCCCACCCAGCAAACTACTCCAAAATGCCAACAAACGACCGGAGAAAAGAAAGTGCCGAACCGTAACCAGCAAATGCCAGTAACCCGCCACTATGATCAGGGGAAGGTGAAAGCTTATCGAGAAAAAGCTGTTTTCAAAATCGTCGCGGTAGGCTCCGGTATTGAGCCATTCGAACAGGTAGTACCCCAGCCAGAACAAACCGTGCACCCAAACATCCCGGTGTGATTTGAAAAGGCTTGAACGAGATTTTGTCAGGGTTTTCACTGCCATACAGGCACTAATTTACATTTACTTCCCCTTTTTTCCCGAAAAATTAGTCCAATCGCCCACCTTCACGTCCCAACGAGCGAAAAACTCGTCCAACGACGAAATTTACCGACCAACGGCAGCAACTGGATGCAGAAAGTTGTGTGGAAGCCCAACGTGGTCGTTGGTCTAAAATGCCTGCATTGCATCAGATTCTAGCTTTTCTTTACTCAAAGGAAAGTCACCAGTATACTCCACTAAACCTGACCAGCCATGCTAACCGAACCATTTACGCGCATCTACATCCCTGGGAAGTTTGCAAATGCTTTTTTCACCGGAATCTTTGTGCTCCTTTTACTTGCACAAGCCAATCCTCTTCGGGCTCAGTCCGGGGACACGGTTGAAGAAAGCCTTACCGCCACCGAGCTGGCCCGTGGTTATTGGCGCCTCAAAACAAACGTGGCCGATCGCAGCACCTCCATCCGGTTTTACGCCCCTACGCAGGAACTCCTGTACGAGGAAATATGGCCCGGGAAGTGGATCAAGCTGACGGACAAGAACCAGCGACACTTCGATAAGCTCTTGGATAAACTACTGAACAGGCGGCTTGTCGCTTCCGAAATCGCACCCCAGCCTTTTCCTTTCATACAGGCCCAGCCGGAATCAGCCAACAAGGTTGCAAACTCTGACAGATCACGCCATGAAACCATAGCCGGAACGTCGCACCTGGTACATGCCTATGTTACCAAAGCCGGCAAGGTCTACGTAGTGGTCGATAACCCGGATCAACTGCGTTGCAGGGTGTCGGTAACCAATGAAATGGGGCTGACTCTTTACGAAGAGTTCAATCACCTCGACCACTATCGGAGGTGGCTGGACCTATCGAATATTGCCCATAATTCCTTCCAGCTTTTGGTCAAGATAGATGAGAAATCGTACGTCTACAATGTAAGAAGAAAGGATTCCAGTACTTATGACATTGAATCCCCCACCTCTGGTGGTACGCCTCAATTCCCGGTACAGAGGCGAAACGATATCGACTCCCCCCCCATTAGTGCTGACTTGTGAAACCGGGAGCTGCCTTGGGCTGCACATACGTTATGTTTCAGCAAGATTCAAGACCCCTAGCCCCTACCTACCCTACTTCCCCAGCCATTCCTTAAAAGGCGTGATCCGGTCGCCGCTGACGAACACTTCCAGCCGCGGTTCGGGCCGGAGGTCGAGTTTGAGCTTGCCGCCCGAATAGGCGTGAATGGTATGGATCGAATCCAGCGACACCAGGAAGGCCCGGTTGACCCGGAAGAATCGCTTCGGATCAAGCATTTCGGAGAGTTTATCTAAGCTGTACTCGATGGATATATTGAGGCCCTCACGGGTAGTGATCCAGGAGGATTTATCGGCGAAGAAAAAGTAGGCAATGTCACTGGTTTCGATACTGCGGATTTTGGTACCTATCGTTACCATGAACCGATCTTTGTACGTGTTTCCCATGCCCAGGCCAGGCGTTTGTCCGAGCAGTTGCAGCAGGGGCGATAAGTCCGGCGCAGGTGTACTACGTAATCTTTTGAACTTATCGAGGGCCGCCCCCAGTTCGTCGGCGTCCATAGGTTTGAGCAGGTAGTCTATACTATTGGTTTTGAAGGCCTGCAGCGTGTATTCATCGAAGGCGGTGGTGAAAATGATCGGCAACGTAAGCTGCGCCTGCTCGATGATCTGGAAGCCCGAGCCATCTTCGAGGTGGATGTCGAGAAAGACCAATTCAGGTTTCGGGTTGGCCGGATCGGCCAGCCAGGCTACCGCCTTGGCTACGCCGGGTAGTTGAGCCAGTACCTGGATGGTAGGATCATACTGGGCCAACAGCTTTTCCAGTCGCTGGGCGGTGCGTTTTTCATCCTCGATAATGAGTACGTCCATGGTCAATGTTGAATTTTGATTGAGTGAATGAGGAAATAATCTATCAGGAGTTTTTTTTTCTCATTCTCACATTTACTGATTCACTAACTAAGCAATGGCAATTTCACAATAAACTCCCCATTCTCTTCTCCTATCCAGACAGGGCGGGAGGTGAGAAGTTTGTAGCGGTTGATGATATTTTCCAGCCCGATGCCTGTCGAAGGTTCCCGGTCGGGCCGTGGCTGAAGGGGGTTGGACACCCGCAGCCACTCTCCTTCCAGCGCGATTTTCACCCGCAAGGGTTCTTCTTCCGACAGCCGATTGTGTTTGACGGCGTTCTCCACCAGCAGTTGCAGCGTCAGCGGCGCGATGCCATAGCGGTCGCGTGCTGCTTCCGGTACTTCAATCGACACGAATAGCTTGTCCTCGAAACGAATAGTGAGCAGGAAAGTGTAGGCGGCGGCGAAGTCCAGCTCGGTGCGCAGGGGCACTTGCTCGTTGTCGCGCTGCTCCAGAATGTAGCGGTACGCTTTGGACAAACGATTGATAAACTGAACGGCCAGCCCGGAATCTACCTCCACCAGAGAACTAAGGATGCTGAGGCTATTAAAGAGAAAATGCGGGTTGACCTGGTTTTTCAGGGCGTCGAACTGCGACCGCACCGCTTCTTTCTCCATACGCTCGGCCTGCACCCGCAATTGCTGGATGCGCTGCGCCGAGCGGCGGCCGGTGGTTAGGGAAAAAGCCGATAGAAATGCCATAAACAGCAGACCATTGTTCATGCGCTGCCGCTGGTCGGAATCGCGCGGTGAACCGATGTGGCTGCCCGGCGTGGTCTGGTTCAGGCGGATGATCTCTTGCTTCAAATCGCCCCCCATTGTATGGATCAGGATACCGAACATCACGTTAAAGAGCAGGGCCAGCGCAATCGCCAGAAAAAGGGTCGATAATTGGGCGGGCCACCGAAGCGCCCCCGTGCCTTCCTGGCCAAACCAGCCCGAAAACCGCCGCTGCATTTCGTCGATTAGATGAACCCAGGCCAGGAAAATGGCGTAAACCAGCATTCCCTCTATCACCCAAATAGGTAAGCCCTCCTTCACCAGACCCGTGCTGAGCACGGTGATATTCTGGTAAAGCCGGATGGGCCAGTAAACCGCCACCACGCCGAGCGCCAGGCGGGCTTTCTGCCGAAACGGGAGAGGGTCGGGGAGCGTTTTATCCATGATGACAAATCTAGTTCAATAAAAACAGAATCCGACCGACCGGGGAAAAGTCGGTGGGTCGGATTGGCTTGAACGTGCGCCGATAAGCGCTCATTTTCAGGATTCCAACACCACGAAAGTCTCGTGCGGAACGGGCTGGATGATAAAGGTCTTGGTCACGGTACCCGTGGGGGTGGTCACTTTCAGGCTGTACTTTCCTGTGGCCAGTTGGGCGATGTCGAACTGCTGGATAATGCCTTCGTTCAGGGCGACCGTTTCGGTAAAGAGCGAGTGTCCCATATCATCGAGTAGAGCGATTTTTCCCTTCGAAGCTTCTGGCTGGATCATCAGCCTAACCTTTTGGTTGTTAGTGGTTACCACATGGACTTGCGGCTCAATGGCAGAAAAAGATTGAGTGTTGGAATTTTGGGCGAACGATGCGGTTCCGGCTACCAGACCCAGCATCAATAAGATTGTTTTTTTCATACTATACATCAGTTGTTTTTTTGTGATTGACTGATGCAAAGGTGGCTCCTGCCCGCCGCCCCGGAAACTAAATCGGACTGAATGACGGGTTTGGGTAGTTGAGTCGGGCGTTTGGCGGGTTGAGTAGAATTGCATATCCGCTCAGGACAGGAATTCCCCTCTCCAAACGAGATTATACTAGTTGATTAAGCAAGACCACAGTCTCTAAGGCACATCCGCCGCAATGGGTTCTACCCGAAACCAGTCATAATCCGCGTAGCCGGAGTCGTTGGTTTGGGTATTCCGGGTGCAGAATATTCCCATCTTCGCCCCAATCCAGCGACCAGCTTCGGCCTGAAAAAGCTCCCCAACCTTGATAAACTTCTTCCCGTCGAGGCTGTAACTGAACTGGCACCTGGCCCCCTCGGTCACCACAACCCGGAGAAAGACGGCCTTTCCCATCTCGATGGGAGCGATGATTTTCTCCTCTTCGGGAGCACCATCGTAAGCCTTTTTACAAACTACCTGCACCAACTTTACCCCATCTTTATCGCTTCGCAATACCAGGGACGCGTAGCTTTGACCCATCACGATCAGCCCCGTGCGCTCATTTTCCAGCTTGGGATTGGGATGAAAGGTCAATTTGGTGGTAGCCATAAAGGTTTCGGCCGGAAATTTTTGGAGCAGCAGATTCGGGATAAACCAATTATTTACGGCATCGCCGGGGGCTTTGTACGAATAGAGCCGCAAGTACCCCTGATTGCTGGTGGTGTGCCAGATGCCTTTCGGATTGGCCTGCCATTGCCACTGCATTCCCAAAGCAGTTGTCTCAAACTCGTCGGATTCTGGTGGTGTGGCGGCGGCAGCTCCCACTTTTCCTGAAGCCAGCACGGTGGGCTTTTTATGCGTAAGTACGGGTTCCCCTTTGCCATCTCCGTCAGCATCGGCACCTATGACGGGCCAGTCGTTCACCCATTTCATGGGTTGAAGATGGACTACCCTTCCGTAGGCTCCCTTATCCTGAAAATGCAAAAACCAGTCTTCGCCGGGTTTGCCATTTAAGGATTTGGTATCCACCCAAGCCCCCTGATGCGGCCCATTAACGGGGGTACTTCCCTGATCCATCACCACCTTCCGCTCGTAGGGACCGTAAATATTTTTTGATCGCAGCACCAGCTGCCAGCCCGTGGAAACTCCTCCGGCCGGCGCAAAAAGGTAGTAGTACCCTTTGCGTTTGTAAATCTTGGGGCCTTCAATGGTGGGATCAGCTTCATGGCCGTCGTATACGATTACCCCTTCATCAAGTACCTGCGTACCTTCGGCGTTCAGCTTCTTTATGGTGAGAATGCTTTTGATTCCCGCCCGACTACCCGCCCAGCCATGGACCAGGTAGACCTGCCCGTCATCATCCCACAGCGGACAGGGGTCGATCAGGCCCTGGCCTCCTTCCACCAATACAGGCTCGGTCCAGGGGCCCGCCGGATTGGAGGCCTTGGTCAGGTAGATGCCAAAGTCAGGATCGGGATAATAGATGTAAAACTCGTTTTTGTGGTACCTGATCGCGGGTGCCCACACGCCATTGCCATGCTGGGGTTTCTCAAAATGCGCCATGGGGGGCTGACGCTTCAGGGCGTAGCCGATAAGTTGCCAGTTGACCAGATCCTTCGAATGCAGGATGGGGAGGCCCGGCGCGGCGTTAAAGCTCGAAGCCGTCATGTAGTAATCATCGCCCACCCGGCAGGCGTCCGGGTCAGAGTAGTCGGCGTGCAGCACCGGATTCTTGTAGGTTCCGTCGCCCTGATCGGCCACCCATACTTTTGACAGGCTGGAAGTCGCATTGCCGGTCTTTCCTATTTGGGCCATCGCAGGAGACACCAGCATTAACCCCATTACAAACTGCCAAATATTTTTCATTTCACTTTTTTACTTCCGGTTTACCGGGTTTGAACCAGTCATCTGCCTGAGCAGCAATAATCCGGCTCATGGAGAGAATACTTTCGGGTGTATACTTTTTTACTTCTTTTTCAGTGAGTTGTCTGCTCCAAGGTACCCTTTGGTCGGGAGAGGCACCGGGTCCGGTGCTTCGGTATTCGGCGTAAAAGGCCGTTTTTTCATTGGCGGGGTTTCCCCAGTTGTCCCAACCCGCCGGAACAATATGCTCTCCCATCTGGCATCGTATAAATACCGTGTGAGAATTGGGCCGCCACGGACGCCCAAGGTACACTTTGGTGGCCTCGGGGTCAGCAGTCAGATTACAGTCGAAAAAAACAAATCCGTAGGGCTGGTAAACGGGAGTTGCCGCCGCCGTAATGTAAGAATTTGACAGGCTTTTGATGGTGCAGGATTGAAAAACAGAAATGGACTTACCGAAAATAAAATCGGTGGTACCTTCAATCAGGCAATGATCATAAAACTGCCGGCTACCTTCGGCAGCGGCGTACAAAGTATCCTGATTGCCAATGAGGGCGCAGTTGCGGCATACGAACCGATCTGCCTGCACATTGAGCGCTACCGCCTGCCCCACCCGGCCGGCGGAGTTGCGGATGGTCAGGTTCTCCAGAATGATGTCGGGAGCTTCCACCAAGACGGTATAGGAAGTGTAGGTGCTGTGCACAGGCTTGCCGGTCCGGTCGTTGCCCGATGAGTAGGGCTTCCCTGAATAATCGTCCCAGGTGATGATGACTCCTTCCCGGCTTTCCCCGATGAGGTGAATATTGGGCTTATTTGCAGGAATGACCAGCTTTTCAGCGTAGGTACCGTTCCTGATGTGCAGCGTTACCCGCTCCTGCGAATGATCCCGGAAACTGTTGACCGCCTCCTGAATGGTTTTGAAATCCCCGCTACCATCCTGCGCTACAGTGAAGGAGGAGGGGTAGTTTGCATTGACCAGCGTTTGAGCCCAAAGTACCTGCGTTAAAAGCAGCAGAAAACTGGCAATAGATACTCTTTTCATTCCGATTCAATCGTTTGAGCGGCAAGTTAGGACAGAAACTGGTTTTCAACTTCGCGGACAGAGCAATATTTCCAGACCATTTGAAAAAGAATTCCATTTGGCCTTTCCCGACGCGTTCCACACGTTCCTGTTTTTTTAATCCCTGGTTTGACCCTGCTGTCACATACACCAGTACTTTTTCAAATCGTGTTTTCAATTTCCGCAAGTGAATCAGTGCGATTCAGGGTGAAATGGTTTGCTACGATCGCAGCTTATTTTTGGGTAAATCAGGTTCCCGTTCTCCTTATGCTTTGCAAGATTCTGACCGATAGCCTGGACGAATTATCAGGTAGATATTTGCCTACTTGAACAGAATAATTCCCGGCAGGTCTGTGCAGGCTTTAAATTCAGGAAAGGACAATTGTCATACTCAGAAACCGCTAGAAAGATGCAGCACCCGAAGGCTATTTCACTGCCAGGACGAAAACCATTTCAAAATAAAATCAAAAGCATGTGCTGGCTGGTCGGTTTGCTGGTAGTGTTTGGCTTTAATAACCCGTCCGACCCTATAACCGTGTACCTCATTGGCGACTCAACGATGTCGGAGAAAGCTGTGCGGGCCTACCCCGAAACGGGCTGGGGAATGCCCTTTGCTTACTTTTTCGATGAAAGCGTAAAAGTCGATAACCGGGCGATGAACGGGCGAAGTACCCGTACCTTTATCGAGGAAACCCGCTGGCAACCCGTGGTCGACGGTCTGAAGGCGGGCGACTATGTGCTGATTCAGTTCGGGCACAACGACGAGGTGGAAACCAAGAAAAGCTATACGACCCCGACTGAATTCCGGCAAAACCTGATTCGTTTCATTGAGGAGAGCCGGGCGAAAGACGCCCGGCCCGTGCTTATCACGCCCGTGGCCCGGCGGCAGTTCGACGATAATGGAAAAATCGTGGGGACGCACGATGCCTACTCCGAACTTACGCGCGCTGTGGCCCGGGAAACCAATACACCGCTCATAGACCTGGACAGACAAAGCCAGCAATTGCTTCAAGCCTTCGGATCAGAAAACTCTAAATTGTTGTTTCTGCAGCTGGCTCCCGGCGAACACCCCAACTACCCCGACGGCAAAGTGGACAATACCCATTTCAGCGAACTGGGCGCCCGCAAAATGGCGCAATTGGTGCTGGCATCCATCAAAGAGTTGCAACTTCCCCTGGCAGACCGTATTATCAAACCAAAAACCAAATGAGAAAAAAAAGTCCAGACGTTAATCTGTCGATTACCATGAAACTACCTTGCATCATCACTTTTTGTCTCCTGGGACTTTTTTCAGCCGCTGAAGCGCAGAAAAATCAAAAGGACGTTTTTCCTGATGGAACACCCATGTCGGGTTGGTTCCTGGATCATACCAAAGTCAAACTGGGCAACCTGGGCAAGCAGTATGTCATCACCGATTTTGGGGCCAAGCGCGACAGCAACCTCATCCAGACCGTCACCATCCAGAAAGTTATCGACGAAGCGGCAAGAGAAGGCGGAGGGGTGGTAGTAATCCCGAAGGGTACTTTTCTGAGCGGAGCGCTATTTTTTAAACCCAAAACGCATCTTTACGTGGCCGATGGGGGCAAACTCAAAGGGTCGGACGACATAGCCGACTACCCCGCCATGCCCTCACGCATGGAAGGGCAAAATCTGGATTACTTCCCGGCGCTGGTCAATGCCTAGGGGTTGATGGTTTTACCATTTCGGGCCAGGGTATTATAGATGGCAATGGGCTGAAGTACTGGGAAGCCTTCTGGCAGCGCCGGAAAGAGAATCCGCAGTGTACCAATCTGGAAGTGTCACGACCTCGACTGGTATTTGTCTGGAACAGCGATAACGTGCAGGTGCAAGATGTAAAATTGCATAATGCGGGCTTCTGGACGAGCCACTATTACCAGTGCACCAATGTGAAGATTCTCGACCTGCACATTACCTCGCCGCACGCGCCCGTCAAAGCCCCCAGCACCGATGCCATCGACATCGACGCCTGCACCAACGTGCTGATCAAGGGCTGCTATATGTCCGTCAATGACGACGCCATTGCCCTCAAAGGCGGCAAGGGCCCCTGGGCGGATACCGACTCAAACAATGGCGCTAACGTCAACATTCTGATCGAGGACTGCGAGTTTGGGTTTTGTCACGCCGCGCTGACCTGCGGCAGTGAAGCCATTCATAACAAGAACATCGTGATGCGGAATTGTCACGTAGAGGAGGCCATGCGGGTACTTTGGCTCAAAATGCGGCCTGACACTCCTCAGAAATACGAGTACATTACCGTAGAAAACGTCACCGGACAAGCCCATAGCCTGATTTACGTAAAACCCTGGACCCAATTCTTCGATCTAAGAGGGCGGCAGGAAGTACCCCTCTCCTACTCGGAGCATATCACCCTGAAAGACATCGACATGAAGTGCGACATTTTCTTCGATATTGCCATCACCGAGTACGACAAGCTGGCCCAATTCACATTTAAGAATGTGGACGTGGAGGCCAAAAACGGCGCTTACAATCCGGATATTATTGACGGGCTTACTTTTACCAATGTGAAAGTGAACGGCAAAAAGATCTCCCCTATTACCAAGTCCCCCAGGTAGTCACCTCCTAAACGAAGCTCGCCAGCCGTTGAAACCGAAGTACCTTATCAGAACCAGCGGCTCACGTTCACCGAAATCAAATAGTCAGCAAAGGCGGCATCGCCGTGCTTCTGACCCGTTGGGTCCTGCAGGTCGGCGTAGCTTTTGGTGCGATTGCGATACAGGGCTACGGGCACCGTGACAGCGGCCGAAAATCCGTTTTTCATATAGGCTACCCCCGGCTCCACCGACACGATGTAGCCTGGCCGCCGGAAGCCCCGGCTGCCGCCAATCGCATCGTGCGAGGGGACTCCTTCCACGCGCCCGCCCAGCATGAGGGAGAGCCCTTTCACGAAGGGCAGAGACTGATTGACGCCTGCGCGCGCAGCAAACTGATCCGGTACTGAGAAGTACCCGTCAACGGGGCTGGGATCGGTGCCCGGATTACGGCTGACGCCGTTGGTTTCGCGTGGGTTAAAGAGGTAGAATCCGTTGGCGTAAAGTGAGGTAGTCTTGCCAACCTGCCAGTACCCTTGCCCTTCCAGACTGAATCCTACGCCACCGTCTCCCAACTGAATGGATTGATCCACAGGCTTGCGCAGGATGTACTCCTGAGACTCCTTGTCAAGTTTATGAAAATCGCCTTCGACCCGGTAGTTTCCCGTTGGCAGTTTGATTCCCAATCCGAGGGCCACGTTGTACTTTTTGAGCTTCATGGGATCGACCAGCCAGTAGCTCGACGACACGCGCAGGTCGCCGATACCCGCCGATTGGGTATGGAATCGTTCCTGTCCGGGATTGGCGGTGAGGCTATTGCCATAATGCTCGTACAGGGAAGAACGATCATTGTGCAGCACGGGCAAATTGACTGAAAAGGACAACCGCGTAGTGGGCTGAAAACTAACCCCCAGATCAAATGCGTGGGACAGGTTTACGACTTCCGTGTGGTTTTCGATTCGCTCGTGTTCCTGCACATCGCCCCGGAAGTGCCGGAAAGAACGGAAGTACCGATACCCCGTATTCACCTGCCACTTGCCATGTTTTTGCGCAAAAAGGTCGGACGAAGACGCACCGGGAGCGGTGCAACTCATGTGGCGCACGGCTACGCAGCCTTGCCCCAGGGAAGCGGTTGTGGTAAGGGATGCAATAAGAAGCGTGTACAATATTCTCATAGTTCTGAATAGACTTGGGTGGTGGAAAATGAAATATATAAAAGCGTTCAGCTCGTAATTCAGACGGTGTGGTCGGAGAGTCAAATGGCCGATCCGGATGATTTAACACCAGAACCGAAATGCTCGGTACAAGGGGAGATTGAAGATGATGGTGGGGCACATGCCCCGGGTTTTGAGATACTCCTCATTCCCAAAGGCAATACAAAAATTCAAAGAAAAAATGACATTTAAAAATACACCCGGAGCTGCCCCGTTGAATGATGCATTCTGAAACAAACAGAATCCTCCATCAGGTATAGGCAGTTACTGGTACTTTATTTCACGCAATTCTCCGGAAGTACTTTTAATGGATCCTGAGACACAGACCAGGCTGATGAACACATAATGTTTCTGACATTGGCTGAACCAGCATCAGGAACAGGCAACCTTACCCGCCAGGAACGTTTAAAACTATACGTCGAAAGGCCTTACTCCACCACCTCCATCAAGTAAAACTCGTACGGCTCGAATACAAGGTACTCATCATCGCTCCCGACGTCATGGTACTTTTCCTGCCAAAGATCGTACAGTTTCACCGGTACTTCACCGTGTTCCTTGAAAGCATACCAGGTCAGATAGGCACTATCCTGACTGTAATTGAACAGGCAATACAACTTTTTCTCTTCGCTGTATCGCAAAAATCCCGCGATGTGAATGTTGCGTCCCGGCAGCCACGTGATATTGCCAAAGTCGGCCACGACAGGCAGATTTTTACGGATTGAAAGTAGTTTCCGGATACCCGAAAAGACCCGGTTCTCAAGCGTACCGGATTTCTTGACCAGGGCATTCTTTTTCCAGTCGATAATCGGGCGGTGCATCCAGCGGTTGTCGTAGCTCTTTCCCGGATCATCCTGGTAAGAATAGTCGTTGAGGTACGCGGCTTCATCACCGTAAAAAAGCATCGGCAATCCACCAAAGAAAAAGCTGCTGCCCTGCATCATCAGGATTTTCCGGATGGAAATTTCCACCTGTGCATCGTCGTTTTCCTCTATCGCTTTTTCCAGTCCGCAAAGCGAGGCCAGCGTGCCGCTGATGCGGGCGTCCTGCGTTTTTTCGTTGACCGAAAACAGCGCGCCACGCGCGGGGGAGCCGGGGAACTGACCGGCGTAGTATTCCTTTAAGTACTGCCGGTGCGGGTAAGGGTCGTAGCCCCCTTGCTGAATCATGTAATCGTCATAACCAAGGCCGATGTCGTCGTGGCAACGCGTGTAATTTATCCAGGAAGTACCAATGGGCTTTCGGGCCAGTACGGGCTGAGCGGCCCGCATTACGGAGGTCTGGCCGGTAGCGAGGGCATCCCACCGCAGGGCCATTTGGGTGGCATTGTAGGCAAAGTCACACTCTTCGGCCTGGTAGCGCCCCTCGCCGAAGTACTTCATGATGGCCGCCGGAGCCACGATGGCCTCTCCCAGCAGGGCCATACCGGGAGCAGCTATCTCCACGCATTTTTTAATCAGCTGCAGAATCGTGTGCGCCTGCGGAAGGTTCTGGCAGCTGGTGCCGAGCTGCTTCCACAGGAAAGCCGGAGCGTCGATGCGTAGCACGTCCACGCCCAGATTGGCCGAAAAAAGGACATTGTCGAGCATCTCGACCAGCACCCGCGGATTGGAATAATTGAGGTCCCACTGGTAGTTGTGAAAAACCGTCATGACCCATTTCTTGCATTCGGGCACCCAGGTGAAGTTGCCCGGCGCGGCTTCGGGAAACACCTCCGGCATACTCTGCTCATACTGCTCGGGCAAAGTGCTGTATTCGAAAAAGTAGAAGTAATCCTGATAGGCTTTGTCGCCAGCCTTTGCTTTTTCGGCCCAAGCGTGGCGGTGCGAGGTATGGTTCAGCACGATGTCCAGCATGAGATACATCCCCCGCTTACCGAGGGAACTCTGCACTTTCCTCAGGTCCTGAATCGTACCGAATTTTTCGTCCACTTTCCGGAAGTCAGATACGGCGTATCCGCCATCGCTCTCGCCCTCCGGACTGGCAAAAATGGGCATCAGGTGCAGAAGGTTCACGCCAAGATCATTCAGGTAGTCGAGCTTACCGGGCAGGTTTTTCAACTTGCCGCAAAAGCGATCGACGTACAAACTCATACCCGCCAGCTCATTGCTCAGAAACCAGTTTTCGGCCTTGCTTTCATCCCGCTTTTTCAAGGATTCCGCTCTCGACTGATGTACCGAAATCAGCACTTCGATCAGCTTCTTGAAATTCTCCTCATAGGCCGGATGTTCGGCGTACAACTGAGAATACAGGTCATGAATATCGACGATTCGTAACGCCAGGCTGGTGTAAAAGCCGGCGTCGGTGCCGGCTATATCCAGTTTCTTGGTACTGGCAAGATTCAGGAGTAATGAGGTGATTTCTTTTTTATTCATTGTTATTCGCTATTACGAGGTGTGATGCTTTTTGGCTCGCAGTGCCTTCCGAAGCCAAGTCTGAAATGCATTTTCATGATCGACCTTCTCAGTCGGTTTCTTTCCGCAAGCGATCAATGAAGACCGATGACAACATAAGTATATGGATTGTTGCCCCGAGAATCAGGACATGGGATATTTTTTCGTACTCGTTTTCCAAAATCCATGAGCAGGCCAGGATCACACCCGCCCAGATAAGGGAGCTGATGATGATAATACCTCCCTGAATGAATTTCTGTTTTCTTGCATTGTCCATTTTACGCTCCAAGCTTGTGTGAGAAAGGGCACTTCAAAAAATGGAAAATATCCGCGCGGGCATGAGTCCGGGGTACTTCCGTGTCCATTCCATCTAAATTTACGACCATAGGAAGCCTTTGATACCTGACCCGGAGTCAATGTCCTCCCCCACCCCCAAAGGCCACATCTTCCGTTACCGCACTTTTGTTGATCTTGATAAACAAAACCGAAAACGCCGCCAGAATCAGCAACACACCTGCTAATTTGATGGCATTGACGGGGCTGTCGCCCAGCCATGCTTTGTAGTAAAGCGGCATTGTGAAGGTCTCCAAAAGCATCGGAATCACGATAAACATATTAAAAATACCCATGTAAATCCCCGTCCGCTCGGGCGGAATGCTGCCCGCGAGCATAATATAGGGATTGCCCATCATGCTGGCCCACGAAAAGCCCATTCCGACCATCGGAATCAGCAGCAGGTACTTGTCATGCAGATGCGGCAGCGCCAGCAGCCCCATACCCGCCAGAAACATGCAGATACCGTGCAGGTACTTGGGGCCGTAGCGGTTGGCCAGCCGGGCCAGGCCGAAAGCAGAAAAAAAGGCTACGGCATTGTAGAACGCGCCCATCGGCCCCACCCATATTTCGGCCTGCCGGAAGGCGGTACTGCCGGAATCAATGGTACCGAAAAGGGTTTGGGACACGCATTTGGCAATGTACTGCCAGTAAATGAACATGGCGTACCAGCTGAAGAGCATCATGGGAGCCATGCGCTTCATAGTCACCGGCATCTCACGAATGGCATCGAAAATTTCGGCAAAAGTGGAGCCGACGCCGGAAGGGGTGGCGCGAATTTTGGCCTTTTCTTCCTCGGTCAGCGGGATCTCCTTGGTAGTTTTCAGCGTCCAGAGGATGGAGCCGATCGACACCACGCTGCCGATTAAAAAAGCCAGTAAAGTCGATGTAGGAATGCGGCCTACTTTTCCGGCTTCGGAAATGGCAAAAACGTTGATGAGCAGAAATGGCGTCAGGTACGAGAGTGTCTGGCCAAGGCCGGTGAAGGCACTTTGAGTAAGGAAACCGATCGAGTGCTGGGTTTTGGCGAGCTTATCGCTGACAAAGGCGCGATAAGGCTCCTGCGTTACGTTGTTGGCCGCATCGAGTATCCATAAAATGCTCGCCGCCATCCACACTGAGCTGCTGAACGGCATCGCCAGCAGCGACACGCTGCACAACAGCGCACCGATCAGAAAATAGGGCGTACGGCGCCCCCAGCGGGTGATGGTCTTGTCGCTCATGGCGCCGATAATCGGCTGCACGATCAGGCCCGTCATCGGCCCGGCAAGCCAGAGTAGCGGCAGGGTACTTTCATCAGCCCCGAGGTAAGAGTAAATCGGGCTCATATTGGCCTGTTGCAGCCCAAAGCTGTACTGCAGGCCGAAGAAGCCGAAATTCATATTTATGATCTGGCCAAAACTGAGGTGGGGTTTCTTCAACGTCATTGAAAATGTGTTTTTATTCAAATGTAATTGGATTTTTTAAAAAGAAGTACGTTTTCAAGTATCTCAATCCCGAAATTCGCCGACACAAAAGCAGCAGTTGTCGATTTTCAAAAGTCGAATCACCAATTACCCCTACCTTGGCCTTATGCCGCTTTTCCGTCGACCGACACTTCTCTTCCACGCCCTGGGTTGGCTCATTTTTTTGAGTCTGCCCGTGCTGTTCGTCAATCGCGGCCAGGGAAGGGACTTCCTCTTCCCCTTGCTGACGTCGTGGCAATTCTGGCTTTTTTTGCTGGTTTTTGCCCTGATCTTTTACCTTCATTTCTACCTCTTCATTCCGAAGCTTTTCTTCCGCCGGCAATTCCTGGCTTACGGGCTGGTGTTCGGGGCGGGGCTGTTACTGGTGAGCTGGCAGCAGCCGTTTGATCGGCTGATTATGCGCCACGAAAGTACCGACAGACCGTTTGGGCCGCCGCCCGGGCTAAACGAGCGGCCGGAGCGCTTCGACCGATCGGATCGCCCCGCTCCGCCGCCGACTCGACGCGACTCTGGGCGTGAGTCGCTGCTGGATATCGTCAGCATCATGCTGTACCTGATGATATGGGCCATAGGGCTGGCCATTGCCATCGCACAACGGTCGCGCCAATCTGAGCAGCGGGCCACGCAGGCCGAGGCCGACAAAGCCCGAGCCGAATTGTCATCACTGAAAGCCCAGATCAATCCGCATTTTCTGTTCAATACGCTCAACACAATTTATACCCTGGCGCGGCTCAATCACCCGGCCTGCACGGAGAGTATCATGAAGCTTTCCAACATCATGCGCTATGTGTCGGACGAAGTGCGGGAAGACTTCGTCCTGCTTGAAGACGAAGTCGCGTGCCTGCGCCATTACATCGAGTTGCAGGAACTCCGGCTGAGTAAGAAAACGACGGTAAAATTTGAGACGTCGGGCGATTTGGCGCATCAGCAAATTCCGCCGCTGATTTTGATGACGCTGGTCGAGAATATCTTCAAGCACGGGGTGAGCAATCGTGAGGCGTCGGTAATCGAGATAAAAGTGGTTGCCGAAACGGGAAAGGTACTTTTCTATTCAAAAAACCGAATATTCCAGAACACACCCGAATCCGGCAGGACGGGCATCGGACTGGATAATGTCCGCAAGCGGCTGGAACACATTTATCCTGACCGGCATCTATTGAGGATTGATGACGATGAACGATTTTTTATCGTGAATCTTGAAGTAAACACGTGAAGCACGGGTATGACCTGGTGTGTATTTTTGATTATTAAATAAATAACTACCCATTATCAACTCTCCACTAGCAATCAAATGCGTCGCCATCGACGACGAGCCCTGGGCCCTGGAACTCATCCGGCAATACGTCGACGAATTTACCGAACTGGAATTGCTCGCCACTTTCGATGACGCCATTGAAGGCGCGGCATTTTTACAGGAAAATAAGGTGGACGCCCTCTTTTTGGATATCAACATGCCCGACCTGACGGGCCTGGAACTGGCATCACAACTCGTGGAACCGCCAATGGTGATCTTCACGACGGCTCACAAGAAATTCGCCCTCGAGGGCTTTGAGCTCAACGCTTTGGACTACCTGCTGAAACCAATTGACCTTGAACGATTCCGCCGTACGGTCCAGAAGATCAAAGAGTATCACCAGTTCAGGAATCCGGATTCCGAAGCCAAACCAACGAGCCTGTACGTCCGTTCGGAGTACCGCCTCGTGAGAGTAGCATTAGGCGACATTGTGTATATCGAAGGCCTGTCGGATTACATCAAGATTCATCTGAAGTCATCGCCTCATCCGCTGCTGACCCTGATGACACTGAAGGGCATTCTGGACGAGTTGCCGGAGAGTGTCTTCCGCCGTATTCACCGCAGCTATATCGTAGCCATCGATCAGGTACAATCCATCCAGAATCGCAAAGTTCAAATGTCCAATGGCATCGAACTGCCGATCAGTCAGTCGTATGGAGATTTCGTGGAGGTTTGGGGAAAAAGTTAAGAGCAGGATCGACGGATAAAAGGCCAAACGGCCTTTTCTGATTTCACTTTCGCCCCGTTTGCCAAACACCCAAGAACCGTGACGACGGACCGCGACCCACCCTAAACGTTCTATCGTTGGTCCGAGCCCTGCTTTTCACCGATACATTCCTGCCGCCCGCCGAGAAGTAAAATGTGTGCCGCAACATCGCGCCACATTTGGCGTACTAACTACCAAACGGAGCATTCAAAATTTACAGACTTCTATGAAACGTATTGATTTTTTGAAAAAAGCGGGCGTTAGCCTGTTTAGTGCAGGAGTACTCGCTGCCTGTACTAAAGATTCTCTCGAAGCAGCCGCTACGCCCGGCACGACAACCAACCCTGACGGAACTACCACCAGCGGAAGCACCAATACTTCCTGCAGTACTACGCCCTCTGAAACTGCCGGACCTTTCCCAACCAAATCACCGGCCAGTCTGGTGATTAAAGATATCCGCTCTGACCGCACAGGTGTGCCGTTGGCGGTGCTGATCACCATCCAAAACAAGAACAAAAGTTGCGCAGGCCTGGCGGGAGCCGTGGTGGACGTCTGGCACTGCGACAAGGACGGCTATTATTCGGAATACGGCGGAACGGGGATGCAGCAGGCCAATTTCCAGTCGGTCCATTTCCTGCGCGGGCGGCAGACGACCAACGCCGACGGTCTGGCAGCTTTCACGACGATTTTTCCCGGCTGGTACTCGGGCCGTGCTCCACACATTCACGTGCACATTTACGATTCCGGCGGCAAGTCTTTGCTGGTCACACAGATCGCCTTCCCAACCGATATCTGTGACCACGTGTACACCACGGCTACCAGTTTTTATACCCGGGGCAAGCAGGACACGTCCAATGCCCGTGACAATGTTTTTTCGGACTCCATTGCCCTGGAAATGCCGACGGTGTCGGGCAGCATCGCTGACGGCTACACGCTGGCGCACAATATCGTAGTGAACGTTTAATCCGATGAAGCACCTCCCAGTATCCGAAACTGTACCTGCTACTGAAGCCCGGATTTTTCCGGCAACCAGGCGGGCAGGCGCGCAGACGCCCTATTCTTTACAGTTCCAGACGAACATAACGAACACGTTTTCAGGTAGTGATACCCTGCAAAAAATCAGCGACGACACCCTGCGGGCAGGAATCGAACTGTCGATGCTGGCTGACACTGATTCTGTGGTGGTACTTCTGCCCTACATTGGGGACTTGCAAGTGACAAACCAGGACCAAACCGTGCGAACGCTGCTCGAAGGTCAGGTGTTCACTTGGCCGGTAGCCCAAGGGGGTAGTTACCATCTCAGGAACACTTACCAAGAGGAGGCAATTAATTTCTTTCAGATTGTATTTTCTGATCCCTTTCCCAAAACGGTTCATTGCAACCCGACAGAATACCATCCCGCATTAGCCGGGACAGTGATTATGGAGGAGCGCCCCAATGAAATGCTTTCAATTTTTGAGAAAGGCCAGAAAATCTCGATCGGGAAATACGACGGGCGCGCCGAAGGAATTTTTCAAGTGCAAAACCCCGCTCAAGGGGTTTTTGCCTTTATCATTGAAGGCGCTTTTGAAGTACAAAACCGACTTCTCGAAGCCCGCGACGGACTGGTACTACAGAATGTGAATGAAGTGGAATTCGAGGCTCTCTCCCAGGATGCCGTCCTGGTATTGATTGAATTATAGCGCCTGTGTCCTTTTCCAAAGGCTCGGAAAGGCGGGAATTTAGCTGGCCGGTTCTTGGAAAATCAATAATACCGTTGTACGTTTGTGATGTGGCTCTCGCCGGGCCACATTCTTTTTGGAAGCTTACTCTACTAAATTACTATACTAAATAGACTTTTGGAAACTCCCTCCTTTGTTACGTCTGTTCAGGAAAATACGGGTAAAGCAGCCTGGCAGCCCCTAAATGCCGTAAAGATCGCCACTGGTGACCCTACGGAGGATCGCCGACTGGCCGTTTTGGCGCGACAGCAAGGTTACGCTGTTTTCCTGCCTGACCTGCCTGAGGAGTCAGACGCGGTCTTTGCCAATACCATTTACAAATCGGCCGCAGATAAGGAAATTTTAATTGAGACAAAGAATAGTACAAATTCTCTATCAGCCTTCAAAAAAGTTTCCAGCCGTCTTTCGGAAGTAGTGCTTCGCCAGCGCAGCCGTACTGAAATCGCGGTCAACATTTTTTCGGCCCTGGCCCTGATGGTGATCGGCCATCTTGTTTTCAGCTACGCCAGTCTGGACCGGCTGGGCCTGGTCTGGTCCAGTTTGCTGGAAGACGAAGACTTTTTTTACTATCTCATGGGAGGCTTCATTGCCCAAATGATCGACGGCGCACTGGGGATGGCTTACGGCGTTACGGCTACCACTTTCCTCCTGACTCTGGGCGTACCGCCTTCGGTAGCGAGCGCGAGCGTTCACTCGTCGGAAATTTTCACCAGCGGCGTATCGGGCTATATGCACCTGAAATTCGGCAACGTGAACAGCAAGTTATTCAAAACACTGCTGATTCCCGGTGTCATCGGGGCCATCCTTGGCGCCTACGTACTCACCTCTCTTGAAGAATATGTATTTATTATCAAGCCGATTGTCGCAGTCTACACCCTGATTCTGGGCGTATTAATCGTCAAAAAAGCACTGAAAAAGCGGATCGAGAAGCGGCCTTTCAATAAGATCGGCTGGCTGGCCATGCTGGGAGGTTCAATGGACGCCATCGGCGGCGGTGGTTGGGGGCCCATCGTTTCCTCTACGCTCATTGCCCGGGGGCGTCACCCAAAATACACCATTGGCTCGGTGAACCTTACTGAGTTTTTTGTATCGCTGGCCAGCTCAGTGACTTTCATTACCCTGATTGGATTTTCACACTGGCAGGTGATTGTCGGCCTGATTCTGGGAGGTATGGTGGCAGCACCTATTGCGGCCAATCTGTCGCGCCGCTTACCTATCAAGACGATGATGATTCTGGTCGGAATTGTGGTAATTGTGGTAAGTTTGAGAATTATTTATACGGTTATTCTCAATTATTATTGATCTATAAAGTGAAGAAGCAAACTAAAGCCATCCGTACCCAGACGCCGCAAACGCATTTCCGGGAGCATTCGACGCCCTTATTTCTGACCAGCAGCTTTACTTTTGAAACTGCCGAGCAGGGAAAAGCGCTCTTCGACGAAACCGAGCAGGGTAATCTGTACAGCCGCTTTTCCAATCCGACCGTGCAGGAGTTTGTGGATAAAGTGTGTATGCTGGAAGACTGCGAGGACGGTGTCGCTACCGCCACGGGCATGGCCGCAGTGTTTGCCAGCTTCGCCGCCATCCTACAGGCAGGCGACCACATCATCGCCAGCCGCGCGTTGTTTGGCTCGGCGCACCAGATCATCACCCAGATACTGAGCAAATGGAACATCACCCACACCTACCTCGATGCTTCGGCTCCCGAGGAAGATTGGGAGGCGGCAGTCCTGCCGAACACCAAAATGGTGTACGTAGAAACTCCTTCAAATCCCGGTCTGGAACTGGTCGATATGGCGATGATTGGCCGGCTTTGTAAGAAGCACGGTCTGATTTTCAATGTGGACAACTGTTTTGCTACCTCAGCTTTGCAGAATCCTGCCGAATTCGGCGCGCATTTGGTGGTACATTCGGCCACAAAGTTTATGGATGGGCAAGGTCGTGTGCTGGGCGGTGTCGTGGTAGGTACCAAGGAGCACATCAAGCCTTTGCGTTTTTTCTGTCGGCAAACGGGCCCGTCCATGTCGCCCTTCAATGCCTGGGTACTTTCCAAAAGTCTGGAAACGCTTGACCTGCGCATGGAAAAGCATTGCGCCAACGCGCTGGAACTGGCCGAAGCGCTGGAAAAACTACCTGAAATCAAACAGGTAAACTACCCTTTCCTGTCGTCGCATGCACAGCACGAATTGGCCAAACAGCAAATGAGTGCGGGAGGCGCCATTGTCACTATTGATCTGGAAGGAGGCTTCGAGCGGGTTTGTGCCTTTATGAAGGCCTTGCAGATCCCATCGTTATCTTCCAATCTGGGCGATACACGCACCATCGTGACCAACCCCTACACGACAACCCACTCCAAGTTGAAACCGGAAGAAAAAGAGAATCTTGGAATTACCGAAGGGTTGATCCGTATTTCGGTGGGGCTGGAAGCAGTAGAGGATCTGATCGAGGATTTCACACAGGCAGCGCAGGTAAGCGCTGAAATGTTAGTAAGTCAATGAACCGACGGCTGGCCCACATCGCCCTGGTTGTTAACGATTACGATGAAGCCATTGAGTTTTATACAAAAAAACTCAATTTTTCCTTAGTGGAAGACACCAGATTGAGTGAGACAAAACGGTGGGTTTTGGTATCACCAGGCGGCACGGACAGTTGTAATCTATTACTGGCCCAGGCTGCCGATGACGAGCAGAAGAGCCGGGTGGGGAATCAGACAGGCGGACGGGTTTTTCTGTTTTTACACACCGATGATTTTGCACGAGAGTATCAGAATTTAGTGAAGCAGGATATTAAAATCATCAGAAAACCCAGCGAAGAAGAATACGGCACAGTAGCCGTTTTCGAAGATTTGTACGGAAACTTATGGGATTTGATTGAGCCTAAAAAAATGACAGAACGATGATATGGAACGCTGATCATACAACCGATTCACTCCTTAAACTAGTCGCTGGCAGGTCTGAGGTGGAAGCCTTGCGCCTGCTCACCGAACTTTTCCCCGGACAGGTGGCCTTTTCCAGCAGCCTGGGCTACGAGGATCAGGTCATAACGGATATGATCCTTGAAAATGATTTGCCCATTCGGATATTTACGCTGGATACGGGGCGGTTGTTTGAAGAAACCTACAAAACTTTGCAGCGCACCAACCGCCGCTATGATACGAAACTGGAAGTGGTATTTCCGCAACACGAAGCAGTTGAAGAACTGTTGAGCAAGAAAGGCCCTTACAGTTTTTATGATTCCGTCGAAAACCGGAAGGAATGCTGCTTTATTCGCAAAGTGGAGCCGCTCAACCGCGCTTTGAAAGGAGTCAAAATCTGGGTGACGGGTATCCGTGCCGAGCAGTCGGGCAATCGACAGGAGATGCAGTCAATCGAGCGCGACGATGCGCACGATTTGTTCAAGTTCCATCCATTGCTTTTGTGGAGTTTCGGTAAAGTACAAGAATACGTAAAAGAACAGGATGTCCCTTACAATTTGCTACACGACAAAGGGTTTGTAAGCATCGGCTGTGCACCCTGCACCCGGGCGATTCAACCCGGCGAGGATTTTCGCGCCGGCCGCTGGTGGTGGGAAGATGAAAGCAAGAAAGAATGCGGCCTTCATGCCAAGTAATTTGTCGGCTTTCAGGGAAGGCCCCAAAGTTGAAAACATAAAAGTGAAACAGTAATGACGTCAAAAATCGAACTCGACTATCTAGACCAATTGGAGGCGGAAGCGATCTATATCATGCGCGAAGTAGCCGGACAATTTGAAAGGCCTGCACTCCTGTTTTCCGGTGGAAAGGATTCCATAACATTGGTGCGTTTGGCGCAAAAAGCTTTTGCCCCGGCCAAAATTCCTTTCACGCTGGTACACGTGGACACGGGCCACAATTTCGAGGAAGCTATTAAGTACCGGGATCAATTGGTGGAAAAAATCGGTGCCAAGCTCGTGGTCCGTTACGTGGAAGACACCATCAAGGCGAAAGGCTTGCAGGAGCCAACGGGTAAGAACGCCAGCCGCAACTGGCTGCAGACTTTTACCCTGCTGGATACGATCGAAGAATTTGAGTTCGATGCCTGCATTGGCGGGGCGCGGCGCGACGAAGAGAAAGCCCGTGCCAAGGAGCGCATATTTTCGTTTCGTGACGAGTTCGGGCAGTGGGACCCCAAGCGGCAACGGCCTGAGCTGTGGAATTTGTTCAACGGACGGATTCACAAGGGCGAGAACGTCCGTGTGTTCCCGATTTCCAACTGGACGGAGCTCGACGTCTGGTCCTACATCCGGCGTGAGAATATCGCGTTGCCCAGCATCTACTTCGCTCACGACCGCGAGTGCATTCTGCGCGATGGCCGACTACTGAATAACACGCCCGTTATCCAGCCCGACGCCAACGACCAGATCGTAACGCGGCGCGTTCGCTTCCGCACGGTGGGCGACATGACCTGCACTGCTGCCGTTGAGTCCGACGCCGCCACACTCGACGAAGTAGTGGCCGAAATCACGATTTCCCGCATCAGCGAACGCGGCGAAACCCGCATCGACGACCAGCAAACCGAGGCCGCAATGGAAGACCGAAAGAAGGGTGGTTATTTCTAATTTATTTGATAATGGATAGTTGAGAGTTGATGGTGACGCTTGCCGCACATTACTCATGCACTCCTTTGACACATAAACTCATAAACTTACTTTGGACCTACTACGATTTATTACTGCCGGTTCTGTGGACGATGGCAAAAGCACGCTGATTGGCCGGCTGTTGTTCGATACCAAAAATATCCTGGCCGACCAGATGGAAGCCATCGAAAAAGCCAGTAAAAGCCGCAATGATGGCGAAATCGATCTGGCTTTGCTCACCGACGGACTGCGTTCCGAGCGGGAACAGGGAATCACCATTGATGTCGCTTACAAATATTTCCAGACGCCGAAGCGGAAGTTCATCAGCATTGATGCACCGGGGCACATCCAGTATACCCGCAACATGGTGACGGGTGCGTCCAACGCCGATTTGGCCATTATTTTGGTCGACGCGCGGCAGGGCGTGGCGGAGCAGACGCGACGCCACTCGCTCATTGCCTCCATGCTGGGCATCCCGCATGTGGTGGTAGCCGTGAATAAGATGGATCTGGTGGACTACTCGGAAGACCGTTTTCTGGAAATTGCGCAATCCTATCAGGAATTGGCTAAAAAGTTACAGATCAAAGATTTAACCATCGTTCCTGTGAGTGCGTTGAACGGTGATAACGTAGCCGAGGCATCCCCTAACATGACCTGGTACACGGGCGAAACGATGCTTTCGGTCCTGGAAAAAGTCAACGTGCTCAGCGATCAGAATCTGACCGACGGACGTTTTTCGGTCCAGTACGTAGTTCGCCCCCAGACGGACGAATACCATGACTACCGGGGCTATGCCGGGCGGATTCAGAGTGGCACGTTTCGCAAGGGCGACCGCATCACGGTCTACCCTTCGGAACTGACTTCGTCGATTGAGAAAATCGAGTTGGGGGGAAAGGAAGTCGAAGAAGCTTTCGCCTCGCAATCGGTGACCGTGCTGCTGAGTAGTGATATTGACATCAGTCGGGGTGATTTGATAGTTACCTCGGATAATGCACAACCTATCCTGAGCCAGGATTTGGAAACGCTGATTTGCTGGATGGATGACCGCAAGGAATTGAAAGTGGGGAGCAAATTCAACCTCCAGCACGGAACCAGCCGCACCCGTTGTTCCGTTCGGAGCATAGAGTACCGCGTGGACATCAATACGTACGAAAAAATTGAGGAGGTTGAAGGCCTGAAACTTAATGATGTAGCCCGTGTGGTGCTGCGTACCGCCAGCCCCATCGCCTATGACCCCTATCTCAAAAACCGCGCTAACGGCGCCGCCATTCTGATCGATGAAACCTCCAATGTGACGGTTGGAGCGTGTATGGTCGAGTAAATAAACCGACTGAATTCAGAACTGAAAACCAACTTTTGACATTTACTATACTATTCCCATAGACTAATAGATATTATGAACAACCTGGAACTTACCGACAACGTCTCTGCTGCCGCCAAGCGGGATATTTTTGAATTGCAAAAAAAAATTGGCGCATTTTCCAATGACGAAGGAGCCGAAGAGGCTTTCCGTAAGTACCGCCTGACGCGCGGTGTGTACGGGCAGCGCCAGCCGGGTGTTCAGATGATTCGTATCAAACTACCCTATGGCTACGTGACTGCCGACCAACTGGTACGCATCGCCGACTGCTCCGACAAGTACGCCACGGGCAACCTTCACGCCACCACCCGGCAGGATATTCAGCTACACTTCGTAAAACTAGCCGATTCACCGCAGTTGTGGGCCGACCTGGAAGACGCCGACATTACCCTGCGCGAGGCTTGCGGCAACACCGTTCGCAACGTGACCGCTTCGGCTACTGCGGGTATTGATCCCGATGAGCCTTTTGACGTGTCACCTTTTGCGCAGGCGATTTTTGAGTACTTCCTGCGAAACCCCATCTCGCAGGAAATGGGGCGTAAGTTCAAAATTTCCCTTTCCTCTTCGGAGAAAGATTCTGCATTGGGCTTCATGCATGATGTCGGACTGATTGCCAAAATGGGCAAAAACGAAAATGGCCAACCCGTCAAAGGTTTCAAAGTCGTGATTGGGGGTGGACTCGGAGCGCAGCCGTTTCCGGCCCAAACTGCTTACGAGTTTTTGCCCGAAGATCAGGCGATTCCGTTTATCGAAGCCGTCATCCGGGTGTTTGACCGTTACGGCGAGCGCACGCGGCGCCACAAAGCCCGCATGAAGTTTCTGCTCAATGACCTGGGCCTGGAAAAAATGATGGAGCTCGTGCAGGAAGAGCGGACTGCCTTAAAGAACAAGGTATACCCTGTCCAAGACATCGCCTATTCCTGGAAAAATCTTGGAGAAAGAGTCCCGCTGGCAAAGGAAGAAATCTTGGCATTGGCTGATGCCCAGCTGGAAGATTCGGAGAAAGAACTATTCCAAAAATGGCTGGCTACCAACGTATTCGAACAGAAACAAAAGGGTTGGTACGGCGTGTCATTGCGCGTACTATTGGGTGACATGCACTCCAGCACTGCCCGCAAACTCGCGGACGTCATGCGCCAGTACGCCGCTGACGACCTGCGTGTCACTATCAATCAGGGCTACCTGCTCAAGTTCGTGAAAGCCGAAGATTTGCCCGCCCTGTTTAAAGCACTCAGTCAACTGGGGCTGGCCGATCCGGGCTTCGACAGTACCGCCGACATCACGACCTGCCCCGGCACGGACACCTGCAATCTGGCAATTTCGAGCAGCTATGGTATCACGCGGGCCTTGGAAGTGATGATGAAGGAGGAGTACCCCGACCTGATTTATAATAATGATATCAAGATAAAAATCAGCGGCTGCATGAACGGCTGCGGCCAGCACAGCGCGGCCAATATTGGCTTCCACGGCAGCTCAATCAAGAATAAGAAATTGGTACTTCCGGCTCTGCAGGTCATTTTGGGCGGTGGATTTACGGGTGCCAACAGCGAAGGGCAGATGGGTGACAAGGTCATCAAACTACCCTCCAAGCGCGGCCCCGAAGCGATGCGGACACTCCTGGACGATTACCAGAATAACGCTTACGAGGATGAGTACTTCAACCAGTACTACGCCCGGCAAACCAAGAATTATTTCTATCAGCTCCTCAAACCCATCGCTGACCTCAGCGAAGTGAAAGACGACGAGTATCGCGACTGGGACCATGATGAGCTTTTCAAAACCGAAGTTGGCGTAGGCGAATGCGCGGGCGTGATGATCGATCTTGTTGGCACGACGCTTATTGAAGCGGACGAAAAGCTTTCTCTGGCTCATGAAATGCTGGCCGAGGGCGTTTGGGCCGATGGGATTTACCACGCTTACAATACCTTCATCACGGGGGCGAAGGCGCTGCTGATCGGTGAAGGCATCTCGACCAATTCCCAGCACAGCATGGTAAAGGAATTCGAGGAAAACTTTGGCAAGACCTTCTATCCCGAAGCCGGTGATGATAGCAAGCCGTTCTCGCAGTTGGTGTTCAGCATCAATAAGAATGAACCGACAGAAGCATTCGCGCGCGGATTTGTGGGCAAGGCAGAGGATTTTTTGAAAAACGTGAAAGCCTTCCGCGCCGGACAACTGGCCGAAAACTCAATTCCCGCATTGCAGGAGTTGGTGTATGGGCAGGACAGTTGATCAACGAATAATTGACCGTGGAGAAGTGATAATTTTCACGACCAGGTAATTTTCTGATAAACTCAGAGAAACCCTGTGTCCGAAAATCAGAAAAAATGAAATTAACTCTTATAGGTGCCGGACCCGGCGACCCTGACCTGATCACTTTAAAAGGTGTGAAGGCTTTACAAAAAGCGAAAGTCGTACTTTACGACGCCCTGATCCACCCCGATTTGCTCGACCATTGCCCCGAATCCTGCGTGAAAGTCCATGTAGGCAAGCGATTCGGCAAGCACAGTTGCAGCCAGGATGTGATCAACTACCTCATCGTTGAATATGCCTACCAGTACGGTGATGTCGTACGATTGAAAGGCGGCGACCCTTACGTATTCGGGCGGGGCTACGAGGAGGCGGAGTATGCCGCCAAACATGGCATCGAATCCGAAGTCATTCCGGGCATTTCCAGCAGCTATGCCGTTCCTGCCCTGGCCGGAATTCCGCTGACGTCGCGCGGCGTGAGCGAAAGCTTTTGGGTCGTGACCGGCACCACTAAATCGCACAAAATATCGAGCGACCTAGTACTTGCCGCGCAATCCACCGCGACGGTAGTCGTGTTGATGGGCGTCAACAAACTACCTGAGATCGTCGAGATCTATTCAGAGCTGGGAAAACTGAGCGAACCCATTGCCATCATCCAGAATGGTACTTTGCCAGACGAGAAAATAGTGACCGGAAAAATCAGCAATATTTTGCCCCTGGCCCAGGTCAGTGGCGTTGGCTCACCGGCCATAATTGTCATTGGCCCGGCGGCCGCTCTGCCCGATACTGCAGTGGACTATGCTCAGAAAGTAGCCAACCAGACGGATTTGATGTCATAAATTCAGGCTACTGGATTTCGGGGTAAAGCAGCTCCTCCGATGCGTTTTATTTTAAATAATTCCCTATGCGTAGGTTAGGCCCGCGGCTTTCTTATCTTTTGAATAAAAACGAAGGCGATTTTTATTCAAACCTATCCATATGAAAGATCAAGAGTTTTCAAGAAGGAAGTTTCTGGGCAATGCGGCATTGGCCCTGGGCGGTGTGACGCTGCTGCATGATAAGGGATTCGGTATGCCTGCCTACATTAGGAATCTGGACAAGCCCAATTCCAAATTCAACGGTGTGCAGGTGGGAGCCATCACCTACTCCTGGCGGAGCATGCCCAGCGATGCCGAGAGTATTTTGCAATACTGTAAAGACTGCAACATCAGTGCCATCGAGCTGATGGGTTCGACGGGAGAGCCTTTTGCCGGTGCACCCGAAGGTCCCTCCTTTCAGCGCGGCGGACTCACCGCCGACCAGAAACGCGAGCAGGAGGAATACTACGGCAAACTGGCCGCCTGGCGCGCTTCGGTGTCGATGAAGAAATTTGAACAGCTCCGGAAAATGTACAACCAGGCGGGAGTCAGCATTTACGCTTACAAGCCCAATGCCCTTGGCCCCAACAATACCGACGCCGAAGTTGACTACGCCCTCCGCGCTGCCAAGGCGCTTGGTGCTACCCACGTTACCGTGGAACTACCCAGAGATGCCGCCCAAAGCAAACGGTTGGGTGATATTGCGGCCAAAAACAAGGTTTACGTTGCCTATCACGGTCACCTGCAGCAAACTCCCACAGCCTGGGATGAAGCCATGGCACAGTCGAAGTACAATGCCATGAACCTGGATATGGGCCATTACGTGGCGGCGGGCTACGACCCTCTGCCACTCATCAAAGAAAAGCATCAGCAAATCCTTAGTATGCACACCAAAGACCGTAAGTCGAAGGAAAACGGTCAGGCGAATGTATTTTGGGGAGAAGGCGACACGCCCATCGTGGCCGCGTTGCAACTGATTCGCGACAACAAGTACAA
The DNA here is from genome assembly GCF_014651615.1 of Persicitalea jodogahamensis. Taxonomy (GTDB): domain Bacteria; phylum Bacteroidota; class Bacteroidia; order Cytophagales; family Spirosomataceae; genus Persicitalea; species Persicitalea jodogahamensis. Next base: position 1,754,270 of record NZ_BMXF01000001.1, on the reverse strand, counting down.
ATTCCCCGTCACCATCGAACTCGAGTACCCCATTCCCGAAGGCTCCGACGCCGTTAAGGAAACGGCCAAATGCGTAGAATACGCTCGTAAAGCTTTGATGGCGTAGAAAAGAATAAATCCCAAACATAAAAAAAGTCGTTGAGCGAAATCGCGCTCAACGACTTTTTTTATGACCTCCCAAATAGCTATTCCTTTGCGACGCTTTGATTTTATTTTTATGTACTACTTTACAGACTTCAGCGCGGACTTCTAACGTATCATCGTATTTTGCAAAGTCATGCAATATTATGCGGTCAGATAACCTGAATCCAACCGAACCTCAAAGTTTTCGAATCAATTTTAGCAGGGAAAAAAATTCTTCGCGAAACATATTTCAAACTCAAGAATCTGAGTCAGTGCAATACCATCAGCGAACTGACCTTGCTTCCTGTACTAAGTAGACGATGATTACACACCTATTCCGCACACTAAAGAGCCGGGGTCGACGGTATTGGCCCGCAATTGCCCGTTGGCGGTACCGATTGAGTGGAGTCACGTTTCTGGACGCCGGCCAAACCGAGTCGTTTCTTGACAGCCATCGGATTAGCAGGCATCCCGCCGACACATTTACCTTACCCGAAACGGTGGACTTAGGCCAACCGGCCAAAAGGTACTTTGTGACTGAACAGATTGCCACACAGGCAGTCTCGGTCTGGCTTTATGAGGGTCCAGCCGAAATTGCGAAACAGTATCCCTACGGCAGTATCCAGATTGGCAGGAAACTCTTGTGTCTGGATATTAACACGGATGATTTTCACCGTAATCTTTACCCCCCGATCAAAAGAAAGACCCGGTCTGCGCCAACGCTGATTGCTCCATGGAGCCATTATTTGGACGGAGTCATGTGGGGAGGCTATTATGATTTTGTCTTTTTGGTAGCCGCCAAACTATGCCGAATCAAGGAGGCCCTACCCGAATCCGAATTTAAGGCGGCGTTGGTATCCTACCCATTGTTTGGCACCGCCTACGAGCGTGATTTTCTGGCGTTGTTGGGCATTGACTCAGACCACGTGGTGGATAGCCGCACTACGAACGTAACTTTTGAACGGTGCGTACTTGCAAATGCAGGTCACTGGTTTTATCCTAATACAGCCGACATACTCTCCCTCCGTAAGTACGTGTTGGCTCAGATTCCACCCACCGAGAAGCCACACAAGCGGATTTACGTGAGCCGATCAGGCCGTCGACGCATCCTGAATGAATCGGCGGTAATCGCGCTCCTGCAAACCTATGGGTTTGAAACTATCGAGGATACTCCCCGTTCCGTCACCGAGCAGGTACAAATATATCAGAATGCCGAGTTTATCATTGGCCCGCACGGGGCATCCTTCAGCAACATCATCTGGTGTCAACCGGATACCCATCTGTTTGAAATCTTCGCTCCCGCGTATACACCTGGTTTCTTCCGGTATCTGGCCCACACCCTGGACCTTGGTTACTCGGCGTATTATCACGGTCCGGCTGGCACAGGAGACTGGGCATCAGGGTTGGAAGATGACATTTACGTGTCGATGCCGGAGTTGGAGCTTTGCCTGAAGGAATGGTTGCCTCCCAACTCGCCTTAGTTTACCTTGTTTACATTTCGCCTCAGTAACTGTTCGTTCAACGATGCGATGATAACCGTTCTCTTACTTACTAGTACGATACAAAAACGGCGCTGAGGACGAAATAGAACTATTCGAGTAACCATGCCTGCCCGGTATTTGGAGAGCATAAGTATCCTAAGATTTTTATGCGCACCTGCAATGTCAAATCCGATATAATTTCATATTATTGTGTTTAGGTTTAGGCAAGTAGGCTTTAATCGAGCCTGCAGACTCCGGTTATAAGAAACTTTTCGGTTTTGGCCTGAGAAGGGGAAAATACCCGATTATACACACATTAAGAATCTAGATTAGGACGGATATCTTTGTATATTCTTCGTCCCCCTCCCATGTCATGAAACTCCATTCTTTGCTAATTCATGAATTGGTAGAGGGGGCGGCACATCTGTATGCCGACCAGACTGCCATCGTTTACAAAACCGAAACGTTAACTTTCAGGGCACTTAATAAGCGCGCAGACGAACTTGCCCAGGCCATTCTGCACCAGTTCCCCCAGGACGATATAATAGGTGTAAGTACTACCCGAAGTATAAGTATGGTAGTGAGCGTTTTGGCCGTTCTCAAAGCCGGAAAAGCGTATCTACCTCTCGACCCTACCTACCCTACCCTAAGGCTGGAGCAAATAATTGCTGATTCCGGTGTAAGCGTATGCCTGACCAATGCCACTGACGAAGCTTGCTTTGCAGGTTTACGTCTGACTGTGCTCAGGGCTGATTTGGATTATGATCTTGATCCCCTGCCTGTTCTCCGTCGTAACTCCACGGCTTGTATCCTCTACACATCAGGCTCGACCGGCAAACCAAAAGGCGTGTGCCTGGGCCAGGCCGGACTGGCCAATCTGCTGAATTGGCAGCAGGGTCACGCAGTTGCCGGACCAGGGCTTCAGACGCTGCAGTTTTGCCACCTGAGCTTTGATGCTTCCTTTCAGGAAATATTCCTGCCCCTCATTACGGGCGGCACCATTCATCTGATCGACGACAGCATCCGGTTGGATGCCGGACGGCTACTGAATTATATTCGCCAAAACCGTATTCATAGGGTTTTCCTGCCTTACGTAGTGCTACAATATCTGGCAGAAGCTGCCGACGAGGAGCCGGATGTTACGGACAACCTCCTGGAAGTAATTACGGGCGGCGAGCTCCTGAAAATAACGCCTCAGATCGCCCGTTTCTTTGCCGCCCGCCCCGAATGTACCCTCATGAACGTGTACGGACCCACCGAGGCCAGTATCTGGGTGACAACGCTGCGGCTGAAAGGCGATGCGCAGGACTGGCCAAAAGTACCTAGTATCGGCCAGCCAATTGCGGGTGCTGACGTTCTGATTCTCGACGAAGCCCACCAGATAGTACCCGCTGGTGAAGTGGGTGAAATTGGGATTAGTGGCGTTTGTTTGGCGGATGGGTACCTCAAGAGGCCTGAGTTGACCGCTGAAAAGTTCGTATCCTGGACCCATCCGCAAAAAGGGCCGGCAACTTTGTACCGAACCGGGGATCTGGCGCGCTATATGCCCGACGGCTCCATTGAGTTTCATGGGAGGAGAGATGATCAGGTAAAAATAAGAGGAAATAGGGTTGAACTCGGGGAAGTGGAAGTTGCCTTGACCAGGCAGCCCGGTGTCCGGCAAGCTGTGGTAGTGGCCCGCGAAGATATTCCCGGGCAGAAGCAACTTGTGGCATATGTAGTCACGGCCGATGAGCTTGACCCGGAAAAATTGCGAAAGGGGGTAGAAAAGCAATTACCCGATTTCATGGTACCCGCGCACTTTATCCGAATGGAGGATTTTCCCCGAACGATAAGTGGCAAAGTCGATAAAAAGCAACTACCCAAACCTGGTAACCAGCGTCCCGCACTGGGTGTTTTGTACCGGGAACCGGTTTCGGAACTCGAAAAGCAGATGGCTGCCTTGTGGGGTACCATCCTGGGCATAGAACGCGTAGGGCTGGATGATAATTTTTTCGAATTAGGGGGTAATTCGCTGTTAGCCCAAAAAACGATTGCCGCCTTGAAGCAGCAACTCGGGCGCACCTTGCTGATCACCAGGCTTTATCAGTACCCTACCATTGCGGGGATTGTTGCAGCCCTGGAATCTAAGTCACTGGCACCGCAGCCAACTGCATCAGATCGAATACGACCCACTGAATCCGCTGATGTGGCCGTTATTGGGATGGCGGGCCGCTTTCCTGGTGCTGATACCATTGCTGAACTATGGGAAGTACTTAAAGACGGGCGCGAAACTATTCAATTCTTTGATTTCGAGGAGTTGGATGCTTCTATTTCAGAAGTGGCCAAACGGGACCCCTTGTATGTAAAAGCGCGCGGGATAATCGAGGGTGTCCAGGGGTTTGATGCGGCCTTTTTCGGGCTGACGCCAAAACTAGCCGAAGTGATGGACCCTCAGCAACGGGTCTTCCTCGAAATCGCTTGGGAAGCACTGGAACAAACCGGGTACTTACCTCAACTCTACCCCGGGCGAATTGGGGTGTATGCCGGATGTGGCAACAATACCTACTACCTCAACAACGTCCTGCCGAACCAAGCCGTTGTCAACCAGATCGGGTCATTTCAGGCCATGACCGTCAACGAAAAGGATTATATCGCTTCACGGACGGCGTATCAATTGGATCTGAAAGGACCTGCTGTAAGCGTTTACTCGGCATGTTCCACCTCGCTGCTCGCTATTACGCAGGCTGTCGAAAGCCTGCGCAAAGGCCAGTGTGACCTGGCACTGGCCGGAGGCGCCAGTGTAACGGCTCCGGTCAACAGCGGCCATTTGTATCAGGAAGGGGCTATGTTTAGCCGTGACGGCCACACTAGGTCGTTCGATGCCAATGGTACCGGAACCGTCTTTAGTGACGGAGCGGGGGTAGTTTTGCTTAAAAATCTGGAAGCCGCCCAACGGGATGGTGACCGGATTTATGCCGTAATCAAGGGGGTTGGGGTCAACAACGACGGAGGCGGCAAGGGTAGTTTTACGGCACCCAGTACCGAAGGCCAGGCTGCGGCTATACGGATGGCACTCGACGAAGCCCGGGTGGACCCGGCCACAATTGGGTACCTTGAAGCGCACGGGACCGCCACGCCTCTGGGCGATCCCATTGAACTGGAAGGTTTGATGATGGCCTTTGGGCCCCAACCACGCAATCAGTATTGCCCTATCGGTTCGATCAAAAGTAACATGGGCCACCTGACCCAGGCGGCGGGCGTGGCGGGTTTCATTAAGGCCGCGCTGGCGTTGCACTATAAACAAATTCCGCCTTCGCTGGGCTTTGAGCGACCTAATCCCAACATCGATTTCGCGAATAGCCCATTTTTTGTTCCGACAAAACTGACCGACTGGGCTTCGGAGGAGGTACGCCGAGCGGGGGTAAGTTCCTTTGGTGTGGGGGGTACCAACGTCCACGTAGTTTTGGAAGAAGCGGTAAACGCACCGGAGCAGTCCGGCGATAGCCGCTCCCTTCAACTGCTGACATGGTCGGCCAAGTCGGCGGAAAGCGCCACCGCTTACGCCGGACGGCTTGCTGATCATCTTCGGCAATACCCTGACCAATCTCTGGCTGATCTGGCTTACACGTTGCAAACTACCCGCGCAGGCTTCCAGCAAAGGCAGTTTGTGGTGGCATCTGATGTACCAGAAGCCTTAACTACCCTGCCCAATCCAACTGTCAACACCTTAACGCAACATCCTGGTGCACTGGCATTTCTGTTTCCAGGACAAGGCGCACAGTACCTCAACATGGGCCGGGAGCTTTATGAAAATGAAGCGGTGTACCGAAAGTCGGTCGATGAATGCGCCGAATTGTTGAAAAGTGAACTTGATTTCGATCTACGGGATGTGGTATACCCCACCTCGCCTGATGCAGAGGCACAAGCCCGTCTGACGGATACGCGCTATACTCAACCAGCACTGTTCGTGACTGAATACGCGCTGGCGCGGTTGTGGATGAGCTGGGGGCTTGGGCCCACCATTTTGTGCGGGCATAGTATCGGAGAATTCGTCGCGGCTCATCTGGCCGGGGTTTTCTCATTATCCGATGCGTTGAAATTAGTCGCGGCCCGGGGGCGCATGGTGAGCGAATTACCTCAGGGTAGTATGCTGTCGGTTCGGATGGAGGCCAATGCGTTGCAGGCTATACTACCTGAAACCCTATCCATTGCGGCCATCAATACCAAGCGGTTATGTGTAGTGGCTGGTCCCGACGATGCGGTAGCTTCTTTTGCCGGGCAACTGAATTTGCAGGAAGTACCTAATCGACTACTGCCCACGAGCCACGCATTTCACTCAGCTATGATGGACCCCATCGTACCGCGTTTTACTGCGCTAGTGGAGAGCGTGCCATTGCAGCGGCCCCAGCGCCCTGTCGTTTCGACGGTGACGGGTACATACCTAACTGATGCCGAAGCAACGGACCCGGTTTATTGGGCAAATCATCTTCGGCAAAAAGTCAGCTTTGCCGACGCAAGCGAAACCCTGCTCGAGCGCAACCAATCGGTTTTTCTGGAAGTAGGACCCGGGCAGGCATTGACTACGATGGTTCGGCAGCAGGCCGGTTCGCGTGAAGTGACGGCCCTGAACAGTCTGAAACTACCCAAAGCGGATTCCTCCGAGTACCGGATGGTCTTGGAGACACTCGGGCAACTCTGGCTCAATGGGGTCGAGCCGGACTGGAGCCTATTTTATGCCGGACAAAAGAGGTCCAGGCAGGTACTTCCCACCTATGCATTTGACAAAAAACGTTGCTGGATTGACACGATACTCCCCCCAACTGTTAGTACTCCCACTGTCAGTACATTGAATAGTACTCCCGTAAGTGAGGTCCCACTTATCAACGAAGAAACGAAAGTAATGAGAAACGATATTTTGCTGGCAAAAGTCAAAGCCATCGTAGAAGATGCTTCGGGCTTTGAGATGGCGGATGTTAGGCCCGACCAGACTTTTATTGAATTGGGACTGGATTCGTTGCTGTTGACGCAGGTGGCAATCGTCCTGAAAAAAGAATTCGGTCTTCCATTGACTTTCCGGCAACTGAATGAAGAATACGCATCACCCAATCTGTTGGTGGCCTATCTCGATCAGAATCTACCTGCCGGGGCGTATCAGCCCGCGCCATCGGCTCCAGCCACTCCTGCTCCGGCGATGGCATCGACTGCGCCCATCAACTACGCTACGAACCAGGGGGGCGCCAATCCGGCAATTGGATTGATTGCGCAACAATTGCACATACTCTCGCAGCAGATTGCCTTGCTACAGGGGACTAATCCCGCCCTGCCGCTGTCCGCGCCGGCTGCGGTTGTTCAAGGCCATGATCACGTCAACGGAAAACAACAGGCGAACGGACTTTCGAATGGAGAGGCTTCGGCCGTCACCGCAACCGATCTGACCGCCGAAGAGGCGGTTGAAATTAAAAAGCCTTTTGGCGCGGCCGCACGAATCGAACGGCAGGAGACGGAACTGACTGCTCCACAACAGGATTTTCTCGATCGATTGACCGAACGATACACGAAGAAGACTGCCGGCAGCAAGTCCTACACGCAGAAGCACCGTCCGCACATGGCTGATCCCCGTGTGGTGTCGGGCTTCAAGCCGCTGACGAAAGAATTGGTGTATCCCATTGTGGTCAATCGCTCAAAAGGCAGTCGGTTGTGGGACATCGATGGGAACGAGTACATCGATATGCTCAATGGGTTTGGCTCGAACATGTTTGGCTACCAACCCGATTTTATAAAAGAAGCACTGCACAAGCAGGTGGACGATGGCTTTGAGGTCGGCCCCCAACACGAATTGGCGGGCGAGGTTTGTGAGCTGTTTTGTGATATGACCAGCTCCGACCGGGCCGCATTGTGTAATACAGGTTCGGAAGCTGTTTTGGGAACCATGCGCATAGCCCGAACGGTAACGGGCCGATCGCTGATTGTGGCCTTTACCGGATCGTACCACGGTATCATCGATGAGGTGATCGTACGTGGAAGCAAGAAATTAAAGTCGTTTCCGGCTGCTCCGGGCATTATGCCGCAGGCTGTACACAACATGCTGATTCTGGATTATGGCACCCAGGAAAGCCTGGAAATCATCCGCGAACGGGCGCAGGATATTGCTGCCGTTCTGGTAGAACCCGTGCAGAGCCGACGTCCGGAGTTCCGACCCGTTGACTTTTTGAAGGAATTACGCACCGTAACCGAAGCCACCGGAACCGTGCTCATTTTCGACGAAGTAATAACCGGTTTCCGAATGCACCCGGCCGGAGCGCAAGGTTTGTTCGGTATTCAAGCCGATTTGGCGGCGTACGGAAAAGTGGTGGGAGGCGGGTTATCCATCGGGGTGATTGCCGGAAAGAAACGGTTCATGGATTCGCTCGACGGGGGATTCTGGGACTATGGGGATCGGTCGTTCCCGGAAGTGGGCGTCACGTACTTTGCCGGAACGTTCGTGCGTCACCCTCTGGCGCTGGCCTCCGCCCGGGCTTCGTTGCGTCACCTGAAACAGCAAGGCCCGCAGTTGCAGCGTAGCCTGACTGCTAAGGCTGAGCGCCTCGCCGACGCGCTCAACACCGAATTCAGGCGTCAGCAACTACCGCTCTTTGTCGCGCAATTTGGCTCGCTTTGGAAAATAAAATTTCATCAGGAAATTGCTTACAGTGAGCTATTGTTCACGCTGATGCGGGAAAAAGGCATTCATATTTGGGACGGCTTTCCCTGCTTTATAACTGAGGCCATGACGGACGAAGAAATTGAGCGGGTGATCCAGCTTTTTTGTGAAAGCTTAGCGCAAATGATTGAAGCTGGCTTCTTTAAGGCCATGTTACCGGAGACAGATGAGTTAAATCGACCACCGGCTCCGGGGGCTAAGCTAGGCCGGGACCAGGCAGGTAATCCGGGTTGGTTCTTGGCTGACCCGGACAGGCCCGGAAAATATTTGCAAATCGGAACAAAATAGGCTCTTATGGTCGACTCCCTCCTATCTGACACCACCACTTCGCTAGAATTCAACCCATTTGAGGGCCCTGAAATAGACCGGTTGACGCTGAGCACTGAGCCGCAGCTGGAAATCTGGACGGCCTGCGCATTGGGCGGCGATGATGCCAACCGGGCCTACAACGAGTCCGTTTCTTTGCGCTTTCGGGGCGTTCCCGAGCGGGCTGCCCTGGAAGAATCAATACGGATGCTCGTTAAGCGACATGAGTCGCTGCGCTCCGCTTTCAGTGCCGATGGCCGGAAGATGATTATCTTCCGTGACTCGCCTGTAGCGGTGCATTTCGAAGATTATACCCAAAAAACGCCAACTGAACAGGCCCAAGCGGTGGCCGATTATCTACGGCAGGAGGCTGAGTACTGCTTTGATCTGTTGCAGGGTCCTTTGTTCAGGGCGGCTTTGCTGACGATCTCAGCGGATGATTCGTACCTGGTGCTGACTGCCCATCACATCGTCTGCGATGGCTGGTCGATTGGCATTTTAATGCAGGATTTGAGCGCATTGTATTCGGCAAACGTTCAGAACCAATTCGTCGATTTACCCGAACCAGTTCTGTATGGCGACTTTGCCGATGCCCAAAATTCATTTGAAAGAAGTCCAGAATACGCACAGATTCAAAAGTTCTGGCTAGATCTCTATCAAACAGGCGTTCCTATAGTTGATGTGCCGACTGATTTTCCTCGTCCACGCGTCCGTACTTACAAAAGTCATCGACTGGACTTTACTCTGGACGAAACGTTGGTAGCCGCCCTGAAAAACAGGGGCCGCGAAGCCGGATGTAGTTTTGTCACCACGTTAGTGACGCTTTTTGATGTATGGCTACACCGGTTGACTGGTCAGCAGACCATCAGCATTGGGTTACCGGCCGCCGGGCAATCCGTGACGGGCGACTACCGACTCGTTGGGCACTGCGTCAATTTGTTACCCCTGCGTTCGCATCTGCCGGAAGGAATACGGTTTATAGATTTTCTGAAGCAACGTAGATCCGAATTGATCGATGCCTACGATCATCAGCAACTTACCTTTGGTAGTTTGTTGAAAAAACTTGCCATCGCCCGCGACCCATCACGGATCCCACTGGTACCGGTCATTTTCAACGTCGATATGGGCCTGGCCGATGGCGTCAACTTTTACGGGTTGGATTATCAACTGATGAGTAATCCGCGGGCGTACGAAAATTTTGAGTTGTTTGTGAATGCGTCCGGTTCCGAGAAATCGTTGACTTTGGAATGGTCGTACAATACCCAATTATTCAAACCTGAAACCATTCGCGCGATGATGGCTGGGTTTGAGAATCTGCTCCGTGAAGTCGTAGCAAGCCCGTCTATACGTGTTGATGCCTTGAACTGGGCTGCGACCAATGAGCCCTTGAAATCGCTGATACAGGTGAAATCGCTGATACAGGCGGAAACGCTGATTCAGGAAGAATCGGCGCCCGCTCCGCAACAGCCGCCGCTCCACCAACTATTGGCCCAAACCGCAGCGCAGTTTCCAGAAAAAATCGCCCTTGAATTTCAGGACCAAAAGCTGAGTTACCAGCGTTTGCACGAAACAGCCAACCAGTTAGCTGGGTACTTGGTAGAGAGTGGCATCCAAAAAGGCGACATCGTTGGGGTGGTTCTCGACCGTTCACCCGAAATGCTGATTTCGCTGCTGGCTATCCTGAAAGCCGGCGCAGCTTACCTACCCCTTGACCCGGCCTATCCACACGACCGGATTGCCTACATGCTGACCGATTCTTCGGCCCGGATGGTCATTACAACGCAAAAATATGCCGGTCGGTTGAATATGGCAATCGTAGAAGTGGAGGTGGAAAAAGCATTGGCCGGATCATCTGGTTTGACCAGAAGTGAGCCGGCCATTTCCACCGAGAGCAACGATTTAGCCTACATTTTGTACACTTCCGGCTCAACGGGTAGGCCCAAGGGGGTATTGATTGAGCATCAAAACCTGGTCAACCTGCTAACGAGCATGATCGACTGGCCGGGTATCACGCCGGACGATCGCTTGCTGGCGGTCACAACGATTTCGTTCGATATCGCCGGTTTGGAATTGTTTCTGCCATTGCTGGTCGGAGCGACGCTCGTGCTCGCCGACACCGAAACTACCCGAGATGGTCGCCTGCTGCTGGAAGCGGTTCAAAATGAGCAGGTGTCAATGATTCAGGCTACACCCGCTACCTACAAAATGATGCTGGCGGCTGGCTGGGAAACACCCCAGCCGGTAAAGGTGCTATGCTGTGGAGAACCCCTGTCGAAAGATCTGGCCCAAAAGCTCATGGCTCGTTGCGCTTCGCTGTGGAACATGTACGGACCAACGGAAACAACCATCTATTCGACTGGTAAGCAGATTCTTCCATCTGATCAGTTAATTACCATTGGCCGGCCTATTCATAATACTCAGGTGTACATTCTGGATGATACCGGAAAACAATTGGGCATCGGGTCGGTAGGCGAAATCACCATCGCCGGGGCCGGCGTAGCGCGTGGATATCACAATCGACCCGAGCTGAATGCGGAAAAATTTGTCAATAACCCGTTTGGCGATGGATTGCTTTATCGCACCGGCGACTTGGGCAAATGGACGTCCACGGGTGAGATTCATTGTTTGGGCCGAATGGACCAGCAAGTCAAGATCAGAGGGTATCGCATTGAGCTCGGCGAAATTGAGCATGCCCTACTGGCGAATAGCGATATCAAAGACGCCGTAGTAGTAGCCCGTGAGGATCGGCCCGGCTTCCAGTACCTTGCCGCCTATGTGGTGCCAGAAACTACCCCTGACTCACTCACCCACAACGTACCGACCGCATCAAATGAGCGGATACAAAGTTGGAAGCAGCGGGTAATGGATTTGTTGCCGGATTACATGGTGCCGACCGAGTTCGTCGTCCTGCCCCAACTACCTCTCACGCCCAACGGGAAAATTGATAAAAAGGCACTACCTAAACCGGAAAGCGAAAACAAATTGGCGAATCCGGCGGAAGTTCGGCCACCATCCAGAGAAGAAGCGTTGGTAGCGGCCATCTGGTCGGATGTACTTGAGCTGGAAACCATCAACGATACGGATGATTTCTTTGAGCTCGGTGGTCACTCGCTGATTGCCGTACAGGTCATGACGCGAATCGAGCAAGAAACCGGTAAACGACTGCCTCTTTCCACCCTTTTCGAGTATCCGACCGTTCAGAAATTAGCCTCATTGCTGCAAAATAATAAAAAGGCAACCACCTGGAAATCGCTCGTACCCATCAAACCGACAGGTACCAAGATGCCCATTTACTTCGTCCACGGCCATGGATTGAATCTGATGAATTTCAACAGTGTGGCCAATAGTATGGACCCGGACCAGCCGGTCTATGGATTTCAGGGGCGGGGGCTCGACGGACAGGATGAGTTACTGGAAAGCATAGATGATATGGCTGCTTTCTACGTCAGCGAACTACTTGAACATAACCCGTCGGGTCCCTACGCGCTGGCAGGGTATTCATTTGGAGGATACGTAGCCGTAGAAATGGCCCGTATTCTTTATGAAATGAATAAAGACGTTCGTCTGCTGGGCCTTCTAGACACCGATGCCGAAATTATCAATTCCCAGGTATTGGATGCCAGCAACCTTTACAAGCGTATCCGGCGGCAATTTCCCAAGCTGATTTGGGTGATTCGTTCTTTCATACGCGATCCCGCGCAAACGGTTGCCTACCAGAAGTCTTTTTTCAAACGCAAATTTAAAGAATTTGGAGAGGCTGTTGGCCTGCGGGAAAAACCGAAGCCAGACAGCGCCATCTTGCATCATTTGGATCAGATTGAGTTCATTTCGGAAAACGCGTACCAAAAACACATCATCAGGCCTTTTGAGGGTCAGGTCACCTTATTTCGAGCCCAAAAACGCCCTTACTTCGTGGCGGATTTTGTGTTTCTGGGCTGGAAACAATTTGCGCTAAAAGGCGTGAAGATCTATGAAGTACCCGGCGATCACAAGACGATGTTTGAAGCGTTGCACGCCCAGGAAACTGCTCAAATCATTCAAACGGCTTTGAATGAAAGTGCGTGAAAAACAAAATGGCTCATGAGTACCTCAGGCACAAATTTACACGCACAACAGGCCCCCAGCTCAATCGTATGCAAAAATTATGGACGTGTCAAATGGCACGATTGGAGGAGGTGTTTATACACGGATGATATAGCGGTATTTCGATTTTATTATGCAGAGGACGCTATCCCCCCAGATTGGCCTGTACTGCTTCACACGGATGAAATTGAGCGGGGTGGACGCTACCATCGAAAGGATGACCGTTTACGTTCGCTGTATACACGAAGTCTTTTAAGAGCCCTGGTTGGGAGATACACCAATCAAAATCCGTTGGCCATTCACCTGACTAAGGGTTTGAGAAACAAACCTGAATTATCGGATAGTCTCGGTTGGCACGTAAACGCTACTCATTCAGGAAACTGGATCTTACTGGCTATTGGCAAGTATAGCGTGGGCATTGATGTGGAAGAAATAAAGCCTGATTTCGCTTTCACAGAGATGATTCCCATCAGCTTCAGTGCACAAGAGCAAGAGTACATTGAAGCTGATGGGAAGTCGACAGTCCGTTTTTACGAGTTATGGACCAGGAAAGAGGCGATTGTGAAGGCAATTGGCCGTGGTATTGATGAGGCTTTCTCTCAGGTTCCGGCCCTGACTGGAACCCACACCTGGAAAACTACCCTGTTGGAAGCAGCTCAAGATTGGATAATTGATAGCTTTCACGTTGCTGAGGAATATCCAGCAGCGATTGCGTATAATCGCTATCCTAAAAATATCCGGTTTTATACACTTGACCATGGTATTTTCCCTTCCCCCGACAGGAGGTAGAAAAAACTCAAATGCCAGCCGTTTCAACTACCTTCAAGACAGCTTAATCCGCTCCGCTTCCGCCTGCGCCTTCAGTGCCAGTTCCATCGTCAAAAAACAATGGGCCTGCGTCATGGCCGTCTCCGTTCGGTTGATCACATCGTCCACCAACTGCCGCCCGTAGGGCAAATCCACGTTGCTGGTGTCGATGGTTTTAGTCTCCTTATTATCCACCAGAAACAGGTGATTTCCCCCTGGACTACCGCTGATGTCTACATTCTTACGAATCTCGATAAAGCCCTCCGTTCCCAGAATGGTCAGTCGTCCGTCGCCCCAGCTTTTCAGGCCATCGGGTGTGAACCAGTCCACGCGCACGTAGCCCATGCCACCGTTGCCGCGCACCATCACGTCGCCAAAGTCCTGCAAATCCGGATACTGCGGATGGCCCACATTACCCACCTCCGAAGCTACGACATGCGCCTCGGTACTTCCCGTAAAGAACAGGAACTGATCGAACTGGTGCGAACCGATGTCGGTGATGATGCCACCGTAATCGCTCATTTTGAAAAACCAGTCGGGCCGCGACTTGGGGTTCATGCGGTGCGGGCCAAGGCCGATGGTCTGAACCACCTTTCCGATGGCCCCCGCCTTCACCAACTCGCCTGCCTTGACGGTTGCCCTGTTCTCAAAGCGCTCGCTGTACATGATGGAATAAATCCGCTTGGTGGCTTTCTGCACCTTTCGGACCTCCGCCAGCTGCGCCAGCGAAGTGATGCCCGGCTTATCGGACATGTAATCTTTCCCGCTCTTCATCACCCGGATGCCCAGCGGCGCACGCTCCTGTGGGATGCCGGCGCTCAGAACCAGCTGAATTGATTTATCGTCCAGAATCTCTTGTTCGCTGGCTGCCGCCTTGACCTTGGGAAAGCGTTTTTTAAAGTCATCCATCAACTCCTTTTCCTTGGCATAATAAGCCACCAGCTCTCCCCCACCCCGCTCGACGGCATTGACCTGTCCGTAGATGTGGCCATGGTTCATGCCGATGACGGCGAATTTGATGCGCGGAGCGACGTAAGGCCGATTTGTTTGTGACGCTTCAGTAGGTTCGGCAGGTATATCGCCAGCTTTGCCGATCAGTGGCACCATCATTAACCCAGCCGCTGATTGCGCGGAATGAAGCAGAAATTTTCTTCGATTTTCGTTTTTTGAGCTCATAGTCTTTTCTGATTATATAGATAAGAAACCAAAAAACTGTAATAAATACTCAAAACAGCGGCGGATTAAATGTAAAGAAAAACTGCCCGACGAGCGGGTGGCAGGGTATCGGACAGCAAATAAGCTATATCAGTCGCCGACAAATGATCTCCTGAACTTTATTTGTATTTTTGGCGGATACAGGCATTTTCACCGTAAGGCACACACTCATGGATTTGGTTTCGATCGTCACTGTGAACTTCAATCAACCCGCCGTCACGGAAGAGCTCCTCCAATCCATTCTACAATTCAATACACATCCTGCCATCGAAGTCATTGTGGTGGACAACGGGAGCCGGCAGGATTGGACAACCGACTGGCGGGCGCGTTTTCCAGATTTTACGTTTATTCGGTCGGAGGAAAATTTGGGTTTTGCCGGAGGCAATAATTTAGGCATAGCTGCAGCCCGGGGAAACTACTATTTCCTGATAAACAACGACACCGAAATTACGGACGGCCTGATCCAAACCCTGGTCAAGACATTCCAACTTCATCCGAAAGCTGGCATGGTTTCTCCCAAAATACTTTACGCAGAGGATCGCCATCTCATTCAGTATGCGGGCTACACAGCTATGAATTTCCTGACGGGCCGAAACAAATGTGTCGGGCAATATGAAACCGATGCTGGACAATACAATGGTGTGAGCACCGAAACGGGCTACGTTCATGGTGCCGCCATGATGGTCAGAAAGACAGCCACCGAAAAGGCCGGACTCATGGATACCAACTATTTTCTGTATTACGAAGAACTGGATTGGGGGGAGCGAATAAAAAAAGCGGGCTATGAGTTGTACGTTAATCTTGACGCCGCTATTTACCACAAAGAATCCGTGTCAGTGGGAAAACGGTCGGCATTGAAGGAGTACTTCATGACCCGCAACCGCATCCTGTTCATGCGCAAACACGCCTCTCCACTGGCCTTTCTGGGATTTTGTGCCTACTACGCTTTTGTCGTAACACCCCGAAATATGCTGACTTACCTCAAAAACAGGGAATACGGGTTCATCAAGGTATTTTTTAGTGCCATACGCTGGCATTTTACCCACAAACCGGACAGTCCCGACCTGGGATATCCACTATAACCGGATGAAAATTCTTTTTTGGGTTTCAGCTTTTACGGTCCTTTACGCGTATGTCGGCTATGGGCTGGTACTTTTTGGCTTGGTTCGGGTGAGACGTTTGATCAAAGGCAAAAGGGGTGCGATGGCATTGCCCGAGGGTAGTCATCCTTCGCTGACGCTGGTAGTTGCGGCGTACAATGAGGCCGACATTATGACGGCTAAAATTGAAAACACCCTCGCGTTGCGTTATCCCGCCGAAAAGTTGTCTTTGCTTTTTATTACAGACGGATCAACCGATGGCACCCCGGAGGTGGTAGGTGATTATCCAGACGTAGAGCTTATGCACTCACCGGAGCGGAAGGGCAAAATCCACGCCATTCACCGGGCCATGCAGCGGGTAGAGGCGGAGGTAGTAGTTTTTACCGACGCCAACACTTTTCTCAATAAAGACGCCCTGCTGCTCCTGGCCAGACATTATCAAGACCCAACAGTAGGAGCTGTTTCGGGCGAAAAGCGCGTCAGGATAGAAGAAGATGCGGATGCGACGGCTGGTGAAGGCATGTATTGGAAATACGAGTCTACGTTGAAAAAGTGGGACTCAGAACTCCACTCCGTAGTGGGGGCAGCGGGCGAATTGTTCAGCGTTCGGCGGTCGCTGTATGAGGATGTTCCTGACGATACCATTCTGGACGACTTCATGATATCGATGCAAATCGCGCAGCGGGGCTATCGTATCGTATACGAGCCCGAAGCGTACGCCACAGAGTTATCGTCCGAGAACATCGGCGAAGAGTTGAAGCGGAAAATCAGAATTGCCGCCGGAGGAATCCAGTCCATTAGTAGGCTGAAAGAAGCGGCCAACCCGTTTCGGAACCCGCTGCTCACCTTCCAGTACATCAGTCACCGGGTGTTGCGCTGGACGGTGGCTCCTTTCCTGATGATACTGGCATTGATTACCAACCTGCTCATTGTCATAGCCACGGGTGAAAAGCCATACGCGATTCTACTTTCAGCCCAGCTGCTTTTTTACTGTATGGCCCTGGCGGGTTGGTTTTTGGAAAATAAAAAGGTAAAGAGTAAAATCCTCTTTGTACCTTATTACTTTTGTATGATGAACTACGCGGTCGTGATGGGAATCAGACGTTACTTTTTTGGTAATCAGAGCGCCGCGTGGGATAAATCGAAGAGAAAAGCAGCCAATCAAACCCAGGAAAAAATCCGTCGATTATGAGCTTATTTTCATTACCACAATGGGTCAGGCCTCATTTATTTGAGGATAAGCAGTTCAAAGATTTGTCGGTTGGGGAAATAAGCAACATTCAAAACGCTCTCCAGCGTTTCAATTCTTCCGATCCGGAAGTCAGTGTGGTCATTCCCGTTTGGAACGAAGAAAATAACATCTACCGGACATTATCCTCCCTAGCGGCTTCCAGTTCCAAGCTTGCCGTCGAAATTATTGCAGTCAACAATAACTCGACGGATGATACGCAGAAAGTCCTTGACACTCTTGGTGTAAAAAGTGTCCAGCAGCCTGTGCAAGGGACACCCTATGCCCGACAGCTTGGGCTGGAAAATGCCAGAGGCAAGTATCACCTTTGTGCCGACTCGGATACTCTTTACCCTCCTGATTGGATTGATCTGATGGTAAAGCCAATGCAGGACAGCGAGGCAGTCACCGGAGTTTACGGTATCTATTCATTTCTCCCTCCCAAGGGGCAAAGCCGCTTGGGGCTTTGGCTTTACGAATCAATCGGCAGCTTGCTCATTCGCTATCGCAGAATGAACAAAGAATACCTGAACGTCTATGGGTTTAACATGGGTTTAGTCACCGAAACTGGTCTTCGTAACGGGGGCTTTCTCGTAAAAGGCAACCGTGTGTACGCAGACCAGGTATCGGGCAGTGATTTTGTCAACGATTCCGAAGATGGCCGAATGGCTATAAATTTAATGAAAACAGGAAAACTATCCTGGGTGACGCACCCAAAGGCCCGGGTATTTACCTCTTCTAGGCGGCTTATGGACGATGGCGGCCTCACCAAAGCATTTATAAGGCGGGTCAAACGCCAGTTTGGAGTAGTATCTTGATTGGAAGCTGTAATGATTTATTAAACCGCACCAATGCACACACACTCATTTCCCGAAATCACGCTATTGATTTCTCACTACAATCGTAGCCAGTCGCTGGCGAGGCTCGTACATTTGGTTGACGAACTGGGTCTGGAATTCGGCAACATCATCGTCACTGATGATGGCAGCCGCCCGGAACACGTCGAAAAGCTGCAAAACCTGCAACGAGAGAAGGGCTTCACGCTGCTCACCGTACCAAAAAACATGGGTATGGGGCATAATTTCAATAAAGGGCAAGATGCGGTAAAAACAGAGTATACGCTCTTCATCGAAGAGGACTTTGTGCCCAACCCCAGTTTTGTCCCAGCTTTGTCGAAGGCCTTGTCCATCCTCAAAGAAAACCCCGAAATGGACATCGCCCGCTTTTACGCCTACTTTAAGTATCCTTACCTGCGTCCCATCGGCGATGGATTTGCCGAAATGCAGTTCAGTCCTTTTAAGGCGGGTTATCGGAAATTCTTTATGTACAGTGACCATCCCCACCTGCGGCGTTCCACATTTTTTCAAAAATTCGGAAGGTTCAGGGAAGACACTCGGCCTGACAAGACCGAGTACCTGATGATGATGTCCTTTTTACACAACAAGGGGAAAGGTGTTTTTTTTGAGGCGTATCAGGACTTATTGACCCAAAGCAACAGCAGCGAAGAGCCAAGTACCATCAGCCGGGAATTTTGGCGGCAGACCGACAATATTTTTGTTACCGCAGCCCGTAATCTATACCGCCACTTCAAGATGAATCGGGATTACCTGATGGGTAGGAAGTGAGTTATTTTATGTGATTAAAGATCGCAGTACTTTTTGTGGAGTACTGCTGAAGTACCTTTCTAATTCTAACTATCCCCTGCAACGATAAATTTGCCAAGGCTCGCTTTTATTCAAAGCAATTTGCGGGGGTGTAAATGGACTTTCTTCCTCTGGTCGGCGTACATAACTACGGTATGTTTGACCGGACGCCAAATCGGCCTGCCCTCTTCGACCTATTCGCACAGCATCGGTATCCGACTGGTTTTTTTTTCAAATTCAGAGTTGGCGAAGTTGACACAAGTAGAAGAATTTGTCAAAAAATCACCATCTTAGCAGTATAGTTTTCAAGTCATAAGCTATTGGCTTGCAGCGCACACACTACAATATCATGAATAAAGTCTTTAACTTTTTGTTAAAAGTCACACTATTGCTGGGCTTGGTGCTGATCACCACAGCTTCCCATTTCGGAATCGTTACCTGCTCTACTGCCGAAGGTACAGCCAATAGCCAAGAAGCTGCGTCCAAAGCCGCCCTTGATCCGGCCCGCCGGATTCCCATTGACCCCACAAGATGGTACATCCTCAATAACACGACCAGCAATCTGGCCGGACTATTCGATGGGGAGACCCAGAAAAACGTCCAGCTGGGGTACGGGCTGGTACTCAATACTTATGATGCCTATTACCCGCTGCGGGAAGGCGAAAGTATGAGCATCGATCACATTAGAATGTTTGATTTCGAGGACACTTTTGTTAATAAACCAGCCCGTCTCTCAGTGATTACTTCGGACTGGAAACGGGTCCCTCTCGCTACATTTACGGGCAGCATTTACAATGACTGGGTTGGTCCTTCTCCCGACCGCAAAGCCAGCGGGGATGCAAAATTCAGCCTGGACACCCCGGTACAAAATATAAGGTATCTCGTCCTGACCATTCAAGGTGGTCTTCCCACCGAACTTGAACTGTATGGTGACTACAAGCCCGGTAGTTCCCCACCAGTAACTCCGACAGTCCGCCCCATAAAACTCCGCGATATGCTGGGAGTAAACGCTTATGAATGGAATTTCCTTGACCCAGACCTTCCTTCACAAATTGTGGAGCCGAAAATGGAACTGGCCAAAAGTTTCTCCGGGATCCGACATTACATGGATTGGCAAAGGCTGGAATCCACCGAAGGTGTCTTCTCGTACAGCCCCACTCTGAGCGGTGGGTGGCATTATGACAAGATTTACGAGCGGTGCAAAGCTGATGGTATCGAAGTACTGGCCTGTCTTAAGACGCTGCCCGACTGGATGCTTGCCACCTATCCGGCGGCAGAGCGGGACGCCGAGAACGTCCCTGTACGTTACGGGCGCCCTTTCGACAACCCCACCTCCTACCTCGAACAGGCCAGAGTCGCTTTTCAATACGCTGCCCGCTATGGGAGCAACAAAGGGGTCGACCCCAAGTTGCTTAGTGTTTATGAAAAACCTCGCTGGCCCGGTGATCAGCCAAATACGGTAAGGATAGGCACTGACCTGATCAAATATATCGAGTGTGACAATGAAAGGGACAAATGGTGGAAAGGGAGAAAAGCCTACCAAACCGCCCGGGAGTACGCGGCCAACATGTCCGCCTTTTACGATGGTCATAAAAATAGCATGGGAGCGGGCGTCGGCGTGAAAAATGCCGACCCAAACATGAAGGTCGTCATCGGCGGGCTGGTTTCCGGAGCCGATTACGTCCGGGCCATGGTTGACTGGTGTAAGGAGTTCCGGGGTTACAAAGCCAACGGTCAGGTGAATCTTTGCTGGGACGTTATCAACTACCACATTTATACCGATAATGCCTCCTCTTCCCAAAGTGGTACTTCCACGCGTGGTGCGGCTCCTGAAAGATCCAATGCCGGAGCAATAGCAGACGCTTTTATCCGGGTATCGGATGAACTATGCGATGGACTTCCTGTATGGATCACTGAAACAGGCTTCGACATAAATCAGCAAAGTCCGATTAAAGCCATTCCTATAGGCCAAAAGTCGCCCCTGATCACCCAGGCCGACTGGATCCTGCGAACGTCCTTGTTTTCGGCGCGGCACGGGATTCAGCGAGTGTTTTTTTATCAAATGTATGATGACAACGAGTCCGGAACCATGTTTTCGACATCCGGACTCCTGAATACCAACGGAACACGACGCCCGGCGGCTGATTATCTACGCCAGACCAAAAACTTATTCGGCGCCTACTACTACGTGCGCACCCTGAATCAGAATCCCATTGTAGACGAGTATGCAGCGCAGGGAACTCGTATGTATGCTCTTGTAGTGCCGGATGAAGTGGGCCGCACTGCGCTTTACGATTTGCCAACCGGAAATGCAAGCGTGGCTCGAGTTTACCGTCCAACGGCGGGCCGTGACGACATGGCGTGGACCGACGTTACGATTACGAACGGCAAAGCCAGGATCGAAGTGGGAGAGACACCAGTTTTTGTCGTGCTTGACCCACCTGACACGCCGCCCACACTGGTTACCGGAGTAAATCCTTTGGATGCGCAGTTGGAATTGATCGTGTATCCTAATCCGGTGATCAACGGACAATTTCGGGTAAGGGTGAATAACGAAGGAAATGGTGAAGTTTTAATCAATATTTTCAGTGCATCGTCCGGTCACCTCCACAAACAAGTAACTTTGCCCGCCGGAACTAAGAAAATCGATCATTTTATTGATCTGTCGAAACTGCCCGCAGGGGAGTATATCTTAGAGCTCAGGCAGAATGAAAAGCGGGCCTTCAAAAAAGTAGTAAATCTCAACTGATTGGAGTTATATTTCATATGAGCAGTCTGGACAGAAGAATGGTATCCTATTTCAGCATTTCCCTTGGAATGTTGCTGATACTACTGGCCCTTTCCTATGCCTATAAAAATCTCGGCCACCTATCATCGCAGAACTTACTGGTCACCAACACGACTTATGTGGTCAATCAGGTTTCCAGGTACAAGCAGGTCACAAAAGAAATTGATTATGATCTGCGTGAGTACCTGATCACTAAGGACGAAAAGCTACTGACGGGAATTAATAGCTCCCGCTCTCAACTGACCTCAATCAGCAATATTCTTCTGGAGCTGTCGAAAGATGACGCGCCCCAGAGGATTCGTATCAAAGAAATGATGGCTGCTACAGAAGAGCTCGTCCATTTTTCAGAGTCTGTACTTGATACCTACCGAACGAGCGGGGCACAATCAGCCTTCGACCTCATTAATAGCGGGAAAGGAAGTTTGTTGTTTGAAAAAATAAAGAGCGAAATCGAAGAATTTGAAGAGCAAGCTGAAATCGATCTAACTGCCCGTCGGAATCAGTTCAATCGAAACCGGCAGCGAGCCACGATGTATATTATCATCACGGGTATCGCCGGCTTTGGCATTACGCTTTTGTCGCTGTATCTGCTGTTTATAGACCGTAAAAAACAGCTCGCTCTCAGACGTCAGATTTTTCAAAAGGAACGTTTGCTCAATCAATATCTGGAGGCTATTCCGGACGGTATAATGGTTATCAACCCCAGGAAAGAGGTCACGTTCATCAACCTTTCGGGGCGCATCATGTTAGGCCTGCCCAAAAACAAAAAAATTCAAAATCTAGATGATTTGCTTGCCGAAACGACGCTCAATAATCCGCTGACGCAAGGCGAAAAGTTCAAGAGCGATGATTTGCCCATTTGCCAGGGTCTCGCGGGAAACAAGGCCATCGGCAACAGGATTGATATTAAACAGGGAACAGAAGTAATTAAGGTAGAAACCAATGTCGAACCCATCTACGAATTGGACGGGGAAATCGTGGGCGCCATCTCGATTTTTCGCAATGTTACTGAGCAAGAGGCCTATGCCATGAACCTCAATGCAGCCAGGAATCTTGCAGAGCAGTCGGTCAAGACGAGAGACGTTTTCCTTTCCAATGTCAGTCACGAAATTCGCACTCCGCTGAATGCCATTCTGGGTTTCACCAATCGGTTGATACAAGAAGGTACAGGCGGCAAAACGGGCGAGTACGTCGGCTATATCCAGGTAGCCAGTCGCAATCTCCTGGAACTGATCGATGATTTGCTGGATATTTCTAAAATTGAAGCTGACCAGATCCTTCTCGACAAAGGCCCCACCTCTATCCGGGAAATCATTGATTCGGTCGGGATCATTGTCAAGCAAAAAGCAACCGAGAAGAATATTTCCTTTCAGCAACATTTTTCTCACAATTTGCCCTATGCCATTCTCACAGATAAACTACGGCTTACCCAAATACTGCTGAACATTTGTGGGAATGCTGTCAAGTTCACTGAAAAGGGGTACGTCAGGCTTGACGTAATGCCACTCGGACAAATCAGAAGAAACGTTCAGCGCATTCAGTTTACAGTAACAGACACCGGTATTGGAATTCCGAAGGACAAACAGAAGCAAATTTTCAACCGATTTGTCCAGGCTTCCGAAAATACGAGGAGCAAATACGGAGGTACGGGCTTGGGGCTCTCCATTACGAAGGCCTTGGTAAAACTTCTGGGGGGAGATTTGAGGCTTGAAAGTACCCTTGGCAAGGGAACGAAATTCACCATTGAGTTCGATTTTATCATTCTGGAAGACCAGGTTAGTCCTGAATTTAACGATCTGGAAAATTCATCGCCTTGCCATCTGGCCTCGCTCAATATACTTGTGGCAGAGGATAACTTACTTAACCAAAAGCTCATACAAGCTATATTTGATCGAGCTGGTGCCGATATAACAATCGTTAATAACGGCTTGGAAGCCATCAAAAAACTGAAAACTCAGTCATATGATGTCGTGATCATGGATGTGCAAATGCCGGTCATGGATGGCTATGCAGCTATTAAGGAAATCCGGAATACCCTGGGACTCGACGTCCCGATCATTACCTTAACCGCCCACGCTATGGTAGGCGAGAAAGATGAGGGAACCCGGATAGGAGCCAATGGCTATATTTCAAAACCCTTCAAAGAGGCCGATCTCTTTCGGGAAGTAATCAGTCTTACGCAGAAGACGAAACCTTTGACCACAAACGAATCAGAGAATAGTTCGACACTCCCCGCGGGAGAATCGCTGATTGATGTCGATTATCTGAAGGAGATTACGGCGGATGACGAAGGGCTTCGAGACGAACTGATCGAACTGCTGGAAACCAGCAGCCCGGTACTTTACGAGCAAATTTATAAAGCGGAAAACGAGAAAGATTATCTCAAGCTATGTAAACTTATTCACGAATTGCGCTCTTCTTTGATTTCAGTAGCCCTGCTCTCGACGGCGAATAAATTCAGGGATATCGAAAAAGCCTTAAATGCTAATTCACTCCCTGATAACTTACTGGAAAAAATATGTGAACTTGAACAGGAGTTGATAGCCGGATTGCGGGAGTTGCAAGCTATGGTTTCCCCACAGTTTGTTGCGCAAGCGCCGTAGCAATTAGGCCGGAGAAGTCTTTGGCCCGTTGCTTCCAGGTATTCTTCGAAGCCACGCTGATTCGTTCCGCTCTCCGCTCGTCGGAGTCATTGTCCAAAGCTTCCTGGATGGCTTCTACGAAAGCAGCCGGAGTGGCACACATCGCCACAGAGCCGAGGGTAAAATCCGCCAGATCGGGGTTGAAGTCAGAGATGACTACCGGCTTTCCTGCCCCCAAATATTCAAATAGTTTCAAAGGAAAAATCGATGCACTGTGCTCATCCTTTTTAAATGGAATGATGCATAAATCATATCCTTTCATGACACTAGGCGCATCAGAGAAACGAACTTTACCGGGAAAATACACATTGGGGGCGCGTTTCAAAACTTCCGGTATGGCAGCATAGATCGGCCCGACCAGCACAAAACTCTTGTCGGCATGTTGCTGGACCAAGTGTGTCAACAGGGAAAAATCCATCCGGTGTTCGATGCTGCCAAGATAACCAACAATGGGGTGCGGTACATTGGCCAACAAAGGCGACGGTAGCAAACCGGGGTCCAGGGCACGACGGCTATGTTCCAGATCGGCAGCATTGGGCACAAAATAGGTTTCGGGATTTACGGTGCGTTTCTCCTGAAACAATTGCCTGCTGCTGCAAATAATGAGATCAGCGTTTTCCGACAAATGCCTCTCCGAAATCAGGCCGTGGCGCCTGTCGAAATCACCGACGATCGGGTCGAGGCAGTGGTAGACTGTAAGCTGCGGATGCAGTGGCCCGGCCACCCCGGGAAAATGGAAATTAAAAGAGTTGATAAAGACAAAATCATGTACCCCCCTCTTCTTGAGGATATGGCGGATTTTAGTGCGGATCAGGTATTCGTTGAATTTTAAAAGGGTGCGGTAAATTTTACCTTCGGGCAAAAAGCGAATGGACAGTAACACGGGCAGGATATGGATCTCGATAGAGCTGCCGGGATAAGCGATGGGTTCATCCGAAAAGAGCCCGAATTTGCCCTGTCTCGTCCGGAACGCAGGCGTTTTTCTCTTCTTGACCCAATCATTGAAGGTATAGGCGTTGTCGAAGTAGTACACATTGTTTTCCAGCGCAAGCTGCCGGGCCAGAAAAAATGCCGTAGACTCGATATCAGCGTCGAACCGGAATAAACTGAAAAAGACTATGTTTTTTCCCTTGAGATCCATGCTGTTCAAGAACGAATTATGAGCTGGCCGTCAGACTTTCAATTGCTATGAAACTTCGCCCAAGTTTTGAGCATAATCGGTCGGACGTACTGGGTGAAGAACTCAGGATAGAAGCGAAACATGTAAATGAATGTATTCAACACATTGACCGAAGCTTCCTTCTTCAGGATGATCTGGGCAATGATAAAACCTATGAAGTTGGAGGTCAGGGTGGCGTAGGCCGCGCCCATAATTCCTATCTTTTTGATGAGCAAGAAGTTCAGTCCCAGATTAATTACCGTGTTGAGTAAAACCACCAGAAACGTTATTTTAGTTTTTCCGATCGAGTCGAGAATATTACCGAATTGACGACCGAAGGGAACCAGCAAAGAATACAACAGCGTGATTTTCAGCAATGGTATGGAGTCGTCAAACCGTTCGCCCGCAATCATATTGATAGTCCAGTCAGCGAAAAAATAAAGAAACAGAATCATCGGCAGGAGTATGGCCAGGGTAATGCCGACCGACCGCTCGTAGAGGTACTTAATGGCCGACTTTCCCTCTTCTGCCATCCGTTTCGCACTTTGTGGGAATACCACCACGGCCATCGCATTCGTTGGGATGTCGGTCAAATTGGCAATTCTGACCGCAATGTTGTACGCCCCCGACGACGCCGGGGAGAGCATAGCTCCGAGCATCATCTGGTCCAATGTACCAGACAGCATTGAGCTGATCAGAGTCCCAAACGCGTACTTGCCGTACCCGAATAGCTTACTGGTCCATGCCCGGCTGTCGGCCAGCGAAAAACGTAATTTATCTTTAACAAAAAAATAAGCCAGGATGGCTGCCGCCAGCAGGCTGAAAACCTGCACCCAGACCAGTTCAATCAGTTGAATCGGGTAGTCAACGAAAAAAGCGACGGCCACAAAAAGAAAAAAAAGGGCTTGACGCACCAGATTGGTCAAAAATATGCCTTTGAAACTTAGATAGGCCTGCTCTATATAGTTGAACAGGTTTAGAAATCCCGACAGGATAAAGCCGATATTATACACCAGAAAAAGGTCGACGAGTTGGGGCGAATCCCAAAGGGCAGCAAGGTAGCCGGAAAAGAGTACGTTAAGTACCACACACAGAACCGTAACAATTCCGCTGAGTATTGCCGACGCGGTGATGATCGGAGGGTGTTTATCGGGCTCGTTGGCTGCCAGGTACCGAATGAGGGCCGTTTGGATCAGTCCGGTGCGGATAGACTCCATGATCATGATCGTGGACATGAAGAGCACCCATGAGCCGAAATCCGATTTGCTGACGCTGCGTACCAGGATGAAGAAACTGGCAAATCCGAAAAGTACCCCCGAGAAGTTCTGGAGTATCGAAAGGGTACCCGATATCAGCCAATAGTTGTCTTTCTGGTCGGAATCCTTCATACGATTGTGAAACAGGAGTACTGAGGGTGCATTCGCACGTATTTCTTCATGTTTTCATCTGAAATAGTGTACAATGTGGCGGCGCTGCAACGAGTGTATGGTTCTGGAGAAGCTTTCTTGTATTTGACAATGAATCGATGGCTGCATATTTTGGCCAGAACCGCAAAACCGTAAAGCATAACATTAGCCGTGTAGCCTTCAAAAATGCAAAGAAATCGAATTTGCGTGAGGATTAGGGCTAATTATAAAATAATAAACAGTCTGCCATTAATATCGGACTCCTGGTTCTCAGGTCCATTATCGCACGCCACCATGCTATCCGGGTACTTCCGAGGCTGAGATCCTGGCGTCAAGCCCCAAAGAAACCTGAATGATTGCCGCTGCCAGGTAAAATAGTATGTTGGAAGGAAACTGCACGAATGCCTCCTGCGGATAACTACCAATGCCTAGCACAAATATCACAAGTGTCATCGCCAGGCAATAGGTCTTTATTTCTTCATTCCGAATCAGAAAAAAATGGTCGATACCTGTCTTGAGTATAATGAATATCATTAGGCAAAACAGGAACAGCCCTATCCAACCCATTTCTACCGCTACACGTACGTAACCGCTGTCGGGTGGAAAATTAGCCAAATAGGAATCCGGCGCAAATCGCTGACCCCAAACTCCTGTCGCTCCCAGCCCCCCACCGATGGGATGTTGTTGAATATACGGCTGAATGCGCTTTTGGTTCATAATGCGCAAGTTGAAAGAGTCGTCGTCGGATGGTTTGAAGGCCGTTTGAAAGCGGAACAAAGTAGGGTTGCTGGTAGGAATCATAATCAGGACAGCGAAGGCAAAAGCTCCCATGGCCGCCAGTACCAACAAAGTACGGTTGAAACGGAGTATGAAAAACATTGCGAGTCCGGCTGGAATCAGCACATAGCCCCCCCGGGTTCCCGAATAAAGCATGGAGGCTGCACAAAGTACCGCAATAAGTACCAAGCCCAACTTTCGAAAGAATCCTTTGCTTATCTTGAGCAGGCAAATGCAAATCAGCGCGGCCATCACCATGTTGTAGGCAAAGGCTACGGGGTCGGAGAAGACCGAAAACTTGCGCCAATGCCCGAATAGGAACATCAGCTCGATCAATTTTGGGTCGGAAATAAGCTGTTGATACTCCATATCGGTAAAACCGATAAATTCTTGCTTCAAGCCGTACAATGCCCCCAGCAGAGCTAATCCCACCCATATTCCAATCAGCCATCGCAGGTATGTCAGGGAGTCGATATGGGAAACAAACACATAGTACATTAATGTAACTGCCCCCACGGTCCGGACGGTGTAGAGCCATGCCATCTGCGATTCAGCCCAGGGATTGATGACCTGTAGCAGGGTGTAAACCACCCAGACAAGCGTTATAATGCCGATGGAACTGTTGAAAACAGACTTTCCCGTTTCACGGCGCCGGGCCAGGATTGTACCCAACACCAGTAGCCACTCGATGCCATCCATTACCGTCCCCACAGGAAAGTCGACGCCCAGCCTGCTGACAAAAAAGAGCAGGTAAGCCGCAACGATGAACACCACTATTCCAAACTTCGGAAAAGCGATTATTCCAAATAAGGTGGGAATGCCCACCAAAGCCACAACCAGCAAAAGGCCAAGCAATAAACCAAAGGAACCTACCAAGAAGGCAATACCCGCCCCAAGCAATGCAAGTACCCCTGCCCCAAAAGGGTTAAGGAGTTTTTCTTCCCAGATACTTTTTCTCAGGAAATCTACTGCAGGCATAAACGAACCGGGGTGTCAATGGCGAAGTTTTATCAGAAAAATAGGAGCTTTAAAAAAAAGACAAATACGCTTACAAAAGCCACTATTATAGCCGTATAACGCTGGATAACTTTCATGGGTGGCAGCTCGGCCAGCCGTCTCTTCTTCTCACTCTGCTCAACTCTGGGGTAGACTTTCATAGCGGGGCAGTGTTTACATTCTGGATTTGGAAGCGTCGGGATCGCCGTGTCTGGTGGCTACGGATATCTTGTTTGCCCGCTTCACTTTAAGCAAAGCGATTAGCTGATAAAACACAAAGCGAGGAGCATGGGCCAGAGAAGCATAGATGCGCTGATCGGCCTGCGAATGGCGTAAAGCCACCAAAAAACCTACTACGAAAGCAACAAGTCCCCCTGCCCAAAATAATGCCATGACTGGGAAAACTACCAGGTCGATGAGTGCGAAGATAACCGCCGCCAGCAAAAAAAGGAATAGCGGTGGTCGCAGCAACACGATTCCGAACAGGATCTGATTGCGGTCCCATCTCCACAGACCCCGACCCAAAATTCCAAAACCATAAGAAAAATAGCGGAACCAGGTATTAATCCACCGTGCCCTTTGACCGACAAGTTGTTGGGAGCCTGTCGTTTTCTCGTCGTACACAATAGCCTCGGGGGCAAAGGCAATCCGCTCTCCACGCCGCACGATTTCGGCTTGAAGTACCTTGTCGAAACCAGCCCCCTCTACCGGGCTATTGCCCAGACATTGCTCATACAAATCTACCTGAAAGGCCATACCCGATCCAGCCAGGGTGGCCGAAGAACCTGCCCCGAACAGTAGCTTCCCATCGTAAAAGTGATAGTAAATATCGCGTGCGGCGTCGAGCCGGGCCAGGTCGGTGTCGATGTTCTTTGCTTCTCTCACCCCCTGAACTGCCTGAAAGCCCTGATCAAATCGTTCATTGAGCCGGTTCAGCAATTCCGGATCTACCAGATTGTCACTATCAATGATGACAAGCCTTTCGTGCGGACGCTCAAAACGACGGATGGCGTAAAAATGGGATCGGGTATTGCTGGACAGTACGGATTCTGGACGCAGCACCTTCAATTTGGGCTGTTCCGGTGGAAGCTTATCGGGATCGCAGTTATCGCCTACAAGGTAAATATGGTAGTTGTTGTAGCGAAGTCGCAACAGTGACTCGATTACCTCCGGCAATTGGTGCGTCTGCTGGTAGGCCGTCACAATGATGGCATAGTCGGCCTCCCTGGTAGAACTTACCAGCGGCGATGCTGCCCTGGCCACATGACTTTTTCTGAAATGGTACAATCCGTACAGAATCAGCGGAAAAACCAGGTTAATACCTATGGCCGCCTGTAATAGCACAAAAAGGAAGAAAAAGATTTCCATCGTCAGATTTTCTTCAGGACTCTTCCCATGGGTTCTATTTCATTGTCCGTTCCGGTCAGTATCCAACCGGACAATTGCCCATTCCGGCTTCTGAGGTACTCGAGTTTACTCTTATCATCTTCCATAAACGCCCTACCATACCTGAAAACTACCACGATCCGATCCGCAAACAACATCCATTCTTTGGCCTGGTTGGTAGTGGTGAGCGCCGGCGTTTCGATTAGCACTACGTCATACTGTTCCTTCAAATGGGCAAATTTCTCCCGCAATGTCCGTTCATCGGCAATTTCCAGTAAAGACATATCACCGCCGACGGTAGAAAGAAAATCCACGCTATCCGGGTAAAGATAGGAATCCTGACGGGTAAAAAAATCTCCCAATTCCGCTTTGGCCTTGGCCTGACTGCTGATCGTGGGCTGACTGAAATTACCATCGACAACAAGTACCCGTTGGTTTATGCGGGCGTAAGCCCACGCTAAACCGTAGGTCAGGTCGGTCTTTCCCGCATGGTCGTGCAGGCTGCTAACGGCAACGATTTTCGGATTAGCTACTTCTTCATCTATTTCGTACCGGATCGAACGCACCAAATCCTTAAACAGTAAGGTAGACTCGTCACTTGCCTCCAGCTCATCAAACCCCCGAAGTGCTCCGTTATCAGAGATTCGGTTGATTCGCCCCAGTACGGGCAAACCTGTGGCATCAGCCAATTGCGCCGTGGTTCTCACAGAAAAGTCCAGAAAATAGGTGAGTGAGAAAGCGAGAAGACAAAGTAAAAATGCAGCTACCCCTGCTACCAGAAGCAGAATAATTTTCTTGGACGGCTGTCGCTCCCCAAGGGTGGCCCATTCCACAATCGTCAGTGTGAGGGGGGAATATGATTCCAACCGGGCATCATTATACCGCTGGAGCGCATCGCTATACTCCTTACTTGCAATCTCTATACTCGCTTCTAATTGCTGAATACTAGCCTCATCCGGAACCATTCCACTGTATTTCTCATCGAGTCTGTTCACTTGGGCATCAATGGAAGCAATGCTACTTTGAGCCAGTTCCATGGCAATCTCGAGCTCCAGTTTTCGGCTGACCAGGTCAGCTTTTGCCGACTGCGGACTGTAAATCGGCTCGTCGGAGGCAATACGGATCTGTTGACTAAGAATTTCCTGTAATGAATCAACCTTTGCCTTCGCGCCGGGTGAAAAATTACTTCTTATATATTGATCATTGGCACTCTGAAGTTCATTGCGGGTTCGCGTGATGCGCTGATTAGCGTCAGAAAGAGCACTTTCCACAAAGCGGCGATCTTTCGGATCGAAACGTTGATCAATATTCTTCAGGGCTGCCCGATACGCAACCACGTCCTTCTTAGCTACCTCACGACGAGTCTCAAAGTCAAGAATTTGTGCGTACAAGCCTCTGGCCTGCTCATCCAGATTGAGTACATTGTTTCTAATCTTGTAGTTCTTGAGGGCATCCATGCGTTCGTTAAGAGCGTCGCGCTTCCGCAGCACCAGATCGTCCAGGAACTCTAAGGACCGATTGCTGCTTTCCAGCAACCGCTGTGTGTACATTTCCTTAAAATTGGAAATATGGGTATTCACGACGAATGCTGTCAGCCGGGGGTTTTCTGCCTCAAACTCCACTTCAAGGTAGTCACTCGTGGCAAGGCGATAAATATTGAGCCTTTCCAACAGCGAGTTCTCGTCGTATTCCATACTTTCGAGAATGTCCTTCACGGCCTTCATTCTCGCCTCGGATAGCTTGTCCGGTACAGGGTCGGGCAAAGAATCCTCTCTCTGCCGGAGCATATTCGCTATCCTTTGCTTGGTCGTGGCGCTCAGGTTTTCCAGTTTTTCCGACGGAGGTAGAAAGACAGAATCCTTGGGTACCGTCAGGTCGTGTATCAGTAATCGATGAGACACCCGATCCATGATCTTTTTCATACGCATCATCTGGACCAGGTTGTCGAAACTCTGGACAATTTCCGACTCCTGCACTTGCATCTTATTGGAGACAAGCTGACTAGTTTTATCGACAATGCCCGTCGCGATACGCCCTCGTGAAATATAGGTGTCGGGTAACCGCCGAATAAGAAAATAGCATACAATCATCGCCACAAGCGGGATGACCACTAGGAAAGAAAGTCTCCTTCTCAGGAATTTTAGAAAGTGGCTTATTTCGTTCATCGAATCTCTTCCAGTTTCTTGCCCAGCAGTTCTTCCAATCTGCTTTTCGCAATCAGGATGTTGGCCGCCATGGTTATTTTGCTTTGCTGTTGAGTTGCCCTTTCCAGCAGAGCCCGGTTGTAGAGATCAAAGGTAATCTCACCGCGCTCGTAACGATACTTAGTATCTTCAGCCAAACTCTGCGTGTCGAGGAATGACTTCGATACGGCACGGTACAAGGCTTTGGTTTTGGCGTATTCAAAATACCTTTGCCTCACTTCGGCTTCCAGGCTCAACAAGTACGCGTTTTTTTCAAAGTCTGCCACCTGAAGCAAGTCGTTTGCCTGTTTGACCTGCGTTGGTTTCTGAAGTAAGCTACCGATGTTGACAAAAAAGCCGAATTGGTAACCGCTCAACTGATTGGGATTAATGGCCTGCGAACTGCCGAAGGGAGTAAGCAGATACGAGAAGGAAAAGATGTCGAAATACGACAGGCGCGCCTGTTTCATCCCCTTTTCGGCAATCTCGACTTTAGTGTCGAACGCCTTTTTGGTGGGGTAGTTAGCTTTGGCAATCACAATCAACCTTTCCAATAGTGGATAGGAGATTTCATCCTGAATATCAATTTCATCCTGACCAGCAGCGGGCAAGTTGTTCAAAAGCAATAATAATGCCAAACAAACGGAGATTCTTACGTTACATATGCTGCCTGGACCTCTATTATTTGCGTTGAATACAGAAGGTAAAAGCGAAATCATCAATAGGTTAATTAGGTGTGATCACAATATATCGGTGATTCGGATTTTAATCTTATAACTTTCTCTGTTTGAATTTAAGCCCAAAGAAAAGGTTTTCTACATTCCAGAACCAAAGAAATTCAACTTCTGGATACTATTTCCCTTCCTGTCACCAATCCCATTTATGGTCTTATTTTGGGTTTTCATCTATTCCACTACAATCCGGAATGCTTCCGCAGTGAGTATTAGGAGAATGTGCTGCTCTCTTTAAGGATTATGTCACTACAAAAAAGTAGCGCCGAAGACTTTGAGAACAGCAAATTTGGGGCGGGCGAAAAGCAAACTAGAAAATGTTTCAAGTTTGACAATAAGTAAGCAATTATCGATCCGATTATCACCTGAATAAATGCAAATCTGACGCAAAAGGTCATATTACCCGATTGGAATCGCCTGTGCCGTCCTATGCACATTTTTTATCGAAGGCATGGCAGTATATTTTGCTAATCATAAACACAATTGAATTATGCCTTTCCAATTGCCTGTATAACCCATTTAACATAATAAGGCGAGTAAAGTGCCTGAGGTCTATCAATCAAAAAGATTCCCGACTACTCGGTCGTAATCGGGAATCCGGCCCAGGGGATGAAGACCGATAAAGCTGGCCAATGTACCTGGGTCAATGTTGGTTGAAATGATTCTTAAACGTTGGCCGACTGAACCAAGGCGGGGAAAGTCTTAAGCATGATTTTGAAATCAAGCCAGAAGGAGAAATTTTTGGCATAATAAATATCCATCTCAATTCTCTCTTTCTCCGTCATCTCGGCTTGCCCTTTTCCACGTTTCGTTACCTGCCAGTAACCCGTCAGGCCAGCTGGTCCCGCAAACCTGGCAATCTTCTCGTCAGTAGTCAACTTCTCGGCTTCATAAATTGGTAATGGGCGATTCCCGACCAGCGACATATCCCCCCGCAGGATATTGACCAGCTGAGGCAATTCATCTAGGCTGGTGTTTCTAATGAAGTGCCCTACTCTTGTGATTCTGGGGTCATCCTGGAATTTAACAAATGCCGCTTTACGGTTTTTTTCAAACTGATAGGTGCGCTCACAAACTTCCTGACCATCGAAAAACAGTTTCTGCTGACAAACTCCTAAGTTTTTTGAGCGGCAATTTGCGCAAAGCTCGGACGAACTGTCCTCCATGACGGGAGATGAGGCCTGATCGTACATATTCTGAGCAGCCATACTTTTGACCAACTTATCGGAATCCTTCCGCATCGTGCGGAATTTGTACAGGTCAAATACTTTAAAACCGCTTCCGGCCCTCTTCGACTTATAGAAAACCGGCCCCTTGGAATCGATCATGATGGCCAGGGATACCAACAAAAAAACAGGAGATAAAAGAAGCAGTGCAATACTGACCAGAAACACATCGCTGATGCGCTTCCAGAAGGGAGTCCTGGCTTTAAAATGGCGGGCCATGGGTGAAGCAAAATCAGTAGCGTACCATTTTTTGCGCAAAAGGAATTGTAGTCTCATCACCAGATCTCCTTCTGTAAAATCCTCGTCGAAAACGTCGTCGGCCCTTTGAAGTCTGGCCTGCTGAATTACGTCCGGAGAAAGTTCCTTCGCCAGCATAATGACCGGAATATGGGAAAGCTTGGCATTCGAACGAATCGTTTTCAATACTTCCCACCCTTCGCCTTCGGTACTAGCCACTATGGCATCAGCAGGATAACCTGCCGCCAGGGCATCAAGTAGTTTTTCGCCATTGGTGAAGCTTTTGATATCCAATGAGCCGGAAAAACGTCTTGAGAAAGACGAATGCTGTTCTGGGCAGGTACCCAGCAGGACGACGCGGCACAGCGCATCTACGTTAAAAAGTTGTTTGGATTCTTCGGGGCTCACCCTGGGGGAGCCCGCATCACCGGATACAGTGATGCCTCTGTCCGGCCCGAACGGGCCATTCTTTTGGTTAGGTTGCATTATTAGTGTGTGTGTTGTTTACTTTGTTAGCCTTCTTTTAGGAAGGCCCTCTTCAGCCATTCGGGTGGAATTCATTCCGCTCTTTAATGAATGACTTTAAACTGTTCAAAAAGTCACGCAGATCCTTTGTACCTACGTAGTATTACTTGAATTTTGGCCAGAACTTCCGCCGGATTGAATGGTTTTTCAATAAAATCATCCGCTCCTTTGTTCAAGCAATCGATTCGTTCACCGCTTTCGCTCTCGGCCGAAAGTATGATCACGGGAATGTCTTTATAAAAGTTGCTTGAACGAATAATCTGCAAAAATTCTTTCCCATCCAGATTGGGCATTTTCAAATCAGCGAGTATCAAATCTACCGAGTGGCCTTCGTCAAGCCACTCCATACCCTCCATTCCATCGTTTTTTAAAACGAGCTCATAGTCCTTTTGCAAGTGGACTGATAAAATTTTTTGAATTCCGGGTGCGTCGTCCATAATCAGGATCACACGCTTTTCGGCCTTACGAAACATATTGGATCTAACGTTGATTATCAGCCTGGGCTGATTTGAAACTCTGATCGGACCAGTTGCCGGTTGGTAGTCGGCTCGAACCTGATTGGATTCAAAATTTCATGAGGGTGGACTTACTGATTTCCAGTTTCTCAGGAAACAGTGCAAGTTAATTATTAAACGTTAAAATTTAGGATTTTCTTTATATCGTTGGGATTTTTAGGTGAAAAACAAAGGAAAGGTACACAATAAAAAAATTTAAAAACAAATCAACGCCGATAAAATCAAAGAATATTTTTTCGATTACCTACTTTTATGCGTGTCGAAAAGTGATCCACGGTTTGACTACAGCTTTTGTTATATTTGTTCGTTTGACAATTCTAAAATTTTTTAAAAAAAGGGAATGGATACAATCTATACGAGAATTTCGAGTCTTTGGTTTCTGACAATGGCTCTTTTTGTCATAAATCTGTCTTCAACCTTCGGTCAGAAGATTCCAACCCCCAAGGAGCATTTTGGGTTCACCATTGGCGATGACTACCATCTGGCCACCTATACCCAAACGGAAACATATTTCAAAAAACTTGCCGCCGCCTCCCCCCGGGCCAATTTGGTGGATATGGGACTTACCGAAGAAGGACGTCATCAATACATGCTTGTCGTTTCGTCGCCGGAGAACTTAAAAGATCTTGCCAAGTACAAGGCGATTTCGCAGCAACTGGCACGCGCTGAGGGCCTGACAGATGAACAAGCCCGCGCCCAGGCGAAAGCAGGCAAGGCGGTGGTCTGGATTGACGGTGGACTGCATGCTACTGAAACCGTGGGGGCGCACCAACTAATCGAAACTGCTTACCAGCTTGTAAGTCGTCAGGATGCTGAAACTAAGCGGATTCTGGACGATGTGATTATTCTTATGGCCCACGCCAACCCTGATGGACAAGAGTTGGTCAGCGACTGGTACATGCGGGAAAAGAAAGACGAGAAAAAAAGCACAGACTTCTTGCCCCGGCTTTACCAGAAGTATATCGGCCACGATAACAACCGCGATTTTTTCATGATGAATATGAGCGAATCATGGAATATAGGCAGGCAATTGTATGTAGAGTGGATTCCGCAGATCGTGTACAACCATCACCAATCGGGTCCGGCGGGCACCGTGGTAGCCGGACCGCCTTACCGGGACCCATTCAACTACGTATATGACCCGCTGATAATCACCAGTCTCGATGCCGTGGGCGCCGCTATGAACTCCCGGCTGAACGCCGAGAACAAACCTGGCTACACGCAGCGGGCGGGCTCCGTATACTCCACCTGGTGGAACGGCGGTCTGCGTACAGCGCCCTATTTCCACAACATGATCGGTATCCTGACCGAAATCATCGGTAGCCCCACCCCCGATACGATTCCGCTGGTACCTCACCGTCTTATTCCCAACGGCTCCCAAACTTTTCCGATCGCACCCCAGGTGTGGCATTTCCGCCAGTCGATCGACTACTCGGTTTCACTCAATTATGCCGTTTTGAATCACGCTTCCCGAATGCGCGACGAATTGCTTTTCAACGCGTATCGTATGGGAAAGAATGCCATCGAGCGTGGTCAGCGCGACTATTGGGCGCTTTCGCCCAAGCGAATTAAAGAAATAGAGGAGAGTTATGCAGAAGCCAAGAAAAAGAACAGCAAACTCAAGCTAACCGAAGCCTTCTACGACTCGGTAATGACCGATCCTGCCCTTCGTGACCCGCGCGCCTACATTCTGTCTGCCAGTCAGTCCGATTTTCCCACGGCAACCAAATTCGTCAATGCACTTATCAAGTCGGGCGTGCAGGTTCATCGCGCTACGGCTGATTTTACAGTAGATAAGAAAAAATACCCCAAAGGCTCTTACGTAGTCATGACCGCCCAGGCTTTCCGGCCGCACGTGCTGGACATGTTCGAGCCGCAGGACCATCCCAACGATTTCCAGTACCCCGGTGGTCCGCCCGTGCGACCATACGACGCAGCGGGTTGGACACTGGCCTATCAGATGGGCGTTCAATTCGATCGCATTCTGAATGACCTCAAAGGCCCCTTCCAGCCGATTCCCTACGGCGAGTTGCAGCATCCGGCGGGTACTTTCGAGGCCGTCAACCCCCTGGCCGGTTACTTGCTCAACCCTGAAACCAATGATTCTTTCACGGCGGTCAACGACCTGCTCAAAGCCAATGTAGACGTTTTCCGTACCACCGAACCTTCGGATTTGGCACTGGGTACTTTCTTTGTACCGGCGGGCGAGCAAGCTAAAGCCATGCTGGGAAAAGTCTCTAACGATCTCGGTATACATGTACAGGGGGTCAAGCAGCGCCCCACCGTCCCGATGGTGAAAGTCGAACCGCTGCGCGTAGGGCTGTGGGATAACTACGGAGGTTCCATGCCTTCGGGCTGGGTTCGCTGGCTGAGCGAGCAGTTTCACTTTCCGGTAGAGGTAGTTTACGCCCCTACCCTTGATGCGGGTGATCTGCGTAAGAAATTCGATGTACTTCTGTTTGTGACGAGCGCTATTCCCGCACCACCAGGCGGAGAAACCGGGCGTTATCGGAGTCAGAGGATGCCCAAGGCGAATGATATTCCCAAAGAATACCGCGACCAACTGGGCAGGATTTCGGTGGATACCACGATCACCGAGCTGAAAAAATTCCTGGAAGCAGGCGGCACGGTCCTGACTATCGGCAGCAGCACCAACCTGGCTTACCACCTGAAACTACCCGTGCGGAACAAATTGGTGGAGATCAATAGCGACGGCAAAGAAACCCGCCTTCCGAGCGAGAAGTACTACATTCCCGGCAGTATTCTACGCGTGAGTGTGGATTCTACGCGTGCTATCAGTTGGGGGATGCCGTCCCAGGCGGATGTGTATTTCGAGAATAGTCCTGTCTTCGACGTTGCACCGGACGCCCTGGCCAGAGGCGACATCAAGCCTATTCTCTGGTTCGACACCGCCACACCACTCCGAAGCGGCTGGGCCTGGGGGCAGTCCTACCTTCAAGGGGGTGTGACAGGCTTCGAGGCCAAGGTCGGCGCGGGTAAGCTATACGCCTTCGGACCGGAGATTACCTTCCGGGCGCAGTCGCACGGTACGTTGAAACTGGTTTTCAACGCGCTATATTCCACCGGCACTACGGTTGGAGGAGCAGATTGATAATATATTTTGATTCTTCTGGTAATTCTCAATTTCAGCTTCTACCACCTCCCATAGTGACAACACCAGCAATCGCCTAGCCGTGGTTTAGCGATTGCTGGTGTTATAAAACTACCCATCTTGGCTTTTAACCCAAAAAACAAGATGATCTATTCCCTTTGCCTCTATTTCCTGTTGCTTCAGGTCCCCGCCATTGTTGCCACGCCGACAGGTAAAAGCAGTCCTGCCGTTGTAAGCAAGGTAAAGGACATTATCATATATGAAGACAGTCGTTTTCACGCCGCGTTCCCCTCGGTCATCAAACTCCCTAACGGTGAGCTGCTCCTGGCCTTTCGGCGCGCGCCGGAGCGAAAAATGTTTGGCGAAAAAAGTACCAATCATGTCGATCCCAACAGCTATCTCGTCAATGTACGATCTCGTGACGGCGAAACCTGGTCGCCTGATCCCCAACTCATGTACGCCCACCCATTTGGCGGCTCACAGGACCCATGTTTGCTACAACTTCGCAATGGCGAGATTCTGTGCGCCAGCTACGGCTGGGCATTTCTGCGCCCCAACGGACTGTCCAACCTCCGGCAACCCGTATTTCAGAATCAAAACGGATCGGTATTTCTGGGTGGCTACCTTATCCGGTCTGACGACGGCGGGATTTCCTGGAAGGGGCCAGAGTACCCACCGCATATCGCTCCCGAGGTCAATCTCGATCCATTCGGAAAGCCCGTACCTGCCTACAACCGGGGTGCGATGTGTGAAGGGAAAGACGGACGTATTTTCTGGGCCGTAGCTGCCAACGATTCTCTTTCACCCCGGAAAACATCGGTTCATCTACTCATTTCGGAAGACAAAGGCAAGCATTGGAAATACAGTAATTCGATAGCTGTCGATTCCCTTGCCTCTTTTAACGAAACATCTCTCTACGAGACTCCGAAGGGCCACCTGATAGCCTTCTTGCGAACTGCCGGACTCGACGACCAGGCTTGCATGGCCCGCTCGACCGATGGTGGAAAAACTTTTGAACCCTGGCAAAAAATGGGTTTCCAGGGGCATCCGCTGCACGCCCTGCGTCTGCCCGACAATCGGGTACTACTGACCTACGGCTACCGCCATAAACCGTTGGGCATTCGGGCCCGGGTACTGAATGCCGAATGCACAGACTTTGCCACGGCCCCGGAAATAATTCTCCGCGATGATGGCGGCACAACCGATTTGGGGTACCCCTGGGCTGTACCACTGGACAATAAGCGCGTGTTGGTGGTTTATTATTTTAATATTGCAGATGGTCCCCGCCACATCGCAGGGACCATTCTGGAACTAAACTAGAAGCTCAAAATCAGGTGAGGAAATCGTAGTCCCGCTCCACGAGGCAAATCCTGACTTTGTAGGCCGAATACCAGTGGTCCCTCCCCTTTTGCTGAGCAAACAGGTGCTCAATATGCGCTTTCCAGTCCCGAATCGCCTCCAGACTTTTCCAATAAGACACCGTGATTCCTACCTCTTCCCGTGCACTTTCATGGCCGAGGTAACCGGGCTGTTGTTCGGCGAGCTCGACCATGCGACTGGACATAGCGGCGTAGCCATTTTCACCCTCGGTTCGAAGACTGGTGAATATTACGGCGTAATAAGGAGCCGCAGGTGTAGTGGCGATAGACATAATCAGCTATGATATAGAATGGCCCGCCGTTTCAAAATTATCCTCTGACCTAAAATTAAGCCCGCGCTCGCCAAGGCGCAGCCTGCCATGACGCCCGTCATGGGCAGGGCGGTGTGGTTATGCAGCGCACTTACCAGGGCCGAAGCAAGGGCACCGAACAGCATTTGGGTAAATCCGATCAAAGCCGATGCGCTTCCAGCATTTTCGGAAAAGGGTTCCAGCGCCAGGGCCGTGGTGTTGGGGCCGAGTAGTCCGCTCACGAAGAGGAACAAGAATAGAAATACCAGCATTACGTACCCCGAAATGCCAGGCGTTACGGCACTTACGACCATCAAGAAGCCGAGTACTGCCACGACCAACGAAGCCATTTCGGCAACGCGAAGACTGTCGAAGCGCTTTAATAAAACCCGATTAACCTGACTACCGCCAATGTACCCGAAAGAGTTGAGACTGAAAAGCAGCCCGTACTCGGTTTGGGTGAAGTTGAATTTTTCCATGTAAATGAAAGGCGAGCCACTGATGTAGGCAAACAGGCTCCCCAAAGTAAATCCTCCCGCCAGGCCAAAGACGATGAAAGCGGGCTGTTTCAGCACTTCGTAGTATTTCCTGGTGACCGCCGCCGGGTTGAGTCGTACGGTTTTATCTGAACCCCGGCTTTCAGGCAATAACAACAGTACGCCCATCAGCATGGAAGCACTTATCACGGCCAGCGTTATAAAAATAGCCCGCCAGCCCAATGCCGTCACCATCCAGCCTCCTACGCTGGGGGCGATCATCGGAGCTACCCCCATGATAAGCATCAGCGTGGAGATCACCTTGGCAATATCTTCAGGTGGGAAAAGGTCACGCACTACGGCCCGACCCGCTACCATGCCCGCACAGCCCCCGATGGCCAGAAGTCCGCGCAAGCCGATGAGCCAATTGATACTGGGTGAGAGGGCGCAGCAGATGGCCGCTACCGTGTAAAGTGAAAGTCCGAACAGTAAGGGCTTCCGGCGTCCAAAACGATCTACAATAGGCCCGTAAAGCAACTGCCCCACGCTGATCCCTATAAAATAGCTGGTCAGCGAGTAGCCTACTTCGGGAATAGTGGTGTTCAAATCCTCAGCGATGGCCGGAAAGCCTGGCAAGTACATATCAATGCTGAATGGGCCAAGGGCAGACAATACCCCCAATAGCACAACGATCTTATTTAACTCCTTCTTGGTCATGGCTTTTACTGCGGTGAAGATACCGCGCAAAGGTAGGATTTTAGGTACTATCAATAAACGATGATCTAGCGAAGAATTGGTATTATTCTAATATTATATCTTCTCGCTTAGGTAAATTGTACGAATGAAAGTCTCCTTATGATAAGGAAGTTCATTAACCGCAAAGCAATTTCCCTCACCCAATAGAAAACGTTCTCCAATCTTTCGATGAAAAAGCTAATCCCCATATTTTTTCTTTTCCTAGGTGCCGGATTGCCGGCATTCAAAAATACCACGCCTGCAGCTCCCGATAAGCCTAACATACTATACCTGGTAGCCGACGATGCCGGGCGGGATATGAGTGCCTATGGCGTAAAGTGGGTTAATACGCCCGCCTTTGATCGCATAGCGCGGGAGGGAATCCTGTTCAACAATGGCTACACGCCCAACGCCAAATGCGCCCCTTCACGCGCTGTGATGCTCACCGGCCGCAATCCCTGGCAGTTGGACGCAGGCATGAATCATGTCAATTATTTTCCGAATTATTTTAAAACCTACCCCGAAGCTTTATCGGACCATGGGTACTTTGTCGGAAAGACGGGAAAGGGCTGGGCACCTGGTATAGCCCTGAATTCCGACGGTTCCAACCGAAATGTATTGGTTAAAAATTACGACGACCAGACTACCACACCACCTGCCAAGTACATCAGCAACAACGACTACGCCGCCAACTTTGCCGACTTTGTGAAGCAAGCCGATGGCAAACCCTGGGCTTTCTGGATCGGCTTTATCGAGCCGCACCGGGCCTATGAGTACGGCGCAGGTATCAGAAAGGGAGGAAAGAAACCCGAAATGATCGATCGCGTTCCGGCCTATTTTCCTGATTCCCTCACCGTCCGCACGGACCTGCTCGATTACGCCTACGAGATCGAATACCTTGACAGCCACGTGGCACGGGTACTGAAAACCCTGGAAGAAAACGGGCAGTTGGAAAACACGCTCATCGTCTATACCTCCGACCATGGAATGCCCTTTCCGCGTGTGAAGGGCAATGCCTACGAGAATGCCAACCACGTGCCTTTTGCGGCTATGTGGAAAAACGGCATCAAGAGTCCGGGACGAAAGATCGACGACTACGTGAACATGACCGACCTGGCTCCGACGTTTCTGGACGCAGCGGGTGTCTCACCTCAACAATCGGGCATGCACCCGATGATCGGGAAAAGTTTGCTCAGCTTATTCAATAGCACAAAGAGTGGCTGGATTGAAGAAGATCGAAAATTTCAGCTCGTGGGGCAGGAGCGCCACGACTACGGGCGTCCGCACGATGTGGGCTATCCGATTCGGGGGATGCACAAAAACAGTATGCTCTACATAAAGAATTACGAAAACGACCGATGGCCGGCCTGTAATCCCGAAACGGGCTACCTCAACACGGACGGAAGCCCGACCAAGACGCTCATCCTGAACAATCGCCGCAACGGGGTAGACAAAACCTATTGGAACATGAGCTTCGGAAAGCGTCCGACGGAAGAGCTATATGATTTAAAAAAAGATCCTGATTGCGTGGTCAACCTGGCCGCTTTGCCTAAGTACCAGGCTACAAAGAAGTCAATGGAAAAGGAAATGGAAGCCAAGCTCCTCGCTCAAGGTGACCTGCGCATGATGGGTTTTGGGCATATTTATGAACAGTACCCGTTCAGTCAGGATGTCAACGGCTTTTATGAACGTTACATGAAAGGCGAAAAAATCCCGACTGGCTGGGTAAACGACAGCGATTACGAGAAAGGTCCAATCGAAGATTGAAACCTGACACTACTTTAATTCCAAATCCTCCGTATTGACCTTGAACTGATCGCCGACTGCCTTCTGCATGGCGTCCTTCATCGCTGCCAGTTTGTCGGGTTGAGCCTTGGCCAGATTATTCCTTTGGCCGGGATCTTTGCTAATATCGAACAGCTGGGTTTCGGGGGCAAGCCCTGTTTCGATATTGACCTGTTTGTTTACGGCATTGCCTTTATAAGCAGGAATAAGGATGTAGTTTCCCTGCCGGAAAGCCAGCCTGCCCGTGGCTTCCAGCACCAGCTGATCTCGACCTTCTTTCGATTCGCCCATTAAAGCCGCCATTGTGTTTTTGCTATCTTCAG
Source organism: Persicitalea jodogahamensis (assembly GCF_014651615.1). Taxonomy (GTDB): domain Bacteria; phylum Bacteroidota; class Bacteroidia; order Cytophagales; family Spirosomataceae; genus Persicitalea; species Persicitalea jodogahamensis. Next base: position 1,710,931 of record NZ_BMXF01000001.1, on the reverse strand, counting down.
AGGGATTATTCTGACCGACCAGCTCAGCAAAAGAACCCAGCAAGTCCAACTGACACACCAGGGCATCCGATACCTGCGGCTTGATGTGACCTTTCCAATAGGTAATGAACGGCACCTTGGTACCCGCCTCAAACAGACTGTACTTCCCGCCGCGCAGCGGACCGGCAGCTTTGTGGTTGCCAATTTTCGTTTCCGCGTCGTCGTTGTAGCCATCGTCCAATACCGGACCATTATCACTGCTGAAGACGACTATCGTATTTTCGGCCAGGCCATCGGCTTCCAGTTTTTTCATGATCTCACCCAGGCACCAATCGGCCTCAATTATAGCATCGCCGCGCGGTCCCATACCTGACTTTCCTACAAAGCGGGGGTGCGGCACACGAGGTACGTGTGGCTGCTGCAATGCGTAATAAAGAAAGAAGGGCTCGCCCGTTTTTTCGGGGTTATTATCGTCGATGAATGCTTTGGCTTTATCCAGGAACACGTCGGCCATGTCCTCATCCTGCCACAGGGCTGACTTGCCACCTTTCTGGTAGCCGATGCGCGGGATACCGTTGTGCACCGACTGGTTGTGACCGTGACTCCACGTTTGTTTGGTCATCAGTTCAGGATTTGAGATGGCCGTGGGTTCGCCGGGAAAGTTCTGTTTGTAGCTGACCTGAATCGGATCGTCGGCGGTCAGGCCCACCACGCGGCGGTTCTCGATATAGACCGTCGGTGTGCGGTCGGTGGTGGCGGCCATAATGTAGGAGTAGTCGAAACCCACGTCATTGGGATTGCCGTGCAATTCCTCGTTCCAGTCTACGCTGCCATCACCAATGCCCAGGTGCCACTTCCCAACTACCCCCGTGCGATAACCCGCATTTCTCAGCATCTTGGGTAAAGTGACAATCGTCGTGTCGATCAACAGCGGCGCGTCGCCAGGAAGAATTCGGGCCTTTTCATTGCGCCAGGGGTAGATACCCGTCAGCAAGCCATACCGACTGGGCGTGCAGGTGGCGGAAGTAGCATAGCCATTCGTAAAACGGACACCGCCTTTGGCCAGGGCATCAATGTTGGGAGTCGGCAGCGTGTTCTGGCCGTAAGCACTCACGTCGCCATACCCCAAATCGTCAAGGTAAACGACAAGAATATTGGGTCGCTCCGACGCCCCGGCTCTTTTTTCAGATTTTGCATCTTTCCCACCCGTGTTTGAACAGGCAAGCTGATTAAAACTAAGTATTCCGATTAATAAGATCGACAGAATGGAACGCATGGATTTTGATTTGGGGAGATAATTTTTCAACTAAACAGGCTATTCACTATATCTAAGGACCTTCAATTGATATTTACCCATTTGAAGTAGGTCAATGATTGATTTTTCTTTTATTTGAATCATCCTTCCCCCGAAAAATGAGACTAAACTACCGACGCACCTGCCTTTTTCTTGTGTACCTGACAGCCCTGATTGGCTTTTCCTGCAAAAACTCCTCCCAACCCGCCAATGAAAAAAATAGCCGGGATACCAAAACTACCCATCCCAACATCCTCCTCATCCTGACCGACGATCAGGGCTATCATGATGTCTCGTACTATGGGACAAAAGATCTTCGAACACCCAATATGGATCAGATCGCGCGGGACGGAGTGCGGTTTGACAACTTTTACGCCAACTGCCCTGTCTGCTCTCCTACCCGCGCGGCCCTGCTTACGGGTCGTTACCAGGATCATGTGGGTGTACCCGGCGTCATCCGCACTCACGCCGATAATAGCTGGGGGTACTTCGATCCCAAAGCCACTACCCTACCGACCGCCCTCAGACAAGCAGGCTACCACACGGCCATCATCGGCAAGTGGCACCTCGGGCTGGAATCGCCGAATACGCCCACCGAGCGCGGCTTCGACTTTTTCCACGGCTGGCTGGGCGACATGATGGACGACTACGTAGCCAAACGCCGCCACGACATCAACTACATGCGCCGCAACCAGCAAACCATCGACCCAGAAGGCCACGCTACCGATCTTTTCACCCAATGGTCAGCGGACTATATCGAAGAAAGATCAAAATCTAAACAGCCTTTCTTTCTCTACCTGGCTTACAACGCACCGCATTTTCCGGTGCAGCCCCCCGCCGACTGGCTCAAAAAAGTGCAGGAACGCGAGCCGGGCTTGCCACCCAAACGCGCTCAACTCGTCGCCTTCATTGAGCATCTGGACGACGGTATCGGCAAAGTAATCCAAGCATTGAAAGAAAGCGGCCAGTACGAAAACACGCTCATTATCTTCACCAGTGACAATGGCGGTCACCTGCCCAGCCTGGCCAACAATGGTCCTACGCGCGACGGCAAACAGAGCATGTACGAAGGTGGCCTGCGGGTTCCGACGGCTATCAGTTGGCCGGGGAAAATTAAGCCGGGTATGGTATCCGATCAGGTCAACCTTTCGATGGATTTGTTTCCAACTCTACTGGATGTGGCCGGAGTACAGGCCAAACCGGGGATCGAAGGCCGGAGTTTTTTGGGTACTTTGTTGGGAAAAACACCCGCAGCCGAGCCAAGTCGGCCACTTTACTTCACCCGCCGCGAGGGAGGGAATGCCTACGCCGGACAATGTAGTTACGCCTTGCGGTTAGGTGACTGGAAACTGGTAAAGAATACGCCCTTTCAACCTTTGGAATTATTCAATCTAAAAAATGATCCAATGGAAACGAAGGATTTAGCCAAGAGTGAACCAAAAGTTTTCAAACAATTGTCCGCTGAGCTGATGCTTCACATCCAGCGCGGGGGCCGGGTACCCTGGCAGAAGCCGGAAATCCAGCCTTAACTTTCCTCATTATCTTAGATTCTATGAAGCTCCGTTACCTATCATTTGCGATTCTAGGCAGTATTCTTCTCAGTCCTTTGCTGGGTCGGGCGCAAGCTACTACTTCGCCGTCCTTTATCTGGTGGAATCCCTCGGAGGCCACCTTCCCGGTACTTGAAGGAAAAGTCTGGCCGAAGGATACTAAAGATTTCTACGACCGACTGCCGGCGCGGGCCGAGAACAAAATACGCAAGGCGGTCTGGAATCTTTCTCAGGAATCGGCGGGACAGATGCTGCGCTTCCGGGCAAATTCCGATCAAATTAAGGTACGCTATGTTACTGAAGGCCGCCACAATCTGCCTCACATGGCTAAAACAGGTGCGAGCGGGCTGGACTTGTACGCTATTTCGAGCGACGGCGACGGGCTATGGTGCGCCGGAAAATTCGCTTTCGGCGATACCATCGAATATCATTTCCGTAATCTTGAACCCAACGATGCCTACCACAAGCTGGGCCGTGAATATCGTCTGTACCTACCCCTCTACGACGCCGTGAAATGGCTGGAAATCGGTATCCCGGACAGCACGCTTTTTACCCCGCTGCCCGTGCGGCCCGATCTGCCGATCGTGGTCTACGGTACGTCCATTGCTCAGGGCGCCTGCGCCTCGCGGCCCGGTATGGCCTGGCCCACCATCCTTTCCCGAAATATGGATCGCCCGCTCATAAATCTTGGCTTTTCGGGCAACGGACGGCTTGAACCGGAAGTGCTGACCATGGTTTCCGAAATAGAAGCCAAAGTGTATATCCTTGACTGCCTGCCCAATCTGGTGAACCAGGAAGACTACCCGCTCGATACCGTTCAAAACCGGATACTGGAAGCTGTCAGAATGTTACGCCAAAAACATCCAAACACACCGATCGTGCTGGCCGAACATGCAGGCTATACTGATGAGGCCATAAATCCCACCAGCCGGAAACGCTTTTCTGAACCCAACGAGGTACTTCGCCAGGCTTTTGCTCAATTACAATCCGAAGGTAACCGGGAACTGTACCTGATTCCCCGAAAGGATTTTAACCAGGATGTCGAGACGATGGTAGATGGTACCCACCCCAACGACCTCGGCATGATGCGCTACGCCGAAGGCTACGAAAAAAACCTGCGCCAGATCCTGCACGAACCGCAGGGCGAGGTAAGTACCACCCGCCCTATCATTCAGATGCGCGAACCCGGCAACTACGACTGGGATGCCCGCCACCGCGAAATTTTGCGGATGAACCGGGAAAACCCACCCGAAGTACTGATGATCGGTAATTCCATCACCCATTTTTGGGGCGGACTGCCGAAAGGTCCGCGCGCCCGCGGTGCTGATTCCTGGGAAAAAGTACTTGATCCGCAGAATACCCGCAACCTGGGCTACGGCTGGGATCGTATCGAAAACGTCCTCTGGCGGGTATACCACGGCGAGTTAGACGGCTACGCGGCGAAGCAGATTTACGTCATGATCGGCACCAATAATTTCCACCTCAACACCGACGAAGAAATCCTGACGGGCTGGCGGCTCCTCATCGACGCCATCCGCCAACGCCAACCCACCGCCACACTGACGATGGTGGGCGTGTACCCACGCCGCCAGCAGGAAAAACGGGTACAGGAGCTGAACCAACGATTAGCCGCCTTGACTCAGGAAATGGGCGTCAAGTACCTGGATTCAGGAAAGGTACTTTTAAAAGCGGATGGGACAATCGATGAAAGTTTATTTACGGATGGGCTACATCCGAACGAGGAAGGCTATCGGCGGTTGAGCGGGGCGTATGGGGGGAAGTGATTTTGCTTTTTTATCAAAAGTACCTCTTTACCAATGTTTTATAAATTAAATATTTTTACAACCCACCATTCAAACGTTGGCTGATGTTAAGACATCGTTTATTGATTTTTTGTGTTTTTTCTGTCCTGGTAAGTTGTTATTCGGCAGAGGACATCTTTTTAGATCCAGGTATTCCGCATTTAGAAACGCCTCATGATAAAATTGCCACCGTGCGCACAAAGTGGCACAATGGCAAGCACATCGAAACTACCTTTCTCGATAGCCAGGATCGGGCTTTGGAAATATTCCGATTTGGGCGAACGAATATAAAGGAGTTGAATCAGTATGAAGGCGCGAACAATACGCTCACAGTGAAGTACTACCACAGCGATAGCTCCCCTACTGGGTATGTCCAGATAGATAGTGTACGCAGAAAGTTTGATTCAACAGGACAAATGGTTGCCCGGCTACTGAGCGGCGGCTCTAACAATGGAGGAGGTTTTTCATTCGATCCTAAGTATCGTAAGAAGCAATCATTTACTTATACAGAAACAGGAGATACCATAGTCAAGACAGTGATAAAGAAAAGCGCAATTCCTGACACTACTTTTTCCTCAAGAAAAGAGTTTTGGGAAAAAGACAACCAGGGCCATCTCGTTTACCATTACAAGCTTTATGTATATAAAGGTCAAGATGGGTCAAAAGACACGATCAACCATTTTGCCCAACGCTACGCCTACGATTCTGGTGGAAAACTAGCCATGAGCTGGTTTGATCATATGCATTTGGGGCAGTTTTATAGGCCAGAGGGGCCGGATACTATTTGGTACAAGTACGATGGCCAAAACCGCCTTGTAGAAGAGGTACACCGGTATACGACCGATATGAGCAATAAGAGCGAACTCAGTGCCGAGGGCCTTACTAAATTTAATAAAGAGAGTAGAGACCGGGACAGGAAAAGGTTTTTGGAGGGGGATGAATATTCTCCAAATAATGACAAAACGGATACGGTTAATTACAAATACGAAGTGTTCAGGCCGGACAAACATTTGCCTTTGAAGATACCCACGAACCTTTAAGGTCACTTCTTTGGAGGTTCTTTATCATAAGCGGTAGAAGTTTAAACTAACGTGCCTTTGGTAGTAAACCTACAACCTCATTCCCATGCCAACTACCCGCCGCCAGTTCCTGAACAACTCCACCAAAATCGCCGCTGCCGCCGGATTGGGTAGTTTGGCCTATTCACCGCTGCAAGCACAACGCGCCCGGAATGCCAACGAAAAAATTGTCGTTGGGCTGGTCGGTGCCCGAGGCCGGGGCTTCGGGGCTTTACAAAATGCTTTGAACATAGCCGGCGTGGAATGCGCCGCCCTTTGCGACATCGATGATAAGGTCTTGGCCGACCGTAGCGCGGACGTACTCAGAATTCAGGGTAAAGCACCCAAGCTGTATAAAGACTACCGCAAAATGATGGACGACAAAGACATCGACGCGGTCATCATCGGGACGCCCGATCACTGGCATTGCCTGCCGTTCGTGGCCGCTTGTGAGGCGGGAAAAGATATTTACGTAGAAAAACCGTTGGCCAACAGTATCGCCGAGTGCGACGTGATGGTGGCCGCCACCCGAAAGTACAACCGCGTAGTGCAGGTGGGTCAGCAGCAGCGCAGCGGTACTCACTGGATGAAGGCCCTGGACATGATTCGTCAGGGCAAGCTGGGCCAATTACGAAAAGTGAATGTCTGGGCTAATTTCATGTACGGCATTGGGCAACCCATAGTACCCGATTCACCCGTGCCGCCCGGTGTGGACTTCGCGATGTGGCTCGGTCCGGCTCCCGAGCGTACTTTTAACCAAAGCCGATTTCATGGCTCCTGGCGTATGTTCTGGGATTATGGCGGCGGATTGATGACCGACTGGGGCGTTCACTTGCTGGACATGGCCTTATGGGTGAAGGACGTCAAGGAGATGCCGATTTCCATTACGGCATCGGGGGGCAATTTTGCTTATCCCGACCATGCCCACCAGACCTTCGATACCATGAGTGTCAACTACCAGTTGCCGGATTACGTGATCAATTGGGAAAATATCGCGGGCGTAGAGAGCGGCCCTTACGGCAAAAAATATGGTCTTTCCTACGTGTGTGACGACGCTACGCTGGTCATCAACCGTGAAGGCTGGGAAATTATTCCCGAGCTTAGTGGCGATCGGCTTTCGTACAAAGTACCCCCGGTCCCTTACCAACCCGGCAAAAACTACCACCAGGAGCATACTCAAAATTTCATCGACTGCATCAAATCCCGCGCCGAACCAAACTGCCCCATTGAAAACGGTCGTCTGGTAGCGGCCTGCGCCCATGCGGGCAACATTGCATTGCTGACGAAGTCACAATTGAACTGGAACGAGGCCAAGAAGAATTTCGGGGACAATGCGGCAGCGAATGCTCTGATCACGCCGAAGTACCGGAAGCCGTGGGTATTGCCGAAGGTATAATCGGTAGGGTACTTCCCCACTTTCAAGTCTCAACGATTCCTAATCTACTGCAATGAACCGACTTTCGGGAAAAGGATGGCTCTTACTACCCTTTTTGCTATTTCTCTTTTCAGGAAAAGTCTGCGGGCAGTTGCCGATTCATGACTTGGGAAAAAAATTTCTGCTGCTTCGGGATACTACTACCTGGAAACAAATAGCTTCCATTCCCCTTTTATTCCCGGCTCACCATCCACAGGGCATGGTGAAAATAGGCACCAATTTTTACCTATCTTCCGTAGAGGTACTTGACAGAGCGGCTGGCGAAGGCATAGGACACCTTTTTGAATTCGATGCCAGTGGCAAACTACTCGCCGACCTCAAATTGGGAGAAGGGCCGATGTATCATCCGGGCGGAATTGATTTCGACAGAGAAGCTATCTGGGTACCCGTCGCCGAGTATCGTCCCGACAGCAGGTCCGTCGTTTATAAAGTTGATCCTGCTACGCTTGCGACAACGGAAGTGTTTCGCTTTGCCGACCATATCGGCGGAATCGTGCACGATTTTGTGTCGCACAAGCTGCATGGAATAAATTGGGGTTCAAGGCACTTTTACCAATGGGCACTTGGTGCTGGTGATAAAGTACTAACTCAATTATCGCCCGAGAAGCTCCGTGTGGCCAATCCAACTTACTACATTGATTATCAGGATTGCCATTATATCGGCAATCATCGAATGCTCTGCGGTGGTTTGAAAAATTACCGGAATGGCGACTCGGTTTTCCGACTGGGCGGCCTGGAAATGGTCGATCTGCTAACCCACCGGGTCATTCACCAAATTCCCGTCCAATTGTGGTCGCCATCGGGAAGACCCATGACCCAGAACCCCTTCTGGCTCGAAAGTACCGAGGAAGGCATCAGGGGGTACTTTGTACCTGATGACAACCAGGCAACAATGTATGTCTATGAAGCAAAATTACCGGTAGCCGATGGCCGGTAGCCTATATTACTGCCGATTCGCAGATGTAGGTGGGGATAATCCCTGTTGTATGTATCTTAACCTCAGCCTCTTTCGCCTGCGTGTTGCCGCTGAGGACAAGTGCCGTATCCAGTCCAAATTTATTGCCGCCCAGAATGTCGGTGTGCAGGGTATCCCCTACCATCAGAATACTTTTCTTGCTTACATCCGGGTAGTTTTTAATGTGCTCGTAGGCAAAAATAAACATTTGGGCATCGGGCTTTCCGAAACGGATAAAGTGCCTGCCGATAATATCCTCAATCATAGTAGCTACCGCGCCGATGGCAATGGAGACGTACTTTGGCGACATTGGATAGTAGCGATCGGTATTGGCCACAATAACCGGGATATTGCGCCGACGGAGCAGGTTGACAGTCTTGCTGAGATCACGGTTCCAGTCGAAGCCTTCGTCGTCGAGCATGACTAGAGCGGTCACCTCATGGGCGAAATCGAGGTTCAACTCGCCAATCGGAAGCGTCTTCATGCCAAGGGTTTCCAGGTAGTGTGCCGACTTCTCGGTGCCCAGGTACGCCACTGTGCCGCCATCCACTTTGAGTTCCAGATAGTCGCGTGCCAGCATGCCGGAAGAAATGATACAGTCCGGCACGATGTCGTACAACCCCAGGCGGTGGTAGGATTCCGCCAATGCATTCGGACTGCGCGAGGCATCGTTGGTCAGGACATAAAAATCCTTTTTCTGTTCCCGCAGATACGCGAAGGTTTTCTCGATTCCAGGAATCAAGGCATTGTGCGTTTTTAGAACGCCAAAAGCATCGAAGAAAACGACATCATACTTTGAAACTACGGACTTGAAAGAGGATAAACGCATTCTATCGAATTTTTAGGTGGTTCAAGATTTTCTCAGCGTCGAATTCTTTTTCGATACTGGGAAAGTAAATTTTGTAAGCCTCACGCTGAAGCTTAATGGCGTAGGTGCGGTGAAAAAAGTAGCGACCATCCTTGATGACGTAATTAAGGATAAAAAAACGATACGCTTCTTTAATAAAAAGGACTTCGTTTCGGGTAAGGGGGTAGATTTTGTGGTACTCTTCCAAAAAAATCATAAAGCGATCTTCCATCAGAGGACCAATATAGTAGCTAAACACCGTGCGGTCACCCACATCGGATACAACGCGGCTCAGAAAGTAGAAATCCATGATCCGCGACGATACCCGGAACCAATCGTAATCCCAGCGGGAGAACAGGGTACAGTCCTCTTCAACCGAAAAATTACCAATGTTCCAATCTACAAACACAGGCAGGAGATCGAAAGAAATAACGTCGAGTTTCTGAATATTCTTCAAGAAAAGTCCACATTGTTCTCGCAGGAAATCAACGTGCATGCGGTGCTCGAATTCCCCGGTTTCGGTGGCCAGGATATCCAGCAGATGTTGAATATCCGTCCTCAATTTTTTTGAGGCTTTGGGAAGTACCTTGCTCACCCGAAAGCAGGATTTGTGGAATTTGGCAATTTCCCGCGCCAGGCTACGAATCTGCTCTTCGTTCAGTCGCTTGGGCAGTCGCTCTTTTGTCCGAACCGGATTGTAAAACACCAGCCAGGCATCGACCATGGCATCCTTAAAGCGGTAGGTGTAAACCTGGTTGTTTTTAACCAAAGATTTGGCCAGCACATTCTCGAATGGGTACAGAAGATTGGTCGCCAATGCGTGGATAATCCGATGATCTTCTTTGAAATGCTCGAATTTGCCAAAATACGAGAGCTTGGCAATGACCATCTCTTCCGTGTCCAGCCAAATCCTGAAAACGTGGTTGGTGGACACCATTGCACTGATATCCGTTATGCTAACGATCTTCTTCGAGGGGTCGAACCCTTCCCAAGCCTCTCTTATTATCTGGTGATAGTTTATTAAGCGCATTGTCGGAGGGGCAAATTTTTGGGTCGCAAAGGCACACATCGAAGGTTGCCTTTAGTGAAAAGTAATCCATATACTCCCTATTCCGGGAACAAGCCTTATGTTGGAAGAGTGTGCATCTACTGCCAAAGTAGAAAGCGGATCATGTGTTTTCGCCACTTCTTACCTCTTCAAACTAGATTATCTCGAAATACCGGCGCAATTCCCAATCGCTGACCTGGCGCGCATATTGTCGCCATTCCCAATCGCGGGTGGCCGTAAAATGGCTGACAAAAGGCTCGCCGAACAGCTCAATCGCGATGGTACTTTCTTTCATCGCCTGGGTGGCCTCTTTGAGATTCGCGGGTAATATACCATTTTCCTTGTTCTGGTAGCCATTTCCCTGGGTGGCCGGTACATCGAGCGGTAGTTTTTTCCTGATTCCATAGAGCCCTGAGGCAAGTGCGGCGGCCATCGCCAGATACGGGTTAGAGTCGGCCCCGGCCACCCGGTGTTCGACGCGCGCGTGCCCCTCCGAGTCGTTGATTACCCGTAGCGCAGTCGTGCGGTTTTCTATGGCCCAGGTCACAGTCGTGGGTGCCCAGGCCCCCTCCACCAGCCGCTTGTAGCTGTTCACTGTGGGCGCGAACATTGGCAAAATGTGCGGCAAGCAATGCAACTGCCCGGCAATGAAGTGCTTCATCAGCGTGCTCATCTTATGGGTGTCCTGCGGGTCAAAAAACAGATTTTGACTCCGGTCGGGCGACCAGAGACTCTGGTGGATATGGCCGCTACAGCCAGGTAGTTCGGCATTCCATTTGGCCATGAAAGTGGCAGCGATACCATGGCGGTGGCCAATTTCCTTCACGGACGATTTGAAAAGTGTCGCTTTATCGGCAGCTTTCAGAATTTCATCGTGGATAATAGCCGCTTCGTACACGCCTGGGCCCGTTTCGGTATGCAGCCCTTCCAGCGTTAGGTCAAAGTTGGCCAGCAGATCAAAAAGATCATTGTTGAAATCGCTCTCCTGTGAAGGCCGCAGAATGGAATAGCCGAACATTCCCGGCGTGAGCGGCTCCATGTCCCGAAACCCCTTTTCCTGCAGACTTTGGGGCGTTTCCCGAAAGTTAAACCACTCAAACTCCTGAGCATATTCGGCATGAAAGCCCAGTCCGGCACATTGCTCCACCACACGCTTTAGAAGACTACGCGGACAGGCGGCCAGATCATCGCCGTCAGGATTGCTGAAATCTGCCAAAAAAAACGGCAGATCACCCTCCCAGGGGATCTGCCGAAAAGTGTCAAGGTCAATGCGGGCGGTGGCATCGGGGTAGCCCGAGTGCCAGCCCGTGATTTTTACGTTGTCGTACAGTTCGTCCGAACTATCCCACCCAAACGTAACGTCACAAAAGCCGTAGCCGTTTTCCAGGCCGTCCAGAAACTTCCGGCGGTGAATGACTTTACCTCGCAGAATGCCGTCGATGTCGGCAAAAGCGAACTTTATTTTTTGAATATCATGCTGGTCGAGAAAGTCGGTGATTTGTTGCTTGTTCATCGCAAGATTGAGGTTGACGGGGCAAAACTACCAAACATATCTCGCTATTGCTATGTCCGCTATTGCACCGCCAGTACTTTAAACTCCGTCCGGCGATTCATCTGATATTGACTTTCCGTGCAGTTTTCGCCATCCACACAATCATTCACGGGCTGGCTTTCCCCATAGCCCCGTGCCACCAAACGCATCGGGCTGACGCCCCGGCGCACCAGATAATCGTACGCTGCGCGGGCCCGGCGTTCGGACAGTTTTTCGTTGTATTGATCGCTGGCCCGGCTGTCGGTATGCGAGCGTAGTTCCACGGTCATTTCAGGGTACTTTGCCAAAAGAGCTACGACGCGGTCGAGTTCTTTCGCGGCATCGGGACGGATGAAAAACTTATCGAGGTCGTAGTAGATATTGTCCAGCCGGAACACATCGCCTTCGCCGTAGATTCCGACATTGTTCTCAACCACTTCGCCCTTGCGGCGGGTCTTGATTTGGTTCTGGTCGCGCGTATACTTGTCCTTTTCCGTGGTGATCGTATAATTCGAGTTAGGGTCCATGTCGAACTCGTACCCCCCATCGGGTCCTGTCGTTACGGTTTCTTCGGAATTGTTTTTATCGTTGCGCAGCGTTACACGGACGCCATCGGCGGGTTTCAGGTCCACCTCCTTCCGGATGGTACCTTTCACGATGGAGGTATTCTCACTCCGATCCAGGTAAATTGACAGACCCATGCTTGGGTTTGACGACTGGGTCAGGGTAGAGAAGCGAACGCTGTTGGCGGCGTACCCTTCTTTAATTGCTTTAAACTCGTACTCTTTGGAGGTTTCAAGACACATTCTGACGCTGCCGTCCATACCCGTCTGCTGGAGTTGCTGATTGACACCACTCTTCACCACCCGTACGTCAGCAGCTTCGATCGGCTCCTTGGTTTTGGCGTCGTACACAAAAATGTTGAGTTGCTTGCACACGCGTCGGAAGCTATAAATATTGTCGTCGGAGGCACCACGCTTGCGATTTGAACTGAAATAGCCCGACATCCGGTTGGCATCAGCGATAAAACCGAAATCATCGTTGGCTGAGTTGATGGGAGCGCCAAGGTTTTCTACACCCTTCAGGGCAATATCTCCCCGCATTTCCGCCGAAAATACGTCGAGTCCGCCCAAGCCCTCGTGGCCGTCGGACGAGAAATACAGTGTACCGTTGGTATCCATATAAGGGAACATCTCGTTACCTTCGGTATTGACTTCCCGCCCCATATTTACCGGCGTACCCCATTCACCATTATTGAAATCCACCACATAAAGATCGGTCGAGCCGTATCCACCGGGCATGTCAGACACGAAATACAGCTTGGAGTCATCAGGTGAGAGGGCTGGATGTCCGCAAGAATAATCTTTACTATTGAAAGGCAGCTCTTTGATATTCACCCATTTGCCTTTGGAGTCTTGTTCAGCGTAGTAGAGTTTCAGTTTCCTGATTCCTTCACTACTGCTTTTTCCGGATTTGCCCTTATCATCATTGTTACGGGTAAAAATAATCCGCTTCTGATCTTTAAAAAAAGTCATCGGCCCCTCATGGTACTTGGTGTTGAGAGTACGGCTGAAAATTTCGGATTTAGTCAAATTCACCTCGGTGGGAGTTGCCGCATTGCGGTCGTCCTCGGCTGAGTTGATGTCTCCGCCACCTAAGGTAGAGGTAGTAGTTGAGATTGTTGCCTGGCGAAACTGATTGGTGTCCGGCTGAAAGTAAATGTCCAGGAAGGGGGTCTGATTAAAGTTAAAGACCCTCTTTACCACTCCGGATTCATTGCGGGCCGACACAAACGTCAAACCGCCCTGATAGTACATCGGACTGAAGTCAGCCTGGCGGGAGTTGAATGGCAGGTACTCTACCTTATAGGAGGATGAGTCCTCGTAGAATCGGTTCATATCCATGTATGAAACCGTAAACTTCTTACCCCGTAAATCCTCCGTTTGCTTTTCGCCATACTTGGCGTACATTTTCTGGGAGTCCCGGTACTTTTTGTTTTTTGCCAGTTCCTGAGCGTAATATAGATAGGTTTCGCTGGGCAGATCGGTGTACTTATCGACCAGTTCACCATAGACCCGCTCGGCATTCCTCGAATCCTGCAAACGACGGTAGCTGTAGCCCAGTTTGATCAGGGCTTCGCGGCGTTCCAGCGGATCGCCGCGCTTGTCGAGCCGCAGAAAGTCCTCGTAAGAACGCACCGCATTGAGGTAACTCATGTCTTCAAATTGCTTGTTGGCCGACCGAAGCCGGGCACTCTGGGCCATAGCACCTACCGAAAGAAGGGTTAGGGAAATCGCCAGTAGCAATGTTTTACGGCAGATTTTCATAGGTATTTTTCTTTTCTATTAGTATTGATTCAGTAGTAATGACTAGGGATTAGCAAAGAAAATGCCAGTTTTCTCGCCAAGTAGAAAAATAATGTCTGGCAATAAGTTTTTCGAAGTAAACTATTGAAAATAAGGTACTTTAAATCAAAAGGTTACAATTCTATATTGGAGTATATCGGTGGTGTCAGGTTTTACACCGAACCGGTCATCGGTTCTTAGGCCCAGTACCCAAAGTATATTCTGCGCGTTGTCTGTCAGCACCAGGCATTCTTTTTTTTGATTCACCGGTACTTTGGCATCAACGAGCAGATCGCTGACTTTCTTACTTTTTCCGCCCATCCCGAAAGGCTGAAACCGATCGCCCGGCCGCCAGGAACGTACTTTGAGCGGAAACTGAAGACAGGTGGCATCGAAGTAAGCCGTTTGTGCATTCGCAGACAGTTTCAGTTCGGGTGAGCGTGGCATCCGCCTCGCTACTAAAAATGAATTTTCGCGCAGAGCAACTTTGTCGGTGTCCTCCCGGAGAGGAATTGGGTCGAATGCCTCGGCTTCGCGTATTGGCTCGACGATCAATTCTTCCCGATCCTTAAGCAAGGAATGAGTGGCCGAAAAAAATTCTTTACCGCTGATTCCTTTAAGGGAAGCGACGATTTGCTTCGTCTGGGCGTAATTAAAATGGTACTTTTCCAGCACTCCGTGCAATACGGAAGTCGGCTCCTCGGCCATCAGAATCATCGGTATGGAAATATAAACCTTACCTTCTCCCGAACGTACAGCCCTGTTGCTCCATTTGGAGAGTTGTCGGTCAACGACCGAACTGACCGCTCGTAACCGCTCCAGATTTTGTTCAAAAGTCTTATGTAACGAGGGATTCATCTCCTGCAACACGGGAAGCACCTTATGACGCAGCAGGTTTCGGCGGTAGGCGTCGCTGGTGTTAGAACTGTCTTCCCGCCAGGTGAGTTTTTCCTTTTGGGCAAATTCCAGTATATCATTTTTCGGAACAAAAAGCAGCGGGCGGATGGTGTGTCCTTTGACAGGCGCAATCCCCAAGAGCCCCGGCAGTCCCGTTCCCCGGACCAGATTCAGCAGGACGGTTTCGATGTTATCGTCGGCGTGGTGCGCAGTGGCAAGGTAATCGTACCGGAACGCCTCAATTAGTTCTTCAAACCACGCATAGCGCAGATCCCGCGCCGCCATTTGGATTGAAATGCCTTGTTCCTCGGCCACGTGAGCCGTTTCAAATTTTCGGGTATGGAAAGTCACTCCTTGCTTATCTGCCCAGTGACGCACCGCAGCTTCATCACCATCAGACTCCGCACCGCGCAAACCGAAATTGCAATGAGCAATGGCAAATGAAAAGTCCGCTCGCCGGAAAAGCTCAGCCATAACCATCGAATCTACGCCACCGCTCACTGCCACCAGCGTTTTTTTTTCGGTAATGCCGGGAACATTGTCGTTAATAAAAGTTAAAAGAGCATGTACCATGGGATGAAGCGATGCTTTAACTGTAATTTTGATCCTGATTTTAGTATCAAAGATAGCGACAATGGGCCGTGGCCAGAATTTGTTTTAGAAATATTGCCAGCCTGAGGCAACCTTTTTAAACGGAACGAGGTCTATCCTATCGAAGAAGCCATGAAAAATATTCTATTGATGTGTTTTTTGTTAATATCTACCTGGGTAGCTGGGCAGGTTCGTCCGCCGGGCTTACCCAACGCAGCTTCCGGCGGGCAACAGGATATCGTTGAATTGCTGCCGGGTTCGGATAGTCTTACCTACAGCACCGAAAATGGGATAGAAATCCGACGGGTGGTCAACAATGTCCGCTTTAAGCACAAGGGCTCTATCCTTTATTGTGATCTGGCAATTCAAAATGTCGCCAGCAACCTGATTCAGGCCTATGGTCATGTGAAGGTTGTGCAGGGCGACACCATAACAGTCACCGGCGACACGCTTCTGTATTACGGCAATACGAGGTTTGCAATTGTGAGCGGGAAGAAAGCTGTTCTGACAGACAAAAACAGAACGCTCACTTCTAAAAAGCTTGAGTATGACATGGCCAATGGGCTGGCTTACTACCGGCTGCCGGGCCGTACGGTGGATTCCGCCAATGTTCTGACCAGTAAAGAAGGGATTTACAATACGCGCTCCAAGGTGTTCGATTACTACGGCGATGTGAAGCTTGTAAATAAGAAATACGTCTTGACGACCGATACGCTGATTTACAATTCGGTCACCAAGTGGTCGTACTTCAACGGACCGACCAAAATCGTCAATAGTGACGGGACACTTGTTGCCAAGCGCGGACAGTACAACACTGAAACCGAGGAGTCCAGTTTCAGCACCCGTACGATGGTTGAAAATGATAGTTACACGCTCACAGGGGATTCGCTCTTTTATGATAGTCAGAAACAGCTCGGCTTTGCGAAGGGAAATGTCGAGATTTTGGCAAAGGAAGACAAGACGATACTCACCGGCGATGAAGGTATCTACCGGGGTACGGAAGGTTTTTCCAAAGTGTTTGGCCACGCCCTGGTAAAGAGCCTAGTATCAGAGGACACCCTGTACATCCGGGCTGACACGCTTTATTCCGTTGAAAATAAGGCCGATAGCACCAGAAGATTAATTGGCGACAAAAACGTTTACATCTTCAAATCCGATTTCCAGGGCCGTTGTGATTCGGTACTTTACAACACTGCCGATTCTACCGTGTTCTTCTTCCGCGATCCGATCCTTTGGGGTCAGAACTACCAAATGGAAGCGGATTCGATTAGTGCTTTTTTGGTGAACAATAAAATTGATCGGATGCTCTTGCGAAGTAATTCATTTGTCATTTCGGAAGATACCCTGGTTGCGCAATTTAATCAGGTTAAGGGACGAACCATTAACGCCTACTTTAACAAAGAAAGTAACTTGAAAAGAGTTTTTGTGGATGGCAATGGTCAAAGCGCCTACTATGCATTGGACGAGGATGAAAAACTAATTGGTCTGAACCGTGTAGAGTGTGGGAAAATGAATCTACAATTTGAGGCCAATCGTGTGAATCGAATCGCGTTTTTGGGCCAACCTGTGGGTAGCTTGATTCCTCCGCAAAATATAAAAGCACCCCAACGGCAACTTGAGGGATTCAATTGGCGTATAGGTGAAAAACCCACTCTGAAACAAACAATTTGGGCCGAAGATACTCCCGCAAAACAGGCAGTCGAAAAGGCGAAAGAGGTAGAAACGGCTCGTTTACCAAAGAATTCGAAATAATCTTGGTGGTTCTAGCATAGTTTTTGTAAAACGTTTATGTACGAAATCAACCGATCAATAAATTTATATCACCTGTTGCACAATAATCTTTGATTCTCTGATTATAAATGTATATTTTTGTAGATCAATGGGATAATACGTTTCCCGGCGATCCCAACTTTGCCCCTTGCCATGAAAAAAACTATACTTTTTGTTTATACTTTTCTCATACTGGGTTGCTTTGCCACTCAGGCTCAGGTACCTGCCAACAGCAGCCGGTTAAATCTGCCAAATAAAACAAAGACGATGTCTTTTGACCGTCCACTTGTGCAGAAGCCTACCGTACTTTCGTACAAGCCGCTGGCCCTGGAAAAACCCCAGGCATTGAATGACTACTACCGTGCTTTGCTGTTTGCCAAGCCCGCCAGCAGTAGTGTCAACAACACGGTGGCCGTTGCAGAGAGCCTTGCGGTAAACCCCAATGTTCAGTTGGCTAAAGCGGATCGCCGGGCCAGCAATCTGGACCGTATTTCTGATGACCATCTTTTCTCGAACGAATGGCTGACGATCTCGAATATCTATCCTAATCCGGCCAGTGACTACGCAGAATTTGACTACTCTCTGAAAAGCTCAGATCGTGAGGCTAAAATTGTGATTTGTAATGTTCTAGGTAATCCGATTTCCGAATATAGCCTGGATAAAAACGATCGGAAGCTTCGCATCAACACACGTGATATGCCTACAAGCGTGTACTTTTATCGTCTGGCTATTGACGGCAATTCCGTAGCGACCAAAAAACTGCTTGTTCGCCATCAGCAATAGTCTGCCACCCGATACTTTCAAGGCTACCGGTTCGTTATGAATCGAGTAGCTTTTTTTATTACCTTTGCCGCCTTATGCAAAAAACACCCTTCGCGAATTATTTCTTTTTTCTAATAATCGCACTTTTCCTTACGACATCCTGCAGTAAGTTTGCCAAGCTGCAAAAGACCGGTACAGATAAGGAAAAGTACGCCGCCGCTCTGGATTATTACCAGGAAGGTGATTGGTACCGTGCCGGGCTTCTTTTTGAGGAGCTTATTCCTTTGTTAAAGGGTAGTACAGAGTCCGAGATGGCGCAGTTTTACTATGCCTACACGCAGTACCATCAGGAACAGTACAATATGGCACAGTTCCTGTTCAAGAAATTTTATGATACCTATGCCCGCAGCGATTACGCGCAGGAAGCACTGTACATGCACGCCTACTCGCTGTATAAGGATTCTGCTCCGCACACGTTGGACCAAACCAGCACTCTGACTGCCATTTCGGCCTTGCAGGATTTCATTAACTCTTACCCCGCAAGCCCTTTCAGGAACGAGTGCACGGGCTACATTCTGGAACTACGCCGCAAGCTGGAACTGAAAGCCTACGAAAAGGCCAAACTTTATTATAAAATCAGCGATTTCAATCTTGCCTCCCTAAAATCGGCGGTTATTTCCGTTGAAAACTTCCGGCGGGATTTTCCCGATTCGGAGTTCAATGAAGAACTGGCCTATTTGAAAGTGGACGCGCAATACACGCTTGCTAAAAGCAGTATTTTCAGCAAGCAGAAAGAGCGTTACGAAGATGCGGTGAAATTTTATAAAGCATTCATTGATAAGTACCCCAGCAGTGCCTATCTGAAAGATGCCGAGAAGCTTTATGCAAGCAGCGAGGACGAACTCGAACGCATCGCCACCCTGGAAAAAGCACAGAAAGACAGGCTGGATAAACTACCTGACCCTGCGCAGCCTGCTAAGGTAACCACATCGTCGATCAACAATTAATTACCCCAAAATTTAACCAGATAATTGTAACATGTCAGCCAACACGAATCCATCCATCATTACCCGCAATACAGATGATATTGCCGCAGTGACAGGGAATCTATACGAATCGGTTTCGATCATTTCCAAGCGTGCCCGCCAGATTTCGAGCAAGATGAAAGAAGAACTGAACAACAAGTTAGCGGAATTTGCTTCTGGGGTAGATAACCTGGAAGAAGTTTTCGAAAACCGCGAACAGATCGAAATTTCCAAGTTCTACGAACGGATGCCCAAGCCCGGCAGCATTTCCATTGACGAGTTCATGGAAGGCAAAACATACAATGCTTATCGTGAAGTGGAAGAGGGGAAGTAACCTACTTTTTGCGAGTCTTTTCTATCAGCCATACCAACGCCCGCCGCTGGTATGGCTGATTTCGTATCTGCCAGTCTACTTGAAACCATTTTGAATTTGAAAGGCAAAAAAATTATCCTCGGCGTGTCCGGCAGCATCGCGGCTTATAAGTCGGCCTTGTTGGCGCGGTTGTTGGTAAAAGCGGGAGCCGAAGTGCAGGTGATCATGACTGAGACTGCGGCTGACTTTATCACGCCGCTCACCCTGGCTACTCTATCAAAACGCCCTGCCCTATCTGCATACGTTCGAAATGAAGAAGGTGTCTGGAACAACCATATCGAGCTAGGACTTTGGGCAGATGTAGTATTGATCGCCCCCGCCACGGCACGCACGCTGGCCAAATGCGCACACGGCTTGTGCGACGACTTGCTGACGGCGGTCTATCTGTCGGCACGCTGCCCGGTTTTTTTTGCCCCGGCTATGGATGTAGATATGTATCACCACGGTTCTACCAGGGCTAATATTGAACGGCTGCAGTCTTATGGCAACCAGATAATCGAGGCTGAACACGGCGAATTGGCCAGCGGTCTCGTAGGCGAAGGCCGGTTAGCCGAGCCAGAGGAAATCGTCCGGTACCTGGAAAGTCACTTTTCCCGTCGTTCGGTGGCCACCGGTAAGCGAGTACTCATCACCGCTGGCCCTACCCAGGAGGCAATCGATCCCGTACGCTATATCAGTAACCACTCATCCGGCAAAATGGGATACGCTATTGCCCATGCCTTTGCCGGGGCCGGGGCACAGGTAACGGTGGTGAGTGGTCCCGTGAGCCTGGAAGTGACCGACCGGAGTATCAAAAGAGTCAATGTCCGTTCGGCGCAGGAAATGTTCCTGGCTACGGAAGCCCAATTCGACGGTAGCGATCTCGTGATATTTGCCGCGGCGGTGGCTGATTACGCTCCCGCCGAAGTAGCGGCGAACAAGATGAAGAAAAAGGAACAAGAATTTGGCCTGAGAATGACCCAAACCGTGGATATAGCCGGAACGTTGGGGGCACGCAAAAAGTCGGGTCAGCTGCTCATAGGGTTTGCTCTGGAGACTAATGATGAGGTGGAAAACGCCAGCAAAAAACTACAAACCAAACAACTTGACTATATTGTCCTGAACTCCCTGAATGATCCCGGCGCAGGTTTTGCGTACGATACCAACAAAATCACCGTTATTGATCGGGAAGGCGTGGAACGTCGTTTTGAACTAAAGTCCAAACAAGAGGTAGCGCAGGATATTCTCGAACTTATACTTGAAAAATGGAGCGAGGCATGAAAAAAAATCTTGCAGGAATCTTGGCTGTTCTCTTCCTGGCTATGCTGCTTGCACCCGGCCTTTCGGCACAGGAACTGAATTGTACCGTCACGCTAAACTACGATCAACTTGTAGCCCAGCAAAAAACCGACGAGCAGGCCATGGCTCAACTCCGAACTTACATCAGTGAGTTCATGAATAATACGCGCTGGACCAATGATCAATTCACTCAGGAGGAGCGTATCGGTTGTAAGCTTAACATCAATTTGGTCCGTTCGCTGAGTCAGGGGATTTACGAGGCCAATGCTCAGCTGATTGTCACACGGCCGATATTCAACTCCACTTACGAGTCAGTACTGTTCAGCTTTGTGGATCGCAATTTCAGCTTCAAGTTTCTACCCAATACACCGATGTTCTTCAACGAGAACAACTACACCGACGAATTGCCGTTCACCCTGGCGTTTTTTGCCAACATTGTCCTTACACTGGATTATGATTCATTTAGCAAATTAGGCGGTAGTCCCTACCTGCAGAAAGCTTTCAATCTGGCCAACATTGCCACCAACTCTTCGACTTTCAGTAAAGCCTGGCGCTCAAACGGCGACTCCCGCAACCGTTACGCTTTGGTAGAAAACCTGATGAGCCAGCAGTTTTTGCCTTTCCGTGAGGGAATCTATAACTACCATCGTCTGGGGCTCGATACTGCCACCGAGACGCCCGGTCTTGCCCGGAAGAAGGGGCTGGAGATGCTTACGACGGCTAAGCAGGTCGCTCAATTGCGCCCTGGCGCAGTACTTTTAAATTCGTTCTTCGATGCCAAGTCCGAGGAGTTCTACAACCTGATGCGCGAGGCATCCCCCGACGACCGCCAGCAGGCCTTCACGCTGCTCTCGGCGCTTGATCCCACCAAAACGGAACTTTATCGCAGGTTGATTCAGTAATTTTAGAAAGTACCTTCGAATACTTTTACGGCCGGGCCGATCAGGTAAATGTCATCAAACTGCGTAGCGGCAACTTCACGAAAAGCTACCTGCAGCTCCCCTCCGACCGTGTCGATTCTGACGGGGCTTTCCCAACCAAAATGCGCACGGGAGGATAAAGCGCATGCCGTGACGCCCGTACCACAGGAGTAAGTCTCATCTTCGACACCGCGTTCGTAAGTCCTTACTTTCAAGTGATTGGGCGATTTCACTTCCACAAAATTGACATTCGTACCACCAAGAGGGCCATAAGTTTCGTTATTTCGAACGGCCCGGCCGATGCTCACCACTTCGGTTTGGTCCACATTGTCGACGTAAGCAATGTAGTGAGGTGACCCGGTGTCGATAAAATCGTAGGTGTCGTGTTTTTCCAAATCTTTCACCGGACTCATTTTCAAATGAATAAGGTCAGGCGTGGCCGTAGCCTCGTGTGGTCCGTCTACGGCAAGAAAGATCGCCTTTTCTTTGAAAATGCCTAGGTCGTGCGCGAAGCGAACGGTGCAACGTCCGCCATTGCCACACATGCTACCCTCCCCCCCGTCGGCGTTGAAGTACACCATCTTAAAATCATAACCTGGCTCGTTGCGTAACAGGATCAGGCCATCTGCCCCGATTCCGAAGCGGCGATGACACAACTGCGCTATCTCCTTTCTGGACAAAGAAAAAATCCCGGCGCGGTCATCGATTAAAATGAAGTCGTTGCCAGTGCCCTGGTATTTGTGGAAGGGGGTTGATGAGTTCAAAATCTGTGAGTTTATGAACGCGTAAGACTACAAACAACGTACTCAGCGGTTCTCTGTTTTTGGAGTTTTTTGCCTTGGCAATTTAAACAAAAAGCCCCGCTGGAAAAATTCCGGCGGGGCTGCTGATATCAAAGCTCAAAAACTACTTTGAAGTTTTAAGCTCTTTAATCCGGGCAGCTTTACCCTGACGGCCGCGCAGATAGAACAGGCGGGCGCGGCGGACTTTACCACGACGGAGAAGTTCGATTTTGGCAATGCTGGGGGACAAAATCGGGAAAATACGTTCGACGGCGATGCCGTTGGATATCTTACGGACTGTGAATGTTTCACCGGCACTGTTGGGATTGCGGCGCTGCATCACGGTTCCTTGGTACAATTGGAGACGCTCTTTGCCGCCTTCGCGGATTTTTACGTGTACCACAATGGTGTCGCCCGATTTGAAATCGGGATACTCAGACTTACGGTTTTCATTCGTAGCCTCAACGAGTTTAATCAGTTCGCTCATGACGATTTTTGAAAAATAAATTAGGTAAAGAACTGTTCCCAGCGGACGGGGTGACGCCCCTTCATTCAAAACAGCCCCGCGAAAAACGAGTGCAAAAATAGACCTATTTTTTGTGATATGAAAGGTTTTGCTAGATTTACCAGATGAATATACTCAACGCTTCCCAAATCCGGAACCTGGACGCGCACACCATTCAAAATGAACCCATTAGTTCGCTCGATCTGATGGAGCGGGCGTCTCGCGCTTTTGTGCGCTGGCTCTGTGCCCGTTTTGACAACCGTCGACCGCTCGTATTCTTCTGTGGTAAAGGTAACAATGGCGGTGATGGCCTGGCGATTGCCCGAATACTTTCGGCCAAGGGCTACGGCGTAACAGTGTACGTAGTGGATTACACGGAGAAATCTTCTGACGATTTTTCTAAGAACCTGCAACGGCTGCAAGAACACCTAACGGTCCATTACATAAAGGAAGAAAAAGATCTTCCTAAGCTAACGGGTGAAGAAATCCTGATCGACGCCCTCTTGGGTTCGGGACTTACGCGTCCGGCGGAGGGTTTGCTGGCGGCCACAATCGAAACGATGAATGAGAGCCCGGCGCGGGTCATTTCGGTAGACATCGCCAGCGGTTTGTATATGGATAAGGTCAATGGTGACGACGATGCCATCGTACGGCCTGATTATACGGTAAGCTTTCAGCTCCCTAAGCTAGCCTTCATGATTCCGCAAAACGGGCCTTTTGCGGGCGACTGGCTGGTCGTGGACATTGGTTTGAACGAGACGTATATTGAGAAAACGAAGACACCCTATTTTTTTACGGACAAAAGAAGCGCCAGGAAACTAATCCGCGACCGGGAAAAATTTTCGCACAAGGGTACTTTTGGCCATGCGCTGCTGTTGGCAGGGAGCTTTGGCAAAATGGGTGCGGCTCAGCTTTGCGGCGGAGCCTGCCTGAGGTCGGGTGTAGGGTTGCTGACGTTACACGTGGCGGGCTGCGGCTACGAAATCATTCAAATCGCTCTTCCTGAGGCAATGTGCTCGGTAGATATCCACGAGAAGATGCTGACGACTTTGCCCGACTTAAACGCCTACTCAGCGATTGGCGTCGGACCGGGATTGGGTAAAGAGCCCCAGACACTGCAAATGCTGGAGAACCTGATCGGGGAAGCCAAAGTACCCATGGTCTGGGATGCCGACGCGCTTAACCTGCTTTCTGAAAATCCTGACTTACTCAAAAAACTACCCGAACACACTATCATCACGCCACACCCCAAGGAATTCGAGCGGCTTGCCGGGAAGAGTAAGGACGACTACGCCCGGCTGGAACTGGCCCGGAGTTTTGCCGGGGAACACAAACTGATCGTTGTTTTGAAAGGTGCCCATACTTCTGTAATATTCCCTGATGGCACTGTACACTTTAATGCGACAGGTAATGCCGGCATGGCTACGGGCGGCGCAGGTGATGTCCTCACGGGCATTCTTACTTCTCTGCTCGCTCAGAAATACTCCCCTCAGGACGCCGCACGATTGGGCGTGTATCAGCACGGCATTGCCGGCGACCGGGCCGCCAAAGCCCGTACCAAAACTGCTATGATTGCTTCGGATATTGTGGAAAATATGGGCTGGTAATCGGGGAAATCCTCAGGTGAAACGACCGTTCGATAAGTATTGGGGAATTTTTGGTTCTGTTTCCAACCATTTTGCAACTGGAATGGTCTTGTTTACGTAGATTCGAAAACAGGTAGCAATACCCATCCACTCGTCATAACAGGAACCACCACCATGAAGCAGACCATTTCCCGTAACTGGAGCGGACTAAACTCCGAAAAAAAAGACCACAAGTTCTCCCTCGACCAGGCATTTGTAGTAGGCGGACTTGCCGTCCTCATTTTTGCCTACATTATCTTCCGCTTTATCTTTCCTTTGATTGACAAAGGCGTCCTCTGGTAGGATCAACTCAACAGTTGAAAAGTGGCCCAGGCAGACACGTAAGCCAGTACCATCGTGTAAACGAGTTGTACCATCGGCCATTTCCAGCCATGGGTTTCGCGATAGACAATCGCCAGCGTGCTCATGCACATCATGGCGAATACGTAGAACATCAGCAACGAAAATGAAACCGCCGGGGTGTACATAGGGCCGCCCGTTTGGGGGTTTCTTTCTTTTTCCAGTCGCTGCCGGATCGTCACAGCATCCTCACTTGCTTCTCCGCCAATACTATAGATGGTCGACATCGTGCCTACGAACACCTCTCGCGCGGCAAAAGATGTAATGAGCGCAATTCCAATTTTCCAGTCGTATCCCAAGGGCGCAATAGCGGGTTCGATGAACTTGCCGAATCGCCCGGCATAGGATGTTTCCAGCTGGGCCGAGGCCACGGCGGCCTCACGTACTTGCTCCGGTGCATCGGACATTTCTTTCATCGTCTGCGCTTCTGCCTGTTCCATACTGTCGCCGGGACCATAGCTGGCCAACACCCACAGGACGATCGAAATGGCAACAATGATCTTACCTGCCTCAAGCACAAACGACTTTACACTATCGTACATCGTGATACCGAGGTGGCTCCAGCGGGGCCACTTGTAGGTAGGCATTTCCAGGATAAAATAACTAGGCTCGCGGCGTGGGACAAAGATTGAAAACAGCCAGGCCGACCCTAATGCACCGATTAATCCCAGCAAATACAACCCCAGCAAAACCAATCCCTGCAGATTCAGAATGCCCAAAACCGTATCGTCCGGCACGACCAGCGCGATCAGGATGGTGTAAATTGGCAGCCGGGCTGAGCAGCTCATGAGCGGCGTAACCAGAATCGTGAGCAACCGCTCGTAAGGATTGTTAATGCTGCGGGTAGTCATGATGGCAGGAACCGCGCAGGCCACACCTGAAATCAGCGGTACCACACTCCGACCGTTCAGGCCGAATTTTCGCATCAGTTTATCCATAATCACCATTACCCGAGCCATGTAGCCCGATTCTTCCAGCAATCCCACTAAGCCGAAAAGAAAGGCAATCTGGGGAATGAAAATAATGACTCCCCCGATGCCCGCCATGAGGCCGTCGGTCAGCAGATCGTTCAGGACACCTTGCGGTAGTGTAGTCTTCGTCCACTGAATAGCATTCGCCGTGGCTTGATCGATCCAGTCCATGGGATATTCGGCCCAGGCGAAGACTGCCTGAAATATCACCAGAAGTACCATTAGAAAAGCCACGTATCCCCATACGGGATGAAGCAGAATTTTGTCGAGTCGCCGCGTCCAGGCGGGTTGCTCGCTGTCGCCCTGGGAAGTGACTGTTTTCTGCACCAAAGGCCGTAGTCTTTCGTAACGGGTAATCGTTTCGTTGGCCAGAAAGTCAGTTTTATCGAATGCGTATTTAGTAATTAACCCATCCAGTTGCTCACGCTGACCTTGATTCAGAAAGGTGAAGGAATCGTGTTGGCACAGGTACTGAAGCGCCAGATAATTGTTTTCAAGCTGGTAGCGCGTTTTGACTTCCTCTATTATTTCCGGCTGCTTTTCAGCGGGATCCAGAAAATAAGCAGGAACAAGCCTTTCGGTGACCGCAACGCGCTGGATTGCCTCGCGTAGTAGGTCAACGCCATCACCGCTGCGGGCATTGATTTTTATCACCGGAACCTGCAATTGCATGGCCAGCTGTACGGCATTGACTTTCAGCTTCATGCTTTCGGCCACATCCAGCATATTGAGGGCCAGTACGGTAGGTAAGCCCAAATCAGCGATTTGGGTGAATAGCAACAGGTTCCGTTGCAGATTGGAGGCATCGGCCACCACTACCACCGCGTCAGGGTGATCGGGATGCTGCGGGTTGGCCAGGATGTCCATCGCCACCTGTTCGTCCCGCGACTTGGGATAAATACTGTAAATCCCCGGAAGGTCGATCAATATCGCCTCGGCGACAACCAGAGTTTCGTCAGAAGCAGAGGAATGGGCAGGAAAAGGCAGACGGAGCGTTCCGGATTTCTTCTCGACTGTGACACCGGGGAAGTTGCCGGTTTTTTGGCGCAGCCCCGTCAATTGATTAAATAACGTGGATTTACCAGAGTTGGGGTTGCCGATGAGGGCAATTTTACGGGGAGCGGGTTTCAATTCAAGTCGTCACCAAATAAATGCAGGAAATCATATTTACTCAACCACAATACTGGCGGCTTCGTTGCGGCGCAGCGAAAGACAGTAGCAGCCGCCTACACGCACACAAATCGGATCTCCGAAAGGAGCTATGGCATCCAACCTCACTTCGCAACCAGGCAGGCAGCCCATTTCAAGCAGTTTCAAAGACATATCACGGTCACTGAACGACTTGATGACGGCTCTTTCTCCCTTTTTAAGATCGGCGACGTTTCGGGTCAGTAGCATAGCTTATTTAGATTTAATATAATTAAATACAAAGAAAGGGTACAGCCGCGATATTCGCAAATGATTTTTATCATGTTTTTTATTTGGCAGGAGTTTATGCCGTAGTTTTGCGGGCAGATGCACGAATTAAGAACCCTCATCTGGAAAGAGATAACCCTCGAATGGCGGCAGCGTTACGCTTTGAGCGGAATGCTGCTCTACGTAGTGAGTACGGTCTTTGTCTGTTACCTGAGTTTCAACTTGAAGCGCAATGAACTGACACCAATCGTATGGAACACGGTATTTTGGATTATTCTGCTTTTTACTGCCGTGAACGCCATTGCCAAGAGTTTCATACAAGAGCGGCATAGCCGCTTGCTATACTACTACACGCTGGCAAATCCACAGGCGGTCATTATTTCCAAAATAATTTACAACAGTTTGCTGATGCTGGTGTTGGCGGGAATCGGTTTTGGATTTTACGTGTTTGTAATGGGAAATCCGGTTGCTGATTTGACGTTATACATTGCAGGAATTGCGCTTGGCTCAATAGGATTCGCCTCAGTGCTTACCCTGGTAGCTGGGATTGCTTCAAAAGCGGAAAACAGTAGTATGCTGATGGCCGTATTGAGTTTTCCAATGATCCTGCCGATGTTGTTAATGAACATTCGATTAGCAAAAAACGCGCTTGACGGTTTGGACAGGAGCGTTAGCCTTGACGAAATATCCACGCTCCTGGCCATCGATCTTATCGTTATAGCACTTTCGTATTTATTGTTTCCTTATTTGTGGAGAAGTTAAACTCAATCTGGAATAACGACATTCACTAAATGTTTTTTATGAAAAAAGCCTGGTGGAAAATACTGACGGTCATAATCCTTTACTACGTCATTTTTCAGGGATTGCTCGGGACGGTGCCCCGGCAGCCGATTTTGAACGAGACGATACGAAACTTATACTTTCATGTCGCGATGTGGCCTACCATGATTACGTTATTGTTGGTGTCAATGGTGTTCGCGATTCGGTATCTGCGCTCCAGCAACACAGTTGATGACGACAAATCAGCTGCCTTTGCCAAAGCGGGCATCCTATTCGGAATCCTTGGATGTTTGTCGGGCTCCTTATGGGCAAATTATACGTGGGGGGATTTTTGGCCCAACGACCCCAAACTGAATGGTGCCGCGGTGGGGATGTTGATTTATTTTGCCTACCTTTTATTGCGGAGTTCCTTTGAAGACGAGCAACGCCGCGCCCGCATCTCGGCAGTTTATAATATCTTTGCCTTCTTCGTGTTCATTCCGTTGATCTACGTCTTACCCCGACTAACCGACTCACTGCACCCTGGCAATGGAGGCAACGCGACTTTCAGCTCACTGGATATAGATAATAATTTAAGAATGGTCTTTTACCCGGCCTGCATTGGCTGGATTCTGCTCGGAACCTGGATTACGAGTATCCGTTACCGGTTAAATGTCATCAAGAGAGTTCAAGAGGAACGTGTGGCGGAATTGTCTGTAAATCATCATGGAGCCGCCCGCGCAGTTAATGATTAATGAATATTAAATTTATGAAACGTCTGTCTTTTTTCATTCTGGCTTTTGCCTTGATTTCCATAAACCTCTTTGCCCAGTCAGGCGTTAACTCTGAGGTGGCGATGGCCGACCAGATGCGCAATGATGGGAAAATTTGGGTGGTTGTGGGCGTGATTGCGCTTATCTTTGCCGGAATAATTGTCTACCTCATTCGTTTGGATAATAAACTGACCAAAGTAGAAAAAGAACTCAATATCAAATAATTGCTATGAAAAAGTCTCATATCTTCGGAATCGGTATTATCGCAGTGGCGATTGCTATCATTGTATCTACGGCAGGAGATGCCAGCACGTACGTTAATTTCACACAAGCCGAGCAGTTGGCTATGAATGGCAATGATGGCAGCATCCACGTGGTGGGAGTGCTCAAGAAAGACGCTGCGGGCGAAATTCAGGAAATGGCCTATCAGCCGGAGGTTGATCCCAACTACTTCATGTTTACGTTGCTGGATAACGATGGCCGGGAGCAGAAGGTAGTGTATCGTAGCCCCAAACCACAGGATTTTGACAAATCCGAGCAGGTGGTAGTTATCGGCAAGATGGAAAAAGATCACTTCGAAGCAGAGAAAATCCTGTTAAAATGCCCTTCAAAGTACAATAACGATAAGCTGGAAACGACTGAATATCAAGCCGCCCAATTATGATTCATACCATTTATGGCGACGCGGGTCGCTTGTTAGTGATTATAGCTTTTGTCTCGGCTCTGGTCGCGACATTCGCTTATTTTAAGTCCGTAGTTTCCTCCACCAGCCTGAACGACGTTCCGGTTTGGAAACGTTTCGCGCGGACGGCTTTTTTCGTCCACGCAGCGGCGGTGGCCGGGGTAGTTTTTTGTCTGTACTGGATCATCGGCAATCACTATTTTGAGTACCATTATGCTTGGGATAACTCATCTCTTTCATTGCCCACCGAGTACGTCATTTCCAGTTTCTGGCAGGATCAGGAAGGTAGTTTTCTGCTCTGGATTTTCTGGAATGTAGTGCTGGGCCTGGTCCTGATCGTCACGAATCGCTCCTGGGAGGGGCCAGTCATGGCCATTTTTGCTCTGGTTCAGGCTTTTTTGGCATCCATGATACTGGGCGTTGTCATCCCCGGTCTGGATTTAAAAATTGGCTCGACACCTTTCCTGTTACTGCGCGAGGCGCTGCCTGATATTGCAGTCTGGAAAACTAATCCTGACTTTATTCCCAAAGACGGCAACGGCCTTAACCCGCTACTGCAGAACTACTGGATGGTGATCCACCCTCCTACCCTGTTTTTGGGTTTCGCTACCACTTTGATCCCTTTCTCCTTCGCTATGGCTGGACTTTGGACCAAAAAGGTGAAGGAATGGATCCGTCCGGCTTTGCCCTGGGCTTTGTTCTCGGCCATGATCCTGGGTGTGGGCATCCTGATGGGCGCCTACTGGGCGTATGAAACACTCAATTTTGGCGGTTACTGGAACTGGGATCCGGTCGAAAACACCTCGTTTGTGCCGTGGCTGGTACTAGTCGGGACGATTCATGTCATGATTATTGGCCGCAAAAACGCCACTGCCCTCAAAACTTCGTTTATCCTGGCAATTGCCACGTTCGTGATGATTCTCTATTCGACGTTTATGACGCGGAGCGGGGTTTTGGGCAATGCTTCGGTTCACTCGTTTACGGACTTGGGCTTATCGGGACAACTACTCATCTACCTGATGACCTTTGTCGTACTTTCGGTCGGTCTGCTGATCTACCGCTGGAAACTACTACCCTCCGATGATAAAGAGGTTTCCACCTATTCACCCGAATTCTGGATTTTCATCGGTGCAACACTGCTGTGTTTATCTGGTTTCCAGATTCTGGCAACTACGTCCATTCCGGTATACAATGCTATCGCCGAAGGTTTTGGCAAGATTCTGAACCTGGCCTTACCGACCGATCCTATTGAGCACTATAACAAATTCCAAATCTGGTTTTTTGCCCTGATTACCATCCTGACGGGCGTCGGGCAGTACTTCTGGTGGAAGCGTACAGGCGAAGGACGGTTGAACACGCTTTACCCGCCCCTACTCATCAGTCTGATTCTTAGCGCAGTGTTCATCACTTTGGGCGAAGTCCGCACGATTTCCTACATCGTACTGCTGACGGCCGCGGTCTTTTCCATAGTAGCCAACGGTACTATATTGTTGAATATTATCGGTGGAAACTATAAGCTCTCGGGCGGTGCCGTGACTCACATCGGCGTGGCTTTGATGCTGATCGGCATCCTCTTTTCTTCGGGCTACACGCGGGTGGTATCGCTGAATAACTCCGGTCTGATGATTTCGCGTTCGGAGGAATTCACCAAAAACGATAATAAGGAAAACAAGGAGAACGTCACGCTTTGGCTCAACAAGCCTTCCCAGATGGGCAAGTTCATGCTGACCTGGCGTGATGTGCGCATAGAACCTCGCTATGTTCCCGGCTATATTCCCAAAGGCTGGGTGGAAATCATCGAAAACGACTTTCACGCAGTAGCCTTGCGCGACATTGTTGTTGAGGACAAAACCTACTACAAAACAGGCGACACGTTGGAAATCTACCCCGAGAATTTCTATTACGAAATTGAGTATCGCGAACCATCCGGTAAGATTTTCACGCTCTACCCGCGGGCCCAAATCAACCCGCGCATGGGGTTGATCTCCTCCCCCGACATCCAGCGCAAATACAATAAAGACCTTTACACCTATGTTTCGATGGTCACGAATCCGCTGGACGAAGGAAAATGGAGCCCAACGGAGGAATTTACCATCGCGATGAAAGATACTTTCTTTGTCAATGACTACGTCGCAATTCTCGACAATGTCGTCCGCACCGATCAGGTGGAAGGCGTCGAGTTGGGCGAAAATGACGCGGCGGTGAAGGCTATCATCCGGGTACTGGACACCGATCAAGAGTACATAATCGACCCCTCATTCGTCATTCGCGACCGCACGGTGGCACGGAAGGCGCAGGTCAACAACGAGTTGGGATTACGTATCCAATTCAACGAGATCAACCCTCAGACAGGCGAATTCACTTTTGCGGTAAACACTAAACAGCGCGATTTCATCGTGATGAAGGCTTTGGAGAAGCCACTTATCAATGTACTGTGGCTGGGTACTTTCGTCCTGGTCATCGGCTTCCTGATGGCCACTATTCGACGCTTCCGGGACTTCTTCAAATTCCAAAACCGGGAGGTAGTTACCACCTCGGTGAAGCCCAAGACAAGAAAGCCTGAGTTGCAGGGGTGATTTGGATGCAGCCATTGCTGTGTAATCCATAGCTCAGCTCTATCAGAAACGGGCCTGACGTTAATCGTCAGGCCACGATTTCCACGCGATTTCCATCAGGGTCGAGGATGACACTTTCGTAGTAGCCATCGCCGGTGGTTCTTGGTTCGCCGACTACCCGGTAGTTTTCGGCCCGCAACCTGTCGGTTAGCGCGTCGACTTCTTCCTTACTCCCTACTGACAGGGCGAAGTGCGTCAAGCCCAGGTACTCCGCGCCTTCGGGATTTGCCCCGTTTGCTACATTCACTTTTTGCATGATTTCCAGGCGAGCCCCACCGGCAAAGCTCAAAAAATACGATTCAAATCCTTTACGTGGGTTGATATACTTTTCGTTGGCATTCGCGCCGAAGTATTTTTCATAAAATTGCCGGATCACTTCAATTTGAGATGAATAGAGCGCGACGTGGTCGAGTCGGATCATTATCGTTTTTTTGGAGAAACAGAGGAACAGGCCCGTAGGGGTTTTGCTTGCATTTGAATGCTAGTGAGTAAGTACCTATTCTGTAAGAATATACTTCTTATTTCTGCTCTATACGTACTTTTTTCAAATTCCTCGGTTTGTTGCTGGGTATGCTCGCGAGAGTTTTGCTTTGAAACACCCTCCGGTATAAATCGGGGCAATTCACCGCCGTGCCGTCTATCTCAAAGATCGTGTTGGTCGGCTCAGCCATAAAAATTAACGACAGCCAACCTATGACGAAGCGGCTAGTATGCAAATGATCGTCGAACCTCCCATTATGCAGTTGGGCGTAACAGTTAATCTTCTTCCCATCGACGCTAAAGCCATTGTCAACTGTGGGTACTTACACTACCTGTGAGTCAAATTTAGTTTGTCGGCAAAAAACTTCTCAAAATGAGTATCATACAATTAATTTTTAACTTTTGTTTAGTGAAAATAGGTTTTTACTAAACAAAATTGTATCATTGGGCGAAATTTCAATTCAGGAATTATTTCTGCTTATTAAATAATATTTTTAATACTACGTGTGACGATTGACGGCTGATTCAGTCTCACTACTGGCACTACGATATTCAGCATACTATACACACACTGCTGTCATTAGTTGCTGAAATACTGGAAGCACCTCATCGCAAGATGGGGTGCTTTTCAGGTTAAAAAAACCTCCGATGAAAGGCCTGACTGACATCCTCCTGCTTGGTGATGCACGACTTTATCAAAGCTGCGAACCCCTGTCGCCTGATGACTCTGACCTCATTGCCAGCATGACACGCGACCTGCACAATGCCCTGGTAGAGTTCAGGGACAAATATCGGGCGGGCAGGGCAATCGCCGCCCCTCAGTTGGGTTATATGAAACGGCTCGTCTATATGTATGTCGATGGCAAATCAACCATTTTTATCAATCCCAACATTATCGGCCGCAGTGAGGAAACCATAGTCCTTTGGGATGATTGCATGAGCCTGCCTAACCTTTTGGTACAGCTCCGGCGTCATCGCTCCATCCGACTGCAGTTTTATGATGAAAACTGGCAAGTCCAGGAATGGGAGCTTACCGACGACCTTTCTGAATTACTGCAGCATGAACTCGATCATCTGGATGGAATTCTCTGTACCATGCGGGCTATCGATGAGCGGTCTTTTCGCTGGAAACCTACGCCACACATGATGGAGTAAAGCCAAAGAGCGCCTACCTTTACCTCCTACATTCAATCCTCATCCACGTGTGTCGCTTTATATCAGTCTTATTTTTGATTTTAGGAATTTCGGGCTCGCTGCTGGCCCAGAAGCCAAATCAAAAGTACCAGTACCGCATTTACCCCACCCAATCAGAAGTAAAGATTGACGGCGTAGCCGACGAAGCGGTCTGGCAGGATGCGCAGGTGGCCACCGATTTTTTCATGGTACAGCCCATTGACACCAGCTTTGCGCGAACGCGGACGGAGGTGCAAATGACCTATGACCAGCAGAATATTTACATACTGGTCAAAAATTTCAAACCCGTCCCGGGATCGCTGGTGGTGGAGTCGCTGCGGCGTGACTTCAGCTTCAATAATAACGATAACTTCCTGCTGTTCATGGACACGTTCGGCGACCGCACCAATGGGTTCTCCTTCGGCTCCAACGCAGCGGGTGCACCCTGGGACGGACAACAGTACGACGGGGCATCGGTGAACCTAAGCTGGGACAACCGCTGGTTTACCGCCGTAAAAAACGACGACGAAAAGTGGGTGTGGGAAGCGGCCATCCCCTTTAAAAGTATCCGCTACAAGCCGGGTATTACCGAATGGGGCATCAATTTCAGTCGGCTGGAACTTACCGTAGCCGAAAAATCGGCCTGGGCTCCGGTACCCAGGCAGTTTCCGACTGCCTCGCTGGCGTATACGGGCGTGCTGGTGTGGGATCAACCCCCTCCCAAGCCAGGTGCCAACGTTTCGGTGATACCCTATGCCGCTGCCCGCCTTACCCGGGATTTCAGGAAAGAAGGTGGGTACAACCGGAGTTATGATGTAGGCGGCGATGTAAAGATCGGCATTACGCCCTCGCTTAACCTCGACCTCACTGTGAACCCCGATTTTTCACAGGTCGATGTGGACGTACAACAAACCAACCTGGATCGTTTTGAGTTATTTTTCCCCGAGCGACGGCAGTTTTTTCTGGAAAACGCTGACCTTTTCGCCAATTTTGGCTACGCTTCCATCCGCCCTTTCTTTTCGCGGCGCATCGGCCTCGGTGTGCCGATTCTGTACGGAGCGCGGCTGAGCGGTAAATTAAATCAAAACTGGCGCGTGGGTGTGCTTAATGTCCAGACTGCTGCCCAGGATAGCCTTCCCGGTAACAATTTTTCGGTCGTAGCCGTGCAAAGGCAGGTTTTTGCCCGCTCCAACGTGCGGCTTATGATGGTTAATAAGGATGCCATCCGGTATACTCCCGAGGCGAACGGTGCTTTCAGTCGGTATAACCGCAATATTGGCGGCGAGTTCAATCTACTGTCGGTCAACAACCGCTGGTTGGGAAAGGCAATGATCTTAAAATCGTTCAGCCCAAACCGGAAAGGCGATGATTTCGCCCAGGCCGCCGACCTGAGCTACGACAATACCAACCTGTCGGTTCAATGGCAGCACGAATACGTAGGCAGCAACTACAATGCGGAGGTGGGCTACGTACCCAACGCTATCCGAAATGGATATTTTAAAATTAATCCGGGCGTCAAGTATTTGTTTTTTGTGAAGTCGAATTCGCTCATCAGCCACGGCCCTCGCCTGCAAACCACGCTTTTTTGGAATAAAAAGCTGGAATTGACCGACAACGAGACTTTCATCTCCTACAACCTTAACTTTAAGAGCCGCGCCACGGCTTTTGTGTGGGCCGCTACCAACTACGTGAGACTTCTCCGCCCCTTCGACCCTACCAACTCGGGGCGTGAGCAATTGGCCACTGGCACCGAGCACCGCTGGAAATCCACTGGCTTCGAGTTTAATTCGAGTCCCAAGCGCACTTTCACCTACTCGCTCTCCGGGCGGTTTGGCGGCTATTATCAGAATGGTGAACGCACTAACTTTTCTACCACTCTGGGCTACCGTTTTCAGCCTTATGTAGCTCTGACATTGAGCAGTAACTATAACAATATCCAACTACCTGCGCCCTGGAACCGGGTGGAATACTGGCTGATTGGCCCACGCGTAGATGTGACTTTTCGCAACAACCTGTTCCTGACTACCTTCCTGCAATACAACAATCAGGCAGATAACGTGAACCTGAACACGCGCCTGCAATGGCGCTACAAGCCCGCGTCGGATTTATTCATCGTATACACCGACAATTACCTGCCCGAAAACTTCCACGTCAAGACGCGGGCTTTGGTCATCAAGTTCACTTATTGGTGGAACGTATGACCTCCGGTTCGGGCTTAGCACGGATTTTTTAAGGCAATTCAACCATTCAGTAATTCAGCTTAACTTTCCGTCCTCTATGAATCCCAGAATATCCCTGTTATCCTTCTTCACGGCATTTTCCTTAATGCTTGTGTTGAACAGTTGTCAGAAAAAAGACCCGTTCAGCGTTACCGAAGCCGAAATGGTGACGGACATGAAAGAGAATCAGAACTACCAGAAAATAATCGCTTACGGGCAAAGCATCGGGCTGGGGCGGGATTCCACCCTGTACCGCGAGCGCGGTATGTTGAATTTTCTGGAAGAAATAGGGTATGGACACAAGCCCGCCCACATTCGCCATTTCGAGAAAGTACTCCCTGCTGACACGACCAGGATTCATATGGCGGGTTGGGAATTAGCGCAGGGAAGGGACATAGAAAAGGCAATGGAAAACCTTGAACCGCCTTACGAAGCTTATAAAGTTCTTAAAAAACACTATAAGCGTTTGGTGGATGCCAACCAGCCCGATAGTGCTGCCATGGTGGCCGAATCGCTCAATGCCTACCGCTGGATGCACCGGCAATCGAGGGGTTCGGAGCGCATGGTGCTGGTCAATATCAATGGAGCCTACCTGAAGGGGCTGGACTCGCTTGGGAATGAAGAGCTGTATATGAATGTAATCGTCGGTAAAGCAAATACCAAGACACCCGGTCTGGACACTTACGCAACAAACGTCATAACCTTTCCCTACTGGAACATTCCTACCAGCATTGCTCTGGGAGAGATGCTGCCGCGCATTCGCGAAAATGTATATTATCTGGAACGAAACGGTATTGAGGTACTTGATCGCAAGGGCCAGATCGTGGATCCCACCACGATCGACTGGGAAGACATTTCGGAGGATAATTTCCCCTACCGTTTTCGGCAGGATACAGGGGAAGGCAATTCGCTTGGCTTTATGAAGGTGAACATTCAGAATCCTTACGCCATTTACCTGCATGATACCGATGTACGCACACTTTTCGGAACCGATCAACGCTGGCGCAGCCACGGATGTGTCAGGTTAGAGAACCCCGCCGAACTTGCCAACTACATAGCTGGAGAAAAAATTGTGGAGGATAATTTTATAGAGGATGCCCTCGCCACTCCTGAAACGGACCGTAAGCCCAAGACTCATCCTTTGAAGAATAAAGTACCGACGTTCCTGTATTTCCTGCCTGCCGATGTGGACAAAGCCGGAAATCTGATTTACTACAAGGATGTCTACGATTTAAGGAAAGGAACGGTGTGAGTCGTGGAATCGGCCGCTGGAGTCTGGATGGCCGCTACGGCTGCCCGCTGCAGAATTCTTGACTGCGTAAGATAGGTCTCATCGGGATAGTACAAAAACAGGCCTGCCCCGTCATGCAATAATCGTATCAGACTTTCATGATCGGCCTGTGAAACAGCAGGGCAGCCAAGGCTGCGGCCCAGTCGACCCGTCTGCCGGATGAAGTCCTCACTAACGTAGTCTGCACCATGCATCACGATGGCTCTTGCCAGAGCCTGATCGTTGATGTTTTTTTCCAAACCCTGCAAGCGCAGCGAGAGGCCATGCTTGCCTTGATAAGTATTCATAGCGCGATAAAAGCCCAGGCTCGATTGATAAGAGGAGTTGATATTGGAGAATTTACTCGCAAATTCCTGGCCCGAATTGCGCCCATGGGCAACGTATGTGTTTAGTACTACCTGATTGGCGCTAAAATCGATGACGTAAAGCCGTTTATTTCGGGAAGACTGGCTAAAATCAGCGATGGCGAGAATGGGCTTGGAAAATCCGGCCTCCCGAAACCCGTACCAGGCATAGCGGAAGGCTTCGCGGGAAAGTCCGGCAGCTTCGAGCCGGAGCGAATCATAGAGATTGGCGCAAATTTGCTCGGTTTGCTCAGTCTCGCTCAGCTGTACTATTTGCACTTTCTTATTCGTGACAACCTGCTGGTTTATAGTATTCCCAACCTTCTTGAATCCGGCCAAAACGCCCAATGCAATCACTCCTGCCAACAGCACTCCCCCAATTTTCCGCATATTGTTTTCTTTCTTATTTCACATTTCTAAATCACTTACTTATACGCAGGTACTCACCTGAATAGTTCCATTGGCTCCTTCCCTTTCCCAAACGATTCCGGGGAAACCTTAATATCTTTGCCCAAAAAAAAATCGTATTTAATATTAAATGGGCACCTCTACTGCAACAATAAGTCCGTCGATTCTTGGCGCACTGTCTGCCTTTTTTGGTAACCCGCTGGCCCGGGCAGTCGGCCTGGTTTTTGCGGCAGACAGCTTCCTGTTCGGCAGTTGGGTAGCACGGATTCCGTACGTAAAGTACAATCTTGACATCAATGATGCCCAACTGGGATTTGCGCTTTTCCTATTGCCTATCGGTTCCATTGTGATGAATCCCTTCACGGGAAAGATCATTCAGCGCATTGGCTCAGCACGGGGCTGTCTCATCGGCGGACTCGGTTTTTTTGCCAGTGTGATGCTACCCATCATGGCCCCAAACTTACTCATTCTCAGCTTCGGGCTGTTCGTCATGGGCTTTTTTACTGCACTTTTGAACGTATCCATGAATACCTGCGCGGCCAATCTGGAGAAGGAGCAGAATCTCACCATCATGTCTACCTGCCACGGGATGTGGAGCTTAGGCGGAATGGCCGGCAGTGCGCTGGCGGGAGCATTGATCTGGATGGAGGTTCCCGCATCACTCCACTTGTTGGGGGTAGCCGTTTTCCTGATTATATTTCTCATTCTTATTCAGCAAACGCTGAAAAAAATCCACGAGGAGAAATCACCCAACAGTACCTCACTGGCCCGACCGACCAAAGCCCTGCTGATACTGATTTTTATAGGTATCGCCGTTTCCATGGGCGAAGGTGTGTCTTTTGACTGGAGCGCCATTTATTTGCGAGAGATCGCCCAATCTTCTGCGTCCTTTTCAGCTTTGGGGTTTGCCTTTTTCTCGCTGGCCATGACGATCGGACGGTTCGTTGGTGATACCGTTATTCCGCGATTCGGCCAAAAACGGCTACTGGCATTCGGAGGAATGCTTGCAGCGGCGGGATTGCTCATTGCAATTTTATTCCCTCATCCGTACGTCGTACTACTGGGATTTTTGGTGCTGGGCTTCGGCTGTTCGCTCGGAGCACCTATTTTATACGCTGCCTCCATGCGGTTGCCTGACACTACCCCTGCGGCGGGGTTAGCAACCTTTGCAACGCTGAGCTTTATCGGCTTCATGGCTGGCCCGCCCATTGTTGGCTTTATTGCCGAGGGGTTCGGACTTCCTTCCGGATTTCTTTTTGTAATGGTACTTTTGGCAATCAGCGGTATAGCCAGTCGCTGGGCAAAGATTTGACGAAGTACCTGAGTGCGGAAATCACTTTTCACAAGCGAAGTACCCCACTTGGTGGCCAGGTGCGGTGAGACCTGGAAGCAGACTGGTCTAAACATGCAAATCCTGAACGCCCCTACCCTCTCCTCTTGCCGAAAGATATCAGTACTACGCCCGCGAGGATGATTAGGGCGGAAACCAGCGATTGTCCAGTGAGTGCTTCCCCGGCAAAAGCCCAGCCCAGCAGCATGGCCACTACGGGATTGACGTAGGCATAGGTTGAGAGTATCTGAGGTGGCGCATTCCGGGCTAACCATGAGAAAGAAGAAAAGCCTATCAGGGATCCAAAAATGATGAGGTAGATCAAAGCGCCAATTGCCTTGGTGGGGGCTTGCCCAATGCTGGTGAGCGTAACGGGTTCGACGACCAGACTGACCAATAGCAGCAGGCCGCCTCCGACCAGCATTTGGACAGCAATGGAAACCATCTGGGTTGGTAGTTTCATCCGACCAGAAAGTAAAGTACCCGTGGCCCAGGCAAGGTTGCAAACCATGATCAGGCCGATCCCCACCCAGCTTTCGGTGGTGGTCGTCCTGAAGCCGCCCGGCTTGACCAGCAAAGCTATACCAACCAGCCCCACTGCCAACCCTGCCATCACCAGCTTGGTTGGCCTCACTTTACTGAAAGTGAGCCAGTTCAGTATCACGATAAACAGCGGCAACATTCCGGCCAGCAAAGCCGCAACACCCGTGGGGATATAGTGCACTGCCACGGTCATGCCACCGTTTGCCACGGACAACAGCAATATTCCGATAAGCCCTGCCGCCAGCCATTCCTGCTTGTTGGGTCGGGCGTGTCCGGTGAAACGGGCGAAAGGGTATAGGATAAGTCCGGCGGTAAGTAAACGACAGCCCGCCATGTAAAGTGGCGGCATGCGTTCGGT
The DNA here is from genome assembly GCF_014651615.1 of Persicitalea jodogahamensis. GTDB lineage: Bacteria > Bacteroidota > Bacteroidia > Cytophagales > Spirosomataceae > Persicitalea > Persicitalea jodogahamensis. The sequence continues at coordinate 1,670,837 of NZ_BMXF01000001.1, read as the reverse complement.
CATAAAGTGCATGAAGAGGTACGTCGACCCCCACAAAATATACACCGAGATAAGGTTCAGCACCAGTTTAGTGCGCTGAGGCGTAACTTTGGAAAGTTCAGCTTCACCAGAATTTTCAAGGCGAAACTTATCGTCGGACAAAGAAACCAGTGCCATGCCGTTTTGAGTTTATTCGGGATAAGTCTCCCGAACGATAACAATCTGGCGTAAAGTTCCGGCTTAAACTTCTATTATTCAAAGGTTTGCCAGAGCAATATCCATAGCCTGATATTTGTACTATTATTAGTTTTCAAAATGCTAAAATAGCGCAATCAACCGCGCTTCCGGATTAGGCCTTCCTGCACTACTGAGGCTACCAGCTGACCTTCCCGGTTGAAAATATTCCCCCGGGTGAACCCGCGCTCATTGGAAGCACTCGGACTATCGAGGGCATAAAGCAACCACTCGTCGACGCGGAAGTTCCGGTGGAACCACATGCCGTGATCGAGGCTGGCTAAAAACAATTCGTTGGGCATGACCTGATTCCAGTGCGGCAGCGTGGCCGTAGTCAGCAAATTGTAGTCCGAGGCGTAGGCTAGTACGGCCTGATGCAGCCGGAGATCGTCGGGCATGGGCCCGTTTGCTTTGAGCCAAACGTGCCGCATGGGTGCATATTCAGTTCCCGACAACGGGTTGAGTTGCTCAACCGGCCGGAATTCCAGAGGCCTCGGGAAGGTCAGGCTGCGGTAAATTTCGGGCGCAGCTTCTTTAAAAACCTCAGCCAGCTTTTCGTCCGAAACCAGTACATCGGGCGACGGCACATTCGGCATACTGATCTGGTGATCCAGACCATCATGTACTTCCTGAAACGATGCTCCCATGCTGAAAATGGGCGTTCCTTTCTGGATCGCCACCACGCGGCGGGTCGAAAAACTGCCACCGTCCCGGATACGGTCTACGTCGTAAATAATGGGCTGACCAATATCCCCGGCTAAAATAAAATAGGCGTGCATGGAATGCACCAGCCGCTCCTCAGGGACAGTGCGCTGGCAGGCGTGAAGAGCCTGGGCAAGTACCTGTCCGCCGAATACACGTTTCCAGGGCGCTTTGTAGTTTTGGCCCCGGTAGATGTTTTCTTCTATTTTTTCGAGATTGAGGAGGTCGAGGAGTTCTTGGATGTTTGTCATATCTGGTTTTCAGCGCTCTGGTTTTGGTAGTACTTGATGAATGATACGGTTATCAGTCATTATCAAGGTAGGAACCTTCTTCGGTTTTGGTGGAGTGAGCGATTAGTTGGTTGATGGTTTTCATTTCTTCTGAGGTCAGATTGCGCCATTTTCCGGTGGGCAAATTGGCGAGCGTGACGTTCATGATGCGGGTTCTTCTCAGGCGGGTCACGGAATAGTCGAGGTAGCTGCACATTCGTCGTATCTGGCGGTTAAGGCCTTGCGTCAGGATAATCGTAAACGTATAGCGACCCGTCTGCCTGACCAGGCATTTCTGCGTGACTGTATCGAGAATCGGCACACCGTTCTGCATTTTCCTGACAAATTCAGCAGTAACGGGCCGATCTACGGCCACCTCGTATTCCTTCTCATGCTGGTTGCCCGCGCGAAGGATTTTATTGACGATGTCGCCGTTACTGGTCAGGAAAATCAAGCCCTCCGACGGCTTGTCGAGTCGTCCTACCGGAAATATACGCTCGGGATGACCGATGTAGTCGATGATATTTCCCTTGATGTGCCGCTCCGTCGTGCAGGTAATCCCAACGGGTTTATTGAAAGCAAGATACACGTCAGCCTTTTCCTTGGAGGAAATAGCTTTCCCGTCAACCCTGACTTCATCTTCCGCCCTTGCCTGGTCACCCAGCCCCGCCACGCGGCCATTGATCGTGACCAATCCCTGGGCAATGAGCTTGTCAGCCTCCCGACGCGAGCAAAAGCCCGTCTGACTGATAAATTTATTTAGTCTTGTTGCAGAACTATCATTCATAATTCATCATTCACGACTCACTGCTTCCCAATCCCCTGCCATGTTTCCACATCGTGCAAAAAAACATTAAAATCCACGAATCCCCTAACTCCGTCGGCATAGCCCCGCTCGCTATGCTGCCAGAAAAGGACATTGGGACTATCGGCCAGATCGCCCAGATGGGCGCGCGTGTACCCCGCCAGCCAAAGAGGGTATTCGTCAAAATTACCGACAATGTATTTTTCGTAAAAATTGGGGTTAACGTAAATAATCGGTCGAACTCCATAGTGCTTTTCGATAAGTGCCAGCCAGTTCCCCACGCCTTTTATGATTATCTCCGGTGGCTTTCCGGCAGAAACTTCAAGGTCAAGTACCGGTGGCAAGTCGCCTTTTTGCATCTTCACCTGCCTGATAAAATTATCGGCCTGCCTGCTGGACAAAACCCGCGGATTGTAAAAGTGGTACGCTCCGCGCCGAATGCCCACGCGCCCGGCTTCGCGCCAGTTACGCGCAAACTCACGGTCGAGGTGAGTGGCGCCTTCGGTGGCTTTGAGATACACGAAGTCGATGCGGACATTTTCGCCTTTGGCCTTTTTCAGCTTGTTCCAGTCTACACGGGTGTTGTGATGCGAGAGATCGATGCCATGGATCGCGTAGCGCAGTGGTAGTCTGATACCAAACCGCCGAATGTACGTCCATTCATTTTCGTTTCGGCCATTCAACCACCAAATTCCCAGAAGGATACTTGCTACGACAGCCCCGAGAATGACCCAGCCTTTGCGGGGCAAAGGCTGTCTGGCATCACTTTTCACAGGAGTTGTCTTTCTTCTTTTTTGCGCCATAGCGCGGCAAAACTAACGAAAAAAGCCACTCCTTCCGGAGTGGCTCCCACGTTGAGAGATCAACCAAATCACTTGTTTGGCTGTGGCGTGTATCGCAGGTAAGGTTTTACCTCCGTTACGCCTTTGTTGAATTTCTTCTTCGCGTCCTCAGTGGTAATTGAAGGCACCACGATCACATCGTCACCATCTTCCCAGTTAGCCGGGGTGGCCACTGAGTAGTCGGCAGTCAGTTGGAGCGAATCCACTACGCGCAGCAATTCGTTAAAATTCCGGCCTGTAGAAGCAGGGTACGTCAGCATCAGCTTGATTTTCTTATCAGGGCCGATGATGAACACCGAGCGCACGGTGGATTTCTCACTGGCATTGGGGTGAATCATATCATACAACTCAGCCACTTTGCGGCCTTCGTCAGCGATGATGGGGAAATTCACTTCGGTTCCAGTGACGTCCTTAATGTCGGGCAACCAGCGGTTATGCGAGTCCAGATCGTCCACACTCACAGCCAGTACTTTGACACCGCGTTTCTCAAAATCACCTTTCAACAAAGCGGTTTTGCCCAATTCGGTGGTGCACACGGGCGTAAAATCGGCGGGGTGCGAAAACAGCATTCCCCAGCCATCACCCAGCCATTCGTGAAATTTAATGGGGCCTTGGGTAGTTTCAGCTTCAAAATCGGGGGCAACATCTCCTAATCTTAGTGACATGGTTGTTTTGGTTTAAGGTTTCTTACATTCATTATTTTCTGATCGCATGATCTGTTCATTTCAGAAACATGTGATTTCACAAATCTACCAAAGCGATAGACTATTTAAACAGTCAGTCTGTTCTTAACATTCCCCAGGGTAGTTTTTTTTTGAAAAATCCGGGGCTGAATGTGTGGCATTAGAGTGGACCAAGAAAGTAGAACCCATCAGCTCCAAATCATTTTCTACCGAAGGAAAAGTTTCGTGTCAGGCTCACAACAAGTGCCCTGCGCTGGTACTTGAAGCCTTCGAAACTACCCACCACCGGACCCGAGATTTCCATTTTGTTCTTAATGGCAAACGCCTCTGTGCCGTTTTTGCAATCCAGGTTCTGAGAGGTGGTTTCGTAGTAGCCGGGTTTCAGGTCCAGCCGGTACTTGCTTTCCTCGTTGCCGATGGCGCCGATGCTGGCCCCTCACACTAGGATGGCAGCGGTTCACCCAGGTAGTATTGACGGTTCCTTTTGACCCGGTCCCGGATTTTTGTGTTTGGGCAAAATAGGGAGGGAAATAAAAAAGAGTATCAAAAGGTAAAACCGGTCCATCATGGCTAAGCGAACGATAGGGAAAATATCCTGCAACCAAAGACCTGTTACAAGAAGTGAGCAATTTATCCCAAATGAGTAAAGTCGGATTACACAGTTGAGGTCTTTTTTCCCAATATACGTCGGCAGAATCAATAAATAAGTTTAGTATATATAATAATTATCATATACTATATAACTGATTTTTTATATAAAAGACACGAAAATCACCCGATTGGCGTACTCATTTCAGTATTGGCAAATCCTGGCATAGTTATGATGAAATAGCGGCAAAACTCATTCAATTTAATGACCGGCTATCCGCTTCCATACCTATGAAAGATCTACCCGAAAACCTGCTTTGTTTCTCCCACCTCCGATGGGATTTTGTCTATCAACGCCCCCAACATTTGCTCACCCGGCTTTCGGAATTCACTACGGTTTATTTCCTGGAAGAACCCGTATTCGATTCCTCCGAAACGGCTTGGGTGAGTTACTCCCAACGCCTGCCTAACCTATGGGTTTGCGTACCGCACCTGCCGCATGGTCTCGACAGGCAACAGATCAATGACTGTCTTCGGGAGTTGCTTGACGGCCTTTTGGTTGGAAAAGATTTGAAAGATTTCACTTTTTGGTACTACACGCCGATGGCCCTTGAATTTTCAGATCACCTGGTTCCCCGGCATACCGTTTATGACTGCATGGACGAACTCTCTGCTTTCAAATTTGCGCCTCAAGAACTGAAAGAATTGGAAGAAAAGCTTTTTAGCAAAGCCCATGTAGTTTTCACGGGCGGGCATTCCCTCTATGAATTCAAGAAAAAGCAGCATCTCAACACGCACTTTTTTCCCAGCAGCATCGACAAATCTCACTTTGTCAAAGCGCGGAAGCCGGGCAGCGAACCGGCCGATCAGGCCATTATCGCTGGACCCAAAATTGGGTTTTATGGTGTGATCGACGAGCGCTTCGACATTGAGTTGATCCGGGGTATCGCGGAGGCGCGTCCCGACTGGCACATCGTGTTGATCGGCCCGATCGTTAAGATCGATCCTGCGCACTTGCCTCAGTTGCCCAACATTCATTACCTGGGGTCAAAATCATATGACGAATTACCTGGGTATCTTTCGGGCTGGGAAGTAGCCCTCATTCCATTCCTTCGGAATGAATCTACCCGCTTCATAAGCCCTACCAAGACCCCGGAGTACCTGGCTGGCGGCAAGCCGGTAGTTTCGACTCCTATCCGCGACGTGGTCCATCCCTATGGCGTAAATCAATTGGTGGCCATCGGTGAAACTACCGAGGATTTTGTAACTATAATTGACAAATGGATGATGCCTGAGGACAGAACCGCCTGGTTACGGGGAGTGGATGAATTCCTGGACAATTATTCGTGGGATCTGACCGTCCGGGCCATGATCGACATCATGCACAAAGCACTCAATACGCATTACTCCATCCGACCCCTGTCTACCAAACTGCCCGAGCTGCAGGTCGGGGCGTAAATATAGCGTCCCATGCAGGAGATCACCAACCCTTTCGCATCGTTTTGGATGGGCGGCTACGAGTGTACCGATCAGCTCAATACCCACGGCGACCGCGTCGATTTTTTACATTTGACGGGCCATCTCGACCGGATTCGGGATGACTATGCCCTGCTGGACCGGTTCGGTATCAAAACGGTGCGTGAGGGACTACGGTGGAGCCGGGTGGAATTACGTCCTTATGAATATGATTTCCGAACATTGGGAATCATGCTGGAGGCAGGTCGCGATTGCGGCATTCAGCAGGTATGGGACTTATGCCACTTCGGCTATCCCGACGACCTGAGCCCGCTTCATCCCCATTTTACACGTCGCTTTGAAGCCTTATGCAGGGCTTTCGCCACCTATCACGCCACTCTTTTGCCCCATGAAACACTGATTGTCACTCCGATTAACGAGGTAAGTTTCATGTCGTGGCTGGGCGGCGATGTGGCTGGCACATCGCCCTACTGCCGCCATAATGGCTGGGAGGTGAAGTATGCACTCATGCGGGCCTACATTGCGGGTATCCGTGCCTTGCGGGAGATAAATCCCGGTATCCGCATCCTCACTACCGAGCCGCTGGTGAACGTCGTCCCAACCTTTGATGCCACCGACGAGCAGATTGCTGAAGCCGCCCATCATCATGATCTGCAGTATCAATCACTGGATATTCTTTGCGGACGGATTTGTCCTGAATTGGGAGGAACACCCGACTGCATGGATATGCTGGGATTTAACTTTTATTATGACAATCAGTGGGAATTAGGCACCAATCACACCCTTCACTGGAACGATTTGGTGCCGGATGAGCGCTGGCGTACTCTCGACGATCTGCTGGGGGAAGCCCATCGTCGTTACAATCTCCCTGTGGTACTTTCCGAGACCAGCCATCCCGGCATAGATCGCCCGATTTGGATTGAACGGATTGCGCAGGAATGCCACCGCGCCATCAGACTGGGCGTGCCCCTCTGGGGCGTTTGTCTCTACCCCATCATCGACCGCCCCAATTGGGACAATCCGGACGACTGGCATGAAGCCGGGCTATGGGATATAGATGACCCAGGCGGCCAAAAGGATAGAATTCTCCACGAGCCTTCCGCGCTGGCTCTGCGGATGGCGCAGCAAGTCACGGCTGATGCCATTGGGAATGCCGGGTAGGGGAATACCCGTTTTCTGCCTAATTTTGGACTGTGGTCGCTCCTACCAGCAAGTCCAACGCACGAATGAAGCTCATTGAACGATTCCTGACCAATCAGAAGGCCCAGCTGATTCTCCTTGCCGTTCTGGCACTATTTGCCGCTGCCCAGTCGTATTTCGGCTCGCTGATCACCATTGCTAATAGCGCTGATCTGTACACAAAGTACAACAACTATGTCATTTTCAAGCAGTCCTTCTTCCATTTAATCCAGGATCGGGACCTGTATATATTGTATCCAACCGAGCATTGGGATTTATTCAAGTACAGCCCAACGTTCGCGCTATTGTTCGGCACGCTGGCCTTTCTACCCGATCTATTGGGACTGACACTCTGGAACCTGCTCAACGCTGTCGTTTTCTTCTCCGGGCTTTATTATTTACCCAAAATAGACCTGCGCACCAAGGGACTTATCTTCGTTTTCATCGCCAGTGAACTGATGGGAGCTATGCAAAATGAGCAAAGCAATGGCCTGATTGCCGGGCTCCTGCTCTTTACTTTTGGGTTTCTGGAACGCGAAAAATACTGGTTGGCTGCCTTCTGCGTAGTAGCCAGCATTTTCATAAAACTGTTCGGAATCGTTGCCCTGGCGCTCTATCTTTTATACCCAAACAAATGGAAACTGGTCTACACCACGGCGGCCTGGGCGGCCATTTTCACGCTGCTACCCCTACTGGTAGTAAGTGCAGACCAGTTGATTTTTTTATACCAAAGCTGGGGAGATTTGCTGGCCAATGATCATGCTGATTCGAACGGATTGTCGGTGATTGGCTGGCTGAAGACCTGGTTCGGCTGGGAGCCGAACAAAATGGCGGTGGCGGCCATCGGTGTCGTGCTTTTCTGTCTGCCGCTGCTGAAAAGTAAGTCGTACAGCAACTACCCTTTCCGGGTCATGTTGCTGGCGTCGGTATTGGTGTGGGTTATCATCTTCAACCATCGCGCCGAGTCGCCCACTTTTATCATTGCCGTGAGCGGGGTAGCGCTTTGGTATTTCGTTCAGGCCCCCAAAACAGAAAACCTCGTTTTGTTGCTGCTGACTCTGGTGTTCAGCATACTTTCGCCGACCGACCTTTTTCCGCCTTTTGTCCGGCGTGAGTGGATGGAACCCTACGTAGTGAAAGCCGTGCCCTGTATTCTGGTCTGGGCGAAACTCACCTACGATCTGCTGGCTGGCCCTATCGAGCCCAGAATAAGGGGCGATGCGATTCAGACGTAAGGTTTTTCAGTAAGATTTCCTCTTTCTAATGCTTTACTGATTTTAATCAGAAAACAATGAAAAAGAGAGACTTCCTCAGAATCACCGGACTGGCCGGAATGGGCGGCATGGGTATGGGCTTCAAATCGGCTCGGTCGCCACGACCCGCCCCCCTGCCCCGCCGCCAAACTTTCAATATGTCAGGCTATGCCGCCCCGAAAATTGATACTGTCCGGATCGGCTACATTGGGTTGGGCAACCGGGGCAGTGGCGCAGTCAAACGGATTGTTCACCTTGAAAATGTGGACGTGAAGGCCATTTGCGACATCCGCCCTGAACAAGCTGCTGCCGCCGCCAAAACGTTTGCCGGTACTTCGCACAGCCCGCAGGTTTATTCCGGTTCGCCCGATGCCTGGAAGCAAGTCTGCGAACGCGACGATATCGACCTTATTTATATCTGCACGCCGTGGAGCCTGCACACGCCCATGGCCCTTTACGCCATGGAGCAGGGCAAGCATGTGGTCACGGAAATTCCGGCTGCCACTACCCTGGCCGACTGCTGGAAACTGGTCGAGACTTCGGAACGCACCCGGAAGCACTGCATGATGCTGGAAAACTGTTGCTACGATTTCTTCGAACTACTTACGCTCAACATGGCCCGCCAGGGGTACTTCGGCGAAATCGTCCACGTCGAAGGCGCCTATACCCACGATATTCTGGATTCATTTCTTGATAAAGACCGCCGTTACGACCTGTGGCGGCTACGCGAAAACGAGCGCAACGGCAACCTCTATCCTACCCACGGCCTGGGGCCAATCGCCCAGATTCTCAACATCAACCGCGGTGACAAAATGGAGTACCTGGTATCGGTATCCACCAACGATTTCATGCTTGCCCCGCGCGCCCACGCACTGGCCGCCAAAGATCCGGACTTTAAGGAATTCGCCGGAAAATCCTTCCGGGGTAACATGAACACAACCACGATTCGTACCAAAAAAGGCAAGACGATCATGCTGCAGCACGATGTCAGTTCGCCCCGCCCCTACTCCCGCATTCACCTCGTGAGCGGCACGAAGGGCGTCGCCCAAAAGTACCCTCTGGACGGGGAACGCGGGCGCATTTCACAAGGCCATGAATGGGTTTCCGACGCGGAGTACCTGGAACTTGAGAAAAAGTACCAGCCCGAAATCGTGAAGCGAATCGGCGAGCTGGCGAAAAAGGTTGGAGGTCATGGAGGCATGGATTTCCTTATGGATTGGCGGCTGATCGACTGCCTGCGCAATGGCCTGCCGCTGGATCAGGACGTGTATGATGCTGCCGCGTGGAGTTCCATCGTGCCGTTAAGCATCGAGTCGGTAGCCAATCGCTCCAACTCGGTGGACATTCCCGATTTCACGGATGGTGCCTGGAAAAACAACAAGCCCGTGGACATCTCGATGGTCAAAGGCGGAAATACGGGCGTGAAATCTTAACAAAATGGAACAAAAATCTCCTCCTGTCGCTATTATCAAGCCCGCCCGCCTGGCCTCCATCGACGCGCTGCGGGGCTTCGACATGCTGATGATTGCGGGCGGTGGCACGTTCATTCAGCTTATGGGCGGCAAAACCGGACTGGCCTGGCTAGATGCCGTGGCGGCCCAGTTTGAGCATCCCGAGTGGCACGGATTTGCTTTCTATGATTTTATCTTTCCGCTGTTCCTGTTTCTGGCGGGTACTTCCCTGCCATTCAGTTTACAGTCCGGACTCGCCAAAGGCTTTTCCAAAAGTACTCTGCTTCGTAAGGTTTTCCGGCGAATGCTGGTGTTGATCCTGTTGGGAATCCTGTACAAAAATGCCCCGGTCGATATTTTCGATCCCGCCCACATCCGATACGGTTCCGTGCTGGGTCGCATCGGCATTGGCACTTTCCTGACGGCGGTGCTGTACCTGAATTTTTCCCAAAATCAGCGCCTGTACATAGCTATCGGAATTCTGATTTCGTACTTTCTGGCTTTAAGGTTTATTCCCGTTCCGGGCTACGGGGCGGGCGATTTTTCGTTTGAAGGCAACCTGGTTGGCTGGTTCGACCGCCACTTCATGCCGGGGCGTCTTTTGCAGAAAACCTACGACGAACTGGCCCTGTTCACCCAACTTCCGGCGGTCTGCCTGGTTATTTTCGGCACCCTGGCGGGCGAGACGCTCCGCAGCCACATCACCCCTTCGGCTAAGCTACAGCGGTTGCTTATTTTTGGAGCCATCGGAATCGCCGCCGGGGTACTTTGGAATTTTATTTTCCCCATCAACAAACACCTCTGGTCCAGCTCATTTATTTTGCTGACTGCCGGGTTGGCTTTCTGGTCACTGGCGCTTTTCTACGCTATTATCGATGTGCTCGGGTTTATAAAGTGGTCTTTCTTCTTCCGGGTTATTGGCATGAATTCCCTGGTGATGTACCTGGGTTACCGCTTCATCGACTTCGACGATACCGCCCGGTTGTTATTTTCAGGAATTTACGGACATTTGGCCGATGACTGGCACGGGGTGTTCAATGCGCTGGGTGGATTGCTGGTAGCGTGGCTTTTCCTTTATTTTTTATGGAGAAAAAAAGTGTTCGTGAAGGTGTAGATGATTAATTGATCCGGTTACTCATTAATTTCTACGAACAGAATTTGGACACCAGGCGTTTGATCCTATGTACCCAAATTATGCAATCGTGAAAATAAGCTTTCTTGGTCTAATTGCGGCTTTATTCATCCTGACTACCAGCTTGGCAAATGCATCCAAAATGCACCTGGCGCTGGTGGATACGGTAAGGGTTTCTCCGTTTATACGGCAGATTGACAAGCCTATACAGCAAGTGATCCCGCAGGAAAATTTTCAACTGTCCAGCGTAGTCCTTCTCACTCCCGATGCTGCCCAGCTGGCTCAATTTTCGGAGGGCGACGGATCAAAATCTTTTATTTTCAGTCTGCCCGTAGCTGACAAAAAATCGCTTGAAATTTATCTGGAGCCCGCTCCTGCTACTGGTGGCTCGTTTGAGGTGATCACAAGTTCCGGCACACGCGGGGCGACGCCGAATGTACGAACGTACCGGGGAAAGGTACTTGGCGAAGCAGGTTCGACGGTGTCACTGACAAGTACCGCAGACGGGCTGGAAGGAATGATTTACGGAAAAGATTTTTCCTATACGCTCGGAAAAGTCAATGGAAACAATTCCGGTCAAACGCATGTGATCTACCGCAGCGGTGAGTATCCCGAAAAAAGAATTTTCAACTGCGAGGTTGACCAGGTTCTCACAATCGACACAGTTACTAATCCCGTAAAACCTTCCGGTGGACGACTGGCCGTGAACGACTGCCGGAAAGTGGAAATCTATTTTGAAGCGGACTATCAACTCTACCAGGATTGGGGAAACGACATTCCCTATATCACCAGCCGGATCACCAGTATTTTCAATAACGTGGCGACCATTTATGCAAACGAAGGGGTAAAAATAGCGTTGAGCGGACTGCTGATCTGGGACACGCCGGACCCGTATAGCGGAGCCGGCAACACAACTGCCGCTTTGAGCGCATTCAAAACGCGCTGGAACAATATGGGCAATGCGTTCAATGGTGACATCGCCCATCTTGTTTCGGCCCGCAACCTGGGCGGAGGGCAGTCTTCTCTGGCAATCAGAAAGAGTCCCGTACAGACTGTGTACGATCTGGGTTCGGTATTTGACAAGCCCTCGGGCCGCAGCATAGCCTACGGGGTGAGCGGAAATTTTAGCGATACCAACACGCCTCTCCCCGGTTTTTCCTATGAGGTGTACATCCTGGCCCACGAGTTGGGTCATAATTTTGGTTTACCGCACACGCATTCCTGCATTTGGGAGGGCGGAGCGATCGACAATTGCGCCACGAGAGAAAACGGTCCTTGTGCCGTGGCGCCGACACCTGCCAACGGCGGCACGATCATGAGTTATTGCGCTAATCTGGCCAATGGCTTCGGGCCACAGCCCGGTGCCAAGCTGAAATACGAAGTACTGGTAGCCGACAATTTGAGAAATCCGGGCGTGAATCCGCCTGCCATTGCACCCGCCCAAAGTACCATAGTGCAGGGAGAAAGCATTACGTTGAACGTTTCGAACTGCTCCGGTTCAGTAGTTTGGAACGACGGGGTCACAACGGGACTCAGCCGGACTATCACTCCAACTACTTCGTACACCTACGAAGCGGCCTGCTCGGTAAGCAACTGCCTGAGCGCACCCGCGACGGCTGTGGTTACGGTCACCTGCGCTACCCCCGTTGCCTGTGCGGTTGCGGCCTCCAAAGGACTGAGCTCTTTCTTTGGCATTGGCTCCTTTTCGCTGGATGCCATATCCACGAGCAATACCTATGGCTCCCCGGCCAACCTGGGCACGAACTACGAGGATTTGAGTTGTCAGCAATCGGCAGCACTGGTGGCTGGCACCACGTATGGGTTCAGCCTGGCAGGTACTTTTGGCAACAGCGCCTACGCCAGGATTTATATCGACTACAACGGCAATGGCCAGTTCGCAGATGCGGGTGAGCTCGTTTACAGCGGTGGAAATGCCTATTCTCATTCCGGCACCATCACGATACCCAACACCGCGGTGTCGGATTCCCCGCTTCGGATGCGGGTGATATTCGACCCCAACCCTTCCTCTTCCGCCTGCAACTTACTGGGAACCAACAATGGGTCAGGAAAAGCCAACGACTACGCCGTGACCATCACCGGAACTACCTGTCCGCCGGGGGTACGCGAAACCGTTCAATCCGGCGACTGGAACGATCCTGCGGTGTGGAGTTGTGGTACTTTGCCCATCTCCACTGACCTCGTAAAGATCAATCCAAACCATGTTGTTTCGCTGCCTTCGGACTACGTGGCGGATGCGGCATCGATAGAACTACTGGGAACGATTCAGTATGGGGCGAATGCAGTGGTGCGGCTGAATCAGCCGTGAGGTAGTTTTACAGAAAGACTTGGTAACCTTCGGCGCATTTTACCAACTTCTGGCTGACTGGTTTGACAGGGAAATTTTAATCGACTTTGGAAGCTCCATGCTCCGGCACTTTCAATTAGCGGGGAAGGCTTTGGAAAATCAAGTATTGCCGGGTCAGCCATTGCTGTGATGTCGAATAATCGGCAGTGTTCGCATTGCAAACGCGAGCAGATTTAGCTCTGATTTGACATTAAGGCAAGGGCAGAGGTTCAATAAATAAAAGTCAACAAATAACTGAAATACACTCATCTGAATTTATCTCTTATTATATCTTAACATTCCTCATTTTATTGAAAAAGCTTAAAACTAAACTAGCTTTGCTTTAAATATTCGGAATATTTACGATTGTACAAAAGTTATATGCAGATGCAGAAACCTGTTGATGTAAACATTGCATTTTACGGAAAGCCATACCAAGCTATTGTTACCATTGAAAGCCTGATGCGGCACAGCGGTCAGCATATCGACAAAATATACCTTTCCCGAGAACGCATCCAACCGCACGGTGATTGGGTCGGCATATTCAAAATCATTGATTTGTTTCGGGATCGAACCATCAACGGTCATAAAGTAAACCTGGTGGTGAGCTATCCTCATCATTTCCTTGGGCTGGGAGTGAATGATTACGAGCGAGCCCAGACCGATCATCGTTTCCGGCAAAGCATAATGTACCAGTACGCCCTGGAAACGACCGACAAAAAGTACATGTGCGTTATGCATAACGACATGCTTTTTCACGGCGACATGATTGGCGAAATGCTCAGAAAGTTTTCGAATGCGCCGTCCAATCTGGCGGGCATCGGCTCTATCGGGCAGTGCTGGAGTTGTCCGGCGGGACCTGATTGGGGGAATTTGTGCCATTCGGAGAAGTATGAACAGTACAAACCCACCATGGAGGAAGCCGTTATGTTACAGGAATCCCAGCCGACCCCGCGCCAAGCTATCAACCTGCGGGTATTGAAAAACAACCGGGTGCATCCGCTTCCCGAATGTCGGCTCAATGAATATTGTGCGCTGATCGACGTGGAAAAGTACCGCAAAAACACACTTCCTGATGGAACAATCGGCTGTTACGGCGGGGGGTGGAATGGTACCGACACCGCTACGGTGTGGTCGCATGATATGTACCAGCGCGGCTACACTTTCCAGCACCTAACGCTCGAAAACTACGTTCAGCACGCTGCCTTCGACGAAACGGGCAGCGGGACCAGTTCTAACTCAAATTCCGAGAACTATTTTCTGGCGGAAAAAAATGCCGAGAAATTTATAAAAGAAAATTATTACCCTCTCAATTTCAGCCCTTACGTGCGTATGGCCACTTTCTGGGATAGTGTCAAGCGCGACGGGTGGTTGACTATTATCCATGCCTACGGAGCTTTGAAAAGGGTAGCAGGAAAAAGCTGAATTGGCCACTAAAACAATTCAGTCCGGAAACCCAGACCGATCCAACCCCGGAATAATTTTCAAGGCATTCTTGTAATACAGTTTCTTAAGTACCTCATCCGATAATCCCAGGCCGTACATGCGCCAGAAAGCGTGGTACTTTTTGTGGTAGGGGAAGTACTCGTCCTCGGTTTCCAGCACGCGGAAGTAGGTCACGTACTCGGCGGGTACCCAGCTGTCCTTGCCGAAAAGTACCCTGTCCTGGTACTTATCAAAAAACTTTTTGGCTGCGCGGGGCTGGCGTCCCAGTTCGGCGATCACCGCGCCTATTTCCACGTAGGTATTCGGGAAAGCAATCATCAGACTGTCCAGCTTGCGGAGGTTGTTGGCGTACCAACCCATGTGGGCGTTGATGAAGGTAGTTTTGGGGTGCTTGCGGAAGATATCGTGCTGCTCGCCGATGAGTTCCTCGAACGAAACCCTGTCTTTGGCGCGGTTGCGGTTGGGGTGGGTTTTGATTTCCAGCCAGCGCTCGTTATAACGGTCGAGCGGATCCCAGAATGAAGGTACGTCGGCGGTATGGATCAGCACCGGAATGCCCAGTTCGCCGCATTTGGCCCATACAGGATCGAGCCGCACATCGTTCACGGCCACGCGCTCCCCTTTTTCGTCTACGATACCACTGAATCCAAGACTTTTGTAAATTTTTAGGCCCTTCGCTCCCATTTTCACGTCGGTGGCGAGTTGGGCCACGGCTCGGTCGGTCCAGTCGGGTTGGCCGAAGTCTTTGAATTGCAGATTGGTAAAGACCGCGATACGCTTGGGTTCGTTTTTCATCACGTTGGCCAGCGCGCCTTTCAGCTGGGCCGTGCCTTCGTCCCACTCCTGAAACCAGCCGCGCCCACTAAGGTTGACCATGATTTGCATATTCATCGTATCCATCACCGAAACCAATTCGTGCAGGTCCTGATCCGGCATCCGGTACTGGTGGTTATGGACATCGATAAAGGGGTACTTGGCGCGGGTCGGAATGTGCTCCTCTACTTTCAGCGTCGAAATCGGGTCGTATTCCTCGAAGCCAAGCGGGGCTTCCACGACCTGGCTATGGGCAGTAGTGAAAATAAAGAGCAGGCCGGGAATGAGCAGAATGTGTTTCATCTAAAAGTATTTGAGGCAAGGTTCAATATGGGTTCAAAGTCATCAAAACAAAAGTAGGTCATTTGCGGGGTTTTCGAGAGAACATATCGTAAAACCTGCCAACAATAGCTACAATAAAAGCAATTACTGGATTACGATCAATCTAAGCAGAATTGAGAAAAGTCAGTTTTCGGAATGATCTCGCGCATAAGTCATCCGGGATATCCTGGGTAGCTTTGAAAAATGCAATGCAGAAATGCTGCTTAATCAACTAAATCAACCCGACTCATCCATGAAAAACATCATCGTCCCCACTGACCTGAGCGCCGCAACCGACATCGCCCTTTCGGTTGCCGCCGACATTGCCCAAGCCCAAAACGCCACCGTCCTGCTGTTGCATATGGTAGTGCAACCCATCCGCTCGTTTGCTTATACCGGCACCGGTTCAACGGCCCCCGACGATCTGGTACGCCGTTATTATGACGCCAACAAGGAAGCCGAAGCGGCCATCGCTAAGCTAGTGGCCCAGGAAAAATACCGTGATAAGGACATCAAATATCTATTGGTGGAGGACAGTGAGGGATTAATTAAGGAATTGACCGAACGTGAGGCCGACCTGATCGTGATGCACACCAGGGGTTCATCGGGATGGGAAGAGTTCCTGCTGGGATCGAACGCCGAGGCGATTGTCCGTAATGCCACCTGTCCAGTGCTGGTCGTGCGGGAGCGGGTGGAGAATTTCAAGCCCGAAAAAGTGGTGAGGGCACTAGATCTGGATGAGCGCATGAAGGCCCGTTACGACTATCCTTTCCCGCTGAGCAACCAGGAAGTTCCGCAATGGCTCTACGTGATGACGCCAGACAACAGCCGGGTACCTGACGGAATCCGTAACTGGGTTCACACTTTTGCCACCGAACACGGAATCGATGAGTATAAATTCAACATTCACGAAGCAAAAACAGTCCCGGAAGGCATCATCGAATACGCCGAAGACAACGGGGCCGACCTGATCGTGCTGTATACCCACGGCCGTAAGGGTTTGCGCCACCTGTTCGCTGGCAGCGTGGCCGAAGACGTGCTGAACCACTCTAAAATCCCTGTGCTGGTGATGCGGCTGTAAGGCCACCTCCTGCCTCTGCTACGTTTTCGGCTGGTAGATTAAAGCCACGCAATGTGCGGCGATGCCTTCCTGCCGCCCCACAAAACCGATATGTTCGGAAGTGGTGGCTTTGATAGAAATAGCGTCTTCCCCGATATTCATTACCCGCACCAGGCATTCCTTCATGGCCGGAATATGGGGATTGAGCTTGGGTAGTTGCAGCACCACGGTCACGTCCACGTTGCCCACTTCATAGCCCTTTTCCCGAATCATCTCCAGTACTTTGGCGAGCAGAATCTTGCTGTCTACCCCTTTCCATTGCGGATCTTTATCGGAAAAATGGTAGCCGATGTTCCGCAGATTGGCCGCCCCCAATAGGGCATCGCAAAGTACGTGGCACACGATGTCGGCGTCGGAATGGCCCTTGGCCCCGTGGCTATGCGGAATCAGTATTCCGCCCAGCCAGAAGGGTCGGCCTTCTTCCAGCTGATGTACATCATAGCCCTGGCCAATGCGAAAAGGAAAAGTCATTCAATGGGTAGTTGACAATGGATAATGAACCACGCGGCGGAATGAGACAAAAAAAACGACTCATAGCGGAATGGACAACAACGGTTATTGTCCATTATCCCCTATTCACTGTTCATTGACTAAGGCGTGATAATACAGCGTGGAGCAATTTTCCGGCCGTAGCACCTGCCGCGCTACCCGCTGAATGTCGTCGGGCTGAATAACGCGGATTTTTTCCTCGTCTTCGTTGACCCACTCGGCGTTACCCGCATTAGCGGCATAGGCAAGGTTCATGGCGCGATTAAGCAACTCGACCTGTGAGAAAGCTAATGAAGCTTCCGCCTGGTTTTTGACTTTCTCCAATTCTTCGGCGGTCGTACCGTTCTCTACAAAATCCTGCAACAGATTTTCGATGGCTTCGTCGGCGGCTTCCATTGTCACACCGGGATTAAGATTCCCTTTGATGATAAGTAAGCCAGGATCGAGCGAGGGAATTACGCTGGCCGTTATGCTATTGAACAGTGGGATATTTTTCAGCAAAGCCTGATAAAGTCGTGAGGATTTTCCGCGCCCCAGAATATCGCTGATCAAGTCAGCCTCGTGAAAGTCGGTGCCATAACGGGCGGGAATATGGTAGGTTTTAATCAAAGAATTCAGCGGCACGGCGGCAGAAGTTTCCAACTTGCGAGGGGTAGTTTGTGTGGGTTCCTGCGGTACATTGCGCACGTACGGCTCGCCCGCCGGAATGGGCGCAAACCACTTGTCGGCCAATTGTCGTACCTGCGCCACCGTCACGGCTCCGGCCACTACCAGCACGGCGTTATTGGGGCGATAGTATTTGAAGAAAAAATCCTTCACGTCGTCGAGCGTGGCGCGTTCAATATGTTCGATATCCTTACCGATGGTAGCCCAGCGGTAAGGGTGCGTGGTATACGCCAGCGGGCGCAGCTTCAACCACAGATCGCCGTAGGGCTGGTTGAGATACCGCTGCTTAAACTCCTCGATGACCACTTTCCGCTGCACTTCCAGTACATTCGGGTCAAAGGAAAGGCTCAGCATCCGGTCTGATTCCAGCCAGAAGGCCGTTTCGACGTTTTCGGCCGGGAGCGTGAGGTAATAATTGGTAATGTCGGGCGAAGTGAAGGCATTGTTCTCGCCGCCCACCGACTGTACGGGCTCGTCATAAACGGGAATGTGTTTCGATCCGCCGAACATCAGGTGTTCGAAGAGGTGGGCGAAACCGGTCCGCTGCTCGTCTTCGTCGCGCGAGCCGACGTTGTACACGATGTTTACAGCGGCCATCGGCGTGGAAAAATCCTCGTGGACGAGTACCTTTAAGCCGTTATCGAGGGTGAATTGTTCGTAGTGGATCATTAGTGGCTTTAAGCAATAGGCCGTACGCTGTATGCTTTTTTCTTTTGAATAGTAAGTATCAGATGCTATAAACAAAACTACTGCTACGATAGCATACAAGCAAACTACCCTTTCAAAGCCATTCCATATGCCCGTCCGCTACGTACTTTTTTTTCTGGTTATCTTCTTGACTGGCATTGGCTTCCCGGCTAGAACCCAGATTCTGGACGACAAGGCGACGATGAGGGTAGTTCAGCAAGGCATCGACCATATTTACAACTACGAGTTCGGGGAGGCTGACGCGGTGCGGCGGCAATTGCAGAGCCGCTATCCCGGCCATCCGGTCACTTATTTTATTACTGCCTTTCAGATGTACTGGCAATACCTGCCCATCAAAGACAACAAAGCGAAAGTCGGCGAATACATCAGGCAGCTCGACCAATGTCTGGCGGCGGTGGAAAAGCAGTACGGCAAGAACAGCGAACACCCCGAAGCGGTCTTTTTCCGGCTGGCGGCGCGGGGCTATCTGGCTTTGATGTACAACTACCAGAACGAACTACTAAAAGCCGCCGGGGAAGGCCAAAAAGCGTACGGCAACCTCACCGAAGCCCTGAAACTGACCGACCAAAATCCGGAGTTTCTGTTCGTGGCGGGTACTTACAACTACTACGTGGAAGCTTATCCCGAAGACCACGCCATCGTGCGGCCGCTGATGATTTTCTTTAAAGATGGCAACAAAAGTCTCGGTCTGAGGCAGTTGGATTTAGCCACCAGGAAAGCGGTCATCACAAAAGTGGAAGCCGCCTATTTCCTGGCTCAAACCTACCTCGACCACGAATCAAGGCCCGACTTGGCCGTAAAATATACTACCCAGCTGACCTCGGCTTATCCCAAAAATCCCATTTTTCGGATGATTCATGTCCAGTCGCTACTATTGGCCGGACGCTATGCGGAAGCCGAACGGGAATTGCCCGAACTCAGGAAACTAACCAACGGATTCTTTCCCATCACCTGGCATTTCTTCGACGGCTATTTGCAGGAAAAAAAACACCGAAACGATATCGCCGCTCAAAACCAGTATCTTGCGGCCCTGAAAATCCCGCACGACGCCCAGTACACGAAGGAATACCACGCCATGGCCTACGCCGGCCTTGCCCGCATCGCCGACCGCAGCGGCAATCAGAAAAAAGCCAGAGAGTACTATAAAAAGTGTCTGGATTTGGCCCAATACAAAAGCGTGATCAGGGAGGCGAAGGAGTATTTGAAGTAAAGTACCTGAGTTCGCCACCGAGCGCCTGGCTGAGTTCCTGAGTTCCTGAGTTCCTGAGTTCCTGAGTTCCTGAGTTCCTGAGTTCCTGAGTAAAAATGATAGCCGGCTTTGCTTACTCATCAATTCGCAAAAACTTTGGCACTCTGGAACTTTGTCCCTTTGCCACTTTGTCCCTCTTAAAATGACCAAACAAGAAAAAATTATCGCCGCCCGAATGAAGCTACGGGCCCGATTTGAGGAAAAGATGCGGAACACGCCATCGGTGGCCGACGATCAGCCGCAGGGCAGCGGACCGACGAATCGCCACGGAATGCCCAAACTACCCGTTGGGCAGTTCGAAACTGAGAAGTGGCCCGTGCTGGATTTGGGTTATAAACCCGATATTTCGCCGGAACGCTGGCGACTATACATAGATGGTGAAGTAGAAAATCCGGTGACGCTGAAATGGGGTGAATTTATGGAACTTCCTCAAACCGAAGATGTCAGCGATTTTCATTGCGTCACTACCTGGTCGCGGATGGATGTACCGTGGGTGGGTGTCAGGATGCTGGATTTGGCCTCATTGGTCCAACCGAAGGAAACGGCCACGCACGTGATGTTTTACGGCTACGATACCTACGCCACCAACCTGTCGCTGGAAGAAGCACTGAAACCGGATGTGCTGGTAGTTCATACCGCCGACGGTGAGCCGCTGGCCCGCGATCACGGCGGCCCCGCCCGGGTCATCACGCCGCAGCTTTACGCCTGGAAAGGCGCGAAATGGATCAAGCGGATTCATTTCATGGCGCAGGATAAGCTCGGTTTTTGGGAAGGGCGCGGCTATTCAAACACGGCCTATCCGTGGCGGAATGATCGCTATGAAGACGAATGAGAGAATTTAATGTGATTTTCGGCGGTAAAAAAGTCATTTTGAATGAATAAATCCTTACTTCTCGACGAATTGGAACAGAAGGGTTTGCTCGAATCGGAGCGGCGGGTTCTGATTGAAGAATATGAAAAGCGTAAGCCCGTTTCGCTTTTTGTCTTCCTGCGGACATTGCTGTATGTTTCCATCTCAGCCTTTGTGGGCGGAGTGGGTGTTTTGATTTATCAGAACATCGATACCATTGGCCATTCGGTATTAATCGGTCTGATCGCCCTGGCCACGGCGGGTAGTTTTTTTTACGTTTTCAAAAACGGTGTAGGCTACCGACCCGAAAAAGTAGAACAGTCTGCGCCCTATTTCGATGTCGTGCTATTGCTGGGCTGTTTGCTTTTTCTGGCCTTAGAAGGGTACCTGCAGTATCAGTACGAGCTATTTGGCACCCGCTACGGACTGGCCGTCATGATTCCGGCGATTTATTTTTTCTTCCTCGCGTACCGATTCGACCACCAAGGGGTACTTTCGCTGGCTATCACCGCCCTGGCTTCGTGGGTTGGCCTTACTGCTACGCCCAGCAAACTGTTGGTTGAAAACGATTTCTCCGATCCGGAGGTGATTCGCAACGCCATCATTTTTGGCGTGGTGATGTTAGTGGGATCGTGGCTCCTCAAAAAGCAGGGAATCAAGGCGCATTTTATGTATACTTATGTGCTGCTAGCCGGAACGCTATACCTGCTGGCTTGCCTGGGCGGCATGTTCAATCAGGAGCGCTGGGAATTAGCATTCGGACTGCTTCTGGGGGTAGGTTGCTGGTACTTTTATAAAAACGCCCTTGAAGAAAAGTCACTGTTATTTCTCCTTCTGAGCACTGTTTTTGCCTACACGGGAATTACCTACCTGCTTTTCAATACTATGTTTGATGGCCTCATAGATGCAATCGCCTCGCTGTATTTCCTGGCTACCGCTGCTGGTATCGTCTGGTTTTTCCTGACCTACAAGAAAATCCTGGGCAAAAAATAAGTCCCCCCCCTTTTTCAAATACACTTTCTTGCCTTTTGTCCTTTCCTCCATCAACAGAATGAAAGCCTACAACGAAACCTTACTGAAAAACGAATGGGTGCAGAAACTGGCGCAGGACTGGACGCAAAAAAAACTCATCACCCAGCCGCAGCGGGAAAATATCGACAAAGTCTATTCCCCACTCCCCTACCGGCCCAATTGGTTCATTTGGATCGGCTTATTCATCTTTACAATACTTGGCCTTTCGGCAGCCACGGTGATTTTCCTGCCCATAATCGACACGCAGTTTGCCGAAACATTCCTGGGACCAATCTACGGCTTGGGGGTACTTTTCTTTCTGAATTTTTTGATCAAAGATCGCCGTCTGCACTTCTCGGGCATTGATAATGCCATGCTCTACGCCATAGTGCTATCCTTTGCTCCGCTGATTATGCAAATCGCTGATCTAAACTACCAAGCGCCCTGGCTTCTGGGCCTTGCTTATCTGCCGCTGCTGCTTTTCCTTATTTATTATTACGGGGAGCCACTCATCACCGTGGGTACTTTCCTGACCGGACTCTTCATCGTGGCTTCACTGGCGATGGAATTTGTCTGGGGAAAGCTCCTGCTACCCTTTATCGCTATGCTTTACGCCGGCGCTGTCTGGTACTTCGTGCACCAATTTTTGAAAAAAGAGCAATCGTTTTATTGGAAAACTGCGCTCGAATGGACTCATATCGCGGCTTTGTCCGTTTTTTACGCTGCGGGCAATTACTTTGTCGTCAGGGAAGGCAACGCTGCCCTGAACGACCTGCCCGATCCCTCGCCCGAAGTAGCTTTGGCGGGCATTTTCTGGCTTTTGACCTTCGTTATTCCCTTGCTTTATCTTTACGCGGCTATTCACTGGAAAAGTCTGACATTCCTGGTTTTGGGTAGCATTGCCTTGCTGGCTTCATTGATCACGCTGCATTACTACTACCCATTTATTCCCGGCGATTGGGCTACGGCTCTGCTGGGATTGGCGGGAGTTGTGCTGGTAGTTTGGCTGATGAGGTACTTGAAAGAAATCAAGAATGGATTTATCTACAAGCCAGAAGCAGACTCCGAATTGGCTATCTTAGCGGGCAATATCATCGCCACGGAAATCGGCCAGTCCGCTACCGACAGTCCGCAGGGGCCGAAATTCGGGGGAGGTGATTTTGGCGGTGGCGGAAGTGGAGAAGGATATTGAAAAGTCAAACTTTTTTACTGGTGATGGTGACTTATTTTCTCATTCATCACCAATAACTCACCATTCAAACAAGCTTACATGAAACACTTTACCTGGATTGCATTTGCCCTTATCGCCAGCTTCGCGCTTGGCTCATTCGTCACTACCAAAGCCCCCGAAATCACCACCGATATGGTGCAGCAGGCATCGCAGATCTTCGGCATTGACTTCACCGAGGCCGAGCGCGATTCCATGCTGGGTAACTTGGAGAGGGCACGGGAGGGTTACGAGAAAGTGCGAGCCATTCCGCTTACCAACGATGTAGCCCCGGCTTTGTACTTCAATCCGCTACCTACAGGTTTCATGCTCGACTCGGTGCAGAAGCCTTTCAAGTACAGCACGTTGATAAAATCCACTTTGCCAAAAAACAAAGACGACCTGGCTTTTTACACCATTTCGGAACTGGCCTCACTACTGCGTTCGCGGCAAATTACTTCCGTCGAACTAACAGAGTTTTTTTTGGCAAGACTAAAAAAGTACGACCCTCAGCTTCACTGTGTCATCACCTTCACCGACGAACTCGCTCTGGCGCAGGCCCGCAAGGCCGATGAGGAAATCAAAGCCGGAAAGTACCGGGGATTGCTGCATGGCATTCCTTACGGTGCCAAGGATTTGCTGGCTCGCAAAGGCTACAAAACTACCTGGGGAGCCGGACCGTACAAAGATCAGACGCTGGATCTGAACGCGACCGTAATCCAGAAACTGGAAGCTGCCAGGGCGGTACTTTGCGCCAAGCTGACGATGGGTGCCCTGGCCATGGGCGATGTATGGTACGGCGAAAAAACCCGCAATCCCTGGGATACGGAAAGTGGATCGAGCGGCTCTTCGGCGGGTTCGGCGTCGTCGGTTTCGGCGGGGCTACTGCCCTTCGCCATCGGCACCGAAACGCTGGGTAGCATTGTGTCGCCGTCCACTGTCTGCGGCACCACGGGCTTACGCCCTACCTACGGCCGGGTGAGCCGCCACGGAGCCATGGCCCTGAGCTGGAGCATGGACAAAATCGGGCCGATCTGCCGCTCGGTGGAAGACTGCGCGTTGGTTTTCAATGCCATCTACGGCCCTGATGACCTCGATCCGACCATTATCGACGCACCTTTCAACTACGCCCCCCTGAAATCGCTGAAAGGAATGCGGATTGGGTATTTGAAAAAAGCTTTCGAAACTGATTACAATAACAAAACGAACGATTCGCTGACGCTGGTTGAGCTCAAAAAACTGGGTGCGGAACTCGTGCCCATGGAACTACCCGACTACCCGCTCAGTGCCATGACGTCCATTATTTCTGTCGAAGGAGCGGCGGGTTTTGACGAGATGACCCGCTCTAATCGCGACGATTTACTGGTGCGCCAGACCAAAAATGCCTGGCCCAATTCCTTCCGGGCGGCCCGTTTCGTTCCGGCGGTAGAGTACCTGCAGGCCAACCGGCTGCGCACCAAACTCATTCAGGACGTTTACGATGTTCTTAAAAAAGCCAATGTGGAAGTCTACATTTCACCTTCTTATGGTGGCGGCAACCTTGGCACCACCAACCTTACGGGACATCCCTGCGTGGTACTTCCCAATGGGTTCAGCAGTCGGGGCACGCCGACGAGCATCACGTTCATGGGGCAGTTGTTCCAGGAGGGTAAGGTACTTGGCGTTGCCAAAGCATACCAGGACGCCACGGATTTCCACCGCAAGCATCCTACGTTATAGTGGAAAGTGGAGAATTGAAAGTTGAAAGTTATCCAAAAGCAGTAGTTATTCGAGGGTAACATCTTCAATGTCAATTAAGTTTTACAAAAAAAACCTAAACCCTCCCCGATGAAAAAGCGAACTTTCCTTAAACTATCCTCAGCACTTATGACCGCACCACTGTATTCTCCTCTGGTGAGCTGCCAAGCCGAAAGTAAAGCCGAAGTACTCAAAAACTGGGCGGGCAATATCATGTATAGTACTACCAAGTTGGATAAGGGTCAGTCGCTGGAAGAGGCTAAGTACTACCTTGGGAAATACGACAAGTTTAAAGTACTGGGTACCCGCCATTGCTTCAACACCATTGCCGATTCCGACAGTCGCTTTATGCAGATGGAAAATCGTCCTTCCTGGGGTATTCCCAGCGACGGAAAGTCTGTAACCGTCAATGCCAACAGCAGGTACGGTGATCTGAGTCCGTACATTCACGAGCAGGGGTATGCGCTACACAACCTGGCTTCGCTGCCGCATATTTCGGTAGCGGGGGCCATTGCCACGGCCACTCACGGTTCGGGTGAGAAGAATGGCAATCTGGCTTCGGCGGTGTCAGAGTTGGAAATGCTGACAGCCGACGGCGAGACCGTGAGGCTCTCGCGGGAAAAAGATGGAGAAAAGTTCAACGCCGCCGTAGTTCATCTGGGTGCGCTGGGCGTGCTGACCAAGGTCACCCTCGACCTTCAACCTACTTTTGAGATGACGCAGTATGTCTACGAAAATATGCCTCTCGCTCAGTTGCAGGATCATTTTGACGAAATTCAGGCCAGCGGGTACAGTGTGAGTCTATTCACCAACTGGCAAAGCCAGAACATCGCCGAAGTATGGGTAAAGCAGCGCGCCGATGCGCCCCAAATGAACCAGAAAGAATGGTTGGGGGCCACGCTCGCCACCAAAAACCTGCACCCCATCCCCGAACTTTCTGCCGAAAACTGCACCGCCCAAATGGGCGTTCCCGGTCCGTGGTACGAACGGATGCCACACTTCAAAATGGGCTTTACGCCCAGCAGCGGCGACGAGTTGCAGTCTGAGTACTTTGTACCGCGCCAGAACGCCGTGGATGCCATTATGGCCATCGCCCGCCTCGGCGACCAGGTAGGGCCGTACCTGCTCACTTCCGAAGTCCGCGCCATCGCGGCGGACAACTTATGGATGAGCCCGTGCTACCAGCAGGACTGCATCACGATTCACTTCACCTGGAAGCCCGACTGGCCCGGCGTGAGCAAACTACTACCGATCGTGGAGCGGGAACTGGCCCCCTACAAAGCCCGGCCGCACTGGGGCAAGTTGTTTACGATGCCTCCCGGGGAGTTGGAAAAGCATTATCCCAAACTACCTGAGTTCAGGGAAGTGGTAAAGCAATATGATCCAAAGGGAAAGTTTCGGAATGCATTTTTGGAGAAAAATGTGCTGGGAGTGTGATTGGATTAGAAAGCATTAACTTGAATTCATTGAATGATTGATTAAATTGAACTACTCAATAAAATAGCAACGATGCTATGAGGCCAACCCTCCACCCAAGAGTAAAAATTTGTTGCATCAGTAGCGTTGAAGAAGCTAAACTAGCTATTGACTGCGGAGCATCCGCACTGGGGTTGGTGGGGAACATGCCGAGCGGGCCGGGGATTATTGAGGATTCTTTGATTAAAGAAATCGCGCGTGCTGTACCACCACCCATAGCCACGTTTCTGCTGACCAGCGAAACAAATGCCGACGGGATCATCGACCATTACCGAAGAGTACATACTTCAACAATACAGCTTGTCGATGCCCTGACGGACAACGGCTATGAAAAGATACGAACGGCCTTACCCGGCGTCAAGCTGGTGCAGGTAATACACGTAATTGACGATGATTCCATTAAGGAAGCTATACGCATAGCCCCCTTTGTACATGCGATTTTGCTGGATAGCGGCAACCCGAATCTTGAAATAAAGGAACTTGGCGGTACGGGTCGGACGCACGACTGGGAGCTGAGCAAAAAAATACGGGAGCAGGTCGATATCCCGGTTTTCCTGGCGGGCGGGTTGCAAGCCAACAATGTGAGGGCTGCCATTGATGTTGTTCACCCCTTTGGCTTGGATTTATGCAGTGGGGTAAGAACCAATGGCAAGCTGGACAGAAAAAAATTAGTTGATTTTTTTGAGGCTGTTGATGGTTGAATAATTAAGGTGGCAGCCGACCCTTTTACCGCGATAAAACAGCAGGCAATCAGCATAAAACAAATTAACTTTCGCCCATAAACACAGTTTCCACAAAAATAAAAAACGGACCCGGACGGGGGTCAGGACCGAAATTCTGCGTCTATTCTATGGTAAAGACAAGTAAGAAATCACCGTCTCTGACCTTTTACCCCGAACCCCACTAGCTATCAACCTACTGCTTAATGGCCCAACTCGCTGAACCGAAAACCAAGACCTACCGCTGGACGGTCGTCATCCTTCTATTCTTTGCCACTACCATCAACTACCTCGATCGACAGGTAATCGGTCTCTTGAAACCGGCCCTGGCCGATGACTTTAATTGGAGCGAATCCGACTATGCCAACATCGTGATGGCCTTTACGGCTTCCTACGCGCTGGGTTACGTTATTTTCGGGCGAATTATCGATAAGATTGGTACCAAATTAGGACTAGGCTTATCACTGGTAGTCTGGAGTATTGCAGCCATGGGCCATGCCTTGGCCAAAAGCACAATGGGCTTTGCTTTCTGGCGGGCCACGCTGGGCCTGGGCGAAGCGGGCAACTTCCCGGCTTCTATCAAAGCAGTGGCGGAATGGTTTCCCAAGCGCGAACGGGCATTTGCCACAGGTCTTTTCAACTCCGGCACTAACATTGGCGCTGTTGTCGCCCCCATTTTGGTTCCCTGGATTTTGGGATTATATGGCTGGCAGGAAGCATTCATCATCACGGGAGCCATCGGGTTTATCTGGCTGATTTTCTGGTGGCTGATCTACGAAATCCCTACCCGTAAAAAAGGAATTTCGAAAGCTGAGCTTGAACTCATCAACAGCGACGCCGATGATGATTCAGAGGAGGCAGCGATCCCTTGGCTCAAGCTTTTCCAGGTGCGCCAAACCTGGGCTTATGTCTTTGGCAAGTTTCTTACGGATCCTATTTGGTGGTTTTTTCTCTTCTGGCTTCCCTCCTACTTCGCCCAGATCTTTGATCTGGATCTGAAAAAACCCAGCCTGCCACTGGTAGTGGTGTACACCGCCAGTACAGTCGGGAGCATCGGGGGCGGGTACTTGTCGGGATGGCTCATCAAACGGGGCTGGCCGGTATTTAAGGCCCGGAAGTCGGCCATGCTACTTTATGCTTTCATGGTCATACCTATCGTCTTTGCTACCTCTGCCACCAATATCTGGACGGCCGTAGGCTTTATCAGCCTGGCTTGCGCAGCGCACCAGGCCTGGAGTGCCAATATTTTCACGACCGCATCGGATATGTTCCCCCGCCGGGCAGTGAGTTCCATTGTGGGCATTGGCGGTATGGCAGGTTCGCTGGGCGGTGTTCTTTTCCCCTATATCGTGGGCCAGATCCTGGATACCTTCAGCGCACGGGGCGATATCAGCAGCGGCTACAACATCATCTTTATTATGTGCGGCTCTGCCTACCTGATTGCCTGGGTGGTCATGCACTTCTTCGTGCCAAGAATGGAGCGGGTAAAGGTGTAGTTTAGGAGTTTAGGAGTTTAGGAGTTTAGGAGTTTAGGAGTTTAGGAGTTTAGGAGTTTAGGATAAATTGGCCTTCGCAGCAATCTACTCTAATCAAAAAAAACACTCTGGCACTCAGGAACTTTGGTACTTGAAAACTCTTAGAATTCACTTGAACAGCAGTCTCCCCTCCGTCTGCACGGCTTTACCCAGGCAGAAAGCGGAGACTGCTACCAGCAAATGGTAGGGATCATGAGCAGCGGAGGGGCTGAGGCCAAGCCGAAGTTTGGCAGATAATGCCAGAATGGTCATGGCAATGACTACCCAGAGTGCGCTCTTTTGTCTCTGAAGCAGGCCATAGCAGGCAATCAGCAAGGCGATAACTATGCAGAGTGGCTGCACCACCTGAACGAGGGGATTCAGCCGGAACCAGGCTAGTCCCAGAAATAGCCCTGTCCCGGTGCCGATGGTTGCCCAAAAGGTGAAGCGCGTTGCTATGAGGTGGCTGACCAACAGCCACGTCCCTACAAGCATACACAGGGGCCCCAGCGTATCTTCAAGCCTACGTAATGACCCTACCACCGGCGATAGTACTTCCAGGCCCAGATACCAGAAAACGGTTAACAGCGAGGTGATAGAAATCGTGATCAGAAAAACACCCCAGATCAGGCGTCCGTAGATGGGTTGTTTTTGAAAAAAAATGAGGAATACGGCAAAGGCCGTTACGCTGAGTATCAGTTCGGATAAGCTGTGCAGGATCATGAAAAAAGCAGGATATTCGGGGACGGGACTGCGGAAGGGCAATTTACAAATTATCGCTACATTTTGCTACTTAGGGCTTTTCCTTCTACTTTTACCGAGCAGGTTGTTGATGCGCTGATACTTTCATTTGCTGATTTGGATGTAAGTTGCTTTTTGACCGGGGGCGGCATCCAATCCCGATCACAGCAGTACTCACCTCAACCCTGGCATTTTTCCAAAGTCTCGAATCCTATCTCTAATTTCCAGTATCAATTTTATGAGCGTTTTAGTCAATAAGAATTCCAAAATCATTGTTCAAGGTTTCACGGGTTCTGAAGGGTCTTTTCATGCCCAGCAGATGATCGAGTATGGCACGTCCGTAGTGGGCGGCGTAACCCCAGGCAAAGGCGGCATGAGCCACCTCGACCGTCCGGTTTTCAATACAGTCGCTCAGGCCGTAGGTGATACTGGGGCCGACGTTTCCATCATCTTTGTGCCACCGGCTTTTGCTGCCGACGCCATAATGGAAGCGGCCGACGCCGGTATTGGCGTGATCGTCTGTATCACGGAGGGTATCCCAACCAAGGATATGATGATGGCTAAGAAATACATTTCCGATAAAAACTGCCGCCTCATAGGTCCGAACTGTCCCGGCATCATTACCGCCGAAGAATGTAAGGTAGGCATTATGCCCGGCTTTATTTTCAAAAAAGGCACCGTGGGTATCGTATCCAAATCAGGTACTTTGACCTACGAAGCGGTAGATCAATTGACCCGTGCGGGCCTCGGCCAAACTACGGCTATCGGCATCGGCGGCGACCCTATTATTGGTACCACTACCAAAGAGGCCGTCGAACTTCTGATGAACGACCCCGAGACAGAAGCCATTGTAATGATCGGCGAAATCGGCGGCAGCATGGAAGCCGAAGCAGCTTACTATGTGCAGAATTCAGGTATCAAGAAGCCTGTTGTGGGCTTCATAGCCGGACAGACCGCCCCCAAGGGTCGCCGCATGGGTCATGCCGGCGCCATCATCGGCGGAGCCGACGATACTGCCGAAGCCAAGATGCGCATTATGCGTGAGTGTGGAATTCACGTAGCCGAATCGCCGGCTGTAATTGGCGAAACGATGCTGATTGCATTGGGCAAAAAATAATTGTAGTTAGAAGAAGCTGAATGCGAAAGGGCTGGGGAAACCCCGCCCTTTTTGGCTATTATGAAAAAAAGTCTGAGGCTGTTCAA
Organism: Persicitalea jodogahamensis; assembly: GCF_014651615.1. Lineage (GTDB taxonomy): Bacteria > Bacteroidota > Bacteroidia > Cytophagales > Spirosomataceae > Persicitalea > Persicitalea jodogahamensis. The sequence continues at coordinate 1,640,630 of NZ_BMXF01000001.1, read as the reverse complement.
AGCGATTTCCCTATTCTGGCTGGCGGGTTCTCTCTTTTCTGCTGCCTTGGCCGAAGGCGAGGTGGGGCCTGACGGTCGCTACTACCTGGTACGCGACCTCAAGAACGATTGGTTGGCTTACAGCCAGAAATACCAAAATTACGTACCATTTTCCAGAGGGGTCAACGAAACGGAAATGTCCGCCAGCCTGTTGATCGACCTGCTGCAAAACCGCCGATACGATCTCCTCATTTCTTCCACCCGGCAAAACTACCTTTTTATCGAAGGCGCTTTGCAAAGCAAACTTACGCCCAACACTTGGCTGACCCTCGACATTGACAGCCTGCAGCGGGTGTACCGTAAGACCGAGATACTCATCACCCTCTATGGATCGCCCGGAATTGAAGACAAAACGGCACTGATCGGCCATGCGAGGCGAGTAGACAATACCAGTGCAGAAACAAAGCAGAACCTGCCTATTATTAACATTAAGCCCCTGCGCACTACCCCTTTTGAAGACTTCTCGATTGTAGTGCTGCTTTTTCTCTTAATCTTTACCTTATTCACTTACAGTAGTTCTCCCTCAGTGTTTCGTCGGTTTGTGCGTCCCAACGATTTTTTCGATAAAAGCCCGCGCAACGATTTTTACAATTTCACCAAGCCCTACACGCCATTTTCGGTGATGATTGCCATGTTTGTCTCTACGGGCATGGCATACCTGATTCTCTTTCTCATCCATTTTGACCTCGAGATTTTCTACGCTGCCGGCTTGCTCTCGGAGGGTGACACCCTGGCCGACCTCTTGCTGGATCAGGTGAAACTTATGTTTGCGTGTCTGGGCCTCTTTTTTCTAAAATATCTATGGATGAGTTTAGTCGGAAGTGTGTTGAATTTGGGGAAAACGGTTAACACCCACTACGTTAAAGCACTGCAGATCTCGTATATGTTTTATGCTTTTAACATTTTGGCATTTTTCGCCCTGTTGCTTCCCAATCCTCAGTGGCTCGAATTAGCACGCCCTTACCTGATTTACGGGTTCGTATTTTACTATTCCGTACGCGTTCTGGTACTTTACCTGTTCAGCGACAACACGGGCAAGGTTATAAATCTGTATTTATTTTCATACCTTTGTGTCGTGGAAATCGTCCCCATCATCATTGGCGTGAAGTTCGCCATATGACCAACCAAGGCCGATTTTAATCGTAAATTAACTAGGTAATAATTAATGAGTGAGACCATCGAATTCGATCAGGATCGGCTCAACAAAGTGGCCAGTATCCTGGTGAGCCAATCGCGACCTGCCGACGAAAATTCCCCCTATTTCGAGTTAGCCAGAAAGTATGATATCAAAGTCGATTTCCGCCCCTTCATTCAGGTGGATGGGGTGTCGTTCAAGGAGTTCCGCAAGCAGAAAGTCAATATTCTGAGCCACACGGCGATCATCTTTACCAGCCGGAATGCCATTGACCATTTTTTTCGGATTTGTGAGGAGGCGCGCATCGAAATGCCCGCCAGCATGAAGTACTTCTGCATTTCAGAGCAGACTGCCAATTACCTGCAAAAGTACATCCTCGTTCGCAAGCGGAAAATCTTCAACGGCACCAAAACTGCCAGTGAGCTCATTGAGCTCATGAGGAAACACAAGAACGAGAAGTTTCTTTATCCCTGCTCCGATGTCCGAAAGAACGATATTCCGGAATTTGCCGACGCAGAAGACCTTCACTTCAACGAGGCTGTGATGTATCAGACCGTTTCTGCGGATCTGTCGGATCTGGAAGATGTATTCTACGACATCATTGCATTTTTCAGCCCGTCGGGTATCAAATCACTTTTCGACAATTTTCCTGATTTCAAGCAGAATAAAACGCGCATCGCCGCCTTCGGAACCACCACCGCCCAGGCCGTGGAAGAGGCAGGGATGCAGGTCGATATTCTGGCTCCAATGCCCAACGCGCCTTCTATGAATGGTGCGCTGGAATTGTACATCAGAAAAGCCAACGACATTTGATCGCTGTCGGAAGGTTGAAAATAAAGCCGGCCTCCCGTTATATTTTCAATTTTTTTACGGAATATGCGTTATTGTTCAAACTTTCTGAGGGGAAGTTTGAACTATTAAATGATTGTGGTTATTACCGAACCCGTATGTTACGTAGAATTTTTACTTTTTCCTTTGTTTTGGCTGGTGTACTGCTTTTTTCGTGTACCTATGCACAGCAGCCAACCCAATTCAGCCAGTTTCAGCTTAATCAACTCTACTTCAACCCTGCGGCTGCCGGGGCTGATGCCGTTACCCGGCTTCAGGTGATTCACCGCACGCAGTACGCAGGCTACCAGGGTACTTTTGATGCAGGTGGGGCACCCAGCACTCAGCTGTTTTCGGCCAGTACCGCTATCAAAAATTGGGGCGTGGGCTTCACGGCCTTCAATGATAAGATTGGTGCCTGGTCGAATCAGAGTTTTCAACTGGCAGGGGCCTATCGACTGGCACTTAATAGCGGAAATTTGGCAATAGGAGCCAGTGCGGGTCTGTATCGGTCGGCCATCGACTACAACATACTCCGGGCAAGGGACGATGGGGATCCCATTATCGGAACGGGCGTAGTTGGTGAAATCCATCCGGATGTAAGTATTGGGGTACGCTACGAAACTGCGGCTTATTATGTTGGATTATCGGCTAATCATCTGCTCAAGTCAGAATACAAATTAGGGTCCGACCTGGCCACTAACCCTCTGATCCCGGTTTACTACCTCAATGGTGGAGTGAATCTGGAAATCGGCTACCTGTTCGAAGTGCAGCCGTTCGCCATTGTCAAGTCTGACTTTTCTTCTCCAATCGCTATTGAGGGTGGTGTAATGGGCACCTACAATCAGCGGTATTGGGCTGGTATTTCCTACCGTTCTCAGGATGCCCTCATTTTCATGGGAGGCATCAACCTGATGTCGAATCAGTCGCTTCGGCTTTCCGCGGCGTATGATCTGGTAATCGGCTCCCCTACGCTGAAAACGCCCACATCGTATGAGGTAATGTTGTCCTATCGCCTGCCAGCCCCGAAATTTGGTAAAAAGACGATCGTCCGTACCCCCAGATTCCGGTTTTAAGAAATATCGACTCAAAAAAAACGTTTATTTGATTTTTGGCGTAGTTGTTGTTATTCTTTACCAAAACCAAGCCCTATATTTGGCCGATCTATCAAATTAGGGTTCATTTCATACCAATCGGATACGGAATTCGTTAGGAAAAAAGCAGCAGGCCCAAATCTGAAACCGACCTTGTCAATGAGATTTTTAACATATACTATACTTGCCTCAGGCAACGTTTTCAAACCAATATTCAACAAATACATAGCACAAAGCCCTATGAATCTTAAAGCGTTCTATCAAAATGGCGCTAAATTCCTGCTTTTTGCGGCCACCATTATGCTCATGCAGAGCTGCGGCTTCATTAAGGAGAAATTTGGCAAGGGGGGAAAGGAAGAGGCAGGCGTAGCCAACGGAGAGATCGTGGCAACCGCCCGGAAAGGTTACCGTCAGACGACCCCGGCGGGGATGGTAGCTATACCTTCGGGTTCGTTCACAATGGGTCAGGCGGACGAAGATCTTGCCGCCACAATGGTCAACATGAACAAGCGTGTGACGATTAGTGCGTTTTATATGGATGACACCGAAATCACGAACAACGAGTACCGCCAGTTCGTGGATGCGCTGTTGATGGATTCCATATCGGTACTCGGGGAAGAGGAGATAATGACCAAGTATTACCCCGACACTACGGTTTGGAAAAAAGACTTTGCTTACACCAATGGTGACCCAATGGTGGAGTATTATTACATGCACCCGTCGTTTGACACCTACCCTGTGGTAGGCGTTAGCTGGACCGCCGCCCAGTATTTCTCTAAATGGCGCACCAACATTTACAACGACTACCGTGACCAGGAAGGGATGTTCCGTTCGCAATCGTTCCGCCTTCCAACAGAAGCTGAATGGGAATGGGCTGCCCGGGGCGGACGTCAGGGCGCTAAGTACCCCTGGGGTAATCCATACACTATGAATGGCAAAGGCTGCTTTCTGGCTAACTTCAAGCCACAGCGCGGCAACTATGATGCTGACGGCTACCCCTATACAGGCCCGGCCAACGCTTATAACCCCAACGAATATGGCCTGTATAATATGGCAGGCAACGTGTCGGAGTGGACACTGGACGCCTTCGCTGACAACGCTACTACCATACTTTGGGATATGAACCCCATGAATGATGACGCTAACGAACCGCGTAAGGTCATCAAAGGCGGTTCCTGGAAGGACGTAGCTTATTACCTTCAGACAGGTACCCGTGCTTACGAGTTTGAAACCCAGCAACGCGCATTCATTGGTTTCCGTTGTATCATGGATAATCTAGACGGGCGCAGGGGGGCCACCGGAAGGCGTCGCTAATCAAAACATTCAAGCCGGAAGCAGCGATAACGCTGCTTCTTTTTTACCAGAGAGTTTCCTTTAACACCCCAATTTTCCTTCAACCAATTTAATTTTTAACAATCGGATTTTTTATGGCTAAGAAAAACGAGTCTAATTTTTTCTTCGATAGAGTGCTGCCTACCCTCTTTGCAGCTGGTGCGGTTCCGGTAATTCTGGGCGCTTTATTTAAGATTCAGCACTGGGATGGTGGTAGCGAAATGCTTACTATCGGACTGGGCACCGAAGCAGTTATCTTCCTGCTGTATGCTGTCCAATCCTTTGTACAACCCATCGAAAGGCAGCCTGCGTGGGATCGGGTATACCCTGAACTAGCCGACGATTATGACGGTCCACTTGCTGTCGCTCGCACCAATTCTCCCCAGGCAAACGGCCTGACGGCTAACATGGACGCCATGATGGCTAATGCCAAGATAACCCCGGACATCTTTGACAATTTAGGCAAAGGGTTCCGTAACCTTTCAGACAGTGTCAGCAAAATCGGCGACTTGACCGATGCTACCGTGGCGACCAACGATTACGCCAAGAATGTAAAGAATGCCTCGAATGCTATCAATGATATGAACAAGTCATATGGCGTGGCGATTACGGCGATGTCCTCCATGGCCGATGCTACCAAAGATGCCCAGGCATATCGTGAGCAGTTTCAGACAATCACCAAAAACATGGGTGCCCTGAATGCTGTCTATGAGATGGAATTGCAGGATACCACTAAGCACCTGAAAGCGATGAACGCCTTCTATGGTAACCTGACCACCGCGATGGCCAATATGTCGGAAGCAACGAAAGAATCTCAGGCTTTCAAGTCGCAAATGTCGCAGCTGACCAATAACATTACTTCTCTCAACAGTGTATACGGCAGCATGCTTACCGCCATGCGGGGCAATGCCTGAACTGAACAACTCAATTAATTATCCTCACGTAATAACCGATCAATAAATTCATGGCAGGTGTAAAAGAAACACCCCGTCAGAAGATGATTGGAATGATGTACCTCGTGCTGACCGCCATGCTTGCCTTGCAGGTAAGCTCGGCGATCATCGAGAAATTCATTCTCTTGAATAATTCACTCGAATTATCTTCCGGGGCAGCCAATAAAATAAATCAGGAAACGGTTTTGAAGATCAAGGCCGCAGTAGAAAAATCGGGCAACAGAGCCGCTGACGTGGCTGTAATGAAGCAAGCTGATGAAGTACGTCAAATCACGACGGGCATCATTGGTGAGCTGAGTGCCCTCAAACAGGAGATCATTAATGTGGCGGGTGATGGTCTTAAGGAAGACGGTAGCATCAAAAATCCACAGGAAGAAGAAAAAGTAGCCAACCTGATGATTGGCGGTGGAGACCAAAAAAACGGTAAGGCCTATGCTTTGAAGCAGAAGATGAACGAGTACTCGCAGCAGCTTAGTAAGTATAGCCCTCAGAAGTTCCAACCCCTGGCTCTGGATGCCAATGATGATCCTATTGCCCAAGGCAAGGCTGATCAGAAAAATAAGGACTTTGCGCAGTTGAACTTCGCCCAAACTCCCGTCGCCGCTGCACTCGCAGTATTAAGCCAGAAGCAGACCGATATCCGCCGCATGGAAGGCGAGGTACTGAACTACCTCGCTGGTAAGGTAGGTGCTGCCGACATCAAGTTTGACCGCATTTTGGCCCGCATCAGTGCTGACAACAAAACTGTCGTGGCTGGTACCAAGTACAAAGGCGAGATGTTTATTGCGGCTTCTGCTTCGGGCATTACGCCTCGCATGAGTCTCAATGGTTCTCCGGTACGGGTAGAAAATGGAATTGGTATTATTGACTTCACCGCTCAGGGTGGCCAGTACGGAAAAGACGGCCTCGTCCGCAAAGTATTGCAGGGCGTTATCTCTTTCCCAACTCCATCGGGACGTGATACGACGGTGCGCCTGGAACAGGAATACTTCGTAGCGAAACCTACCTATCAGATCGAAACAGGAACGCTCCCTCCGCTGTACCTGGGGTGTGCCAATAAGTTAAGTGTACAAAGCCCTGCGCTTGGACCTCTTTGGGATCCCTCCTTTTCAGCTGATGGCGCTGATATAATAAGGGGCAGTCAGAAAGGTAGAATTACCATTGTTCCTAACAGGAGTGAAGTACTGCTGAAAGTGAGCAATCAAGGAAACCTTTTGGGCAGTGAGCCTTTCCGGGTGACTCGTGTTCCCAAACCTTCGCTTGAACTCCGAATCAACGGTGGAGCCTACGATGACAGACGGGGTGTTTCAGCGTCAAGTGCGCGCTCCATTCAGGTTGTAGCCATTGCTGACGAAAGTTTCAAAAATTTCAATCCAGAGGACGCAGTTTACAGGGTTTCTCAAATTCAGGTTTCCCTGGCTCGCGGTACCCGCCGAATTGCTGGTCCGTTGACCCTTCCTGGCGGCGGTTCCATATCATCGTTGGCTTCAAGTGCCGAACCTGGCGATCGTTATGTAGTCGAAATCTTAGGTGTTCAGCGCCGGAATTTCCAAGGGAAAACCAGCGAAGTCGAAATGGGAAAGCCAACACTTCCGGTTAACCTCAACTGATTTTGTTGAGGTTATACTGATTCATTGACAGGATCGTTATAAAAGAAAAAACGCAGAAAAATAGAAAACGCTATGAGGATAAATGGAAAAGTGGTGGCCCTGTCCATCGTGTCGCTGGCCCTTGGTGCCACGGCGGCACAGGCCCAGGAGCGCGACGAAACGAAAATGAACCAGCTGTCGGCTCGTCCGATCGACGATCAGGATATTCTGATGAAAAAGGCGCTCTGGCGTCGGGTGGACTTGAATGAAAAGCAGAATCTGCCGATGTTCTCAAAGAACAACGAGATCACGCGTTATCTGCTTGAGGCTGCCAAAGCGGGTTTACTCGATGCGTATGTAAATGACTCCTGCGTCACCAAGCTTACCCCTGAGGAACTCCATAAAAAGCTATTGATCCCCAACCAGGTCGCTGGCCTTTCTGCCGAAGAAATTGCGGCGGGTTTTGGTCAACCTGCTGCCAGTGATGGGGGGTGGGGCGATGCACCCAAAAAAGAGGAGATCAAAAAGGAAGAAACAGTCGATGATGGCTGGGGAACTCCTGTAAAGAAAGACACGAAAAAAACTGCCGTTGTAGAAGACGACGGTTGGGGAACGCCCGTTAAAAAGGCGCCGAAAAAAGGCGCCAAAGCGGCGGCGGCACCCGCCGAGGCTCCTGTGGACACCGTCGTAGCTCCTGATCCTTTTGATCAACAATTGGCGGCTATTACTACCGAGGAAGAGTTTTTTCCCGATCAGTTGAGTTTACTGGAAATTAAGGAAGACTGGATTTTCGATAAAAAGCGTTCGCGCCCCTATTTCGACATACAGACGGTCACCATCATGCTTCCCGCTGATCAAAACACTTCTACGGGCCTGGAAATCCCCATCGCATCTTTCAAGTATAAGGATTTGGATCGGTTGTTCCGCAGTGACCCCAAGAAGTATATCTGGTATAACACCGTCAATTCTGCCCAGCACAAAAACCTCGCGGATGCCTTCGATCTTCGCCTGTTCTATGGCCGGATCACCAAGTATTCCAACCCTATGGATAAGTCGTTCATTGACATCTATAAAGGTGAGAAGCAGGGTTTGATCAAATCGCTTCAATACGAGCAGGAATTGCTGGAATTGGAAAGCAGCATGTGGGAATACTAACAAAGGTTGGATAGTATGGCAGTGGAAAATCGTCCATTGCAGCCACCGATTAACAAAAAAGGGACGCTTTGACGTCCCTTTTTTGTTAATCGGTGGTTGTGCTTTCTTGAATTCATCTTCCACGGACAATGCTAAGATTACCTTTATCAAGTGAAACTAAGCACTACCCGAAATCGCTTTATCTGGGCTTTTCAAAACTCCTTTTCCCCAAACTCATTACCAGGTAGTTTAGCCCGTTTGCTGAGTTGTCTCAGGGCGTAGCTTATATTAATAAGAAAGATGTCTTTTTCCTGAATGTAGTTGGTCGTTGTGAAGAAATCACGCCCCCGCGTTGTGATACGCTGCTCGTTGGTTGGCAGGAATCCTAAGCCGATATTTTGCCACTGAGCTAAAATGGTCAGGCGGTTTTCAAGAAAAGATTTCTTCAAAGACAGATTGGGGATTAGAAAGCGTGAGTCCTCTCCCTGCGCTGTTATGCGCCGTGACAGGTAGTTGACATTGGCTTGCAGCGAAGTCGTTGGATTCAGCTGGACGGTTGTATTGGCGTTGATCGAATATATCCAGGCCGCGCGATCGAAAACTACCCCGTTGTCAAATAGTTGCCCCGCCTGTGTGTACCGATAGACCGTGCCGCCAGCATAAAATTTCCAGGCTTTGGTCAGTTTCAAATCCGCCGCCACTTCCAGACCTACGCGTTGCGCCAGTCCGGCGTTGGTAAAAATTCGGTTCAAAATCGTATCGGCATACACGCTGTTCACACGATTGATCACATTCTGGATGCCCTGATAATAAGCTGTAGCCAGCAATGTACTGTTCCCAACAGCTTTACTCACTCCTATTTCTGCCAGATTTACGAATTCAGGCCGTAGTGCCGGGTCCCCCTGTTCCAGAGTTTCGGAGTGTTCCCGTTCAGGTAAAGGGTTAAGGGCAAAATTGTTGTTCCGCTGCACCCTGCGACTGAACCCCGCCCGCCACGAAAGCCCTTCCTGAGGCCTAAACAGCAAATTGAAAGAAGGGAAAAGATTATTGAGCGTCAGGTCGTAGGTTTGGTTCTTAGCATTGTTGACCAACTCACGAATAGCATACTCATAACGGAGTCCGAAGGTGTAATCTAATTTTGGCTTTGAGGAGGCAAACTGAGTGTAAAGACTATGGATGCGATTGGTAATAACGATCAGGCCCGAAAATTCGGGAATAGTAAGTAATGGCATCCTGTTCCCATACTGTTCTTGGTAGCGGTAGTCGCCCCGGTCTTCCTGGAATCGATACTGATAGCCTGCCTCCAACTTGCCCCCCCAAAGCGGTGAACTACCATCCACATTGGCGCGAAAATTCCGAATGGGGCGGTCAGTTGTGGTAAGGGTATACTGAAGCGTATCCTGATAATCAGTACGATTGAGATTACGGTTTTTAGTAAAGCCCCCGATCTCGTCATATTCGTAGAGTACGCCCGCACTAAGTGTGGCTTTATTGTCATAAGTATGCGTGTAGTCGAGATTAGCGGTATAAAACTCGCCTTGCTTGCGTACCAGATTGCTATTGAAGTAGTTGGTGCGTCCGATTACCTGCCCCGTTGTTGTATTTGTGGTGGTATTGTTGTAAAATATATCCGCCAGGCGATCTTCCGTACGGCGGCTTTGGTACAACCCCAGGTTCCAAAGATTATTCTTATCAGGCACAAAGGCCACGGCCAGCCGGTTGGTGAACGTGTAGCGGTCAAAGCTCCGCTCTCCTGCCGACGGAAACCGAGTATTACGATTGCCAATCGTGGTGCTGACATCTCCCACACGCTGCCCGGCAATGTCGTTTCGAATGTATGCTGAACTCAGCGTGAAGTCCCACAACTTCGAGCGGTAGTTGAGGGTCGCGTCCAGAGCATGGCGCTGGGGCTTCCCGGCATTGTCAAAATCACTAACGCTCGGAAGCCCCAGCAACCCGTTAGCCACTGCTGACCACCCCCTATCGGCTCCGGCGCGGGTAATGATTGCAATGATGCCTGCCTTACCATCAGGATCGTACCGGGCATTTGGTGTCGTAATCACCTCGATGGATTCAATTGTATTTGCCGGAAGCTGGTTGAGCAAAGTACCCAGGCTAGCCTGTACGGGCTTACCGTTGAGCAGTACCAGGAACCCATTGCTTCCGCGCAAACTCACTTCACCCTCAGCGTCGATGGTTAATCCTGGCAGATTACGCAACACATCGGTGGCTGTGCCTCCTGTCGCCGACTGAAACTGAGCAGCACGGTAGGTTTGGCGGTCGGCCTTCATGATTACCTCGGCCCGTTGCCCCGTCACGCGTACTTCTTCCAGCAGCTTCGAGTCCGCTTCGATAAGCAACGTACCTATATCTCCGCCCCGACCCCTGTCGACATCGGTTTCAGTTTCAGCGGATTGGTAGCCCACAAAAAAAGTTTTTATTCGGTACTTTCCTGGCTTGGGGCTGGCTATCAGGAAGCGCCCCGTCGTATCGGTGACGGCCCCGCCAACAGCGACCGAGTCCCCCATTGCGTATAGAGCTACGCTGACAAAGGCGATTGGTTGCCGCGTAGTTTTGTCCAGTATTTGCCCGGTTATCTGAGCATGACACTGAGTGCAAAAAAGTAAAAAGAGAGAAATGGCTGTAATTTTTTCTCTGGAAAAGAAGAGCCTGTTTGAGACTTGACGGCTAAGTTGTGTAAAATTCATTCTACTTTGGACAGATTCATAGTATCGAACCAAAGTAAGCACCGCCACCCACGTCAACCGTAGTACATTTGAAAAATATCCGGTATTAACGATTCGCAGTGCGGAACAATTGCGGGGTAGTTCCGGTAGTTTTTTTAAAGTGTTTGACGAAGTGTGAAGAATCGGAAAATTCCAGAGAAAAAGCAATTTCTGAGACCGTCTTGTCCGTGTACAGCAGAAGCCGCTTCGACTCAGCCATGACAAATTCAGCGATTACACCGGAAGCACTTTTAGAAGCTGAAGTTCGGGAAACCGCATTGAGATTTTGGGGAGATACGGCCAATAGATCGGCATAGTAACTAACCTTCCTTTTTAGCCCGTTGTCTTCTTCAAGCAGATGCAAAAATGACTTAAATAGCCCAACAGAATCGTCTGCGGTACTGGGAGTAAGCGGAATTGAAACCCTTAATATTTTGGCAAGAAGTGCTTTCAGCAACCCTTCCACCACCGGAAAAGAGTACTCCTCTTCAATTGAGTTCTCTTCTACCAGCAGCTTAAAAAATTTCTCCAGGCTTTCGTGATTGTCTACCCTAAAGCCAGGTTGGCGACTGATTTTTTCAATCAGCGACTTCAATTCTTTATCGAGGCTTTTCTCAACAAAATCTCTTTTCAGGATCACCACAAAGCCCTCTGGTTCAGACTCAAGTTGCCAATAATGCACTTGCTCTTGCCTTACGATGTGGATCAGAGGTGGATTGATGGGGTATTCAAATGAATCAATTGAATGAAACCCCGACCCGCCGGACAGATAGATTATTTCAAGGTACTTGTTGTGCTTGTGGGGAGCTGTTTTCCGAACGTGTTTTCTAAAGGGAGCGATCTTGATTGACTTCCCAAGTTCAATTTTATCTTTTACTGGTAGGTGGGTGGACAACTTGGCCATAATCAAGAAAAATACCTCATCCGCTTTCCAATAAAAGATGAAAAGCAAAGAGTAAAATCACGTAGAAGACTATGCAGGTTCGAGGTTTACCTGGCTATAGAAAGCAATAGAAGTGGTCAGATGATCAACCTTACCCCTCCCAAATCCGACACGCGGTGCGTAAAACGATCGCTGGGAGAACTGATGAACATGAAGTTGATAGGAATGTCCCATTCTTTGCTCAACCGCTCTATTATTTCGGGTCCGAAAGTACCACGCAGCTGCACGTATTCGATCTTGATGTCGGGATAGGCGCGGTCAAGTACTTCAAGATCTTTAAAAAACGCCTGATGTACCTCTTCGCCTTCTTTCAGAATGGTTACGATTTTTATTTTTTTGGTGATCTCGTTTTCCTGAACATACATCATCACCTTGTTAAGAATCGAGATATCGTCGCCCTTGGTGAAATAGACAAACTCCTGTTCCGTTAGTTTGCGGATATGGCGGGAGATTTCCAGACGGCTGGCAGCAGCTATATGCTTAAGCGTGGTGAAGAAGCTATTGACTACCGCCAGCAGCAACGTAAGTATTATATTGCGGTTCAGCAGCAAAATGATGACAATGATCGAAGGAACAAAATACTGCAAAAAGACGATCAGGTAGTCAGGGTGCATGATGATGTTGCCATACAGGGCCACCACCACGGCAAAGATCGCCAGCGAGACAGAGAATACCGTAGCCCGCTCGGGACGCGGCAACCGCGCCCGCTTGCTTTTCAGCAGAAAATTACCAAAGCCAAAATAGACCATCACCAGCAGAAACGAGATGGTGTAAACCCCCGCCAGCGGCCCCAACTCGCCGTTGGTGATAAAGAGTACTGACAGGCAAAGCAGGTAAAAAACGATCAGGATACGCGGTGAACTTCCCCGCTTGTTTTCTTTCAATAGCAACTGTGGCAGAATCCGGTCGAGGGCCATGCGCTTAATGAGACCGTTGACGCCTACGTAGGAAGTAAGCAATGCTCCACTCAACACCAGCACGGCATCCACAGAGATAAAGGTAGCCAGCCAGCTTCCTCCGGTATTCTCCCCCAAGTGCGAGAGCAGCGCCTCCTGATGACTGGCTACGTCCGCCAGCGGCAATACCATGACAGCACAAAGTGCCATCAGCGGGTTGATGACCGACACGGCGATCCACATATTACGAAGCGTTTTAGGAAAGACACCCTGCTTTTGTTCTTCCACGAAGTTAGCAGAACTCTCAAAACCACTGATACCCAGCATGGCCGTGCTGAATCCCAGGAACAGGGCTGTACCGAAGCCTCCCGTGAGCGGTGCATCAAAATTCAGCGACGCAACTTGCAAACCATTTTGCGACACATACCATACTCCGCTGATGATCAGGGTAAGCATGGCTGTGATATGCAGCACAAAAATAATGATAGCCACTATCGACGATTCGCTGATTCCCGACATCACCAGCAGCATAAAGAGCGTGATAAGCACGGCCGTGGACAGTATGATGTTGATGCTTGGCATAATGTCGTGCAGGTAGTGCATGGCTTCACTGGCCGAAATTACGGCCGTAGCCATGTACGACAGGATAGTCAGACAGGCAGCGACCGAAGCGTTGCTTTTGGTAGTCGTGTTGAGCAGCACGTTGTAAGCCCCGCCATTGAGCGGCAGCGCCCCTACCACTTCACCATATATTTTACGGAAAAGAAAAAGTACCGCCGCCACGATCAACAGCGCGATCCAGGCATACTGGCCGGCATAGGCGATGGAAAGCGCCGAAACGTACAGGCAGGATGAGGTGATATCGTTGCCGCAAATTGCCGTGGCAGCGAGTTCATTTAATTTTTTGTGGGTAGTGGTGGTTTCCATTGTGGAAATTCTGGTGGGCTAAGTAGTTCTATCCAAGCCGCAAATGTACTGAATAAGGCAAATGAACCACGAAAAAGTTTACGGCAGGGCCGTGCGGGCGGCATCCGGCTCCTCCACCTGCCGATGTTCTCTGGCACGGTACCAATTCTTGATTCGGCTGATGGCAGGATCCTCGACGAAAACAGTCACCAGGTAGGACAGAAGAACGATGATGCCGACGGTCAGAAACTCCGCCACATAGATATTCAAACCCAGAGTTTCGTTAAATGTTGCGATTAAATGCAATCCGACATATTGATGCAAAAGGTAAAGGCTGTACGAGATTTTGCCCAGGAACAGCAGAGTGGGATTGACCAGGAAAGACAATTTCCCGAACACAAACATCAGAAACAAAAGGTGGTAGAACGCAATAAGTAAATCGTGTTCAATTACGGAGGTATGATACATCGACCGGCCCCCTTTATCGTGCAAATAGAATGCGGCCACCATACCCACGCAAATAAGCGCCAAGTATCGCCAGGAGAACGACCGGAATTTTAACTGATAAAATAAGATTCCGGTATAAAAAAGGGGAAAGTGGTTGAGAAACTGCACTTTCAAGGTCAGGAAATGGTACACCGTCGGATAATGGTGGCCAAGGGCGTGAAAAAATACTACTCCGACCAGAAACAGAAAGCCAATCGTTACGATGTGCCGCATCCCCCCCGCCAACCACACGGCCAGAATCCACAGGTAGAAAACCATCTCCACCAACAGTGTCCAATAGACCTGATCGATATTTTCGATACCAAAGTACACCGGGAACATGGTCAGGTTTGCCAGGAATTGACTAACACTGAGCGAAGCAGGTTCGTAGAAAAGGATAGCGAGGGTAGTGATTAGCACACACGCCCAGAAGGTCGGGTACAGGCGGGCGAAGCGAAAAACGGCGAAGTCCTGCCATTTTTTGATCTTCTGAATACTCAGCGTAATTACGAAGCCGCTAATCATGAAAAACAGGTCGACTCCCGTTACGCCGTACCTGAACTCCCATCCCAGTTTTCCGGCATTCTCATTAATGGAGTAATGGAAGATCATCACGCTCACCGCCGCAATGCCCCGCAGGGCGTCCAATTCAAGCAATCTGTTCTTTTGAGTCATCGGCAAATCAACTGGCAGGCGGAGATTCTGTAAGTACCATGCAGCACAAAGATAGTACTTTGGAGAAACTGACTCTCTTTGATCTGAGGCACAGCTATGGCACCTCGCCTGATCACAGAATAGCCATACCGAAGCATACCTCAGGGCTAGTTCGGAAGAGGTACTCTACCTCGGTAAATTCGTAAGAAGATCTTTCTGGAAACAGAGGAGAGATTTATCGCATAGTTGGTGCGCTGCCCGGCTTTCGTCTATTTCTTCTCGATTACTATGGTCATGAACATTGACCATTGAGGCGACAGGCTTGACAACCATCCGTCGACATTTTTGAATAGCGAATAACTGCTTTGCGGAGCCAGACCACGCTCAAACCGACTATTCCCTCCTACAAAATAGCGAAACGGAGTGTGGTAGGTTTTGCTTGCTAATGAGAGGCCCGGAAATTCCTGATGGAACTGCTCAAGGTCGCGCTCGAAGACAATCCAGGCCATGGCACTATTCACTTTTCCGGTGGATAATGAACAGGCGCAGGTCCAGTCCGCCGAGCGATCGAAGTTCTTTTCAGAGAACCACTTACTGGCCAGCCTTCCCCAAACACTGCTCGCGGGTTCAATCATGATGATTTTGCCACCGGGCTTCAGGACTCGCTGTGCCTCCGTCAGGAAAGCACGGGTACCCGGTATCCGGCTGAATGTATCAATCATAAAAATCCCGCTGACTGAATCAGTATTGAAGGGCAAACTAGTAGGCAGAAAAGTTAAATCGTTGGTAGGAAAAGGAATGCTGTCCGTGCTGACGACAGACGGGGCCACCTCCCTTAAAAATCCTACGCCCGCGCCTAATTCAATTTTTGTGCCACGGGGAAGTTGTTCCATTTCGGTTACGAACCGATCATACCACTCTCTGTAGAGCCGTCGGAGAAAAGGAGTAGTCATGACCCTTTTCCTTTGAAGAAGGGCCTTTTCAATTGTATCGGAGGGGATATTATATTGGCAGTGTGCTGTCATTATATCATATTCTGGGCGCATTCTTTTCTTGGTAGCTCACATACCGTGCCAACTTTTCTCTTTGTCCTTCTTTATGCCTATTTATAACTCATAATAATTTCAAAAAGTCCTCCTGATGCCACCTTAAATTTATTTTCTGGACCGAAATCAGGACAAAACACCGTATTATTGATAAATAATTTCATTTGACATGAATGTACTACAAAAAAAATCGGCCCTTGTGGCAGGTGCCACGGGGCTCATCGGCAAGCAACTGGTCGACGAACTTCTGCAGTCAGATTCCTATGCGGAAGTACGGGTGCTGGTACGGGGCCCGATTGATATACAGCATCCGAAACTGACCAAAGTCCATTTTGATTTCGATCATCCCGACACCAGCCTGATACGAGGAGACGATGTATTTTGCTGCATTGGCACCACCATGAAAAAAGCAGGATCGAAGGAAGCTTTTATCAAAGTCGATCACGATTATCCCCTGCAAATTGCGCGGGCAGCCATCCAGAACGGAAGCGACCAGTTCCTGATCGTCACCGCCATGGGAGCTGATCCTGACTCCTCGTTTTTCTACAACCGGGTGAAGGGCAATGTTGAGGAAGATCTGAAAAAAGTTGGTTTTTCTGCGCTCCATATATTTCGCCCCTCATTACTCCTTGGCAACCGGGAGGAAAAAAGAGTGGGTGAAAAAATCGGAGAAGTGCTCATGAACATCTTCGGCCCGCTCATGGTTGGTCCGCTCAAAAAGTACCGCGCCATCGACTCTGCCAAGGTAGCCAAGGCTATGGTAGTAGCCGCTCAGGACCCAATAGTGGATCAGGTGCCGCAGGGGGCCTTTGTTCACGAATCTGAAAAGATGCAACGTTTTTAGCATGGAAGTGACGATCCGTTCTGCTCGCCCTGCTGATGTCGGTATCCTGTACGGCATGCTTTGCGAGTTGGAAAATGAAAAGTTGGATAGGGAAGCTTTTGACACGGTCTTCCAGAGGAACTTGAACAATGAAAATATCGCCTATCTCATCGCCGAAATAGAAGGGGTATCGGTCGGTATGGCAGGGTGTCATGTCCAGCTGCTTCTTCATCATGCCGCGGCGATTGCCGAAATCCAGGAAATGTATGTGAATCCAACCTTCCGATCGAAGGGTATTGGCCGGAAACTAATAGTAGCCATCCGGCAATTTGCCGAACGACTGGGAGCCAATCAAATCGAAGTCACCTCGAATCTGATCCGCCTCGATACTCATCGTTTTTACGAGCGCGAGGGCTTTCGGAAAACTCACGCGAAACTGGTTCTGAAATTTTGAACGTGTCACCCCCCGCTCCTTCTTTTTAACACACGCCTCGATCAGTGCTTAGACCTGAATGAAGCGGATGCCCACTGCGCGGAAAACAAAAAAGGATGCCTCAAAATGAAGCACCCTTTCCAACTACCCTAAACCTTCAACTAACTATGGTCTTTAATATCTTCGAACCGTGTACCGATCGTTTTCACGCTGTGCATCCCGGTTCTCGTATCGGATTCCCTTGATCAGATTTTCCAGATCGCGCGTCAGTTCGCGGGTTTCACGATTGGTGAGGTCGTGGTTGGCCAGGTACCGGCGTTCCTTATTGTTGATATTCTCGAATTCATTCAGGAGCCGAATGGCCTCGCGGGAAGTGAGCGTGCCCTGGGCGATCCCATCGGCAATTCTAGTCCGCGTTTCGCGTTGCAGATCATTGATACGGGCCGCTTCGCGGCGGTCGTTAGCAGGCAATCGCGCCACATCGGTTCGCTGATTGTAGGTCCGGTTGGTGCGGGGCGGATCCTGGCGGTCGTTGTTGCGCCGGTCGTTACCGTAGTTTCCGTATCCCTGGGCAAATGCGCTCGTGGCGAATAGCACAAAAAAGGCGGCAAGCGTGGTTTTGTTTTTCATGGCTCTCTATTTTATGGTTTTCGGGGGTTAGAGAGCAAGCCGGGAGGGTCGTTTAAGCAGAGAGTTGTTAACAAATGTTAATGGTTTTTTTTCAACTACCCACATCACTCTCTGCCCCTCCCGACAGGGGATTTCAAGGCTCTTGCTTCAAAATTTCCTGAATAGAAGCTTTTGCCAGGGCAGCTATTTCATCAAGCGTTTTTCCAGATGGCTCGATACCAGGCAGCACTGTCCAAGACATCTTTGTGAATGAAATAAGAGGAAAGAGACCTTTCGGGTTAAATTTTCCGGTTCCCTGTATAGCAACGGGTACCACCAGTGCATCGGGTGCCTTTTTGAGCAGGGCCATTAACCCTCCAACGGCAAAGGCCTTCATGACTCCGGAGGAAGAGCGGGTACCTTCCGGAAAAATCGCCGCCGAACCTTTGGCATCATGAATTCGCTTACCGAGTTTGGCGATTTCAACCACGGCCTTCTTGCCGTCTTTGCGGTCAATCAGAGCCGCTCCCCCCACCCGCAGGTTGTACGATATGCCAGGTATGCCGTGCGCCAATTCAATTTTAGATACGAATAGGGGATAATATTTTCGTAAAAACCAGATCAGCCCGGGAATATCGAACATGCTTTGGTGGTTGGCCACGAAGATGATCGGCCGGTCGTCGGGCAGGCTAGTTCTTTGCTCGAAATGCACGTGGCTACCCGTAAGGTACCAGCCGTGCACCAGGCAGAAGTTGAACCAGACCACTGTCTTTTTATGCGCTTCTTTGCCAAAGATGTTATAGGCAATGAGTTGTGTGACGTGGAAAATGAGCAGCATTAAGCCAAAAAATAGCAGATAGACCACGCTCAGCAAATAATCCAAAACTTTTTTCACAGACGGGAGTTTTTTGGCAAAATTACGGTAAAGGCATTTAGATTGCGAAATTCGCAGGATATTGCGTATCTTAAATCGTAATTACGACCTTTGTCATCTGCACTCTAACTACACTAATCATGCAAACCGAAATTACCGCCCTCCGCAAGGAAGTCATGCAGTTTGTGGGCCAGAAACTGGACTCGCTGCTGGGCGAATATCTCAAACCCGTCGATGAGAATTGGCAGCCATCGGACTTTCTGCCCGATTCGGCAAACGAAAGTTTCATCTCCGACGTAAAATTATTGCAGGAAAGCTGCCGCGAGTTGCCCTACGACTATGTCGCAGTGCTGATCGGGGACACCATTACCGAAGAAGCTCTGCCAACCTACGAATCGTGGCTCATGGATGTCGTGGGCGTCGACCAGCTTAACGAACCCCACGGCTGGGCCCAATGGGTACGCTCCTGGACGGCTGAGGAGAACCGTCACGGCGATTTGCTTAACAAGTACCTCTACCTGTCGGGCCGGGTTAATATGCGAGCCATGGAAGTCTCCACACAGTACCTCATTGCCGATGGATTCGATATCGGGACAGGTCGTGACCCCTACCGGAATTTTATCTACACGTCTTTTCAGGAACTGGCCACCAACGTTTCGCACCGCCGGACGGCCACCTTGGCAAAGCAGTTTGGCAATACGCACCTGTCCAAAATTTGCGGCGTAATTGCTTCTGACGAAATGCGCCACGCCAAAGCGTACAAAGCCTTTGTCAGCCGAATTTTTGAGGTGGATCCTTCTGAGATGATGCTGGCTCTGGAAGACATGATGCGGAAGAAAATCGTGATGCCCGCTCACTTTTTGCGCGAGACAGGGGTGAAAATGGGTGATACCTTCTCCCATTTTTCCGATGCTGCCCAGCGCCTGGGTGTGTACACGACCAACGACTACATCGACATCCTTGATGCCCTGCTGGACGAATGGAAAGTGGAGCACCTCCGCGACCTTAACGAACAGGCAGAGAAGGCACGGGATTATCTGCTGGCCCTGCCTACCCGGCTGCGCCGCATCGCGGATCGCACCAAAGTACCGGAGCTGGCTTACGAATTCAGTTGGATCGACTGATCGCCCATGCACTGGACAATTATCGAAGCTTCGAAGGCGGCTGATTACGCGGCCGCCTTCGAACTTTTCAAAGAATATGTGGCTTCACTGGATTTTGACCTCGGTTTCCAGAACATTGATCATGAACTCACCATTCTGCCCACAATGTACGGCCCGCCACGGGGGCGTCTTTTTCTGGTGAAAGTCGAGGAGGGTTTCGTGGGCTGCGCTGCGCTGCGGCAAATTGAAAACGAAACTACCTGCGAGCTGAAGCGGATGTACCTTCGTCCCGATTTCCGGGGTCTGGGAATTGGGAAAGCTTTCATGGAAAAATCGATAACCGTGGCCCGCCAGCTGGGCTACACCACCATGAAGCTCGACACGATCGGGTACAAAATGCCCTGGGCCGTGGGGCTCTACAAATCCTACGGATTTCGGGAAACTACGGCATACAACCACAACCCTCACGCCGGGGTGCTGTACTTCGAGCGACAATTGAACTGATCCTGTTGGCAGCTGGACGGGTGCGTTTTACAAACTGCTGAGCAACCGATGTCCTTACTACGGAGAACACTTTATTTCCTTCTGCTTTTTTGCGCGACTTCACTCATTGTCCTCACGCTTGCATCCCTTACTTACGAGAGTAGCCTGTGGTATTTTAAAGTACTTGATTTTCCCCGCCTGCTGGTACTACTCGCCTTGTTGATATGCCTGACAATTTTTATTTTTTGGGCCCACCAGCGGAAAAGATCATCCTGGCTACTGCTGGCGGGGCTATTGTCCGCTACGGCTATTCAGGCCTATTTCCTGTACCCATATACCCCTTTGGGCGCAGAGTCAGTAACAACAGCCGTCGATAGCCCGGCCGAAGATGCCTCTTTTAGTATTATGGTGGCCAATGTTTTCATGCACAACCGCGAGGCGAAAGAATTCCTGAAAATCGCCAAAGACAAAAACCCCACATTTCTGCTGGTTATGGAAGTAGATGAGTGGTGGATGGAACAGTTGAGCGAATTAGATAAAGTGTACCCCTACCGGATGGAGCAGCCAAACGACAATACTTATGGCATGGCACTTTACTCAAAAGTACCCTTGGCTGGTGGGGAGGTACAGTATCTCAATGAAGAAGGCGTCCCTTCGTTTCGTACGAAAGCTACCCTGGCTAACGGGTCAGCTTTCCAACTCTTCACCATCCACCCTGTACCACCCAAGCCCAGCGAATACCCCGACAATATTGATGAGGAGGAGGTAGCGTTAATGAAGGCAGGACGTCAGATCGCGGACAGCGGTTCCTTGCCTACGCTAATGGCGGGTGACCTGAACGATGTGGGCTGGTCGTACAACTCCCGGCGTTTCGAAAAACTGAGTGGCTTGCGCGACCTTCGCTGTGGTCGGGGATTGTTTAATACGTTCGACGCCAAGTCGCTGCTGCTTCGCTGGCCACTGGACTACATCTACGTATCGCCGGAATTCAAAGTACTGGAAGTAGAAAGGCTCGATGATTTTGGCTCGGACCACTTTCCTTACTACGCCAGGCTGGTATTGGAGACTAAGAACTAATTCCAGAAAGATTTATCAGGCGCTAACCTGCTATGATGCTTTCCGCAAATAGGCCGCCCAAACTTTTGGTTCGAGCGTAAAAAAATGAAAGCATGATTCCGTTTTTCAGCTGGAGACTGAAAGAAAGGTTATCATTCCTTCCTGATTTACAACAACAGCCCTGCCCCAAACAGCACCACAAACAGAAGCGTAGACAGCGCCATTTGTTTCAGGTAGGGATCGAGTTGAGCGGCTTTCTTCAACCGACTCACGGCCAGACCATTCCAAATAAACAAAGGAAAACTCAATACATAAAGCCACTGGGAATAGTGAGAGTATTCGGTGAAGGTATAGACCGTTACGCAAGCCATACCCGTGAGCAGGATGAGCCAATGGTACTTTACCGCTCTCTCACGACCCAGCCGCACCGGGATGGAGTTTTTGCCCGTAGCGCGATCGGATTCAATATCGCGGATGTTGTTGATGTTCAATACGGCCACCGCAAACAAGCCGCAGCTCGTGGCGGGAAGCAGCAGGTCCCAGTTCCAACTTAACGTGTGCAGATAGTAAGTCCCAAGTACCCCGACCCAGCCGAAGAAAATCAGCACCGATAAGTCACCCAACCCTACATAGCCGTAAGGGCGCTTACCAGCCGTGTACGTAATCGCCGCCGCAATACAAGCCAGGCCAATCCCCAGAAACACCCAGAAAACTTCGGTGGACGCATTTTGTAATGCCACATAGAGTAAGGCAATTCCGGCGATGAGAGACAGCGCCGAAAATAAAATAATGGCTCGTTGCATAGCTCTAGCCGTAATTTGGCCACCGTGGACAGCCCGGCGCGGCCCCTCGCGCAGGTCGCTGTCTTTACCGCTGACCGCGTCGCCGTAGTCATTGGCGAAGTTGGAAAGTACCTGCAAAAGAATTGTGGTTAGGATACTCAGACCAGCTATCCAACCATTGAATTCTCCATCCGAATAGGCAAGAAAACAGCCCATCAGAATACAGGACAGGGCAAGGGGCAGCGTACGCGGGCGGGCCGCTTCGATCCAGGCTTTCATAATAGGCGCTTTAAATTTTCAACTTTTCTCCACCAAATTATGCGCAAATAGCAAAATCCCCCGGACTGTACGAAGACAGCCCGGGGGATTCGACTTTTTCACCATTAATTTTGAGAATATATAATAGCTGAATAAGGGGCAAGGCCCATTTGGACGAATTGTGGTTTTCCGTCGTATTCGCCCTCCTGCGTGGAAACCGTTACGACTGTTTTATCCGAAAACTCGCCGTCGTAGCCCTTCCAGTCGCTGTTGAAGCGAGGTACCCACTCGCCTGCCGCCGGAAAGCCTACACCATAGTCATCGTGCGTTTCTGCTGAAAAGTTGATAGCCACCACCACGCTGTCGCCGGGGCCGCCTTCTTTCCAGCGGTGAAACACCACTACCTTTTTCTCATCGTCCACGCGGAGTAATTCTATGTTCTGTCCGCTCAGGCCTTTTGTCTGGTCGTTGAAGTTGCGGCGCAACTGAATCAGATCACGGTGCAGATCCACGAAACCTTTGAAAGTATCGAGCCGCGACCAGTCAAGTGGATCAGTGTCCGAAAACCATTTGTCTTCCAGTAGTGGTTGTCCCTGAAAAATCATGGGAATGCCAGGAACAGTAAGTACAAGCACCACGCCTAAGGCAGCCCTTTTCTTGGAGTAATAATTATTTACGTCCGAATGCGCGATTTCCTCAGCCACACGGGCCTGTCCATTAGCGACCTCATCGTGTGACTCCGTGTAAACGATTCGCTCAAAGGCATCGTCGTTGTAGCGGTGCATGATTGCCTTTGCCACTGCTTCCATGTCGCGGTCGGCATCCTCCTGAGTGATAATCGCCTTTCTGACCGGATGCACAAATTGCGCATCCCACTGCGCTCCGTAGCCCCAGCCATCGTTTTCCAGTTCGTTGGTAATCGAATCCAGACTGTGCATATCCTCCGCGATCGTGATTTTATAAGGGTACTTTTCCTTGATCTCGGAGTGAATCCAGCGAATGAGGGTTTTTCCCTCGGGAATATCGTCACCGGGGTTTCCATTGGCCTTTACATTACGAATATAGGGTACCATGTCCATCCGCAGACCGTCCACGTGGTAGTCTTCCAACCACATGAGTGCATTGTCACGGATGTAGCGCCGTACTTCTTCACGACCGAAATCAGGACGGGTGTTGCCCCAGGGGGTTTCCGAACGCCAGTCATTATAAAAGTAAATGCCGCCACCGTCGTTCTCATGCCAGCCGTCAAATTGCCACAAATCCATGTCCTGGGGGCCAAAGTGATTGTAAACCACATCCAGGATTACCGCCATCCCGTGTTCATGGGCAGCTTTCACGAAATTTTTGAAACCGTCCGGCCCGCCGTAATCCGCCTCGATAGCGAAAGGGAAAGCCGGGTTGTACCCCCAGGATGTATCGCCCGGGAATTCGAATACCGGCATCAGTTCAATAGCATTGATACCCAGATCACGCAGATAGGGAAGACGCTCGATGGCCGTGTAAAAATCGCCGGGGTGGTTGGGGTCTGTTTTGTTGAAAGTGCCCAAATGCATTTCATAAATCACCAGTTCGTTCCAAGCGGGTGTTCTGTAGGAATCCCCCTGCCAGTCGAAAGCCGATTGATCGTAAATAATGCCGTTGCCAATTGAATTGGTTAGCTGATTCGCATAAGGATCATTACGGAATAACTCTCCGGAGGGCGTGCGGAGTACGAATTTGTATTCTTGCCCCGCTTTTGCTTTTTCAACGTTTCCACCCCAGTACCCTTTTCCCTCGCTATCGAGGAAGTCGGCATCATTATTCCAGTCGTTAAAATCACCGATCACCGATACCGATTCGGCATGGGGCGCCCAAACTCTGAAAAATACACCCTCGTCGTGGCATACCGCCCCCATGCCTCCTACATTTATATCTACTTCCTCAACTTCTTTCTCAATATTCATTCATATACATTTTAAATAGTGTATTTCATACAAAGGAAGGGATGATCGGCCGATCATCCCTTGTAAAATATAGTAAACTATAATGTGTTGCCAATGTTTCAGTCAGCCTGTGCATGCAAAGCACCAATCCGACTCTTGGCGGAGCGAAGCTCCTCAAGCTGTTTGCGAATCACGCCTTCGAGTGCATCCGGAAGCCGGGTATCATCGTCATCATAATCCAGCGCGTCTTCGTAACCGGCGACAATCGTCTGCTCGCCAAATTCGCAAGAGCTGAGCACTGAGTCACGGTCTTTACCCGTCACAGCAGCTTTCAGATCCATCCAGGCCTGGTGGATATCACTCAGGAATGATTGATCGTCCGGTATGTCACCACCGTATTTCACGATCTCAGAGTTGAGATCCGAACGGAACTGGCTGCTTTGCTTTTCGTAAAAGCTGAATAGAGCGAGCAAATCAGCATCTTTGGTATCTTCTTTGGCATTCTGATAGCCCTTTATGCGGTCAAAATTCAACTTTGACAATGATTCCAGTACGTCCTGGGCTTTTTCTGTTCTATCTTTCATAATTCTGTTTATTTTGTTAGCGAAAATTCGTATTTACCCTTTGAGGGAAAAAGAACCTTACCACACATCAGAAAGATCGTCTTTGGGGAAATGTAGGAACGGAAGAAGACAAAAGGGAAGGTTTCGCTGTGAAGAATAATCCACAGGTCGGCATTCGTACCCGATGCAGGTCGTTTAGTGAAAGTCCAGGAAGCCTGAACTGGGTGTTTTTAGAACAGTTTTTTGCCAGATGCCCGGTTACAGAGCCGGCAAGTGAATCTCTGCCATCATGCACCGCGCCGAGCCTCCGCCGTTGCCTTCAATCACTGATAGATCGGTGGATAGTATTTGAGCGTAGCTTTCAAGCGTAGCGCATTGTACTTTGGTCAGCGCCCGGAAAGCACTTTCCGACATGACTAGCAGTTGAGCTCCTTCGGCACTTTGTACCAGCAGCATATTGCCCGCAAAGTTTTTCATCTGATCGAGGGATATTTCCACCACTTCCTTTCCGGTTTCCCGTAGTCGCTCACATACATGAAGCCTTTCTTTTTCATTCTTAATGGCTTCCAGGCAGATAACAGCAAAAAAGTCCCCTACGCACATCAGGACGTTGGTATGGTAAATGACCACGCCGTTGTCATCTGAGGCCGAAAAACTGACTACTTCGTAACCCGTAGCTTCCGCGAAGGCCGAAAGTACCTCAGGGTGCGTGCGTGCCGACAGGCAAGCATAGGCAATTTTGTAGCGGCGGTCGAGTACCATGCTGCCCGTGGCCTCAAGAAACTTTTCCTCTTGCTCGAAATGGGTAAGATCGATAACCTCCTCCACTTTGAAATTTCGCTTCAAGTCTTCCACGATATCCTGCCGACGCTCCACCCGGCGGTTGGGGGCCATCATCGGAAACAGCACCAGTTTTCCGTCCCGATGGGTAGTGATCCAGTTATTGGGGAAAATCGAGTCAGGGGAATACGGGTCGAGCGTATCTTCATAAACGCGCAGATCTACGCCGGCGGCGCTCAGCTTAGCCACCATTTGCTCGAACTCTTCCAGCGCTTTTTCCTGCGCAACAAGGCGGGTTTCCTCCGCAAACTCGGCATCCATAAATTCGTTACTCTCAGAAGTCTGCTCATTGTAAGCAAAGCGCACCGGGCGCACCATGAAAATATGCGGGGTAGTTTGGGGATGGGTAGTCAGAGCACGGACGGGAGGCATGGCGAGTCTTGTTTAGTTGTGTAATCGAATTTCAAAAAATTTTAAATCACTTGCTGTCAAATGTCCCAACAACCAAACTCCTAACGCTAGATAAAAATGGAATCATGCCTCATCCCGCAGCATCGGCATGCTCATGCAGTGCGAGCCGCCTCGGGCGCGGGACAGCTCCGCTGAGGGCAGCATAATGAAGGTGTCAGTGATCGTATCGGGCGACAGGCTACCGGCTTCGAATTCGGCCAGCAGGTCGGCGGCTTTGATAGTGCGGAATCCTGCGGCACGAAATGCTTCCAGCGTTTTGTCGTTCCGGTCGTAGCCAATCACCACGCCATCTTTCAGAGCCAGCAGGTTACAGGAGTCGGTCCATTGTTCACGCTCGCCGAATGGAAACTCTTTATTGCCGGAATAGATAAACTTCACATCCTCTGTACTACCCAGATCATTCCTGCTGATGTCAGCCAGGAGGTCTTCCAGGTTTTCTATCTCAATCGGCTTCTGTTCCAGCCCTTTGTAGAATTGCATAATCTTCATCTTTTGACCCAACACCTCAGGTCCGAAGAAATGCAGTACGTCCTTCTTACGACTGTCGTCGCCCTGCCGCGCCAGTGAGCCGAGAAGTACCCACACGTTTTTCTTGACCTGGGTGAAAACCGTGTCAATGTGCATGTAGTCGCGCTTCTTGGGAATCTGCACGATAGTGATGGTGTCCACCACATTTTTTTTGAAGAGTATCTTCATGGTTTGCTGCGCGGCGTAGAGCGTCGTGCGCTCACTGCATCCAATGAGCAGGTGCCGTGGCGCGACCATCATCACGTCACCGCCTTCCAGCGTGGAGCGGTTGAAGTCGCTCAGCTGCTCGTCTTCCGGAATCAGAAAATGGCGCGCATTGTCGGGAATTTCGATGATCTTGTCACGGTAGTCGGCAAAAAGCGGGTGGTGAAAGAAAATGTACTGCGCCAGCAGCGACTCCCGCGTCCGGGCGGCTTTGGCGGGTCGGTTGAGCAGAATATGATCATTGATGACGATGCCGATGTCACGGGTAAAAATCAGGTTGGGCAACGGTGAAAACAGCATTCGCTCGTCCGACTGTGATCCGGAAATGAATATCCTGGCAAGTTCCTCCGGCTCATGCTGTGCCAATTCGAGTTGAGTGGCATGAGAGCATTTTTCAATACCGCAAATGGACGCAATGAGTTTGGTGCGCACGACCTCATCTTTTAAGATATCCGTCAGCAGGCTTTGCAGATCGATTACCTTCTTGGAATTGAAGTAGCCTGCATTTCCCGGTTTATAGAATGCCCGCGTCGTGTCAGCGTCTATCTCCGCAATTTTGCCTTTCACTTTTTCCGGATCGAGGAAATACAGCAGTAGTTTGACATAGTAGTCATACTCCTCGCGCCGCATGGTGTCCAGGTGCACGATGTCCTCGAATAGCCAGTCCTGTGCTTTGGAAGGTACTACTTTCCCTAGACCCCGGTCGGGGCTATGGATCAATAACCGACGCAAGCGCCCTACTTCGGACGTCACTTTTATTTCTTCAGAGTTGGGTTTATTCATTTTCATGAGATATGTGATCCATTCCGGAAATTTGCCTTTCGCAAATTACGAGGGATTATTTTTCAATAAAAAGTCGGTTAAATCCAACCGAATCTGTTGCTTCCCAACAAAGGTGCCACACGGGGAACATCCCGCCGGACTTATGGGTTATAATGACTGCCGGAGTTGTTTAGAAACATTCTAATCGCGGTTTCTTTTCCCGCCCCCGGCTGCGTACCTTTGCATTTACGCACAAAATATCGATACGAAAAACCCATTATGCTTAAAATTAAAGATTTGCACGCCTCGATCGAAGGCAAAGAAATATTGCGAGGCATCAATTTGCAGGTGAATCCAGGTGAAGTCCATGCTATCATGGGGCCCAATGGATCAGGTAAAAGTACCCTGGCGTCCGTACTGGCAGGCCGGGAAGAATACGAAATATCCGGCGGTAGTGTAGATTTTGACGGAAAAGACCTGCTCGACTTAGCCCCCGAAGAGCGTGCAGCCGAGGGGATTTTCCTGGCTTTCCAGTATCCCGTGGAAATCCCCGGAGTGACTACCATCAATTTTTTGAAGACCGCCGTCAACGAGATGCGCAAGTACCGGGGCGAAGATCCGCTGGATGCCGCTCAGTTTCTGCGTATGGTACGCGAAAAGGCCAAACTCGTCAAAATGAACGACTCGCTTCTGAAGCGGTCGCTCAACGAAGGCTTTTCAGGCGGTGAAAAGAAGCGCAATGAGATTTTTCAGATGGCCGTTCTGGAACCCAAACTGGCTATTCTGGATGAAACTGATTCCGGGTTGGATATCGATGCCCTGCGCATCGTGGCCGAAGGTGTCAATTCACTCCGCTCACCCGAAAAGGCTACTATCGTCGTAACCCACTACCAGCGACTGCTCGACTACATCGTTCCTGACTTTGTTCATGTGCTGTACAAAGGACGAATCGTGAAGTCCGGCACTAAGGAGCTGGCTATGGAACTGGAAGAGAAAGGATACGACTGGATCAAGGCCGAGGTAGAATTAGTTTAGAATCAGTGGTTGAGTGAATGAGAGCATATAGAGTTCTATTTCTTATTTATTCACTCAATCTCTCATTCTCTCATTCAAAATTGAAATAATGGTAGATTTAAAAGAGAAATTGGTCGCTGACTTTCGTAGCCGGGAGGCAGCGATGAATGGGGAAGCACAGTCGCCGCTGCATCAGACCCGGCAAAAGGCCCTTGCCCGATTCGAGGAATTGGGGTTTCCAACCCCCAGAAATGAGGAGTGGAAGTACAGCAATGTGCGCAACTTGACAAATCAGGATTTTGATTTCGGGGGCACTCATGCGATAACGGTGGAGGATATAGAGAAATTCAAGATTCCGAACCTCAGCGGCAATATCCTGTATTTCATTAATGGAAAATACGAAGCCGGGCTATCCACCATTGTTTCGCCCGCTTCGCAGGTTTCTATTCGACCTTTGCGCGAAGCTCTGGCCACTCAGCCGGAATTGGTAAGTACCTACTTCGGAAACTTAGCTGACACGCAGGATGAAGCTTTCACAGCTCTGAATGCTGCTTTTGCGGGCGATGGCGTTTTCATTCACGTGCCGAAGGGTAAAGTTGTGGAGGAGTCCATAGTTCTGTACTTCATCAATGATGCCCGCTCGGCCAACGTGGGGGCGCAGCCGCGCAACCTGTTTGTGATTGAGCAGAACGCACAGGTGCAACTGACCGAGACCTTCCTGACGCTGGGTGAGTCGTCGGCATTCACCAATGCCGTCACCGAAATCCACGTCGCTCAGGATGCGCACGTGCAGTACTACAAAGTACAGAACGACAGCGACGCGACCTACCATGTCGGCACTACGGAAGTACGCATGGCGGATAATTCGCACTTTTACGCTGCTACGGTTTCGCTGAATGGCGGATTTATCCGGAACAATCTCAACATCGCTCTTGACGGCGAGCATTGCGATGCGCACATGTACGGTCTGTATTTTCCCGATGGCAAGCAACACATCGACAACCATACTGTCGCCGATCACCGGAAGCCCAATTCGGAAAGCAACGAGTTGTATAAAGGCGTGTTACGAGGTCAGTCGACTGGCGTGTTCAATGGCAAAATATTCGTTCGCGAAGATGCCCAGAAAACCAACGCCTTCCAGTCTTGCAAGAACGTAGTGTTGTCGCCTCAGGCGACCATGAACACGAAACCCCAATTGGAAATATGGGCGGATGACGTCAAATGTTCACACGGTACCACCACCGGACAACTGGACGATGAAGCGCTTTTTTACCTCCGCTCGCGCGGAATCAGCAAGCCCGAGGCCATGAGTCTACTCATGTTCGCCTTTTGTGAAGACGTCATTACGCAAATCAAGATCGAGCCAATCCGCGCGTATCTGGAGGAAATAATTGCTAAAAAGTTGGCGTAGTCTTCGGGGTTCCCGATATGGGAAAACCCACACTCCAAAACAGGCATCAGCCATGCAGTACCAAGCACGTGAGAATATGATTTCAGAAACATACACCATCCCGCAACTGGACATGGGCCAGATCAGGTCGGACTTCCCGATTTTGGATCAGATCGTGAATGGCAAGCCGCTGGTATACTTCGATAATGCCGCCACCACTCAGAAACCACGACAAGTGATTGAGGCACTGGCGGGATATTACGAACGTACCAATGCCAATATTCACCGGGGCATCCATCACCTGGCGGAAAAGGCAACGGCCGAGTTTGAGGCATCGCGTCGCCGGATTCAGAATTTCATCAATGCCCGGTTGCCGGAGGAGGTCATTTTTACCTACGGCACTACGGACGGCATCAACCTGGTGGCTCAGAGCTACGGACGCACGTTTCTTCAAGAGGGCGATGAGATCATCATCAGCACGATGGAGCACCACTCCAATATCGTTCCCTGGCAGATGCTTTGTGAGGAGAAGGGATGCGTCCTGCGCATCATTCCTATCAATGACGCGGGAGAGCTTCTTATGGATGAGTATGAGAAAATGCTCTCGGAAAAGACCAAGTTCGTTTCCGTCGTACATGTGTCCAATGCGTTGGGTACGATCAACCCGGTGGCTGAAATCATTAAAAAAGCCCACGAGGTAGGTGCCAAGGTACTGATTGACGGAGCGCAGGCAACGTCGCATATTGATATCGATGTGCAGGCGCTGGATTGCGATTTCTACGCGTTTTCTTTACACAAGCTTTACGGCCCGACGGGCATGGGTGTTCTGTATGGAAAAGAAGCAATTCTGAACGCCATGCCGCCTTACCGGGGAGGCGGAGAAATGATTAAGGAAGTCACATTCGAGAAAACGACCTATAACGAACTACCCTACAAGTTTGAAGCTGGCACGCCCAATATCGCTGATGTAGTTGCGGCCAAGACGGCCATCAACTATGTCGAAAATCTTGGAAAAGAAGCCATTGCCGATTACGAGCATCACTTGCTGCGCTATGCCACCGAGGCATTGTCCAGTATCGAAGGACTAAAAATAGTGGGGACCGCCAAAGAAAAAGTGAGTGTCATTTCATTTCTCATGGACGGCATCCACCATCAGGATATTGGCGTTTTGCTCGACCAGCAGGGTATTGCCATTCGTACCGGTCACCACTGCACGCAACCCTTGATGCACCGCTTCGGCATACCCGGAACCTCCCGCGCCTCATTCGCTGTTTACAACACAACCGAAGAAATCGACCACCTGGTAGCAGGATTGCTGAAGGTAAAAAAGATGTTGGGATAAGATGACTATAAACGAGACACAGGACGAACTCATTGAAGACTTTGCTCTTTTTGACGACTGGGAGAGTAAATACGAATATATAATAGACATGGGCAAGCAGTTGGCGCCATTGCCCGAAGAATTCAAGACCGAGGAAAACATTATAAAGGGCTGCCAGTCGCGAGTGTGGCTGCATGCTGAAACCGACGGAGAAAACGTAAATTTCGAGGCTGATAGTGATGCGATTATCGTGAAAGGGCTGGTGAGTATGCTGGTCAAAGTACTGTCTGGCCATACCGCCGAGCAAATCGCCCAGGCCGACCTTTATTTTATGGAAAGAATCGGCCTGCACCAGCACCTGGCCCAGACCCGATCCAACGGCCTGGCCAGCATGGTGAAGCAAATGAAAACGTACGGATTGGCCTATCAAAGCTTAAATA
The DNA here is from genome assembly GCF_014651615.1 of Persicitalea jodogahamensis. GTDB lineage: Bacteria > Bacteroidota > Bacteroidia > Cytophagales > Spirosomataceae > Persicitalea > Persicitalea jodogahamensis. The sequence goes on along the minus strand of NZ_BMXF01000001.1, from coordinate 1,609,053 downwards.
GCTAAGCTGTCAGCCGCCACGGGGCGCCCCGATCGGCTCTCAGCTTGTATTTCAGATATTCTTCATAAGAACTACCCTGTCATGGAAACTACCACCCTAACTGAAGCAGAATTGAAAGAGGAGATCGTGAAGGCGATCAAGCGCGTATACGATCCGGAGATTCCGGTGGATGTCTACGAGTTAGGCTTGATTTACGACCTTAAGATATTTCCGGTGAACAACGTCTATGTTTCCATGACTCTGACCTCGCCTTCCTGTCCTTCGGCAGGTACTTTGCCGGGCGAAGTCGAGCAGCGCATCCGGGAAGTGGAAGGTGTGAACGATGTCAGTCTGGAACTCACGTTCGATCCGCCCTACACCACCGAAATGATGTCTGAAGAGGCAAGGCTCGAACTGGGCTTTATGTAAGTCAAGCGCGAAGCGAAAAAGCCAGACTAAGTACCTGGTACTTTGAACTCAAAAACTTTTACTCATAAACTTAAAAGAAACACTATGTATCCTCCACATTTAGTTGCCCCCATGAAAGCCGATCTCACGAGTGTTGGTTTTCAGGAGCTTTTGACCGCTGAGGCGGTAGATAATTTCATGACCAATGCCGAAGGCGTCACGCTGGTGATGATCAACTCGGTCTGTGGCTGTGCAGCGGGCGCTGCCCGTCCGGGCGTGAAGGCCGCTCTGGCCAAGAGCGAAATCAAGCCGGACAACCTGGTGACGGTATTCGCCGGTGTCGATACCGATGCTGTTAACAAAATGCGCGAATACACGCTCCCCTACCCTCCCTCATCACCTGCCATTGCCATGTTCCGCGATGACGAACTGATTCATTTCATCGAGCGCCACCACATCGAAGGCCGCTCCGCTGAGATGATTGCTCAGCACTTAGTGATGGCATTTGAAGAGTTTTGCGGCGAAAAAGCATAATTCGTTCCGATGAGGCCGTCTGAGCGCTTCATTACTTTATCATGCAGATTTTGGTTGAGGCGGCCCCTGGGGCCGCCTCTGCTTTTTTCAACCTTTTTACTTTCCTCACGGAAAGACTTGCTTTCACTGAAAAACCAAAACCCCGGATATTGCGTTAGAAAAGGTATATCCACATCCGTGTTCTCCCATTTATTCAAAATCCCATACTGATATGCAGGGCCATCATTTTTCCAGATTCATTCCCGAGGAGCAAGGGCCGAATAGTAAGTTTGACCAATTGCTCAATATTTTTCAGCAGTTATTATTGATGACTTCCGGCAATGTTTCCGAAGCCATGCAGTGGCTCAGCGAGTTGGATCGTCGGTATAGCCTAACCAACGATAAGTATGGTATCGGCGATTTCTATGAAGACTTGAAGAAAAAGGGATACATCACTGAAAAAGACGGAGATGGGCAAGTCGTGATGACTCCCAAGGGCGAGCAAAGTATTCGGAAAAGTGCCCTGGACGAGATTTTCGGCAAACTGAAGCGCTCCAAATCCGGGGGGAATCACCATACTCCCTACTCAGGAACTGGCGATGAACTGAGCAGCGATGTGCGTCCCTATCAGTTTGGCGATTCGCTCGAGCAGATTTCGATGACTGAGTCTATCAAAAATGCCCAGGTAAACCACGGGATCGGCGACTTTACTCTTATGGAGCAGGATCTGGAAGTAGTGGAAAAGGAGCAAAAGACGACGACATCGACCGTCATGATGATCGACATCAGCCATTCCATGATCCTTTACGGCGAAGACCGCATTACGCCCGCCAAGAAAGTGGCGCTGGCGATGGCTGAACTGATAAAGACAAAGTACCCCAAAGATTCGCTGGACATCATTGTTTTCGGAAATGACGCCTGGCAGATACAAATCAAGGATTTACCGTACCTGGAAGTTGGTCCGTACCACACCAACACCGTTGCCGGGCTGGAACTTGCCATGGACTTGCTGCGTCGCCGTAAAACCCGCAATAAGCAGATTTTCATGATTACAGATGGCAAGCCTACCTGTCTTAAAGAGGGGATAAAGTATTACAAGAATAGTTTTGGTCTGGATCGAAAAATCGTGAGCAAGACGCTCACACTAGCCGCCCAATGCCGCCGGCTCGACATTCCGGTCACCACGTTCATGATTGCTTCCGACCCCTATCTGAAGCAATTCGTCCAGAATTTCACCCAGGTCAACAATGGCCGTGCCTATTACAGCAATCTGGATGGACTGGGCAGCTTCGTATTGGAAGATTTTCAGCGCAACCGCCGGAAGAATATCAAATAATTGGCGGCCAGCCTTGTTTAGTCAGAAAAGAAAAAGGCACCCGCTGAAATTCAGCGGGTGCCTTTTTGTAAAAACCTGAAGTACCTATTCTTTGGGAATACGCAGTACCTGTCCCGGATAAATCTTATCGGGGTCAGACAACATTGGTTTATTCGCTTCAAAAATCTGGGGGTACTTTTTCATATCACCGTACACTTCCTTGGCTATTTTGGAGAGTGAGTCACCACTTTTCACCGTGTAATATGTAGCTTCGGGGGCAGATTCGGCAACTTTCATATTGTTGTCCACTTCCGACACACCTTCCACGTTGCCCACGGCCAGCGCGATGCGCTCGGCGTCAGCCTGTTTTTCCACTTCACCTTCCAGTGTCACCTTATCACCGGAAGTTTTGACCTGAATGGTCTTATAGGTTAATCCCAAAGCCTTCACGTGCGCCAGCAAGGCACTCGCGCGGAGGGGTTCGGCTTCGGCAGCAGGAGTGGCAGCTTCTTCTTTTTTGAAGACTTTCTCTCCAACTCCTTTTAAAAATGACATCAATCCCATGTTTTTCTTTTGGTTAAATGAATAATAAAACTCGAATAGCCCAAATCTATAATTTTTGGCCAATCCGACAAGCTTTATACGTAAAATAATTGTGCCCGTCACATTGCATTTCGCTTATTCAGGCCGCTTCCAATCCGGCGGCGAAAGTGCAGAACTGATTTCTGAATTGATGGTAGTTCTGCTCAAAATAAAATATTTCTTCCCTGATATACCGGCACTCCTGTTTCGTGTTTTGCCAACTACCTCTGTTGGTACCTAAAGCAGCCTTATCGGTGCAATGAATGCTGTCAGCCGCAATTTCCTCCAACAGCTTGTTAACTGATTGAAGGTAGTCATGAAGCTGGCTCATAAGCTCCGAAAGCCTGTGAGGAAGAATTTTTCCCTCTAAGTTGAGAAGGTAACTTTCAAAAATAGCCAGCTCGCGGCGGTTGAATTCCAGTTCGTTCTTCCAGAGAAGTAGTTCGAACCTGAGGTTAGGGGGACTAGGTGAGTTATTCATGGGCGGCAGAGTTTAGGAGTAGGCAAAATGGGTTTGAAAATACAAAATTTTCCTTACAAAATCCATTCCTGCTTCAATTTGTAAGCGGATGGATGTCCCTCCTGAACGCAGACTTCCACGAAAGATGCTAGTTTTGCAAACCCTCTTCAACTCTACTGCCCATGAACCGCTCCGAGAACCTTGCCCGGCTGAAAACTGAAAATTTCGACATCTGCATTATCGGTGGCGGTGCCAGCGGTGCGGGCTGCGCCCTGGATGCCGCCTTGCGTGGGTATAAAGTAGCAATGATCGACAAGCAGGACTTTGCTTCCGAAACATCTTCCCGTTCCACCAAGCTTATCCACGGTGGTGTCCGGTACCTTGAGCAGGCTTTTACCAAGCTCGATTTCGCCCAGTTGAAGCAGGTTCGTCACGGACTGGAAGAGCGAAGGATCGTTATCAAAAATGCGCCGCATCTGGCCCGCCCGCTGGCGCTCCTGACGCCCGTTTTTTCCCTATTTGAAGGTCTGTATTACAGTATCGGGCTTAAGATGTACGATTGGTTTGCTAATGACAACACACTACCCAAGGGCAAATGGCTTTCTAAAAAAGAGGTTCTGGCGCGAATGCCTACGCTGGATAAAAATAAACTTCACAGCGCAGTTCTGTACTACGACGGCCAGCACGACGACGCCCGCTATTGCCTGGCTATAGTGCAGTCGGCCCAGGAACAGGGTGTGGCCGTGGCAAACTACGTGGGAATAGCGGGTTTCGAAAAAGACGAGGACGGAAAACTGACGGCAGCGAACGTCCATGACGAATTGACCGGGGAAGGTTTTTCGATTCAGGCCAAAATATTTCTTAATTGTACCGGTACTTTTGCCGATCAGATTCGGCATTGGGCCAATCCAAAGCTCCCCTCCCGCATCCGCCCCAGCAAGGGCGTGCATGTAGTTTTACCTTACGCAACTCTGAACAGCACAGATGCCATGCTGATCCCCAAGACCAGCGATGGCCGGGTAGTTTTTGCCATTCCGTTCGAAGGGCAACTGGTTGTGGGCACTACCGATACCGAGTTCAAGGATGGAACGCAGGAGCCTTTTTTAGAAAAAAATGAGGTCGATTTCCTGCTCGGGACATTGCGCCCTTATTTAAAAAAATCGCCACAACCTGAGGACGTCACGGCAGGCTTTGGCGGGTTGCGTCCGTTGCTGGCCGCCGACCCGACCAAATCCACCAAGGGCCTTACCCGCGACCACGAGGTGGAACACGACCCAGATTCCAACTTGGTAAGTCTGCTGGGGGGCAAATGGACTACCTACCGCCTGATGGCAAAGGATGCCGTGGAAAAAGTGGAGGAGCTATTGGGAAAAGAAAGTACCTGCCTGACCGCCGACCATTTGCTGGCAGGCGGCGAAAATTTTGATTATGAAGCCTGGAAAACCATTCATGAAAAGTACGATTTGGGCGAGGACACCTGCAAGCACCTGATTCTGAAATACGGGTCACGGGCTGACAACGTCGTAAATCTCATTCAGGGTGACGCTTCGTTGGCTGACCGGCTGGTGGCTCGTCTTCCTTACATCAGAGCCGAAGTGGTGTACGCCGCCCGCCACGAAATGACCGTCACACCGCGTGATTTTCTAGCCCGGCGCATCCGCATGGAAATCACCGATTGGGACGCTACACTCGAATGTCTTCCTACTGTCTGCGACCTGATGGCGGCGGAGCTAGGCTGGGACGCCGAGACCGAGCGCCGCATGATGAATGACTACACAACGATGGTTCGCAAATTCCAGCGGGAAGCGGGGGGATAATTACGCTACTTTTCTTGCATGAACACATGCACGCCCCGTTTATTTCCCGTCACGATGTCGGGCAGGCCATCTTTGTTTATGTCCACCACCGTAACATGCAGCCCGGAGCCGGAATCGTTATCGATTTCGTGAGGGGTCCATACCGGAGTCTTACCCTCTAGCTTATATTCAAACCAATACATTAGCGGCGGGTCGAGGCCACCGGGATCTTTGCCTTGATGCGCCAGGTGACGCTTTCCCGTAATAAAATCCAGATCGCCATCGCCGTCAAGATCGGCGATGGCCAGGCTATGGGTTTGGGAAAAAGCCTTAAAGATCTCGTGTTCAGTCCATGTTTCGCGGCCATCGGCGTCACGGCCCTGCTCGTGCCACCAGATGCCATAATTATGGGCGGATGAACTCAGAATGTCGTTCAGACCATCACCGTTCAGGTCAAGGACGTACATTTGGGCGCAGTCCTGGCCGAGATCAGCCGGGTGGAACTGCCAATTTTCCTCTTTTGGATTTCCGGTACCTTCCCACCAGCCAAGTTTAGTGACAATGTCCTTCTTACCGTCCCCATTGACATCGCCATAGCCGATGCCATGGGTATACTGGTGCGTGGCCAGTTTCTCGTCGTTACTGATGACGTATTTCGTCCATTCCGTAGCGCCTTTTTTGGTAGGCGGGCTAATCCAGATTACTTGCTTGGCTGTGGGATCATTGCCGAGGATGTCGAGCCGACCGTCGCCATCCACATCCACCAGCATCGGCGACTCGTTGCCCAGGTGGTCGTGAATCGGATGCATTTTCCAATGGCCGGGCTTATTTTTGGGATTTTCATGCCAGGCAGCGGCCTTGCCGGGCCAGTCGATGCGGATCAAATCTACCCAGCCATCCTGATTGACATCCATGGCAAAGTCTAGGAATGAGTCACTGTACCCTTCCATTTTTTTGAAAGTTTGTGGCGCGGCCAACTCATGAGCTGTCCAATTGGGTGCCTCGAACCAGTAGGCACCGGACATGACGTCTATCTTTCCGTCTTTGTTTACGTCGCCGACTGCCGCACCTTCGGCAATGAAGTCGCGGGTCAGGGTTTGTTTGGTGAAAGAAACCGGGTGAGGTTTTCGGGTCTGGGCGAAACCATCAGAGATTGCCACAGCCAGAATTAAAATCAAAGGAAAACCCAAAATTTGCTTCATTTCATTCGAAGATTATAGTTATCGTTAGAACCCGCAGTGGCAGGAATTATACTGATAAAAAATCCAGGAACTGTCTTGCTCAGTGTCGGCCTGCTTTTTTCAACGCATCCAGCAGTAGTTCAGGCTCATCAGTCTGCACGATATTAGCCCCGAATCGCAGTAAATCGCTCAATGCCTCCTCCACCTTTCCCGACCTGAGTTTCTGATCGGGTTCCCCCAGGGCATTGATCCAGATCCGGGCCTTGTTCCCTTTGATAAGTCTGGTAACTTCGGGTGTGTAGAATTTTGAATCGATATGGACGACCTCCGGACCAAAACGAATGATAGCAGAATCAGCCATCGCCTCGGAATACGCGCGGGGCATGAGCATATAGTCAGCATCGGCCTGCTCGACCTCCGCCAACGCCTCGTAGTCGCTATCGAAAAAAAAGGCGATATTCTGTGTCCCGGTTTTCTTTACCACAGCCATGATAGCGTCAAGCCGATCGGTTTTCAGGTCCAGATCGATCATGATATGCCCCTTCGCAAGGTTCAGGACATCTTGCAAAGCAGGAATCTTTTCGTTCGTTTCCTTGCCATTTGCCACCAGACGAAGCTTTTGTAGTTCGATGAAAGTAAACTCTTCAGGATCACCTTTCCCTGTCGTAGTACGATCCATCGTACGGTCATGCATCAGGAATGGAACGCCATCTTTGCTCACTTTTACGTCGATCTCAACGATATCGATTCCCAAACGAATGGCTTCTCGTACAGCCGGGAGTGAATTTTCGGGGAAATAGTGATGCACGGCCCGGTGCGATGCCACCAGCACCACTCTGGAGTCAGTATCCAAAAACTCTCTTCTAATCTCCTCAACATTGCGCTGGCCAAAAGCAGTCAGCGTTCCAACTGCCATCCATACCGCAACAATCATTCTCCCGGTTACTCGCATTTACTTGTTATTTCGTTTTAACAATTTATCCAAATCATTTCCTTTTCAGAATCCAGGTGATTCGGATTAAATACGCGGGCTGCCCCGAAAGATACTAGTTGACTACGGCTTAAAACTTCCGGCTATAACCGACTCGCACGACCTGTGTTTCGTTATAGTCAGTGCTCGTGTAGCCGAATCCCTGCCCCTGAATTTCGCGCTTAATAATCATCGTGTTCAGCAGATCGGTAGCATTCAGGAAGAGTTCGTCCTTACCGCCACGCAGTGTTTTCTTCACGCCCGCATCCAGCGAGAAACGGCTGCCGATGCGGCCCTGTGGAATCAGATCGGGAGCCAGATAGATAGCCGTGAGCTGCAAATCAAGGTTTTTCGGCAAATGCATGAGCGTGTTCAATTTCACATTTCCCGAAAACATTTCCTGCTTTGCCACCGTGAAAGTATTGACCACAGGATACAGATTCCGCACCGTAAAGGCATCGATTTGATTACGGTACCCGTTGAGGTTCAGGTTGAAAGACAAGGCCGGCGAAAGAGTTTGGGAAAACACCAACTCCACGCCCGCATTGTAACTACGCCCCGCATTCTGAAAAATGTTATAGATCAGATTACCAGCCCGGGCCGGGTTTGTCGGATCACCGGGTACTACGCTGGCGATTCGGGTGATGGTACCATCCACACGGCGGTGATACAGGGCGGTATAGAAATACCCTTTGTTCAGGTTGGTTCGGTAGCCCAGCTCCACACTACTGGTAAACTGAGGCTGCAAGGCCGGATTTCCTACTTTGATGATCTCGGCGTCGTCGTATTTAGGAAAAATGCGGATATCCACCTCATTGGGGCGGTCCACTCGGCGGTTGTAAAAAAGCGAAAGCTTATTTCGGTCGTTAAATTTATAAGCCAACCGCACATTCGGAAAGGGCTGGGTGTAATTGTAGCCATCGCTCTTATAGGTCGGATGATTCGGGTTTACGGTGTATTTCAAGCCCACGTACTCCACCCGCAAACCGACTTCGGCCTCGATTTTTTTATTCTCAAAAACGTAGTTGCCATACACCGCCGGAATGGTTTCGGCGTAGGTCGCCTTGCCGCCTGCCAGGCTGTCGATGGGCGAGTTCAGTCCTGGGAAAAACTGCATGTTGGTGGGAATCACCCGGCGGCGGAATTTGAAACCACTCTCGAAGCGACCATACCTCAGCGGTCGCACATAGTCGAGATTCAGGTCGGCTACGTTTTCGTCCGACAACAATTTGAAGGAATCTTTGCCCGTAAAAGTGGGGCGAATATTGGTAAAAAAGTACTTTTCGTCTTCACGGTGGAAGGTATAATTGAAGCCCAGATTCAACACATGGCCCGGCTGGCTATATTTGTGCTGGTACGTCGCCGAAGCAACCACGGTAGTTTTCAGTTCGTCTTCCAGAAACTGCCATAGCCGATAGCGTTCCGAAAGATTTCCGTTAAAAAAAGGTTCATCACCATTGTCGAGAATTTTCTCGCTGCCAAACAATCCTGACACGGTCAGCACATCGGATGAAGAAAGATTCCAGTCAATGCCTGCTTTGGTAGTAATGAAAGTCGTGTTGCGGTTGCGCTTGGTTTGCTGCTCAATGACGGTACCGTCGTCGTAAGTACGCGTCACAAATTCATTCTTATTCAGCGTTTCGGTATAAAGGTAATCGCCCTGAAAAAAGGCATTGACCTTGCCTTTGCGGTAGTTAAGTGACAACGACGGGTTTACCTTGGGAGTCGCCTGGTACTGCGGTCGAATGGTTGGCAGATTTTCGCGCCGCACCCAAAGCGCTCCAAGTCCGGTAGTGAAACCCGCTTTGCCGTTAAAACCTTCCTGCTTGTTTTTCTTGTAAATGATGTTGATAATACCTGCGTTGCCATTGGCGTCGTAGCGCGCCGAGGGATTATTGATGATCTCGATGCGTTCAATGGCCGAAGCAGGAATATTATCCAGTCCCTGCTGGTTGCCGAAGCCCGTGATGGCCGTTTGCTTGCCGTCCATCAGCACCGCCACACGATCACTGCCGCGCAGAAGTACCTTGCCGTCCTGAACAGCCACGCCCGGCAGGTTCTGCATGGCCTGAAGTACGGAGCCACCTGCCTGGCTGATGTTGTCGGCGACGGCGAACGTCTTCTTATCCATCTTATCGCTCAACCCTTCCTGCTGGCCGGTGACTACGACTTCATTCAGCATTTGCGTATTTTCGGCGAGTTCTATCGTACCGACATCCAGAAAGTTCGTCAGACTACCTACGTATAGAGGCTGTCGTTGGGTAGCGTAGCCTATCAGCGAGTATTCCAGCCGGTAGCTGCCCGGTGTCACGGGAGCCAGCGTGAACCGTCCCGTCTCGTCGGTAACCGTTCCGGTAACGAAAGCCGAGTCCTTTTCGGTTTTCAGGATCACATTGACGTAGGGCATCGGAGCCTTTGTCGTTTGTTCCCCGACAGCTCCGGAAATGGTAACGACCGGGGTTTGAGCAGACGTCGTTGATATTCTGAGAATGAAGTAGATGCTTAGAAAAGAAAATATATAGCGCATAAAGAAAGGTCTGGATTTAACATAATAACAGATAGCAAAGGTACCCCTCCAATTATGGAGAAAAACTGGATTTATCCCGTAATAGTCAGCTTTTACCCATGCTTTGAGAAAGATTGGAAACTCAGTACGAATTGATTTTTTCGGCTTTCACTCCCTTCCAGAATAAATTTGATTCCAAGAATTTGATTTTGTCCATTTTTTAATAAACTTTTGAATAATAATTAGTCCAAACCTTCAAAAAATACTCAATCCGTTATGAAAAAAGTTCTGAAAGTAATCGGCCTCATCCTTGGTGTAGCTGTTGTTGGTGTCATTGGTGCAATGGCTTATGTCAAACTAGCACTACCCGACGTAGGCGCAGCACCCGAAATGAAAATTGAAATTACGCCAGCCCGACTGGAACGGGGCGAGTACCTGGCCCAGCACGTAGCCCTTTGTGCCGACTGCCACGGCACCCGTGATTTTTCCCGGTTTTCGGGTCCTATGGTACCTGGTACAGTGGGTAAAGGCGGTGAGCTTTTCGACCAGAAGATGGGTTTTCCGGGATCGTTCACATCAAAAAACATCACCCCATATGGTATAGGCGACTGGACCGATGGCGAAATTTACCGGGCCATCACTACGGGCGTCAGCCGGGATGGACATGCTTTTTTCCCGGTCATGCCCTATCCCTATTATGGCCGGATGAACGAAGAGGATGTCAAGAGCATCGTGGCTTATCTTCGGTCCCTCAAACCCATCGAGAGCCAACCTGCCGACTCCCGGCCTGATTTCCCAATGAATTTCATTCTCAACACCATTCCCAAAGAGGCAGACCCCATGCCCCTACCCTCGCCCGGTGACGAACTGGCCACGGGCAAATATCTGACTACTTTGGCCGGCTGTGCCGAGTGCCATACCCCCGTCCAGCAAGGACAGATCATTCCTGAAAAGATGTTCTCTGGCGGCAGGGCATTCGATCTGCCGACGGGCACTGTCTACACGGCGAATATTACACCCGACAAGGCAACGGGCATCGGCAGCTGGACGAAGGAGGCCTTTGTGGCGCGGTTCAGGGCCTATGCCGATAGCGGGTATGTGCCGCCGAAAGTCGGCCCCAACGAAATGCAGACCATCATGCCCTGGACAATGTACGGCGGTATGAAACCCGAAGACCTGGGGGCTATCTACACCTACCTGATGTCGGTACAGCCGATTGACAATCCGGTACCGCAAAAATTCAAGCCCAGGGAGCCAGAGGTAGCTTCGCGGTAGGTACTGTGTCAATTCAATTTCGCAGGTTTCCCATCGGCATCGAACAATAGGTCCCTGCCACCGACTTCGGCTTCGTAGTACGTTTTGCCGGCGCGCGTGATTACAGCGACCTCCTTTATTTTTTTGCCTTTCAGAGGAGCCTGAACAGCAGCAGGTAGTTCAGTGGTTTTTATTTCCTTTTCTGTTTCGAGCAGGTTGCCCTGCGCATCGAAAACAACGGAATATTCCTCTTTACCCTGTTCAAAGCCTACTTCGTAGTCGCCGTCTTCTTTTTCCCAGTCAGCATCCTTTACGTTGGGATAGGCCTTGGCAAAAGCAGTTCTTACGGCCTGGGGTACTTTATCGGCTTTCATTTTCTGGGCCATTGCGCCACAGGAAATCGTCGCGGCCAATGCAGTCAGCATTATGATCTTTTTCATTGTTTTGGCTTTTTAAGTTTTCAACTAGTGCAAGTGTAAGGCAAAAGTTTGGAGAGAATCTGGAATCAAAATACAACCTCCAGACTATGCCAGTCCCCTTCGAAACTATAGTTGGCCCGGAAACCGCTGGTTTCGCAGACTTTGGCGACCAAAGCCAGCCCCAGCCCCAAAGAATCGGGGTTGGGGCTATCTTTTCGAAAACGCTCCCATAGCTGCTCAACGGGGACGGTGGGTGGGCGCCCCGTATTACGGATTGCCAATTTTTTGGAAGAAAGCTCTATGTCGATTTTTCCTTCCGGCAGATTGTGCTTGATCGTATTGGTGAGCAGGTTGTTGAGAAGCACATCGGCCAGGTATGGATTTACCAGAATCTCCACACCTGAGGAGATTCTGTGGGTCAGGGAAAGTCCCTTGTACTGAATAAGAGTTTCCCAGAGCATCAGCTTCTCGTGCAGCAACTGTCCAAAATCGATCCTTTCCCGGGTCGCAAACTGCTGGTTTTCGATCTTCGTCAGCAACAATAAAGTTTGGTTGAGTTTGGCTAATCTTGCGGTTGTGTCTAGCAAACCACCAATTTGCTCAAATTGAAGGGGCGTAAGATTAGGAGCCTGCAAAAGTTGTTCGAGATTCGCGCTGATCACCGCCAGCGGCGTCTGTAATTCATGTGAGGCATTTTCGGTGAATGTTTTCAGGCTGGCGTATTCCTGCCGGACCATACTCGTCATTTGATCGAGGTTTTTCTGCAAAGTCTGAAACTCGGTGGTGCTGCTCGTGGGAAATTCCAGTGGCTCCACTTCACTGATTTTGAAAGTTCCGAGTTTGGCGAGAGTCTGGTAAAAAGGCTGCCAAAGACGGTTGGACAGCCAATAGTTGACCATGAGCAAGGCCACCATCAGGGCGGCGATCAACCCGGCAAAAATCAGGAATACAGCCCGGCTGAGGTCTTCTGTTTCGTATAGCGGATTCTGGATGGTTACTTTGTAATATTGCGGCCGGTCGGGCGGCACCAAATTGGGTGAGTCGATGCCCGCAGAAGTTGAAACTCCGAAAACCAGAATCCGGTAGTCGAGCATCTCCCCGGGTTCAAGGGGATTGGCCAGCACGGTATCGGTCAGTACTTCAATGACCGGGCCGTTCACTTTCTCCACAACCAGACTATCGGTGAGCGAGTACCAGTTTTCGGGCACCTGCCGGGTTTCGTGCAGATGAGCGGTTAGTTTTTCTTTTTGGGCATAAAGCTGTTCGGTAGCTTCTTCGCTGAATATCTTTTTCAATAAAAAAAAGCAGAACACACCTCCCAGCCCGGCCACGAGAAGGCTGGCGAGCAAAAATGAGCGGGTAGCCTTGTGAATCAGCTTCATGCCGTCAGTTTATAACCCACACCATAGATCGTCTGAATGTAATCCGGACTGCCATTTTCAGCAAGTTTCTTCCGTAGGTTCTTCATCTGCGAGTACAGAAAATCGAAGCAGTCCACCTGGTCGATGTCATCGCCGTAGAGGTGTTCCGAAATGGCGCCTTTGGTCAGTACCCGCCCCGGATTGGCCAGCAGATAGGTTAGCAGGTCGTACTCCTTGCGGGTGAGTGTCACCCGATTTTGGCCCACCCACACTTCCTTCGCATCGGGCAGGACTTTGATCTGGTCGAAAATAATCTCAGGATTGCCGTCGAACTGCCGACGCCGCTGCACGGAATTGAGCCGGGCGTTGAGTTCGGAAAGATGGAAGGGCTTGGTCAGATAATCGTCGGCGCCCAGGTTGAGGCCTGAAATCTTATCATTGACCGAGTTCTTGGCCGAAATAATGATAATGCCCGCCCGCGACCTGGCTTCTTTCATTTTCTTGATCAGATCCAATCCCGAGCCGTCGGGCAGCATGATATCCACCAGAGCGCAATCGTATTCGTACACGCCGATCTTCTCGTCGGCGGTTATTGAATCCTCCGCCCATTCGCATACATGGCCTTCGCTCCGGAGAAAATCCAGGACGGCGGCAGCCAGTTTTTTCTCGTCTTCAACCAGTAATATTTTCATGGTCCGAAGGTAGTATGGGTTTCTGGAAGAAAACTGGAAACCGTCGATTCAGTTCAAGACGCCATCTATGAGGTGATACCTGGTGGTGAAAGGCTTATCCGACAAGAAAACAACGGGCCTGGTAGTGTCTGGTTTCCTCAAATTTCAGGATGGATTATAAAAAAAGCAGCCGGTACTTTGTCCGGCTGCACGAAAGGGGTAGAAGGGATAAGGGTGATCAGAACAGCTTTTCATTAGGTGGTTTGATGCCCTTCATGCGAATATAAATGGTAGCTTGCCCCCGGTGGTGGGTCTGGTGCTCAAAAGCTTTGGCATACGCTACACCACGAGACATGTCACGGCCAAACAGCTTGATGTTGGCATTCATGTCAGCGTCTGAGGTACCGGAAAGCGCGGCGATGGCAAAGTCGTAGCTTTCCAGCACCACCTTGGTCACGGCTCCTTTGGTATTGAATTCCTCCATTTTTTCCAGATTCTTGCCTTTATAAGGATTCTCTTTGCCAGAGGCAGCCGAAGAAAAATTGAAGTTACCGTTGGCAAGATGCAGCATTTGTTCTTTGAAAGAACGGATCTCAGGCGTGGGCTTGTAGTCCAGGCCATCTTCGGGCATAGCTTCAAGATATTCCTGGGTGAATTCTTTGGCCCGTTGCCAGTCGGCCACCAGATTGGCTACCGAATCGTCAGGCTGAAAGCTGCTGAGGCCCAGCCAGGCTACGAAAAATAACAGAGGAGTTAATATTCTTTTCATGATAGAACGGATTAGTTTACCGACAAGATAATCAAATACCCGATTAACTGAAATTTGAATTCAGTTTTACAATAAGAACAGGAACTCGTAACAGCCTGACATCAGGGCCGCATCGCTGACAAATCCAGCTTGTCGTCGTACTGCTTTTGCAACCTGGTCAACTCCGCAAATAGTGTTTTCTTTTTTCCCTGAAACCCCGGTTGGTCGGCCAGGTTGTTCATTTCTTCGGGATCTTTTTTCAGATCAAAAAGCAGGAATTTATTCGCTTTCGGATAAACGATCAGCTTAAAACCATCCTGCCTGACCATCCGCTGCAAGTTTACGTAGGCCCCATACACGGCTTCGTAAGATTTTCCCTTTTGGGTACCTTTGGCAAGAGGCAACAGGCTTTTGAATTCCACAAAACCGGGCTTTGCAATTCCGGCAAGTTCCAGTGTGGTGGGCATAATATCCTGGTAGTACACATCTTGCGTCACCGTTTTCCCTGCCGGCACGCCCGGTCCGGCCATCAACAAGGGCGTCCGCAAACTATGATCGTACATGCTCTGCTTGCCCAGCAAGCCGTGCATTCCCACGGCCAGCCCATGGTCGGCGGCAAAGAATATATAGGTGTTTTCCAGCAGCCCTTTGGCTTCCAGATCGTCCAGGATTTTGCCAATCTGGGCATCGAGGTGGCTGATGATGGCGTAGTATTCCTGCAAATGCGTTTTGATGGCCAGTTCGGTGCGGGGAAAGGGCGCAAGAGCTTCGTCGCGCAGCTTGGGGCCAACGCCGATTTCGTCGTGGAAAGGATAGTCGGGCTGAAAGCTTTTCGGAATCTTGATGTCTTTCAGCGGGTACATGTCAATGAATTCCTGGGGCGATTGCCGGGGGTCATGCGCGGCGTTGAACGCCAGGTACATGAAAAAAGGTCGCTCCGACTGGCTTGCCTGCCGGGCAAAATCCGCCGCGTCGTCGGCAACTACCTCAGTCCAATGTTTGCCACCTTCCCAAAAACCGCCTTTGCTACTGTCGGTCGGCGACCAGGATTTATCATCCACCGATAGGGGGCGATTGTAGCCATTGGGCATAGCCTCCGCCCATGTCAACTCACCCGCCCTCGCCTGGGCAAAAGCAGCTTGCGCTTCGGGGCTTGAGTAGGTGTCTTTGGGCATGCCCGCACGTATGTGCTCAGCCCGACCGAAAATTTTGGAAGCCGACGCATCCACATGCCACTTACCCGTCATGTAAGTGTCGTAGCCCGCTTTTTCCAATAGTTTCGGCCAGGTAGTGTTCAGGGCGGCAGCGTCGCCCGCCGACCATTTTTCCCGGTGCTGGTTGACGTGCCAGACTGACATTCCCGATACCAGCATGGAGCGGGAAGCCGTGCAGATAGCCCCGTTCCAGCCGCCCATGTTGTAAGAGTGGGTGAAGTTGGCTCCCCGCGCGGCTAACCGATCTAGGTTTGGTGTCCTGACCTGCTCATTACCCATGTAATGCAAGGCGCGGTAAGTCAGGTCATCGGCAAAAAAGAACACAAAATTGGGTTTGGCTGGTACTTTGGGGTCGGAGGCGAAGGAAAAGCACAGAGCGGCCAACCCGGCCGATCCAACCATGAGCGCTATACTTCTGAATGAAAATTTGGTCATGAGCAAGTACCGATTTCTTGTTTGGTGATAGACCATGGTAAGTAATTATCGGCCTTCATTTACTTGTTTAAATAGGCCTGTTTGTACCCGGAGCCAGTGACACCTGCAAACCTCACACTAAGCTCTATTCCTATACTCAGTCTCAAAAAATCAAAAGCAATACCAATTTTCCATTTTCGATAAACAATGCCCCGTTACTGCCTGGCCCTTGACCTGAAAGACGATCCTCAACTGATTGAAAAATACAAGCAGCACCACGCTCTCGAAAACTTTTGGCCGGAAATCAACCGCAATATCCGCCGAGCGGGTGTGTTGGACATGGAGATTTACCTGTTCGGCAACCGGATGTTCATGATTATGGAAGTGGACGACACCTTTTCATTCGAGCGCATGAACGAGATCAACCAGGACCCTAAATCGGTGGAATGGGAAGACCTGATGTGGGGCTTTCAGCAGGCCGTGCCGGGCACCAGGCCGGGTGAAAAATGGGCACCGATGGAGAGGGTATTCAAATTACCATAATATGACCAAATTTGTGGGGAAAATGACTCAATCCGACGGTCAGATCATCTCAGAAATTCGTGCGATCGGCTACCACTCACTTTTGTACTATCATTTTAGATAGCTTTGTCGGGGGAAGAGACCGGAATTAGCAGTCTATAGAAAGAAAACAACCATATAAACCTTCGAATGAACTCATTAAATAAACAAAACGCACCGGATCAGGAAATTTTCAACTACCCCGAAAAGGCCCTGTTCTTCGGAACGGGCGTACTGCTGCGGGGACTACCACTGTACTTTATCGACCAGGCCAACAAGCAGGGTGTCTTCAAAGGACGCGTGGTCGTGGTCAAATCTACCTCACGGGGCGACATTTCCGCTTACAGTGAGCAGGATGGATGCTTTACATCGGTTGTTCGGGGCATCGCGAATGGAAAAGAAGTAGAACAAAACATCATAAACTGCGCCATCAGCCGGGTACTTACTGCCTCCGACGAGTGGGACGAAATCCTGGCCGTGGCCCAAAGTCCCGACTTGGCGGTGGTCGTTTCCAATACCACCGAAGTCGGAATTACCTACGAGGAAGAATCTATTTTTGGCAATCCCCCTTCTTCGTTTCCGGCGAAGTTGCTCGCGATTCTGCACAAGCGCTACGAGACCTTCGGCGGCGACACGCAAAAGGGCCTGATCGTGGTGCCAACCGAGCTGATTTCTGAAAACGGCAAAATGCTGCACGGCATCGTCAACCAACTGGCGGCCTACAATCGGCTGGACGTGGCCTTTGTAAGCTGGCTCAACGAAGCCAACCGATTCTGCAATTCGCTGGTAGACCGCATTGTACCGGGCGAAATCAAGGGTGATTTGAAAACAGAACTGGAAGGCGAGTTCGGCTACCGCGACGATCTGATGCTCATGGCCGAACCCTACCGTCTTTGGGCCATTGAAGGTGATGGCAGCATCAAGTCGAAGCTATCCTTTCACGAAGTGGATGCAGGTGTCAAGATCGAATCGTCCATTGAAAAATACAAGGAATTAAAGCTGAGACTGCTCAACGCACCGCATACTTTTTGCACCGGTCTGGCGCATTTGGCGGGCTTCGAAATGGTAAAGGAAGCCATGCGCGACGAAGCATTCCTGGAATTCATTCGCGGCTTGATGTTCGACGAAATTGCGAAAAGTCTCGATCCGAACATTGATGCCGCCGAAATCAACGACTTTGCGGAAGCCGTGATCGACCGTTTCAGCAACTCGCATCTGGATCACAAGTGGCTATCCATCAGCCTAAACTACACGTCCAAGATTAAAATGCGTTGCGTCAAGTTGATCGAAAGCTGGTACGCTAAGTCACCCACCGAACGCTCGCATATGGCTTTCGGCTTCGCCAGCTACCTGCGGTTTATGAAAGTGGAGCGTGAAGAAAACGGCAAGTACTACGGGCACGCCAACGGGCAGGATTACGCATTGAATGATCCGGAAGCCGGGCAACTCATGGCGCTTTGGAATTCAACCGACGATGTACCAACTTTGGTTGCCAATGTTTTGAAGGCCGAAGAATTGTGGGAAACGGACCTGACCAGGCTGCAAGGTTTCCAGGCCGACGTGACCGCGTTTTTAAAGGATATTATGGAAAGCCCCAAATTCGGGCTGGAATTGTTTAATCAGACTGTTCGTGAATAAAATATTAAAAGTACACCCCTCCGACAACGTTATCGTCGCCCTCACCGACCTGAAAAAAGGTGAAGTGCTGGCGCTTGATGGTGAATCCTATACCCTGACCGAGGACATTGCCGCCAAGCATAAGTTTGCCGCCCGTGACTTCGCGCCAGGCGACGAAGTGCAGATGTACGGCGTCCTGGTCGGTAAGGCCCAAAACGCAATCAGTCGGGGTAGTTGGCTGAATGTTTTCAATACAAAGCACGCCGCCAACCCATTGACAGTCAAGGAAAGTACCTACCAATGGCTGGCTCCCGACGTTTCGAAATACGAAAATGCCACTTTCAAGGGCTTCCACCGAAGCGATGGGAGTGTAGGCACGGCCAATTACTGGCTGGTGGTGCCGTTGGTGTTTTGCGAAAATCACAATGTGGACACGCTGAAGAAGGCGCTCACCAAAGCTCTGGGCTACGAAACTACCACACCTTACCAGGATAAAGCGGAGAAAATTCTGGCGATGATCCAGGCCGGACAGGGGAGTGAGATCCTTCAAACGGAACTACCCTCCACCCCCAAGAAGAAAGCGGCTTCTGCCGTTTTTCCGAACGTAGACGGTATCAAATTCATCACCCACCAGTCGGGCTGCGGCGGAACGCGGCAGGATGCGCAGGCGCTGTGCGGTTTGCTGGCGGGCTACATCACGCATCCCAATGTAGCCGGAGCGACGGTACTCAGCCTGGGCTGCCAGAATGCCGAAGAAAGCATCCTGATCCAGGAAATCGAGAAGCGCGTACCCGGCTTCGACCGTCCCGTCCATATCCTCAACCACCAGACCCTGGGGGGAAAAGACGACATCATCGACCTGGCCTTGAAACAAACCTTACTGGGTTTGAAAGAAGCAAACGAGCTGCAACGGACCGATGCTCCCTTGTCGAAACTGTGTGTGGGGCTGGAATGTGGTGGTTCGGATGGGTTCTCGGGTATTTCGGCCAATCCAACCCTTGGGTACTTTTCCGATATGCTGGTGGCGTTGCAGGGAAAAGTAATGCTGGCCGAGTTTCCCGAGCTCTGCGGTGTAGAGCAGAACCTGGCCGACCGCTGCGTGGATCGCCCCACCGCCGAACGCTTCGCTCACCTCATGAGTACGTACAGCCAGCGCGCCACGGCAGCGGGTTCTGGCTTCGACATGAATCCATCGCCCGGCAACATCAAGGATGGCCTGATCACCGACGCCATCAAGTCGGCCGGAGCGGCTAAAAAAGGCGGCTCCTCCCCCGTCGTGGATGTGCTGGATTACCCCGAAAAAGCCACCAAACCCGGCCTGACATTGCTTTGCACGCCCGGCAACGACGTGGAGTCCACTACCGCCGAGGTAGGTTCGGGCGCTACGGTGGTGCTGTTTACTACTGGTTTGGGTACCCCTACGGGGAATCCCATTGCTCCCGTCGTGAAAGTGGCCAGCAACAGCAAGCTATTCAACAAGATGCACGACATCATGGATTTCAATACGGGGGGCATCATCGAAGGCAGCGAAAGCATTCCTGCCGCCGCCGAGCGGCTCATGGATTTCGTAATCTCGGTAGCAAGTGGCGAAACTACCGTAAAAGCGGTACTGAATACCCAGGATGACTTTATCCCATGGAAGCGGGGCGTTTCGCTCTAATCTTCTGATTTAAAGATATATATAACTACGAATATTTAAGGACATGATGTGAATTGTGTCCTTTTTTTGTGGATTATCATCATAGACCAGCCATAGGAGTCCGAATCATGCTGGTTGAACTTCACGATTCACGGACAAGGTTCGCCAGAGTAAATGGCGCAATCGGCTCTCTTTTGTAGATCAAACGCTTTACCAAAAACTCAAAATCCCACTATGAGAATTGATGCTCACCAGCACTTCTGGTACTTTGATCCCATCCGTGATGCCTGGATCGATGAACAAATGAAGGTCATCCGTCGTGATTTTCTACCCGAAGATTTAAAGCAGGTTTTAGCCCAAAACCAAATCGACGGCTGTGTGGCCGTGCAGGCATCACAGGATGATGCCGAAACTGAATTCCTGCTCAAGCTGGCCGGGGAAAATGATTTCATAAAGGGCGTTGTCGGCTGGATCGATTTGCAAGCTGATGATTTGGGGACGCAGTTGGAAAAGTACCAGGGACGCAAATTACTGAAAGGGTTCCGCCACGTGTTGCAAGGCGAATCGGAGGAGTTTATGCTGCGGCCTGCCTTCGTTCGCGGCGTTAAGCTGCTGCATCACTACGGATACACGTACGATATCCTGATTTTTCCCAACCAACTGCCGAATGCCGTCAAACTCGTAGCACAATGTCCCGAGCAACGCTTTGTCCTTGACCATCTGGCTAAACCCTACATTAAGGCCGGGAAAATAGCGGATTGGGAAAAAGATTTGAATGCTTTGGCTGCGCATGAAAACGTATCCTGCAAAATTTCGGGTATGATCACCGAGGCAGACTACCGAAGCTGGACTTACGAGCAATTGGTGCCTTACCTCGACGTCGCTTTCGAAGCCTTCGGGCCCAACCGCCTGATGTTCGGCTCCGACTGGCCCGTTTGCCTGGTGGCGGGAGAATACCAGGCGGTTAAAGATATCGTAGAAAAGTACACCGCTACTTTTTCAGCGGAAGAAAAAGCAAAAATTTTCGGCCTGAATGCCGAAAGGTTTTATAATTTATCCTAAGACCACTTCATCTCTAAACCCCTGCCCATGAAAACAATTATTCTTAAAGAACCTGGTAAGTTTCAGACGATTGAAAGAGCTGAGCCGGAAGTAGTTGGATCGGGCGAAGCCATTGTGAAAATCAGGAAAATCGGAATATGTGGTACAGACTACCACGCTTTCAGAGGGAACCAGCCTTTTTTTTCCTATCCGCGCGTTCTCGGACATGAATTGGGGGCCGAAGTAGTAGCACTTGGTGAAAAACAGACTGAATCCACCTTGATGATTGGGGATCGTGTTTCAGTGGAGCCTTACCTGAATTGCAACACATGTCAGGCATGCCGCAGAGGTTATTCCAATTGTTGCGAACGTCTTAATGTGCTGGGTGTGCATACCGATGGCGGTATGACGGAATACCTCAAAGTACCAATCCACAAGCTGCACAAATCCGGGGTGCTTTCCTACGATCAGCTCGCCCTTGTTGAAATGTTGAGCATTGGTCTCCACGCCACAAATCGGGCAACCGTCAATGCCGGGGACTTGGTGTTGGTAGTTGGAGCGGGGCCAATCGGGATTTCGGTCACGCAGTTCTGCAGGCTGAGGGGAGCCACGGTTGTCGTGGCCGACAGATTCGAAAGCCGGCTTAACTTTATAAATCGGCACGGCATTGCAGACCAAAGCATCAAGGTAGAAAAAACGCTGACGCCCGAACATTTGCGGGAGGTTTTTGACGGTGACCTGCCTACGCTAATCTTTGACGCTACGGGCAACCGCAACTCGATGCTAAGTACTTTCAACCTGATCGCACATGGTGGCAAAATTGTCTTTGTGGGATTATTTCAGGGTGAGGTCGAATTCCAGGATCCTGAATTCCATAAGCGGGAGGTAACGCTACTGAGCAGCCGAAATTCGCTCCCCGAAGATTTCAGTGAAATCGTCTCGCTGATGGAAGCCGGACGAATCGATACGACCTCATGGATTTCGCACCGCACTGACTTCGACCACCTTTCGGAAGAATTCCCGACTTTCATGCGCCCCGATCAGGAACTCATCAAAGCCATCGTTGACGTTTGAAAAAGCGACGCATGGAGCATGAAGCGCGGATCAAATCATGCCTTTTCGTGCCCGACTCCGGTACTCCCCTGCCGTTTGACCCGTGTGCTGCTTGAATACTTTGGCAAAATAGGTACGGTTGCCAAATCCCACGGCGTCAGCAATTTCGTCCTGCGAGGCGTCTGAAACGAGCAGCATGTTCTGCGCATTCTGTACCCTAAGCTGGTGAATATAGGGAATGGGGCGAAGCCCGACCATTTCCTGGAAGATGCGGCTAAAATAGTCGGCATTGAGGTGGGCAATCTCCGCTAGTATCCTTACACTCAGCTCGCCGCCAAGGTTTTCGTGGATGTGTTGCAAAGTTCCGGCGATCCGGCTGTAGGGTGCCCCACCGGCTTGGCCTGGCAGGATTTCGGACCCCAAGAACCTGGATAGCAATTGTTTCACTATGCCGTTCGTTTCCATTTGAACAGCTTGATCAGGGTATTTTTGCATACTCGCAGCCCTTTGCTTTTCTGCGCTGGGAATAACCTTGGGATTTGGATTAAGAAGCTGTCGGTCGGGATTTATTTCCAACAGTCGGTCGAAGAGGGCCGTATCCATTCTGGTAGCTGCCACCTGGTTTTTTAAATGGAATACGTACTTAATGGAAATGCCTTTGGGCATCGTCTCTTCAAAATGCAAATAGCTTTGGTGCAAAAAACCGTCACAGCGGTAATGAGAAAGCGTGAAACTAGGCACCATGTACAGGCCGCCGGGCTGTAAATCAAGCGACACATTGCCGAAAGCCACCGTCCCGGTGCCGGCATGAATGTAATAAAGTCGGTAAAATGGACTGATGACATTTTGGTAGTTCCAGCGTTCGTTTAATTGCACGCGGGCTACATTGAGCAATAAAAACTCGTTTTGATCTACCAGACCATACATAATATGCTTTTTTGTAAGTAGAAAACGTAACTAAAAAGTTTAAGAGGGAAGATAAAAGTCGGATTTGTGGACAAACATATCAATTTTGCATAATACTTACAATTTGTAGACCTTTATCTTTGAAGCTTCAAAAGCCCCCACGCCCAATGCCCGTCAGAATACTATCCCTTTTCCTGCTTGCCATTATCTCCTTTTCCTGTCAGCCCGACCTTCCTGAGGATGTCAGTGCGGCGATGGATTTGGTGCCGAAGGAACTAGACTATAACCGGGACGTCAAGCCGATTCTGTCGGACAAGTGCTTTGCCTGCCATGGCCCCGACATGGCCAAGCAAAAGGCTGGTCTCCGCCTCGACCTGGCCGCAAATGCTTACGATGAACTACCTGAATCGCCCGGAAAGGTAGCCATCGATCCCGGCAGCCTGCGCAACAGCGAGGTATTTCGCCGCATCATAGCGACCGACCCTGAGGTGGTGATGCCCACGCCCGAGTCTCACCTGAGCCTGACGGCATATGAGAAGGCTGTTTTGATTAAGTGGATCGACGATGGCGCTGTGTACAAGCCGCACTGGGCGTTTGAGAAACCCGTGATGCCCGAGATTCCCACCGTGCAACATGCCGATTGGGTCAAAAACCCAATCGACAACTTCGTGGCTTTCCGCCTGGAAGAGAAAAAGATGGTACCCAGCAAAGAAGCCGATAAGGAAACCCTTATTCGCCGGGTGACTTTCGACATCACAGGACTTCCTCCCACGCTGGATGAAATCGATGCCTTCAGGCGGGATAAAAGTACCAACGCATACGAAAAAGTGGTGGATCGACTGCTCAAATCACCGCACTACGGCGAGCGCATGGCCGCCGACTGGCTCGACCTGGCCCGTTTCGCCGACTCCCACGGCTATACGGTAGACCGGCTGCGCGATATGTCGCCCTACCGTGACTGGGTCATCAAAGCTTTTAACGAAAACCAGCCTTACGACCAGTTTATTCAGTGGCAGCTGGCCGGAGACCTGATGAAGGGCCCAAAGGGCGGCCCACCGACGAAAGAAATGCGTATCGCCACGGCCTTCAACCGCAACCACCAGCAGAATCTCGAAGGCGGGATTATTGAGAAAGAATACCAGACGGAGTATGTACTGGACCGCACCAATACTTTCGGCGATGCCTTTATTGGGCTTTCGGTGGGCTGCGCCAAGTGCCATGACCACAAGTACGACCCCATTTCCCAAAAAAACTACTACCAGTTATCCAGTTTTTTCAACAACATTGATGAAGCCGGGCAGATTTCCTGGGACGACGCCATGCCCTCGCCCACCATGCTACTGCCCACACCTGAGCAGGACTCCATACTGGCTTTCATGCAAAATACTGTCGGACAGCAGCACAAACAGCTGCTTGACGCCCGGAAAAATGGCAAAGGTGATTTTGAGAATTGGTTAAAATCGAAAGCCTATACCCGTTTGAAAAGCCAAAGTATTCCCGGGAATGGTTTACAGGCCAAATTCAGCTTTGACAATAATTCGCTGAAAAATGAGGTCAATCCCAAGCAACTAGCCTACACGACACTGCAAGGCAATAACAAGCAAAAGGAGGTATTTGTGGCAGGGCACCGCGGACCGGGCGTTCACCTGGACGGCGACGCCTGGCTGGATCTGGATCGGGTCGGCATATTCAGCAAGTCCGAGCCATTTAGCGTAGGGATGTG
The DNA here is from genome assembly GCF_014651615.1 of Persicitalea jodogahamensis. Taxonomy (GTDB): domain Bacteria; phylum Bacteroidota; class Bacteroidia; order Cytophagales; family Spirosomataceae; genus Persicitalea; species Persicitalea jodogahamensis. The sequence continues at coordinate 1,584,722 of NZ_BMXF01000001.1, read as the reverse complement.
GGTTAACATCCCGAAAGAAATGGAGGAGGGCGTGATTTTTCACAAGAGCCAGGCAGAGCGGTTGTATAACTTTCGGGGGTACCACGTATACTTGAAAGACAATAAGTTGGAAATGAGCATGGCGCATGTCGCGCCTTCCAACGCGATTAGCAAAGTCAGCCGCAGGGAAGTACCCCGTGCCAAGTGGATTCAACTCACCATGACCTACGACGGATCGTCCAAAGCCGCCGGACTTAAACTTTATCTGGACGGCGACCCTATGCCAATGCTGGTCACGAAAGATCAGTTGACGAAGGAAATTCTCTTCGACACCGCACGGGTGAAGCCGCAACCTGGTCTGCAGATTGGCGGTTGGTGGCGTGGGTACGGCCTCAAGAACGGTCAGGTGGACGACATCGTGGTCTATAACCGGGCGCTGACACCCTACGAGGTCGAGATTTTGAGCGAGAAAAAACGGTGGGAGGCAGTCGCTGCCAAAGCCCCCGGCCAATTGACGGCCGAGGATAGTCTGGCTTTGAAGGAGTACTATTTTTCGGCGGTCCATTCCCCGACTCTGGCGGCACAGAAAGCATTGATGAAAACCCGCATGATCCTTGCCGACAGTACCGAAAAAGTGCAGGAACTGATGATAATGCAGGAAACACCTAAACCAAAACAGGCTTTTGTACTGGAACGTGGGGATTACGATGCTTTGGGCGCAAAAGTATATCCCGGTACGCCGGAGCGGATTTTTGCTTTTTCGAAGAACCTGCCCAAAAACCGCTACGGTCTTGCCCTGTGGGTCACACACAAAGACAATCCACTCACCGCCCGCGTGGCGGTGAACCGTTACTGGCAGTTGTTTTTTGGTGTGGGCCTAGTCAAGACCGCCGAAGACTTTGGCAACCAAGGCGAGATGCCTTCACACCCCAAATTACTCGACTGGTTGGCGCTTACTTTTCAAGGTTCAGGCGGCCCCGCTCCGGCGAACCGGTCGTACGGGTGGGATGTTAAAAAGCTAGTCAAGACCATGGTGATGTCGGCTACCTACCGGCAGGATTCGAACGCTTCGCGGGATCTTTTGGCCACGGATCCACAGAACCGGATGCTGGCGCGCGGCCCTGCGCGCCGCCTGACCGCCGAAATGATGCGCGACAATGCCTTGGCAGCCAGTGGCCTGATGAACTATGAGATTGGCGGCAAAAGCATCAAACCCTACCAGCCCGATGGCCTCTGGCGCATCAACGGCGCAAAATATGAACCGGACAGCGGCGAGGTAGTTTACAAGCGGAGTGTGTATGTCATTGTGAAACGTTCCGTACCCAACCCGACACTGGGTACTTTCGACGCAACATCCCGCAGCTCGTGCATCGTACGCCGACAAAAAACTAATACGCCTCTGCAGGCCCTAGTGACGCTCAACGACCCGACTTACGTAGAAGCGGCCAAAGTACTGGGTGAGCAAATGACGAAGGAGAAGAATCCTCAGGTGGCCGTTGTTCAGGCTTACCGTAAGCTGACTGGCCGCAGGCCCGATCAAAAGGAAATAAGTTTGCTGCTGAAACTGAAAAGTCAGCAGACCGAGCTCTTTACCAAGTCTCCCAAGAAGACAGAAGGCTGGCTCAAAGCCGGACAATACAAAATCGACAAGTCGCTGAGTGCCGCCGAGCTTGCGGCCAACGCTGTGGTTGCTAGCACCATAATGAACTCCGACGCTGCTATCACGAAGCGCTGATTTACTCTTTCAAGAATAGAAGAATTGTATGTCGATGGGTAATACTGATATAAAAAGTACCACCGGAGCGATCCTGTGCCAACTACCAATGATATGAACCACCATGAAGACGAATTCAGGCTGCATACTCCGGAATTCAATAAGCTCAATACGAAGCTCGACCGCCGTCATTTCCTGACCAAAACATCGCTTGGCATGGGTGCTCTGGCATTGGGTTCGCTTTTTGGCGCCAACAAATTGTTTGGTGCCGGAGCGGCAGGCGCGGCTTCGCAGAATCCCGGCGAACTCTCCGAAGATTCGCAGGAAGCTATTCTACGGGCTTTGCCGCATTTTGCGCCCAAAGCCAAGCGTGTCGTTTACCTCTTCATGAGTGGCGGGCCTTCGCAGTTGGAAACCTTCGACTACAAGCCCAAGCTGAATGAAATGTTTGCAAAGCAATTGCCTGATTCAGTCCGTAAAGGGCAAAGGCTGACGGGTATGAGCGCCAGTCAAAGCAGTCTGCCGATTGCTCCCTCGGTTTATAAATTTGCCAAGCATGGGCAGTCTCAAACCTGGGTCAGTGAACTGATGCCCTACACCGCCAAAGTGGTGGACGATCTTTGTATCATAAAGTCGCTGTACACCGATGCCATCAACCATGATCCGGCCATCACGTTTTTCCAGACCGGCAGCCAACTACCGGGTCGCCCGTCTATTGGATCGTGGGTGAGCTACGGGCTGGGTTCGGATAATGAGAATCTCCCTACTTTTATTTCGCTGGTGTCCAAAAACGCCAGCGGACAACCCTTGTATGCCCGGCTGTGGGGCAACGGCTTCCTGCCCACCGAGCATCAGGGGGTGCAGTTCCGCTCAGGCAAAGACCCGGTGCTATTCCTGAACAACCCCGAAGGCTACGACGGGGCAGACCGCCGCGAAATGCTGCAGTACCTGAAGCAACTCAATGAGCTGCAAAATGCCCCCATTGGCGACCCGGAAGTCGATGCGCGCATTGCGCAATACGAAATGGCCTACCGGATGCAGACTTCCGTACCCGAGGTAATGGACACTTCGGATGAGCCGGATTCGGTTTTTGAGATGTACGGCCCTGACAGCCGCGACGCAGGCACCTACGCGGCCAACTGTTTGCTGGCGAGAAAACTACTGGAAAAGGACGTAAAGTTCGTGCAACTCTACCATCAGGGTTGGGATCAGCACGGCGGCTTGCCGGGCGGTATCAGACACCAATGCAAGAACACTGACCAGGCCACGGCAGCCCTGGTGCAAGACCTGAAGCAAAGAGGGTTGCTTGACGACACACTTGTAATCTGGGGCGGAGAATTTGGGCGTACGGTTTATTCACAAGGTCAACTAACGGAAGACAACTACGGTCGTGATCATCACCCGCGGTGTTTTACAATGTGGATGGCCGGAGCGGGTGTAAAACCCGGCATCAGCTACGGGGAGACGGATGATTTTAGCTATAACATCACCCAGAACCCCGTTCACGTGCACGATTTTCAGGCCACCATGCTACACCTGCTCGGCGCTGACCATGAGCGGCTGACTTATAAGTTCCAGGGACGTCGTTTCCGCCTGACAGACGTGCACGGCAAAGTTGTGAAGGATATCCTTACCTGACAGCTACGAAGAAGCCCCCACTTTGACCAAAGCGGGGGCTTTCAGGCTGTGAATATATGTACTTATCGATCAGGCTGTGGCCTCATTCAATTCTTGAAGATCTTCTTCTTCCAGCTTCAAGGAAGCTGCCGCTACGTTCTCTTCCAGATGCGCAACCGATGAAGTACCAGGAATAGGCAGCATCACGGGCGAGCGTTGCAACAGCCACGCCAAAGCCACCTGATATTCGGAAACACCGTGCTTCTTCGCGACCTTCTGGATCGTTTTCTGGCTATTGATGCTACCCGCTGAAAGCGGATACCAGGGAATAAAGCCTACATTCTGTGCTTCACACCATTTTAAGGAATCCTCCCAACGACGCTCGTTAAGGTTGTACATGTTCTGAACGGTAGCAATGTCTACTGTCTTGCTGGCTTGCTCCAATTGCTCCGCGCTCACCTCCGAAAGGCCGATGTAGCGAATGAGGCCTTCTTTTTGGGCATCTTTTAAAACGCCCAGACTATCTTCCATCGGTACTTCAGGGTCGATCCGATGAAGCTGGTACAAATCAATGCGTTCCACCTTGAGACGCTTCAGACTACCCTCCAACGCGGACCGCAGGTATCCGGGACGTCCGTTCGGCTCCCACTTATTAGGACCAGGGCGTGTCAATCCGCCTTTTGTCGCGATAAGCATCCCTTTCGAATAAGGATGAAGCGCTTCGGCAATAAGTTCCTCTGATACGTTAGGGCCGTAGCTGTCGGCCGTATCAATAAAGTTAACACCAAGCTCGGGTAGCCTGCGCAGTACGCGCAAAGCCTCTCTTCGATTATCGGGTGGGCCCCAGATTCCGCTTCCGGTAATGCGCATCGCTCCGAATCCCAACCGGTTTATGGTTAAATCATTTCCTATATTAAATTGGCCTGAGGAAGCCGCACTTAAAGTTTTATCATTCATTTTTGTCAAGTATTTTTCATTTTGAAAGGAAAAATGCCCCTTCAATAGATCCCCGCCAGTTGCATTCTTTTGAAGATACCCAGACTGTCGAAGTTGTCCGAAAGTAGTCGCCGTGCTTTGGCGCGTCTTCTCATTCGCCGCGTCGAGGCTCCTTCAAAGTACTGATGGTACTCGACCCAAAAACGATAAGCCGCTCTCCTGAATTTACTCCTCTTTCTCTCTTCCATGACCGCCAAAGTTTAAGGTAAAATAATGTATTCTTGAATTTCCCCAGTGAGTCAAAACTTCTGTGCCATTCCCCAAAAAGAAACAGGATTGCCGACTTAACTCGGCAATCCTGTCTAAAAGGTATATATACGTTGCTACGCTACGATGTTGTTGAGAAATTTAATCAACATAAATTGACTAAGGTGTTGGCCAAATTCCCGAGGAAGAGCTCATTTTTTGAGTTTTTAACGCCACCATGCATTACCAGGAAGATTTTCGCCAATCGTGAAGGGCTGCCCAATCATCGGTGTCACCAATGGCAGGCCCAGCTCCTGCGCCCGCAACGACACCCGCTCGATTGGCTCATACCACGGGTGCAAAGCGAGTGTAAACTTGCCCCAGTGTACAGGCAACAGTACTTTTGCCCGTAGGTCGAGAGCGGCCTGAGCAGTCTCTTCGGGCATCATATGGATGTAGGGCCAGTTTTGGTTGTACTGCCCACATTCAAGCAGTGCCAGATCGAACGGCCCGTACTTCTCACCTATCTCCCTGAAATGGGTATCGTACCCAGAGTCGCCACCCAGATACAGCTTGTAGCCAGGCCCGTCCAATACAAACGACGACCATAAGGTTTGACCTCGCTTGAAGAGTCGCCCCGAAAAGTGACGTGCGGGCAGCGCGGTGAAGCGGAGGCTACCTTCGAGTTGCGCCTCTTCGTGCCAGGCCAGTTCGGTTATCATTTCTGGTGAGTAGTCCCAGCGCTCCAGATGCGCTCCTACGCCCAGCGACGTCACCACTTGCTTTACTTTGGGACGAAGCTGGCTGATCGTTTTATAATCCAGGTGGTCGTAGTGATCGTGCGTGAGCAACAAAATGTCAATTTCGGGCATATCAACTACTCCATATACGTTGCTTCCAGGGTAGTTTTTACCAAAAAAGGCAACTGGCGAAGCATTTCCGCTAAATACCGGATCGACCAGAATCGTTTTGACCGCGATCTTGAGCAGGTAGGATGAGTGCCCGAACCAAACTACTGTGGCTCCGTCAGATGGTAAGGTACTTAGGTCGGTCTTTACAGAGGGCAGCGGTTGGCTCGGTTGGCGATCTTTGCCCGGCCGCAGATAATCCCGCATGCTGCTCGCCATGCTACCTTTGGCCATGACTGGCGTCGGGCTAATATTCTGAAAACTACCGTCGCGGTAGTTCGTGACTTCTTTGATGCGACTGAGTCGGGTTCCGGATGGAGTGTGCCCAAAGACACGGCTTCCCAGATATTTTTTTGCAATAAAAGCGAGGACTGAAGACGACAGGAGTACTATTAGTAGGAGAGGCATAGTTTGTATATTCCTTAGACTGGGCGATATTAAGCGAAAGGTAAACAGAATAGATTTTAGTCGACTTAATCAACGCGTCCATTTAGCCCTTCGCCGCTAGATTCTACCGGATTGCTTAGGAGTAGTTGGTGGGCAAATCACTTTCTTGCCAACTCAGCCATTGATTTTTTCACGCTCCGCCAAGACTCGGGAATACCCTTTATGGGCAGATATGTTTTTACCCAGATCCTTGCGGAAGAATCGTCCTTTTTATGTTCTTCGGAGAGCGGCCCCCAACCACTGCCACCCGGCCCGAAACCTTCCACAAAAGTCAACGGCAGGCGTAATATTTCGCTACCTTCCTTCTGCCCTTCTCTGTTTTGGCAAGAAGCAAAGATGCAAGCGGTTAGTAGAAAGAAAATCAGTCTATTTCTCATTTTGCCGGTTGCTGGTTTAGCATGGTCATCTTGGCTACCAAAAGCAGGCATCCCCCCCTCCCTACCTGCTGCTCCATCCTGAACGTTTGGCCATCAGACGCCGTTATCAATTCAATTCCGGAATAAACTGGCACTAATCTGCATTTTCCCAACATCTGGAAAAACCCCGGCACCATATGAATACTACGTCACCCAAAAAAACAAAGAAGCAGGATGAAGAAATCTTCATTCAGGATGAATGCGGCGATACCTTGTGGGACGCCGTATTAGCTCAACCCCATCTCAATCAGACAGTCCGCGAGGAACAACCGGCCAAAGACCCGAAGCGGAACTCCAAGCCTAAAAATTAACAAATTCCTTATCCTAAAAACGTGCTGAGTTGTGCAAATTCATTCTGTCAACGTCGGGCTGCCCCGTACGGTCGAGTGGGAAGGGCGGATAGTTACCACGGGCATTTTCAAAGAGCCCGTCACCGGGCCGATCCCGCTGAATTTTGTCAATTTGCAGGGGGATCGCCAGGCCGACTTAACCGTTCACGGCGGGCCTGATAAGGCGGTTTATGCCTACGACCTGACACATTATGCAGTTTGGAAATCTGAAATCGCCCGCTCCGACTGGACACCCGGTCTTTTTGGTGAGAACCTCACGACCGAAGGATTGCTCGAATCCGAAGTACGAATCGGGGATCTTTTTCGGGCAGGCACGGCACTCTTGCGAGCAGTTCAGCCCCGGTTTCCGTGTTATAAGTTAAACGTACGCTTCGACGACCCTGGCATGACCCGACGATTTGCTCAGCTGGGGCGTCCAGGCATTTATTTTCGGGTAGTCGAACCGGGGATCATCGCGGCGGGGGATGCTCTGGCACTTACAGAAGCCGCTGAAACTGACGTCACGATCCAGACGGTAAACGATGTCGTTTTAAAACAAAAGGGTGACTATGAACTCGTCGCCCGCTTAGCTTCGCTGCCGCATCTGGCCGAATCGCTACGCGCCAAGTTTTCCAATCATGTGTCGCGCCAGCAAAGTCAGGATAAGCTATCGTGAAGTCTTCGTAAAAGTGGGCATCATACGCCAAAAGAAGATTTGTAAAGTTTCGTTCCGAACGTTCCCACTCAAATCCCGGTTATACTTCCCGATTCAGGCTCCGGCCAGAATCATTTTTTTTAGGTAAGTACCTCCAATCATTATATATCAAAATGGAAAAGATACATGCTACCACCGTCCTGGGCGTCCTGCACAATGGGATGCTGGCCCTCGGGGCCGATGGACAGGCCACGATGGGAAATACCGTCGCCAAGAGTAATGTCAAAAAAGTTCGCGCTTTACAGGGCGGCAAAATCCTGGTAGGCTTCGCCGGGTCCACGGCGGATGCCTTTTCGCTGTTGGAAAAATTTGAGGAAAAACTCAACGCCTACGGCGGCAACATGAAGCGCGCCGCCATCGAACTCGCCAAAGAATGGCGTACCGATCGGTACCTGCGTAAGCTGGAAGCGATGATTATCACGGCCAATCAGGAAGAGATTTTGGTCATCTCCGGCACAGGCGATGTGCTGGAACCCGAAAACGGTATTGCCGCCATTGGGTCAGGTGGCAACTACGCCTTATCCGCCGCCACCGCCCTCAAAAAACACGCCTCTCAACTCACCGCCGAAGAAATGGTCCGCGAAGGGCTGATGATCGCGGGTGATTTGTGCATTTACACGAATCAGAACCTCACGGTAGAAAAAATTGGATAAAAGGAGATGGGAGGAAAGGAAACTACCTGCGCCAGCATCCTTTTCTCCCATTCATCCTTTCAAAGTTCCCCCAAAAGCACCAGCAATTCCCTAAGCCGAAGACTCACCGTGCGGCTGCCATCCGGAAGGTACTTGTGAGCGATCATCGTGAAACTAAGGCGCTCTCCTTCCCTGGTGGTGACGTAGCCCGCGTAGGCGCGGGTGCCACCGATAGAGCCACTCTTGGCGCGGACGTTACCGGCGGCCTTAGTGCGCCGGCCAATGTTTCGGACGGTTCCGGTTTCGCCGAGAACGGCGATGCTATTGTAGAAATCAGTAAAATTCTTGTCTTTGGTAGCGGCGTTCAGTACGTCGGTCAGATTCTGCGCCGTGAGCGATCCGGTGGGCGATAGGCCGCTGCCGTCTTTGACGAAAAAACCGCGCATATCCGCCCCTTTCTTTCGCCAATAATCTGCTTCGGCCTCGGCGGCTTCGTCAAAGTCTGGCTTTCCATTGAGGCGGACGCCCGCCGTTTTCAGAAAAGCGTCGGCGTAAAGATTGATGCTCCACCAATTGGTTTGCTGGGCCAATTCCCGTAGCGTGGGTGAGTTATATTGGTCGATGACGGTGCGCGGCGCGGCAATGGCCGGAGACTTGGGTAGTACGCCGGGTTCACCGGCAACCCCGACGCCGCCTGCTTTCAGGGCTTGTGAAAGGCCAAAAGCGGCCACGTAGGCGGGCCGCGGCACGGCTCCTTTCACCGTAAAAGCGGATGAGCCACGCGGCACCGTCCCGGTCAGCAGAACCTGGTCACCGAGCGGACTGGCGTAAATATACACCTGATCGCCCGACCCGGCTTCACCCGTTGTAACGCGGTTTTCCAACTTCAAATAAGACAAATCAGGTTCCAGCTTGATCACCTCGGTCGGGTCGCCTACGTCGCGGCCTGCCTTAAAGGAAACGCGGTACAGGTTCTCGCGGAAATTCAGGCCCTGCACTCCCGCACCATAGTAGTTGCCCAGATCACCCCACACCCAGGTATCAGCAAGATTCTTATCATCAAAAATGGTAGGATCGGCCACAACCTGCCCCTGCACATAGCGGATGCCCGCCCGGCGCACGGCGACGGTCCAGCGGTTGAGCAATTGATCGCCGTCGGGGACACCGTCGAAACGGTCGCTGCCCAGCGACGGATCACCCGTACCGCGCAGGTAAAGGTTGCCCCGTAAGGTATCTTGAACGATTTGTCCGTCGTACTCCAGGTAGGTAGGATACGTGTAGTCCCCGCCCAGCACTGACAAAACGGTGGCTGTGGAAACCAGTTTAAGTGTGGAGGCCGAGGGTACTGACTGCTCTTGGTTGATACCCAGAATTGTCCGATCGTTTTTGGCAGATTTCAGGCAGAAGGTAAAAACGCCGTTCCGCATGAGTTCGGAGTTCTGCAGCTCGACTACGGCATCCGACAATCGGTCCAGGGCCAGCGAATCGATCGACTGAGCGTGGAGTGTTCCTACGCCTAAGACCAGTGAGAAAATCAGATACGACTTTTGGGCAATGACTTGAACGTTACGCCGAAAACGTTGGAGGGAATGGTACATTTCAGTGGATTGGTAGTATCTCTTTGAGCGGAGAAATCTCCTTTTGGCAACTACATTTTTGATGCCCTTGGAACAAAACTACGCGGGCAGGTTTAACTTTCTGACCTTTTGGGTTTGAAGAATCTTCACGAAAACAGAATCAGCCGAAAGCCAGTGCTGGATTCAACCTTACGACCTTTTTTGAATTTCGCCAAAAATTCCTCCAAACTACCCATCACATAAAAGGTATGCCATTGGCAGAAAAGCTATTTTGATTAACTTCGGGTTTCAGACTATTAGGCAGATAAAGTCGTAGTAGTCCCTATTCAAGGTACATTCAATACTTCACAATCCTCCTCAAAAATGAAAGACTATCACATGAATACGCCCTGGGTCGATTCACCCTTTTTCCAGCAGGAACTGGAAGAATCGCCTTTGGATGAAGCCACCAAAGAGATGGCCCGCCAGTACGCTGAGCGTGGCTATCTCATCATGGAGACCGGCTTGCCGGAAAGTACCTTCGACCGGATTGTCGAGCTTCTTGCCCCGCACTACAACGACCCGAGGTTGCAGGATGCCTGGAAAATCACTCCGCTTGTAAAAGAAGTGGCGGGCTGCGAGCGAATCATGGACATGCTGCGAATTCTGTATCGTCGGGAGCCTTTCCCCTTCCAGACGCTCAACTTCCACGTGGGCTCGCAGCAGAAAACGCACAGCGATTCAATTCATTTCTATTCCGTGCCCCAGCGCTTCATGTGCGGTGTATGGGTGGCCCTGGAAGACACCGACGAGTCGAACGGACCATTGCATTACTATCCAGGCAGCCACAAACTACCTTTTTACGACATGGCCGACATCAGTCTGCAGGGCTCGAAAGATGTCACGCAATACAACCAGTACCTCACCTATGAGAATTTTGTGCAGGACCTGATGGAAGCAACCGGGCAAAAGAAAGAGGTGTTTCACGTCAGGAAAGGGCAGGCGCTGATCTGGTCGGCAAACCTGTTTCACGGAGGTGAGCCCATTCTGCGACCCGGCAGCACCCGGCACAGCCAGGTGACCCATTATTTCTTTAAAGATTGCATGTATTACTCGCCCATTTGGTCGGATATCCCCATCGAAAAGATGTATATGCGTCGCCCGACTAACATTCTTACGGGTGAATTGATCGAAAATACCTATCTGAACCAGCCCGTTATGGGCCGGACAGGCTACAGCCCTTTTACCGAATACAAGAACAACCTCGAGAAGACGTTAAGAAGTCTGAAACGCAGCTTGTCCAAATAAAACCAAATTTTCCAGCAACAGAAAGAGGGTAATTTGTACTAAAAGCCCCCTTTTATATTTTATACGTTGTATCAAAAACCTAGTTAACCTTAATCATGGATCATAAAGACCAAAAAGGCACCGTTTCGCGGCGCAAATTCTTAAAAAACGGCACGGCGGCAGCAGTGGGTGCCTCCGCACTCGGCAGCTTCTTCATTGTGCCGCGTCACGTGCTGGGTAAAGGCTTCCGCGCGCCCAGTGATAAGCTGAATATCGCCGGTATTGGTATAGGCGGCAAAGGTTCATCCGATGTCAGGAATGCCTTTAATAATGGTAAAGAAAATATTGTGGCCCTCTGCGACGTGGATTGGGAACGCGGAAAGCAGAGTTTCGATGCGCATCCCAATGCCAAGAAATACAAGGATTTCCGTAAGATGTTTGATGAAATGGGCAAAGATATCGATGCCATAACCATCTCGACGCCCGATCACCAGCATGCCGTGGCCGCCATGGCCGCCATGCAGCTCGGCAAGCACGTATACGGTCAGAAGCCGCTTACGCACGACATCTACGAAACCCGAATGCTCACCGAAGGCGCCCGGAAATACAAAGTCGTAACCCAGATGGGCAACCAGGGTGCTTCCAATCCCGGTCAGCAGCAGATGATCGACTGGTTCAAGAAAGGACTGATCGGTACCGTAAATGAGGTGCACATCTGGACCAACCGTCCCGTGTGGCCGCAGGGTATTCCGGTACCCACGGGCAAAGGTCCCGCACCTTCTACTATCGATTGGGATTTATGGGTGGGCACTGCTCCCTGGGTGGAGTACACTCCCGCGTATCATCCCTTCAAGTGGCGGGGATGGTGGGATTTTGGTACGGGCGCTCTTGGCGACATGGGCTGTCACCTGATCGACCCTCCTTTCCGGGTGCTGGGTCTGGGCTATCCCACGGAAGTGGAGTGTAGTGTGGGCTCGGTGTTCCTGAAAGACTGGGACCCTGAGTACATTCCGGAGGGCTGCCCCCCCTCGTCGCGCACGCAACTGAAATTCCCGGCTACTAAAAATAACAAATCGGAAGTCAAGATGGTGTGGTACGATGGCGGCCTGCGCCCCGCCCACCCCGACTTGATTCCCGCCAACGATCCGCTGGGCGACGATGACAGCTCTAACGGTGCCATCCTGATCGGCGATAAGGGAGTGATGACCTGCGGTACTTACGGCCTCGTACCGAAGCTTTACACCAAAGACGGTAAGAAAATGGAAATGACCAAGAGCGGTGAGTTCGATACCAAGTACACACCATTGCCTGAGTATGGTCACCATGTCGCCTGGACCGACGCCTGCAAAGCTGGCTTTAACAGCAAGGAACACAAAGAGCTGCGGTCGTCTTTCGACTACGCTGGTCCCTTGAACGAAACCGTCATCATGGGTAACCTCGGCATCCGCAGCTACACGCTTCGCGAGCCACGCGCCGACGGTAAGGGTTTCACTTTCCCTGGCCGCAAAAAACTGTTGTGGGATGGCAAGAACATGAAAGTGACCAACTTTGATGCCGCCAACCAGTTCGTGAAGCGTGACTACCGCGGAGACTGGACGCTGGGAGCGTAAAGTTTTCAAATTTTTGTGATTTAGCGAGACCATTTTCGGCTCCTCTATCCTGTAATTAATTGAAGGTCTGCTGGTGGCATCGGCAGACCTTCTTTTTTAGTAGAACTTCTGCCCTGTTACCTTTATTCTTAACAAGAAAAAAAATCACCTCTGATGCAGGAAGCAATACAAAACTTCTGGCTTTGGCAATTTCTGGGCCGGCTCCATCCGCTGATTGTACATTTCCCGGTAGGTTTGTTGTGCGTGGCCCTGCTACTGGAAATTCTCGATTGGCGCAGTCACAACAAAAACTTTCGCGCGGGTACCGCCGCCTTGGTCTGGATCGGCACGGTGAGTTCGGTGGTAGCGGTGGCGTTCGGATTATTGCTGGCCAACGTGGAAGACTACAGCGGAGAAGCGGTAGAATTTCACCAGTGGGCGGGCATAGCCACCATGTCGCTGTCATTGCTGACCCTATGGCTGCTACGCTCAGGGCGTATGGGGGCATTTCATTCCATGCTGATTCTCACCGTAGTTGGAGTCAGCGTCGCGGGACATTACGGCGCTATGCTCACTCATGGCGACGACTACCTTACCAGCGTTCTGCCTCATACTAATGAAGCACGGGAAACTGATTTTGATGCGACTCAATTTTCATTTGCTTCCAATGATGGTCAGCCCCTTTCCGAAACACAGGTGGCGGAATTGAACCTGGAAGTACGCTCCATCCTGGCGCATAACTGTTACAGTTGCCACGGGGCTACCAAGAGCAAAGGTGAACTACGGCTCGACAAGCGGGAGTTTATCGACAAAGGCGGCGAAAACGGTATCGTATTGGTGGCTCGTCAGCCCGAAAAAAGTGAAATGATCCGGCGTATCAAACTACCCACTGGCCACGACGATGCCATGCCAACCAAAGGCAAGCGACTTACAGAGAAAGAAGTGGCAGTTCTCGAATTCTGGATCAAGCAGGGTGCACCCTGGCCCAGTGGGGAGGAGAAGAGTATTTTCCGCGTCGCTCCGCTCGAGCCGCGTAACCCTGATTTACCGCCTGCCGTGGCCGGGCTCTCCAATCCCGTGGACCGATTTGTCAACGTTTATTTTAAGCAAAATAAAGTCGCCTGGCAGGAATCCGTGAGTGATCGTGTTTACATCCGTCGGGTATTTCTGGATGTGATCGGTTTGTTGCCACCGCCTCAAAAGGTAGTAGCATTCATGGCGGATAGCCGCCCTGACAAAAGGGAAACACTGGTGCGGGAACTACTGAACCGTAACGAGGACTATGCCCAGCACTGGCTCACGTTTTGGAACGACGCCCTGCGCAACGATTATTCGGGCACGGGCTACATCACGGGCGGGCGCTCCGATATCACGAAATGGCTGTATAATTCCCTGAAATCCAACAAGCCCTACAACTGGTTTGTGCGTGAACTCGTGAGTCCTACCAAAGAGTCCGCTGGATTTGTGAAAGGCATCAAATGGCGCGGTACTATCAATTCCAGCCAAAGGGTCGAGATGCAGGCCGCGCAGAATGTGGCGCAGGTATTTTTAGGGTTGAACCTCAAATGTGCTTCGTGCCACGACAGCTTCGTGAGCGACTGGAAGCTGGCCGATGCCTACGCTTTTGCCAATATTTTTTCTGACACGCTCCTGGAAATCAATCGCTGCGACCAGCCCACCGGGAAGATGGCCGGACGGGCCATACTTTTCAAGGATTTAGGCGAAATTAGCGTAGACGCTCCTACTGAGGAACGGCTCCGCGAACTGGCCGATTTCCTGGTCCAGCCTAAGGACGGACGTCTGTACCGTACACTGGTTAATCGGATTTGGGCGCAACTCATGGGGCGCGGAATCGTCGAGCCGGTGGATGTAATGGACAATCTGCCATGGAGCCAGGACCTGCTCGATTGGCTGGCCTATGACTTTGTACAAAACGGCTATGACATCAAAAAACTGATGTTTACGATACTGACTTCTAAAACCTATCAAATGCCTTCTGTCGGTGTAAAGGAGCCGGACATACTCACCTCACCCAATTACGTCTTCAACGGCATGGTACGCCGCCGCCTCACCGCCGAGCAGTTCGCCGACGCGGTGAGCGTGGCCTTCAACCCCGTCTACCCTGATTCAGCGGTTGAGTTCAAGCGCTTACCCGAAACCATCGCCCAGGAAATTCCCTTCCCCCGGGCTGCGCTAGTGAAAAACGACCCGTTCCTGACCGCGTTGGGACGGCCCAATCGCGAGACAGTAAGTACCGGCCGCAGTTCACAGGCGAACTTGTTGCAAGCCCTCGAACTGACTAACGGTGAGAAGTTCAATTCTTCCATTGAGCAGGGAGCGGAGCGCTGGAAAGCCAAGTACCCGCAGTCAGATGCTCTCATAAAAGCTCTTTATCGCCGGGCATTAGGTCGAAATCCGGTTTCAAAGGAACTAGCGGTGGCCGAAAAAATGCTGGGTAAGACCCCCAGTGTCGAAGGAATAGAGGATTTGGCCTGGGCAATTGTGCTGCATCCTGAATTTCAGCTGATATTTTGAAGGAAGGATAAAGGCAAAAAGGACTTTACAACTTATGAAAACTACGGCGCCAGAAATTTTACTCCCTCCTCCTTCATGCGAACGTTACTTAAAAGTACCATGACACAAACCTGGAATCGCAGAGAATTTTTACAGCGCACAAGCGCTGCCACGCTGGCTGCATTGGCGGCGGGTGCGCCGGTGTCCGGTTTTTTATCAAGTTGCAGCAAAGTACAGGGCCGCACCGATGGCACCGCTGACACGGTGATCCTGTTGTGGATGGCCGGAGGCATGGCCCATACCGAAACTTTCGACCCCAAGCGCTACACACCTTTCGAGAAAGACATGGAAGGTAATCGCGTGCTAAGTACTTTCCCTTCGGTACCGACGGCACTGGATGGCATTCACTTCTCCGAGGGCCTGGAAGCCATTGGTAAAGTGATGGACAAAGGCGCATTGATCCGCTCCTACGTTGCCGCTGACCTGGGCCATATCCTGCACTCCCGGCATCAGTACAACTGGCACACCTGCTACGAACCGCCCCAGACTGTGGCCGCACCGCACATAGGGGCATGGATTGCCAAAGAATTAGGCCCCAAAAACCCGGTCATTCCGGCTTTTGTGGATATAGGACAGCGGTTCACCGTAGGTGAGGCGGAAGAATTAAAAGCTTTTCACACGGCGGGATTTCTGGGCAATGAGTTTGGTCCCTTTTTCATTCCCGACCCGACGCAGGGACTGGATAGCGTCCGCCCGCCCATAGGCATGGACGCCAAACGATTCGAGCGACGCAACCAGCTGTATAATGATCTGATCAGCAGCAGCCCGGTGGGCGAATACGGCAGCGACTACCAGAAGGAATCACTGCGCCGCTCGATGGAGCAAGCTTATGCACTGCTTAATTCGCCCGAGGCCAAAGCCTTCGACCTCAGCACCGAACCGCAGGAAAGCTACGATAAGTACAACACCGGAAAATTCGGCCTAGGCTGCTTGCTGGCGCGTCGGCTCACTGAACAAGGTGCGCGGTTCATCAGCGTCACGACCGAGTACGAGCCGTTCAAAGGCTTCGATACCCACGAGAATGGGCATACCCGGATGGCCGATATGAAGAAGATGATCGATGGCCCCGTGGCGCAACTAATTAAGGATCTGGACCAAAGCGGGCATCTCGACCGCACGCTGGTGGTACTGGCCAGCGAATTCAGCCGCGACATGATGGTGGAGGGCCGCCCCGATCAAAAGGTCAAGGAACAGGTTAATCAGCCGGATATTCTTTCGGATATGAAGTTCTACGGCATGCACCGCCACTTCACCGATGGCTGCTCCATGCTGATGTTTGGCGGTGGCGTGAAACGCGGCTTTGTCTATGGCAAAACCGCCGACGAACGGCCCTGCAAATCCATCGAAAATCCAGTAAAAATCGACGGTATTCATCAGACGATCTACCACGCGCTGGGCATCCCACCGGATACTAACTACGAGGTTGAGAGACGGCCTTTTTATACTACCCCGGATGGCAAAGGGAAAGCGGTGATGGAGCTGCTGGGGTAATAGGAGGTACTTTCCGTATCTGCCTCCTTTATGTACAATTCTGTATACGTCCAAAACTCTATCTTTCAGCCACAAGAAAGTACCAAACGCCAGGCACAAACCCCAAAACAATTTTCTTCCCTAACTTGCGGCGCAAATGAACGCCGCACACGAATGAGCCTGCAATCCTTTATCGCCCTCTGGAAGCACCGCTACCGCAAGTATAGCCATATCGCCAAAGCACATCTTCTGGCTTACCGGGCTCAACTTTATTTCAGTTCGAAGAAGAGACGTCTGAAAAAAGATTTGGTCGCCGTGATCCGTACGGAGCACTTCGGCGATATTGTGGCCGTCGAGCCGCTGTCGCGGCAGGTTCGGGCCTTACACCCCGATGCCCACATCGTTTGGTTTGTCAAACCGGTATTCAAAGAACTTGTGGACACGAATCCAAACGTAGACGAGTCCTTCCCGGAATTCTGCGTGACCCAGCGGCAGGTACTTCTGAAAACGAGCGTGTTTGATCAGGTCTACGAATTGCAATTCCGCAACAACAATCATTGTCCGGTCTGTGATGTGTTTGTAGAAAATCCGCTGGCGATAGCAAAGGGTATCAACGTGCACACCTATTTTAACTTCGGAAATTTGCTGGAAGTTTTTGCGCAGGTAGGCGGACTACCCATTCCGAAAGATGAACAGCCCAGGCTCTATTTGCAGGAAAGGCACCAACGGAAAGTGGATACCCTGGAACTACCTGAGCGCTTCATCGCCGTGCATTGCCAGTCGAACTACGCCCCCAAGGATTGGCCCGCTGACCGTTGGAATGCATTGATTCCGCAGCTGGCAGACAAGTACGGGATGCCAGTCGTGGAAATGGGCCTGGCGAGCAATTTAGCGGTTTCCCATCCCGCTTACCGCAACCTCTGCGGCAGGTTGTCGATTCTGGAAACGGCGGAGGTGATTCGGCGAGCCGAATATTTCATCGGGCTGGACAGCGGCCCGGCGCATCTGGCCAACGCCAGCGGTACTTTCGGCTTCGTACTTATGGGTTCTCTAAATGAATTTGCGTCATACAACCCCTATTCCGGTGCCTATGGCAGCGGAGCGAACTGCGTTCTTATTCGCCAGGAAGGCTATCCCTGCTCACAACTACCTCTGAACACCGTACTGAGTGCCATTGACAAGAAGGTTTCCGTTCCGGCAAAATAATAAGCGGGTTTCTGAAAGTACTTCATTTTCTGGCTCCGAAAATAGCGCTGCCCACTCGCACCATCGTGCTGCCTTCTTCAATGGCAATCAGGAAATCGTTACTCATGCCCATTGACAGAATCTGCATGTTCATTTTTTCGCTTTCCCTTTTCTTCAGATCCTCAAAAATCCGACGCAATCCACCGAACTCTTTCCGGAGTTGGGCATCGGGCGCATCGTAGGTGGCCATACCCATCAACCCTTGGATACGAATATTATCCATGGCCCCGAATTCGCCAGAATCCAGTAGGTCCGCTGTTTCCTGCTCCGACAGCCCAAACTTGGTTTCTTCCTCGGCAATATGGATTTGCAGCAGACAGTCAATGGTTCGGTTGTTCTTTTTGGCCTGCTTGTTGATCTCTTTAAGTACTTTCAGGCTGTCCACCGAATGAATGAGCGAGACAAAGGGTGCGATATATTTGACTTTATTGGTCTGCAGGTGACCGATCATATGCCACTCGATATCCTTGGGTAGTTCCTCGTGTTTTTCGACCATTTCCTGGACCTTGTTCTCACCAAAGACTTTGCAGCCTGCGTCGTAGGCCTCCTGCAGAATATGCAGGGGCTTGGTTTTGGTGACGGCCACCAGTGTAACACTGGGCTTCAAATGACTTTCGACTTCGGCAATATTTTCCTTTACTGATATATCTCCCATTAAAAATCTGACTACTAACTACTTATAATTGATGTAAAAATAATATGGTATATTTGCGGCTTATTTAAAGAACCGATTCTACCACGATTGCTTTAACCTAACTGAAACTCCGTATGGATTACAATCAAGATCAAAAACAAGACCGCCGCACCCTGCTTTGGGCTGCACTGGCCGTTTTGGCTATTCTGAACGTCGTGCTATTTTATTTCTACTACCAGGAAAGGCAGAATAACCGCGACAAAGATACCATCATCGCCGCCAAGACCGACGAGGTGCTGTCCACCAAGAACAAACTTGATTCGATCTCAGTGCAGTTGGATGCCAAAATTGCCGAAATTCAGCAATTGGGTGGTAGTGTAGATTCACTAATCGTGCTGAAGCAGGAGCTGGAGCGGGACCGGCAGGCGCTGCGAAATTCCAATGCCTTCTCAGCCAAAAAATATGAAGACAAAATCCGTAACTACGAATCGATCCTGAATCAAAAAGATACCGAAATCGCCCAATTGAAGGAGGAATTGGGGATCGTCACGGCCAAAAATGAGGAGCTGAATCTGGCCGTAACCGGACTGGAAGACGAAAAACAGTTGCTTTCGGATTCGGTCACCAACTATGCCGTACAAAACCGCGAACTAAACGAAAAAGTCACGATTGCCTCTGCCCTTCGCGCTGAGAACATTTCGGTAAATGCCCTCTCCTCGAAAGGAAAGGAACGCGACGGTGGAAGCTACAAGGCGCGCCGCATCGACAAATTGAGGATCGACTTCCGGCTGGCACCCAATGCCGTAGCCAAGCAGGATCGTAAGGAGGTATATCTCCGCATCCTCGACCCGGACGGAGCCGTACTTTCCGACATGGCCACGGGTTCGGGGGCTTTCATTCATAATGGTCGGGAGATGATTTACAGCTCCAAGGAAGCCATCAACTTCAACAACACTGGCCAAACAATGGACATCATGTATGGCCGTGGCGGAGTCCCTTTCAAAGATGGCAAGTACACCGTCGAGCTATACAGTGAAGGATTCAAGATCGGGCAGGGAGATTTTATAGTGAAATAGACAGTCGATTTGCTTTTTCCGCTGAAAACTCCTACTTTCGCACCCTCATTTTGAGAAAATTAACAAATAACCAATTCATTTCGTATGAACAATCAGTATGAAACGGTGTTCATTTTAACTCCCATCTTATCTGAGGCCCAGATGAGGGACGCCGTTGACAAGTTCCGTAAAATCCTCACCGACAACGGCGCGGAACTGGTACACGAGGAAGACTGGGGACTGCGCAAGCTGGCCTACCCTATCCAGAAGAAGAACACGGGCTTCTACAATTTGATGGAGTACACCGCACCGGGCAACGTCATCGCGTTGCTCGACACCGAATTCCGCCGCGATGAGCGTGTGATCCGTCACATGACTGTCGCACTCGACAAGCACGCCATCGCCTATAACGAGAAAAAGCGTAAGGGGCTGATGAATAAGCAAAAGGAAGCCGCTATTGATGAATCTCAAAAACCAGCTGAAGCATAAGCCATGACACTTGTAAACGAACCAATCGACAAGACCCAGAATCGCAAGAAGTACTGCCGTTTCAGAAAGGCGGGCATCAAATACATCGACTATAAGGATCCCAACTTCCTGTTGAAGCTCGTCAATGAGCAAGGACGTATCCTTCCCCGCCGCCTGACCGGCACCAGCCTGAAGTACCAGCGCAAAGTGGCCCAGGCCATCAAGCGGTCGCGCCACCTGGCACTGATGCCGTTTGTCGCCGATCAATTGAAGTAATCACGTAAAAGAGATCGCAAGAAATGGAAATCATATTATTGACAGATATTGCCAAAGTCGGCTATAAGAACGACATCGTGTCGGTGAAGAACGGCTACGGCCGCAATTACCTTATCCCACAAGGATACGCGTTGCTGGCCAATTCCTCCAACCGAAAGGTGGTGGAAGAAAACATCCGCCAGGCGGCACACAAGGCCGAAAAGATGAAAAACGAGGCCGAAGAAATCGCGGCCGCTATTGGTGAGGCAGAAATTAACATTCCTGCCGTTGTGGGTGAGAGCGGCCGCATTTTCGGTCGTGTTACCAACACGCAGGTAGCCGATGCTCTGAAAGCCAAAGGTTTCGACATCGACCGTAAGAAAATCACCGTGGAGGAAGTAAAATCAGTTGGTACTTACGACGCCGTCATCGACCTGCATAAGGAGGTGAAGCACACGATAAAAATCAACGTTGTTCCTGCTGAGTAGGCGTTGCTTTACGAGTTTTTGAAAACAAAAGAGGCCCGGTCGATTCCGGGCCTCTTTTGTTTTCATCCTGAATAGTCTTGAAAATGAAAATCCCAGAATTAAGATTTTCCGTTTTTCATCAGCTCCGCCACGCGATCCCAGTTGACTATGTCCCAGAATGCACTCACATAGTCGCCGCGTTTGTTCTGGTACTTGAGGTAGTAAGCGTGCTCCCAAACGTCGAGTCCCAGCAAGGGCCTTCCCTTGAATTCAGAGATGCCCATTAACGGGTTGTCCTGGTTGGGCGTCGATCCAACGGCAAGTTTGCCATCCTGCTCTACCAACCATGCCCAGCCCGAACCAAAGCGGCCTGATGCTTCTTTGCCAAATGCCTCCTTGAAGCTGTCGAATGAACCGAATTGCCCGTTGATGGCCTCGGCGACTGCACCCGTTGGCGTGCCACCCTTTCCCGGTGCCATCGCCTCCCAGAAAAAACTGTGATTCCAGTGACCGCCACCGTTGTTACGGATCGCTTCGGGGGCGTTGCTGATGTTTTTCAGGATATCGTCCAGGCTCATTTTTTCGTACTCCGTACCCGTCACGGCAGCGTTGAGCTTGTCAACATAGCCCTTCGCATGTTTGTTGTAGTGGATATCCATCGTTTGTGCGTCAATGGAGGGCTGCAATGCTCCAAAATCGTAAGCAAGGGGCTTCTGGGAATAGGGAGCCATCATTTCGGCACTTTCCTTGGAGGAAGTCTGGCAAGCCGACTGGGTGGACAACGCGCCAACGGCCAGTGTGGTACCGGCCAGCGAACGTAAAAACTCAATGCGATTCATACTAGTTGTGGGTCTTAGGGTTTGAAAAAGAGTTGGAAGCTTACTTGGTGTTGCTATTTATCACTTATTACGGCTTTTTAGCGCAAAGTTTTGAAAAAAAATCGGGGCTTTAACCAAAAAGAATTCCGTGTAAGTACTGCACGGAATTCTTTTTGGTCTTGGATTAAATGCTGCTTGCTCATTCTTTCAGGGTTACCGTGCGGGTCACTTCGTTGAACCCTCCTGGAATCAGGTTACCATCAGCATCGAGCAGTTCGAGCTTGATAGTCACTTCTCCTTTTGGAAGTCCCTTGATAACCTGTGGCGCCCATTCGGTGATCATGAACTCGTTGCCATTGATCGTTGCCCTTACCTTGTTTCCGTTTTCTGACAGGGTAGTATTAAGCAGGAAAAAGTCGAGCAGGAGGTTCTCGGTGTCCGCACCGCTGTATTCGCCTTTGGGACGGCTATAAATCATGGTAGGCTTTTCCAGATCCACATTCATATCGTCGGTTCCGGCATCACCCACAACCAGCTTTCTGGCTACAAACGAGTTTGAATTTTTTACAGACTCGTGGTATGATCGGCTCAGAAAGGCCACCATGTAATGCGTTCCGGCGGGAATGTCCTTTTTAAAATCAGGCTCATAGTGAGCAGAGTAAGGATCATTGTCCAGAATGAAATGGATATGCTGCCCCTTATCTGAGTTGGCCAACATACTTTTCACCGGGCTGTCTGTCTGTGTACCCAGTTCGTAATCTCCCACTTTGAAAGCAAAATCAGTTTCGCCTGCGGTACCAATAGTCGTATTTGCGGGACTCACCAGCGCCAAAGAAGCGCCGGGATATTGAGCCGAACCTTCCAGCTTTTCGATTGTGATGGCAGAACTGTCTGCCGTGGTCGTATCACCTTCACCTTGCTTGGATTCCTGACAGCTTACGGCCATTATGGAAACAATTGCGAGGGTACTCAGTATTTTGACTTTCATCGTTTTGGATTTGGGTTATAAAAAAAACACTTCATTACTAAGGTATGCATTAATCAGACCCAGTTACGCTCTAATCACCGATGAACAGACAACGCTTTCCTATAAAGCCAGTAATTAATCGTAAGCCACCCGACTCACAATGCTCCGACCCAGTGTCACTTCATCGGCATATTCAAGGTCACCACCGATAGGAACGCCCCGGGCAATGGTACTGATTCTCACTCCCGTAGGTTTAAGTTTTTTTTGCAAATAAAAAGCCGTTGTGTCTCCTTCCATCGTAGGGTTAAGAGCCAGAATGACCTCTTTCACTTCCTCATCACCAATGCGGCTTAACAGTGATTCGATATTGAGATCGGCGGGACCAATGCCTTCCAGTGGCGAAATAATGCCTCCCAGAACGTGATAGGTGCCATTGAACTGGCTGGTGTTCTCAATCGCCAGCACGTCGCGGGTATCCACAACCACACACAACAAAGAGGGGTCACGCTTGGGACTACTGCAAATATTGCAGAGTTCGCCATCCGAAATATTATGACAGCGGCTGCAAAATCGGGTCTGGGTGCGCATGGCCAGCAATGCATCGGCCAGCGTACGGGTCTGTGGCTCCTCCCTTTTAAGCAGGTGCAACGTTAAACGCAACGCCGTTTTTTTACCAATGCCCGGAAGCTTGGAAATTTCGTTAACGGCGTTTTCAATCAATTGCGAAGGGTAATTCATACGGTAGCGGGCGTGGAATAAGCGGGAGCAGCGTCAAAGAATTTCCGCCGAGATACCCCGACGGCATATCTCGTTCCGCATACTCACCAACGAATCGAATTCTCCCTCCTTTACTGAGCATTTGCCCTTAAAATGGATAATCAAAGTACATTGTTCAGCTTGTTCCGGGGCATGGTCGCAGACTTTTATCAGCGTTTCAATCACCCAGTCGAAAGTGTTTACTTCGTCATTGAACACCACCAGCGATCGCACTTCCGTTTCCACGGTTTCTTCCAAAATTTCAATGTCGGTATCTATATCAGTTTGCATTCCAGTCAAATTTACGTTTGCTTGCAAAATTAATTAAAAAACAGCACTTTTCGAAGGTTTATCCCCTTTCAAAACCAACAAACTACCCAATTGTTTGCCTTGTCCGGCCCCTCCTGTAATCCACTATCTACCACCAATTATTAATGAATCCTTACATTGCTCTTGCCATCCTGGTTGCTTACTTCGGGATGTTGATTATCGTCTCGGTTTACACTTCCAGGGGTGCCGACACCGCTACCTTTTTTACCGCCAACCGACAGTCTCCCTGGTACCTGGTAGCCTTCGGGATGATCGGCACCTCCCTGTCCGGTATCACGTTCGTATCGGTTCCGGGTGCGGTCCTGAACATCCAGTTCTCCTATTTCCAGGTCGTTTTAGGGTATATTCTCGGCTATCTGGTCATAGGCACCGTACTCATGCCGCTTTATTACCGGCTAAACCTTATTTCCATTTACTCGTATTTTGATCAACGCTTTGGATTCTGGTCATACAAATCAGGGTCGGCGTTTTTCCTGCTGTCGCGCACGCTTGGCTCAGCTGTCCGGCTTTACGTGGCTGCGGGCGTGCTCCAGATTGCCCTGTTCGGCCCCTTGGGTGTGCCGTTCGAAGTGGCCGTGGCAATTACCATCCTGTTGATTTGGATTTACACTTTCAAAGGTGGCATCAAAACGATCATTATCACCGATACGCTGCAAACTACCTTTCTGGTTACGGCGGTGGTGCTTACCATCGTGCTGGTGTCCCGTGAACTCAACCTTTCCGGTTTCTCCGAAATGGTTTCCACCGTTAGCCAAAGCGAGTATTCCAAAATCTTTTACTGGGACGCCAACGACCCTAAGAACTTCTTCAAACAATTTTTTGGCGGCGCATTCATTGCCATCGTTATGACGGGCATGGATCAGGATCTCATGCAAAAAAACCTTACCTGCAAGAATATTGGCGAAGCGCAAAAAAACATGTTCTGGTTTACTGTCGTGCTGGTCATCGTGAACCTGCTTTTTCTGTCGCTGGGAGCGTTGTTATACCTCTACGCGGCTGAGAAGGGAATTCCTTTCCTGGAAAAAACGGATGATTTTTATCCCATGCTGGCCCTGAACAATCTGGGATTGCTCGTCGGGATTACTTTCTTGCTTGGAATCACGGCTGCCACCTACGCCAGTTCCGATTCCGCCCTGACTGCCCTGACTACCGCTTTCTGTGTGGATTTCATGAATGTGGAGGGTAAGCCCGAAGCCCAGAGATCACGCATCAAGTTCTGGGTTCATATCGGCTTTTCAGTACTGTTCTATTTGGCAATTCTTGTATTCAACCGACTGAATAGCAAGGAGGTTATCACGGCGGTGTTCGATCTTGCAGGCTATACCTATGGACCTTTACTGGGCTTATTCAGCTTCGGAATGCTGCTGAAACTACCCGTCCGCGACCGATTGGTGCCCATCGTCTGTGTAGTGGCTCCGATCTTGACCTACATCATTAACGAAAATTCTGCCGCCTGGCTTGATGGCTACAAACTGGGTTTCGAGCGATTGATCCTGAATGGGGTATTCGTGTTCATCGGCTTGTGGCTCATATCGCTCGGAAAGCGTGGAAGTGAATTGCGCAGTGCGTGAGACAAGCTGTGAAATCAGTTCCCCATTTCCCCAAAAAAGGCAAGTTTGGACAGTCTGGTTTGGTTTTTTTACGGCGTTCTGCTGTAAAACCAAACGTAACTACACATACAAGACCTTACATGGAAGCATTGCTATTCTTTATGGCCTCAATCACAGCGGGAGTCTGGTGTTCTTACTACGTAGAATATCTGGAAGACAAGAAATTAAAAAGTGAATCGAATAAGCAGCTTGGTTTATAACAGCTCGATTCCCGGATCCCAAAAGCATTCTTTGAAGGCGACCAATTGGTCGCCTTCTATTTTTACCCCGTCTGCTTCGAGCAATTCCTGCATTTCGGTGCTGCTCCCAAAGAAATTTTTTCCGGTCAGTACGCCATTCCTGTTCACCACCCGATGGGCGGGCACATCAGGCCTTCCGTGGGCGTTATTCATGGCCCAGCCTACCATGCGCGCCCCCCGTTTGGATCCCAGATAGGCCGCTATAGCACCGTAGGTAGTCACTCTGCCCACCGGCACGAGCTTTACCACTTCGTACACATTCTCAAAAAAGTCACTTTGCGCCATCAGCTGCCGCAATTTTTTCTTCCACCTCCCGGACCAACTCCTGGTACCAGGCTTCACCGTAGGCCCGAATAAGCGGCTCTTTCAAAAACTTGTACAACGGTACGCCCAACTCGGCCCCGAAGGCACAGGCAGGATTGCAAATATCCCAGCGGTCGTAATTGATGGCGTGGTACTGCTCGTACTTCGTGACCCTTATGGGGTAAAGATGGCAGGAGATGGGTTTTTTGAAATCGATTTTCCCATCATTGTAGGCTGCTTCGATACCGCATTTCAGAATATTTTCTTTGTCATAAAAAGCATAAGCGCACTCCTTACCCTCGATCACTGGCGTGACGACATCGCCTTCCCAGTCCTTGGTATATACGCCCTCCGCCGCAATGACGGCCTTTCCTCTCTCAGACAGGTAAGGTTCCACATGGCGGTATATCTGCTTCATAATAGGCAGTTCATGGTCTTCCAGCGGCGCACCCGAGTCACCTTCCACGCAGCAGGCTCCTTTGCACTTGTCAAGATTGCAGACAAAAAACTGGTCGGCAATGTCGTCGCTTACGCAGGTATTATCTATTAGAATCATGGTTTTTTTAAAGTGGCAAAGTACCTATGCAAAAATCGATACTGGTCGCTGCCTACTATACAAATTGTAAAAACTCAGGTACTCAACAGCTTATTTCCTTGGTATTTTTAATGTTTCCCCCAGCTTTACATTGGTGTCCGGCATATTGTTGAGGTTTTGGATTTCCTGCATCGAAACGTCGTAGGTTTTGGCAATGCGGAAAAGCGTTTCCCCCGATACAACTTTGTGCGTGATATAACCACTCCCCGAAGTTGCGGGAGCCGTACGGCTGGTAACGGCGGTCGGATTCACGATCAGCTTTTGCCCAACGGCCAGTTTGTCGTTGGTCGTGAGTCCGTTCCAGGCCAGCAGATCGTTGATTTCGACATTGTAAAGTTTGGAAATACTGTAATACGTCTGTCCCGGTTCCACTGCGTGGTACTTATTGCTGGTGCTGCCGGAAGTAGCCGGAGTGCCAAAAGTAGAAGCAGGGCGGCTGGTAGAAGCGCTCGGGCTACTGGTGGCCGTACTCGGATTGCTCCGTGGCGTAGTCGGACGGGGCGTACTGGTCCGGGCGGGTTCAGAGTCAAAATCCGGCGTTTTATCCTCTGCCCCCTGCTGTTCAATAATGACGATCCGGTCGTTGTTAGCGCTCGAAGTGCGCGTTGGAGTCGTAGTAGCAGGTGCGTTGGGCTTGGTGTACACTGAGGACTCGCGCGGTGTTTCCTCGGTCACTTCCGGCGAGCTGACACCCGTTGTATTCGCGGGCTCAGCGGTTGAGTCAGCCAGTTTGGGTTTATATTTCCTTCTTTCGCTGGCGTTTTTCGGCACATCGCTGGTAGAACCAATAAGTTCGGGTTGCGTGTCAGGCTGGGCAGCAGGAGCGGTAATGTTTGGGGAAGGACGACCTGGCACCGTGCCTCCCGATGGGGGCAGGTTGATGATTTCGACAGGTTTGTTGGCCGGCCTCCGTTTCATGAGCCACATTACCCTCCCTGTTTGCAGTCGCTGGTTGCGACTACTGATACGATTGTATTTCAACAGGCGGCCCGTTCTGACGCCATAAATCTGAGAAATACTGCGAATGGTTTCGCCTTCACGAACCGTATGGAAAGGCACCATGGCCTTCTTGTTTTTCTTGGCCAGATAATAAACATCGCCGGGAACCAACGGATCGCGACTACCCAGATCGTTGTATTTCAAGAAGCTGGAAGTCCTGACTTTGGCAGCTTTGGCCAGATCAGCAGCCTTGTCACCGGGCCGGGCCTGAATGCCGGGCAAGCTGTTAATTTCGTAAAATATCGGGTCATTACGTCCTTTCAGTTGTACACTGGCTTTGCTCAAAATCGGAAAACCGATGTCTTCGTCGGCCAGGCTAACGGTCGGGTCCTCCCGGGTGATCAGAAGCAGTTCCCGGACATTATTGATCTGATTGGAGGCCACGGGCAGGGTAACGATGTACTCACGGTCGGCTGGAATCTGATCCGAGTCTGTCCACAAGTTATAGCGGCGAATTTCGAGGGGATCGAGACTCAACTCGCGAGCAATGGAAGAAAAGGATCGTCCGCGACCTTTGCGGTATTCCAGCAACACGATAGAATTGGCGGTCCGGTAGCGCTCCATACCCGATTCCAGTGCGATTTTATGGGCGAAAAAACGAAGTACGTATTGGTCGGTCTTGCCATCGAGGGTAATCTCCTTGGCGTAGGCCCAGTTTTTCGGGATGATTTCCTTGATGCCGCCAACGCCCAGGTAGTAAGAATACAGGGCCGACACCCAGTTATTGTACTGCTCGTTACTACGTTTCAGATAGCGGGCGGCGGCGCGGGTAGAGGCCGTAATACTCTTGCGTTCGTCTATCTGGTTATTCACCAAAAGGCCCAGTTCCTGCGCGGTTTCTTTTTTAAATTGCCAGAAACCCACGGCGTCGGAAGTCGACACGGCGTCGGGTGTGAGCGAACTCTCCTGCACGGCGAGGTACTTGAAGTCCAATGGTACTTCTTCCTCGATCAAGACACCTTCCAGGATAGGGAAATACAGAATAGCGCGGTCCATCTTGGCTTCCCAAAATCGCTTGTTGGACATCAGGCTGCGAATGTCGGCTTCAATCGCCCGTTTGGCCCGATTGTCGAACCGGACGTTGATGCCGCCAAACATGACGTTGTCCGGCACATCAGGGATTTCCTGAGCCTGAGCACTACCTGGCCAGCTGAGAGCAAACGCACAAAGAATCGCTAAGACTTGGCGAATTGGGTTGATAGTTCTGTAATTCATGGGGTTAGAATAAGGTATACAATCTCAAAGAACCTGGGCAATCATAATTCCATCTCTTATGGGAAGAAGCAGACACTTCACCCGCGGGTCATTTCTGACATATTCGTTAAACGCCAGTAAGGCCGGAGTTTCCTTGTCTCGTTTGTGCGCCGATGGGTCGGCGACCTTGCCACTCCAAAGTACGTTATCGGCCAGGATTAGTCCGCCTGGTTTCATTTTTTCTACAATTAAATCGTAGTAAGCCCGGTAGTTAACTTTGTCGGCGTCGATAAAAACAAGGTCGAAAGTTTCGTCCAGCGTAGCGATAATGCCAAGCGCCTCTCCGATTCTGAAGTCGATGCGGGAGGCGAATTCCGATTTTGCAAAGATACTACGGGTGAAAGTTTCTAGCTCCTCGTTTCGGTCAAGGGTAATTAGCAGACCATCGTCGGCCAAACCTTCACAAAGGCAAAGCGCGGAGTACCCCGTATAGGTGCCGATTTCGAGAATACGCCGGGGACGGATCAGCCGGGAAAACAGGGCCAACAGGCGCCCCTGCGCGTGCCCCGAAAGCATCCGGGGGCGCATAATTTTGGCGTGAGTTTCACGGCTGACGTGCCGAAGCAGATCGCTTTCGGATTCGGTATGCGCCTCGGCATAGGCCTCGATTTCCCTGGGTAGAAATTCCATTCGGGGGAGTGACGGTAAAAATTTAGTAGGTAACCATCACTTCAAATATACCAAACAACGCCGATTTTCCCGAATTCTTGTAATAAATGCCGGGATCTGTAACCCATTTTTGCCCCCTGCAACCCATTCAATAAAGTGTTGCAACTATCTTCCCAAACTACCCCATACTAGTGGTGCCTCGATTCGGCCAAGTCGTCCCTTTCAATTTCAACTCCTGAAATCGAGCCCTATCCATTGATTTTTCGGTGGATGTCATCACGGTCAATTCATTTGCACTCCTGTAATTCGGATAGCTGCAAGCGTTGGTTCAGAGGAGAGTTCCGGGATTTTGAGGTGGCTTACAAAATTAATTTTTGGGAATTTTCATCGTTTCGCCGAGTATCACGATGTTATCAGACATGTTGTTAAGTTGCTTGATCTTGGCCATATCGGCTTTATAAATCTGGGAAATCCGGAAAAGGGTTTCGCCCGGACGTACCTTGTGGAGCAGGTATTGATCTTTGCTTGCGACTTCACGGCTTACGGGAGCACGAAAAGAGTCGGGAACAGGGCTGACGATCAGGCGTTGTCCAACCTCAAGCAAATTCCGGGTTGTGAGATGATTCCAGGCGAGCAAATCCTTTACCTCCACGTCGTAAAGCTGGGCAATGCTAAAATAAGTCTGTCCGAATTCTACAGTATGGTATTCGGGGGATTCGACACTATCCATGGGGGCCGCGGCTCCTCCGGCTTGGGTCAATGAGGGCAGGTTAGGTTCTGCAGTCCGAATTACGGTTATGGGTGTTGGTTCGGGGACTGCCACAGAGGATGTCGGTTCTTTCATTTTAGATATCACCACGATCAGCATCTTGATCTCTTCATCGGCAGACATTAAATCTTTCAAAAGAGCATTGACTTCCTCCATTTCGTTCACCACGGTTAGGGGCACTTTATACGTCGGCCGAGACGCTTCCAGGTCTTCAACCTGGTTAGTCAGGGCGCCAGGAGCTGCACTGGCAGTATCGTTTGAGTCAATATCCATCGACTGCGGCGAGCTGATCGGGTTTTTGGGTGAATTCAGCGCACTGCTGTCAATTTTGGCAATGGTTCCTGAGCTGTCGGTCGAGGTTTCGTCCAGCAGGAACGGCCGGCTTATTATTTCCACCGGCATATCCTCCGGACGTTGTTTCATAAGCCACATGAGCCGGCCAATCTGTAATCGTTGATTGATTGTGTTGATCCGATTGTATTTCAGCAATTGGCTGGCTCTGACCCCATAAAGTTGAGAAATGCTCCAGATCGTTTCTCCCGCGCGGACGACATGGAAAGGTATGACAGCTGCTTTATTTTTTTTTGCCAGATAATACACTACTCCCGGCGTAAGAGGGCCTGGGGCGTCGAGGTCGTTGTATTTAAGAAAACTCGATACACTTATTTTAGCCGCTTTAGCCAGATCGGCAGCACCGTCATCCAATCTGGCCTGAGCGCCTGGAAGCCCGTTGATTTCGTAGTAAGTGGGCTCGTTACTTCTTTTGGAAGAGATGCTCACTTTTCGTAAAACTGGAAAACCAATGTCCTCTACGGGAAGATTTGCAGGCTCAGAAGGCTGCGTGTTCCGGGATAGCTTTTGCTGCACTGCCTCCTTCCGGCTGGCTGGCACCGGCAGCAGCACCGGGTAGCCTTCGTCGGGAATTTTAGCTGTTTCCAGCCAGCGGTTATATTGGCGGAGTTCGACAAGATCCAGGGCGAGCTCGCTGGCTATGGATTCAAGCGTGCGCCCCCCTGAATTTTGATACTCGAGTAGAACAATGGTGTCTGATGACGTTTGCTGGGCTGCTTCCATTGCAATTTTATGGGCAAAAAAACTAAGAACATACGGTTCCATTCGACCGTTGACCACTACCTCTTTGGCATAAGACCATCTTTTGGGAATGGTACTTTTGTTAACATCAACCCCAGAGTAATACGTGTATAACGTCGAAAACCAGTTGTTAAAATGGGAATTGCTACGCTTGAGCAAACGCGCGGCGGCGTGGGTTGAGGAAACGATGTTTTTGCGCTCGTCCACCTGCTTGTTCACCATTAGCCCCAGTTCTGCGGCGGTTTCCCGCTTGAACTGCCAAAACCCTACTTCTGCAACTATGGAAACCGCATCGGCCATGAGTGAACTCTCCTGCACAGCCAGGTATTTGAAGTCAAGCGGAATACCCTCCTGGGCAAGAATATCTTCAAGAATCGGGGAATACAATGCGGTGCGGTTGACTTTTGATTCCCACAACCTCCTGTCAATCATAAGTCCTTGAATATTGGCCTCAATAAGCCGCTTAGCGCGCTTATTAAATTGGACATTGATACCTCCAAAATTCAAATTGTCGGGTACAACGGGGAGAGGCTGTGACTGAGCACTACCTGGTAGATGTAGTAAGATTAGTGCGGCTCCTATGAAGACAGGTATCCTGGCAGACAAATAGAAAACAAGCTTCGTATTCATGATCAAACTTATTAGTGTGTGTGTATTTCTTTCGGTATGCGTACTAAAAAAATTGCCTGCACAATCATCATACCAGCCCTGACTGCAAGCACTATTGACTTATCCGTAGTTCTCGCGCTACTTTCTCATTGAAATACAAAAGCATAGGGGTTTCCCAAAGCAGGAAAATACTACTAGTAACCTGACCAATAAGGAAGTTTATACAGGAATCGTATTCGGATGAGTCAATAAAACTTTGGATGGCCCCCTGCTCGTTCCGGTCGATGAAAAGGAGAAAACCATCGTGGGTGAGGCCTTCGCAGAGGCATAGGGCCAACGAACCGGTGTAGGAGACCGTTTCAGGAATGCGCCGTGGTTGGGTCAGTCGTCCCAACAAGGCGGGTAAGCCGCCTTGGGTATGGCCGGAAAGCATGGGAAGAATTCTGGCATGCGTCTTCCGGCTTACGTGCCTAAGCAGGTAACTTTTAACGTTCTGGTTCAGTGTGTGCTAGGGCATAGGCCCCTATTTACTTCGTTGAGAATTCCATGCGGGTACTTAGCCCCAAAGTAACAAAAAATCCGTTTTATTAAAAATGTTTGAAAAATCCGCCTTGCCCCGATTCTATACAGGAAATAAGCGGACTAATTCTAAGCAGGGTGTTAGTTTAGCAAGCTTTGAAGGTACTTTCCATAACCGCTCTTCACCAGTGGCTGAGCGATTTCGCCAAGCTGTTCCGCCGAAATGAAACCCATGCGGTAGGCGACTTCCTCGATGCAGCCGATTTTCAGCCCCTGCCGTTCCTCGATGACCTGCACGAACTGACCGGCCTGCATCAGCGACTGGAAGGTACCCGTGTCCAGCCAGGCCGTTCCCCGGTCCAGCACGCCGACTTTCAGTTGGCCGCGGTTCAGGTACTCGCGGTTGACGTCCGTGATTTCCAACTCGCCGCGCGGCGAGGGCTTGATGTTTTTGGCAATTTCCACGACCTGATTGTCGTAAAAGTACAGCCCCGGAATGGCGTAATTGGATTTGGGCTTTTCCGGTTTTTCCTCGATGGAAATCGCTTTCAGGTCCTTATCGAACTCCACCACGCCGTAGCGCTCGGGGTCCTGCACCTGGTAGGCATACACCACGCCGCCCTCGGGGTCATTGTTGGATTGCAAAAGACGGGTGAATCCCGAGCCGTAGAAGATGTTGTCTCCCAGAATCAGAGCCACCTTGTCGTTGCCGATGAAGTCGGCTCCGATGATGAACGCCTGCGCCAGCCCATCGGGGCTCGGCTGCTCGGCGTAGGAGAAGGAGCAGCCCAGCCGCTCGCCGTCGCCCAGCAGCTTCTCAAAGTGCGGCAGGTCGTGCGGCGTCGATATGACCAGGATTTCCCGAATCCCCGCCAGCATCAGCACCGAAAGCGGGTAGTAGATCATCGGCTTGTCGTAGACCGGCATCAATTGCTTGCTGACGGCCAATGTGAGCGGATGTAATCGCGTGCCGGATCCCCCGGCGAGTATGATTCCCTTCAAAAGATTTTTAAGTTTAAAGTTTATGAGTTTAAAGTTTGTCGCGGCAATCCGTGATGTTTAAGGGTTAGTCATGAATACAACTTTAAACTACCAGGCGGCCTCTGCTTCAAACTCCTCAACCGTACATTTCCTCGTAGTACTTCTTGTAATTGCCCGAGGTTACGTTGTCCAGCCACGCCTGGTTTTCCAGGTACCAGTCCACGGTTTTTTCTAGCCCTTCTTCGAATTGGAGGGAAGGCTCCCAGCCCAGTTCGGTTTTCAGGCGCGTGGCGTCAATCGCGTAGCGCAGGTCGTGGCCGGCGCGGTCGGTGACGTAGGTAATGAGCGATTCGGCCGTGCCGGGTTCGCGGCCCAGCTTATCGTCCATAATTTTGCATAACAGCAGCACCAGATCGAGGTTTTTCCACTCGTTGTGGCCGCCGATGTTGTAGGTCTCCCCCACTTTCCCCCGGTGGAATATTGTGTCGATGGCGCGGGCGTGGTCTTCCACGTAGAGCCAATCGCGCACGTTTTCCCCCTTTCCGTAAACAGGAAGCGGCTTCTTCTGCATGATGTTGTGGATCATCAGCGGAATGAGCTTCTCGGGAAAATGGTTGGGACCGTAGTTGTTGGAGCAGTTGGAAATTACCACGGGCATCTTGTATGTATTGTGGTAAGCCCGCACAAAATGATCAGAAGATGCCTTCGACGCCGAATAGGGGGAACGCGGGTCGTAGCTGGTAGTTTCCAGAAAAAACTCGTTAGGATCGTGCAGTTCGCCGTATACCTCATCCGTCGAGACATGGTAGAAAAGACGGTTGGTCGCACCACGGTTCGCCAAGTCATCCTTCCACGCTTTCCGGGCGGCGTTCAACAAGTTGACCGTGCCGATCACGTTCGTCACCACGAACGCCAGCGGGTCGCTGATCGAGCGGTCCACGTGCGACTCGGCGGCCAGGTGAACGACGCCGTAGAAATCAGTATTGGCGAAGAGTTCATCCAGAAAAACCGCATCGGTAATGTCGCCCTTTACAAAGGTGTAATTGGCCGCGTCCTCCACGTCCCGCAGATTTTCCAGATTGCCCGCGTAGGTCAGCGCGTCGAGGTTGTAGATATGGTAGTCAGGGTATTGGTTGACAAAACGACGCACCACGTGCGAACCAATGAAGCCTGCCCCGCCCGTAATCAGTATTTTTTTCATTAAGATGTTATTAGTTGTGAAGTGGTTAGATCTTCGTTAGCCGTCATGCGACCATTTTCAACAGCGTAGACTACCGCCTTAGCGCATCCCGCTACTTTAACTTTCCACTAATTTCGACTGCCAGCGCCAGGCATCACGTAGGGAATCGGCTAGTGATTTTTCAGCTTTCCAACCCAGAACTGTATTGGCCTTATCCGACTGGGCCCAAATCTTCTCCACATCGCCGGGACGACGCGGACCGATCGTGTAGTTAAGCTTTACGCCGTTGGCTTTTTCAAAAGTATTGATCAGCTCCAAAACCGTATTGCCGTCGCCCGTGCCGACATTGAATACGTCGTAGTAATTGGCTTCCGGCTGTTTTTCCAAAAGTTCGATGGCTTTCACGTGCGCCTTAGCGAGATCGACTACATGAATAAAATCACGGACGCAAGTACCATCCGGCGTATCGTAATCGTCGCCAAAAACTACCAATTTGTCGCGCAATCCGGCCGCTGCCTGAGTCAGGTAAGGGACCAGATTACTGGGTACACCATTGGGCAGCTCACCGATCTCGGCCGAGTGATGCGCCCCGATCGGGTTGAAGTACCGAAGGGAAATAGCTTTTAAAGCGGGCTTTGAGTGAACATAGTCGCGGATGATGTCCTCGCACATGACCTTGGTATTACCGTAGGGAGAGGTAGCGGGCTGCCGCGGCGTATCCTCCGTAACAGGCAAAGTATCGGGCTGACCATACACCGTGCAGGAAGATGAAAAGACAAAATTACTGACCTTGAATCGGCGCATAATCTTTAACAACACCAGCAGAGAGTCAATGTTATTCTGGTAGTACTTCAAGGGCTCCTCCACCGATTCGCCCACGGCCTTGTAGGCTGCGAAATGGATTACTCCATCGAATTGTTCTTTTTCAAAAAGTTGCCTTACCGCTGC
Organism: Persicitalea jodogahamensis; assembly: GCF_014651615.1. Lineage (GTDB taxonomy): Bacteria > Bacteroidota > Bacteroidia > Cytophagales > Spirosomataceae > Persicitalea > Persicitalea jodogahamensis. Next base: position 1,549,605 of record NZ_BMXF01000001.1, on the reverse strand, counting down.
TTCGTCGGTACAATCGATTTCGAAAAAAGGGATCTCCTGCCCAACAATATTTTTCAGTCCTGCCAGCACTTCCCGGTTGGAATTGTACAGGTTGTCGGCAATCACGGGTTGGTAACCCGCCATTTGTAATTCCACTACGGTGTGCGAACCAATGAATCCCGCTCCGCCGGTGACGAGTATTTTCATGCAATCGTTTTAGGTAAATGGGCCCCTGCATGCCCGTTTTGGGGTCGAATCGGTATTTTTTTACCGGGCAAAAGTAGAAAATTTGACCGCTATTCAAAAATTGTTTTTATTTAAGAATTCGTAAACGGGAAACGAAACGAGGAGCCATGAAGGAAAAAGAAATAAAGGCGCTGGTCTCACTGCTGGACGACGACGACACAGAAGTGACCACGCTGGTCGAAAACAAAATACGTTCCATGGGTAAGGGTATTATCCCATTTCTGGAAACGGAATGGGAGGAGAGTTTCAGCCCCATTGCGCAGCGTCGCATTGAAGAGCTAATCCACGAGTTGCAGCTTGGCGGAATGGCCGAGCGGCTGGTCCACTGGAAAAACGGCGGAGCACTCGACTTGCTCGAAGGGATGTCGATTATCGCCACCTACCAATACCCCGACCTCAATTTCCAAAAGCTGCGCGACGAAATAGATCAGTTTCGCTACGATGTCTGGGAGCAGTTCGGCAGCGAGATGAGTCCGGTGGATCAGGTCAAAGCGTTAAACGGGGTCTTTTACAGCGTTCTGGGCTTCGGGGCCAATACCAAGAATTTCCACTCGGCTTCGAATTCCATGATCAACATCGTGATGGAAAGCCGCCGGGGCAACCCCATTACCCTGTGCGTCATTTACATGCTCATTGCGCGGAAATTACAAATGCCCGTATACGGCGTGAATCTACCCAACTTGTTCGTCCTGACGTATAAGCGGGATACCACGCAGTTTTACATTAATGTCTTCAATCGGGGGATTATTTTTTCCAGGACCGACATTGATCATTACATCGCCCAGCTTAACCTCAGCCCCAAAGAGTCATTTTACCAACCCTGTACGCACCTCGAGATCGTCCAGCGGGTACTGCGCAACCTGATTGTGAGCTACGAAAAAGCGGGTGAGCCGGAGAAAATCCGGGAGGTAGAGCGGCTGCTGATGGCGATGATTGATGAGGAGTAGACTTATTCTCGCTGACCATTCTCCGGTTTCAATTCCTGACCTGATAAAAAAACGGGTAGTTCCGAAGAACTACCCGCTAAAACATAAGGCGCTGAAAGCTGACAGCCAATGGCCAACAGCTCTACCGACTCATATACATATTCCGCTCTCCGTATACCTTTAAAAAGAACTCGTCCTGTAGATCATCGATGAAGAAAATGCCCTCGCCCGTGGATTTCATCTCGGGGCCAAGTTCTTTATTGACGTTCGGGAATTTATTGAACGAGAATACGGGAATTTTGATCGCCCAACCCTTCTTAACGGGCTGGAAGTTGAAGTCGGAGATTTTCTTATCACCCAGCATAAGCTTTGTGGCGTAGTTGACGTATGGCTCCTGATACGCTTTGCAGATGAAAGGTACCGTGCGCGAAGCACGGGGGTTGGCTTCAATCACATATACAACACCGTCTTTGATGGCAAACTGCACATTGAGTAGTCCTTTCACCCCCATTGCAAGCGCAATGCGTTTGGAGTACTCCTCAATCGTTGCGATTATTTCCTCTGAAAGGTCAAAGGGCGGTAAGGTAGCATGCGAATCGCCGGAGTGAATACCAGCGGGCTCAATGTGTTCCATGACACCGATGATGTAGGCATCCTCCCCATCGCTGATGGCGTCAGCTTCGGCCTCGATGGCCCCTTCCAGGAAGTGGTCGAGCAGGATGTTATTGTCGGGAATATCGTGCAGAATCTTGACTACATGCTGTTCGAGCTCCTGCTCGTTGATGACGATCTTCATGCTTTGACCGCCGAGTACGTAGCTCGGGCGAACCAGGAGCGGAAAGCCCAATGAACGTGACAACTCCACTGCCGCATCGGAGGTACGTACCGTACCGAACTTGGGGTATGGAATGTCCATTTCCTGCAATAGCTTCGAGAACCTACCCCGGTCCTCGGCCAGGTCAAGGGCCTGGTAGCTGGTACCGATGATTTTGATGCCGTACTTGTCCAGTTTCTCAGCCATTTTCAGAGCGGTTTGCCCTCCCAGCTGCACAATGACACCCTCGGGCTTTTCGTGCTCGATGATGTCGAAGACGTGTTCCCAGAAAACAGGCTCAAAGTACAGCTTGTCCGAAATGTCCGGATCAGTCGAGACCGTTTCGGGGTTACAGTTGATCATGATGGTCTCGTAACCAGCCTCCTTAGCGGCCAGCACGCCGTGAACGCAGGAGTAGTCGAACTCGATGCCCTGCCCAATACGGTTGGGCCCGGAACCAAGTACCACAACCTTCTTCTTGTCGCTGACGACAGATTCGTTGTCGGGATCCTCCTGCGAAGTATTGAAAGTCGAGTAATAGTAAGGCGTAGCAGCAGCAAATTCGGCAGCACAGGTATCCACACATTTATACACCCGCTTAATTCCCAGCTCCTTGCGCTTCGCATACACCTTACTTTCCTTCACACCAAGCAGATGTGCGATTTGGCGGTCAGCGTAGCCCTTTTGTTTGGCTTTCAGCAACAGGGCTTTCGGAATGTCGTCCAGTTCGTACTTCTGCACCTCGTGTTCGGTTTCGATCAGTTCCTCAATCTGACGCAGGAACCACGAATCGATCTTCGTCAATTTTTGGATAGACTTGAAGGAAAGTCCGATTTTGAAGGCATCGTAAATATGGAACAGCCGGTCCCAACTCGGGTGCGCCAGGCTGTGCTTGATTTTTTCCTGATCGCGAAGTTCGCGGCCATCGGCCCCCAGGCCATTGCGACGGATTTCCAGCGACTGACAGGCTTTTTGCAGGGCTTCCTGGAAATTACGCCCGATCCCCATCGCCTCACCCACCGATTTCATCTGCAGGCCCAGCGAGCGGTCGGCTCCCTGGAATTTATCAAAATTCCAGCGGGGTACTTTCACGATTACGTAGTCGATGCTAGGCTCAAAGAAGGCCGAGGTCGTGCCCGTAATAGGGTTGGTAAGTTCGTCGAGATTATAGCCGATTGCCATTTTGGCGGCAATTTTGGCGATAGGATATCCGGTAGCCTTGGAAGCCAGCGCCGATGAACGCGACACGCGCGGGTTGATTTCGATGACGATGATGTCGTCCGTTTCGGGATTGACCGAAAACTGAATGTTACAACCACCCGCAAACGAGCCGATGCCCGCCATACAACGGATGGCCAGGTCGCGCATTTTCTGGTAGGTAGTGTCGGGCAGAGTCATGGCCGGGGCCACGGTGATGCTGTCCCCCGTATGGACGCCCATCGGGTCAAAATTCTCGATGGAGCAGATGATGATAAAGTTGCCGTTGCCGTCGCGCAGCAGTTCCAGCTCGTATTCCTTCCAGCCCATAACGCTTTGCTCCACAAGTACCTCGTGGGTAGGAGAAGCGTGCAGACCGTTGGTAAGGGCGCGGTCAAAGTCCTCGGGCTTATCGACGAAGCCGCCGCCCGTGCCGCCCAGCGTGTAGGAAGGACGGATAACCAGTGGAAAGCCTATTTCCTGGGCAATTTCCTTGCCTTCCAGAAAAGACCGGGCGATGCGCCCCTGACAAACGCCCGCACCCAGCTCTAGCATTTTAAGCCGGAATGCCTCGCGGTCCTCGGTAGTTTCAATGGCGCGAATGTCAACGCCAATGAGTTCCACTCCGTATTTTTTCCAGATTCCTGCCTTCTCGCAATCCATCGCCAGGTTCAGCGCCGTTTGTCCGCCCATGGTGGGCAACACCGCGTCGATGGGTGTTCCGGCATCCTGGTGTTCTTTGAGAATCTGGGTGATGTACTTTTTTTCCAAAGGCAGCAGGTACACATGGTCAGCGTTGATCGGGTCGGTCATGATGGTGGCCGGGTTGGAGTTGATCAGGCTAACTTTGATGCCTTCTTCGCGCAGCGAGCGAGCGGCCTGGGAACCCGCGTAGTCAAATTCGCAGGCTTGACCGATGACGATAGGACCGGAACCAATGATGAGGATGGACTTGATGTTGGGGTTTTTCGGCACGGGAAAACGGGAATGATAAGTGATAAATGATGAATGATAGCACTAGGGGTAGGCCCAAAAATTCCACAAAGTTAAGGCGTAGGAACGTAAAAGGCTTGCCTTAGACCATAAAAAGGATTTATGTCAAGGATAATTCGGAAAGAAAAATCTGGAAATTAACGAGAATACCTCAGTCGGTTGTAGCTGATAGTCAGCCCTATTCGAGATTTCACCTGGCATATTCACGCCTCGTCTTTTCATCGAAAACTACTGTTACCATCCAGGGAACGGGTTCGGGTTTTCCCCGGCGGTAGTACATGTCCCATTCGGGTAAAGATTTGAGGACGTGCATTGCCTCCTGGTCGAGTGGAGGGTAATACGATTTTTTTAAGAAAACGACCGAATCGGGCCTGGGGCGGTCACCCGCGATGATTTGGAGAAACACCTTAACTTTTTTGTCTCCCAAATTTGGGATTATGGACCAGTCGATATGGCTGTAGAGGTACTCGTGAAAAACTCTGGCGCTCTTTGTAAATCTGGATTGATAGTTTCCTGAATTATCAAATTGCTCTTCTTTTACCAAAGTACCATCCTTCATGGTCAATATGATTTCCCCTTCATAGGACGAATTGGCCGGTGTTCCATAGTAATGAATCAGCTCCCCAACGGGAATCATTAGTTCGCCTTCCACCCAGTCGGCCCGTACTTTTCCGCCGGAGTAGCGATTGGGGAAAAGCAGCGCCAAATCAACCGGGAGGTTCACGCCAGAGCCTTTGTATACAAATAGTCGGGTTAGGTACAACGTATCATGTGACAATTCCCAGTACCCGATTGTGCCAATTCCGCCACTTAGCGCCTCATAAAACTGTTGGCTTCGGGCACTGTCATCTCTTACCTCAGCTAACTGAGCGTACCGAACCAATGGATAAGTGAGAAGCCTGAGCGTATCATCGCCTCTGACGAGGTAGTTTGCATCCGTCACCGTGGCCCGCGCGGTAATTGGCAGCAGAAAGACAACCAGAAAACACCACTTAAATCGGTTCATACCAGTCGATATCCTACGAATACAAATCGAAAGAGATCTCCTTCCAAACTACCTTCCCCTTCGCGCATCTAAAATCGCCTGTGCAGCCCGTTGGCCGTTACTCGGTGATTGAGCATTGCGCGAGTAGTACTTTCCATTGGGGGCGATGATGCTGTAAGTAGAGTAGGCCAGCGGATTGAGTTTGAACATCAACTGCGCCGCCTGGCTTTCGTTGACGAACATATGAACGCCTTTCAGCTTATTCCGGACAATGAATTTCTTCCACAGTTCGGGGCTGTTCACCGTTTCGGTGTCCGGCAAGTGGATGTACAGAAACTCAACATCAGCGGGTAGTTGGGCGCGGAGAGCCGGTGCGTAAAGTACCTCGTTGCGGCTTTGGTCGTCGAAGAGATTCCATTTGAGGACGTAGAGCGTCCTGCCACCGTAAAGCTGCTGGATATTTTTCAGCCAATCCTTTCCGTTGTCCCGCGACTGCGAAAGCCAGATGCCACTCAGTACTTCGGTGGGTGTAGCGGTCAGGTCTGTTCTTTGCCCAATGAGCCTTATGTACAGGCTGTCCTTGACTTCCAGTTGATATAATTCATTCAACGATTGCGCAATGGCCGGGACTTCGATTTTGGTTTTGATATAATCATAAAGCAACTCCTGCTCCGACAGCGATAATTGGTAAAACCGCTGCACCAGCAGCCGGGCGTTTAGCAGGTCAGTGGCGGTTTGGCCAAATTCGTCTGCGTAGGCTCGGTTCTTTTTTTCAATCAAGGTCACCAGGTCCATCGTGCGGCGGTCCCGGGCATAGAGTCTGTTGAGAAAATCCAGTTCGCTCGTCGTAGCGCTTCCCTGCTGGATCATGCTATTCAGCCGTCCGGTTTCCTCCGCCGAAAGCGGTTTAATGTAACGCTTAATTAGCTCAGCCATCGTCTCCACCCGCAAAGACTTGGAACGCGTCGGATTCTGGTAAGCCCGCTTTTCGAGCAGGCGGTCGGCGTAATCGCCAAAACGCACTACCCACTGCACCCGCTGAAAGGTCATTACACCCGCAGCCAGGCGGCGCAAACTATCTTCGGTGGCCTTGTTTACTTCCGTATCGGTAACGAGGGCATGTTCGTACAGTGCAGAGAGCTGTTCCTCGCTCACAATTGCTTCTACCCACTTCCGTAGATCCGGCGACACGCCGCCTTTTTGCGAGAGCGGCAGCAGAGCAGACATCCGCAGGTCAGCGCGACGCTGCAAAGCCTGACGGGCATCGCCAGCATCCAAATCCCAGAAAGTATCGAAAAAGGCTTCGCCGTACCGTTTGTTCTGCTTCATCAACCGCCCTTCTTCCGTCATATACTGGATGTACTGATTATTGGCCCCGGCGTTGACGCCCGCGTAGTAGAACAGCCGCTTGGCCTTGTACATCGAGTCAGCATCGAAGGTGAGTTGCAGCTCGCCCGGAGCGGCCAGAAAAGTTGTATAAACTTTGCCGCCATAATCCAGATACACTTCCTCCTGCGGATAAATCAGCGGCATCGTGATCGTGAAACTACCATCGGCCTGCAACGGCGCCTGCCGCGTCAGTTCGCTTTGGGGTTGCAGTATATTGTTTCGGGTAAAAGTGATCGCCGGAGCTTCCCGGTACAGCCGCGGGGTAAGGTTAAGTACCCGCCCGCTAATGACCACCGAATCCGGCTGGGCAGAAGCCCCCCTGCTCAGTAAAACGGAAACAACTAAAACAAACGCTACAAAAAGGCTCTTAAAAAACCCGGGCATTTCATCATTCATAATTTCTCATTCGTAACTCACTTTGATTCCATGGTACAAATCCTGTTCCACGTAGTCTCTCCGAAGTGGATGGCCTTGCCAGTCCGTCGGCAACAGAATGCGCCGCAGGTCAGGGTGACCCGTGAACCGGATTCCCAGCAGGTCATAGGCTTCGCGCTCGTGCCAGTCGGCAGTGCGCCAGAGGTGGCTCAGCGTGGGTACTTCGGGCAGTGGCTCGCCTTCCTGATTTCGGGCCAAAACTACCTTCAGAACCATTGAGTGCCCGTAAGGAATGGAATTGAAATGATAGAGTATCTCCATCGTTCCGACCGGCGCTCCGGCCACCGATGCACCAGCCTCGGGGCCATTGTCCAGAGCAGTCAGGCAACTCAACTGATCGAAAAAAAGCCGCTCGTCACGAAAAAGCAACTCAGCAACCTCCGTTAAACGATCCGGCACCACGACCAGAAAGGGTTGTGGCGCATCCGCCACGGCCTGAGTAAAGGCCTCTTCGCCCACTCGTTCGGTCAAATGCAAATAAATATCGGTAAAATTCATACGACAAAGATAACTAAAGCCGAACTTAACGGGCGGACGTTTGTTTTTTTACAAATCTTGAAAATAAAAACCTATGGGCAAATCGGGCTTCCCGGAGAAGACAATTTTTATTTGTGACGGAAAAAAGTGCGGAAAATATTCCGAGATCAGAAAACTCTGCAAGGAGGCGATCAAAGAAAATGGATTAAAAAATGAAGTGGAGCTCGTCAAGATGAGCTGCACCGATCGGTGCAAGCAAGCGCCGGTCATTTGTTTTCAGCCCGCCAATGCGTGGTATACCGAAGTCACAGAGAAACAAATCCAACAGCTTTTCAAAGAGCACATTACCTAAAAAAGGAGCCGATTGTGGCTCCTTTTTTTAACGTACGGGTATCGTGTCTATGGGCCGACGTTACGACTTTCGCCATAACCTACCCTGCCCATCAACTCAAAGTACCTCCCACTTTTCCGATTTCCTGATCCAGAATGAATTTCCCGGTAGCGCTATCGGCGTCGATCAGATCGAACAGTTCCATGACCCGGCGGGCGTTGCGCTCTTCCTCGCGCTGTTCACGGACGTACCACATCATGAATTCTTCGGTGGCATAGTCATTCAGTTCCCTGCACTTAGCCACGATTCGGTTGATGGAATGCGTTACGGCAATTTCGCTCTGCAGGGCGGTTTCAAAGACATCGCGCAGCGAAGCGAATTCCTGCTGCACTTCGCTAGGGGTAGGCGTGACAGCCGTGCCGCCTACTTCGGTGATGTACTTGAATATTTTCAGAAAATGCTCGCGCTCCTCCTCCGCCTGGGCATAAAGATAGCCCGCCGAGTAGTCGTACCCGTTGCGATCCAGCCAGGCGGCCATTGCCAGGTACTTTAATGAAGCCTCAGCTTCCATTTTACACTGCGCGTTCAGCGCCATTTCTATGTCTTCTGTTAAAGAAGTATGCAATCTTACCAGATCTTTCATGTCAAATATAAGGTTAATGTAATCTTCATTCAGAAATAAAAAAGAGCCAAGAATAGTTCTTAATCATCTCATGACTAAGCAAATATATAATTGGTCTTAATAAAGAGGTGCTAATTCTATACCAACGACACAACGCCTAAAGCCTCATGCAGCAGGCTGTTGAGTTTGAGGGCAAATTTCGTACCATCCAGAAGTTCGCGCAATTGAATAAGATCGCAAAGGGTGAGTTGCAACGATAGCCCGTGTTGAGGTGCTTCAATTATTTCAAAGTCTCCGTCATCTGAAAGGTCATAGAGACGTTCGTGAATATTGACCGCCGTTATTTTGCGCTGGAAGACAGAAAAATCACGCATCTTAAATGCGATATGCGTTTCCCCGAATTGCAGATGAATCCGGTTTGTGAGGTCGCACTGCCAGGAAGTACCTTTGGCAGTTTGGTATAGTTCGTTAGTCAAATGCACGAAGAATTATTCCCTTTTTTCAAAAATGAACAGCACAAAAATAGGGATTCTCCGAGCAAGTCCCAAGCCTATTTGAAATTATTCTAAATAAATGAAAGAGATCAGTTTTTAAGAGAACTTAAATCATACTTTGGCTTCTTCCTCAGCCTCCATTTGCAGTAACAAAGTGGGTGCAGGCTTATTCTGACTCAGGGGATGCTCGCCGCGAATCTTTTCCTGTAATTTCATAAAGCCCCCAATCAACGCCTCGGGGCGTGGCGGGCAACCCGGCACGTACACATCTACCGGGATAATGCGGTCCACGCCTTTTACCACATGGTAACCGTGTTCCCAGTAAGGTCCGCCGCAGTTCGAACAGCTTCCCATCGAAATCACGTAGCGCGGCTCGGGCATCTGCTCGTAAAGCCGCCGGACGCGGTCGGCCATTTTGAAGGTAACAGTACCGGCCACGATCATGACGTCGGACTGCCGGGGGGAGGGCCGGGGAAATATACCGAACCGTTCCAAATCATAATGTGAGGCGAAAGTCGCCATCATCTCGATCGCACAGCAGGCGAGGCCGAAGCCCATCGGCCACAGCGATGAGAGCCGCGCCCAGTTCAGCAAATCTTCGGCGCTGGTAAGGATGATGCCACCGTCGCCGGTTTTTTGGGGAGTCATTGTAATGGTGAATTAGTGAAAACGGAGTGTCAGATAAAAATAGGTGTAGAGTAAGCGGGCGCAAAGGGTGCCGTACAATAAAAAGGGGTTGAAAATTAGCAATTTAGGCTTTTTTCTTCGTAGGTTCAGCCGCACAATACCTCGCAAAGATACCCATTCATTTCTAACCTAAACGGACATACTACCATGAATCGCTTTTATAAAACCGTCCTACTTATGGCTTGCACGACATTTTCTGTGTTTCCGACCGCAGCACAATCACAGTTTAATCTTAAAATAATAAATCCAGCCACCACGCTCGAAGGAAATGAAAATACCCTGATAGGTCCGCAAAACGGATATGCCACTATTTCAGGCGATTACAATGTAGCGATCGGGAGCCGCACGGCGCAGCAAACCACTTCGGGCAGCGACAATACATTTGTGGGAGGCTATGCCGGGTATGCCAATTCAACGGGCGACCAAAACACTTTTGTGGGTAGATCTGCCGGCGGAACCAACAAAAGCGGAAACCATAATTCGTATTTTGGGGGTGAGGCCGGTTTCTATAGCACCACTGGGGACTATAATTCGTTCTTCGGCGATAATTCCGGAAGAGCAAACACCACGGGCTACGAAAATTCCTTCATCGGCGCCCGGGCTGGTATCAAGAATACGAATGGAATCGCCAATGCTTACCTGGGATTCGAAGCCGGAAACAACACCAATGCCAGCTACAACGTATTCGTGGGACACCAGACCGGCTACAATAACCTGCAAGGAAATCGTAATACATTTGTGGGCAATGGAGCAGGCGGCAACAACACTAATGGCGCGAGAAACACTTTCCTTGGCTACCTGGCCAACAGCACCGGCGCGAACAGCACTACGCTGCAACGCACTACAGCCATCGGGTACCTGGCCCAAGTGGGTGTCAGCGATGGCCTGGTACTGGGCGACACCAGTAATGTAAAAGTGGGCATCGGTACGGCTTACCCCAACGAACGCTTTACGATTCGGGGCAATGTCAATTTTTTGGCCTTCGACAATTCCCTGCGGCTGCGCGGCCAGCCTTTCCTGCACTGGGACGAACACGAAAACATGGCCCTCGGCATAGGTTCCACCATAGCGGAGGGAGCCGAAAATACGCTGGTGCTGGGAGGCGGCACTACCCGGGTAGTTATTGGAGACAGCCCATCGGGTGCATCGGCTTTGGTGCTTTCTCAGTTTGCCCAAAAAAACAACGACGGGAAAATCCTCGGTGTCGATGAAAATGGTGAAGTCTTTCTTGCACACCCCCGGCTGCGGGTCGCTACTGCCGCCGACTGGGCCGACCGGGTTTTTGAAAAAAATTACTCTCTGCTTCCCTTGCCGGAACTGGAAAGGTTCGTGCGCGTTCACAAACGCCTTCCCGGTATTCCTTCGGCGCAGCAGATGGCGACCGAAGGCACTGAACTCAACAAAATTGTTTCCAAACAAATGGAAAAAATCGAGGAGTTGACACTGTACATCGTAGCGTTGGAAAAAAGACTTTCAGCTCTGGAAAAAGATTGAATACTTTGGTTATCCGTACCAGCGTCGCCAGCCCAGCCAGGCTCCACTCAGCAGAATCAGGGCCAGCAGCGCAACGGGTATTTTGTATAGTATGACTAAGGTAAGGATAATGAAGCCGATCGCCACGGTTTGCAGGGTTTCTTCCAAGAGCAGCTGGCGCCGATAAAGTTGGGCATGGTAAAGAAGCAAGGTACTTACCCCAAGGGCATAAAGCTGCGCCAGTTCGTACCATTCGAGGCGGGTACCGTAGCTGACCGCCAGAAATGCTTCGGGCAGCAGCAGAATTGCGTGTAAAATCAGAATTCGCCCGAAGCGGGTTGTTTTTCCAAATGGCAGCGATTTCCCCCAAAGCCAAATCTCGTTCTCCCAGCGGTATAGTTCGTAGGAAAGTCCCGCATTGAGCAAATACGCCAACGTAAAACCTACGGCGGGTAGCCGCAGGTCGTAGGTTCCAGTGCTATCGTATACTAGAGCGGCAATCATGAACAAGAACACGCCTGCTTTGCTCAGTAGCAGGGTGAAGCCACGCTCGCGCAGCAGCCATTCCAGCGTCCAGAAGATGAAGTTAGCCGGACGACGAAATGGCAGTCGGAAAGCGATTTTGGTAGCGGTGGCAATGTCAGGATTCCGTAAACGCCACTCGGCCACCGCCACCAGAACCAGACTTAGCAGCAACCAGTAAGGAAAAATGGGCCAGGTTCGTTTCAGTATATTTTCCTGGCGGGCGATGGTTAGAACATAAATTCCGTAAAAAATCAAGGGCAGGATGAAGCCCAGCGCCATAACCATTAGCCGCCTCATCCGCTTCCACGGTGGCCATAGGAAAGTACTATGTAAAATGACGTACTCGGGGCGGGTCAACTGATGGGCTAGAAACTGGGCGCAAAGCAATGTATAGGCGACCCAGGCGACAAGCAGAGCACTCATCCCCCATTCGTCGGTCAGGAAGAAGTGGGCAAAGGCGTAGTGTTCCCGTCCGGTCAGGAATCCGAATAGGATGAAAATCACGACCAGAAAGAATCCCGCCCGCTGACGATAAAATTCGCGGACGGTAGAAAGGAGCAGTACTTTCATATTTATAGGGCAACCAAAGTACGGTTTTGAAGCGCAAACCCTCCGGTAACGGGCAGATCATCGTCCGCAAATGGCTGATGGGAAGACAGCAGGAACGCCACGCCCCGCGCATGGTACTTTTTGATAAGCGCAAATAAATTGCCGCGAGCTTCCAGATCGATGGTGATCAGCGGCTCATCCAGAATGATGATGCTCGGCTCACCGAGAAATGCCAACGCCAGCGAAGTCTTCTTAACCATACCACTCGAACAGGAACCCATTGGCTGATCCAGGTAGTTGATGCCAAAGGCTTCTACCAATTCTTCTACTTGTCCGATGGGATTTTTCTTGGCCTCAGCCACGAAACCCAGCAGGTCGGCGGGCGTCAGGAACGACGGGTACAAGGGCTCAGCCTCGCCGAGGTTCAGCCGCAGCCGGTAGGCAACGGCATCTTTTTTCAGGTCAAATTTCTGTTCTAAAACTACCTTTCCTTCAAAGGGCAGCATCCCCGCCAAGGTGCGGAACAAAGTAGACTTCCCGGCCCCGTTTTCGCCCTGAATCCAATAGATGCCCTCGCCGATGCTCCACTCGGGTATAGAAAGTACCTCATGGGTGCCGTAGTTTTTCCGCAAATTCATGACCTGCAATTTCATATTTCAGGATAGAAAACGTTTTATAAAATATTATTTTTGTTCAAATCACAGATATTTTAAGCGAACGTCTGAACAGCCCGGAGCGACCAAAAATGTATTCTTCCATATGCAACAACTAGCTGATTACTTCGCTACCATTCCATCCACTCACCGCAGCGCGATTCTGGTGGGGGGCATCACTTTGTTCTGGCTTATTGAGGGAGCTTTGCCGCTTTTTCGGTTTAAGTACAACAAATGGAAACACGCCGGGATCAATATTTTCTTCACCATCACGACCATCATCATCAACTTCGCGATGGCCTTCGTATTGGTCAAATCCAGTGACTGGGCCATTGCCCACGACTTCGGGCTGCTGCAATGGCTGCCCGAAATGCCGCTCTGGGCTTACGCTTTGGTGGGAATGCTGCTCCTTGACCTCATCGGCGCGTACTTCGTGCATTGGACCGAGCACAAAGTAAAGTGGATGTGGCGCTTTCACCTTATTCACCACACCGACACCCATGTGGACACAACTACTGCCAACCGCCACCATCCCGGCGAAAGCGTGTTCCGCTTCGTGTTCACGACTGCCGCCGTGGTACTTACGGGCGCACCCATGTGGTTGGTGTTTCTGTACCAGGCGCTATCGGTGGCTTTATCCCAATTCAATCACGCCAATATCAATCTACCCGACTCGGTCGACAAAGTACTTAGCTGGATCATCGTGACGCCCAACATGCACCACGTTCACCACCATTACGTGCAACCCTACACGGACACGAATTACGGCAATATTTTCTCGGTCTGGGATCGACTGTTTGGGACTTTTGCGCGGGAAGACGGCGACAAGCTGGTGTATGGCATCGATACACATATGGCGCCGCATGAAAATGGTCGCATCAAGAATCTATTGAAGATACCATTCCAAAAGTACCGCCCGCCGGTGGGCGCGAAGTTTTCGGAGGAGAGTTTTTCTAAAAAATGAATGAATTCTGATTAATTAAAACTTTTTCTTTTGCTAATCAGGTACTCTTCCATTTCTCCCAACGACAACGCATTGAAAGTCATATCCTTGGTCAGTCCACCTTTGCGGCCCATCGCTACGCCATAGTGCATGTCAAAGTACCCTTGCGTGCTGTGGGCATCGGGGTTGATACTCAGTTTGACGCCTTTTTCCAGACAGTAGCCAATCCACCGCCAATCCAAGTCGAGTCGCCAGGGACTGGCGTTTATTTCCATAATGACGTTGTGCTCGGCGCAGGCATCGATGATGGCCCGGTAGTCGATCGGGTAACCGTCTCGCGAAAGAAGTAACCGTCCCGTCGGGTGGCCAAGAATGGTCGTATAGGGATTGGCGATGGCGGTCAGCAAACGCTCCGTCGCTTTTTCCAGTGACATCGTCAGATTGCTATGGACAGAGGCCACCACGTAGTCGAAAGTACCTAATACGTCGTCGGCGTAGTCCAGCATCCCATCACCGAGAATGTCGGATTCGATGCCTTTCAGGATTTTGAAAGGTTTTGCAGGGTTTTCGGCGGCGAAGCGGGCGTTGAGTTGGTCGATTTCGGCGTGTTGCTGCCGTACTTTGTCAGGACGGAGGCCGTTGGCGTAAGCGGCGGTTTGGGAGTGGTCGGCAATACCCAGGTACTCGAAGCCCAGATCGCGGCAGAAAGTCGCCATTTCTTCGAGGCTGTTGTTTCCGTCGGAATAAGTACTGTGGTTGTGCAGGATACCTTTGAGGTCATCCCAGGTCACGAGGTCGGCAGGCGTATGCTTTTCAGCCCAGAAAAACTCGCCGTAGCCCTCGCGCATTTCGGGAACGATAAAGGGTAGTCCGGCTTTTTCGTAAATTTCTTCTTCCGATGCTACCGCTTCGGCCCGGGCGATTTGTAACAACGAGCGGCCCTCGGCAGATGGATGAGCCAGATGGCCTTCCGCGCTACTGCGTATGAAAAGTTCGTTCTCAATTTTAGCGGTAGTAACTGAGACAATTTCCACCAGAATATCCTGATCAAACGCCTTACCCCGCCACACAAAAGGCGTGGAATTTTTAATATCCTGATGCAGAACTTCAATTTTGGAAAGTACCTCCTGTACAGCCACGGGCGAGTCGGCAGGAATCAGAAAGCGGAGCGTTTCGACGGCTTCGGTCTTGCGGCGCACTTCGCCCGCCACCTCCACGCGGTCGAAGTTTTGCTCCAGAACATCTAGAACCAGCTGCGAGAGCGTTTCGGCCTGATTCATTCGCAGCTTCCCTTTTTGGCTGCGCAGAAAGGCCATCGAATCCAGAATTTTCTGCTGGGTACCTTCACCAAAACCTTTAAGTTTCGCCACACTACCGTTCTCGCAGGCAGCTTCCAGTTCGGCAATGGTCTCGACGCCCAGGTCGCGCCAAAGTACCCCTATTTTTTTGGGGCCGATGCCCTTGATTTTGAACATCTCAAGTACCCCCGGCGGTGTACTTTCCAGAAGTTCGTCGAGTTCCTGGAAACTACCCTTTTCGATGAGCTCAATGATCTTTCCGGCCACGCCTTTCCCAACACCTTGAATTTTAACAAGATCGCCGAACGAGAGTCCGGCGATCTGTTGGTTGGTCAATTTATCCAGATTGAAAGCCGCCGCGCCGTAGGCTCTTATTTTGAAGGTGTCGGCTCCGTGTAGTTCCAGCAGGCGGGTAGTCAGCTCGAGAGCTTCAATTATTTCAGGATTCGTCACTTAAATTGAGAATTAGTGATTAAGAGAATGAGCGAACATTGCTTGCGCCAAATTTATTCACTCATTCTCTCAATCTCTCATTCAAACCTAATTATTTATCCCACCATACCTTGGTGTCGAGGTCATCGGCTCCCATGCGGCTAATGGCGGCCTGTACATTCTCGCTGTTTACTGAGATTTCCGAGTTAGGGTACGTCAGGCGGTTGATAAAATTGCCCTTGATCGACTTACCGGGAAATGGGTTTGGCGTCAGTTTTGGGAAGCTGCTACGCCGCCAGTTGGCAAAAGACTCCGGTCCGTTCATAAATGAAGCTACCCAATACTGCGTGTTAATTTGTTCCAAAGCCGTAGCAGCCACAAGGGGATGAGTCGCGATATAGGCATCGATGGCAGCCTTGGGAATGGCCGAACGCTCGTCGTAAAGTGCCATTTGCTCCATGTGCGCCCGGATACCCGCGCTGAAATAATCAGCGGCGGAACCCGTGATCCAGCCGCGCTGTGCGGCCTCGGCCAGGTACAGTTTATTCATCCCGGCAGTAACCAGGAACATGGGCGCCTGTTGCTTGGCCAGCCGTGTTTTGTCGATTTGGCTGTACGCGTAAAAACTGGTTAGCCCCTCCTTAATAGCCTGGGCCACAATGCCACCATTATCGAAGCCAAAAGGCATTCCTATTTGCACTTTCGGATCGATGACCGCATTGGCCGGAATTTGCTGCGGCCCGGAGGCGGCATTGACGTAACGAACCGCGATGGACCCCAGGCGGGGGTCGTCGTTGCTTTTCAGGTAATTCACGAAGGGGGCAGCCAGATAGTAGTTGTTGGCCTCGGTACCGTTCAGGATACTACCCAAGCTATTCTGGTAGTTGGCATTGTGCCGGATCACGGCGTTGTTGGCGTTATCCTCAATCACGCCGCCCGCAAAGGCCGCCTTCACTGTCGCCTGAGCAAGGGTCAGGTCCACTTCGGTCAGCCGCATTCCGGCGCGTAACAGCAGGGAGTACCCCAGCTTTTTCCATTTGGCAATATCCCCCTGATAAAGAATATCGGCATTCTCCTTCGGCTTAGAGGCATCCAGAGCGGCGGAGGCAGCAGTGAGTTCCTTGATGATGTCCTTGTAAATAGCCTCTTGCGCGTCGTATTTAGGCTTGGTGTTTCCATCGATAAAACCTACTCCCGCTTCGGAGTAAGGGATATCACCGTAAGTATCGGTAAGTACCATAAAACCATGAGCCTGCCAGATACGGGCCATATTCACCAGATTGCTCCGGGCGGGGTCTTTTGAAGCCAGGTCGATGGCCGTCTTGGTGTAGCGGATCACCTCAGGGAAGTACCGCAACCAGTTCTGCTGGGTGTAATCCCGGTTGTCCTGGTTGAAATTTGCGCCTGCCAACACACCGGAGTTGGGCGTGACCGTCTGCTGCACGATACTCATGTCGTACTGCAAAGTCGTGTTGACATGTGAAGAATTGATCACCGCGTTGTTTAGCAGGAAAGCCGGGTTGACTGTCGTGGCCGCCGTCGGGTTGGTGTTCAGCTCATCGAAGCCCTGATCACAGGACGTCGTAAACAGGCATAGCGTAATGCCGGATAATATTAGTAGCTTTTTCATAATTTCAATTAGTGAATTATGGAATGTTGAAATGTCGGAATTAGTTGAGTAGGCTTTCAATCAAGATGATCGTCCACACTATGAAATTTATTATTCACTAATTCCGATATTCACTAATTCCAAATTGATTTTAAAACTTAACATTCAGGTTAAAGCCCATGCTCCGGGTCGTGGGTAGTCCCGTTGATTCCAGGCCCACGATGTTGTCTGAACCGTAGCCGAATGACTCAGGATCGATGTTAGGCACCCATTTTTTGAGCATCAGCACGTTGTTGGCCACGAAGCTTAGGCGCAAGCCTTTGAGTGGCGATTTGGCAGGGAGGTACTTCGAGAAATCGTAACCCAGCGTGACCTGGCGCAATTTCCAGAAACCAGCGTTATAAATGATTGGCTCCACCAGAGCCAGCGAACGCACCACTTCCCAATACTGCTGCACCGGTGCCTTCACGGTGTTGGGTTCGCCCTGTTCATTCACGCCCTCCCCGACGATACCACCCTGGTCTCTGCCTGGCAGTGTTTGCTTATGTAGGCCGTGGCGGGTGGCATTGAAGTTGGTACCGGACATCATATTGTGGCCCAGCTTGAAGTCGATCAGGAATGAAAGGTTGATCCCTTTATAATTCAGGGTATTGGTAAAACCGCCCACCCATTTGGGAATGGCCGAACCGAATGAAATCAGAGACGGGGTACGCTTGGCGACGCCGTTTCCGCTGTATACGATTTGGCCCTGATCATTGCGCAGATAGCCAAAGCCATAAAGCGAAGCCATCGGCTCGCCCACCACCTGCCGCAGTTCACCGTTGAAGACGTGCGTACCCACCGTGATTCGCTCACCCGGGGTGTCGGTCAACAGGCTGAGTACCTTCGTTTCGTTATATGAACCATTGAAGGTAAAGTCCCAACTGAAATCATTGCTGCGCACGATGCCGAAATTCAGCAGCAATTCCAATCCCTGATTTCGGCTGCGGCCACTGTTGATAAGTGTAGTACTGAAGCCGGAAGCGTTGGAAATCTGGGCGGCCACGATCTGGTCTTCGGTGATTTTGCGATACATGGCAAAGTCCACTCCCACGCGGTTGTTGAACATTTTCAGTTCCAGACCTACTTCGGACTCACTCGTCCGCATAGGTTTCAGATTGGCGTTGGGTACCGTGGAGCTCGTAATGTTGCCCACGGGCTGGGCGGCGCCCGCTACGTTGGGGAACAGGTTGGCGTTGATCCCGTAGAAAAGGTTGTTGGAGTAGGGCGAAACGTCGGTATCGCTACCTACTTCGGCGTAGGCGACCCGTACCTTACCGAAACTCAGCCAGTTGAGGATATCGGCCAATGCCTGAGAGAATACAAAACTACCCGAAATGGATGGATACAGGATGCTGCGGTTGGCAGGGGCCAGTGTCGAAAACCAGTCGTTTCGGGCGGTGACGTTTATATAAAGAAAATCTTTGTACGAAAATTCGGCGGCCCCGTAGAGGGAGTTGACCGCCCGCTCCGACAAGCTGTACAAAGGGTCCTTCACCCGGCCATTCTGCACCGTGTACAGATCCCGAACGACAAAGTCGGTGACCTGAACGCTGTTCAGGTCGGCGCGGCGCGACATCTGGTTGCCTCCCAGCGTCAAATCCACCCCGAAAACGCCGAATTTGCGGTTGGCTCCGATGAGAAAATCCTTGTTAATCTCGCGGAAACGCCGGGCTTCCTGCGTGTAGATGCCGTTGACAAACCCTTCGGGCGCAGGTCCCAATGAAGCCTTGCCGGTCGGTTGGTTGGTGTAGTCCTGGTCACGCGACCAGTAGTCCTGCCCTACCCGTACCTGCGCGTAGAGCCAGTCGGTAAACTTGTAACGAACGGCAATATTGCCGAAAATCCGGTCACGGCGGATGTTCTGCATTTGCTCGGCCAGCACCCAATAGGGGTTGGTGCGGTTCCGGAAACGGGAATAGACAAACTCATCGCCATCGGCATTGTACTTTTTCTCGTCCAGCAGATCCAGCGGCATAGTGTTAGCCATGTTCATCAGCGAGGTCGGGGCTGAGTTGTCCTGCTCGGCAACTACGGGCGGGTTCTTGTTGTACTCGTTGGAGTAGTTGATGTTGCCCGTCACGCTGAGATGCTTGGAAAGATCATAGGCAAAACCCAGGTTGACCGTCTTGCGGTTGAAAGTATTGTTGGGCATGATGCCCTTGTTGTCCATGTTGGCCAGCGACAGGTTGAACCCGCCTTTATCTCCGCCTGACGAAAGCGAAAGCGTGTTATTGAAGTTGGTGCCATTACGATAAAACTTGCGAATGACGTTCCGTTGTGCCTCATAAGGAACGGTCACGCCGTCGAACAGTACCTGTGTCATACCGGGTACGATTTTCTCGCCGAACGACCATTGTCCCGAAGTCGGGTTTGGCGTTGTGGGCCGTATACCGGTCTCGCCCTGTCCATATTCGTATTGGTAGTCCGTAAAATCGAGAGGTGTATCGACTGTAAAGTTGGAGTTGTAGCTAACACCAATGCCCCGGCCATCGCCGCGCGTTTTGGTCGTGACCATGATGACCCCGTCCTTGGCCCGGGAGCCGTAGAGGGCCGCCGCCGTGGCACCTTTCAGTACCGTCATGCTCTCGATGTCGTCGGGGTTGATGCTGCTCAGGCCGTCGCCGCCGTCGGAGGTATTACCCCCGCCTCGCACGGCGATGGCACCATCCGATGCCTGGTTACCGGGATTGGTACCGAAGTTGGTATTGTCGATGGGTACACCGTTTACCACAATAAGCGGTGAGTTCTGGCCCGAAAACGACGACTGGCCCCGGATGCGGATTTTGGAAGTACCGCCCGGCCCGGTACCCAGACTGGTAATATTCACGCCCGCGATTTTACCCTGCAGGGTATTGATAAAGTTGGGCGTCCGGTTGACCGTGATGGCTTCCGAGCCGACAGTCGTGGTAGAATAGCCGAGTTTCTTGGACTCTTTCTTGATACCAAGGGCAGTCACGACTACTTCGTTGAGCGCAGTGGAGCTTTCGTCCAGCGTCACGTCCACCATGGAACGGTTGTTCAGAGGTACTTCCTTGGTACCATAGCCGATAAAGCTAAATACCAGCGTAGCGTCCTGCACAGCATTCACGGAAAACTTACCATCGGCATCGGTGGTCGTGCCCGTATTGGTCCCTTTGACCAGCACGGAAACGCCCGGTAAAGCTTGATTGTCTTTGGCGGCTGTCACCGTTCCAGACACACGGCTGACTTGAGCCACGCCTGTAAAGCTTAGCATTAGCGCTAACCCCAAGGTCAATAGGTTTTTGAGAGGAAATTTTCTTTTCATAGTTGAAACGGGTTTATGTATTAGTGTTAAAGCGACAATAAATACTATTTCTACTTTTACTGCAAAAAAATATTTATTTCTTATAAAAAACCACTTTAACAGCTATTCCGAAAAAAGTCAGACATAGTAAGACTATGATGAACTTTACTTTTACCAGAAAAACACGCGAAACAATGAATGATAAAAACTCAACTACTCTCTACACTCGCCGTAATTTCCTGACGGCCGGAGCGGGCCTGGCCGCTACCGCCGCCTTCTCTCCTTATGTGATCGGCCGCACCAAAGCCAAGGACAAGCTGGGCGTTGCGCTGGTGGGCCTGGGATACTACAGCACCGACCTGCTGGCCCCCGCCCTGCAACTCACCAAAAACTGTTACCTCGCGGGCATCGTGACGGGAACACCTGCCAAAGCCGAGGCCTGGAAGGAGAAGTATAAGATTCTGGATAAAAACATTTACAACTACCAGACCTTCGACCAAATCGCCAACAACCCCGACATTGACGTGGTGTACGTGGTACTACCACCCTCCATGCACCGCGAGTACGTGGTGCGAGCGGCCAAAGCCGGCAAGCATGTCTGGTGCGAGAAGCCGATGGCCCCTACCGTGGCGGATTGCAAGGCGATGATCGAAGCCTGCGAGAAAAACAAGCAGAAACTGGCCATCGGCTACCGCAACCTGCACGATCCTAACATGCAGGCCTGGATGAAACTCGCCAAAGAAGGTACTTTGGGCAAACCGCGCCTGGTAAACTGCGCGGCGGCGTATGTGGACAACCGCACCACGCACTGGAAGCAGAAAAAGGACATGGGAGGCGGTGTCATGGGCGACATGGGCGTATATTCCATTCAGGGTGCGCGCCATGCGATTGGGGAAGAACCCATGCTGGTGACGGCGCATTTTTTCAACAATCGTCCCGAAATCTACCACGAGGTGGAGGAAACATCCATGTATCAGATGCATTTCCCCAGCGGAGCCCTTTCCAACTGTACTGCCAGCTTCGGAATCAACTCTAACTTCCTCAAAGTAAACTATGAGAAGGGTACATTGATGATGGAGCCATTTTCATCTTATAGCGGCAACAAGGGTACTTACTCAGGCGGCGTCATCAACATTCCTGTCCCGCTCAACAATCAGCAGGCTAACCAAATGGACGACGATGCGCTGGCCATCATGCAAAACAAGCCCCTGATTGCTCCGGGCGAAGAGGGCATGCGCGATATTAAAGTGGTGGAGGCCATTTACGAAGCCGCCAAGACGGGGAAGGAGGTTAAGATAGGGTAATCTCTTACTCTTCACCTCGAGGAAGCCTCCCTGGCAATACTAGATGACATGTTTTGATGGGATAATTGACAAAATCATGCGCAGAAATCTCAATACAACTAGTTGCACTCTCATTGGCCTGATGCTGAGTTGGGGTACATTATTTGTGTTCAGCTCCTGTCAGTCAAATTCTCAAAATGACACCAGTACCCCTCAGGCCCGGCAGGAAAACGAGGAAGCATTCAGGACCACGATGCAGAAGCACCTCGGCGCGGTCGCCAACAAGGATCTGGCCACGTTGAAATCCACGCTTTCGCCCGATGGAAAAATGGTGCTGATTTTGCCCCAAACCGAAATCACCAATACGGTGGACGAATTCATGAAGTACCACCAGGAATGGTTTCAGGACACTACCTGGACTTTTGAGACGAAAATTCTGACCACTGAGATTGCTGACAGCCTGGGTATGGCCATTACCGAAATCGTGTACCGTGAACCCGAGCGGTATGGCAAGCCTTATTTCAATCGCATGATTGTGAGTTATGACCTGAAGAAAAGCGGGAACAGTTGGTACGTGATTAAAGACCACGCCAGCTCTGTTGAAAAATCAACCGATTGAGGTCACTACTGACAAATCAATCAACAGAGCTTTCAATTTGTAGATTAGAATCACAGAAAAACTTTCTTTTCCCGATAGCCGTTAAACTGGGAAAGTAGCTGAAAATCCACTGATTATGAATAACCTGCTCAAAGAATTCCAACACGCCGAACTGCAACGTCAAACCCGCCGACACTTCCTGAAAGAATGCGGATTTGGCTTGGGGGCTATCGGCCTGGGTTCGCTACTGGGCAGTTGTGGTACTTCCGGCTCCGAAACTGCCGCGCCGGCCCTCCCCGACGACCCGATGGCCGTACGGATGCCGCAGTTTGCGCCCAAAGCCAAGCGCGTGATTTACATTCACATGGCGGGTGCCCCCTCCCAGCTCGAACTCTTCGACTACAAGCCAGAACTGGAAAAGTACCACGGCAAAGACTGTCCGGCGGAGTTTCTGGAAGGGAAAAAATTCGCCTTCATTCAGGGCGTACCCAAGATGCTCGGCCCGCAGGGAAAGTTTGCGCAGCACGGGCAGTCGGGCGCCTGGATTTCCAACTATCTACCTTACCTTCAATCAGTTGCCGACGAGATCACCTTCGTCAAGGGAATGTACACCGACCAGTTCAACCACGCTCCCGCGCAACTCCTGATGCACACGGGAAGCCCACGCCTCGGACGCCCCAGTTTGGGGGCCTGGTCGGTATATGGTCTGGGCTCCGAAAACCAAAACCTGCCGGGCTTTATCGTACTCGCCTCCGGTGGCAAGCAGCCTGACGCCGGCAAAAGTGTGTGGGGCAGCGGGTTCCTGCCCAGTGTCTATCAGGGCGTGCAGTGCCGCACGGGTGGCGATCCGGTACTTTACGTCAGCGATCCCAGCGGCATGAATCGCGACATTCGCAAAAGTACCATCGAGGCCATCAACGAAATCAATCGCCAGACTTACGAAGAAGTTCAGGATCCCGAAATCCTGACGCGCATCAGCCAGTACGAAATGGCGTTCAGGATGCAAATGTCCGTGCCGGAGGTAATGGATGTTTCTCAGGAGCCCCAATATATCCTGGACATGTACGGCGTCAAGCCGGGCGACGGAACTTTCGCCATGAATTGCCTGCTGGCCCGAAAACTGGTGGAAAACGGCGTCCGTTTCGTGCAGCTCTTCGACTGGGGCTGGGATACGCACGGCACGAGTGCAAGCGGCGCCATCGAAATCGGTCTGCACGACAAGTGCCGCGAGTCCGACCAGGCAGTAGCCGGATTGTTGAAGGATTTGAAAATGCGCGGTCTGCTCGACGAGACCCTGGTCGTTTGGGGCGGCGAGTTTGGCCGAACCCCCATGCAGGAAAACCGCAACGGTCAGGTACTTCCCTTCATGGGTCGCGACCACCATTTGGATGCATTCACGATCTGGATGGCAGGAGGTGGCGTCAAGAAGGGTTTCAGCTTTGGCGAAACGGACGAGCTGGGATATTACGCCGTAAAGGACAAAACGCACGTTCATGACTTGCAGGCTACGATTCTCCATTTGATGGGTTTTGACCACGAAGAATTCACTTATCCTTTCCAGGGCCGGAACTTCCGGCTGACGGATGTAGCGGGGAAAGTGATCAAGCCGGTGCTGGCCTAGGGGCGTCATGGGTAGGTATTCGATTTTTTCGTCTTTCTGAAAGACTTGCTGCCTACTGTGGCATCAATTAGTGATTTTACGT
Organism: Persicitalea jodogahamensis; assembly: GCF_014651615.1. GTDB lineage: Bacteria > Bacteroidota > Bacteroidia > Cytophagales > Spirosomataceae > Persicitalea > Persicitalea jodogahamensis. The sequence continues at coordinate 1,525,657 of NZ_BMXF01000001.1, read as the reverse complement.
TTTTCATGCTCTCGATTTTTCTCCTTCAAGTATCCGACTGGGCCCTGTTTTTTGGCCGTTTCCATCCTGTTCTGGTCCATTTGCCAATAGGCTTCCTTTTGCTGGCTGCCCTGCTTGCCATTGGAAAACGCTTCGGCAAAGTAAGCATCGGTAACGCAACGATTTCCCTCATCCTGCTCGTGTCGGCCATTAGCGCGACCATTGCCTGTGGCGCGGGCTATTTGCTATCACTGGGCGGCGGCTACGATGAAGAAATCCTCGACGAGCACATGTGGCAGGGAATCGGCGTGGCGGCTTTTGCGTGGGTGGCCTGGGCGGTACAGTCCGATTTTATCCATAAAAAACTCCCCGTCAGCCGTGTCGTGTACTTGCCCGCTCTTGGCCTCGCCACCATTCTCACAATGGTGGCCGGTCACCACGGCGGTAGCCTTACCCATGGCGAAGGGTACTTGACGGCCTACACACCCGAACCATTCCGCGGCCTGGCGGGCATGGAACCGCGGCGCGAGGAAATCACCGAGATCAAGCCCATCGCCAATGTGCAAGAAGCCGTTGTTTATCAAGACATTGTGCAGCCTATGCTCAGCATCCATTGTACGCAATGCCACAACGCCACCAAGAAAAAGGGCGACTTACGGATGGACAGTTTTGAGTACCTAATTAAAGGTGGCGAGAATGGACCAATTTTCGTGGCTGGAAAAAGCGAAGAAAGCGAAATGCTTAAACGCTGCCTTCTACCGCTGGAAGACGATGACCATATGCCGCCCAAAGGAAAGCCGCAGCTCTCCGACAACCAGCTTGCCCTGCTGGCATGGTGGATCGACCAGGGCGCTCCCATCGATAAGAAGGTGGCCGACCTGAAGGCCGATGACAAAATCAAGCCCGCCCTGGCTTCGCTCAGCGAGGCCCCGGCCGACTCCAAAGCCGGCGGCTCTCAGTCTACCGAGTCGCCTGTGCTGAGCCTTAAAGTACCCGAACCTGACGAGAAGGCTTTGGCTTCGCTCAAATCTTTGAACCTGCTGGTAAACCCGGTGGCCAGCGAACAGAATTTCCTGGAAGTGAGTGCGGTCAATGCTCCGGAATTTTCGGATTCAAAAGTTGCTGTGCTGACGCCGCTGGCTGAACAAATTATCTGGCTCAAACTGGGTGATACTAAAATCACCGACGCTGCCCTGAGCGAAATCGCCAAGCTCAAAAATCTCAATAAACTACATCTGGAGTACACCGGCGTCACCGATGCCGGGCTGAAAAACCTTGAAGAACTCCCCTATCTCGAATACCTCAACCTTGTCGGCACCAAAGTAACCGATGCCGGGCTTCAGGGCGTGGCCAACATGAAAACGATCCGCAATGTTTTTGTCTGGAAAACAGCTGTGACGGATGCGGGAATCGCCCAACTCCGGCAGGCCCGGCCTGACCTGAATGTCGTCACTGGCCTTGACGAAGCCGCTGTTGCCGCCTTTCTGCAAGCCGGGAAGGGAGATTCCAGCCAGGTTGCTGCGAAAGTAAAAAAATAGGTTGAACTGGCAGGTGCCCGAATGCCTCATTAAACGCGCCTTAAAGCATTTCAAAAGGTACAAAATCTGCCCGATCCTGCTTATTGAGAACCGCCCTGACTGAACCAGGGCTTCGTCCAAGCGATATTCAGCTGGCAGCGAAGGTGATTTCCTGATCATACTCGCTCGAATTGATTATGCCGGGGAAATGGCAGCTTTTGGGGCCTCTCTTTCTGCACCCTATTTGCTTTATTTAAAACTTTTAAAAAAAAATCCTACTTCCCTAGTAAAAGGGAGGTAGATTTTCCTTTTGAGAGTACCTCTCAAACCCATCCGCCTATGTGAAACTCGATAAGAATGCTTTGACCGTGACACTATTCAGCCCAGGGCAAAAGTTTTTTTATGCCGCCCAACCTACGAATAATTAGCCACTGGCTAACCACGCAAATTCCATCTTACTCCAATTTTGTTTAAACATTAACCTATGAAAATTACTACCCACAGGGCCAATCTGCCTGGCAGAATATGGCTGTTATCACTCATTTTCCTCTTGACGGCAGCATTCGGCGCATTTGCGCAGGATGTCACTGTGACGGGAAAAGTTAACGACGAAGCCGGAACCGGGATTCCCGGTGTGAACGTGGTGGTCAAAAGCTCCACACGGGGAACGACCACCGACGCTGAAGGAAACTTTACCATCAATGCACCTGGCGCCAATTCCACACTTATTCTTTCTTCAATTGGTTTTACCACCCAGGAAATCGCATTGAATGGTCGCACTAACCTCACCGTACAACTGGCCACGGACACCAAATCACTCAACGAGGTGGTTGTGGTTGGTTACGGTACTCAAAAGAAGGAAACCGTGACAGGTTCGGTCGTATCTGTGAAGGGCGACGAACTTGTTAAATCTCCCGCTGTCAACCTGGCCAACTCCCTGGCGGGACGACTTCCAGGCGTAACAGTGGTGAACCGTTCCGGTGAGCCTGGCGCCGACGGAGCTACGATCCGTATTCGGGGTGCCAATACGCTGGGTAACAATAGCGCACTAATTGTAATCGACGGCATTCCTAACCGTTCCGGTGGTCTGGACCGGATCAATCCTAATGACATCGAGAGTATTTCGGTACTAAAAGATGCGGCAGCGGCTATCTATGGCTCACGGGCAGCCAACGGGGTTATTTTAATTACGACCAAGCGGGGCAAGACCGGTAAGCCTTCGCTTTCTTACTCTTTTAATCAGGGCTTTGCCAACCCGACGGTAATCCCCGAGAGGGCTGATGCCGCCACCTACACGGGTATGCTGAACGACCTTGACATTTACGGATTACCCGTAGCGGAGTGGGCAGCGGCCAATGAGGCCTACAAGACCACGGGTTCTTATACGCGTCCCGATGGCACAGTCCGCAAGGCACCCTTTACGCCCGAAGATATGGAGAAGTACCGCGATGGCTCCGATCCCTGGGGTCACCCTGATACCGACTGGTTCGGGGCAACTTTTAAGAACAATTCCCCGCAGTCGCGCCATAATGTGCAGCTAACTGGCGGAACCGAAAGCTTAAAGTACCTGGCCTCGCTGGGCTATCAGAACCAGGATGGATATTACATCAATTCTGCCACAGGCTATAAGCAGTACGATATTCGGATCAACCTTGACGCTACCATCAATAAATATGTCAAAGTGAACATGGGCATCCTGGGTCGGCGCGAAGCCCGGTCTTATCCCACTAGAAGTGCAGGCGCGATTTTTCGGATGTTGAACCGGGGTAAACCGCAAGAGCCGGCCTACTGGCCCGACGGACGGCCCGGACCCGACATCGAGAATGGTGAAAACCCCGTAGTAATCACGACTGATCTGAGCGGTTACGACAAGAATAATCAGGATTACGTGCAGACCAATGGATCGCTCGAGATCAAGATTCCGGGCGTAGAGGGTTTGAAATTCACGGGAACAGCCGCTATCGACACCAGAAGCCTTCTCCGGAAAACATGGCAGATTCCCTGGACATTGTACCAGCGGGGTAGCGGCTTCGAGGCCGACGGTACAACTCCTGTATTAGTGCCCGCTGTGCGCGGCCCCGCCGAACCTAACCTACGCCTTGAAAATTCAAACCAACTGAATATTTTGTTGGGTGGGGTGGCTTCTTATGACAAAGTAATCGGTAACCATACTTTCAACGTTCTGGCGGGTATGAACCGGGAGACTATCTCGGGCGACAATTTTAACGCCTATCGCCGATTCTTCATATCACCTGCCCTGGACCAGTTGTTTGCCGGGGGTGATTTGCAGAAGGACAATGGAGGTGGTGCCTTCAACACGGCCCGTATCAACTACTTTGGTCGGGTAGGCTACAATTACAAGGAGAAATATATAGCCGAATTTCTGTGGCGTTACGACGGCTCGGACATTTTCCCCCCTGCCACCCGTTATGGCTTCTTCCCCGGTATTATGCTGGGCTGGGTCGTATCGGAGGAAGGATTCTGGAAGAACAATGTTCCAGCGGTCAACTTCTTTAAAATTCGGGGCTCTGTGGGACAGTTGGGTAATGACCAGGTGTACATTCCTAACACCACGACCCTGGCCACCTACCAGTACTTGTCCACGTATGGTTTCCGTAGCTACATCATCGGTGGCAACGAAACTAAGACCCTGTTCGAAGCCCGCGTCCCTAATCCCAATATTACCTGGGAGGTGGCCACTAACTCGAACATTGGTATCGACGCCCAGCTTTTCAATGGCAAAGTGACCGTAGAGCTGGATGCATTTAGCAATCATCGGACCAACATTCTTTATTTCCGGAATGCATCAGTTCCCGAAAGTACGGGTCTAAACTTACCTTCTGAAAATATTGGTGAAGTTAAGAACAGAGGCTGGGAGTTCAACATCGGCTACAGAAACGCAATCAAGGACTTTAAGTACAACGTCGGAATCAACGGTGGTTATGCCCAAAACAAAATCATTTTCTGGGATGAAGCACCCGGTGCCCCCGATTGGCAGCGTTCGACGGGCAAGCCGATCAATACCGGCGTTTTTTATCAGTATGACGGGGTATTCAAGGATCAGGCGGAAATCGCTGAAAATACTTTGGATTATTCAGCCATCGTGAACCAACTGCGTCCTGGCGACATGAAGTATAAGGACATCGGTGGCCGCGACCAAAACGGAAACTTTGTCTTTGGACCCGACGGCAAGATCAATGCGGATGACCGGATCCGTGAGAAGTTCACCAACCTCCCGCTGTTTCAGGGCGGCATCAATTTGGGTGCGCAGTACAAAAACTTCGACTTGACGGTGCTATTCCAGGGAGCCGCCGGAGCGAAGCAGTACGTAAGTACGGGTGAATCCGGCAACATTGGTAACTTTTTACAAGAAGTTGCCGACAATCGCTGGACAATCGACAATCCAAGCAGCGTCCATCCGCGTATAGCTAATAGGAGTGACCAATACTATTCCAATGGTAACACCTACTGGCTGCAGAGCACGGATTACATCCGTCTGAAAAACATGGAAATAGGCTACTCACTCCCATCGGAGATTATCAGCAAAGTAGGTCTGAGCCAATTTCGGCTGTATTTTAACGGTTTAAACCTGTTGACCTTCAGCAAAATGAAAGCGTATGATCCAGAAGCTGCTAACGATACGGGATATTATTATCCGCAGCAAAAAGTGGTGAACTTCGGTTTAACTGCCACCTTTTAATCCAAAAACCCACAATTATTATGAAAAAATTTAAAATTATGGCATTGACGTTTGTCGCAGCGACGGTAACTTTTACCAGTTGCAACGACGACTTCGTCAACACCGAGCCACTTAGCGAACTCTCGCAGTCGGCTGTATGGACAGATGCTGCCCTGGCGGAAGCTTTCGTCACTGAAATCTACGCAGGTTTTAACGTTGGCGGCTTCGAGGAGCAGTCGCTTTCTTCTCTGACCGACGAAACCATCTTTACGCACCCTGGCCGCGGTATAACAACAATCACTGAGGGCCGCTCTAATCCCGCCGACATTGGTTGGGTGAGCGCGAACCTCCGTTGGGATGCAATGTATTCCCGTATACGAGCGGCGAATCTGGCCCTGAAAAATCTGGCAGACCCTCAGTTTCCAAACACCGGTAACATCGTGGAACGCCTGCAGGGTGAGGCCAAGTTTATGCGGGCATTCTATTATCATCAATTAGCTCGCTATTATGGTGGCGTTCCCATCATCGATCGGCCCTATGAACTGGGCGAGGCAGATTATCTGGCACCCCGCAATACCTGGGAAGAAACTGTCAATTTCATTGTAAAAGACTGTGACGAGGCCGCCACCTTACTGGATGGAAGAACCATGGCAAATGGCCGGGCGAACAAAGCAGCGGCCCTTGCGCTCAAGGCTCGTATCCTGACCTATGCAGCCAGTGACTTGCATGATGTTCCTACGGCTAAATCTAAATCCACCACGATCTCAGGGTTTTCAAACCCTGAACTGATTGGCTATGTAAGTGGCAGTCGTACGGAACGGTGGCAGAAAGCAAAAGACGCTGCCAAGGCAGTAGTTGACCTGAATCGGGGATATAAAATGGACTTAACTTCCCCCGCTACCCCACCAGCGCAGGGAACCGCGAACTACATGGACATTTCCCTTGCCCGTAACGGTGGACAGACAGAACTCTTGATGGCAAGGTATTTCACTAATGCCAAGCAGGAGAATGGCGGACGCCTGGGTCTTTACAACGGTCCCAATGGCTACAATAACTGGGCGGGCAACACCCCCATCCAATTACTGGTGGACGACTACGAAATGATGGATGGCACCAAATTTAGCTGGAGCAATCCCGTACACGCGGCTGACCCTTACGCTAATCGTGACCCTCGCTTTGAAGCTTCAATCTTGCACGAAGGATCGCCCTGGAAAGTTCGCTCCAACGCCAACCTTCCCAAAGATCCCGCCAGCCAGATTCAGACGGGTCGTTATGAGGTAATCAATGCGGCTGGTCAGAAAGTGACCCATTTTGGTCTTGATACCCGCCAAAGTTCCATCGAGGACTGGAACGGCAGCTACACTGGTTATTACATCCGTAAGTTTACCGATCCAAACCCCGCTATCGTCGACCAGAACACCTGGCAGCAAATCCCCTGGCCTATTCTGCGTTACACTGAAGCCGTATTCAATTACGCCGAGGCGTGTATCAACTTGGGGCAGGAAGAGGAAGCCCGTACTTGGCTAAACAAAATCCGTTTCCGGGCGGGTATGCCTGCCATCACCGCAACGGGTGCCGCTTTGGTAGATAAATTCCGCAATGAAAAGCGAATTGAAATGCTTTATGAAGAGCAACGGTACCACGATGCCCGCCGCTGGATGATTGCCCCTACAACCCTAGGGCGTAAGGCAAACGGGATTAATATCGTGGGTACGTTGAAACCGGGTAAATCGGTAACCGTGTATAAATTCAGCAAGGAAAATTACGATTACACGTACACTCCTTTCGAAATCGACCCAGGCAAAGAAAACCGAGCCTGGAATGATAAGTTGTATTTCCTGCCCATTTCGCAAGCCGAAATTAACCGGAACGACAAGCTGGTACAGAATGCGGGCTATGGAAAATAATATGTTCTCCATCTATTGATGTTACAAAAAAGAATCCGGGTCGGCAGTTTGTCGGCCCGGATTCTTTTTTGCATTTTTAAAAACCATTTTTTGTATAGAAATCATCCTTTCGGACTTATGTCGGTGTATACCTTACTTTGGCGTGGAACAGCCTTATTTTTTTGCTTCGGAATACTATCGAGTTGTCAGAAACAAACTGATGAGAAGCAGGAGGAAGCCGCACCGGAAAACCCGCTTTTTACGCTCCTGGCTCCCGAGCAAACGGGCGTCACTTTCGAAAACACCCTTACCGAAAGCCTGAACGGCAATGTGCTGATGTACGAGTACTTTTACAACGGCGGCGGCGTGGCTGTGGGCGATCTCAACGGCGACGGCCTGGACGATATTTATTTTTCGGGTAATCAGGTGGGTAATCGCCTATATCTGAATAAAGGAGATCTTAAATTCGAGGACGCAACTACCCCGGCGGGCGTAGCGGGTCGCGACGGCAACTGGAAGACGGGTGTGACGATGGCCGACGTGAACGGCGATGGACGGCTGGATATTTATGTTTGCTATTCAGGAAACTACCCGCCGGAGTACCTGGCCAATCAATTGTTCATTAATCAGGGTCCGGACGAAAAAGGCGTTCCGAAATTTTCCGAGCAGGTCAAAGAATACGGTCTGGCGGGTGAATCAACCAGTACACAGGCCACTTTTTTCGACTACGATAAGGATGGCGACCTGGATATGTTCCTGCTCAACCATAACCCCAAGTCGCTGCCCATCCTGAATGAACTCGGTACGGCAATGGTCCTCAAAGAAGACAACCCGGCCTACGGCGTCCGACTGTACCGCAATGATGGTAACAAATTCAAAGACGTGACTCAGGCGGCGGGCATCCAAAGCTCAGCCCTTTCTTATGGCCTTGGTGCGGGTGTGGCGGATGTCAACGGGGATGGCTGGACGGACATATACGTGTCCAATGATTACCAGGTACCTGATTATTTATACATAAACGATAAAAAGGGCGGCTTCACAGACCAACTCGATAGCCACATCGGCCATACCTCCCACTTCTCGATGGGCAGCGACGTGGCTGATATTAATAACGATGCCCGTCCGGACATCCTGACTCTGGACATGCTGCCCGAGGGCAACCGCCGCCAGAAACTCCTCATGGCACCCGACAACTACCAGAAGTTTGACCTTAACGTGCGGCTGGGATTCAATCACCAGTACATGCGTAACATGCTGCAAATCAATGACGGCAACGGGCAGTTCCAGGAAATTGGTCAACTCGCCGGGCTATCCAATACCGACTGGAGCTGGTCAGCGCTGTTCGCCGACTTTGATAACGACGGCTGGAAGGATCTGCACATTACCAATGGCTACCTGCGCGACTACACCAACATGGACTTCCTGAAGCACATGAGCGACTACGCCCAAAACCAGTCGCAGGGTCTCAAACGTGCCGACGTATTGGAACTAGTGTACCAGATTCCGTCCTCGAACCTCACAAATTACGCCTTTCGGAATGGGCGGGATTTGCAATTCGAAAACACCACCCGCGCCTGGGGTCTGGATCGCCCGTCGAATAGCAACGGCGCCGCCTACGCCGATTTGGATAACGACGGTGATCTGGATTTAATCGTCAACAATGTCAATCTGCCCGCTTTCATTTATCAGAATCAGGCCAATGTTTTATCGAAAAATCATTTTCTGAAAATAAAGACCCAGGGCAAAGGCGCCAATACGCAGGGCATCGGGACACAACTGACTTTGTACAGCGGGGACCAGGAACAGTACCTGGAACAAATGCCCACGCGTGGCTATCAGTCAAGCGTATCGCCGATTCTGCACTTTGGCCTGGGCGAGAAAACTACCATTGATTCGCTGCAGATAGTATGGCCTTCGGGCAAAATGCAGATGCTGGTAAATCCGAAAGTGGATCAACTACTGACGGTTTCTGAAACTGATGCTACGGGTAGTTACAAATGGGGCGAGAAAGTGAATGCATTTTTTCAGGAAGTACCCTCCCCTATTGCTCACCAGGATGCAAAAATGGAAATCAACGATTTCTACCGCCAGCCGCTTCTGGTTAATCCGCTATCATTCTCCGGGCCGTGCCTGGTCAAGGCGGATGTGAACGGCGACGGGCTGGAAGATGTCTTCGTGGGGGGCAGCAAGGGACAAGCCAGCGAACTATTTCTACAGCAGAAGGGAGGGACTTTTAGCAAAAAAAGTACCCCTTCCTTCGCCAGTGCAGCTGGTCAGGTGACGGACGCAGTATTTTTCGACGTCAATGGTGACGGTGCAGTAGATCTCTACGTAGCGCACGGCGGCTACGCGGATTTCGAACCTAAAGACGCCCGCTTCCAGGATATGCTTTATCTGAACGATGGGAAAGGCAACTTTGCTATCAGCCCGAACGCCCTGCCTAAAATGCTGACCAGCACGGGGGCCGTTTGCGCGGGCGACTTTTCGGGCGACGGGAAGCCCGACCTTTTCGTGGGCAGCCGCGTGGTACCGGGCCGCTACCCCGAGACGCCCGAAAGCTACCTGTTGGTAAATGATGGCAAAGGGAAGTTCACCAACCAAACCGCGGAGATATCGCCAACGCTGGCCAGAATCGGCCTGGTCACTGATGCCGCCAGTGCCGACCTCAACGGGGATGGGAAGGCAGATTTGGTCGTGGTGGGTGAATGGATGCCCATCACCGTTTTTATCCAGGAAAACGGCCGGGCGGCGTTCCGTAAGCTGACCGACAAAACGAAGGAGTACTTTGATAAGGAATACCAGGGCTGGTGGAATACGCTGCTCCTGGAAGACCTAAATGGCGATAATAAGCCCGACTTAATCGTAGGAAATCAGGGTCTTAACTCCCAGGTACGGGCCAGCGACAAAGAAATGGCCGCGCTGCACTACAAGGATTTCGACGGTAACGGCACCATCGACCCTATTCTGAGTTTTTACGTGCAGGGCAAAAACTACCCCTACATCACCCGGGACGAGCTCGTGATGCAAATGAGTAGCATGGGCGCACGCTATCCAGACTACAAAAGCTACGCCGATGTGACACTAAATGACCTTTTCTCCAACCGGGAACTGAAAGACGCCGGAAAACTGGAAGCAAACTACCTGAAAACCGCCTGTTTCATCAATTCCGGCAGCAAGTTTCAATTAAAAGAACTACCGCTGGAAGCACAGTTTTCGCCCGTGTTCGCCGTAGCATCGCTGGATTACGATAAAGATGGCAAGAAGGATCTGATCCTCGGCGGCAACACCAGTCAGGGGCGGTTGCGCCTGGGAAAGTACGACGCCAACTACGGTCTTCTGCTCAAAGGCGACGGAAAAGGCAACTTTACCACCATTCCGCAAAAACAGTCCGGCTTCCGACTCACGGGCGATGTCCGCAGCATTCTTTCAATAAGCGACAAACTACTCTTTGGAATAAACCAAAAGCAGATGAAGGCGTACCACCTCAAATAGCGGAATCAGCTTTTTTTGAGCAAGAAAAATCCCCAGTCCGAAAACGAGATTTCGGGTTGGGGATAAAAAAATTCAATATCAACACTTACAGATAACTACTTCCGAACCGACATCTTGAAAACCGTCGAAGTACTGTACGTCTCCCCGGGACGCAGCGTCACGGATGGAAACTGTGGCTGGTTGGGCGAATCGGGGTAATGCTCGGTTTCGAGGCAGAAACCCATGCGCTTGCTGTACGTGGCGCCTTTACCGCTCAATTTTCCATCCAGGAAGTTACCAGTGTAAAACTGCACGCCCGGCTCGGTAGTGGATACTTCCAGCACCCGGCCGCTCGTGGGTTCATAGACGGTCGCAGCCAGCGCCATGTTGTTGCCAACGCGGTCGATGACCCAGCAGTGATCGTAGCCACCGCCCATTTTGATTTGCTCGTCGCTTTCGTCGTCGATGCGCGCACCGATGGGGGTCGGCTCTCTGAAATCGAAGGCTGTGCCGGTCACGGAAATCAGCTTTCCGGTAGGAATAAGCGTGGCATCCACTGCGACCAGGCTATCAGAGTTAATTTTCACGACGTGATCGAGCACATCCCGCTTCAGGCCGGTGAGGTTGAAGTAGCAGTGATTGGTCAGGTTGACGACAGTCGGCTTGTCGGTGGTGGCCTGGTAGTCGATCTTCAACTCGCCGTCGTTGGTCAATGTGTATGTAACGGTCACGTCGAGCTTGCCGGGGTAGCCTTCCTCCATGTCGGCGCTGGTCGTGGTGAGTTTCAGCCCTACGGTCGAACCTTCCTTCATTTCCTCGGCCTGCCAGACTTTTTTGTCAAAGCCTTTCGTCCCGCCGTGCAGGTGGTTGGGTCCGTTGTTCTTGACCAAAGTGTTGTAGGTTTCCCCATCCAGCTTGAATTCGCCCTTGGCGATGCGGTTTCCGTAACGCCCCACCAGCGCCCCAAAGAAGGGGTGTCCGGCCACGTAATTGCTCAGCGAGTCGAAGCCAAGTACCACATCGGCCATCTGCCCGTCTTTGTCAGGAGCCATCCATTTGGTAATGATGCCGCCGTAGTTGGTGATTTGCACTACCATGCCATTGGCGTTGGTCAAAGTGTAGAGATCAACCGCCTCGCCGTCACCCGACGTGCCGAAAGCCTCTTTTGTGATTGTGGATTCCATGTCTTGATTTTCCTCGTTTTTTGTTTCACAATTCGTTAATACGGCACCGAGCAACGCCAGGACCATGATCGGCATGAGCTTTCGCAGGGGCTTCAATTGGGCAAGTTTGGTAGTCATGGGAGAAAGGGTAGTTATGGTTTAGGAAACTTGAAGTTCGGCAGGAAAAGGGCCCGAAGCGGAGAAAATACTCTTACCCCCTTCACGCGGTCATTTCGGAGGTTCCATCGGTGATGCTCACCCGGTAACAGGGTAGTTCCACATCAAATTTCTCCTGATAAGCCTTTTTCATCAACTTTTCAAAATTCTCGACCCCGCCGCGCCGCACCAAGTTTATGGTGCAGCCACCAAAGCCCCCACCCATCATCCGGGCACCCGCCACATCGCCAAGGGACCGGGTCTGATCCACCAGAAAGTCCAGTTCGGGGCAACTCACCTCGTAGCCATGCTGCAGACCTTGGTGGGTGTCATACATTTTTTCGCCGAACCCAGCCAAGTCTCCTTTAAGGAGCAGCTCACACGCCGTTTGTACGCGCTGAATTTCCTCCGTCATGAATTTACAGCGCTTATAGACCGTAGGCCCCATTTCGTCCTTGTGTTCGGCCACCATGGCGGGCGTCGCATCGCGCAGACTTTTTACTTCGGGATAATGTGCCTGCAAGATTTCCACACCCCGTTCGCATTCCTGGCGCCGGAGGTTGTATTCCGAATCAGCCAGTGAGTGCTTCACTTTGGTGTCACAGAGAATCAGCAGGTACTTTTCCATCGGGAACGGAAAGTACTCGTACTCCAACGAGCGGCAGTCGAGTTGAATGACAGATTGCTCCTTGCCGAATACCGACGCGAATTGGTCCATGATGCCGCACTTCATGCCCACATATTCGTTTTCGGCCCGCTGCGCCATCTTCACGATTTCCAGCCGGTCCAGGCCTAATCCGAACAACTCGTTCAGGGCAAAAAGAAGACAACATTCCAAAGCAGCTGAGGATGACATCCCCGCACCCACGGGCAGGTCTCCGCCAAACGACGCCTGAAACCCTTTGATTTTCAAACCTTGTTTCTGCAATTGGTCCAAAACCGAAAGCTGATACACGGGCCATTGCTGCTCGGGCCTGGTCAAATCATCGAGCTGAAATTCATAGGTCTCGCCCAAATCCACGGCCTCTAATTGCACCAGATTATCCTCCCGGGGAGCAATGGCGAAATAGACGGCCTTATCAACACTGGCGGGTAGCACGAAGCCATTGTTGTAATCCGTATGCTCACCGATAAGGTTGATGCGTCCCGGTGAGCGGAAGAGGCGGTGAGTTTGCTGGTACTTTTTAGTAAAGGCGTCCCGGATGCGGTCGGCGGTAGGGTTTGGGTTCATAATCGTTGTCAATTTGGAGTGCCGGAATGAGTGAATGTCGGAATATGCGATACGGCGAAAACAATAGTCCGGCATTCACTCATTCCATATTAAAAGTACCCCTATCGCATAATCTGCAACCTGTTCAATTCTGCCTGGTAAAGCCGGGCATTGGCCAGGTGGTCGGCGTAGTTTTCGGCAAATGCGTGGTAACCCGATAGGTCCGCCTTAGCGCACATGTAAGTGTAGTCATGCTTTTCGTAATTCAGCACCGCATCCAGCGATACCTGGTCGGCCAGACGGATAGGACCGGGCGGCAGACCGGTATTACGATAGGTATTGTAGGGAGAGGGCGTCATCAGCTGGGCAGTCAAAATACGCTTTATGGCGAAATCACCGAGGGCAAACTTCACCGTCGGGTCGGCCTGCAGCGGCATCCCGGCCTGCAGGCGGTTGATATACATGCCGGCCACGCGGGGACGCTCGTCGGGTTTGCGGGCCTGTTCCTCTTCCACGATGGAGGCCAGGATGGATACTTCTTCGGGCGTCAGGTTAATCGCTTTGGCCTTGGCTTTCCGCTCGTCGGTCCAGAACTTCTGGTACTCGCTGTGCATCCGATCAAGGAAGCGTTCGGGACTCACGTTCCAGTAAATGTCGTAGGTATTGGGCAGGAACATACTCACGATGGTCGTCGTGTCGAAGCCGTACTTCTGGGCCAGGGCGGGATCGCCGAGGGCTTCGCGAAACTTCTGCTCGCCAAACTCAAAGCGTGGGCCGATGCGCCCGATCAGTTCGCTTTTCAGCCGGATGTTGTTAAAAGTGAGTCGCACGGCGTCCTGATTTCCCTCACGCAGTTTCTGAACAACCGTGTAGTTGGTCGCATCCGGCTTGATCAGGTAACGCCCTGCTTTCACCCGCTCCGGGTACTTTAACAGTTTGGCTACAAAACGAAAAGAAATCTCATCGTTGATGACCTGATTCTTTTTAAGTGTGTCCACGACCGATTCGTAGGTGGCATTTTCGGGGATGAGCAGCGCGAAGCTACGATCCGCTTCAAGCTGCAGATTCGGCGTCTTGAATATTTGCCAGAAATAAAAGGTGAAAGTTGTGGTAAGTACCGCCAGGGTAATGAAAATACCTACTTTGAGATTACGGGACATTTAATTTAGTTGACAGTTGAAAATGGAAAGTTGACAATGTGGTTTACACTCAACTTTAAGCAGTATGATGACTTACCTGTGATTTTTTTGCGATTACAACCAATTACGACATTCACTACTCTGTAGAAAAATGCTTACTCCGACATTCACTAATTCACTAATTCAAAATTAACAGAAAACCGCTTACTCAACTCGACCAACGATTCTACCACGGGTGGCAGCAGGGGAATACCTTCCTGTCGGCGTTTTGCTTCGGATTCGCGTTCCGGATCACCGGGAATGAGCACCTGATGTCCCTCGATGGCGCGGGCGTTGCGGAAAGCACCGATCCAGCGGTCCATGTTGTTTTTGAATTCGTCGGCGGGCCGGAAACCATCAACGCGCATAGCCCCCAAAAAGTGTCCGGTGCCCAGGCCAACGCCCGCCTGTGCGGCCATAAAGCCCGCCGTGGCGAAGGGCGGCACCCAGGGACCGTAGTTGGCACCGGAAAGTACCCCGGAAAATATGTCCACGATGGCTCCCAGGCCATAGCCTTTGTGGCTGCCATGCTCGCGGTCGGAGCCGAGGGGCAGCAGGCCGCCGCCACTTTTCACGGCGTTGGAATCATCAGTCGGCTTGCCTTCGGCGTCCTGCGCCCAGCCCAGCGGGGCGGGCAAGCCTTTTCGTTGCAGTATCTCGAATTTGCCATACGCCACAGCGGTGGAGGCAAAGTCGGCTACAAAAGGAGGTTCGTTGCGGGTCGGGACGGCAACGGCCAGTGGGTTGGTACCCAGCATTTTGTCAAGCGAGAAGGTTGGAGTCACCAACGGGGCAGCATTGGTCATCGTCCAGCCGATCATGTCGCGGTCGAGCGCCAGCATGGCATGGTAGCCGGCAATACCAAAATGGTTGGAGTTGCGCACCGACACCCAGCCCGAGCCAACCTTGTCGGCCTTATCCATCGCGATCTGCATCGCTTTGGGCGCAACGACCAGGCCAAGGCCCCGATCGCCATCCACCGTGGCGGTGCTGGGCGTTTCGTGGACGACTTTTACTTGCGGAGAGGGATTCAGGCGGCCATTGTCGTAAAGCCGCACGTAACCCGCCAATCGGGCAATGCCGTGCGAGTCGATACCGCGCAGGTCGGCGCTGATGAGGACTTCGGAAGCCAAAAGAGCTTCTTTCGGCGGACAGCCGATTTTTTCAAATATTGTTTGAACGAATTTTTGTAAATAGTCAGCCTTATACATAAGAATGTCCTTGCTTTTTAAACATCTGGGGTCTTTTTCTCTCTGAAAACAAACCTACCATTAACACCACACCTTACAAAAGTAGTTTTCATCCCAATCTATCATGCCATGAAAAAAACCATTGTTTTTGTCGCCCTCACCTTTTTTGTGCTGACGGCTTACTCCCAAAGTACTGACCCGCAAACTACCTCCCCTACCCTGACCCACGCCACGGTATTTCTCAATCGGGCTGAGCTGACCGCCACTGCGAAGGCCACCATTCCCTCCGGCGAGCAGCGGCTGATTATCGACAACATCCCGTTGAGTATCGACCGCAACAGCATTCAGGTGAAAGGATCGGGCGATGCCGTGATTACGGGCGTACGTTTCGTGCAAAATTACCTGCAAAATGCGCCCCGTCCCAAAAATATTCTGCAATTGGACGACTCGCTGCGTACCGTGCAGGACGACATCGCCGCCGCGCAGCTCTCGCTATCGGTGCTGGAAGAGGAAAGAATGCTCATCATAACCAACAGGCAGCTAACCGGGACGGCCACGGGAGTGAAAGTTGCCGACCTGAAAGAAATGGCCAACTTCTACCGCGAGCGACTGACCGACATCGGCGCAAAGTCCATTAAAGTAAAAGAACGCCTGAAAGACCTACAACAGCGGGAGAACAACTTTAAAAACCAACTTTCTAATTGGCAAAACAGCCGCAACCGTCCCACCGGTGGCATTGAAGTGAGCCTCAAAGCCACGACCCGCACGGCCTTAAATCTGGAATTATCTTACGTGGTCAATGGCGCGGGCTGGCGGCCCATTTATGATCTGCGGGTGAAGGAGACTAATGCTCCGGTAGCCCTGGCCTATAAAGCGGAGGTTTTTCAGAACACCGGACAAAACTGGGACAATGTAAAGCTGACGCTATCTACGTCCAATCCAGCGCTCGGCGGGATGATGCCCACGCTTGGCGTACAATATGTGGACTTCCCAAAACTCGTTCGGATGCAATCCAAGGGAAGAGTTAATTTTTCGTCGGAGGTAGTCAAGAAGGAGGCGATACCCGCAGAAACAGCCCCGATGGCTTTGGGAGCTCCAATGGCTGATGTCCAAACTACCGCCGACTACACCCAAATTACCGCCAACGACCTTTCAGTTTCTTTCGACATCGCTCTGCCTTACGACATCCCCTCGGGCGGACAGCCGCAGTTGGTGGATGTAGCCCGGCACGAAGTACCTGCCAACTACCGCCACTTTGCCATTCCGAAACTCGATACGGACGCCTTCCTGGTAGCGCAGCTGGTAGACTGGGAAAAATACAATTTACTGAACGGTAAGGCAAACGTGTATTTTCAGGGAACCTACGTGGGTGAAACGCAGTTGATTACGCAGAACACCAACGACACCCTCAATGTATCGCTGGGCCGCGACAAAAAAGTGGTCGTGAAGCGCGAACGCCTGAACGAATTCAGCAGTAAACGTTTCATTGGCAGTAATATCCGTGAAACGGTCACCTACAGGATCACGGTGCGCAACACGAAGTCCGACGCTGCCCGGCTAACCCTGGAAGACCAGGTACCCGTCTCGCAGAACAGCGACATTGAGGTGAGCGTGGAAGAGACTTCCGGGGCAAAGTACAATTCTGAAACCGGAAAATTAACCTGGGATGTAAATTTAAAACCCAACGAAAGCCGTACTTTTGACATCCGTTTCGAGGTAAAGTACCCCAAGGGACAGGCAGTCGTATTTTAATTTTGAATGAGTGAATTAGTGGATGAGAGAATGCAGCTTTCGCAAGCTAAACTTCCATTCACTAATTCACTCATTCGCTCATTCAAAATTGTCTTCATATGAACAGCCCTTTCCTCAATCGCATTTTCGGGTACTTTGTGCGAGGATTGGTGTTGGTAGCACCCTTATATTTTACCATTCTGATTATCTGGACCGGTGTGGAGGCGCTGGATGGCATTTTGCCGGTTTCCATCCCTATTTCGGCCAAGAAAACGATCTACCTTCCCGGTTTGGGAATGCTCATCATTCTTTTGGGCATCCTATTGCTGGGTTTTTTCTTCTCGACGGTCGTTCCCCAATCTTTTTTCAGGTTCACTGAGCGTATTCTGCGAAAAATCCCGTTGGTCAACCTGATTTTTTACTCGATCAAAGATCTGATTTCAGCCTTCGTAGGTGACAAAAAGAAATTCAATCAGCCCGTACTGGTGACGATTAACCGCGAGTCGGACGTCAAAAAACTGGGCTTTATCACCCAAACCGATCTCAGCCATTTGTACATAAAGGATTATATTGCGGTCTATATGCCGCATTCCTATGCCTTTTCCGGGGAGCTGTTTATCGTACCGATTGCGAATGTCACCCTGCTGAATGCCAACAGCGCCGACATCATGAAAATGATCGTGTCCGGCGGCGTATCAGCCAAGGACTACTCACCGGAATACGAGGAAGAAGAGGGTTAAAAGACAGATTTGAGGATGAAAGCTATTTTTTGTGGGCTGCTGTTATTTCTGGCCGTTGCCGGGCCGGGTCGGGCGCAGGATCATTACGACCCTGCGAAAGCGCTGTCGAGCGAAGAACTGTTTTTGAAGCAGTACAACAACAAGCGGGTATTCACCAAAGCCGGAGAGCGCTACCTGGCCCTCGATGCCTCCCCCATGCTCGGTGCCTTCCACCGCTACCGGTATTTTCCCGGTGATCAAATCCGCTTTAAGGTAAAGGGTGTGCCACAGCGTATGCGGAAGGAGATTTACACGGTGACTGACAGCAGCTTTACTTTCAGCTATGTCAACCAGCTGGAACGGAGGATGGAAGTTGAGGAAATACTGCTGGGGGATATCCAAAAAATAAAGACTTTCCGCCGCATCCCCTGGGTGACCGAAGGCTCGGCGATCCTGCCCTTAGCGGGCCTGATTTTCATTGGTGCTGACTTTTTTAACAAAGGCTTGGACGGACAACGTTTTACCACCGACGCAAAAACACTGGCCATTGGCGGTGCATTGGCCGCCACGGGTTTCATTTGTTATAAATTCAGTTTTTCCTCGGTAAAAATCAACGGCCATAATCGTATCAAAGTCCTGAAAACATATTGAAGCAGCAGGCGTGGGTAGTTCGGTCTTCGACTTCCAGCCTGTCTTTGGAGGTATTACGCCTCGCCAACATATCATACATTCTCAACTTTCAACTCTCCACTAAAATTAAGTGTCCCAGGTAACCGTTCACCCTCCGCAGAAAAAAGTACACGCCGAGATAAAACTCACCGCTTCCAAAAGCGAATGCAACCGCGCCTTGATCATCGACGCGCTGACAGGTTTCAAATGCAGCTTAACCAACATTTCTGAGGCCCGGGACTGCCAGACCATGCAGCGACTGCTGGCCTCGGACGGGCCGGTAGCCGATGTGATTGACGCCGGGACGACCATGCGTTTTCTCACTGCCTACTTCGCTATCACGGGCCAGCGCAAAACCATGACCGGAACGCCGCGAATGTGCGAACGTCCTATCGGTCTATTGGTAGATGCGCTGCGGCATTTGGGTGCGAAAATCGAGTATGAACAGAAAGAAGGCTTTCCGCCGCTGCGCTTAGAAGGTTTCAACTATTCAGGAAAAAATAATCTCAACATCCGTGGCGATGTCAGCAGTCAGTATATCTCAGCCCTGCTCATGATCGCTCCGCTTTTGCCCGATGGCCTGGTGCTAACCCTGGAAGGCGAGGTCGGTTCCCGGCCCTACATCGAAATGACGCTTCAGCAAATGGCGTATTTCGGTATCAAATTCCAGGCTGATTGGTCGGCCCAAACCATCACCGTGCCAGCCCAGTCTTATCAGCCCAAGTCCTACGCCATCGAGTCCGACTGGTCGGGAGCGAGTTACTGGTACAGCATTGTGGCCCTGGCCGAAGAAGCCGAAGTGGAGCTACTAGGTCTTAAGGAAAATTCTCTGCAAGGCGATAGCGCCATTGTAGCAATTATGTCCCATTTGGGTGTTAAAAGTACCTTTACCGAACGGGGAGTTCTTTTGCAAAAAACAAAAGCCGAATCCTCCCTGGATTGGGATTTTACCGACTGCCCCGACCTGGCCCAAACCGTCGCCGTTTGTTGCGCCATGAAAAACATCAAACTCACGCTCACGGGCGTGGAAAGCCTGAAAATCAAGGAAACCGACCGCATTTATGCTTTACAGGAGGAACTGAAGAAGCTGGGAGCAGAATTGGTGGAGGTAGAAACCAACCATCGTTACGAACTCAACCGGACTCAGGAGGTTGCTTCGGATATCACACCCTCCATCCATACCTACGATGACCATCGTATGGCCTTGGCTTTCGCCCCCGTTGGCATGCTACGCTCGGTAGTTATTGAAGAGCCCGGCGTAGTTGTCAAGTCTTATCCGAACTTCTGGGAACATCTGAAGTCGGTTACAGAAGTGGCGGAATAAATCATTGGCTCATTAATTTTGATGGCTCGCCTATCGGTCGCTTGTTCATTTCTCTTGCTTCTCATCGCGTGTGAGGGTAATGACTCGCCTCGTCCCGATCCCGGCTACGAATATTTTCCCCTGGAAACGGGTACTTTCCGGGAATACGAAGTGACCGAAACCCGCTACGCCTTGGCGCAGCCCGCCCAAACCCGCACCTACCGAATCCGCGAAACCATCGGCCTAAAATATACCGACGCCAGCGGGCAGGACGTTTACCCTTTCGAGCGCTCGGTTCGCGAGGGTAAAGCCTGGCGGGTAGATTCCGTCGGTTTGGCCTGGCGTACCGCCGATCAGGCTTTTCGTACAGAAAATGGCCGTACTTTTATCAAAATCCAGTTTCCAGTCAGGGAAAGTTTGCGCTGGAACGGGAATTTGTATAATACGCTCGGCAAACAAATTTTTGAGATAAATGCAGTAGACAGACCGCTGATGCTCGATTCCTTAGCCTTCGCCCGAACTATCACCGTGGTGCAGCAAAACGATTCGACGCTGCTTTCTCTTCGTAAAAGTCAGGAAACATACGCCGGGAATATTGGTTTGATTAAACGCGAACAAACCAGTGTGCAGTACTGCGGCACCCCTGATTGCTTAGGGAAGGGAATTATTGATTATGGTTTTACAAAAACCACGCTACTGAAAAATTACGGACGATGAAGAAATACTATCTGCTTCTCAGCTTGCTACTCCTTGCCCTTCCGGGAATTCGGGCGGAAGCGCAGGTGCTGCCACGTTATTTTATTTATTTCAAAGATAAAGCCAACAGCACTTTCTCCGTCCAGAATCCCGACGCTTTCCTTTCCCAAAGGGCTATTGCCCGACGGCAGCGGCAAGGTATCGCCATCACGACTTCTGACCTCCCGGTGAATAGTACTTACATTCAGGCCGTGCAGCAGACGGGTGCCAAAGTGTTCTTCACCTCCCGATGGTTCAATGCCGCCCTGCTGGAAGCCACCGACGCGCAATGGGCCGCGATCAAAGCGCTCCCGTTTTATAAAAGTACCGAGCGAAACCTGCCCATCGCTCCCGCCAGTACACCTGGCGTAGCCCGCCTGGGTGCCGTTCACGATAAATTCGGGGCACAGGAGACTATCGACTACGGGCAAACGCAGGGCCAGCTCGCCATGCTGGGCATTCCTGCCATACACGAAAAAGGCTTTCACGGTGAGGGAATGCTCGTCGCTGTGCTAGACGCCGGGTTTCCCAAAGCCAACGAGGTCGGGTATCTGAAGCCGGTTTTCGATAGTAAGCGAATGCTGGATACGTACGATTTCATATCCAGGAAAACGGGTGTTTACGACAACCACCCGCACGGGCTCAACTGCCTGTCGATCATCGGCGCCGAGCAGCCGGGCCTGATGGTAGGCGCCGCCTATAAAGCCAGCTTTGCGCTCTATCGCACCGAAAACGATTTCAGCGAAACCCCCTATGAGGAAGCGACCTGGATCATGGCCGCCGAGCGCGCCGACAGCCTTGGTGTAGACATCATATCCAGCTCGCTCGGCTACAACTTGTTCGATAATCCGGTGTATGATTATACTACCCAGCAGCTCGACGGACGAACTGCCCTTATATCGAAAGCGGCCCTTTACGCAGCCCGCCGCGGAATTCTGGTAGTCAATTCGGCGGGCAACTCCGGCAATGACCCTTGGAAGTTGGTTACGCCTCCCGCCGACGCAGATTCCATATTGGCCATTGGCGCAACGTTTTCCAACCGCAGCTACGCCCCGTTCAGCTCCATAGGTCCTACGACAGATGGTCGCATCAAGCCCGACGTTTCGGCGCAGGGCGTGGGAACTACCATCGGGAACTCCACCGGGGGAGCTACTTCCGGCAGCGGCACCTCGTTTTCCGCCCCCCTTATAGCAGGCATGGCCGCGTTACTCTGGCAGGAATTCCCGTATCTGACGGCGCAACAACTTATCAAGGTAATAAAACAAGCCGGTGATAAGGCCGCCAACCCCGATAATCTGCTGGGCTACGGTATCCCTACAATCCAGAAAGCCGAAGAGCTGGTCCGCCAGACTTACGCGCCTCTGGCGACAGAACCCGGCGAGTTGGTCAGCGTAGAGCTTTACCCCAATCCCACGAGGGAAGAGGTGTACTTGCGTTTTGGCAACAATCAAGTACCTGGTGCCACCGATGCCCAAATTCTGAGTACGGCGGGCGTCAGCCTTACAACGGCAATGCCCGTCACCCAAGCCAATGTCCGTTTACCAGTCGGAATGTTGCCAGCCGGGTTGTATTTTGTTAAAATCACGACACCGCAGGGCGTCCGGGTACTGAAATTCCTCAAATATTGAGGGGCTGGACACTAAACGTTGGGTTCAGGACTTTCGCAAACTTCCAGCATCGGGTACTTAAGCATCTGAATGAGGCAGCGTCTTCCGTTGCATGCGAAGAATGCTCTCCGAGGAGTTGTACAGGAATACTTCCTCCATCGGCACCCAGCGGATGTCCTTCGATTCGGAATTTCGGATTACTTCTGCCGCAGGGTCAGCTTCCAGCAAGAATCGAATATCGTAGTGAAAATGGGTCGGCTCGCCCGGCCGGGCCGGAATGGAATGTACATCCACATCGAAAATACTGCTGGTTACAGGCTGCACATCAGCGCCTGTTTCTTCCTGTGCCTCTTTCATGGCCACACGCAAAACATCGGAATCACCATCGCAGTGACCACCGGGCTGAAACCATCGGTTGAGTTTACTATGGTGCATCAGTAATACCTGGGAGCGATCAGGCGACACCACCCAGCCCGAGGCCGTTACGTGGCCAACGCGCAGCGAGCGTTCGAAGCAATCGGGATGCGTTTCCACAAACTCGATGGTACGCAGCCACATATCCCACTCAAATTCGTCACGGGGGACATGATTATTTAACATAGCTAGCAGTACTCCTCGCGGCATGGAAATAGGGTTTGTGGGAACAAATGGCTAATTTTGCGCTTTAATTCAACAATATATCAACAAATAAAAGTCAATTTTCATGAAAAAGTATTATCTCTCCTTTGCACTGATTGTGGCTATTGTTGCTACTTCCCTGGCGCAGCGCACCCCGCAGCCCAGCCCGGCGGCCAGTATCATGCAGACCGTTGGTGTAACGGACTTCACCGTCACTTACTCACGCCCTTCTGCCAAGGGACGCACCGTGTATGGTGATAGCACTGCCATAGTTTCTTATGGTCGTACCTGGCGTACAGGGGCCAATGCTGCCACCACGCTTCAGGCTTCAACCGACTTCATGTTCGGAGGAAAGAAAGTTCCTGCGGGTACTTATTCGCTGTTTTCCATTCCGCAGGGCGGCCAGTGGACGGTGATCCTGAACAAAGACACCAAGGCCAGTGAGGCCAGCTACAAAGAATCCGGCGACGAAGTACGCGTGATGGTAATGCCCGCTTCGGCTTCTGAGTTCATGGAGTCGTTCACCATCGGGTTTTCCGACGTGACCGACAGCACGGCACACCTGAACATCGGCTGGGGACCGGTAAATGTTCCCGTCCCCATTGAGGTCATGACGACCGACATCACGATGGCAGCGATGGACAAAGCCGTAATGGAGAAACCCGAAGATCCCAACACGCTGCAAAACGCGGCGGGTTATATGCTCTCTAAGGGTAAAAATCTGAGTCAGGCACTTGCCATGGCCGACAAAGCCATTGGTTTGAAGGAAACATTCCGCAATGTCTGGCTGAAAGCCCAGATTCTGGCCAAAATGGGCAAAGTAGCCGAGGCAGTACCTCTGGCGCAGAAGGCCCTGGCCATGGGTAAAACCTCTGGCGACAGCGCATTCAGTTTCATGGGTCCACAGATTGAAAGCGGCCTGAAAAGAATGCAAGCCATGCTACCCGCTGGTGCCGAAGCTGCTTCCGGGGTGATGAATAAAATGAAGAAAGGGCGGAAGAACTAAGTTTTCCGAACCCTCATAAAAAAGTCCCACTGTCGTCAACAGTGGGACTTTTTGTTTTGGGAACTCAGCTAAACTGGCCCTTATTTCTAAAGAAGAATATGACTGTTACCTTTTTCTTCAAAACGAAATTTAAAACCGACAGGAAAGAGGCCGATGTTACCGCACGTACTCGTCCCAGCCGCCGTAATGTTCCTTCTGAATTCCTTTTGGCAGAGCCAAAGCCGCTGCCGCTCCTCCCGCAATCGCCGAGGTGATCGCCAAACCAATCGAAGGGTAGTCGGTGAACCAGATGCTGACTGCGATGCTCAGCCCGAGCAACACGTTGAGGTAGCGTCCGATGCGAAACACTTCGCCCATCGAAATCACGGAAACCACCACAATGAGTGCTCCTCCCAAGTGATTGATCGTAGCCGAAGGGGATTGAATGGTATCACCGAAAAGATCAGGAGCGAACATCAGCCCCATTCCCAGAAGCATCGAAACTGTCAGCGTCCAGGGGAAACTCATGCCCCAGATGGATGCCTGGAAAACAGAATTTTTCTGGTCGGGAAACTTCACCAGTTCGGGCGAGCGCTCGTCTTTGTCCATACTTTCCAGACTCCCCCCAAACCAGAATACATGCCAGAGATTCTCACCTTTCGCTTTTGCTTTTTTCATAAACTGAAACATGGCAATGACCTCGTCGCCTTCTAACGGCAGCATCGGGAGCATAATGGCGGCGGGAACGATACACATGAAGCACCATGCTCCCACCAGCACGGGTTGTGAGATCACAAGGAAGATATGTACCAGCCCCAACGGAATAACTAAGATACCGAAGAAGGTCACCATCCACGGCATGGTGCGCCAGCGGGCCGGACTCCCCATAAAGCCCATAAGAAACTCAAAAGTGTAAGCCAGTGAACCTAGTCCGGCATCGGAGACGGGCAGAGAGTGCGACATGGAAGAGTTGAGTACTTCAATACTACTGGAACCGAAAAACGGATCCCAGACGGTGTCTATATAACCCAACTGAAAAGCCGCCAAGTACCGTGATACCATCCAGCCCGCAAAGCCCGTCACAATCATGATCCAGCGTTGCGGCCAGCTTGACGGGTTATACGTCCACCCCGGTGGTACTTCCGACCCCATCTCCATGTACATGATCATATTGGGCATTCCGGGGATCAGCACCGTGAGGCCCATCACCAGCGCCCCGACCAGGGTGGCATTCATATAGGCCAGCGCGGAGGGCGACCAGAAGATAAGCGGGGCCATACTTAACCACACTCCTACGAAGCAGCATATCCAGATACTGACGGGGCGGTTGGGTGTCAACGAGCGGTACCCAAAAATAATGAGTAAAACGCCGCTGATGATATCGCTCCATTCCATGACCGATACCCGGGTACTTAGGTCGAGCCAGACGCTGCGGCCACCGCTGGGCAGGGAGGGATTTTTGCCGTAGTCGAAAGTCAAAGGCGAGAGCAGAATCCAGAAACCCAGTATGACGACTAGCCAATACACCCACAGTGTCTGCTTGTGGTGCATCGCAAGCATATCCATCCGGTCGTCATGGCTCATTTTCATGGATTGGTGGCCAGAGCCCTTTCCTTTCTTACTATCCATGTCCATCATCGGGCGGCTCACGCCGCGCTTGCCCATATCTTCCATACCGCTTTTGAAGGTTACAAGCTTTACTACATTTTATTTTCTACTCACAAATAAGCCTATTGTCACTGCTGCCAGCGAAATCAAGGTACCCCAGGTGGCAAGCTTGTGAGTGGCTGCCCAGGTTTCGGGGCTGAAACTCCATGATTCGGCATCAAAAGTACCGTGTGATCCATGGTCACCGGGCAGTGGTTCGTAAAGATTATCCTTACGATTTGGGTCTTTCGGTTCATCGGTTTGCTGACCATCGTACCCCGTAGCCCCCAAGTACCTGTCCAGCAAACCGGGAGCAATTTTATTCCCAAGGATAGATTCAACGGTCGGGTAGCCCACGTAGAGCTCACGGCGGGGATTTTTGGCAATGTAGGCGATGGCCTGCGCGGCCACCTCGGGCTGATAGATGGTACCCATAGGCTGCGGCTTGTTGGGTAGATAGCTCTTTACAAAACCAAACTGCGTAGTGTTCATGGCGGGCAACTGCACCATGCTAAGGTTAATGTTACTCTTGTCGTGAAACAACTCCGCCCGCAGTGAGTCGAAGAAACCTTGAATACCGTGTTTTGCTCCGCAATAAGCTGATTGCAAAGGGATACCCCGGTAAGCCAGCGCCGATCCCACCAGGATGATACTTCCCCGGTCACGTGGTAGCATACGTTTCAAAGCCGCTTGGGTTCCGTAGACTTGTCCGAGATAGGTCACTTCCGTCACTTGCTTGAAATCTTTCATTTCCAGCTTTTTGAAAGGGCCAAAGACGCTGATCATGGCGTTGTTGACCCAAATATCGATCGGGCCGAGTTCGCGCTCGATCTGGTCGGCGGCGGCTTCAACCTGGTCGGGTTGCGACACGTCGGTGGGGATAGCGAGGGCTTTTCCGCCCATATCTTCTACTTCTCTCTTAGCACCTTCCAGGCCGTCTTTGCCTCGGGCCAGCAAACCGATGTTTGCACCTTGCCGGGCAAATTCGCGCACGATGGCACGGCCCAGGCCGGCAGAAGCTCCGGTTATGACTACTACTTTTCCTTTAAATTCCATAGTTGATTTTGAATGAATGGCTGTACTGATTATTTGTTTACGATGTAAAAATACCCTGCCATTCCTCTTCCGTCACCCAAAGCTTTCCAGCTTCAATAGGCGTCACAAGCCCATTTGATTCAGTCTGTTATTCATGTTCTCATCCAGAATAAGTATAGGTTAATGACGGCAAGATGTTGCAAAAAGAAACCCAACCGTAATGGATATACGGTTGGGTAGTATTGATTGAGAGATGATCCGTATCACTGTCTGTTCATAAGCGCTTCTTTCACTTTTTGGATCACAGAATTATTCCCAGCCAACGGGCTTTCTCCTGTTCCCCTCGCTTCAATATCGGGCCGAAAGAAAGCCCTCCCGGTCCGCTGACTTCCAAAGAAAAAAATACCCTTCAACGTTTTTCATTCCTTTCCCTTCAAATGCTCCAGCAGCCAGTCATTCATCATGTCTCGCTGCTCGGGGTAGGTCCAGTGTCCCGTGTCCAAAGCAAGATACAGCGACTTGGGAGCGCTGATTACATTGTAGGCCGCATACATGGAAGTGGGCGGACAGGTTTCGTCGTTAAATCCCCAGGAGTACTGACCGGGGATTTTGACCCGGCGGGCAAAGTTGACCACATCGTAGTAGCCGGTCGTTGCGATCTTATCTTTTTTGTTATTGAAATCCAGAGAGTTAGTGGCAAAATAGTGAGGCCAGCCCCCGGCCCGCCCGTGCAGGTAGCCCGTTACGTCGCTCAAAGCCGGATAAAACGCTCCCAACCACTTGACCCGGCCGTCGAGTGCCGCAGTGATGATCGACAGCGCCCCACCCTGGCTGCCACCCGTCACGGCCAGGTTGCGGCCGTCGAACTGTGGCAGACTGGTCAGGAAATCATTGGCCCGTACACAACCCAAATACACACGCTTGTAATAAAATTGGTCTTTGTCGTCAAGATTAAAATTCTGGTAACCGTTCAGAGCACCGTAGCGCAGGTTGTCGTACACCTCGGGATCCATGGTCACGGGTACTCCGTGGATGCCGATCTGAAGAGTGATTACGCCTTTCTCAGCATTGTTGACATCACCATAATAGGCTCTGACGCCCGCTCCCGGCACATGAAGAAGCGCCGGGTACTTGCCTTCCTTTTTGGGAACACTCAGGACGCCGTAAAGCCGGGAATTCTGAAAATTGCGCAGATTGACGTGATAGACATTAACCGTTTCGGTGCAGCGGTCGGGGAGTAGGGTCATTTCGGCATCCAAAGGGATTTTCGCCAGATCCTCCTTGGCTTTCGTCCAGAACTGGTCAAAATCGGCAGGGTCCGCAGCAGTCGGCTTGATTTGTTCCGGTCCGAATCCAGCCGTCCCCAGGCCTCGATACTCCACGCCATCGATGTCGGCAATGGCGATACAACGCAGGAAACCGGGCGACTTCATGGTACCGCCGTCCACCGTGAGGGTACCGTTTGCGAGTGTTTTTGTTTCCTTAGCTGTCGCGGGCATTTTCTCCGGGCCGACTTCGTAGCGCACCACGGCCCCTTTCACCGGATTGCCGCTTTTCAGTACGCTGATCGTGAATTTCACTTTGTCGCCGGGTGTATAGGCCCAGTCGGCATGGTCGGGGGCGACAATCACTTTGACGAAACGCTCGGCGGGTTGCGCCAGGGCAACGTTCAAAACCAGGAATAGCGCGAGGAAATAAGGCGGTAGAAATCGGAATTTCATAAGAGAAGTAAAGTTTTTGAATAATTGTCGATAGGCAAAGGCAGAAACCTGCCGTTTTTATCCGCAACTTGCGCCAAAATTATCTTTTTATAATTTTTTTGGGTAAAACCCTCCTTTCCTTCGTTATTTGAGAATAACCAGGAAAAACCAATATGAAGACCCGATATCTAGTCCCTTATCTTGCATTGGCCGTCTTTTGCGCCGCCTGTACCTCTACCAAAAAGGCCATGCGTACGGTGGAATCACAGCGTACAATCCGGGAAGGCAACGCGGCTCCCTCCCCTACCAACGAACCTACCCTGGTGGGCGTGACCAGTAAATTCCTGAGTGTTGACTCTGCACGCGTTCGCGTGTATGTTTACATCGACGCTGTCAGAGGGCAGTCACCGTTGAGTGTGGCTGAATTTGGCGATTTGTACAACTTAAACTACGTCATGTATTCCGACTACGGTACCCGCGATCGCCTGGCTTATGGCAATGTACCGTTGGGACCGGAAAACCTTTCCCGGCTCGATGATCAAATCGTGGCTCAGTTCGAAATCAAGAACCCCGGTAAGGATTACGGCGTGCTACTGATGGAACTCAGCCAGACGGGAACGCTGAAAAAAGTGTTGAACGACCTGCCCATCCGCTTCAAGGAACAACGCGACAGCGATAGACTGGCGGTGTTCGAGGGTCAGCAGAACGCTCCGCTGCGCCGCCATTTTATTCCCAAAAACGAACGTGTCAAAATTCAGCTGCTTGACGGAAGCAGCAAGCCCCTGCAGGGCTATTATTACCGGCATGGGTTCGAGGCGGCCCCTTCACCCATGAACACAACGCCGCGAACCGCTGTTTCTAAAACGCTCAGTGTGGACAGTACTTTCACGATCCAGAGCGGCCAGGAGATCGCTTTTTCTCAGGAAGGGTTGTACTATTTCTTGACCGACACGTCTCAAACAGAGGGCCTTGGCATACTGGTTACGGACGACCGCTATCCCAAGATAACCCAGCCCGACAAGCTGACCGAGCCATTGCTGTACATGAGTACCAATCAGGAAATCAAGGAAATGGACGCAGCCCGCGACGATAAGAAAGCGCTGGACAAGTACTGGCTCTCGCTCATGCAGGGCAACCCCGAACTGGCCCGGCAGGTGATCCGCAGCTACTACAGCCGGGTAGAGGAAGCCAACCGGTTGTTTACAAGCTATAAGGAGGGCTGGAAAACGGATAAAGGAATGATTTTCATCGTTCTTGGTCCGCCCGACAGGGTGCAGCGCAGCAAAGACAAAGAAGTATGGGTGTACGACCAGAAGGCGAACGCCACCAATGTCAATTTTACTTTTAACAGACGATCAAACCAATTTGTGGACGATCATTATGAACTGGTACGCTATGTCGAGTATCAGCCCATTTGGTACCCCATTGTAGAAGCATGGAGAAACGGCGCTATCCGGTAAGAAAATCCCCCTCAATCCCGAAATCCGACATGGTTTTTGGGATTCAATCTGTATTGGAAACCCTTCGCTCGGGGAAAGAAATCGAGCGTCTGCTGATTCAGAAAGACCAGAGCTTTCCTGAAATCCAGCAACTCGCCCGCGAGTTGGGCGCACCGCTCAGCCGGGTTCCACCGGAGAAACTCGACCGGCTTACGCGCAAAAACCATCAGGGTGTGGTTTGCTTTATTTCGCCCGTGCGCTATGTCCCGGTTCACAACGTGCTGACGCAGGTATTTGAAGACGGTCAGACGCCTCTCTTTTTGATGCTCGACCGCATCACCGACGTTCGCAACTTCGGGGCCATTGCGCGCACCGCCGAATGCGCCGGCACACAGGCTTTGCTGGTACCCTTTAAAGGCGGCAGTCAGATTAATTCCGATGCCATGAAGACTTCATCCGGTGCGCTGAACTACCTGCCCGTCAGCCGGGAGGGAAGCATTCTCGACACACTGCATTATCTGAAGGATAGCGGCCTGCAGGTGATCGCCTGCACCGAAAAGGGCGACGACAGTCTGTACGAAGTTGATTTCAAACTACCCACGGTCATCATTATGGGTTCGGAGGAAGACGGCATCGCGGAGTCGCTGCTGAAACTTGCCGACCGGCAGGTCAGAATACCACTGGCCGGAAAAGTAGAGTCGCTGAATGTGTCGGCGGCGGCGGCGGTGGTACTCTACGAAGCCGTCCGGCAGCGGGAAAGTAAGTAGTTCAAAAGTGGTCATACAAGCCGGGGATGCTGAGATTTTATTTTCGGCATCCCCGGCTTTGTGGATTTCCATCAGACCAATTTATAGGTATTTCTACTTGATTTATCCAACGGCAGAAAAACACAAGCACCTTACTTTCAGACAATTGATAATAATCAAGATTGCCCGATTACCGAACGGTTTTGGTTTCGCAGGAAAGCCTTGTAACTTGAAGAGTGAAGTTTATACCACCAATCCAAATTTTATAAAATACAGCTAAACCTAACTACATGAATCCCTACAAATTCACCGGGGAGGAGGGAAAATTCGTCACCGCCACTGACGCCTCCAAACTTACCGAGCGCTTTCAGAGCACCCAAAGAGAAGATAAGAAAAAGCCCGGCACTTTCACCGAAGCTCAGTTTTTCGGCAACAAACAGTTGCAGAAGCTCATGCAGAAAGATGGTTGCGTGGGATTGCGCTTTTACTTTGCCAAAACTGATGCCAAGGAGATCAGTGAACAACTCGTGGTGGTAGCCGTTGACGCCGACGGCAGAGATATCACCAGCTCCCGCATCGGTCTGAAAGATATGCCCGCCGGCGAAGACGACGCCCTCACCGATGGTCCATGCTGTCCTCATCACTGCACTCCCTAAATCCGGTCAATTTCACTCTGCCCGTGGGGAACCTGTCCATCAACCAATGGCTTTTTTTACGTACATAGAGCGCTATCCACTGGCGAGTTCCGCCGTCTTCTTCATTTTGGTGCCTTTATTTGTGGCGGGGCTCCGGTACCCTCAATTCAATGTGGCGTTCCGGCTCCTCTTCATTTATTTGCTTCTGGATCTGACCGTTGGATTGTGGATGATGTACCTCGCCGCCCACCGTACCAATAACATTTTGCTGCTCAATCTGTTCGTACCCTTGCGGTACGTTTTATTCAGCGGCATGTTCTATTATTATTTCCGATCGGCCTTGGTCAGGCGGATCATCTTTTACTCAATTCTCGCATTCGGACCATTTGCCCTGCTGGACATCTATGCCAGCAATCGCAATTTATCCGACCTTCATAATCATCTGGTAGGTCGGTATTCGCAGGTAGTTGAGAGCGTTCTTATTATTTTTTGGGTATTACTCTTTTTCTATGAAATAATTAAAACTTTGAAAGTCAGCAATATCCTGGGCTACCCATTTTTTTGGGTTTGTGCAGGCTTGCTGATATTCTACTCCGGAAATATCTTTTACTTCCCGTTTTGGTATTACACCAATACCTGGGAGAACAAACTGCAGGTGGGACTGATCGACGATCTTCCGTTTGTCGTTGAGATCATCTCCTTGTCCCTTTTTTCAATTGGTATTTGGCATACCCGCTCGCATCATGACGACCTTTACTCCTGAACAGATCAGACTGGCCCTGATGATTGCCACTTCCGCCATGCTTATCATGGCGGGCTTTGCCATTGTTTTTGTCATTTATTACCAAAAAAAGCAGCTTGAACAAGAGAAGAAACTGCGTGACGTAGAAAAAAACTACCAGCTTATGTTGCTCGAAACCGCCCTTCATTCCGAGGAAAGCGAGCGACGGCGGATCGCGCAGGATTTGCACGACGACATTGGCACGATGCTGTCACTAACCAAGCTCAGTCTCAATCAACTTGCCAAACTCATTTACCGTGACCCAACCCGGCTCACGTCTCCCGACGCCGCTCACCTGAACTCCCCCCGCGCTGAATTGACTCTTAACAAAGCGCACTCCCTTGTAGAAGAAACCATCGTGCACGTCCGCCGCATCACCCGCGACCTGGTGCCCACCACGCTGGATCAGTTCGGGTTGGTGGCTGCCATCGAAGAGTTTATCCATCGAATGGGCGAGAATTACACCTTGTCGGTACAATTTCATTGTGACGGCGAAGAGATTCCGCGCCAATCGCCCCGCGTTGAGCTGGCCCTGTACCGTATCATGCAGGAACTTGTCAATAACGCTATCAAACACGCCAATTGCGACGAAATAGTCATAGAACTACACCTCGACGAGGGAAAGATTGAGATGCAGGTGACCGACAACGGCAAAGGCTTTGATGCTGCCACCATCAAGACCAGCGACAAAGCCGGCCTGGGACTCCGGAACATCGAAAGCAGATTGAGCGTCATAAATGGCGAAGTGAAATACCAGAAACCGGGCGTTCGTGGTTCACAGGCCCGGATCCAGATTCCCGTTGAACCGCAACGCAGTGCCAAACCCGAACCTTTGCATCCGTTCAGGCGGCCGGCGACGGTTAAAGGTTAACGAAAGTGATATTCCAAACCAAAGCCCGGGATGCCGCCCGGGGATCGGCACCGCACAGCGGGGCCGTGCGCCACAACTAAACCCACCTTTAGATCCATAAGAAATGCTACACCTTGCCATTGCCGATGATCACGAACTGTTTCGAAAGGGATTTATTTCCATGTTGAGTGGCGTGGAGGATTTTTCGTTTGTCCATGAGGCGGCCAACGGGCAGGAATTGCTGGACATGGTGGAGGTTCAGGTACCCGACATCGTGCTGATGGATTTGCAAATGCCCGTTATGGATGGGATGCAGGCCACCGAGCTATTGCTCGAAAAGCACCCCGAGGTCAAAGTGATCGTCGTTTCGATGTACGATGAAGATCGCTTTGTGATGCACATGCTGGAAAAAGGGGTACACGGTTATCTCCTGAAAGACACCTCGCCCGACGAAGTGGAGAAAGCAATCCGCCGGGTGGCCGAGGAAGGGTTCTATTACAGCGATTTCGTGTCGAAGGCAATGCACCGAAAAATGGTAGCCCGAAGCCCAAACAAACAGCCTTTTTTTCCCAATGCCAACAATGTTGGTTTGTCTAATCGCGAGCAGGAAGTACTGCAACTCCTCTGTGATGGCCTTTCGACCATCGAGATCAGCGAAAAACTGTTCATAAGTACCCGTACCGTCGAAGGTCACCGCTTGCGCATCCTGGAAAAAACGGGTACTAAGAATACCGCTGCGGCCGTGGCGTTTGCCTACAAGAATCATTTGATTTGAAAGTACGTTACCAGGCGCCCGGCTGAGTTCCTGAGGGAAAGTGATTTGCACTTTGACTCCCCTACTCTTTACTACGGTACTTTGGTACTTAAGAACTTTGCCACTTCCTATACCGTCTTTCGATATCGCCAGGATGCCAGGCCAATTAAAGCAATTGCCATGCCCAGCAAGGTGAAGAACTGAGACTGCATATCCCGTAAAGTACTGCCTTTCAGGAGGACGTTGCGCCCTACCTCGATAATGTATTTGAGCGGATTGAGCAGATTGAGGTACTGCGCCCATTGTGGCATATCCTGCGTCGAGGAAAACAGGCCGCTCAATAAAATGAAGATGACCAGGCAGAAAAACACTACGAACATCGCCTGCTGCTGCGTGTCAGAAATCGCCGAAATGAGTAGTCCCAAACCAACGGACAGCAGCATGAACAAAAAGGCAAAACCGTAAATCAGCAGCAAACTACCTTCGATGGGAATCTGAAAAAGGAACCTTCCCACCACCAGCCCCAGCGTGAACTGGATGAGTCCGATGATCACGAAGGGCGTGAGCTTCCCCAGAATGAATTCGTGCTTTTTAATCGGCGTCACGTTGAGTTGCTCCTGCGTGCCGATTTCCTTCTCGCGCACGATGTTGAGGGCCGCGATCATCCCGCCGATCAGCAGCATCAACTCAAACAAAATTCCCGGCACCATGAAGGTTTTGTATTCCAGTCGAGGATTGTACCAATACTGGTTTGTTACATTCAACCCTGCCAAACTACCCGCATCAAAGTCAATGTTTTCGGTACGGATTGCAAGGTTGAAGTCCCGGATAATGGTTTGCGCGTAGCCCGAAGCAATACCGCCCTTGGTGCCGTCGATGGCGTTGACCAACAACTGCACTGACGCTTGGTTTTCTTTTCCCAAATCTCGCTCGAAGTGCGGCGGAATAATCAACACCAGGTCGGCGCGGCCAGCCAGAAGTTCTTCGTAGGCCGATTTTGAATTGGGCAAATAGCCCTGGAATAGAAAATTACCGATCTGGCGGCGTTCCGCATAACGGAACTTGCCCGCCAGCCGCTGCGCGTAAGTGGTATGATCCTGATCCACGATGGCAATTTTGAGGTTCTTGACCTCGAAATTAGCGGCGTAGGCCAGCAGTATCAATTGCATTACGGGAGCTGCCAGCATCATCCGCAACAGCACCTTGTTGCGCCGAAGCTGCTTGAACTCCTTTTCGATCATGTAGAGTATGCGTTGCATAATGAGGAGTGATGAACGATGAATGGAGGACGGGGCAAACCATGTGGTGATGATGTAAATCATTCATCACTGCCCACTCATCATTGATTTAACCTTGGTTTCAAGTTTCGCAGACTTACTGCCATCAGGAAGGCGGACATTCCAAGAAGTAACAGTGTTGGCTTCCACAATAGGTCCAGCCCGATGCCCTTAATCATGATGCCTTTGACAATCTCAATGAAGTACTTGGCGGGGATGATATTTGAGACAAATTGCAGGAAACGCGGCATGCTTTCGATGGGAAAAATGAAGCCCGACAAGAAAATAGTTGGCATCAGCAAGACCAGCAGGGAAGCGAACATGGCTACCAACTGCGTGTCCGCAATTGTGGAGATCAACAGACCCAGCGAGAGCGACAGAAAGGTAAATAGCAGTGTTTCGGCCAGCAACAGCAGTAAACTACCGTTGAGCGGAATGCCCAGCAAGAACACCCCCAACGCTATAATGACACAGCCGTTGATGAACGATAACAGCAGATAGGGCAGTACTTTCCCAAACAAAATCTGCAATTGCGATAGCGGCGACACCATAAGTACTTCCATCGTACCCATTTCTTTCTCACGGGCAATCGTGACCGATGTCATCAGCGCCGACACTAACAGCAACACCATTGCCATCACGCCCGGTACGAAGACGAACGCCCCGCGCAGTTCGGGATTGAAGACCATGCGCGGCTGCACATCGATTTGCATAGGAGCCACGGTACCGGGGGGCGCCTGTTCGCTTTTGTAGTTTTGAATAATGTTGGTCGCATAGTTGGTGAGGCTGATCGCTGTATTTTGCTCCGAGGCATCGGCCAGAAGCTGCACCTGCGCCTCAGTGTCGTTGCGGGCAAAATCCTGCGAGAAATTTGGTGGAAAAACTACGACCAACTTCACCTTTCCACGCCGAAAGGCAGGTTCTATGTCACGAGAAGCATTCAGGTTTTGGATCAGCTGAAAGTACCCCGACGACAATAATCGGTCGGTGATTTGACGGCTGTGCGGACCGTGGTCAAGGTCCAGCACGGCGATTTTGGCGTTTTTGATTTCGTTGGTCAAGGCAAAGCCAAACAGCAATACCATCGCCAGCGGCATGCCGAACAAAATCAGCAGCGTCCGCCGATCCCGCAGGATGTGGAAGAATTCTTTTTTGACGAAGGCAAGGAAACGTTTCATTTGGTTATTGATTTGTAGGGGCGAACTTATGTGTTCGCCCGATGGCTGGCGCACGCAGGGCGAACACACAGGTTCGCCCCTACTTTCCCGATGTCCCTCTGGCCAGAATCTGGAACACGCCGTCCATTGAATCGACGCCGTAGGTACGTTTGAGTTCAGTGGGGGTGTCGAGGGCTTTGATGCGGCCATCGACCATAATAGAGACGCGGTCGCAGTATTCGGCCTCGTCCATGTAGTGCGTCGTGACGAAAATCGTAGTACCGTTGTGGGCAGCTTCGTATATTTTGTCCCAAAACTGCCGCCGGGTAATCGGGTCCACCCCGCCCGTCGGTTCGTCCAGAAAAACCACTTTCGGATCGTGAATTAGTGCCACCGAAAAGGCTAACCGCTGTTTCCAGCCCAAAGGCAAAGATTCGACCAGAGCATCGGCGACGCTATCCAAACCTAGTTCACGGATGATGCTGGCCGATTTGGTTTTCAGCTCGGCTCGGCTCAGCCCGTAGATGCCGCCATAAAAGCGGATATTGTCCCGCACCGTCAGGTCCTCGTATAGCGAAAACCGCTGACTCATGTAGCCGATTCGTTGTTTGATTTGTTCAGGTTGCGTGTACACGTCATAGCCCGCCACGGTTGCCTCGCCCGAGGTAGGTGTCAGTAGTCCGCACAACATGCGCATGGCGGTAGTTTTGCCCGCGCCGTTTGCGCCCAGGAAGCCAAAAATCTCACCCTGCGCTACCTCGAACGTAATCTCGTCCGTCGCTACGAAGTCGCCGAATTTCTTGGTCAGCTTATGGGTTGTGACGGCTTTATCCATGCTGCATCAAATCCATAAAACTATCCTCGATACCCGCCTCGATGGGTCGGATTTCTACTGCCTGGTGTTGTCGTTCGGCCAGGTAGTGAGCAATCTGCTGTTCTGAAAAGCCATCCCGCGTAGTCAGATGCAGGAATTCGCCAAAGGCGTAGCAGGTGATCGTAAACGGGGCCTGCCGTAAATCCTGAATCAGGCGATACGTGTCATTGGCCTTCACCGCAAAAAGCGGTTTTTTGAAAAGCTTTTCTACGCCCGAAGGCGTGTCGATCGCCAGTAGTTTTCCGGTTTGCATGAGCGCGATGCGGTCGCAAAGGCTGGCTTCGTCCATGTAAGGCGTCGAAACCAGGATCGTCAGTCCGCGCTTTTTCAAACTACCGAGCATCTCCCAGAATTCCTTGCGCGATACCGCATCCACACCCGTGGTTGGTTCGTCCAGAAAAAGTACCTCCGGCTTGTGAATCAGGGCGCAGCAAAGGGCTAGTTTCTGTTTCATTCCGCCCGATAAGGCGCCCGCGCGGCGATTTTTAAACGGCTCCAACTGGACATAAATCTCGCGGATGAGGTTGTAGTTGGCGGCAATTGTGGTTCCGAAAACGGTGGCAAAAAAATGCAGGTTTTCCTCCACGCTCAAATCGGGGTAGAGTGAAAAACGCCCCGGCATGTAGCCCACCATGGATCGCAACGCCCGGAAGTCTTTTACCACATCGCGCCCGGCTACGGTGGCTCGCCCGGCGTCGGGTAACAACAGCGTTACCAGAATTTTGAACAAAGTAGTCTTCCCCGCCCCGTCCGGTCCGATTAGTCCGAAAAGTTCACCCGCTTCCACACTGAGCGACACGTCCTGTACCGCCCTGGTTTCACCGTAGGCTTTCGATATGTTTTCTACTTCAATCATTTTCCTGCCTGTTCGCCAAACCGCACTTCGCCGGGCATCCCTATTTTCAGGCCGCCATCGTTTTTGACGATGATTTTCATGGCGTATACCAGATTCACCCGCTCTTCTTTCGTCTGAATAACTTTGGGCGTAAACTCGGCTTTGCTGGAAATCCAGGTCACCACGCCATCATAGGTTTTTAGCGCTCCCTCCGGTGCGTCCACGCTCACCTGTACGCACTGCCCGGGTTTTACGTTCACGAGCTGGTCGCCTCCGACGTAGGCGCGGAGGGTAATGTTGTCAAGTGTCGCGATTTTGTACAGCGGTTTGCCATAACTAACTACCTCGCCGGGTTCAGCGTACTTGACCGTCACGGTACCGCCGACCGGGTTCACGACCGACGCCTTGGCAATCTGATCGTCCAGTTGTTTTACCTGCTCGGCCAGCGGAGCAGTTTCGGCCACGGTACCGCTGCGCTGGGTATTCAGGGCCGAGGCCTGGGCGGCGCGCTGCTGCCGGGTGAGGGCAATTTGCCGATCCAGCGTTTCGAGTTGCGCATTGATATCATCGAGCTGCTTGGTGGGTGCGGCCCCGGCGGCTACCAGGTTCTGGCTGCGTTTCTGCTCGCGCAGCAGAGTATTGCGCTGTTGCTCTTGTACGGCTATCTGTTGTTCGTAGGCCGAAAGCTGCGCTGACACATTGGGCGCCCGGCTTTGCACGGCCTGTTTGCTGGCAAGTAGTTGGGCTTTCCGCAATTCCAGTTGTTCCGTGTCGATACTTCCGACCGTCTGCCCGGAATCCAGGGATTCACCTTCCTGAACGGTAAAACTATACAGCTCGCCGGTCGCCTGGGCGGAGACGGTAGTTTCGACAGCCTCGAAATTCCCATAGGCATCGGCGGTGTCCGAGTCAGGGCGGCATGCTACCAGCGTTACCAACCCGGCAAGTAAAAAAATAGAATGGCGCTTCATGAGTTTATTGGTTTATACGAAAATCAGTTTCCCATTAAAGTCCGGTACTGAATCCTGGCCAGGAGCAACTGCAACTCGTGCAGTTTTTGATTCAATTGGGCCTGGTTTTCAGCGTTGAGCTCGGTAGTATAGTCGCGGGCCGCAATGGCTCCGTTGTCGAGCTGCACGGCGGCCGCTTCACGGACCCGGCTGCGCAAGGCTACGATCTCAGCATCAGCGGCAAGCTGCGCGGCAAGTTTGTCAATTTCAGTCTGCTGCTGGCGAAGTTGCACGCTGAGATTTTTCTCGAAAGTAGCTTGCTGAATGTCCACGGTTTGCCGGTTGAGAGTAATCATCTGGCGGTCGTTGTTCAGGGTATAGGCGGAGGAAAGATTCCAATTCAGTCGCAGGCCGCCTATGAAGAAACTTCTAAAGTCATTGCTCAGCATGTTCAGGCCCGGCCTACCGGCACCACCCTGCGCGAAAAGGCTCAAACGGGGCTTCGCTTTGTTACCTGAAAGCTGAAATTGGGCGTCGTAAAGCGATC
The DNA here is from genome assembly GCF_014651615.1 of Persicitalea jodogahamensis. Classification (GTDB taxonomy): domain Bacteria; phylum Bacteroidota; class Bacteroidia; order Cytophagales; family Spirosomataceae; genus Persicitalea; species Persicitalea jodogahamensis. The sequence goes on along the minus strand of NZ_BMXF01000001.1, from coordinate 1,486,634 downwards.
GCTGCGCCCGGTACAATTGCAGTTCGGGCCTTCCCAATTCGGCTGTGCCCACACCCCCGGCAGCATTGGGTACTTCTTCAACTACCAGTTGGGTGCTGTCCGAAATAGGCAGGTCCGTTAATAAAGCCAGCGATTCGCGTAGTCCAGTGCGGGTGGCGTCGAGTTGGGCAAGTCGCTGTCCGGCGGTAAGAAGCTCGGCCTCCAGCGCATCCGCGTCCATCTGTGCTACCGTACCGAAACGCACGTTGGCCCGAAGTTTTTCCAGTCGATTCTCGAGGTTAGCAAGCAGAGCCCGGGTAAGTACCCTATTTTCGTCTGTGAGCAGGGCATTCAGAAATAAGCCGTTTACCTGATCTTTCAGCCGATTCAATTCGATCTCTACCTGCTGCTGGGCGGTGGCGGTACTGGCCCGTTGCACTTCGGTCTGCAGCTGGCTTAGGTTGCCGTCGTAAAGGGCGTAGCTGGCATCCAGAGTGAGCCTGTACTGGTCTTTGCTGAGGGTGGGAATTGAAAAGTTGGGTAGTTCGATGGGTAGTTTTGTCACCTGCGACTGCCAGGTAGCCTGCCCGTTGAGCGCAAGTTGGGGCAATTGCCGGTTCAGATTCAAGCTCCCGATCGCCAACTCTCCATTCCGCGCCAGGATTTCTTTCTGCTTCAGCAAGGGGTAGTTGGCTCTAGCCGCTTCATAGCATTGCTCCAGCGTTACGACCGACTGGGCTTGTACAGACCAGCCCACAAGAAATAGAAAATAAGAAAAGTACCTTTTCATGACAATCAAACGTTTGATCTAAACATCTGTTTATTTTTAGGGCAAAAAAAAATTTATTTCACTTTCAGGTACGCCATGATCATTTCGGGGATGATCTGCTTGCGTTCTTCCATGAACTCTCTGAAACCCTTATTGTCCAATCCACCTACATAGGACACTACTTGCTGCGCCATAATTGGGAATACAAGGCTGCCTAAAATTACAGTAATCACTTGAAGAGGATCGGTGGATCTGATATTTCCTTTCTCGGTTTCCTCAGCTAACTGTTTCTTGAATACTGAGTTTTCAATTACTCCACGTACGTCAAGTTTTTTGAAGAATTCTCCACCATCCACACGCTGCTTAGATAAAATAAAGCCGGGTACCAGTGGGTTCTCTACAAGGAAGTCACAATAGCGATCCACAATCTTCCATACCTTGACCTCTAATGGGGTAGATTCATTAATAAGTTGAACAACCTGGCCGATGAACTGGGAAAAGGTTTCGGCGTAAATACTATTGAAGAGTTGCTCTTTGCTGCGGAAATAATAGTTGATCATGGCCAGGTTGACACCCGCTGCTTCGGCGATCTGCCGCATCTTCGTCCCTTCGTACCCCTGCGCCAGGAATACCCGGCGAGCGGCTTCCTTTATTTTTATTTCTGCGTCCTGCTTCTCCTCTGCCATGTTCGATTTATCTTTTGCAAAAGTAAGGGAATAATTTCAAAATCAAACAACTGTTTAATTTTTTTTAAGAGTGAATTTCAAAAATGTCTCAGACCAAGAGATATTTTAATCAGGGCCGCCTGTGCTTCCACCGCCGATGGCTCCACAACCAGTTGAAGGGTTGTTGGCGGATATCCCTTTCCAGCAATCGGATTTGCCTTTCCAATATTTCGTTTTTGGGTAGGTCGCGACAATGCTCGCAGATCAGCGAGATCTCGACTTGAAAAAAACCACGCTTGCCCTCTATCCGGCTGAAGTCGGCGTAAAGAACCGCCAGGCCGTTACGACGGGCCAGGATTTCGCCCCCCCGGAAAAATCCGGTTTCCTGATGTAAAAAATTAGTCCAGAAAGCTGACTCAGGCGGGGGGGACTGGTCGTTGGCCAGCACCACTGCGTAGGGCCTGTCGCGTGGCTTGCGGAGTTCGGCGGCAATGTCGTTCATGGGAATCATCCTGGCCCCGAAGCGGGTGCGAAGATCAAAGTACCATTGGTCAAAATCGGGATTAGCCAGAGGCCGATAAACAACCAAGCATTCGTGCGAAAAACGCAATGAAGAAAAGAGATTGGCCAATTCCCAGTTGCCCCGGTGGCCCATCAGGAAAAGAATGTTTTTCCCTTCGGCGTACAGCCGATCCACCAGGCTGATATCACCTTCAATGCGTTCGAGTACCTCTTCGGGCGGACAAGTTCGATACTTTACCGTTTCAAAAATAAGGTCGGAGAGATGACCGTAGAACCGGCGTGCAGTGGCAAGAATCTCGGTTTCGCTCTTCTGCGGAAAGCTACGGCGCAAGTTCTGCAGAACCACTTTTTTCCGGTAGCCGAAAATTCTGGAAATCAAAAAATTGAGAAAGCCGGAAAAGCGGTAGACATTTTTCCATGACATCGTCGACGCAAAATCCAGCAAACGGATATAGAATTTTCGGGAAGGTTGGCTCATGCACCCAATTTTTTCAGATGAAAGACGCCAGGTCGAATTCTTTCCAAGGAAATGTGTTTATTGATTCTAAAAAATTTGCCGAAAACATCTGACCTGAAATGTCCCCAAACCCAGCCGTTATGAGTGCAAAAAAAATGGAATGCCCTTCCTGCGCAATGATGATACCGAGCGACAGCCGCAGCTGTCCTGTCTGCAGCTATGAATTTCCCAGGCAAAGCCGCTGGATTCAAATTGTGGCGGTTCTGCTGGTACTTTTGTTTTTGTACATGGTTATTTTTTGAAGTAGCTGCCAGGTTGCAGAGCAGAAAAGCAATAGCATTCATCACCGGGACGCCAGCCCGGTCATCATTCTTCCTTCTCCATTAAGCCAACTCCCGCCATGGCCGCTCCGATGATCCCGGCTTCGTTGCGGGTTTCGGCCACCAGAATGGGCACGTCGATAGTCAGAATGTCTTCGAACTTGTGGTACTTCTTGCTGGCTCCCCCGCCCAAAATGATCAGGTCAGGTGAAAACAAGCGTACGATATGGTGCAGGAAGACATCTATCCGCTTGCCCCATTTTTTGTAGGTAAGTTCCTTGCGCTGGCGGGCCGCGTCGGAGGCGTAGTACTCGATGGGCTTCCCATTGGTATACAGCAGCCGTCCCAACTCAAAATTGGGAATCAACCGTCCGTCCAGAAAGACACCCGAGCCGATGCCCGTACCCAGTGTCAGCACGAAAACCAGCCCCAGCTTGCCGATGCCTGCTCCGAAGCTCATTTCGGCTAGTCCGGCAGCATCAGCATCATTGATAACCTTAAAGGGCAACCCGGTTTGCTTTCGGAACAACTCCTCGATGTGTACTCCCACCCACTCGGGGTCCATGTTGCTGTGTCCACGCGCGATTCCCTTGTCGATGACAGTCGGGAAGCCGCAGCCCACCGGGCCTTTCCACTCAAAATGATCGACAATCTCCTTGATTACCTTGGCTACCAGTGCGGGTTTGGAGGGCGAAGGGGTGGGAATGCGGAAGCGTTCGGCGGTGAGTTCGCCCGTTATAATGTCCACAGGAGCACCTTTGATGCCCGAACCGCCGATGTCGATACCTAGTATTTCCATGGAGAATGATGAAGGGGGGGTTAAGTTAGAATTAAAGAACAAATGAAGTCTTTGGGAAAAGTATTTGCCCCGTCCACTGCGAACGGCGGGGTCAAATATAAGCATTTGCTCACGATCGGGTTTCTGGCACAGGAATTTTAGGAAAAGGAAAAATCTGTTTTCCCCATAAACTAAACGTTTAACAACACTATGAAAAGGATCTTGTTTAATGTAATGCTGGCCGCTTCTGTCTTCGCAACTGCCGCCTGCGACAGCAACGATAACAACGACAGCACCGAGCAAGCCGAAGAAATTAACGAAGACAACCTCAGCGAGTCAATGGAGGACGACGCGGAATTTGCCGTGGAAGCTGCCAATGGTGGCATGATGGAAGTTAAAATGGGCGAACTGGCTCAAATGAACGGCTCATCCGCTGATGTCAAGGAATTTGGCAAGATGATGGTCGATGACCACAGCAAAGCCAACGAAGAGCTGAAATCGCTCGCTGCCCAGAAAAACATCATGCTGCCCACTACCATGGGTAACGACATGCAGGAAAAATACGACGAGATGGCCAAGAAGACGGGCAAAGAGTTCGATGAAGCCTACGTGGACATGATGGTGAAAGACCACAAAAAGGATGTCGACGCTTTCAGGGAAGAAGCCAACGACGGCAATAATGCCGACCTTAAGGCTTTCGCTTCCAAAACCTTGCCTACCCTGGAAATGCACCTGCAAAGAATTCAGGCCATTCAGGATGCGATGAAGTAAATAATTTTGAATGTATGAATGAGGGATTGATAGAATGTTGCTTTCGCACATTTATGCTATCGATCCCTCATTTTTAATTAACGGATGGCTGTGGTATCGATCGCCAGGGTGTCGGGCGGAATCTGGCGATTGTCCACCTCGTCTTCCGCGGTGACGGGTGTTTCGTTATCGCGCAGGTTTTGGGTCGAGTCGTTATTGCCGCAGGCAGACATGGTCCCCGCGAGTAAGAATACAACGAGTAGTTTCTTCATAATTTTCGGGATTTGAAATTGGGTGAGTCAATCGCAAAAATACGACCCGTTTCCTCGAATCCTACGGTTTGATGACCTTCACACTTCGGTTATAACTGGCAAAAACGCCCAGCCCTCCTTTCACATTGGTATAGATCAGAGACGGCTCCGTGAACGGATTATCCCCGTTGTAGTCTTCCAGGGAGCGGTGGAACTCATAGTAGGGAGCATCCACATTATAAATTTCCAGGAATATGCCCACCCTCTCGGCAGGTCGACTGGGGAATACGGGTTTGCCATCCACCGTAATGATTCGGTTATACTCAGAAAGGCTGCTATAACTCTCGAATTGAGGGGAGGAAAAAGTCGTCCCGTCCAAGTTTTTGTCATTTTGGAATGCACTGCGGAAGTTATTCCGATCGACCCGGTAGTTATTGATAAAGGTCTGCCGGTATTCGTAATATTTATTATCCGCTTGATTGAGCCTGAAAGTAGGCGCGTCGATCACTTCGTATACATTGACCCGGTAGTAGTTAGCCGCGCCCGCCGGATCGTCCCAGGTAAAATTGGTGACGTACACCATTCGGGTACTTCCAGCCCGGTTCGCAATCATTGAATCCAACGTATAGCTCTTGACAGGCACCTGATTTTTCGGCACGGTGCAGGTAGCTTGTGCCTTCTGCCCCCCTTCGGTCACTGTGAGCGTGTAGGTCTGTCCCGCCCGGATCGGAAACTGACTCACCGGGATTTCGAAAGTCTGATTGCGCTTTTGATACGGCAAATTAACGGTTGTCTGCCCATCGCTGATCGCTACCGTAGCGGTCGCGAGCGGCTGGTTGGTGCGAATCGTGTCGCCATTGTCTAAAAAATAAGATTGTCCGCCGCTATTGTATTCCCCAAAGGCCGGGCTGGACCGGCTCACTTTGGCCCGGATGACGGTATCCTGCGGAGAAATGTAGCAAAACATCGTTAGCTGTGGATCGCCCTGCGGCAGCTGGTCTTCGGGAATGGTATTCACCAATGACTCGCAGGAAGTGAGGACAAGCAGAAGCAAGCAAAAGGTATATCTCATTGTCAAATCAGCTTTTCAAAAAGGTCGTAACTAAGGTACTTTCAACTGCTTTAAGGAACCGACGGCCAAACGCTGGCAGCCATCTCAGAATTTAAAATTATAACTGAACGATGGCAGAAACGGGAACAGCGAAACGCGCTGCAGCACCGTCTTACTCGTGTAGGAGCCGTTGGGTTGAGCGGTGGTATTCGAGACCTCCTCTCTTCCTACATTGTAAAAAAACGGATTGCGGCGGTTGTATGCGTTATAAATTCCAAACTCCCAGGTACGTTCGTGCCGCTTCAACTTCTTGTGGAACTGCACCGCTACATCGAGGCGGTGGTAAGGTTCAGCCCGGAACGAGTTCTTCGGCCCGTACTCGTTGACTCCCTGCCCGTACCAGTTCAAACTACCAGCTCCCGGCATCAGACTGGTGGCATTGTCGGAGTAAGCCGTGTAATGCCCAAGCGGTACCGTGAGCGCGTTGCCCGTGCCGTACACCCAGGTGGACGACAACGTCACGCGCTTGCTCAGCTCGAAAATACCCACCACCGACACGTCGTGACGGCGGTCATAACGCGGGTAGAAGGTTTCGCCAAAATTCAGTTCGGGAAATTTCCATTTGGTCCAGGAAAGCGTGTAGCCGACCCAACCCGAGAGCCGCCCGGTTTTCTTCTGCACCAGGAATTCCGTCCCGTACGACCAGCCGCGCCCGGCAGTCACGTTATCCTCCCAACTCAGTTCGTTGGCGTTGTCGCCCGACAAACTCAGAAACGACGCCCCTTCCTTATAGCTCAGAATCTGATCCATGTTTTTGTAGTACCCTTCCCAGGTTAAGGTCAGGGCGGGGCGATCCAGGTCTTTGGCAAAACCGAAAGCTACCTGGTCGGACTGCTGCGGATTCACGCGGTCGGTGGTAGGTACCCACAGGTCGGTGGGCAGGCCCAGGCCGGTGTTGGAAAGCAGATGAACGTACTGGTTCATCCGGGCATAAGATGCCTTGAAGGAGAAATCCTGCGCCAGCCGCAGGGCCGCTGAAAAGCGCGGCTCGGGCCTGAAATACGTTTTTGATTCGGTTTGGAAGGTACTTAGCCGCATCCCGACGTTCATTTTCAGCGCGTCGAAGGGCTGCCAGATATCTTGCACGTACAACCCGGTTTCGATGGCATTGACGGGCGTGACCGACCGCTTGATAGCCTCATTCGTAAAAGATCCCTGAATGGCCAGGGCGGAGGGTACAAAGCGATGCGCCGTCAACTGCGCTCCAAATTTGACGGCGTTTTTGGTATTGGGATAGTAGTCGAAGTCGGCTTTGATCCCAAAATCGCGGATACGGGAATCGTATTCCAGACTGAACTCATCATCCAGTCCCCCGGTACGGCTGATTTCCTTGTTATAGGCCGACACGCCGAAATTAAAATTACTGGCAATCAAGGAAGTATTCACAAAAAGCTTTTGCCCAAAAAGGTGATTCCAGCGCAAAGTTGCCGTGGCGTTTCCCCAGTCCAGCCCGTTGCGCGACTCGACGTTAGGGCCCGTTTCGTTGGCGTAGAATCGGTCGCGGCCAAAGTACCCGCTGAGATAAACCTTGTCTTTCTGCCCGAAGTCGTAATTGACCTTGGCGTTGAGGTCGTAGAAATAATAGCCCGGCTTTATCTTGTCTACCTGGTCGGACTGCTGGGAAGCGATGAGCGGGGCAGCCAGTACGTCGATGTAGGTACGCCTGCCTGACACCAGAAATGACGACTTGCCCTTCGCGATGGGTCCTTCCAGCGTCAGCCGACTGGAAATAAGTCCGATGCCGCCCTCGCCGCTGAATTTCTCCTTACTGCCCTCTTTCATATTCATATCCAATACCGACGACAGCCGCCCGCCGTACTGGGCCGGAAAGCCGCCCTTGGTCAGCTCCACGCTTTTGAGGGCGTCACTGTTGAAAATGGAGAAAAAACCGAACAGGTGGCTGGCGTTATACACCACGGCATCGTCGAGAATGATGAGGTTCTGGTCCGGTCCACCGCCGCGCACGTACAGGCCCGACTGCCCCTCGGTCCCTTTCTGGACGCCCGGCATCAATTGAAGTACTTTCATGACGTCCTTCTCGCCAAAAAAGGCGGGTACTTTTTTAATTTGGGAAATCGGAATTTCGATCTTACTCATCTGGGAAGATCGGCTCTCGTAGTCCTCCTGCCGCCGCGCCGACACAGTCACCTCTTCCAGTTGGTTGACGCCCGTCAGCTGGACATTGATTTCCATATTCTTATTGAAATTCAGCTCTTTGACTGCCTTTTCGTAGCCCACAAAAGAATAGTGTAGCCGCAGCGTATCGCTGGCGGGCATCGTGAGGGAATAGAATCCGTAGGTATTGGTCACCACGCCGTAGGGCGTTCCCGGCACGTAGACATTGACGCCCGGCAACTGCTCCTGACTCCCCGCTTCGCGCACGAACCCACTAATGGTAAACTGACTTTGACCAAATGCAAACTGCGTGAGAAAAAGGGCGAAACAGGTAAAGGATAAGCGCATATTTTAGATTTTAGATAGTGGACGCTGGATATTGGATCATTACATTCAAAAGCAATGCATCAACCGACAAAACGCCGTCCGATCAAAAACAGAATCGCCTGGCGATCCAAAATCTAACGTCTAGTATCCTTCGTCTGAGACCCAACGACCCGGCCCAAACGATATTGGTTGCAAGGTCAAGTAAAAGTTTCGGAACATGCCCTTTTGAGAACTATCCGGCAAAAGTAAACCCATTCCCCGCTTCCATGCTCACCCTCCTGACGATTATCCTGGCCCTAGCGCTGATTATCATTTCCATCATCAAGTTCGACATCCACCCCTTTCTGGCCCTTTTCGTAGGGGCCATTATTTATGGCTTGCTGGCTGGCATGGATGGTGACCTGATCCTGAAATCCATTTCCGATGGCTTCGGCGGGGTATTGGGTAGCATCGGACTCCTCATTCTGCTGGGAGTGATGATTGGTACTTTCCTTGAAAAAACGGGCGGAGCTTTCGTGATTGCTCAGAAAATTCTGGCCGTCATTGGCGAAAAATCCGTGATGATCGCCATGATGGTCACGGGCTATATCCTGTCGATTCCGGTCTTCGGCGACAGCGCGTTCATCATGATGAATCCGATCAATAAATCGTTGTCGTTCAAAGGCAAACTACCCTATGCCTCCACCACGGTGGCCCTCACGCTCGGCATTTCGGCCAGCCACTCGCTGGTGCCGCCCACGCCCGGCCCCATCGCGGCGGCAGGCATCCTGAACGCCGATCTGGGCATGGTGATTTTCTGGGGCATTGTGATTAGTGTTTCGGCTCTGGTTCCGGCTTATTTCTTTGTGAAGTACTTCACCAAACACGTCCACGTCGTCCCGCACTTTGCCGAAGTGGAAAGCAACATTCAGCACGGCAAGCGGCCTTCGCTGGGCAAGGCTTTTCTGCCCATCATCATTCCGCTGCTGCTGATTGTGCTGGCGTCCATCGCCAAGTACCCTACCCTGCCCTTCGGCGAAGGACCTTTCACCACCATTCTGCTCTTTGTGGGTAGTCCGGTCATTGCGCTGCTGATCGGGGCCTTTTTGTCGTTCAGTCTGCCCGAGAAGTTCGACGCCAAGCTACTCTCGTCGTCGGGTTGGGTGGGTGAATCGCTGCTGATTGCCGCGCCCGTAATTCTGATTACCGGGGCGGGCGGAGTATTTGGCAAAATGCTCCAAAACTCCGGCATCGCCGAGCTCGTCAGTAACAACCTCAACGCCGCTTCCTGGGGCATTTTCCTGCCCTTCCTGATGGCCCTGGCCCTCAAAACTGCCCAGGGATCGTCTACGGTGGCGCTCATCACCACGGCCTCCATCGTCGCGCCGCTACTGGCCGCGCTGGGGTTGGACAGCGAGCAGATGCGGGTCTTCGCCGTGCTGGCTATCGGCTCCGGGGCCATCGCCATTTCCCATGCCAACGACAGTTTCTTCTGGGCCATGACCCAGCTCACGGGCATGAATATCAAGCAAGGAAATCAGACGCATAGCCTGGGTACTTTGGTACTATCGCTGTCGGCGATTGTGATCATCTTCGTGCTGACACAGGTGGTGTGAAGGAACATGAGTGTTGACCGAGTAGAATAATTTCATTAAATTCACTCAATGAAAACGAGTAAGCCCATACATCTTGATTTCGAGGTAGATAAGCTAACTGATTCTATTCGAAATACGATCTCGGGTGATAGCTTCACAACAAAAGTATTATTTCTAACAAAGACTGATTTAAAACAGGTCACCAAAAAGAACGGCTGGAATTTTACATGGAGATCAGAGCAAGCGGACAAAACGAGGGAAGTTTTCAAGCTGACCATTCTCAACAACCCCGGCATTATTCAAGGTTTGGTAAGCTTGTCCATCGAGCCTGACCACGTATATATGCATTTGTTGGAAAATGCTCCCTTTAATTTAGGAAAAGAAAAATTGTATGAGGGCGTGGCAGGAAATTTAGTGGCTCATGCGTGTAAGGTTTCCTTTCAGCACGGTTTTGATGGCTTCGTGGCTTTTACCGCCAAGACCAGCCTGATTGAACACTATCAGAAAACTTTAGGGGCTTATATTTTGGGGGGATCAAAAATGATTATTCCGACTGATTCAGCCAAGCTACTCGTTGACAGATACTTCAAATCTTAAAATTATGGGATACATTAAAGAACCGGAGGGAATCGACTTTGTAATCAAAAGTAAAGCTCTGACCGACAAAGACCGTCAGGAAATAAGTGCATTCATTCGTGCTTATAAAGAGAAAGAAATCAAAGAGAAAAGCACCCGGCCAGTACGGGTTCGATCAAAAGCAGATAAAGCCTGAGGGACGGAGATATTAAATGGTAAGCTATAAGTGCCACTTGAAGTGGAATAGACCTATAGCCATTTCCCACGCCAACGACAGTTTCTTCTGGGCCATGACGCAGTTTACGAGCATGAATAGCTGAGCATGAAATCGAGCAAAAAAAAGATCAAGATCATCGTGGAAAGAAACAATACCGGATTTTCTGCTTTCGCTGAGGACCATCCAATATTCACGACCGGACGAACCGTATCTGAACTAACTGACAACGCGCTGGAAGCGGCCAATTTTTATTTTGAAGAAGATGGTATAGTCTTGAATCACAATGATTTTAAATTGATTTCAAACAGTTTTTTCAACACAATTAAGTGATAAATGCGAAATTCCTGGCCGAAAAGATTGGGATGAACCCTAGCTTACTTTCGCAATACGTGCAGGGACACAAAAAGCCATCAGACAAGCAAAACGAAAAAATCTTAGCAGGGATTAACCAGATAGGCCAGGAACTCGCTGAAATCAACTTGACCTGTCGGGGGTGAGGAAATCATCGCAGTATTGATTTCAAACTAATGCTAGCGCGTGCAATATTTTAGGTTGTTTCCAACCAATTTCTCTTAAATAGTATCACCGGTAAGAATGGGGTCAAAAAAAGACTATTGAAAAACTATGAAAAAATACTTAACTATTCTGGCGCTAATCCTGACTGCTGCTTTTGCCGATTCTTCCCTAGCCCAGAAAACCGAAGTGTATATTTCTGCAAACTCCGGGCTGTTTTCGTTTACTGGCCCCTCGGCATCAAGGACATCGCAGATCAATACTGATTATTTTCTCTCGGCACCTCTTGCAAGGGAAGTCACAGGCTACACAAACAGTGTTTTGGGTAAACTTTCAGGGTTGTCCTACGGGATTTCGAGTCATATACAGAGAGTATCTCGAGGTAATTTTATTTCTGGAATTGGTCTTAGTTACGAAGATTTGCGCAGTAAGGTACTGATAGATAAAGTAATCGTTACCAACAACATAGCACCAATCCCTGAAAATGCAGTAGGTAAAACAATATTATCTAATCGATTTGTCAATATCTCCCCATACCTTGGATATCGAATAAAAAGAGACCAAATTTCCTTAGATCTGGCGGCGGGATTTGATTTAGGATATTTATTACGCTCTTACGAAGAGGGGAAAGCTGAAACCGTTTCTGACCGCGTCGCTACCACTTCGCTTGAACGAGAATGGGGAATAAATCTCGATGTCAGACCAAAACTTCAAGCGACAGTTCAGTACCAAAGAACTGGCGTGTTCGCAAGCTATGCGCGTGGACTTTCTAACTACTACAATGAATATGACGGTGGTGATTTTAAAGCTACTTCCCAAATGACGCGGTTTGGGATAACTTACAGGGTCACCAGATAAAATCGACAATATCCTCGCTCGCCCGGGCCGGGCCGCGCCTGATTTGTAATCGGGGCACACATCCCTTCACGTTTGCAACGGCTGCGGCCGACCGTGCGAATACCGAGTACTTCGTAATTCTTCCGAAGCGAGAGTGCGTACCGAAAACACATAATCACTCAGTTGATAAGGTAGTTACCAGGTTTACGTTACTACTACCGATAGGTACAAAATCTATTTTAACAAAAGCAGAAACAGACCCGCCAGAGATAAATCGGTGGGTCTGTTTTGCACGGGTAGTCGCTGAAAGTGCTTCTTCTCATGCTTCCAGAACTACTTGTATTCCCTATGATCCAGGCCGAATGACAAATGTTCTATGACAGTGCTCGTGGGGGTAGTCACATTCAAGCGTGCACTTGCCGCCAGAAGGGCTGCCGGATAATCGTCACTCGGCAGAGCCGAGCGACTGCTGTGAATACATTAGACAACTTGATTTCAAGGTACCAGATTTTTTTTGACGTCTTGCCTGGGTGAAATTGATTCAATCATTGGAAGACGGCAAAAATTTCCAATAGGAAAACACCTATTGAATGAATGGAGCGAGTAATTATGGAATATATTAGTGACAATATAACCAAGACAGAAATAGCAGAAACCCTTTAAAATAGAAAATATGGGAGACGAAACAAACACCATTATCCTTAAATCAGGTGAAGGCAGAGTTTATCATTGCGGAACAATGAAAGCAGTATTTAAGGCAGATGAAGCTGAAACGGCTAACAAATACAGTATTTCAGAATGGTGGCTCGAACCAAACTCCGGCGGGCCAGGTGCACACCAACACGAAGAGAACGACGAAGTTTTTTATGGTATTGAAGGAACTACGTCTGTACTTGTTGGCGACAAATGGGTGAATGTTGATAAAGGAACGTTTTTAAGAATTCCTTCCAAAACTATTCACGATTTTGCAAACAGGACAAACAAAAAATCCGGAATTCTTAATTTTTTTATTCCTGGTGGATTTGAGAGAAACATGCCCTCTATTGAAAAATGGTTTGAAGACAACAAATAAGGAAAGCATACATTGATAAAAAGAAGCGCGCTCCCCCCGGTCTTCAATTGTTTGGATTCACAGAGTATGTCATTCTAGGAACTGGCAGCGGCTGCGCGAACACCTGAATAAGCAAAGGAAGGTTCTCTACTCAGAACACCGCTCGCCCGGACTTGTAATAGGAGCGCTCATCCCGGCGCGTTTGCAACGGCTGTGGTCGACCGTGCGAATACCTTCAAGAGGATGGATATTTTCCTAATCAAGATTCTTGGGGCTGATCAGTTCCATTTCTCAGAATAGGATCAACGATCCGTAGCCCTTCGATCCAGCTGAAATCCTGAACATTGTGGGAATACAACTCGCAATCATTGAGCAGCGCAGTTGCGGCTATGATTGCATCGGCGACAGACATTTTTCTGGTTTTCCTTAGGTCAATCGCCTTGTTGATTGTAAATAAGTCAATTTCGAGTGTTCTTGTTAAGGAGAAGAGGCTATTGAAATAGCGTTCGTCTTTGGGAGTGATTTTATGGTAACCAAGTGTCTCTAAACGCGATATTTCAGATACGGTTGCCTCTGCGTGGAGGATCACCGGCCTTAAATAGGCGAATTTTGATTGTGAAGAATAAATAATCAGATTACTGTCAATCAAATACATACGTCTCCCTTTTAATTCCGAAATGGCAAAGCTCGATCCTGACGACTTTGCTCAAAATCAGTCAAATAGGAGTCAAAATCTTCCCGGTCATCGCCGCCTGCTTCGACGATAGCCCGATGCATGTCCTCGTCCTTAGACGAAATGACCCTTTCGAGCGGCCTTGCCTGCACGCCCAATCGGGCCAGCATTGGGACAAGCCAATCCACATCGTGTTCGTGAGGGAGTGTGAGAATTAATTGCTTCATGTTGTTGGCGTTTTCCCAAAAATACTAAAAATAAAAATACTCGCACTTGCCCCCCTGCGACTCGTAGTCTTCCGTTGTGTCTCATCGCGTTTGCAGCGGCTGCAGTTGCGCGAATACCTGAATAAGCAAAGGTTCCCTACTCAAAACCTGAATTGAAGACGGCAGGTGGCTACATTGTCTTTGATGTCGCTGCGGTACCCTTCCAGCGTCGTTTTTTCGTTTCTGACTACCTCATACCAAAGCAACAGCCGCAGGTTGGCGCTGATGTAAGAATTATATCCGAACCCCAAAGTGCGGAAAGCCACATCGGCTCCCGAAAAACCGGCGTCGAGATCCGTCCCAGCGACTCCGCGGTTGGGATCGTACCAGTCGTACTTGACTCCGAACTGGTGCTTCGGATTTTTGAGCGAGTGCAGGAAATAAAAATAAGCCCCGTCGAACGGACGGATGTAGACCGGAGCGGAGGTGCCGTTCAGCGTGGGAATCGCGAATGGAGTTTCGGACGTGGTGCGGGTGGAGGTTTGGGTACCCCCGATGTACTCGGCCCGTACTTCGGTCGTTCCCAGCGGATTTTTGATATAGAATTGTACGTCGCCTCCGAAATAGTGCCTCGGGGCGATTTGTCCGTTATTCTCGTCGGCAATATCCGCCTCGAATCGCCCTTCCTTCATCCGGTAAATCTCTCTGGTAAATTGCTGCATGCCTCCGTACAGCAGCGAAGCTCCGGCCGAAAGCTGCACCGACGGGGCCACTGAGAGTCGCTTGACGGATATCCGGCTGATCAAATCCTTGTAGCTGTCGAAGTCGGTAGTCCCCGAAAGGCCGGGGCCGTTAAATACGCCCACATCGACTTTCAGAAAGGAAAGCGGATGCGCTTTACGCTGCGGGTGAAACGAAACCATGGCCCCCACGTCGCGCTCGGTACGCATCAGCAGCTGCGACATGCGCCCCCGTTCGGGCGATTCGCGGTCGGCCGAACCCAGGTTGACCTCGAAACCAAAAGGACGCGGGAAGATCCCCGCCGTGAGGTTGAGGACGCTCCATTTGTTTTCAAATACCTGTCCGAAAAAATCCCGGGTAAAAAAGCCACGCTCCGTACCGTCGAACTGATACACGAAGAACACCGTGGGCAATCCCTCGACGTTGACGTGCGTGTAGTCGAGTCGCAAACGCCCGCGGCGTAACGAAAAACGGTTGTTGACTGCATCGGGGAAGTCGCCGCCATTAAAACTGGGTGCTCCCTTGGCTTGAGCTACCTGGAACTGGGGCTGGACATACCCGCTGATGCGCAGGCGGTTGAATTTTTCGTAGAGCGACAAGAGCCCCCGATTGTACTGCGTCGTGTCGGTCATGTCGTCCATGATGAGTTGCGCCCGGCTATCGGGAACAAACCCCATGAGAAAACAGCAGATAGTAAAAACAGGAGAATAGACAGAGCATGTCAGAATGCGCTTGACCATGAGCCAGGACGTATCGTTAAGTTGTGTTAAGCTGAAAAAGCGTTGACTTTCCCGCCTTTCAAAGGTAAAGACTTTAAACCTGATACCCTCAAAAGTACCCCCGTGTTTGCGTTAGGTCGCTGGGCGTACATTTTCCGAAGGAAGTGTGCGTGCTCAAAATAAGCAAGCAGCCAATACCATCCCCGCGAGTAATCTACCAAACCGGACTGTGGGCGATAACATAGTCCAGCCATTGCCGGCATCAGGCAAAAGCCGCTCCAACAAAACAGCAACCGACCCGCCAAGAACAAGTCGGCGAGTCGGTTGCTACACGGGCATTTCCCGGAAAGTACTCATTCTCACGATTCAAGTACCACGAACGTTTCGTGGGGTACGGGCTGGATGATGAAGGTCTTGGTCACGGTACCCGTGGGGGTTGAGACCCGAAGAAGGTACTTTCCCGTAGCCAGTTGGGCTATGTCGAACTGCTGGATGATGCCTTCATTCAGGGCGACCGTTTCAGAAAAGAGCGAGTGGCCCCGCTCATCCAAAAGAGCAATTTTCCCCTTCGAAGCTTCTGGCTGAACCATCAACCTGACTTTCTGATTGTTGGTGGCTACTACGTGAACGAGCGGCTCGATGGAAGAAAAAGATTGGGTGTTGGAATTTTGGGCGAACGATGCGGTTCCGGCTACCAGACCCAGCATCAATAGGATTGTTTTTTTCATACTATACATCAGTTGTTTTTTGTGATTGTTGTTGTTACTATCTGATGCAAAGGTGGCCCCGGTGCGCCACCCCCGAAACTAAATCGGACTCAATGACGGGTTTAGTTGGTTGAGTCGGGCGTTTGCCCGGTTGAATAATTTGACCCCACAATGAACATGTCAGCTAATCCCCTACCTGACTACCCAAATTTGTAAGCGGGACGATTAGCCGACACCGTTGCTTCACTTTTACAACCGGGTGGTACATCTGCAACCCGCTGCTGACTCTGATTGTCAATCAGGCGTTGATTCAACTCTTAGTTGAACCGGAGCATTCGTCCTTTGTAGTGTTCCGTCGCCACGCTCTGAGCGTGTTCCCTCCCAGAGGGCTGGGTATTGAAGGTAATCGGGCAGTCAGCGATGTACACGCTGTTGAGTGTACGCAATTGGATGGCAGACACAGCCAAATGGATGGGTCAGTAAAATCCTAATTCAAGGTTACATCTAACAGAGCCCCACAATAATAAATTAGCAGTACCCGATTAATAATTGTATTGTGGGGATAACTTTTTGTTTAACAGTGATTTATCTGATTATAAATCGATCCTTTACCCCTAACATAAGTCTAACCTACATATTATGACCATTCAGGAAGCTTCTGACTATATTGAAAGTTTAAAAAGCCAGACAACTAGACAATCGGAAATAAAAGTTTATGAAAAATTTAATTCTATTCTGGCGAAATTGATAGAAAGGGATTTCTCAAAGGCCGAAATTCAGTCCATAAAAACAGAACTTGAAAGTTTAAATCTAAAAACACATGTAAAGGATAGGAAGAAATACATCAGTAAATCTTTAAGTAGATTTGAAACCTATCTAAAAGATACGTTCTCACTAATTCCAAAAGGATATTACGTCAGTCGAGGCATTGGTTTAGGGCTATCATTTGGAATTGTTTTCGGAATTATTTTCTTGTCGAGTTTCGAACGATCCATGGGTATAGCGCTGGGTATGTCCATCGGAATGGTACTTGGCTTAACGATTGGCGCCAGCATAGAATCAAAAGCTAAATCGGCAGGCAAGATCTTGTAGCTCATTGTATGTAAATAAATATATCATGATCACAAAGAAGCAGACAAAACAACTACTCAGAATACTATTTATTATTGCCAGCATCGGCTCCCTATATTTCGTACCGTGGATTCTGGTAAAGGCCTGGATTTTACCACTACCTGATACGGTTCAGGAACAAGTCGATGAGGCCATCGACCATGGGTTTGACGGAATGATCGTGTACGTAGATCAGGCAGGAAAACCACCGGAGTACTACGCCGCGGGTTGGCACGATCGAAAAAATAAAGTACCTGCCAACCCGCGCGCCTTATTCAAGATTGCCAGTATCAGCAAACTATATGTTGCGGTTGCGGTCGCAAAATTGGTCAAAGACGGACGTTTGTCCTTGGATAAAACACTCGCTGAATACTTACCGGAACTCGTGGGGAAAATTGAAAATGCGGATAAAATCACCTTACGAATGATGGTGCAGCATCGGAGCGGCATTCCCAATTATACCGATACCCCTGGCTATTGGGAGTCCCCGCCAAAAGCTAACAGAGATAATCTAGAATTGATATTGAATAAGTCTGCGGACTTTGAACCTGATGAAAAATATAGTTATTCAAATACGAATTATCTGTTGATAGGCGAAATCCTTGATAAGACATTGGAGCATAGCCATCATCGTTATATCAAGGAAGAAATCCTGATCCCACTTAAGTTGAATCATACGTATAGCTTGCTTAGTGAGGTAGATTTAGACGACGTAATGGGCGGGTATTATGTAGGGTATGACGACGATCTGAAGCAAAATGATTTTATAAGCCCGGCCGGCTCCATGGTAGCTACGGCAGAGGATGTGGGCCTGTTTCTGAGGGCATTAAACGATGGCTCCGTATTTAATGAAGGAGAACAGGAAATCTATTCCTCCATTTATGCGTACGAACATACGGGCCTGTTGCCTGGCTACCAGAGTATTGCCAAATACCACAAAGACATCGACACGGTAGTCATTCAGTTTAATAATACAACCAACTTTGCCGGATACGATTGGAGTTTGGCGGAAATCATATATAGCCGTATTGTAAAAATAGTGCGAAAGACAAAAAGCGCATGACGTGCTTGCTCGCGCCTCAACCCTAGCCGAGTTGCGCCTGCTATGTGATCGGGATGATTCGCCTCGTGACGGTTGCCCGTAGGCGCGGTCAGTCGCAGCCGTTTACTGGTTTCGGTATTACAAAAGCGTTCGCTATATTTATAAAAAAAAGCTATGAGTACACTAACGATTGAATTGGAAGACGAAATTCTGGCCCGCGTTCGTCAATATTCGAAGAAGAAGCAGGTAAAGGTCAGCGATATCCTTTCAGAATCTCTGAGGAGGTTTCTACTTATGGCCGAACTGTCCGAACTGCAAGATAAGCTGGATGGAAAAGCTGCTGAGTTTGGATTTGACAGTGAGGAGGATTTGTTCGATACCATCTCATAGAAGCTGTGGTCATTATATTGGATACCAACGTACTTCTATCTGCTCTATTCTTTAAATCTGGACTTTCAGCGGCTGTTCTCAATTATGCTATTCTAGGAAATGAACCAATTACCTCCGAATGGCTTCTGACAGAATTCCATACCAAGTTGAATAGTCCGGCTTTCAGAAAAAAGAATCGGAATTACCATTTTGACGAAGAGACGATCAGCCGGATAACGGATTTTACTCGACATGCTTTCAAGCTACTGACTCCAGATAATCCGTTGCCAACTCTATGTCGTGACCCCGATGATAACAACGTCCTTCAGTTGGCCGAGTATGGCCAAGCTCACTACCTTATCACTGGCGACAAAGATCTTCTCATTCTGAAAAATTTCGGTTCTTGTCAGATTGTCTCACCAAGAAGTTTTGCGCAATTAGTCGGAATAATTCAATAGTACTACCTCGTCGCAGGTTGTGTGTGATTCGGCAGATAAGTGAATATCTGCCAAAGACAAATAATCAGCAGGATGCTTGTCCCCCATGCTCCTTGTATCGCTTTTCTCCGCATAATTTTTATCTTTCCCAACGATTTCGATTGAATCCCTTGTACCCACTAATTCATATCAATAAACTACCAATTCATGAAGCAATTTTTACTTTTCGCACTTGCCCTGCTGTTGACCGGAACCGGTAGCCTTGTTTCTGCACAGAATACCAACCGCGTAGTTTTAACGGGCATCGATGCCACCAAGAAGCCCGGCGATGATTTCTTTACCTACGCCAACGGCATTTGGTACGATAGCATCAAAATCCCGGCGAGCCAGACGGGGGTAGGCTCGTACTCGTTTATGAACTACCCGCAGCGCGTGCGTTTGCAGGGGATTCTGGATAGTATTTCCGCCCGTCCCAACAAGCCCGGCAGTATCGAACAGAAGGTAGGTGATTTTTATGCATCAGGCATGGACATGGCGGCTATCAATAAACGCGGGTATGAGCCCATCAAACCCCTGCTCGCCCGCATTGATGCCGTAAAGGATGTGGCTTCGTTGTTGAAATTGGTGGTGGAAGAGCACAAAGTAGGCGATGGTTCCATCATTGGCTTGGGCATAGGTCCCGATAACAAGCAGAGTACCATTAATATCGCCCAGTTTTCCCAAACCGGGATCGGTCTGCCGGATCGGGATTATTATTTCAAGACCGATTCCTCAACCAGCAGGATTCAAAAAGCCTACAAAAACTACCTGACGACTCTATTTACATTGACAGGAACCGGAGCGACAGCGGCGGAGAAAAATGCGGCCGTGGCCTACGAGCTGGAAAAACAATTGGCTACCGCCCACAAAACGAATATCGAACGCCGGGATGTCAAGGCCAACTACAATAAAATGGCGGTCGCGGATCTGGCCCAAAAACAACCGGTCCTGAACTGGCCCACAGTATTGAACGATCTGGGGGTAAAGGTCGATTCGGTCAACGTTAGGCAACCGGCTTACTACGATAAGCTGAATACGATGTTAAAATCGGTTCCAATCTCGGACTGGAAAGTGTATATGAAAGCCAATGCACTGGCTCACTACGCCAGCTACCTGAGTCAGCCCTTTGTGGATGCATCATTTGCGTACGCCAAAATTCTGACCGGACAATCGGTGAAGCAAACGCGGGCCGAAGAAATGACGCAGGCGGTGGATCGTTCGATCGGCGATGCGCTGGCCCAGTTGTATGTAAAAAAGTACTTCCCCGAAGCAGCTAAGAAACGCATGGAAGTACTGGTAACCAATCTGGAAAAAGCCTTTGAGGCTCGCATCAACAACCTGGAATGGATGAGCGACTCTACCAAAACCAAGGCGAAAGAAAAACTGTATGCCTTCACGGAGAAAATCGGCTACCCCGATAAATGGCGGGATTATTCGAAGGTAGATGTGAAACGCGACGCGTACTTTGAGAACCGGTTGGCGGCTACGAAGAACGAGTATCTCTACAGCCTGGCAAAAGTGGGCCAGCCCGTCGATCGGACGGAGTGGCATACTACCCCGCCCACGGTAACGGCCTACAACAATCCTCCGCTCAATGAAATAGTCTTCCCGGCGGGCATCCTGCAACCTCCCTACTTCGATGTGAATGCCGATGATGCGCTGAACTACGGCGGCATCGGTATGGTGATTGGGCACGAAATAACGCATTCATTCGACGATCAAGGCGCCCAGTTTGATAAAGTAGGTAACGTGACTAACTGGTGGAAACCCGAAGATTATGCCAAGTTCAAAGCCAGGACCCAGCAGGTCATCGACCAGTACAACCAGTTTACCGTACTCGATTCCGTGCACGTGAAAGGAGCCTTGACCGTGGGCGAAAATACCGCCGACATTGCCGGCGTGGCCATCGCGTATGATGCCTTCAAGCTGACCGAGCAGGGTAAAAGCAATACAAAACTGGATGGCTTCACGCCCGATCAGCGGTTCTTTATCTCGATCGCCCGGATATGGCGGGTGAAAACCCGAGATGAGTTCATGCGCATGTACGTCAATACCAATTCGCACTCCCCGGCCAAATGGCGGGTGAACGGGCCGCTGATGAATTTTACGCCTTTTTACAAAGCCTTCAACGTGCAGCCGGGCGACAAAATGTACAAACCCGAAAGCGAGCGGATCATCGTTTGGTGAGATACCCGTTCCTATTCACGGCTTTATGAAGCTGAACGTCACTCAGAGCACTGCGACTAAGATCCTGATTGCCTTACTGATACCGGTTATTGTATTTCAATCCGGTATTATAGCCAAAGTCATTCCCTATGAAATTGTCGGAGGCGGCAGGCTGGAAAACGATGCCCAGATGTACCTCCTGAGCGGTATTTCCATAGCACTCAATAGCCTGCTGATCCTTGTTCTATTGGCAAAGGAGAATTTAATCAGAAACAGCCTGCCGGAAAAACCTTTACGGATAACCCTGTGGGCGTTTCTGTTCTTTTTTCTGCTGAATACGCTTGGTAACCTTCTTGCCAAAACTACTTTCGAAAAATTCCTGGCTTTTTACACTCTGCTGCTCGCTGTATTGCTTTACCTGATTCTACGGAAAGAGTAAGCCATTTCAGCCATTTCACCTTGATGAATAATAATAGTCTATAAAGTCTATAAATTTTATAGACTATTATTACATTTGTGCTTCTCATAGGTTCTACACAATCAATGTACCCACCACTTTTTTACAGCTAAATCATGAATAAGAAGCTACTGGTTCTGCTTTTGGGCCTTTTTGCAGTCCATTCTCCTCTTTTTGGCCAACAGGCACCGATCATCAATGCGACCATTTCGGGCACAGTGCTCGATGCCCGTACCAATGAAAAGCTCCCCGGCTGCTCGGTGGTTATTCAAGGCACTACCAATGGCGCCGTGACCGACGCCAATGGCGAGTTTACGCTCGTGACGGGTCAAAAACTACCTTTCACGCTGGTGGCCACCTACGTGGGGTATCAGAAAAAGGAGATCATAATCACAGGAAGTCCGGTGGAAGTAAGGCTGGAACAGGCTGCGGACCAGCTCGACGATGTGCTGATCACCTCGCGGCGACGTCCGGAATCATCGCAGGAAGTACCCATTCCTATTTCGGTCATCCGCGGTGCCACGGCGGAGGATGCCGGAGCTTTTAACGTGAACCGGCTTAAAGAACTGGTACCTACCGTGCAACTCTACTCGTCCAATCCCCGGAATACTACCCTGAATATCCGCGGCTTGGGCTCGACTTTCGGCCTCACCAACGACGGAATCGATCCGGGCGTTGGGTTCTACGTCGATGGCGTGTACTACGCCCGTCCCGCCGCCACAACGCTTGATTTCATCGACATCGAGCAGATCGAGGTACTTCGGGGGCCGCAGGGAACACTCTTCGGCAAGAATACCACGGCTGGCGCCTTCAACATTACCACCCGCGCTGCCAGCTTTCAGCCGGGGGCCAGCTTCGAGGTCAGCTACGGGAATTTTGGGTATATCCAGGCCAAAACCTCCCTGACGGGACCTTTGAGCAAGAAACTGGCGGGCCGGATTTCTTTCTCCGCTACGCAGCGCAACGGATTGCTCTACAATGTAGCTACCCAGAGTTCGGTCAATGACTTGAATAACCTGGGAGCCAGAGGACAGCTGCTCTACACACCCTCCGACAATGTCAAGATCACTCTGGCGGCCGATAATTCCCGCCAGAATCCCAACGGATATGCGCAGGTAATTGCCGGGGTAGTTACCACTAAACGAGCACCTTACCGGCAATTCAACAACATTATTGCCGACCTGAACTACGCCCTTCCCAGCACCAATCCTTTCGACCGGATCATCGACCACGACACGCCCTGGCGTTCCAAAAGTGAACTGGGCGGCGTTTCGCTCAACGTGGAGGCGAAGATTGGCCCGGGTACCCTCGCGGCCATTAGCGCCTGGCGGTACTGGAATTGGGCCCCTTCTAACGACCGTGACTTTACGGGTCTGCCGGTAATCACACTATCTCAGGCACCTTCCCGCCATCAGCAATGGACGCAGGAAATTCGTTACAGCGCAAACCTGAGCTCGCGGCTCAGTGGGGTGCTCGGCGTTTTTGCCATCTGGCAGGATTTGAAAAGTACCCCCTACCAGACCGAAGAATCCGGTGCCGCCCAGTGGCGGTTTGCCCAGAATTCCACCAGTCCGCTCTGGCGGACACCCGGCCTGCTCGATGGGTACGGCATCCAGACTACCTCGCGTCTGCAATCATTCGGAGGGGCCGCGTTCGGACAGCTGGACTGGTCTATTACCGACAAACTGCACCTTCTGTCGGGTCTGCGCTTTAATTATGACCAGAAGGAAGCCGCGTACAACCGCCAAACCTACGGCGGACTGCAGACCAGTGACCCGGCTTTGCTGGCGATAAAAAATACGGTTTATTCCAATCAGCAATTTGACGTGCAGGTGGACGAGAGCAACTTTTCCGGGCAATTGACTCTGGCTTATAGAGCTTCCAAAGCAGTAAATGCCTATGCTACCTATGCCAATAGCTACAAACCCGTCGGCGTCAACCTGGGGGGATTGCCCAGCGCCAACGGAAAGGTACTTACCGAGCTGGCCAAGATCAAGCCCGAGTACGTCACGCATTACGAAATGGGAATAAAGACCCGGCCGCTCCCGCAGGCGACGCTGAATTTTTCGGTGTACGACACCGACATTCAGGACTACCAGACCCAGGTGCAGACCGCCGAACCCGGTGTGAATAGGGGCTACCTGGCCAATGCGGAGCGCGTGAGGGTAATGGGCGCAGAACTGGACGGAAATATCCGGGTCAGTGAACACCTTACGGTTAATGGTGCGGGGGCTTACACGGATGGAAAGTACGTTTCGTTTACCAATGCGCCCGTGCCGCTGGAAGAAGTGGGCGGAGAGATTGCCTATAAGGACATATCGGGCGGCGCATTGCCCGGCATTTCCCGCTGGTCGGGCTCGCTTGGCGGGGAGTTTTCGGGCTCCGGGAAGCTGATCAGTTTAAAGGGTCGGTATTTCGTCGCGCTGGATACGTACTACCGTTCTTCGTTTTCGTCAAGCCCCTCCCCTTCCAGGTACCTCAACATTGATGGCTACGCGCTCCTGAATGGCCGGCTCGGATTTCGTGCCTCCAACGGCATATCGGTGCTGGTGTGGTCTCGTAACTTATTGGACAAAAACTACTTTGAACAACTGTTACCCGCTTCGGGTAGCGCCGGACAGTACGCGGCCGTTTTGGGCGACCAAAGGACATTCGGCGTTACGCTCCGCTATAATTTTTAATAATTCCTGGCTCTGATGCACGCAACCCAGCGATATCCGTCGCTGGGTTGCGCGTTTATTGGGTGCTCGGCCATGGGGAGGAATGAGAGGTTACAGACTTTTAGGCTATGGAATCAGCAAAGAAAATCCGAACGGCAGCACAAAGCTACTCGCTTGTTGCTCCCTGAAAAGTCTTATTTATCCTCTTATGATGAAGTCAAAAATTATGGCTTTCCGTATCAAGCCAGTTCTCCTGGTACTTTGCGTAATCGCATCCCTGGCACCCTCCTTCGCCCAAAAACCCACCCCTCATACTTCCTTCAAGCCCGGCGGCGAGTGGCTCGATACCGACGGCAAGCACATCGACTGCCACGGTGGCAATATCATTTATGTGGATTCCCTGAAAACCTATTACTGGTACGGCGAGCACCGCGGACAACCCCGCGGTGCTTCCTGCTATTCGTCGAAAGACCTGTACAACTGGAAAAACGAAGGGGTTGTGTTGGACAAAGGGGAAATCGAAATTTTTGAGCGTCCCAAGGTAGTGTACGATGCGGCAAAGCAGCAGTACGTGATGTGGTTTCATTATGACGGTAATCGCTACACCGTCGCCGAGCTGGGCGTGGCGACCAGCGATAAACCGACCGGGCCTTTCGTGGTGCAGCATCACGAGCGACCCAATGGCCACGAGTCGCGCGATATCGGGATGTACTTGGAACCCGATACCAAGAAGGCCTACATCGGCTACGCCGCCGACCACACCAACCGCACCATCCGCATGGTGGAGTTATCCGACGACTACCTAAGTACCACCACGAATGACGTGGACATCGAGGCCCACTGCGAAGGGCCCGGTATTTTGAAGAAAAACGGTACGTACTACCTCCTCACGAGTGGGTGCAGCGGCTGGACGCCCAATCCCGCGACCTACTATACCGCCAAAAATATCCTGGGACCTTATACCAAGCAGGGCAATCCTTTTGTGGGCGATGCGGGCAACAATTCTTTTAATTCCCAGCCCTGCTACATTTTTAAAATTCCGGGCTACAAGGATGCCTACCTCTACATGGGCGACCGCTGGAATGGCGGCGGACGGCCCGATTCCCAGTACGTTTTTCTGCCGATTACCATTACCGAAGACGGCAAGATGGAACTGCACTGGTACAAGGAATGGGATCTGAGTATGTTCACGCCGGTGAAAAAGTAAAAGAGCTGTGGACGCAGGTATAAAACATCATTCTAAAATTGGTTTCATGAAAATTCTTCTGGCGGCTACGGCCTTTCTCATTTCAATTCAATTATCATTTGCCCAAAAAACCGAAAACCCACCCAACCGCAACAACCAGCAGGTCGACGGCTACAAAGGGATCTGGTTTACGCTGGGGCAATTCTCCGAGTACGGCGACAAATACTCGGGCGGACTGGGTACTTACACCGCCAAACATATTCCGCTAGCCATCTACGCGCCAAAGGTGAACAAAACGTTCTTCGTATACGGGGGTACCACCGGCGAGAATGACCGCTACCTGCTGTGCATGATCGGTAGTTACGATCACAAAAAAAAGACCGTTTCGCGCCCCACGGTAGTGTACGACAAACAGGGCGTGGACGACCCGCACGATAATCCAAGCCTCGCTATGGACGAGCAGGGGTACTTGTGGGTATTTGTGAGTGGCCGGGGCAATGGCCGCCCCGGCTTCAAGTACCGCAGCAAACAGCCGTACAGCATCGACGGTTTCGATCAGATCACCGAAGAAACCATGACCTACCCCCAGCCCAAGTACATTCCGGGCAAAGGTTTTCTGCATTTGTTCACCAAGTACACCGGCGTGCGGGAGTTGTACTTCGAAACCAGTCCCGACGGCGTCACCTGGACTGAGGACCAGAAACTGGCGGGCATCAAACGTCCCGAAGACAAAAACGCCGGGCACTATCAGGTCAGTGGGCAATTGGGCGACAAGGTCGTGACTTTTTTCAACTGGCACCCCAACGGCGACGTAGACAAACGGACCAATCTGTACTACCTGCAAACTACCGACATGGGCAAAACCTGGACGACGGCCGACGGCAAAGAAATAGCCGTTCCGGTAACGGATGTCGCCTCGCCGACGCTGGTGAAGGAATTTTTCAGTCAGGGACAAAACGTCTATGTCAAGGATGTGAATTTTGACGAGCAAGGCAACCCCATCGCCCTGTACCTGTCCGGTCCCGGCCACCAGCCCGGCCCAAAAAATGGCCTGCGCCAGTGGGCCGTAGCGCACTGGAATGGCTCCGCCTGGGAAAACCACCCCGTCACGACTTCCGACCACAACTACGACATGGGTAGTTTGTTTGTAAAAGGCAATATCTGGATGGTGGTAGCGCCGACCGAGAACACGCCCCAACCCTGGGGCGGCGGCGGCGAGGTAGTACAATGGAAAAGCACCGACCAGGGAAAAACCTGGACGCGCGCCAAGCAAATCACCCACAACAGCCCCCGCAACCACAACTACATTCGGAAAGTGGTGGATGGCCACGATCCGTTCTACTACTTCTGGGCCGACGGCGATCCCGGCAAACTCAGCCCATCGCATATGTACTTTGGAGATAGCAAGGGTACCGTATGGGAATTGCCTTATACGATGACGAAAGAGGCGGCGAAGCCAAAGAAAGTAAAGTAGAGAGCCTTTCCTGGCAAGATTGCAGTCCTTCCGCGAGGGGTACAAAGGCGACCTACCGTTCGATAACATTTAGCGCCAGTTTGATGTGAGGAAGCGACGAAGGGAGTACCTTGTATTCTGGGTATTTTACTGAGTAGGTTAGTAGATGTACATTTTGTGAATAAATTCAAAAAGTATGACAAAACTTTCGCATATTTATAAGTTGTAAAAAATTTTGGAACAGATCTCATGAAAGAAGAATACGAATACGACTTTTTTATTAGCCATGCATCGGAAGACAAGGACGCATTTGTAAGACCATTTGCTGAAAGTCTAATTTCTAAGGGGTATAAAATATGGTACGATGAGATGTCCTTAGAAGTAGGTGATTCGCTCATTGAAAATATATCCTACGGAATAAAGAAATCATTATATGGGATAATTGTTTTAAGCAAAAGTTTTTTTATAAAAAAATGGACTAAAAAGGAGTTGGAAGCTCTGCTGAACAAAGAAATTATAACTGATAAGAATTTAATTTTACCAATTTGGCTCGACCTTACTGTTGAGGAAGTATTTAACTTTTCACCTCTAATGGTAGATAAACTTGCAATATCTACTAATTCAAAAAATATCAATTCTGCAATTGAAAAAATAGAAAAGAGATTTAAAATAGAAAATACATCATTTAATTTAATTCTGGAAAGAATACAATATCTAATCGATTGTAATGACGATAGACGAAACAAATACTATTTAGATTTAGAAAAAAGAATTAAAAGTATCTTCCTATATCAACAGGAGTATTATAACTGGTATGTATCAGACGAAATATTTAATGATAGAAACCCTTGGGATGAACTATTGGTTGCAAAAAAAGGCAAAGAATTTATGACTGAATATTCCATACCTCAAGGAGTCTGGACGAATCCTGAACCTTTTTCTTGGAATGAAATAGAACGCGCAACAAAATTATGCTCAAAATGGGTATTTAGAAAACTAACATATAAAGAAGCTCAGGAACTTTATTTCTTATTGGAAGAACTTCTTGATACGGATTTACATTATATCCTTTATGGATTCCCTCATTCGACGATTAGAGACAAAAATGCTTATGGTAAATCTGTTGACGGCATTTTTGAAGTAGGAATAAAAAATGCATCTAAACGAGCTGGAAGTGAAAAAATGTATTTGGAAGCGTTAAGTTCAATTTTTAACAAGTATTACGGAAAATAAAACACTCCGTTGTGCGCAGTCTTCCTTCGGAAGACTGCGCACAACGTGGGGACAACTAAAAATTTACGATATTGCTTACTCCTAATTAATACCACTTCTCGAAGCCTAAAAAACCGTTATCGACAAGTAGTTCACAGACCTTCCCTATAACTTTATTATCTTTAATAAATGAAAACACTCACATTGCAGATACCCGACACGCTAGATCTTGACAATCGTGAAGCAGCCATGTTATTGGCAGCCAAGCTTTATGAGCAGGGAAAACTTACCCTTGGAGAGGCTGCTGAGCTTGCTGGTTACAGCAAAAGAACGTTTATGGAACTCTTAGGCAGGTATGACGTATCTGTTTTCAATTATGACCCCAGTGAGATAGCAAATGACATAGAAAATGCCGGCAACTATCGTATCTGACACCAGTTGCCTGATTCTTCTGGATAAAATTGGCGAGCTACATCTGTTGGAAAAACTTTTTGGAGAAGTGATCACGACCCAAACTGTTGTAGAGGAATTTGGCAATGAGTTGCCAGCATGGATACGTGTGCAAAGCCCCACCGACAGCAAAAACCAGTTGGTACTTGAAGCCACTCTTGACAAAGGAGAAGCGAGTGCGATCGCTTTGGCATTGGAAAAAGAAGACTGCTTGCTGATTATCGACGAATTAAAAGGAAGAAAACTTGCGATGCGTTTGGGGCTGTCCATTACCGGAACATTGGGCGTACTTGCACAAGCCAAGCAGCAGGGATATATTTCATTGGTGAGACCTCTTTTAGAAAGAATAGAGGAAACTGACTTCCGATTGAGTGAACAACTAATTCAGGCAACGTTGAAGCAAGTAGGAGAATAATGTCAGTCTCTGATGTTGTAGCTAAAACCCGGCCTACCACATCGCTTACTTTGGTTCCATGCTTCTCCTCGCAACTTCAAACAAATTTAACACCCTTATCCCGCCCAAATTCCCTTAATTTGCGTGACACATTCCCCTATTTTAATCGCTAAACTCTTTCATGAAAACCAGTATTTTCTTCCTGTTCCTAATCCTCTGCGCCATGCAGACTACCTATTCCCAGAGTAACACGCCCATCAACGTAGCCAGCTACAACCTGCGCTACAATACCCCAAACGACGGTGTGAATGCCTGGCCCAACCGCAAGGAAATGGTGAAGTCGCTGATTCAGTACCATGAGTTTGACCTGTTCGGTACGCAGGAAGCGCTGCGCGGGCAGCTGGACGATGTGGCGGAGTTGAAAGAGTTTTCCTTTCTGGGAAAAGGCCGAGATGACGGCAAGCAGGCCGGTGAACACTCGGCGATTTTTTACCGCAAGGACCGTTTCAAGGTACTTGATTCCGGAGATTTCTGGCTGAGCGAAACCCCCGACGTGCCCGGCAAGGGCTGGGACGCTACCTGCTGCAACCGGATTTGCTCCTGGGCCAAATTTCAGGATTTGAAAACGAAGAAGCAGTTCTACTTTTTCAGCGTTCACTTTGATCATCAGGGCGTGAAGGCCCGGCAGGAATCCGGCAAACTGATGGTGAAGAAAATCAAGGAGATTGCGAAAAATGCCCCCGCCATCTGTGTGGGTGACTTCAACTCCACGCCCGAAACGGAACAGATTCAGGCCATGCAGACCATTCTACAAGATGCCCATAATGTGACCAAGCAACCACCCTACGGCCCAGAGGGTACTTTCAACAGCTTCAAGTTTGACGCCCCGATGACCAATCGCATCGACTACATTTTTGTGAGTAAAGATTTTGAGGTCCAGAAATACGGCGTGCTGACTGACGCCAAAGAGCAAAGGTACCCATCCGACCATCAGCCCGTAGTAGCGAAGGTAGTTTTGAAGTAAGAATCAAGGATAAATATGCAGGCAACCGGCTCGTGGCGCAAGATAGATTGAACATCAGCTGCATGGGGAAGCATTTTCAGCCAAACGACACCTGATTTTCTCCTCAATTCTTTTCAGTACGAGAAGGGTTCCAACTACCTTACGCCTCCACTTCTTTCCTCTTCTGCCCTGCCCTCTTTTTAGGTCGGGGTAGCCGTGCCTTTTTGCGGCGCCCCCACCAGATCAGGGTACCCGTGACGGGCAGGCTGGCGACAGTCAGGCTGATCAGGAAGGCCAGAATTTTGCCCGGTAATCCAAATATACTTCCCACGTGGATATCGTAATTCATCCGAATGGCTTTGTCGGCCAGCCGGGCATCTTTGAATCGACCATACACGTGATCGACGGGTAGTTCTTTGAGACTATACTGGTCAAAATAGCGATAATCGGTTTTCCAGAAGGTAGCGGCATCGGGATTGACGTTGGCCGCGATCACCGAGGTATCGCTTTCGGGTACGTGTACTTCCAGCCGCTGAGCATCGGGATGCTCTTTGTGTAGCAGCGCCCATACCCGGTCGATGGCGGGAGTTTGGTGGGTGCTCAAAATTGGAGAGGTAGTTTTTACCGAAAGAGGTTCTTCGTAAAGCAGCGACTTCTCACCGCCCAGACTCCAATAGGTACTTTTGGCTACCCACTGAAATCCCCACACCAGCCCCGTGAGGGTAACGACGATCGCAAACCAGGAAGAGTAAAAGCCCAGTACATTGTGCAGGTCGTAGTTTTTACGCTTCCATTTCAACCCGTCTTTCCAGCGCAGCCAGAATCGTTGCTTCGCAGCGGCCTTATTCTTAGGCCACCACAACACAATTCCGGAAACGAGCATGATGGCAAAAATCAACGTCGCTGACGCCACCAACGGCTGTCCGATCGCGGGAGGTAGCCAGAGGTAGTAGTGGCCCATGAGTACGATCCTAAAAAAATCGGCATCCATGTCTTTCACCTTCAATACCTCACCCGTGTAGGGGTTCAGGTATACGCTGTAATAGTATGAAGGCTCGAAATGGTAGAAGTACACCTGTGCGGCCTTGCCCGGCAGCCCGTATTCCACGGCGTGGAGGTGCTTGTCGGGAAGCTCCTTTTCGGCGATGCCTTTCAGCACCGAAGGCGGCAGGTAGTTGGCCAACTGGGGCTCCACGAAGCGGTAGGGCTGCGTAGCATCCTGAATTTCGGCCTGGAAAGCGTACAGACAACCGGTGATGGCGATGATAAACACCACCAGCCCGGTACCTAGACCGAGCCAGAGGTGAATTTTTCCGATGATTTTCTTAAACGTCATGCTGGATCAGAAACGGTAGTTGACAGTCATACGGGCATTGCGGCCGGCTTCGGTTTGCCAGTAGTACATGCCGCCGTAGGGCGAGCCCGAATAGAGGTACTTATCCAGCAGGTTGTTGACATTCAGGGTCACGCCAAAGGCCCCTGACTGGTAGGATACGCCGCCATCGAGCCGGAAGTAGTTGGGTAGGGAGCTCTCGGAATTGTCAAAAATGTACCACGACGAGCGTCCGGCCTGATACTGGTAGCCCATCGAAAATTTCAGACCTTTCAGCGCACTTTTGGGAAGGGTGTAGGAAAGCCAGGCATTCTGGATATGCTTGGTGGCGCCGGGCACCTGATTGCCCACCACCGACTCGTCGGAATCCTTGGTGACCTTGGCGTCGGTATAGGCGTAGTTTAGGATCAGGTCCAGGTGGGGCAGCAACTCGCCTTTAATATCTACCTCGACGCCTTCCACCTGCTGCTGACCCGTTTGCCGACTGTACACCAGCTGGCCGGTGACGGGATTGGGATGATCTACGTCGGTAGTGAGCACGTTGTTTTTTGTGATGCGGTATGCCGCCACCGTGGAGTTCCAACGGCCTCCCATCCAGTCCTTCTTGTAGCCTAGTTCCAGGTTGTTGCCCGTGATGGGGTCAAAACTTTTCCCCTGCCAGTCGCTGCCCGGATTGGCCACAAACGCCTGGTCGTATACGAAGTACGCCGCCGATTGCTTATTGATCGAGTAGCTGAGGCCCGCCCTCGGCGTGAACTTGCCGTCGTCGGTCGAGCCGCTGTACGGATTAATGTCTTTAAGGGTAGTATAGCGTCCGGCCAGGGTCAGGCGGAGTTTGTCCTGCCAGAATTTGAGTTCGTCCTGTACATAGAAAGAACTGTAGCTGGAATTATAGTTGACGCCCCGCTCCCGGATACTCCAGCTGCGGTCCCAGGTCGGGATTTCGGCAACGGGAATGGTACCGTACACGGGATTATAAATATTGAAAGTACTGTCGCCCAGCGCGGCGCCCTGGTTAAAGTACGCGAAGTAATCCTTTTTGGCCATATCGATTCCGCCCAGCAGATTATGCGTGATGCCGCCGGTCTGGGCGCTGCCATTCAGGAAAATCTGCCCCGTTTTATTCATTCCCAGCGCATCCCAGACACCGATACCCCGCTGCATGGATCGGTTATCTACCGACGAAATCCCCCAGGGCCACAGGCTTTGCCCCACCTGATCGTAGTTAAAGTAAGCCATCTGAGCGGTGAGTTTCCATTTCTCATTGAAGAAATGCTCAAAAATCCCCAGCACACTCTGGTCATGAATGATCGTCGGATCGAGGTTCGGCTCCGCCGTGGTGAAGTTGCGGGGCAGGTCGGCGTAGCCGTTGTTCGAGAAGGCGTAGTTGCTGCCGATGACGCTCATTTCCGAAAATTGATGGGTGTACTCTAACGTCAGCGAACTCTTATTATCAATCTGGTATTTAATCACGGGCACAATGGAGTACCGGTTGTTGTATTCATAATCCCGGTGCGAGCCTTTCAACTGGCCCATCACGTTCAGGCGATAGAGTAGCTTGCCGTCTTTGGAGAGTTTTCCGTCCAGGTCTAGTGTGGTGCGGTAAGTGTCAAAACTACCCAGACTAAATGAGGCCTCGCCCTTGGTAATGCCCGAAGGTTTCTTGGTCACGACGTTATAGAATCCACTTGGTTCGCCGTTGGCCAGCATAAATCCGGCGGGCCCTTTCACAAATTCGATCCGCTCCACCATACTCATATCTTCGGCCAGCGGTCCCCAGGGCATCTGCACATTCATACCATTACGGAAAGCCGTAATCTGCGATCCCCGCATGTTGAGGTAGGCGTAGTTGTCCCAATGTTCCAGTTTCTGTACCCCGCTCACGTTGCGCTGAATGCCTTCCAGCATATCGAACGCCTGCTGATCGGCGATAATCTGCTTGCCAATGACTTGAATATTCTGCGGCGTTTCCAGGATGGGCGACATCAACCGCAACGACTTGGAGGTGAAGTCGGCCTTATACTTGTTGGTATTGGCAAACACGATTACCTCCTGTAGCTGTCGGCTGTTTTCCTGAAGCGTGAAGTTGACGGTTTTCTTTTCGTCTTCGCCCAGCACTACCGTTTCGGACTGCGTCGTCAGCCCCACGAAACTGGCCACGACCGAATACCTACCCGGGTCAAGTTTTCCGAAGCTATATTCCCCCTCGGAATTGGTGGTGGTGCCTGTTCCCATCTCCTGCAGCAGAACATTGACGAATTGGGCCGGTTGGCCATCTTTGCTTAAAATAGTACCCCGAATCTGACTGGTTTGAGCCAAGAGAAGACTGCTAATCAGATAAAAGACAGTGAAAAGTGATATACGAAGCATCATAATTTTTATTTAGATTAAATATAAATAATGGTGCAAATGTATGTTCTGATGATGGATCATGCAAGGCTTAATTAGAACAAGTCTAAATAATTCATCACTTCGTTGATATTATCCAAAATCAGGGCTAACACCGAAAATTCGAATTGGCGGTTTGCTCAGGTACGCAGGAAATCGGGTGACCGGACAGATCGGATACTTGCTCGAGAAGGGCCTGCCCAAATTATTTTTCATAAAAAACCTAAAAATGGAAGTACCCATTCTTGGCAGATAAGGTCATCACAAGTACCCGTTTTGAAACGGGGAGGATCGATTCGAATCAGGGATGGTACTTTTAGTGGAGCATGGAGCCAGCATTGTGGCCGTTGCAGGAAGGGCCAGAGCGTGTTTGGGGTCCTCGGCCTCACTAATCAAGAAAGCAAAACTGGCAGGTACTTCAACCGGGGTATGGACGGGAGTACTGAGGGATACACCCACACGGAAGTACCACCCTGGCCGAAGCCTGCAAGGCCAAATTGTGGAATTCCGCGATGGGCAGATCGCAGATCATCGCTTTTGGTAAGAATCAAAAAAGCATTTAGCTTCGTGCGTCTAAAAACCACTACCACTAAAATTCCCCAATGAGCGCCAAACAAATCTTCGCCATCCTTCTGACTGTGCTGGGCATAGGAGGACTGATTTATACTGCGATGCAGTTACTCGACAATAATAAGGATCAGTTCATGACGCTGACCGTTGTCGGCATACTTGGGTTGATCTTCTTCTCGGCGGGCATAAAACTGCTGCAGTCCTCGCGGGACGTTTAGCCTTTCTCATTAAAACTGCAGGCGCGCTGCCGGTTCTATTGCAGCGAGATTTCTCCGGTCAGGTACAGTTTCACCTGGCCGGATATGAGCGTGCGGTCGTCGGCGAGTTCACAGCGCAGGTACCCTCCCCGGGCAGAAAGCTGCTTGGCCGTCATTACTTTTTTATCCAGTTTTTCGGCCCAGAAAGGTATGAGCGTCGTGTGCGCCGAGCCAGTGACGGGGTCTTCGTCGATACCCGACTGCGGTGCAAAGAAGCGGGAGACAAAATCTACCTCATCGCCGGGAGCTGTTACGATGATGCCGCGCGTAGGGACCGTGGAGAGAATGAAAATATCGGGTTTCAACTCTTTGACCTGCTCTTCTGTTTCCAGGACTACCATGTAGTCCGACTTGCCCTTATATACTTCAAAGGATTCGACCGACTTCATGCTTTCCGAAAGCGCAGGTGGCGCAACGGCGACCTGATAGGTATCGACGGGAAAGTCGAGCGTCAGCCATTCGTCCTGCCGGGTGACTTTAAGAGTGCCGCTTCTTGATTCAAACGAAATTTCGGACTGCCCGTAATTCTCAATTGAAAAAATAACATAAGCCGTCGCCAGAGTCGCGTGTCCGCATAGGTCCACCTCCACCGTGGGCGTGAACCAGCGAATGTGAAAGCCATGCTCGGTAGGCACATAAAAAGCGGTTTCGGCCAGATTGTTCTCGCAGGCGATCTGCTGCATCAGTTCGTCAGAGATCCATTCTTCCAAGGGGACTACGGCAGCAGGATTTCCGGCAAAGAGTTTATCGGTGAAAGCGTCAAGTTGATAAAGGCGGAGCTTCATGATTTTTCAAGGAGTAGTTTTCGACAAGGTATCAAAAATTCCTTCGTCGAAAGAAAGCAGGGATGGGATTTTTAAAGTAGCTACATCAAACTTAGAATCATCATACTCATAATCAGCCGGAACAGCTATGGTCTTCATTCCTGCTGACACCGCCGAGCGTAGTCCGTTACCCGAATCCTCAAATGCCAGGCAGCGCGACGGCTCCACTCCCAGCATTCGCGCCGCGCCCAAGTATACGTCAGGAAATGGTTTGTTCCGCGCCTCAAGTAAAGCCGAATGCCATAGCCTAAAGTACTGTTTGATGTCGAGCCTTTCCAGCACCGTTTCTATGATCTCCATCGGAGAGGCCGACGCCACAGCCAGTGGAATGCCGCGCTCATAAAAGAACTGAATCAGTTCGAGTGCCCCTGGCATGGCGTGCGCGTTGGCACCGATCCGCTCGTGGGCCATCAGGATAATCTCGTCCCCGATTTGAGTTTGCGACTTTCCCTCCCAGGGAAAGGTATCGAAAGCCAATTGCACAAATGGTACGGTGCCGAGGCCGGTAGTACTCCGGCAAAAGTCTTCGGTTAGTGCCACGCCTACGGTATCGAAAACTTCAATGGCCACCTGCCGCCAGATCGGCTCGGAATCGACCAGAAGGCCGTCCATATCGAAGATAGCTGCTTGTATCAAATTAATGTGTTTAGAGTTTGGGAGTAGTATCTGTGAGAGTTCTATGGGAGCGGGTCTATGAGTTTTCATTAAAAATAAACTCATGGACTCATCAACTGCCGAACTGCATAGTCGGCGCTGCCACCGACTCCTTTATACATCCGCCTGCCGGAATGGCTTGACGTCGATTTTTTCCCACACACGGCCCGTCACATAGGGATCAGTGTCGAGCCAGGCTTTGAGCTGGGTTTCGTCGTCGAAGTCTACCAGCATCATCGAACCGATCATCTCGCCCTCAGGGCTAAGCAAAGCACCGCCGACAATGAAATGATCATTTTCTTTGAGTGTTCTGGCCCGGTCGAAGTGCAGCGGGCGGGCGGTCAGACGGCGTTGCATCGCCTCTGGGTCCGTGTAGTCGTATGCGTGGATGACGTATTTCATTTTGCCGGTCGAGATTTGATATCAGACGATGGATAACCAGGGAAAATCGGCCATCATCATTCGTTTTTCATTGCCAAATATACGCCATTTGTCCAGCCAAAGCCTTCCTGAATTTCGTATTCGCCATCGTGGGCGTGCAGATTGGTATGAACGACGTTGTATTTTTCGAGTAACTTTCCTCCTGACTTGTACTGTTTTTCAACCACATAAAGCCAGTTTGTGCGCAGCCGGTCGGCGGTACGATTAAAACGGTAGTTGCGAAGCCCTTTGTAGGTCAGCCATTGCAGCGGAGCCCAGCCATTCGGCACGTCCCACTGCTGGCCTGAGTTGGTCAGGGTACTCAGCATCCCGCCCGAACGGAGGAAATTGAGCCGGAGGTACGATTTGACAAAGCGGGCCTGTTTGGTACTGGCCAGTTTGAAAAACAGGGGAAAAACAGCCGCCAAACTGAAAGTATTGGTGAATTTCTGTTGCCTGAAATCGTAATCCATGTAGAAATTCCGCGATTCGTCCCAGAAATAGGTATCTATTGCGGACTTGCGTTGACTGGCTTTCTGCTCGTATTGCCTGGCGATATCTGGGTAGTTTCCGCGTCGGTAGGCTTCAGCC
Organism: Persicitalea jodogahamensis; assembly: GCF_014651615.1. GTDB lineage: Bacteria > Bacteroidota > Bacteroidia > Cytophagales > Spirosomataceae > Persicitalea > Persicitalea jodogahamensis. The sequence goes on along the minus strand of NZ_BMXF01000001.1, from coordinate 1,449,761 downwards.
AGGGTACTTTCCAGATGGTGCAGCAAACAATTCAGGTCCACGGGCAGCAGATTGGTGGTCTGAATGGTAGCAAAAGACTCACCGTCGGCCATCCAGCGGCTGCTGAAATCCCAACCCGACTCGGCGGCCGCCCGCAGGCAACGGTACACCGATTCGGCCTCGTGACCGTACTTTTCTTTGGCTTCCCTGGCCAGTTCCACGTCCTCAACGTAAGCCTCGGGACGCGGCGTCGCGCGATCGTCCCAGTAGCGGTTCAGCAGGGTACCGTCGGGCAGCCGCACCACCCGGCGGTAGGCCGGTTCTTCTGCATTCAGACGCTCGTGGCCATTCATCCAGAAATCGTATTCCTTCTGAAGCTGCGGCAGGAACTGAACCAATACTTCATCGCCTTTGATGCCACAGAAAAGCTCAATCATCAGCGAAAAAACGGGCGGCTGGGAGCGGCTCAGGTAGTAGGTCCGGTTTCCGGTGGGGATGTGGCCGAAATGATCGAGCAAATGGACAAAGTTTCCGATCATGCTTTCAATCAGATCAATGCGCCCGGACTCTTTCAACCCCAGCATCGTGAAATAGCTATCCCAATAGTAAATTTCCCGGAAGCGCCCGCCCGGCACCACGTAAGGATCGGGCAACACCAGCAACGAGCCACCCAGATGCTGGGCTTTCACGGGTCGCGACAGACGCGACCACAGCCATTCGATATGCTCTTCAATGGGTGGTATGCCCCTGTCGCCGCCGTGTTCTGTTTTCACCTCAGGCGGCATCTCGAAATGCGCCTCTACGAACGATTTCAAATCGAAATCCGCCTGCGATTTCTGGCGATTATACGCCAAAATTATCTCGGCGGCATCGTGATGAGGCACAGCATCGGCAAAAGCTTTGGAGTCTTTGAAAAGGCGGCGCAACTGCACCTCTTTGAACAACTCACCGTACAAATCATCGGGCGAGACGCGGACTTCATTGTACGTAGTTGGGAGGGATGAGAGCAAAGATTTTAAATTTTGAATGAGTGAATAATGGCAAATTGCCTTCGTCAACCTACGTCTATACTGCCATTTCAGTATTCACGCATTCCATCATTGGTTAAACAAATTCAACGCCGCTACGCTCATTGCTTTCACACCGGTTTTAATCGTAGGTTCGGGGACTGGCGCAAACTGAGACGAATGAAGCGAAGGCAGCTGTTCGCCTTTTTCTTTGGCCATCCGGATTGTTTCGGGCGCGAGCGTTCCCAACCAAAACATAAATATCGGGACGCTGTTGTCCGGCATCACGAAACGGCTGAAATCCTCGCCGACCATATACGGGTCAGTCTCTACAACCTTGCTTTCGCCGAAAGTGTTTCTAAATAGCCCCACTAACCGCGCCGTTAGATTCGCATCGTTAACGGTGGCAGGCGTCATCGGTTCGCGAATGCTGATCCTGGGCATTTTATCATCGGGAAGGCCCGCCGCTTTGGCGTAATGTTCGCTGATGCGGCGGATGGAGGCAATTACATTCTCGCGTACTTCGGGCTTATAAGAGCGCAACGTCAGTTGCATCTTCACATCGTCGGGGATGATGTTGTGCACCGTGCCGCCATGGATGGAGCCGACCGTCACCACCGCCGGATCGATGGGGTTAATCATGCGGCTGACGATGGTTTGGAAAGCCAGAATCATTTCGGCACTCAGCACTACCGGATCGATGGTCGTGTGCGGAGCCGCACCGTGCCCGCCCTGTCCGAAAACGGTGATATCCATCATGTCTACACTGGCCATGAACGGCCCTGAGCGGTACCCAATGGTTCCGGCGGGCAAATAGGAGTTGTCGTGCAGCGCGATGGCGTAGTCGGGCTTCGGAGCGAAGTTAAACAGGCCGTCTTTCAGCATATTATCAGCCCCCAGGCCATTTTCCTCGGCGGGCTGCGTCACCATTACCAGGGTGCCTTTCCAGTCATTTTTAGTTTTGACTAAGGCCTGAGCCGTACCCACAAACACAGTCATGTGGATGTCATGGCCGCAGGCGTGCATTACATTGACCTCGTTTCCTGCCGCGTTGATACCGCGGGCTTTGCTGGCGTAGGGTAGTCCGGTTTTTTCTTCCAGCGGCAGGGCATCCATGTCGGCACGAATGAGTACCGTCGGGCCGGGGCCGTTCTTAAGTACCCCAACTACCCCGTGACCGCCGATTTTTTCCTTTACCTGAAAGCCCAGCTTTTTGAGCTCGGAAGCCATGCGGGCTGCGCTTTTCTCTTCCTGCAAGGAAAGCTCAGGATTCTGGTGAAGGTGCTTGTACAGGGCATCCAGTTCAGGGTAGTTTTGCGCGGTGAGGGATTCAATTTGCTGGACGAGCTGGTTACTTTGGGCAAAGGCAAGATTTGCTACAAAGACAAGGGAGCAGAATAAAAAGTATTTTTTCACAGAAATCAGGTTGACGAAACAGAATTTCGCAAGCTACAAAATGACGGTTAATTACGTAGCCTTAAATCTTCTCCAACGCTTCCCGCGTCAGCTCGCCTTTCGTGTCACCCGTGTTTAAGGTCGAAGCAGGTTCAAAGAGCATCACCGATACCTCATCCACCGCCACGGGCCGATGTTCGACGCCCTTTGGAACAATCAGGAACTCGTTTTCCCGAAGCATAACTGTCTTGTCACGAAACTCCATCTTGAACTCACCCTGCAAAACGTAAAACATCTCATCTTCGTCGTCGTGCTTATGCCAGACGAATTCGCCCTTGAATTTGACCAGCTTCACATGCTGACCATTCAGTTCGCCCACAATGCGCGGATTCCAATGGTCGCGGAAGCAGGCTAGTTTTTCAGGAATGTTGACCTTGTTCATTGCACAAGTTTCTAATTGGGAGTATATTGCAAATAGCTTCAGTAGGTATAGATCCGATATGAATCAGCCAAAGTACCTGTACAAATCAGAGGAATTTTTAAGAACATTTGAATTTACGAGCGAAGGAAACAGAGGACGGATCAGGAAGATGGTTCAATACACTGACACCGGAACTGAAAATATCTACAATTTAGCTTTCGGTGATTATGATGAAGAAACCCAAGAAATAAATGATCTTTCTATCACTAATAATGGAGATAGCCTTAAGGTATTAGCAACAGTGGCTTCAACCATCTACGCATTTACTGAAAAGTACCCCGAGGCTTGGATTTTTGCGACGGGAAGCACCGCAGTAAGGACGCGGCTATACCGGATGGGAATAACCAACAACCTGGCAGAAATTTGCAAAGATTTTAAGGTGTTTGGATTAACTGTTTCTGAAAACAGCTGGGAACAATTCATCATTGGCGATGACTACGAAGCATTTTTAATCACTAGATTGGAAAACACCTAATCCTTATGAAAACGATAGAAGAATTGAATTCATCGAAAGTACCCGTAATTGTATTTGACAAAAGACTGGAAAAATTCAGAGACAGAGTTCTTTTTCCTAAAAAATTAGCTAGGGCAAAAGAAATCATTGCTAAAGTTGGGCTACCCAAAAAAGTGCAGGACAAAGCTCCTTCCCGTTAATATTCTTTGCAGTAGATTTGAATCAGTTGGTAGAAAAAAAGAAAATTACGCACTTTCCAGCCTTTTCCTGTCTTTCAAATCCCCTCCTCCTCTACTCTCGCGTCAAATATTCCCGTAAGTACCTGTCCATTGCGCTTGACTTGCAGGAAAATCCGGTACTGACCAGCCCGAGGAAAGGCGTAAGGAAAGGAAATACTGCTGCCGTGGTCCATCCCTTCGTGCGTGGTGGAATCTGCGGTGACTTCCATCCCCATTTCCTGCATCAAAAAATTCTCCCGTTCCGTGTCGGGCATTTTTTTCAGGGCGGCTACGTGGCGGTCGATACTGTCGCGAAAAATGCCGGGTGCTGCACGTTTAAAGACTCGGGCAGTGTCGGCGATTCGGTTTTTGAGTGATAGCTCAGAGGCCATCGCTACCGTTCCCACGGGATGCAAATGAACATACACCGAACCATCGGAACGCACTACGGCGGCGTGGCCCGCCATGCCCAGGTAGGGCTGCAAGCGGGCGGCGGTGCCGTCGGGAGCAAACACTTCGAATTTGAGCTGGTAAGGCTTCCCCGCCGCAAAAACCTGATTGGCCTGCCCTTCCCAAACTACATAAGAGCCATCGAGCAGGGCAGTGCGGGTACCGGGTTTGCCACAGACTACTACATTGGCATCCAGCGGAATGTTTTTGGGTTCGTTGAGGGGGTCAGTCACGACGTAGGTATCCTCCGGATCGGTGCGCCTGATCGCTTGTCCTTCGACAAGTTCAGGAATATCAATGGTATCGGTCAGCGTTTCAGTAAAGCCGGAATAGGAAAATATATCGCCGTACACCAGGTACTTACCCGCCGGAAGTTTGGGAAGATACGCCTGAAACGTAGTGGAATCTATGCGCTCAGGATGCAGGTGCGCAAAGGCATCCAGACCGGGGGTGCGCACCAGAAAAAGATGCATCATCTTGCCATGGTCAGGTACCAGGTAGCTGAGGTAGTTCGCGCCGCGCTTCGATTTGGAATCAGTGGTGTCAATTTTAAGCTGAAAAACCCGCTGTCCATCCTGGCGTACCACGGTTCCGGTAGCCGTGAGTGGCTTATACATATATTGCCGGTACTCCCTGGCCCAGCTATCCCACCAGCTGCTCCCGCCGTACAGAATCAGTACACAAGCCACAAAGGCTATGCCCATGTTCAGCCAGCGTTTGCGCTTTTGCTGGGGCGAAAGTACCTGTCCTGCCCGCAGCATGCCGTCGCTCACGCTCGCCCCGATAACGGTCACGAGCAGAATTACCAGTAGCAACCCCAATGCAGTGAGGGTCCAGCCCAGGCCGGCGGGCATATCGCGCTCGGCGGTGGACATGGCCACCAGTGGCACCACCATTTCGCCCTCGCCCTGAGCACCTTCAATTTTAATCTGAACGCTCGAAGAGCCATTTTCCATCAGCCAGACAATCCCCTGGAACTGTCCCAGTTGCCCGGAAACAGGTTCCAGCGCGTCGTAGTCCGGCGCACCTTCGTCGCCCGATCGGAAGTAGATGGGTCGGGCAAGTACCCGGCTGGCATCGCCACTTTCTACGTAGACCGTTACCTGCGCGGTGCCGGGAATTACATCGGGTGGCTGGACATCCACCAGAAGACGGTATGCGCCCGCTTGCCCCTGCAGCACCACACCGGAACTACCTACGTGAGCGAAGCCGGGGGAGGCGCTTACCAGGAGCAAAAAGAGCAACAGTTTTCTCATCGTTGAATGTTTTTCATCCATTTCCCCCAGGCCAGGCCGATACGGGTGGAGAGGATACTGAGTGCAAGGGCGATTCCCAGGCCCTTGATTAATTGACCGGTAGTTTGTGCAGACCAGGGTGCGTACTGATAACGGTACTGCCAGTCAGGGTTATTTCCAAAGTACAAATAGTGGCTGCCGAAAAACCAGTTGCGGGCCAGGGGCGATTCCAGCAAAAATGCGCCAAAGTACCACTGCACGACAAAAAATACGACCAGAAATACAGTTCCCAGCAGGATGGCCAATTTCCAGTCGTTCCAGTACGCGAAGCGATGCCGGAGGTAGTCGAGCGCCACGGCCGGCACGATCAGCAACAGCGGAAAATTGAAGCCATTGTAATGATCAAGGTGGTTGAGAATAGGACCCAACTTGGGTTCTGCCGGAAAAAGCGGAATAATCCAGAGCGTCAGCAAAAGTATCAGCGAGTACACCAGCGTGACCGCCGTGATCGTCCACCTGCCGGAAAATGCTCGTCCAAAAGCCATCAATAGAAAAGGAAAAGCCACGGCAGCAACCTGGTAGTACGAGGAATTGTGCGAAGCCCAGCGACCCAGCTCCTCAGAAAGCAACGTGTACCACATCGTCAGCAGAAAACCGGCGGATAACGTGAAGAGCAGAAAAAGTACCCGCTGGCGTTTTTTCTTAACAGCCGGATTACCGCCGAAAAGATATTCCGTTTGGTTTTTGATGGCCAGAACACTCACGATGGCTCCAAATTGCACACCGATAATGCCCAGCGCCAATACAGTGTGTGGAGGGGAGAGAATGGTCACATCAAGGCCGTAGGTATTGTGCCACCAGTCGTCGAAGGGGGCGGAAGTAAGCATGGCAATCGCCCCCCAAATGCAGAACAACGCACCCAGTGAACTATAAAAAACTCCCCAGACTCTCACCCGGCGGCTTTTTTCGGCAGCGGTTCCCGTAAATGTATTGCGCAGTACTTCATACCCGGAAAACAGCCCTGACACTACCGCTCCCAAATAAATGACGAGGTGAGGGGGTGAAAGCAGTCCGTCGCGCCCGATGCTGAGGTGCCAGCAGATATCCCAGATCAGGCCGGTAATCACGCAGAGCGAAGAAAATACGACTGCATACACATAGACGGGAATGCCCAGTGAGCCATCGCCCTGATTTACAACAGGCGGGCGTTCGGGAGTACGCGGTGGAGCGAGAATCTGATCCATGTGAGGTTGGCAGGGTTGGGATTTTGGACAAATTGGGGACAATTTATCAAACTAATACCCTCACGCCAAACTTCTCAGAAAAATAGATCGCACGAATCAGGTGAAGAAAAGTCGGCTTCTCAAAAAGGTCTTAAAGCCTTGACAAACCTGTTTTTAAAGTACTTGGAATAGAGGTTATCCTCAATTACCCCGCGCGAAGATGAAGCATGAATGAAGCGGATATCGTTCTTGCCCCGCACCTCGGTCACGATGCCGGCGTGCGACACATAGCCTTCTTCACCGGATTCCGGCACGAAGAAAATCCAGTCGCCGGGCTGAATGTCCTCCACGCGCTCCACATTCCGGCCAAACTCCGCCTGCTGCCACGAAATACGGGGTACTTTGTAGCCCAAATTGTTATACACCGTGCAAATCAGTCCCGAACAGTCGATGCCCAGGTTGTCGTTGCCACCCATCAGGTAAGGTGTGCCGGTATAGTTCCGCGCCCCCTTGATAACCTCCGCCACGTGGTGGGCGTAGGGGCCCGTCGGGCGGCTGACGGGCTTGGTGGTGACGCCATTCCTCACGGGCGGGCGGGCGGGCACTTTTGCTCGCCCTACAGTTTTGGTGCGTTGGTTGGGCGGAACATAGGGTGAACTTTTGAGGACAGCGCAGGATTGGAGAAAAGAAGAGGAAAGAATTACGGAAGAAAGAAATAGGATTGGCCCGACAACTCGGAAGGCAGAAACTGCTCTTTTCATGCGATTAAGGGTGGATTTGTTTTCCCAAATTTAACGATTCATCCAAAAATATTAGTCTGCTACGCAATAAAAAAGGCCAGTCCGCTTAAAGATTGGCCTTTTCAAATAACTGCTTTCCTACTTTTACATCGACTCTTTATACACCTTTTCCGCCTTCGACATCTGCGACTTTAAATCCCGGATGCGTTTGTCGTCTGCCGGGTGGGTGGACAAGAACTGGGGCGGCTTTTGTCCACCGGACTTGGCAGCCATGCGTGTCCAGAATTCTACCGCATTCTGGGGGTCGTAGCCTGCCTTGGCCATGAAAATCAGACCTAGTTGGTCGGCCTCCGACTCCTGCAGGCGGCTGTTGGGCAGCAAGTACCCGACCTGCGTTGCGGCCGGGGCCGCAACGCCGTAAATAGTATTGTATAGCTGTTGGGTTTCCTGGGGTTTGTTGGACATCGCTACGCCCAGCCCAACCTGCCCGGCAGTAAGCAATCCCTGCGAAAGCAGCCCCTGACTCATGCGTTCAGCGCCGTGGCTGGCGATGGCGTGGGCCACTTCGTGTCCCATAACTACTGCTACGCCCGCCTCATCTTTACAGATGGGTAATATGCCGGTATAAAAAACTACCTTTCCTCCCGGCATACAAAAAGCGTTCACATCTTTACTTTCCACGACATTGAACTCCCACTGAAAACCATTGAGAATTTCGCTTTTGCCTTGCTCACGGAGATAGTCCTCCACTGATTTCTGAATCCTGACACCCACCCGCTTGACCATCGCTACCTCGGGACCCGAACGATCCACTTTGTTGGTATCCAGGAATTCGCGGTAGCTCTTGAAGCTCATTGGGAGCAGTTCCTTGCTGTTTACCAGCATCAATTGGTTGCGGCCCGACAACGGCACCCGCTGACATGCCACCACAAAGAGGAACGACACCAGTGCGGCGATACTTAATTTTTTCATTGTTTACTATAAATTTGGGTTGTTCTAATCGAAATGAGTTGGCTGTTAACGAAATCAGCCAGCGGAAATTTGAAAAATAGTATGCCACAAAACGAATTGTAAGTAGTTTTGTCCGCATCAGGTACCCGCACTGATTCGCACACTGGTACCATGAAAAAAGCATTTTCCATTATCCATTGTCAATTCTCTGTTGAATGAAGGTAATCTGTGTTGGTCGCAACTACGTGGACCATATCGAAGAACTGAATAACGAACGCCCCGACGCGCCCGTCATTTTCATGAAGCCCGAAACCGCCGTGCCGCGCCAGGGTGAGGATTTTTACCATCCCGACTTCTCGGAGGACATCCACCATGAGGTAGAAGTCGTGGTCAAGATCAATAAAGTAGGCAAGAATATTGAGGAAAAATTTGCCCATAAATACTACGATGAAATCGGGGTAGGTATTGACTTCACTGCCCGCGACCTGCAATCGAAGCTGAAAAGCAAGGGTCTTCCCTGGGAGCTGGCCAAGGCGTTCAATGGCTCAGCCCCGGTTTCGGAATTTGTTCCCAAAAGCCAATTCCCTGATATACAGAATATATCGTTCAGTCTGGACGTTAATGGCGAAACCCGGCAGGAAGGCAATACATCGCTGATGCTTTATCAGATCGATTACCTGATCTCATTTGTCTCGCAATACTTCACCCTCAAAAAAGGCGACCTTATTTTTACGGGTACTCCCAAGGGCGTGGCCGCCGTCAAGATCGGCGATAAGTTGACCTTATCCCTCGAAGGCAAAGAAATGCTGACATTCAGCGTTAAGTAAATTTAATGAGAGAATTAGTGGTTGAGTGAATGAGTGAATAACTAACAAAAGCAATGTTCACTCATTCAATCAATCAAAATTCAAAATTGATCTTGTGTTGACTAGAATCGTGTGTTTGGCCTTATTGGCCCTGGTTTCGTTTGCCTCTTTCGCCCAGAAAGAATCTTATCCTAAAAACTACTTCCTATTTCCCATCACACCCGGTCAGTCCAATTCGCTGGCTGGCGTGCTGGGTGATTTGCGGACCAACCACTTTCACGGCGGGCTGGACATCCGCACCCAACAACGGGAGGGCTTGGCGGTGCACGCGGCGGCGGATGGCTACATCTACCGGATCGCTGTCCAGGGCGGCGGCTACGGCAACGTCATCTACCTCCGCCATCCCAATGGCCTGACGACCGTGTATGGTCATTTGCAGAAATTCTCGGAGCCACTGGCCAGTTACGTGCGCAACGCGCAGTACAAGCAGGAGGATTTCTACGTAAATCTGTATCCGGAACCTAATCAGTTTGTATTCAAGAAAGGCCAGGTTATGGCCCTTTCCGGTAACACGGGCGGTTCGGGTGGCCCTCACCTGCACTTCGAAATCCGGGATTCGCGCGACAACCACCTCAATCCGCTGTACTTTAATTTCAGTGAAATAAAAGACAGTACGCCACCCGCTTTTTGGAATGTTGCCCTGCGGCCTGCCACCATCGACTCGCGGGTCAACGCCCAGTTTGAGCGACAGGTTTTCAAAACTGTCAGGCAAAAAAACGATACTTACCGTATCACGCAGCCCATCCGGGCGACGGGGGAGGTTGGCATCGAATTGCAGGCCTACGACTACATGACCGGGACCGGCTTCCGCTACGGACTGCACTGCATCGAAATCAAGCTCGACGGCAAGGAGATATTCACCTATAACATGGAGAAATTCCCCAGCGACATCTTCCGCGACTACAACAACCTCATCGACTACCGCACCGACCAGGAATCCGGCGCGCGGTTCTACCGTTGCTACAATCCCGATGGGAATAATTTCGATTTGTACAAGACTGGTCCTTTCCAGGGAAGACTTTTTATTAAGGACACGCTGGAACATGAAGTAACGGTCAAGATTTTTGATGCGTTTGAGAATTCCTCATTGCTCACTTTTACTGTGCAGGGCGAACTGAATGCTCCCGAGCCAGTAAGCCGGGAAAGCGAATCTTCCAGCGGCATGCTTACGGCCGAAATGGAGAATAACGTACTGAAAGTAGTTGCCCCCGGCTACCACAGCGAAACGCCCTTTGCCACTTTCTTTTCCGAGCGCCTGCGTATTCAGAAAGATCTGGCGTACTACGACGGCAGAAACGCTACTTTCCTGGCTGACCTGCGCAACTTTCTGCCCGATTCGGTGCAGGTGGGGGATAAAGTACTTGAACTGAACTACCGGAAAAGCATTGCGCCCGGAAAAATCTCGGAATATGCCCGCGACGGTGTCGTGATTCGCTTCGACTCCACTACCCTCTTCGATACGCTGCACCTCACGGTACGGAAACGATTCAACATGTTAACCATCAACGAGCCGACAATTCCATTACGGCATTATATGGATGTGCGCTACAAGCCGGAAGGCGCGGTCGTAAGGCGCGAGCGCTCGGGCGTCTATCGATACGATGGCGGCGGCTACAACTACATAGGCGGCAACTGGCTGGGTGATGTCATCGCTTTCCGAACACGGGAATTAGGTACTTTCGTAGTCATGGCGGATACGATTCCGCCCAGCATCAACCTCATCGAACACAGCAAAGATCGCATCCGGGCCTACATTCGTGACGACCGTTCGGGCATCAGCAGCTTTCGTGCGCTTGTGAACGGGAAGTGGGTGTTGATGAATTACGAGTACAAGAGCCGCTATATCTGGTCGGAGAAACTGAACGATGATGTACCCTTCGAGGGAGAATTGGCCCTGGAAGTGACGGACAGGGCCGGAAATAATACTATATTGCGGGTCGAAATTGAAGAACCGAAACCCAAACCAGCCCCTCGCAAAAGCCGCCGAAGATGACCCTCCAACCAGGTGACCCCGCTCCCGACTTCAACGCCAAAGACCAGGATGGCAACGCCATTGCTCTGTCCGATTTTAAAGGCAAGAAGCTTGTGCTTTATTTCTATCCCAAAGACGACACCCCCGGCTGCACCGCCCAGGCCTGCGACCTGCGTGACAACTACCAGCATATGCTGGCTAAGGGCTACGCCGTAGTCGGCGTGAGCGTAGACGACGAAAAGTCGCACCGCAAGTTTATCGAAAAATACGAACTACCCTTCCCTCTCATCGCCGACACCGACCACGCTGTGGTGGATGCCTACGGCGTATGGGTGGAGAAAAACATGTATGGGCGCAAGTACATGGGCACGGCACGTACTACTTTTGTAATCGATGAGAGCGGCAAAATCGAAGAAGTGATTGGCAAAGTAAAAACCAAGGCCCACACCGAGCAGATATTGAAGTAAGAATCAAACTTTTTCCCCTCCCGCGGCTTGGTCCGCTCTTATCTCATTCCACTATCCTATTTATTTAGAAAAAGAAAAAATTCAAGCAAAAAGCTAACATGGAAATTAAAGAATTAGAAAAAATAGCCTCCCAAGTCCGCCGCGACATCGTGCGTATGGTTCATGCCTGCCAATCGGGACACCCCGGGGGCTCACTGGGCTGCACAGAATTACTTGTAGCCCTTTATTTTGACCAAATGCACCTGAAAGAGCAGGATGGCGAGGTAGTTTTCGACATGAACGGCGAAGGCGAAGACCTGTTTTTCCTTTCCAACGGACATATTTCCCCCGTCTGGTACAGCGTCCTTGCCCGCAAGGGGTACTTTCCCGTTAAAGAATTAGCCACTTTCCGCGACATCGACTCGCGGCTGCAGGGCCACCCTACTACGCACGAAGGGCTTCCCGGCATACGCATAGCCTCCGGCTCGCTGGGACAGGGCAATTCGGTAGCTATGGGTGCGGCACTCGCCAAGCGACTCAATAAGGACGATCATATGGTGTACGTTTTGATGGGCGACGGCGAGCAGCAGGAAGGTCAGGTTTGGGAAGCGGCCACCTTCGCCCCGCATCATCAGATCGGTCACCTCATTGCCTTCATCGACCTCAACGGCCAGCAGATTGACGGTCCCACAGTAGAAGTCATGAACAACCGCGACCTTGGCAAAAAATACGAAGCCTTTGGCTGGGAAGTAATGACCATCACGCAGGGCAACGACATGGCCGAGGTTGTAAAAGGCATTACCGAAGCCCGCAGTAAGGCCGGACACGGCAAGCCCGTCATGGTACTTCTTGAAACCGGCATGGGCTACGGTGTGGACTTCATGATGGGTAGCCACAAGTGGCACGGCGTCGCACCGAACGACGAGCAGTTGAAAGTGGCGCTGGATCAGTTGGAAGAAACCATGGGAGATTACTGATTTCCCTACAATAGGCCCACCTGTGGTTAGGTAGTCGACAGCTGAACGTTTTTCACTGAAGACCCAATAATCCTTATTACGAATTACACATTACTTGTCGAGTCCAAGCTGACAACCTTACATCCAAGAAATCATGAAAAAATACACCTATACCGAAAAGAAAGACACTCGCTCCGGCTTTGGCGCGGGGATGACTGAACTGGGCCAGGAAAATGATAACGTCGTGGCTCTCTGCGCCGATCTCGTGGGCTCCCTGAAACTGGCTCCATTCATTAAAGAAAACCCGGATCGCTTCTTTCAGTGCGGCATTTCGGAGGCCAATATGATTGGCCTGTCCGCCGGGTTGACCATCGGTGGTAAAATTCCATTCGCTACTACCTTTGCCAACTTTGCTACCGGACGCGTTTACGATCAAATCCGGCAGAGCGTAGCGTATTCCAACAAGAACGTGAAGATTTGTGCCTCCCACGCGGGCATTACGCTAGGCGAGGATGGGGCTACGCACCAGATTCTGGAAGACATCGGGATGATGCGGATGCTGCCCGGGATGACCGTCATCAATCCCTGCGACTATAACCAAACCAAAGCCGCGACCAAAGCCATCGCCGATTTTGAAGGTCCGGTTTATCTGCGCTTCGGTCGTCCGGTGGTGCCTATTTTTACTGATCCCGATCAAAAATTCGAGATCGGAAAGGCATGGATGGTGAATGAGGGCAAGGACGTGAGCATATTTGCTACTGGTCACCTGGTATGGGAGGCCATCCAGGCGGGCGAAATGCTGGAAAAGGAAGGAATCGATGCCGAAATAATCAATATTCACACGATTAAACCTCTGGATGAAGAGGCGATCTTGAAATCAGTGAGGAAAACAGGCTGCGCCGTATCGGCCGAAGAACATAACCGGCTCGGTGGTCTGGGTGACAGCATTGCGCAGGTACTGGTCAAAAACCAGCTTGTGCCACAGGAGTACGTGGCTGTGGATGACAGTTTTGGCGAAAGTGGCACTCCTGAGAAACTCATGGAAAAATATGGCCTCACCGCTAAGGATATTGTAGCCGCTGCTAAAAGGGCAATCGAGAGGAAATCATAATTGATAGTGGGGAGTTGGTGGTGGCTGAGCCAGGCTTTTTCACTATCGATTCCCCATTATCCACTCTCCGCTAAATGAACGACGAGGAACTACTAGAACTTTACCGTAACCCCGACACCCGGCGTAACGCTTTCAATCAGATCGTACGAACGTACCAACAGCGCGTATACTGGATGGTACGGAAGATCGTCATTGACCACGACGACGCCAACGACATTACACAGGAGGTATTCATCAAAGCCTGGAACGCGCTCGATAAATTTCGGGGTGACTCCAAGCTTTACACCTGGCTGTTCAGAATTGCACATAACGAATCCATCAATTTTTTAAAGAAAAAACGGCGGCGCTACTTTGTTCCGATCAACGATGTTGAGGGCGAACTGGCCGAAAAACTGGAAAGCGATCCCCTGATTGGCGGCGACGAAATCCAGCTGAAATTGCAGAAAGCTATCCTTACTTTGCCTGAAAAACAGCGTTTGGTGTTCAACTACCGCTATTTCGAGGAAATGCCTTATGAAGAGATGTCGGAGATAACGGGGACATCGGTTGGGGCACTGAAGGCGTCGTACCACTGGGCTACCAAGAAAATAGAGGATTTTTTGACCAGCACCGATTAAACCCTCCTTCCCTGTGCTTTGTCGTAGAAGAGGTTTTTAGCACATCACAGTATTATGAAAGACAAAAAGATACGCTTGGAAGATTTGGAGCGCAAAGTTCCTTTTGAAGTGCCCGACGGCTATTTCGATAAATTACCGTCTATCGTCATGTCCCGCCTGCCCGCCACGCCCGAGCCACAGCCGCTGATAAGTTGGTCGTGGCAGCGTTCGCTAGGTCTGGCTGCGGCATTGAGTTTGATCGTCGCGCTGGTGTGGTTTTCGTATCCTCAGCAACAAGGATCTTTGGGTAGCGAGCGTCTCAGTCAGGTAAGCGACGATGCTATCCTGGAATATCTGACCGAGGAGAACATCAGCTACTACGACCTGAGTGAAAACAACGCCGTGCAGGCTGCGTTTCAAACCGACTCGACGGTACTATACTATCTGGATGGTCTGGATGCCGATTTCCTGCGGAGCCAGGCCGAAGATGGAATCTTCACGGACGAAACAATTTAAAGAACAAAATAACCCCTTGCTCATGAACACAATTCACCGCAAAATTTGGCTTTTGGCCGGAATGTTGCTGGCCGTATTGTCTTTTTCAGCTTCCGACGTCCAGGCGCAACGCCGCAATGAGGAAGAAATCAAAAAGATACAGGATGCCAAAGTGGCCATTATCACCAATCGCCTCAACCTTACGTCCGAACAGTCCAAGGACTTCTGGCCTATTTACAACGAATTTTCCCAGAAAAAGCGGGAAATGAACCGCTCGATGCGTCAGCTCATTAAGGGCAAAGGCGTCGAGGCTTCGGACGACCAGGCCATGAATAGCCTGAAAGAAGTACAGGACCTGAAACAGAAACAGGTGGAACTGGAAAAGCAATACCAGGAACGCTTCCTGACGGTCATATCCGCCAAACAGCTTACCGAACTCTACAGCGCCGAACGGGATTTTAACGAAATGCTGCTTCAGCGACTGAAGTAGACCTAATCATAGTAAGCATTACCAAATCACTTTCGCAGGCGCGGAAGTGATTTTTCGTTGCAGCGTTGGGTACAGTTCCGGGTAACGGTGAGTTAGTTTCAGAGATTCAAGGCTTTCGTTCTCAATTACCTGCGGGAGCAACAAGCCATCATTGTCCAGAATAGGAATCAGAATTTCGTTTTCGATTGTCGGGCCGAAATCCGGGCCCGACGAAAGGCTCAGGGCATGGAGACATTCAATGTCCCCGATTTCGTGACGACCCACATAGGCAAGGATGGTCAGGGCGATGGGCAACTCGTCGTTCTGGGTAGAAATGGTGAGTTGCAAAAGTGAATTGAGCAAATAGTGCGCTTCACCATGGTAAATTTTCTTTAATGATTTTATGACTACTTTGCCATTGGGGCGAATGACCAGAATGTCTTTATGAACAAGATGGCGGTTCCGATCCAGCCAGAACCGCTCGTACTTTCCCTGCAAGTGGTCGATTTTAGGATCAGCATCCAGTAGCGTATCCGCGGTCACGCTACCCATTATCTTCTCCAAATCATCATAGGACGACTCTGTCTCGAAGTTTTCAAGCAGACTCCGTTGCCGGGCGTTTTTTTTAAGGAGCTTGATCTGGGGGTTATCCCCTATTCTTTCCGGTCCGATTGGGCCAATCGGGTTATTCGTAAATTCTGACATGCACGTTGAGTTTTTTGGTTAAAAAGAAAGCAAGAACCATGCCTTTTTTAACCATTCTCAACCATGGAAATGCAGGCCAGCATCCTGCCCGTTTTCCCTTTTTCCAGCCTGTGGGAAAAATAATCTGCAACGTCCAGAGCGGTGGAATGCAGCGAAAGCTGAATATTTGAATCAGCCAGTCCGGCGCCTTTCAGTTGATCGTAGTTAGCCTTTTTCAGGTCGACGTAAAATTTACCGGCCCTTTGGTTGAAGTACTTGTGTTGTTCTGAAA
The DNA here is from genome assembly GCF_014651615.1 of Persicitalea jodogahamensis. Taxonomy (GTDB): domain Bacteria; phylum Bacteroidota; class Bacteroidia; order Cytophagales; family Spirosomataceae; genus Persicitalea; species Persicitalea jodogahamensis. Next base: position 1,433,741 of record NZ_BMXF01000001.1, on the reverse strand, counting down.
AATGTTCGGCTACTTCATCTCCCACTTCAAAGGAACATTCGTCGATGCACGTACCGATGTAGGCGAAACAATCGGTGGGATCGGTGCCGAATTCCCGGCTCATTTGCGCAACCGTTTTTGCCACAATTCCTCCAACCGTTCCGCGCCAACCCGCGTGAATGGCGCCGATCGCTTTCCGGGCAGAATCATAAATCAGCACGGGCGTACAGTCAGCGATAGTCACGGCCAGAGCTATGCCGGGCGTGCAGGTAATGAGCGCGTCGAAGCCTTGGTAGTCTCCCGGTTGGCAGACTGTGAGTACTTCGTTGCCGTGAATTTGGTAAGACGCCGCAACCCGGGTCGGGTCGATACTTAGTGCCTGCCAAAAACGGCGACGGTTCTCCGCCACATTTTCAGGAGTATCGTCCGTATTCAGGCCAAGGTTGAGCGAGTCGAAAGGAGCCGGGCTTACACCGCCGTGGCGGGTACTTTCGGCGGCTACCAAATGGGGAAAGTCCCTGAAAATGGAGGGAGTCCGGTAAAGTGGCCGGGCGGGTTGGGTAGATACACTCATGGTTGTAAGTTTATAATAAAAAACAATTCATCTCCTATATTTTCCTTACGATGAACTTAGCCACCTTAAATAGAATTGTTAATAAGCTGTTTTACAGTGCTATTAATTATCATTAAATTAGGGCCTCGTAATTTGACATGCACACACCTAATGAAACGCTTCACACCCCGGCTACGCCTTTGCCTTAGCCTCTTACCATGGCTGCTTACCAGCCACTTTGCCTTATCCCAGTATAATCTTCAGGGCACATCCGTCCGAGAGCTGGGCGATGACTGCTACGTACTTACGGAGGATGTAATCTGGCAAAAGGGTACAATATGGAGCAGCCAGGCAATTAGTCTTCAGACGTCGTTTAACCTGGAATTCACCATGAATTTTGGGAGCAAGGACATAAAGGGGGCGGATGGAATGGTGTTCGCATTCCAGGCTCAGGGCAACACCCTCATCGGGCAGACAGGCCAGGGTATTGGTTTTGGAGGCTTTTCCCCTGCGTTAGGCATTGAGTTTGACACCTATCAGAATTTAGACGAAAACGATCCGGACTTCGACCACATTGCCATCGTGCGCAACGGTGTCGTAAACCATCTACGAAGTACCAATCTGGCGGGACCGGTACGGGCGTTGGCCAACCAGGACAATATCGAGGACGGTGGGGATCATCTGGTTCGTATCAATTGGATTGCCCCGCAGAAAATACTGGAAGTGTATTTCGATTGCGAGAAGCGAATCAGCACCACCGTTGATATGATAGCCATTTTTGGCAAGACGGAGGTGTTCTGGGGATTCACCGCAGCTACGGGAGGCGACTCAAATAGACAGACCGTCTGTATTAAAAAAGATGCCGTTTGGCAAAGCGCCCTTCAAATCTGCCAGGGCGAATCCCGGCAGCTTCTGGCCCGAAATTCAATCGATGGGGTGTATCGGTGGAGTCCTGCTTCGGCAATAGTGGGGGCAGCCAATACCCGTACCGCTGTTGTGCGTCCTGACCGGGATCAGCTCTTTGTAGTAGAGTACCGAAACTCCTGCAACCAGCCTGTGCGTGACAGTGTCATGGTGAAAGTAGACTCGCCGCCGCTCCTGGAACTGGGGCCGGACCGGACAATATGCTCCGACGGATCAGGGGCCTTACTCGAATCCACAGTGGCCAACTCTGCCGCTGCCGTCCAATACGAATGGACGAATGGTGCAACGACCCCCTCGATCCGGATTGCCCGATCCGGTTTATATGGACTCACTATGCGGAAAGGCCAGTGCGTCAGCCGCGATTCTGTTTACATCACTATGGGCATGCTGCCGCGCCTGCCGGATTCCTACAAACCGCCTACGTTCAGGTCATGCCTGCGCGACGTGCCATTGACACTGTCTTCAATGGCATCCGGCAATGGACTTACCTACCAATGGCTCCATTCGGGCGAGCCGCAGGCGACCATCTCAGTAAATAAAGCGGGTACTTACGAAGTGGTGGTCACTGGTAGTTTCGGTTGCCAGATCACCGAGAGCATGAAGGTTATCGATACCTGTCCGCTGTCATTATGGATTCCTGATGCCTTTTCGCCCAATGCCGACGGGCAAAACGACCAACTGGTGATACTGACCTCACAACCGGCCGAGCTGCATTTCTGGGTGTATGACCGCTGGGGTAATGTCATCTATTTTTCCGAGGCAGCGGAGCTGGCCTGGGACGGGTACTACCAGGGGCAAGTGTGCCTGCCGGGTGCCTACACCTGGCGGGCGGAATATAAGGTGGCCGATCAGCCCGAAAGCCAGACATTCACCAAAAGAGGAGTAGTGTGGCTGATTCGCTGAATTGCCCATCCTGAATGCCATCCATTGCCCTGTCAGGTAGGCTTGGAAATTTTCTCATCAGCCAGCTCTTCATCTTCCGCATCGGCGTCGGGCGTCTCCTGTTCATTTGCTTCCACAGGTACATACGCCAGCTTAATCCACATCGGAAAATGATCGGAACCGATGGAAGGCAGTCTTTCGATTTCCATAAGCTGGAAATGGGTCGAGCAGAAAATATGGTCGAGCGGATAGCGGAAAAACGGATACTTGGCGTGAAAGGTGTTATAGAATCCTCTTCCCCGCCGCGGATCCAGCAGTCCGCTGGTGTTCTGAAAAAGCTGGTTGGTGTAGCTCCACGCCACATCGTTGAGGTCGCCGGAGACAATGACGGGCAGTGGCGATTTCTTAGCCAATTTCCCCACCATCAGTATCTCCTTGTCCCTCTCGGTGGAGCGGACGTTTTCGCCAGGGACGGGCGGAGTAGGATGAATGCAAAAGAGTTGAAACAGATTGCCGTCGGCAAGCTTGATCAGGGCAAAAATGGAAGGAATATCTTTTTCCACCAGATAACGCACTTCACTTTCGGTGATTTCCAGCCGAGAAAAGAGCATGATGCCGTAGGTATTATCAAGTACTTTGGACTCCCGGTAGGGGTAGTTCTCGTGTATCGCCTCCATAGCCTTTGCCCAGTCATGACCGGTTTCAGAGAGAACAATGATGTCAGGATTACGGCTATCTATGAGAGCCAATAGGCGGCCGTAGTCTTCATTGTATTGAAGGACATTCGAAATCATCAGGCTAAACCCATCTACTGCGTTTGGTCCGGCAGATTTCATTTGTAAGGAAGCGATGGGCAGGAAAGGGAAAATCTGATAAGTCAGATACGCCAGATTAGCTACCAAAGCGGCGAGAAAACCCCACTGGTAAATGGTCTGCAAATCGGTCAGCGCAATGAACAGTGCCAATATCAGGGTGGTGATAAACCACTTCTGAGCCCGAGGGTACTCGAATATTCTGAATACCCAGTAATCGCTGCGAATGAATGGAATCAGGGTGGCGAGAATGATTATGCCTCCCGTGAAATACAGGAAATTGGAAAGGTACATTCAGTTTGAAGGAAAGTCGTGTAAAACACAAAGCTACGGATTTCCCATTTTCTTCCTGAAAGCTACTCCCGACTAATCCTTATATTGCCCCGGAAAACGTACCTTTTTCCAATTCAGCTCACTAATGCCCACCCATTCCGCCGCCGAAAAACCAGAAAAGAAAGTCGAGAAATACCTGGATCTAGGTCACTCTGAGGTAGAAAACCACGCGAAGGCACAACAGAAGGTATTTGAAGAACACGTGTCCCGCACCTCTTCGGCCTCACGCATTATTTCCGAATTTTTCAGCACCAATATTTTTGGTTTCGTATACCATTACCTCCGTAGCCGCTTCGGGAAGCGCCACCCCTACCACGCCTATCCCAGCGAAGGTGACAGGGGCATTTACCAACTGACTTCTTCCGTTCCGAGTCGCGAGACGGTCACTTTGGCACTTTTGTCAGACTGGGGCAGCGACACCACCGAGTCTGACGCAGTAGCCCATTTAGTGGCACGCTACGCACCGGACTATACCATTCATCTGGGCGACATCTATTTTGTGGGGACTCCGCACGAGGTGGAAGAAAACTTCACTGCCCCTTACGCTTCCTGGTACTACGGCGCTTCCGGCAGTCTGGCACTTTGTGGCAATCACGAAATGTACTCCAATGGCGCGGCTTACTATCAGCGTCTTCTCCCGGCCATGTACGTCAATGTGGATGGTGTCAAAAAATCGCAGCGGGCGGCTTTCTTTTGCCTGGAAAACGAACATTGGAGAATCATCGGCCTGGACACAGGCTACACTTCCGTAGGACGGCCTTTTCTGGAAGTACTTTCACCACCGGACTGCCACCTGCGCGATGAACAGATGGCCTGGCTACGCGACGTGGTGAAACTGAATGACCCCAACGACAAGCGGGGACTGGTTTTCCTGAGCCATCATCCTTACATCTCAGCCTTCCGGGAGGATTACTTCAAACCGGGCGAGCAATTGTGTGAGTTGCTGGGCGAGGCCGCCCGGCCCGTGGTCTGGATATGGGGCCATGATCATCGTCTGGTCGGCTACCACCTGGGCCAGAATCGGAGTGAGCTGCAGGCTTACGGCCGATGCATTGGCCACGGCGGGATGCCCGTAGAGACAAAAATGCCGCATAACGACAAAGAAGCCGATAAACTGGCTTTTTACGACCGCCGCGTCCGCACCCGTATCAAACGACACGAGTTGGGATACAACGGGTTTTGTCATCTGCAACTGGAAGGGGCGCGCCTTACCGCTACGTACCGTGATCTGGAAGACACCACAGTCATGGAGGAGTGCTGGAAAATCAACCTGGAGAATGCAAACCTTGACTGGGAAATCAAGGAAAAACATAAGGACCTGACCTGCTTCGATTGACAGTTCGGGAGCTCCGCCACCGGCCGAAACAGAAATAGACAAGAGAAAAGAAAGTAAAGCACGAAACGGGTAGAACGCTTAATGTTTTCTATTTTTGAAAAAGTGATAATCAAAATCAATCCTGCATCCCTTACTTATGGTCAAAATAATCATCGTGGATGATGAAGACAATATACGCGAAGCCCTTCGCGATATTTTGGAGTACGAAGGCTACGAAGTGGACGAGGCCAAAGATGGTGAAGAAGGCCTTGCCAAAATAAAAAAGGAAGAGTACCACGTAGCGCTTTGCGACTTGAACATGCCCAAGATGACCGGACTGGAGCTGTTGAAGAAATCGGTGGAATCCGAAAGAAGCACCCAGTTTATCATGATAACGGCTCACGGCAGCACCGACACCGCGATGGAAGCAACGCGCCAGGGTGCCCACGATTTCGTCAACAAACCGCCTGATCTCAACCGCCTGCTGGTAAGCGTCCGGAATGCCATCGAAAAGTATGAGCTGAAATATGAATCCAACGAGCTGCGCAAGCGAATCTACAAGCTCAACGAAATGGTTGGGGATTCGGAGGCGATCCGGCGCGTCAAGCAGTCGGTTGAGCGCGTGGCGCCTACAGAAGCCCGTGTACTTGTAACGGGGCCGAATGGATCAGGTAAAGAACTCGTTGCCAAGCAGATCCATAACAAAAGTTCCCGTGCTCACATGTCGCTGGTGGAAGTCAACTGCGCGGCAATTCCCGGTGAACTGATCGAAAGTGAGTTATTTGGTCACGAAAAGGGATCGTTCACTTCGGCCATAAAGCAACGCATAGGCAAATTTGAGCAAGCCAGCGGTGGGACAATCTTCCTCGACGAAATCGGAGACATGAGCCTTTCGGCGCAGGCGAAGGTGTTGCGCGCTTTGCAGGAAAACAAAATTACCCGCGTAGGTGGCGAAAAGGAAGTAAAGGTCAATGTGCGGGTGATCGCGGCGACCAATAAGGATCTGCGAAAGGAAATTCAGGAAGGCAATTTCCGGGAAGACCTTTTCCATCGTCTGAGCGTGATCGTGATTCAGGTACCTTCTCTTGCCGAACGCCGGGAAGACATTCCTTTGCTGGTCAATAAATTTTTGCATGACGTGGCCGAGGAGTACCATGATTCGGCCAAACGCATCACCCCAGAGGGCATGGCTTATCTCCAGACCCTCCCCTGGACTGGAAATGTACGCGAACTGCGCAACGTAGTGGAACGCCTGGTAATCATGTGCGGTGATATCATTGACGTAGAAGACACGAAGATGCACGCAAGGCAAATGTAGTTTTTGCTTAGATGATTGGTTGTTTAGGCTTTGGCCGTCCGTTTGTCCTAGACTCAGCATGAACAGCTAAAAATCTCCGCGCCCGGATATCTAAACTACCATAAGACTGCACCCCCGTACGTCGGAGTTGTCGAAGCGTCCCATGATATAAAAGGTTTCGGCTTCCTCACCAAACCGTCCCAAATCCTGGGTTTCGATAAAGCTGCACGTGTCAAGATTGGCAAGATCCACGACATTGACCCCACCCGTACCGCTGAATTGCCCATGCGGGTGGATGTCAAACGGGTCATTGGGGTCGCGCAGTAAAACACGCATCGTGGCGCCGGGGTGGAAAAGACCTTCACCGGGTGAGTAAGCCTGGGAAAGGAGTTCGGTCATGCCATATTCGGAATGGATGACGGGTAAGTTCAGATTTTGGATCAGAATATCGTGTACTTCTTCACGCAGCATTTCGCGGCGGCGGCCCTTCATTCCGCCCGTTTCCATGACGATGAACTCGGGGATCTCTCGTAAGTAGGAAAAATCCTCACCGCTTTCCGCCCAATCCAGTAAGGCAAAGGTGACGCCCAGAACAAGTACTTTTCTTTTACCCGCTTTGCTTATCCCCTCATTTCCAGCAATTTTTCGTAGTTGGTCGGTCAGAGCCCCAATGTCGTGCAGGTAGAATCCAGAAAAAATTGAATCAGATTGCTCAATAAAATGCCGAACCATATATACCAAAGACGAGTTGTTTCGTTCAAGGTACGAAGGTAGCAGGGCTAAGATGTGGAAATGACTGAGAGGCCCGTACTGCTGCTCGAAAATGCACTGACTGAGGGATTGATAGAGGGAAGCATCGTAGAGTGTATGGGCGCTGGTCGTTATGCCGGTAGTGCCGCTGCTTTCGAATTTGACCGCCGGACGGGGCGGCTGGCCGGTTCGGATAGTGTGGTGCTTGAAGAATTGTATGGGGAGATGAGGGACCTCTGCCAGCCGTTCCAGGCGGTCAATATTTAGGTTTAAGTGAGAAAGGTAAGCCCGGTAAACAGGGTTATGTTCGGCCTGATAGCGAAAAACCCGCAATGCCACTTCCTCAAAGTCGCCGGGCGTCACCGCCAGAATCTGCCGCCGGAGTTCCTGCCTGATTTCTTCCAGGGAATTGTTGTCTGACGATTCCAATCCAGTTATTTTCGTGAATCAATCTTCAAATATAACACATGCGTAATCTTCTCGGCGTAGGATTTTTTCTTGTTATCGGCATCGGCCTAACGCTCAGTGGCTGTGTCGATACACCTAATTTCGATAACACGCCCAGTATTCGCTTCAACAGTGTGGACACATTAACTATTTTCGACAGCTTTTCTCAAACATACGCCGATTCCATTGTCATCACAGTCGATTTCGAAGATGGTGACGGTGACTTGGGCATCTCACCTGAAGATCGCAGCGATACCACCAAGCTCAATACGATCTACAAAGAATGGGGGAATTATGAGATTACGGTTTTGGAAAAACAGAAAGACGGCACTTTCAAAGTACGGCCAGTATCCGTTTTTGATAAATTATTCTTCGACATCTTAAAGCGCGACGGCAAGCCCGGCCCCATTAAAGGAAAGCTTGACTTCCGCCAAACGCTTCCCGCGTCGCGCTTCGCCAAACTGACTACCGTCAAGTTCCGCGTTCGCATCCGCGATCGTGCCTTCAACGTCAGTAATACCATAGAGACAGATACCATTTCGGTACATTTGGAGCAATAGCAAGAAACCACAAAGTCAAAATATCTTCAGCAATCGGCGTCCTAACGTGACCTGCACTTCAATCAGAACTCTGAACGTCAGGCTATTTTCATCACAATCCGGAAAGTTGTTCCCTTTCCCGGTTCGGAATTTTTGACGAATAGTTTTCCGCTGTGGTAGATTTCAATGATTCGCTTGGCCAGCGTCAGGCCTAGCCCCCATCCCCGTTTCTTAGTACTGAATCCTGGTCGAAATATCTTGGCGGCATTGGTTTTACTCATCCCTTTGCCATTATCCTGAATGTCGATAATCACCTCGTTTTGAGCAAGCATGGGTTTGAGCGTAATTCGTATTTCGCCCACACCCTTCATAGCGTCCACCGCATTTTTGCAGATATTCTCCACTACCCATTCGAAAAGATTCTTGTTGAGAAGTACCATCTGCCCTTCGGGGAGTTCGTCGTTGATAAAAAAAGCAACCTTGGACGAAACCCGCTTTTGCAAATAACTGATGAAGTTCGAGACTACTTTGGCAACCTCCTCTTCCTTTAACGTGGGCACGGAACCAATGTTGGAAAAGCGCGTAGTAATCATTTCCAGCCGCTGTACGTCCTTCTCTATTTCCTCGGCGATGGAAGGGTCCATGTCAGGATCAGCGCGAAAATATTCCGTCCAGGCCATTAGCGACGATAGCGGCGTGCCCAGCTGATGGGCTGTTTCCTTCGCCAAGCCCACCCACACCTGATTCTGCTCGGCCTTCCGCGCCGAACTGAACGCCAGATAGGCCAAAAAGCCGACGATAAAAATTCCCGATAGCTGTATGTAGGGGTAGTATCGGAGTTGCGTAAGCAAGAAAGAGTTAGAGTAGTAGACATAGCCCTGCCGCCCTTCGCCGATCTCGACCGGAATGGGAGCATGTTCCTCTTTCATGGTGGCCAGGTTCTCCGTGATGATTCTCTCTTGTGTTTCGGGCGAGGGGTTTTTAGGGAAAGAAAGGTTATTGTGGGCCGCCGGCATATTGTTCTCGTCGAGATAAATGGCCGGGATTTCGTAAAAAGTGTTGGCTTCGCGGATCATCTCCATAATACCGTTCAGGTCTTCATCGTAATCGCTGTTGATGGCATAGCGCAGCGACTCGGCGAAGAGTTTGACCTGCCGCAATTCTCGTTCTTCCAGCTTGCCCACCAGATCGTTAGTGTAAAAGAGCGATCCCAGGCTGATTAAAAAGAGGTTGATTCCGATTGCAATTTTGTAGGTGTTCTTGCGTCCGTACGAATCCAGCAGCGAACGTTTCAGCCGCAGGCTATTGAGCCATGCCATTGGCTGCGAGCCTTCCTTACTGGGTTTGGGTTTTGCTTGGGTGGCTTGTTTCATAAATAAGTTTTACCGCGACAATCAGGGTAAAACATGATGATGGTCATGTTTTACAGGCAGATTTCCTGTGAAATTAGCAGAAATTTATAAGAACAATTTATATGCCTTCTAAATAAACTTATACGCTGCGACTCCCGTTTCCTATTGTAAGGATTGTAACGTAAATTTGTTCCCGCAATTCAGATTGACCCCAATGTACCAACAGTTCAAGTCCATAAGTATCTCATACCGAACCGCTCCTCTGGAAATCAGAGAGCAGATTGCCCTGAATGAAGAAGAAGCCAAGGCCCTGATGTTGAGGCTGAAAGACTTCTTCGAGTTGTCCGACGTCCTGGTCGTGTCCACGTGCAATCGTACCGAGATCTACTATACTTCCCCGCAGGACCTGAATAGTGAGTTGGTCAAACTGTTGCTCATCCAAAAAGGTATTGCCGATCCCGCATCTTTCCACGAATACTTCGAGCATTACCGAATAGGTAAAGCCGCCGTTCGACACTTGTTCGAGGTGGCCACTGGCCTGCACTCTCAGGTGGTAGGCGACATGCAGATCCCCAATCAGATCAAACAAGCGTACCAGTGGTCGGCGGATTTGCACATGGCAGGGCCGTTCCTGCACCGGTTGTTGCATACGATTTTCTTTGCCAACAAGCGTGTGGCCCAGGAAACCTCTTTCCGCGACGGTGCGGCTTCGGTTTCGTACGCTGCCGTCGAGCTGGTGGAAACCCTGGCCATTGCGCCCAAAGTTCTTGTCGTCGGCCTGGGCGAGATCGGAGCGGATGTATGTAAGAATTTAGCCCAGAAAGGCGACGCAGATATTACGCTCATCAACCGCACCCGTGCCAAGGCTGAGGCGCTGGCAGCCACCGGGCAGTTCCGGGTGGCTGATTTTGCTGACCTTGACGCAGAACTTTCCCGCGCCGACATCATCATCACTTCCATTCAGAGCGGCCAGCCATTTTTCACCAAGCAAATGGTGCAGGCACTAAACGGACTTACCTACAAGTACTTCATTGACCTGGCGGTACCACGGAGCGTGGAGCCGGAAGTGGAGCAACTACCCGGTGTGATGCTCTACAACATAGACACCGTTCGCAGTCGCGCCAACGCTGCTTTGGCCCGCCGTATGGAAGCTGTGCCGACGGTGGAAGCCATCATCGACGAATCAGTGACTGAGTTCAACGATTGGTCGAAGGAAATGGTTGTTTCGCCGACGATCAATAAACTCAAAAATGCGCTGGAACAAATTCGGCAGGAGGAGATGGCCCGCTTCACTAAACAACTCTCGGAAGAGGAAGCCGCCAAAATGGACAAAATCACGTCCAGCATGATGCAGAAAATCATCAAACTACCTGTGCTGCAACTCAAAGCTGCCTGCAAACGCGGCGAAGCCGAAACGCTGATCGACGTACTGAACGATCTGTTTAATCTGGAAGCGGTACGGAGTTAGTTTGTCGTACCAAGTTCAGCGTTCAAAGTACTCTTTTGTTTGATAGGGTTAAAGTCATGATCTGTCATAAATCGTGGCTTGTAGCCTTTAAACAAACTCTCTCTACAGCCCCAACTCCTGATAGGAGATTAGCACGATCGCCAATACAGCTAATCCCAATCCCCAGCGATTCAATCCATTTAACTTTTCCCGAAAGAACAACCAGGCTGCCGCCGCAGAGGCCATCATAGTCAGGATATTGTAAATGGGAAAAACAAAGGCCGCGCTGTTGCCAAATGTCCCTAAGGCTTTTATTAGGAAATAGAAAGAAAGAAAATTGGGCACGCCTAAAATCAATCCGCCTACCAGGCTGCGCCAAGACACTTTTTCTTGCCAATACATCACCCGAAACAGCAGCACCAAAGTACCGACAATCACCGCCCCGATGCAGGAAATGACGGTGAAAAAAGCTTCTTCTCCCGACTTGTAGAAACTCATGCTCAGGTAGTTGATGAGCGTATTGTTAGTACCCGCCGCCAAAAAAGTCAGCAGCGGCAGGGCCAGGACAAACCACGGCAAAGGCTGGCCGGGCGACGTTACTTCCGGTGTTTTTGATTTGCGCTGAATGCCTCCCAAAGCCAGGGCTACCAAAGCCAGCAGCAGTCCGAGGTAGTTTAGAAACGTGTAGTCTTTATTGGCGTTCTTGAAAACGAACAAGCCGAACAGCACGGGTACTACCAGCGACATATTGGCGGCCAGCGAGGTGGCCGTCACGCTCACTTTCTGGGTAGTTTGGCCAATGAGGACAAAGGCCGTGACGAACATGGTTCCCAGCGCCAGCGTGAGCAGCGTAGGCGTCGATGTCCACTCAATTGCGCGGTACTTACCGATATCCGGCGAAAGTACCAGTCCCGTAATTACGCAAGCGTAATAATTAAAGGCGATAGCGTGAAAGGAATGCACTCCGTAGCGCGGAAAAGCGCGCATGATCAGATACAGAGCCACTGTAAAGACTACAGCCAGGAGGAAATACAGCATGGTTTATTGCACTTTCTCCAGATCGACCTGATTCTCGGTTTCGGAAATGCCGGCAGGCAACGGTTTGGGCTTGATGATAAGCCGTAAGGACTGATCGTAGGTGATGTAATTCCAAACCCAGTTGATGAATACCATCAGGCGGTTCTTGACGCCTACGATGGACATCAAATGCACAAACATCCAAACCAGCCAGGCAAAGAATCCCTGAAACTTCCAGAACGTCAAATCCACTACAGCCAGGTTACGACCAACGGTGGCCATTGTTCCCAGATCACGGTATTGGAACGGTTCGTAGGCTTCTCCTTTTTGCTTTCGGATGATATTTTTTGCCAATTGTTTGGCTTGTTGAATGGCGGCCTGCGCCAGTTGCGGATGGCCGTTGGGATATTTTTCGTCACCACTCATGATCGCTACGTCGCCCAGAGCGTAAACGGTCTCGTACCCTTCCACCTGATTGAAGGCATTTACTTTCAGGCGACCACCCCTGCCCAATTTTTCTTCGCTAAATCCGCCAATCGGACAGGCACGGATGCCCGCAGCCCATACCAGATTTTTGGTCGGTAGTTTCAACCCGTCTTTAGTCGTGACCCGCTGACCATCGAAGCCATTTACCTGCTGGTTGGCCACCACAGTTACACCGAGTTGGTCAAGGTACTCGCGCGCTTTGGCTGATGCTTCGTCCGACATGGCATCCAGCACTTCGCCTCCCCCCTCCACCAGATAGATATGCATGGCGTCGAAATTCAGGTCGGGATAGTCCTTGGGCAAAATAAAGCGTTTCATTTCGGCCAATGTACCGGACAATTCCACGCCCGTCGGTCCGCCCCCCACTACCACGACATTCATCAGCGCCTCGCGTTCTAAGGCAGTTTCGGCGGACACAGCGTCTTCGAAATTCTGCAGGATGCGATTTCGCAAAGCCAGGGCCTCCCCCACCGACTTCATGGGAATGGCCCGCTCCTCAATTTCCTTCATTCCGTAGTAGTTGGTATCGGCGCCGGTGGCGATGACCAGCTCATCGAAAGTAATGGCCCCCAGTCCTGTCTCGATCGTCTTGCCATCAGGCAGAATCCGATGGACATCCGTCACCCGGATGTGGACATTTTTACAGGACTGGAATATTTTCCGCAATGGGAAAGAAATGGAGCTGGGTTCCAGGCCGGCCATAGCCACCTGGTAAAACAGAGGCTGAAACTGGTGGTAGTTATTTCGATCGATGAGGACTACTTGAAAGTCTTTCTTAGAAAGCCGCTGCGCGATTTCCAACCCGGCAAAGCCGGCACCAATGATCACAATTCTCTTCTTATCGGTAACGGGGATATTTGGCTTCACTTTTTTGATGGCTAGTTGATAAGGGATACTGAATAATTTTTATACCCGAAATCAATGGTTGAAGATTATAGGCCAATACATAGCAGACCGTCTTCGTTATCCATTGTCCATGGTCAATTGCCCACTCTCTTCCAGAACCCGCTCGTAGTACTTTTCGTACATGGGCAAGATGCGGGTAATGTCAAATTCCTTGGCGCGGGCGAGAGCATTTTCTTTAAATACCGGCAGATTCTCGTCTTTCAGGATCGTAACGGCGTTCTTAACCATGTCTTCCACGTCGCCTAAGTTGCTGAGAAAACCCGTAACGCCCTGAAGGTTCAGTTCGGGCAGGCCACCAACATTGGTGGTGATAAGCGGCACCTCACAAGCCAGGGCTTCCAACGCAGCCAGACCGAAGCTTTCGCTTTCAGAAGGCATGAGAAAGAGGTCGGCCACGGAAAGTACCTCCTCAATGGCGTCGAGCTTGCCCAGAAAACGAACATCGGGGTATAGCTCCAGTTCCATGCACAGCTTTTCTATCCGGGCACGGTCGGGGCCGTCGCCCACTAGTAGTAGTTTACTGGGTACTTGCTGGCGCAGTTTGTGGAAAATCATAATCACATCGTCGATACGCTTCACCTTCCGGAAGTTGGAGGTATGCACGACCAGCTTCTCGCCATTTGGGCAAATCGCCAGCTTGAAGTGATCCTTTTTCTGTCGTTTGAAGCGTTCGAGGTCTATAAAATTGGGAATGACCTCGATGTCTTTGGTTACGGCAAAATGCCGGTAAGTGTCACTTTTAAGAAACTCTGACACCGCCGTGATACCATCGGACTGATTGATGCTGAACGTCACCACGGGTTCGTAAGAGGAATCTTTACCTACCAGCGTGATGTCGGTGCCATGCAGCGTAGTGATGACGGGGATGTGAATACCCTGCGTCGCCAGAATCTGCTTGGCCAGATAAGCCGAAGAAGCGTGCGGGATGGCGTAATGCACGTGAAGCAGGTCCAGCTTCATGTACTTGGCCACGTGGACCATCTCACTCGACAGGGCCGATTCGTAAGGCGGGTACTGAAACAGCGGATAGGCCGGAATATTTACTTCGTGGTAATAGAGGTTCTCATTAAAAAAATCCAGCCGCTGCGGCTGGGAATACGTTATGAAGTGAACCTGATGGCCAACTTTTGTGAGTGCTTTACCGAGTTCGGTGGCTACCACGCCACTGCCTCCGAAGGTAGGATAACAAACTATGCCTATTTTCATATCAAGTTAAAGAAGGATGGGACACCTGCGGAAAGGCGAACTTTTCGTTCAATGTCAGAACTCGTTGGGATTGATTTGGCTTACTAACAACAAAACCCACTAATTTTATTCCAAACCGCCGGATAAAGATTTTGTTAAGCCCCAGCCAGGGGCTTTTCTGATGGTCCATTGCTACCTTCGGCCCTTTAAATTTCCATACCCGTGGCCCGTGCCCATAAATTTACATTCCGACAGTATCTGGCTGGTTTCCTGAGGCTGATCAGGCTACCCAACCTGCTGATACTTGTACTGACCCAGTACCTTACCCGGGTACTGCTGGTAGGACCGCGCGGCGAGTGGCGCCAGATCGTGACCGACCCAAAAATGCTGATTCTGAGCCTGACGACGGCGTGTATCGCGGCAGCCGGCTATATCATCAATGACTACTTCGACGTCAAGATCGATATTGTCAATAAGCCCGAGCGGGTCGTGATCGGGCGCTACCTGAAAAGACGCGTAGCGATGGGGACCCACCAATTCCTCAACGTAGCGGGTGTGTTGCTGGGCCTGCTTGTCAGTAAATGGATTTTCCTGATCAACGTAGTTTGCGTCACCTTGCTGTGGTTTTATTCCGAACGCTTTAAGCGCACGATGCTGGTGGGCAACCTGGTCGTGTCGCTGCTTACTGCCCTGAGCGTAGTTATAGTCACGGTAGTTTATCCCGAAAACCGGAACCTGGTTTTCATCTACGCCATTTTTTCTTTCTTCATTTCGCTCGTACGCGAAATCATTAAAGACATGGAGGACGTGCGGGGCGACGTCTCTCATGGCTGCCGTACGCTGCCCATCGTTTGGGGACTCCGGCGTACAAAAATTGTCGTCTATTTTCTGGTAGCCATTTTCATCACAACCCTGTACCTGATGGCCCATTCCCTAAACAACCTCACCCTCGCCTGGCTGTTCACCGCCTTGCTCCTGCCCATCGCCTGGCTGGTCTACCGGCTGGTATTTGCGGACACCCGCCGCGAATTTGCCCGACTCAGCACGCTCTGCAAGATGATTATGCTACTGGGGCTCGCCACCATGATTTGGGCGTAACATTCAATTTTGACGGGGTAGCCCGAGCGATGAGAGTATCAGAGAATGATGGAGTACCACTCTCGCCAACCCCAACCTGCAACTTTTCGCTCATTCGCTCACCGTGCGGGCGGTCCCGTTTCTCATTCACGGCTGGGATGGGCTCGTTCAAAGGTACCGTTTACTGGATTTCGGTTGCCTGGCTTTGCCGGACTGGGTATATTTGGGATGGAAACGTCATTTTATTTTAAACACAACCCAAGCTTCCTGAAAAATGAAAAATACATTCACACTCTTTCTTGCCTTTCTTTTACTTTCTCCATTGGCTCTCCGTGCCCAGGAATGTATGGGCGTTACGCTCAAAGAGGGAAGCGGCTACGAATTGCTGAGCTACGACGCCAAGGGTAAGGAAAATGGCCGGATGGTCTATAAAGTCAAAAAGGTGAGCAAAGAAGGCCCGGACACGGTGATAGAAATGGACTTCGAGACGTTTGACAAAAAGGACAAGTCTCAAATGATTAATACCTTCAAGATGCGTTGCAACGGAAATGAGATGCGCCTGGACGCCAGCTCGATGATGCCCCAGGGGCAAGAAAAGCAGTTCGAGAGCTTCGATATGACTTTCACCTCAAAAGACATCGTCTATCCTGCCAACCTGTCGGTAGGTCAAACCCTACCCGATGGCTCCCTGCATGGCGAAGGCTCGGCCGGTCCCATGTCGATGACCATGGATACCGAATTTGTCAACCGCAAAGTAGAAGGACGTGAGAAAATCACCGTTCCCGCGGGTACTTTCGACACCTTCAAAATCACTTCCGATATGAACGTGAATATGAAGACCGTGATGAAGATGAATATGGAATTCAGCACTGTTTCATATCGTTCTCCCAAAGTATTGTGGGATGTCAAAACCGAAAATTACCGAAAGGGCAAGCTGATGGGAACTACCGTGCTGAGCAAGATTTTGTAATTAGCGGACAGCAGATCGCTTCGTGTAAAAAAAGGCCGCACAACTTGTGCGGCCTTTTTTGATTTGGTACCGGGAACGGGGGTCGAACCCGTACGAGCGTTTCGGCTCACAGGATTTTAAGTCCTGCGTGTCTACCAATTCCACCATCCCGGCCCGAAGGCAAGCAACATGTGAGTTGTCCTGCCGACTATGAACAAGAAAAGCACCCTTTGAAGGTGCTTGCTTGTCTGAGCAGAAGACGAGGTTCGAACTCGCGACCTCAACCTTGGCAAGGTTGCGCTCTACCAGCTGAGCTACTTCTGCGTGGCCTTTTTCTGAAAAGGTGTTGCAAAAGTATAGCTTTGATCCATTGTACGCAAGTCTTGGCCGGATATTTTTTCTGAAAAAATCCCGATAAAAAAATAACGAATTGGTAATCAGACACCATAAAAACAAAGAATGCCGAAAAATAAATTGAGACCCACGCTTGCCAGCACATTCATGCGCATCGTATGGTGAAAATTAGCCGCGGCGGCATTCTGCCGGACCAGCCACCACCAGTAGCCGAAGTACCCCAGTACAGGCCCCATGCAGAGCGTAAGGGCAATCAGGCTGCTGCCCATTCCGAAATTCAAAAAATAATAAAGAAACCCGGCGAATGACAGGGTGAAGAAAACGGCTGCGTTCAAAAATGTGCCCTCGATACCAACCAGGCGGCTGTACGTCAGGTCGCCGCGCCGGGCATCTTCCTCATGCTGATAGACCTGCGTGAGCGGGTACACCGCCCATAAGTTAGAGGTGCAGATTAGCGCTGGCAGAAGATTTTCCACCGTAAAAAGACTGGCGATTTCCGCCTGACTAATCGCCTGTACCGTAGCCAGATACGTAAAAGCCCCCTGAAACAAACCCACCACCAGCCAGCTCAATAGGGGGAATTTTTTGAGCCGAACGGCCGGGTGGCTGTAGACTTTTGAAATTATCCCATAAATTAGGAGGTACCATACGAACGACCATCCCAAACCCACCCACCACGCAACACTAATGGCGGCAAGATCCAGCACCCAGGCAGTAACCAGAAGTCCGGTACTGACCGGTGGCGGCTTTTCAAGCATCCCGATGCTGCCTTCATCTTTATCGTAGTAGCTGTTGTAAGCATTGCTGGCCGGATATAGAAATAAATGAATCAATATGAATGCCCACCACGCCCGATGGGTTGCGCCGACGCTCCCCAACCCGGTCTGGCTTAGCGCGAACAGAAAAACGGGCAGCAGAAAAACCGAAAAAGGGATGCGAAGGTGTAAAAGTATATTCCTCATCGGGAGTTGGAACGGAATTTTAAAGCAACTGATCGATTATCTGAGGCGTACATTGAGCAAGCAATCGGCTATTTGCCCCATATCCCGAACCTATTGAGCCGGAAGTGGTTTAACTGACATAATCTTCGGGTGAAATTAGCTACTTTTCGATAAAAAAGAATCGCGTGACCACACAACCGGGCGCCCGCGCCTACATTACTTCGTTAGGAACTTCCGTTCCCAAACACCGCTTCGACCAGAATCGCATCGCCGATTTTATGGCCAGAGCCATGAATCTGGATACCGATGGTGAGCGTCGGCTCCGCGCGCTCTACCGCAGCACCCGCATCAAACAACGCTATTCTGTCCTGGCCGACTACGGAGCCTCTCCTGGCGAATTTACTTTCTACCCCAATTCGCCTGATCTGGAGCCCTTCCCTACCGTGCAACAACGCATGATGGCATACCGGCAGCATGCCGTGCCATTAGCAGAAGAAGCATTGTCAGTTTGTCTGGAAGAAAGTACCGTGAAAGCCGCCGAAGTTACGCACCTGATTACGGTCAGCTGCACAGGAATGTACGCGCCCGGACCTGATATCGAACTGATCGAAAGACTTGGCCTACGTAGTTCAGTTCACCGGATTGCCGTCAACTTTATGGGATGCTACGGCGCGTTTAATGGCTTGAAAGCAGCTACTGCACTCGTAAAAGCCGATCCGAAAGCCAAAGTACTCATGGTTTGCGTGGAATTGTGCACCTTGCATTTCCAGAAAAAAAACGAAGAAGACCACCTGCTCGCCAATGCTCTTTTCGCCGATGGTGCGGCAGCGGTTTTACTGGAGGGGCAAATCCCTGAACATGGTTTTGCCCTGGAAATGGTTGATTTTGCCTGCGAAGTACTTCCCGAAGGTAAGGACGATATGGCCTGGCACATCAACGACTTCGGTTTTGAAATGAAACTCACCTCCCGGGTACCTGATGTGCTCAAAACGGGGCTACCCGCCGTTCTGAAACGGATCACCCGCGCGCAGGGCATTCAGCCGGAAGACGTGAACCTGTTTGCCATCCATCCGGGCGGGCGGCGTATACTGGAAGTAGTGGAGCAAGTGCTGGGCCTGACCCACGAGGACAACGCCGCCGCCTACGAAACGCTGCGCGACTACGGCAATATGTCTTCCGGAACCATCCTTTTCGTTCTTAAGAAGCTTTGGGAGCTCAACCACCAGTCCGCTGGTTCTCTGATTTTTGCCAGCGCCTTTGGTCCGGGTCTGACGGCGGAGACGGCGTTGTTGAAGATAGCGTAGGGCCATCGGCTCCCGGCGGTCGGCATTTTGCACTATGCCATAAGGAATGTTCGTATCCTGCTGTTGAACCTGGTTTGATACTAAAATACCGATTGTCCCCTGATTCGGGTCGAAGAGACCGATCGTCAAATGTCAAAAATGGAAGAGGAAAGTAATGCAAATGCCAAAAGCCGACCGCCGATAGCCATCTTAAAAACCTACCTCAAACGCCTCACCAACCTCAGCAGCCGCAATAAGTCGCTATTGTTGAGCCGCTTGGCAGCGGAGCAATTTTTGGATTTGCACGAGGCCGATTTTTTGTTGAGTAAATCCTCCTTCGAAATTCTCAACCAACTTATCCAGCGAAAAAACCGGATTCCGCTTTGCGATGTACAGGATCCGCGCTTTGATAAAGTCAATGAGGTCAGTAAAAGACTCCGGCGGATTGCACGAACCGAACGATTCATCGAAGAAGAGCGCGGCGCGCGTGATTTGTACGTGGGGTACCCGTTCGTGCGCGGCAAGTTCGCCGACGGCTCGGTAGTTCACGCGCCCTTGCTTTTCTTCCCGGTCACGCTGCGGCTGGACCGGGAGCAATGGTGCCTTGTCGGTCGTGACGACGCCGAAATTTCCTTGAACCGTAGTTTTGCCCTGGCCTATGCCCAGTTCAACGAGGCTCAGGTACCCGATGAAATTCTGGAAAAAAACTTTGAAGACTTCCCCAAAGAGGCGTTGGAATTCCGTACTGCCCTTTACGAGTGGCTGAAAGAATCGCCCTTCCGGCTGAATTTCAACCAACAGCTTTTTGAAAATGTTCTGCAACCGTTCGAGGCGCTCAAAAGCAGCGATTTGCAATCATTGGAAAAGAACGGCGAATTGAAGTTGTACCCCGAAATGGTACTGGGAATTTTTCCACAGGCAGGCTCATTTCTCGTGCCCGACTACAACTACCTGCTCCATGAAGCCGATCAGGAGGATTTCTCGATGCCTCTTTTCAATTTTGAAACAGAATCCGGAGAGGATGCTGAATCAATAAATGTTTCTGTTCAAAACCAGCCCCTGCGTGAAGAGCAAATCCTGACGCCGCTGCCCGTGGATTTATCGCAGGAAAACGTCATTCGACTCGTGAAGCAGGGCGAATCCGTGGTGGTGCAGGGGCCACCCGGCACGGGTAAGTCGCAGTTGATCTGCAACCTGATGGCCGACTTTGCCGCGCAGGGCAAACGCGTGCTGCTGGTATGCCAGAAGCGAGCCGCTCTCGACGTAGTGCATCAACGCTTGCAAACGCTGGGCCTTGGTTTGTCCACTGCTCTCATTCACGACTTTCGCAATGACCGCGCCGAACTTTACCGCCAAATTGCCATCCAAATCGACAAAGTCGAGGAATACCAGGCACTCAATCAGAGCCTGGATGCCGTTTTCCTGGATCGGGAGTTTACCAGGAACAGCCGTTTGATCGACCAGACGGTAAAAGAACTGGAAGAATTCCGAACCGCTCTTTTTGACGAAGCCGAGAGCGGACTTTCCGTAAAAGAGCTTTACCTGTCCTCCGATCCGGCTGCCCCGCACGTCAACTTGCAGGCATACTACCGCAATTTCCTGCTCAGCGAAACTGAAAACTACCGTCGCCGCCTGACCAGCTATGCGACGTACAACAAAAAAATCACTCCGCCACACGCTTGGCACGATCGGCAGAATTTTGCCGACTACGGTCTTGGCGATCTGCGCCGCATGGAAGAAGCGCTGATTGCCTGGCCATCTTTTTTTCAAGCCCAAAAAGAACAATTTGAAGAAATTACCCGCACAACATTCTCCCTGGACTTTATTGCAGACAAAGCGGAAACCTCAGAGCGCATAAAGGATCTGGCCCTCACGATTACTGATGCTAAAACCTTGCAACTATTCCAGCGCTACCTTACTGATCAGCAGCCCGCAACCAGCCGTTTGGCGTTTGTGCGGCAGGTGACGGATACGTTCGAAGGCTGGCGGACAGATGGCAGCGGAATTGAAAGTACATTGGCTGAATCAGAATTAGCCCCGTTTCGTAAACAGCTTGCCCGGGCCATTGCGGCCAAAGCGTCGGCAGTAAAGGGACAATGGTGGGAGTGGTTTGGAAAAGAAAAAGCCGCCGTCGCGCAGGTAGCTCAGGCGAACGGACTAAGTACCCGGCTTGATGATTTGAAAAAGTTGGAAGTCAGGCTGAACAATCGGTTGGAACTGGAGCAATGGCTGGCGAGCATGTTTTTAAGCTTTCGTCCAGATGATCTTGAATCAAACCTACCTTTTGAAGAAGGATATTTGCTGTTTTTCCAGAAGGCGGAGCAAGCAGCGGATGCCGTGGTGCGCGTTCGCCGGCCCCCTTGGGAAGGGGTACTTACCCAACTGGCATTGGGTACGGCTTCCATCAGCGCTTTTCGAAAAATAGTGCAGGAACTTCTCGTTTGGTTGAGCAAGTGGCAAAGCCAGGAAGAGGCGATGCTGGATTTTTTGACTGAAAACCAGTGGCAGGAAGTGTTGTCGGAGCCTGAAAACTACCCGCGTCAGCTCCGGGATGGCCTGCGTGCAGACTTCGATGTGTTGGTGGAAATGGATAAGATTGCCAACGGCTTTTCTGCCGTTGAAGCTGACGTCACTAATTTGGTTCTGAATAAATCAGAAGGTGAGAATTCTTCGGAAAACACAGCGGTTACCATCTTCGATAACAGCCTGCACCTGGCCTGGATCGAGCACATTGAAGGTAAATATCCGACGTTACGGGCCGTTTCATCTTTGAAAATGAGCGAATGGGAGCAGCAACTGCAGGCGTCCATTGAGCGCAAACAAAGCCTTAGCCGTGATATCACGCTAATGAAACTCCGTGAATTGATCTACGAAAACGTCGAGAAAAACCGCCTGGGAAACCGCACGACCTACCGCGAACTTGCCCATCAAACTACCAAAAAGCGCAACATCTGGCCGATTCGCAAGGTGGTGGAAGCATTTTCTGACGAAGTTTTTCGGCTTATTCCCTGTTGGATGGCTTCGCCCGAGGCGGTTTCTACCCTTTTTCCAATGAAAGCCGGGCTTTTTGATCTTGTGATATTCGACGAAGCCTCCCAATGCTACGCCGAATACGGATTGCCCGCTGCGTACCGGGGCAAACAAGTCGTCATCACGGGCGACAGCAAGCAACTACCCCCCAGTGATTTGTACCGGGTTCGATACGAGGAGAATTCAGATGAGGAAGTACCCGTAGCTATTGAAATAGATTCCCTCCTGGACTTGGCGGCCCAAACCCTCACACAACGACAATTGACGGGGCACTACCGGAGCAGTTCGCTGGACCTGATCGATTTTTCAAACCAGCATTTTTACAAAAATACATTGCGGCTCTTACCCGACTTCACGCGCGTCAACGACGCCGAGCCGGGAATCCATTACATGCACGTGGACGGAATATGGGAGAAAAACACCAATCCCGTCGAAGCGCAACGCGTTCTGGAACTGGTGCGGGAATTGTCGGAAAGCAAGCTGAGCATTGGGGTAGTTACGTTCAATTTCCACCAACAGCAATTGGTTCAGGATCTCCTGGAAAAAGAGAAAGTAACAGCCGAAGGACTTTTTGTCAAAAACATTGAGAACGTGCAGGGCGACGAGCGCGACGTCATTATTTTCTCCATCGGCTACGCTCCCGACGATCGTGGCAAGCTGGCGATGCAATTTGGTACGTTGAATACACAGGGTGGTGAGAATCGCCTGAACGTAGCGGTAACCAGGGCGAGGCAGCGGGTGTACGTCGTCACTAGCCTGTTCCCACCCCAACTACGTACCGAACAAACGGCAAATGAGGGCCCAAAGCTTCTGAAAGCTTACTTGCAATACGCTCTTGACGTGTCGGAAGGTCGGTATCGTCCGCAGCCTGTTCCTAATTCAGGATATCGTGGCGCGTGGCTGCTGAAAGACCGAATCTCCAGACAATTTCCGGATTACCGGCAAGAACTACCCTTCGCCGACCTGACCCGACGATCTGCCGAAGGCACCTACGAAGGCTTGCTGCTCACCGATGACGATATTTATTTCGGTAGTCTCTCAGTCAAAGAGCCGCACGCTTACCTCCCTATGGTTTTGAGGATGAAGCATTGGCCGTTTCAGCGTATGTACAGCCGGGATTACTGGCTTCGAAGGGGATCGGTTTATGGAGGCTGACTACTTGCCGGAAACCTGTTTCCGTGGCAGACGAAATTGTGCCTGAACAGGAGTAGTTTAACAGAAAGATGGAAGTTATGCCAAAGCATCCGTACCATATACCCAGCAACCCTTCCGCAAAAGTTTCCGTATATCATAAAAAGGCGCCATGGTAATGAAATTGATCACAACTACCCTCCTGCTTATCCTGTTCACTTTCGTACCTTGTTCAGCCCAGAACCTCAATCTCAAAGGCGGTCTGGCTATTGAGGGTTACGATCCGGTCAGCTATTTCAAAGGAAAGCCGGTGGAAGGCACAAAAGAATTTAACAAACAATACCAGGGAGGGACTTACCGATTTGCCAGCGCGCAAAACCAGGATGAATTTGCAAAGAATCCTGATAAATACGTGCCCAAATACGGTGGATGGTGTGCCTACGCAATGGCGGACGGCAATAAAGTAAGCATTGATCCCGAAACGTATAAAATTATCGACGGGAGGCTGTATTTATTTTACCATACGATTCTCAGCAATACCCTGAGAAAGTGGAACGAAGACGAACAAAACCTGCACCAGAAAGCAGATGCCGCCTGGCAAAAAATAGATCATAATTAACTCATCGGTGGTACTCCAACCAGTTCATCACTCATCATTAAAAACCGTGTCCCGTTTCCTCACAAAAATCTTCCGCTACGAATTCTGGCCGTTCGTACTCTTTTACACCCCGCCACTGGTGTACTGGGCTTTGCTGTCCATAAAAAAGCGCTCTTTCATGCACTTTACGGCGGCCAATCCGGCCATCCCGGCCAGTGGGTTTTTCGGCGAATCCAAGAAAGATATTTTCGCCTTAATTGATGAAAAGTACCTGCCTGTTACTCAGTTTATCCCGGCAGGGACAACCTACGAAGGAGTGATCGAACTGCTCGACGGAAACAGTATTACAGCGCCTTTTATCATGAAACCTAATATCGGCGAGCGAGGCGACCAGGTAATCAAAATCACTAGCGTAGAAGATTTGCGGCAGTACGTAGGGAAATGCCTGGCCGAAGATTGCATAGTGCAGGAATACGTCGAGTCGTTGCTGGAATTTGGTGTATTGTACGCGAGAAGGCCCAGTGAAGCCAAGGGGCGCGTGACTTCCGTGACCCAAAAAGAGTTTCTGCATGTGCGGGGCGACGGATATGCCACAGTGAGAGAATTGCTGGAAAAAAATCTTCGCGCCCGGATGGCCCGCGAAGCCCTTGAAGTCCGTATGGCAAACCTGCTGAACAAAGTGTTGCCGCGAGGTACTTACGAATGCGTTCAGCCCATCGGCAATCATTGCCTGGGGACGGCTTTTTTGAACGCCAACCACCTTATCAACGAGCGCCTGAACGATGTCTTCGATGAAATCGCCACAGGCATTCCCGGCTTTTACTACGGGAGGTTCGACCTGCGCGTCAATTCGCTGAACGACTTGTACGCTGGCAAGATCAAGATTCTGGAACTGAATGGCGTCAGCTCCGAAGCGGGGCATATTTATGACCCGAAGTACAATCTATTCAAAGCGTACCGCGATGTCTTCCGGCACATGCGGATGATATCTGATATCGGGCAGGAGAACGTAGCACGTGGGGTACAACCGTTGTCTTTCAAAGCCCTACTGAAAACTACCAGAGAACATTTTTCCGGCATACGTCCTGAGGCAATGCAGCAGACATCTGACTTAGCCCAAAAAAAGTCTGCACCGAACCCCTGAGTGGGAGTGAATGCAGACTTTTTAGAGAATTGGGACTAATGCCTATACGTCGCAAATAACTACTCCTTCCCGCAACGAGGTAAGCGGGTCGCGTACGGGAATAAATTCCTGCCCCAAATAGCCTTTGTAGCCCGTGGCTAGAATGGCTTTCATGATAGCCGGGTAATACAATTCCTGCGAGTCGTCTATTTCGTGCCTGCCCGGTACACCACCCGTGTGGTAATGGTTGATGTACTGATGGTTGTCGTTGATTGTTCGAATCACGTCGCCTTCCATAATCTGCATGTGGTAGATGTCATAGAGCAGCTTGAAATTCTCGCTTCCCACCCGCTTGCACAGTTCCACTCCCCAATTGGTACGATCACACATGTAGTCGGGGTGGTTGACCTTGCTGTTCAGCAATTCCATGCTCATGGTTACCTTGTGCTTCTCAGCGGATTTCATGAGGCGCTTCAGACCGATAGCGCAGTTTTCCAGACCTTGCTCATCGCTCATACCGTGCCGGTTGCCCGAAAAACAAATGATTTTATCCAGTCCGGCGGCTGCTACTTTCGGGAAAATCGCTTCGTAGCTCGCTACCAGTTCATCGTGTAGTTTCAGGTCGTTAAACCCTTCTACAATGCCTTTACCAGCCCCCCAGGGCATGGCCGAAGTAAGGCCGTACTTTTTCAGAATCGGCCATTCTTCCGGACCGGTCAGTTCAATCGATTGCAGGCCTATCTCTTTGGCTGCTTTACACAAGTCCTCAAACTCGATTTTACTGTAACACCAGCGACACACCGAATGGTTGACATTTCCTTTTAAACCAACTGCTTTGTCAGAGGCATCAAGTCGCTCCTTGAGCGAGTCCGCCACGGGTAGACCCACGGCCAATCCGGCCATTTTCTTTACCATCTCCCTGCGATTTGTGTTCATTTTGTTTATTCGTTTGGTTGGTTGTTGGTTTAGGCGGGTAGTTGCTTGGAGTGCAGTTTATCAACGTGAGGTACCGTGTCTGAATAGGAAGAATCCTGTAGCTGCTCCCATTCAGAATTTTATCAGAGGTTCCGAAATTTTCAACAACTAAACACCTAAGCAAACTATAGTTCTCTTATGCGAATATTCCGGTACCATACTTTATCGCCGTGATCCTGCAAGGCGATGGATCCTTTGTCGAACGTACCGAAATCCTTCCACTGCTTGAATTTGCTATTGGCGACCATCTTCTCCCATTCCGCCCCTTTGGTGGGAAAATCCACCAGTTTCTTACCGTTGAGCCAGCTTTCCCCTTTACCGTCCTTCACAATGATTCGAGCCTTGTTCCATTCTCCGGCGGGTTTCACGACGGTCGTGTCGTTAGGTGGCAGCAGATCGTAAAGCGACCCGGCCTTGTGATTGCCTGTTTTGCCAGCGAAGGAGTCGGGATGTCGCTTGTCATCAAGTACCTGGATTTCCGGTCCGGTGGTATAGGGGCAGCAGTAGCCGGCTCCTTCCTTCACGTGGTACATAATACCGCTGTTGCCTTTTTCGCTGATTTTCCATTCCAGTTCCAACTCAAAGTCGCCGTACTCTTTTTCAGTGAGCAGATCCCCCCCCTTTTTTTCCATCAGCACCATTGCGCCATCTTCCACTTTCCAGCCTGTGATTGGGCCGCCTTTCCATTTTTTCCAGCCGTCGAAGTTTTTGCCGTTAAACAGCGTTTCCCACTTCCCCTTTTTGAAATTCGGGGTAAAGGAAGCCATCAACCCCATCAGACATAGGGCAATGATGGCAGCAAAATAGGACTTTGTTGATTTCATAAAAATTAAAAAAATACGATTAGATGATTACACAGGACGAAACGCCAACGGGCCGTGGCTATTGTCGCTCTGTTTATAGGAAAAGGCAGTTACCTGACCGATATACCCAAAAGCGTAGATCGGGAAGTTTTTTTCAGGATACTTGAAAGTGATGCGTGCCTTCGTGCAGAAAATCTTGATAAAAAACGCTCACCTCATTATGCTGCGCCTGAATCTGCGTGATCGAAACCGTTTTCAGGCTTCCCCGATCTACCAGCAGGTCGTTGGCGGGATCACCTTTTCCGGCGGATGTATGAAACGCAATAATTTCAGCAGCCAGCTTGGTATGCGGCGCGGTCAACCAATTTTGAAACCAACCCTCGCGTTCCCGAACTATATCTTCAGAATAAAGCGTCACCGAAGACCAGATGCGCGGTGTGTCGGCCGGGAGACACTTGAAATGCGGCTTTGTGCCATCCCAACGCAATTCGTGCAGCGTTGCGAACGCATCGACCCTATCCACCATGATTAGGGTAAATGGCTCGATGCCTGTGAAGTCGTAGTCTCTGGCAAAAGCATGAGGCGAATCGTAGGAAAAAGCATCCAGTACCACAAGGCCCCGGCTGCGTCGATACGGAGGACGGTGGGAATGGTTCTGAAAAGCACCATTGAGCAGGCACAGCGTACGATTTTCCGTCGTGGCGACCCAGGTCCCTCCGGCTTTGGGATCTTTCGGGAATGTGATAAGCTGTTCGTCGATCAAATAGCGTCGAGGTGGAATGGCCGCCTGCCGCCGGATGCTCTCATCCCGATTGGAAGTCAAGATAAAGCCGCCACTGGCAGCTGGAATATACGTTACGACGCACATGCGGTCTTTTGGTGTTGACGGGTCGAATGGGCCACGCCGAACGACGAGGGTAAGACAATATGGGGCAAGTGGTGGGCGACAGCTATCTTTACAACAGCCATGTGATGCACGGCGTGTTCGATCAAATAGACCAGTTCCCGGGCCAATGAAGTGGGAACAAGCGTGCCGGCCGTATCGCCGTAAATAGCGCGAAGTTGCAACGGCTTGTCGGTATGCCATTCCGCCACCTCATTACTGAGCTCGCTCAAAATCCGGCACGTATATCCGAGATCATTTTCCAGTTGGTGATTGCGCTCCCGATCGTCATAGCTGATGATCCCCTCCTTCATTTGCCGACTCAGGCAGCCATAGAATTCGATCACGTGGCGGAGATGCTGCCCCACACTACTTCCCTGTAAAATGGGCAGGCACTCTGAGTAGGAATTCGCATCAATTTGGTTCAGGAAGAGTTGGAGCTGAGCTATTATTTCGCGGGTAGTTGCGTGTAGTTGAATCATGAGGGAGGTATACTGGTCGCCCCGGGCTGTCCCGATTTACTGGTGGTCTTTTTGAACTCAGTTGTTTTTAAAGTCGATTTTATAACAAAGTGTTCATTTGTCGTCCTTTCTTATTTTGCAAAAGGAGTGAATGACACCGCTACCATGGGCAGAAGCGATTTATAACGAAAGCGGTCGTTGTCAAAAGTCAGCTTCTGATCGGTAGTGTACTCGACAAAATTGAAGCTCAGTCCCGCACGCACAGCCATCCGGTCGCTGACCCAATATCGGGCATAAAGTTCGGAGTTGAGGTTGCCCCGATCATTGTCACTTATCAACAGCAGATTGAAAGTGGTTGGTTTTGCTGTCTGCACCGTATTATCAAGTGCTGCGGACTCAGAGGCTGAGTGGAACCGTCCCATTTGCTGCGCTCCAAAAGAAAGACCGATGGCATCGATGTTGAAGCCGACTTCGAAGCGGTTGGAAAGGGAAAATTGAAGATTAATAACCGCGTTGAGTGCATTGGACTGTACTTTATTTAGCGTAAGCGTATCAAAATTAGACAGAATATTTTCTGAAAATAATACACTGGGGTCCGTTTTCCCGGAAGTTAGAGCTGCCGGCGCAGTCACTAATTCGGTACTTTTGCCAAAATAGCCTGTGTAGCGCACCCCCCAACCGATTTTGAATCGTCCGCCGTAAAGGCTCTGGAAAGATAACGCCGGAGAGAAGCCCTTCCCAGCCGCAAGGGCAGCATCCAGGTTTTTCTGACGGCGCGGGCCTTGGTACTGAGCAAATGCGCTCCCCGAAAGCAACGCGGCAAGAATAAGGATCGAAAAAACACGCACGGCGAATAAAGTTTGAATGACAGTTTTTAAAAAAAGTCGAGGGTTCAATTATTGATTTACGGTTTAAGTACGAGAGAAACCAAGAATCGGGTTGCTTTCCCCCTGGCAAAAAAGATTAGATGGAAGTACTGAAGCCGATGTTACTTTTCGGTGTTACACTGGTCGTTAGTTTCGTCGGGTCTCTGCAGTTGGGGCCCGCCAACCTGGCCGTGATCCACACTGGCCTGACCAATGGACTAGCGGCCTCCCGGCGGACGGCACTGGGTGGAGCCTTGCCCGAACTACTATACGCCGGCTTAGCCGCCTACACGGTAGTTGGTTTGAAAGAGGTAATGGAATGGCCCTATTTGCGTTGGATTGTCAACTTTGCGTTATTGGGAGTGGGAGGGTATTGGCTGCTCCAAAAGAACGCATCGGTCAAGTATGAGCCACCGTATGGCAAAAACACCCATCGGGCTGCCCTGCTGCGCGGGCTGGTAGCGGGAGTTTTGAATCCTCAGCTCTATCCTTTCTGGGTACTGGTCCTCGCGGGGTATCACAATTATCCGTTGTTGTCAGTGCAGACTCCCATCGATGCGGTAGTTTTTGCAATGGGGTCGGCAGCAGGCGCCTTGGGGCTTCTGGTGATGGTCGCCTGGCTCACGGCCCGCCACCGCGAAAATATCCTTCGTAAACTAACCAAATGGCCTGTTCAACGCATTCTGGGCGGCCTGCTGGTCTTTTTGGCCCTAATCGGATTGATCAGATCAGGGGCACTCAGCCGTTGACCGGGCCTCTTATTTCATTCGTCAATTTTAACTTATCCTTCTTTCCATGTCCTCCATCTTCTCAAAAATAGTTGCGGGCGAGATCCCCTGCCACAAAATAGCCGAGACAAATGAGTTTCTGGCATTCCTGGATGTCAACCCTATCGCCAGGGGCCATACGCTTGTCATACCCAAAAAGGAAGTCGATTATATCTTCGATTTGGATGACGACCTATACCTGGGGCTGATGAATTTCGCAAAAAGGATTGCACCCGCTATCGAGACAGTTGTACCCTGCAAGCGCATCGGTGTTAGCATCATCGGTCTGGAAGTACCGCACGCCCACGTCCATCTCGTTCCACTGAATAGCATGGGAGACATAGATTTCGGGAAGAAGATAAAAATGTCAACAGAGGAATTGGCTCAACTGGCGGAGCAGATCCGGGAGAAAGTGAAGATTAGCTAAAATACTGCTATCTCCAATTATCGTTGTGCTATCTCCCTGGCCCAAATTCTTTACGTATGGATAGCATTCCACCTGTAGTATTGGGATAAAGCCCACCTTGGTCGGTTGCCAACGAGCCTTTTATGATCATCCCCCCCAGCCAGGACATTTTAGCCTGTAAGGACAATAATCCAGAGAACTGATAGGCTGCTGTTTCAAACGGCAGGTCATAAACTCCGTAATTGCCCGAATAAGACACCTTTGTCTGCCATTGCACATTTCTGAAAACGTTACCTTGTAGTCCCAGATGCAACACCCAAACGCGATTGTTACTGGTAAAGAAATCGGCAAAATTGGGAAACTTCTGGATTGTTTCGGAGGTAGGAGGGATAAATGGCGTGCCTATTGCGCGGTCAAAATACGACCAACCATCGCGTACCTGTACGTGATTTAAGTAGTTATCCCTACCAAAAATTCGCCCGTCAAAGTCGAACACGCTCCCGCCCTGACTGCGAGTATACAAGCCCTCGAAAACAAACTCGTTGACAGAAAAACCGCTGGCAGGATCAATCTGCTTACGGCGGATTCTCACACCATTTAATCCATCGGCAATGTTGGTCAATCGCGCCAGTGAGCCGTCTTCATATATATTCTGACGGTAAAAAAACAGATTCGCATTTTCAGTATCTACTTCAAATGCTAAATCTACTGTACCCAAATGATTGCCTACCCGGTTGGTACTGTCGAAAAAAGTAAGATTGGGCGCATACCTACCTTTTCCTATAATGACGTATAAATAGTTCTCCAGGCCTTTGGGCATTTGACCGTTGACCGTTTCATATGGTGATTTCCCTCCCCATTGCACCTGGTGATTAATACCCGCATAGATTTTAACTCTACCGCCGGGCCGCCCCAAACGCCCGTACAATTGTTTCTGGTGAAGTTTTAGCTCACTTGTAACGGGGCGGCTGCCCTCGAACCACCCATCAGAGTAAGTAGCCAATACTGATAACCAGCCACTAGTGAAGGGCACTGCTGTAAAGCGTGTCAATCCGAACTGAATCCTAGGGATAGGCAAAGCGTTACCCGACCATACGTATGATCCGGTACCCAGCGTTGAATCGGCCAAGCCAAACCATTGCTTGCGGCGTCCCGCAAAAAGCTCCCAATTTCCGTAACGAATGGCGCCATAAGCCTGGGGCAAAAGTAGATGCGTAGTAGGGCCAAGATTAGCCACGACTTCGGCCCCGACCTCAGCTTGCCAGCCGGGCACAAGCTTATGAGAGGAAGAGTGCTGCCGACGCCACTCTTTGATAGAATCACGTTTACCCAATGTCCAGCTCTTCGCCCCACCGCCCCGGATAGTTAGAGCAGAACCCGAACGGGGTACCGTGCCGAATTGGTTGGACTGCAGCCAAAAGGGAGTACGGTCCGACGACGAATACAAGCCCCCTACTTCGAGATAATTGGGGTTTGTTGAACGAGCGGTTGTGTCAGGTTGGGAAAAAGCTATAATTGGAATTATGCCGAAAAGTAAGAAAAGGGCCTTGCGCAGGTAAATCATGAAAGAAACGACAGGCGGGAAGATTTCAAAATATAGGCCGCAGGGGAGGGACGGCACAAAAGTATGGATATAAAAGAACTGTTCCTGAGAAATTGGGTATTATCCTTTTTTCACCTCAGAGTATTCCCTCCTTGCGCCAACCCAGCATCAAGGCAAAGGAGTTGGGATACAAACCGCCAAGATCAGTGGCGAGTTTTAAACTGACAATGCTGGTGTTAGCAAAAGGGATCGACTTTTCGGCTTGCATCAACATGGAAAATTGTGTCCTTGGTGGTTCTATTATGTAATCGTAGGTCCCAAAGTGACGGCTAATGCTGGCCCTTGCCAAAAATCTAAATTCCTGAAATCGACCAGTTATACCTGCATTGACCATTAAAATCCGATTATCAGTCGTGAAAAGAGAGTCATTTCTTGGCAAATCGGGTCTGAGTAAGTCTTGTGAAGGGACAGCAGGCGACCCCAAACTACGCCCCCGGTAGGACCAACCCTGTTTGTACACATAGTGATTGTAATAATTGTCTCTACCGAAGTTTTTTGAGGTTATGTCAAATATATTCCCCCCCTGGCTTTTAGTATTGATAAATTCCAGAAGGAATGTCCTGATTTGTAACCTTTCTGGATAATATAGTGCATAGTGATTAATCCGTAAACCATTTAGTCCGTCCGTAACATTAGTCAGTTTTGCTAAGGAGCCATCCTCATATATATTCTGTCGATAGGCGAAAAAAGTCCAATCTCTGGCGCGCCATTCTGCTCCAAGATCAATTGTGCCAAAGTGATTTCCCACCCTGCTATTCGCCCAGCTTTTTCCCAATACAACATATTCGTAAGCCATTTTGTCGGTTAGTCCGCCAGAGTATATTAATTCGTCGCCCCCCCACATAGCCTGGTGGTTGAATCCACCATAAATATGAACGTTGTGCGCGGGCTTTCCCAAGCGGACATATAAAGATTTGTGATGTAGGAAAGTGTAGGGGACATCATCGGTGTTTGCACTTTTTACAGCCGAACTACCCAATAAGCCATCAGAATAAGAACCCTTAAAAGCCACAAAGTTTCCCGTAAATCCCAGGGACAGGAAACGGGGTATGGACAATTGCACCCTGGGGTACGGGCGGCTGTTGCCCGAAATAGCAAATGAACCGGAAGTCAACGTAGTATCTACCAACCCTACGATCTCTTTACGCTGTCCGGCACTCACCTCCACAGGGCCAATCCAACCGGCCACATAAGCATCGGTCAGAAATACAGCTGACTGGGGTCCCGCATATGCTGCCAACTCGATCCCCGCCGAATACGTAAAAAATTTTTGTTTATTACCTGGTCGGGCAGATAACTTGGATAGTCCGACCTGCCCAGCCACAAAAGATCCCTGAACGGGAATCGTCCCAAATTGATTAGCGTGAAGCCAAAACGGCGTTTGGGCTGTGGACAGAGCAGTTTCTATCCTGGCATGATAGGAAAGAGTTGAATCCTGGGCATTAGAAACTCCGTAAAAAAGAAGTCCGAAGATTCCAATCAGTAAGTAACGCATTCATTGCAGGGGGCTACACCAGAGTAATGTCATTTTGAAAGAGAGGTCACAACAAGTCTTTATCGCCCCTTGCGGGTGAAAACAACCACGGCCGTGCGGATAATGATTTGCATTTCAAGGGCCAGGCTCCAATGCTTAATATAATACAGGTCGAACATCAGTTTGTGCCGGGCATCGTACACACCCGTACCATAAGGATACATTACCTGAGCGTAACCGGTGATGCCTGGCTTTACACCGTGACGCAGGTTATAATACGGAATCACTTCTTCGAATGACTCTATAAACACAGGCCGCTCCGGACGAGGACCGATCAGCGAGATTTCACCACGAAATATATTGAGCAATTGCGGGAGCTCGTCGATACGCGTCAACCGCATCAGGGCACCATATTTGAAAACACGACTGTCTTTCTTTTTTGAAAAAACTGCTCCGTTAGCTTCGGCATCCGTACGCATCGACCGAAATTTAATACAATTAAAAGTTGCTCGGTTAAGTCCTGTTCGTACTTGCTGATAAAAAACAGGCCCTGATGATTCCTGTCGAATCCGCAGAGCGCTGATTACCCATAAAGGCAAACTTCCTAAAAGTAAAATAATGGAAATGACAAAATCGATAATTTTTTTCAGCAAACGGACATTGCCATCAAACGACAAGTGTAGGGGTAAGTAAGGGTTCTCTTCCTCCAGATCATCAGGTACATAAATTTTCTTTAACGTATTTTCGCAAAAATCATAGACGGTACTGATGCGGATGGATTTGTTATTTTTAACAACTAACTCATAAATAACATGGTATCGGGAGTCATACTGCGGATTGGTAACCAAATGGATTTTATCGTACTGTTCAATCAAAGGTTTCACCGTCTGATTCATCAGGTAATCATCATCAACAGTTCTGGGTACCAAAATAATTTCCTGATAGCGGCCTAACAGTAAAGCGAGTCCCTTTTTTTCCAGAAAATAGTCGTAACTGGTAACTATTAGCACCTCTTTCGAGATAGCAGTCTTACTTCTCAGGCGATGTGCGTACGACTTGGGAGCAGCAACATTATAAGAAAACGTCTTGTTTTTGCTCATACGATTTATCCTTTCACAAAATGTTATCGTTGGTAAAGCTAGGTAATATCCAGCATATTGCAAAAATTAAATGAGTGAGCGATTAGCTTTCCTTTTAATTGTTTCACTAAAAAAAGTCATTTCTTGGATAATTCACTCCTGATACCTAAATATCCTCCTATTGACGTCGGTAGTATTCCACCCTTATCGTAAGCAACTTGTGCTTTCAGACGAGTACTGCCCCAATTCAATAATGGCATTTCTAAGGATATTAAGGAAGAGAATTGACGATGGCTCGGCTCAGAAACAGGAGTGTCGGATCTAATATAATGGAGTCGATAAGAGGCCTTAGCCATAAGGTTGAACCTTTGGGCTATAATACCCTCTATCCCCATGTAGTAGAGAATGACCCGATTGGTTGGAAAATAAAGTGCGCTCAAAGCTGCCCCTTCTAGCACCTCATGCTTGGTAGGTATAAAAGGGGTTCCGATCCCAAGACCCTGGTACGACCAGCCTTCTTTATATTGTCCATGGTTAAAATAATTGTCTGCTCCTGTAAAGCGGCTACCAGGAATTGTGAAGTCATCCCCTGTTTGGTTTTTAGTATAGAGATACTCCAGCAAAAAACCCTTTAGGTTGAAAAATGAATACCCACCCTCGTTCCTGCGAATATTTAGGCCATACAAACCGTCAGGCCAATTTTGAAATTGGAAGCCAGACGCATCCTCGAATGGATGCTGGTGATAGAGTAAGAAAGTGGTTTCCTTCGATTTGAAGTCAATGGATAAGTCGAAATGCCCAAGTTGGTTGCCAATGCGATTGATGCCGTCGAAAGTGGTTATACGGCTGCTGTGCCCATCTTCAGGAATCTGGGCCAACACTACGCCTAGCACATAATCTTTGAATGTGCTAGGTAGCTTTCCATCTACCGCTACAGGGTTGCCTACCAAGTAACTAGCCTCTCCGCCCCACATCACCTGATGAACAAGGCCAGCCTGTAAATGCAATCTGCCTTCGGGTTTGCCAATGCGTCCATATAAGGATTTTTGATGAAGATATGACTTTTGAATATAAGAGTTGACAAACCATCCGTGTGCATACGTTCCTTTAATTGAAAAATAATTTCCGAGAAAACCAAAAGGCAAATATTCAGATAGCCCTACCCGGATCATAGGAACTGGCAAGGAATTACCCGACCATGAGTAGGAACCTGAAGAGAGCAAAGTGTCTACAATACCAACTATCCGCTTTTCACGTCCGACCATCATTTCCCATTGCTTAAATTGAAGCCTAGCATAGGCTTCAGGAAGCAATAAATTACCTGTAGAAGCGGCATTAGCAACAGCTTCGGCACCTAATTCCCAGTGGAAAGCGGCTTTGCCCTTGGAAGAGTCTGTGTAAGCTGGGGAGGATTGTATAAGTGTTGATAAACGTAACGTGCCAGAAGGTGACGATAGAGGAACACGACCCCATTGGTTGGCTCGTAACCAAAAGGGGGTTTGGTTAGAGCTGGAAATAAAGCCCCCCAGCTCGGCATTTGCAGAATAAAAAGCTGAATTCTGTGCTGAAGAATTATGCCAAAAAAGGATTGATAAAAAAAAAATAGGGAAGTAAAAATTTTTCCAAAAGCGGACAATAAAATTATCCAGATATAAAATGATTTTCGATAGTCTTGGATGAAAAAAAATAATTGAGTGACTAGTAATTACTTTCATAAGTTCATGAACTGTAAAATTGAGTTATTATAATTTCCATCCCCATTTATTAAAATATACCACAGCACCATGAATATTGTACAACATGAGCTTAAAGTTTTTGTATGATCCTTTTTCATAATTGTGATAGATGTAAGCCTCTGAATAATATATAGTATGACTATGTTTCAATGTTCTTAGCGTAATGTCAGCATCTTCCATATACATGAATATATCTTCGTCAAAACCATTTACTTTACTTAAGGTATTTACTCTAAAAAACATAAAACAGCCAGATAAATAAGGAACATCGATTATATTAGTATCATAATTATGATCCCTATACTCATATTTATCAAGTTTATTTTTGAACATCTTTTGAATAAAAAATGGCATAAATCTACGGAGTATTAGGATAGATATAGATGGGGATTTTTTACATAAAAATTGTAATTTTCCGTCAGGATAAAGAACCTTAGGCATCAAAAGCCCAAATTCTTTATTTGCATCCATAAAATTTACAATTTTATCGAACTCTGTTCTGGCAAAGTAAACATCAGGATTTAGAATTAGATGATAATCGGCATTTAATCTTTTGGCTTCGGAAATTCCTATGTTATGAGCTTTTCCAAAACCAAGATTTTTATTATTAAAAATGTATTTTATTCTTGAATCTAATACTAAAGTCCTTAAAACATCTTTGGGTGAATTATCAATAATGAATAATTTTACATCAATGGTAGTATCTAAAAAACTGTTAATGGCTTTTTGTAATAGTATAGTATCATTGTTATACACAACAATTGCAGCAGTGATTAGCATTTCAATTCTTTAAAATAAGTCTAAACATTTCTTTCCAAGAGTTTGAAAAAGGTGGAGCAGGAGGGTTAATCTGAGAAATATCCCAAACCGAATTTGCACCATACTTAATAATTGATTCCATCAAACTTACAAGTTCATTGTGATCATCAGGATCAAAAAAGTGAGCTTTATCGAAATTCCCCAATGTTTCATTAGCATAAGGAAGCTGCGAAAGTAATATGGTTTTATCCAATCTTTTGAATTCTGATATAGGCAAGCCCCATGTTTCAAGCTTGGAAGGGAATATTAAAACATCTGATTTTGAATACTCAATTTCTAATTCATTTTTTTGTAGTAAGCCAAGAAACTTAATCTGTTCTATTCCTTCACTCAGTTTTTTTATCTTTTTTGAATATAAATTTTCGTAACCACTCAAAGTTAACTTTACTTCAAAATCGTAAATACCACGCTCAACAAGAACTTTACATGCTCTGACAATTATCTCAAAGTTTTTAAATATTCTCGGGAATGCTGCATAAATAAATATCGTTTTATTTTCTTTCTGTTGAATAAATCGAGAGCTTATGAAAGATTTATCAAAATTGTAAGAGTGTGGATAAGCAACGAGTATTCTAGTTAAAGGAATATTATAAGTACTATGGAATATTTGTCGGATCCAATCTTGCTGGACGATAACTAATGAGTTTCTCTTTATGTTAATTCTATATAAGTATTTATAAAATAGTGAAAACAACACCAGAGTTTTGTCATACACTAGATCTGATAAAGTAGCTTTGTAAAATATACCTGGATTGTGACAGTATACGAATTGTTTTACAGATTGGGGAAGAGTAGGCGATGTATCATGTAAGGATAGCCAAAAACTAACTTTTTCAATTTTAGCAAATCTATTGAAATAAAAATACTCATAATAAATCCTAAAAAGCCAACTCTTTCTGGATTTAGGGAATTCTAAGATCTGAATGTTGTTGAATTCATTTCTGCTAAATAGCTGTCTGTTATGAGCTAATAACAAAATTTTGTAATCTTCACTGAATGATGAATTTAACGTGTTTAAACATTCTTTTAGAATAGTAAGTGGGCCACCTTCAAAAATATTTATTGCTGAAACTACAATTACTGGTTTAGAATACATTTACGATTTCAGAAATATGTTCTAGATGATCGATTTTTTTATTTAGTCGATGACTTTTGGCTTGGAAGCTGAATCGACGGAATAAAAGGGAAAAGGGAAAACTGATTTAGAAGGATTATTGAAAATTGCTGAATAATAATAGAGGAAGAAAAAAAATGGCAAGCCATAAATGAAATAATGCCCACTCCGCAACAGTGCAGCTAAAATCACCACTAATGATGCGTGATTGGCGAGTAATAGATCCGGTGGTCCATTTTTAAGATAATATCTAAAAAGGAATAAAGCGATTCCACCCAAGCCTAGAATACCTAACTCTGATAGTAGACGGTTGAAAAGTGAACATCCATCATTTGCATTGAGAGCAATTCCTCCAGGACCATATCCAGTAAACCAGGTCTGGAGCCGGTTGTATCTCTCGAAGGCTAAATGATGAGAACCAACACCGGTTCCAAAAGGGTGATTCCGAAAGTTTTCAGCGGCTATCAAGAAATGGTTAAAAAGGATGATGGCAGAGCCATTTGCACTTTCTTGATCTTGTGCGTAAGTATCGACAACAATGTTGCCTAAAATCAAACCAAGCGATGTGTCTAATCTCTCCTTGAACTTGGGTACGAATTCGTAAAGAGAAAATAAGGAAAAGCTTGATAAAATAAAGAACAGAACAATTCTTTTGAAATTAATCTTATTAACGTAATGCAACAATAGTGAGATGAAGATAATTACATAACCAGTCGAAGAGAAGGATAACAGAAAAGCCAGCAAGATAATCGATGCCTGTATCTTGGTACCCAATTTAAGGCTCCCGGTATTCAAAAGCGTTCCAAGTGCTATATGCATGGCTGCAGCTTCAACGAAAGCGAAACCAGCGGGTTCGTCAGTTATGGAGTGCACGGGATACACCAATATACTGCCTAGGGTTGTAGGATTCATTACCCGTAAGCCGAGCCATGAAAGATCATAAATTGGCTGTAAACCAACGAGGAAAGCAAAGAACTGGATAAGACCAATGACTGCTGCAACTAATGCAAAATAATAATATAATTTTAGCATTTTCATAAAGTCAAAGTTATTTGCCTTTATGATATAATAAAAGAATAAGGAACTCATTACAATCCCCAAAAAAACCTTTAAAAAAGAAAAGGTGTCATTATTATTTAACAATATATTAACTGTACCATTCAAAAAAATGATGAAAATGCTAATAGCGAATCCAAGATCAATGCTTTGAAACTTAATAAAAAAATATGGAAGTAAAATAATTATTAAGAAATAGTAATAATATAAATCAACAAATCCTAAATGAATAGAACTCAACGGCAAAAAAATACTTACTATAAAAGAAAAATTTATAAATGCCCTCATTTAAATCTATATCGAGATACTTATTGCAATAACTCTTTACTCAATTAGAAAGGAAATCGATTTGTTCGGATAAAATTAGGGAAGTCTTTTCGAAAAGGAATGGTTATAGATTTTAAATTTGTCTAAATAGAACCGAGCGCCCATTTTTACTACATCGATTAGATACCTTATCTTTGCTCTGAATTTAGCCATTCCACCGGTCGATACTCTTAATCTGAAATCTTCTTCTAATATTTTATAGCCTTGGCTAACCCCTCCGTATAGCATATTAACTGTTAATTCGGGTATATAGTGGGCTATTAGCTTATCTTTTGAACGCATCAAAAATTCGTAGTCTCCGGCTATCTTATAAGTTATATCAAAGTAGCCATTTTCTTCGAAAAGCTTTCTCGAATGAAAGGAGCCAACATGTGCAATACCCATTGAGTTCAGGAATAGTGGCCATTTCCAAGGTAGACCCATTTTGTATAGTACGGTACCATTTTGGGCCACTACATTTACAATCGACGAAACGAATTCGGGCGTTGTGTCGAGTTGCTGGACGAATTCTATGTATCTCATCAGCGCACCATTAATTAAAGTATCACCTGATCCCAAAAAAGATATCCATTTACCCTTTGACAGACGTATGCCCTTATTCCAAGCATCATAAATACCATTGTCTGGCTCTGAGACCCATGTTACATTCATTCCGTGGAAGTTTTCCACAATCGCACGGGTTTTGTCAGTAGAGCAGGCATCTATAACTATCACTTCTACATTATCATAACTTTGAGTCAGGATACTTTCCATCGTCCTTCCGATTCCTTCTTCGGCATTTAAAGTAGCAATGATGATGCTTATTGTTGGACTATTTGAATCGTTCTTCATTCCATCACTTTCAACATCTGATGCCATCTGTTTTCCCAGGTGTGCTGTTCAACAATGGCTTTGTAGTTCTTCTCAATCAATGGAAAATAACTGCTATAATTAATGAGAATATTTTCTAAATGAAGCGCTGGATCCTTTTGATCTAGCGTTACAACAGGCTCATAGCCAAACAGTTGTTTCATCTCTTCGGGCATTGTGCCTACCACCAGACACTTCGATGCCATAGATTGCAAATAGCGATTGGTCATGGTACTTATAGGCCCTGCTAATTGCGGATGAGTTTCGCTTTTGGGAAAGCATATTGAAATCTTGCTTCTGGCCATTCCTTGAATCATTTTCCCTTGATCAGAGAAAATGATTTTTCCTTTAATTTTTTCGTAAATGTGCTTTCTGCCATGTAAATTTAGATGATTCTTTATCTTTTCGTGGATCGTCTGATGTTTTCTTCCCAGTTCTAAAACATCAATATCTTTATTTTCGTACGCCAAATATCTGTAAGATTCGGAATTGACTCCTTCTGGAATCCACGAAACGTTATCGTATCCCTTACTTTTCAATTTTTCTGCAAGCACAGAAGACGAGACAAAAACATGAGTAATCCCACTTTTTTTCAAAAACTTTTCCATAACACCGAAGAACTGGGGCCAGATATCAAAAAAATAAGCATATGTAGCCGAATTTTTAGAGCAGTATGGAAGTATTTTTCCGAAATCCGGCCCCATTTGAACACTACAAAACCTAGCTGATCTCTTATTTTGTGGAATTATGTTTGGTAGTGAAACATTGAGCTTAATTAACGCACTTTTATATAGTAATGGTACAAATCTACTGTTGTTATATATAGTATTAACATGGGCGCCTTGATTTTCGATCGTATCTTCAAATTCTCTCAAAACATCAAATGAGGTAGGATAGCCATATAGTTTGGCATCGCGTTTGACTAATACATATTTCAATTCTTTGAAATTTTCTTCCATCTGTGCTGCGCAATCTGCCGTTTGATTGCAGTGAACAAAAATGCTGTTTTCTATTTGATCTCACACATCTTGACCCTGCTCTATTCTATCGTTTATAGGATGTATTTTTGTGAAACGGAAATACTATGTTGCTTAATTGTAAGGGCATAAATTCTGACGCATTGTATATTTTAACATGCAAAAAAATAGAGGTTTATCAGGCTGCTTCTATGTCAAGATGCGACTGGAATTTAGCCGTCCTACGCCAATCATCATATTTATAATGATTCCTTGTGTCATTGTTGATTGTGCAGAGTCGCTAATCGAATGTAGCAAATAAAATACCATATTGAGGTAGATCACCGTAATACACGTTGGCGGTAACAATGAATAGATTCATACTTTCATCAATATTGACGGCCAAGGGGGCGTTTTTTCGAATGACTGTCCTCTTCTTTACCATTGACTTATATTTATCGACGCCTCGTCTACCAAGTCCATGCCTAGTGCTAAGAAGCCTTACACTCTGCAAAAGTAAGCAAACTATTAGAAAAGGGCGGGGGCTAAGACCGGCTTCTGAGTATAGATTCGTAGAGGGCGAGATATGATCTGTACATCCTGTTAACGGTGAAATGACTTAAAAATGAGAGCCTCGCTTCATTGCCTGCGCTTTTGTGGATAGCCTTTTTGGTCTTATAGTATAATATTACTTGTCGGAAGGCTTCTACGTCGTTTTTTAGAGAAAAACCGTTCTTACCGTTCAGTATTTCGGGTACGCCGCCAACATCCGAAGCAATTACCGGAACTCCGTAGCATAGGGACTCGAGAATTGATATGGGAAGCCCTTCGTAATGAGAGGGTAAGAAAAATAGATCTGAGTATGGTATAAGTTGATGGGCATTTGGGATTTCTCCTAGGCAATGTACGTTCTCCGGCAGGTTTCCTGGTACTTCCTTATTTCCAATCCAGTAAAAATCAATATCTTGCTCGATAAGTGATTGGGCCACTTCGCAAAACAAGTCAAATTTTTTCTGAGGTGAAATGCGGGCAATACATATTACTGCGAAGGATTTGCCTGCTTCAATCCTCTTGCCATAGGATTCAATGGTTGCCGGTAATGGCTGGCTGAGAATTGATTGGTAATCCTCAATTCCATTGTAAATGTAGGTGACACTGCGACTGATTCCTTCGGCAATGAGATTCATGTAGTCGTACCGGCTCACTGCCACGATATGGGCACAACTGCGTTGCAGGATCTTTTCAAGAGGAAGAAAGCGGCGGTAAGCAATTCTGATTGAATCGAAACCATGTACGGTATAGATTATTTTGTCTCTGGGGAACGCTATTCGGCCTAGTACACCAATCTTAGAGGAATGTAAATGGATGACATCGGGGCAAAATTTTCGATAGATTTTTTTTAGCTTGCGGTAGGTTTTGAAGTCACAGAACGGATTGATTTCGCGCGTAAGAGTATCAATAGGCCACTGCTGTACCTCTTGTGGGAGAATCTCCCACAAGCCTCCACCAGATGAGGCAACCACCATCACCTTATGCCCATCAGCCACTGCTGCTACCGATAGGCTGATAATGACGGATTGAGAGCCGCCCAATTCAGAGAGTGTAACGACATGGAGTATTTTCACTCAGGAGGAATTACTGGATTGTCAAACAAATAAATTGTATGTGTACTTCAAAGCGATTCAGTCATTGGCATTGCAAGCCCACGTCAAATTGCATCTAGACATGTTACCAAAGTGTCAGCGTAAGTTTCTGCCTCCTTAAAATTGTGGTAACACGACTTGGAAATTGCCTCGTACAGAAGCGGGTTTTTTACCACGTTTTCGAGCTTTCGCAATGATTCTTCCCAGTCATCTGGCGACCCAATGTTTATAAAAATTGCTGAGTCGAGATCCATCGAATAGTTGGGGATCTCGCCAACCGGCGTCACTACGCATACCAGCCCATGCTGCATGGCTTCAGCCACACTCATGGCCATACCCTCGGCCCGACTAAGTTGGATTAGGAAGCTGTACTGCTGAAATATAGTGAATCTCAATGCCGGATCAAGTCCATCTTTAAGTTGTACGACCTCCTGCAAGCGGCGGTGAGCAATGTGATTTACTACTGCTTCCCACCCGCCGTCATCAGTACCATAGATGTCCAAAGTGGCGGTTAAGCCTCGATCTCGCAGGTATCGGATTGCATCGATGGCTAGGGGGATGTTTTTGGTTTCGTTCACTCTCCCCAAAAATAAAAATCTTATTTCTTGATTCGGTCGAGGTGGGGTCATGGTTCTGTGGTCGGGTGAAGGGTGAGTAAGCAGTGACACTACCATTACGTTGGGGGCAGCGCAAGCAAAATTTGACATGACGAAACGGCGCGTAGCTTGCGAGTCGGTTAGTATGAAATCAGCATTCCTGATAGCAAT
This sequence comes from Persicitalea jodogahamensis, assembly GCF_014651615.1. Classification (GTDB taxonomy): domain Bacteria; phylum Bacteroidota; class Bacteroidia; order Cytophagales; family Spirosomataceae; genus Persicitalea; species Persicitalea jodogahamensis. Next base: position 1,390,447 of record NZ_BMXF01000001.1, on the reverse strand, counting down.
TCCGGTGAAAAGCCGGTCAAGCGGATGAAAAAAGGTAGTGTTGTGAACAAAGGCAAAAAAACGAATTTTTTTCCTCAGTTTCTTGACAACAAATCCAACCGCAGAGGCCCGCCAAAGCGAGCATACCATCAGCTCAGGATTGAAATGAAGCAATAATCTGACTGCAGATGCAACCGTCAAGGCTAACCTGGCAGGATGGTAGGGTACCGAAACCAAAACCGCTCTTTCAGCCGGCGACAGCTGATGCACCAAAGATGGATCGATTGGCCCTAAGCAGATTACCCTAAGTTCGAATTCTCGGAACAACCGGGGAATAGCCGAAACCAACGCCACCTCAACCCCGCCAAGCGATATGTCGTGCAGCACGTAAGCCAGCTTTCGTTTTGTCATATTGGCAATTGGTTACGGTCAAGCGTTTTGCAGCTGATAAGCCCGGACTTGTCCATTGATTCGATCCATTCTATAATTCGCCTGAATGATAATAGCCAGAATCCAAAACCAGGGATACCAGTAGTTGGAAATGATCAAAAAATGAAGAAATGAACTGCAAAGTGCGAACAGGAGGACAAACCGGAGTTGCGGATTTTGCAGCTTCATGGCTTTGTAAAAAAGTAAGGCACAGAAAATCAGAAAAAAACTCAGCCCCAACAGCCCGCTTTCCAGAATGATGGTTAGATAAAGCAGTATGGTCCCTCCCCGATGGAACTGGAGCGTATCGTAAACGGCTGGTCCGTTACCAAATGAAAGCCGGAGTAAATCGGAATGCGCTAAAGCATTAACTCCTTCGAGATAGCGGGCTGTTCGGTCTTCTGCCGAATTTGATCGGCCAATCTTGTATACAACCACCTCTTTTAAGGCAGAAGAAACATAGGTGACCAAGTTATAATTCGAGGCAAAGATCGATACTACAATCCCGACACCAAGCAGATACCTGAATATTTTACGATAATTAACAATGGTATTTTCGCGCTGCTTCCAAAACTCAGCATACCAGATGGTCAGTATCAGGTAAGTAAATGCAGAAATCAACCAGCCCGCCGTACTGAAAGTCAGCAGAAAGCATGCACTGATAACGGCAACCAATGGGTAAAAAAGATATTTTTTTTTCCTGGAAAAATAAATTGCGATGGGGGCAAAAACTTCGATATAGTAAGCTAAGTGACCAGACTCTTCTACAAAAGACCGCAATCGAATGAAATCAGTCAGAGCCAGGGGTTCATATTCAGAAACTGCCGGACGAGGGATGTAGCTATCGACATCGATACCCTTAATATTTTTAAGCCAAAATTCCGCAATGCCAAACGCACAAGTAATGAAAATACCAAAGTAAATGGCTGCATAAGACTTACTGATGAATCCAGCACCGAACTTTTTGCAAAGATGATAATAGGCATTCTTAATAAGATAATAGTTAATTAGTACGACATAAGAATAGGCTATTACGTGGTTGAAGGGCTTGCCACTTTTGAAGTGGTTCTGATTTAGGAAAAAACCTAAGTAAACAGATAATAAAAATAAGAAAAGAACTAGGTCTTCTACCTCGATACTTAGGTAATGATCCCTATAAATAATTGCATTTATTACAAAGATGACGACGCAAAGAAGCGACAAAAACAACGGCACAGTAATCGTGGAAGTAAGGGCAAAAGCACTCGTCAAAGAAAGGCAGCTTAGGTAAACCAAAAACAGAGCTCTTTCCATTGTTCACCGTTTGTTAGCGATATAATTGAGGATCTTATACCTTGACCAAATCAATAGGTAGAGCAGCGACTTTAACCATTGAGGATGATCTTTTTGGTATTTCCCCAATATGGCCAGGCGTTCTTGGTCGAGTTTTCCGCTTGCCGAAATGCTGTCTGGGTGGATTCTGAATATCGACACAAAGAGTCTCATATGCTTGACTGGACCACTTTCCAAAAGTCTTAAAATGTAGTCAAAATCGGAAGCATAGCGATACGACAAGTCATATACTCCCACTAATTCCAACGACTTCATCCGATCCACAAAAAGCGCCGGATGGGGAATTAGCGTACAATGCTGGGTATGAAGAAGATTCTGCTTACTAATCTGGAATACTTTGCGTTTAGTTAACTTACGGCCTTCTCTTTTAAAAATATCACCATAGTATGCCAAATAGTTAGGGTAGCGGGCTACATAATCAGCGACCTTTTTGATTGTTTTATTATCAGCCAAACAGTCATCTGAGTTAAGTACTAGCAAGTAATCCCCCGAAGCTATGGCAATTCCCCGGTTAATAGCTTCGTACATTGACCTGTCTCGCTCAACGATCACTTTGGCGATTTTTTCCCTGTATTTGTTTATGATATCAAGCGTATTGTCTTCGGAAACCCCGTCCACAACAATATGTTCGATATTGGCATAGGTCTGGTTGAGGACACTTTGTATGGTTTCTTCCAAATACCTTTCGCCATTATACACGGGGGTAATAATGGATATTCTAATAGAATCAGCCATTTGCCAGTACTAACATTTGATAGTGTTAGGTGCTATTTTTTGTAAAAAATCCCGTCTACCTGAAAAAGCTCCATAGTGCGTTGGTCGTAAAAACCAAGCTCAATCCCTTTTAGATCAAACCCCAGACTAGAAAGCCTGTTCAGCATTGGTAGAAAAAGGGTTTCTCCATTGTATAACTCGACCAATGACATCTCAATTTGTAGTCCTTTGACAAATTCCAGGCAATTGGCGGCACCATCTAAAATTTTACTTTCGTAACCCTGGGCATCTATTTTTAGAAAAATTGTGTCAACTTCGGGATTGAAATATTTTTCAAAAATGGAATCCAGCGTTTTCACAGTTATAGACTCTGTTCCAGTATAAAAAATCTCGTTCTTGTATGAATCTATTTTGCCATCCTTCATTCCAAGCAAAGAACTGCTTGCAATATTGTTTGAAATATTTATCGTAGCTTTCTCATCTCTATCACCAAGAGCAATATTTACAGATTTCCAAGAATTATCTTTGTCCGATAGCTTTTTTAGTTCATTAAATACATGGCCTATTGGTTCGAACGATACAATTTTTCCCTGGTACCCATCTCGTCTGATTTCGGTTGCATATTGACCGAAATTTGCTCCCACATCGATTACAGTGTTTATTTTATTTATTTCAAATAATTTTGACCTTCTTCGCTGGCTTTCATCAGGGTATCTCCCTAATTTATAACCAAATCTATTCAAGGTATTTTGAATTTGATTTTTCATAAAGTCAAATATTTCTGTAATTTTTGATAAAAGTAAATATTAAAAATAATGAAATGATTGAAAAGAGAATTAGCTTAGATACTAGGGTTAAATCTAGCAGAAAAACCGATACTACAAACAGGCTCAATAAAATTAAGGGCTTAGCCACATAGAAAATCCAGGATTTCATATCACCATAAATACTTTTCATTCCGTCGTACAGAAGTTTCAAAATCAGCAGATAAACTGCGTTTCCTAGCACCACCCCAAGGAGTCCAATATAAGAACCGAGTATATACACAGAAGCCAAAACACCTATCCCGCTCATAATAGTCACCCGCATCACTTTTACACTATTCCCCTGGCCCATCAATATGTAGTACCCCGTGACTGCTAGGCTATATATTCCGTATATCCCGGCAAGAATGGAGAAATAGGAAACAAAAATGGGCTGAAAATCCTGCTTCAAGAAATACTGTAATATTTCCTCAGAAAACACAATCAACGTGGTTGCACCGATTAAAGCAAGATGAATATTAACGAGAAACATCTGGCTTACGGATGATATCACCTTTGAAAGGTCAGTTTCGGATTCGCGATATGAAGAGCTGACTATTGGAAACAAAGGGTGAACTACGTGAGCTACAATCTGATTCAATTGAATACATATGCTGGTAAACACAACGTAAACCCCAAGTGTCACTGGCCCAAGTATGCTGGCAACAATGAGTTTGTCTCCCTGAGTAAAAACTGCCGAACCAACGCTACTTCCCCAAGCTGCCAGGTTGTAATTGAAAAATAGTTTCAAGTTAGGCCCTTCATAAACCCAACGGTATCGCTTGAAAGTTTGAATAGTGCAGAGGAATAAAGAAACGGTTATGATCGAGCTTATCAACAAACTTCCGTAAATGTAATGGGGGAGATATTTGGTATTGGCATACGCTAAACCTATCCATGTAAAGTTAGTGGCTACTATTTGAGTAGTATTCAAAAGATTGTATAGCTCATACCTGCCTTCTGCTTGTAAAATAGCCCAGAAAAGGCTCTGCACGATTCGTTGGGCCACAAGCACGATCCCAACGTTGAGTACGATTGACAGCTCTTCGCGAAGATTAATGGATACTTCACTGATCGAATCTATCAAATAAGGAGAAAAAATGAATATTACGAAGCAGACAATGATTGTCGAACCCAATAAGAGAATCAAACTCGAGGTGAGGTGTGCATCGAACATCTTTTCAGACGCTCTCTCTTTAGAATAAAAATATAATAGTCCTGCACTCAAGCCACCTTCCGAAAGCTGAATGACAGCCAATATGGTGATTGACCAACTCCACAGACCGTACAACTCCAAGCCCATATAAGTGATTAATACTGGGATGCAAATCAGGGAGGTCAGTACTCTAACGATTTGTCCAAGAAGATTGACGAAACCCCAGCGTAGCATTAATTCAAAACGTATTCATTGGGGAAGCACACGTAATCTCCAATATAGGGTTCCTTGGCTGCTCTAAGGGAATGATTTAATATTTTGTAGTTTCGCTGCTGGAAATAATTCGAGTAAAACGGGCTTATTCTCTCGGACAATGAGGCAAAATCATTTATTTCTAAAAGAATAATAGGTCTGTATCTATCGATAGTCAATGACGCTCCATTCAGCACTTCCCGCTCACCTCCTTCAACATCAATTTTAATAAAGCCAGGTTGTAACCCATGCTTATCTACCAAGTTGTCGAGTGTATCGCCTTCTACCTTTGAATGCGAAATTGTCTCGTTCATTACCGCAGGATGAACGATTTCGCTCGTACTTGAATATTCCGACATCCCTTCTATGAAGTTGAAGTCATAGTTCTTTGGCTCGTCGGTTGCAATGCCCTCATACACAATTACATTTTTCTTTTGTGGGACGTTGACTGACAAATTTTCGTGTAAAAAGCCAAGTGCCTGACTATTAGGCTCTATGGAAAGAACTCGACTTCCCGTAATAGAGGCAATATTTGAGAACAATACTGAAAACAGGCCAATATTTGCCCCTACATCAATCAAATCACGACGATTGGCATATTTCCGAGTCAATGCCACGGTGGTTGGCTCAAAACAGTTATCTATAATAACACGCTTGAAAATATGGGATTTTGCACTCATTTTGAACCTCCCCTTGAATTCTGGCAAGTTCAGGGTAACAACCCCTTCTTCAACCCTATTCATGCTTTTTGTAACGAACGGCCTCGCGATACGCGCAACCACTTTGTTTGCGTAATAATTCAATACTCCCATAGATCTGGCATTCAAGTTTTTTACGAACAATTGAAATGCAAATTTAAATCGTTCTGCTGAACATAGACTACCTCGCCAGTGAATTGGTCGAAAAAAATGAAGCGCCGGGGTAGGTCTAGACCCACCCCGGCGCTCTGAAACTCATTTGGGAGATGCACCGTCAGCGTTTTTCTAAATCAAGTACTTTCTTGGAAAGGCTCTGGATGACATTTTGTTGCGCTTCACTTTCAGACTTTAATCGGGCATTTTCCTTTTTGAGGTCAATTACGTAGAGCATGATTTCTTCTATCTTTTCCAACAAAACAGCGTCAGTCTTTTGCAGGTCATTGCCTTTCTCAACCATCTCCTGGGCTGAAGGCACACCGGGTAAATGTTTATTCTCTTTTATAAACTTCTCAACCTCTTCGATAGAACGCAGATTGTAGTCTGCCTGTAACACATTATCCCGCCATTCACTAGTATTCTTTACAGCTACTTTGACGCGTTCAGTCAGAATGCCTTCCGAAACGTACAGTTTATAGCCTGTCGGAGTGCTGTTCAAGCCCGTACCGATCACAATACCTCCGGCGTTATTGTTGATCAAATGTGAGTCAGCGGTTAGCATCCAGTTGCGGTCAAGGGACTCGGCTGCTTCGCGAGCTCCGGCTGTAGAACTTTTCATGACATTACCGCTGCCGTCCACGTATAGGGGATAAACGGTACCAGACGCATTAACAAGACCCTCTAAACGAACTCCTGTGGCGACTGTACCGCCTCCAGAAACATGGAAACGTGCTGTCGGAGCAGAATTGCCAACTCCTACCGACGACGTAGGGTTGCCTAAAGCAATAGAGTTATTCTGGCTGACGATTGCCCCTGCACCAATAGCCGTAGCATTACTTAAACCATTGGAACCAAAATCCGCACCTGAGCCAATTGCTGTATTATTAAAGCCTGTGACGTTGACGGAGCCCGAATTTGATCCGATAAAGGTATTGTCGCTACCAATTGTAGTATTGAAACCAGATTGATAACCTAAAAACGAATTACTGCTAGCAACAGTATTCTTACGTCCAGCAGCATATCCGAGCAAAAGATTGAAATTACCTGAGGTGTTATCATACCCGGTGCTTACTCCAATAAACATGTTTTTTTCCCCCAAAGCATTGCTATATCCAGCGAGGGGACCAATAAAAGTATTATAATTAGAGCCTGTATTTGAAAAGCCTGCTCCGGGACCCATGAACGTATTATAAAACCCTGTTGTATTAGATTTGCCAGCAGTCCAACCTATGAAAGTATTGCTACTGGCATTCGTGTTCGAAGTTCCTGCCTCAGTACCAATAAAAATATTATTGGCACCAACGGTGCTACTGGTACCAGCAGAAGGGCCAAGAAATACGTTATTATCACCACTCGTAATGGCTGTACCAGTATTACTTCCTATAAGTATATTTCCAGTACCAGAAGACCGCAAAAAAGGCACATTCCCGAAACGTATCCCATTAGTAGCTGGCAGATTTATATCCCCATTTACGTCCAACCGCTGTAGCGGGCTACTGGTACCAATGCCCACATTACCATCGGTAAACGAAATGTTGGAACCTGAGGTAGTCCAGGGGCTGGAGCCACCGCCCCCTCCGCTAGCCGGGGCGAGAAATATCAATCCGGTCGCATCCACCGAAAGCACCTTACCATTGGCAGTACCCGTTGCGGAACCGCTGTTAAGGTTGGCAAGTTTGACGCCCTGGTTGCCGATAACCAGAGGCTGTCCGCTGGGCGTAGTGATTTGGTTTTGGGCCTCGCTGACCAAGGCAGCGGCTAACAAGCACAGGACGAAAGTAAATCTCTTTTTCATATTGCGAATTGGTAGGTATATTTCACACTGAATCAAAACAACGCTTCTAAGGTAAGTATTTAATACCAAAAAGTTAAAATGAAAATTATCTAACGGTGCTTTTTGGGTAAAAAAGCAACCGATAAACGTTTTCGGAAATGTCTGAATAAGTTGACTAAAGTCTGCGGTGAATTTTTTCTCTTTGAAACAAAATGAATAAAAGGGCCACTAATCCACCAAAAACAGCAAATCCCAGCGCATAGAGACTACGCTTGGGGGTACTTTTCCAATTGGGTACCATTGGGGGCTCAAGTACCTTTATAACGGGAGAGTCTTCCAAAGCCTGCAGTCGGGCCGCCTCTAATTGCCTGGATAATTCACCATAAAGGGTTTGAGCCTGAAGGTAATCGTTCTGCAAACGCTGTTCTTCGATTTTTGCCACATTGGTGTATGCATTCCGATTGCGATCTCTATAAGCGTTCAAGACCACTTCAGCGCGGCGGTATTTTTCCTTAGCTTCAGCCATTTGCTGACGTAAAAAAGCTACTTTTTCCGTTTTTTTTCCGCCACGATACTCAGTTACAAAATCTTTTAAATAATTAAGACTGAACGTGGCACAGGCAGCTGCCAGTGTAGGGTCAGGCATTTTCACCTCTACAGTGAGAACCCCACTCATTTTGTCGATTCCAGCAGACACGCGAGATCTAACGTTCTTTAAGGCACGTTCTTGATCCGTACTTAGTATAATCAACGTGTCACTCTGGGCTAGCTGAATAGGTGTAAGGGGTTTGGCCTTTTTGTCAAGATAAGTCACCAGGTCAACTTTTTTTCCATCACTGGTCGGTAGCGGAGTCGAAAGCAATTCCAACAGAAAAGGCATACTAGCTAAAATGCTGGGGTAAAGATCTGGCCGTATTGCTTCCGAATTATTTTTTCCTAACGAAATGCCCGCCAGGCTGGCCAAATCGCTTAATCCTCCAGCTCCACCAAGACCTGTACCGTACTCAGGCAATATTTTAGCAGTGGACTCAAATTCGAGCGGTACCATCCACGAAAGCCCATAACCAATGCCCCCCGAGAGCAAGCCTGCCAGAAAGAGTATTAGCCAATATCGCTTGAAGAAACTAAATATATCAGCCAGGCTTACCTCGACAATACCACTGGGTGAGACGGATAAATTTTCAGGCATAATTATAGAAATTAAAAAAGTCGGATAACCGTAATAGCCAGTGTACTTAACAAGGATAGGATTGCGATACGCTCACCAGGAGTAGTTTCGCGACCCGTTTTGACCAGTTTTGCCGGCACATTGATCGTCGTGCCGGGAGTAATTTTTGGCCGGATAGGAAAAAATAAGAATCGCTTACTCCGATCAAGGCGGCCATTGGCATAGGATACAAAAGCTTTGTTTTGACGGGCATTATCGGAGTACCCACCTGCTTGGGAAATATAGTCGCTGAAACTGAACGATGGATCGTAGTTGACCATCGACGGATTGAGTACTTCGCCCATAATGCGTACGGTCTCTACGCGCCGGGGAATCATAATTGAATCACCCTCTTGGAGCAGAATATTGGCAGGCTGGTCAGGGTTGTTCAGAATAGAAACCATATCAATCCCAACCAGTTGCCGCTCTATAACCTGCGTGTTGACTTTTGCCAGAGAATCGGCTTTGAGATCTCTTTCGCGGATAGTCAAAGGGGAAACACCGTTACTATTGAACAAATCTCTATCGAAAGCGGCCTTTTCCAAAACCCGGCTGTCTCTTTCCTCCATTTCGGTGATCTCCCGAGTTAATCGTGCCCCGGCGAGGTAGGCGTTGGGTTTGAGGCCCCCGGCGCGCTGAATGACATCGGAAATACGTTCGGCATTGTTAAGAATGGCGTAGCGTCCCGGATACATGACTTCCCCTTCGAGAACAATGGTCTTTTGCTCTTCGTAATTCGGTGCTTTCCGAACGAAGACGATATCGAAGGGCATCAATTCAAACTGGCGATTCTCCGGCAAAATTTGTAGTTCATTCCCTATATTGAAAGTTAGGATTTTGATCGTTTCGGTGGCATCGTTTGTAGCCGAGTCATTCTTGACGCGGCGGGCCACTTCAATACGGTACGGAGTGGCACCTTCTGAATAGCCCCCTGCCATATAGATCAGGTCTGATACCGTCATCCCTTCGGCATATGGAAAGGATGTGGTGTTGTTTACGGCTCCCTGAATAGATACAGTTTCCTCTGACTTCAAATCTTTGACCGACTTAATGACTACCTCGTCTTCACTCTTAAGAGGGATATCAGCGATTTCGCCGCGAATTAGCTTACCTAAATCAAAGGAGAGTACCTGAGGCTGGAGAAGGTCATTCTTACGATTGATAATAGCCCGGTTTAGAAAAGCATCTTTCTGTAGACCTTCAGCTTTACTAATGATGTCTTTGACCGTCATACTGCCCTCTTCTAAAGCATAAAGACCGGGACGATATACGGCACCCTCGATCGACACGCTGTTTTCGTAACGATCCAGAATTTCCCCCACTTCGTACAAATCTCCATCTTTGGGAATGAAGCCTTCGGCTTGTCCAGCGCTAATCAGACCGACCTTGAATTCTTTCCCGGTATTGCGCTGATACCGGATGGCGGCAGTATAGGCCATGCTGGTGTACCCGCCCGCGTAACGGATCAAATCCTGAAAGGTATCACTTTGGCTGGCTTCGAAGATTCCTTCACGCTTCACTTCACCCACTATTTCCACCCTGGCCTGGTAGGGATACACCATAATGATGTCCTGATCCTGTAACGTAATATTGTTTTTCAGGTTCGCATCTACGATGAATTCGTAAAGATCGAATTTGGCTACCACGTTGTTGTTACGAATTACCTCAATTTTGCGAAAGGAGCCATTTTCGGTGGGGCCACCAGAAGCATACAGTGCATTGAAAGCGGTAGACAGAGACGAAATCGAATAAGAACCAGGCCGGGTTACCTCTCCAGTCACGATGACGTTGATCGTACGGATATTACCCAACGTGATATTGGCGTAAGTACCACTGCCGGGGCGGTTCAGGGAGGAAAAAGCTTGTCGCAAACGGCTCACAATGCGTTCAGATGCCGCTTCAATGCTCAGTCCACTCACGAAAACCGGCGCGAGGTTCAACATTTTTACCGTTCCTTCGGGGCTTACTTTCAGCCGAAAATTTTCTACGGAATTGCCATAAATGTCGACAATCAGCTCATCATCAGGGCCTAAGATATAGTTTTTGGGCGTAGCTAAGCGGAGATTTGGAGCAAAATCCAGGTAGGCATTCTGGAATATCGGTGCTCCGAAAATACGCTTTTGCTTTTCGGAAAGCTGCGGCCTTTCATTTTCCCTGAGTCGATCCTGGTTTTTGTCTCCAAAACGATCATCAGGACTATCCTGAAACTGTTGCTGGGAATCTTGCGTGGGGCGCGTACGAATTCGGGAACGGGTTACGCCCAGCGTGTCGCGTTTGCTGCCCACACGATTTCCGCCGTCATTCTGAACCCCCTCCAGCTGTTGCCGTAATTTAGCGATGTCGTCCAATGTAAACCCTCTGGCCAGAGCGGCCTGTTCAATTTCCATATCGGACATACCGCTGGCCTTGGCCTGCTGATAATATCTGAGCATTTGGGAAGTTGACATTTGGGAAGGAAGCGGCGTCTGCGCAAAGGTGGGAGCCACCAGCATCAGACCCATGAAAAGCAGCGCCGATAAACAGCGCAGCAGGTTCCTTTTTCGGTTGAGTGTCGTTATCAAGATAGGTAAAGTTGAGATTGTAAGGTGAGCAGATTAGACACCTGACACTTTAATATTTAATTCTTTCAATTGCTGAGCTGCAATGGGAGAAGGAGAGTCGATCATTACATCGCGCCCAGAGTTATTCTTAGGGAAGGCAATGAAATCTCGGATGGAGTCAGCACCGCCAAAGAGAGAGCAAAGGCGGTCGAAGCCAAATGCAATGCCCGCGTGCGGCGGCGCACCGAATTCGAACGCATTTAGCAGAAAGCCAAACTGCGCCTGTGCTTCTTCGGCGGTAAAGCCCAGAATTTCGAACATCTTCTTTTGGAGTTCTTTCTGAAATATTCGTACAGACCCGCCGCCTACTTCCACACCATTGATGACCATATCGTAGGCATTGGCTCTCACCTTTCCCGGGTCGGTGGCCAGCAGCGGAATATCCTCCGGCTTGGGGCTGGTGAACGGGTGGTGCATGGCGTACCATCGCCCATGAGACGCATCATGTTCGTCTTCACCGTATTCCAGTAACGGAAAATCCACTACCCACAATACGCGATACTCGTCGGCGGGACGTAGACCCAGCCGGTTTCCCATTTCCAGACGCAACTCGCTAAGTTGCTTGCGAGTCTGGTCGGCCTCGCCTGAAATCAACAGCAGCAAATCGCCTGGCTGGGCATCGAATGCCGCGGCCCATTGCTGCAGGCTGGATTCGTCGTAGAATTTATCCACTGAGGATTTCAAAGTACCATCCTCGTTATATCGCATGTAAATCAACCCCTTGGCTCCTATCTGAGGGCGGCGCATCCATTCGGTGAGTTCGTCCAACTGTTTGCGGGTGTAGATGGCCGCACCGGGAACACGAATTCCAGCTACAAGCTCGGCGGCATCGAATACGTTGAAACTCTTACCGGAAGTCAGGTCGCGGGAGGCCCCTTTCAATTCCACGAACTCCATACCAAAACGGATGTCGGGTTTGTCGGAACCATAGCGCTGCATCGCTTCCGCATAGGTCATGCGCGGCACCTCGGGCAGATCGATATTTTTTACATTTTTGAATAAATTCCGAATCAGCCCTTCGAAAGTGTTCAGCACGTCTTCCTGAGTGACAAAAGCCATTTCGCAGTCAATCTGCGTGAATTCCGGCTGGCGGTCTGCCCGCAGATCCTCGTCACGGAAGCACTTGACAATCTGATAGTATCGGTCAAACCCCGATACCATGAGCAGCTGCTTGAACGTTTGGGGCGATTGCGGCAGCGCGTAGAATTCGCCGGGATTCATGCGGCTGGGTACCACGAAGTCACGCGCCCCCTCGGGCGTGGACTTGATCAGAACGGGCGTTTCAACTTCTATGAACTCCAAGTCGTCAAGATAGCGGCGGGTATGCCGTGCCACCTGGTGGCGCAGCATGAGATTTTGGCGGATCGGTGAGCGACGCAGGTCGAGGTACCGGTACTTCATGCGCAAGTCCTCCCCTCCGTCGGTTTCGTCTTCGATCAGGAAGGGCGGTAGTTTAGCCGGATTCAGCACTACCAGCTCGTGGACCCGTACTTCGATATCGCCCGTGGGCATCTTATCGTTCTTGGAGTAGCGCTCGATAACCTCGCCCTTGGCGGCCACTACGAACTCCCGACCTAAGGTACGGGCGTTGTTCAGCAACTCTTTACTGGCGTCACTTTCCTCGAAAAGCAGTTGGGTAATTCCGTAGCGGTCTCTTAGATCAATCCAAAGCATACCGCCTTTGTCACGAGATCTTTGCACCCATCCACAGAGGGTAACTTCTTGATTTTTATGTTCTAAGCGTAATTCTCCGCAGTTGTGCGTTCTGAGCATGGTCAAAAATAAATTCAATTTTTACCGGAGGTCCGGGCAGTTGCGGGGCAAAAGTACGTAATTTTACCAAATCTACCGTGAATCGTTAAGCTATGAAATCATCCGTCCCCGTTACACTCTCCCTCCTTTTTATCCTCAGTTCAATTACCGCTTGCTGGGAAAAAGAACCTGTTTCACCCGACAGTAAGTCAGATGAATTCCAGACTGTGCCCGACCGCTTTCCGGTGGCTCCCGGCCTGGTCGATGAAGCCTCGGGTCTGGCTGACAGCCGGACCATCACTGGCTATCTATGGACCCACGAGGACGCAGGCAGCGAGGCCGAGCTGTTTTTGATCAGTCATGACGGCAAAGATATCCGTCGCTACAGTCCGCCAGGCATCAATAACATCGATTGGGAGGATATCGCAGTGGGTGGCGGTCCGGAAAATGATGTCAGCTACATCTACGTCGCTGATATTGGCAACAACGACGCAAATCCGGCCTTCAGCACACACACCATCTACCGAATCCCCGAATTGAAGAATCTGGACGAGAGTTTTGTACCGGACAAAATCGCCCGGTTCAAATTTCGCTACCCCGATAGCTCGCCTGATGCCGAAACCCTCCTCTTTGATCCTGTCACAAAAGATTTGTTTATCGTTACCAAAGAACTGGAAAGTGCCCGGCTTTACCGAATCCCATATCCTCAATCGACGGAGGGGACCATCACCGCCGAATTCATCGGCAAAGTACCCGGCCTGTTGCTGGCTACGGGTGGGGATATCTCGGCTGACGGGCAGGAAATTCTAATTCGTAACTACACCAATGTCTATTTTTGGAAGAGAAATGCGGGCGAAACCATCGGACAAACGCTTGTACGTGAAGCCACCAAACCTGTTCCCTATGCACTCGAGCCGCAGGGAGAAGCTGTCTGTTTCGATCGGGAAATGAAGGGTTACTACACATTTAGCGAAAAGCGGACCGCCTCGGGGGTGGCGCTGCAGTACTTCAGGAGAAAGTAACGTTCTGATTTCGGCATCGCCTTTTCCCCTACCGATTTATCAGGCAACCTATCGCTTCCGTTCTTCTTTTTGGAATGGGCGTCCCCGCCAGGATTGCATCCAACACATTTTTCAGGTAGTTTTCGGTAGGTTCCGGGCGATTCTTGCCCAAGGCATAATACCAATTGTCGATAGCGCCACGATAAAGTACCTCCCCGATGGGACTAGTTACGACTACCTCGGGGGTGACCGTGGCATCCCAGCGGTTGGCGAGGGTATAATTTTTATCGATTTCGCCTGGAAAAGGCAGTTTGTATTTTTTATGGAACGCTTTGATTTCGCTTTTCTTGATGACAGGCGAAGTATATATCCCCCGGAATACCACACCCCGACCAGCGTATTCTTCGTGCATTTCCCGCAAGGGTAAGGTGTAGTTCTGACAGATCGGACATTCCGGGTCCAGGAACAGCCAAACGGTGTATTCGGTCAACGCAGCTGGGTTTGCTGTTATTTTCTTTGCCGGCAAAACAGCGAATAAAAAGCTCAGCGACAGGACATACAGAGGAAAACGAGGCTTCAAGGATCACAGAGTTTCGTACTAATAAAATATTCAGTTTGGCAAAACAATATTCTGCACAAATCACTTTGTCTTTGACAAGTTAGCTTAATTATGTAATTATTTGAATTATTTAGCTAACCTTCCAGAGGTTAATTTGAAGGTACGTATTTTTGCTTATACTTAGATTTTATCATCAACCAAACCTAATCTTCATCTCATGATAAGAACCAGTTTACTCTCATTTTTATGTTGTCTTGTCTTTTGCACAGCCGTGTTGGCTCAAGAGGCCAGGGTGACAGGCACAGTGACCTCGGCTGAAGACGGTTCTTCGCTGCCGGGTGTCAGCGTCCAGGTCAAAGGTACTCAGCGGGGGACGCAAACCGACGCCACTGGTGGCTATAGCATAGAAGCCGCCCCAAACGCAGTACTTATTTTTAGTTTTGTAGGTTTTATTCCGCAGGAAATCGCCGTAGGTAGTTCCAGCACCATTAATGTGCAACTCGCGGGTGACATCCGCTCGCTGAGCGAGGTAGTGGTGACAGGCTACGGTACGCAGTCAAAGCGTAACCTGACGGGTAACATTGCCAAGGTGAGCGGGGCTGAGATCGCCAACACTCCCGTTACCACCTTTGAGCAGGCCTTGCAGGGCCGGGCCGCCGGGGTGCAGGTTACCTCTCTCAATGGTAAATTGGGCCAGGGAATGCAAATGCGCATTCGGGGCTCGTCGTCGGTGACGGCCAGCAATGAGCCGCTCTACGTGCTGGACGGCATTCCACTTACGAGCCGCGACCAGGGTACGAGTACGGCACCGCAGAATCCGCTGGCCGACATTAATTTCAATGACATCGAGTCCATCGACATTTTAAAGGATGCTTCTGCCGCCGCAATTTATGGGGCACGCGCGTCCAATGGCGTGGTACTGATTACGACCAAGAAAGGAAAATCGGGCAAGACGAAATTCAACGTCAGCTACCAGATGGGCAGCAGCAAGCCTACGCGCCTGCGGCAGTGGCTCAACACCGCTCAGTATGTTGAGTTGTTTTCAGAAGCCGTTCAGAACGGGATCGACGCAGGGTACCTGCCAGAATCGTATTTGACGGGCAGCACCTACAGTCGCTTCACGCGATACGCCGCAGGCGATCAGGCAGGCTGGGAAAATGGCACCATCGATACCGACTGGCAGGCGGAAGCTTTCCAAAAGGCCCCGATGGGGCAATTCGACATCAGCGCCAGCGGCGGGGATGACAAGACCCGTTTCTTTGTTTCGGCGCAGGCTCTTGACCAAAAAGGGATTTTGATCAAAAACTCGTTCAAACGCCTGAGTGGTCGCGTCAACCTCGACCATAAAGCCACCGACCGCCTCACGCTGGGGGTGAACGTAAACCTGGCCCGCACGGTGAATGGCCGCCTGTCGAATGACAACGCCTTCTCGACCCCCTTGCAAATTATAGCCCTGCCACCCATTACCCCAGTCATCGACCCGCGTACGAACGAGCTGAGCGGCAACTATACCTTATATTTCAATCCGCTCCTCAACCGCGACTTTTCGTCCAACGTTTCCACCTCTTACCGTACCATCGGTAATATTTTTGCTGAATACAGGTTTGCCAACTGGCTCAAATTCCGCTCCGAGGTAGGTACCGATATTTACAACCTGAACGAGGATCAGTACTTTGGTAAAGAGACTTCCCGTAACACCGGAGCACCCAACGGCCTTGGGTTCAGTTCCTGGGCACAGGTTACCAACTACACTTCCAACAACTTTTTTACGCTCGGTCACACGTTTGCCGACCGGCATGATGTGGACGCCACCCTAGGTATGACATTCCAGAAGTCAGAGGCCTCCTTCAATTCCGTCACGGGGCAGGAGTTCCCCTCCAATGCCTACACCAAAATAATCTCGTCGGCCAACATCACAGCGGGTAGTTCGTCGGGCAGTAATTTCAGCTTCCTCTCCTACTTTGCCCGGGCCAACTACCGTTTTGAAAACAAGTACCTGCTTTCGGTCAGCGGCCGCGTGGATGGCTCGTCGCGCTTCGGGGCCAACAACCGCTACGGATTTTTTCCGGCAGCATCAGTCGGCTGGATTATCACGGAAGAGTCGTTTATGGAAGGCATCCCCACGCTCAGCTTGCTCAAACTCAGGGGCAGCTACGGTCTTACGGGCAACGCCGAAATCGGCAACTTCGACTCCTACGGGTTGTACCGGGGCGATGCGGGCTACGCAGGCGTTCCCGGCCAACGGCCGGAGCAAATCGAGAATCCCGACCTCCGTTGGGAACAAACTACCCAGACAGATATCGGGCTGGAATTCGGCCTGTTCTCGGGAAGGCTTTCAGGTGAAGTCGATTATTATATCAAGAATACGCGCGATCTGTTGCTCAACGTCAATGTACCGGGTACTTCGGGCTTCCGTACTCAGCTTCGTAACATCGGAAACCTTGAAAACAAGGGCTGGGAGTTTGTGTTGCGGTCTGACAACACCACCGGGGCATTCAAGTGGAATACCTCGCTGAACTTGTCGGCCAACCGCAACAAAATCGTGAATCTTGACGGCCAGGTCATCACGGGAGGGTTCATCAACCGCGCGGTGGAAGGCCAGCCCATCGGCTCGTTTTTCAGCATTGAGTATGCCGGTGTAGACCCCGACAACGGCGACGCCCTGTATTATAGAAACGACGAGCGACCCGACGGTACTTTCGATCGTACGACGACGAACAACCCCAACGAAGCGCAGCGCGTTATAATCGGGAACCCCAATCCGAAGCTTATCGGCGGCATAAGCAACAGCTTTGCTTACAAAGGACTTGAATTCAACATATTGTTTCAAGGACAGACGGGCAACGACATATACAACGGTGGCGGCAAATTCCAGTCGGCCAACGGCGATTTCTTTGACAACCAGACGGTTGATCAACTTGACCGCTGGCAGAAACCGGGTGACATTACCAATGTACCGCAAGCCCGGCTCTTCGGGGCCAATGGTACGGCAGAATCCTCGCGTTATTTACAGCGTGGCGATTACCTGCGCCTGAAAAACGCCACGCTATCGTACAACCTGCCGTCAGCAATCACGAATCGTGTCAAATTGGACCGTGTGCGGGTGTATGTGACAGGTCAGAACCTACTCACTTTTACCAAATACACAGGTTGGGACCCCGAAGTGAACGCCGATTATCTGGCGGGTAACATCGGACTGGGCAACGATTTTTACTCCGCGCCACAGGCAAAGACCATTATCGTCGGAATCAACTTAGGATTTTAGTTTTAAAAAAAATGGATAATCCCATCCGTTCCGAACACAGGTTTTCATTTCATCATTCCACGGGTTGTTCCGGCGCACCGGACCCCGTCATAATTTACTATTCAAATGGCTTATTTATTTAAAAATATTCTTCCCTACGCACTGACGGGCAGCCTGTTGCTGCTTGGTGGCTGCGCGAGTCAACTCGACGTGAAGCCCGTCAATACCATCGATGCCGGGGCGGCAGTTGCTACCTCCGGTGACGTAGCAGCGCTTCTTGTGGGCGCTTACGATGCCCTTGGCGACCTGGATGTATACGGCGGCAACATTCAGCGGGATGCTGACTTGCTGGGCGACAACGGCGAGATTTTCTTTGATGGTACTTTTGTGGCACCGGATGAGATATTTCGTAAAAGTATGCTCGTCAACAACGGCCAGGCCGAGGTCACCTGGCTGGATTCTTACCGCGCGATCAATATCGCCAACAATGTACTGGCCAACCTCGACGTGGTCACTGAGGGCGACCGGGCCCGCGTGGAGGGTGAGGCCAAGTTCATACGGGGTACCCTTTATTTCGAGCTGGTGCGCAATTACGCCAAAGCCTGGACCGACGGCACACCTTCGGCCAATCCCGGCGTACCGCTGGTGCTGGAACCCACGGTTGAAATCACAGAGCAGGCCAAAGTAAGCCGTAATTCGGTGAGCGAAGTTTATGCCCAGGTGATCAAAGACCTGACCGAAGCAGAAACCAAGCTGCCCGAAAGCAACGGTTTCTTTGCTACCAAGTACGCAGCAGCGGGTATGTTGTCGCGGGTGTACATGATGCAGCAAAAGTACCCTGAGGCAGCAAACGCCGCTACGCGGGTCATCGATTCAAAAAAGTATTCACTGGTCAATACGGCGGAGGTCTTCGACCTGCGCGTCAACCAGAATGGCTTCAATACGGCCGAGGATATTTTCGCCATCCAACTCACCTCTCAGGACGGCCTTAACGCCCTGAATACCTTTTACGGAGCGCCCGAATATGGCGGACGCGGCGATATTCTCATCGAGGACGCCCATTTGGCCCTATACGAAAATGGTGACCGCCGGGCTGAACTTTTTTACGTGGCAGAAAATGGAAATACGTACACTTCAAAATGGATAAACCAGTACGGCAATATCAAGATCCTGCGTCTGGCCGAGATGTATCTTACCCGCGCCGAGGCTAACTTCCGCAACGACAGTAGCATTGGGGCTTCCCCGGCAAGTGATATCAACCTGATCCGCGCCCGCGCCGGACTTTCGGCTATTCCGGCAACCTCACTTACGATCGGCGCTATCATGAAAGAACGGCACCTGGAATTGGCTTTCGAGGGACACCTGATTCACGACATCAAGCGTACTAAGGGAACAGTGGGAGGACTGGCTTTTGACTCCCCCAAATTGGTGTACCCCATTCCACTACGCGAAACTGACGCCAACGCCAATCTTACCCAGAATCCCGGATATTGATAGTCAGAAATCATTATAACTGTTTACTGACAATCTCCTTACTGTAAAACCAAAGAAGCGCTCATTCAAAAAATAGAGCGCTTCTTTGGTTTTATACCGATGCCACAACCAGTGAATGAATCGGGCTTCATTATTATTTCAATAAATCCTTTTATCTGTCGTTATTTAGCCCACGATTGCCTTCTGGCACTAAATATTCTTTTGTCCGCAACTGAAAAGGGCCTATTTTGCGTAGTTATGTAAAATGAACTATCACAACGGTCCCAGAGCTAACTCATAACCTATCGCCTGCTATCTTTACTAACTACATGATGAAATACTACGGTCGAATTTGGCTGCTTTGTCTTCTCCTTACTGGTATCTCCTTTGGTGTGCTGGCGCAGCGGGTTATCACAGGTAAGGTGACTTCGGTGGCCGACGGCTCCCCCCTACCCGGTGTCAGCGTACTTGTGAAAGGTACCACCAATGGTACCAGTGCCGATGCCGAAGGCCAATATCGCCTTTCTATTCCAACATCCGGTACAGTCACGTTGGCCTTTTCCTTCATCGGACTCGAACCCCAGGAAATCACGGTCGGTACTAATCGCTCAGTCGTTAACGTCGAGATGGCTGAAAGCGCCACCGAGCTGAATCAGGTGGTGGTGACTGGCTACAATCAAACTCAGCGCAAAGATGTCATCGGTTCGATTGCTTCCATTAAAAGCGATGTTTACAAAGATGTACCCGTGGTGGGTGTCGATCAGGCCCTGCAGGGCCGGGCCGCGGGAGTGCAGGTGTCGCAGTCGTCGGGTACGCCCGGCGGCGGGATTTCCATCCGAATCCGGGGCAACACTTCCATCTCGGCTTCCAACTCACCGCTTTTCATCGTGGACGGCGTGCCGGTCCAGGTGGGGGCAGTCTCGGGACGGGATTTTGGTGGCCAGCGCGACAATACACTAGCCATCATCAACCCCAATGATATCGAGTCCCTGGAAGTTTTGAAAGATGCTTCGGCCAAGGCGATTTATGGGTCCCGAGGGGCCAACGGTGTGGTCATTATCACCACCAAGCGCGGCCGGAATAATAAAACCACTATCACGGCTGATGTACAGCGGGGTGTCACCCAGATTATCAAGCGTCCGCAACTCCTCAATTCTTCCCAACTCGTCGAACTGCAGCGGGAGGCCATTACCAACGCTGGCCAGGATCCGGACAAGCAGGGTATTATTGCGGGCGTGACTGACGGCGTGGACACCGACTGGGTCGATGCGGTACTTCGGCAAGGTATATTGCAACAGTATCAGATCTCAGCCGCCGGGGGTAATGACCGCACCCGGTTCTACCTGAGCGGCAGCGTACGTGACGAAGAAGGAGTACAGCTCAACAACCGCTTTACGCGGTATAGCGGGGCACTCAACCTCGACCATAAAGCTACCTCCAAGCTAAGCTTCGGTGCCAACATCAACATGGCCATCAGTAAAAACAACCGCGTGAAAGGCGACAACTTTCTGGACGGTGTCTATTCCGGAGCCATCAAGAGTCTGCCATTCTATGCCCCATTCAATGAGCAGGGGCAATTGTACGGCCCCAACAGCATAGGATACGCGGGCTTCCCTAACTTCAACCCCGTAGCCCAGGCGGTACTGCCGCGCTTCGTGACCCACGGTCTGAAAATGATTGTCGGTGTGAATGCTGATTACGAAATCATCAAGAACCTGCGCTTCCGTACGAAGTTTAGCATGGATTACAACAACGCAGAAGAAGACCAGTACGAGTCGTCAGGCACGGCCATTGGCGGCTTTCTGCAGGGCGTCGGTGGAAAAGGGTACGGGGTGTACATCACCAGTACTTCCTACACGCTCATCAACTCCAACGTACTGACCTACTACCTCTCGCTCAACGAAAATCATCACTTCAATGTACTGCTGGGTAACGAAATCATCCACTCACAGGGGCGTTCTTCCGACGTAACGGGGCGTCTTTTCCCAAGCGACGACTTTACCTATATCAATTCTGCGGGTATCGTGGACGCCGGTGGTTCATTCTTCGGCCAAAACGGTTTGCTTTCATTTTTTGGGGAAGTAAAGTACGACTACAAGGATCGCTACCTGCTGGGCTTCACCTCCCGCTACGATGGCTCTTCGCGCTTCGGCCAAAACCGCCGTTTCGGACTTTTCCCCTCGGCCTCGGCGGGTTGGCGGATCTCGCAGGAGAAGTTCATGGAAAATGCACGCTTTATCAGCGACCTAAAACTGCGTGGTAGTTTTGGATTCACGGGTAACGAGCGCATTGGTAATTTTCAGTACCTGGGTACCTGGGCTAGTGCCACCTACAACGGCGCTACGGGCGTTGGGCCTAACAACCTCAGCAACCCTAACTTACAGTGGGAACGCACCCGCGAAGCCAATGTAGGCTTCGACGCTTCTTTCTGGAACGGCCGCTTTTCGGTCACTGCCGATGCGTATAGCAACTTAACCGACAATCTGCTCTTCGCCGAGCCGATTCCCCTCACGACTGGTTTTGGTAGTATCCAGGGTAACATTGGTCAGATATCCAACAGAGGAGTTGAACTTACCCTCTCTTCCGTCAATGTGGACCGTGAAGTGCGTTGGAGTACCGACCTGAACCTTACCCATAATGTCAATAACGTGGCTATGCTGGCCAACCAGGACACTTTGTTCCGGGGCTATTCGGGCAACGGCGTAGGCGGAACCAATGCCGTATTGCAGGGACAACCATTGGGTACTTTCTGGGGACTGAAATTCATGGGGGTTGACCCCGCCACGGGCGACGCTATTTATGAGGATGTCAATGGCGACGGACGCATCTCCCCTGAAGATGGACAGGTGATCGGCAATGCTCAACCCAAATTATTTGGCGGATTCACCAATAGCGTTTCTTACAAAGGTTTCGACCTGAGCGTGTTTTTTCAGTTCATGTACGGTAATAAGATTCTCAACTTTACCAATACCTCACTCCTTAACACCGGATCGGATATTCAGGACAACCAAAGCATCGCGGCCCTGCGGCGGTGGCAGCAGGAAGGCGACGTGACGGATATTCCGCGGTACGTGCTGGGCAACACCTATAACAGTTTTCACAGCAGCCGCTTTCTGGAAGACGGCTCCTACCTGCGCTTGAAAAACATTTCGCTCGGCTACAACCTGCCCGCTCGCTGGGTCACTAGGGCCAAGATGGGGAGTGTACGGGTCTTTGCCTCGGCCACCAACCTCTGGACGCTCACCGCCTACTCCGGCCCCGACCCCGAAGTAAGTACGCTGGACGGCTCGACCACTGCGCAGGGAATCGATTTCTTCACTCTTCCGCAGGTCAAAACAATTATGGGTGGCGTGACAGTTAAGTTTTAATTCAGTATCCTCTTGTTTTTATTCAAAATATGAATAGCTCCTTATTTTTTAATAGAAGTACCCTGCTACGCTTATTGAGTGTGACGCTGGCTTTCATGGCTACGCTCAGTTCGTGCCGCGAAATTCTCGAACCGCCACCCGTGGATCTTTTGGTGGACGAACTGGTGCTGAACGAAGCCTCCGATGTCGAAGCCGTACGACTGGGTTTGTACAATGCATTCCGGGGGATTGGAGCGCCGTTGGTGATCGCCGGATCTTTCACCGCCGATTTTATCCAGCATAACGGCACGTTCACCGTCTATAACGAGCTGGGCAATAAGCAGATTACCGCCACCAATGCCGCCGCCGAGAGGTACTGGGGGTCGATTTACAGTACGATTTACATTGCCAACTTCATTGAGGAGCGCATTGCCACCGTGCCCGGCGTTACCGAGGCTACTAAAAAACAGGTACTGGCCGAAGCGCGTTTCCTTCGCGGATTCGTCAATTTTCTGGGTGCTCACACATTCGGGGGCATTCCGAGAGTAACAACGACGACAATCGCTACCAACCGCAATATTCCACGGGCTACACGCGAGGATATTTTGAATTCGGTGCTGGCTGACTACAACGCCGCGCTACCGGATTTACCAAATACCAACGCCAACAAAACCCTGGCCAAAACATTTGCCACCAAGAACGCAGTCCGGGCGGCTCTGGCCCGCTACTATCTCTACCAGAAGGACTGGGTGCAAGCCGAGAAGCTGGCATCAGAGATTATTGCTACCGGATTGCAAACAATGCCTACAGACATCGCTACCGTGTTTTTTCAGGAAGTCGATGACGAGACAATATTTGAGGTAGCTTACGCCAATAATTCAAGTGACGACCCCGGCACCAGTACTTTTAGCCTGAACGATGTGTTGCGCGGCCGTCGCGAGGTTATTCCGGCTAACACCTTTATACTTACCATGCTTGAACCCAACGCGGGGGAGCGCCGCCAGACGATTTCCTTTGATCCCACCCGGCAGCGTGGTCGTGATAACGGCTGGTCGGTGGTAAAGTACGGTTCTCCCGACGAAGCGAATAACAACATCACGATTTTCCGTCTGGCCGAACAGTACCTTATCCGGGCCGAAGCCCGTGCCCAGCAGGGGCGAATTGTGGGTACCAACGGCGCTCAGGCCGACATCAACGTGCTGCGCCAGCGTGCCAAAGCTCCCAACGCCAGCCTCACGACCCAGGCCGATGCACTGCTAACTATCGAAAAGGAGCGGGTGTACGAACTCTCTTTCGAGGGACATCGCTGGTATGATTTGAAGCGGACAAACCGTATTCAAACCGTGATGGCAGCTTTCTCGCCTAACTGGAACGAAAAGTTCACTCTTTGGCCGATTCCTCAAAGCGAAATCCAGCGAAACGACGCTCTGAAAGGATCGCAAAATCCGGGGTATTAAAGGCGCTGTTGGCCTTAAGCTCTGGGTTATATTCATCGCCTGTATTGTTACTAAAAATCTCATTATTTTTTTTGGCGTAAAGCTTATAGCTTAGAGCCTAAAGCTGACAACAATGAAACTCACCCACAAAATATTCTCGCTGGGCTTCGTACTGGCAATGCTGGCACTGGCCTCCTGTGAGGAGCAGCAGATCACCTTTGAAGGGCCGGATTACGTGCGGTTTTCGGATTCCTCTGTGGTTATGAAAGAAAGCCTCGGCCAGCCCATTGAAGTAAAAGTACATGTGGTGGGTAAGCCGCTTGCCCAGGCTGTATCGGTCAATTACACCGTAGGTGGCGACGCCCGTGAAGGTCGCGACTACGTCATTGAAGGCACAAAGGGAGTCGTGACCATACCGGCGGGTCAGTACTTTGGCACTATTGTCGTACGACTGATTAATAATGCCAACAATATTCTGGGTTCACAGGATATCGTGCTGACCCTTACCGATGTCAGCTCCAGTCAGGATCTTCAGGTTGGTTTCGGCAAAGGCAATATGGGCAAGACTTTCCGCCTGACCATTCAGGACGATTGCCTGCTGAGCGGGTTCTACACGGGCAGTCGCCGGGTCCAGAATGGATCAATTCAGGTTGAAAATATTGAAATCAGCAGCCTTGACTGTAAGACCTACACCGTTGCAAACTGGAACCTGGGCTTGTTTGACTTCAATGCCAGGAAAGTACCCATTAATTTTATCGATAATGGCGACAATACGCTGACTATTCCTCCCCAGGTTAGTGCCGCGCTGGCCACTCCCTACGACACCTTACGCGGCAATGGCCTCTGGAATCCACAGACCCGCGCCATCACGCTGAACATCAGGATAAAGCTTCCAGTCAGCGAAACTAGGGACACAGTACTTTCAGTACCCTTTACTTACGTACCCAGGAATTAAAGAGAAGGCTAAATTGAAGGAGTTAATCCGTACGCTTGAGGACGACCGATCTAAACTCTAAATCCCTAAACAAACCACCATGATACTCAACCGTTTACTCATAGTAGCTTCCGGGCTGTTTATCCTGATTCTGTCGGGCTGCTCAGAAACGACCGACCCCAAGCCTCTCACCTACACCCAACTGCTTACGGGTACTGAGAAGAAAACCTGGTCACTTACTTCTTTCGAGGTCATTGACGATGGCGAGGAGTCGGGTCCGGTGCCGGCCAGCCAGCTTTTCAACAACACATGTGAAGCCGACGACCAGTTTGTGTTCTACGCTAATGCCGAGCGGAAGTATGAGTACATCAATGGCCCAACCAAATGCTCCAGCAGCGAACCCGACGTACTTTTGGCTGACACATGGAGTTTCGTCAATGCCACGGCCACACTGGAATTTGCTTTTCCGCTACTCAGCTCGGGCAGACTGCCCTACATTGTGAAATCGCTCACCGAAACCAGCATGACTCTGGAGATCTACCTGGACGAGCTCGACAATGTCAACGCGAGTTACCGTTTCGTATTTACCTCGGCAAACAAATAGGCAACGCTCTTGTTACTGCCGCTGAATCGACATTATTTCTATTTCCCCATTCTGATCCACAGCCCGGCCTACTGAACAATGAACCGTCTTTACCTGCTTCTTCTGTTTTTACTGAATTTTCTGTGTGGTTTTGAGGCACAAGCGCAGCTGAATGCGGCCCAGCCCGAACTATGCGCTACTATGCAGATGGACAGCCTTTTGCGGTCCAAGTACCCCGGCATGGGCTCATTACAGGACTTTGAAATACTGCTGCAAAAGAAGATTCAGCAACGGGAGGAATTGCAGAAAAGTGGGCGCGTAGCACTCGAAACGCTTACAATTCCGATCATTGTTCACATTGTGCACAATGGCGAAGCCGTGGGTGCGGGTCGCAATTTGAGTCAGGCGCAGGTACAGGCGCAAATCGAAACGCTCAATGAGGATTTTCGCCGTAAGGCCGGCACGCCCGGTTTCAACGACGATCCGAGGGGAGCCGATATCGAAATCGAATTCTGTCTGGCACGCCTGAATCAGCAGGGAAATACAATGGCTGAGCCGGGAATCGATCGCTATAATGGCAACCGGGCAACCTGGACCAGAAACGATATTGAAAATGTCCTCAAACCAAGCACGATTTGGGATCCCGATAAGTACTTCAATATATGGGTACTCGACTTCGACGCCAGTGCCCAGTTGCTGGGATACGCCCAGTTCCCGAGTGCGTCTACCCTGGCAGGTATCCCGGACAACAGTCCCAGAAATACCGACGGTGTAGTGATTGCCTACCGTAGTTTTGGCAATGCCTTGAAAGGCAACTTCCCGGTGATGCAGGCTCCTTACAACCAAGGCCGAACGCTCACTCACGAAGTAGGCCACTGGCTGGGATTACGGCACATCTGGGGCGACGCCAACTGCGGCAACGACTTCGTGGACGATACGCCTCCCCAGGCCAGTGAAAGTCGGGGCTGTCAGGTGGGACGCACCTCCTGCGGAGCGGTCAATATGGTGCAAAACTACATGGACTATTCCGATGACGCTTGTTTCAATATCTTTACCAAAGGCCAGAAGACCCGGATGCGCACCGTGATGGACATCAGCCCGCGCCGCAACAGCCTTACCACGTCAAACCTGTGCGGCACCACAATTGCCGGGCCTCCCCGCGCCAATTTCCGGGCTGAAACCCAGCAAGTGCTATTAGGCGCGGAGGTGAAGTTCTTCGACCTTTCCAGCAATTTTCCCAACCGCTGGTACTGGACGTTCGAGGGAGGCACTCCCGCCAATTCCACCCAGCAAAACCCGACTGTCACTTACAACCGGGCAGGAAAATTCCTGGTTACGCTGGTGGCTGCCAATAGTCTGGGTGTGTCGGATACCTTGAAACGCGAGGCGTATATCGAGGTACTCAGCTCGGGCCTGTGCACCGAGAAGACCAACTTCAACGGCACGCGAACCCTTATTCGCGACACAACCCGTGTGGGCTATGTTTCGGGCCACAACGGGCGGAAAGTGATGGCTATCTCCGAGCAATTTGACAACCCGCTGGGTTACAGCAATCTGGGCGGCGTGACATTGCGATTTGGACGGGCGTTTGCCAAAGACGGAGCTGATTCCGAAAATACAGTACTTGTTACCGTTTGGAATGCCCGGGGTTTTCAGGGCGGACCAGGGGCTATCCTTGAAGAGAAGCAGGTGCCGCTTCGCCGGATTGTGAGCGATGTGGCTAACAACCGGGCGACCGACATCACCTTCGACCGTCAGGTTCCGCTGTTCGGGCAAGGCTACCACGTCGGTCTGCAACTAGTGTACAACGGCGATTCAGTGGCGCTGTTCACCACCAAAAACGGTGAGTCGGTAAAGGGTACTTCCTGGGAGCAAAACGCCCAGGGCGAGTGGGATCTGTTTTTGCGTCGTACGGGGCTGAATATTGCCCATGACATCACAGTGAGGCCTGGTATGAAGCCGTCCGTTCTGGTGTCAGCTTCGGCGCAGTTTATTAACCCCGGCGAGGCCGTAACCTTACAGGCCAATGGCGCGAGTATCTATACCTGGACACCGGGCACGAATCTGAACACTACCCTGGGACCACAGGTGATTGCCCGCCCGAGCCAGACGATTACCTATTCGGTGCGGGGCTCGGGGGTCGATGTTTGCGGCGATAGCACTGCCTCGGCCAATATCTATGTGCGGAATATCCAGGTGCTTGGCAATGAGCCAGCCCGTCAGGCGCTCCTTGAAAACACCGTGCAGCTCTCGCCTAATCCTAATACGGGCCTTGTAGAAGTAAGTCTGGATAACGACTTACGCGGCCCGGTGCAGGCAACGGTCTATAACCTCAATGGCGTGGCTGTCCGGCAGGAGAGTTTCCAAAAGCAGGCCGATCAGGTCAGCCACACTCTGGACATCCGGCGAGTAGCAGCAGGACTTTATGTGGTAGAGGTGGTAGTTGGAGAGTTCAGGGTACGAAAGAAGGTTTTAAAGAATTAGAGCGGGTCAAAGGCACAAAGGGTTTAAGTGTGGGACTAGGTACCAGCATAGCGACAAAGGGTTTTGAGTATCGGTGAGCATGCAAAACAGAAGGTCCCTATTTCATTCTGTTGCCTTGTCGCTTCATTATATAACATAATCAAACTCTCTCCCGCAGGGCCAAACTTACCAGTTCAGCTGTGTTTTTCACTCTTGCTTTACGGATGATACTCGCCCGTTGGTTGGCAACGGTGTGCGGGCTGACGTCGAAGCGACGTGCAATATCCTTACTACTCATACCTTCGGTCAGGCATTGGAGGATTTGATGTTCCCGACTGGTAATCCGGTGCCATATCGAGGTAGGAGTGTTCGTGATAAGACCGTTATCGCTGCTTCGGTTGATGGACCGCTGCACTACCAGATTCCTGATTATCACCGATGATGCATTGGGTGGGTAGTACAGATCGCCGCCGTTCACGGTTCTGATCGCTTTCAGGATTTCCTCCTGGCCAGTGTCTTTCAGGAGGTACCCTGCCGCTCCATTCTGCACGGCATTCAGGATATAGTCGGGATTATTGTGCATGCTGAATATCAAAATCCGCACCGTCGGATAAGAGCGGGTCGCCTCCCGGGTCACCTCGATACCCGACATACGCGGCATGGTTATATCCAGCAGAACCACATCCGGTAAGCGGATCGGAATCATATCAAGGGCCTCATCGCCGTCGGTAGCTTCACCTACGATTTCAATATCTTTTTCGTCTTCCAGCAAATTCAGTAGTCCTTTTCGAACCACCGAATGATCATCCACAACTAAAATACGTATCGGTTTGTCATTCAACATAGCTTTGATTCATAATGGATTATAAAAAAATCTTAACCTCGACTTTACTGCCTTTATTACCTCTTGAACTAATTTTCAAACTACCATTGAGCAGCCGTGCCCTTGTTCTCATGTTGCCAATACCGTTGTGCGTTAGAGAATAGGTTTCCGGCTTCGGAATGTCCGCAACTCTGAAACCTTTGCCGTTATCTTTTATGGATAAGCTTACTTCGGAGGCATTTTTCTTAAAAACCACATCGATCCGTTCGGCTTCCGAATACTTCACCGCATTGTTCAGTCCTTCCTGGGCAATGCGATACAGTCCGATCTCCTGCACGGGAGTCAACCGTGCGGGTTCTTTTGTCCCCTTAAACTCAACTACCATTCCTGACGATCTGGCGGTCTGCTCTGTCAGCAGTTTTAGTGCTGCTTCCAGCCCAAAGTCACCCAGCACAGAAGGCATCAGATTGAAAGCCACTTCACGGGTGTTTTGAATCGTTTCCTGCAACAAATCACGCAGGTCTTCCACACGCTGCCGCTGTTTTTCATTTGCCGCAGGCATTTGCCTGATTTTTTCAACGTGTAGTTTCAGGCCTGTCAACATCTGCCCGATTCCATCATGCAGTTCGCGGGCAAAGCGCCTCCGCTCCTCCTCCTGCCCTTCCAGCAATGCCGCCGAACGCACCGTTTCCTCGGCCAACTGCAACTCGTATTTCTCCTTTGTGGCCCGAACCAGCTTTTCCTGAGCACTTACCAATTGCTGGTTGGTTTCTTCCAGACGTTGGTTGATGTATTTCAGCTCTCCTTTTGATTCGGTCAATTGGCGAACTACCTGCTTGGTATGGCTCACCACAGGTCGAAATACAAACAGTCCTTCCAAAAACAGAACAACAAGCGTGGCCATGGTGAGCAACCATTCCACACGCTCGAGGTATTGCACCCGTTCCAGGCTTTCGGCGTCGAAGCGGAAGACGATGGCGTCCATCTGCCGCAGGAATATTGGCTCTTTCGCCAAAACCACACGCAACGCTTCCTTCTTTGTGTCAGCTGAAGGCTTTTCCGAGGCGATGACTTTTAGATGTCCGTACATGGATTCAAAAACGGGCTGCACTTTCGCGAACATACTGTCTAACAACAGACTTTTTCGCACTACATATTCCTTCTCCATCTGTAACCTTCCCTCTCGTAACTGTTCCTGGCTCTCGCGCCACAGCGTCAACGACTGATCGAAGTCACCAGGATCAGCATAGGGTATTCCCTGAGTGCGCAGCACCGCCAGCTTGGTCAGCCGCTGGCTGAGCATTCGCTGTCTTCCTGCTACATTCACCACCCGTCCATCGTCATCAAGTTCACGAAGCGTTCTTTCTACAAAGAGCAACTCACTGATGGTCAATACAGCCACCAGCAACAACGCCAGTACATAGTACTGCGTAAGCCGCTGCGCTACCTGATGGTCGAGGGGATTCATAGTCCGTTACAATGCCACATACACGAGGCCGTTTTCCACCTTTACGGCATAGGTGTTTATCCCGTACTCCTCATCGCTCAGGCATTTTCCCGTTTGCAGTGAAAACGTTTTTTTGTGAAAAGGACAGGCTACCTTCGGCTCCCCCCCCTGACTGCCGATCATACCACGCGACAGAGCCATTTGCTGACGGTGCGGGCATTCGTTATCAGTAGCGTACCATTCAACCCGGCGGGCAAAATTAAAAATCGCAACCTGCCGGCCTTCGATCAGCGCGCAAACGCCGCCGTCCTCGGGGACATCCGAGGCCTGGCAGGCCAGGTGCCAGGTAAGGGTATCGTTTTGTTCTATAGTGAGATTCATATTCTTAAGTATTTAAAGTTTAAAACCGGACGACGTTGCACTTCAAAGTTCAGGAGTTCAGTAGTGAGCAAAACTTATCAGCCCCTGGACTCGTGAACCTTAAACTCTGTTACGCCCATTCCTTAGCCCTCTTCTGCCCGCGCAACTCCTCGAAGGCGATCGTGGGGTCTTTTTTTGCCGGAGCGTTCACGAAATGGGTGAATTGCTTACGGAGTTCGGGAGTTTCAACCACTTTTTTCCACTCGCACTCATATACATTAATCAAGGCCTGTATCTCGCGTTCCAATTCTTCGGCGATACCCAATACATCGCCTACCACCACGGCTTTGAGGTAGGTGATGCCCCCCTCCATTTTGTTGAGCCAGGGCGCGGTGCGCATCAGGGGCTCGGCTGTTTTGATATAAAACATGAGGAAACGGTCGATCAGCTTGATGCAGGTTTCGTCGTCCACGTCCGTAGCGAGCAATTGAGCGTGCTGCGGCTTGGTACCTCCATTGCCGCAGACGTACAAGTTCCAGCCTTTTTCGGTGGCAATGATGCCGAAGTCTTTACTCTGGGCCTCGGCGCACTCGCGGGTGCAGCCCGATACGGCAGATTTCAGCTTATGCGGAGAGCGGAGTCCCTTGTAGCGGTTCTCCACGCGGACGGCAAAACTCACGGCATCCTGTACGCCGTACCGGCACCAGGTAGTACCCACGCAGCTTTTCACCGTCCGGAGGGCTTTGCCATAGGCGTGGCCGCTCTCAAAACCCGCTGCAATCAACTCCTCCCAAATGGCGGGTAAATCGCCCAGGTGCGCCCCAAACATATCGATTCGTTGCCCCCCCGTGATTTTCGTATATAGTCCGTACTTCTGAGCCACGGCACCGATCACGATCAGCTTCTCAGGGGTGATTTCGCCGCCCGGAATCCGGGGAACTACCGAGTAGGTACCGCCTTTTTGCAGGTTGGCCAGGAAGCGGTCGTTAGAATCTTGCACCGGAGCGCGGCCTTTTTCCAGAACGTTCTCGTTCCACAGGCTAGCCAGCAATGAAGCCACCACGGGCTTGCAGGTTTCACATCCATCCCCCGTGCCGAACTTATCCAGCACGGTGTTGTAAGTGCGCAGGTCATTCATCTTGACCAAGTCAAGTAATTCCTGTCTGCTGTAGTCAAAGTGTTCGCAGATAATATTCCGCACATAAAGGCCCTGAGCCTTCATCACACCCTGAATCAAGTCCTTCACCAAAGGTGTGCAGCCGCCGCAACCCGTACAGGCTTTGGTTGATTTTTTCAGGGTCTCGATGGTCGTCTGACCATTGACTTCTACTTCGTGGCAGAGCATTTGTTTCGTAATCGCCTCGCAAGAGCATATGAGAGCCTCATCGGGCAGGCTCATTACGCCCGCTCCGGCTTCTTCACCGCCACGCAAACCCAGGATGAGGTCTTCGGCATCGGGCGGCAGGATTGTTTTGTTCTTACAGGCTTGGAGCAGCATATTGTACTGCTCCGCGTCGCCGATCAGTATGCCACCCAGCAGATGCTTGCCATCTTCGGAAATATTGATGCGTTTATACACGCCTTTCGCCTTATTTTCGTAGCGAATGGTGCGACAAGCGGGTTCTTCAATGAATGGATCGCCAAAACTAGCCACATCCACGCCAATCAGTTTCAGCTTGGTGGACATATCGTAGGGTTTGAAATCCTTTTCGCCGCCCATTAGCTGAGTCACGACCACATCGGCCATTTCGTAGCCGGGTGCCACCAATCCGTAAATCATATGGTGGGCCAGGGCGCATTCGCCGATGGCGTAGATGGCCGGGTCGGTAGTTTGCAGCCGCTCATTGACTACGATACCACCGCGCGGGTGGGTTTCAAGTCCGGCGTGCCTGGCGAGCTCGTCGCGCGGCCGAATGCCCGCCGATATCACAAGCATATCCACGTCGAGTTTTTCGCCGTCTTCAAATTGTAGCCCGTCGATACAGTCTTCGCCCGTGATCTCGCGCGTACTTTTAGAAAGATGCACATGCAGCCCCAGTTCTTCGAGTTGATTTTTCAGCAAATCGGAACCCGCCGCGTCGATCTGCCTGGGCATTAGCCGCGGGGCAAACTCGACTACGTGGGCTTCGAACATCCCTAAATCGAGCAAAGCCTTCGCCGCTTCCAACCCCAGCAATCCGCCGCCGATCACAGCACCTTTCCTGGCTCGTTTGGCGTACAAATCCATCATCTCCAGATCCTCGATGGTACGATAAACGAACACCCCTTCTTTCTCCACACCTGAAATGGGCGGGACGAAGGCGCCGGAGCCTGTTGCCAATACCAGATAGTCATAATCAACTACGTGGCCGTGATGTGAGCGGACGGTCCTGGCTTCGCGGTCTATAGCTACTACCGGGTCGGATAAATAAAGTGAAATTGCATTTTCCTCATACCAGCTTACGGGAGCCAGCAGGAGGTCGTCTGCAGATTTCCCCTCGAAGTAAGAACTCAGATGTACGCGATCGTAAGCCGCACGGGGTTCTTCCCCGAAAACCGTGACCTGATAGTCGAAGTGACTTTCGGCTTGGGATTCTATTCGGCTTAAAAGTTTCTCGCAAAACTTGTAGCCTACCATGCCGTTGCCTACCACGACTATGCGCTTTGTTTTGTTTGTGTTCATAGTTAATACTAACTAGTTTATTTGTAAAACCCTGTATTTTATTTGTACTTTTTAAAGAAACCCCCGTTTCTATGCTTAAAAAGTACAGATCAAAATTAAGAGGTCATTTTATGAAATCCTAACTTTTTATTTCCTAACTGATTATTATTTCGATCTTTTTTTTGGAGAAATCGTTGTTTTTAAAAATTAATGACCTAAATTTGATTCATCATTTATGGTAATTATAATTAACTATTGATAGTACAATTCTAATATCTGAACACTCTTTCACCATAATATTATGAAACCGAAGCTGACACTCGTGGGGGCGGGACCGGGCGACGAAGAACTGATCACCTTAAAAGGCATCAGAACGCTCGAAAAAGCCGACGTAGTTTTATACGATGACCTGGCCAACCGCCGACTTCTGGACTACTGCCCATCGCGTACTTTGAAGATGTATGTGGGCAAACGTGCCGGACGAAGTTCGTTCCGGCAGGAGGAAATTAACGCGCTTATCGTGCGGCTTGCCCGTAAAAGAGGGCACGTGGTGCGGCTCAAAGGCGGCGACCCGTTCGTATTCGGGCGGGGTCACGAAGAAATCGAATTTGCGCAGGCGCGGGGCATCACTTGTGAAGTGGTGCCGGGTGTCACAAGTTGCGTGGCGGTTCCCGCTTCGCAGGGCATTCCGGTCACCCGGCGGGGTATCAGTGAGAGTTTCTGGGTCATCACTGCCACTACGCGTTCGGGCGCACTGTCCAACGACCTTCACCTGGCCGCGCAGTCGAACGCCACGGTGGTAGTACTGATGGGAATGAAAAAGTTAAGCGAGATCTGCGACCTGTATTCACGAATCGGGCGGGGCGACCTGCCGATGGCCGTAATACAAAACGGTACGCGCACCAACGAAACGTGCGTGGTGGGCCGGGTGTGGGATATGCCGCATCTGGTAGAAGAATTTCGACAGCAAAAGCAGGAGGTGGGGGCTTCTTGCGACGATTCCAGGCCGGCCGACACCGGAATGGAGAACCCCGGGGTGGACGCTCCGGCGGTGTTGGTAATCGGGGAGGTAGTTGCGGTGCATCCGGCATATGTACGGGCGCAATTGCAAAACCTCTCTATATTATCTGACCCGGTCATGGCCTAACAAAAAGGCCGATCAGGTATGGGGGTACCTTTTGATCGGCCTATACAGGGTTTGTCTATGTTTAACACAAACAATTCAAAGAAAATGAAAAAAATCCGATAACCCAAAATCACTTCCGTTTGCTTCGGACTGCCGCGAGTCCCTGAAAGCCCGATCTGCTTTTACGATAGTCTTCGGTATGAAGACTTTACAGGAATTTTACGCGCCTTACTTTTCATTTTTTTGAATAAATACTTCATGAAAAAATTTATAAAGACGCTTGGCCTGTTCGTGGCCTTGCTGGGGATAATGCCCGCGCGGGTCAAAGCCCAAATGGTATTATCAGGGCAGGTGCGCACCCGTACCGAACTTCGCGATGGCTTTGCCCGCCCACTCACCGAATCGCAGGATGCAGCTCTTTTCACCTCTCAGCGTACGCGGCTCAATGTGGATTACGAGAAAGACCGCATCAAGTTTTTCGTGACCGTGCAGGATGTACGGGTCTGGGGACAGGATGCATCTACCAATAACGGCGTCACCAACCCTACCCTTGACGGCCTGATGGTGCATCAGGCCTGGGCCGAAATTGGTCTGCTCGATACGGCGAATACCACCACCGGCCGTAACCTTTCGCTCAAAATAGGGCGGCAGGAACTACTCTACGACGACAGCCGCTTGCTGGGTAACCTTGACTGGCTGCAACAGGCCCGCCGCCACGATGCCGTCGTTTTAAAGTACGAACGGAACGGTTTTTCCGCCCACCTGGGTGCTGCGTATAACCAGAACCGTGAGTCGCTGACCGGGCAGATTTACAATGGAGTTCCGACGGGCTATGCGGCTGGTACGAACGGAATCGGTACGTCTTACAAATCGCTGCAATTTCTGCATCTGGGCAAAAAACTGAAACAGGGAATGGCGTCTTTCCTGATTGTGAAGGACGATTTCAATCGATACTCGCCCGACAGCCTTGGTGCCAAAGTGTGGCAAAAGGGTACTTGGAACCGGGTGACACTGGGGCCTTATGTAAGTACCAAAATTGGTAAAAACCTTTCCCTGGCGGCAAGCGCCTATCTCCAAACCGGAAAGAATAAGGATGGCAATGTCCTCAATGCTTCCACGGCTTCGGTAAGTGCCATTTATGAAGTAAGCCGGAACTTCGCGTTCGGGCCCGGCGCAGACTACCTTTCAGGCAATGCCCCAGGTGACAGTCGCTCCCACCGCTTTGACCCACTCTATGGAACACCGCACAAGTTTTGGGGACAAATGGACTACTTCTACGTAGCCGACGGCTTTGGGCCGGGCGGGCTGCTGAACTACTACCTGAAATCGGCCTTTACGCTCACTCCAAAGCTCAGCGGCACGGCGGACTACCACGTTTTTCAAAGTCCCAACGAAATACAGGTAGGCGACAAGTCGCTCGCCAGCAAATCGTTCGGCAGCGAGTTTGACCTCATTCTGAATTACAAAATGATGCCCGACGTGGCGATTCAGCTCGGCTACGCGCACTATTTCAGCCGCCCCACGCTGGCCGCCGTCAAGGGCGTAGCTAACGCCCGCGAAGGTGCCAACTGGGCTTACCTAATGATCAACATCACGCCGCAGTTTTTGACGAAGTAGTTTCGTCACCAAACGGTCGGCTCCTTCGGAGGAAAAATTATGCGCAAATAATATTTCCATTAACCGTCGACCGCGTGGGCGGACCTGCGGCATGAACCCAGGCAGTTCGATTACAACAAATTCCTACGGAATCCACTATTCACTCATTCAAAATCAAAATTGACATGGAGCCTCTAAAAAAACTTAATGTATTCAGCTTCAAAGGTGTGCAGATGCGCACGTTTCACCTTTCCTGGATGGCCTTTTTCATGTGCTTCTTTGGCTGGTTCGGCCTGGCACCCCTGATGAAAGTGATCAAGGACGACCTTGGCCTGGACAAAGAGCAAATTGGCAACATCATCATTGCCTCCGTGGCGGCCACGGTGATTGCACGCGTGCTGATCGGCCGGATTTGCGATACCTGGGGGCCCCGCAAAACCTATACGGCACTGCTGACGATTTGTGCCATTCCCGTCATGGCGGTGGGCTTGTCCTACAATTACGAGACGTTTCTGCTATTTCGCCTGGCGATCGGCGTCATCGGGGCATCTTTCGTCATCACGCAGTACCACACTTCGGTAATGTTCGATAAGAAGATCGTCGGCACGGCCAATGCCGTGACAGGCGGCTGGGGTAATTTGGGCGGTGGCGTCACCAACATGGTGATGCCGTTGGTTTTCGCCGGATTCATCGGTCTGGGCTACCTGCCAAGTGCGGCCTGGCGGCTGGCGATGATCGTGCCGGGGGTACTTTTACTCATCATTGCGGCGCTATACTGGTTTCACACCAAAGATACTCCCGCTGGCAACTTTGACGAACTGCCCGACCGCGTTGTGAACAAAAAAGAAAGCTCCCTTGGCGAGGCCGCAAAGGACTACCGTACCTGGATTCTCTTCCTCGCCTACGGTGCCTGCTTCGGCATCGAGGTCACCTTCGACAATGTGGCGGCCTTGTATTTTGCCGAAAAATACGGCACAAGCCTCACAATGGCTGGTATTCTGGCGGGTTCTTTCGGTTTCATGAATCTTTTCGCCCGCGCCATGGGAGGGTATGTGGCCGATAAAGTCGGCAATCGCTTCGGTATGTCCGGCAAG
Source organism: Persicitalea jodogahamensis (assembly GCF_014651615.1). Taxonomy (GTDB): domain Bacteria; phylum Bacteroidota; class Bacteroidia; order Cytophagales; family Spirosomataceae; genus Persicitalea; species Persicitalea jodogahamensis. Next base: position 1,353,468 of record NZ_BMXF01000001.1, on the reverse strand, counting down.
GGCCTTCTGCTGGCCGGACTGTTGGTGTTGGAAGGGCTGGGAATCGTTTATTTCGGCTTGACCGACAACCTTACGTTGGCGATTATCGCCATGATTACCTTCGCCATGTTCCTTAAAATGGCCAATGGTACTACCTACGCGATGGTTCCCTTCATCAATCGCAAGGCGCTGGGTTCGGTCAGCGGCATTGTCGGCGCGGGTGGTAATGTCGGGGCAGTCATGGCTGGTTTTCTGTTCAAGTCGCCTTCCATCACTTACTCACAAGCATTTATGTACATCGGTATTGCCGTAGCAGTGGTCGGCGGTGTGGTGGCCCTCACTCGCTTCTCACTTCGCAATGTTCCCGTGAGCGAAGGCGAACTCGTAGCCGCATGAAATTGAAGGAGGAGGAAAGAAAGAAAGCTGGCGCACGCTAACCTAACCCTTTCCTCCTTTCCTCCTTTCCTCCTTTCCTCCTAAATTTAAAAACTATGCATCAAGCAACCAACCGTCATAAAACGACCTGCTGCTACTGCGGGGTCGGCTGCGGCATTGTGGTGCAGCAGGAAAGCAACGGGCAACTGACGGTAGAAGGCGACAAAAGCCACCCGTCGAGCAGGGGAATGCTGTGTTCCAAGGGCATGAATCTGCACTATACCGTTATGGATCAAAGCGACCGCCTGCTGTATCCGCAAATGCGCATGAACCGTTCCATGCCCTTGCAGCGGGTAAGTTGGGATGCGGCCCTGGAACGCACGGCGGCAGTTTTTAAGACCTTGGTTGAGAAGCACGGCCCGGATTCGGTAGCCTTTTACGTATCGGGGCAATGCCTGACGGAGGAGTACTATCTGGTCAATAAATTAATCAAAGGCTTCATTGGCTCCAACAACATTGATACCAACTCACGGCTCTGCATGAGCTCGGCGGTGGTGGGATACAAACTTTCGCTGGGGGAGGATGCGGTGCCGGTCTGTTATGATGACATTGAGGAGGCGGACGTTTTCTTCGTGCAGGGCGCTAACCCTGCCTGGTGCCACCCGATCATCTGGCGACGGATTGAGGCACGGAAGGAAGCGAACCCAAATGTAAAGATCATTTCCGTGGACCCCCGCCTGACTGACACCGGACGGGCTTCGGATCTGCACCTGCCCATCCGACCCGGCACTGACATTACACTCAATTATGCCATCGGTCGGGTCTTGATTGAGGAAAAATATCTGGACGAAGAATTTATCATTGATCACACTGACGGCTTCACCGAGTACCGTGAGCAAGTCATGGCCCGGACGGTGGAAGAGGCAGCCGACCTTTGCGGAATAACCGCTGCCGACATCCGGCAAGCCGCCGAATGGATCGGACGTTCGAAAGGATTCCTGTCGCTCTGGACGATGGGCATGAACCAATCGGTGGTGGGCGTGAGCAAAAATCTTTCCCTCATCAATCTGCACCTCATCACGGGTCGCATAGGAACGCCCGGCAACGGGCCGTTTTCGCTCACCGGCCAACCCAACGCGATGGGCGGCCGCGAGGTGGGAGGCTTGGCCAATATTCTGCCCGCGCACCGTGACGTAACCAACGCCGCCCACCGCACCGAGATGGAGAAGTTTTGGCAAGGCCCCGTAAAAATCGCCGAGAAGCCTGGCCTGACGGCCACCGAAATGTTTCAGGCGATGGATGACGACAAGCTAAAAGCCATCTGGATCATCAACACCAACCCGCTGGTAAGTATGCCCGACGTAAATTCGGTGGAGCGTGCCCTGAAAAAAGGGCGGTTCGTGGTGGTGCAGGATGTTTCGAGTCGAGCTGACACCGTGGCGATGGCCGACGTGGTGCTGCCCGCCGCTGCATGGCTCGAAAAAGAAGGTACAATGACTAATGCCGAGCGGCGCATCACCTATCTACCCAAAATCCTTGAAGCCCCCGGCGAAGCCCTACCCGACGCAGAAATCATCTGGCGTTTCGCGCAAAAAATGGGTTTCGGAGATAGATTCAATTATAAAAACGCCGCCGAAGTGTACGATGAATACGTGCAAACGACTACCGATACCACCCTCGACATCACCGGACTGAGTCACGAAATCCTGCGCAGGCAGCGTAGCGTACAATGGCCGCAGCGCATGGATGCTGCCGTCGGAAAAGCCTCCGTTGCCACACCGCGCCTGTTTGCCGACCGTAAGTTTTTCACTCCTAATCAAAGAGCACAAATCCGTACCGCCCCCGATGGGAATGCCTCAGAACCGACGGATACCGATTTTCCGCTTGTGCTGACGACAGGCCGCGTCCGCGATCAATGGCATACCATGACCAAGACCGGTCGTGTGGCGAAATTGAATCAGCACATTCCCGAGCCCTTTCTGCAAATCAATCCTCAGGACGCTGCCGAACGCGATATTAACACCGGCCAGCTTGTAACTGTGCAGGGGCGACGCGGCGAAGTACGGGTAAAGGCGCAGCTTTCGGATGACGTACGACAGGGCGTGTGTTTCTTACCAATGCATTGGGGCAAAATTCTGCATAGTACTTTGGGCAGAACCAACAATCTGACCAACAGTCTGGTAGATCCACGCTCAAAGGAGCCGGACTACAAATTTACCGCCGTGCAGGTGGAGCTTTACCAAAAACCAGTTGAAAAAATCATCGTTATCGGCGCGGGTTCGGCAGGTTTAGGTTTTGTCAATGCCCATCGGACCCTTAACTGCCAGGATGAGATTACGGTCTTTTCTCAGGAAATTTACCCCTTTTACAACCGTGTGCTGTTGCCTGACTACATCAGCGGGTCGCAAAGTTGGGAGCAACTCGTGAAGCTGCGCGAAGCCCAGTTTGCCGAGAAAAACATCGCCGTTCATAAAGGAGTGGGAATTGCACGTATCGATCGGGAAAACAAAACCGTGACCGATACCCAAGGCTTGGCGCACAGCTACGATAGGTTGATCCTGGCTACCGGAAGCCGGGCATTCATGCCCGATGGCGTCCCCCAACTACCGGGTATTTTCAATATGCGCTCGCGGCTGGATGCCGACGCGCTGCTTCCTTGTCTCGAGTACCCCGATCCGCATGCCGTGATCGTGGGGGGAGGTTTGCTGGGTCTGGAGCTGGCGGCTTCGTTGCGGGAAATGAATGTTCGGGTGTCCATCGTGCAACGCGGCGGACGTTTCATGGAGCGGCAACTCGACCCGCTGGCGGGTGAACTGCTTTACCAGGAAATTCGCGACCGGGGCATCGAGGTGTACTTCAACGACGAGGTGCAGACTTACCACGGCAAGGGTACTTTGCAAGCCGTCCGTCTGAAATCGGGCCGTCAATTGGAGTGTCAGGTGGCCGTTTTGACCATAGGTACTACGCCGAATATCGAACTGGCCCGCGCCGCCGGACTGGAATGCAAGCGGGGCGTGGTGGTCAACGACTACCTGCAAACCTCCGATCCCCATATTTTTGCGGCGGGTGAAATCGCCCAATGGCGCGGACAGATGTGGGGTATCACGCTGGCCGCCGAGCAGCAGGCGGAAGCAATCGCCACCTACCTCAACGGCAATGTGACACAACCGTATACGGGCAGTCTCTCCATGAATATTCTGAAAATGGAAGGACTCCACCTATGCAGCATTGGCCTGGCCGAAAGTCCGGAGAATGACCCCACCTACGAGGAAATAATCTTCATTGACAAAGCCAAACGATACTATAAGAAATGCATCGTCCACCGGGATAAGCTGGTAGGGGCCATTTTGATCGGCGATAAAAATGAATTCAACGAATTCCGTGACCTGATTTCCCGTGGCACCGAACTATCCGAAAAGCGGCTGGAATTGCTGCGCTCAAACTCCAAAGCCGAGGCGCTGGAAGGAAAACTGGTGTGTTCGTGCAATACGGTTGGCCGGGGTAACATTGAAAAAGCCATTCAGGGCGGCTGCACCGATTTCAAGCAACTTTGCCAGAAGACGGGAGCAGGTACAGGCTGCGGCTCCTGCCGGCCCGAAGTCAGATCCATTTTGGAAGAAGCAGTCAGCCAGACTCAGGTTGCTTTCGCCCACTAATCGCGTCATCCCTCTCCCCCAACTTGCCACTCAAAAAAATGCACGATATTCAGACTATCAAGATCAATCTCCCCGGCGGCATCGTGTCGCCCGGAAGCTTGCGTGAAATTCTCACCGTGGCTCACAATGCCAAAGTCCGGCATGTGCATTTCGGGTCGCGCGGGCAATTGATTTTTCGAGTGAACGGCGAGAAGGTGCGCTTTCTGGAAAGGGATTTGAAAATAAAGCAGATTCGCTACGAGCTCAATGCGGACCAATATCCCAACATTGTCACTTCGTACTGCGCCGAGGAGGTCTTTCGAACCGGGCTTTGGCTCCACGAAAGTGAGTACCATACCGTCCTGGATGGCTTCGATTATGTCCCCAAACTTAAAATAAACATCTCCGATGCCAACCAGAGCTTCACGCCGTTTTTTACGGGGAACCTTAATTTCATCGCTTCGCCCGAGCCGCATTTCTGGTACCTATACGTGCGTCCTAAACAATCGAATGCTTTGTTTCGGTGGCGCGATCTGATCTATACCAATGACGTGGCCCGCATCGCCTACGCGCTGGAACAAGTGCTGCTGGATCCGCAAAGTACCGGTCAATCGGAGGCTGAACTCTACCGGGAAATTTCCAGAAACAATTCTTTTATCACTCAACCCGCCGTTCAGGAGGTCGAACTACCCGATTTCACGCTGCCTTACTACGAAGGTTTCAACCGATACGGACAGCGCTCGTGGCTGGGCCTGTACCGCCGCGATGAGCAGTTCCCCATTCCCTTTCTGCTCGATGTGTGCGAGCTTTGCCTGGAAACGCGCGTGGGGGAAATTTGCACTACCCCCTGGAAATCATTGATTGTCAAAGGGATTGAGGAAAAAGACCGTCCGGAATGGAGCCGCATTTTGAGTCGCCACAACATCAACGTCCGTCACGCTGCCAACGAACTCGCCTGGCAGACCGAAGATCACAATGCGGAAGGGGTGGATTTGAAAAAGTACATCCTCCGCTATTTCGAAAAGCACGACACGCGCACCTTTGGACTATGCTTCGGTGTACAGACGCGCGACAAGTCGGAGGTGTTTGGGTCCATTTTGATTCGTAAAAGACCCACTGTAAAACTCGGGAAGCTGGAATTACTACCCGTCTACGATCTGTATTTTACCGAAAACTACAACCCAAACAGCCGCAGGTACTTTCCTTATGAAAAAGGTTTAATGAAAAATCACCTGCCTAACCAGCTGGATCGGCTTTGTCGAAAATTCAATGCTTCACGCCAAACACCCAAGGCGGCACCAATTCAGGCAGCTGAAAAAACAGCTGATTGTGCCCAGCACGAGCAATACCAATGCCCGCATTGCTTCACAATCTATGATGAACGATACGGCGATGAGCGGGCGGAGATCGCACCCGGCCAATCCTTCGCATCGCTGCCCGACGAGTACCTCTGCCCGACCTGCGATGCGGCCAAGTCGGAATTTGTAAAGCAGGAAACCGGGGAAGTTATGGCCTGATTTCACTAAATTCGCCTTATTACCATGCATACCATACTTGTGAAACCCGTCTATTTTGATTTCGAGAATGATTTTGTGGATACGCTCCGCTGTATCCCCATGATCGTGCGCTACAAACTGGACACAGCGAACAAAAAGCTTCAGCTGGCCGAGTGGAGCCGCCTGACTTCCGACGAAAAGCAAACGTTGGCCGAACTACCCTGCGAGTCACCCGCCGAAGTTGAAGCGTACCGAAAGTACCTCGATGCGCGGGTTTGGGAGCGGAGCAAGAAGGCAGTGAAAGACCTGGGCGGCGTCGATGCCACTTGGGAAAACCTCGGCAAAGTACCTTTGGAGGTGATTGCGAAAGCACACGAATGGCACTGTACTCCACCTACTCTGTCGCAATGGATGGGCTTGGGTTTGCTGCAGCGCTTCGCCCTGGTAAAGTTGAGCCGTTCGGGACACGAAGGAGAGAATTTCCCGAAAGCCCTGGTGGAGTTCGGGATCGGGTGATTTCGCCAAGGCGCACAGAACACTCGTATAATTAGAGCCGGATGAACGGTCTGAGCCGAGGGTACTAAAAATCGTGTGGACTGTTGAAATTTCGGAAGCTCGTCTCATCCACGCTGACCAGATGCGCTGTTTTTGAAGAATTCAACAAGCGGGTAAGCCCATGTCCCGCCAAACGTCCTTTTTCTATTTTCACCCGAACAGCAGCCAACAGCTGCGCAGAAAATATTCCGGGAAACGGCTGTAATACTTTCTGATGTTCATATACCCAAGCCTCATACTCTGGGTTTTTGAGATAAAAAGCAATCAACGCTTCAGGTACTTCAACCGCCAGTTTCGGCATGTCGCAGGGAAGTACCAGCACGTCGCTCTGCGGATAGAGGCGGTGAAAACTCAGCAAACCTCTCAACGGCCCGCCTACAGGTAAAGGATGGTCGGCTATCAGCTCAAATTCGGAAAGTACCTCTGCAGAGTAAGCCGACTTCTGTTCTTCCCGAATCATTACGGCTACGGGCAAACCAATGTGTTGCAAAAGCTTCCCCGCCCGATTTACCCATGCTACCGAACCGGTTGAAATCAACCCTTTATCCTGTCCCATACGGCGGCTTTCGCCGCCGCTAAGTACCAGGCCGTGTAGTTTGTCCGGTGCCATTGCCTAGTTTTTTCTGCTTCGTCAACCGGAAGCAAAGGCATCCGGCAATTGATCATCAAATGCCCATCTGTGTCAGTGCGTCGGTGTCACTCTGTGGCTTTGCCGCTTTGGGACCTGGTAGCTTCTTTAATCAACACCTCCGTAATCCTATTTAGCTCCTGCACCTTATACTCGAAGTCGCCGCGCAATTGGTCCCGGACGGCTTTTAGCTGTTCCATGGCCGTTTCCAGGTCGTCGGGCAAGGCTTCGGTAAGTACCTCGCGAAGGCGTTTGGCAAGAGTGGGCGACATGCCGTTGGTGGAGATGGCTACCTTTAGATTCCCTTTTTTTACAATGGAAGAAAGATAAAAATCACATTCATCAGGCGTATCAGCCACGTTGCAGAGCAGATGCCGGGCGCGGGCCACGCGCTTAATGCGTTTGTTTTCCTCCCGGTTATTGGTCGCCACAATAACTAAATCCTTATGATCGAGGTCGGAATCCTCGAAAGGGCGAAAAACCAGATTGACGTTCGGCTTTTGGGCGGCAATGCCCCTAATCTCATCCCGGATTTCCGGGGCCACAAGCGTGATGGTGGCTTCTGGCGAATTACCAAGCACAGCCTCGATTTTTTCCAGCCCCACGTAGCCGCCCCCTACGATGAGCAAATGCAGGTCATCGTTGTCTAGTTTCAGAAAAATGGGAAACAGGTTATTCAAAATATGAGGATTTGTTTTTCGGGGGATATACTACCAAGAACTCAAATTTAACGGATTATAGCGGATTCGACCCATTCCCGGCTACCGAATTTCGCGCTTTCGCCGTACCTTTGCGGCATGATTGCGATAACAAACCTTAGCTACTACCTCGGCGACCGCGCGCTCTACGACGGCGCATCGCTGCATATTAAGCCCAAGCAAAAAATTGGCCTCATCGGTCTGAATGGCACCGGGAAATCCACCCTGCTGCGCATGATCGACGGTGAATACCAGCCGGACGAGGGGAGTATTTCCAAATCCGGCGACTGCACCATCGGTTTTTTGAACCAGGATTTGCTTTCTTACCAGAGCGACGAGTCCATTCTCTCGGTGGCCATGCAGGCATTTGAGCGACAGAACGAACTGCAGGCCCAGATCGATAAAGTGTTGCACGAGATGGAAACCAACTACCGCGACGAGTTGGTGGACAAGCTCGCCCGCGCTCAGGATGAATTCGAGGCGCTGGATGGCTATTCCATTCAGGCCAAGGCAGAGGCCATTTTGGAGGGATTGGGTTTCTCAACAGAAGATCTTTCCCAGCCTTTACGCCAATTTTCGGGAGGCTGGCGGATGCGGGTGATGCTCGCGAAGCTATTGCTGCAAAAGCCCGCCCTGCTCATGCTTGACGAGCCGACCAACCACCTGGACCTTCCCTCCATCCAGTGGGTAGAGAAGTATGTCCAAAACTACGAGGGTGCGGTGATCGTGGTTTCACACGACCGCGAATTCCTTGATAATGTAGTAGATACAATCGTAGAAGTCTCGGGCGGGAAGTTGAATCTCTATTCGGGCAACTACTCTTATTATGAGGAAGAGAAAGAGCTGCGCAACGAAATACAGCGCGGCGCTTACGAAAATCAGCAGGCGAAAATACGTCAGACCGAGCGCTTTATCGAACGGTTTAAGGCTAAAGCCACGAAGGCCCGGCAGGTGCAGAGCCGCGTGAAGGCACTTGACCGCATGGATGTCGTGGACGAGGTGATCGATGAAAATGCCAAGGTTCATTTTCGCTTCCAGTTCACTACTCAGCCGGGGCGCCACGTGTTTCAGCTGGAGGACGCCTCAAAGGCCTACGGCGAAAAGCTCATCCTCGACCACACCAATATCAGCATGGAGCGCGGCGACAAAATCGCGCTCATCGGAGCCAACGGGCGCGGCAAATCAACGGTGTTGCGTATCGTAGCGGGTACCGAAAAGCACAAAGGTGTCCGTCGGTTGGGCCATAATGTGTCGTTCACGTTCTACGCCCAGCACCAGCTGGAGTCACTGAATGTGGCGCACAACCTGATCGAAGAACTGAAGTACGCCAACCCCAATAAGACCGAGACCGAGCTACGGACGGTGCTGGGCTGCTTCCTGTTCACCAATGACGATGTGTTCAAGAAGATAAAAGTACTTTCCGGCGGCGAAAAGTCGCGGGTAGCCTTAGCCAAAGTGCTTTTATCCCAGGCTAATTTCCTGCTGCTTGACGAGCCGACCAACCACCTCGATATGCAGTCGGTGAATATTCTCATTCAGGCATTGCAGCAGTATGAAGGTAGTTATATCGTGGTGAGCCACGACCGCTATTTTGTCGAGAATATTGCCACTAAAATCTGGTATATCGAGGACCACCAAATCAAAGAATACCCCGGTACTTACGAAGAGTACGAGCTGTGGCTCGAAGAGCGTGGCCTTGAATCGGCGGTGAGCGACAAGGCGATCGTCAGCAGTGCCCCGCCTCCCAAAAGCACAGCCGCCCCGGCTCCTTCCAATGGCCAGAAAAAAGAACCGTCGCCCAAGCCGGAAAACCAGCGGGCTTTGAAACAAGCCCAAAAGCAGGTGGAAGAATTGGAAGCTACCATCACCGATCTGGAATCGCAGAAGAAAAAACTGGAAACCCAACTAGCCGATCCGGCTTCCTATTCGGAAAAGGACACGCTCGACGAGCTCAACGAGAAATACGCCAATACCCGCCAGAAAATCGCTGACGCGACTAAAGCATGGGAGGTAGCGATGCTGGAAGCGGAGGAGCTGGAGGGGTAAGGGGTTTCAGTTAATCCCACCCAAACCTTATGCCCTCGGTGTTATTGTATACGTCGTGTAACGAGAGTGTAAAATCTATACTTTTCAGTTCGAGGTTTGACTCGAGGTCGTTAGTCTCGATGGCTAGCAGCCACGTCCCTTCTTCTTTTCTCCACACCTCGGCTTTGACACGGCGAGAGTCGACCAAAACGTATTCCATGAGTGTGGGAATGCTCCGATACATTTCGAATTTATCGCCACGGTCGTAGCTTCCAGTACTCTTGGAAAGTACTTCAATAATGATTTTTGGGTTGAGTAGCGTGTCAGTTTCATCATCCAGGTATTCCTCCTGCCCGCACGCCACCAGCAAGTCCGGGTAAGTGTAAAGCCCATTGGCAGGAACGTGCACCCTCATGTCGCTGGGATAGAAATTACAGGGTTTAGCCAGTAAAAAATTATAGAACAGCCCGTTTAGATTTCCTACGATCCGGTTGTGATTGCGGCTGGCTCCGGCCATCGCGAATATTTCGCCTCGATAGTATTCGCTTTTGTATTCGGCCGCGCGTTCCAGTTGCAGGTATTCTTCGGGCGAGTACTTTTGCTTAGGTTGGGCGGTCATGGTCATGGCTTCTTTTTTTTCAAAAATAGCGATTTCCTGAGGCAATCCCGATAAATCCACTGACAATTAGGCGATGCTGGTATACTTTTCGTTTGTTTTGGAAAAACCGATTCGTTCCTATCTCTTCAAAATATGCGTCACTACTGCCTGCCAATACTGCTCCTGCTCATCTATTCTTTTCCAGAAACCTTTGCTCAACCGCGGGCAGAAGATGTTCGACTGGAAGACTATATCTATCAGGAAAATATAAAAACCGTGCTGCTCTACCCCGCCGCTTATAATCCCGACGATCCCCGGCGGTTGATTGGCCCGGCGGTGATTCCGCTCGATGGCGACCGGCCGCTCACGCTGGAATTCGACGATATGACTGCCGACTACCGTGGCTTCCGCGCCAAGCTGATTCACTGCAATGCCGATTGGAACAAATCTGCGCTGAACGATATTGAGTTTACCTATGAGTACAACGACTACCCTATCACGGAATTCAAGCAGTCGTTCAGCACCAAAGTCCCCTACTACCACTATCGTTTTCAGATCCCGCGCCTGAAAGTCTCGGGCAACTATGTGCTGGTGGTGTACTCCGAGCGGCAACGGCGGGTAGTTTTCACGCGGCGGTTCATGGTCTATGAAAACAAAGTACGCATTGCGGCGCAGGCGCGCTTCTCGCAAGGTATCCGCGAGCAGCGCACCGATCAGCAAATCGATTTCAGCCTTGATTACAAAGGGTATCAGGTAGTGGCGCCGCAGAGCGATCTGAAGGTCGTGATGCGGCAAAATTTCCGTTGGGACAAGGCCAAGAGCGATTTCAAACCCACCAATGTGCGCCCCTTCGATTCGGTTCTGGAGTATCAGTTTTTCAACCTGGAAAATACTTTCCCCGGAGGCAACGAATTCCGCTACTTCGACAGCCGGACGCTGTCGGCGCGGGGCTACGGCGTATACGAACTGGAAAGGCTCAGCGAGTTCACCCGTCTGGTACTTTCGCCCGATAAGCCCAGAGCCTTCGGAGCCTATATTCAAATGGACGATCTAAACGGCCAGTACATCGTGGATCAGCGCGAGTCGGGCATGGGCAGCGACGAGGCTGACTATACGCCGGTTGTTTTTACATTGAAGATGCCTGAGATAGCCGGTGCGTCAGTGTATGTGAACGGAAGCTTTAACCTGTGGCTGCTCAACGAACTCAACCGCATGACTTACAACGTCGATCTTCAGGCTTACCAGGCGGTAATTTTACTCAAACAGGGCGTAATCAATTACGACTACACCGCAGTTCAGGGCGATGCCAATAAGTCAGACGAGGCTGTGATAGAAGGGAATTTCGCAGCGACAGAAAACGATTATGACATTCTGGTGTACAACCGCCCGCCCGCTGCCCGCGCCGATAAGTTGGTCGGCTACCGGACGGTAGAGTGGAACCGGCGCCGTTGATTTTGCGGGATTTTTGACTTAAATTGTCTTAAGCCAAACCTAAAACAGTGATATCCATGTCTCACCGTCCGGAAAGTTTTAATATCTCGCCCGATCTGCTGGTCACCCGCCGCGAAACCGAGATTATCGATCTGCTGGTCGACCATAAAGAAATGCCCGAGGATTTTGACAAAGACCACGTCCGCAGTTTTTTCAACGGCAACGATTTTCACCTGGTGATCTATTTTCACCAGGAGGAAGATCGCGGATTTCAGATGTTCGTCGTGAATGACTTCTCAGTCCACGTCGATGAGCTGCACTTACTACGTGAATTGTTTGTGCAGCTCATCAAGCAGGGTTACAGCCCGGCGACGTTGAGCAAAGCTCATTATCGCGTAGACGACCTCATCCATATGGCCCGTACCCTGCGAGCGGTGATGCATGGGCCCGGTTCTCTCCCCAACGACCATTTTCCGCCGGGATCATTCCTGAACTCCTGACCAATACAATAGCCTGTCGGGAAAATATCCAGGCAGGCCATGCAGCTGTAATCTATTTTATTTCAGCCTGATGGAGCGTTGCTCAGGCCCTGTGCTTGCTAAGAGAAAACGCAAATTTCCGTGGTCAGACGTTGAAGCGGAAGTGCATCACGTCGCCATCCTGCACCACATACTCTTTTCCTTCCACAGCCATTTTTCCTACTTCCTTCACACCCGCTTCGGTTTTGTATTGCTGGTAATCGGGAATCTTGATCACCTCGGCCCGAATAAAGCCCTTCTCGAAGTCGGAGTGAATGACGCCCGCTGCCTGTGGTGCCTTCCAGCCGCGCCGGATAGTCCAGGCCCGCACTTCTTTTACTCCCGCTGTGAAGTAAGTGATCAGGTCCAGTAACGAGTATGAAGCTCTTATGAGCCGATCCAGTCCGGCTTCCTTCAATCCATACTCCGTCAGAAACATTTCGTGCTCCTCGGGATCTTCTATTTCGGCAATCTGGGATTCAATGGCGGCGCAAAGTACCACGACTTCGGCGTTCTCGTCCTTAACTGCCTCACGGAGCTTTTCGGAATATTCATTGCCAGAGAGCATCGACTCCTCATTGACATTGGCAACGTACAGCACGGGCTTTACGGTGAGCAATTGAAGGTCGCCAATGGCGCTTTCCCTTTCTTCTTTTGTATAAGCCAGCGTCCGGGCACTGCGTCCTGCTTCCAGAGCGGCTTTGTAATCTTGCAGGATTTGCAGCTCGGCTTTGGCTTTGGCGTCGCCGGTACGAACGGCTTTTTCGACTTTCTGAATCTTCTTGTTGACCGATTCAAGGTCTTTGAGCTGCAATTCGATGTCTATAATTTCCTTATCAAACACCGGATCGACCCTGCCCTCGACGTGAACGACATTCTCGTCCTCGAAGCAGCGGATGACGTGTACAATGGCATCCACTTCGCGGATATTGGCCAAAAACTTATTGCCCAGCCCTGCTCCCTGACTTGCCCCTTTCACCAGCCCAGCAATATCCACGAACTCGATGATCGTCGGCAATACCTTCTGGGGCTTAACCAATCCGGTCAGCACTTCCAGTCGCTCGTCGGGGACAGTAACGACCCCTACATTGGGTTCAATAGTACAGAATGGGTAGTTGGCTGCTTCGGCCTTACCCGTCGATATGGCGTTAAAAAGTGTGGATTTCCCGACGTTGGGCAATCCGACAATTCCGCATTGTAAACTCATTTATTCAGTGGATAATTGACAATGGATGATGGGTAATTAATATTCTTTCTGTAAGTATCTATGCACCAAATACCTAAGCTTGATATCAATTAAACCGCAAAAGTACAGATTACCTGCCTAAAAACTAAATAGCCTTCGGAATGAATCCCGAAGGCCGGTAAAGTACATCGTATAAGAAGGAATCTCAGAAGCGCAATTCCGGGCAAAGGTCACCCTCAACTCAAACAACTATTCCCATTTCAAATCTGACCCTTCGCCTAATTTAAAATCGGTTTTGTCGGCCTGGCCATTAAGCTCCTCCTCCTTTGGTTCGTATTGAGTGAAGTCAACATCGGGCAGGAGTTCCTCCTTTACATGATCGACCGTATCCTGCAAGGCTTCGATAAATTTATCGAAATCCTCTTTGTACAGAAACAGTTTGTGTTTTTCGTAGCTGAACCCTTCTCCATCGGTGTGGCGGCGGCTTTCGGTGATTGTGAGGTAGTAATCGTTAGCGCGGGTGGCCCGGACATCAAAAAAGTACGTGCGTTTCCCGGCCCTGACCCGGTTGGAGTAGATCTGCTCTCTGTCTTCCACTATTTAGTAGTTAAAAGTTAAATCGAACGCTAAAATAGAAAGTTTATTGCTCTGAACAAACATTCCAGCCAGTCGTAACGCGCTTGAACCCCCTAAAATATAACATTACTACTAATTAATTATACTAATTAAATGACTTGTATTTGTACTAATAATCATTCCGTTACCTTTGTCGAAAATTACCAGTAGCGGCTCGTTTCCCTTCCGATTCAATTAAGATAATGAAGCGGGCCAGATGTTTCATCTAAAACCTTTGGTATGAATTTACAAGCGTTCTACATTTTCCTGATGGTCAGCCTGTCCGACCCCTCCCCCCAAATGCAGGAGTACATGGGAAAAATCGAAACCGGGATGGCCTCCTACTACTCTCCCAAGTTCAACGGCCGTCAAACCTCCTACGGTGAACTGTTCAGCAACAAAGAATTAACCGCCGCCCACCCCACCCTTCCCTACAATACCTTAATTGAGGTTACAAACCTCAAAAACAACCGCAAGGTCAATGTCCGCGTGACTGACCGGGGACCATTCTCCAAAACTCGAATAATCGACATTAGTAAATCTGCCGCCCACCAGATAGGGATGATCCAGAGCGGCATAGCCAAAGTGCGTCTGAAAGTCATCGGGGCCGATGGTTTGGTGATGAATCTTCCCAAAAAACGGCTCCTGCGCAAAAACTTGCCCACCGATTATCAGGCGCGCGAAACGCTGGTAGCCGAAGAGGACGAAGGTTTCCTGTACTGAGCATCACTTACCGATTTGCTTCGTATATTCGTGGGAGTTAGATTTTGATAAAAAAAGCAATGAACAAACGCCCACTGGATTTAGCGAAGGTAAGAGAGTTCGGGAATCTGGAATTTCTGGCCCGGCAGATGGTCGAAGGCTTCATCACGGGGTTGCACAAATCCCCGTTTCACGGCTTTTCCGTAGAGTTTGCCGAGCACCGGCTGTATAATACGGGTGAAAGTACCCGCCATATGGATTGGAAGGTATTTGCCAAGACCGACCGCCTCTTCGTAAAACGTTACGAGGAAGAAACCAACCTGCGCTGCCATTTGCTGCTCGATACGTCGTCCTCGATGTACTACCCCGAGGAAAACTACGGCAAAATCACGTTCAGTATTATGGCGGCAGCCTGTTTGGCGCACCTGCTGCAACGCCAGAAGGACGCCGTGAGCCTGACGACTTTTTCGGAAGAAATCGAAACGCAGACGCAGGTAAAATCCACGCCCTCGCACATCCACAAAATTCTGCTGGAACTGGAAGGACTACTCCAAAAGCCACGCCCGCTGCGCAAAACTTCGGTGGCCGATGTCATTCACCTGATTGCCCAGAAAATTCACAAGCGTTCGCTGGTGGTACTTTTCAGCGATATGTTCGAGGATCTGGAGCATAGCGAAGAGCTTTTCTCGGCCCTGCAGCACCTGCGCCATAATATGCACGAAGTACTTCTCTTCCACGTCACCGACCGCCGCACGGAGGAAGAGTTTGCCTTTGAGGATCGACCCTACGAGTTTGTGGACCTGGAATCGGGCGAGCGCGTGAAGGTGCAGCCGCACCAGGTACGCGATCAGTACCAAGAGTTTGTCAAGAAATTCTACCAGGATCTAAAGCTCAAATGCGGGCAATACAAAATCGACTTCATCGAGGCCGATATCGCGCAGGGCTTCGATCCGATTTTGACGGCTTATCTGGTGAAGCATTCGAAAATGAGATGAGTTTGGACCAGTAGTTTTTTAACACCCACTAAAAATAAATACGCCGAAAAGCGTTACTAAATAGCCGGGAAAGGCCCATAGCAGATTACTCACAACGATGGCAATGATAAGCCGTTTCGATGATTCAGACACCTGCTCACTGTAACGGTAGGTTTCCAGGGCCGCGGTCAGCAGAAGTATGGCGTAGATGAACATACTTGATCGTTCAATGCCTTCTCCATGACTTCCACCAAAGGAAAAGTTGAGCGAAACGAGAAAACAGATGGCAAAAATACCGTTCAATATTAAAAAATCCTTATAAATACGCCCGAAGCGACGCCTAACGATCAATAGAAGTGGCAATCCTTTGATAATATAGGTAAATAGGAAAATAACTAAAAGCAGCCGAATCCACCTCATTATTTTGTATGAGTAGTCGCGGCTAACTTTCAAATCTTCCGGGCTCATCACCAACGAGAAAGCGGAGCATCGCCCACCATAACTTAACGGCCCGGTATCGAATTCGCGATAATCAGTTTGGATAATGATTTTTTGGTAGGCCTTGAACATACTATTTGGCCCTCCTGCCATGATCATTCCTCGCGAAAACTCCCCTATAGTCCTCAGTGTATCAAAAGTCGCAAAGGAAGAATCATCGGATTGGAGGACAAGCAGCGAAAGTATACGGCCGTCGGTGCGATTCGCAATTGTGAAATGAATTTTGGCAATAGCAGGTGTGAACGCCAAGCCTTCCGCTATCGGCAGAAGGAGTAGACAGCACGCCGGTAGCAGAAATCTGAATCTCATCCATTCAATAGCAAAAACATTGACATTTCATTTCTGCACTTCCCGGATTCAGCACAAAAACGTTTTCCTGGGAATTTACGGCGTACTTCAAAGTTAGCGTCGTATCATTCGGAGCCAGATTACCCGTTATTTCTATTGGTATATCCGTATAGCCTGCTCCGGTGAAGGAATGATAACTACCCTTTACTTTGAAAGTACGCTTTTTATTGGTTTCAATGGCTGGCAGCAAAACGTACTCGCAGCACACACCCGTCAGGCGGTACGCACCTTCGAAAGGGGCCAACTCGACGCAGTCAGAAGACCAGACTTCCGCCGGAAGGGGATCTTTGGACTTGCAACCTAAAATTAAGATGCATAGTGAACAGAGAAAGAAGGGCAGTTTTTTCATTCAATTTTCGCTTTTTAAGTATCCAGCTTCTTCCGTGAGATTACTTTGATCGGGAAAAGGTTGGAATCTTTCCCAAAAAAAATCACTCCACCAACATCTTCTCAAAGTACGCCTTCACCTTCTTCGCCTTGTCCGGCCCAACTACCTCGGCTAATTGCTCGGGGGTACTTTCGCGGATGGCCTTGATGCCCCGGAAATGTTTCAAAAGTACCGAGGCGGTTTTCTTGCCGATGCCCTCCACGTTTTCCAGTTCGCTCACCAAACTACCCCGGCTGCGTTTGTCGCGGTGATAAGAAATGGCGAAGCGGTGGGCTTCGTCGCGGGCCTGCTGAATGAGCTTCAATGATTCCGATTTTTTGTCGATGTAAAGCGGCAGCGAGTCACCGGGGAAATAAATTTCTTCCAACCGCTTCGCGATGCCGATAATGGGTACTTTGCCGTAGATCCCCAATTCCTTGAGAGCATCCACGGCGGCGCTGAGTTGCCCCTTACCGCCATCCACCACGATGAGGTCGGGGAGCGGCGATTCTTCGTTGAGCAGCCGGGCGTAGCGGCGGCCTACTACTTCCTTCATGGAGGCGAAGTCGTTGGCACCCGTCACAGTTTTAATTGTATAATGTCGGTAGTCTTTTTTGGAAGGCTTGGCGTCTTTAAAACACACCATCGCCGCCACGGGATTAGTACCCTGAATGTTGGAGTTGTCAAAACACTCGATGTGGCGGGGCAGGGATTTGAGTTGCAAATCGGCTTTAAGCTTGATCAGGACACGGTCTTTCTTGGATGTCGCGGCGGAGGCTTCGACGGCCCGGCGTTCCGCCTTTTCGCGGCGGAAGAACATGACGTTTTTCATCGACATGTCCAGCAGCTTTTTCTTATCGCCGATCTGCGGTACCACAATATTAATCTTCATATCAAGATCGGGCGTGACGTTGGAAATGAGTTCTTTGGCGTCGGAGCCGTATTTCTCATGCATTTCCAGGATAATCAGGGCCAGAATCTCTTCATCCTTTTCTTCGAGTTGTTTCTTGATGTCGAATGTCTGCGTAGCGACCACGTAGCCATTCTTGACTTTCATGTAGTTTAAGTAAGCGGCTTCTTCGTCCGAAATGACAGTCAGCACGTCCACATCACCGACGCGCGGGTTGACGACCGTGGCTTTGCTCTGAAAATTGTCCAGCAACTGAATTTTCGTCTTCCACTCATGCGCCTGTTCGAAGGCCATTTTCTCGGCAGCTTCCAGCATTTGATCTTTAAAGTACTGCTGCGGCACGGCCAGGTTTCCTTTCAGGATGTGGTTGATCTGGTCGATTTCAGCATCGTAATCCGCCATCGGCTGGCGACCTTCACAAGGGCCTTTGCAGTTGCCGAGGTGAAATTCCAGGCACACCTTGAACTTACCCGCCTCGATGTTCTCGGGCGTCAGATTAAGGTGACAGGAGCGGATCGTGTACAACTCTTTGAACATATCCAGCAGCGCGTACATGGCCCGCGAATTGGCGAAAGGGCCGAAGTAAGTACCCAGCCGACGGTCTACCCGCCGGACGGTAATCACGCGGGGGAACGGTTCGTGGGTGATGCAGATGAAGGGATACGTCTTATCGTCGCGCAGCAGGATATTGTACTTGGGTTGAAAACGCTTGATCAGCTGATTTTCCAGCAGCAGCGCATCCCATTCGGTGGGAACGATGGTGAATTCCAGCCGCCTGATCTGGCTCACGAGCCGCTTGGTTTTGCGGTCGTGCTGGTTGGTTTTGGCAAAATAACTCCCGACGCGGTTGCGCAGATCTTTGGCTTTACCTACATAAATCACCTCATCCTTCTCGTCGAAGTAGCGGTATACCCCCGGCTCATGCGGCACGCGGGCCAGTTCAGTTTTTGAATCAAATTTACTCAATGGGTATTGGACAGTGCGGGGTGCCCCGCAGCGATAATGAATAGGAACAGATTCGGCAAAATCCCTACGTACTTATTTTAACATAATATACAATAGTTCAATAGCTTGAAGCTTCAATAAGCCGGAAGGAAAACGAAACAGAGGGTTGTTTTTCTCTATTTACCGTAGAAAAACAACCGTACCAGATGAAAGGTTGCCTGCTCTACCAGCGCGAAGGCATTGCGCTGGGCGTCTTCGAGGGAGAGCGGACGGTCGATGACCGATACGGCGTATGTGATGCCCGTTTCTTTGATTTCTTCGGGCGAAAGGGCCAGCGTCCCACAGACTGCCGCTACGGGAACATTGTACCGCGCACACATATCGGCCACCCCAAGTACCAGCTTGCCGCTAAGCGTCTGACGATCCATTTTCCCTTCTCCCGTGATCACCAGGTCGGCATCACGAATCTGGCTTTCCAGCTGGGTTTGTTCAAAGACGATGGCCGCCCCCGATCTTAGCACCGCATTCAAAAACCACAGCACCCCTGCCCCCACTCCACCCGCCGCCCCTGCGCCAGGCATCTGACTAGTGTCGCGCCCGAAAGTTCTAGTAGCTATCTCAGACAGGTGGCAGAGGCCATTGTCCAACTTTTCAACTTGTTGTGGCGACGCACCTTTCTGCGGTCCGTAGATATACGCTGCGCCGTTTGCTCCGTACAAAGGGTTTGTCACGTCACAGGCGACAGTGATTCTCGTATCGGGTAGTTTGGGATGAATGCCGGAAGAATCAATGGATTGTATTTCGGCCAAACTACCACCCTGGGGAAATATTTCTTTTTTGTTTTTATCAAAAAAACGAAATCCCAATGCCGCTGCCATACCCGTGCCGGCATCGTTGGTTGCACTTCCTCCAATACCAAGGATAATGCTCTCGACTCCATGCTCTAGGGCATCAGCAATTAACTGCCCGGTGCCATAAGAAGTAGCCACCATTGGGTCACGCTCAGTTTCGTTGAGTAACCCCAGCCCCGATGCGGCAGCCATTTCGATGAAGGCGGTTCGCTTATCAGCAGAAAGTCCGTAGGCAGCCTCAATAGGACGTCTCAGTGGGTCCTGTGCCACAAGAGAAATATATTCTCCCCCGGAATTAAGTGTAAGAGCTTTGGCAAAACCCTCGCCGCCATCCGCCAGCGGAACCGACACCACTTCGGCCTCAGGAAAAGCCAGCCGGACACCGGAAGCCATCGCCGTACAGACCTCGTCCGTTTCCAGCGAGCCACGGAATTTGTCGGGAGCGAGGAGAATTTTCAAAAGCTATTGTCGGAATGTCGCGGGGCGGTTCGTGCCGACCGATTCAAAATTAAAACAATACCCCCTCGTCGTCAGACAGGGAAGGCGGGGTATAGGTATTGCTGCTATCAGTATATACGCCACCGCAATCGAGCCGGAAATTAACGGGTTTTTCAAATTTACTCTTGCGGTATTGTACCAGGGTGGGGTCAGCGTACACTTTTTGCATGTATAATCCCCAGGCAGGTAGTGCAATGCGACCGCCCTGTCCGTAAGCCATTGTGCGAAAGTGGGTGCTGCGGTCTTCACCACCCACCCAGATACCTGTCACCAGGTTGGACGTCATGCCCATGAACCAACCATCGGAGTAGTTGGAGGTAGTTCCTGTTTTTGCCGCGATTTCGTTGCCATCCGTCACACCGTAGCTGCGCAGCCGTCCGGCCGTTCCGCCGGGATCTTCCACGGCACCGCGCATAAGGTACAGCATGGTGTAGGCCATGTTTTCGCTCAATTCCTGGTTGGCTTTGGGGAAAAACTCCTGCAACAAATTACCAAAGCGATCTTCAATCCTCAAGATTGTCATGGGTTCAGTGCGGTGGCCGTTATTGGCGAAAGTACAGTAGGCACCCACCATTTCATACACCGATACGTCACTAATGCCCAGGCACAATGATGGCTTAGCATCCAGCTTGCTGGTGATGCCCAGCTTGTGGGCGTAGTCCACCACGGTAGTTGGCTTAACCTGTTTCATCAGATAAGCGCTCACCGAATTAACCGACTTTCCGATAGCCTGCCGCAACGAGAGTGAAGCGTAGGAATAACGCCCGTTGGCGTTCTTGGGCGTCCAGCCACCCGGTACACCGTCGGCCAGTGTGAATGTGACGGGGCGATCCACGACATGGTCGCAGGGCGTGAGGAAATTGCGATCGAGGGCCGAGACGTACACGAAAGGCTTAAAGGTCGAGCCCGGCTGCCGCGCGCTTTGCTTCACGTGGTCGTATTTGAAGTACCGAAAATCCACACCGCCCACCCAGGCTTTTACGTGGCCGTTGCGCGGGTCGGTGGAAACCATACCCGTATGCAGGAAGTGCTTGTAGTACTTAATGCTATCGATGGGGCTCATGGTCATCGTTTTCTCCCCGTCGTAGCTGAACACCTTCATTTTATAAGGCGTCCGCATGATTTTCCAGGCCTCTTCCTCCCCTACTTCTTTCTTCAGACTAATGAAACGCTGCGATACCCGCACGGCCCTTTCTACAAATCCTTGAATTTCCTTACCGTTCTGATCAATCCAGGGGTTGCGCCCCTTCCAATGCTCCATAAACAGCGCCTGCTGGGTTTTCATGTGCTCCCGTATCGCCTCTTCCATGTAGGTTTGCATCCGGGAATCTATTGTGGTGTAAATCCGCAAACCACTGGTGTACAGATCGTAATCCGTACCGTTGTCGTCGTTGTATTGGTTAACCCACTCTTTCAGGTACCCACGCATGGATTCCCGGAAGTAGGGTGCCGTACCCGTATTGTGGCTTTCGATGGTGAAGTTCAGGCTCAGGGGCTTTTCCTTAGCGATCGCGTATTTTTCCGCAGAAATAAATTCGTACTTCTGCATTTGGTCCAGGACTGTGTTACGGCGATTGAGGACGTTTTGCGGAAAACGGCGGGGATTGTACAGTGAAGGGTTTTGCAACATTCCAACCAGCAGGGCTGCTTCGTGAATATCGAGATCCCAGGTGTCTTTATTAAAATACGTGCGCGCTGCTACTTTCAGCCCGTAGGTGTTGTTACCGAACGACACCGTGTTCAGGTACATCATCATGATTTCCCGCTTGGTGTATTTCCTTTCCAGAATGACGGAAAGGATCCACTCCTTAGTCTTTACGATAACTGTGCGTACCAGCGGCACCTGGCCCAGTATGCCCGAGTACTTCTCAGAGCGAGTTTCAAAAAGGTTTTTGGCCACCTGCTGCGTCAGGGTACTTCCCCCACCTGAACCGGAATTACCCGTGACCACACCCTTCGCTACCCGAAATAAGGAACGCAGATCGATGCCGGAGTGCTTGACAAAGCGGGCATCCTCAGTGGCCAGCAGGGCTTTGACCAGATTGGGCGAAACCTGATCAAATTCCACGGGAGCGCGGTTCTCGAAAAAGTACTTGCCGATGGACTTGCCATCCTCCGAAATCAGTTCGGAGGCTACCTCGCTTTTCGGGTTTTCCAACGTTTTCAGGTCGGGCATTGGCCCGAACAACCAGAAAAAATTGAAGCTGACCGCCACGATATACAATATGAATAATCCCACGCCCAGCGCAGCAAACCGCCACAGCCGGATAATGGCCTTTTTATATTTACCTGAGTTTAATTCAAACATTAATGAATTCTGAAATTTATGAGTTAGGGGGAGATTCGTGCAATGTTGAGCCGGAATTTACCTGGCATTTCTGATTTGATTGTATTCCTTGTCTTTTCAGGCTGTTTGGCTCACAAAAACAAAGATACCGCTTTCCCAAAAAACATCACCGCCGGATCGAGGCACGACCCGTTACTTCAAGCATTTCCTGCACCCGTGGGAGGAGGGAACTATCGGGGTATAAGCGGATGAACTCGTTGATGGCTTGCAGGTAGTCGTCGCGGCCCCGGACTTTGCCTACCAGGAAAATCCGCAACAGCGCGAACTTATCCACCAGTGGGCTGTCCCGGTAGAGGGCCAGGGCGTTCTCGGTCTGGGCGAGGGCTTCGGTATAATTACCCGCCGAGTAAAGCCCGAACAACTTATCATATGCTTCATTCGCTGAACTGCCGGGAACACCGCCGCTTTTCCCGGCTGTTAACTCCTGATTCAGCAGCCTGGCGTAGGTTGAGTTCGGGAATTCGGCCAGAAGTTTTTCTTTCCAGAGCGGCCGATTTTTATCCCCCTCTTCCAGAGACAAATAGATCAGGTAATAAATTTCTTCGCGATAAGCGCTCTTGGGAAAATCCTTCAACAGCCGCGTGAAAGTTGATACTGCTTTTTCCGACTCTTTTAAATCAAAACGGTAAATCTTGCCTAAGTTGTACAACGCATCCTCTTCGCGCCGCTCGGAGGCAGTGAAATCCGCCCCGCTGATCGGCACATTTTTGCGCAGTTCATCACGCCGCGCCAGCCAGGCTACCGATCCATTCACCATGCCGGTTTCGGGAGTCAGTCCCGACGGCACTCCGGGTGGTGTCGTAGTGGCGGTAACCTCCGTACCGGGCGGCTTATTGCCCACGATCTGGGTACCCGTATTGAATGAGGCGTTTTCCTTGGTGGCCCGTCGCCAGTCGTCTTCCAGCGGTCGGCTACCCCACAAGCGACGGAACTCGACCTTTCCCTGATTAACCAGCAAGGGGTCGTACAACTCCCAGCGACGTTCGTTGCCGTTGATGAAAGGCGTCCCGATATCAGCAGCCGATGGGCGGCTGGATGCCTCCAATGCTTTCTGAGCTTCGGCCAGTAGTCGCTTTTTTTCATCTTCCTCAGCCTGTATGATCACATCCAGTTTACGATCAAGCGCTGCCGGGTTCATCTGCGCCAGGGCTTGCAGGCTGTCTTCAGTACGGACAATGGTCATTTGGGCAACAAACTCATCGAGGGCTTTTTTCCGGTCCGAGATGGTCTTAAATTGTTCGGTCTGTGGCGGCAGCGAAACGAGTGCACTGTCATAATACGCCTGAGCATTTTCATAGTTTTCCAGGCGGTCATAATTTATGCGGGCCAATTCCAGATAAGTATAAGGAATTCGCTCGACGTTAGCCCCCGCAGTCGTTACGGATTTTTGCAAATATTCAACAGCCTCGGGATAGCGGCCCCGGCGCTCAGCCAATAAACCCATCGTGTAGTAAATCCGATCCTGAAGGTCATTATTTTTACGGTCACGCAGCATCTTATCGAAACCCACGCTCGACAAGTCAACGTTTGGGTTGAGCAGCACCCGGTTTTGCAGCGAACTCATGTCGGCGTAGAAAGACAGGTCGTAGTCGGGCCGATTTTTACCCACCGCGCGATAGTGGTCTGCCGCCAGCGCATACTGATTGATGCGGTCATACAGCTGTCCGGCGGCAAAGTGCAGTCTGGCCTTTTCAGCTCCGCGTTTCAATAAAGGAAAAGCCTGCTCGAGAATGGCAACGGCTGTGAGGTACTCGCCCTGCCGCTGGTGAACGTAGGCTTTGGCCAAATAAAAATCGCGGGTCGCCTCTTTGTTGAGCGGCTGCTGACTGAGGTACTCAGCCACGTTGAGGGCGTTGGAATAATCCTGCTTCTGGGTATACGCCCGCATCAGCCATATGAGCGCTTTGTTCTTATCGTCTTCATCCCGACCATTGGTAAAAACATAACGCAACGCCTCCACGCCGTCGTCGAACTGGCCCAAATAAAGGCGATTCTTACCAATGAGAGTATAGCTGTCGTCCAGCCACTTACTATTCTGGTGGCGCTCGGCGACAATAGACGCTTTTTCAATGGCATTTTCCAGCTGCGGCCTGACGCTCATCGCCAGCGTGGAATCCAAAGGCAGCAGTATGGGCAGAATCTGATTGTAGTTTTCCTGATAAGCTTTCCGCATGGCCCGCTCGGCGATTTCAGTCTCGGTGCGGGCGATGTAGTAGGCGTTGTATTTGGCGGTGAGGTTGTTGAAAGCAACGCTACCGGGATTAGTACTATATTGCGAGCACCCCCACAGCACAACCACGGGCAACAGCAGAAAACTTCCGCGAGCTAAGTATGAATATAGTGTTTTCGGCACAAAGGAGGTCTTACTTAACAATAAACAGGGGTCAATTTTAGTGATAAAACGTCAAAGTTTCGTTATCCGTATTGAAAAGATGGGACAAAGGCGGTTCGCTGCTGCTTTTCAGAGTGATGAATGCACAAAGCGAGAAACATGTTCCGAGCATTATTCCACTTTCACAGGTTCTTTCCCTGCTTTGTCACGTTGTATCCTCATCGCTTTGCCTTTTCCTCAAAAATGAAAAACACCAATAATTACGCCAAATACTCAGGCCTTGCCTTTCAAATGTTGGGCACTATTGTCTTGTTCACGTACGGAGGCTATAAACTTGACGAGTGGCAGCAAAACAAAATTCCCGTCTGGACGCTGGTGTTGTCGCTCCTCTCCATTGCCGGGTCGTTATACCTATTTATAAAGTCGGCCACGAAAGAGTGAACACTACCTGGCCCATTTGCCGGGAAAGCCGTACCTTTGCCCTCGCAAAAAACGGGCGGGCGCGTCTGCTTACTCCATGCTTCGCAGTATACTACTAACTTTAGTTCTTGGAATTGCATTTTTCTTAGTCGAGCATTATGGCTACGGCTTCTATGTTCATCCCTGGGCTAAGTACATGATTCTGTTCTTCCTCGCGATTTCATTTCTGATTCATCGCCTGATGGAGTTCGGTTTCAGGAATAAAAGGGACAAATTCGTTGAATTTTACCTTTCGACGGTCGTGGCGAGGCTTTTGCTGTGCATCGCGTTTGTGGCAGTCGCCTTCTACTTTGGCGTCAATAACGCACCGATCTTTATCGCCAACTTTTTTGCACTCTATTTATTTTACACGATTTTTGAAATATACGGTTTATATCGTACCTTGCGCCGCGATTCGTGACCCCTGCGTACCTATGCTATTTATGTCGACACCCATTCGCCGTTTTTTATCCTACGTCTTCGTTGCTGCTTTATTGATTTCCAGCCCATTACGAAGCTTTGCCCAAGCCGACCACGATAGCGTGGCCGAAGAAGTCAACGCCGCCGAGCATGAACTAGAACACCGGCTGGAAGAGAACGAAGAAGACTTCAACATCGGTGAGATGATTATGCACCACATCGCCGATTCCCACGAATGGGAATTTGCTCACGGTGTCGTGCTGCCTTTGCCCGTCATTCTGTACTCACCCGACCGCGGTCTGGAAGTATTTATGTCTTCCAAATTCCATAACAACGACCACGAGTATCAGGGTTACCACCTTATTCACGGTGATTCGGAAGAAATCGTCCCAGCTGACGAAAGCCGTACCGTTTACGACCTTTCAATTACCAAGAATGTAGCGTCCATGCTGCTGAGTGCCATTATTCTGGTGCTGATCTTTGGTAGTGTAGCCAGCGCCTACAACAATCGCAAAGGCAAAGCACCGCGCGGTTTCCAGTCGGCCATGGAAGTACTGATACTTTTTATCCGTGACGAAGTAGTGAAGCCCAACATCGGCCCAAACTACCAGAAGTACCTTCCGTACATGTTGACGCTGTTCTTCTTCATCCTGGTCAATAACCTGCTGGGTCTGCTGCCCGGCGCTGCCAACGTGACGGGCAATATCGCCATCACCATGACGCTGGCTGTGATCACTTTTCTGATCGTCCACTTCAATTCCAACAAGCACTACTGGATGCACCTGGTGAAGCCTACCGGTGTGCCCCTGGCACTATTGCCGATCATGATTCCGGTCGAGATAGTCGGTGTGTTCATGAAACCTTTCTCGCTGATGATCCGGCTCTTCGCCAACATGACGGCGGGCCACATCATACTGCTGAGCTTATTTGGTCTGATCTTTATTTTTAAAAGCATTTTCGTAGCACCCGTTGTGTCGGCCTTTGCGCTGTTCATGAACTTTATCGAGATCATGGTAGCCTTCATTCAGGCATTCATTTTCACGCTGCTTTCGGCAATGTACATTGGTAGCGCCATCGAGGACAACCATGAGGCGGATCACGGCATGTGATTCCATAGTGTGATGGCCAATCAGTTATAATCACTATAATCTCAGTATCCGGTTTTTGCAATTCTTTTTTTCAATTCTATATATCTAAACAATCCAAATTATGTTACTCCAAATTTTGCTTCAAGCTGCTGAACAGAGTGGTGCAGGTCTAGCTGTTATGGGTGCCGGTATCGGTGCTGGTCTGGCGGCTATCGGTGCCGGTATGGGCATTGGTCGCATTGGTGGCAGCGCGATGGAAGGTATCGCCCGTCAGCCTGAGGCGGCTGGTCGTATCCAGACTGCGATGCTGATCATCGCGGCACTGATTGAGGCTGTGGCCCTGTTCGCCGCTGTAATTTGTCTGCTGATCTCTTTCAAGCTGTAAAAGATTAGCAAAGCACAATCCCGAACTGCTCACTTCCCCACGCATTAGGCTGCCGGAACAGGTTCAAAGTACTACCCCGCGGGAGCGATAGGCTCCCGCGGATTTTTGAAAAAAAGTAATTGAACATTTGAGTTGAATCGAAGATCGGAAGTAAGCGATACTCATTCATCAATCATCATTCATCATTTAAGAAATGTCACTACTTACCCCCGCCATCGGCCTGATTTTCTGGATGCTAGTCGTATTTTTACTTCTAGTGTGGATACTCCGTGCTTTTGCCTGGAAACCTATCATCAACGGTCTGAACGATCGTGAGCGCGAAATCCAGGGTGCACTGGACCTGGCCGAGCAAACCAAGGCTGAAATGGCCAAACTGAAGGCTGATAACGCCAACATGGTCGCTGAAGCCAACGCTGCCCGCGACAAAATCATTCGTGAAGCGAAGGAAGCCTCCGAGCGCATGGTGCAGGAAGCTAAGGATAAAGCTATTGCAGAAGGTCAGAAAATGATCGACAGTGCCCGCGAAACCATTCACAATGAACAGCAGGCTGCTATTTCCAAAATGAAGGAAGAAGTGGCTACTCTTTCGCTTCAGATCGCCGAAAAGGTGTTGCACCGCGAATTACAAGATAAGACCGCGCAGGAAAAACTAATTGCCGACCTGGCCTCGAGTGCCCGTTTGAACTAAGCAATCCACATTGGTTTGCCCGGCAAACACGCCTGCACTATCAACTGTCAACCATCAATTTTCCACTAAATAAATGTCAGTAGGAACCGTAGCCACCCGATACGCCAAGTCGCTCATCGAACTGGCCGAGGAAAGAAAAGTGGTAGAAACCGTATATCAGGACATGTTGTTGTTCCGGGATACGGCGAAGGCTAACCGTGGCCTGATGCTGGCTCTGAAAAGCCCGGTTGTTCGCCACGAAAAGAAATTGGGAATCCTGAATGCCATTTTCAAGGATAGGGTAGATCCTGTTTCATACTCTATTTTCGAGATCATCACTCGCAAAAATCGGGAATCTATTCTCGACGAAATTGCTACAGAATTCATTACCCAGTATAATTCATACAAAGGCATTCAGAAAGCCACGATTACGACCACAATTCCACTGAACACGGAGCTTCGGGAACAATTCAATAAGATTGTTGCGGATGCTACGGGCAAAACGGTGGAACTGGAAGAAAGAGTGGAGGAAAAACTCATCGGCGGCTATATATTACGTGTGGGTGATCGCCAGATTGATGCTTCCCTGAAAAGCCGCCTGAACGAGCTTAAACTCGAACTAATCGATTAAAGACTTTACTTTTTATCTTAATAGTTTGAAAGACTTTGCTGCATTGCGGCGAAGTCTTTTTTATTTGGTAGTTTGTTAAGCGATAGTTGTTTTGTAAGCTTAGAGTACCCGCGATGAACATTCTGGAAGAAACGCGTAAGGTCGATATTTTACAGGTCGTGCAGGGTTTGGGATTAAAAATTCATGAACACCGAAGAATTCTTTGTCCGTTTCACACGGAGAAAACTCCTTCACTTTATCTTTATCCCAACACAAATACGTACTACTGCTTTGGTTGCGGGCAGCACGGAGACGTAATTCATTTCTACGCAGGGTTCTGTCAATTGGAATACACGAAGGCCATGCACGAGTTGGCGTTTCACTACGTGCCGGGCTATGAGAGACGGGCTGTCCCTCCTCCACGAGAGTTCGCATCAAGACCCGAAATTTCTGCTGACCGCTTGCCCGATACGAAGGAGTATGAGTACCACGAAGTTCACACGGAAATTTATGAGACTTTTAAGGAATACTGCGATTCGCAGGCTGAGTCGGAGGTTTCGCAGCAATGCAGTGCGTACCTAAAAGAGCGGGGTTTTGCGGACTACACGCTTCGCAACTTCGGGATTTTTGTGGTGAAAGACTACCACAATGTCAACCACTACATGCGGACACGTTTTGCAGCGGCGGATTTGCGCGAGAGCGGACTTTACAACGAGAAAGACAACCTCGTGTTTTACAAACACCCGATTATCATTCCCTACTATCAAAAGGAGCGGATCGTATTCCTTCAAGGCCGTATTGTGGGTACTCCCACGGACCGGACGCCCCGGTACCAGTTTTTGGGCGGAGTACCCATTCCACTTTTCAACAGTGACCTTTTACCCAAAATAAAGACCGGGAAGATTGTGTACCTCACCGAAGGTGCTTTTGACTGCATCACGCTGGTACAGCAGGGAATGCCCGCTGTGAGCCTGGGTAGCGTGACGATGTTCAAAAAACAATGGGCCAAACTCTTTCGGCGGTTTGAAGTTTGCTTTTGGTTCGATAATGACGACGCCGGGCAAGCCGCCAAAAAGGCCTACCACGAAATATTTCACCAGGCGGGCCTCAGCACCCACGAGCGGGATGTTAAAGAGGGGTACAAAGATGTGAATGAGTATTTCACGAAGCGGGAGAAAAAGTAATGATGAGAGATGATTGATCAGTGATGAATTGCTCCACATCCGTATCAATCAACACGTTTCATTGAGTCAATACTGCCACCTAGACGAACCTTCCAGAGGTTGCCAGCTGTATTTGGGTTCGTAATGGTTCCAGATCAGGCGGGAGACGGTGCGCAGGAGCACGCGACCTTCGTTATCGGGCTGCCACCGGTCGTCAATCTGATTTTTTGTGGTAATGCAGAAGACGTAATCGCCGTGCGGAGCGTGAACCAACACCACCTCCGACTTGGCCTGATTGACGGCTCCATTTTTTGCGATCACCTGAATGGTTGGCGGGATTTGGGATAAACCATCTCCGTCCCAGAATTGCCGCCCCAGCAGGCGGTACATCCGCTCGCTTACGGCAGGGCTGATAATCTTACCGGCACGGATCATAGCAACGAGTTCGGCCATCTCCCGAGGGGTAGTTTGGCCCCAGCCGTAGGTTTTTTGCGCCTCCTGTCGGCCGGGCGTACGGGAATTGACGCGAGTATTTTCAAAACCGTAGGAGGCGAGCCATTCGTTGATCTTTTGCCCACCGCCCGCCAGGGACTGCATCCACAGGCTGCCTGTATTATCCGAGAGCGTTTCCATAAGCATCAGTACGTAAGGGAGCGGGATCTGCGCACTGTCACGCAACGACCCAACTACGCCGTCGTCATAATGCAGCGAATCACGGTACGTCAGAACTTGGTCATATTGGAGTTCCCCTTTGGATAACTTGTCAAATACGCCGCACAGAATAGGTACTTTCACCATGCTGGCGGTAGGGAAAATAGTATCGGCCCTGATCTCCACGATGCGGTTGGTACGCAAGTTCCGAACATAAACCCCAACCTCACCATGAAAGCCTTTCAAAGCGTCAGCTATTTTTTGGGTCAGGGCTTTGTCGGTGCGAGTACCTTCAATATTCAGGGGCTGAGCACGAAAATTGCCCATGTTTATGAGGCTAAAGATTAGCAGAAAAGCGTACTTTCTCATTGTTTAATTTGATGGGCAGAGCGCCTTGAAAAATAGTGTAAAGCTCAATATCCGTCTTGCATAGAAGAAAAGCGCGAACTACTATCAGAAACGATAACAGTCCGCGCTTTTTTACAGATTCAGCTTTTGTTTATTACTTGCCAGAACGGGTCCTGTGAATGACAAGGGGCACACAAATACCCACCGGGCAGCAATCGATGATTGCCGTGTCAGAGACCGTACAAGTTTTCTCACCTTTGGTTACCGAATAGGTGACTTCGTAATCACCGGCTGCCGTCACCAATGGATTTTGGGAATCGCTGGTAAAACCGGCAGGTCCCGTCCAGGCATAGGAAGAAACGACGCCTGCTTCCGGAGTGCCGGTTGCTGTTAACTGCGCCGATGTAATCGGGCATGAGAACGAGCCTCCCATCGCCCTAACTTTCGGCTTAAGAACGTCTACCTGGTACTTGACAAAGCCCTTGCAGTATGGTGAGGCATATTTAAAACAGGCATAAACGTAGTAAGTTTTAACGCTACCGGCTACTGCTGGAAAATCATTGGAGGCAACTGAGGCGAAGCCCCCCGATGGCTTTGCCGAACCCAGATAAGTTTTTCCATTGCCTTCGGCTGTATACGGATCGTCCACTTCGGAATCGAACCGCACCCAACCAATCTCCACTGGGGGCGGAGGATCGGTTTTTACAGAAAAATTGACACTTTCTCCTTCACAAATGGCTTTTAGGTCAGTGGGGGCAGGATCCGAGATCGTGAGACAGCACTCGGTCTCGTCTCTCGTAACAGTGACGCTATTCGATGCAATGCAATCGTTGAGGCTGTACTTTACCGTAACGGTATACACCCCGGCAATTGAAGCAAAAAAAGAGTCTGTGTCCCCGGGGTCATCCGCACCATTCGGAATAACCCAGTCGTAGTTAGCCCCTTCACTAGGCGTGGCTGATGCTGTAATTTTTATTGCATTTTGGTCGCAGCTGAGATCGCCTTCTTTATTCACCGAAACCACAGGAGCCTCTCCACAGCTGGTCGATGTGCAGATGACTTTAATATGGGCGGCTGACAATGACGATAAGTCGGTTGCCAGGTACGTGGCATTTTGGTAAACTACCTTGACGTCTATATCAGTGTTATCGGGTACAGATTCAGTTATGTACTTCCCCGTGTGATCAGTGGTAGTGGATGTGATCAGTTCGTCGGAGTTCTTCCTGAAAAATTTAACTTCCAAACCAGGCACCTGCAAGCCTTCACCTATATCGTAACTGCCATTTTGATTTTTGTCGCAATAAACATAGCCGCCTACACTAGCGGCCAAAGCTTGAAAATGGACCATTGTTACCAATCCCAGAGCCGCAAAAATGACTCTTGATAATCGACGCTGATAAAGCCCAAATTTTGAAAGCTTCATCCTTCCGCTCATCGACTCAGCATTGCTATCAGAGAAAATCGGAGTAGTGGTAGTTTCCATACTTAGCGCGTGATAGTAGTGTATCAGGTAGCCATCCTGGGTTTGAGGCTGTCCATGAGTTTTGTGTTGACAGTCCAATTTAAGGAAAATCCTCATATGAACCGACTGCAATGGCTCTTCTCGCTCTGTCACATACACAAAAGGGTAGTTTTAGCCATTAGTGCTACCGTCGCAAGCAATCATTCTTCACCCAGAAGATCAGGCCTTTTTGTTCGGGTGTTCGCCAGTGATTGCTGCATCCGCCACTTTTCGATGTTGGCTTCATGGCCCGACAGCAGCACCTCAGGGACGCCAACCCCTTCGAATTCAGCGGGTCGGGTATAAACGGGGGGCGCCAGAAGATCGTCCTGAAAAGAATCGGTAAGAGCGGATGTTTCATCGTTGAGAACACCGGGAATCAGCCTGATAATGGCATCAGCCAGAACCGCTGCCGCCAGCTCTCCCCCGGAAAGGACATAATCGCCGATGCTTATTTCCTTGGTCACAAAAAGATCGCGCACGCGTTGATCCACCCCCTTGTAATGTCCGCAAAGCAGGATCAGATTTTTTTTGAGTGAAAGGGAATTGACGGCTTTTTGGGCTAAACGCTCACCATCGGGAGTCAGGTAGATAACTTCGTCGTACGCCCGTTCTGCCAGCAGCGACCGAAGGCAACGGGCTATGGGTTCAACTTGAAGAACCATTCCCGCCCCACCACCAAACGCGTAATCGTCCACCTGCCTATTCTTTCCAGAGGCATAGTCGCGAATGTCATGCAGATGTACTTCTACAAGACCTTTGTCACTCGCCCTTTTCAGGATCGAATGGGCGAAAAAACTGTCCATCAACCGGGGGACAACCGATACGATATCAATCCTCATCGTCCCCGTCTTTCTCGTCGTCAGCCCCTCCGGTATAAACTTCCAGAAGCCCTTCAGGAAGGCTCACCAGTACTTGTTTTTTCTTCCGATCGGCTTTCAATACGATACCATCCACAATGGGTATCAATACTTCGCTCCCCTGGTAATCGAGCGCGATGAGGTTTTGGGTGGCTACCGAGTACACTTCCCTCACGGTACCTAATGCACCCAAATTTTCATCCAAAACTTCAAATCCCTGAATTTCATGGTAATAAAATCCTTCGTCATCCAGCTCTTCGAGGGTCTCGAGTGGCATGAACAATGACGTGCCAACCAGAGCCAGGGCTTTCTCCATCGTATCCACTCCTTCCAATTGAACGATGGACCGCCCCTTTTTCTGCAGATTGAAACTCTCAACAAAGTAAGGAATCAGGTCTCCCTTTATTTCTAAGAAAACGGATTCCAATTCTTCGTATTCCTCGGGATAGTCCACATCAAGGTGAAACACGAGTTGGCCCTTGGTACCGTGACTCTTCACGATATAGCCCAGTAAGTAGCAGTCGTCCTGTGTCAATTCGTTAATTTTTTTGACTATGAAACACTATCGTAAAACACCACGAGCCTGCGCGGAATACCGACAGGCTCGTGGAAATGGTCTTAATTTTGTTCGCTTTCGGAGAGGCCTCAGGCTTTCTTTTCTTCCTCGGAACCGTCTTCTTTGGCAGAGTCCTCTTCTTTGGAAGCCTCCAGTTTGTTTGCAGTTTCTTCAGCACTTTCGCTAACATCCTCCGTAACTTCCGCTACCTTCTCTGCTACCGCAATAGCGGCATCGGTGGCAGTTTCTTTCACTGAGTCAACTACGCCACTTGCTGCTTCGGATATTTTGTCGATGATAGACTCTGACTCCTTCGGAGCAGAATCTTCCTCTTTCTTATCCTCAGCCTTTGCAGCAGGTTCTTCAGCGGCCGGAGCAGCTTCTTCGGCTTTCGCGGCAGGCTCTTCAGCTACCGGAGCAGGAGCTTCCTCTGCCTTGGCAGCGGGCTCTTCCGCAACCGGGGTAGTTTCTTCAGCCTCGGCAACAACTTCTTCCGTGGCAGGAGTTTCTTCCTCAGCGGGTTCAGGAGCAGGTGGGGTATTCTTCTTAACAATCGCTTCGACACGAGCCTGATTTACTTTACGCTCTGCATCAAGCTTCTGGGCTTTTTCTGAAGATTTCTTCGTGCTGAGAGACTCAACCTTAGCGGCAGTTTTCTCGGCCTTCATATTTTTCCATTCTTCAAAACGTGCGTCAGCATCTTCCTGCGTCACCGCTCCTTTGATTACACCGACCTGCAAGTGCTTGCGAAGCATTACGCCTTCATGGTGCAATATCGAGCGGGCAGTGTCGGTAGGTTGAGCGCCTTTCAGCAACCAATCCACCGCCCGATCCGTTTGTAAATCTACTGATGCCGGATTCTTATTAGGATCGTAGGTACCAATCTTCTCGATAAAACGTCCGTCACGGGGAGCCCGGGCGTCCGCTATCACGATGTCGTACATCGCTAACTTTTTGCGTCCTCGACGCGCTAATCTAATTTTTACTGCCATTACAGTTGTATGGTTTTAAGTGAGGGATCTCGTCCCTGCGTTTCAAATAGGGTGCAAACTTAGCAATTTTTTATGGAGAAATATTTCATTTAACCAAAAAAAGAGCGAAACCAATCTGGTTTCGCTCTTTTCTATGAAAATATTTAAGAGATTACCTTCTGAACCCAGCTGGATAGGTTGACCGCAGGGTGTTGTTTGGCATAATCTTGATCTCAACACGACGGTTGGCCTGAAGCCCTTCGGGCGTTGTGTTCTCTGCCAGCGGGCGATACTCACCAAAGTACTCTACGAGCAGGCGGCTCGGATCAGACAAACCGGCCCGTAAAATGAAACGCTTGGCGGACTCCACGCGACGACGCGACAGGTTCATGTTGTAGCCATAAGATGCCCGGGCATCTGCATGTCCCACCAGTACGATGCGGCAGTTGGGACGCATGTTGAGCAGTTCGACCACTTTACGGAGCGTCTCTTCCGAGGCATTGCGGATCGTTGCCTTGTCGGTATCAAACTCAATGTTACTGAATAGGGCTTCGCACTCGTCCTTTGGAAGGTTGTTCTTGATGGCATCCATGATGTACTTATCGATGTCCATGGCTACGCCTCCGCCCGACACTACACTACCGGCAGGAGTGTTTGGCTCCTTATCGAAGAGGTCGGCTACGCCGTCACCATCGGAGTCGGTATAAAGGCGTGGATCGACGGGCTTAGGCATGTTTGCTTTTGCGATCGAGTCCGCATCATCCATCGTTGGATTATAAGGCAGCGGAATGAGTGATTTGGGATCAGCCCAACGCAAGTGGTAGCGACCGCTCGAAGCGTCATACTTACCGTCTTTTGACATTACAGCGTTCTTACCCAACTTATAGGTCAGTGCGATGGCACCGTATCCCCATTTGTCCAGCTCAGAATCGCCTTTGATGAACGTAAAGATGCCCGTAGAGGTTGCGTGGTTAGTCAGGCTACTGGCCGTAAGGTCGAGCTTCTCAGTCAATACATGGTTAATGGCAAAAGATAGTCCCAGGTCAATGCGGGGAGAAACCTCATAATGGATGTCCATGCCCAGGGGCACCACCCATTCACGGGTATAGATGGAGCCGTTGCGCTCCCAGGTTCCCGCCGTTTTGGAACTACCCTCAGTGTTGGAAGAAAGCAGAAGGGCACCGCTATTAAGATCGAAAACCTCAGTGTGATAATAGATGATACCAAAACCACCACGTGCGTCAAATTTCCAACGGCGCAGTTTATCCTGCCCAAACAGCAGACGGTTAATGTTCATGGTTCCATCCAGCGTTACCTGCACGAACGAGGGGCTCTCGAAGCGAAGATCACGCACATCACCCGTGATCTGGCTTTGGTAACCCAGCTTGGAGCCCTGCAACCAGCCATTCCAGGCCGTGATCTGAGTACCAAAAATAGGAGTTAACTGCTTATTGAGAGAAAGACCGAAACCACCGGTAAGTGACTCTCCTGGGCCACGCTTGAAATCATACTGCTTGAGGTCACCAAAGAAACGGGTAATACCACCGTAACCGGTAATGGACCAGGTGTTCATTTTGTTGGGGCCTTCGTAGCTGCGGTTCTGGGCAGAAGCAGACGAAAAGCACAACGCCGATAAGATTAGAGAAATGTAAAGGTTTTTCTTATTCATGGGAAACACCAGTTGATGTGATTCTAATAAAAGCCAAATTTTATAAAATTCTTTTTAAATAAAAAACCGAAAAAAAGCAAGCCTGTAAGCCGGGTTCTGTTTTCCGGCACGTGGCCGAAACTCCTATCATTTATCTCGAACTACGGTCACCCGCAGCCTCTAACGACCTACCCATGCCGACGTTCCGAACTAGCCGGAACCGAAGCGGGCCGCTTCTGGCCGGCACCTATTTGGTCTTTCAGTCCGTAAGGTTTACCTCGCTCCCCCTGTCACCAGCGGGACGGTGGGCCCTTACCCCACCTTTTCACCCTTACCCGAACATAAAAATTATGCCAGGCGGTATCTTTTCTGTGGCACTGGCTGTCGGCAGACCGTCACCCGTCTGCCGCCTTCCCGTTAGGAAGTACGGTGCCCTGCACTGCCCGGACTTTCCTCCCCGGTACTTCTACCGGAGCGATAGGACGGCTTACCCTGTTTCGGTTGGCGCAAAGCTAAGAAATACTTTGCATTGAAAGGCAGCCGGTCTGGCATTAATAGCAAAATTTAACGCCTGGATTCTCCGTAAAAAAGCCATTCCCGGCATTATTTAAAGTAATCCTTCCACTTTTAAAGCAACGCGCCCTTTGGCAAACACGACAGCGTATATGTTTTCGGGCGTGAGGTACACCCGGTCGGGTGCAATTTCCGATATCGTACCGTTCAACGTCACGCCTTTGGCCAACACATTGTTTTGCAGGGTTTTCTGAATACTCTGTCTTGCTTCTTCAATTTGCCCTCCTACCGGGAACACAAACTGTTTCTCCAGCATCTTGCTAAATTTGCTCTGCAAGAGCCAACCAGCGGTTTTGAAAATTACGTTTCGGGTATCCAGGTCATAATCCAGGTCTTTCAGGGAAAGGTTTTTAGTTTCAGGGTCATAGTGGGGAATTCCTCTCAGATAAATTATTCCGTTCAGACTACCTTTCAATCCCGCTTTGATAATCAGAAATTCATCCTGACCGTACATTTCGAGATTAGTGACCTCTACAGAGTAACTGCCATTGTTGAAGGAATACTTCTCTCCAATGAACTTAGCCTTTGCCAGCCGGGTAGCTTCCTTATAAGGAATCACACTGATGAGCCCCACCTTGAACTCCTGCGGCATTTTATCCACAACCAGCAGGTTGGGCAGTTGGCTATTTTCCCTGATTTCGGGTTCCTCTGCCGAAGTCACGGTCTGCGTGTAGCCTCTGATCCCGATGCTCGTTCGCAGAATATTGTTTTTAACTACCAGCGGCGTCATCATTGCCGAGGTAGGGACTATCACCAGCCAAGTATCATATTCTCTGGACATTAATACTGGCCTCCGGGCCAGCTCCCATGCCTGGCGGACGTACTTTCTGAGTTCAATCGTCCCGGCTACCTGCTCGTCGATGGCCTTCGTTATCTTTTCAAAATTCCGCCCCAGCATCCGGCTGACCATCGACTTTATGGGGATATTCAGCCCCACTACCCGAATACTAGGTTCAGTGATCCAGTCATAGCTATCCACACGAGTGTGGGTTGTCACCTGCCAGTCGGGCGATACGCCGATGTCAGAAAGGAAGCGCAGACGAATGGCAAACTCAGTATCTTTTGTGCCAGATATTTTGAATCCAAGCGGACTGCTCTCATAGCGTACGCTTACCCAGATTTTCAGCGGCACCTCAAACAAAAAGGTGGAATCGACGGCCTGCACTTTGATCGGGCTCATCTTCCACACCTTTGCCTTCAGATTGTCAGTATCGAAGTCGTCGTAGCTGTTGTCCTCATAGATCAACCCATTCAATTGGGCATTGATCTGCCGTTCCATCTCGATAAGAGGCATTTCAACCGGAATATTTATCGAGGAAAGATGTTTTTCGTCCTGTAGCTGCATATCGGAGTAAAGGTATTTTTCTATGGGGGCAGCGGGTTGGTCCGGTGCGGAGGGCCTGCATTGACCCAACACTAAACTTAAAAGTAAGTACAGTACCGGACGTAAGGGCAAAAATCGTTTCACGAATTTACTTTATCTTGGCAAAAGTGGCACCGTAACCAAATTTCTCCTTCTGGGCGTCCTCGAAGAACTGCACGTTTTTGTGCTGACTCAAACGACGGTGAATCTCCTGCCGCAGCACGCCACTTCCAGCTCCGTGGATGAACGTGATTTCGTCCAGGCCCGCCGCGATAGCATTTTCCAGCTGCCGTTCAAAAGTCGCGAGCTGCAACTTAAGCTTGTCGGCATTTGACACGGCATCAGGTATTGGACTTAATTTTTCCAGGTGTAAATCTACCACGGCTTGGGGCGTTTCTACTTTATGCGACGTAGTTGATTCCGGCGAGAGCATCCGCTCCCGTAACTCCGATGCTGTGACGCTCGATGGTTTGGGCGGCACATCCGGTGTAACGGGACCGGCTACGTTTTCTTCATCAAGCTGATAGACGTAGCCTTCCTTTGCCAGCACGGGTACCTGTTGCTTTTTTTTATAAAAAGACTGCACCCGACAACGAAGCCGCTTGTGGAACGGCGGCTTGATGTCGCTGCTTCCCTCCCGGAAGTACAGCGCCTGCACTTCAAAAATCGGCCACTGCTCGATGTCTTTTGTCAGCAGGTCGGTCAGTCGCTGGTTGGTGCGTGGGCTAAGTACCCCCGACGCAAGCCCCGCCTGCCTTCCGGCCGAATCCTGATACACTGTGAATGGCAGGGCCCAATCTGAATTGTTGATCAGGTGTACCGTGAGCTCCAGATCGTTGACAGGTACAAACGCCATATAAATGCCTTTTTCAGCAAAAGGGGCCTTCCGGCTGAACGTCGGAAACTCTTCCTGTTTCCTGGCAAAACTACCACCTGCCGATTCGGCAGGCTTCAAACGCTGGCTTTCCATCGGTGACACTGAAACTACCTCCGAGCGAAGAACGGGGATGCGAAAGCCTTCTTCTATTTCTATTTCTACAATATTGCCGGGCAGGAACGCGTAAACGATTCCTTCTTCTTTGTCGCGCAACAGTCTTACTTTATCGCCTATGTTCATTTTTCTGGGGATTTGTTGAGTTGTGGATGTGTTAAATTGATAAAATTTTGGCGCCGAGGACACCTAATCAATGACTAAAAATACAACGGCTTGAACGCTACTCCTTTTTTGGACAACGCAATCGCAGGCGCCGGGATTTTCAACGAGTTGAGCAAAAACGCAAGCGATTTGACGAGTCGGCTACGGGTCTTTATTTTGGTAAAATCTATATCAACCGAAAGGTAGTATTGACGGTAAGGCCGATATCCCAAGTCTGTACTTTGATCGATTTCGGCAGCAACCATATCCTGGATGCCGTAACCAACCGAGAAACACAACCAGGCCGGCCAGCCGGAACCCGGCGCAAAAGAGCGCGGGCTGGCCGAAAACCAATAGGTTTGCCCATTGTAGTCTTTGAGCCACTGTTCTGTTTTCTTCCGTCCCAGCAACTCGGGCCGCACCGCTGCCAGGGGTGTGAAATGAAAAGAATATTTCGGCACGATCCTGACTTCGTCCCACATCGCGTATTGCCCCGCAAATAATGCAGGCCCTACCAGATTAGCGGCCATATCGCCCGGAGAAAAACCGTAGTCGGGTGAAAATCCGTCGAGAATTTCTATTGGGGTTTGAAAAAAAAAGCCGGAAATGGCTCCGTAAATGACTGCCTGCTTTTTGGTGATACCGGTCTTCTTGTAAAGCTCCGTCGTGTGGCGGCATATCTGGTAGGAGGAGAACACATGCCCTACTTTGTCTATTTGCATCCATTCGTGTGAGTCGTCAGCAATCCGAAAATCGGTGAGCGGATCGTTGTACCAGGCTTTACTCAGGCCGTAGATTGTCCCGGCATACAAGGCGGTTTGGGCCGCAAACATTCCATGCAGCAGGCGGTAGTTGGGTTTCTGAAAAGTGGCACTGTCCGATTCAGCATTTTGAGCGGAACCAAGGTTTGCATAAAGGACCGTAAGGTACAGAGCGATGCATGTAGAGAGTACAAACCTCTTCATTGCCAGGCTCAATAGCTTCCGCTGTACTTCCGCAGTCCCCACTCAATCGACGCAAGAAGCAAAAGCAGGAAGAACAACCATTTCAGTTGAATCAATTCGGCCATTTGTTCCGAACTGTCCAATCGATCCGGCGGCCGGTTATTGGTCAAAATCTGCACCAGGCTTGCCACCGTACTGGGTTGCACAAAACGCCCGCCCGTGCGCTCCGAAAGTTCGCGCAACAGCCCAAAGTCCGCCGTGGTGTTCTGGGCTTCCAGATCGGTGTCTGTCACCACAAACTGCCCGCTGACTTGCTCCAGCCCCGAACGGAGTGTAGCGGAAGCGCGGTACTTATAAACGCCTTCGGGCAAACCGCTGATCTCGAAACGGGGATTCTCAGCGGTGTAGGTATAGGTGTAATTTTGTATTTTTCCTTTCTCGTCAGTTATATCAAGCCGCACGTCCTGCCCGTAAATTTTCTCATAGATATCGTTATAAATCTCCGTTTGAAAAGTGACCCGATCGCCGGCATCAAATTCAGCACTAACGGGATATACGCGAAATTTCCGCTTATCCTCTTTGACCGAAAGCAGTTGAATGACTTTCTGAAACAATTCATCCACTACGTCCTGCTTTTCCGTCAGCGCAAATTCTTCCTGCCGCCACTGCCAGATTCCTTCACCCGTGAGCACAGCCACTTTTCGCTCGCCTTCCGTCGATATGGCCAATAATGGCTTGGTAGTAGCAACACTGCCCACGCGCTGGTAGAGGACAACTTCGCTGCCCGGTGAAAGGCGGTACTCGCCGAACGGGACCGACAGCGGCGGTAGTTTTGCGAGTATGTCCAGTCGCTGGTTGTCCAGATTCAGGAGTTGAAAGGAACCATTGAACAGGCCGGTAACTTTATCAAACTGGCCTGGATTAGCCGCAATCTGCACGGTGCGGTTCAGAGGATTCACCGCACCAATGGCCGACTGATTTCCCAGAATAAAAAACATAGGAGTGTTTTTGGCCATCAGCCGCTGCACGAATTGGTTGCCAGAACCTGATGCATCGGGTATCTGGTGAAAAATAACAAGATCGTAGGCCTTGTCGGTCAGTTCATTGAGGTTGTTGGCCGTTGTGAGCAACTTTACATCGAGTTCGTAATTTTCGTTCTGCTCGATGATGCTGCGCAGGGCTTTTATGTCGGGATGCGGGGCCAGTCCCAGCAATAAAATTTTTTCGCGACCGTCGATGATGTCTATGTAGACTTCGCGACGGTTGTTTTGGGTACTTGACTCGCCGGAAACACCTCCCACTTCAACCGTATAATGCTGGACGCCTTTCTGGTTGGAAGATGTGGTGAAGGTAAACGACTGAAAGTAATCATCGCGATTCAGCACCACGTTTTGAGTAGCAACTACCCTCCCGCCCTGCCTAAGCGTGAGCGTAGTGCTGCGCCCGGCCAGGCCATTGGCCACCACATCGACCTGAATCGGAAACTCATTGCCCATGTAGGCTACGCGGTTGGCCGAGACGTTTCGCAGCAGGATGTCGCGCTTTGGAATGGTATCGCCGATGGCTACTGTGTGTACCCGAAACGGATAACTACCGTAAGCCGGCGAAAGCCCCTGATTGACTATGCCATCCGAAAGCAAAATAACATCCGTCAGATTTTGTCCCTCAAAATTACTGCGTACGGTACTCAGCATGGATGCCAGGTCGGTCTGAGTGCTGTTGAATTTTACTGAATCGAGTTCCGTTAGCGGCGTGTCGGCGTTCAGTGTTTCGATGCTTACCTCGTACCCCTCGGCAGTCAGTTGCCGGCGTGCTTCTTCCAGTGCCGGAATGGCCTTTACTCCGGCCTCCGCCGTGGACTGCGAATTATCGACCGCCAGCACTACCTTGGCTTTATCGGTAGTCGTCTGCACGGTACGTACCAAAGGGGCCAGCAGCAAAAAACATAGCACCGATACCAAAGTACCACGGAGAATAGCCAGAACGGCGTTAAGCCGTTTGCCCCAGGACGGCTCGGGCTGGTACAGAAAAAAGGCATAAGCCGATCCCGCCAACAGGCAAAGTAAGATGAACCAGGGGGAAGTCTGCAGGAAAAGTTCGGATCGCATGGGCGAAGCGTGAGTCTCGGATAGTGGGTTCAGGGGACCGGAAGCGGTCAAGATACAACCATAACGCCGAAAACCCTATGAATGGTTTAGCGTAGACCAAAATCCTGCCCGATCCCCCCTATCGAAGTTTTTAGGTGAGCATTCCCCCATCAACCTGCAGTACCTGGCCAGTGATGTAGCGCGACATATCTGATCCCAGGAATACACAGGCATCGGCCACTTCTTCCGGCTTGCCGCCACGCTTCAGGGGAATGGACTGTTTCCACTCTTCCAGCGCTTTGGCTTCGATTGCATCAGTCATTTCGGTTTCGATAAAGCCCGGTGCCACGGCATTGGAGCGGATATTTCGCGAACCCAGTTCCAGCGCCACCGACTTGGAGAAACCGATGATCCCCGCTTTGGAAGCCGCGTAGTTGGCTTGTCCGGCATTACCCATTATACCCACCACGGAAGTTATATTGATAATCGAGCCGCTTTTGGCCCGCATCATGGTTTTGATGGCAGCCTTGGTCAGGTTGAAAACCGATTTCAAGTTGATGTTCATCACCGTGTCCCACTGTTCCTCGCTCATGCGCATCAGCAAGGCGTCGCGCGTTACTCCTGCGTTGTTGACCAGCACATCCAGCTTGCCAAAATCTGCCACCACATCGGTGATCAGTTGATCTGCTGCCTGAAAGTCTGACGCATCCGAGCGGTAACCTTTGGCCCTTACACCGAACGCTTCCAGTTCAGCGACCAGCGCCTGACCTTTTTCCACGCTTGACAAGAAGGTGAAGGCCACGTCGGCACCTTCCTGGGCAAATTTGATGGCAATGGCGCGGCCAATACCCCGTGAGGCACCCGTGACCAGAGCCGTTTTATTTTCCAAAAGTTTCATTGAGGGAAATACTAGGTTCTATGGTTATAATTTTGGGCGAAGGTACGGGTTTGGAGATTTGGGAGCAAAAGTAGGATCAACAGAACCTCTCACAAATTATGATCGGCCTAAGTTCAATTCGGATTTTGAACTATTCAAAGCGCAAATCGTATTCTTACAGAAACAAACCACCGAGGCATGCCAAGAATCATTCTGGGAATCATCGTTTTTTGCATCGTGGCCTATACCATCGGGTACTTTAAAGTCCGATTTCAGAACCCGACCAAATCCGATGGGACACCCCGTACTTTTCTGGAAGAGGGTTCGCGCATCCTGGTGCTGATGCTGGGGATCGGGCTCATCGTGTTCGCGCTATTCGTGGCCTACCAGTTCGGCAGCTATCTTTTTGAGAAAAAATGATCAAGTACCTGCACATCATCGGCGGCGCTTATTCGGGCTATTGGGATTACCTCAAAAATGAAATACTGAACCCGAGTTGGCATAACTACTTCTATTGGCTTTTTGGCGCATCGCTGGTGATCTGGCTTCTGGAAGTACTTTTTCCCTGGCGTAAGAATCAGCCGCTTGTCAGGCAGGATTTCTGGATGGACGCCTTTTATATGTTCTGGAATTACTTCCTATTCTCCCTCATTGCCTACAATGCGTTGTCGATGGTGGGGGTAGAACTCTTTAACGATTTTCTGGGCGTTTTCGGCATCACCAACACGGTGGCCATAGAAGTGGCATCCTTACCCGGCTGGCTGCAGCTGGTTCTGATTTTTGTGCTGCGCGACTTCATGCAGTGGAACATCCACCGCCTGCTGCATCATGTACCCTGGATGTGGGAATTCCATAAAGTACACCATAGTGTGGATGAAATGGGGTTTGGGGCGCTGCTACGCTACCATTTTGTCGAAAACATCATCTACCGCACGCTGGAGT
Source organism: Persicitalea jodogahamensis (assembly GCF_014651615.1). GTDB lineage: Bacteria > Bacteroidota > Bacteroidia > Cytophagales > Spirosomataceae > Persicitalea > Persicitalea jodogahamensis. The sequence goes on along the minus strand of NZ_BMXF01000001.1, from coordinate 1,309,709 downwards.
ATCTGCCCTTGGCGATGATCGGTTTTGGGATCAAAGACTTTTTCATCGTTCATATCTTCACGCTCGTGACCGGACAACTGGGCCACGCCAATTTGTACATTCCATTGGGAAAGGTAAAGTACTTTCTGAACGGCCCACAAATGCACCTGTGGCATCACGCCAAAGAAATGCCCGAGTCGCACCCGACGGGTTTTAATTACGGCATCACGCTCAGTGTCTGGGATTATCTTTTCAAGACCGATTACTGGCCGGGCAACGATGAATACCTGCCCGTCGGCCTGCCGGAGGAAGAAGCTTTCCCAAAAGATTTTGTGGGGCAGATGGTCAGACCTTTTCAGAATTTGCAGTACAAAAGAAAGGCAACTGCGGATATTCCAACCTCGATTACCGCTTCTCCTCCACCGAAGCTCTGATTTCCAGAATAAAGCTCATGGACTGCGCCACGCTTTTCGCGGTACTTTCATTTTTGTACTCCCCCACGACGACTTTGTACATGCCATCCGGCGAGGAAGGCTCAATAAGCCGGGCGGCATAGTTTCCCTGACGAAGTTCGCCGATGCGAAACTGTGCCGATCCTTTGGTCTTGAATTCTCCCGCATTTATAACGTAGACAGTTCCTTCGCTTACCGCGGGAGTGGTGGGAGCAGTAACAGGGCGTGCAGGTGGAGGCGCTACGGGTGTCGCAATACTTTCAGGAGCAGGGGTATTGCCGGCAGTAAACTCATCGTCCAAAGTTGATGCGGTGGTGGTTGGGCTGGTTTCTGCCCATTCGTCACCAAGACCTGCCCCAATCGAGTCAGCTCCGAAGAGGGCGTCAATCTCGTCCGCGGTAGCAACCGATGGATCTGAACGTACTTCGGTTAACTTGGGCCCTACCAGGTAAGCCCAAAAGCTCTGGTACTCGTTGGCCGCCGGGGAGTTGAGCCATTTAATGTAAAAAAGAAACCCCGCCAGTACAACAACGATCACAGCCACCAGCCACCATGGCTTGTTTGACGCGTAGCCTTTTTTGCTCTTGCTTTGATTTCTCTGCCTTACCGGCTTCGAATTTTCCTTGTTTCTCGTGGGTTGCTCCATTCGGTTGCCAATTTTCAAAAAACCCTGTTCCTCTAATCTCAGTATCAACGATCCTCTGATCTGATTCGGTCCCGAACCCGGGGTAAAATGTTCGTTTGTCGGGAAAAGAGTGGCAATAATTATTCCAAAAACACAGAAAAGACCGCTCATTGAAGCGGTCTTTTCCATAAATATGAATCAGGCTCGGAAATCGATCAAATTTTTCAACGATCAGCCCCTAATTGTTAGTGACTTCTTCCGCCTTCTTCCGAACAGTAATGCTGAGTTGCTCAGCTTCACCGTCGTGGTCGGCAACCAATACGTCACCATCACGTAAATCTCCTTTCAGGATTTCTTCGGCGACTGGGTCTTCAAGGTACTTCTGAATCGCCCGGTTGAGCGGACGAGCTCCGTACTGCGGATCGTAACCTTTCTCAGAAAGGAAGTCTTTGGCAGGAACCGTCAATTCGATTTCATACCCCAGGCCTTTCACTCGGCTGAATAACTTGTCAAGCGAGATGTCGATAATGCGGTGCAAATCTTCGCGCTGCAAAGAGCTAAACACAATGACATCGTCCAGACGGTTCAGGAACTCGGGTGAGAATGCCTTACGCAATGCACTTTGGATGGTGCTGCGCATAACCTCGTCCTGGTTTTCGCTTCTCTTCGTAGCAAAACCGATGCCGCTACCAAAATCTTTCAAGTCACGCGCTCCGATGTTGGAGGTCATGATAATGATGGTGTTACGGAAGTCTACGCGACGCCCCAAGCCATCGGTCAGGATGCCGTCATCCAGTACTTGCAGCAGGATATTGAATACATCCGGGTGTGCCTTTTCAATTTCGTCCAAAAGGACTACACTGTAAGGCTTCCGACGGATTTTCTCCGTCAGCTGACCGCCTTCCTCATAACCTACGTAGCCGGGAGGGGCACCTACCAGCCGCGAGACGCTGAATTTCTCCATGTACTCGCTCATATCGATACGCACGAGTGCGTCGTCTTTATCGAAGAGGTAGGTAGCCAGTACCTTGGCCAGTTCGGTTTTACCTACACCCGTCGGGCCGAGGAAAATGAAGGAACCAATCGGCTTCTTGGGGTCTTTCAGACCAACGCGTGTCCGCTGAATGGCTTTCACCAGTTTTTCGATAGGCGGATCCTGGCCAATGACTTTGGCTTTCAGCTCATCAGCCATGTGCAGCAGTTTCTTGCCTTCATCCAGCGACACATTGGTCAGCGGGATGCCGGTCATCATGGCAACTACCTCGGCTACGTTCTGCTCAGTAACTGTGTATCGCTTCTGCTTGGTTTCTTCCTCCCAAAGCTGCTTGGCACGGTCGAGCTGGTCGATAAGTTTTTTCTCACGGTCACGAAGCTGGGCGGCTTCTTCGTACTTCTGACTCTTAACCACCCGATTTTTCTCCTGCTTGATATTCTCGATTTGCTCTTCGAGTTGCAGAATATCCTCCGGGACAGTGATGTTGCTGATGTGCACACGAGCTCCCACCTCATCCATTACGTCGATAGCCTTGTCGGGAAGGAAGCGGTCGGTAATGTACCGTTCCGAAAGCTTCACCGCCGATTCCAGTGCGTCAGACGTATAGTTGACGTGGTGGTGTTCTTCGTATTTATCCTTAATGTTTTCCAGAATTTGTATCGTTTCTTCAACGGAGGTAGCATCCACCATCACCATCTGGAAACGACGGGCCAAAGCACCGTCCTTCTCGATGTACTGGCGATATTCGTCCAGCGTTGTGGCTCCGATGCACTGGATTTCGCCGCGCGCTAGGGCAGGCTTAAACATGTTGGATGCATCCAGTGAACCGGAAGCGCCACCAGCTCCAACAATCGTGTGCAGTTCGTCAATGAACAGAATGACGTCGGGAGATTTTTCCAATTCGTTCATCACAGCTTTCATCCGCTCCTCAAACTGACCACGGTACTTGGTACCGGCCACCAATGAAGCCAAATCGAGCGTGACAACACGCTTGCCAAATAGTACTCGCGACACTTTCTTCTGCACGATGCGTAAAGCCAGTCCCTCAGCGATGGCAGTCTTACCGACGCCGGGTTCACCGATCAGAATCGGGTTGTTTTTCTTGCGTCGGCTCAGGATTTGGGCCACGCGCTCAATTTCTTTCTCCCGACCCACGATCGGATCCAGCTTGCCCACTTCGGCCAGTTTAGTCAAATCGCGACCGAAGTTATCCAGCACCGGGGTGCGGGATTTTTCACCGCCTTTGGATTCTTTGCTTGATGAGCCACCACTGCCGAACATGCCGGAGCGTGGGTCGTCGTCGCCGTCGTCGGTATCGGAGCCCATACGAGGCGGAGTACCTGATGATTGGTATTCTAACATTTCTTTAATGACTTCGTAGTTGACATTGAACCGGTGCAGAATCTGAGTCGCCACATTGTCTTCGTCGCGCAGAATCGAGAGCAGGAGGTGCTCCGTCCCAATAAGCGGACTCTTGAAAATCTTGGCTTCCAGATAAGTAATTTTCAATACCTTTTCCGATTGACGGGTCAGCGGTATATTCTGCAGGTTTTTTACATTATTAGTGGCCGATCCCTTGGTGGCCTGCTCGATGGTGAGCCGAACCTCTTCCAGGGACACGCCCAGCTTCTTCAAAAGGCCAATGGCCACACCATCGCCTTCGCGGATCATCCCCAAGAGCAAATGCTCCGCGCCGATAAAGTCGTGGCCCAGTCGTAGGGCCTCTTCCCGGCTAAGGGTGATCACTTCTTTTACTCGATTTGAGAATTTGGCTTCCATATATAGTCTGAATAGTAGAGTATCTTCTGATATTTTTTACAACGAATCTTCGTCAGGCTTTGTTCATTCAGGCCATTTCGGGCAAGATAGACGATTGTCTGATAATGAGGGGAGATTCGGGACCTTTGTTAAACAGCAGGTCAATAATACTTAAATTTGATACAAAATCATTGCCAAAGGTCTGGTAATACGGCACACTTTGGTAAAAAAGTCCCGTTTCTGCACTTTTCCGGGGGTTTATCAATGATCTGGCATCATATACCGTTTTCTCAACGTCAGTTTGGTATGACAAAGTGTACGCAATCTCTGTCTTTGCTCCCAGAAATCTAAGACATAATGTCAGAAGGTCCAGGTTAAAATCGAAGAGAAAGGCATGCGCCCGCTGGTAAATGGCTTGAAAGTCGGCTGCGTAGTATTCAAAGTAGGGCGATTTTCCGTAAGCCGATTGCAAACATCCCCAATGCCTGCGCCCCCAGGGCTGCCCATAATCTATTTTGACATCCCGAACCGGTATTGCCCGGCGACTATCCAGGAGAGGGACCGTGAGGGTGTCGATCTTGTTGGCGGTCAGGACACGACAACGGTTTCGAGGACTACGGCGTGGTAGATTCTCGCAGGCTTCCAGTCGAAGCGTGTCGTACTGCAGCAAGCAGGCAAAATATTCCAGGCAGGGCAGAAACTGCAGGTCCAGTAAAACTTCCGAAACCGCTGATTCCTGTACGCGATCGTCAACCATTACCCAATATGGTAAAGGCACGGCAGAATGTCAAAGAAATTGCGACAAATCCCCCAGGCCCTCGCGCATAATTTCAAAATTATCCGTAGTAGCATCTACGATGGTAGATCCGACATTGCCGCCGTAGCCTCCGTCCACGACAATGTCGACCAGATGCTGAAATTTTTCGAAGATTAACTCAGGATCAGTGGAATACTCGATGATTTCGTCATCATCCTTGATGGAAGTCGTGATGATGGGGTTGTTCAGTTCCCGAACGAAGTTACGCGGGATGTCATTGTCCGGTACCCGGATTCCCACGGTTTTCTTATTGGTATTAAGAAGCTTGGGAACATTGGTAGTCGCTTCCAAAATAAATGTAAATGGACCGGGAAGTGCCTTTTTCATCAACTTGAAGGCAGCGTTGCTCACCCGGGCGTAGTCGGCGATGTGGCTCAGGTCATAGCAAATAAACGAAAAATCGTTTTTCTGGGGCTTGATGCCTTTGATGCGCGCCACCCGCTCGACCGAGCGGGCGTTGTGGATGTCGCAGCCTAAGCCATAGACGGTATCGGTCGGGTAAATCACCAGGCCGCCGCCGCGCAGGCAATCGGCCACTTGCCGGATACGGCGAGGGTCGGGGTTTTCGGGATAGATACGGAGTAGTTCGGCAGGCACTTTGTTGGTCGTAGATAGTTGACAGTACTTTTGGGGTTACCGTTTCTTGTGAACAATGCTCACAAAAACCCAAATTTAGCCTTCGGTTTCTAATTTTCAAGCTTTGAGTCTAAGGGTTTTGGTCTTTGAGCACTATCGCATGGTAGGTTCCCCTGGCAAAACATGAAAGTACAAATCTACCGCTCGGTCACCCCGGTTGCCACCGCTTCTCTCTGGCGCAATGGCGCCCTTATTTTCCAGTCATAGTAAACCCGATACAGCCAATTAAATGGCAGGCGCAGCCGACAAAGCAGGACGATGAATTCGGTAGCCGGGCCGGGATCTTCGATGTAGTTGAGTAGCTGGCGAAAGCGCCCGGCCAGTTCGAATTCCTGAGTGAAGAAGCACTTACGAATGTACCCACGAATGCGAAGTGCCAGGGCATCAAATTCGGCCTGATTGCGGTTGAGATCGTAGGCTTTATTGCAAACTACGTACGTCGACTCCAGCATCCCGCTGCCGGGTTCGTAACTACGGGTGGAAAGCGACCGGCGCAGAATTCGCTTCTGGGTAAGTACCTCATCCTGATAGCTGTACTTGCAGATGACGGCTGACCGTACCCAGAAATCAAAATCCTCGTAGGTGAGGGATTCGTCGTACCCCCCCAGCCGGTCCAACAGCGAGCGACGCATCATCATGGTAGGCGTACAGATAAAGTACTTTTTCAGCACAGCAAGGTACACATCGCCGTCAGGGATGTTTTCGGTAGCCTTACCTTCTTTGTCCGTAACGTAATGACAATGTAATGAAGTACTCTGCGCGTCGAGATACTGAGCGTTCGAATAAATGACCCCATATTCTTCGGGCAGGCTTTCAAAGTGTGCCACCTGCCGCGCGATGCGGTCTGGCAGCAACACGTCATCGGCAGAGAGGTCGATAATATACTTGCCGCTGGCAAAGCGCAGACCCTGATTGAAAGCGGTGCAGAGCCCCTTATTCCAGGCATTGGAAATAAAACGGATGCCTGAATTGTGGCTGCAGAATTTCCGGATTTTCTCCGCCGTACCGTCGGTACTGGCGTTGTCGATCACGATCAATTCCACTTCACGGTAGGTTTGCTCCATCACTGAACGCAAGGCTTCCTCCACAAAATCTTCATGGTTGTAAGCAGTACAGATGACAGAAACTTTGATCAATGCAGGGTGGATAATTGATTATGCAGTTTTGATATTCACAAATATAGTATAGCCTGAGGGTGAAGGCTAACCGATTACGAAATGACCGCTAAAAAGTGAGTAACTCATAACCGAAAATAGTTTTTCTCGCTCTACACCGCATAGTTTCAGTTTCTAAATAGAAATATGGCACGGTATTCGATATGATAGAGTCGATCAGTATTCAATACGGAGAATATTGGATACTGATTTTTATGGGTTAGGGTAATGTATATAATGCCGACTCACTGCGGGTCGGCATTTATTGTATGCCCACATCCTCGCTGAGGTCACCTTCCGTTTCTTCGCCGCGCGCCATAATAATGCTGGCGTTGATTTCAAAGCCGAAAATCAAGAGCAAAGCGATCAGGTAGATCCAGATCATAAAGGCGATCATGGTACCAATGGAACCATAGAGCTTATTGTAGGTGCCGAAATTGGAGAGATAAAAAGAAAAACCGTAGGTGGCCAATACAATAAGAGCCGAGGCAATGAATGCCCCCACGTTGAAGAATGACATCCGCACCTCGCGGTCTGGTGCGAATCGGTAGATCAGAGAGACCCCGATGGTGAGCGCAGCCAGGGTAATAAGGTACCGCAGAAAATTGACCAGGCCGATGACCCAGGCATCCCGGACGATTTGCCACTCGCTGAGGATTTCCATGACGTGATCGCCGACAATGAGCAAAACTACCGACAAAAAAATGACTAGCGCCAGTAATAATGTAAGCATAAGGGCAATACCCCGCGTCTTGAAAAATCCGCGCGTGTCCTCGTCCCGATAGACAATATTGAATGAGCGCATGAGCGAAACCATACCGTTGGTAGAGGTCACGATTGTCAGGATGAAACCCACGGACAGAATACCCCGGCGCGGACGACTGATAATGTCCATGATGGTAGTTTGGGCCTCGGCGTAAATACTGGTAGGCATGATTTCGCGCAGAAAGTCCATGATCTGCGGTTGCAGGTTGTCGACCGGGATGTACGGAATCAAAGTGAAAAAAGAAATGATCGCCGGGAAAGCCGATAATGTCAGACTGAAAGCCACCGCGGTGGCGCGCTGGTCGATGTCATAAACAATGAGCTTGTCGATGAGGTTCACCAGCACGTCGTACAATGACACCGACCCCCGGAACAGGGTAGTTCCCCTCAGCCAGTGGCCGAACCGTTGCAATCGGGGATGTTCCAGGAGCTTTTCGAGCATTTACTCAGCGGAGAATGGAAAGTTCAAAATTCTCTTTAAGAAGATGTAAATTAATTAATCTTTACTGGGAGAAATTCATTCAGACCTTAGCTCTGATAGTGGGGTCGCAGTTTTTCGAGCAAGCCTTCCGGAGCCTGACAGAGCCTACCGGTGTCGCGGCGCTGAAAAACCAGGGTAGTTTCGCCCGTATTCAGCAGTTCACCCGTTTGATTTCGAATCTCATATTCAAAAACAACGCGAGCGGTCGGTAGTTTGGGCAGACGGACCAGAATCGTCAACAGGTCATCGTAGCGGGCAGGCTGGTGATAACGCGAACGGTTTTCATAGACGGGCATCATTACCCCCGCATCTTCCATCGCTTTATAGTGAAACCCCAAACTACGCAGAGCTTCCACTCTCCCGATTTCGTAGTAACGCGCGTAATTGCCGTAATAGACATAACCCATCTGGTCGGTATCGGCGTAACGAACCCGGATTCCTTTCACTTCGTGGTAGAACATTTTTACAATATCTTTTACTCCTCCATCAATTCGCCCAAAATCTTTTGCGCCGCCACGGAAATGACAGTACCGGGCCCGAAAATTCCTTTCACACCCGCGTCCCGTAAAAACTGGTAGTCCTGCGCCGGGATAACGCCCCCTGCAATGACCATGATGTCATCTCGCCCCAGTTTTTTCAGTTCCTCAATGAGTTGTGGCACAAGTGTCTTATGCCCGGCGGCCAGGCTGGATGCCCCCACCACGTGCACGTCGTTCTCAGTGGCCTGACGGGCCACTTCCCCGGGTGTCTGAAAAAGCGGGCCGATATCCACATCAAAACCCAGGTCGGCAAAGCTGGTAGCAATAACTTTTGCACCCCGATCGTGGCCATCCTGACCCATTTTGGCGACCAGGATTCGGGGCCGACGCCCGTCGAGTTCGGCAAACCGGTCGGCCATCTGCCGGGCTAGCTGAAAATTTTCGTCGTCAGATACTTCGGATTTATACACGCCGGATATGGATCTAATGGTGGCCTTATAACGCCCGAAGACGGCTTCCATCGCGTCAGAAATTTCGCCCAAAGTGGCCCGTTCACGCGCAGCGTCTACGGCCAGAGCCAGTAAATTGGTGCTCATATCGGTGCCGCCCGCTTCATTACAGGCTGCAGTGAGCGTTTCCAAAGCGGTTTTCACCCGTTCGGAATTACGGGTACTTCTGATTTTGTTCAGGCGATTGATCTGCGATTCCCGCACGGCCTGGTTGTCAATATCCAGGACGTCGATCTCTTCTTCCTCATCGGTACGGAAACGGTTCACGCCTACTATGACATTCTTACCAGAGTCGATGCGGGCCTGCTTGCGGGCAGCAGCTTCTTCAATGCGCATTTTGGGTAAGCCCGTTTCAATGGCCTTTGCCATGCCGCCCAGGTTTTCGACTTCCTCGATTAACGCCCAGGCTTTGTCGATCAATTCCTTTGTCAGGTACTCCACGTAATAGGAACCGCCCCAGGGGTCCACGGCGGCGCAGATATCGGTTTCATGCTGTAGAAAAAGTTGTGTGTTGCGGGCGATGCGGGCCGAAAAATCGGTTGGCAGCGCCATTGCCTCGTCCAGCGAGTTGGTGTGCAGCGACTGTGTGTGCCCCAGCACCGCAGCCGTGGCCTCTACCACTGTGCGGGCAATGTTGTTGAACGGATCTTGCTCGGTAAGGCTGTAGCCGCTGGTTTGGCAGTGCGTTCGCAAGGCCATCGACTTGGCATCTTTGGCGCCTAGTGCTTTCACGATTTTAGCCCAAAGTACCCGTCCGGCCCGTAGCTTGGCAATTTCCATAAAGTGATTCATGCCGATGCCCCAGAAAAAAGAAAGTCGGGGTGCAAAGCCGTCGATGTCCAGCCCCGCCCCAAGTCCGGTACGCAGGTACTCCCAGCCATCGGCCAGGGTATAAGCCAGTTCGAGCTGTGCCGGGGCGCCGGCCTCGTGCATGTGGTAGCCGCTAATGCTGATAGAGTTAAACTTCGGCATGTGCTGCGCGGTATAGGCGAAAATGTCTCCGATAATGCGCATGGAAGGCAGCGGCGGATAAATATAGGTGTTCCTGACCATGAATTCTTTCAGGATGTCATTCTGGATTGTTCCCGCCAGAGCTTCCGGCGCAACGCCCTGCTCTTCGGCAGCCACGATGTAGAATGCCATCACCGGGATCACCGCTCCGTTCATGGTCATCGACACCGACATCTCGTCCAGCGGAATCTGGTCGAACAGGATTTTCATATCCTCCACCGAGTCGATGGCGACGCCCGCCTTACCGACATCGCCCACTACCCGCGGATGGTCGGAGTCGTAGCCCCGGTGCGTAGCCAGATCAAAGGCAACCGACAGCCCCTTTTGTCCGGCAGCGAGGTTGCGGCGGTAAAAAGCGTTGGAATCTTCAGCGGTCGAAAAGCCTGCGTACTGCCGGATGGTCCAGGGCCGCTGTGTGTACATGCTGGCGTAGGGGCCGCGCAGGTAAGGAGGAATGCCTGCCGCATAGCCTACCTGCCCGGCGTCGGTGATGTTTTCCGGCCTGTAGCGGGCACTCAACTTGATCCCTTCGGAAGTCGGGTAGGGTTTAGAGTTGTGTATTGAACCCTGCCCAGGCCCTCCTTCGATCGTTTTTATTATGGCAAAATCAGGTTTCATATCAATGTTTCATTGGGGCGATTTCTTCAAGCGATCTTTTTGTCAAGAGGGTATATTCCCAATTTGGAAAAACGGCAGCAGATTCAACGCGTCCTTCAAAAATGGGCTTCTCTTCATTTTCCCGGTACTTATTCACCCCCACCATTATTTTTCCATTCTGATATTCCGCGATTTTCGCATTCCAGGAGTGTTCGAGACTATTCTGGATGATGCTTTCTTTAAAAGCCCGGGGCAAACCTCCCTCCCGCTCTATCACTAAAAAAAGATCCCAGGCAGCTTCCACCAGTTTCGACGTGAGCATCTCCAAATGATACGAACCCGCCGCCGGGTCAGTTACTTTGTCGAGGTAGCTTTCATTTTTCAAGACCAAAGAAATATTGCGCGCCACCCGTTCAGAGAATTCATCACTTTCTGATCCCACAAACTCCGCGCTGTAAGGGAGTGTACTCAGCGCGTCGCAACCACCCATCACTGCGCTCATAGCTTCGGACGTATGGCGCACAATGTTGTTGTGCGGAGAGTGGGCCGATTGATACAACCGCGAACTTTGCGCCTGAATGAAGGGCTGGCATAGCTCGTCGGGTAGCCCGTATGAACGGGTGACTTTTCTGTAGAGGTACCGCAATGCCCGAAGTTTGGCAATTTCCGTCAGATAATGGGTACCGATCGAGATAGAAAACACCAAGCGACCCGCCGCCATCAGTGGGGAAACGCCGCGTCCGGTCAGCTCGTCCATGTAGGTCACGAAGGATGCTAGCGTGTAAGCAAGTTCCTGCACAACATCGCCCCCCGCTTCGTGAAACAGATGGCTCTCTACTTTGTAGGAGTGAAATTCGCGCATGGCTTTGGTCAGGGCCATCCCCTCGGCAATAGAGTCGAGGGCAGGACCATAGTCCTGTCCTGTCCGCATCCAGTCCGCCAATGGATCGTGGACAATCCCACCTTTCAGATAATAGCTTGACCCCTGAGTGAGTTCTTTTAGTATATGCGGGGCTGGTTCAGGCGTGTCCAGAAAAACGGGCGTATCGGTCAGCCGGATAGTATGTAGCGTTTTTACCAGCTCCAGGTGGGCGGTCGGTGTATCTCCGCATTCCAACCATACCGCATCGGCACCACGCTCAAGGTGGCGCAGGATTCGCTGATTGGTTCCGGATGGCGTCCTGAAAGCAATGGGTGGGATGGTCAGCCAGCCGGGAGTTTGCTTCTGAGCTTTCTGGATTTCAAGATAATGCGTATTGCTTTCCAGGTCTTCCGCCACGTAGTAGGGCTGCATCACCACAGAGTCCGCTACCTGGTGCAGGACATCTTCGTAAGAGCGTCCATTCAATTCCTTTTCCAACTGGCGACGCCAATTCATCTTATCGGTTTTGGAAAATTCGGCAAAAAATGAGGACTCCATACAAAAAAAAATTAATAAAAAACAGGTCGTTTTTTTCGAATCAAACAAAGCTACGAATTTGATATTACATTTTTTTTATCGCTGAATAGGCCAATTTCCGTTTGTCCTTTTGGGGCATTGTACTTTTCCACTAGATTACGCGGGCGGTTTGATTAAGGAAAATTTTGGTGGTAATTTCAGGAGCAATTTTCAAGGTACAGCCCAAGCATTTTGCTACCTTTGCCTCCCCCGAAAATCGACGATGACACCAAATCAACTAAACTTCACCTTGGAAAGAGTGCCCCCTCCGCGCGAAGTGGACATTGTATGGGAAAAGTGCCTTCGGATTATCCGGGAGAGCATTCCTGCGCAAAGTTTTCAGACGTGGTTTGAGCCTATACGTCCTTTCAGGCTGAATGACAAGGTGTTGACAATACAAGTACCCAGCCAGTTTTTTTACGAGTGGCTGGAAGACAATTACGTGCACTTGCTGCGGCAGGCACTGGACTACTCGCTGGGGCGCGACGGAATGCTGGAATATTCGATCATCGTGGATCCAGGCACTGAGCGCCACCAGCCGCTGACGGTTAGTATGCCGACGGTCAAAACGCCGCAAAATTCCCGCCCCGATAATTTTCAGAACGATCCCCGGCTCAACTCGACCCCTCCTAAGGATCAGGATTCGCTCCAGCTCGACACCTACCTGAATCAGGGCTATTCTTTTGATAATTTCATTGAGGGCGACTGCAACCGCCTGGCCCGCTCGGCGGGTTTTGCCGTGGCACAACGGCCCGGTCTTACGTCCTTCAATCCGCTGATGGTGTACGGCAGCGTGGGCCTGGGGAAGACGCACCTCGTGCAGGCCATCGGCAACTACATCCGTAACCACTTTGACGACAAGGTGGTGATGTACGTGTCGTCGGAGAAGTTTACGAATCAGTTCATCAATTCAATCCGGAACAACGTGCTGCAGGAGTTTAACGACTTCTATATGAAAGTGGACGTGCTGGTGATCGACGATGTACAGTTTTTATCAGGTAAAGAGAAAACGCAGGATACTTTCTTCCATATTTTCAACCACCTGCACCAGCTGGGCAAGCAAATAATCATGACCAGTGACCGCCCGCCACGTGAGTTGGAAGGCTTGCAGGATCGTCTTCTCTCTCGCTTCAAGTGGGGACTTACGGCGGACTTGCAGACGCCGGATTTTGAGACGCGCATCGCCATTATCCAGAAAAAACTGCAGGCCGAGGGAATTTTCATTGACAGTGAGGTAATCGAGTACGTGGCGCACAGCGTCAATTCCAACGTGCGGGAATTAGAGGGTGTGCTGGTATCGCTCATGGCGCAGGCATCTCTCACGCGGCGCACCATCGACGTGGAGCTGGCCAAGAACACTCTCAAGAATATCGTGATGAACGAGGAAAAGGAAGTGACCATCGACACGATTCAGGAAATCGTGGCGGATCATTTCGAGATTGCCATCGCCGATATGAAGAGTAAAAGCCGCAAGAAGGAGAACGTCTATCCGCGCCAACTGGCAATGTTCCTGGCCAAGGAATACACTGACCTGCCGCTCAAGTCCATCGGTTATCACTTCGGTGGCCGGGACCATAGCACGGTAATTCACTCCATCCAGAGTATCAACGAACTGATGGGCAGCGACCCTGACGTGGATGAAACCGTACAGAAACTCCGCAGCTACTTCAAGTAAAGTGCAACCGCCCGCTTTACTAAAACGTCACCAAATCGACGACCAAGCTTGGAATGCCCTGATCGAACGTTCGGAGTACCCGGTCATCTATCCCTATACGTGGTACCTGGATTGCGTTTCGCCCGGATGGCAATGTCTGGTTTGGCCTTCGGCTCAGAACTATGAGATCGTGATGCCGCTGCCCGTAAAGAAAAGATGGGGTCTGGCGGTCGTGCAACAGCCACTCTTCTGTCAATACCTGGGCCTGTTCTCGGAATCTGAACTTTCTGAGGAAGCAATGGCTGTTTTTTTGGAAAGCCTCAGTCGACATTTCATCTACATTTCCAGCTATGATTTCCATCCCCGGCACACGCCACTTCTCCGGAAACTAACTACCTTCCATCCAGAGTTTGAAACAACGAACAAAAGCACTCACTGGCTAAACCTGAAAAAGCCCTACACCCAACTTGCTTACGGCTACAAAAAGGACCGTAAGAATAATCTGAAAAAATCTAAAAAGTACCGCTGGGATTGGATTGAATCACAGGATGCCGGGCCCTTGATTACGCTTTTCCGAAAAAATCATGCTCCCAAAATCAAGAATGTAAAGGAAAGCGCTTACCAGCTATTAAGCGACCTGGCTTCTCTGGTGCTGGAAAAGAATTCAGGAATTATTCGTTACGCGAGAATTGGCCCGGAAATTCACGCGGGAGTTATGGTTTTGGAAGAAAACGGTATGGGGATCTACATTTTCAATGCCGCTGACGCAGTCGGAAGGAAGGGAAATGCCCGCACTTTTCTGCTGGACCAGTATTTCAGGGAAGCCGCCGGGCAATTACGCACCTTTGATTTTGAAAGTCCCGAAGTAGATAGCATTTCTGCTTTCTACGAAAGTTTTGGGGCGGAGAAGCGGGCATTCTTTTCCATCAAAAAAAATGAGCTGCCGTTTCCATTACGACAACTCCAGAATTTCAGAAGAGGGCTAATGATCTGGCGCGAAACGAGCCTATACGCTCGTTCAGCGAAACCATGAAAGCCACCGGCAGGACCCTACATCCACTTCATCTCACTCTGCAGACCTTTAAAACTCTTGAGATCCATATCCAGCGAGCCGATCCACAAGTCCACTTCCACCTTCACGGGTACTTTGTTGGCATCATCCGATACCCAGATATTGATGGATTCTTCGCCCTTGAAAAATTTATTGTTAGGCATAATCGGATTCAGTTTCAGGACTTTGATGCGGCCAAACTTAGTCTTGATTTCGTCTTTCCCCCGATACCTTACTTTCATCGGGAAAACTTCACCGCCAAAAAACGTCGGCACCTCGATCATCTGCCCCACGCTCATACGGTCGAAATTCAAGGTACGCAGGTAATAATATCCGCTGATAACGTCGTGGATATTATTAGGTACTTTGAAGGACTTTTTCTCATCTTTTACGCTGGAATAGACCACATTGCTGCCGTGGTTAAACAGAACGGTCTCTTCCTTTCGGTACTTGCCTTCTTCTATTTCCTGCTTGAACATTTGCGGCAGGATAGCCGAGGTGTCAATGTAAGAACGCCACTGATCGCGTACCCGCGAAACGAGGTCGAAAGCCCCGACGGTGCGGCCAAAAACGTTGACGCGGTAGCAGGGGCGATTGTTTACATTCACAATGGAATTGCTGACATCAACCCGCGCTTCGGCGGCGTTGATAAAACCGTAATGGACACGGTACTCTAGTCTTTCGCCCTTGCCAAAACTATCATTCGGGACTTGGCGGTAGCGGTCGTTGGCCTGGAAAGCGGTGATTCCCAATGCAACGGTAAAAACTGTGACTAACGGTATGACTACTTTTTTGAGGTTGTGTTTCATCTTTTCTTGGCTAATGAGAGGCCCTTTACAAAGAGGGGTACTTCTCTTTCAGATAGGCCATGTATTTCTTAAAATCGCCGCCAAACTTATTTACAAACTCTTGGCGAAATTCATTCTGTTTGGATTTATAGGTCTTGTACCCAACAAAATACGCGTTATTCGGCAATTTGGTTTCCGGCTTCTCAACAGGCCGGCGGGTGGTATCGGCCCGACTCGTGCTGTCCCTGCTAGTAGTGAACGACACCTTTCCGCCGAGTAATGTATCGGCAGAATTGACGATTCGCCGGATCAGGTTTCTTTTCAAGGTGTCTTTCCGTACTTCCTTTTTCTGATCGGCGAAGGTCGCATACAGGCTGTCGAGTTGGGTGGCGCCGCGCAGCACGTGCTGTGCGTAAGCATCATTGTATTTCTTTGAAAACTCGTACCTCCTGAGTTGCTCAGAGTCCGCCCCGTACTTTTGAGTCAGGAATCGAACTGCGCCCCAGTCACCGACGAAGCTGGCCAGGTTCTCATTCAGTTCAAGATTTCCCTTGACAAAAAGTGTACCGTGTGTCAATTCATGCAGGATCAGGTTGGCCAGACTACCCTCCGAACGGTAGAGCATGCTCGACAGAATCGGGTCTTTCAAATAACCTAAGGTAGACCAGGCCGATACCTGGTTGATATCGGTGTCGTAACCTGCTTTCACTAACGTACTTTCCTCGACTTTGGCCTTATCTTCGTCGAAAAATCCTTTGTACGGAAACGCGCCGATGATGGGGAACTTCCACTCCCGGGCTTCCAACTTGTAGCGCGGCGCGGCGGTTATGACCCACAGAATGGGCTTTCCGTGCTGATCGTAAAAGGTAGTATAGTTGTCCGACGGATTCAGTCCCAGCGAATCCACACCGTACTGCTTGATTTCCTCAATCAGCCGGATTCTATCTTTTAGCGAATCGGGCATTGTGGGGCTTTCCAGCACATCTTCCACGTCAGCCACTTTCATCAGGATACTTATCTGCCCCGAGGCCTGCATCCAGCCATATTGGAGTTCGTCACGATAAAATAGCGCAACGAGCAGGACTATAAATAATGCCCAGAGGGCTAGTTTTTTGAGCATGATATTTTGATTGACCTTTCCCGTTGCTTGTCTGCTCACGGTTATTCGAGGCACTTCGTGCGCCTGGGTTTAACAACGCGAAACAACTAAAAATTACCGGGATGCCCACAAGATTAAAAAACTATTGACTATGATATAAAAATCAATTGCCTATGTCAATAATTAAACATATATTTACACCATAATTCAATTACAAGGAAAAGGCGGTTAAAGCGTATCTTTCGCCGCCTTTATTCTGTTCTTAACAAACTTCTCAAATATTCCTTATGGCACAAGCAAGTGATGCAGATAGCAAAATGAAAGCGCTGCAGACTACCCTGGAAAAATTAGACAAAACCTACGGCAAAGGCACCGTCATGCGCCTGAGTGACAGCAAGGTGCTGGACGTCCCGACGATATCAACGGGCTCGCTCGGCCTGGACTTGGCGCTGGGAATCGGCGGTATGCCCCGAGGCCGTGTGGTCGAAATATACGGCCCCGAAGCCTCGGGTAAAACTACCCTGGCCATGCACTGTATTGCCGAAGCTCAGAAAAAAGGGGGTTTGGCGGCCATTGTGGACGCCGAACACGCCTTCGACCGTTCCTACGCCGAGAAACTGGGCATCGATACCAAAAACCTGCTCATCTCGCAGCCCGACAGCGGTGAACAGGCTCTCGAAATCACCGAACATCTTATCAGCAGCGGCGCCCTTGACATCATCGTCATCGACTCCGTGGCGGCACTCGTTCCACGGGCTGAACTCGAAGGCGAAATGGGCGACAGCAAGATGGGCTTACAAGCTCGCCTGATGTCACAGGCTCTGCGGAAGCTGACGGGCGTCATCAATAAGACGGGTTGCTGCTGTATCTTTATCAATCAGCTGCGGGAGAAAATCGGCGTTATGTTCGGTAACCCTGAAACGACGACGGGCGGTAATGCCTTGAAATACTATTGTTCCGTACGACTGGATATCCGGCGTGTGGGTGCCATCAAAGAGAGCGCCGATAACATTCTTGGTAACCGGACCCGTGTGAAAGTCGTAAAAAACAAACTCGCGCCGCCTTTCAAGGTTATCGAGTTCGACATCATGTACGGTGAAGGCATTTCCAAAGCAGGCGAAATCATTGACCTGGCCGTAGAATTGGATATCGTCAAAAAGTCAGGTTCATGGTTTAGCTACGACGGAAACCGTTTGGGTCAGGGCCGCGACGCGGTCAAGTCGCTTATTAAAGACAACCCCGAACTGATGGAGGAGCTTGAAAATAAAATCAAGGCCAAGGTAAGTGGTGATCCCGAAGCTTTGGAAGATATGAGTGAACCTAATGAAAACGCCAAGGAATCAGCCAAAGTGGTCGATAAGGTAGTTTAAGTTTCACAATGTTCTTATTGGCTAGAAATGATAAGGCCCCGCCAGATTGGCGGGGCCTTATTTTATGCAAAAACTCGAAATTACGATAGGTTGATGGCCGCAAGGCAACTACAAATCCTAGAAGGGCTTCCCGTCGTCGTCGTCAAAATCAAAGCCGAAATCTTCACCCCCCCCTTCATCCGGTCCGGAGAACATACTACTGACCAGATCCTTGAAATGGGTTCCCTTGTCGAGTGCTTGCTTTCCGATGAGTGAGTACTCCGCCATGCCGTGCAGGGCGAACTCCATCATGAACAGTTTTTCCTCTTTAGGTAATCGCTGCGTAAATTCATCCACAAAATCGTCAAGGCCATCGATGGTACGAAGTCGGGCTTCGTACTCACGGTTGGTCATGTCTGTCATCAGGTCCATTTCGTTGTTGGCACCGAACCAGTCCACGATCTTGGCGAAAGGATTTCGCTTGGTCTTTTTTGCTTTTTCAGGGTCGGGAAAATAATTAAGGAATTGCGTACGGATGGCTTTACCGATGAGGTTTTGAGCCACAATGACGGGACCTTCCACTTCACCCTCGTACACCAACTCCACCTTACCACAAATGGCGGGTACCACGCCGTACAAATCCGATATGCGGATGTAGGTATCCTTCTCGCTATTCATTAACGCCCGACGTTCGGCAGCACTCAACAGGCTTTCATAAGCCGAAATCGTCATTCGGGCCGAAACGCCGCTTTTGCTATCCACATACTCACTCTCCCGGGCTTCGAAGGCAATTTGCTCGATCAGGGTCTTCACCAGACTGTTTAACTTCACCATTCCTTTCTGCTCAGGCTTCACAATGGCCTCCTGCTCCGTAATCCTTTGGCCAATTTCCAGCGTTTTCGGATAGTGTGTTACGATTTGGCTGTCGATCCTGTCTTTAAGGGGTGTCACGATACTACCCCGGTTGGTGTAGTCCTCGGGATTAGCCGTGAAGACAAACAGAATATCGAGCGGCAGCCGCAGCTTAAAGCCGCGAATCTGAATGTCGCCTTCCTGCAAAATATTAAACAAAGCTACCTGGATACGCGCCTGTAAATCGGGCAATTCATTGATAACGAAAATACCGCGGTGTGAGCGTGGAATCAGACCAAAGTGAATTACCCGTTCATCAGAATAAGGTAGTTTCATGGTTGCCGCTTTGATGGGATCCACATCGCCGATGAGATCAGCCACCGATACATCAGGCGTGGCAAGTTTTTCGGTGTAGCGGTCGGACCGATGCATCCAGGCCACCGGCGTGTCGTCGCCGTGCTCGGCCACAAGGTCCTTAGCCACGCGTGAAAGTGGATCGAGAGGGTCATCGTTCAGATCGGTGCCCGCCACATAAGGAATGTACTCATCAAGCAGGTTGACCATCATGCGGGCAATCCGGGTTTTGGCCTGACCACGCAAACCCAGAAGGTTAATATTGTGCATGGAAAGAATAGCGCGTTCCACATCGGGGATAACAGTATCCTCATAGCCCCAAATTCCGGGAAACACTTCTTCTTTTCTGCGGATTCTGGCGATCAGATTGTCGCGGAGTTCTTGTTTGATGGTTTTTGGGCGGTAGCCCGCGGCCTTCAGTTCACCGAGAGTATTGATATTCAGCAATTGCTTTTTATTGAGATCGACGTAATTCATGTAATATTTTAATAGAAAGAATAAGTACAAGGCACGCGGTTGACCGCCCTAGCCTAACAAGGCCGGATAATAAATGGTTTGCCGCTATATGCCGTAAAACCACATTAGCAGCCGCTCAAATGCGCGCTGCGGCAGAATGCGGCGCAACAGGATGGCAGACTTTTGAATAAATGGCCCTACGGTATAATGTAGTTCTGGATTTTTCTTCCCGATAATACGGGCCACGGCCTTTGCAATGACGATTGGTTGAGCCGCCTGACTGACTTCTTCGTTGATCTGATGGTGAATTTTGGCAAAACGATCCGCGTATACCGAGTTTTCCCGCAGGTTGACGACCAGTCGGTTTTGATTGATACTTGTCGCTATGTCTCCGGGCAGCAGGCTGCACACCCGAATATTGAATTCCTTTAACTCCATGCTCAAAGACTCGGTTAGAATTTCCAGCGATGCCTTCGAAGCGCTGTAAATCCCCCGGAATGGCAGGCCCATTTCGGCAGCGATGGAACTGATATTGAGGATCATACCGCTTTGTTGCGACCGGAGAATGGGGATGATGGCGCGACAAACACGCAACGTCCCCATCACGTTGGTGTTGAATACCGTGTGAATGAGTTCATCCGTAGTTTCTTCCAGTGGTCCCACGATACCCAACCCGGCGTTGTTGATGAGCACGTCTATACGCCCGGCTATTTCTAACACCTGACTCACGGCCTGCCCAACTGACTCCTCACTTGTAACGTCCATACAAACCCACTCAAAACCAACGTTTTTTTCAGGTTCGCTGCGACTGGCTCCAAATACCCGGTACCCTTTTTTGACCAGATACTCTGCCGTACTCCTGCCAATGCCCGATGAGGCACCTGTAATGAGTATGACTTGAGAAGTAAAGGACATTGGAAAGGATAAAGACAACGGCAATATTAGCGAATGAAAAAACCTACGGCCTTCGCTGCGAAAGCCGTAGGTTTTTTTCTAAAAAAATCAATCCTGCATTAACGGGCATAAGCTACAGAGCGCATCTCCCGTATCACCGTCACCTTGATTTGGCCGGGATATTGCATTTCTTTTTCAATTTTCTGTGAAATATCGAAGGACAGCAGACTCGCTTTCTCGTCGCTGACATTCTCTGCATCCACGATCACACGGATTTCGCGCCCTGCCTGAATAGCGTAGCACTTATCCACGCCATCAAATGCAGTAGCCAGATTTTCCAGATCCCGCAACCGCTTGATATACGATTCCATCATCTCGCGTCGTGCCCCTGGTCGCGAGCCGGAGATGGCGTCACAAACCTGAATAATGGGTGAAATAAGGCTGGTTTTCTCTATTTCGTCGTGGTGAGCGCCAATCGCGTTGAGTACTTCGGGATGTTCTTTGTACTTCTTGGCCAAATCCATACCCAACAACGCGTGCGGCATATCAGATTCTTCTGGATACACCTTGCCGATATCGTGCAGCAGCCCGGCTCGCTTGGCTAGCTTGGCATTCAGTCCTAGTTCAGAAGCCATCGTAGCGCAAAGTTTTGCCACTTCCCGCGAGTGCTGAAGAAGGTTCTGCCCGTAGGAGGACCGGAAACGCATCCGCCCGATCATTTTTACTAATTCGGGGTGCAGGCCGTGCACTCCCATATCAATCACGGTGCGCTCGCCGATTTCAACGATCTCGTCCTCGATGTTCTTGCGGGTTTTGGCGACTACCTCCTCAATGCGGGCCGGGTGAATACGACCGTCCTGTACAAGGCGGTGAAGCGACAGCCGGGCAATCTCGCGGCGAACGGGGTCGAAGCCCGAGATGACTATAGCCTCCGGTGTATCGTCTACAATGATTTCTACGCCCGTAGCGGCTTCGAGCGCTCGTATGTTCCGGCCTTCCCGCCCAATGATTTTGCCCTTGATGTCGTCGTTTTCAATGTTAAACACTGACACGCAGTTCTCGATGGCATGCTCGGCCGCGGTACGCTGAATGGTTTCGATAACGATCTTTTTGGCCTCTTTCGTGGCCGTTAGCCGCGATTCTTCTATCACATTTTTGATGTGCGAAGCAGCCTTGGTCTCGGCCTCGGCTTTGAGCGCGTCTACGAGTTGGTCGCGGGCTTCGGCGGCAGTAAGATTGGCGATTTTTTCCAACTGCGATACCTGTTGCTGTAGCATCTTCTCCGCCTCCTCACGCCTTTTAGTAGCGGCTTCGGTTTGTTGGGCCAGGTTGGCCTTCTGGCTTTCGAGATCATTTTCCCGGCGCTTATTCTGCTCCATCATCTGGGAAATGGACTGCTCTCGCTGCTTTAGCTTCTGCTCGTTGGTTTGTAGCAGGCTCTTTTTACGGTTGGACTCTTCCTCAAATTCCTCTTTAAGGCGCAGGTACTTTTCCTTGGCTTCAAGGATACGGTCTTTCTTGATGTTCTCGGCGCTGACTTCGGCGTTGCGCAGTATTTCAGCGGCTCGGGCATTCGCCTCCGCTTCTTTCTTTTCGGAAGCTTTTTGGTAAAGTGATTTTCCGAAGTAAAATCCAAGGCCGCCCGTAACGACTGCCGTGAATATTAACACTATAAGGTCTGACATATTCATTTCCTGTTAGGTGGTTTACGATACTGACCACCCACACGCAATTAAATACCGAACTGTAGTGTCGAAACAAATATTTTGAGTTTGAAACCAAAAATCTATAAAGCCTCCAAAAGAGTGGCATCCAGGTCATCCATCTGTATTTCGAGGGCAGCTATCATATCTCTTAGGTTATTCTGAGATTTCTGAAGAGCAACTATGCAGTCAATGGCAGCCAGGGCCACGGCCTCTTCCGGAAAGTGGGTCTTCCTGTGGTGTTCCACCTTTTTTATAAACGTATCGTATCCTTCTTTATAGAACGACTCTTGACTGGCAGGCACACTAAGGTTAAAGCCCTTGTCAAAAATTTTTATAAATACGCTTTTTTGCGGTTCAGGCCGATTCTTATCCATTACATGGTGTCTTCGAGCATCTCAATGCACCGATCTATCTCAATTATATATTGTTCGACTGATTCTTTCAGTTCGGCTAAACCGTCTGTGGGTGTCAGCTTATCTCTGACAATTGTAGCAAAATTTTTAGATTTATTAAAATCTTTCTGTATTATAATATTCTCTTTCCGGATTCGCCTGATCTTTTCTTCGAGTTGGCGATTCGCCGCTTTTAGTTCGGTGTTTTCACGCTCGAGCTTCACCAGGTCCCATTTCTGCTTGCTATTAATCGCAATCAAATGCCCCAACTTCTCCTTAATGTCGTTTATCTTCTTGTTTATGTGATCGAGCGGAAAAACAGCCATCTTCGTTTATTGGAGTGTTGATAGTGGAGAGTTGAAATTGCGCGGCATCCAAACTGCCTCTGCGGGCCGCCCCTACTTCCGAATCACTGCGCCCAAATCCTTTTCAAACGAAGTCATCAAACGTTGCATGGTTTTGTCGATGACTTTGTCGGTCAGGGTCTGTTGTTCGTCTTGCAGGATAAAACTCAGTGCGTAAGCTTTTTTGCCTCCAAGCGACTCACCCTCAAATACGTCAAACACGTTGACTTCCCGTAACAGTTTTCTCTCCGTTCGGTGGGCGATTTGCTTCAGCTGATCAAAGCTGACCGACTTCTCCAAAACCAGTGACAGGTCCCGGCGCACTTCGGGGAAGCGGGTCACTTCCTCGTACTGCACCACCGGACTATACTGCTTTAAAAGGTAGTCCCAGTCAAGGTCAGCGTACCAAACGGGTTTTTTCAAACCCGCTTTCTTGGTCAAAGCGGACTGCACGAGTCCCAGACTGACCAATGTTTTCTTATTCAGAGTCAATTCCAGCCCCGACTGAAAAATCTTATTGTTTATCTTTCCCGTTTCGGTGCCTTTCACTTTCATAGCGGTCAAAACCCGCTGCACGGCTCCGGCCAAATCGTGGAACGCCACGTCCCGGCTTTTTTCAAACCAGCTCTCGGCGGCAACATCGCCCGTGATGAAAACGCAGAGATGTCCCTTTTCTACGTACTTCCCGTCCTTTTTGTGATAAGTTTTTCCAAACTCAAAGAGTTTCAAGTCAGCCTGCCGGCGATTGACGTTGTAAGCCAGCGTCTCCAATCCCCCGAAAAGCATGGTCTGACGCAATTCTGACAAGTCCTCACTCAAATAATTCAGAATCTTCACCGGCTCTCCCGGCAGTTCATCCGCCAGGGTAGTCTGTCCCTCGGGTTTGGTCAACGAATTGTTTATTATCTCAAAAAAACCGTTGGCCGCCAGCGTTTCCGAACAGCGTAGCCGCAGCTTGTCAGGATCATTAAGCGGAAAATCCGACAGATAATCTGAGCCCAGAGCTGGCGAAAGCTCCACGTTGTCGAAGCCATAAATCCGCAATATCTCTTCAATTATGTCAGCCTCGCGCTGCACGTCAACCCGATAAGGCGGTACAATGGCCCTAAATCCCTTTTCATTTTCGCCTTCAATCCTGATATCCAGCTTTTCCAGGATAGATTTAATCAAAGACCGTTCCAGTTCTTTCCCGATCAGGCGATTGATATTGCTATATTTCACCGCTACCACAAAATCGGCGATCGGCTCGGGATAAAGATCGACTACATCGGAAGAAACTACCCCGCCCGCGATTTCTTTCAGCAGCAAGGCCGCTCTTTTCAACGCGAACAGCGGCATATTCGGATCAGTGCCACGTTCGTAGCGGAATGAAGCGTCGGTCTTCAGGCTGTGCCGCTGGGCCGTCCGCCGGATCCAGTCCGGCGAGAAATAGGCCGATTCCAGAAAAATAGCCGTAGTGCCGAACGTAACGCCAGACCTGGTCCCGCCGAACACGCCCGCGATGCACATGGGTTCTTCGGCGTTGCAGATCATCAGGTCGTCCGCCGCCAGCTTGCGCTCGACGCCGTCCAAAGTCGTGAAAGGGGTACTTTCCGGCAACGTCTTTACGATAATCTGGTTTCCAGTCACCGCGGCCGCATCGAAGGCATGCATCGGCTGGCCCAGTTCGTGGCATACGTAGTTGGTAATGTCCACCACGTTGTTGATGGGCCGCACTCCGATGGCCGTCAGGCGTTGCCGAAGCCATTCCGGCGATTCCTTAACTGTCAGGTTACTCACCGTCAGGCCGCAGTAACGAGGTGCGGCGGCAGCATTTTCCACAACTACCCCCATCGGCAGGTCATGGTTGTTTACTGCAAACTCATCCACCACAGGCAGCGCGATGTCCCGATCCAGCACGGCTTTCAGGTCGCGGGCTACGCCAAAATGCGAGGCAGCATCGGCGCGGTTGGGCGTCAGGCCAATTTCGAAAACGTGGTCAGATTCTACGCCAAAGTACCCGGCAGCGGGAGTGCCGTTGGGTACATCTGTATCAAGTACCAGAATTCCGGCATGGGAAGTACCCGTACCCAGTTCGTCCTCGGCACAAATCATGCCTTCCGACACCGCGCCCCGGATTTTGGCTTTCTTGATAACCAGCGGCTGATCACTACCCAGCGGATGCAGCGTCGCCCCAACGGTCGCGACGACTACTTTCTGCCCTACAGCCACATTAGGTGCCCCGCAGACAATATCGAGGGGGTTTTCTCTTCCTACATCGACTGTTGTAATGCTCAGTTTGTCGGCATCGGGGTGCTTTGCACACGTCAGCACCTCGCCGATGACAACGTCACGCAAGCCGCCTTTAATGGTTTCGACTTCCTCAATGCCTTCTACCTCCAGGCCCGTGCCCGTCAGCAATTTTCCGATTTCCTCGGGACTTTCGTTTATAGGTAGTAGCGTCTTTAGCCACTTGTAGGATGTTTTCAACGTTCTTGGTTCTTGGTTCTTCGCTCAGTGTTCTCTCTACCTGGGGCTGTCAGCACTCCACTCACAGTAGTTGCTATAATCTGGGTATGCTACAATTCCCGAAATACGGACACCTCGGGTGGCCCGGCAAGAACACTGGTGCTAAAAAAACAAAATTAGTGCTTTTCTGCGTCAAATTTTTCACCGGCTTCGATAGCAGCTGTCATTGTGTTCTCGGGCGGGGGAAGGGGACAGGCGTAGTCGGGGGCATAGGCACAATACGGATTGTACGCTTCGTTGAAGTCGATGATGAGCGAATTGCCCTGTACCTTTTCGGCGGGCAGGTCGATGTACCGCCCGCCGCCGTAGCTTTCCAGGCCGGAAGTTGCGTCGCGAAAAAGTATAGAAATCGTACCCTCATTCTTGAGTAGAAGCAGTCTTTGTGGTACTCCTTTTACGGTGAAATCGGCATAGGCCATTCGCTCATAGGTGGCAGTGGTGCCATCGGTGTAAGGTAATTTCAGTTCTTTGTCGGGGCCATCGTAAGGCGTAAGCTTGGCCAGTACCCGGTAATCCTGATCGGGCTCGTAGTATTCCAGGCCACTGAAAAGCTTCACATCCTCAATCGGCGACTCCTCCGAAGTACGGAACAACTGGTCTTTTTGCTTTCTTTGCTGCGCCAACCCTGCGGCGTACTGCTCCTCGGGAATTTCCTCCATGGTCACCAGCCCCTGAACTTCGGCCGGCTTTTGGAATGTTTCAAGCAGAAAATAGGCGACGATGGCCAGAAACATGACCAGGGTGCTGTATCGGATTATTTTGTTTTTAAACATTGTTTCGGTTTTTGAGCTGCAAAATTCCGATGTTCAGCGGGGAATAGCAAATCCGGCAGGTGTGATTTGAGTGAACATCGGGTGGCTACCCTGCGATAGCAGCGTTACTTTGTCGTTGTCGCATTTCTAATTTAAAACGCTTTATTAAAAAAATGTTTACCGGAATCATAGAATCCCTTGGACAGGTCACAGACATTCGGCAGGAAGGCTCGAACCTGACTTTTCACCTGAATTCCCCGCTGGCGGGTGAATTAAAAGTAGATCAAAGCCTGAGCCATAATGGCGTGTGCCTGACCGTCACGGCAGTAATGGGCGATTCGTACAGCGTCACCGCTGTGCAGGAAACACTTTCCAAAACCAATCTGGGACAATTAAAAATCGGCAGCCGGGTTAATCTGGAACGTTGCATGGTGGCTAATGGCCGCTTCGACGGCCACATCGTGCAGGGCCACGTGGATCAGACTGGCGTTTGCACCGAAGTACAGGAACTGGACGGCAGTTGGTTGTTCGACTTCTCATTTGATGCGTTTCTTGGGAACATTTTGGTGGAAAAAGGCTCGATCTGCATCAATGGCGTGAGTTTGACGGTTTTTGACGTTACGGACGACACTTTTCGGGTTACCATTATTCCCTATACTTACGAAAACACCAACTTTCACGAGTTGCGGGCGGGTAGTATAATAAATCTGGAATTCGATGTTTTAGGCAAATACGTGCAGCGCATTCTGGGACGGTCAGCTTAACTGTTGTTGGCGGGGCGAAATATTAATTTTACTTTTACCGTTCAAAAAACGAAATGCCCCCGCTGCTACATGGCTAAGATAAGTACCAACTCCCGAACCGACCTAATTATCCATATCGGGATTATCCTTTCCCTCGTCACTGTTCTTTTTCTCGCTTTCTTCTTCCTGTACCTGCCTATGCGCACCAACCACGGGGAGTCGATCACCGTGCCGGACCTGCGCAAGATGAACGCCGAGGAACTGGAAGATTTTCTGGATGAGCGCGACTTGCGCTATGAGGTGAGCGACTGTACGTTTGTGCCCAAAGTACCACCGCTAACGGTTATCTCGCAGTACCCGCAGCCGGGTTCCAAAGTGAAGGAGGGCCGGAAAATATACGTAACGGTGGTCTACCGCACCGCTCCGCTGGTGAAGATGCCCAAACTGACCGATATGACGCAACGCAGCGCGCAGATGCTGCTCAAAAGTTCTGGACTGGAAATCGGGAACCTGCGCTATGTCCCTGATCTGGCGCAGGGCGCGGTGCTGAAGCAGATGTTCAAGGGAGAAGAAATTTTGCCCGGGCAGCCCATTCCGAAGGGATCAAAAATAGATTTGGAGGTAGGTGATGGCTTGGGCGAAACGCGCTTCGACATGCCGGAGGTAGTCGGCATGACACTCGACGAGGCAAAATTCCAGATTGTGGGCGCGGGCTTGAAAGTTGGCCAGATTATGGTAGTGGAACCCGATGACGCCAAGTATGGCGACGCCGCTCCCGGAACCGTGGCGCGACAAAATCCCGATGCGAACAATAATGTACGCATCGGCGACGTAATTGACCTGTGGGTTATCCGCCCGTCCGACGACTTGAATGAACCTCAGACTAACTTTTAGCCACCTATCCCGTTTCATTGCGCTTTCGCTTGGCCTGATCCTGGGTCTGGCGACCGCCGTCCGGGCGCAGCTCGAGCTAGTCCCTTTGGGACCTAATTTGGAGGTTTCCGGTAACGTTAGCCATGATAACGTAGCCCCGAACGCACGCTTACAGGCCATAGCGCTTCCCTTTTTCGACGATTTTTCGACCGCTGCTTCCACCCGACCCGACCCGCAGCTTTGGGTGCCGGGGAGCGGGGTGTATATCAACAACACTCTCACCACCAACCATCCCTCGATTAACATCGCGACCTTCGACGGGCTGAAGGCCGATGGCGTTCCCTACAATTTCATAAGCGAGCAGGCACAGGGCGACTCCGATACCCTGACCTCGCAACCGATCAATCTGGCGGGACTGGTGGCGGGCGATTCGCTGTATCTCAGTTTTTACACCCAACCCAAAGGGCTCGGCGAACTACCCGACCGCGCGGATACTTTCCGGCTGGAATTCCTGAATCAGAAGGGCGATTGGATTGCGGTCTGGAAACGCGGCGGCGGCGACCCGGACACTACCTTCCAACGAACGTTTCTGCCCATCAGCGACCCGGGTTTCCTGCACGCCAATTTTCAGTTTCGTTTCCGGGCCTTTGGCCGCTCCTCGGGGGCATTCGATACCTGGCACCTCGATTACATTTATCTGAATAAAAACCGCTCGATCTCTGATCGTTTCATTAAGGACATCGCCGTCAGGAAGCCCCTTACACCGCTTTTCAAGCGTTATACCGCGATGCCCTTCAAGCATTATTTTGCCAATCCCGCCGCTGAAACGGCTGATAGTGTTCGCACCGACATTGTCAACCTGTTCAATAATTTCAACTTTACGTCTTTTACTTTTACCATCACCAATCTCCTGAGCGGGAAAGAAATCCAGCGCTACCAGGAGCCCGTTTCGCAGATCATTGCCGCGCAACAAACCCAATTGAAAAGCGTCCCGGTCAAGCCCCTTACAAAACCCGACACCGGGCAACGCATGTTGCTTCGCTACAAGTTTGACCTGCTCACAACCGATGATCAGAACCCGACCATCCCAACGGTAAACTTACGCCGTAACGATACCATCAGCGCCACCACCGAACTGAGTGACTACTACGCCTATGATGATGGCAGCGCGGAATTTGGGGTCAGGATGAACCAGCGGCTGGGACGAACCGTCGTGCGGTTCATCACCAAAACCCCCGACACGCTGGGCGGCATGCGTATGGCTCTGGTACCTATCCGCAAGGACGTGAGCGATCAGGGCTTTACCATTCAGGTGTACAGCAACCGCAACGGCCGACCCGACCAGGTACTTTACCAGAAGTCGGTGCCGGTGCAGTACGGCACCGCCCGCAATGAGTATACGACCTATGAGTTCAATGAAGGTGTTGCAGTGACGGACACCTTTTATGTCGGCTGGCTGCAAATCAGCGCGGAGGGCCTTGCGGTGGGTTTCGACCGGAATTCCAGCCTGGGTACTTCTGAGCTTTTCTCTAACCTCTCGACCGAATGGGCCTTGAACACCGACCTGCAGGGCAGCGTGATGGTGCGGCCCTTTTTCGGAGGCAAAGCGACTGGCATAATCACCAGTGCCGAGCCACTACCGACGCTGCAAGTCCAGGTTTTCCCGAATCCGACGAATGGTTTGATCCGCTGGGACAACTCAGCCATTCGGCAAATCGACGTTATATCACTCCAAGGCAACAAAGTAAAAACCATTCAACCTGCCGATGGTCAGCATGAAGCCTCTATCGCCGAACTACCTGACGGGCTGTACATTTTACGCCTTACAGACGGTGTCCGGGTAGTTAGTCAAAAGATTTTATTGAAAAAGTGAAAGGGCCGTCGGCAGTTGGCTATCGGCTTTGTGCCATCGCATGAACACCCGGTACTTTTTCTTTTCGAATAAATTTACAATCAATTAGAAACAGTAAGTTTCGGGCTTATTGCATACAGCAAATCAAATGTCATCATCCCCGACAAATATGGATATCACCGTACAAGAACTGAAGGAGCGCCTGGACAACGGCGAAAAAATGAATTTTTACGACGTTCGCGAAGAACACGAGTACGAAGACGACAATCTGGGGGCCACGCTGATTCCGTTAGGAAGCCTCCCCGATAAACTGGAAGATTTGAAAGCGAAAAAAGACGAAGAAATTATTGTCCACTGTCGCTCAGGAGCCCGGAGTGGAAACGCCCAGAAGTACCTGGTGGCTAATGGCTTTTCCAATGTCCGTAACGTAACGGGTGGGATTCTCGCTTATCGGCGAATGGAGGAAGAAGAGGAAGAGGACTGAGAATTAGTTGCGGGAGGTTCAGGTAAGTAAAGGGCCAGAACACAAATGGTTTTTTAAAGTCTTGAAACGACTGAAAGTACCCTGTCCAAAAAATTAAAGCCCCATTTTGGTGGTCACCCACTCCTTTACCCCCGCATAATCCTCTGCCTGGAACCAGGTGAAATTTCCCTGGTGGCGAAACCACGTCAATTGCCGCTTGGCGTAGCGGCGGGTGTTCTGTTTGAGCAGGCGGATCATTTCCGCCTCATCGTAGCTACCATCCAGAAATCCGTACACTTCCTTGTAGCCCACCGTTTTGAGGGCGTGTTGGTCGCGGTAGAAAATGACGCCTCTGGCTTCATCGATCAGCCCATCGGCCAGCATTTGGTCTACCCTGCTTTCTATGCGTTCGTAAAGTTCGCCGCGCTCGCGTTCGAGGGCGATAGGAATAATATTGAAGGGGCGCTCGGCGGGTTTTTCTTTTTGAAAAGAAGAAATCGGCCGGCCCGAACTGTAAAAAATCTCCAGAGCCCGCACGACGCGCTGCGGATTATGGAACTCGTCCGTGGCTGAAAACACCGGATCGACGTGTTGCACATCAGCCTGCAGGTACTCCAACCCATCTTCCCGTAATTGCCGCATCAGCTCCTCGCGAAGCCCCGGCGTGGGACGGGGCAGATCGTCAAGCCCCTGGCAAACGGCTTTTACATACAAGCCTGAGCCTCCCGTCATAATGACGCAGTCCTTCTCCTGGAACAGTTTGTTTAACAAAGCCAATACATCCCCCTCAAATTCGCCCGCACTGTACGTTTCGGCCACAGAATGCGAGTTGATGAAGTGGTGCGGTACCTGACTTAATTCAGCCACACCAGGCTTGGCGGTACCAATGGTCAATTCCCGGAAAAACTGCCGCGAATCCGCCGAGATAATCTCGGTATCCAATTCTTTGGCTAATTTTAGGCAAAGTTCGGTCTTGCCCACGGCGGTAGGACCTACGATGACGATGAGGCTCTTTGGTGATTTGCTGAACTGTGTAATTGTCTGAATGTTGTTGACTTGTTGAAAATCGTTACCCTGTTTCGAATTACTACCTGGTCAAGAATTGTGGCTTTGGAATACTATTTCTTATAAAAAATAAATATGGAATTTTCCACGCTGCTATCGTTTATTCTGCTACTTGGCCTGGGAGCAGGAGGCGGAATCTGGTTTTACAATAATTTTGGCAGTGGTAGTCGCCAAAAGCCTGAACCTACCAAGGAAGCCTCCGTCCTGATCGACCGCATCGAAAAGGTATTCAAAGTAGTGATGGCTGAGGGGTACTTCACAGAAATATACAACTACCAGCACGACCTTGACATTTGGCACCTTTTCAAAGATAAAAAAAAGGCGCTCATCATTGCCAAAGCCAAAGTACTGGTCGGCTTCGATTTTTCCAAGGTACGCTGGCGCGTCGAGGGTGAGAGCCGTCAGTTGGTGGTGGAGTATTTTCCCGCCCCGGAAATTCTGTCGATGGATACCGAGTACAAATTCTACGACATCGAGTCAGGCTGGATCAACCGCTTCAAAACCGACGATCTGACCAATATCCTGTCGGAGGCCAAGGAGGTCATGAATGAAAAGGCAATGGAGAGTGATCTGCCCCGCATTGCCAATAACCAGATTCAACTGATGATGTACCAACTCGCCGCCAGCATGAACTGGAAGGTAGAGATGCAGCTCAGTGAGTCGAATCAGAAAATGCTGGAACTGTATTCGGCTTACCGGGATCTGGATGTGGAGGTAGAGTCTTTACCGCCTTTGAAAGAAAAAGGTTAATCGGCAAAAGGTTAATGTCTTGTTACCAATGACTTATAGGATTTGAAAGCGTAGAGTACCGTTTAACCTTTCACCGTTTGACCCACTAAAGGTTTTTTCTATTCTCCCAGAGGCTGCACCATTATCACCTCTTCTTTTTCCACCACCACCGCACCCGCCGGTAACCCTTTGGGTTTTCTCACAAATTTTTTGGGCGTTACGATCACCGGGCAAAGGCTGTCGGTGCGGCGCTTGGAGTACCAGGCGGCCAGTTCGGCGGCGCGTTCGATGACGGGAGCCGGAAATTTCCTGCCCGCCTGGTACTTGATCAGGACGTGAGAACCCGTGACGTCGCGGGCGTGAAGCCAAAGATCTTCTTTATGAGCGTATTGCTGAGTAAGCAGGTCGTTATTTTTAGCGTTTCTGCCCACCAGAATAGTGTAGTTCTGAAACTCGACCCGGCGAAAAAGCTGCCCCTGATCTTCGGTAGCTTTTCCGGGCGCAAGGCCGTTTTTCTTGACGTAATTCCGCAGGTCACGCAGCAGGTCAATATTTTCCAGGGCTGCGTAATGCTCGCGTAGTTGGATTAACTCCCCTTCGCGCGAGTCCAGATTCTCCTGAATTTTATCCGTTTCTATTTTCTCATTTTTGGCCTTCCGATAGTATACCTCTGCATTTTTTTGGGGCGAAAGGTCTTTTTTTAATTTTATGGAAACGGGCTGGTCACGGTAAAAATCGTGCAGTTCCACCCTTTCGGCGCGCTCCGGAACCAGATGCAAATTGGCCATCAGAATGTGCCCCAGTTCCTCATTTTTACCACCTTCTTCCAGTTCCACGAGCTTCTGAAACGAATTGGCGAGGTAGTTTTCCGTTTGTTTAATGCGCTTTTGCAGCAACCGTAGCCATTCGGCCTTCTCCTTTTCCAGGTTGCCGATGCGGGCGTAGGCATAATAAAAGCGGTTGAGGGCTTCCAGCGGATCGTCGAATGTCTCCGTGATGTCGCCCACGGGCAGCAGCGAGAGCGTGGGCAGGTGATCTAGCTGGGTGAAGTAAAAAGTCGGGTGAAGTAATTCCTGCAAAGTACCCTGAATGATTTCCCACTTCCCAGCAAGGGTTCCGGCGGATTCCAGCTTTGGTTGGAGGTAGGTTTTCACCACTTTTCCAAAAGTCGGGAACAACATGCCAAGCTTTCCGTCCTGTGCCACGAACGCTTCAAAAGATTGATCCAAATCGCGATCTAGTTCGGGTAGTTTCAGGGCGTGGTCGCCCGTGAGTTTATTATTGAACACTTCGACAACCTCGCCTTTCTCATCAAAGCGCACGATGTTGGATCGATTGCCGAACAATTTGAAGACAAGTACCTCGCCATTTTCCAGGTAGATTCCCAAAGCCCGCTCGTTGTCGAACACCCGCACTTGACTGACTGTTTGTTCGTACAAATCAGTGAACAAATCCACGCTGTTGCGGCGGGCGCGATCAAACTGTTCGGGAAAACTCAGGCTGGCAAAATCGGGTCGTAAAGAGGCTTTGATGAAGAAGGGCTTGTAGAAATTATGCTTCCCCCGTCCCTCGGCAAACACCAGGATGATTTCGTCACGCTCCTGGCTGAATGCTTCCAAAAACCGTTTCCCTCCAATTTCCCGGTCGAGCGCCGGCGCCAGTTGGCGGAGAAAGTAGTGGTTTTGATGCATAATCGGGAAAAGAAAGCGAAAGGGTAAAAAGGAGAGTTGTGACAGGTGAGAAAGCTTTATGCTACACTTTATGACTCCTCCCTTCACCATCCAAATGCAACACCAACCCATCATACGCCAGCTTCACTCCATCGGGTAGTTCTTTTTCTACCTCCTCATGCCTTCCCATACGGTGGCTAAGGTGCGTGAGATAGGTCGTTGGAATGTCCAGGCGTTCAATGAGGGCAAGTGCCTGAGCGAGGGTGAAATGTGAAAGGTGGCCTTCGCGCTGCAGGGCGTCCAGGACGAGTACTTTGGCACCTTTCAGTTTCGCGAGTTCGGGTTCGGCGATGTAGTTGGCGTCGGTAATGTAAGCGAAGTCGCCGATGCGAAAGCCAAAAACAGGCAACAGATGGTGCATTACCTGAATGGGCGTGACCATCACCCCCTCTACCTCGAAGGGTAGGTTCTGGATCGGATGCAGTTGCAGGCGCGGAACGCCGGGATAGGGTTTCTCTACGAAAACGTAGGCAAATTCGGTTTTAAGCTGGTCGAGCACTTGCTGGCGCCCGTAAAGCGGCATGTCCTTTTTTTGGGAGAAATTGAAGCCCCGCACATCGTCCAGTCCGGCGGTATGGTCCTTATGCTCATGGGTAAAGAGCACGGCATCGAGTTGGTGAATACGCGCGCGGAGCACCTGTTGACGGAAGTCAGGGCCAGTGTCAATGACGAAAGACTTCCCCTGTACCTCAATCCATACTGACACACGCAGCCGCTTGTCACGATAATCAAGGGAACGGCAAACGGCACAGTCGCAGTTGATCACCGGGACACCCTGCGACGTGCCGGTACCGAGAAGCGTAACCTTCATGTGGACTAATCTAATCCGTCAGATTGGCCACCACTTCCACCAGACGGTCGAAGTTGAGGGGTTTCATCAGGGCATCGTTGAAGCCGGCCTCCTTGAAATCTTCGTCGGTATAGTTTTTAGCATTGCCCGTAATGGCCACAATAGGTGTCTTGGCCTTTTCGGCATCTTTCAGGCTACGGATGCTGCGGGCGCATTCCATACCGTCCATGATGGGCATATTGATGTCGAGCAGGATAATGTCAAACTTCTCTTTTTCGAGCAATTGGAGCACCTGCTCGCCGTTTTTAACAGCCGTGATTTCGTAATTTTGGAATTCCAGTATTTTGCGGGCAAGGTTTTGAATGACCGAGCTGTCTTCGGCGATCAGGACACGTTTGGTGTACGACATGGGGAGTTGTTGGTGTTTTGTTAAGTTTGGCTTGGTGAATTTAGGGATAATTATGGCAAGAAAGCAAAAATTTGGAATCATGAGTGATGAGTGATGAATGTTGACGTAACGGACAACGGTCAATAGTCGTCGGTTGCGGATTCATTCATTGCTGTGTATGCTTTTGTTTTTCAGTATTTTAGCCAAAAACAACTATTAAAAAATGAAATACGTACTTCTTTTCGGCCTAACTTTTATTCTTGCTGCAGCGAGGGCGCAGGATTTTGAAAAAAGGATCGCATCACACCGGCAAGAATATAAGGAGGAGTTTTTAAAAACCCCTAATTCGCCCCTCAAAGAGGGGGATTTGACCTATCTGCGATTTTTTGAGCCTGATTCCACTTACCGTCTGCGGGCGAAATTCGTGGCTACGCCCGGTAGCGAGCCATTCGCTATGCTGACTTATAGCGGCATGCGTAAGCAGTACGTCAAATACGGTGAACTACACTTTGAATTGGCGGGAAAGGAACAGACGCTGAATGTGTACCAAAGTCTGGATCTGCGCAAGATGCCGCAGTACCGTGACTACCTGTTCGTCCCGTTCAAAGACCTTACGAACGCTCAGAAAACCTATGGCGGCGGGCGTTACCTCGATTTCAGGATGAAAGATATTGAAGGGGATAACTGCGTGCTGGATTTCAATAAAGCTTATAATCCCTACTGCGCCTATTCAGAAGGCTACAATTGCCCGATTCCGCCAAGGGAAAATCACCTGGAAGCGAAAGTCGAGGCAGGAGAGATGAATTTTGGAAAAGAGCATTGATTCAAATGTTGAGGTAGCCTTAATATTTGCTGGCGCGAGCTTTCCCCAAACCTAAAACGGGCGATCAGAATTTTCTGATCGCCCGTTTATTTTATCCGATCTCCAGCTTACTGGACACGGCAAGAAGTACTACTTCTTTCTTTTCGTAATTACGAACGGTACGCATACATCGACCGGGCAGCAGTCCTCGACCACGATGATCGTTGGGCAGCAGCCTTCCGCCGGGCAACTCCCCGACGATGATGTGAAGGTGTATTCGTAACTACCCAGTTCTGTTTCAGTGGCGATGAAGGTGTTGCCCTGAGCTACCTGTACGGGCTGGCCATTTTGTGTCTTGCGGAACCACACTACGCCCGTGTACTCGTCTGGTACTGCCAACTCTACGGCCGTCCCCTGACCACGGCAAACCTGAACGGGCACCGTGAAGCATTCACGGTCAATATCATCTTCACCATTTTCACCGTCGCCGGGCGTACTGTCCACGTCCTCCTCGTTCATTTTAGTAATCTCGGCAGTGTTGAACCACACGCCCTGAGCTACTACCTTCACAGCCACGGTGAGCGTCACTGTATCTCCGACGTTCAGGATGTCAATCGTCCAGATTTTGGTGACAGGATCATAATCACCTGCCGCCGTGGCGTGGCTGATGTACTGAACGCCTGCGTTCAACGAGTCTGTCACTTCCACACCCGTCGCGTTGCCCTGGCCTTCGTTCCAGACGCGGATTGTGTAGTTAACAGTTTCGCCCAGCATAACTAGTTTCTTATCGATCGATTTGTCCAAAGCCAAATCATAGTCAGGGTCGCAGTTTTGCCGAGTGACAGTGATGGTATCGCTACACTCCCCGTTGCTGATGATAAAATTATAGCTTGTATCCTTAGCATTCATTCCAGTAATGTACCCCTCCGGCGTAATGCTTGCTGAATTGCCGGCAGCAGCCTGATAGAGCGCACCCGAAACCGAAGGAAGCGTCAGCGTATCGAAACAGGTCGTTTGGTCGGGTAGGTCAAGCACGCCCCGGTAAATGAACACCGTGTCGGCGCAAGTGCTGGCCAAAGCCGTATCGAGCAGGATGAATGAATATACTCCGCTAGCTGTCAAACCGCTGACCACGCCCGTAGATGGGTCGATGGTGCCAGCCACCGGGCCCTGCGGACCAGCCACCCATTTCTGGTAGCTGAGTGCATCGGGCAGATCAGCAGTAGTGGAAGGCTTGCAAATAAACAGATCTTCTCCCGCATCAGGCGTTACACAGACACTGCTGCAGTCTCGGTAAGGAATTACGACAGTGGTGTCGCGGTAGCAGGTACTGTCACCGTTGAACACCCTCACGTAGTATGTCTGCCCGCCGGGATCAACGGGATTGGGAAGACTGGCCATCGTTATAGTGCCATTGGCCAGAATTGTGGCCAAGGCGTACGAACCTATCGAATCATTGCCAAGTACAGTACTAATGTTATACCTGTCACCACCACCGATATTTGTCAGTGTGAAGGAAGCATCGGAATTAGCATCTTTACCGTTGCAGGTCGCGGTAGAGACAGCAATGTTACCTATGGTTGGGGGGTAGCAAGGAGTTACCAGCGCCGCGTCGATCGTCGGATTGTCTTTATTTATTCCGCCTAGCGTAGGATCCAAGCTTACCACGCCGCTCAGTCCGTCGGCCCCAAAGTCGCTGTCCAGGCTGTCGGGTACGCCCGCCGCATTCGGCTTAGACGAGATCGTGCAGCTATCGGGTAAGGTAGTTAGGTCGAGCTGCACGACGTAATCCCCTTTCAGTAGCCCCGTGAAGCTGTACGCTCCGTTGCCCGACGTCAGCGTCGAGTCCAGCTTGGCCGAAGAGCTGCCGCCCACCGCGCTCCACAGAACTACCTTCACATTGTTGACACCCGGCTCGCCCGCGTCTTGCCGGCCGTTGTCGTTCAGATCCTTCCACACGAAATCGCCCAGGCTGCCTAAGGGTGCAAGCAAACCTGCGTCGATTGCAAGATTGTTTGTCTTGATGGAATCAAGGGCCGTCGAGGTTGGTCCCAATACCACCGGGTCAAGACTTACCACCCCCGTGAAGCCGGAATTTGTATCGGCATCGCTGTCGATCGTGTCGTCGATTCCATCGATGCCCGTGGTGTCCTGAGCAGTGAAAGCATTGCAATCGGCGGGCAAGGTCGATTTGACGAACTCCACTACGTAGTCGCCTTTCGTCAGGCTATCGAAGAGATACCTGCCCACGCTATTGGTAAGCATGGAGTCGAGCTTAGTGCCGGGAACACCCAGGCTATCTGACGCGTAAAGTATCACTTTCACACCAGCTACGCCAATCTCGGAAGTATCCTGCTTGCCATTTCGGTTGGCATCCTTGAATACATAGTCGCCGATACTGCCTAGTGGTAGGATGGTCAAAAACCCAATATCGTAAGTGTGGTTGTTTTGGCCATAGTCACCTGTTGCTACATTGATCGTGGGCAGCCCGCCATCCAGTGCGGCGTCGTTGTTTGCCAGAGAATTTCCGTCATTGAGCTCCAACGAGCCTCCGACCGTCAGCGAAGCCAGGGTGAGCGAATCGACTGAAGTATTCGTGCCCAGATCTGTAACCCTGATCTTGTATGTCTGATTGGGAAGCACGTCAGTATCATTAGCGGAAGAGAAGTAATAATGCCCCATCGCGTCAGTCGTAGTAGTATCGACCGGAATATCGTTTTCATCGTAAAGTACCAGCGTTACACCTACCAGGGGAGGCTCGCCGGCATCCTGTACACCATCCTTATTGACATCTTTCCACACCCGGTTGCCAATTTCGATGGGAGCAAGATCGCACAGCAGTTCGATGTCGCCCAGTCCATTAGCTTTTCCGTAAGTGAAAGCGCCCCCGGTGTAGAGCACTGCTCCGCCATTATCTTCCCCACCCCCATCTTTACTGCCATCGCTGTTGACCAGCCTCTTTATTCCTCCCTGATTGAATTTATCAATAGGATCGACGGCGGTCATTATTACCCGACCACTACCAGCATACAAAGCCAGCCCTCCCATAGAGCTGGTACCATGGTTGGCACCGCTCTGAACCTGGTCGCCAAAGTAATATTTTCCGCCACCCGGACCTACTTGTGCCTGTTGGTCAGCCGATGAAGGTTCGTCACATACAGCCCCGTTGCTTTCTAAAGTCCAGACATCGGCTGGGCCGCATTTACCAGCGCGCATGATAGCACCGGGGCTAATGGCGCTAATTAGGCTGGTGTTCGTTTCAAATGGAATATAATTTTGATAGCCAATCTGGTCGCCAAAGCGGTCACGGATACCCAGGATCATATCCCCGTCTACATCGAACTCGATGTCCGTCAGCCAAGGTTGAGGATAGCTTACTACCGCTTCGTTCCGGTCAGGATCGTAAGTATCAGACCAGGGGCGCCAGTATTCTGCCCTTGCGATCCCCGTTTTGTCTGCGTTGGTAGGTTGCTTCTTAAAGGTAAGAGGAAAAGAAAGAACGGGCGTAAAAGTACCCGCATCAGGATCAAACTGATACACCGTAGCACCAAGCCCCGTCGTGTCTGTTTTCGAAATGGCATCTTCACGGGTAGCCACAACGCCGACATACACCTTGCCGCGGTAATATTTCACTGCAAAGGGGCGATAGCTCCCCCCACCGATGGCAGGATTCGGGATAGCATAACCAATAGTGTCTTTGGTGGAAATATCTATCGAATAAAGTGATCGATTGGCCAAATTGACTACAAAGAGCGTCTTTTCGTCGTCCGATATATCGATGTCGCCCAAACCTATCTTGCCCACGGCATCGTACGCTCCATTGTCCCGACTGGCCAGGGGTGTCTGGGTAGGAAGATCTGCATCGTGCGGGTCGGCCCCGGCCGTTGCGCCGAAATCAAAAAATACGCCATTGGAAATTGAGGACGTTCGGTTGGCGGAAAATTCGGAAACGTGTACCGCACCCGGACCGCCGGGACCATAGCCCACATGACGTTTGGTAAAAGCAGCCGAATACATTTTGTTTCCTGCCCTCTGGTAGGCCAATCCCATCACGGCCCCCAGCTCTTCTGCCTTGGATACATTGTTGTGCGGCGCCTCACCGGTAGCATTGAAAGCCAGGCTCACCAGCACCTCGCGTCCGCCCGTTGTGGTTCCGGGCTGAGGGTCGCCTGAAACAAAACATGAGGTCGTAACTAACGGATCGGCCTGACAGTACTGATTGGGGTATTGGATTCCAAAATTTACTCCTGTGGCACCATCGCTGACAAACTGCACGGAAGTGTTATTGTCAGAGCCATGACCAGATGCGAAATCACCCGTCAGGAAATCGGAGAACTCGATTCGATACTTGCCCGGCGAGGTAGCCAATGTATAGCTGCCACTGGCATCCGTGCGGGTAGAGTCTGCTACAGATCCATTAGCGGCATAGGCGGTCACTTTCACCATTGGAACGCCTACATCGCCCGCGTCAACAGGATTGGCGGCGGTTCCATCAATGATCCCGTTGGAATTGAAGTCCCGAAATACTTTTCCCATAATCTGAGCATAACCCGGGGAGGCGGACATCAAAAAAAAACACAGGCCACACAAAGCCAGCCTGCGGGAACGATCGTACAAAAGACCCATGGTGTGAGAGGTTGATTAGGGAAAACAGGTAAGAATTTGAGCGAGAGAAAGACCTATAAAGGCCAGTTCTTTGTTTTCCCCGCACTGGCGCAATAAAAATGCCAATTTTGCAACTTGGGCAAAAAATTAGCCTCAAACTGGGCCATCCGGTTTTTGCATGAATTGTTTTCCAACTTGAAGAGCTTATCGGAAGGAATCCAAATGATAAGCGAAGCCCTTAGAAGGCTGTCAGTCCCAGAATCAATAACTATACCAGAAAATCGAAAGGAGCCTTTTTGGTGACGCATTTGTAGAATAATGATCCGAATTATCTTCAACTATTGGTTAAATTGTCGCTCGGTCCGAACCTGTCACTACACAAATGCTCACTGCATGAAACATCTCAAGCACTCCCTTTCGATCCTGTTTTTCTTCCTGCTCCCGCTGGCTCTGCTTGCCCAGAAAACCGCATCAGATAGTCAGAGTAAAACCACCCTTACCTGGCCGGGCATTGCTTCCTGGAAAGCCATTCCGTCATCGTCGAGCACCAAGATTTCGCCCGACGGCAAGTGGTTTGCTTATCTGCTGGCGCGCGCTGACGAGGGCGACGCCGAGCTTATCGTTCAAAGTACTGCCGACTCGATCAAGAAAACTTTTAAACTAGGCGCCACGACCAGCGCTGATATGGCTTTTTCGGACGACGGGCGCTTTTTAGCGTATAAAGTTTCGCCCACCGAAAAAGAAAAGAAGGCCAAAAAGAAAGATGATAATCTGGTATTGATTAGTCTGGCGGACTCTACCAAAAGCAAAGAATTCACGCAGGTGAAATCCTATGCCTTCAACGGTAAGAAATCCTCCCATCTCGCGGTACTTCTGGCGCCGGAGGAAGGCACTAAGCCGACCGATCCCAAGGGTACCAACCTGCTGCTTTACGACCTGGCGAACCAACGTACCCAGAATATTGGCAATGTGGCCGAGTATGCGTTCAATAAACCTGGTACTTGGCTAGCCCTGACACTAGACGCACGCAATCAGGCCGGTAACGGTCTGTTGATTCAGAACGTAACCTCGGGTATGATGCTTCCGATGGATACGGACGAAGCCAGTTACGAAGCGCTGAAATGGACGGAAGAAGGCGACGGGCTGGCTTTGGTCAAGGGTAAAAAAGACAAGAAGTACAAAGAAAAAATGTACTCCGTGCTGGGTGTCAAAAATTTCGCGGGAACACCGGCACTAACTACCTATGACCCAAAAAAAGACAGCCTGAATTTTCCTGAAAACATGACGATCAGCCCAGATCGTGACCCAACCTGGACCGATGACCTGACGCGGCTGCTTTTTGGCATTCGTAAAACTACCCTGGCCGACACCACAAAAAAGAAGGATAATCAGGACGAAAATCCCAACGGCATTTCCGAAACCGAGCAGCTGGCCCGCATCAAAGCCGATACTACGCTGAAAACCGTAGAGCAAATGACTAAGGCCATTGCCAAAATAAAAGGTGACGGCAAAGACAAGGATAAACCTGAAAAACCAGACATGACGATCTGGAACTGGCAGGATAAGCGGCTACAGTCGCGGCAGCAGGTGCAGGAGTCGCAGGATAAGAAATTCAGCTTCCTGGCCATGTACGACCCGGCCATGCAAAAATTCACCCAGCTGGCCGACAGCATATTACGACTGGTGTCGCCCGCGCCGAAGCAGCGCTACGCCCTGGGAACGGACATTCAGCCTTACGAGCTAAGTACCAATCTTGACGGACAAGACTACGCCGACATCTACCTCACCGATCTGAAAACAGGGGAACGGACGCGCATTATGGAGAATTTTTACTTGCCCAACCGTAACGCCCGCCCACAACCCTCGCCCGACGGGACGAAATTTTTGTACTGGAAAGAGGGTAGTTTCATGGTGTTCGATATGGAAAATAAAACTTCCCGTAACATCACCGAAAATGTGCCAACCTCTTTCGTAGACACCGAAGATGACCATAATGTACAAAAGCCACCTTACGATGTCATGGGATGGAGCAGCGATAGTAAGTACGTGCTGCTGAGCGACGGCTGGGATATCTGGCAAGTGGCCGCCGAAGATATGCCCGCAGTCAAGTCGCGCAAGAAAAGTACCCCTGCCCTCCCCTACCGCAATCTGACTCAGAACGGTAAGCGCGACAAAATCCGCTACCAGGATCGCTACCAGCTCGACCCCGACGAAAAGGGAATCGACCTGAGCCAGCCGCTTTACGTGCGTACATATGGTGAGTGGAACAAAAAAAGTGGCGTGACGCGCTTCGACCCCAAAACGAATGAAGCCAAAATTCTGCTTTGGGACGATGCCGCCGTGCGCAGTCTGACCAAAGCAAAGAACGCCGATTATTTTGTGTACAGCAGCGAAACTTTTGCTAAGCCCACGCAGTACTTCGGTACCCTTTCCAAGGACCTGACGAATGCCCATCAGATTTCGGAAAACGCACCGGACTTCAAAAAGTACGCCTGGTCGGCGGGAGCGAGGCTGGTGGACTATGTGAGCGACAAGGGCGATACGTTACAGGGAGCTTTGTTTTTGCCCGCTGGCTACGAGCCCGGCAAAAAGTACCCCACGGTGGTGTATTACTATGAAAAGCTTTCGCAAACGCTGCACAATTTCTCCAACCCCAGCTACGGCCGTACGGGCTGGAACCCCGGCATGTACACGGCCAACGGCTACGCAGTGTTCATTCCCGACATCGTGTACCGCTACAATGATCCCGGTATGTCGGCGGTGTGGTGCGTGCTACCGGGTGTGAAGGCGGCCATTGCCACAGACATCGTGGATAGCAGTAAAATGGGCATCCACGGCCACTCGTGGGGCGGCTACCAGACGGCTTTCCTTATCACGCAAACCAATATGTTTAAAGCCGCCGCCGCCGGAGCGCCACTGACGGATATGATCTCGATGTACAACCTGATCTACTGGAACAGCGGCGGAGCCAACGGTTCTATTTTTGAAGCCTCGCAGGGTCGCCTCGAAGCCCCGTGGAACAACTGGGAAGCCTACCAGCGCAACTCGCCGATCTACCACGCCAAAAACGTCCAGACGCCACTACTGATGCTGCACAATGACAAGGATGGCGCGGTGGATTTCACGCAGGGAATCGAGTACTTCAACGCCCTGCGCCGCCTGAAAAAGCCCGTGGCGCTCATCCAGTACAAGGGTGAAAACCACGGCCTGGCCAAACTACCCAACCGCAAGGACTATTCGGTACGAATGATGGAATTTTTCGACCACTATCTGAAAGGGATGCCCGCGCCGCTTTGGTGGAGCGAAGGAGTACCGAAACTGGAACTGGACGAACATTTGGAGGAGAAGGCGTTTTCTCATTGAAAATGCACAATGGATAAAAATCCTAAAATTGCTCAATCCTCTTAGGTAGTTGGGTAAACAGCAAATAGTTTAAGTTTTCCTGACAATCAAGATATACAAAAAAGGGGCTTTCTGACGAAAGCCCCTTTTTTTGTTATAAAATACTGAACCTATTTCTTCCTCTTCGTTACCGTGAAAGGCACGCAGACCTCGGCGGGACAGCAGTCTTCGACCACAACGAGAATCGGGCAGCAGCCATCCGCCGGGCAAGTCCCCGAGCTTGAAGTGAAGGTGTATTCGTAACTACCTAGCTCCGTT
The DNA here is from genome assembly GCF_014651615.1 of Persicitalea jodogahamensis. Lineage (GTDB taxonomy): Bacteria > Bacteroidota > Bacteroidia > Cytophagales > Spirosomataceae > Persicitalea > Persicitalea jodogahamensis. Next base: position 1,266,115 of record NZ_BMXF01000001.1, on the reverse strand, counting down.
TCGGCGGCAACATAAGTGTTGCCCGTCGCCACTTGCTCCGGTTGTCCACCCTGTACCTGACGGAACCACACTACGCCCGTGTATTGCGCCGGAACGCTCAACTGCACGCCCTGGCCCTGCCCACGGCACACCAGAATAGGTACGGTGAAGCACTCGCGGTCGATGTCGTCTTCCCCTTCGGTACCGTTGCCCGGCTCACTATCTACGTCTTGCTCGTTCGCAGCACTGATTTCAGCGGTGTTAAACCACACGCCCTGTGCCACCACCCTGACACTTATGGTAAGACTTACGGTGTCACCAGCAGCCAGGCTGTCAATTGTCCATAAGCTTGAAACGGGATCGTAACTTCCTGCGCCGGTCGCAGAACTTAAATATTGGACGCCAGCACTCAAAGAATCAGTAACAGTCACGCCAGTAGCACCGTCTTTTCCATCATTCGATACACGTATTGTGTACATCAGTGTATCTCCCAACATGGCCAGCTTCTTACTGATAGATTTATTCAAAGACAGATCTATCGATTTATTGCAATCCTCTACACTGATCGTCAGCTGCGTAGTATCCAGACAACCCAGAAAGTTGGAAGCCGTTACGGTCAGCGTCACCGTGCTGTCGGCAACGAAGGCAGTCGGGTTGACCACGGCAATGCCGCCCAGATCGAAGCCCACGTTCAGCAGCGTGTCGAAGCCCGGCACAAGCGTGGTCAGGTCGATCACCGAGCCCGCGCACACCAGCGTGTCGCTCGCGGCGATGTCCAGCAAGTTTACATTGACCGTCAGCTGCGTCGTGTCCGAGCAGCCCAGCAGGTTGGAGGCCGTGATAGTTAAAGTCGTCGTGCTGTCAGCCACGAAGGCAGTCGGGTTGACCACGGCAATGCCGCCCAGATCGAAGCCCACGTTCAGCAGTGTGTCGAAGCCCGGCACCAGCGCGGTCAGGTCGATCACCGAGCCCGCGCACACCAAAGTGTCGCTCGCTGCGATGTCCAGCAAGTTTACATTGATGGTCAGCTGAGTCGTGTCCGAGCAGCCCAGCAGATTGGAGGCCGTGATAGTTAAAGTCGTCGTGCTGTCGGCAACGAAGGCAGTCGGGTTGGCCACCGCGATGCCACCCAGATCGAAGCCCACGTTCAGCAGTGTGTCGAAGCCCGGCACCAGCGCGGTCAGGTCGATCACCGAGCCCGCGCAAACCAGTGTGTCACTGACCGACGAGCCAAGGTTCAACAATGGGCTGACGTTGACCGTCAGCTGAGTCGTGTCCGAGCAGCCCAGCAGGTTGGAGGCTGATATTGTCAAGGTAGTTGTGCTGTCAGCCACGAAGGCAGTCGGATTGCCGATGGCGATGCCGCCCAGATCGAAGCCCACGTTCAGCAGCGTGTCGAAGCCCGGCACCAGCGCGGTCAGGTCGATCACCGAGCCCGCGCAAACCAAAGTGTCGCTCGCGGCAATGTCCAGCAAGTTTACATTGACCGTCAGCTGCGTCGTGTCAGAGCAGCCCAGCAGATTGGAGGCTGATATCGTCAAGGTAGTTGTGCTGTCAGCCACGAAGGCAGTCGGGTTGACCACGGCAATGCCGCCCAGATCGAAGCCCACGTTCAGCAGTGTGTCGAAGCCCGGCACCAGCGCGGTCAGGTCGATCACAGAGCCCGCGCACACCAGCGTGTCGCTCGCGGCGATGTCCAGCAAGTTTACATTGATGGTCAGCTGCGTCGTGTCCGAGCAACCCAGCGCGGTGGAGGCAGTTACGGTTAGCGTCACCGTACTGTCGGCCACGAAAGCCGAAGCGTCGCCTACCGCTATGCCACCCAGATCAAAGCCTACATTCAGCAGTGTATCGAAGCCCGAGACCAGTGAAGTCAGGTCCAGCACTGAACCCGCGCACACCAAAGTGTCGCTCACCGACGGCGCAAGATCCAATAGCGGACCGACTTTGACCGTCAGCTGAGTCGTGTCAGAGCAGCCCAGAAGGTTGAGAGTAGATATGGCTAATGTCGTTGTGGTATCGACCACGAATGCAGTCGGGTTACCGATAGCGATGCCACCCAGATCGAAGCCTACGTTCAGCAATGTGTCGAATCCAGCAACCAGCGATGTAAGATCAATTACCGAACCCACGCACACCAACGTGTCGCTCACCGATAGCACGGGAGTTGGGTTCACCGCAACACCGAAAAACACCGTATCCGCGCACGACAGCAGGTTATTTGTTACTACCAGAGCAAAAAATGCCGTATCACCAGCAGTTGGTAACAGATTTGCGTCAAGTGTCAGGCTCAGACCGGTGTTGATAGGAGCACCCGAAATAGCCGTAGTATCAGAAAACGGCCCGTAAAAGCTGCTCCCAGTGATTGCCCCTGCAACCGTAGCCTCCAGAGCCAGAGGTAATGTGCCTTCGCAGATGGTTTGTATTCCGGGGATCGTGGCAGTCAGTATTGGGGGAATGCAGAAATTCTGACAATCAGGCACAACCACCCTTACCGTATCGGAGCAGCTACCCACGGTATAGACAAAATTGTAAGTGCCAGCACTCAGATTACCCGCCAACGTCACGGCAATATTGGGAGTGAATGTAGCCACAGTGGGATTACCTGTAGCATTGGACCAGGTACCACCAAGTGGAGCACCTGACAGTACAGTACTCGATGGTGAAATAATTCCGTTACAAACCAGAGTCTGATCAGATCCGGCGTTGGGTTGCGGGTTCACTGTCACGGTAAGCTGTCTTGTGTCCTGGCAGCCCTGAGAAGTGATCGCTTGCACGAATAGTACCGTTGTCGATGCGGGCAAAAATGAAGCCGGCGAAGTTACGGCTGGACCAGCCACGCTGCCCTGGGTGAAGATTACACTTTGCAAAGTGTCATAACCTGAGACTAACCCAGTTAAATCTATACTCTGGCCCGCACAGATTGCTGCATTGCTCACGCTGAGGACGGGTTTCGGGTTAATCTTCAAGCTTACAAACACCGTGTCAGAGCACAGGGCTTGCCCCCCCTGCACTACAAGGGCGAAGTAAGCCGTGGCGCCCGGAGTAGGCAATTGCGCGCTGCCGGCTGGGGTCAACGTCAGCCCGGTGCCGATAGAAGCACCCAGCGAGCTGGTCGTGTCAGCAAGAGGCCCAAAGAAATTACTGGTGCTGACCGTACCGCTGACAACCGTGGCGACAAAAGGCTGGACAACGCTTCCTTCACACACTACTTGCGCCTTCGTATTGAAGGACACGACAGGCGGGATGCATGATAAGGCCAAATCATAGGTATGGTTATTCTGACCTGCCGCACCAGTTCTGAAAACAACTGTAGGCTGGCCACCGACCAGTTTGGCGTCGTTGTTATTGATTGTCGCTCCCGTGTTGGTAGTGCCGGTTTCACCGGGTGTAACGGGCGACACACCCGTGAGCGTTAAGCCTGTAACTGAGGCATCGCTACCAAGAGCCGTGATTTTTACCTGGTACTTGGTAAGCGGCGTGATTGGCAAATTGAACCTGGTGTTGGCATTGCTTGTACCGGTAGCAGATGAGAAAACGTACCGTCCCTGGGCATCGGTAACAACCGTAGCATTAGGGATCAACACTCCGGTAGAATCGTACAAGGCTACGGTTACGCCCACGAGCGCAGGCTCATTCGGATCCTGGATACCATTTTTATTCTGATCGTTCCATACCCGGTTTCCGATTTCGATCGGAGCCGGGTCGCAGCCCGGCGCGACGCCCCCCAAACCGTTGGCCTTACCAAAAGTCTGGTTGTTGACGGAAGTAGAAGAGTACACCTCATAAGATCTATTGGTAGTTCCGTTCGTATTGGAAAACCACTTGAAGCCCCCTGTAAATACTCCGGTAGGGTCCATCACAATGGCGCCGATTTCCGTTTGCCCGGGAATGAAGACTGAACTACCCATGTAGGTTTCTTCGTGGACCGCTGTGCTATTTTGAATATATACTTCCTGGGAATAGAACTCACCTCCTCCGGGCCCCTGATTATTGGTGGTGTTACCCGTAAGACCGCTTACCTGGCCTCCAGATTCCAGAGTCCAGGCAGAAGCCCCGGTTTTGCTCAGCCGCAGGATATCACCTCCTATGTAGCCGTTGTATAAATTGTTGCCCGACGTTCCCCGGTTATTGTAGCCTAATTGATGGCCGGCCCGGTCTGTAAAACCAAGTACCATGTCGCCGTTGTCCAGAAAGTCGATGTCCGTCAGCATGGGCTGAGGCTGCATGGCTCTTGGAAGTGGTGGAGGCCCCACAGTGCCCAGGTATAGGCCGCTGAACTGGCTGATCCAGGGCATCCACCTGTCGGGAGTTTCAGAGGTGTGTACTTTTCCTTTGGGGTAGTTGAGCGAAAAATTGACTACCGGGGTAGAGTTAAAGGTGTTCGCGACGGGATCAAAAACGTAGACATAGGCGCGCAGGTTACTCTGGGTGCCGCTTGTTTCTGCACTGCATATTACCCCAACATATACCTTACCTCTGTAATAGTTTACCGCAAATGGACGGGCCACGCCATTGGTGCAGCCTGGGTCGGGAATCGTATAGCTTGTCACATCCGCCGCCGCAAGGGAAGGTTTCAACGGACTGCCGACATTCATCTTAATTAGTTTCTTCTCAAATAAATTGATGGTAAAAAGGGTCGTTTCGTCCTCCGATAAGGACAGCCCCCCAAGCCCGAGCTTACCTACTCCATCGAAGGCAGTGGCATCATTGCTACTGGTAGATGCACTGGCAGGCAATGTTCTGGTACCCAGCACACTTTGACCGAGGTTGATGCTATAAGGAGCATTTTCGAGATCCACATAAAGGGACGACGTCTGGGTAGCGGGGTTTGTACTGTAAATTCCCCCGAGCCCGGCGGCAAGCAGCCCCACATGCCGTTTGAGGAAAGCAGCGGTCATTACCCGCTTAGATGTGCGGTGATAGGCCATTCCCCATACTGACCCCACTGCGGATGCAGGCGCAATTTTGGTTGGGCTGGGCGAGGTGCCGCTGGCCGTGGAAGGCACGCTGACGAGCGCATCCAGGCTCCCCGCTGTGCCGCCACCCGTGGGATCACCATTGACATAACAGGGAACAAACAATGGGGGAACCGCCTGGCAATAATCCGACGGGTAGTTTATGCCATAGTTGACTGCCGTCGAAGCAGCCGTAACGAACTGCACACTCGTCCCGCTGCCGCTACCCTGTGCACCGGGAAAGTCGCCTGCCGCTAAACCCGAGAACTCCACCCGAACGGGCAGAGTCAGGCCCGTAAAGGAATAGGCTCCGTTGGCATCAGTAACCTTATCGCCACCCACCTGCGCGCCGGCGGTGTTATATGCTTTGACGGTGACGCCCTGCACTCCGGTTTCCCTAAAACTGGTAGTGTTGTTCTGGACGCCGTTGGCATTGAAGTCTCGGAAAACGGTGCCGGAAACCTGGGCATAACTGGCGGCGCTGGCCAGCATTAAATACATAAAGGCGAGAAAAACCCGCAGGCCGATGGCCTGTGAGGGATTGATCTCCACCAACGAGGTAGATTTAACTTCCATACATCAATAGTTGTAATAAAAACTAATAAAAAAGGTAAATAGACAATGGTCTGGACCGCTGAGCCCGGAGTTTGGTTCTGTCAATCTATTAGTGTGTGCAGGCACCTGCATGGGCAGGCAGTTATTGTTGAAACAGTGAGGAGCAAGGACTATGCCAAAAAGTTACTAGGGCCCGTTGAATGGTCGGGAGAGGTCAAAAAAACAAAAAGACGAGTCGCCCGGAAGCGACTCGTCTTTCATTATCGGTACTTACAAAATTTATGGTTGGGCCGTTAGCAACTAGCGTGCCATGTTTGTGCGCAAAGCCTTACAACCACTCATCAAGCCAGACCTTGTAGTTTTCTAAAAACTTCCCGTAAGCAAGTTGCAACTCCGGCAGAGCTTTGGCCAGGGTGCTGGTATCATTGGTCTTGAGGCGCCCTTCGGCGTCGCGGGCAATATCGGCAACCTGCATTACCCCCACGGTCCCCGCGCTGCCTTTCAGGGTATGAAGATGACTTTTTACGGTCGGGATATCATTTTGCTCGTAGGCAGTCAGGGCTTCCCCCACCAATTCGTTGGATTCGTTGACAAAGTCATCATACACCGACAGCACCAGTTCTTTACCTCCGATTTGCTTGAGCTGGTTCACGATTTCCCGATCCAGCACGGGCAGGGCTATCTCCTTGGCCAGAGCGAGCTGCTTATCCGTCATCTGCCGATCAGGTACTTTGCCGATGAGTTCCTGCACCTTGGCAATCAGTTTCTGGGCGCGGATGGGCTTGGCCACGTAGTCGTCCATCCCCTGGCTCAGGAAGCGCTCGCGGTCTTCCTTCATGGAGTAGGCCGTCATGGCCACTACGGGCGGGAAGGGGTTATCGGGCGTTCCCTTGCCGTACTTTTCCCGAAGTTTCTGGGTAGTTTCGACACCATCCATATCGGGCATTTGAATGTCCATAAACACGATATCGTAGTATTCGTCGGGCGAGGCCATCACGCGCTCCATCTTCTCCATGGCCTCGAAACCACTCTCGGCGGTATCAACCACGCAGCCTGATTTTTTCAGAATTTCGCTGGCCACCTTTCGGTTGACCATATTGTCATCCACCAGCAGAATCGTAGGATGGTAGCTCTCAAAAATATCGTCGATGAAAGCCTCTTCCTCTTTCTCGATTACCGACGAAGGAGCAATGGCCGTTTCTTTGGCTTCAAAAGTGAACCAGAACATACTGCCTTCGTCTGTTTCGGACACCACGCCAATGTCTCCATTCATGAGTTGGCAAAGCTGCTTCGAAATAGCCAGGCCCAGGCCCGTACCGCCGTACGATTTTTGCGAGGAATTGTCGAGCTGTGTAAAAGAAGTGAAGAGCATTTGCTGATCCTCTTCCGAAATACCAATTCCGGAGTCGTACACTTCCACTTTGATCAGGTTGGTCTTGCCGGTTTTCTTTTCCAGTTTGACGTTAATCCGCACCTCACCGTTTTCTGTAAACTTCAGGGCATTGGAGGTCAGATTCGACAAAATCTGAAGCAGCCGTGTTTGATCGGCAATCACGTATTTCGGCAGCTTCGGGCCAAGCTTATAGGTCAATGTGTTGCCTTTGTTGCGGGCGGTTTGGGCGAAGAGCGACACCAGCTTCTCCATTAACTCTTCGAGCGAAAGCGGCAGTTCGTGCAGGGCCATCTTGCCCGCCTCGATCTTGGACAGATCGAGGATGTCGTTCAGGATATGCAGTAAGGTCTCGGAGGAGCGCTTGACGGTCTGAATATAGTCGCGCTGCTCGTCATCAAGCTTCGTATTGATCAGTAGATCCACCATCCCGATCACGCCGTTCATGGGCGTGCGGATTTCGTGGCTCATGTTGGCCAGGAAGCCTTCTTTTACTTTGAGCGAGTGTTCGGCCTGCTCTTTGGCTTTGAGGAGTTCCAGTTCGTTGCGTTTGAGGGCCGTGATGTCCCGGGCCAGCACGGCGATTTCAGAGGGCCGCCCGTGTTCATCGTTGAACATCAGCATATTGAACATGAACTGCCTGATGTTGCCGCCCTTCACGCGCAGATTTCCCTCAATGTTGCGCAGGCTGCCGTCGCGGCGCAGTTTCATCAGGGCGCGGTGAATGAGCTGCCGGTCGTCGAAGAAATCGGTAATCGGCCGACCCAGCACTTCCTCTGCCGTGTAGCCTGTGCGCTTAAGTACCGACGGGCTGATCATCGTGATGATGCCCTGACGGTCCATGCGGCAGTAGATGTCCTGCAGATTGACGAATATCCCCCGGAAGACCTCCTCACTTTGGCGGAGTGACAGCTCGGCGTTCTTGCGCCTTGTCACGTCGCGGGCAATCCCTGACACTTCCTCAATCACGCCTCCCTCGAACAAAATCGGGTTGAGATAAAACTCGAACCAGAGTTCCGTGGCCTCCCGGGTGTGGATCTTCATTTCGAAGTACTGCAGCTTCCCACGGAAGGCATCGCGGTAGCGCCGCTCCAACTCCCGCCGGTTGTCGGGGCTCATCATCCGCCAGCCCAGTTTTTCGGTACTTACGTATAAGGCGGGTGCCGTGTTGAGCTGACTCTCGATAAGATTGGAGTAGTTTTTGTTGAATGAGGTGAGCTGCAAACTTTTGTTTACCGACCAGATCAGGTGCGAACTACTGTCGAAAATGGCGTTGAGCCGGGCGGCGTACTTGGCCAGTTCTTCCTCGCTTTGTTTCCGGGCAATGGCCAGGGCCACCTGCCCCGAGATAAATTCCAGTAGTTCGAGGTCGCGGGCGTCATAGTTGTTGGGGTTGTCGTACGACTTCACCCCAATGATCCCCGTCACACGGTCGCCGATGCGGAGCGGAACGGTAAGAAGTACCTCCGGCGTCGTTCCGTATAGGTAGAGGCTATTGGTTCGGGCCAGTTGCTCGATGTCTTCGTGATACAGAAACAGCGGGCGGTTAGATGCGATGGCGTACTCCGTGAGACCGTTGCCCAACCGACGCTTGGTGAAGCGCAGTCCCTGAAAGTACTCATCTACATAGTACGGAAAGTAGAGAAAACTCTTGGACTGGTCGTAGAGGGCAATGAAAAAATTGCGGACGTCGATAATCTTACCCAGCTCCTCATGAATATTGCCGTACAGTTCTTCGAGGTTATCGGTGCTGATGGTCCAGTTGGCGATACTGTAGTAAAGCTTCTGCGCCCGTTCTGCCCGTATTTTTTCGGTAAAATCATGAAGGATGCAGCGGTAAGCCGTGGGCTTACCGTGGTCGTAGCGGCAAGTAACGCTGCCCGTCAGGAAGAGTTTGCGACCGCCTTTGCTGAGGAACACCGTCTCGAAATCCGGTACCGGCTCCCCGCGCTGGATGCGGGCCAGCTGGTCGAGGGTACTTTGTTTGTAATCAGGGTGCAAAATATCGTACAGTGTGATCGCCGAAATTTCGTCCTGCGTGTAGCCTACTACTTCGCGCCACGCCCGGTTGACAAAAATGAACTTACCATCCAGGGTGATGAGCTGAATGACGTCGCTGGTATTGTCCACCAGATCCTGCAACTGGCCGTTGGAGCGCGACAGGGCTGATTCCATGCGTAGTCGCCGCGTGATGTCGTCGCCGACGATCGTGAACGACACGGGGAAACCTTCCTCTTTCCTGACCAGAAAGGAATTGATGGTCACGGTGCGCAGGGAGCCCGTCTTGGTGCGTAACGGAATTTCGCGGCGGTCGATCCTGACGTCGCGATATACGCCGTCTTCCAGCAGGTCTTTCACTTCGTCTCGGCTGGCTTCAGGAATCAGCGTGTCCAGCAGGTTTTTGCCCAGCAGGTCAGCCTCTTCCCAACCCGTTTTTCGCAAAAGGTAAGGACTGACGGACTGAATTACCAGATCCAGATCCAGCGTGATGCCAATCAGCCGCAGGTGTTCCAGTGTAGTATTGACCGATTTCCAGTCGACGGAAGAAGTTAGCGTTTCCAATTTTTCAATGGATTATGAACAGTAGACAATAGACAGTCAGATTCCCCAAAATCAACCGTGAGTTAAAAAAAATACAAGGTTGTCAGAAATTGCCTAACGATCAGAAAACGGCTTTTCAAATCTAGTCGCAAATGGTCTGACGAGTTAATACTACGAAATTAGCCGTAATTTTAGCGCAAGTTGTCTGATAACCTGAAAAGTTCCACCTGCCGCTTCGTGCCTAAACTGAACCAATGAAAATTCGCCCTAAAAAATCCCTCGGCCAACATTTTCTTCGCGACCTGAGCATTGCCCGGCGCATCGTGGACAGCCTGGTACCCCATCAGGGCTTCCAGACGGTACTGGAGATTGGCCCCGGCATGGGGGTTTTGACGCAGTATTTACTACAAAACGACGCCTACGAAACCCACGTCATCGAAATCGACCGCGATTCGGTACCCTATCTCAAGCAGCACTACCCTGCCCTCGCGCCCCGCGTGATCGAGGGCGACTTCCTGCGCTGGAATCTTTCCCGGCTCACGGAGGCAAAAGTCGCCATTATTGGAAATCTCCCCTACAATATTTCTTCGCAGATTTTCTTTCGGATCATCGACCAGCGCGATCAGGTGCCTGAGATCGTGTGTATGCTGCAAAAAGAAGTGGCCCGGCGCCTTGCCTCGCCTCCCGGCAACAAAGAGTACGGTATCCTGAGCGTGTACCTGCAGGCATTTTACGACATCGAATATCTTTTCAGCGTGCCGCCGGGCGCTTTCGATCCTCCCCCCAAAGTACAGTCAGGCGTGATTCGGCTTTTGCGCAATGAGACGATGCAGCTGGCCTGCGATGAGCAGCTCTTTTTCCGGGTGATCAAGACGGGCTTCAACCAGCGTCGCAAGACCCTGCGCAACGCCCTGAAACCCCTGGGCGTCGAACTGGACTCGCCCTACCTCGACCAACGTGCCGAACAATTGAGTGTTGCGGATTTTGTGGCGCTCACGCAGTTGGTGCAAGAGGCCATGGAATAAACGGATGTGGTACGGGCGGCTCGCCCGTCTCCCCAACTACGCCTTGAATGTGGACGAAAATGGCACGGCAAAAACTAGTTCCGCGCCCGAAGCTCCTTGATCTCAAAATCGAATGAGAGTTCATTCATGCACTTAAAGTGGCCTTTCGGACATTTTGCGTAACCGATCTTGGAGCAGGGACGGCAGGAGAGGCTGTTGTTTTCCAATATGACGTGCGGAGTCTGGTAAGGGTACATCCCGAAAAGCGGCGTGGTGTTGCCCCAGATCGAATAGACTTTTTTCTTGAATGCCGCCGCGACGTGCATCAGGCCGGTATCGTGCGTAAAGACGAACTCCGACTGCCGCACCAGCGAGGCCGACTGGTTGAGGTTGCACTTTCCGCAGGCATTAAAAATAAGCGTATCGCCCAGCGTCTGCCTGATGGCTTCGCCCGTTTCGAAGTCTTCTTTTCCGCCCAGTAGTATGGTCGGGTAGTTAATCTTTTGGCAAAGTTCGATCATGCGCGCCAGGGGCAGCCGTTTGGTGGCATGCTGGCCGCCGATGGCGTACGCCACGAAGCCTGCGCGGTGTGTGGCAGGCAACCAGTCGCGTTCCACCTCGTCGCGGTAAGGGATGAAGTAGTCCAGCCCCTGATCGTCGTTGGACACACTCAGCGGGGTGACCGTCGCCATGTAGCGATCCACAATATGGACCAATGGCATGACGTTGAATTTCAGATTCGTCAGCAGCCATTTCTGCGTATTCAACTTCGGAAAGCTGAACGAGCGCACGCCCAGCGAAAGTTTGATCCGCAACGTGCGCAGGTTGGTGTGCAGGTCGATAATGTAGTCGAATTGCTCACCGCGCAGCCGGGGAAGTAGTTCGCCCAGGTTGCCATCCAGGTACCACGCCTTGTCAATGTACGGGTTCTCTTCCAGCAACGATCGGTACTGAATTTTGGTAAAGTAATGAACCTCCGCATCAGGATACTGTTGCTTCAGGCACCGCACGACGGGAGTCGTCAAGACGATGTCGCCGATGGACGAGAAGCGCAGAATCAAGAACTTGGTAGGCTTTTGGGACACGGGGTGGGATAGATTATTCATTTTTCATGGCGCGACCTCGCAAAAATAAAGGAAATCCGCCAGCGTTGGGGGATTGTTGGAGATGTTTACGAAGATTGCTAACTTCACCTGTTTTTGTGGTATGCTGAAACAGCTTGTGCCACGACTTGCCTAGTCGGGCAAGACGCAACAAAATAAGCGTTACTACCATGCTCGAAGAAATCCTGGACATAAAAAACGACCGGCGGCTCAGTGTATTTCTTTACCGGGCGGGTTTTGGCTGCTGGCTGCTTTACCTCGCGCTCGGTGCCCCGGCCCTGCACCTCTACCACCACTACCGGCAGGATGCGGGAGTTTTCTGTATCCTTTTGATGGTGACGGGTTTTTCGGCCTCGATGGTGTATGAGTACTACCACAACCGTCCACAATACGAGCAAAAGAAAAAGTGGCTGGCTATCAGCTACCTGGTTTTGGCGGGAGCAGTTTATCTTCTTGAGTTCAGGGACAAAGGCATTACGCTGGACTGGACTCTGGTGCTGCGGTGGTTTTCCTGAACGTGACCGATGCGTATCATTGCAGACGTTGCTGTTCTGCCTGAATACCAGCAGAGCTAGTCGGTTCGCAGAAACACCTGAGCGGGAGGATTTCAGAAGGCACCGCAGAACGATTCTGGCCCGGCAGCCCTGCAAGAACATCTAATCGCTTCGTAACAAAGGATTTAAAAAATAATTCAGAGTGCTGTGACGGGATAGTTGCCATTATTCTCGAAATTTGTAAAAGAAAACAAAGTATAAAACAAGTATCTGTTTGATTAACAGTATACCAAGGCATATAGCATGGTGCTTGTAGCCTAAAGCTATTTCTATGAAATTAACATTTTGGGGAGCCACACAACAGGTGACGGGCAGTATGTATTTGCTCGAAGTGGACGATTACCGAATCCTGATCGAGTGCGGCCTAAATTTTGACTTGAACGAAAAGCAGAAAAAAGCCCTTTACGACAAACAAAAAAGCGTTTTCCCCTTTGATCCCACCCTCATAAACACGGTGCTGCTCACGCACGCCCACATCGACCACTCCGGCAATATCCCTAATCTGTACAAAGAAGGCTTTGAAGGCCAGGTAGTTTGTACCGAAGCCACCTATTCGCTGACGGGCATTCTGCTGGAAAACTCGGCCATGCTGCACCAGAAGCGGCTGAACACGGCCAACGGCAAGGCTTCCAATAAGAAGAAAAAGGGATCGCTTGTCAAAGATTTCCCCCGCGATCTGTACCTGCAGAAGCACGTCAAGCAGGCGATGGAAAACTTTTTTCCGGTGGCCTTCAACCAGCGGTACCGCATTTCCGACCGAGTCAATGTGACCTATATCCCGGCGGGACACTTGCTGGGCGCGGCGCATATCCTGGTGGAAGTACACGATGTGGACGGCGAGAAGAAATCACTCTGCTTCTCGGGCGATGTGGGCCGCAAAAACTACCCGCTGCTCGTGGACCCTCAGCCTGTCCCCCAGGTAGACTACCTGATTTGCGAAACTACCTATGGTAACCGCATGCATGAAGACATGCGGCCACCCGGCGAGGCACTCATGGACGTCATCCAGCGCACCTGCGTGGAAATTCCGGGGCGGCTCATCATCCCCACCTTCAGTGTGGGACGTACCCAGGCGCTGCTCTACACGCTCAATAAGCTCTATCTCGACCATCAGTTGCCGCCCTTGAAAGTCTTCACCGACAGTCCGCTCAGCTTCGGAAGTACCCGGATTCACCAGAAGTACTCGCGGCTACTGAATAAGGAAGCGCGCGAATTCAAGGAAGACAACGAGATGCTGTTCGACTTTGAGAACCTGGTGTACATCGAAGGCAACGACGCCAGCAAGGCGGTCTCCAACTACGCCGAGCCGTGCATCATTATTTCGTCGTCGGGCATGGTGCAGGGCGGGCGCATCGAGCACCACATCGCGGCCAATATTGAGAATCCTTATGCCACCATCCTGATGATCGGTTACGCCTCCGAAGGTACTTTGGGCTGGCGCTTGCTGAACGGACAAGACAGCATCACGATCCAGGGTAAGCAGAAGAAGGTCTTGGCGAATATTGAAAAAATTGACGTATTTAGCGGCCATGGCGATCGCGATGATCTCCTGGATTTTGTAAGAAACCAGGACGCCAACCAACTGAAAAATATTTTCCTCATCCACGGCGAAGCCCAAAGTATGCGGGACTTTCGCGATACACTGGCGGTGAAGGGATACGAAAAGGTAACGATCCCTGAGCGGGGCCATGAGTATGTCTTGTAGGGCTTTTATTTAAGTGTTTAGTCGTTTAGAAGACCATGTTGACAACCAAACTGAACAGAGTTTTTTAATTTTGCTTTGTGTTTCCTGAAATCACCAGGCCTGACAAAAAACCTCTCCTCTTCTAAGGGTGGATAAAAATCGATTAATCTTCCCCGCTAAACAACTGACTCCCTACGCTTTCCAACAATTCCAAAATTAAACTGATCAACAATTCCACAATAAATGCGGACTTATCTAGATTTTGAAAAACCCATCGCCGAGCTGGACAACAAACTGGCGGATATGCGGCGGTTGGCCGAAGAAAGCACCATCGATGTATCGGCAGCAACTGCGGCGCTGGAAAGCGGAATTGCCAAACTACGGCAGGAGATATTTGACAACCTCACCCGCTGGCAGCGTGTACAACTGTCGCGCCACCCCGACCGCCCCTATACTTACGAGTACATCCAGCTCATGTGCGACGAGTTCATCGAGCTCCACGGTGACCGGCAGGTACGCGACGACCCGGCGATGATCGGAGGCTTTGCCAACCTCAACGGGCAGGGAATAATGATTATCGGGCAGCAGAAAGGACGTAATACCAAGCAGCGGCAGCACCGCAATTTCGGAATGCCCAACCCCGAAGGCTACCGCAAAGCCCTGCGGCTGATGAAACTGGCCGAGAAATTCAATAAACCTATCATTACGCTCATCGACACACCGGGTGCGTTTCCCGGTCTGGAAGCCGAGGAGCGCGGGCAGGGCGAAGCCATCGCCCGCAATTTGAAGGAAATGTTTATGCTCAAAGTACCGGTGATTTGTATCGTCATCGGTGAGGGTGCCTCGGGTGGAGCGTTGGGTATCGCCATCGGCGACCGCGTGATGATGCTCGAAAACACCTGGTACTCCGTGATTTCTCCCGAAAACTGCTCTACCATTCTGTGGCGTAGCTGGGATTACAAAGAGCAGGCCGCCGACGCCATGAAACTCACCGCCCGCGACATGAAAGCCAATAAGCTCATCGACGAGATCGTGCCGGAACCCTTAGGTGGGGCGCACCTTGATCATGTAGGCATGGCCGCCATTCTGAAAGGGGTCATTCTCGACCATCTGGGTCAATTATCTCAACTTTCTCCCGAGGAGCGTATCAATCAGCGCATCGACAAATTCTGCGACATGGGTGTCGTGGTTGAATAATTTTTTGTGAAAGACAATCCGATTAAAAACATCGTTTTCGACCTCGGCAATGTCATTATCGACATCGACGTGCCGCGCGCCGCGCATTCCTTTGCCAAGCTGAGCGGGCGTAATCCTGAAGACGTGGTGGAGATGTTTGGAACCGCCGGGCTTTTTGGCCAGTTCGAGACGGGCCAACTGGACGCCGCCGGTTTCCGGAACTACGTTCGTGAACTACTGCAAAATCCCGACTGGGAAGATGCCGTAGTGGACACGGCCTGGAACTCGCTGCTGCTGGATATCCCGCCCGCCCGCATCGAGATGATTCAGAAACTGGGCGAAAACTACCGCCTCTTCCTGCTCAGCAACACCAGCAGCATCCACATCGAGGCGGTTAATACGATTCTGGAAAAAGCTACGGGCGTGCCGCGACTGGACGATCTTTTTGAAAAACTTTTTCTCTCTTACGAAATGGGCGTGATGAAGCCCGACCCGGCCATTTACGAGCAAGTACTGCGGGAAGCGGGTCTCGAAGCGGGCGAAACGCTTTTTCTGGACGATAACGAAAACAACATCATCGCCGCCCGCGCCCTGGGCATCCAAACCTTCCATGTGCAGCCGCCGTTAACTATGCTGGACTTCCTGCAAGACTATGTCGCCTAGCGCCCGCACCACCCTGATTCAGGTTTTACTTTTTGTCGTTACCCTCATAACTACCACGCTCTCCGGGGCGGAGTGGATTTATGGGAAATCGTTTTTTTCTTTCGGCATCCTTCCGGCGGACCAGCTGATGAGCTGGCCTGAGTTGTGGCAAGGCCTCAACTTCTCGCTGCCCTTCCTGTTCATCCTCACCGTCCACGAATTCGGGCATTACTTTGTCGCCAAAATCCATCAGGTGGAGGTGACGCTGCCCTACTATATTCCGCTGTGGTTTGGCTTCACGCAAAGCATCGGCACGATGGGTGCGTTCATCCGTATCAAGTCGGTCATCCGGTCGCGGGTCAAGTTTTTTGACATCGGCATCGCCGGACCGCTGGCTGGTTTTGTGGCCGCATTAGGGGTACTTTGGTACGGCTTCACGCACCTGCCACCGCCGGAGTATATTTTCACCATCCACCCTGAGTACGCTCGCTACGGGCTGGACTACGCGCAATTCGTGTACGAAGATCAGGAAGGGATGCTGGTCCTGGGTGATAATATCCTGTTCTGGTGGTTTAAAGAATTTGTAGCCGATCCGGCGCGGCTCCCCCACCCTTACGAGATGATTCACTACCCTTACCTGCTGGCGGGTTTCATTTCGCTGTTTTTCACGGCCCTCAACCTGATTCCCATCGGGCAGCTGGACGGCGGCCACATCATGTACGGGCTCCTCGGCAAAAAGCGCTTTAATGTAGTAGCTCCAACGCTGTTTATCCTTTTCGCCTTTTACGCCGGACTGGGTCTTTTTAAGGCTGAGGAGTTCGCCACGCTGTCCAGCGACGATCAGTACTATACGCTGCTGGGCTACCTGGCGCTGTACGTTTACTTCCTCTACATTTGCCTGAAGCGCATCACCGATAGCCCAAGTACAGGCCTGATACTAAGCCTCGGTATCGTGGTCGCGCAATTCGCGGTCTCTTACCTGCGTCCCGACTGGGAAGGGTACTCGGGCTTCCTGTTTTTTGTCTTCCTGTTGGGCCGCTTCCTGGGCGTCTATCACCCCGAAACTGCCGACGACGGCCCGCTGGGTACCAGGCGCATTCTGCTGGGTTGGCTGGCGGTGGTAGTTTTTATCCTTTGCGCTAGTCCGAAGCCGTTTATTCTGGTGGGGATGTGAAGGGAAAAATAAAGTTTTTTGTAGGAAAATAAGTAGCTGCTTATTGTCGCTTTCACTGTTTTTGATGCTCTTGATGTTCCACTTTCTGGAATAAAAATACTAGTTTTGAAACAAAATTCCTTTCATGGTCATTGTTGCTAAGGCTGCACTGACAGGCTTCGCTGAGAAACATCTCGATGCGCTTGTCGCTCTGCTTAATTGGTATGAGGTCTCATTGCAAGCACAGTGGAACTCATTAGCTGCGATGAAGAATACTTTCAATTCAGTAGATTATATCGGCAACGATCGCTATGTGTTCAACATCAAGGGTAATAAATACCGACTGGTAGCCATGATAAAAAACAAAAAAGAATACCGTCAGGCATTTGAGAAGATAGACGTTCTGCTTTCTGAAATGGGGGATGATCTTGAAAAACAAAAAGAGGCCAGATCACTAGCCGAGGAGATTCAGGAATATGAGAAAGATAATATTTCATTTCCAGCTCCAACTACTTTACTTGGTATGATCGAGTTGAAGATGTATGAGATGAAGCTTAAACGTAAAGATCTGGCTGTAATTCTGGGCGTGGAAGCCTCCCGTGTTTCGGAAATGATGAATGGCAAACGAAGGATTAGCGTAGAAGTTGCTAAGGGACTTCATGAGAAGTTAGGAATCGACGGAAATTTCATTCTTGAGAAAATTTGACGGTTTGGCTGTCTGGTATCGAATTACTTCGAAGTAAAACCAGGATCTGACGTACTGGACAACACGGCAGATTTGTCTTCGGATGCCAAAGCCTTGCTACCGTTGGAATTTAGGAAGGCAGTAGGGAAAATGAAAACGCATGACGCGGATTATTTTTTTGAGTCATAAGAAGAAAGGCCGCTCCCAATACTGGAAGCGGCCTTTCTTCAATCTAATTCTTTTCAAAAAGAGGTCATTCACCCTGCTTCCTCATTGCGCGGCCTCGAAACAGTACACATTCAGGTTTGTACTCACGAAAATGCGCCCCTTTTTGCCATTCTTACCCGGTATGCCCGTCACGAAGCCCGTGATCCATGAATCGGTGCGGTTCTCGGTGTAGGCATCGGGGCATTCCAGCGCCCAAAGTACCTTGCCGTCCGAAACGCGCGTGGCGATCAGAAGCTTGGTTTCAATATAGTACACCACCCCGTCCTGATAGTGCAGCGCACTGCTGAAACCGCTCGAACGTTGCACCCAGGGCACGCTGCCCGTCTCGGGGTCGATGGCGTAGAGTTTGGCGTTCTGGCCGTTGGCCAGCAGCTTGCCCTCGGCCACAATCATATCACTAAACAGGCTCGATGGCGTCACGCGCAGGAACCACACGCGCTTGCCCGTCATTAGTTCATAGCAGCCTACCCACATCCCAACGGCAAAATATACCTTGTCATTGATGATGTTGGGCCAATTTCCTACACCAACTTCGGATTTTTCGCCCGTCCTCACCTCACTAAGCATCGGCATCCGCTCGTACACCCACTTGCGCTGCGTGAGATTGTAGAGACTCATATATCCAGTAGTTGCCGTGTTCTGGTAGTAAGGCCGACTGACCGGCAGGTCGTAGCTGACCAGCAGCAGCGTGTCAGAACCCCGCACGAAGGGCTTGATGCTACGCCCCCGGGCGATCCACTCGAAGCCACTGGGGTCATGCCAGACGCTGTCGGGGAAGGTTTTCAGCTTGGCGACTTCCCTGACTTCACCTGTGGCCATATCGCCCTGGTAAATGCTCTCCTCCCAACGATTCTTAGCATAAAGCTCGGGCGACGTGCCGGGAAAATAATAATGAGGCCCAATACCTGCTAATCCAATTGACCCTCCAAAGTTGCCTCCCCCTTTTTTCCGCCATACTGTCTGACCAGTCTTCTGGTTGATACAGTAGAAACGAGAGGCGTTTTTATAGAGTAGTAGATTTTGATAAGCATATACATGATAGTTGGCAGTATAATCTACCTCTGTCTGATCGAAACGGTCATTCCAAACCCAAGAATCTTTGCCATCTTCCAAACTTTTCAGGACCAAACTGTTGGCAAGTCTGCCCTGATCGGGTTGTGGAGGCCTCTGGGCGGCAAGGACATATTGCCCGTTGTAGGTATGCTGAGCTTGCATACCCGACACACGGCCACCATCCAGTGAAGTAGAAGACTTCCAGAGATGGGGTAGCCGAGTGACTACCCCATTCTCATCCTTCAGTACATCATCGTCTGGCCCTTTGCAGGAAAGCACGCTAACCAGTAGAAAAAATGCTATTACCTCCTTCATTGATTGCCAATTATGAGTAAATTTTGTTCCTCTAATTTGTCATTGATTATTGGAGAAGGGCATTTTGGGGCATAGGCTGCAAATTTGTCTGAAAGACCCGGAATATAAGCTACGATTTTCCGATAATTTTTATAGGGAAAACCGATTTTATTCTATTACTTCTTCTGGGATTGGTTGGGTTTTTATGTAAACCTTATTGCTAGAATGTCACAGCCCAAAAGAACTCAACTCAAAAATTGCCCTCACCATGACCTTAGGAGAAAAACTTCGGAAACTTCGTTCCGACAAAAAGATTACCCAAACTCAGGCAGCCGAATGGCTCAAAGTAGCACAAAGTACTTACTTCGATTGGGAGAATGATAAAAACTACCCCACTGCCAAAAACTTTGCCCGGCTCATCGAGGTGTTCGGAATCAGTGCCGCCGAATTGGTGGATCCTGACTGGATGGTGACCTTACACCAGCCTGCTCCCGAAGAAGGACAAACCGGAGAAACCGTGATGCAGGGCAACGCCCTGCGAATGTTTGAAATCCTGCAGGAGAACCAGCAGAAGCAGCATAAGCGACTGGAAGATAAGATCGAGCAGTTGGAAGAAAAGATAAAACTACTGGAAAAACGCGCATAGTACCTGCGCCGGAATCAGGTTCGTAATCGTGCATGTACCACCTTATTTCCCCAAATAATTCCCTATCTTTGCTCTCAATCAAAGCGGTTTACTGGCCGGGGAAACAAGGTCGGTATCTTTTTATTTTAATTTACTGAACCTTGTTATTTAAAGACCTCGCCCTCCACGGCGACATTCTCAATGCCGTGGACGCCATGAATTTCAGCCAGACTACCCCCATTCAGGAACTGGCCATCCCCCCGATTTTAGAAGGAAAAGACCTCATTGGCTGCGCCCAGACCGGCACCGGCAAAACGGCCGCGTTCCTGATCCCGACGCTCGACTACATCACGCAACATCCGCAGGACAAGGTCACGGCGCTCATCATCGTACCCACCCGCGAGCTGGCTACCCAGATCGACGGACAAGTGCAGGGATTAGGCTATTTCTGTAACGCCACCAGCATTGCCATTTACGGCGGCACCAAGGGCCCCGAGTGGGACCAGCAACGGAAGGCGCTCGAACAGGGAGCCGACATCATTATTGCCACGCCGGGCCGCCTGATGGCGCACATGCAACTGGGTTACGTAGATTTCAGCCACATCAAGTTCCTGATCCTCGACGAGGCCGACCGGATGCTGGATATGGGTTTTGTGGGCGATATTCTCGCTATCCTGAAATCGGTGCCCGACGACCGGCAAACGCTGATGTTCTCGGCCACGATGCCGCCCAAGATTTCGGACTTTGCCAAGAAAATTCTGCGCGATCCCGTGCAGGTGCAACTATCGGTTTCAAAGCCTGCCGCCGGCATCGACCAGCAGTTTTACATGGCCGGGGAAAATCAAAAACTACCCCTGCTGGTTCATCTGCTCAAAGCGGCCGACGATCCCAGCATGGTACTGTTCACTTCTCGGCGGTCTTCGGTCGATTCCATCGTGCGGGCGCTACGCCGCAAGGGTTTTAAAGCCGAGGGTATTTCGTCGGATTCGGAGCAGGCGCAGCGCGAAGTCGTCCTGCGCGATTTCAAGAACCGTACTTTTCCGATCCTGGTTGCTACCGACGTGCTGTCGCGCGGCATCGACATAGACAACCTCAGCCACGTGGTCAATTACGATCTGCCCCGCGACCCTGAGGACTACGTGCACCGCATTGGTCGCACGGCCCGCGCCGAGTCGAAAGGCACGGCGATTACCTTCCTGGGGGAGGCCGACAAGCGCGGCGTGCAGGGCATCGAGCGGTTGCTGGAACGCAGCGTCAATATCATCAGCATGACCGAAGAACTGGGTCTGGGTCCGGCGCCCGTTTTCGGGGATCGCAGCAGTGGCAATGACCGCTCGCGGGGACGGGGTAGTTCCAACCAGCGATCACGGGGCGGCAATGCCCGACGCGGCTCAGACTCACGACGACGCGAAGGTTCTAAATCTGCTTCGTCAGGTACTTCGGGCGATGGTGCACCAACTGCCGCCGCTACGTCGGACGTCACTACACCGACGGGCGGTACTTCTGATTCCACTGGTGAAAAAAAACGGCGCCGCAAGCCCCGCAACAAAAGAAAATCGCCGCGTGCCGACCAGAGCCCAGCCACCGAATAAGCCATTTCTTTCGCTCGCAAACTTCCTGCCGCTGCTACTTCTGGCGGGGCTGAGTCTGCTGGCGTTGGTCTTTCATTGGATCCGTATTCAGTTTAACGAAGCCGTCGATTTTTCGCTCGACTGGAACCTCTTCCTGAGCTGGATTCCCCTGCTGATCGCCTTCCTGGCCCGAGCGGTTTCGAAGCGATTCGGCCGGCTGCCATTGGTGATTGCGCTGCTCAGTGTGTGTTGGCTGGCATTTTTTCCCAATGCCCCCTACATGATCACCGACCTGGTGCACCTGTCGGTAGACTACAACCGTGACCTTACCTGGCACGACGCCATCATGCTTTTTTATTACGCCCAGATCAGCCTCATTAACGGGCTGGTTTCGCTTTACTGGATGCACGGTTCCTGGCGACGCACCTATTCCAAAAGCATCGGGCTGGTCCTGCTGCTAATCAGCTTCCCGTTGGGTGGCTTTGGCGTTTTTCTGGGCCGCATCGTGCGGTTGAATAGTTGGGATATTTTACACGATACCCAATCGTTTTTCGACGACATCTGGAACAGTGTCTACGACCGCACGGCCCTGCTGTTGAGCGTGGAGTTTGGGTTACTGCTCGGAACGCTTTACTTTGTCCTCTGGGTATTGCTGCGCTACCGTACCCGCTGGCTGGAACGGTCGGCCCGGTAGCATTTTCCAACGTCGGTTTGTTTTTCTGATGAAAAGAATAGTACTGGCTTTGCTGAGCCTGGTTGCCTCTCCCCTGCTGGCACAGCCGGAGATCGTTCACCAGAATCTGTACTGGATACGCTACTACAATATTTTGAATTTCAACCAGAAATGGAGCCTTCATTCGGAAGCCGACACCCGCCATTTTTTCTCCAACAGCGCCCAGCACCAGTTCATCTCTCACCTGCATTTTGTTTACAAACCCAGCAACACCTGGTACTTTGGCGGCGGACTCACCTACTCACTGCAGCGCCCGCAGTTTCCAGAAACCAGGCCTCGCCCGACCACACCCGAATTCCGAATCTGGCAGGAAGCAGCCTACAGCCGGCTACTTTCGGCGCGGTTCGCTCTGAGCGGACGGATTCGTACGGAAGAACGCTTTTTGTCAAATCACACGGGTCGTTTCGATGACGATTACCGCTTCGTTTTCCGACACCGTTACCGGGCGCAGCTGACCTACGCCCTAAAAGGTAAAAACCTGGCCTTCCGGGTATCGGACGAAGCCTTTCTGAATACTTTTCATCAGAATCTGTTCGATCAGAACAGGATATTTCTATCGGTAGAAAAACGCTTCTCACCCGCCCTGGCCATAGAGTTGGGCTACATGAATATCCATCAACTCGGCCGGAAAGCCCAACGCCTCTACCGTCGGGACAATCTTCGTTTCACGCTGACGCATACCCTGCGGCCATTGTAGTTTTTCCCAAAAAACTTTCAGCCCATTTTTTTTGTTTTCTGGCGGGACAAATAGCCTACATTTGCCGCAATTTCCGGCGGGCTTTCCCGTTTTCTGACCTACAACACGACTTACCAAATACAAGCCTTGAAATTTCTCGCCTTTTTATCAGTACTATTCTTCATTCGCTCCGCCGAGGTCAACCCTACCTCCGATCAAATCATTGGCCGCTGGATGTCAGAGCAAAAGGATTTGGCGGTGGAAGTATACAAAGTCAACGACCATTACGCCGGCAAGGTAGTGTGGTTCGATTGCAGCAGGCCCGGTACTCCACCGATGGCGAAACACTTCGATACCGAAAACCCTAATCCAAAACTACGTAACCGACCCTGGCTGGGCATGAATGTGCTGAACGACCTGCGGTTTAACGGCTCGGATGAGTGGAACAGCGGGACGGTTTATGACCCGAACTCCGGCCGTACCTACCGCACTGTAGTCAGAATGGCGTCGCCCAAGTCCATTATTGTGCGTGGCTATTGGGGAGTCGAGTTTTTGGGTAAGAATATGCGCTTCAATAAAGTAAGCAACTAGGTCTTCACAGAGCTTTCCTTCCGAACCTAAGGTAGTTTCGTCGCTGATTATTTCGATTTCACCCCGTCAACTTGGGGTTTGTTTGGCAGTTGTGTATGTTTGGTAAGTAGTATATCACTTATCCAAACCCTCGACCGTCCTTTCATGCAACTCGTTATCGAAAACCTCGACAAGGTGTACCCCAATGGCGTGCACGCCCTCAACGACGTTAATCTCACCATCAATCAGGGCATGTTCGGGCTGCTTGGCCCCAACGGCGCGGGCAAATCCTCGCTCATGCGCACCATCGCCACCTTACAGGAACCCGACAGCGGTTCAATTCGTCTCGGTGACATTGATGTACTGATTCAGAAGGACGAAGTTCGCAAAACGCTTGGTTACTTACCGCAGGAATTCGGCGTGTATCCCAAAGTCGATGCTGAAACGCTGCTCGATCACCTGGCGGTACTCAAAGGTATCACCAATCGCAGTGAGCGGAAAGAAACAGTAAAAGCGCTTTTGCAAAAAACCAACCTCTACGATGCCCGCAAGAAAAATCTGGGCGGTTATTCGGGCGGTATGAAGCAGCGGTTCGGCATCGCGCAGGCGCTGCTGGCCAATCCTCAACTCATCATCGTGGACGAACCCACGGCGGGCCTCGATCCCGCCGAACGCAACCGTTTCCTGAACCTACTGAGCGAACTGGGCGAAAATACCATCGTAATCCTGTCGACCCACATCGTGGACGACGTAAAAGAACTTTGCTCCGACATGGCCATTTTCAATCAGGGACAAGTACTTTACCACGGAAGTCCGCAAAAAGCCCTCGGGGCCATCGTCGGAAAAATCTGGGAAAAGCGCGTGCCGAAGGCTGATTTGGAAACGTTGCGCACGACTCACACCGTCATTTCCGAAAAACTTGTTGGTGGTATGCCCGTCGTTCATGTTCTGTCCGATACTAACCCCGGCGAAGGTTTTGAAGCCATTGAGGGTGATCTGGAAGATGTCTATTTTTCTTACATTTTTAGTAGCAAAGGAGCAGAATACCAAAGTACCTGAGTGGATTGAAACTGCCTTTCAATTTGTATATACTGAAAACGACACTCTGGAACTCTGTCTCTTTGGAACTTTGAAACTACCTACCCTCCCATGCTACTAGAAATCATCCGCTTCGAGCTAAACTACCGCAAGAAACGCCCGGCGACCTACATCTACTTCGCCATCATTTTCCTGCTTTGCTTCTTTTACGCCACCTCCAAGTACGTCGTCATTGGGGGCGGAGCGGGCGGGCAGTTAAAAGAAAATTCGCCCTATAACATCGCCCAGGTCATGGCTATCATGACTTACGCCATGACCTTCATCACCTCGGCGATGATGGGCGTGCCGATCCTGCGCGACTTTGAGCACAAGACCGAGTCGCTCATGTTCAGCACGCCGGTTTCCAAGTTCGATTATCTGTTCGGGCGGTTCATTGGTTCGTTTATCGTGACGGTACTTATTTTCTGCGCCGTCTGGCTGGCGCTGATGCTGGGCTTTGCGGTCGGGAAACATCTGCCCTGGGAGCCATCCTGGTACGCTAAGGAATTGTTGCCGTTCAATTTTTGGCACTATATACAACCATTCCTGACCCTCGCCCTTACCAATATTTTTATTCAGGCGGCTATTTACTTCGCTGCCGGCACGCTCAGTCGCCAGACGATCGTCATTTACTTACAGGGTATCGTGCTGCTGGTACTTTACCAAATCGCCGGCACCATTCTCGGCGACATCGAGAACAAGCCCCTGGCGGCCATGCTCGATCCCTTCGGTTTCCAGGCGTTCGACAATTACACGGAATACTGGACGCCCGCCCAGAAAAATACGCAACTGGTACCTTTACAGGGTGTACTACTCTGGAATCGCCTGGTTTGGATGGGCGTTGCGGTATTGATTCTGGCAGGAACATACTTCGGGTTCAGCTTCAGCGTGGTGCGCAAGAGCTGGCGCAAGACCAAAGCCGTGGTGGCCGAGAAAGCGCGCTTCAACCCCGAGAGCATCCGCATTCCGCTGGTACAGCAGATTCTCACTTCGGGTAGTTACCTGAAAATGATGTGGAAGCAGGCGATTTTCTACGCCAAAACTACCATGAAAGACGTGCCCTTCATCGGCATCGTGGGCGTGGGTTTGATCAACCTGATTGTCAGTGCGTTTTATTTTGGCAAAATGTACGGCACGAGTTCGTACCCGATCACGGCCAACGTGTTGGGCTTACTCGGCGAGTTCGATATTTTCTTCTTTGTCATCATCGTTTTTTACTCCGGTGAACTCATCTGGCGCGAGCGGGCCGTCAGCATGAACCTCATCATGGATGCGCTGCCCATTCCCGATTGGGTCAATCTCGCGGCCAAGTTCATCGCCATGTTGCTGCTGTACACGGGCATTCTGTTGGTACTTATTCTGATGGGCATGGCCGTCCAAACCGCCATGGGGTACTACAACTATGAGGTGGGGTTGTACTTCAAAAGTCTTTTCACTTCCACGATGTCGTTCCTGGTGGCCTACACCCTGCTGGCCTTTTTCGTGCAGGTGATGGCCAACAGTAAGTTTGTTGGCTACGCGCTGATGTTCCTGTTTTTTATTGTCATGATCACGATGGGCGCCATGGGTATACGCCATCCGCTCGTCGTTTTCAACAGCGGTGGCCTGGGAGACTATTCCGATATGAATCGATTCGGTCACTTCTTCGCCCGTTTTTCCTGGTTGAAACTTTACTGGTTCGGTTTCGTGGCAGTGCTGTTTGTGCTGGCGGTCGTTTTCGCGGTGCGTGGTACCGATAGCATCCTGCAAACCCGGCTGCGTTTGGGCCGTAACCGACTGACCCGCCCCATTCTGGTCACGGCCTTCGCGGCGCTGATTCTGACGATCGGGACGGGCTTCTTTGTGTA
Organism: Persicitalea jodogahamensis; assembly: GCF_014651615.1. Classification (GTDB taxonomy): domain Bacteria; phylum Bacteroidota; class Bacteroidia; order Cytophagales; family Spirosomataceae; genus Persicitalea; species Persicitalea jodogahamensis. Next base: position 1,240,017 of record NZ_BMXF01000001.1, on the reverse strand, counting down.
TTACAACACCAACAAACTCAACGACTACTACACTTCGGAGGAGCGAGAACAGCGGCAGGTAGACTACGAAAAAACGTTGAAGCAATACGAGCGCGTCCCGCAACCCAAAATCGTGGAGTCTAATCTGAAAGTGGAGATTTACCCCTCGACCCGCGACTTTACCGCTGAGGGTTTTTATTGGTTAAAAAACAAAACGGCCAAGTCCCTCGCCGATGTACATATTCAGGAAGCCATCCAGAACGATGTAGAAACCGACTATCTGCGCTTTGGAAATGGTGGGGCAAAGGTGAACAAAGAGTGGAAGAAGTTTGGCTACACGATCTACCGACTGGCCAAGCCGCTGGCTCCCGGCGACTCGGTGAAGATGGAGTTCAAGGTCAATTTCACCACCAAAGGGTTTACCTCCGGCGGCGGCAATACCGACATCGTCAACAATGGTACTTTTTTTAACAACGGCTATTTCCCGTCGCTAGGCTACGAAGAAGGTGGCGAACTGAGCAGTGACGATTTGCGCCGCAAGTACAAACTACCCGAAAAAGAGCGCATGATGGAGCAGGACGACCCACGCGGTCTGAGCCAGAACCTCTTCGGCGACGACGCTGACTACATCCGTTTCAAGATGGTAATTGGTACTGCCCCAGACCAAACCGCCATTGCACCCGGCTACCTGAAAAAAGAATGGACGGAAAACGGACGAAGGTACTTCGACTACGAAATGGATGTGCCGATGGTCAATTTTTATTCTATCGTCTCGGCCCGTTATGAGGTAAAGCGCGATGTTTGGAAAAACTCCAACGGTCAGCCCGTGAAGCTGGAAATCTATTACAACAAGGGCCACGAGTACAACCTCGACAAGATGATGACGTCGATGAAGAAGGCGCTGACCTATTATTCCAAAAACTATGCGCCCTTCCAGTTCCGGCAGATGCGCATTATGGAGTTTCCCCGGTATTCCAGTTTCGCGCAGTCATTCGCCAATACGGTACCTTTCTCGGAAGGCATCGGCTTTATCCAGAAAATCAGTGACCCGGACGAGGATCTCGACATGCCTTTTTACGTAACCGCCCACGAGGTGGCGCACCAGTGGTGGGGCCACCAAGTACCCGAAGCCAGCGTAAAGGGTAACGCCATGCTCTCGGAATCCCAGTCGCAGTACTCGGCGCTGATGGTAATGAAGCAGAGTTTCCCGCCCGAAATCATGCAGAAATTTTTGAAATACGAAATGGATAGCTACCTGGGCGGTCGTTCCAGCGAGAGCAAAAAAGAGCAGCCCATGGCCCTCACCGAAGGGCAGCAATATATCCATTACCGCAAAGCGTCGGTCATCATGTACGCCTTGCAGGACTACATCGGTGAGGATAAGGTCAACGCCGCTCTGCGCACGTTTTTGGCAGAGTGGAAGTACCCCGGACCCGATTCGAAGAACAAGCGCTACCCCACGAGCCGCGACCTAATCGGCTATTTCCGCGCCGAAACGCCGGACTCTTTAAAGTACCTGATCAATGATTGGTTCGAGACTATTACGCTTTATGAGAACAAGGCTACCGAGGCTACCTACGTCAAGAAAAACGATAAGCAGTATGAGGTAACGCTGAAATTTACGTCCGAGATGTTCCGTGCCGATAGTGCGGGTAATGAGCGCCCTTTACCGCTGAATACGCAGTGGTTCGACGTGGGTGTTTATGGGAAAAATAAAGACGGTGAAGACAAACTTCTTTACTTACAAAAACACAAAGTGACGAAGAAAGAGAATACGGTGAAAGTAATGGTGAGTGAAAAGCCGACCAAGGCGGGTATCGATCCGATCAATAAGCTCATCGACCGCCACCCGGATGATAATACGAAGTCGGTAAGTGAGGCGGGGGGCGAGAATTCTTAGTTCAGCGTTCTTAGTTGAAAAAGTAAAGCCCGGAGCTAAGTAGTTCCGGGATTTTTACTAAATGAAAGATTTGAACCACTCATATCCGCGCTTTCCCAAACCAATACCCCGCCGTCAAGCCCAGGCTGCGGTTGTAGAAACTGATAACATCAGCCCGGTGATCAACAGGCGCGATGCCCGTCAGGCCGTGGCTATAATTGACCGCCAGCGAAATTCTTCCCACTTCTACCCCAGCCGCTGCGACTAGACCATGATCCATGCGGTTATAAGTGCCTTCGGGACGGTTTTTTTTAGGTCCGAATAGGATCTTTTGGTTAAATCCTACTGACTGAGTATTAAAACTGGATTTACCCCCAAGGCCCGCCGCTGTGTACGGCCCTAAGCCTCCGAAAATTTTGCAGGTATTACTGACTTGCGACTTGTACAATACCAGTACCGGGAGTTCAAGGTAGTTGGGCCGGAAAGTACCCCGAAAATTTCCCGTTAATGTACCCTGCTGATTACGGAACTCCAACATAGAACTGAATCCTTTTGTGACATAAAGCAGAGCGGGTTGAACGGAGAAGTTCGGAGACAAGCTGATCTCCGCCTGAAGCCCCCCCTGGTACCCCGGTAGAGGGTCAAAATCGGGATCGCGCTGAAACTTGACGTTGGAAGCATTGACGCCAGCCTTCACGCCAAAGCGTACTTGAGCATCTGCGGGCTGGACAAAGAAAAGCGCGCCGAGTACCAGCGCAGGCAAGAGGGAGTTTTTCATAGGATGGTAGTTTCTGGTTCATACCTATCCAAACGGATGGATACAGTTTCCCATTGTCACCCTTTTTTCTTTTTTCCTTGTGGACGATTCTTATTTGTATCGTACCAGAAAATTTATCTCCCATATAGTATTTATACAACCCGTCGCTCTTTACAAGAGTACGTAGCTCTTGTAGATAAGGGCTGTTCATTAGCGCATTCAATTCAAAATTAATAACCTGAAATGGACAACTTTAATATCAATCGCCGCCGCTTCTTGCAGGGAGCCTCGGCGACATTGGCCCTCACCGCCTTCGGGGCGCAGGGCATGGACATCATTAACCCCGCCAAACCTTACCGCGTGGGCCTGATCGGTACGGGCTGGTACGGAACCAGTGACTTGCTCAAGCTGATTCAGGTGGCTCCGGTGGACGTGGTGGCCCTTTGTGATGTAGATAAAAATCAGGTGTCCAGAGCCGGGAAATTGGTGAGTGAGCGGCAGAAGTCGGGCAAGGTGCCCAAATTCTACGGCGACTACCGGAAAATGTTGGCCGAAAACCAGCTCGATATTGTCCTGATCGGCACCCCTGATCACTGGCACGCACTGCAAATGATCGACGCCGTGAAAGCCGGCGCCCATGTGTATGTGCAGAAACCCATCAGCGTGGACGTAATGGAGGGCGAAGCGATGGTCGCTGCGGCCCGCAAGTACAATAAAGTGGTGCAGGTTGGAACCCAACGCAAAAGTACCCCCCACCTGATCGACGCCAAGAAGAACATTGTGGACGCCGGACTGTTGGGCAAAATCGCTCACGTGGAAATGTGTTGCTACTTCCACATGCGCAACGGTGAAAACCCTTCCGTCAAACCTGTTCCCGATTTTCTGGATTATGATATGTGGACTGGGCCCGCCCCGATGCGCCCCTACGACAATCTGCCCCACATCCGGTGGTGGCGGGCGTTCATGGAGTATGGCAACGGGATCACGGGCGATATGTGCGTGCATATGCTCGACACCGTGCGCTGGATGCTCGACCTGGGCTGGCCCACGCGCATCAGTTCGCAGGGGGGCATCTATGTGCAGACCGACGCCAAGTCCAACATTTCCGACACCCAGTCTGCCGTTTTTGAGTATCCCGGACTCAATTGTGTGTGGCAGCACCGCACTTGGGGTACGCCCAACAACCCCGACTACCCGTGGTCATTTACGATCTATGGTGAGAAGGGTACGCTTTGGGGCAGTACGATGCAATACGATTTTATCCCCGAAGCCAAGGACGGCAAGCGCATCCATAAAGATGTACTTTACGAAAAAGAACAATATCCCGAAGATCTTACCGAAGAACGTAACGAACTGAACGCCGCTCCCGCCACCCGCCGGCATATGCTGGACTTCCTGGCTGCAATTGAAAACAACGGCCGTCCGGTAGCGGACATCGAGCAAGGCCATATTTCCACGGCCAGTTGCATCATGGCTAACCTGTCGATGGCTACGGGTAAGCCGATTGTGTATGATCCCAAAACCCGCAGCATCGTCGGCGGCGACCGCGAACTGAACGGTCTGCTGGCTCGCCCCTACCGCAGCGGATACATCCATCCGGCCCCGAATAAGGTTTAACCATATTACGCTGAGGTTGTTATAAAACAAATAAACCTTAAGATAATATGTTCAGAAGTATCTTTTTCATTTGTCTGTACGGAGCGGGAATGCTATTTCCCGCTTCTAACCTATCAGTCTCCGACGCTCAACCCCATTCGGGTGTAGCCGAAGGGCCTTCTCCGCCCAAATCACCCGCTGAGGAACTGGCTACCTTTCAGATTGAGCCTGGCTTCAAAATACAGCTCGTGGCTTCCGAGCCGATGGTGCAGGACCCGGTGGTGATTCAGTTCGATCCCGACGGGCGGCTATGGGTAGTGGAAATGAGGGGCTTCATGAACGACATCGAAGGCTCCACCGAAGATCAGCCAACGGGACGTATCTCGGTTTTGGAAGATACCGATGGCAACGGACAGATGGACAAGAGTACCATTTACCTGGACGGATTGGTGATGCCCCGCGCGCTGGCTCTGGTGCCGGGCGGCGCGCTGGTTTCGGAAAATAAATCCCTCTGGCTTACCCAGGATACCGACGGCGACCTGAAAGCTGATACCAAAACCCTAGTAGACGGAGATTACGCCAAAAACGGTCTGCCCGAACACGCCGATAACGGCCTGTGGCGCAGCATAGATAATTACTACTATAGTGTCAAATCCCGCTTTCGCTACCGTCTGACCGACGGTAAATGGCTCCGCGACAGTACCGAGTTTCGGGGCCAATGGGGCCTGAGCCACGACGACGAGGGCAATCTCTACTACAACTACAACTGGTCGCAACTCCACGCCGATCTGGTACCGCCCAACTACCTCTCGCGCAACCCGCACCACACGCCCACCACGGGCATCGACCATGGCCTCACCATCGACCGCCGCGTGTATCCTATCCGGTCCAATCCCGCCGTCAACCGGGGCTATATTCCCGGCACGCTGGGCGACGAGGGCCAACTCCTCGAATTTACGGCTGCCTGTTCGCCCCTGGTATATCGGGAAAACGCGTTTCCGGCCGAGTACCTCGGCAATGCTTTTGTTTGCGAACCTTCGGGTAATCTCGTCAAGCGGAACGTTGTCCGTAAAAACGGGCTAATGCTCACGGCCTTCGACCCACATCCCGGTACGGAATTTCTGGCCTCGACCGACGAGCGCTTTCGTCCCGTTCACATAGCCTCTGCGCCCGACGGCGGGCTGTATATTGCCGATATGTACCGGGGGCTGGTGCAGCACGGGGCCTATATGACACCTTACTTGAAAGAACAAACCATACAGCGTGACCTGGTGCAGCCCGTACACTACGGCCGCATCTGGCGCGTGGTACCTGAAAATTGGCAACCCACCAAACCCAGAAAACTTTCTCAGGCGTCGTCCGCCGAATTAGTCGCCACGCTTTCCAACGTCAATGGCTGGCAGCGCGACCAGGCGCAACGGTTGCTGGTGGAACGAAACGATAAATTAGCCGTTCCCGCCTTGCGAGAATTGGTCACTCATGGCAAAGTACCATTGGGCCGCTTCCACGCCCTCTGGACGCTGGAAGGCATGAAGCAACTGGATGGAACCTTGCTTTTCAGCGCTTTACAGGATGAAAATACCCTCGTAAAATCCACCGCCCTGCGTTTGCTGGAACCGTTGGCGAAGAAAGACGCTAAAATAAAAACACAACTTGAAACGGCTTTGGCCAATTTCTCTCCTGCCGAAGAAAGTAAGCCATTTACACTGCAACTCGCACTTTCCGCTGACGCACTCAGCCCGCAAGCCGCACTACCCATTCTATCCAGAATCGCCGACCAGGAAGGTAACTCGCCGCTGGTTCGCGACGCGGTACTGAGTAGTTTGAAAAATCAGGAATTTGCTTTCCTGCAAACCCTGATGAAAGCACCCGAATGGCAGGCGCACAATCAGGATAAAGAGATTTTTCTGGAAATGCTCACGACTTCGGTAGTCAGAAAGGGAAATCCCACCGAGATGGCTACGCTTTTAGCAGATTTGAATAAAAAGAAATCCGGGACGTCGGCGGATTTCGCCTGGCAAGAAAAAGCCATCCTAACCGCCCTATCCATTCAGGCCAATAATCCAAAGTTGAAGCCCATCAAACTCGCAAAGGCTCCCGATATTCTCACCAAAAAAATGGAAGGTGTGGACGGCCAGCGGCTAGCCTCGCTGGATGCTTTGTTCGAGTGGCCGGGTCATAAGGCTACGGTTGCCACTACCCGGAAGAAAAATCCGCTCAGTGAAGAGGATCGAAAAATATTCGCACTCGGTCGCCAGCATTACCTGACTACCTGCGCCGGATGCCACGGCACCGATGGTGCGGGCATTAACCGCTTTGCCCCGCCGCTCATCGGCTCGCAATGGGTACTGGGCGATGAGAAAAGACTATCGCTTATTCTTCTGCACGGCATGGAAGGTCCGGTGGACGTGATGGGCAAAACTTACGATACTCCTGAAATCCTGCCCGTGATGCCCGCCCATTCGACCATGGACGACGCAGCCCTCACGGCCATTCTGACGTACATCCGCAATGAATGGGGCAATGACGCCGGTGCCGTCGGTCGGCGCACCGTTGGCACTACTCGCCTTACTTCACAAGGACGCGTAGTTCCCTGGACAGCCAAAGAGCTGGACGCGCATATCGAAGCCGGAAAGGCAAAAGAGTGATGAAATTTAGTGAATGAATCTTTAATCCAAAAACTACCTATGAGCTTCGATGCCTCTTTGACCCGTCGGGATTTTTTGCAGCGTTCGGCCTTAGGGGCGGCGGTTTTTTCTTTTGGAAAAATGCCGGAGGTTTTCAAAAATCATTCGATGGGAATCGTGGTGCATTCTTACGCCAGCCGCTGGAATTCCAAGACACCGAGTGCAAAGTACCCTGGTTTCAAGGACGCCGTCGATTTGCTGGAAAACTGCCATCAAATCGGCGCGGGTGGTGTGCAAACTACCGTCCGTGACTGGACCCCCGAAATCGCCCAAAAACTCCGCAGCCTGTCCGATAAGACGGGTATGTACCTCGAAGGCTCGATCAGTCTGCCGCACAGCGCCGACGAAGCGAAGCGATTAGAGCAGGAAATAAAAACAGCGAAAGAAGCGGGCGTAAGCATTTTCCGCACCGTTTGCATGAACGGTCGCCGTTACGAAAATTTCCACAGTCCGGAAGCCATCGCAGAGTTCAAGAAGAATTCCGTCGCCGCCCTGCAACTGGCCGAACCCATCGCCCGAAAACTAGGCGTCAAACTCGCCGTGGAAAACCACAAGGACTGGCGGGCCGACGAGCTGGCGGCGCTCATTAAGCAAATCAGCAGCGACGCCGTAGGCGTAACGCTGGACTTTGGCAATAGCATCGCCCTGCTCGAGAAACCAATGGAGGTCGTAAACACCCTCGCGCCTTTTGTGCTAAGTACCCACGTCAAAGACATGGGCGTCCGCGAGTACGAAGACGGCTTCCTGCTCTCGGAAGTACCCCTCGGAGAGGGCATCTTGGATTTGCCCGAAATGGTGAGGATTTGCAAGAAGTATAATCCTAACGTGAATTTCAGCCTGGAAATGATCACCCGCGATCCGCTGCAGATCCCCGTACTGACCGAAGCTTACTGGCCCGCCATGCAGGTAGTTCCGGCCGAAGACGTCGCCGACACCCTGCGCATGGTGCGTAAAAACAAATTCAAGACTGAACTACCCCGCGTGTCTCACCTCTCCCCTGACGAACGTCTGGCCGCAGAGGAAAGCAATAACGTGGAATCGTTGAAATATAGTAAGGCGAAAATGGGGCTTAGTTAAGTGCCCACAACCTCCACTCGATCCTCATTCAATCCTCTTTCTTCTTTTCTCCCATCCCGCTTAAATCCGGCAGCGGACTCACCGATGTCCAGCCACCATCCACAACCAAGCTCTGGCCAGTGATGTGGCCGGAAAGCGGCGAAAGCAGGAATAGAGCCGCGTGAGCAATGTCTTCCCGCCTGGCGGGGCGACCCGTTGGCGTAATGGCAGACCACACATCCTGATAAGTTGGATCATCCTGCAAAGTACGTTCGGTGAGCGTAGCACCGGGGGCCACGGTATTGATGGTGATATTGTGGGGAGACAGTTCGATGACTAGGTTTTTTGCCAGCATTTCCAGTCCGGCTTTGGTCATGGCGTAGGCCGCCAAATTCTGGTGCGCCTGATGTCCCACTACCGACGACATCAGTAGAATACGCCCGCCGGATTTCTGGTGGCGCATCTGTCGCGCCGCCGCTTGCGTGAGCAGAAACGAACCCGCCAGGTTTACGTCAAGTACCCGTCGTAAGTCGGCCGCCGGGTAGTCGAAGAAATCTCCGAACAGCGTAATACCCGCATTGGCCACGACGATGGTCAGTTTTCCGTAGTTCTCGACGGCCGTCTGAATCATTTGGCCGATAATACCCTCATCCGAAGCATCTCCGGCGACAGCCAGGCACAGGCCTCCTGCCTCGACAATAGTCGCTGAGGCGTTAGTAGCTAATTCAGAATCAGCGTCGTTCAGTACCACCGATGCGCCTTGCCCGGCCAGTTGCCGGGCAATTTCAAACCCTATCCCCTGTCCCGCTCCGGTCACGATGGCGACCTGATCGGTAAAAAGCTTATTCATTTGAGTTGAAAGTTTATGAGCTTAAGAGTTGTAGGATCACAGAGTCCGATTCATCAAAGTGTTAACCCCTGAACTCATGAACTTTCAACTCATGAACTACCTCAATGCGAATCCCGCGTCACTTTATCCCCCGAACCACCACGCAGAAAATCCATGTCAGCCCCTTCATGGGCCTGCATCACGCGCTCAATGTGAAGGTTGACAAAGCCACGATTGTAGCCTAATTCCAACGGTTTCCAGTTGGCGCGACGTTTTTCCAGTTCCTCGTCCGACACGTCCAGATGAAGACGGCGGTTTTTCACATCCAGTTCTATCATGTCGCCGTCTTGAACCAGAGCCAGAGTACCGCCGACCGCTGCCTCGGGCGATACGTGAAGTATTACGGTTCCGAATCCCGTGCCGCTCATGCGACCGTCCGAAATGCGCACCATATCCATCACGCCTTTCTCCAAAAGCCGCTTTGGAATGGACATATTCCCAACCTCGGGCATACCGGGATAACCCTTCGGTCCGACGTTTTTCAACACCATCACCGTATTTTCGTCGATGTCGAGACTTGGATCGTCCAGACGGGCTTTGTAATGATCAATATCCTCAAACACCAGGGCAGGGCCGCGATGCTGCATCAATTCGGGCTTGAGCGAAGCGGAGGGTTTTAGTACCGCGCCGTTCACGGCCAGGTTTCCCTTCACCACGACGAGCCCGGTCAGGTCTTTCACGGGTTTTTCCAAAGTACCGATCACCTCGGGATCAAAGCACTCGGCGTCGGCGCAGTTTTCGGCCATCGTTTTACCATTGGCGGTAATTACATTGACGTGCAGGCGCGATTGGAGCTCTTTGATCACCACCGGCAAACCGCCTGCGTAATAAAAATCTTCCATAAAGTACCCGCCCGATGGCTGCAGGTTGGCCAGCAGCGGAATGTCAGCCGACAGGTGATCGAAATCGTCCAGTTTCAAGTCTACACCGATGCGGCCCGCGATGGCCAGCAGGTGAATCACGAAATTGGTGGAACCACCAATGGCAGCATTGATCTTGATAGCGTTTTCGAAGGCCTCGCGCGTCAGAATTTGCGATAGACGAAGGTCTTCCTTCACCATGTCCACGATGCGGCGTCCCGAAAGATGGGCAGCCACCTTACGGCGCGAATCCGCCGCCGGAATGGCCGCGTTTTCAGGTAAAGTCAAGCCCAGTGACTCCACCATGCAGGCCATTGTAGAAGCAGTACCCATCACGGCGCAGTGGCCTGCGCTACGGCACATGCAGGCTTCGGCGGTGGTGAATTCATCCTGGGTCATTTGCCCCTGACGGAACGCCTCGCTGAACCGCCAAACGTCGCTCGTGCCGATGCTTTTGCCCCGGTAGCGGCCCGTCAGCATGGGTCCGCCCGATACGACGATGGTCGGGATGTCCACGCTGCTGGCCCCCATGACCAGCGAAGGGGTAGTTTTGTCGCAGCCGCAGAGCAGCACTACGCCGTCGATGGGATTGGCACGGATGGACTCCTCTACATCCATGCTGGCCAGGTTTCGGTAGAGCATGGCGGTGGGCTTGATGAGCGTCTCGCCCAATGACATCACCGGAAATTCCAGCGGAAAGCCCCCCGCCTCCCATACGCCGCGCTTGACCGACTCGGCCAGTTCACGAAAATGGCCGTTGCATGGTGTGAGCTCCGAAAACGTATTGCAAATACCGATAACGGGCCGCCCCTCGAATTCATCCGCCGGATAGCCCTGGTTCTTCATCCAGGCGCGGTAAATGAATCCATCTTTGCCTTCCTTGCCAAACCAGCCCCGGCTGCGTAGCTCTTTATTATTATCCATATTGGGTTTTGAAATTCTATGAGTAGTTGAACGCTAAGCAAAGGTACTTTTCGTGAATATATAATGACTAGTACGTTCGGGAGTTTTGCACGAAAGGCCTTATTTAGTCAAAAAATGAGAGATCGGCCCAATAGCTCCCTCCCTAATCCAGTTTAATAAACGTATCTTGCGTATCGTTTTTACCGCTTTCTTACCTATGCATCATTTGATTTCACCTTTCCACAAAAAAAGTGGTCTTCTGCTGGCTGCTTTGGTTTGCATGCTTACTTCTACCCTGTCTGCCCAGCCCCTCTCGGATGCTTTTCTCGAAAAAATCCTGCTGAAAAATCCCGAATGGTTCAGTGAGATCCTGAAAAATCCAAATGCACGCGGGGTGCAGATCATGTACACCAAAATAGACCGTACCCGCCGCAACGAACCCCGGTTCACGACGTATCGCTACAATGTCGATAAGAATAAGTACTTCTATCCGGCCAGCACCGTCAAACTACCCGCCGTGCTGCTGGCCTTTGAAAAACTCAATCAACTGAATAAGCCGGGCCTGGACAAGTTCACGCCCATGTATACCGAAGCCGCCCGTCCCGAACAGACTGCCGTTACCGCCGATCCTTCCGCCGAAAACGGGCTGCCCTCGGTGGCGCACTACGCCAGAAAAGTTCTGCTGGTGAGCGACAATGATGCTTTCAACCGGTTGTACGAATTTATAGGGCAGGAAGAATTCAATGAAAAATTACGCAAGAAGGGGTATCTGGACACGCGTATTCGGCACCGGCTTGAATTGCCGATGAGCGCCGAAAATAACCGTTATACCAACCCTGTGCGCTTCGAAAAAAATGGTAAGGTGATTTACCAGCAGCCGTTAGCCTACGCCGACAAAGTTGAGACGCCTTCTTCACCCATAAGATTGGGAAAAGGGTACGTGAAAGACGGCCAACTCGTGAACGAACCATTCGACTTTACAGAGAAAAACTACTTTGCCCTGGAAGATCAGCACAAACTCCTGAAAGCCATTTTCTTTCCCGAAACTCTGGAACCCTCCGAACGATTTGACCTGAAGCCCGACGATTACAAATTCCTGTATCGGTACATGTCGCAACTGCCGATGGAAACGAGCTACCCCGAGAATTATTCAGAAGACTACAACGACAGCTACGTGAAGTTTTTTATATTTGGTAATAGCAAGAAACGGATGCCCCGACACATCCGGGTGTTCAACAAGGTGGGCGACGCCTATGGCTACCTGCTCGACAATGCCTATATCGTGGACTTCGAGCGCGGCATCGAGTTTATGCTCACCGCCGTGATTGATTGCAACGAAAACCAGATTTATAATGACGACACTTACGCTTACGACAGCGTGGGATTCCCTTTTATGGCAAACCTGGGTGAAGCGATTTTTGAATACGAGATGAACCGTAAGAAACGTCGGCGCCCGGATTTGAGCCGGTATGAGGTGGAGTATGATAAATAAGAAGGGCCCGTGCGGTGCAACGTCAGCCGTTGACCTTTAACCGCCTCTCCCCTCTTCCCCATGGCTTGCAATATACCAGATTGTATACGTGACCAAGGATAAGCAGGGCAGAACCCAGATAACCCATCAGATGAAAAGCAGGATTATGAGTTTCTAAGAGCAATGAGCAGGAAAACAGCACAAAAGCCGACCATAGAAACAGGCGCAGCACCGGAATCTTGTGATCGCGGGTAGCGAAGTACACGGCGATTCCGTTAAACAGAATGAAAAAATAATTCAGAAGCCCGCCCGCGGGATGATCATGCACCGAAAGCGAGCCACCAATGGCCAAAGCAGGCGTGATGAGACAGTGGATCAGGCATAGTACCGAACCAACAATACCGACGTAGTCGGCTTTTCCGTGCGAATGATTAAGATGGGTGGATGCGTCGTTTTTCATTTCAAATTGCAATAACGTTGCAAAAGTAGGTCGAAACTTTGTCATTTGCAACGCTGTTGCATTATTATTCGTTCAGGTTTCAATACTGAAAATTCAATATCTCGTCTTGCCACACCGGGCGGGCCAATCAGACTTCTAACCTGCATGTGGTACTTGAACGCGAGAAAGAAAGATTATGGAACAAACAATCAACGATACGCTTAGGGAACATAACCTCCGCAGCACGGGCTGCCGCGAGGAAGTGTTGCAAACTTTTCTGGCGCGCGCTACGGCCCTCTCGCACGGTGACCTGGAAGGCGACCTGAAGGACCGGTTCGATCGGGTGACGATTTATCGCACTTTGAAAACCTTCCTGGAAAAAGGCATCATCCACAAAGTGCTTGATGACGAAGGGGCACGCTACGCCCTATGCCGGGAACACTGTACCGAGGATGATCATCATCATGATCACGTGCATTTCAAATGCAACGAATGCGGCCAAACCAATTGTCTGGAAAATCTGCACGTCCCGGCGGTTCAACTTCCCACTGGCTACCGTGCTCAGGAAACCAATCTACTTATCCAGGGCCTTTGCGCTGACTGCGCCAAGAGTTTAGACGGGCGCGCCCGGGCGTTTTAGAGTTCGTACCATCCTCTGCAATCGTTATTATTAAGCTATGAAAATCCACATCTTTTATATTTCGCTATTTTTTGGTGCGTCACTCCTGGTTTCTCTGCCTTCTTTCGCTCAAAAAAAGAAAAACAGCCCTGCGGTACCCCCCACTTTCGACCCAACCAGCCGTCCCAAAAATCTCTCAGACGATGATTTGCTGGAACTAGTTCAAAAACAGACCTTCCGGTACTTCTGGGATTTTGGCCATCCGGTGAGCGGCCTCGCCCGTGAGCGGAGCAACGAATCATTCAACTATGGCAGTGAGGTAGTTACCACTGGTGGGACGGGGTTTGGCGTGATGGCCATGGTTGTGGCAGCTGAACGGGGGTGGCAGCCGCGTGATTCAGTGGTGAACCGTCTTCTCAAAATGGTCATGTTTCTGCAGAAAGCCGACGCTTATCACGGCATTTTTCCGCACTGGCTCAACGGCAGCACCGGCAAGACTATCCCGTTTAGCCGTAAAGACGATGGTGCCGATCTGGTCGAATCGGCCTTCTTGTTTCAGGGCTTGCTGTGCGCCCGGCAGTACTTCAAAAACGATACCCCCGCCGAAAACAACCTTCGCAACCGTATCAATAACCTCTGGCGGGAAGCCGAATGGGATTTCTTTACCCGTGAGGGCCGCGAGGTATTGTATTGGCACTGGAGCCCCAATAATGGCTGGGCGATGGATTTTGAGCTGCGCGGCTACAACGAAACACTTATCACGTATATCCTGGCGGCTTCGTCGCCCCGTTATTCAATTCGGCCCGATGTTTATCACCAAGGCTGGGCCGTGGGCCGAAATTTTCTGAACAAGCGGGAATTTTATGATGTGAAACTCCCGCTCGGCCCTGATTACGGCGGGCCCCTGTTTTTTACGCATTATTCCTTCTTAGGCTTGAATCCCAAAGGACTCACCGACCGCTACGCCGATTACTGGGAGCAGAACACCAACCACACCCTCATCAACTACCTCTATTGTGTGGACAATCCCAGGAAATTTAAAGGGTACGGCGAGAATTCCTGGGGCCTGACCTCCAGCGATACACCCGGCGGCTATCGGGGCCATTCGCCCACGAACGACAACGGCACCATCACTCCCACCGCCGCGTTGTCAGCTTTTCCTTACACACCTGACAAATCCATGAAAGCTCTTCGGCACTTCTATGATGATCTGGGTGACAAGACTTGGAGCGAGTATGGCTTCGTGGATGCATTCAATGAGTCTGAAAACTGGTATGCCGACTCACACCTCGCCATCGATCAGGGACCGATTATCGTTATGATCGAAAACCACCGGACGGGACTGCTGTGGAATCTTTTCATGAGTTGTCCGGAGATAAGCGAAGGCCTGAAGAAGCTGGATTTTAAAAGTACAGTGATCAAATAGTGCCGACAAACATTACCGGCTACGAAGCCTTTTTCACTGTCACCTCCACTTTCGGGTAATCCATGTTAGCCCGAATGGCTTCGCGGGCTTCGACGCCCGCAAATTTCTCACATACATACAGACCAAGATCCAGCGAGGACGCCACGGCTCCAGCTGTAATGACATTCCGATCTTCTACGATGCGTACTTTCTTGACATTGGGGCAATACCGTTTCAGTGTTTCGTATTCCTTGAAGTTAGTCGTCGCCATACGGTCTTGCAAAAACCCTGCTGCGCCCAGCAACAAACTACCCGTGCACACTGACACCTTGTATGGGACATTTTGGGCCGTTTTAAGCCAGTTCAAAAAATCGCGATCATTCATTAAGGTACGGGTCCCGAAGCCTCCCGGTACAAAGATCAGATCGTATGCATCCAGCGACTGCCGTACCCGCGTGGCCTCTACGGTCAGGCCGAAACTATCCTGCACAGTGTCAGTGAAAGAGCAAATATCCCAACTCAAATTCGGGACATACCCCTGCGATTTCAGACGGGAAATCGGATCGTAAAATCCGATAAAATCCAGCATGGTAACGCCATTGAATAAAATAAATGCAGCCTTCATACGCTCAACGGGAGTTGGTTGGAGAGAAGAAAAACGCTCAGGCATACCAGCGATTGAAGAAATGCCTGCGGTAAAGGTTCCGAGTTTTTTCAAAAAATCTCTTCTTTCTTCTCTGAATGGTATAAATTTGGACATATGCGAATTGAGGGAATTTGGAGAGTGTGTCTTCTAAGTCAGCTAAGATACATTCTTTATTCACTTCACGCGACGTCCGCATTCATAATTCAATCATTCAAAATCAGAAAAAATGCCTCCCAAGAAACCCATCGTCACGCTCACCGTTAATCCGGCGGTGGATAAAAGTACGACTGTAGAGCGTCTGGTACCCGACAGCAAACTACGTTGTAAAGCCCCCCTTTTTGAGGCAGGCGGCGGTGGCATCAATGTTGCCAAGGCTATCCACCGCTTAGGCGGCGACCCCATTGCGGTCTTCACCTCCGGTGGACCCACCGGGCAGCGCTTGCAAAAGCTGGTAAAAGCCGAGAACGTTTCGATCCGAATCGTGGAAACTAAGGAATGGACGCGCGAGAACCTCAATATCGTCGAAACTACTACCGGACTCCAATACCGTTTCGGGATGCCGGGCACTCAATTGATGCCTACTGAAATCGAAGCAATCATAGATACTCTGGAAGAAATTGAGCCGCACCCGTCGTTTATTATTGCCAGCGGCAGTTTGCCGCCGGGCGTTCCCACTGATTTCTACCAACAGATTGCAGAATTGGCCAAGCGGCAGGGTGCCAAATTCATAGCGGACACGTCGGGTGAGTCACTGCGGTTGGCTTCGGATGCGGGTGTTTACCTGTTAAAACCTAACGTGGCTGAGCTGAAGGAATTAGTTGGTGCAGACAAGCTGGAAATGGACGAGCTGGACGAAGCAGCCCGCGCCTTGATTATCCGGGGCAACTGCGAAATTGTGGTGATCTCGATGGGGGCGATGGGGGCAATGCTCGTAACGTCCGACTATGTGGAGCACATTCCGGCCCCACCTGTGACGAAGCAAAGTACCGTTGGCGCGGGCGATAGTATGGTGGCAGGGATGGTATGGACGCTCTCGCAGGGCAAGACCGTGCGGGAGGCAGTCAGAATGGGTGTAGCCTGCGGGACCGCCGCCACCATGAACCCCGGTAGCGAGCTGTTTCATGTCCCCGATGTAAACAGTCTGCTCGACTGGATCAACCGTTACGAGGTTCGGTACGCTTCGGCGATAAGGTAATAAGAGGATTACTACACTAAGATTCAGATATGAGTTGAATTCTCTTCAAACTTCCTGAGCCTTACGCCAATGCAGGAAGTATAGGATGCGGTGGTGCAGCCTGCCCCAGTTTGTCTTTTTATTTTCTGAAAGTAGCTCTTCTTTCGGTTTGTTAGCTATAAGGTAGCCTTCCAAAAGATTTCGGTTATCTTCAATTACTTTAAAAGGATTCTGAACCAAGTCAGCCAGTTGCTTATGAATGTACGGCGTAAAATCAATTTTTCCCTTTCGAAGCAGAATTTCATCTGGCAAATATTCCTTCATAGCCGCCCGCAATGGCCCTCGACCGTACCCTTCATAAAACTTCAATTTTGAAGGCATAAACATACATAACTCAATCAGTCTTTTGTCGAAAAATGGATGGCAAATCTGAACCTGATGATGAGCACCTATTATGTCGTAGTACTCACTAACTTCACTCATCATTTGGTAAAGCATACCCCGATCAATGAGTAAATTTGTAGTAGGATGATTGTCCGCATTCTTATCCATGAAAGAAACTTTTTCTTTCAACAGATTTGGATTGACAGAATAATCATCGATTTCTGTTGCTCTACTAAAAATTCTCTTAACAATCATCTGTATCAGATAATAGGGTGATACTTTTAAATAATAAAAAATTCCCTTCAAAAAATGCCATTTTGCCTTGATAGCACCAAACATTTCATGCAGTTTTTTGTAAAAGAAGCTTATCATATTTGAAGAATATATTTTTAATCCCTCCTTCTCACCGAACTCGCTGATATATTGTTCCTTTGGATGAGTTTGATTAAGCCTCTTAACAGCCTCTTGCCAATTATTACTTTTAATGGCTTCATATATGTATTCGCTTCCATACCCAACAACTGTATCACCATCACTACCCGTAAGCAATACACGGCTCTTATTTTGGTTGACGTGATCTAAAATAGGTGTAAAATGATTGTAAGTAAGCGAAAACATTTCCGGCATGTCCGAAATTCGTGCGATTTCGAGTAAAGATTCGAAGTACTCCTTTTGTGCAACTACTTCATGATGTTTTACAGCATGCATTTTCAGAAAAGGAATGATGTATTTCTTTTCTGAAGTTTCCTCCATTTCTGTATCAATGTAATAGGTATCAAGAGACCGTTGCTTTTGGGCTAATAGTGTACTGGCAACTGCCGATATGGAAGATGAATCTAGGCCACCACTTAGAAATGCACTTACGCCAAATGGAGTTTTAATTCGACAGGCAACAGCTTCTTCAAAGATATTTTTGAATGCCGCCAGATAGTCTGCATCGCTCTTGAATTGGTATTTTTTAGGATCAATACACCAATATATTTCTTCTTTGTACTGATTTTTATTAACAACAAGCTTGTGCGCTGGCGGCAAACTACTTATTGTTTTGAAGAAGGTATTATGCTGATAAATGTTGAACTGTCCCCAATGACTGAGGTAGTTTGCTATTCGGCTCTTATCTAATCTTTTCTGAAGAGGAGCAAAAGCCCATAATGCTTTTATCTCTGAAGCAAAAAGGAAGTACTTTCCTGGTAGGTGATGAAAGTAAAACGGACGCACCCCTGAGTGGTCGCGTCCGCAAAAGACAGTTTGGGTAGCTGGCTCCCAGATTACGAATGAGAAGTCTCCGATTAAATAATCGAGGCAATTAGTTCTCCATTTTTCGTAGGCTGCCAAGATCAGCTGACTATCAGGAATACACCGATTAACAGCTTGGGTTGTTAAATCTAGTAATTTTAACAGCTCATCTCGATTATCAATGCGTGCATCAGCTACCAATATGTTGCCTTGTGAATTGGCAATGGGTTGTTCTTCATGAAAGGATTCATGAGTAACATTAATATGAAGATAACCTACTGCAACATTAGGCTTACTTAGAAAACTTATTCCATCTGATCCACGATGCGCAATCCGGTCTGCCATCTGCCGGACCAATCCGGCGGAAGGTTGTTCACCGTCCCACCGGATTATTCCTACAATTCCGCTCATTGAGGCTTACTCACTATTGTTGCTGCCTCCAATACCCCATTTGGGCATTAGACAGTATTTTCACACGGGCTCTGTTGCCGTTTAAATTAGTGGAGTAGAGACTAGGTACAGATACTCCGTCATTGAGTACGTTGGTAAAAATGATATCTTGTCCACTGGGCGAATAGCGGGGATCCAAATCATTGGTTCCGGCTGGTTTTATCGCATTATTACTATTGTTTCCTGTAGAAGCAGATAGATCTCTCAGGGTGCGATCATTAAGATACAACTCAAACAACCGGGCGTCAGCCTGCCGACCCGTCTCATCCCTAAAGTCATTGATATCCATTGAGAACAATACCTCACCGCCGTCAATTGAGAGAACAGGATTGCTCATACGACGGGAACTTTTCAGAACCGTTTCTTTGGAGCCATTACTATTAATAATTATCAATTCGTTATCGTAAACAGTTTCGCCGGTGGTACGAGCTACGATTGTTTTGGTAGCTTCATTCCAGTCGCATCCAGCGAACTGCTGACCAGTCGCAGCCCGAGCTACCTCAGTCAGTCCCGTACCGTCGATATTGATTGAATACAGTTTATTGTTGCTAGGATAAATAATCTTTGACCCATCGTTGGCCCATGAGAAAGAAAGATCTAGCGGCAACAACCCACTTACTGGTACTTTGGTGATTTGCCGAAGTCCCGTTCCATCGCGGTTAATTACAAATATCTGTAAGCTCGTAGCACGATTGGAGATGAAGGCTATTTTTTCCCGATCGGGGCTCATAATTGGTCTCCAGTTGCTACCTTGGGTAGTTAGTTGAACGACACTCTTATCATCATTGGCAGCATATATTTGATAAACGCCACCGTTTTCCCGTGCAAATACATAATTGAGTGAAGGGAACTTTGGTGTTTTGAATGTCCAGATTTCGCTGAATACTTTCTCACGTTTGTCTTTTGCTACTACTTGCCAGTAGTAAGTTTTGTCATACTCCAAATTATCGACAAACAGGGTATCATTGTTGTAATCGGTTCGATAGGGTGTGGTTGGCGAGCCACCTTCTTTAAACAGGTACACATCGAAAGTAAGCGTATCGCGATCTGGATCGGATGCGGTCCAGGCAAATAACTGACCATTGACACCCGACAGGGCTGTACCCGTGGCGGGAATTGGATTGGTTGGCTTGGTTGGGGCCCGGTTAGACTTAATGTCTTCCGACATGTAAATCGTTACAACAGGATTCTGGCTATCGGCTACTTCGACGGTAACGTACTCATTATAGAGCGACGGTTTTTCGGCGCTGATCGTATAACTACCAACTGCGAGACTGTCAAAGAAAAAATTGCCCGTCGTGTCGGTTAACAGGCTTCGTCCCGATGGATTGAGTTTTATGAGCACGTCCGACAAGGGTTTCTTCGTAACGTTATCGATCACCTTGCCCGTAATCTTACCAAATACCTTTGGCGTTACGAATACGTCTTCGGTACACGACGCTGACCAGAGCGCAGTCAGCGCGATCACCAGGAACGCCGTAATTCGGCTAATTTTAGAATTCATAAATGACATAAAATGATATTTTTATCAATAAAACTTTATCGAAACAAGGGGATTAGTCCTTTTTAATTTGTAGCAGGGGATGAATTCAGAACAGGGGCTGATACAGCTCGTTTTTTGGAGCCCCGGCCAATGTAAAAAGATATGCCGCCCGAGAGCCGCAAGAATGAATCGTTCAGTTGGCCATTGGCGACATCGTCCACCAAATCATTGGTCATAATATAATAGTCGGCCATTACCCGGAAGCCGATCTTATCACTTACCAGTGCTTCCAGGCCTCCACCTGCTTTTGCATAAGAAAATGTTTTAAGATTGTTGGCAAAACCATTGCCCGTAGCCGTTTGTGAAACCCCTACCCCCAAGCTACCAAAAGGAGTATAGCGTTGAAATGGTAATCCGGTATATACAGCTGATAAATCAGCGGTACGCCAATTCCGATCCAGAGTGAAAGAGCGATCGGCAGTAAATGTGGTAAACGACCCTATGAATCCATTAGCCTGAACCCCCCATTTGGGCGTTAAATTGTAATTTACGTTCAGACCGTAACCCGGTTTCCAACGGCGGATGGCGTAATCACCATTCAGGCGCAGCATCGATGCATATGGCGTAATACTCAATCGCGGACGTTCGATAGAATTAGTAACGCCATAAATGTCAGTACCTTGCATTTCGGCTTTTTCCGCCTCGTACGCGGCTATCTGTTCCTGGGCCTGAGCAGCAAACTTTTCATCAACCGCCCACAGGTTATCTTTGATTCCTTCCAGAATCAGCGCCTGTACTGCCTTTTCAATAGCCTCGGTGACAGCCATTTGTGACGGCTCATTGGTCGAAAAGCCAGTTTCGGCCTCCAGAATTCTTTTGAAACGCACATACCGGAATAGGCTGGCACTTACCGACTGCGAAAGAATTGTTTTGGAAGAATATACCGTCTTAAGAATTTTGCCGGAACGGGTAGCAATAGCTCGTAAATAAACCGTCACCCGATCTTGTCGGTACTCGGTCGATCCTCCCGCTCCAAAGTATCTCAGCCCTGCACCACCCGTGATGATGTTTGCGTCATAGGAGACAATCCCTCCTTCAATGATCATACCGGCAAACAGCAGCGGAGGCAGTAGTTCGTTTGAATTACTGTATTGCGTCATACTTGAGCGAATGATCTTCCTTTCGTTAAGCAAGTTACTGACGTTCTCCCGTTCGATGTTCAGGAACCACTTGCTGTCTTCCATTGCTTTCAGCAGGATGTTGGTAGCGCCCTGCGTTACAGCCGTAGAAAAGTTGGATGTTTCAGCGGGCTTATACTGACCAGTCTGATCGCGAAACTTGTATACCGCAGTAGCCAGCACCTCTTTGGGGGGTGGTAATGTTCTCAACACCTCGGTGACTGAGGTTTCTTCTCCTAAACGGGCGGAATGAATCGTGGTAGGCTGGTGGAAATACGCTCTGCAACCGTTCAACACGGCGATCAGAGCAATCAAGCCGGGCTTGAATAGATACTTTTTCAGATGCATTTTCTAAAAAACAATAAAAAATATGAGGAGGAGGGCAGTAGGCTTTTTTTCAGAAGTAGGGTACGGTAACCGTAGTTTCCCCGCCCTGACCATCCACGATGCGGATGTTCACACCATTTGAACCGTTGGTAACGTCCACTCGCAAATCGCCGAACTGAAATGTACCTTCCTGAAGAGCGTCTTCACCAAACTGATTGGCGAGCAACTGTGAACTTATACGATTCAAGATTTGCCGGCTTAGCGTCTGCGAGAAGTCATCCAAAGAGTTACGTGTTGTCGTGGCCGTACTTCTGGTATTGAAATCCACTGCATTAGGGTCCTTCAACTTGTCCTGAGCCAGAGCTGAACTCTGAAGCCACTGGTAGTTGAATGTATTCCCGCCAAAATTAGGGTTCTGCGGACGGTAAGTGAGCTGTTGAGCCATTGTGGCTGTCGCTCCGGTCAAAATAAAAAGAAGAAGTAAAATGATTTTTTTCATAGTAACATTGATTTTGGCAAGGATTTCTCAATAAATCCCGTTCCCCTTCTGGTCATCGCTGCCTAATTGTTTTTGAAACTCCTGAAAATTTTGGATGTATTGGGTCAGCATGTCGGCGGCATTTCCCGCCATCTCTTCCACTACCCCCAAACGAGGCTGTAGAAATTGCTGATAAATCATGACGTCGTTTACCGTGAGAGAAACAATCGTAGAAGTGCCGATACCACCTGGCACAGGTTGTTCATCGATCGTTACAGTTAATTCTTCACCAATATCAGAAAATGCAGAGGGCGAAATAAGGTTGGTATCCGATTGGATAGTAAGCCATTGCTGGTATACGTATTCATAAAAGTCCCGACCATTTTTAGTACGGGTTTCGTCCAGTAGAAATATTCCTGTTGCACCTTCGAGAGAAATATTCTGCTCCATAGGTACTATCAAAGATTCGTCGAAGTATTCCTCCACCAAACTTCCCCCATCCTGTCCCCAACTTACTCCTGCAATTAATACTCCCGGCAAACTCATGAGTATTGCCTGAAGTATTTTTCTCTTACTGTCCATTAATCAATATTTTCATACCTCCACTCTGCTCAATTCTAATCGGCCGGTTCAACAAACCAGAACTATTGTCAATGAGCTGGTTATCGTTGCCACGCTGAACAATTTGGAGTGTGTTATTGCTGGCTTCCAGGCTGCGTAGCTGTAGATCGTTGTTGTTACCCAACTGCGAGAACTGGTAGTTATTTCCTTCGCCCAGGACGTTGAGGTCCATGTTGTTGAAATTTCCCTGTTGAACCAGCCGAAGGCTGTTTTCACCGGCGTTGGGGTTTATATTCTGGCGGTTAAAACTTCCCTGCTGGTACGAGACAATTTCTCCAGTCTGCCCGACCTGCACCGAAGAAGCACTGGTAAGTACGCTCTGTACCATCAAATCTGACTTAGTAAGAACGGTCAACTCAGGAGAACCTCCGAGTTGTTGGGCTCGGGTAAGAGTCGAACTAAGGATAAAGGTAAGGACGAGTGCGGCAATTTGTTTCATAAAAATGTCCAAAAAGATAGTTTTAGTCCGGTTTATTGAAGATACGCGTCCCTTAGCAAAAGAGTTGCAAAGGTATCAGATTTTTTAAAAACTCTATATATCCACCCTAACTATTTATCAAATGGAAATAGGTTTGGTACGAGGTTCTTAATTCTGCTTTATAGAAACAGAATTACCTGACCCCGACTGTGTTACCTGCACTGTATTTCCTTTACCACCCTTTGTTTTGATTGATACCACATTCTTCTTTCCCTGCTGGCTTACAGCTACGTTTTCCATGGTTTCTTCAAGTGAGCCGGACGTCGCGACAGTATCTATCAGGATCTGATTACTGCCGTTTTGGGTGATGACTCTCGTACGAGGCGATAGGGTGTCGCCATCGGCGCCTTTCATTTCCATTTTGAATACATTGTTGTTGCCCTTTTGAACAATTTGATTATTTTTTAGGGTAGTCTGACCGAAAGCCGCCGTAGCGGAGCTGATCAGTCCCAAAATGAGGATTGTATTTTTCATGTGCTTTATTAAATAAATGGTAGGTAATGTACCCATCGCCGAATGGCAGTTATAGTAAAACTCCCTTTACCGCAAAATATTGCAGTGTATAAAAAAAGCATGAAGACCGACCCTTTCGGCGCCGGTCTTCATGCCGTACTTAACTATTCCGCAGAATGATCAGCGACTCCTTAGAAGCTGCCGTTCATTTGCATAATAGTAGCTGTATTACGCAGACCGCCTTGATTGAAGTTGATCGTGTGATCTTCTCCGGTCTGGCTCAGCGTAGCCGTGTTCGTGAAACCTGACTGCACAGCCACTGGCGTCCCGCCGTTCAACTGAACCACGTTACGGTCACCATCCTGAGTCAGCGAGAAAATGTTCTCCTTACCCGTTTGGTCCAAGGCTACGAAGTTGCCGCTACCGCCCGTCTGGGTGATGGTAGCCGTACCACCTTTAGTACCCGCAGCATCTGGATTCTGATTGAGCACAATCACGTTGTTCGATCCTTCAAGCTGCTTCAGTGTAGCTGCATTCCGGTCGTCCTGTTGAGTCAACGTGGTAGAGTTATTACCATCGCCGGCCTGGTCGATCATTGCTACGTTCTGCGTGCCCGTCTGGTTGAAGTTGATGGTGTGACCACCGCCCACGCCATCCGTGTTACCGGCTTGCGTAAACGTTGCCATGTTACCATTGCCGCTTTGGACCGCAAATTCATTCCCTGCTCCCGCAGCTAGACGCACTGTGTGCTGATTGCCCGACTGCGTCAACGTGAACTTATTGTTGAAACCTGTCTGGTCCAAACGAGCGGCGTTTTCGCTGCCTGCCTGACTAATCGTCACAGTGTTGGCCTTAGTGTCAAAGTTGTCAGGAATCTGACGGACATTGATCACGTTCTGGTCGCCTTGTGACTGGGTTAGTGTGGCCACGTTGTTGTCCTTCCGCTGAGTCAGGTTAATGGTGCTGCGTGCTACATTAACTGTCTGCGAAGTGGTAGCACTGTTCTGCTGACCTGACTGCACGATGTCGATCAAGTTTCCATCGGTTCCAGCTGCCTGAGTAGCGCTGGCCGTGTTGTTCTTTGAACGAACTGCAGTACCCTGATTAAGCTGTCTGATACCAATGGCGTTATTGGCACCTGCTTGCGTAATCGTTGAAGTACCCATATCACCCTCCTGAGTAGAAGCGGCAATATTGTCGAGTCCCATCTGAGATACAGTAGCAGTATTATCGAAGGCATCGTTTTCAACAGGATCGTATCCCGTCGATGCCAGCGTCTGTCCACCATAAGTCAGATCAGCTCCTCCAGCATCGGTGTTTTTACCCTGAATCACGACAACATTACCACGCATTCCCGATTGGGTAACGCCAGCTGTGTTGTCTTCACCGATTTGACGTACAACACCTCCTGGAGATGCCCCCGTAGCATTATTGTTACTACCAGACTGCGTATAAGTCAGTGAGTTGCCAAACTTAATCTGTGCCGCATCGATAGTGTTGTTGCTACCTGACTGGGTCAATGTAGCAGTATTACCCATTTCGGTCTCCTCGCCGTACTGGCTAGCATTTATCAAACCTTGTGAACCTGACTGGGTAGTAGTCAGTTCGTCCATCTGACCTGCCTGTACCGAACGGTTCCGGTTGTTAGACCCGGTCTGGGTGATAGAAGCAGTTTCGTCATCGCCAGATTGGAACAAGTTTACTACTTGGTTTTCTCCGGCGGTCTGATTGACCGTAGCCGAGTTGTCTTCAGACTGAACGACATCTCCCGAAGTAAGTCCCAGTAATGCAGTAGTCAAGTTTGTTGCATCGCGAGTAGCACGAGCAGCAGGTACTGCACCAGCGACCCTACCTTGCGTTACGTTCAACGTGTTATTGCGAAGAGGGCTCGTCTGATTGGCAGTAATCTCGTTACCACTACCATACTGAAGCGTTGAAGCGAAGCTTTCTCTGCCACCCGTCTGTGTTAGCTCAGCGCTGTTATTCAAACCACCCTGACCAATTACGGCTTCGTTGACAGTACCACCTTGCGTTAAAGTAGCAGTGTGATTGGAAGGACCGTTTGCGGGGTCAGCTGGCAGCAACAAGTTGCTCTGAATGATAGAACCTGTGTTCTCTTGACCTGACTGGTTCAATGTCAACGTGTTATTGTCACCTGCCTGAAGAGTAGTTGCATCGAGTGCACGTCCCAAAACAGCCTGGTCGATTGTTGCCGAATTGCCATTTCCATTGAACTGAGTAGCAGCTACGTTACTACCATTGGCAGCCTGCGTAACAGTAACGTCACCACCTTTACCTGCCTGCAATACAATTACATTGCTGTTGTTACCCGAACCAGCATCAGTAGTACCCGACTGAGTTACAGTTGCGGTGTTATTGTCGTCGTTTTGCGTTACAATAGCCGCATTGAGCGTACCTGCTGATTGCGTTACCGTAGCTTCGTTACCATTTACAGTAGGGCTTCCCAGCAACGGAATCTGACCGATCAGAATAGTGCCACCGAACGTACCCGCAGCCTGCGTGGCCGTAGCCGAGTTACCGTTACCGGTCTGAGCAATGCCGACAGTACTTGCAGTACCGCTTAGTACATTGTAAGACCCGCTTTGGCTTACCGTAGACTCGTTGGCCTCACCGATCTGTATTACACCAGCCTGGTTGTTAATACCAGCCAATTGATTGATCGTAGCTTCGTTATCAATGTCAACTTGCGTAATCGTCGCTTGACTGCCAAGAGTTCCGTTAGCCTGCGTGATCTCAGCCGTGCCATTAGTACTTCCTGACTGGTCGATCGTAGCTTCACTATCGATTCCTAATACGTCGGCATCATCGCCGCTTTGGGTGATCGTAGCCGTGTTGTCTTTCAACTGTGTGATCGTCGCCTCGTTGCCATCACCGCGGGTCTGTGAAACTATCGCAGTGTTGCCGCCTTCATTTCCGACGCTCTGATCGATCGTGATTGACCCATCAGATGTAGTAGAAGCCTGGCTAGCGAAAGCCACGTTGGGTGCACCGCTAGCTGATTCGCTGTCCTGATCGATATCGATATCGTTATCATCACCGGCTTGAGTCACCGTAGCAATGTTGCCTGGGCCATTTTGGTTGATGTCGGTAGAGTTATCCTGACCTCCCTGTTCAACCTCAGCCAAACTACCTGCCAAACCAGCGTTTGAATCCTGAGAGATATCAATATCATTGCTTTCGCCCGTTTGCGTCGCCGTAGCTACGTTACCAGCGCCTGGTACGCCTTCCTGGACGATATCCACCGAAAGAGCCTCTCCGTCGGATTGCGTCACAGTAGCTTCATCGTCATCATCCTGCTCAATGGTAACATCACTTCCAGTAACATCATCCGCCTGAGTAACAGTAGCCGAGTTACCTTTGAAGTTCTGCGTGATGTCGATAGTATTCACCGTTCCGCCAGGTGAATCAGGGTTGCCACCCTGCGTAACCATTGCCATGTTGTCATTGTCCTGCTGATCGATAGTAGTTTCGTTCAGAGTACCAGAAGTTTGCGTAACAGTAGCAGTGTTGTTCAGTTTCGCTTGGGTAATATCAATCGAATTGCCGTAAGTACCCGACAACTGCGTAGCTGTAGCCGTACCGCCAGTGCTAGAAGACTGATCGATGTCGACGATAGAGCCCGTAGACGTATCTTCATCTTCGGTGCCGCTCTGCGTTACTGTAGCGGTGTTCTCATTCAACTGATCAACGATGGCCGTGTTGTTATCACCGCGCGTCTGCATTACCACAGCTACGTTGCCGTCGCCTTCGTTAGTTCCGTCACCCTGGTCGATTTCGATGCTGCTATCGGTACTACCCTGACCTTGCATGGCCGTGGCCCTGTTGCCAACCGCATTAAAATCCTCACTATCCTGCTCGATATCAATCGTGTTATCAGAACCATCCTGCGAAATAGCAGCTTGGTTCTTGCTACCTTCTTGATCAATATCGACCTCGTTATTTTGACCTTGTTGTAGAGCATAGCCCGTAGTAAAACCACTTGCGTCGACAGTTTGGCCGATGCTATTGTTATTACCCGTTTGCGTAGCGTCGAATTCATTACCCGTACCGCTCTGCTGCACCCACGCCTCACTACCGAATCCTATTTGAGAACCGGTTTGGGTTAGCGTAACATCATTATTGGATCCGCCCTCCAGCTGTTCTACAAATACCCGGCTGGATTTTCCGGTTTGGGTTACCGTAACCTCACTCTCAGTTCCAGCACCTTGTTTAGTGCCAGACTGCTCGATAGTAGCTTCGTTTCTCTCCGAAGTAACAGCGTTTTGATTTACAGTTGCGACGTTGTTATCACCTCTGTATTGGTAAACCTTGGCTGTGTTTCGCGTGTTGTCAGTCGCAATATTACCCTGATTGATAGTTACTGTACCATTCGAGGATAGGTCGCCCTGTTCGACAATTGCGGTCTGGTAGCTCTGCTGATCAATATCGATGGTGTTAAGGTTACCACTCTGCACTACCTTTGCACCACCGAAATTGGACATATCGATGTTCAGCTGGTTAGCACCTTCTGTCCCCCCTTTTTGTTCGGCATCCACAAAGGCTGAACTACCCGTCTGATTGATAGTGGCAGTCGCATTGTCTCCATTCTGATTGAGCGTCACCATGTTCCGGGTAGACTGGCCAATCGAAGGAAAATTGGTTGAAGGGACATCGAATGCAGTACCAGCAATCGCAGGACCCTGATTTACAGTAGCACTGTTATTGGTACCGAACCGTTGATTGACAATTAGGGAGTTTCTGGTTCCCAATTGATTGGTTGTGATCGTCGAGTTGTTGGCACCTACTAACTGCCTGAGAATGGCCGTATTGGTGTGCCCTACCTGATCCGCATCGATTGAATTACCTGCACCTGTCTGGTTGATCCAGATGTAGTTATCCATTGACTGCGAGAAGGCACCGATGTTACGCTGACGCGTAACGGTTGTTAACTCTCCGCCTAGGTAGTTACCATCCGGTCCCTGGGTCACAAACACAGTTTGCCATCCGTTTAATTGAGTTATGGTAACACTACTATTTGGATTCGTGCTGGCAGTTGAATTTACGTCAGCCGTATTGTTGTCTCCGGTTTGGACCCCCTGGGCATACAATGCCGAGCAGCCAAACGCGAGACCTACGATTAAAAGTATTTTTTTCATAATATTATTTCTGGTAGGAATAAAATTTTAAATGAGATGCCCCGAAATCAGAAGAATAGGCTTAGTAGTTGAACGTGTTGTTGTTGCCCGTCTGAGTAATCCGGCGAATCGCACCAGACTGGTTGATACCTGTCGTTACATTGTTCGAACCATTCTGAATTAATTCAAAATCAGGAGCCTGGCTATAGTTCTGATCGGTCTGAACCAGCGTCGTACTGTTGTTGAACCCGTTTTGCAACAAGACCAGACGAGCACCTGAGAAATTAGAATTCTGAGTGATGTTCGCCGTGTGTCCGCCGTCACCGCGCTGGAATACCGCCACAGTACCTTGGTTTTTGTTCTGCGTAATGGTAGCAGTGCTTCCGTTCACGCCCGATTGCTCAACGTAAGCGTTGTTGAAAGTACCGGGCTGGTTGATCGTTGCCGTATTAACCCCCACAAACGTAGCATCAAGTTGCCGGATAACGGCGTTGTTACTACGCCCCGTTTGGTTAATAGTAGCCACGTCGAAATCGCCCGACTGTTCGATAGCAGCGCTGTTGTTTCTGCCAGGGCCAGGTAGTAGATTGGACGGTACGTTCATCATGCCAGAGATTGTATTGGCTTGGTTAATCGTCGCCGTGTTGTATTGAGAACCAGCAGCTACAGTAATAATCGCCGTGTTGCCATTGGCAGTACCCGATTGGTTAACAGTAGCCGAGTTGTCATCGCTGCCAGCTCCGTTAAGCTGAATAGCCACCTGGTTGTCTTTGGTGCCTGCTGTCTGTGTAACAGAAACAGTATTATCATCACCAATGATGTTGATGCCTGTGTTTGCTGCAACCGCTACATTGCCTACCCCAATGATGCTTCCTGCACCTGGAGTCCCGGCCGCAAATGTAGTAGTGACCGTAGTACCCGGTGCACCGAAGTCACCGATGCGGTTATCCAGACCATCCTGCATGACCGTTACTTCGTTCCTGTCGCCATCTACATTAGCATAAGCCTGTCCACGTTGACCCATCTGGGTGATCGAGATAGTGTTATCGTCGTTCAGCGCCGTAGTGGTCAGTTGGATAGAAGCACGGTTTTTGTCGTTGCTCTGGGTAACTGTAAGATTGTTACGATCGCCCAGTACATCGATGTCGGCTTCCATGGACTTACCTGCCTGTGTTACTGTCACGATGTTATCATCACTGCCGTTACCTGCTACATTGACATTAGCGATATGGCTAGCCGTAGCACCGTTGGTCTGCTCAATGATGACATCGTTTCTTTTTCCCTTCTCAAAAATTACAGCGCTGCTTCCGGTACCCGTTTGAATAATCTCAGCACTGTTGCCGATGGTAGTGGCACCAGTTTGGTTGATGTTGGCATTCAGGTTTTGTCCCGTCTGCTCAATGTTCAAGGTATTGCTTTCACCAGTTGACTGGTTAATCGTAGTCGTGTTGGACTGAGCATAACCCACCGAAGCGAGGGCTACGAACATTCCAAATGATAAAATAATTTTTTTCATACTGAATGTTGTTTTATTTAGATAGAAAAATAGAGCATTTGGCCAAAGAATTGTTAAAAATTCTTTATCCTTCGACCAAATGCTGCAAAGGACTTGTCTTTAGCTTAACCACCAATCGGTCTTGGTCCATTCGTAGCGCCACCGGGGACATCAGCAGAGTTTGATCCTCCCGCAAGTGTTAGGTTCTGCACTTTACCTTTGATGCTCAGCATCGGCTTGTTGTACTTCTTCTTTGTGTTAATCATGCTTGTTTTCATTTGTTTGGTAAGAAATTAAAAAATTGTTTGTGATTAAAAAAGTTGATTCATAACCAGTTGAACGCGCAATATTACCGATTAAAAGCCATTCTTCAATAGGAAGATTGACTATTTAGCATAAAGAAAATTTACTTACTTATCCAACGGTTCAACCTCTAAGGTACTCTGCTCAAAATGTTGGATAGCAAACCTGAAGAGTTCGGCGGTGCCGGACAAACCAAGCTTTTCGATCATGTTTGACTTGTGATTCTTTACCGTATGTCGGCTACTGTGCACACATTCAGCGATTTGCTTGTTTTGCATACCCGCAGAAATGTATCGGAGTATCTCCTCTTCCTTGACAGTGATGGTATCAGGTAAAGGAGGAATATTAGAATATTTTCGCAAAAAGGCAGGAGAAACATACCGCAACCCACGGCTCACACTATTGATGCAAGCTATAAGGTCAGAACGCCTGACATCGACCATCAGAATACCGTCAAGACTTATTTCATCCAGCATTTTTTCTTCTGCCAAAGTACGATTGCAGATTAAAATTCGCTTTACGTGGGGAATTTCACGCCTTAGAAAAGCGATGTCAGGTGAAACACTAGACAGCTGCTCAAGTGTATCGATATAAATGAATAGGAAAACCGGGCTTCTGTGGATGGACACCCTCATCCCTTCCTCTAAATTCAAAATTCGCAAATCACAGTCATCGATAGACTCGCGAAAAAAGCGGCAAAAGTCTCTTTTTAAACTGTCAGAAGGGCCACAGAGGTAGACTAGCCTTGACGAAGAACGATTACTTAGTTGCGCGGGGTCGTTCATTATTAATGTTCCGATAGTGTGTATGTGGTGAAGAAGGATATAGAGGGACTATTTTAGCAAAAATCTCAGCATCATAAACATAGCTTAATAAAATCCCCGCATCAGGGTGCTAATATAATGTAAAATAATGTTTAAATCCTAACGATTATGACTTAAACTCGATAGTTTTGTGATTTGGTTATATACTTATAGTTCTAATAGTAGGGTTTCGGAG
The DNA here is from genome assembly GCF_014651615.1 of Persicitalea jodogahamensis. Classification (GTDB taxonomy): domain Bacteria; phylum Bacteroidota; class Bacteroidia; order Cytophagales; family Spirosomataceae; genus Persicitalea; species Persicitalea jodogahamensis. The sequence continues at coordinate 1,208,637 of NZ_BMXF01000001.1, read as the reverse complement.
GTTTATGAAATGAAGTATGAAGTGCTGTACTACTCGTTGGGTGTAAATACTATTAGTGTCCTTTACTGGATTTTGTAATCCCTATTTTCTTTTTCCCGCTTTTTCATGGTACATACATTGAATGAAGTCGGTCTGCGTAAGATTTACAGATGTGAGTAATTCTCAAAAAATTGTTCCTGAAAATAGAATTAAGATCATTATTTCACTGTTGCCTGCTGTGAAAACTGAAAAAGTTATACGGATGCACCTAAGAAGGAATTCTTCGACTTAGCTAAGTGCTGAAATCTGAGAAGCTTATATTTTTTTACCCCTTTTAACAAAAATTTAAATTTCTCTCATGAAAAAAATAGAAAATGAAGACGAGTATGCCAAAGCATCCCAACGAGCCGACGATCTGTATGGAGCCGAGGAAAATTCTCCCCAAAAAATGGAGCTTGATAATTTGCTAGCCGCGATCAAGGAGTACGAGTATGAGTTTGTGAGGATGCTGCGGGAAAATTGCTAGGTTTGTTGCCGACGGGAGTGCACGAGAATTCGTATAACTAAGACTACTTTCTCGATTCATCGGTCTAAAAAACTCAAAATCAGCCATATACTTTTCTTAAAAAATTTAGGACACAAAAAAATGCGTAACGATAAACTGGTTCTATTCTTCTTCCTGACTATTTCGCTCTCGGCAGTGGCAGCCACTCACCCGGGCTTCGCGCAAGTTGGTGTCGGAGCCAAACCCCCAAAAGATGCTGAAATCCTCTTCAACGGTTCGAAAAAAATGCTCCTCGATAAATGGGAATATTGGCAGGGACCACGATTTAAAGCAGAGCCGCCTATCAAATGGGCCATCGTTAGTGATCCTATAGACAAAGGCACAGTGCTGAACACCAATGATCCGGCAGCTGCCGGTGGTCTGTATGGTGCTGCCGATATTGTGACCAAAGAGAAATACCGCGACTTTCGGTTACACGTAGAGTTTTACATATCAAAGCCTAGTGGCAATAGCGGCGTATATTTGCAAAACCGCTACGAGATTCAGGTGCTGGACGGAGATTCAACCAGTCATGGCATGGCAGCGGTTATTAATGAAACCCCCTCCCCTTACTATGCCTATAATGGTGTAGGCAAGTGGAATGCCTACGACATTGAGTTCACGGCCGCCCGCTTCAGGGACGGAAAAAAGGTTGAACCTGCCATGGTGACAATGTATTTCAATGGCAAAAAAGTCCACGACAAACAGCCCATCAGCCAAGTGTGGGGTGGCCCCAACTCGGGCATCGATGGCGGCAACGACGGTGGCAAAGGAATTACCGATACCCCTGGTGGGATCAAGCTTCAGGCAGAGGGCCATGATGTTTTGTATCGCAACATCTGGATATTGCCAAATGGAAAACTGACACCCGGAAATGGGAAATGATAGCCTTGGTTGCCATGTCTTAGCATTATCCATTAGTCACTATCCATTGCCCATTAAATGAAAATTTACTGGCGTCTCCTCTCCTACGCTCGCCCACTCGGACAATACATCGTTCCTTTTTTCTTTGCCTCGCTGTTGGCGAGCCTGTTCGGCATCCTAAATTTCGCCCTGCTGATTCCTCTGCTGAATCTGCTGTTTAATCAGGTCAGTTCTGAAGAGGCAGCTCAAATGACACGACTGCCTGATCCTGCACTAAGCATCGACTACCTCAGCGGTTTATTCAATTACTACTTCGGGACATTCATGCAGGAGCACGGGCGGCTCGGAGCCTTGCAGTTCGTATGCGGCGTCATTGTGGTTTCGGTTCTACTGGCCGATATCTTCCGGTACCTTTCGGCCAGAGTCCTGGAACGCTTTAAAGTCAATATGGTGGCACGGTTGCGCCAGGCTGTATTTGACAACGCAGTGGGGCTGCATCTAGGCTTTTTCTCCAACGAGCGCAAGGGTGACCTCATTTCCCGGGTCATGACCGACGTCCAGGAAGTCGAAAACTCTATTGCCAATACATTTTCGGCAGCCTTCAAAGAGGTATTTACCTTGCTGGTGTATCTCATTGTACTATTCAGCGTATCGGTAAGCCTGACTCTTTTCGCATTTCTGGTCTTCCCCATTTCAGGTGCATTCATCGCCTACATCGTCAAGCAGATGCGGAAGGATGCCCGTACCGGGCAGCAGCGTTTGGGCGGGCTCATCAGTCTGATGGACGAGGCTTTCGGCGGCATGCGCGTCGTAAAGGGCTTTAACGCCGAAAATTTTATCAAAAAACGCTTCTGGCAGGAAAACGACGCTTACCGTCGGGCCATTAAGTCGATGGCCTACAAGCGCGAGATGGCAGGACCGTTTTCTGAATTCATGGGCGTAACCATTGTGGCATTCATCCTTTTGTATGGCGGCTCGCTGGTACTTTCCAATGAGTCGGAGTTGTCGGCGGCGGAGTTTATCTTTTACATCATCACCTTCTCGCAGGTGCTGCGCCCGGCCAAGGAGATTTCAAATGCTTTCAGCAATACGCAGCGTGGTTTGGCTTCGGGTGAGCGGGTACTGGAACTGGTAGATGCTGTGAACACCATTCCCGAAAAACCGGGCGATGTTTCAGTCAGCGAATTCAGCGAAAAAATTGAGGTGCGAAATGTTTGGTTTGCCTACGAAACCGGATCGCCTGTGCTCAGTGATATCAATTTTACAATGACCAAAGGCAAGACCGTAGCTCTGGTGGGCTCATCGGGTGGCGGCAAATCCACCCTGGCCGATCTGATCCCGCGATTTTATGAACCCACCGCCGGAAACATCCTGTACGATGGCCAAAACTTAAGCAACATTACGCCGGCCTCGCTACGCAGTCAAATGGGAATCGTTACGCAAGAATCCATCCTCTTTAACGATACCATCTTCAACAATATCGCCTTCGGTGCCCACACTACGGAAGAAGAAGTGATCGCCGCCGCAAAAATCGCCAACGCCCACGACTTCATCTCAGAACAATCCGAAGGTTACCAAACTGTCATCGGCGACCGGGGCACCAAGCTTTCCGGTGGACAACGGCAGCGCCTCAGCATTGCCCGGGCTATTCTGAAAAACCCTCCCATCCTTATCCTGGACGAAGCAACATCAGCCCTCGATACCGAATCGGAAAAACTGGTGCAGGAAGCGCTGGCGCATTTAATGCAGAATCGCACGGTGCTGGTCATTGCCCATCGCCTCAGTACCATTCAGCACGCCGACGAAATTCTGGTACTTCACCAGGGCCGGATCATCGAGCGCGGCACGCATGATGTTTTGCTGAAAAACCCTGATGGATTTTACTGGAAACTGACAGCGATGCAGAGCTAGTCGGGGGGTGAGGTTACTAGGGGGTCAACACCCCGAAATAGTAGTGACTGTACTATTAGTAACAGGGTGCTTGAGCACGTTTATTCTGCCAGCGCCATTGCTTCAAACGATGTTGAAACTGGTATCTTTATTGCAAGGGTAGGACCGTGATCATAGTTTTGCATCAGTAAGAGCAGTTCCCTTTTTCGAAATAGCTTATTGGTCAAGACTGCTTAACGAAGGAGATCACCTTATGCTAAGGAACTACCTTATAATCACCTTCCTGATTCTCTTCCATCTCCCGGCCCGGAGTCAGGTAGTGCGGCTGGATTCTTCTTTTGCCGATTCCAAACAAGTCTCCCGGCAAATGTCTTTTTTCGTCGACACAACAGTCACCCTTACCCTGTCCGAAATACAGAAGCAAGATTTTAGCCCCGTCAAAACCAACAATTTCCGACTACCGTTTTCGGATCATGCCTACTGGTATCGAATCACGCTCGAGAACGCGGGAGCAGACGAAGAAAAATGGTATCTTAGTTGGGATAACAATACGATGGAGCGGGTTAACTTCTACGTGCCCACTGATGGGACCAACCGTAGGTACCACCAAGAGTTGGGTGGTACGCTCGTAGCCGAAGAGCAACGAAAGTACCTCGGCCCCATCCCCTACTTCACGTTTCAGCTCGCTAACGATCAACGAAAAACGATCTATTTTCGAGCCAAGAGTCAACGGGGGCAACGGGTGCGCGTTATTTTGTACAAGGGTCCTTCTTTCTTCGAGCAACAGGCAAAAGAAGACAGTCGGTCGGGTTTTATCAGCGGTTTGATTGCCCTTCGGCTTTTCTACATGATTTTACTGGCCTTCTTTGCGGTGCGGGAGCGCATTTTCCGGGCTTATTCCATTATGCTGATTATCCGCTCAATGGGCTATTGGGGCCTGACGGGCGACCTGGGAAGCTTTCTTACCAATGCCCCTTTTCTGGCAGCGCTCATCAACTTCAATGCCTATCATTTCATACCCATCGCGTATGTCATAGCCATCAAGGCCCTCCTGCCTGTTGATCATTTTCCTGCCTATGCTCGTTATTTACTCAACTACATCGTAGCGGCAGTGGTTTTACTGGGCGTGGCCATTGCCCTGGACTATCGCTGGTACTGGCTCCTGGGCAGTACCTGGCTGGTACTTTTTGCGCAGGTTTTGGTGCTGTCGCTGTACGCAATCGCAATGTTCCGCAAGTACCCTATCGACTGGTACTACTCAGTTCCTTTCCTAATGGGGCTTATAAGCTATTTTTTCTGGCAAATGAGCCTACTGGGCATCCTGAATGCTCCTTGGGTGTTCAAAACTTCCAGCATCCTTTTCATTAGTGAAATCTTTATTTTCGGGCTGTTTCTGGGCAAAATCATTCGTAACTACGAGCGGGTCAAAACAGTTGCTCAGCAGAAACTAGAGTTCACCCAAGCCCAGACTGAAAAGCTGAGAGAATTGGATACGATGAAAACCAATTTCTTCGCCAATATTTCCCACGAATTCCGCACCCCGCTGACCCTGCTGGTGGGGCCGCTTGCTGATTTCACAAAGAAGTACCCTGCCGAAAATCTAATTCCGACCATGCAACGCAACGTGCGTCGCCTGCATGATCTCATCAACCAACTCCTCGATCTTTCAAAGATTGAAGCAGGCCAACTCAAGCCCATGCTAGTCAGGGCCGATTTGACAAGATTTCTCCGACCTGTGCTTGCCTCGTTTGAGTCCCTGGCCCAGAGCCGTAATATATTGTTTCATTATCAGCAAAACAGCCAGGAAAAGGAAGCTATTTTTGATCCCGATAAGTTGGAAAAAATAGTGGCCAATCTGCTATCCAACGCCTTCAAATTTACACCTAATCATGGTCGGGTCGAGGTGTCAATCGCATATTCTGCGCAAGAATTGCTCCTCACCGTACGTGACTATGGTATTGGAATACCGGCAGCGCGGTTGCCACATATTTTTGATCGGTTCTATCAGGTCGAGGCGGAGGACGGGTATGTCCAGGAAGGCACGGGTATCGGTCTTTCTCTGGTTAAGGAGTTAGTTGGGGTGTTGCGCGGAAACATCGAGGTGCAAAGTGAACCGGGGCAAGGCAGTACGTTTACGGTCCGGCTCCCCATCGACCCCGAAACCTGGGCAGGACATTCCATTGGCGAGTTTGATGTAGTTCCAGTCAGCAGCCCAAAGGAAGCGGATTTCGCCGGAGGGGCGTCCCGTGCTCCGGAAGTCCTTGCGGGTCAAGAATATACCGATAACGAACTGCCTTTACTGCTACTGGTGGAGGACAATCATGACCTGCGCATCTATATTCATTCGATTTTTGAGAATAACTACCAGGTTATAGAAGCCACCGACGGTGAGCAGGGACTTTCGAAAGCGCGCGAGCGCATTCCCGACCTGGTAATCTGCGACGTGATGATGCCCCGGCTCGACGGTTTTGGTTTTTGTAAAGAACTCAAAGCCGACTTCCGAACCAGCCATATTCCGGTAATCATGCTGACGGCCAAAGCTACCCTCGACGACCGCCTCGAAGGTCTTAGGCTAGGGGCCGACGACTACCTAACCAAGCCCTTTGACCGCCAAGAGCTTAGCGTTCGGGTAGAAAATCTACTTAAACAACGGGAAGTACTGCGGCAGAAGTACAGTCAGGAACTAGCTGCCCCGAAATCAATAAACCCAATAAAGGAAACACAATCGGCCGAGAACCATCCAGTCCGGGACGAATTTCTGGAAAAAGCAGTGGCCCTGGTGGAAGCTCACTTGGCCGACAGTAGCTTCAGTGTCGAGGAATTTAGCCAGGCCATGCAGGTAAGCCGTACCCAGCTGCACCGCAAATTGAAAGCTCTCACTGGCCAGAATAGTACAGAATTCGTCCGTAACCTTCGGCTCCGCCGTGCCGCCGCGCTACTCAGTACGGGTGAGTTTACGGTATCGGAAGTAGCTTATCAGACGGGTTTCGAAAGCTTGTCGTATTTCTCGAAGTCTTTCCAGGAATTGATGGGTGTCCCTCCCTCCGGGTGGACGGGCAGCGATTGACCGATCCCTTTCCGAATCTTATTTTTTTCCTTTTTGACGAGCCGCTCTATCCCACATGGAGCGGCTCGTTCATTTTCAGGCACTTAGTAATCATTTGGAACATAGCAGCAAAAGCCATGCAACATAGCAGCAAAAGAAAAATGCCCCATGCAACATTGAAGCAAAAGGTGAAACATGTGTGCTAACACCCGTCAGGGGCATCTAAGTAGGTTTGCACACACAACAGAGAGCGCATTGGCGCTTTCATTTTGTTTGTCTCCGACCCACCGAAAACTTAATCTTGCATGAAAAATGATCTACTATTACCAAGCCGAAAAATGCACGCTTGCCTGAAGGCCAAACTGTTTGCACTCAGCTTGCTGCTACTGGCTTCACCCTCCTATGCGACGATCCGCTATGTCAATGATGCCCAGCCCAACAACAATGGTGATGGACTCAGCTGGGCCACGGCTTTCAAAGACCTGAATCTGGCTATTTCTGTTGCCCAGGCGGGCGATGAGATATGGGTAGCCCAGGGTACTTACAAGCCCACCACTAATCCTGCCCAAACTGCGGCTTCGTTTTCGATGAAGGAAGGTGTGGCTATCTACGGAGGCTTCACCAGCGGGCAGGCCAACCGAAACGACCGCAACCCTGATCCTACGACGAATAACACCACATTGAGCGGAGATATCAACAACGACGGCCTGCCGACGGGCAACAGTCGTAATGTCGTCTATAATGCCTTTACCCTGACGAAGGCGGCGATCCTAGATGGCTTTACGATCACGCACGGAAACAGCAACGCGGCCTATGGGGGGGGAATGTACAATGAAAACAGCAGTCCAAAGATTGCCAATTGCAGGTTTATCGGCAATTCAGCCCAAACTGGCGGGGGCATGTATAACATATCTACCACTGGAAATGCCTGCAGCCCGACACTGGTCAATTGTACATTTCAGAATAACTCGGCCAGCTTTGGTGGTGGTATGTACAACAATGCCAGGACAGGCACCAGCAGTCCCACTCTAACCAACTGTGCTTTCATCACGAACACATCTGCTTCCGGTGGCGGTGCTATGTATAACGACGCCAGTTCGAATATGGGAGGCAACAGCAGCCCGGTCCTGACCAACTGTCGGTTTAGCGGGAATGCTACTACTAGCACCAACACGTTTGGTGGGGCTGTCTACAATATAGTCAACGCGGCCAATGGAACCAGTGATCCGGTCTTTATCAATTGCTCATTTCAGGGCAATACTTCCACCGGTTTTGGAGCTGCCGTTTTCAACTTTGGTGGACAAAGTGGTGTCAGCAGTCCTACCTTTACCAACTGCTCGTTCCAGGGCAATAGCTCTTCTTCTAACAATGGCACACTTGTCAATTACAGTATAGCGGGCTCGAGGAGCGTGCCACTGATCAACTGTGTGTTCTTTGACAATGGCGGAAGCAACACGATCCGCAATCTGGTTGGTGGCACTGCTACTGCTTCATACAGTCTCTTTGAATCTTCGGTAACGGGCTATCTTGACGGGGGGAGCAACCAGACTACCTCCGTCAACCCTTTTGTTTCCACCACCGGCACCGAACTACGCACGGGCTCACCCGCCATCGACGCGGGCAACAATGCGGCCAACTCCACCTGCACCGACCTGGCGGGCAATGTCCGTAAACTCAACACCATCGACCTGGGAGCTTACGAGTTTGGGGCAGCCCTACCCTACTCCGCTACCCTCGGTGGCACGGCCACCATTTCGGCGGGCGGTGCGGCCAACCTATCCGTCGCCCTCGGCGGTGGAGCGGCTCCTTACACGGTGACGTATGTGCCCAACGGCGGTAGCAATACTCCCGTATCTGGCTATACCAGCGGGGCAACTATCCCCGTCGGCCCTAATGCTACGACGACCTACCGGCTAGTCTCAGTTACCGATGCCAGCGGTTGTGCGGCAACGCTTACAGGTACCCCGCCCGGTGGAAGTGCCACCATTACGATTCAGACCGGCCCACAAACCCGCTATGTAAACGCCTCCCGGCCCGACGACAGCGGCGACGGCCTAAGCTGGGCCACGGCCCACAAGTACCTGCAGACCGCACTGGCCGCTGCCCAGTCCGGCGACCAGATCTGGGTGGCCCAGGGCATCTACAAGCCCACCACCAGCACTACCGACCGCGGCGCGTCTTTCGTTATGAAGGAAAATGTAAAAATTTATGGCGGTTTCACCAGCGGGCAGACTAATCTCTCCGACCGCAACACCAATCCGGCTACAAATGGCACGGTGCTAAGTGGGGATATCAACAATGACAATCTTCCTGCCGGCAATAGTCTGCATGTGGTATTTAACAACGACAACGGCCTTACAAGCGCAGCGCTCCTGGATGGCTTCACCATCAGGCAGGGAAATGCCGATGGTACTCTGGTGAATGGGGCCGGTGGTGGTATATTTAATTCCAATAGCAGTCCCCAAATCATCAATTGCGCTTTCCGCGAAAATGCAGCGTCAATAGGTGGAGCCATCTACAACTGGGACGGCAGCACACCTCAGATAATCAATTGCACATTCCGACAAAACGCAGCTACTTTCCGTGGCGGGGCGATTGCTAATAATAATAGTGCACCCCAAATCAACGGTTGCGACTTTCAGGAAAATGTCACCACCTATGATGGGGGAGCGGTTTATAACACCAACAGTATTTTCTCAATCGTCAACTGCTCATTCCTGCTGAATGACGCTGACGTCGGTGGGGGTGTGTACAACGGCGATAATAGTAATGTAGAGCTGATCAACTGTTTGTTCCTAAACAACACCGCCGCATTTGGAGGGGCCCTGGGCAATGACCTCAGCACGCCCCGGTATGTCAACTGCACATTTCAGGGAAACTCGGCCACAATCAACTCAGCCACTATTCGGAACAATCAGACGACCATCAATTCTGAATTTGTCAACTGCATTCTATGGAATAGTGGTCCGGGCAACGATTCATTTATTTTTAGATATTCTACCTTCTCTTATTGCGTCCTGGATGCTTCAGCATTTCAGACTTTCGGGGACGGAGGCAACAATATCCTTGTTACAGAAAGCCCCTTCGTATCAGCCAACAGCACCGAGTTGCGCGCCTGCTCACCGGCTATCGATGCGGGCAAAGACGCCGCGAACAATACAACTACCGATCTGGCAGGCAACGCGCGTAAAATCAGGACGATCGATATAGGAGCCTACGAGTATCAGGGTACCTTGCCAGTTATCACAGCTACACTTGGGGGCGGTGGTAGCATTTGTGGCGTCGGCAGTGCCAGTCTCTCGGTGAATATCACGGGCGGCACAGGCCCTTATACGCTGGTGTACGCCACCAATGGCGATGCACAAACTACCCTGACAGACTATGTGAGCAATAGTGCCATTCAGGTCAGTCCTATCCAGACCACTACCTATTCCCTGGTATCGATCTCCGATGCCAACGGCTGCACAGCCTCCACCCTATCCAGCAGCGTCAACGTTACCGTAACGCCCGGTCCGACAGCCACCGTAAGCGGCGGCGGCACGGCCTGCACCGGAGCTACCGCCCCCAGTGTCATCATCACCCTGACGGGCGGCGCTCCCTACTCGATCACCTATTCCGATGGTGCGAACAGTACCACCGTCAATAATATCACCAACAATTTTTACTACATCACCAGCCCAGCGGCGGGCACTTACACCGTCACAGCCGTCAGCAATGCCAACTGCAGCGGCATGGCCAGCGGTAGTGCCAACGTCACCATCACTCCCCGACCCGACGCCCCGACGATCTCGGCCAACCCTGGCAACACGACCACCAACCAACCCATCATCATCACGGCCAGTGGGTGCGAAGGTGGAACCATCAGTTGGATGGCATCAGGCGGAACTGGCGTAGCGGATGGCAATCAGTACACGATCAGTCAGCCCGGCAGCTACACGATAGGGGCCAAATGCACGATCAATGGATGCATCAGTAATTTTTCAAATACGCTTAATCCGGTTATCAGCCCCTGCCCGACTATTTCGGCTACTTTCAATGGCACAACCGCCATATGCAACGGAGCTAACACGGGCTTGAATGTTAGTCTGACAGGTGGCACCGCTCCCTACACGGTGGTATATACTGACGGTAGCAGTAACCAGACCCTCAGCAGCTATGTGAGCGGAACGAGCTTCACCGTAAGCCCGGCCACCACCACAAATTATACACTGGTTTCGGTCACTGATGCCAACGGCTGTACGGCTACCCTTAATACAGAAAGCAGAAGTACCACCGTCACCGTCAACCCCGTGCCCAATGCACCGACCCTGTCTGCCGATCCGGGCACAACTACCACCAATTCCCCGATCATCGTTTGGGCGGCAGGATGCAGCGGTACAATCAGCTGGAACACCAGCGGAGGCGTAGACAATGGCAACAGCACCTACACTTTCACTAATGCTGGCAGCTACTCAATCTCGGCCACCTGTACGCTCGACGGCTGCACAAGTCCGGCTTCGCAGGTGCTTAACGTAAGCATCGGCAGCTGTATCCTCGCCCTGGATCAGCCCACGGTGACTGACCTAAGTTGCTTCAACAGCAGCGACGGATCTATCGTTCTCACCGCTACGGGCGGCACAGGCACTTTAAACTTCACGCTCAATCCCGGTAACGTGCAGAACACCACCGGCAACTTCACCGGCCTGAGCGCGGGTACTTATACCGTCGGCGTCACTGACGCTACCAACTGCACCGCCACCAGCGGATCGATCAGCATCACCCAGCCCACGGCCGTGCCTGCTCCGTCGCTTTCGGCCAATCCGGGCAATACGACCACCAACCAGCCCATCGTCGTCACCGCGAGCGGTTGCAGCGGCACCGTCGCCTGGACACCCACGGGAGGAACGGGAACTTCCAACGGCAACCAGTATACTTTCAGCCAGCCTGGCAGCTACATGCTCTCTGCGACCTGTACCGTCGACGGCTGCACCAGCCCCGAATCTCAGCCACTCAGCCTGACGATTGAGTCCTGCCCTACCATTGCCCTGACGACTAGCGGCAACAAATCCATTGTGCTGGGCTCCGGTTCCAACTGCACTGAGTTGTCAGCCAACGCCTCGGGCGGCACGGGTCCCTACATCTACAACTGGACTTCCAACGCCACACCGCCCGCGAGCCTGACGGGACCAGTGATCAATGTCTGTCCCGAGGCCACCACTACCTACACCGTTACGGTCACCGATGCCAATGGTTGCACATCCAATCCGCAGGAGGTAACGGTAACTGTCAACGACGTGCGGTGCGGCAACAAAAACCAGAACGTAACAATCTGCTACTACGGCGTCACCCAGTGCGTTTCGGACAAAATAGCCGACCGCTACCTCAAGCTGGGTGCCACCCTCGGGGCCTGTGGCAGCGGCACCAACACCCGCATTGGCGTGCCGGAAACTACCGATGCTCCGCTGCAACTTTCGCTGAAAGCCCTCCCCAATCCCGTGCACGACGCCACGACTCTGGAGGTACTTTCACCCAATGCGGGCATAGCTACCTTCGAGCTTATCGATGTGACGGGCTTGAAGCGGCGCACATATCACGAAAATCTTGTGGAAGGCACAAATAAAATTGAGTTAAACCTGGGTCATTTGAGCTCGGGCATCTACCTGATTAAGGTAGTTGACGCGAAAAATCGTCCGGCGGCGGTACGGATTATCAAAAATTAAGCGAGTGGTAGACAAAAATGATAAATCGGCCCTGGGAGTACGTGAGAGGGGTTGGCTGCAACAATAGTGCAAGTCTGACACAATAGTGCAAGCCCAAATTCTCGATTCTGCAACATTAGTGATAGTGATTGGAACAATAGTGAAAGCCGTTTCCGCCCGGACCCTCTACTATTGCATTGTCAGTTATGAAGGCCTTCGGACCTCACCGTGATTTTGCTTTTGTACCACTATACACACACTTCGTAGTGGAGGTACTTTGGCATTTTCTGACGATTGATCGAGCCGGAAGTACGCTTACCCTCAAAGCAGCTTTTTTCACCAAACGGCAGGATTTGTCAAAGTACCATTTTTAAAAAATCTCAACCTTATGATTATTCTCAAAAGCATTTTTTGATTTACTCAATCTTATGAATGGGCGGGGGATTTGTTTACGCAAATCCCCGATATGTTGCAGAACCACCGACTGAAATTCAGCCGGTGGTTTTTTTGTGGGAAGATCTACTACACTCAAATGTTGGCGCGAATTCTGCGAGTCTTTTACTTTTACAGGATTCCTTCTATCAGATTTATTCGCAATTTTGTAGAACTACCCTGAAAAATAGTTTAAAACCGCATTCTCCCTTCTAAATTATCACGTCAAAATTCGAAGAATGAAAAAAGCCTGATTGAGACAGCCCGCTCCATGAAAAGATTATGTCTGTTGCTTGTCCCCTTTCTGTTGTCGCTTTACACCAGCGGACAAGTCGTTACGCTGGATGTCCAAACCAGCACCCCGCTCGTAATTTCTCCGGATTTGTCACAGTTCGTGGATACCACGAAGGCGCTGTCGCTCGCCGAGGTACAGGATAAGGAATTCACGCTTGTGGGCCGCCACTATTTTCCACTTCCTTATTCAGACGCTACTTTCTGGTTTCGCTTCACGCTGCGCAACAATGATCCCAACCGCGACAGATGGTACCTGGAATGGGACAACCCTACCGTGGAAATAGCAGAATGCTACCTGCCCGACAGCAGCGGGAGCGGCTTTTCCTCACTGCCACGCAGCGTGAAGCGGGCCGGCACCAGGTCGCCCTACTTCGCCATTGACTTACCACAGGGGAAAGAACAAACGGTTTACTTGCGGATCAGGAGTCAGCATGGCTACCGGATGACGGTCAACATTCACGATGATGCTTCACTGCTTGCCTCGAAGGTCGCACTCGTTTCTTCATTTAGTTTCACCAGCGGGATGGTGTTCCTGCGCCTATTCTTTGTGCTGCTGCTGGCCATTTTTGCGGTCCGGGAAAAAGCTTTCCTTGCCTACTGTTTCCTGCTGGTAGTTCGTTCGCTGGGTTTTTGGGGATTACTCGGCGGGATGGGCGGAGTCTTCACCGATGATCAGCCGACGGGTACGCTCATCGACTATCTGTCCTATCACTTCATTCCGATAGGCTACGTAGTGGTAGTCTACGCCCTGCTCCCCCCCGACCGGCTGCCCAGACTGGCACGCTTCGTGCTGAACGGCATCGCGATTACGGTACTGGGGCTCGGAGTCATCATTATGTTCGACTATCGCTGGTACTGGTTGCTCACCAGCCAGTACGTCGTACTTTTCTCCCAATTTTTCATCCTAGGTCTTTATGGCTACGCCGTGGCCAAGCGATGGTCTGTCAACTGGTATTATTCCGTACCGTTTCTGCTGGGGTTGGGTAGTTACTGCTTCATGGTGCTGGGAGACGTCAATATTATCGACGCCGAATGGGTCTTCGCAATCGCCTATTTACTGTTTATGGGCGAGATCTTTATTTTCGGGCTGTTCCTGGGCAAAATCATTCTTGACTACCGGAGGCAACAAGAAGATTCGCAGCAGAAACTGGTCTGGAAGGAAACCGAGGCGACCAAACTCAAAGAGCTGGACACCCTGAAAACCAACTTTTTCGCCAATATCTCCCACGAGTTCCGCACCCCGCTCACCATGCTGGTGGGGCCCCTGGAAGATTTCCGCCAACAGCTGCCCGACAACCCTCTGATTCCCGCCATGCAGCGCAACGTACGGCGGCTCAAGGTGCTCATCGACCAACTCCTCGACCTTTCGCGGCTGGAAGCCGGACACCTGCGCCCGGCCATCGTGCAGGCCGACCTGCCCACATTCCTGCGGCAGTTGTTCGCCTCTTTTGAATCGCTGGCCCACAGTCGAAAGATGATATTCAACTACCAGCAAAACGTCACCAGCCGGGAAGCTTGTTTCGATGCCGACAAGCTGGAAAAAATCGTGACCAACCTGCTGTCCAACGCCTTCAAGTTCACGCCCGATGGGGGGCGGGTAAATGTTCAGGTAGAATACGCTGATAACGAACTAAGTCTGAAAGTGCAGGACTACGGCGTTGGCATCGAGGCGGTACGGCTGCCCCACATCTTCGACCGCTTCTACCGCGTGGAAAGTACGGGCCAAAACAACACCGAGGGAGCGGGCATCGGGCTGTCGCTGGTGAATGAACTTGTCAAAGTTCTGAAAGGGCAGATCAGGGCGGAGAGCGAACCGGGGCGGGGAAGTACCTTTACCGTACGGCTGCCCATCGACCGTGGTACCTGGGCCGACTACCTGACTGACGCAGCGCCCGAGCTGGATCTTTCAGCGTTGCCGGCCGAGGCAGAAGCCACTATCCAGGAGACCGGAACCCGGAATGCCGCCCCCCTCCCAAAAAAACCGAAAGCCCCCGATAGCGACGCTCCGCTGGTCCTGTTAGTGGAGGACAATCCCGACCTTCGGGCTTATATGCAGGATATTTTCCAGGAAAACTACCGGGTCATGGTAGCGACCGACGGGCAGGACGGTCTCGACCGCGCTTTCGAGGAAATCCCCGACCTGGTGATCTGCGATGTGATGATGCCCCGACTCGATGGTTATGGCTTTTGCGAAAAACTCAAATCCGATCCCCGCACCAGCCACATTCCGGTGGTGATGCTCACGGCCAAGGCCTCGCTCGCCGACCGCCTGGCGGGGCTGGAACTCGGGGCCGACGACTACCTGATCAAACCCTTCAACCGCGCCGAACTGGAACTACGGGTGCAGAACCTGCTCAAACAGCGCGAACTACTGCGGCAGAAATACAGCCAGCAAATGGCCGAACCCGCAGCCAGTGGCGGCCGGGCATCTGCTACCCAAACGCTCGATGAGAAGTTTCTGAAAAAAGCCATCTTAATCGTGCGGGAGCGGAGCAGCGAGAGCAGTTTTGGCATCGACGAGCTTTGCGAGGCCTTGAACACGAGCCGCTCCAACCTGCACCGAAAGCTGAAAGCGCTCACGGGACAAAGTACCACGGAATTTATCCGCAGCATCCGCCTCTACCGCGCCGCCGAGCTCCTGAAGCAGCCGGGGGCCTCCATCTCGGAGATATGCTACGCAGTGGGTTTCGAGAATCCCGCGTACTTTTCCCGGACTTTCAGTGAGCAAATGGGCGTAACACCTTCCGAATGGGCGATGGCGGACAGCGCCTAAGAACCACCATTTCTGCTTTGAACAGCCGCCCGGTAGTTACCGGGCGGCTAATCCCATTTCCAGCCTCTGAGGGTAGTTCGTTGCAACAATAGTGCAAGTCTGCAACAATAGTACATGCCGTTTATTTTCATTTTGCAATAATAGTGCTAGTGATTGCAACAATGGTGAAAGCCGAAGCGTGAGCCGCTGGGTAGTTTTGTGGGTAACGATTTCTCACCGAAAGAGCGGCGGCCTTGCCCGCCCGTATTTTTTCAACCAAACACTTCACCTTATGAAACTTTTACTGCTCTCACTCTCGGCCTTTGTCAGCGTCATTGGCCTTTTCAATTCCAGTAAGTACGATCATCTGGATATCACCAGCGACAAGTTCGATATTTCCTGGGATGATATTACCAGTGACTTGTGGACTTAGCCGTTTCATCCGAAACCATTTTGCAGCCGCAGCTTGTGGAAGAAAAAGCAGGTTTTTCTCTATTTAATATTTCTTTTCAACTCAATCAACTACCATCTTCATGAAAAAAATCTGCTCAATCCTCTTTCTAACATGGATGGGACTAAGTTCCCAGCTTTATGCCCAAACTGCCTCCCCCGGCACTGTTTCATTCACCGGTGATAGGTACGGCGCTCGCTTCCGGGATTTCCAACCTGAAGGCAACGGGGAAATCTACACCGGCAAAAATAACTTGGATATTGAGGAAAACCGTAGCGGGAGCTTCGTTTTTCCTTACGACAACGTCCCAGGTACCATCCCGGTGAACATTACCTACACACCTAATAATGCAACCTTGAGGGCTTGCGTCTTTCTCGAAGGTGGGAGTGGTAGCAATTGCCTTTCTGATGACGAACTTGTTCCCGCTGGAAGCTACAACGCAATGCAGTTAAATGTCTCTAACCTGATGGGGGCCAGTGCTACGCTACAGTTTAATAACGTATCGATCAACGGTATTCCGCTCGGCAACTTTCAGCCTGCAGTGGGCACTCAGCAAAACTACATCATCAACGGCATCGATCCCGGTGCAGGATTCACGTTGACCGGAGACATCGTATTGACCGGAACCAATCACATCGGTGACGCAAATCGGGTAGAACTTACTTTTGGCGTCGGGGAGGAAGAACAGGACGTGCGCTGCGGCAACAAGAACCAGAACATGCTAATCTGCTACTACGGCGTCACCCAGTGCGTCTCGGAGAAAATCGCCCAACGTTACCTTAAGCTCGGTGCTACGCTCGGCGGCTGCGGCACAGGCCGTGCCCGCATCGGTGTGGCGGAATCCGACAAACTACCCTTGCAACTCGCGCTGAAAGCGTTCCCAAACCCCGTGCAGGATGCCATGACTTTGGAAGTACTTGCCCCCAGTGCGGGCCCAGCCACCTTCGAGGTACTTGACCTGACGGGACGCACCCGGCAGAGCCGCAGCGAGAATCTGGTGGAAGGGCTGAATGAAGTCGGGTTCCGGCTGGGTACTTTGCCCACGGGAATGTACCTGATCCGGGCCGTAGACGCGCTCAACCGTCAGGGCGTCGTGAAAGTGAGCAAGGAGTAACCTTATCCGTAGCATTCAATCCACTCAGCTTATCCCGAATCGACTCACGATTTTGTAAACGACAAGGGGTTACCCTCCCAAAAAAGTAAGCGTCTTGCCAAACCGCCGACTGAATTTCAGTCGGCGGCTTTTTCATTATACCTGCCTCAGCTTGGAAAATTGGCCTGATTTGTGCGTAGGATTTAGGTGAAAGTTCTATTTTGTTACATTTGTTCTTAGTTTTATATACCCATTTTACTAAAGCCCGCAAAGTCAGGCCGGCTCCCACCCCCTCTTGAAATTTACTACTCTAACAACATACGAATGACAAAAGCCTGATTACGATCGCCTAATTCATGAGAAAATATTGTTTGCTGTTTGTCTCGCTACTCTTTGCGCTTAATCTCAATGGGCAAACTATCACGTTTGGCTCGCGGACAAACACACCCTTAGTCATTTCTGAGGAAATTGCCCAGTACGTGGATACGACTGCGGCTATGCCGCTGACCGAAGTTCGGAATAAGGATTTCAGACCCGTTGAAAAGCGTAGTTTCCGGTTACCGTTTTCGGAAGATGCCTACTGGTACCGCTGCACGCTGCGGAACGATGCGCCGGAGCGTGGCAAATGGTACATAGAGTGGGGAAACTCTATTGTTGAACTGGTTGAATGTTATATACCTCGCTCTGACGGCACTTACCAGGTTTTGCGGGGGGGGACGCTCGTACCCGAAAGCGACCGAGCGTATGATGGCGAAATCTCGTACTTCGAACTTGGGCTGGCGGCCGGTCAGCAAAAAACCATATACCTGCGGGTGAAGAGCCAGCGGGGACATCGCTCGGACGTAGTTATTCATGACGCCCACTCTCTTCGTAAGGAAGAACTGAACGATGCACGCTCGGCCGGCTTTGCCAACGGCCTGGTGATCCTCCGCCTGTTCTTTGTGGTACTGCTGGCCATTTTTGCGGTGAAGGAAAATGCTTTCCGCGCCTACTGCTTCCTGCTGGTAGTTCGTTCGTTGGGTTTCTGGGGTATTCGCAGTGATTTGGGCGACGTCTTCACAACCAATCCCGAGGCGGCTACCATCATTAACTTTTTGTCTTATCATCTTACACCCCTGGGGTATGTGGTGGTGGTGAGGGCCTTGTTTCCCTACGATCGGCTGCCCGTCCTTCTGCGCCGCACCCTCGACACCATCCTGGCCGCCGTTGTCATCCTCAGCGTTCTTATTATAGCCGACTACCGCTGGCAATGGATGCTGGCGAGCCAGTACCTCGTTCTATTCGCTCAGGTGTTTGTCTTTGGGTTGTATCTCTACGCAGTAGCCAGGAAGCTCACGGTCAACTGGTACTATTCCGCCCCTTTCCTCCTGGGCATAGGCAGCTACTTTTTCCTGGTGTTGAGTTCGGTGGGAGGCACTGACGCCCCCTGGGTGTATGCCGTCGCTTATCTGCTGTTTTACAGCGAGATTTTCGTTTTCGGCTTGTTCCTGGGCAAAATCATTCTCGATTACCGCCACCAACGCGAAACCGCCCGCCAGGAACTGGTCCTGAAAGAAACCCAGGCTACCCAACTCAAAGAGCTGGACACCCTGAAAACCAACTTCTTCGCCAATATCTCCCACGAGTTCCGCACCCCGCTCACCATGCTGGTGGGGCCCCTGGAAGATTTCCGCCAACAGCTGCCCGACAACCCCCTGATTCCCGCCATGCAGCGCAACGTGCGACGGCTCAAGGCGCTCATCGACCAGCTCCTCGACCTTTCGCGGCTGGAAGCCGGACACCTGCGCCCGGCCATCGTGCAGGCCGACCTGCCCTCTTTCCTGCGGCAGCTGTTTTCTTCCTTTGAATCGCTTGCCCAGAGCCGCAACATCATCTTTAATCACCAGCAAAGCACAGCTACTCATGAGGCTTGCTTCGATGCCGATAAGCTGGAAAAAATCGTGACCAACCTGCTGTCCAACGCCTTCAAGTTCACGCCCGAACACGGCCGGGTGGCAGTGGAGGTAACCTACGACCACAACGACCTGATCCTGACAGTGCAGGACTACGGCGTTGGCATCGAGGCGGCACGGCTGCCCCACATCTTCGACCGCTTCTACCGCGTGGAAAGTACGGGCCAAAACAACACCGAGGGAGCGGGCATCGGGCTGTCGCTGGTGAATGAACTCGTCAAAGTCCTGAAAGGGCAGATCAGGGCGGAGAGCGAACCGGGGCGGGGAAGTACCTTTACCGTACGGTTGCCCATCGACTGCGATACCTGGGCCGACTACCTGACCGACGCAACGCCCGCCCCGCGTGAGGTGGCAATGCCGGCCGAAGTGGAAGCCACTATCGCAAACCTTGCAACAGAACTCAATGGAGCTAAAACTGCTAAAAGCGACGCCCCGCTGGTATTGCTGGTTGAGGACAACCCCGACCTGCGGACCTACATGCGCAGCATTTTTGAAGGTAGTTATCGAATTGTGGAGGCAACCGACGGGCAGGACGGTCTCGACCGCGCTTTCGAGGAAATTCCCGACCTGGCCGTCTGTGACCTGATGATGCCCCGGCTCGACGGTTTTGGCTTTTGCGAAAAACTCAAATCCGACTCCCGCACCAGCCACATTCCGGTGGTGATGCTCACGGCCAAGGCCACGCTCGCCGACCGCCTGACGGGCCTGGAACTCGGGGCCGACGACTACCTGACCAAGCCCTTCAACCGCGCCGAGCTGGAACTGCGGGTGCAGAACCTGCTCAAGCAGCGCGAACTGCTGCGGCAGAAATATAGCCGGCAAATGAGCGAGGCTGTGCAGGAAAGAAAAGAGCCGTCCCCTGACTCGCTCGATGATCAATTCCTGAAAAAGGCCATCAAGACCGTACGGGAGCGGAGCGGCGAGAGCAGTTTCGGCATCGACGAGCTGTGCGAGGCGATGAACACCAGCCGCTCCAACCTGCACCGAAAGCTGAAAGCGCTCACGGGCCAAAGTACCACGGAATTTATCCGCAGCATCCGCCTCTACCGCGCCGCCGAGCTCTTGAAGCAGCCAGGGGCGTCCGTTGCGGAGATAGCCTACCAGGTCGGTTTCGACAGCCCGTCCTATTTCTCCAAGTCTTTTAGCGAGCAGATGGGCGTTCCGCCTTCGGACTGGGCCCTGTCCACCAACCCCTGAAGAATCTTTTCTACCGCCAATCTGCCACCTGGTAATTACCGGGTGGCCAACCCTGTTTCCAGCCACTGGGAGGGGTTGGTTGCAACAATAGTACAAATCTGCAACAATGGTACACGTCAGATTTTCTGGTTTTGCAACAATAGTACATGAGATTGACACAATGGTGATAGTCGAAGAAAATGTCGTGGGGTAGTTTTGTGGGTGACCATTTTCCACCGAAAGGGCGGCGACCTCGTCCGCCTGTATTTTTTCAACCAAACACCTCACTTTATGAAACTTTTACTGCTCTCACTTTCGGCCTTCATCAGCGTCATTGGCCTTTTCAATTCCAACCAGTTCGATCACCTGGACATCACCGGCGACCGGTTCGACATTTCCTGGGACGACATCACTGATGACCTGTGGCGCTAGAAGCCGGGGTTTTCCCAAGCCTTTTTTCACCCATTCTAAAACTCATTCACATCATGAAAAATCGTTTACCCTATTTCAGGTCAAACAATCTGATGCCGCGTGCGCGCGCCGCAGTGCTGCTGCTTTTGCTGTCGTTTCTCATGACGCCGGCCCTGGCCATTACCCTCTATGTAGATGCCGCCCGTTCCGACGATAGTGGCGACGGCCTGAGCTGGGCCACGGCCCACAAGTACCTGCCGACGGCCCTAGCCGCCGCCCAGTCCGGCGACCAGATCTGGGTGGCCCAGGGCATCTACAAGCCCACCACCAGCACCACCGACCGCGGGGCCACTATGGCCCTGAAAGAGGGCGTGGCCATCTACGGCGGCTTCACCAGCGGGCAGATGAACCTGACCGACCGCAATATCGACCCCGAGACAAACAACACTATCCTGAGCGGCGACATCGACAACGACGGCACGCTTGAGAATAACAGCTACTTTATATTCGTCAACAATGGGGCATTGTCTTCGTCGGCTCTTCTGGACGGCTTCACCCTCACCG
This sequence comes from Persicitalea jodogahamensis, assembly GCF_014651615.1. Classification (GTDB taxonomy): domain Bacteria; phylum Bacteroidota; class Bacteroidia; order Cytophagales; family Spirosomataceae; genus Persicitalea; species Persicitalea jodogahamensis. Next base: position 1,187,511 of record NZ_BMXF01000001.1, on the reverse strand, counting down.
GTATCAACACGCCGACAAGTTTCACGCGGGGGGGGACGATCTGGTTACAAAGCCCTAGCGCCGACACCCCATGCAGCCCCTACATAGCCCACTGCCTCTTCCGGGACAATTACGCCGGCAATAACGGAGCCGCCTCCTTCGTAGATGCCAACAGCAGTCCGCAGTTTGTGAACTGCACCTTTCGTAATAACTCGACGGGCGTGTTTGGTTCATATGGATATGGCGCCGCAATCTATGTTTCCGGCGGATATGGCACTACTACCAAACCTAAGTTCATAAACTGCGCTTTTCAGAGCAATCGGGCAGGCTGGCGGGGGGGAGCAATTTCAATCGACCAGGGTGGCGGCGGCGGAGAGGCTACTGTCACCTTGATCAATTGTTCTTTTCAGGGAAATCGGTCAGGTTTTCCAGGTAATGCTATCTACAAAGCAGGAAGTGGCCCGATAGCTATCCTGACCAACTGCGTGTTCTGGGACAATGGCGGCAGTATAGCACTCCATAAAGGGGGAACTACCGCCAATGCGATTGCCAACTATTGCCTGATCGAGGCCGATGAGGCGGACTATACGGGCTCCAACAACATGACTGCTACCGTCAATCCGTTCGTTTCCTTAACTAGCACTATGTTACGAGTATGTTCACCCGCCATCGATGCGGGCAGCGATGCGGCCTACGAAGGCCCGGCCACCGACCTGGCCAACAACCCGCGCACGGTGCGCACCATCGATATGGGGGCTTATGAGTTTCAGAGCGCCCTGCCGGTCATCGTAGCTACCCTAAGCGGCAATCCGTTACTCACCCCCAGCGAAAGCGACGGCCTAAGGGTAAGCATCAGCGACGGAACGGCTCCCTACACAATCGTCTACTCCGACGGCAGTTCCAACTACACGGTCAGCAACTACCAGAGCGGCGACAATATTCCGGTGGCCCCGGCGCAGCCTACCACCTACACGCTGGTGTCCGTTACCGACGCCAATGGCTGTGTGGGTACTGCGAGTGGCAGTGTCACCGTGCAGGATGCACGTTGCGGCAACAAAAACCAGAACGTGACCATCTGCTACTACGGCGTCACGCAGTGCGTCAGCGAAAAGATCGCCGAGCGCTACCTCAAACTCGGTGCCACGCTCGGCGGTTGTGGCACGGGTAATGCGCGCATCGGCGCGGAAGAAACCAACGTTCCCCTCCAACTCTCGCTGCAAGCCTACCCCAACCCGGTGCAGGACGTCGTGACCCTGGAAGTACTGGCTCCAACGGCGGGCATGGGTACTTTCGAGGTACTCGACCTGACGGGCCGCACCCGGCAGAGCCGCAGCGAGAATCTGGTGGAAGGGCTGAATGAAGTCGGGTTCCGGCTGGGTACTTTGCCCACGGGAATGTACCTGATCCGAGTCACCGATGCAATGAATCGTCAAGGCGTGGTCAAAGTTAAAAAGGAGTAACTATCACGTTTCATTACAATTCCCCTCAGCCCCGGCCTCATCAGCCGGGGCTTTTTTGCTACCATGTGCTCTCTTTGCATCAGGAAAATATCGCCCTCCAATGATTCAATCCATAAATATTCATAATTACACTGCAATTTATCCAAAATTTCGTTTCCAGCTTGTGAGAGGGGTCGTTTGCAACAATAGTGCAAGTCTGACACAATAGTGCAAGTCAAAACTACCGATTCTGCAACATTAGTGATAGTGATTGACACAATAGTGCAAGAGCAAAAGGATACATGTCCCGAAATTTGTAGCCAAGATATTCAAGTCAGTTTTGTTTACAAACTACCTCCTAATCCCTCTATGGAAAACTACCAACAACTTCACTACAACGAGGCTGCTTTCAAATCATCACACAACTCCTACGACCGTAAGGAGAGCCTGGATCAGCAGTTACAGTTTTATGATACACCCGACGCTTATTACAACTGCGGGTGCCGGGCCGTAGAACTCGACATCTGGCGACACTCGAAACCCGACGAGCCAAACTCCCCGGACTGGTTCACGGTGAACCACCTGACCAACGGCGGCAAAACCCTCGACTACTACCTGAGCCAACTGCGCGTCTGGCACGAGCATAACCCTGGCCACGATGTTATCGGGGTATCGCTCGATATAAAGAGTTCGGGTGGGGACGCAAGCACCTTTCCTGAGGAAATCGATCGGTACCTCACCAATTTCATGGGGCGGGACCTGATTCTGACACCTGGTGACCTTTTTAGTGGCATCAACGGCAACAACCTTTCGGAACTGGTCAAGGCACAGGGGTGGCCGACCCTCAGTGCCATGACGAACAAGTTCATTTTCTGCCTGAGTGGAAATGAGGACTGGAAAAAGCTCTACTCCGAAATGAGTCCCGCCACCCGCTTCTGCTTCTCGGATGCCACCGATGCCAGCCAGCTTATGGTTCCCAACTCGCGGGTGGTCTATAACATAAAGGAGGGGAAAGGTTCCTCCGGCGAAATCGACAAACTACGTAGTGACAAAATTTTGATTCGGGTGTACGATGTGGACAATGGCAACGACTGGCAGAGCGCGCGGAAGTTGGGGGCCAATAATCTGGCTACCAACAAAGTCTCCGGCAGTACCTGGGCGTCCGTGTCTACGCACGCTCCCTACTCTCCTTTTGAAAGTAACTAGCATTTTATCCTTCAATTTTTTCCTCAACCCTTTAACCAAAAGAAACAATGGCTAATTCAATCAAATTAGATGTCAATTTTTCTAGCGATGCCAGTGGCAACAAAGAGGTCAAGGCCGATGCCTACAAGATTTTTGCAGGCATATCGAGCAACGATCCCGACGGGCTGACGATCGAAAACGTTCTCGTGGGCGACGAAGTAATCATCTACGACGCCACCGGGACGGCCTATTTCAGCAGTTCCAAGATGAATCTCGTCAAGGGGGTCATTGGCATTGCTAACGCCGTTGCGGGCGATGTGCTGATGTTCGCTACCGAAGGAGCCGCCGCTCCCTTTGTGAAAGGATGGAACGAGAGCCTTTCTGCGCTGGGCAGTGCTTTCGAGGCGCCGGAAGGCAAGGGCAGCAAGGCGCGTGACTCGTACGGCAAAGACCCCAACTCCGGCGACTACGCCAAGGGGGAAGGCGGCGTCATCGTCTGTATGCCCGATTCAAGCGGGGTACTTTACGCATCGGATGACAATCGTTTGAAAGACGGGGCAAAGAAAAACGGTCGCAAACCCGAATATTTCAGCGATAACGTTAAAAACTCCAACGCATTTTTTCCGTATAGCGGCAGCGGAGGGCAAATGAGCGCAGTGGCCGGGAAAAGCGGCAACGCACATATTCTGGCGTTCGACGGACAGGGCAACGGCTTCAACGATAACCAGGGGTACTATACTATTGGGATCATTGTAGTGCGGGCTCATCAGACATTTGCCAAAGACAGTATTATCGGCAAACTCATGGGTGCGGCCCCCTCCCTATAAGTTGGTAAAAGCTAAGTAAAGCACCGGCGGCAGTCTGTCACTGCCGCCGATTTTCTCAAACGCGTGCCGCTCCTCAATCCCCATCACGTATGAAACTCTTTTGTCCAATCGCCATCGCCCTGGTGATGAGCATTCCGGCGGTCCACGCCCAAAACTACGGTGTAAAAACCCTGCCTGCTCCCGCTGCCGACAGCCTGTCGTTCCGGATCAACAAGGGTTTCAACCTGGGGGTTAGTCTGGGGGGTAGTTACGTGTTTGGCCGCTTGTACGAAGCGGGCATTTCGCCGATCGATAACAAAATGTACCTCGACCCCGCCCGGCGATCCGCTTTTCTGATGAGTACCGCGCTCGCCATTCCACTCTCCAAGGGTGAACTTGGCGGGAGCTACTTCCGCAAATACGACGAGCGCGGACACGTGTACGGGCCGGTGTACTTCGTGCCCTACGGACTGTACCTGGTGGCGACGGTCAACCTGGCCACCTTCCATGACGCAATGGGCGGCGGAGTCTTCAACCAGCGGGTCGACGGCGGCCTGGGTCTGGGTTACCGGCTCAACCGGGATCTGATGCTCTCGCTCACTTTCGAGAAGCTCTCGATCCGCCAGCCACGTAGCTTCCTGTTCGACTACGCCGGGCAGATTATCCCGGTCAACGGCCAGCCCCTGACCGCGCTGGATGCGGCAGACAATAGTTATTTCAAAACCAATTATTTCAGCTCACTGGCCATTAAGCTCATCTATCTTTTTAATAAACCTCAACCTTAAACCTTTACAAAAAATGGAAACTTTCATTGGAACGATCATGCTCTTTGGCTTCGATTTTGCGCCCCAGGGCTGGGCCAAGTGCGACGGGCAGTTGCTTTCTATTTCTCAAAACTCGGCTCTCTTTTCCCTGATAGGCACCACCTACGGTGGCAATGGTCAAACAACCTTCGCCTTACCCGACCTGCGGGGGCGTGTGCCGCTGGGCGTGGGCCAGGGGCCCGGACTGTCGGTTCACTTAAAGGGCCAAACGGGTGGCACCGAATCGGTGACCATGACGGCAGCCAACCTACCTTCACACACCCATTCGCTCATGGCCAGTACCGAATCGGGCAATAGTTCAGACCCGTCGGGTAACGTCCTCGCCAACGCAGGATTCAATGACCTGGAATATACCAGTGCCGGCCCCAACACGCAGATGAGCAGCAGGTGTATCGGAACGAGCGGCGGCAATATTCCCATCAATAATATGCAACCCTACCTGGCTATGAACTACTGCATTTCGCTGTACGGGATTTTTCCGCCCCGCGATTAGAGCACGCGCTACGGCGAGGATTGCACGTGTCGTCTTCGCCGTAGTTTTCTTACACCACTAATCCCAAATCATCAGCACATCATTAAAAAAACCAAATCATATCATGAAAAAATCATTACAAATCCTGCTCCTTTTCGGGACTATGCTACTGGGCGGAGCTATTAGCCGCAGTCATGCCCAAACAACAATCACCGTTTCCGGCGGCTGTATAAGTGGTTCGGTTGTGCTCAACGAAATCAACCAACCGGTGGATGGTAAAAAGGCCTGGATTGGAAACGGCACCATCGCAGGCCAGGGTGCCGCATCAAGTATAGCCATCTACTGGTCCAACCAAGCCAGTTCCTGGTTTCTTTCCTATGATGGTCAGCCCTACTTTCTGTACACGGCAAATACGCCATTGCCTCCCGACAATTCCACGGGAGCTTGGGTGAGAAACACGCCCTCACCGGCCGAGGCCGCCATCTGTCCGATCAATAGTCCAGGCCTGAACGTGTCGGGCACGGGTACGCAAAGTACTTCCGTGACGGTCACGGGCATTACCCGCACGGGGCCACAGCTGACCAACGCGACCAGCGTGAACTTCAACGTCACTTTCTCAGGCAGCGTGAGCGGTCTTTCGACCAGTAACTTCAACGTGTTGACCACGGGTGCGGTGAGCGGAACGAGCGTAACAAGTGTGTCGGGTTCGGGCAGCAGCTACACCGTGAGCGTGAACACGGGAACCGGCGATGGTACCGTGCAGCTCCGACTGGCCAACGCCACAGGCCTGACACCCGGTGTGAGCAATGTGCCTTTTTCAGACCAGAACTACACTATTGACAAGACGCCACCCCGGGTAGTATCGGCCGTGCGGTTCAACCCGGCGATGAATCCTACCAACGCCAGCAACCTGACCATTCGTTTCACTTTCAGTGAAGATGTTACCGGGGTCGGTAGATCAAATTTCACGTCCTACTTTTTCGGTACTGCCACTGCTTCCTCCTTATCATTTCAGCAGGTTTCCCCTCGGGTGTATGACTTGACGCAACAGGGTGTGAGTGGAAATGGCATTGCAGCTATCGCAATAATATTTGGTTCCACAAATCAGATTGCTGACCTGGCAGGTAACGGGTTTACCGAAACCCCATCAATTGAGCAATATCAGGTTGACAACACCCGGCCCACGCTGACAATCGCCAGCCCGGCCAGCCCCACCACTGGTACCTCACCCATCCCCGTGAGCTTCACCTTTTCAGAAAACGTGACGGGCTTCGCAGCTGGCGATGTGACGGTGGGTAATGGCACACTCAGCAATTTCAGCGGCAGCGGCACAAGCTACACCGCCAGCGTCACCCCCTCAGTTGCGGGCTCCGTGACGGTGAACGTGGCGGCCAACGTGGCCCAGGATGCGGCCACCAACGGCAACGACGCCGCCACGCAATTCAGCATTCAGTACGCGCCAGTTGCGACCCCGACCGTCACGACAGCGGCCCCTGGCAATGTGAACACCACCAGTGCCACGCTGGGCGGTGAGGTGACCAATAACGGTGGCGCCACGTTGAGCGAACGGGGCGTGGTGTACGTGGTTGGCAGCGGCACGCCCACCACCAGCAACACCAAAGTACAAATAGGAAGCGGCACGGGTACTTTCTCGCAAAACGTGACAGGACTGGCTGCGGGTACTTCCTACTCGGTGCGGGCTTACGCCATCAATAGTGCAGGTACTGGTTACGGTGGAATTCAGACTTTTAACACACCTGCCGCTACCGTGACGGTTTCAGGCATTGCTCGGACAGGCGGGGCCAACGAACTGACCAACGCGACCAGTGTAAACTTCACCGTCACCTTCTCCGGCAGCGTGAGCGGGCTTTCGGCCAGCAATTTCAGCGTGCCGACCACCGGCTCGGTGAGCGGGGCGAGTGTAACAAATGTTGCGGGTTCGGGCAGCAGCTACACCGTGAGCGTGAACACGGGCAGCGGTGACGGTACCGTAGGACTGCGGCTGGCCAACGCCACCAGCCTGACGCCAGGCGTGAGCAATGCGCCGTTTGAAGGCCAAAGCTATACGATTGACAAGACGCCACCCACCGTGCTTTCAATCGTCAGACGAGATGCTAACCCCACAAACGCCAGCAGTGTCTCATTTCGAATCGACTACAGCGAGTACGTGACAGGATTGGGGCTATCAAACTTTGTCGTTGAACGCACAGGGGACGTTTCTTCCACGGAGGCCGGTTATTCCAACTACCCCGGAAATGCCGCATGGGGACTGTACGTCCATAACATCACTGGAAACGGCACGCTCCGAATTGTAGCGTATGCTTCCAGAGGCGGTAGTACCATTACAGACAGAGCTGGAAATCCAGTTACTACTACCTCCTTTGAAGGGCAGGCCTACACCATCGACAACATCCGGCCCACGCTGACAATCGCCAGCCCGGCCAGCCCCACCACCAGCACGTCGCCCATCCCGGTGAGCTTCACCTTCTCGGAAAACGTGACGGGCTTCGCAGCCGGCGATATAACGGTGACGGGCGGCACACTCAGCAATTTCAGCGGCAGCGGCACCGGCTACTCAGCCAGCGTAACGCCCTCGGCGGCTGGCGCGGTGACGGTGAATGTGGCGGCCAACGTGGCCCAGGACGCGGCCACCAACGGCAACGATGCCGCCACGCAGTTCAGCATTCAGTACGCGCCTGTCACGGTGGCTACCGTGACGACGGCTGCCCCTGGCAATGTGAACACCACCAGCGCCACGCTGGGCGGTGAGGTGACTAATAACGGTGGCGCCACGGTGAGCGAACGAGGCGTCGTGTATGTCGTTGGCAGTGGCACGCCCACCACCACCGACACAAAGGTAGTTATCGGCAGCGGCACAGGTACCTTCTCACAATCTATTACGGGTCTTTCGCCTAATACCAGCTACTCGGTGCGGGCCTACGCCATTAATAGCGCGGGTACCACCTACGGAGCCAAGCAGACCTTTTCTACCCTCTGCCCCGCTATTACGGCTACCTTTAACGGAACCACTGCCATCTGCCCCGGCGGCGGCACGGATTTGTCCGTCGCACTGACGGGCGGCACCGCGCCTTATTCTGTTGTTTACTCGGTCAACAGCGGCGGCAACCAGACGCTGAGCAGCTACCTGAGCGGGACGAACTTCGCGGTAAGTCCGGCCAGCACCACGACCTACGCCGTCGTCTTGGCCACCGACGCCAACGGATGTACCGCCACGGCGGGCAGCAGCGCTACCGTCACCGTCAGGCCCCGGCCCGGCGCCCCGACTTTGTCGGCCAATCCCGGCAACACGACGACCAACCAGCCCATCACCGTTACGGCCAGTGGGTGCAGCGGTACGGTCAGCTGGAACACATCAGGGGGCACCGATAACAAAGATGGCACTTTTACCTTCTCGGCGGCGGGCAGCTATACCATCTCGGCGACCTGTACCATCGATGGATGCGTTAGCGATGCTTCGCAGACGCTCAATCTGACGATTAATAACTGCACGCTGGCCGTCACGCCCGCCTCGCAGACCAACGTCGCCTGTTTCGGCGGTGCCAATGGTGCGGCCAGCATCAACACCCCCACGGGAGGAACCTCCCCCTACTCTTACAACTGGACACCCGGCAACCCCACTGGTGACGGGACCGCCTCGGTTTCAGGACTGTCCGCGGGTAGCTACACCGTCACCGTCAATGACGCCAACGGATGCACCGCCACCCAGAATTTTACCATCACCCAGCCCAATGCGGCTCTGGCCGTAACGCCCGCCTCGCAGACTAACGTCGCCTGTTTTGGTGGAGCCAATGGTGCGGCCAGCATCAACACGCCCACCGGAGGCACTGCCCCGTATTCCTACGACTGGACACCCGGTAACCCCACTGGTGACGGCACCGCCTCGGTTTCAGGACTGTCCGCGGGTAGCTACACCGTCACCGTTAATGACGCCAACGGATGCACCGCCACCCAGAATTTCACCATCACCCAACCCGAGGCTGTGCCCGCTCCGACTTTGTCGGCCAATCCCAGCAACACGACGACCAACCAGCCCATCACCGTCACCGCGGCAGGATGCTCCGGTACGGTCAACTGGACGGCGGGCGGAGGCACTGGTGCAGCGAATGGCAATCAGTACACATTCAGCCAGCCCGGCAACTACTCCATCTCGGCCACCTGCACGGTAGGCGGCTGCACCAGCCCCGCCTCGGCCCCGCTTAGTGTGACCATAAACGCCTGCCCGACCATCAATGTAGGCATTAGCGGAAACAACGCCGTCACTCTCGGCTACGGCAGCAACTGCACCACCCTGACGGCCAACGCCTCGGGAGGCACGGCCGCCTACGCCTACACCTGGATGCCGGGCAACCTGACCGGCGCCAGCGTGGAGGTGTGTCCGCAGACCACCACGACCTACACCGTCACGGCCACCGACGCCAACGGCTGCACGGGCACCCAGCAGGTTACCGTCACAGTTAACGACGTGCGCTGCGGCAACAAAAACCAGAACGTGACCATCTGCTACTACGGCATAACTCAATGCGTTTCGGAGAAAGTCGCCGAGCGCTATCTCAAGCTGGGCGCCACCATCGGGGCCTGTGGCAGCGGCAACAACGCCCGCGTCGGCGTGCCGGAAACCACTGATGTCCCGCTGCAGCTTTCGCTGAAAGCCTTCCCCAATCCGGTGCAGGATGCCATGACCCTGGAAGTATTGGCACCTAACGCCGGCAGGGCTACCTTCGAGGTACTTGACCTGACGGGCCGCGCCCGGAAGTCGCAGCAGGAGGTACTTTCGGAAGGTCGCAACGAGGTAGTTTTCCGGCTGGGTACTTTGCCGACGGGCGTCTACATCATCAAAGCCGTGGATGCGCTGAATCGGCAGGGCGCTGTGCGGGTGAGTAAGCAGTAAATTACCTGTTTCATATTGCAATTTCCATCGCGAAGGGCGGGAACCTGCTTATAGGGTTTCCGTCCTTTTGATTTTTTCTCCCCCTGCCTGCCGGAAAAAGGCCTTCAAAAAAATTGGGTAAAGGAATTTCTCATATTTCGCTTAATTGCAATCTTTTGACCAGCTATACCTTCGTACATACGGTATTCCATTTATTGCACACTGTTTTTTTAAAGGGAGCGTACTTCAAGATCAGTAACGCACGCCCGAAATCCCCCGAAATGACGATAACTGTAAATTTGTCCTTTTAAGTCCGGCAATGCGTGAGGCGACAAGGCAAAGCATCAATGTAATTCTGGGCGTGGGGGTATTCATTTTACTCATTGCCCGGCCTATTTACAACCGTTTAACGACACCCACATACGCTGATCCTGATCCCGACAGCAGCCGGGTTGGTCTCGATGGGTCTTTTGATTCCATGTCATTGAACCAAAACGTGCGGTTTGGGACATCCTATACTCCTGACCTATCATCCCCGCTGTCAGAAATCAGGCAATCAGCCCGGCAGAATCTCAGGCCCCACGCGACTCCCAATGCGGTTTTTTACGGCAGTTCCGCGCATGCACCCGTAGGTTGGGCGTATACCGAACTGGTCAATACGAGTAACGCAGCCCGGGACCTGGTACTTTCCTTTCCGCACTATCGCTGCGACCGGGCCACCCTGTACGTCGGTACTGCCGACCGGCTCGACAAGGTCGGTACAATGGAGAATCGCACCAGGCTCACCAATCGGTTTTTTCCCTACCTGGCGTATGCTTTTCCGGTCCATCTCAATCCCGGCGACACCACGCTCCTGCTGCTGCGAACCGAACGACACGCGGGGGTACACGAAATAGACCTTCGCCTATCAGAGCGAACTACCTACGTAGAATCGGCTTTTGCCGGCACGGTATCCACTCTTCTGCAATTGCTTTTTTGCGGCATACTTACCCTGGTCGCTCTGGTAGTGGGCGGAATATTCCGGTACAAAGCGATGAGCTACTACGGAGGATTTATGGTCGTATTTTGTCTGGTACTGGCGGCACACTACGGCTATCTCAACTTCCTGCCCTACTCGCCCGCTACGTCCATCAACGACGCCACCATCACCATCGTCCTCATTTTTGCCATCAACTTCGCCGGCTACCCTTTTATTTACGAAGTCGTCAAGTCTACCCTGCCCAACCGGGCTCTGTACCGGCGCGTAATCTATGTATTTGCGGCGATCAACATCGCCCTCATTCTGCTGCACTTGCTTCCTTTCCGCTATTACGATGCAGTAAACCTGCTGGTACACCGGTCCAAAATGCCCCTCAGCCTCACCAACCTGGTCATCCAGGCCTACACTTCGGTGGTGGCCTACCGCCGCGGCATCCGTTGGCTGCTGTGGATCAATCTGCTCATCTACATCCCGGTGCTGCTCCCTTTGCTGTCGCTTTTCCAGCCATTGTCCTGGCAGGCAGTTTTCCGCCAGGAACTCATCGACCCCGTAGTGGTGACCCTAATCGTGAGCTACATTGCCTTCGATCAACTTCGGCAGGAACTGGTACTTAAGCGCAGTATGCAAGGGAAGATGCGGGAGCTGAAAGCACAAACCGACCAACTACGCCGCCAGGAAATCGAGCGCATCGGCCGCGACCTGCACGACCAGATCGGCAATACGCTGGCCGCCGCGCTGGGGTACCTGGGGCACGGGAGCGGTAGTCTGCAAAAACCGACCGAGCTCATTACCAGCGCCATCGGTGAGCTGCGGTTTTTGAGTCATAATCTGGTCAAAGACAACGACCGCCCCCTGACCGACAAAGTGGAAACGCTGGTGAGTCGGTTCAACGATTTTTCGGCCATTCGTCTGGTTTTTCAGGATTATACGAAGAAACGGATCGACGAACTGCACCCTGCCCGGCAGCAGAATGTTTATAGCATCATTCAGGAGCTGTTGACCAACATCGTGCGACATTCGCGGGCCACGCAGGCGCATGTTCAGTTTTTTTTCGATGGCAGTACTTTCGATGTGTGCGTGGAAGACGATGGAGTAGGTTTCGACTACGCGGCGGTTAGTGAAAAAGGAATCGGCATCCAGAACATGATCGAGCGCGCCCGGCTCTCGGGTGGCACGCTTGTTTTTGATTCCACCCCAACCGGAACTACCGTATTGTTACAGATAAAATCGCCGGATGCCCATTCGCACCATCATCATTGACGACCACCGGCTGTTTAGCGACGGCCTCAGTTTGATTCTTCGGGAATCGCCCGACTTCGAGGTCGTACATCAGACCTTCGACAGCCGCCGCGCCTTCGACGATTGCCAACGCCACCGCCCCGACCTTGTGCTGGTGGATTACAACATGCCGCACCTCGACGGCCTGGCGGTGGTGCGGCAGCTCAAAGAACTCCCCGACCCCTGCAGGCTGGTAGTCATCAGCATGTACGCCGAAAAACGTGAGATCACCCGGTTCAAAACCCTGGGTATAGATGGTTACCTGGCCAAAACGATTCCGGCGGAAGAACTGCTAGACGCGCTGCGGCAGATCATGACTGGCCAAAAGGTGATAGAGCCGACCGAAACTCCTGCTCCTGTGGTTGACGATTATTTCAGCATTCGGCAACAACTCACGCCCCGCGAAACAGAGATTCTGCGTTGCGTAGGGCAGGATCTGACGACCGAGCAAATCGCCGAACGGCTGAGTCTGAGCTTTTATACCGTGCAGACTCACCGCAAAAATATCAGCCGGAAGCTGCCATTTACGTCCCGGAAAGACTTGTATGATTTTCTTAAAACCCTTCCTGAGTGGCTTTAGGCAATGAGCTGTAGGCTATAAGCTTTTAATGCCTACGCTCATCGACGAATTAGGTAAAAATAGTAAGCAAACCAATCCTGCATACTATACTGATGATTAGAGAAATCTAAGAAGCCTATAGCTTATAGCTCATTACCCATAGTACCAAAAACAGGTTGGTGTTTCTTGTCTGTACCATGTTCTCGAAATACCTCGTGCGAGGTATTTTTTTTTGTGACTTCACGCCTTTTTTTTGTAAAAACTATTCCGGCCGATTCACTGCCGCCCTGAGAACGACATATACCACCATGCAAAAGTCTGCCGTTGAATTCTTCTCAAAGACCTGTCGGGTTGTACTTTTTTGGGTCGTTTTCGTTACTCCCGCCTTTCTTTCTACTCTTCCCGTACAGGCTCAAAACCAACGCTTTGAATCGCTGGAAGACAGTGTGTTTCGGCTCAACAATCGGCTTCAGTTCAAGGAATCGCAGGCGCTGCTGCTGCCCGTGCTCCAAAGCGATGCCTTTGATAGTGAGGAGAAGTACCGGGCGTGTATCCTGCTTTCCTATACCTACAAGCGAGTGCAGGATTACCAGTCGAATCTGCTGTTTCTGGCCAAAGCCCGGGATTTTGCCCGGCAGACGCCCGCCAAAGAAAAGTACCTCGCCTACATCATGGCGCAGGAAGCGCTGGCCCATTTCGACATTCACAACTACGAAAAATCAGACAGCCTGATGACGGTGCTGGAAAAGACCGATTTCCGGCACATCGACCTCGAAAACAAGGCCAAACTGGTGATGCAGCAGGGGTACCTGCGCTACCTCGACCAACAATACGACCGGGCCGAAACTACCTACGACCGCGCCATCGGTTGGCTGCGGGAGGCGTCGCCCTGCGACCTGCCGATGATCTACGTCAAGAAAATGCAGCTTTACGATGCCACCCGGCAGCCCGGCCCCATGCTGGCCGCTTTTGCAGCTTCGCGCCGCTATGCCGACTCCTGCGGCATCATCAAGTACGACATCTACGCCCACGAGGAGTTGCTGCACATCTACCAGAGCCACGGTGACCCGGCGGCCGTGGCCATCAGCCGCCGCCTCGACTCCCTCAACAAAGTGTACGACCAAACCGCCAACGTGGCCGCGCTGCACAACCAGAAGGAAGCCATGTTGCTGGCCGAAAGCGACCAGAAACTACGAAGCGAGCAGGACCGCCGTCAGTACCTGACGCTGGGCCTGGTGCTGGCCGGATTGCTGGCGCTGGCGCTGCTGGCCTGGGGGCTGCTGCACTACCGCCGGAAGCGTGTCCTGGAAAAAGAATACCAGCAGATGGAGCGCGAACTGGCCGCCTACCTGGCCCAACAAAAAAATACGCCCCCGCCGCCCGCCCAACCGACGGCTCCGGCCAGCCCTTCCGCCCTGGCCCTCCCGGACCATGACGACCTTTCGGACCGGCAGTGCGAGGTGCTGAACCTGCTGGCGGCGGGCCTGAGCAACCGCGAAATCGCCGACCGGCTGTTCGTGTCGGAAAACACGGTGAAGTACCACATCCGCAACATCTACCAGATTCTCGACATCAGGGATCGCAAGGATTTGCTCGTGAATTTCAGGCGATAGCTCATTTTTTAGCCCAAAATGCCAGGACTACCCACGCGGGTAGTCTTTTTTTTGGCTAAAACTACCCGAACGGGTGGGGATGGGGCTATAGATAAGACCTTGATTTGCGGTGTGGAGACGGCATATCGGTCCATAGTATTTATTTCCTCACCCTATTATCATCTTTTTTACGCATGAAAAAACATTACTTATTCTTACTATTCTTATCGTTGCTGACGGCCATCGGTGGGATAAGCACTGCGCAGACGTATGTTCCCGTCATTGTTTCTGGTTTCAATCATGATTTGATTGCCGAAGGTTCAGGAGGCACGAATCGTGCAGAAAACACTACAACTATTTCTTTCGACCTCGCAGGTGGTTTCGGCGGAAATAATGTGATGTATTCCACTGATTTCCGGGGAAATTTTAATCCTACGTCACCCCCTCCTTACGGTCTTCCGACCAACCGGATCATCAACAGTGCCAACTTACCCGGAGCCTCCTACACGCTGGCGGATTACTCGGCCAATAACACCTTATTCCTCGCCGCAAACGGGAGCAGTGGCACACTCACACTGCAAACACCAGGTGTGTTCTCGACAATTGCCATCTTAGGTTCGAGCGCAGAGCTCAGTTCAGGCTTCACCGCTCGGCTAAACTTTAGCGATGGGTCCAATTATTCGACTTCGTTCACTGTACCGGATTGGTTTAATGGATCTAACTTTGCCGTTAAAGGAATTGGAAGAGTATCCCGTACCACGCTTGGGACAAGTGTCGCGGATAATTTAAGCGGGGATGCACAGAATCCCCGTCTGTATGATAACAAGATTACCCTATCACCTCCTTTTAATAACCGGATTCTTACCAGCGTAACATTTACGAAAACATCGACAACCGGACGGACGGCCATCCTTGCACTCACAGGAATCACGGCCGTAGATGCACCGCCCCCCCCCGTAGCTCTCCCCGCAACTAGTGTCAGCGTGAATACCGCTACGGCAAACTGGCAGGCTACCCCTAACGCCGTCGACTACTTTTTGGACGTTTCCGAAAGCCCTACTTTCAGCACTTTTGTTACTGGCTACAATAACTTGGTGGTCAGCAATGCGCCTACGAAGGAAATTACCGGCTTGCATCCTAATACCGCTTATTATTACAGACTAAGAGCATCGAACAGGAACGGCACCAGCGCGAGCAGCAACACAATAACATTCAACACAGCAGGAGCTCCTCCCTGCCCTACTTTCACCACAACGGTCACCGACGTCAAGTGTTTCGGCGGCAGCGACGGTAGCATTGCTATCACCGCCAGCGGCGGCACGGGCAACTACCAATATTCCTTAGACAGCGGGCAGACCTACGGCACTTCGTCCAGCTTCACGGGCCTGACGGCAGGAGGCTATGTTATCCGAGTCAAGGACGCCAACGGCTGCGAGACCGACGTTCGGGAAGTGGGCATCACCCAGCCTGCTACATTCGTCAACTTCACCTCTGCGATTACCAATGTCAGATGTTTCGGCGGCAGCGACGGCAGCATCGCTATCACCGCCAGCGGCGGCACGGCCAGCTATAAGTACTCTATAGACGGCGGGCAGACCTACGGCACCTCGCCCGGTTTCACGGGTCTGACGGCAGGAGGCTATGTACTCCGCGTCAAAGACGCCAACGGCTGTCAGACCGATATTCAGGAGACCGCCATTAGCCAGCCTGCCGCAGCCGTTGGCTTCACTAGCATCGTCACTAACGTGAGCTGCAACGGCGGCAGCGACGGCAGTGTCGTCATCAACGCCAGCGGCGGCACAGGTACCTACCTGTACTCCATAAGCAATGGGGTTAGTTACAGTAACTCGTCCAGCTTTACGGAACTAAGTGCAACTACCCTAGGCCTTGCGGTTAAGGATGAAAAGGGTTGCCAAGCCGAAAACGAATTCGTCAACATCACCCAGCCTGACGCCATTAGCTTTACCACCATCGTCACCAATGTCAAATGTTTTGGTGGCAACGACGGCAGCATTGTCGTTGCCGCCAGTGGCGGCACGGCCCGTTATCAATACTCTATCGATGGCGGGCAGACCTACGGTACCTCGCCCAGTTTCACGGGGCTGACGGCAGGGGGCTATGTCGTCCGCGTCAAAGATACCAACGGCTGCGAGACCGATATTCAGGAAGTAGGCGTCACCCAGCCCGCTACATCTGTCAGCTTTACTTCTGTGACTACCAACGTTAAATGTTTTGGCGGCAGCGACGGCAGCATTAACGTCACCGCCATTGGTGGCACCCCCGGCTATACCTATTCAAAAGATGGTGGTGTAAGCTACGGTATCGTAGCGAACGTCAATACCTTGGCAGCGGGTATTTACACGATTAGAGTAAAAGATGCCAATGGTTGCGAAACGGCGGCTCAAGACGTCATCATCACTGAACCCACTGCCCTGAACGTCACGCTTTCAGGCAATGTTTCCGTGACATACGGGTACGGCAGTAACTGCACTACGTTGAGGGCAACTACTTCGGGCGGTACGCCAATCTACAGTTATGTATGGAAACAAGGCGATGTGGTCATTGGCAGGAGCGCTACCCAGCAACTCTGCCCTACCGAAACCACCACATACACGGTAATGGTGACAGATCGTAACGGGTGTACAGTTCAAAAGACTGTGACGGTAAAAGTGCAAGACATACGCTGCGGTAATAAGGGCGATAAAGTTACCGTATGCCACAATGGTCATGAAATCTGTATATCCCCCAACGCTGTACAGGCTCACTTGGATCACGGAGACTACTTGGGTGGCTGCGGCAATGCCACGGCCCGCCTTTCTGCCGAAGTAGCTACCAATACGCCCCTGACACTGTCGCTGCAAGCCTACCCCAATCCCGTGCAGGACGTAGTGACACTAGACGTACTAGCCCCAACGGCGGGTGCCGCCACTTTTGAAGTGCTGGATCTAACGGGCCGCACTAGGCAAAACCGCTCCGAGAATCTGACGGAAGGGCTGAACCAGCTCGAACTGCGGCTGGGTACTTTGCCCACGGGTCTCTACCTGATCCGGGCCGTGGATGCGCTGGGTCGGCAGGGTGTGGTGAAAGTGAGCAAACAGTAAAAAACACGCGGCATCGCCCGGAAAACGTAAAGACTACCCACGCGGGTAGTCTTTTTTTTGGCTAAAACTACCCGAACGGGTGGGGATGGGGCTATAGATAAGACCTTGATTTGCGGTGTGGAGACGGCATATCGGTCCATAGTATTTATTTCCTCACCCTATTATCATCTTTTTTTACGCATGAAAAAAAACTACCTTTTCTTTCTGTTCCTGCTGGGGCTTATCACCACCGCCCGCGCTCAGAACTGGACAGAAATCATCAAAAAAACTGCTTCCAATGCGGTCAACTACGACTATTTCGGCGCTAGTGTATCCATCTCGGGTGAGTACGCCATCGTGGGAACTCGTGGAGCAAACTATGGACAAGGCGCAGCCTATATTTTCAGGAAAGATCAGGACGGCATCGATACCTGGGGACTGGTCAAAAAACTCACCGCCTCCGATGCAGCCAGCGGCGACAATTTCGGCGTCAGTGTGTCGGTCTCGGGCGAGTACGCCATCGTGGGTGTTACGGGCAAAAACAGCGGGCTAGGCGCAGCCTACATTTTCAGGAAAGACCAGGACGGCACCGATACCTGGGGACAGGTCAAAAAACTCACCGCCTCCGATGCAACTATCGGCGGCTCATTCGGCGTCAGTGTGTCGGTATCGGGCGAGTACGCTATCGTGGGGGCTTCTGGCAAAAATGCCGCTTACGTGTACAGGAAAGACCAGGACGGCACCGATACCTGGGGACAGGTCAAAAAACTCACCGCCTCCGATGCAGCCAGCGGCGACGGTTTCGGCGTCAGTGTGTCGGTCTCGGGCGAGCACGCTATCGTGGGGGCTATTGGAAAAGACAGCTACCGGGGTGCAGCCTATTTCTTCAAGAAGGATCAAGACGGCACCTGGGGCAACCAACAGAAAATCACCGCCTCTGATGCGGCTATTGGCAACAGTTTCGGCTACAGTGTCTCCATCTCAGGCGAGTACGCCATTGTGGGAGCTCAGTACAAGGACAGCGGTCGGGGCGCAGCCTATACTTTCAGGAAAGATCAGAACGGCACCTGGGGCAATGAGCAGAAACTCACCGCTTCCGATGCGGCCAATGGCGACCAATTCGGTGCCAGTGTGTCGGTCTCGGGCGAGCACGCTATCGTGGGGGCTATTGGAAAAGACAGCGGTCGGGGCGCAGCCTATACTTTCAGGAAAGATCAGAACGGCACCTGGGGCAACCAACAGAAAATCACCGCTTCTGATGCGGCTAATTACGACGCTTTCGGGCGTAGCGTCTCCATCTCGGACGAATATGCCATCGTGGGAGCTCCGGATAAGGACAGCTACCGGGGCGCAGCCTATGTATTTAAGGCAGTATCCCCCTGCCCCGCTTTCACCACCACGGCCTCCAACGTCAAATGTAACGGCGGCAGTGACGGCAGCATCGACATCACCGTCAGTGGCGGCACCGGCCCCTACCAGTACTCCAAGGACGGCGGGCAGACCTACATCAGCCCGGCCGTGGCCAGGATGGATGTCACCGTCCCCGCACCCACCTTCACCGGCCTGACGGCGGGTACTTATTCCATCAAGGTCAAGGACGCCAACGGCTGCGAGGCTACCGCTCAGTCAGTCACCGTCACCCAGCCCGCCACGGCCGTCAGCTTCACTACCTCTGTCACCAACGTCAAGTGCTTCGGCAGCAGCGACGGCAGTATTACCATTACGGCCAGCGGTGGCACGGGCCCCTACCAGTACTCCAAAGACGGCGGGCAGACCTACGTCAGCAACCAGATCGCCCGGCGCGCAGGCGTAGAACCAGAACCTACCACCTTCAGCTTTATGGGCATGGGTGCAGGTGGTTACGTCATCAAAGTAAAGGACGCCAATGGCTGCGAAGCAGGCATCCAGGAGCTCGACATTAAACAGCCCGAGACGCTAAGCTTCACCCCCACGGTCACCAACGTTAGTTGTAATGGTGGCAGCAACGGTAGCATTGCTATCACCGCCAGCGGCGGTACGGGTCCTTACACGTATGCAGTCTCCGGCCCCTTTATTGTCAACGATACCTACTCCAACCTATCGGCGGGTACCTACTCGGTCAATGCCAAAGACGCCAACGGCTGTGAGGCGACTGCTCAGTCAGTTACCATCGCCCAGCCTGACGCGCTCACCTTCACTACCGAGACTACCGATATCAAGTGTAAGGACGGCAGTGACGGCAGCATCGATATCACCGTCAGCGGCGGCACCGGCCCCTACCAGTACTCCAAGGACGGCGGGCAGACCTACATCAGCCCGGCCGCAGCTAGGATGGATGCCACCGTCCCCGCGCCTACCTTCACCGGCCTGACGGCGGGTACTTATTCCATCAAGGTCAAGGACGCCAACGGCTGCGAGGCTACCGCTCAGTCAGTCACCGTCGACCAGCCCGCCACGGCCGTCAGCTTTACCACCACGGCCACCAACGTCAAGTGTTTGGGCGGTAGCGACGGCAGCATCGCCATCACCGCCAGCGGCGGCACGGGCCCCTACCAGTTCTCCAAAGACGGCGGAATAAACTACGTCAGCAACCAGAACGCCCGGCGCGCGGGTGTAGAACCAGAACCCACCGGATTCACCTTCACGGGCCTGAAGGCAGGCACCTATTCCATCAAGGTCAAGGGCGCCAACGGCTGCGAGAGTCAGGCTCAATCGGTCAGCGTCACCCAGCCCGCCACGGCCGTCGGCTTCACCGCCACGGCCACCAACGTCAAGTGCAATGGCGGCAGCGACGGCGGCATCAGCATTGCGGCCAGCGGCGGCACAGGCCCCTACCAGTACTCCATAAACGGCGGGCAGAGCTACGGTACTTCGGCCAGCTTCACCGAACTGTCCACGGGCAGCTTCGCCTACTCCGTCAAGGTCAGGGACGCCAACGGCTGCGAGAGTCAGGCCAAGGAGGTCGTCCTCAGCCAGCCCTCCGCCCCGGTGTACTTCAACGCCACGGCCACCGACGTCAAATGCAACGCCGGCAAGGACGGCAGCATCACCGTCACGGCTGGCGGCGGCACGAGCCCCTACACTTATTCCAGGGACGGCGGCGCGAACTACGGCAGTTCGGCCAGCTTCACGGGCCTGGCGGCAGGCACTTACTCCATCAAGGTCAAGGACGCCAACGGCTGCGAGGCCGACGCCCAGCCGGCCACCGTCAATCAGCCCACCACAGCCGTCGGCTTCACCCGCACGGTTAGCAACGTGACCTGCAATGGCGGCAGCGATGGCAGCATCGTCTTCACCGCCAGCGGCGGCACGGGATCTTACAGCTACGCAGTAGCCGGCTCATACGGTCCCCATACCAAATACCCCAATCTTTCGCCTGGCACTTATTCGGTCAACGTCAAGGATGGTAACGGCTGCGAGGCTATCGCTCAGTCGGTTACGATTACCCAGCCCGACCCCGTATTGCTGTCCGTAAGTGGCAACACCTCGGTCATCCTCGGCTCGGGCGACGGCTGCACCACACTGACGGCCAATCCTACGGGTACGGGTCCCTTCACCTACGTGTGGATGCAGGGCCAGACCCAGATCGGCACCAGCGCCAGCCAGAAACTCTGTCCCAACGAGACGACGACCTACACTGTAACAGCCACCGGGAATGGCGGCTGCACGGCCCAAGCCGAGTTTACTGTCACGGTACAGGATATTCGCTGTGGCAACAAGAACCAGAACGTGACCATCTGCTACTACGGCGTCACGCAGTGCGTCAGCGAAAAAGTGGCCGAGCGCTACCTCAAGCTGGGCGCCACGCTGGGGGCCTGCGGCAGCACGAAGAAGGCGCGTGTGGGCGTGGAGGAAAGCAGCGATACCGCGCTGCAGCTTTCGCTGAAAGCCTACCCCAATCCCGTGCAGGACGTAGTGACGCTGGAAGTACTAGCCCCCGCGGCGGGTGAGGGTACCTTCGAAGTGCTCGACATGACGGGCAGAGCCCGGCAATCGCACCGCGAAACTCTGGTGGAAGGACTGAACCAGCTCGAATTCCGGCTCGGTGCGCTGCCCACGGGCCTGTACCTGATCCGGGCCGTGGATGCGCTGGGTCGGCAGGGGGTAGTGAAAGTGAGCAAACAGTAAAAAACACGCGGCATCGCCCCGAAAACGCAAAGACTACCCGCCTGGGTAGTCTTTTTTCGATAAAACTACCCGAACGGGTAGGGAAAGAAACCCATGGACAGGATAGGTTTGCGGCTGCGATTACTAACAACTATACACACACTTTTCTTTGCCCTTACCTTTTTTAAAATTCAACCTACCCAGTATTCCAATGAAAAAGCTTTACTTTTTACTTAGTATGCTGCCTGCCTGGTTATTCTCGTCAGGCGCCAACAGCCAAACGAATAGCGGCGACGTGTCATTTAACAATAGCGGCAATTACCAGTACATCGTGCCCGCCTGCGGAACCTTTAGGCTGACAACCCGTGGGGCCGACGGTGCCACCAGCATCAACAAGGGTGGCTCGGGCGCTACCATTTCTGCTAGTTTCCCCTTACTCAAAGATGATGTTCTGCTTCTGGCAATAGGCCATGAGGGCCGGGGCGAATATGCATCAAGCAATAGTGGCGGTGGCGGCGGAGGGGGTGGCACGGGCATAGTGCTGATCCGGGGCGGGGTACCTACCCTGCTGTTGGTAGCTGCCGGAGGCGGAGGCGGAGGCTTTTCCGGTGACCAGAACTATGGCCAGGGCAAAGGGGCTTCGGCTGCCGATGGTACTATCCGGGGCGGGTCCACCTCGGGCGGCGGCGGAGGTGGAGGGTATGCCGTGCCGGGCGGTGGCAGCAAAGGCGGCGCAGCCGGACGGCTGTCAGGTGGAGCGTCGGGAGGAGAAGGTACCAACTTCAATACGGGCGGCTCGCTCCGGGGCGGCTTCGGCTTTGGTGGCGGCGGCGCGGGTAATTATGACTTTAACAATGGCGGCAATACTGGCGGCGGCGGTGGTGGCGGCTACGGCGGTGGCGATGGTGGCCAGTGGTTTAGTGGCGGTCAAGGCGGCACCTCGTTCGTACAGACAGCGGGCGTGGCCCCGGCCAGCAACGCGACCCGCCAAAACGGTTCGGATGGTGGCGGAAACTTTGTGCGGGGCTCCGTTCAGATTTCTCTTGTTCAGGCTACTGATTGTCCCGACGATAACCAAGCTTATGCCAATAGCGGCGAGTACCTGTACACCGTCCCCGGCTGCGGGACCGTGACCTTGACGGCCCGTGGGGCCGACGGGGCCACCAGCATCAACCAGGGAGGATCGGGTGCTACCCTGACCGCAAATTACGCAGTACAAAAGGGCGATAGGCTTTTTTTTGTGGTAGGTCATGAGGGTAATGGACAGTATGCCAGCGATCAGGACGGCTCCAGCGGCGCGGGAAGCGGCGGCGGCGGCACGGGTGTAGTATTGATCCGAAATGGCCAGCGTAACCTGCTGTTGGTCGCAGCGGGTGGTGGTGGCAGCGGATTTTCCGACGATGAGACCTATGGTAGAGGCAAAGGAGCTTCCGCCAATAATGGTACGGCGCAAGGGGGTAACAGCCCTCAGGCGGGCGGCGGGGGCGGTTTCAATGCCAATGGGGCTGGCCCCAAAGGTGGTGAGGCCAGTACCCTGACGGGCGGCGGTGAGGGAGGCACGGGCCACAATACCTTCCCAGGATATAATTTCACCTTCCGCGGCGGCTTTGGCTTCGGTGGAGGGGGGGCTGGTAACTATCGGTCTATTAGGCCCAAAAATGCTGGCGGCGGCGGTGGAGGAGGCTACGGTGGTGGCAATGGAGGCCAGGACTTTGGCGGCGGCCAGGGCGGTAGTTCCTTCGTGCAGACATCAGCCAGCAATGTAACTCGCCAGAACGGCATCGATGGAGGTGGCGACTTCGTGCGGGGCTCAATACAGTTCACCCTGGAATTGGATGCCGTACAGCCTCCAACCTTGTTCACCGCTTACCCGGGCGACGACCGCGTGCCCCCCGGGAAGCAGTCGGCCACCGTATGCCAGAATTCCGGCCCTGTCGTTTTCCAGTTCAGCGGCTGTGAAGGGGGTACGGTTAATTGGACGGGTAGCGATAACAGCAGCGGCACGGGCAACATCACTGCCTCTACGGCTACTGCCGGTACGGTGACCTACTCCGCCACCTGCACACAAAATAACGTTATCAGTTGCTCTTCCAATACGGTCAGTGTCACCACCGCCGCCCCGCCGACGGTCAGCGTTAGTGGCAACACCTCGGTTGTTTACGGCTACGGCGACAATTGTACGACGCTGACGGCTCAACCTTCGGGCACCGGCCCCTTTACTTACTCCTGGACGCAGGGCAGCACCCCTATCGGCGCAAACGCCAGCCAGCAGGTGTGTCCAACCGAGACGACCACTTACACCGTAACTGTCACCGACGCCAACGGCTGCTCTGCCAGCCAGCAGGTGACGGTTACTATGCAGGATGTGCGCTGCGGGCCAAAGCAAAATCTGGTCACGATCTGCTATTATGGTGTGACACAGTGCGTCTCGGAGAAAATTGCCGAGCGCTACCTCAAACTCGGCGCTACAATCGGAGCCTGCAGCAATCCCAAAAAGGCGCGGATGGGCGTGGAAGAATCCACAGCTCCCCTGCAACTCTCGCTCAAAGCCTTCCCCAATCCCGTGCAGGACGCCGTGACACTGGAAGTACTAGCCCCCAACTCCGGGCCAGCCACTTTCGAGGTACTTGACTTGACGGGGCGCACCCGGCAGAGCCGCACCGAGACTCTGGTGGAGGGGCTCAATGAAGTCGAGTTCCGACTGGGTACTTTGCCCACGGGCCTCTACCTGATCCGCACCGTGGATGCACTCAACCGCACGGGCGTAGTCAAGGTCAGCAAGCGGTAAGTACCAGGTATCAATTTGTTTTCCTTCAGCCCCGGCCCCAGCGGCCGGGGCTTTTTTGTTGCCCGGGGCAGACCCATCTGAACGCTGGATATGACGGATTATCCGCAGCAAATCCGGAGTGAAAGAAAGGTGGAAGGAACCAGGGAGATCAAGTCGGCCTTCCATAGGTATCCGCCTGATTATGAGCCCAAAGTCGTGTCTAATCAGCAGGACTACCAAAGCCAACAATCGGTCAGATAGAAAGCAGCAAAGACGGTAGCGCGATATCCTCTTTTTTAAGACAAGGGATTGAAATTGTACTTATTTAACTTTTTTTTAAACAAAAATTGTACTTATTTCACATTATAAGACAAACAGATTAGTTGGGGTTCAACTACGTATATCCAAAAAACATACCTTTCCCAGAGGCCCTCGTTATTTAATATTTTCTGACTTACAGGCCTTTACACAGAGTTTCATTTAAATCCAGCGTTACTCTGTTGCCGTTTTCGCCCTTGGATCTGGTTGCCTATATCACATCCACTATTTCATCTTCAATTTTATGAAACCCAGCTAGATATGCTGTCCTGCAAACAGGACTTCTAAACCCTGTTTACATGACCTTATAGTAATCATAAAGAAAATTCAAACACCTCCTCAACCCCAAACCCCTGTTTAGTAAGCAGATACACTTAGCACGTACCGCCGCACATTATAACCCTCTATCAAATGAACATGATGAAATATCTATTATCCTTTTCTAATCCGCGCTGGTTACATATTATTAACAAATTGGGTCCCATACGTCGTGTGATCAACGGCGATTCATGTTCTTCGTCCCGTTCCAGGGAATTTGCCATGCACTCAGCCCCAATCCCTGAAGCAGGTTGTTCCTCCGCCATCCCCAAGCAAGCTAAAATAGCTTACCTCTGGATTTTGGGCCTTCTCTTATTTGTGGGATCTGGGGCCCGGGCGCAGACCGCCACTTTTTCATTCCCCGGTGGTGCTTTGCTGACGACCGATGGCAGCACGGCGCTAGACGTGGGACAGTATTCTTCCCCTGCGGTGACGGATGTGGATGGAGACGGTCTCATTGACCTTCTGACAGGGAGTAGCGATGGCGAAATAGTGCGCTTTGAGCAGACCACGTCCAACGGATTGGTGTTTGCGCTGGTAGGAAACCTGACGACCGATGGTACCACGGTGCTGGATGTCGGGACCTACGCGGCCCCAACGGTGAGGGATATAAACGGAAACGGCTTGCTCGATCTGTTAGTGGGCAATGACCAAGGCAGAGTGGCGCGCTACGAACAGACCACATCAAACGGTCCTGCATTCGCGTTGGTAGGCAACCTGACGACCGATGGCAGCACGACGCTGGATGTAGGAAACTTCTCGACTCCAACGGTGACGGATCTGGACAATGACGGACTGCTTGACCTACTGGTAGGTACTCATATAGGTAATGTAAGGCGTTACGAGCAGACCACGACCAACGGAGTGGTGTTTGCCGGCGGGGATTTTCTGACGACCGATGGCAGCACGGCGCTGCTGGTGGGTCCAGGTGAGGGGGATGGAGAAGCCAACCCGGAAGTGGAGGACCTGGACGGTGATGGCTTGCTCGACCTGCTGGTGGGTGAGAAATTGGGCAGGGTGGAGCATTTTGAACAAACCACTGTCAACGGAACTGTATTTGCGCGTATAGGCTACCTCACCACGAACGGTAGTTCGATACTGGATGTAAGGCAGTTTTCGGCACCCAGGATAACGGATGTGGACGGGAATGGGGTGTTCGACCTGCTGGCGGGCGGTTATAATGGTAATGTTCAACGCTTTGAGCTGGCTTATCTACCGGTCCTCACCAGTATTGCCCCGGCAAGCAGTGTAACGGGTATCAGTGTGACCCTCACGGGAAACTATTTGAGCAACGCAACAGGGATAAAATTCAACGGCACATCCGCCACAACCTTCACAGTGAACTCGGCCAATGAGATTGTCGTAGTCGTGCCCAGCGGCGCCACTACGGGCGATGTGGTCGTAACGACGCCTCCTGGTTCCAGCAACGGGATTCCCTTTACGGTGCTCCCCCCCTCGGCTGACCTGAGCATCACCAAGACCGACGGGGTGACCACTGCCACACCGGGCGGCTCAGTGACCTACACCATCACGGCCAGCAATGCCGGGCCCAGCAGCGTTGTTGGGGCCACGGTCGCCGACACCTACCCCGCCAGCCTGACCGGCGTCACCTGGACCTGCGTGGGCGCGGGCGGGGGTACCTGCACGGCCTCGGGCTCGGGCAACCTCAACGACGCCGTCAACCTGCCCTCGGGCGGCAGCGTCACCTACACCGTTTCGGCCAACATCTCGCCTTCGGCCACGGGCACGCTCTCCAACACCGCCACGGTGTCGACCCCTCAGGGCGTGAGTGACCCCGTGTCGGGCAACAACTCCGCCACCGATTCGGACCAGCTGTCGCCCTCGGCCGACCTGAGCATCGCCAAGACCGACGGGGTGACCACCGCCACGCCGGGCGGCTCAGTGACCTACACCATCACGGCCAGCAACGCCGGGCCCAGCAGCGTGGTTGGGGCCACGGTCGCCGACACCTACCCCGCCAGCCTGACCGGCGTCACCTGGACCTGCGTGGGCGCGGGCGGGGGTACCTGCACTGCCTCGGGCTCGGGCAACCTCAACGACGCCGTCAACCTGCCCTCGGGCGGCAGCGTCACCTACACCATTTCGGCCAACATCAGCCCCAGTGCCACAACTCCGGGCACGCTCTCCAACACGGCCACCGTCACCGCCCCGCAGGGCGTGAGCGACCCTAATTCTAACAACAACAGCGCGACGGACACCGATAACCTTGTCTGTCCCACGATCACGTTTACCAATCCCACTATCACCGACGTACTTTGCATCGGCACCAGCACCGGTAGCATCAGCCTGAGCGCCTCGGGCAGTTCCGGCACGGCCACCTACACGCTCAACCCCGGCAATGTGCAGAACACCACCGGCACATTCACTGGCCTGCCCACAGGCACCTATACCGTCGCGGTCACCTACCTCAGTGGTTGTTCGGCTACCAGCGACTTCATCACCATCAACCAGCCCGCGGCCATCGCTCTGAACACCGACGGAGACAAGTCCGTCATCCTGGGCTACGGTGACAATTGCACGACCTTGACGGCCACCGCTTCTGGCGGCACCGGCAACCACACCTACACCTGGATGCCGGGCGGCCTGGCGGGCAGCAGCGTGCAGGTCTGCCCCCAAGTCACCACAACCTACACCGTAACGTCCACCGATGCCAATGGATGCACGGCCAGCCAGCAGGTCACGGTCACGGTCAACGACGTGCGCTGCGGTAACAAGAACCAGAACGTGACGATCTGTTACTACGGCGTCACTCAGTGCGTTTCGGAAAAAATCGCCAAGAGGTACCTGCGGCTTGGTGCCACAATCGGCGGATGCGGCAACAACGCCCGAATCGGCGTGGAAGAAACCACCAATGCCCCGCTACAACTTTCCGTGAAAGCATTCCCCAACCCCGTGCAGGACGCCGTGACGCTGGAAGTACTTGCGCCCGGTGCGGGGGTAGCCACCTTCCAGGTACTTGACCTGACGGGCCGCACCCGGCAGACAAAGAGCAAGCACTTGGTCGAAGGTTTGAATGAAGTCGGGTTCCGGCTGGGTACTTTGCCTGCGGGAATGTACCTCATCCGGGCTGTGGACGCGCTCAACCGCCAGGGAGTAGTGAAGGTTTCAAAACAATAATTTCAAGAAAAAAGGGGAAAAGATCTTTTCCCCTTTTTTCTTGCCTCCTTATTTCCCCGGCTTATAGGTCCGCTCCGCGTGTTTCTCCACATCTTCGCGGTAGAAGAGTACATCCTTGAATTTGCCCTGCGTGTACATTTCGCCTTGGTCGAAGAAGTGTCTGGAAGCAGGGTCGCCGCTTTGGCCACCCGCCAGCAGTGACTTGGCCCTGATACGGTCGCCGAACTCCACGGCGCAGATAAAGCTGTTGCCATTGACGCCGTAGCGTTTCTTGATACCAGCAAAGTACCGTGACGTGTAGGAAGGCAGCATCCCCCAGGCCGAAGAAGTGAAGCCTACGGGCAGGCTGGGCAGGTCGTCGCGGTAGTTTTGGTCGATGGCGGCGGAGGCGCGCTGGAAGCGGTTGATTTCGCCCCAGGGCATCTGCCATTTGCCCCATTTCTGATTCAGTTCGTCAAGCACTTCGGTGAAAGGTTTCAGCAGTTCGTCGGCCGTGCCATTTGCGGCAAAGTACCTGGCCTTCTCCACCTGGTCGGCGTCGGGTTTGCCGGGTACTTCGGCACGGTACATGGCGGAGGACATTTTCTCGCCCCATTTCACGGCCAGCGTTGTGGCAACGGACTTCTCGCCACTGCGGTAGTCCCAGTTTTTCAACACCGACATCGGCCCGATCCAGTAAGCGTAGCGGTCGTCGGTATAAGGGATATTTTTCTCAAAAGCTCTGACCAAAGCCGGAATCAGGATCTCGAATGAAGTCAGGTAGGTGTCGTAGCCTGCCGCAATGACCGCGTCGAGGTCGTACTTGCGCGGTACTTCCAGCACCCGCACGGCATTGATGCCCCGAAAGTTTTCGCCGTCGGGAGCCATATAGGCAGGGTAGTCGGCTTGTTTCGGGCTGTCTTTTCCGGCGGCGGTAAAGGGCGTAGAATTGCAGTTCTGGATCCAGCCGTTAGGCGGATTGTAGATATGCACCGTCTCGGCCACGGGGTGCATGCCCTGCCACTCGGTGGCGGCGGTGCTGCCATCCACGGGCTGCGACCAGTCATATTTAGGATCGCGCTTCGGCACAAAGTTGCCGTGCCAGTAGGCGATGTTTCCCTCGGTGTCGGCGTAGACGGTATTGTTAGAGGTGTTTTCCAAAATATCCATAGCCTTCTGGTACTCGGCGAAGCTCCTGGCTTTGGTCCGTTGCCAACTTTGGATCAGCATGTTCATCGTCCGGTTATTCGAGCGCAGACTCTCCCACTGCCCGTTGCGCTTGGCCATTACGGGGCCGTGGTGGGTGTAAAAGGCTTTGACCTTTTTTTCCTGCAGTTGGCCGTTTTTGGTGTAAGTCAGTGTGATGTCCTTTTCGCGCACGGGACGCTCTTTACCGTCGTACGTATAAACCCAGCCGTTAGCTTTCCGGGCTACTTTCTCGAGGTAAGTGTCGGCCACGTCGGTTCTGGACGAAGTATGCATCCAGCCCAGCTTCTCGTTGAAGCCCTGGTACACAAAAAACTGTCCCCAGGTCACGGCCCCGTAGGCGTTCAGTCCCTCCTCGCTCACTACGTGTACTTCAGGACGAAAATAGAACGTCACGTGCGGGTTGATGTACAGAATACTCTTGCCCGATTCGGTAATTTTGGGCGAAAAGGCGAAGCCGTTGGAGCCCGTCAGGATTTCCTCTTTTTCGATGGGGCTCTCATCGTGGTGATACCCCACCGAAGGTTGGCCATTGCCGTAAAAGGCTTCCAGATCGCGGCTGCGGATGTCGGCGGTGCTGATGGCCCCGATGCTGCCATCGGTCCACAGCAGCGGGTACCACGGCTCGAAGCGGGTAAGCAGCGCGGGCTTGGTTTCGGGATGGGTGTGAAGGTAGTAGTTGATGCCGTCGGCGTAGGCATTGAGTAGTTTTTTTAGCCAGGCCGGGGCCTTTTTGTAGTCGGCCTGCGCATCTTCCGGTGTGATGAGTAGTTTGATGAGCAGGTCGTTGTACATGTCCTGCTCGCCGTTCACCTCGCCAAGGCGCCCCAGTTTTTCGATGTAGTTCATCTCGACGCGCGGGAAATCGTCCTCGCATTGGGCGTAGAGTAAGCCGAATACGGCGTCGGCGTCGGTTTTTCCGTAGATGTGCGGCACGCCGAAGTTATCGCGAATGATAGTAATGTTCTGAGCCTGTTTTTGCCAGGCATTAATTTCTTTCGAGGATTGGGCAAAAGAGGGTAAAAAGAGTCCTTCGGCTGCGCTCAGGATGAAGAGCAGGAGTAGTGTTTTTTTCATTGCAGGAAATTTTATTTGGCAAAAATCAATGCGCGACCAACAAAGCTACGCACTTTGGGCTGCGAATGAAAAAAATCATTGGTGGAACACTCAATCGATCAGCGCAATCGATATGCTCTTGCCATGAACCGGAAGTTCGATGGCGCAGTCGTGGAATTCGGGAGCCGAGAAGAGCGGGCGAAAATTGTTACTCAGGCCAAACGGTTCCTTGGGATAGCCGAAGAAGTGTTTGTCAATCTTGTTATTATCATTCAAATCGTGGTACAGGGCAACGGCGTACGTACCGGGTGCCAGCTCGAACTCTACGCGCTGAACGCCGGGCTTTTCAATTCTGATCTGCCTGTTCATGAAAGGAGTGGCGGTCTTAAACTTCTCGCCCGGTTTGTAGATGCCCACCCTGAGCGTACCGCCGGATTTCTGAATATTCTGGATTTCAATGTGCAGCCTGGTGACTGGTGCAGTTGCGGCGCCGACACACAGGAGGATCAAAAGATTGATAAGGAACATGCAGATGTATTTTTGCCGGAAAACGCCGAGACGCCGCATTTGTTTTAGCCGGCGCCTTTATTGCGAGGGCAAAGAAAAAACATTTTCCTGATTGTAAAAAGCGGATTCAGTCGATCAGACTGATGGAAATAGTGGCACCTTTTTCCGTCAACTGGAAGGCGCAATCCTCGAAGTCGGGCGCGGCGACGGTAGGTCGGTAGTTATTGCTGAACCCGAACGGCTCTTTTGGGTAGCCGATCAGATTCCGGTCCATTTTGTTGTTGTCGTTCAGATCGTGATAGACAGCGACGGCGTAGGTACCCGGAGGTACTTCAAAACTGACTACCTGATTTCCGGGCTGGTTGATGGCAATGTTTTTATAAAAATCGGGTGTCGTTTTGCCAAACTTCGCGCCTGGCTTGTAAAGCGCAACGCGCAACGTCCCACCGGACTGGGTGAGCTTGGTAATTTCGACAGAAAGTTGGGCAGGAGCCATTTCTACGCTGGCCATAAGCATCCACAGAACGACAAGAATTGACGACATACATTTCTTTTTACACAAAAACGCCAATCCGAAACGATTGTTTAGGATTGGCGCTTGAAGTATGGTGTGGAAGCTAGACTGAATCTATACTTACTCAGACGTTGTCCA
Organism: Persicitalea jodogahamensis; assembly: GCF_014651615.1. Taxonomy (GTDB): domain Bacteria; phylum Bacteroidota; class Bacteroidia; order Cytophagales; family Spirosomataceae; genus Persicitalea; species Persicitalea jodogahamensis. Next base: position 1,156,403 of record NZ_BMXF01000001.1, on the reverse strand, counting down.
GAAGCCCGAGGACGATAAAGACAAGACCGATCACTGTAACGATGCTTCCGACGGCGTAGCCGAGTCCGGGAATAAGGTACAGCAGCAGTCCGACCAGTACCAGAATCAGACCAATGCGTATTTTATTGTTCAGCGCTTTGGCAGCCTTCTCAGAAGCCGGAGCCAAAGTGGATTTCTCCATCTGCTTTTTCAGCGTGTTGTTGACAAGCTTGCTGGCCTTGGAAGCTTCCACAGTTGACATGGGAGAGTTGCGCAGTTCGTTCTGGGCAATCATCTTGCGGGCTTTATTGATTTGTGCGGCAACCAGCGGCTTAGCCATCAGAGCCTTTCCTTCCGTGGTAGCCAGCGCTCTTTCCAGTTGCTCGTCAATTTGCTTAGGCGAATTTTCGGCCAGCATTTTCACTACCTCAGGATTAGCGCTCAGTTCCTCGATTTTGGGGGCCTTGGCGGCGGGCTGTTCAGCCACTGCAACTTCTACCTCTGCCTTTTCAACCGCTGTGGGTTGTTCCACTGCACTTGCCTTTTTGCTGTAAGAAGCATTCGTTGGCATTTGATTGAACGTGGGGTACTCGCGGGCACAGCTACCGAGCAGCACAATGGCGCTTAACAAGTAAATAGTACTGATCTTTTTCATACAAAATTGGGGTTTGAATTAGAAAAAATGAAGGGGTTAAATTTGTTTTCTGTTTCAGATAAAAAGCGTGCCACAGAACTCTAATACCCCACTACGCAACGGTAACTATTCAGTTTTTCCAAGTCACTTTCCAGGGTCATGCGGTTTTTCTCATTATCGAACGCATCACTCGATTCTTCTTTTATCTCGCGCCGCTTGATGGCTTCCAGAAAGCGGCGGGCATCCTCAGGGGTTTCCAGCAATAAAGGCGGTACCGGTGTAGGGTTACCGGCTTCATCCTTAGCTACCATGGTAAAGTAGGACGTATTGGTGTGTTTCTGCAAACCCGTATGCACATTCTCGGCGATGACCTTGATACCCACCACCATGGAAGTACGTCCGACAAAATTGACGGAGGCATGCAGCGACACCAGATCGCCAACGTCCACGGCCTGTAGAAAGTTGACGTTGTCCACCGTCACCGTGACGCAGTACGTTCCTGCGTGGCGAGACGCGCAGGCATAAGCGACTTTATCCATGAGGGACAGCAGGATACCACCGTGAATTTTACCCCCAAAGTTGGCATAACTCGGGATCATCAACTCAGTGAGTGTAGTGCGGGAATGGCTAACTTTTCGGGGAGTCAAAGGAAGTTGAGAGTTGAGAGTTGAGAGTTGAGAGTTGAGAGAAGTTAGGTGTTTGGCCTTGTTTACCTACTTATTGCCAAAAACTTATTGGCTTATTGGCTTATTGGCTTCGTAATTTAAAAACTCATCACATCCACCACATCCCGAACTACCTCCGAGAAGTAGGCCCCGTTGTAAGGACCGAACCAGCTCATAGTCACGGTTTCGTAGAGATTTTTGTCGAAGTGGCGGTCGTCGGTAATATATCCTGCGTACGCCCCATCAAAACTGGTCACCATCAATTGTAAACCTCTGGCGGTAGCGTACTTACTCAGTTCAGCCATCAACTCACCCGAAAAATCGCAGGGTAAGCCCACCATCAGCACGTTGCCCACGCGCAGGGCTTTTACAAAGGAAGGGTAGTCCCCAAAAGCCCAGCGAAAAACCCAGGGACGCAATGCCCAGGTTGTATTCAGCCGTGGTGTCGGCTCCCGTAAAGGCAGCATGACCGTAAAAGATTCAAGAACATAGACAGGCTGGGCAACAATTTCCCCAATCTTCGATTGAATAGCCCCTTCCACCCCATCGGCCTGGTGAGCTACTTGCCCAAATTCGGTTTCGCCCACCTCCCGGGGGCCCATACTGCCCACTGCCCCGGCCAGAAACATGGCAAAATCAGACTCCCCCGATTCCAACGAATCTACCAGCGCTCCGGCATAGTCGCGTGAAAGCGCCATCGTTTTTGAGTCCAGCGTGGTGGAGTGTGCGGCATACGAACTCAACAGGGCCGTTTGTCCGCCAGCACCGCGCATCAGCAGGTTTCGCACCCAGGGATCGATCGTGGCCTTTTCGCCCGTAAGCCGGTTGCGGATGTCCGTGGTGTCCTGCACTTGCATGTAGCCCACCTCTACGGTTTCACGTTTGTCTTTGGCGATTTGAATCGCCCGAATCATGGCGTCAGCGATGCGGTCGACGACCGCCGGGTCGTAATCACCCGCAAAGAGTTCACCCGTGATGGTGTCGCCCCAGCCGCCAATGCTGTTATGGCTGTGGGTTGCGCCCAGAAATACCTGCCCGAATGTGAGACCCACGCTCGGCAACCGCTCTTTCAGGGCTTCGGTAACGGTGGGCGGAATAATGAGCAGATCTGCCGCCACGATTGCAGCCTGAGTCAGTCCGTTATCCAGGAAAATAGCCCTTACATACACCGAATCATGGACGCTCTCGTAGGGTTTGCCCCAGCGGTTGCCGTAGCCCGCCATCGGACCTGGCTGTGGCGGTGTGATGTTTGCTTTGGCCCAGCCCGCCCGCAAGGGCTGCCCGGCGGTGTCTGCCAACATCCGCACCGCGCCGATGTTCTCCTTCCACTCGCGGTAGTAATCCATGTCGCGATAAGGTGTGTAGTCGATCGTCGTGACGGCGCTTGCCACAAAAAGGAGTAGGGCCACTACCACTCCGGCCAGGATTTTAAGGAAGGTTTTCATTCTTTTTGAGTTCCAAAGCGACAAAGGCGCAAAGTACCTAAGTATTCGCGTGATAATGTTTCAAAGTACCTAAGCCATAAAGCACTGAACGTTCTTCGACTGTTGGGTTTGCCAGGAGTAGTACTTTGTAGCTGTATTTGTCTCAAATTTACACCCCAAACCTTTCAGGGGAGAGGATTATTTGAATAAATAAAAAAATGCGGGGAAATTGTCCGCGTCAGTCGATTAAACCCAAACCCCTTAAACCGCTACGGCGGACTGATCTATACCTATGAAACCATACATCCTGGCCGAAACCAACTATAAAGCCATTCAGGACGAAAAGTTCGAGCTGGCTATCCTGCCCTGGGGCGCGACCGAAGCCCATAACTACCACCTTCCCTACGGCACTGATGTATACGAAGCCGACCACATTGCGGCCGAATCGGCCCGCATTGCGTGGGAATGGGGCGCAAAAGTTATCGTTCTGCCCACCGTTCCATTCGGTGTCAACAGCGGCCAGACCGACATCCTGCTGGATATCAACATGCATCCAAGTACCCAACTTGCCGTGCTCAACGACGTCGTGGAGGTACTTGATCGGCAGGGCATCCGCAAACTACTCGTGCTGAACAGCCACGGCGGCAATGACTTCAAGCCGATGCTTCGTGAGCTGGGTGTAAAGTACCCCCGGATGCACCTGAGTTTCTGTTTTTGGTTCAATATCCTGAACCGGAATGACTACTTCGAGGAAAAAGGCGACCACGCCGACGAACTCGAAACCAGCGTGATGCTACACCTGCGCCCCGACCTGGTACTTCCGCTGGAAGAGGCGGGCGACGGTGTAGCCAAACAGCATACTGTTACCGCCTTTCGGGAAGGCTGGGCGTGGAGTGAACGCAAATGGTCGCAGGTAACGGCGGATACTGGCATTGGCAACCCGAAGAAAGCCACTGCCGCTAAGGGAAAGCAATTCTTTAAAGATTTGACCGAGAAACTGGGAGGCTTTTTCTATGAGTTGGCAAAAACGGATGGGATGTATGAGTAGTTGGCTTTTCGGCAGACAGACAAACGACTACTTTTTGATCGTTTTATTAAAAAATGCAGAGCCCAAAACGGCAGACTGGAAATTTCCAGTCTGCCGTTTTAAATTTAAGACTACTGGGCTCTTCAAACAATTGCTGTATGTGTCAGTAAATCTTGGGCATTTGCATCCCCCCCAAAAAAAAATGGTATTTTTTATAAGAAAAAAATAAGTGACAAAAAAATAAGTTTTACCGATGTCTCCCTATATACTTCATAAGACAGAAGCATAATTTTCTAACATCATATTTTAAAAAAAGCCTAGTGATATAGTTACCTGGTTACTAAAAAAAATAAGGCTTAAATACCAGTTACCACTCGATAAGTTTTGCTAAAAATAGATTCACAAAGACAATACATTTGATTTAGAAAATATTGTCCTTTCCATTCACCCTTTGTCCGCATTAAAGTATGAGAACTTTTACCTCTCTTGCCGTTCCTGCCGCGCCGGGAACACAGAAATGCCTACTGCGTTTCGCCCACGTTTTGCTGCTACTCTTCATTTGTTTTCTGGTCCGTAGCAACCAGACATTTGCCCAATTGAAAGACAATAAGGGGACTGATTTCTGGTTGAGCTTCAACGAAAATATAGGTCCTTCGGATCTTTTTCTTTACGTTACGGGAGAAGAAGCAGGCACGGGAACGGTCACCATTCCCGGTCTGTCCTTCACCCAGAACTTCACTACTACCCCCGGCACAATCACCACCATCACGTTGCCCAGTAACGCCACACTGGCCAGTTCGGGAACCGTTGACAACAAGGGTATCCGTGTCACTGCATCCAAAGAGATTACAGTGTACGGTATGAATCTTCGATCGGCCTCTACAGACGCTTACCTGGGGCTGCCTACCGACGCCCTGGGGCAGGAGTATCTGATTATGAGTTACGAAGGAATAGGGGGGTCTGCCTTAGATAGTCAGATTGGCATTGTGGCTACCCAAAATGGTACCTCGATAAACTTTGCACTGAAGGCGAGTTCAGGCATCTATGCCGCCAACACTCCCCACAGCGTGATCCTCAACGAGGGGCAGACCTTTTATTTGCGCAGTGATGCAGCTCAGGATTTCACAGGGTCGGTCATTACTTCCAGCAAACCCATCGCGGTGTTCTCGGGGACCCGCTGTGCCAATGTGCCACCGAATGTAACTTTCTGCGACCACTTGGTCGAGCAGATGCCCCCACCGATGGCTTGGGCAAAAACTTCATCTCGTTTCCGTTGGCAACCCGCAACGGTGACACCTACCGCTTTCTGGCTAGTGCCGATAACACCACCATTACGGTCAATGGGGTGAATGAAACTACGCTGAACCGGGGACAGTTTTTTGAAAAAATTTACACGAATCCAATCAATATTGTGGCCAGCCAGCCGATTCTGGTCGCTCAGTACTCTAACGGTCAGAATTTTGACAATGTGAATGCCGATCCCTTCATGTTGCTTATTCCGCCCTACGAGCAATTCCTAGGCGGCTACACCGTCACTACCCCTTCTTCCGGCTTTGTGAATAACTACGTCAACGTTTTAGCTCCCAATGCAGCGGTCGGAACCATCAAACTGGATGGCATAACCATTCCGGCGGGCAGTTTCACGGCTATCGGCTCTACGGGCTTTTCGGGAGCGGCAATCCCCGTGTCCATAGGCACCCATAATCTGACGGGTAGTGGCCTACCCTTCGGAATTACCGTGTACGGATTCAATAATGTTGATTCTTATGGCTACTTGGGCGGGGCTTCCTTCGCTCCCATAGCCACGGTCAGCAGTCTGGTTCTCAACCCCAAGACCTCAACAGCAACCGTGGGTACCGAGAAATGCGTTACTGCCCTGGTGAAAGACCAGAATGGTAACCCTGTGAGCGGCGTCCGGGTGGACTTCACCATCTCAGGGCCTAACGCTTCGAATTCAGGATTTGCCAATACGGCGGCCAACGGATTGGCTACTTTCTGCTACACAGGCACGAATGCAGGAACCGATAACTTGGTGGCAGCCGTTGGCACACTTACTGACAACGGCAACATTTCCTGGAACGCTGGGGGGACGCCCGTGGAGCGCTGCGGCCCGCAAAACAAATACTACACGATCTGCTACTATGGCGTGACCCAGTGCGTCTCGGAGAAAATAGCCGAACGCTATCTTAAACTGGGAGCCACAATGGGCGCGTGTGGCTCGGGCAACGCCCGCATCGGCGTAGAGGAAACGGCGCTGGCTTCTCCTTTCGAGCTGTCGGTGAAAGGTTACCCCAACCCCACGCAGGGTGTTCTGACGGTGGAGGTCATAAGCCGCATCACCGGCCCTGCCCAGATGCAGGTGCTTGACCTGGCGGGCCGCCCCGTGCAGCAGCGCAGCGAGCAATTGCTGGAAGGGCTGAATGAAGTGAAGTTCGACTTGACAGCCCAACCCAGCGGCACTTACCTGATTCGCGCCACCGACGGACAAAACCGTCAGGGTGTTATACGGGTGAGCAAGCAGTAGTGTCTTTTTATAAGTACCTTAAAAAAGGGCTGGATAAATCCAGCCCTTTTTTAGTTATTGGCTACCGCTATAAGCAATCCCCAACTTCTCGAAAAATGCCTCTTCCTCTATTTCCTTCATCTCTCCCGGCAGCAGACTACCGAGTTCAAGCCCCTCAATGCTTGTCCGAATCAACCGCTGGCAGGGATGTCCCACAACCCGCGTCATTTTCCTGATCTGGTGGTACTTGCCTTCCGTCAGGGTGATGCGCAGCCAAGAATGCGGGATGCCCTCGTGATACTGGTAGCCGCCGGGAAATAGGTTTTCGGGTTCTTTAACCAATTCTACTTCGCAGGGCGTCGTCACGTAATCAACGTTTCCCTTGATGCGGATGGTTACGCCCGTGCGGAGTTTTCCCAGCGTCTCAGCACTTACCTCCCGGTAGACCCGAACGAGATAGGTACGGCGATGCGGCACTTTGCTCTGGAAGAGCAGCTTCGTCACTTTCTTATTGGTTGTCAGAATAAGCAAACCTTCGGAATGGTTGTCGAGCCGCCCGATGGGATGCGTACCTTCTGGAAAGTCATAGTCGAGCTCTCCCAGCATTCGGCCCTGACCACCGATGAACTGAGAGAGCATGTCGTAGGGCTTGTTGAGGAGAAAGTATTGATGCATGAGAAAGTGGATGGGTCATGGAAGACTGGGAGTAGAATTCAACTGTTCCTTATTTTTAAAGCCATAAGCGCGCCCAAGACACACTAACTTTTTCCAGTTTTAGTCCGATTGCTATTTTCTATTTGGCTATGGAACTACTACCAAACCCTGATTTGTCCCTTCAAGCTTCCTCAGAAACTATCTGGCCTGAGGGGCAAGACCTTTGGAAGGACTTTAAGGCGGGGGACCGTGCAGCCTTTGACTTTTTGTACAAGACTAATATACAACAACTTATCGGCTACGGCTATACGATTACCAGCAACCGAAACGTAATTCAGGATTGCGTGCAAGACCTTTTCGTGGAACTTTGGGAAAGCCGTGCCAGCGTCGCCCAGGCAAATTCCATCAGGCATTACCTGCTCAAATCGCTCCGTTATAAGATCGTCCGGCAGTTGAAGGCCGACCGTTCTGAAACTTTGGATGAAATTCACTATCCTGTTTTGCATGACAACGCTGAGAGTACAGTGCTCTTACAGGAAACTTCACAACATCATTCCAAACAGCTAAGCGACGCGTTGGGCCATCTTCCTAAGCGGCAGCGGGAGGCAATCTACCTGCGTTATTTTCAAGAACTCAGCAACGAGGAAGTGGCTCAAGTCATGGGCGTCAACTACCAGTCGGCCTGCAAATTTATTTACACTGCCCTAAAAAACCTGCGCGAGCGAATGCAGCTTTCTGTCTGGATTCCGTTCTTTATGCCATTTTTTGCTTTTTTTAAAGATTATTTTAAATAAATGGATTAAAAAGGGGCACTTTTTACACTAGGGTTTGACAACCAACTGCAAGCTCCAATGTTCGGCGATTTCTCGGATTTTGACATAGAAGATTTTGCCTTCCACGAAACCTTCCAGGACTGGGTATTGACGCCAGATTCGGAATACTCGCTTTTCTGGAAAAATTATCTGGCTGCCCACCCCCATCAGACCGACAAAATCCTGTCGGCCAGAACTCTTGTTTTGGAGTTGAAAGCTACCCAGGCCGCTCCTCCCGATACAGAATTTGCCCACACTATCTGGCAAAATATTCAGCAACGCACTCAACCCAAAATAAAAACCCATTGGCAGTTCCTGCTTCAATGGAGGATAGCCGCATCGGTAGCATTGGTTATTGGTGCGTCGGTGTGGTGGTGGCAATTGGAAAAATCGACTAATTCAAGTACACTTTCTACGACAAAGATCAGCGATAGTGGCCTTTTGGAGGAAGTCAATCGTACGGACAGGACCCTGATCGTTCATCTTAGCGACGGCAGCGTGGTGCACCTGGGCAAAGACAGCCGTCTGACGTACCCGATACAATTTGCTGCGGAACAACGCGCCGTGCAGCTAAGCGGCGAAGCATTCTTTGAAATAAAGAAAAATCCCCTCAGACCTTTCCTGGTATATGCCAACGAAACCGTCACCAAAGTACTTGGCACGAGCTTTCGCGTGGCGGCATACGCCGATGCGCCCGAGGTAACGGTGGCCGTAACGGCAGGCCGGGTGTCGGTTTTCAGCACAAAGGATTTTGAGGAAGAATCTACCAAAGCCCAGCGCACGGGTGTAGTCCTCACCCCCAACCAACAGGCCGTGTTCCAGCGCAAACATGCTCAACTCAACAAAACGCTGGTACCTACGCCCGCGCTGTTAGCTCCGGATAACCAAAAACCCTCGTTCGATTTTAACAGCACGCCTCTGCGCGAGGTTTTTGCCGTTTTGGAAAAAGCTTATGGCGTAGAGATCGTGGCCGACTCCGACCTGACCACTCACCGCTCGCTCACGGTGAGCATGGAAGACGAAACGCTGTACGAAAAGCTGGATGTGATCTGCAAAACGCTGGGACTTTCCTATCAGATTGTGGACGCGAAGGTGATTGTGGAAAAGGGGAATTCTTAGCGCACCATTGAGCTGTAATGAAAATCCGATCAGCATGGTAACCCGAGTGTACCCTCTAACGATTTTACCTTTTTTACCAAATGAATACATCTTGACGAAAAGGCCGGCGGTGCAGGAACACCGCCGACCGGAAACTGCTCCCAAACGGCCCGGCAAGGCCGTGGGAAGTGTTTTGCCGATTTCCTATTTTAAACCTACAAAACCATTAAAACTATGCAAAAACTTCGATTATCCGTAAAAATAATCGCGGCTATGGTTAAATTCTCCTGCTTTCACCTGTTTATTGTGATGCTGACCTTCGGGGTCAGTCTGGCGGAGGAAACTAACGCCCAAGAGCTACTCGCCCGCCCGGTTTCGATCACGATCGTCAATCAGGACATACGCACTGCCCTCAGCAGAATTGGAAAATCTGCCGAAATAAAGTTCAGCTACGATCCCACCCTGCTTCAGAATGCCAACAAAGTAAACCTGACAGTTCGTAACGAGCCGCTGGCTCAGGTTCTGGACAAAGTCCTTAATCCATTGCGGCTTAGCTACGATGTGTCGGGCAAGTATATTATCCTCAAACGCCAACAAGCCCAAAGTCTGCTGGAAATGCGGGGACGAATGAATCCGTTGTCGGTTCCGATAGATGTCACCGTATCGGGAAAGGTGACTGACGAAAATGGCTCGGAATTGCCGGGAGTCAATGTGTTGGTGAAAGGCACCCAAAGGGGTACTTCGACCGATAGCAATGGCGAATACACCTTATCTGTCCCTGATCCTAGCGCAGTGTTGGTGTTCAGTTTCGTAGGCTACGAAACCATGGAGATGGCAGTAGGCAATAATACGAGACTCAATGTGTCGCTGAAAGTCAACACCAAAGCCCTGAGTGAAGTGGTAGTGGTGGGGTACGGTACCCAGAGTAAAAAAGACGTCACCGGCTCCATCGCTTCCCTGAATACGCAGGCAATCAAGGATATGCCTGTAACGAATATCGCCGAAGGTATGGCTGGCCGTATGCCGGGCGTGCTGGTACAGCAGGCTTCGGGTGCGCCGGGGAGCGGCCCCTCGATCAAAATCAGGGGATTAGGTTCCATCAGTGCCGGAAACGGGCCACTGATTGTGGTAGATGGCCAACCGTTGAATTCGGGCGATCTGGTCAATGGCAGCGGGCTAAACCTGATCAACCCCAATGATATTGAAACCGTGGATGTGTTGAAAGATGCTTCGGCCACGGCCATTTTCGGGTCTCGTGGCGCCAATGGCGTGGTGATGATCACTACCAAGCGCGGCAAAGCCGGCAAGAGTACGATCAATCTTGATTATTACACGGGTATCCAGGAGGTGAGCAAAACCATGGATATGCTCAATGCTCAGCAGTTTGTGGATTTCAGCAAGTCGGCGCATAACAACGCCTACCTGGAACGGGTACCCGGCGCCTCCGTTTCGGACCTCAACAGCGCCCGGCCGGCCGGACAGCGTTACCGCTACCCCCGTGGCGAGTTTCCGGGACTGGATTTCGATAATCCGGCGGGAATTCAGAGCTACGACTACCAGAGCCTGATTTTCCGAACCGCTCCCATCAGCAACTACCAGCTATCAGCTTCGGGAGGAAGTGATAAGGTACAGTACATGGTGTCGGGAAACTACCTCAAGCAGGATGGGATCATCAAACAGTCCGGGATCGATCGCTACACGTTCCGTTCCAATGTAGATGCCCAGGTGAGCCCCCGCATCAAGGTGGGCATGAGCATCAGCCCCAGCTTTACCAAGGAACGCAGGGTTAATTCCGATGGCCACTGGGCCAGCAACGGGGTGATCAACGCCGCTTTGTCCCAGGTACCCATTGTCCCTATTTATCAGGCGGATGGCGTAACCTACAATTCGCAGGCCTCCATTGCCGCTCCCTATGATTGGGCGGGCGTCACGAACCCGGTGGCCAATATTACCGAAGCCGACAATAATGTCAATACGCTACGGCTCCTGGGCAATACGTACCTCGAAGTAGGCATCTGGAAAACCCTGAAGTACCGCGGGAGCGTAGGAGGGGATATCACGTATCTCCGCCAGAATCTCTACCGGGCCTCGACCATGCCGCTGAACCAGCTCCTGCCGCCCAATGTTAGCACCGGGTCGTCCATCACCAGCCAGAACATCAACTGGGTTACCAACCACACACTCGACTATTCGTTCGACCTGGGTACCGCCCATCGGTTCACCGCGCTGATTGGGGTAGAGGCTCAGCAGAACACTCTTGAAAACAACCGCGTAGATGCCAATAATTTTCCCAATGATATTGTCCGAACCGTCAATGCAGGCGTGATATCGGGAGGTAGTTCTTTTAAAGAGCAATGGTCGCTGGCTTCATATTTCGGGAGGGTAGGGTATACTTTCAACGACAAGTACCTGTTCAATGCCTCCATCCGGCGCGATGGCTCGTCGCGTTTCGGGGCCAACCAGCGGTACGGTGTCTTTCCATCGGCCTCGGTGGGCTGGCGGGTCAGCGAAGAACCCTTCCTGAAAAATGTCGCGGCCATTTCGGAGCTGAAACTGAAAGCCAGCTTTGGACTTTCGGGCAATAACGCTTTTGCCAACTACGGCTCCATCGGCACGTTGGGCATCGACAACTACGTGATCGGGAATGGCCTGGCCAATGGCTTGGCTACCAATGTGATCGGTAACCCCAACCTGACTTGGGAGAAAAGCCGGCAAACGGATATCGGGATGGAATTGGGGTTATTCAAAAACCGGGTTTTCTTCCTGGCTGACTACTACTCCCGTATTACGTCAGATCTGCTGCTGTCCGTCCAGGTACCCAGCCTGACGGGATTCACGTCGGCGAATCAGAATATTGGCCGAGTTGAAAATAAAGGTATGGAGTTCGGGCTCACGACCCGCAACACAGTAGGAACACTGGCCTGGACTACGGATCTTAACCTTTCTTTCAACCGGAACACAGTACTGGCGCTGGGGCCCACCGGAGATGCGATTCGGAGCGGATCGGGGGTGGGTGAGACTAATATAACCGTGCTCGGAGAGCCGCTGGGAAATTTTTATGGCTACCAGCAAATTGGCGTGTTCCGGGATCAGGCTGAGCTTGACGCCTATCCCCACTTCGCAGACTCCCGCCCCGGCGACGTTAAGTTTGCCGATGTCAACAACGACGGAGTCATCAATGCCAATGACCGTACCCTGATTGGGAACAATCAGCCCGATTTTATTTATGGCATTAATAATACCGTAACCTACGGCGGATTTGATTTGAGCATATCGGCTCAGGGGGTTCAGGGGGGACAAATTCTGAACCTGAGTCGACGATTTATCGAAAACCTGGAAGGAAATCAGAACCAGTTAGCTACCGTTCTGGATCGCTGGCAGTCGCCCGAGCAACCGGGCAACGGGATTGTTCCCCGGGCCAATACCCGCTCTACCGGCAACAACAACGCGATTTCCAGTCGGTGGATCGAAAGCGCGAGTTATTTCCGAATCCGGAATATTACCCTGGGTTATCGCTTGCCAAGTTCGCTTTCCGATCGGCTAAAAATCCAGAATGCCCGCGTTTATGCGGGGGTACAAAACGCCTTCACCTTTACGAAGTACTTAGGGTATAACCCCGAGGTGAGCGGCTACGAAAACGCCCTGACCGGCGGAGTGGACTACGGCTCGTATCCTTTGGCCCGTACCTACACCATAGGTTTGAACCTCTCTTTCTGAATTTGATCGGCGGTAGAGTCCCGCGTTCTTTATTTTAAAATAAAACCAACATGAAAAGCAAAGTCATAATAACCATAATCGCCACGTTGAGCTTTACGGGCTGTAAAGAAAAATTCCTCGACCTGGCGCCCCTTTCTTCGGCTAGTACGGCTACTTTTTTCAAAACCCAGGCCGATATGATTACGGCCATCAATGGAGCCTATGCTACCTTACAGGCCGGTGGGCAGTACGGCAACTACTACATCCTGGGCGAGATTCCTTCGGACAATACCACTCCGGTTTTATCGGGCTCGGTAACGGACCAGGACGAATTCGACAAGTTCTATATCCGGACTACCAACCCCGTTTTACTGGCTCGCTGGAACGACGGCTACCGGGGAATCTACCGCACCAACACCGTGATTGACCGGATTGGAGCGGTAGCGATGAACGAAACCCTGAAGGCGCGGATCACGGGCGAAGCCAAATTCCTGCGGGCTTTGATGTACTTCAACCTGGTGCGGGTGTTTGGTGATGTCCCCCTGGTTCTGAAAGAGATCGACGATCCGTCCGAAGGCTATGAGTACGGTCGTACTCCGGCCAGCGAGGTATATGCTCAGATTATCAAGGACTTGTCTGAGGCACAGCAGGTACTTCCGGATAGTTATAGTGGTACGGATGTAGGCCGGGCCACGCGGGGAGCCGCCAAATCGCTATTAGGAAAGGTCTACCTTACCAATAAGCAATATGCCGAAGCGGCCGCTGTCTTGAAAGAGGTGATTGATAGCGGGATTTACGACTTACTGCCCACCTATGCTGCCGTTTTCAATCCAGCCAATAAAAACAGCAAGGAAGCCATTTTTGATGTTCAGTACAAAAAGGGCCTGGTACCCCGGGAAGGGAGTGGATTCGGCAACACGTTTGCTCCCGAAAACTCGGGCAATGCCGTGATTCAGTTTGGCGGTGGGGGCAATAACCGACCTACCCCGGATATGGAGCAGGCCTACGAACCGGGCGACTTGCGTAAGAATATTTCGATGGCGACGGGCTATACGAATGCTCAGGGCAACAGAGTAGACTACTATTTTGTGAAGAAGTACCTCGACGCCCCCGTGGTTAATGGCGACTCGGACGACAATTGGCCCGTACTGCGCTATGCCGACGTGTTGCTGATGTACGCCGAGGCCCTCAACGAAACGGGAAAAACAAGTGAAGCCCTGCCCTTTGTAAACCGGATCAGAAAGCGGGCGGGCCTGAACGATCTGTCCATCAGCAGTCAGGCTAATATGCGCCTGGCCATCGAGCAGGAGCGCCGGGTCGAACTGGCTTTTGAAGGCCATCGCTGGTTCGATCTGGTTCGCACGGGTCGGGCCCTACCGGTTTTGCAGGCCAAAGCAGCCGCGATCGGGATCAAAACCAACCTGACGGCCAATAATCTTATTTGGCCCGTGCCCCAGAGCCAGATTGACATCAATCCGTCAATAATCAAACAGAATCCCGGGTACTGATAGGTACCTGAAGTGTTTAGAATACTCAAAAGCCCCTTCCAATAGTAGGAAGGGGCTTTTTTTATACTGGTTTTTGGCAAAAGTCAGGCGCAGACCTCAATCCCCGCCGCCATCGACACCCAGCAATTCGGTACGACGGGGGTACTTTGGGATTTAAAAGCGTTGCTCGACTCAACCTCGGTAGCCAGATCAATGACCTGCGAGAGTGTCCCTCGTGAAGGTAAGCCGACACGGTTTTTTACCAACTACTCTAACCCCGATTTACAAACCGAAAAAAAGACGGGCCGCAAATTTCCCGGTATTGTCCTGGCACATGGCGGCGAAGAGGCGGCCTTCCGGAACCGGGTGAAGAAGTGGGCCGCCGATGGCTACGCCGCTATCGCCATGGACCTTGGCGGGAAAGTCACTGATTGCCAGCCACTAACGATGGACTAACCGAATCAGACTCATGAGATGAAGTTCATGGCCGTCGAAAAAAGAGACCCGTGTACTGTGTGGAGCCACCACACAGAGGCCAGTGTGATTCTGGCTCACTCCCGGCTTCGAGTCTAATTTGAGTAAAGGGGGGAGCCGTTGCCTATCCGCAAGTACCCTGATTGGCGATTATATAGAACAAGTTTACAAAAACCCAACTGTCTAAAAATTCAGAGTGCTACTCCGGCAACTTCACTCCCGTCTGAATCAAATTACTCGCGCACTTCGCAACGATCTTCCCTTCGGATTTGACGATTTGGCACTCGCAGTGAATGATGTTCCGTCCCGCGCGAACTACCCGGGCGTTCGCCGTAAGCACATCGCCCAGCCGGGCAGCACTCAGGAAATCGCAGTTCAGGTTCACGGAAGTGTAGCCATAGTCGCGGCCCAGCGTGAAAACCATCATCCCGACTACATCGTCCATGATGGCGGCGGCAGCCCCACCATGCAGTACGCCCATCGGGTTGGTCATATCTTCCCGCACTGAAAATTCCACACTGATCTGTCCGTAGTCAACGGCCCGCAGGGTACCACTCAGCCAACGACCCAGAGGTGAGAGGCCGTCTTTCAGGCTCTGGCCGATTCGGGCACGAAAAAAATCAAGGCGGGGATTTGATTCTGAGGTACTATTCATGAAAAAACGGGTGTAAAGAGTACTTTAACTTTGGAGTTAGATCGACCAAAAATAGGAATAATCGTAGAATATTGGCCTTAAAAGTGCATAAATCGTGTATTTTATTACGGAGGTCTAAAAGGATATTCTTACCTTTGGGCGATTTTCCAGGGCCGTTGGCCTGACTGAATGGAACCTTCCCTCAAATCTATGAACTACGACCTGTCGCAAATTCCCGATCGCACCGCCAAACCACGCCAAAACGGCATCACAATGGTGATGGATAAAGGACTGAGCGTAAGGGAGGTGGAAGACATGCTTTCCGTTTCCCACACCCACATTGACATTGTAAAGCTAGGCTGGGCCACTTCTTTCGTGACACCCGACCTCGATAAAAAACTGGATGTCTATCGTTCGGCCAATGTACCGTTTTATTTTGGCGGGACACTCTTTGAAGCCTTTGTGGTCCGCAATCAGTTCGAAGATTTTCGCCGACTGATCGACAAATACAAGTTGCAGTATGCCGAGGTGTCGGACGGCTCCGTCGAGATGCCCGCCGATGAAAAGTGCGAGTACATTCGCACCCTGGCCAAGCAAGTGACGGTGCTGTCGGAGGTTGGTTCGAAAGACGAGGAGAAAATCATTCCGCCCTACAAGTGGATTCGGCTCATGCGGGCCGAACTCGAAGCCGGAGCCTGGAAGGTAATCGGTGAGGCGCGGGAAGCCGGGAACGTCGGTCTGTTCCGGGCGAGTGGTGAAGTGCGCCAGGGACTGGTTGAAGAAATCCTGACCGAAATTCCCAATGAAAAAATCCTTTGGGAAGCTCCCCAAAAAGCCCAGCAGGTTTGGTTTGTCAAACTGCTGGGAGCCAATGTTAATCTGGGCAATATCGCTTCTAACGACATTATTCCGCTTGAAACCATCCGCCTGGGGTTACGGGGCGATACGTTCACTCATTTTCTAGATCAAGAAACCCAAAAGAAATGGAAATTATAAGCCAAGTAGTCGATTTCTTCCTGCATCTCGACAAGCACCTTTTTGACATTATCGAGGAGTACGGCACCCTCACCTACCTGATCCTTTTCCTGATCGTGTTTGCCGAAACGGGACTGGTGTTCATGCCGCTATTGCCCGGCGACTCGCTTTTGTTCGCCGCAGGTGCCCTGGCTGCTTCCACGGGAGCGCTGAATGTCTGGCTCATCATCTTGCTCCTCATCATTGCCGCGCTGTTAGGCGACAACGTCAATTATTTTGTGGGCAAATATCTGGGAACTCAGATCAAACAACGCGAACGCGTGCTGTTCCTCAAGCGCGAGTACCTGGAACGCACCGAGGCATTTTACGCCAAGCACGGCGGCAAAACGGTCATCATGGCCCGTTTCATCCCCATTATCCGCACGGTGGCGCCCTTTGTAGCCGGAGCAGGCAGCATGGAATACGGCAAGTACATCGGCTATTGTATCGCTGGGGCCCTGTTGTGGGTACCGACGCTCACTCTACTGGGGTACTTTTTTGGCAATATTACATTTGTAAAAGAAAATTTTGAGCTGGTCATTTTTGGTATTATCGGACTATCCATTCTCCCGATTCTGTGGGGCTTTGTCAAATCGAAGCTGCTTACGCCGAAAACAGCCTGAATTCTTTAAGAAAGATCACACCACAAAAACCCCGATTCCGCACAGGACGGGGTTTTTGGTATTAAAATGATCGTAAGAAAATACCTTGTGGTTCGTTAGGTTGAACTTTTTAGCGCCTAATTCGGTCATGCCACCTGTAACACCACTTAAAACTATGAATCAATACGGACTTATTGGCTATCCGCTTACCCACTCTTTTTCAAAAAAATATTTTGCTGAGAAATTTGAGCGTGAGAATATCAAGGGGAGCCGCTACGACTTGTTTGAATTGAAAACGATCGACGAACTACCTGCCCTGTTGACCAATGCCAACCTGCGCGGCCTGAACGTGACGATTCCCTACAAACAAAAAGTCATCCCCTTCCTGGATGGCCTGGACGACGCTTCTGCCAAGCGAATTGGGGCAGTCAATACGATCAAAATCTACGCCGATGGCTCCACCAAGGGCTTCAATACCGATTACTACGGCTTTCGGCAGTCAGTGGCCGAATGGCTCGACCGACGGGGCGAGTCTCCTATCGGCATGAAAGCCCTGGTGCTGGGAACGGGCGGCTCCTGTAAAGCAGTGATTACGGCTTTGGAAGATTTGAGCGCGACTCCACAACTCGTTTCCCGCACACCCGGTGAAGGCGAATTTGGCTACGACGATTTGACCGAAGAAGTAATGGCTGAACACCGTCTGATCGTGAACACTACCCCCCTGGGCATGTACCCTGCCGTGGAAACTTTCCCACCTATCCCCTATCAGTACATTACACACGATCATTTCCTATACGATTTGGTGTATAACCCGGTGGACACGGCTTTCCTGCAAAAAGGAGCCAAACAAAAGGCCGCTATTCACAATGGATTGAAAATGTTGCAATTACAAGCTGAAAAATCTTGGAGCATCTGGACAAAAGAGACCACCCTTTGGGATCGGTAGTTCTTACCAACGCTACTTTATATACGGGCGAAGGCGTCCTGACCGACCATGCCCTGTGGCTGGAATCGGGAAAAATCAAAGCGGTACTTTCACCTGGTGAAGTACCCGAAGACATCCCGACGCGCGACCTGAATGGCAACTGGCTGGTACCCGGCTTTGTGGATTTTCAGCTGTATGGCGGCAGCAGTGGTTTCCTCACGCGCGACGGCTCGGTGGAGTCGCTCCGGAATATGCGCGAAACGCACCTGCAGGATGGTACCACGACGATCGTCCCGACGGTCTACTCTACCACGAAGGCAAGGATTCTGGCGGCGGCCGAAGCGATACAAAATTATTGGCAGGAAGGCGGACCAGGCATCGCCGGATTGCACGTGGAAGGACCGTTCATCAGCCAGGCCAAACGCGGCGCGCACAGCGAAGCGATGGTACGGCCACCCAGCCGGGCCGAGCTGACGGAGCTTATCGAAAAAGGCGGTGACGTCATCAAGGTGATGACCATCGCTCCCGAATGCTTCGACGACGAGTTGCTGGCTTTGCTCAAAACAACCGATTGGGCCATCTCTGCCGGCCATACCAACGCCAGTTCGGCGCAGATGAACGCTTTTTTTGACAAAGGATTCTCTCTCGCCACGCACCTCTACAACGCCATGCGGCCGATGGAAAGCCGCGAGTTGGGGGTAGTTGGCACTATTTTCGACCGCCACGACGTTCATGTCAGCCTGATCGCCGATGGTTTTCACTGCGATTTTGGAGCGATCAGGATTGCCAAGAAACTACTGGGCGATCGGCTTTTCCTGATTTCAGATGCAACCTTCGCCAAGTACCAAGGTACCCGCTTCGAGTTCGAGGGCTTCGTCACCAACTACGACGGCGAACGCTTTACCAACGACGAAGGGCTGCTGGCCGGATCGTGTATCACGCTGCTGGATGCCGTACGGAATTGTATCCAAAAAGTTGGGCTCGCCCCGGAAGAAGTGTTCAGGATGGCCTCGGCCTATCCCGCCCGGCAGCTTAAAATGGAAGACCGCATCGGCTACCTCAAACCGGGATACGCAGCCGATGTGGTGGCCCTGACGCCAGAGTTGGAGATTGTGGATATCTGGACTACTTCCGCTTCTTTGCCCCCCGCGTAATAGGTTTGCCGTATTTCTGCATCTTCTCCGCGGCGATGTCGCGCCGGACATTGACCTTCTGATTCTTGGCTAACTTTTCATGAAAGGCCGGGCCGATGTCGTCGCGCTTTGGTACTTTGGCCAAAATATTTTTCATTTTGACTTTCGGCTCTTCGTCTTCGGTCAGTACATCTGATATTTCCAGTTCCTCCGGCAGCGGCAATATAGCAATCTGCTGACCCATCAATTCCTCAATCTTTTCCTGATATTCCTTTTCAGCCTCGGTCACGAAGCTAAGAGCCGTACCTTCCTTATCAGCGCGGCCCGTCCGGCCAATGCGGTGGATGTAGTTTTCGGGTTCATCGGGCATATCAAAATTGATGACATGCGACACGTCAGTCAGGTCGAGTCCACGCGCCACGATGTCGGTCGCAACCAGGATCAGGTCTTCTCCTTCCTGAAACTTCCGAACCGTTTCAAAGCGATTGTTCTGCGCCTTGTTGGAGTGAATGACGCCCACCTGTTCGGGAAAGCGGGTTTCCATAGCTTCGTAAATCTCGTCGGCCAGTTTTTTGGTGCTGGCAAACACCAGTACTTTGGTCATGTCAAGATCCTTCGTGACCAGCATTTTCAGCAGATTGATCTTCGTGTGGAAGTTCGGCACCTCGTAAGCGCCCTGCGTAATACTGGCCAGCGGTGCCCCGGCGGGCGCAGACTCGATACGTAACGGATCATGAAAATGAACGGCCATCAGCGATTCCACCTCGTCGGTCATCGTAGCCGAAAAAAGCAGGTTTTGCCGCTTGGTTGTCAGCAGGTCAAGTACCGTGTTCAGCTGCGAACGAAAACCCAGGTTGAGCATTTCGTCTACCTCATCGATCACCAGTTTCTTGATATTCTTGGTTTTCAGCGAGCGGTTCATCACCAGGTCGATCAACCGCCCTGGTGTGGCCACAATGACATCGGCACCTTCGCTGACCTGAGCCATCTGGGTTTTGATGTTCTCGCCGCCGTATACCCCGATCACCTCGACACTCATATAGGCAGTCAGCTGTTGAATCGCTTCCACAACCTGCACCACGAGTTCGCGGGTCGGCACCAGAATGAGTTGCTGGGGTAGGCGGTCTTTGGCGTATTTCCACTGCCGCAGCAAGGGTAGTAGGTAGGCCAGCGTTTTTCCGGTGCCCGTTTGGGCGATACCACAGACATCGCGTCCCGACATGATGGCCGAAAAAGCTTGCTCCTGAATGGCCGTCGGCTCGGTGAAGCCCAAATCG
Organism: Persicitalea jodogahamensis; assembly: GCF_014651615.1. Taxonomy (GTDB): domain Bacteria; phylum Bacteroidota; class Bacteroidia; order Cytophagales; family Spirosomataceae; genus Persicitalea; species Persicitalea jodogahamensis. The sequence continues at coordinate 1,136,365 of NZ_BMXF01000001.1, read as the reverse complement.
TCGAGGGCATTGAGGAGCGGCTTGGATAAATTGAGGTCGTAAAAAGTCATACTGCAAAGGTAGCGAAGTGGTAGGGCAGGAGCAATGAATCTGTTCCAGCCGTGCGTCGTAACGTCAGTCGTTGGCATAAAGTTTTCCAGCTCCTCTGTTTATAAACCAAACCATACCAACCCATGAACTTCGACATAGATACCAAAGGACAGACTCAGGAAAAGCAGCCGGGCAAGGAGTATAGAATGAATCCCGAACCGGTAGTCATTCGTGACGGCTACCGGGGTAGTGGCAAACTGGAAGGAAAGGTGGCGCTGATCACGGGCGGCGATAGCGGAATAGGTCGCTCAGTGGCGGTACACTTCGCCCGCGAGGGTGCCCATGTGGCCATCGTTTATCTCGACGAAACCCAGGATGCCAAAGATACCCAGAAAATGGTGGAGCAAGAAGGCAGGAAATGCCTGTTGATTAAGGGCAATATCCGGGAAGAGGAGTTTTGCAGAAAAGCCGTGGGCGAAGCTGTCAAGGAGTTTGGAAAATTGAACATCCTGGTCAATAATGCCGCCGAGCAGCATCCGAAAGAGGATATTGGCAAGATTTCAGCCGAGCAACTCCAGGGTACTTTTGCTACGAACATCTTCTCAATGTTTTATTTTGTGCAGGCCGCCCTACCGCATCTTAAAGAAGGAGATGCCATTGTCAACACCACTTCCGTCACCGCTTACCGGGGCAGCGCGGGATTGCTCGACTACTCATCCACCAAAGGCGCCATTGTCGCGTTCACCCGTTCCCTGTCGGGCAATCTGGCCGACAAGGGAATTCGTGTCAATGCCGTGGCACCGGGCCCTATCTGGACGCCGCTCATTCCTTCCACCTTTGATTCGGAAAAAGTAAAAACATTTGGTAAGGATGCCCCGCTGGGTCGTCCCGGTCAACCCTGCGAAGTGGCCACATCGTTCGTTTTTCTGGCAAGTGAAGATGCCAGTTATTTCACCGGGCAGGTACTTCATCCCAACGGGGGCGACGTGCTGAATACGTGATCCTGTCGTGGTGCGGGCGGCGTCCGGCTTTCAGCCTCTCGTTTCCTGGTTAGGAAAAACGGGCTGGAAGCCGGATGCCGCCCGTGCTATTGATACCCCCGGCTTTTCAGCCAGCCTTCCATGGCCGCGGGCCAGTTGTCTACCGAGCCTTTGCCCGCGGTGCGCATTCCAAAGCCATGCCCCCCCGTGGGGTAGGCATGAAGTTCCGCCTGAATTCCCAATGCCCGCAGTGCCAGGAAATAGTCGAAGCTGTTCTGAATGGGAACTGATTTATCATCTCCGGCATGTACCATAAAGGTCGGCGGGGTAGTTGGCGAAACCATCAGCTCGTTGGAATAGTAGTTCATCAGCTCTTCCGAGTCATCCGCGCCAAGCAGATTTTTATGCGAACCGCCGTGTTGGTATTCTTTACTGAACGTAATAACCGGGTAGAGCAAAATAGCATAATTAGGCCGGGCGTCTTCGCTGGCGTACTCCCCCCGATCGAAGTGCGTAGATAAGGTCGCAGCCAAATGGCCACCGGCCGAGAATCCCATCACGCCGATCTGGTCGGACTTAATGTGGTACTTCGTGGCATTTTGCCGGATAAGCTTCATCCCCTGCATAGCGTCTTTAAGCGGCACTTCGTGTTGCTTGGTCATGGCGGCGGGATTGGGAAGCCGGTACTTCAACACGAAAGCTGCAATGCCGCGTGCTTTGAACCATTCGCCTAAATCTGAGCCCTCGTGTTCGGCAGCCAGGATGGAGTAACCGCCACCGGGGCAGATCATTACGGCGGCTCCGGTAGCTTTGTCCTTGGGTGGAATAAAAGCAGTCAGGGTGGGTACGGTCACGCCGCTGATCCGGAGCATTCCATTGTTGGTCGTTTGTTCCTCTACCGAGTTGGGGATGGCGTTGGGAATTTTTCCGGCAGGCCACAGCATGATTGTTTCATTTTGGGCCGAAGCGGCGAGCGATAGCGCGGTCATTGTCACGAGGCAAAGCAGTTTTTTCATTTTTCACTATTGTTTTTCTACAAAAAGCCAGAACCCGGGAGTACTTACCCGGCCTACCATATCCGGGTAAGGCCTTTTCTGACGGGTTGTATTTCTTCGGCACATTCTTTTTATGCTGAATTGCTTCTCTTCCAAGAGGTTTGACCGCACACCAATCAATACCCATCACGTAACATTCCATCAATGCTTCTTCAGACTGACTCCTCTTCGATTAAAGATTTACCCCAACAGATCGACACGAATTTCGGAATGGCTATCGAACGGGTAGATAACTGGATCGACGGATTCATCCGCCTCTTGCCAAATCTTGTAGTTGCCATTGTAGTCATTGCTATTTTTTACGGGCTGGGTTATCTCGCCCGGAAAATCATCCGGCAGCGTACCTCCCGCAAACAGCGCGATAACCTTGGCGACGTGCTCGGGGGTTTCGTGCGCTGGATCATTATTATCCTGGGCTTTCTGCTGGGGGCTACGATCGTGATTCCATCCCTGAAGCCCGGCGACCTGATTGCAGGGCTGGGCATAAGTTCGGTGGCGATTGGCTTTGCCTTCAAAGATATCCTGCAAAACTGGCTGGCGGGTTTGCTTATTCTGTTTCGTCAGCCCTTCGAGAATGGCGACCAGATTGAGATCAACGATTACGAAGGAACGGTCGAGCGCATCGAAACCCGCGCCACGATCATCAAAACCTATGACGGTCAGCGTGTGGTGATTCCCAACAGTGATATTTACACCAACTCCGTACTGGTCAAAACTGCGCACGAAAAACGTCGCAGCGAGTACGACGTGGGTATCGGTTATGGAGATGGCATCGAGGAAGCCTGCGAAGTAATCCGCAAGACTGTGGACGCTATTCCCGAAGTGGAAACCGACCCCGGTGTGGAGGCTTTCCCCTGGGATTTGGCCGCCAGCTGGGTCAGCATCCGGGTGCGCTGGTGGACCCACAGCCGCCGGGCCGATGTGGTACACACCCGGGCCAAAGTAATTAAAGCGATTAAAGACGCCCTGGATGAAGCCCGTATTGATATGCCTTACAATACGGAAGTACACCTCTTTCACGATCAAACTGAAGCCACCGAAGGCAACCGCAGCAAACAACGCGAAGGCTGGCCCGCTCCCAAAGAAGGATCGACACAGCCCCGTTGGAAAGCACAACTAAAAGCCAGGAAAGAAGACAATGAATCCAGGAGCGATGTGTCAAATGCGGCGGATCAAGAGAAAGCATCCAAAAATGAGCGCCGCTGATTGACCGCAGGTATCGTCCTTACTTTACAATCACGCCGTCGGCCACGAAAGCCAGTTCATTCTTGGAATCGGTAATTGCGGCAATTTCTGCCTTACTTTTTCCAGCATCCTCAGCGTAGTGACGAAGCTCCGAGACGGGGGTAGTTTTCTTCTGCGCCAAGCCTTCCACAACTACCGTCTTGCCTGCGATGTCCTTTGGAACAAAAAAACCGTAATCTTTAAAGGTCACGCGCATGGTTTCGCCGTTGTCCATTTTAACTTTCATCCAGCAGCCCTTGGCCTGGCAGACGGACTCCACGGTACCCGTTACCTTGGTATTCATGCTTTCCTTATCCCCCATTTTGGCGGGTAACTGGCTGGCTTCGATAGCCGATTTCTCGTTGATTTTTTTTCCGAAATTCTCCTGAGCTTGCGCTTGAAAAGCGAGGGTAAGACAAAGAAGCAATGCGATCAAGTTCTTCATGGTTTCTATTTTTTAGTCAATGTTTTAACAAATGTAAGAAATGGAAATCTATTCGATGACCTCAACGCCTAAGACAATCAGCTACCAGAAGTGACTCTCTCTCACATACAACTCACTCCAACACCTGCACCCACCCCTTACAGCGGCTACCTTCCGGCGTGACGATTTCGTAGAAGTACGTACCGTTGGTCGTCTCTTTGCCCCAATCGTTGCGATAGTCATCTGCCTGAAAAACCTCTTTGCCCCAGCGATTGAAGACCTGTAAAGAACTACCGCTTACGGGCACCATGAAGGTATCATTTTTACCATCTCCATTGGGCGTAATCACATTCGGCAGCACCAGCGGTGGGGCGGCATTCAATGTTCGGGATACCGTAAGAGCGCAGCCTGCTTTGTTGTAAGCTGTCAGCGTGACTACATACTGGCCGGGTTGCTCGTAGCTGCGGTCCTCCACATCAGTGGAAGTCATCATGGGACCCGCGCCGACGTTCCATTCGTAGCGATCGGCGTTTTGGGTGCGGTTCAGGAATTGGTACTTTACGGGTTCATTGCAGGCTTCTCCAGCCTGGACGATGTCAAAAAGAGGCTCGTGAGCGCGGTCCACCGTCACGGTCACCTGTTTTTCCGGCTTGCAGCCATCGGCATACTGTGCCTGTACGGTGTAAGTCGTCGTGTAGGCGGGTGAAACGCTCACCGCCGGCCCCGTTGTAGGGTTAAGTGTCGAGTCACCCCGCCAGGCAAAGGAAGTCGCCGCGCCCGAAGCGCGGAGTTCCGCCTTATCCCCTGCGCACACCAGCAGAGCGGGCGTCACGTTGAAGTCAGGTTTGTTGTTCTCGACGGTTATCGTCACCGTCTTTTTGGGCTTGCAGCCGTCGCCGTATTCTGCCTCCACGGTATAGGTCGTCGTAACGGTGGGCGTGGCGGTAACTTTGTTTCCCACGCTGTCGCTCAACGTCGGGTCGGCGGTCCAGCGGTAGCGCGTAGCACTGCCCGAGACCGTCAGCGGAGCCGACTGTCCGGGGCAAATCGTGGCGTCGGTACCCGCCAGGAAATCGGGCTTGCGATCGTCGATGGTGACCTTTACTTTCCGGTTCACCACACAGCCCGAGGCGGGATCTTTCACCTCGACATTGAATTCCGTCGTTTCTTTCACCTTGACTGTGGGCGTAGCACTTTTGGGATTGTCCACGCCGGCAATGGGCGTCCAGGTCCATTCCGCGCCGCCCGATACCGATAACGGGACGGGTACATTCTGGCAAACCGTAGTATCGCCTTTGGTCACAATATCGAGGCTCCTGACCACGATTTTACGCGTCGCCACATCCACTTTTTTACAGGTCAGGCGATTGAAAGCGCGCAGTGTCACGTTATACTCGCCGGGCTTATCGAAGGTATATTTCGTCTGGATTTTTTCGCGTGAAAACACCCCGCCGCTTACATCCCAAATGTAATCCACCCCGCCTTCGCTGGTATTGACAAAATCCAGCGTGAGCGGTGCGCAGCCGATCGTTACGTCTTTCTTGGTGCCTTCATAGACGTCGAAAGCTGCTTTCAGGCGATCGATGTCGATTTTGAAGGCCGCATTATTGCAGTTGTTGCTGCGGTTCGTATTCGACCAGGCTTTTGGGGTAGTTGGAAACCGGGTGCCGCCACAGGCGCAGGTGGCGTGGTAGATTACCCCGTTTTTATCAAAACGGCTCGTGCCACCATCCACGTGGTCGCCCCGGTTATTCTGCGGATTAGTAGCCGCTACACTCCCGAAAAAAGTGGCGTAAAGCAATGATTTAGCCTCTGCTTCCAGAATGGCGATGTAGAAGTTATCCCCTGTCGTCGTGGGTTGGAGTGCATCCGGTGTGACAGGCATGCCCCGCGTGGTACTTTGGAGATTGTATTCAGTAGTCACATTTACCGCCCCGCCCCAGCCAGCGATATAAATATTGCCACATTCGTTCACCAGAAAAGCCGTGGGCGAGATGTCTGGCGAACCTTTCCGGGAGCCAATCACCGTGGAAAACAGCGATTTGGACAAGTTCGGATCCAGTGCGTGAACGAACTGCCCGCTGTTTTCATTATTGTAAACCCCGGAAGAGATGGGATACGCACCCCGCGTCAGCCCCAGCACGTAAACATTGCCGGCGGGATCGAGATCGAGCAGGTATGCGCCGTCGGGGGCATCAGTTCCCAAATAAGTGACCTGCTGAAACTGCTGGTTCTTGAAATAGGCGATGTAGGCATCTTCCACTCCCTTGATTGTCGACTGATACGCCCCCTCTTTCGCAGGCAAATCGGCACTTTGGGTAAGCCCGGTGATGTACAGGCCGCCGTCAGGTGTAGGCTTAAGGGAGAATGCCGCGTCGAAGCCTCCGCCCCCGAAGTAGGTACTCCATTGCAGCGTGGACAAATCAGGCGAAAGCTGCGAAATAGTACCATCCTGCCGGCCTTTCAGGGTAGTTTGGTGGGCATTTTTCAGAGGGAAGTTCGTGGAGTTAGTGGAAGAGGCGACCAGTACGTTTTCATCTTTATCCAAAACGATCTCGCCCCGGAACGTGTCGCCGTAGTTCCTGATCTGGACGTTCTGAACGCTGCTCAGGGCATCATTGCCGCTGCCACCGAGGTAAGTAGAAGCCAGCAACCGCTTGCCGTCGGCGCTAAGGCGGGCAATGTACATATCGCTGCCGTTGGGTAGTTCCAGTCCGTCGATGGGCGTGATACCCGCGCCCCGGCCGTAGGTCTTCTGGAAGGCTGAACTGGTCGTGGCAAAGTTCGGCGAAGAAGTAGTTCCGTAGATAAAAAGCTCCCCGTTCTTATTGGCAACCAGGCTATTGGGAATATCGGTGCTGCTGCCACCGAGAAAGGTCGAGTACATCAGCAAAGTACCATCGAGGCTGTATTTCATAATCCCCGTATCCACTTGTCCGGCAAACTGCACCTGGGAAGCACCGATCGTGATCGGAAAATTAGCTCCGAACACCGTCCCGCCCGAAAACAGATTGCCCTGCGCATCGTAGGTGGCGGTATGGCCCCAGTTGTCAGAAGCCGAACCGGAATAGGTGGAAAAAATAAGCTCGGGATCTATCGTAAGATCGTGGGCGTGGTCGTACTCATTGGGTAGCGCGAATTTCACTCTCTGCCCTTCCAGCAGGTAGTTGGCATTCACTTCCTTCGTGCGGCCGTTTATTTCCTGAAACGAATAGGGCCTGGCTTCTTTGAAAGGTCCGACACTGGTGCCGACTTCAAGTTGGCCGTTGCTGTTCACCGATAGCTCGTCCGCACCGCTATAATTCAGCTTGATCTGGGAGGCATCCGCGCCGGGATGGACGATGAACTCGTACTTTATGGTGTAATCGTAGGCGTAAATCCGGAAGTCAACGCCGGGATAAATGTTTTTGTAAAAAATTTCCCCGAAACCCGTTGCCCCGCTGGCCCAGCGGCTGGGATCATTGCCGATAAAGTAGTTGAATTCGCTGCCGTCCGGTTTGAGCCCGGAAATAAACGTGGCGGGATTGCTGCCCTCGAACTGCACCTCCACGCCGTGAGCTTTGATAACCGTAGAGGGTGCCGCTCCGGTCCGGGCGCGATCGGCCTCTTCCAGCGGTTGCCGGGCGTGACGGGCCGAAACCTCGCGGCCGTCGTACAACACATAGACCAGCGACTGTTTTTTAAGGAAGAGAAAGCCCCCCGGTATATCGGCGCGGAACAGAACCTCCCGCTCCCATTGGCCTTTATTTTGAATAAACCGTAAGCCATCCGCCACCGTTTCCCCACCAAAACAAAGCCACACTATTCCCAGTAAACAAAAGCGTAAAGTTTGGTTCATGTATTTTTTTTGATTTTGGACACTAGATTTTGGACGTTGGACTATTAAATCATTAACAAACTCTGCCTTAAACTAGTCTAAAATCCAATATTTAGCGTCCAACGTCTCCCCTTCACTTGAACGCCGAAACGGATACGATATTTTTACAAAATTCATATTCATGTGGCTGGTTGGAACCCAGTACCACGAGTTGGTTTTCAGTTAAATCCACCACACTATCCAGGTACCATTTCACCCCCATCGCATCCAGATTAGAAGTCGGCTCGTCCAGAAAAACTACCGGGACATCCGACAGAAAGGCCAGGCCCAGCTTCACCCGTTGCTTCATGCCCGACGAAAAATGTCGCACAATTTTATTGCGCGCGTGGCTCAGTTGCACGAAATCCTCAAAATCAGCCGCCCGGAAATTATTTTTAAGCGGCTTGAACTTCTGATGAAACTCCACTAATTCCCGCAGGGTGAATTCCTCGATCAATTCCAGGTAAGGCGCGGCCAATACGATCTCCTTGTACCAATCGTCCACGTCCAGCTCACTGCCCTTCTTCTGGTAGAGGATGGTACCTTCCGACGGCGGGACGCTGCCCATCAGTAATTGAATCAACGTGGATTTACCGCTGCCATTGGGCCCCACGAAAGTATAGCTTTCGCCAACGTTCAGTTCCAGGTCTACCCCCCGCAATATCCATTCCGAAATAAATTTCTTGCCGACATTTTCGATTTTGAGTTTCACGGAAATAAAGGATACGATCTTTTCATAAATGGTTGGAAATGGGAATTGGCCTAAAATAATTTTAACCCACTTATGCGAGGTTAATGTCCTGATTTACAATAAACCGAGGAAACAATTCCTTTTTCATTTCCCATTGTCCATCAAACAAATCTACGTAGATTCCTTATTTTGGACGCTATAACCTAACTGTATGACACGAATGATTACGCAGAAGAGAAATGGATTGTTGCTGGTTACGGCCCTTTTGCTCAGCGGCAGCGCATGGTCCCAAACAGCCCGCGAGCGGGTTTTGAGAGAACTCAACCAAAAAGAAGCCATATACGGTGAAGCCGCCAAAACCATCTGGAACTACGCCGAAGTAGGCTATCAGGAAGAAAAAAGCTCGGCTTTGCTGCAGGATATGCTTTCAAAGGAAGGCTTCAAAATCCAGAAAGGCGTTGCGGGAATACCCACCGCTTTTGTGGCTAGTTTTGGCGAAGGCGGTCCCGTGCTGGGTATTCTGGGCGAGTACGATGCGCTGCCCGGCTTGTCGCAGGACGCCTGGCCGAGCCGGAAAGTAATGACCGATGGCGCGGCGGGCCACGCTTGTGGCCATCACCTGTTCGGCGTAGGCTCGGCGGCGGCGGCCATTGCGGTCAAAAACTGGCTGGTTGCGACCAAGCAAAAAGGTACGATCAAGTTTTTCGGGACGCCCGCCGAGGAAGGCGGATCAGGCAAGGTATACATGGTAAGGGCCGGACTCTTCAACGGTGTTGATGCTGTGCTGCACTGGCACCCGGCGGATTCCAACAGTGCCAGCGCGGGAGTTTCGCTGGCCAATATTTCGGCCAAGTTTCGGTTCAAAGGGGTGGCTGCCCACGCGGCAGGAGCGCCTGATCGGGGACGCTCGGCCCTCGACGGCGTGGAGGCAATGGACCACATGGTCAACATGATGCGCGAACACGTGCCCTCCGACGCCCGGATTCACTACGTGATCACGCAGGGTGGCAAGGCACCCAATGTTGTGCCGGATTTTGCCGAAGTCTACTACTACGTCCGTCACCCGCAGCGCGATGTGGTGCAGGATATGTGGCAGCGGATCGTGAAAGCCTCCGAAGGCGCGGCAATGGGAACGGGGACGACCGTCGAACATGAAATCATCGGCGGCGTGTACGAACTGCTGCCACTGGAATCGCTGGCGAAGGTCATGTACAAGAATCTCAAAGAAGTGGGTGGCGTGAACTACGACAAGTCTGAAACGGACTTCGCCCAAAAGATCCAAACTACCTTTAACCTGCCCGAGGGCAAAGAACCCGACCCAGCCGATGCGGCCAAAATTCTACCCTACGAGTATGAGCGCACCGGCATGGGAAGTACCGATGTGGGCGACGTGAGCTGGGCGGTGCCGACCGTCGGATTACGCACCGCAACCTGGGTACCCGGCACGGCGGCACACAGCTGGCAGGCCGTGGCGGCGGGCGGTACCAGCATTGGCCGCAAAGGCATGATGGTGGCCGCAAAAACCATCGCTCTTACGGCCCTGGATTTGTTCCAGAACCCCAAAACTCTCACCGAAGCCCAGGCCGAACTCGATGAAAAGAGGGGTAAGAAATTTAAGTACGAAGCCCTTTTGGGTGAACGTCCCCCGGCGCTGGATTACCGGAAATAGGAAAGAGCAGGAGGTGAAAGGTTAAAAGGTCAAAGGGTGCAGAGCTTCACATATCTTGATTATTGTTAAATGAAAGACTGCTGCTTCGCGCTCCTTTTTCTTGTTGTCTTTTGGGTGAGCGGTTGTAAATCGTCCTGGATGGGCTGGACCTGAACCGCCCTTGTACGGAAGGAAAGCACGGTAACCTTGAAGCATTTTAATTTACAGTAAACCCAATCCCAAAATTCCATGCGAGACAAAATCGCATTTGAAAGCCGCTATGCCAGTTCGCCAAACGAAGCAAAAGGCATGAATACCGAAGAGTTGCGTCAGAATTTTCTCATCCAGGACCTCTTTGTAGCCAATCAGTTTCGCTGGACGCTTTCGTTTTTTGACCGTTACCTCACGGGTGGAATCATGCCTGCCCGTGAGCCCCTTTCGCTGGAAGCTCCCGAAGCGCTGAAAGCTGCCTATTTTCTCGAACGCCGCGAATTAGGCATTATCAATGTCGGCGGGCCGGGCCGAGTCGTGGCTGATGGCGTTGTTTACGATCTGGAATATAAAGAAGCCTTGTACCTTGGAAAAGGAACGAAGGACGTGCAGTTTCAATCGCTCGACGAATCGAATTCCGCCAAGTTTTATCTTAATTCGACACCGGCGGGCCATAGCTATCCATCCCGCAAAATTGCCAGAAATGAAGCCGAGGTAGTGGAACTGGGCAGTCCCGAAACGGCCAACCACCGGGTTATCAACAAGCTCATCGTCAACAGCATCCTGCCCACTAATCAACTGCAAATGGGTATGACTGAGCTGAAGTCGGGAAGTGTATGGAACACAATGCCCGCCCACACGCACGACCGCCGGATGGAAGTGTACTTCTACTTTGAAGTACCCGAAGGACAGGCGGTCAGTCATTTTATGGGCGAGCCGCAGGAAACCCGCCACATCTGGCTGCAGAATGAACAGGCCGTCATTTCGCCCAACTGGTCGATCCATGCCGGCTCTGGTACTTCCAACTACACCTTCATCTGGGGGATGGCCGGAGAGAACCTCGACTACGGCGATATGGACTTTTGCGCGATCACAGACCTGCGTTAAGGCGGTCTGGTTTTTAACTTATACTTTATTCCTATGTCCCTTGCCCGGAAAATTTTAGACAATATCAGCATTGACGAATATTCGGCCACGCCCAAGTACCTGCAACTGAGCAATTCCATCGTACGGGGAATCCAGGCGGGCACCATCGGGAAAGGCGACATGATGCCCTCGATCAACGAAATAAGCTTTGAATTCGACATCTCCCGCGTGACGGCAGAGAAAGGTTACAATCATCTGAAAAGTCTGGGCGTGTTGGGCTCGGTGCCGGGCAAGGGGTACTTTATCAAGCAGACCGACCACAGCCAGCCGCTGAAGGTGTTTCTGCTTTTCAACAAGCTGAGTACCCACAAAAAAATCATCTACGACTCTTTCGTCGAGACCCTGGGCGGACAGGCGGCCATTGATTTTTATATTTATAATAATGACTTTGCACTCTTCAAGCGCCTCATCGAGCAGCGGAAAGAGGAGTACACGCACCTCGTTATTATTCCCCATTTTATCGAGGGCGAAGAAATGGCCCACGAAATTATCAATACGCTACCCAAGGAGCAGCTGATTATTCTGGACAAAATAATCCCGCGGCTCAGCGGCAAATTCGGGGCCGTGTACCAAAACTTCGAGCGCGACATTTACACTTCGTTGGAAAAAGCCAGCGAGCCACTGGCCAAATACGACACGCTGAACCTTATTTTTCCTGAAAACAGCTACGCGCCGCCCGAAATCACGCAGGGCTTCGTGAATTTCTGCCGCGACTACGCTTTCAATTATCGCGTCATCGCCGACATCAGCCGGGAAACGATACTTTCGGAACAAGCCTATATCAATATCATGGAGGATGACCTGGTGATTCTGATTGAAAAAATCATTGCGCAATCGCTCAACATCGGGCAGGATGTAGGCGTGATTTCTTACAACGAAACCCCGTTAAAGCGGTTGCTTCTCAACGGCATCACCACGATGTCAACCGATTTCCAGACCATGGGGCGCACGGCGGGAGAATTAATTTTAAGCAACTCAAAGAAACATCTGGAAAATCCGTTCTATCTGACATTACGGGCTTCTCTGTGAAGTTACTTGCTTTCACCTATGGCTTTTTTTCATCACCCAGTCCTCTTTTTCCAGCTTGTCGAGTTGGTAAAGACGTTTATTTAAAATAATAAACTGATAGGTAAGAGGGTAAGATTCAAGAATGTTACCATTTGATGAATCTGCTCTAAGTGTCAAAATATTATCCTTTTTTTTCCACGTACCATACCTCCAACCGGGTAAACTGGAAGTCGAGGTATAATGAACAAAATTTTTGTCGTCAGTCAACCTCAAAGTTTCAATCCAGACAGTCGTTGGTAGTCGATTTAAACGCCAATACCATCTCATGAAGAATGGGTTAATTTGTTCGTGTCTTTTATAATATTCAACAACTTTTACATTCTTTTGACTAAAAGCAGAAATTGTTAAAAATACCATAATTCCAAGAACTACCAATTTTTTCATTTTTAATTAGAAATTGTTGCTGCAACTGAGCAGCCTAACCACGAAACGAGCAGGATGCTTATTCCTGTATTACAAGATGGTTTTCTTGGAGTTTTAGGAGTAAATTCGTTTTTTAATTAAAAACAAAAATCCAATAAAACATGAAAACTGCCATTTTATCGAGCGAGTCTGATGCCAACTTAAACCTGCTGATTGAATTGGCAGACAAGTTGGGAATTAAAACCAGAGTATTATCCCAGCAAGATGCTGAAGATCTTTCACTAGCGTACGCAATCAAGGTCGGAAGGACCGGCGAGTTTATTGATACTCAAGACTTCATCAAGTCCTTGCGCCAATGAAAGTTAAAATTGATAAATCATTTGAAAAAGATACAAAAAAGGTAAAGGACAAGAAGCTATTAGCGAAGGTAGCCGACGTAATTGAACAGGTACAGTCTTCCGAGAACAATCGAGGAATTAAAAACTTAAAAAAGCTGAAGGGCTCTCACAACTGCTACCGCATCAGAGTGGGAGAATACAGAATCGGCATCATCATCGAAGGGGAAATGGTAGAATTCATCAGGTTTTTGCCTAGGAAGAACGTTTACGATCAATTTCCCTAGGTGAGGAAAAAGGAAACAGGCATCCTTGTATAGTGCAGGATGGTTAGGTATGCTGCTTGAAGTACTTTTGTAATAGCATTTGAAAATATACACCGCAAAATAACCCTTATTTACAATATAACCTCAATTTCATGACTTCCAGCACAACTTTCAAGCACGTCAACTACCTCTGGGATGAGGCCAAAGCCGCCGAACTTGCGGGCGATGAAGTAGCTTTATTCCTGTATCGTTCCAACATATTAGGCGCCGACCTCCGCATCACCAATTATGGCGGCGGCAACACCAGCGTCAAAACGATTGAGAAGGACGTCCTGACGGGCGCTCCTGCTGAGGTCATGTGGATCAAAGGCTCAGGTGGCGACATCGGGACACTTACCCGTAAAGGCATCGCCGGACTATATACCGAAAAGCTGCGGGCGCTGAAGAATATCTACCGCGGCCTCGAACACGAGGACGAAATGGTGGCGCTTTTCTACCATACTTTGTACGACCTCGACAGCACGGCACCGTCCATCGACACGCCACTGCACGGGATGCTGCCCTTTAAGCACATCGACCACCTGCACCCCGACGCGCTTATCGCCATCGCTGCCGCCAAAGACAGCGAGGCCATTACCAAAGAAATCTGGGGCGACACCATGGGCTGGGTACCCTGGCAGCGTCCGGGCTTCGACCTGGGCCTGCAACTGGAAAAGTGCCTGGCCGAAAACCCCGGCATCCGGGGGATCGTGCTGGGTAGCCACGGACTGTTTACCTGGGGCGACACGTCGCACGAATGCTACGTCAATAGTCTGGAAGTCATTGAGCAGGCTTCGCAATACATCGAGGACCGCCTGGGCGAAAAAGGTCCTATATTCGGCGGCGAGAAAGTAGCTGCCCTGCCCGAAGCCGACCGTAAGGCGCAGGCTGCCAAGCTGGCCCCTGTCCTGCGCGGGCTGTGTTCCAGTGAAAAGCGTATGATTGGCCATTTCACCGACGATTCGCGCGTGCTGCAGTTTGTGGGCAGCCATGATCTGGACCGCCTGGCACCACTTGGTACCTCCTGCCCCGACCACTTCCTGCGCACCAAAATTCAGCCCCTGGTGCTGGAACTCGCACCGGATGAGGATTTGAGTGATACCGAAAAAGTGAAAGAGCAAATCACCTCTGCCTTCGAAGAATACCGCCTGCAGTACAACGGCTATTACCAGGCCCATAAGCGCGACAACAGTCCGGCGGTGCGCGACCCCAACCCGGTCGTCATTCTTTATCCCGGCGTGGGCATGTTCGCCTTTGCCAAAAATAAGCAGACCGCCCGCGTTGCGGCCGAATTCTACACCAACGCGATCAACGTGATGCGCGGAGCCGAGGCCATTTCGGAATACACGGCTCTGCCACGGCAGGAGGCGTTCGACATCGAGTACTGGTTGCTCGAAGAGGCCAAATTGCAGCGGATGCCCAAGGAGCAGCCCCTCTCGCGCCGCGTGGCCATCGTCACTGGTGGTGGCGGGGGCATCGGCAAAGCCATCGCCGACAAGCTGGCCGCCGAGGGTGCCTGCGTGGTACTGACCGACATCGCCGAAGACCGCCTTGTGGAAGCCAACGCGACCTACAAGCGCGACGTGTCCACCTACGCGGCGGGCGACGTCACTGATCCCAATGCCGTAGAGAAGACTTTCGACAAAGCCTGCCTGGAATTTGGCGGGGTAGATATTGTGGTGCACTGCGCCGGACTCGCCATCTCGAAACCGCTGGAAGAAACGACTCAGAAGGACTGGGATATTTTGCAGGATGTGTTGGTTAAGGGCCAATTCCACATGGCGCAGTCGGGCGTGAAGGTCATGCGGAAGCAGGGCTTTGGCGGCGACATCATCAGCATCGCTTCCAAAAACGGACTGGTTGCCGGACCAAACAACGTAGCCTATGGCACCGCCAAAGCCGCCCAGCAACACATGACCCGCCTACTGGCCGCCGAACTGGGACCTGAAAAAATCAAGGTCAATACCGTCAACCCCGACGGCGTGATCGTGGGCAGTAAAATCTGGGAAGGCGCCTGGGCCGAAGGCCGAGCCAAAGCCTACGGGATCACCGTGGAAGAACTACCCGCCCACTACGCCAAGCGTAATCTGATGAACGAGATTATTTATCCTGAAGACATTGCCAACGGCGTTTTTGCCTTCGTAGGTGTGTTGGACAAGAGTACCGGAAATATCCTGAATGTCGATGGTGGCATGGCGAACGCGTTTGTGCGGTAAGAGTTTAAAGAGACCAAAATGATAATTACAAAAGATCAAAT
Source organism: Persicitalea jodogahamensis (assembly GCF_014651615.1). Classification (GTDB taxonomy): domain Bacteria; phylum Bacteroidota; class Bacteroidia; order Cytophagales; family Spirosomataceae; genus Persicitalea; species Persicitalea jodogahamensis. Next base: position 1,120,992 of record NZ_BMXF01000001.1, on the reverse strand, counting down.
AAATGACCTGAACCAAAATGCTTCCGCCGAACAGGCGGAGCATTTTGGATTCTTGAAGTTAGCACTAGATAAAAAAGGCATCGACGCCGATGAAATCGTCAGCAAACTAGCCGACTTTCAGGTCGCGATTCCGAGCTGGGCATTGGGTTCGGGCGGAACGCGCTTCGGACGTTTTTCCATCGGTGGCGAACCGACCAATCTGGAACAAAAACTGGACGATATCGGTCTGCTTCACGCTCTGACCCAAACCGCCGGAGCCGTGTCGCTGCACATTCCGTGGGACATTCCCTCGGATGCAGCCGGTATCAAGCAGCGCGCCGATAGTCATGGAATAGTGTTCGATGCCGTCAATTCCAATACTTTCCAGGATCAGAACGAACAGGCTCAGACCTATAAGTACGGTTCGCTGGCCGATCGGCAGGCCGCCGTGCGCGAGCAAGCCGTGGCCCATAATGTCGAGGTAATTCGCTACGGTAAAATGCTGGATTCGAAATCGCTGACCGTTTGGTTGGCGGATGGTGCCAGCTTTCCGGGACAGAATAATTTCCGGCAATCGCTGCAAAACACGCAGAAATCTTTACAGGAAATCTACGCCGAACTACCCTCCGACTGGCGGATGTTCATCGAGTATAAGCCCTACGAGCCGAGTTTTTATTCGACCGTTATTCAGGATTGGGGTACTTCCCTGCTCCTGGCCGAAGGTTGTGGCGAAAAAGCATTCTGCCTGGTGGATTTAGGCCACCATTTGCCAAACACTAACATCGAACAAATTGTAGCTACCCTTATAATGAAGGGAAAACTGGGTGGCTTCCATTTCAACGACAGCAAGTACGGCGACGATGACCTAACGGTCGGTAGCATCAAGCCCTATCAGTTGTTTTTGATTTTCAATGAGTTGGTATACGGCATGAATCACAATGATGCCAATAACCCTCCTCTCGCCTGGATGATCGACGCCAGCCACAATATCAAAGACCCGCTGGAAGACCTCATCCAATCGCTGGAAGCCATTCAGCTCGCCTACGCGCAGGCTTTGCTGGTGGATACGCCCGCCCTGCAAGCCGCGCAAGCAGAAAGCGATGTGGTATTGGGTCAGGAGATCTTGCAGGATGCCTACCGCACCGACGTTCGTCCGTTGATTCGGGAAGCACGGCTAAAAAGAGAAGGAGCCATCGATCCCATCGCAATTTACCGCAAGATGAAGGTCCGCGAAAATCTGATAAAAGAAAGAGGTTTGAAAACCGTGGCAACGGGTTTGTAGGGACGAGCCCATGTGTTCGCCCAACTCGCGCCAGCCATCGGGCGAACACAAAGGTTCGCCCCCACTAACAACAAAAAAATGAAAGTTGCCCTCTTTATTCCCTGCTACGTCGACCAGTTTTATCCGCAGGTGGCCATCGCCACTTTGGAGCTTTTGGAAAAATATGGCTGTGATGTCCATTTTCCCAAAAACCAGACCTGCTGCGGGCAGCCGATGGCTAACTCGGGATTTGAACACCTGACTCAGGGATGTAGCGATTTGTTCGTGGAAAACTTCACGGGCTTCGACTACATCGTCTGTCCGTCGGGTAGTTGCACGCTGCACATCAAGGAACACCTGGGTGTGCCGGGCATCGCCAAAAAGTGCTATGAACTGATAGAATTCCTGACCGATGTACTGATCGTGGACGACTTGAAAGTGAAATTTCCCTACAAGGTCGGCTTGCACCAAAGCTGCCATGGTCAACGCGGCCTGAAACTCGCCCAGATGAGTGAGCTGAATGCACCGCCCTTTTCAAAGGTCGAGCGATTACTCGATCAAGTGGAAGGTCTCGAACTGGTTAATCTGGATCGGAAGGACGAATGCTGCGGCTTTGGGGGTACTTTCTGCGTGGCTGAGGAAGCATTGTCGGTGAGGATGGGGCAAGACCGGATCGCCGATCATTTGAAGAACGGAACGCAGGTACTTACGGCTGGGGACATGTCGTGTTTAATGCATATGGAAGGGATAATTCGTAGGGAAAAGTTGCCGATAAAAGTGATGCATCTGGCGGAGATTTTGAATGGAGCGGAGATCAGCGTGGCCGAACCAGTTTCGTAAGCAACCACGCCTGAAAACAGGCTATGAACACAGAGGGTTTCATCTCCACAATCGATCTCTTTCCGCAACTTGATTCCAAGTTGATCGAAGTACTGCGAACCTTATCCGATAAAGATTGGCAGAAACCAACGCTGGCTCATTCATGGTGTGTCAAAGATATTGCAGTTCATTTGCTGGACGGAAACCTGCGCACACTATCCATGCTGCGGGACGGGTACTTTGGTAGTTCAGCTCCCGAAATCAATTCCTACCGGGAGTTGGTCGAGTACCTAAATCAATTGAATGCGGAATGGGTTCTGGCCATGAAGCGACTCAGTCCGACGATTGTTATTGAATTATTAGAGCAAACCGGAAAGCAGTACAGCGCCTATTTAAAAACGCTGAATCCCATGAGTAAAGCTGCTTTTTCAGTAGCCTGGGCGGGCGAGCAGGAATCTTTGAACTGGTTTCATATCGCCAGGGAATATACTGAAAAATGGCACCACCAGCAGCAAATCCGGGCGGCTTTGGGCAAAGAGCATGAGTTATATAGTGGAGAACTATTTCAACCCTACTTAGAAACCTCCATGCGCGCGCTTCCTTTCCACTACCGGAATACTAAGGAACCAGCCGGAACAGCCATCAAATTCATAGTCAAGGGTGAAACAGACTACGAATGGTTTTTGTGTTCGGATGGAGATACCTGGAAATTAAAGCAAGCAAGTGACCGTAGCCCGACCAGTGAAATCACGATGAGCAAAGAAATAAGCTGGCGAATTTTTACGAAAGCGATAACACCCGACGAGGCAAGAAAGCAGATTGTGAGCAAAGGAAATAAGCAACTGGCTGAAAAAATAGTTGATATGGTAGCTGTCATGGCCTGATCAAAAACATTCCTGAATTGAAAGAAAAAATGAACCACGCCGAACTAGCCGAAAATTTCATCAAAGACGGAGAACGCACGACCTGGCACGACGAAACGCTGTGGTTCGTGCGGAAAAAGCGCGATCTGGCGGCTTTCCAGATCCCCGAATGGGAGGCGCTACGCGAAGCGGCTTCGCAAATCAAGCACAACGGTCTGTCGCACATGCACGAGTACCTGATCGCTTTTGAAGAAAAGGCGACGGCCAATGGCATCAAGGTACATTGGGCGATGGACGCGCTGGAGCATAATCAAATCGTGCACAGGATTCTGAAAGAGAACAGCATCGCCGAGATCATCAAGAGCAAATCCATGCTCACCGAAGAGTGCCATTTGAACGAATATCTGATTGAAAACGGCGTGGATGTCGTGGATACCGACCTCGGTGAGCGCATTGTGCAGTTGCGGGAAGAGAAGCCCAGCCACATTGTTCTGCCTGCTATCCACCTAAAAAAAGAAGACGTCGGAGAAACCTTTCACCAGCATCTCGGCACCGAAAAGGGAAATAAAGATCCGCAGTACCTCACCGAAGCCGCCCGGCAGCACCTGCGCGAAAAATTCGTATCCCGCAAGGCCGCGCTGACGGGCGTCAACTTCGCCGTGGCCGAAACCGGTGAGTTTGTGGTATGTACCAACGAGGGCAACGCCGACATGGGCGCCCACCTGGCCGATGTGCATATTGCTTGCATGGGTTTTGAGAAAATCATCCCCGAGCGCAAGCACTTGGGCGTTTTCCTGCGGCTGCTGGCACGCTCCGCCACCGGACAGCCCATAACTACCTACTCCAGTCATTTTAAGAAGCCGCGTCCCGGTCAGCAAATGCACATCGTCATCGTGGACAACGGACGTTCGCAGCAGTTGGGACGGGAAGATTTTCGCAATTCGTTGAAGTGCATCCGTTGCGGGGCTTGCATGAATACCTGCCCGGTTTATCGGCGCAGCGGCGGACACAGCTACCACTCGGCCGTGGCGGGACCAATCGGCTCGATTCTGGCTCCGAACCTGGACATGCGTAAGAATGCCGACCTGCCCTTTGCCTCCACGCTTTGCGGGTCGTGTAGCAACGTTTGTCCGGTCAAAATCGACATTCACGACCAGCTTTACAAATGGCGGCAGGTACTTGTGAAGGAGGGCCACGTGCCGTTTGGCAAGAAAGTCGCCATGCGGGCCATGACCTTCACACTATCGCATCCAGGAGTATTCAAGACCGCCGGAAAAATGGGTCGCAAAATGATGGGGCTTGCGCCCTTTACGGTCAGCAACGGTCTCAATCCCTGGTACAAGCAGCGCGAAATGCCCGCGCCACCCAAAGAAAGTTTCCGGGAATGGTTTTCAAAAAATAGAAATGGACAGTAGAAAATATATTCTTGAGGCAATTGCCAAAAATCAACCCACCCCTACCCCTTTGCCCGATATTTCGGCCATTGCGGTAGTGAATTACGACGTTGTGGACAAATTCAAGACCATTCTCGAAGGCATCGGTGGGCAGGTCATTGAAATAAAAGATTCCGAAGACGTAATCGCCTATGTAAAGGCCAATTTCAGCGAAGGTCAGCGCGTCATTTCCACGGTATCGGAACTGACCTCCGTCGCCGAAACCGATTGGCAAACCCAAGATCCGCACACGCTGGAAAACGTCGAGCTCAATATTCTGGAAGCCAAGATGGGCGTAGCCGAAAACGCCGCACTCTGGCTGACCGAGCCGCAATTGGGCCAGCGCGTCGCGCCTTTCATTACCCAAAACCTAGCCGTCATTCTTGACAAGAATAATCTGGTCGCCACCATGCACCACGCCTACGAACGCATCGCCGACGCCGAATACGGTTTCGGCCTCTTCCTGGCCGGCCCCTCCAAAACCGCCGACATCGAGCAATCGCTGGTACTGGGCGCGCACGGATCGCGGAGTATGACGGTGTTTTTAAGGAGTACCTGAGTACCTGAGTACCTGAGTACCTGAGTAAAAGTAGTCGTTGGACTTCAATCACTTACCGATTTTTTAAAAAACTTAGCCACTTTGGTACTTAGGAACTTTGCCACTAAAAAATGACCCAACCCAACAACCCCCTGCACGGCGTAAAGCTGGAAGATATTTTGAATCATCTGGTCGGTATTTACGGCTGGGAGGAAATGGGCGAGGTGGTGCCGATTCGCTGTTTTACGCATGACCCCAGCATCAAATCGAGCCTGACATTCCTGCGCCGTACACCCTGGGCACGCAAAAAAGTGGAGGATTTATATCTGCAAAGTCTGGATGACTAAGGGGCAAGTGTTTAGGCTGACGCACGTTTGGTTTGGTTGCCAGCCCGGTACTTTATCACTTTCTATTTCCTAAAAAACCACATTATCGATCAACCGTACCGCGCCTAGCTGCGCTGCTACACAAAGGGCGGTTTTTCCTTCAGGTGGCAGGGCATCCAAGGGTTGAAGGGTTGTGGCGTCAGCGATCTCGAAATATTCCAACGCAAACTCAGGTTGCCGCGCAAACTTCCCGCTCACCAATTGCTTCACTTTCTGGATTGAGATGCCGGATTGCAGTTGGTGCTTGGCCTCCTGCAAAGTCCGGTGAATGAGCGGGGCTATCTCCCGCTCGTGATCGCTCAGGCGGCGGTTGCGCGACGACATCGCCAGACCATCGGCTTCGCGCACGGTAGGACAGGCCACGAGTTCGATCGGGAAGCTTAAGTCCTCAATCAGCCGCCGCACCACGGCCACTTGCTGCCAGTCTTTCTGGCCGAAATAGGCGCGGGCAGGCTGTACCATATTAAACAGCCGGGCCACCACGATACCCACGCCATTGAAGTGGCCGGGCCGGAAGGCTCCTTCCATCACGCGCTCAAGATCGCCAAAGTCCAGCTTCAGGCGGGGCGGGTTGGCGTACATCTCCTCCGCTGAGGGAGCAAAAACGATATCACAGCCCACCGCTTCCAGCATGGCACAATCCTCGTCGAGGGTGCGAGGGTACTTTGTAAGATCGTCCGGATTATTGAATTGCAGGGGATTGACAAAGATGCTGACTACCGTCAGCGCATTCTCATGTACCGACCGTTTCACCAATTCAAGGTGTCCGTCGTGCAATGCCCCCATAGTAGGTACAAGGCCGAGGGAATTATCGGTTCCCAGAAGTTTTCGAAGGTGTTCCTTCAACGTATATGGGTCGGTAACTAGGAACATTGTCTGAGGGAAGTAAAAGAGTGAACCATGTCGGCCGATACCGGCCTGGTGCTATGGAAAAGCCAAATTATTGGTGCGAAAAATGGCAATATACGGCCAGTTGACGGATGTGGCAATAAAAAGCGCGCGCCGGAGGGATTCGTCCCGGCGCACGCCTTTTATCAAAGAACTCTATGCGATTTCCTCCTTCATTCCTTGCTCACCCTCACCGTCGATTGCTGGTTCATCTCATCCACAGCTTTTATCAGGTAGATCCCCGTCGGCAAACTACCCATACGGAAGTTTAATTCGTTCAGGCCTTCTACCAGCGGCTCTGTGCGCGTCTGCCACGACCGGCCCGTGACGTCCAGCACCTCGAAAGTGGCGCTTCCCGCCATGCGGCTAAGTACCTCTACCGTCACGGCATCAAGAACCGGATTGGGATAGGCTTTCAGACTTAGCTGCAGGGGTAGTTCGCTGCTTTCCTCCACGCCGATCCGGCCAGCGCTGCTCCCGCAGCCGCCAATGGTCGCGCCAAGTTTCAGGTACCGCTTGGCGATTTTCTCCGACACGCACTGCGTCACGCCGTAGTAGCAGATCGTCACGTTCTGCTGGCGGTTACCGCAGCGCAGGTCCTGGACGCTCACCGTCACCTGCGCGGGGAGCGAGGTGCAGCTATTGCCGTCGGTTACAGTCACCTCAAAGGTCGTGGTGGTTTCGGGGCAGACGTTCACCGTGGCACCGGTTCCTGCACCGTTGTCCCACGAGTAGCTAAGCGGTGCCGCCCCGGTGGCCATGGCCGAAATGTCGGTGCAGTTGCTGCCAAATCCCAATATAACCGACTGGTCGGGACCGGGCGTGACGATGGGCAGCGGGTTGACTGTTACCGTGACCGAGCCAGCCAACGAAGTACCCGCGCAGCCGTTGGCGTCGGTCAGCGCGGTCACGGTGTAGGTGCCTGCCGGGGCCGGGGATAGTACGTAGGGATTATCAGAAGTACTTGTAATCGTGTTTGAACCCGTGCCATCGGAATAAGTGAAGGTGAACGGGGCCGCGCCCGTCAGGGCGATGCTGACATCAGGCGGAGTTTCGCCCGCGCAGACCGTGCCGCCGCCGCTGACTACCGCCGCAGGCAATGAGTTTACCGTTACCGACGCACTGCCCGTCATGTCAACCGCGCAACTGGTGGACGCATTGGTGGCTACCACAGTGTAAGTACCTGCTTCCGTCTGATTGCCGAAACTCAGACCCTGGCCCGTTCCCGGCACGGGATCGCCCTGGTCAGCATTATCTTTTTGAAGCTGGTAGTTTACGCCCGTTTGCGATCCGGCCAGCCCGATGGCAACGCCCGTGCTACCCGCGCAAGAAGGCCCGCCTCCGCTGACGGCGTAAGCGGTAGGGTTGACGCATTCCAGCAGTTTGAGTACGAAAATATCATCACCTGGTCTTCCGCCAGAACCCGAAGAACCTTCGCCGCTGCCCGCCGTAAGTTCCGCTGTTCCGGCGTTGGGGTCGAAGTCCACTGTACCTCTAAAAGCACCCGTGGTGTGAATACCCAAACTAGTTACCACGATCGAGTTTCCAACATCGTCGCCGCCGGCTCCGACCCGTCTGGCCCAGGCTAACGCGCCCGCGCTGGTCAGTTTGGCGATGAAGATGTCCTTGCTCCCCGCCGAGGTCATTTCTTCAGCACCTGCGCCGGGATCGAAATCCGCCGTACTTCTGAAAGAACCTGTCACGAAGACATTGTTCGAGGCATCCAGGGCCAGCGAGTTGCCTTCGTCATCCAAACTACCCCCCAGCTGTCTGGCCCAGACAAAATTGCCGGAACTGTTCAACTTGCTGATAAAAATGTCTTTTTTTTCAATTCCGGGAGACGAGAGTTCGAACTCACCGGAGCCGGGATCAAAGTCAACTTCCTCTGAAAAATAGCCTGTTGTGTACACATTTCCCGAGCCGTCCACCGCCACCGAGTGCCCAACGTCGTCTCGGGAGCCCCCTATTTGCTTAACCCAGGTCAAACTACCCGTTGCGGTATTGAGCTTGGCTACGAAGATGTCAGCCAAACCATTCGAAACGAATGTAGCAGAGCCAAAATCGGCATCCGTCCCCTGAAAGTAGCCCGTGACGTAGGCATTCGCGCCATCCAGCACGATGGAACGGCCCTGATCCCTGCCAGTACCGCCCCATCTCACCGCCCAGATTGGACTACCATCAGAAGGATCCAGCTTGCTGACAAAAATATCTTCCGAACCTGCCGCAATCAGGGAAGTACTACCCAAGCTGGCCGTGCCGCTGAAATAGCCCGTAAGGTATACACCCGAACTGTTGACGGCAATCCCGCTCCTGACCTCGCGGAATCCGACATCGAAGGCCTTGGCCCACTGGAACTCACCGGACGTATTCAGCTTGGCCACGAACGCTTCGCCAGTCGCATCCGACAGGGTAGTCGTTCCCAAAGTTATCGACCCGTCGAAACGGCCTATGACGTAAGAATTGCCCGCAGCATCGACCGCAATGGAGAATCCTTCGGCAGGCTTATCCGCCGCACCTATTCTCAAGGCCCATTGAAACTCCCCCGCCGTATTTTGTTTGGTGACGAAAGCGTCGCTGGTGGAGCTCCCGGCAGCGGTCAGCTCGAAGGGGCCAAAGTCAGCCGTTCCCTGAAAAAATCCCGTAGTATATGTGTTGCCCGAAGCATCGACGGCCACTGAGTTACCGATGTCGTCGCTGGTACTGCCGCCCATGCGGGTGGCCCAGACATACTGCTGCGCGTCAGCCGGAACGAATGCACACGTCAGGAGGATGAGCAGCACTAGCGTCCGGCCCTTGCGGTAACAGATGTTAGTGTTTGATAAAAGTACAGGTTGAGTCATGGTTGAGAGGGAATTTGGGGTTTCCGGAAATTGCGTGTCGGAGCGCCAGCATCGAAAACCAAATGAAGGATGAATGGCTCAAGATAGTAGTTTTTTTAGAAAACATTCTTTTTATTATATAACCTAGAACTATTCAATGAAATAGCAATGAGGCGGTCGGCGTTTTTTGCCCTGCCGGCTCAGCGCATCCACGCCGCGGATCAGGTGTAACCCGGCAGGTAGTTTGCCCGGCCGTGGGAGAAAGTACCTCCGCCGTGGCATGGCCCGTCAAAGAGCTGCCCGCGCGATTGGCATCGCCCTGGGCAATGATGGCGTAGTTATACGGGTGGTTCGTAATTCCCACCAAACATGAAAAAAGGATCTTTTATTTCACTTCCTGAAATTCCAGCTTAGGTAGTTTCATCGCGTTCTCGATCAAGTCGATTTCTATTTTGAGAATTGCCGCCTCGGCCTCCGCATCCACTTTATCGGCATCGTCGGTGGGTTTGTGATAATCATCGTGACCACCCGTATGGAAAAACAGCACGGGAATCTCTTTGGCATAAAATGAGCCGTGATCCGAGCCACCGCTTCCCGCACGATCGGTGAAAAACTTGACTTCGCTGGTGACGCCCTCGAAAATGCCCGGCCAGGACGCGCTGGTACCGTAGCCGCCGATGCCCACGCCCCGGTCGGGGTTGTAGCGGCCAATCATATCCATATTGGTCATAAAATCAATGCGATCGAGCGGCACGGTAGGGTTATTAACAAAGTACCTCGATCCCTGCAGGCCCAGTTCTTCGGCCCCGAAGGCAATGAACAGGAAATTGTACGGTTCCTTGGTGCCATTTTCCGTGAAATAGCGGGTCAATTCCAATAGTCCGGCCACGCCCGAGGCGTTATCATCGGCCCCGTTGTGGATCTGCCCTTCGGGATTTTCAGCTTTCGAACTACCCTGACGCCCCATTCCCAGGTGGTCGAAATGCGCCCCGATGACGATGGTATATTCCGCGCCATTGTCCAGGAAACCCAATACGTTGCAGGTTTCACGCAGGCTGTCCGCCACAACTACCCGCCGCACGCGAGACGTAAAAGCTTGAAAGTACCCCTTAGTCCCCTTGGGTTCGAGCTGGTAGTTTTTGAATTGGCGGGCTACGTATTTCGCCGCTTTGCTATTCTGCCGACTGCCCGTGCCGCGCCCTTTCATTTGGTCGGCCGCCAGGTAGTCGATGTGCCGTTTGAGATTCCCGGGGGCGGGGTAGTTGGTCTGAGAAAAGGCGTTGAATGTCAGGAAAGAAAGTAAGAGCGGCAATAAAAACTTCATGGCAAAAGGTATTTGGAGGTAATTAAATCAGGGGCAAACTAAGGAGATTCTATCTATATTGGGCTAAAAGTCCTTCATTATCTATGCGAATTATTCTCCTTCTTCTTGGCTTCATGTGTCTGAGCACGGGTAGTTTCAGCCAATCATTTTTAGCCAAACTGAAAACTCTCCCCGAAAATAAACCGGCCCCCACCACGCAGGATTGGCTTTTGAATAAAATGGGACTAAAAGCCGGAATTTACCAGGCCACGGATGGTAAGGATATTATACTATCCAACGGCCTCATTCAGCGCCGGATTCGACTGACGCCCAATGCCGCTACGGTAGATTTCCAGAACCTCGGCACGGGCCAACAATTCATCCGCTCGGTCAGGCCCGAAGCGCGGCTGGTGCTGGATGGGCAGACCTACCAGGTCGGAGGGCTCTATGGCCAAACCGAACACGCTTATCTGCGGGAAGAGTGGATCGACGGCTTTAAGAAAAACGAAGCCGACTTTCAATTGGTCGATTTTTCGGTAGCCCCGCTGACCAATCGCCTCGCCTGGCAGCCCACAACCTGGACCATGAACCGCCAACTACCCACCGGGCAGGAACTGACGCTACACTTCACCTCTACCCTGCCCAGTTTGCGGGGAATCAAGGTTGATGTTCATTACGCGATTTACGACGGGCTGCCCGCTCTGCGCAAATGGGTAACGGTGATCAATACACGTTCAGGAAAAGTACGGGTCGATCAGGTCGTGAACGAAATTCTGGCGATGCCCGAGGAAGAATCGGCGGTGGTAGGTTCGCCGGAAGAAATGAAGAAGCCGCAGAAAATTTATATCGAAAACGACTACGCCTACAACAACGCCATGCGCTACGAGCTGTCGGATCAGGCCACGCACTGGAAGGTGGATTCGAGCTACACCTCGCAGGTCAACTACAACTACCAGACGCCCTGCCTGATGGAAATCTACCCCAACGGCGGCATGGGCGTCACGCTGGCCTCCGGCGATTCGCTGGAATCGGTGCGAAGCCACGAATTGCTACTCGACAGCTACGACCGCGAACGCAACGGCCTGGCCCGCCGCCAAATGTACCGCACCATCGCGCCCTGGACTACGCAGAACCCGGTTTTCATGCACCTGGTCAGCATCGACCCGGCGCAGGTAAAACGCGTGGTGGACCAATGCGCCGAAACCGGCTACGAGATGGTAATCCTGAGCTTTGGCAGTGGACTGAACATGGAGGACACATCGGCGGCCAATATCACCAAATTCAAAGAAATGGCCGACTACGCCCACGGAAAAGGAATACTGCTGGGTGGTTATTCGCTGTTCAGCAGCCGTCGCATCGACGATGAAAACGATGTGATCGACCCCATAACGGGCCTGCCCGATAAGGGAGCGCAGTTTGGTCAGGCGCCCTGCCTGGCCAGTCGCTGGGGATTGGATTATTTACAAAAAATCAGAACATTTATTAGCGAAACCGGCTTCGATCTGCTCGAACACGATGGCCCCTACCCCGGCGACCTCTGCGCCTCCACTACCCATCCCGGACACAAGGGGTTGGCGGACTCGCGTTGGGTGCAGATGGAATTACAGAAAGGATTGTACCGCGACCTCAACGCCAAAGGCGTGTACATCAACGCGCCTGACTGGTACTTTCTCGACGGCAGTCACAAAATTGCGCTGGGCTATCGGGAGGTCAATTTCTCATTATCGCGCGAGCAGCAGAAAATCCTGAACCGGCAGAATATTTTCGACGGAACCTGGGAGAAAACGCCGTCGATGGGCTGGGGATTTGTGCCCCTGACAAAGTACCAGGGTGGCGGCCCCGAGGCCGTGCTGGAACCCCTGAGCGAGCATCTCGACGACTACCGTCAACTCATGATGCAGTACTACGGCGCGGGAGTACAGGCCTGCTACCGTGGTCCCCGACTCTATGATACTGAAACCACTAAGGAAACGGTGCAAGAAGTAATAGCCTGGTACAAAAAGTACCGGGACATCCTTAACTCCGACCTCATCCACCTGCGCCGCCCCGATGGCCGCGACTGGGACGGCATCCTGCACGTCAATCCGGCTTTACCGGAAAAAGGATTGGTGATGCTTTACAATCCGCTGAAAGAAGCCATAACGCGCCGCATCCAACTCCCGCTCTACTACACAGGGCTCACCGAAATCGCTTCCATTCGTGAGCAGGAAGGGAAAGCCAAAACCTATCCCCTGAATCGTGCGTACGAAGTTGAAGTCGAGGTCACGCTGCCCGCTGCGGGATATACGTGGCTGGTGGTTGAGTAGGCCTGTGGCAACTGCTTGCGACCTGTTCAACTTCCAAAGTACCATCGGATATCGCTGGACTGAGGGCTATAAATGGTGAGGCGAAAAAGCGATAAGCGCCGGTCAGGAAAAAGTGTCGGAAAGACAGGCACACAGCTAGCCAAAATGCCCGCAATATTACAATTACTTTGAAAAAAGCATTGAAATTCGGGATTTTTTTGTATAATTTTGCAAATCTTTTTTTCACCAACGCCTGACAATTGTATGGACAAACTACGGATTTTGTATGTATCGAGTGAAATTAACCCTTTTTTAGAAACTTCCGATGTCGCCGCTTACGTGCGGCAATTACCCGCCGACATGCAGGACCGCGGTGCTGAAATCCGAATTCTCGTTCCACGCTTCGGCCTTATCAACGAGCGCAAAAACCGTCTTCACGAAGTGGTCCGTCTTTCGGGCATCAATATCACAGTTGGTGACGAAGAGAAAGCGCTGGTGATCAAAGTGGCCTCCATCCCAAATGCCAAGCTTCAGGTATATTTCATCGACAACGAAGACTATTTTCACCGCAAATCCGTTTTCTTCGACAAGAAAAATAAGTTTTACGACGACAACGACGAGCGGGCGATCTTCTTCTGCAAAGGCGTGCTGGAAACCGTCAAAAAGCTGGGCTGGGCGCCCGACATCGTGCATTGCAACGACTGGATGACTGCCTTGATTCCCATGTACTTGAAGACGACCTACCGCAACGATCCGATGTTCAAGGACACAAAAAGTGTTTTTACTGTGTATAACAACGCTTTTAGTGATAAATTTGACGCCGATTTGCTGGAAAAAGCCAAGGCAATGGACGTGAGTGACGAGGCCCTGGCCCACCTGCGCTCTGCTGATTTCGAAGGCTTCATCAAGCTAGGTTGCGCATATGCCGACGCCATCGTCAAGGTAGACGAAGAGTTCGGCGAAGGACTAAATAAACTATTGAATGAATCACCCAAGCGTGTCGATATCGTCGATGAGGACGACAATCTCTCAGAACAGTACTACAACCTCTACAACGACCTCGTGGGTCAGGAATAGCTTAGCCGGGGTGGCCATCGTGGTCACCCTGCTGCTCAGCGGCTGCGACCCCATCGGCAACATCGGCGTCACGCCGCTTACCCCCGTCGAAACCCTCTTCACCGATACGCTTACCGTCCGCACTTCCACCGTCCTGGCCGACTCGGTGCGCACGGGCAATCCCGACTACTATCTGGCGGGTCGGTACGTGGACCCGATTTTTGGCACCATTACGGCTTCCAGTTTCATCAGGATGTCGCTCTTCGCCCAGCTCGACCTGGGCACCTCCCCGGTCTATGACTCGCTGGTACTGGTTACCAATTATAGCTACAGTTACGGTGACACACTGCCGCCGCAAACCCTGGCCGTACACCGGATTCGCGAGGTGATCGACCCCACCAGATCTTATTACAACAACAGCACCGTCGCCTACGACCCTACTCCGCTGGCCAAACGCACTTTTAACGCCACGCCCCGCAGCAATGGTGTCCTGCGCTTTCGTCTGCCCGATGATCTGGGGAAGGAATTGTTTGCTCTTTCGGGCCAAACCGGCGGTCAGACCAACGCCGAGTTTGCTAAAACTCTTGGCGGATTTGCCCTGATCCCCGATGCTAAAAACACGGCAGTTCTAGGTTTTCAGGCGATCAATAATGCGCTCGCCATGCGGCTTTACTACCACACCACCACCGATACCACGACCACTTCTTTTGTCGCTCTGGCCATAGCCGTTAGCCAGACAACCGGCCAACCCATTTTCCGGGCGGGCTTTAACCGTGTAACTGCCGACCGCAGCGGCACTCCGCTGGCCGGACTGCAGCCTCTGGTGCCCCGCCCCGCCGGCGATGGTCCTACTTACGTGCAGGACGCCCTCGGCATTCGAACAAAAATCGAAATACCCTATCTAAAATCGCTGGGCGGTGGCAAGCCGATTGCCATCAACCGCGCCGAACTGACTGTCAAGCCCGATTTGTCGGCTATCCAGCAGGGATTGGGCATCCCTAACTATCTGGTTCTGCTGGAAACTGATGCGACCAACCGCACCTATTACGATGAATCGAATAATATTCGGCTGGTCTTCAACGATCTGAAACTGAGTGGAACCGAACCACCTGCCGTGCTGTACAACAGTCGTTTCAACCAATACACCTGGCATATTACCACGCAACTGAACAATATTATTTCGGGCGTAAAGAAGTACGACAGTTTCCTGGTGAGCCCATCCTACACCGATGCCCTCGGCCAGAGCAGCACCCGCTATCAATCACAACTCAATAACCGCGTGACCCGCCTGGTGATAGGCAGCAAGCCGGAAGATGTAAAGCTGGTGGTGTTTTATACGGAAGCGAAGGAATAATCAATGCGGAATTGTGAATTAGTGAATGTCGGAATATTTTTGATGATCTGGCGAAAGCAATATTCACAATTCCCACATTCACTAATTCACAATTAACCCTATGTGTGGAATCGTAGCGTATGTAGGTCAGCGAGAAGCCTACCCATTGATTATCAAAGGTCTGAAACGCCTGGAATATCGGGGTTACGATAGTTCGGGGGTCGCGCTGCTGAATGGAAGCGGCTTGAAGGTTTTCAAGAAGAAAGGCAAAGTGGCAGATCTGGAAGCGGAGCTTTTGGAGAAAGACACTCACGCCACGCTCGGCATGGGACATACGCGCTGGGCCACGCACGGTGAACCCAACGACACCAACGCCCACCCTCACTATTCGAATGACCGAAAGCTGGCGATTATCCACAACGGCATTATCGAGAACTACGCTACTCTCAAGCAAAAACTTCAACAGAAGGGGCACGAATTCACGAGTGATACCGACTCGGAGGTCCTGATTCACTTTATCGAAGATGTGCGGCAGGAAACCGGCAAGTCGCTGGAAGCGGCCGTGCGTCTGGCTTTGCAGGAAGTTGTGGGGGCTTACGCCATCGTTATCATGTCCGATGAGCATCCCGGCCAACTCATTGCCGCCCGCAAGGGAAGTCCGCTGGTGATTGGCATCGGGCAGGACGAGTACTTCTTCGCTTCCGACGCCACGCCCATCATCGAATACACCAAGGATGTGGTCTATCTCGATGATTACGCTATTGCCGTGGTCAAAAATGGGGAGTTGAATATTCTCAACCTCGACAACGTCCAGCAAACGCCTTATATCCAGAAGCTGGAAATGGAACTCGACGCCATAGAGAAAGGGGGTTACGAGCATTTCATGCTTAAAGAAATCTTTGAACAACCCCGCTCCATCGCTGACAGTATGCGGGGACGCGTTCGGGCCGACGACGGCCACCTTCAGCTCGGTGGTCTGCGCAGCTACCTCGATCGCCTCGCCGCTTCCAAACGCATCGTGATCGTAGGCTGCGGTACTTCCTGGCATGCGGGGCTAGTAGGCGAATACCTTTTTGAAGAACTCGCCCGCATCAATGTAGAGGTGGAGTACGCCTCGGAATTCCGCTACCGCAATCCGATCATTAAGGAAAACGACATCGTGATCGCCATCTCGCAATCGGGTGAAACGGCCGACACACTGGCAGCCATTGAACTGGCCAAGTCCAAAGGTGCCCTCATTTTCGGCGTGTGCAACGTAGTGGGTTCTTCCATTGCCCGCGCTACCGATGCGGGTGCCTATACGCATGCCGGGCCGGAGATCGGTGTAGCGAGCACCAAGGCATTCACGGCGCAGGTAACGGTACTTACGCTCATGGCCATTGCCGCCGCCAAAAGCAAGGGCACTATTTCGGAAGAAGACTATCGCCAACTGCTGATCGAATTGGAGAATATTCCTTCGAAAGTTCAGCAGGTATTGGAAAAAGCCGAGAAGATCAAGGAGATCGCCTATATCTTCACTTATGCCCGCAATTTCATCTACCTGGGCCGGGGGCTAAACTTCCCCGTGGCGCTGGAAGGAGCTTTGAAACTCAAGGAGATTTCCTATATCCACGCTGAAGGCTACCCCGCCGCCGAAATGAAGCACGGTCCTATCGCCCTTATCGACGAGGATATGCCCGTAGTTTTCCTGGCGACTAAGGACAGCTCCTACGACAAGATTGTCTCGAATATCCAGGAGGTGAAGGCTCGAAAAGGCCGCGTCATTGCCATCATCACCGAGGGCGACACGCTTATCCCCACGATGGTGGATTTCGTGATTGAAGTACCGAAAACCCACGAAATGCTGGTACCATTGGTGTCCGTGATTCCGCTGCAACTCCTCTCCTACTACGTGGCCGTAATGCGGGGACGAAATGTGGATCAGCCGAGAAATTTGGCCAAATCGGTTACTGTAGAATAGGTTATCGGATCAATGGTAAAGGGTGAACGGTTAAAGGCAATAATGGGAAAAATTTCGCTGTTATTATTTCTTGGGATAATGCTTATGTCCTGCGGTTCAGGAGAGAAGGATGACAGCTACGCACCGAAACCGAAGGGATACAACCGGATTGCATTGCCTCCGCATAGTTACCAGGCTTTGCCGGATAAATACCCCTACCAATTCGACTATTCGCAGGCGGCGGTGATTCTGCCGGACACTTCGGTACTGGCCGAGAAGGACTGGATCTATATCTACTACCCCAAACTCGACGCCAATATCCAGCTTACCTATAAGCCCGTGCGTCGCGATCCCGCCCGTCTGACAGACTTTATCGACGACGCCTACAAACTGGCCGGCAAGCACCAAATACGGGCCACCGCCGTGCAGCAGCAGACTATCCTGACCCAAACCGGAAAAACGGCGACACTCATCCGCCTGGAAGGCGACGTCCCTACGCCTTTCCAGTTCTACACCACCGATAGCACCACCCACTACCTGCGCGGGGCGATCTACTTCCCCACTGCTACCAAAAATGACTCCCTGGCACCTGTTATCGAGTACCTAGAACGCGACGCGCTGCGGTTGTTGAATACGCTGAAGTGGAAGTAAAACTCCTGCCTCTGCTACTTAACATAATTCGAAGTCTCCACCAGATATTGCCATGAAGTAGTGGTCGAATAATTTAGGGTTAACACGTTTGCTGATTTACTAACCATTGGTTATTTTTGAGCATATTCTTACTAACCCTTATACAGATGAACTTAATTAATTATTGGTTGCTGGTTATAGCTGGAGGCATTGTGGTAGGTCTGCTACCTCAGGCGTTTCCCGGAACAAATCCCGATGAAGTTCGCTGGTTGGGCTTTGTAGTATGTATGTTGCTGTACATTCCGACAATAGCAATTCTTAGGATGCGCTACCTGAAAATGTCTTGGAAGGAATTCTTGATTGGCATCATTCCTTTTTACGGAACGCAGCATCGTTTCAGAAGACTTTTGGAGAAATAAACAACAAGCAGTAACTTCTTTTGGAGAAGGGGCCGGATCGTATTGATCCGGCTTTTTTTATCGAAGGCGGGCCTAAGCATTTACAATTTATCGATCATGGAAAGAATCGTTCATGCCTGTAAAAGGGCAAGAATGTAATTCGTACTCTAACCCATTGTCAACAAAAATTGGCAATGAAATTCTAAGCGTGTATCTTTGAGGTTCAAGGCATTACAAAATACCGACGATATGGCTAAGAGAATCCCAAAAAACCAACTCCCGCTCGATTACTCGGCGCACTGCGACCGTATTGTGCTGACGCTTGGACAAGTGGAAAGCCAGGAAGCCGCTGAATCCCTTTTCAATGACCTGGTGGCGGGCAATTGGCTCATCGAACCCGCCGGCGAAGTGGCAGATGTGTCGTCGGCGCAGGATATTATCCATACAATCGGCCTCAAACTACCCTATCCCGAAACGGTAAAAGTAGCACAACTGCACGGCATGGGTGATGTTTTTACGGGTTTTTCCGCCGTCTTCCGGCAAAAGGGATGGGTGTTTATCAACGCCGCAGCCGACGCCAACGAGCGCTGCTATCACACCTACCTGCTGACCCTTTCACTGGGACTAAGCCGGACCTACCCCAATCAAACTTCGCTGGCGCAGCGGGCTGAGCAACTGGTGTTCGAAACGCTGCTATCGCCCAAGGAGGTCGGCAGTTTCTTTCACGACGGCGTCAGCCGCATTCCGCCTTATCTGGCCGCCGACATCGCCGATTTCTTCAAAGTACCCTTCCCGATGGTTCTTAAGCGCGCCCTGCAACTCGGCATTGTGACCGACGAGCAGTATCGCAACTTCATGACCGTCCAGCCCGCCCAGGCCGGCAAGCCCCGCGAACTCTTCATTGCTCCCGAAGGCAGCATGGAAGACTTCGAGGCACAGCTTTTTGGTGAAGAATAGCGAATAGTTTTCGGCGTTCAGAGTATCATTTTCCTGATGGGTCAATGGTTAACAGCCACTGAGCACCAATCCCAGTTGCGATAAAACCGTTAACCTTTTAGCGCCACGGAGCTCCGCGCATCGACCATTTCACCTATCACCTGCCGGTCGCTTTACATATCCTCCTTGTAATGGATCGTCAAAACGGTAATATCGTCGAACTGGTCCTCTTCCCCGATGAATTCTTTGAGCTTGGCCAGCAGGCTGTCGTTGATTTCCTTGGGGGTTTCTTCGCCGGATAAGGCATGCAGGTGTTCTTCCAGTCTCTTAAAGCCATAGCGGTCATTCTCGCGGTTGTTGGCGTCGGTCGCCCCGTCGGTATACAGGAAAAACGTATCGCCATGCGCCAGCTGCAGCGATTGCGGCGTGTAGGCATAGTCCTTATCGATGGCCAGAGCCAGGCCGCCCTGCTTCTTGACCGTTTCGACTGTACCGTCTTTCCGGCGAATCAGCGGTGGTTCATGCCCGGCGTCGATGTATTCCACTGAGCCTGTTTTCAGGTTGATAATGCCCATGAAGGCTGTCACAAACATGAAAGAGTTGTTGTTTGTGCTCAAAAAATGATTCACCTGCCGTACCTCATCCGTGAGGTTCTGATAGGTCGGGCTCAAAAAGTGGCTCTTGAAGATCGCCTTCGTGATCGCCATGAACAGAGCCGCCGGAATGCCCTTGTCCGACACATCGCCGATAATAAAAAACAGGTGGTTTTCGTCCAACAGGAAGTAGTCGAAGAGGTCCCCGCCTACAACCTTGGCAGGTTCCAGAAATGCATGCAGGTCAATATCGAGGCGGTCGGGGAAGGGCGGCGACTCCTTGGGCAGCATGGACTGCTGGATTTCCTTGGCGATGTCCAGGTCGTTCTTGATAGCCACCAGCTGATCGCGCTCGTGCTGGAAGAGCTTAACCATGTTGATGTGCTCGATGGTCTTGTTGATCGTAATCTCCAGATCCTCGAAGTTGATGGGCTTCGTAATAAAGTCATAGGCGCCCCGGTTCATGGCTACGCGAATATTGTCCATATCACCATAGGCTGAAACCATCACGGCTTTCAGAGCCGGGTTCTTCCGCTCATTGACCATCGAAAGGAAAGTGAGCCCGTCCATTTCGGGCATATTGATATCCGACAGAATGAGTGCGATGTCCTCGTGTTCATCCAGTTTTTCAAGTGCCTCTATGCCATTATGCGCAAAGACAAACTCAAACTGCTTGTCTCGGATCTGCTTCCTGAATCGCTGGGAAATGAGCATCTCCATATCCAGTTCGTCGTCTACATTTAGAATTTTCATTGTTGTTAATTTTTTTAATTGATTAGTACCAAAGTTCCTAAGTACCTGAGTTAGCTTGAAAGCTTCCAAGTTCCACCTGCTTTCACTTTATGGCTTAGGAACTTTGGAATTCAGGTACTTCTTGCAAAACGTCACTTCTCAACGGGCAACCATATTACAAATTCCGTAAATTCTCCCGGCTCGGAAGTAACGCTAAGCTGACCTTTATGGGTCTCGTTGATTGTTTTGAGGCTCAGCGACAGACCAAGGCCCGTCCCTTCACCAGGGGGCTTTGTAGTGAAAAAGGGATTGAAAACCTTCTGCACCAGTTCGTCGGGAATTCCAATGCCGTTATCACGGATTTTTATTTCGATGCCATCCTCCATGCGAGCCGAAGTTACCGTAATTCGCGGAGTATAATCCGGATTAGGCGGAGCCTTGCGTTTTTCGTTAACAGCGTAGCAGGCGTTGTTCGTCAGATTGATAATGACGCGCACGAATTCGTTGGGCATCAGATTCACCTGCCCCATGTCAGGGTCGAGATCAAAAGTAAAGGCAACGTTGAACTCCCGGTCGTGGGCGCGGACCCCCTGATAGGAGAGTTTGGTGAATTCTTCCAGCATCTGGTTCAGATCGGTGGGCGCAAATTGCCGGTTGTCGTCGCGGGTTTGGTCGAGCATACTCTGCGCGATGCGCTCTGCCCGGCGGCCATTTTCAAAAATGCGCGTCAGGTTGGTTTCTACCATACCCGACAGTTCCTCCAGCTCATCCAGGTTCGCCGAAGCTGCTTCTGCTCGCTCTTTTTCCAAGAGCTCCTTCATCTCTGCCACCAAATCCAGGGCCAGGCGCGAAAAATTATTGACAAAATTGACTGGATTTCTGATTTCGTGCAGGATACCCGCCGTGATCTGCCCGATCCCTGCCAGCCGATTTTGCTGTGCAAACTGCTCCCGCGCCGACTCGATTTCCTGCCCCAGTCGTTGCACCTCTTCTGTCAGAAGGGCATTTGCCTGTTTCAGGTCTTCCTGATGATTGATAGTTTCCATAGTTATTAGGGTTATAGTCAAGTTCGGTGACTTTGGTCTTTTCGGTTGAAGGTCCAACTGGGTGTCCGGCGGCAGTTATGGCTGTTCAGAAATCACATTAGCCAGTGAATCAGCATGCAAACTCATATTGTATTGAAAATCCTGACAAAACAAACTGTTGCTGTTTTTCTTCGCCCCAGTCACTCATCCATCATTGTCGTCAGTACACTGGCAACATGATTATCACTTCTGCGTACTCGCCTTCTTTTGATTCGATTTCAATCAGTCCCCGGTGCAATTCCACTATATCTTTGCTCATGTAAAGTCCCAGTCCCGTCCCTTTGGAGGTCGGTTTGGTTGTGAAAAACGGGCTGAACATCTGCTCCATTTCCTTCTTGGGAATCCCTTTCCCGTTATCCCTGAGGCGAATGACTACCTTGTTTTTAATTGTTTCGGTCGAAATGCGCAATTGTGGACGGTGCTTTTTGTCCACTTTCTGTCTTTCCAGCGTCGAGTAGTAGGCATTATTGATGATGTTGCCAATCACGCTGCCCATTTCGGTGGGCAACACCCGCACCTTGGGGGAAGGGGTTTCGAAGTCATAAATAATTTCCAGTTCGGTCTCCTGATCGCGGGTTTCGCTCCGAAGTTCCTGGTAAGCTGATTTCGCCTTTCCTTCCACAAATGTGTTTAGGTCAGTTTCCAGAAAATCAGTAGACTTTTCCTTAAGCAATCGCTGCATGTCCTTCACGATGCGGGTGGTGCTGTTTCCGTGCTCCTGAATTTTCACCAAATTCATTTTCAACATTTGCATGTCGCCGAAATAATCATCGGCGATGGCCTCAGGCAGGTGCTCACTGTTTTCTGGGACCAATTCCACGAGCTCTTCAATCAGCTCGTTCGACGACTCCGAGAAATTATTGATGTAGTTAAGCGGGTTCAGGATCCGGTCCACGATGCCGCGTGTCAATTGCCCGACCGACGCCAATCGCTCCTGACGGATGAGCTCGTCCTGCGCCACTTTCAGATTGTTAAGGGTCTTTTCAAGATTTTCAAGAATCCGGGTTTTGATAAAAGCCGCAATGAGGTGCTCTTTCAAGTTTCGGATCATGTCGAAATCTTTCTGATCAAATGCGTTGGCGCGGGTAGTGTTTTCCAGCGTGATAAAACCCTCGACGTGGCCCTCGACATTGATCACAATCGTAATGAGTGACTTCGGTTCGGGCAGGGTGTCCAGCGCATTGCCCAGCGGCACGAAGGGCGCGTCGCTGCGGGCGTACACATCCTCGGCCCGTTCCACGGCATTGTTCAGGTACCTCTCCTCAGCCTGTTGCAGCGTAAGCTGCAGCGATTCAAGCTGGGCCAGCGACAGATTGCCGTAGGCAGCCTTGAAGCGAAAACTGTTGGATTCCTTATCGTAGATCAGGGCCGTAGCGCTTTCCATGCTCCGGATGATATCGAGCCTGGCCAGTACGGTTTCGAAAAGGCTCGTAAATTCGATTTCGGAGTTGATCGACTGTACAATCTGATCGATCTTTTCCAATTGGTCGTTTTTGGAGGCCAGTTCCTGCGACTGTTCTTCCAGCTCCTCCTTCTGGCTGGAAATCTCCTCAGTGCGCTCCAGAATCATGCTTTCGAGCATATCTTTCTCCTTCACCAGAGCCCGGAGCCGCCAGCGGATGAGAAAATACAGTAAAGTGGTCAGTACGACGAAGTACAGCACGTAAGCCCACCACATCAGGTACCAGGGTACGGCCACCACAAACTCAAAGACCGACTCCTCACTCTCCAGTTCGTAAATGTTCTTCGCTTTCACCCGGAAGCGGTAGCGCCCCGGTGCCAGGTTGGTGTACTCCTTGCGATTCTGCGCCGTCCAGTCCGACCACAGGTCGTCATAGTTTTCAAGAATATATTTAAAAACCAACTCTTCCCCCGCATTGAAACTAGTGGCCGAAAACACGAAGCTAATGTCGTTCAGATCGTAGGCGAAACGCATTCGTTCCGGATTCAGAACCGCATTTTTCATAGTGACGTCGCCTTGCCGGTAGCCATCGAAGACCAGTGTATCGGCCTTCAGGTTGATTTTTCGAATGAGGGCCGGATACGATTTGAGGTAATCGTCCGGCTGACCCAGGTCAAAGCGTATGGCGCCTTCCGGACCGCCAAACCAGACCAGGCTGTCAATATCAGGGTAAATGACATCGAATGTACGGTCAGAGAAAGCACGAAATGGCTGCGTTATCGGCTGAAATCCGTCTTGATTTTTTTTGTAAAAAGTGACAAACTTTTCATCGCCCCGCGTAGTCCAGAAATTACCGTTCTGGTCGGGAATAACGCTACCTTTCCAGTAATTGGCCGCCGTGCTGTCGGTTTGGAATAGATTGTAAGGGATAAAAGTGTCCTTTTGTGCGTCATAGCGAAAAGTACCGTTTTTGTTCCAGGCGATGAGTCCCTCCGGGCTATTGACGATTTTGTTGTATAGCAGCGTCTTCAGGCCGTTTTCCTTATTATAGAGCTTCCACTCTGTCGCCCGGGCATCGGTGCGGTATAGTCCTTTTGATAAAGTTTCCAGCCATATGTGCCCGTCTTCATCTTCGCTGATGCCCACAATCTGATCATCTATTCCTGCCACTTGTCGGTAGCTGTTTCTTGCCAGATCCAAAATCCCCAACCCGTTTTCCAAGCCTACGAATACTGTTTTGGGATTGCTATTTAACGGGTGCAGACAAAGGGCAAAATCTTGGGAAAGTGGCCGCGCTGAGGCACCGTCGATGCGGTACACGCCCTTACTTGTGGCAGCCAGAAGCGTCCCGCTGGCATCTGACAAATAAAAGCAGCCCGCATTCAGCCCGTTAACCTGATTAGCCCGCAGCCCGTCGAGAAAATACAGTCCGTTCAGGGTACCGACGTACATCCGCCCCCGGTAGCGGAGCAGATGATTCACGGCACCTTTTATACCCACGGCTTCGTCGAATACCGACATGGGCGATGGAATATCCACCTGCGCCAGGCCGTCGTTCAGAGCCAGCCACAAAATCCCGCCACGGCCCTGATACAGGCTGTTGGCTTGGGTGTCATCGAAGGTACTACCCCGGATAATCTGGGAAATGCGCCCCTGGCGGTCGATCAGGGCTATACCGCCTTGCAAAGTGGCAAATGCAAAAGTGTTGTCATCGAGCCGAAGTCCCGTACTCACCTGGTTGGTGCCGAGATAGGCATTGGCCGGGGCATCGAAGCGAGTCAGAAGATTATTGGAAATTTTGAAAAGTCCCTGATTACTGGTCGCCACCAGAATATTCTGCGCATCGAACGATAACATAGCACTGATATCCAGCAGCGCAGGCAGGCGCGGTGAAAGGGCAACGGGCAGGATTTTGTTACCGTCGAACCTTCCCAAACCACGTTTCCTTTGATAAAGGTAGATATGCCCCTGCACAAAGTAGGATGACAATATCAGGTCTTCGGTATGCCACTCCCGCACGATCCGCTTATTCCAAAGGTAGATGTCTTTTTTACCGATAAAATAAATTCCTGCCGGCGTACCTACAATACTCATGATTTCTCCAAAGGGCGTGGTCAGGCGTTCGCTCAGACTGGCGAAGTGCAGCGTTCCCTTTGCATCGGGTTTCAGGTAGCCAAACTCGCCGTTGGCGCCAACGAAGATTCTGCCCGCGTCGTCGAGGTACAACGACGACACCTTGGCGTAGTTCGTCGTCGTGATCGTCCGCCAGGACGTTCCGTCGTATTCCAGAACTCCCGCGAAGTTGCCGAAGTACATCATACCCCGCTTGTCCTGCACGATGGCAAAATTTTGCCCGTGGGCGTTGTACTCCTTTGCCGAATGCACCTCCGCCAGGGGGTTTCCGATTTCGCGACTGGCCAGGTCGCCCTGCGAAAACGCCGGATGCCACAGCGCAAAGACGCTCAGGAGCAGTATCCAGCGAAACAGATGAGCGATATGGAGGGAAGCAAAAGGCATTTTATGGTGAGTGGTGGAATTTTGAGGGTTGAATCAGTGGGTACAGGCTGCCGTTACGGCAAACTATCCCTTTATCTATGAGGCCGTTAAATATTCTGTTTTCTCAATTTTTTGACAAATCATCAGATGAAACGTATCGTCCTGTGCCTTCATGACCAGGCGTATATCCCGATATCGTCCGGGATTCTGCTGGTACAGGGCACGAAGGGCGGTTTCAGCAATGACAGCCTCCGGTGAGACAGCGTGTGCGGCCAGCGTAATCGTGTGGTCCGCTCCGCTTTGGGCCAGAGCTTCGAGGGCGGTGGCCCGGAGATTGGCTGAGATTCGGGAAAAATGATTATTGGCGATATCTTTCAACCGCTCATCCGGGGAGAACTGATTTTGGGGGTAAGACTCAGCACTACGCTTCAATTTTTCAGCCAGGGGCTGCTCTTCAAATAGCGGAATAAGTTTGTCTTTCCAGGATTCGGGCAGGGTCATATTCACTACTTCCAGCAAGTACCCAAAGGTTTCCTGGTTGTTATCCAGAAGCAAACTGCACAGATCGTCGAAACGCTGCCCACCCGGCAGCAGGGAAAGCAGGGTAAAAATTTTAGGTAAAATCTTACGCTTTTCGCTCTCCAGGGTAGTTTGAATCGGCGAATCTGATGGGTAGTTTTCTAAATCATGCTGTGCGGCCAGCACCCATACCAGCAGGCCGATGCGGGCGTCGATTTCGGCCGCCACCCCACTGCGTTCCGTGAGCGTCACCCGATAGCCGAGGTGCGTCAGGGCTTCATAAACTTCATCCCGGATTTCTGCTTCGGGATGTTGCATCGCCGGACGCAGGACTTTGGTTGCTTTCACACCACCAATCTGTCGGATGAGCCGGATCAGCCGAATTTGCAGTCGGGGGCTTCCCGACGCCCGGTCGAAACTCCGGGCCAACTCCCGCACCATGGCGTCGCGGCCGCTCCCTTCGCCCGAACCCAGCAGGCCGTACGCCGCCGCTTCATGCGAGCGCTCCGAGTCAAGATGGGCAATCACCAGAGGCCATAGTTCGGCGCTGCGCACCGATCCGGCAGCAATCAAGGCCGCGTTCTTCACGTCCGTGGACTCATCGTTGATGAGCTGCATCAGGTAGCGAAAAGCGTAGTAACGCCCCGATTCGCCCAGCATCTGAGCCGCCAGAACACGATCATGTTCGCGCGCCGAATTTGTCAGTTTCAGAATAAAGTCAAAGCTGCTCCGCTCGTAGTTCAGCGTCGATTTTTTTCGGGCAGCTACCCGCTTCGCCAGCTCCAGATAAGCATCGCCGTCATCCGGAAGCGGTGCGGAAACCGGGTCAGCCCGATCACCCATTGGCTCCAAGCCGGTAGCGGGCTTCTCCAGGGTGGCACGCAGCACGGTTCGGTACTGGTTTTGTACTTTCATCGACAAATACACCCAGCCCGCCAGAATCAGCAGAAAGAAGGCGGCGATTTGCACCGTACCAATAAAGGGCATGCTGGTAAGAATCAAAAGGATAACGCCCGGCACGATATTACCCAAGGCCTTCGGGCCGCCCTCGATGCGGCTCTGTACATTGGCACGCTCCGGACCGGGGATCGGTTGCATCAGAACTTGAAAAGACGGCTCGTTCACCGACTTACGCACCGAACTCATGAAAAACCGGCTAAGCACGATGAAAGCAAAGAATAAAGCCGTGGTGCCGTAGATCGTGCCGTAGCCCACTGCCAACCCCAAACTGAACAGTAGCGTAATTGGCAACAGTGAGATACCGAGCGTTAGGCCGAACTTGCTGATGACTTTGTTGTACAGCACAGTTTTGATCAAAATCTCCAGCAAAGCACAAAAGCCAAAAAATGTACCCAGAAATCCCGCCAGCAACTCTTTGTCAGGAAACACGTTTTTGGATTCTACCGCGAACATGAAATCCACAAAGAACAGACCCACCACGGGCATCATCGCCAGCAAAAACACCAGCAGGTAGTAGGGGTTAGACAGGAAAGTACGCCAGCTGCTCGTGTCATCGGCAGCAGCGGTTTCTGCGTTCTCCTTCGGGGTTTCCTTTATTACCGAAAGCTGTCTGGAAAACCGCCGGACGATCAGTCGCATGAGCACGATGCAGCCAACTACCGCCACCGCCACGATGTACAACAGCTGGTCCGTGGCCAGGAATTGGAGCAGAAGCGGTACAGAAAAAAAACTCAGAATGGAAGAAACTACCTCCCCCGTGCTGATGAGCCCATACAAACGCTTGGCCTGTTGAATATCGAATATTTTGGAAGCAGTGGACCAGAAGGTGATGCCGTTGACAAAGACAAAAACGCGGTTCCAAACAAAGAGGAAGAAAATCAGCCACTTGATATCGCTAAACTGGTACGTCACCAGCAATCCCGTCACGGATAGCATCAGAAAATAAATGAGACCGTTCGCCAGCTTGGAGAACTGAATTTTTCGCTGAACGTAGTTTGTCACAACCCCCAGCCCGTATACGACCAAACCGCCTGCGATGTAGGCCTTGGGCAGCATGGTTCGTTCAAAAGAAATCAGGAAAAGCGAGGTAGTAGCCGTGTAGAAAATGGCAACGGCCACTCCCATACAGAACGAGTAACCGACAAACAAGCCGACGGTTTTTTCTTCTCCCTTCTTAAGGTCTAACAGGCGATATATTTTTTGGGCTTGCAGGTTTGTTTTTGTTTAGTTGTTTAGAGTTGAGACGTTGAGAGATTAAGCGTTGATCGGCCGGGGAATCAGCATATGAAACACCCATTGACAGCGCTGAAAGAAAATCCTGATATCAGCGGCTTTAGCTCGACACATTGCACCCTAAACCAGATTCTTCTTCATCAGGAAAAAAGGTCGGTCGGGCATTTCGGGTATGCTTGGCAGTTCAGCCAATAGCTCGAAACCTAACTTCCGGAGCGATTCGATACGAACAAGCTGAGGAAACGCAATAATGACTTCCGCCCCCTTAACCCTGGCCATTTCTATTCTGATCTGATCGAGCCGTCCCGCCAGACCCTGCCCGCGGTATTCGGGCAAAACCACCAGTCGGTTGAGGGAGGCTACTTTCCTGTTTTCAAAATGCTCGATTTGCTCCGGCGTGAGCATGTCCGCGTAAGGAACATCGGCCAGCGACCCATGGAAACTAAGCCGGGCGGCGGCCACGATATCCAATTCATCCATCACGACCCAGTGCCGGGCCGTTTGATCCAAATCATCAAGCCAGGTTTTTTGGGCGAAAAAGTCAGGATCGACCCCCTTTTCATTCCGCCAGCCTTGTATCCTGAACTGCCCGATGTCGATGATCCGCTCCGGGTAGTCTACTTCCTTGAGTATCAGCTGGGGCAGGTTTCGGTGCACCAGCGACTCCTGCCGCTGGTTGGCAGATCCCGGCGTTCCGAGGGAAAATGGCGAATGAGGGCGATTCATGTTAAAGTTTTTAAACGTTGAGATAGTGTGATGGGCTGGATAGGTCATAAAGGCTGAATTTTTTGAATGGAGGCAATCGCCTCTTTCTGAAAGGAAAATGTAGCTGAAGAGTGTCCCCTTCCTGCGTGTCTTCACCCTTCCGGTTATTCCAGATTAAACAATACTCCCACCGACACATACCGTCTTTCCTGCGGAAAACGGGAGGCAAAGGTGGTTCCGTCGGCGGACCGGACACCGGGAAAGAAATATTCGGTGTCTGCTATGTTATTGACCGTCAGTTGCAGGGAAATTCCCCGCACGATGTTTTGGTAGGTGATAGTCGAGTTCAGTATCAGCGAAGGGTCGAATCGGGTGATGGGGTTATTACTGCCAAAAGTACCAATGCCGGTTTTCCGGGCGCCTACGAAGTTGGCAGTCAGGTTGGCCCCCAGTTTTTCGGTAATCTGATAATTGCCGCCAAGGTTGAACTGAAAGTCGGCAATATCGCTGATTCGCTGGTTGGTTTCCAGGTCCGTTGGGTTGGTGAAGGTAAAATTCCCCCACAAACTGAGGTTGTTGATTTTGTAGGAGCCCTCGCCCTGCACACCGTATATCAGTTGTCGGCCCAGTGGCTGAAACTGCGAAGTGGTGCTGCCATCGGGTAGTTGCACTCGCGCCGTGCCGATCACGTTACTGTATGCCGCCCGATACGCCACCGCGCTGAACATCAAATCCTTATTCACTTTGACGTTGGCACTCACTTCCACGTTCTGCACCCGTTCAGGCTGCAGACGGGGGTTATTGAGCTGGCGATCGGGGGCGGTACCGTACTTCTGCAGATTAGAGGCGTCTTTGAAGGCCGTGGCATAAATAGCTTTGAAAATGTACTTGCCTTTGATGTATATGGCCGCCAGGCGGGGATTCAGCACGGTACCATAGCCCCCCAGGTTGCGGATCCGGTTGTTGTCGAGCCGCAAACCTCCCACTAGTTTCAGGTAGCTCACCGGACGGTAGGTTGCCTGCGAATAAAGCCCCAGATCGTAGCTGCGGTAATTGTTGCCTCCCAGAATAGAGTCGCCCAGATAGCCCGTTTCGTCGGGATATGCCAGGGACGAGCGAATGTAGTCGCCCTGAATGTAGCTGGCCCGGATTTCGACTCCGCCGCTGATTTCGAATCGGGGAGAGGCTGTCAGGAAATAGCGCAGTTCGTTTCTCAGCTGATTCGAGTAGCGATAGAAATACTGGGTGGATGTGCTGGGCATCCGGCTATTGGCCAGGTCCAGAATCGAGTAACTTTTATTGTAATATCCCGCGTAGGAGGCCAGGTTGGTTCCGCCCTCGATCTCGTGAATTTTGAAAGAAGTGATGTTCAGTACCTGAAATCTTTCGCTGAATGTTTTGTTATAAATGCTTGAAAACGCATTGTTGGCCGTTATCCAGCGGGAGTGGTCGGGGGCCGACAGCCGTGACTTGTTGGTGTACCAGGGCGTGGCGCCTTCGTTGGTTTTCCAGCTATATCCTGATAAGGTGAGCTCCTTGAACTCCACTTTGACCCGTACAAAGAAATCCGAAGTCTGGTTGTCAAACTGTACGGGCTCACCCGTCACCATGCTGGCAAATACGCCTTGATTATCTAACTCAGCGGCCTTTTCCCGCCCTTCGGGGGTCAACCGGATGGCCGTGGCTTCGCCGCTCGCAGCGCGATCGACGGTATAGAGATTACTGTTCGGGAATTTGGTAGCGAGGCCGCTACTGATGAGGTAGTTGTTGGCCGCTTGCCCCTGAATATCCAAAACGCCGTTGTATTGGTCGGGCGTCCTGGGGTCGTAATTCCAGGTATCGTAGTTGCGCGATAGATCCATTTCGTCGGAACGGAAGTACCGCCCAATGACGGACACAGCCACATCCTTAGTCTTGCCCGTCAAGATTCCGTCCAGGTACCGCGTGTTCCAGGTACCGCCGCGCGTCTGTCCGGTGAAGGAAAGCTTTTTATTAGTACCCGTATTTTTGAGGTAGTTCTTCGTGATTACATTGATTACTCCGGAGAAAGCATTGGCTCCATACAGGGTGGAAGCCGGACCGTAAATCACCTCTACGCGCGCCACATCGGCAATCGGGTACTGGCGCGAGATGGGAATGTTATTGGAAACCAGATCATTCTCCTCCACGCCATCGATCAGGAGCAGGATACGGTCGTTGGAAACAGCCCGGTAGCCACGTTGGTAGAAGTAGGAGTAGCCGGGCCCGTTGCCTTTGGCGATGTCGAAGCCCGGCAGATCGTGCAGCATTTGTTCCAGACTCTGGTAGCCGCGCTGCACGATATCCTTTTCAGTCAGCACCATCACGGTCGCTGGTACCTGCAGCAGGTTCTCTGCCTTCTTGGATACCGAGGTGATTTCCAGAATTTTTTCCTGCAAATCTTTCATATCCTGTACTAAAGTCTTGAACTGGTCAGAGGCTGAAAAATCGGGCTCGAACTGTGGATTGATGATCAGGATTTTGTTGATAACATCCGTTGCTTTGCTTACAGAATCAAGAGCCAGGTACGTATTTACCAGTATTTTATAAGCTTGCACCTTCCCGTTTTCGTTGAACCCGTTGTCAATGCACGGGATCAAAGCCGCCAGAAGTTCGTCAAAATTACCGGTCGCGTACCGCTTCTCTGCCTCGGGCAGCAGAATGGACTGGTCGCAAGAATTCTGCGCTCGCACCGCCGCTGGCGAAAGCATAAATGCCAGTGCGAAAAAGGTCGAAATGCAAAGCAATTCCCCTTTTCCAAACCAGTCGGTTATGTACCTTTTATAATTCAAAGTAAAACTCATAGACTAATGGACGCATAAACTCCTCAATTCTATTACTGCACCGCTTCGCTTTTCACTGCCTTCTCATAGGGAATATCCTTGCCGATGAACCGATTCCATTCATCAATGGTCATATCCCGGTTAGCCTTTTCCAGTACTTTCTGATACAGTTCGTCCGGATCGACCTGCCAGGAGCGTATGGTGCGATCAGCTCCACCGGCAATGAGCCTTTTACCATCCCTCGAGAAGGTGATGCCAAAAACCCATGTGTCGAAATCATCCAGCACGATAGGCTGCACCTGCCGATTCAGAATGCTGGCGTAGTTCCAGAGGCGCACCGTCCAGTCGTAGCTGCATGAGGCCAGTAGTTTCCCGTCGTGCGAGAAAGTGATGTCGTTTACAGGTGATGTATGCCTCCCCGATAGCGGCAGACCAATGCGGCCAATCCCGTTTTTTTCAAAATCCCAGCGGTAAAGCGAGCCGGAAGAATTGCCGGTAATCAGGTGCGTGCCGTCGGGATCAAAGGCCAGGGCCGTGACCCGATTGCCGAATCCGTAGTAGTTGAAGGAAACAGGCTCTTCGTTCAGATTCTGCAAATTGAAAATCACCACCCGGCCATTGTCCGCCCCGCAGGCGAGGCGCTTGCCATCGGGCGTAATCCGGGCGCAAAAAATCGGTATGTCAGAGTGGATGTTTTGCAGCGAATCCAGCCCATTAGGTAATATTTTCCAGGTGCGCAGGTTTCCATCGCCACTGATGCTGATGAGCTGAGAAGTTGCCTTATTGACCAGAAGACTATTGACGACACCCCGATGCGCCTGAATGGCATTGGGCACGCTGAGCAACCCGCTGGTAGACCAGTCATATATCTTGCCGGTTGCGCTCCCGGCAAACACCTTGTCTCCACTTCCCGAAAAGGCCAGCGAACGCAGCGAAACCTGACCTTTGTCATTGGTGGCATAGGACTTCACGCCCGGTTGCCCGGTCAGGTCAGCACTCCATACCTTCACCGTGCCGTCGTCCCCCGTGGAAGCGTAAGCTGCGCCGCCCGGCTTTTGGATTATGCTGCGTACCATGCCGTTGTGCCAGCGTAGCACTGTTTTGGCATCAGCCGCTTTGGATAGCGCCTTGAAAATTTCCGGGTTGTCCTTTTGCCCGCCCGTGCGGAGGTTGAAACGAAAAGCCTGAGCGGCAAGTAATGCAGGTAGGGCGTCCTGGCCGTTGTCCGTCATCTGATATGACTGAATGGCCACCGAGCGGGCGACAGCCCGCGCCCGTTGCTGCTCGGCGTCCTGCTGCGAGATTTGAGCCTCGCGGCGTGACGAATCGGCCTGGATGCGCAGCAGGTCGGCCAGAGCCTTGGATTTTACGGCCAGGTCTTTTTGCATTTCGGCCCGCCGTTGGGCGGAGTCGGCCTTTACCTTTTCAATTTCGGCGATCTGTTTGGCAATTTCTGCCTCAATCCGCTTTACCTCAGCCAGGCGCTGCTCCCGCACGGCGATGGAGCGCTGTTCCTCGGTCAGGCGGCGCTGCTGCTCGGCGATAATCTCCTGCTGTTCGGCAATCTTTTTTTGTGAAATGGATTCTTTCGTCTGTTCCTCGGCCCGAATCCGCTCCAGCATGGCCTGTTTTTCTTTTTCCAGCGACTGCTTACGGCTCTGTTCGGCGTCGTAGCGCAGTACCAGCGAGATCACCAGAAAAAGCAACGAAAGCAGTGAGGCCCCCCCCATGACAATTGCAAAATAACGAGCCCTTTTCAGTTCCCGCTTTTGCCGGTCTTCGTTGTTTTTTATGGTGTTTTCGTGCTGAACCCTGCTATGCTCCAGATAATTGATAACCCTCTCGAAGTAAGGGTCGTACTTCTCGGCCCATTCCAGCGTGGGTTGTTCGTCGCGCAACCACTGAATACCCAATTGCAGCTCAGGATTGACGAGTAGCCCCGTTTTTCCGGCCTGATTCAACTCCGCCGCGGTGCCCATTTTCCGGTACAGCTTGGCCGATTCGGTCTCTTCGGTGATCCAGCCACGCAGCCGTTCCCACATCGTCGTGATTTTTTCCAGCGAGATATCGATGAAAGATTCCAGATCGATCCGCTGCGTATAGGATGGCGTCAGGAATGATGAGCCCTGCTGCCGAAAGCGGTTGATGACTTCTGTGAGTAACTCCCGCTCCATGCCCGATACCCGAACGATTTTCTGCAGCCGGGTGGGCCGCATCACGCCGATGTCGCCCGGGGCGAGCACAACGAGTGACTTGAAGATTTTTTCGGTCGCCAGACGGCATTTGTCATCCGATAGCCCGTGGTAGATTTCCTCAGCGTGGCGCGAAATAGCTTCCTGCATCGTGCCGATTGCATCGTAATGACTTTCGTCGATCGGCTTTTCCGCTTCCTGGCTTTCCCAGTGGTCCCAGGTGCGCATCAATGCGTGCTGCATAATAGGCAGATGGTCAAAACTACCACCTATTTCCGCCACCAGCCGATCGGTCAGGGTCGGGGCGATTGTGGCCCCCCTCAACTCGATGGGTTTTGTGATGGCATGCCGGATTTCCGCCGGATTCATTTTGGGTAAAAGGTAGTACCCCCGGTTGATCACCTCGGTAAAACCCGGATAATTGGTGCACTCGTCGAGGTAGTCGGAGCGCATGGTCAGCACGACGTATATCGGACTGTTCGGCTGCACGATCATATCCATGATCAGCGCGATAAGTTGCGCCGTAGCTCCGGAATAGTGGATTTCGTCGTCAGGCTGTGCGTAGCGAAAAACCTCCTCAAACTGGTCGATCACCAGCAGGATGTTATTTCCCGCAAGTTCTTTGAAAAGCCCGTACACCACACGGGGATTCTCCTTAATTCGCTCGGCTAAATCCTGATAGCCGTCTTCCGAGCCGTACAAATGTTTTTGCAAAGCCTGGGCCAGTGAGCGAATCGGGGTCGCGCCAGGCTTGAAAAGAATCACGCTCCAGCTATCGTGCGCCGTGCCACTCAGCTTATCGCTGTGCAGCGAAGGAATAAGACCCGCTTTAATTAAGGATGATTTGCCACTGCCGGAAGAAGCCACGATCGCCAGGAAACGATTCATCGACAGCTTGATGCGAAGTTCTCTGATGTGACTTTCCCGGCCAAAAAACAATTCTGAATCCTGCGACTCGAAACTCCTTAGACCGGGAAAGGGGTTGGCGTAGCGGGGCATTTTTTTATTCTGGATTTGTGGACTTGGGTAGTTTTAAAGACAGGGAGAATATGTAGTTTATTTGGGATGGAAAGTACTCACAGTGAATCATTTAAGTATAGCATAGACTAAGAAACTCGCCCTTTCAGCATTTTAAAAATGTTACGATTCTTCTCCCCTACCCTTTCGTAGCTGAAATCGTCGACACCTTTTACTGTCAGGAAGATACCGAGGCCACCGATCTGCCGCTCTTCCAGCGGCTTGGTCAGGTCCTCTTCGTCGGGAAGCTCGCGGGCGAGTGGATCAAAGGGGGCAGAGGTATCTTCAAAAATGACCGTGAGCGCTTCTTCTGTTTGCTCGTCCAGCACTTCAATATTTCCTTCCAGCCCCGGCTCTTCGTAGCCGTACAACACGATGTTGGTTGCTATTTCGTCGGCAGCCAGCTTGAGGTTGTAACTGGACTTTTTATCGAGTCCCGCACTTTGGGCGATTTCCGAGATGTAGTGCCGGATGAGATCGATGGATTCGACCGTGCCGGGGAAGGTTTTTGAATTCATTGTTTTTGTCGAAAGTACCTTTATTACAGTTGCCGCAGCGACGGCCCGGCATGCACTCTGGTCCTTGAAAAAGAGAAGTATATCCGCCGACACCACAGGGTTGGGTCGGCGGCCATTGGTTTCCTCCGCTCCTGGCCTGTCAGGCCGGGTACTTTTCCACAACCGTGACGCTATGGAGAAGGCCGGTATGTTCGAGGGTGTCCACGATGGGCTGTTGCGGCTTGACGAGGAAGATATTGAGCGAGGGGCCGATTTTTTGTTTGGAAAAAATCAAAACCCTCAGCCCGGCCGAAGCCATAAAGGTCAGTTTCTCCATGTCCAGCACCAGATCTTTGGGCGACTCTATGGCCACTTTCTCGATCTCCTTCTGAAACAAGCGGGCCGAAAGCGAGTCCAGCTCACCTTCCAGATAGATTGTAGCTACTTTGCCGGATTCGGGCGCGTCCTTTACATCTGATTTTATTGAAAAGCTCATAGTTTTTTGGCGTTTGGTTTTTTGAAAGAGTATGCCTTGGGCTGTCAGCTATCGGCTTTCGGCCATCGGCTTGTTTAGACTGAAATTTGAAATTAATTTTTGGAGGATGGTAAATGCATTTCGTTCAAATAAATCATCTCTGATGGGCTGGTTCCAGGTAGCCGACTGCCAACAGCCACCTACTTCCCCACCAAAATCATCACCGATCTCGGCCCGACCAGCACGTGACTCTGGCTATCGGTACGGGGTTCTTTGCCTAAGGTGTTGACGGCTTCCTTTTCGGGCATATCGGTGTTCACGAACACGTGCCACTGGCGGCCATTGCTAAGCGGCGGCAAGTCGAAGGACAGCCCCTCCCAGTACATATTCATGGCGACGTAGATCGTGTCGTCCTTGATTGCGCCCTGCTTGGCGTGTTCGCCGTCGAGCATGAAGGCAAAGGAGCGGCTGCCGGGGGAGCCATCCAACGCCCAGGCATTGGTACCGTGGAAGCTGATATCCTGGTAGCCGCTGCCCACGTAGTCGGTATGCGTGAAATGCGTGGAACTGCGTAGTACCGGATGCGCTTTGCGGAAGCGAATCAGACTCTGGGTGAACTCGAACAGATGTTGATTTTTTTTCAGAAGCGACCAGTCGAGCCAGTTGAGCTCGTTATCGTGGCAATAGGTGTTGTTATTCCCTTGCTTGGTGCGGCCCATTTCGTCACCCATCAGGATCATCGGCACGCCCTGGCTCACAAGCAGGATAGCCAGCGCATTCTTGATCTGCTTGCGACGGAGAAAATTGATTTCGATGTCGTCGGTTTCGCCCTCGGCCCCGCAGTTCCAGGAATTGTTGTCGTTGGCGCCGTCGCGGTTGTCCTCAGCGTTGGCCTCATTGTGCTTTTCGTTGTAAGCGAAAGTGTCGTAAAGCGTGAAACCATCGTGACAGGTGATGAAATTGATGCTCGCGGTAGGTCCCCGGTAGTAGTAGAGGTCAGGCGAACCCTGAATACGCTGCACCATCTCGCCGATTTGCCCTTCGTCACCTTTCAGGAACTTGCGGAGCGTATCGCGGTACTTTCCATTCCATTCGGCCCAGCGACCGTACGCAGGGAAGGTACCCACCTGGTACAGTCCGCCTGCGTCCCAGGCTTCGGCGATGAGCTTGCATTTGGCCAGAATAGGATCGTAGGCCAGCGACTCGAGCAATGGTGGGTTGCTCAGCGGACTGCCGTCCTGCGCCCGGCCCAGGATGGCAGCCAGGTCAAAGCGGAAGCCGTCGATGTGGTAGTCGGCGGCCCAGTAGCGCAGGCAGTCAAGTACCATGTCGCGCACTACGGGATTGTTGCAATTGAGGGTGTTGCCCGTTCCCGAAAAATTGAAATAGTACCCCTCGGGGGTGAGCATGTAGTAGGTCTTGTTGTCAATGCCCCGGAACGAAATCGTATGCCCCCGGTGATCGCCCTCGGCGGTATGGTTGAACACCACATCCAGTATGACCTCGATGCCGTTTTTATGCAGTTCTTTGATGACCGTTTTTAACTCGTCCACCTGCATTCCGAACTTTCCGGTGGCGGCGTAGCCTGCCTTGGGCGAGAAGAAGTTTACAGTACTATATCCCCAGAAATTGACGAGCATTTCGCCCGTTACGGGGTTGGGCTTACTGTTCTCCCATTCATCGTACTCATAGATCGGCATCAGTTCAATACAGTTGACACCCAATTCTTTGAGGTACTTTATCTTCTGCTTGATGGCGCTAAAAGTACCACCGTTTTTCACCTTGGCGTTTTCGTGCTTGGTAAAAGCCCGCACGTGCATTTCGTAAATCACCAGGTCTTCGATCGGATATTCCAACGGGTGGTCGTTTTCCCAGTCGAAGTCTTCGAACGCCAGCCGCGAGCGGTAAGGATATACATCGTCCCAGTTGGGTTCGGCCAGCCAGGTATCGCGCCCCCCGAGGGAGCGGGCGTAGGGATCGCTCAGGATGACACTCTTGTCAAAGCGATGCCCCAATTCCGGGGCAAAAGGCCCGTCCATGCGGTAGCCGTATTCCAGCCGCTCCACATCAAGGTCGAAGACGATCATACAGTACACGTCGCCCACCCGAAATTCGTCGGGAAAAGGAATTTCTACGAAAGGCTTGTCTGCGCCCCGGTCGAACAGCACAAGTGTGCAGGCCGTGGCCGCGCTGGAGCTGATGCTGAAATTGACACCATTCGGCACCGTGGTGGCTCCGAAGGGCATGGCGTGCCCCCGCCGGAACTTCACCCCTTCATGCTCGTGCGTTGGGTAGTAGTCGATCCGTATGTCGGTGATACTCTTATCGAGTATGGCGGTTTCCACCGGGGCGGCTTTGGTCTTTGCCTTAGTCGTTTTTGCTTTTGCAGTTGCCATTAGCTGAGTTCTTTTACACCGTCTTCGAGAAGCTCGGTTAGGGTGAAGAAATTGATGAAGCCCGTGTTTTCCATCACGTCCTGGATTTCCTCCGAAACCCCAACGAGGACGATCTTACCGTTGCGGGCTTTCACTTGTCGGTAGAGCATGAGCAGTGAGCGGAGCCCGGCACTCGAGAGGAATTCTACCTGAGAAAGGTCAATGATGACCTTGTCTTCGCCCTGAGTGGCGTCAACAGTGGCTTTCTCGAAATCCCCGGCGGTGCGGCTGTCGATGTTGCCCTCGGCCTCAATGACAGTGATGTCTTTTATGGTTTTGATGTTAACTTTCATGATAAATCGTTCTTGGTTCGTGGTTCTACGTTCTTAGTTCTAGCAGTTTGGTACCGTTCTCTGTTCATCTGTTCTATATTTCCGAACTAAGAACCCAGAACTTTGAATTGTACTTACTTTTTCGGCGTTAACAGTACTTTCACGCGCACTTGCTCTTCACCTTTGGGCAGCGTAACGGTCAGTTTTTCAGCATCGTAGTTATCGTAGGGCTCGTCATTGATATAGCATTCGGTGATGCTTATACTCCCTTCGGGCAAGATGTCGGGCGATACGCGCAGAATGCCGTTCTCGAAGGCATTTGGATAGGGCTTGAAGTAGAAGTAGGTGGGCGTCTTGGTGATGAGCAGATTGACGTATACCGTAGACAGGAAGCAGAGCTCCATGCTGTGGTAAGCACTCATCGAGTGGCTCCCCTTGAAGCGCTCGGTGCCCAGCAGGTAGGGCATCCCGTTGGCGAAGACATTGAAGTACACCCCGCCGTCGTCCGTATCCAGGAAGAAAGCATTGTAGAAAGCAGCCGCCTCGCGGGCATGCTTCTGGTATTCTTCCTTGCCGTCGATTCCCTGCATAATCATGTAGGCCAATATGGCCTGCTCCTGCTGCCACCACGCCTTGCGGTCGTGCCACACAAACTGGTTGTGGCCATTGACCATGGTCTCACGCTCTACCACGTCGTACCAGCCACCGCGTTGCCGGTCAGAACCTGCGTCGGGCATGAGTTCTGCGATCTTCTCAGCAAAC
Organism: Persicitalea jodogahamensis; assembly: GCF_014651615.1. Classification (GTDB taxonomy): domain Bacteria; phylum Bacteroidota; class Bacteroidia; order Cytophagales; family Spirosomataceae; genus Persicitalea; species Persicitalea jodogahamensis. The sequence goes on along the minus strand of NZ_BMXF01000001.1, from coordinate 1,081,950 downwards.
TCCTGGTACGACTCCTTGTATTTCAGCGACTGCATCCGCATAAGGTTCCAGGCGATTTTGAGGTTGTGACCCGCCACGGCGCGGTTCTGCTGCCAGCCCCAGCTTTGGTCCTTGCTCCAATCGTCGAAGAATTTCTCCTGCACGAAGGGACTGTTTTCGTAATCAGGGAAGTATTTCGTGATGGTGTCGAACGTATATTCCAGAAAATCAGCATGAGCTTGTTCGCCCGTCGCCAGATACAGGTTGATCAGGTAAGCCGGAGCGTGGTCGCCGACAGAGTTCCAGTTTTTGCGGGCCATGTTGTGGGCAAGTGACTCTTCCTTGGCGCTCAGCGAAATCGGGTGTATGTGCGAGTAGTACCCTTCGCCATCGTGGTCTTTATAGTACTTTTCGAATAATTCGAGCGTCTTGTCGATGTCGTAGCGGATGCGGGCATCGCCCGTCAGGCGGTAGGTTTGGGTGGGGCCGGCCAGAGCGTAGATCTGCTCGTACATCGGAATGGAATCCAGGTCGTCGCCGAATTCGGAAGTCAGCAATTTGGTTTCCTTTTGGCCTTCCACTTTCAGGCCGTGGTACCAGTAAACCAGGTCGTCGTCCTGGTCGAAGAAGCGCATGTGCTCGCGCAGGTACTCAGTACCCAGTTCGGCACCTTCCAGAAACTCGTCCTGCCCTGTCAGCATATAGGCCGACGCCAGACCGTACACCATGCGGGAAATTGTGTCGGTCTCCTGCAGAAAATCACCATGCTTCGTACCCGCCAGATTCAGCATCGTACGGTAGTTGTTGTAATTGATCCGCTCCTTGGGGTAGTCAAATTGCCATTTCAGATAGCTTGTTCCCAACGATCTGATCTGCTCGATCCACCAATTGGGCTCTTCATGGCGGTACTCGCCCGCCTTGTGACCGGGAAATATGATCCACTGCCCCTCAAAAACGTTATCCTCGGTTTCCTGCCCGGGATAGAAAGTTCCGTACACAAATACGTGCTGTCCCTTACTTGACAAGAGTTCGTTCATCTGCCCAGATGCATCCTGATACCCCTCGGTCAGGTTTCGCGTAGTGCGGGCATAGAGCGAGGGCGTCATGTTGACCTTGAACGGCCGGCCGTCGGAAGTTTCGAGCGAGAACCAATGTTCGTCCGGTTTGTATTCGGTCACATAACCCGCGATGGTATCTGAAAAGGTGAAGTCAATTTTCATAACGTTTTTTGAGTTTAAAGTTTAAAGTTCAGGAGTTTATGATGGGGAGACCAAGTACTTGGGTACTGGCAGAATTTCGGTCAGCTATCTTTATAGCCTTGTGTAATCTCTACGATATTCCCTTCCGGATCTTTGAGCCAGGCGGTTTTCCAGCCGGGGATGAAATCGTCAAAACGGAGCGGGCCCAAGCTGAGGACGGCGTCCTCTCCCATTTCTTCCAATTTGGCATCCACGTCTTCTACCTGAAAAGCAATGTGGCGCAGGCCGGGATAATGCGGGCCGTCGGCCCCGGCCATTTCGCAGGGCCTTTCTTCTTCGGGAGGGAATACTTCCAGATAGAAGCCCTCATCATTTTTGAGAAAAACCAGTTCGGCATCGTCGCCTAAATCGATGACCCGCGCCCGGAAAAAGCCGAAGTGTTTGGCATAAAATGTCTCAAATTTTTTCAAATCTTTAACAGTGACGGCTATGTGAAAAAATGACGCTTTCATGGTGGAAGGTTTTTGATTGGTATCTGTTTCTCAGAGGGTTTACTTCGATAGTATTTCAATGATCTTACTAGCGAACAGATGCGCGTGACCACCCGAGCGGCCCGTGACCAGATCGCCATCCACGACGACGTCTTCGTTGGTATAAATCGCGCCGTAAGCTTTGGCATCGCCGATCAGATTGTTGTGGCACACCAGCGGGCGCCCCTTCACAAGTTCGGTTGCCGGAGCAGTCAGCCATAAGCCGTGACAGATGATTCCCTTCAAAATGCCCGGCTCGGCAAAGGCGCGCTTCAGGAACTCGGTTGCGGGCGGGATTTTCTCGACATCCTCCGTATAGCGCAGCCGGTCGGACACCATGCCCGACGGGACAATGATGGCATCGTAGCTACGAAGCTCTTCGTCGCTCATATTCTCGAAACTCTCGTTACACTCCATCGGCGCGCGGTACTCGTGCCCGTGAAATGTGATGCTCGGATTCCCCCACAGCCGGGTCAGAAAGTGCAGCTCGGCACCTTCTTCGGGAAAGCGGAATTTGTAGTAAAATATCTCGTTTTCGAAGTAGTCGGCCTCGAAGAGCACGCCGATTTTTTTTCCTAGTAGTTTCATATGCGTTGAGGGTAGTTTGAGGACGTGGATTTTGGGGCAAAGGGGCAAGCGGGACGCTTCTAAGCAGTTGGCGGCGAACAGGAAACTTATGATTGTATCACTGCTCAGATCATAATCACGGCTCTCTTGATCAATGTTTTGGTCAAATTGAAAAGATGGCTCCCCATGGTTAGTTCGGGGTTGTAGAGCGTCAGGCGTTCTTCTCCCAATTTTCTGATGGCGGCTTCGATATGGCTGGGGGTACTTTCCCTGCCGCGCAGGGCAGCACTAACCCGCTTCAAAGAGACGGGAACCTGGGTACATCCCGCCAGCACGAGCCGTACTTCCTCCAGAGTTTCACCCGATTTGCGGGCCCAGGCTGCGACACCGCAAAGTGCCTGACCGGAACGGAGATAATCAACCGACTGATAGTTACTGCTTTCCTTGCTACCCGACTGTGATTTAGGCAACGAAGATTTGGGCAGAAAGAAGTCCGTAATAGACTCATCGTCACTTATTTTCAAGCCATCTAAAGACAAGTACTTCCTCAGGCTGATTGCTCGCTCCCGGATGGGGCCCGTCACGAACAATTCGGCATCGAGTGCAATGAGCGCAGCTGCCAGACCTTGTACTTCGCCCTCCCCGGTCAGAACGTTACACAGCTTCGCTTCCCGATGGGCACTGGACACAATCAAACTACGCAATGCCATTTGCAATGCCGGAAACGCTTGTGCCGCCGGGAATCGGGCCAGTGTTTCCATGGTCATGGATGCGCCTATCTGCAGGCCACCGTTTACTTCAACGGCTGTTTCAGCGGGCGAAAGCGGGCGAAGTGACATACTTGGTTGGGTAGGCCTGAGGTACATAGTTTGAGCGTTTATTAATTGAGGACTTCCACTAGTTTATCGCCAAAAGCGATGGACGATTCGACGGACAAGGCAGTGACAAACGGGTGGTCGTAATGTACCTGTGGTTTTTCACGGTTAGCGGTCGGGTCGGAATACACCCGGCCATTGGGGCCGACGGCATCTTCGACAATGACTGCCAGCGGGAAAGCAAAGCCCTGTGTGACGATGTCAGTACCCTTATTTTCCTCCGTAGCCCGAACCAGGGGGTAGTTCATGTTGCCCGTAAAGTCCCACTCGCGAGGGTGTGCGACCAGCTTGTGGCCGTAGGCGATACTGCGGTGCAGCGTGTCTTCGTCCCGTGCCCACACGAATGCTCCCACGGCGTAGCATAATCCACCCATTATTTTGCCCTGCTTGTAAGCCGCTTCGCACAGGCGATGCACGAAGGGGTTTCCCACTATGTCGAGCGCGGAACCGGGTCCGCCCACCAGCACCAGCGTGTCGTAGTCGTCCATGTTGGCATCCTCCAACTTAATGGGATTGTCCCATTCGCCATTGTCCAGGATTTCGTTGCAGCGATCCACCACTTCGGCGGGATTCACGTGGTAGTTCTGCATGGGATCGACGAAATCCTTATCCATGCTCAGCTCCATCGGTAGCGGTGTAAGGCCTTTGGGTGTGGCCAGGGTGAGTTCGTGTCCGGCTTTTTTCAGGGCATCCCAGGGGGCTTGCAGTTCCTCAGCCCAAAGACCCACATTGGAAGCGACAATCAGAATTTTCTTGCTCATTTTTTCTGGTTTTAAATAAGTGGTTGAGTAAATGAGTGAATTTAGAATTAGTGAATAGATGGTTGAATGCTTTTTTATTCACTCAATCACCCATTCCAAATTGATATTATTTAAGTCCCGAGTAATGGCGGAATATTTTGCCATCTTTCATGTACAGGGCATCATATACTTTGGAGTGGCCGTTGGCAGTGTCGATGGTAGCCTCAAGAAAAATGCTGTCGTCGGTGATGGCCAGCTTTTCGGTAGACACAAAGCCTTTGTAGATATAAGCTAGGTAATCCCGGAACTGCTTTTTGAGCGCCTCTTTTCCGGTAAGAACAATGGGCTCGTCCGCGACATGCAACACCATTTGAGCTTCGTCGTGGTAGTCGTGGTCTACCAGCTTATCGGCGTCATTTTCTGCCAGCAGTTTAAGGTGGTTTTCGTAGAATTCCTGATTGGTCATAACGTGATGTAATTTAAAGTTTCAAGATTGCTTTTTTGGTAAGTGCCTTGATAAGGTGCCGGAGGTAGTCTTCGCCAATCGGCAAGTCTTTTCGGAGGGTGAGCGGTTCGCCTTCAATCTTTTCCAGAGCAGCATCGACCGTACTCGCATTTAGCTCTTTCCCCGCTAGTGCCGCTTCCACACTTTGCAGGCGCACGGGTTTGTCAGTACATCCACCCAGCACAATTCTTAAAGTGTTGTCGGCGTTTTTTTGCCGGGCCACCGCTACACCGCAAATCGGTTTGCTCCCGCTCAGAAAACCGGCATTTTCGTAGGATGAGGTGCTCTCGTCCGGTAATACGATCCGCACAAATGCCACCAGTTCATCGTGCGTCAGGTCAGTTTGCAGGAAATCACTGAATGCATATTTTTCCTCCATCTCATCTCCTACGATCACCACATCGGCGTCCATTGCGAGGAGGGCGGCCGTGACCGACGATAGTTCTATATCACTGGCGTTCAGACTGTCTTCCATTGTAGTATGATTCAGTAGGTGTGGGTCACTTATTGAGGCTAGTGCCTGAGTCAAAGCGGGATAGTTGGCAGAGGCAGAATGTTGCTTCAGCTCGGACAGTGTGACCCGTGAGCCAATGACACAGCCAGCATCATCCATTTTGATCGTTTTAAATTCAGCAATATGCTGCAGGCTAACTATGGCCTGCGCGTCATTCTTCCGCAGCAAAGCCAGAGCTTCGCCAGCTGTTTTGGGGGCGGCGTAAGTGTACCCTATCATGGTCATGATGCTTTGTCTTGGTAGATGGTTTGCCAAATCTTCTCCGGTGTTACGGGCATATCGATATGCTTCACTCCATAGTCTGAAAGCGCGTCGCAAATAGCGTTCACCACAGCGGGCGCAACGGGCGGATTACTGACATCCCCGGCCCCCTTGGCGCCCAATGGATTGGACGGCGAAGGCGTTTCGGTGCGGTGCAGTTCCAGGACGGGTATCCAGTCGGCTCGGGCGATGGAATAGGTATCAAAATCATCGGTTAACACTTGGCCGTTTTCAGGCGAGTAGCGTGTTTCTTCCGACAACGCCTGGCTGATGCCCAGCAAAATATTGCCATGGGTTTGCCCACGCACTACCTCGGGGTTGATCACCGTACCGAAGTCGTCGACAGCCACGTATTTCACCAAATCCACAGCGCAGGTATCGCGGTCGATTTCCACCACCGCCACATGCGTGCCGAAGGGAAAGTTAAAATTTTCGGGATCGAAATAGGAGGTTGCTTCCAGACCCGGATCCATGCCTTCGGGCAAATCCCAGCCAAACCACAACATCAATGAAATTTGCTGCAAAGTCATTACTGCCTGTTCGGGCGCGGGAGTACCTATTACTTTTCCTTCTTTATATTCGATTAATTCGAGCGGCATTTTGAACAAATGCGCGGCCATTTTACGGGCTTTCTCGATTATCATCCGACAGGCTTTCTGCACCGCCGCCCCTTCCACACTCAGTGAACGGCTGCCGTAGCTGGCTTGTCCGTAGTACAGCGGCAGGTCGGTGTCGGAATGCTGGATGGTGATGTAATCCATCGGAATCTGCAGTTCCTGCGCGGCTATTTGCGCAAAAGTAGTATCCTGCGACTGCCCGTGGGGTTGCGCTCCGGTCGTGATAGCCACCTCCCCGGAAGGTGCCACGTGCAGATACGAACTACCCCAGGTTCCGCTCATCAGGCCCTCGCCTCCCATCTTGGCGGAGTTGCCTACGCCTGCCACGGCCACGTAGGAGCCAATTCCTAAGCCCAGCAATTTGTTACGCTCACTGGCTTCGGCTTTTTGGGTAGCGAGATCGTCATAACCGGCCTTTTCCAGCGCCAGGTTCAAGGCGGTTTCGTAGTCGCCCGAATCGTAGGTCCAGCCCAACCCATTCTCGTACGGAAACTGGTCTTTGGGTACCATATTCATACGGCGCACTTCGGCGGAATCTTTCCCGATTTCGCGGGCGAAGCGTTCGATGGCCCGTTCGATCAGAAAGATGGCTTCAGCCCGGCCAGATCCACGCATCGGTGCGGTAGGTACTTTGTTGGTATACACCACCTTGATGTCGTAGCAAGCCTGCGGGATGGCGTACGCTCCCGTGATGCTGCGGCCAATGAGTGCCAGTGGCTGCCCAGGCGCGTTGATAACCGGGTAGGCACCGACATTGCTCAACGCCCGGCAACTCAGCGCCGAGATTTTTCCTTCTTTTGATCCGGCAATTGTCACGTACTGCACCTGATCCCTCGACTGGGCGGTATTGCGGGCAAAACCCGCCCGCGTATCCACCCACTTGACCGGGCGCCCCAGTTCACGGGCCATCCAAAGTACCAGCGGCGTATCGGGATAAAGGTTGCCTTTGCAGCCGTTGCTCTCGCCCATCGCGGGCACGATCACCCGCATTTTATTGTAAGGAATCCCGAGCACGTACAGCGAAATCAAAAGCCGGTGCGGGTAAGGAATCTGGGTATTGGCCCAGATCGTGTGCTGGTTGGTAGCCGGATCGTGTTGCGCCAGTACGCCGCGCACTTCCAGTGTATTGTGCATCAGCCGCTGGTTATAGATACGCTGCTCTACTACCACTTCGGCGTCGGCAATGGCTTTTTCAGTAGCTTCTTTGTCGCCGAAAACCGTTTCGATCAGAATATTATTGGGAGCCGTTTCGTGCAATTGGGGTGCCCCCTCTTTCACGGCCTCTTCTACGTCGAGCACCAGCGGCAGGGCTTCGTACTGTACCTTTATTTTATCCAGTGCCGCGTAAGCCTGAGCGCGGGTTTCGGCCACTACGGCGGCGAGTTGATCGCCCACAAAACGGACACGGTCTTTGGCAAAGACTGAATGCGAACCCGGCACGATGCCGGACGGATGGGGAAGAAAATGGCTCTCCGCAAAAGGAGGAATCCAGATGACCGGCATGGGCATGACGCCCTCAGTGTCTTTGGCCGTGAACACCCGCACTACCCCTGGCATCGTCTCGGCGGCAGATGTGTCGACGTTCAGGATTCGCGCGTGGCCGTGCGGGCTTTGCAGGATCGCCGCGTGCAGCATGCCGGGTAGCGACATATCAGCAATGAATTTTGCCTCGCCCGTTACGAGTTCCCTGGTTTTGCGGGTCTTGGGCGACTGGCCGATACTTGTATTATCGGGGCCTTCGGTAGTAGTTTTTCCTTCGCCCCGCATCTCAGCCGCAGCAGCTTTCACGGCCTCAACCACTTGCTGATACCCCGTCTCACGCGATAAATTACCGCTTAACCAATGCTTGATTTCGGCGTCGGTGGGGTCGGCATTACGGGAAAGCAATTCGGCGGCGGCCATGATCATGCCCGGTGTCGAAAAGCCGTTCTGGACGGCGTTCTTTTCCCAGAATGCTTTTTGCAAAGGATGGAGTTCGCCGTTCTTCGCCAGGCCTTCGATAGTGGTGACATCGCTTCCGTCTGCTTCCATGGCCAGTAGCCGGCAGCTCTTGGTAGTTTTGCCATCTACCAGAATTGTGCAGCTACCGCACACACCCGAGCCACAACCGACTTTTGTCCCCGTCAATCCAACGGAATCGCGGAGGTAATCCACAAGCGAGACGTGCCTGTCTACGTCGCCGCTGTGCAGCTGGCCGTTTATGTGGAAATTTAATTTCATAAAAAGGTTTAGGAATTCACTAGTTAGAGGGGACGGCAATAAAATTTCTCAGGGTACCAGGTACTTGCAACTCTCCGCAATCAGCTAAGCGAACCATCCGGATGCTGAACCATTCCGGCGAAGTGGATGGCGATTTTGCCGTCGCGCAGCACCCAACTATCGGCGAAGCGCATTTCGCTGGTGCCGTCTTCGGTGGTCATCGTGATTTGCTCCGTAATCATCAGTGTTTCGGGATCCTGCGTTTCGGCCCAAAAGCCAATTTCCGTTTCAAGGCCGTCGATGCCTAGGATTCCCTGCATGTGTTCTTTGACTTGCTCACGACCCTGATAAATTTGGGGAGTTTTCATGAAACTACTGATGAGCAGGGCGTCGTCGGTGTACTGGTCGAGCAGGGCGTCGATGTTCTTATCTAGGATATGCTGGATGTGTTCGCGGTACATCTGACCTAGCTTGGTATCGGGTACGTTTTTCATAAGGTTGAGTGGTTCTAAGTATTGGACGTTGGAGGCTGGACGTTGGATTTTGGACGTAGGACGATAGATTCTGAATAAAATGGTAGATATGCCAACGGATGCAGAGCAATCCATAATCCAAAGTCTAGAATCCTTTTATCCCTGATTCTGGAATTCGAAGAGCATGTAGTTCGACATGTGCAGGGTCAGTTCCAGTCCATAGTCGGGATACTCCGCCTTGATACGCTGGATTAGGTCCTGCCCACGTAAGCCGTCGTTTACCTGTTGCTTGACAAATTTGAGGTAACCGATCATCACCGGGATTATTTCGGGTGTAGTCGGGTCGCCGTGGCCCGGCAGGATATGCCGGTAACCTTTGGTTTCAAAACTTTCCAGCGTCGCAATCCAGTTGTCGAAGCTGTACTCGCCTGCCTGCGTCCTTTCGCCGAAATAGGGATAGGCTTGGTGATAGATCAGGTCTTGCGCCAGCAGCGTTTTTTCTTCCGGCAGCTCTACTACCATATTTACCGGACATTCCGTGTCAAGTACTTTTATCAAGTTGATTTTCAGTCCATCAAGATCAAACTCTCCTTCCTGCACTTGTACAGTGGGCAGTACTTTATTGTCGGGAATAACATCGGGCTGGTCGGGATGCAGGCTGCGATGGTATCCCAGCAGGTAGTCGGCCAAAGCCCCCATAATGCCAATGGTTTCAGGAAAAGCGGCGATCTCGAATCCCTCGAAAGAAGAAGTGCCAAACCAGTGATCGGGGTGATGGTGCGTAATCAGGATTCTGGATAGCGGCTTTCCTAGACTGTCCACATATTGCCGCAATTCGTTGGCGTGGGGCACCAGTTGCAGGGTATCCACCAGCAGCAGTTGGTTGGGCGTTTCGATTAACTGGGCGTTGACCATTTCCCCGTCCTCGGGGGCCTGCACGCAGTGTATCGTCGCGCCGTCCAATTCAACCTTTTTAATTTTTATGTAATTAAAATCCATTTTCAAAAGGGTTTAGGGTCGGTTCTTCTTAAAGTTCAGCAGAACCTTCGTAGTATTCCAGGCCATCCACCGTGTACTTGGTAATCAAAACCGTATCGTTTGGCCCGGCTTTCACTTCCCAGGTCTGGAAAGCGTCGAGGGTGATGCGCTTGCTCTCGGCGTCAGGAGCATTCCAGACGCTGGCCTCCCATTTCACGACTACCCTCACGGTAGCGGTGTCGCCGTCGATGACGGGCTCTACCGTTTTGACGGTATGTACTTCGTCGAAGAAAATGCGGATTACGCGTTGGAACCAGCCCTCGAAGCCAGCGTAGCCATACACGGTGGCTTCGGGAAATACCATTTCCAGGCCGTCGTCGATGAGCATGGGTAATACTTCCACCATCGGCGCGTGCACGTCGAGTTTACGGTACCAGTCTTTGGCAAGTTTTTCGATTGATTCTTGGGTCAGCATGATTTCTTTTACGTTGAGAATGAAAATGGTTGTTTACTGCGAGCAATTGACCTGCACCCAGTCGGATTTGTGGTCTCCTTCCAGCACCAGGTCGATAAGGAAGGGTTCGTCGTCGGCCAGCATCTGCTCGATGGCGGGGGCGATTTCCTCTTCCTTCTCCACCCGCACCGCCTTCACGCCCATCGCCTGAGCGAGCAGATCGAAGCGTGTGGCCGGATACGACAGGTCAAAAGGCAGCGGGTAGTCGTGCTTTTTCATATCCCGCTCCTTCCAATAGACATCGATATTCATTTGCAGGAGCTTGTAGGAGCCATTATTGCAGACCACGAACTTAGCTCCGGCCTTATGCCGCGTAGCCGACCAAAGGGCTTGAATTGTGTACATACTACCCCCGTCGCCGGAAAACCCGATGACTGTTTTGTCCATATTGGCTAGTTTCAGGCCAATGGCCCCCGGAAAGCCCACGCCCAGCGAACCGCCCCTTGTGAAGAAGTACTGACCGGCCTCACGCGGCGGTATATAGCGGGTAATGGCGGGCGAACTCGTGAGAGCTTCATCAAAGATGATGGCATCCGAGGGTAGTTTTTGGGCCAAAACCTCAGCAAACTGCGACATCTGTAAAGGAGATTTGCCCTTTTGCTGCTGGTCTTTGTCAAAATCCGCCGCGAGCTTCTGCTTCTTGGCTTCGCCGAGTTGCTGCGCCCGTTCGGCGGCAGCCTGACGGAAGCCGTCAGTCATAGTCGCTTCAAGTTCGTCGGCCAGGGCTTGCAGCGATAGCTTTGGGTCGGCCACTACGCCCAGATCCACGCGGTGGTTTTTGGCAATTTCGTAGGCGTTCAGGTCGAAGTGAATCACCTTGGCGCCTTCGGCGTAAATCTCTCCTTCTTCGGGAAACACCTCGGGCATCATGTAAGTACCAACTACCAGATTGGCGTCGCCCTTGCTGGTAATGGGCTTACTGAACGAACCAAACATATGGCCCGTGGTACCCTGGTAGAGCGGGTGGGTGTTATCCATGATAACATCGCCAAATTCCACGCCATATACTTCGGCTCCCAACAGTTCGGCCACGCGGGTCATTTCGGGGATGGCGTCGGAGTAGGCTACGCCGTCCCCGATGAACATCATTGGTTTTTCGGCGGCTAGCAGCGCCTGCGCGGTTTCTTTAATCAGGGATTCGTCGGGACGAACCCGGGTGGATGGGATACAGGTCGGAAAGACAGGTTCGTCATTAGGTTCATCCAGAATATTCATGGGCAAGCAGACATACACCGGGCCCATCGGCGGGGTTCCGGCGATTTTGATTGCCTGCCGCAGGGTTCGGAGCAGGGATTTGGACGAAAGCGCCATCGTGGAGAACTTGGTCACGGGTCGCATCATGCCCACCAGGTCGTTGGCCATCTGAGCATCCATATTCATGTACTGCGTGCCCGCGTCAGAACCGATGATGACCAGCGGCGCGTGACCTCGCTTTGCCTGATAGGCCGCCCCCACCGCGTTGCCGATGCCGGGAGCGCTGTGGAGCTGCACCAGCGTAGGTCGCTGCGTGAAGCGGGCGTGGCCGTCGGCCATCATGAGCGCCACGCTTTCCTGCAGGGTCAGGATGTACTTCATGTCGGGGTACTCGGCCACGGCATCCAGGAAGCCTTGCTCCACCGTGCCGGGATTTCCGTACATGTGGTCCATGCCGTCGGCCAGAAACTGTTCGACAATCTTCTGATTTCCGGTTTTACCAGCCATAGCGCGTGAGTCCATTGTCCAACATATTGACAAATTGCTCCCCAAACTCGAATGAGCACTGAAGCGAACGAGCCGTAATGAAGGGGTAGTCAACGATTACGGAAGTCTCCTTCCCAAAATTTCCGTGGTACTGTCCATCGGGGCCGACGGCATCCGAGAGCAGGTATTCCAGCACATAGGGTGGTGGCCCCATGTTCAGATCGGTATGCAGGAAGCCCGTACCATCGTGGTAGTCGTACTCGATGCAGTGCCCCGTAACGTGCTTGCCGCGAAGGATGGATTTGCGCTCGTTGAAATCACGGGCAAAAACAAGCGGAGCCACACCGTAACAGATTCCGGCTACGGGCATTTGCTTGTTATAGAAAGCCAGAATGATGTCGTGCACGCGCTGGTTGTTGACCATGTCGATGATGGGTCCGCTACCGCCCACCAATAGTACCGACGCATACTCGTCGGTCAGTTTTTGCTGCGCCACTTTCAGGTCGGCGTAGTACTTCTCGAATTTCCGCAGGAAGTCAGGCTCTGAAAAATAAGGGCGTTCCGGGATCATCTCTGACATGTTCAGAGGCGATTCCAGGCGATTTTGGGCCTCGAAAGCTTTTACTTTTTCGGCGGCTTCTTCCGTGGTGACGCACATTCCCAGCGGTGGATCCACGTAGGTAGTGTCGTAGCTGGGCGGCAGGGCCTCGGCCTTTTTGCCGTTAGGCGTCATGAATTCGACCGTGTAGCCCGCTGCCTCAAGTTTCTCGAGGGGACCGACCAGTTCGACCCCCCAGTATCCATATTCAGAGAGGATGGCTAGTACTTTTTTTGACATGGAAAAATGAAGTTTTTATAACGTTGAGTAAATGAATTCAGTAAGTGATAATGGTGTGGAGAAGAAAGTTTAACATAACGTTGAGTAAATGCTTTGAAAATCCACAGAAGAAATCAGATGCGTAATGTGCATAGTATGGAATCGCCTGATTGACGCCTCCTGTGTTTTGACGTTTTAAAATTGGCAAAAACAGAATTGCCCTTTGCTTGATTTCTGGGTGAAGCTGACAAATTCGAACCTGAACCTTCCGTAGCCCGTCTCAACTTTTTGCCAGTGCGACGACCGGCGTTACCCGCTCTTCGCCGTCGCAAGCGCGTTCCTGGCACCGGCTGCCAGAAGAAGCACATCAGCTCCCAATGTCAGTAAGCGAAACCCTTGTTCAATTCGTGTTTTGGCCTGGCTGGGGTCACCCACAAAAGCACCGCAGGGGACACCGGCCCGCTGGCAGGCTCGCAGTACTTTTTGCACTTCCAACTCGATCAGCGGGTTCGCCAGGTCGTTGTGCAGGTTCATGCTGCCAGCCAGGTCCAGAGACCCAACCATGACGGCGTCCAGCCCATCTACTTTCAGGATATTATCGATATCCTGCACAGCCCTGATATGCTCGATCATGAAAATCACCGCCACTTCATCGTTGGCCGACTTCACATATCCGCCCAGATCGAGCCCATAGCCCTGAGCACGCGCCAAACCAATCCCCCTTTCGCCAAGGGGCGGATATTTTGAGAACTTTACAGCTTCTTCGGCTTCTGCCCGGCTATTGATTGAGGGAATGATTACACCATCCGGCCCGGTATCCAGAATCCGCTTGATCGTGGTCTGGTCATTGCAGTCGACGCGCACCACAGCCGCGGTACCATTGCCTGCAATGGCCTGTAATTGGGCTTGCACCGTATCGAGGTTCATCGTGGTGTGCTCAGTTTCGATCCAGATCCAGTCAAACCCAAGCCGGGCGATCATTTCTGCAATCTGGGGCGTGCCTAGCGTTAAGGTCAGCCCATACATAATCTCACCCGTATGAAGCCTCTGCCTGAAATTCATGATGTCAGTCTAGTTGATCATGCCGAGATCCAGCATAAGCTGATGGGAGTCGTACCCAAACCACCATAATTCTGCCAGCTTTTCGCCCTCGAAGCGGCATAGTATATTGTATCGGAATTCGATCTGCCTGCCATTGGGCTGCGTTCCGTCCGGAAGGGGGCCTGTGAAGGTTCCATGCAATGACAGGTTCAGGGTGACGTAGTCTCCCTCACCGAACAAATTGTGGATGGTGTGGTATCCATCAGGAAAGGCGATGGCTTCGGTAGCGTGGAAAAATCCGCTCAGCGATTGATTTCCGTGAAGACCGCCGGGGACCATACTGTGATGGCCCACAAAATTTTCTGACAACGAATCGACGTAAGCGAAGAAATCACGGGCGTCGTTGGACTCGACGATCCTGCGCATTACCTGTTTATTGCGCTCGACTGGGCTTATGTCTACGGTTGCTCCTTCCACTGATGCTGTTGTTTAGGAATTCAATACTGGGTAACCAACGGCCCCGTGAAGCCAGTCTTCTGCCTGCTTATGAATGCAGAATCAAATAAAGGCAAGTACCTTAATCCGTACTTTGCAGGCACGGGCGCTCACCGGCCCTGCCCCCGCTGGGAGGGCCGACTAGTCCTTTCCCCAGCGGTTGTCAAGGAGTGACAGCCCCTATTCTGTCAGATATGGAAAAAGAAGTTTATATAACGTTGAGCAAATGAGTTCAGAAAAAGGAGGGGTGGATGAAGCCTGACCTGGCATGGGGCAAATCTGATGACCCACGCAAGTGGATGTATCGACACAAAACAGGCAGCATATGTCGTGTGGAATAGGGCTGCAGTTTGCTGATGCGGCAGGTCGTTTCAAAACTCAAAAATACCTCCGGATAAACGTTCGATTTTCTGAGTGAAACTGACAAATTGGGTTGTGAACCTTTCCGAATCGCATCTCAACTTTCGCGACCATTTCCCTATCACCGGCAAAAGGCTTAACTTTATGCTCGACCAAAAAATGAAAATTTTTCTGGATCACCTATGCTAAGCACAAACGAAGAAGTTATTGAAAGACTAAATCGTCTGATTGAGCGAAACCTGGATGACTCCTCGCTTACCGTAGCCCGAATTCAGCAGGAACTGGGCATCAGCCGTACCCAGCTACACCGGGTAGTTAAGGAAGAAACCGGGCTTTCGACTACGCTTTACGTCCGCAAAGTCAGGCTTTGTCAAGCAAGACGGCTTCTTCTGACAACCCAATACAGAGTGTCAGAAGTTGCGAACGCTACGGGGATCGCCAGTCCCCAGAATTTCAGCAAGTATTTCGTGAAAGAATTCGGCGTCAGCCCCACTGAATTGCGGAGACAGCACGAACAACGAACGCCCCTTCCCGAAGTTGAAGCAGCACCCGCTCTCCGAGCGCCCGAGCCCACTACCATGCCGCCGGCAGATCGACCATTTGCTGTTCCAGGTGGCATGCTTCGTAACAATCGGCTGCTCTCCGGGCTCACTTTGGCGATTGTAGTAGTAGCCAGCTGGGTAGTATGGCAGATTTCTGATTGGGGGAGTCAGGGGGCGGCTCCCAGTATTGCCGAATATGCTGTTACGAGCGGGAATTCGCTGGTACTACTGCCATTCGAAAGTCAGGGAGGGGACGAGGATTTTTCGGAGGGCATTGCCGAGCGGCTCCAAACTTCATTGCTGCTGCTGACCGACCTGAAAGTAATTGCCAAGACCTCTGCCGACCGATACCGCGGTACGGAAAAAGATATTACATCCATTGGCCGCGAACTTGACGTGGACCACGTCCTCAAAGGTCATGTTACCCGCAGGAGCGGCAAGGTAAAGATCGAACTGCAACTGATCAGTGCCGGTGACGAAAGTAAAGTATGGAGCAAGGTCTACGCAGGTGATGAGAAAGACATATTCAGGATGATGAATGCCATCGTTGGAGAGCTCGCTGCTACGCTCGATAAAAAGATTTCCCCTATTCTGGCCCATCAGCTCAACCGTACTCCCACCAGGAACCCAAAATCCTATAACCTTTACCTGCAGGCCCGTGCGATGCTGGTTAGCCGCGAAGAGTCCAAGCTGGCGGGCAGTCTGCGACTGCTCGACCGGGCACTGACGTATGATCCCGGCTTTGCCGATGCTTACGCTCAAAAGGCCACCGCTTACAGCTTGTTGAGCAACATGGGCTATGAGGATAAGAAAAGTACCCTCGATAAAGCGGAGAAAAATGCTTTGAAAGCCATTCGGCTGGATAGCCGCAATGCCACTGCCTACGCCATTCTGGCTAATATTTATCGCGACCAGTATAAGTGGGACCAGTCAAACACTGCTTACCAGATTGCGCTGGAACTGAACCCCAACGATGCCCTGACTATCTACTGGTACAGTCTCCTGTTGCGTGAAATTGGTAAGCCGGCTGAGGCAATGCAGTACAGCGCCAGAGCCGTAGAACTGGACCCGCTCCATCCGGTAATACTGGGCGGTCATATTCGCAACTGTACCTATGCGGGGCGCTCAGAGCTGGCTGCACAGCTTATCGAGGACGGAAAAGTTGTCTTCGGCGACTCCTTTATCTTCTACATGTGCTGGGCCTCCCACTATCTCTTTCAGGAAAAGTACGGACTCGCCCTGACCCAACTCGAAAAGTCGCATGAGTTGAATCCCGGCAGAACACATTTCGAAGCCCAAATCATTTTTTGCCAGGCGCGAATGGACAATACCGCCGCCGCCGGAAACTACCTGACCACACTTGGAAACACACCTGAGGATGACCTCAGCCGCTCTATGGTGTATGCCGGAATGAGCAAGGTGGAAAAATGCCTCTCGTATATGCAGCGGGCGGCAAGCCAAGGGGTCATTTATAAAGACTTGGTATTGCATCCTGCCTTCCGGCTCTTGCATGACGATCCGCGTTTCCAGAAAATACTCAAAGACTACGGTCTGCCTTTACCGCCGTCCGTTGCCATTTGACATTAGCCATCCTGCTGTTTTCTTTTTGCTTCAAATAGCTTCCATGGCAAATGTTTGCCGGTAAAAACTGAGCCGTTCCACTGCTCCTGTTTTACTTCAAATCAGTAGTTACCTTTTGCTGACATTGCTTCAGGGTCAACTGGCTTCGCACGCGCAGGCTTACACAGTGATTCAGGCCCCTCCTGCCGAACGCATCGCCAAACTTTGGCTTTAGACAGTGCCACTCGGAATGATACCATCCGTGCGCCCACTGGTCTTGACAGCAGCCAAAGTCATGGATGATGAATTAGTGTGGTGGTCGGCTGAACTGTTAAAAACCGAGGTACAAAAGCACAATCGATTTGACAAAGTACCCCAGCGAATCGAATTCCTCAAAAGCAGACAACCGTTCTTTCTCCGGCCCCGACTCCTGGTTTTTGCGCTTATCCTATGGAGCATCTGGCAATACTATGATTTCTACCTAAGGAAAATCTCAGCCGGTATCGTTCTCAATGGCTAGAATGCTGTCAACAGGTGCTTCAGATAAAGCGCAGCCCTATCCCTCAATATAAAGCAAAAGGTAGTTTCATGTATCCATTTCACCATAATCAGTACTATTTTTTACCTATATTGGAACAATAGACTAAAGAAAGAACAATAAGATAACGCTTTGGAATTATACACCAACAGTTCAAAACCACGGATATCTATCTTTGATCAAAAACTGTTCAGCCACCAAATCGGTGCATTCGGCCACCAATAAATCAGCCTTATGCAGTATTAATTATTATCTGCCTATTTTTATATAAATATTTGAATCGATGATTGTCCCGGTGACGATCGGCTACGGTAGATTCCTATTCCTAACCCCTCTATAATTATTCAAAAGCGCCCTATGAAAACTTTAAACATACTACTGGTTGCCGTTCCCGGTACGATGCAAACCTCCCTTTTTCAATCCCTGACCCAATCCCATTATCAATTCGAGGTTTCCGAGGTGGCCGACAAACGACAAGCCCTGGTGGCTTGCTCTCAATTCAGGTACGACATTCTCATTGCCAGCCACAATTTACCGGACGGTCAGGCAGAAGATCTGATCAATGTACTCAACGGTTCGATGGCCTGCCTGATCCTGGAACGCGGACATGTTCCGGCGGATTGGATCGAAGCACTTTCGCTGACCCTGGACGATTGGAAGAGCAAAGTTGAAGGAAAAACCAGACAGCATTTCCAGTTCCAGCAATTGCGTCATGCCTCTGCCCTGGAACGTTGCGGGCAGGAATTGAGAGCCGGGGCTACTTTTGATAACGCGCTGAAAGTAATCCTGGATGTCATGGAGATCAGCCGGGTCTACGTACGGGAAACTCCGATCGACCAGGTTGGTCCGCCTGTCATTACCTACGAAATCACGGCTCCCGGTCACCTTCCCCTGCTCGGTTCACGGCGCTCTGCTTACGAGGTGTCCGTTCAGCGTGCCGGCGGTCGAATGTTTCATCTGGGCATCGAAGATGTCACCCACCAAAGGCAGTGGAGCAAATCCGAAACTGATTTTATCCAGGCCATGGCCTATTTGTTAAAAGATAAGTCGAATGGTGCTTTCGGCACGCCCAATCCTATACTGGGGATCCGTCTTTCTGCCTGATTTATGGCCAGAGTACGTTCATCTGAACTAAGGTACGTCTGGGTGTATGGCTTGGTCGTGGGAATCATGGTCAATCTGGCACCGATCGTGCGGTGTTTGTCGGATCCGGTGACTTTCGAATCCGTGGCGGGATATGGCCCCGGAGCACTTGCGTTAAAGGTGATCAACTGCTTTCTCTTCGGAAGATTGTTTTCTCTCATTTCCCTGGGTTCGCTCGGTCCATTTTCAAACTGGTTCCAGCGCCAGGAGATGGCCGTGCAACGGGCCATAGAGTTTGTCCTGTTCGTGGTGCTGACCGAGTTTTTCTTTCAACTTCACCTGTTTCTCCTTGGCCCTTCCCTGCATGAGGGGGTGATGCACTTTTGGTACTTTGCCCAGAATCTGGCCCAACTCGTCGGCGTTTACGGCTTTTGGTATTACGTAAAAGCCGTCCGGGAGTCGAATGAAGCCCTTATCGAAAATGAGCAGTTAAAAAGACTTGAGGTAAAGAATCAGCTTGACGCGCTTAATAGTCAACTCAACCCGCACTTCCTTTTCAATGCCCTCAATATCCTGAATATCTCGATTACGACCGACCCGGACAAGGCGCAGAGCATTGTTCATAATTTATCTGACATTCTGCGCTACAATCTCAAGATTCAGAAACAAAACCTGGTTCGTCTTTCGGAGGAGTTGGCGGTGGCCAGAGCTTTTCTGGAACTTTACAAAGCGCGTTTCGGCGAAAAACTGGTTTTCAATTTTGAGAGAACCAACATCAACAAAGAGTGGTATGTCGTGCCGCTTTCGCTCCAGCTTCTGATCGAGAACGCCATCAAACATAACATCATTACCTCCAACCATATCCTGCACCTGAAAGTTGAGGTGGACGAAGTGGCGGGGCAGTTGGTTATTTCCAACTCCATCAACCGCAAGCCGCACACTGATGGCCTGGGCATCGGGCTGAGTAATCTTAACAAACGCTACGAACTCATTTCGGGCCGCATCACTTCCCTGTCCGACGACTCGGAGCATTTTTCTGTCACCATTCCCCTGATCGAATCCCCATGACCAATATCCTGATAATCGAAGACGAGCAGCCTGCCGGTGAATATTTGCAAAGCTTAATTCAGAAGATCATGCCTGAGGTTCAGGTTTTGGCCATTCTCGAGAGCGTGGAGCAGTCCGTCGCCTGGCTGACGAGCCATCCCGCCCCGGACCTGATTTTCTCTGATGTGCAGCTTGGCGATGGTACTTGCTTCGATATATTTGAACAGACGACCGTCCGCTGCCCGATCATCTTCACGACTGCCCACGACGAGTACGCCATCAATGCCTTCAAGCTGAACAGTATCGATTATTTGTTGAAGCCCATCAAATCCACATCCCTGCACCAGAGCCTCGACAAGTACCAGCAAACGAATGGTGAGAGCCTGAAAAAGAAAATGCAGTCGTTGGAAGATACCATCCGCAGTCAGATGCTGTCAGGCAAGGCTACCCGGCGCAACTTCCTGGTTCCCTACCGCGACAAACTGATTCCGATCAGAGACGAGGAATTCGCCTGGTTCAAAATCGAGAACGGCATCGTGGACGGAATGCTGGCCGATGGCCGAAACTACGCGATCGACAAAACACTGGAAGAATTGGATAAGCTGCTGAACCCCGATGATTTTTTCCGTGCCAACCGCCAGTTTATTGTCGCACGCCACAGTATTCAGGAAATCGAGTTCTATTTCAATGGCCGTCTTCTTATCCGGGTTGAACCCATCTCAAAAAAACCAATTCTTATCAGCAAAGAACGGGTACCCTTGTTTAAAAAGTGGTTTGAAGAAAGCTGAGTGCGGAGTCAGGAGTCTTGAAGAATAAAGGGGTTCATTTTCGAATAGATTTGCGCAAGCACTTCCTTATACACACTAAAACTCACGATCGGCTATTCAGCCAAATCCCTGAGTCGCTTTCATCATTGTATACCAAGTCAACTACGCTCCCCAGGAGCATGACATCAAACCAGTACTATCAAAATGTCACAAAATCTGCCCGGAATAAAACTCTTCGACCTTAGCGGTAAATCTGCCATCATCACAGGCGGCTCCAAGGGCCTCGGCCTGGCAATGGCAGCCGGCCTGGCTTCCGCCGGAGCCAGCGTCATGCTGGTCAACCGCAACGCCGAAGAAGGAAAGCAAGCTGCCCGACAACTCGCTGACGAATACGGCACTCAAGCTACCTCCTTTGCCGCCGACGTGACCGACGCCGCACAAACGGAAGCCATGGCCAGGGCTGCCTTTGATACTTTTGGCCGCATCGACATCCTCATCAACAGCGCGGGCATTAATATCCGCGGCGCCATTGACGAAGTGTCGCCCGAGGATTTCCAGAAAGTAATGGACGTGAATGTGACAGGTACCTGGCTGTGCTGCCGTGCCGTGACGCCTTACATGAAAAAGGCCAAAAGTGGCAAAATCATCAACCTCGCCAGTACCCTTGGCATCGTGGGCCTCGCCAATCGCACGCCCTACACGGCCAGCAAGGGCGCAGTCGTGAACATGACCCGCGCCCTGGCCCTCGAACTGGCTCCCTTCGCCATCAATGTGAATGCCGTTTGCCCGGGCCCTTTTCTGACCGAAATGAACATTCCCATTGCCGACAGCGCCGAAGCCAAAAACTTCATTGTCGGCGCCACTGCCCTCGAACGCTGGGGCGAACTGGCCGAAATTCAGGGCGTGGGGCTTTTCCTGGCCAGCGACGCGGCAAACTACGTGGTGGGGTCGGTCATTACCGTGGATGGCGGATGGACGGCACGATAATTTAGGCTCGGCCTTTACACTATCCTATAAGAGCAATACATGGCAAACTACCTGAGAATCGACGGCGAAGCCGAAATCTACAACCTGGCCTACATCCGCAAAATGTGGAAAGCCGATGAACCCACCGAAGACACCGAAGACGGCCTGCCCGTGATTTACATGGAGCTGGACACGGACAAAAAGCTCCACATCAAGTTCGAGACTAAGAGTCAGCGTGACGAGACATTTTTCGATCTGCTTAACAAAATGGATATTTTCGATATCGTCACAAAGGCGCTTTAAAAGACAGAAGCACTCTCGCTGCTTCGTATTATTCCAACAAGAAAGCCCCGACTACCTGGTCGGGGCTTTCTTGTTGGGGAAGTGCTTTCCATCAACGTCAAACGGTACACAAAGCGGGCGTGCCCAAGTACTATTCATGCTTCTGAGTAAGGTTTTTACCAACCTGTCGGCCGCCGTTAGAGCAAAAGCAAACTAATATGTAACAATATAAATATTACGTTATATCATTTTTATACATCAATGTGGGTTTGCTACTTTCCTGGTCGATTATTGATCGTAAAAAGATACGATAACTACGCCCTTTATTGTACTATATCAATAATAATCCTCTTGGATATCAAGAACTTTAAGCAAAACCCGAAAATTTTATATGATTTTCTAACCATTTGATAAGTAGCTGCGTTCCTTTGTGGAGAATTCAGAAATCTACCTAAAAACAAGATCGGATTGAATTTTGCATTCATATAACTAAAATAAGAACACTACTCCGATCCTAAGGTACATGGAAAGTTGATGGCTACAACTACTCTTACCAGCCAGTGTAAAATCAATTTTGTACTTTCCCAATAATTAAGCTTCACCTTTCCTGCCACTCACGTGGCTTCTGTTCTTCTGAATTTTCTCCGGTTTATTTCAAACTCAAATTCAAGGAAATCATGACACTTACCCAAGTATATAGAAAAAAAACATCGTTGTCAGAAATTCGGTCGTCCATCCGAGCATCACTGATAGCCAAAATCAACGCCAATCAGGAAGTTTTTGCCTCCCTGACCCGGACGGGCGACCAGTACGGCGGCAATGTATTCGCCAACCGGAATTACCAAACCGGAAGTCAGTTCCTTACGCGCGAACCGGCCCCGCTCATTCCGTTCCGGGAGGAAGTAGAAGAGCCTGATAAACTGTACTACAAGAATCGCTACTCTGTACTTTATCTTCTCAAAGATCAGTATCAGCATATAGGTTGTTCGACCCGTGAGGAGGCGCAGGCTACGATCAAAACCTTATTCAACGATCAGGATCGTTTCGTGGTGGGAGTCTACGACGACCGCACTGAGCTTTTTGAATGGGATGCTGCCCTGCGGGACGAGTACGAGAAAGCCAGCATGAAAGATCAGGGACGTAGTGGCGAGCAGATCATCAGGATCGCTCAGGCACTGCGCCGACGGGATTCGTCCTGGGACTCCGCCGATTTTAACCGCCCAAGCTTTTTTGCATAGGTGGCGGGTCAACCAACTGGCTGGTAAACTTGAAATTCCCTCTCACTCGCTTTGTAGTGGGAGGGAATTTTATATTAGAAATCGCCTGGCAATGTTTTTGTACCGTTTTTGTTTAAAAGCAAAACC
Source organism: Persicitalea jodogahamensis (assembly GCF_014651615.1). GTDB lineage: Bacteria > Bacteroidota > Bacteroidia > Cytophagales > Spirosomataceae > Persicitalea > Persicitalea jodogahamensis. Next base: position 1,059,457 of record NZ_BMXF01000001.1, on the reverse strand, counting down.
ATGAGCAGAGGATTTGTCAAAGAAGGCGATCAGGAAGAAATTCCTGTAATCCCGCCGCGCTCGGCCTTGCCGCCGGGCGTCACCAACTACGTGACCTCTCACGGTTTGGAGGAGCTGCTAGCGGAGCAGATGGCCCTGCAGGCAGAGAAAGATAATCTTGCACTTGAAAACGAAACTGAACAGCGCATCGCCACTACCGTCCTTAACGGCAAGATGCTACAACTACAGGAGCGTATCAACTCGGCAGTGCTGCTCACCCCGGACGATACCGAGCGCAATGCGGTGCGTTTCGGGGCTACCGTGACGCTAAGAGTAGCTGGCAAGACCCAGCAATTCCAGATCGTAGGCGTGGACGAGGCCGATATTCAAAAAAAGAAAATCGCTTTTGTGGCACCGATCGCTGTGGCTGTAACGGGCAAGAAAGTAGGAGAAGTGGCGGAGCTACGGTTGGGTAGGGAGGTGCGGGAACTGGAGGTCGTGGACATTACGTGGTAAGCGAACCGCAAGGAAAAATCCCTGCTTATTGTCGTGCCATCAATTTCTCCTTTTGTTACACACCTGACATCCGGGTAGTTAGTTAGGGCTGCCTTCCACTTTCGGCACAAAGCCTCTAAATCCTGCGCAAATCTGAAACTTTTGCGCGTATTACCTTACGCTCAATGACTTGGGAAGTCACTATAGAGATCTTCCCCGACTTCGTCTGCTACCAGCGAGGTAGTCCGCATAGCTATGAGCATGCAGTCGATAGCCTCTTTTTATTGACAGGCATCGTCAGATTATTGTAGGTATAGTTCCTTACTGAATATTTTTATCAATTTTATCCCAATGCTGGCATATTTTTTATAAAAAAAATTATATGGAATTTCCCATTGGGACATATAGAGAAATCGACCGTCAGACGGGTGCAAAGTTTTCCGATTGCCGGAAATACCGCTATGCATTGTGGCGGATTTGGGATGACGCCAAATCCAAAGTAATGTTCGTTGGGCTCAATCCTTCCACCGCTGACGAGTACCGGGATGATGCTACAATCCGGCGTGTCAAGGCATTTGCGCGCCGTTGGGGTTATGGTGGAATATACATACTGAATTGCTTTCCTTGCATAACCACAAATCCGAATGAATTGGATGATTTTGGTAGTCTGAGCGAGAACGATGGGTGGCTTCTCCATTTTGCCGCCCTGAGTAAAGAAATTATTTTCGCGTGGGGAGAATTCCCGCTTGTCCGCCAAATGGGCCGCGATCAAGAACTGAGCAAACTGATTCCCAACGCCAAAGTACTCCTCACCAATCAAGACGGTTCTCCCCGCCATCCTTTATTTGTTCCCTGCAACATAGTTCCCTCTGCCTGGACATGTCAATGAGCGTCTGACCGTGGCTGGCGTGGCGAATCACTACTCCACTACCTCCACCCTCCTCGGCGGAGCCGGAGGCAGTCTAATCACTGCCGGAAAAGTACCTGAACTGACATCCAAGGCCAAACGCCCGTACTCAGGGTGAGCCACGACAAGATGCAGTGGCTGGCCAACCAGACTATCGGGAAGAAGTATTGAAAAACTACCCAGAGAATCCGTATGAATCGAGTAGTTGGCAACAGGTAGTTTGACGAAAGCGCCGGCAACCGGCTGCTTCGATTTAGCAGCGATCACCTGGCTTTTGACTCGAAATTGTCGGGCGTAGGCAGTATCATGCTTCACTTCCTTTTCAAAAACCTGCTGTTCGGTAGGAGGTTTGATGAGCGGGCGCTGAATGAGTTCCTGCGCGCAAACCGGTAAGGCAGAAAAAATAAAAAATACTACGAGAACGAATTGAGCTTGTTTCATGGTGGCTGGGGGATAGGATGGATAATTCAGAAGGTAAGTAACTAACTTTCCGGAAAATATACTAGTGAAAATCTTTACTTGCAGGCATAAAAAACAGGGCTTCGGATATTCCGAAGCCCTGTTACTATTCTGATCACACCGCCAGTCAAACGCGGCGGATTGTTCTATTACCGGTTCGATGATCCTCCCATCCGCGCGGGGGAGTTGGATGTTTTGGGCGCGTTAGCGTCGGCATTTTTCACATACTTATCCATCCAGCCGTTCATCTCATACAACATGTGCAAGATGGATTCCTGCGCGGCGTAGCCGTGGCTTTCGTAGGGCAGGAACACCAGCTTGGCCGTGGCGCCCATTCCTTTCAGGGCATTGAAGTACCGCTCCGACTGGATCGGGTAAGTACCCGTGTTGTTGTCAGCCTCGCCGTGGACGAGCAGCAGCGGCGTTTTCATCTTGTCGGCATTCATGAATGGCGACATCGTATTATACACCTCCGGCGACTGCCAGTAAGTACGCTGCTCATTCTGAAAGCCAAAAGGAGTCAATGTGCGGTTGTAGGCTCCCGAGCGGGCAATGCCCGCTTTGAATAGATTGCTGTGAGAAAGCAGGTTGGCCGTCATAAAGGCTCCGTACGAGTGGCCGCCCACCCCTACCCGGCTGGCATCCACCACACCCAGGCGAACCCCCTCGTCGATGGCAGCTTTGGCACTGGCCACGAGTTGCTCCACGTAGGTATCGTTCGGTTCTTCCTTGCCCTCACCGATGATGGGGATAGAAGCATTTTCCAGCACCGCGTAGCCCATCACGGCAAAGGCAGCGCCTGTCCAGTAACTGATGCGGTTAAATGTATAAGGTGAACCATTGACTTGGCCGGCCAAATCCGCACTCTTGAATTCGGCGGGATAAGCCCACAGGAAGGTGGGTAGTGGCCCGTCGGACTTTTTGTATCCGGGTGGCAGCAGTAAGGTGGCCGTCAGGTCCACGCCGTCGGGACGCTTGTAGCGGAGTTGCTCTTTCTGGATGTCCTTGAACTGCGGGTAAGGATGCGGGAAAAACGTGATTTGCGTCAGCGCATCGCCAGCGGGTTTCTTGCCTTTTTTAGGTGCGGGATTCAAATCGCGGATGAAGTAGTTGGGCGGCATTTCCTGCGACTCGCGGCTCGTCAGCCATATGCCTTTGCCGGCATCCAGGATGCTGATAGGACGCTCGAAGAAAGGCGCTTCCGAACGCCACAAACGCTTGGTTTGTTTGGTAGTAAGGCTCAAAAGATCCACGAAGGGACGGTCGCCTTCGGGTGAGGCGCCCTGGCCCGTCAGATAGATTTCCTTGGCGGGAGTCATGAACATGACGTACTGGCCATAGGCATTTTTGGTCATTTCGGGCGTACCGGGATTGCCGTAGCGGTCTTCCGAAGACCGATCGAACAGCACCGTAGGATTGGCCGGGTTCGACGGGTTGACCAGCTTGGTAATCGTTTTGCGGGTTTCGTTCCAGCGCTCCGAGAAAAGGGCTGTTTGGGCATCGCCCCAGGTTACGCCGCCAAAGCGGAAAGCGGCTTTATACAGTTCTTTGGGCGTGCTGGAAAAAGGGGCTTCCAGGCTGTACACGATATCGCGGATATCCGCTTTTTTCTTGGGATCGCCGCCGTCTTTGGCTTCTACCCAATAAATTGTGGCGGGAGCATCATCGCGCCAGTCATGGTTGCGCTGGCCACTGGCCACGGCATCACGTCCCCAGGGCATGTTTTCCAGCAAAGGACTGTCGTTAAGGGTTTTTACCAATTTCCCATCGATCGAATACACGTCCGTCTGCTGCGGGAAGCGATACACGGGCACCAGATACGAGAACGGACGGTGAATGGTTTCGAGCAACACGTACTTTCCATCGGGCGAGGGCGACGCTGTGGCCACCATGCCCATCGGGCCGATTGGCGTGGCAGTGCCATCGAGGCTCAGCTTCATGGCTTGCGAAGTCGTGAAGTACTCGAAGCGCTTTTCGTCGTTAGGGTTTTTGAGCAAATCCTGATAAGTGGCCGCCATTGCTTTCTCCCCGAGGTTCTCCTGCACCGTCGGCCCGTCGGGCACCCGGCTGATGGCGGGCGCTTCGCCACGGGCGGCAGGGATGGCGCGGACGATGAACGACCGGCTGTCGCTCACCCAGCGGAAGGGAGTCCCCAGCACCGCGCTCAGGGCAAGGTCGCTTACTTTACGGGCGGTGGCCGTAGCCACGTCCAGTACGTACAGTTCCAGTTTGGTATCGGTGGTGTTGGTAAAAGCTATTTTACTATCGTCGGGCGACCACTGGATGTAGGACAATTTGACCTCACTCGGCAAGCCTTTGATGGCCACGTCGTCGGCCCCACCCTTCACCCGGCGCAGCGTAAGGCCGTTGATGTAGGTGGCTCGGCTAGGTCCGTTGGTAGCGGGATTGAGGCGCAGTCCGGCCAGGCGGAACTCCGGTTCGGAAAGTTCGGCAATGGTCGTGGTGGCCGTATTGCGCTGCATGAGCAGCATCCACTCGCCCTTGCCGTCTACGCTGACAGTGGGCGTGGGTTTGGCGGTAACGAGCTCGGCCAGGGCCTGGGGCGGGGTTTGGTAGCCGTTGTCCTGGGCAAAGGCGCTCAGACTACCCAGAAAGAGCAGAAGGAAAAGCTTTTTCATAATAGATTATTTTGGAGATTCCGTTAATGAGTTGGTGAACTTCGGTTGCGCGGCGAAAGTACGGAATTTGGTATTACAAAAAACCATTTAGTATAGAACTAATTGCTCAAACAACTTTGTCAAAGTTTCTCCCGCATTTTGGCAAAGGCCGGGATGTACTTCGGAGGCTTGGATGATGGTACTTCGCCGGGCGGTGAGCCAGCGGAAACGGGAAGCGAAATCGAGCGCAGCGATGGGACTTTTGGATGCGTCGCCCGCACAGATATTCTCGAACGATTGCAGGTGTTGCCCGACCTCTGATTTTTCTATTCCGGGAAACAGGGCGCTTAGTCGCTGCTCGTCCACGGCGATTTTAGCCGCCAGAAATTTCTGGTTCTTACAAAACAAAACTACCCCCACATTCATAAATTCCCCCCGTTCCACGCGTGGCACGACCCGGATAGTGGCATACTCAAATAAGTCCATGTCGGGCGGTTTGGGCTTCGTGGACAAAAATTTCGGAATTCGAGATCCGGCGGTTGAGAAACTGTGCATAGACCTCCCGCATCGCGCTGGCATCGGCTTCTTCCTGTTCCTGATTGAGCCAATCATCAGGGATAGCGGCGACGATCGCGCTGATAACCTCAGCGGTCAGCAGAGTACGCATTTCGGCGTCCACCTCGGCCAGATGTGCGGCCTGCGGAAGAAGCACGTGATCTTTGATCTGGACAAAGGGCTTCGCGACGTACTCTTGCCAATTCTGCCAGGCGTGATGAAAGTAAAGGGCGGCCCCATGATCGATGAGCCATAGTTCTTTGTGCCAGATTAGCATATTGGTGTTCCGGGCGGTGCGGTCCACATTGAGCAGCAGGGCATCGAGCCACACGATGCGTGAAGCCAGCTGTGCGTCAACCATGGTTACGGCCGGATCAAAAGTAATGGCCCCAGACAGGTAATGCAGGCCCAGATTCAGGCCGACACTCGCTTTGAGCAGGTCCTGGATTTCCTCGTCGGGTTCGCTGCGGCCGAAAGCGGCATCGAGTTCCGCAAAAACCAGTTCGGGCATTTTGAGGCCAACCGTACGCGCCAGTTCGCCACCGATAATTTCGGCGATGAGTGCTTTGCGGCCTTGTCCTGCGCCCCGAAATTTAAGGACGTACAGGAAACCATCGTCGGCCTCGGCGATGGCAGGAAGTGAGCCGCCCTCGCGCAGCGGCGTCACGTAGCGGGTCACGCGGACCGTGCGGAGGTCGGGAGAAATAGAGGTCATATGGACTGTTTTTCCTTCTTGTTCAGCAAAGGTTGCCTTACCAAACCACAAAGTATAAATTTTCTTCACAAGTCTTTTCCCAAACAAGTCCGACGATTCTGAAATCCAGCGCTATGAAAGCCTTACAACGACAAATCCTCTTCCTTTTCCTCCTCACCTCCTCTACCCTCCACGCCCAGACTTTCAAAAATCCGCTGTTGCCCGCCGGAGCCGACCCGTGGTCAATCTACCACGATGGGTACTACTACTACATGCACACGACGGGAAAAGACCTGAACATCTGGAAAACAAAAGACCTCGCAAAACTACCCGAGGCTAATAAGGTGACGGTCTGGACGCCGCCCGCTACGGGTCCCTATTCCAAGGAAATCTGGGCCCCCGAGTTGCATTTTTTGAGTGGCAAGTGGTACATCTACTTCGCCGCCGACGACGGACAAAATCGCAACCACCGCATGTACGTCCTGGAAAACCCATCATCCGACCCCACGACAGGTACCTGGACGATGAAGGGTAAACTCGAAACCCCGCAGGACAAATGGGCCATCGATGGCTCGGTGTTCGAGCACAAAGGTCAGATGTACTTTACCTGGTCGGGTTGGGAAGGGGACGAGAACGGGCGGCAGGATATTTATTTGTGCAAGATGAGTAATCCCTGGACCTGCGTCGGCAACCGCGTCCGCATTTCCGACCCGCGCTACGCCTGGGAGCAGCATGGTTTGTTGACTCGTCCCGGCCCCGACGATAAGCCGATTGTGTTGGTCAACGAAGGGCCGCAGTACCTCGCCAGCCCCAACGGGCGGGTGAATATTATCTTCTCGGCCAGCGGCTGCTGGACCGATTTTTACGCCTTAGGTATGGTATACGCCGAACCCAATGCCGATTTGATGAATCCAAAATCATGGAAGAAACATCCGACACCCGTTTTCTGGGCCAAGGATGTGAAAGGTACTTACGCGGCGGGCCACAACAGCTTTTTCAAATCGCCCGATGGCAAGCAGAACTGGATCCTCTACCATGCCAACGCCGAGCCGGGCCAGGGCTGCGGCGGCAAGCGCGCCCCTCGGATGCAGCCTTTCACTTTCGATGCCGAGGGTGACCCCGTATTTGGCGACCCGCTTCCGCTGGGCGTAGAGATGAATGTACCGAGGTAAAAAACTGGCTAAGGCATACTTAAATGATTGAACGCTGATGGCGTTTAGCGCAGCTTGGATCAGGCACTAAAAAGACGATATTTGCGGAGAAGTACTTGAATTTAGTCTTGTTACTTAAATGGTTGCTATCAAAATCTACCATGATAAAATTTCTCTTACCAACTACCTGTTTACTCATGGTTTGCCTTCTAGGGCAAGAACCTTCGTATGGGCAACGAATCCCCAGTGTTCAATACCGTGACACCAGGCCGATCCGCGAACTTACAGACAACCATCGAACTGTTGCGATTCTACCACCAGACCCTATGTTTTGGAGTGAATCCAAAAGTGGTTCAGAAGACGAGAGGCAACGAGTATCATCTGCCCAATCGATTGTTTTCCAACGGGAAATATACGATCAACTTACCAAAGCCAGCCTTGGTAAAATGAAATACCAGCCCACAGATTTGACAAACAAAATATTGTCTGAAAACAACATCGACTTAGCTACTGTATCACTTTATGAGCCTGCTGATCTGGGCAGATTACTTGGTGTCGATGCTGTGTTAATTGTGCGAGGAAGTGAGCTATTTACGAGATCGAAAGGACCGGCTGTGGCTGCTTCGTTGGGTCAGGCGGCAATGGCTGCGGTTGGCCCCATAGGCAACCCCTACGGTAGTATCACGGAAGCTATAAGAACACATACCGAACTTTGGGACTCTAATGCTGCTGAAAAAGTATGGAATTTCGATACGCAACAATACAGGGCGGCTTTATCTCCGAATGCCCCCAAACGGCAGTGGATGCGACGTTTAGCAAAGGGGATTCCTTATTCCTACTAAGGTGTTCCCACGACTTGGGAACAAGAATAAGCTTTGAGTCAAACGTTTTCAGCTTTTGGAAGGCTGAAAGCGATGAGTAACGATTAATCCTGAATTTATATGCAAACTACCCGTCGCAATTTCGTCAAGATCGCCAGCCTGAGTTCGGTCGGCTTCGCCACACTTTCCTCCTTTGAATTTGCCCGGCCATTAGCGTCAGGCCTGCCGCGCGCGACTCCCGAATCCCAGGGAGTAGACACGGAGGGAATTCTGAATTTTCTGCAAGCTATCCAGGTGTCCGATTTGCAGTGGCACAGCTTCATGCTCCTGCGGCATGGAAAAGTAGTTGCAGAAGCCTGGTGGGATCCTTTCGCGCCGGAATATAAGCATACGCTCTACTCACTATCCAAAAGCTTCACCAGCACGGCCATCGGCTTTCTGGTAAGTGCAGGGAAAATTTCGGTGGACGATCCGGTCCTGAAATTCTTCCCCAAGGAAGCCCCGGCCAGTCCAAGTGAGAACCTGCAGGCCATGACAATCAAGAACCTGCTCACGATGAACACCGGGCAGGATGCCGACACGCTGCCTGCTCTGCGGAGTGCCGGGGAGCAATCCTGGGTAAAAACGTTTCTGGCGCAGCCCGTACCCCATGCACCGGGCAGTCATTTCGTATATAATACCGGCGCGACTTACATTCTTGGGGCGATTCTGCACAGCGTGACGGGAAAGACGCTGGAAGAGTACCTGGAACCGCGTTTCTTCAAGCCACTCGGCATTACAGGCTACGACTGGGAAAAATCGCCGCAGGGTCTCAACACGGCAGGTTACGGCTTACGCGTCAAGACAGAGGACATCGCCAGGTTCGGGCAGTTTTATTTGCAAAAAGGCCAATGGGACGGCAAGCAACTCCTGCCCGCCAGTTGGATTGAAGAAGCGACCAGCAAGCAAACCGAATCTCAGCAGGGCGACAGCGACTGGTCGCAGGGCTACGGCTACCAGTTCTGGCGCTGCAAGCCGGGCTTTTACCGGGGCGACGGTGCCTACGGACAGTTCTGCTTCGTGATGCCTGAGCAAGACGCCGTGCTGGTCATGACCAGCGAAAGCTGGGATCTGCAAAAATCAATGAATATTGCCTACGAGACGCTCCTGCCCGCTTTTTCTGATGGTACTCTACCGGAAAATGCCGTGAAGCAGGGGTTCCTGAAAAAAGAAATCAGCCAATTGTCGCTTCCCGTTTCCAGAGGATCTGTTAGCTCCGATCTGGCGACCCGATACAGCGATAAACCTTTTAAACTGGATAAAAATCCTTACGGAATCAGTCAGTTGGCGGTCGGCTTTTATCCCAAAAATTGTGTCTTGAAAATGACAACGCCCAAGGGCGTGGAGAAAGTGACTTTTGGCTGGGAGAAGTGGGTACTTAACCCCGAAGAAAGGAAGCTCCTCTTTCCTGTACCCACTCGTCTGGAAACCCCTTCCAAAATAGCCGGAACGGCCACCTGGACCGATGAAAGTACGCTGCAGCTGAACATGAAGTTCGTAACCGCCATTCACGGCGACCAGATTACACTGACTTTTGACGGCGATAAAGTGAAGGTAGATTTCATGAACAGCGTCTCGGCGCACTCCAAGAATTTTCCCGATCCGCGCCAGCCGCTGACAGGTACTTTAAAGTCTTAAAATGTTATATTGGCGTATCATAATCTGCTTCTTATGAAATGAAACGTTCCAACTACCTTTTGAAAATCGAAAATCCCTGCCCCGAAAGCTGGGCTGAGATGTCCCCCACCGATTCGGGCCGTTTTTGCGCCAATTGCGCCAAAAATGTCATCGATTTCACTAGCCTTTCGGACGACCAGGTACTGGCGATTCTCAAAAAGTCGAGCGGGAATTTGTGTGGCCGCCTGGAAGAAAGCCAGATGAACCGTTTCCTGGTAAGCAACGCCGAGCCATCGAATAAAGGTCGGCTGTTCCGATTGCTGACCGGTCTGTTCCTGTTTTCTGCTGCCGGGAGTAAGGCACAGCAACTGATTGTGCGGGAGCCAATGGCAATGGTCGAGCCACCAACACAACAGGAGAAGTTTTTAAAAGAAGCGAAGGCAAGTCCCCACTACTCGCAGCAAAACTGGATCAGCGGCCGTGTCATATCTGCCGAGAATAAAGCGCCAGTCGTCAATGCATTCGTGCACCCAATGGCAATGGGAAAAAGCTACCTTGCCGCCACCGACGATGACGGGTACTTCAAGCTCCTTGTACCGGATAGTGCGGCCACCCGGGAGATACGATACATGGTCATACACCCTCAGAGCGGAGATACAACTTTCAGAGCTACGATTGAGACTTTTCCTAGTATCATTGAATTGTCCTCATTTCCCCGAAAATCCCAGAAAGTTATTTCCGGTGGCGGGCTGACTATTGTCAAAAGAAAATGGTGGCAATTCTGGAAGAAGAAGTATTGCAAATAGTTCTCAAAACTCCACCACCAGCCCCAACGCCGGTGTCACCGTCGCATCCTCATTCCGAAGAATTAGTGGAATCGCATTACTTCCATCGGACAGTAAAGTACCTCCATCGGTAGTTTTGAAGCCGGAATTGTCTTCTGTACGCTCGAAGGTATACTGCGGGAAGGCCGGGTTCTTGGTCAGAAACAGGTTCTGAATGTCGATGAAGGCATCTACAGAAAAGCGCTTGGCGTTCCACTTCTTATCAATGCGGAAATCGAATCGGTTGAAGGCCCGGAGCCGCTGACTGTTAAGGCGATCATTGTCGAGTACGCCCGTACCGATAAGCGCGTAGTTGCGCTGCGAAGCGGTCAAGTCGAAAGGCGTGTAGGGTGCGCCGCCCTGGAATAGGAATTTGCCGCCCAATTCCCAGCCGCGCTTGAATTTATAGCCCAGTTGGGTCGAAACCAGGTGCCGCGTGTCCCAGGCCGAAGGTTTGTACACGCCATCAGCTCCCGTAAATTCCGAATTGAAAAAGGTATAGCTCAAAACGCCAAAGAAATTACCGCTCAGTTTTTGCTGGATAAAAAACTCGATACCCCGGCTCCGACCAGCTCCGGTACTTGTGACGTTTTCGTTGCCAATGGCCCCGAACTCGCCGCCCTGGTTGGCTAGGGAAATGCCGTCACGCACCGACACGGGGTAGTTGGCATACCGCTTGTTGAAAGCCTCTACGGTAATGCGCGTCGTAGCGCGCGGCACAAATTCGACGCCAAGCACGACATGGTCGGAGCGGATATATTCATTGTCGCGGTTGACGTATTGATAGTCGGCCTCGAAAACGGGCGGACGCTCCCGGTAGCCCAGCACCGTGTATATCGGAATCTTGAAATATCGGCCCAACGAGCCGTTCACGCGCCATTTTTCGTTAAGCTGGTAGCTGAGCGAGGCGCGCGGACTGAGCGTGTTCAAGGGATTGTTGCCCGTGTCGGTAAACGAATTCATGTCCGTACGAATGCCCCCGGAAAGCGTCAGGCGATCATCGGCCAATTTTCTGGTTGCTTGAAAAAAGGCTCCATACTTAAAAAAATCAATCGCCGTGTCAAATAGCAAGCTACTTCCCGGTGACACCACATTACCGTCATCACCGAAGACGGGACGGCGCAACAGATTGAAAAAGTCGTTATTATACTTCACGTATTGCAGCACCGCACCGTAGCTGTATTCCCATTTCCCTAAAAACTTATTCACGTCGAGCCGTAATTTGTTCTCAATCTCCTGGGACTGACTCCTGAGTACGCGGGCACTCTCGTCGCCCGTGCGGTTGTCCTCGAAGCGGTCGAGGCGGTTGTCGAACATATTCCGGCTCGCCGAAATATTCATGAAACCATTTTCCAGCAACCGTTGCAGCGAAAAGCCGACGGTGTAGTTCCATTGGTTAATGCTCGGATTGGAACGTAATATGTACTCTTTCTCTGGTGAGGATTCCTGCGGCACGGCAAACGTAAACTCATCGATGGCCCCTACCCCAATGGCAGTCAGGGTAGTTTTCTTGTTGAGTCTGGACGTGACTTTGTATTGAAAATCCCAGTAGTTGGGCCGGATAGGCAGGTCGATGGCTTTGAAAAGCAATTGCAAATACGACCGCCGGACCGAAGCCAGGTAGGTAGTTTTGGGAGAAATTGGTCCTTCTACCGTTCCGGCTACTTCGGTGGAACTCACCCGGACGTTCCCTTGAAACTGATCGGGGTTTCCCGTGCGTTGCTTGAACTGCAGCACTGATGACAGCGCATTGTCGTAGCGGGCGTTGAAACTACTGGAACTCAATGTAGCGTCCTCGATAAACGACACGTTCAGGATACCCGTCGGCCCGCCCGAACTACCCTGCGTGGCGAAGTGGTTGATCACCGGAATCTCGATCCCGTCCAGATAATACACGTTTTCGTTGGGTCCGCCGCCCCGGATGATGAGATCGTTGCGAAAGCCACCCACCGACCCGGCCGTACCGCCCACGCCGGGCAGCACCTGAATGACCCGCGAAATATCGAAGTTGCCACCGGGATTGTTTTTGATTTCCTCAGTGGTGAGCTTTTGCACCGAGTTCGGCGTTTCGGCGGTCGCCACCGACACTGACCGGTTAAGTACCACAGTGGCGGCTTCCAGTTGAACGGCCTCTTCCAGCAAGTCAAAGTTGATTTGCTGGGCGTTACCGGAAGTAAGCACCACGTTGAACTTGGTTAGGGGAGCGTATCCCACGAAGGTCGCTTTGAGGTTGTAGCTACCCACGGGTAGTTCCAGACGGTACTTTCCTTCGACGTCGGTAGTAGTGCCAGCGTTGGTCCCCTCAGCCTGTATCGTGACGCCGACCAGCGCTTCACGCGTTTTACCATCTTTCACTGTGCCGATGACTGTACCGGCATTCTGCGCCGATACCTGGCTATAAACAGAAACAAGAAAAAAAATCAATAAGCCTTTCAGACAATTTGAGGGGCTGTGCATGAGGGGAAAAGGGACTGGTTTGAACAACGGAGGTCAATTTGCACTTTATGTTACAACAACCGAATCTGCATTCTAAGGTTTACCTTTGAATCAAAAAAAGACTATTATCAGTATCCCACCAACCATTTAGTAGGTTTTAGACCTATTGATCAATGAATTACTCTATTATTAAGCAACTTCTCGAACACCTCGAAGATTTCGAGAAGTTACCACAAGGTGAGAGTGGCACCACGATGGGCAATTTCGTGGATTATCTCAGCTATTCGATCAACAAGCCGGAAACGGCCGTCAAAGTTACCGACGAGGAACTGTTGAATGTTTCCCTTGCGCAATATATCGCTCATCTGTATCGCTTTTCCAAAAGTTATACCAAAATCGCCCTCGAAAACAGCCCGCTCACTACGGTCGACGATTTTTTGTACCTGGGCAAAATAATGGAACTCGGCCACTGCACCAAGACCGAGCTGATTGAGCTCAACGCCCACGAGAAAACATCGGGGATGGAAATCATTAAGCGGCTGCAAAAAAACAACTTCGTCACGCAGGAAGACGACCCAAACGATGGACGCAGCAAGCTGCTTTCCATCACATTGAAAGGGAAGCAGGAGTTTTTTGCCGCTTTGGAATCCATGAAAAAATCGGCCAACCTTGTGGGAGGTCCGCTCTCCACCGTCGAAAAACTACACCTGATGCACCTGCTGCAAAAGCTGCATGTATTTCACAAATCGCTTTTCGCCGAGAAGAATGTCACCCTCGATGAAATGCTGGAGCAGCTCGAATCCCAGGAAAATCAATAGAGTTTATCCGTCATCTGCTGTGCCAGTTTTTCGAGGTCGATTCCCAACTCGCTTTTGGCCACGTCCTTCACAAGTTTCGATGATCGCGCAGGTAGTTTGTCTGCTCCCCAGTAAGCTCCTAAAATCGCCCCCGCCACTGCTCCCACGGTGTCGTTGTCACGACCGTAATTGATGATGAATGCCAGGCTTTTTTCGAAATCAAAATCGTGGCAAAGCAGCGCGGTTTCCGTAATCAGCATGATTTCCGCCGCATGGAAAGGCAAGTCTTCGTTGAGTTTGTCGAGTTGAGCGAAAGCCTGCGTGATTCGGTAGTGTTCGAGCGGAGTCAGGCTCTTCCATGCCTGCGGGACGGTGTAGCTATCCGGCAAGTCGGTCAATTGTGTTTGGTGAAAATCATAGGCTATGTTACGGGCAGTTTGGTAAAATGCGTAAGCCCGCCGCCCCACCAGCCGGCTCCTAAAGTACCCCTTCGGGTCCACCGTCCGGTTCACGCTCATAATGCTTTCCGGCGTGGCTTTGGGGTCGAAAGCAGCGGAAGTCATGCCTGCCGCCAGGGCGGTGATATCGCGCGCATAACCGATGTCAAAGAAAGACAAATCGTAGGCCTGCGCGTAAGCCAGCGCCGGGTCACCAGGAACTGCCGCCCCCACAACGGGCGCATAGAGCAAGCCCGCACAAACCATCTCCCCACCGTAAAATCTGCTCAGGGCGTCGGCATATTCCTTTAAATTGTTCTCGCGAAAGGGTTTGGCCACTTTGGCCCATTCCTGCAGCCACGCCATACGCATGATGGCCTCCTCGTAAGGTTCGGGATCGAAGCCTTCGGTATTTTTCAGGTTTTTGATGTCGCTCTGGTACTGCCGGATGATGTGATCGGCAAATGCCTGGGGAGCGAGTTGGGGTAGTTTCTGGGTAAGGATATATTCAGAGGTAAGTTTCTTCCAGCGCGTGTCATCGGTGGTTCCACCGGCAGGCAGGTTGTACTTCCAGGTACCTTCGGGCGAGGGCGCCCTGACCATCGAATCCAGTTTATAAACCCGTCCGTATTCTACTTCAATGTCGCGCCGCGGCCACATTTCGGTCGGTGCACCCATGGCGTCACCGATGGCTGACCCGACCAACAAACCTAGTACTTTATTATAATATTGTTGTTTGGAAAGTCCATTGGTAGTCTGAGCCTCTACTATCGGTGAGCAGACCAGCATCACAGAGGCCAGAATTGGTACGCGCCAGTATCTGCTTAGGAAGTCAATCATGATTTCTAAGGGTTGTACTCCGGGAAATATCGCTAGTGTCGGTTTTCATAAAGGTATTCATCTGGGGATTCAGGACCGATTCGGCAGCCCAGGTCAATAAATATCCCTTTTCTTCGAGCGACAAGTCCAATGGCAGCTGTGCCAGTCCGATGATCCGGCGCAGAATCTCGGCCCCGCAAAATCCGGCGAATAGTCCGTGGTCGAAATTTTGCCCTATTCGTTTGTAATGAATCAATCCCGCTTCGATGACGGCGTCATCCGTCTGCGCCATCTTCAGGTGTGCTACCAGCACGCCCATATCGAATTCTGCCCGGCCCAGGTAGGCAAATTCCGGATCAATGATCTTGGTGCCAGCTGCGGTTCGGAGCCAGCTGCCGGGGTAGTAGTCGCCCTGCAACAAGGTGTCTCCTTTCCCTAAATAGATCTTGCCCAGGCTTTTAATTTTCTTTTTCAAAGCTTCGTCCTGCTTGTAGGTCATGGCCAAAGCCTGCAAACCCGCCTGAACGCTGTCAAGATCGAACCCATTATCTTCCAGATAAGGATAGTTGAAGATATGCTCGGCGTTAAGCTCTTTCAGTTCCTGATTATCGGGAAAAGGCTCCCGTATTTCAGCGGCAGAAACCTGGTGCAATCCCGAAATGAAGCCCACCAGGTCCGTCAGCTCCGTTGGAGAGATTTGGACTGATTTATTATAAATGTTGGTAAAATCAGAGGCCTTTCCCAGATCCTCCACCGCCATAATAAAATGTTCGGCCCGGAATCCTTTCAACGCCGGAATAAAATCCTGCAATTCCCCGACCTCAGAGAGTGCGTCGTAAAACTGCGCCTCCACGACAATTCGTTCGATTGGGGCGTCGAGCTGCGGATATTTCTCAACCCAGGGACGTGATTGCTTGACGATAAACGACTGGCGGTCGGTGCGGACACGCAGCACGTAATTCATGTTTCCCTCACCGGGTTTTTCGATAAGGGTGATGGTCTCATCCGGCGAAATCCAGCCGATGTTTTTCAAAAATTCACCCAGCAGTTCAGGTTCTTCGGATGTCAGAAAAAAAGAACCGGGGTATGCGGCGTGAAACCGCTGTTGTTTTTCGGTCATGTTTGAGTTTGACAAATAGGGAGCAAGACAATGTCCTAATTCTGATTCAGAAGCAATCTACGGCCTTTTCACAAAAAAAGCCGACTCTTCCGAGTCGGCTTTCCTGTAATGCTTGTTTTGACTATTCGTGAAAACCTTACCTGATAACAAAATTACCGCCGCCAATCCGGTAGCCTTCAGCGTACAGTTCGATGCTGTATTTACCGGGCCGGAATTGCGCAGAATTGTCGTACATCATCTCGACTTTCTGGTTGTTGTTCTGGTAAGCCACCGTCTCACGAGCAGTGTACTTGGTTTCGTGACCATTGACCTCAAACTCTCCTGAACCCATAGCGTCGTCTGACAGCACGGCTCCTTCGGGGTCAAGTACGCGCACATAGATATCTTTCCGCTCCTCACGTGTAAGGGGGTTTTCCGGCAGGTCAAATACCATCTTGATCTTGTCTACGCGCTTGGCTTTGTAGGCGTCGTCGTCGCGGGTTTTACCTTTGGAAGTCACAGCCAGTACTTTAAAATTCTGTGCTTTCAAGGCAGCAGCGCGGTTCACTTTCTCCGACAGTATCTGGTTTTGGGCCGTATAGGTCATCACCGAATCTGAGAGTTCAGTCTGGCGCTGTACCAGCGTCTCACGCTCGGTACGCAAACTACCCACGGTCGTATTAAGCGAATCGTTGGTAGAAGCCAGCATCTGATTTTGCTCCTGCAACTGGGCTATTTCGATATCCTTTTCGCCCAGGAACTTCTCGTATTCCTTTATTTTTGCCAGGTACTTGCCCGTTTCGACCTTCTTGGTGCGGGATAAGGCAAGCTTGTCAGCTTCGAGTTGCTCCTTTACCTTGTTTAGTTCGGCTACGTCGCCACCTAGTTTCTCAACTTCTGCAATTTTCATATTCAATACCGTGGAAATAGAGTCCAAGGTAGTACGCGTGGCCGCGACTTCCCGCACTTTCTCCATCACGGTTGCTTCCTGGTCGGTCAATTCAGCGCGTTGCTGAAAAAAGAGGAAGCCTAACATCGCTACGGCAACTGCCAGAACTGCTACAATCGCCCATGCGGTACTTTGCTTTTTCTGCGCTTCGTTTTGCATTTTGATTTACATTTGGTTAAACATTAAAATAAACAAGTACACAGTTCCCTCATTCTCTTCCGTTGGTTTGTTATCTCAATGATTCAATAAAATCGAAACTTGCTTCTAAACTATTTCTGGTGTAAATAACTATGCCAGGCTAGCCATGGCCAAAAACTGTTTTCAGACGAATGGGAACGACCTTTCGGGGTACTTTCTTGTGTTTATTGTATGAGTGTTTCAAATCGCGGTAAAATCGTGACAGAAATGCATAAACAATTAAACAATTGATAATCTGACAGTTAAACCAAAACAATTCTCCGATTAATGTACAGAAGTTTCATCTTTGACTTATTAAACGGTAAATTATAAGCCCATTAATGACCATTTCCACCCAGTCTGTAAACATCACCCGATTCTCCGCCAGCCGTAGTCAGCCGCAGGACGACCTACTCTCGGTGGAGGAGCCGCTCGAAATCAGCATTCGCTATGGCCTGAACCTGGAAATCAAAAATTTGTCCGTGACGATGCGAACACCCGGTCACGATGAAGAGCTGGCGCTTGGGTTTCTGCTGAGCGAGGGAATCATTACGAACTACGAGCAAGTGATCGGCGCGGTGCAGGAAGATGTTAATCGGGTTTCGGTCATTCTCCACGAGGACACTCCCTTCGATCCCACCCAGTTTGAGCGCCATATTTATACGACATCCAGTTGTGGTATTTGCGCCAAATCTTCCATTGAAGCTGTGCGCGTGGAAAGTACCCTGCCAGAAATTATACAGCATTGGACAATTGAGGCCCCAACACTTTATCGGCTGCCGGAGTTATTGAGAGAGCGACAGGCCGACTTTGCCAGTACGGGTGGCCTCCACGCGGCGGCGCTGTTCACTCAAAAGGGCGAATTGCTGTCCTTACGGGAAGATGTAGGACGCCATAATGCCTTGGACAAGCTTATCGGCCACGCGCTGCAAACTGGCACCTACCCGCTTCGCACGCAAGTACTGCTGCTCAGCGGCCGGGCCAGTTTCGAGTTGATTCAAAAAGCGGCATTGGCCGGCATTTCTTTCGTAGCCGCCGTCGGGGCACCCTCGACGCTGGCTGTGCAGCTGGCCAAGGAAATGAAGCTGGTTTTGATCGGCTTTCTTCGGGATACGCGATTCAATGTGTATTCGGGAGTAGAAAGAATTGCGAGTTAATTTCAAAGTACCTTAGTGATAGCTGAAAGATCTGAACCTTTTTGCTTGACTACTTATAGCGTCATTTTGTTCCATCAATACCTCATTCAAAATTGAAAACTCCCGCTGCCGAAAATCCCGCCCGCCTTACCGGATTAAGAATTGATGAACCCAGAACCGTCGCTGCCGGTACCACAGCCGTCGCCATCAGCCTTAAAATGGTCGTGGAAGAAGCCGGCCTGGTGCGAGGAAACAAGGCGCTCCTGAAAATGAACCAGAAGGACGGCTTCGACTGCTCGAGCTGCGCCTGGCCCGACCCTGATTTTCATCGCTCACCCGTGGCTGAGTATTGTGAGAATGGCGCGAAAGCACTGGCCGAAGAAGCTACCAGTAAATCGCTTTGGGGGGACTTCTTTGCCAAGAACTCCGTTTATGACCTGTCGCAGCTGACTGATCTGGAGATTGGCAAAAAGGGCCGCCTGGCTGAGCCAATGTACCTGCCCAAAGGAGCGACGCACTACCAACCGATCAGTTGGGAAGGGGCTTTTCAAAAAATCGCTGAACATTTGAATGCGCTGGATTCGCCCGACGAGGCAGTTTTTTATACCTCAGGAAGGGCTAGCAATGAGGCGGCATTTGTGTATCAATTATTCGTACGCGAGTACGGCACTAATAATCTGCCCGACTGCTCCAACATGTGCCACGAGTCGAGCGGTACGGCCCTGAGCGAGTCGATCGGTATCGGTAAGGGAACGGTGATGCTGGAAGACTTCTACGACACCGACATCATCATGATTATGGGCCAGAATCCCGGCACCAACCATCCCCGCATGATGACGGCCCTGCAAAAGGGCAAACGCAACGGAGCCATGATCATCGGGGTCAATCCGTTGCACGAAACCGGATTGATCGGCTTTAATGATCCGCAGACAGTTAAGGGCGTGTTGAGCGTGGATAACAAACTCGCCGAGCTCTTCGTGCAAATCCGCATGAACGGCGACATGGCATTTCTGCAGGCGGTGGCCCGGCTGTTGCTGGAAGAAGAAGATAAAGCGCCCGGCACGGTGCTGGATCAGGAATTTATCAATAATAAAACCCACGGCTTCGCCGACTACGAGGCGCACCTCCGGCGGCAGGATGTAGACGCGCTGGCCGAACTCAGCGGCGTACCGCTTTCTAAAATAAAGGAAGTAGTCGAGGCCATCAAAAACAAGAAACGTATTATCATCTGCTGGGCGATGGGCCTGACCCAACACGCCAATTCGGTGGATACAATCAAGGAAATAGCTAATCTACTCATGCTCAAAGGCGCCATTGGTCGGCCCGGCGCAGGCGTCTGTCCCGTGCGCGGACACAGCAACGTTCAGGGGGACCGCACGATGGGTGTCTGGGAAAAGGTGAAACCCGAATGGCGCGAGAATATCCGCGAAGTTTTCGGCTTTGAAGTACCCGAAAAAGAAGGATTCGACACCGTGAAGGCTATCCACGCCATGCACGACGGTCGGGCGAAGGTGTTCTTTTCGCTGGGCGGGAATTTCCTCTCGGCCACGCCCGATACCAACTACACCGCGCAAGGTCTCCGGCAGTGCAAACTCACCGTCCAGATTTCCACCAAACTCAATCGAAGCCACCTGGTACACGGACAGGAGGCTATCATCCTGCCCACGCTGGCCCGCAGCGATGAGGACATCCATGATGGTGCGGAGCAATTTGTGACCTGCGAAAACTCGATGGGCGTCATCCAGGCTTCGCGTGGGGTACTTGATCCCATTTCGGATCAGCTTCGGAGTGAACCGCGTATCCTTTGCGGTGTGGCCAAAGCGACGCTGGGCGAAAAGTCAAAAGTAGACTGGGATAGTTACCAGAAACACTACGACAACATCCGCAACGATATCGCCCGCGTCATCGATGGTTGTGAAGACTACAACCGCAAAGTGCGCCAGCCCGCGGGCTACTATCTGCCCAACGCCGCCCGCCACGGCGTATTCGAGACCAAAACAGGCAAAGCCAACTTCAACGTGGCCGAAGCTTCCGCTCCGCAGCCCGGTCCCGGCGAGTACCTGATGATGACCATCCGCAGTCACGACCAGTTCAACACGACCATCTACGGCCTGGAAGACCGCTACCGCGGCGTTCACAACGAGCGCCGGGTAGTTTTCATGAATGTGCAGGACATTGTAGAAGCGGGCTTTTCGTCGGGCGATGTTGTGGACATCCACAACGACCACGGCGGACGGGAGCGCGTCGCGAAGACCTTTGTGCTGGTGGCTTACGACATTCCCCGGCGCTGCATCGCTACCTATTTTCCCGAGGCTAATGTGCTGGTCCCCATTGACACCGTGGCCGAGCATAGTAATACACCGATTTATAAATCTGTATTGGTGAAGTTGCGGAAAGGGTGAATCGATTGATGTCGGCGACTTTGCCTAAATTTGTTCGACACCCCGAAATATAATTGCAATGCAAACACAAGAACAAAATTCTGCCCTTAGTCGTACAGTGCAGTCCCTGGGGTACACCACAATCGAGAATTTCGCCCGTGAGCAGGCCAGAAGCCTGATTAAACAAAACATGGCCTATTATCAGGCCAGGATAGACTTATTCGAGCAAAAATACGGGATGAATTTTCGCGCATTTGTTGAGCAATTCGACTCCTTGGGAAAGTACTCTATCATCGAAAAGGAGGATGACAGTATATTGTGGGAAACGGCCATCGATGTAGTTGACGCCTATCAGGCCGATTTGGAGGCCATTGCTGCATGAAAGAACTGATTGATTCTTTCGCCCACATTATTGACTCGTATGAAGTCTTGAAGGATCAGGAGAATCCAAAAATCACGGAACTGAAAATCAGGATATTTTTTATCGATCAATCCATTTTGGAATACACCGAGGTCAACGTCATTCAGCCAACTAAGCGTAAATACTCCTTTCAGTGGATGAAGCCTGATTATAAACTACTAGTGCGCTGGGACAATGCCTTCCATCATCCACACATTGCAACTCATCCGCATCACAATCACGTGAATGAGGAAAAAAATATTCTCGAATCGCCTGAAATGACACTGATGATGGTCTTACAGGAGATTGATGATCGAATTTCTATATAGTTTGTGCATCGCCCTTGTTTCTCCAAAACCGACGTGCTGGTCCCCATTGACACCGTGGCGGAGCATAGTAATACGCCAATTTATAAATCTGTACTGGTGAAGTTGCGGAAGAGCGAATCTTGAATTATGCGTAAGTTTGGGGCAATCATCAAACACCACCCCATGAAATCCATCGTCGTCTATTGCGGATCCAATCCCGGCAAAAACCCTCTTTACGCTCAAACAGCTTACGCCTTGGGCCAGCATTTGGCTTTAAATAGTATAAATGTCGTTTACGGCGGCGGTAACCTCGGCCTCATGGGCCGCGTGGCCGACGGCGCATTGGAGGAGGGCGGTACAGTCACGGGCATCATCCCCAATTTCCTGGCCAAGCTGGAAGTTTCGCACAAAACCCTCACCGAACTCGAGTTTGTGGATACCATGCACGAGCGTAAAGCCCGTATGGTATCATTATCGGATGGTGTGATCGTGCTGCCCGGTGGCTATGGTACCATGGACGAACTGTTCGAAATCCTGGCCTGGTCGCAACTTCGTCTTTTCCACGGTCCGGTGGGTGTGCTGAATACGAATGGCTTCTACGACCACCTCATCGCTCACACCGATATGATGGTAGAGGAAGGCTTTCTTCGTCCGGAAAACCGCGAACTCATGCTGGTTGCCGAAACCGTTGAGGAGTTATTAGAGAAAATGTCGGAGTTCTTCCAAAACAAAGCAGAAAATAAGGAGCTTGACCAAACGTTGTATGTCGAGAAATGATGCTCTTCGACTACGCTCAGAATAATGATGAATTATGAATGATGAGACTTTGGCCCGGCATTCGATAGCTGCCCTCTTTTTCTTACAGATCGCGATTGCCCCTTTTTCCCAAGCTCAAAACTCCGCAAAGCCCGAAAACTTAGGAAAGGCGATTAACTCGGAATACAACGAAATCGCCCCGGTTATCTCTCCCGACGGCCAAACGTTGTACTTTTCCCGCATCAGCCATCCACAGAATTCCTTTGGCGATAAGGGTAGTCAGGACATCTGGTTTGCCGAAGCCATCAACAATGGCGCACAATGGGGACTGGCGCGACGCTTACCCGCGCCGCTCAACAAGGAGGAATACAACAGCCTGTACAGTATCACGCCCGACGGCAATACGATACTGATAAAAGGAGCCTATAACAACGGGCGCTACGAAACGCGCGGCTTTTCCACGAGCCAGCGGTTGGCGCGCGGCTGGTCCGCTCCCGAAAAACTGGACATTCCGGGCTACGAGAAGATGAGTAAGGGACAGTTTGACTGCGGCGTGCTGTCGAACGACGGAAAAGTACTGGTACTTTCTTTCAGCGAAAAGAAAAACAGCAAACTGGACGATATCTACGTCTGCTTTAAGCAAAAAAACGGTTCCTGGACCAAGCCGCAGAACCTCGGCCCGGAGATCAATACTGAAGATTTCACTGAAACTACCCCCTTTCTGGCTGCCGACGGCTACACGATTTACTTTTCCAGTGATCGCCCCGGCGGACAGGGCAGCAACGATATTTACTACAGCAAGCGCATCGACAAATCATGGAAACGCTGGTCGAAGCCCGTCAACCTGGGTCCGGCGGTGAATACTGATGGCTACGATGCTTACTACACCGTCTCGGCCCTGGGAGATTTTGCCTATATGACTTCTTTCAATGAGACCATTGGGAAAGGCGATGTGGTCCGAATTCCGCTGGGAAGAAGTGATGAAGGCGATGGCAAAGACACGACTAACCTCACGCAGCCTGTAGCACCCGCGCCCGACCCAGTCGTAATGATCAGTGGTAAGGTGATTGACTCCAAAACGGGCAAGCCCGTGGTGGCTCAGATTATCTACGAGGATATGGCTAACGGCGAGGAAGCGGGTACTGCCACGACTAATCCGATTACGGGTGAGTACAAAATCGTGCTGCCCTATGGGAAAAAGTACAGCATGCGGGCCGTAGCCCCCAATTTTATCGCCGAAGGCGAAAACGTGGATTTGACCGACTCGGTGGCCGCCATTCAGGGGAAGGGTTTTCGCGAGATTGCGAATAAGTCACTGAAACTGATTCCTATTGAAGAGGGACAAGTTGTGCGGTTGAATAATATTTCTTTCCAGTTTGCGAAGGCTACGCTCACGCCCGAGTCCTTTCCCGAACTTGACCGCATCGCCCTCACGATGACTGAAAACGTCAAGCTGACCATCGAACTTGGTGGCCATACCGACGACGTTGGCGGTGACGCGGCCAACCTCAAACTTTCCCAGGATCGCGCCGACACGGTCCGCGAATATCTGATTGGCAAAGGCATCGAGCCTGACCGAATTGCCAGCAAGGGCTACGGCGAGGCGCGCCCCGTTGCCAGCAACGCCACGCCCGAAGGCCAGGCGGCCAACCGCCGGGTAGAGTTTACAATCCTGACAAAATAAGTGTCAGTACCCCACGCTCACGTCATCGCCACGGGGGTCGGAAGCGCCTTCCAGCGAGCCATCGGGCAGCAGCAAAATGCAATCCATGCGACCAATAGTGTTCCGCTGTTGTTCCAGGATATAGCCGCGATTTTGTAGTTTATCTATGGTATTGTCGGTAAATGCTCCCGCTTCAAAAACCGTTTTATCGGGCAACCACTGGTGGTGAAATTTCAGGGCGTTGACCGACTGCTGCATGGTCATACCATGTTCCAGGACGTTCAGGATGGTTTGATACACCGCCGTGATGATCGTCGAGCCGCCGGGTGTACCCACCACCATGTAAAGCTTTCCGTCTTTTTCTACTATGGTTGGCGTCATCGACGACAGCATGCGTTTGGAAGGAGCGATTTCGTTGGCCTTGTTACCGATCAGCCCGAACATATTCGGTACGCCCGCTTTCACACTGAAATCGTCCATTTCATTATTCATGAAAAAGCCACCACCTTTTACGATGACTTTGCTGCCATAACCACCATTGAGGGTGGTAGTTATGGAAACAGCGTTCCGGTCTTTATCCACGACGGAAAAATGGGTAGTTTCCAGGCTCTCGTAACCCGGCAAATCACCACCGCTGACGGCCTTGCTATCGGTAGCTTTCCCAAAGCTGAAGTCCTGCCAACGTTTCTTCAGGTAGTCATAGCTGATGAGTTTGTCCACCGGAACGTCCACGAAATCCGGGTCGCCCAGAAACTTGGCCCGGTCGGCATAGACCCGGCGCTCAGCCTCAATCATAACCTGCGCCGTGGAATCCGTGTTCCAGCCCCAGCGGGTGAGCGGATAAGGTTCCACCAGTCGCAACAATTGCATCAATGCCACACCACCGCTCGAAGTAGGTGGCATCGTGATGATTTTGTAATTTTTATAGTCGCCGATAATCGGTTCCCGCCATTTGGCGTGGTACTCTTTCAGATCTTTTTTAGAAATAATTCCCTTGTTTTTTTTCATTTCCCGCGCAATCTGCCGCGCGACTTTTCCTTTATAAAACCCTTTGCTGCCTTTTTTCTGGATGGCGCGCAGGACTTTTGCCAGATCAGGCTGCATCAGCGTGTCGCCGGCCTGCCAGTCGCGGCCATCGGTCCGTAGAAAGTACCTGGTACCGGGGTTTACCTTTTGTACATTTGCTTTAATTGCATTCAGCCCCCGCGCCTCGCGGTCGGTTTGAACTACCCCCTTTTCGGCCAGGTCGATAGCAGGCTGCAGTAGTTCTGACCAGAGTAATTTGCCAAATCGGGCATGCGCCACCGCCATACCTTCTACCGAACCCGGTACTCCGCTGGCCAGATGGCCCAGGGTACTTAGACCGGGAACTACATTACCCTCCGCGTCGAGGTACATGTCTTTACCGCCTTTTAGCGGCGCCTTTTCCCTGAAATCCAGCGTGTAGCTCTTTCCATCAGCCGCCCGAAACACCATGAACCCGCCGCCGCCGATGTTGCCCGCCGAAGGGTGGGTCACGGCCAGCGCAAACTGCACAGCCACCGCTGCATCCACGGCATTGCCGCCTTTTTTCAGAATATCGGCCCCGACTCGTGAAGATTCAGGATGCGCCGAAGCGACCATGCCATTTTGGGCCATCACACCCTGACGATCGCTGTAAAAAGGTTTTTGGTTAGGGTCGTCGGTCAGGAACTGGTAGAATCCCTTAGATTCCTTGACGGGCTGCTGGGCTTGGCAAAGGCTACCCAGATTAAGTAGGGCAAAAAGGAAAGAATAGATTTTTTTCATTTTTATCTAATAAATATTGGGGATTCGAGCCAAATCAGAGAATATTTTTCGGCAAAATACTCATGGAATAGCATCATCTCAAAATTGGCCGAGACTTATTAACAGAGAAAGGCTCTCGATATCAAGTACCAAGAGCCTTTCTCTGTATTTTATTCCTAAGAAGTTTATTCAACAGCTTCTTACCCAATATCATTCTCCACACCCGTATCTTTCCAGCTTCGGGAAGCGGCAGAATCAAGTACGGCCTGGCAGACTTTCTGCGTTTCCATTGCGTCCTGAAAGGTTGGATGACATTCTTCGCCCGTTTCCAGGCTCTTGAAAAAGTCGGCCACCTGATGGACGAAAGAATGCTCGTAGCCAATACTCGTGCCGGGTATCCACCAGCGATCCATGTAAGGTTGGTCGCCATCGGTAATCAGGATCGAGCGCCAGCCACGCACAATGCCCTCATCACCGTGATCGAAGTACTCGAGGCGGTTCATGTCGTGCAAATCCCAGCGGATGGAGGCATGTTCGCCGTTGATTTCAAAGGTAAACAGCGCCTTGTGACCCCGCGCGTAACGCGTAGACTCGAATTGTCCGAGAGAACCGTTTTTGAAATGGCAATGAAAAATACAGGCGTCGTCGATGCCGACTTTCTGTACCTTACCGCTATCCTGGTGTACCCTTTCCTTAATAAATGTCTCGGTCATAGCCGATACATCGGTGATGGCGCCGTTGATCCACATGGCAGCGTCGATGCAGTGAGCCAGCAAATCGCCCGTCACACCCGAACCAGCAGCGTCGGAGTCGAGGCGCCAGAGGGCAGTGCCGCCCTGCGGCAGATCGGGGCTGATCGTCCAGTCTTGCAGAAAGTTGGAGCGGTAATGAAAAATCTTGCCAAGCTTCCCCGAATCCACGATTTGTTTCGCCAGCGACACGGCAGGAATGCGGCGGTAGTTATACCAAACCGTATTTTTGACACCCGCTTTCTCGACGGCATCCACCATCGTTTGCGCTTCTTCCTGGGTGCGAGCCAGCGGTTTTTCGCACAAGATCATCTTACCCGCTTCGGCGGCGGCAATAGCGATGCCAGCATGCAGATCGTTAGGCGTGCAGATGTCCACGGCGTCGATGTCGTCGCGGGCGATGAGGGCTTTCCAATCCGTTTCGTAGGATTCGTACCCCCACTGCTCGGCAAAGGCCTTCACTTTGTCCTCGCTCCGCGAGCAAGCTGCTTTCAACACGGGACGGTATTCGTATTCAGGAAAAAAATCGCCGAGGCGCTTGTAGCCATTTGTATGCGTCCGGCCCATCAGTCCACAGCCGATGAGTCCGATTCTTATTTCTTTTTTATTAGCCATAGTTATAGGGTTAAAGGTTAAGGGTAAAGGGTTTTGTCCTTAACAATCGAATTTCATAACTCATCATTATTCACTCCATCCATGCTTCTCTCGCACTTGAATCAGCGTGGCCAGGATGTCGTTCCAAGTTTGCTGGTTCTCCATAACGTCGTTATCGAACATGCAACCGTCCCAGCAGATGTGCTTGAACT
The DNA here is from genome assembly GCF_014651615.1 of Persicitalea jodogahamensis. Lineage (GTDB taxonomy): Bacteria > Bacteroidota > Bacteroidia > Cytophagales > Spirosomataceae > Persicitalea > Persicitalea jodogahamensis. The sequence goes on along the minus strand of NZ_BMXF01000001.1, from coordinate 1,032,618 downwards.
TCTTGGTAAGGTTACCGTTCTCGTCGCGCAGCCAGAAGCCCGCATCCTCAGCGACGTTCAGTTTGCCATTGGGATCGGTGGCCAGGCAGTGGCGGCCTGTTTTATCATGTGAGCCGGTACCATGCACTGTACCATCGTTTTGGGCAACGTGGAAGTCGATCGTCCATGGACGCAGCGCATCGGACATTTTTTTGAGAGCCGCGGTTAGGACATCGCGATCCTGCCAGTCGTAGTCTTTGGGCAGAATGCGTTCCTCGGGACTATTATAACCCATCGTGTAAAGCAGGGTATGCGACATATCGGCCTGGAAACCCATGTTGGGTCGATCTACCATTTCCAGCGTCTCGACCATGGTCTTCCAGCCGTGCATCCCGCCCCAGCAGATTTCGCCCTCAGCGGCTATCTTTTCGTCAAACTCTGCCGCCACGTCGCAGGCCTCGCGGAAGGTGTCGGCGATGATTTTTGTGTTTTTGGCCGGGTCTTTAGCCCAGGTTTCAGGGCTGCTCGCCGAGTCGACACGAATGATGCCGTAGGGCCGGATGCCTACTTCACGCAATACTTTACCGAAGTTACAGGCTTTGCGAACCATGTCGATGAATACCTTGCGGTCGTCGTCGCTGCCGAGTACCGGGCCACCCCAGATGGGTGCGACCAAGCTACCGACCACCAATCCGTGTTTACCGATCTTATCAGCCAGCCGCTTGATGTCGTCGTCGGAGCTTTCGATGTCCACGTGTGGGTCGAGCAACCCGATATCCACGCCGTCAAATTTTACGCCGTCCACCTCGGCGGCGGCGGTCATTTCGAGCATTTTATCGAAGGGAATTACGGGTTGAGAATCGTCACCTTTCCCGACGATACCGGGCCAGGTGGCGTTGTGGAGTTTGGGGAAATTGTTCATTATTTAGGTTATTAGGTTTTGGGTTATTAGGTTTTTGGTTCCGTTGAAAAATCAATAACTTTCAACTATCCACTTTCAACTTTCAACTAAATCTGGGTTACCCGGACCAAAGTGCTTGAGCATCACGAGCGGATCGACGGAAGAATGATTGGTGATTTCAATACCCTCCTTCGCCGCTTTCTCAGTCACAAAAAACTCGTCGAAAGTCAGTTGACCGTAGCGAATCAGAGCAGGGGTTTCTACGTTCCAAACACCCATCTTGCCGTGGCCCTGCATTATGATGAGGCCGTAGGCGGCGGCGTCTTTGATCGTAACCGTTGCGCCGGGAGCCACGGTCAATTCTTTTGCACTGAATGCATCATTCAGGTAGCATATCCAGTTTTCCACGTAGCCGGCGGCTTCCATCTCCGCTTGATCCCGAACGGGTTTAGGTTTCATGAAACGCGTTTCCAGAATATTGGGATTGGTATTCAACTCCCAGTCAATCACTTCCATTAACTGGTCGTAGTCGCCCATTCGATCTTCGGGGGTACCGTTCCAAAGTAGTTCTTCGGGAATAATGGCCTCATTAACCAATGACTGGTACATGGCGAATACGTCAGAGGCTTTCTGTGGCTCATAAGTACACAAACTACCCGGCGCGTGCAGCATTCCCGGCGGCACGTCCCAACCCGTACCGGGTTCCAGTTTGAAAGCCTGTGAGTAGTTGGTGATTTTGTTGTCGCCTTTGGTAAAATTCATCAGGCATTCCTTTATCTGCTCCTTCGTGGTGCCGGGAGCGATGCCGAAGAAGGTATAGGGAAAGTCACCGCCGTGGTTGTTCAATTGCGGCGGAAAGTAATAAGCTTCCGGCTTGCCTAGCTGACCGATTTTAGCGGCGTGCTCGTCATTATGGTGAATGTGATGCGGCAGTGGCCCCATGTTGTCGAAAAACTTGGAGTACATAGGCCAGCTTTGGTATTCGTCCCACAGGCGATCGCCGATGATTTCGCCCTTCAATTCGTCAATGACGTCTTTCAGCAAGATCTGCTCGTCTCCTACTACTACGGCGCTTAATCCTTCGTTCTCACCCGTGAGTGGGCCATTTTTGGCAGGTGTCGTACTTGATAGCCAACGCTCGTCGATGCCACCGCGCTCACCACCAAGTACGTAATAATCGTCAGGGTGTAGCTTAATACGCCGGCCCGGTACGCAGAACGAACGCGGTACCCAGGTTGGGGCCAGGCGTAAAATTCCTTTTCCTTCTTCTAATGCTTTACTCGCAAGACTCATGTTAGGTAGTTAAATTGTTAGGTAAATAGGATTTTGGACTTTGGATGCTAGATTTTGGACGAGTATGTCGGTGTAGTTAAATCTCTAATCCAGAATCCAACGTCTAACGTCAATTTTCACTTACTTCAAACTTCAAATCATACTTCCGGCTTTCGCCTGGTTCCAGCATAATCAATTGATTTTGTGCACGGGCATTTTTTTGGCCGATGGGCGGGTTGGTGCCAGGTTCCAGACCCGTGACGTACTCTCCCTTGCCCCAATGTTGCCAGTTCGTCAGCCAGGGTAATTGGTTTTTATTAAAAGACACTTCCAAAGCGATTCCTAACCTTGAATTCTCTATTCCACAGCGGGCTATGCCCTGCTCATCAGCCTCAGGTTGAATAAAAGCAGCTTCTTCGCCCGTTCCGGCGTGGTCATCCAGCGGCGCCGGGCAGGTGCGGTAGTCGCTGCCTTCCAGGAAAATCTTCGTGTCATCGCCTTCCCGGGCTTTCCATTCACCTTGCCAGGTAATTTTGGCGCCTTCATCCACCAGAGGATAACCAAAATTGAGGTGATACAGCAGCATGTGCGGGACGGTGGTATTGCCGCGATTTGTCACTTCATCCCGAATTTGAATAAATGGCTCACCCAATCTGCCCGAAATTGTTCGGTGCAGCTCCAGCGTCGGGCCGAAGACGGTAGTTTCCAGTATTCGACCAGTAATGCTCATCTCCATCTGACCGCGTTGCGGGTCAGGCTGGATGATGCTGATAATTTCAGCGGGTACATTGCTGATTTTTCCGTGCAGGCCGCGCTCCCCGTATTCGTCCTGGTTGGGACCGCCCACGTTTGACAAGCCACAGGTAGTCAGCAGACCACCGCCGAAAGTACGCAGCCAGTCGATTCCCTGATCGGAAAAAGGCCGCGGCGGTGTGATACCACTGTGGCTCAGCCACGCCAGACTGTGTTGATTATAAAAAGCATCGACGATATCCATCGCCCGATCTAGTACTACTTTGTAGCGCAGCCCCGTCCCGGTATTGATCCAGGCGATGCGGGTACCTCGCCCCAGACCGTTGTCGAGGACGGAGGTTTCGATGCCGCCTAGCTGAGCGGGGTTACCAATTTTATTATGCCAGTTTTCTTTCATCTCGATTGGACGTCGCATTCGGACGGACACATAGGTCCGCCCCTACGGGCGGGCTTTCAACCATTTCTCTATCCTGGGATTAAAATCTTCCGGATTTTCAAAATGAAAAGCGTGGCCCAGGTTTTCGTATAAATAAATTTCGGCGTTGGGGATTGCTTCGGCAATTTCCTTTCCCATCCACGGGGGCGTGAAAATATCCGCATCACCACCGATGACCAGCGTAGGTACTTTTATTTTTCCTAAATCATCGTACACATTTTGATTGATGCAGGCAGCGGCTTGGCCAGCCAGTCCGTGCAGCGGTTGCGGGAAAGCGGGGTCTTGCTTACGGTCTTTTTCTAAATCCGCACGTTTCTCGTCGTCGTCCCAAGTACTTTTTGAGAAAATCAGCAGCTGAATATATAAGCTAAATTCTTCGGGTGTGAACCGTGCTTTACAGTCCACCATATGTTCAAAAATTCCTTTGGCCATCGCATCGCAGCGGGCCCAGGGACACATAAGTACCATGGAACTTACTTTATCGGGATGCCGCAGGGCCAGTTGCAGCGCAATGGCCCCGCCCATGGACACACCTACAACGCGAACCTTTTCTAAACCCAAATGATCCAACAGACCCGCGTGATCGTCGGCCATTTCGGCGGTAGTGTAGTCGCCCGAAGGCTTGTCAGTCAGCCCGACGCCCCGGTTATCGGGTAAAATGCAACGGAAGCTTTTTTCCCAGGCCGATACATGTGGTTCCCACACCGAGCCATCGGCGGTGATGCCCATGATGAGCAGCAATGGCTCGCCGGAGCCACGTTCCTGGTAGTGGAGATTTATTCCGTTGGATTCTATGGTAGGCATTTTAGAGCTATCGGCAGTCGGCTTTCGGCCTTTTTTGTTTTTAAATCTTAATACAACTCAGGACTGAATTCGAATCAAGCAACCAATCGGTTTTCAGCTTTCGACTAGTCGGTAGAGCCAACCACTCGGGCGGCCCATTGCCGAAAGCCGATGACCGACAGCTACTTCAACGCCGGGATCAACTCGTGGGTGATCCAGCGACCATCGTGGAGAGTGACGTGGTCGGGTTCTTCGACGGCCATTTCGGCTTCGTCCTCGCAGACAATCCAGCCTGAGTAGTTCTGGTCTTTAAGCCATTGAGTAATAGCTAGCAAATTCACTTTCCCCTGTCCCATGAGGGCGAATTCCGGCTCGCCGTCCCAATCCTTGTAGTGAACATGATTAATGAGCGAGGCATATTTCTGCATCATTTCCAGTGGGTCCATATCGCCGTTGATGATGTGCCCCACGTCCGGCGTCCATCCCGTTACGGAAGTATCCAGCCCTTCCAATACTACACGGTAGTCTTCGGCGGTACGGATGATGGAAGTTTTGGGAGAATTGGGATGGAAGCTGCATGGTATCCCCTTATACGAGGCTCGTGCCGAAATACCATTGACAATTTTGACCAGACTCTTGCGGCGATCTTCCAGCTCGTGACGACCCGTGGGGATTTGTACGGTACACAGAATGGCGCCTGGGAAATATTGCAAAAGTTCGATGGCCTGATCGGCCTCGGCTCGTTCGGCGGCAGACTCTTCCGTACCATTCCACTCAAAGGGCAGCGAAAGCGCAGCTAGTTCGATGCCTTGTTCTTTCAGTTTATCGGCCAGTTTTTGCGGGTCTTTTAATGGCCCCATCCAAGGGAAAATAGGCTGGATTCCTGCGAACCCGGCTTTGGCGATTACTTCGATCATGTGATCGAGGCGATTGGCGTGAACGGTGCCATTGCCCGCCATAAACCAGGTGTATACTTCGGAGCCGAAACGGAAAGGAAGCGTGTTTGCGTCAGTCATTTTATTAACAATGGGTGAATATTATTTACTTTTCTCTACTACCTTACCCGGCATGATCAGTGATTCGTAGCCTGCCAGCATACTGGGCTTCACATTGGCCTTATAGCCACTGAAATTAAAGGTAGTTGGGTTATAAGGGCCAACGAGAGCAACATCGTTGTTGGCTTTGATTTTGTTTTCCATGCCCATCGCCCAGAAAGCTGCGTTGATTAGCATCCGGCGGAAACCTTCGTTCAAAATGTCTTCGGAGGCCCCGTGCGTGGTGGTAAAGGCCCGACCCGGCTTGCCGCCTTCAAGTTGGTAGGTGCGCGTCCAGGCAACTGGGACAGGCTGCTTGGTGGGATCGATGGGCGAATCAGGTGTCATGCCGTTCAATGGCTGATCTTTCGCCAGAATTAAACTACCTTCGGTTGGGTCAGCGGTGTAAGCCCCCGATTGTACCCACATATCCTTTACGCCTCTCAGAATGGGGTTATTTTTCTGGCTTTCTTCAATGATCAGCCGTGACGATTGTTTGTGATTGGTACCGTAATGACTCACCCAGGTTTCGCCCAGAACGTATTCGCCGAAACCATTTTTCCACGCTTTTTTTGGCCCGTCATAGCGGTAGTCGTAATGCTGCCAGTTCGGGTGATTTTTAATATTAAAAGCGTGGGTCGAGGTGCGCAGAGCCACGATAGGACCACCGCGCTTCAGGTAGTTATCAAAATGCTGCATTTCCTCATCAGAAAAATCCGAGAAGCGGGTGAAAAGTACCATCAGATCGGCCTTGTCCAGAATTTCCAGTCCACGCAGGTTCGAACCACCCGGCAGAATATTGTCTTCTTCATCAAGGGCAAAAATCACCGTGCAATTGAATCCATAGCGCTTGGCCAGAATCTTAGCCAATTCCGGCAGACTCTCCTCGCTACGGTACTCGTGATCAGTGGCGATCAAAACGATGTTTTTTCCCACTCCCGGCCCTTTATCTCCTTTGTAAACTACCCGATATTTTTCCAAGTCGCCATCCGACTGCGCGAATACGCTGGACACAAAGGTTAGCAATAGAAAACAAGAGGAGAAAACTAATCTTAAAGCACTGTTCATTATCAATTGTCCACTATGAGAAAGTGTTTCGCAACCATCTTTTCAATAAACTTAAACCCATCCTCGGCAATGTCCCAGGGGTCATTGTACTCTCGCCACACCCCGATGGAATTGGCGAAGTCGGGATCGTTACGGGAAAATGCCTCGATGGTCAGCCAACCATCGTATCCAATATCAGCCAGTTTGGCAAAAATCTCGTCCCAGGGCAGATGGCTGCCGCCGGGTGTACCCCGATCATTTTCGCTGATGTGAACGTGAGCCAACACTGATTTCAGCGTGTCAAGGGCCTGGCTGTAGCTTTTTTCCTCCACGTTGGCGTGATGGGTATCGAACATCGCCCGCACATTGGGGTGCCCGGCCATATTCACCAGGCGGTAGAGTTGTTCGGCGGTATTACAGAGATAACACTCGAAGCGGTTGAGGGCCTCGGGCGCAAGGATAATGTTGGCCTGCGCCGCGTACACACCCGCATCGTGTAGCAATGCAGCGGCCCGGCCATATTCTTCGTCCTGAGCGGGTTGCCTGGAAAAATGGGCGTGGGCCGAGTGAAAGGGTCCACAAAGGATTGTCGCTCCCAGGTCGTGCGCCCGGTCGATGCACCATTTGATGCGTTCCAGCGCCTTTTCGCGTACGGCCGCCGACTCACTGACTGGGTTGGTCTCGGGGCTAACAACCGTTACGGCGGTCATACCGAGGCCCAGATCAGCAGCATGCTTACCAAAACTACGATAAGCCGCCGGGTCTTCGGCTGCCCCCACGAAGCATTCTACGCCGTCGTAGCCAATTTTTTTTAGCCGGTCAGCAATCGGATTCAAATCCTCCGAAACTACCGCCGACCAGGCGAGTACGTTGAAACCTATCTTTGTCAAAAGTGTTGATTTGTTTAATCGTTGATTCGTGTAATTGTTGATTTGATTGTGGATGTGTAGGGGCGAACCTATGTGTTCGCCCGATGGCTGGCGCATGCAGGGCGAACACATAGGTTCGCCGGTGCGCCTGTCCGACCCTACATTTCCTTAATCCTCAAATCCCGGTACTGTACTTTCATGGGCGGACCGACGTGGACCTGTACGCCAAGCAAACCTTTTTTCATACTGCTGGTGGCGTCGTTGTCGGTCACGTCACTCATGAGCGTTCCATTGATGTAGTGTTGCAGACGATTGCCCTTCGCAATGATATGAAAGGTATTCCAGTCTTCAGGCTTCACGAGTTTTTTCAGTTCATCCGAAGTACCTAGCGAGCCGGTCACGGTGCGGTTGGTCCAGTTGTTCTTGGCTACTTTGGTACGCACTGCTTCCAGCGAAGCGTCACCCTCGTAAGGATTGATGGTAGAAATCTCGCCCCGGTAGGCCAGCGTCGCGCGCTTACGTTCCTCGTAGTTTTGTCCGGTATAAGTCCTTTTTCCGTCGATATCGGCCTGGTAGCCGCGCAGGGCGTAGGGAACATCGGTTAGTTGGTCGCTGCGGTAGTTGATACCGGAGTTGCCTGCTTCGGTGATTTTGAACTCACCTTTCAGCTCAAAATCGCCTGGCTGGCCACCTTGCCAGATAATAAATGAATTGGTTTTCAGCAGTGTCGACGGGGTGATTTCGCCCGTCAGTGCACCGTCTTCCACACGCCAGTAGGTTGGGTCGCCCTTCCAGCCGTCCAAGGTTTTTCCATCGAAGATTTTCACAAAACCTTTTTCGCTCTTATCTCCCTTTTTCTGGCCAACGCAGGAACTGAAGCCCATTCCGGTCACTAGCAGGGCCAGTACTACCGCCGATAGGTTTACCTTTTTATACTTTTCCAAAATCAGATCTTGAATTAAATTTTACCTGAAATACTTTTTCAGAAACAAGGCAGAATCTCCTGACGGTCATCCTGCCTTGTTTATCCTGATTATTTTCCACCCTTCGAACCTGACGCCGAAGATGAGAACATCTTATCCTTTTCGTTGCCTCCCGATTTCAGGTAAGCAATCAAGTCACGGAGTTCGTCTTCATTCAGGCTGTTGATCAGACCAGGCAGCATGATTGAGGAAGGCGAGTACTGGCTGGAAGCCACGTCCTTTTTGGCAATCTTCACAACCATGTCAGGAGCGAATGGATTTTGGGATACCGTGTAGCTTGTCTTATCCTCATTGGTAATCCGGCCCACGATCGATTCGCCGTTTTTAAGCTCAAAGCGGGTGGCGGCGTACTGATCGGAAATGACCTTGTTGGGCTCAATGATCGATTCCAAGATATCTTTATTCGAGAAACGAGTACCTAGCTGGGTCAGGTCGGGCCCGATGTTGCCGCCTTGTCCGCCCACGACGTGGCAGCGGCCGCAGGTAATGGCGTTGTACATATCCTTACCCTGCTGGTAGTTTCGGCCCGTCAAGTGCGCATCGTCCACGACAGCCAAAGCAGTCTCCACGTCCCATCTCTTCCCAGGACCTTTGGGATATACGCTCTGAGCCAAATCGTTACCGTTTTTAGATAATAATTCGCCGCCGGACATTTTGTCGTAAGCCGCTTTCTTGTCGGCAGGAACGTGGGCCAGGGCCAGATTCCGCGCTTTATCCATGAAGCCGATATAGCTGCGTCCGGCCTGGTATTCAAACGCCTTGCGGAACCACTTCATGTACCGCTCCTGCAGGGCAGGCGTCCAATTGTCTTTAGCCGACGAGAGCATTACCGCCAGGTACGTCTGTTGGGGTGGCGGCATTTTTTCCAGGGTTTTGGCGATGTCCAGTCCGTACTGGGGATTCCGCATGATGAGGTCGGCTGACGACGTAGCCGTCATACCGCCAGGCATCATGCTGGTATCCTCTTTTTTATCCATCAAAGCCAGCGTTTTTTCGATCACGCCGGGAGCCTGTAGCGTCACCAGCATCCGGGCGAGCGAGCGGTTCAGTTCACCGGAGTTGGACGGGTAGCTGGGGTTCAAAGCCGCGATGATTTGCTTTTTCTGGGCAGCATCGGGCTCGCCCAGGCGCAGCGTCACCAGCTCGTAGGCTCGGATCAATTCTATTTGCTGAGGTTCGGTCAGACTTTTGAGATTGATCTTCAAAAGGTTGGCGTTCAGCTTGGCCTTGATGTCGCTATCGACACTATCGGTTCGCGCCAGCGCGATTGCGGCCTGAATCGCCGTGACAGGATCTTTTTCGCTCGTAGCCTTGTCCTTCCACTCGCTCAGCGGCTGATGTTCTACGGCGATGCGGGCCGCGTAGCGGATGAAGCGATCGGGATTGTTGAGTTCCGGCCAGGCAGCGGCAATGGCCGCACTGTTCGGACCCGCATGGTACTTTTCCAAACTACGGCGCAACTGGTTTTCTTTATTAACAGGCGGCACACTTACGGAAGATACCAGCGCATCGTTGCCCTTATAATGTACCCGGTACAAATCCGATTCCAGGCGGCGTCCGCCCGTCATAAAGTACAGGGCTCCATCGGGACCAATGACACCGTCGGTCAGGGGCAAGGGTACGCCAGAGAGGAATTCCTCGTGTTCAGCGGTGAAGGTGGAGCCGCTGGGTTTCAGGTGAATCGAGTGGACAATACCGAAGCTCCAATCGAAGGCCAGCAGCGTGTTCTTGTACTTGGCCGGGAATTTGGCGTTACTGGCAAACAACATACTCGTGGGCGAGCCCTGTCCGATGTTGATGACGGGGGGTAGGTTGTCAGGCAGGGCGGGCGACCACTTGCTGTTGCCCGTGCGCCAGCCGAATTCACTACCGCTGGTGGCATGGCAGATGCGCGTCGGGCGGTACCAGGGTGTACCGATGTCCCACTCCATGTCGGCGTCATAGACGAACAAATCGCCTGTATCGTTAAACGCCATATCGAAAGCATTGCGGTAGCCCGCGCTGTACATCACCCAATTGCTGCCGTCAGGCTGCACGTTGGCGACCCAGCCACCGGGTGCCATGCGGTCGTTGGCGTGGCCGCGTGGATCCTTGATAAGCGGAAAAAGATTGTCCTGCTTCCAGGTTTTGGGCAGCAGGTAATCGTCCATCTGGGGCGCATCGGTATGGTTGCCGGAAATCACGTAGAGCGATTTCTTATCGGGCGACATGATGATACTGTGAGGCCCGTGTTCGCCGTTGCCTTCCAGCTCTTTGAGCAGCGTTACCTTATCGTACTGGTCATCGCCGTTGGTGTCCTGCAGACGGTAAAGTCCGCTATGCTTGGGCAAATCCTTCGTCACGCGGTTGTTCACCATTACGTAGAGACTATTGAAAGCATAGAATAGTCCGTGGGCCGTGCCCATGCCCAGCGTATCACCGGGAGTTCCCACTTTGAGGTGCTCTATCTTGGTAGGTTTGGTCGAACCCGAACCGAGGGCGGGGATCGTGAGGCGATACAGGCCACCGTACTGATCGGAGGTGATAAGGCGCCCCTTGTCGTCAAAGCACATCGACACCCAGGAGCCCTGTCCGTTCTGCGACGGGCTGTACAAATGTTCGGCGGCAAAGCCCGGCTGCAGTTTCAGTTTGCTGGCCTTGTCATCGTCCGGGCGGACGTGCGTGGGAGCGAAAGGAGCGACTTTCGCATAAAAAGCGCCTAGCCCTAAAATCACTCCCAAGCCTAGCAGGAGTTTCGGGATGAGCACGTAAAAGCGTTTGCTGGTCATGGGTCTTGTTTTTTATTTGAAAATTCCTGAGATAGCTACCTAACGGAGACAAAGCGGCCGATGTTTTAACCCTGCATCTCCTTTACTTTTTGTTCTGAATAGAAAAAAGCGGGTCACGAGGATAAATTACTTGCGTTTATTGGATCAATTAGCAAAAACAAAAAGAGTGGACTTTCCAGCTTGAGAAAGTCCACTCTTTTTGTATAAAAATCAAAAATATGGGGTCAATGAAGACTCGTCGGCAGGTAGTGGGTACAGCAGGTCAATTTGGGTAAAGGCGTTGCTACGTGGCAACGAACCTTCCGATACCGGGTAATAGTATGCTTCCGGATTAGCCTTGATACGCTGACCATAAGCCGTGATGGTTTCCACTGCTTTCCCGGACCGAAGAAGGTCGAACCAACGCTTATTCTCGAAGGCCAGCTCTACCCTTCTTTCCTGAAAGATAGCATCACGCATGGCCGCTTGCGAGGCTGCTTTGGTATCGGCCAAGCCTGCCCGCTTGCGCACTTGATTCAGGTAGGTTGCTGCTTCGCCAGTCTTACCCTGTTCGTTTAAGGCTTCAGCCATAAACAGCAATACCTCGGAATAACGGTAAATGGGCCAGTTCATGCCATGGTTGCCATTCAAAGCGTGGGGTTTAGCGTACTTCTTAATATAAGGATACACTTTGTTCTTCCGCAGGCTTCCGCTTAAAGTAACATATCCGATAGAAACATCTTTCCGCGTATCGCCCGGTTCGTAGGCCGCGATGATGTCGGGCGTCGGGATGTTATTGCCCTCGCCGCTGAGCGGCTGCGGGTTAGACGTTCCCGTAATCGGCTTAAGTTCCTCGGGTGTCATGGGACGGGGCATGAAGCTATAAAGAAAGTTTCCATTCAAGCCTGCCGACCCTTCCAGAAACTGCACTTCGAATACCGATTCCTTATTGTTCTTGTTTCCGGTAGAGGTGGAAAAAGCATCGACGTAGTTGGGCATCAGAGAATACTCCCCGCTGGTAATCACATCCCGCAGCAACGGCTCGGCCTGGGCCCATTTCTTCTGTTGAATATAAACATTAGCCAACAGCGTTTTGGCGGAGCCGGAGGTAACCCGGCCTGGCTCCTGCTTGGATTTAGCGAACAGGCCCGTAGTAGCCGCCAGGGCGTCCTTCTCAATTTGGGCGTAAAGCTGCTCCGTATTGGCCAGTTCAGCCGCTGCTTCCTGACGGTTAGCGACTGGGGTCAGGTGCAGGGGAGCCCTGCCAAAATAACGAACGAGTTCAAAGTACGCGTAAGCCCGCAGAAACTGAGCCTGCCCTTTCAGATTGGCCTTGGAAGTGGCGTCGAAATCAACATCATCGATCAGCACCAGCACCTGATTGGCGCGGGCGATGATATCGTAGTCGAGGCGATACTGGTTCAATACATGCGTGTTGGTGGTCAGGCCGTCTGCCGTAGGAATGGCGAAGTCGGCGATGTCCTCCTGCTGCTCCGTGGCTCCAAACAGCGGATTTCGGGCGTAGTAGGTGTTATCGGAGTGCATTTCACCCAGCAGCCAGGCCCGGCTGTTGACGATGTCGCGCAATGGCACGTAGGTCGCGTTCACCGCTTGCTGAAAGTCGGCCTCAGTCTTAAAGAAAACAGGTGAACTCAGCTCGGTTTCCGGGAATATTTCCAGGAACTTGCTGTTGCATGCCGAAACCAACAGCGCAAGTGTGAAGAGAAATATGATTGATCTTTTCATTTTAGTTTATGAGTTTAATATCCATGAATTTATGAGCGGCCTGCGGTAGCAGGTTAATACCCATAATCTAAAAATTCAGATTGACCCCAACTGTGAAGGTGCGCGGTACGGGGTAGTTGGAAAGATCCACACCCGGGCTCAAGTTGCCTCCATCGCCTGCTCCATTGCTTTGAGCGCTGGTTTCAGGATTCGGACCGCCCCAGTATTTGGTAAAGATGTATAGCTGTTGGCCCGATGCATACAGACGTGCTGACTTGAAGTACTTGTTCTGCACACTGAAAGTATAGCCCAGCGTCACGTTTTTGATTGTAAAAAACGAGGCGTCAGCAATGAAGCGGCTGTTCATCCAGTCGCGTTCGATACCCGTCACATTACCACCACCCACGGTAGTTCCGTAAAATCCTTTGCCCGGATTCTCTTCGGAACGGAAGCGGTATCTCACCTCATCAACCAGATTGAAAACACCGTCCAGGTTGGCCGTACTATACAGGTGGCGAACCAGCAGCTGGTTGCCGTACGAACCCGACCCCACAATGCTCAGGTCGAAGTTACCGTAGCGCAGGTTGTTGGTAATACCGTAAATGAATTTAGGAAATGGATTGCCAATAATGGTACGGTCGTCAAAGTCGCCGCCCCGTGTTATGACTCCGTCGCCATTGATGTCCACCAACTTGATACTACCTATCGTGGAGCGTCCCGGTACCTGCGGCGAACCGTCCAGGTCGGCTTTGTTGAGGTACACTCCATCGGCCAGGTGCCCGTAAAACTGCCCGAATGGCTTGCCTACTTGTGTGATATGGAATGTGCCATACACCCTGTCGATCCCATCGGCCAGGGCAAGTACCTCGTTTCGGTTGAACGAAATGTTGGCATTGGTCGTCCACTGCAGTTTACCGGTCGTGTTACGGCTGGTTACCGCAAACTCATGCCCCCAGAACTTGATTTCGCCAATATTGTCGGCAAAACTACTGAAGCCCGATTCCTGCGGCACCTGCACATTGTAAAGCAGGTTAGTCGTCCGCTTAGTATAGTAGTCATAAGTAAGCTGGAGGCGATCATTGAAGAATCCCATATCAAGGCCCATGTCGAATTGCTTGGTAGTTTCCCAGCCCAGGTTGGTGTTAGCCAATGAATTCACGACAGCACCTGCTGCAATGTTGTTGCCAAAGGCGGCATTGACGGTATTGTTGATCCGGGCATATTGGGTGTAGTTACCGATGTTGTTATTCCCCGTAATACCGTAGCTCGCGCGCAGTTTGAGGAATGACACTTTGGGCATTTCCTGCATAAAATTCTCGTCAGAAATCACCCAGCCGGCTGAAACCGAGGGAAAAGTACCCCAGCGATTGTCGGCTCCGAAGCGCGACGAACCATCGGTACGGATCGCAGCGGTCAGCAGATATTTACCTTTATAGTTATAGGTAAGCCGCGACAGAAACGAGCTCAGGCTCCACTCCTGTACACCACTATTGGTGCCGCCCCGGTTGATGTTGATACCACCCTGCACCGTGGGCAAGCGGTCATCAGCGTAGGTATCGGCCTGGATACGAAAGTTTTCCCGCCGAAAGCGCTGATTGGTAAAGCCACCCAGCAACTCAAAGTTGTGCTCGCCAAAACTGCGGAAGTAGGTTGCCAGGTTTTCGTTCAGCCAGGAGAAGTCGTCGACGGTCTGACGAATGGAGACCGCCGTCGTAGGAATGGGCACGTTTATCGCGCTCGTAGCCGTGGAAGGGTTGAAAAAGAAAAACTTGGAATTCCGCAATTCGGCGTTGATGGTCGATTTGAGCATCAGGCCCTTGATAGGCCGGTATTCTACGTAGCCATTGGTCAGAATGTTGACGTCCTTCGTTTCGTTGGTCAGCTCCTGCGCCGCCCGGACCCAGTTGGGATACGCGAAAATATTCCCTGTGTTCCCGGGGAATCGGTTGAAAAGGGTCAACTCGCCATTATCCTGGTAGATCGGCATGATCGGCCAGGTGTGCAGGGCGTTGAAGAGGATGCCCGTCCCCCGGTCACCGTCGGTGCGGGGTGTGTTGTCGAACACATAGCTCGGTGCAATATTGAAACCAATCTTGACTTTATCTGAAATCGCGTAATCCAGATTCATTCGTAGCGAATAGCGCTTGTACTCGTTGTTGAGTACTACACCCTGCTGATTGAAAACCCCTGCCACGATCGCCGTGTTGACCTTCTCTTTGTTGGACGTAATCGTCAGGTTGTAGCTCTGGATGGGTGCCCGCCGCAGCAATGCATCGTACCAGTCATTGTTCTTACCTTCATACTGCGAAGGATTTTGAAAAATATCAGGAACGGGCTGTCCGGCATCTTCATAGTATTCCTTCTTAAATTGCGCAAAACCTACAGCATCGAGCATCTTGATCCGCCCCCTCATGGGTACGTCCTGGATACCTGCGAAAGCGTTCAGGCTTACGTTGGTCTGCCCTGTCTTGCCCCTCTTGGTAGTTATAAGTACCACGCCGTTGGCGGCACGTGAACCATAAAGTGAAGTTGAAGCCGCATCTTTCAGGATTGTGATATCCTCGACTTCATCGGGATTGATATTGCTGATGTCGCCCGAAATCGGGAAACCATCGATCACGTACAGCGGATCACTACCACCCGAAACCGACAACTGACCCCGAATACGAATATTCATGCCTTGTCCGGGTTTACCCGTGGTTTGGTTGATTTGAACGCCCGCAAGACGCCCCTGCAATTTTTGCGAAATCTGCGAAACCGGAATGTCTTTGATTTCCGCCGCGCTGACAGTTTGCACAGCGCCCGTGATTTCTTTCTTCACCTGGCTGCCATAGCCCACAACTACCACTTCCGAAAGCGATTTTGTGTCGACAGTCATCTTGATGTTGATTACGGAACGACCGTTGATGGCTTCTTCTACGCTCAAAAACCCAACGTAGGAAAACACTAAAGTACCATTATCGCCGGGCGTACTCAGCGAGTAGGTTCCTGCCGCATCGGTGGTGGTTCCGGTGTTGGAGCCTTTCAGCACTACGCTTACTCCCGGCAGTGGCAGTCCGGCGTCATCGGTCACTTTCCCCGTAATAGCCGCCGCCAAAGCAGAGGTACTGAATGGGGTTTCGGCAAAAATTGGCGTAGAGAAGAGGGTTATCAGTAAAAGGGAAAGCATTAGGAACGGCAGCAAACCCCGCCTTGGTGACGGGCGCTCCGATCCGCGAAATTGTAATTGTCGCGATTCGTTCATAGTTTTAAACGTTTTATTTTGATAAAGATGAAACGCTGCACCTTGCATCCTTCTCCCCAGAATAATGCAAAATGAAGGTGTTGATTTTGCCGATCGTGGTGACACACGGTCGGCTTTTTTGTACATTAGGTTGTCATCATAGGCTAAGGTCCTGAATGATTAGTGGTTTAGAAATAGTTTGTTACTGTTCACTATAAAAAGTCACATATCCTGATTCTCTACTAAGAAACTTGGGTAGTTTGTCTGAATGAAGGTCTCCAATAGATCGAATTCGATTTATTTCATAAAAAATATATTAAGTGCAAATTTATGATTGCTGTCTTTCCAACCGTCCTACACTGTCTTGCTACAATCCAGAAAAGTTGATCCGAAGGGAGTTTTATAGATTGAGTTTCAGCTTCCTGTTGATCATAGTGTCAAGGCGAAAAAAATCAAAAAAATAATGATAAATTTTCATCAATAAGACAGGATAACCCCTACTGACAGATCACAGCACATTCACCTATTGGAGTGGGGTAATCTCCTCTTCCAGAGATCATTGACAGAAGAACAGGAGCTAATCACTACAAATATCCCCCCCTGTTGCTTTGATGAAAAATAGCCTTGCTCCCCAAGTATGGCACGTCCCAAAGCATTCACCGAAGAATAGGTACTTGAAAAAGCAATTCACCCCTTCTTGGAGAAGGGCTATGCTACTACCTCCATGCAAGACCTGGTCGATAGTATGGGAATCAATTGGGCAAGCCTTTAAGATTCAAGCACCAGTTGTATCATAAAGTCCAGTAAAGTCATAGGGAGAAAACGTGCCACGTGCTGAAGGAAGCGATGGCCAGGTAATCCTTCCACCGCCAGAAGAGTAGGCACATGATCTGTCATGTTGACTGACATCATCCGTGCAGCACAAACCGAGGGCGAAATCAGTACCGCCGACTCAGCCGAAAACCTGGCAGACTTCGTGCAATGTACTATCAGTGGTATGCGGGTGTTGGTTTAGGTGCACCGATCCCTGTTTTCCGGCCAGGCTACTCCCAGCCGCCGCCCAGGGAGCGGTACAAACTTACCAGTGCCTGAAACCTGCGCTGTTGAATAGTAGTCCTTTCAAGTTCTGCCTCCAGTACTGATTTTTGGGCTGTAATGACTTCCAAGTAAGTAGCGTAGCCCGCCAGAAACAAATCGTTGGAGATGGACACCCCTTGCTGCAATGCGGTGGTTTCAATTTCTTTCAGCAGCGCGATTTTCTGCATATTATCCAGCGTTCGCAGGTTTAGAGCCGTTTCCTGATAGGCGGTCAGAACGGTTTTATTGTAATTATAAAGCGCTTCGGTGGCCTGTGCCTGCGCTCTCCTCTGCCCCGCTTTAAGGGGTTTCCGGTTAATGATGGGGGCAGTCAGGCCACCAACCAGCCCGAAAGCCAGCGAAGCCGGATTGAACAGAACTGAGCTACGAAACGCATTGAAACCTACATAAGGGGTGATGGTAAGTGAAGGCAAAAACGCCAATCGGGCGGATTGGAGGTCGGCTTCGTAGGCACGGAGTTCCAGTTCGGCCTGCTGTACATCGGGACGGCGGCGCAGCATCTGGGCGGGAATGCCCACGCCAATCTTGTCGGGCCATTCCTGTTCCAGAATAGGCGCGCCACGCTTGATGGGTTGCGTAAAGCGTCCCAGCAGCAAGTTAATCCGGTTTTCGTCCTCCATGATTTGCTGCTCGATCCGAATGGCCCGCGTCTGGGTATTGAACAACTGAGCTGTGAACTGTCGCACCGCTAGTTCATTAGCCCGGCCGGCTTCTTTTTGGATAACAATGGTCTCAACTGCTTCTTTTTGTAATAATCGGTTTCGTTCGATAATTTCCAACTCATTATCCAGTGTCAGCAGCTCATAGTAGAGCCGGGCGATTTCAGCTACAATATTGGTTACCACAAGTTGACGCGCTTTTTCCGACGCCATAAATCGCAGTAGTGCGGACTTGCGGCGGGTACGTAGTTTCCCCCAGATATCGACCTCCCAACTACTTCTTGCCCCCAGAAAATACTCCGGCAATGGGTTGGTCATGCGCTGATCGGGATTGATGTTGTCGGAGAAATTGGTGTCGTAGTTACCCACCCCTTCCTGGGTATATTCACCGTAGCGCCGAATCCCCCCCGATGCCTCGGCACTGACGCTCGGCAACAGGGCGGCCTCGCGATCCCACAGGTCGGCCCGGGCCAGTTCGATGCGCTGGAAAGCCATGGCAATGTCCTGGTTGCGCTGTAGGGCGGTATCGATCAAAGCCACCAGATTGGTATCGGTGAAGAAGGTGCTGATTTGCATATTGCCTATGCTGGCGCTGTCCATTCTTTCGAGGAAAGTTCGGGGCGTCTGCAAGGGCTTTTTCTCCGGTAGCGGCGTCATGAGTTTGCAGCCGTAGAGGGTCAGGAGCGCAATAGCAAAAAGTACCTTTTTATACAAAAACTTGAATAGGAAGCGCATTATCTACTTTCAATTTTCACTAACTAAAACTTTCCTCCACGGCTGGTTCGGCCTTCTCGGTAACGGGCTTGTCTTTTTTCTTTTCGCCCAAACTGGCAAACAGGAAGTACAAGCCCGGAATCAGAATTACCCCGAAAAGGGTCCCGATGAACATGCCGCCCGCTGCTGCGGTACCGATGGAACGGTTGCCCAGAGCTCCCGCTCCGGTGGCGATCGTGAGTGGAATCAGCCCCGCGATAAAGGCAAAGGAGGTCATCAGAATGGGTCGAAGTCGCTCGGTGGCCCCTTCCTGCACCGCTGCCAGCACCGAAAGGCCTTCTTTCTGACGCAAGATGGCGTACTCGACGATCAGAATGGCATTTTTTCCCAAAAGACCAATCAGCATTACCAGCGAAACCTGGGCGTAGATGTTATTCTCCAATCCCAGCAATTTCAGTGAAAGGAATGCGCCAAAAATGCCCGTAGGCAGCGAAAGAAGTACCGGTAACGGTAGCAAAAAGCTCTCGTACTGCGCTGCCAGCAACAAGTACACAAAGACCAGGCACACGATAAAAATGTAAATAGCCTGATCGCCCGAAGCGATCTCTTCCCGCGTCATGCCCGACCACTCGTATGAGAAACCCTTGGGTAGTGTTTTGGCGGCAATTTCCTCCACGGCCCGGATAGCGTCGCCACTACTGAAACCGGGCGAGGGTTCGCCGCTGATCATGGCGGATGTGAACATATTGTAGCGCGTCAACTGCTCAGGGCCATACACCCGCTCAAGGCGGATGAAGGTAGAGTAAGAAACCATCTCGCCCTGATCGTTTTTGACGAACATGTTCAGAATATCCTCGGGATCGGTACGGTAGCGTGGGTGGGCCTGCACCATAACCTTGTACATCTGCCCGAAACGGATGAAGTTAGAAGTGTAATAACTACCAATAAGCGTTTGCAGCGTACTCATGGCATCCTCGACCGTCACGCCTTTCTTGGCGGCTACGTCCTGGTCTACATGAATGAGGTACTGCGGGAAGTTGGCGTCGAAGTTGGTAAAGGCACCGTTGATCGCCGGGGCCTCTCGCAGGTTGGCGATAAATTCATTGGCCACCTCCGCGGTTTGCTGAAAGTTACCGCTCCCCGTTTTGTCCAGCAAGCGCAGTTCGAATCCGCTGGAATTACCGAAACCCGGTACGGCGGGCGGCGGAAAAAACTCAATGTTGGCGTCGTAGATTTCCTTGGTTTCCTCCTTCATCCGGTCGATGAGCCCGTCCACCGACAAGCTTCGGTCGTCCCAGGGTTTAAGATTAATCATACCCATACCGTAGGATGCCCCGTCGGACTCAGTCAGCAAACTGTAACCCGACAGCGTCGAAACCGACTCGACCTCTTCGATATTGGCGGCGGCTTCCTGCACTGCGTCCAGCACAGCCTCGGTACGCTCGATGGTAGCCCCGGCGGGCGTGGTGACGTTGACATAAAGTACCCCCTGATCCTCGGTGGGTATGAAGCCGGAGGGGAGAATAGTACTGATCCCTACCGTACCCGCGATGAAAGCCAGCAATAGCGCAATCGTAACTACCCGTCGGCCCGCAATGGCACCGATCAAGCCTTTGTACCGGTTGGAGACGGCATCGTAGCCGCGGTTGAAACCCGCAAAAAACTTGTCCAGCGCATTCTTCTTCTTTTTTTCGCCGTGGGTGTCTTTGAGCAAAATGGCGCACAGGGCGGGTGTTAGCGTGAGGGCATTGATACCCGAAATAACGATGGAGATGGCCAGCGTCAGCGAGAACTGACGGTAAAAAACACCCACCGGGCCCGACATGAACGCTACCGGGACAAACACCGCCGACATCACCAGCGTGATGGCCACAATGGCACCGCTGATTTCCTTCATGGCGGCGAAAGTCGCTTCGCGCGGTCCCATGTGCTTTTCGGCCATCTTGGCATGGACCGCCTCCACCACCACAATGGCATTATCCACCACAATACCAATGGCCAGCACCAAGGCAAAAAGCGTCAACAGGTTGATAGAAAAACCCAGCAACTGCATGAACGCGAATGTCCCGATCAGCGCCACCGGAACGGCCAGCGCCGGAATAAGCGTGGAGCGAAAATCCTGCAAAAACAAATAAACAATGAGAAAAACCAGAATGAATGCTTCAAACAGCGTCCTGACTACCTCATGGATAGAAGCATCCAGAAAGCGGGACACATCGTAAGATACCGTGTAGGTCATGCCGGGCGGAAAGGTTTCTTCCTCCAGCTCGGCCACGCGTGCCTTCACGTTGGCGATCACCTCACGGGCGTTGGAACCGGGCCGTTGCTTGAGCATGATGGAAGCCGAGGGACGACCATCGGACTTGGAGGCCATATCGTAGTCGAGCGAGCCGAACTCTATGTCGGCTACGTCGCGTAGTTTCAGCATCGAGCCGTCGCTCTCAGCCCTGATCACAATGTTTTCGTATTGTTCCGGCTCGAACATCTTGCCCGTGTAGCGCAACACGTACTGCAAAGGTGGTGCAATCTTGCCCGAACCCACACCCGATTTTCCCGGCGCTGCCTCCACGTTCTGGGCGCGGATGGCCTCGATCACTTCATCGGTGGATACCTTGTAGCTGACCATCCGCTCGGGTTTGAGCCATACCCGCATTGAATAATCGCGGTGGCCCATGATCTCCGCAAAGCCTACGCCGTCGATGCGCTTCAGTTCGGCCAACACATTGATATCGGCGAAGTTATAGACGAACTTTTCGCCTACCGTGGAGTCGGTGCTGTACACATCGAGGTACAGAAGCATGGAATTCACTTCCTTTTCAGTGATGACACCCGCTTTGATAACCTCTTCGGGTAATTCGTCGATGACGGCCTGCACGCGGTTCTGTACGTTCACCGCCGCCAAATCAGGGTCGGTACCGACCTGGAAGAAGACCGTAATGAGCGTCATGCCGCTGTTGGTAGACACAGACGTCATGTAGGTCATGCCCGGCACGCCATTGATGGCCCGCTCCAGCGGCGTGGCTACGGCTTTGGTACACACCTCCGCATTGGCTCCCACGTAGTTGGTCGTTACCGTAACGGAAGGGGGTACAATTTCGGGAAACTGAGTGATAGGCAGACCAATCAGGGCCAATCCGCCTAATAGAGTGATGACCAGTGAAATAACCAGCGACAATACAGGCCGCTTAATGAAAATGTCAAACATTTAGGGGAAGACTAAGTAATACCGTTCAGGCAATTGTCCGTTGTCGATTATCTTTTCTGCAGTTTAAAGTGAGGCAGGTTTTGGCTTGATCTTGGCCCCATCTTTCAAGGATTGGATTCCCTCATACACGATGCGGTCGCCTTCCTTCAGGCCCGAGCGCACTACATAATAATCGTCAAAGCGCGACTTGGGGACGAAGCTTTTCATATTCACCTGATTGGTGCTATCCACAACGTACACGTAGCTTTTGTCCTGAATCTCGAACACCGCTTTCTGAGGTACCAGAATCGCATCGCTCACGGTATTGGTAAGCAGAATGTTACCAGAAGATCCGTGTTTCAACAGACCGCCGGGATTGGGAAATTGCGCCCGAAAGGCGATGGAACCCGTACTTTCGTCGAACTCGCCCTCCATGGTCTGTATTTGTCCCTTCTCGGGAAAAAGTGAGCCATCCGCCAGTTCAAGGCGAACAACACCGCCGTTGCCGCCGATGTTGTCGCGCTGGGCTTTGATAAATTCCAGGTACTCGTTTTCGGATACTTTAAAGTACACGTAGACATTCCTTGTGTCCGAAAGTGTGGTGAGCTGGGTACCTTCGTCGATCAAGCTTCCCGGTTTGTAGGGAATTCGGTTGATGGCTCCACCGAACGGCGCCCGGATGCGGGTACGGGCGAGGTGAATGTCAGCGTTGGTCTGCGCGGCGTTGGCCTGCTCGATTTTAGCGCGGGCGGCGAGCAGATTTGCCTCCGCCACTTCCCACTCGATTTTGGAAATAATCTTCTTGTCCACCAGCAATTTCAGGCGGCTCACTTCCAGCTCGGCCGCTTTAGCTTCGGCAATCGCACTTTGCAACATCGCTTTGGCTTTTGCACTTTCTACTTTGTACTCTTCATCATTAATCCGGAATAGCGTTTGGCCTTTTTTCACCCCCTCACCTTCATCAACGTAAATCTGCTCCAGGTACCCTTTCACCCGGGCGTAAATCTCCACATTGCGGTTGGCGTTGATTTGCCCCACATATTCGCGTTGCAGGTCAGTGGTCTGTTCTTTAAGCCGAAGTACGGGCAACTCCTGCACTGTGGTTCGGGTCGACCGTTTGCTGGAGTCTTCCTTGCTTTCGGCGGTGCAGCCCGCAAGCACAAGCAAGGTCATGAAATAGGTGAGTAACTGCTTCATAGTGGGGAGTCGAATTTTACCGAAAGGGTTACAAAAATTTCTTTCGGCCGTGTTTGGTCGGTCCTGAGAAAGTTGATTTATGGCTTGTTTGTTTGGAGGTGTATGAAATGAAAACAAAAAAATCATTCCGTCGGAATGTTCAGCGGAATGACTAATTTAAAAAAGGCGGCAGAAAATAGGAAATCTTTCGGGGAATAAAACAAAATCTTATTTTATTATATTGGAAAAATCCAATTATTATTACTGCGCGTATTGAAAGCCTCTGATCGTACTTATACACATATGGTAAGGAGAAAGAATTGTCGCCTGGTAATACATCAGCAATCCGATTTGGATCGTCGTCGAAACGCAAAACCGCAGCGGCCCCTAACTCAGCCCTGGATGCCGGCACACTACCCGAACGAAAAAACTAAAACACCATCTTCATGTTCCGGATAAAGCGCGATCAGCACCTAGCCGGATACGACGTATCTGATGCCACTATCATCGATGGAGAGAGCCTTTTCCCCAAGGTCGAATTTTCAGTAGTTTGGAATCGCCGGGTGATTGTCAATCACGTCGCATCGATATTTTAATTAACCGACAATTAATTAAAATATCGATACCTCTTTTGGAACTTCACAATCCCTCAATTTACGATTCCCCGGTAAGGTACATTGATGTCCATTTTGCCTTTCCAGGTCTTTGGAACAGGCTTACCCAGCTCCCAGTGAATGGCATTGACAACCAACCGCTGGAAGGATTCTACCTGAAAATCTTCAGGGTGACCGATGGTAGTGAAGAACACCCGTGCCCCGGCGGGATTGGTCCACGTCCAGGCGACAGGCTGATCGACGGCATTCTTAGAATTCGGATTAACCGACTTACCCATCAGCAGCCACTCCGCCCCTTTTTTCGGGAAATCAGGCAACACCGTGTAAAGCCAGGATGATACGTGAAATTCGGGATTGACACCCGTGAGTATGGGATGTTTGGCCGCTTCCGGTACGATTCTCACATCAGTGGTACTTTCGTGACCGTAGTGCGTGTGCCTGGCAGCACCGCCCCAGCCGGGTGGCGTACCGAATGCGCGTTCGCCAAATGCGTTCCAGGCTTCAAGCGCGTGGCCCTTGGGGTAGTTGAAAGCGTGCGAACTGGTCCGGAAGCCCATAACCGGCTTGCCTGATTTCAGGTACTCGTCGATGTACACCAACTGCTCCTCGGGCAGCCTCCGCCAACGGAGAAAGAAAACGGCCAGGTCAGCCTCTCGCAGGGCTTCAAGACCGGGGATATTCTCTTCACTGTTCTGGTTAGGGTACGCCTTGATGACTTTCGTACGTATCCCGTAATTTTTTTCCAGTTCTGCCGCCAGAATAGGAAGCGTGGACTCACCGCTGTACTCATGGTCGCCCGCTACGAAGACCACAAGCGGCTTTTTACCATTAGTGGCAGCGGACTTATTGCCTGACGAACTACTCGATGAACAACCTCCCGCTATTACCGCGACAACAAATATAATCAAAACACTTAAAATGAAAGCATTAGGGGTTTTGATATTAGTCAATCGGATTATTTTCATCATGAAAAATTGTTGTAGTTCTTGTTTAAGATAAGCTAGGCAATGATTCTGCAGACTTCTAAGAAAAGGTAGACTAAGTGCATAAGATTAGGAGTAAGCCTTATTTACTCAAAAGCTTTTCAACCTTCCTCAAATTAAACGGATAAAACTACATTCGGGGATGGAAATTTCAGTTTCGAAACTGCTAGTCTCAATTACCTTCCTTTGGCTGGTTTGACGGATAGAAATCATGGGCTTAGCATTTGGGATGTTGCATCCAATAAACACGTTTCAGCAGCTTTGGCCCACTTCCCGTACCTGAACAATGAGTAACTAATGATATCGCTTCGACTTTAAGCAACGAACTTTCCTACAATTTCAATTATGAACATTCGCGTTAAAGCATTTCTCTTTTTTCTACTTTGTGTGGCCCAGGCTCAATCAGGTTTTGGCAAAATCACCTTGCCATCTCTGGTTGGCGACAACATGGTGCTGCAGCAGAAGGCCGAAGTTTCGATTTGGGGAAAGGCAAAAGCTCAAACTACCGTAGCGGTAACACCTTCATGGAATAATAAAAAATACACCGCACAGTCTTCCGCCGACGGGTCCTGGCGGCTCAAGGTGTCAACTCCGGCTGCCGGTGGCCCATTCACCATAACCCTAAGCGACGGAGAGAGCCTGGTTCTGAATAACATTCTGGTGGGCGAAGTATGGGTTTGTTCCGGGCAGTCGAACATGAGCATGCCCATGATTGGCTACAAGAACCAACCCATCAAAGACTCCAACGCGGAACTGCTGCTTGCAAATAACCCCAACATTCATCTTTTTTCGGTGCGTAGAGCCGCCACCCGTACCACGCAGGAAGACTGCGTTGGAAAGTGGGAGGTATCTTCTCCAAAAAGTGCCCGGGCTTTCAGCGCCATTGGTTTTGAGTTTGGAACCATTTTAGAGCGAAGCCTTCACGTCCCCATCGGCATTATCCATTCTTCCTGGGGAGGGACCCCGATCGAAGCCTGGATCAGCGAGGAAGGGTTGAAGGCTTTTCCTCACGCCAAAGTAATCCCGCCCAGCGACACCACACAGGTACTTCCCCGGAATCCGGCCTCGCTGTATAATGGGATGATACACCCTTTACTATCCTACGGAATCAGGGGCTTTTTATGGTACCAGGGCGAGGCCAATAGAAATTCTTACGCGCGCTACGATAGCTTGATGAACGTTATGATTACCGACTGGCGCGCCCGCTGGGGTCAGGGAAATTCCCCTTTCTATTATGTGCAGCTGGCTCCTTACAAATACCCCGAGAATCTGAATAATTCGCCGTATCTGCGAGAGGCTCAGTTGCGGGTGATGCAGCAAGTACCCGAGGTAGGCATGGCGGTGGCGCTGGATGTGGGAGAAGAAAATTATATCCATCCGCCTAACAAATCGGAAATCAGCAAGCGGTTGGCCTACCTGGCGCTGGCAAAAACATACGGCTGGGAAGGGCTGGCTCATTCGGGCCCGGTGTACGAGGGTATGCAGGTTGACGGGAGCAAGATCCAACTGACCTTTTCATTCGCCCCAAATGGGCTCAGCACCTTCGGCAAAGAGTTGACGGACTTTGAGGTAGCGGGTGATGACAGAATCTTTTATCCCGCACAGGCCGAAATCAATGCGCAGGGGGTCGTCGTTTCCAGCCCTCAGGTACAGAATCCGGTGGCCGCACGCTACGCGTTTAAGGATTGGGTAGTTGGCTCTCTGTATAATGTGGAGGGGCTTCCCGCCTCCTCTTTTCGAACAGATAATTGGGAGAAATGAGGTTGTTTTAAGCTAATCATACACCTGACTATCGAAAAATCTGTAGTACTTCCATAAGTCTCCGTCTATATTTTCAAAACCCACCAATGTACCCGACGTCACTGGGGCCTTTATGCCTTTGATAGGCTCTGCGTTGCCAGAAAGCTTAACTCCACTGATCTCTTCCAGTCTCGACAAACTTTGACAATGCCGGATTTCGTCCCATAACCCGGCATTGATAAAAGCGGAGATAACCTGCGTTCCGCCTTCCACCAGCACCGATTGTACTTTGCGTTTGTGAAGATCGGCCAGGACCTGACTCAGTTCATCTTCACCTTTTTCTATTTGGGCAAACGCCAGGGCCGGTTCGGATGCATAGCGCTCAGGCGTTTCAGGGACTTCTGTACTTTTCAGATAATTATACACAATCGTGGGTTGCGATCGGTCGAAGACGTGTAGAGCTTGCGGCAACCTAAGATTACGATCCAACACTACCCGGAGGGGGCTGATACCAGACCAGTGCCGCACGTTCAGGCGAGGATTGTCATTTACCACAGTCTGTCTGCCCACCAGAATGGCATCCTCTTCGCTGCGCCAGCGGTGGACAAGTTGGGACGAGTAGCCGTTGCTGATCGAGACAGGCTGCCCACCGGCTCCGGCTATAAAGCCGTCGGCGGTTTCGGCCCATTTCAAGATAACATAGGGACGCTTTTTGGTAAAGAAGGTGAAAAAGCGCCGGTTCAGGTCATGGCCCGTCGCTGCCAGAATTCCACTTTTGACTTCAATTCCTGCATTTTTAAGTATCGTCAGTCCGCGCCCGGCCACCAGAGGATTGGGGTCGTGGTTGGCGACCACCACTTTCCTTATCTTTTTATCGATTAAAAGGTCGGCACAGGGCGGTGTTTTGCCAAAATGCGAACAGGGCTCCAGCGTGACGTAGGCAGTGGCGGATTTCAGTAGTCCTTCATTCCCCCTTTTTTCAGCATCGAGTATGGCCTGCACTTCGGCATGGGGGCCACCGTAGTTTCGGTGCCAGCCTTCACCTATAATGTCCCCCTCGGCAACCAGTACGCAACCCACCATCGGGTTGGGGCTCACGTAGCCGCGCCCGTATTCGGCAAGTTGGAAGGCGCGTTGCATGAAGTGTTCGTCGGGTGTTGTTTCGGTAGTTTGGGGCATTTTTCAAACACTTTTATCAAAACTCTTTTAGGGTATTTTGCTGATGCGGGAGAGGCATACGTATCACATCCCGGCTAAAATTACTAACTTTCCCGCTTCTGAATTGAAATCAGCCCAATCCATGACCTCGGCCCGTCAACTTTACAAACAGCTTACTCAGCGGATCGATGCCTATCCGCCCAAGGAAACCCAGGCAATCACCTTCATGCTTCTGGAGCACTACCTGCGCCTCCGCAATGTGGATGTGCTGGTGGATCGTCCTATTCCCGACTCACAGGTGCAGCCCGATTGGGACAACATCGTCGCACGACTCAACCGCAACGAACCCATCCAGCATATCATCGGTTCCACCGAATTTTGCGGACTGACGTTTCAGGTGTCGGCATCGGTACTCATTCCGCGCCCCGAAACCGAAGAACTCGTACGATTGGTGACGCGCGACTATGCCGAGCCCGAAGACAAGCCTTCGATTCTCGACATCGGGACAGGCAGTGGCTGTATCGCCATCGTACTGGCCCGCTTCCTACCCCACGCCACCGTCCACGCCTGGGATGTTAGCGATGAAGCCCTTTCGGTAGCCCGGGAGAATGCCCGCCAGCTCATGGCGGACGTGCATTTCGACAAGCAGGATATGCTCAATGTAAGCTTCCCGCTCCCTGATGCGCCCCAAAAGTTTGATTGTATCGTGAGCAACCCACCTTATGTCACCTACTCGGAAGCCGATCACATGCGACCCAACGTCCTGCGTTTCGAACCGCACGAGGCCCTGTTCGTAGAAGACAGTGACCCATTGCTTTTCTACAAGGCCATTGCCGACTTCGGCCGGCACCATCTGAAAGAAGGCGGACGCTGTTATGTGGAAATCAATGAACATTTCGGTCCCGAAACAAGCAAAGTATTCGAGGAAAGGAATTATCAGAATGTAGAAATATTGAAAGACATCCACGGCAAGAACCGGTTCGTACGAGCGGTGGGAGAATAGTGGGTTTGTTTAGTCGTGAAGCTATTCAGGTGTTTGTATCTGACCATCCAAAAGTCTAAACATACAAACGCCTGAACAAAAAAAATGCCACTTTGGAACTCTGCCACTCTTAACTGAATGTATCTACCAAAAATAAAAGAACTGCTCGACGAAATGGGCAAAGTGGTAGTTGGTCAGGAAAAACTCCTGAACCGATTGCTCATCAGCCTGTTCACAGGCGGACACATTTTGCTTGAAGGTGTTCCCGGCCTAGCGAAGACCCTGACAATCAACACGCTGTCAAAGGTACTTCGCCTCAACTTCCACCGCATCCAGTTCACGCCCGACCTGCTACCTGCCGACCTGATCGGAACCATGATTTATAAACCCAAAATCGGGGATTATGAAGTCAAAAAGGGACCGATCTTCGCTAATATCATACTGGCGGATGAAGTGAACCGCTCCCCTGCCAAGGTGCAGTCGGCGTTGCTGGAAGCGATGCAGGAAAAGCAGGTGACGATCGGCAACGATACGTATTTGCTGGATCGTCCGTTCCTGGTACTTGCCACCCAAAACCCGGTAGAACAGGAAGGTACTTATCCACTGCCCGAGGCGCAGCTCGACCGTTTTATGATGAAAGTCTACGTAGACTATCTTGGAAAAGCCGAAGAGCTGGAAGTGATGCGCCGTATGGCCGACCTCAACTTTGACGACCGGGTAGATTCGGTAATGAACAAGGATGAGATCTTTGCCATCCGGAACGAAGTCAATAAGGTCAATATCTCCGACACCCTGGAACGATACATCATCGAGTTGGTTTTCGCTACCCGTCGGCCGATGGACTACGGCTTGCGCGACGAAGCCCGGTACATCCAGTTCGGCGTGTCGCCCCGTGCGACGATCTACCTCAATCTGGCTGCCAAGGCGATGGCCTACCTGGAAGGCCGCGACTACGTACTTCCAGAGGACATCAAGGAACTCGCCCCGGACATCATGAACCATCGTATTCTGCTCAACTACGAAGCCGAAGCCGACGGCGTCCGGACGAGCACAATCATTGATTCCATACTGAGAAAAGTAGCGATAGGAGGGTGATTTTGAATGAGAGAAATAAGAAAAAACTCTGGATCCAGTATTCACTGATTCTCTCAATCTCTCATCCAAAATTGGATCAAGGTACCGGGTCTGGTCCGCTGCCGCCCCAGGGATGGCACCGACCGAAGCGTTTCAGTCCCAGCCAACCACCTTTGATAGCTCCGTGCTTCGTAACTGCCTCGATCATGTACTGCGAGCAAGTAGGCGTGTAGCGGCAGGCATTGGGTAGGTAGGGCGACAGAACACCCTGATAAACCCTAACCAGAAATATGAGTAATGTCTTCATAGCATCTTGCTTGACAACGCGGGCGGCCTGTCATATTTTCCGTCTCATATCTAGTGTAAGACGAAACACTTACCTTTGGAAAAAATTAACACCTGACTCTTACCAATGCTTACTTACATTACCTGGAATGTCAGCCCCGACATTTTCACTATTCCTGAGTTTATGGGTTTCGGCCCTTTCACCATCCGATGGTACGGGCTGCTGTTTGCCGCAGGCTTCCTGATCGGCCAGCAGATCATGACGCACATATTCAAGAAAGAGGGCAAGCCGCTCGAAGACATCGACACGCTCACGCTGGTGATGGTGGCTGCCACGGTGCTGGGCGCGCGGCTGGGACACTTCCTTTTCTACGAACCTGAGGTTTTTATCAAAAATCCCCTGGAAATCATTCTGCCGCCTTTTGCCGGGCTGGCCAGTCATGGCGCGCTGATCGGCATTCTGCTGGGTCTGTGGCTGTACACCCGTAAACGCCAGTCCACGGGCCAAACGTTCCTGTGGCTTACCGACCGCATGATAATCCTGGTAGCCCTGGCCGGAGCATTCATCCGTTTTGGCAACCTGATGAACTCCGAGATCGTCGGTAAAGTAACGGATGTACCCTGGGGCTTTATTTTCATGCAAAATACGGAATACAGTCAATACCCGCGTCACCCGGCGCAGCTGTACGAGTCCATTTCCTGCCTGATTCTTTTCTTCGTGCTATTTGCGCTATGGAACAAGTACAAAACTACCACGCCGCGCGGCCTGTTGCTGGGCGTTGGGCTGGTTTGGATTTTTGCCTTCCGGTTCATGGATGAATTCCTGAAAGAAAACCAGGTCAATTTTGAGGATACGCTCCCGCTGAACATGGGCCAGTTTTTAAGCATTCCGGCGGTGCTATTGGGGATTTACCTCATCGTGCGCTCCCAACGTAACGGTCGCCACCCCGAACGACAGCCCACCACCGCGTAGTTTACTCGCTCGGAGCTACTTCTGAGAGAACCCGGCCTACCGTTCGCTAGAATCGGGGAGGATTGGGTTCTTTTTTGTGAAATAAAGCCCTAAATTGCTCTCTGAACCCAAAACCTATCCCTCCCATGAGAAAGACCATTCTATTCGTAAGTGTACTCGCCGTTTCTATATGGAGTTGTGGCGGAAGTGAAGAAACACAGGAAGAAAAGGAACCCGAAAACGCCATGGAAGCTATCCAGCAGATGGCCGATAAAGCTAAGGAAATGCAGGAAAACGGCCCTGTCGACCCTGTCGACTTCCGGGAGTTGAAAGAAATGCTGCCATCCAGTGCCGGGGGCCTGAGCCGTACTGAGGCCACCGGCGAAAAGAACGGCGCCATGGGTTTCAGTCTTTCGCAGGCCGAAGGCAAATATGAGGAAGGCGACTCAAGTATGGAAATCAATATCGTCGATACGGGCGGCGTAGGTGGTATGGCCATGATGGGTATGGCAGCCTGGGCCATGGCCGAGGTAGATAAAGAAACGGCTACTGGTTACGAAAAAACTACCACTGTCGACGGGAACAAAGCCTACGAAAAATATGACAATGAACGGCAGAATGGCGAACTAAATGTGATCGTCGGCAATCGCTTCATCGT
Source organism: Persicitalea jodogahamensis (assembly GCF_014651615.1). Classification (GTDB taxonomy): domain Bacteria; phylum Bacteroidota; class Bacteroidia; order Cytophagales; family Spirosomataceae; genus Persicitalea; species Persicitalea jodogahamensis. The sequence continues at coordinate 1,001,589 of NZ_BMXF01000001.1, read as the reverse complement.
GAGTGTCAAAGGCCGTAAGGTGTCAATGGATCAGATCAAGGACACGCTTGATGACATTGACATCGACAAATTAGCCGATATGGAATAATACCCTATGCACAATTACGAGATTATCCTTCCCGACCGCAATTGGGTAAGCCTCCCTCAGAAGCACTTCCGTGAAGCCGGCGATGGTACTGAAGCCCCCCAGGAAACGCTGGTGCGGCTTCGTCACGACGGGAAGCAGCTCTCCGTGGAGTTTGAGTGCTATGGCGACCGGTATTGGCGGCAGAATACCTACGAAGAAAACAATGCCCCCCTTTGGAAGCAGGAAGTTTTCGAGATTTTTATTGCCAGGGGCGATGCGACACCGACACACTACCTGGAACTGGAGATAAACCCTAACGACGCCCTGTTCGTCGGGCGCGTTCACAATCCCGGACAGACGAACCAGGGAATCGAACTAACCATGGTACCGCCCGAAGAAACCGGCATCGCTTATGGCGTCACCCGTACTACTTCCAATGCCTGGTGGGGCGAACTGCACATTCCGTTTGCACTGATTGACAGTGCAGACGAACAAGACAGTGCTGGAATATACCGCATCAATTTTTACCGCATCGTTCTGCTGGAATCTCAAACCAATCCCGATTGGGAGTGCTCTCCGGAAAACAGCTCGTTTCAATGCTGGAGTCCAACCATGAGCGGAGACACGCCCAGTTTCCATCGCCCCGAGCGGTTCGGGATCTTGCGTCTGCTGTAAACGAATGGTGACGGGCCCAAAGGCAACTTTTAACGGCTTTCCTGCGTAAATACTTTCTCCGATGTTTTTGGTAAAACTCTTTTTTACCAACATCTTTGGTACGTTTTTTACGTTGTAGGGGGGAATTTCAGATTCTCGTCCGTTGAATGTTGCAGCAAATCAGACTTTTCATACTCATACTTCTTGGAATAGCGGGTTTAGCGAGCCGAACGCTCGCCCGAACCTCCGGCCCGGACATCCCGGATAGCTTACGCACAGTCGTCATCGGCAGTGTGAGCATAGAGGGCAACTACCGCACCCGGACACCCATCATTATGCGCGAAATGGCGGTGCAGCCCGGTGACACCCTACCGCGTAACATTCTGGAAGGAAGCCTGGAAATTGACCGCCGCAAGATTGTCAACACCAATCTGTTTATCACCGTCGAGATGCTTCATTTTCCCGACCCGCAGGATAGCAGCTTTGTGAATATCCAGGTGGTGGTAAAAGAAAGGCTTTACATGGTCGTACTTCCGGTTTTCTCGCTGGCCGATCGAAATTTCAATGAGTGGTGGTACGATCGGAAAAGGGACCTGAAGCGTACGACGTACGGTCTTTTTATGAACTACAACAACATCACCGGCCGGGCCGATCAGTTGAGGTTGTCAGCTGAATTTGGCTTTGTGCCAAGCTATGGGATATCCTATTCCAATCCCTACATTGACAAAGCCAAGAAAACAGGGATTGCCATTGGAATGTCCTACGCCACCAATAAGTCCCTGCCCTTCCGCACCTGGAATGATAAACTGGACTACTTCAACAGTGAACAACTGAACCGGGAGCGTTTTTACACTTTTCTGAAATTATCCCGCCGGAATAAGTTCTACGGATTTCATGTGCTGGACGCCCGTTGGGTTAGCGTGCAGCTTTCTGACACATTTGCCAAGCTCAACCCCAACTACCTGTTGGACAGCCGCACAAGCCAACGGTACTTTCAGCTTGCGTATAGCTACAGCTACGACCGTCGTGACAATGTGCAGTATCCACTGCGCGGGTTCAGGTACGGCATATCGGCTGCCAAACTGGGCATATTGCCTGGCGACGACGTCAACCAGGCTTCGCTGTTCGGCTGGTACAACCGCTATTATGCCCTGGGCAAGCGCTGGTTTTTCAATAGTGGCCTTACCGCCCGCACTTCCGCTCCGGTTCGTCAACCCTACGCCCAGACCGTCGGATTGGGGTATAAGGCCAATCTGGTGAGAGGCTACGAGCTGTACGTTATTGACGGTCAGCATTTTGTCCTGTGGGATAATGAATTGAAGTACCGTCTTTTCAGCTTCGAAAAAACTTTTCCCTGGATTCCCATTCGTCAGTTCAACACAATTCCCGTTACTGCCTATGTCAAAACATTCGCCGATCTGGGATATGTCCGAAACTACTACCCGGAATTAAGCAATACAAAGCTGGGCAACCGCCTGCTGCCCGGTGCCGGGCTGGGCGTTGACGTAGTCACGTTCTACAACATGGTCATCCGTGCCAACTACACCGTAAATGGTGAGCGTGAAGGTCGCTTCTTTTTTCAAATCGGTCGCTCTTTGTAAAGCCATCTTGCGGAATTACAAAGGCAAATTGGCTACTTTTGCGAAAAATAACTCCGTCATCCCCAATACGCCATGATTTATCCAACGGCTTTGCGCTGTTTTCTTCTCATAACTTTGCTGGGCATAAGCCTGGCAGGCTGCCAAACCAAAACCAGCACAAACGACGACCCGACACTCCCAACAGACTCCCCGGAAACGGGCGAATCCGGCAACGGGTCTATCAACAGCGCAGCTAACGCCTTATTGAAAACCATTACAGGTACTTCGGACGAGGGGGTGATCCGGGGCATCGCCTTCGGCGATCCCGTCGGTAAGGTTCGGGCCACTGAGACCTTCGAAATGTTTGAGGATTCGCTGCGGCATGTTGGCTATACCTTCGAGACCGATCAGCTGGAAACGATCGACGTACTCTACTACTTTACACCGACTGGCCGGATGGTTAATAAAATCACCGTCGACGTGTACCTCAACAGCGAGGAGGCCACCCAGCAATTGTGGAAAGCCGTCAGGAAACGATTTACGGAAAAATACGGCGAACCGCTGGAAGAAAAATCCCGCCATATCAGTTGGGAAAAAGCACCCGCCCAAGTCACGATGGATGAAGTTTCTGAGGGGAAAGACTTTGGGCTGAAAATGATATTTACGCCTACCGACAAAACCATGCTGGCTTTAAAATAAACGGATAGTTGAAAATGAATAGTGGACAATTAGGCGCTTTGAACAGGCGTTTGGCCTGGTTTCTCCTGCTCTGCATCATCGTTTCTCCGGCTCTGGCGCAAAAGAGGAGCAGGAAGGATTACTTGATTACGCTCACTACCGAAGCGGGGGCGATGCAAATCATCCTTTTTGACAAAACCCCGTTACACAAGGCTAATTTCCTCAAACTGGCCGAGGAAAATTTTTATGACGGACTACTTTTCCACCGCGTCATCGAAAACTTCATGATCCAGGGAGGTGATCCTAATTCCAGGAATGCAGCAGAGGGCGTCGCGCTGGGCAACGGCAGCGTGGGGTACAGAATCCCTGCCGAATTCCGGCCCGATTTATTCCATCAAAAGGGTGCAATCGCTGCTGCCCGTGACAATAATCCCGAGAAAGAGTCGAGCGGATGTCAGTTTTACATCGTGCAGGGCCGTCGGCTGATGGGCGACGATCTGGAAAAGCAACTGGCCCGCGCTCCCCGCGAATCCTCTGATCCACGCCAGGCTACCGAAGCGCAAAAAGAGGTATACAGAACAATAGGCGGCAGCCCGCACCTGGACGGGAACTACACTGTCTTTGGGCAGGTGATCGATGGGCTCGCAGTCATTGACTCTATTGCTGCCCGGCCTCGCGATGCGAGGGATCGGCCTTTGAAAGATGTAACGATGCAGGTGTCGGTAAAAAAAATGCGGAAGAAGAAGATTACGAAAAAGTATGGGTACCGATTTGATGATTGACAATTTATGAGCAGTAAACGAATACTCATTACAGGTTCCAACGGACTCTTGGGGCAAAAACTAGTTGAGCTCCTGATCCAAAATCCTGATATTGAGATAGTCGCCACAGCGCGGGGCGAAAACCGTCTGCCCTTTGTGGAAGGCTATGCTTACCACGCCCTAGATATCACCCAGCCCGAGGAAGTACGAGAGGTATTCGCGCTTACAAAGCCCGACGTGGTGATTCACACCGCGGCCATGACTAACGTCGATCAGTGTGAGTCCGAGAAGGAAGCTTGCTGGGAATTAAACGTGAAGGCGGTCGAGTACCTGGTAGATGCCTGTCGCGAACACAACACTTTCTTAGTACACCTTTCTACGGACTTCATCTTCGACGGTGCCGATGGTCCTTACGATGAAACCGCCGAAGCCAATCCGCTGAGTTTCTACGGCTGGAGCAAGTACGCCGCCGAGAAGGTAGTTATCAACTCAGGCAGATTCGCCGCGCCCATCCGCTGGGCCATTGCCCGTACCGTACTAGTATACGGTATTGCCCACGACATGAGCCGGAGCAACATCATTCTGTGGGTCAAGAAATCGCTGGAAGAAGGCAAGAATATTAAGGTCGTCACCGATCAGTGGCGCTCCCCCACCCTAGCCGAAGATCTGGCCGTGGGTTGCTTCCTCATCGCTGACCAGCAAGCCGAAGGTATTTTCAATATCTCTGGTAAAGACCTGCTGACACCCCACGAAATGGCGGGGATGACGGCGGATTACTTTGAGCTCGACAAATCACTCATCGCCGAGGCCGACTCTACCACTTTTACGCAGCCCGCCAAGCGTCCCGCCCGCACGGGGTTTGTTCTGGCCAAATCACAGGAAGTACTTGGCTACGCACCGCGTAGTTTCCGGGAGGGAATTGCAATTTTGGCGGGACAAACAGCAGGGTAGTACACATTCATGCTGGTACTTTTGTTTTCTTGAATACTACCCTGCCTCTTGACTGGAAACGGCAACCCGAAACTACCTCAATACTACCTCTACCGCGCTGAGTAATTCGGTGCCTCCTTCTGAATCATGATATCGTGCGGGTGGCTTTCACGAACGCCCGCGCTTGTGATTTTTACAAATTTGGCTGTCTGCAAAGCCTGGATATCACCCGCACCGCAGTAGCCCATGCCTGCCTTCACGCCACCAACGATCTGATAAAGAATTTCGGAGACTTTTCCTTTGAAAGGCACGCGACCCACAATGCCTTCGGGAACGAGTTTCTTCACATCATCTTCGGCGTCCTGGAAGTACCGATCCTTGGAGCCGTCTTCCATGGCCTCTACGGAACCCATGCCGCGGTAAGCTTTGAATTTCCGGCCTTCGTAAATCACTATTTCGCCCGGAGCTTCGTCGGTTCCAGCCAACATCGAGCCGATCATTACCGTGCTGGCACCAGCGGCTAACGCCTTGGCCACATCACCCGAGTAACGAATACCGCCATCGGCGATAATCGGAATATCGGTGCCTTGCAGGGCTTCGGCGGCAGAAAGTACGGCTGATAGCTGTGGTACTCCGATGCCCGCGATGATGCGGGTAGTACAAATACTACCCGGCCCGACGCCCACTTTCACGGCATCTACGCCCGCCTCAGCGAGAGCCGTAGCTGCTTCGCCCGTGGCGATATTTCCGGCGATCAGGTCGAGTTTTGGGAATTTTTCTTTGACGGCTCTGGCGGCATCAATCACGCCGCGTGAATGGCCGTGGGCGGTATCGAGGCTTACCACGTCCACGCCCGCTTTAAGCAGTGCTTCCACGCGCTGAATCAGGTCGGGCGTGACGCCCACCGCTGCGCCTACACGAAGCCGACCGTACTCGTCCTTACAGGCCAACGGATGCGATTTGCGTTTTAGGATATCCTTATACGTAATGAGTCCGGTGAGGCGGTAGTTCTCGTCAACGATAGGTAGTTTCTCGATTTTGTATTCCTGCAAAATCGACTCGGCATCGTCCAGCGAAAGTCCCTCGGAGGCCGTGATGAGGTTTTCGGTGGTCATGATCTCTGTGACCGGACGCCCCAGATCACGCTGAAAGCGAAGATCACGGTTTGTTAGGATTCCCACCAGTTTGCGGTTTTTGTCTACGACCGGAATGCCGCCGATCTTGAACTCGCGCATAATTTGCTGAGCGTCGCCAAGGTTGGCATCTTCACGGAGGGTGATCGGGTCAAGGATCATTCCGCTCTCGGAGCGCTTCACTTTCCGGACCTGCTCGGCCTGGGCTTCCAGGCTCATGTTCTTATGAATAATGCCGATTCCCCCTTCCTGTGCCATCGCGATAGCCAGTTCAAACTCTGTCACGGTATCCATTGCCGCCGATATGAGAGGAATGTTAAGCCGGATGTTACGGGTAAGTTGGGTGACGGTGCTGGTGTCGCGCGGAAGTACCTCGGAATAGGCAGGTAGCAGCAGGACGTCGTCGTAGGTGAGTGCCTCGTAGAGGACTTTGGAAGGGAAGTGGGTCATCGCAAATAAGTAGTAGTTATTTGCAGGGCAAAATTAGATAGAAAAAACTACGCCACCAACACCCGAACTTTCTTTATCCGCTTTTTATCCGCCGATTGTATTTTGAACGTCAGGTTTTCGTAGCTCACCTCCTCTCCCGTGCGGGGTAGTTGCGAGAAAAGTTCGAGCAGCAACCCGCCCAGGGATTCGCTGGCGCGGCGTACATCTTCAAAATAATCGGACTCCAATCCCAGGATTTTGCAAAAATCGTTGAGAAGTACCCTTCCTTCAAAAATATACGTTCGCTCATCCACCTGGGTATACTTGATTTCCTCGGCTTCGTCGTACTCGTCGTTGATGTCGCCGAAGATTTCTTCAATAATATCTTCCAGCGTGATGAGTCCATTGGTGCCGCCGTATTCGTCCACCACAATGGCCATATGCACGCGGCGGTTCTGAAATTCCTGCATGAGGTCGTCGAGCCGCTTGCTTTCGGGGATAAAGTACGCCTTGCGCAGTAGTTTCTGCCAGGCAAAATGTTCATCGCGATGCAAGTGCGGCAGGAGATCTTTTACATACAATATTCCCTCAACCGAATCGAGCGTATCGTCATAGGCCGGAATTCTGGAATAACCCGACTTATTTATTTTGTTCATCAGCTCGTGGAAGTCAAGTTCCACGTCCACAGCAGTGATATTCAGCCGGGGCTGACTGGCCTGGCGGGCAGTCGTTTGTCCGAAGGTGGCCAGGCCGCGCAGCAAGTCGCGCTCCTCCTCGGTTTCCGCTTCCGAGTCCAGGCTATCGGCATTTCCCTGCCCTTCATCAGGGAGGAGAATCCCCCAGGCCGCCCCCAGGCGGGTAAGAGCGCTATTTATGGGTGTTAGAAATTTCATCGCAGGCCTCACCATTCCGTGGAATTTTTGGGTGAATCCAACGGCGTGGTGTCCGGCGTAAAAACGCACCAGAGCGTCGAGCCACAGCCATAGTACCAACACCACGAGGGCCAGCCAAACGTAAGGGGCAAACTCGGGAATCCGGGTGGCATCCCACGCAAGGCGCGCTGCCAACAAGAAAGCGGCAAGTGTGGCAATTCGCTGTAGAAGGGATAGTGTCAGTTTTTGAGGCAAATCCAGGGAAGGAGTCTCGGCGGCATTTCTCCGTTCCCAAAAAGCATCTGACGTGGAAGTGACGCCATAGGCTGCGCGCAAAGCCGAAAGAAAAAGTGCCGTTGCAAACAGGAGGGCGAAGGTCAGCACCTCCGGCCAGGCGTCCAGAATAAATTTGCTTGAAGGGGGCAGGGCCATGAAAACGAAATTCCGACTGTTGAACAGTCGCCCGTTTCCAGCCCACGGTCGGGACGGGTCGTCGCTATCAGTGTCTTCTTTCAAAGTTTATAAAGTCAAAATGGGAGGTCGTCGTCGTCCCCGTCTGATGCCAGGGCCGGAGGAATGGGATCAACGGCTTTGGTGGAATTGGTTGGCGAAGGAGTGCCGGAGCCAGACATACCGGCAGGCTGACTGGTCGTAGGGCTGGAAGTCTCCCCCGGGCCATCGTATCCGCCGCCCGAGCCACTGCCACCCAGCATGGTCATGCTGTTGGCCAATATCGAAATACTCGTACGGGCCTGACCTTCCTTGTCAGTCCAGTTTTCGGTACGGATTTTACCTTCTACATACACCTGATTGCCCTTACGCAGGTACTTTTCGGCTACTTTGGCCAACGCGTTCCAGAGTTCAATACGGTGCCACTCGGTTTGTTCGATTTTCTCCCCACCCTTATTGGTATAGGTTTCCGAAGTGGCAATATTGAAACGCGCGACTACCGAGCCGCCGTCCAGATAACGCACTTCGGGATCGCTCCCCAGGTTTCCGATCAGGATTACTTTGTTTACGCCGCCAGCCATAGTTGATTCAAAATTTAATTGTTTAGGATTAAGAAATGGAGTGGGATCTCTCCAAAATCTTGCGCGATTAAGGGCCTCTGTCCAAACTTCCCTTTATCAATTCTAAAATTAGGAAAAAAATTGTTCCTTGATGAAGGTATCGATCAGGATTGGCTTGGGCAAAGCGTCGATTTGGTCCTCATTATAGAAAGAGACACCATCGGGCAGTACGTTAGTTCCCATGTCTTCAACCTTAATCTGCCAGAACTTTACGTGGAGTTTCTGGTGGGAGAGCAAATGTACGTAGGTTTTATCGGGAACAATCAGTCGCCCAGCCATCATCAGAGATTCCAACCCTCCTTCGCCCGCCAAGTCCTCTGGCGCCTGGGCTTCCTGCAAGGTTTCAATAATGGGAAAATCGTACAATCCCTTCCAAACATCCTTTTTGATACGTTCTTTCATAGCAATTAGGCCTCCTTTTTCCAGCACCAGGTAGTTGAGGTATCGGTTTCTGGCCTTTGCTTTTTTGGATTTCACCGGCAAAAAACTCTGCATCCCGTTTTCGAAGGCATAGCAGGACTCATTGAAAGGACAAAGCAAACAATCAGGCGCGACGGGCTGGCATTGAATGGCTCCGAACTCGATCATGGCCTGATTGAAGGTAGCCGGGTCGTCGGCGGGGATCAGCCGCTGGGCTGCCGCCGTAAACTCACGCTTGGCCGAGCTGTGCATAATGTCGGTTTTTATACCGAAAATCCTGGCCAGCACCCGGTACACGTTCCCATCCACCGCGGGGACTGCTTCATTGAACGCGAAGGATGCAATCGCGGCGGCAGTGTATTCCCCCACTCCTTTCAGCTTCAATAGCCCTGAGTAACTGTCGGGAAATTTGCCTCCAAACTCTCCTACCACCTGCCGGGCGGTATAGTGCATGTTGCGGGCGCGGGAGTAGTATCCCAGTCCCTGCCACAGCCGCAGCACGTCCTGCTCGTCGGCACGGGCCAGGTCCTGCACCGTAGGGTACTTTTCCACAAACCTTAAATAATAGGGCATTCCCTGCACGACCCGGGTTTGCTGCAGGATTATTTCCGATAGCCAAATTTTGTATGGGTCTGTCGTCTGTCGCCAAGGCAAGTCGCGGTGGTGGCGGTGGTACCATTGGATGAGTTTCTGGCTGAAAGTGGCGTCTTTATGAACGGAGCTGGCAGGCATGGAGTGGCTTTATCGACTGTTTTTTAGTGGATTATAGAAAAAATGAGTGAATATGTCTTTTATGTTTTGGCAAAATTAACCTACCTTTGTACTCCCAAAATTCAAAGTGGGGAAAAGAGTTAACAAACCATATACACTTTAAAGTACCTAATACTGTGACTAAAGCAGACGTAATCGCGCAGATTTCTGACAAGACAGGAGTGGAGAAAGCTGACGTACAGCAAACACTCGAGACTTTCTTTACCGTAGTTAAAGATTCCCTGGCCGATGGCGAGAATCTTTACGTAAGAGGATTTGGCAGCTTCATCAACAAGAAGCGGGCCCGCAAAGTTGCCCGGAATATTTCTAAGGGTGAATCCATGATTATCGACGAGCATTACGTGCCGAGCTTCAAGCCCGCCAAAGTTTTCGTTGAACAAGTAAAAAGCAGCGACAGCGTTAAGGACGCCGTTGAAAAATAATTTTCAGTTAAGTTTTCTTGTGTACCCACTATGAAAAGGACGATATTACTGGTTTCTATCTTGGCTCTTGCGCTGGTGGGAACCCTGTACAGTCTACCCAGAGTAGTGGTCAACACCAAAGACCAGGATTCGGTCAGCGGACAATCGGTAGAGCAATCGGCTGATGGCGGGGAGGAAGCCGAAGTACCGGGCGACACCCACACCAATGCCGCTCTCACACCCGAGCAGGAAGCGGAAATAGCTCCCCTGCGCGGGCAGTATCAACAAGCAACGGCTGACGAAAAGGCTACGGCCGCCAGTCAGCTTTCCGATGTGTTCGGAAAGTACCAGAAGTTTGACAGCGCTGCCTATTATGCCGGACAAGCTGCCGCGCTGCGGCCAGACCTGGAGAACTATTTACGGGCGGGAGATCGTTACTACCAAGCCTACGGGTTTGCGGCAGAAGAGAAGAAGGCAAGTGGATTGGGCGAAAAAACGCGTTCTTTTTATCAGAAAGCACTGGAGCAAAATCCAGGCTTACTGGCGGCCAAAGCCAATATGGCGATGACCTATGTCAATACACCTTCGCCGATGCAGGGCATTATGCTCCTGCGCGAAGTACTCGACGCTGACCCAACGAACGAACTGGCCTTGTTTAATCTGGGAATCCTGTCGATGCGCTCCAACCAATACACCAAAGCGGTAGGGCGTTTTGAGCAGATCCTGCAAAGCCACCCCGAAAATACCAAGGCTCAATTTTATTTGGGCGTATGCCTGGTAGAATTGGGACGCACCGATGAGGCTAAAAAAGTTCTCGCCGATGTGAAGCAAAAGGAAAAAGACCCCGTCATCCAGCAAGCCATAGGCGAATTGGAGCAGCGGATAAATTAATTAATGATGAGTGATGAATGATGAGGTAGTTGTCATTCATCATTCATCACTCATCATTCATCACTCTTAATCAAAACATTATGCCTTGCGGAAAGAAAAGAAAACGTCATAAGATTTCGACGCACAAAAGAAAGAAGCGCCTGAGAAAAAATCGGCACAAGAAGAAGTAAATAAGGGGTAGAAGCGCGGATCCAATACTTCCGCGCTTCTACCTTTTTTGCTTTCAATTCCCCTATCTTTTTTCTCTCGCGTACGCCTGATTCCAGGTCGGCCCTCTTAATCAGGTTGGGTTACGATGCTGGTATATAGTCATTTGTTCGCTGAGTGTCCACCTCTAAAAACCATTCATTTTGGTTAGACATTGAGTAACGAATTAGTAATAAATTCTACTCAAAAGGGAGAACGTATAGCCCTTTTGCAGAATAAACGCCTTCTCGAATATCACATAGAAACGCCGGACAACAACTTTACCGTTGGGGATATTTATCTCGGAACGGTAAAGAAAATGGTTTCCGGACTCAACGCCGCATTTGTCGATGTTGGCTATGAAAAAGATGCCTTTCTCCATTATTTGGATTTGGGCTCCAACATCAACTCGCTTAATAAGTTTGCGAAAGACATTATCGCCAAGCGAACCAATTCTGGTGATATCAGCAAATTCAAGCTGGAACCAGAAATAGAAAAACAGGGCAAAATCGATAAGGTACTGGAACGGAATCAACCAATCCTGGTACAAATCGTGAAAGAGCCCATTTCCACCAAAGGTCCACGCTTATCGTGCGATATCTCTATCGCGGGACGCTACATCGTGCTGGTGCCATTTTCCAATGGCGTCAATCTCTCCAAAAAAATCACTGATCGACGGGAACGCACCCGATTGCAGCGACTCATTGCGTCGATCAAGCCCAATAACTTTGGCGTAATTGTACGGACAGTGGCTCAGGGCCATGACGTGGAGGAGCTTGATCACGACCTTCGTACCTGCGTAGAAAAGTGGGAAAATGGCATGAAACTTCTGCGTGACGCCAAACCCCGCGACCTCATTATCGGCGAGATGAATCGTGCTTCTTCGATCATCCGCGACATGCTCAACGAGTCATTTGACAGTATTACGGTTGACTCGCAGGATGTTTTTGAAGATACCAAAGCCTACCTGCACACGATTGCTCCCGAGAAGGAGAATATCCTGAAACTGCATAATGGCAAGAACAAGATATTTGAACAGTTTGGCTTAGAAAAACAAATCAAGTCACTGTTCGGACGCTCGGTCAGTTTGCCGGGGGGTGGTTACCTCATTATCGAGCATACGGAAGCCCTGCACGTTATCGACGTGAACAGTGGTAACAAATCCAACAGCCAGGAAGATCAGGAGGCTACAGCACTCAGTGTAAATGCCGAAGCGGCCAAGGAAATAGCCAGGCAGCTGCGACTGCGCGATATGGGCGGTATTATTGTAGTTGACTTCATCGATATGAAGAAGGCCGACAACAAGAAGCGGATCTACGAGATCATGCGGGAGGAAATGAAACCCGAACGCTCCAAGTATACCGTTCTGCCGCTTTCAAAGTTCGGCCTGATGCAAATCACCCGGCAGCGGGTGCGGCCCGAGATGAACATCGTGACCCGCGAAACCTGCCCTACCTGCGGAGGCACGGGCACCATCCAGGCCAGTATTCTGGTAACGGATGTCATCCAAAACAATCTCGACTATATCCTGACCAAACAGAACGAGAGCGGCATCAGCATTTCGCTGCACCCCTTCCTTCACGCTTATTTTACCAAAGGGTTTATTTCGCCGCAGGTCAAATGGCTGTTTGAGTACAAAACCTGGGTCAATCTAATCAAAGATAGTTCGCTTGGAATCACTGAATTCTCCTTCCACAATAAATTTGGGGAAGTGATTGAAGTACATGTAAGTTAGACCAGGTTCAACCGGGTAAAAGTACACACGCTTTTTACCCGATAATTTGTCTGAAATAGTTCAGAGCTTCCCCCAAAACCTTCTGGTCGATTGGGGGAAGCTCTTTTTTTTCGTCAGCAAATTCGAGCAGCCGTTCGGTGGGCATGTTTCCCACCAAATCGTCCTGTGCCATCGGGCAGCCGCCATAGCCCAGCAGAGCCCCGTCGAACCGACGGCACCCCGACTCATATGCAGCTTGCACTTTTTCCCGCCATGCGTGAGGCGTCGTGTGAAAATGAGCCCCGAATTCCAGGTCCGGGCGTGCCGCGATGAGTTTCTGAAAAACGGAGCGGATGTCGTGGGCATGGGCAACGCCCACCGTGTCGGACAATGAAAAGATCTTCACCCCGAACTGAGCCAACTCCTCTACCCGCTGTTCTGCCAATTGGGGGCTCCATGGATCACCGTAAGGATTGCCGAAGCCCATCGAGATATAAACTACCAACTCCTTTTCAGACTCTTCACAGAGCTTCTGCATGGTCCTCACGCGCTCAACCGATTCATTCAGGTTGGCATTGGTATTGCGGAGTTGGAATGTTTCGGAGATTGAAAAAGGATAGCCGAGGTATCGGATCTGGGCAAACGTACAGGCCTGCTCCGCCCCGCGCTCATTGGCCACGATTGCCAGTAGTTTGGTATCCGTAGTTTCTAAATCAAGTCTTTCTACCACTTCCGCCGTATCACTGACCTGCGGCATAGCCTTCGGCGAAACGAAACTGCCGAAATCGAGCGTTTCGAAACCTACCTGCAGCAGCAGATTCAGGTACCGGATTTTTTGCTCCGTCGGAATAAAAGGGTGATGACCCTGCCAGGCATCACGGGGACATTCGATGAGTTTCATAGGGCTCTATTAATCGTGATCTTAGCTGATAATATATTTAGGTGATAATATACTTGACTGACCCAAAATAGTTTGTTAATTTTTGATCTAATAATTTGGTTATTAGTCAGTTAATAAGCATAATTTACATTATAGTAACTAGAAATTATGCCGCGTAAATCTACTACTCCAAAACTAACGCTTAACCAATTGGACGAGCGTTTTCCCAACGAACTTTTATGCAAAAAATATATTGCTGATTTACGCTGGAAAGGTAGTCCTATTTGCCAGCATTGCGGACATACCAAGTCTTATCAGTTTTCAAACGGTGATTTCAAATGCGCCAAGTGTCGCAAGAAATATACCGTAAGAATGGGTACTATTTTTGAGGATAGCAAGATTCCGCTCAAAAAGTGGTTTTCGGCGGCTTTTATTATGACCAGACACAAGAAGGGCATCTCTTCTCATCAGCTTGGAAGGGATATTGACATAACGCAAAAAACGGCATGGTTCATGCTCTACGGACTTAAATTTGCGCTCAAGATCAAGTCGTTTGATTCACCAATAGCAGGTATTGTTGAAGTGAATGAGACTTACGTTGGCAGCAAAGAGAAGAACAAGTACAATAGCAAAAAACATTGGGTACTCAGGGGCGTAGTACAAAGGTTAAAACACCTGTGCTTGGAATGGTGGAGCGCGGTAGTCGGGTAGTTGCAATGACCGTGAGCGGTGCTTCTTCTAAGACACTACAACCGATCCAACCGATCATTAAAGAACACGTTGCAATTGGCGCAAGCATTATGACCGACGAGTGGAAGGCGTATATTGGACTAATCAAGCACTTCAATCATGCAATTGTTAAGCATGGACATGAAGAGTATGTAAACGGTGATGTTCACACTAATACAATCGAGGGTTTTGGGTCGTTGTTTAAGCGTGGTATAAACGGAATCAATCACTGGGCTAGTGTGAAACACTTAGATCAGTATGTGGGAGAGTATGCGAATAGATACAATACTCGGAAAGTTCGGGATGGAGAACGATTCAAGAACGTTCTTGGTAAATTAGATGGCAGATTGAATTATAAGGAACTGATTTACGAAGCGAAATAAATTTGCATCGTGTAGATTTAGTTCGCTACTTTGCACAAGTAGAAGATGTATTTAAAGTGCTTATGCTATTGAGAACGATGGATAAGCAGAAGAAGCAAAAGGTAAAAAAGGTTAAGACTGAGGATATAGAAGAAATTTCTTTCGAGGACTTTGAGAAGACAATGGTTGAAATTGTTAAATCAGGAACTCCAAAAAGGAATAGTAGACAGAAAATTAAAAAGCGGGGGTGAGTACTCCCACCCATCCCCGCTAGTGTCCCGTTACGGGCGTTTCAGGCGATCTTTGCAGATGCGAAACACCTTGTTAGGGGACTTCGGATACACCTTTCGGCCCTTTACAGTAATGTATCGGACGAAGATGTACTCTCCGCAATCGCACTTGTCTTTTTTACGTGACATTGAAGTGTGATTTAGTGTGTGAATAGATGGTGTCCCGAACGTTACGGCGTGGGAGCTATCACCGAGTACCTGCTAATTCAGGCGGCAACCTGCTTAGCAGACTGTGAAAGACCTAAGAGTCGGACTAGCTATGGACACTAGTCCCTTTGCCAAGTGAACACCCGGAACAGGGTTTGGAATCCTGTTCCGTCTCTATGGCTCACTCTCACAAAGTACTCTTAAGTCGGTTTCAATGATCTAGAAAGTGGCTTGGTTTTGGAAGCCAAGCCCTTTGTTGAGTGACTCCCGGAACAGGGTTTGGAATCCTGTTCCGTTGCTCGGAACACCTACACAAAGTCTTTCTAGATCAGTATCTTTACCAAAGAAGGCTACCCTATTGTGGGTGGCCTTCTTTGGTTATTGCCTTGCTGCTAATTCAAACTCAGCAATTTTTGTTTCCTGAGTTTCTTCGCTCTCTTTCTCCACATTTTCACTATCTACTAGTGATTGTAGAATTTCTTGTTTTGGGGTACCGTCCTGATGAAACCATTTGACTATTCCATAATAACTAACGCCATCTTCACCAACGGACCTCCTTATCTTATCGTGTTCGGGCTTTCTTAATCTACTTAAGCTATTCGTGATACTAGTGTATGATATACCTTTTCCAAATTTCTTATACACTAACTCCGAAACTTCTTGCGTCGTTAATAATCTAGTAGCCTCACTCAGTATCTTTAGAACGTATTGTTGAACACCCCTTACTCTTTTGGGAGCTTCTTCCTCGTTATCGTTATTCGCTGTGTTATGCTCTTCTATTTCTGCGACACTACTTGCTTTTTCATCTGCACTATTGTTTGTCTCATCTACACTAGCACCGCTAACATTACTATTATTGTCATCAATAATAGTAGATTCGTTTGTAATACCGAGCTTATCTTTAAACTCTTGTACTGCATTGTGGTTCTCGACTTCGATTAACAGAGGACTGAACTCTCTTACTGTTTCCGCAACATCTACTCCCAAATCCTTAATAAGCTCCCTATAAATGATAATATTCGTATAGTATTCTTGACAAGAGCGCAGTTTGATAACATACTCTTTTCCAATAGATTCAAGATCGTCTAGATGACGATCATAAAGCTCTGTGGACGATTTTAAGCTATCCTTGAACGACTTAATCTTAGCAGCCCTAACGCGGTCCTCTTCGTTACTAAGTGTGTCCATATGATTGATAGGTATCGTGAATGCTTGTTAGGCACACAAAGAAAACTCTTTTAACACACACAAACAAGCCATACAAGGAAATATTTTTAAATTCTTTTGTACAAAAATTCGTCACCACAGATATTGGACTATAATGATGATTTTTGCGATCTGAAATATTCCCTCATAGATTGAGGAGAAGGAATTATTATATTGGTGCGCAACCTATTAACCCGTTAACCAATATTGGGTCAGTCAAGTATATCATTACCTATACTTTTATTGCAATTTGCTACCCCAAGAATTAGAAAAGTAATCCGATCGTTCCACACACCAGGTTCAGTGCTTGGCTGTTTTGAGAATACAAGCCGGTGAAAAATCTATCAAGGAGGGTGATTTTAGGCTTTTCTTCGTGGATAGCCTCTTTGATGAACGCTGTCGCAGTCGTATCAAAATAGAGAAGGTTAGTCCAAGCAAATGATAGCCAAATTTATCAATTCAAAGGTTGATTCATCGCCGATTTCATTATGAAAAAACATTACTCCTTTTTTCTGTTTCGGCTGCTCTTGCTGATCGCAACAGTTATTCTTTGCAGAGAACACATCTCCGCCCAAACCCTCAGCGGCATCGTCACCGATGCCGAAACCGCTGAGCCGCTACCTTTCACCTCGGTCTATCTCAGCAACACGACCTACGCCACCGACACCGATACTGCGGGAACCTACACGCTGCCCAACGTTCCGGCGGGACGCTACACACTGGCGGTGCGGGTGGTGGGGTACACGTCGTATTACCAAACCGTTACTTTGCAGCCAGGCATCAATACCAAAATTGATGTCAGGCTAAAATCTGACGGGCGGGAACTGGCGGAAGTGAAAGTAACGGCTAAGCGCGACAAGGCCTGGGAGAAGCAATACGAAACGTTCACCAGGGTATTTTTCGGGGAAAGCCAAGCGGCTAAGCTGTGTAAAATCATCAATCCATGGGTGATCGAGTTAGAGGAGAATGGCAACACGCTGACCGCTAAGTCCGACCAGATCATCGAGATTGAAAACCGCTATCTGGGCTATAAAGTCTTGTATGATTTACGTTCATTTAAATTCAATGGCGACGAGACTTTTTACAGCGGCCTGACGTCCTTCCAACCGCTAATCGCGGCCAACGCCATCGAAACCGAGCAGTGGAAAGCTAATCGAGAGCGAACCTTTTTTGGCTCAGAGGTACATCTATTCAAGAATCTGGCGGAGCAAAAGGCCGCCAAGGCTGGTTATGAAGCCTATTTAGACAAGCCGGGGGCCGACCCGCATAACCGTAGTACGTTCTTTTATCAGGATCAGGTTAAAAGACTTTCTCAGTTCGATCTTGACACACTAGTGATTGGTACTAATGGCAGACATCAAATCCAGTTGCCGCGTCGTTTCGAGTTGCATAGCGCGAGTACTGAGGGTGGAAAGTTTGCCATTTACCGTGACAAACCCGCCCAGGTTTCCTGGATCGAAACCACCGGGCGACCGTTGCTTTTTAATTCCGATGGGCTGCTGCTCAATCCTCAGGAGTGGTCGGTGTCGGGTTATCTGGCTAACCTGCGCATGGCCGAGACACTTCCCATAAACTACTCCGCCGCCCAACGCGCCCCGCGCACCAAACGCACAGGCGACGATTGGCTAGAACTACCACTTTTTAGCACGGACCAGCCTTACTACCGCCCCGGCCAGAAAGTGAGCGTAGCCGGAAGGATGCGGTACAGCAACCCAACCTACCAGGATTCTTTGAGCCGTCTGGTAAGAATCGAGCTTTTCAATCCTGCCAAAAAGTTGATTCACTCCGAACGTTGGGTAATTAAGGACGGCAATTTTCAGGGGCAGATTCCCCTGCCTGACACACTGCGATCGGGTATGTATATGGTACGTATGCACACGCAATGGATGCGTAACTTCGGTCAGGAAATTGTTGGTATACAATGGCTGCCTATCATCGGACTTTCGGAAAAACCAATCACCACTCCCGTTTCCACGGACACGCTGCTATCCCTGACCGTTACCCGGCGCGATACCACGCTGCGATGGAGACTCAATTCGCAAAATTTGAAATTATCGACGATCAACCTAAGCGTGCTGAATGAGGCCACCACACCGCTGGTTTATCCCGAGAACACGACCAACCCAGTAACCGAGTCCTACGACTTTCCCGAAAAAATACCCTTTTCGCTGGAACGTGGCGTCAACCTGACAGGCAAAGTCATCAGCAGGAAAGACAAGCCCGTGGCCGACGCACAGGTACTGCTCATCGTACCACGCCAGGGCCTTAGCTTCATGAGCCTGACCGATGCGGAAAGCAGCTTTCGGTTTAGTGACCTGCC
Organism: Persicitalea jodogahamensis; assembly: GCF_014651615.1. Taxonomy (GTDB): domain Bacteria; phylum Bacteroidota; class Bacteroidia; order Cytophagales; family Spirosomataceae; genus Persicitalea; species Persicitalea jodogahamensis. The sequence continues at coordinate 983,098 of NZ_BMXF01000001.1, read as the reverse complement.
TATTCAGGGTACCCAGGAAGTGATCGTAAAAGCCATGAACGCCAAGGGCAAGCCCGCGGGCGACATCGCCCTTGACCCAGTGGGCTCGCCTCTGCCTGCTCCTGCCCTATCGCCTCCTGACTTCCCGACCGCAGCGACGCCGCAGCCCATTGCGGTTACCTACGATACCGACTACTCGGCGAAAGCAATTCAGTTGAACGAAGTGGCGGTCAAGGCGAGGAAGACACCGCCTCTCCCCAGGGTGTACAAACAGCCTGATTATACCGTACAAGGCAAAGATTTGCAGGCCGCGATGGGTAGTAATTTTTTAATCTCGTTGCAGGGGCGTGTGCCGGGACTGGAAATCAGAGAGGCTTACGATCCAGACGGCTTTCTAAAGCTAAAAATTTATATCCGGGGTGGTACTTCGGCGGGTTTTAGCTCCTCCAATAAAAATGCCCCCCTCTTTCTGGTAGATGGCGTGCCTTTCGAAGACATCAACCAAATTGCCTCCATCTCGCCCACGTCGATCGACCGAGTGGAAGTACTGACCCGCGCCGAACCTATGCTCGGGATGCGCGGTTACGGTGGAGTCATCTCGATTTTTACCAAACAGGGAGCAGCCACCGAGAGTACGCTGGCAGAGATGGAGCCCGGCGCGAAACAAATCACGCTTGAAGGATTTACCCTACCAACGGCTGATCGTCCGGCGAGTGTGATCTGGCTGCCAGACTTGAATCTCTCCCCTGTTGGTATCACGGAGGGCTATATGCCGCTTTTGCCCGCTGGCTCTTATCGTTTCCTGGTTGAAGGCTTTACTTTACAAGGTAAGCGAGTACGGGCGGCGTCCGTATTAATTATGAATGAATAAATAATTTGTACCCGGCTATCTCTATGCTTTCTAAGACCCTGTACTTTCTCTTTGGTATTGTCTCTTTTCTCTTCTTGTTCAATTGTGCTGGGGGTAAGACAAAACCGCCAACTTCCGGCAACACGGCAACCACAATTCCTGCCCAACCAGCGGACGATCAGCTGGCTTCGATAGCCAATGGCGAAGAACTATTCGACACGAATTGCTCTTCCTGTCACGAAATCGAGGAAGCGGGAATTGGCCCTCGGCTAGGGGGGATCACCAGAGTATGGTCGGAGAAAGAACTGTTGGCATTTATTCAGAATCCCGCCAAAGTAATTGAATCGGGTGAGCCCAGGGCAGTAGCGCAGTTTGAAAAATATAAACTGGTGATGCCCGCTTTCGAGTATTTGAAGGAAGCGGAAATTAAAGCCATCATCGCTTACGTCGACCACGAAACAAAGTCCAAGAATATCGCTCCTCTGAAAGTGGAGGTGGCAGCAGTCAAAGTCAAGCGCTTCACTGAGCCCATTCAGGCCAGTCCGTTGCGGATCGAGCTGGCAGATTACGTGACCATGCCTGCTTCCAGCGACAGGGAAAAAGCCCGCACCCGCATCGCTACCATGCGGGTTCATCCATCTGGCGACGGTACTCAGTTTGTTAGTGATCAGAATGGGCTTATTTACCGGATCAAAAACGGCGAAGTCAATACCTTCCTGGACATCAGGCCTTTGATCGACAATTTTGCCACCGAACCTGGCCTGGGGACGGGCCTTGGTAGTTTCGCCTTTCATCCCGACTTCCTGGACAACGGGTTGATCTACATAACGTACGCCGAAAAGCCAACGGGCAAGTATGCTGATTATTCCTATCCCGATTCCGTACAATTGAAGTTGCAGTGGGTAGTTTCAGAATGGCAACTCAAAGATGTGAACGCGCCCGTATTTGCGGGCAATCACCGGGAACTACTGCGCATCAATGTACCCGGCGCCGGCCACGGCACCCAAGACATCGGTTTCACACCTGGCCTGAAAAAAGGCGATCCCGACTATGGAATGTTGTACATCGGTACGGGTGACGGGGGTGCAACCCTTGCCAAGCACCCTGAGCTAACCCATAACCTCCGCTCGCTGCTGGGGACGATCATCCGCATCGATCCGCTGGGCCGTAACAGCCCCAATGGCAAATATGGCATTCCAGCTGATAACCCTTTTTATGATAACCCAGACCCGAAAGTTCGTAAGGAAATCTGGGCGTACGGATTTCGCAACCCGCATCACCTGACCTGGTGGAACTCGCCGCAGGGCCGCGCGTTGCTTGAAACCGAAGTTGGGGAGGGAAATGTGGAAGAAATCAATGTGATCGAAAAAGGCCAGGACTACGGTTGGAATGTGCGGGAAGGCAACTACGCGCTGGATCTCAAAAATCTAAAATCTCCCAAACCCTTACCAGATGGCGAAGCCGGACCTTTCCGCGACCCGTTCGCCCAGTACGATCATACCGACGGCAATGCCATTATCGGCGGCTACGTGTACGATGGCCCGCTTGAAGCATTACGCGAAAAATTCGTCTTTGGTGATATCATCCGGGGAAGACTGCTGTACCTGGATTTGAGCAAAGGCCTGAACGACCATACGGTATACGAGATGTTTGTCGTCAAAGACGGCAAAGTCACTTCTATGAAAGAGATGGTCCCCACACCGCGTCTCGATTTGCGGATTGCCTATGATCCCTTTAAGCAGGAGATGTACCTGATGACGAAGGGTGACGGGAAGATCAGAAAAATTGTGAAGGCGTATCTGGAATAAATCACAGGCCTGCCAGGTACTTTTGCCCTCCCAGGGCCCGCATTTGCCGGGAGATTTTGCTCGTGCGTCCCAGCACGTAGGACGAGGGATTCTTGATGGAAAAGCGGATAGGGTTGGGCAGCACCGCCGCAATGCGGGCGGCTTCGGCGCGGGTGAGGTCCTTCGCTGATTTTTTGTAAAAGCGCTGCGACGCAGCTTCTACCCCAAAGGTCATTGGCCCCATTTCGGCCACATTGAGGTATACTTCCAGTATTCTTTCTTTCCCCCAGATCAATTCGATCAATAAAGTAAAGTACACTTCCAGTGCTTTGCGGATATAGCTGCGGCCGTGCCAAAGGAAAACGTTCTTCGCGGTTTGCTGCGAGATGGTGCTGGCACCGCGCGCGCGCTTGCGCTTTTCGGTCATGGCGTCCTGAATTTCGTCAAAATCAAAGCCCCAGTGCGTAGGGAATGTCTGATCTTCGGAAGCGACTACGGCCAGCGCCGCTTCTTTTGAAATGTTATCGTAGGACTCCCAATCTTTATAAATTTCGGTGCTTTTGTCTTCTCGGGCGGCTTCAATTTTTTTCCCAATCATGTATGGTGTGAACAGTACCGGGACAAACTTCAAGACAATGACCCAAACCACCGAAATTAGAAAAAAGTAGAGAATAGCTTTGAAGAAAAAGGCAATGATGACGCGCAGCATGAGCGGATTTTGGTTTACATTAGCCAACAAAGTACGTAAAGATTCCCCAAGATGAACGAAGACTTTCTGAGTTTTGTGTGGCGCTATCAGTATTTCGATTCGGCTGATTTGCGTACTGAAACAGGCGAAGCCCTGCAAATTCTGCGTATCGGCCAGCTCAATACCGACGCCGGGCCGGACTTTGCCGAGTCGCGTGTGCTACTCGACGGCATGGAATGGGTTGGCGCAGTGGAACTGCACGTGAAATCGTCGGACTGGGAAGTCCACCGCCATCCCGGCGACCTGGCCTATGAGAGTGTTGTGCTGCACGTGGTGTGGGACGACGATCGCCCCGTGCGGCGGCGGGACGGCACCCTGGTACCCACACTCGTGCTGAGTGGTCGGGTGAAACCTGCCGTACGTGAGCGCTACCAACGCTTGATGGAGAGTAAGGCCGAAATACCCTGCGCGCCGCAATTTCGCGACGCACCGCGCCTGCAGAAAATATCCATGCTGGATCGGGTACTTCTGGAACGCCTCGACGGAAAAGCTGCCCGCGTAATTGACCTTTGGGAGGAAAATAACCGGGACTGGGAGGAAACGGCCTACCAATGGCTGGCCCAGTACTTTGGCTTCCGACTTAATGCCCCGGCTTTTCTACGCCTTGCCCGGATCATACCTTTGAAAGTTTTGCAAAAACACCGCGGATCAGGCCGGCAAATCGAAGCTTTACTCTTTGGCTGTTCGGGCTTACTACCCGAAAATTCTGAGGAGGTTTATGTGCAGGATTTACATAAGGAGTATCAATTCCTGGCCACGAAGTATGGCTTGCTTTCCCAACGGATGGAGCTCACCGAATGGAAATTCCTGCGACTGCGGCCGGCGGGGTTCCCTACGGTGCGGCTAGCGCAATGGGCTACGCTGCTACAACGCGAGGCGGGGCTTTTCGCTTCGCTTACTTCCATCGAAAACGCTGACGATTTGCGAAAAATGCTGCGCGTAAGCCAGAGCGATTATTGGAAGAGGCATTATCAGTTTGGAAAAAGATCTGCCTCGACGGTCCCCGATCTGGGAAAAGATGCCGCCGATTTGCTCATCATCAACGCCGCCGTCCCCTTATTGGCAGCCTACGCCCGGCAACGCGACCATGCCGGTCTTCTCGATCGTGCGGTGCGGTGGCTGGAGCAGATTTCTGCCGAGAAAAATCACATTACCCGCGCTTGGGAAGCGCTGGGAATGCGGGTAAACACCGCTTTCGACTCGCAGGCTTTGATAGAATGGCATACTACGTACTGCGCCAGAAAGCGGTGTTTGGAATGCTCGGTGGGGGCTAGTCTGGTGCGCCCTGCTTAGCTTTTTTTTTCCTAAATAAAACTACAACTGGACGAGTACGCCGGAGCGGCCCAACTTACTAGCTCCGATTTATCAAATTTACGCCGGAAAGAAGAAATATTATTCCTACTGCAAACGGAACGATGGATTCCCATTTGGTAATAGAGAATCCCAACACGGGGCGGTCGGACATGAAGGCGGCACAGGCAAAGAGCACTACGAAGATGCCGATGATGGTCAGCAGTGAAGCAAAAAAGCGTTTGAATTTGACGTCGTCCATCTATCAGGTGGTGAATAAGTGAATTGGGAATTAGTGAATGTGTTCAAAGACAACAAAAATTTTAACATCGGGAAGTTTTACGCGTCCGCCTTCTTCTGGATATTTTCCAAACCTAGCTTCCTCCCCTCTTCCACCATAAAAGCAAAAGCAGGCTCGTACTCATTGGGGATAATCCCTTCGAGAATAGCTTCCCGGATAGCTTCTTTGATCATTCCAACTTCGCGGGAAGGTTTCAGGTCAAAGGTCTGCATAATGATTTCTCCAGTAATAACAGGCTGAAAGTTTCGCAATTTATCCCTTTCCTCCAATTCTTCCAGCCGCTCTTCCACCAGGTCGAAGTTAGCAAGGTACTTTTTGACTTTCAGCGGATTCTTGGAGGTAATATCGGCACGACACAATTTCATGAGGTCTTCCAGATCATCTCCTGCGTCGACCAGCAGACGACGCAAGGCGGCGTCAGTGATTTCCTCCCGCGACAGCACGATGGGCCGCAGGTGCAGCCGCACGAGCTTTTGCACAAATCGCATTTTTTCGTTCAGCGGTAGTTTCATGCGACGGAAGATTTGCGGCACCATCCGGGCTCCGGCTTCCTCGTGGTTGTGGAACGTCCAGCCCGCTTTTTTGTCGAAGCGCTTGGTGGCGGGTTTGGCTATGTCGTGGAGCAGCGCTGCCCAGCGCAGCCAGAGGTCGTCGGTGAATTCGCAGACGTTGTCAAGTACCTGCAAGGTATGGTAGAAGTTATCCTTGTGTCCGCGTCCATCGATGATTTCCACACCGTGCAGGGCAATCATTTCAGGAAATATTTTTTCCAGCAAACCACTTTGGTACAATAACTTAAATCCGTAAGAGGGTACTTTTGACAAAATGATTTTATTCAGTTCATCCGTGATACGCTCCATCGATACGATCTCGATGCGATCCTTCATCCCGGTGATGGCATCGTAGGTATCCGGCTCGATGTCGAAGTTGAGCTGTGAGGCAAAACGAATAGCCCGCATCATGCGGAGCGGATCATCCGAAAAAGTAATCGCCGGTTCCAGCGGAGTACGCAGCATCCGCATCCGCAAGTCGCGCACGCCTTCAAAAGGATCGATCAGTTCGCCAAAGTCTGCCTCATTCAGGCTGATGCCAAGTGCATTAATCGTAAAATCACGACGATTCTGGTCATCTTCCAAGGTGCCGTCCTCTACGACAGGTTTCCGCGATTCAGAACGATAAGACTCTTTTCGGGCTCCGACAAATTCTATTTCCAGATCGCCGCTTCTGACCTGGGCGGTACCGAAGTTTTTATACACCGCTACGCGGGAATCCGGCCCGAGTGATTTGGCCAGTTGCTCGGCGAGGGCAATGCCGCTGCCTACGCAAACGATGTCGATGTCTTTGCTCGTTCTTTTCAGTAATATATCCCGCACAAAGCCACCGATGACATACGCTTGTACGTCTTCGGAGCGGGCCGCTTCGGCGATCTTCTCAAAAATGGGGAACGGGGAAAGTTTATCCTGCAAATTCATGCCGCAAAGGTAAGCAATATGTGGTGCGGTCTGACCAGCGAATCGGCGGCTCGCCCGCTTAGGTATGTACTGCAAAAACGGGCGAGCCGCTGGTGCGCCAGCCCGGCCGTACCACATCTTATTCGAACCTGAGATGCTTGACCGATTCGCCTGACTCCGCCAGTTCGGTGAGGGCATCTATTCCAATAGCGATATGCTTTTGCACATACAGTGAGGTTACTTTTTTATCGCTTTCCTCCGTTTTGACGCCTTCCGGAATCATCGGATTGTCCGATACCAGCAGGAGGGCACCGTGTGGAATAGAGTTGGCGAAGCCTACGATAAAAACCGTGGCTGTTTCCATGTCGATGGCCAGGGCCCGAATTTCGCGCAGGTATTCTTTAAATACTTCGTCGTGCTCCCAAATCCGGCGATTGGTAGTGTATACGGTCCCTGTCCAGTAATCCATTTCGTGCTTCGCGATGCTGGACGACACCGTACGCTGTAAACGGAACGATGGCAGAGCGGGAATCTCGGTCGGCATGTAGTCGTTGCTGGTCCCCTCGCCCCGAATAGCCGCGATGGGCAAAATAAAATCACCTATCTGCGTCTTCTTCAAACCGCCACATTTTCCCAGAAACAGCACCGCTTTGGGGTCGATCGCAGATAACAGATCCATTACCGTAGCCGCCATCGCGCTCCCCATCCCAAAGTTTATTATCGTAATGTTATTGGAAGTGGCCGTTTGCATGGCCCGGCCGATGCCTTTCACTTCTACGTCGAATTTCTCGGCAAAAATTGTTACGTAATTGATGAAATTAGTCAGTAGAATATACTCACCGAATTCTTCGGCGGGCGTGCCCGTGTAGCGCGGTAGCCAGTTCTTAACTATTTCTTCTTTAGTGTTCATCAGTATTTATCTAGTCAGTACGGGCCGCTCAACGGCGACTTTTTGAGGGTGGGTTGCTGGGAGCCGTGAAATTATTGTCAGCCGAAGACAGATGATAAATCGCCCCTTTTATTTATTTTGAAGCCAAATCCTGAATTAGCACTTACAACCCGCTGCGATCTGCTTATGCCAGAAGCAACTTCCTATCGACGTTCATTTGTCTACTAAGCTAAACTTACCTCCTTTCGCGCACAAAGTTAAGGAGCTTAACGGTAAACCACATATTTACGATCTCATTCGGCGTAAGTACATCATGCTGACGCCGGAAGAATGGGTCAGACAACATTTTGTGCATTTGCTCATTGGTCATTACCACTACCCCAAATCACTATTTGCGGTCGAGACCGGGCTTTTCTATAACAAACTGGCCAAGCGTTCCGACATTATGGTGTTAAACACCGACGGTCAGCCGCATCTGCTGGTCGAGTGCAAGTCGCCAGATGTGAAGATCACCCAGGCTGCTTTTGCCCAGATCGGCCGCTATAATTTTACCCTACGGCCCGCATACCTGGCAATCACCAATGGTTTGGCTCACTATTGTTTCATTATAAAAGACGGGCAGATCGTTTATCTTGATGACTTCCCGAGGTTTGAGAGAAACTAAAAAGCCCGCTCAAATGATTGAGCGGGCTTTTTAGTTTCATAGTCTGAGTGCTATTTCGTGCCTACCAAATCTACCTCGATTTCAAAATCGTCATAAACCATTTTGTCGCCAAGCGTAGCGGCATCGAAGAAAGACTTAGAACGAAACTTCATGTCGTACTTGGAGCGATCTACAACAATGGTACCTTTCACCATCGCCTGACCGCCAGTAGACGTCACCGTCACGGGGAAGGTCACGGGCTTGGTGATGCCCTTGATGGTGAGGTCTCCCGTCACGTCCAGCATGCCGCCGGATTTGGGCGTGGCTTTTGTGACGACGAATTTGGCCACCGGGTGCTTCTCAACGCCAAAGAAATCCTCCGATTTCAGATGGCCCACCAATTTACCATTCATGTCCTTATCAGCGATGTCGAGATCCTTAATGGAACTCATATCAGCCACGAAAGAACCTCCGGTCAATTTCATGCCGTCGAGTGTAAACGAACCCGATTGCAGGTCGATGGTACCGTGGTGCTCACCCGTTACCTTTTTACCCCGCCAAATGAGCTCACTTTTGGAAGTGTCTACCTTGTAGGTAGTGGCTTTGTTGATTTTCTCGACCAGCGTAGCGCTAGTCAGCAGTAGCACTGCCGCTGCAGTTCCGGCCAATTGTTTGAATAACTTCATGATTGTTATTGATGTATTTATGGTTTGTTTAACTCCCGCCGCCCAAGGTTAAATGGGTATTTGTAAAAAAAGTGTGTGTGTATAGCAGGTGAAGATTGGTACCTGGTTCAATTTTATTTGTGTGTATAATATGGCCCTATAAAGGCAAGCGTAGTTTGTCCAGAAGGTTGTTCAATTCTCCCGCTTCTTCCGGACTGATAGAGTGCAGGTTTTTTTCCCACTCATCAATGACTGGATCAATCTTGCTGAGTAGATCGAGGCCGTCTTTTGTTATTTTCACATCTACGGCCCGGCGGTCTGTGGAGCAGACCTCCCGAATCAATAATTTTTTAGCCAAAAGCTTATCTACCAGCCGAGACGTGTTGGAGGTTTGGTCCAGCATCCTCTCGGATATAGCATTCACTTTCATGGGCTTGGGATGATAACCGCGCAAAATCCTTAGAACATTGTACTGCTGCGGTGTCAAATCGTATTCGCGCAGCAATTCGTATTGCTGATGAACGATCCAATTGCCTGAATAGATCAGATTGATTACCAACTTGTGGTAGATCGTCTTAAATTTCGTTTGCTTTATGGCCTTTTCTATGGACATCCTGTTTGATAATTTGGCGAAGGTAGTGTTTTTACAATTGATGTACAAACATATATTACAAATTCAGCTATTTTATTTTCATGTTATCGGCACTGTATCAGCTTTTACCGTACTTTGCCCACTTGACATTATGAAGTATATCAGATGAAAATACGGCTTTCCCGACCTCTTGTGTTGGCGTCCAATTCCCCACGCCGTCGTCAATTACTGGCGCAGTGTGGTTTTGACTTCTCGACAGACGTTCGACCCACCGACGAGGTTTTCCCCAATACCATGCCACCCGATGCAGTTCCGGCCTATCTTGCCAGAAAAAAAGCGGAGGAATTTCAAACTGACATCCAGGATAAACTGATCCTGTGCGCCGATACAATCGTAGTATTGAACGATCTGATCCTGAACAAACCCGCCAATGCGGAAGAGGCGGTCGGGATGCTGGAATTGCTCTCCGGCAATTCGCACCGTGTGATCACCGGGGTTTGTCTGCTGGATAGAGGTACGTACACCACCCTGACTGACATCGCGACAGTTACTTTCCGCAAATTCACCAGAAGCGAACTGGACTATTACGTATCAAACCAGGCGCCTTTTGACAAGGCAGGCAGCTACGGGATACAGGACTGGATTGGGCTGACGGGCATCGAGCGCATCGAAGGATCTTATTATACCATCATGGGCTTGCCAACCCACCTGGTTTATAAAATGCTTGAACCGTATTTTTTAGATTAAAGCCACAAAGCGCAGCCATACTCCGCGCACAGAGTTCCAAAAACCAACCACTCAACAAATAAGCCCATCAAGACACCACTAGTTTGTTACGAGATTTTCGTCCGCTCATTTTGTGATTCCAATGGCGACGGCATCGGCGACCTCAACGGCATCGCCTCCCGCCTGGATTATTTGCAGGATTTGGGTGTAGAGGCAATCTGGCTCACCCCGATTCAGCCTTCGTCCACCTACCACAAGTATGATGTGATGGACTACTACGGCATCGATCCCGAGTACGGCACCATGGACGATTTCAGGCGCCTGCTCGATGGTATCCATCGGCGTGGCATGAAGCTCTATATGGATTTAGTCGTCAACCACACCAGCATCCTGCACCCATGGTTCGAGCAGGCGCGATCGGGGGCTAACAATCCCTACCGCAATTTTTACTGGTGGATGACGCCCGCCATGATCGACGCATTAGGCGTGAACAAACGTGAGGAAACTGCCGACGCCCACGTGATATTTCCCTGGCATAAAAATCCCGGCGACCCCGAAAAGTACTACGCCATGTTCTGGGAGGGAATGCCCGACCTCAACTACGAGAGCGAAGCGCTACGCGAGGAAATTTATAAAATCGTCCGTCACTGGCTCACCGGAGTAGGTGTGGACGGATTCCGGCTCGACGCCGCCCGGCACATTTACCCGCCCTGGCTGAGGGAAAAGAACATCGGCTTCTGGGAGGAGTTTGGTCAGGTGGTGAAAGCGGCTAAACCCGACGCGTATACAGTAGGTGAAGTCTGGGCCAAGGCCTCGGAGGTCGCTCCCTACTTTAAAGGCTTGAAAGCCAATTTCCATTTCGATCTGAGTTTCGCGATTCAAAGAATTATCCAGACCGGGAAGGATGCAGGCCTGGTTGAGAAATTGCTCGCCGACTATGATGACTTTGGTAGGCACAATATCGATTTCATTGACGCGACCATGCTCACCAACCACGACCAGAACCGTATTGGCAGTGTAGCGGGCGGCAATGTTGAAAAGATGAAACTGGCAGCAGCTATGCTGCTGACCTTACCGGGCCAGCCATATCTCTATTATGGAGAAGAAATAGGAATGCTGGGCGTGAAGCCCGATCATCATATCCGCGAACCCTTTCTCTGGACCGACCGGCCCGATGACCCCGGGCGCACTCGGTGGATGGATCCACTGTACTCCCGGCCAACCTCGGTGCGAGACGCCGCAACACAGCTAACCGATGAGGACTCTTTGCTAAACCATTACAGAAAACTGATTGCGTTACGGAAAGCACAACCGGCATTGAGCCAAATCCAGCGGCCCAATCTGGTCTCTGCTTTGGCAAAATTTAACAAAGTTGTCGCTTACATTAGAACGCACCCCACGGAGCCGGTGCTGGTTGTTCATAATATTGGGGGAAGGACGAAAAAAATCATTCTGGGCGAGACAGAACAAGCGTTTAAGAAGGTCCTGTTCCAAACAACCGACTCGACCCGAATAAAAGGCAATCAACTCATGCTGCCTGCCTACGGAAGTATTGTTCTGGGAAAATGAAAAAGAAGAAAAACTACCCGATCTCCTCTATGCGCCAGTTTTTGCCCCTGAACTGAACCGTATCTCCCACCTGCTTTCCTAAAATCGACTTCCCTACGGGCGACGCCGAGGATACAACCATAACGGTCTGGTCGTCAATTTTGATGGCTCCGGCGCTTACGGCAATAAAAAAGTACCCTGCCGTGGTTTTCACCAAAGATCCCATCGCCACGCGCTCGTAGCTGCCGGGCTCAGGCGTGGCTTCCAGGCGTTCAAGAATGGTGTTTTCCTGCCGGGCCTGTTCGTATTGCCGGGCGTGCATGTTGCGGTCGAGCTGGCTCATCGAGCGGGTCGTTTCGTATTTGTCGCCCGCCGAGCTTTTGCCCTCAGCGTTGGCCGATTCCTGGGCAAACTCCATTGCTTTCATGGAAGCCTCCATACGGGCGCCAAGAAGTTCTTTGAGGTGGGTCAGGAGTTGTTGTTTCAGTTCCAAAGTATTGCGGCGTCAGTTTTGTTTTCCCAAGGTAATAAAAAAAACTACCTGCCCATAAGACACCATCGCGAAAGTTTCGATCTTTCGCGATGGTGTTCTCATCTAATACGCCAAAACCGGCGACAGCCAGCGCTCCACGTCTTCGACCGACATCCCCTTCCGCCGGGCGTAGTCCAGCACCTGGTCTTTCTGAATTTTGCCAATGGGGAAGTAACGGCTGTCGGGATGGGCAAAGTACCATCCGCTTACGCTGCTGGCCGGGTACATGGCATAGTTCTCAGTGAGCGTAATGCCCAGGCGCTCGGCATCTAGCAGGTCGAACAGGGCGCGTTTTTCAGTGTGGTCAGGACAGGCCGGGTAGCCGGGAGCAGGACGAATCCCCCGGTATTTCTCTTTAATCAATAACTCATTATCGAGTTTTTCGTCGGCGGCGTAGCCCCAGAATTCCTTACGGACCCGCTCATGCATCAGTTCGGCAAAAGCCTCGGCCAGCCGGTCGGCCAGAGACTTGACCATGATGCTGTTGTAGTCGTCGTGCTCACGTTCGTACTTTTCCAGTAAAGCCTCGATGCCAAGGCCCGCCGTGACGGCAAAGCCCCCCAGGTAGTCGGTATGGCCGCTTTCGAGTGGAGCTACGAAATCAGAGAGGCAATAGTTTGGCAAATTGGCCGCTTTCTGGCTCTGCTGACGGAGGTTGTGTAGCACAGTGAGCGTGTCGGCAACTACTGCTCCCCCATTCAGGGTGTCGGTTGGCACTGACGCTTCCTCCGCGTTACGGCGACTGATTTTGTACTCGATGTGCGTGTGCGAACCATGGCGCTCACAGGGGATCTCCTGGCTGAGTTCTTCAAAATCGTGCAGTAAAATATCATCCTCAATGCGGTTGGCCGGCCAGAAACCAATTACGGCGCGAGCTTGGAGCGACTTGTCGCGGATGATTTCGCCCAGCAGCACTGCTGCGTCTTCATAAAGTTTCTGGGCTTCATTTCCCACCACTTTATCCTCAAAAATCGCCGGGTACTTGCCATGCAGTTGCCAGGTCTGGAAAAAGGGCGTCCAGTCAATGTATTTGGCAATTTCGGCCAAATCGTAATCTTCCAAGATACGGGTGCCAAGAAACTGCGGACGGGGCGGAATATATTCGTCCCAATTGATTTTTACTGCGTTAGTCCTGGCTTTCTCAATCGGTAGGTGCTGCTTGTCGGTCTGGCGTTTGGCGTGATCGATACGGAGCTGAGCGTATTCAGCCTTGATTTCAGTCAGTACTTCGGCCTGACTCTTATCACTCTGGGTCAATTTGCCTGCAACAGGTACCGAGCGAGAGGCATCCAACACGTGAATGACGGGCCCAGAATAGTGCGGGTCGATCTTCACAGCAGTGTGTATCCGGGAAGTGGTAGCTCCGCCGATGAGCAGCGGCATGGTCATGCCGCGCCGTTCCATTTCCTTGGCGACTCCCACCATTTCGTCGAGAGAAGGCGTAATCAGCCCCGAAAGACCGATGATGTCCACATTGTGTTCCAGCGCGGCGGCCAGGATTTTGTCGGTAGGCACCATTACGCCCAAATCAATGATTTCGTAACTATTGCACCCAAGTACCACGCCCACGATATTTTTGCCAATGTCGTGCACATCGCCCTTAACAGTAGCCATCAATATTTTACCAACCGCTTTGGCATCGGCGCTTTTGTCAGCCTCGATGAACGGCTGCAAGTACGCCACCGCCTTTTTCATGACCCGCGCGGATTTCACTACCTGCGGCAGAAACATTTTTCCTTCGCCGAAAAGGTCGCCCACGATGCTCATACCATCCATGAGCGGGCCTTCAATCACTTCCAGTGGGCGGTCGTAAAGTTGGCGGCATTCCTCGGTATCTTCGTCGATGTAGTCAGCGATGCCCTTGACCAGCGAATGGCTGATGCGTTGTTTGATCGGCAGTTCACGCCAGGTCAGGTCCGGACCGGTTTGGGTACGGCCTTTCTGGGATACTGTATCGGCAAAAGTCACGAGCCTCTCGGTGGCATCAGGACGGCGGTTCAGAAGCACGTCCTCCACCAGTTCCAGTGTTTCCTTGGGAATTTCGTCGTAGATGCCGATCTGGCCGGCGTTCACGATGCCCATGTCCAATCCGGCCTTTATCGCGTGGTACAGGAATGCCGTGTGGATAGCCTCCCGGATTATTTCGTTGCCCCGGAAGCTGAACGACACATTGGAAACACCTCCCGACACCTTGGCATGGGGTAGGTTTTCCTTGATCCAGCGCGTAGCGTTAATGAAATCCACGGCGTAGTTGTTGTGCTCTTCCATGCCCGTAGCGACGGTCAGGATGTTAGGGTCGAAGATGATATCCTGGGCGGGAAAGCCCACCTTGTTTACCAGAATGTCGTAAGCCCGCTGGCAAATTTCGATTCGGCGCTCGTAGTTGTCGGCCTGTCCGGTTTCGTCAAAAGCCATCACCACCGTGGCCGCGCCGTAGCGCAGCACCGTTTTGGCGGAGGCGATGAACTTTTCCTCCCCTTCTTTTAAAGAAATAGAGTTGACGATCGCCTTGCCCTGCACGCACTTCAAGCCCGACTCGATAACTTCCCATTTGGACGAATCGACCATGATGGGTACCCGCGAAATGTCCGGCTCGGCAGCGATCAGGTTCAGGAAGGTTTTCATAGCTTCCACGCCGTCAATCATCCCTTCGTCCAGGTTCACATCGATGATCTGGGCACCATTCTCCACCTGCTCACGAGCTACACTGAGGGCTTCGTCGTAGTTGCCTTCCCGGATTAGCCGGGCGAATTTCTTGGACCCCGTCACGTTGCAACGCTCGCCGATATTGACAAAATTGGCGTCGGGCGTAATCTTCACGGGCTCCAGGCCCGAAAGCTTCATGTTCTTTTCAAACGTCGGGAGCGGGCGTGGGCGGTGCCTGGCGGCCAGGTCGGCAATGACCCGGATATGGTCGGGTGTGGTACCGCAGCAGCCACCAATGATATTGACCAGATTATCTTTCAAGAACCCCTCTATCACTTCGCCCATTTGCTCCGGCGACTCGTCGTACTCGCCCATTTCGTTGGGTAGTCCGGCATTGGGGTGAGCCGAGGTGTTGAACGGCGACTCGTTGGCCAGCATTTGCACGTACGGACGCATCAAATCGGCCCCCAGAGCGCAATTCAGGCCCACCGATAATAGTGGCAGATGCGACACTGAGGTTAAAAATGCCTCGGTTGTCTGTCCGGAAAGGGTGCGGCCCGAGGCGTCGGTAATAGTACCTGACACCATGATGGGCAGCGGCTCATGCTGCGGATTCTCCACAAAAAACTTGTCAATGGCGAAGAGAGCAGCCTTAGCATTGAGCGTATCGAAAACCGTTTCGACCAGGAGCAAATCGGCCCCGCCCTCGGCCAGGCCGCGCACCTGCTCATAGTACGCCTCCACCAACTGATCGAAGGTGATGGCACGGTAGCCAGGATTATTTACGTCAGGAGAGAGCGAAGCCGTACGGTTGGTCGGCCCCATCGAACCGGCCACAAAACGAGGCTTGTGAGGCTCGCGGGCGGTAAACTCATCGGCAACTTCGCGGGCGAGGCGGGCTGATTCGTAGTTGAGTTCGTAAACAAACTCCTCCATCGCGTAGTCGGCCATCGCGATACTGGTACCCGAGAAAGTGTTGGTCTCGGCAATATCGGCCCCAGCCTCAAAGTAAGCGGCATGAATTTCCTTTATGATGTCGGGGCGCGTGAGTGAAAGCAGGTCGTTATTGCCTTTTACATCATGGAGCCAATCCTTAAATCTTTCACCCCGATAATCTTCATCTTCCAGCTTATAGCGCTGGATCATGGTACCCATTGCCCCATCAAGGACGAGAATACGGCTTTTAAGAATTTCGCGAATATCGGTTTTGGTGGTAGTCTTCGTCATTATATGTCTCAATTCGGCCCAAAACAGTGGACAATTATTTTGTAAAATTGCGGAAACTAGGTTTTATCCTACTACTACAAAATTACAACCATTTGGATTTTGTTGGAAATATTCGTTATTATTGGTTATTCTGTCTCAGATCAATAACTATTACAGATAGAACACCTGATAATTAAATTCCAGGTAGATTATTGACCAAAGTTTATCTACATATTTTTCCCCGATCCTTAACATGGAAATGTTAAAGGTACAGCGACTTTCGATTTCCTATTTTCAACTACCCGCGAAATAAATGCATATTCTGGACGATACGGACCGCGCAATACTACGTTATCTACAAGAAGACTCCACCCTGAAAACCAGAGAATTGTCCGAGCGACTTCACCTTTCCTACACGCCCGTGTATGAGCGGGTGCGTCGGTTGGAAAGAGAGGGCGTGATCAAGAAATACGTAGCCTTGATCGACCGGGAGAAGGTGGGCAAGAAGCTGATGGTTTTTTGCCAGATCGCCCTGAAAGAGCACTCACTGGCAATGGGCGAGAAATTTGTGGAGGCCATCATGGCTATTCCCGAAGTTCTGGAATGCCATAATATTTCTGGTGATTACGATTTTCAGATGAAAATTCTGGTCAACGATATGCCGGAGTACCAGCAATTCCTGATGCAGAAACTGGGCTCATTGGAAAATATCGGCAGCACCCATAGCCTGTTTGTGATGGGGGAAATCAAGAATAATTCGGTGATAGAGGTGTAGCAGGCAATGAGGGAGCCAACGCCAACCAGCTCTTGCCAAAACTTTGTGCCACTTTAAACTTAATTCCCCGTCAATTGCAACTGCCCGTTGCCGGTAAAATTGATGTTGCCTGACAAAAAAAGGCTTTTCGCGGTTTGGGGAGTGCTGATTTCGATGGTGTGGGGCGTCTTGATATACACCTTTTGGATTGGCTGTGGAGAATTGGCGTTTCGCCAGCTGGCGGTCGTCCCCCAGGTACCGGACAACAGGCTCACGGGTGGCAGCCCATCAGCTTGGGGCTTAGGTGTAATGAAGGTAGTTTGGCTAAGAAACGGACTGCCGACAATGGCATTTGCCCAAAGGCGGGCAGCTTCCACCTGCCCTATTTCGTTGAAATGAAGGTTATCTGTGCGGCCCCAGTTTTCAATCTGGTTGAGGCTGGGTCCTTCATATGTCTGGGGATCCTGGGAGATAAGTACATTCTGAGCAGCCAGTATATGGTTGATTGGCCCATTATTCCAGGCAGACCTCGCCACCATCCAGGGAAAGTTACTTAGGTTTGCTTCTTCTCTGGTTTTGGCCACAACCTGCTCGGAATGAAACTTGAATTCAGCTGTGCTGCTCCCGCCATCATTGACACCATGACCGGACAGAATACCACGAAGCCCGGTAACAGGAGCATAGTGCGTCAGGGTGTTGCGAATATTCACGTAGGGCATCCGTATGGAGTACTTTATAAATCCATGCGTGAAAGGAATATTGTAAGCGGCATTATAAGTCTGCAGCATGTTGGAGCCACCGAAGGCTGCACCGTAAAACAAAATCGGAACATTGAGCCGATTGGCAAGGGAGTCACCCAACTGCCCCCAAAACCAGGGAATATTGTGGAAGGGGGCGATGGTGTCGTTGAGGTGGCCGTATTTGAAAGGCAGGTAGGCGACATCTGCCGTACGGTCATAATCGTTCCACTGTTGTTTGTTAAGAAACTGGGCACTACTCACGCGGTCGTCCTGGCTGCCCAGGGACGGGCTGGCCCCACCCTGGGCGTTGGAGTGCCCCACAATCAGGAACACTTCCCCGATGCCGATACGGAGCAAGGTAGTTACTGTGGCCGCAGGCTGCCCGTTCAGCACACCCCTTACCTGCAAGTCGTACCAGCCACCCGCACCCGCAACCGTACCCGAATAAAACCCTGAGATGGGTGTTTCTTCTACGGTTTGCCAAGTAGTGGTAGTTCCCTGGCCGGCCGTTCTGGCGACTAGTCGCGCTTCCACACGATCCAGGTCGGCCGGGCATTGTCCCCGCACGAAAACATTGGTCTGTCCCGCGTTGTCGCGCTGCAAAACCATTCTTGTGGTAGGAAAATCAATGGAGATTTGAGCAGAAAGGCCCTGAGAGAAAAAAATTAACAGAAATAAAAAAGAACATTTCTGACATCCGCTGCCGGATCGGGTACTCATTACTTTCCGCATCTTGCCAAATTCACTATTCAAATAAGTAATTGGGATACAAGAAACGATATTTTTTTTGAAACCGAAATACTTTTAATAAAAAACAGGGCAGCCCAAAACCGGGCTGCCCTGTCTACTCACTCCGCCTTACTAGATAAATGACTGTTTCTTATTTTACTTATGCCCTCCCGGGCCAAATCGCTTGTTCCCGTGCCCTTTGGTCTTTTCCAGCGCCTTACCGAACGTTCCATCAGCATTGAAAAGCAACACGACGGGCTTATCGGCTGTAGACAGCATTACAAAATATTCGCCCGCCCCGTTGGTTCCGGCCCGTTTGATTTCGGCACCGGCATAATTGGCAACTACATAGGCGCTCACGCTGGCGGGCAGGTCGGCGACCGCTACCTCGGTAAGCTTGGCGCGTTTGCTGTAGTGCGAGAGCTCTTTAACAAAGGCACCTGTGCTATCGAATATCAGTCCCTTGTGAGTCCCGTCGGCGAGGGTCAACCCCACCACGACGTTACCCGACGCATCTGCTCCCGCAAATTTCAACGTAGCCCCGTCGTAATTTGTGGCGATGTAGGCCGAAACGGCAGCCGGAATATCAGCTTCGGCCAGTTCGGTCAGTTTGCCTTTGCAGTGCATCCTGGTGGTTGAGTCCGCCTCGACTGAGTAACGGGCCGCCGACAACACTACACTGGCAAAGTCCGTGTTAGCAGTTGGGTCCAATGTATCTTTCTGGCAGCTCATTGTCAAAGCGCACAGGAAAGCAACAACTAAAAAAACGTTGGTTTTCATACAAGAAATGTTTTGTGAAAAATTCAGGTAATTTGATCTGTTTGTGAATCCGGGTTCAAAAAACAGTACGCATCTGAATTTTGGTTTGTGGCAGTGCTCCCTGAAAAACTATTTTCAAAAAATTAACTCTGACCCAGTGCCACAAATCTGCCTTTCAGGACGTACTCTGTATAATTGAAAGCACACTTTCTACTTCAACCGCCTTGCTATTCCGAAAAAATACCCCTTTCATCGAGAGTGACCTCGAAAGCGTGCTGAAAGCGTGCCGGGAAGGAAGCGCTCAGGCTCAGCGGGTGCTGTTCCAACAGCATTTTGGTTATGTCAAGAGTATATGCCTGCGGTACGCTTCCTCCCCGGAAGAATCGGAAGACGTGCTGAACGAGGCTTTTTTAAAGGTATTCCAGAATTTGTCGAAATATGATGAGAAGCAGCCATTCAAACCCTGGTTGCGCACCGTAGTAGTCAATACTGCCATTAGCCACTACCGGAAGCACCATAAAAAACAACGAGATACCGTCACGCTGGAAGATGCGCCCGTAGCCCGTTTTGATGATAACATTCTGGAAAACATAACAGCAGACGAAATTCTGGAACTCGTGCAGCAATTGAGGCCCGACTACCGGAACGTATTTATGATGTATGCGGTGGATGGCTACGGCCACCGTGAGATTTCGGAGATGCTGACCATCAACGAGGCCACAGTACGCTCACACTATGCCCGCGCCCGCGCCCGGTTGCAGCACTTGATCAAGCAGTACTATCCCGACCTTTTCCCGACCGACTGGGAGATGAAGTCATATAAACAAAATGAAAACTAAAAAATTTGAAGAAATTTTACGCCGGAAACTCGAAAGCCTGAAACCCGACTTTCAAGAGCAGGACTGGGATAAGTTCCAATCCTTTCAGCAGCACGCTGCGCCTTCTTTCTGGCAGACTTACGGGCATTGGCTTGGCTACGCGGTGGCAGTACTTACGACTGCCACGGTAGCATTACTTTACCTTAATCAGTCGCGGCAGAACGATGCGTTATTGCAGGAAATGAGGGAGCTGCGGGAGCAAATCGTGGCCGGGGCCCCGGCTGGCCAATCAGGTGCAGGCATTGATTCCGTTGAGGCGGGATCGATGCCGCGCGGTCAATTCGCCGGAGGCGAACGTGCCGTAGTTCATTCTGACACAGTTTATGTTATCGAACCACGGGTAGTGTACCGTGATCGTCCCCGATACGAAAACAGCACTACGCAGCCCGGTCAGACCGAACCATCCGGGAGTGTAGCTTTTGAAAGCGGCAAAAATCGGGATGAACACGAAACTAAAAAATCAGAGAATCCGGCAAATAACGAAGGAAACAGCAGGAAGGAGCGAGCAATTAAAGATTTGTCCCCAGCACCTACCGAAGACCTTTTTCAACCCGGACAGGATTCTCCAGCAATAGCAAGAGACATCAACGCGTCGCAATCTGAAGACCGGAAACTCAGATCGGACGAGACCTCTGCTGATCCTGTTTCGGTAGATAAAACACCTATACCCATCGAAGCACCGACGCAGGAGCGGCTGGTTTTAAATGATGTTCATCCTTTACCCGCGCCTTCGCTACCCGAGGTGGGTAAGGCGGCCTACCGTCGCCTTGTGAATAGGATTCCCAGAGCTGCCCGGAAGCGGGATGCTCCAGTAGTGGCAAAGTCAGAAAAAATATCAGAAAGCAGAGCCGCGCAACCAAAACCAGTTGTGGCCGAAAGTGCCGAAAAAATAACGAAGGAGGAAAGTCTGCTTCCTGAATTCGGGCTGAATCTACCCTTCCGCGTTGGCGCAGGACAGCAGTGGGAAGGTCACACCAGAGCATTTTCCCTATGGAATGAAGTATTGTTTGGGGATCACTGGGCAGTTCAGGCAGGAGTAAGCTGGCAGAAACTGGAAGACCAAAAGTTTTTCGATGTAAAAATTTTCGATCAAAAGATGCGGACGGATTTCCGGAGAGATCACGCCGATAAACTACCCCCAAGCTTTGACATTTTCAACATTAGTACCAGTACCAGGGTGGTCAGAATTCCGCTCAACCTAACCTACCGGAATGAAATCGGCCGGGACCTTTCCTACTTTATAGGAGCGGGCACCAATGTAAACCTCAAAGCCAGGCAAACACTGTCTTTCGACTTTAAACGACCTTCCAAAGACTACGGGCAAGAGAGTAAAGAGCGGACTATAGCTTTTCCCCTAATCAACAACGTGAATGCGCTGGTAGGGGTTGAAAAGCGCTGGAGCCCAATCGTATTACAGCTTAGCTCTTTTCTGACTACCCGCTTCAAAACCTTCCCATTCCTTGACAACCGCACAGATGTGGGGCTTCAGGTAAAGGTACTTTACGAGTTCAGGGCTGACAAGAAAAAGTAGGATCTACCAGACCTGATCCAGGTCCTTGGCGGTGTACAGGTGGTTGCGCTCCGAAAACGCCGAGTCCTTGTTCTCGCTGCGCAGTGAGAGAGGATTTTTCCGGCCCATCCGCGACAGAAGTGCGATCGGGAACAGGATCACAAAAAATACGATCGACAGCAGAATCCGCCCGTTGATCGCTCCCAGGATTTCGGCAATCTTGAACCAGCCTTTCACAATCCATTCGCCCACGATTGGAATGGCGATGGACAGCACACCAATGACTGCCGCCGCGTAGAGCATCCATGGGTACCTGGATTTGAAAATAAAGTAAATCACGACCAGCCCGGTCACGATGACGAGCTGCGCTTTGGCCCTGTCGGCTTCAGTTATGTTGTTGTTCAATTTTGAAGGAGAGAAAAGGAAAGAACGAGAGAATGAGGAGTTTTTTTATTGACTCATTCTCTCGTTCACAATTAAAATAAGGTATAGATGAACGGAGCCACGGCCGAGCCGCCACCAATGACGATCAGAACGCCGATGAGCAATAGCACGATGATGACTGGTGCCAGCCACCACTTTTTACGCTCCTTCATAAAGGAGAACAGGTCATTTAAAAAATCCATTAGTATCTATTTGTTGAACTGTTGAAATGGTACGCCATCGTGGCGTTTGACCATATAATTATTGAGCGGGTCACAAACCAAACACCATTTTCGATCTATTCCCTTATCAAGATCAAAAAGGGTGTACTCGTTGTATTTTACTTCCCTCTGCGTGACACCGCTCTTACTCTTATTTCATAACTCCATACACCCGCTCTGCCATCAATGCATTCACGGCAGCACCGGCGTGCCCATCGTTCTTGCCGACGACCCGAGCTTTGTCTTCTATTTTCCTGATACCGTCCGTTAGAGTGACCACTTTCACTCCGTGTACTTTCAGGTAATCCTCCACGGGCCGGGTGTACTTTGCGCTTTTGTCCAGTTGGAATAGAAACGGAACAAAGACGGCGTACATTTTGGCTTTGGTGCTGTCACGATAAGCCAGCATTTGGTTCAAATCCCGAAAATGCGCATTCAGCACCGTTGAATCTGTATATGACTTTTGAACGAAATCTTCGAAGGTACTGAACGAGGCGTGGGGTAGTTGCCAATAGACAAAATTAGGCAAATAAAACCGCTTCACCAGCGTAGCCCAAGGGCCGTGCAGATCGTTGTAAGGCTCGGCCCCCGTGAGGGTTTGGCCATTTTCGCGCGCGGCTTTTTCAATGTCATTGGGAAAATATTGCAGGACGATTACATCAGGCTTCACCGGGAATTCCATCAACCGCCGTGCTTCGTCACGGGTATCGGAACCCGACACACCGAGGTTATAAACCACGTACTTATCCTTCCCCAACTTGTTTTCCAGCTGATCGGAAAAGCGGTCGTCCAGGCTTTCCAGTCCGTGTCCGGCGGCAAATGAATCGCCGATGACCAGTACTTTCGTCTTGTTCGTGCCCGCTTCGATTTCCTTATCCCGGTAGCCCTGCGCGTTGACGGGGTTCCAGTACTTTTCCCACCAGATTTGGGATGCCTTCGACAATACCCCCTCATGGCTTTGGGGAATGTACATGAAGATTATTTCCAGAAATATAAGTACCACTACCAGTGGTACAATCAGCGTGACGACATTGGCTACCAAGCCTTTGGCCTTCGACTTGACGACTCCGTAATAAAATATCCGTAAAATCTCGATCACAAACAGCAGCCAAAACATTGTCTTGGTCAGCCGAATGTAAAAGCTGTCACTCTGCGGAAAACCCGGATAGCCGAAAGTAACGTGAAACTTGTCGGGATAGAAAAGAAACACGAAGAGTACCGCGAGCAAAGCGAGGCGAATGATGCTGGTTATGGCTTTTGACATGGTGGACAATTTTGAATGATAGAATGATAGAATGAATGAATATTGCTTGCGCCCGACTACTCAATTCATTCTATCATTCTATCATCGCTCCGGCGGCCCGGTCACTCATTTAAAATTGAAATTAATCAAGCACAAACTCTTCCTGCCAGTTGTCTTTCTCCTGCCATTCGGGCTGCTGCCGCTTGTCGAAAAGGTAGTTACCCACTACAAGGTAGTCCATTTCGGTGCGCATGAAGCAGCGGTAGGAGTCGTTGGGCGTAGAAACGATGGGTTCGCCGCGTACGTTGAAGCTCGTGTTCACGACCACAGCGTAGCCGGTCAGTTCCTTGAATGCATTGATAAGCTCCCAATAGCGCGGGTTGGTTTCCTTATGGACCGTCTGAATCCGGGCCGAATAGTCGATGTGCGTGATCGAAGGCAGATCTGACCGCTCAAAGTACAGTTTGTTACGCAGATCCATTGAATCATAACCCGCCGGAAGTGGGTTACGCCGCTCCTCGGCCACAGGATGCACCAGCAGCATGTAAGGTGAAATACCGTCGTAGTCGAAATACTCTCCGACGTTTTCGGCCAATACCGAAGGCGCGAAGGGTCGGAACGACTCCCGGTACTTGATTTTCAGGTTGAGCTTCTTCTGCATCTCAGAGTTGCGCGGGTCGCCCAGAATGCTGCGGCCACCCAATGCGCGCGGGCCAAATTCCATGCGGCCCTGCACCCAACCGACCACGTTGCCGTCGGCCAGAAGTTTCGCTACTTCCCGGCTCAACTCTTTGAAATCTTCAAAATGCGTGTAGGTGGCATTGTACTTTTTTGCGGTCAGCTCTACGTCCAGATCCGAGAAGGTCGGACCGAGGTAAGAGCCGCGCATGTTGTCGTTTTTCCAGGTAACTTTCCGCTCCTGACCGAAGAAAATATGGTACGCGGCTTGCGCCGCGCCCAACGCGCCGCCCGCGTCGCCAGCGGCGGGCTGAATGAACACGTCTTTGAAAATTCCTGCTTTCTGAATCTTGCCGTTGGACACACAGTTGAGCGCCACGCCGCCCGCCATGCACAGGTAGTCTGCACCAGTAAGGCGTTTCGCTTCGCGTCCCATCCGGATTACAGCCTCTTCTGTTACCCGTTGAATGGCAAGGCCGAGGTTGCAGTGTTCGGCTTCCAGCGAATCCTCGGGATTGCGCTTCTTGAAACCAAAAAGATTTTCCCAGGCAGCTTCGTCCACCATTTTCAGGCCCGTGGCGTAGTCGAAGTACTTTTGGTTGAGCCAAACGGAACCATCTTCCTTAAGCTCGATGAGCTCCTTAAGAATAACATCTACATAACGTTCCACATCCGGGGAAGTGGGGTTGCCGTAGGGAGCAAGCCCCATCAGTTTGTATTCACCCGAGTTGACCCTAAAGCCAAGAAAATAGGTAAAAGCAGAGTACAGAAGCCCCAGCGAATGCGGGAAGCGAAGTTCTTTTAAAATGGTAATATCCTTGCCTTCGCCAAGGCAAATGGAAGCGGTAGCCCACTCGCCCACCCCATCGATAGTCAGGATTGCGGCTTTCTCGTAAGGTGAGGGATAAAAAGCAGAGGCAGCATGCGACAGGTGGTGTTCAGGAAAAAGCATCTTGACAGGCTTTTTCTTATCGTAACCCAGTTTCACCAGTTCCTCCTTAATGAGTCTTTTCAGAAACATCTTTTCCTTAATCCACACGGGCATTGCCGTAATGAAGGAGCGGATTCCTCTTGGCGCAAAGGCGTAGTACGTTTCCAGCAAACGCTCGAATTTCAGCAGTGGCTTGTCGTAAAAAACGATAGCATCCAGCTGGTTAAGAGTCACGCCGCCGTATTCCAGGCAGAACTGTACGGCATTGGCCGGAAAGCCAGGATCGTGCTTTTTACGAGTAAAGCGCTCTTCCTGCGCAGCTGCCACAATCACACCATCATCGATCAAAGCCGCTGCCGAATCGTGGTAGAAGGCTGAAATTCCCAGTATCTTCAAGGGTTATTTATTTGTTAATCTGTTGATTTGTCGATTTGAGTTTTTAGCAAATCGCGGGCAAAACTAGGCATTACTAGGGTAACATCAAATGGCTGATGAAAACCACAAACTTAATATAATGCAAAAAGCCCCCTGAACGGCAGGCGGCTTTTCCCAGAAAAGTATCCACTTCTATTGTATTTTGATGCGCTTCGCCGTCATGGGAATACATAAGGTTTTGGTATCACCGCATTGGCAATCGCGTTGCATTAGGGTCAACTTAATGTCCTGCGTACAGCCTGAGTCGTTGTAAACCCTCACCAGATAGGCCTGGCTTGCCGCCATAGGATTGCTCAAATCGCTGAGGATTGCGCCGCTGGCTGGAATGGGTTGCGGCGTATCGAACACAAAGTTGGAAGCCGATGCGCCCACACTGACATTAAATTTTTCCTGGGCCTTATATCCGGTCAGTAGAATCTGGCCGTCACTGTTTGCCTGCTGGCTGTTGCAGGTCACGCTTTCAATGATAGCCTGAACGTCGGGGGCGGGCTTTACCGTTACCAGCACCGTATCGCTGCAGGTTTGGTTTTGGGACATGACAAACGCATAGGTACCTGCACCAGCCAACCCCTTCACCAGTCCGGACTGGTCGATGGTAGCAGGCGATGGGTTACCCGCTGCGGCTGTCCAGGTCTGCCCCGTCGTGGCAACGGCCAATCTCAGGGAATCGATTCCCGCGCACACCGACGTATCCCGTCCTGCATCCACCCAACAGTCTTCAAATGCCGCATCGAACTGCATTTGGTTTTGACCTGGGGCACCCGTTTTTACCGCCATGTAGGGAAAGCCCTGCAAATTGACGGGAACATTGGCATCGGCGATTCGGGCGCGGTTGGCAATCTGGTTTTCTTCTATTTTCTGAGTGTTAGGCTGGGCGCTGGCAATTAGCCGATACGCATTGTTGTTAACCAAAAGTACCGCTTGATTTTTGTCAAACTGCGGGAGGCTGCCATTAGCACCCAGTACGATGTAATAGGAGGAATTGGGCTGAACCGAAGTACCCCCGAACAAATAGGTACCGTCTCCCTTACTCGTAGTCACACTAACCAACCCGCCATTTTCGTCATACAGGCCCACCGATACGCCCGCCAGCGGGGCTTCACCCGGATCTTGCAGGCCGTTCCTGTTGGCATCCACCCAAATGCGGTTGCCGATCAGGATCGGGGCAGCCTCGCAAAGGGCACGGATGCTGCCCAGGCCATTGGCTTTGCCAACGTACTGTTGGTTGGCGTCGCCGTTATAGATCTCGAAGGCCTTCATCCTGTTGCCGCTTAAATTACTGAACCATGACACCCCACCCGTCCAGGCCGTGAACGGCTCTATCACTGATGCAACCACCTCGTCGTTGCCCGGCACCACCAGCATAGACCCCATGAAGGTCTCCTGCTGGATGATTTCTCCCGAGAATACATCCTTGTAAAAATCGTCCCCGTAAAACTCGCCACCGCCCGGCCCTTCGTTGTTACCTGCTCCCTTTCCCACGCGCAGGCCCGACTTGCCATTTTGCTCCAGTTTATACGTGCCGTCGGCGTAAGCCTGGGCCCGCAGAATATCGCCTCCGATGTACCCGCTGAAACGAGCGGGGCTGGAAGGGATACTCATTTGGTTGCGGCTGGTTTGGTGGCCCGTGCGGTCCATCAGCCCGAGGATGAGCGATCCGTCGGTGTCGAATTCGATGTCAGACAGAATCGGTTGCGGACGCGAAACGCGGTAAATGGGCGTTACCCCTTCCATGGTGAGCAGTGAAGTGGTGAGATCCGCAAAATCATCGGCCCAGGGCTCCCAGTACTCACTTTGCGGCACTCCCGAATGTACCCAGCCTTTGCGGTAGTTGAGTGATTCGCTTATGACAGGGGTACTAATGAACTGACCGGTCTTCAAATCGTAGCGATATACATAAGCACGCAGATTGTCGCGGGTGGCACCCGGGTCACCTGCGTCGCAGGTCATGCCCACATAAAGCGATCCTTCGTGGTATTCCAGCGCCCAGGGTCGGGCTTGTCCGTTCACACACCCGGGATTTGGCAGTACATAGGATTTAATATCAGAAGCTGTCAACTGCCCGGCAGGCTTCGTGAGGGGAATACGTACCAGCGTTTTCTGGAATAAATTAATCACCCACAGAAAATTTTCATCCGGCGTGAGTGCCATGCCTCCCAACCCAACTTTACCTATCATTCCAAATGCGGCGGAGTCAAGGCTGGCTATCTGAAAATCGGCTGGAAGTACGCGATTAGTCAACAAAATGCTATCGGCCGGACTACTGAGTCTGACCAGCCTGGCAAGATCAAGGTAAGGGGCCGTAGATGGTGAAACGCCCGAAAGATCGGCCCGATAGATACCGCCTAGCCCCAGGGGGCCGAGGCCGCTGTGCCGCTTCAGAAAAGCAGAAAAGAAAAGCGCTTTATCCTGCCGGCGGTACGCACCACCCCACACCGTGCCCGTCATAGCATTGGAGGCCAGCAAGTCGGGCTCAGCCCCCTGCCCTGAGGCACTATACGGAAAGTGAACAATAGATGCCAGTGGCCCCGAGTTGCTCCCCGCCGCCAGCGGATCGCCTACCACGAAGCATGAAGCCACCAGGTTGGGCATAATGTCGCGGCAGTAGGATAACGGGTCGATCAGACCCAGGTTAACGGTAGAAACCGGCGTCGTCACGAACTGCACGGCAGATCCATTTTCTGGGCCGGGCATACTTTCGTAAGATTCATGGGGAAGATTGCTGAACTCCACCCGGACTTTTTTCCCGCCTGCAATAGCGAAGCTGAAATGCCCCAGGGAGTCGGTAGTTGTCGTGAGCGGCGTGGTGTCATCCACCAGGTAGGCCTTTACCTGAACGCCGCCGATACCGACCTCGGTTGGAAAGGAGGTTTGCCGGGTACCGTCACCGTTAAAATCGCGGTAAACATGTCCGCTAAGTTGGGCCATCGCCGCCGGAGTAAAGGCGAGCAAAAATAGCCAGATAAGCGTAGTTTGGGCGTCGAAGCCCCGACAGAGCTTCGACGCTCGTGAGCCTTTGTAAACGATTTTCATGGGTTGCAGTATTTACATTCACGTAGGGTTCCTGCGAAGACCGTGCCATTTTTTTGTTCTCAAGTAGTACACGAAGGAGATTTTGTTACATCCAATTATTAAAACATTGATCATGAGATATTTATATCCAACAACACTCTTAACCTCCTAAGTTCAAAAAGTGGAAAGAGTTGGATTATTCGGGTAGCGTCGCGTTGAAATCAACCGATATTTGGCTTACTTTGGGCGATGATCGAGAAGCAAAGACAGCCGCAGGAAAGCCGGTTACCGGTGACGGCTACATATGAGATCAGGCTGAGGCTAACCAAAACCGAAAGTGCTTCGTCGCGATTCGACCTTTACCTTTATAATACCACCCGTCACCTTGCCACCCAACGCGCCTCCCGGCCTTTTTCGGTAGAATTATGGGATACCGAAACGCAACGTATTGTCGCTCTTTTCCATGCTGATAGCGACGGCGAAACCGCCGTTTCACTTCCCAATGCACCATTTGGCGGAGTGGAGTTCGCCACCGGAATTCCTGATGAAGCACTGATTCACATGCTATCGTTTGTCGAAACGTGCTGCCGGGAGCAACATCTCATCCGACTGAATATAAAGTTGCCGCCAGAGGGCTATGATCAGGCTAGATCCAGTTTTCTTCAGGAAGTGTACAGAGAGCGGGGGTTTACGGTTATGAATTCATTCATCAACCATCATATTCCGGTGGGTGATGATCCTTTTATTCACAAAATCCACCCTTCGGAGCGAAAGCGGTTACGCAAGTGCCAGCGTGCCGGCTTCGTGACAGAGGGATGGGACAACCCCGACCCGGGGGAAGTCTATTCTTTTCTGGCCAAGAGCCGGGAGCGGCAAGGCTACGCCCTGTCGCTGGATTTCGAGCAATTGAAAAATTTGCTCACCGAACTACCGGGAGAGGTCAAAGTCTTTGTGGTAAAAGACGGTGCCGAAATCGTCAGCCTTACCGTCGCGATCCGGGTCAATCAGCGCATTCTGTACAACTTTTGTCCAGCCGACAACCTCGACTACCGTGCTTTCAGCCCGACCGTATTGCTGAATTGCGCCTTATACGAATACGCCCAAAACGAAGGGATCGAACTTATCGACCTTGGCGTGTCGCTGGATCATTCAGGCAACGAGAAGGCATCGCTGATTCGCTTCAAGGAGAACCTGGGCGGGCTTCCTTCACTAAAATTGACTTACAGCAAGGTATTGGTTTGACCACCTGGGGCCTTACCTTTGCGGCCCGTTCGCATATAGTACCCTCCGTTACGCTTTCAGCAGCATCGCATGAGTGTCATTAAACGACAGACTATTCTCGGCACACTTTATTCCTACATGGGTGTGGGAGTTGGGATGCTTACACAGGCGCTGATCATTCCCAATTTTTTTACTACGCAACAGAACGGGCTGCTCCAGGTGCTATTTGCTTATGCCCTGATCGTGGCGCAGTTTGCCAGCCTGGGCTTCAATCAAGCCGGGACACGGTTTTTTGGAGAATTCCGTGACGCCGGAAGCAGGCACCGGGGCTACCTATTTACCGGACTGCTCTTTTCGGCGGTGGGCTATGGCGCGGGTACTTTGGCATTGTATCTCTTCAAAGAACAAATCATCGGTTCTGCCGAGGCGGACCGGCTGCTATTCAGCAAGTACTTCGACCTGATGGTGCCTTTGTCGCTGGCCACACTCCTTTTCTACCTTTTTGACAATTACGCCAAGGGCCTCTACGATACCGCTCACGGGAATTTTTACAAAGAATTTCTACAACGTTTTTTGATTTTCCTCTCAGCCTGTCTGGTAGCGATGGGACTGATCGATTTTCAAGTTTTTATTCTTCTCTGGGCATTCGGCATCTGCCTGCCCACGCTGCTGATGATGTTCCGCGCCTACCAGTTAGGCAACTTTTCACTGGCACCCGATCGCTTTTTTTTCAAGTCCGGTTTCCGGCGGCAGTTCCTCAGTTTTTCGCTATTCAGCGTGGCCACTGGTTTTTCGTCTATTGTGATCACCCAACTGGACAAGCTCATGGTCAAGGAATTTCTGGGTCTGAGTGAAACTGGTATTTATGCTACCAGCCTGCTGTTTGGCAGCGTGATGACGCTCTCATACAACATCACCGCCAAAGCTTCCACGGCCATCGTTCTCGATGCGATGCACAGTGAAGACTACGGCAAGGTGGCGAGCATTTATAAAAAGAGTGGTGTGACACAGCTCATTCTGGGCTGCCTGATCCTGTTGGTGACCTGGGTCAACATCGATCTCCTGTTTACTTTCATCAAGCCAGCCTACGCCGCCGGAAAGTACGCCCTGATCATCATCGGTCTGGGTAAGCTATTTGAGTTAGCCAACGGTATTAATACCCTGATTCTGGCGTACTCCAAGTATTACAAACTGGATTCGTTGTTAATCGCTCTGTTCATTTTGGTACTTTTCCTGCTGAATCGTTTCCTGATCCCGCTATATGGCCTCGACGGCGCAGCCCTGGCAGCAGTGGCTTCAGTGACGTACTACAATGTCACCCGAACTTTCCTGATCTGGAAATTTTTCCGCATTCATCCTTTCAGTCGGGTACAGCTGCAGATCCTGGCTTTGGGGGCGGTTTTGCTGTTTCTGGGCTTTCAGCTCCCGTCGCTTGGTGAAAGCCTGTGGGAGCGAATAGCCACGCTCGTTTACCGAACGGCGCTGTCAGGCGCGGCCTTCGGGGCGGGGATTCTATGGATGAATGTCTCGGAAGATATCAATTCGCTGGTACGTAACGGGTTCTCTGCCTTCAAGAAGTACCTTAACAGGTAACGGCTTACCTCTTCACCAGCACAAAAATTCCGCAGCCCATTTTACAACCCGCGTTGGTGGCGATGAGTTGAGGAGTCAGAGCGGCGTCCTCGAAAAAATGATCGGCATCATCGATGTAGGCAAAGCGCTCGATGTCGTATTTTCCTTTAAAGTAATCCAGCAAATAGTGCAGCGAAAAAATCCGGTGCGAGTTGAAGTCAATGCGCTGCGGGCCGATTTGGGTGGAAAAGTAGAACCGACCACCGGGCTTGAGTAGCTTATACATTGTATCGAGCCCTTTAAGGTGACCATCTACGTCGATGGGGTCACCGTAGCGGCCCAATCCGAAATGCTCTATGGTGTGCAGGCAGGAAAGTGAATCGGTGCATTCGGCCAGACGCTCGTCAAACTGCATCAGGTCGGCCTGCACAAACTCGATGTTGTTGATCTTTCCCGGCAGCGGCCGTATATCAAAAACCTCTATTTTGCGAAAAGCCGCCACGTGGGCCACAAAACCATCCACCCGCGAGCCAATGTCGATATGCCGGACGGGATTATCTACAAAAATCCGGTGCGCGGCATAAAGATCCTGATAGAAATACTGCCCCCTTGCCTTACCACTTGAATCGTACTTGTCGGTAAGTACCGGGATGTACCTGACCCTGAAACTTTGGTCAGAGGTAGCAAACTGTTTCCTGAAAACGGAAATATCCCGAACGTACCAGAACAGCCCCTTGAAATTGGTGAAAGCCTTACGAGGGTCGATGCCAAGGTAGTCGAGGGCAAAATAGATGAGTTTCATGGGTGGCAATCGGCTGTCAGCTTTTGGCTTTCGGCCTTTTCAGGGATTGAAATGATATAAATGAATAACGCCGGGGCCACGTCAGCAGACTTCGATGATTTCTTTCTCAGCCCCGATCAGGGCGGCCATCTGGGCAAAACTACTGCGGGTAGTGCAAATAATTTTTTTTGTTTGGGATAAAGCGTAAATATCCACAACAGCGCCCTGCATTCCTTCGGCAGTAGCACGGCTGAGCGGAATATCCTGTGTAATAAGGCGCTGGCCGAACTGTTCCCGGAGCGCAGTTTTCAATGAGGCATCGTCCGTGGCCAGAAAAAACTTCACATCAGGATCCTCGCCTTCCAACTGTTTCATCCGGTCCGTGAATAGCTCGACCGGTGAGGCCTTTATCAAAGCCGTGTGGTCGGTGCGGCGGATGTGTACGCCCACGGTGTTGCGGTCGAAGCGGGCGGTCAGGGCATCGATGCGCTGCCGGAGCTGCGGCTGCACGACAAGATTGTCAAAATTCTCAAAATCATAAAATTGGTAGCAGGTAGCAATCAACACCCGCCCGTGTTGGGCAATCTCGGCACGAAGCTGGGAAGGAGATCGGACGGTCAGATCATTGTCGAAATAAACCTGATCGTAAAACAGCCGGAGAAACCGGCGGTAAGTACTTTCGTATTTTTGAATGTAAATATGTTTCAGGAACGGTTTGAGCAGCGCCCTTTTCCAGCGCGACATCGGAAAGTACTCGAAACCCGTAGCAGCAAACATATCACCGAGTTCACTATTCAACTCAGGCTTCACAAACCAAACCAATTCGACATCGGCCCCTATATCGCGGCTCAGAAAAAAAGCCGAGTTAAGTACCCGCAACCGGTTGCCAAGGCCACCAAATGGAATCACGGTCATGTGGTTTGCCCTGCTCATTTTTCGGTGATTAGTTCGGCAAAGAAATTGGAATAGGAAAAAATCTCCAGTGTTTCAGTGTAGGTTATGGGATACAGGCCGTCAGTTACCACCCGATACAGCCGATAGTCAGGAGATAACAAATTCAGAAAGTCCCGGAGAAAAACGCGGGAGTCAATGTTGGTCCCGCCGAATTCAAACTGAATAAAGCGGATCGCCCGACGGGCGAGCATAGCAGTAGCTCCTTCAAATACTTTTATTTCGTGACCTTCCACATCGATTTTCAGAAAATCAATGCTGGCAATTCCCCGTTCCGCGCAAAACTGATCCAGCGTAGTGAGCGAAACCATTTCGTACTGGTCCAGTTTTTCGTCCTGAAACTGTCGCGGGTATACCGAAGCCAGACTCGACAATTCCTGACTGCGATACAGCTTCACATCTTCGACGGCCTGGCTCAGCCCCAGGTTGACGGCTTCTATATTTGGGTGGGTCAGTTTGGTTTTAAGTACTTCCCAGGTAGGTGTGGAAGGCTCAAAGGCATAGATCCGGGCCTCATGGCCAAAGACATCGGCCAGAAGATTGGCGTATTCACCCACATTGGCCCCCACGTCGAACAGCACGGGGTTTGAAGATTTTATCCGCCCCCGCAGGCTGCGTAGCAGATTCATTTCACCGTTGCTGTTGATATCGCCGCTCACGCCGTAATTCATGCCGTAGAGCCCCAGATGGTACACCATCGAGTAGAGCCGCTGAAACCCTTTCTTGCGGGCAGTGAGGTCAAGTACAGGTTTGAGGATTTTGAAAAACTTATTCAAAATATTTCAGGATAATCGTTAATTACAGCTGGACAAAGGTGATTTGGCAATGTTCAGGGATTCACTTTTTCTGCAAACTACTGGCCAGAATTTCGGCAACGCGCCCGGCGGTTTGCCCATCCCACAAGGGTGGGATAGTACCCGTTTTCATTTTACCTTCCAATATAGCCACAACATGGCGATGAACCGTCTGCGGATCCAGGTCGGCGAGCAAGAAATTAGTACCCAGCTCCACCGTCACGGGACGTTCGGTGCTGTCGCGGAAGGTCAGGCAGGGTACTTTCAAGCAGGTGGTCTCCTCCTGAATTCCGCCCGAATCGGTTATGATCAGGCAAGCATTCTCCATCAGTTGCAGGAATTCCAGGTAGCCCTGCGGTTCCAGCAAGCGCAGATTGGGAATGGCTTCCAATTCAGTTTGCAAGCCAAACTGCGCCATGTTGTTGCGGGTGCGGGGATGAATGGGAAACAGCACCGTGCGATAGGCGGCAGTGCTTTTTATTAGGTCGAGAATGCTCCTCAAGCCTGCTACATGATCGACATTGGCCGGGCGGTGCATCGTCATCAGAACATAGGATTCAGGCTCTAACCCCAATTCACTGAGCAAAGGGAGCTGTCGGGCTTTCTCGCGGTAATGCACCAGCGAGTCGATCATGACATTGCCTACGAAAAATACTTTTTCGTCCGGTACGTTCTCCGCTTTCAGATTGTCGAGGGCCGCCTGTTCAGTCACGAAAAGGTAGTCCGAAATGCTGTCGGTCAGGATGCGGTTGATTTCCTCGGGCATCCGGCGGTCGCCGCTGCGAAGCCCCGCCTCCACGTGGACGACAGGTATGTGCTCCTTCACAGCTACCAGAGCGCAGGCCAGCGTGGCATTCACATCGCCCACTACCAGCACGGCATCAGGTTTTTCGGCTTGCAAAACCGACTCGAAAGCCAGCATGGTTCGGGCCGTTTGCTGCGTGTGGCTGCCGCCACCTACCCCCAGAAAATAATCGGGTTCGGGTAGTTCCAGTTGCTTGAAAAACACGTCCGACATCCGGGCGTCGTAATGCTGACCGGTATGGATGATCTTAGATTCCAGCCCCTCGCGGCTCGCAAAAGCCCGGTGCAACGGAGCGACTTTCATGAAATTGGGTCTTGCCCCGACGATGCTGAGTATTTTCAAAAATTAAGTTTGTTTTTTTGCAAAAGTAAGGAAACAAAATTGCCAAATCCTCTTCTATGCCCTCCGCGCGACTCGCCCCGATCATCGTTTTTTGCTACAATCGCCCACAGCACTTGCGGCAGACGCTTGACGCCCTTCGGCGAAACCCACTCGCTGCAAAAAGTGATCTGATCGTGTTTTCCGATGGATCAAAGGGAGCATCGGACGCCGATTTAGTGCGGGAAGTCAGGGAATTGCTGGCCGAAACGATGGGGTTCAGATCTCTGACTACTGTCGCATCCCCGCAGAATAAAGGATTGGCGAAGTCTGTCATTGAAGGCGTCAGCCAAATTCTCGACACCCACGAAACCGTCATTGTGCTGGAAGACGACATGATCTGCACGCCGGATTTCCTGGATTACATGAATGCCGCGCTCGAAGTGTATAGAAATCGGCCGGACATTTTTTCGGTCACGGGCTACACACCGCCTATCGCGCTGCCCCCCGACTACACCGGGGACGCATACCTGGCCCCCCGCGCCAGTTCGTGGGGCTGGGGCACCTGGCGCGACCGCTGGCAGAAAGCCGACTGGCAGGTTGGGGTTTTTGCCAAAATAAAAAACGACCCGGACTGGAAGGAAAAGTTAAACGTGGGCGGCGACGATCTTTGGCCCATGCTGATTAAGCAACAGCGGGGCGTCATTGATTCCTGGGCCATTCGCTGGACGCTGGCACAAATGCAGCATTCAGCCTACGGTCTTTATCCGGTAAAATCCAAAATCATGAATATCGGCACGGATGGCAGCGGCACCAATTTCACTTTCAAAGCGAACACTTACGGCCAGGAACTTGCCATTGGGAAAGTTGATTTTGATTTTAACTTGCAATCCGACCCGGCGGTACAAAAAACTTTCCGCACCTACTACAACCTGCCCTGGCGTGTAAAGCTCAAAAACCGAATGAAGTACGGCGTCTAGCGCGCTGCAACTCTCCGATTACAGCCGGGCATCGACGGCATTTTTGGGCAAAGTTGCCTTCAAATCAAAAACTACCGAATGAGCGTGGGTGAATTCGGCAAAATCCAGCGAGGTGAATTCGCTATGCGCCACGGCCAGCACCACAGCCTCGTATTTACCCTCAATGCCTTCGACCAGTCGGATTCCGTACTCTTCGGATACCTCTTCCGGCACGGCCCAGGGGTCTTTCACGTCCACCTCCATACCAAAGTCACTCAATTCATGGATTACATCGACCACGCGGGTATTTCTGATATCGGGGCAGTTTTCCTTGAAGGTAATGCCCAGGATCAAGACGCGGCTCCCTTCTATTTTGTGGCCTTTTTTGATCAGTAATTTTACCAGCTTATTGGCCACAAAAACACCCATTTGGTCATTTACACGGCGTCCCGACAGGATTACCTGCGGGTAATAGCCCAAAGACTCAGCTTTGTAAGCCAGATAGTACGGATCTACCCCAATGCAATGTCCGCCGACGAGCCCGGGTTTGTATTTCAAAAAATTCCACTTGGTCCCCGCTGCTTCCAGTACTTCGGTAGTGTCAATATTCATCCGGTCGAAAATGAGGGCCAGCTCGTTCATGAAAGATATATTCACGTCGCGCTGGGCATTCTCAATGGCCTTCGAGGCCTCGGCTACCCGGATACTCGGCGCCAGATGCGTGCCGGCCTCGATGATGGTGCCGTACAACTCGTCCACAAACCTGGCCGTTCCCGGGGTACTTCCCGAGGTAACTTTTTTGATTTTGGTCAACGTATTGACTTTGTCGCCCGGGTTGATTCGCTCGGGCGAATAGCCGCAAAAAAAGTCTGTATTGAAGTTCAGTCTGCTGGTCTGCTCCAAAACAGGCACACAGTCTTCCTCCGTGCAGCCGGGATAAACCGTCGACTCGTAGATGACGACGTCGCCTTTTTTTAGCAGCGTGCCCACCGTATGACTGGCCGCCAGCAGCGACCTGAGATCCGGCTTTTTATAATCGTCTATGGGAGTGGGCACCGTGACCACAAATACCGTACAGTCTTTCAAATCAGCCGCGTCGCCAGTAAATTGCAGCGATTCGGCGGTTTGCAATTGGCGGTCGGTCAGCTCCTGGGTGCGGTCGTGGTGAGCCAGAAGTTCCGCTATTCGGGCCAGGTCGGTGTCAAGTCCGACAACTGAGTACCGCTTGCTGAACGCCAGAGCCAGCGGCAGGCCGACATAGCCAAGACCGATAACGGCAATTTTCAAAGGGGGATGCAGATGCATTAAAATTGGGATTAAACTACCCCAAAGCTATCTATTTTTAAGAAAGTGGCGCCGCCCATTGGCTATTGGTCGATGGCAACCGGCTTTTTTTTAAATGATAAAAGCGCAAGTTTTGTACAAACGCTAAAGAATCGACCGTCCCCACTGGTTATTCTCATTGTCCATAGTCTATTCTCCATTGGTTTGTTCTGGTTAAAACAATTACTGAAAGAACCTTACAACGCCCTGCGTACGGCCCGCGACCGCGAGTTCATTGGCTTGCTGTGGCGATACGGCGACAAGCCACGGCACCGTCTTACCGAGGTTCGCTTTGGCAAGTACCGCCTTCGGGTACCCGATACGATGTCGTTTCTATTCCAGCATCAGGAGATTTTTGCCGATGCATTTTACGAATTCACATCCGACCATCCCCAACCCGTCATTCTGGATTGCGGCGCCAATGTGGGGATGAGCGTTTTATATTTTAAAGAACGGTACCCCCAAGCCCGTGTTATTGCTTTCGAGGCAGAAGCCAGCATTGCCGAACTACTGCGGGAGAACTTACAAAGCAATGGAATCACGGATGTCGAGGTAATTGACAAAGCCGTCTGGACCGACGACCAAGGTGTCCAATTTGGCAGCGAAGCGGCCGATTCCTCGTCCATCTATTCCGAATCGGCTCAAATGAATTTGGTACCCTCGGTTCGTTTGCGGGATTACCTGCGTAAAGAAAAACGCATTGATTTTTTAAAGATAGACATCGAAGGAGCGGAGATAGACGTACTGGCCGACTGCGCCGACTCGCTGGGGCACGTAGAAAACCTGTTCGTGGAGTTTCATTCCTACATCGGTCATTCGCAATCACTTGCCGGCGTCGTCAAAGTGTTTGAAGAGAACGGGTTCCGCTATTATGTGGACACCAATCAGCACCGTAAGCGGCCTTTCGTCAATCATCGCTACCGCGGCAATGCTACGATGGATTTGCAACTTAATATTTTTGGATGGCGGGAATGAAGTGCCACCGGTAATAATAACGTAGTACCCCAAGCTACCTCACTCACAGGAACATGATCCTGCATATCAGCACATTTCAGGCAGAAGGCGGGGCGGCAGTGGCAGCCTCTCGCCTCAACCGTGCCTTGCGCAATCATGGGGTGGACTCCCGACTGCTTGTGTACCGGGTTGTCAAACCGGAAGTTGGGGTAACGGCCTGGGCAGATACTTCCTGGAAAGAAAAAATGTTCTGGCTGCGATTCGGAGCCGAGAGGCTACGGTTTCTACCTTATGAAAAAGACAAAAGCGTACGCTTTGCCTTTTCCCCGGCTGCCGTAGGTGTCCCCCTTGAAAGGCATCCTCTGGTGCAGCAGGCCAGCGTGATCAATCTCCATTGGATCAACTTCGGGTTTGTTTCCTTAGGAGGGTTAGAAAAGCTCTTCCGCCTGGGCAAGCCTGTTGTCTGGACCATGCACGATATGTGGGCATTTACGGGTGGGTGTCATTATAGCCGGGGTTGCGAGCGTTATCGGTCGCACTGCGGCTTTTGTCCTTATCTCAAAAACCCCGGCGAGCATGACCTTTCCTCTCAAATCTTTAACAGAAAAAAAAACCTGCTGGCCGCCGCGCCCCTAACCTTCGTGTCGCCCAGCCGGTGGTTGAGCGGCCTGATTCGCCATGCCGCCCTTACTGACCATCTACCCGTCCTCACGATTCCCAACCCAATCGATACCTCTGTATTTTTGCCCGTAGACAAAGGCGCTGTCCGGCGAAAGTTGAGCCTGCCCGTAAATAAAAAACTGGTTCTGTTCGCGGGGGCAAATACGCAGGACCCCCGGAAAGGGTATGCTTACTTTCGGGATGCACTAAACGCGTTGGCTGCCACGGCCGGGGAGATCGAAATCCTGCTTTTTGGAAAATCCCAGCCGGACGCCTACCATGATCTGCAACTACCCATCCATGATTTGGGAAAATTGACGGATACCACCCAAATTGCGGAAGCCTACGCCGCCGCTGACCTGATGGTAGTTTCGTCGATAGAAGACAATCTACCCAACACGGTGATGGAAGCGATGGCCTGCGGTACGCCGGTGGTAGGATTTGATAACGGGGGAATTCCCGACATGATCGACCATCTTAAAAATGGTTATGTTGCCGAGTACCGATCGGCGGAATCGCTGGCGGAAGGAATACGTTGGATTCTGGAAAACGATGCCGACGAAAATATTTCTCACAGTGCCCGCCAGAAAGTGCTGGAAACTTACGCCGAAGGGATCGTTGCCCGTCAATACGAAGATTTGTACCAGTCGCTGACCTAGAAAAACCAATCTCAATAAATCCGATTGAAACAGTGCCACTCCTGACCATCATCACGATCACTTACAACGCCGAGCAATTCCTGGAACGCACGCTGAGGAGTGTAGCCAAGGCAGCTCGGCTGGTACCCGGAGTCGTCGATGAGGTGGAATATATCCTGGTCGACGGGGCTTCACAAGATGGCACTCTGCAAATTGCAGAACAGTATAGCAGTTTGTTCACCCGCATATTGTCGGAACCCGACAAAGGGCTCTACGATGCCATGAACAAAGGGTTGAGCCTAGCCACCGGCGACTACCTGTGGTTCCTGAACGCGGGCGACGAAGTACATGATGGGCAGGTACTTTCCCGGCTGCTCCACGCCTTCCAGGACCCGGCCGATGTCTATTACAGCGACGCGCTCTTTGTGGACGATTCAGGACAGGAAATCGGACTTCGCAGTCAGGTGACGCCACATGCTCTGCCCAAAGAAATTCATTGGCAGGACTTTGCGCTGGGAATGAAAATCAGCCATCAGGCATTCATTGTGCGACGGACCATTGTTCCGGCTTACGATACCACTAACCTAAGCGCGGACATCGACTGGGAAATCAAGTGCCTCAAAAGGTCCCAGAAAACCGTTTACCTTCCATTTGTTCTTTGCCGCTACCTCACAGGTGGAATATCGGCGCGGCACCGGCGTCGCTCGTTGCTGGACCGTTTTAAGGTACTTCGCGGGCATTTCGGATTATTTCCCACTGTCGTGAATCATATCAGGATTGTCGCACGCGGCTTGCGGTTTTACTCTTTCAAGAAATAGCTGGCAGCACTCCCCGGGACTTCAATTTCAAATGTAGGTGACCGTTGCGCGATTGCGCTCGCCGAACCGTAGACTAGTTCACCCTTTTCGTCGGCTAATACCACCCATTGGTCGAGTAGTGGCCCCGTAGCATTAAACTAATTCTACCTTCATGCTTCTATTTCGGCGGAACCACTTAAACATTTGATTATGAAATCTCTGCCCTCGTTGATCATTTTTACGTTGCTAGCTTTCGCAGGCCTGCAAGCGACCGCCCAGAACCTAGGAATCACCGGCACCGTACTGGATAGCACCGCCCAGAGTCCGGTGGCCGGAGCGTACGTCAGTGTGACGGGGCCCGGCGATGCGGCCAAACCCGTATATACCACCACCGGACTTAACGGGACATTTGAATTTACGGGTCTGAAACCGCAAAAGTACCTCCTGAAAGTGAGTTACCTTAGCTTCAAAGACTTACAGCAAACAGTCGAGTTAACAGAGGGTACTTTCAACTTGGGCAACTTATTTCTGATAGAGGCCGCCCAAGACCTGAAGGAAGTGAAAGTGGTGGGCCAAATTCAGCAATCACAAATGAAAGGTGACACGACGCAGTTTAACGCGGCGGCATTCAAGACCAACCCCGACGCCACCGTAGAGGATTTGATCCAGAAAATGCCGGGTATTTCCGTTGTGAATGGCGAGGTGCAGGCCCAGGGCGAAAAGGTGCAGCGGGTGCTGGTGGACGGCAAACAGTTTTTCGGTGAAGACGCCACGCTGGCCCTTAAAAATCTGCCCGCCGAGATCGTGGACAAAATTGAAGTTTTCGACCGCATGAGCGACCAGGCGCAACTCACCGGATTCGATGATGGCAACGCCCAAAAGACCATCAATGTCGTCACCCGATCGGACCGTAACGCGGGCAAATTCGGTAAGGCGTTTGCAGGCTTCGGCAGCGACGACCGCTACATGGCCGGAGGGAATCTTAATATCTTTGGGAAAGAGAAACGCATTTCGATCATTGGGCTTTCCAACAATATCAACCAGCAGAACTTTGCTTCGCAGGACCTGGCCGGCGCGCTTGGCAGCTCGGGCGGAGGTAGTCGGGGCAGCCGGGGTGGCGGGGGTAGCCGGGGCGGCGGAGGTGGCGGCAGTGCCGGAAACTTTCTGGTGGGTCAGCAAAGCGGCATTACCAATACGAGCGCATTCGGCCTGAACTATACCGACAAGTGGGGCGAGAAACTGGAAGTGACGGGTAGCTATTTTTTCAACCGATCGGGCAATTCAAACTTGGAGTTGACCAACCGCGAAACTTTTTTGAACAACTCCACGGGGAACCAATTTTACGGAGAAACCAACACCTACGCCAACACCAACCTAAACCATCGAATCAATTTTCGCTTCGAGTACACGCTCAATAAAAACAACTCCATCATTTTCTCACCCGGCGTCAGCTGGCAGGACAACCAGGCCACTACACTACGCATCGGAGCCACATCATTGGCGAACGGTACTTTGCTGAACGAAACCAATAATGACAAATTTACCCACAGCAATGCCCTGAGCTCCAACAACTCATTACTGTGGCGGCATAAGTTTGAAAAAGCAGGGCGGACGCTTTCTGTCAATCTTTCGGGAAATCTCAACAACCGCAGCGGCGACGGTACGCTTTACGCGCTGAATCAATACTACACCGACAGCCGTAACCCCAGCGACACCATCGACCAGCAATCTTTCTCCAACTCCGACAATATCCGGCTTGGCGGTAATATCAATTACACAGAGCCGCTCAGTAAGTTTGTTCAGATGCAGCTTGAATACAATGTTTCACTGAGTAACAGCAATTCCAAGAATGAAACCTACGATTTTCTCAATACTGAGGAGCGGTATGTAAGCTTGGACACTCTGCTGTCTAACACTTTCGACAACCAGTACCTGACTCAGCGGGCCGGGCTGTCTTTCAGAGCCAACAAAAAACTGGTTTCCGGGGCAGTGGGGGTAGATTTTCAGAGTGCCGGACTGTATAGCCAACAGCTTTTCCCCAGAAACAACGAGGTCGATCAGACTTTTTTCAACCTATTGCCCAACGCTTATTTCATGTATCGGGCCAGCGCGAGCAAAAATCTGCGGTTGTTCTATCGTTCATCCACCAACGAGCCTTCCATCACGCAGTTGCAGAACGTGGTCAACAACAGCAATCCATTATTCCTGACAGCGGGAAACCCCAATCTAAAGCAGGAGTTCGCGCACCGCGTGAGCGCCCGCTACTCAGCTTCAGACTCCAAACTGGGGCGAAATTTCTTCCTCTACTCGTCGCTTAACTACACGCTGAACAATATTTCAAATTCGACTTTCGTAGCGCAACGCCCCACGACCCTGCCGAATGGTGTTGTATTGCAGCAGGGGGCGCAGCTGACTTCACCCGTCAACCTCGATGGCAACTGGTCGATACGGACGTTTGCCAACTACGGCTCTCCCATCAAGGCTATCAAAACCAATCTCAACCTAAGTACCGGACTGAATTACAGCCGCTTGCCAGGATTGATTAACGAACAACTCAACGTTTCGACCAACTATGCACTGTCACAGGGAATCGTTTTGAGTAGTAATATCAGCACAAAGCTAGACTTCACCCTGTCGCTCAACGGCAATTACAACATTGTACGGAACAGCCTGCAGCCGAATTTGAACAGCAACTATTTCTCGCAGCAAACTTCGGCCCGCATCAACTGGATTTTCGGCAAAGGTTTCGTACTGCAAACCGACCTGACCAACCAGTCGTACCGGGGCCTCGGGGCAGGCTTCAACCAGAACTTTACGCTCTGGAACGCCAGCTTCGGCAAGAAATTCCTGAAAGACAACAAGGGAGAACTGAAACTGACAGTATTCGATATCCTGGCCCAGAACAACAGCATCAACCGTAATGTGACCGAAACCTACCTTGAAGACGTCACAAGCCGCGTGTTGACGCAATACGCCATGCTTACGTTCACCTACACGTTACGGAATTTTGGAAAAGCACCCGCTCCCCAAGAAGAGCGTCGTCGCGAATGGGGCGGTCCCGGCGGTGAGCGCGGACCTAGTAGCGGTGGGCCCCGGGGCGAAGGACGTCAATTTGAATAATCAATAAAAATCCCCCGCGGTGACGCTGCGGGGGATTTTTCATTTTTGCCCAAGCGGCCATATTATCGTGACAACTGCACCCAGGCGGCCAACTCCATAGCCCAGGCGATGCCCACGTGCACTAGTATGCCTCCCCAGACTGACCGCGATTGAAGCGCAATGACACCGAGGATATACCCTCCGAATACCGAACCTATCGTTTCGCCGAGGGGCTTGCCAAAGTGTAGGGAAGCGTAGCAGACTACCATAGGCAGCAGGGCACCACGTCCCAATAAATGCGCCATACCGATAATCAGAAAGCCCCGAAACAGTAACTCGGTAGAAATAAAATCAAATCCATAAAAAAGTTCAAAGGCCAAAGCCGTAACCCAGGGAGCTACACCGAAAAACTCGTCGGCGGCGGAGTCGCGGTAGGAAGGGTAGGTACGCAGAAAATCGGGCTGGAAAGAAGCCCACATAACCAGCGGCAGCATTGCCGCCAACAGCATCAGATAGGGGCTGACATTTTGCGCCTTAAAAAGTCCGTAAAACCGGGTACTCCGGTCATCTGCAAGAAAGTAGAAGAGAGTGAGGGGCATAAATATCGTCAGGAGCGAAGACAGGTTGGACAGCCCGTAGAAGGCAAACCAATAGATTTGCCCGCCGAAAAGCTCTTTGCTCCAAGCCTGGTACCCATAAAAACCTCCATCCCATCCCAAAACGGCCATTCCAAACAAGCTGTAGAGCCATACCCGGCGATTCCGGAAGATCTGCATCTGCCCGGTGTGCCGGGCCCAGATCAACAGCGCGCCATAGTACGCGGTAGCGTACAGCAGAAAGTACCAAACAATCCGGATCGGGTTACCGATCCAGGCGTCAATGATCCGGTCTTCCAGCCCGATGGTGTAGTTGATGCTGATCAATACAACTAAGAACAGCGCTTCTTTCAGGTAGAGGCTTCGCTCGTAGTCTTCATGCACATAAGTACGTAGGCAGGATGCGATTTTTCGCATAATAGTGGAGAAGAAGTAGCCCGGAAAGTACGGGGAATGGGAGAACCTCAGCGGTGAGTCAATACGCTACTCAATGAGGCGGCAACTGCACCCTGATGACCACATTGCCGGTTTTCTGGCCCGTCAGTACATAGCGATACGCCTCGGCAATGTTT
This sequence comes from Persicitalea jodogahamensis, assembly GCF_014651615.1. GTDB lineage: Bacteria > Bacteroidota > Bacteroidia > Cytophagales > Spirosomataceae > Persicitalea > Persicitalea jodogahamensis. Next base: position 938,892 of record NZ_BMXF01000001.1, on the reverse strand, counting down.
TCGAGCGGATAAGTCGTATCAATTACAGGCATGAATTTACCCTTCTCGACAAGGCGCCCGATAAAAGTCAGACTACCCTTTATATCCGACGGAATGGGAAATATGACCTTTTTCCCGCCAAGCAATGGGGTAAACAGAGCTAAGAAAATATTTTGGCTGCCAGGGCCCAGCTCCGAAGAAATGTATATCCCTTCATCCTTCAATAAGGGTTTACACATGCCAAAGGTACTTTTGCCGACGGTATCAAAGACAAAGTCATATTTCTCGTCGTCATCTGTAAAGTCCTGTCGGGTATAATCTATGATTTTATCGGCTCCCAAGGATTTGATACGTTCGATATTTTTGGTATTACAAACAGCCGTAACGCTGAGTTCGTGGTATTTCAAAAATTGCAAAAGCGCCGAACCGATCGCGCCAGTCGCTCCGTTTACGATGGCTTTTTGTCCGGGTGCTAGTTTGACTTTATTGATGAAATTGCAGGCATAATGCGCACCTTCTACGCTGGCAGCAGCTTGCTCATAAGAAAGGCTGGCCGGAAAATGAGCCATTGCTTTTTCCTCCGGCAGACACAGGTATTCAGCTTGCGAGCAAATTCCCTGATCACCAAAACCCCATACCCTGTCGCCCACTTCGAAGGACTTGACTTTGGTCCCAACTGCAGCAATTTCGCCGGCGAAGTCGGTGCCCGGAATTTGCCGTTTGGGTTTCATCAGGCCATTGACAAACCGCATAATGAATGGTTTGGCCGTTAAATTGGCACAGTCGGTTCTATTGACCGTGGTCACATATACGCGCACCAGTACTTCATTCTCTTTGGGCGTTGGTTTTTCCACTTCCTTTACCGAAAGTACCCTGGGGTCGCCATACTGGGTGTAAAAGGCTGCCTTCATGACTTTGGATTTCCTGGATCGGGCGTTGAGTTCCGAAATTGTAAATGCCTAATCTACCTCGATTAAGTACTTAAAAGCCTATCTGCTGATATTCCAGTACGACACCTTTTTAGGCAATTTTGAGGGTATTGTCCCCACCGGTAGACGCATTGAAACATGCAACGTATCAATGAAAAAATCACTTTGAAAAAATCGCTAGGCATAGTGCTGATCGCTTTCTTCACCAGTACCCCGGCAAACCGGAGAAGGTGGCGCGTACCGGGGCCGCACTTTGAGGCGAAGCACTAAAATCAATGGTCAGCAATATAGTAAGCTGTACCAGAAGTGTATGCACAGAGCGGTTAGGATTGATGATCCCTTATCGTACACCGACACATGAACTTCCCGGAGAATGCCACGCGCCTTTTACTTGCGCACTCCAAAAGGAATTACCAGCTTTTCTCCCCGCTCGGCATAGTCGCGGCTTTTTCCGTTGGCCTCCATCAGTTGCTGCTTGCTGATGTTATACTTTTTTGCCACTACACGCAAAACGTCTCCCGGCCCCACGGTATGCACTGCCTGAACACGGACATTGAGTTTAGTAACTCCCGCTTTCAGGTCGGTGCTGGTGTTGGTGAGCTGCGGATTGAGCGAACGGAGAGTTTCGGTACTCAGGTTATAACGATTGGCGATGCCGAAGAAGGTTTCACCCGATGCCACTGTGTGGGTGATTTCTTTCCCTCCAACGTTAGCGGGTTTCGGAGTAGGCTTCGGTTCTGGTTTCGGCTTCTCGACCACCGGGGCAGGCGGGTCTTGCACAGCTACCGCCGATCCCACATTATCAGGTAAGCTTGTATCTTCCGTTTCGTTTCCGATATCTTCCGGCTCGTCGCGGATATCGGGTGGAATATACTTGCTTGTTGTGTCGGGAACAGTGTTTGTCACCTCATCTGAACCTTTGGCATCGTCGGAAATATACTCCCAGCCAATCACAAAAAGGGCCACAATAATTGCCAGCAGAGACAGCAGCGTAATAAGCGGTAATCTGGAAGTTTCCTTTGGGCGGATGTTCCTTTTCTTTGGTTCTTCTTCTTCCATGCGTGGCGTGTATTCTTTATGGACGGGGCAATGTTACCGCAAAGGTAAGAAATAGAGAGCGGTCAGGCTTAGATATTGGCGTTCAATTCTTCGTTCATCACAGCCACCTTCTCTTTCAGCGCTTCTTTGTAGGCATCCAGGGTAGCAGCCACGGTCTGGTCACTGCTTCCTATAATCTGTGCGGCCAGTATTCCGGCATTTTTGGCTCCATTGAGTGCCACGGTCGCCACGGGAACGCCACCGGGCATCTGCAAAATCGACAGGACCGAGTCCCAGCCATCGATGGAGTTGCTGGACAGTATTGGAACACCAATCACGGGGAGTGTCGTCAACGAAGCTACCATGCCCGGCAGATGAGCTGCGCCACCTGCCCCGGCAATGATCACCTTCAACCCGCGCTGCCTGGCCGTCTTGGCGTATTCCACCATTCTCTCCGGGGTACGATGAGCCGACACTACCTCCATTTCAAACGCTACGTTAAGCTCACTTAGTACGGCGGCAGCTTCCTGCATGATCTTCTGATCCGAAAGACTACCCATGATGATTCCAATCATTCTTCTCTGTTTATTAATGGCGTAATCGCCGTGGCAGACCACCTATCTGTTCTCTGGCAAAAAACTACGGCATTGTAGCGATCACCCGTTCGCTATGTCTTGGTTAGTCCGGAATGAAACGGTTAATCTTTTGTTAAAAAATTCCGGACAGAAATTGCGCAAGGCAAATCCGCAGCTTTCAAAAAACCACAATTTAGCAGAAAGATCCTGCATTGTGCCAGTACAGGGAGAGATTTTTCCCTATTCCCTTCCCCGCAGCAATTGATTGTACTGCCGATTTCCCCTAAATGAGAGAAGGTGCCGGGCGTGTTTTGTCGTCCAAACGTCATTCGTCCCCCTCAAGGCTTTTCCAGTTTTCGCCCGAGCGGATACGGTTGAGTTGCGTGTGCGTGATACCGAACTGCTTGGCGATCATTTTTAATCTGTTATTGTCGTTTTTAAGCAGTTTTCTGATCATTCTCACTTTACTGTCAGTGAGTTTGTAATTTTTGGTATAGCGGGGCATCACACGGTTAAGGATAGCCGGATTTTCCTTATTATGGATGGTCAGCTCGTCTTTGGTTACCCACTTCAGATTCTGGTAGTAATTGTTGCGCTTGTCATAATCGAGATGGATCACAAACTCGTGTTCCTGGCTCGGTTTCTTCACAAAGTATTCGGCCACTAGTTTGTGAACGTAGCGGTTGGCGGACTTTCTGCCCGGTATTCTAATATTAAGTGAGGGGTAGCCCTGAATAGTCGACCCCTTAATAATGACGCCTTCATCAGGCTTGGTTTGAAAACTTTTCAGCCGGCCATAATTCGAGACTTCGTAATGAGGATCATCTTCGAAGCCCCCAAAATCAATTTTGACCCATTTTTCATTCCAAAAGCTACTCTTGGTATCGTTCATTTTGTATGGCTTTTGTGTGGACTTTGTTTCGTTACGACTGGTTTTGCCTAAACGAGATTTTGGTGGTGCAATACCTCAATGTTTCCCTAATGCACGTCACCGTGTATTAGGAGATAGAAACAGCAGTATCAAAGTTGATATAGCGTTCTGGTGTTAAACAAATCCTCAACACAAAGTTAAGATTCTGTTCTAAACTCGGGTATGAGATTTTACATTACAGATCAGTAAGAAAAATCGGACCAAGCGATTTTTCTTATCATCGAACCTTTCAATTCAATCCATGAAAAAAACATTGATTATAGGAGCGACCTCCAATCCAAGCCGCTACGCCTTCTCGGCGGCACACCGCCTCAAACGCCACGGACATGAGATCGTACAGATTGGTCTGCGGCCGGGAGAAGTGGCAGGAGAGCCTATTCATACCCAAAAAGGCATTCACGACGCCATAGATACCGTAACGCTTTACGTTGGCCCACGCAATCAACCTGAGTACTATGACTACGTAGTTTCCCTTCACCCGAAACGCGTGATTTTCAATCCGGGTACCGAGAACTCAGAGTTTGAGAACTTACTGACCCAGAACGGAATTGAGCCCATAGAAGCTTGCACGCTCGTTATGCTATCGACCGGACAGTACTAGCGGCAGTAGAAAAACTCTACGGCATGGGGAATAAATATCCCAGAAGAAAGCCAGGGATACTTATTGAACGGGATGAACTTCGAAGCTGAATTCCTCCATGATGAGGTTAGCCAAAAGTTTCTCGCAGGCTATTTTCACTTTCTCCTCTGCAGCTTCCGCGTCGGCGGCCTCCAGCCGAATCGTGATGTGCTTGCCAATGCGGACATCATCCACCTGGTCGATGCCGAGGTTGTGCAGACCAAGTTTGACGGCTTTGCCCTGCGGGTCAAGGATTTCCTTAATGGGCATGATGTTGATGTCGGCGGCGAATTGCATGGCGAAAGACGGGTGGGCGAGTTGTTTAGAGATTTTTGGAGACTGCAAAAATGCAATAAAATGTGTGGCGAACCAATTTCCTGACACGAATTCCGATCCGGAACCCAGCTGGGGAATATTTGGTATTCTCAATTACCGTGGGTGTGAGGCTATTTGTCGTATCCTGTTTCCTGTCCCAAAGGAGTAGAGAGTGGGTATTCACCCAATCCCCTTGTCCCGTCATCAAAACAAGAATCACAGAATAATGGAGATCGAGGCATGGAGCGATGAGAGTTATTGTTCGTTGCAACGGGAGCGATCACTTCCTGAAAAGCCCAGGACATCTCTTCTAAATTCAGAAGGGTGGCCAATGGTGACGGCATCGATCCACACTACCCTCTTCCGTTCAGGGCCAGTCCTGCACTCAACAACACATATAGCGCTACCACCATTGGCACTGCCAAAAATCCAAGAAGCAAAATCAACACAATCGCAACGAGCAGGAAAACATACCTGACTTCGTTCCCTGCCCACCCAAATGATTTGAACTTCAAAGCGAAAAGCGGCAATTCTGCTACCAACAGGTAGGACATAATTGCTGTAAATATCAACAGATTGGTGGTGTTGGCGATCATGGGCTCCCAATCCGGGTAGTTGCGAATGATAAAAGGCAGTGATGCTATCAGTAAGGCATTCGCTGGCGTGGGAACCCCGATGAACGAGTCGCTCTGCCGGGGGTCGATGTTGAACTTGGCCAATCGCAGGGCCGAACAGACAACAATCAGGAAAGCCAGGTTAGGAATCCACAGGTCGTCAAGTCCCGGTACGGAACGTAGCAGAAGCTGATAGATAATCATGGCGGGTAGTACGCCGAAGGTTGTCATGTCGGCCAGGGAATCCAATTCTTTACCAATAGGCGAACTGACATTGAGCAGCCGCGCCGCAAAGCCGTCGAAAAAATCAAATACTGCCGCCAGGCCAATCAAGGCGCAGGACAGCAGCATGTTGTTATGGAAAACCTCCACGATTCCCACGCAGCCGCAGAGCAGGTTGGCACAGGTGAGGGCGTTGGGAATGTGTCGTTTCATGAAAAATCCGGCAAATTATTTAAAAAAAGGGTTGTTCTTTTTCTCGTAACCAATGGTAGTTGGCTGCATATGGCCAGCGTATACCGTGTACTCGTCGGGCAGGGTAAAAAGCTGGGTGCGGATGCTGTGCAACAGCGTATCCATGTCGCCTCCGGGTAGATCAGTGCGACCAATGCTCTGCCGAAAAAGTACATCGCCACCGATGACGAACTTTTGCGGATCGTTCACGAAAGCCAAATGACCGGGCGCATGGCCGGGAACAAAAACGATTTTCAGCGTAGAATTGCCAAATGTGATTGTCTCGCCCGCTTCGAGCCAACGCTCCACAGCAGGTTCGTCGAAGGCAGGAAAGCCGTAATTTGGGGCGTAGGTTTTTACCGCTCTCAGCAACGGTTCATCCAGGCGATGCAACGCAAAGGGTACTTTGTAAGTATTTTTCAGTTTTTCTACACCCAGAACATGATCAATGTGGGCGTGGGTATTGAAAATTCCGATGGGTCTAAGCTCATTCTCTTTAATGAAATTACTCAGCTCCCGATATTCCTCCGGTTCATAACAACCAGGATCAATAAGTATGGCCTCATTGGTTTCGTCGAACAGCACATAGGTATTTTCAGAAAAAGGGCTGAATACAAAAGACTGAATTTGAATCATAGGGCTGGATGGATTGGAAGTGCGAAGTTAGCAAACTCAGGCAAAACCTTTCCGGGTCAGCCATATTGAAGCTATAACAAAAAATCCCCCATCTTAGTGATGGGGGATTCGCAAAAGGTTTAGAACCTAAAATTTGCATTGACTTTCTGCCAGTCAATTAATAGGTGCTGTTTTGGGTATCAGCCCACAAGCCAGACTCCCAACCTGTATGGATGTTCCGGCCGCGGTAGGTTTTCCAGTCATCAGCGATAGCTGCGCCTTCCTCGTGAGAACGTGCTTTCACGCCTACCACAATTCCGCCATTTTCCAGGCTTTCCTTGTATACGGCCGCCCGTTCTTCGGGAATTCCTGAACCAACAAGCGCGCCAATAATTCCACCTGTGAGTCCACCTGCTCCTGCTCCTGCCAGTCCGGCAGCGATCGGACCCGCGATAACCAGCCCGAGGCCGGGGAGTGCGATAGCCGTCCCGATGGCCGCGATGGCGCCTACAATAGCACCGGCTGTACCGCCGATAGCCGAGCCTACGCCCGCGCCTTCCATCGCTTTGTTGCCCAGATCAGAACGGTCGTCCTCATCCAGATCCTTATAGTTTGTTTTCCGCGTTTCGTCCGACATCAATACAGAAATGTCGTCGCGGCTGTAGCCACGCTCGATGAGCGAGTTATACGCTTTTTCGGCGTCGTCCTTATCGTGAAATACTCCCGTAATGGTGCCGGTTTTGGCATCAAGTTCGGTGGTCGAATCAATTGTTTCTGAATTTCTTAGAGTGTCCATGGTATATGCTTTTTTTAGTTCTGATGAATAAATGAATTAGTAGGTTTCATAAAAATAATCATTCCAAACCGGCCATACCCCCAGCAATCGCTTGGACATCCTGAACCCACGTGCCTTTGAGCAATCTCTTACCCAGCTGTGAGGATAAGTTGTCATATTCTTCAAAAGAAAATCGACTTCGATCCCCCACCCTAGCCGGGAACCGCCTATTTTTGTAAAATGTACAAACGTCTCCTCCTCCCCTTTCTCTTCTTCTTCGACGCCGAGCGCGTTCACCACTGGGTCTGTAATGCTCTACGCTTTGCTTATGGGCTTCCCCTCGTGCCGGGCCTACTGAAGAAGCTTTATGTGTTCGAGCACCCCTCGCTGGTGCGTGAGGTAGCAGGGCTGAGGTTCAAAAACCCTGTGGGCTTGGCGGCGGGATTCGACAAAAACGCTGAAATGGTGGATGAACTCGCCGCCCTTGGTTTTGGCTACGTGGAGATTGGCACCGTCACGCCCCGCCCGCAGCCAGGCAATGAAAGGCCCCGGCTTTTTCGGTTGAAAGACGACAATGCCCTCATCAACCGCATGGGCTTCAACAATAAAGGGGCTGGTGTGGCCGCTGCCAAGCTGCGGTATCGCAAGTCGGACATTATGGTCGGAGGGAATATTGGCAAAAATAAGGACACCCCCAACGAAAAAGCCCTGGACGACTACGTACGCTGCTTTCAGGATTTGTTCGAGGTGGTGGATTATTTTGTAGTCAATGTAAGTTCGCCCAATACTCCCGGCCTGCGTGATTTGCAGGAGAAAGAACCCCTTACTCACTTGCTGCGTGAACTACAGAAACTGAATAATTACAAACCGAAACCCAAACCGATTTTTCTAAAGATTGCACCTGATCTCAATCATAGTCAACTCGACGATATCGTGGAGATTGTTCTGGCGACGGGTATCGCGGGAGTCATCGCTACCAACACCACCATTTCCCGCAAAGGTTTGAATGTTTCAGACTCGGATTTGGAAAAAATTGGAGCCGGAGGGCTTAGTGGACAGCCTTTACGGCACCGCTCGACGGAAGTAATTCGTTATCTTTGTGAAAAGTCAGGCGACGCTTTTCCGGTACTTGGTGTGGGAGGGATAGCCTCGCCCGCAGATGCCCGCGAAAAGCTGAACGCCGGAGCTTCCCTGTTACAAATCTACACCGGATTCATCTACGAAGGACCAGGCCTCGCCCGCCGAATCTGTAAATCCCTCGTCGAACAACGCACTTTGAACACATAAAACAAGACATCTTGACCGGAGATAAATTATCCACTGTCAACTGTCAATTCAATAAATGGCTGAGAACACGCGCCGATCCAGCACCAGGAACGCTAAAAGTAAGACAAAAGAGAAATCAGCGAGGCAACTTTCGTTTGATTGGGCCGCCCTGACTTCCAGCCCCAAGAACACCCTGGTGGCGGGGATGGTACTGCTGGTCATAAGCGTGCTGCTTGAAGTGGCTTTTTTGTCATACTTGTTTACCGGAGCAGCGGACCAAAGCGAAGTGGGGGCATTGGGCACGGCCCCCTTGCGCGACGTGGGTGCCGCCACGCGCAATGTGCTGGGCGTTTTTGGCGCGTTCGTCTCGCAGGTATTTGTGTACCGCTGGTTCGGTCTCGCGGCCTTACTTGTACCTGTCGTCCCCTTTCTGGCGGGCTGGCGCATGGTGTTCGGCGCCGATTTAGTGAATTTAAGCCGTACGACCAAAGAGGTCATCTTCTTCACCCTCTGGGTTAGTATATTTCTTGGCTATATCGTACTGATAAGCGGCAGCAGTGCCAGCCTCAGTTTTCTGCCCGGTGGCTTTGGATTTTACGTCAACGAATTGCTGAGTAACCTGATAGGCTATGGCAGCATTGTGATTATTCTCGTTTTTCTGTTCTGCTTTGCCGTATACTTTTACAACTTAAATCCTGTGGAACGCTGGCAGCAAAGCCAGGATAAGCGGTTGGCCCGCCAGCAAGACCAGGACTATGTGGATGACCCGGAGGACTCCACAGAAGAGTCGCCTTCTTCTCACACTCAAGAAACTACCCCTACCGTATCGGTACTGGATCAGACTTACGATGATCCCGTAGAAACAGAGGAAGTAATTGACTCCGAAGAACCGGAAACCGAGGTAGATGTGGAGCCAGTACTGGAAGCCAAACTAGAATTGGAACTCGATGAGGCTCCGCCAGTGGCGATTCCGCAGGAGGAGGATCCCGATCCTGACGAACTAAGTGAGGAGATTCTCCGTAATTTCGGACAATACGATCCTACGCTCGATTTGCCCTCTTTCCAGTACCCCTCACTCGACATACTTAACGATGTAGACGACAGCGCTCAGCAAAAAGTCTCGCATGACGAGCTGGAAAGCAATAAGGAGCGCATTGTGGATACACTGGCGAGCTACGGAATCAACATTTCCAAGATCAAGGCCACCATCGGGCCGACCGTCACGCTTTACGAAATCATTCCCGAAGCAGGGGTGCGTATCTCCAAGATTCAGAATCTGGAAAAGGACATCGCTCTTAGCCTCGCGGCGTTGGGCATCCGCATCATTGCCCCCATGCCGGGACGGGGTACCATCGGTATTGAAGTACCCAACAAGAATCGCGAGACAGTCTTTATCCGCAGCGTCCTGAATAGCGACCGTTTTCAAAAATCCAATTACGACCTGCCCGTGGTACTGGGCAAAACTGTGTCCAACGAAATCTACGTCGCCGACCTCGCCCGGATGCCCCACCTGCTTATGGCAGGTGCCACCGGACAGGGAAAATCGGTAGGCCTGAACGTAATACTGGCTTCTCTAATTTACAAGAAGCACCCGGCGCAGCTCAAGTTCGTACTGGTCGATCCGAAAAAAGTGGAACTGACGCTTTTCAATAAATTGGAAAGGCACTACCTGGCCAAACTGCCTAATAGTGATGAAGCGATTATTACGGATACCAAAAAGGTAATCCACACGCTCAATTCCCTGTGCATTGAGATGGATAACCGCTACGACCTGCTGAAAGAAGCTACGGCGCGCAACCTGAAAGAGTATAACGCCAAGTTTGTACAACGCAAGCTCAATCCCGAAAACGGCCACCATTTCCTACCCTACATCGTGCTGGTGATCGACGAGCTGGCCGACCTGATGATGACAGCGGGCAAGGAAGTGGAAACGCCCATCGCCCGTCTGGCGCAGCTGGCGCGGGCTGTCGGCATCCACCTTGTGCTCGCTACGCAGCGGCCTTCGGTCAAGGTCATTACGGGTTTGATCAAAGCCAACTTCCCGGCCCGCCTGTCGTTCCGCGTGACCTCTAGCATCGACTCCCGCACTATTCTGGACAGTGGCGGAGCCGAGCAATTGGTCGGGCAGGGTGACATGCTTTTGGCCATTAATTCCGAAATCGTGCGCCTGCAGTGTCCTTATATCGACACCCGTGAAATCGAAGATGTATGCGAGTTCATTGGTAGCCAGCGGGGATATGGCGAGGCCTATGCCCTGCCAGAGTACGAAGGCGAGGACGGTGATGGTAGCCGCGGCGATGTGAACACCGAGGATTTCGACCAACTCCTACCCGACGCCGCTCGCCTGGTCATCACGCACCAGCAAGGAAGCACGTCGCTCATCCAGCGCAAAATGAAGCTGGGCTACAACCGAGCCGGACGCATCATGGATCAATTGGAGATACTGGGCGTTGTCGGCCCCTTCACGGGCAGCAAAGCACGCGATGTCATGTTTCACGATTTGGAATCGCTGGAACAACATTTGAATAGTGTAGGAGTGTGAACAAAAGATTGATATGTCAGAAGACAAAATAATCCCGGTCACCGCCTGACTTTTCCAAATACTTTGGGGTTTGCCTGATAACAGCGTGGTACTTTACTGCTTGACAGTACTTGACTTCAAGTTAGTACCTTCTTTAAACCCAGCCCCCTCCCTTTCCTCCAATCATCATTACCCACCAATCACAGAATTATCAGCCATGAAAAAAATACCAAAAATAATGATGCTGCTCCTGGCGGCACTATTGTCAGGAACTACTTTTCCCGCTTTGGCTCAGAAAACCGACAGCAAAGCTGAAGCCATCTTAGAGGCTATGAGTAAAAATTACGAGAGCCTGAAATCTTATAAGGCCGCTTTCACTTTCACTTCTGAAGGCGGGCGGGATGCAAAGGGCGAGGTAACGGTGAAAGGCGAAAAGTTCCGATTAAAAATGAGCGAACAGGAGGTTTTTAATGATGGCAAAATTATGGCAACCTACGCGCCGGAAACCAAAGAGGTGACTTTGCAGGACTATGATCCCGCTGAACTGGGTGACCTCAATCCTACCAGAATTTTTACGGCCTACAAGAAAGACTACAAGTATAAGTTTTTGAAGGAGAGCAAGGAAGGCGGACAGACCTACGAAACCATTGAGCTTGCCCCGACCACCAGCTATGCCAAAATTTCGAAAGTGCAGATCAAGGTTGACAAGAAAGATAAATCGATCAAGAAGTGGCGCATCCTGATGAGTAACGGGCAATTGGTAACCTATACCATCGATAGATTTCAACCCGATGTAAATGTGACGGATAGCTATTTTGCTTTCGACCCCAAGCAGTTTCCCGGTGTCGAGGTAGTTGATTTAAGGTAGGACTCAGGTATCTAGAATGAGTGAAAAAGCGGCTGGTTTCCATATAGGACCAGCCGCTTTTTTGTTTGGCTTCTTATCGTTCACGATTGTTCAAATCGCCGGAAGCGTTACACTAAAACACCAACCAGCTGTTCTAAAATAATCCGCCCGTCAGCATTGCCCAAGGCCTCGTCGGAAGCCCGCTCGGGATGCGGCATCATTCCAAAAACATTGAAGCCAGCGTTGGCGATACCAGCGATGCTGTCCAGACTACCGTTAGGATTGGCTTCATCGCTAATGTTGCCGTCGGCGTCGCAATAGCGGAATAAAACCTGGTCATTATCGTTGAGCTTTTTCAGGCCATCTGCATCAGTGAAGTACCGACCGTCGCCATGGGCGATGGGAATGGTGTAAGCGCGGGACTCAAGGCTGGACGTAAGTGAGGCAGCCTTGCTTTGTGGCAGCAGGTGAATATTCTTACAAACGTACTTCTGCGAAAGGTTGCGCAGCAGGACACCGGGTAGTAGCCCGGCCTCCACCAGAATCTGGAAACCGTTGCAGATGCCCATCACATAGCCGCCGCGATTGGCATGTTCGATCACCTCATTCATCAGCGGGGAGAAGCGGGCAATAGCCCCCGTGCGGAGGTAATCGCCGTAAGAAAACCCGCCGGGCAGGATTACAAAATCACAGCCCTGTAGGTCGTGGTCTTTGTGCCACAGCTTGACGACCTCCTGCCCCAAATTGTGTTGCAGCGCGAAAACGGTATCGTCATCGCAATTAGAACCGGGGAAAACTACTACGCCAAATTTCATTTTCAATAATTAAATAAATAGGATAAATACAAGTGATTGAGGCCATTTCACTGGTGCATTGGCCCGGAATTTTGCACATTACCAAGTAAAGCTTTAGCTTGCAAGGAATGATTTCTGCTGTCTTTCGTTAAAGGTATAGTAGATCAGTCTATCTTGAAAATATTCAATCGTTTTTTTTATGTTTATCCAAATCACCGATTACATCACCTTAATCAGCGACAAACTCACTTATTGGTATGAGATGATCGTGGCGCTTATCCCCAATTTCGTTTTGGCGGTGATTGTCGTCTTCGTGTTCAGCTTTGTGTCGCGCTTTGCCCGTAAGGCCATTGCCCGGCTTATGGGTAGGCTTTCACACAACATTTCGCTGGTGTCGCTGGTTTCCACATTGAGCCGGGTGGCCATTCTCTCAGTCGGGCTATTTTGTGCATTAAGTATTCTGGGATTGGATAAAACCGTGACTTCCCTGCTGGCTGGGGCCGGGGTAGTTGCTCTGGCCGTTGGTTTTGCATTTCAGGACCTTACTGCCAATTTTATTTCGGGCACATTTATTACTTTACAACGCCCCATACAAGTCGGCGATGTGGTGCAAACCAACGGGTTCATGGGTAAAGTAAAGTCTATTAACCTTCGTTCCGTCATCATAGACAACTTTGCCGGTCAGGAAATCGAGATTCCCAGCAAGGACATTTTCCAGAATCCCATCACCAATTTTTCTAAATCAGGCCAAAGACGGATGCAGGTTGATTGCGGCATTGCCTATACCGACGATCTGGACAGAGTCCAGCAATTAGCTTTGGAGGCCGTAAACAGCCTGGAATTTATAAGTGAGTTTAAACCGGCCGAATTGCACTTTACCGAGTTTGGCGATAGCAGCATCAACTTTTTGGTCTGGTTCTGGATCAAGCAGGATGTTGCGGGGCCACCCTTAGCCAAGAGTGAGGTTATTAAAGCCATCAAGAAAGCTTTCGATGCCAACGACATTACGATTCCCTTCCCGATCCGTACGTTGGAATTTGCTAAGAGCGACGGCATTGGAAAAGAAACGGTGCCCATGCTGGACGGGCGGGAGAATTGAATGAGGAATTATGAGTGATGAGTGAATAACAAAATCTCTCAAAGACAAAAAGCCCCGCCCGGAAAATTTTCCGGGCGGGGCTTTTTTATTGAATTTTGCAAAGGAGTGAGACCGGAGTTCGGTATTCCAGCGCAGCAGCGCCCCCCATTCACTCCGCATCGGCGGACCGATTCAAAGTTAATAACGGTATGTCTCCGGCTTAAACGGTCCTTCGTACGTCACGCCAATGTACTCGGCTTGCTCAGGAGTCAGAGAGTCAAGCTTCGCACCCACATGTTCGAGGTGAAGCTTAGCCACTTTTTCGTCAAGTACCTTGGGCAGCACATACACTTTCTTCTCATAAGCGTCCGTGTTGTTCCAAAGCTCAATCTGCGCCAGAGTCTGGTTGGCAAACGAGCAGGACATTACAAACGATGGGTGGCCCATGGCGCAACCCAGGTTCACCAGGCGACCTTCGGCCAGCACGATGATATCCTTACCGTCAATGGTGTACATATCCACCTGCGGCTTGATCTGCGATTTGGTGCTGCCGTACGTTTTGTTCAACCACGCCATGTCGATCTCGTTATCGAAGTGGCCAATGTTGCAGACGATAGACTTATCACGCATCGTGCGGAAGTGACGCTCGGTGATAATGTTGAAGTTTCCGGTAGCAGTCACGAAGATATTGGCACGCTCGGCGGCCTCATCCATCGTTACGACTTCGAAACCATCCATCGCAGCCTGCAACGCGCAAATCGGGTCGATTTCCGTCACTAGTACCCGTACACCTACACCACGGAGCGATTCGGCGGAGCCTTTTCCCACGTCACCATAACCAGCTACAACGGCCACTTTTCCGGCCATCATCAGGTCGGTAGCACGACGGATAGCGTCCACCAGCGACTCACGGCAACCGTATTTATTATCGAATTTCGACTTAGTCACCGAATCGTTGACGTTGATGGCGGGCAGGTGCAACGTACCTTTCTTCATGCGCTCATACAAGCGGTGAACACCAGTCGTAGTTTCTTCCGAAAGTCCTTTGATGCCGGAAATAAGCTCGGGATAATCGTCGAATACCATGTTGGTCAGGTCGCCGCCATCGTCCAAGATCAGGTTCAGAGGCTGGCGCTCTTCACCGAAGAACAGCGTTTGCTCGATGCACCAGTTGAACTCCTCCTCGTTCATGCCCTTCCACGCAAAGACGGGTACGCCAGTCGCAGCAATAGCAGCGGCAGCGTGGTCTTGCGTCGAGAAAATATTGCAGGAAGACCAGGTAACGTCCGCACCAAGCGCAGTAAGCGTCTCAATCAGAACCGCCGTTTGGATCGTCATGTGCAGGCAGCCTGCAATGCGTGCACCTTTCAATGGCTGCGAAGGGCCGTATTCCTCGCGGATTTTCATCAGACCGGGCATTTCTGCTTCGGCTAGTGAGATTTCCTTCCGGCCCCAGTCGGCCAGATTAATGTCTTTTACCTTGTAAGGTACATAGGTAGTTTCAGTTGTCGTTGACATATTTTGGGTTTTAGTTTGCATTCTTAATAAAGTACAAAAATAATAGATAAAACGCTTTTTTGGAAGAATTGTAGATGATAATTGGGGATTCCCAAACAGAATTGGATGATCTATCTGCCAGAGTACCTAATTTTCCAAAAAAGCAGAAATAATCTGCAACTAAAACCAGATCGAAAGATGATTTGTCTGTCCGCATTTGAGTGAAATCACTCTGCCACAGGCGCCATCTCGGCTTCGTGGGCAATGCGTTCGATGTTGCGCATCCGCTCGAAGTTTTTGGGACGGGAAAGGAAGGTGTACATTGCCGGAATGACGTAAAGCGTCAGAATAAGAGAAAAAAGCAGCCCGCCCATGATGACGATGCCCATCGACATGCGGCTTCGACCCGCCGAACCCAGGGCCAGGGCAATCGGCATCGCGCCCAGTACTGTGGCCAGACTGGTCATCAGGATTGGTCGGAACCGCAGGACGGCGGCCTGATGGGCGGCTTCCATTTTGCTCATGCCTTTTTCCCTAAGTTGATTGGCGAACTCCACGATCAGAATACCATTTTTGGTCACCAGCCCGATGAGCATGATCATGCCGATCTGACTGAAAATATTGAGCGTCTGGTCAAAGAACCAGAGCGAAAAAACGGCTCCGCCAATGGCGAGCGGTACCGTAATCATGATGATGAAGGGGTCCACAAAACTCTCGAATTGCGCCGCCAGAATGAAGTAAACCAGGATCAGGGCCAGGAAAAACGAAAAAAGCGTGTTGGACGAACTCTCGGCAAAATCACGCGAGGCCCCGCTCAGTTGCGTGTGAATGGCCTCATCGTAGAGTTTGTCGCGGGCGGCATCCATCGCTGCGATACCATCGCCGATGGTTTTACCGGGAGCCAGGGCGGCCTGTACAGTAGCGCTCATGTAGCGATTGAAGTGAAACAACTGCGGAGGGCTACTCTCCTCGTCGGCGCGTACGATATTATCGAGCTGCACCAATTGGCCCTGGGCATTTTTGACAAACATGCTTTTCAAATCAAGCGGTTCATCGCGGTTAGCGCGGTCATACTGACCGATAACCTGATATTGCCGCCCATTCATCGTAAAGTACCCAAAGCGCTGTCCGGCAAAGGCCAGCTGTAGGGTCTGGGCCACGTCAGACACCGACACCCCCACGGCTTTGGCTTTCTCGCGGTCAATGGAAATCTGCAACTCGGGTTTGCTGAATTTCAGGTTGACATCCGTTACCGAGAAGGTGGGATCGTCAGCAATTTCGTCCATGAATTTCGGAACGTATTCGCGCAGTTTTTCGAAATCCGGGGCCTGAATCACATATTGAACGGGTAGCCCTCCGCGCGAATCCACGGCGATCGTCTGCTGCTGCACCACAAAGGATTTGGCGTCCGGATAGTTTTTAAGGCGTTTGGTAATCCAATCCACGACCTCCTGCTGGCTCATATCACGTTCTTTGCGGTCCACCAGAGCAATGCGGCCGTTGCCATTGTTGGTCGCGCCCAAACCCGAGTTACCGGGCGAGGTCACGAGCATGATTCCTTTTTTTCCCGGCATGGAGTCGGTCAGTAATTGGCTGACCGATTGGATGTAGCGGTCCGTAAATTCGTAGGAGGAACCTTCGGGCGTCGTCATCGACAGCCGGAACCAGTTGCGGTCGTCGAGCGGAGCGAGTTCCGATTGCAGGTTTTTGCCAAAGTACCACACCATACCCAGTGTGAGCAGAATCAGTGGGAGAGCCACCCACCGAATTTTCATGAAATTGCCCAATGCGCGGCCATACCCGTCGGTCAGTTTTTCATAAAAGGGTTCGGTTTTGTTGTAAAACCAGCTCCGCTTCTGATCCTTGCGGGCCAGGTAGGCATTTAGCATTGGGGTCAAAGTCAGGGAAACGAAGGCAGAAATCAGAACCGCCGCCGAGATGACGATACCAAATTCCCGGAACAGCTTGCCCACGAAACCCTGCATGAAAATGACGGGAAGGAACACCGACGCCAGCGTGATGGACGTAGACAAAACGGCAAACATAATTTCGTTCGAACCTTTGATGGCCGCCTCAATGGGACTCATACCCTCCTCGATTTTCTTGAAAATATTCTCTGTCACCACGATGCCATCGTCCACCACCAGCCCGGTCGCCAGCACGATGGCCAGCAGCGTGAGAACGTTCACCGAAAAACCCATCAGGTACATGATGAAAAAAGTCCCTATCAGCGATACGGGGATGTCGATCAATGGCCGGATGGCCACGACCCAATCGCGGAAAAACAGGAAAATGATGATAATTACCAGCCCGATAGCAATCAGCAGCGTTTCGACTACCTCCTCGATGGACCGTTTCACAAAAATGGTGTTGTCGATCAGCGTGTCCAGTTCGCAATCTTTGGGTAGTTCCCGCTTGATGTCCATCATGCGGCGGTTCACCTCGTCGGCGATTTCGATGTAGTTGGAGCCGGGCATGGGCGTTATCGCCAGACCGATCATCGGCACGTTATCCAGCCGCAGGATGGTCTCTTCGTTTTCGGGCCCCAACGTTGCATTGCCAATGTCCTTTAAATGAACAGTCTGTGTGGCCGTGTTGGCCACGATCATCTCATTAAAATCCTCCTCCGTCTTGAAGCGACCAATGGTTTTTACGGTGAGCTCGGTAGCATTACCCGCGATTTTGCCGCTGGGCAATTCTACGTTTTCGCGATCGAGAGCGCGTTTCACGTCTTGGGTCGTGATGCCCAGCGAAGCCATTTTACCGGGGTCCATCCAAATGCGCATGGCGTAGCGCTTCTGGCCGAAAATGCGGATATCGCTGACGCCATTGATAGTTTGCAACCGCTGGGCGATGACATTCTCGGCGTAGTCGCTCACTTCCAGGTGCGAACGAGTACTGCTCTGAAAAGTCAGTACAACAATCGGTTCGGAGTTGGCATCAGCTTTGCTGACAGTGGGCGGACCGTCGATGTCGAGCGGCAGAACGCGCACTGCCGAGCCCACTTTGTCACGCACGTCGTTGGCGGCGCGCTCCATGTCGGCTGCGATGTCGAATTCCACCGTGATCTGGCTAACTCCCTGCGCACTCGTGGAATAAATGGACTTGATGCCTTCGATACTGTTTATCTGCTTTTCGAGCGGCTCGGTGATCTGCGACTCGATGATATCGGCATTGGCCCCGGTATAGCTGGTACGGATAGAAACCACGGGTGGATCAATGGACGGGAACTCCCGCATCCCCAAGTACTTAAATCCCAGAAAACCGAAAAGAATGATGAGCAGATTCATCACAATGGCCAAAACCGGGCGCTTAATCGAAAGCGTTGAAATACTCATTTAGTTAGATTTAACGTCGCCATAGCGGAAAGGTACATTCCCTTGTTTTCACGGTAGAATACGGTTATCGGGACTCGGCAAACTGCTCTTTTCAGGTACTTCCAAATGGATTGTAGCCACCATTGCAGTTTTCCAGGTAAATATAAGGACGATTGCCCGAATCACAACAGATGTGCCCTCTCTGTCACGCTACGCTCATTGCCTGGATTCTCATTCGATGGTACCTCTGGAGAATGATCGGGTATAGATTACCGATCAGATTTACTAAAAGGGAAAAAATTCCCAATTCGATTGAATGAATCAATATCAAATAACCACTTACAAAGGTGATTAGTACGAATGGGATTAAATGCCCAAACTCGGATTTCATCGATTGTTCGACCAGGTTTGCGATCCCTTCCCTCTTCCCATCAAAGTATTTTTTTCTTTGACTCCGGCTCTTCCATAAAGTAGCTAACAGTGCTTTCCTGAACCAGGAGACCTTCAACGCTCTGTATACTTTCTTTAATCTTACCGGATTCCTTATTCTGTAATATTTTTCAGGGAGAAGTTTTTGAGTTGGAAAAGCAAAACCAGCAAACGCAAATATCCCGGTTATAAAAAGATTGATAACCCATGCCATGAAGATGGTAAACAGTAATGAATCTGTTCTGAACGTATCAATAACACTCAACAAACCGAATGATTGCCAGATCAGAAATATTGAGGCAAGGGATAGTAGTACTTTTTTGGTCATTCCGGCTCTTGATCGATTTCGAATTTCCGACTATTGTTTACAGTCAGTGATTGGCGTTCACCTTGCTGCGCCTTATGCCGTTCAGCTGCCTCCCCAAAGACCCTGGCTCTGGAATCTTGCTCATGGGTAAAGATAGGGACGATAGTCTAAAGCACAATCTGAAGCATGATCCGGATCATCCGCCGAAGGATAAGCAGATTGCCATAGGCAAGATGAAATCCTCCGATGCCCCGTGCAAGATCCGGGTAATAGCCCGTCCGGCGAACTTTGGGGCAAAACCTACGCCAATCCTTGCCAAACCACCCCAATACCTTAAATTTGTATTTACACGGAAAATTTTTTCCGCTTCCAATCTGTAAAGCAAATTCGCTTTGGCCAAGTCCGCAAAACGCAGGGAAACGCCCCTCAATAAGCAGTACAATCAAATTAAAGCCAAGTACCCCGGCGCACTGCTGCTGTTCCGGGTCGGTGATTTTTACGAAACTTTCGGCGAGGACGCCATTCGGGCGTCCAAAATCCTGGGTATCGTTCTGACGCGTCGCAATAACGGTGGCGCCCATGAAGAGCTGGCGGGCTTTCCGCACCATTCGCTCGACACGCATCTACCCAAGTTAGTACGGGCGGGCGAGCGCGTGGCCATCTGCGACCAGCTCGAAAATCCCGCCGAAGCAAAGGGCATTGTCAAGCGAGGCGTGACCGAACTGGTGACGCCCGGCGTGTCGTTCAACGACAATGTGCTGGACGGGCGGCGTAACAACTACCTGGCGGCGGTGCACTTTGGCAAAGGCGACCAACTCGGCCTGTCGTTGCTTGACATCTCGACGGGTGAGTTCCTGGTTGCCCAGGGCAACGCGGGTTACGTCGACAAGATGCTGCAAAGCTTTGCCCCCGCCGAGGTGTTATTTTGCAAGAAAAGCAAGAAAGAATTCATCGACCTTTTCGGCGACAAGTTTCACACCTTCACTCTGGAAGACTGGTGCTTCGGCGATGACTTCGCCTTCGAAAAACTCACTACGCACTTCCGTACCACGACCCTCAAAGGCTACGGCGTGGAGTTGCTGCCGCTGGGCGTAGTGGCGGCGGGCGTCATCATCCATTACCTGCTCGAAACCGAGCATAAGGAAATCGGGCACGTGAGCCGCATCACGCGGTTGGAAGAGGAAAAGTACGTTTGGCTCGACCGTTTCACAATCCGCAACCTTGAACTCGTCTTCCCGCAACAGGAGGGCGGCGTGCCGTTGATTCAGATTCTGGACCAGACCGTGACACCGATGGGCGCACGACTGCTACGCAAGTGGGTAGTCTTGCCCTTAAAAGAAAAAACGCCCATCGAAGAGCGGCTCGATACGGTAGAATTATTGTTGCAACAGGAGGATTTGCACGAAGAACTCCTGAACTACCTCAAACAAATTGGCGACCTCGAACGGCTCATCTCCAAGGTAGCCGTGCGACGGATCAGTCCGCGTGAGCTGGGGCAATTAAAGAAGTCCCTGCTGCAGATTGCCCCTATCAAGCAGATGTTAGGCAGTCGCACAATTGCCAAACCTGACGCAATAGAGGACGGTGAAGCCAAACCCAAAAAACCGTCCGGTGTGTTGCGCAAATACGCCGACCAGTTGAATCCGTGCGAGTTTTTGCTGGAAAAAATTGAAACGGAACTTCGCGAAGATGCTCCGGTCCTGAGCACTCAGGGTGGTATGATCAAGAGCGGGGTCGATTCCGAACTGGACGAATTGCACGGTATCGCCTTCTCGGGTAAGGATTACCTTCTCAAAGTACAGAAAAGAGAGATCGAGCGCACAGGCATTTCTTCACTGAAAGTGGCTTTCAACAAGGTGTTTGGCTACTACCTGGAAGTGAGCAATGCCCATAAGAGCAAAGTTCCGCCCGAGTGGATCAGGAAGCAGACGCTTGTCAACGCCGAGCGCTATATCACGCCCGAACTGAAAGTGTACGAGGAGAAAATCCTCAACGCCGAAGATCGGATTTTTGCCATTGAGGCACGGATTTTCAACGATATCGTTACCGCTACCGTCGAATATGTCGCGGCCATTCAGCAGAATGCCCGCATCGTTTCGGTACTGGATGCGCTGGGTTCGTTCGCGACCGTAGCGCGGAGGAATAACTACGTAAAACCTGTCATCACCGAAGAGAAGGAACTCGATATCAAAGACGGGCGCCACGCCGTGATCGAGCAACAACTTCCACTGGGCGAAAGCTACGTGCCGAATGACCTTTTTCTGGACGACGAAACCCAGCAGATCATCGTTATCACCGGCCCGAACATGGCGGGAAAGTCGGCTCTGCTACGACAAACGGCGCTCATCGTGCTGATGGCGCAGATGGGTAGTTTCGTCCCGGCCAGCGCGGCCAGCATCGGATTGGTGGACAAGGTATTTACCCGCGTCGGGGCGAGCGATAACCTGAGCCGGGGCGAAAGTACCTTTATGGTCGAGATGACCGAAACGGCCAGTATTCTCAATAACCTCAGTGATCGGAGTCTGGTATTGATGGACGAGATCGGTCGTGGCACCAGTACTTACGACGGTGTGTCGATCGCCTGGGCTATCGCCGAGTACCTGCACACGCATCCCGACTTCAAGGCCAAAACGCTCTTTGCTACGCACTACCATGAATTGAACCAGCTATCGGAAGATTTTCCCCGCATCAAAAACTTTAACGTGGCGGTCAAGGAAGTGGACAATAAGATCATTTTCCTCCGCAAGCTGAAACCCGGTGGCAGCGAACACAGCTTCGGAATTCACGTGGCGCAAATCGCCGGAATGCCCCAACTGATCGTCCTCCGCGCCAGTGAGATCATGCAGCATTTGGAAAAGGATCATCTTACCGAAAAGCGCGATCAGAAGGTAAAGGAAATGCCTAAAAATAATTTTCAGCTCAGTATCTTCGAACCCAACGACCCGCGCACGGAAGAGCTGAAAGAAAAGCTTTCTCTCCTAGACATCAACACTCTCTCGCCCATCGAAGCGCTTTTAAAGCTGAATGAATTGAAAAGGCTGGTTGAGTAGGTGTGGTACGGGCGGCTCGCCCGTTTTTTCTGAGTGCTTGTTTTCCAGTAAGAGCTATCCACCATCAACGGGCGAGCCGCCCGTACCACAAGGCTTTCCACATGGAATACAAACCAGAATACCGCCGCTATTTACCGCATTTCCAGCCAGCAGGTGTTGCGTTTTTTATTACGGGGCGACTGTACGGTAGTCTTCCACAGGAAGCTTTGGAAAGATTGAAAGAAGAAAAGGAAGCGGCCTATAATCGAATTAAGCGGGAGTGTAGAGACGAAAAGATACGCGAAGAGGAAATTCGCAAAATGCATAAACGCCATTTCGCCAGGTGGGATGAGTATCTAGATAGTAATTCTTCTGAACCTCAATGGCTCATGAAGCCCGAAATTGCAAGCATCATCATTGAGTCTTTGCATCTTTGGAACGAGAAGTCGTACAGCTTAGTGGCTTATTGTATCATGCCCAATCACTTCCACATGGTTATTGACACCTCCGATGAAGCAAAGTACACCAAGCCTCTGTACGCGATCATGCACACTCTGAAAAGCTATACAGCCAAGAAGGCTAATAAGGCTTTGGATAGAGTAGGCACGTTTTGGCAAGAAGAAAGCTATGACCATGTCATTAGAGACAGTCGTGAGTTAAAGAATACCGTGGTCTATACTTTGGAAAATCCGGTGAAAGCTGGGTTGGTTGATGCTTGGGAAAATTTTCCTTTTTCGTTTGTAAACGGGGATTATGTGTGACCTAACCTTCTGTTTTCTCTAAAAGAGTCATATTCCTCCGCAAAACGGCGAGCCGCTGGCGCACCAGCGGCCCGCCCGTACCACATTATCCCTTCACCATCCCCTCGAAAATCCGCTTCTGCTCCATCAAAGCCGCTACTTTATCCTTGGGGTCGGTGCGGCATTCAAGCAAGATCCAGCCTTTGTAATTGATGTCTTTGAAAAGATTCATCAGTTTTTGGTAAGGATACTCAGGATCGTCGAGTTCGCGAACGTGGACCGTATCTCCAAAACGATCTTTCACCAGGTTGAAGTTGTATTCCAAACCTTGACCGATCAGATCTTCCTGGTTACAATTCCAGCAAACCAGGGCATTGCGGCTTTCGCAATTGTCCATGATCGTCTTGATATTAGGTAGTTCCTGGGTTCCGTTGCCATGAACTTCCAGCCGAATCTTTTGGCCGAAGTCAGCGGCGTACTTGCCCAATTCACTCAACGATCGGCCGATTTGTTCCAGCGTTTTTTCGTGCGGCACGTCTTTGTGAAACTGGTTGGGCTTCACCTTTACGCCCGTGCCGCCAATATCCGCACTCAGTCTGATGAATTCCTTGGTACGATCCATGTTGGCTTTCAGCTTAGCCGGATCGGGCGAGTCGTACTGCTCATTAGTTCCCATGCCCACAATTTTCACCGGACTGTCGGCGAACATTTTCTTCACCTCCTGTCGCCGGGCCGCCGAAATGTCGGGCATTACCTTGTGAGCATGGTCCACGCGCAATTCCACGCCACCGATGCCCGATTTTGTGCAGTTTTCTATGATCGTAGGCACATCCCAGTCTTTAGCCCACAGGTAGGTAACCAAGCCGAGTTTCATTTTTGATTTCTTCAAAAAATCTATTTCAGCGAAAGACAGACTCGGCAAAAGGGAAGCGGCCGCCAGCAGCGACAAATCTTGAAGGAATTCTTTGCGGGTTGTATGTTTCATCGGATAAATAATTGGCGCTTATTTGAATAAGATTTTCTGATTATAAGACGTAATATTTCGTCATATACCTTACAACGCTACCAAAAGACACAACCGACCCGGTACTACCCACAAAAAAACGCTGACCGTCCTCAAAAGACGATCAGCGTTTGTGTACTGAGATGAATAAAACTCAGATCTAGGCGGCAAATACCCGGTCCATTCTTTTGCTGACTTCAGCCAGCCTTTCGCGGTCGCCACCACCTACTTCGGCAGAGGCCCAACCCGAGTAACCGATTTTAGCCAGGGCCTTATTCACCTCCGGCCAGTTGCAGTCGCCTTCCATGATTTCTACCTGGAAACCTTTCCAGATTCCTTCGTCAGATTGCTTCTTGCGGCTGTATTCTTTGATGTCCAGCTTCATGATGCGCTTATCAAGTACCTCGATCCAATGCTCAGGCCAGCCGTAGCGAACGATGTTGCCAACATCAAAGTACCAGCCCACCAAAGGGTGATCGATTTCGTCTACATAGCGAGCGGCTTCCATTGGACTGAGCAGAAAGTTATTCCAGACGTTTTCCAGCGCAATTTTGATTCCGGTCTTTTCTGCCGTGGGCAACAACTTGCGAATTTCGGCCTGCGAGCGTTCATAGGCATCTTTATAGCTCGTTTCGGCGTTGACCACGGCGGGTACCAGCAGCACGGTGGTACCACCGTACATTTTGCAGTCGTTCAGCGCAGTCTTCATGGATTCCACGCAGGTCGCCCGCACCTTGGGATCGGCGGAGGAAAGCGGCGATTTCCAGTGTACCGAATTGACTACGCCGGGTAGTTCCAGGCCGGTCTTGTCGCGGGCCGCCAGGATATCCTTATGGTCGAGATCGTGCGGCGAATCCAGCTCGACCCCGTCGTAGCCCAATTCTTTCAGCATCTTGAACTTGTCCATGATGGACATATCACCCTTCACCATGCCCCATTTCAGGCTTTTCTTCACCATGGGGCGGGCGGGTGCCATGGTAGTTGCATGGGCTGCGCCTGAAATACCCAAAGACGCGGCTGATGCGGCCAGCGCACTATTTTTCAAAAAATTTCTTCTGTCCATAGTTTAGATAAACGGCGTAATCCCTGGCTTGGCTACGAGGCTTTCGGGCGGCGTGGATTTGAAGTCGAACGAATCGGGAGCCAGATCTTCCGTTGAATTCCAGGCATCCTCCCAGGTAATCGTCTTGCCCGTGTAGGCAGCCATGCGGCCCATGATGGCCAGCATCGTGCTGTCGGACATCCAATCGCCGTTATTGATCGGCTTGCTATTACGAATCGAAGCGAAAAGTTCGTCATGTTCCGTTTGGTACATGTCATTTTGCTTGCCCGTAAATTTCCACGGATTGGCTCCGGTGATTTCGTGGACGTTGCGCGAGCAATCGACCATCGCCTTGCCCTTGGTGCCGAAGCTTTCCACGGCGTAGCTCCGTTGGGTGTTGATCTGCTGCCGCGACATGTGGAAGCCCTTCACCCCGTTGGGATATTCGTACGTAATGGCGAAGTGATCGAAAATATTACCGAACAAAGGATCGACGCGAACCTGCCGTCCGCCCGTGCCGACTGCACTAATGGGTTTCATATCACCCAGCGCCCACGACATCATGTCGATGCTGTGCACGGCTTGCTCCACAATATGGTCGCCCGCCAGCCAGGTATAGTACGTCCAGTTACGGAGGACGTACTCCATATCGGTCCAGCCTTCCTGGCGTGGAAACGACCATAGGTTTTCGGTGTTGTAGGTGTTGTAAACCGCCATGACATCGCCGATGGCGCCATCGTTGATTTTGGCAAAAGCCTCCCGTTTGGGTTCGTGAAAACGCCAGCAAAGACCGGAGACCAGCGAGAGATTTTTCTGCTTGGCCATTTTGGCCGCTTCCAGTACTTTTTTAAGACCAGGCGTATCAACGGCCACAGGTTTCTCGCAAAAAACGTGCTTGCCCGCATTCACGGCAGCGGTCAGGTGTTCAGGCCGGAAATGCGGCGGAGTAGTCAGGATGACGACATCCACGCCGGAGTCAATGACTTTCTGGAAAGCATCGAAGCCAACAAACTTATGGCCCTCGTCCACTTTCACTTTATCGCCGACGGCTTTGGTGAGGGCATTGAGTGACGAGTCGAGACGGTCGCGAAAAATATCGCCCATCGCGTGCAGTACCACATTGGGATCGGCATTCAAAGCCTGTTTGGCCGCTCCCGAGCCCCGCCCGCCACAGCCGATCAAGCCTACTTTCAGGGTTTCGCTGTTGACTCCCGCAAAAGCGCGATTAGGGATAATGATGGAAGGGAACGTGCTGCCCGCCAGGGCCACGCCCGCCAGTTTCAGGACGTCTCTGCGTGAAGTACTCATGTTTTTTGAAATTTAGTATTCGGAAAGTTATTGTGGGTAAAATGCTGAAATAGTGATCGCTGCGTAAGTTGCCGAACTTTGGGAGATTTTCCAAATGGTGGTAAAAAACATCCGGTCGGCACCTTTGTTACGTTGGTAGTTTATGCGTAAATCAATTTACGCCTATAATATGAAAAGCATCCCTGCAACTATTTCTCCTATTTTGCTGGCCTTCATTTTACAATTGTGGGCCGTTCGGGCGATGGGACAATGTGCCGCGCTTGCCACCGGCGAGTATAAGACGGGGGCCGTTTCGACTACACTCAGCGGCTGCCTGCCGTTGAGCGTGGAAGTGCACAACGATCTGCCGGGAGCCACCAACACCCGCCATTTGTTTGACTACCGGGGCGGGGCGGTTAATCCTGACAGTTTGACCAGAGACAGCATTCGTGTGTATCAAAAGCCAGGCTTTTACACCCTCGTGCAGTTTTCGGAGAAGGATGGACAGAAGTACCTGGCTTGCACCAATGTTCAGGTGACTGATACGCTGGCGCCGGCAGTTCGGGCTATTGCCTGCGCCAACGGCGGCGTGCAGTTGGTATTCGACCCCAAGCAACCTACGCTCTACCCTACTTACCAGGTAGACTGGGGCGATACCGAAATCAAGGGATATCCGGGCTTGGGCAGGAAAATCACTTACCAGTACGCTGCGCCCAAGTCCTACGATATCCGGGTGCGGGGTGTCCACACCCCGGGTCAATGCCGGGGCGCCGTTACAAGGCTAACTTTCGTGGTGCCCGAGAATTTGAATCCGCCTTCAATCATCGAAGCACGGATGACGAGCGAAACAAAACTGGATTTACAAGTCAGAAATTCGCTGGCTACGGAGCTCATCTTGCAAAAAGGAAGTGCAAACGGTGTTTTTGACCTGACCGGGCAAAAGCTAGGCGAGAGTCAGAATACCGTCGAAAGTACGCTGGAACTACCCGATAAAATCTGTTTCAGGCTGCAACCCGCCGATTCCTGTCTGGCCGAACTACGGTCACGGCCCATTTGTGCATCAGACTTTGCGGTGGATGGTACTGCGGAAGAGAATACCATTTCCTGGAAAATCGACCACCGCCCGCCGGGAATCAGAGCAGTAATTCAAAAAGATGGAGTTGATTGGGAAGACGTTACCAGCTCGGGAACTTCCGGTTCGGCAACCGATCGGGAATTTGTCTGCGGCAGGGAGGTGTGTTACCAGCTCGTGGTCAACTACGGAGACTTCACCTTTTATTCTTTGGAAAAATGCCTGACCGTGCCGTTGGACGACTGCACCGTGCGTCCCCCCTTCTACCTGCCGGATGCTTTTTCGCCCAATGGTGATGGCGTGAATGATATCCTGAAAATAGAGGGGGTACTTTCGCCGGAGTTCGCCATAACGATATATAACAAATGGGGGATGGCACTTTTCCATAGTGAAGACCCGGCCACCTCCTGGGATGGAAAATTCAACAGTCAACTACTTCCCGCCGGTACTTATGCTTACTCGATTCGGTACCTGGACCGCAGCGGCAAGTACCTTGTCAAAAGGGGCGCCGTCTATCTTTTACGCTGACGGTTCTATGGCGCGGCAGTCGATTCTAATTGAGCCCCTGGCAGAATTCCAACAGTCTTTTCAGGTCAGCAGCATTTCCAAACTGTACGGAATTGTCTTTGATGTAATCACCTATTTCACTTTTGTGCCTCGCGAATAGTTTCTGAACGCTTTTCTTATTGGCTGGGTAGGTCAGGCTGTTTTCGTCGAGCAGAAAGTAGCTTTCGCGCCGCGAGTACATTACGTCGCCCTTCATGCTCAGCCGGGTGATGGAGCCGTTGTCGCTAGGCAGGTTATTGACCGACTTGATCGACGAAACGCCCGATGATTGCCCGTAGCCGGCTTCCTTGTCCACATTACCCACCTGCAGCGACTGCGTCACCGCCAGTCGCACCCCGCCGTAATCACCAAGTATTTTCATAAACCCTGCCTTTTGGTCGTGGACAAATTTGGCGTCATTGATCAAAATTTGCTTTATCGTGTATTCCCGGGCGAGGGCGAGCGTGTCGAGGCGTGGCGGATTGAGAAACTGCATCTCCCGGAGCAATAGATTAAAATTAAGTTGTGCCGAAACCGTGCGACCATCACGGTACTGCACAGTTCCGACGGCAAACTGGGGAAAGAGGTACTTATCACCGACCGCCAGCCTCTCGCCTGATTTCACCCGGATCGTCTCGCTGGTCTGTGCCCATGCCGGCAGGCCGGTAAGCAGTAAAATAATGATGGCTAGCGGTGCATTTTTCATGATCTATGTATGGATTTTAGCCGGATAGTAAGAAGTTTGCTCTAATGTTAAAACCGAACCCGGCTCCAATCTACTTTGGTTTTTGGGGTACACTAAATTCAACAGAAAGTCAATATGAAGAAGCGTACAATAGAGGAAATGAACCGCCTTTCGGTGGCTGAATACGAGAAGTCAGAAAAATTCCCTTACGTTATCATCCTGGAAAATATCCGCAGCCTGAATAACGTGGGCTCGTTTTTTCGAACTGCCGACGCTTTCCGGGCGGAAAAAATTTATCTGGGGGGCTACACCCCCACTCCGCCTCACCGCGAAATAACCAAAAGTGCCCTGGGGGCGGAATTGGCCGTGGCCTGGGAGAACGTACCCGATACATTGGAGTCAATAAACCGTCTCAAAAGCGAGGGTTATAGAATCATCGCCGTCGAGCAGGCTCACAACAGCGTTCCGCTGCAGGATTTCACACCGATAAAGGAAGAAAAGCACGCGTTCGTTTTTGGAAATGAGGTAGCGGGCGTTAGCGAAGAAGCGATGGCGCTGGTGGACTTATGTGTGGAAATCCCGCAGTTCGGCACAAAGCATTCGTTCAATGTAGCAGTATCGGCCGGGATCGTGCTTTGGAAGTTTGTTGAAAACAACTTGACATAAAAATAACTCGATAATTTTGTTCTTCCGAAAAAAATCGTAGCTATTTGTAGATTTTTTTCAATTTTGAGAGCCGCACTTGCTTGTGACTCCCACTACCAAAACTCCATCATGAAAGAGAAAACCAAAAAACTTACCGCTGAAATTGCCCAAACGCTGGAAGAGAAACTGGAAGAGCTGACCACCGACTCCAAGAAGTTGAAAAAATCAGTCGAAAAAACGGCGGAGAAACTGGCAAAGCGGGTCAGCAAGCTGATTGACAAACAGAGTAAGAAAGCAGAAAAAGAGTCCAGGAAGCTAGAAAAAGAAGCCAAAAAGTCGGCCAAGAAATCAGAGAAGAAGGCGGCCAAACCTAAAAAAACCAAAGGCAAAGCGGCTGGCACCAAGGGTTCTGCCGATAAGGAAACCAAGGAAGCGCGAAAGCTAGAGCTGGACTCGCAAAAAGCCGCACATGAAGCTTCGGCCAACGCAACCGAAACCATGGAGGAAGCTCTGGAAAAAACCATCGCCAATGCCGTAGAACCCGAAGTCACGGAAATGCTTGAAAACAAAGCCACGCCCAAGGCCAAGCCCACCACCAAAAAGCCCGCCCGAGCCACCAAATCAAAAACGGCCACAGGCGGTACGAGCAAGCGGGTCATGGGCCGCTCCCCAAAAAGCCCGGCCAATAAACCCGTCGATCCCGAAATAAAGAAGTAGTAGTGCTTAAAGAAGTAGTAGTGCTTTTTGAATTTTAAGGATTCACTTTTTACAAATAGCAAAGAAGCCTTCGGCGGAAGTTCCACCGAAGGCTTCTTTTTTTGTTCCTGCCACTTTCAATTACTTGATATACCGATAATCTTCACCGCCTTTCAAGCTTAGCAGCGTTTCGTACATTAGCTTGATGACATTTTGCACATCGTCCTTATGAACGGTTTCGACAGTCGTGTGCATGTACTTCAGAGGCAATGAGATCAACGCCGATGCCACGCCTTCGGCAGAGTAAGCGAATGAATCGGTGTCTGTACCGGTGGAGCGGCTTACGGCCTGCCGCTGGAAAGGAATTTCTTTTTCGTTGGCCACACTGATGATGTGATCGCGGAAGTTGTTCTGCACGGCGGGACCGTAGCACAATACCGGACCAAGGCCGCATTTGAGATCCCCTTGCTTGGTCTTGGTATACATCGGCGACTGCGTGTCGTGGGTAACATCCGTGACGATGGCCAGGTCGGGTTTCAGGCGGCGCGAGATCATCTCGGCCCCACGCAAGCCAATTTCTTCCTGAACGGCGTTGACTACATATAGCGTGAAAGGAAACTGAACCTCATTTTCGTGCAGCAGCCGGGCTACTTCGGCGATCATGAAACCTCCAACGCGGTTGTCGAGCGCGCGCCCCACGTAATAGCGGTTGTTCATCTCTGTCAGCCCGTCGGCGAAAGTTATGACTGTACCTACGTGGATGCCCATTTGTTCTACTTCGCTTTTGTTCGCCGCCCCCACGTCTATAAACAGTTCATGGGGTTTCGGCACACGGTCTTTGGCTACTTCGCGTACGTGGATGGCGGGCCAGCCAAACACCCCCTGTACCGGGCCGTTGGGCGTATGCAGGTTTACACGCATGGAAGGCGCAATGGCCGCGTCGGAGCCCCCGTTGCGACGGACATAGATATACCCATCATCGTTGATGTAGTTGACGAACCACGCGATCTCGTCTGAATGCGCCTCGATGACCACTTTGTAATCCTGACCCGGATTGACGACGCCCACCGCAGTACCATAAGTGTCAATGATCTGCTCCTGGATATAGGGCTTGATGTAATCGAGCCAGATCTGCTGTCCTGGCGATTCGAAGCCCGTAGGCGATGCGTTATTAAGGTATTTGTAAAGAAATTCAGTGCTTTGTTCCGTCATTTTATTAAATAGATAATTGATAAAGGATAATCAACAGTGTCCGGCCTGTCCAAAGTACAACGTTTTGTTCTAAATGGTCGCTGACAATAGGGGCAATGTGCGTTTGGAATTGTCTTTTTGCAAAGATTCCGGGGATAACCCGCAAGTTAGCCAGTTCTGAGCAATTGGATGGCCAATTACCCATATTTACCACTATCGGTTGATTTTATGGATAAATAGTAAAACCATTTTTTGTAGTGGATTAGAAAGCTTTTTTTGCCGAAGTTCGTTGCAGATAGTATAAATTTGCATTCTGAAATGTCATACCCCTTTGTTACAACCAGGCGTTTCAACAGAAGTACCAAACCTCTCACAGCTATGAAATTAACCCAAATTGAGCGACGCACGGGGTTGACCCGCGAGGAATTCATCGAAAACTACCTCAAACCCCGGCGTCCCGTGGTGTTCACCGACCTGATAAAAGACTGGCCCGCTACGCAGAAGTGGACCTTTGACTGGTTCCGTAAAAACCATGGTGACCTGGAAGTACCACTGGTGGACAACCACATCCACGATCCCGACAAGTACTTCCAGAATGCGGCTACCATGCCTTTTGGTGAGTACCTTTCGCTAATTGAAAAGGGCCCAACGGATCTGCGGATTTTTCTCTTCGATATTTTCAAGAAAATTCCTGAGCTCAACGCCGACGTGCAGTTTCCGACCATCATGGATGGCTTCGTGAAGAACTACAAATTCATGTTTTTCGGAGGTCAGAATTCGGAAGTAAACTTGCACTACGACATGGACTGCTCCAATGTCTTCCTCTCGCAGTTCCAGACCCGCAAGAAAATTATCCTCTTCCCGCCTTCGGAAAGTACCCGGCTCTACCAGCACCCCTTCACGGTGATGAGCCACGTCCATCCGCTGCACCCTGATCTGGAACGTTTCCCGGCTTTCGATAAGGCCCAGGGTTATGAAACAATTCTTGGCCATGGCGAAACGGTATTTATTCCCTCACTATGGTGGCACTACATAAAGTACGTGGATGGCGGCTTCGGTCTTGCGCTTCGCGCCAATGACTCCGTGTTCACCCTGCTGAAGGGCGGCATGAACCTCGCCCGCCACACGGTAGTGGACAAGGGCATGAATTCGCTGCTTGGCCCAAAATGGAAAGAGTGGAAGGAGAATAAAGCCATTGAGCGGGCGCAGGCTATGATGGCCTAAGGTCACGGATGTCTGGTCTCTCCGCCGCATAGGTGGGATACGACCAGCATACAAAAAAGGCTTCCAAATGGATTTGGAAGCCTTTTTTGTATGCTGGCATGAACAGGCTCCTACCGGGCAAAGCCTGTCTCTTATTTCACTTTCACCGACACATCCGGCTTTAAAGCCATAATGCCCGTCACAATCAGGGAGTCACCCGTTGCCAGCCCCTCGGTAATCTGTATTTTTTGGTCGGTGCGCAGGCCTGTCGTGACCATCACTTCCCGGGCTTTGCCGTTCTTGACCACGAATACCTTTTTGCCTTTCAGTACAGGGACGATGGCATCGGTCGGGATCATGATGGCAGTCGAGTTGTCGCTGAGATCTACCTGCACCTTCACGAACATTCCCGGCACGAAGAGCCGCCCCGGGTTGGGAAGAATGGCTCTGACGCGCTGAGTGCGCAGGTTTTCGTCCACCTTCGGGTCGAGAGCCACGACACGCGCCGGGTAGCGGACTGCATCACCATCGAGCCCCAACTGCACAGTGCTGCCCAGGCGAATTTCCCGGGCGTACCTCTCGGGAATGGTAAAATCAACCTTCACTGGATTAGTCTGTACCAAAGTCACTACTGAAGTACCGGGCGAGAGGTAAGCTCCCTCGCTGATATTTTTCAGACCGATAGTGCCGCTGAATGGTGCGCGGATTTCCGTTTTTTCCAATTGCGCCATGATCAGGTCCCTGTCGGCCTGAGAAGTACTGACGTTGTTCATCGCGATCTCGTACTCTTCCTGGCTAATGGCCTCAATTTTCAGCAGCTTCTTCTGGCGTTCCTCCCGGTTACGTGTCAGAGTGGCATTGTATTCCAATTTCGCCAGCTGCGCCTTTAATTCGTTGTCGTTGATCTTGGCAATGAGCTGCCCTTTCTTCACTGGTGCGCCTTCCCGCAGATTGAGTTGGATAAGACGCCCGGCAATTTCGGCTTTCAGCTCCACCTCCTCGTTGGGAACCACGGTACCGGGGGCATAAAGTATATTGTCTATCTTTTCCATTTTGGCCAGATAGACCTCCACCGGAACTGCTCCACCACCCGCTTTTCCTCCTTTCGGTGTGGCTGTCCCACTTTTTCCTCTCCCGTCTGCTTCGTCGTCGGACTTGGGAAACAGGAACAGCTTGCCGAAAACAAGCGCCAGAATTATTCCCCCTAAAATCAGAATGGGTCGCATGAACAGTTTTTGAGTGAGTTAATGTCTATTGAAACTTCTTTTTATGCAAAAAATATTTTTCAAAAAATCATTGGGGCCCATAGCTTGGCCAGCCTTGTCAAGAAGCGGTAAAACTATCAAAAACAGTTGTGAATACCCCTTCATTTGTGAGATTGCCTGTCAAATATTCTGACGGGCCAACTACCCTTGTACCCGTACAAAAAAGCCAAGTACAAACTTCTCCGCCCGGGGTACTCAGGCACCGGAAATAAAAAAAGCGGAACCACCTTCCGGTGACTCCGCTTTGTCAAGATTGCTGTTACAATTTATATCTCTTCTATTTCGCTTTCTTCTTCCACAACCTCCGCAACGTCACTCACTTTGGGGGCGCGGGTTTCGCGGCGTTTATTTTTGAATTTCTTAACCTGAATTTTCAGTGTTTCGACGGCCAGATCGGTGGCTTCCTCGAACGTCGAGCCCTGTTCTTTCACGAACATGGTACCTCCCGGTACGTATAATTTCACTTCGAGCAGTTTGGTATGAACCTTGTTGGTTTCGTGTCCGTCCAGTTTGAGGAATACTTCTCCACTCGTGATACGGTCGTAAAATGTATCGAGTTTATCCATTTTTTGCTGGATAAATGCCAACAGACTCGCGTCGGCGTCGAAGTGGATGGCTTGCATCTGCAATTTCATAAGCACATAGGGTTAAGTGAAACAAAAACCTCCCGACTTATTCGGGTAATCAATCAAGGTAATTTCCGGCGCAATGTCAAGAGCATGCGCTGTATTTTTTGCTAAAAATTCAAAACCTGATCTTTATCATTTTGTTAAATCTCCTCCAAAAGCGTCCGAAATGAAACGTAACGTTCCTTATAGCGGGCGTGGTGGCGCTCCTGAAAAGCAGCCTGATGTTCGGTCTGATACGCCAGATAGTCTTCCATCGTCGGGAAAGAGTATTGCACTGAGTAGGTCACGCCTTCATTTTCGATCTCGGTCAGGAGCCGCAGCATCTTATTTTCGGTAGGTAGTCCGGT
This sequence comes from Persicitalea jodogahamensis, assembly GCF_014651615.1. Lineage (GTDB taxonomy): Bacteria > Bacteroidota > Bacteroidia > Cytophagales > Spirosomataceae > Persicitalea > Persicitalea jodogahamensis. Next base: position 904,613 of record NZ_BMXF01000001.1, on the reverse strand, counting down.
GGCCATCATGGCCGGAATCTGAACGGTTTTCATCCAGTCGAGCCAGTCTTTTTCGGCCAGGCGGCTGATGTTGTAGGTGGTGTTGTAGAGGATCATAGCTGGGGGCAATCGGCGGTCGGCTTTCGGCACGGTCCGGCGCTTCGGGCGGATTGCATCTGTATAATAAATATTATAAATGAACAAAAACCAATATAGGCCATCTATTTCTAAATTCGCTTATTCGGCAACGATTAAGTGAGAGGATTCATCAGATAGCCGCCCAAAAAAGCCGGCAGCCGATGGCCAAAAGCCGGGAGCCAACCCCTATCTTTGCCCTATTTCCAACTAAAATCCCTTAAAACATGAACGCATTAGTCCACGCTCACTCAGGACTTCGCTATGTGGTACTTGCGCTGCTGATAGCCGCCGTCGGCATTGCCATGGCCAAATGGCAGAACAACGAATCCGGCGATAGCAAGATTTATACCTTTGCGCTAATTTCGTGCCATATACAGCTGTTGCTGGGACTCGTACTGTATTTCATCAGTCCAAAAGTCGATTTCAGCATGATGAGCGAGAAGCTATACCGCTTCTTTACCGTGGAGCATACTTCGATGATGCTGGTCGCAATTATCCTTATCACGATTGGCCGCGTTCGCTCGCGGAAAGTTGAGGCAGGCATTAAGCACCGCACCATTCTTTTCTACTACGGCATGGGGCTGGTGCTTATCGTCGCTGCCATTCCTTGGCCGTTCCGTAATCTGGGCGCAGGCTGGTTCTGAGAACAAGGCTGACTGAGACTACCAAGTAATTCAAACGAGGGTTTTCCTTTATTCAAAAAGGTGAAATCCTCGTTTTTTTATGAAAATCAAAATTCTGCTTTCCATTGCGGCTACTCTGACGAGCGGGTTGCTGCTGTTCAATTTTATTCAAACCCCACCCCTCGCCACCAGCGAATGGCGTGAGTACTTGGGCGGTCCCGACCGGGCGCACTATTCGCCTTTGAAGCAAATTACTATCGAGAATGTCAAGAACATAGAACTAGCCTGGGAGTATCATACCAAAGATACTTCGGGGCAAATTCAGTGCAACCCCATCATCGTCGATGGTGTGATGTACGCCACTACAGCCTCGGTAAAAGCCTTCGCGCTGGATGCGGCCACGGGTAAGCCGCTTTGGCAGTTCAGTGATTCACGCGAAGCATCAGCCTCTAACACCAGCCGTGGCGTTACCTATTGGGCCGAGGGCGACGATAAGCGCATTCTATATTCCGCCGGGCCATGGCTCTATGCCCTGAATGCGCTGACGGGCAAGGTGATCGAAACATTCGGCGACAGCGGACGCGTAAGTCTGCGATTAGGACTTCCCGAAATCGCCCAGAACAAGTTTATCTGCTCCAACACCCCCGGTACGGTTTACAAAGATCTGATCGTGATGCCCGTGCGCCTTTCCGAAGGACCCGACGCCGCGCCGGGCCACGTGCGGGCTTTTAACGTTCGGACCGGCAAACTCGCCTGGACGTTCCGAACGATTCCGCACCCCGGCGAGGCGGGCTACGAAACCTGGGGCAAGGAAAACTGGAAGAATACCGACGTGGGCGCCGCCAACAACTGGGCGGGCATGGCCATCGACCGCGATCGCGGTATTATCTACGTCCCGACGGGATCGGCCGGCTACGACTTTTACGGCGGCAACCGCCCCGGCCAGAACCTCTACGCCAACTGCCTCCTGGCCCTGGATGCCGCCACGGGGAAGCGGAAGTGGCATTTTCAGTTTGTTCATCACGACGTGTGGGACCGCGACCTGCCTTCTCCTCCTACCCTCGTACAAATCCGACGCAACGGCCCCGACGGTCGGCCCCGACTCATCGATGCTGTGGCCCAGATCACCAAGTCGGGTTTCGTGTTTGTATTCGACCGGGTGACGGGCAAATCATTGTTCCCCATTCAGGAACGGTCCGTCCCTACCCACAATGCTCTGCCGGGTGAAAAGCCCTGGGCCACGCAACCCGTGCCGCTGAAGCCCGCACCCTTTTCCCGCCAGACTATCGGCGACAACGATGTAAACCCTTACGCGAAAGACAAAGACGAATTGAAGGCACGGCTGGCAAAAATGCGGCACAAGGACCAGTTCGAGCTGCCGAGCCAGGAAGGCACGCTCATTTTTCCCGGTTTCGATGGCGGCGGTGAATGGGGCGGCCCGGCCTACGATGCCGAAACGGGGCTGCTATTCATCAATTCCAACGAGATGGCCTGGGAAATGAAGATGCTGCCAACGCCCAAGGCCAACGACCTCGCCGGACTTACTCAGGGTCAAAAGGTTTATAAAATCAACTGCGCCGGCTGCCACGGAACCGAGCGCAAAGGCAACCCAGCCAGCGGATATCCCTCGCTGGTGGATGTCAGCACCCGTCGCGACCACGCTTTTGTAAACACCATCGTGAAAAATGGCAAAGGCATGATGCCCGGCTTTTCGTACCTGAAAGACGACGAACGTCGCGCGTTGCTGGCTTATTTATTCAATGAAGAAAAAAAGGAAGCGGGCGGCGACACCAAAGCGGCTCTTTTCCCGCTCCCGTTTAAGATGAAGGGCTACGATAAATTTCTGTCTGAAGACGGTTACCCGGCCATCAGCCCACCCTGGGGCCAGCTCAGCGCCCTTAACCTGAACACGGGCGAGTACGAGTGGAAAATCGTCCTTGGTGAATTCAAGGAACTCACCGCCCGGGGCATCCCTCCTACGGGCTGCGAAAACTACGGCGGACCAGTCGTTACCGCCGGAGGGGTACTTTTCATCGCCGCCACCCGCGATGGCATGTTCCGCGCTTTCGACAAGCGCACCGGAAAACTACTATTCCAAACCGAACTACCCGCCGCTGGTTTTGCCACGCCTTCGGTTTACGAAGCAGACGGTAAACAGTACGTCGTCATCGCCTGCGGGGGCACGAAACTGGGCACAAAGAAGGGAGATAGTTATGTGGCGTTTGCGCTGCCGTAAGGATTGGAGGATTGTTCTTTCTGTTTTGGAGTGAAAAACGCTATTTTTGAGTATGATAACAGCCCAGCAACAACAAGTCATCCGTGAAGTAGTAGGAAAGCTAAACCCGGTGATGGTTGGTGTTTTCGGCTCATACGCACGTAATGAGCAAACCGATAAAAGTGACCTTGATCTCCTGATTGAGTTCGATGCCAGAATCAATCTCCTGGAATTAATTGGTTTGGAACAGGAATTATCCGAACTCCTGGGAGTTAAAGTAGATCTCGTTACCCCACGATCCGTTAGCCAACGATTGCTGCCCTACATTCACAAAGACTTGGTCAGGATTGTGTAATGGAAAAGAATGCAGCAATCTACCTTGAACACATGCTGGATTGTATCAATAAAATTCAGCAGTATACGGCCGGATTCGATGAAGAGACTTTCTTAGCTAGCAGCCTGGTTCAGGATGCAGTCATCCGAAATTTTGAGATTATTGGTGAGGCCACTAAACATCTTAATTCTGATTTTCGAGCTAAATATCCTGCGATAGAATGGAAGAAAATAGCCGGAATGAGAGATAAGCTGATTCACGATTACATTGGTGTGGACTTATGGGCAGTTTGGGCGGTAGTCGAGGAAGTACTTCCAGAATTGGAAATTCAAATTAGCGAAATCATCGCTATTGAGAAGCAAAATCCGTCCTAAATCAATTTGCCATGTAGGAATTAATTTCTCGCGGTTGATTTTGTCACAACTTCGGTGCACTAGTTAAAAGGTTGGAAAACAGTACGCTGTTTCTGTCTACGGCAACACGAAACCGGGCACAAGAAGGGGGGCAGTTATGTGGCGTTTGCGCTGCCTTAGAGTTGGTTTTCGCCAGCTGAAACCAGCGGTAGCGTGAGCGTTAAAGTCCCCTGGTCCGTGGATTCTCCCCGCAGCCATTGGTGGCGAGTCCAAATGGTGATTACAGAATTTCTGGTAAGTATACAGTCAACATCAATCCATGAACCCGCTCCTCGAATCTCACAAACCCGAAAACATAAAAATCCTCTTCATCGCCGAAGCACCGGGATTCAATGGTTCAGGAAAATTGACTCAACATTTTTATTTTGCTGATAACAATCTCTTTCGGACCATTTTCACGGCCTTTGAAGTAGTGTATGGCAGTTTTGATTCTGCTCAGGACTTTCTTACTTTTTTCAAATCAATCGGCTGTTACCTCGACCATTTGAGCGTTGCCGCCATCAACAGAAGTGATAAGGCTGAAAGAAAAATAGGGCGGCAGAAGGCAGTTCCATCTTTGGTCGAACGTCTGAAATCGTATAAGCCCGAAATGGTAATCGTCCTAATGAAGGAGATTCAAAAGCAAGTAGTAGAGGCCGTGGAAATTTCTGGTATCGACTCCGTTCGCCTGCTCGAAGCGGTCCCTTATCCCGCCGGCAGCGATACCAACCGAAAAAATTGCATTGCCGAAATCGCCAGTCTGCTGAGAAACCTGGAAGTCAATTGAGCACTAATCAACTTGGCATCCTTTACATCTTACTCAGAATCCGGACAGTCTGCGGGTCTTCCTCGCCCTCATAAAAACGATCCAGTACTTGCAAAAAGACTTCGTTGCCGGTACTGACCGATTTGAAAAGCGTCATGCTGGAACGCAGTTTCAGATCGTCCGGCGTGCCGAATACTTCGGTAGCCGATTTGTTTTCCAGAGAAAGTAATGCCTCAGAAGCTTCCCGCAACCGCTCGCCCAACGTGGGGTGATCCAGATACGCTATCGCCTCCTCCCGACTTTTGATCGCGTAAGTTTGTGAGGTTTCGGTCCGGCCCAGGCCAACGATTTGGGGAAAAATGAACCACATCCAGTGGCTTTGCTTCCGGCCATTGCGGATTTCGCGCAGGGCAGTTTCGTAGGTACTTTCCTGGGCCGTCAAAAAGCGGTTTAAATCATAGGGATCATTCATGGTGAGGTAGTTTAGGGTTTGGGATTAATCGTCCGGGGCTTTCCCATACGCAGCCAAACATTGGTCGAGCGGTTGCCCGTAGGTGTGAATACACTCACAAAAAGTATTCCCCGCCTTAGTCCGGTTGCTCCCTACAAATTGCTTCTTGCATGCTGCCAGCGTATTGCGGGGCATTACGTCGTGGGCTTTTAGGTATACCAAAACTACGAGGACAAAGGTGGCCGCCACGCCCGTGAAAAAAGCAATCGGAAATTTGTTGCTGAGTTTCTCCTGTCTCAGGGTGAAGTCCAGGGTAGTTCTGTTGAAAGGAAAAATGTATTTTATCTTGTCGTAATTCCAGCAAAGCAGGTACAGATTGGCCAGCACCATCAAAGGAGCCGTAACATGCGACCCGTCGAAACGCACGGCCAGCGAAAGGATACAGATATTAAGGATGATGGGAAAGTAGATGAGCGCTCCGAGCGTTACCGTGCGCGGGATGAGCAACAGAACGGCCGCCGTCATTTGCATTACGCCAATGAAAGGATAGTAATAACCCGTGTGGAACAATGCTTCCAGGTAGTGGCCCATCGGCTGATTATTGGACAAATCGGTAAACCGTTCGCCATTGATTTTCACGAAGCCCGAAGGCAAAAACCCGGCAGCCAAAGCAATGCGACAGAAAATGGAGAAGTACCGATGCCACCGATTTTGCTTTACCCGTAAATGGACCTGGTCGAGTTTGTCAGAAATATTCATCGATTGATAAGACAAAAAAGCTATTTGAGTTAGCCTTTATTTGAACCCAAAAATCAACGGAAACAGAAAAGTAACTACTGCCGTCCAGCCCCAGTAAACGGGCAGGAAGGCTGAAATTGACCTACCTACTTCATCAAGATCAGCATCGCGGGTAAGTACTTTCACCAGTTTGCCGGTTACCAGCATCAGGTTGATCAGGACGAGGATATTCGCGCCCAGCACTGCGGTTCGGTTAGGCGTAAAGCCCCATTCAGAAATGCGAAACACGATGGCCGAAAGAGCGATACCATTGACCAGGATCGTCACGGCGGATAGCAGGAATAGTACCATGATTTCGTAGCGGTTGGCGGAAGATTTGGCTCGCTCCGCTACTGAAAAGAAAATAAGCGCCATCACCCCAATCAACAGGATATTGAAAATCAGCAAAAATTCCCGGTCGTTGTAAGGATCTTTGCCCGAAAAAACGATGGCGCCCAAGTACACCAGCAGCATTACCAACACCAGGGGACTGAACAGGCGGGCGATAATGGGCGAAACCTTTTGTACCAGTTCAGGAATGTTTTGCGTCAGGACCGTACCTACTATGGGTACCGCCGGAAGGCCGAAAACGACGATATACTTGAAATAGAAATCTGCAATATCGTACCCGATCAGCGAAAAAAGTCCGATGGTGATAGCCGTCAGGATGCCGCCCGAAATCATCAGAAGCGCCGACATCACTACCAGATCTCCATTGTAGCTCAAGTACCCAAGCCGCTTTTTGAAGCTTCCGGTCCGCTCTCCCGCGAAAGCAAAACCCGTTGCAGCCCACAAAAATAAAAGCAGGTGAATGCATGACAGCAGCAGGGTGTCGCTCGGGCGGGCGTTGCCAATCAGTGCGCCTGGCAAAAGATTAATAAAGAGCATCGACAGTACCATCACTCCGGCCAGAAGGGCGATTTTTTTGCCAGCAAGCTTATTTTTCCAAACGAAGTAGGCAGTCAGGAAGGGGAATACCAGAAACCCAATATTTCTCGGATAGAAAAAATCCTCGTTAATAGAGAAAATCTCCGGCAACTTGGCCCCAATTCCTGCGAGTAAAATTACGACAATCACGAAGACCAGCTCGTTGCGGTTGATCGAAAAAGTTTTTTCAGATTGGTAGTTCAATCGCTCGTGCCAGAAATCAGCCATACTGGTATTGGTAAGCTGGGGATACAGCTCGTTGAACTCGCGCCGGAAAGCGGCATTGTTTTCCTGGTACAGTTTCTCAAGGACACGAGGAGTGTCCAAACTGGAAAGAATTTCGTTTTTCATGAAAATGGTTTGTTTTTGATTTGTTGTTACCCAGAGTACTTTGTTTTTCAAAGTTATTGCGCAAAAAAATTATGGCTTATTGTCCCGAATCAATTTTTCCAAGGCGTCGAGATGGCTCTTAAAGTCATTCTTACCCTTTGCGGTAGCCGAGTACCGGGTATTCGGTCGGCGGCCAATAAACTGCTTTTCCACGTTTAAATAACTGGCCCCTTCCAAGGCCCGCAAGTGGCTCGATAGGTTGCCGTCAGTAAGGTCGAGTGTTTCTTTAAGAAAGGAAAAGTCAACTTCCTCCTCTACCATCAGCACCGACATGATTCCCAGCCGCGCGCGGCTCTCAAATGCCTTATTGATGTTTTTGAGGTACTCGATTGCATGTTCCATCATCTATTTTTTCGGTGTGTTCTATGTTTTGACCTCAGCCAGGAAAGCCTCAATCGTTGTATTTTTCGTACTTATAATAAATTACGCTCCCGTAGAAAACGTGTAAAAGCCCAAAGCCCAGGGTCCATGCCAATAACCCGTACTCGATCTTGAAACCGCTGACCAATCCCAGTGCCAGCTCGAATACGCCAAGGGAGCGCAGGTCTGCAAAGGCAAATTTACTGGCGTTGATAAGCGCAAGGCCATAAAAAACAAGCATGCCGGGTGCCACCAGGTAGCCAATATTGTGAAAGAGCAGGACACTGCAAAAAGCTCCTCCCACCGCCATCGGCAAACAAAAATTAAGCAACAGACGCTTCGACTGAAGCGTCCAGACGGATTGCCGGGATTTGCGAGCCTTTAGCGTTGTAAAGTACAGCACGGTCGCCGCCGCCAGACAAAATACCGCCGTGGCTGCCAGCACCACAAACCAAATCGTTTCGGGTGCCAGCGACTCCTGATACAGCTCGGGATACTCTAACTGGTGTACTGTTAAGTACCATTGAACTGCACCAGCTCCCGCCATTGCACACAAACCCACAAAAATCCCCGATAGCCCGCTCAGGGACTGAAACCGGGTAGAGCGATCCATGATGCTCCTGATTTCATGCAGGGTTTGGAGTTGGTCGTCTTCCATTGGAAAATCAGAGTACTTTGAAATGCAAAGTAAAGGTATTTTTCACTATGGAACTATTCAGGTTTTCATTTTTTTCAAAAAAAACGAGCGCAAAAGCATTTTTGGCGCTCGTTTTTATGCAGCGAAGATACTAAACCTTCAATTCTCCCTCCACCCCATCATCCATCGTTTTGCCAGTTACTAACGAGGCGGCCATTTTCAGGAACGATACCATTCGGTTGTTTTTAGTGTCCCAATAGTGGACATCTTCCGGCTCAATGCGAATGACAGTGAGTGCCGGGTCGTCTTTGCCCCCCTGAAACCATACTTTGATAAACGCATTCCAGTACTTCTCGATTTTTTCGCGATCGCGGCTGATCGTGGCTTTGCCGAAAATACTGAGGTACTCTGAGGCATCCTCCTTGCAGAAAAATAGCTGTACACTCGGGTCAGCGGCTATTTCCTTGTTCTTGTTGGATGATTCGGCGCTGAAAAAGTAGAGCGCGCCGTCGTCCTCTACGCCCTGCAATGCCATTGGGCGGCTGGGCAGAGGGCCGGAATTGCTGAAGGTGGAGAACATACAAATACCATCCGCCAATTCCTGTAGCTTGTCGATGGCCTCGCTCCCTGCGAGGTTCTGTATGTGATTGTCTTCGTCGTGTCGGGAGTCTTGCATATTAAAACCTTTTTAGAATGTTGATAAGATAGAGCGATTGACAAAAACCTGTGCCACTCAAATACGCTTGGAACGATTTTTATGTTTATAAACAAATATATTTTTCGCCATTTTATAACATAAGTAAAACATAAAGAAAGTACTATGAAAATCGCAGTCGAAAAAGGTCAGGAGAAAGCCCTGTTGGAGGACGGACCGCAGCAAGTAAAGATCACGGACATCGAGGAAGGCAGCAGCGAATACAAAGGCATTCCGTATTTCGCCGTACGGTTTGAGAATGATGAAGGTTATGTCTCACACCGTTTTTATCAGTCGGAAGCGGGGATGCCCGCCATCATTGGTTTGTTCGAAGCAGTAGGGATCGATGCCAAAGCGGGCAAAGATTTGGACACGAAGCAACTAATGGGTAAAGAACTCACCATCGAAGTCGGTGAGCGTTCATACACCGATCCGCAAAGCCAGAGTGAACGAACGCTGAAGCAAGCCGTCAACTTTCTGGTAAGCTGAGCCCCCCTCAACTAACCAGATTAGATCTGTAAGCGCCTGACTTCAAAGTCGGGCGCTTTTTTTGGATGGTCTTTTGCTGATTAGGTTGCCTGGTCCAGTGAGGCAGGAATATTATTTGCAACTACCGGTATTTTCCAATAATCGACAAATCATGGCTCCATACAAAAAAGGCGACTCAGTGACGTGGGAATGGGGCAAAGGCACGGCCACGGGGAAAATCAAAGAGAAATTCACCAAAAAGGTGACCCGTACTATCAAGGGGAGTGAAATAACCCGGAACGCCAGTGACGATGAACCCGCCTACCTTATTGAACAGGAGGACGGGAATGAGGTGCTTAAGTCTGGTTCAGAACTGAAAAAGAAATAGAACAGCCGCGGGCTCCCGGAGCCCGTTAGCTGGATTTAACCTCCCCATCTTCACAACGCACAATTCGTGCAGGGTACTTATCGAGCAGGGTGTAATCATGGGTTGCCATCAGCACGGCAGTTCCGGCGTTATTGATGGTTTTGAACACCTCCATGATTTGATTGCTCACTTCCGGGTCGAGATTCCCGGTCGGCTCGTCAGCGATCAGAATCTGGGGTTCGTTGAGCATGGCGCGGGCGATGACCACGCGCTGCTGTTCACCTCCCGAAAGCTGGTGGGGCATCTTTTTGGGCGAGGTGCCTAGTCCCACCTGCATAAGTACTTCGGAAATACGCCGGGCGATGTCTGCTTTATCCTGCCAACCCGTTGCCCGCAGCACGAAGGTTAGGTTTTCTTCAACGGAACGGTCAGTTAGTAACTGAAAGTCCTGGAACACGATGCCGATCCGACGACGCAGGAAAGGGATGTCACTGCGTTTGATCTTGTGCAGCTCGTAGCCCGCAACTTTCGCCGAGCCGGTCTGCAGCCAGAGGTCGGCGTAAAGGGTTTTGAGCAGAGAACTCTTACCGCTACCCGTACGACCGATCAAGTATACGAACTCTCCCTTGTCAATATGAAAGTTCACATCCGCCAGCACTGGTTTGTCGCCCTGGTAAATATCAGCGCGCTCCAGCATTACGACGGGTTCGGAGGAAATACTCATTATTGTCAGTGTATTGCTTTTTTGATTTGTTACGGATGCCGCACCAATCAGCCCATCTCCAGTTAATTTATGCTGGCACCTAATTTGGCAATGCCTCGATTTATGAGAAGGCTGCTTTAATAACAGCTACTTCTCACAAATCAAGGCATGTACAAATCAATAACGTGTCTTACTGGTTCCCCTTCTGGTAGTCAGCCAAAAACTTTTCCAGCCCACTGTCGGTGAGGGGATGCTTCAGGAGTGCCAGCATAGCACTCAGTGGGCCAGTCATCACATCGGCGCCAATCTCCGCGCACTGCAAGATGTGCATCGGGTGACGGATGGATGCAGCGAGAACCTGAGTATCAAAGCCATAATTGCGGTAAATCAGGACAATTTGCTCAATCAGAGCCACACCGTCAGTAGAGATATCGTCGAGACGACCAATGAAGGGCGATACGTACGTGGCTCCTGCCTTAGCTGCCAGCAGAGCCTGACCTGCCGAAAAGATAAGGGTGCAGTTGGTACGAATTCCTTTATTGGAAAAGTATTTCAACGCTTTCACACCGTCCTTAATCATGGGTACTTTGACCACGATTTTGTCGTCAATTTCAACCAACTCTTCGCCTTCACGAATAATACCATCGAAGTCAGTAGAAATAACCTCAGCGCTAACATCGCCATCCACAATCTCACAAATTGCTTTGTAATGGCCGAAGATATTGTCTTTACCCGTAATTCCTTCCTTTGCCATTAGCGAAGGATTGGTTGTCACACCATCCAGAACACCCAGCGATTGGGCTTCTTTAATCTCAGCCAAGTTGGCTGTGTCAATGAAAAATTTCATGTGATTATATAGAAAAAGTTAGGTTTTAGGGCATAAAAAAAGGCAAACCGAGAATCTCACCGCTACGACCACCTACCCTTGCTTCTGTCAAGACCTGGGGGATTCAGCAGGAGCTGGTAGTTCCGATTTGCCCGTGCAAAGATAAGGACATTTTCTAAACAAGAAAAAACCATCCGCAAAGCTTTCTGCTGTACTTTTGCGGAGCAACATACGGTTGAGAATCAAAAATGGACAACTCTTTTTACAGTAAGTACCTAACAACAAGCAGTTTGACACATAGTAGAGCGCGATTATTCCTCTTTTCACTTTCATTTTTAACCCTTTTTCTCTTCGGGTGTAAGGATTCTTCCGACGCTTACCTCGAAAAGGGGAAGGTTTTGTTACGTGAGGGCAAAACGCGCGAAGGCATTGGTTATCTCAATCAAGCCATCGAGAAAGATTTAGAAAATGCTGAAGCCTTCAACAGTCGGGGCGTAGCCTACTTTGAGTTGAAGGAATACCCCAATGCAATGCTCGATTACAGACAGGCTATTCAGATTAATCCGGAACTATATCTCCCTTATTTTAATCGGGCTCTCCTTTTCTCTGCTCAAAATCAACTTGATTCCGCCCTCTCTGATTACAGTCGTGCTGCGCAACTTGCTCCTGACACCGCTGACATTTACCTGAATCGCGGACAAGTGTATGCTTTACTGGATCAAATTCCCATGGCTATTCAGGATTTTAAAAAAGCCGTACAGCTTGATGAGGGGAATCCGTTAGCCTGGTACAATTTGGGCAATACTTATTATCGCCAGCAAGAATACGCCCAGGCAACCCTGGCTTTCAACCGAGCTACACGCAATGACCCGAAGTTTGGTAAGGCTTTTTATGGCCTTGGATTAAGCCAGTACGAAAATGGGGAGAAAGAACTGGCGTGCCTTAGTTTCAAGCAGGCTGAGCGGTTGGGGTTCGCCGAGGCCGTCGCAGCCAGCAGCAAATATTGTGCTCCGTAGTTATTCTCTTTTAGGTAGAAATCCGCCGTTTGATAATTTTTATTGAAATATCTGGCAGTCAGAGTAGCCTTTCCTGCATTAAAAAATTATATTTGATTTAGAATAGCGCTGACATCTCACAACCAGATGAAACCACAATCAGACAAAAGCTTTAAAACGATGAAGAAATTCCCTACTCTTTTCATAGGTGCTTTTACAGTATTAGCCACAATCGCACAGGCGCAGGACTGTCCCACCACTACTACACTGACCGCGCCATTATCGGGAGCCAAAGTTGTTGAGCAAGCCAGTCAGCACCTTACAGCCGCCAACCTTGTACAATCGGGTGACGTAGCTTATCGAGCGGGGCAGTCGGTTACCCTAACGGCCGGTTTCGAGGTGAAGCCGGGAGCGGTTTTTGAGGCCACTATTGCGCCTTGTAAGGCCGTGGAAATGAATAATAAGTCATGGGAGGACAATGTGTTTGCACTCGGTTCCTATCCAAATCCTTTCGCTCAGAACACCCTGATCGAGTATACCATTCCTGAGGCTTCGACAGTGAGCGTCAGCATCGTTGACCTGCGCGGTGTGACTATTTCGCGGCTACTCACCGATAAGGCGCAACCTGAAGGCACCCACCGCCTGACCTTCGAGTCTGATTCGCTGCCCGAAGGTGTCTACATATGTACATTGACCACACCAAACGGACGCAAAACCCATAAAATAATAAAGCAGAATTAACCACTCACTATACACATACATAAAGCGGCGAAGAGCACTCTTGCCGCTTTTTTTGTGCACAATGGGTATCATTTTATGGTAGCATTCTTTTGGTAAAAACCGACTCTGGTAAAAGTCTTCAACCTACCACTACCATGAAAATTATCATTGCAATCCTCGGCTTTGTATTCCTGCTCTTTTCCTACTTCCAGTTCAATGATCCTGATCCTGAAATTTGGGTTCCTGTCTATTCCATGGCGGCCTTAGCGTGTTACATGGCCCATCGCGAACTGTGGCCATCATGGGTTTTCTTCATCATGGCCGCTGTTTACGTGGCAGGAGCCATAATGCAATGGCCTCCGGCCTTTGAAGGTGTTTTTTTTGGCGAGCTGGAAATGCACAGCCTTAATATAGAACTCGCTCGCGAATCGTTCGGGCTGGGCATCTGCGCCTTAGCAATGGCATTTTTAGGGTGGCGCGCCAGGGTCAATCCGCCCACTGCCATTTGATTTCCTTAATATCAAACTCGCATATCTCGCCATTGGCTAATTCGAGCCGTAATTTCCCAGTAAGGCTTACACCCATGATGGTACCTTCCACCAATTGGCCACCTATGCTGTAGACTCGCTTTTGCCCTAATCCCAACAGGTGTTGCCTGTACTCAATACGAACGCTTTCCGAACGGCCCGCCCGAAGCCTTAAATACACCTTTTCCAATTCCAACAGCAGCCGGGGAAGTTGTTCGGCCAAGTGAAAAGTCATCCCGGTTTCCAAACGCAATGATGTGACTCGGCCAGAGGGAACGGATGAAAAATCAGCCTGATTGATGTTCAGACCGATGCCTACAACAGAGTGCGCGATTCGGGTTCCCTGCAAAGCGTTTTCAATAAGTACACCACCTACTTTCAAATCATTTATATACAAATCGTTAGGCCACTTGATCCAAATATTACTGACAAAGTCTGCCAGATAGTTTCTGATACCTAAGGCGATAGATTGGCTAAGTAGAAAATGTTCTGAAAGGGAAAGAAAAGTCGGCATCAATACCACCGAAAGCGTGAAATTCTGACCACGACTAGTCAGCCAGCTGGTGCCGTGTTGACCCCGTCCGCCAGTTTGCTCATCGGTGATGATCACCGCGCCGTCTGCCAGCTTTCCATTGCGTACTAATTCAGTCGCAATGTCGTTGGTAGAGTGACAAGTTGGCAGATACACTATCTTTTTACCGAAAAACAGAGTTTTTGTGCAAGAATCGTACACTTCTTTTGTAAAAATTTATACTTTTATTTATGGTCGATGACAAGCTCTGCTTTCCGACCCATTACTGTTAAACACAATGCATGAAACAACGCAAAAATAAAGAAGTATCTTCACAAGACCTCTCCCAGCTTGTCGTCAAAGGAATGATTGAGAAGAAGGGACAAGACGTCGCCATCCTTGATCTTCGTCAGGTAAAAAACGCAATCGCCGACTATTTCGTAATCTGCTCGGGTACATCCGACACCCAGATCGACGCCATCGCCGATTCGGTGGAGTTTGAAGTTCATAAGGCCATAGCCGAGGATCCGTGGCATAAAGAAGGAAAAGAAAATCGTGAGTGGATTTTAATCGATTACGTTGACGTGGTAGCGCACGTTTTCAAGAAAGATCGTCGCCAATACTACGACATCGAAGAGCTTTGGGGCGACGCCGAGCGAACTCTCATTGAAGAGACTGCCGCCTGACCAATCTGGGGATAGGTATTTAAGGCATCTAGCCACTCTGAACATTAATCCCCCGGTTGACGTTGATAAGTACCAAAATCTATATTAATGCTAAACTATAATGTCTGATAACGATAATAAAAGAAATCCCCTGAATCCGAAAAGCCCGCAACGCGGGTATCAAGGCTGGATTATAGCGGCCCTGATTGCGACGATTCTGGGGATTACGTATTTGAATAAATCCACTACGCTGCGTGACATCAGTCAAAAGCGTTTTGAGAAGATGGTGGCCGATAAGGAAGTGGCCCGCGTTACTATTGTGAACGACAATAAGGTGGAAGTATCACTGAAACCCGAAGCGCTTCGCAAAGATAAGTATCAGGTCATCGCCAAGGAGAACAACTACTTTGGCGGAGAAGCTGCCCCGCACTACCAGTTCCAGATCACTTCTGCTGAGACCTTCAAAAAGGATCTTGAAAAGATACAGGAAGGCATCCCGGACGGGGAGAAGATCGAATACAAGATTGAAGCTAGAGGCGACTGGTCCAGTTGGATCGGTACGTGGGGTTTCTTCATTGTCATGATCGTAGTCATGTATTTCCTGCTGGGCCGAATGTCCGGCGGCGTAGGGCCGGGTGGACAGTTGTTCAATATCGGCCGTTCGCGAGCCACCCTTTTCGATGCGGAGAACAAGGTAAAAATCACCTTCAACGACGTAGCCGGATTGGATGAAGCCAAGGAAGAAATTAAAGAAATCGTAGACTACCTGAAAAGTCCCGACAAGTTCAAGAAACTTGGGGCTAAGATACCAAAAGGAGCGCTGCTGGTAGGCCCTCCGGGCACAGGTAAAACATTGCTGGCTAAGGCCGTCGCAGGTGAGGCTGAAGTACCTTTCTTTTCGTTATCTGGTTCTGATTTTGTGGAAATGTTTGTGGGAGTTGGTGCTGCCCGTGTGCGTGACCTCTTCAAACAGGCCAAGGAAAAAGCTCCTTGCATCATATTCATCGACGAAATCGACGCCGTGGGCCGTTCTCGTGGACGGGGTGGCATGCCTGGTTCCAATGATGAGCGCGAGAATACTTTGAACTCGTTGTTGGTGGAAATGGACGGCTTCGCGACCGACTCTGGCATTATTATCGTAGCTGCTACCAACCGCCCTGACGTGCTGGACTCAGCCCTGCTGAGACCTGGCCGCTTCGATCGCCAGATATCCGTGGACAAACCCGATGTCATTGGCCGTGAGGCTATCTTCAAAGTCCACTTGAAACCGATCAAGATTTCGGAAGATGTGGACATTCAGAAGTTGGCCGCTCAAACGCCTGGTTTTGCCGGAGCGGAGATCGCTAACGTTTGTAACGAAGCGGCTCTTATTGCTGCCCGTCGTGATCGCGAGAGCG
Source organism: Persicitalea jodogahamensis (assembly GCF_014651615.1). Lineage (GTDB taxonomy): Bacteria > Bacteroidota > Bacteroidia > Cytophagales > Spirosomataceae > Persicitalea > Persicitalea jodogahamensis. The sequence goes on along the minus strand of NZ_BMXF01000001.1, from coordinate 888,751 downwards.
TAACCATGCAGGATTTTCAGGATGCGATGGACCGGGTCATTGGAGGCTTGGAGAAGAAAAACAAATTGATTTCACCCGAAGAAAAGCAAATTGTGGCTTACCACGAAGCTGGTCACGCGGTGGCGGGCTGGTACCTCGAACATGCTGACCCATTGGTGAAGGTGACGATTGTTCCCCGGGGAGTGGCTGCGCTGGGATACGCGCAGTACCTGCCACGCGAGCAGTACTTGTACCGTACCGAGCAGCTGTTTGACGAAATGTGCATGACCCTGGGTGGTCGTGCGGCCGAAGACGTGGTTTTCGGTAAGATATCTACCGGAGCGTTGAGCGATCTGGAACGTGTTACGAAGGTTGCCTATAGCATGGTGACTATGTACGGTATGAATGATAAAATCGGCAATATTTCGTTTTACGATTCCAAGCAATCAGACTATAACTTCACTAAGCCCTATTCGGAAAACACGGCGGAAAAGATCGACCACGAGGTGCGGTTATTAGTGGACAAGGCCTATCAGCATGTGTTGACTATGCTACGCGACAAGCGTGAGCAGTTAGAAATAATCGCCCAGGAATTATTGGAAAAGGAAATTCTCTTCCAAAGCGATCTGGAAACACTGATCGGTAAGCGCCCTTACGAAAAGGAAACCAATTACCAGGCTTATGTCAATCGCCGCTCTCGTGAGGAAGCCGCTGTCCACGAAGAAGCGGTGAAACATGCGGAGGAGGAGAAACGCCTTGAGGAAAAGGAAGATTCCGATGCTGTTGTGGTGGAAGCTGAAGTAGTTGATCCGACAGTGGAACCAAAAGCCTGAGGAGTAACAACAAGTGATTAAATAAAATGAGCGGAAGATAGACATCTTACCGCTCATTTTATTTAATCACTTGTTTGGTTATCAGACCCTTATAAACTATAATATTTTCAAGTCCGCTCAACATTCCAAAGAATCAGATCAACGGAGATACCAGCGGGCTTTGTGGTAGAGCAGATTAAATTGGGTTATATATCTACCGTGAGCTTTTAAAATATGCCACCTATCGGTCCAACGGTCTCGGTATTTCAACTGATGTAGGACGATTCGCCATGATTTAGTCAGAGGTTTATGTCGAGTATCTTCCCAATGCTTTAAGGCACTCATTATAAATTCACTGTTTTCTACGTTTTCTATTTTCGAATGCACAGACACTGGAAAAGTGATTCGCTTATCCAGCATTCTAGCAACTTGAAGTCCCATTGTTACTAACCGAAAAAAGCCTTTTTCTCTAGATTTTGAAAAAATGTAGTCCCAGTCAAGGGCATCTCCAACCTTACGTAGAAGCATGACAAGATCCATTCCGTATTTTAGTTTGTCCAATTCCTCTATACCTACATGATGTACAATCATCATTAAGAATTGATTTTCTGCCCGCGGTACCCGAATGGTTTTTCCTGCAATTAGGTGTTCCTCTGGACAAGCCATCAAATCCGACCAATCCAACGAAAATGCGAGGCGCGGGTAAGAAACTTGCCATTGCAACTCAACAGATTTAATAAGTTGAGTGATTTTGGCCTCCAATGGCAATTGGTAGTCAGTGGTGAAGTACAGGTTACTTCTAATAGGGTCGCTCAACAAATAAGCGCGGTATTTATCAGCTATGTAACCCGCTTTATCCATTACAACTACACTTTTGTCCACATCAGGCCTGTTAATAAAAAAATCAATGTCACCAAATTCACGCAACCCGATTTCTTCATAATAGAGTGTGGCCCATAAAGCGCCCTTCATCAGGAATGCATCCACTCCGTTGTCATGGAGTAGCTTCATCAGACGGTCGGACTCTTTGGCCAAAATCATATTCCCAACTGCAGTGGCGGTAGCATCACTTTGCATCGACTGCATGAATTTTGCTGGAATCTCTGGCCTGCTTCTTATTTCTCGATATAGCAAGGCTTGAGTCTGATGCCAGTCTACCAATTCTTCCACGCGGTGCCAATCCAAGTCCAACCACTGTATGTGGCTTGAATAGTGGTTTGGGTTAGCAGCAATGAGCAGCAACTTTAACTCGGGACTTATGTTTTCCAAGAGTCTGTCCATTCGCAAATGCTAAGCAGAGTGTTGTTCTGATACCCACTTTTCCAAAGCTGCAAACCCGGCAGGGCGCCGTTTGTTCCATATCTGGGCGTGGGTGGCACACCAGGAGCTTTGCTGAAAGTGCCTCTGGTGCACTTTACCTCGTAGCAAACGAGCGCTAAGGGGAAAGTGCCTTACTAACTCAATAGGAGCTTCAACTGGCGAAAATTTTTGGGTAGCGGGAAGTTCAGGCCTATCATGCAGAAGGAAGATTTTCGCCAGAGGTATGGGTTCGGCAGGAAAATTAACGCCGGGGCGTAGAGAAAACTTATTGATTCCCTCGGCGACGGGTGTAAGTTCCGACTTATCGAAATTCAGTCCGTTTACCGTATTTTCCCAAATTTTCAATTGGGGATAAGCCGGAAGTACAAAAGGACGATTGTTGTCGTCAAAACATATTGCGGTAAGATCATCACTGAGCAAATGAGATCCATGTTTCACAAAAGCAGTCGCTGTAGTGGATTTTCCTGCGCCTGGTTCTCCCAGAAAACTATAGGCCACACTACCTACTTGAACCGAACTGGCATGAAGTAGTAAAAGTCCGCGTTGTAGAAGAATGCAACCCAATGCCTCACTCACCGTAAAAAGGCTTAGCAATTCTGCATCATCAGTATACGGTTCAATATAAAGTGTATCACCGTTCACTGCTTTATATCCAGCCACTCCTTCCCAACGCAGATAAATGGCCCCATTTACGTCTTCTGCACTTTGAGCCATGATCCCGCGACGATGAATCGATGTAGGTTCCAGATCGGGAAAATCCACCGTTGAACGCACGATTTTAACATCGGCCTCTTGGTCGGCATTTTCTAACGGAATCAATTCCGGCAGCAGTATTTCTGAGTGTATACGTAAATCGAATGCTCGGTAAAGCGACATGAGTGGGTTGGTTTTCCAGGATCATTCCCACACCCACAGGGCGCGGTACGTTTTACCTTCGGGCCATTCTCCAATGATAATCTGCCCCGCTCGCTCGACCCAGGCGTGAGCTTCAAATCCATTGATGGCTGACTGCTGTACACCTATATTCAATGGTAGATTTGCATAATTCCGTAGTAAGTACTTGACTGCCAAAGCTTGGGGCAGACAGGTGAGCGAAACGGGCAAAACGTGAGCCGCAGTTCGTACTGCCCAGGCGGTATCCTCAACGTAAAGGTCACTGCGGGTGAGATGGCTCCCGGTTTTTGTCATTCGAGAGAACAATCTTTTAAATTTATCAAATGTAAACAGCTTCAAACTCACTTTGATAATGAGCAGTGTGGCAACGGCTTTCGCTAGAAAAACCCACTGCTCAGCCCTCAATTTTCGGGCCTTTTCCCAAAGCGTTTTTCTCTGTCGCAAAGAAATAGTTATCTATGAGTCGGCTTCGACCAATTTTTCGTGCATCAATTCACTTAGCAGGGCGGCAACATCTGCTTCGCAGGTTTCTCTGTCAACTTCATATTCAGCCGTAACTACTGCACATAGTTCGTCGAACGACTTGGGGCCGCTCTCCAAAGCACTCCATAACGTCGCTCCTACCTCACCAAGGCCATAATACACGCCCTTGTCGTGATTTAGGATAACTACCTCGTCTGCCACGTTGGATGAAACCTGCGCGGAGGACAGTTTGAATTCTTTGCCACTCAATTCGTTCATTGGTAAAAGCTTTTTGAAAATAATCACAAAAATAGCAAATATACCTCCCGAACGAATTATGCATTGGTACTTTTCCCGAAAACTACCTCAAAGCTCAAAAGTAATACCCTGAGCCAAAGGCAAATCCGTACCATAATTTAGCGTATTCGTTTGTCGGCGCATGTAGGCTTTCCATGCGTCAGAGCCCGATTCCCGCCCGCCGCCAGTTTCTTTTTCGCCACCAAAAGCACCACCGATTTCGGCTCCCGAAGTACCGATGTTAACGTTGGCGATACCGCAGTCACTACCTGACGCTGAAAGAAAACGTTCCGCTTCGCGCATGTTAAGTGTGAAAATTGCCGACGATAGCCCCTGGGGCACATTGTTTTGAATTTCGATGGCCTCTTCCAGCGTATTGTATTTAATTAAATACAAAATCGGCGCAAAGGTTTCCTGCTGCACTATGGCCCAGTTGTTCTCCGCTTCGGCCACGCATGGGCGCACATAACAGCCCGAACCAAATCCGTCACCGCGAAGTACCTCTGGTTCTATTACAAAGGCACCTCCTTGCGACAAAACCTCTCTAACCGTTGCTTCGTAACTAGCCACAGCCTGCTCGTCGATGAGCGGCCCGACATGATTATTCGCATTGAGCGGATCGCCTATACGAAGCTGATTGTAGGCCTTTTGCAATCGCTGCTTCATTTCGTCGTAAATGCTGGCATGAACAATAAGCCGTCGGGTGCTGGTGCATCGCTGGCCAGCGGTACCGACTGCCCCGAAAACTATCGCAGGAATTGCGACTGTCAAGTCAGCCTCTGGAGTAACGATGATCGCATTGTTACCCCCTAATTCCAGCAAACTCTTGCCCAATCGCCGCCCGACAGACTCGGCCACGGCCCGACCCATGCGGGTGCTGCCCGTAGCAGATACCAGGGCGATCCGGGCGTCGTCGGCGATCCACTCGCCTACATTACGGCCTCCTACTACCAAACATGACACGCCTTCGGGTACATTATTGGCTTTCAACACATCTATTATGATATTTTGACAAGCAATGGCCGTAAGCGGTGTTTTTTCCGATGGCTTCCAGATGCACACATCGCCGCAAACCCAGGCGATCATGGCGTTCCAGGACCAGACGGCCACAGGAAAGTTGAAAGCTGAAATGATGCCAACTACACCAAGGGGGTGCCACTGTTCGTACATGCGGTGCGCGGGACGTTCACTGTGCATGGTAAGGCCGTACAACTGCCGTGACAGTCCCACGGCGAAGTCGCAGATATCGATGATTTCCTGCACTTCCCCCAGTCCTTCCTGTAGACTTTTACCCATTTCATAGCTTACCAATTCGCCTAAGGCCTGTTTGTTTTGCCTGAATCGTTCGCCCATTTGCCGGACAATTTCCCCCCTCAGCGGTGCGGGTTTCTGGCGCCATTCCTTGAAGGCGGCCTGAGCCGTTGAAATCACGCGGTCATAGTCCTCCCGCGATGCTTCCTTCGTCGAGGCAATGCATCTCCCATTCACCGGAGAATAGGATTCCAGTAAAACGCCCTGACCATCCCAGGATTCTTGTCCGGTGCTGAGGCCGGGGTTTTGAGTCTTAATATTCAGCAGATTCAGAAAATCATTCAATTGAGTCAATGAGTTAATAGTTGAAAACTTTATACTAAAGGCTTTTAAAATTCATGCTTTTCGGTAAAAAGCCCCATTTTCCGTTTCCAAAAGCTTTTCCAAAGAAATATCTTCCTGCTTGATAAACCCTTTTTGAGGCAGACTACCAATCGCAACCATTTCCACCACCGCCGCGACAGAGGCCGCTGTGGTCCAGGAAATAGCCCGCCAATGCTGGCCGTCGATCTCGATGGGATGGTAGGCTTCGTAAAATTCTTCACGGGCAAGCTGATCATTTTTCCATCCCTCCACCACGGCATAGACATAGACTACGTCTTCCTGCACGGGGGGCTTGGCTTCGGTAAGAATTTGCTCAATGAGTTCCCGCTTGTTTTTCAGAATCAGTTCGTAAAGCAGAAAACGCATGAGTTTGGCGTGGCCGGGATAGCGTATGGTCTTGTAATTGAGCGTATCGACCCGACCTTCGTAGGTTTCGCACATCGTGCCCAATCCGCCCGATGTGGTAAAAGCCTCGAATTCCTGGCCTTCGATATTAATGACCTCAGTACCATCTAGGGAGGAAACTGTTTTGCGGGCACCATTATGGATGACCTCGGCGTCATTGATATATTCGTTGATAACACCAGCCGGAGACCAAGTAAAGGAGTAACCCATCAGTCCATTAGGATATCGCGGCAAGGCACCCACTCGCAACTCGATGTCTCGTAGTTTGGTAAACCGTGCGGCCAAATCAGCACCTACGATGCCAATAAAGCCCGGCGCCAGGCCACACTGCGGGGCCATGACACCCCGGCTGTCGCGCGCCATCTCGCGGATCGCTGTGGTCGTCGGCACGTCCTCAGTCAGATCGAAGTAATGAATGCCAAGTTTGTAAGCCAGTCTGGCAATAGGAAGATTGAGGTTATAGGGCATGCAGGAAACTACCGCATCGAAGCCCGTCATCGTTTTTTCCAGAGAAACCCCATCCGCTACATTGCCTTCGACCACGGGGAAGGAAAGTGGTGAGACGAGTTGCTCTTTGTCCAGGCCTGTAACCTCAAATTGCTTACTCAGCAAAGTTCCGACCAGCGCCCCAACTTTGCCCATGCCGACGACCAGAATCTTCTTCATAAGAGAATATTAGAAATAAAGCTTTCGCAAACGCTATTTACAAATATACGTTTTGCACGAGAAAACAAAAACCCTTCTCCGGGAGCAACGGGAGGAGGGTTTTTAAGGTTTTTAATCAGGAATCAGTTCAAAGCACCGGGTTCGGATTAACCTTGCGGGCTTCAGCAATCAGCTTCTTACTTTCCTGTTCGTTTCCCATTGCCAGTTCGATTTCACTGGCCTGACGCAGCAGTTCGGGGTTTTTACTACCCGTACGCATAGCCACTTCTATGTATTCCTGGGCTTTCTTTACATTGTCCTGCTTGAAAGCCACTGCCGCCATCGCATGGTTGACGTCAATGTTTTTAGGACGCTTACTATATTCACGCTGACCGTACACCGCAGCAGAATCCAGTTTGCCTAGCTTGGTGTAAAGCTTACACATCTCCAGATCCACTGAGTGGCCTGACTGCGCGTCTTCATCCAGCATAGTTACCACTTCAACGTACTTGTCGGCGGCTTTTTGTTGATCCCCCTGCAAGGCGTAGATTTCGGCCATTTCTTCATGAAAAGAGAATTCAGGCATAATAGCCGCCGCTTGGTCGAGCGTGGCAAGGGCTTTGTCATATTGTTTCCGCAATCTCTGTACGTGAGCTTGTCCACCCAGTGCGAAAGCATAGCTGGGGCGAACAGCCAATATCTCGGCGTATTCTCTTTCCGCTTTATCGAGCTGCCCAGTGATCGTATAGAGATGAGCCAATGTATACTTAGACCAGCAGTAGGGTTCGGAGCCCGGTAATCCGGCGTCAACGGCCAGCTGCATGGCGGAAATGGCACCAGGGTAGTTTCCGTAAATTTCCCTCAGGTAAGAAGCCCGCGAGTAAGATTCAAGCGAGGGTTTCATGGCCTGCATTTTGTCCGACATCGCAACAGCCTGCTCGTAATCACCCAGTTCGACATTAGCATCCACCAACACACCATAGACATAGGCATTGTCGGGGTTGATCTGTCGGGCTTGTTCGGCGAGGTCGCGTGCTTCTGCGAATTGGTGTTGCGACATCTTGACGGATGCCTTGAAGGTAGTAGCCTCAAAATTGCGGGGGTCGATGCTCAGGACGCCATCCAGAATTTTCAGGACGGCAGGATAATAATACGGGTGTTCGCCCGTAATGCGGGCCTCAGCCATGTAAATTGTGGCGATTTGCAGCCGTGCCTTCACATCGTTGGGATCTTTGGAAATTTTGGCTTTGAGCTCGTCCACTTTCTCAATCGTCCGAGACCATTCATCTGCTTTGGAGAGTTCACCTGTCCGTTGAAAAAGCGGTGGAATGCTCATCGGAGAAGCATCGGCTGCATTTTCTGTATTCCCCTCCTTGTCTGCGCAACTTGTCAGTAGTGAGGTAGCAGCACAAATGGAAAGAGCAAAAAACAGGAGACGACCTGCACGGGAAATATTCGTTTTCATATTATAATGTTTTTTGATTATGCCCAAAAAGTCAACCGGAGATAAATGCACGGGAAATCCTGTCTCGTGCACCCATCTCCGGCATAACCTATCTATTTCAACTCACTAGCAAATAACAAAACCAGGAGCTTTCGTTTTCTACTCACGCAATAGTTTGATGGTACGGGTCTCTTTCGGCGTCCCTACTTTCAGGAAGTAGATACCGGGAGCACGGCCAATCCGCACACTTCTACGCTCTACGTTACCAGTAGCGTTAAAGGCAGCGTGGCTCAGTGTGCGTCCGCTTGCATCTGAAACACCAATCTCCATTGCTTCACCAGCATTACCACGCAGGTCAAACGCTACGACATCCTTATTGGTTGGGTTACCTAATACATTGATCGAGAAGGAAGCGGTAGCGTTGGTTGGCTCTGCTGCCATACGTGCCCGACTGCACTGCTTACGGAAGTCATATTCCATAGACACCTGAGAGCCTGGCTCATTCAGGTAACGCGCTTTGAGAGTCAGTACCCCGCTGCTGTTATTGTCCCAAAACAACTCTTGCTCTACTCGTAGGTTGGGGTTAGTTGTCCATACAGACACTCCGGCGGCTGAGTACTCAACCGTCTTGCCGGGAGCAGGATTCACGGCTTCAAACACGATGTCGCCATTGGTGCAGGAGAAGCTTTTCACCCGCACGGCAAACTCCATGCTGGCTGGCGGCGCGGGAGCATCCACCTTCTTGCCTTCGTAGCTCGGTCCCTGGAAACCTCTCCATGGTTCAGCTTCATAAGGGAACATAGTCTTGAATGGCTTGTCATTCTTGGTGGGACCTGCTTTGAAGCCAAGTACACTGACCAAGTTAGGCGTCACGGGACTAGCCGTGGTACCAGGGATAAAGTCATCGTACCACAAGCCGATGGCTGCCAGCACCGCTCCGCCAACTGCCTGTAATTCGATCGTAGTCACATCATCCTCAAGGCGACGTCCGTTCGGAAAACCGTCCATATTCGGAATAAACTGCATATCGGCACTGGCATTGTAGCGAGCATCGGTCAGGCCGAGTACCGCCGCCTGAACCAAGCCAAGCGAACTAAAATCAGCACTAGTCCGGGGAGTCACAGGCACCGCCATATTTAGGCGAAGCAAATCGCCCAAGGTAGGCAAGAAATTATTGATAAAAGGCTTACCTGCTCTCAATGCCCGGCCACCTTTGCCGGTAGCTAACTGGTAGGGAGGCAGGTTTGGAACCCCAGTGTAGAAAATAGGCAGCAGGTCCACCGCACGAGGGCTTTTGTTATCCGGCAATAAAATGCTACCGAACGCTGCTTCGTCTAAGGCCGTTCCTTTTACGGATTCAGTTCCTTTCAAGCTAAACAGGCCAGGTTTTCCGTTGCGGAAGTCGAAAGCACCGAGGGAGTTGGTTTGAATGCGTAGCGGAGCCAAGCCCGGAACAGCGGTTCCAAACTGAGAGTCGTCCATATAAAGAGCCAACTCCGGGTTTGAGAAATACTTGGCGAACTGTAAATCATCGGAAGGCTTAGTCGCATTCCACCGATCTTTCATCCCGATTGGAATAATGGCTTCGTTGGTTAAAGGCATACCTAGACGCGAAACCTGGCGGTACTCACCATCGTACCCTACGTCACCTCCGTCATAAAGTGTCTTGATCATTTGGCGGCTGGCCGAAGCGTAAACGCCAATCACATAATCACCGTCGAGAATATTCTTGGCTTCAGACACTGGCTTCCGGTCCCGCTGCAATGTTGCAATCGGCACCTCAATCACGATAGAATGGCAGTTGAATCTCGCTACCGCATCACGCGGGTTATCTGATCGAACCGCTCCCAAATCAAAGATACCCAGATCCACAAAGAAAGGATCATCTACTGGTCCAGCAAAAATCTTCTCGCCGGTGCTGGCGGTCATGATACCCTTTTCAACCTGTTTGTCATAAGTAGTGCCCAATCCAACGGTACTGTTGTCAATGGAACGAGGACCAATGTTGGGTGGTGGAACAACGCCATTGGAAATGATTGTCTGGAAAGAGCGACCGCCATCCATGCTACGTTGGCAGGTATAGGTAGTTTTCAGATTTTCTTTACCCAGACGGATATTGAAGAAGGTAGTGGGGTCCTCATTCATCTGCTTGAACTCGAAACGGTAAATAATTTCCGAGCCGGGCGTTCCTGCATTGTTGTCAACGTGAATTTCGTACCGAATACGCTCTCCGAACGAGTACCAGTTGGGACCGCCAGCGGGATGCTCGAAAGGAATGTAGTTCGCAATCAGTACTACATTTTGGTCGTTAGCCGGACTCCTGAATGCATATAAGTCAGTATTGTCGGCCAGGGGGTCGTTAGAAATCAGGGGTGCTTCACGGTGCGAGGAGGCAACCGCCGACGAAGGCTGAAGACACACTACCGCCAGAAGCCCTGCGATAAAATATAAGAGATTTTTCATTTTGCTCGTTTTGGTTAGAGTGATTATCAGAATCTGTCTTTTTGCGGGTAGTCGAATCCACGCCATGGCTTAGCCATGTATGGGAAGCTACTTGTGAAACCCGTGTCGTTCATCGTAGGGCCGGCAGTGAAGCCAAGTACACTCACCAATTGGGGCGTTACAGGGCTGGTCGTGGTTCCGGGTTTGAAGTCGTCGTACCACAGACCAACGGCAGCCAGTACGGCGCCAGAAACGGCTTGCAATTCGATAGTCGTCACATCATCTTCCAAACGGCGTCCATTGGGGAATCCATCCATATTTGGAATGAACTGAACTTTCGTATCAGTATTATAAGCAGGATCGGTAAGTCCAAGGACAGCGGCGCTAATCAGGCCCAGGTGGCTAAACTTAGGATCATTACGAGGTGTAGCAGGAACCGCCATGTTCAAGCGGAGCATATCACCCAGTGTTGGCAAAAAGTTATTGATAAATGGTTTGCCTGCTGCCAATGGATTACCACTTTTGCCCGTCGCGAGTTGATAGGGAGGCAGATTGGGTACTCCGGTGTAGAAAATGGGCAGCAAATCTACCGCACGGGGGCTTTGGGCATCAGGCAATAGTATTCCGCCGAAAGCAGCTTCGGCCAAGGCTGTTCCATCCAGCGCCGAGTTCCCCTTCAAGCCGTACAGACCAGGCTTGCCGTTCCGAAAGTCGAATGCACCCAATGCCATGGTTTGAATGCGCAGCGCGTTTAAAGAAGGTACTGCCCCGCCGAACTTAGAGTCGTCCATATACAAGGCCAATTCGGGATTGGTGAAGTACTTGGCAAACTGCAAATCAGCTCCGCCATAAGGGCTGGTGGCATTCCAGCGATCCTTCATACCGATAGGAATTACAGCCTCATTTGTCAAAGGCATTCCCAGGCGCGAAACCTGCACAAACTTGCCATCACCACCCATGTCTCCACCATCATAGATCGTTTCGATCATCTGGCGGCTGGCCGAAGCCCACACGCCAATTACGTAGTTGCCATCAAGGATATTAGCAGCTTGGTCGACGGTCTTGCCATCCTTTTGCAGCATGTTGACCGGAATTTTCAAGGCAATGGTATGCACATTGAAGCGGTTAAGTGCATCTTTGGGAGCATTGACCGCATTACCTTCAGGACGGAAGTTTCCAACGTCGAACGCGCCTGCCAGATCTACAAAGAAAGGATCGTCCACGGGGCCGGCGAAGATTTTTTCTCCGGTAGTAGCCGTCATGATCGACTTCTGCATCAGCGCATCATAGGTAGTATTTAGTCCCGCAGCGCCTTCAATAGATCGTGGGCCGATGTTGTTTGGTGGCACAACACCATTGGAAACAATAGCGGTAAATGTCTTGCCGCCATCCATACTCTTCTCACATTTGTAGGTAGTCTTGAGATTCTGCTTCCCCAAACGGATGTTGAAAAAAGTCGTGGGATCCTCGTTGACCTGATAGAAAGTGAAGCGATAGGTGATGTCGTCACCTGGCGTGTCAGCCCGGTTCTTGATATGAATCTCGTAACGGACATTCGTCCCAAAATTGTAGAAGTTAGGACCGCCTTCGGGGGATTCGAATGGAATGTAGTTCGCGATGATCGTGATCATGTTAGGATCATCCGGACTCTTAAAAGCGTACACGTCGGTGTTGTCAGCCAGAGGGTCCTGGGAAATGAGCGGGGCTTCGCGGTGGCTGGATGCGTAGCCGACGATTGTCGTCAGCAGCAGGGCGCAACTCAGTAAGCCGGTTCTGAGCGACCCGAATGGTATAGGATTCATGCGCATAGTGAAAAAAGTGAAAAGTGAATAATGAAAAGAGGTAAAACCTTGCAAGTCGGAACAAGAAAGTATCCGTGTTGAATCGGTCGTGCAGCAAATGGAAAGAATGAAGATGGAAACGCCATTCCTGCAAGATTGTACAGATCGTACCGCGAAAAACACGCTTCGTACAGGGGGGGCACTAAGAAGAATTGAGGTAAAAATTTCGGTTCATTTGAAGTCAGTTAATTAGGAACAAAAGGATGACACAATGCTGATTAACAGCAATTTGATCTCTGTTGTTTGAGAAAGCTTACGCAACAGGCATAGCATCCCCCTGCAGAGGCAACTGTACTATTTAATCGGGAAGAGAGGACTTAATGGAATGGGAGAGCAAATCTGGAAATTTCCAGAATGGTCTTTAAACGGCCGAATCGCTAACAGTTAGAACATACGTCGAAAAGAACCGCTTTGGATTGGTATGTATAAAAAAACTTCACCAGCAACACAATAAACCTAATTTAACCCTAGCTGGCGACCCAATAATGTCACTTTAACGCAAAATCTAGTAACAAATCTGTTGTCAAAGTGGCAATAATTTGAAATAATTTCCTTAAATATATGATTTTTTATATTTGAATCAAATTATATAGTCTTGAATAAGACTCAATTAAAGGTTTTGTTGGCGGTGACTTATGGGAATGCAGATTGGCGATAACCGAGCAATTTCCGACGTCTTACGAAATTCAAGAATGCCTATCCCCATTTGAGGAACAAATTGCTCTATGCGCAATTTGTTCCCCTAAATTTCCTTTCCAAAACATGCATAGCTCGAACATCACCCCTATCGGCAATAGGAGCATTGATACCTGAAAATCAGGCCTTATTCAGTTGATAGAAAGTATTCTTTCCCGTTAAGGTCGCTAAGGTACTTGTTGAAATATTGTCCGCGCACTTAATTCCCAGACCGGAGAGGAACTGCTGGCCGCGAGCGAATCAAACTGTACAACCGCAGTTTTGCCAGAGTCACCAATGTAAAGGGTGAAGGAACGAATAGCGTATTCAATGAAGACAGTGAGCTGCCCCTCTTTAATCAGAAGTCTATGATGCTACAATTTGAAAAGGGCAAGCACTCATGTCTTTGACTAACAACCGGGAAGCCTCCCTGAATGCAAAGACCGAAACTACCCGAATCCAGTTGCCAAGTACCCGTAAGAAGAATGGTGGGCACGGGTCAGGTCATTAACTTTTACTTATGTACTTATTATCTTTTATATAGAAACGGTAAGGTAGGTTAGCTCCCTGTGTAATTCCGATACGGGTAGTTGTGACCATTCCGAAGTCAGAAAAGACAGGCGGGGTTATGTAGATGCCCCCCTCTGATAAGGAATCGGTATTATGCTCAGGCCGGATCCCCATTGCCTGCACCAGCTTGCCGGGGCCATTGCACAAATCTTTCTCAGCCAGCGGCTTTTTCCGCATTTTTAGCAGCGGCTGTAATGTCTTGGGATTGAGATTCCGCCGCTCCCGCATCAAATCAAGCCCTTCGGTGGGTTCGAGGGCGCGAATTAGCACAGCTTCGCCCTCTCCTGTCTTGCCACTCACGATGTTCACACAGTAGTACATTCCATAAATCAAATAGACGTACAGGTGTCCCGCGGGGCCAAACATGGCAGCGTTGCGTTTGGTCTGACGGCGGTACGCATGACAGGCGGGGTCTCCCCAAAGATACCCTTCGGTCTCAACGATGACACCAGCCGTGCGTCCGGCAGAACTTTCATGTACCAATTCGCAGCCGAGCAGGAGTTGGGACAAAGTGAGTGTGTCATGTTTTTGAAAAAAATCCGCCGTCAAATGCGCACTCATGCCTACACGATATTCAGGGTTTGCTCCTTGATTTTTTCCAGTTCATCCTTCATCTGCACTACTAGCCGCTGCACGGTGGCATCGTTGGCCTTGGAGCCTATCGTATTGATTTCCCGACCGATTTCCTGCGAAATGAAGTTTAACTTTTTACCATTGCTCTCCGCTGATTTCAAAGTTTCAGTAAAGTAATCCAGGTGATTGGTCAGCCGTACCTTTTCTTCCGAAATATCGTACTTCTCGATGTAGTAAATCAACTCCTGCTCGAAGCGATTAGGATCAAAATTGTCAGCAGTCACCAGCTCATTCACCTGTTTTTCCAGGCGCTCCCGCACGGCGGGAATACGGTGCACGTCCTGCTCAGCCACTTTTGCCAATAGCGTGCGGATGGCTTCGATATAGTCCATCAGTTTGTTGGCAGTGAGCTGTCCCTCCTGCTGACGGAAATTGTCGCATTTCTCTATGGCTTGTGTCACCGCCTGCTGGATGAGTTCCCATTCCTGATCACGGCTACTCTCGTCGGCCACGGCAGTTTGGTAGGCGTTGGGCATTTGCAATGCCAGGCTTAGTAGTTCGGTAGGATTAGCGTCAAAGCCTAAATCCTTTGATGTCAGATTCAGGTCCTGGTAGTAGGCACTAACTAAGGCCCGATTTACGACAGTCGTGCCCGCGACCTGGCCCTTGGGCTGAACCGATAGGCTGAATTCCACCTTGCCACGTTCCAAATGCTGGGTCAGTCGATTCCTTATTTCAATCTCCCGCTCGGAGTATTGGCGAGGAGTCCGGCAGTAAATATCGAGAAACTTGGAATTCAGGGTCTTAATTTCGACGGTTACCGATAGCGTGTCAGACTCTACATTGGCCGTTCCGTAGCCAGTCATTGATTTTAGCATTTGTTAATGTTTAGTTGTTTAATACAATTCACTGAATACCATCTGGTTTTTATAGAATAACTCGCTTTTAAAAAAACGACTAAACGTATAACACCTGTCCAATAGAACTACCTATACCGATTTGACTTTTTCGCTTTTCCTGGTGCCTGACTCTCAGAAGCCTGCGGCTTGTGTAACAAGGCATTTTTGGCAATGTCGGCAGCTTCCTGACGGTATTCCCAAACGTCGCCCGCCAGGTAGATGGCGGCGAGCATGGAACCGGGGTCGGCTACGTTTTTGCCTGCAATATCGTAGGCCGTGCCGTGGTCGGGCGATGTACGCACAGCCGGGAGCCCGGCCGTAAAGTTGACGCCTTCATTAAAAGCGATCGTTTTGAAAGGAATCAGACCCTGATCGTGGTACATAGCCAGCACGGCGTCGTATTGCCGGTAAGCAGAAGTAGCGAAGAAACCATCCGCCGGAAAGGGACCAAAAACAAGTTCTCCCTTTTCGCGGAAGCGGATTAGTGCGGGTTCGATAATGTCCTTTTCCTCGGTACCCAACAGGCCGTTTTCGCCTGCGTGGGGATTTAGGCCCAATACGGCCAGACGCGGCTTGACTATGCCAAAATCGCTCCGGAGAGAATGCAGCATCTGATTAATCTTGTTGCTTAGCTTCTCATTGGTGATCTGCGTTTTCACCTTTTCCAACGGAATGTGGCCCGTCAATACCCCCACCCGAAAGTCGTCGGCTACCATGAACATGAGCGCTTCCCTCGTATCGAAGGCCGCTGCCAGGTACTCGGTGTGGCCGGGAAACTTAAAATTCTCCCCCTGTATGGTGTCCTTATTGATCGGGGCGGTTACCAGGGCATCGATATACCCCGCCCGCAAGTCGTCAGTCGCCCTTTTCAGGGCTTTGAATGCCCCTTGTCCTGCCTCAGGAGTTATTTTGCCCGGTTCAGCTTCGGTCTTCTGGTCGTTCCAGCACGTGATTACATTGGTGTTCTTGAGGTTTGCCTGCTCGGGCTTCTGTATATTCTGGAGGTTCCATTCTTTCATCCGCAAAAGATGGCGGTAACGATTGAGCACCCGGAGAGAACCATACACGATTGGTGTACAGTATTTCGACAATTGGTTGCCTTCCAAAGCTTTCAGGATCACTTCCGGCCCAATGCCGTTGTAATCGCCCATCGTGATCCCGATGACGGGCTTTCGGTCTTGTAAATCACTCATGAAAACCAATGAATCAGTTTTGATCGATAGTAGATGAAGCTTGTGTCGTGGTTATTCGTGTCGATAAAATCACCCTATGCCCGAATCTTTAATTGAAAGGCATAAATTTGTTGACGATCTACCCGATCAATATTCGATCGGGTGTTTTATCATTAAAATCAAACCCAGCCAAGAACCAACAAAGTCGCTTAGCGGCATCTTCAACAAATAACCCGGTCGACGGCTGGCAATTTACAAAAAATCCTCCTGCTCCCATGAAAATACTGATTGCCGACCAAATGCACCCCTCTTTATTTGCCATGCTCCAGGCACAGGGATGGACTTACGACTATTATCCTGACTTCCGGCGCAATGATATCATATCGGGCCTTGCCGACTACGACGGCTTGATAATTCGCAGCAAGACCCGCATCGACGAGGAGCTACTCACGCAGGCTACGCAGTTGAAATTCATTGCCCGGGCCGGGGCCGGGTTAGACCTGATCGACGCCGAGGCCACCGAGCGATTGGGTATTCAGCTTTTTCACGCCGGGGCAGGCAACCGCGACGCCGTGGCCGAACATATGGTAGGGATGCTATTGATGTTGTTCAACAATCTTAACAAAGCCGACCGGGAAGTGCGCCAGGCTATCTGGGACCGTGAAGGCAATCGAGGCGTGGAGTTGATGGGCATGACGGTCGGCCTCATTGGCTATGGTAATAACGGTAGTGCCACCGCCCGACGGTTGAGTGGCTTCGGCTGCCAGGTGCTGGCCTATGACAAGTACCGCGACAACTACGGTGACCGCTACGCCAAAGAAGCCAGCATAGCCGAAATCCAGCGCGAAGCCGACGTACTGAGTTTGCATATTCCTCTCACCGAGCTGACCCGCGACATGGTAGACGCCAAGTTCATCGCCGCCTTCAGCAAGCCTTTTTACCTGGTCAATGTATCACGCGGCGAGATCGTAAACGCCAAAGCCCTGGTGCAGGCCATGAAGAGTGATAAGATTCTGGGCGCATGTCTTGATGTGCTGGAAAACGAAAAGCTTAGCCAACTCAATAATCCCCAGCAGGAGTCCTTTGATTACCTGCGGTCGTCGCCGCATACTGTTCTAACGCCCCACGTCGCGGGCTGGACGCACGAAAGTTACGTGCGAATTAACGAAGTACTGGTGAAGCAGGTGGCAAAGTGGGAAGAAAGTCACAGATCGACCGGCACGCCTGAGTTGGGCAACGGTTGAGGGTAGTTCGGCAAATGCAATGATACCATTGGGTTGGAAAAGGGAAAATGCTATTCCTTATTTCCAACCCTTTTTCTATTTTTTGGGTCCTGGTGAGCAAGCGCTTACTTTCACAAAATTCCTGTCAGTCAGTTCTTATAGATGCTTGTTTTCTCATGCTCGACAATTCCCCTTTTTGACATTCCGTGATTTTAACCTCTCCCAAATAATTACCAAAATCGGCTTACCATTCGATGACTTTTCGTATAGAGGCAAACCTAGAAATAGTACAGAATGGTGAGAGTTAATTTTGGTTATAAATATTTGTTTAATTTTTGTTAATTATTTGTCAAAATTTACTGATGCGAGTATCTTTCCACCCAAAAACCTCAATGAATTATGAAGAAACTGTTGCTACTAGGAATAATCAGCTGCTTTGCCAGCCCGCCGGTGGCGTGGGCGCAGGTGCAGGATGGTACCAGGTACTGGGGAGGGACTATAAACATCGAAGGAGCTACCAGTAGCAGCCGGGACAGTTATAGCTCCATGACTTCTTCGGACAATCAGCACACAATTTCGCCTGAGCTGCAATGGGGGAAATTCGTAAACCCTACCACCATGGTCGGTCTGGGCGCCCAGTACAGCTTCAGCTGGCATAAACACACTTTCGGAATTACATCGGCGCCCAATTCGAGTACCAGCCAATCTGCGACTAGTCAATCCATTGGTATCCTGCCCTTTGTCAGAAAGTATAAGTCCGTAGGTGAACGGTGGGCGGTATTTCTGCACGCCGAGATCGGCCCTAGCTACATTTGGAATAAATCGAAAACAACTCCGGCTAATCCGTTTGCGGACAATAGCCACAACTGGAAATATGAATTGGGTGTAAAACCCGGGCTGGTTTACTTTTTCCCAAAGAACAACCTGGCAATCGAGGGGTATGCCAACGTACTCTCATTCTATACGGAGTACACCGATTTTGAGCAGGATTCAGGAAGAAGGCTTCAGTTTTCGACGGGGCTCTCCACTTCTTTTCCCAGCTACTTCACGATAAGAATCGCCAAGTACCTTATTCCTAAAACGAACTGAACGCGCTATGAGAAATTTCTTGATTTTAGCCAGCTCCATACTCTTTCCAATCCTCTCGAAGGCTCAGTTCAAGGCCGGGCAGATTTTTTTTCAGGGAGGGTTCAATCTTTCCTTGAGCGACAGCAAATACCTCAGCACGTATGGAGATAGCCAGTTCGGCAACTACTCCCATGATATCAGTTATAGCTCCGGGTACTTTACCGATCAAAACAGAGCCATTGGCTGGACGTTGAATCAATCTTTGTCTCTCGCCAAAATACAATATTCAGGAAATACAAATGATCCTGCTCCTACCTTACAAAGTATTGGATTTGGCGGAGGCCGTTTCGTGGAACATTACAAGTCCCTGTCTGACAAGTTTGCGCTCTATGTACGTCCTGGTTTCAATCTCAGCTATACTCTCCAAAACCAAGACGACCAGCAGAACGGAAACGCCTTTACCAGAACCCAGACCAATACCTTCACCTTAGGGGCTGATGTCAGCGCCGGAGTAGCCTGGCTTCTTTCACCCAAATGGGCCTTGTACGGCGGCTTTGCCTTCGCCAACCCGATCAGTATTTCGGCGGGCTGGAGAAACACCGAATCTACTACGCAGAACTCTGGCAGACCTACCAATAGAAAGGGTAGTTTTTTTAATTATAACCTCTCCCCCAACCTCTCCTCTGGTAGTATCAGCCTGGGCTTCCGGTACCTGGTCACCCGAAGCACTACTTACTAACCAGTTGTAAACCTACCATGAGTCCTATGAAACGCATTACTAGATTTGTTGCCTGGGCGACGCTGCTGGTCGTTTGTGTGAGTTGTAAGCCCAAGGAGCTTGATTCGGCAGGAAGTACCCCCCGGATTATCTCAGTTGAATTTCCAGGAATTCCACCAAAGGACGTCACTATCGATCATGAGAGGCACATTATTAAGGTAAAGCTGCCGCCGTTGCTTCCTAACAGCATGCATCCAAAAGTGAATTTCACAGGGGAGGCTTACTTAAAGGAAGTACAATGGTATAAAGCCTTCAACATGGAATGCTTGGAATGCCGACAACTCCAGCTGGTCGATAAATGGCCTTCAGGAAATGTGCTGGTGACTTATACATTAGAATTTACTCCTTCTGGACCGCTCGAAATAGATGCGGCCGCGCTCTCAGGCTACACGGATCGTGACCTTGCCGTCGCGATGGTACTCTCGGTTCCGTTTAAAAATCTGCATGCCAATCCGCTTCCTACTCGAGTGAAGTTTACTAATCTCAAAACCGGAGAAACAATTATTGGGGACAGTACTTCTTTTGATATTCTCAACACCCAAGGTATGGCGCTGCCCTTATTTCAGCGTGGATGGAATGAACCTGCGAACAGGCTCATCATCAACTTCTTCAACTATATGAAGGAGGTGGTTCCGGGTACTTACAATGTCGAGTTCGTAACTGCTAGCCGCAGTGTACTAAAAGTCCCGCAGTCATTCACTATAAAAAATGGCCCGGTCATTGTCATGAATTGGGAGTCAAAAGACGTACCTCGAGTACATCCGGGTGAGAATTTTGTTTTTACCGGGCGGAGTCTGTTCGCTGAAAACCTGGATATTGAAATTTTGGATAAAGATGATAAAGCAGTGATGCTGCCGGAAATTGAATATGGGAACTACGGAGTTGAAGCTATCATGAAACTACCAGCATCTTTTGCTCCGGGGCACTATGCTGTTCACTTCCGGGACAAGGTTTTCCGAAATACTATCTATTGCTATCTGCTTCACGTAACTACTGAAAAGGTGATGCCTTTTGAAATAAGTAAAATTCTCGGGTTCCTAAACCCCTGTTCGTTGAAAGGCCCTCAGGCTCTTACGAAGGATAACTACGCACTGATAACTTTCAATGGCAAGGCCCCCACGACCCGCCTTAAAATGGTTTCCGTTCAGGATTCGACGAAAATCCAATTTGCAAAATCAGAGTTGTTGAAATTTGGGGATGAAGAGGGCAAGCCAACAATTAATATTCCCAAAGACGTTCCCAACGGATTGTACCGCGTATCGCTGCAAGTGCTCGATGAAACGGGAAAAGTAACGCAGGAAGGGCCACCGTATTGGCGATTGGTAGAAGTCAAATAAAAAAACGCCCTGACGTTGGTCGAGGGCGTTTTTTACTGACAAATTTTATTTGTCAAAATTTACTTTGAAGGCATCAGCACCGTGTCGATGGAATGTACCACGCCGTTGGTAGCTTTGATGTCAGCAGTCGTGACGGTGGCCATGCCGCCTTTGGCATCTTCCAGCATCACCTTGCCGTCTTTCATGCGCACCGTCAGCATATCACCGTTCACGGTTTTTACTTTCTGACCATCTTTCAGGTCTGACGACATCACGCTTCCCTGCACCACGTGGTACAGCAGGATTCCGGAAAGCATCTTCTTGTTTTCAGGCTTGAGCAACGTTTCTACTGTGCCGTCTGGAAGTGCTTCGAAAGCGCTATTTTCAGGAGCAAAAATCGTAAAAGGACCAGGCTTGGAAGCTTGGTCGGCCAGCCCGGCCGCTTTTAGGGCAGCCAGCAAAGTGCTGTGATTCTCGGACATTCCTGCACTAGTCGCTAGGTCTTTTCCCGTCATTGTCTGCGCATTCGCGCTGAACATTGCCACACATCCCAGCATCATCGCCAGGGTCATTCTCCACAAAATTGTTTGCTTTTTCATTTTCTAATTAGTTTGTAATGATGATCACAGCCAATCGGCTGCGCTTTCAAAATGACCAACTTTGTGTTTACTTTTTTTGTTTATATTTTCTTATAAAAAGTTAAACAGAAAAATATTTTCGCGCTCAATTCACCGTCAGAGAAGCCTAAACTGATTCTCGTCATCTATCCAGCCTAGTCCCAGCAGAGTGGTATTCTCGGATATCCCATTATAAAAAAGACCGCCGCAGCTTTGAAGTATATTCAATGTCCAAATCATCGACTACGAAAAGCAAGCACGAAGGCATGATCCCGGGCAATGCTCACAAAGACATTCCCGGCAATCCCTCAACCGCCAAAAGCAGCAAAGTCAGACTCAGCGACCGCCCCAACGGTGAGCCGCTACGCGTGCTGAGTGAAGAAGACTGGGCCTTCTGGATAAAGAACGGCTACGTGGTAGTCAAGAACGCCGTGCCGCGAGATCAGGCACGCCGAACGGCAGCGTTTCTGTGGGAATTCGAGGAAAAGGACCCTGACGATGCAACTACCTGGTACACCCCGCCCCGCGCCGAAATGCAAATGAAAGAGCTGGCCGGAACGGGCATGGTGGAGGTCTATAACCACCAAAGCCTGTGGAATAACCGGCAGATGCAGCGGGTGTACGACGCCTTCGTGGATATTTGGGGAACCGAGAAATTATGGGTAACCATCGACCGCGCCAACCTGAACTTCCCTATCCGGCCTGGCTTCGAGTACAAGGGCTTCATCCATTGGGATTACGACCCCGGAACTAAGCCCCAAAATGTGCAGGGCGTGCTGGCTCTGGCCGACCAGACCGACGAAAATATGGGCGGCTTCCAATGCATTCCGGAGCTCTTCCGCACCTACGATACCTGGAAACTTACCCAACCCGAAGACCGAAATCGCTTTCAGCCGGACATTTCGCAGTTTAAGGACCAGCTCGTGAAGGTAAAGCTGGAAGCGGGCGATCTGCTGATTTTCCATAGCGCCCAGCCACACGGCATCCGGCCTAACTTATCGCAGGACAAAGTGCGTATTGCGCAATATATATCGATGATGCCCGCCGAGGAGGAGAATGAGGTACTTCGCCAATGGCGCGTCAATTCCTGGCGCGACCGTATTGCTCCTGAGGGTTACGCTTTCCCCGGCGACCCGCGTCGCTGGGAACAAACCAAATACGGTACGGCGGAATTAAATGAATTGGGGGAGAAACTGCTGGGGCTGAAAAAGTGGTAGTGCGATTCTGTGTCCTCAGCGCTTAAAAAGTGAGTCCACGAATTCTTCGCGGTCAAAGACCTGCAGGTCGTCCATCTTCTCCCCTACCCCGATGTATTTGACAGGAATCTGGAATTCATCGGAAATACCAACCACGACGCCGCCTTTGGCAGTACCATCAAGTTTGGTAACGGCGAGTGAGGTGATATCCGTGACTTTGGTGAATTCGCGGGCCTGGATCACGGCGTTCTGACCCGTGCTGCCATCCAACACCAGCATTACTTCGTGCGGAGCGTCGGGAAGTACTTTCTGCATAACACGTTTGATCTTACCCAGCTCGTTCATCAGGTTCACCTTGGTGTGCAGTCGCCCGGCGGTGTCGATAATGATCACGTCGGCACCAATCTCCACACCTTTCTTCAGAGCATCATAGGCTACGGCAGAGGGATCGGTATTCATGCCGTGGTCGATGACGGGAACGCCCACGCGCTCACCCCAGAGCTTCAGCTGGGCCACGGCAGCGGCACGGAAGGTATCGGCGGCACCCAACACCACTTTGCGGCCCCGCTGCTGAAACTGGTGCGCTAACTTACCGATGGTAGTTGTCTTACCCACGCCGTTGACGCCTACTACCATGATGACGTAGGGCTTGGGCAGATGCTCGGTCTCGAAGCTATCAGTTACGCCAACGCTGGGATTTTCGGAAAGCAAAGCGG
Organism: Persicitalea jodogahamensis; assembly: GCF_014651615.1. Classification (GTDB taxonomy): domain Bacteria; phylum Bacteroidota; class Bacteroidia; order Cytophagales; family Spirosomataceae; genus Persicitalea; species Persicitalea jodogahamensis. The sequence goes on along the minus strand of NZ_BMXF01000001.1, from coordinate 865,772 downwards.
CTACTTCCTCACGCAGGATTTTGTCCAGTTCACCCGTAGAGGTGTACTTGTCGGCGGCCACGCGGGCCTCGATACGGCGGATGATTTTGACGGTCGTCCCCACGCCCACATCGGAGGTAATCAGGATTTCTTCCAATTCGTCCAGCACATCCTCGTCCACGGTGTCCTTGCCGACCACCGCGCGGGCGAGTTTGTTGAAAATGCTATCCTTGGACTTTTCCAGTCCTTTATCGAGAGTTTCCTTTTTCTCTTTGGAAAAAAAACCAAATAGGGCCATGCTCTTTGTGGTTACCCACCTTTAGATGTGGAGGGGAATGAGGTGATCTTGCCCCAAATTTAAAACAAAAAAAGTCCCGCGTGGGACTTTTCATGCATTGAATCGCAAAGTAGGCCCAACGGGCCGGTCTTACTTATTTCTTCAAAGTGTCCTGAACCAGGTCGGTCGGCACCATTTCCTCCTTAAAGGTATAGGCTCCGGTTTTGGGCGACTTCACCGCCTTGATTACCTTGGCGAAGGTACGGCCGCCTTCTTTTTTCAGGGTTGCAACTACTTTCTTAGCCATGTCTCTGTGCGGTTAATGTTTATGAATTATTTAATCTCCTTGTGCAGCGTGTATTTACGCATGTAGGGATTGAATTTCTTCAATTCGATACGCGTAGGCGTATTCTTGCGGTTTTTGGTGGTGATGTAGCGCGACATCCCCGGTACGCCCGATCCCTTTTGCTCGGTGCATTCCAGTATTACCTGTACTCTATTGCCTTTCTTAGCCATTGCGTTTCTTCGTTTTTACAAATAGGATTGCAAAAGTAAGATTTCTCAGCAAGTTTGCAAAATCATTTTTTCAAAAAAACAAAATCTGTTGTCATATAGTCTACTAAGGCGGGGGGCACCACTTTAATTTGTGCGCAAAATCCACTTTTTTCTTTTTGGATTAAGAAAAAATGCGAGGTTTGTGTTTTATTGATGCCTCGTTCAAATTCATCTGCCTTCACAGAGAATTTGGGCATAATTTTTTAAAAATCTTCCTCTACCTACTTTTTACCAAAATCAGAATATCCATGACACTCAGAAAACTCACCCTCCTGGCTTCTATTGCCTTTGTAGGGTACGCCGGGACAAATTGCTCTTCGAAGGAGGACAAGGCTCAGTACGATAGATTTTATGGTGAAGGCCGCTCCGAACGTGAAGAAAGCGCCGGGAGCGGAAGTTTCACGCCGCGTTCGGATAATGATGAGACCTTCGCTGATCGGGGAGACCAGGATTTGAAAGTCAACCCTGACTCCATCAATTCCCTTTCCGTAACCGAAAACGCAGATTCAGAGCAAGGCACCAGCACCGCCCTCACGGAAGGAATACCCGAAACTGCCGGAAAAACCATCGCCGAGGTTTCGGAAAAGGAGCCTGCCAAAGCTGACGAAGCTCCCAAGCAGAAGCCTGTTCCGGCGGACATAGCGGCTCTCCTCAACAAGAATACCTGCTCGGCTTGCCACAAGCCCTACGAGCGGCTCGTCGGCCCAGCCTACTCGGAAGTGGCCAAGAAAAAGTACCCCATCAGCAAGATCGTGGAGCTGGTGTATAAGCCGCAGCCTGAAAACTGGCCTGGCTACCCACCGATGGCTCCCATGACGCAGGTACCTAAGGACGAAGTAGAAAAGCTCGGGAGGTGGATTAACTCTTTGTAGTTCTCCTTATCTTAAAAAAAAGGCTGCTCTCGCTGGAAAACGAGAGCAGCCTTTTTTTTATATTGGGGCACAGGTCAGCCCTTTTGGGTTGCCACTTTTGCCTCCCGCACCGCAAAGTACACCACTACGCCAAAGCAAAGCAGCGGCACTATGAAGGCCGTGTTGATGCTGCCCGTGGCATCGGAAATTTGCCCCTGCACGCCCGTTAGTACTGCGCCACCCAGAATGGCCATGATAAGACCTGAGCCGCCGATTTTGGTATCCTGGCCCAGGCCTTGCAGCCCGAGTCCGTAGATGGTCGGAAACATCAGCGACATGCACCCCGAGATACCTATCAGGGCGTATACACCCACATAACCACCGGTGGCCATCGCCGTACCGGTCAGGATCATGGCAAGTACCGACAGGCTTGTCAGCAAACGACGCGGCGTGATGAACCGCATGAGGTAGGTGCAGACAAAGCGTGATAACAGAAAAAGTACCAGAGCGGCCAGGTAGTAGCTGGAAGCCTGTTCCTCGTTAAGGTTTAGTTCTTTCATGACATAGCGAATCGTGAACGACCAGATGCCGATTTGCGCCCCGATGTAGAAAAACATGGCCACAACCGACCAGACATAATGCCGCTTCTGACGAAGGCGTTGCCAGGCATCGCCAAAGTCAAACTTGCTGTTTTCGTCCGAGGCGGTGGGCATTTTGTTAAGGAATATCAACAGCCAGATGATTACCAGGAAAAACGCCACCCCAACGTAAGGCCCCATTACGCCCGTCAGTTCTTCAGACTGAATGGCCTGCAGTTGCTCAGGCGACATGGAAGCGCGTTCGGCCTCGCCGGCCATGTTAAGCTTGGACAAAATGAATAGCTTGCTCAGCCAGACGCCGATGATGGAGCCGATGGGATTGAACGACTGAGCCAGATTGAGTCGCTGCGTCCCGGTTTCCTCCGGTCCCATGGCGATGATGTAGGGATTGGCCGCCGTTTCCAGCAGCGACAATCCACCCGCCAGAATAAAGAGCGCAGCCAGGAAGTGCCCGTACACCATCGTTTTGCTGGCCGGGTAGAATAGCAACGAGCCACCGATGAACATTCCCAAACCAATGAGGATGCCCGTTTTGTAGGTGTATTTTTTTATTAAAATAGCCGCCGGAATCGCCAGGCAGAAATACGCCCCGTAAAAAGCGTACTGCACGAAAGTAGTCTGGAAGTCGGTCATGCTCATGATCCGCTTGAATGCCGAGAGCAGCGTGTCGGTCATGTTGTTGGCCAGGCCCCACATCAGGAACAAGCTGGTGATAAGGACAAAGGGAAGAATCGGGGTCTTTTTCAGCATAGAAGCAGGAAAGGAGGATGGAGTAATGGAGCTTTTTTAATCTTAGGAAGAATTTTCGGGCGAAATAATACTTACAGGAATAGGGAAACGCCAAAAAATAATCGATGAAAGCTAAAATCATATCATGAGGGGGAGCTGTACTAATGACAATATTCACCCATTCACGCATTCACTCATTCACGCATTGATTACCTTCGTCTTATGAACGACGCCATCCAATACGACTACCGCCCCGAACATCTTGCCAACTCGGAACCTAACAAGTACCAGCCCGGCGATTTGCGAAAGGAAGAAATGGTGCTGAACGTTGGCCCGCAACACCCGTCCACGCACGGCGTATTGCGGCTGGAAGTGATAACCGACGGCGAAGTCGTCATGGACGTGGTGCCGCACCTTGGCTACCTGCACCGGTGCTTCGAGAAACACGCCGAGTCGCTGCCCTTCAACCAGATCATCCCTTACGTAGATCGCATGGACTACACGGCGGCCATGAACTCCGAACACGCCTATGTCATGGGCGTAGAGCGTATGCTGGGAATCCAGGACGACATACCGCCACGCGTGGAGTACGTTCGGGTTCTGGTGGCTGAACTGAACCGACTGGCATCACACTTTATTGCTATTGGTACTTACGCAATGGACATCGGGGCTTACACGCCTTTTCTGTGGATGATGCGCGACCGCGAGCAAATTCTGCGACTGCTGGAATGGACCTGCGGAGCGCGGATGCTGTACAACTACATCTGGATTGGTGGTTTATTCTACGATATACCCGTTGGTTTCGAAGAGCGTTGCGGGGAGTTTATCAAGTACCTCAAACCCAAACTCGTCGAGTTGCAGCAACTTGTAATCGAGAACAAAATTTTTATTGAAAGAACCGCTAATGTCGGGATACTTTCGCTCGCTACGGCCATCAACTACGGCTGCACGGGGCCAATCCTGCGCGGCTCAGGCTTGCGCTACGATCTCCGGCGCGTGGATGCCTACTCCGTCTATCCAGAACTGGATTTTGATATTCCCATCGGCAAGGGCGAAGCGGGTACTCTCGGCGACTGCTGGGACCGTAACTGGGTGCGTGTAGCCGAGTGCTGGGAATCGGTAAAGATTATCGAGCAGTGCCTGGAAAAACTGACTGCGGTGCATGCTCGCACCCGTAACTTCGACCCGCAGGCGCTGGTACCCAAGAAAATCCGACCCAAGGCGATGGATTTCTACGTGCGGGCCGAGAACCCCAAGGGCGAATTGGGCTACTTTTTCCGCACCGATGGCCGCGCCGACGTTCCCGTGCGCTGCAAGGCACGGTCATGCAGTTTTCATAACCTTTCCGTCATCGGCGAAATATCCAAAGGCGGACTGATTGCCGACCTGGTGGCTGTAGTCGGGTCGTTGGACCTGAATTTAGGGGAGGTCGATCGGTGAGTGGTGCTATCCTTTCCAATGCCTAATAGAAAACGTCCGGCGATCTAGCCGAGCAAACGCAGAAATCACAGTAGATTAACTTCGCCGAGACTGCAAAGGTTGCAGCAGCGGCAGCGTTTTTGTCCAACCCATGTGCAGCTAGTATCCGCAGGATTAATATCCTATTGCAAGGGGGGAAAAGGGTAGTTTTTAGAGGATTGAATATTTAGTAATCGGTCTACGCCTTGCGAGCGCCGTATTCTTTCTACCGCATTGAAGATCAAGAAGGTTGATTCAATGTATGTTTATTCTCTAAAGGAAAATATTATCGATGAACGAGTATGGATATAAAGTGGGGTTTATATTTAGGAGGATGTCAGGCTTAGCGAAGTCAAAGCCAGTCCATACAGACGGACTTCGACTCTGCTAAGCCTGATACCTCAATTCTTAAAAGAATAATTCACCCACCAATAAATGCACTTCTACCAAAAACAAATCATAAAATTTAATTAAATTTATTTTAACTCCCATTTTATCTATACAATTACATATTTTTTTTAATTATAGATTATCTCTATCTAAAAGAGTATCAAGACTTTCAATTTGCTCGTTCAAATTCACTCCAACTTCTGGTCTACTTGATAAATACTTCTTCATAATAGAAAAACAGTTCTCAATGTTTATTAAATTGGTGTCAGTAAAAGTTAAAGTTATAATACCGTAGTTTGAGAAGTATTTATTTCGTTTGCTCATTTCTTTATCCCACTTTTTACTAAGTTCAGCATTCACCTCAATTTGTTTCTTATTTTTAATTTTTGAAACAGCCATATGTGTTGAATGTGGACTAAATTCAAACCCAATCATTTCCATTGTGTGTGAATTCAGAATTGTAAAATCTAATCTATATTCATGTTCGACTTCTAAACCAGCATATCTCAATTCAGGAATTAAAAACGGTTCTGAAAAAGGATCCTCCGCATTTTTTAAATATTCTACATACAAATCAAATATTTGTTTTTCATACAATGAGTTTGAAATTCGTTTTAAAATTCTCTTGTAGAAATTAAGTAAGTCGAGTAAAGTACTAAACGTGTATAGTTCATTGTTTTCTGGGTCAATTAACCCAGTTGCTATAACGTGCCCAATTGTCCAATACATAAAATTTGCCCTTCGTATTTCACTTATATCATTAGTCCAGCCATCAAACTTTAGAACTGGTGCAATAATAAGCCCCCAGAAAAACTTGCCACTTCCAAACCAGATACTCCACAAGTTTTCATTTGGCTTACTTCTTGTTCTTTCCAGTAAATTACGATAAAAATTTCTTTCGAGAAATGTAAGCGTATATTTTCTGAATGTACTATCCTTTAACAAATTACGAAGTGGCGTATATCTTTTTTCTCCTACATATTCGATAAAGCCTTTTATCCATTTTGCTTTAAAATCATTTGGATCACTAAACTGAGTATGCACACTATCTACATATGTATTATTTTTACTACCTATTGTTCCATGCAATGAATGAATTGAACATTCTTTGCCCTTTTCGATACTAAATTTATGTAAGACTTCGGGAAGCATCCCTTCGAGCTCTTTGGTAAATTGTTCATCAAGTTCTAAGAGTCGAGACTCTTCAAGAGTAGATATTTTCGTCATTCGTAAAGTATTCGTAAAAATTTCTGGTAACTCTTAAACATAAAAACTGCGTCATTACTTATGTTTAAGAGTTATGTTCGTTTGCTGTAAGTGTTTTAGTAGTACAATATCTTACGGTTTTTAGGGCATTAGTAGATTTATGTTCTTGATAAAGTAAGCAAATTTATCTTTGTCACTTATACTAAAAAATTTACCTGATTCAAGCTCAAATTTATTTCCATGGGAATGTGCGATCCAAATATCATAATAGAAGCGTTCGCTCGACGAGAGCGATTTTTTTCTATCTGAGCTTTTTATTAATCCAATAGTGTCTTTTGTGATGTCAACCTCGAACTCATTCTCAAAAACCATTACTGGTGTTTGAAAAACATAGTTGAATAGTGCTTTAATTGCTCTAATTTTTGTATAATGAATGTATTTTCTTGATAATTCACATTCAAGTCTTCTAAGAAGATCTCTAAGTAAACTTAAAGCTTGATAGAGATAGTCTTGGTCAATCACCAATTTTCTTTCAATTCCAACTGGTGATCTTCTATTTGGTCCAGAAGTTTGATTATAAATTGAATTTTCTACGAGATTATTGTGAATAAGTAAATTCCTAGTTGCTTTAATTTCTAAAAGTTCATTCATCTCATTTTCAGCGACAGTAGACTCATTTATTCCTGTTATTTCTACGAATAAATTCAGCATCTCTTGCAAGCTTTTGTAGCTAATTGCCACAATTCTATTTTCTACTGCTTGTTTTAAAGGGCTTCCTTCTATTAGATCTTTTTTTGTAATATTCTCACTTTTAATATCTAATTTTTGGGGAATATTAAGAAGTAAAATTCGTAATGTATCATTCAATGAATTCTCAAAAGAAGATACGGCTAATACAAAAAGCCCTTCAAGTATGATGCTGTCAACATTATTAGCCTTTCTTTGCCTAATTTTCTCAATTCTGTCTAGAGCTTGCAAAATTGGTTTAGTCAAATCTCGTTTTAGTAGCAATATTGGCTTTTTCATAGCCACTTGTGGCTTTTCCATAAAAATGAACGTATGATTCTCATGCAGTTCTTCGATTTCGTCCTCCATTTTTTGATAGTTTAACATTACTTCTTCATCTCTACCAACGAAGAATTATACAGTTTCCCGTGCACGGCTTCAAGTTTTTCGACCGGTATCTTGATTACCTCCCGATCATAAGTCATCAGACCATTGGTTTCTACCTCCACGTCGGTAGTTTGTGTATAGACCGCCGCCGAGAGGCCTTTCTTAATCAGGTCAACCAAATCGTTCATGAAGCCTTCGTAACGCTGGGTTAGTTCGTCGGCGTTTTTAAAGGTCTGATAGCCCCAGTTGTCCTTCTCCTGCCAGGTGTGGCCCTCGACGGGCAGCCCCAGGCCGCCAAATTCTCCCAGCACGATGACCTGCTCCTTTCCGTAAAGTTTTGGTGCGGGCATAACCGGCATGGGGTAGTTGTGGATGTCGATAATGTCACCAACGTAGTGAAAATTACCGCCGCTGGCGCTGTTGACCAGGCGGCTGGGGTCATGGTCTTCCGTCCATTTGGTGATTTCCTCGGTCTTGAACTGCCCCCAGGCTTCGTTGAAGGGCACCCACACGACGATGGAGGGGAAATTATGATTAGCATCCATAATGGCTTTCCACTCGCGGCGGAAAATACTCTCTGACAATGAGCTTCGATCTTTCTCAGTGCCCTTTCCCTCGACGCCGGGCCGTGACTCCCATTGGTTCCCCAGGTCGCCGCTGGGCATGTCCTGCCATACGAGCATCCCGAGGCGGTCGCAGTGGTAGTACCAGCGGGCAGGTTCCACTTTCACATGCTTACGAATCATGTTGAAGCCCATGTCCCGCGTCTTCTGGATATCAAACAGCAGCGCCGAATCGGTCGGTGCCGTGTAGAGACCGTCGGGCCACCACCCCTGGTCCAGCGGGCCGTACTGAAACACGAATTTGTCATTGACGAGCATGCGCTGAATGCCCTGCGCGTCGGCCTTCCGGCTGATCTTCCGCATGGCGAAGTAGCTCCTCACTTCATCGACTACCTTGTTTTTGCGTACCAAAGCCACCGTCAGTTCGTAGAGGTAAGGGTTGCCGGGCTCCCACAATACCGTGTTCACTACGGGTAGTTCGGCGGTGGCGTCGAGAGCCACTTCCTTCTCCGACATCATCGTGGTTTTATCCCAGGCACGGATACGCAGAATGTCGCCCTCCTGGGCATTCTGAGCCACAGCCGAGACGGTTACAACATTCCTGTCAATGTCAGGGGTATTTTTGGTGGACTCGATATAGCTCGTCGGTACTTTTTCCAGCCAGACCGTCTGCCAGATGCCCGTTACGGGCGTGTACCATATTCCCCTTGGCTGTTTGAGCTGCTTGCCGCGCGGCTGCGGGCCGTCGCTGGTGGGGTCCCACACGCGCACCACAATTTCCTGTTGCTCGCCCTTTACCAGCAAAGGTGTAATGTCAAACGAAAAAGGATCATAGCCTCCCTGGTGCGACCCGGCCCTTTTACCATTGACATATATATCGCACTCCCAGTCTACGGCTCCGAAATGCAACAGGGTTTTTTCGCTCTTCAATTTAGCAGAAAACGGAACCATCCTGCGATACCACAGCAGGCTATCCCTGCCCACCGTGCGGCCCACGCCCGACAACGAGGACTCTACAGCGAAGGGTACCAAAATTTTACCGTCAAACGTGGCCGGAGGAATATCAGAAATGGTTTTGGGAGTGATGGCGTAGTCCCAAAGACCGTTCAGGTTCTGCCAGCCGGGACGAATGAGCTGCGGGCGCGGGTATTCGGGCAGGGGCTTTGCCGGGTCTACCTGGCTTGCCCACCGGGTCTTGATTTTATCACCGACGGGCTTCCAAGCGGTTGTTTGGGCTTCGGCAATGGTAGCGCCAGCCAGCATTGAAAAAAATATAAATCGAATTTTAGTGTTCATTATCAAGTGTTTTTGAGCAAAAAGCAAGAGTACAGTTTTAGCCGCCCATTGTCTGACCTTCTGCGGGCGACGTGCAGTCATTATTTCATTAATTCAAAGACGAGACAGTAATTTTTAGTATTAACTGCGTTTTGCATGAGGTAGGTACACGAATTGATCCTAAATCTTAAAGTTATGCGAAAATTCATCTTCCTCGTGAGCGGGCTTATAATCCTGACTGTATTTGCCCAAACCAAAGCAACAGCCCAAAACCATGCACCCACCCTGGAAATCGGTGCTACCGCCCCCGATTTCAACCTGCCAGGCGTGGATGGCAGGAACTACACCCTAAAAGATTTTGCCAAAGCGCCCGTGCTGGCTGTCCTTTTCACCTGCAATCACTGTCCAACGGCGCAGGCCTACGAAGATAGGGTCATTCAATTGGTGAAGGACTACGGTGATAAAGGGCTGCAACTCGTGGCGATTTCATCCAACGACCCCTCCGCTATTCGGCTCGATGAGCTGGGTTACACGGATCTGAGCGATACTCACGAAGAAATGAAAATCCGCGCCAAGGAAAAGGGATATAACTTCCCCTACCTCTACGATGGCGATACTCAGGCCGCAGCCAATGCCTACGGCCCAGTGGCGACTCCGCATATTTTTATATTTGACAAAGAAAGAAAGCTCCGCTATGTGGGCCGCATCGACGATGTTGAGAAGCCCTCGGGTACTCCCAAAAATCACGATGCCCGCAACGCCATTGAAGCGATGCTGGCCGGAAAACCTGCACCCGTTGCCACCACCAAAACGTTTGGCTGCTCGCTCAAATGGGCCGAGAAAGAAAAAGGCGTGGCAACTGAACGCGACAAATGGGCCAAAGAACCCGTTGCTCTGGATATGATCGACGAAGAAGGCATTAAAAAACTGATCAGGAACGACTCGGACAAGCTGCGACTCATCAACGTGTGGGCCACCTGGTGCGGCCCGTGCGTAGCGGAATTCCCGGACTTCATGACCATGCACCATATGTACCGGGGCCGCGACTTCGAGTTCGTTTCCGTCAGCGCCGACAATCCTGATAAGAAGGATAAGGTTTTGAAATTTTTGCAGGGGAAATACGCCTCCAACACCAACTACCTCGTTAACTTTGAGGATAAGTACAAGCTCATCGAAGCCATAGACCCGAATTGGCAAGGGGCGCTGCCCTATACGATTCTTGTGGAGCCGGGAGGTAAGATCGTTTACGCCAGGCAAGGCCCCATCGACCCTTACCAGATGCGAAAGGCAATCGTGGAGAACAAGTACGTGGGGAGGTTTTATTGAATATGGAAAAAAGAATTACTAAAAACTACGGCAACGGCGAGGTAACGGTGGTGTGGCAGCCACACAAATGCATCCATTCTGCCATTTGTTTTCGCGGTCTCCCATCGGTCTTCGACCCGCAAAAAAGGCCTTGGGTCAACATTCAGGGTGCCGACACCGACACAATTATTAACCAGGTGGAGAAATGTCCATCCGGGGCGTTGAGTTACCGGATGGACCGCGTCCAGGGTCGGAACGGACACCCGGAGACGACAGTGAGTGAGCCAATCGTCATTGAGGTACAACCTAATGGTCCACTCTTGCTTCGCGGAGAAGTTTTGGTGAAGGATTCTTTGGGTAAAGAAGAAAGAAAGGAGAATGTGACGGCCTTCTGCCGCTGTGGTTATTCAAAAAATAAACCTTATTGCGATGGTAGTCATGCCCGCGAAGAGTGGAAAAGTTGACAACATCCGGCCAGACAGCAATACTGACAAACAAGAACGGCCTCCCATATGGGAAGCCGTTCTTGTTTGAAAATCGAATGGTAAACTACCTACCCAAAGCGATCCTTTTGTCTGAGAGCAGTGAATTGCTCTCATTCTCCACCGAATAAAGTGCATCAGCCCGCCGGGCCTTTCGCTGCACAATCCTGACCTCCCAGGCGCTCACCAACCGGGTAGTGGGTTCGTATCGGTACAACACATCGCCTTTTTTGAGTTGCGATACCGTTTTCGGTCCATCGGGGGTATCAACGCAAAGCGTAGCGTGACCTTCCAGCAATTGGGCGGGAACCAGTGGCGAGTATTCACGCATTGATTTGGTTTGCTCGACCGGGCGCAGGTATAAGGCGGTTAGCCAGTCGGCTTTACCCTTGGTTCGTTTTGCCTTCTGCACCCGGTTTACAGCGACATCCTCCCCCGCACTTGCGGTAGCTGATTTTTGAGCCCGTACACCTGAGATTGTCCCTGCTGCGAATAAAAAAAAGAATGCGAGCGATTTGCTCATAAGTAAGGGGTTTTGGATCATGCCTCGGAGGGCGAATGCTTGAAGGCAGCCTTGGTGACCAGGTTGGGAATGATCCCCAAAGACGTAAGTATGGCGGCCGCAATGAGGATTGTTGACAAATGCGTGAATAGCACGCCAGTGGATAGGATTCCCAGAATGAGCATTGTAGAGAAGGGCAGCGAGAAGGCCAGGATCAGCACCGCCAACTCTACGTCGAAAGTACGGCGCTCCTTGGACATCCCCTTCGATTCTTCCCGGAGGTTGAAAACCGAAATGTGAGCGAAAGGCCAGAAACTAGCCGAACTCAGTGGCACTACCACTGCCAAAAGTACCATCGTTGTGTCGCCAATGTTAAACAGGGATATAAGCGCCGCACTAAAAAACAGCGAGATTCCTGCCCGGAAGAGCAGCATGGTCATTACCAGTCGCTTGCGCCCTTCTTTTAATTGAACAGCCAGGCTAATAAAAATAAGTACGAGGGGCGTCATCATGGCGCTGGTTTTGTCAAAGAGATCAGCGACAACAGGAGGCAGCGTGGCATAGCTAACACCAAGACTGAGTAACACGATCGCCAAAACCAGCAGAATATTAATTGGCTCCTTGACAAGACTGAGCAACAAATCCTTGATTTTCCCCTTCATGTCCGTCGATTCGTTGACGCTGTTTTTCAGGAACATATTCATCGCGATAATGTACAGGAAAATCAGCACGAAAAATTTGTTTCCCACGTCGGCCATCGCAGCTTTGGCTAGTCCTTGTTCTCCCAAAAATTCGGCGATAAACGGGAAAGCTGACAATCCGGGAGCGAGTGAAGGCAAAAGCATCATCAGCGTGCGTCCGGTGGAGCTATCCTTCTCGACACCGAAAAAATTAAACACCAGCGGAGAGGAATAGTAGACAAAAAAGTTGAAGGCCAGGGCGGCAATCGGAATAAAGAAAAGTGACGCTTCCACGTGGATTTTCATCATGGCGATGAAAATCGTTGCGGGCAGGGCTACCGAAAGAATGATTTCTTTGATCCCGTTCAGTTGTTCTTTATTCTTGAATTTGCCCCGGATGATAAGACCGAGAACAATCAGCAAAATCAGGGTAACTGTTTTTTGTAAGGCGTCGCTCATGGTGGTAGGATAGGAAAATTAGATGGCCAAACGGGCAAAAAAAAGACTCTTTGATGTCTTGAAGTATCGTACAGGAGACATCAAATCCATCAAAGAGCCGGAAAAATAAAATTAGCTAATGTCCTGCAGCGCGCTGACGAACATCTTCATTTCGTCCATCGTGCCGATACTCACGCGGCAGTAGGTTTGATCTTTAATATCGAATGAGCGCACCATGACACCCTTTTCACCCATTTTTTTGAGATACTCCTTACCATCCATGCTGATAGGGAACATCACGAAATTGGTATAGGAAGGAATGTACTTATAACCCATTTTGTCGAGGCTGGCGAACAGGTACTGCTTTGCCTCGTGATTCAGTTTGCGGGTGTTGTCCTGGAAGTTTTTATCATCCATAGCCGCAGAAGCCGCTGCGATAGACGTATAGGCGATGCCCATTCCACCCCGTGTGATGTCCTGGATCTGGTCGAGGAAGGAAGTCTGAGCGGCGATGTAGCCGATACGAAGACCCGCCATGCCCATGATCTTGGAGAAAGTACGGGCAATGATGACATTCTTGTTTTGCTGCAACAGGCCCACCATACTCTTGGTATCGGCTCCCACGGCCAGTTCGATGTATGCCTCATCGATGAAGATGGGTACTTTCTCGGACACACGCGAGCAGAAATCTTCCAATTCTTTGCCTGGCGTGATCATGGCCACGGGGTTGTTGGGATTACAGATATAGACAAGCTTCGTGTCTTTATCGATTGCCGCCTCCATGGCTTTCAGGTTGTGCGACCAGTCGTCGTTGCAGGGAACGGCTTTCCAGGTTCCTCCTACCGACTTAGCCACATTCATCAGCGACATATAGGAAGGGTCTGCCGACACAACGTTACCACCGTCTTTGAAGAGAACGATTGCCACTTTTTCCAACAAATCAGACGACCCGGGGCCCATCATGATGTTCTCGGGCTTCACGCCTTCCTTCTTGGCGATTTTACCAATCAAGTCGTAAAGTTCGCGCCACGCGTACCGGTTGCCGCCGTTCACTGATTCTTTTACAGCTTCCATCGCAGCAGCGGGAGGTCCGTAGGGGTTCTCGTTGGCGTTCAGCTTGGCGATCATCTTTGAGGCGTCCAGTTTCTCAAAGGATTGTCCGTTCAGAAAGTGCTCACGCAGCAGCGGGCTGCGGTAGATCCGGTTGGAGCGGTCGAGATAGAGCGGCGCATTGGCAAATGCGCCGGCCTTCAGGTGAGGAGCAACGGCCATTCCACCTAAAGTAAGAAGACCCGATTTCAACAAGCTGCGGCGGTCGATGTTTTGTGACATGGGATAAAGCAGGATTATAAAGGTTGATTTTGTGTAAAGGTTGAAAACAGCGTTATTCTTTTGTAAGAACGAAATTAGACAATTTTTTTAAGAACAGAACATATTGACTATTAGGAAATTATTCCGCATAGTTAAAGATTTGTAAAATATTCTAATTTAAACTACCCTAACTCCAATTTTGGACATGCAGTACGATAAAACGGGCGGGACCAATCAATTAGCCCCGCCCGCCGTAGTTAATCTTACTTTGCCTGCACCTGAGATAACCGTGTAAATGCGATCCCCTTGTAGTTTCCCGACCACGAAATCTTGACCACGGTACCCGCCTTGGGCGATGCAACCCCAAGTTCGGCCCAGGTCTTTTCGAGCGAAACAACGCCTTGTGCATTTGAAGTGACTTCACCCAGTGAAGCGCCGTTGCGTAGGGTGATTTTCATCGGAATATTTGCCACCGGGATGGAGTCTATCCCGATGTTCTTGTCAAGGATTCCGCTCTTGTCCAGTTCCAGCAACCGGGCCGTTAGCATTACCTTACCGCTGGTCGCATAAGAAACCGTGGGCTCGCTCGAGAGCGGTGCTCCAAAGGAAGCTCCAACGATGTCCACCAGCACGGGGGCCACCACCCGATCCACAAAAGGATCGTCTACTTTGCAGGCAGCAAAAGAAACCGCCACTAATAGTACCAGGGAATATGAAAGGATCTTTTTCATGAATTATGAGATGTTAGATAATCACTATGAGATTGATAACAGTGGACTGGTGTTACCGACAGGGCAAAGGGGCTGACAGGTTTCACGGCCCCGCCCTGTTCATTGTCCACTCCTTCTAGTTTTCTGCCCACCAGAGTTTTGTCTTCATGTCGTTGGTTCCGCCAATCAGGCCGACGGCAGCTTCCACGTTGGTCTGGTTGAGCGAGTACTCCGAGTTGGGGTACGGAAAACGGGTTGGCATGATACCATCGTTGTCCAGTACAGCGCGGCTGTCGAAAGCGGGGAACTTGGGAAAACCCGTGCGGCGCTTCTCGATCCAGGCTTCGATGCCCTGACCAAAGAGGGCAATCCACTTCTGCTCAAGTACCTTTTCGCGGGTTACAGCCCCGACTTTGGTAAAGTAATCGCCCGGAACAGTCAGGCCATATTGTGTAAAAGAAGCCGTAACCCCTTTTTCGAAATACGCTTTGGCATCGCCGGTGATGTCGCCGTCCAGCGCGGCTTCGGCCAGAATAAGATTGAGTTCCGAGTAAGTCATGATAACCTCGGGGGCGTCGACTTTTACGAAGTAGCTGCCGATGGTGGAGCTGGTCGCCAGATAGCTGGTTGCGATCGCATCGGGCAAGCCATTGGAGTGGCCCTGGTACTTGCCGTCCTTGTTAGGGTTGGCATACACCGTAATGCGCGAATCGCCCAGTGCATTCAGCTTATCAGCCAGTGTCGAGCTGATGTTCCAGTCGGTTCGTCCATCCTGCACCATCACCTGATTCCACTCGTTGTTACTGGGCAACACGGAGGTAGTTTGCAGCGCGGCGTTGTCGGCATTGCTGGTGAAGATGGGGTACTTGGTCGCATCACCCAGGATTTCGGCCATGATTGCCTTCGACTCGGCTGGTTTCTTGGCCGCCTGGCGGTTGGCCAGCCGTAGCCGCAACGAATTCGCAAATTTCTTCCATTTCAGAATATTGCCAGCGTACAGGATGTCACCCGCAATAGCCGGGCCGGAAACCGAAAGCTTTTCGTTGGCGATTTTCAGGTCGTTCAAAAGCCCGGCGTACACTTTTTCCATAGGATCGTAGGCGGGCTTGTAAATAGGCGTTTCAGAAGTACCTGCCAAAGCCTCGGTGTAGGGAATGGGACCGTACATATCCGTGAGCAGCGAGAACACCCATGAACGCATCACCAGGGCCACACCTTCGTAGTTGGCGTTGGGCTGGGTGCCGTTGGGGCCTGCCTGGATGATGATACGCTGGAAATTCAGGAGCGCATCGTTGTAAAAGCTCTTCCAGTTGTTGGCCACCAAGGCGGGCGACACGCTAAAATTGTCTCCTTCGTTGGAATAGATATTCCTCGTGAAGTGCTGCACGTACAGCTCGGCGGCGTCAATGTTTAGCCGCTCGAAACGGGCACGTCCTCCCCAGTAGCGGTCGACGGAAGACTCGATCCCCGAAGGCAACAGATACTGCGCCCCGATCTGCGTCGGGCTGTTGGGGTTGGTATTCAGTTCGTCGAAGTCTTTGGTGCAGCTGGTAATGCTCAGCGCTCCTACCAAAGCCAGGGAGGCAAAAGTTTTTATATTGATATATTTTTTCATAATCAGGTTGTTAGCTTTCAGCTAAATAAATACTGCTTTGAAAAATCGTTTCTTGAATTGTTGAAAGCAGCCGACTGCTGACTGGGGTGTCCCGTGACGGCAGCCGGCCGATAGCCAATCAGAATGAGAGCGACAGATTCACACCCAAGCTGCGGGAGCTGGGAAGTTCGCCATAACCGAAGCCCTGAGCATTGCCCCCCTTGGAGTCGAATTCGGGATCGACGTGCGGGGTGTTCTTAAAGATCATCCACACATTACGGCCTACCAGCGACAGCTTGGCCGATTGCAGGTGCAGTTTCTGAATCACTGACAATGGAATGTTATAGCCCAGTGACACCTCGCGCAGTTTCACATAGCTGGCGTCGAAAATAGCCGCTTCGTGGTAGTTGCGGGGGTTGTTGTAGGCATACAATTGGTTGGCCGTCACGATAATGTCATTAGGAACGTAAGACTTGGACCCATCTGCGGCAGTTATTTGACGTACTCCCTTACCAATGACCCCTTCCTCACGGCCAAGGGCCGTTTCGGCGTATTGGCCCGTCCAGCGGCCTGTGCCTGTGCCTTCGTCGTAGATGTCACCACCCATGCGCACATCAACCAGCGCCGTCAGCGTGAATCCTTTAAAGTTGAAAGTGTTCAGCATCCCCCCCGTAAACTTGGGCTGGATGTTCCCGATGATCTGTTGCGTGGTTTGTCTGAGGGGCAAGCCATTGTCGCCGTAAACGATCTGCCCATCGGGCGAGCGCTCCCAGGCATTGCCGTATAGTGTGCCATAGGGCTGGCCCACCCGCGCTTCGGAAGTCATACCTCGCTGAGAAGCCAGGATATAGGTGTCGAGTCCTTCGGCCAGTGCCACAACTTTGTTGCGGTTGCGGGCGTAGTTCAGCGAAACATCCCAGCTAAATCCGTTGTCGAGCTTTAAGGGAGTTCCCGAAAGGGTCAGCTCGATGCCTTTGTTGGTGATTTCACCCGCGTTAAGCAGCCGGGTATTGTATCCGCTGGCTTTGGAAATCTCCACGCCCAAAATCTGGTTGCGGGTAGTTTGCTCGTAGTAAGTGGCATCCAGACCGACTTTCCCGCGGAAAAAGCGCAGATCGGCACCGAATTCCAGCCCCGTCGTAATTTCGGGTTTCAGCGTAGAGTTGGCGATCTGAACGCTCTCGTTGAATTTGGGCAGTGAGCCGTCCCATGAACCGTTCGACTCGAATATTTGCGCCAGGCGGTAAGGATCAGCGTCGTTACCTACCTGGGCCAGACTGGCCCGCACCTTGGCGAATGTCAGGATGTCACTCTTGATGTTCAGAAGATCCGAAACCACTGCGCTCACCGAGGCCGATGGATAAAAATACGAGCGGGCACTGCTGGGCAGGGTACTCGACCAGTCGTTGCGGGCGGTGAGGTCAAGGAACAACATGTCGCGCCAGCCGAAGTTGGCAGCAGCAAACAGGCTTTGTACCTCCGATTTCCTGATTTCGCTCTCGATCACGTTGCGGCTGGGCACTGAGTTACCAGCGTTATAAATTCCATCTACCACCAGAGCACCTACATTGAAATAGTTGCGCTTGTACGAATTGATGCGGTCGATACCTCCGAACTGGACGGTCGTGGTGAAGTCAGGCGTAATATCCTTATTGAAGGTAAAAATGAAATCGTGGTTGGTTTCCTGACTGGTCAGCACGGTTTCGCTATACGTACCGGGGGTGGTGTTGCCATTGCGGGTGCGCTCGAAGTTACCCACGTTGATGCGGGTGTCAGTGTAAGAGTCTGTACCGGTCCGCACCATCAGGCTTAGTGAAGGCAGGATTTTGTAGTTCAGAGCTATGTTACCCAGCAGGCGGTTTTTATCATTGCCGTTGGGCAGGTTTTTCTCGATGTAGTACGGATTCGTAAAGTACGTATGCTGCCAGTTGGGGGGATCGCTATCGGGGGTTTTACCAGCCACGGCCCGTTGAATGTGCACATCCTCGTACTGCTCGTAATCGCGTAGCTGCGCCCAGGACACACTACGGTGCGACCAGATAAATTGCTGGCCTGATGTATAGCTACGGTTGCGGGCACCTGTGTTGATGTACTCGCCCGCCATCGTGATAGTCAGGTTTTTGGCCAGATTATAGCCAGAATTAACCCGGAAATTGGTACGGTGGTAATCATTGTAATACATTATGCCCTTCTGATCAACCCGGCCCATCGACAGGCGGAAGAACCCCTTGTCGTTGCCACCAGAAAGCGCGATACTGTTGTTGACCGTAGAGCCCGTGTTCCAGTATTCCTCCCAGTTGTTGGGCTGCGGTTTCAGCGGGGCCACATCGGTTCCCGTCCACCACTGCCGCACCAGGCGACCGTCCATCGGCGCACCCCAGCTTTCGTCCGTACCGGCCGAACCGGCCAACGGATAGCGTGCATCATACACGGCACGGTACTGCTGAATCTGGTCAGGATCGGTGATTGAGCCGCTCCAGCCATCATTATACCAGGTGCGGTAGCCATTTCCACCGCCATAAGTATTCTGGAAATCGGGCTTAATCCAGGGACGCTCCACGGTAACGTTTGAGTTGAAAGAAATACCGAGACCTTTTGTTCCCTGACCGTTTTTGGTGGTAACCAGGATAACGCCGTTAGCCGCACGTGAGCCGTAAAGTGCCGCTGCGTTGGGGCCTTTCAGTACCGACATCTCTTTGATATCGTCAGGATTGATTTCCGAAATCCCCCCACCGAATTGCTTGCTGGCACTTTGGTCCATGGGTACTCCATCAATAACGATCAGCGGCTGGTTATTACCCGAAACGGACGAGGAGCCACGAATCTGGATCGTGGAGCCGCTACCCGGTCCGCCGTTCGACTGAATGCGAACGCCTGCGATTTTTCCCGACAATCCGTTCACTACGTTGGTAGAGCGCGATTCGGTCAGGCTGCTGCCCTTTACTTCCTGCACACTATAGCCCAGCGCTTTCTTCTCACGCTCAATACCAAAAGCCGTCACAACTACCTCGGCCAATTGGCGGGTGTCCGTGGATAGCTGAATCTCAAAAGTGGTCTGATTACCAATGGGAATTTCCTTGGGCAGAAACCCAACGAACGAGACGACCAGCACACCGTCGCCCGGTACTTTTATAGTAAATTTACCGTCAGCGTCGGCATTGGCCCCAATGTTGGTACCCTTATAAATCAGGGAAGCACCTGGCAGGCCCTGTCCATCTTCGGTGGCGGTGATTTTGCCAGTCAGTGTCCGGCTCTGAGCAAAGCTCAGTGTTGAACACAGGCACACCGCGAAGAGCAATAGTACAGTTTTCCTCATCTGCGTTTTATTAGGTTAAAAAATTGGTGAATAAATAAAACTGATGGCTGTGGTGGCTCGGGCCGATCGTGGGCCGCACACACGGGCGACTGAACCCCACAACCATCAGTTAATCAAAATGATACTCTATTATAAATCAGAATTTTATTGCTTCTCAAAATAAATTGAACGATGGTATTCCTGACCGAAAAGACCGGAGTTGAAGGATCCTGCGCATCAGGTTTTCTTATAAAAAATCACAAAAATCCTCCCTCCCCGGATAAATCAAGTTTACCCGGGTAACTAAACAGTCTGCCTGTAACTGAAACTTCGCGGCTTACTCAGATCGATCGCTGCCGGCAGCTAATTTTTAAAAATCAGCCCGTACGATCCCTCTCCGATTTTGCCCGACATTGTTTCGAGTGCGGCTGGAAACAATGCCCTGTATTGAAAGACCTTTTTATTTAAATGACTTGTCAAAAGTATCGCCAAATGACCTTTCTACCAAATTATTTAATATAAAAAATTTAAGATCGAAGAATAAAAAATAGGCGATAGTTAAAATTGACCATACAAGTTGTACTTATCTAATATTAACTAAAAAATAAACTACCGAAAGCCACCAGCCGTAGTGAATTTATTTTTAGGCTGATTTATAGAGGTTTTCATCAGCTTAAAAACCCTTTCTTAAAATAAGCTAAAAAAAATACGTTATCATGACAGGAATAAATTCCACAGTACGACTTTTGTAAACTTGAAAAAGCGAGAGTCGCTGAAATTAATCGAATGATTTGCTGACTATTCAGGTTAAATCGTAGTACTTTTTCCCTTTACTGGGGAGCGCGTTACGCAAACCACGCCCAGAGCTCGATCCTCGAAAAATCATATCATCAAAAGCCAGACATGAAAATCATTTATGTAGTATTTGGAATCGGAATAGCTTCGCTGCTTACGTCCTGGCTCGGGCTTTTTGAGAAGCAGGTAGACTATAATACCGATGTCAAGCCGATCCTTAACAAAAATTGTATGGCCTGCCACGGCGGGGTCAAAAAGGCAGGGAACGTCAGCTTTCTATTTGAAGAGGAAATGCTGGAACCAGGAAAATCAGGCAAGCGGCCTGTGGTGCGCGGCGACGCCGACGCCAGCGAGATGATCCGCCGAATCCTGACTGACGACCCCGACGAGCGGATGCCCAAGAAGGGGCCTGGTCTTACGGATGATGAGGTAAGTACTTTGAAGAAATGGATCAATCAAGGTGCCAAGTGGGGCAATCACTGGTCGTACGAGCGAGTGGAACGCCCCGAAGTACCTTCCAGCGGAGGTTTCTGGTCATGGCTGGGATTGGGAGAGGAGCATGCCAACTGGCCCAAGAACGACATCGACCATTTCGTTTTGAATAAATTAAAGGACAAAGATCTCAGCCCTGCCCCCGAGGCTGACCGGGCTACGCTCATCCGGCGGGTAAGCCTGGACCTGACGGGCTTACCACCGACGCAAAAAGAAGCCGAGGCTTTCATGAGCGACAAGTCCGATAACGCTTACGAGAAAGTGGTGGATCGCCTATTGGCTTCCCCGGCCTACGGTGAGCGCTGGGCTGCGGTGTGGATGGATCTGGCGCGTTACGCCGATACCAAGGGCTACGAACGCGACCCCGGCCGCAGCATCTGGCGGTATCGCGATTACGTCATCAGGGCTTTTAATCAGGATAAACCATTCAGTGAATTCACGGTAGAACAGCTGGCAGGCGACCTGATGCCCCCCGGCCCCGATGGACTCCCCTCTGAGGAGCAGATGGTTGCTACGGGCTTCCACCGTAACACTATGACCAACGATGAGGGCGGCACAGTCGACGAGGAGTTCCGGGTGGCGGCGCAGATTGATCGCGTCAATACTACCTGGGAAGTATGGCAGGGCACCACATTCGGCTGCGTGCAGTGCCACAGCCATCCCTACGACCCCATACCGCACGACGACTACTATAAGTACATGGCCTATTTCAACAATACCCGCGACGAGGACGTGACCAGTGAAACACCCACGCTACGTTTTTATGAAGGCCAGGATTCAGCCCGGGTTGAGCGTGTAAAAGCTTGGGTAAAAAAACATGATCCCGGACTAGCCAGGCAGGTCACACAATTCATCCGAATCATGGAGCCAAAGATCAACTCTCACGACTTTGATGAGTACGTCAACTCCGCTTTGCTGGATGCCAAGTACTATGGTGGCAGGCACGAAGGGTCCGCCCGCATCAAGGATATACCGCTCACCGGCAAAAACCGTCTGGTGATGAATGTCAGCACGGGCGCTGAATCGGCGGTCATGACGTTGCGCCTTGACTCGCTGCGTGGTACCCAACTGGCCAGAGTTCAGGTTCCAAGACAGGACACAGTACTGTTCATTCCACTCCCGGAAATAAAAGGGAAGCACTCGATTTACATGACGTTTGACAGTCCTAAAAATCCTGACAAATGGATCCAGATCAGATGGGTGGCATTCCAGGAAGCGCTGCCGGGGGCTGATCTGCCGGATTATCAATCGGTGATGGGTGACTATGCCCGTCTGTTGCGGAGCCGCACTGAAAGTACCCCCATTCTATGGGAGGGCAAAGACAACCTGGCCCGAAAAACGCACGTTTTCGAGCGTGGCAATTGGCTGGTACACGGCAAAGAGGTGAAGCCCGCCGTACCCGCTGCGTTTGGTAAGATGCCCAAAGGCAAGCAACCCGCCAACCGTCTGGAACTTGCCCGCT
This sequence comes from Persicitalea jodogahamensis, assembly GCF_014651615.1. Taxonomy (GTDB): domain Bacteria; phylum Bacteroidota; class Bacteroidia; order Cytophagales; family Spirosomataceae; genus Persicitalea; species Persicitalea jodogahamensis. Next base: position 843,711 of record NZ_BMXF01000001.1, on the reverse strand, counting down.
GGCTTGTGAGCCGCGATAATCCATTGACGGCCCGCGTGATGGTTAATCGCCTGTGGGAGCAGTTGTTCGGTTTGGGAATTGTTGAAACTGTGGAGGATTTTGGTTCGCAAGGTAGCGAACCCACCCACCGCCAATTGCTCGACTGGCTCGCTGTGGCCTATATGGAGGACTATGGCTGGAGTACCAAAAAACTCCTGAAAGAAATGGTGATGTCGTCCACCTACCGCCAAAGTTCCGAAACCGATAAGGAAAAACAGGAGAAAGACCCTTACAATTATTTCTTGGCCCGCGGCCCGCGCGTTCGCTTAAGCGCCGAGCAAGTGCGCGACCAGGCACTGGCGGTCAGCGGTCTTTTGGCCGACAAAATGTACGGCCCAAGCGTGATGCCACCGCAGCCGGAGGGCATCTGGCTATCGCCTTACGACGGCAGTAAGTGGAAGGAGAGTGAAGGCGAAGATCGCTACCGACGCGGCCTCTATACCTATTGGAAACGCACAGCCCCCTATCCTTCGATGACGACTTTCGACGCACCGAGCCGGGAGTTTTGCCAGTCACGACGCATCCGTACCAACACACCGCTGCAAGCCCTCGTGACCATGAACGATCCGGTATACCTCGAATCGGCCCAACGACTGGCCGAGTACATGCAAAGCAAGGGCAAAACTCCTCAGCAACAGTTGCAGGAGGGCTACCGCAAGCTGATGTACCACCCGATCAAGCCCAAAAGCCTGAGCGTGATGCTGACCGTCTATGACAAAGCCCTGCGTGAGTATCGGCAGAAACCAAACGAAATCGACAGCCTGCTCACCTATGGCGAACGTCGCAAGTCGCCCGAGCTTGCCGCGCTTACGGTATCGGCGAACGTGCTGTTGAATCTGGATGAAGTGGTGACGAAAGAGTGATTCTCCCTATTGCACTTCCGGAGTCACCCGGTCGATGGGTAAAAGCAAATCCGTAGCTGGCTGGTTGAACATTTTGGTTCTACTGCAAGTGCACGAAATTGCTGATTTCGCGCATTCAAGTTCGTCTATCCATATAGCCCCTCACGAAGCCTGAGTGAACATTTATAGTCACTTTGGAGCTTTTTCTAAGTCATATACAGGGGTGAATCCTTAAAAGGCTGCTTCTGCGTCTTCCTTATTTTGCGCAAACGGTTTGTCTGGTCTAAAAATGCTTTTGTACTTTTGACCAACACACAAAATACGGCACGGGATGATGAGCAAGCGCGTAGTAACCAGTATATTGCTGTTGTTTTTTTGGGAAATCGGCACTGTATTTAGTCAAAATTACGCTGGCTATTGGCTGGGAGTCACCTACCCTTCCGACCCTAACAGCGCCATCTTCAACTATTTTGGAAACTTCACTCAATCAGGCAGTACGCTGGGCGGCACGGCTCAAACGGCCAATCCCCTCGTAGCATTCGGCGGATTGGCTTACGTGAAAGGCACGGTTACGGCAACTACCGTAAAATTTAAGGAATCGGAAAGCAACGGCTCGCTCAATACCCCACTCACTTGCTACTGGTCGCTGGATTTGAAATATGATCCGACAGAGGAGAGTTTAAAAGGTACTTACACCAATATCCAGAACCCACCCTTCTGCGACGAAGAAGGCGGCGGCAAAGTGGAACTCTACCGAATCGTGCTGAAATCGGGCAACAAGTACTGCAAGGGTCAACCCATCAACCTGACCGTTACAGGCAAGGATATCCGCTGGTACGATTCCGCCAACAAAACCCGAATGGTAGCACGGGGAAATCAGTTTAGTCCTCCCATTACGCAGACTACAACCTATTATATCACCCAAACGCTCTACGACACGGAAAGTCCGGCGATTCCCGTCAAGATCGAGATTGTGGACGTAGTTATTACCGATATAAAATCCGAGAACACATCTTGTGGTCAGGCCAATGGACAATTAACGGTGCTGGCAACGGGTTCGGACGATTTACAATATTCACTGGATGGCAAAAATTATCAATTCAGTAATGTATTCAACAAGCTTAACGGCGGTGAGTTTGCCGTATCGGTGAAGGACGCCACCGGATGCACCGCTACCCGGAAAGCTTCATTGACTCAGTCTGAGGCAACCAAGATCACTACCGTGCTGGCCTTGCCCACTACCTGCGGTAAAGAGGATGGCGGCATCACAATTGCGACCACAGCCAGCAGCGCTCAATTCAGCATAGATGGCAATAGATTTCAGCCGGGATCTGCTTTCCGCAATTTAGCGGCGGGCAACTACGCTGTCACGGTGCGCGATACGCTGGGCTGCACCGATACCAGGACGGTAACCGTTGCGGCCAGCAGCGGCCCCAACCTCGACGCCATCGAACTCACCCCCGTTTCCTGCGGTGTGGCCGACGGGCGAGTTGCCATTCGGGCCAGTGGCAACAACCTGCAGTACGCCATAAATGCCGGTGGCTACGGAGCAGGAAACACTTTCGAAAATCTGCTTGTGGGCGACTACGAAGTAGCGATCAGGGACGCAAAAAACTGTGTTGTCTTGCGCAAAGTGACGGTACGCTCCGACTGCGCGAACACGATCTTCGTCCCCACGAGTTTCTCGCCCAATGGGGACGGACAGAACGACGAGCTCACAGTGCATTTTCCTTTTCCGTCTCTGCAATTCTCATCGCTTCGAGTGTACAACCGCTGGGGCATCGCAGTGCACGGCAACCGGAATCTCACTCTGAGCAGCGGGGATATCATTTGGGACGGAAAAACCGACGAGCAAACGCCAGTGGCAGAAAACTACTTCGTGGTAGTGGCAGAAGTGAAGTTCGAAGACGGTACTTCGCACACTTTTCGAAAAGAAGTCATGGTGCTGCGGTAGGCGCGAACAATCCCCCGCCCGGCTGGTTTATGGAGTAAAATACCACGCAACTTGACTCCACCATGCCTACGAAAAAAATTGCTGTCTTCTGGCACCGCCGCGATATGCGGCTGAACGATAATGCGGGACTTTACCACGCTCTCAAATCCGATTTTCCCGTCCTGCCGCTTTTTATTTTTGACAAAACCATCCTTGACGAGCTTGACGACAAGCGCGACCGCCGCGTGGAATTCATCATGCGCGCCGTGGAGGAAATGAAAGAAAAGCTGGAAAAAGAAGACTCTTCATTGTTGGTGAAGTATGGCGTGCCTTTGAAGGTCTGGAAAGAAATTGTCGGCGAATATGATGTCGCGGAGGTTTACACCAACCACGATTACGAACCCTATGCCAAAAAACGCGACGGTAAAGTGGCTGAATTCTTAGAGAAAAAGGATATCCCCTTTCATACCTACAAGGACCAGGTCATTTTTGAAAAAGAGGAAATACTGACCAATAAGGGAACACCCTATACCGTCTTCTCGCCTTACAGCAAATCATGGCAGGAGAAACTTCACGGTTCCAAGGAGAAGAATTTCTACGTAAAGCCTTACCCAACGGAAAAGTATTTCAAGAATTTGTTCAAAACAAAAAAACTACCCATTCTCACCCTGGAAGAAATGGGCTTTGAGCGGATGCCAGACGAGGAGTTTCCCCCAAAAAAAGTCCGCGACGAGAAGCTGGAAAAGTACGATGAACTACGGGATTATCCGGCGGCACCCGGCACTTCGCGGTTGAGTATTCACCTGCGTTTCGGTACGATCAGCATTCGCGAACTGGCCCAACAGGCGATGAAGGAAAGCAAAACCTTCCTCAGTGAGTTAATCTGGCGCGACTTTTACCAGCAAATCCTCTGGAATTTTCCACATGTGGGTGAGGGCAAGGCTTTCCGGTCCGAATACGACCGCATCAAATGGCGCAACAATGAAGAGGAGTTTAAAAAGTGGTGTGATGGCATGACAGGGTACCCTATCGTAGATGCCGGGATGCGACAGCTCAACGCTACGGGCTATATGCATAATCGGCTGCGGATGATTACGGCTAGTTTTCTTGTTAAAGATTTGCTGATCGATTGGCGCTGGGGCGAAGCTTATTTTGACAAAAAACTTCAAGACTACGATCTCGCAGCCAACAACGGTGGCTGGCAGTGGGCGGCGGGTTCTGGTACTGATGCCGCGCCATATTTCCGCATCTTCAACCCTACAACCCAGGCCAAAAAGTTCGACCCGCAAAACAAGTTCATTAAAGAATGGATCCCCGAAATCAACGAACTAGACTACCCCGACCCCATTGTGGATCATAAAGAAGCGCGCGAAAGGTGCCTGAAAGCTTATAAGGATGCACTGAACGGATAACGGTCAAGGTCAAAATTTCTTCTACGGTGGCTACCAGCGCCGTACTTTTTTAAATGTATGTCCCCTATTACCGTTGACTTTTGACCTTCCGCCTTTGCCCCTCACCGTCTTTGTTAACGATTGTTAATCCCGCCGTCCTCCCTTAAACGGCGGATGGAGCGTGTTCTCTAAATCCCGATTGCGAAAAAGCAATTCTTGATTTACTGACAAAATCTTCACGCTACAAAATTACAATCGACATGAAAACGAATCGCTCGCTCCTGCTATCTCTTGTTCTCCTGCTGGCTGCTGCCGGCTCCACCATGGCCCAATGGTCGGTGGGCGTGCGTGGCGGTGGCTACGCCGGCACCATCACCCGGCCCGATCTTGTCACCAACTTTACGCCTGATTTCAAATGGTCGCCCGGTATCAGTGCGGCAGTATTTGCCGAGCGCGAATTCTCCAATGGCGTGGCCATCCGTCCTGAACTTGTCTATCAGCAAAAGGGATTTATGGTTCGGGAAGGCACCAGTATCAACGTCGGTAATTTTCCGGTTCGCCTCGGTGTGAAATCTGCCTACAAAGTCAGCTACGTGGAGGCCCCTGTACTGCTGAAGCTTTCTGCCGGCAACGAACTCGCCAAAGTCTATCTGATCGCCGGACCCTCGGTGGGTTATGCAATGGACGCGCAGTTGGTCACCCGCCCCCAGGCTATCATTGAGTTACGTCCCATCCGGACCAACATCCCCGTCAATACCTTGGGTTATAACCGTTTTGAGTTCAGTGGAATCGCCGGAGCTGGCCTGAGCCTGAAGGCCGGAGCCGGAGAAATCATGATTGAGGGCCGATATCAGCACGGCATCAGCCGCCTGATCGACGTTCCGGTGGTACGGGCTAATGTCCGTAATCAGGGCGCCAGTGTCTCACTGGGATATAAGTTCGCATTCTAAAGACCGGCAAATAGAGTCGTTGTAGTTTGGCATTCAGCCAAGCGTTGATTTAAATAATGCCTTCGGCCGATTGGGATACCCCAATCGGCTTTTTCTGGTTATCTTTCGTAACTTTCATCCAAAATATCCTGTCTTTCATGCGCCAATATTTTACGTTGATTGCGGTACTGCTGGCACTTCATCCGGCTTTATCTCAAAAAAGGAAAGCCGAACCGGCTGCGGCCTACTTTCCTGAGCGGCACGAATGGCAGCGAAAAACTCCGGCGGAAGCTGGGATGAGTACTGCCAAAGTGCAGGCATTGATCGCCTTCGCACGGGAGAACGAAACTAAAGCCCCGCGCAATATGGAGGTAGCGCAAGCACAAAGTTTCGGCAAGGAACCCTTTGGTGAAGGCGTCGGCCCCTTCGAGACACGCGGCGAACCGAGCGGCATCATTTTGCGACGCGGCTACCTGGTAGCCGAATGGGGGGAACCCAACCGCCCTGATATGACGCATAGTGTGACGAAAAGCTTTCTGTCCACCGTCGTAGGCTTAGCCGTCGATCGCGGGCTAATCCGCAGCGTACAGGATACGGTTGCAACCTACGTGCCGCCTATTGAATTGTATAATCCTGCCCAGATCAACCGCCCCGCTGAGCAGTTCGGGACGCCAGAATTGCTGCGGCCTTTCGACACTCCTCATAACCGTCGGCTAACCTGGGATGTGATGCTCCGGCAGACCAGCGACTGGGAAGGGACTCTCTGGGGTAAGCCGGAATGGGCCGACCGCCCCTCTGCGGATTCTAAAGACTGGCAGACCCGCCCCCGGAACGAACCCGGCAGTGTGTATGAATATAACGATGTGCGGGTGAATGCCCTGGCATTAGCAGCCACCAGTGTATGGCGGCGACCGTTGCCTCAGGTACTGCATGAATACATTATGAACCCTATCGGTGCGTCCAGCACTTGGCGCTGGGCGGGTTACCGCAGCTCCTGGATCGTACTGGACGGACAGGCTGTGCAGGTAGTCAGCGGGGGGGCCACTGGGGCGGAGGAATGTTCATCAACGCTTACGATATGGCCCGCTTCGGTTTACTCACAATGCACAAAGGGAAATGGAACGGCCAGCAGCTCATTTCGGAGAATTGGATCGCGCAGGCCACTACCCCCACCACGGTCCAGCCCACTTACGGCTACATGAATTTTTTCACAAACCCCGACCACCACTTTCTGCCAAGTGCGCCGGTTACAGCTTTCGTACATATCGGGAATGGTACGAATATGGTGTACGTAGATCCTGAACACGAACTGGTAATGGTGGTACGGTGGCTGGACAACAAAGCGATGGACGGCGTAGTGAAGCGTTTTTTGGATAGTCTGGACTGAGAAATCATGGCATTGAAAAAGATATTCCTTTCGTCTCCGCACCTGAGCGGCCACGAACTACCCTATGTACAGCAGGCTTTTGACTCCAACTGGATTGCACCCCTTGGACCAAACGTGGATGGCTTCGAGCAAGAACTATGTGCTTATGTCGGCACGGGCCACGCCGCTGCGCTGTCGTCCGGTACGGCGGCGATTCATCTGGCGCTGATCATGCTGGGCGTTACGGCAGGTGATGTTGTGCTATGCCAGTCATTTACGTTCGCCGCCTCGGCTAATCCAGTTATGTATCAGGGGGCCACGCCTGTCTTCATCGATAGCGAAACCGACACCTGGAACCTATGTCCTGAGGCATTGGAAACAGCATTAAAGTATTATGCAGACCTGGGCAGAAAACCGAAGGCTGTAATTGGTGTTCATCTCTACGGTATGCCTGCCAAACTAAAAGAAATTTTGGCGCTGTGCGAAAGTTTTAAGGTACCTTTTATCGAGGATGCCGCCGAGGCACTGGGCTCGACTTATTTCGGGCAAAAGGCGGGTGCATTCGGAGCCATGTCGGTGCTGTCGTTCAACGGCAACAAAATCATCACTACCTCAGGCGGAGGGGCCTTACTTTCGACAAACGGGGATTATGTAAAAAAGGCCAGATTCCTGGCTACCCAGGCCCGCGATCCGGCTCCACACTACCAGCACTCTGAGGTCGGCTACAACTACCGGATGAGCAATATCTGCGCAGGGATTGGCCGGGGTCAACTGGAAGTGATCGACGAACGTGTGGCGCAGCGGCGGGCCAATTTTCATTTTTATAAAGAAACACTCCACCCTCTGCCGGGTATTACCTTTCAACCCGAGCCGGAGGGGTACTTCTCCAACCGCTGGCTTACCTGCCTCACCATCGATCCACAACAATCAGGGGGAATCACGCGCGAGACCGTGCGGCTGGCCCTGGCGGAAGATGACATTGAATCCCGGCCGCTGTGGAAACCAATGCATATGCAGCCTCTCTTTGCCGACTCACCCTACTTTGGAGGTAACGTGGCCGAAAATCTGTTTAAGTCTGGCCTGTGTCTACCGTCAGGATCAAACCTGGAGCCTGCCGACTTGCAACGCATCACCACCAGAATTAAAAAATTATTCGTCTGAAAAACGAAAGCCCGAATCCGATTGATTCAGGCTTGGTGTGATATTGGAGATTTTCCTGCTGATTATCCATTTATTCAGAGCGTATTCAGCACGCTCTTCCCCAATGCAATCAGCTGTTCAGGGGTCCGGTAGCCGATTACTTTTCGTACGATTTTACCACTCGGCTCGATGAAAAATAAGGTGGGATACGCTTCCAGCGGAAACAGCCGCGACAGTTGTGGCCCCTCACCACGTTCCATATCGACTTTTACATTGATAAAGTTTTTGTTGAACAACTCGCCGACATCCGAACGGGTGAACACATTTTTTTGCAAAAGCTTGCATGGGCCACACCAGCTGGCATAAGCGTCGAGGAAAATGATTTTGTTTTCGGCTTTGGCTTTTTTGACAATAGCCGCCCAAGCCTCATCGGTGAACTGGATGCCCGATTCGGCGGTGGGTTTAGCAACATCCCCTGGACCGGCGGCCCATGTACTTGTGACTGCCAGGAGTACCCATATCAACGCCAACCCTGTTTTTCGCAAACCTCTCATGTAGTTTTTATGATTCGAATTTATAAAGACGCTTACATAACGCGTTGAAGCGCCCGTTTCGTTTCGCGACGCCCCTTTTTCCTTACCTTTGCATCCTAAAACCATCGCCGAAGCCATGATTATTCAACAAGCCGAGTATGTCGTCAGTAACGCGGATTACCGGGATTGCCCCGTTTCCGAATTACCAGAGTTCGCCTTCATCGGGCGGTCCAACGTGGGCAAGTCATCGCTCATTAACATGCTGACGCAGCGCAAAGCTCTGGCCAAAACCTCGGGAACCCCTGGCAAAACTCAGCTTATCAACCACTTCCTGATCAATAATGCCTGGTACCTTGTTGATTTGCCAGGCTATGGTTATGCCAAAATCGCAAAAACGGAACGCTTGAAGTGGGAAGGTATGATCTATGATTATTTGCGCTACCGCCCCAACTTGGTCTGCACTTTTGTGCTTGTGGATAGCCGTCACGACCCTCAGAAAATCGATCTTGAGTTTATGGAGCAGTTGGGCGAAGAAGGTGTACCGTTCCATATCGTGTTTACGAAGGCGGATAAAGTTAAGAAATCAGATCTCGATGGCCAAATAACCCGGTACAAGCAAAAATTGCTCGAAACCTGGGAAGAACTACCCATTTCCTTTCTGACGTCCTCTGAAAAAGGCGATGGTCGGGAGCCGCTCCTGGAAGCAATACAAACATACAGTGAGGCGTTTTCGTCGATGGATCGCAGCGCTGAATCGTGATGGAACCGGGAAGTAGAGGATCAGGATCATAACGGATTGGATATGATCCGGAAGTGGTTCTGGTTTTACAAATACATCTTACCGATTGCAATCAATATCAGTTCAGTAAGTCCCTTTGCGGCCAGGTAGATAGCAATTATCCAGTATCGATTGTCCACTTTCCACTGAATAATTTTACCTTTGCGGCGTTTTTGTACGGAAGCAATCAGTTATTTGTATTCAAAAGAATAAAATCCTAAATGGAAATATTAAAGGAAATAGCCAACGTGTCGGGCAAAGGTGGTCTGTACCGAATCCTGAAGCCTAGTCGGGCCGGTGTCATTGTAGAGAGCCTTGATGGAAAGGGCGAAAAAACCATGATTGGGGCCTCGGCCCGGGTATCGGTGTTGAAGGATGTATCTATCTTTACAGAAGGAGAGCAAGACTCGATTCCCCTGTCTGATGTCTTTCTGAAGATCAGAAAGAAGCACGGCGAGAAGGTGGACATCGATCTTAAACAGGCTTCTGATAAGAACTTGATAGAGTTTCTGGACGAAGTACTACCCGAATTCGACCGTGGCCGTGTGTATGTGTCCGATATCAAGAAGATTATTCAGTGGTATAACACCCTTTCGGCACATTTCCCCAATGATTTCGTAAAATCTCCTCCTAAAAAGAAAACGATCGTGGTTTCTACGGAGGGCAAGTCGTCCGATGAGAGCGAAGCTGACGATACATCCGAAGAGAGCGAGGCTCCTGATACGAAGTAATCCATTTGTCCTTTTGCCAGAAAGAAGGAATACCCCGCAACATTTGCGGGGTTTCTTCATTTTATCTCCCGAGAAACCAAACTAAAACCGTTTTTTTTAGTTTTTTTCATAAAAATTTGAACACAATGTTGAATTGTTCAAATAATCAGTACCACGCTTTCTACGAAATATTTAACTTTCGGACTATTCCAGTAATCCCCCTATTGACATCCACAAATCATGTATATAAACCGGATTAGCCATTATCTGCCGACCAACGTGGTGGATAATGAATATTTCACCGAATTGAATAACCTTTCCAGCGAGTGGATCGTGGAGCGGACGGGCATCCGAGAGCGCCGCAAGGCGGGCGAAGGCGAAAATACCAACACGATGGCCATTGCCGCTGTGGAGGCATTACTTCAGGAGATACCTTACAGCAAGAACCAAATCGACCTGATTGTCGGAGCCACCTACACGCCTTACGACACGATCGTGTCATTGGCCCACGCGGTACAGCATCATCTTAATATCCCGGATATTCCCGTCGTCTCGGTATCGTCGGCATGCTCGTCGCTGCTCAACGCCATCGAGTTGGCAGAGGGGTACTTTGCCATGAACAAGGCTTCCTGCGCTCTGGTAATTGTGGCAGACCATAATACGGCTTATAACAATGAGAACGACACCATGTCGGGGCATCTGTGGGGCGACGGAGCTTCGGCCATGCTCATATCGAAAGAGCGCCAGACAGAGGGCGACCTTTTCATTCGGAAAATAATTACGGGCGGGGCAGCTACAAGTGGCAAAGCGGTGGAAGCCGTGGTGCTGCGGCCCAACGAACGGGGCGTAGTGATGCCTTACGGACGCGATGTATTCCAGAACGCCTGCACTTACATGCCCAAAGTAAGTCAGCAAGTACTGGAAGCCTGCGGCCTGGGTATTAAAGATATCGACTACCTCATCCCGCACCAGGCCAATCACCGCATTAGCCTGAATGTCATTAATACGATGGGTATTCCCGAAGAGAAACTACTCTCCAACATTCAGCGGCTGGGCAATACGGGCTGCGTTGGCTGCGCTATTGCCCTCTCGGAGAACAAAGACCGATTCAAAAAAGGAGACAGGTTGGTGGTGACCGTTTTCGGTGGTGGATATTCCTATGGGGCAATGCTGATTGAAGTTTAAAAGGAGAATTAAAGCGGGATCCTGACGGGTTTGAGATAATTTCCATCTTCCGCTTCTCTCTGAAAAACCAATTACGCTCGATTCGGCAATCAAACTACCTTGATAATGACATTTAAGCCGCCAAGCCTTAAAAATTATCTAAATAACTCTTTTTAGCACCAGCGTAGTAAATATAAGCGACCCTTTACGACTGACGATCAGATTGATTGACCTACCTTCTTTACGCTGAAGGAGTTTGTAGATTTCAGTCATATTGAGCGTCTTAGAAGCCGCATTATTAATAAACATCAGCCGGTCTCCTTCCAGAAGCCCTGCGCGGGAGGCGGGGGAGTCGTCCATGACCCGATCTACATAGTACTCCCGGTAATCCCCCCCTTTTGCCCGAAGGTCCATGCCACTCATGTCATGTTCAAACGGTTCCTTCAATGCCCGCTTGACGGGCTTCATGGTCATATATTTTTCTGGGTAGTTGATCGTGACCCGGAAGCGCCGGAGCAATTCGCCACCGATGTTGCCCTGCCGATCGAAAGTAGGATCTATTTTGCCTCCAAACGAGGCACTATCAGGAAAAGAAGTAACTACCTGGGAAAGGTTGTGATTTCCGATCCGGAGTTTGTCCAGCCGCCCCAGTTTACCACTTATTTTCCCCGACAACCCCATCCCGAGTTGCACGTCGATCGTTGTGTCAGGGAGCGGAATCTGAGTAGCATACGTGTTGAGCATTACGGCATGACCTGCCCCGGTGTCCAACAGCAGCTTAACTACCTGTTTCTCATCTAACTCACTGATAGATATGTCATTTATGTAAGGTTTCTTATTGATAATTTCAAGGGGGATTTTTGCACCATAGTTGCGGCGATATTTGAAGTACCCGGGCAATTGCACAAGTAATTGCCGACGTTGAAAATCAACTGTGATTACAAAACGCTCAAATAGATCGTAGCCGATCAGTCCATGAATAGGCGTACCCACCAATTCTGACAATTTGAGCACATCCTTCTTCAATACGATCAGGTTGTGGTCGTTAATGCGGGCATAGCCGACCCGAAGCGTGTTGCCAATGCTTACCTCTGCCTCTAAAGTGCTGTCCGAACCGACGCCATCGAGCCTGATCGTGCGGACGAACTCCGAGTTGAGGTACTTGGCAACAGCCGTGTCGGTAACAATTGTATTACTCACTCCCGTATCGAGGATAAAATGGAGCGTGTCAGAGTTGTTAATTACCGCGGGTACGATGATTAGATTGGCGTGCAGTTCGAAAGGGATGCGGGCACTTCGCCGTTTCTGGATAAGGTGGAAGCCAAAAATATCGTTCTTTTGCGCCTCCGAAATCAGGGGGCTCACCACAAGAAAGGCCGTGAAAGCAAGAAGTATTTTTATTTTCATTCGCATGGCTTCCTATCTCCCACAATTTGCAAAAACTCTACAAAAAATACTATTCAGACACTAAAAGTGCCGAAGAAACAGTCCGAAAATGAATTTCAGCTTGTTCTCCGGCACGTCACGAACCAAAGTGTTTGGAAGTCTACCGATTAGTTGGCCATAGGCGCTGAATAACGCATAGGCTTCCACGTATTGTTGGCTGGATTCATGTCCGGCAGCACGTTGTCAGGGTCCAGACGAACTGAACGGAGCGGCTGCTGCGTGTCGGCCTTAAATGTCCAGCTTCCACCCCTTTGCCATATCTCAACAGGAAATTCCATCCGCGTTTTCTTACCCGTTACATCTTCCAGTTCTACCACGGCCGGCATAGCCCATCGATCCAGGTTTTCGATGGTAATCAGTGCTCCTTTCTGGGCATCTTGCTCAATGTAGATAACGTCTTTCACGCCCTGGTCAAGCTTGTAGTTTTCAAAGAACCAACCCTTCCAGAACCAGGCCAGATCTTCACCGCCCACATCTTCCATCGTGCGGAAAAAGTCATAAGGAGTAGGGTGCTTAAAAGCCCAGCGCTTCACGTACTGGCGGAAGGCATAATCAAACCGTTCCTTACCCAATACCTGCTCGCGCAGCATTTTCAGGCCAATGGCGGGCTTGTAGTAGGCCTCGATTCCCAGAGCACGGGCACTCACCACGTCAGGGATATTCATGATGGCATCGTCGCTGGCCGGATAAAGTGCAGGAGCAGTGCGCTGCATATCCATAGGACGATTTTTGTACTCTCCATTATTGAAGGCATCGGTCGAAAGAAAGTTGATGAAAGTGTTGAAGCCTTCGTCCATCCAGGCATACTTACGCTCATTGCTACCAACAATCATCGGGAACCAGTTGTGACCGAATTCGTGATCAGTCACCCCCCAAAGGCTGGCTTCCCGACTATCATGTCCGCAGAACACAATACCTGGATACTCCATGCCACCCACAATGCCTGCCACGTTAGTGGCAACCGGGTAACTATACTCGTACACATAATTGGAGTAAAACTCGATACTAGCTTTCACGTACTCCGTGGAACGTCCCCATCCCTTTGCGCCACCATCCTCGGCGGGGTAAGCCGACTGCGCCAGGGCAGTCTTGCCACTAGGCAGATTCATTCGGGCAGCATCCCAGACAAAAGCTTTGGATGTGGCCCATGCTACGTCGCGGGTTTGCTGGCAACGGAAACGCCACGTGAGTGTACCCGATTGTTTAGGCCGGGACTCGGCACTGGTTACCTCTTCCGCTGTGCGGATCATGACTGTGGTATCGCTTTTGGCAGCACGGTCGAGGCGGTTTCGCTGCTCTTTTGTCAGCACGTCGTTGGGGTTGAGCAGCTCGCCCGAACCGACCACAATGTGATCCCAGGGAACAGTGATGGCGTACTCGATATCGCCATAGTCAAGATAGAACTCACCGGCACCAAGGTAGGGAAGCGTGTTCCAGCCTTCGATGTCGTCGTAGACACACATGCGGGGATACCATTGTGCAATCTCATAGATTATGCCATTTTTGGTGTCCAACATTCCCATGCGGTCAGAGCCATACTTGGGGATTTTGAAGGAATACCCCAGGTTAATTTTGATTACATCACCGTTGGCTTTCAACGGGTCAGCCAGGCGTACCTGCATTCGGGTGTCATTGACTACATATTGCGCAACCTGTGCCTTGTTTTTGCCCTGCTGCACGGTGACGGAAGTGATCTTGTTACCTCCTTCGAAACCCATATTGCCAAATCGGCCACCCGTAATCGGTGTTGTCTTGCCACCTCGCGATGTGTCGCTGAAGGCGTTCTGGTCCAGTTGCAGCCACAGGAACTCCAAATCGCTGGGGCTATTGTTCTTGTAGGTAATCTCTATGTCCCCGGCCAGCGTTCCGGCGCTTTCGTCAAGAGATACATTGATCTTATAGTCGGCGCGGTTCTGCCAGTACTTTGGTCCGGGAGCTCCGCCGCCTGTGCGGTACTCATTACCAGGCTGATAATTGAGCAGCGGGTTAAACAGCACATGGGCATCGTATTGGGACTTGGCGGCATCCTGGGCAAAAGAACTCAGGCAGAGCAGCGAACAGAGCGCCAGCAACCCTGAGCGGATCATGGAATTATTCATTATAAACGATAAGGAATTAGAAAATAAAATACTAAAAATCTGTTTGTCAATAAATTGGAAAGTCCAACTATAACAACAACTACTAAACGAGGGAAAGTACCTTTTTGTAAGAAGAATGAGAAAATAATTGCCTCAAGCTTCGCCACCCGGACCTCCGAAACTTAGGGGAAAATTGAAGTTCGAGCCATCTTCAGTAGGTTCGCTAATGGAGCCATGAGCCGCCTCGAATTTGCGGATATTGTCCTTCAAAGCGTTTAACAACCGTACAGCATGTTCGGGGGTGATAATAATGCGGGCCTTGACTTTGGCCTTGGGCACGCCCGGCATCATACGAATAAAGTCGAGGATGAACTCGCTATTAGAGTGGGCAATCATCGCGAGATTGGCATAAGTACCTTCTGCGATATCTTCCGAGAGCTCGACGTTGATCTGTTGCTCCGGTTCCTGATTTTGGTCTTCCATAAGTTTGATAGTATTATTTTTAAACAAAATTAAAAAAAAGGCCGACTCTTTTCCGGGAGTCGGCCTTTTTCTAACTATTTATTCAAACGATCACTTAGGCCAGTTCACGCTTCTTGCGTGATGCGGCTTTTTCGCGCGATTCAGCCAATGCATCGAATTCTTCCTGTGAACCGACGAGCAGATCAACGTACTTGCGCATACCGGTGCCGGCAGGGATCAGGTGACCAACGATCACGTTCTCCTTCAGACCCTGCAGTTCGTCGCGCTTGCCGCGGACGGCCGCTTCACTTAGTACTTTGGTAGTTTCCTGGAAAGAAGCCGCCGATACGAAACTCTCGGTACCCAAAGACGCCTGAGTGATTCCCATCAGTGTGGGCTTACCTACTGCGGGTTGAGCATCGCGGGCCGTGGCCAGCTTCATGTCACGGCGCTTCAAGCTCGAGTTTTCATCGCGCAAGCGGCGAACTGTCACAATCATGCCGGGCTTCAGGTTCTCGGAATCTCCGGGATCGTCAACAACCTTCATGTTCAGAATCTTGTTGTTTTCCTCCCGGAACACCCAGCGATCGACAGGCTGCATTTCTAGGAAGTTCGTGTCGCCCGCATCCAGTATCTCTACCTTCTGCATCATTTGGCGCACGATACACTCGATATGCTTGTCGTTGATTTTCACCCCTTGCAGACGGTACACTTCCTGAATCTCGTTCACGAGGTACTCCTGCACAGCAGTCGGTCCTTTAATCGACAGGATGTCGGCGGGTGTGATGGCACCGTCGGAAAGCGGATCACCCGCTTTCACGAAGTCTCCGTCCTGTACCAGAATGTGCTTCGAGAGAGTCACCATGTAGCGGCGCTGAATACCATCCTTAGAGTCGATCATAATCTCACGGTTACCACGCTTCACGCCGCCATAGCTTACCACACCGTCGATTTCACTGACAGTCGCGGGGTTCGACGGGTTACGAGCTTCGAAAAGCTCCGTCACGCGGGGCAGACCACCCGTAATGTCGCGGGTCTTACCAACAACGCGAGGAATCTTGGCCAATGGTTGTCCGGCTTTCACCTTGACACCATCTTTCACCACCAAGCGTGCGCCTACGGGCAAGTTGTAGAACTTCTCCGTTTGATCTTTCAGGAGTGTGCTCTTTCCCTTAGCTACAATAGCCGGGTTTTTGGTCTTGTCACGAGTGTCAATGATAACCGCCTCCTGGAAGCCCGTCTGTTCATCAAATTCTTCGCGGTAAGTGATTCCCTCTTCAATCGCATCAAAAGTTACTGAACCGTCGAATTCCGACAAGATCACAGCGTTGTAAGGATCCCAAGTACAGATCTCTTGCCCCTTCTCCACTTTTTCTCCTTCCTTCACGCTCAGGTGCGCACCGTAAGGCACGTTGTTGGCAATGAGTAGCTGCTTCGTTTCGGGATGCAGAATACGTACTTCGCCTGAACGGCCCATCACTACGGTGATGTCGTCGCCCTCGCTGTTGGTCGAATGAACCAGACGCAGATCCTCAAAATGGATGATGCCTTCAAACTTCGCCTTGATGTTGGCATCAACGGCGATGTTGGAGGCCGTACCACCCACGTGGAAAGTCCGCAACGTCAGCTGAGTACCTGGCTCACCGATGGATTGCGAAGCAATAACACCTACTGATTCACCAATATCTACCATGCGGCCGGAAGCAAGGCTGCGTCCATAACACTTGGCACAAACTCCACTACGGGTTTCGCAAGTAAGCACTGAGCGAATTTCTACGCTCTCGATGCTTGTCTCATCGATATACAGAGCTATTTCCTCTGTGATTTCCTGTCCGGCTTCGAGAATCATCTCACCGGAAAGCGGGTCCATCACATCATGAACGCTTACGCGACCCAGAATACGCTCTGACAGTGGCTCAACGATATCTTCGTTATCTTTCAAAGCAGATATCTGAATGCCACGCAGTGTTTCGCAGTCGTCTTCGGTGACAACTACATCCTGCGCTACGTCGTGCAAACGACGAGTCAGGTAACCAGCATCTGCTGTTTTCAAAGCCGTATCGGCCAGACCTTTCCGTGCACCGTGCGTAGAGATAAAGTACTCGAGTACGTCAAGTCCTTCCTTAAAGTTTGAAAGAATCGGGTTTTCGATAATCTCGCCTGCTCCACCTGCCAGGTTTTTCTGCGGCTTAGCCATCAGACCCCGCATTCCGCCCAACTGGCGAATCTGCTCGCGAGAACCACGTGCTCCCGAGTGCATCATCATATAGATGGAGTTGAACCCACCCTGGTCCGCCTCAAGTTGCTTCATCAGCGTCTCGGTGATACGAGAGTTAACGCGCGTCCAGATATCGATAACCTGGTTGTAGCGCTCGTTCTCAGTGATCAGACCCATCAGGTAGTTGCTCCAGACGCCTTCGACGTCTTTCTTGGCGTCTTCGATGAGTTTTTCTTTCTCAACGGGTACCATCACGTCGCTCAGACCAATGGACAGTCCGCCTTTGAACGCCATCTGGAAACCGAGTTCTTTGATATCGTCAAGGAACTGAGCCGTCCGGGCTACGCCCGCCAATTTGAATACCTGGCCGATGATCTGCTGTAGTTTCTTCTTCGTCAGCAATTCATTGATGTAGCCTACCTCTTCTGGCACACTCTGGTTGAACAGGATACGTCCGGCCACGGTGTCAATAAGTTTCGTTTCAAACGTACCGTCATCGTTCCGCATCCGTACGCGGCACTTGATGTTGGCATGCTTGGAAACGCGGCCTTCGTTAATGGCGATTATAACTTCACCAGGACCGGAGAAGGTCATGCCTTCGCCAATGATTGGGTACTCTGGAATATTCTTGCGACCCTTGGTTACGTAGTACAGACCAAGTACCATGTCCTGCGAAGGTACCGTGATGGGAGCTCCGTTAGCGGGGTTCAGGATATTGTGCGAAGAGAGCATCAGCATGGATGCTTCAAGCACGGCCTCTTGGCCCAGCGGTACGTGCACAGCCATTTGGTCACCGTCAAAGTCAGCGTTGAAGGCCGTACAAACGAGTGGGTGCAGCTGAATGGCTTTACCCTCGATCAACTTGGGCTGGAACGCCTGAATACCTAAACGGTGCAGGGTTGGAGCCCGGTTGAGTAGTACAGGGTGGCCTTTCAGCACATTTTCCAGAATGTCCCAGATGACGGGATCTTTACGATCCACAATCTTCTTGGCAGATTTAACAGTCTTAACAATACCGCGCTCGATTAGCTTACGGATGATAAACGGCTTGAACAATTCTGCCGCCATGTCCTTAGGCAAACCGCATTCATGCAATTTCAGCTCGGGACCTACCACGATTACGGAACGACCGGAATAGTCCACACGCTTACCAAGCAGATTCTGGCGGAAACGTCCCTGCTTTCCTTTCAGCATATCCGAAAGAGATTTTAGGGCGCGGTTACCTTCCGACCGCACAGCGTTCACTTTCCGGCTATTGTCGAATAGTGAATCCACGGCTTCCTGCAACATGCGCTTTTCATTACGCAGAATCACTTCGGGCGCTTTTATTTCGATCAAACGCTTCAAACGGTTGTTCCGAATGATAACGCGACGGTACAAATCATTCAAATCGGAAGTCGCAAAACGACCGCCGTCCAAAGGTACCAACGGGCGCAGTTCCGGCGGAATCACAGGTACCATCTTAATAACCATCCACTCGGGGCGGTTCTCGATGCGCGTATTGGCATCGCGGAAAGCCTCAACTACTTTCAGACGCTTCAACGCCTCCTGCTTACGTTGCTGCGACGTATCCGTAGCAGCCTGGTGGCGCAATTCGTACGAAAGTTCGTCCAATTTGGTGCGGGCCAGCAGCATTTCCAGCGCGTCGGCACCCATCTTGGCAATAAATTTCTCGGGATCAGTATCGGGCAGCATCTGGTTCTCGCGGGGGAGTTTGTCGATGATATCCAGATACTCGTCCTCCGTCAGGAAGTCCATGTAGCTGATTCCGTCCTCAGCCTTGACACCTGCCTGAACCACGGCATACCGCTCGTAGTAAATGATCTGATCCAGTTTCTTGGTAGATAGCCCCAGCAGGTAGCCAATTTTGTTTGGCAAGCTGCGGAAGTACCAGATGTGGGCGACGGGAACCACGAGTTCAATGTGACCCATGCGCTCACGACGGACTTTCTTTTCGGTGACTTCCACACCACAACGGTCGCAGATGATACCCTTATAACGGATCCGCTTGTATTTGCCGCAGTGGCATTCCCAATCTTTTACGGGGCCGAAGATGCGTTCGCAGAAAAGTCCCCCCATTTCCGGCTTGTAGGTCCGGTAGTTGATGGTTTCGGGCTGCGTCACCTCGCCGTAAGAACTTTCCAAGATCGACTCCGGCGAGGCCAGGCTGATCGTGATGTTCAGGAAGTCACTGTTGATTTTCTTATTTTTCTTAAAAGACATATTGTTGATCTTAGTTTTTGTGAATCAATAGTCTTGAATTGTTTTTTTTCAAAGGAGGGATAAAAACCGGACTAGAGTTTCTATCCCTCCCGATCTATGTTAATCCAGCGTAATTTCCAGCGCCAGGCCACGAAGCTCGTGCACCAACACGTTGAACGATTCCGGGATATTGGGCTTGGGAAGGTTTTCGCCTTTCACAATTGCCTCGTATGCTTTGGCTCGTCCAACTACGTCATCTGATTTCACAGTCAGGATTTCCTGCAGGATGTGCGAAGCACCGAAGGCTTCCAGAGCCCACACTTCCATCTCGCCGAAACGCTGGCCACCAAACTGCGCCTTACCACCCAGCGGCTGCTGTGTAATGAGAGAGTACGGGCCAATCGAACGAGCGTGCATTTTGTCGTCCACAAGGTGACCCAGTTTCATCATGTAGATGAGTCCCACCGTTACGGCCTGGTCGAAACGCTCGCCCGTCAATCCGTTGTAGAGGTAGGTACGTCCCCAGTCGGGTAGTCCTGCCTCAGCAAGTTCGGCAGCTACTTCGTCTTCCGTTGCGCCATCGAAAATCGGAGTGGCGTAGCGGCGACCCAGCTTCAGTCCGGCCCAGGCCAAAATGGTTTCGTAAATCTGTCCGATGTTCATCCGGGAAGGCACACCAAGCGGGTTCAATACGATGTCTACCGGCGTACCATCTTCAAGGAATGGCATATCTTCATCACGGACGATCCGGGCAACAACGCCTTTGTTTCCGTGACGACCCGCCATCTTGTCCCCTACTTTCAATTTACGTTTCTTGGCAATGTATACTTTCGCCAATTTCACGATACCTGCGGGTAGTTCGTCTCCTACCTCAAGGGCAAAACGCTCACGCTTAAACTCACCCATGAGTTCGCTACGCTTGGCAAGGTAGTTACGCACCAGGCGGAAAACGCGGCGGTTTACGTCGGCATCGTCCGTCCAGTTATCCGTCAGTATATCGCCAATCAGGTTGACCTCCTCGGGTACTGAGTACTGGCTTTCATCCCGGTATGGGTTGTTAGCCGGGAAAAGGTTCTCCGTAATATTCTTCCGGCTGAATTTTGCCCCTTTGGCAATCATAACGTCGCCAAACTTATGCTTGACGCCCTGGCTGGATTTTCCTTCAACCTCATCCACCATCTTATCGATCATACGATCACGCAGAGCGTTGAGGTCACGGCTATACCGCTTCATCAATCCTTTCAGCTCGTCCTTGTGCTGCGCACGCTCTTCCTTGGTCGGACGAGAGAACAACTTGGTGTCGATCACAACGCCTTTCATCGAAGGCGGCGCCTTTTTGGAAGCGTCCTTCACATCACCCGCCTTATCACCAAAGATGGCACGAAGCAGTTTTTCTTCCGGAGTCGGATCAGACTCTCCCTTCGGGGTGATCTTACCGATCAGAATGTCGCCTTCCTTCACCTCGGTACCCATGCGGATAATACCATCTTCATCGAGATTACGAACGGTGTCTTCGCTTACGTTCGGAATCTCAGCGGTAAGTTCTTCCTCGCCGCGCTTCGTGTCGCGTACTTCCAGTTCGAATTCTTCGATGTGGATAGAAGTAAATATATCCTCCCGAACAACGCGCTCAGAAATCACGATGGCATCCTCAAAATTATATCCCTGCCAGGGCATGAAAGCTACCATCATGTTACGTCCCAAGGCAAGTTCACCGCCTTCGGTACCGTAACCCTGACAAAGGGCTTCGCCCTTTTTGACTTTCTGGCCTTTTAAGACCATTGGTTGCAGGTTCAGGCAAGTATCCTGGTTAGTGCGACGGAATTTGACGAGGTTGTAGCTGACCGTATCGTCATCGAAGCTTACATCACGATCCTCTTCGGTGCGCTCGTAGCGAACAATAATCTTGGTAGCATCCACGTAGTCAATAACACCATCGCCTTCGGCTACCACCAGAGCCCGCGAGTCCATAGCCACACGCTCTTCCAGTCCAGTACCCACGATGGGAGCCTGAGGACGCAATAGCGGTACAGCTTGACGCTGCATGTTCGATCCCATCAGAGCACGGTTGGCATCGTCATGTTCCAGGAACGGGATCAGCGAAGCGGCTACCGAAACGATCTGGTTGGCGGCGATATCCATATACGACGCCTGCGCAGGATCCACCATCGGGAAATCCCCCTCAAAGCGCGTCTTGATTTTTTCCACCGTAAAGTTTCCTTTCTTATCGACCTGGCTATTGGCCTGGGCGATGTACTTGGAATCCTCCTCCTCGGCGGTCATGTAGGTAATATCTTTGGTCAGTTTACCATTCGCGTCAATTTTGCGGTAAGGAGTTTCGATGAAGCCCATACCATTGACTTTGGCAAATACGCACAATGACGAAATCAGACCAATGTTTGGCCCTTCGGGTGTCTCGATCGTACACAGACGACCGTAGTGCGTGTAGTGCACGTCCCGTACCTCGAAGCCAGCCCGTTCACGTGAAAGTCCGCCAGGGCCCAAAGCCGACATACGGCGTTTGTGGGTGATCTCAGCCAGCGGATTAGTCTGGTCCATGAACTGCGATAGCTGATTGGTACCAAAGAATGAGTTGATGACCGAAGAAAGCGTCCGGGCATTGATCAAATCTACGGGCTTGAAATCCTCATTGTCGCGCACGTTCATACGCTCCTTGATTGTCCGCGCCATACGGGCCAGGCCAACGCCAAACTGGGCGTACAACTGCTCACCCACCGTCCGCACACGACGG
This sequence comes from Persicitalea jodogahamensis, assembly GCF_014651615.1. GTDB lineage: Bacteria > Bacteroidota > Bacteroidia > Cytophagales > Spirosomataceae > Persicitalea > Persicitalea jodogahamensis. Next base: position 821,728 of record NZ_BMXF01000001.1, on the reverse strand, counting down.
TTGGAAAGGTGATCTATGTCGTCCACGACAGCCTTTGCATTGATAAGACCGATGAGGTACTTCACGATGGAAACGATATCATCTGTCGTGAGCACGCGCTGATCCAGGCTGGTGTCAGAGCCCAATTTCTTATTGATCCGATAGCGGCCCACTTCCCCAAGGTCATAGCGCTTATCACTGAAAAACAAACTTTGGATCACGTCACGGGCAGTTTGCTCGTCGGGTGCCTCGGCGTTCCGTAGCTGGCGATAAATTTGCTCAACTGCTTCCTTGTCGGAGTTGGAACTATCCTTCTGCAGCGTGTTGTAGATAATATTGTAATCGGCCACATTCATGTCTTCTTTGTGAAGAATGACTGATTTCTGGCCCGAGCTGATAATTGTATCGATATCTTCGGCATTCACGACCGAATCACGCTCCATCAGGACTTCATTCCGTTGGATAGATACCACTTCGCCGGTATCCTCATCCACGAAATCCTCCGTCCAGGTGCGTAGCACCCGTGCTGCAAGGCGACGGCCAACGGCTTTGCTGAGATTGGTCTTATTTGCATTAATTTCTTCCGACAAGCCGAAGAGATCAAGAATGTCTTTGTCAGAGCCAAAACCGATTGCCCGTAACAACGTTGTTACCGGGAATTTCTTTTTCCGGTCGATGTAGGCATACATCACGTTATTTACATCCGTTGAAAACTCAATCCAGGAACCCTTGAAAGGAATAATCCGCGCGGAGTACAATTTGGAACCGTTAGTGTGCTTGCTCATCGAGAAGAACACACCCGGCGAGCGGTGCAGTTGCGACACAATGACGCGCTCAGCACCATTGATTACAAATGAACCACGCTCTGTCATGTACGGGATATTCCCCAGGAACACTTCCTGCTCAATGGTCTCGAACTCTTCGTGATCAGGGTCGTTGCAAATCAGGCGCAGTTTCGCTTTCAGCGGCACCGCATAAGTAAGTCCCCGGTCAATTGATTCATCTACCGAATACTTGGGCGGTTCGAGCAAATAGTCAATGAACTGTAGCACGAAGTTGTCGCGCGAGTCGGAAATAGGGAAGTTTTCGTCGAAAACCTTATAAAGGCCCTCCGCCGAACGGTCTTCCACCGACGTGTCTAGACTAAAAAAATCTCTGAATGATTGAACCTGAATTCCCAATAAATCGGGATAATTGATGATCGGAGTGATCCGGGCAAAGTTTTTTCTGGAAGCTGTTTTGGTAGCCAAGGCTAAGTTGTTTTTGGGTTAATAGAACAAAAAGTGCCGAAACTCTTGCTAAAACTAACACGCGCAAAAGCATCGGTAAGTTTGGAACCACAAAATATTGCCTCGTAGAAATTGTCGGATAACGGATCCCTCTTCTTACTTTCTACGAGAAAAGAAGTGTTTCGGATCGGTTGTCCCGATTAGAGAAAAACAAGAATGTGGCGAAGATACAGGTGCCGGTCTGTTTTTCGAAAGATTGTAGTTGTGATGCGTGAAACGGGAGGATTGTCGGGTTTATACCCGGTAAGTTAAACACCGTTCAACGAAAATAAGTTTGGTACTTTATCAATAAACAGGAAAAGACCTGACGTATGTCAGGCCTGATCCTGTTAAGATATGGGTGCTGAATCGATGAATTACTTCACCTCTACTTCGGCACCAGCTTCTTCGAGCTGCTTTTTGAGGGCTTCTGCCTCGTCTTTGGCTACACCTTCTTTAACAGCCTTGGGAGCACCGTCCACCAATTCTTTGGCTTCTTTCAGACCCAGACCAGTCAGGTCTTTCACCAGTTTCACAACCGCCAGTTTGCTGGCTCCGGCTGCCTTAAGGATAACGTCAAAAGACGATTGCTCAGCAGCTGCGGGGGCGTCGTCGCCACCTGCACCACCACCGGCCATCATAACCGCGCCAGCAGCGGCGGGCTCAATGCCATACTCGTCCTTCAGAATCGTAGCGAGTTCGTTCACTTCTTTAACCGTAAGGCCAACAAGTTGCTCTGCGAAGGCTTTCAAATCTGCCATTTTATTTGTTTTTGATTAAGTGATTACAAAAATGATTGTTAAAAATGCGGCGTGTAAAAGATCCCGGTGGTTCGCCAACTCCGCTCGGGTCATCAATGGGTTGTTATGCTGCTTGCTCTTCCTTTTCGGATAAAGTTTTGAGAATGCCAGCCAGCTTGTGGCCACCGCTCTGCAGGGCACCCAGCACGTTCTTGGCGGGCGATTGCAGAATGGCAATCACTTCTCCCAACATTTCCTGCTTGGATTTCAGAGCGATCAGGCGGTCAATTTGGTCGGCCCCAATGAACAGGGACGCATCAACGGACGCTCCCTTAAATTGGAGCTTATCCTTGCCTGACTTCTTACGATAGTCCTTAATAAGCTGCGCAGGAACTTTACCTGACTCGGGGTGAAACATCACGCCCGAGAAGCCCTTCAGTACATTGTCGTTAAAAGGAGCATAATCGACCTCTTGGTCTTCCAGTGCTTTCTTAATCAACGTGTTCTTGATTACCCGGTACTCTACGCCGCGCTCATAGCACATGCGGCGGAGGTTACTCGTTTCCGCCGAGTTCATGCCAGAAGCACTCACGATGTAGAAATAGGGAGTGGTCTCGAACTTTTGCTTCAGTTCCGCTACTAGTTCTGTTTTTTGTTCTCTCGTCATAATTATAAACCTGAGATCGTGCTTTTATCAATAGAAACGCTCGGACTCATCGTACTCGACAAGTAAACGCTTTTTACGTAGGTACCTTTGGCCGAAGACGGCTTCATCCGTACCAGAGTGCTCATCATTTCCTGGGCGTTCTGGGCAAGTTTCTCGGCGTCGAAAGACACCTTGCCGATACTGGCGTGAATGATTCCGGTTTTGTCAACCCGGAAGTCGATCTTACCAGCTTTCACCTCCTGTACCGCCTTACCTACGTCCATCGTAACGGTACCCGACTTAGGGTTAGGCATTAGTCCACGGGGACCAAGCACTTTACCCAGACGGCCTACTTTGGCCATGACGTTAGGCATCGTGATGATGACGTCTATGTCAGTCCAGCCACCTTCGATTTTCGTGATGTACTCGTCGAGACCCACAAAGTCAGCGCCCGCCTCTTTGGCTTCTTCTTCCTTCTCAGGCGTACACAATACGAGTACGCGCACTTCCTTACCTGTGCCGTGTGGCAGGGTAACGACGCCACGCACCATCTGGTCGGCCTTACGGGGATCTACTCCCAGACGAACATCGATGTCTACCGACGCATCAAACTTGACGTAACTGATTTCCTTAAGGACCTCCGCTGCCGTCATGAATGAGTAAGCCTGTTCCGGGTCGATTTTCGACTGGGCTTCCTTCTGTTTTTTTGTTAATTTTCCCATGTTGCTGTTTGCTTAGGCGTCAGACCGACGCTTATTTTTTCTCAGTTGCCCACGGGGCTTTACCCTTAATAGTCACGCCCATGCTACGAGCCGTACCCGCAATCTGCTTCATTCCTGACTCAACCGTGAAACAATTCAGGTCGGGCATCTTGGTTTCAGCGATCTGACGAACCTGCTCCCAAGTAACCGAGCCTACCTTAACGCGGTTGGGTTGGTCGGAGGCCTTTTTTATTTTGGCGGCTTCCATGAGTAAGATGGCGGCGGGGGGCGTCTTAATGACGAAGTCGAACGACTTGTCCTTATAGAACGTAATGACTACCGGCAACACCATACCCATTTTATCTTGGGTACGGCCATTGAACTGCTTGCAAAACTCCATGATATTCAATCCTTTGGAACCTAACGCAGGTCCAATAGGAGGTGCGGGATTGGCCTGGCCACCCTTCACCTGAAGCTTTACGTATCCGCCTATTTCTTTTGCCATTTGTTTTTAGATTAATTGGATGGTCACCCGATACTTTCTACGGTGTAATTGCAGAGGAAGCAGTCCTGCCCGAAAAATGTATCAGCTTTCCTTTTCTACTTGTGCGTAACTGAGTTCAACGGGAGTACTCCGCCCGAATATTTTTACCACTACATTTAATTTCTTTTTTTCGTCGAAGACTTCCTCAACGGTGCCAATGAAACCACTGAACGGACCATCGACTACTTTCACACTTTCTCCTTGAAGGAATGACATCGACGGAGCCTCTTCCTCCTGCGCACCCTCTTCCACACGGCCCAAGATGCGATTAATTTCCGACTGGCGCAGTGGTACGGGTACTTTGGCGTTCTTTCCGTCCGCGCTACCCAGAAAACCGATCACGCCGGGCATACTGGTAATAATGTGCTGTACTTCTCCTTTGGACAGATCAGCAGAAATGATGATGTAGCCGGGAAAAAAGTTCTTTTCGCGAACCCTTTTCTTGCCATTCCGCATTTCATAGATCTTCTCCGTCGGGATCAGTATCTCCGGTACGTATTCGGTCAGGTTTTGTCGGGAGAGTTCATTCTCAATGTATGTCTTGATCTTTTTCTCTTGTCCCGATATTGCCCGTAATACGAACCAATTCACGCTACTCATGCCGTTCTGGATTATTCAAGCCGCCTGCAGTGAAGCGTCTTAGAAAGTCTGATAAAATAGATTGAGCGCGTTGTCGAAAACAAAATCCATCGCCCCCACCACGAAGGCGAAAATGAGTGATCCCACCAGTACGAGCGTTGTGTTGGACTGCAACTCGCTAAAAGGAGGCCAAGTCACGTGCTGGGTGATTTCAACCCAGGAAGCTTTAAAGAATGCGGTGAGTTTATCCATTTTGTTGTTAGAAAACGCGTAGCACGGGTGGAGAGATTCGAACTCCCATCAACGGTTTTGGAGACCGCTATTCTACCCTTGAACTACACCCGTATTTGATCCCTTCCCTAATTTCTAGGGGTTTGGGGCTGCAAAGATAGCCTTTTTTTATAAAAAACAAGTGCATCTCGCAAGGAAATGCACTTGTTCTCAATTGTTTGCTAGATATTAGTCAAGAATTTCAGTAACCTGACCGGCACCTACCGTACGACCACCCTCACGGATAGCAAAACGAAGGCCTTTCTCCATTGCGATTTTGTTGATCAAAGTTACCTCGATCGTGATGTTATCGCCAGGCATTACCATTTCCACGCCAGCAGGCAGAGTAATCTCACCCGTTACGTCCGTGGTACGGAAATAGAACTGTGGACGGTACTTGTTAAAGAACGGCGTGTGACGGCCACCTTCTTCTTTCGACAGTACGTAAACCTCAGCCTTGAAGTGAGCATGTGGCTTCACTGAACCTGGCTTACATATTACCATTCCACGACGGATATCTTCCTTGTCAATACCGCGCAGCAGCAAACCGACGTTATCGCCCGCTTCGCCACGGTCAAGGATCTTGCGGAACATTTCCACACCCGTGATCGTAGATTTCAGGTTCTCGGCGCCCATACCCAGGATATCCACAGGATCACCCGAGTTAATAACACCACGCTCAATCCGACCGGTAGCAACCGTGCCACGACCCGTGATCGAGAATACGTCCTCGACAGGCATCAGGAAAGGCAGGTCTGTCATGCGGGGAGGGATGGGGATATAGCTGTCAACAGCATCCATCAGATCTTCCACCGTCTTCACCCATTTCTCTTCGCCGTTCAAAGCGCCGAGGGCTGAGCCCTGGATAACAGGAATATTATCGCCATCGTAATCGTAGAAGCTCAAAAGCTCACGGATTTCCATTTCAACAAGTTCCAGCAGCTCGGGGTCATCCACCATGTCCACTTTGTTCATGAACACCACCAATTGGGGCACTCCTACCTGGCGAGCCAGCAGGATGTGCTCGCGGGTTTGGGGCATAGGACCGTCCGTAGAAGCTACTACGATAATGGCACCATCCATCTGGGCAGCACCTGTCACCATGTTCTTCACGTAGTCGGCGTGACCTGGGCAGTCAACGTGCGCGTAGTGACGATTGGCAGTCTGATATTCTACGTGTGAAGTATTGATTGTAATACCACGCTCTTTTTCTTCGGGCGCGTTGTCGATTGATGAAAAGTCACGAATCGAGGATAGACCCTTACCCGCCAGTACGGTGGTGATGGCCGCGGTCAACGTAGTTTTGCCGTGGTCAACGTGTCCGATTGTACCGATGTTTACGTGCGGTTTCGAGCGGTCAAACTTATCTTTTGCCATGTTTTCTTAGGTTATACTTAATTAAGTGTTAATACGTGTTTTTAACGAGGATGGTATGGTACGGCATAAAACTTGGTGAGCCGGGCCGCCGTATGCCCTGCATACTTCTTTCTCGCTTCCTCACCAAGAAAGGACAATTTATCGTGAGCCGTTGAGGGGATTTGAACCCCTGACCTCTTCCTTACCAAGGAAGTGCTCTACCCCTGAGCTACAACGGCGTCTTGGTTTCTTATTTTGTTGACCACTGCGGAAATCTGAGCCGCACCGGCTAAACTACCTAATCATCTCTTTATCAAGGAAGTTCGATACTTCCTAAGATACAATGGTGTGAATTTAAAATAACGAAGCGATCATCGAAATAATTCCAACAGAATAATTTTCGGTGATCGCTTCGTTGGGCTGCTACAATGAGCGGGAGACGAGGTTCGAACTCGCGACCTATAGCTTGGAAGGCTATCGCTCTACCAGCTGAGCTACTCCCGCAAACATTTGGTGGGGGCGGATGGATTCGAACCACCGTAGGCGTACGCCAGCAGATTTACAGTCTGCCCCATTTGGCCACTCTGGTACACCCCCTCGAACTATTTCAAAGCATTTTGCCCCTCCACGATTCACTTTGGAGTCGCAAAATTATAGCCTTTTCAGTTATTGCCAAAATTCTTTGCAAAATTTTTCGAATAAAAATTCAACGGCAGCTCCAAATCCCTCCGTAGCTGCCGTTAAAGGCGGTTTTACCAACTTAAAAACGAATTCCAAAATTAATCATTTTTACCGCTGGTCCGCGATTATCCTGAAACAGGTTGTTCATATCATAGTGAACAAAGAAGTCCGGGAAGTTTTTTATACCCAATTCGAAGGCCGCACCATAGCGGAAGTCGTTGAGATAATAGTTGCTTCTTTCTTTGTCTTTTTTGCCATCGGGGTATTTGATTTTTGAGTAGCCGCCCAAACGATACCCCACATATCCTCCTGCACTAATGTAGGAAATGAATGAACCAGGAAAGCTGACGGTTGGCATGAGCGAGAAATTAACATAAGGCACCGTCAACTTGGTTTTGCGCACATCTATCTCCCGATTCTCATTGTCAAGGATTAACGGAAACCGGATAGAGGACAGATCCTTTTGTATAGTGTTATTACCCTCAAACATCAGGTTGTTCCAGGCTACGTCGAGACCAAAATCCAGATGCAGGCCAGCGTTTTTGCCCCTGGCCAGGGTTGCACTTTTTACCAAACCCAGGCTAATATAGCGCGATCCAAAAGGACGCAAATCGTACTCTTCTGTATTAAAAGTACCCGGCTCGTTCTGGGCATAGGCATTCAGCCCCAAAGCTACGTTGAAGCCCCGGCGCGGACTGGAATATTTCCGCACCCGACGTATGCGCATGACCCGATCGCCGTCGTTATCGTCGTTTTCTTCATAGTCTCGGTCACGGCGCCCTTCACCGCCGCGGGCAGTAGTATCGATGCCACCACTACGGCGGTCACTATCGTAGTCACTGTCGTCGCGATCACCGCCGACGCGTACCCGGTCGCTACCGTCTTTGATGTCAACACCTCGGGTGGTAATTGTGACTTCGGTATCGCCGTCTTTGATGCGGATGCCACGCAGACCGATTCGGACGTAGTTTTTATCTTTAACGTCGGCACTGTCTTTCATGTACTTACGTCCATCAATATCTTCAAAATAGATTTTGGTTTCACCTGTCATTGTGTCAAGGCGTGCTCCCAGGTCTTTGAGCAGCGAATTCAGGTCGTACTTCATCAGCTTGTCGAGTTCCTTACGGTCCTCTCCATAAATAATCATCCGGGTTTTGTCTCCGAAGGTGATGATGATTGAATCTTTTGGAGCCGGTGCAGCGTAAGCAGCCACGGAACTCAGCGCGACAACCACGCATAAAATGAGGGATTTTAAGGTGCTTTTCATGGTATGTAAAGTTAAAGTTTGGTCTTATTTTTCAGTTCCTGGTACTTGTCGGAAATTTTATCTTCCCCGTTGCGGATGCGTTCGTCGGCGCGGGCGAGGATTCTTTTTGGATTGATGCCTATTTCATCCCACTCCACCTCATCTCCCTGCTTGGCGTTTTTTAATTGACGCAATACCCGGAGAAATTTGGATGACTTCTGAGTTTCTGTGGTTAAATCCTCCGTTTCTACGTGCGCTACGATCACCCGATTCTGTGAAAGATCAGTTAGTGCCGTGCCAGGTACTTCTACGGACTGTGATAATTTTACATCTTCATTTTTAGCAACCAATTGTTCAGGACTAGTTTCTCTTGCTACAACTTTAGCAATTTTCATATCTTCCAGAATTGGCGTTCTTTCAGTCTCCGGTTGCTTAGGAGCAGTCGCATTTATGATCGTAGGGGAAACATCTATCTGCGCAACCACACGGTTGTCATTCGGCAGAACCGACACATCATTCCGTTCAATTTCCAACTTTTCAGTATCAGCCGTTTGAAAAGCTGGCGAGTCTGGCTTATCTGTGTCTGTCCTGGTCACTTGCTCCGTTCTGGCCAATTGCCCCTGTGACTCGAAGGTTTCCGTTTGGCTTTGCCAGACCAGATAACCCGCCATGAGCAGTATCGTGACGCTGGCGGCAGCATACCAGTACCAGGCACCTAAGCGACGGGTTTCTTTTTCCTGCCCTTGCTCGATTCGTTGCCACAGGTCAGGAGACGGTGTTCTTTCCAGACCTGAAAGTTTGCGGGCAAAGAGTTCGTCAATATTATTATGCTTCTTCATATTCTATTTTTTTTTTTAATTCATTCTCCCAATCAGTCACAAGCTGTTGCAACAATGCCCGGGCCCGGTGCAACTGCGATTTGGAAGTACTCTCCGTGATACCGAGCTTTTCGGCGATTTCGGCATGAGTATACCCCTCGATGGCATATAGGTTGAACACAGTCCGGTATCCTATGGGTAAAGTGTCGATCATCTGCAACATCTCTTCGGTTTCCAGCGCTTCGTCGGCCAGGCTGGTATCAACCACCTGCTGGGCCTCGTCGATTATATCCACTTCCTGAATCCGCTTCCGTTGCCGGAGGTAGCCGAGCGACTCATTGACCATAATCCGTCGCATCCAGCCTTCAAAACTCCCCTCGCTTTTAAACTGCCCGATTTTATCGAAAACTTTCATGAACCCTTCCACCAGTACATCTTCGGCAGTCATATGGTCGCCAACATATCGTATACATACGCCTAACATCCGTGACGCATATCGATCGTACAACTGACGCTGCGCCTTGGGGTCGCCCTGACGAAGGGCTTTTACCATTTGGGCTTCCTTATCAAAGAGGGGTAGTATTCGTGACATTCCTTCGGGGTGTTTCAATGGCAAGATGCACATTCCCCCCCGGCAGGTTGCATGGCATTAATTATTTTTTTACAAAAAAAGGGAAATGACTGTTTATGAGTCGTTTCCCTTTTTCAATTGATCGTGTTTATAACACCTTATAGGAACTTCAGCTTCCCATCGCCTGCTGGACGCGGGCAGCAACCATTCTCTGTTGTTCGCGAGCCTTCCTGCTATTTTTAAACCAGAAATAGGCAAACAAAGCAACTATCAAATAAGGCATAATGAATAAGTACATGATTCCGGTATTGAGGCCAATTCCGACATTATTACGCCCATTACCCATCGTACTCTCAACAGAGCCCCTGCACATCGCACATTGCGCCCACAACTGACCAGCACTCAACACAAATAGCACCAGCAATAAAACGATTTTACTTAATATTTTTTTCATTGGTAATAAGGACTGATTAGCAAATAAACGATCACACCCGTAATGCTTACGTACAACCAAATGGGAAACGCCCATTTTACAGCTTTTTTATGCTCAATAATCTGATTGCTGTACGCAAAATAAACCGCCCTCAACACAAACCAAACCACCACGACTGAAAGTACAATATGGCTTATCAAAAGAAAGTAATAGATGGGCCGGATCAATCCTTCACCACCAAATGCTGTGGATTCATTACTCAGGTGATACAACACATAACTCACCAAGAACAGCGAGCCCAATACGAAGGCCGCCGTCATGGTACGGCGATGCGCAGCAACGTTTTTCCTTTGGATAAAAAGAAAACCAACTACCAACAGAATAGCCGTTAGCGAATTGATAACAGCATTAACATGCGGCAAAATTTTGGTCCAACTTCCCAAATCTACCTTTTGCCTCAAACCCAATAAAACTGCTACCACTAACGGAATGGCCACCGCTAATACATTAATAAGGCGGTTGTACTTCCGGCTCTTCTCTAAAACTAACGTTTCCAACTTATTTTAAGGACAATGTAGAATGAAAGGTGTACAGTGGCTTTCTCGTAAAATCTATACAATCCTTTCCCGACTTTTTAAAATAACTATAACTAGTCCTGCTTCCGATTGTGTTCGAGAATTCTTATTTCGGCCATCAGCCGATCAACTTCTTCGGGATCGGTGGTGTCGTAGAATCCTCGAATAAAGCCTGCGTCATCTACCAAACTTAACCTTGCTTGAGGAGAAATGGTTTGCAGCCCTGGTACTTTTTCGCTCAGTCGAAAAACGTCTTGAAGGATAAGGCTGAATGCAGAATCCGGCACGGTAGCTATCTTCCATGCTTCCTCCACTTCTCTACTTTCTTTAATAGATGAGATGAGTTGTGGATTGTCCTCACTTACCAAAGTCAAAACAAAGAAAGCAGGGTAAGCCTGATGTAAACTCTGAACGCGGGCAAGCTGACTTAAAACTTCCTTGCAGGTGTCAGCGCAGGGAGAAGAGACCGTACTTATCACTATTGTTTTCCCTTGCAGAGAAGCCGTCGAGATGGTACTGCCATCAGCGGTTTTCAGGGAAAAATCCTGAATTTGGTAGAAAGTAGTATCGCCATTGGATTGAACAATGGCGTTGTTCGCAACGTCCCGAAGCGGCACAAAGTAAGGGAGGTCGTAGTGGTTGGTGGTGAAAACTTTGAGAAACAAATAAATTAAAACCGGGAACACCAATGTAAGCATCAGTAACCCGGTTTTTATATATTTCCGCATAAGCTTATCTCGCTTCAAAGATCGAGCCACCTTCCAGCATCAGGGCTAACAACAACCATATTACAAAAATGACTGGAATCAGAATGGACCAAATCAAGGATTTCACTTCATGCTTCAAGTGCATGAACTCTGCTACGATATAGAACGCCTTCACAACGGTAAGACCCACAAAGATTGCTACTTTCAGCATGCTGGTCTGCATCGTGAATGCTATCAGGAACTCAAATGCCGTTATGACAGAAAGTATGATAAATACTTTCCAAATCTGTTTGCGCTGGGCAGCACCGCCGTCTACTGGAACGTCGTCGTGGCGAGCGGCTGCTTGTTGAGGGGTTGCATGTATTTCAGCCATAATTATATTGATTTAAAGAACTTATACCAGATAGAAGAAAGTAAATACAAATACCCACACCAGATCCACAAAGTGCCAGTAAAGGCCGACTTTCTCCACCATTTCATAATGGCCACGACGGTCATAATAGCCTGTTGCAGAACGATAATAAATCAGGATATTCAGTAGCACTCCGCTGAAAACGTGCGTTCCGTGAAAGCCCGTAATAAAAAAGAAGAAGTCTGCAAAAGCGGGAGGACCGTATTGGTTTTCAGTTAAATTGGCGCCAAAAATCGTTCGCTCCACCCATTGGCCGTCTACAATCTCACGAATAACCGAGCCACCTTCTGTACCATGAATAAAGTGAGCCCATTCCCAGGCCTGGCAACCTAAAAAAGTGAAGCCCCCCAAAATGGTCCAAAGCATGTACACTTCAACCGCTGAACGATCCATGCGGTGACCTGCCTCCACAGCTAATACCATGGTAACGCTGCTGAAAATGAGAATGAATGTCATAATACCGACAAACACCAGCGGCAATTCAATACCATGCAAAAAGGGCACTGCTTCGTAAACCTTTTCAGGGATGGGCCAATACAGGTTAGAGAAAGTAAAATCAGCTACTGCACCATCGTAAGCAGGATAGCTGAAACGTACCAATCCGTAAGAAACCAGCAGAGCAGAAAAAGTAAAAGTATCCGAGATGAGGAAGAACCACATCATTAGCTTGCCGTAGCTGGCTTTCATGGGTTCAATGCCTCCCAGCCACATTCTTCTGGGCAGGGTATCGGTAGTCGTTGCAGCCATCGCGTCGTTAAATTATCAATTGAAGGTCAATAAAAAGAAAAACAAATATATCCAGAGGAAATCCAAAAAGTGCCAATAAGTAGCGCAAATCTCTATGCGACGTAGACTTTTAGCATGCACCTTGAACCGAAACGCTGCCACCAAAGCAGTAAGCAGAACAACTAGTCCGCTAATCAGGTGGAAACCGTGCAAGCCCGTGAAAACGTATAAAAATGATCCTGAGGGATTGCCGACAAAGTAAACTTTCATGTCTACCATTTCTCGCCAGCCTTGAAACTGCATCCCGAGAAACAAGAGTCCCAGCGCAAAAGTAATAGAAATTGCCGTTTTCAGTTGGGTGAAATTATCTTTTTTTGCCGAATTATAAGCCCATTGCATACTAATGCTACTGAAAAACAGAACCACGGTACTATACCAAAAGATAATAGGCATCTGAAATTCAAGCCAGTTCCCTTCGGCTCTGCGCACCAGATATGCACTGGTCTGCGAGGCAAAAAGCATGACAATACTGACTATAAAAAGCCAGAGAATAAATTTTTTCGGGTCCACCGAAAGGGTGGCTTCCGGCTCTTTCTGTATGGGTATCTGATGTGTTGCTTCCACGGTCAATAGTAAATTAGTGAATCTTGAATTAGTGAATAAATATCTCTAATTCCCTTCTTTAATAAAGTTAATGCCCAAATGCTGACAGCCAAACCTGGATTTTCTAAAGCTTATCGAGTAGAAACGCTATCTGTACAATGGGTAGATAAATAAATGAGCCAAACATCAATTGCAATGCAGTTTTATCCGTGCATTTACGCATGAGATGAAATGTCTGGGCCAGAAACAGAACGCCAAAAACAGTGGCAATAAACGCAGAATTGATTCCAGTCATGCCTAGTTTGAAAGGCAGCCAGCCAACCGGTATCAGGCAGAGCGTCCAGATCATAATCTGGATGGTCGTGTTGAGGTCCTTACCTCCTTTGGATGGAAGCATTTTGAAACCCGCCCGTTTGTAATCTTCGTCCAGTACCCAGGCAATGGCCCAAAAATGCGGAAACTGCCAGAAGAATTGAATAGCGAATAAAATGCCTGGCTCTAAACCAAAGTGATTAGTAGCGGCAACCCAACCAATCATCGGCGGGAAGGCGCCTGGAATTGCTCCAACAAATACTGCAATGGGTCCGACTCGTTTTAACGGGGTATAAACAAACCCGTAAAGAACAGTGGAAAGTGCAGCTAGTAATGCAGTTGCCACATTAAAGTAAAGGGCGAAAATCAGAAGCGATGAAACTCCTAGGAAAACGCCCCAAATTGCGGCCTCCTGAACCGTAACCCTCCCACTCGGCAATGGTCGATCTGCGGTTCTTTTCATCAATTTATCCAGATCGATTTCGATGATTTGGTTTATGATATTGGCAGCACCGGTAATACCAATCGCCGCTAGACAAAATAACCCCAACATCGCCCAGTTAACCGTCGGCACAGCAAGGCTGTAACCGAAGGCACCTGAGAAAGCCACTAGTGCCGCCAAACGAAACTTTAAAAGCTCAAAAAAAGCTTTGGCCTTAATCCCAACTAAACTTCCACTTGACAAACTGTTGTCGGATGCGATCATTCGTTGCTAAAAGTTTTTAATGCCTTAGTTAAAAAAGCTTGAATTCAGGAAAGTTCGGCCACCAAACGACAGTGATCTTGCTCCTTCGTATTCATGTCTAAGCTCAACCACATAATGAACTGTACACCCGCAAGAAGTACAGCCAATGTCAGGTGGATAGGTTGAGCGAATGCAGGTACTCCCATGTAGGCCAGAATTATTCCTACAGCTATTTCCAGCCCAACAACAACAAGCACCCACCGAGCCAGGGTACTCAACGGGCTGAACGAGGAAACGAATTTATTCACCCAAAAATACAGGAGAATATTGGCTATGAGAAGGATGATGGAAAAGGACCTGTGAATATAGAATTCTAAACCCAATTCTTCAATCCATCGGTTTCGAGATGCGTATCCTAAGCGAGCAACTACCAAATCAATCGATTCCCGTACTTGAGTCCCAATAATAATTTGAACAAATGATAAACCAATGACAGTCAGAATAAGAGTGTTTATCCTCTTTGCATTTTGAACCTTTCCAGCAGCCAGATTTTCAGAATAGCTCCGAGCTAAGATGTATAGCAGTACAAACACAATGACTATTGCAACTACCATATGTAGCGTGACCATCAAAGGATGCAGCTCGGTTGAAACGACCTTGGAGCCAAGCCAGCCTTGAAAGCCGACCAGAATAAACGCTGCCAAACTAGCGTAGAATAACTTAGGATGACCGGAACGTAGAAAAGGAACTGAAACCACCAAAACAGCGAAAATCAGTAGCCCTGTGAATGCGCCCAAGAGTCGATTGACATACTCGATCCACGTCTTGACCGCGTTGAATTCGACCTCCCCTTTTAATTTAGCTCCGTAGATCTCCTGATAATCCGATGGTAGCTGAGACACCTCAGTTGGAGGTACCCAGCTACCAAAGCATTTGGGCCAATCGGGACAGCCCATACCTGCTCCGGTACTTCTGACAATGCCTCCGGCGATAATAAGCAGATACACCGTGACTACTGTCACTAAAGTCAGACGCCGGAAAAGGCGACTATGTGGGGAATCAGTGAGGTTGGTCGAACTGATCATTGAAGTTTTGCGCCTCAATCTCGGCTTCCATCTTTATTTCCTCGTTTTCGTGCGGAAGATTGGATTCGAGCGTTTGAGAGTACGGCACATTTTGGGGAATGAAGTCTTCGGCAGCACCAGGCTTGCTATAATCGTAAGACCATCGATACACGGCAGGAATCTCGCCAGGCCAGTTACCGTGCCCCGGTTTGATAGGAGTCGTCCATTCCAGCGTGTTAGAACGCCATGGATTTTGGGGCGAACGTTTACCGGTGAAAATGCTAGAAAAGAAGTTGTAGATGAAAATAAACTGCGCAAAGAAAGTCAGGATGGCTGCCACCGTCACAAACATATTCAGATCAGTGTAAGAGCTGGTAAAGTCGTAAGTAGTGAACTGATAGTAACGACGTGGGAAGCCAGCAATACCGATATAGTGAAGCGGGAAAAAGACCAAGTAGACTCCTATAAAAGTCATCCAAAAGTGGATCTGACCGAGGGTATTATTCATCATCCGGCCAAACATCTTAGGGAACCAATGGTATACTCCGGCAAAGAAACCAAAGGCCGAAGCTGCGCCCATTACAATATGAAAGTGTGCTACTACAAAATAAGTGTCATGCAACTGAATGTCAAGCGCACTGTTTCCTAAGATAATACCCGTTAATCCGCCTGATACGAAGAAAGAAACCAGACCAATTGAGAAAAGCATCGCAGGAGTGAACACAATGTTACCTTTCCATAGTGTGGTAATATAGTTAAATGCTTTTACCGCCGATGGCACAGCAATGATTAGCGTCAAGAACATAAAAACAGATCCCAAGAATGGATTCATGCCCGTAACAAACATATGGTGTGCCCACACAATGAATGCCAAAAATGCAATTCCAAGAAGAGAGGCGATCATAGCACGGTAGCCAAATATAGGCTTACGTGAGTTGGTGGCAATAATCTCGGAAGTAATCCCCAGGGCGGGAAGTAGTACGATGTATACCTCAGGGTGTCCCAAGAACCAGAACAAGTGCTGAAACAATATTGGGCTACCACCAACATTAGGGAGCGCTTCACCAGCAATATAAATCTCCGATAGGTAAAAGCTGGTACCGAAATTTCGGTCGAAAATCAGTAACAGTGCAGCAGAAAGCAACACTGGGAAAGAAATCAAACCAAGCACCGCCGTAATCAGGAATGCCCAGATCGTGAGCGGTAACTTATTGAAAGTCATACCACGTGTACGAAGGTTGATAACCGTCGTAATGTAGTTGATTCCGCCAAGAAGCTGTGACACAATGAAAAGTGCCATACTAATCAACCATAAACTCATTCCTAGCTCTGACCCTAAATGTGCCTGTGGTAATGCACTCAGAGGTGGGTAAACTACCCAACCACCAGCTGCCGGCCCCGTTTGAAGGAACAACGAAGCGAACATGACTACGCTAGCCGTAAAGAAGAACCAATACGATAGCATATTAAGGAAGCCAGAAGCCATGTCCCGAGCTCCTATTTGTAAAGGAATCAGGAAGTTACTAAAAGTACCGCTCAAACCCGCTGTCAACACGAAGAATACCATAATAGTACCGTGCATCGTGACCAAAGCCAGATAAAAGTTAGGATCAAGCTTTCCGGTCTCGCTAATCCATTGGCCCAGCACAGGCTTTAACCAAGAGATATCAGCATCCGGAAAACCTAACTGAATCCGGAAGACAACAGACATGGCAATGCCAAGCATAGCCCAGAAAATACCTGTAATCAGATACTGTTTAGCAATTACTTTATGGTCTTCTGAGAAAATATACTTCCGCCAAAAGTTGGGGTCGTCATGATGTACGTGTTCTTCTTCGTACACGACTACGTCAGTTCCGGTTGATAATGTTGACATATTTGCGAAGAATTAAATAAGTTTAAAATTTTAACGAAACGAAGCCGAAGTGCCCATGCCACCACCTGCCTGGGCGGTTGTACTGTCAGGATTTGCCACGGCCGGAGCCTCAGCAGGAGCATACTTCATAGCTTTCGCTTTTAAGTTGTCCGGAACCTTAGCCAAGTAGTCTGGGTAGGTTTCCAGAAAAGTCTTTTGTTCAGCCATCCAACGACGATAGGAGGCCTCATCCTCAACGATCAAGCGCAAACGCATACTGAAGTGGCCTGTGCCACATATTTCAGTGCAAGCAATCTCGTAGTCAAAATCAGGATTATTAAGTTCGGCTTTCATTTCCGCAGTAGACTTATCAGCAACGAACCAAAATTTGGTAGGCATCCCTGGCACTGCATCCATTTTTACCCGCATATGAGGAATAAACACACTATGCAAGACATCACGAGCACGAATTTTCAAAAGGACTGGCTTATTGAGAGGAATATGCAACTCACCGGTACTAATAAAATCGTCAAAAGAGTTTTCATCTGACAGATCAATCCCCATCTCATTCTGGGCATCAATCAGCTTGTAATTATAGTTACCTAATTTATTATTGTCGACACCAGGGTAACGTACATACCAACCAAATTGCTTCCCCATAATCTCAAAAACTTCGGCATCCTTGGGTGCTTCTGACATAATATCAGACCAAGCCCTCCATCCGGTAAATACAAGCAGAGCCATTACTATCGCAGGAATCACGGTCCAAATAAGTTCTAAGCGGTGGTTCTCTGGATAATAAGTTGCCTTCTTACCCGCCTTGTATTGGTATCTCCAGGAAAAGTAGAATAGCAGGATATTGACAATAATAAAGGGAATTGTCAACACAGCCATCGAGAACCAGAAAAGATCGTCAGTACGGCGTCCATGAACGGACGAAGCAATGGGCAGGAAATCAGCTTCCGTATGCAAGTATGACCAGACAAAACCGATCAAACCCAACACCATAAAAATCAGGAACATCGCGGCATTCCATTTATTCCCCTCAGGCCGGGTTTCCCCATCGGCACTAACCGCGTTGACCCCTTTCATTACCTTTTGCAGCCGGGAAACGACGAGCACGGTCAAAGCCAGAAAAATGACGGCAATTATTGCAATTAAATAGGACATGAGAATATTTCTTTAAACTGTTTTAAGCAATATCGTGATGCAGTGATTCTTCCAACATTGGGTGATTCCGTGGAATCAGATTTGCCTTTGTCAATTGACTGGAAACCGACCAAATGAAGGCACAAACGAAGATCAGAATAAAACCAAACTCTACCGGTCCAAATCCACCATTAGCACCCACTGAACCAGGCATAATGTTAGTATAAAAATCAAAGTAATGTCCGATCAAAACACTCCAACATGCTACCTTCAAAATGGAATGTGTCATCTTCGAATCCCTAGTCATTAAAACTAGGAAGGGGAAGAAAAAGTTTAGAAAAAGATTGATGAAAAAAGGCGCCTGGTAGATGCCTCCGTAACCGCTGAAACGTGAACGGTAATAGATCGCTTCTTCAGGGAGGTTGGCATAATAGATTAACAGGAATTGAGCAAACCACACATAGGTCCAGAAGATGCTAAAAGCAAAAACGAATTTACCCAGGTCACGCAGGTGACTATTATTCACTGCGCGAAGATATCCCATTTCCCGGAGCGTGACCACGGTCAGCGTAATGACCGCCAGGCCACTTACGTGCCAGCTTGCCAGCGTGTACCATCCGAACATGGTGCTGAACCAGTGTGTATCAATTGACATTACGAAATCCCATGCTGACGTGGATGAAGTGATCGCGAAGACTACCAGAAATGCCGTACCATAACGAATTGATTTGTAGTAGTTGGTCGTGCCTCCGATACGGTCTTCTTCCAGAGACAAATTTCTTAAGATCCTCCACAGCAAATACCAGGAAGCAAAGTAGATCACCATTCTGATCAGAAAGAAGGGCGTATTGAGAAAGCTTTGCTTACCGGCAATAATAGGATCGTAAAGTTTATTACCTGGATCGAACAATTCCTCGTGTGTCCAGTGAAACAAATCATGGCCACCTAGAAAAAAAGTCACCAACATGATAACGAAAGTCACGGGGAGAAAAGCAGGCATCGCTTCAGGAATGCGTTTAAACACCGCTGACCATCCGGCCTCTGCCAGGTAGTTGTAAGAAATGAAGAACATCCCTATTACCGATATACCCGTAAAGTAAACAGCATTGACCCAAATATTTGCCCAAATTCTGGTCATCCAGTTCCCTGCGTGGGCAGCTTCCTCACCATGTTCGGCAGCTCCGGCCGCAGCACCATGCGCGGCTTCAGCTGCTTCATGGCCCGAACCATTGGCTAACAAAAATGCGCCAATCAAGACCATAGCGAGTCCAATGCCGCCACCAATAAGCAGTTTGGTTTTAGCTCCTGAGGTAAAAATGAACTCTTCCTCAACGGAAGGTATTGCGTGTACTGATGCCATCTTTATTTAATAGACCGCAGTAGCGGACCGAAATGGATGATTAACAATGAACAATTTATTTGGCCATCGACTTATAAAAAACAAACTCGATTCCGCCAATTAATTATCAATTACTGCTTTTGAAGCTGTTGAACGTAATGAACTATTTTCCAGCGTTCTTCTGGGTCAACTTGTGATCCGTGCGGCCACATCCGGCCTTTACCGTGGGTTATTACATGGAAGACGTGACCATCATTCAATTCCAAAGCCTTATAATTAGGAACCCCTTTATAAACAGCGCCAACGGTTCCATCACCTGCTCCACCAGCACCGTGACAGTGCTGGCAATATCTTTCATAAAGAACTTTGCCCTCACCCAGCGTTTTCTCATTTAGTGGTACCGGATTTGTTAAGGTACGTTCGGCGATACCAATGCTGTCTCTGGGAATATTATACATCATCAAGTCCACCTTAGCCGAATCACCCGAACCGAATTGCGTATCATAGTTGGCACGGGAAACCGTACCTGCTACGGGGAGACGCATGTTCAAGCCCATTGGATTGAGAGGATTGGCTTCAATCTGACGATACGGTTCATAACCTACTGGATAGTACATGTTAGGTGCATACTCTACACCCGTATCGTTATAATCATGTCCGCAACTACTGGCAAAAATGGCCAAAGCAACAACGGCGATTACATATTTAAATTTAAAATTCATCATCCGCTAAATTAGAATTGTTTGATGTTCACCTCCTCGGCTCCAGTTTCCCGCAATTGTTGTGTGATTTCGGCTTCCGTCATTCGATTGCCCTTCAAATCGATAGCCATCACGAATTTGTTGTCAGTCGACCGGGGGTCAAACATATTGGGATTAACTAAGCTGGGCCCCAAGCCATTGGTAATGAAAAACACCGTTACCATTCCAAAGGCGGTGAAAAGCACCGTCAACTCAAAAGTGATAGGAATATAGTTGGGTATAGAGATTGGGTCTTTACCGCCGACAATCATCGGCCAGTCGATACCCATTGTCCATATGGTCAGCGTCAGGGCACAAATACAACCCGTGACACCAAATAGAAAAGCAGCAATACCGATGCGTGTACGAGGGTGCCCCAAAGCGTCATCCATGCCATGAATGGCGAAAGGAGAATACACTTCTGAAATCTTAACTCCCGCTTTGCGAAGCTTGGGAACGGCATGCAAGATGACTTCGTCGTCGTCGTACACTCCAACCAAATATTTACCGTGAGAATTTGCCATGATACTGATGATTGAAAATTACTGAACGTCTTTATTGTACGTTGGGCTGGTCATGCGCTCACCTTTGGCAACACCCGCCACTTTTTTGGGCAGAGTTTCTGACGAGGAACGAAGGACTGCTTTTACCTCCGCCATGTTAACTACCGGAAGGAATTTGGAGAATAGCAGGAACAGCGTGAAAAAGAAGCCGAACGAGAAAATATAATCTCCGATGTCAAACATGGTCGGCGAGAACATCGCCCAGCTCGATGGCAGGTAATCGCGGTGCAGTGAAGTAACGATAATTACGAATCGCTCAAACCACATACCAATGTTTACGATTACGGAGATAAAGAACGTCCAGGTGACGCTGCGGCGGATGGCCCTTGACCAGAAGAGCTGCGGCGATACGACGTTACAAGTCATCATTGTGGCGTAAGCCCACCAGTAAGGTCCAGTGGCGCGGTTGATGAATGCATAACTTTCGTATTCCACTCCCGAATACCAGGCAATAAAAAACTCAGTCAGATAAGCTACCCCTACGATTGATCCCGTGAGCGTGATAACTTTATTCATTGACTCAATATGCTCCAGCGTGATGTAGTCTTCCAGCTTATAAACGACGCGTGTGATAAGCATCAGGTTTTGCACCATAGCGAAACCCGAGAAGATAGCGCCCGCTACAAAATAGGGTGGGAAGATAGTCGTGTGCCAGCCAGGAATAACTGAGGTGGCAAAGTCCATACTTACAATGGTGTGTACTGAAAGTACCAATGGTGTAGCCAGACCCGCCAAAATCAAGCTGATGTATTCATAACGCGCCCAGGTTTTGGCCGAGCCGTTCCATCCCATTGCTAGTGAACCATAAATGAAACGAGATACTTTGTTGCGGGCCCGGTCCCGGATGGTAGCCAGGTCAGGAATAAGACCGATGTACCAAAAAACCAGCGAAACTGAAAAGTAAGTACTGATGGCAAACACGTCCCAAACCAGGGGTGAGTTGAAGTTAACCCAAAGAGAACCAAAAGCATTGGGTAATGGTAATGCCCAGTAAGCCATCCATGGACGGCCCATGTGCATAAGAATGAAGGAGGCTGCGCAAAGTACTGCGAAGATTGTCATTGCCTCTGCCGCCCGGTTGATGGATGTCCGCCATTTTTGACGGAAAAGCAGGAGAATAGCCGAAATAAGAGTACCGGCGTGACCGATACCTACCCACCATACAAAGTTGGTGATATCCCATGCCCAACCGACAGTTTTGTTCAATCCCCAAACACCCAGGCCTTCCCACCATGTCCAGAAAACGCAGGCGGTACCATAAATGAGAACGACCACAGAGATAATAAATGCAACCCACCACTCTTTGGTGGGCTTGGCCTCCACATGGCGGCAAATATCTTCCGTTACGTCGGCGTACGTTTTAGCGCCGGTAACGAGCGGCGGTCTTACGGGTGAGGTAACATGCATACGGCTAAAATTTTATTATATTTAATTGCTATTTATCAATGATCAAGCATCGGCCATCCCCGGTGCTTCGGCGGCCTTGTTACGGATCTTAGTAAGGTATGAGATCTGCGGACGTACGTTGATTTCTTCCAGCATATGGAAGGCGCGTCCTTCACGTTCCACTTCAAGTACTTTGGAAATACGGCTTTCAGGATCGTTCATGTCACCAAAAGTAATGGCATTAGTGGGGCAGGTCTGCGCACAAGCAGTATCGATCTCACCATCTACCGGACGTCTTCTGGCTTTCTTGGCATTGAGCTTCCCTTCTTGAATTCGTTGCACACACATCGAACATTTTTCAATCACCCCACGTGAGCGGACCGTCACTTCGGGATTGATAACCATTTTCCCGAGATCGTTGTTGAAATTGTAATCGAAGTCGTCACTATCAAAATACTTGAACCAGTTGAAGCGGCGTACTTTGAACGGACAGTTGTTAGCGCAGTACCGTGTACCCACGCAACGGTTATAGGTCATCTGGTTCAGACCTTCTGAACTATGCGTAGTGGCCAGTACAGGGCAGACTGTTTCGCAAGGTGCGTTATTGCAGTGTTGGCACATCAGCGGCTGGAAAGTCACTTCGGGATTTTCCGCTGCTTCCTCCAGATCATCGATGCTTTCCGCCGACTTACTGCTGTAATAGCGATCAATACGAATCCAATGCATCTCGCGGCGATTTATCACCTCTTGACGCCCCACGACTGCCACGTTGTTCTCTGACTGACAACCGATGACGCAAGCACCACAACCCGTGCAGGAATTCAAATCGATAACCATGCCCCAAGAGTGGTTCTTGTATTCGTGGCCATCCCAAAGAGTGATATCCGTTGCTTCCTTCGGACCTTCGGAGGTCTCCACTTCAGGGATAAAGCGGCCCGCCATGACATTTTTCTGATAGTCGCCCAGGACGGCATCCTGCAATACTGATTCACGCCCCATAACAGTGTCATGGGTTTGGGTTTGAGCGATATCTTTGGTGCCACCACTTTTTGTCAAAGTGACTTCTCCCGGACGAAACGAAAGGTAGCCGTTATTAAAGGTAGCCCAGGGATACACATTTACACCAACACCATCTGCCGATTTTCCTGCCTTCTCACGGCCATACCCAATAGCTACTGCCACAGTGCCTGCTGCCTGTCCAGGTTGGACAACCACGGGCAATTCCAGTGCTTTTCCTTTATAATCAAGTTTAACAAGATCGCCTTGCTCCACACCAAGCTCGGAAGCAGTGGCTTTTGAAAGACAGGCGTAGTTGTCCCAGCAAGCTTTGGTAACAGGATCAGGAAATTCCTGAATCCAAGGGTTGTTAGCCAGATTCCCGGTACCCATACCCACTTTTTCGTAGAGCACCAATTCAAGACCTGAGCCATTGGCCTTATAAGTTTTGCTAATTGCAGCTGCATCGTCAGAACTGCTCGCCAACGGCGCCACACTTGTAGAGGTTGCCAACGGCTGGCTTGCCGGCGTAGCGTCAGAAGTACTTGATGTTGAACCAGATTTAGGTTCAAATACACCATCGTGCAGCGCTTTCATCCAGAATTGATCAAATCCTCCGCCTGAAGCCTGCGTGTATATGTTGCTGCGCCAGTAGGATTTTACGTATTCATGGTAGTCTTCGTTCTTACCTGCCCATTTCAGCAGACTAGACTGCGCTTGTCTTGTATTGAATATTAGACTGATAGTAGGCTGAAGAAGGCTGTAATATCCACTTCTTGGTTCAGCATCTCCCCATGACTCGAGATAGTGGGAAGCGGGACAAATGTATTTTGTCAGAGATGCCGTTTCGTCCGCCCGATCGGCAAAAGAAATGCTCAGTGGCACCTTAGGTAGTGCAGCTGCAATTTCGGCGCCACGGGGATGATCGTAAACCGGATTGGCATCCAAGAACATAACTGCGCCCACACGGCCACCTTTCAGCTCGTCAATAAAGCCATTCATGGCAACATCGTCACCCTGGCGCAGATTGTAAGCGGCGCCAGATATAGTGTTGCCATTGCTACCCAACATGCTATTTAGCGAGCGAACCAAATTCTGGACGTTGATATCATTTACACCGCAAACTACCAGAGCCTGTCCCTTGGAAGCAATCAGGTCAGCGGCGGCTTGGTCGAGATGAGGAACGTTGACAGCAGCAGCTGAAATTGAACTCGCCCCCATTTTGCCAGCAACTTTATTATAAAGAGCAGCTACTAGCAGACCAATCTGCGAAGGCTTCACCGCCGCGCGATAGTCGGCATTGGAACCAGTGAGCGAAAGCTGTGACTCGAACTGGTAATGCCGGGACATGTCTTTTTTACCACCTTTAGCACTGCTCAGTTTACGCGTTTCGGCATACTGTTTAGCAAAAGCGATAGGCGCAATCCAAGTACCGAGAAAGTCAGCGTCGATGCTGACGATAGTTTTGGCTTTGCTAAAATCGTACGCAGGCACCTTGCCGCCATTAGCTTTCAAAAGAGCAGAAGCTGAATTAGCGTCATACTGGATGTGCGATGTTGCGGGATATTTCGCAACAAAATCAGCAACAACAGCCTTTGTCGATGGGCTTATAATAGTTGAAGAAATAAGCCGAATAGGCGTGCCACCTGCCGCTACTTTGGCAAGCTGCGACATAATTTCCTTATCTACCTGATCCCAGCTAACCTTGGTATCCGAACCCTTGGCAGGACCTTTTAGTTTTTCATTATCATACAAGCTAAGCAACGAGCCGTGAATCCGGGCACTTACTCCACTGGAAATACTGGAAAGATTATTCGGTTCGAGCTTTATAGGGCGGCCTTCACGAGTCTTGACCAATACGCTGGCATAGTCGCCCCCTTCAGCGTAAGTTGAAGCATACCAGTTAGCGATGGTTGGAAATTCGCCTTCGGGCTTGTTAAGATAAGGAACAGCATAACGAACGGGCGTTTCGCAGGCAGCGAGCGATACCGCCGCCATACCAAAACCCAGTACTTTCAGGAAGTCCCGGCGGTGGGTACCCATGCCGTCAACCAGGCTTTCGTATTCTTTCTCTGCGGGAGGGGCGGGGGCAAATTCACTATTGGCATTTCTGACAAAGTCCTTATCGTTTCTCAACTCTTCCAGACCTTTCCAGTACCTCTTATTAGTATGTTCCATAAAACTGTTCTATACGAATCTCTCTTTTGGAATTATTATCAGGCTAAACTTATATCTCACCCTGTCCAGCCTGACTATAAATGACTTTCATGGTTGACATTCAACTGAATTAATAGTGGCACTTTGAGCATTCCAACCCACCAATGTCAGCTACTTTTAGATTCTCTTTGCTTCCCTCATTGTGCACCTGCACAAGTTTGTCGTAGTAAGCATTCCCTTTGGTGTTGACATCCGTCTTTCTGTGACAATCGATGCACCAGCCCATCGTGAGTGAAGACCGTTGCTCGACGACTTCCATATTCTGGATCTCGCCATGACACTGCTGACATTCCAGTCCGCCTACGTTGACGTGTTGAGCGTGGTTGAAGTAGGCAAAATCAGGCAAGTTATGGACGCGTACCCATTCGATGGGTTGATTGTTCTCAATGGCTGCGTAAATTTTCTGAATCTCCGGAGACTCTTTCTTGATCACTCCATGGCAATTCATACAAATGTTGGCAGAAGGGATGTGAGCCGAACGGCTTCGGTTGGCACCCGTGTGGCAGTAGTTGCAATCAATTTTGTACTCTCCAGCGTGTAGCTTGTGCGAGTAGGCGATAGGCTGCTTAGGCGCATATCCTTGATGAACACCAACGTTAAATGCTCCGTCAATGAGGGCTTTGGTAACTAGTAATACAAAAACCCAAATTGTCGCCGAACGAATCGCAGGGTTATTGGCAGTTTTGGTGAGCGTACCTTTCAATCGCTCCATGAAAGGGGTACCTGTCTGCCCCGCTGCCGCATCCCCACTTACCGCTTTGGAAAGGAGTGTTACAACTACCAGCAGAACTCCTAGCACGAGAAGCATCACAACTAAAAGTGCGACCAATACTAGTACAAAAAGATCGGATGGAGCACCAGACTGAGCTGCCGGGGCACCCGCCGCTGCCGGAGCACCTGCCACCGCCGCCGGAGCCGCGTTGGCTTCTTCGACGTAAGCGAGGATGTCCTTAATATCAGTTTCCGATAAGTTCGGGAAACTGGTCATCTGGGCTTGGTTATACTGTTTATATAAGGCCACAGCCGCCGGATCACCTGCTGCAATCATAGCCTGCGAGTTGTGAATCCATTTGACCAACCAGGGAAATTCGTGCCGTTGCTGTACGCCTTTCAGACCAGGGCCCACCGATTTTTCGGCCGAGGTATTGTGGCAGCTGGCACAGTTTTGTTTAAAAATGGTTTCACCATTAGCCACGTCGCCGCTTGCAGCATCGCCCGCCGGGGCAGGATCCTGTGCGAGGGCAAACAAGGGAAGACAGAAGAGTAGCAGTCCTGCAATAAATCGTTTCATTTCAAGGGGTGATTTTTTCTTTAAAAAGGTCTTCTTCGCTACCAGTATGCTCATTTTGTAGGTATCTATGCCGAATCAACGCGCAAATCTACTCCACGATTTTTTATCCACAAAAGGATTCGGTCTATATTTTGCCTGACCATCCTATTTATATTTTTTCTAAGGTAGACGATCAGCAAACACCGTAAAACAGCCCAATATTTAGGATTCTGGCCCAGCGTATCACAAAAAAATACCATTTGTATGAGCCAATTGTTTTGACTTTTACAAATGGTATTTTTCCAATCTCTACAAATAAAAAAGTGGTGAGGTTCCGAGCGGATTCGAACCGCTGTACGAGGTTTTGCAGACCTCTGCCTAGCCACTCGGCCACGGAACCATTTTTGCCATCCGGTCGCCCGCTTTCGCCCGCGACTGGACGGCAAATTTAGAAATTATTCGGATGCGATCCGCTTATTTCTCTTCTTTTTCGGCTTTCACCTCTTCCGCCTTCGCATCAGCCATTCCTTCTTCGGCTTCTGCTACTTTCTCGGCGTTCATCTTCTCAACGTCTGTCGTCGCTTCTTCCGATACGGGCTCGGCCTCCGGTGCTTCCGTCGATTCTGAATTATCTGCCTTTGCTTCGGCAATTTTGGCGTCCAGTTTATCAGCTACAGGGTTGATGTCCGCCTTCGCAATAGCAGCTTCGGCATCAGCCTCTACCTCCTCACTAAGTGGCTTCTCTATCACCTCTTCAGCCGTGTCCGTCTTCCGGGGATCGTCACTAGCATTCTCTTCTTTCTTGGCAGCAGGCTTTTCATCCTTTTTAGGGGAGTTCTTGCCTTTTTGCTCCGAACCTTCCATCTGCTCCCTTAAAGCTGATAGTATGTCCAGGTCACCAAAGGTAGTCTTGTCGTTTTCACCACCCTGGCTGGAAGCAGAACCTGAAGATGTACTGGCCGCGGATTTCGACGACTTCTTGGAAGCTTTTGCTTCCACAGTACCTCCCTGCCACACCTTAGCATGCGACAACACAATTTTCTTCTCTTCTTTCGAATACTCCAGAACCATGAAGTCAAGGCTTTCACCGATTTCGGGCATAGAGCCGTCTTCTTTCGCCAGGTTCTTGATGGCTACAATACCTTCGATACCATAGGGCAACTCAAGCGTTGCGAACTTATCGCCTTTGAAAAGTACTGTGCAACGATGCACTGAACCCGGGACAAAGAGCGTCTCGAAAGTATCCCATGGATTTTCTTCCAATTGCTTGTGACCAAGAGCCAGGCGACGATTAGTGGCGTCCAGTTCGAGCACCACCACGTCAAGGTTCTCCCCTACTTTGATAAAGTCAGAAGGATGCTTAACCTTTTTGGTCCAGGAAAGATCCGATACGTGTACAAGTCCGTCGATTCCTTCTTCCAGCTCAAGGAACAGGCCGAAGTTAGTGAGGTTGCGGACGATACCCGTGTGACGGCTACCGATGGCATATTTCTCCTGCAATGAATCCTGTGTCCAGGGATCTTCGGTAAGCTGCTTAATGCCTAACGACATCTTGCGATCATTGAGATCCATCGTCAGGATCACAGCATCCAGCTCGTCGTTCACTTTCAGGAATTCCTGTGGGTTGCGAAGATGTTGTGACCACGACATTTCGGATACGTGAATCAAACCTTCCACACCCGGAATGATTTCGAGGAATGCGCCGTAGTCAGCTACATTTACAATGCGGCCTTTCACTTTGGTCCCTACGCCCATATCTTCTGGCAGAGAGTCCCATGGATGTGCCTGCAGTTGCTTCAAGCCCAAAGAGATACGTTTCTTGGCTTCATCGAAGTCCAAGACTACGACATTCATTTTCTGATCCAGCGACAGCACATCGGATGGGTGACCGATTCGGCCCCACGAAATATCTGTGATGTGCAATAGACCATCTACCCCTCCGAGGTCGATGAACGCGCCGAAATTGGTCATATTCTTGATGATACCTTCCAGTACCTGACCTTTTTCGAGGTTGTTGAGGATCAACTGACGCTGAGCCTCGAGATCTTTCTCGATCAATATCTTATGCGAAACCACCACGTTATCGTTAGCATGGTTGATTTTCACGACTTTCACCTCCATGCGCTTACCAACGAAAACATCGAAATCACGGATAGGCTTCACGTCGATTTGAGAACCAGGCAAGAAGGCCTCGATTCCGTATACGTCCACGATCAGACCACCTTTGGTGCGGCGCTTCACAGTGGCGTCCATTATTTTGTCGCCGTCAAACGACTCCTGAATGTTATTCCAGGCTGTAATTACTTTCGCTTTTTTGCGCGAGAGGATCAACTGCCCATTAGAATCTTCCTGGGTTTCTACGTACACCTCTACCTCGTCGCCAATTTTCAGGTCGGGAAGGTCGCGGAATTCGTTGGAAGACACGATACCATCAGACTTAAAGCCGATGTTCAAAATCACTTCACGGTCGGTAATACCTACCACCGAGCCTTTCAGCACTTCTTTCTCCTGAATGGGAGAAATCGTGTCGCCGTACATTTCTTCCAGTCGTGAGCGATCTGCGTCTGAATATCCTGTACCAAACCCCTTGTCGTCAGCCGTTTCCCAGTTAAAATCGGGAACCACTAAATCTTTCTTAATTTTTGCCATAAATAATGAGAAGAACCGCCCTGAAATACATCAACCCCCGGACGAATGGGCTGAAATTGATGAAAAACGAAACTTTTTTTGGAAAACAGACCGCAAAGGTAGTGTTTTTTTCAAAACAAACCCTTTCGAAAAAACATTTGCGATAATAATGGATCAGTAGGCAGCTTCCTTGGCGCCCAGATAAGGCAGCCAGCCCTCGTCAACGGCACCCGACAGATCCCGGATAAACATCAGGAAGGAAGGACGAAAAGGGCGCTGCCTGAGCGGCATGGCAGCTTCCTCGGGTGTGTAGTCTCCTTTACGGGAATTGCAGCGTTTGCAGGCTGTGGCAAGGTTGTCCCAATTTGTTTTGCCACCGCGCGACTTAGGTAGTACGTGATCGAGGGTAAGGTTGTCGTTGGTACCGCAGTATTGGCAGCGGTTCCCGTCACGCTTGAATATATTCTGGCGGGTCATCATAACGCCCCGGTAAGGCAAATGGATGTACCGTCGCAGGCGCACCACAGTAGGCATGGGATAAGCTTCGCTCACGGTTCGCAGGACGTGCGTGGGGGAATGGGCGACCATGTCAGCCTTTTGCATATACACCAATAGGAAAGCCTTCGGTACGGAACATACACTCAACGCACTATAATCCTGATTGAGGACCAAAACTTTCCTGCCCATAGGGATATGTTTGGTAATTCTTTACCGGCAATTTAGAAAATATACCTCATACTAACGTAAATAGGGCTTTAAATGTTGACAAAATTTTGTAAGGAGCACCAAATTCAGTACCCGGCCCGGTCAGTTTCGCGCTTGACGTCGCGTTCTTTAATTGAGTCACGCTTGTCATACAGCTTCTTTCCCTTTGCCAGAGCTATCTCCATTTTAGCAAGCCCCCGGTCGTTAGTAAACATCCGCGTTGGGATGATCGTCAGCCCCTGATCTTTCATGCTTTCCGACAGTTTGCGGAGTTCGCGCTTGGTCATCAGCAACTTGCGGTCTCGGATAGGATCGTGGTTGTAATGCGTCCCTTCGGTGTAAGGCGAAATATGCAGACTGCGCACGAAAAGTTCGTCGTCCATGAAAAGGCAGTAGGCGTCCTGAAAGTTTACCTTTCCCTGTCGTATGGACTTTATTTCAGTGCCGGTGAGCACTATGCCCGCAGAAAAAGTGTCGAGAAAAAAATATTCGAACGAAGCACGCTTGTTCTTAATATTGACCTTTTTGTTTATTTTGTCTGACATAGATTTAGGACGGGTCGTTACGTCGATGGAGTTTCACAGACTTAGCAACTAAGCCTCTTGATTTATAATAACAAAGGTATCTTATTCAAAAACGCTATACCAACCTAAATGAAACTCAACCGATTGACGGCAGCCGTTTTAGTCTGCCTTAACTTTTTACTTTTTGGGATTCCTGATGCTTTCGCCCAATCAGATCATAGTGAGGTAAAAGCAATCGTGGATCAACTTTTTGTAGGTATGAAAACGGGTGACTCTTCGCTCGTGGCGAAGTCATTTACGGCTGACGCTACGCTGCAATCCGTTTCCATAGCCGCCGATGGAAAAGTCAAAACCAGCAAAAATGGGATCGCAGGGTTCATAAAAGCCATCGGAACGCCTCACCAGGAAATGTGGGACGAACGAATCTATGACTTGAAAACACAAGTAGATGGTCCTGTGGCGACTGTGTGGGCACCCTACAAATTCTACCTCGGCGAGAAATTCAGCCACTGCGGTGTAAATGCATTCGCCCTCGTGAAAACAGAGAACGGATGGAAAATTGCCGGTATCACCGACACACGACGCAAGGAGAACTGCCTGTAGACAAATAGAAATAAGTTCATACAGAAGCTCGCATACCTACCCTTGCAAGGTTTCCAGCTCCTCCCATACAAACTCCATCAGTTCCGTAATGTGAGCTTTGGAAAAATCAAATGGTACGCGCGCAGCCTCGTAAATCTTACCGATCGGGGCCGTGTATCCCAATTTCAGCGCATCGAGGTAACCTTTTAAACCTTGCTCTGGATTTTCACGGTAGTTTTTCCAGACACCAATGGCTCCTAACTGAGCAATGCCGTATTCGATATAATAAAAAGGTACCTGGTAAATGTGCAACTGCCGCTGCCAGCCATAAGCGCGGAATTTCTCAAGCCCTTCCCAGTTCATTACAGAATCCGTGAATTCTTCATAAATCTCAACCCAGGCTTCGGTGCGCTCAGCGTCGGTATGGACTGGGTTTTCGTACAACCAATGCTGAAATTTATCTACTGTGGCCACCCAGGGCAACGTTTCGATAATGGATTCCAAATGCTGAACCTTGGCGCGACGAAGATCTTCCTCATTATCAAAGAATTCATCCCAAAAATCCATCGTCAATAGTTCCATCGACATGGATGCGAGTTCGGCGACCTCCGAAGGTGTGTGTTTGAACGAGTTCAGGGCCAGATCACGGGTAACCAACGAGTGTACGGCATGGCCTCCTTCGTGTAGCAGCGTGACCATATCCCTGAGATTGGAGGTTGCATTCATAAAGATAAATGGCACTCCGATTTCATCCAGCGGATAATTATAGCCCCCTGGCGCCTTCCCCTTTCGGGATTCCAAGTCAAGGTGCCCCATCTGTTGCATGATGCGAAGGCAGTCGCCCAGAAATGGGTCGAGCCTGGTGAAACAGCGGATTGTTTTGGCCAACAGTTCGTCACCACTTTCAAAGGGTTTGAGGGGCATTCGACCTTGCGGATCTACTTTTGTATCCCACGGGCGCAGGGTGTCTATCTGCAAGGTTGCTTTGCGCTGCTTTGCCATGTCGTCGAGCAACGGGACTACAGCCTCCCGGACGGCAGCATGAAACTCGAAACAGTCCTGAGGCGTGTAGTCGAAGCGTCCCATCGCCGCAAACATATAGTCGCGATAATTAACAAAACCCGCGTTCCGGCCTACTTCGTCGCGCAGTTTCACCAATGTGTTCAGTAGCAAGTCCAGCTTTTCGTGGTCCTGATAGCGTCGTTCGCTAATGGCCCGCCATGCTTCTTCCCGTATAGACCGGTTTATGCTGTACAGGCGGTCGCCTGCCTTTTGCAGTGTCATCTCTTCGCCGTCGAGCGTTACGGTCATCGCTCCTGCGATGGATCCATATTTTTGTTCTTCGGTTTGCAGCTGGGTCTGGAGCGGTACGTTTTCATCGCGGAAAATTTCGATGGCCTTCTTCATACTGCGAATAGTAATGTCAAAGCCGGTATCTGTCAGTTCCGGCAGGAAAGGGCTGCTGGCAGCTTTCTTATCGAGATCGTTACCATAAACCGCCAGTTTAGGCTGTATTTCGCTAATGAAAAATTGCAATGACTCAATTAGTTTCTCATTTGCGGTATCGCAGGTCTGCCGAATGTAACGCCAGGCGAAATTCTCAGACAAATACGATTCCAGTTCGCTGCGGTCCAGAAACCACTGCCGTAAATCTGCGACATTGGCAATCTCGCGTTTTTTGAGGTCTTCGTAAAAGGGTTGGACATCCTCCCAGCCAGTGAGCTTCATTTCTTCCCCAATGAACGGACGCGCGTGGCGCTTGGGCAAGGTTATATTTTCTTGTAGGGTCATACTAATTATGAGATTTGCGGTAATATTTTCTTTTTAAACGGAGCTTCGGTGACAGTCCATGCGGATTATCGCTATGCTTGCTACGCCTCAATACTATAAAGCCATGAAAGCCATGTTCCTTGGACCAATCATCGGATTACAGAGCGATTGTTGTATATAAATGGCTCAATTCTATCTCATTACTGATTGGGCTGATACCTAGGCAATGTTATGATGAAAGTAGCCCCTTCCTCCGCCCGACTAAGAGCGGCGATAGTCCCGTTATGTTTGTCGATAATTTTTTTTGTTATGGCCAGGCCGATGCCTGAACCCTCAAATTTGTCTTTGGCGTTCAGCCTCTCAAATAACGAAAAAATCTTATCTCGATATTTTTCATCAAAGCCGATTCCATTGTCGGTCAAAGTGGTGCGGTACATTCCTTTGCCTACTTTGCGACTCGCAATTTTGATAACAGGAGGTTTATCAGGGTGGCTGAATTTGAGCGAATTACTGATCAAGTTTTGGAACACTTGCTTGATCTGTCCCCGGTTGGCTTCTATTCGGGGAAGTTCTTCAATCACGAAAGTCGCATTCTTTTCTTTGATCAATATTTCGTAATCGTCCAGTACTTCCGTAACTACCTCCTGCAAACTAATGAGTTCGAAATAATTTTCGTTCGTTGAAAGTCTGGAATAACTCAGGATGTCGATAATCATAGCCCGCATCCTCTCGGAGGATGAAATAATTTTCTCCAAGAACATTGCACTCCTATCTGACAATTCATGCTTGTCGCGCAGCATGGTCGAGAATATCAGGATTTTGCGTAATGGCTCCTGCAAATCATGCGATGCTACCGAGGCAAACTGCTGCAGATCGTGATTGCTAGCTTCCAACTCTGCATTGATAGCCGCTAAGGATGCGTTTTTCGACTTTAGAAGCTGTTGGGTCTCCTTCTGAAAGCTAAGATCCGTGATAATAACGCTCAAAGCCGGTCCCTCGTCTAGCTGCAGCGTAGTGACCGACAGCAGACAAGGAACATACCTGGAACCATCGAGTACGTCAATTTCCGTTTTGCTGTCGCCTGTCCAGCCTTTCCCAAAAACATCACGAAAAACGTCCAGACATTCAGGGGAGACGAAGGATTCGAAAGCGGCACCGATAATACCTGAGAGCGGCAGGCCAATGATTTGGGCAAACATCGTGTTGCAGTAAACGATGAGCCCCTCCTGGTTGAGGGTTACAGCTCCTTCGTTCATTTTCTCAATAAAAACCCGGTAGTTTTGGTCGGCAGTCTTGAGTGTATAAAGCTGGTGTTCTTCGTTTGGTCCCTTAACTACGAGCGCATCTACCTGTCCGGTACGGATAGCCTCGATGGTGTCGGTAGCCTCTTCCAGTTGCAACCGGAGCTCCTCATTTTCTCGCCTCAAATCTTCATAAATCCGGGAATCATTCATTAGCTGGCAGTTGAAATACCCAGGCCCCGAAGTACTTTCATGGTATCAGACATATCACCGATCAACCGGCGCTGGGGCAGCGGGTAACTTTTGACCAAAAGCGGCAGGGCAATTAATTGTTCACGTTCGGCTATCTCTTTCTGTTGGTGAACGTCGATGATTTCGAGAGAATATTTGTCTTTCAGATAATGATCGCAGATTTCCCGCAGGTTGGCTATCGCCCGCCGTGAATTGACCGACGCCCCGGCAATGAACAGCCGCAGCTCGTAATGGCGGCTTGCGTCCTCCGCTTCTTCCAGCATCGAATCCACGAGATCGCTCATTCCAATTTCTTAGCGGGGCGTATGTTCAGGCCGACGAGTACTTTTTCTTCGTTAGAAAGATCGCCGATGATTTTACGAATAGGTTCCGGCACTTTTTTTACAAGCGTAGGAATGGCAAATATTTGGTCGCCCTCAGCGAGCTGAGGCTGAACCAACAGATCAATCACCTCTATTGTGTATTTACCCTTCAAGTGTGTCTCACAATAGTTTTTAAGATTCTTAAGAGCCGTCACCGATTTTGTAGTCTTCCCGGCTATATACAGCCTTAGCTCCCAGATTTCGTCGTCGTTTTGCATTCTATTTTCTTCACAATTATCATTCCTAAAGGAATCACTGATTGACCTGCACAAGTCGTCTCACCAACCGAAAGAACCACTGGCCGTAGTAGCACACCGCTGCCGGTTACCCCTTATTACCACGGTTCTTTGCCATCTCCTTCCGATTCTTCTCGATGACTTCCTTCTTTAATTGTTCCTCGATGTATGTTTTATTTAGCTCTTCCTGAACCGAGTCAAATTCTTCTTTCAGACTGGCGATTTTAGACTCCAGAACTTTCTTCTTACGCTCGATTTCACGGTCTTTGCGGGACACCGCGTGGTCGTGCAATACAGCCCCGGTTTTTTCCAGCAATTGCTGCGCTTGCCGCGCAGAACCCGTCAGAACCCCCTCCGGACCGAGATACACGTCCACTAACTCCAAACCTTCATCAGAAATAACGAACTCCCGTATCTGATTGGAGTGCTTCATACCACGCGACTTCATTACGTACATACCCCGGTTGCGCTCACCATTGGCTTCTATATCACGCACGAGCAGCCAAGCATCCACCAATGACGACACATTTTCGACGGTCTGTTCACTAAAGTTTTCGACCAGCGACAATGCCGTAAACATGACTGTGACCCCTCGACTCTGCAGAAAATCGATCAGGCGGATCAGCATACTTTTCACTTCACTAACCGACCCTACAGTGATCAGGTTGGTGATTGGATCCAGCACCATCACCTCTGGTTGAAACTTAAGCACTTCCTTATGAATAGCCACCAAATGCATCTCAAGGCCATGCATCGTGGGACGTGCAGCCTGAAATCTGAGCAAGCCTGCATCCACGTGCTCCCGCAGATTCATCCCTATCGACTTCATATTGCGGATGATCTGCTGCGGAGATTCCTCAAAGGCAAAATAAAGGCAGCGCTCGCCCCGAAGACAAGCCGCATCGACAAAGGTCGCGGCGATGTTCGTTTTTCCGGTACCTGCAGTACCCGAAACCAGCACACTTCCTCCTTTGAAAAAACCCTCACCGCCCAGCATCTTGTCGAGGCTGTCGATGCCCGAAGAGATCCGGGCATTTGAAACTTCATGCCAGAGTGTAAGAGACGTTACAGGCAAAATGGAAATGCCCTCTGCGTCGATGAGGAAAGGGTATTCGTTTGTGCCATGCACCGACCCTCGGTACTTGACTATGCGAAGCAATCGCGTCGAGATTTTGTTGACGATCCGATGGTCAAGCGCTATGACGCAATCGGAAACGTACTCTTCCAAACCCTGACGAGTGAGCGTACCCTCACCCTGCTCGCCTGTGAGTATGGTCGTCACCCCCTTCTCTTTGAGCCATTCGAAGAGCCGCCGTAGTTCGGCGCGTAGGATGGCGAGGTTGGTCAGGCCTGAAAAAAGGCTTTCGATGGTATCCAGTACTACACGCTTTGCCCCGATGCTGTCTATCGCATATCCCAGGCGGATAAATAATCCATCGAGGTCGTACTCACCCGTCTCTTCGATTTCGCTGCGCTCCACCTGCACGTGATCCAGCTTAATGAGTTTTTCAGCTTGAAGCTTCTCCAGGTCAAAACCAAGCGAAGCAACATTCAACGCCAGTTCATCCGTCTTTTCTTCGAAAGCCACGAATACGCCCGGTTCACCGAACTCCATGGCGCCATGCACCAGGAATTCCATTGAAAACAACGTTTTTCCCGATCCGGCTGATCCGCAGATCAGTGTAGGCCGACCTGTGGGTAGGCCGCCTTCGGTGATTTCATCCAGACCTTTGATGCCGGATGGTGATTTAGGTAAAGAAAAGCCTGGGGTATTGCGATTCATAGTACTGAGTTCTTACGGGCTGCCCAATAGCGCAGCATTCCTGAATTGGATCGTCAGCTTCAGATAGAAACTGTATTAGTAAGGATAAGAAAAGCCTTAATTTAAGATAGAAAGCTATTAATTAATTGGTGGCTCAGATCGGTGAACCCTTCGAACGAGCTAGGCTTGGTAATGAAATTATTGACCCCAGCCCGATACGCCGACTCAATCAGATTGGGGTTCGAGGAAGTCGAGATCATTACCACCGGGACGGAGGATATTTTGGGATCGGAGCGAATAGCTGCAATCGTTTCCAATCCATTCATTTTGGGCATATTCATATCCAGCAGGATAAGCGTAATCGACGTTAGCTTATCCTGCTGGATCAGAGACAGAAGTTCAAGACCATTTTCAGCCTCAACAATATCAATCGACGCGCCCGCTTCCTCGATGGCCTGGCGAAGAAAAAAGCGATCGTCCTGGTCGTCATCTACAAGAAAAACAGTCTTAACTAGGCTCATTTAATGGGTGAAGCAGTGGCTGTGATGAGTGTTCATCGTTACGAAGACAAATGGGGCGAAAAGTACGACATATCTTAATATTTTTCGAAAAAAACCACGATTTCGTATCCGAAAACAGAATTTATGCTCCGCTCACCTTGGTTTTGTCAGGCGATAATGCGCCAAAATCAAAAATCTAGTTTAAGCCTTTCGACGGGCTGGTTGTCCACAAGGTGGCTTTGCACGATTTCTTCAACATCCGACAATTGCACATTGCCATACATGATTCCCTCAGGATAGACAATGACCGAGGGGCCCTTGCCGCAAACATCAAGACAGCCCGTAGGCTGGGCACGCATGGCGGGCAGCAGGTCGCGCTCTTTCATGGTGTCTTTGAAAGCCGCAACAAGTTCCGCGCCGTGCACGGCCCCGCAGCTTTTTTTGGGAGAATCTTTTTGATTGGTGCAGACAAAAACATGTTTCTGGTACTTCATTATCAATTAGTTTTGATTTAAGGAAAGCAAAATTATCATTTTGGTACGAAAAATGATGTAAAGCTGTAGAACTAAATTAGACACGCTCCCGTTTAAAAAATCCAGATCATGTTTGGATAATGCTATTTTTTCCTAAAATGACCTTATGTTTAAATTTTATCATATGGAAGCAACCTTTTCGATATATTTTGCGTAAGTAAGTTGTTGACAGGGGGTAATCCAAAGCATTTTTCTAAAAAAGCCAAATAAATGTTTGCAAAGTAGTTGTCAAACCTATTACTTTTGATTTACATTCTCGCTCAACTCAGGCACAAAGCCATCGTCCATTCACCAAAACTAAAACCAGCAACAATATAGATACACGGCTCTACGTTAACTAAATCGAATAAATACAATGCAGAAATTTCAAGTTAGCGACAGTGAGTTGGTATCGCTGTACATCCGTGGTGACGAAAAAGCTTTCGAGAAACTAGTTCAACGTCATAAGTCGAGAATTTATACTACCATTTACCTGATTGTTAAAGATCAGTACGTTGCCGAAGATTTGATGCAGGACACCTTCATCAAGGCAGTCGATACGATTAAGTCAGGCAGGTACAATGAAGAGGGTAAATTTTTGCCGTGGATTGTCCGAATCGCCCACAACCTCGCTATTGACTATTTTAGACGCGATAAACGCTACCCCAGCGTAGTGTTCGAGGATGGAAGCAGTGTGTTCAACACGCTGGACTTCTCGGAAGATTCGGTAGAATCGATCCAAATCCGACAGGAGACCCACGAGCAACTGCGGGAGATGATCCAGCGGCTGCCCGAGGTACAACGGCAAGTTCTGATAATGCGCCATTACGAAGAAATGAGCTTTCAGGAAATTGCCGATGCCACCGGAGTGAGTATCAATACGGCACTGGGGAGAATGCGTTACGCGTTGATTAACTTGCGCAAGCAATTCAGCCAACGTACTCCGCAATATGACAAAAACGTTTACCTACGATGATGTAGTCAGGTATCTTTATGCCGAGACTTCCCCTCAAGAAAACAATGAAATCGTTGAGGCTTTGACCTCCGATTCTGACATGCTCGCCTTTTATCTGGATTCGCTCGAACTGCAGACCTTAATGGACCGCATTGTTCGAACGCCTTCCAGCCGGGCTACCGATGACATTCTGCGCTACTCGCGACAGTACCCTTCAAGCCAAACCGCTGACCTGTCTTTCTAGGCAACCAGATTTTTGGCTTTTCCCTTTTGCTAGTAACTGCTTCTTAGCCACAGAAGCGGTTACTAGCTTTTTTTGTGTTTCAAGGTTAAACTTTGACGATTTAAAAAGTACCCTAGTCACTTGGTGATAAACCAGAAAATCCTATCCAATATCCCTATTTCCAAAA
Source organism: Persicitalea jodogahamensis (assembly GCF_014651615.1). Taxonomy (GTDB): domain Bacteria; phylum Bacteroidota; class Bacteroidia; order Cytophagales; family Spirosomataceae; genus Persicitalea; species Persicitalea jodogahamensis. The sequence goes on along the minus strand of NZ_BMXF01000001.1, from coordinate 782,858 downwards.
TGCGCAAAAAAGAACGCTTTCAAGGACTCATTGACTACTTTACGACGTACTTCCCTGAACCAGAGACTGAACTTCACTATCGCAATCCATACGAATTACTGATCTCGGTTATTCTCTCAGCTCAATGTACTGATAAGCGCGTTAACCTTGTAACCCCTGCCCTATTCGAGCGATTTCCTGGTCCAGAGGCATTGGCGGCTTCCGACGTTGAGGAGGTCTTTACTTACATCCGGTCGGTTTCGTACCCTAACAATAAAAGCAAGCACCTCGTTGGAACGGGCAGAATGCTCGTAGCAGAATTTAACTCGGAAGTACCCGGCAAGGTGGACGAGTTGCAACGCTTACCAGGCGTAGGTCGGAAAACGGCTAATGTGATCGCCTCTGTTATTTTCAATCAGCCCACGATGGCCGTAGACACGCACGTGTTCCGCGTTTCGCACCGCATTGGCCTGGCTCCACTGACGGCTACCACGCCTTTGGCTGTCGAAAAGCATTTGATGGCCTACATTCCGAAAGACCTTGTTCCGAAGGCCCACCATTGGCTCATTCTACATGGCCGTTATGTGTGTATAGCTCGCTCGCCAAAATGCAGCGAATGCGCCCTGACGCCTCTGTGTAAGTACTATGAGAAAATACAGAAAATAAAGATTAAGGGATAGAGAAAATTTTATCTCCGGCATTCCAACGTTTTAGGCCTCGGATGGTTCTCTATAACTGTCGCCAGAGAATTTTCACTATTCTTCTGCGTTATTTTGCACGGATTCAGCGTATCGTTTGGAAAGGAGTTTTCGAAGATTCGTCTGGACCAGATTATTGTACCTAAAACAAAAAAATGAAGCACAATCAAAGCAATCTCTTAATTTTTATCCTTTTGGCGCTCGGCTTAGGCGCTTGCAACAAGACCTTGGATTTTACCGACGAAGAACAACTCGAAAAAAATGAAAAAAGCATTCAAGATTATTTGACGACAAACAACCTGTCAGCTACGAAGGATTCTTCGGGCATGTATTATGTCAAGAGAGTGTCTAACCCGCAGGGAGTAAAAGCGAAAGTGGGCGATCAGGTGGCTATATACAGTAAAATCTATACACTTGATGGCACTGTTATAGACAGTACCGAGACGGCAGCTAAAAAGCCGCTGCGCTTCACCTTTGGCACCAACTACCACTTGTTTGGCGTTGAACGCGGTATAAGCTTAATGCAGGAAGGTGAGAAAATGACCTTGCTCCTGCCCTTTTATCTAGCCTTCGGCAACGTTGGCTATGATAACCTGCCCGCATATTCGCCCGTTCGGGTCGAATTGGAGCTGGCGCAGGTACGTACCGAAGCACAGCAAATCGCTGATTATATCAGTACGAAGGGCTATACCATATCCGAAACTACCCCAAGAGGGGTTAGAATCATTCGGCAAAAAACCGTAGCTGGAGATACCCTCGGAAAGGGCAAGACAGTTAGCGTAAATTACACAGGCAAGCTATTGAGTGACAAAGAATTTGACAAAGGTTCATTCTCTATCACCACAGGCAACGGAGGGTTTATCGTAGGTTTCGAAGAAGGTATTAGTCACCTTCGCAGGGGCGAGAAAGCCGTTCTTATTTTTCCTTCTGCTATCGGTTACGGAAAAAGCGGATCACAGAGTGGCACGATTCCCCCCTATACGCCGCTTGTCTTCGAGATAGAGGTGCTGGAATAACACGAGAACGATTTATGGAGTTAAAAAGCCGTTCGTCCCTACTATGGGGATAGATCGGCTTTTTTTCGTAAATTACAGATGCATTTTTTTGCAGAGCGGGAGCCTTCCGAAGCGGGAGCTCCCGTTTCTTAATCTTTCCAATTAACCCAATATCATCATGTTTTTTATTATCATTGGCCTGCTGCTTCTGGTGGCGGGCTTTGCGATCAATACGCCTTCAATGCCCGTTTCGCAGTATTCACGTCCCGTCAAAATTGCGGGCATAGTTATCGCTCTCGTCGGGGCACTTACGGCCAGCATCCGGCAGATCGACGCCGGTACCGTCGGCGTGCAGTCGCTATTCGGAAAAGTGAGCTCCAATACGCTGGAAAATGGGCTGAACTTCGTCAATCCGCTGGTAGATGTCGCTATATTCGATACCAAGACTCAGAACTATACCATGTCGGCTACTACCGCCGAAGGCGATTTGTCAGGCGACGACGCCATCCGGGTACTTTCAGCCGATGGATTGGAGGTAGTTATAGACCTGACGGTTTTGTACAAAATCCTGCCTAGCGAGGCTCCGAACATTTTCAAGCAAATCGGGCGAGATTACAAGGACAAGATCGTGCGTCCCGTAACGCGGACACGTATCCGCGACAACGCGGTTTATTACGATGCCGTATCGCTCTATTCCAAAAAGCGCGACGAGTTTCAGGACAGGATTTACAAGACTATTGCCAAGGATTTCAAAGACCGGGGCCTTGTTCTGGAGCAGCTCCTGATTCGCAACATCAACCTGCCCGAGTCGGTTAAAAAGACCATCGAGTCAAAGATCAACGCCGAGCAGGATGCGCAGAAGATGGAATTTGTGCTGCAAAAGGAAAAACAGGAAGCCGAGCGCAAGCGCGTAGAGGCCAAGGGTATCTCCGACTACCAGACCATCATCGCCAGCAGTCTGACCGACCGTCAGTTGCAGTACGAGATGATCAATGCACAGAAAGAACTGGCAAAATCGCCCAATTCAAAGATCATCATCATGGGAGGAGGTAAAGGTGGGGTGCCGCTTATTTTGAATGATAAGTAGTTAAGTACCCTTTACAAATGAAAGAAGGGAGTGAAACGCTAAGTTTCACTCCCTTTTCTATTAACTCCCCTTCTATTGGCCAAGAAACGCTGCCAATCCCGCCAGATCGTCGGTGCCAATATAGTCTACACCCAATTCCTTCAAAGTCCGATAACCTAGGTCAGTGTTAGGTGTCGCCCACAAACGCACTAATTTTTTTTGAGCGTGTTGCAACTGCACGAAAATTTCGATACGACTGCGCATTTCCTGATTTAGCGGTTGAAGGCCGTCCCAGTATTTCCCAAAACCAAGCATACTACTGCTTACCAGAACTACGTAAGAAGCGGCGTTTTTGGGGTAAACCAATTCCTTTCGCCCATCAAAAGTGAAGAGCTTATCCTGGGCAAACATCTCCTCGGGCGGCGGCATTTCGCCGCTCACGACAATCCTGACGTGCCGCAGTTCTTTACGGTAAGGCGACAATAGCTTTTGCAGGGCAGCCAGTGTCGCAGGGCCCGTATTCTTGATATCTATCAGCAGTTGCAGTTCCTTTCGCTGCGGGTAGGGGAACCCCTTGTTTTCACTAATTTTTTGGAGGAGAGGTTCCAGATAGAGCACTTTCAAAGTACGCTCCGGCTTGATGTCTTCTATATTATGGGCAACATAAAGTACCCCATCTTGCAAGAAGACGTCTGCTTCGATGGAGCCAAATCCTAGCTCGTAGGCCGCATAGAAGGGTCTTTTTTGTTCGTAGTCATTGTGCGAATGCGCATTGGCAGTTGTGTAAGAAACTGGCTGCGCAGCTACGCTGCCAAGACAAATTAAAATCCAGGCAAAAGAGAGGAGAGTGCAGCGTAAAAAAACTGGTTTTGGGAAATACGTCATTAAAAAGGAAAAGAAGCTTATTTAAAAATTCAAAACAAATAAATCATTAAAACGGCTCGATCGGTTATAAATGTGCATTTTTCAGTCGATATCACTAAGTTGGAGCAATCAGCCGATTGGATTGACAAAAGTTAAAACTACAAGTTTTTTGGGTGAATCAATGACACAAGCAACCCCGGCACGTAAACCTCCGTATTACCAAAAAACCACGAAGCATGTCCGAGCATAACTCCGCCGCTATACTTGACCTGCTCGACGGATGCTTGCAAGGGAATCGTCGTAGCCAGGAACTGCTCTATAAGCAGTTTTATGGCTATGCCATGAGCCTTTGCATGCGATACGCCCGCAGTCGGGACGAAGCTCAGGAAATTCTAAACGATGGTTTTTTCAAGGTATTTACCAAACTGGAAACCTACGATCAGAAACGGCCTTTCAAAACCTGGCTGGGCAGAGTGTTGATCAATACGGCACTGGACCAGTACCGACGCGAGGCCAAGCATCAGGTTTATGAGGACATCCGCTCAGCTGACAACGTAGCGGCAGTGAATGAAAGTGCCGTCAGCCGACTGATACACGAAGAGTTGCTTGAATTAATTCAACTGTTGCCACCCGCTTACCGTATGGTGTTTAGTCTGGCAGTTCTGGATGGATACACGCACGAAGAAATTGCCGCAGAGCTCGAAATCTCGGTAGGAGCATCGAAGTCGAACCTATCAAGGGCGCGGGGAAAATTGAAAGAGATGTTAGCCAAAAAAAGCATGGAAGCATATGAAAGAGTTGTCCGATAAAGAACTGGACGAGCTCTTCCGTAAATCCGCCGAAGAGTTTGAACCCAGGTACGAAGCCAGCGACTGGCATAGCCTGCGCCGTCGCCTCGACGAGGCCGATGGCGTGGTGGGCGGCTGGTGGTTCAGGAAAGCGACGCCCTGGCTGGCTGGCTTATTGTTGCTTATGATCGGGGGGCTGGGTGGATACTATTACTATGCTGGAGACAACAGTGCCGTTGACCGCGCTGAAAACAAAGCCGCCTCTTCATCAACGATATTACCTTCCAACCAAAAGCATCCAAAAGCGAAAGCTAAAAGCCCGGCCAACCAATCAGAATCAGAGACATTACGCCGTGCTACCATAGATATAGATAATGATGAGCCTGGCTTGGAAGGCAGTGATCATAGTGTAGCTAATCAACCAGCAGGAGATCAGGGAGGAATGAGCGGCCAAAGTACCCAGAATCAAGGAAAACAATCAGATGAACAAATCAAGGTGAAAGAATTGCCCCGGAACCCGGCGAGCGCAAGCGGAGTGCGCAAACAAACTACCCCAAATCGGGGAAGGGGCGATGGGGCAATTCTTTTGTCCCAGAAAACAGATATTCCGGACATATCGAATGAAATGAATATTGGGCGGAGTGAATTATCGCTAGGGGCAAGTCAGCAAGTACCCGACTACGATCAGTTGCGACAACCGCTTCCCGCAGTAGAACCACTAAGCTTTCAAACCAGATT
>NZ_BMXF01000001.1:0-777631 GCF_014651615.1 Persicitalea jodogahamensis | reverse complement strand
TACCCAAGTGGTCGGTTCGATTGGGCATTTCTCCTGACATCAGCGTGGTTCGGCTATCACAAATGATGCATTCGATGAATCCCGGTCCGGCTGCTTCATTGCTGGTGGAAGGCAGCATCGCCCGTCGCTGGTCGTTGCAAACGGGTATCATCCGAAGTCTGAAAACGTACCAGGCAAAGGGCAGCGAATATGAATGGACCTGGGCTTACAAACAGCCGCAGGGCCCCAGCAGTGTCGACGGTAGTTGCACAGTGTTTGAGCTGCCGCTCAATATTCGTTTCGATATTAGTCAGCGGCCCGCGTCACGCTGGTTTGTGGGAGCAGGTGTGTCTTCTTACAAGATGCAGAAGGAGAAGTATACTTATGAGTACGACACCTACTATCCAGGAGCTATGTCTAGGTGGGAAAGCAAGAAGCCTTCGGGCTGGAACCTATTCAGCCACGCCAACGCCTCGGTGGGCTATGAGCGGTTCATCACTAAACGTCTTTCACTAATAGCCGAGCCTTATGTCAGGATCCCTCTGCGCGGGGTAGGTATCGGAAAGGTAAACCTCTACACGACCGGCATCTGGTTTTCGATCCGTTATTCGCCCGAATTTAGAAAGTAAAATGTCTTAACCACAACCTATCACAAAAAACAATAAAACGATGGAGACGAAAGAGCAAAACACAGTAAGCAGAGGAGCATTTTTGAGAAGCATGGGATTGAGTACCTCAGCCCTGATGGCTTTTTACTGCATGGGTACCACACTTAGCTCGTGTAGCACTAAAGACGATGATCCAACTCCGACGCCTCCCGGTGGCTCTGCAGCCGTGACGGGAACAACAACGGGTGGTGGCATCAATTTCAATGTTGACCTAACCTCAGACGACTTTAAGAAACTCAAGACGACCGGAGAATTTTCCATCATTGGTGATACGATCGTGATTGCTACGGCAAATAAAAATTACGTGGCCTTATCAAAAGCCTGCACTCATCAGGGAACCACTGTCAACTATCGATCCGCAAGTACCGACATCCTGTGCCCCAATCACGGTTCAGAATTTAAACTGGACGGCACCGTTCAGAAAGGCCCGGCGACTTCGCCCCTCACCGTCTTTAAGACAACGCTCAGCGCAGACGGTAACTCACTGAACGTGAAAGCATAATAAAGCTATATGAAACAATTTTGGTTAGTTTTAGGGATCATTATCGCCCCAATGTTTGTAGCAGCGCAGGATGATTTGTTAGGCCAGCTGGAAGCTCAGACCGATATTCTACCCGTTCCGGTAGTCGCGACTTTCAAGTCTACGCGGATCATTAACGGCCAATCGGTCGAGACGGTCAAGCGTAACCACCTCGACTTCCGCATTTCGCATCGCTTCGGGCGGCTCAACTCAGGAGCCTACGAGCTTTTCGGGCTGGATCAGGCCGTGATGCGGATGGGATTTGAGTATGGCCTGACTGATGACCTGATGATCGGTGTAGGCCGTAGCGGAGAGCAGAAAGCATACGATTTTTTTGCAAAGTACCGACTTCTGCACCAGACCCCCGGGCGGATTCCGGTATCCGTAACGCTTTTTGGCAGTACGGTCATTCGCACTCAGAAGTCGTTCGTTCCCGGCGAAACGTTCAGTTTTCAGGACAAGCTGACTTATACCGGACAAGTGCTCATAGCGCGGAAGGTTAACGAAAGTCTTTCGTTACAACTTTCCCCGACTTATCTCTACCGCAACAAACCAGAACTCGATGAGGATCAGCGTTTACTATTAGCATTTGGCATAGGCGGACGATTGAAGGTAAGCCGACGCGTGTCAATTAACGCAGAATACTTCTACGCTTTCCGGGAGCAAAAGGACGACTTGCCTTACCATAATTCTCTGGCAGTAGGTGTGGATATTGAAACAGGTGGTCACGTTTTTCAACTGCATTTCACCAATTCGCTGGGAATGATCGAAAAGCAGTTTATCGGCGAAACAACAGGTGCTTGGGATCAGGGCGATGTGCATTATGGATTCAATATCTCCCGGACTTTCAGTTTCAACAAAAAGAAAAACCCTGTCGTCAACTGATGACCTGCTTAAAGGCTAACCTCAACAGAATTGCCGTCCGCCATTAATTGCAGGACGACGATTTCGATGAGGATTGGACACGAGCGGCTTGCCACTTTTGAAATTTTACGGTTATGAAGATACTACTTAGTGCATTTTGCCTGGTTTGCGGACTTTCTTTTCTTTCAGAAAAAACCCTAGCGCAGACCAAACGTTACGCCACCACATCCGGTCAAACTTCCTTTCATTCGAGTACTCCCGCTGAAGACATCAATGCTGTCAATAAAAAGACTCAGGTGTTGCTAGACGTTACAACCGGCGAAATGGCCGTACTGATGAATATGCGCGACTTTGACTTTCCGAATGAGCTCATGGAGGAACATTTCAACGAAAACTATATGGAATCGGCAAAGTACCCCAAGGCTACTTTTAAGGGTAAGCTGGATCAACCCGTGGATTTTTCGAAAAACGGCACCTACCAACTATCCGCATCGGGTACTTTTACAGTACACGGGGTGAGTCAATCCCGCTCACTACAAGGTACTTTGACCGTACAGGGGGATAAAATAAGCATCGATTCAACTTTTGACGTTGCCTTGGTGGACCACAAGATCGAGGTGCCCAAGATTGTTTTTGTAAAAATTGCGCAGATCATAGAGGTGAAAGCGAATTATGAATTGGCTCCTTACGCAAGGTAGACCGGAAAAGAATGAAGACGATTGGGAGAGGAAATTTGCAGTATCCCACTCATCCCCTTTCATTCTTCCTCCTTTGGCGTTAATTTTAGGGCCAATTTTTTTAGAGATAAGCCGCCGCCATGAAACCCAACGCCCACGATGAATTGATTAACGGCAGCCTGCTGCACCAATCGGTAACTGAGCGGCTGGATACCGCCGAGGCCAACCCGGTAGCTCTGGATAACGAACTACTGGAATTAATCTTCGACCTGTACGATGATGACCGCGACTTTCCTTACCAGAAAATCAGAAAGTTTTCTATCGGCGAGATCCTAACCTATCTGCAGGCAACGCACCGCTACTACCTCACCAAGAAACTACCCGAAATTGAGCAGTCGCTGCTGCATATTTTTAGCCGTTACGGCAAAACCCACGAATTGCTGGCTGAACTCTGCTTCTTCTTCAATGACTACAAAAACGACCTGATTGAACACGTAAAGATGGAGGAGCGGGAGTTTTTTCCTTATATCAAACGACTCGTGAAGGCTGTGCAGGGCGATATGCCCAAAGAAGAAATAGCCGAACTGCTCGCAACGGCTTCCATCGCCCAGTTTACTGACCATCACGATTCCATTGAGGACGAGTTAAAGGAGGTCAGCATCATCATCAAGCGGTACTCTGAGTACGAAACTACGCCGTTGCCCTACCGCGTTTTCCTCAATCAGGTTGAGCTCTTTGAGCTTGAACTTCGCAAGCACGCCATCATTGAGGACCACGTACTGGTACCTATGGCAGAAGAGCTGGAAAAAAAACTGCGCGGCCAGTAGCCGCGCAATTTTTTTAAGAAGGTCTTTGAAATCCTTTACGTTTTCTTGTAATATATATTTGATATTGCTTTCGAAAAAAACCTTGGAAGAATTTACTCAACCTTAATGATTTTTTTAATAGTATATATATCTCCAACTTTCAGTCGACAAAAATAAATTGAATTTGCAGTAAAGTTTGCACCAGAAATTGGATATTTCCAATTTCCTGTCGCGTGAATATTATCGGTAATAACCTTCATTACTACGCCTTTTTCATCTACAATATCTAAACGTACGTCACTCTTAGTAGGAACATTGAATTCAACATTAAACTCTCTTGAAAAAGGCGAAGGGTATACTTTCAAAGCCGATTCTTTATACTCCTCATTATCAGAAAATAAAAGTTCTTCTTCAGCACTGGTACGGCAAGAAGAGCAATAAGGCATATATCCTTGCGTTACCTGCCAGTTTCCTGAACTATTCTTCACAAAACATCGATAGATAGGACTAGCCTGAGAAATTGTATAAGTGTTAGAAGTTCCAGTACTAGTAGTACTATATATATCGGTACCCCATCTGTATTCAGAATATCCACTTGGGACAGTCAGAATTCTGTTGGATCCAGATTTAGTTACAGTTAGGACTGGTACAGTTACAGCCGAGATTCGATTACCTCCGTTAGAGGAAATAGCGTCGTACCACTTGTCACCCAAGAATTGCAAGCCAGCATTATAGTTATTGTCAAAATGTGTGCCATCCGAAGGATTTCTTTTATTGATTGTCAAAATACCTGCAGCTTCTGTCGTCAAATAATCAGTATCTGGACCTTGTAATTTATTAGAAGAGGTTGATACGACATTAGCTTGCCCAGTACGGATTAAAGCAACGGGGTTCTGGCTATTTACAATTGAGACTTTTGAGATGTACCAACTTAGGTTAGAATTGCCAAAATCAGTACGTGACTTGTCAATAACATAATTCAACTTGTTTGTATACTCAGATGAGCTTGAAACTCTATATGAAGCAGCTAAGTTAGCATCTGCATCAGCTTCTCCCTGATGCCATAAAATAGCTCGTACTCCAAATCTAGAAGCATGATAATTAAGCGATGTTTTTAGAGGAGTATATGGTTGCCCAATAAAGGATGGACCAGGATAGACACCAATATCGCAAAACTGACCTCCGTTACTTGGTGGATACCCATTCGGAGCACTAATATGTTGGGCACCTTGATACCATGTTGTCACTGTACTTCCGCCTGATGCTGCGTTAAAGAAAGCTATTGGCATTCCTGAGTTTTGATCAGAAAGTCTTTTTCCCAAATAAGCATAATCCCAGACATTGTTTCCAGTAGGCCCAATGCGATGATTCTGTTTAGATGGATCAGATAACGAATAAAAACTCGTAAAACTAGAACCGCTCTCTAAGCTAGGTGGTAAATCCGTACAGTTCCCATCATAATTAAGTCCGACTATCCACTCTGGGAAACCTGATACGGATGGAAGTCCAGCACTCACTCCTTGTGCATTTGATTGTCCAGCAGCAATATATACATCCCCCACGCCTACTTTCCGACTAGCTAGGAGGGTTTCACTTCCACCACTATACACACATATATCAACCATATACCAGCCAGCAGCCAACGTTATAGGCTCGTAAAAAAGGCCAGTGCTCTGATAACTAAAAAAAGTAGGTGAACTTGTACTAGTGACACCTCCGCTCGAGTTAAGTGTTTTGATGCGATAGCACCATCCGTAGCTGCTAAGGCTACCAGATGACAAAACTTGTCCTGCAATCAAAACAACTGCCTGATTACTATTATTACGCTGTAGTACGGAATAATTGATGGGGTAAGTCAAAAGCACAGACTGCGCAGCCACGTTAAAGGAACAACAGAGTCCTATTAATAAACAAACAGTTATAATCTTTTTCATGAGGATACAGTTTAGGTATTTGAATTATAACGGAGACAACTATAAGTTTTGAGTCAAAAAACTTCAAATTTCGAGAATGAGCTATTTATAGTTTCATTTTATAGTTTCAGCAAACTGAGTTATATTTATAAGTGGTATTTTCGAGCTATATGCCTTGTTGATAGCCTTTATCACTTCATTCGCAATTACCGCATGACCGATTGGGCCTGGATATATACCGTCAGAAGAGAAAAAATTTCCGTATATGGATCCATCTATTTTCACTCCATCATCAGTTAAAAAATTTCCCTGGTTTATCTTATGATATATCAATGAAAGATCTACTAATGCAAATCCATGCTTTTTCGCCTGCGCCCTAATCTGTGAGTTATGTCCTCCCTCCCATTCAGGGTCGCTCAGAGATTCCTCAAAAGCTGTAATTATATCACCATCCGTTAATGAAATAGATTGGCCTTGAAACAATTTTACCACATTAGAAGTAGGAAGTAAATAAACGGGCTTTGTTTTGTCGTCAACAAATTGAGGTTTGTAGGCTTTGAGCGCATCTTTTACTGCTTGATTATCGCTGTTTACTGGAAACCATCTCATCATAGCTAAATCTTGATAGCGGGGAATCGTAAATAAGACTCCTTTGCTTCCTTTATAGAAAATTTCCCCAAGTATCCGGTCGTTAGCGATTGATGGACCAGTGTTTAAAGAAGCTGGGCCATAGAAAGAATATAAGTTGATACCGGGTGTATTAAGTATACCACGGATGAATCCATCAAAATAATCTTCATATAAGACAAAATTATAGGGAGTCTTATCTTTAGCAAATTCAAGCATAGACTGCTCCCTGTTAACCTCTTTTGGAATTATTCGCCATAAATAAGGTTGAAACTTGAGAGTGTTATTCACACCAAGCTTTACGAACAGAGCATCGACCAAGCCTTCTGGTACACCATAATTGTGAACCAAGCTATTGAATGGGCTTATTGAAGGTGGATTTCCAAGCTCTTCTTTAGCAAGATTATTTTCCACTTTCCTCCAAGAAGGAGGGGTGCCTTTCGAGCTATTTAATACTAAGAATCCAGTACCGTTAGCCTCTTCTTCTGAAAAAAGAGGACTTTGAAAATCAGAAATCCCCATTTGATGCGCAACTAGATTGGGGTAAGCAAACTGCTGTCCTTCCCTGTAAAGCCCCCCATTCATTACCCCAGCAGTAAGGCCACCACCGAAAGCGACCATGCTTATAGGGTTACTTTCTGTTGAAATTTGTCCCAATTCAGCTTTTCCCATATTTGTGTTGAACCAATTATTAGGTTCCAAGGACGAGTTGTAAGTAATAGAGGATGTCACCAATTCCTGATTATTACCTATTGGATGAAGGCTGGGCAATAGACGAGATGGAAAGGATTCAGTGGGAGTATCTGAGGGCAAATCTTGCGCGCATCCTACAGTTTCGACTAGGAGTGAAAAAATGAGAAGATAAAAAGACGTTTTCATGATTTATGACAGTTTAGATATTTTGTGAATTAAATGAGCAACTGAAAAGCCAAATTTCCTATATTATGGGTTTTGATAATTCATTCATGACTAGATAGCACCTACGCTACTAAAATTTATTCACTTTACGCTTCTAAATATCCCCTATCTAATATTAACTATGACAAATTTAGGAGGTATACGCTAACCAACAATACGACTTTTCGCATAAAATCTACGAAAAATAGGGTATTCGCAATGGAAAAGTCTACTTGTTGAATAATTTGATATAACTTTATTACTTTGTATTATTGCTTTCCCTTCAGCCACAGAAGCGATAATATGAAAAATAAAGACAAAGCTACGACAGCTTTACAGGTAGGCACCAAGCTTATGAAAGCTAGAATCGCAAAGAACCTATCCAGAAGAGAAGTTAGCGACGAAATAGGAGTCCCTGAAACCACTTACGCTGGTTGGGAAAACGACGTTTCGTATCCCAAACTACCATATTTAGTCCCTCTGGCAAAGATATTACAGATTAACGTGCTAGGGTTGATTGATCCTGAGTGGCGAATTACAATTATAGAGCCTAGTTCTATTGACGATGAAAAACCAATTACATTATTAGATGAGAATGCTCGAAACGTGTATTTGAAGATGATAGAAAGCCAACGTTGGTACTGCCGCTATCTTGAGAATGAGAACAGGGATTTAACAATGGAAAATTCAAGGTTAGAGAAAGAGTTGACTTTATCAAAAAGTAATATTAATCCAATAAGCTAAGCGGCGTTGAGTTCACTCTGCGCCCCACTTTGCCCAACCTATCCTTTATTGTAGAAAGTAAGCTAAGGGCGTCGCATAAGTAGATTTGATTGCATAAAAAAAGCTACCATGAGAAAGTAGTAGCTTTTTTTAGAATTTATACAATTAGATTTGATAGCTTATCTAGTTACCGAATATTTACATTTTCTTGTTATAAAGGTCTTTGATTTCACTCTCCGACAGCGCTGTGGTGTAAACCCGGAATTGGTCCAGTGCGCCCAGATAATGTATCATCCAGTTGGCTGGGGCACCATAAATTCCTGCCTGCTGCTGAAAGCCGCCAAGGATGAACTTCGAAGCATTTGTGAATTTAAGCGCACCCAAGGGTTCAGGGATTTCGTTAGGATCGTCAGGGTTCTTCTTAGGCTTGAAGCGATCTGTAACGGAAGCATCTAGGGGTAGTTTATTCCCATCCAGATAAGTAGCAAAGGTAGAAGTAGTTGCGTCGTACGTGAAGGCGACGTGCTTCCACTTGCCGTAGGCATCGGGCCAGCGGTTGAGGCCATTCGTTTTGGTCCCATTCCCATTAAATTCAATCCAGTTACCTGCAAAATTGAACTTGACCAGCATAGAATCATTTACGGCCGCTCCATCAATGAGCATAAAAGTGTTGCCCCAAAAATCATCGGTGCGAGGCAGCACGAATACAGTCTGCGCTCCGCCATTCCGCTCGTCGAGTTTCATCCAGAAAGCAAAAGTAAAACTATCCATCGTGGCCAGTTTGCCAGCCGTATTGTACACAATCTGTCCAGTGGGTGATCCTTTGTAGGCTTTGCCACTCACGCCATCGATGTAGGAGACCCCGGTAGCAGTTCCCCGTAATCCCAGAATACTATCTACGGGCGATCCTTCAAACGCAAAAAGTCGTTGCAAAGGAGCATTCAGGCTTGGATCATCGTCCGAAACATAGTCAAAATCAGGTCGTACCATATTTTGGCACGAGAATGCCGTCACTGCCATAAGCAGGAGGCAAAATTTTATTATTGTCTTTTCCATTTTACTCATTTTTAAAAGTGGCTTATCGGTCTGTTCTGTGACTTTTCCGTCACTAGTTAACCCCATTTTTAGTACTCTGGATTCTGCACCAGTACACCTTGCGATTTATCAATCTCTCCCTGTGGGATAGGTAGATAGCGATTGCGGGGTTGATAACCCAGCGGGCGAAGTACTTCGTCCGCGATTCCCCAGCGTACAAGATCAAAGAAGCGTTCATTCTCCATACCCAACTCTACGCGCCGCTCGTGACGAATAGCTTCGCGCAGTTTGGCCTGATCCGTCGTAGTGATTTTGGGTAATACGGTAGTGTTACCGGCCCGCGCCCTGGCACGAACCATTTCCAACCAACCAAGCGCATCCGTAGTGTTTTGTTCACCCCCCAGCTCATTGGCAGCTTCGGCGGCCCACAGCAGGACATCGGCGTACCGAATTACCCGCAGGTTCATCCACTGACCGAAACGGCTGTTTTTAGCCGCCCGATCTACCGGATTGGTATAAACTTTCTTATTCCAGTAAGGGCTTGGAATACTGGTGGTGGCTGGCGGAATATTTTCATTGAAGGGGGCATTGACCTGCCCGGAGTACAACAGCGTGGCATCCTTGCGCGGATCTCCTTTCTCAAAAGCATTGGCCAATGAATCGGTAGGTGTGTTCCAGCCCCAACCTAAGTCGAATGTCCCTGAACCACGAACGCCCTGTACTTGAGCGTACTGAATACCCAATCCCGTTTGGGATATATCATAGTAAGCCTGAATCTCTAAGATAGACTCAGCATTATTCTCGCCCGCTTCCCGGAAAATGCTGCTGTAATCGGACACTAAGCTATAATTTCCCGAATTGATTACCTGCTTGGCCGAAGCGAGGGCGCTGGTCCAGTTTTTCCGCCACAGGAAGGTCTTGGCCTGCAAAGCCTGCGCAGCTCCCTGAGTTAGCCGTCCGCGGTACTGGCTGTCCCATGTTGCAGGAAGCGATGCGGCGGCGGCCTGCAAGTCACTGTCGATCAAAGTAAAGATTTCGGTTGTTGACGATTTAGGTATATTAGCCTGAGCTGCGTCAGTCACTTTAAAGTCGATCTTAGGCACTTCGCCGTAAGTACGCACTAAGTTAAAATATGCATAAGCCCGCATGAACTTGGCCTCTGCCAAATTGATTTGTGTACCATCGTCGGTGGCTCCTACTGAATCAATATCGGAGATAACTGCGTTGGCTGCGTTGATTAACGCGTAATGATCGCTCCAGTAACTGTTTATCAGACCTTGGTCTTTAATATACTGAAACTTATCAAATACGTTTTCTGCTTCTACACCGTCCGTAACGGAACTGCCTTTAACGGCATCATCGGAGCGGATATTATGAACAGCGATGTAAGGCAATGCCGATACGCCGAAAGCCCGCATTCTGGCATAAACGCCGAATACCTGGCTGTCAAAAGAGCCCGCAGGAATATCTTTCTCGGTATAACGACCTAATGGTTCACGATCCAAAAAATCGTTACAGCCAGCAAGCGTCACCAGGCCAATGAAAGCAATGGTGGCGGCTGATTTAGTTGATTTTAAAAAATTCATTTTCATATTTTTCATAAGCGCTATACGCTTGTTTAAGATTTAAAAATCCTTGGAATCCGTTTTATTAACGACAAAATACCTTGTGTCCTTAAAAATTAACATTCAGACCAAACGTATAAATCGCCGGTAGCGGATACGTACCATTGTCCACACCGAAGGAGATAGTACTACCGCCTATTTCAGGTGTAAAGCCCGAGCTATTGGTGAACGTCGCAAGGTTTTGTGCATTCACAAACACCCGCAACGACTTCAATTTTATACGGGTAAGCAGTTCTTTTCTGAAATTATACCCCAACTGTACATTTCGGATGCGGAAATAGCTGCCATCCTCAATCCAATACGACGAAATGAGGTAGTTGTTTGAGCGTCCGGTATTCAGCACAGGCTCCCAGTTAGAAGTTCCCGCGCCATTCCAACGATCAAGCCGGGAGGTTTGGTAATTGAATTGCGCGAAAGTACCTCGGTTCCAGTCACGAAAGATTTCGTTTCCATATACGCCCGTGCCCTGAATTCCGATGTCAAAACCTTTGTAATTAGCTGTAAGATTGATGCCGTAAGTGAAGTCGGGGGTCGGATTACCGATAATGGTGCGGTCGGCCTCAGTGATGAAACCATCGCCGTTCGTGTCAGCGTATTTCAGATCACCGGGAGCCACGTCTCCTATGGAACTGGGAGCGGATTTTACGACGTCAATATCATTTTGGTAAACACCCGCTACTTTGTACCCATAAAAGTATCCAATCGGGAATCCTTCGGTAGTCCGGGAAGCTCCGTTGATGATAGCAAAACCCTGCGTTGCAAGCTGCTTCACCTGGTTATTGAGCGTAGTAAAGTTTCCGTTGATGCTGTACGAGAAGTCGCTGGTGACGTCCTGATTCCAGGTAGCCGTCAATTCGATTCCCTGGTTGGAAATTTGACCCGCATTGGTAAGACCAGGAGCGGTACCCGCCGCGCCCGGAATGAGCGCCAGAATGTCGTTGGTCAGCTTATTATAATAATTCGCTTCCAGGAACAGTCGGTTTTTAAGGGTATAGAGTTCAAAGCCAGCTTCAAATGCCCGGATGTTCTCCCAATGTAGGTTGGGGTCGTACAAGTACTCATTTTGCAGAGCCGCCACCACATTGTCGCCAAATACTCCCGAATTTGCCGCTGTAAGCGTCGGATAAGCGGGATAGCGATACCGATCGTCAATGTTCTGGCTACCCAGGATACCCCATGAGCCTTTGATTTTCAAATAATCAATAACACTCTGGCTTTTGAAGAAATCCTCTTCACTCA
Source organism: Persicitalea jodogahamensis (assembly GCF_014651615.1). Classification (GTDB taxonomy): domain Bacteria; phylum Bacteroidota; class Bacteroidia; order Cytophagales; family Spirosomataceae; genus Persicitalea; species Persicitalea jodogahamensis. The sequence continues at coordinate 766,058 of NZ_BMXF01000001.1, read as the reverse complement.
CCAGCCAACCTGCGCCAATGGCGCCAAAGTTCTGCCAGCGGCCCGCGCCTGTAAAGGCTGAACTACCATCGCGGCGGAAAGAAGCGTTTAGCAGGTACTTTCCATTATAATTGTATAACACCCGACCCAAATAAGAAAGTGTCGCCGATTCCCAGGCCGAACCGCTGCCCCGCTTGCTGGATGGGTCACCCACGTTATCTACATACCAGTATTGTGGATTATTGGGAATAGGGAAGCTAGAACCCTGCTGGACGGATGAGGAGGTATTCTCGAAGCTACGATAGTAGGTAGTAACCCCACCTAGTACCGTGACATCGTGGCCACCAAATTTCTTGGCGTACGTCAGCAGGTAGTCTTGCTGCAGCTTGGTGAAAATATTCTGGTTCTGGTTGACCGAAGTCTGCCGCACCAGGTTGTCACGCTTATCGTCGCCGACAATCTCAGGATTGAAAACTGTAATCAGCGGCTGATACGAACGGCCTGTATTGAATCCGTAGTCAGCGTAAAGCGTCGCTTTGAAGTTAAAGTCTTTCAGAAAGAACACCTGTCCGAAAATACTACCTACTCCACGGTACTCCCGGTTGATGGCGGTGTTCTTTTGCAAATCCACATCAACCAACGGATTATAAACCTGTGCTCTCTGGAAATCGGGCAGCGTATGGTACAAGCCGCTGGCTTCATCACGGACGGGGGCAATCGGTACAGCCCGGATGGCCGCCCCCACGCCCTTATTTACAGGAAGATTGGCCTTATAGGCGTTGAAATTGACGCCGAATTTCAATGACTTAGTCACATTCAGTTCGTCGTTCAGGTTGACCGTGATCTTCTGGTATTGCTCATTCTTGATAATCCCTTCCTCAGTCACGTAGCCAAGGCCCATGTAGAACTTATTCTTTTCAGTAGCTCCGGAAACGCTCAGGTTGTCGTAGTTCAGAACACCTTTCTGAAAAATCTGATCCTGCCAATCGGTATTGCCTGTCCAATTGGTGTAGTTATAGGGTGCCGCGCCTTGGTTGGCGAGTTGTTCGTTGTAGAGCTCCTTGAACTGGTCAGCGTTGGCCAAATCCATCTTTTTCTGGACCTGCTTAAAACCCACCGTTGTATTGAAATTCACATTCAGTTGCCCGGCAGCAGCTTTTTTGGTTGTGATAGCGATGGCACCGTTGGCACCCCGCACGCCGAAGATCGCCAGAGAAGACGGATCCTTCAATACTTCAATGGACTCGATATCTGCCGGATTCAGGAAATTGATATTGTCGTTCAGAATGCCGTCTACAATATAAACGGGACTGGCGCCATTAATCGAGTTGGTACCACGAATACGCACATCGGGCGATTCACCGGGACGCCCTGAATTGACCACCGAAAGCCCGGCCACGCGTCCCTGCAAGGCCGAAACGGGGTTGACGTTTGGTTTATCGGCTATTTCCGAGCCTTTCACGGTGACGATACTGCCCGTGAGGTCGCGCTTGCTCGCCGTTCCGTAACCGATTACAACTACCTCGTTCAAGGCCCTGACATCATCTTCAAGCGTTATGTCAATGCTGGTCTTGTTGCCAACTACCATTTCCTTGGGTGTCATGCCGATCATGGAAAAAACCAGAGTCGAGTTTTCAGAAGGAACAGAAATGGTGTAATTTCCTTCAACATCCGTCGGAACGCCTAACGTAGTGCCCTTAAGCAGCACGTTGACGCCCGGTAGGCCGCTGCCGTCGGCCCCTGTCACCTTGCCCGATACTGAAATATCCTGCCCCTGGGCAAGTGCGCTCAGCATCAGCAGCAAAGTCAGGCAGACAGATTGTAAGATTGCTTTCATGGTATTATTGAATTAAAATGGAGTAAAATTGAAAAAGAAGTTCAGGGTTTATGTAAACTATGAACTCGTGTAAAATCAACGCGTGAACGTGAAAAAAAATTACCGTCGTTTCACGAATGAATCAAGAATCGACTTGAATAATTAACATAAAAATCGCACCAGCGTGGATTCCAACGCAGTACGATTTACCATCACGCCTATAAGGAAATTAGTATATCGAAAGGGGATCTCCCTTTATACTTTTTGAAAACAGGCAATCCTAACTTTACTCATGAAAACACCCCCTTCACGCCGGTCTTTTTTAAAGGGCACGGCGCTCGCTGCTACCGCACTGACCTTCAAACCCTTCTACATCCTGAACGCTCGGCCTAAAACAAACGGGGAAATTATCGGCCACGGTACGCATAAGTACAAAGTGCACTTAGGATGGGGAAATCTCGATTCGTCAGAGTTTCCGATCAATAACTGCCATGAAATGGTGCAGGACAGCAAGGGGCGGCTTATCATGGTAGGCGACGAGGTCAAGAACAATATCCTGGTGTATGACCGCTCGGGCAAACTGCTCGACAGTTGGGGACACGAATACCCCGGAGGCCACGGCCTGACCCTATGGAACGCCAACGGTGAGGAATTCCTCTTCATCTCAGATCCCAATTTGGGAAAGGTTGTAAAAACAGACATGAAGGGAAAGGTACTTTTGACAATAGAGCATCCGTCGAAGGTAGGTGCCTACGAAGAAAAGATGAACTTTAAACCCACCGAAACGGCCATTGGACCGGACGGAACGATCTATGTTGCCGACGGCTACGGCTCGCAGTGGGTACTTCGCTATACGCCAAAGGGTGAGTTCATAGACAAATTCGGTGGTCCCGGCGATGGTGAAGATCAGTTTGCCACTGCGCACGGCGTGGCTGTCGACTACCGCAATAAAGCTAATCCTACCCTGCTCGTGACTTCACGGGTGCATAACTCTTTCAAGCGGTTCACGCTGGATGGCAAGTACCTGTCAACAATATTCCTTCCCGGCGCCTTCGTTTGCCGCCCTGTGCTGGATGATGACAATCTTTATGCAGGTGTCTGCTGGTCGCGCCTGAAGTACCTCAATCAGACGCCAAATTCCGGCTTTGTGACGATCCTTGACAAAAACGATAAGGTGATCTCGAACCCCGGCGGCACTAAACCCGAATACCGAAACGGCGAACTGCAACTGATGGTGCAGAACTACCCTCAGCTTATGCACTGCCACGACGTATGCATCGATAATGACAAGAACATCTATATCTGCCAGTGGAACGCTAAGAAAACGTATCCCGTAAAACTGGAAAGGATCTGACGTGCGTCGAAAATCCCGGTACTAAATGAGAGAGCAGCCCCACTTGTGTCGGGGCTGCTTTTTTGTTTACAGGTACTTTCTTACTTTTTAATGGAATGGACGGTAGAAATGTGGGATCAATCTCTCGGGTTTGTCCCCAGAGTCTTTACTGACTTTCGTATAGAATCGCTCTGAACTACCCTATGTTCTCAACCTTGGGTTTGCTACTTATACCGGTTAGCAGCATGACCAAAAATCAGAATTTCATTCCTTCACCTTTCAGCTGAGATTGCCCGAAAATCCAAAGCTTTTTAACGATAAAAATTAATGGCTTCCTGGCTGGTACGGTGTGACGTCCGCCGCTCATTTCTCCGGTGCCCGAAACCCTGTTTTATCGCTTCCACCCTTCGTACGAAACACTGTCATAACTCGTCTGATCGTCTCCCCGAATTTTGCTCAAACCCAAGAATTCACTGCTGTATTTTCTGGTGGTTTTGCAGGCATTTCTGCTGAGTTGACACGCTATTCGGGAGACAAAACAGGTGCCGAGAGTGATGACGCCCCAAGACAGACTTTGCACCAAATGCCCCTGTAAGCGCACCAGACGCATTTTTGGTGAAATGAATATGGTGATTTCACGCCCAATATTGGTGATTTCACCGGAACGCATTATAATGGTATAACCTCATCCCCTACTTTCGATTCAGAACTACACGCTAAAACAAAAACTGTACTATGAAAACGGAAATGGAATCGAAGTGGGCATTGAAGAAAACGGACGCCACAGTCCTGGTTGCAAAGTCAGAACCCTTCACCTGCGAGGTGCTTGGAAGCCTACTGAAAACCGAAGGGTTTGACGTAGTTGGACGCGCCTCCAAACTGGATGATTTGATCAGCAAAATACAGACTAAAAAACCCGCCTGTGTCATCACCGAGGTAGGCCTGATCGGCGACGCCGCCAAATTGATGAGCGCCCTTAGTGAATTGAAAAAAGTACCGAAGGTGGTGATGTATGTCAACTCCCACGACACCCGCGATATATCGAAAGTTTTGGAAGCCAAGTTCAGCGCTTACCTGCACGCCGAAGATCAACTGGAAGAACTCTACCACTGCCTGCAATCGACGCGGAAGAACGACACTTACTACAGTGCGTGCTTCAAGGATCTGATTCACGAGCTAGGCATCAAGGAAGCCGATACTGAAACGTTGAACGTCATCAAATCCCTCACTAAGCGGGAGCGGGAAGTTTTATACTACCTCACTAAAGGCATGACCGGTCATGAAGTGGCAGCACATCTTAATATGAGCTACCGCACTCTGGCTACCCACAAGCAGAACATTACGCAGAAGTTCTCGCTCGATAGTGGACGCAACCTACTGCGGCAGGGTTTGCAAATCAGGAGTTTTCTGACGGATCCACAAGCGGCCCGACAGTAGTCGCCTCCTGTTTTGCCGAATTAGCCACGTTTTTTTCAAGCGACTGTTTGAGCGATGGCATTCGGGCACGGGGCATGATGAGCTCTTTTTCGGGGAGCTTTTGGCAGTGCAGCACATACTTGCCCTTTTCCCAGTAAGAATAGCTGTCGAAGTAGTCAAGATTGAGCAGATAATGCCGGTTGCCCCGAAAAAAACGGTCGGGGTCCAATTCGTTTTCCAATTCGGCCAGCGACTTAGAAACTTTGAACCTTCCTTTATAGTGTTCCACAAAATACTCCCCTTCTTCAGTTTCAAACAGGTAACAGTCCTCTACATTGAGGAGTGTCTCGCCTGTATTGGTCTTAGCCGAGATCACTTGCGTGTATGCGCGGGGCGCACCAGAAGCAAGGGAGGTAAGCACGCCAAGGACGGATTCTTCGGGTTTGGCAGCTTTCTTCAGGTTTTGCAGGAAATCAATGATAAGGGAGGTATTCAGCAGCAAATAACCGAGAATGACAATAAATGGGGTGTAGGTGAGATAGCCCGTAGAAGTATATAACATCCCCATATAGACATCCTCATAGCGTTCTGCTGCAAAACTTGGAAATTCCCGAATCAGGAAGCGCAGGTGAAGGGTAACCGGAATGAAGAAAAGGTAAGATGTGAGGAAAAGAGGGAGAAATTTAAGCTCATAGAATATAATAGACTTAGCATCCAATGCCAATTCATTTATATTCAACAACTTGTGGTAGTTCTCAATCAGAATCAGGACAATATAGAGACTAACAAACTCCGGCAAATAAAAGCCAAACACCCAGTTGAGCATATAGCCTGCCAACCCGTTCGAGTAGCTCAAATTTTTGGATTGTAAATCGGGGTTGAACGTCCAGCTCAATAATTCATATAGCAAGACTATGATAAACAGGATGATGATCCCACTTAACGGCCTTCTCAGGAAAGAGCGATTTAATTCGAGCGATTTCACGGTTTGCTATTTTTCTCTCAGAGGCTATTTAACGTCTTTTAATAGTCTTCATACACAAATCAGACCGGAATAAATCTAGTCATTAATGACTAGATTGGAAAGAAAAAACAGTAAAAAACGCGGATTATTCCGGGTAGTTCGGTGCCTTACCTTTGTAACATCAAGAATCAGAAAGGAATACCTACTGACATTGAAAAAAGTTTCGCGGAAACGCACAAAGGTAATTGGTCATTTATTAACCGTCAAATATACTACCCATGAAAAAGTTCGAAATCAAGTCCAAAGGTTCTCTTACCCAGTACATCAAAGACAATGCAATCAAAGCAAAAGGCGAAATTGCTAACACGCTGAACTTTGATTATGACAACGCTTCTTGCTACCGTATCGAAGCCCCCGGAATGTCCAAAGGTCTGATCGTATCCTTGTAAGTAAAGTAATTTTCACCACAACTATTATCTAACCAGTCATGGCAAAATCACTGACATCCTACCAGAAGGTAGCGCAGGAGTGCATCGAGGCATTCGACCGGGTTGATATGCGGCGCGAGGAAGGGTACTGCGTACGATCGGGATTATTCTCAGCAAATCTTACCAACTTCCTGCCCCAGGTGGCGGAAAAAGAACACGAAAAATTATATACGAATCTCCTTCGTAACCTGTCGCTCGAGAATTTTGATCGGCGACTAATGCACCTGAGCGATGTCTCGGCTTTGGAGGGCGATTTATCGCTGATCAACAACACGAACAAGCCATTCATCTTTTGTACATTCCACATTGGTTCGTACAGGCTAATCGCTAACGCACTTCTTCGCAAGGGTTATCAGTTCTCGACTCTGGTTCGCAAGGAGGTATATGAAACGCAACGGGCGGAATTCAAAGAGTATTGTGACAACATGTACGATACCTTTCAAACGCCCAGCAAGGTAAATATCCTGAATGCTGAAGACCCCCGCGTCCTATTGCAAATGACGCGGGAACTGAAAGCCGGACGATCGCTGCTCGTTTATATAGACGGTGACACCGGATCAGGCGAAGATCATAAGACTACGGTCGATTTTCTGAATCAGCAGCTCAGGGTTCGAAAGGGCATCCCCTATGCCAGCTATTTGTCAGGAGTACCTATCCTGCCCATCGTGCAGTATCGGAAGGAAAACCTACAAAACGTACTGCGAATCGGAAAACCGATCGCAATGAAAAAAAATGAAGGCCGCGAAGAGTTTAGTCAACGTTCGCTGAAAGCCATCTACAAGTACTTCGGCGGGTATATCAAGAAATATCCCGATCAATGGGAAGGCTGGACATACATCCATAATGCCATGATCATCAAGCCCGAGAGCACTTCGACGACTACGACCTATAACCTTAATAAGAAAGCGACTTATCGTTTTAACCAAAGTCGCTACCGCATCTTCGAGTTGGAAAGCAACTACCTGCTCTTTGACCGATCAGCTTACGAGACATTCGAGATTACTGCCGACATGAAGCAGTACCTCTCGGCCCCAGTGGTGAAGAATCCAATTAAAACTCTGGGAGCCAATATTTTCGGCGAATTGCTCACCCGTAGCATCCTCGTCTGAATTCAAGACCTTGAAGAGATTCAAGAAGTTTTAGTGTGTGTATAGTATGGAAAAGCCTCCGCCCTTTGGGCGGGGGCTTTCTTGTATTTGGACGGCAGGTTTCAGGTATGCCTTTTGACTGCCAAAGCTATCGGATAAGCCGGACAGTTGCACCGTTCAACGCCAATGTTCCGATCAGAAGAATCAGGTAGGCCCAGCCGATGGGCAACAAAGGGACAAGCCACTGCACTCCAACAAGAAAGGTGAGAAAACCGTAACCCGTTAAAAGAAGCCCGTACATGATGCGGATCGTCGCCGCGGGCCCCTGTTGCGCATGTGTAAAAACGGCTAACGTGGAGGTCATGATTGGAAAAGGTGTGAGAATACCGCTCCATTCGGGCCCCAACTGTGCAGCGGCCTGAGTCAAAACAAGAACAAAGAGTGTGGCAACCAACATCCGTAATGGAATATCAAAACGTGGCTGGCGTGGTGCTGCATCAGCCTGACTGGGCTTTGGAAAAAAATACAGCACGCCCGTCAGGGCAATGAGGGAGATTGCAATGCCCCAAAGTAGGGGTGGTGTGTAGTAAGACGAAGCTATTGCCACTACGAAAAAAGCTCCATAGCTTGTCACTAAGGTTGGTAGCCATGACCAACGGCGAGAGAGCGCTGCGTAAGAATAGGCAAAAAAGAACGTCCCGATAGCCCCCATCAAAGCACTGGGAATGGTATTGGCGGCAAAAGTGGGACTCTGTTCCCAAGCCATGAAAAAAGAAATTGGCCCCGCCACCCACGGAAAACCGCCGATCCAGCCGCCAAGTCCTGCCCCCCAGCGTCTAACGCATAGCGTCACACCTGCAATAAGCAGCGGCATCAAAGTCAATTTGATGAGAAAAATATAGTCCATTTGGTGAAATTTATGTCAGTCGTGGCCTGCAAAGGTAAGAAACCGGGAAAGGGTAGCATCATGAAAAGAACTTTTGTCAAATAGTTGCAACAACGTTGCATAAAGCTTTACATTTGTCCGTTATTGGCTGGAATAGAAACCTTAATCCATACCGACGAATCGTGTCAATCAGGGAAAAGTACATGGGTAAAATGCAAGCGACGGGCTTTTTCACAAGCTTAATATGCCTTCTGCTTACTACCGCTTCCTTTTCTCAAAACCAAGATTGCCACTGTTTTATAAAAGGAACTGTGCGTGATGCCCACAGCGGTCTACCCGTAGTAGGCGCGACATTGCTCCTGGTGAAATCCAATCAGGGAGTGTTTACCGATGCAGCCGGACGGTATGAGTTCACGGGGCTCTGTCCGGGGAAATACGAGATCGAATGTCGTATCATTGGGTATCAGTCACGGCGCGACACCGTCAACCTGACTGAGGGGCACGAAGAAAACTTCTCCCTGGATGAAGAAGAGATTCACCTCAAAGATGTAGAAATCACCGCGCACCGGACCGACGCCCCCATTTCGCAGCCGCTTACTACGCTCTCCGGCAGTGACCTTGCCCGAACACGCGGGCAATCTTTGGGAGAGAGTTTGCAAGGTATCACGGGAGTCACCATGCTTCAGACAGGTTCGTCCATCGCCAAGCCCGTTATTCACGGGATGCACAGCAACCGCGTATTGATTATGAACAACGGTGTGCGGCAGGAAGGTCAGCAGTGGGGTTCGGAACACGCTCCCGAAATCGATCCGTTCGTAGCTACGCGGCTTTCGGTGGTTAAGGGTGCCGCAGGTGTGCGCTATGGCTCCGACGCGATCGGCGGCGTGGTGCTGGTGGAGCCGGAGGAACTACCCATCGACAAACCCATTAGTGGCGAATTGAACGCCGCCGCCTTTTCCAATGGGCGTCAGGGCGCAACTTCAGCTACCTTACAAGGAGGAGTGAAAGGCCTCAATGGCTTCGGCTGGCGGGCTCAGGGAACACTGAAACGCGGCGGTAACATTCGAACCCCTACTTATTTCCTGGATAATACAGGCAGCGCCGAGCGAAATTTTTCGCTGGCAGCAGGGTATCGAAAAAAAGGTTTCGGAGCAGAAATTTACTACAGTCATTTCAAAACTAAAATTGGCATCTTTTCGGGTTCACACATAGGTAGTGTTACAGATCTGCTTAATGTCATTCAAAGCGGCGAACCACTGATTAAGGCCGATTTCAGCTATACGATCAATCGTCCTTACCAGGACGTTGCTCATAATCTGCTCAAAGGCGAAATGCACTACCATTTTTCCGACGGCAACCGCCTCAAATGGGTTTCGGCCTATCAATATGATAATCGTCTGGAATACGACCTTCACGCACCGCGCAATGATTCGCTGGCAACTTTGAATCGCGCTGAACTTTCGTTTCGACTCACGACGCTTACCAACGACATTATTTGGGACCATAAGCCACTAGCAGGTAAGTTGTCAGGGCAAATTGGCGTAAGTACCCTGTACCAATACAATCTTATGGATGGCCGCCCCCTGATCCCCAACTTTGACCAGTGGAATATCGGAATCTTCGGCATTGAGCGGCTGGTGCATAATGGCTGGGAACTAGAGGCGGGCTTGCGCTACGATTATCGCGATCTGACTACCTACCGCTTCGTAAATCGGCTCAAAACAACCGATCACTTCGTATTTCATAATGCCTCGGGTACCCTCGGAGCCGGGCGAAACCTGAATGATCGCTGGTCGGTGCGGGTCAACCTTGGTACAGCCTGGCGCGCACCGAACGTGAGTGAGCTCTTCAGCGATGGTGTCCATCACGGTGCAGCAGCTTACGAGCAGGGCGACGCCAATCTCGCACCCGAAAAAGCCCTCAATACCATTGCCAGCATTCGCTATGCTACTGATAACCTGACTCTGGAAGTGGGCGGATACTACAACTACATTCGGGATTACATATATCTCAAACCCCAACCTGAACCCATCCTGACGGTACGCGGAGCATTTCCCTACTTTAAGTACAACCAGACCGATGCAACATTCAAAGGGGTAGACCTTTCGGCGGATTGGAAACTTAGCGGTCATTTGTCGTGGATTAGCAAACTCACCTACCTGCGGGTGAACGACGTGCGCAATGATGCCTACTTGGTGATGATTCCGGCCAACCGCTGGGAAAATCAGTTAAAGTATGCCTGGGATAGTAAGGGTAGATGGGAAAAAATGTTTTTCGCATTAGGCAACCGATGGGTGGGTGAACAGCGGCGCATTCCGCCCGGCAGCGATTTCGCTCCACCACCGTCGGGCTATGCCCTGTGGAATGCGCAGTTGAGCGGCAATCTGGTCTTTTCGGAAAAGAAGCGCGTGGAGGTGACTCTCACCGTGGATAACTTGCTGGATACCGTCTACCGTGATTACCTGAATCGTTTCCGCTACTACGCCGACGATATGGGGCGAAACGTTTCTTTGCGCATGCGATACGTTTTTTAGATTAAGAGTGAATCAGGATATACTGACAATAATTTCAAATCAACCACAACTATTTTTTTAGAATAATGAAGAGAACCAACCAGAATTGGAATTACGGCCTGATTATAGGCGTGGCTTTTCTGTTCATGCAGTGCAAATCAGCATCGGACGTGACGCCGGACGATGAGAACGAGCTGATTACGACTGTTCAGTTGAATTTTACACCAGAAAACACAGGATTCCCGACGGTACAGACATTCACGTACCGCGATGTGGACGGCGACGGAGGCAATGCACCGACGAAGTTCGATACCGTTTCTTTGCAGGCGAATACGAATTATACTCTGAAAATAACCCTGCTCGACGAAAGCAAGAATCCTGCCGTCGATATAACCCAGGAAGTGAAGGAAAAGTCGGACGAACACCTGGTTGTTTTTACAGCGAGCCCAGCATCTCTATTTAAATACACCTATGGCGACACGGATGCAAGCAATCTCCCGCTTGGCCTAACGGGCATGGTGCTAACCGGGACCGCCGGAACAGGAAAGCTCAAAGTGCAACTTCGCCACCAACCCCCCATCAGTGGAAAAGTCCAAAAGGATGGCACACCCGGTCCCGGCAGTGACGATGTGAACTTGGACTTTGTGTTGATGGTGAAGTAGCGGACTTTGGTTTGAAAACTACCAGCAAAATCTGGCCACAGAAAAGTGGTTTCGATATGCCTGAGTTGCTTCCATTCTCTATTTTTCAGCCAGTCGGACAATTTTCGTTGTATAGCGCAAATCCCAATGTTTATCACTGACCGGTTCGGGAGACATGATCCATATCTGGAATTTTCCAGAAGGAAGTTTACCGCGGAAGAGGCCGTACTGATTTTTCGCGCTGTAATAGGTTTTGTGTTTTAGAAACTCTTCCCAGGCATAGGGCGCAGGAATCGCCGGGAGTGGCAGTATGTGGCGGTCTGAGACCAGCAGGAAGCAGGCGGAATAGACCGTATCTTTGCTTTGCGACTCAAATTCAATATACTCTGCCGGAAAATTATTTTCAGCCATACGATAGCCAGCCCTGGCTGCGAAGGTACCCTTGTACAACGCTGATTTATCTTTGGTTTGAGCACGTAGTTGAGCGGGAGAAGGTAGTTTGTCGGAAGCATACAGATTGCTCAACCCACTGGTTTCTATGGCTCCGACCAGTTCCTTCATACGGGTGGGATGATTCCAGAATGGCTTATCGCCAAAGTTATCGCCATCCGTCAGAAAAGTAGTGTAGTTTTTCCAGTAATATCCGTCGAGCAGTAACTCATCGTGTTGCTGGCGAAGGTGAACGATAGAGGAAAAATAACTCTGGAAGTTGAGCGCCACAAAACCCAATAGTCCCAAAACCAGTACCACGGGCTGTATATAGCGCAGCCTTCTGGTAAGTACTACCAGTGCCACATAAGCCACTGCCAGTAGTACTGCTCCAAATATCATGTAGCGGCGCGAAAAAATACTTCCACCATACATAAAAAACTGCCCCATGGGCCGACTCAGTACGAACATAGCCCCGGTCCCCAATCCAAATAGAAAGGCTCCCAACACAAACCAGTAACTCGCTTTTAGTTTCTGGCTCAAAAGTGAACGAATCAGCCATCCCAGAAATACCACTCCAATGAAAATGCCGAGATAAACACTAGCCATCATATCGGGATAAAAATCCTGCTGCATTGGGTGCGGGATGTCGAGATACAATGAATTACCCACGAAACCCAGCAACAGTAACCCGTTAAAAATAGGATGCTCCCAGGGCTTGGGTGCATTGGCCGAAGCAATGAACTGGTAGTCGAATAGAAAATAAAATGCAATGGAGCCGATTGCCAGCATACTCCACCAAAGAAGACTACGATATCTTTTCTGAAAAACAAGTATGACAGCTCCTATAATCCAGGCCAGCATCCCTGTGCCGCTTACAAAGGTGACTATCAAGGCGGAAATGGCCCCTACCCATAGGCCAGCCCGATTGGCCCGGCCCAGACTGTAAGCAGAAAGAAAAGCAAAAAAAAGCAGGGGGGTATTTTGAATAGCAGCGATGCCCCAGAAGGCATTCTCATAAAAAGTAAGGTTAAACAGGACAAAAGGTATGGGTAGAAAGTAGTACCATGCCACACGTTCATCTCTAAATGTCAATGCAAACAGATAAAGAATTCCGAGTAAAAAAAGGTTGCCCAGCGTAATCAACACCTTAATGTTGACTGTCCCTGTAATGAACACGAGCGCCAGCATCACCAGTCGTTCAAAGGCAAAGCGGTGCTGATTCACCTGCGCAAAAAGGATTTTGACAGCAGCCACAAAGTCCTGTTCCTGGCGAAAATCACGGACCGTTTCCAGCAATACAAAATCGTCGGTGAATGGAATATTGACAAGGTGGGCGTCAATGATGACGTAAAAGTAGAGGATCGGTAGAACTACCACTCCCAGACCCAGCGACTTCGTTAAAAAGCTGGCTTTATCATGGGCGAACGATGCGCCAAAAAGAACCAGTAGCAATAACACAAGCCCGAAGTATTCGAGCAGATAGGGATCGACGTAAAAAGGCTGGCTTATCATCATTTAACAGCAAACCGACATATTCAGGCCAGATATCCGGCTTTGCAGGTTACCAGAAAAAAAGGTTGAGGGGCGCAAGTTAAAAAATCTTTTTGGGGACTTGGTGAAAGCCGCTATTAGCCCGTCTGTCCATAAATTGTCAGGTGTCAGCAAAGTTGTACTTAACTTTGCACGATCCTTATTTGATAGGTATCAGAGCAAAAGCACAATTTGCAGTTTCCGCGTTTCCATGAAGCCGCTTTTTTCCAAAAACCTATTCCTGCCAATCTTTAATCTGCATATTGCATGAAAAGAATATTTGTTGCTATCGTACTTTTTGGTTTATCACTTGTCCCTGGCTTCGCCCAAACGAGTAATCGACTACCAGAATATAAACTACAAAAAGCCGAGCTGGAAGCTCACATGCGCTTTCTGGCTTCCGACGAATTGATGGGGCGGCGTACGGGTGAGCCAGGCAACCTCGTAGCCGCCCGCTACATTGCCGAACAGTTCCGGCGCTATGGGCTGGACAATGCTCCATCGCTACATTCGTACATGCAAACTGTCCCGCTCGAAAAGATGGGCGCGTTGGGAAAAGGTGATTTGTTCGTCGGCAAGGACATCTTACGCTCCGGGCAGGATTGGATCCTGATGTCGGGGGGTAGTTCCGATATTAAAGCCCCACTGGTGTACGCGGGCTTTGGGCTGGAAAATGCCGACAAGGGGTGGGACGATTACAAAGGGCTGGATGTGAAGGGAAAAATCGTGCTGTTACAAAGTGGTTCGCCCGAAGCGACTGCGCCCCTCGAGATTATCACAGCATCGGATGAGAAACGCAGAATTGCGGCGGAGAAAGGGGCGGTGGCAGTCATCGAGATTTTCAAAGCTCCGGTTCCCTGGAATTTCGTCACTAAGTTTTTCGGCGGCGAGCGCGTGGCATTGTCTCCCGGTGGTACGCCCACAACCCTCCCCCACGCCTGGGTCAATGGTCAGGAAGCGAAATTTACGAAGATGCTTCGGGCCGTCGATGAGGTTCGCTTCCAAACCACCGGGCGCGCTGTGCAGACGGTAAATGGCTACAATGTGGTCTCATACATTGAAGGCACCGATGCCATATTGAAAGACGAATACGTATTACTCTCGGCGCATTATGACCATGTGGGTGTAGGCAAACAAGGTGGGCAGCCCTACACGCCGGAGGATAGCATTTTTAATGGCGCCCGCGACAACGCCTTCGGGACGGTATCGCTGCTGGCTGCCGCCCAGGCATTGGCTCAACACCCGCCGAAGCGCTCGGTACTGCTGGTAGCCCTAACGGGCGAAGAAGTGGGCCTGCTGGGTAGCAAGTACTACGCCAGCCACCCGCTCCTATCCCTAAAAAAATGCATTTTTAACTTGAATACCGATGGCGCGGGCTACAATGACACCAGTATCCTGGCAGTCATTGGACTGGACCGCACGGGAGCGCGGGCCGAGATCGAAACGGCCAGCAAAGCATTCGGCCTGGATGTGGTTGCCGATCCTGCCCCGGAACAAGGGCTTTTTGACCGCTCCGACAATGTGAGTTTTGCTAAAATGGGTATTCCTGCGCCCACTATCACGCCGGGATTCAGAACGTTTGATGCGGAGCTGATGAAGAACTACCACCAGGTATCGGACAATCCCGAAACGATCGATTTCAGCTATCTCCTCAAATTCTCCCAAGCTTATGCCTACGCCGCACGCCTCATCGCCGATCGGTCACAGGCTCCGCAATGGAGCAAAGGCGATAAGTACGAAGAAGCCGCGAAAGCGCTTTACGGACGGTAGTTTCTGTAAAATAGAAAGACGTCAGAAAACGCTTTTTCCGATGATAACTATCCTAAGAACCAACTCCCAGAGCCAGGACTTCACCGACTTGGTGAAACTACTCGACGCCGACCTGAAAGTACGCGACGGCGAAGACAACGCTTTTTACTCCCAGTTCAACAAACTCGATCTGATCAAACATGTTGTCGTAGCTTATGATGGTGACCGGCCAATCGGTTGCGGAGCTATCCGGGAATACCAGCCGGAGAAGATTGAAGTGAAACGGATGTATGTTACGCCTGAAGGGAGAGGCAGAGGAATTGCCACAATAATGCTGAATGAACTGGAAAATTGGGCAAAGGAGCTTGGCTACGAATATTGCATTCTCGAAACTGGAAAAAAGCAACCCGAGGCCATCGCACTTTACAAAAAATCGGGCTACCAGATTATTGAGAATTATGGCCCCTACGCCGGAGTAGCCAATAGCGTATGCTTTGAAAAACAAATACTGCAGGAGAAATAGGTAATTTGCCAGTCTCTTTTGAAGGTCATTTTCTTTTTTTAAAACCCTAACCACCCTAATACGGTTGAAGAGAGCAGAATTGATTCGCGAATGACTACACCCGACCAACTACTGCAAGCTCTGCAGGATGAAATCGAGCAAAATACTTACGGCAAACATCCCGCCGAACTCTACGAACCTATCCGGTACATCATGTCGCTGAGCGGCAAGCGGCTGCGCCCGTTGATGACGCTAATGGCCGCTGCCCTCTACACCGATGAATGGCGCAAAGCGCTCAAACCGGCTCAGGCTGTTGAAGTCTTTCATAATTTCACCCTGATGCATGATGACATCATGGACTGCGCACCGTTGCGGCGTGGCCAGCCCACCGTGCACGAAAAGTGGAATGCAAACATCGCAATCTTGTCAGGTGATGTGATGCTGGTGAGGGCTTACGATTTGTTATTGGAAGTAGATGGTGATCGGCTCAAACGTGTCATAAAGCGCTTCAATGAAACGGCGGCGGCAGTTTGCGAAGGTCAGCAACTCGATATGAATTTCGAAACACGCTGGGATGTGACCGAGGCAGAGTACCTCAACATGATACGACTGAAAACCTCCGTTTTGCTGGGCTTTGCGCTCGAATTGGGCGGTATCGTCGCCGGAGCCGATGAGGAGGCTACTACGTTGCTCTACGAAGCGGGCGTCAGCATGGGCATCGGATTTCAATTGAAGGACGACCTTCTGGATGTCTACGGTGACCCGGCCAAATTTGGCAAGCAGGTGGGCGGCGACATTATTGCCAATAAAAAAACATTCCTGTTAATCGAGGCACTCGAAAGAGCAGAAGATTCGGCCAAGACCGAATTGGATAAATGGGTATCGGAAAAGGAATTTGACAAAGAGGAAAAAGTAAAAGCCGTTACGGCCATTTACGATTCGCTAAAAATCCGCACCTTTACCGAACAAAAGATTACAGAACACTTTGACAAAGGCTTTGACTGTCTGGAAAGGCTGCAAGCCGAACCCGCTCGAAAAGAACCACTTTTAAGCTTCGTGCATCAGCTGGTCGAGCGGGAGAACTAATCGTCGATGAGCGATTGATTGAATGACGGGGCCACCCGAGCGGGGAATCTTTCTTTCGTCTGCCTGCTTTATCATCCAATCAACCTCTTATCCTCTCATTCAAAATTGCCCATGTCTCTCACACTTATCATTATTCTTGTTACAGTCGCAATCAGCTACTATTCCTGGCAGAATCCCTCGACGCTGGAAAACATGGTCCTGAATCCTTATAAGGTTTCTAAAAAAGGCCAATACTACCGTTTCATCACGTCCGGTTTCGTTCACGCGGATTTCATGCACCTTTTGTTCAATATGCTCACGCTCTGGTTTATCGGCGAGGGCATCGAGCGACTTTTCGGGATGTTGTTCGGGGGCAACGGGCGGATTTATTTTGGAGCTTTGTACCTGCTCGGAATCATCGCTTCGGATGTTCCTACCTTTTTGAAGCATCGAAACAACTCAGGATACAACTCCCTGGGAGCATCGGGTGGGGTAGCTGCCGTATTATTCGCAGCGGTACTTTACGCGCCGTTGCTGGAAATCTGCCTTTACTTTTTGTTGTGTATCCCCGGCTTCATCTTCGGCATACTGTTCATCGGTTATTCCTACTACGAATCCCGGCGGGGAACGGGTTTTGTCAACCATGATGCCCACATGTACGGAGCTATCTTCGGGTTGCTCTTTATGGCGGCAGTATACCCGGCAGCTGTACCAGGGTTTTTCCAGCAAATTAGTGGCTGGCGGTTATTTTAATTGAAAAAGTACCCTCACTCCTAGCTAATGATGGATTAGGCGAGCGTACGCAGTTACGCCTGACCCTATGACTTCAACTCGGCAAGAACCGTTACGCTACCCACTGTCTTATCGTTCAGGTTCACTTTTATTTCGGCGTCCAACGGCACGAATACATCTACACGCGAGCCAAATTTGATAAAACCCATCTGGGTACTTTGTTTCACTCGATCGCCTTCCTTGACGTACCAGCGGATGCGCCGGGCCACGGCGCCCGCAATCTGACGAAACAGGATCTCTACCCCCTGTGAGTTCTGAATCACGGTAGTTGTGCGCTCATTGTCGGTACTGGATTTCGGATGCCACGCCACGAGGTACAGCCCGGGATGGTACTTGAAGTACTTCACCACGCCGCTGATCGGATTCCAATTAACGTGAACGTTGAGCGGCGACATAAATATGCTGATCTGACGTCGGGGGCCTTTGAAATACTCATTTTCCACCACCTCTTCTATTACCACTACTTTGCCGTCGCAGGGAGCTATAATCCGGCTTTCGTCGGTAGTTACGACCCGCGCGGGAACACGAAAAAACTGGACGATCAGAAAAAAGAACACAACACTGGCAACCAGTAAAAGCCAATGCAGCCAGACTAACTCAGGTATAAAATAACGCACGCCCCAGTTGATCAGGAGCAAAAGTAGAGCCGTACCGCCCATTATTACATAGCCTTCCTTATGGAGTTTCATTTTTTAAAGTTTATGAATTTATCAGTCAATGAATCAGAGTTATAGAGCACTCACTCACAAACCCTGAACAGCGCAGGCTGCCCTTCATAGGATCCAAACTACTATTCCATTACCACGCAAACTCCGTTTTCCACATCCTGCTCCACTTTCTTATACTTAATATTTTTCAAGACACGGCCATCGCGATACTGCACCGTTACTTTCTGATTGCGATCAGCAATTTTGATCGAACGGGCAGGTTGCTGCTTTACGGTATTTTCCATGTGACGTGCATGCTGGTTGGGACCATTTTCTCCAGAGTCTTCGGTTTCCTCTCCCCGGTTAGTTTGCAGGGCCGGATTCGGCTGCCGACGGGCTGGTGGTCGCTGTACGTTTTCCGGCGCAGTCTGCTCCTGAGGAATATCAGCTTTCATCAGGAACGAAAGCATGTCGAAATTCACCTTGCTCAGGAAGCGCTTGAATAGCTCGACGGATTCGAATTTGTAAATCAATAGCGGGTCTTTCTGCTCGAACACGGCATTCTGCACCGACTGCTTCAGATCGTCCATTTCGCGCAGGTGCTCCTTCCATTCCTGGTCGATAAGCGAAAGCACGATAGCCTTTTCCATCTCGCGGACAATTTCACGTCCCTCAGTTTTGATGGCTTTTTCCAGATTCACCACAACGCCCGCCTGCCTCATTCCGTCAGTAAACGGAATCATGATTTCGGAAATCGTAGCGCCGCGCTCGGCATGAATCTGCTTCAATACAGGGAGGGCCTTTGCGGCAATCGTCGCGTTCTTTTCGCGGTAATGCTTCTCTGCCGCCTGGTAAAGTTTTTGAGAGCGCTGAGCGGCATTCATCCCGCCGTATTCACTTTCGTCGAAAGGCGGTTCAATGCCAATGGCAGTCAGTGTGGCCAGTTCAAATTCGGCGTAATCGCTACCAGTACTAGCCACGATATCCTCGCAAACGTCGAACAGCGTGTTGGCAATGTCCACCGCCAGGCGTTCACCAAACAGAGCATTGCGACGACGGCGATAAATGGCGTCGCGCTGGTAGTTCATCACATCGTCGTACTCAAGTAGTCGCTTCCGGGTTCCGAAGTTGTTCTCCTCTACCTTACGCTGAGCGCGTTCAATCGACTTAGTAATCATGCTGTGCTGAATCACCTCCCCTTCTTCCAGGCCCATGCGATCCATGACCTTGGCCATGCGGTCAGAGCCGAAAAGTCGCATCAGATTATCTTCCAGCGATACAAAAAACTGCGACGAGCCCGTGTCGCCTTGCCGTCCGGCACGTCCTCGCAGCTGGCGGTCGACCCGGCGACTTTCGTGCCGCTCGGTACCGATAATAGCCAGCCCGCCCGCTGCTTTGGCATCAGGCGTCAGCTTGATGTCGGTACCGCGTCCTGCCATGTTGGTGGCGATAGTCACCGTGCCGGGAATACCCGCCTGAGACACCACGTCAGCCTCGCGCTGGTGCTGCTTAGCGTTAAGTACCTGGTGGGGTATCTTACGTAAAGTCAGCATCCGGCTTATGATCTCCGAATTTTCGACGGAGGTGGTACCGACAAGCACCGGACGGCCACCTTCAACCATCTCCACGATTTCGTCGGCCACAGCATTGTACTTTTCGCGCACCGAGCGATACACTTTATCTTCTTCGTCCTTCCTGATCACAGGAACGTTAGTCGGGATGGATACGACGTCCAGTTTATAAATTTCCCAGAATTCGCCAGCCTCCGTTTCGGCCGTTCCAGTCATACCCGCCAGTTTGTGGTACATGCGGAAGTAGTTCTGTAAAGTGACGGTGGCATAAGTCTGCGTGGCGTCTTCGACTTTTACACTTTCCTTGGCCTCTATAGCCTGGTGCAGCCCATCAGAGTAGCGGCGACCATCCATGATACGACCGGTCTGCTCATCCACAATCTTAACTTTTCCGTCCATAATGACGTACTCGACGTCCTTTTCGAACAGATTATAGGCTTTCAGCAACTGGTTGACTGTATGGATCCGCGCAGCTTTTACAGTATAATCGCGAATTAAGGCCTCTTTCTTTACGACACGCTCTTGTTCGTTGAGTTCCGCATCTTTCTCTATATCATTTAGCTCGACAGCGATGTCGGGCATGATGAAAAAGTTGGTCTCAACCGACTCGCCGGTCAGGAAATCAATGCCTTTTTCGGTGAGTTCAATGCTGTTTTGCCGCTCGTCGATGGTGAAGTAAAGTGGCGCGTCAGCTTCGGGCATCCGTTTCTGATTTTCGGCCAAATAGATACCCTCGGTTTCCTGCAAAAGGGCTTTCATACCGCCCTCACTCAAAAACTTGATGAGAGGTTTATACTTAGGCGTTCCGCGGAAAGCACGGAACAGTGCCAATCCACCCTCTTCCTTATCTCCGGCAGCAATCTTTTTCCGTGCGTCGTTTAGCAGTTCCATGGTCAGCTTACGCTGCGCTTCCACGATACGGGCTACACGAGGCTTGAGTTCCATATACTCCTGCTCGTCGCCTCTCGGCACAGGACCACTGATAATAAGGGGAGTCCGGGCGTCGTCGATCAGCACGGAGTCAACTTCATCCACCATTGCAAAGTGGTGCTTCCGCTGCACGAGCTCCTCCGGCGAGCGAGACATATTGTCACGGAGGTAGTCAAAGCCGAATTCGTTGTTGGTACCGTACGTCAGGTCAGCTTTGTAAGCGTTGCGCCGGGCCAAAGTATTGGGTTCGTGGCGGTCGATACAGTCCACGCTCATGCCATGAAACTCGAACAAAGGGGCATTCCATTCCGCATCACGTTTGGCAAGGTAGTCGTTTACCGTTACAATGTGAACGCCTAGTCCGGCCAGGGCATTGAGGAAAGCGGGCAGCGTGGCTACCAGTGTTTTACCTTCACCTGTGGCCATTTCAGCAATTTTACCCTTGTGCAGCACTACACCCCCTACCAGCTGTACATCATAATGCACCATCTGCCAGCGGGTAGGCTGGCCGATCACATTCCAGGTACTCTGCCAAATGGCTTTCTCGCCGTCGATTGTAACGTGCGACTTCTTCGCTGCCACTTCGCGGTCGAAGAAGGAAGCGGTCACCTCCAATTGGTCATTTTCCTTGAAGCGACGGGCCGTTTCCTTGACGATAGCAAAACCTTTTGGCAGAATTTCTTCCAGCACTTTCTCCAACTCTTGGTTGCGCTCCTCGCCAAGATCATCGATTTGCTTGAATATCGCTTCCTTGCTATCTACGTCTGGCTCGTCCTCTGCCTGCTGCTTGAGCGTAGCTATTTGGTCGTCGATTGGTTTGAGTTGCTCAGCGATGTATGCGCGCAGGTCAGTAGCCCGCTGCCGCAGTTCGTCGTTGGAAATAGAGGCCAACTGCTCGAACTCAGCGTTAATACGACCCACATAGGGCGTGAGTTCCTTCAAGTCGCGATCGGCCTTAGTGCCGAAGAGTTTACTGAATATTTTTAACATGGTGATTTCTTATATAGTGTTGAAGCCGCTCCTGGTCAAGGGTATCGTCAATTTATCGAACAAAATTTGAACGCATGCGAGCGGCGAAACTTTTCCAATTAATGTTTTGAAAAATAATACGCCCGAAAGCCGCTGAATGCCAGATTGTCAGTCAGACTGAGTTTCAAATCGCAAAGTTAATTCTTTGGCCGTTGGTTTTATAATTTGATTTTGCAGAAGTAGAGGGAAGATTGATTATTAGCAGGTTGCAGAGAATTCAAAGGGTACTTTTACCAGATATGAAGATGATAAGCAGCAGATGGCAGGTATGAATCTGAGCGGCTAGGCCGATTTCATCGCTGAATCCTCACTCAGCTTGTCGTACACATTCAGGCTGATAAATTTGCCGTTTTTCACTTCCCAGTCAGCCATCGTACCTTCATGCCGGAAATCGAATTTGGTAAAGAATCGTTACCGTTTACATTTCCGGTTTCCACAAATCATTTGATTCTGCGCAGGATGAGTGGTCAAAACCGTAACGACAGATATGGCTGAAAGTTTCTGACATGGCCCCTTTCCCCCAGTAGTCTGTGAGCAACCAGAACCCGATTTCGATCTTTATATGTTCCATTGATAGGTTACTCAGCTCGGCACCGCCATGATCAGTCATTACAGGCATATTCTTTTCCCTCTGTCCAATTCATTACCACTGCCAACACCCCAAAACCTCTGCAAAGTAGGACCAGTATCGGATTTGACTTTAAAGTTTAGTATCAAAAATAGACTCCTCATTCACTCAATTTGAGTGAATGAGCCATAGTCTTGTCCTCGACATGGATTCCCAGTATATTCACGCCAAATTTCTCGGAATTCGCAAACTTGACTCTTGAGTACAGCTATCCTGAATCATACAACCTAAACGCTTCTTAAAAAAATGCCTAAGTTATTCCCTTACATGCACGTCGAAAATTTTCTCAGCGACGAGCTTAGCCAGCAGATATTCGACTACGCCGTCGGGAATGAGGACAAGTACACGTCTGCACAAGTCGGTAAAGAGGGCAAAGTCAATGAAAAGATGCGAATTTCAAAAGTATGGCGTGACCTTGGCCCATTCGATGCCATACTCCATGAAAAAATTCACGCATTTTATCCTGAAATGCTGAAAGGGTTAAAAATGGCAGATTTTAAAAGAAGGGAAAAACTCGAACTTGAAATAGCAGCTCATGGCGACGGTGCTTTCTTTAAGCCCCACATTGATATGCGACTGGGCGAAACCGGTGACCGGGTTCTGAGCGCAGTGTACTACATGCACAGTATGCCCAAGGCATTCAGCGGGGGACAATTGAAAATCTACCCACTTGAAATTATGCCCGGCGACGATGAACCCGTCATGCTGGAACCTACCCACAATTCACTTTTAGTATTCCAGTCTTATGTCCACCACGAGGTGCTGCCCATCGTTTGTCCGGGGGCGACGTTCAAGGATTATAGATTTGCGATCAATTGCTGGGTTCATAAAGCGTCACCTGCCTCCTAAGCTTCCAGAAAATCCAGATCCTTATCATGCGTTTCCGGAATAGTAAGCGTGGAGTAAAATCCAATGGCATAGGCTAGCACGCCCACCGCAAATCCCGCCAGGATGACATCCAGCGAAGGCTTCCAGGCTACAAAAAGCATATTCATCGGAATCAGGGCACCGCGCACGAAGTTGGGTACGGTGGTGGCCGCCGTCGCCCGCAGGTTGGTGCCGAACTGCTCAGCTCCCACCGTTACAAACATGGCCCAGTAGCCTGTACCCAGACCCAGCCAGCAGCAAAGTGCATACAGCATTTCGGCAGATTTTATGCCGGCAAAAAGGAAAAGCAAGACACCAACCAGCGAAAAACCCATCATCCAGGCGATCGCTTTCTTTCGTGAACGCAATGCTTGGCTGAGAAAGCCGCTGCCGAAATCGCCCGCCGAAATACCGATATAAGCCCACATAATAGCGAGACCGGGATCAATCGTTTCAGGAATGCCCAGCGCTTTGCCGAACTGGTTGCTCTGGTAAGCCAGAATCCCGATACAAAACCAGGTGGGCATACCGATACCGATGCATTTGAGGTACTTGATGAAGCGTTCTTTGTTGGTAAAGAAAGAGAAAAAATCGCCTTTCATCACGTGCGCCTTATCGGTGATATCCTTGTAAATCCCCGATTCCACTACGCCGACCCGTAGCAGCAACAGCAAAAAGCCCATTGCGCCGCCCACGAAATAAGCGATGGTCCAGTCGCCCGAGAGCCGGACGGTGAAAGTACCTACCACTGCTCCCAGTAAGCCAACGCCCGCCACCAGTGAGGTACCGATGGCCCGCAACTCCTTGGGCAAGCTCTCTGACACCAGCGTGATCCCTGCTCCCAGCTCTCCTGCCAAGCCGACACCCGCCACGAAGCGCAGCCATTTGTAGGCTTCAATCTTATCCATGAATTCTATCTGGGGAATAAAACCACAGGCAACGTTGGCCAGCGAATAAGTAATGATGGAGCCAAAAAGTACCGACAACCGTCCTTTCTTGTCACCCAGAATTCCCCATAAAAGGCCGCCTAGCAATAACCCGATCATTTGGTAATTGATGATGTCGGTTCCCACGGCGTCGGCCTGTTCCATGGTCAGGCCCAAACCCAGCAGACTGGGAATACGCACAATGCCGAAAAGCTGCAGATCGTAGATATCAACGAAATAACCCAGGGCAGCCACAATGACCGGGAGGCTGAACAAGTGCTGATATTTAGTTTTACCTTGGTAGGTCGTCATAAAGATAAGGGAGGGGTATGAAGAAAAGGTGAGAAGTGAAACCTAAGCTGCTCAAAAAAAAATTCTGCAAGAAAAGTCAAATCAACGGCATTTTACTCTCTCGGCGGTTTTCGGCGCATCTTTTTAGTTTCTGAGCGTTGCTTTTTGGACTGGATTCTGCGTCGATTCGAGGCCAGCGTGGGGCGCGTAGCCCGACGGCGGCGCGGCACAACAAAAGCTTCCCGGATAAGACGGTCAAATTTCCGGATTACCCTTTCCTTATTGGCCAGTTGGCTACGCTCGGTTTGGTGGATCAGAATCAAGACGCCTTCGTTTGTAAGTTTATTGGCAAGCTTTTTCAGCAGAAACTCTTTCTGCTCTTCATTCAGTGCCTGTGAATTGGGGATATCGAGTCGGAGTTCGACTTTCGTTTCGACCTTGTTCACGTTCTGCCCCCCTTTGCCGCCGCTTCGGGCGGTCTGAAAGGCAATCTCGGGGTGGAGTACTTCGGGATTTATTTTGAGTTCAGATATCATGGTTGCTTTCCGGTCCATTTCATGAAGTTTTTCATCTCCACAAAGCCCAGTTTTTCATAAAGAGGCTTTCCGGCGGACGAGGCATTCAGCGTTACATGCCCGATCTCTTCTTCCTCACACCACTGTAGCATAGTTGTCACAAGCGATTTTGCCAAGCCAAAGCGGCGGTAATCAGGCTCAGTAAACATGTTCAGAATGTGTGCCTGCATTTCCAGGGGACAACTCAGGCCGCTTTCCAATGGAAAGGGCGCGATGCGGCGCAGCAATAAACCACCGCCGGCCACAATTTCGTCGCTATTGTTAGTCACCAGCCATCCTTGATAAGATTGGTCGGCCACAGCTTCTTCAAAGTACCGGACACATTGTATATACATCTCCTCATAACCTTCGGCCAGCAGGTCATTCATCGCAAGCCACATTTCGCAGCGGTGCCGGGCCAGGGTTTGCGCATCGGCAGGCGTGGCACGCCGGATGACGAATTCAGGTAATGTATCAGTTCCCATTGTAGCAAAGTACCGGACTTTGTATGTCCTTTTCGATCGACCGGGACATATTCTCCCCGTTCGAACAAAAATAGTGATCAAAATGTAAGATTTACCCGGCGTACCCGACTGGAACGGGGTTTGTTACACTTTTCGATCCGGTATCCATACACTAACCACCCATTCAATTGTTCCAAATACTTCACCCCAGCAAAGCACTCGACCCCGTGACGACGTTCACGGTATTCAAGTTTGCCAAAGAAAAGATCTGGTGGGCCTTTGGCCAAATGGGTCGCAAAACCCTGGAAAATCCCAAAGGCGCGACATTCAGCAAGATGCTCGGCAGCGGGCGTAAGGGCTTCGACATTATTCCCAATTTTCGTCAATACACTTTTCTGGCCCAATGGGAGAGCGCACAATGCGCCGACGAATTCTTTGCGTCTCCCGATTTCAGGAATTATGCTGCCCAGACCGCAGAACACTATACGATCAAAATGAGTACGATCCAGTCACACGGCCAATGGGATGGGGCGGAACCTTTCCAGACTGCGGAAAATATCGAAAAAGAGTACACGGGCCCAATTGTCGTACTGACCCGCGCGAAGATCAATTTCACCAAACTACTGGATTTTTGGCGACACGTCCCCAAAGCTCACCTTTCCTTAAAAAAGTCCAAAGGCGTACTGCTCGCATTCGGCATTGGTGAAAACCCCATTACCCAGCAGGCCACCATCAGCGTGTGGGATAGTGTGGAGTCGCTGAAAAAATTTGCCTATCACCGTCCCGGACATAAAGAAATCGTGAAGCGCACCCGACAACGCGGCTGGTACAGCGAGGAATTATTTGCGCGATTCATCCCTGTTGCAGTGGACGGTGGGGTACTTTTTGGATACCCAAAAATCGACAGCCCATCCGAATCAACCGTTGGTTTTTAATTTTTTAAGCGACAGTTTTGTTCGACCTTAGACACACGCAGTGTGCTATTCCAGCAACCTGAACCCATTAAAATATATTAGATTCTTGCCTTACCAACACTTATTTTTCGACCTCGACCATACACTCTGGGATTTTGAACGCAGTTCCGGCGAATGTCTGACCGAAATATACCAGACCTTCGATATGGCAGGGATGGGTATTAATTCGATAGATGATTTTGTTAGTACCTATCTTCGAATCAACTACCAACTCTGGCGGGAGCTGGAGCGTGGCGAAATCCCGCATGGGCACATCCGTGAACATCGGTTTCGGCGGGTGTTGGAAGAGTTTGGCGTTCATGCCGGTATTGATTTCCGTCCTATGGAGGAAGCCTATATGGAAATGTTGCCCACAAAATCATATCTCATCGATGGCTCGCTGGAAGTACTGAACTATGTTCGGGACCAGGGCTATATATTGCACGTGCTCACCAACGGCTATGACCTGGTGCAGGGCAAGAAGATGCGGAGCGCGGGAATCTTCGATTATTTCGTTCATATCGTGACTAATGAAAAAGCCCAGGCTCGCAAGCCCGACCGTCGCATTTTCGAGTATGCCCTCCAATGCGCCGGAGCAGGGTGCGACAACGGCCTGATGATCGGCGACAACTGGGAAGCCGACATATTGGGAGCTAAGGGCGCCGGGATGGATACCGTTTACTACAATCCGGCAGGAAATGTTTTCGATGAAAGTCCTACCCACGATATTCGGCATTTGCGGGAGTTGATGGAAATTTTGTAAGTATAGTACCTTCCTTAATTACTTAATTTCTACAGCGAGATTACTCCTGCGTCCTTTACAAAATTCAACAAAGTTTTTATGAGGGTACTTTTCCGACTTACACTTCTGCTACTTTGCGCTTCTACCGCCTTTGGCCAGAAAACTTACGACATCTGCGTCTATGGTGGCACGTCGGCGGGCGTCATCGCGGCTTACACCGCCAGGATGCAGGGTAAATCAGTGCTCCTGATCGAACCCACCAAACGCCTCGGCGGGCTGAGTTCTGGGGGACTGGGCCAAACGGACATCGGAAACAAATACGCCATCACGGGTGTAGCGCGTGACTTTTACCGCCGTATCGGACAACATTACGGCAAATTCGAGCAGTGGACTTTCGAGCCACACGTGGCGCTGAATCTTTTTAACGAATACATCGACCGGGCCAAAGTAGAGGTTTGGTACGACTACCGGCTTTTTTCGGTAGACAATCAGAAGGGAAAAATTCAGGAAATTGTGGTGGAAAATTCGCTTTATCCTGAACCCAAGACAAACCGTACCGTCCGGGCAAAAGTCTACTTAGACTGTACCTACGAGGGCGACCTGATGGCCAGGGCGGGTGTCAGCTACGTGGTGGGCCGTGAAGACAACGAGGTTTACGGCGAAACCTGGAATGGAGTTCAACTGCTCGACAAACACCAGTTTCCACCCGGAATCAGTCCTTATAAAACACCTGACGACCCAAGTAGCGGTTTGCTATGGGGCATCAGCACGGAACCGCTTTACCCGATTGGAAGCGGCGACAAAAGTGTGCAGGCTTACAACTTCCGCATCTGCCTCACCAGCGACCCGGCCAACCAGATTCCGATCACGCGCCCCGCCCGCTACGATTCCACCAAGTACGAGCTGCTACTGCGGCAAATTGCCATCGAAAAGCCTAAACACATTAACTGGGGTGTGATGCACATTGCCGACATGCCCAATAACAAGACCGACATCAACAACAAGGGCGGCCTTTCCACCGACATGATTGGAGCCAACCATGCTTATCCCGAAGCCGACTACGATACGCGACAAAAGATTGTGCAGGATCACTTGGACTATACCAAAGGCTTCCTCTACTTCGTGGGCCATGATCCCCGAATGCCTGAACATCTGCGGAAGCAAATGCTGGAATGGGGATATCCCAAAGACGAGTACCTGGACAACGACCATTTTTCACCCCAACTCTACATCCGGGAGGCGCGGCGCATGAAGGGCGAATACGTAATGACACAGCACCACTGCGAGGGCGAAGAAGTAGCCCCGGATGCCATCGCCCTGGCTGCATACAGCATGGATTCGCACAATTGCCAGCGGCTAATGGTACCCAACCCTGCCACCGGGAAAATGATGGTACAGAACGAGGGCGACGTACAGGTGCATGGCTTCGGCCCCTACCCGATCAGCTACCGCGCCCTCACGCCTAAGCGTACCGAATGTACCAACCTATTGGTGCCCGTAGCCCACTCGGCCAGCCACATCGCCTACGGCTCTATCCGCATGGAGCCCGTGTTCATGGCCCTCGGTCAGGCGGCAGCCCAGGCAGCGGTGCTGGCGGTGAATAGTCAAACTACCGTGCAGGAAATAGACATCGCCGCATTGCAAAACAGACTTAAAAACGATCCGCTGGCCGACGGCAGCACACCCGAAATTCTGCTCGACAACGATGTGACACCGAAGGCTGTGACGATAAGCGGCAAATGGCGTATTGAACAAGGGGGTGGAAAGTACGCTGCTTCGCAGTTGGTGGACGACGCCAGGAGTGAGGAAATCAAGTCAGTACGCTACACCCCTGAGATTCCAAAAAATGGCAAATACACCGTTTATGTTTTCAACCCTTATCCGGGTGGAGGTGGCGGAAATCCCGCCCAGTACGATGGGGCAAAAACAGGAAAGTCCAGCCGCACTAATTTGAAAATAAAAGCCGGAAAAAGAACGGAAAAGGTAGAATTGGCAACCCAAACGCAGGTTAATGAATGGATCGAAGCCGGTACTTATAGTTTTGTCAAAGGCGGAGAAAACTTTGTTGAAGTATCAAACGAGGGCTCAGAAGGTACCGTGGTGGCCGACGCCGTGCTATTCGTTCCGGTGAAGTAAGGAGGTGTTGGTACCCGCGTTTATTTGTCCGATGCGGTGTTCCATGACCGCGGCAATATTCATGGCCCGCATTTTGGCTTCAGCAGCCTTCTCGCCTTCAAATAACTCATCCACGGTCTGGTAAAAGAGCGCGAGCCAGGCATCAAAGTACTCGGGTCGGAAAGGATGGCTTTCGTTCAGCTTGAAGTGCGGCGGCATGGGTCGGCCCCGGTAGTTCCCGCTACCGAACAGAATACCTTCCCAAAAATCGTACATCTTGGGCAGGTGTGTGTCCCAGTTGACGTTCGCTATTTCGTTGAAAATTATGCCGATGGTGGGATCATCACGTACTTTGTCATAGAAAGTATTGACAAGATTTTCCACATCGGCGCGGCTGGTTATCTCAGGAAGCATAGGTACTTTTGGGGTAGTCATCGTTTCTTCAACAGCGTTGATCACTTCTTCCGTTCAGGCATCAAGTATGATATTAGTCATTAAAGCGGTGGATAAAGAACGAAGAGTCCTTTTAAGAAATTTGGCAAACTATGTTTCTCAAAATAGTCTCCATTGTCAGCGCCATCGTTCTAGCGATCTGCTTTTCCTGCCAAACCTCACAGAAGCTTTTTAAACGGAAACCCACGGAAAACAATGTCTCTCCGCAGGCTCTTGATTATTTTGAAAAGGCATTCGGATACATTCGTTCCGAGGCCTATCACCGAAAAGAGATTGATTTTGACAAGATTGGAGTGGCGGCGCTTGAAAAAATGGTCAACGCCCAAACTTCCGCAGACACTTATGGCGCCATTGCATACGTACTAGCCGAGTTGAAGGACCGACATAGCTTTTTTACTCCACCCTCTAATACGCGCGAGATGTTGGCTCCGCATGTTTCCGGAGAAAGGACGATGCCTTTCGAAGCCTCCGTCATTGATAGGGAATATGGCCTAATTGTGCTCAATTCTTATAATTCTCCTTATAAATCGGAAACAAAACCAATCGCTGACAGTCTCTATCGCACTTTACAGTACTTTGGGGAGAAAAACATCAAGGGAATTATCATTGACATGCGATTCATGGAGGGCGGGACGTACGTTCCTTTTGTTGGAGGTCTTGCGCCCTTGCTTGATCACGACCTCTCAACCGGCCATGACATGTTGTTTGGCTATGTTTATAGTAATGGCAGAAAAGAACAAATTGGAACGTACAAAGGAAGCATTTTTACAAAAGGTGGCCGTAAGCAGGCTCAGCTTATCCAACTTTCTAACTGGAAACCCTTACCGGTAGCAAACCTGCCCATTGCTATTATCGCCGGAAAATATACTGCTAGTGCAGGCGAGATGATTTTAATTCCCTTTCTTAGTCTGCCTAACGTACGAACTTTTGGCGAGCCAACATACGGTGTACCCACCGGAAAAAGCAATATCTTTCTCGCGGATAGTGCGATGATCTCACTAGCAAATTCTGCCACCTTTGACCGCAACGGAAAAGTGTACGACGGGCCGATTGAACCCGATGTCAATATCAATACTTTTAAGAACGGAAGTCCACCAGACAGTTTGGTAAAAGTTTATCTGGCGGACAGCTTAGCCAAAGCCTGGATCGATAAAAAAAGCTTTCAATGAAATTAACAGTAATAAAAATCGGCGGCAACGTCATTGACAACCCTGATGCCTGCGCGGCTTTTCTCAAAGCCTTTGCCCAACTCCAAGGCCCAAAAATCCTTGTCCACGGTGGTGGCAAAATCGCCACACAGACCGCCGCCAAACTCGGCATTGAAACCCAAATGATCGATGGCCGCCGCCTGACCGACCGACCTATGCTCGATGTGGTAACGATGGTATACGGAGGACTAGTGAATAAAAACCTGGTAGCCCAGTTGCAAGCCAACGATTGCAACGCCATTGGCCTCACGGGCGCCGATGGGGGCATTATCCGTTCGGTCAAGCGTCCGGTCAAAACGATCGACTATGGCTTTGTGGGGGACATCGAGGAAGTGAATTCCGGGCAAATCGACGCTTTGCTGTTAAGTAGTTTGGTACCTGTCATCGCGCCGCTGACGTACAGCCGTGAGGGCTTATTGCTCAACACCAACGCCGATACGATGGCTTCGGCGACAGCGGTGGCGATGGCTGAGCGGTACGAGACAAATTTGGTTTATTGTTTCGAAAAAAAGGGGGTACTTTCCGATCCTGACGACGATGAGGCCGTTATTCCAACGCTGAATCCCGCGTCCTACGCAGCCTATAAAGAAAGTGGAGTCATTTATAAAGGTATGATTCCGAAGTTGGATAACGCTTTTGCTGCCCTGCAATCCGGCGTAAAGCGGGTGATAATCTGTCACGCTGACGATTTGATAATGGCGTCGGAAGGGAAGGCCGGCACGGTGCTGGATTTGACTTAAAATTTCAAAAAGAAAACTGCCGGAAAATAATCGCTCTGAACGCGGAAGAGTGGATTGTTTCTGTATGCGAGTTACGGGAAATGCCGCCGGAGCCAGAGCGCAATTAGCCTTCTTTATTGAAATTTTTTAATTTTGAGAAAAGCGCGGCTCACCTTTTCTCGAAAAATGATTCTAAAACCAATAAAGTACCTCTTCTCCTGTCTGGCCGTAATTTGTCTGACCGCGGCAACGGCTCGTGCTCAATCCGTTACTTTTTACGAGAACATTCAGCCCATAATTCTTAATAATTGCGCGGTTTGCCATCGTCCGGGTGAAGCCGCCCCCTTTTCCCTCATCACCTACGAAGATGTAGTAAAGCGGTCTAAATTCATTCGCAAGGTAGTCAGCACCCGCTACATGCCGCCCTGGAAGGCGGATGACCATTACGTGGATTTCGCCAATAACCGTTCGTTGGATGATTCGGAAATTGCCAGCATCGTAGCCTGGATAGACGCCGGCACGCCCAAAGGAAAAGGAAATCAAAAAGCCGAAAAGGCCCTGCTCGAGCGGGCCGAAGCAGGGACCGCCTACGAGCGTAAGCCTGACCTGACACTTAGGATGTCGGAACCCTTTGTCCAGCAAGGCGACGGGAAGGAACGATTCATGGTGTTCAAAGTACCCTTTGAAATGGCAGCGGCAGCCAACGTAGAAGCTATAGAGTTCACTTCGAATAATAAAAAAATCATTCACCATGCCAACTTCGCCATCCATCCGGTGGAAGACGCCACCATCGACTTGTACAATACCGTCACCAGTGTCAACCTGAGCGGCGATTCGAAAAGCGACTACCTGCAATGGCTGAAGTACAAGAAAGAAATGACCTACTACGGTGGATGGATTCCCGGAGCTACCTTCGAAACTTACCCCAAAGGCATGGGTTGGGTGATGCCCCGCCGGGGTGTAGTGCTCCTTACGGTTCATTATGGGCCTTCGGCGATAGATGCGGAGAGTATCAACGGGGTCAACTTTTTTTTCAAGAAGGAACCGATTGAACGCGAGGTGAAAGTCATCAGTCTGGGTTCGGGTGGGATCGGCCAAAAGGACATTACGCCGCCATTTATGATCTTTGCCAACGAGGTCAAATCGTTCGCGCTGCGCGTGGCGAATAATCAGCCCGACGTGTCGTTGCTTTATGCCTGGCCGCACATGCACCAATTGGGTAAGTCGTTTAAGGCATACGCTACCAAGGCCGATGGAGATACGATTCCGCTGGTCAGGATTCCGGCCTGGGACTTTCGCTGGCAGGAAATATATCGCTATAAAAAGCCCGTGCTGCTTCCCAAGGGAGCCGTCGTACACATCGAAGGCACTTACGACAACACGGCCCAGAATCCGATGAATCCCCACGACCCGCCGGAGCTGGTACTTTCGGAGGGCAGTATGCGCAGTGACCAGGAAATGATGACGCTGATTCTGATGTACGTCGAACGAAAGGAAGAGGATAGCCAGTTGACTTTTGACTGGGAATAAAGAACCTAAAAAACTTTATGCAGAGTACTTTATCTAAACTTTTTCCGGATAGTTTGAAACTACTCCTGCTAATGGCAGGATGCTGTCTGGGGCACGAAGCCATCTCCCAAACCCTCTTTACTCGCCTGCCGGGCGAAGTGACGGGCGTGAACTTTGTGAACAAGATTGAAGAAGACGATTCCCTGCACATTTTTCGATACGAGTACCTTTACAATGGCAACGGCGTAGGCGTGGGCGATTTCGATAACGACGGTTGGCCTGATCTGTTTGTGGCGGGCAATACGGTACCGAATAAGCTATACCTCAATCGCTCGGCCAAAAAATCGGGCACGATCCAGTTTGACGATGTCAGCAAAAAAGCGGGCATCGAGGGCAATGGTACCTGGGCCGTCGGTGTGAGTGTCGCCGACGTAAACCAGGACGGCTGGCTGGATGTGTACGTCTGTCATTCGGGATTTTTTCGGGATAGCATGCAGCTTTCCAATGAGCTTTTCATCAATCAAGGGTTAGTAAAGGGGGTCCCGGTTTTTAAGGAAATGGCCCGCAAAATGGGCCTCGATGCTCCCGGAACGCTCTCCACGCAAGCGGCATTTTTCGACTACGACCGCGACGGAGATCTGGATATGTTCCTGCTGAACCATTCCAATAACACCGTCGATGCTTTCCTCAATACCCGTGAGGTGCGACGTGCTTTCAGTCCACACTTCGGCAATCGCCTGTTTCGGAATGAAGGCGGCAAAAACTTTCCGCGTTTTAAGGATGTGACGCAGCAGGCGGGTATTGTCAACAATGCCCTGAACTTCGGCCTGAGTGTGACTGTGGCTGATATCAACCAGGACGGCTGGCCCGACCTATACACCAGTAGTGATTATGCGGAGGTAGATGCCTACCATGTGAACAACCGCGACGGTACTTTCACCGAATCACTGCGCGAGTCATTTACTCATATTTCCGAGTTTTCGATGGGAGCGGACGTGGGTGATTTTAATAACGACGGCCGCCCCGATGTGCTGACGCTCGACATGCTACCCGCCGACAACTACCGTCAAAAATTACTGAAAGGTCCGGACAAGTACGATCAGTACCATCTGCTGCTTGATAGTGGCTACTACCACCAGCAAATGCGCAATATGCTCCATTTGAATGTGGGCCAAAACCTAGAAAAACAAGTAAAATTCAGCGAGATAGGCCAACTGGCGGGCATCTCCAATACCGACTGGAGCTGGGCCGGACTCATGGCCGACTTCGATAACGACGGTTGGAAGGATATTCTGATTACGAATGGTTACCTGCGGGATTTTACGAATATGGACTTCCTGAAATACACCGTTGCCGATGAGCAGTTGAAAGAAGCCGCCAAGGGGAATCTCAATTTCAGGACCTACGGATTGGTGCAGAAAATGCCTTCCAACAAGCTACAAAACTACGTACTGCGCAACCGGGGCGGCGAAGCAGCTGATGGGTTACGGTTTAAGGATGTGTCCGACCAATGGGGCCTGACCGAAGCTACGGTTTCCAATGCCGCCGCCTACGCCGATTTCGATCAGGACGGCGATCTGGATATTGTGATTTCGAATATCAACGAGCCAATCTTTATTTACCAAAATAACGCCCCGAAGAATAACTACCTCACGCTGCGATTGCAGGGAAAAAAGTCCTCGGCTAGTACTTTGGGAGCCAAGGCGTGGACATACGCTGGTGGGAAAATGCAGTACCAGGAGTGTTACCCGGTGCGCGGGTACTTGTCGTCGGTGACTACGGATTTGCATTTTGGTTTGGGCAAAGAAACCAAGGTAGATTCCGTCGTGGTGGCTTGGCCTTCGGGCGAACGCACGCGCTTGGTCAACCCTAAGGCCAATCAGTTGCTGGTAGTTGATGAAGGCAAGGCTGAGAAAGGTAGTTTGAAAAATATTCTGGTGAAAGAATCTGCTCCGACACTATTCGAGCAGCTCGCTCCCTCGCAGACCGGCCTGGACTTTTACCACCAGGAAAATGAGTTTGTTGATTTCAAGGTAGAGGTACTTATTCCCTACCAGTTGTCGCGCATGGGCCCTGCCCTGGCGCGGGGCGATGTCAATGGCGATGGCCGGGAAGACCTGTTTTTTGGTGGAGCGGTCAATCAGTTTGGTGCTTTGTACCTACAAACCGCTGATGGTCGCTTCACTGCCGCACCCATTCAGCCGTGGCGGCAGCACGTGACATCTGAGGAAGTAGCGGCGCATTTTTTCGATGCGGATGGCGATGGCGATCTGGATTTGTACGTCGCCAGCGGTGGTAATGAGTACGAAGCACAGTCACCAGAATACCAGGATCACCTGTATATTAATGAAGGAAGCGATACGCTTCGCTTCGTCCCGACGGCATTGCCTGCCATGCTAAACCCAAAACAGTGCGTTGCCAGTGCCGATATAGACGGCGATGGCGACCTGGATCTGTTTGTCGGAGGCCGCGCCGTTCCGGGTGCCTTTCCTGAAGCCGCCCGCAGCTATTTGCTCCGCAACGACAGTCAATCAGGACAGGCACGTTTTACGGACGTCACCGCCGAATGGAGTGAGCAACTGCTTGCACCCGGCATGATTACCGCCGCGGTATTTACGGATTTGAATAAAGACGATCGCCAGGACTTGGTACTTGCGGGCGATTGGATGGGCATTCGCACATTTGAAAATACAAAAGGAAAGTTTGAAGAAGTTAAAAGTGCGGGCTTGCAGAACACCGAAGGCATGTGGGCATCCCTCACCGCCGTCGACCTCGATGGCGACGGTGACCTGGATTTCGTGGCGGGCAACTGCGGATTGAATACGCAATTCAAGGCCTCTCCCGAAAAGCCCATGACCCTTCATTACGACGACTTTGACAAAGACGGGCTTGTCGATCCGATCATCAGCTATTATATAGGGGATAAAAGCTACCCGATGTTCTCGCGGGACGAAATGCTGGATCAGGTAGTTCCGCTCCGGCGAAAGTACCTTTCGTACGAGTCGTACGCCGGCGCCACCGTAGCGGACATGTTTGGCGCGGAAGCCGCTGCCCAATCCAAAAAACTCTCCTGCACCCAACTGGCAAGCGTGGTGTTGGAAAACAAAGGGAGCTTCGATTTTGTAGTACACGAACTACCACGCTCCGCACAATTTTCCCGAATCAGCGGTGTCCTGGCTGACGACCTGAACGGGGACGGTAAAAAGGACCTGGTTGTGGCGGGCAACTTCGCACCTTACCGCGTGCAACTGGGCCCCGCCGATGCTTCTTTCGGTTTGGTTTTGCGGCAAACTACGCCCCTGAATTTTGAGGCCGTCGGGCCGGAAGATACGGGTCTTTGGGCCAGCGGCGACGTACGCTCGCTGGAAGTAGTTAGCGTCAATGGGGAAAAATGGCTGGTGCTGGGCCGGAACGACGATGAAACAACAGTATTTCGAATCAATCAAATTGAAAAATAGAATCAGATGCGTAGTTTCAGGCATATACTCTGTACGATAGGCTGCCTTTTTGTGGCAGAGGCGGCGGGTGTATGTCAGTCTCAGTCTCCCACTGAATTGTTTCATCGCGCCCAGAAAAATCTTACCCGCACGATCGTTCACGATATATTTTCGCCTCCGGTAGCCAGTCGTGTCTATATGTACGCCAATGTCGCGGCTTACGAAATTCTTGTACTGGATAAGGAAAACTACCTGAGCCTACACGGCCAGATTTCGGGCATTCCGAATGTAGCGTCTATCCCTGCGCAGGGTACCATAAACTACCCTTTGGCCGCGCTTCAGGCTTTCTTCAAAACGGGTGGAAAGCTGGTGTTTTCCGAAAACTTATTGCAAGACAGCGTGGCGGTGCTCCTTCACGAAATCGGCGAAGATGACCCGGAAGTCTATAAAAACTCTCTGCGTTTTGGACAGGCCGTCAGCGATAGCATCCTGAAATGGGCCGCAGAAGACCAGTACCGCGAAACGCGACGCACCCGCCGGTATGCCTATAGCAAAGCACCCGGCAAATGGATTCCTACCCCGCCGGGCTACATCCCCGCCGTCGAACCCTACTGGAACCGCATTCGCCCGCTGACGCTCGATTCGGCCCAGCAATTCAAGCCCGCACCGCCACCCGCATTCAGTACTGATCCCAAAAGTGAATTCATGCGCCAAACACGGGAAGTGTACGATATAACGCGAAGTATGTCAAAAGAGCAAACGCTCGTTGCCAGCTACTGGGATTGCAATCCTTTTTACCTGAATACCCAGGGACACTTAAATTTCGCAACCAAAAAACTATCCCCCGGCGGGCATTGGATGTCCATCGCGGGGCGGGCAGCCGCCACTGCGAAACTGGATATGGTCGCCACCGCCGGAGCCTACCTGATTACTTCTATCGCGCTTTTCGATGGATTCATCAGTTGCTGGGACGAAAAGTACCGCAGCCAATTGATTCGTCCTGAAACGGTTATCAATACCTACATCGACGAAAAATGGCGCCCGCTGCTTCAAACGCCCCCCTTCCCAGAGTACACCAGTGGACACAGCGTTATCTCCACCGCTTCCGCTACCGTTCTGGCCGACTATTTTGGAAGCGCCTTCGCTTTCGTGGACGATACG
Organism: Persicitalea jodogahamensis; assembly: GCF_014651615.1. GTDB lineage: Bacteria > Bacteroidota > Bacteroidia > Cytophagales > Spirosomataceae > Persicitalea > Persicitalea jodogahamensis. Next base: position 728,660 of record NZ_BMXF01000001.1, on the reverse strand, counting down.
GAGGTCGAGTACGGCTTGCCTGAGCGAGCTTTCGGATCATTTAGGGCAGCATGTGATGAAGCTGCCATCAGCCGGCTGTATGGGGGCATTCACTACCGGGCAGCTATTGAGGAAGGCCAGGTACAGGGTGAGCTGGTTGGCAAGATGGTTTTGCAGAAGATCAATCTGAGTCAGAGAGATAACCACCCGCGCGCTGTAAAGAGCAGATGATGCGCCTCGGCCATTCTGTCAAGCAAATCCGTTGATTCTCTTTATATCTTTTCAGATTGACAGGAATCAAGAATCATTTTTAATTTTTTTTAATAAACAGTCTTGTTGCTTCAAAAAAATCCATATCTTTGGATATATGTTTGGTTCTCATTAGATTAACCATACTATACATTATACGTTTACCATCCTTACTTTATTAAATTTTTACAACTAACTATCTATCTACTATGCGATTAAAAAATCTACCTTCTTATCGCGTGCTCATGCTACTCTTCGCGCTGTTCGCTGGCACGACGAGTGGTATGGCGCAAAATCGACAGGCCGTCTCCGGTACTGTCAGCGACCAATCGGGCGTGCCTTTGCCGGGTGTATCCTATTTGGTAAAAGGCACTAACAATGGTGGTGCCACCGATGCGAGCGGAAAATTTCGGGTCAACATCGCTTCTGACGACGCCATTCTGGTTTTCTCTTCCATTGGCTATCTGGGCAAGGAAGTACCCGTCGGAAATGCCAGCACTTTAACCGTCACACTCGAGGAAGACACCAAACTACTCAATGAAGTAGTTGTTACGGGCTTCGGTATGACCACGGAAACGCGCAAGCTTTCTTTTTCGGCTACTACTATCGATGGCACGGATATCACCCGTACCAACAATGCCAATATGGTCAATGCCCTGCAGGGAAAAGTCGCGGGTGTCATGATCAACCAGGGCACGGGGGGACCTATGTCCTCGTCACGCATTCGTATCCGGGGTAACGCCTCCCTGAGTGGCAACACTCAACCACTGTTCGTCATTGATGGCGTGCTGATCCGTCCCGGTACTTCAGGAGCTAACTCTTGGGGCGCGGGCCAGGACTTCGGTAACATTATGAAGAACATCAATCCTGACAACATCGAGTCAATGACGGTGTTGAAAGGTTCTGCAGCCAGTGCACTCTACGGCTCAGAGGCACTGAACGGCGTAGTAGTTATTCAAACCAAGAAAGGACGCACCAACACAGGGCTGGGCGTAACCTACAACCTCACGACCTCATTTGAGAATGCGTATCAGTTCCTGGATTTGCAGAATCAGTATGGCGCCGGATTGGGGCCGTTTCCGATCGGCGCCGATGGTACACGCGAAGTGGAACGCGCCAACAATAACTGGGTTTACAACTACGGACCCAAATTTGACGGGCAGCCCGTTCGTGACCTGGATGGCCGCATGATCCCCTGGCAGGCCAACGATCCGTTGAGCTTTTTTCAGACGGGTAAGTATATTAACCACAACGTTGCCATTGAAGGAGGAAACGATCGGGGATCTTTCCGGGCCTCTTATTCGGGGCTGAAAAATACCACCATTATGCCCGCTGGTACCGAAATGAAGCGGAACAACTTCAATATTCGCGGCACACAGAAGATCGGCAAAATATTCAGTCTCGATGTGAGTGCAGACTACACGGACAACGACATGGTCAACCCTATCCGTCAGGGAGGCAACTTCAATCCCGTGTTCAGATTTGTATTCAGCCGTCCTCGTTCACTTGACATCGATTACTGGTCCAAAAACTACGAAGATCCGGTTGCGGGCGGACGCCGTCAGGGTGCCAACGACCCCTATTTCATCAGCCAGTTCATGTGGGATACTTTTGAAGACCGTCAGTTACGGAATGAGAAGGTTTTCCGTACCAACGTAGACCTAAACGGTAAGCTTACCCCCTGGCTGAGCTTCTTGCTGCGGGGTAACATCCAAACGCAACTTACCACAGGAAGTGGCCGTCAACCCGGACCCAACGCAGGATACTCGGGAGGCTATTACAGTGAGTTCACCGAAAACGAAAATCAATCCCGTATTCAGGGCTTGTTGATGGCCAATCATCAATTCGGGGATAATTTCAACGTCAGCTTTAATATTGGCGGTGAAAGTAACCGCATCAATGGAGGACGCAGGTTCTCTGCCTCTACCAATGGTGGATTGCGGGTACCGAGGGTTTATTCACTAGCCAACAGCCAGAATACCCTGAATTACGATAACGGACTAGCGTCTTCCCGCCGCATTGATGCACTCTACGCTTACGGGGATGTGACATATCGTGACGCACTGACGCTTAATTTCAGCGTCCGGAATGACTGGTCGTCCACGCTCACTTACGCCGACGGCAGTGGTGATTACTCTTACTCCTATCCTGCTGTGGGTTTGGCCTGGATATTCACTGAGTCACTCAATAGCACCCCCAATTGGTTGTCGTTTGGCAAGCTGCGCGCCAGTTATGGCTTCACCGGTGGTGACACAGACGCCTACTCTACTAACCGGGCAGGAAATTACAGTCCTCAAGGACAGTACACTTTGCCCGATGGTAGTCAGATCAATGTTTCCGGTTTCAGCGACAACACGCTTCCTAACTACAATCTGAGGAATCGCCTCGCCCGTGAATGGGAACTGGGGGCTGATGTTCGATTCTTCAGCGGTCGCATTGGCTTGGACTTTACCGTATACAATAAGTTGACCCGTAACGAGATCCTGAGCTTACCGATTGCTTCGGAATCAGGTCTCAATCGTAAACTGGTGAACGCGGGTGAGATTCAGAACAAAGGTATTGAGCTGATGATCAACGCCACACCTATCAAGAGGGGTAAGTTCGAGTGGAACACCAACATCAATTTCACCCGCAACCGTAACAAAATCCTTGACCTGGTGGAAGGTACCGATACCTACGAGCTGGCTCTTGGATTTGGAGCCGATGTCCGTTCCATCGCTAAAGTTGGCGAGCAGTACGGTATGCTGGTAACGCCTTACGGCTTCGCTACTTACGAGTCTGCGGATCCCAATAATCCTGCCAATGGCCAGCGCGTTATTGGCGCGGCCAGCGGAACCACTGGCGGCTACCCTTCGTACCTGCGGAGCGGTGCTTACGGTCAGGGCAACAAGGAGCTCGGAACGATGATGGAGAATTTCCTGCTCAGTAACATGAACAACTTCCGCTACGGCAACTTCACGGCCACCGTACAGTTGGACGGCAAGTTTGGTGGGTTGATGGGCTCCGGCACGCACCAGTATGGTTCGGCCAACGGTAGTTTCGCAAACAGCTTGTTCGGACGCGACGCCGAAACCGGCGGTATTCAGTTTACCGATGCGCAGGGCAATGTCCGCAACGACGGTATCATTCCGGAAGGTGTACTAGCCGATGGCTACGAGGTGAAAGTGGGCGACAATCTGGTCGATCTGGGAGGAATGCCTTATTCCGAAGCAGTAGAAAAAGGCTACCTGACTCCTATCCCTGCTTATGCTTACTACGAAAACCTTTCACAGTGGAGTTCCGGAATTCGTGAATACTCCGTGTTCGAGAACTCGTGGGTATCACTCCGTGAGGTATCGGTGGGCTATAGCGTTCCTGCCTCGGTTCTTGAGAAAATTAAAGTGCAGTCGTTGCGCGTGAGCCTTGTGGGCCGTAACCTGATGTACCTCTACCGCACGGCCAAAGATGGCATTAACCCCGAAGGCCTATACAGCAACCGTCCGGGTGAGTTTATGGAATACGGCGGACTGCCGTTCAGCCGTAACCTCGGCGTTTCGGTCAATGTCGGTCTTTAATCCCCATTCTTTGGTTTACTAAAAAAATAGAAACAATATGAAATTCACAAAATATAAATTTGTGTTGTTGGCAACCATCGGGTTTCTGACAGCATCCTGCGAAAAACAAGCCTTCGTGGACATCAATACCGATCCTGACGTCCTGACGGAAATTCCACCCCAAAATCAGTTTCTGCAGGCCACGAGCCAGATTCATGGCCAGGATTTTGAGGCGTACTACGATCTGTACCGGCGAATCATGCCATGGATGCAGTACACGACTGACCTGAACGGTAACCAAGGGGCATTTACCCAAAACTTCGATAACTTTTCGGGTCGCTACGGCAGACTTTATAACGGAATTGGAGATCGCCTTACTGATATTGAGAAATTGGTGGAGGATTTGCCAGCCGAGGAGCAGCCCCGTTACACGAACATGATTCGTATAGCCAGGATTCTGAAGGCCTACTATACCTTTTACGTCACCGACATCTACGGCGCTATTCCGTATTCCGATGCCTTCCAGGGTAGGTACGGTGGTACTTTAACGCCAGAGTACGACACACAACAGGAAATCTTTACTCAGCTCGATAGCCAGATCAAAGAGGCGGTGTCAACTTTGAAGGCTAGTCCTACGGCCCCTCAGATCAGCTTGGGCCAGTATGATCAATACTTTGGTGGCAACGCCCAAAAGTGGATAAAGGCAGGCAATGCTTTGCGGCTCAAGATCGCGATGCGCCAGCTCAAAGTAAACAAAGGCCCCGCCGAGACAATCATCAAGGAAGTACTGGCCATGCCCGCTACCGACCTGATGTCCTCGAATGAGGATGGCTGGGTGTTCACCGCTTACGCTGGTTTCACGGCAGGAGGCAACTGGGATCCCACCTCACTACGTGCACCCAAGCCCATCGTGGACTTCATGTGGAAAACAAAGGACCCGCGCATTGATGCTTTCTTCACTCCGAATCTATTCTCACAGGTGAATGTCGATCGTCTGATCGCGGCTGGAAAGCTGCCCGCGGGTACCACGGCACCCGAGCGTCGTTACGTAGGTAGTTTCACCAGTCCCGACGATGCGCAGCGCGCGGTCAACATCCAGCGCTATTACTCGCCTCCACAAATCGTGGTCAACGGCCAAAACGTGCTCATCGATACGCTGTCGTTCATTCAGCCTCGCCTGTTCCGGCCCGCTCAAGCTGACGCTCAGGGTAACGTGGGTGGCGGACTTAACTACATCCCTGTAATCACTTATTCGGATTTTGCATTTATGCGCGCCGAAGCCGCAGCACGCAGCATTACTGGCGAAAGCGCCAAAAACTGGTACGAAATGGGTGTGACGAGCTCTATCAATTGGTACGACAAGGTAGCTGTGGGATCCAACCTGACAAACTACACCCCCGTGACTCAGGCCGAAATCACTGCTTATCTGGCTATGCCGGAAGTAGCTTTCGATCCGAGTAAAGCGATCAATCAGATTGCCAGCCAGGCATATCTTCATTTCCTGAAGCAGCCAGCCGAAGGCTGGGCCAACTGGAAGCGTACCGGGTTCCCCAATCCTACCTCGGTAGTTCCCATGCCCACGCTTACAAACAACGGGGCCGCATTGACCATTGCGCGCCGCGCACCCATCGGGCTGCTCAACGAGAATGATCCAAACTACCTGAACAAGAAAGCAGCTTATGATGCCATGCTTGCCTTACCGGGTTTTGGCAATGATTTGCAGGACGCCAAGGGCCGCGTTTGGTGGGATGCACCCTAATTTTTAGATTGATTGCATAACACCTAAAAAAGGAGAATCGAAATTTCGATTCTCCTTTTTTCTTACCTACCCATCCTTGTTTGATTAACGAAAGGTATTCTCAAGTACCACTACCCCTTTTTTCTCCGTTTTCCAGCGTTCCAGAAATGCCTTTGGCGTAGGCGTGATAGCCAGGTAAAAAGAGCCCAGCAGAATGTCCAGATCTCCATCCTGATCCACATCGGCGGCATCCATGGTGAGCCAGCGGCCACGATTGGGATCGGGGAAAGTACGGGGCGTAAAGACATTGTTTCCTTTGTTTTCCAGGTACACAAAACTCCGTACCGGTTTGAGGGCAAAATCAGGAAAAAAGGCGATGGCGGCAATGTCGAGGTCACCGTCCTGATCGAAGTCGCGGGCGAGGGCCTGCGTGGCTCCGTCGAGTGGAAAGAAGAATTTCTCTTCGAACTTATCCTTGCCTTTATTGATAAAAATTCTAATACCGTGGTAGGGCTTTAAGGTATAGGTCTTATCACCATTATCGCCGTTGGCGTACAGAATATCCAGCTTACCGTCATTATTAAAATCCACCAGCTCAAAGAAACCCGAGCCATAGGAAGGCGGGAAACGTAGCAGGATTTTCTTGGCAAAATTTCCTTTGCCACCATTGAGATATACGGCAATCTGCTCGTCGCCCTGTGCGTAAAGTACCCACAAATCGGGGCGACCGTCGCCGTCGTAGTCTTGCCAGTAGGTCATGCGCGCGCCGGGCCGCTCTTCGATCACATGCATGGTCATTGAGTCGGTAGTTGTAGCGGCGTACCAAGCTAGTTTGCCGATGTAGTTTCCGTATTCACAAACGATCACATCTTCCCGCCCGTCCTCATTCACATCGGCGTAGGTGGCATGTACGGGCCGTTGCAAATCGCCTACCACGCGTCGTCCGCGCCAGTTTCCGTCGGTCTTCCGGATGGAAAGTAATGAACCTTTATGCTCATCGTTCGGATCCATGTACCCCATGCTGAGCACATTCCAGCCGCCGTCCGACTGCGCCCTGAAACCGGAGAACGGGCTTTCAAAATTGAACAATGAATCCACCGCTTGTAGCTTTGGATTCAAAACGTGCATCGCCCCCGAGCGGTGGCTGGTCCAAACCTGACGACTGAACGGATCGTAACGTACCGCCGTCACTGTCGCTTCCAGCGGGCTGAGGATGTTTTTTAAGCGGAAACCAGGTAACGACTGCAGGCTATCCTGCCGGGGACGCGGCAAAGTTTCGGGCGCATTCCGCACATAATAATCCACTATACTCGCCCACTCCTCCTCACTAACCAGGGGTTCTTTGGGAAAGATATCAAGTTGCTCTATATGTAGTTGCGATTCGTAATTTTGAAAAAAACCGGAATCGGTTTCAACGGTTTTCAGCCCCAGCCGAGGCGCCATGTAGGGTAGTGCCCCCTCGGCCCAGGTTTTTTTGTCCAACAATGAAGGCTCCGGAAAAACATGGCAGCCGGCACAGTACTGGTGCGCCAATACTTCGCCGTTGGGCTGCTGACCCGTCCCACACGACCAGTAAGCCAGTGCGCCTACCGCCAGCAGTGTGGTACTTAACCAGATCCTTTTGAATGAAATCACGCTTTGAGTAAGTTCTGAAAAGCCTTTTCCACCTTATCAAACTCAAAACGAGCCAATTCGTTATCCATACGTTGGTATATTTCTTCCAGATTCAGGTTGCCGATGCTGCCTTCGTGGGTATGTTTGAGGTCGCGCGAAGGCCGTAGTTCATCGCCGCTATAATTTCCCTCCCCTATTTCCTTGCCCACTTGCCGGTATGCGTCTCGGAACGGCACGCCCTGCATCACCAATTCATTCACTCGCTCGACGCTGAACAGTAAATCGTAACGGCTCTCGTCCAGTAGGTTCGTTTTGACTTCCATATTTTCCAACATAAAGGCGGCTACGTCCAGACAATCCAGCATTTCGTCAAACGCGGGCATCAGGATTTCTTTCAAAAGCTGCATATCGCGGTGGTAGCCCGAAGGCAGATTACTCAGTACCAGCGTCACCTCCATCGGCAGGGCTTTCAGGCGGTTGGTTTTGGCGCGGAGAAGCTCGGCCACATCGGGGTTCTTCTTGTGCGGCATAATACTACTTCCCGTTGTGAAGGCATCGGGCAGCACAATGAAGCCAAAATTCTGGCTATTGTACAAGCATACATCCATCGCCAGGCGCGATACGGTAGCGGCGAGCGACGCCAGGGCTGTCAGCGCGGCTTGTTCGGTGCGCCCCCGGCTCATTTGGGCATATACTACATTATAATGCAAACCCTCGAAGCCCAGCAATTCGGTCGTCATCGTACGATTCAGGGGAAAAGATGAACCATAACCCGCACCCGAACCCAGCGGGTTGCGGTTGGCCAGGCGGTAGGCGGCGTTGAGTTGCACGACGTCGTCAATAAGCCCTTCGGCGTACGCCCCAAACCACAGTCCAAACGACGACGGCATGGCAATCTGCAAATGCGTGTAGCCAGGCAGCAAGTCATTTTTGTGCTGTTCGGCGCGGCTTTGCAGCACGTTGAAGAGTTTTTCAGTGGCCTGCACAACCTGTGTAAGGCGGTCGCGAACGTAGAGTTTCAGGTCAACCAGTACCTGGTCGTTGCGGGAGCGGCCGCTGTGTATCTTCTTGCCGGTATCACCAAGTTTTCGGGTGAGTAGTAGTTCCACCTGCGAATGCACATCCTCGACGCCCTCTTCAATGATGAATTCTGAGGTTTGTGTTTTTTTATAAATCGCTATGAGTTCAGTTTGCAAATCAGCCAGTTCGTCGGCTGTAAGCAAACCGATGGATTCAAGCATTATCGCGTGGGCCAGGTTGCCCAGTACGTCAAATTCGGCCAGGTGGAGGTCCAGTTCGACATCACGACCCACGGTGAAGCGTTCAATTTTTTCGGAGATGACGGTATTTTCTTTCTGCCAAAGTTTCAAAATGTAGGTAGTTTTCGGGTAAGGTACCATAGACGGGCGAGCTGCCCGTACCACAAAGCCCAAAGTTCGGGAGGTTTTGGGGATTATCCGAGGACTGCAGTTGGTTTCTGATTTGCTGGCTTAAAGGCAGGAATAGTGTGGATTCTGCTGGTATGTACGGGTGTTGAAGTCGATTTTTGAAAGAATTCAGTTGTCACTGCCCATAATCCATTCCAGGATTTAGAAAACGTTTGTTAGTCAAAAAATTTTGGCAAGATTGAATTCCAAACCCCTGCCTTTCGTTTTTTCAGAACAAAACCTTCGACGACCATTTTTATGAATCAGATGCAATCTTCAGAAAACCCACCGCTCGAAATAGTAATGAATGGCCTCATGCGCCGCTACCAGGAGCGCGTCCCCGATGTGAATATTATACTCGATGCTATGGTAGATGAAGGTATTATACCTGACACCGGAAATATCGAAAACGACCACATCGCCTTTCGTACGCTGGGCGTACCGCATTTGGGGATAGCCTCTTTCGAGAAAATCTTCCTGCACTATGGCTACCAGAAGCGTGACTACTACTACTTCGAGGGCAAAAAGCTCGACGCCTATTGGTTCAGTCCGCCGGAGCCAAACTACCCGCGAATTTTCGTCAGCGAATTGCGCGTAAACGAGCTTTCTCAGGAATCGCAAAGCATTATTCGAAGCTACACCAGCGAAGTTAAAAGCGATCCTGTGGACAGTCTGGATTTAAACAATGGCGAAGCGGTGGATGCCTTTCTCCACCAGCCACTCTGGCGTACTCCGACCCTGAGTGATTACCTTACTTTGCTGGAAGAAAGCGAGTACGCTGCCTGGGTAATCTATAACCGCTATTACCTCAACCACTTTACGATTAGCGTCCATAATCTGCCCGAAGGCTACAATACCGTAGCGGAGTTCAACGAATTCCTGGAAAAACACGGGATCAAACTCAATAACTCCGGCGGCAAAATTAAAGAAAGTCCCGACGGCGGTTTACTACAAAGCTCCACCGTGGCGCAGATGCTGGAAGCCGATTTTGCTAACGGCGAAAAACATATGATTTCGGGTTCTTACGTAGAGTTCGCCGAGCGGCGCGTCCTGCCTGAATACGCTGAACTGCCTGCTGACCAGATCCAACGCCAGCACCGCCGCGACGGCTTCGAGGCAGGGAACGCCGATAAAATCTTTGAAAGTACCTACACAACCCAGACGGGGAAGTAGTTGAGAGTTGAGATGAAATCGGGTTCACTTTGAACCTCTTTAATTCAAAAGACTTTCCCCCCTTGTACCTCTGCTACTTTGGTACTTTGCTCTTCGAATCCTCAATACCCGCTTCGGTCCACGAACGACCGGCGGCGCGACAGCTTCAAGTCCTGCAAGATAGATGATTTGGCTTTGAGCGTAAATGAGTAGTTGCTGGCCCGCAGACGGTTGCCCGCGAAGGGCGTCCAGTTGAACGACATATCCCAGCAGTGCAGGTCGCGGTAGAGCGACACCGTGGTGATCGACGGACTCAGGGCCTGGAAATCGAAACCCGTTTGCAGGCTCAGCTTCCACTTGGGCGTTAGGCTCAAGTCGCCGTTGGCGCTGAGGGTTTGGATGATCTGAGAGGGTTGCAGTCCGAAACGGCTCAAGCCAAAGTTGTAGTTGATGTTGACGTTCCAGGGAATATCGAAATCTACGTACAGGTTAGGATTGCGCTGGATAAATTCCAGGTTTTCTGCCGTGGCCTGCGGATTGGCGGGATTGGGTGCAGCCGGCTTTTTCTCAGGGTCTTTTTTCTTCGGATTAAAGCTCTTGGAGAAGGTCACGTTCAGATTTGACAGCCGAGCCAGCCCCTGCCCGCGCTTGATCGCAAACTCATTGATGCGAATACCCGCCGTATTATTCGGGCTTCGCGTATCGAGGATATAAGCGTAGGGATCGAACGTCATGTTGAAGTTCAGGTTCAGGTCTTTAATCGTAGTGTTAGCATTGACCGACAGGTTGGACAAGTTCAGCGAGTCAGCGATAAGGTTATAACTACCATTGAAACTCAGATTGTCCAGCAGGGATACTTTTTCAAACTGCTGGTCGGCGGTATCGCTCTTCGACCGCAGCTTCATCTCAAAGGAGTTATTAAGGTTATAGGAAATTACCCCCGACGCCCGCCCGTTGCTGGAAGTACTACCGATGCCCCGGTAACGCGACAGAAAGCGCGTTTCGCCATCGTCGTTGATCTGGGTGTTTTGGTAAAAACCAAAATTATCGCCCGAGAAGTCCGGGGTATAACTGAACGAAACCGACGGTATCACCGTGTGCCGAATCGCTTCCAGCCGCTTTCCCCTCACAAAAAAAGTACCATAAAAGCGCGTGTTTAGTCCTGCTCCCATCGAATAGCTGTATTCGCTGCCCACGCGGTCGATGGTGTCGATGCGAATCTGGTTATTGCCCAAATATTGGTAGCTATACTGTTTGGAGAAGACCTCGCCCTGCAAAGAAATGCTGGGCGTGAAATTGATAAAACGCAGTAGTTTGAAGTTAGGGAGCGAAATGGGGATCGAGTAACGGCCGTTGAAGCGCGCATCTTTCAACAAATCAGGCAGGTTGTCGAAATTAAAATCGACCACCTGATCGCCCGCTGTGCGGGCGCTGTCTATTTCATTGACGACAATGAACTCCAAACGCGAATAGGTCGTATCGATGGCCGACAGCGTGTTGTTGACGCTATAATCACCGTTGAAGTCCATGCCAAGCCGGAAGCTTTCGTACCAGGCACCCCGCCCGCCGTTGAGTGCAAAAGGAGCGATCTGGTTGACGCCAAAGTTGAACTGCGTCGAAACGTCGGTCTTTCCGCCGGTTTTCAATCCGGTTTCGGGATCGGGCGTGCCGAAGTTCTGGTTTACGCGGAGACTAGCCCCGGCGCGGGCGTACTGCCCGAAGGTACGGTTGTACTGCACCGATGAACTGGCGACGTTGGAAATGTACTTTTGGTTATCCTGCGCATTGTACTGGTTAAAGCTATTGCTGGTCACGTTCACATTAGCCGAAAAAGTGGAGTTGCCGCGCGGCACAGGCGCGTGCGACCAGACCACGCTAAAATCATTGCGGCCCGGGGTATTCAACACCTTGTCCAGTTCGTCACCGGATTTGTTGCGGTTGAAGCGCAGCGATACGTTGCCATTGTAGCGATAGCGTTTGGTATAGACCGAACTGACCCCCAGCCCCCAGCTTCCAGTAGAATATATCTGTCCGGTAACGGTAGCGTTGAAGTTTTCGCTGACGGCAAAGTAGTAGCCGCCGTCGCGTAGGTAAAAACCGCGTCCGTTGGGCTCTTCCCCGTAGGCCGGAAACAGAATACCCGAAGTGCCGATTTCTTTTTTCTTGGGAAATGGGAAAAAGCCAAACGGTAGCCCCAGGGGCAACGGCACGTCGGCAATGACCAGATTGAACGGCCCTGACACGACCTGCTTGTTGTCGATCAGCTTGATTTTGGGGGCGTTAATGTAAAAGTGCGGATGTGTGAGGTTGCAGGTCGTGTAGATGGCTTTTTTAATGTACAAATTGCCTTCCTGATCTTTCTTGACCTGTTCGCCCCGGATGTTCCCCTCCCCCTGCTGCGTAACTACCCCCCGGATGAATCCTTTTTTGGTTTTGTAGTTGTAGCGTAGTTCTTTGGTATTGTATGCCTCCGCCCCATCCTGAAAAATGGGTTCGCCGATGGTTTCCTTAGTGGTGGAATCATACGTACCTCTTGCAAAAAGCTCGTTAAGAGTCCAGTCGATGCGGATGTAGTCGGCTTTGAGGTTGATGGTGCCGTAGGTCACTTCGGCCTCGCCGTAAAGGTGCACCTGCTTGCCGTCCACATCCATAATCGTAGAATCTGTTGATTTATACTCGACCGTGGATTGCAGGTCGCTTTGCTTGGCTAGGGAATCTACCCGCAGTGAATCGGAACGGAGCGAGTCCAGCCGGATGCCCAGGGTGTCACCCGTGGCGATACGGACACCGCTGGGCAGTGTCGTCGAATCGGTCGCAGTTAGCGTATCGGAGGTTACGGAAAGGGGGGAAACAGGGGTTTGACTCGAAGCCGAGGAGTCAGCCTTCGCGGCTTTGCCGAACAGGCGACCGGAACGGCCCGATTGTTGCTGAGTCCTTACGCATCCCACTAGCAGAAGTACGCACAGGCTCAGCGATATACTAAACCACTTTTTTTTCAGTTGTATCAAAAAGCGTATTTTTGCCTAAAATTCAAGATGTCAAAATTAGTGGAGAAACCACTAAGGAGTAACGCACGAAGCAAAAAATAATGTTAAAAGTTCTTAAAATGGCGGCTGCCTCGGGTGGTTTAGTGTTAAGTTTGGCCTTCGCCTTCCAACAAGAACCCGTTTCCGAAAACAACCCGGGCTTAATCGATGTGGTAGTTATTGACGCTGGTCATGGTGGCCACGACCCCGGCACACGTGGCAAAGTGGCCCGCGAATCCCGGACTACGTTGAAGATTGCCCTCGCCCTTGGCAAAAAAATCAAGGCCGAAATGCCGGAAGTAAAAGTCCTCTATACCAGAACCTCCGATGTTTTTGTGGAGCTCGATGAGCGCTCAGCCTACGCCAACCGCAACCGCGCCGACCTGTTTATTTCCATTCACTGCAATGCCGGCTCCAGCCGCGCGCTCGGCACCGAAACGTACGTAATGGGATTGCACAAGTCCGAGGCCAACCTCGCCGTTGCCAAGCGCGAGAACTCGGTAATTTTGAAAGAGAAAGATTATAAAGAAACGTATAAGGGCTTTGACCCTACCTCACCCCTGGCGCATATTATGCTGGCCAACTACCAGAGTGCTTACCTATCGAGCAGTCTGCTGTTCGCCAGCCGGGTAGAACGGCAGTTCCGGTCGGAGTCGAAGCGGCGGAGCCGGGGCGTCAAGCAGGCAGGATTCCTGGTGCTATGGCGGACGAATATGCCCAGCGTGCTGGTGGAAACGGGTTTTCTGAGCAATCCCGAAGAAGAGGCTTACCTGAATTCCACAGATGGGCAGGACGAGGTAGCGGAGGCGGTCTACGGTGCTTTCAAGCAGTACCGCAAGGAGATGGAACGATAATAGTGGTATTTTCGTAGCAGAAACAAACCTTTTCCACCCTCACGCTTCAACTCAATGAAACTCTCCCGCGAGCTGAAAGTAGGCTTACTGTCGGTCGTTACGATCGGGATGCTTTACTTTGGCTTCAATTTTTTGAAAGGATCCGATATCTTTTCACCGAATAAAAAATACTTCGTTATTTATAATAATATCGACGGCCTGACATCCTCCAACCCCATCATGCTGAATGGGTTAGTGGTGGGTCAAGTACGGAAGATAGTAATAGAGCAGGATAAGAACAATCGCCTGTTGGTGACGCTGGATATCCGAAAAGACCTTGTATTTCGGAAAGGTACGCAGGCCATACTGGCCGACGGCGGCCTGTTGGGCGATAAGGTCATCCGGCTAAAAATTAGTCCTACGGGCAATGAGCTGCAACCCGGCGACACGCTGATAGGCAATCAGGAGGCGGGTATTCAGGCACTTTTGCAGGAGCGCACGCTACCCGTCATCACCCACGCCGACTCGCTGGTGCAGAATCTGAACACAGTCACTAAGGGATTTCAGGAAACCGGAGCCATCCTTAATCAGGTACTCCGCAACTTTGACCAAACGGGCAGCGCCTTTCGTGCCACGCTTCAGCAAAACCAGAAGAGCCTGGCCGAACTCACCGCCAACCTGAGCAAGCTATCCGGTTCGCTCATCGAAACCGAAAAGAAGATCGGCCCGCTGCTGACTAAGACGGGAACCTTCGCTGACTCGCTCAACGCCCTGCGCCTGGGTGAGACAGTTAACCGGGCCAATCAGCTGGTTGGGCAGATGGAACAACTTGTCGCGGCAGTCAAAACGGGTCAGGGTACTGCCAGCAAGCTCATCAACGACGACAAACTTTACAACAACCTCAATTACACCATCATCAGCATGAACCAGTTGCTGGCCAATCTGCGTGAAAACCCTAAACGATACGTGAACGTATCGATTTTCGGCAAGAAAGATAAGGGTCCCACGGAGTCGCCCGTGGATACGACGCTGGAATTCAAACAACCGATGGTGGATTCGTTACAGAACTGAGTTCTACCTACCAGATTCAGAGTTAGTCATTGTGGCCTTTGAATTTTTGGAAGCCGAATAATTCTGCATCGAAAGGTACCAGGCAGAAGAAGGTATCGCGTTTGGATGACTCCGGCGATCTCCTAAAAACAAAGCTTTCAGAAGTCGTTTGCTTGCGGGCGGGCGACTTTTTATTTTTGGTGCAGATAAGTACCACCAGTTTTCAAGAAACACTTCATCGACACCATGACTAAGCCCAGCTCTTTAACCGAACTCATCGACGACCTCAATGTCCGCTACGCTACGGCAAAGCTCGGCGGTGGCATCAAGAAAATCGAAAGCCAGCATAAGAAAGGAAAACTTACTGCCCGTGAGCGCATCGATTATTTGCTCGACGATGAGGCATACTTTCTGGAAATGGGTGCCTTTGCCGGGGACGGAATGTACGAGGAAGAAGGCGGCTGCCCGGCGGGCGGTGTGGTAGTGGGCCTTGGCTACGTATCCGGGCGGCTGTGTGTAATCGTGGCCAACGATGCCACCGTGAAGGCCGGAGCCTGGTTTCCAATTACAGCCAAGAAAAACCTGCGGGCGCAGGAAATTGCGCTCGAAAACCGGCTGCCGATCATTTACCTTGTAGATAGCGCGGGCGTATATTTGCCCATGCAAGCGGAGGTATTTGCCGACAAAGAACATTTTGGACGCGTTTTCAGAAACAACGCGCAGTTATCGGCCCAGGGTATTCCGCAGATTGCCGCCATCATGGGTAGTTGTGTCGCGGGTGGCGCTTACCTGCCCATCATGTCTGATGAGGCCCTGATCGTGGAAGGCACGGGATCGGTGTTTCTGGCCGGGCCTTATCTGGTCAAATCCTCCATTGGGGAGAATGTGGACTCCGAGACGCTGGGCGGTGCCACCATGCACAGCGAGGTTTCGGGTGTAATCGATAACAAGTACCCCGACGATAAAAGCTGCCTGGATGCCATCCGTAAGTCGATGAGCAAGCTGGGGGCCCCCGAAAGCGCCGGGTTCAGCCGTGTGGAAGTTGTAGCGCCCAAGCGCCAACCCGACGAAATCTTCGACATTCTGCCCGCCGACCGCTTCAAGCCTTACGATATGGGACAGTTACTGGAATGCATCGTGGATGCTTCCGAACTGGACGAATACAAACCCGACTATGGAAAAACGCTCCTCTGCGCTACCGCCCGCGTCGATGGTTGGGCCGTGGGTATTGTGGCAAACCAGCGCACGGTAGTTAAGTCAGGGAAGGGTGAAATGCAAATGGGCGGGGTGATTTATGGTGAGGCCGCCGATAAAGCCGCGCGTTTCATCATGAACTGCAACCAGAAGAAGATCCCGCTGCTGTTTTTTCACGACGTGACGGGCTTTATGGTGGGTAGCCGGGCCGAGCAGGGCGGCATCATTAAGGATGGAGCCAAGATGGTGAACGCCGTGGCGAATTCGGTGGTACCGAAATTTACCTTCATTGTTGGTAATTCTTACGGCGCTGGCAACTACGCCATGTGCGGCAAGGCCTACGATCCGCGCCTGATTTACGCCTGGCCCACCGCCCAAATGGCCGTGATGAGCGGAGCCGCTGCCGCCAAAACGCTGGTGCAGATTGAATCAGGTTCTCTCAAAGCCAAGGGCAAAGAACTTACACAAGAGGCCGAAGACGAATTATTGAAAGAAATCACCGATCGTTACGACGCGCAGCTTTCCCCCTACTACGCCGCCGCCCGTCTGTGGGTAGACGGCATCATCGACCCGCGCGAGACGCGGCGTATCATCTCATTGGGCATCGAAGCGGCGAACCAGGCTCCTATTATGAAAGCCTTCAACGTGGGGGTGATTCAGGTCTAGAGGAAATGGAGGTGTGTCAGTCGTAGCCGTGATACAGGTACACTGCCCCATAAGTCCAATGAGGACCTTTCAAGCCAGGGTAGTTGAAGCGATCCATCATCAACGCCACATAGCGAAACGGATAGCCCGGCGGTAATTGCACCACGTTGGGCCATACGCGCGTGCCTGAGACGGCATCCCAGGGCGGAAGATCCATTTTTAAAGTACCCGCTTCTTTCAGGTCAGGATAAGTGTATATATAAATTTCGCGCTCGGAACTACCCGAAAAGCAGTAGCGCTTGTCCCCTATTTTCTGGACAGAGGTCCCCGTCGAGTTGCGACTTACGGGTCCGGCAATTTTCGTGTAGCCTTTATTCCAGAAATCGGATTCCAGCACGATGGCCTTGTACCCGTTTTTCTGATTCTCACAGGTCAGCATCCGCCACTTGCGGGCCGTTGAATCGAACAGAATGTGCGGGTCTTCGATGTCACCAACCATCCCGAAAGGCTCGGCGTGCATCACAGAAAAACCAAAGCGTGGGTCGCGCTGACTTTCGATGGCCAGCAGTTGTTTCTTTTCCTTGTCTATATTGGCATAAGCACTGAATCCGGTCGTCAGTCCCCGCCAAAGCTTGGTGGGGCGGTCGTAGAAAATGTGCGACGCAATTTCATTGCGAAGCAAGCCGTCGTTGCGGTCGAATACTACAATCCCTTCCAGTTTGAGATCAAATACCGTCGGGTCAAGGCTAAAAATCCCCTGCACGTGGTGAGGCAGGGCGCGTCCCCGAATGGACATGGTGTACCAAAGCCGCCCCCGGTCCAGGTAAGGGTCGCCGTTTTCGTAGGTAATCGCCCGGATGTCGGCCAGGCCATTGCCCGTACTTAGCGTAGACGCCACGGAATTGACAACCACTTTGCCTTTATTGAGCTGCACGAAAAGCTTTGACTGAAAAGATTGGAGACACTCTTTTTTTCGTAGATCAAGGTACTTGTTAAAATCGCTTTGCCCAATGACGAGCGGCAGGCCGTCATTCTGTACGTAAAGATTCAGCCCGCTCCCCAGCATTTGCAGGATTAATCTGCCGTGAAGTTTTTCTTTTCCGGTCGGGTCAAGCGCGATGGATTCATCGGCTACGATTTTTTGATTGCTAAGTACCCTTAGGTGCGCGCCGGTAATTGTTTCATTCGCAAAAACTACGGTAACAAAAAACTGATTTTCCTTTTTGGCATCTGAGAATTCAAAACCGATTTCTCCTTGTCCGGCGGAGGAAGCCAGGTCCAGCGTGTACGTAGCGAAGGGATTAAAGCCACAAAACCAGATACCCGTCCGGGTTTCTGGCTCCGACTGAATGACCAATTGATGGCCCTCTGTCGTTACAGAAGCCTGTGAATTCAATTCATGGTCCACAGGGTACATGGCCGACATTCCGACTACCTCGGCCGGGTTCAAAACGGCCAATGGGATGGCCTGGTCCTGATCAAACACCAACCTTCGCACGCCTTGCCGGACAAATTGAATGGCATCCGGTGGGGTTTGCGATTGTGCATTCAGATCATAGGAGGCAAGAAAAATAATTATCAGGAGCGTCCCGAGGCTTTTCATAAATTAAATTGGAAGGTAGTTGGTATAGTGACGATAAAAAAGAGACTTATTCCCGAAAAAGGCAAAAGGGAAAGTGACCGAATACTGCCATTTCTCTGGTAAAACAGCTTTTGAGCACGATAGTACTTTCTTCTAAAAACAAGAAAATCCGGCTTGAATCGTTCTTAAATTCCTCGCCAGCTGATCCCCCGAAATCCAACTTTACTGCCATGAAAAAGACCCACGGACTTTTTGTGCTCCTGGCCGCCGTCGCGCTAAGCTGCACACCGCCCGATGCTGCCCTCGAAAAGAATTATCAGCTCGACTCCACCCATACCTTACGATTGGACACGCCCGAGGGGCAGGAAATCCTTATTGGCGATCAACTGGATTTACGGACTCTGGTAAAAGTGACCGACCGAAATGGACAGTCCGTGAGCGTTCCGGCGCAGGCAGTTCAATACCTGGTCAATAACCAACCCGTTGGTGGCTCACAATTTCAGGCGACGGCGGTCGGAACTTATACTTTTGCGGTGAAAATCGGCAATCGAACCACGAATGCATTCACGCTGACGGCATTACCCTACCAATTGGTAAGGATTCCCGTCGTGTTTCATACCGTGAATTCCACCCTTACCGAAGCACAAATCAACCGCATGGTCAAGGGAATGACGGACGCTTTCCGCAATAAATGGAATCCTTACAATGGGGCCAAAGATGAAAACGCGGTAGATAACTTCGTGGAGTTTTATGCCGCCGAGACGAACCCTTCGGGCCAATCGCTAGCCATCAATGGTCTCGACGCCGTGACTTCTTCACGAACTACCTTCACTTCGCAACAGGCAGTGTATGAGGCCTGGAACAGTTACTGGAATCCGAATCGTTTTCTGAACGTATGGGTATATACTATTTCACAAGAAGAAAGCCTGAGTGGCTTTGCGTATAACCTTCCCGTTACCCGGGCCAGCGCAGGCTTTCGGGTGCAGTCGGCCAGCCGTACTTCGCCGGATTTGCCTTACGGTGTTTATCTCAATAAAATCGATATCAACGACAGCCGTTCAAGTACCCTGGCCCACGAAGCGGGTCACTTATTGGGCCTGAACCACGTTTTCGACGGCAACGGTGACGAAAGTAAGTCGTGTAGCAGCACCGATCCTGACTATTGCGCCGACACACCCTACTACGACCGCGGCGCCTACATGGACAACTACCGTGCGCTGCGTCAGCGCCGCACCGCCTGCGACGGCACCAGCTATGTGAGCACCAACATCATGGACTACTACCTGGGCTACGAAAACTCTTTCACCCGCAACCAGCGCGACCGCATCCAATACACGCTCAACTACGGCCGTTGGCTTCCCTCCCCGGCTAACAACGATCCCCGAGCGCGGCAAGCCGCAGAAATGGACTATATCAAAAGGCCAGATGACTACGTGTACGTCCCGCCCGTCATCTGCGCAAAAGAAAATGAGTGATGGAAGGTGTTGTATAATACAACCATTCATCACTCATCATTTCTCATTTGCTTACTACTCCTCCACTTTCTTTATCGAAGCCGAATTGATGCAAAACCGTAGTCCCGAAGGCTTGGGACCGTCGGGGAAGACGTGGCCCAAGTGGCCGTCGCAGACGTTGCACATCACTTCCACGCGCTGCATTCCGTAACTGGTATCCAGATCGTACTCGATGACGTCCTCTGCCACGGGTTCTGAAAAACTCGGCCAACCCGTACCGGACTCGAACTTCACCGTCGAGTCGAACAATGGGGTGCCGCAGGCGCGGCAGGCATAG
The DNA here is from genome assembly GCF_014651615.1 of Persicitalea jodogahamensis. Lineage (GTDB taxonomy): Bacteria > Bacteroidota > Bacteroidia > Cytophagales > Spirosomataceae > Persicitalea > Persicitalea jodogahamensis. Next base: position 708,847 of record NZ_BMXF01000001.1, on the reverse strand, counting down.
AGGCCCGGTTCGTGGCGTTCGCAGTACTCGCCCGTGAAGGCACGTTCGGTGCCCTTTTGGCGAATCACCTGATATTCTTCGGCGGAAAGCTCTGCCCTCCATTCTGCGTCGGTTTTCTCCACTCTTCTGGGAGGCGTGGGATTGCCTTCTTTGGCGTAGGTTATTACGTCGGTCCAGGTCATAGTTTCAATTTTGAGTTAGTGACGGGGCAGCCCCCGCTGTGGTAGAATCAATCAATAAGTATTGTGCCCTATACCCATCGGTACTTTGGCATATAAAACTAACACCGCGGCTAAACGTTATGTTTCCTCACTCTGAATAAGGCTAGTTTACCACGGAATAATTCTACGACTCTCTTTTTCATTCAATTTTTATAGGAAAAAGAAAATTGAAAAGCTATACTTGTCTTCTCAACAATTACCTGGTTAAAGTATTATCAATCAGCCTTATTTATAAAGTAACTGATTTAAGAAAAAACGACTAGCTAATTTATTCCTAAACTCAATTTGTTCTAAAAATACAATTCTTGAAAAAGTTATCCAGTGTCCTGAGTGGTTTCGCTTTCTTACTGACTTTGACCGCAGCGCAGGCGCAGACTTCCGAAACTACCCTAACGGCCAGCAGCGACCTGGGCGAAATCATTGGTAAACTGGTGGACGCCACAAATGATGACCCGGCCAGTTTTGCTACCGTGGCGCTAACCAGGCCTGACTCCTCTGTCGTCAGTGGGTTGACCGCTGACGAAAACGGCGTGTTTCACCTGATTGGTGTGAAGCCGGGAAACTACCTGATTCGGGTTACCAATATTGGCTACCAAACGCTTTTTCTTCCCAACGTCAATATGCCCGCCGAGGTCACGACAACTGACTTAGGGATAATCCGGCTGGCTGCGAACGTGCAGAATTTGAACGAGGTAGTTGTGCGCGCCGAGAAGACGATGATCGTCTCGGACATCGATAAGAAAATCGTGAACGTAGGACGCGACCTGCTGGCATCGAGCAATAACGTAAGCGAGTTACTGGAAAAAGTACCCTCCGTATCGCTGGACGAAAATGGCAATCCGATGGTGCGCGGCAAAGGAAGCGTGGTGGTACTTATCGACGGCAAACCTTCGACGCTTTACGGCAATGACGTGGCCACAGTGCTGCAATCGTTTCCTGCCGAACTCATCGAGCGCATTGAAGTGATGACTACACCCTCAGCCAAGTACGAAGGCGAAGGTGCGTCGGGCGTGATTGATATCATTACCAAGAAAACCAAAATCGTAGGTACCAGCGGCAGCCTGCGCGGGACGCTCGGGGCGCAAAACAATAGCAACGGCTCAGCCTACCTCAGCTACAAGACCAACAAGTGGGCCGTGCGCGCCTCGGGTAGCGTACGCAATCAGATATGGTACTACCGCCGCACTTTGGACCGACAGAATTTCCTGGGCGATTCTACTACTTTCTTCTCCCAGCGCGGTACGGGTAGCAGTCAGGATACCGATTATTTTGGTCGCCTGGGCGTCAATTATGATTTCAGTGAGAAAAGCAGCATCGGCCTGACGGTGAACTACTCACACAATAAGGACGTGGACAAGTCAGAAAACACCAACCAAACGCTGGCCCAGGAAGGTACTTTGCTCGAAAAGTTCGACCGTTTCTCGACCGGTACTACTTTCAACGACAACCTGAACGTCAACCTGGATTACCGTAAACGCTTCGCCAAGGAGCGGCAGATTTTCACCGTTTCGGCTAATTACAGCAACGGTGTTTCTGATGGCGAGTCAGAGTTTGACCAGCAGAGCGATTACGCCTATCTGGTGCGCCGTCAGCGCAACTTGCAGGATAACAACCGGCACGAAGCGGTGCTTGACGCAGACTATACCTGGCCCATCAGCCCGAGTTCCACCCTCGAAATAGGCGCTAAAAGCCGGATGCGCCGCAGCCACAACGACAACGCCTTTTATACGTTCGATCAGGAACTTGAAGACTTTTTGTTCAACGAAAACGTCAGTAATATCTTCGGCTTCGAGGAATACACGCACACGGGTTACACTTCCTTCACCCAGAAAAGCGACCTGTGGGGTATTCGTGCCGGTCTACGCCTGACGGATGCCACGCAGAAAATTGATCAGATCAGCCGTGCGCAAGCCTTCTCCACGCATTTCTTTTATCTGGTCCCTTCCTTCGCCGTTACCCGGAAGCTGGATGATGAATCGCAGGTCAAGGTCAATTACAGTCGCCGTGTCCAACGCCCAAGTTCGGACGCGCTCAACCCCTTCACCGACATTTCGGACCCGCGTAATATCCGCTCGGGCAATCCCAATCTGAAACCCGAATACGTCCATAAGGCCGAAGTAGGTTATTCGCAGTATAAGGAACTGGGTGGCTGGGGCCCGGCGCTATTTCTGGACTTCTCCAACAATGCCATCACGCGTATCCGCACCATCGACGCGGCGGGTATCTCGTATCAACGCTACGACAACGTGGGCCGCGAACTGTCCTACGGCTTTGAGACAGATTTTTCCAAAAAGGTCGGTGAAAAGCTAAAACTCAACGCCAGTGGCCGGATATTCCGCAGCGAAGTGGTGTCGCTGGCCGCCAACATCGACAATAAGATTTGGAGCTACTCCGGCAACCTGAATGCCTTCCTGGAACTACCCCTACAAATGCGGGCCTCGGCCTACGTCACCTACGACGGTCCCCGAGCCATCGCGCAGGGTACCCGTCCCGGCGTGTTCGTAGCCAACCTGGGCGTCCGCCGCGACTTCTTCGAGCGGAAGGCCACGCTTTCGGTGAGTGTCCAGGACCTCTTCCTTTCGCGTATATACAGGTCCGAACTCAGTACGGACACCTACACTCAGAGTTCTCTCTATCAGCGTACCAATCGCTTTGCGGGCGTAACCTTCCACTACCGCTTCGGCCGTATCTCGGCTCAGGGGGAAGAAGGGTAAGCTAATGTAGCAAAGTTCCAAAGCGACAAAGTACCGAAGCGCGAGTTTAGGAGGGGACTCCCATCATTGTAATCGCTCTGTGTTTCAATGACTTTATCGCTTAAATTTCCTATATTTGGATAACCTCAACTTGCTGGAAGCCAGCAAGAGATCCAGATATGGGATACATGAAAAAACTTTTCCTCACCTTTTTGTTTCTTGTCGCAGTCCTCGACGCCAAGTCGCAAACCCTTCACGCCATCATGGTTTCCGACGTGGAAGACCCCAAGCTAGGCGGAATCAGTTTGCGTGACGAGGAGGCCATTCTACAAATCCTGAAAACCGCCGAACGGGGGACGGGGATGAAACTCGAAACCTACTACCTTAATCGCAGTAGTTTCACGGCAAAGGCCGTGCGGGAGACACTGAGCCAAATGCGGGTCGATTCCCGAGATGTCGTTTTTTTCTACTACACCGGACTTGGGTATTATCCTGGCTCAAACGATAAATTCCCGACTTTGAAATTGAAGGAAAGTGCCCTGCGGCCGCTGCTTTTCTTCCTCAATGATAACTCGCTTTCATTGGACGAGGTAGGCGATATCCTGCAAAACAAAGGCGCACGGCTGAATGTCGTCATGGCTGACTGTCGCGACACCGTCGAGGATTTGATGATCACTGAGGGAGGAATCATCTTCGACGAAGATATGAGGGATGTGTTCCTGAAAAAGCTTTTCCTGGGTTCCTGTGGACTGGTGAAGGTACCTAGTGCCACGAAAGGGAAACAAGTTTGGGCAAATCAGAGCCAATTTGGAATCGGGTCGGTTTATACTAGTAATTTCAACAGCACCTTTAATGACTTGCTGGAAGCACAGTTCAACGGCGTGCGACAAGCCACCTGGCCACAGGTGATGAGAAGTGCGGAGTCGAACGGAATTTATCCCAGAAACGATGATCGTTCGCGCCGGGTAGATACCCAGCAAGCCGTTTACGAAATCAAAGCTTGTTCGGCTTCCCAACAGCGCCGAACTACGCGGTATGCGGCCTATAAATATTCCCTCACCGTGGGGAATATTCAATCAAAGCTCGATAGGTACCGAAAGTCCGGGGGCGATTTCGAAAAACTCAGCGATGAAATCAGTCGGGCTTTCCGTCGGAATGCCAAAATAAATCTCGTCCGAAAGAACAAGTACCCTGATAGCTACCCCCAAGCTAAAAAAACGGAAGCGAAAATGAGCGTCGCTGATTTTTTAGCTCAGTTCAAAAGTACCTCGGCTCAGATTCAGGCCGTTTATCCCGAATTCGGTAGCTTTCAACGAACGCCGAATAAAGAGTACCTAACCGAGTTGACGATCATCGAAGTGTTCGATGAGTTGTAATTACTCTCGGCATTGAACTGCACAATGTACACGCTATGAAATGGATTACGCTAGTACTGATATTCTTATCTTTTTCGGTCAGGTCACAAACCCTCCATGCCATTTTGGTTTCCGACGTCGAAGATGCCCAACTGGGCGGTGTCAGTCTACGTGACGAGGAGAAGATCCTGCAAATCCTGAAAACTGCCGAGTGGGGTACCGGCCTGAAACTCGAAACGTATTATCACAATCGTGCAAGCTTCACGGCTTCCGCCATTCGCGACAGGCTAAAGAGTCTGCCGGTTCAACCCAGGGACGTAGTTTTCTTCTACTACACGGGACTGGGGCATTATCCTAATGCCAATAGCCAATTTCCGGCTTTCAAGTTGAAGGAAAATGCAATGCAACAGTTGTTGGGCAGGAAGCCGGCCCTTTCGCTCGACGAGGTGGGCGATATGTTACAGCAAAAGGGCGCACGACTCAATATCGTCATGGCCGACTGCCGTGATACCACGCTAGAGTTTTCAATTTATCCTGGTCCGCTTCTGGATGAGGATGTCAAGGAGGTGTCTTTGAAGAAACTATTCCTGGGTTTCTGCGGGCTAATCAAGATAGCCAGCGCCAAAAAAGGGCAAAAAGTTTGGGGAGATACGGGTAACGGATCGCTATATACCTTCATATTCAATGAATTTGCTTTTCGGGATTGTCTCCAATTCGGGTTTATCGGCGTGAGGGCAGCAACCTGGCCGCAACTTCTGAAGCGCGCCGAAGCACATCCTAAGACTTTTGACTTTAATGACATTTCCATAAATCCTGCTTCAATCGATCAAACACCCGTATTCGAATTTGGAACCTGTACGGCTAAACAGCGCAGCAATACCACAACGTACCCTTCGTACCAGAATTCCATGACTACCGGAGCTATTGAAGGAAAATTGTCTTTCTATAAACGCAAAGGAGGAAATTATGAAGAAGTGAGTGGGATAATCAGCAAAGCCTTTTATCCGAATGCTGAGATAGAACTGAAACGTAAAAACAAGTACCCCGCCAGCGATCCACGGGCCAAGCAAGTCGCCGAAAAAATGAGTGTAGCGAACTATTTGGCTCATTTTAAAATAGTAGCCAATCGCATAGAGGACGTGAAGGTGGACGCCACGAGTGTAGAGCGAAATCCAAATTATGAATATATCACCAGCCTGACCATCATTGAAACCTACAAAGAGTTGTAAAATTCAACCTGCTCTACCTTATGCGCTATGTCCTATTTCTGCTATTCCCGCTTTTGGTACATTCCCCAGTTTATGCCCAAGGTTTGAACTTCGACGATACTACCTACGAGAAACTACCACAGAAGTACTCGGCCCGAACGACTGGTAGCGGTCAACTACCAATTCGTGTCGACCTGTCACCTTACACGCCCAGCGTAATGAGCCAGGGCAAACTGGGTACCTGCGTAGGCTTCTCCTCAGCTTACTACGCCCGCACGATTCTGGAAGCGGTGAGCCGGGGCATCACCGACCGCGCCCAGATCGACGCACTACGTTTCTCCCCTTCTTTTTTGTACAATGCTATCAAAGACTCGACGGATTCGCAGTGTATGAAAGGAAGCTTGATCGACGATGCTTTGAATTACATGAAAGAAAAAGGCGTAGCCAGCTTTGCCGACAAAGGCTACCCCGAGTGTGAAGCAAACGATCCTGAGTTTACTTCCCCGGATTCCCAAATTATGGATTATATCCGGCTCTTTGGCTTGTTGGAAACCGAAAATGCGGTAGCAACTACCAAGAAAGCCCTCTCCGAAATGACGCCCGTCATTATCGGCATACAAACTACACCCTCGCTCCAGGAGCTCGGTTTCTTGGGGAAAATCTGGCGTTGGATTGTGCGGTTGTTTGGCGGTGAAGATGATACTGGGTTGTGGAAACCCACCAAATCGAATAAAAGGGGAACCGGACATGCCGTATGCGTGGTCGGGTACGACGATGACCGATATGGCGGCGCCTTTAAGATGGTCAATAGTTGGGGAACGTCCTGGGGCGAGGATGGGTACTTTTGGGTCACCTATCCCGATTTCGCTGAATTCACCAAGTACGGCTACCAGGCTTACCTGCCCATCGCGCCTGATTCTGCCGGCGTGACGATGGCGGGAAGCGTATCTGTGCAGTCGGCCACATTCGTGACCGATAACGAAGTACCTTACGTACGTAGCGTCGAAGGGAAAATCAATCAGGGCAGCGAAAATCAGGAAGGCATGGTGGCCTATACGCTACGTGACGCTCAGCGAACGGGCAGCAACTTCAAGTTCGTCGCCGAAGTGGATCGACTAGCCTATGTATACGTCGTGGCGGCTGACGCGAGCGAGTTGCGCACCGAGATTCTATTTCCGGTGTCGGGTAAGGTTAGTCCCATCATCGGGGCAAATACCCAAATGCTTTTACCATCCGAAGATTTGCTCTATACCTTAGTAGGTGAGCCCGGCATCCAGTATTGGCTGTTCCTTTTCTCGGAAAAAGAACTTGATATCGAAAAGTATGTTTTCGACATGAACGAGGCACAAGGGAATTTCACCAACCGCGCGTTGACTGCTTTCGGGGAAGACCTCGTACCCTACGAGAAAGTAGAATACGACGACCGGAAAGTAAATTTCACGCTACGTGGCCAACACGAAGGACATATCGTGCCACTACTCATAAGTTTACAGCAGAAGTAGCTCTATTTTTTCATCCGCGAGCCAATCAGATAGCCGACAATGAGTCCCACCACCAAACCGATAATGAGGGAGGTCGTGTCGATCGAGAACGGCGGCGTAGTCTCGACATGGCCCAGCGCGAAGACATTGATGGAAGATAAAACCAGGAGGCAGGTGAAAATGAGGGCGTTTTTCATAAGGGTAGAAGGGTTTGAGGGATGCGTGTTATTGAAAACACTATTCAATATTCTATAAAAATAGAATAAAATTGTCTGATTATTAAATGCTTAGGTCTTTAGTGCCAAAGTAAATTCGGTGCCTTGAGTTACTTCGCTCACTACCTCCAGCCGCCCGTTATGGCCTTTAGTGACGATGTCGTAAGAAAGTGACAGGCCCAGCCCGGTACCTTGCCCGGTAGGTTTGGTGGTGAAAAAAGGCTGGAAAACTTTACCGATGTATTCGGGAGCGATGCCCGTCCCGTTGTCCTTTACGCTTATTTCCACTCCGTTATCCCGGCGACGAGTGGACACCAGGATGGCAGGCTGATAGTTATCGGGACTGTGTTCCTTCTTTTCAGCCACAGTATAAAAGGCATTTTCCAGTAGGTTAAGTACTACCCGCCCAATGTCGCCAGGGACGACTTCTAACTCCGGTAAGTCCTCCGCCAAATCAAGTTTTAGAACATCCTTGTATATCTTGTCCTTGGCGGTCATACCATTATAGGCAAGCTCGGTGTACTCACGGGTAAGAGCGTTGACATCAGTTTTCTCCCTGCTACCGCTATTACGGCGGCTATGCTGCTGCATCCCGCGCACGATAGCTTCCGCCTGCTTGCCGTGGGACAGAATCTTGGCTTCATTCTCGCTCAAATCACGCACCAGATCCAGTACTAATCCCTCCTCACCCCGCTGGCTGTACGCCGCAACGTCTTCTCCTTCTACCTTTGATATTTCATGCAGTAATTCCTCCAATAGCTCCACATTGACCTCCGCATAATTATTTACAAAATTGAGCGGATTCTGAATCTCGTGGGCAATTCCCGCTGTGAGCTCGCCCAGTGAAGCCATTTTTTCGGATTGTATCAGCTGATTCTGGGTAGTTTCCAGCTCATTGAGCGTGGCTTGAAGCTCATCTTTCTGCTTTTTTAACAGAATATTAGCCTTTTGTCGATTGCGGCTATTCCGGTAAAGCAGAAATACGATAACCATCAGGGCAAGTAGCCCGGCCACCAATGTTTTCGCAAGGACACGCCCCTCGTATTCGACCCTATCGCTCTCTACCTGCTGCAACCGCAACTGCTCCTTGAAGTCCAGGCTCTGAATCTGTTTGATTTTTTCCCGATCAAACATTTTCTCTTTGGCTTGGGTCGAAATCTTGAAATATTCATAGGCCTTGGCCTTGTCCCGATCTTCAAAAAAATCGGTAAGCAAAGTACTGACGTCCAGAATTCCCTTAGGATTGTCGACCTCCTGTGCGAGTTTCAGAGATTTTTGTGCGTAAATAAGGCAGGAGTCGAAAGCGTTCGTTTCCTGAAAGGTGCGCGCCATCTCGAAATACGTCTGACCAAGGTACCTCTTGTCGTTTACGGCTTCGGAAATTGGCACAGAGCGGCGGTAGTACGCCAGGGCCAATTGATATTCTTTCTTACGATAATGGACATAGCCTAAGTTCAGAAACAGGACACCACTCGAACTCTTATTGCCCTGCCGGACGGCCAGTTCGTAAGCGCGCAGGGTGTAGGTCTGTGCTGAATCTAGTTCGTCGATCAGAGCATAATCGAAACCCAGGTTAGTCAAAGCTACTTCCAGTAATTTGTTGTCTTGAAGCTGTTGGGCGAGGTTTTGAGTTTTTTTAAAATACTCGATTGCCCTTTTGGAGTCCTTCTGTTCGGAGTACAGAATACCAATACTGTTGTTTATTTTGGCCATTCCCTCCAGGTCGTCATTCTCCTTGGCTACCCGCAATGCTTCCATGTGTAGCTCAAGCGCCTTGGCATAACTACCCACATTTCGGTAAATAGTCCCTAGACGATTCAGATTTCGGGTGGTGCCCAACGAATACTTTGCCTTTTCCGACAGTGCCAGACCTTGCCGCGCGTACTTCATGGCGTCTAACGGTTGGGAATACATGAGCGCCCCCCCCAACTGCTCCAAAACCATCGTGCGCGATGTATCGGGCAATATCTGGGAAAGCAGCTGTTTCAGGCTATCCGCCCGAGCCGACTGAGCCCAGGCCGAATTGGCCAGGCTTAGTGCCAGCAGAAACGCAGCCAGGAAGAGATAAAGAGTAAAAAGTCGGTACTTTACCAAAGCCGGAGGAAAGCCAGGGAAGCGTACTGGTCTTCGGGAAGTTGTAATTTAAGCTTTTTCAGCTAAAACCAGCAGATCGCTGACAGTAAGACTTGTAGCTCGTATTCAGGCAGAGCTGAAAACCTACCGCCACGTAACCTTTTTCTTTCTTTTTGAGAACACCAGCCCGCTCATGCCTACGTAATAGACAAAGAGCGCGAAATCCATCGGAATGAAGCTTAGCCAGGCCAGCGTACGATCCAATCGCTTGTTGATAGCCTGTAAAACCAGGGTCTGCACCAGCCATCTTAGTACGAAGGCTCCACCGAGGATTTGTAACAATAAGATATCAAACCTAAACAAACCCCACGTCAGAGCCAGCAGCCCCACCACCCAGACACCGACATGCGAAGCCGATAAAAGCCCCAACCGGAGTTTATTGGCACTACGGTAGTGTTTACCCACTGACAGATGTCGCTTCTTTTGTGTGAGCCAGGCTTTCCAACTCTTTTTGGGAAAGGAATAGACGAACGAATCAGGATCGAGATTGACGGCGGTATTATTGGTAGTGGCCGCCTGGTTCATGAAAAGATCGTCATCGCCGCCTACAATGTGCTTGTGTTTGTAGAAGCCTTTATGCTGAAAAAAAAGCGCGGTACGGTACATCAGGTTGCGGCCTACGCCCATATAAGGTCGCCCGGAAATAGCCAGCGACAGATACTGTACAGCCGTATAGAACGTCTCGCAGCGGATAAACCAATTGAGGAGCCCCGATGCCTTATAGTAGGGAGAAAACCCGAGTACAATCTCCTTATCTTCATCCAATTGCCCGGCCATGCTTGCGAGCCAACCGGTGCTGGCGGGGCGGCAGTCGGCGTCGGTCATCAGTACTACGGGATAGCGGGCGTGTTTCATGCCCACGGTCAGCGCATATTTCTTGGGCGTGATGTGCGGGTACTCTGTATCAATCCTCACGAAGCGGACGTGCGGCCATAGTCCGGCACTTTCTTTCAAAAAATCGTCGGTACCGTCCTCCGAACGATCATCGAGTACGATTACTTCAAATTCGGAGTATTCCTGAGCATCAAGCAGCGGTAGCAATTCCCGCAGATTTTCGAGTTCATTCCACGCACACACGAGCACAGTTACGCCCTCGGGGGACGACCCACTGGCGTTTTCTTGCTGATAATTCGCCAGCCGGGAAAAGACGAACAGGTAGTAGAAAAGCTGGATAAATAGGAAGACGCCGAGGAAGGCAAGTAAAATTTCGGTCACGCGGCCACAAACATTGATAGAGGGATTTTCGGCAAATATACATTCATTGTCAGCAATCTTTGCGGGCATAGCTGTATTTTTGCGGCCCGCCAAGCCGGATACCCAATGAAATTTACGCTCGAAACCCAAGATACCCAAACCAAGGCCCGCACCGGAGTCATCGAAACCGCCCACGGCTCAATTCAGACGCCGATCTTCATGCCTGTCGGCACAGCAGGAACAGTGAAGGCCGTTCACCAGCGTGAACTGCGCGACGATATAAAGGCTCAGATTATTCTGGGGAATACTTACCACCTATTTTTAAGACCTGGTCTTGATATTATCAAACAGGCGGGCGGTCTGCACCGTTTTAACGGCTGGGAAGGACCTATCCTGACCGACAGCGGCGGCTATCAGGTGTATTCGCTGGCAGGAACCGGTAGGAAGATAAAAGAGCATGGTGTGGAATTTCGTTCCCATATCGATGGTTCACTCCACACATTTACCCCCGAAGGTGTGGTCGATATTCAGCGACAGATCGGAGCCGATATTATCATGGCCTTCGATGAATGCACGCCGTACCCTTGCGAATACGAGTATGCCCGGGCCTCGATGGAAATGACCCACCGCTGGCTAAAAAGATGTTGTGAGCGCTTCGATGAAACGGAAGGATACTACGGTTACCCCCAGACCCTTTTCCCCATTGTGCAAGGTAGTGTTTATAAAGACCTTAGGGTAAAATCAGCCGAAACCATCGCTGCCGCCGGACGGGAAGGGAACGCCATCGGTGGACTATCGGTGGGCGAACCTGCCGAAATTATGTACGAGTTGGCAGAGGTAGTTTGCGACATTTTACCACGCGATAAACCCCGATATTTAATGGGTGTCGGCACGCCTGCCGATATTCTGGAAGGAATCGCGGTGGGGGTAGACATGTTCGATTGTGTGATGCCCACCCGCAATGCGCGTAATGGTATGCTTTTTACAACCGAAGGCATCATCAATATCAGGAACCTGAAATGGCAGGACGATTTTAGCCCCATTGATAAAAATCTGGGTGGGTATGCCAGCAGTTTCTATACGAAGGCTTACCTTCGCCATCTTATCCGGTCAAACGAAATGCTGGGAGCTCAGATTGCCAGCATTCACAATCTGACCTTTTACCTATGGCTGGTCGGGGAAGCGCGACGCAAGATCGAACAGGGTGATTTCGGTACCTGGAAGAACGTTACAATAAAAAAAGTGATGCAAAGACTTTGAATATTTCAAATCATCGCTTTTTTTAGTTAAAAAATTAGAATAGGCCCGCATTTAATCCGATTTTAGAAAGCTTTGGCAGTTGGTTAACTCATTTAGTTACCATACTTTTGTTGCCAACTGAAAGGAACGGACAAACGGAAAGTGATAGTAAAAAACGTAAGAAGAATCCTTGTTCATCAAATAACGCAATTATTGATAGTATGAAAAAAGTATCCCTGTTAATCGGTTCGCTCGTTTTGGGATCAATGCTGGCGCTCCCGTCGAGTGCCCAGTATGTGCAGCAGACGCAGCCCAACTCACCAGATTATAACCCCAAAGCTTCCTATGAGGGCCCCTATAAGTTGAATACTTGGTCGATTGGTGTTCACGTGGCCCCCACTCTGTTTTTTGGAGACTTACGGGAGTACGACTTTTTTCCTGTAAGTGGAAATTCGAGCGACACCCACAGCGAGTGGGGTACTTTCGAAGGAGGTATCCAAATCAACAAGCAGCTTTCTTACCTATTTGGCTTGAAAGGTGACGTGTCTGTTGGTAATCTGACCGGTATGAAGCGTCGGAATTATTTCCGCTATTTCAAGACCAACTATGTGGATGCCAGCCTCTCCGGAACTGTCAACCTGAAAGGGCTTCTGCTAGGCCCAACTAAAATGAAACACTGGAAAGTGGATGCTTACGCCGGTTTTGGCATGATGTGGTACAATGCCACTTCCTATGACCTGACAGGCGGTGTCGAACTTCGCAACACGGGTGCCACCAATGACTGGATTATTCCCGTCGGATTGGAAATAAGCTATGAATTGACGAAGCGACTGGACTTGGGTCTGGATTTTCGTCTGAATAACGTCAACTCCGATTTTGTGGATGCCACCTACGGCGGCGATTATTCGCGTGACCCGAATGGCTTCAACTTCGAGACTTTGCCTACGGCCCGCAAAGGCAACTCTGCGTTGGATAAATATGGTTATGGTGCCATAGCCCTCACCTACAAGCTGGGCAAAAACCCATTACGCGTGAGCAAAGTAGATGGCAAGTACACCTACGATCCGGATCAGGGCGGCTACTACCACCTGCGTTATACTGACCCCCGTTTGTTGGTTAAGCCCCCGAAAATCCTGACGATGGAAGAAATGGACTCCGTGGCCAAGGCCAACCGTCCTAAGGACATCGATCCTAGATTGCTGCTTGACACCGACGGCGACGGTGTGTCTGACTTCTTCGATAAAGAGCCTAACTCACCCGCTGGTAGCGTCGTGGATGGTAGCGGTCGCGTAATCGACTTCGATCAGTACGTGAAGAATGCCCTCGCAAATGGAGCAGCCTGTAATGAGATCTTCGCTAACGTGATGTTCGATACGGACAAAAACGAAATCAAGCCTGAGTATCGCGAAATGCTCAACAACGTAGCTACGCTGATGAACCGCTCCGGCTGCCGCCTGCAATTGGCTGGTCACGCTGACCGCCGCGCTTCGGATCGTTATAACATGGCTCTGTCCCGCCGCCGCGTTGATGCGGTCCGCGACTACCTCGTCAACGAAGGAGGCCTGAAAGATCAAAGCAAAGTAGTTGTTGACTACTTCGGTTCATTCAAGCCTATCGCCGACGGTGCCACTACCCAGGGTCTGATGAAGAACCGCCGCGTGGAACTACGCCTGATGCCCTAACGGCTCGGACATTTCCCTACAGAAATACATCAATAAGAGAAAGGCTCCCCTCGGGGAGCCTTTTTTCATAGTGATTCGTTAGCTTTGTGACTTACAGAAATAGAGTATATATCCATCAATGAAGAAGTACGATTATCTAATCGTGGGTGCCGGGCCATGGGGTAGTGTGTTTGCCCATGAAGCAACAAAGCGCGGAAAAAAGTGTCTGGTAATTGACCGACGCCCCCATACAGGAGGAAACACCTACTGCAAAGAAGTGGAAGGAATTAATGTCCATACTTACGGGGCACATATCTTTCACACCAACGATAAGGCTATCTGGGACTATGTGAATTCGTTTGTTGAATTCAACCGTTATACCAATTCGCCGGTAGCCAACTATAAGGGTGAACTATACAACCTGCCCTTCAATATGAACACGTTCTACCAGTTGTGGGGCGTGACTACGCCGGAAGAAGCCAAAGCCAAAATTGCCGAACAGGTGGCGGAAGCGGGTATTACCGAACCGCAAAACCTGGAAGAACAGGCCATCTCGCTGGTGGGTACAGACATGTACCAAAAACTTATCAAGGCTTACACCGAAAAGCAGTGGGGTCGAAAGGCTACCGAACTTCCGTCCTTCATTATCAAGCGGCTGCCTGTACGTTTTACTTTCGACAACAACTACTTCAATGACCGCTACCAGGGCATTCCCATCGGTGGCTACAACAAATTGACCGAAGGTTTGCTGGCGGGAGTAGAGGTACGGCTGGGCGTCGATTTTACCGAAGAACGTGAGGACTTGTCTCAGTTGGCAGATACCGTGGTTTACACCGGGAAAATTGATGAGTATTTTGACTTCCGTTTTGGAGCACTGGAATACCGTAGTCTTCGCTTCGACCACGAAACGCTGGATACCGGCAATTTTCAGGGCAATGCCGTGGTCAACTACACTGATGCCGAAACGCCCTTTACGCGCATCATCGAGCACAAGCATTTCGAGTTTGGTACACAACCCAAAACCGTCGTGACCCGCGAGTATCCTCAGGAATGGAGTGAAGGCGCAGAGCCATACTACCCGATCAACGACTCGAAAAACGATACGCTTTACCGTCAATACAAAGCACTGGCCGAAGCAGAAGAAAAGGTAATTTTTGGGGGACGATTGGCCGAATACCGCTATTACGATATGCACCAGGTGATTGGTTCTGCGCTGAAGAAAGTGCGGGATCATTTCGGAGATCAATAAAATCTGGATGAAAAGAAGCTTCGTTATTCTGCCAATTTTTGTGTGTACGCTGCTGTTTGCTTCCTGCCGGAGTCAGCGGCCTGCCCCCGTGCTGAATACTGAAGCGTTGGCCCCCGCAGTTTCGGTGGTTGACAAAGGCGTATACCGGATAAAAGCAGGAGACAAACTCCTCGTCCGTAACCTGAACTGGTCGTCGGAACTCTTTCCTGACCCCGGTCAGGCAGCAGGTAACGTGGGGGCGGGGTTTGAAGCCGTAGTGCGAATTGATGGAAACATTAGTCTGCCAGAAATTGGGTCGATTCCCGTAGCGGGGCGCACCCGACAGGCAGTGGCCGACACTCTGTCCACGTTGTACCGTGATTTGCGCAATCCGCTGTTCGAAGTTACCGTCACCAGCCTGCGTGTCAAGGTGCTGGGGTCGGTTAACAACCAGGGGGTCGTTGTTCTTGATAACGACTTTCTGACATTGGGAGAAATCCTGGCCCGCTCGGGTGGAATCAGGTACACCGAAGCCAGCAACATCATTCAGATCATCAGGACAGAGGGAACGCAGCAACAGGTCATCGAGTACGATTTTCAGGACTTGGGCAACCCGCTAATCATGAATCAAAACATATACGATAACGACATCGTGTACGTTCCGCCTTCACGTGGTTCCGTCCGCTCCATCAAATATCAGCGGGCGCTGGTGCTGGTTCAGCCTGTCATCGCCGCGCTCAACCTGACGTTGATTGTAATAAATTTCATTAGACTAAGTCCCCGCCCATGATCTTGCCTACCTACCCCAAGCAGGCCAATATCAGTGAAGACGGATCTTATCTGGAAAAAATAGGGGCAGATTTGCACCTTCACGTATTACCAGGAATCGACGACGGTTCTCCTTCCGTGGAAGAAAGCCTTCAGATCCTGGCCGCGCATCACGCCGCCGGCATTCGGCGGATTATCGCTACCCCGCATATCCGTTCTGATTTTTTTCCCAATGACCAGCACACCATCCACGCGGCCTGGCAACTTCTGACCGAAGCCGCCGCCGACCACTGGCCCGACCTGGTGCTCACTTACGCCGCCGAACATTTTGGCGACGATTACTTGATGACACTGCTGGAAAAAGGCCAAGTCCTTCCGCTGTTCGACCGTTATGTACTGGTGGAAACCTCCATGCGCACCGAAATGCCGCATTTTCCTCAGGTTCTGCGGGCTATGATCGACCATGGCTGGAAGCCTGTATTGGCCCATCCTGAGCGTTACCGGCCCTGGCAGCAGCGCCCCGAACGATACGCCGAACTACGGGAAATGGGCATTATTTTTCAGGTAAATTTGCTGTCGCTGGGCGGCCAGTACGGCCCCACCGAAAAACTACTCGCTCAGCAAATGGTCCGGCAGGGTTGGATTGGGGCTGTGGGGACGGATTTGCACCGAGCCAACCAATACAGTTATTTGCGAAAGGCTGCCCGCACTCCCGAGTTTGCCATGTTGTGCGATGCGCCCCTTTTGAACCATCTGGTACCCGAGCATGAGGCAAGAAACTGACAGTGCCCTTTTCGAGCAACTTTTGGGCAACTCTGAATCCATTAACTTCAGGAAACTTTTGCAGGTATTCAAAAGTCGCTGGTGGTGGATTTTGATTGCGCTGTTGCTGGCAGGTGCGCTATGTTTCCTTTACCTCAAATTCGTTACGCCGCAGTACATCGGGACGGTCACGCTGAAGTACCTCGACAAACAGTCGGAATTCGATGGCTTGACCGGTTCGAAACCCATGTTCATTTTCGGCACGAGCAGCCCGGACTATCTGACGGAGAAATTTAATGTCCGTTCACCAGAAGTAGTACGCAGTACCCTGGAACGGATGAATAACCCCTTCACTTTCTACCGGGTGAAGGATCTGCGTCAGATCGACGTTTACCCTGCGCGCCCGCTTGTGCTGGAGGTGCTTAGCTATGACCCGGCCAAGTACCAGCATGGTACTTTCTTTCTGGATGAAGACCTGACGCTCCGTTACCAAACGGAAGAGTCCGTCACGCGGCCGCTGCAACTGGTTCGCGGAGCCATCGTGACTCTGCCGGGGCTGGTTTTCAGAATCAGTGAGATCGTCACCGCTGCGGGCTACAAATTCGAATTTAAGTATAACGATCCCGCCCGGCTGGTGAACGCATTTGTTTGGCGCATAGATATGGAGGAGACCGAGGAGCAAATGCCTGTTATGGACCTCACCTTCCGCCATCATAACGAGGCTTATACCGAGCACTTTCTCGTCAATCTGGTTGAAGCATACCGGGATTTCGATTTGCGGCAGAAGCAAAAATCCTCCGACCTCACGATTGGTTTTATCAACAAGCAGGTCGGTATATATTCCGGCTATCTCAAAGAGTCGGCCCGTGAACTGGAACTTTTCAAGCAGAAAAACCAACTGCTTGATGTGAGTACTTCGGCGCTGGAGATCACCTCGAAAGTGCGCGAACTGGAGCAACGGAAGAACGAGCTGGAAATTCAGAGATCTTATATCGATATGCTGGAAGCCAACATGGGCCGTACTTTCGAAACCGTCAACTACCTTTCGGTGGGCCTTGATGGAACCTCTGACGGTGTGTTGATAGGTCTTTTACAAAACTTCAACGACCTTATCACGCAGCGTAAGCAGTTATTACAAAAGTACAGCCCCAATTCAGCTGCGGTGAAGAATCTGGATGAGCAGCTTGTCAAGTACCGCAGTCAGATTCTGGACAATATCCGGCTCCAGAATCAGAAGAATGAACGTACGCTCAAAATCCTGAATGATAACCTGTCGGCTCTCAAAGGCAGATTCAGCCGGATTCCGGCTCTGGAAAAAAACTTCATATATCTGCAAAGTGATTTTGAAGTAAATAAAAACATCTACTCCCTGCTACTGAACAAGGAAATCGAATCTTCCATCGTGAAGGCCGGCATGTTGCCGTCTTTTACGGTCATTACACAACTGGACACCGATAAGGTTTCGCCCATTGCCTGGCGAATCATACTGCTATTCATGTTCGCTGGCCTGGCCTTGGGAATAGGCTCCGTGCTGCTGGCGCGGTCAATCAACAGCACTTTTACCGACATCGGGAAGGTGGCACAACACCCGGGCGTGAGTTTGCTGGGACTGATCCATCACTTCTCAGAAAAAGTGACCAACACCCCGCAGGACCTGACAAGTTTCCTCAACGATCGCACCGTTTTTACCGAATCCCTGAGTGCCATCCGCACTCGGTTAAGTTTTGCAAAATCTGCTCTGGATGCCAAAACGGATGATGGGGGACAACTCATCCTGGTAACCTCCGAGCGGGCTGGCGAAGGAAAATCATTTGTGACCGTTAACTTAGCTCTATCTTTCACAAAAATCGGGAAGAAAGTCATCGTAGTTGGGGCCGACCTGCGCAAGTCGAGAATCCACTTATTTTTCGATGCAGGGCAAACGTATGGCCTGAGTGATTTCCTGCAGGACCCGGAGGAAATCGACCGGGCAGTCTATGCATCAACGATCGAAAATCTTGACTATATCCCCGCCGGGTTTGCGCCGTTCAATCCGGCCGAACTCCTGCAAAAGCCCGCGATGCAGGAGTTGTTGCGCTACTGCCGGAAAAACTATGATTATGTGCTACTGGATACCGCCCCGGTCGGATTGGTAGCGGACAACGTGCCGCTACTACCCCAGAGCGATTTTGTGATATTCATCGTACGCTGGTTATATTCCAATCAGGAATCGTACCACCTGGCCGGACAACTTGCCGACGAGTATGAATTAAAAGATGTCAAAGTAGTAATCAACGATTTTTATCCCGACAATCTGCACAGTAGTCTATCCTCCGGCAGCGGCTATTATGGCTCCGGTTCCGGCAGTTACCAGTACGGCTATGCTTACCAGAACGACGGGTACCTGACGGATTCGCGTACGGGTTGGCGCAAGAATTTGAGAAAAGTTTTTGGCAGGAATTAAAATAATAGTCCGCTTTTTATGAATACCTACCAACAGCCCAGAGTCATATCGGAAATAGGTTGCAACCATATGGGACAGTTCGAGATCGCCAAAGAACTTATCCGGCTGTCGAAGGAATGCGGGGCGAAGTACGCCAAATTCCAGAAACGCAATTCTCGTGAGCTTCTCACGCCCGACCAGTATGATGCCCCCCACCCCATTCCATATAATGCTTATGGTCCGACCTATGGCGCTCATCGGGAGTACCTGGAATTTGACCAGGCACAGCATGCTGAATTGAAGGAATACGCCGAAACAATAGGCATTGGATACGCCACTTCGGTATGGGATGTCACATCGGCCCAGGAAATCATTGGGTTACAGCCCGATTTTATCAAAGTACCATCGGCATGCAACAACAATTACGAAATGCTGCGCCTGCTGCGCGACGGTTATCAGGGCGAGGTCCACATTTCAACGGGTATGACTACACAAGACGAAATCGCTCAACTCGTAGCGTACTTTGAAGAGACCGGTCAGGCCCGGCAGCGGCTCGTGATGTATAGCTGCACGTCGGGGTACCCGGTACCTTTCCGGGATATTTGTTTGCTGGAAATCAAGCGGATTCAGGAAAACTACGGCAACCGGATCAAAGAAATCGGATTTTCGGGCCATCATCTGGGCATTGCGGTAGATGTAGCAGCTTACACGCTGGGTGCTGTGTGGGTCGAGCGGCATTTCACCAAGGATCGTACCTGGCGTGGCACCGACCATGCCGCTTCGCTGGAAGTACCCGGACTACAAAAGCTGGTGCGGGATCTGGATCACACCTTTGAGGCACTCACCTACAAAACCAGCGAAATCCTGGAAATCGAGCAAGTGCAAAGGGAAAAATTGAAGTATCGGAAATAGATTTTATTTAGAAAATTGACACAGACCAAACCATTTATTGTAGGCATAACGGGCGGAAGTGCCTCAGGAAAGACCTTCTTTATGAAGAGTCTGCTTTCGGCCTTCGGAGAGGAGGAGATTTGCCGTATTTCGCAGGACAATTATTATCTCCCCATTCATCAAATCCCCAAAGACCGGAATGGGGTAGAGAACTTTGATTTGCCCGAAACGATCGACCACGCGCTGTTCGCGCAACATATTGCCGAACTTCGGCAGGGAAAGGTAGTGCAGCACAGGGAGTATACCTTCAATAACCCGTTAGTTACGCCTAAAATGCTCACTTTTCAGCCGAAGCCAATCATTATTGTGGAAGGAATTTTTGTTTTTTACTTCCCGGAAGTGGCCGATCTGATCGACTTAAAAGTATTCGTTGACGCCAAAGAACATGTCAAGATCAAGCGGCGCATTATCCGCGACAATAGCGAGCGCGGCTACGACCTGGAAGATGTCCTCTATCGTTGGGAAAACCACGTAGCCCCCACTTACGACAAATACATCAAACCCTTGCGCGCCGAAGCGGACATCATTATCAATAACCACGATCAGTTCGATCGTGGCTTGGATGTGGTAGTGGCCTATTTAAAAACGAAAGTACCGGCTCAGCGCTCCTAGTTCAAAGCTGGCGGTGGAAGCTTTTTGTTATCAGCAGCAATCTGTGTTGTGCAACTGTAATCCCTATTGTTATGAATTCAAGTGAATTTCATAACAATAGGGAAGGCCTTTTTGAAGGTTCAATTATTAGGCACGAAGTTCTTTCACAAACCCCAAACACTCCGCAATCTTCCGTTCTACCCAGTCGTAATCCTGCCGGGCCAGCACATCCTTGGGAAACAGGTGAGAGCCCATCCCTACGCAGTAGGCCCCCGCACCAAACCATTCGGCAAAGCTCTCGCGGGTAGGCTTCACGCCGCCCGTCACCATAATCTTCAGGTCAGCCATCGGACCGCGTACGGCTTTCAGAAAGCCCGAACCAAGTACCTCGCCGGGAAATAGTTTCACCACTTCAGCCCCCGCTTGTCTTGCGTTGTATATTTCGGTGACCGTCATCACGCCCGGCAGCCAGGGTACTTCGGCGGCGGCACAGGCTGTTCCCACGGCGGGGTTGAGTGCAGGCGTCACCACGAAGTCGGCTCCGGCGTAAATGAACTTATTCGCCGATTCGTCGTCGTAGATGGTACCGATGCCCATCGCCATATCGGGCAAGTGTTCGTGCGCGTAGGCGACAAGTTGCTCAAAAGTGGCCAGCGCGCTGCCACCCCGGTTCGTAAATTCAAACACCCGTAAGCCCGCCCGGTAAGAAGCCTTAAGTACCTCGATAGCTACGGCAGCATCATCGTGGTAAAACAGTGGCAAAACACCACCCGAGTATAAGGAATTGAGTACGGTATCTTTATCAATATGCGCCATTTCAAAAATCAGGGTTAATGGTTAAACGGTCAAATGGTCAAAGGCCCTGCACGTTTTCGTCTTGTTTGCGCCGATTAGGTCCGCAAACCCCGAACCGTTTGGCCCTGTAACCCAAAAAATTTATCTTTTTATTCTTCCCGATGTCTCGCCCTGCCGGATGGCCTCCACCTCAGCTTCGGTGCTTACGAGCGCGTCGCCTTCGATGGTGTGCTTCATGGCCGAGGCTGCTACCCCGAATTCCAGGGCTTTCTGCTCATCGTCGAAAGTCAACAGGCCGTGAATGAGCCCAGCGATGAAAGCGTCGCCTCCACCCACGCGGTCCACTATAGGGTTGATATCAACGTCGGCAGTTTCGAGCATCTTTTCACCATTCCAAAGGAAAGCTTTCAGCAAATTGTGGCTGGCGCTAAGCGAAGTACGCTGCGTGTCTACAACCCGACTCACCTGCGGGAAGGCTTTCTGCAATTTGACGCAGGCATCCGGAAAGTCGGTGCATTCGATGCCAAATATTTCCTTCACATTGATCTGGTTAGCAATCACGATATCCGTTCCAGCGGTGAGTTCAGGAATGACGTCGCCGGGCGTCTTGCCGTATTTCCAAAGGTTGGAGCGGTAAAAAATATCGCCCGACACGGTGATTCCTTTTTTACGAGCTGCCTGAATTCCTTGTAGACAAGCATCGGCTGCCTCTTGCGAGAGGGCGGGTGTGATGCCCGCCCAGTGAAACCAGGTCGCGCCTTTCAGGATTTCGTCCCAATCGTACGACTGCGGTTCGGCAGTCGCGAAGGACGAGCCCGCCCGGTCGTACACGATCTGGCTGCCGCGCAGGGCTGCGCCCGTTTCGAGATAATAGACCGCCATGCGGGGGCCGCCAAACTGAATATGGGAGATGTCTACACCGTGAAAACGGAGGTACTGCGCTGCCGCCCGACCGACGGGCGAATCAGGAAAACGGGTGACGTGAGCCGTACTATGGCCCCAATAGGCCAGGGCGGATGCTACATTTGCTTCGCCGCCAGCATAGGTAACGTCAAAGGAACGGGCTTGTTCGAAACGGGAAAACCCGGGGGTACTAAGGCGCAACAACACTTCGCCGATGGTAACGATTTGGGCCATACAGAGGGCATTCGGCAGTTGGCTGACAGCTAACGGCCTTTGTCAATTTAGTGAAAGAGTGGTTTAGTTTTCAGAGGGGCAAAGGTATGGATTTTCGTAAAGTAAGGAAATCTGCCTTTGACTTCTGATAAGCCAAGCTTTTTTTGTTAAAAAAACTGTAATTTTATCCTTTATAACCGAAAAACACTCATAAGCATGAAAGCTGACACCCAAAATCCGCTCCCGAGCCTCGATGTCTGGGAGGAAGATGTCCTGACCCGCTACCCTGAGCCTTTTGAAAAAGCCAAGGAAGACTATCGCAACTACGACGAGCCGGGCCGCGACACCGTGCGGGAGTTTTACAGGCTGAATCACACCTACCAGACGTACGACTTTGTGCGTGAGAAGGAAGCTGAATATCTTAAATTCGACAAAAAAGAAATGCCAATCTGGGAAGCTTTTGACTTCCTGAATACCCTCGTAGACGACTCGGACCCCGATACCGACCTGGATCAGTGGCAGCATCTGCTCCAAACCTCGGAAGCCATTCGTGCCGACGGCCATCCCGACTGGTTTGTGCTGGTAGGGCTGATGCACGACATGGGTAAGGTACTTTGTCTGTTTGGTGAGCCGCAATGGGCCGTCGTGGGCGACACTTTCCCTGTAGGCTGCGCCCATTCCGATAAGATTGTCTATCCCGAATACTTCGCTGCCAATCCTGATACGTACGATGAGCGGTACAATACCAAATATGGCGTATATGAGCCAAACTGCGGGCTGAACAATGTTCATATGTCGTGGGGGCATGATGAGTACGTGTACCAAATGACAAAGCACGGCATGCCCGAAGAAGGTCAGTACATGCTGCGTTACCATTCGTTCTACGCCCAGCATCGCGAACATGGCTACGACCACCTGCTCGACGATCACGACCGCGCGATGTTCGAATGGGTGAAGAAATTTAACCCTTACGATTTGTATTCAAAAGTACCTACGCCGCCGGATTGGAAAAAGCTTCGTCCTTACTACGAAGACCTGGTGGCGAAGTATTTGCCGGGGGCGTTGAAATTCTGATTATTCCATTATCCTCACTTTTGGACCGCTATTTACGCTGAGAACGGAATCGTTCAAACCGTGAATAGCGGTTCTTTTTTAGCCCCGATTCGTACTACATGCTGGCAGCTTGCATTCTTGGCTACCTGGCCCTCAACCTGGGAATCGGTCTTTGGGCTTCACGGCGGGTTTCCACCACCCAGGACTTTGTACTGGCGGGGCGCAACTTGCCACTTCTTCTGGCAGCTTCGGCCACTTTCGCCACCTGGTTTGGTTCCGAAACCATCATGGGTGCTCCCGCTGAGTTTATTCAGCACGGAGTGCTGGGCGTCATCGAAGACCCCTTCGGAGCCGCGTTGTGTTTGTTTCTGGTTGGCCTATTCTTTGCCAGCCGTCTTTACAAAATGAACATCATTACATTCTGCGACTATTACCGGATTCGGTACGGTCGGCGAGCGGAGCTATTGTCGGCTTTACTCATCATTCCTTCGTATTTCAGTTGGATCGCTGCGCAGCTAATGGCGATGGGAATCGTACTGAAAATCGTACTGGGATGGTCGCTGACAGAGTGCATTCTGCTGAGTTCGGGCGTTGTGATCCTTTATACGGTCTGGGGCGGCATGTGGTCCATCTCGATCACGGATTTTCTACAAACCATCCTGATCATTTTAGGACTGAGCATTGTAGCTTTCATTCTCTATCAGAAAACGGGGGGCCTCGAGCGCATCACCGAAAAATTGCCTGACGGCTTCTTTCGTTTTTACCCCGAGTTCACTTTCAAGGGTTCGGTTGAGTACTTCGCGGCCTGGATCACGATCGGCCTGGGTTCCATCCCGCAACAGGACGTTTTCCAGCGGGTTATGTCAGCCCGGTCGGCCCAAACGGCCGTACGGGCTACGTTGATTTCTTCCTTCATGTACCTGAGCGTAGCCCTCATTCCGCTTTTTATCGCTCTCTGTGGCCATCTGCTATACCCTGAACTGGAGCAACAGGACGGGCAGATGATTATTCCGCAGATGGTTCTGCTGCACACAAGTTTGCCGTTGCAGGTCATGTTTTTCGGGGCTTTGGTTTCAGCTATTCTCAGCACCACAAGCAGCGCCATTATGGCCCCGGCGGCGGTCCTGGGCGAAAACGTCGTCAAGCTTTTCCGGCCGGAGCTCACCGACCGGCAACTTCTGCTGGTCATTCGTGTGGGCATTGTGGTGATTACGGCTGTCTGCATCTATATGGCCACCACCCGCGAGAGCATCTTCGAGCTCGTGGCCGAGTCCTCGGCTTTCAGCCTGGTTTCGCTATTCGTGCCGCTGGCCGCAGGAATCTATTGGCGGCGGTCCAACGAAGCGGGCTGTTTGCTTTCGATGGTATCAGGGCTGGGTGCCTGGCTTTTTTGTATTTGGCTGAAAACCGAATACCCGCCGTTGATCTATGGTTTGCTGGCAAGTACAGTAGGGATGCTGGCTGGCGTCTTTTTATATGGTAAGCCCCAACTGTTTCAAAACGTATGAAAACCAATCTGCTCTTTTTATTTATTTTTTGCGCCACGACCTGTTTGGCTCAAAAACTACCCGCGCGCCTTATCGTCCGCGGCGACGACATGGGATTTTCACACTCGGGCAATTTAGCTTTAGTAGAGTCGTACAAAAACGGTATCGAAACGTCCATTGAGGTGATCGTGCCCTCGCCTTGGTTTCCCGAGGCAGTACAGCTGCTCAAAGAAATCCCCACCGCCGATGTAGGCATTCACCTGGCTCTGACCAGCGAATGGGATTTGGTAAAGTGGCGGCCCCTGACGGCGGCGTCAAGCCTGGTAAATGAGGATGGTTATTTTTATCCCATGATTTTCCCTAACAAAAACTACCCCGGCCAGTCTATCTCCGAGAATAAATGGAAAATCGAGGACGTGGAGCGGGAATTCCGGGCGCAGATTGAAATGGCCTTGCGGCACATTCCGCGCATCAGCCATGTTTCGGCGCACATGGGTTGCGCGAATTTGTCGAAAGAAGTAGCGACAATGACCAAGCGGCTGGCGCAAGAATACAAAATCGATATCGACCCGGATGACTACGCCGTGCAGCGACTACCCATGGAGGGGCCACGCAACACGCCAGCGGAGAAAGCGCAAAGCTTTATAAATGCGCTTGACAAGGTACAACCCGACAAAACTTACCTCTTTGTGGAGCATCCCGGCCTGGACAACGCCGAACTACGCGCCATTCATCATATTGGGTATGAGAACGTCGCCGAAGACCGGCAAGGCGTGACGAATTTATTCACCGATCCGAAAGTAAAGGCGCTGATCGAAAAGAAAGGCATAAAATTAATTGGATACCAGGATTTGGTGAAGTAGTAATGTTATATTGTATAATAGAGAAAAGTGTGCGTATCAAGTAAATACCGCATCACATATAATCCTTGAAGTCAGCCAGTGGAGTATCGAAGTCCGGAGCAAGCTTATACCTCCCCTTCGAAATACCGAAAACCCTTTCCTTAGTATTAGACTTGTTTTCCAGTCTCCGTGTTTTTTCCTGTCGCAGGAACTGGGCAAAGTGAAGTACTTCCTGTTTTAGGCTCTCAGGAAGCTGTTGTATTTCGGATGACATCAATTCTTCGGTCATAACCCAAATTTGAATTTTCTTCAACAAATATAACAAAACATTCACGCCCCTTCCCGGATTGCCAGTGCCAGTCTGATCATCCCGTACTCGATTCGTTCACCCAGATGCTCGAACAAGGGGGCCAGCGGATCGCCAGGCTTGAAGTTGAGTTCGTCAGCGGCAGTCAGTACTTCGGCGTAGGTGCGGTCCGAAATGAGCGGGCGAAGCTGGATATCGTGGCCTTCGTCGCGTAGTTTTACCAGATGCGCCACTACGGTGGAGGTAGTTAGGCCACGCTGTTGGGCAATGTCATCGAGGGTAAAGCCCTTTTCGTAGAGTTCGTGCGTCATGAGGTAAGTCATCCCCTTCACTACGCGGGTGCCGGGTTTGGTATTTTCTTTGGCAAACTTCACAATTTCGGCTACGAAGGCCTCGCCGTAACGCCGGTACTTTTCGGTACCTACACCTGATACTTCCAGCATCTGTGCTTCCGAGACAGGCCGCTTCTGAGCCATTTCGGAGACAGTCTTGTCCGAAAAAATCACGTAAGGCGGCACATTGAGAGCGTCGGCCATCTGCTTGCGAAGCAGGCGTAGCTGCTCGAACAACGCGTCTCGGATAATCTCCTGTTTGGGTTTTTCCTTAGGTACAAGGGCTTCTTCGCGGGCTTTTCGCTCGGAGAACGGAATGTACCTGGCCAGTTCCAGCGTCTTGCCTTCTTTTAGGATCTGCCAGCTTAGAGCGTTGAGTTTAAAAGCATGGCCTTCGTCGTAGGCAATGTCCATCACTCCCGAGTTGAGCATCTGGCTCAAGTACTCGGCCCATTCGTCGCCACGCAGGTCGCGCCCCACGCCGAAGGTCGGCAGTCGGTCGTACCCGCGATCGAGCAGGGCACGGTTGCGGCTACCGCGCAGAATGTCGATCAGCATTCCCATCGCCACGCGCTCACCGGTGCGGGCAATGCCCGAAAGCGCCTTTTGAGCCAGCAAAGTACCGTCGAATCGGGTGCGGGGGTTCTGGCAGACATCGCAATTGCCGCAGTCTTTCTCCACAGCTTCGTTGAAGTAGCTGAGCAGAATGCGCCGGCGGCAGAGATCAGCCTCGGCGTACTGCTTCATGCGTTCAAGTTTAGCCCGCAACAGTTCCTTTTGATCATTGGATTGCTCCGAATTGTTGATCATGTCCTGCCGCATGACGATGTCCTGGTAACCGTAGAAAAGTACCGTGTCGGCGGGGGCACCATCGCGGCCTGCCCGTCCAATTTCCTGGTAAAAACTCTCGACATTGGGTGGCAGATTATAGTGGATCACCCAGCGGACATTCGATTTGTCGATCCCCATGCCGAAGGCAATCGTGGCGACGATGATCTGAATGTCGTCGTTCAGAAATTGCTCCTGCACCTTGGAACGCTTGGAGGCTGACAAACCGGCGTGGTAGCAATCGGCTCGGAAGTCACGATTCTGGAGCGAAGCGGCCACCGTCTCGGTAGTCTTGCGGCTCAGGCAGTAGATGATGCCCGGCTGGTTGGGGTGTTTTTTCAGAAATTGTTCGATCTGCGGCAGCCGTTTGCGGCTTGGAAGTACCGTCAGGCTAAGATTAGGCCGGTCGAAACTAGCCACGAAAGTCGGGGCCTTCTTCACACCTAACTGCCCCAGAATGTCGCGCCGCGTCACGCGGTCGGCCGTGGCGGTGAGGGCAATGACCGGCACGCCGGGAAAATGGTTTTTAAGCGAGGAGAGTTGCCGGTACTCCGGCCGGAAATCGTGCCCCCAGGACGAGATGCAGTGCGCCTCGTCCACGGCAAAAAGCTGCACGTTCCAGCTTTTGAAAAGCTCCATCGTGTTGCCCGAAAACAGCCGCTCGGGAGCCACGTACAGTAGTTTTAATTCTCCCAATTTGGCCTTCCAGAACACCGAATCCTGTTCGCTGCTGCTCAGACTGGAATTAAGATAAGCCGCCTCAATCCCATTGGCGCGGAGGGCTTCCACCTGATCTTTCATCAAAGCTATAAGCGGGGAAATGACTACCGTCAGCCCTTCCTGCAATAAAGCGGGCACCTGATAGCAAACCGACTTTCCCCCACCCGTAGGCATCAGTACCAGACAATCCTGACCGCGCAGGACCGTGTCGATGATTTCGGCCTGCTGCGGCCGAAAAGTGTCGTATCCGAAATATTGTTTGAGGGCTTGTTCTTTAGTTAATGGCATTTTTATAGGTCAGCGTTCCGATGTTCAACGTTCTCAGAAGCTGTTTGAGTTCTTGGAATAATATCTGGGAGAATTCCCGGTGCGAGCCGGTCTGAGCACTCTTCAATAAGTAGCTCTCGAAACAAAATACCCACTTTTTCCCAAAACTACCTAGTCAGTTTGCGTCCGTGTTGCGCAAGATCACGGCTGACGGCGTTTCAATCGATTAAAATGTATTTTTGGGTAAAAGGAATCTAAAATTCTCTTTTTGTCCCTAACTGTTTTATTTGAGATGACCATGAAAAACAACGCTATTGCTCGATTTGCCGTACTGCTACTCCTACTCTCCGGCTACAAATTTTCCTACGCACAGGATTTAAGCCAATACGAGAAGCGGGAGTTCAAGACCGCTGATGGAAACACGCTCCCCTACCGCCTGCTGTTTCCAGAAAATTATGACAAGAGCAAAAAGTACCCTCTCATCCTGTTTCTGCACGGGGCCGGGGAGCGCGGTACCGACAACGAGAAACAGCTCGTTCACGGAGGCAAAATGTTCCTAGAAGCACAAAACCGCGAAAAATTCCCGGCTATCGTGATCGCGCCACAGTGCCCGCCGGAAAGTTACTGGGCTTCGGTAAAGGTGGACCGCGACAAACGGCCCATGACGTTTGAATTCGATTATCAACGGCCATCGAACTGGCCGCTGGTAGCAGCATACGATTTGGTAAAACAAGTAGTTGGAGAAGAAAGCGTGGACAAGCACCGGCTGTACATCATGGGATTGTCGATGGGCGGCATGGGCACATTCGAGCAAGTCTACCAGCACCCCAAAACCTTTGCCGCCGCCGCGCCCATCTGCGGTGGAGCCGACGTGCAGGCCTACGACAAGCGCGTCCGCAAAACGCCCTTTTGGGTTTTCCACGGTGATGCCGACTCGGTAGTTCCTGTGGAGAACTCACGGCGAATGGTCGATAAACTCAAAGCCTTGAAAGTACCCGTCCAGTACACCGAATATCCGGGCGTCAACCACAATAGTTGGGATAATGCCTTTGCGGAACCGCAACTACTGCCCTGGCTCTTCTCTCACTCCCGCCGCAAAGTAAAGTTGTGAAACTACGTAACCTACGCTTATGAAATCCCCAAAAATCACCTTTATAGTATCAATCCTGTTTATAGTATCAATCCTGGCTGGCCTGGGTATCCTTGCTTTCATTCCAAAAGCAAGCCCAAAAGTCGTTAAGCCCAATATTGTTTATATCATGGCCGACGATCTCGGCTACGGCGATGTGGGCGCATACGGTCAAGAGAAAATCAAGACGCCCAACCTGGATCAAATGGCCGCCGACGGACTGCGCTTTACAAGTTTTTACGCCGGAAGTACTGTCTGCGCCCCGTCGCGATGTTCGCTCATGACGGGTAAACACACCGGACACAGCTACATCCGGGGTAACGGCGAGATTCCCCTTCGTCCTCAGGATAAAATATTGCCGCAATACTTACAGGAGCAAGGGTACACCACAGGTATGTTTGGCAAGTGGGGCTTGGGCGACATGAACACTACCGGAATGCCCGATCTGAAAGGCTGGAGTAAGTTTACTGGCTTTCTGCATCATGTGGAGGCGCACTTTCAGTTCCCCGGCATTGTGTGGAATTTTGTTCAGGGCAATAAGCCGATACGCGAACGGGTCCGAACCGAGGGCGGACAGAGTAGTTTTGCGAATGATTACATAGAGGAAAGAGCCTTGGAATTCATCGACAAAAACAAGGAGAAGCCATTTTTTCTTTATCTATCGCTAACCATTCCCCACGCCGAACTGGTCACGACAAATAAAATACTGAGCCGATACCAGGACAAAGACGGCAACAGTGTTTTTGCTCCCGAAAAACCTTACCCCGGCCTGCACTACGGCGGACAAATGCAGCCCCGAGCCGCCTACGCTGCCGTAGTGAGCCGCATCGACGATTACGTGGGTGATGTCCGCGCCAAACTCGCCGAATTGGGTCTGGCCGAAAACACGCTGATTTTTTTCACCAGCGACAACGGCACTCACGTAGAAGGGGGTCGCGACCACGATGACGTGGAGTTCTTCCGGAGCAGCGGCCCGCTACGCGGAGTGAAGCGCGACATGTACGAAGGCGGCATCCGTGTCCCCGGAATCGCGTGCTGGCCAAGCACCATCCAACCCGGCCAAATCACCGACTTCGCCACCGCCAACTGGGACTGGTTGCCCACGCTATTGGAATTGAGCGGCAGTCCGGCCAAGCCGACGGCTTTGGACGGCACGTCGCTAGTGTCTTTATTAAAAAAGAACGAAGCTCCCAAAGCCGCCACTAACCGCACGCTCTACTGGGAATTCCACGAGCGAGGTTTTTCGCAGTGCCTTCGCCAGGGCGATTGGAAAATCGTGCGTTTCGTCGAAACAGGCCAACCTACCAAAACTGAACTCTACAACTTGGCCGACGACCTGGGCGAACAGAACGACCTCGCCCCCACGCAGCCCGCCGAGTTACAACGTATGACCAAACTGCTGGACGCCGCCCGCACCAGATCGGTGCACCCGGCATTCGTGACGGCGGGCTATTGAGTTGATGAAAAACGCCTCTTCCACCCTATCTCTCCGGCCAGCCACGCCTGACGACCTGTCGCTTCTAAAGCAATGGGACGAACAACCCCATGTACTGGAGTCCGACCCCGACGACGACTGGCAATGGGAAACGGAACTGCAGCGTTCACCCGTATGGCGGGAGCAATTGATCGCCGAGCTGGAAGGCCGTCCGATTGGTTTTGTGCAAATCATCGATCCCAGATTGGAAGACACCCGTTATTGGGGGGACGTACCGGATGGTCGCAGAGCCATCGATATATGGATCGGCGAGGCATCCGACCTGGGAAGAGGATACGGTACCCAAATGATGCGGCTGGCTCTTGACCGATGCTTTGCCATCCCCACGGTAGACTCCGTCTGGGTAGACCCGCTGGAAACCAATACCCGTGCGCACAGGTTTTACGAACGTATTGGCTTTGAGTTTGTTGAAAAAAAGAGATTTGACGATCAGGACTGCTCGATCTATCAGATAAAACGTAAGACTTATTCAAATATACCTTGACTCCACCCATCTACCTCGACTATAACGCTACCACGCCCGTAGATCAGCACGTATTGAAAGAGATGCTGCCCTGGTTCACGGAGCGTTTTGGTAACGCCGCCAGCCGCACCCACCTCTACGGCTGGGAAGCTGCCGATGCCGTGGCCGACGCCCGGCAGCAAGTAGCGAAGCTGATCGGCGCGACGGAGAAAGAAATAATCTTTACCAGCGGGGCCACTGAATCCAATAATCTGGCGTTGAAGGGTGCCTACGAAGCAGCGGGCGCAGAACGGCGGCATATCATCACGGTAGTTACCGAACACAAGGCCGTGCTGGACGCCTGTCAGCATCTTGAAGCCTTAGGAGCTGAAATAACCTACCTTACGGCCGCTCCCGACGGACTCATCAACCTTCGCCAAATCGAGCAAGCCCTGCGGCCGGATACTTTGCTGGTATCTGTCATGTATGCCAATAATGAAATTGGCGTTATCCAGCCCATTGCCGACATCGGGGCACTGTGCCGGGCAAATGGGGTATTTTTCCACACCGATGCCACCCAGGCGGCGGGCAAAATCACCGTTGGCGTAGAGTATGACTGCGTAGATTTGCTAAGTCTGTCGGCGCACAAACTTTACGGCCCCAAAGGGGTCGGGGCTTTGTTTGTGCGCAAAGGCACCAATTTGACGGCACAGCTGGATGGTGGCCGCCACGAGCGCGGGCTACGGTCAGGTACTTTGAACGTGCCGGGTATTGTGGGTTTTGGCAAAGCCTGTCGTTTGGCCGCCGCCACCATGCCCACTGAGCGTGAAAGGCTTAAGACCTTACGCGATCAGCTAGAAAAGGAAATTCTGGAAACCGTAGCCGATGTGCGCATCAATGGTAACCAGGAAAAGCGTCTACCGCAAACTACCAACCTTTCCTTCGAAGGCGTGGATGGGGAAGCTTTGTTAATGGCCTTTAACCGCATTGCAGTTTCTAACGGCTCGGCCTGCACCTCGGCTTTGGTTGAACCTTCTTACGTGCTGAAAGCATTGGGTGTCCCCGACGACCTGGCCCATGCGTCAGTGCGGTTTAGTTTGGGACGATTTACTACAGAGGAAGAGATTGCAGAGACGATCCAGCACGTGCAAGAGGTTGTGGCGCGGCTGCGGGCGTGAAGATTCAGATCCTGTCTTTGAATAATAGAAGCTTATAGGTTTGTTTAAAAGAGACAGTCAGTTTTTCTCGCACATTGCTTATACTTGTAAAAAATCAGTTTACCATTAATCCCCAGCTTCATGAGCCTGAATACCCTGACCGACCGAATCCGCACCGTCGTCGGCACCGATAGTGACACCAAAGCCAAAGTAAAGTTCGAAACCGACGAAGGTTTTGTTTTTATAGACACAACCCAAGTACCCAATGTCGTCGCCAACGAAGACAAAGACGCCGATTGCACCCTGAAAATATCTACCAACAACGCCCTGAAAATGCTGGATGGTGACCTGAATCCAATGATGGCCTACATGACAGGCAAGCTGAAAATTGAAGGCGACATGGGTGTGGCGATGAAGATCGCGCAGACGTTCAGTTAGGCGTCCTTCGATTCTACTCAGGCGCTTCTATAACTATTATCCACTCGCAACTTTCCACTACATTGAATCTCGACCTCACCGGAAAAACCGCCATCGTTTGCGGTAGTACCCAAGGCATTGGCCTTGCCTCCGCCATCGAATTAGCCCTACTGGGCGCCAACGTCACTCTCATGGCGCGTGACGAACAAAAATTAAAGGAAGTCGTGGATACGCTCGACACGTCGCTCGGTCAGATCCACCGCTTTGTCGTGGCCGACTTTATGGATAATGCGGGTGTCAAGACTTCCATCGACGAGTACCTGCGACTGGTACCTGACGTGCATATTCTGATCAACAACACGGGCGGCCCGGCGGGTGGAGCCATTCTGGACGCCGAGACGGATCAATTCCAGCAGGCTTTCCAGATGCACCTTGTCAACAACCAAATCCTGACGCAATCTGTGGTACCCGCCATGAAAAATGCCCGGTTCGGCCGCATCGTCAACATTATAAGTACCTCCGTGAAGCAACCCATTGTGGGTCTCGGCGTGTCCAATACCATCCGGGCAGCGGTGGCCAACTGGGCCAAGACCATGTCGCTGGAACTGGGCCGTTATGGTATTACGGTGAACAATGTACTACCGGGCTATACCAAAACCGGCCGCCTGGATGCGGTGCTCAACATGAGGGCCGAAGCCCAGGAACGAACACCCGAAGACTTGGCCGCCCAGATGCAGGCCGAGATTCCGGTAGGACGCTTCGCCGAGGCAGAAGAGGTAGCTGCGGCCGTGGCCTTTTTATGTAGTCCGGCTGCCGCGAGCATTAGTGGCATCAACATTCCGGTGGATGGCGGAAAGACAGGGAGTTTGTAAACAGCCTACACCCGCTGAAAAGCATCCTGATCAATAGAAAAAAGCCGCTCCTGATCTCAGCAGGAGCGGCTTTTCGAATTATTGGTATCAGATTGTTAAAGACAAACTTACACTTTTTCGGCTACATCCACCAAATCGTGTTGCACGAGGTACTCAGCGATCTGCACAGCATTGGTTGCCGCACCCTTGCGCAGGTTGTCAGACACTACCCACAGGTTAAGCGTCTTGGGCTGAGTTTCGTCGCGGCGGATGCGGCCCACGAAAGTGTCGTCTTTACCATGCGCGGTTAGCGGCATAGGGTAAACGAAGTTTTTGGGATCGTCCTGCAGTACCACACCATCGGCATTGCTCAGGAGCTCGCGTACTTCATCCAAGTCGAACTCATTCTCAAACTCAATATTAACCGCCTCTGAGTGACCGCCCATAGTCGGGATGCGCACGGCGGTGGCGGTAACAGCAATGCTGTCGTCGCCCATGATCTTCTTGGTTTCGTTGGTCATCTTCATCTCCTCCTTGGTATATCCATTGTCAAGGAAGACGTCGATATGCGGTAGCACGTTGAGGTCGATCGGATGCGGGTACACCTTCTTGACCGTGTCGTCGCCCCTGCGCTCGGCAAAGAGTTGATCCACGGCTTCCTTCCCAGTACCCGTCACCGACTGATAAGTCGAAACTACCACCCGCTTGATCTTGTATTTTTGGTGCAAAGGATTCAGAACCAGCACCATTTGAATAGTGGAGCAGTTCGGATTGGCAATAATTTTGTCTTCGGGGGTCAGCGTGTTAGCGTTGATTTCCGGCACGACCAACTTCTTGGTAGGGTCCATGCGCCAGGCAGAAGAATTGTCTACCACGGTAATGCCCGCAGCGGCGAATTTGGGGGCCAGTTCCAGCGAAGTACCGCCGCCAGCCGAGAAAATCGCCACTGCCGGTCCGGCCTTGATCGCGTCCTGGTAGCTGACCACTTTCACCTGTTTACCCTTGAACGTGATTTCCTTGCCAACAGAACGTTCAGAGGCCACGGGCAGTAACTCCGTCACCGGAAAATTACGCTCGGCCAGTACTTTAAGGATTTCGCTGCCTACCAGTCCGGTAGCGCCTACGACTGCGATTTTCATTTTAGTAAAATGGTTTTAGTAAAAATTGGGGGCAAAAGTACAAAAAAATCTTTCAGAGAGTAGTTAAAATCAACTGTTCCAGTGGTATATATTAGTAGGTGTCACACAATAGTTCAGCTTCACGTCCCATTCGTCTGCATCTTCAATTTCCTCAATCGCTTCGAAAGCGGAGAGCCCGATTTTAAGCGTGTCGGGTCGGCATTGGGCCAGGAAGCGATCGTAGAAACCGCCGCCATACCCTACGCGGTGTCCTTTTTGGTCAAAGGCTAGCAAGGGTACTAGTACTGCATCAATCGCCTGTATTTCTACCGGTTGAGAAGTACCGGCACCGGGTTCTTCAATTCCCCAGCGGTTAGAGATCAATACTGTTTCGTCGTTCCAGAGGTAGTTTTGTAATTTGCTGGTACCGGGAATCATGCGGGGCGCGGCCCACTGTATAGATGGAAGTTGAATTCGCAGGAGCTGGCGAATACCCTTTGTATCGACCTCGCTTCTTGTCCGACAGCCTACGAAAGAATGGACGAGGCTGATTGAGCTTCCAGACAACACTTCTCTTAGCCTGGCGGCGATCCGCTCATTGTCGGCCAGATTCGTGACTGCCCTTTTCTTCAGGAAAATTTCTCGAATCTCTTTTTTCTTCACCTTACTGAACGCAAATCACTCAAAAGTCTGGCATACGCTGCGGTTAGCCTCGCTGCCTATTCTTCCAAAACATTAAACTTGAAATCCAGAGGGTCGAAGTGTTCGAGGAGAATCGAAATGAAATTCCGATTGTTGAGGTAAAAATTCAGGAAATTATCGTGGCGCTCTTGCGCTGAACCGTTGGGAAAGAACGTATCCAGCAGGTTCTGCAATTGTCCGACCTGAATGTCGTGTTTTTTCTCCTCGGCCCGCCGAATCCGCTTTTCCAGTTTTTCCAGCGAGTTGAATAGTCTCGCCCGCTCGGCCAACACGGCTTTTTCCATCGTCACATCCACGTCCAGCGCTTTGTTTACCACCTTGGCAAGTACCTCGGCGAACGCGTACTTTTCCAGATCCAGCGACAGCGGGTATTCCGATATCCGCTCGACCAGATCGTGTTTTAATTGGTGTTTCTCCTTAAAAATATCTCCGTAGGATAAATCAAGTTTTTCCAGCCGATGACGACTGGCGGCGTCGACGTACAAGGCAAAATTGCGTGGAATCAGCATCGGGAAGGGTACGACGAAATGATCAAACACTCCTTTCAACTGCAACCAGTAGGGCACCTCCGATGGTCCGCCGATGTAGGCCAGGTTCGGCAGAATAATTTCTTCGTACAATGGCCTGAGTACTACGTTCGGGCTGAACCGCTCGGGATACTCGTTCATTTCCTGCCGGATTTCTTCGTCCGTAAATTCCAGCCTGGTGTTCAGAACATTGAAAGTACCATCCTGCCGGATGATACGCTCGCGCAGCCCGTCGGTCAGGTAAAACAGATTGATTTCCCGCGCGTGAACGGGCGTGTGGTAGCCCAGCCCTTCCAGTTCCCGGGTAGTCTCTTCCACCAAACGGCTGGAATTCTGGTTGAAAAGTTCATCTTCAATGACAGGCAGTAAGTGTTTTTTCAAAGCCGGGTCATCGGCATCAACCGTTATGAGCCCCTCCGCACCGAATAGCTCGTGCATGTAACATCGGGCCGCATCCGCCAGCGTTTTGTTTTCGAGGTAGGCTTTCTCGAATAGCGGCGCCGACTCGGGCAACGTGTTCAACACGGTTTCCAGTTCCTGTGGGTCGAGACGCCCCACCGCCCCCACATGGTCGCCGGGCCAGGTGTATTTCCTGCCAAAGAGATTGAAGGAAGCGATTTCCTCAAAATCATGGTCTTCGGACGCCATCCAGTAAACGGGTACGAAGTTGTACTCGGGATAATTTTCTTTCAGCGTTCGCGCCAGATTGATCGTGGTGACGACCTTGTAAATCACGTACAGCGGCCCGGTAAAGATATTCAGCTGGTGGCCCGTGGTAACAGTGAAGGTACTTTCGTCCAGTAAAACGCTGAAATCGGGCGCATCCGCGATGCCTTTGTACTGCCTCGTCAGCACTTCCACCAACGTTTGCCGCTTGGCTGAGTCGAAACCGGCGCGTTGGTCAATTGCTTTTCCAGCTTCATCAACACTGGGAAATACGCTGTAAAATGCCTTCAATTCCGGTTTTTGGTCCAGATAATCGAGCAGAAGCGGCGGAAACTGGCCGGTGTCGCGCAAAGCAACGGAATGTAATTTCATCGATCAGGTCAAAAATGGGTTCATCACAATTTGGGCCGTTGTCCCTGCCCTACTTTTTCGTAAAGTCTGGCCAATCGGTGGGCGTGTTCATCGTAGGCCGACTCGAACAATTCGACGGCTTTTTCCGCGCCAACTACCACGCCCGCGCTGAGTACTTTGGGCGGCTGCCCGGCCTCGGTGAGCAATCGGGCCACTTCGGCCTTAATGCAGTTGACCAGCATCGCGCCGCCGATGGTACTTCCCGGGGCAACGGGAGTGTCCAGATCTGGAATACTCACCATCGCGTCGCCGACGGGGGCGCCCGTGTCGAGAATCAGGTCGGCAAAATCGCCCAGTTTTTTTCCGTCGGTGCGTTTAGAGGTACTTTGGCTGGAATGCGCACTGGTAATCAAAGCTACGACTTTTACGCCGCTTTTCTGAAACAGCTCCGCCATTTCGATCGGTACGACATTGCAGCCGCTCGACGAAATGACCAGAGCGGCATCCTTCTCCGACAAATCGAAATTGCGCAGGATACGGTCGGCCAGGCCGGGGACATTCTCCAGAAACATCGCCTGCCGCTGTCCATTGGCTCCCACCACTAGGTTATGGAAGGTTAAAGAAAGCTCCACGATTGGGTTAAAGCCTGGAAAAGAACCATAACGCGGCCACATTTCCTCGACCATGATCCGGCTATGGCCACTACCAAAGACGTGCACCATCCGCCCCGCCAGGATGCTGTCGGCAAACCAGCGCGCGGCCTTTTGGATTTCCGGTTTCTGGCTTTCGACGGTGTCGGTGATTGAGCGGCATTTGTTTAAGTAGTCTTGAATGACGTCCATTCTGCGGTTGATTTGTGTACTTGCTTGTAGGGCTGGATAGCCACTGCTGCGAACCAATAGATTTCTTCTTATAAATCCGATAGCCTCAATTCACAATCCTCTCAGCCCGGAAAAGGTTATCGGCGGATTGCAGGAGTTTGGCTTTCAGGCGTGGATTATAGTTGGGGTGTTCCTGCAGGAAACTTCTGACGATCCGCTCGGCTTCCGTCGATTGGTACGAACCCAATGTAGCCCGGAGCCAGGCTTCGGGGAAAAAGATGTCGCCTGTTTTTTGAATCTCTTCCAGTAAATCCAGGCTCGGGCGCAGGTACTTTTGAGAAGCCTCTATCCGCAACGGATGGTGCAGATATCCCAAAGCCGCCGTCACCCAGGATTCGTGTTCACGGTTTTTCTCTTCTTTTAAAGAATTGAAGAAAGCGTCCCTTTCCGAAACATCAGCCGACAGAGCGGGCAGCATAAATTCCAGCCGTTTTTTGCGGTCAGGATTCTTGACACGGGTCAGTTGTTGTTCCAGAATATTTTTTGCAGAAATGTCAGAAGTACCATACTCCCGCACGGCCAGTGCCAGGGCCAGCGACGTGTAGTCGTCTTCGGTAAGTGTGACGCCCGCCGGGGCCTGCTGGGTTCTCCAGATTTCGTAGAGGCGATCTTTGGCTTCCTGGCTTTCAGCAATGTTCTGGTAAAGCTTAAAGACGATTTTTTTCTTGTTGCCGTCCTCGATCCGTGATAGCGCTTCCCACACCTTCTTTTCCAGATAGTCTGCCCAGGCTTTGCGTGCCTCGGGCTTCATGAATTGCCAGAAAATATGGGAAAGCTGGTCAGTGATCAAGTCCAGACTCAACTCCTCTGTTTCCTTGTCCAGCATCTTCACGTACAGATCGGCCAGCAGGGTGGGCGGGATCGCCGGATTTTTATTGAGCATATTTTCGTACAAACTGATGTAAGCAGAGGCACGCATCAGTGGGCTGGCGATCGCGGGTAGTTGCACGACCATATTCCGGCTCATGGGGAAAAGGCCATAGCCCTGTCCCGAAGAATTCATCAGGATATCCAGCGGCATGTCGCGCCCAACTACCTCCGGCACCAAGACCGTATCAGCGTTCATGTTGACCGTCAGCTCCTCCACCCTATCCCGGTAAATGAGGGCTATTTCAAAGTACTGAGGCCAAGTCCGGTCAAACTCGTCCTCACTCTGCTGGGTGATGGTCAGGTTGGTAATTTTCCCGGCGGAAGCATTTAAGTTGTAATCGAAGCGAGGCCGCCCCGTTTCGTTCACCCATACCTTGTTCCAGGCGGCGAGGTCGATGGGGGTGTATTTATCAAGAATCGCGATCAGATCGGGCCAGGTGGCGTTGCCGTAAGCGTATTTTTTCAGGTACTCGCGCAGGCCATCACGCAGGGCATCGGGCCCCATAAGGCGCTCGAGTTGGCGCATCATGATGGGCGCTTTGTGGTAGATAATCGGTCCGTACATTGTCCCGGCCTGATTCAGGTTGTCGAGCGGCTGACCGATGGCATTGGGTCCTTCGGTACGATCCACGCCGTAGGCCGTCGGGAAGTGTGAAATCAGGAACTCGAGATCGTAGTTGCTCAGTGGCTGCGCAACCTTGGCGATTTTGTCAGCCATGAAATTAGCAAAGACCTCTTTCATCCACACATCGTTGAACCAGCGCATCGTTACCAGATCGCCAAACCACATGTGGGCTGTTTCGTGGGCCAGTAGTTTGATGCGGCTCATTTTCTGGTTGCGTGTTGCTCCTTTATCCAAAAACAAACTTGCCGCCTTGTACTGAATAGCCCCCGCATGTTCCATGCCACCGTACTGGAAATCAGGAATGGCCGCGAAGTCGAATTTCTGGAAAGGGTACTTTATCTGCGTGTAGTCTTCCATGAAGCCCAATGCGTCGGCGTGGGTTTCAAAGATCGGATCCAGGCTGAGCCGGATTTTGGAAGTATCCGTTTCGCGGTGATACAGCGTC
Organism: Persicitalea jodogahamensis; assembly: GCF_014651615.1. Lineage (GTDB taxonomy): Bacteria > Bacteroidota > Bacteroidia > Cytophagales > Spirosomataceae > Persicitalea > Persicitalea jodogahamensis. The sequence continues at coordinate 669,302 of NZ_BMXF01000001.1, read as the reverse complement.
ATTTCGCGTCCACCGGGCGTCCGCGCCACACGATCAAACTTGCCGGCGACAAAAGAGAAAAGGTAAGTCGGCAGAAGGTCGGAGGGATGGAAATGATAGCTTTTCTGCATTCTTGAAATCACGCTATCGCGCAAAGGAGCATTAGACACAGAAATCCAATCCGCCGGAACGGTTAGTGATAGTTCGAAGCTGGCCTTCAAATCAGGCTGGTCCAAGCAGGGAAACACCGTGCGGGCGCGGTCAGGGACGAGCAGAGTGTAGAGATACTCGGCATTGCGGTTGAGCGACAAGTCCCCGGCGATGAAGTCAATGTCCACCGTATTCTTTCCTTTTTTCAGGTACTCCGCCGCGATCTGAACATGCTCCTTCTCAAAAACAAGGGGCACGTCCTTGCCGTTGACCCGAATTTTCTGGAGATGATCCTCCTTTTCCTTGAAATCGATCGAAAGTGAGTTGGTGTTTTTCTGCCAATCAAAGGTGATCCTTTCTGTGGCGGGAATAGGGCTGTCTTTCTGCGCGGGAATGTCGAATGAAAGCTTGTAGGTGATGTTGCTCAGCACCTGCTTCCGGTTGCGGGCCAGCGCTTCCGAAACTCCTTCCTGCAAATCAACGGAATCGATGGGCATGCGATGACACGAGAAGCACAGAAGTGCTATGGTGAAAAGACACAAAGCGGTCCGGCACAAAGTAGTTGTATTGGATAGTGAGTGCAAAGTTTCTGAACATTCGGGGGCTGACCCGCAAGTTACGGCTCCTTAGCGGGCAAATCAACCTCCTCGGCGGGCTGTCCGGCAAATTTCTCCTCGATCTTTTTCATGCTGATAGCTGCGGTGACACCATGCGTAATCAGCGAAACCAACACTGTGAAGGCGGCCATCGACCAAATCTCGCGGGCATTGGCGAAATTGACTTCTGCCAGAGCAAAGGATAGATAGAAAAATGAGCCGATGCCTTTAATCCCAAAAAACGATATGGCTCCTCTTTGTAACGGATGCAAATCCGTCCCCAATAGCCCCAGGTACCCCGCCACGGGACGAACGACGAAAACAAAAACCAACCCCAGGACAACCATTTGTCCCGACAATTCTTCCAGTACACCGCTGACCAGGCTGCCTCCAAAAAGAATAAGCACGATCGCCACCAGAATACGCTCGATCTGATCGGTGAAAGAATGCAGCTGATTGTGAAATTCGTGCTGCATCTCGGAGTTACGTAGTGTCACCGCGCCAATAAACACAGCCATAAAACCATACGCATGAAGCATTTCAGTGAAGGCGTAAATGACCAACGTCGCTGCCAGGGCGATGAAGCCGTTGTTCATTTCAATAATGCTTTTTTTGCTGGATTTCCGGAAAATGAGAAATGCCAGCAACCGCCCCAGCAAGTACCCCACCACCGCGCCAACGATAATGCGGTAAAAAAAATCAGTGAGCAGCCAGTCGGTAAGGCTGCCTTCGCCGGTACCGGCGATTTGGGCCAGTACGATTGCCAGCCAGGTAAAGGGGAACGCCAGGCCGTCGTTGAGTCCGGCTTCGGCGGTGAGAGCGAACTTCACGTCATTACGCTCATTTTCCTGTGGTTCGCCTACCTGGACGTCTGCCGCCAGTACGGGATCGGTGGGAGCCAGCACTGCGCCAAGCAACAGAGCCGAAGCCAGATCAAACTGCAGGAACTGCCATGCCAGCAGGCTAATGGCGGCAATGCTCAGAAGCATGGTGACACTCACCAGTCGCAGAGGCAGGTTCCAGTTTTTGAAAGAAAAAGGGCGGTCGATTTTCAAACCTGTTCCCATCAGCGAAATAATGACAACCAACTCGGTCAAATGCACGGTGTACTCCTGCTTGCGGATGGGATCAGGCAAGGGCAAACTATCACCAAAAATGTACAAAACGCCCCCCAATAGCACGTACAGAATAGCGTAGGAAATTTTGGTTTTCTCAGTGATGGCGGGCATCCAGGCCATGGCTAGCGAGGCAAGACCGACAATAAGCAGTACAATGACATAAGTATCCATCAAGTTGTTGGTTTATCCGCTCTGGTGACCATGATAAAATTTCGGTTCTGTCAGGAACAACAACTACGCTGCAAGGTTGTTACTTCCTGATAATAAAGTTTTTTGTCGGGCGTAGGGGGATCGGGGGATTTATTTGTCAAAAAAGCGGGCCTGGAATTTTTTTTTATCCTTTCGAGTTCTTAACTTGTATACTTTTCAGGCCAAGTTTACAGTTTAAATAAAATCATTAAGCACCAATCAGTCAGAATATTAAACCCGTTGCCGGCTTTCCTGTCCAAGAATTGCTTACCCGTTCCTAACACTCAAAATTTATTAGCCATGAAAAATTCAAAAACCTTCCTCCTCCTGGCCTTCCTGACACTAGGCTTGCTGGGAACCCAAAAGGCGCAGGCGCAACGCGGCGGTGCAGTCAACTTCCAGTATTTTTATAACGAACTCTCACCCTACGGCAGTTGGTCATCGGACCCGCGCTACGGTTCCGTGTGGACGCCCTACGACGTAGGACGAAACTTCCAGCCTTATGGTACCGATGGTCGCTGGGTGATGACTGAGTTCGGCAACACCTGGGTTTCGGATTTCTCATGGGGCTGGGCTACTTTCCATTATGGCCGCTGGTTTTACGACGATTACCGTGGCTGGGCCTGGGTACCTGGCTACGAGTGGGGGCCCGCCTGGGTTGACTGGCGCTCGAACAATGACTATTATGGCTGGGCGCCTATGTGGCCGGGTGTACGGGTAGGTGTTTCTTTCAACATCCCACTTAATTACTGGGTGTTTATCCCGAGACGTCACCTGTTCAACCGCAACGTGTTCGGCTACTGTGTGCCCCGCTACCGTTATAATAGTTTCTTCGGCCGCACCACGGTCATTAACAACTACTATTATAACGACAACCGAAATTATCAGTATTCCTATGGCCCTAGCCGGGGGGAAGTAGAGCGCGTTACGCGTGGTACTATTCCTACCTATCGTGCCGAAGAAATCCGGGGCAATCGCTACGCCTCAAACAATGGATCGGGTACCAGCAACCGTACCTACCGCGCCGATGATACAAGCCGCAGTGGCCTCGATCGCCAGAGTCGTGATAATAGCGGCAGCATAAATGGCCGCACGTACGATGCAGGTACTTCAAGCCGCTCTTCCCGCAGCTATGGCAGCAATGAGAACAGCAGCAATGGCCGCAGCAGCTACGAAAGTACCGCACCTTCGTCAAGCCGTACCTACGATGCCAACGAATCTTCCAGCCGCTCACGCAGCGGAAGCGCGTACGAATCCAGCAGCCGGAGTTCAGCCACGCCATCTTACGACTCAGGCAACAGCTCTCGCAGCAGTAGTCCGAGTGTAAGTAGTCCTCCTAGCTACGAATCCCGCAGCCGTTCGAGTGCTCCGCAAACCCGTTCAGCGCCGAGCGTGAGGAGTGCACCAAGCCAGCCGAGCAGCAGTAGCCGTTCCCGAAGCAATAGCAGCTATTCGGCACCCTCACGGTCCTCATCGAGAAGTACACCTGCCCCATCCATGAGCAGTCGGTCATCGTCCCAATCGAGTGCAGCGCGGACCAGTGCGCCGAGTTCCAGCAGCCGGAGTTCTTCTTCGAGTTCATCAAGCCGGAGCCGGGGCCCAAGATAAGAGCCGCAAATTGCGGTCAAGACTTAACCTATCTAAAATGAATCGAATACATGTAGTGCAGAAACTCCGGCTCGTTGAGTCGGAGTTTTTTTATACTTATGTCGGACTTTCATTCCTGACTAGCTATCTTCGAGGCGCGTTTATTAATATTTATGAATCAAGAAACAACCAACCAAACAATGAAAACTACCGCTTTACTTCTGTGCATTTGCGCACTTTTCACATTCAAAGCCCAGGCCCAGACTTTCCGGGGCATCGACAAAAGTCCGATGGACATGGCCTATTACCCTGATGACTACGCTCACGATCGCAAGTTTGCGCCCGATAAGATAAAAGGCGAAACCGCCAAGGTACGGGTCATTTACAGCCGTCCTGCCCTGAATGGCCGCGAGGTAGTCGGCAATCTGATTCCGATCGGCAAAGTGTGGCGTGTGGGTGCCAACGAAGCCCCCGAAATCAAGTTCTACGAGGACGCCACGATCATGGGCAAGAAGGTTAAAGCCGGTACTTACGCGCTGCTGGCTCAGGCCAATGAGCAAAGCCAGGATATGACCATTATCCTGAGCAGCGACCTGGATCAGTGGGGTGCGTATAGCTACGACCCGAAATATGACGTACTGCGCGTAAACGTGGCAGGAAAGGAAATTTCAGAATCTGTCGAGAATTTCGCAATCCAGTTTGCCAAAGGCAATGACAAGGAAGTACTCATGCGTATGGCCTGGGGCACAGGAATGGTGGAGGTACCGATTGTATTTTAGGCGATTGGCCGTCGGCCATAGGCTTCCGGCTTATAGTAAGAAGGGCCTGGCAGAATTCTGCCAGGCCCTTCCTTTTGTTATTCGATCAATATCGTTGTTGCTTCCTGCACTAATGAAAAGGCCGAAAGCCGACCGCCGATAAAACTGCTTCCTTACCACAAATAAATCCGGTCCTCCGGCTTCACGTACAGCTTGTCGCCTGGCTTCACGTTAAACGCTTCGTACCAGGCATCCATGTTGATGAGCGGGCCAATGGTGCGCCATTCGCCGGGCGAGTGCGGGTCAACGAGTACTTGCTGGGCCGCGGCTTCGGGCAGGATGTTGGTGCGCCATACCTGCGCCCAGGCCAGGAAGAAACGCTGGTCGGGCGTAAATCCGTCGATCTTTTTGTCTGATTTCCCTTCGGGTGTCATTTTGAAGGCAGTGTAGGCGGCATTCAGTCCACCCAGATCACCGATGTTTTCACCTAGCGTCAGGCGTCCGTTGACGTGGATCGTGTCGAGCACCGTGTAATTGTTATACTGCTCCACAATGCGGTCGGCCAGGCCGACAAACTTTTTGCGGTCGCTTTCGGTCCACCAGTTGCGGAGGTACCCGTCTTTGTCGTACTGGCTGCCGCTGTCGTCGAAGCCGTGCGAAATCTCGTGCCCGATTACGGCACCAATGCCACCGTAGTTGACCGCATCGTCGGCGTTGGGATCGAAGAAGGGGAATTGCAGAATGCCCGCCGGAAACACGATCTCGTTAAGTACCGGATTGTAGTAAGCATTCACCGTGGGCGGTGTCATGCCCCAACGGGTGCGGTCCACGGGTTTGCCCAGGCGACTGACCATGTCTTTGTAATCCCAGGCATCGCTGTTTTTCACGTTGGCGTAAAATGTGCCCGGCTTGATATACAATCCCTCGTAGGTCTGCCATTTGTCGGGGTAGCCGATTTTGGGCGTGAAGTTGTGCAGTTTAGCAAGCGCTTTTTCCTTGGTTTCAGCACTCATCCATTCCAGCCCGTTGATGCGTTGCTCGTAGGCCTTCACCAGATTTTTGATCAGCTCGTCCATGCGCTGCTTGGCGGCGGGCGTGAAGTATTTTTTCACGTAGAGCTGGCCGAGCAATTCACCGATAGTGCGGTCGGTGAGTTGGGACATCCGCTGCCAGCGGGGAGTCTGCACTTTTTGTCCGGTAAGTACCTGGTTGAAAGCAAAAGCCGCATCCACAAAATCGGAGCTCAGGTAGCTGGCCGAAGATTTCAGCACATTCCAGGTCAGGTAGGCTTTCAGATCGGGCAACGAGGTAGCGTTAAACAGCGAGTCCGCTTTCACGAAAAAAGCCGGATTATTCACAAGTACCGTATCCTCGCCCGTCACCATCATCATAGGCATAATCTGCTGCCAGTTAAAATGCGGGGTACTTTTGGAGAAATCCTTTACCGACAATTTATTGTAGGTTTTCTGCGGGTCACGCATTTCCACGCGCGGCATCTGGGCGCGGGCCAGTTCGGTTTCCAGCTTCATGATGGCGTTGGCGTTCGCCTTGGCCTGCGTTTCGGAAGTACCCGTGAGCGTGAACAGCTTCACGATATAGTCGTTGTAGGCAGCGCGGATTTTCTGGCTGCGGGCGTCGTCTTTCAGGTAGTAGTCGCGGTCGGGCAGCGTGGTGCCGCCCTGCGAAAACTGCGGGATCATCACCTCCACATCCTTACGATCCTGCCCTACATAAAAGCCGAAAAAAGGACTTCCCTCACCCACGGTGCGGGCTTTGGCGATTTGCGTAATGGCGGCTTGCTTACTGTTAATGGCGTTGACCTTCTGCAAGTCAGACTTTATAGGCGTGTAGCCGAGTTTATCGATTGCAACACTGTCCATTGCCGACTTGTAAAAATCGCTCACGCGCCGCTCGACCGAACCCGCCGGGGCGTTTTTGTTAGCGGCGGCGTCTTCCAGCAGACCGCGTACGGCTTCTATATTGAAGTCGCGCAGCACATTAAAACTACCCCAGCGCGTCTCCTTGGCCGGGACTGGGTTGTTTTTGATCCAGTTGCCGCTGGCGTAAGTGTAGAAATCATCGCCCGGTTTTACGGAAGTATCCATGTTCGCGGGGTCGATAAACTTCTCCGGGGTCAGGGGCTTTACTTCTTTCTTTTGGGCAAAGGCATTGGTTTGCAGAACCCCTACGCCACACAGGGCCAGAGCCAGCAATTTTGTTTTACAAATCATTTTCGATTAGGTTGATGCATTAACTGTTGTTGGTGCAATGATACTTGGTTTTTCGATAACCTAAACGCCTGTGAGCCTGAATTGATTTCGATTTTTTGTTAAGAATTTTTAAAAGCTCAAAGCACATATTCCCCATCGACACTCTGTACAGGCTCCGGAATATCGGTTTCTCCCAGCATTTGCAGCAGATTTATCTCGATGGTCCGGGTGATCTGATCCAGTGGCACTCCGGTAGGCAATGGCTCGAATGGGTTGACCAACGCCTGACCTACCGAGTGGGTGGTCAGGAAGACATAACCGACCAACGCTCCAAACAATACAGACCAAGGGCCGATGGAATTGGCGGTTACCATGGTCGTGCTGATTATGAAAATCCAGATAAAAGAACGGGTGTAGTAGTTGTATGTAGTAGGAAAGACCGTATTGGCAATGCGTTCGGACTTACCCATTTCATCGCAGAAATTGACAACCATCCGGTTCATTTCCATAAACTGGAATCCGTCGATGGCTTCCCTTTTGTATAGATCTTCCACGAGCTTCGACTGGTAAGAGAGAATGGCGTTGGGAACATTCATGTCTTTTTCTACGTAGGCGAACTCCTCTGGATCAATGAATTTATCGTGCTCAGAGACACCTGACTTCCGCAGATTCTTTTTCAGCGCATACAGAAAAGCAATGTGTCGCTTGACCGCGATGCGCCTCAGACTAAGGAGTTCCGCTTCGGATAGACTCTCTGAGGAGGTAGTGTACTGAATGATTTGTCTGGCCCAGGTGCGGGAGTCGTTGACGATTGCTCCCCAAATTTTCCGGGCCTCCCACCAGCGATCATAGGACTGATTGTTATTGAAACCGACAAAAAAAGCAAGGGCAGTACCCAGGATGGTAGGGATAACCGCCGGAAATACAAAATAGCGGCTGACCACGTATTCATTAACCAAAAACGCCGCAACACATATCAATAAATCCAACGCAGCGTACCGCCCCGTTCCCGATATGATGCGGCCTATTCTTACATTTTTTGAGATTAACATGATGCTATTTCTTTATGCTCCAGGCACGAAATAAAGATTCCCCTCCTCACTTCCAGACCAGTCCCATATTTTTGAAAACAAAAGCGTACAAATCCGCCGTGGTTTCCAGGGCCTTCTTGGTATTGCTGGCGCCGTGGCCCGAGTTTGTATCGATCCGGATCAATAATGGGTTGGTGGACGATGCGCCCGCTTTTTCCTGCAATGTCGCAGCGTACTTGAATGAGTGCGCGGGCACTACGCGGTCGTCGTGGTCGGCAGTGGTGATGAGTGTAGCGGGGTACTTCCCGCCCTCCTTGATATTATGCAAAGGCGAGTACTTGTACTGATACGCGAACTCGTCGGCGTTGTCGCTGCTGCCGTAGTCGGCGATCCAGTTCCAGCCGATGGTAAACTTGTGGAAACGCAGCATGTCCATCACGCCCACGGCGGGCAGAGCCACTTTAAATAGTTCGGGCCGTTGATTAACTACAGCTCCCACGAGAAGCCCTCCGTTGGAGCCGCCCTGCACGGCCAGGTAATCGGGCGAGGTGTATTTCTCCTTGACAAGGTACTCGGCGGCGGCAATGAAATCGTCGAACACATTTTGCTTGTTGAGCTTCATGCCCTGTTCGTGCCAGGTTTCGCCGTACTCGCTACCGCCGCGCAGGTTGGCTTGTACGAAAATACCACCCTGGTCCAGAAATGGAATGCGCGTCGGGCTGAACGATGGCGGTAGGCTGATGTTGAAGCCACCATAGCCGTACAAAACTGTCGGGTTCTTGCCGTCCATTTTCAGGCCTTTTTTATACACGATAAAGGCCGGGATTTTGGTACCGTCCTTGCTGGGATAGAAAACCTGCTTGGTTTCGTAGTCCTCGGGCTTAAAGCTAACCTCCGGCTCACGGAAAATGCTGCTTTTCTCCGAAGCAATGTCGTAGCGGAAGATCGTCGGTGGGTAGTTGAAAGAGGTATAGGTGTAAAACACAAACTTATCGTCCTGCTCGCCACCAAAGCCCCCCGCCGACCCCAGGCCGGGTAGTTTGACCTCATTCTGCATTTTGCCTTGCATGTCATAGACATAGACGCGCGAGGTGACATCTTTAGAGTACTCGGCGAATAGCTTGCCCCCGGCGGTACCTGCGCTTAGGAGCGGCTCGGCTTTTTCGGGCAGGAAAGGCTGCCAGTCTTGGGTTTTGGTGATGTACTTCATCACTTTCCCGTTGGGAGCGTTTTCGTTGGTTTCGATCAGGAAGCCGCCGTCAATGTTCTCGACAATGCTGTACGAAAAGTCGGTGATTTCTTCTTTGATAGGCGTGAATTTGGCTTCACCGCGCTTCATTACCCACAGGCCATTGCCATCCAGACCTTTGCCCCGATCACTCAGGTAGAGTGAAGCATATTGCTCATCCTCCGTAGTACTGACCGTGTGAAAGCGTTGCGGATTGGTTGGGTCTTCGTAAATCAGCTTATCGCTGGACTGCGCCGTACCCACTTTGTGGTAAAATACCTGGTGATTCTCATTTTTAGCGGCCAGCGCACTGCCCTCAGGCTTGGGATAGCGGCTGTAATAAAAACCATCCCCCTGCCAGGCTGCACCCGATACTTTCACCCATTCTACCTTGTCGGACAGCATTCTCAGAGTTTTCATGTCCATGACCTGGTATTCCTGCCAGTCGGAGCCGCCCTGCGAGAAACCGCAGACGGCGTAGTTGCCATTTTTCGACAGGCTGAACACCGTAAGCCGTGTAGTGCCATCGGCGGAGAGTTGATTGGGGTCCAATACTACCTCGGGTGTCCCGTTTAGCCCCTTCTGCCGATACAGCACCGATTGGTTTTGCAGACCGTCGTTTTTATAAAAATAGAAGTAGTCGCCTTTCTTGCGGGGAGCCGAGAACTTGGGGTAGTTGTAGGCCTTTTCCAGGTCGTCAAAAATCTTCTGTTTGAAGGGAATCTTGCCCAGATACCCGAACGTCACCTCGTTCTCGGCCTTGACCCAGGCGGCTGTCTCGTCAGAGCGGTCGTCTTCCAGCCAGCGGTAAGGATCGGCGACTTTGGTACCGTGGTAGTCGTCCACATGGTCGATTTTTTTGGTGGTCGGGTAGTTTATTTTTTGCGCCTCTCCGTCGGGGTGGAGTAGCGTGGCGGTAAGCAGGGTCATTCCGAGTAGTTTATAGTTCATTTTTGCAAGATTGAATTGATCTTGGAGCATTGAGCAAAAGTACGATTGGTTTGTAAGACAAGCAATGGCAGTTCCAATGGGGTAGTCTTGCTCCCTTCTCTTTTGAGAAAATAAAAAAGGCGTATGCTTGGCCTGATATTTACAAAAAATAATGAGCAATTGTTAGGTTAAGACACGAGTTTTCTCCGTAGTTTTATCACAAAAAAGCGCTATGATAGCTCGCATTCTCACCCTGCTGCTGTTTGCCGTTTTTACGGCTGCGAGTGCCCGGGCCCAGGACCTCGATTCGACCGTCGCCTTTCCCGTGAACGCTGTCATTTTCCTCAAAGACGGCACCCAGCTGCGTGGCGTGCTGCTATCCGAGTCGCCCGTGGGTGCGCGGATCAGAACTGACAATCTGGGGGAGATCGCTGTGACGGCGGATAAGATAGAGAGCATCGAAAAAAACGATAACGGCTTCTATAACAAAGGCAGGTACTGGTTCAACAATCCACATTATACCCGCTACCTGTTTGCGCCCTCGGCTCTATCGCTGAGCAAGGGCGAAGGCTACTACCAGAATTCTCTGCTTCTCCTCAATTCCGTGGAAGTGGGTATCACGGATCATTTCACGATGGGCGGAGGTTTTGTCCTGAATCCCACTTTCCGCGACTGGCAGGTACTTTTCTTAACTCCCAAAGTTAGTTTTCCTACCCAATCAAAGGTAACGTTTGGAATCGGAGCGCTAGCCATTGGTGTTTTCAATCGTACTTATGATTTTGACATTCAGACAGGAGTACAGCGTAAAGACGGCATAGAAACCAATTTCGCCGGTGTGGGATATGGTATCATGACCATCGGCGGAGCCGAGCGAAACGGCTCCGTGGGCCTGGGTTGGGGCTTTGCGCAGGGAGAAATCAGCGCCAGCCCCGTCATCAACCTGAGCTACATGTCGCGACTGGGCCGAAAGGTAGGCGTCGTGACTGAAAACTGGATTATCATTCCCCGCCAGGGCGATTCGGGCGTCGGTATTTTGTCGGGCGGTGTACGGTTTTTCGGAGAAAAAATGGCCGTGGATTTGGCCCTTTGGGTACCCGTCGGTGAAGATGCCCCCTTCTTCGCTTTCCCTTATGTTGACTTTGTAATAAAGTTCGGACAAAAGAAAAGACCAGGGCAACGCAGCGAAAAGTAGGCTCGACCAGAAAACGACCAACGTCCTTATTCGAAATCCAACCTTTACTTTCCAACCAAGAAAGGAACGGCTTACCGGCTGTCTCGCCGGAGCACCGACGCGATGACTGCGCTCATTCATCTGCCAGAAATAGCGATCATTCATATCGGTAATGAAGAGCCTGGGGCGAGGTGACTCCGCATAGGGTACGGATGTAGTTTTTCAGAGGGGATGTCCGGTGGACATCCCCTTTTTTCATTGAGTGTAGCTGCTTCCCAAACTCTTTCTTGAATTATATTGATTCATAAAGCACTCAATTTCAATACTATGAGTATTTATTTTTTCAAATAAACACTCCAATAAAATCCGCCGGAAAAAACAAGGCGTAAGTGGAGCCATAAATCAACAAACTAAAAATCATCCATTACAAAACCGAATTGCATTATGAAAAAATTAGCATTTTTTGTCGCGGCCCTATTTGTTGCCAATGTCTCATTTGCGCAGGGAAACATGAAAACCGTGGAAGTGGGCGGAGCTGCGATGTACCCTACTAAGAACATCGTCGAAAACGCCGTCAATTCCAAAGACCACACTACGCTGGTGGCCGCCGTTAAAGCCGCCGGCTTGGTGGAAACGTTGCAGGGAGCCGGTCCTTTCACGGTGTTTGCACCAACGAATAAGGCGTTCGACAAACTACCCGCAGGCACTGTCGAGACTTTGGTAAAACCTGAAAACAAGGCCACATTAACCACGATCCTGACCTACCACGTCGTACCGGGCATGATGGATTCGCAAGCCATCGCTGCTGCCATTAAGGAAGGCAACGGAAAAGCCACTTTCAAGACCGTAGAGGGCGGAACCTTGACGGCCATGATGAAAGGCAAGAAACTGATGCTGATGGACGAGAAAGGAGGTACTTCCACCGTCACCATCAAGGACGTCTACCAGTCCAATGGTGTCATTCACGTGATCGACACGGTGGCAATGCCAGAGTAATTCGCGGACTGAGTCGAGAGCACGAGTAAAAAAGCCGGCGCGCCATGCGTCGGCTTTTTGTGTTTTTATCGTTCAGAAGAATGGCTCAAAACTCCCTAATCGGTGGGCAAATGCATTATTTTACGAGCAGAGTATTAACTGAGAGGGCAATAGTGCTTTGTACTAAAAACCTGGATAAACTCCTTCCTCGATGACCCTCGGCTTACAAACGCTCGATTACGCCATTTTTCTCGTTTACTTCGTCATAGTTGCCAGCTACGGCTATTGGGTCTACACCCACAAGGGCAAGCAGAATGGCGACAGCGCCAAGGATTTCTTCCTGGCCGAAGGCTCGCTGACGTGGTGGGCCATTGGCGCGTCCATCATTGCTTCTAACATTTCGGCGGAGCAGTTCATCGGCATGAGCGGACAGGCGTTTCAACTGGGAATTGCTATTTCAGTATATGAATTATTCGGTGCGGTGTCACTGCTGATCGTGGCAGTGTACTTTCTGCCCATGTACCTCAAGAACGATATTTTTACGATGCCGCAGTTCCTGGCGCGGCGCTACGATACCCGGCTGGCGACGATTATGGCGGTGTTTTGGCTGTTCCTGTACATTTTCGTCAACATGACATCCATTATCTACCTCGGGGCATTGAGTTTGGAAAAAATGACGGGTTTTGGCTTCATGCTTTGTGCTACCTTTCTGGTAATCTTCGCCATCGTCATCACCTTGGGGGGCATGAAAGTCATCGGTTATACGGACGTCATTCAGGTAGTTTGTCTGATTTTTGGCGGCCTGGCGACTACTTATTTGGCGCTGGGCTTGCTTTCCGACCGAGTTGGAACGGGAGCGGGCGTGTTTGAGGGCCTGAGCATGATCGCTCAGAAGGCCGACAGCCACCTGCACATGATTTTCACGCCCGGTGAGTACAGTGTCCACGACGGCCGAGGCGGCTTCATCGACGCCTACAACCAACTACCCGGCGTGATGATGTTTATCATCGGCGGACAGTTTGTCAATAATCTCAACTACTTCGGCTGCAACCAGTACATCACCCAACGCGCCCTCGGGGCCGACCTCAAAACGGCCCGCAGCGGGTTGCTTTTCGCCTCGGTGCTCAAAATGTTTATGCCGCTCATCGTAGTTCTGCCGGGCCTTGCCGCTTACGTACTTTTTCAGGAAAACGCCGATCCGGCTATCATCGGTGGCATTACTGACAACAACATTGTGAAGCCCGACAACGCCTATCCCGTCCTGCTCAACTTACTGCCAACGGGCTTGAAGGGCCTGGCCTTCGCTGCCCTCACCGCCGCCATCGTGGCGAGTCTGGCGGGTAAAGCCAACAGTATTTCGACCATTTACATGCTGGATATTCACAAGAAGTTTTTCCAACCCGGCATGAGCGAAAAACAAACCGTCTGGACGGGCCGCGTGGCCATTGTGGTTGCCTTCATCATCGCATTGCTGGTCAGTCCGCTGCTGCGCAACTTCGGGCAGGCCTTCGAATACATTCAGGTGTATACGGGCTATATCTCGCCGGGTATCCTGAGTATTTTCCTATTGGGTTTCTTCTGGAAAAAAGCCACCGCCAACGGCGCTTTGGTTGCTGCAATTCTTAGCGTGGCACTGTCGGCTTTCATCGAGTACCAGTTCCCGGCCTTCCCCTTCCTCAACCGCATGGGGGTCGTATTCTGGATTTGCTCGCTGGTTCACGTCACCATCAGCCTTATCCAATCGGGCGGGAAGGATAACCCGAATGCTTTTATGGTCAAGCGGGAGTGGTTCAGGGTTGCGCCGTCGTTCCGGTACGGGGCGATCGGGGTGGTAGGGTTATTTTGTGTGATTTATTGGATTTGGTGGTAATGCTTCGGCTCCGCTCAGCATGACAAGATCCCGAAGCCGCCCAGCGGCCAAAGACAGTCCCTCCAAAAGAAAAAGTCATAACTTTACTTAAAAATTATGCACAGGTACTTTGTATACATTCTTAAATGCGCTGACGATAGCTACTACACTGGCGTCACAAACGATCTCGACCGAAGATTGATAGAACATCAATCAGGACATAACCCTGATTCCTACACTCACAGCCGCAGACCTGTGGAAATAGTTTTCAATAGAGAGTTTAAGTACATAGATCAAGCCATCGCATTTGAGAAACAAGTAAAGGGATGGAGCAGAAAAAAGAAAGAAGCAATCATTCAGGACAACTGGGATTTGCTACACCCGCTAGCCGAGTGTCTCAATAACACTTCACATAAAAAATACGGAACAGGTGTCTCAGCCCGCCCGAAACCCTTGTCAGTCTGAGCGAAGCCGAAGACCACACCCCTATGAACAACAACGACACCCTCCGCCGCCTGCGCTACGCCTTCGACCTCGACGACCACGCCATGATGGTACTTTTCGACAAAGGCGGGTACGAAGCGACCCGCGCCGAAGTGAGCGACTGGCTGAAACGCGAGGAGGACGAAAATTTTCAACCACTCCGAGACGTGATGCTGGCGACTTTCCTCAACGGCTTTATCGTGGACAAGCGCGGCAAAAAAGATGGCGAAGAGCCGAAGGCCGAGAAGAAGACCAACAACAACCTCGTGCTGCGCAAGCTAAAAATCGCCCTGAGTATGAACGATACCGATATGCTCGACGTATTTGCGTTAGTCGGTTTCCACATCAGCAAGCACGAAATCAGTGCGTTTTTCCGCAAGCCCGACAATCCGCGCTATCGCGATTGTAAAGATCAAATCCTGCGCAATTTTCTGGTAGGATTGCAGATGAAGTATCGACCAAATCCTGAGGAAGATTTTGAAGACTAAAAAAGCAAAGGCTCCGCTAAAAACGGAGCCTTCGGTACTCAAATGAAAAGGCCGACAGCCGACAGCCGACAGCCGACAGCCGACAGCCAAACTACTTCTTCTCCGGCATCAGCACTACCTTAATAAAATTACTGTCGTCCAAGTACTTTTGCGCGGCGGCTTTGGTACTAGCAACGGTCACTTCTTTCAGGTGTTTTTCTTCGTTAAAAACCTCGGTCAGGTCTTCGTCTTCGAATAGACTGTTATCGAGGTAGCCACGCCAAAACTCGTTGGTTTTCAGGCTCACCTGCGTTTGGCGCTGCGTTTCGGCCACGAACTTTTCGATATCCTTGGGTTCGGCCCCGTTCTTTTTAAGCTTCTCGATCTCCTCCTTGGTGCGTTGAATGAGCTTGTCCACGTTTTCAGGAGCGCAGCCGAAGCCGATCATCATCCGGTAGTGGCCGTTGGGGTACTTATCCGTAGATTCCGAAACGCTCACGCCGTACACGCCGCTTTCTTCCTCGCGGAGCGCCTCAATGAGTTTGATTTGCAACACTTCCTGTAAAGCCTCAATCTGCACGTTATTTTCGGGAGTATAGTCATACTCGCCCGTATATGCCAGCGCTACACGACTTTTGGGCTCCACCCCCATGTAAACCGTTTTTTCCACACGTCCCTTCATCGGACGAATATCCGGGTCATCGTAGGTATCGTTGCGGTCGGTCGAAGGTAGTCCGCCGATGTACTTTTCGATCATCGGCTTGATTTCGTCCACCTTAAAGGCTCCGACGAAAGTAAACACAAAATCGGAGGCGTCTTTGAAGCGGTCTTTGTAAATCTCCATGGCCCGATCGAGGTTCACTTTGTCCACACGCTCGGGCGTTAGCGGCTCGCTGCGCGGGTCGTAGTTGGTCATCACAGCATTCAGCGTATCCGAAAAAATCTTCTCCGGCGTCGGTGTTTTCATCATGTTCTCCAGGTACGATTTCTGGCTGGACAAAATCCCCTGCGCCACGGGCTCGTCCTTACGGGGCGCGGTGAAGTAGGCGTACATTAGTTGCAGGGCGGTTTCAAGGTCTTTCGGGTTGGTACTACCCGTCACGCCTTCGGAGAGTTCAGTCACGTAAGGGCGCACGCTGACGGTTTTGCCGGCAAGGTACTTCTGCAACTGCGTCTGGCTATAACTACCCGCGCCACCCGAGCCAATGAGGTAGCTGGCGAAATCACCCGTTTCCAGATCTTTGGGAAACAGCGAAGTACCTCCCTTTCCCGTGGCTTTGAACAGGATTTGATCGTTCTTGAAGTCGGTTGGCTTTAAAAGTACCTTCACGCCGTTGCCCAACGTGAGTTCGGTAACGCCTAGGCGTTCGTCCAGTTTTTTCTCTGATACAACCTTCGTGCCTTTCGGTTCAGTGGGCAATAATGGCTCGTCTTTGGTGTCGTCCACATAGGCCGTCACGTCCTTACCCGCCGTGGCGAGCATTTCTTTCACCTTTGCCTCGGTGGGAAGTTCATCTTTGGCCTTCTCGGGACCCAGAATCACTACTGCGCGGTTCTTGTCGGTGATAAACTGACTGGCAAGTTTGTTGATCTCCGCCAGCTTGACACCCTCGATTTCTTTCTTGACAAAGCCGGAGTAATACACGATACCCATGATCGAACTTTCGTTCAGGAAGTTATCGATGTAGGCCTGCACGTAACGGTCCGAGCGGGTCTTATCTTTTTCCGCCAGACTTCGTTCTATACCATTCAAGTAGGAGCTTTTGGCCCGGTCGAGTTCCGACTGCGTGAAGCCAAATTTTTGCACGCGGACATTTTCCTCGAGCAACGTTTTCAAAGCGCGTTCCACGCCATCGGCACTTTTGGCGAGAGCCACGGAGGTGAAGGCGTCGAGGTCGCCCAGGAAGCCCCCGTAACTACCCGTTCCAAACAGGAAAGGCGGATCGGCCTGTTGCGTAAGCTCCTGCATGCGCGTGCCGAGCATGGCATTGAAAAGTCGGAAGGTCAATTCCGTGCGGGTATCTTTCAGGGTCTTTTCGGTGAACTCAGGCTGTTTATAAATCACCTGCACCAGATTTTGGGGCTGCTCGGCGTCGGTTACAATCGCCACATTCGTGGCCCCGTCGAGCGGAATTTTGTACTCGGTCCGCTTCTTGGGCGACTTGGGCATCGGAATGCTGCCAAACTTGTCCTTGATGATCTGCTCGACCTTGGCAGGATCAAAATCACCCACGGCAATGACCGCCATTAAGTCAGGGCGGTACCAGTCGGTGTGGAATTGCTTCAGGACTTCGGGTTTGAAGTTCTTCAAAACTTCATCTTTACCGATGGGCAGACGGTCGGCGTAGCGCGAATTGTTGAGGATCATTTTGAAATACTGATCGCGCATCCGCTGCTGCGCACCCCGGCCCGAGCGCGACTCTTCCAGTACCACGCCGCGTTCTTTCTCCACTTCTTCGGGATCAAACAGCGCATTGTGCGCCCAGTCTTCCAGTACCTGCAATCCCTTTTCAAGCAGTCCCGCCGAGTCCGTGGGGATCGGCAACATATAGACCGTTTCGTCGAAACCCGTGTAGGCATTGAGGTCGGCTCCAAAGCGAACGCCGGATTTTTGCAGGAAATCGACCAGTTCATTTTTGGGAAAATTCTTGGTGCCGTTGAAGTTCATGTGCTCCATGAAGTGAGCCAGCCCTTGCTGCTCATCGGTCTCAAGGACAGAACCCGCCTTGATCGCCAGCCGCAGTTCGGCGCGGTCTTTAGGCTCTACATTCTTGCGGATGTAGTAAGTCAAGCCATTGGCGAGTTTACCGATTTTCACATTGGGATCAAGGGGAATCGGCTTAGAGAGGTCTGTCTGGGCCAGCGTGGGGGCGGCAACTACCAGCAGCAGCAGCCAGGTTTTGGGAGAGAGAAAGCTTTTCATTCAGTGATGGGATAGGTTAAAAGGGAGTGTAACAAACTTTCAACGAAGAAAATAGTTTTTTGTTGAAATGCAAGGTACCTAAGCCTCAGCGATACTAACGTAGTCAGTCGGCACTCGTGACTTCCGGCTTCTGATTTAGCTTTTTCCTGAGTTTGTGGGTAATCACTTTCAGTTTGTGGGCGCTCTCCAGCCAGAATAAATCGTAGGCCCTGGGTAAGTATTGCCGGCTATCGGTACGCAAAAGCTCCTCAATTTCCAGCTGGCGGCGGCTCATTTCTTCCGAGTCGTCTGCTGCCTCCTCGTCAGCATCCAGGTAGGGCTGGGATAGCAGCGAATCGATCCCATTCATGGCTTCTTGTAGAGAATTATTCACCCTTGTGTCTAGGCGGCGATAATCGGGGTTTCTTTTTAGAAATAAACCAAGATTGGTAATAAGCGAAAGCTGAGTGTAGATCAACAAGGCAATTCGCTGCGCATTTCCCAGCAATTCGGTTTGTCGGGGCGTTTCGGCCTGAGCGAGGCGGTACGAACTCAGCAGGTCATCCGTTTCAAGAAAAGCCGTTTTGCGGTACAGTTTGTACTCCGTAACATTGCTTTCGCCGGTCCTTGCCTGATTGAGCACATTTTTCAGGAGATCGTGATTGGCGCGGAGTGCCGAGGCTACATCGCCGGGTAGTTTCTGTAGTTCCCAGAACGGAAAGACAAAGCGCATCGCCAGCCAGCATAGTCCGGCAGCCAGCAGCGTATCGAGCAGCCGGTAGTAGGCCGCATCCATGAAACCCCGCTGCAAGTAGCTGTAAAAGAAAAGGATGAAAATGGTAAAGAAACCCGTCGTGACCGCATACTGCCGTTTGACAAATGAAAAGGCGCCAAACTGCGCTATCAGAAATATCGCCAGGCTAAGAATCAATCCCGGCCGAAAAAGGTAATAAATGGCCAGCCCCGCCGCCAGTCCGACCAGCGTTCCGTAGGTTCGGTGAGCGAGCCGCTCGCGGGAAAGGCTGAACCCCGGTTTTAGAATTACCAGCACAGTCAACAGCGCCCAGCTCGGATTTCCCAAACCTAGTGCAGCAGCCAGAAAATAAGCTCCGGTGGCCGTCAGGGCCATGCGAAGCGCGTACCTGAAAAAACCCGATTGCAAAGAAAGATGGCTGCGCAGGTAGTTCCAGCCGATGGTGTCGCGCAGGGCGAACCGCCGCAGTCCTTCGTCGGGCAGGTCCAGGCGCACTTCCCGACGATCCAACGTATCGCGAAGGTTACGGAGCAAGCGTAATTCCTGCTCCGCATTCCGTTGAACCCGACGTAATAAACGGTAGCTTTCTGCTACCTGCACCAAGCCACGCAAAGACTGTTTCTGATCATCAAGAAATAGGGTTAGTTCTTGCAATGCCCGTTCGGCCGCATCGTCATGGTCGCGGGTAGACGGAGCCTGCTCGCCTGCCACCAAACGGCCCTCCAGCAATAAAAGCTGCGCTGCGATACTGTCATTTAATGTCAACAGCAGGGGTTTTGCTTTCTCTTTTTCGGGGCTGTCGGGCAGGGCTTCCAGCGATGAAACGCTGGCGGTGGCCAACTCGAGCAAATCCACCAGATTGGCCAGAAAGTGAGTGGCCCTACCCATGAATGTCTCAGGATTGGTGATGTTCATGGGTTCACGCAGTAGTACTTCCCGGATTTGCTGATGGGCGGCCAATATCCCTCCCTGCTTTTGGGTCAGGGCTAAAAGTACCTCGTCACCAGGACGGTCTGAATGAAGAAGCCCATCCTGCATGGAAAAATAATCGGCTGTCAGGCGCAGACAATCCTGCAGGCGCCGCCGGAGCTGCCGGGGACGCTGTAAGGGGTGCATTAATAAAGCGTACAAAATGTACCACGATGCCCCCAGCAGCAGGTAGCCCGCTTTCTGCAAACCGTCGCTCAAAGTCGGAACGGTGGCCGCCAGACTCAGCCCGATCATCACCGAAAGGTTGAGCAACAGGGCTACAATACTGAAATTAGAACTAAAAGGAGAAAGAAAATTGATGACAAACAGCACACCGAAAAGCATGACGGCATTCAGCAGAGGGTACGCTTTCACCTGGGTGAATACCAGAAAAAGCAGCGCCGACAGCCCCCCCGACAGAAGCATAAAGCCCAGTTTTTTGGGTAGTGCGATCGGAATGTCGATGCCAAAAACGAAAGTGCAGCCCAGGAAAAGGAAAAGCCCTAACTCGTTGTAGCCTAATACCAAACTCACCAACAATGGCAAAGAAGCTCCCAACAGAAAACGCAGAGCGGATTCCGTATCTTCGGAGGTGATATATTCTTTGATTGTCATAAGGTGCGGTCAGCGAACGTTATTCTGGATAATTCCCGGATACGGGAATGAGTTAAACCAGAATCTTCTGAGAACTTTGTTTGCAAACACAGGCTGTTTGGCATTTTCTTAATAACATTGAGTTTCTTTTATTAAACTTTTTAAAAAAATCCCCGGCCAGTATTGCCAAAGCAAGCGTTAAATTATGAAAAAAGGACTTTTTCTACTCTGTTTAGTCTGTGTGACAGGATTGACCCAAAATATTCGGGCCCAACAACATTCCGAGCAGAGCCACTCCAAGTACATCCCTCCAACCGACGAGAAAGTTAAAGCCAAGCTGGCGCAGTGGCAGGACGTAAAGTTTGGTTTGCTCATGCATTGGGGTACTTACAGTCAGTGGGGAATCGTGGAATCATGGTCGCTTTGCCCGGAGGATGAGGGCTGGTGCGAACGTCGAGGCCCTTATGCCGACAACTGGTACGAGTACAAAAAAGCCTACGAAAATCTGCAAACTACCTTCAATCCCACGCGCTTCAACCCCGAAAAATGGGCGACCGCGGCCAAGGGGGCGGGCATGAAGTACGTGGTTTTTACTACCAAGCACCACGACGGCTTCTGCATGTTCGACACCAGGCAGACCGATTATAAAATTACCAGCGCCAAATCGCCCTTTTCCAGCAATCCGCGCAGCAACGTCACGAAGGAAATTTTGTCAGCATTCCGGCAAGAGGGCTTCATGACGGGCACCTATTTTTCCAAGCCCGACTGGAACGTGGAGTCGTACTGGTGGCCCTACTTTCCGCCCAAAGATCGCAATACTTCCTATGACCCGAAGAAGTACCCTGAACTTTGGAAAAAATTCCAGGACTTTACTTACAATCAGATCGAGGAGCTTATGACGGGCTACGGCTCAGTGGACATTTTGTGGCTCGATGGCGGATGGGTCCGGCCTTATAGTACCATCGATCCGGATATCAGCTGGCAGAAAGCTATTCCTTACGAACAGGATATCGACATGGCGCGCATCGCCAAAATGGCCCGCAGCCATCAGCCCGGATTATTGGTAGTGGACCGTACCGTCACGGGCGAATTTGAAAACTACGTAACCCCCGAACAACAGATTCCGGATGAGTACCTGCCTATCCCGTGGGAATCGTGCATGACGATGGGTAGTTCGTGGTCGTACGTTCCAAAGGAAAACTTCAAATCGGCCCGGCAACTGGTGCATACTTTGGTCGATATCGTAGCCAAGGGAGGGAATTTGCTCCTGAATATTGCGCCCGGTCCCGACGGCGAATGGCACGATGAGGCTTACACCCGTCTGGCGGAAGTAGGCGAATGGATGGACGTCAACAGCGAATCGATCTACGAAACGCGGCCGCTGGCTCCGTATCGCCGGGGCAAATGGGCCTATACCCGGAAGGGCGAAAGTACCTACGCTACCTACCTGACCGAGGTGGGCGAATCCATGCCCGGAAAGTTAAAGCCCGATGGGTTGGCAATTCCGGACAAAGCCCAGGTGACGTTGCTGGGTAACGATAAAAAACTGGTAGTAAAGAACGGACTGATCGAAATTCCGGCAAAAACAATTCAGGCTCTTGGCCAGAAGTACGCTTACGTGTTCCGGATCGACTCCTAGGCTAGTGGCTGAGGGTGGAAACAACTACCTCAAAAATAATCTTTATATTTACCTTATTCCTACGTTAGGCCCGAATCCCAGATTAAACGATCTAATGAAAAAAACTTTAATCGTATTCCTTTTTGCCAGCCAATACCTTTGGGCACAAGTACCGCCTAAACCTTACGGTCCTACCCCATCGCCGCGCCAATTGGAATGGCATGCCGTGGAGCAATACGGCCTGATCCACTTCACACCAACTACCTTTGAGAACAAAGAATGGGGCTACGGCGACGCCGATCCTGCCATTTTCAACCCCAAAGAATTCGACGCCAATCAAATTGTGCAGGCCGCCAAGGCAGGCGGCTTGCGGGCGATTATTCTGGTAGCCAAGCACCATGATGGTTTTTGTCTGTGGCCTACGAAAACCACGGAGTACAACATCACAAAAAGCCCTTTCCGAGGCGGGAAAGGTGACTTAGTCAAAGAAGTGGCCGATGCGGCCCGTGCCAATGGCCTCAAATTCGGTGTGTACTGTTCACCCTGGGATCGCAACAACGCTGCTTACGGCACGCCTGAATACCTGGCCATTTATCGTGCCCAGTTAGAAGAGCTCTACACGAACTACGGTCCGCTCTTCATGTCATGGCACGACGGCGCCAACGGTGGCGACGGCTACTACGGCGGTGCCAGAGAAAAACGTTCCATCGACAACACGACCTACTACCAGTGGGACTCCACCTGGACCAACCTTACCCGAAAGTTACAGCCGAGCGCCAACATTTTCAGCGACATAGGCTGGGACGTGCGCTGGGTAGGCAACGAGAAGGGAATTGCCGCCGAGACGCATTGGGCTACCTTCACTCCCCAACCCCCTAAGGGCGTTAACGAAGCCGTACCCGGCCAGGCCAACTACGAAGACAGCCCCACCGGAATGCGCGACGGCAAGTTCTGGATTCCGGCCGAATGTGACGTGCCACTGCGCAAGGGCTGGTTTTATCACCCGGATCAACAACCGAAGTCGCCCGATGAGCTTTTTGATCTGTACTTAAAAAGCGTCGGACGCGGTGCAGCCCTGGACCTGGGCCTGGCCCCCGACACGCGTGGCCTGCTCAGCGACGCCGACGTGGCATCGCTGAAAACCTTCGGCGAGCGGCTACAAAAGACTTACGCCCAAAATCTGGCCCGGGCGGCCTACATCCGCGCCATTAACGTGCGGGGCTATAATTCGATATATGGTACCAAAAATCTGGTGGACAACAACCCCGACAGCTACTGGACGACGGACGATGATTTTAAGAAATCCAGCATGAACTTGGAGTTTTCGCAACCCACTACGTTCGATCTTATCAGTATTCAGGAAAGCGTCAAGTTTGGCCAGCGCGTGGAAGAGTTCGAGATCGACACCTGGGAAAACGACGACTGGAAGAAGATACACACGGGTACCAGCATCGGTGCCCGCCGTCTGATCAAATTCGATACTCCTGTGACTGCTGAAAAAATCCGCATTCGCTTTACCAAAACGCCCGAGGTGGTAGTTTTGAGTGAGCTGGGCGTTTACAAAGTAGCGGACTGACTTCTCTCTTTTACCTCCAATTCATTCAGGCGGCTGGCAGCATAGAGTCGTCTACGTGACCTTATTCATTCAATCAAAATTGGCCCTATGCCAAAATTCGATTTTCTAGTCATCGGCTCCGGCATCGCCGGGCTGAGTTATGCCGCCAAACTGGCGCGCCATTTTGAGGGGAAAGAAAAAGTTTCCATCGCCGTCATCACCAAGGTGCAGGCCGACGAAACCAATACCAAATACGCGCAGGGCGGCATCGCAGCCGTGTGGGCCGAATCCGATTCTTTCGAGAAGCATATCGGCGATACGATGGACGCGGGCGATGGCATCAACAAGCGTGAAATTGTAGAAATCGTGGTGGAGGAAGGCCCCGACCGCATTCAGGAGCTGATCGACTACGGTACCCGGTTCGACAAGGAAGAGGACGGCGACTATGACCTGGCCAAAGAAGGCGGCCACTCCGACCACCGTATTCTGCACTTCAAGGATATTACCGGAGCCGAAATCGAACGGGCTTTGCTGAGCGAAGTACGACGGCACAAAAACATCGAGATTTTTACGCACTACTATGCCGTCGAGTTCCTCACCCAGCACCATCTGGGCGAAACGGTCTACCGGTACCGCGAAGACATCAAGTGCTTTGGCGCTTATGTTCTGAATTTGGAAACAAGTCGGGTAGAGAAATTTCTGGCTAAAACTACCTTGGTTGCCACGGGTGGTGTTGGGAATATCTACCAAAGTACCACCAACCCCACGATTGCGACGGGTGACGGCATTGCGATGGCCTACCGCTCCAAAGGCATTTGCGACAACATGGAGTTCATCCAATTCCACCCTACCAGTCTTTTTCAGCCGGGCAAAAAACCCTCTTTCCTGATTTCGGAGGCAGTCCGGGGGTTTGGCGGCATTCTGAAACACGCCGACGGCAGTACTTTCATGGACAAGTACGATGAACGCCTGTCGCTCGCGCCGCGCGACATCGTGGCCCGGGCCATCGACTCAGAGATGAAGACTCACGGGGTGGAGCACGTCTATCTGGACGTGCGGCATCTGGACTACGAAGAATTCTTAAAGCATTTTCCCAACATCAATCAGTACTGCCTCAACATTGGCATCGATGTCCGGAAAGACATGATTCCTGTCGTACCGGCGCAACACTATATGTGCGGAGGCATCAAGACAAATGAATGGGGGCAGACCAATATTCAGTTCCTATACGCTGTAGGCGAATGTTCTGCTACGGGGCTGCACGGAGCCAACCGTTTGGCCTCCAATTCATTGTTAGAGGCGGCAGTATTTGGCCATCGGGCCTACCTGAGTACGATTGAATATTACGAAAAAGCCGTCATTCCCGAAGGTATTCCCGAGTGGGACGACTCCGGCACGTCGCATCCCGAAGAACAGGTACTGGTGACGGAAATGACGCGCGAGCTGAATAGTATCATGTCCAACTACGTGGGCATCGTCCGTACCAACCGCCGGATGAAGCGCGCCTACGACCGCCTGCAGCTTCTGCACGAAGAACACGAACAACTGTATCGCGAGTCGAAGGTATCCGTGGCGATCTGCGAACTGCGAAACATGATTACGGTATCCTACCTGATTATCAAGATGGCTATGGCCCGGCGCGAGAATGTAGGACTACACTATAACCTGGACAACATCAAGCCGGAAAAACTGGAACCTGTGCTTCCCCTGGCGTAGGTCAATGCACCAGCACTTTGGTGTGTTTTCGCAAACCATCCTGATCAAGCGAAAGAAAGTACATACCCGGCGCCAGCCTGACCGCCGGGATCAATTCCGTGTAGCCATCGCTGTTCTGGTTGAGGCGGAAGCTTACATCCTGCCCCATGATTGTCGTCAGCCTAAGCGCGGCAGCATCGACACCTGAGCTACGGACCCGAATCCGCTCACCGGAAGTGGGGTTGGCAGCCACCCAAAGCGTGGGTTGGCCGGGACGCACGATCACGTCCTTGACATTCGAATATTCGTAGGTATTGTCCTTATCCACCATCCGCAGGCGGTAGTAATTGTTGCCAGGCGGGGGGGTAAAATCCGTAAAAGCATACTGCCGGCGACCATCCGATTCACCCGCTGCTGCCACGCGCCCCACGTCTCCGAACTCTTTCAGATCGTTACTGCGCTGCACGATGAACTCCCGGCTGTTTTGCTCCCAGGCCGTTTCCCAGTTGAGTTCCACCTGGCTATTGATGGGATCGGCGTTGAAGTACGTAAGGTTAACGGGGTTAACGCCCTCGATGTCCTGAATCAAAAAATCGCTAAGGCGTATGATGCCCACACCACCCTGAAAGCGAAAAGAGATATCAGATAATTGAACTGGCAAAGTGGAGACGCGTGGAGTACCCGCCAGGAATCTGACCTTATCGATCCAGAAGTCCCATCTCTGAGGATTCAGACTATCAATTGTATTGTTAGGTGTACGGTAGTAATGTACCCTGGAGGTGTTGTTCATCACCCAGGTTACTAGCACAGACCCACTAAGAACATCACTGGTAGAAGAACTATTTCCCGTCTTTCTGAACTGAAACAGGTTATTGACTCCTAGGAAATTGACTGAAACCTTTGCAAAAAGACTTGTGTCGGCAGGAACCGCATTATTGCTTGGAGACAGACTCTGCCCAACGTTGAAAGTAGCAACGTTAGCCAGATTGCTAGTAGCCGAAGGTACAGTCACGCGTACTTGATAAAACATTGTCTGGGGAACGTACGGATTAAAATCTGTCGAACGAACCACTCTACCACTTCCTGAACCCGACGAACCTGTTCTTTCGAATTCCACGTACCCTTGTTGAGGCACCAAACGAAGAGTGGCACCGCCCTGAACATAAATAGTATCAAATTGGGTATTGTTCGGATCTTTTGAGGTGTAAGGGCCAGCTCCGGAAAAGTTTTGCCTTAGAAAGGTAGTTTGCGCCGTTGCCTGCCCCAACAGCAGAATAAGGCAAACTCCCAGTAACCCGCATTTTCCGTATAAATTCCTCATCACATCAAAATCGTTAAATCCGCTATCATTCAACCAATTTACAAATATAATCGATTGAATAATAGGGCAAACAAGAATAATATAAAAAGGCAGGGGCGAACACAAATGCTCGCCCCTGCCTTTTTATATATCTTTTTATTCAAAATCCGAAGTATTCCCTCGCGTTGTTGTAGCTGATGTCCTGCACCATTTTGCCCAACCAGGGGATGTCGTTAGGTAGTTCGCCGTTCTCGACATCGGTGCCGATGAGGTTGCACAGAATGCGGCGGAAGTACTCGTGCCGCGGGTACGACAGGAAGCTGCGTGAGTCGGTGAGCATTCCCACAAAACGACTGAGCAGTCCCATGTTGGAAAGCGTATTCATTTGCTTTTCCATGCCGTCCTTCTGATCCTGGTACCACCAGCCCGAGCCAAACTGGATTTTACCCGCCACGCTGCCGTCGTTGAAGTTACCTACCATCGTCGCGATCATCTCGTTGTCGCCGGAATTGAGGTTATAAAGTATTGTCTTAGCCAGTTGATCGCTCGAATCCAGCTTGTCCATGAACTTCGAGAGGGCCTGCGCCTGACTGAAATCACCAATGGAATCCCAACCCGTGTCAGGACCCAGGTTGCGCAAAGCGCGCGAGTTATTGTTGCGCAATGCCCCGAGATGAAACTGTTGCACCCAGCCCGCAGCGTGATCCATTTTGGCCAGTTCGTACAGCAGCGTGGATTTGTAGGCATTCTGCGCGTCGTTGTCAGGAACGCTGCCCGCTATGGCCTGGGAAGCCGCGTCGTAGGCCAGCTGGTCGTCGAACTGCGTGGCATATATATGTTCCAGACCGTGGTCAGAAAGGCGTCCGCCCATCCTGGCGAAAAACTCGTGACGCTTCTGCAGGGCTTCCAGCAGATCATCGTAGCTGTCGTTGCTACTCAAGCCCGCCATTTGGCAAATTTTTTCCATATAGGCCCGGTACTCCGCGGGATCGCCGATAAGCAGCATGGACTTGTCAGCCCGGAAGGTAGGCAGCACTTTGATTTCGAAGCCACTGTCCTTGATCGTTTGGTGATGTTCCAGCGTATCGGTGGGGTCGTCGGTGGTGCATACCACTTTCACGTTCATCTTCCGCAGCAGATTCCTGACGCTATATTCGGGGCTACTCAACTTGGCGGAGCATTCTTCGTAAATATCCCGCGCTGAATCAGAATTCAGGATCACGTCGATGTCAAAGTACCTCAGAAGTTCCAGGTGCGTCCAGTGGTAGAGCGGGTTGCGCATCGTATAGGGAACCGTCGCCGCCCATTGCTCAAACTTCTCCCAGTCGGAAGCATCACCCGTGCAGAATCGCTCATTGATTCCATTGGATCGCATGGCCCGCCATTTGTAGTGGTCGCCATACAGCCAGGCCTGGGTCAGGTTCTCAAATATTTTATCCTCTGCGATCTGGTCGGGCGGCAGGTGGCAGTGGTAATCGATGATAGGCATTTCCTTGGCGTAGTCGTGGTAAAGCCGCCGGGCGGTTTCGGTCCGCAGCAGGAAATCTTCGTTGATAAAAGTCTTTTTTGCCTTGTGTTTCAGTACGGTCATAGGTGATTTAATTTTCATTGGTAAATAATAAAATGACAGGGCAGAATAGAGACCTCACCCCACCATTTTATGATTCAGAATTCTGTCATTATATAATGGACGAACGCTCAATACCCATCTCCAAGCCCCTTAGCTCCGCCAGTCCGCGCAGTCTGCCAATGGCTGTGTAACCGGGATTGGTACGCTTGGCGGCGGTGAGGTCGTCGAGCATGCGGTGGCCGTGGTCGGGGCGGAACGGCAGTCGCAGATCAGCACGGCCTGCATCTTTTCTTTTCTTCTGTTCTTTCAGCAGCGCTTTCATTACCCCGTACATGTCCACGTCGCCGGCAAGGTGATCGGCTTCCTGAAAACTACCATCGCCCTCGCGCTGCGTGGCCCGCAGGTGGATAAAATGAATCCGATTCCCCAGCCTTTCCACCATGCCTACCAAGTCGTTGTCGGCCCGCACGCCGTAGGACCCCGTACAGAAACACAGACCATTGGCCATCACCTCGCAGCTTTCCAGCAGCGCTACGGCATCCTTTTCGGTACTCACCACACGAGGCAAGCCCAGAATTGGGTAAGGCGGGTCATCGGGATGGATAGACAGCCGAATGCCCGACTCCTGCGCGACAGGGGCTATCTCATTGATGAATTGGTACAGATGTTTCCTCAACTCTGCATCACCGATGGCATCATAGGTCGCCAGTACATCCCGGAATTCTTCAATGGTAAAACTTTCTTCCGAACCGGGAAGCCCGGCGATAACGTTGCGGGTCAGGCGGTGGATGCTTTCCTCATCGGCCTGGTCCAGCCATGCCTTCGCCTTTCTTTGCTGCTCTTCAGTATAGGAAGCCAACGCATTTTTTCTTGCCAGGATATGAAGTTCAAAGGCAGCGAATTGCGTAGCGTCGAAGCGCAACCCGGTAGAGCCATCAGGCATCGGGGCATCCAGATCGGTGCGAGTCCAGTCCAGAACGGGCATGAAGTTGTAGCAAACAGTGTCGATCCCGCTTTCGCCCAAATTATGGATGGACTCCTTGTAGTTATCTATGTATTGCTTGAAATTGCCGGTGCGCGTCTTGATTGCCTCATGAACGGGGATGCTTTCCACCACCGACCACACCAGCCCCTGAGCTTCAATGGCGGCCTTTCGCTTTTTGATTTCTGCTGCACTCCATACTTCGCCATTGGGAATATGATGCAGGGCTGTGACAACACCGGTGGCACCTGCCTGTCGCACATCTGCTAATGAAACAGGGTCATTTGGCCCAAACCAGCGCCAAGTTTGTTCGAGAGACATCTTTCTAGTAGTAAATTGTTGTTTTTTAGGCCGAAAGTTAACGGTTAAAGGTGAATGGGGCGCGGTCTTTACTCATACATGTATCCTTATGAGGGACAAAATGATGTATCGGGAACGGATTAATTACAATCCACCGCTCACAACCTGGAAGATTTTCAGCCTCTTACCGAAAACTCATTGAAAGCAAATCCACTGCTAAGCCACCAGCCTGTTCTCAGGCACTCTTTCCCGCAACACCTTCAGAGCGCGGCCCATTTGGGTTTCTACAGTTTTGATCGATATTTTGAGTTGTTCAGCGATTTCGCGATAGCGGAGCCCTTCCTCACGGCTGAGGCGAAAGATAATCTGACACTGGCGCGGAAGGTCGCGGATGTGGCCCTCCACCCGATCATAAAACTCGTTAAAAACCATTTCATCGGCCGGAGAGTAATGATCGGCATAGGCAGGGTTCCACTGAATACTTTCCAGCGGCTCTCGTTCGTACACGCGGTGCAGTTTCAGTTTCAGGTAGTCGAGCGACTGGTTGCGAACAGCCCGGTATATGTACGCCTCGAAAGAGGTGTGTACTTCGATCTGGTCACGATTTTTCCATAGCTTGATAAATACATCGGCTACCACCTCTTCGGCAACTTCACGCCCCACCACTACGCGCATGGCATAGGTGCAGAGGGAGTAATAATAGCGGGTAAACAGCTCGCGGTAGGCAACGTAGTCACCTTCCTGCACCACCTTCCTGAACAGCATTTCCATTTGGCTCGGGCAGAGGGAAGGCTGACTGGTCGTCTTCTTAAGTAGAATCGTGTTCATCATCCGGTAATGATTAGGAATAGAATTTTTTTGTGAAATAGGTAATTGCTTGAAATTGCACGATTGCTTGATTTCGTTGAAAGATTACGCATAGGCTCGTTGATTCACAAAATTCTATCTTGAAAAAGGGCAACAATTTTACGCAACCGTTCCCGGTACCGTTCCCGAAACTTCGACATTTTCCGGGAATTGTTGTTTTTATGCTACTTTGCAGAAAATAATTTCGCTAAAAAAAAGCGATTTCAGGTTAGGTCAATTGCACTTTTCAAGGTAATCGCTTTCATAAATTATGGGAAAAACTTCGATCACCATTAAGGAAATTGCGCGCCAACTGGGAATTTCCAAATCCACGGTTTCAAGGGCTCTCCGCGATAGTTCTGAGATAAGCGGAGCCACTAAGGAACGGGTCATAGAACTGGCACGGAAGCTCAACTACTCGCCTAACCCTATCGCACTCAGCCTCTTAAAGAATCAGACCCACACCATCGGTATCATTGTTCCGGACATCGACAATCCTTTTTTTTCCACGGCTATCAGCGGTGTGGAGGACGTGGCTTACAGTCGCGGGTACCATGTGATGATCTACCAGAGTCACGAGTCCTACGAACGCGAGATGGCCGATGTCCGGCACATCGCCGACCGTCGTGCCGACGGCCTGATCGTTTCGGTAGCAAGCCGGTCATTGCATCACCAGCATTTCGCCGACTTACAGGAAGGGGGTATCCCCATCGTATTTTTCGACCGGGCCAGCAATGAGGTTCAGACCCACAAGGTATTGGTTGACGACTACACGAGTTCCTTTGCCGGAACCGAGCATCTGATCGAGCAGGGCTGCCGCAAAATTGCTCATGTTTCGGGCCCAATGAGCCTGGCCATCAGCAGGAATCGATGCAACGGCTACCGGGATGCGTTGCGCAAACACAAACTACCCCAACGGGATGAGTGGGTGCTGGAGGCAGAGTATAATCAGGCGGGGGGCACCGAACGCGCCTACCAGCTCATGGCCCTCCGCGAACGACCCGACGGTATTTTTGCCGCCAGTGACCGCATTGCCATTGGAGTTCACTGGGCATTGCGGCAGCTCGGATACCGGATGCCCGATGATGTGGCGCTGCTGGGCTTTTCAGATCTGGGGGTGTCAAGCTTGCTCGACCCGCCGCTAAGCTCGATAGCCCAACCCTCTTTCGAGATGGGACGCCAGTCCGCGGAGTTGCTGCTGGAGCTCATCGAAAACAAAAGTACCCCGGTCACTTACGAGACCAGGGTACTGAAAACACATTTGCAAGTGCGGGGATCGAGCTTGAAAATCAACGCTCCAGTCGTTCAAGCTTCCGCTGAAATTCCCGAAGAATCTTATCCTTCATAGCTACCTTTCGTTTTTGTATGTTGAGCCGCCCGCGCAGGCGCTTGTCCTGCTCTTCGTCTCCGGTCAGGCTGCGCTCTACATCGAGCGTCGCCATATCCAGGTCGCTTTTTTCCCGGCTCACGAGCCATTCCATCTCCCGGATTTGGGCACGAAGCTGCTCTTCTTCGCTCTTGAGTTCAAAAGCCGGGTACTTACGGCTGATCACGCGGGCCAGGTAGCTCAGCTCGAATATTTTGTCGCAGGTCGAGCGGAAGCGGTCGCTCAACTCACGATCCGACTGCCGGAAAGGTATCCTGATTTCCTTCCACTTGCTGAGAAGTACCTTGGCTTTCTCAGATGCCGTCACGATGTTGTCGTTTTTCAGGGCGTCCTCAGCCTCGGCCAGAAGCTTCCGCTGCTGTGTGATCCGCGGATCTTCGCGATTCTCCGGCTGAATACCTTTCGCTTGGTTGTATTTGTCGTAAAAGAGCTTGAAAAAATGGCGGTAGGCCTTGTTGATCTTGAAAAATTTCTTGGGGGGTAGTTCGCCCAGAGCGTTCCAATCTCGCCGAATATCTCGGGCCTGTTTGTAGGCTTCGTCCAAATCCTTACTCCACGACAGTTGTTTCACCCGCTTGATGAGCTTCTCGTACTCGTCCACCTTGGCTTGCACAATCTTATTCTGCTCGGCAAAGTATTCGCGGCGACGATGAAAAAAGTCATCCAGGATGTCCTGAAATTGTTTGTCTACATCCTCCTGAAACTCATTGTCCACAGGACCTGTCCTGATCCATTTGTCTTTTACCACCTGCACGGCATCGGTGGCTGTCGGCCAGTCCTCGATTGAGGCTGCCTCTCTGGCGTCTTCGATCAGTGCCCGCTTTATTTCCAGATTCTTGGTTTGATTGACCAGGATCAGCCCCGTGAGATAATCTTCGGCCTTATCCAGTCTGTCGAGCAGGGGAATGAAGTCGCCAATCGCATCAAAACCAATCAGTTTCCGGCGGAGTTGGGTCAGTTTAGTGAGGTAAGACCCCTTATTCTGGGCTTCTTCGATGTCCTTTTCCAGGGTGTCCACTTTGCCTTTGGCAATGGTGAATCGATTTTTGAAATAATCGATCGCCTCCTGTTCTGTACTTTTCACCTCGCCAATCTGACGGTCGGGATTCCCGAGGTAACCTTTCAAAAATACTTTGCCATCCTTTACGTAGCCGTATTCTTCCTTTTCTTCCATGACTTTACTTTTTATCTATCTGCTTAATTGGTGGGTTTAGTTATTCAGGAAACCCATTTGATGCCGAAATCTCCTCTATATTTCAATAAGTACATTAAATCAGCGCTTTCCGAAGGTTTTAGACAAAACAGAAAAATAGCAGCCTGAAACTCAAAACCTAATTTAGAATACCTATCCAATCAAATTACTGAATATAAGATTTTTAATTCCCCTTGATATCCGTAATCCACAATCCGGCGTCCATGTATGGGCTTAATTACCGATATTTGCCAAGTACAAATTAACTAAAAAATGGCCAACGAATCCATAATTTTCTCGATGTCGGGTGTCAGCAAGATCATTCCACCCAACCGTCACATCCTCAAAAATATTTACCTGTCTTTCTTCTACGGGGCCAAAATCGGCGTCCTGGGCCTGAACGGTTCCGGTAAATCCACGCTGTTGCGCATCATTGCGGGCCTCGACAAGAGCATTCAGGGCGAGGTTGTTTTCTCACCTGGCTTTACGGCTGGCATGCTCGAACAGGAACCTCAGCTTGATCCCACAAAAACCGTGCGGGAAGTGGTGGAGGAAGGCGTGCAGGAGATTGTAGACCTTCTCAAAGAGTTCGACCAGATCAACGAAGCCTTCGGTGATGCCGACGCCGATTTTGACAAGCTGCTCGAGCGCCAGGGCGAGGTGCAGGAAAAACTCGACCACGCCGACGCCTGGAATCTCGACAACCGCCTGGAAGTGGCGATGGACGCCCTGCGCTGCCCCCCGTCCGATCAGTCGGTCGCTAATCTGTCGGGAGGGGAAAAACGCCGCGTGGCCCTGTGCCGCCTGTTACTGCAGCAGCCCGACGTACTGCTCCTCGACGAACCGACCAACCACCTCGACGCCGAAAGCGTACTATGGCTGGAAGAACACCTGCGGCAGTACAAAGGCACGGTCATTGCCGTAACCCACGACCGCTACTTCCTCGACAACGTGGCTGGCTGGATTCTGGAACTCGACCGCGGCGAAGGCATTCCGTGGAAAGGAAACTACACCTCCTGGCTGGAACAAAAGCAGGAACGACTGGCAAAAGAGGAAAAACAGGAATCGAAGCGCCAGAAGACACTACAGCGCGAATTGGAGTGGGTGCGCATGGCTCCCAAGGCACGGCAGGCTAAGTCGAAGGCGCGCCTGGGTGCCTACGAAAAAATGCTCGGTGAAGACGCCAAAGAAAAGGAAAACAAGCTGGAACTCTTCATCCCGCCCGGCCCGCGCCTGGGTAACAAGGTGATCGAAGCCAGCAACATCATGATGGCTTACGGTGACAAACTACTTTATGAAGACCTGAATTTTGCCCTGCCTCCCGCCGGTATTGTGGGGATCATCGGCCCGAACGGTGCCGGAAAAACTACGCTCTTTAAGTTGATTACCGGACAGCTGGAGCCTCTGAAAGGAGGATTCGAAGTAGGTGAAACCGTGCAGTGGGCCTATGTGGATCAGGAACACGACAACCTCGATCCGGACAAGACAGTGTACCAAACCATCTCGGAAGGCAATGAATGGGTAATGCTGGGCGGAAAACAAGTCAATGCGCGTGCTTACGTAAGCAAGTTTAACTTCGCGGGCTCAGATCAGGAAAAGAAAGTCGGTAACCTGTCGGGCGGCGAGCGCAACCGCGTTCACCTGGCTATGACACTGAAAGAAGGCGGCAACCTGCTCCTCCTCGACGAACCCACCAACGACCTGGACGTGAACACGCTCCGAGCCCTGGAAGAGGGCCTCGAGAACTTCGCGGGCTGCGCCGTGGTCATCACCCACGACCGCTGGTTCCTCGACCGCGTCGCGACCCACATCCTGGCCTTCGAGGGTGACTCGCAAGCCTACTGGTTCGAGGGAAATTTCTCGGAATATGAGGAAAACCGTAAGAAACGCCTTGGTGCAGACGCTACGCCTAAAAGAATTAAATACCGGAAGTTGGTTTAGATACAAAGGGCTGCCAATTTTTAATAAGGGTTGCCTTACTTTCTTCGGTTAAAACAAAAATGCTGCTCTGT
The DNA here is from genome assembly GCF_014651615.1 of Persicitalea jodogahamensis. Taxonomy (GTDB): domain Bacteria; phylum Bacteroidota; class Bacteroidia; order Cytophagales; family Spirosomataceae; genus Persicitalea; species Persicitalea jodogahamensis. The sequence goes on along the minus strand of NZ_BMXF01000001.1, from coordinate 634,905 downwards.
CGAAAGATAGAGCAGCATTTTTGTTTTAATAACTCCGGCCGATCAGTATCCGTGCAGGAACAGCTAACTCAGGAAGAGGGAAGAGTACTGTTCACGAAGCCTTCTCAATTCTGTCTCCCGGTCAGATTCAGATTTGTAGAACCATGTTCTGACTATTTTATCGAAACCGTCTGCCTGCGCGCCATAAAAGTACAGTATGGAAATATTTTGGTTTTTATGATTATCGGGTGCCCGCTCAATGCGGGTAACTTTTGAAAACTCAATCGGCGGATTGACGTTTCGCAAGTTGTACATACTCTTGATTGTAAGCATAGTAATAAGAAAAAGGGGACATTGGATCATTGCGCAAACCGCACCAACGATCACATTCAATCCAGTCGCAGGCACAAGCTGAACAGCTCCCGATTTTTAATCGGGATGAGCCAGGCAGCGATACAGATGATATTATTCTTGGTTTTTGTAGAATACTACTGAGTTCGCGTAGAAAACTACTACTGCCCCACCACGCTCCGCAGTTCTTTTTTCAGCGTCGGGTTGTCAGGGAACTCCTGCGGAATCCAGCGGTTCACAAAGCGGCCGGCTTCATCGATCACCATGAAGGGAAAACGCGGCTCGACTGCATAAACGGCTTTGAATTTTTCGATTTCTTCGTCCGGAGCATAGAGATGCAGTGCGTGGGGGCGTGCTTCCACGTAATCTTTCCAGGTATGGAACGGGATGCCGGGTGTAACACTCACGTACACAAACAGGACACTATCACCTTTTGCTTCTTCCAGCAGCTTCAGCGTTGGTTCATGTTGTTTCAGGTTGAAGGCAAAGGCAACGGCCAACGGCTTACCCCGCAAACTACTGAGTGACACCATCGTACTATCTTTATTGAGCAGTGTAAACTCAGGCGCCGATTGACCTTTTTCCAGTTTTTCCTTAGCGGCGATGATTTTAGCAAAATAGTCTTTCACCTCCGAGTCGGGATAGCGCGGCCCGAAGTCACTGAACAATGCCTTGGCAGCCTGCATGGAAGGCAGCGCGGTCACTGCATAGTTGAGCCAATAAGTAAGTAGGTACTCTTGCTGTTTGGGATAATTTTGCAGTTTTTCGATGCTGCGCTGGTACACATCCTGTACAGCTTCAGCACTCAGCATAAACTGAGTGCTAACCTCCTGCGGGTACTTCTCGGTACTGGGAATCAGAATCCAGTTGCGCAGTTCGTTGCGATAAGCCAAACTAAACAAAGCTTCATCCGGGTATAACTTAAAGTTATCCATCGTGATGGTATTCAACTCTTTCCGCTGTTCGGGCGTCAGTTTCACGGGCGTATTCTTGCGCATCTGGCGATCACGGACGACGATGCGCATCAGGTACGGCTCCACGTGGGTGGTGGCCCGCACATAGTTGTCGAAAGTACTGTCCACCGGGTGCGCCGCTTTGAAAGTTTCGTACTGCGCCAGGCGAAGTTGCGCCAGGCTATCGCTCTGCGTAACTATGGCATCATTGTCTATTTTCTTAGGATTAAAGCGAAAGGCGGGCAGGTACTGGTAGTGGTTTTCCAGAAAATAGTTTTGCAAAAATTCCTGATAAGCCACATTCTTTCCCTCAAATGTGAGTTCATTACCGGGATTCACCGTGATGGTCAGGTTTTCGTCCGGCACGATATAAAGCAACTGAGTACGGCTCTGGCGGCGCATTTCGGCGGGCGACAGGTCGTTGGTAGGCCGCTTGGAAGCAATCGTCATTCTAACCAGTAATGGCTTGTCCACCGGGAAAGTCGTCGAGCCGTCTTTCTGAATACTCAGATCAAACACGTCGATGGTTTCATACTCGGTTTCGGCCAGGCCCACGCCCAGGGTTTCATGAAAACGAACGCGCTCGAGCGTAAGGGAATACACATAGTCGACCTCAGTGGGCGACGCAATGTTGATGCGGGCGGAACTCTGAGCCATTCCGCTGATAACCAGCATCGTAAATATAATTGTTGAGACGGCTTTCATACACTTTTTCTGGACACTCGGGTCGCAACGGTTTTTATATAAAACAGGCGAAGTTACGGGTCTTTGTATCAAAACCAAAAGCATGCCGTAGCCGCTGCGCCGAGCCTGGAAGTTGTTGAGTAATGGCAATATAACGGAAAAATACTTCCGGCAAGTTCGCGCTGCCGTTTGGTTACGTTAATTTAGCGTTCCATTTTCACCGACCGCATGAACCGCCCCACTCTTCTTCAATTCAACGCACTACGCTCCGAACTTTCTGGAGAACTCTATTTCGACAACTCCACCCTCCACGCAGCGCAGCGGCGGCTATACGCCACAGATGCCTCGGTGTATCAGGAGTTGCCGCTGGCCGTGGCCCTGCCGCGCCACGAGGCAGACATCAGGCAACTCATTGCTTTTGCCAATCAGCACAGACTTACGCTCATACCGCGCGCCGCGGGTACTTCGCTGGCCGGACAGGTGGTGGGGCAGGGTTTGGTGGTAGACATTTCAAAATATTTTAACAAAATTCTGGAAATCAATGCTGAGGAAAAATGGGTGCGGGTGCAGCCGGGCGTCATCCGTGACGACCTGAACAAGTACCTGGCACCGCACGGATTGCTTTTTGGCCCCGAAACCTCCACGGCCAACCGCGCCATGATCGGCGGCATGATCGGTAACAATTCCTGCGGACTGCATTCGCTGATCTGGGGAACTACCCGCGACCATCTACTGGAAGTGAAAACACTACTCTCAGATGGATCGGAAGCAGTGTTTTCCTCAACCAGTCAAAATGATTTTTTGCAAAAATTGACTGGCCAAACTGCTCCCAGCAAACGCGAACAGGCGATTTACGCCGGAATGTGGGGGATCATTTCCAACCCCGTCGATCAGGAATTGATTGAAAAAAACTTCGCTAAAAAATCCGTAACGCGGCGAAATTCGGGCTACGCGCTCGATAGTTTGACGGAAGGTGACCACATCAACCTCGCCCGGCTCATCGCCGGGTCAGAAGGAACGCTCTGTTTCATCACCGAAGCCAAAATTGGCCTGGTGGATTTACCGCCCGCCGCCGTGGGTGTGGTTTGCGTTCACACGACTTCACTGGGCGAGGCGCTTCACGCCAACCGCGTGGCCATGCGCCATGCGCCCAGGGCGTCGGAACTGGTGGATAAGTACATCATGGATTTCACCAGGGAACACCATGAGTACTCCAAAAACCGATTTTTTCTGGAAGGGGACCCCGCCGCCCTGTTGCTGGTGGAGTTCTGGGGCGACGCAGAGGAGGAAGTACGTAAACTCGCAGCGGATTTCGTCGCCGACCTGGAACTGGAAAACCTGGGCTACGCCTACCCGCTGCTCTTCGGAGCCGACGCCATCAAGGCCTGGGACATTCGTAAGGCAGGATTGGGGCTGATCCGTAACTTACCCGGTGATACGCAGCCGGTGAACCTGATCGAGGACTGCGCCGTGGCCGTAGAAGACCTGCCCGACTACATCGCCGACCTGGAAAAACTCCTGACCCGGCATGGCCTGCACGCCTCATACTATGCCCATGCCGGTGCGGGCGAGCTGCATGTGGAGCCGATGATCAACCTGAAAACCAGCGAGGGAAAACGCCTGTTCCGGGAAGTACTGGCCGAAACTGCCGTACTGGTAAAGAAGTACCGGGGCGCGCTCTCAGGCGAACACGGCGACGGGCGCCTGCGCGGCGAGTTCATCCCGTTTATGATGGGGCAGGAAGTATACGAGCTTTTCCGGCAGGTGAAGCGGATCTGGGATCCGAATGGCATTTTCAACGCCAACAAGATCGTAGACACACCCCCTATGAACGAGTCGCTTCGCTACGTGGCCGACGCTCCACCGCCCGCCATCGGGACCATTTTTGACTTTACACGAGAAGAAGGCATTCTGCGCCTGACCGAAAAATGCAGCGGCTCCGGCGATTGCCGGAAAACCGAACTGACAGGCGGCACGATGTGCCCCAGCTACATGGCCACCCGTCGCGAGCGCGACACGACCCGCGCCCGCGCCAATATTCTGCGGCAGTATTACTCCAAAACGTCATTTTCAGAAAACAAAGAAGGAACGACCAGTCCCGCAATGGTAAAGGAAGTGCTTGATTTGTGTCTTTCGTGCAAGGGCTGTAAAGCAGAGTGCCCGTCGAGCGTGGACGTAGGCAAGATGAAGGCGGAATTTACCCAGCAATATCACGATACACACGGTGTGCCGTTCCGGTCGCGGCTGGTGGCGGATTTCACCAAGCGCATGAAACAGGCTGCTCTCGTTCCTTGGGTGTACAATAAAATTTTCAGCACGCCCGCTTTGCGCCGCGCAGCGAACAAAGCCGTCGGCTTCCACCCTGAACGAACGATGCCGCTGCTGGGCAAGCAGACTTTTCGGAAATGGTTTGGGAAAAGAAAGGGCCGGGAAAAGAGCGAACTCGCAAAAAATGGGACCGTCTACCTCTTCTGCGATGAATTCACAGACTACAACGACGCGGAAGTCGGGCAAAAAATGGTTTGCCTCTTGGAGGGGCTGGGGTACGAAGTGTTACTTCCGAAACATACTGAGTCGGGCCGTACTTTTTTATCCAAAGGATTGGTGAAAGAAGCACAGCAAATCGCCAACCAGAACGTCCGGTTGTTGCACAACCTGATTACCGACCAAACCCCGCTCCTTGGTATCGAGCCGTCGGCTATTCTGACATTTCGCGACGAGTACCCCGATCTGGTTACGCCCGAACTTCGGACTCCGGCAAAAAATCTGGCCAAAAATGCGCTGCTCTTCGAGGAATTCATGGCCCGCGAAATCGAAAAGAAAAACATTGCCAGTTCGCAGTTTTCAACCGGGGAAAAGCTCATCAAGCTTCATGGGCACTGTCACCAAAAAGCGCTTTCATCGCTGTCGGTGGCGAAGCAGGTACTTTCGCTGCCGCTCAACTATAAGGTGCAACTTATCCCCAGCGGCTGCTGCGGCATGGCGGGTAGTTTTGGATACGAGGAGGAACATTATGACCTCTCGATGCAGATCGGCGAACTGGTACTTTTCCCTACGATCCGGCAGCAGCCCGAGGCGGTAATCATCGCCGCGCCCGGCACGAGTTGCCGGCACCAGATAAAAGACGGAACCGGACGCAGCAGCCTGCATCCGGTTGAAATTCTGTGGGAAGCACTTTTAAAATAATTATCGCTGCATGTCGGTCGCCAGAGTATCACTCATGCGGTCGCCGGCCACCGTATCGGATAATACCTGGCTGGATGGGGTGTCGCTTTTCGGCACCGCATCACCATCATGCCTGAGAAAGCTGTATACAAAGGCAAGGATCGACAGCACGATGCCTATGCCTATGATCCAGTATAGCACATTGCCAATTTTTTTAGTTTCGCGGGCTTCGTGGTCGGTTTCTTTTCTGTCCATGAGGATTGGTTTTATTAGTGTTCGTAAAGGGTACAATTTCCGTTCCAAAGGTAATACGTAGGGACTGGATTCTGGATTCCAGTTTCTTAATTTTTGTCAAAGGACTATGGTTAAGCCTTTTACACCTTACTCTTTCGATATAAAAATATTGATTTGATTATCTTGCCATATTATCCCAAAAAATCTATCCCGCCATTATGAACCAGTCAGAACAGAAAGACCAACTTATTAAAAAAATCCGGGAAATAGACCATCCCGAAGCCAGTCTGCTGTTTTTTAGACTACTGAAAGACGTGCTAGATGTCACCAACCTGGCCGACTCTGACCCCCGGCTGGCGATTGTAGTTTTAAAGAACGCCGTTGGGATTTCGGTCAATATCAATGTGTATCTGGCCCTACGCCTTACGAAAACCCGCAACGAAGGGGTCTGTCTATGGTTTGCGTTTCCCAAAGACTACTTCCAGGACGGCAAACATCCGTTGACGAAGTCGAAAGATTCCCAGTCCAGGCTTAACGGTCCCCAGGCAGATTATGTTTGGCTGCCCCTGCCCTTCGAGCAGGCAGATCTGGACCGCTACGACCCCGATGCCAAGCAACAGTGGGAAAACTGCCTGCTGGAATTCGTGGAAAAGGCCCGGCGCAGTCCGCACATCAAAAAACATAATTCTGCCGCCTACAAAGCCGCGATCGATGAAGCCTACCGGGGCGAGATCATCGCCTTAGCAGCCCCCGGCTGGCACGAAAATCAAGTAAACGAAGGCACAAAACCCTATGCAACGCTGGATACGAACGGAGGGCAACACCAAGATTCCGTTCCCCCGAAACGTCCTGACATTCCGCTCAACTACCTGCTCTATGGCCCGCCGGGAACGGGCAAAACCTACTACGTTCAGCAATTGCGCCGCGAATTCCCCGACGCCCACTTCGTGACCTTTCACCCCTCGTACAGCTACGAAGAATTCATGGAGGGGATCCGGCCCGATTTGGTTGGCGGACAATTGAGCTATCGGGTCAAAAAAGGGATCTTTCAGGAAGCCTGCGAGGAGGCGCTACGAAAAGCGGGTTATGCTTCCTTTGGTAGTTGCCTGGACGAGGGGCCCGCGCGCCGGGCCGAGCGATTCGCCGCTGCGCCGGGACATTTGCTTGTCATCGACGAGATCAATCGTGCCAACCTTTCGGCGGTACTGGGCGAAATCATCACCCTGCTGGAACCCGACAAACGATTGGGGGCCGGGAACGAATTATGGCTTACCCTCCCCTACTCCCGCAACCGCTTCGGGGTTCCGGCCAATCTCTACGTGGTCGGGACGCTCAATACCGCCGATCGCTCCATTGCCTTACTCGACACAGCCTTACGCCGCCGCTTTGCATTCCGGGAAATGCCTCCCGATCCTGAGTTACTGGCCGACATTGCCATTGAAGGTATTGACCTTCGTGCTTTGTTGCGCACGATGAACAAACGCATTGAGGCCCTATACGACCGGGACCACACACTAGGCCACGCCTATTTTCTGGGCTTGAAAACCTATGAGGATTTGTGTGAGGCTTTTCGGGGCAAAATCATCCCGCTGCTGCGCGAATATTTCTATGACGACTGGGAGAAAATACGTCTCGTATTGGGCGACAACGAACGGCAGGGCAAGGATTATGATGAGCAACTGGTACGTCGTATGGTACTCAATGAGCGCGAATTGTTTGGCGAAGAAGTACTTATTCAACCTGACGCTTACACCTATGAAATTAATCCGGCCCTGGCCGGCGGTGCATTCGACCAGCTACCGAAAGAAGCCTTCATTCGTATCTACCGGAAGTAATTTTTTTACATTTGCCATTCCCAATTCACTTGTTCGACTCGTATGCGTTTACAGAAAAAATTCATTCGTCCGGTTTTTCTCCTGAAAGCTGCTTTGTGGACATTCATGCTGATGCCGCTGAGCGTCGCAGCGCAGCAGCGCAATCTGGTTTCTTTTTCGGGTGGATACAGCCTGCCCGTCGGGCAGTTTGCCAGCGAAAACCTCAACGACCCCGAAGCAGGGTTGGCCGGGTCAGGGATTTATGGTCAGCTCAATTACGAACGCAAACTGCTTTCCTGGCTGGGCCTGCGCCTGACGGGCAATCTCAACATCAATCAGACGGACGCACAGCCCCTCATCGATCGGTTCAGTCCGTTACTGGATAAGTCGGAAAGCTATAGCTGGAAAAAAGAAACCACCACCTGGCAATTGGGCGCATTGCTGCTGGGGCCATCCGGGTACCTGACCAGGGGGAGCATCGAACTGGAAGGGCACGTGCAGGGAGGTTTGATTTTCGTCGAGTCGCCGGGTGTAAAAGTGTTGGGCACCTCCTCAGAAGGCGGCCCAACGGTCGAAGGTCAGATTAAAAAAGCTTCTACAAACGCCTTTGGTTTCGGTGCTGGCGCTTCGGTACGTTTCCGGCTGACCGACTGGCTGCGATTTCAAATCACTGCCGATGGCATCGGATCGAACGCCCAGTTGAAGAACGTGCAGAATACGGGTATAATAAACAATGTGGTCGTCCAGAACGTGACCAGCAATCCCAAGCGCTTCGTGTCGGTTGTGAATGTAGGAGCGGGACTAGTTTTTGGTTTTTAAGAAGGTCGATAAAAAGGGAATTGATATAAATTATCGCAAATAATAATTTACATTGATCCCTTTTTATCAACCTGTGAAACCCAATTGTATATAAAAAAATTACATGACTGACCCAGACATTCGCTGGAAGCAACGCTTCCAAAACCTTGAAAAAGCATACGCCCGCCTGCGAGACGCCGTGGCTATGAAAAACCTTTCGGATTTAGAAAAGGCGGGCGTAATTCAAGTATACGAATTTACTTTTGAGTTAGCCTGGAAAACGGTAAAGGATTATCTCGAAGCGAATGAAGTATTGGTTAGTTTTCCGCGCGATGTCATCAAAGCTGGTTTCAAATATGACTTATTGGATGGAGAACTTTGGCTGGACATGTTACAAAAGCGCAACCTGATGAGCCACAGCTACGACGAGGAAAACGCAGAGCTGGCTTATCGGTTGATCGTTACTAAATATTTCGTGGCTATCGAAGAATTATTCCAGAAGCTCCAACAATCAATATGAACCCATTCGGCATATCGGCAAAAAGCTTCCGTCTGCTTACCGAAGCCTTTGACCGCTACCCAGAAGTAGAGGAAGTACTCGTATTCGGTAGCCGCGCCAAAGGCAATTTCCAAACGGGCAGCGACATCGACCTGGCAATCAAAGGCGCAAGATGCACCCTCAAAACAGCAATAGATATCGCAGGCTATTTGAATGAGGAAATTCCCATTCCATATTATACGGATGTGGTATATTACGAAGGGTTAAAAAACGAGGACTTAAAAGCGCACATCGACCGGGTTGGAAAGCCTCTTTTTACGCCAACTGCCGACTCAGTTCCTCCCCGATCTTCATTAAGTCGCTAATCTCTGTTTTCGTAAAGTCATAGGGCACGGGCTTGGCAATGCCCAGCACTCCATGTAGGTCCCCATCGAGCAGCATCGGTGCAGCCAGTGAACCTTCCACTTTGGTATCCTTCGCCGAGGGCCGGGCTACGCCCGACTCATCCGTCTGCAGATTACACATCTCCACAGGTTCTCGGCGTTCGGCAGCGATGCCCGCCATACCCTTGCCGATGGGTATCTGCGACATTTTAGGCAGCAAAAATTCAGGTATACCCACCTGTGCACGCAGATTCAGGAATTGAGTTTCGCTGTCCAGCGTGTGGATGGTCCCTGTGGTACAATCGAAAGCATCGATAATCTTTATCAGAAGTTGCGACCAGTCGATCGCTGAAGTCTCACTTTGCAACCCGGCGAGAATGGATTCAGTTTTGGCGTTCATAAGTAGTTTGAAGATTCAATTTCTTCCTACAAAAGGCATACCCGCATCGCCCACCCTAACCTTCAGCACGCCAAAACTGACAAAGTGCCGGGGGGCTGACCGAGTGGAATGATCCGCACTCGCAGCTGAACGTTCACTCACTCCGCAGGGACTTTACCGGATTCATCAACGCCGCCCGAATGGCCTGGTAGCTCACCGACCCCAATGCCACGGCCACGGCCAATAGCGCGGCTACCACGAACACCCACCATTCGATGCCGATTTGGTACTGAAATCCCGCCATCCAGGACTTCATGAGGTACCAGGCGATGGGCGAAGCGATAACAATGGCGATACCGACCAGTTTCAGAAAGTCTTTGGATAAGAGCGCCGTCAAGCCCAGCACGGATGCTCCCAGCACTTTCCGAACGCCGATTTCCTTGGTGCGCTGCTCGGCGGCGAAGGCCGACAGACCGAACAAACCCAGACAGGCGATGAAAACTGTCAGCCCGGCAAAGACACGGTAGAGCAAGCCCATTTGCTGCTCGGCCTGGTAGAAATTCTCAATGTTTTCTTCGTAGAATTTTCCGACGAAAGGTACTTCAGGAAAGATTTTCTCATAAGCGACTTTGACTTTCGCCACCGTTTGCGGTAAGTTTTTGGATTCCAGTTTCACGGCACCCGACCAGTAAAACTTGCTGAGTTGAGTGATAAGAATAGGGTCGATATCCTCCCGGGCCGACTTGGTGTGGAAATCCTTGATGACGCCAACAATGGGCGCGGGCTCCCAGCCGCCCATACGCAACTTATGGCCAATGACCGAAGCCGGGTCCTTGATGCCCAGTTTTTGCAGAAGACGCTCATTGACTACGAATTTGGTGCTGGTGTCGGCATTAGCGTAGGGGCCGCCCGCCAGAAATTCGATGCCGTAGGTTTTGAAATAATCACCATCGGCCATTTTCATGGAAATTTCGAAATCTTCATCTTCCGACAAATTGGTGTAGGCAAAATTACTACCCCAGTTGTTGCTGGAAGAAGGCGGGTCGGAAGAAAAAGAAACCGCGCTCACTTCCGGTATTTGCAGTAGTTCATTGCGCAACGTGGCGTTGCGGGCGCTGTACTCGGTATCCAAATTGAGATTGTATACCCCCTCTTTCACAAAACCCAAATCCAACTGGCTGATGTACTCCATCTGTCGCAGATTGATAACCGTGCCGATAATCAGAACCAATGCCGCCGCAAACTGGAAGACGATCAGGCTCTGGCGCAACGTCAGCCCCCCAGCCCATCCACGTGAAGCTTTCTTTTGAAATACTTCCAGCGGCGAAAAGGACGACAGTACCAAAGCCGGATAAAGACCCGCCAGAAATGTCAGTCCCAGCGACAGCCCGGCCAGCCACAACCCCAATCGGGGTACAATGTCCAACGCCGGATCGGTCGGGACGTCGAACATGTTTTCCAGGATTGGCAAAGCCATGTAAGCAAGCATGAAACCAGCCAGTACTGAGGCCAGCACCACCAGAAAAGTTTCGGTCAGGAATTGGGCAACCAACTGTCCCTTCTGGCTGCCCAGGACTTTCCGGACACCCACCTCCTTGGCGCGCTTGGTGGCTAGGGCAGAATAAATATTGATGAAATTAATGCAGGCCATCAACAGAATCAGCACGCCTACGATAGCGATGTTCCGGATGCGCTCGCGAGGGACTGCCCGGTCTTTGTAATTGTCCAGCTCGGTATCATGGTGGAGGGCTGCGAAAGGACTCAGGCTATGGGTTTTCTTATCCTTGTCGTTTCGTTTGTCATAGTGCTTGCGGGAGAATTTTTCGAGAAGGGCATTGGCCGAGGCTACTTCAAAGTTTTCGGGTAGTTGCACGAAAATCTGATCGCTGCTGCTGGTACTACCCCAATTCTCAAAATCCCCGAAGCCAAACAGCTTCGGCTGGGTACGTTTAGACTCGTAAGACAAAACGATATTGAGCGGAAAATCTGTGTTTTGAGGCGCATCTTCAAGAATCCCGCCCACTTTCATCGTGGTGGTGTTGTTGATCCGCAGGTACTGACCCACGGCTTGCTGGTAATCCTTGAAATATTTCTCCGCAAACTTCCGCGACAGCACCACCACGTTAGGCTCTGCCAGTACGTCGGGGCCGCCTTCGAGCCACTGGAAATCGAACATTTTGAAAAATCCGGGATCGACCATCAGCCCCTCATTGTCCTCAATAAATTTGGCTGAAAGGTCACCGGAATCAGGGTTTCGGCCCAGAACCGTCACCTGCGGATCGAGGGTACCATAGATCGGCACCACTCTCTCGAACTGCGGGATGTCCGTTTTCAGCGCTGCGGCCACGGGCAGGGGCGCGCCCGGCGTCACTTCACCACTTCCATCGGCATAGGCTTGTTGCCGGATGACGCGGTAGATGCGGTCGTAGTTCGCATGGAACTTGTCGAAACTGTTTTCGTAGCGCACCACCATGAACAGCAACAGAGCTGCCGCCACGCCGACGCTCAGACCCAGCGTATTGAGAATAGTAAAGCCGCGATGACGAGACAGGTTGCGAAGGGCAATTTTGAGATTATTGCGTAGCATGGTAAAACGGAGAAAAGACGGTTACAGGACATGACAAGCAGAAAAGTCTGTGCCAAATACCGTGGCTACTGGTTCTCAGATAATTATACTTTGGCCTTTCTTTTTTATTGTCCGAAAACGGTCAGTGGTGTTCGATATCGAACACTTTTTAGTTCACTTCTTTTCATAAAAATCTGATTATCAGAAATATCAGTTTTTGGTACAGATTTTTCCCGGCCAATGCAGACACCAGTGAAAGGAATCCTTTCCACCGGACCACCCGGGCAGTTGCACTACCCTCCCCTATCTCCCAAAAATTACTTCCAAATCATGCTGAAATCCCACTTCAAAATCGCCTGGCGGAACTTACTGAAAAACGGCTTATTCTCTACCCTCAATTTGCTCGGCCTCTCGGTTGGTGTGGCTATTTTTCTCTACCTGTTTCTTTACGCCCGGGAAGAATTGTCTTTTGACAAATACAACCCTCATGCCGAGGATATCTACCGCGTCGGGCTGACGGCAACTTTTGGAGGCGAGAGCAATGAGTGGGCGTCGGTACCCAACAATATCGGCCCCGACATGAAGGCGGAGATTCCCGAAATAAAAGCCTACGCGCGTCTGCTGTACCACAATTTTGGCAAGACGGGTTTCGTGAGCAGCGAGCAGGATAAGTTCGCCGAGCGAAAAATGTACTGGTCGGACCCCGGTCTGTTCGACATCTTCGAACTCCCGCTGGTGTACGGCAACCCAAAAACGGCCCTCGACGGACCGAATAAGATCATGCTTAGTCAAAGCACGGCCCAAAGGTACTTCGGCGACGCCGACCCGGTGGGCAAAATCCTCAATGTGGATCACGACTACGAGGTCACGGTGAGTGCCGTGTATCAGGATTTCCCGCAAAACTCTACTCTCGATCCTGATCTCATCGGTTCGTTCTCGACGGTCAAGTGGGCCAACGAGGGGCAGCACTGGAGCAACGCCAGCTACGAAACCTATTTTCTGCTCGAGCCGAATGCCTCCATGAAAAAGGTAGAATCAAAAATCAACCAGGTACTGGACAAGAACGTAGAAAAGGAAAACCAGTGGTTCCGATTCTGGTTGCAGCCCCTGGCCGACGTTCACCTTTATTCTACAAATATTTCGAATTCCAGCACGACGCGGATCGGCGATATTCAGCAGATCAATATTCTGATTGCGCTGGCGCTCGGCATTTTGCTCATCGCCTGCATCAACTACATGAATCTGGCCACGGCGCAGTCGCAGAAGCGCCGCAAAGAGGTAGGCATCAACAAGGTAGTTGGCGCCACGCAATCCACGCTGGTAGCGCGATTTTACGTCGAGGCTTTCATCATGGTCACGGCCGCGGTGCTGGTGGGTTTTGCGGTGCTTTTCGGACTTTTGCCTTTGTTTAATTCCATCGCCGAGAAGGAAATTACTTTCGGGAGTTTGTTCAGCGTTCCGGTGCTGGCGAGCATTGGCGCGGCTATTGTGGTACTTTCATTGGTGGCAGGCTCGTATCCGGCTTTGATGCTGTCGTCGTTTTCGCCGTTGAGCCTGTTCGGACGTGGAGCGCAAAACAGCCTTTCTGCCATTTGGGTGCGCAAAGGGTTGGTCGTCGCTCAGTTTACGGCGTCCATCATTCTGATGATTGCCACCTTCGTTTTTTATCGGCAGTTACAGTATGTACAGGAAAACGACCTGGGCTATAATGCCGACCAGGTCATTGCCATTTCGACGCAGGGTGCCGAAAATAGCGAGCAAATCAATACCCTTTTGAACACCTATAAGGGGCTGAGTTTTGTGAGCTCTGTGGCGCGGGCACAGTCCTACCCCGGTGCGGGAACGAGCGGTCGGACGATCACCAAAGATGGGACGGGGACAAATGGGATCGCCATTCAGACCAACCGCGCTACGCCAGAAATCATAGAGACGCTGGGCATCAAACTTCTGGCCGGCGCTCCCGTTTCCGAAAAATCGTCGGAAGAAGACACGACCGTCCAGTTGGTTATTAACAAAACTGCCGTAGACTTCCTGGAAATGACGCCCGAAGAAGCGATTGGTAAAACCGCCTACAATACCTTCGGCTACAACCGCGCTACCATCGTAGGGGTAATGGAAGATTTCCACTTCGACACATTCCACAAGCCCATTGGGGCCTACGCTTTCCATAATAGTGCTTCCGAAGGGAGAAGCAATCTGCTGGTTCGCATGAATGGCGGAAAACTGTCCGAGAATGTGGCGACGCTGGAAAGTAGTTTTAAGAAATCCATCCCCGATTCAGCCTTCGATTTTAAATTTCTGGACGATGTAGTCGCCAAACTCTACGCCACCGAGCAGCGCACCGCCCGCCTGGTACTTTTCTTCTCGATCACCGCTATCCTGATCGCCTGCCTAGGGTTGTTCGGCCTGGCGGCCTTCACGGCCGAGCAGCGCACCAAGGAAATAGGGGTTCGCAAAGTACTGGGAGCCAGCGTTGCGAGTATCACGGCTTTGTTATCAAAAGATTTTCTAAAACTGGTGTTGGTGGCTCTGGTCATCGCTGCACCCGTTTCCTGGTATTACCTCGATGGCTGGCTCCAAAGCTATGCTTACCATATCGATATGCCGTGGTGGATTTTCGGGGTGGCAGGTTTGCTGTCGGTCGTGGTGGCCTTCCTCACGGTAAGCTACCAGTCGATCAAGGCGGCGGTGGTGAATCCGGTGAAGTCGCTGCGAAGTGAATAAAAAGAAGGACCCTGTCTGAAAACCAAGCCCAATAATTTAGCCATGCTCTCCAACTACCTCAAAATCGCCTGGCGCAACCTGCGCCGTGACAAATTTTACAGTCTGATCAACATCCTCGGTCTGACGATTGGTATCACTTGTGGCCTGCTGCTCTTGCTGTACGTGACCGATGAGTTGAGTTACGACCGCTACCACAAAAATGCCGACCAAATCTACCGCGTCGTCACGGAAATTCACGAACCGGACAAGACCAACCATTGGGGAGGCATTCAGCCTCCGGCGGTCAAGACGATGAAGGAAAAGTACCCCTCCGTGGAGAATTACGTTCGCTTTTTCCCCAATGGCACGACAACTTTCCGACGGGGTGAGCAGCGGTTTTCCGAGGAAGATATTTACGCGGCGGATTCGACGGTGTTCGACATTTTCAGCTACAATTTTGTGGCGGGCGATCCCAATACGGCCCTCGATGCGCCCGGCAGCGTGGTACTGACCCGTGAACTGGCGCAGAAATTCTTTGGCTCGAACGAAGCGCTGGGCCAGTACCTGCGCACCGACGACACTACCTCCTACCAAGTAACGGGAGTCATCGAAGGTGTACCCAAAAACTCGCACTTTCGGTTCAACGCCCTGCTTTCGCTCAATTCCCGGCAGCAGCAGAATAACGGATGGGGCGGGTTTTTCGTGACTAGCTACGTTTTGCTGGCCAAAGGTACCGACCCAAAGACGATCGAGAGTAAATCGCCCCAGCTCTACGATGAGTTTATGGCGCCAATTTTCGAGCGGATGGGTATCAAAATCGCTTACCAATTGCAGCCGCTGACGAGCATTCATCTGTATTCCAAAATGGATGGAGAGACGGGAGGCGACATCGGTTATGTCTATACGTTCAGTGCAGTGGCCTTTTTTATGCTACTGCTGGCCAGCATCAACTACATGAATCTGGCAACGGCGCGGTCGGCACGGCGGGCCAAAGAGGTAGGTCTGAGAAAAGTAATGGGATCGGTCAAGAGCGCATTGATCGCGCAGTTCTTATCCGAGTCGGTACTGATGACGACAATAGCCTTGCTGGCGAGCGTGCTATTGGTGGTTTTATTGCTGCCTTTTTTCAATACTGTTTCTGGTAAGGAGATCGAACTCGCTCAACTTCTTCAACCCCAGTTTCTTTTCATCGCGCTGGGTATCGTCGTCTTTACGGGCTTCGTCAGCGGTAGCTACCCGGCTTTTTATCTGTCGTCGTTTGCACCAGCCTCGGTTCTCAAAGGTACTTTCAAGGGACGAGGAGACGGTTTCTTTCGCAAGGCACTGGTCATCACCCAGTTTTCGGTATCGCTGGTGATGCTGATCTGTACCTGGATCGTCTTTCAGCAGCTCAATTTCATGCAAAACCAGGACATGGGCTACGACCGCGAGCAGGTACTTACAATCAACTACCGCGATGACCAACCCAGCGGACGCTACGAATCCTTCCGCCGAAGTCTATTGACCAATCCTGATATTGAGCGTGTGGCCACCGCCGGACAACCCGCCAGCAACATGGGCGGCAGAGTGATTTTTGGCGTCGAGACGAATACGGGCATGAAAGATATGGCTTTCAAACCTGCGTCCATCGACCACGACTACCTCGATGCCATGGGCATGAAAATCGTCCAGGGACGGGGATTTTCCGAGAAAACTCTTGCCGATACGCTCAACAGTGTGCTCGTCAACGAAGCCGCCGTGAAACGGATGGGCTGGAAGGAGCCGCTGGGCAAGAAAATCATGCTTGACGGTTTGCCGCAGGACGGCCAGAACGCCCCGCCCACGGCAAAGGTGGTGGGTGTCGTGAAAGATTTCCACCAGCAGTCGCTCTACAACCCCATCGAGCCGCTGGTACTGCTTTACGACCGGGCGCTGCCCGTCACGCACATCAAAATAGCCGCTAAGGACGCTGACAAAACGCTGGCCTTCATCAAGCAAAAATGGACGGAAACGTACCCCGACAAAGTGTTCGAGTACAGTTTTCTGGATCAGGATTTCGAGTCGGCCTACCATGCCGACGTGCTGCGCGGGCAGATTTTCACGACTTTCTCGATCCTCACGATTCTGATTGCCTGTCTGGGTCTGTTTGGTCTGGCGACTTTCACTACCGAGCAGCGGGTGAAGGAAATCGGGGTGCGGAAGGTACTTGGCGCGTCGGTGTCAAGTGTGGTAGTGCTGCTTTCGCGGGATTTCACCAAACTAGTGCTGTTCTCCTTCCCGATCGCGATTCCCATCGCCTATTTTTCGATGGACAAATGGCTGCAAAGCTTTCCCTACAAAACGGATATTCACGTTTGGGTTTTCTTGGCGGCCTGTGTACTAACATTACTGATTTGCTGGGCGACGGTGATTTACCAAAGCGTGAAAGCCGCGCTGATGAATCCGGTGAAGAGCCTTCGGAGTGAATAAAAAGAAGGAAAGTACCGAAAGCCAGTCCTCTTTTCCTTGCCCAAGAAACCAATGTTTCACTAAACCCCAACAACTATGAGCCACATAGCCATCCCCATTCCTCCCCTTCCCGGCAAGCAGGAGATTGAAGTCGAGGTAACGATCAACGGGCAAAAGCACCAACTGCACTACCGGGTGGAGCTGTTTTACTGGAACGATTGCAGCAATCCGCACGGGCACCGCGCCGACTGTATCAGCGAAATGCTCTCGTCCCATGATCCCGCCTGGACGGTGTACTACATCGGCGCGCCCACCGATGAGTTTGTTCCTATCACTTTTGTAAAAGAAGAAAGTCGCAGGCTGCTGCGTGGTGAGGTAGCATGATTTGAAAAAGCCTCTCACGACTGTCCGATTCCGAATAAAACTGTCCGAAATCGGACAGTTTTATTATATATAAATACTGACTAACAATTAGTTAGACTTATGGCACAGGTTTTTCCCGCCTTCCATTATTCCTTGTACCCTATCCTCCTTTCATTCTACATAAAATGCTACTCAACTACCTCAAAATAGCCTACCGAAACCTCCTTCGCCATAAGGCTTTTGGCATCATCAACATCATCGGACTGGCCGTTGGACTTGCGGGATTTCTGCTGATCGCACTTTACGTCAAAGACGAGTTGGGCTACGACCGCTACAATGAAAACGCCGACCGCGTGTACCGCGTGGGCCGCACTTTCCTGACGTCAGAGGGTACCCCCTCGCTGACTTTGGCGCAGGTGGCTCCACCGTTCGGGCCGCTCATCGAGCAGGATTTCCCCGAGGCCGAAGAGGTCGTCAGAACGCTGGGTACGGGCGGGTTGGTCATGCGGAACGGCGAGCGGCAATTCAACGAGGAAGATGGGTTCTTTGCCGAAGAGAATTTATTCAAAGTACTGACTTTCGACTTCATCAGCGGCAACCCCGACGAGGCTCTGGCAAATCCAAACTCCATGCTCATGTCGCGCCCGATGGCCGAGAAGTACTTTGGCAAGGAAGATCCCGTCGGCAAGACGCTGCGCGTCGAAAACCAGTTCGACCTCATCGTGACGGGCGTGTATGAGCCGCTGCCTGCGCAGGCGCACTTCCACCCTCGTTTTCTCCTGGCCTTTTCGGCTCTGAACGACCCGAATATTTACGGTGCCGAACAGTTGCGAACCAATTATGGCAATAACTCTTTCACTACCTATATTTTACTGGCTAAGGGCGCTGATCCGCAGCGCATGGAAAAGGCATTCCCGGCCTTTCAGGACAAGCACGTGCCTTCCTATGAAGGCCGGATGCCCTCCTCTTTTTCCGTGCTGAACCTGACCAAACTCACCGATATTCATCTGCGTTCCCATACCGATTCGGAGTTGGAGCCGCCGGGAAATATCCGCTACATCTATATTTTTTCACTCATTGGCCTGTTCATTCTGCTGATTGCCTGCATCAACTACATGAACCTGGCCACCGCCCGCTCGGCCGGACGGGCCAAGGAAGTCGGTATGCGTAAGGTGGTAGGCGCCAAACGCGGCCAACTCATCGGGCAGTTTCTGAGCGAGTCGCTGCTACTGGTTATTCTGGCGTTGTTCTTTGCTTTGCTTTTAATGGTGTTCGGCTTGTCTGCCCTTAATAATTTTAGTCAAAAAGAGCTGTCATTCGCGCAATTGCTTGACCCGACTTTTCTGGTCATCGTGACAAGCATCACGCTCCTGACCGGGTTAATTGCGGGCCTTTATCCCGCTTTTTTCCTGGCTTCCTTCCGGCCACTCAACGTCCTGAAAGGACAAATCGCCAGTAAACTACGCACGGGCCGACTGCGGCAGGTACTGGTCATCACGCAATTCTCGATTGCCATCGCCCTCATCATCGGCACAGGCGTGGTGCGCAACCAGATGCACTACATCCAGGATTACAGCCTGGGCTACGAGAAAGAGCAAGTGGTACTTTTGCGAGATGCCGGAGACGGCGAAACCAACTACGAAACACTCAAACAACAACTCATCCAGACGGGCTCGGTCACCGACGTAGGCCGCTCGTCGCGCATTCCTTCCGGGCGGTTGCTCGACTCACAAGGAGCCCGTGCCATGCAGGGCGACAGCATGGCTCCCACCAGCATCACCCTTAAGCAACTAATGGTGGACTACGATTTTGTTCCAGCCTACAAGATCGGCATGGCGGCCGGGCGCAATTTCTCCCGTGATTTTTCTACCGATACATCCATGGTAGTCATAAACGAGACGGCCTCACGGCAACTAGGCTGGACACCCGACGAGGCCATCGGTAAGCCGTTTCAGTACGGAAACGTGCGGGGTCAGATAATCGGCGTCACTAAGGACTACCACTTTGAATCGCTGCACCAGGAAATCGCTGCCATCGCTATGACGCTCACCCCGGGCCGGCTCAACTGGGTTTCGGTTCCACTCAAAGGCGATATCACCGCCGGGCTGCAACGCGTGGAAAAGGTGTGGAAGCAGTTTTTTCCGGGACAACCTTTCCAGTACCAGTTCCTCGACGAGCGCTTCGACCGCCTTTACGCCGCCGAACAAAGACAACAGAGTCTGTTCAGCACTTTCGCAGGAATAGCCATTCTGCTGTCCTGCCTGGGGCTATTTGGCCTGTCCATGTTTATGGCGGAGCAAAGGGTAAAGGAAATAGGCGTTCGCAAAGTACTGGGTGCCAGCATCGGTAGCATCGTAGCTTTGCTTTCCAAGGATTTCCTGAAACCCGTATTAGTCGCCCTGCTGATCGCCTCGCCCGTCGCTTGGTATGCTATGAGTGAATGGCTGGGTGGTTTTGCTTACAAAACAGACATCGGCTGGGGCGTATTCGCGCTGGCAGGTATTCTGGCTATTGGTATTGCGCTACTGACGGTGAGTTTCCAGAGCGTGAAGGCGGCAGTGGCGAATCCGGTGGAGTCGCTGAGGAGTGAATAAATAAAATGTCTGCTGGTTACTGGTCATACAGAACTGAAATTTTATAAATAAAAACAGCCATGATCAAAAACTATTTCAAAATCGCCTGGCGGAACCTGACGAGAAACAGGCTATTTTCCCTGGTCAACATTGCGGGGCTGTCACTGGGCTTGACCTGCTGTATGCTGATCGTATTGTACATCAAAGATGAAGTTAGCTTCGATCGTTTTCAGGAACATAAAGATGAGTTATACCGCATACAGGTTACGTTCTCCGATGAGAATGGAGCCCGAACGACTGGCAGTACCAATGCCATTCACGGACCGGCATTCAAGCAGGAAATTCCTGAAATCAAGGAGGTGGTTCGAACGCAGAGTAATTCTTTCGTTATAAAAAAAGATAATGAACTCTTCAATCAGTCGGCAGTCTTTGCGGATGATGGCTTTTTCAGAATATTCACGATGCCCCTGCTGGCTGGTAATCCTGAAACGGTACTTTCGGATATACATTCGATTGTACTGACCGAGCGAATCGCTGAGAAGTACTTCAACACCACCGATGCTGTAGGCCGAACCCTGGACCTGAAAATAGGGGATGAATTTGAGACTTTTACCGTTTCCGGCGTAGCCCAAAACTGTCCGGAGAATTCTTCCATCCAGTTTGAAACTGTACTGCCCTTCAAATTTCAGGAGGCAAAAGGCTGGACCGATACCGGATGGATGGGTTTCTACATGAATACCTTCGTGCTGCTACATGATAAGGCCGATTCCCGTACAGTAGTACCCAAACTCGATCGGGTATTTGCCAGCAAGGCTGCTGAGGAAATCGGCGAGATGAAGGATTCTAAGTCCAAAATCCACTTCGACCTTCAGCCATTTCTGACCATTCACATGGATAATGAACTGAGCGATTTGCGCAATGGATTGGGGCATGGCAGCAGCCCGATATATTCCTATCTCCTGTCCGGCATAGCCTTGTTTATTCTGCTGATTGCCTGCATCAACTTCGTAAACCTGACGGTGGCCCGCTCACTCAATCGGGCTAAGGAAATTGGCATTCGAAAGGTAGCCGGAAGTAAGCGAACACAGCTTGTCGCTCAGTTCCTGAGTGAGTCGATTTTGCTGGCGTTTGTTGCCTTCGCTTTCGCGCTAGCGCTGACCCAAGTTATACTGCCTACCTTCAACGAACTAGCAAATAAGCAACTGGCGCTTTCGTATCTGTTCGACTTTAAGCTGGTAGCTATGTACATAGGGCTCCTTCTGGTTACGGGCTTTGTAGCTGGTTTTTACCCTGCACTGGCCTTATCGGGATTCAGCCCGACCCAAACGCTCTATAACCGACTTCGGCTTACCCGGAAAAATTACCTCACCAAAGGATTGGTGGTCTTCCAGTTTGCGCTATCGGTGTCGCTGGTAGTCGCGACGCTGGTTATTTTTTCGCAGTTCGAGTACCTGACCAACAAAGATCTAGGTTACAACGATGAAAACCTGATGGTTCTGAGTTTGGGCCGTGGGGGACCCGGTAAGCAGACATTCGATGTGATCAAACAGGAATTACAGAACACTGCCGGAATTAAGTCCGTGGCGGGCTTCAACGGCCATTATAACGGAACCGGTGCCAAAATCGGGGATCAAAATATAGGATTTAGCTATATAGGCGTGGATGATGATTTTCTCAATACGCTGGAAATACCTCTCGAACAAGGGCGTAATTTCTCGCAGAGTTTCACCTCCGACCCCACTCAGTCTGTCATTATCAACGAAGCTTTTGTCAGGGAGGCAGGTTGGAAGGATGCGATTGGAAAAGAGATATACTTCGAGTGGAAGGATGCAACACTTCGGGTAGTAGGTATAGTAAGGGATTATCATTATGCTTCGCTGAAAGAAAAGATCGAACCGCTACTACTGACCCAAGACCCTAATTATCGTTTAGGAACCTTAATGATCAAACTGGACACCAGGGATATTCCGGCTACGGTCAAAGCCATTGAACAGGTCTTTCACAAGCATATTCCGCTCATGCCCTTTGAGTATGTATTTGAGGATATGACTAATTTCAAAAAATACGAAAAGGAAGCCAAATGGAAACAGATTATTACGCTGGCGACCATCCTATCCATTTTTGTTTCGTGTATTGGCCTGTTTGGTCTGGCTACTTTTAATGCCGAATCCCGACTCAAAGAAGTAGGAATCCGAAAAGTACTGGGAGCCTCGGTAGTACGGATCGCCACCTTGTTATCCACGGATTTTATCAAGCTCGTTTTATTTTCGATCCTCATCGCCGTACCGATTTCCTACTATGCGATTTCCGCCTGGTTACAGGATTTTCCGTACCGAATCGAGCTTTCCTGGGATTATTACTTCCTGGCCGCTATCCTGTCGGTAGCTGTAGCACTGATCACGGTAGGGTTTGAGAGCATTAAAGCGGCATTGATGAACCCGGTGAAGTCGCTGAGGAGCGAATAGTCTTACGACCAAAGTACCCCTCATCAAAAACTACGTTTAAGGATTTTTAACACACTCATTTTGAGATTGTTTTCTACCTTGGCTGCTTGTTCAATCAGGCAGACAGATGATACCAGGTCTGCGCATTTCCGAAAGTTTCATGCTGAAAAACTATCTCAAAATCGCTTACCGATCCTTGCTGCGCAGCAAGTACTATTCACTCCTGAACATTACCGGACTGGCGGTGGGCATCACGTTCGCCATGCTGATCGGCAGCTACGTCTGGGGCGAATTCCGGGTGAACCGGACTTTACGCAATACCGAGCGGCAATATATCGTGCAAAGTCGCTGGAAGCAGGAAAACATGGGGCTGGAATTCGCGACCCTGGCACCCATCGGTCAGGCCCTAAAAACGCAGTATCCGACGCTGGTGGCCGATTCCTACGCCTTTTATGGCGTTACCGCCACGGTGAGCCACGGTAACAACCATTTCCGCGAATCCATCCAGATCGGCGATTCGACATTGCTGACGATGTACGATTTTGCGTTGGCGGCGGGCAATCCGCACACGGCTCTGACTCAGCCGAATGGAATCGTTATCACCGAGACCAGAGCCCGTAAGCTTTTTGGCAAAACCGATGTATTGAATCAATCGCTGACCGTAGAGACACCGCAATCGGGGAAGCAGGAGTTTACCGTAACGGGGGTACTTAAGCCACTACCACCCAACTCGGTGACTCACCTATTGACCGAAGAAGCCGAAGTTTTCATGTCGCTGGGCGCGCTGCCCTATTTCGGCGGCGATCTTACCAATTGGAACAACACTTTCACCGTCAACTACGTGGAGTTGCAGCCGGGTGTGTCGCCCTCGGATTTGAAGAAACCCCTCGCTCAGCTCATTGCCACGAATGCCCCGCCCAATCTGGGCAAAAACCTGACTGCCTATTTGACCCCGCTGACCGATTACTACCTGGAAAGCAACAATGGTCTGGTGCGCCGAATGATCACAACGCTGGCGTGGGTGGCGCTTTTTATTTTGCTGATGGCCGTCATTAATTTTGTCAACCTTTCGCTGGGTAGTGCTTCCACGCGGTTGCGCGAAATTGGCGTGCGCAAAGCACTCGGAGGTTTGCGCCGACAACTGACCGCGCAGTTTTTGACGGAAGCCCTGGTCCTGACGCTGCTGGCGATGGTACTTTCCATCGGTTTATACGTGCTATTTCGTCCGGCATTCAGCGGCGTGGTGGGCAAAGACATTCTATCGCTAACGGACCTGCCTGCTGGATACGGTTGGGGAATACTCGCTTTAATTCTTTTGGTTGGCTTACTGGCCGGCGGTTATCCTGCCCTCCATTTGTCGGCCTACTCCTCCGTCGATTCTTTGAAAGGAAAAGAGCGGACCGCAGCGGGCGGGCGGTGGTTCAGGAGAGGGCTGGTGACCGCACAGTTTACGATTGCGGTACTGGTTTTTGTGGGCGCGATTTTCGTTTCCCGCCAAATCGCCTTCTTCTTTGATACTGATCTGGGGTTTAATAAGGACGCCCTGCTAACCGTCTCTTCGCTGCCCCGCGACTGGTCGCCCGAGGGCGTCACACGCATGGAAGACCTTCGTGATCAATTTGCCCGCTTACCCGGCGTCGGCTCGGCCAGCTTATCATACGAAATTCCGAACGGCAGCGCAGGATTGAACGCCAACGTCTATCTGCCGGAGCAGGACAGTACCCAGGCCATCACCATGCCTGCCCTGACGACCGATGAGCATTTTGCCAAAACCTACCAAATCGACGTGCTAAGCGGACGGTACTTTCGGCCGGAAGCAAGTCAACAAGATGCCGATGGCATTGTACTAAATGAATCTGCCGCTAAGCAGCTCGGCTACCTGAGCCCCGAGGCGGCGGTCGGGAAAATGGTGAGGATTCAGGGTAGTTTGCAGCCATTTCGGGTATTGGGCGTGATTAAGAATTTCCATTTCGGCAGCATGCACAAAGCCATCGAGCCGTTGCTGGTCGGACATATTCAAAACATCACTATCTATCGCTATTTTTCCTTCAAAATAGAAGCCGGCGAAGTGCGCCCGACGATTGCGGCTATCGAAAAGAAATGGCACGAACTATTCCCGGACTCTCCGCTGGAATATGCCTTCATTGATCAGGCTTTTGAAAAACTATATAAAACCGAATTGCAACTGGAAAAGGCCGCTTACGTGGCCACCGGATTGTCTTTGCTGGTGATGCTTCTGGGCGTCGTGGGCATGGTTTCGCTCACCGTTTCGCGCCGGACCAAAGAGGTCGGCATCCGTAAAGTACTAGGTGCTTCCGTAGCGGGTATTGTGGGACTTTTCCTGAATGAGTACGCCTGGATATTGCTCGTTGCCAATCTCATAGCATGGCCGCTGGCCTACACGCTCCTCACGGATTGGCTAGCCGATTATGCTTATCATACCACGATCACCTGGTTACCGTTCGTGCAGGTAGGCGTAAGCATAGCGCTGGTTTCGGCTTTGGTGATTGGACTGCAGGTGATTCAAACGGCACTGCGAAATCCGGTGGAGAGTCTCAGGAGCGAGTAACCAGCGCCCACCTTCAACTGTCCGATTTTGAACCTAAGTGTTCGAAATCGGACAGTTTCCCCATACCTAATATCTGACTTTCAGAAAGTTAACATTTTGGCATAATTTTACAAAGCAAGTAAGGATAGTATTCCAATACGCGAAGCCATTCCCTTTGTGCTCAAAAAATTATGCTCCGTAACTACCTGAAAATCGCTTACCGCAACTTGCTACGCAATAAGCTATACTCTGGGATCAACATCGTCGGCCTGGCGGTGGGATTGTCGGCCTGTATCGTCATCATGCTGTTTGTCAATTACGAGAATGGCTACGACCGTATCCACACCAAAAACCTGTATCGACTCGACGAGGTGCAGAAATTCGAGGGCATGGTAGCGCCACAGAAAGTCGCGCTTTCCATGTACCCGATGGGGCCGACGCTGCAAGAGGAGTACCCTGAGGTCAAGAACTTTGTGAGAATTGACGACCAGTCCGACGTGATCCTGAATCATAATGACAAGAAAGTAGAGCTTCCCACCGTCCTTTCGACCGATGCCAATTTCCTAAAGATGTTCGATTTTGAATTGATCGAAGGTGATCGGGCCCTGGTGCTGGCAAAACCCAACTCGGTAGTTCTTACCCAGAAAAGTGCCACCAAGATTTTCGGAAGCAATGAACCGATTGGGCAAACCCTGATGTCCTACGGCCGGGATACGCTGGCATTCAAGGTTACCGGAGTGCTGGAAAATCTGCCCGCCAATTCACACCTACAGTTCGACGCGCTTTTTTCGATGAGTACGTTCGTTGGCCCGCAGGCGATGAACAATTGGGGAGGCAACTGGCTGGTAACCTACCTGGAATTGGAGAAAGGAGCCGACATCGCCGCAATGGAGAAAAAGTTTCCTGACTATCTCAAAGGCCATATGAGTGAGGAAGGTGCGAAGCAGTACGAATTGTTCCTGCAACCGCTGACCGAAGTACACGGCAACTCGACCGACATCACCCACGACTACATGAATTTCCAGAAGTTCGACCGGACCTACACGTATATATTCTCGATCATCGCGCTCATTGTACTGGTGATTGCCTGCGTCAATTTCATGAACCTCTCCACCGCGCGTTCGACGGGCCGGGCCAAGGAAGTTGGCATTCGCAAAGCAGTGGGGGCCCAACGTTTTCAGTTAGCCGGGCAGTTTATTGGCGAGTCGATATTACTGGCATTTTCGGCCTTAATTCTTGCCGTAGTGCTGGTGTTAGTTACGCTCCCATACATCAACCGAATGAGCGATCGTAGTCTGGATTTCGCCATTTTCACCGACCCCAAACTGCTGCTTACCGTTTTGGGTGGCACCATACTGATCGGCATATTATCGGGACTTTATCCGGCGGCGTACTTATCGTCGTTTGAAGCCGCCAAGGTACTGAAAGGCTCGATCCGCACGGGTAAGAGTACTTTCCGAAATGCGCTGGTGGTGGCGCAGTTCAGTTGCGCGGTGTTCCTGATTATCGGTACGGGCTTTGCTTTGAAGCAGCTTCACTTTATGCGGGATAAAGATCCCGGTTTCCAAACCGATCAGGTTGTCCTGATTCCGCTCAATGCTAAGTCGTGGCCAAAGTACCAGTCACTGAAAAAGGAATTGCTGGCTAATTCGCAAGTGGAGGCAGTGTCGGGTTCGGGACAGCGGCTAGGCAACAATTTGCACCAATGGGGCATGCAGTTTCAAGGCGATGGTCCCGTGCGGCAAGTCGGGACATCCAATGTGGTGGTCGATCCCGACTACCTCTCGCTCTATAAAATAGAACTGGTGGCCGGGCGAAATTTCCGCGACGACGCTTCGGACAATGGCCGGACATTCATTATCAACGAGTCGCTGGCCAAAGAGCTATTGAAGGACGAGGCCGAGCCAGACATCGCGTCGCTGGTCGGAAAACGCTTCGGTGGAGATTTTGCTGACTCACTGGGCACGATCGTAGGCATTGCCAAAGACTTCAATTTCAACTCGCTCCATCATAAAATTGAAACCTTGTCCATGTATAACCAGCAGGATTGGGGGTACGATGAAATGTCGGTCCGCATTAAAGGCAAAAACTCCAGACAGGCCGTCGCCGCCATCGAGAAAATCTGGCGCGATCAGGTACCTGAGCAAACATTCAGCTACTCTTTTCTGGACGAGCATTTCACCAAACTCTACCGCGCCGACAGCCAGGTCAGCGAAATCGTGGGAATTCTGGCGGGGCTGGCCGTTTTCATCTCGGCCCTCGGTTTGTTCGGACTGGCATCCTACTCCGCTGAGCGGCGGGTGAAGGAAATCGGTGTCCGCAAAGTACTTGGGGCCTCGGTGGTAGGCATCGTGGGGCTACTGTCCAAAGATTTCCTGAAACTCGTTTTCGCAGCTATCTTTATTGCGGTACCTGTCGCCTGGCTGGCCGTCAATTCCTGGTTGCAGGATTTCGCTTACCACATTGACATCGACATCTGGCTGTTCCTGGCGGCGGGTCTGCTGGCCGTATGCATTGCCCAACTGACCGTTACTTTCCAAAGCATGAAGGCTGCGCTGGTGAACCCGGTGAAGTCGCTGAGGAGCGAATAATTAAAGATAAAAGGAGGGGCGATGAGAGCAGAAAAGAAAAAGGGATTTTCCATTAGCGCTTTATCTAATCCTGACTCTCCCCCTTCCTTCCATTACTATTTAAGCCTACCATTGCAAATACATGCTTCGTAACTACCTCAAAATCGCCTACCGGAGTTTGTTGAAGAACAAGCTCTTTTCCGGTATTAATATCTTCGGCCTTGCGCTGGGAATGGCTTGTGCGCTGCTGATTGGGCTGTGGGTACGCTATGAGCTTAGTTATGATCGATTCATTCCCGGCGTGGAAAATATCTATAACGTGCAGGTGAATTACGCCTTCAACGGCGGGAAACTGGAAACGGCTCAGTACGTCCCTGGCCCGTTGCAGGAGGCTATTGCCAAAGACATTCCGAATGTAGCAGCGGTCACCAAAATAAGTGGCGGAGGCGAAAGTCTGGTCAAATCCATTGCTACGGCTACGGAAAAATCAGCGAAGGAGAAAGGTCATTTTGTCTCGGCCGAATTTTTCGACGTGTTTTCATTTCCCGTATTTCAGGGTGATGCTAAGGCGGCCCTGGCCCAACTCGATAAAATTATTATTACCCGGAAATTAGCTGAGAAATACTTTCCAAATAAATCGGCCCTGGGACAAACGCTGCAACTTGACGACAATAAACTGTACACCGTCGGGGCGGTACTCGACGATCTGCCCGCCAATTCGACGCTGCAATTCGACTGGCTGGCCAATTTGAAAAATATCGAACAGCCCTACATGACTGAATGGACGTGGAACTCAGTCATCGTGTACGCCCGACTGCTACCAACCGCCAGCCCCGATCATACGCAAGCCAGTATGAAAGACATTTTCCGGCGGTACGCCACCTTTGACAACGGTGAAGTACCCGTGCTGCACCCGATGACCGCCATGCACCTGTATTCCGACTACAAGGACGGAAAGGTAGCGGGCGGACGCATCGAATACGTGCGAATTTTCTCGCTCGTGGCGCTTTTCATTTTGCTCATCGCCTGCATCAATTTCATGAACCTGGCCACGGCGCGCTCCTCGGTACGGGCGCGCGAGGTCGGCGTCAGGAAAGTCGTGGGAGCCAGGAGGATGTCGCTGGTCGCGCAGTTTTTGGGTGAATCTTTGCTGATGAGTTTGCTGGCCGCCGGGCTGGCTATTTTTCTTGTATGGTCAACACTACCTTCCTTCAATGCTCTCTTTGATAATCAATTATCCCTCGATTTGGATAATCCGATGTTTTGGGCGCTAGTAGGGGCGCTCATATTGATTACCGGACTTTTGTCGGGTAGTTACCCCGCGCTGTTTTTGTCAGCCATGCGCCCCCTGAGCATATTGAAGGGCTTCACCAAGATGGGAACGGGACCCGCTTTGTTCCGGCGGACGCTGGTGGTATTCCAATTTTCTCTGTCCATCTTTTTGATCGTTGGTATGCTGGTCATTGGGTCGCAGATGCGGTACCTGCGCACGAAAAACCTGGGTTTGGATCGCGAGAATGTGGTTTTCATTCCACTGGAAGGAGCATTTGAGCAGGCTCCGAAAAGTACCTTGTTCCGCGAGAAAATTCTGCGCCAACCCACCATTGCCTCAGCTACATTGACCAGCCAACTACCCGTAAACGTGCGGAACAGCACGACGGACCTGGCCTGGCCGGGCAAGGAGCCTAAACGAATGGTGGAAGTTTCAACGATGAATGTGGGCGGCGATTTTATTCGTACCATGAACATCGACCTGGCCGCGGGCCGTGATTTCCAGCCAAACAATGCGGCAGATTCCTCCAACTACCTCATTAACGAAACTGCCGCCAAGCTGATGGGTATGAGTGATCCGGTCGGTCAGGAAGTCACCTTTAACCGGGGCAAAGGTCGGGTAGTGGGACTGATGAAGGACTTTCACCTCAACTCGATGCACCAGGCGATTGCGCCGTTGGTACTGGCCTTCTATCCGGAAAACACCCGTTATCTGCTGGTAAAAATCCGCGCCGGACAAACGCCGTCAGCCCTGGCCGCGCTCGAACGTATCAACAAAGAACTGAATCCAAACTACCCTTTCAGCTACCAGTTTGTGGACGAAGCCTACGAAAAACTCTATCAGTCGGAACAGCAGGTCAGCACGCTGGTCAACTACTTCGGCGTCCTGGCTATTCTGATTTCCTGCCTTGGCCTGTTTGGGCTGGTCGCCTTCACCGCCGAGCAACGCACCAAGGAAATCGGTATTCGGAAAGTATTGGGCGCTACGGTGACGAGTATCGTGACCCTACTTTCGAAAGATTTCCTGAAACTGGTATTAATCGCAATGGTGCTGGCAATTCCGCTGGGTTGGTGGGCGCTGAATAAATGGTTGGGAACATTCAAATACCATACTGATCTGTCCTGGACAATGTTTGGCCTGGCGGGTGTACTGGCCCTGGGCATCGCGCTCCTGACCGTTAGTTTTCAGTCGGTGAAGGCAGCGCTGATGAATCCGGTGAAGAGCCTTAGATCGGAGTAGGCAACGATTTCTTATAGGTCAAACGGCATTCTACGCTACCCTCTTAATTGCCTCGAACCGTTCGCCTTTTCACCATTCACCTTTTAACGAAATAAAATCATGCTGCTCAACTACCTCAAAATAGCTCTCCGCCACTTCCGGCGGCAGAAGTTCTTTTCGCTCATCAACGTCTTGGGTTTGGCCGTGGGGCTGGCGGCCTGCTGGCTCATCGGCCTATACGTACAGCACGAGCGCAGCTACGATAATTTCCTGCCCTACACCGACCGCGTCTGTGCCGTAGCCTTCGACATTAAAGCAGGCGACCAGGAAGCTTTCACTACCAACACCCCGCCGCCCGTGGGTCCGCGGCTGGTGGAGGATTTCCCTGAAATCGAAATGGCCGCCCGAACCTTCAATCTGGGCAGCGTTGTCGTGCAGCGCGAGGCAATGGAAGGCAAAGAAGCCATCACCTTCAACGAATACGAAAACGCCCTGGCTGCCGACACGGCTTTTCTGGAATTATTCGGCTTCCCGATGCTGGAAGGAAACGCGGCTTCCGCCCTGGATGCGCCGGGTAGCGTCGTGCTTACGGAAAGTATGGCCCGCAAGTACTTTGGCGAGGAAACTGCTTTGGAACAATCACTAAAAATCAACGATTATCCGTACAAAGTGACGGGCATCGTGCGGGACTTGCCCACCAATTCCACGGTGCAATTTGGCTTTCTGGCGTCCATGGCTGATTTCTCCGTGGTAGAGCGGTTCTCATGGAGTTGGATTTGGTTGCAGGTCGATACCTGGGTGAGGCTACGCCAACCTGCTACGGAGCAATCGCTGGCTAGTCTGGAAAAGAAATTCCCGGCGATGGTACGCAATTATGCCCCCGCAGCCTACGCCCGCATCGGGCAGGATTTGACCAAAAATCTCGAAAACGGCGACCGCCTCGATGTAAAACTCCTGCCTTTGGGAAACCTGCATCTGGGTTATACGGATCTTACTTCACGGCTAAGTACCCTCGGCGACGGGCAACAGGTAGGCATGTTCGCGATCATCGGTGGCTTGATTCTGCTGCTGGCCTGCGTCAACTTCATGAACCTAAGTACCGCTCGATCTATGAAACGTTCACGGGAAGTAGGAGTTCGCAAAGCTTTGGGTTCGCAACGGAGTGCATTAGTAGCGCAGTTTCTGGTGGAATCATTGCTGTTGAGTATGGTAGCCCTGCTGCTGGCTGCTTTGCTGGCGAGCGTTGTGCTGCCTAGTTACAATAACCTGACCGGGCTTGCGCTGCCACCTAATGATCTTTTTTCGCTCAAAATCATCGGTTTTGTCTTGGTACTACCTTTCGTAACAGGCTTGCTGGGCGGACTTTACCCGGCTTTTTATTTATCAAAATTCAAAGCCGTAGAGATGTTCAAACCAGCTGCCGGGCGACGCGGTGGGTTGCTATCGGTCAGGAGCGGATTGGTAGTCTTTCAGTTTGCGGTGTCCATTGTGCTGATGCTGGGGTCGTTCGTGGTGTTCCGGCAGTTGGAATTTGCCCAAAAACAATCACCAGGCCTCAATCGTGAGCACGTGCTGGTGATCGAGAATACGCGTCATTTCACCTCGCCTTCTGCGCGGGAGGCTTTCCGGCAGCAGCTGGCCCAACTACCCGAAGCCCTGGATGCTACCCATGCCACCTTTCTGCCTTCGTTAGGTAGTTTTGGTGATTTTTATGAGCCTGAACAAGGCGAAGACAAGAATGCCGTTGTGCCCAACCTACCGATCGGCTCTTTCCTGACTGATGCTGATTTTGTTCCTACCCTTGGTGTGGAGATCCTGGCCGGGCGAAATTTTCGTCCCAATTCGGTGAGCGATTCGGCCTCGGTAATTCTCAACGAAACGGCGGTCAGGGCCATTGGCTGGAAAAATCCGATCGGGAAATGGCTGCGCTATCCCGGCAACGCCAATCAGCGTTTTCAGGTAGTTGGCGTCATGCGTGATTTTAACGACGCTTCCGTCCGTACAACCATCGAGCCCATGGCGCTTTTTCACGAAGCGTCCAAAACCTACCGGACCTGGGGCTCGTACATCGCCCTGCGGCTACGACCTGGCACCGAGAAACAGGCGGTCGAAAAAGCTACCGCCCTGTGGCAGAAAGCCGTTCCCAATGTACCCTTCGACTACGATTTCCTGGATGCTACTTTTGCCCGTCTCTACCGCACCGAAGCCCAGACAGGCTCGGTGCTGAGTATCCTGACGGGCCTGGCCCTGTTCATCGGCTGCCTGGGCTTGTTCGCGTTGGCGGCCTACACCGCCGAAAGCCGCACCAAAGAAATCGGTGTCCGCAAAGTACTGGGAGCCAGCGTTGCGAGTATCGCATCCCTGCTTTCCAAAGATTTTCTAAAATTGGTCGTGGTAGCTATCATCATCGCCACGCCACTGGCCTGGTACGTGGCCGACGATTGGTTGCAGGATTTTGCCTACAAAATAGATCTGGCGTGGTGGTACTTCGCCGGAGCGGGCGGCCTGGCTATTCTCGTGGCACTACTGACGGTAAGTTTCCAGAGTGTGAAAGCGGCGGTGGCCAATCCGGTGGAGTCGTTGCGGAGCGAGTAAAGAGGTGGAAGGGAGGAAGATTGCGCAGGCTCCTTTCCTCCCTCCTTCCATTTATGCTTTCTTTCTTCAAAAATCCGGCACCTGGATTATCTCGCCGCCTCGCATCGCCGACTCGTGAGCCAGGATACCGACGCTCGTCCAGTTGGCCGACTGAGCAGCATTTGGAAAGGGATCGCGGTCTTCAACCAGGGCTGAGACGAACTCGTGAACCAGGTGAGGGTGCGAGCCACCGTGGCCACCGCCCTGTACGAAAGAAAGGTGAGCCTTGTCGCCCGCATCATACACTCCCCGGCCCGTAAATGACTGGATCTCCTCAGGCAGGAGGTGCGCGTAGTCTGGCGTCTCGACGCGCTCAGGTATTTCGGGTTCGGGTTTCTTGGCGGTATGAATTACCGGATGCTCCCCCTCGATGAGCGGCCACTCGAACGACTTTTTGCTGCCGTATACCTCGAAACTCTCACGGTACTGCCGCGCTGTGTCAAACAGCGAACGATAGACGTAGGCCGACAGATCGCTGTCCCTGAACTTGATGTGCGCCGATTCCACGGCGAAGGGCGAGTTGTGGATTTTGACCAAATCCTCGCTGATCGTGCCCGAGCCAAAACAGGATACATATTCAGCTTCCAGTTTAAGAAGTCCCGCCACCGGACCCACGCAGTGCGTGGCGTAGTGCATCGGCGGCAGCCCGGGCCAATAATCCGGCCAGCCTTCCATGTCCTGCTGGTGGCTGGCTTTCAGGAATTGTACTTTGCCCAGTTCGCCTTTTTCGTAAAGTTCTTTAACAAAAAGGAATTCCCGGGCGTAGACTACCGTCTCCATCATCATGTATTTGAGGCCTGTTTCGCGACAAACCTTAACGATTTCGGCGCAATCTTCCACCGAAGTGGCCATGGGCACGGTGCAGGCCACATGCTTGCCCGCCCGCAGGGCCTTCAAAGTCTGCTCGGCGTGATTGGGGATGGGTGAGTTGATATGCACGGCGTCCACTTCGGGATCGGCCAGCAGGTCGTCGTAGCTGGTGTAGCGTTTTTCGACCCCAAACTCATCGCCTACGGCGTCGAGTTTGGCTTGGGTACGCTGGCAAATGGCGTACATATTGGCGGCAGGATGCCGCTGGTAGATGGGAATGAACTCGGCTCCGAAACCCAGACCGACGATGGCGACGTTGATTTTTTTCATAGTCTTGTAAAAAGCTTTACTACGGAAAATCTTACTATTGAATGACACAAAAAAAGGCGATTCTCATCAGAGAACCGCCCTTTCTATCAAAAACACTTATTTTTATTTTTCCGAAGAAGGCTTGGATGCTGCTCCTTTCTCCACAACCTCGCCTTTCAGAAAGAGCGTCAGGCTGGGCGATTCGGCATTGCTGAATACCGTGATGGATTTATTGAAAGTACCCATCGCGGCAGCGTTGTAGGTAGCCTTGATGCTGCCGGTCTGCTTGGGCAGAACAGGATCTTTGGTCCAGCTAGGAGTAGTGCAGCCACAAGACGCACTTACATTAGAGATGACGATCGGCTCAGTACCCGTGTTCGTGAACACGAATTCCTGCGTAACAGGCTTGCCTTGCTCTACTTTGCCGAAGTTATGGGTTTCTTCCTTGAACTTCATGACGCCCTTCTGAGCGTAGCTCATGGAAGTGACGGTCAACAAGACTACGACTACTGAAAAAAACTTTTTCATGTTGCTTGAAAATTTTAATTATTGAGAATTGGTTGTTACGTAAGTTACGGATTCAGAAGCAAAAGCTTTGCCAAATAATTCCTCCGACGGGACTTTTCCAACAAAGTAACACAGGAAATCGTTTTTTTAAAAGGATATTTTTTATTTTAATTTTGACCCAAATCGTTAAAAAACGTATCTTAACCCCACAATCTTCGCACCGCTCCTTTTGAAATTCCTATGCTCCTAAACGAAACCCTGCCGGAAAATAGTCTCTTCACTGTCGAGAAAGTGTTGGCCGACTACCGTTTGGCCTGCGAAAGCCGGGCAGTGAGTCTTTTGGGCCGCAAGGATGCGATGGGAGGCCGGGCGAAGTTCGGTATTTTCGGCGATGGCAAGGAAGTAGCGCAACTGGCCCTGGCGGGCGTTTTCAAGCGTGGGGATTTTCGTTCGGGCTACTACCGCGATCAAACCATCGAGGCCGCCCTGGGCAATCTCAGCTGGCAGCAGTTTTTCGCCCAGCTGTACGCCCACCCCGACCTGGACCACGAACCGCACACGGGCGGGCGCTCCATGAACGGTCACTACGCCACCCGCTGGCTCGATGCCGAAGGTCATTGGCTGGACCAAACCAAGCTTTACAATTCTGTTTGTGACATTTCTCCCACCGCCGGGCAAATCCCGCGCGCCTTGGGGCTGGCTTACGCCTCCAAACTATACAGGTACAATAAGGACATTCAATACCTCGATACTTTTTCCCACCAGGGAAATGAGATCGTGTTTGCCACCATCGGCGATGCCTCCACTTCGCAGGGAATGTTCTGGGAAACCATGAACGCCGCCGGGGTGCTGCAGGTACCACTGCTGATGTCAGTCTGGGACGACGGGTACGGAATTTCGGTACCCATTGAGTACCAAACTACCAAGAGCAGCATTTCCAAAGCCCTTGCCGGACTGCAGCGCAATGCCCGTGAGGAAGGCGTGGAAATCATGACCGTGAACGGCTGGGATTACCCGGCCCTGGTCGAAACGTACCAGAAAGCCGCCGATCTCTGCCGCCACGAGCAGGTACCTGTATTGATACATGTCCAAGAGCTCACCCAACCGCAGGGGCATTCGACTTCGGGTTCGCACGAGCGGTATAAGCCCGAAGCGCGGCTGGCCTGGGAAGCCGAGCGCGATTGCAATGTGCATTTCCGGGAGTGGATTTTGGAAAACGGCTACGCCACGGTCGAGGAGTTGGAAAAAATCGAAACCGAGGCAAAAGAAACGGCCCGCAGTGCCCGCGATCTCGCCTGGAAGGCTTACCGAAAATCTATTGAGACGGATTTGAAGGCGGCTCAGCAACTCCTCGAAACGGCCACCCAGGAAAGCAGCCACCATACCGACGAACTCAAGAACAGCATTGCTGCTCTGCACAAAGCGCAGTATCCTATCCGCCGCGACATCATGGGCGCAGTGCGCAAAGCGTTGCGGGCATTGCGCAACGAATCCATTCCCAGCCGCCCCTTGTTGAAAGAATGGTTGCAGACGGAGCAAAAAATGAACGAGGCCCGCTATAACGAGCATTTGTACAGCGAATCGGACGAATCGCCGCTGCGGGTGCCTTCCGTGGCCCCTGCCTACACCGACGACAGCCCGCTGGTAGATGGCCGCGAGGTGATTCGTTCCTACTTCGACATCTTGTTCGAGCGTGACCCGCGCGTGCTGGCATTGGGAGAAGACGTCGGGCAAATCGGCGACGTGAATCAAGGCCTGGCGGGTTTACAGGAAAAGTACGGCGAAATCCGTATCACCGACACGGGCATCCGGGAAACTTCCATTATGGGACAAGGTATCGGCCTGGCTATGCGCGGACTACGGCCCATCGTTGAAATCCAGTACTTCGATTACGTTTTTTACTGCCTTGCCACGCTTACCGATGACCTCGCCACGCTGCGCTACCGGACGGCGGGTGGGCAAAAAGCCCCGCTCATCATCCGCACCCGCGGCCACCGATTGGAAGGTATCTGGCACAGCGGCTCGCCAATGGGGGCCATGCTGGGTAGTTTGCGCGGATTGCACATTGCGGTGCCACGCGATTTCACCCAAGCCGCCGGGCTATACAACACCCTGATGCAGGGCGATGACCCCGCCCTGGTCGTGGAGCCTCTGAATGCTTACCGCCTAAAAGAAAAACTACCTGAAAATCTCGGTGACTACAATGTACCTCTCGGCCAGCCGGAGGTCATCCGCGAAGGCACCGACCTCACCATCGTGACTTACGGCTCGATGTGTCGCATCGTGCTGGACGCCGCCGCTCAGCTGTCTGAAGTCGGCATTGAGGTGGAAGTGATCGACGTACAGACCCTGCTGCCTTTCGATCTGGACAATTCGATCGTGCAATCTATCCAGAAAACTAACCGGGTGATTTTTGCCGACGAGGACTATCCCGGCGGGGCGTCAGCTTTTATGATGCAGCAGGTACTGGAAAAACAAAACGCCTACCGCTGGCTCGACTCCGCCCCGCTGACCATCGCCGCCCAGCCCCACCGCGCGGCTTATAGCTCCGATGGTGACTATTTTTCCAAACCCAACGCCGAGAATGTCTTCGAAGCCGCTTACGGCCTGCTGCATGAAGCGGAACCGCAGCGCTTTCCGGCCTACCTATAGTCTGCCCCGTGACTCTTTACGCGCGCTTCGGAAAACGATTGCTCGACGTATTGGTATCCTTTTTGGGATTGGTCATTCTTTCCCCCTTTCTGGTGATCATCGCCCTGCTTTTAGCAATAGCGAACCGGGACAACCCGTTTTTTCGGCAACAACGTCCGGGACGAGGCGGCAAGGTTTTTGTTTTGTTAAAATTCAAAACCATGAACGATCGCCGCGACGACAAGGGACAACTCCTACCCGACGCCGAGCGCCTGACCGGCTTTGGAAAAATCATTAGAAAAACATCTTTGGACGAACTACCCCAGCTTTGGAATGTCCTGAAAGGCGATATGAGCCTGATCGGCCCTCGCCCATTGCTGGTAGAATACCTGCCGCTGTACAGCGAGGAGCAAAGCAAGCGTCACCTCGTCCGCCCCGGCATTACGGGCTGGGCGCAGGTCAATGGCCGCAATGCCCTGAGTTGGGAAGAGAAATTCGCTCACAATGTCTGGTACGTAGAAAACCTCTCGCTGGCCCTGGATATAAAAATCATCGGGATGACGATTGTGAAGGTTTTTAAGGGGGAGGGAATCTCGTCGGGTACATCGGTGACGATGGAGAAATTCAGAGGCACGAAGTAGGGGCGAACCTATGTGTTCGCCCGATGGTGGGCACAATATGTGTTCTCCCTATGGCGGGCGCAAGCAGGGCGAACACATAGGTTCGCCCCTACAACAATTACACAATTCAACAATAAACCATGCTACTCTACGGTGCCAGCGGTCATGCCAAAGTGATAAATTCCATTCTGCGGGCGACGGGGCAGGAAGTAACGGCTATTTTTGACGATGATTTGGGAAAGAAAAATCTGGGCGATATTGCCGTAGTCGGTCAGTATGATCCGGATTTTCAGACCGCTGCGCCATTGATTATTTCCATCGGCTACAACGATATCCGCCGGAAAGTTGCCGGAAAGATTCGCCACCGCTTTGGCAGGGCCATCCACCCCTCGGCGCTCATCGACGAAACGGCGACCATCGGCGAAGGTACGGTCATTATGCCCGGCGTCATCGTGCAAGCCGACGCCCGGATTGGCCGCCACGTCATCGTCAATACCGCCGCCACGGTGGATCACGACTGCCTTTTGGGCGATTTTGTTCATATTGCACCGGGTGTGGTACTTTGCGGTGCGGTGCAGGTGGGAGAAAGTACCCTGATTGGTGCGGGTTGCGTGGTAGCCCCGAATCTAACTATCGGTGCCAATTGTCTGATCGCGGCCGGGAGTGTAGTGACGACCCATATTCCTGACGGAGCCACTGTACGCGGAAATCCGGCGCGGGTGGTGGGCAACTTCGAAGCGGGCTCACCGCGATGAAAAACGGTTATAGCTAATTCTTTATTTATTCTACCCAATTTTGAAACTTAACTACAAGAAAATCAACGAAGAAGGTCAACCGCTCGTCATTCTGCACGGCGTGTTTGGCTCACTGGACAACTGGGCGACGATCAGCAAATCCATTGCCGATTTGGGCTACGTTGTTTATCTGGTCGATCAGCGCAATCATGGTCGCTCGCCGCATTCCGACGAGTTCACCTACGAAGCGATGGCGGCAGATCTGGCGGAATTCATCAAAGATCACGCGCTGGAAAACCCGGTGCTGGTCGGCCATTCGATGGGCGGCAAAACGGTGATGCAGTACGCGCAACAGTATCCCGGTACTTACGACAAACTGGTGATTGTGGATATTGGCCCCAAGGCTTACCCGTCCCACCATGATGAGTTGCTGGCCGGACTGAATGCACTGCCCCTGGCCGAAATCGAAAGCCGCCAGCATGCCAACGAGCTATTTAGTGCCCACGAACCGAATATGGCCGTGCGGCAATTTTTGCTAAAAAACCTTTACCGGACGGATGAGGGAAACTACGGTTTTCGCTTTAACCTACCTATCCTGACTGAACTTCAAGGAAACGTTGGAGACGAAATTCCGAAATTACGTACCATCCCCGAACCTACGCTCTTTATGCGGGGTGCGCTCTCGTGGTACATCAAAGATGAAGATTGGAAAGAAATTCAGGAAATGTTCCCCAATGCGGAGTTGGCGACGATTCCGAAGTCGGGGCATTGGGTGCACGCCGAACGGCCCAATCAGTTTGTAGAGGTTTTGGAAGAGTTTCTGGCGAAATAAAAGCTAGTAGTGCCCTTTACGGCAGCTTACGGTAGGTAATTTTATATCCACCGCAACTAATCCAAAGTAAAGTATTCTCGGTTGCCTGTAATTCGACCGTTCCGCAGGAAGCACAATTGACCAATGCACAGTAATCGGCTGGCTTAACCGGGGACTTTGGCTCGATAGGATAAAGTTTGCCATTCAATAAAAAATTCTGGGGTGAACAGCATAATCCCTCGCCGTTCTCGTCGAGCGGCACGCCATCGGCGCGGAAGGTTAGGGAGACTTTTCCATTGGTAGTATCGGCTACCCACACCTCCTTACCATCTTGGGTAGTTTGGTGTCCGGTCTGTTCCCATTTTCCTTCCAATAGCCGGATGGCTTTGGGGGTGACATCTTTATCCCGCTGGCAACCCAGCATTCCAAGAAGTATCAGAAGACAGACTTTTTGCTTTAAAATATTCATTTATATTAAAATTGGTAGTTTAAGGTAATCGTCGATATTGAGACCGTATTGTGCCGCACCTCATCCAAACGAGTTTTTCCTCATCCACCTCGAACACGTTATCGTTGCAAATAATGCAGTCGATTAACTGGCATATTTCATCGTAGGTAATTGGCATCGTCGGATTTAAAAACATTGCTTCACCATTGATGGTAACTTTCCCTCCAGGCCCACAGCACATTCCTTTTCCATTTCCAAACAAAAATGCACCATCCGAACGAATAATGAGCGTAGGCTGCCCAGTTAACGAATCGATCGTCTTCCATTCTCTATCATTCCCGCTTAGCGTTGCGTAGTACGCCGTCATCTCCCACTTACCTGTTAGCAAGGGATTGATGTTAGAAGGAAATTTATCCCGGTTTTGACAGCCCAGGGCCAATATCAGTAATGAAAGATAGAGTAGCTTCTTCATGCTTCAAGTACTACATAAATATAGGTCAAGGCAATCGCCGATAACGCGAGCGACTTCCGCAGTATGTCCAGACCATCTCGTCCCCTTCTATCTGGAATTTGTGTTCTGAGCAAATTCCACAAAACGTCCGTAAACATTCTTCATTCTCTGGGACTGGTTCTTTGATTTTTGGAAAGTATACCTCACCATTGACTACGTATTTCTCAAAAGAGATACAGCAAT
The DNA here is from genome assembly GCF_014651615.1 of Persicitalea jodogahamensis. GTDB lineage: Bacteria > Bacteroidota > Bacteroidia > Cytophagales > Spirosomataceae > Persicitalea > Persicitalea jodogahamensis. The sequence continues at coordinate 594,783 of NZ_BMXF01000001.1, read as the reverse complement.
ACTCTTTCCCGTCCCCACTCAAAAGGGCGCCATCTGAGCGAACGATGAAACTGGGCTTTCCGGTTAGCGAATCAAGCGTTTTCCACTCCTTAGTGCCGTTACTCAACACTTCTTCATACGCGGTTTGCTCCCACTTTCCAACCAGTAGCGGATCAACACCCGAAGGAAATTTCTCCCGGTTTTGACAACCCAGGGCCAACACAATTAACCATAAGTGGATTTGCTTTTTCATTCCGATTCCAATTTGTTTCTCTTTGTCAAGAGCAAAGTCAAGCCAAAATGGTTGGAAAGAAAGCCGAAGTTTTTCCAAAATCAAACGCCAGATGTGGTAAGGCCGGGCTGGCGCACCAACGGCCCGCCCGTCTTTTCCTCAGCGCTCAACGCGGCACGGGTACTTTCGCCCCCGTTCGCTCCAAGAACCCGTCCAGTTTGCCCCGCAATTCCTGCCGTTTTTTGGGTAGTCGCGAAGCCACGTTGCGGGTTTCGTCGATGTCGTCTTTGAGGTTGTACAGTTCGTCGGAATCGTCCTCGTAGTTGTGGATGAGTTTCCAGTAACCGCTGCGAACGATGTTGTAGGGCGTCACTTCCTCGTAGCGGTAGTGGGGAAAATGCCAGAAGAGATCCCGCGTCGGCAGCGGTTTGCCGGTTCGCAGGTGAGCGAGCAGACTCACGCCGTCGTTGGGAATAGCCCGATCGGGTCGCGTTCCGGCGGTTTCCAGAATGGTATTGAAAATATCCATCGTAATCGCCGGGCTACCCGACACGCGCGGCGCAATCTGCCCCGGCCAACTCACGATGAACGGCACCCGAATACCGCCTTCGTACGGAAAGCCCTTGCCGCTGCGGAAAGGCGGGTTGTTGGTGATCGGATTATTCGGGTTTCCTTCCAGGCCCCCGTTGTCCGACGTAAAAATCACCAGCGTATTTTCCAGTAAGTTCTGTGCTTTCAGTTCCGCCAGGATACGGCCCACGTTCTGATCCAGACTTTCGATCATGGCGGCATACACGGGATTGCCCTGGCCTTTGGCGGGCGACTTGGCTTTGTACTTCTCGATCAATTCCGGCTTGCCGCCCAGCGGCGTATGCACCGCGTAAGGTGCGTAGTTGATGAAGAAGGACCCTCCTTTGTTCTTGCGGATGAGGTTAATGACTTCATCCCCTTCGCGGTCGGTAAGGTACTCTCCTTCTTTCCGGGCGGGCAGGGTCGGGATACCCTTTGTTCGGGCATTTTCGTAGGGGTCAAAGTAGGAAGGCGGCTGGCCAAAGTCGCAGCCACCGATATTGACATCGAAGCCCTGCTTGTCGGGGTAGTGCGTTTCCAGGCCCAGGTGCCATTTGCCGATGAAAGCCGTAAAGTACCCTTGCTCTTTGAGGTACTCGGCGGTAGTTTTTTCGGAGAGGGGTAGTTCGAACGGAATGGGCGGCACGATCAGTTTCTGCTTTAAATCGCGCTCGTACTCCTGTTTGCTTTTGCCGTCGTACCGCGCCTCGGCGTTCTGAAAGCTGGCCCGAATCCAGTCGGTAATGCCCGTGCGGGAAGGGTACTTTCCCGACATCAGCGCGGAGCGCGAAGGCGAGCAAATGGCCGCCGCCGCGTAGGCATCGGTGAATTTCACTCCGCCGGCGGCCAGGGCGTCGATGTTCGGCGTCTCGTAGTACTCGCTGCCGTAGCTGCTCAGATCGGCCCAGCCCAGGTCATCCACGAAAATAAGGAGGATATTGGGCGGTGATGCCTGAGACGGGGCGACTGGTTTGGTCTCGGGCTTCTTCCAGACAAAAGCTGCCGGAGCGAAAGACAAGCCTATCCCAAATGCTAAACCGAGTAGCTGTACGGTCTTTTTCATTTTTTCGGATTAAATAAAAAAAAGGGTTCTTTTGTAAAAAGCTAAATTGCAAAGATGCCTATTCAAACCCAAAAAGGAGCAAACACCCTTTTCCTCCTCCCCACCGTACTGGCCGAAGGCACGGCGGCGCAGGTACTCAGCCCCCAGGTGACGGAAGTCATCGGCCGGCTCGACTACTTTTTCGCCGAAGAACTCCGCACCGCCCGGCGCTTTGTGAGTAGTTTGCGGCTGGGCCGGGTGATTCAGGACCTGACTTTTTATGAATTAAACAAGAAGACGCCCGAAGCCGACACACTGGCTCAACTCCGCGCCCTGCCCGCCGGGCAAGACATAGGGGTACTTTCGGAAGCGGGGTGTCCGGGCGTAGCCGATCCCGGCGCGGTGGCCGTGCGGCTGGCGCATGAGCTGGGCATGAAGGTAGTCCCGCTGGTGGGGCCGTCCTCCATTCTGCTGGCCCTGATGGCCTCGGGGTTGAGCGGTCAGTCGTTTGCCTTTCACGGGTATCTACCCATCGACAAAGCCGATAGGCGCAAGGCTTTGATTTCTCTGGAAAAAGAGGGAAAACAGCACCGCCAGACCCAGATTTTCATGGAAACGCCTTTTCGCAATAACCACATGCTGGAAACCATTCTGGCTGCCTGTCAACCCAATACGCTGCTTTGTGTAGCTAGCAACCTGACGGCTCCCGACGAATATATAAAAACGCAAACGGTGCAGGCGTGGAAGAACCAGAAGGTCGACCTGCATAAGCAACCTACCATCTTTCTGCTGGGCTGACCTTTACTTTTTTTACTTCACCTCCTCAATCCTGCTAACGGCAGGATTTTTTTTGCTTTATACCTTCCTGATTTTCAGTTTCCATGTCATTTTTTAAAAAAAAGACAGATTTCATTTCCAACGGATCATGCTCTATCCATCTCTATGAAGGCGATTACCATTTTTTATAAAATTTAAAAAACAATTAGCATGAAGAAGAATGTGTGGATGATGAGTGCCCTGTTGGGAATGAGTGTGTGGTCCTGTGATCAGGATAAGGATCTGACGAATATGAAGTCAGTGGACTCCAATTTTGAGCAAAACAACGACGGCTGGGCAGTGGGTTTTGCGGAGTACGGTGAAGAACAGGATTCCACGATTTTTGAATTCAATTCGCGGCTGGCGGCGTTGCCTGCTCCGCTGGATACCACGAAAAAGGCGATCAGAGTGCAGAGTCATAATCGCAGCGATGATGTCTTTATGTACCTGAAGAAAAAGGTTTCGGGCCTGGATCCGAACCGAACCTACAAGGTCACGTATGAGATCGACCTGGGCACTAACTACGCCAAAGGCAGCGTGGGTATCGGCGGCTCACCCGCGGAGTCGGTGTACCTGAAAGCAGGTGCTTCGCCCAACGAGCCAGTCACAAAACTGGTGGACGGATTCTACGAAGTGACGATTGACAAAGGTCAACAGGCCACCGGAGGGACCGAAATGTCAGTACTTGGTAACGTAAGCAATGGCCTGGACAGCACGGCCTACAAAGTAGTGCAGCGATCCAACACCGAAGCGCCGGTCGCAGTAAAGCCGAATGCAAATGGCGAAATCTGGCTGTGCGTCGGTACCGATTCTGGCTTTGAGGGCCTGACTGTTCTGTATTACGACCGGATTAAAGTCATGATCCGCGAATAAGTATGATTCAACCATTTTACCGGGGGCCGAGGTGCCTCGGCCCCCGGTAATTGATAATGGAAGGAACGTTTTGCGCAAAAGATGGTAATTGTAAAAGCTGAGGTACCTTGCGACCTTGATTCCATTGCCCCCGGCGATTACTTAAACCCAATTACCTCAACTACCATGAAGACTGCCCTTTTCAGCTTCAAGCCTTACGATCGGACCTACTTTGACCGCTACGCGGCAGAATATAATCAGGAGATATCATACTTTGAAAACCGACTGGACCAGCGTTCGGCCGAATTAGCACGGGGACACCAAGCCGTTTGCGCTTTCGTGAACGACCAGCTGGATCGGGAAGTACTGAAACGACTGGCAGAACTCGGCGTAAAATTGATTTCCTTACGAAGTGCGGGCTACAACCACGTGGACACCGACGCTGCGCAGGAGTTGGGCCTGAGCGTCGTGCGGGTACCGGCTTATTCGCCCCACGCGGTGGCCGAACACGCCGTGGCTTTGATCCTGACGCTCAATCGCAAAATCCACAAAGCCTACAACCGGGTGCGGGAGGGAAACTTCGCGCTGGATCGGCTCGAAGGTTTTGACTTATACAAAAAAACGGTGGGCGTGATCGGGACGGGGAAAATCGGTCAGGTATTCAGCACCATCATGCAGGGCTTTGGCTGCCGGGTGCTGGCCTACGACCCCTACCCCAACGAAACGCTCCAGCAACAGGGCGTAACCTATGTATCGATCGAAGAGCTTTTCCGCGAATCGGATGTGGTGTCGCTGCATTGTCCGCTTACCCCCGAAAATCACCACCTAATCAATGCCAGTAGCCTTCGGCAGATGAAGGACGGTGTGATGCTTATCAACACCAGCCGGGGCGCATTGATCGATACGAAAGCAATTCTAAACGCGCTGAAAAAACGGAAGGTCGGGTACTTGGGCATTGACGTGTACGAGCAGGAAACCGACTTCTTTTTCCAGGATCTATCCGAAGAAATCATTACCGACGATACGCTGATGCGACTCATCAGTTTTCCTAATGTACTTATTACCTCTCACCAGGGATTCTTCACCGAGGAAGCTTTAACCGAAATTGCCCGGATTACCTTGCAAAATCTGACAGACTACGAGCGCGGAGAATTTACCGACGCCAATACAGTAGTGCGTGGATGAATCACGATCTTGATAAGTAAGGGTTTGCTCTATCAAAACTATCCCAGTACCAAGCGGCATTTGTTTTTCTATGGAGCGCCTTTCAAGATTCTTGCAATGCCCTTCTAAATTTGAGAGCAGCTTTGTTCAATGATGTGTTTAGGTCAAAGTCTTTTTCTTTACTGATAACCTCATTTATACCCGAAGAATGAGTCAAAAGCTGATGAATGGTTATTTTCCCGATATCTGCCTTCTGTATGTCAAAGAATTCCCCAGTTCTTGTCTCCAGTTTAATTAAACCTCTGTCAGCCACCAGTACATTCCCAATAAAATCCTGGTCTTCAAAAGCCCGTTCCATTACATAGGCTATTTTTTCCTGTTTCGTTTTTCCTGGATTAGTGTTGTAGCTAGTTGGCTCAAAAACAGCCAATAGGAATCCCATAGCTATAAAGAGGGCTTTCATTTTTTTATTAATCTTCAGAGGATTAATTTATAACCCTATCTCCAATATATCTCCCGGGTTGGAATCGATTGCTTTACAAAGAGCTTTTAGCATTGAGAAAAAAATCAATTATATCTTTTGCCAGTAATTCTGGCTGTTCCATGGCAGCAAAATGCCCTCCATTGGGCATTTCAGTCCACCGTTGAATATTGAACCCTTTTTCAATGTAAGCACGAGGTGGAGTAGGTAATTCCTTCGGAAATTTGGCAAAGGCAACCGGAATTTTCACAAAATCATTCTGGCCGAATTGCAATGGGTGTTTGCTGTTTTCATTATAAATACGGATAGACGAATGGATAGTTTGGGTTACCCAATATAGCGTAACGTTCGCCAGTAGCTCATCTTTGGAAAATGCATTTTCAATATTGCCCTTATTATCGCTCCATCCATTAAATTTTTCTATTATCCATGCACATAAGCCAACAGGCGAGTCATTCAACCCATAAGCTAACGTAATTGGTTTTGAGCTTTGTTGATGGGCATAAGCGCCCTCTTTTACCGACCACTCACTGGCGTATTTCTGAAATTCATGAACATCCCCCGAAAGTTGCTCATTTTGCGGTATAAATGGTTTGTAAGAACCGGCAACATAGTTCAAATGTAAGCCTATCACATTCTCAGGATAATTTAATGCCAACCAAGTACTGATCCCTGATCCAATATCTCCTCCTTGTGCCCCAAATTTTTCGTAACCTAGATTATTCATCAATTTGAACCACAACTCGGCAACGAATTCGCTATTACATCCCGGTTTTGTAGGTTTATCAGAAAAACCAAATCCAATCACGGATGGAATGACTAGATCAAAAGAAAGGCTTTCATCATCAGTAAGCAGAGGGATAAGTTTCATCATTTCTACAAATGAACCCGGCCATCCATGAGTAATAATGAGGGGTATAGACTTTTTCCCTTTCCCCTTTATGTGCAGGAAATGGACTTTATAACCATCGATTTCTGCAATGAAGTTGGGGAAAGAATTTATTTCCTCTTCGATTTTCCGCCAGTCGAATGTGTTTGACCAATATTCAGCCAACTCTTTCATGTACGAAAGATTAGCCCCATAGGTCCATCCCGAATCAGTTATCTCATCAGGCCAGCGGGTAGACCTGATTCTCAACTTTAAATCATCCAGAATTGATTGTGGTATATTCGCTACAAATGGCTGGATCATTCCGCTTTTTTCATTGAAATAGACATTATCGAAATAGCTTGGCGCTTAATTTAACGAAAGTTCCATCTTTCATTTACTGGCTTACGAAGCTCGCAAAATCTTCTCCATTTTACGTCCCTTGGCCAATTTATCCAAGTACCTGACCTGCTGAGTCAACGGATTTTAGATTTTTCCACCCGATAGCCACAGATTATACCCGTAATTAATTGAGAATTGGGATTCAGAGTACCATTCTGAAAGAACTTTTCAAATGTCGCTTTTTCTTTCATGAGTTTTTTTAATTTTTCTTCATCTCCCTGGTTTCCCAGAATTTCATGGACTCTTTTCCTGACCCCACGTTATTTGGTTACCACCTTCACATCCCTGAACATAAACGAATTATCACTAATGCGCAGGGGCTTGCCGCTGGCGGTAGTCACATTTTTGAGCACGACTTCTTTGGTGATGACATAAGGAAACTGCTCCTTGTAGGACTCATCCTTCATCTGGGGGTTGAAATTGGCAAAAATAGCCGGTCCTTGATAATTCTCCGGATGGTTGGAATCATCGATTTTCAGATTTTCAATCGTGATCCGTTCGGGCATATAGGCCGTATAGCCGAAATCATGCTGACCGGAGTATGACCCGCCAATCAGAGACGCGGTGACAGGCCGGCCGCCCGAGGGTACGAAAGTGCAGTTGCGGATCACGAACTCCCCCTGCCAGGTACTTCCATAGTCGGAGCGCAGATTGATGAGGGTACCCCCTCGGATCGTGCTGTTTTCCACCAGAAAAGTGCCGCTGCCGATGGCGTTGATGCCCATATGCCCCAGGGTCGAGTTGCGGATGGTGGCATTGGCTACGCCCATGTGGGCGTCGAACCGGGAAAAAACACACGAGTCGTACAGCATATTCTTACAGAAATTAGAGCCCAGAATCCCCCAATAGGTTCGGTCGTTTATATCGTTGGTCTGGCTGCAGTTAATGAAGGATACGTTGACAGCGCGGTTGGGGGAAATGTCGTAGCTGCCCATGGAGACGGGCTTTCCAGCCGCGCCGATGGTACTGTAGGTTTTGTGGCCGGTCAGGATGGTGTTCCTGACGGTCACATAGGCGCAGTCCCGGATACTGAAAAAGCCCCCGTAGGGCGCACCGTGGTCGCCTTCACCCGTGATGTGGTGTTCGAGTCCGTCCACCAGCACATTGGAGCGTCTGATCTGTATGTTCCGTTGGTAATAAGTGTACTTCGATTCAGCCTGGTTAGCGATTGTGGTAAAGCGCCCTCCGGTGATTTTGAGGGGCTTTTCGTCGATGGGAAGTGCACTAATCTCCGTAATCTGGTCGAAGTCCCAGATGATCGGCGCGTCCATATCCACCTTTCCGTTTTTATCCACCATGAAGATATCCGTCTGCGACACTCCATTGTTCTGATTCAAGCCGTACCTTATGTAGTGCTTTACGTTGGAGTTAGTGACCGTGATCAGACAGGGGCCGGGCAATGTGGCGTCGATTTTTTTCTGGTTCCGCTTCAGCGACGTCACCCCTTTCAACGGAAAGGATTTCAGGCTCGAACTGACCTCAAAAACGGAGGCATTGCGGTTCTCTACATCCACATCGTCGATAATGAAGGCGGCCTTCCCAAAATCGGTATCGGTTCGGATCACGGCGGTGCGCTCCTTCCCACTGATGTAGTAGGTAGCTCCCTCGTCCGCTTTTACCGGCAGTTTCTGCTGATTGGCGAAGGCATGGGCGGCGGCAATCGCATTCATGTCGTCAGTCTTGCCGTCACCGAGAGCGCCAAAGTCACTATACTTTACCCATCCACGAGTTTTGAATGCCTGTGCATCCTTTGGGGAAACATTCACCTGTAGTTCCCCGTTCTTGCCGGTGCTTGCCTGAGTCTTCTGGTTTTGGGAGGTGAAGACTACCTGGCTTGCGGTCTGCCCCTGGGCAAGGGTGGCGATGGCCAGCAGGCAGCACCACAAAAGGGGGTACTTTAATAGAAATGGCAGTCTTGTTGTGTTTGTAAATCCGAGCGGAGTGGTCATGAGATTGATTCTTTACTGGTAGCATGTACTTAATACATTACTGTAAAGAATGACCCGTACGAAATCTATCGAATTCCACATCCTTTGGTACTGTTTCAATGCACCGGGCACCTTCGTAAGACTGAGGGAAATGGGAATTATCGACCGCCAATCCGTAGTGCGTTTTGTAAATCGATTAAGAATAAAGGAAAAGCCGGTTTCCTGCCTCCAACAACAAAAATGGAATGTTCAATCAAACATTCCATTCCAACTTATCCATTTTCCTACCTCTCAATTAATCATAATTTTTGAAACAAACCGCTGGCGATCAGACTGCAAACGAACAATATAAATTCCGGGAGAATGGGAAGGGCTGAGGTTTGTGGTATACTGGTTCTTGCCGGTGGCTATTTGAATATTCTGCGTCATCACTATGGCGCCGGTGGCGGCATTGACCAGTTCCAGCCTCATGTCCTCATTTGCGCTGGACTCAAATTCAAGATTCAGCCGTGCACTGGTCGGATTTGGGTAAGCAATAACCTGGGATACCGCTAACTCGGGCGATGCAGAATGCTCGGCAAAACGCACATTGCTCAATTCGGTTTGCAGCTTTGATCCGGGAGATGAAACCTCGTAGGTAAACGAGATCGTGACCAGATCGTTTAGTGTGGGAGCAGCCGAAGACGCGGCAGACTTGAAGTCACGGAACGGAATGGCGTACTCAGAATTTTTACTTTGCAGCGAAAGCAGATACTCATACTGATCGTCGTAGTTGGTGACGGATTCACCCACCAGCCTGATGCGCACCTTGCTGTTCCCCGAAGCCGAAAACTTCAAGAAGTTGTAGGCAGACAGGTCGGCGGCCACCCCTCCTCCCCTCACCATGCGGTAGACCGTTATGTAGTCGGAAGTCACCGCTTCCAGCTTCACATTTCTGAAAAGACGGTATTCAGTTGCCAGGGGCTCAGCCGTATCGTTTGAAATTGAAAATGCCTGAACCACCGAAGTAGGCGTACTGTAAATATTCCAGATCCCATCGCTGTTGTAAATAACGTCCTCCTTGACCCCGTTTATCATAAGGTGCACCTCCGACTCGGCCATATCATTGACAGGCAGGTCGGCGGTCGTGGGTCCGAAAGGATTCAGCGTTACCGGGTACTCTCTTACTACAGTGCGAGTGGATTGCTCGTTTTCTTTGCCGGAAATCACAAGCACACCATTCGTAGCGGCGGTTCCGTTGTTGATGTTCAGTTGCAGAATCAGCTGATTTTTGGGATTCCTGACCGCTTTGGTAATAAAGGTCATTGGCTTTTTCACCTTCCCAGTCTGCTGAATCGGGCGATCAACCGTCAGTTTGTCCAGCACATTTCCAAGCATTTTATTCAGCAAGCCCAGGTCTGAACTCCACAGCTGGAAATTATACATACTCTGCTGAGCCTGATAGGAGGACGTGAGCCACTCTGACTGCAAAGTGAATGGGGCATCCAGCTGATTGAATCCTGCCGAAAAACTAATGGCGTATTCGTTGATACCGGTTTGGGCTTTCAGATTGTAAAGCAAAAACTTGTAGCTCCCGTACTGCAGCGTATCGATAGAAGTCAGCTCTGAGCCTTTCAGTCGGTCGCAAACGGGTTTGGTATGGGAATAAATCCCTCCCAGTGTTTTCGTACAAAACGCAACCGCTTTATTGATCCCGCCTTCCACATAATCTACCGACATTACCTCGACGGCATTCGTGAAGTTCAATATGTCATTGGGGGAAGTGATGTACCCGGTAAAGCCAGTACCCAGCGCCTTCCGGTCAGGCATATAGCCTATGATTCCCAAATCGTCACTCCGCAGGCGGCTATATTCGCTTACAGGAAGGGCTTCAGAGTAGTTTATTTTTGTCGGGACACTTTGTACACTATTGGTATACATTCTTTCAGCAAGGGCACTACCCAGGCTCTCGCTTTCCAACCCACCGGTATTGCCCGAGCTTACCCCCCCGAACGGGCTGTCCACTCTGCTTCCTGACGAGCCCGACAGACTGTAAGAGCAGGTGGCGTAGGCCGAATTCGTCACCGGATCCTGGAGCTGCAGGGTAATCACACCCGCGTTGGGCAGGTTGTTGTTGTAAAAATTGTACTTCACTTCATTCCCACTGGGAACGCCCGGAGGATTGAAAGGACTGCCCAAGGAATTATCGCCGAAAGACCAGTTCTGGGTAGTTACCCCTTTGTCCGTAGTCCACGTTCTGGTGATAACCGGAGGATTGGCGATCGGCCCTCCCCACTGCAAAGTAAGCATCCCCTCATTATTGTTTTTTAGTGCCGTCAGGTAATATATGCTACCTGTGCCGATGTTCGGGGCAAAGACCGAAACCTGTTGTCCGTTCCCGTTATTCCGCTTGAAGGAGTCCGGGCAGTTTTTATTGTCGACCTGTTGAGCAAAAAGCGTGGTGGAGCTGGCAAAGGCAAAAAATGACAGAAAAAGAAATCCTTTCCTGGTGATAGTGCGGTTGATAGAGGGGGTGACCATGTTATGATTTATTAGCGATATACTTATTAGATAGCTTTGTCTGGTAGTTTGAATCCGTGTCTTCCTGAATAGTTCAGCCATCCATTCCCCTAAGCAATCCCCAATAGTGTGCCATAAGTCAAAAAGGCCGTTTCCAGCCTAAAAACGCCTATTTCTAAAAATAGGATTTCCATTCTCGGGACAAAAGTCTGAAAATTGGAATCAGGAAGGCATTTCGGATACAACTTTTCAATGGGTACTACCCCGACATGTCCCTTATTTAGCTTCTTTTCGCTCAACTTCCACTACTCATTAGGTATAACAATGAGAATACTCCTGCCACTTTGCGTACTGGCTTTTGCGGCCGGCTGCAACTCAACCCAAAAAAATGAGAACGATCCCTCCTATATGATTGGCTTCTCCGACGCCGGAGGTACTTTCGGGGATCTGAAAAAAGCAGAACCTATCCGCCACTAGCTCAAAATCAATTATTTAAAACCGGAGTGGCATCGGGACAATCGGATAGAAGCAACGCCAAAACCTCATGCGAAAATCCGAGAAAGTATTTGCTTTTAAAGAGCCACAACCTTCCTTGCTTCTCATTTTACCGTTCATCAATTTTTGTATTTTTTTTAGAAAGGCACACAGGTACTTTGCAGGCCTTTTTACCGCCAGTGGCCTTTATGCAAAAAATAGTACTTTCCGCGCTTTTTATTCTGCTCACGTGTAGTGGGTATGCTCAATCAATACCTGTCACGATCCGACTGAATGACCCCTCCGAGACTCCGGTGATTGCGGCCAATGTCAGGGTGATGAATGTCCCGGACAGCTCCGTAGTTCAGTATGCGATTGCCGATACGGTGGGCGCTGTGACTTTTAAACTGATCCCGGGCAATGCGTACGAGTTGTTGGCTTCTTCGATTGGTTATAAACCCCTTCGGAAGTCGTTGGTTATTTCAGCATCGGATAAGGCACTTTTCTTTACACTCAGCGAAGACAATCAACTTCTTGACGAGGTACGTATCGTAGGCAGCCGGCCTCTGATGCGGCAGGAAGACGATAAGGTTATCGTAGATCCTGAGCCGCTCATTAGCACGAGTACCAGTACCCTGGAGGTACTTGAAAAAACACCGGGCTTGTTTGTAGACCCGGACGGCAACGTATACCTGAGCAGTACTACCCCAGCCACCATTTACATCAATGGCCGGGAGCAGCGCATGAGCACGGCCGATATTGCTTCCATGCTCAAAAGCCTGCCCCCCGACGCCATTGCACACATTGAGATTCTCAGGACTCCATCGGCCAAGTACGACGCCAGCGGCAGCGGTGGGGTTGTCAATGTTGTACTTAAAAAAGGGATCAAGATTGGGCTTACGGGCTCTGTGAATGCTTCGGTGAATCAGGGCCGCTACGGAAATCAAGTACTCGGAGTAAACCTCAACAACCAGAACGGGAAGAGTCATTCGTATGTCAACCTGAACTATTCCAAACGCAACAGCTACGAAAAAGTAGAAACAGAACGCCTGCTCGCAAACAACAGCCGGGTGGTACAGAAGGCATTCACGACGCATCCTGCCGATGTAGCCTACGCGGGTTTTGGGTTCGGGTATGAGTTTACCCCCAAATGGGAGGTCAACTACGATAGCCGGATCAACTACAATCTCGATCGTTCGTATTCGGTGAATGAAAGTGCCATTACTAGGATGAACGCCACGACGCCGTCCAGCGAGAACAGTAACTACCTGCAGAATGGTACCCATACCTTTTCGATGAACCAGGGCGTGACGTCCAGGTATAAAATCAACGAAGCGGGCTCAGAAATTACAACTGACTTCTCGTTTGGTTACACGGAGAATAAAGGTACCCAAGCGTACCAGACCTCTTTCCGTCTTCCGCAGGCAACAGAGCTGGAAGGAGGCGGAGACTGGACCAATCGCCGGTATTTCTGGGCGGGGCAGGTAGATGCCCGTTACAAACTTCCGATGCAGATCACGCTGGAAACCGGGTTGAAAGCGACCTTTCAGGATTTTAACAGTGGTACCAATTACTTTATCCAAGTGGGCGACAAGCAGGAGCGCGATGCGTTTCGCAGTACCACCTTTCGCTATCGCGACAACATCAATGCGGCCTACCTGCAAGGCTCCCGCTCTTTGGGGTCGTTTGTTTTAAAGGTAGGAGCCCGGCTCGAAAACACCAACATGAAGGGCCGGCAGATGATCCCGGCGGATACTTCCTTTGCGATTAATCGGACGGATCTGTTTCCTTATCTGTACCTGAGCCGCAAGGTAGGTGCCATTGCGGGTTACGAGTTGCGGAGTTATCTGGTGATGCGCCGCTCGATCACCCGCCCGACCTACGAATACCTCAATCCGTTTGCCCGTTTCGTGGATCAGTACCTCTACGAAACCGGAAACCCCGCCCTGCAGCCCCAGTTTACGACCAATTTTGAAGTAAACATCAGTGTGCAGGAGCGCCCCATTATCGCCATCGGCCGCAACTACACCCAGGATATTTTCACTAACGTACTGTATCAGGACCCGGCAAATCCAACCGTTGCGTACCGCTCGTATGACAACCTGGGGAAAAATTCGGAAACGTACTTCCGGTTGATGGGAGCTATCCCGCCGGGGAAGAAGTACTTTTTTGTGGTAGGCATGCAGTACAACTACAACGATTACCGGGGCGAATACGAAAACAGTCCGCTGGAATTTCAACGGGGAAGCTTGTCGCTTTTCACCTTCCATCAGCTCAAACTCGGTACCTTGTCCACGGTCAGCCTCAATGGCTTTTACCGCATGAAAGGGCAGCTGCAATTCTACGAGCTCAGCAATTTTGGGAACCTGAACCTAAACGTCAATCGACAATTCCTGAACAAAAAGCTAGTGGCCAGCCTGAGTGTCAGTGACCTGTTTTTTACAAATCAGTACCGCTTTACACTCAACCAGGGGTCGGTGTCTGCCAGGGGCGCCCGGATCAACGATACCCGCCGGGTAGGGCTCAGCCTCCGGTACAATTTCGGAATTCGTAAAAAAGAAGAAAAATCGGGTATGCCTGATTTTGACACCATTGAGCGCAGTACCCGGTAGATTCAGGTACCTGACGTAGCGGCGCTTTTCCGTTTCAGCCCTGTTTTACGTACTTCTGCCAGTTGTGTTGTTCTTCGAATCCCAGAACTTCCCGGATTTTTCGGTTGGAAAACAACGCTTCGTGCTCTTCCAATTCGCGCGTAAGGGGTACCCCGGGGAAAAACCGCTCGGCTAATTCTTTGCTGGGGATGATGGCACCGTTTTGATCGTTTCCGGCATTGAAAACCTGGTACCCGAGGCCGTCTTTTTTCAAGCACAGATCCACGATCTGCCCCAGGTCTCGTGCATCAATATAACAGAAGGCATTCCGGCGACGTACCTCAGGATGCTCGAAATAATGCGGGAACAGTTCGGCGTATTCGTGCGGTTCGATCACATTGCCAATCCGAAGGGCGTAAATATCAAAGCCCGACCGCCGCTGAAAGCTCCGGGCCGTTTTTTCATTGACAACCTTCGATAATCCGTAGCTATCCATGGGGTCAACGTCATAATCTTCTTCCAAAGGCAGTACGTGAGGGTAGGTTTGGCCATCCGAAAAACAGACTCCGTAGGTAGTTTCGGATGAAGCAATGATAACCTTTTTAATGCCTAGTTTCACTGCCGCTTCAATCACGTTATAGGTGCCCAGGGTGTTGACCCGGAAGGTTTCATTATCCGGGTTGATCAGGATACGGGGCACGGCCGCAAAATGGACTACGGCATCGAATTTTGGTACGCCATTCCCTGCTTCCAGTTCGTCCAATCCGGCATAGGAACTCATGGCGTTGAACATTTGGCCGGAATCCGTAATATCCGCGATCAGATTATCTACCCCCGGGTGATCCAGAGGTTTCAGGTCTACGTTCATCACGCGATGTCCCTGATCAAGCAGGTAGGGAATTACGTGCTTTCCGGCTTTGCCTGATCCCCCCGTAAAAAATATTCGCATGGCAGTCATTGGTTATCCAGTTTAGTAGTAGTTTTATTTGTTATGAACTAGTAGTTTGTGCGGTATCTGCGTCGGGTCAAAGTAACACGTATTCTTTCATTCGGTAAGAGCAAACAAACGTACTTTTTCTTTATCCATACCTTATTCCCCTTTATTCCACCGTATGAGAATATTCGTTTTGCTTTTCCTGCTGGCTTTTGCGGCCGGCTGCAACCAGACCCAGAAGAAAACGGAGTCTTCCGAAAAGCGGGTTGTTGTGAATGACACGATTCCCAGCGAGCGCACCAACGTCGACCCCAAGCCGGTGGCCACTTATTCCAAGTCTGTTCCCGATGCGCTGAATCAGTTCAAATTTACGGTGAAGCTGTATGAAACCCCGCTGCGGTTCCGCTACCGGGTGGCCGTCACCTACAAAATGCTGGAGGTGAAAGACAGCGTCGATATCCCAAACTTTGGCTACCAGCCCAAAGTCGACGTACGGAGGTACGAAAATGACCTCTCCGCCATGATTGGCTTCTACGACGCCAAGGGTACTTTTATGGATCTGAAAAAAGTAGAAGTCGTCGGCAATCAGCTCAAAATGCGGCAGGTAAAGCGGTATGGCGTAGGGACCGTCAGAAAGAAATAGCGGCAGGAGCTCCTGAGCTCCAAAGTACCAAGAAGTCGGCCAAAGTAGATCTCGGCAGGACTAAGATACCCGTCACAAACTAAAACGCAGGAATTTTAGTCTGCGACGGGTAAGTCATGGCAATTTTCGCACTTCGGTCACTTTTTACGCAATTCCAAACCTTACGCAACACCGGGTTCTACGCCGGCCATGATCAGTTTTTCGGGAGTGATAGGCAGGTCACGCATGCGCTTGCCGGTGGCATTGAAAATGGCGTTGGCAATAGACGCCGCCACACTGGTTATGCCCAGCTCTCCAATTCCTTTCACGCCCATCTCATTGGCTATTTTGTCTTCTTCGGGTAGAAAAACTACCTCTACGTTCGCCATGTCCAGATTTACCGGAACGTGATAATCGGCAAAAGACCGGGTGATGAAGTTGCCGAAGTTGGGCTCTACCCGGGTCTGCTCGGCGATCACCATGCCTGCTCCCATGGTCAGTCCGCCGATGATCTGGCCAAAAGCCGTTTTGGGGTTCAGTATTTTTCCGCAGGCACCGACGTTCAACATGCGCTTGATCCTGAACATGCCCGTGTCTTTGTCTACCCAAACCTCGGCAAAATTCGCCCCGAAGGAATAGACCGAATGCTCTTTGAATGCCTCGGAAGGTTTGGCGGTACCCTGGGCTTCGTAGGTCGTCAGCTTGTTGCCCGTCATCAACTCTTTTACACTCATTTTCTTTTCATCACCTACGTTCAGCTTTTGTTTCAATTCCTTAATAGCATTTTGGCAGGCCATGCGGGCTCCGTTGCAGTAAGATGCCGCTCCCCACGACCCTCCGGAGCCGGGCGTTACAGGAAACAGCGAGTCGGCAAGCTGCACAACCACTTGCCCCACGGGAATATCCAGGTACTCGGAAGCCGTTTGCGCAATAATGGTATAACTACCTGTCCCTATATCCGTGGCATCCATCTGAATGGTAGCCAGTACGGTCCCGTCTTTGAGTGTCAGTATCACCTTCGACGACGTTTCCTGATAAGGTGCCGCCCGCGACGCGCCACTGACGCCGTACCCCACCAGCCAGTTGCCGTTTGTATTTTTAGCCGGTTCCATTTTTCGCTTGTCCCAGCCAAATTTATCGGCACCAATCCGCAGGCACTCAACCAGCAGGCGCGAAGAAAAAGGCTTATCGTTGCTGGGGTCGGTCTGCGTATCGTTTTTGATTCTGAATTCAATCGGGTCCATTTTGAGCTTCCAGGCCATTTCATCCATCGCCGATTCCAGCGCAAAACTACCGGTAGCTTCGCCCGGTGCGCGCATGGCAAAGGGAGTTTGCAGGTTCACGGGCACCAGCCGGTGGGTCACCTTGTTGTTGGGTACTTTGTAAAGCATTTTGGAAACCGTGCCGCATGGTTCCTGGTACTCTTCGTAGGTAGAGGTATGCGACACTATTTCGTGGGCCAGGGCGGTCAATGATCCGTCTTTGGCAGCCCCTATGCTCACCTTCTGCTCATTGTGCTGCCGCAGGTTGGTATTGGTAAACATCTGGTGCCGGGTGACGGTAAGCTGCACCGGGCGACCGGTCTTTTTAGCCGCCATAATGGCCAGAATCACATGTTGCTTGGCGTGCAGTTTGGAGCCAAATCCCCCCCCTACAAAAGGGGCTATGACGCGTACATCTTCTTTGGGGATCTGGAAGGTATTTGAAATGGTGACCGCTGCATCGTTGATCATTTGCTGGCTGGCGTACGCTTTTACTTTTCCATTTTCCCACGAGGCGATAACGGCATGCAGCTCCATCGGGTGATGGTGCTCGATGGGCGTGTTGTAGGTAGCTTCCAGTTTTTGATCGGCTTCGGCCAGCCCCGCCTCCACATCGCCTCGGGAATAGTCCGACTCTTCCTCTGGTTTGTAAGCGTCCGCCCGGTGGTTCTTGAAATCTATTTTTGGAGTTTCCTTTTTGTACTTAATCTTAACCAAGCGTGCGGCGTACTGGGCCTGCTCAAAGGTTTCGGCCACCACCAGGCCTACGTATTCTCCGTAATAATGAACCTGCGGACTTTGCAACACCGGCTGAATGCTGGTGGTAGAAAGTGGCGGTAGTTTTTTGTCGGGCGTCTTGAGCTTCTCGGCGTTTTTGTAGGTAATGATTTCAACGACCCCCTTCTGCTTTTTTGCTTCTGAGATGTCGATTGAGGAGATTTCCCCTTTGGCAATGGTACTGTTGATCGCCTGGGCATAAAGCATTTTATCTACGGGGAACTCCGACGAGTATTTGGCCATCCCGGTCACTTTCAGGTGTCCTTCCACCCGGTCTATCGGGTTTCCTGTTCCTATTGAGGTATCCATACTATCTTATTGGCTAGGTAAATGGGGTAAGTAAAACTCAGGCTGAAAAGCTGTCAGCGGGCTGAAAGGTGCTTTTAGGCGTTTTTTTCGTAAGCCTGGGTAAGCGCTCTTATGATTGCCTTTTTACCCATTTCAATTTTATATTCATTGTCCGGCAGGGTACGGGCCGGGCGCATCGCCAACTCCGCAGCCTGCTCAAAGTTCTCCTGAGTTGGTTTTTTGCCGCTTAGAAAAGCCTCGGCTTCGGTTAGTTTCCAGGGTTTGTGCGCTACTCCCCCCATGGCGAGGCCCGCTTTGGCAATGCTACCGCCTTCCATTTGTAAGCCGGCCGCTACCGAAATGAGCGCAAAAGCATAGCTGGAGCGCTCGCGGATTTTCAGGTAATAATAATGATCGGCGAAAATCGGTTTGGGTAGTTCGATGGCCGTAATGAGCTCGTTGGGCTGCAGCGTGTTGTCTTTTTCCGGCTGATCGCCCGGCAAGCGGTGGAAATCGGCAAAATCAATCGTTCTTGTCTTACCCCCGGCTTGTTGTACCTGTACCGTGGCCCCTATGGCCGCCAAAGCCACGCACATATCCGAAGGATTGACCGCTACGCATTGGTCATTCCAGCCAAAAATGGCGTGCTGGGCGTTCATGCCCTTCCTGGCACCACAACCCGTGCCCGGTTCCCGTTTGTTGCAGGGCATGGAGGTTTCGAAAAAGTAGGGACAACGGGTACGCTGCAACAAATTGCCGCCGTTGGTCGCCATGTTGCGGATCTGCGCCGTAGCCGCCGACAGCATGGCCATCGAGAGCAAAGGGTAGTTTTTCCGGATGTCGGGATGGTTGGCCGTATCGGCATTGCTGGCCATCGCGCCCAGCGTGTAGCCGCCTGCGCCATTGGATTTAATGTCGTTGAAACTGAGGTCCGCCACTTCGATCAACTCCGTTGGGCGTTCCACGTCTTCTTTCATCAAATCGATCAGGTTGGTACCGCCCCCCAGGTACCTGGCTTGTTTATTGGCCGCAGCGGCCGATACGGCGGCCTGCGGATTTTGCGGCTGGGTATATACAAAAGGTCTCATTGGTTACTGGTTTTGTGGCGTTGAAGCCGTTGAAAGACGCTGATTCCTGTTTTTCCAGGTACCTGTCTCTTAAAATAAGGTCAGCTTTTGGCTTTGGCTTTTTGCATTTGTTCCGCCGTGGCAAATTCCCACTTGGGTTTTTCTTCTTTGCCCGACTGTACTTCCTGAATGGCCTGCACGATATTGTTATAGGCCCCGCACCGGCAGATATTGCCCGACATCCGTTCCCGGATTTCTTCTTCCGATAGCTCAATGTTTTGCCGGACGTTTTTGAAATCCTCCGTTACGTAGCTCGCTTCCCCATTTCTGGCCTCCTGCAGCAGGGCGACGGAAGAGCAGATTTGCCCGGGTGTGCAGTAGCCGCACTGGAAGCCATCGTGTTTGAGGAAGGCCGCCTGCATGGCGTGCAGCTCATCGTCCGTGGCCAGACCTTCTATAGTAGTGATTTCCTTGTCCTTGCAGCTGGCCGCCAGCGTAAGGCAGGAGAGTTTGCGTTTCCCATCGATGATCACGGTACAGGCGCCGCACTGCCCGTGATCGCAGCCTTTTTTGGTGCCGGTCAGCTGAAGACGCTGCCGAAGCGCGTCCAGCAGGGTAGTTCGGGAATCGATGATTAAAGGTTTTGTTGAATTATTTACCCGTAATCGGACCTTGATTTCGTTCAGCATGGCTTCAGTAGTGGTCAGGAGTTCTTCTTTTGATGATTTACCTAGCGCTTCGGAGGTAAGGAAGGGCGCAGCAAACAGGCTGAGTCCGGCGGCAGAAATTTTAGTCATAAACCGGCGACGAGAGTCTCCAAAAAGCCCAAGCTGATCCAGAATCTTACTTTCGTCCTCGGTCAACTGCCTCTCTTCCGATTGGTCTTCCTGGTTATATTTCGTCATAACATAGATGTGTTAGAGTTGGTAGTGGAGTGGGTGCAATGAAGCAGTAGAGCTTAATGATGATTGCCTGGGTTCTGCCTCATATGGGTAAGAGAGAAAAAACCATACCCACCTCAACCTTCGTATCGCGTCCATGGGGAGTCACGCCGCGGTTCGCACCGGGGTCATTGGAGGGGTGGCGGGGGAAATTACACGTTGTACCATCCACTAATGTGATTTCTTTTGTTACTTTGTTAAATCCACAATTAACTTCAATAATCACCAGTTGCCCCACTCATGAAGAACTACCGATCAGTCCTGAAACCTTTTATGTTCTCCCTGCTTTTTGTGCTCGGAGCGGTAGCCCTTGCTCAGGCCGCCAAGAGGGAATTTTACGAAATCAAGATTTACACCATCAGCAGCGCGGCCCAGGAACAGGGCTTGGATGCCTACTTAAAGGATGCCTACCTTCCGGCCATGCACCGGCAGGGTATCAAGACAGTCGGGGTTTTCAAACCGAGACCGGGCACAGACGATGCCGGCAAAAAAGTATATGTCTTTACGCCATTGAAGTCGCAAAGCCACATATTGGACATCACCAAAAAACTGGCTGCCGATGCGGCGTATCAGAGTGCCGGAACTGCATATATCAACGCAAGGTTTGACAACAAGCCCTACGACCGTTTTGAATCGATTGTTTTACATGCGTTCAGCGAGGCCCCGCAGATGATGCTGCCCAATCTCAGCGGCCCGAAGAAGGATCGGGTCTACGAGCTGCGCAGCTACGAAGGTCCCACCGAAAAATACTACCTGAACAAAGTGAAGATGTTTAACGAGGGCGGCGAAGTGAAGCTCTTCAAAAGACTGAATTTCAATGCGGTGTTTTATGGCGAAGTGATCACCGGCAGCCACATGCCCAACCTGATGTACATGACTACCTTCGAAAACCAGGCCGATCGCGATGCCCACTGGAAAGCTTTCACAGAATCACCAGAATGGGCGGTGCTAAAAGCCGACGAGCAGTATAAAAACAATACTTCCAAGAATACGCAGTACTTCCTGTATCCTACCGAGTATTCGGATATTTAGGCAAGCCGTTTTTACGGATATTGTACTTGCACCAGGTCATGGAAATGGCCTGGTGTTTTTATTGCGCAAAGCCCACTTTCGTCTTTCTCAGGCAGCAAGTGCATATAGGGTGAGGCATTAGACGCCGCGCTTGGCGTAGAGCTTTCCTTGCACGTGGTGTCCCGGACTGCGCGTCCCGGACTACGCATCCCTGGCGCAGCGGACCGTTCTGAAGGGTTTAATTCGCTGTTAGCGACGGAGCCCGCAGTACCCGCTTTGATTCAATGGTAATGGCCGAGCCTTCGGCCAGCATCACGGACCGGGGTTGTTGGTGATTCAGGAAGACAAAGTCGTTGCCGTATAATTCGGCAAAGTCAGCCTTGATTTTATAATCAAGTACCTCGTACTTCTTCCACTTCGGGTGCGTCACCTGGTATTCATTGGTCAGGGAAGGGTTCACCTCCGCATACCCCCAGTAATGCTCGGTGATAAACTCGGTTTCACTGCCGGGAATCATCTCGGTGAGTTCCCTACCAGTAGTGACCCTAAATGACTGCCACCCGGATTTGATCTTCCAGCGGTACTCCACCGTGAGGTCAGTATCGGTTTCGTCCCACCGGTGGCGCATTGGGCGGGTTTCGTACTTCTCGTTGTAAAGGGTATTGGCCACGAAAGTCAGGGCGGGCAAGGGGACGATCTCCTTGACGAAAACTACCCCTCGTTTCCACGCTCCGTCTTCAAACCGCCTGACGTAAAACCGCAGGTTTACCTCCTCAAAATTGATGTGAAAAGGTACTTTGATCCCCAATAGCCGGGTATTTTTAAACATGAACCCGATCAGACTCGCGTAACAGTGTCCCTGCCACAGATCCAGCTCGGTCCCGTAGGGAAGGTAGGGTTTGAGAACGGCGGGATCAACTTCGTAATTAGCAAAGGCTAGCTTGCGCCACTCGGCGGTTAAAAAACTCATGGACTATTGATTGGAGGATAACACCTACCAAACAGCGCGGAATTCGCTAATGTTTTAGGATCAGGCACCTAACTGTTGGGGGCAAACGAGATAAGTACCCAGGACTTGTCACCTTATAGTAAGCACAAGGAAAATCTTTATGGCAAATCGCCTTACCCCTCATCTAATACAAACCCGTCCTTCGTTTTCACCAGCCAGTCTTGCAGCCGACCTTTCAATCGGCCGACTTCCGGCTGCGATGTCCTGTACAGATTATTCATTTCGTAGGGATCGGCTTTCAAATCGAATAGGTACCCTTGCAGTTTTTTGCCATTTCTTAAATAGGCCAGCTTATAACGCTGCGTCCGCACTCCCCTGAAACCCGAGTTGATTCGGGCCGGATCGCTGGAAATACTACCCATAATGAATTGTTCCTGAGGTAGCCTGCCTTCCCTTTCCAGAAAATAGGATGCATGACTGACGCCCTGTACGCTTTTGGGAATATCATTTTTGAAACCCGCCAGATCAAGCAGGGTCGGAAAAATGTCGGGCATACCGGCAAGCAACTCACGGTCGATCCCAGGCCTGATTTTTCCCTTCCAGTAGACGAGGAAAGGTACCAGCAGCGACTCTTCGTAGATATTGTTTTTTGAGACCTCGTCGTGCTTTCCCAGACAGTTTCCGTGATCGGCCGTAATGAGGACAATCGTATTTTCCAGCAAACCATTATCCTTCAAGGCGCTGATCATCCGACCAATCTGAGCATCGACGCCCGTAATATTGGCGTAGTAGTTTTTGATGTCTTTTCGATACATATCCCCCATCCGGGTACCCGCCGGGGGAATATTCGGCTCCGTAACCAATGAATCGAGTGGGATATCTTTATACGGTTCAAGGTACTTTTTGGGCATGGTGTTGTATGGCGAATGCGGCGGATTGATAGAAACGACCAGGGCGAATGGATTCTCCGCATTCCTTACGCCTCCTTTGTTCGTGAAGTAGTCGATGGCTTTCTCCGCTTCGTGTTCTGGCCCCCATTGATCGACATAATGAAATTCATCCCGCGTTGCTTTCGTATCCCAGTACATGGGCCGGTCGTGCTGGTCGTAGGTATTGTAGGCATACCAAAAATCGAAGCCGTGTCGCCTTGCCGGCGGCGTCCACTCGTTCCAAGCCGTGTTCCCCTCGTTGTTCGACGTAGGAATATAGGGCTGATAAGGTGCTTCGAGATGCCACTTGCCGATGTAGCCATTGGAGTAGCCCTTGGCTTTCAGGATATCGGACCAGCATACCATATCCGTGGGCAACTCGACGCCAAAAGGGGCCGAATTGGAATTGGCGTTACTGATGACTTTGTTTTCTAAAGGGTACGTACCCGTAAGCAGCATAGCGCGGGCGGGCGAGCAGACCGGGTAGTTGCTCACCATCTGGGTAAGTGCCAGCCCTTCTTTCGTTAAACCATCCAGATTGGGGGTTTGTACTTTTTCTCTTCCCACGTACCCAAGCGCGCGACCACTCCACTGATCGGTGAAAATCACCAGGATATTGGGGTGTTTCTGTTGGTTGGCTCTTCCTTCGTCCCAAAAAAAGGCAGAGAAAACCATGAGCAAGGTACCCAGGGTTATCGCAAGCGGAAATACTCCTTTCCGGGTAGTTGAACCGTTGTGCTTAATTCGTTCAGGAGAAGCCGCCATACAATTTTTGATTTGAAACGCCTATTTAGCGGATTTTTTTGATTGTATGGATAGAGCGCGCCGTATTCTTTTCCGTCAATCCCAGAAATCAAGGCACCCTGTTTAGTGGTGAGCGTAGTACTGAAACGAAAACACACGCTGATTTTTCTCACCCTCGGGAGTAGTGGACTTCTACCTTTTGCTGATTTTATTGCCGGAAATCGCCCGTTGTCGATCGCTCTTGAAACGATGCATTTGCTCGCTCGCTTTGAGGGCGTGCTTGGTACTTCGGCCCTGCACCCGTGCCCGCCAACGCCGCCACGAGGCGGGTTTCAGCGAACGGCGCATCAAAACGATCACTTCCGGTTCGGCCAGGCCGAACTGTGCCTCGATGGCGTCGAAGGGCGTCCGGTCTTCCCAGGCCATTTCGATGATCCGGTCCGTGTCGCGGGCCGATAATGGATTGATTAGCTCTTTTTCTTTCATGCAGGACTAAACAGCGTAGGTGGCGATGCTGTTCGAAATAAATCTGATAACTAGCCCTGATGCTCGCGTCGGTGGAGTGTCAATTAACTATTTTCAAAGTGCTTTCTACTAGTAGTTTGCTTGCCAACCTGCCTTTATGGACAAACTCAGACTATACCACAGCTACCCATGAAACAGTTTGATTCTCAGTTGGATGTATTGCCTTATTTTTCGGCCTTGCCCTATGATGCGCTGATGGAAGCCCGGAACGTGAACCACGTTCACGTCCCGGATCAGAGGGGAATTTACTTCTGGTTTCTGCGGGAAGAAGGCTTCGAAAAGCTGAGCCGGAAGCTGCAGGTTGTGCTGCGTCCTCCCCGACACACCCTAAAAGTAGGGGATGCTTCCCTAGTGTACTACGGGCACCTTGGGGCCTACAGCGATGCGAAGTCGGTGCAACGGGCGGATAATCTGAAATATTACTTCCAGTCGGAGATTCCGCATAATCCCCTCGAATACAGCCTTGAATGTTATTCTTATCTTTCCTGCTTTCGAAAAACCATCAGTGGCCTACTCACCGACGATATACTGGCCGAACAGGAAACAGTAAAATCGTTCTTCCAGAACTATGTGCTAATCTACTTTCTGGCCTATGACGCTATCACTGAAGAAGAAGAAGTGGTGGCCCGTGACGCCGTAAAATCAGATTTTCGGTACGTAAGTCTGGCGATAGCCTCGCTCAGTCATCACCGCACAGCCGGCGCTGCTTATGCCGCCAAAGGGGCATTGGTCTATGACAATTATGGTCCTGAGGTAAGAATCATCCTGGAAAGACGACGTTACTTCGCGGAGCTGATGACGTTAGCTACGATTCGACAAAAGCATCAATTGGACGATGAGGCCGGTAGTGAATTGATAGAGCCCATAGTTTATTATGAGTGAAGCAAGGCACCACTTACTTGTTAGAGAGGTTATCCACTTGATTCATGAATCCCAGCCTTCGCTGGTATCTGTCGAGTGAATTTTCTACGACTATACAACTCCGATTTGTAATTGGTCTTACTACGCGGTTCTCAAAATCTTTTCCATCTTTTTGCCTTTCGCCAGTTCGTCCACCAGCTTATCCAGGTACCTAACTTTCCTGGTGATTGGATTTTCAATTTCTTCGATCCGGTAGCCGCAGATTACGCCCGTGATCAAATCCGCCCCTGGATTCAATTTTGCTTCGTTGAAGAATGTTTCAAAAGTCGCTTTCTCCTCCATCAGCGCTTGCAGTTTTTTGTCGTCAAAACCCGTCAGCCACGCGATCACCTGATGTAATTCTTCTTTGGTCCTGCCTTTGCGCTCGACTTTCGTGAGGTAGTGCGGGTACACCGAGGCAAAAGTCATTTTTGCCATTCGCTCGTTGTGCTCGGGCGTAATCTTCATATTCCGGAAAGGCTTTTTGTTTGAAGTGCGTAAACTTAGTGGCATCGGCAGTCGTCGGAAACTGCCAACTATATTTGGTTAATACTCTCATAGAGGATTACGCGCAACAGGGGCGAGGTGATGAAACCATACGACGGAACGTATCAATTTTAAATTAGGGTTAGAGATGTGGGTAAACTAAGATAAAAATTCATAGGTATCTGTAGTCGAGTCATAGGTTGCTTTACCTTGTTCAACTAGTCTTTTCCAAACTTTGTCTGCGCCTGAGGATCTTGATTCATTTCCAAATGACTTAAATTTGGGATTGTTAGAACTTGAAATTATTCTTAAATTTAAAACTTGACTAGCTTCCTCAATCATTTTTTCAGGAATGCCTTTTGCAACATAAACTTCCAGATAGTTGTGTAGCATTGTAGTTACCTTCCCCATAGTTTCATTAATCTTAGTAATCGAAAACTCAAACCAGTCCGTTTCATCTAAATCGCTCGGTTTTATTTTAAATATCCACTTTATATTTCCATTTTCTTTGGAAGTTTCTCGTGCGTATTTGAAATAGTTTATTTCTTCACCTCTCCCAATGCAAGCAATTTCAGCAATAAATTCCATGACTATAAATCAGAGTTAGCGGAAAATAAATTACTTTATGTAGTCAGTTTATCAAATAGCTTCGACCAAATCTCAATATATTCCGGTGTAATTTCTTCGTAAAATTTCGAACTCCTATTTAGTATTTCTCTTGCTACATCTACCTTCCAGCCGAGCTCTAATGTAATGTTATTCTCTTTTGCCCACTTTTCT
This sequence comes from Persicitalea jodogahamensis, assembly GCF_014651615.1. Taxonomy (GTDB): domain Bacteria; phylum Bacteroidota; class Bacteroidia; order Cytophagales; family Spirosomataceae; genus Persicitalea; species Persicitalea jodogahamensis. Next base: position 568,670 of record NZ_BMXF01000001.1, on the reverse strand, counting down.
ATTTGATCAACTATTGGCTCATCTTTGACATATTTATCATCGAAGAATTCTTTACCTCTGAACATTCTATCAATAACAGTAATTATGAATTTATGAGGAATAAAGTCTTCAATCTCATATTCTTTATCTGCCAAAAAGTCATTTACTTCTAGTACTAAATCTTTATCATCTTTATATTTACCATTAAGCAGACCTTTCTTATAATCTTTACCTGCTTTATCTGAATCCAACAAAACCATAGGAAATTTGTCATCTCTTGACGAAACAAGCTTAGATACTGGCCCCATTCCTTTTATTCCACCCACAGGAATAAAAACAAATTCTCTCGTATATTTAAGTATACCTTGGCCGATCAAAAATCTTTTTATAAAATTAAGATATATTTGATCACTCGGACCTTCCACTAATATTGGTTTACATCCAAGTAAAAGGGTATCAGATACCGTTAGACCTAAGGCTGCATGTACAGGATATATCGATTTTTCAGAATCTTTCTCATCATATCTTAAATTTGATGTAATATTGGTCCTTCCGGTTTCCTTATTTATATAGACAGCTTTTACATTTGCTAAATTATCGATGTCAACAAGAAATGGTGAATGTGAAGTATAAATCAATTGATTATCCTCGGACAACTTTCTAAAAAATTTAGCAAGGTCATACTGTGCTAGTGGATGAAGTGATAGTCCTGGCTCATCTAATAGCAATACTGTATTTGAATGACCTTCTTTGGTTTCAACTAAGAAAACAAGGAAGAAGCTAAAAAACCATTGAAGCCCTCTACTTCTACCTTCTAATTCTATTGGTTCTGGACGTAGTGAATCGCTAACGTTAATACGAAAGTGGTTTCCATCAGCTTTAAATTGAAAAATGTAGTTCCCCTGCAGCCACCATTTCTTGAAGCTCTCAGTTAGTTGTGTTGCTGCTGATTCTAACAATATATTTCTTTCTCTTTTCTTATCAGCCCATGCTTTGATTTCTTCGTCAGTTTTTTCTTGTTCCGTTTCAGAAATCACATTGTTGTTTTGATGGTTAATTCTCTTGATAATTACTCTTGAATCATTACCAAGTTCAAAAATTTCTTGTGGCGATAAATTCACATATTTGAATAAGACCTCCAATGTTCGTGCTTTTGCTCTTGCTGTTTCGCCCAAATCTTTTCTTTCAAAATCCTCTATAACTCTTGGTAAATAGATTTCACTGTCTAAATTTCCATAGTCAGAATAATAAACGAACTGTGGAATATTTTTAAGAATCTCGCTCAATGTATCTTGTTCTATTTTAATTGGATTGCCTTCAAAAGAATTTATAAAACCCGAGAGTGAGTTCTCCAAATTTTGTTCGAAAAATTCTGGAAGTTTTTGCTTTTTCCCAAAACTTTCAATTTTGAAATTTTGGACAGATTTTATTACTTCTTTAATATGTTTTTCTCTAAAAAAATTATCAGGTATTGAATCCTTTAACTCATTTATAAAGTTAAATATCAAATCTTGCAATTGTTTATCTTCTTTAATATAAAAATCTTCTAATTTAATTCTTTGATAAAATTCTTCATACACTTCAAGTAAACGGGTGGATTCAAACTGGTCAATTTTTGTATAAGGGAATGACACATGGTAATCTCCACTGTATTCTCTTTCGACTAATACCGTTTTGATCTGATCTTGATCACACTTGTATCTTTCCGCAAGCTTTATTTGTAGTTCTATGCTCAATACAAAATCAGCAGAAATGAATATATCAGACTCATGTCCTTCTGCTTTATATCTGCTGAATAATAATCTTGGGAAATCATCAAGAGGCACTATCGGCTCACCATTCACTGGGTTTAATTTCCATAAGGCAATTAATAAGTTTGTCTTACCAGATTCATTAGTCCCTATCAAACATGAGTTTTCAGCAACTTCAATCCAGTCACTTTTCTCAATAGATCTGAAATTTTCAACTTTAAATCTTACTAATTTGATATCGTTTTTTTTCATTGCAATTATATTTTAATATATGCTAATGAGGAAATGATCGCTATTTCATCATATACATTCTCAAAAAAATTAATTTTATTTACCAAAGGATAGTAAATCGTTTTCTACTGTCAAATCTGCATTTCAATACTTCGCCGCCATCCCCTTCCCCGGCGTCGCCTTCAAGATAAACGCCCGCAAATCGTCATTGGCCTGCACGAGGTCTTCCTGCCGGAGGTCCAACCTATGGCCGCTGCGGTAGCCCTTCCAGTCCATGCGGCCTTTGAGGCGGCCGCTCGGGGATTGGCGCGCGGTTTTGGGCGAAAAGGGAAGGCCCTCCGGCTACGCTCAGGGTGACAAGAAGGAACGTGGCCGCGCACCGGAGATTTTGTAGGCGTTTTCTCATGTGAACTTCGTAATTAACTGTTTTAGGGAGAGATAGGCAGGTTTTTGCAACTTTCCGTTAAGGTAGAGATTTGCCCCGGAAAACGCAAAGCCGGGCGGAGAATCGCGTGATTCTTCCGCCCGGCTTTGGAATGGCGTTTGGGCACTGACTGTCTGTTACTACTTACTCAGGGCAAGCTTTGGCGCTTTCGCTGGCGTATTGCTGGTAAAGCGTCTGAATTTCATCAGGCATTTTATCGTCGGGATCGCCCTTTTCGTACTTCTTTTTAATGTTTTTCTCGCGGGTTCTGAACGTTTCCAGCACGCGCTGCTGGTTGGCGAGGCAGGCTTTCTGTTTGTTTAGTTTTTTTCGCTGTTCAGGCTCGAGATTGGAGTCGCTCAGCTCTTCCTGAATCTCCTCGTTCCGGGCCTGAAACTGCAAGTCCATAATCTGCCACATCGACACCTGATTTTCGGGATTGGTGTAGGCTTTGGCCAGATCGGCCAAGTCGCTGGATTCCAAAAACTGCCCATTGTTTTCTTTCAGGTTTTCCGAGATCCGCCCCATCTTTTCGGCCTGCTGCATTTTGATGCGGCGTAGTTCGGGGTTTTCCTCTTCGGCGGCTTTCTGCTTTTCGGTCGCAACGTTTTGGTCCAGATTGGCATTGCTTATGCCCATCTCTTTGGCCAGGTACTCGCCGATGGGTTTGTAGCCTTTACCCGAAAAAGGCACCCGGCTCAGGTAGCTTCCCTTCGGTGCCGAGGCATCCAAAGGAATGATATTCAGGACGGCAATGCCATTGATGCCATCGTTTATTTCGTGGAGGTAGTAGAGTTGCTTATTTTTTTCGTTGTAGAGGTACCCCACGCCGAAGGCCGTGGCGATGTAGTTTTTGGCCAGCGGGTGATCGGCCTTCACGCCCCAGTCGTGCATCCAGCAAGTGTAAGTTTTGCCTTCGTCGGTAATCTTGTATTCTTCCAGCAGCAGTCCCTGCTCATGCGGCCAACGGCGGCTGTTGCCCGTCTTGCGCACCCCGTTCCAGAATATCTGCGAGCCGTTCCAGCGGTCGAAATTGGCCGAAACCATCGACATGCCACTCCCCATTTTCATGGCTATTTTGCCCATGTCCGGCGTTTCGGTGTACATGAGCGCATCGGCATTGGGCAGGTGGGCGACGAACTTAATATGATCGGTTTCTTCCATTTGGGGCGCATTTTTCCAGCCTACCCGTATCATCTCGCCCGAATAGCCAAACACGCCGTTGGTGCTGTTGAGATAGGCCTCCACAATCATGCTGCCTTCCAGGCTGAGTATTTCCATGGAAATGATCTGGTTGAACTTCATGTCGTCGTTCAGGCCCGGAATCGGGTCGGGATTTTGAGCAATGTCGGCTCTAACTTTGGAAAAGTCGAGCGTTTTCTTGCCGCCTTGCCCGGCTTTTTCCACCACAATTTTTTGCTGTCCGAAGACGGAAAGGCACACGAACGCCAGCAGTAGCGTCAGGAGGGATTGGTACTTCATCGGTGAGAAGGATTAGATAAAATTCAGGGCATAGAATCGGAAATCGAAGTAGGACGAATTTCCCGGTATTGACAAACGGTGGTTAGCCATTGGATACCGTACGAAGCCGATTGGTCGGTGGGGCCTAGCAGAATACAAATTGTCGTTTGTCCACGATGGGCTCATTCACTGGATTTGGAGTGGTGGGAAAAACAGGAAGCGAGGTTGTAGGGGGAAATCTGCCCGTAAAATCAAGAAGTCTGGCGGATGCAGTTAGTTGCATCCGCCAGACTTTTCAGAACTACCCGAACTCATATCAGTGTTCGGCCGTCTCTGCGTGTTTAAATGGCGTCACCTCCGCCTCGTAGCTGGGGTGGTCGAGGATGTCGCCGAGCCAGTAGTCGGAGGAGATGATTTCCACTTCGTAGGTATCGCCGGACTGCGTCACATTGCGTTTCCACACGATCGCATCGGCGTCGGCGAGTTCCTTTTTGCCCTCCAATTGATCCGGGTACAGGCGCTTGACGATGGAATTATCCGGCATGGCCTTTTGCAGCGCTTTGAGGATGATTTCGCTGGTAATGTCTCCGGCCTTACTGAAAGTACCGTCGGTATCCGTCAGCGTGAAAGTAATCTGCACCGCCTTGCCATCGGGAAACTTACCGTTGTAAGCCTTCCGCAACAGTTGATTGATGCTAAACATGCGGTGGTGAAGGCCGATCTCGGGGTACTCTTCAAAAATCTTATCCAGTTGCATATCGCTGGCGATCTGCGACATCTGACCTTCGTTGAGGTCATCGGACAGGTACAGGGCCATCAGGTTCTCCGCCGCCTGATTCGGTTCTTCGTCGGTGATCGCCATGAGCGTCATTTCGGCCAGCTCCTTATCCGGCAGCGCATCGGCATCGGCGAAGTCGAACGCTTCCAGAATCTTCAAATAGTCTTCCTTCTGCCAGGCATCGGGGATTTCAGAGAGGTACTCGTGAGCGACGTTCTCGACTTGCAATTTTATCTTGTCCATTCTTTTTAATTCAAAAGGTGAATTAGCAAGTACGAAAGTTTTGGCGGCTTTAACTACTGGCTTTTCATCATGAAACGAATCGCCAACTCACTTACCAAAACCACGTCCACGACAGACGGGCGAAGAAGGGCGTGCCGGGCGTAAAGTGGATTTCCTCCACCGGCACCGACTCGCTTCGCAGTCGACTTGTGGTAGCAAACTGGGTTTCCTTCCAGCGGGTATTGAGAAGGTTCTGCACCGAAAGCCCGAATTGCTGGCGGGGCAGCGTGTAGTTCAGCTGCAAGTCCGCAACAAAGTACCCTGCTGCCACCAGGCTGTTGTCCTCGTTGGCGGGGCGGTCGGCCAGGTAGCGGTAGCGCAGCGAGCCATTGAAGCCACGCTCGGCCTGGTACGAAAATCCGCCGATGGAGGTAAACACGGGTGCCAGCGGCACATAGCGCTGTCCTGGTTCCTCGTCCACGAAGCGGGGACGGGTGGCATTCATGTCAAGGTCGGCAAAAAGGTGGTCGGTCAACTGGTAGCGGAGCGAAAGATCCACGCCCTCGCGGCGGGTCCGGCCACTGGGTTCAACTACCCCTTCGTCGCCGACATACACAAACTCCTGCGCCATCCGCAGCGTCCACAAGGCGGTACTTACCAGCAAGCGTGGCATCGGCTTCCAGATGGCCCCCAGGTCGCCGCCCCAGGCGGGAGGAAGTACCTGCTGCACGCCCCCGACGGTGGCTCCGGCGGACACCACGCGGCTGTCGTTGGAGTGAAAGCCCTTGCCCGCTTTGGCGTAAAGCTGCAGCCGGGGCGAGAAGGTGTAGTAAAGATTCAGTTTGGGAGAAACGATGGCCGTATTGGTCAGCGACGTGGCGGCGGGCGTCAGCAGCAAATCCTCGTAGCGTTGCCGGAATACATCAAAGCGAAGCCCGGCGTTTACTGTCAGTCGATTGGTCAGGTACAGTACTTCGTCGAGATACAGGGCGGCGTTGAGTTCGTTGATGTTGCCGAGTTGGTACCGTTCCAGCGTTTCGTTGCGGTTGCGGGTGTGCGAAAGCTCAGTCGAATCGGTCAGATCGTGGCGGTACTGGACGCCCAGCGTCGAGGTCAGGTTTTTGTTACCAATTTGGTGATAGCGGGTAAAACTACCGTTGTAGCCAAAGAGGTTGCGCTTTTCATTCTGCCGGATTTGGTCGCCGTTGATGGAGTCGTTGAGGAAAAAGGTGAAATTGGAATAGAGTTCAAAGGCATTGCGGCTGTAAAATACCTGCTGGCGGATTTCATCCTTCCGCCCCGTAACCGTCACGAGCTGGGCGTTCAGGTTGGTGCGGCTGGTCTCGCCGCCCTCCGTCGGGTCGACGGAGCCAAAGAAGCCCGTCAGTCCGGAGGCTACCGCCCGGTCGGGAATCTGACCGGAATGGTTCCATTTGCTCCAAAAGGTGGACGCCGACAGAGTCAGCGTGGTGGCAGGCGACAGGTGGCCGTGGTACTTGCCGAGTAAATTAAACCGGTTAAAGTACTGTGGGTTTTCAAAATAGCCATTGGAGTACTGGTACTCCGATGCCACGTAGGCCGACTGCTTCTGGCCCTCGTCTTTTCCCACCTCTTTCCCCAATAAATTCACACCACCCACCAGCCGGTAGGTATCGTACTGCCCCACTTCTGCCTTCACAAAATTCCGGTCCAGGGTAGTTTTGGTTTGAAAATTCACCCAGCCCGCCGTAGCCAGATTTCCCTGATCGCTGGCGTAAGGACCTTTGCCAAAATTCAATGACTGCACCATTTCGGGAATCACAAAGTGCAGGTCGGCGTAGCCCTGCCCGTGGGCGTGCGACACCATATTGACGGGCATCCCGTCCACGCTCAGGCGGATGTCGGTACCGTGGTCGAGGTCGAAGCCGCGCAGAAACAGTTGCTCGGCCTTGCCGCCGCCCGCGTGCTGTCCGATAAACAAGCCCGGTACCATGCGCAGGATTTCCTGCGAGTTGGTCACGGGCCGCAGCCGGATGTCTATGCCGCTGATAATCTGCTGGCCGTTCGGCCGCAGCGCTGACACCGTCACGGTACCCAAATCGATGGGGGCTGTTAAGAGTTTGATTTGCAAGAAAGTCGTCTGGTCGTCGTGAACTTCCGCCACAATCGACTGGGTCTGAAAACCCATGCTGGTAAATTCCAGGCGGTAGGTAGCCGCCGGGAGGTTGGTGAAGTCGTACTGGCCGAGTTCGTTGGTAATGGCTCCCTTACCATGCTCCAATACCACAACGGTTACGCCTGCCAGGGGCCGGCCCGTGGCGGCGTCCGAAACGGTACCGGTGATCTTGCCCAGGTGGGCCAGACAAACGTGAGAAAAGAGTAAAAAAAACAGAAGGGCAGAGTTCCTGCGCCACTGTCCCGTTTTTTCAGTACCTGCGTGTAGAGTTGAAGTCATTGAGGAGGTAAATTCAAAGGATGATAGCTAATGTACGTCCGTTGCCTGCAATTCGGTTCATTTCGCTACATTGCCGGGTAACTAAAATCATGCCCGGCAGCCCATGATTACCCACCCGCTCTTTGTCCTGGCCGTACTTTGCCTGAACGTTGTCATCTGCGAGTGGCTGGCCACCAAACCCTATTTCCGGCACCTTGGTACGGCACTGATGGTCATTCTGCTCACTGCCCTTACCGCCAACCTGGGCCTGATTCCTTCCTCCACGCCACCCTCGGTCGTATACGACGGGATTTTTACCTACGTGGCCCCGATCTCCATCTTCCTGCTCATGCTGAGCGTGAACCTGAAAAGCATCCGCCGCGCCGGGCCTTCCATGATCGGCCTGTTTCTGGTGGGAGCTTTGGGAACCGTGATTGGGGTGGCCGTCGCCGTAAAAACGGTCGATGCTGCCGCACTGCTGGGCGAAAAATACTACGCGCTTGCGGGCATGCTGACCGGAACTTATACGGGGGGTAGTTTGAATTTTAACGCCGTAGCCCTGCACTACGGTATGGCCCGCGAGGGGACACTCTACGCCGCCACTACTGCCGCCGATAATATCGTGACTGCCCTGTGGATGATTGCCACCCTTGCCCTACCCGCTCTGCTGCGGGGAAGGTCGAAAAAGCAGCGGCGTCAGAATCAGCAGCCATCTCTTCCAACACTTTTGACGAGCAGGAAACGATCAACCCCAAAGATGTCGGACTACTCACTGCCCTGGCTTTCGGGGCCGTACTCCTGGCCGACCGGGTCGCTACCATTTTTCCGGCTTTGCCCACGATTCTTACCATCACGACGGTCGCGCTGGTGCTGGCGCAGTTCCCGGCAATTAGTCGCCTGCGCGGCAGCCGGGTACTTGGGATGTTCATGATCTACCTTTTTCTAGCTGTCATCGGAGCCTACTGCGACGTTCCGGCTTTGTTGCAGGACGGAACCCTGGCCATTTGGTTGCTGGTCATTATCTGTATCATTGTGCTGATTCACGCCGCCTTGCTGATGGGCGTGGCCAAATTACTGAAGCAGGACCCCGATGTGGTAGCCGTAGCATCGCAGGCCAACATCGGCGGATCGAGCTCGGCCCTTGCCCTGGCCCGCAGCCTGGGACGTCCCGATTTACAACTACCCGCTATTCTGGTCGGTACTCTTGGCAATGGGTTGGGTACTTATCTGGGTTTCGCGGTGGCAGAGTGGCTGCGGTAGGTGGGAAGAAAGGTCTATGGCACGAGTTTCTCACCACGGCAGAATCATTCATCACCGGTGCCACTTGCTTTTTATTCGCGCAGCATTTTTTGATTGAGTACGGTGTAGTTTTTGAGATGCACGGCCTCGCGCAGGAACCTGCGGCCCGAAGCTGCGATCCCGAATCCCGCACCCGAAACTACCAAACCACCGAAGTACATCCATGGTCCTGCCGGACTCCGGCTGCTGAATCCGCTGGGAGAAGCAACCATCACCGCTATTCCGGCAGCGTATACCACGGCACCCAGACGCTGATTGGTACGGTACTTCTTGTACATATCCCAGGCCGTAGGAATATTCCTGAATTCCCCGGCAGCTTTGTCGCCCAATATGCCTAATTTATGTTCGTGCCCGTTCTTTATGTAAGAATTGGTGGTAAGATAAAGCGTCTCGGTTTCGTAGAGATAGCGCAGCCGGGGCTGATAAGTGGGGGAAGTGTAGCGAAGTATTTCGTCCCGGTTTCTCAGCCATAACGCACGCTCAAAGTTATCAGCCGACTGACGAGCCTTTTTGCCTCCCACAAAGGCCAGAGTAAAACCGCCCAGCGCCATGCCTATTCCCAAGCCTGTCTGCCAGTCAAATTGAGTCGTTGTATTGATGAGGGGAAGTGATCCCAGCATCAGGCCCAATCCCGCAATGCTGTAAAAAGGCTGTATTCTCCGTTGAGCCAGTGCCAGCCGAAAAGTAGCTTCGCCCTCGGGAGAAACCTTGAATTCATCGGCCACATTTTTCCACCCACGGCCTAGCGAACGGTTGCCCGTGCTTGTAGTCCACCGATTGCCATTGACATAAGCGGCATGTGCATTGTAGTTTTCCGCAAAAGAAAGAAAGTCTCCAGCCGGGCTTTCAGTTGCCGTTGTATCGGCCGGCGTTTGGGCGTAAGCAATCTGAAACAAAGTAAACGCCAGGCAGCAAAGAAGCAGGTTTTTCATGGTGCAGTATTTGGGCTGGAAAACGGTTTCAAAAATACATTATTCCTACCCGTATAAAACTCCATTTGCAACAACTTTAATACATGGTTCGGATCAGAAAAGAAGAAATATTTTGCACCGATACAGAAATGGGTCTGCCTTCCCGAGAATACGCACCCTTACTTTCCCACGGGTGTCAGCCCGCGAAAAACAGGACGGTCAGTAGGCTACTTCTCCACCGGGCTCAGACTGCTTTCTGCGGTGTTGCTGACAAAGGCTACCTTTTTGCTGTCCGGCGACCAGGAAGGCGTGTTGATGGTCCCCTGCCCTCCGTAGACATAGGCAATCACCCTGGGTTCAACGTCACCTGACACAGGCATCAAACGCAGGTACACATGCTTGTAGAAAGGGTGGTCGTCGACCTCTACCTCCTCTTTCAGAAACGAGATAAACACGATCCATTTGCCATCGGGAGAGATATGCGGAAACCAGTCCTGGAACTTATCATCCGTCAGTGCCCGCTGATCGCTGCCATCAGGTTTCATGCGGTAGATGCGCATATTTCCGTCGCGGGCCGAGTTGAAGTAGATGTACTTGCCGTCGGGCGAATATTCAGGCCCATCGTCCAGCCCCTTGGCGTCGGTCAGCCGTACTTCTGGCCCGCCCGCTGCCGGAACGCTGAAAATATTGAAGTCACCGTCGCGCTGTCCCGTAAAAAGCAGCGTCTTCTTGTCCGGCGACCAGCTGTGCAGATACGACGGGCCGCGGGGCGTAATTTGTTTGGGCGTACCGCCTTTTGCCGGGACGGTGTAGATGATGGACCCACCCAACTCCTTTACATCACTGCTCAGGCCGAGCATTGTTCCGTCAAAAGAAAGCACATGGTCGTTGTTGTTATTCTTGATCTCGCCCGTATTCAGCACTGCTGGCCGCCGTTTGGCCAGATCAAAGGTGTACATCAGTCCATCGCTATTGTACAGTAGTGTTTTGCCATCGGGCGTCCAGTTGGGAGCCTGAATGGATTTGGGATGCGTAAAAATCACTTTACGGTCGCCCGTGGCCACATCCAGAATTTCCAGGTTGCTGGCCAGGTACTGGCGATAGGGTACCAGGCTGTCGGGCGCAGGAACGCTGATGCGGACATCGCGGAATACGCCTTTTTCCAACACCTCCTTATTGTGCGAACCCACGAAAAGGCCCACGTACACCTCTTCTCCCAGGTCCAGGTCAGCAACCTGCTCGGTTACGAAGGGCTCGCCGAATTTGGCTACCCGCATGGTGTAGGTATTGCCTTTGCGTTCCAGCTGGATCACATCGGCATGGGTCATTTTGGCCTTCATTTCTTCCGTATCCGCCCCGGTGGTACGCCGGAATTGCAGCGAGGTGAGGCCGTCGCCGTGCACCACCGCGTTGATATGGGCCGACTTGCCGTCCAGACTACTCCTGACCATCCAGCCCACCTTCCGGTGCGGATCGACGCCTTTACCCACGAGTCCGGCACGGGTGTAGAGGATAAAATCGCCTTTCATCTGCTTCCACAGATAATGGAATTCGTCGTGGTCGAACCATACGTTGTAGCCCGCCCCGGCCACTTCGTACTGCCGCTTTTGGGCATTGTAGCTGGCCGAACCCGGCTTAAGTACATCGCCGATGTCGCCATGTCCCGTGAATACACCCAGGTCTGTTTTCTGCGCCAGTGCCGTGAAAGGAACAGCGATGCTCAAGCCAAGCAAACAGGCTACCAGGTTTTTTTTCAATAATCTCATCATGTATACTAGTCAAATGGATTTGAGCACTTTAACTAAAAAAACCGTAACAGTCCATAGACATGGTAAGCGCATTTCTGCTGGTTGTTACTGTCCGCCCGAGTGGGAAGTGTTTCTAAAAAAACAGGAACTTCCGGCGCTGGTACAGACGTGGCAAATCTGTTTCGAACACCGTATAGTCGTCCTCATAGAAATTCATAAAGTCGGGCACACTGGAATGACCCGGATAAGGCGCGTAAAAGTGCGTGGTGCTGCGTGCATCATTCCGCCATACCAGCACATAAGCAAGTCTCAGCTTTTCGGCTTTCAGGGCTTTGAGCAAAGTACCCGTCCACCAGGTCGTATCCGGGATCGATTCAAGGCCGGTTTCGGTGAAGGCCGCCAGCTTTCCGGCTTTGCGGGCATAGTCCGACACGATTTTTAACCTGGTGATGGCCGCCGGGAGGTTGTAATGGCTGTTGCGACCAAAATCGGCGTAATCGTCCATCCCCACCATGTCTACCCAGGCATCTCCGGGGTACCTTTCGAGGTACTCGGTTTCGGAGTTGAAGTTACAGTCCGGAGAAAAGACGTAAATGAAATTGTGCACCTGCAGACTGTCACGCAGGTAGGATACCGTGAACCGCCAGAGTTCCGTAAATTCCTCAGCTGTGCAGTGCGGTTTCCCCCACCAGAACCACCCTCCGTCGAATTCGTGGTAAGGGCGGAAGAGCATGGGTACCAGCTTGCCATCGTTGCCCCGCACCGACTGGGCCAGGCCGCCAATCGTTTGCAAAATGGCCTTGTACTCTTCGTGATGTGACCCACCCGGAATGAGATTGGCTACCGCCGGAGCAGAAAGGGAGTCTTTCCAGTAAAAGCCCGTTTGGGGCGTAACCGGATTGGAAAAATGCCAGGCTACGGTAGTTACCCCGCCCCGATTGTACGTATCGGCGATCTGGCGACGCAGCGACTCTTTGGCCCGTTCGATGGCAGCAGGCGGGCGGCCTGACAGGCCACTAAAATCAACGCCGATCACCGCCGGATGTGAACCTGTTACAGATTTGACGTCGGAGCGGGCGGCCTCGCCCTGCCAGCCGTGCCCATATTCGGTGGCGTGCTGGTGGCCGAACAGAATATGCCTGCGGGCCAGCTTGTCCAGATTCCGGTACAGGGCTTTGGTTTCGGATGTAGCGTTGCGGTCGATTAACCTGGGGCGCGCCGCTGCCGACCCCGCCGAAACTACCAGCAGGCCAAACGCCAGACTGAGCCAGGCATGGTGAATGCTAAACTTTTTCATGGTAAACAATGCGCAATAATGTACCGGAATGAGTTGGAGAAGCAGTAAAAATCCCCACAGCGTTCCGGTTAGATTACTGTGGGGATAGAGGATACTGATTATTTACTTTACTAACAGGATATCGTCGAAGTAAAATGTTTCATCCTGCTTGTCAGGGCCTTTGATCCGAAACCCTACCTGCGTCAGCTTTTTACCCGGCACCCAGAAATCCATGTCGGAAATTTTGATTTTGAAGTAGTTCCAAACCCCGGCCTTGACATCGACGCGATTGGCTTCTACAAAATCACCGAACCCGGCCTTCCCGGCATCGGTCGTGATGTAGAGCGAATAGTCAGCCGAGGCTCCTTTGATCCAGCCTGTGATGTAGGTGTAATCCGGCGAGTAAGCAATGGCCGACGACCAGTTCGATAATCCGGTCAGGTGCCAGTTGCCTTTTTGGTAAGTCTTGGTGAGTGACGCACTGCCGTCTTTTTTCTCCTTCGTGGTCACGGTAGCCGCATCACCCCAGGAAGCATTTGCGAAACCAGCGCCGAAAGTATCGGTGAAGATTTTGTACGCCAGATCCATGTTCACGAACTCCTGCCGGGTGCGGATGCGCCCCGTGCCGTTGGTGATGCTGAGCGTACCCCGGCTCAGCGTACTGGCAGGCATTTCCACGACCAGCTGCTTTTTATCTTTGGAGATAATCGTGGCCGCATCCGATATTCCTTTTACCGAATCGGCTACCGCCACGGCCGTTACGTCGTCCAGGTTGTTGCCGGTCAGCGTGATGATGGTGCCTTTGGAAAAGATGTAGTTCGATGCATCGCTTATGGTAGGATACGCCAGTACTTTAAAAGGAATGGTGGTTGACCTGCCGGCACTATTGGTGACGATAATGTTCTGAACGCCACCAGCTGCTTCCGTGGGTACACGGAAAATCAGCGCTTTGTCGGTATTGAGGGTAGGCTGAAAACCCGCCGGTACTTCCTGTTTTTCAAACACGATCGACCGGATATCGCCCAGGCCGGTGCCCAGGAGAGTCACCGTGCCGCCACCAGCGGCGGAGTCGGGCATAATTTGGGTAGCGACGGGGGTACCCACTTCAAAGCTGGGGGAACCATCGGTATCTTCCTCGCAGGAAGTGAGCACCATTCCGGCCAGTAGTGTCAAAAAGCCCAGGCCCCAGGCGCGATTACAAGTAAGTTTCATGGGATTGAATATTTGAGTGTTGGAAGTGCTTTCCGGTTCCGACAATGGAGATCATCGAAACCGGAAAGTGACTAAAATTTAGTTGTAGTAAGGAACCGGATCTTTGCCCAACTCAGGGTCCTGCACGATTTCCCCGGCGGGAATGGGCAGGTACATTTTGTCCTGGGTGAAGTTGGTGATGTAGTTGGCTCCGGTAACGGTGCCCCGGTTTTGCTTTTCGATCATGGATTTTGCTTTGGCAAATCCCTGACGCTGTATATCGTACCAGTAGTCGCCCTCGAAAGCGAATTCCACCCGGCGCTCGTGCAGTATGTCGTCGAGCGTGAAGGATGTGCGTGCGGGCAAGCCGGCCCGGCTGCGCACTAGGTTCAGGGCGTTCAGCGCCTTGGCATCGGTAGTGGAGGCCGAAGTACCCAGCGTAGCTTCGGCGTAAATCAGCAGTACATCGGCGTAGCGCAACAGCACCACGTTGTTTCCCGAATTTTGCCCCAGAACCGGTTCGCCACCGAAGCTTTTGCCGGGTCCGGCAAAGTACTTGGCAATGTTGGAGCGCGTGGCATTCATACTGCCGCCATCGGCCGTGGGCTGAATGGTATCGTAGCGGAAGCCATTGGCCATAAACTCATTGTACTTGGGTGCATTCACGCGCTGGGGCTTCCAGTTCAGGTTGGTCCAGCCGTGTTCCATCACCGACCATTTCCGGCGCAGATCGCCAAATTCATACTCCTTCAAGATATCGAGCGTCGGGATGTACATTTCCCAGGCATCGGCTTCGGCCGTGCGCAAAGCTCCGGCACCGCGGTCGGGGTTTTTGAGATTGCCCGTTCCCCAGGGATCCTGGGCCAGCTGGTGCTGGATAGAGAACAGTGATTCCGAGTTATTGTCCAGGCTCATCTTGGTAAACATGCCGTTGTAGTCGCTCACCAGACTGTACTTGCCCGAATTGATCACTTCTTCGGCTTTGGCCTTGGCGTTGGCGTAGTCTTTATTATACAGGTACAACTTGGCCATCATACCCTTGGCCGAGTACTTCGTCACGCGGCCCGGCACGTCGTTTTCGGGCAGGCCCGCTTCGGCCATTTTCAGGTCTTCCAGGGCAAAGCGCAAAACATCTTTTTGCAAATAGCGTGGAATGTTGAAGTTGCCCGACAGCGCCGTTTCACCCGGATCGGTGATGATGGGAGCAGCTCCCCAGGTACGGGCGATGTAAAAGTAGATCGTTCCCCGGATGAAGTGGCACTCGGCGATGGCAGGGTCAAGGTAGGCGGCTCCTCCCCCGGCGGCTTTCTTCTCCTCGAAGGTTTTGATCATCACGTTGGCGTAGCCGATAATTTTGTAAAAGGCACCCCAGGCAGCTCCGATACGATCGGAGGCCGACGAAACTGTAAAGTTCAGGTACTCGACATCGGTATAGGTGAACATGTTTCCGGCCATTACGTCGCCAATGGCATCCTGAGCACGGCTTTCGTAGTTGCGCCAGGGCAGGCCGCTGTACAGCGTGCTGGTAGCGCCCCGCACTTCTTCGGCGTTGTTATAGTAGTTTCCGGTGGTAGTTCCCGACAGCGAGGGTCGGTCGATGAAGTCTTCCTTGCAGGAAGCCAGCAGCAGCACCGGTAAAATCAGGGCAGTGATTGTTTTGAGTCTCATTGGTATCTTGTTTAAAATCAGTTTTTTATCCTTTCTTTTTTTTTCTTAGAACCTTACTGAAAGTAGTTGGCCATCAGCCGGGTACTTTACTAGAATTGCAGATTCGCGCCTACCGTGAAGGTGCGGGGGTTGGGGTAGTGGCCCGTGTCCACATTCATCAGCTTAATGCTATTGTTGAAAGACCCGATCTCGGGATCGTAGCCCGAGTAGTTGGTAAAGGTTTTCAGGTTCTGAATCGAGCCATAAATCCGCACCGTACCCAATTTTACTTTGCTCAATACTTTGGCGGGTAGCCGGTAGCCCAGCGTGATGTTCTGGATCCGGGCGTAGGAGGCATCCTCCACGTAACGATCCGACATGGCGGTGTTGTTCTTGTTCGTGTTCGTAAAGCGGGGCAGCGCACCGTCCACATTTTCTTCGGTATAGCGATCCGTCACCGTGTTCATCTGGTTGGTGTAGGCGTTGTTCAGCCCCTCCAACTGCCAGCGCAGAAAGTTGAAAGCCTTGGCTCCCTGACTACCCTGTAGAAATAGCGAGAAATCGAATCCACCGTAGTTGAACGAATTGGTCAGGCCCCAGCTGAATTTGGGCAGCGGGCTACCGATGAAGGTATAATCCTGTGCGTCGATCTTGTTGTCGCCATTGATGTCCTTGAAGCGAATATCACCCAGCCAGGTTTCGCTCTCGTTTACGTTGTAGCCAAACTGGGGAATGCTGTTGTCCAGGTCCGCTTGCGTACGGAACAGCCCGTCGGTCACCAGGCCCCAGAACGATCCCACGGGCCGCCCGGGCGTCGTGTGCGTAATGAGGTAGTTGTTGTAATACACCTTGCCGTCGAGAGCGGAAGCCGCGCTGGCCGCCTGGTCGTAGCTGTTAGTGAATTGCGTAAAGACTAGATTCGTTTTCCAGGTAAAATCGCCTTTTTTGATATTCGTGGTCGTGATACCGATGTCCACGCCCGTGTTGGTCATTTGCCCTGCATTGCCAAGCGGCGCTTTCAGATCGTCCCATTGGTCACCCACCCCGATGAGGTTCGGGCCAGTCAGGAAGATAATCATGTCGGACGTCACCTTTTTGTATACGTCAATCGTGGCGTCAATGCGTCCACCCAAGAAACCCAGGTCAAGCCCCACGTTAGAGGTTTTGACTGATTCCCATTTCAGATTGGGATTGGGGATACCATTGATCATGTTGGATGAACCAAAGCCCACCGGACCGGAGAAAAACTGCACGGCGCCCACGTAAGCGGGGTTCGGCGCGCCACTGGGGAAGTTCTGATTACCCACCACGCCGTAACCCAGGCGTAGTTTAGTGAAATTGAGCACATTGTTGATGGCTCCCTTCATGAATTTTTCGTTCGAGATCGTCCAGCCCGCCGATACGCCGGGAAAGTACCCCCAGCGATTGTTTGGACCAAAGTTGGACGAGCCATCGGCCCGGAAACTGGCCGAAAGCGAGAAGCGCTCGTCGTAGGTGTAGTTGGCGCGGGCAAAGTATGATTCCATCGCCCACTGACCTTTGCCACCACTCAGCCCCCAGGTAGTCTGGTCGGCACTACCCGTGTTGAGGTCAAAAATATTAGCCTGCAGATCCACTTTAGTACCTGAAATGCCCTGGTAATAGGAGTTCTGGACCTGGTGACCCAGCGTAGCCTGAATGCCGTGTTTCTTAAAGTACTTATTGTAGCTCAGGTAGTTGGTCAGCGACCAGTAGTAGCTATCCGAGCGCGAGTCGATCAGCTTGCTGCGGAAGGAAGTACCGCCCACGTTACCCGATTTCTGGAAAGCTTCATTGTTGTTTTGTCCCAGCGAGTAAGACAATTCGTTGCGGAGCGACAGGTCTTTCAGTAGTTGGAATTCGGCGTATAAGCTACCGAAAATGTTATTGGTAGTCTTGGTATTGCCACGAAACTGGCTGTTACCCACAAGGTTGGTGTTATTATACTGCACACCGCCGATTGTCTGACCACCGCCCCAGGTACCATCCAGGTTTTTCACGGGTGTCAGCGGACTGGTGGAAGCGCCCCACCAGATGGTGCCCTCGGCCGCGTCGGCCAGCGAGATATTCTGGATGCTGCGCGATACGTTGGCGCTCAGGCCCACTTTTGCCCAGCTTTTCAGCTGCGTGTCCATGCTAAAACGCGACGAGTACCGCTTGAAATCGGAGCCAAGCAGAATACCTTTATTATCGAAGTAGTTGAGCGAGAGGTAGTAGGTAGTTTTGTCCCGTCCGCCCGAAAAACTCAGTTGCTGGTTGTTGATCGTGCCGCGCTGAAACATGGCATCCTGCCAATCGGTACCCGGGCCAAGCAGCTCAGGGTTCTTGAATTCGTCGGCTACCGGATTTCCTATGATAGGAAGTACCTCGTTCTGGTAGCGGGCAAAGTCAGGTAGTTTCATCAAATCCAGCTTCCGGGCTACTTCCGAAACCCCGGTGTACATCTCGTAGCTGATTTTGCCTTCACCTGACTTGCCTTTTTTAGTGGTAATCAGGATAACGCCATTGGCCGCCTGCGAACCATAAATGGCCTGCGCCGAAGCATCTTTCAACACGTCGATGCTTTCGATGTCGTTAGGATTCAGCATGGCCATTACGCTGTTGCCGGTTTGACCATCGCCCCCACCCAGACCCGCGTAACCCGTGCTCGACGACGTGTTGCCACCCACGAAGGGAACACCGTCGATGACGAAGAGTGGGTCATTGTTGTTGATAGAAGTCACACCCCGTACTTTAACCGACACGCCACCGCCGGGCTGGCCACCGTTGCTCGTTACCGTTACCCCGGCCGCTTTACCTTGCAAAAGCTGGTCGATACCCGCCGCTGGAATATCCTTGATGTCGGCGGCTTTTACCGTCGTAATCGAGGAAGTTACGTCCGCCCGCTTGGAAGTACCGTAGCCGATCACCACGACTTCGTCGAGGGTGCGGTCAGCGGGTGCCAGCACTACATTGATGGTAGTTCGGCTCCCTACTTCCACTTCCTGAGTAGCCATACCGATAAATGAAAACACCAGTACATTGGCCCCGGCTGGCATATTGATCGAGTACTCGCCGTCCACGTTGGTCGAAGTACCCATTTGCATTCCTTTCACAGACACCGTGGCGCCCGGCAGCGTATTTCCTTTTTCGTCGGATACCACTCCTTTCACTACCGCCTTAGTGTCTGTTACTTTATTAACAGCAGACTTATTGGCCCGGGCCAACACCAATTGGTTTTTTGCGGGTCTGACTTCGGTCGGGCTCTGAGCGGCCAGGCTGAGCCACCCGCCGAGGGTAAGGAATCCCAAAAGCACATGTTTCATCATCATAGGTCGATTAAAGGTTAACTTATACATTAGAATTGGTAGATAATTGTGTTGTTGGCAATTTTGACTTCGTGAGTAAACTCTTATAAATCAAGCCTTAATCAAGGCCGGTTTTAGCAACTTCTCCATAGGAAGTGAAATCATCACGGATGTTCCCTTGCCTGGTTCACTCTGCCACATGACCTGCCCACCCAGAAAAGCAATGCGGGAATGGATGTTGGCGATTCCGTCGCCGGCTAGTGACTCCTGTTCGAAGTCGGCCCCGCGCCCGTCGTCATCCACGCTGATGAGGGTAGTTTCGTTACTGGCCATCACCTGCACGGCGATGGTCCGGGCATCAGCGTGTTTGAGCGCGTTATTGAGCAACTCCTGAACTACCCGATAGATCATCACAGACGCTTCGTTGGCCAGCGGCGGCATCTCGCCGTAATGTTCCAACACCAATTCGGTTTCGTTGACCAGATTTAGCTTTTGCACCAAATCTTCCAGCGCCGGAATGAATCCAAACGTGGAAAGCGAATAAGGCCGCAGGTTACTGGAAATCAAGCGCGTTTCGGTACAGGCTTCGTCCAGAAACTGGTTTAAAGGCTCCTTGACACTCAGGGGCAATTGTTCTTCGTGTGCTTCGACAAAAAGCTTGATTCGAGACAACTGAATGCCCAACCCGTCGTGCAGGTCCCGGGCGATACGGCTGCGTTCACCTTCCTGTCCTTCGATCATAGCGCGTAACGATTTCAGTTCCAGTTCCCGAATCTGTTGTTGGGCAATGACCGTTTCCTGGTGCGCAATCAGCTTTTGCTGACGACGCAAAAAAATCAACGCCCCTACGCCTAATACGCTAATAATCAACCCAACAGCTAACAGCGTATTGAGAACGCGCTGGCTTCGGTTCTGCTCTTCCACCAATTGCTTCTCGATCGCCAGGTTTTTGATCTGGCTTTCGTATTCCTGCAGCCGGATGCTTTTGGTCTGCTCCGAGGTATTAAAGCGGTTGGCATAATCCAGTGTCAATACAGAAGCCTTATAGGCATTTTCGTAGTCACCCAGCCGCGCGTAGCTGTCGGCAGTGTGCCGGGACAACTCCCGCAGCATCGACAGATCGTTTTCTGATTTGGCAATATCCACGCTCTTCTGGTAGAAGCCAATAGCCTCTCTTGACTCGTTTCTAAACTGATGCACCAGCCCCAGATAAAAATGGTTCAGGGCAATAAGCCATTTGATATCCAGCGAGTTGGCGATTTTCAAACTACGATTGGCATAGTACTCGGCTGAATCCGGCATTTTTGCCCTTGAATAGGTGTTGGCCAACAGATTGAGAGCATAGGCCTGGGATTGGGGCTGCCTGTATTGGGCGCTCATTTGTTCCGTTTTGCGCAATTCAGTGATCAGATTGGCGGGCAGAGGTTCTTTTTTCTGGGCAATATTGGCCAGCCCCAGCCGGCTTTCGATTACCTTGGGAATGTTGCCAGCCCGTGCAAAGTACCTCCGGGCCTTCTGAAGGTAATCCTCAGCTGTAGCCTGCATAAAATAATCATGAGCATAGTAGTCTCCGATCACGATATATTCACTGTAATAGCCCAGCGAATCGCCTTGCAAGCCGTAGTAATGCAAACCTTTGAAGTACGCATCCAGGGAATGTTTGTTATAGCCATATTGCTGGTGATATAACTTTCCCAGGTAGTCATACGAAAGGGCTACCTGACCGTGTTTTCTCTCCTGTACCAACTGACTGATTCGTTGTTTGACGCTATCGACTTCTGCCGGTTCGCCCACAGACAGTATCGTCTGGCATTCGCCGTTTGACCAGAGCAGGGTCAGTACGAAAATCCAGAGTACCCGTAGCGTATCATGCCAGAAAGCAGGTTTCATTCAGTAGTTAAATTCAACTCGTGGAACTGATCACGCAATCAAATGCAGTTCCATGGCAGTTTTGATCAAAAGCGCCGTATTCGGAACCCCAAACTTCATAAGCAGACTGCTGCGATGAAACTCCACAGCCTTGGCACTCACAAACATCTGAGCCGCCATTTGCTGGGTGGTCAGCCCCTGTGCAATCAGCGCCAACACCTCTGACTCTCGAGGTGTGAGCTTTGGCTTCAATGCCACTCCGGCGGCTGATTTACGGCTCTGGGGCTCATCGTTGAGCAGGATATGCGTAATCGTTTCGTTGAAATACTGCTTTTCCTGATACACGGCCCTGATGGCCTGAAGCAGCTCCACTTTGGTGGTGTTTTTCAGCAAGTACCCCTTTGCGCCTTTCTTCACCACCCGCTTGATCAGACTCGCATCATCGTGCATCGTCAGGGCTATGACCTTGACGGTCGGATAAGTCTGAGTAATGTATTCACACAAACCCAGCCCCGCTTCTATCTGTGGGAAGGAAATGTCCAGCAGAACGACATCCATTTCGGCGTTACTCAGCCGCTCCATCACCGATTCTACCGTGTAGCACCGTTCTCTCACTTCAATGTCCTCCGAACCAGAAATGAGCGACTCTATGCCTTCGACAAATACATTGTGGTCATCGGCTATCAATACGCGTATCATGGCTGGCCTTTCAGTGATCAGGGACGGTGCAGGATTGGCTTTGGTTGGAAGTCTGCCTAGTGACAATTGGGTTTTTCTACGTTTTGTTTCGCAAAATTGAATTTTGTGTAGCAAAAGTAGGATTTAATAAGACACCAATATAATAGTGAAAACCCTAAACTTTGGCTTGTTAGGGTTTTCACTAAGTACTTACAAAATGTATAAACAGGAGGCTACCGGAGAGGCATAGCGGGAAGAGAATCTGGATCTTGACTAGCTTACTTCGCCAGAATTTCCATCAAAAACTCCCGAAACGGCCCCGCAAACTCTTTGCGTTTCAGGGCAAAAGCGACGGTCGTTTTCAGAAAATCCAGCTTATTGCCAATGTCATGGCGCTGGCCTTCGATGCGGTGGGCGTAGATGTTCTCTCGGCGCAGCAGTAAAAGTAGCGAGTCGGTAAGCTGAATTTCGCCGCCCTTTCCTTTAGGCGTTTTCTCGATGGTCTGAAAAATGTCAGGGGTCAGAATGTAGCGCCCTGCGATGGCGAGATTGGAAGGAGCGCTGCCAATTGCCGGCTTTTCAATCAGGGTTTTCAGTTCAAGAATGATATCACTCAGAGCGTCGCCTCCGACAATCCCGTAGCGGTCAACCTTATCAGCGGGAACTTCTTCCACCGCAATTACCGAACCGCCATATTGCTCGTAGGTATCCATCAATTGCTGCGTAACCGGAATGACCGAATCCATAATCGTATCCCCCAGAAGTACGGCAAAGGGTTCGTCGCCTACGTGATGGCGGGCATAATGGATAGCATCGCCCAGGCCATTGGCTTCCTTTTGGCGCACAAAATGGATATTGGCCATGTCGGCCAGGCGGCGCATTTCGGTATGCCAGGCCTGGTCTTCCTTTTCTTCCAAACGGGCTTCCAGTTCGAAGTTGCGATCGAAGTGGTCCTCGATGGCCCGTTTTCCTTTGCCGGAGATAATCAGAATGTCCTCGATCCCTGAGTCCACAGCTTCCTGCACGACATATTGGATCGTCGGGATATCGATGATGGGCAACATTTCCTTGGGCATGGACTTGGTGGCGGGCAGAAAGCGGGTGCCTAGTCCGGCGGCGGGAATAACGGCTTTACGAATCATATTTTGGCTTTTGGCCGTCGGCTTTCGGCGATCGGCTTATTTTTTTAGATAAAATGGAATATCCTCCTATTGATATTGAAGTCCATACGAGAAAATGGCTGCAAGGGTAAAGCAGCCGAACCCCTATACTACAAAAGGCTTCACCACCCGGGCGTTGTGCTTCTTAAGTTCTACGAACAGGCGGTTGAGCATATCGTCGTCACGGTAAGTACCGATAATCGTTCCGCCCGATCCGGCGAATTTAGCGGATGCACCGCAGCTTCGGGCCGCAGCGATCAGCTGCTTATTGGATTCCGATACATTGTAAATCTGGCATCGAAGGTCAAAATTCTGGTTGATAAGATCGTGCAGGTCGTCGGGACGACCCTCTAGTAGGGCTGCGCGACCCTCAGCGGCGCGTTGCGCAATCTGGTTGAGCACATCTTTCACTTCGGCTTCGCCCCGGTCAAATCGGGCGCGCACATCACTGTGTACTTTGCCCGATACCTTGCTCAGGTGGGTATTGTAAGCAACATAAAGCTTGGGCAGCAGGGCAGGGTTAAGGCGCTCATATTCACCGTACCCCTGCTTTTCGATGAGTTCTTTATCAAAATTCATATAGACGCAGCCCTCGTAGCACTGAATGACGCGATCCTGCAAACCTGCCGCAATGCCCAATTCTTCAGTTTCGGAATTAAGCACGAGTTGAGGGAGGTGTTCCAACGGGATTTCCACCTTGTAGAACTGGATCAAAGCCCGGAACAGCGCCACGACTATGGCGCTGGAACCCGACATACCTACCTGCCGGGGTATCGACGAGCGGTAACGGACGGTGAAGTTGCGATTGGGTAACCGAATACCGTTCTGTTCGCAATACTCCGCAAACTTTTTGATACCTGCCTTGATAAGTGGGATTCCCCCGTTATAGCCCAGCATACTCACTGAGTCGCGCAGATGATACACACTTTTGAAAGTACTACTATCCTGCGGCTGTGGCTCAATGTGCAATTCGGGAGACTCGTAGAGGGAAATCGAGGTGCCGAAGTTACGCACAGACACCGAAATCGTCTTGCCGAAAAAACCATCCGAAGGGTTGCCGAGCAGCCCGGCTCGGGCGTAGGCACGCGTTTCTATAATCAAGGAACCAGTTGCTTTTTTTGCCAATATTACGAAGAAATACCGGAACAGAACAAACTTGGCTAGTCAAACCGCTGATATGATTATGTAAAAATTTCCAGCGCTAAAAATCAGCGGCAGACGTGGTGACATCGTGCGACTCCTGAACCCCTGAAAAGAAATAGGGTGAATGAGTGATTTGAAACAATCACTCATTCACCCTTTCGGATATTTTGGGCCTGATTAAGCCTTAGCCACCTGAATGTTAAACTCAAGCTTGACATCGTCGCTCACGACAATTCCGCCTGCCTCGGTTACGCCGCCCCACACTAGGCCGAAGTCTTTGCGATTGATTTTACCGGTTACTTCAAATCCCGCTTTGTAGTTTCCGTAAAAGTCGGTCATGTAGCCGCCATGCTCCGCTTTCAGCTCTACCGATTTGGTAGTGTCCTTGATCGTCAAGTCTCCGGTGATAATGTAATCGTCATCTCCTACCTTTTTTACATTAGTCGATACAAAGGTCATTTTCGGGAATTTTTCCACGTCGAAAAATTCTGCTGTGCGCAGGTGCTGGTCGCGTTGTTCCTGATTGGTATCCACGCTGACGGTATCGGCACTGAAAGCGATTTCCGCCGTGCTGAAATCCTCGCCATCCGTTTCTACCGTGCCTTCAAACTGTCGAAAATGACCTGTTACAGTTGAAATGACCAAATGTTTCACTTTGAACTGGATTTCGGAATGGGTAGGGTCAATGTTCCAAACCGTTTTTGTTGCTGTTTCCATGATTTTTGAAAAAAGGATTATTAATGTGATTACAATTGATGTATATACACACAATAATAAAAAAAAGTTTGCCTGGATAAAAAAAAAGGCCAAATACGTATAGTATCTGGCCTTAACATTCTCAATATCAGCAGCTCAAATCCCTCCCTCGCGATCAGTATCCCGATCGGGTACTTTCCCAGGCGTACCATCCGACTCCTCGGAAGGTGGCGTAGTTTTAGGCGTATTCTTGGGGAATGACGGATATACGGGCGGTTCCAAAAGCTCTTTCCCGGTACCGGGTATTGCGGGTTCTCCTCTTTTACGTGCCATTATATAGTTAGTTTAGTTGACAAATTTCTATTTAAGAGCTTCAAAAAGAACCGTTCCGTCCCGGCATCACCAATAGTTCTGCAGTAGTTGGGGAATATTTTCTATAGATAATTAAAATTTCCCACAAAAAAGCCGCCCACCGGAAGGCGGGCGGCTCGAAATCCAGAATACGAAAGTACTCGATCGCGTAACCTGAACCTGTCTAGTTCTTCGGCATCGCAAAAATGCTCTCGTCCACCGTAGGATTCACCTGCACGTTATTAACCATCATTGTCATCACGCCCGGCATGGCAGGCGATTCAATTTCAGTCGTGAAGGGAAAGGTCACTCCGTCCACCTGCTTGAAGTTGGAAAAATTGGTTTTCACTTCTACTGCCTGTCCCTGTACTTCGGTATTGATAACCGATTTGAGGATATAATAGGTATCCTTGGAAATGTAATGCGTCGCCGTAGCTCCATTGGCCATATCAACTTTCACCACATACATGGGTGCGCCTTCCACGGTTTCCTCACCCATTAGCTCAGCCTTATGACCCTTGGCTTTGTAGTTGTATAGTCCCGTCAGATCCAACTGCCCGGCTGACATCTTCACCTGATCCTCGGGCAAGGCCATCGCAGTAGTTTGGCCGGCCATGGGGTTAATCATCCAGCCCGTCTCGCCGTCGATCGCCTGCACAATGGCCGACCCCTGCACCGTCGTTTCGCTGCGCATTCCGCGTCCCTGCACAATGGTAGTCGTCGAAGGAAGGTCCATGCCCATGATCTGAGCCGTTGCCTCCATCTTCAAACCCTTAATGCTGGAGTACTTGTCACCACCCATTGCGGCCACATGCTTGTCGATGACTTCATCCACTGACTGGGCCTGAGCCGTATTGAGTACCAGGACGAAGGCAAACAGCCCGAGTAATTTCACTATTGATTGATTACGCATAATAAGGTTTATCTTTTTGATGAAATGAAAACAAACTAAACAATTTCGAACAGACACTGGGACAAATATGGTACCAGCGGTTTACCGTGGTTACTACTAGTCCAAATAATTGATAAAGTAAACTCGAAGCATTGAAACTTCGTTCATAATTTTTGAGCGCCCCACCACTCCACTCTTGCTTCGAAACCAACTTCCAATTCAAAAAAGAAGGGAAGCATCGCTTTCGCATGTGCTTCCCTATCAAAAGGAGGGTCAACTATTTCTTATGCCAAAGCTTCCGCTCCACCCACGATTTCCAGAATTTCTTTGGTAATAGCTGCCTGACGTGTCCGGTTGTAGACGAGCCGCAGGTCTTTCAAAAGTTCCTGGGCGTTGTCGGTGGCCTTATCCATGGCAGTCATCCTGGCACCATGTTCCGAGGCGTTGGATTCCAACACTGCCCGGTACAATTGTATTTTAAGCGATTTGGGGATCAGTTCGTTGACGATCTGCTCCTCATCCGGCTCAAAGGTATAGTTGATATTCGGTCGACCGCCCTGCCCGTTGGCTGGGTCAGACGCAATGGGCAAAAACTGCTCGGTACGGATAATTTGGGTAGCGACGTTCTTGAATTCGTTGAATATCAGATCAACGCGATCATACTGGCCATTGGCAAACATCGCCATCGCTGCTTCGGCAGCCTCTTTCACAGCCACAAAGCTGAGTTGCGTAAAGATGCCCTGATAAGCCGCATTCACCTTGAAGCCCCGGCGGGTCATGCCTTCGGCTCCTTTTTTACCGATAGCCAAAACCTCTACCTTCCCCTGACGTGCCAGATCGGCATAGTTGGCCTCAATGTGAGCCATTGCGGCTTTGATGACATTGGTGTTGAATGCACCACACAATCCCCGATCAGAGGTCACCAGAATCAGCAACACCTTCTCTACAGACCGCGTCTGGCCGAATGGGCTGTCAGAACCGGTCTCGCTACCCGATGATACTGTTGCCAGCATTTCGCCCAGTTTTTGAGCATAGGGCCGCATCTGTATAATGTTGTCCTGCGCACGGCGCAACTTCGCCGCCGCCACCATTTTCATGGCGCGGGTGATCTGCTGGGTAGAGCTAACCGAGACTATGCGGTTACGTACTTCTTTTAAGCTTGCCATTCGTTCAATTTTGAATGAGAGATCAAGGGAATCAGGGAATAATTTTTAATTCTCTCGATCACTCATTCATCCAAAATTAAATATACTTAGCCGCGATTTCCTTCGCTACTTTTTCCAACACAGCGGTAAGTGTGTCGTCAAATTTTCCGGCGCGGAAAGCGCTCATCGTATCGGCATACTGGCCTGAAAGTACCGTGAGGTAATCCTCCTGGAATTCTTTCACCCTTTCGACGGGAACCTTATCGATTAGACCTTTGGTAGAAGCGTAGATGATAGCTACCTGCTGCTCCACAGGAACGGGGCTATACTGCGGCTGCTTGAGTACCTCCTGGTTGCGGCGTCCACGGTCAATGGCCAACTGCGTGGCGGCATCGAGGTCAGAACCGAACTTGGCGAAAGCTTCCAGTTCGCGGAACTGAGCCTGGTCGAGCTTCAGGGTACCCGCTACTTTTTTCATTGATTTGATCTGGGCGTTACCTCCTACCCGCGACACCGAAATACCCACGTTGATGGCGGGACGTATACCGGAGTTGAACAGGTTCGTTTCCAGGAAGATCTGACCGTCGGTGATCGAAATTACATTTGTAGGAATATAGGCCGACACGTCACCAGCCTGCGTTTCGATGATCGGCAGTGCCGTCAGCGAACCGCCGCCTTTCACCCTGCCTTTCAGCGAAGGAGGCAGATCGTTCATGTTCTGGGCAATCGAATCATCGTTTACGATCTTGGCAGCCCGCTCCAACAGGCGGCTGTGCAGATAGAATACGTCGCCGGGATAAGCTTCGCGTCCGGGTGGGCGGCGAAGCAGCAGCGACACCTCACGGTACGATACAGCTTGCTTGGAAAGGTCGTCGTAAATCACCAGCGCGGGGCGTCCCGTATCACGGAAGTATTCGCCGATGGCCGCTCCCGTGAAGGGTGCGAAAAACTGCATGGGCGTGGGATCGGAAGCACCGGCGGCCACGATGACGGTGTAATCCATCGCACCGTAGCGACGCAGGGTAGCCTCGATCTGCTTGATTGTGGAAGCCTTCTGCCCACAAGCTACGTAGATACAATAAACCGGCTCACCCCGATCGTAGAATTCCTTCTGGTTGATGATGGTATCGATGCAAACAGCCGTCTTACCGGTCTGCCGGTCACCAATCACCAGCTCGCGTTGGCCGCGACCAATGGGGATCATGGCATCGATTGCCTTGATACCTGTCTGCAGCGGTTCGGTTACGGGCTGGCGGAAGATTACGCCAGGTGCCTTGCGTTCTAGCGGCATCTCGAACAATTCGCCCTGTACGGGACCAAGTCCATCGATGGGCTCGGCCAAAGTGTTGACTACGCGGCCCGCAATACCGTCGCCTACCTGGATTGAGGCGATTTCGTTGGTACGCTTCACCGTGTCGCCCTCTTTGATTTCGCTCGACTCTCCGAGCAAAACCGCGCCGACGTTGTCTTCTTCAAGGTTAAGCACCAAGGCTTTCAGGCCATTTTCAAAAACCAGCAATTCGCCAGCTTGTACTTTGGAAAGGCCGTAGATACGCGCCACGCCGTCACCGACCTGCAGCACCGTACCGACTTCTTCGAGTTCCGCCTCTGATTTCGAACCCGCGAGTTGCTCGCGCAAAATGGCTGAAACTTCGTCCGGTCTTACAGATACCATATAATGTGATTTACTAGATTTGGGAGTTGAGGTTGTCTCTGTTTCAAAAACAGCCGCAAATTTACGATTTTATTTGTTAATATTTTGATTTACTCTAAAAAAACTCCATGCCCCAAATTATACTTTTCTAAGGATTGCCCATACGCAGGAAAATATACCAACGAAAGACATTCTCAGGGGGCTAGCGGTGCCCTCCAAACTTTTTCCGGGCCGAATTGTGTTTATTAGACAAATGCTTTCGTTTCTTTACCGTCTTTTCAATATTTTATACTAAACAGTACCTGTAAAACCGAATGTACCGTATCTTGAAATCAATGGCCGCATTTGCATTTTGCGCCACTTTCCTATCCACCCAGACCCTTGCGCAAACTTCCAAAGCCACTGCAAAACCTGCCACTACACCAGCTGCCGCGCCCAAACCGCTGAAAACTGCCCTCGACTCCGTCGCGTATGCGATTGGACTCAGCGTAGGTGGCTCACTGAAGGCCCAGGGGCTTTCGGACATCAACACCAATTTGTTGTTGAAGGCAATTAATGAAACGCTGAAAGAACAGGATACCGAACTTACCCCTGAGCAGGCTAATCAGTACATCGGCGAATATTTTCAGAAACAAGCTAGTGCCAAAGGCAACGCCAACCTGGCGGCAGGCAAAAAGTTTTTGGAAGAAAACAAGAAACGTCCCAATGTGACAACGACCGCCAGCGGCCTGCAATATGAAATAGTAAAGCTGGGCGAAGGACCAAAACCTGCCGATACGTCACGCGTGAAAGTGGATTACCACGGGACATTGATCGATGGAACGGTTTTTGACAGTTCTGTTGAGCGGGGCGAACCCGTAGAGTTTCCCGTCAGCGGCGTCATCAAAGGCTGGACAGAGGCTTTGAAGCTGATGCCCGTAGGTTCAAAGTTCCGGTTGTTTATTCCCGCCGATCTTGCCTATGGCGAGCGTGCCGCCGGACCTAAAATCGGGCCGAGCTCGACGCTGATTTTTGATGTGGAATTATTAGAAATCCTTTAACTGTATCATACATGAGAAAGTACCTGATTACCCTGATCCCCGTCGTCTTACTCGGATGGCAGCAAGGGCCGCAGCCCCAGAGTGCCGACCGATTCCCCGACGGGATCGAATTCGAGGAGGGATCGCTTTCTGAGGACTTGAAACCATCGCCCGCGCAATTGAAAGCCGAGGGGCTGGCTATTCGGATTCTTTCGAACTATCACTACCGCAAACTCGATCTCAACGATTCGCTTTCGGCGGAGATTTATAAGAAGTACCTTGATGACATCGATCACAGCAAGCTGTATTTTCTGGCTTCTGACGTGGCGAAGTTCGACAAGTACAAGTACTCCTTCGACGATTTCCTCAAGAATGACGAGTTGGAAGTTCCATTCGAGATTTACAATACCTTTCGCAAGCGGTACCAGGAGCGGAGCAATTATATCCAGCAGTTGCTGGAAAAGCCCAATCCTTTCGACTTTGAAGAAGAGGAAACTCTGAACACAGACCGTGAGAAAGCCTCCTGGGCGAAAAGCAATGACGAACTCGACGATACGTGGCGCAAATACATAAAAAGCGAAGCCCTGGATCTGAAACTGACGGGTAAGGCTGATACGGCGGCCATCAACACGCTTTCCAAGCGCTACAAGACCCGGAATCGCGCCTTGGAGCGCATTCGTTCGGAGCAGGTTTTTCAGATGTACATGAATTCCTACGCTGAGTCGCTTGACCCGCACACCAACTACCTGGGTCCGGTGTCTGCCGATCGTTTCAAGCAGGATATGAGCCAGTCGCTGGAAGGCATTGGAGCCATGCTGCGCGAAGAGGAAAACTACATTAAAATTGTAGACGTCATTCCCGGCGGCCCGGCTTTTCGGGGGAAGCAGCTTAAAAAGGAGGATCGCATCATGGGCGTAGCTCAGGGAGACGACAACGATTTTGTTGATATCGTGGGCTGGTTCGTAGATGATGCCGTTAAGCTCATCAAAGGCCCCAAAGGTACAGTGGTGCGTCTGCAGGTGCTTGCTGCCAACGCTCTGCCCAACACGCCACCACGTGAGATTCGCATTGTGCGCGAAAAAATCAAGTTGGAAGAACAGCGTGCCAAAAGCGAGATTGTGACGGTGGATCATGGCGGCAAACCCATGAAGATTGGTGTCATCGACATTCCTCTTTTTTACCGTGATTTCGAGGGTGCCCAGAAGCGGGAAAAGGAATTTTCCAGCACCACCCGCGATACTCAAAAGCTTATGGATGATCTGCGGAAAGAAGGAGTGGAGGGAATTGTGATTGACCTGCGCAACAACGGCGGTGGCTCTCTGACCGAGGCGATTTCGCTCACGGGATTGTTTATCAACAAAGGTCCCGTGGTGCAGGTGAAGGAGTCGCAGGGGGAAATAGAAGTACAGTCTGACACCGACCCTATGGTGGCTTACGATGGACCGCTCGCGGTAATGGTAAACCGGTTCAGTGCTTCGGCATCGGAGATTTTTGCGGCGGCAATTCAGGATTACAAGCGCGGAATTATCGTGGGCGAACAGACCTACGGAAAAGGAACCGTGCAGACGCTCATTGAATTGAACAGATGGATGCCTAAGGAAAAAGACGATTTGGGAGAAGTGAAGATGACCGTAGCCAAGTTCTACCGAATTAACGGCAGTAGTACGCAATTGCGTGGCGTGATGCCCGATCTGGAACTACCCACGGCATATAAGAACGACGAATACGGGGAAGCCTCACAACCCAGTGCTCTGCCATGGGATCAAATCCCTTCTTCGCGCTACGAGCTGACGCTCAATATCAGCGATCAGATTGTGAACCAGCTGCGTGACAAGTACAACAGTCGCTTGAAATCCGACGAAGATTTGAAGAAGCTGGTGAGCGATCTGGCTGACTTCAAGAAAGCCCGCGAAGACAAGACGGTGTCGCTGCAAATTGACAAGCGCCGGAAAGAACGGGCCGAAGCCGAAAAGAAGCGGACTGCCCTAAAAGAGTTGGACGACGACACCGACGGTGGTGACGAAGCCGAACCTACGGAAACTACGCCCGCTAAGAAGAAGAAAGATATCTATCTTACTGAAACCAGTCGCATTCTGGCAGACCTGGTGACAATCACCAACGAACCGAGCTTGGCCGGAACTAAAAAGAAACGGTAATGTGGCACGGGCTTCCAGCCTGTCTTTGCCCACTACTGCCCGGCAAAGCACAAAAATCAAAGAAAAAAAGCGGTCGCCTCCAATGGAGCGGCCGCTTTTTTAATGTCAGTTTCACCAATCTCGATGCCGCACGATACATTTACCATCCAATTTATCCTTCGCGACTTCTGGCGTTTCCTGAAAAAACCTGAATGTAAAAAACAGGCAAAGGATTTCTCCTTATCCCCTACTCTCAAGCTTTTTCTGGCTCTTTTGATCATCCGCTTCATCGGGATCATCCTGGAAATAAACGGCTTCCAACCGCTTATTCTTCATTTCACGGGGGAGGAACTGCAGAAGCAGGTACATGCTGATTACGGCATAGCAGACAGAGTAGTCGGCTCACTTATTTCGGCTCCGCTCTTTGAAGAATTAGCTTACCGCTGGGGCTTACGGTTCAGTCCGTTGCGTACGGCGGCATCGTTGGGGTTAATCGTTTTCTATTGGCTACCCTACGGCGGCACCTACTCTACCACAATCATTGAAGTACTTGATGACCCGGGATTCTACCTCATGGTCGGAATGGCCCTAATCACCGGATTGACCGCTTATGCTTTATTTAGCATTTCAGTTTTTGAACAACCGATCCGGCGTTGGTGGGAGCAAAACTTTGGCTGGGTCTTTTACACTTCCTCACTGCTGTTTGGCCTCATGCACGTCTTCAATGTCAGTGAAGTGACGGCCACCGTGGTGACTTTGGCTTTTTTCATCACCTTTCAGCAAATTACGATGGGGCTCTTTAACGGCTACGTCAGGATGCGGTATGGCTTCGGACAAGCCATATTACAGCACTCGCTGTTTAATTTATTGCCTGTGTTAATTGGGTTGCTGCAGTAAGCATGAGTTCACGGCCAATGACTCATCAGATTTTCTGCTATGCTTACTTGCAGTGCTTATCCCATGAAACCTTTGCCTCACCACTACCCAATTCAACAGCCCTTGCCCAGTCTCCGCAAGCTCCGGTAGTGTCGTTCAATTGGTATCTAGCTACGCCCCGGTTGTTGTAGAGGTCAAGATCCTCTGGCTCGACAGCTATGGCAAAATCATAATCAGCTATTGCACCAGATGCGTCACCCAACAGCATTCTAACATCACCCCGATTCCCATAAGCATCTGTAAAATTGGGATTTATTGAAATAGCCGCGCTATAATCCCTAAGTGCGGCTTCGTTGTTGCCTAGAAAATAGTTGGCAATCCCACGGGTATTGAAAACATACTGGTACTTGTCTCTTTCTATCCTGATTCCCGATTTTACTAAAAGGGTCAAATCCTCCATAGCTCCTTCGTAATCCTTGATTTCGTACTTGGCAAAACCTCTAAAATAATAAGCTTCCATGTTCTTTGGCTCCGATCGAAGCGCATCGTCATAAGCCTCTATTGCTCTGATAAAGTCTTTTCTTTTCGCCATTTCTCGCCCTTTCAGTATGAATTCGGAAGCAGGACTTCTAAAACAAGCACCTAAGCAAATAGCTACTAATGTACATACGACTAGCCTCATGTTTGCATCATCTATGACAAATACAACTTGTCTCCTTATAGAATCAATATGCTCAATACCAATCACCTCGTCCAGTTCGCCCCAGAAAAGGAACAAAGGTGTAACGCACACGTTTCGTTGCTGTTCGGGAGTAGCCGCTGCCACGGATCTCAACCAAGCTAAAAGTGGATTATATGACCACCTTTCAAGGTGAACACGATCTCTTCATCGTCTACCATAGCTTTCAACATCTGGGAAAGTTCGCTGGTTTTCGGCCTTTACGCTTGGCTTTGAGATTGTTCTCATGACAACACGGTTCATATTTGGCCAATACAAAAGGATTATTTTCGAGCAAAATCGTCTCAATGGAATTGAGGTCGCGGCTTGTAAATTCTTGGTTTTCTGCAAGTTCGAAGTCATCACTCGAAAATATCCAGTACTTGCTCGTGTTTTTCTTTTTCTGAATATGTAAATGAGATGGCTCTACAAATAGGTTAAAGGACATAGAAAAGAAGCAGAAACCAAACAAGCGAAGGAAAACGGGCATATTAGAACAGAGTAACCTACTGCCCAACTCCCGGCTTTACTTCAAACACATACTCTCCGCTTCCCGCCGTTCCTCCGGGCGTGAGTCCCTGCACTACCACGCGGTAAGTACCCGTCTGGTCGGAGGTGTAGAAGTCCAACCCCTGCTTTCCCTGAGCATTGGTGGTGAGGGTGGGCGACCAGTGCAAAAGGTTGCGAAAGTCAGGCAGACGGCTGGCGCGGTCGCTGGCTATATCATAGCGTGGAGCATAGAATTCACGGCGCGACTGGGCAAAGTCATAGGACTGCACCAACGAGCGTGGATCGAGCTCAAAGCCCGCTAGGTCGCCCTTGTAAGTTGTATAACTCACGATGCCCGGAAAGGAGCGCGGGCCGAGGTAGTAAAGGGCATCGATCACTTCCAGTTTTTTTACTTTCAAAGGATCAAACGCCATTATCTTATCCGTGTCAAAAACGGGGACGCCATCAAGCAGGATGAGTGGCTCGTCTTTAAAAACGCCCTGCGGCGTAATGTTGTCCAGCACATTGAATTGAAATTTCTTCTGGCGTCTTCTGACGAATACTCCCGGTACATATTCGCGCATTACTTCTTCCATGGTGGGGAAGCGCGTGAAGGCGTCAAGCATGTACCTTTCGTCTGGCTTTCCGAAAAATGCCAGGCTGTCTGTATTCGCAAAGACGGGCCGCAAGGTGGGTCGGGCCATGAAGGCATTCAACGTCTGCATATTGACACTGCGCGTCAGAAGCGGGGTCTCCTGCTCGGAGGAGAAGGCAAACTGCGGCCACCGCCGTGATGAAGCCTGGCCGGAGTACGGGCTGCTGATCTCGATCCGGTAGGTACTATCAAGCCGCGTGTTGGTCTGCACGATAATTTCCTGAGTGTCCTGCAGCTTATTTACTTCAAATCGCAAATTGCCCAGCGAGTCGCTTTCGGCGATGAAGAGTGTAGGGCGCAGGTCGGGCGTCGCCAGGAAGGCGGCCACGT
This sequence comes from Persicitalea jodogahamensis, assembly GCF_014651615.1. Lineage (GTDB taxonomy): Bacteria > Bacteroidota > Bacteroidia > Cytophagales > Spirosomataceae > Persicitalea > Persicitalea jodogahamensis. The sequence goes on along the minus strand of NZ_BMXF01000001.1, from coordinate 534,224 downwards.
TCTTCTGAGGTTGTCCCGTTTCCGTGCTGGTTATTTTTCCCTTGATAAAATGACCTCCGTACTCAGGCAGGTACTTGAAATCAGGTTTCTTATCACTCAGTACCTCATCCCACCGAAAACGCCGCCAACCGTGGGTGAGCATGACATGGTCCAGGGCCGCGTCTGCCGCGGTCCCGGTTTCCTGCAGGTAGGTTGCGGGGGACTCCACTGTTCCCTGTAAGTCGGACGTAAGCCCGAAGTAGGCATCGATGTCAATCGGATCGGGACTATCCAGCGAATCCAGCAGGTAGACCGAAACCGACAGTGTGGCGGCCTCCTCTACGGTAGCGTTAGCCATGAGATCGAGATGTACTTTTTCGCGGGGGCCATACTCATTTTGCGCCGTTTTGGCCTCTATGGTTAATCCTTTGGTCAGGCGCTTAAAGTAAAGCCGCTCGGCTACCGGCCTGGGATTCTGGTCAAAAACCGTGAGTTGCGTAATGCCCTCGCTCAGTTGAGCCTTCTCTACTAAAAATACAGCGGTTCCGTTCTGCATAACCGGTCGTAAAGCCAGGGGCTTTGCGGTCCGACCGTGCGCCAGCAGCGATAAGCCCGCTGCCATACTTTCGGGCTGCGAGCGTACCAGTACTTTCACAAACTGATCGGCAGAATCACTGACCTGCATCGTATAACCCTGATTTTGAACGCCGGGAAGTGGAGATGTAAAAGAATGCCCCTGCGAATCCTGCAAAATGGCGCGGTACTTTTCGCTGGCGGCCGGGGTGAACCTGAAACTACCCAAGCCAAAACGCTGAGGCTCGAAACGAAGCAAGGTATCGTTCTTGGCGTTTACCAAAGCTCCTTTAAAATCGACGCCTTTTCCGTCGCGCCCTGCGGCGCGGAAGGCCACCCGGTTTTCCACCTGGCTTACTAAATTTCCGCCTTCGGGAAAGAACTGCAACTCATAAGCCGGAACTCTGGCTGCATCGGCGGCGGGCATATCATCTGCTACGATAAAAGGATTGAGAATTCTGACGGGCGTCTCGAAATAATGGTCAGGGTTGAAATTCTTCATCCAGTTGGTATAACAGCGCACCGCGTAGGTTCCGTTGGCCAGGCCTGCCGGAACAATCAGGTTACCGTCGCCTTGACCGTCGGTCAGCGAAATCTTCATCTGCGCCACGGGGTTCGACTCTTTATCAATCAATTCGAGGTACGCGATTTTACTCACATCCAACGCGCGATGTGTATCACCCGCTACGCAATAAATCTTGAACCACATTGTCTCGCCCACCACGTAAAGCGGCCGATCTACATGGACGTAGATTTTTTCCTGGAAATATTCGCCAGTGTAGCTTGCAAGTTGCCGTTGCACCCCCGCCAGTGGTACATTCTGGGCGAAAGATGAAAATGGTCCCACCAACACCAAGGCTGCCAATGACAGCAGTATATTTTTACCTTTCATTTGATATACTTTACTTTTTCTGCCTGATACCTGTGCTCATTTCCGATTATAGATCTTACCTCCAAAATGACGGCCGCTGCGTTGTACCACCGCGCAGGCGACAATCGGCGCACTCGACGGGTCCCATGACGTAGTCCGGGTTTAGTGCCCCCTCGGGGTAGTATTCAAACATAATCAATCCGCCGGGGTCGTCTAAAACCTCCGACTTGGTGAGCGTATCGCCGTACTGGCAAGACTGCGGCGGCCCAATATTTACGTTGAGAAAAATCCGCTGCTCCTGCTGGTTGGCCGCACTGAAATAGCCAAATACCTGCTCGCCCGGATCATCCACGGCCTGGATATTGCCTGTCACCTGTGCCGGCTGCGGATCAAAAAGGCTGCCTGTGCGTTCGGTGGTTTTGGCCAGTGTGTTCCAGTATTCGTATTCGTCCTGCGTAAGGGCATATTGCCGTACCAGAATACTGTACTTTGAACGCAGTTTTCCCGAACTACCGGGAACATAGACAATTGGCTGATCCTTAATAATATCTTTGCTTAGCTTGATGGTGGACCCCAGCACGATGTTGGTAGGGAAAGCATTGCTCCAGCAGGTGTTGATATTCTCCGTGCGAAAAACAATTTCGCCGTTCAGTACTTCGAACCCCGAGTAAAGCGGCATCTGGTACTCCCAGGTTTCGGTGTAGCTCCATCGATAAAACCGCGTCTTGTCGAGGTCGTCGTGCGTGTTGATCTTGATCTCCACCCCTGATCTCTCGCCCCGGATACTATAGGTGAGGCTGTCGATCGGCGGGGTTTTCATGACCGGCACATAGGCTGATAAGTACTCGCGGTTTCCGGCGGTTCTGATGCGCAGGCGGTACTTCTCTGTGGCCTTGAATGCCGTGGCTCCCAGTTGATAAACTCCCTGTTCTGCTTCTATAAAGGAAAAGCGGCTGCCCTGATCACCCTCCACGGTCAGTTTGGCGCGGATTTCTGCCTGAGGACCGCCTTTGTCATAAATGTTCTGGGTGCGGCTCAATTTAATTTGGCTTATCCCTCCGGGCGTCGTATTCAGTGAGCCGTCCACCACCAGAAACCGGCTGGCGGAGGTGATTTCCGGTGGCGCAAAAGGCTCAACGCAACCGTGGAGAAAGAGTAGGGTCGCCGTGAAGAACGTTGCTATTGCGAGAAACTTTTTCACTTTTTATTTAAAGTTTAGATGGTTAGTGTTTGGTTCGGAAACCTGGCTGGTGACGTACTTCAGCTACATATGGACTGGCAGATATAGCTTCGCTGGTTCGACAGCCCGGCACTCTGTCGTTTTGGTACTTTGGAACTCTGCCCTCCTTCTCAAAACTTAAAGTTGTACGTCACCGTCGGAATAGGCTGGCCGAAAATCGACAGCTTATAGCCATTCACGTCACCGCCCTGGGTTTGAAAAAAGACCGACGACGGATTCTTGCGGCCCAGCAGGTTGTAAACTGCCACGGTCCACGAACTGTGCGCCAGCTTCCTGATTTTATGGTTGCCCTCGATGTTCATCGACAAGTCGACGCGGTAATAATCGGGAATACGGTAGAGGTTGCGCGAGGCGTAATAAATCCGCTGCGCTCCGTCGATGGTGTACTTGCCGATGGGCGGCGTATAGGGCCGTCCGGTACTGTACGTGAAGTTCATCGACACACTGAAACGGTGGCTCAGGCGATAATTGGTGATGGCCGTGAAATCGTGCGGTTTGTCGTAGTTGCTGGGGTAGTAGTTGCCATTGTTAGGCGCATCGGACGAAGCACGGTCCACCGCCCGCAACAGCGAGCGCGAATACGTGTAGGCCACCCAGCCGTTGAGTTTTCCCGACATCTTCTTAGCCATCAGCTCGATACCGTACGCTTTGCCGCGCGTGACGATGGTTGCCGTTTCGATACGGGGATTCATGATGAGCGAGTCGCCGCCCTTGAAATCGAGGAAGTTGCGGATGTTTTTGTAATATCCCTCGACAGAAACCTCAATCTGGTTGCCGCGCAGGTTGCGGTAAAGACCTACGGCGAACTGGTCACCCAGTTGGGGTTTGATGTACTGGTCGCTCAGTTTCCAGATGTCGGTCGGAGAAGCCACCATCGTGTTGGACAACAGGTGGATGTACTGGCGTAATGTATTGTAGCTCACTTTCAGCGACAAGTCGCCCGCGAGCAATCGTCGCGCCGATAGGCGGAACTCAGGCCCGCCGTAGTTTTGAATGAATTTACCCGAGGCGTAGCTGACTGTGCCATCTTCGTACAACTTGTCGAGCGGCTGACCGGGCAGGTACTGGTTGACGGTTTTAGGTCCCAGATAATTGAATACCGAGAACCTTATCCCGGCGGTAAGCAGCAATTTGGGGTTTACTTCAAAGTTGTCTTCCAGATAAATCGCGCTTTCCTGGCCCTGCTCCCGTTCCAGTTTCTCGGGCAGAATCAGCGATTCGCTGCTGCGCGGCTGAAAAGTACCGGGCGTAAGATTGTAGCGGATGCTGCTCAGGCCGAATTCCAGCGTGTGGCGGTTGTTGAGCAGGTAGGTAAACTCCGCCTTGCCGCTGGTTTGTTGGATGCCAAAGTCCAAGTCGAAGGCATTGAGCGGCACCCGCATACTCGCAACGGCATAACGGTAGTCGGTTAGGGCAGCGGTAAAGGTGCCGTACAGCTTGGCGTTGAAGGTATGCTTCCACTTCACCGAAGCAAACTTGTTTTGGTAAGTATAGGTCGTATCGCCGAAAAGCCGGAAGAAGTCATTGCTCATGTAGCCCGTTGCGTACACCGTGTTCTTCTCATTGATCTCGTGACTGAGATGGGCATTCAGGTCATAGAAGGATGCCTTGCCTTGGTTGTACGACTCGCTTTTCAGGCGGTTGAGCAGCCAGTCGGAGTACGTGGAACGGGCACCAATCAGGAACGACGACTTATCCTTTACCAACGGTCCTTCCAGTGTCAGGCGCCCCGTAATGAGACCAATACCGCCCGAACCGACGAACTTCTTCTTGTTACCGTCACGACTGCTGATATCCAATACCGACGACAGCCGTCCGCCAAACCGCGCCGGGACGGTACTTTTGTACAACTCCACATCACGCAACATGTCGGGGTTGAAGGCCGAGAAAAAGCCAAACAAGTGCGAGGGATTATATACCGTGGCATCGTTGAAAAGAATCAGATTCTGATCCGCTGAGCCGCCACGCACGTTGAGCCCCACGCTGCTTTCACCCACCGATTTCACGCCTGGCAACGTTAGCACGGTGCGCAGCAGGTCGGTTTCACCCATGACGGTAGGCACCTGTTTCAAAGTCTTGATGGAAAGCTTCACCTGTCCCATCGACGAACTGGCCACGTTGGCGTCCTGCCCGGCCTTGATCTTGACTTCTCTCAGTGCGGTGACACTTTCGAGCATGTCGATGTCCAGCTTACCGTCGGAATAAAGCATGATCTGACGGTAGGTTTCGCGCATCCCCACGCTCCGCAAGCGCAGCCTTTGCCGTCCTCTTGGAATGGTGAGCGAGTAGTAGCCAAAGACATCGGTCGTCACGCCGATCTGCGGGGCGTCAAGATAGACCGCCGCCCCAATGATCGGCTCGCCCGTGCTGGCCGAGCGCACGTAGCCCGACACGGTAGAGTTTCCTGGCGTAATGCGTATTTTCTTCGGGCCGATTTCGTACAGTTTGTTTTCAGCCGTGGACAACAGCTTTTCCTGCTCATCGCTGGGCGGCGCGTAGTCGAAAGAGGCCTGGGTGGCGTTGGCGGCCGTGGGCAATGCGGTGATGATGGGCTTGCCCTTCGTGACAAACACCCGATCCTGCGCATCGATGGCAAAAGTATATTCGGTATTATTAAACACCTGTCGCAACACTTCGGCCAGCGGCTGGTTTTTCATCTGCATCGAAATTTGCAGCGGGTCAAGTTGGGCAGCGTCGTAATAAAAATAGTAGTCGCTTTGCTCCTCAATGACCTTAACAAATTCCCTGAAGTCGATGTTTTTGAAGTCGCCGCTGATGAGCTTACCCGTAGGTGTCTGGGCATAACCCGACGATATGGCAAGAAGCCATCCGCTCAGGCAAAAGAAAACAAGAGGGTAAATTTTCTTCATCGTTTGGTTAGTTCGTCGTAGCGGGCGGCCATTATTTTAATAGCCTCTTCGCGGTTTTGGCGGAAACTCAAATTTTGTTTTCGCAGCTCTCTTTTTAACTGCCTCTTGTGTTCCGGCAGCAACATCAGCACGGAACGCTTGGATTGCACAGGTTGGTATTCTCCATTTTTGTAGAGGTAGTATTGGTCTTTGACCGGAAAGGCAATCGTGATCTTTGTTTCGGACAACTGTTGCAGCCGCTCTTTGCGGCGACGGGCCAAAACTTTGGTAGTTCCGGTATAAATCTGGTCGTAAAAGCCCGTACGCAGCCCTTCCACGCGGCCCGTGTCAGCTTCAACCCGCATGAAATCATGACCGTCCAGTGTGAAGGAACGCACTTTGCGATTTTGCAAAGTCACATTGCCGAAGCCATGGCGGTAGCGGACCACCAGCTGGTCTCTGACAATGTCATAAAGCAATGGTACTTGCTCAAATTGCTGACCGTCGTAGAAAACCGAACCCACTGTCCAGTCCTCCGTCAGGAAAAACTGGTGTTCAACCTCCCTGCTGTCGTATACGTAGTACTGTTTTCCGTTGTAAAGGTGCTGCGACTCAACCGTGGCGGAGTCATAAAGGGTCAGGGCAGCGGTGACGCCGGGCGAATCCACGCCGGGCGAAGCCACGCCGGGCGTCGTTGCGATTGGCGTAGCATTGGCCAATTCCTGCGCTATACTTGTGGCGGCAAAGCCAGGAAGGATAAGATAAAGCGCAACAAGTATCCTAATTACCATTATCGGTTGTATAATTTCATTCAGAAAAAAAGGAGGGAAAGCCCTCGGCGAAAGTACGTTAACCAGCTCAATATCCTGTTACTCCTTCCTGGATATTTTTGTGGCACGAAAGGTTGGAACGCTCATAGATTTTGACGCATTTTTTCTGGTTTACCCCGGTTTCTTTCTAAATTTAAACCAAAAATTACCAACCAGGCAAAATATGCGTCGAGTTCTTCTGCTTCTCCCGATTCTCCTTTTGTACTTATTTATTCCCCACATCCATGGTAAAAATGCGCTGCCCGGTGCGCCTTCTTCCCAGCCAGATACCGTCCGCTACGACCGCGACTATACCCTGACAGCCTTCATGGTCGGGTACTTTGGCCCCGACGGTGCGCGCAACCCCACGCTTCGCGCCCATAAGGGCGACCGCGTGCGCATCACGATCACCAATGGCGAAACCATGACCCATGACGTTTCTCTGGAAAAGCTTAGGATCAAGAGTGAGACTATTCTGGAAAAAGGCAGCAACACCAGCATTACCTTCACGGCGCAGCAGAGCGACACTTATTTTTGCTCCATTCCCGGCCACCGCACCGCTGGCATGGAGGGTAGTTTTGAAGTAGTGGAGGGCGCGCTCTCCGGACAGACCATCGTCGGGCAACTACCCACCAAAGACGGTCGGGCTTTGAACCTCGATTTCGAGACGGGTACTTTGCAGGACTGGACCGCCACAGGCGATGCCTTCGCCAGCCCACTACTTTCGGCAGAACCCTCACCCCTACACGAACCGGATATGAAGCTGGGCTTTACCGGAAAGTACTTCCTCAGCAGCGGCGGCACCAAAAACGCCGACCTGAAAGGTACTTTGACTTCCGTTCCCTTCAAGATCACGCAGCCTTATGCTTCCTTTAAAGTATCGGGCGGAGCTTTGCTCGATACCCGGGTGGAATTGGTTTTGGCCAAAAATCAGGAAGTCATTTTTAAGATTACGGGTAATGGTAAGCCCACATTGCTGCCCGTGGTGGTGGATTTGCAACCTTACCGGGATCAGGAAATATTCATTCGGCTTGTGGACAACGAAACCGGTATCACTCCCATCCCTTACATTAAACCCGATCTTTGGGCGCATATCAATTTTGATGATTTCAAATTCTACCCAAGTCGACCCAACTTCACTAACGAACTCAAACCCGAGGACATCATCGTTCTTCCCCCGCTCGACCCAGTATTGAACGCCGGGCTTTCCGGCCCAGAAGCCGCCAAAGCCATGACGCTGCCCGAGGGTTTCAAGATTACGCTCGCCGCCGCCGAGCCGGATGTGGTGCGTCCGCTGGCTTTCACTATTGATGCCAAAGGCCGTCTGTGGGTGGTCGAGGCACACACCTACCCCACCCCCGCACCGGAGGGTCAGGGCCGCGACCGTATTCTGATTATGGAAGATACCGACGGCGATGGTACCCTGGATAGCCGGAAAGTTTTTGCCGAAAACCTTAACCTGGTGAGTGGTATCGAGGTCGGTATGGGCGGCGTATGGCTGGGGGCCGCCCCCAATCTGCTGTACATTCCGGTAGATGCCAAAACGGATAAGCCGACCGGGCCACCGCAGGTACTTCTCGACGGCTGGGGCACCCACGATACCCACGAAGTACTCAACAGCCTGCGCTGGGGACCCGATGGATGGCTGTATGGTACCCACGGCGTGTTCACGCATTCCAATGTAGGCAAGCCGGGGGCGCCCGACGACCAGCGGACAAAGCTCAACGGCGGCGTATGGCGCTACCATCCCACTAAGAAGGAGTTCGAGTTGTTCTCCGAAGGCACCAGCAATCCCTGGGGCCTTGACTTCAATGACTACGGCCACGCCTTCGTGACGGTCTGCGTGATTCCGCACATGCACCACGCCATCCAGGGCGGGCGCTTCCAGCGGCAAGCCGGAAAGCACTTCAATCCCTACACCTACGACGACATCAAGACCATCGGCGACCACGTGCATTACGTGGGCAACCGCGGCCCGCACGCGGGTAACTTCCGCTCGGCAGAGAAAGGTGGCGGTCACGCCCACGCCGGGGCCATGATCTACCTGGCCGACAGCTGGCCGCAGGAATTTCGTCAGAATATTTTTATGAACAATATCAATGGCGCCCGCCTCAACGTGGACCACCTCACGCGCGTGGGGTCGGGCTATGTGGCCACCCATCAGCCCGATTTTCTGGTGATGAACGATGCCTGGTCGCAGTGGCTCAATTTCAAGTACGACGCCAGCGGATCGGTTTGGGCCATCGACTGGTACGACAAGAATCAGTGCCACAGCCCCAACCCTGATGTCCATGACAAGACAATGGGCCGGATCTTCAAAATCACCTATAAGGACGACCAATGGAAAAAATTCGATCTGACTAAGGCCAGCAACCACCAACTGGTGGAGTACCAACTACATCCCAATGAGTGGTATGTGCGGCAAGCCCGGCAGATCTTGCAGGAGCGCGGCCCCGACAAGCAGGTTCATAAAGAGTTAAAAGTGATTTTGGCCAAAAACCCCGACGTTACCCACCAACTGCGGGCGTTGTGGGCACTGCACGTCACGAAAGGGTTGAGTGAGAAGGAATTGGTCGTCTTACTCGCCCATAAAAACGAGTACATGCGCGGCTGGGCCGTGCAATTGCTCACCGAAGACAAAAAGGTGTCGCCCGTGACTCTGCAACGCTTTGTGGAAATGGCCCAATTGGACCCATCTTCTTCGGTACGGCTGTATCTGGCTTCAGCGATGGGACGGTTAGCACCCTCGGATCGCTGGGACGTGGTGGACGCCCTCCTGCAAAAAGCCGAGGACCAAACCGATCATAACCTGCCGCTTATGGCTTGGTACGCCGCCGAGCCACTGGCCGCACTGGACCCGAACCGTGCCCTCAAAACAGCCGAACGGGCCAAACTACCCAAGATCCTGGATTATACCATTCAGCGCGTGGCAGCGATTGGAACTGACGAAGCAAAGAAAGCCTTGAAAGATTTAGACGGGCGACTGGGAAAAGCAGATTCACACGAGCGGCATGGCAGTAAAGTGCTGCTTGGGGAGGTTTTGGAGAGAGAATAACTGCCCTGATGTTTTTTCTATTGGATTTAACTTTCTGGTAAGCTTAACCGGAAATCGAAAGAGGTTTGCCATTTTGCGGGATAGGCGCGCTTGATATGCATTATCCGTGTCTTTGGTTTTGAACAAGCTGATTGCGTGATTAGCCTTTCTGGAACACTTTTTTACCCATTTCCGAAAGCCAACTATTTTTTCAAAAATGGATAACGACAAAAAGCAAAACCCGGAAGACATCGAGACCCAAGCGGCGCAAGAGGGGCGCAACAGCAACGATGATTTCAACGAAGGCGCTGTGGACGACTACGGCGTAGACAAAACGCAGCCCGGTGCGGCAGAAGAAATTCAAAAGCGAAGCGACATCAAGAGCGGCACGGGAACCCAGGGCGCTAAGCGCAATCCAAACGACAATTTCGCTGAGGAATGATTTGAAGCCTGACGAACTTAAAATCTTACGTCCACCGACTCACGTAGTCTGAGAAGGCTTCTTTGTACTGATCACTTACCGGCACAAGGGTGCCGCCGATTTGGATGCTGGTCTTTGAGATGGCTTCGATCTTTTCCAGGCCCACGATGTAGGAGCGGTGTACCCGCATGAAGCGGTGCGCCGGGAGTTTCTCTTCCAGGCTTTTCAGACTGGTGAGCGAAAGCAAAGGCTTGGATTCTTTTTTGAGGTGTACTTTTACGTAGTCCTTCAAGCCTTCGATATACAGAATATCGGCGTAGGCCACGCGGACCAATTGATATTCCACTCTGAGAAACAAGTACTCCTCGGGCGGCACGGCATGCGAGGAATTGACAACCGGCCCCGGGCTGACCTCGGCCTTTTTCACCAGATCAAAATAGGCCCTGGCTTTGCTGGCGGCGCGGAGAAACTCCTCGTAGTTGAATGGTTTCAACAGATAATCCAGCGCGTCGACCCGGAAACCTTCGAGGGCAAAGTGATTGAAGGCCGTTGTGAAAATAATGCGTGGAGCTGAGGAGCCGGTTATACCAGCCGGCCCTGCCGATTTTTCCAGTACCCGTGCCAGCTCAATCCCCGTTAGGTCGGGCATCTGAATATCCAGAAACAACACATCCACTTCTCCTTCGTGCAATCCCTGCAAGGCTTCCACTGCGCTGGAATAACGCCCCACCAGATTAAGGAATGGGGTCTTTTCTATAAAGGCGCACACCAACCCCAGAGCCAGCGGCTCGTCGTCTACGGCAATACAATTCAGCGTCGTCATACGGCGTCGAGTTCGAGGTGAACTTTGTATTCGTTTTCCTGGCGGTCTTCCTGCACGTCGAGCTCATAGCGACCCGGGTATAGCAAGTCGAGGCGGCGGCGGGTATTGACCAGCCCGATGCCGTTGCTTTCTTCAAGATTAGTCGATTGTTTGGCCGAAAACAGCGTATTCTTGACTTCAACGTGAATTTTGGCCCCATTCTGCCGGATGATAATCTCGATGCGACTGGGCTGAGTGGCACTTACGCCATGTTTGAAGGCATTCTCGATAAAAGGTAGAAACAGCATGGGTGCGATGGGTACATCACTCATCGGGTTCGGCGGAGTAAGCTGCACCGTCACTTTGTCAGTGAGACGAAGCTGCATCAGCTTGATGTAGTCCTGGGCAAAAGCAATTTCCTGGCTGAGCTGCACCGTACCCTGCTGGGAATCGTAGAGAACATAGCGCATCATGCGCGAAAGTTTGTGGAGTGCTTCCCGCGACGCCTCCACATCAATGACCGTGAGGGCGTAAATATTGTTGAGTGTATTGAAGAAAAAGTGCGGGTTAATCTGCGCTTTCAGGAATGAGAGTTCCGATTCGGTTTTGGCGCGTTCGAGATTTTGCCGGAGTTGGGCATCGTGCTGCCACTTCTGCACCGCCGCCACGCTGGTACTTATGGCGATCATCATCAGGGCGGTGAGCAGCGAGAAATAATCGAGTGAGTCCTCCCGGCGCATGACGCCCGAATTACGCACGGCCTTGAAAGCCGCCTCCATACTTTCACGGAGGTTCACCCAGATTTCTACCCTTTGCACCAGAAACGACACCAGCAACACCGCCGCTGTATTGAGCAAAATAAACCAGGCCGTCCGGTTATGGAAGAGCAGGCGGGGAATCCAGATTTTGGTATTGATATAAAAAACGGCCAGCAGAAGTCCGAACAGCACGGCTTGCTTTATCCAGAATTGCATGGGGATGGTAATCTGCCAGGTGAGCGGCTGCCACAACAATAGGATCGAACCCAGCAAGGTCCACACTAAAACGTGGATCAGCCAGGGCATATATTTTCGGGAGGTTTCCAAATCAGTTCAAAGTGGAAAGTGGAAAATTGAGAGTTCCGATCGGGGTGCTATCGGCTAATAACTTCATTTCTCCCCAAATACTCACAACAACACTACGTAGTACTTTTCAAAGTTAGTGGTTGGAATCGACCAACCACCAGAGAACCTAGACGAATGCCGCAATCCGTTCGGCGAATACATTCTCCAAGACCCGACGAAAGGAATAAAGCGCTTTCATCGGGTGAAACAGGCAGTTCATCTATGTCATCATCCCGTTCATCTATTACCTAAAAACCCTTGGGCAATAAGGTAGTTATTTTGAAGTATCTAAAATTTCAAACTGAGACGGATTGTACTTTTCCTTATTTAAAAATCTAACAGCATCCCTTTATCACTTAGCTATGAAAAAGTTATTCACGCTAACATTTCTACTTACCTGCGGCCTGAGTGCCGTTTCTTATGCCCAGCGGCCCGAAGGCGCGGGTCGCCCTCAGGCAGAGCCCAGCACGAACATTCCCGGCACCATCGACAACTCTGCGCGGGGCAACGGTAAAGTCAGCGGCACCATCAAAGACTCTGTGTCGAACCAGCCCGTCGAATTCGCTTCGGTCTCCCTTGTCGACATGGCAACCAATCGTCCTGTCGACGGTTCTACCACCGACGATAAAGGCAAGTTCAGCATGAAGAACATCGCCGACGGAAACTACAAGCTTATGCTTTCTTTCATTGGCTATAAAGGAAAGCAGATCGACAAGATCAAAATAGACGGACGTACCAACATCGAGCTGGACGATATCGTATTGACACCCGACGTAGTGCAACTGGATGCCGTGACCGTAACCGGCCAAACCCAGATGATCGAGGAGCGGGTGGATCGGCTGGTATATAACGCCGAGAAAGACATTACGAGCAAAGGCGGTGATGCCACCGAGGTAATGCGCAAGGTACCGATGCTGAGCGTAGATCTGGACGGCAACGTGTCGTTGCGCGGCAGTTCAAATGTGAGAGTGCTTATCAACAACAAACCCTCGACCATCCTGGCCAGCAGCGTGGCCGACGCCCTGAAACAAATTCCTGCCGACATGATCAAGTCGGTAGAAGTGATTACGTCACCCTCGGCCAAATACGACGCCGAAGGTACTGCCGGCATCATCAATATCATTACCAAGAAAAACACTTTGCAGGGCGCGACGCTGGACTTCGATTCCGGCGTTGGCAACCGGGGAGCTAACCTTGGCCTGCGTGGCGGCTATCGCACAGGTAAGATGGGCTTCAACCTGGGCGGATATGGCCGGATTGGCTACAACATTCTCGGCAAAGGGGATAACCTTCAGGAAGGCGTTAAGAATGGTGTGCCTTTCTCAGTACGCCAACTGACGGACTCGAAAAACACCTACGGGTTTGGCTCCTACAACCTGGGCTGGGATATGGATATCACCGACAAGTCGTTTATCACGGCCAGCGTCCGTTACGGTACCCGCAACTCGACGAGTTCGCAGGAGATTTCCACGCTCAACTCGTTCGGCACCACTCCCGCCAAAAATTCTTTCCGCGATGTGGATGTAAAGGATCTTTCCGGGACGGTAGACGTAAACGTGGACTACACCCGTCAGTTGAAAAAACCGCAGCAGGAGTTCAGCATCCTGACGCAGTTCAGCCGCAACAACCGCACCAACGACTTCGACGCCAATCTGTTCGACTCAGCCACATCCTCCACGCTTTTGGGCCAGGAAGGCAACCGCAACGGCAGCTACAATCAGGAAAGTACCGTGCAACTCGACTACACTTCGCCCATCAAGAAAAACCAGAGCATCGAATTTGGTGGCAAGGGTATCTTCCGGCAGGTGGACAGCGACTTCACTTACTATAGCACGCTGAATCAGCCCCGTCAGGCCAGCAGCCTGGTCTATGATCAGAACGTGGCGGCTACCTATTTGTCCTACACCATCTCTACCAAAAACAAGTACACTTTCAAAGTGGGCAGCCGTTATGAGTACACGACCATTGACGCCACGCAGGGCGAAGTGGGGCTGAGCATTCCCAACTATGGCAATCTGGTACCAAGCATCAACGTATCCAAAACCTTCAAAGGAGGGCGTACCGTGAAGGCCGCTTACAACCGTCGTTTGCAACGCCCAGGCATTCAATTCCTGAATCCTAACATCAATGCCTCAAACCCGCAGAACATCTCAGTGGGTAATCCTGACCTGTCGCCCGAATTGACCGACCAGTACGAGTTGAGTTCAAGCTGGTTCAAGAAATCAGTCTATATCAATTTCTCGCTCTTTGCCCGTAACACCAACAACTCCATCGAGAATGTACGCACGACCAGCGAGGAGGGCGTTATCACGACGACTTACGGGAACATCGGTCAGAAGCAAAACTACGGCGCCAACATCTTCGGAAACGTCACGCTGTTCAGTAAGTGGCAGATCGGCGGCGGTGTCGATGCCTACTACGTCTATCTGTCAAACAACTCTAACAACGCTTCGCTGGGCACGAGCAACTCGGGAGTGGTGGCCTCAGGTCGCGTCTTCACCAGTGTGACGCTTCCCAAGGGTTGGGGTATTCAGGGATTTGGTTTCACCCGGGGCCGCGACGTGCAGCTGCAGGGCTACTCGACCGGCTTCCGGATTTACAGCCTGGGTGTGAAAAAGGAGTTTGCCAACAAGCGTGGCAGCATCGGCATGAGCGCCGAGAACTTCCTGTCGAAGGCATTCAGAATGAACACAGTGCTGGAGACACCCACTTTCACCCAAACGAGCATCAACGACCGCTATATGCGGGGTGTACGGGTCAATTTCTCCTACAAACTGGGTAAAATGAGTTTTGACGACCAGCCCCGCCGCCGCCGCAAGAGTGTCAACAACGACGACGTGAAAAGCGGTGGTGACGGCGACGGCGGTGGTGGCCAGCAGCAAGCTGCACCTGCCGCCGGTGGCGGAAGGCCCAGGGGGTAGTTTGTGAGTTCATGAGTTTAGGAGTTTAGGAGTTAAAAGTTCGGGAGCGGGTTGACAATGAGCAACAGAGCCTAATCGAACCAGTAGTTTTTGTTTCCTGAATTCTTATAAACACGGGTTCCCAACGCAGCGGGAACCCGTGTTTTTTTATTAAAGAAGAAGAATAGTGTCAAGCATAGACAAAGCAACCGCAAAGGTGGCTCTGTCCTGAGCCCGTAAACTTTCGACTTTAAACTCGTAAACTCCAAGATGCAGCGTCGCGATTTTATAAAAAGCAGCCTGGCCGGAAGTGCGGGCCTGATGACCTTTTCGGCTGACAGTTTCCTCGCCGAAGGAGATTTTCCCGCCGAGCGCATTACCGATGGCAGCAATCCGCACTGGTTTGGGTACTACGATAAATTACAGATCGACCCCACGGGCCGCTACGCGCTGGGAATGCAGGCTCCTTTCGAAGGCCGCACGCCCGGTCCCGACGACCAGCTGGAAATCGGCCTGATCGATCTGCAGAACAACAACAAGTGGCGTAAACTGGGGATGTCCAATGCGTGGGGCTGGCAACAGGGTTGCATGCTGCAGTGGCTGCCCAACTCGGCCGAGGAGGTCATCTGGAACGACCGGATCGACGGCGCTTTCAGGAGCAGGGTCCTCAACGTCAAGACCGGGAAAGAGCGTATCCTGCCCAAAGCCATTTACGCCCTGGCCCCCAACGGGCAATTTGCCGTGGGGACTGAGTTCAACCGCATCCAGAACCTGCGGCCCGGCTACGGCTACGTGGGCATCCCCGATCCTTACGAAAAGGTGAAAGCCCCCAAAGACATCGGGATTTACCGCATGGATTTAAAGTCGGGCAAGCACCAAATGCTGTTATCGCTGTCCGACATGGCAGCCATTCCGCACCTGGGCGAATCGGTAGATACCTATTGGCACTGGTTCAACCATCTGCTGATCAGCCCTGATAGTAAACGGATGCTGTTCCTCAACCGTTGGCGACATAAGGTGCAGGAGCAGGATGGCGTACCCACTACGGAATTCATCACCCGCATGGTGACGATGGACACCGACACGGGCAAAGATCGCTACGTGATCGACCCTTCGGGCAATACTTCACACATTATCTGGGATGGCCCGGAGCGCATCCTGGCCTGGACCAAACCCATCGGCAAGGAGTGGGGTTTCTGGCTGATGGAAGACAAAACCCAGAACAGCGAACACATCGGCGCGGAAGCCATGACCGTCAACGGCCACAACACCTACATCCCGCACACCGACAACGAATGGGTTCTGAACGACACCTATCCTGATGCCAACCGGATGCAGACGCTCTACCTCTACAACATCTCCACTCAGCGGCGCGTGATTCTGGGCAAATTCCTGTCGCCGCCCCAATACAAAGGCGAGTACCGCTGTGACCTTCACCCCCGCGCCAACCCCCAGGGAAAGCAGGTCTTCTTTGACTCTACGCATGAGAAACTGGGCAGGCAGATTTATAAAGTGGATATCGGGAAGGTTGTCCGGGGATAGTTGAACTCTGCCGCAAAAGCAGTTAGTTTTTCTGGCCTCAAAACTTCTTTTATCTCCTCACTGATCGGCCTGTATTGAGTTAATAAAAAGATACTTGGTATTAAAATTTAATAATTTCATTAAATTACCGAGTGCTATCGTTTCTAACAGATTTCCTTACTTGATCGCTCGTAATCAAACCCGGCATGTGAACGACTAAACACTTGAGTATGGACACGCGAACCGAGGGAGATATATGGACGGATTTTGCGGCGGGTAGCCAGGAAGCGTTCCGGGAACTATACGACACCTACACCGATATCCTGTATGCCTTCGGGCTGCGGTATACGGCAGATCAGGAACTGATCAAGGACTGTATCCATGACCTATTTATCGATTTGCATACCTATCGGGCCGGACTGGCAGCCTCGCCCGACAGTGTCAAATTCTATCTGCTCAAATCCTTTCGCCGCAAATTAAATCTGGCGCTGCGCAAATCTTCCCTGTTTCAGCTCAACGGTTGGCTGGATCGCGACCACGCTCTTCCTTTCCCTCCGTTTTCTTTCAGCATTGAGCACAAAATTATGGCTGAAGAAAAGGAACGGGAGACCCTCGAAGCACTGGCGTACGAAATCAACCAGTTGCCGGACAGGCAGCGGGAAATCCTGTACCTGAAATTCAAACACGACCTTAGTTACGAAGAAATAGCCGCCTTGATGCAGGTTTCGGTGCCTACCTGTCGCACGCTGGTATACCGTGGGGTGAAGCAACTCCGGCAACAACTCAATGGTCTGCCTTTGGCCTCTATGCTGCTTTTATTGCTGGATTAACTTGCTTCATTTCAGGCTGTTTGTTCTATAACTGCTTAAAAACTAAAAAAAACTTCGGCCCGCGTCTATGGCGCGGGCTTTTGTCGCTCTATACTTATAAACAATGGCGTGATGAAACCGAAGAAACCACGTAATCTTGAAGATTTTCTGAGCGGGCGCCATGCATCGGATTCGTCTGGTGAACTACCTCCCGAGCAGCAGAAACTAACAGAGCATCTGAAAAACCTGTTTCAGGAAAACGGGAATGAGCAACTCAACGATTCCGAAAAGGAGGCGTTATGGGCTACCGTTCAGCAGAGTACGTCAGAGTCGGCAGGTCGAAGGAGCGTTCGGCTACCCGTATTCCGCATTGCCGCTACCGTATCGCTCCTGCTACTGGCGGGCTTCGGCCTGTATTTTTATGGTACCCGTCCTGATTCCGGCATGCAGCTTGCCGCAGAGCGTGCTGCCGCATCCGACTCGGCTACTAATACCCAGCTCATCCTCTCCGACGAGCAAACGATCAGCCTGTCCAATGATGAATCAGAGATTACCTACCAGGAAAACGGGGCAAATATCCGGCTGGATTCGGGATCGGTGATCGATCGCGGCTTCAATCAGAAGGACATAGTGTACAACACCCTGGTGGTACCCTACGGCAAGCGCTCCACCCTCACCCTGCACGATGGCACCAAAGTATGGCTCAACTCCGGCTCAAAACTAGTGTACCCGGCCCGCTTTTCGGACCGGCAAAGGGAAGTGTACCTCGACGGAGAGGCATACTTTGCGGTGCGGCACGATGCTTCCAAACCTTTTTATGTTCAAACCAAAGCCCTGGAAATCGAAGTACTCGGGACAGAATTCGACGTTAGTGCCTACTCCGACGACGCCGAGAGTTACGCCGTGCTGGCGCGGGGGAGCATCGAGTTGACGGCCAACAAGGACGCGCTATTTGGTAAAATAAAAAAGAAGTTGGTCCCCGGTACCAGAGCCTTGTACAACCCCTCGGCAGCCGAGGTGCAGGTAGCTTCGGTGCGGGTGGAAGAATATACCGCCTGGAAGGATGGCTACCTGATTCTGAGCCGGGTACCGCTGAACGAAATCCTGAAAAAACTGGCCCGCTACTATCGGGTGGAGCTCGCTGTGGAAAGTACCACCGCCGGGCAGGAGACTTTCTCGGGGAAGCTGGACCTGCAGGATGATATCACCCATGTACTGTCTATCATCTGCACCACGACTTCGCTTAGCTACGAGCAGCACGAAAGGAGGTTTGTACTTAAAAAGTGAGTTTTTATAAATGAAAAAGCGAAAGGCGCGCCAACGCCTTCCGCTCCGAATCTTCCTGCCGGCAAGCAGGAAAACAACTTAAACAATTGTATAACAAAAGTCTATCAAATGTATGAAAAAATTCGACGATTGTACGTGCGCTCTTCAGCCGGAGAGGCATGACCTAAATCTACTGAGAATCATGAAACTGACCGCCGCATTACTTTGGGTAGCTATGATGGGGGTAAGTGCCGAGGGCTTTTCGCAAAAAGACCGCATGGACGTACACCTTAAAAACGGCAACCTGGCTCAGCTGTTCCGGCAAATTCAGGAACAGACCGATTACCTGATCTTTTATAAGGATAAAATGCTGGAAGAAACCCCGGCGAATGCCCTGAATCTGGACATGACCAACGAAAAGGTTTCGGTGATTCTGGAGAAAGCCCTGCGGCAGTCGGGCCTTACCTACCAGCTCTCCGGCCGACAGATTGTCATCGTGCCAATCGCAAAAGAAAGAAGGAGCACGGCTCCGGTTTCGCAGCCGAAAGCGGAACCAGAGCCAGTCCTGGCTGATCCGCTGCGGTTGGTGTCGGGTATGGTGAAGGACGCCAAGGGGCAACCGCTCCCCGGCGCAACCGTAAAAATCAAAGGCACGCTACGGGGTACTTCGACCAACGGCGAAGGGCACTTCTCGATCGAGGCCGAAGAAGGCGAAGTACTGCAGATTTCGTACATCGGCTTTCTGGGTAAGGAAGTAAAAATTGGCAGCCAGACCAGTCTCACGATCCAGCTTCAGGAAGATGTGGCCGGCCTGGAAGAGCTTGTGGTCGTGGGCTACGGGGTGCAGAAAAAGGTCAACATCACGGGTTCGGTAAGCAGTATCGATGCCGAAGATATCGAAAGCCGCCCCGTCACCTCGGTTACCTCGGCCCTGCAGGGCCTGATGCCCGGCGTGACCGTCCGCAACAGTACCGCGCTGCCTGGCCAGGGTGCCGGCAGCATTCGCATCCGGGGCATCGGTACCCTGGGCGACTCGGAACCTCTGGTAGTGATCGACGGCATCCCCGGTGGCAACCTGAGTATCCTCAATCCCGACGATATTCAAAGCATTTCGGTGCTGAAAGACGCCGCTTCCTCGTCTATCTATGGGGTACGGGGAGCAAACGGGGTCATTCTGGTAACGACCAAAAAAGGCAAGGAAGGTACCCAGCCCAACATTTCGTACGGGGGGTACTTTGGGCTACAGACACCCACGGCTCTGCCCGATTTTCTGGGCTCGCCGCAATACATGCAGCTACTGAACGAAGCCCAGCGCAACGTGGGCCGCAACCCTACCTACACCGACGCCGAGATCGAGATCGCCCGCAATGGCTCTGATCCCAACTACTACGCCAACACCAACTGGATCGAGGAAATCTACACGCCCAGTGCGCCCCAGCAAAACCATAACCTGAGTATCAACGGCGGCGCCAGCAACCTCAACTACTACGTATCCTACGGCCTGCTCAAAGAAGGCGGCCTGATTACGGGCGACAACTACAGCGCCAACCGCCACAACATCCGGGTTCGGCTCAACACCACGCTGATCGACCGCATTCAGCTGGATGCCAATCTGGGGTACATCGACCGCAGCTACTCGGGCTCTTCCGAGGGCGTGGGCGCCGGATCGGGACCCATCTACGCCGCCCATCAGATACTTCCCCTGGTGCCCGTGCGGTTCACTACCGGTGGCTGGGGCTACATCGGCGGGCAACGCAATCCCATTGCCGTAACTACCGACGGCGGCACTAACACCTTCGGCTCGCAGGAATTTACGGGCAACCTGAACGCGACTATCAAAATAACCGACGGCCTGAGCTTGCGCGGACAGTACGGTTTGATCCAGTCCAATTCCAGCCGGACCATTTTCAACAAAACCATCAATTACTATAGTCCCGACGATGGCTCACTGATTTACCAGACGAACCCGGTGAATAAGATCGACGTGCGCGATTACATTTCCCGCTACCAGACCTTCATCGGAGTCCTGCAGTACGATAAAAATTTCAGCGATATCCACACCATTAATGCCATTCTGGGAGCTTCGCAGGAGAAAACAGTCGGTTCCAGCTTCGGGGCTACCCGCACCAATCTGGCTTCGCAGGACGTCCCCTCCATCAATATCGGGACCGAAAACCAGCTGAACTTCGGGGGAGCAGCCCACAACGCGCTGCAATCGCTCTTTGGCCGCGTCAATTACGGATTCCGCAGCAAGTACCTGGCCGAGGTCAACTTCCGGTACGATGGCTCCTCGCGCTTCGCGCCCGACGTCCGCTGGAACCTGTTTACCTCGGCTTCGCTGGGCTGGGTATTTTCCGAAGAAAAGTTTTTCAAAGGGCTCACCGATGTCATCGAGTCGGGCAAGCTGCGGGCTTCGTACGGCTCGCAGGGCAACGACCGGGTGGGCAGCGACTACGCCTATCTGGCCACGCTGGGTCCGGTCAACAACGTTTTTCCCATCGGCAACGCCTACACGATTGGCTACCGCCAGCAAAGTATCCCCAACCGGCTGCTGACCTGGGAGTCGGTCATCAAGAAAAATATCGGTCTGGATCTGGTATTTCTCGGGGGGCGCCTAGGAGTGACGGCGGATGTTTTTGAAAACAATACCAACGACATTCTGCTATCGGTACCTCTGCCCGACGTACTGGGCGTGGGCACTTCCTATCCGCCCCAGAATGCCGGTAAAGTTCAAAACCGCGGCTGGGAAATTCAGGCTTCGTGGCGCGATCAGATCGGTGATTTCCGTTACGCGATCAACTCCAACCTTTCGGACGTAAAAAACAAGGTCGTAAGCCTCGGCGGGGTACCTCCTACCATTGGCGACCGCATTCGTATGGTGGGTGAGCCCATCGATGCGTTCTATGGCCTGGTGGCCGAGCGCATGGCGCAGGAGTCAGACTTTACCTACGACGCCGAAACCCAGAAATATACTCCCAACTTCCCTATTATCGCTGGTGATCCGGTGGCTCCCGGCGATGTCATCTATCAGGATCTGGATGGCGACGGCGTCATCAGTCTGGATAAGGACCGGAAGGTAATTGGCAACGCCATTCCGCGCTTTACGTACGGCTTCCGGACTGAGCTGGGCTGGAAAGGTATTGATTTCAGCTTTTTCCTTCAGGGCGTGGGCAAGGTCGACGGCTACCTGCAGGGCGCTTCTCGCCACGCGCTGATCAACGAAGGATCATTGCCGCAGACTGTCCACCTGGACCGCTGGACACCCGAAAATACCGATGCCAGCTACCCCCGCCTCACCTACCAGCAATCGTACAATCAGCGGCTTTCCACCTATTGGCTGGAAGACGCCTCGTATCTGCGCCTGAAAAACATTCAACTTGGGTACACGCTTCCCGCCACGCTGACCCAGAAATTCCGGGTGAGCCGCTTGCGTGTCTACGCCTCGGCCGATAATCTTCTTACCAAATCCGATTTCTTTTACGGCTACGATCCCGAAACCCCGGTGACCAGCGGGGGCTTCTATCCGCAGGTAAAGACCTTCGTGTTCGGATTGAATATTAATCTCAAATAGTCAAATCATGAAAAACAAAATAGTATATCTCATTACGCTGCTTGCTCTCTCACTGGGTTCCTGTCAGGATGATTTTCTGGACCGGGTGCCCCTGGATGAAATCGCGGACGAAACCTTCTGGAAGAACGAAGAGCAGCTCCAGCTGGCCGCCAACGCCATTTATAACAACATAAAGGCCAAGAATACCGTCGATATGGAAAACATGGGCGACAACACCCTGTGGCCTTCCAATACGAATTATCTGCAAATTGGCAGCGGCAACTTCGGCCCCGACCTGGGTACTTTGAACAGCGAATGGCGTAACATGTACTCGGGCATCCGGGAGTGCAACACCTTTCTGGAAAACTACCAGCAGGCCGAAGTAGCAGTGCCTGCCCGCAAGGAAGCGCTGGCCGCCGAGGTCCGTACCATCCGGGCTTACCTGTACGGCTACCTGACGTTTTTGTTCGGCGATGTACCTCTCGTCACCAAAACGCTGGACATCGACGAACTCTACGGCCCCCGCGATCCGCAGGCTCAGGTCGTGGACTTTATCCTGACCGAATTGGAAGAAGCCGCCGCCAAACTACCCACGGCCATCCCCACGGGCAGCAACCTAGGTAAAATAAACAAAGGGGCCGCGCTGGCGCTCAAAGCCCGCTACTCGTTATACGCCGGTCGGTACCAGGTAGCCGAAAAAGCCGCCAAAGACGTCATGGACCTGGGAATCTACCAGTTGTTCAGCACGGGCAACCCCAAAACCAGCTACAATGCGCTCTTCACCTACGCGGGCAAACTGTCCGCCGGCAAGAATAAAGAAACGATTCTGGCGCGCCCTCATCTGGAAGAGGTCAATTATCACAACCTCAGCCGCGAGATTCAGGTACCCGACCAGAACGCCCGCTGGAATCCCACCAAATCACTGGTAGACTCCTACCTGATGATCGACGGCCTGCCCATCGAGAAGTCGCCGCTCTACGAGGAAAACAGCTACGAAGCTGTCTTTGAAAACCGCGATCCCCGCATGACGCAGACGATCCTGGCCCCCGGCTCGCCCTGGGGCGGACGCTACGACGGGAATCCCGCCAATACCGATCCGGCCATTTTTACGGCACCCAAGTTTCGCTCCGACCGCCGGGGTTCGGTGACCATTACCGGCTACTATTTTACCAAATATGTGGAGCCCTCCACGGTATCGCGGGTGGGCCGCGATGCCAATGACATCCACCTGATCCGCTACGCCGAAGTACTGCTCACCTACGCCGAGGCCCGCTTCGAGCAGGGCAAGCTGACTCAGGCCGATGTAGACCTGACCATCAACAAGATTCGCGCCCGCGTGGGCATGAAACCGATGGTACTCACCGAACTGACCGCCAACGGGCTGGACATACGTGAAGAAATTCGCCGCGAACGCCGGGTTGAGCTGGCCCTGGAAGGACAGCGTTACTTCGACATCCGCCGCTGGCAGCAGGGCGAACTGCTGGCGCAGGACGTGAAAGGCATGAAAGCCGCCTGGGCCGAAGTACCCGCCGACGTGGCCAACCTGCGTACCGACGAAGAAGGCTACATCGTGGCCGCTACGGGCCGTACTTTTGCCCCTAAAAACTACCTGTGGCCCGTCCCGCTCGAACAAACCCAGCGCAACCCTGCCCTGGGACAAAATCCCGGTTGGTAAGCGTTGATTCTTATGAAAAAGCTACTGTACGTTCTAGGCCTGCTGATTACCTTTTCCGCCTGTGGAAAAGGCAGCGAAACCGTGGAGAAAGAACCGGAGGTACCCGCCCGCAAAGGCGATCTCAAGGTGATGACTTACAACATCCACCATTGCAATCCGCCTTCCGAAAAAGACAAAATCGACGTGGCGGCCATCGCCCGGGTCATCAATCAGGAAAAGCCCGATCTGGTCGCGCTACAGGAGGTAGATGTCCACACCGAGCGCTCCGGCAAAAGTCTGGATCAGGCGCGTGAATTGGCCCGGCTTACCGGGATGCACTCGTATTTCAAAAAAGCACTGGACTATCAGGGCGGTGAATATGGCGTGGCCGTGCTGTCACGCTTCCCGATCGTGGATTCGGTGGGGTACCTGCTCCCCCGCAATCCCGAACTTGGTGGTGAAGATCGCGCCGTGGCGGCCATCACGGTGGAAGTACCCGGCAAAGGAAAAATCCTCTTTGCCAGCACCCACCTGGATCTTAAGGAAGGAAACCGATCGACCGAATCGGCGCAGATCGTGGAGCATTTCAAAGACGCGGAGCTTCCCATGATTCTGGGGGGTGATTTCAATGCCTTGCCCGAAAGTACTACGATCAGCTACCTCGACCAGCACTTTACCCGTACCTGCAAGCAAAACTGCCTGCCCACGATCCCGGTCGAAAGCCCCAACCGAACCATCGATTTTATCATGTTCAAACCCGCTGCAAGTTTCAAAGCGCTGTCTACCCGGGTGATTTCCGAGAAGTACGCCTCGGATCATTTGCCCGTAGTAGCCGAGCTGCGGCTGGACTAGATACTATCAAAGAGAGAAGTTGTACCACGAAGCCTGGGTTGGTCTGAATGTAATTCGGGCCGATCCGGGCTTTTTTTCTGATTAGTCTATCAAATTCTGAAAAAGTGGCATAAATGAAGCAATCCTATACATCCTCCTGCTTGGGAAACCCCTTTTCAGGCTCAAAAGACAAGTAACTCGGTTGAGACTACTTTTTTATTGCTACATTAGGTGACAAATAACTCAGTTCCCTCAACTACCACCACTTGAACCCTTCCGCCCTGCTGCACCGCCGTCTCTGTCTGATCCGAAACACAGAGGCACCATACCGCTATCCTTCCAAGGAAGAACTGCTGGCCAGCTTTTCCGAAATGGACTTCCCCTCCATAGCCCGGCGATCGCTCGAGCGGGACATCCGCGAACTACGTGACGAATACGGAATTCACATCAAATACGATTATCGCCGCCGGGGTTATTATCTGGATATTCCGCCCGATGAAGATGTAGACGATTTCCGCCAGTTTGTTACCCTGCTCGAACGCCACGAACGGCTGAGTTTCCTGCAGAAAGCCATCACCAACGTGCAGGAGGTCGGCAAGTACCTTCAACTCGAACGCAACGAGCAGTTTGCGGGGGCCGAAAATCTTCCCCTCCTCTGGGACGCTCTGCGTGGGCAAAGGGTGATTCACTTTGAGTACGCCGCCTACACGGATTCCGCTTCGCCAGCTGCCCGGCGCACCGTCGAACCGGGTATTCTCTTCGAGTACCGAAACCGCTGGTACCTGGATGGCTGGGATGTAGAAAAAGACTCCCTCCGCACCTTTGGACTCGACCGCATGACCGACCTCCGACTAACCGACAAGCCTGTTACCACTGACCGCACGGCCACCTACAAAAATTTGCGCCGCCATGTCATTGGGGTCACGGCTCCCGATGGAGCTGAGCCGGAGCGCGTGGTGCTGCGATTTAATGCTTTGCAGAGTAGTTATGTACGTTCACTGCCACTGCATTCGAGCATGGTGGAGCTTGGCGCGGGGGAGTTCGAGTTGTTTGTAATCTTAAATCCAGAGCTTGAAAAAGAAATCCTCTCTTTTGGTGAGGCTGTGGAGGTGCTGGAGCCTGCTACACTCCGTAAACACATTGCCGAACGAGCGAAAGACCACGCAAAAACTTACCTTCTTTGATTTTTTTGATATAACCACGGGACTACGCCGCTTTTTGGCGAACCTCTCCCCTTCCTTTGTCCCATCCAAACCGAAAGCTATATGCGAATACAACTGCAACTGAGTCCCAATACCGAACCTGTGCCGTTTAATCACCTGCACCACCTAACTGGGGCAATTCATAAATGGCTGGGCGGCAATTCGGCGCACGACGGTTTGAGCTTGTACAGTTTCGGGTGGCTACGAGGTGGACAACCTAAACGCCAAGCTCTCAGCTTTCCCGAAGGAGCCAGTTGGAACATTTC
Organism: Persicitalea jodogahamensis; assembly: GCF_014651615.1. GTDB lineage: Bacteria > Bacteroidota > Bacteroidia > Cytophagales > Spirosomataceae > Persicitalea > Persicitalea jodogahamensis. The sequence continues at coordinate 508,544 of NZ_BMXF01000001.1, read as the reverse complement.
CTTTTTTGATAACGAACTAGCCCGACAGTTAATAAAAGGAATCCTGGAAGACCCGTCGGTTGCCCACGGTATGGCCGTGCAGGAAGTGCGGGAAATTGATCTGCCCTCTTTCAGCAAGCAGCATATTTTTGCTACTGACGGATCGGCAGTCTTGGCGCGACGAAAGCGCGACGACGGTAGCCGAGAGTACTTGCTTTGGGACACGTTGGCCGCCAATGATGTGCTGACCCACTTGCTTCGTAAAAAACTAGAAGTGGCGGGTTTCAGTGGTGAACACCTTGAGGTCCGGGTAGCCTTTGATCGCGCTTACGCCCGGCCTCGACCCCGCATGGCTACGATTAAAGGCATAAAACACAAAGGCAGCGAATGTCCGGTCATTGTAGAAGGCACGCCCGAAGCCATTCAGTTTGCGTGGCTGGTAGGTATTGGAGATTTAACGGGTAGTGGATTTGGGGCTTTACGATAATAACGAAAACTACCATGAGTGAACAACTATTACACATTGTTACCTATACCGGGCCATTTGGATTCATCAAGCCGTGGACGGCAGTGCGGGACGAGCGCACGTACAGCCAGCAATTCCTGACGCCCAGCATCATCGAAGGACTGAGAATCAGGCTAGATGTATCAGCGATTCTACGGCATAAACTCACCTATGCCAAAATCGATTCTCAACAGGAACGCACCCAATCGCGGGCTTTCGCCGAAACGCGCAAGAAGGCCACTCGTGAGCAGTCCATTTTGGTGCGGGGCATTATGCTTTATCCTAAACTAACCTTGGCTTTCGCTACTGAAGCTGAGGCGAAAGCGTCCGCTGAGCAGCACATTTGCCTATGTCGCAATGAGGATATTTTACTGCCCGATAGCCTAGTGGAGACCATCTCTGAATCTGGTTTCGATGCCCTAATCGGCTTTGAGTTAATCTTCAAAGAAGACCCGATGGCGATTCTGGTGGGTTACGACCGCTATCGTAATAATGAGCCCATGTACGGAGTACTGAAAATTACGGGCAACCCCGTAGGAAGCGAACCTATCGAATGATGGAACTCTACGCTAAAAGCCCCGAACAGGGTGGACTCACCTTGTTGGCGCATACCCAGCACGTGGCTCAGGTCATCGCCATGATGGCGGTCCACCATGGTTTCAATCGGCGACTGGCGCGGCTTGGCGCACTTTTGCACGACTTGGGTAAGGCGCACGATTATTTCCAGCGCATGGTCAACGGCGAAGTGGACGAAAACGAACGCATCACCTCCGAGCCGCACCGTCACGAAATATCCTCTCTGCTTTTCCTGCCTTTGTTCGACCGTGAGGATTGGCCTATTCTGATAGAAATGGTGGCGGCTCACCACAAATCAGCTTCTGATGATGTGCGGAAGCGTGGCTTAATCGACCTGGTCGGAAGAGATGGGCCGAAAACTGTCGTCAAACGCCACGCCGAAAACTGGGCGGAATGGTCAGAGAAAGTGCGACCAATTGTCGAGCATCGGGATTTTAAAATGAAATTTCGGTCTATCACCATCGAAGAAGCGAACGAGGCCCTGGATTTTGCCTACGACTATTGTTATCGACTTCCTTATGGCTGGTCGAAATGGCGGGGATTGCTCATGGCCGCTGACCATTTCGCGTCGGAGTACATGGACGAAGCTGCGCCTTTGATCAAGCGGTTTTATCAAGTACCCAATCTTGATTACTACAACCGCACTTCAGAATTACACCCGCTGTCGCTCATGCGGGCCGATGTCCGCACCCGTCATACGCTCGTAATTGCTCCCACGGGTGCGGGCAAAACCGACTTTTTACTGCGCCGTTGTCGGGGACGGGTGGTGTACACGCTGCCTTTTCAGGCTTCAATTAACGCCATGTTCGTCCGGCTTGACGAAAACCTGAACGGCAAAGGCGAATCACGACTGCCCAAAGACCAGCGAACCGATGTGCGACGGGCGCACGCGGCTTCCAAAATTAAGATTCGTGATGAAAAAGGCAGGAAAGTTGAAGAAGAAATCTCCTTGCAGCGAAATCCCGGCGCGAGCGTTAAGGTTACCACGCCGCACCAAATCGCTTCTATCGTCTTTGGCATTAGCGGTCACGAGGCTACCAAACTGGATCTCAAAAATTGTGATGTGATTCTGGACGAAGTCCATGTGTACGACGACATGGCGCGGGCGATGACAATTGAAATAGTCAAAGAGTTGGTCAAATTAAACTGCCGCGTTCACATCGGCACGGCCACTATTCCCACGGTTCTTGCTGACGAACTCATCAAAGCTCTAGGCGGAAGGCGTCGGGTCCATCGCGTGGGGTTGAAGAAAAGGGCGTTGGAGAAATTCAACCGCCACGAGGTGCAAAAAATTAAGGATGAAGCCGAAGCGCGAGAAATAGTAAAGACAGCTATTGCCGACGGTGAAAAGGTACTTTTCGTTGGCAACCGCGTCGCCACTGCCCAGGAACGCTACGAGTGGGCGCGGCGAGAATTTCCGGATTTGGACATTCTATTGGTTCATAGTCGCTTCCGCCGTGGCGACCGCGCGGAGCTGGAAGCAAAGATTAGTGAATTTGATAAAGGGAAAGGCCCTTGTCTGGTCATCGCTACGCAAGTAGTGGAAGTGAGCCTGGATATTTCGTTCGACCGACTGGTGACCGATGCGGCTCCGCTGGATAGTCTGGTGCAGCGTTTTGGCCGGGTTAATCGTCGCCGCACTTACGAAACCATTGGCAAGTACCGCCCTGTCTGTGTGATTTCCCCCTCCGAGACAGACAAAGATATTTTGCCCTATAACCCCGACGTGGTAAGGCGTGGCTACGATCTGCTGCCCGAAGGACTATTACACGAGAGTCATTTGCAGGAACTGATCGACCAGGTGTACGGCGAGGTGGCAATTCCTTCCATCGACGTGCATTTGACATCGGGCAAAGCCCCACTGCGCGAGTTGTGCCACCGCCCCAAGTCCGCATTGATTGATGCGCTGGAAATCGAGGGCGCAGTCTGCATCCGCAAATCGGACTACGATACCTACGTCGACAACTACGGCGAGAAGCGCCAGAATCTAGAAATTCCCGTGCCGTGGCGGTCTCTTGCGCCTTACGCCAGAACGTGGCCGAGGGTGGAAACAGGTAGCTACCCTACCGTAATTCCTGATGAATATTATGATTCAATACTCGGCTTAGTCTTAAAGTCTCCGGGCGCTAATGCGGCAACTCCATCCATCACCAACCGAATGATTTGATATGTACACAGCTTACATTGGCAAGAGACTGATCCAACTGGTCAATCAGCGGGAAGGCAAAGAACGATCCGCCCAGGAATTTTTTGACGAAGTGTACATCCCGCTGTTTTTCATGAATGAGCGGTATTTGCAACACGTCAACAACTCCAAGTTCGATCAAGCTTACAAACAAAAGAAAAAGACGCCGCTGACCACAGAGGTACTGGCAAATGCGCTAAGCGGCCAGCACGAAAAGATACTGACCGACGCGCCCGACGGCTCCTTTTTTCTGGGCGGCGCGGCGGCGGAAGCCTCGGCAGGCACTTCGGGACAAGTCACAGATTTGGTGTTGCCGATTACCGAACATGAGGTGTATGCTTCCTGGGTTGGCGCGGCTATGGGCGTAGGCGTCAGCGGTGGGCTTAACGTTCTAATCGACTCAAATGAAGTTCTGCTGGCTTTGTACGAAGGCTGGTACCGTTACCGTGAGTATCTGACCCAAACGCCCAATCTTAAACCTCATCAAGTAAATACATGGAATGGCTACTGGCTGACCAATGTCTTCGACGCTCGTTTCGACCCAGAATACCCATTTGCTAACAAGTCGCCCGACATAAAGACGGATGCAAAAACGGGAACAGCGAGCATTGAAACTACCTCCTGGGTCAAAGTTATTTTCGCCTTGTCAGAGAGAATGCCAAATCAGTCGCTCAATACCTACGTGTACTCCCTCAGCCAAATGAATACGACAGTGGGGTTTGTGGCGATGGAACTACCCGCCGTACGCTACCTGAACGAACTATACCAAAAGATCAGTCGGGAATCAGGTGCATTGACGACCGATTCTTTCGATACGCTTTATGATACCGCCCTAGGTTTCCAAAGAGCCTGTGAATTGGGCAAGATTGGCATTCCAGCTCTCGAACCTAAACAACTTCGGGAGCACATGCCCGGACGCGGAACGAACAAACCTTTCAAACAACCTAAGGATAAAGACGACCCCATCCTTATCACCTACAACCTCTACCAAACCTGGATTATCGCTATGCTGAACAATCAACAACTAATCGATTTGACCACGAAAGTCGCGTCGGTGCTGAACGAATTTGCCAATGAAGGGGATCGAGGCAAAAAAGTAAATAGTAATGCTGTGGATAAGCTACTCGAGACCAAGAACCGTCGTGAATTCATCGAAAAGATGGCCGAATTTGTCAAAAACGATGAAAAGAATGCCACAAATTTTGACGAGCTAGGGAATACGATAATCCTTATGCCCACAACCGATTTTCCGCTATTTATGGCCCTGCTCAAACTCAAATACGCCGTCGCTAAAACCAAATAAACATTCTCATTTTCCAACCCTAAAAGTAATAAAACCATGAAGTCATACTTTTATCTGCGCGGCCTGAAAGCTGCTGAACACACCGTATTTACTGTTCAGGATGGACAGAAGACTTACTATGATCCCATCCATAACCGCCGAGTTGCTTATTCGAGCGGGCAGCAGGTGAAGAGGTCCGTGCTGGATTTTTTGGCCGAAGAACTGAACGAACCCCGCGCTCCAATCACCTTTAACTACGAGATAGATAAGAAAGACGAACTTAGTAATAAAGAGCCTTGGTCTCCCTGTGACCCCGCCTACGCCGACCAGCTCATCGGTGGCTGGATGCGGGCAAGGCCGGGCGTCGTGACGCTGAAAAGACGTAGTCCATTATCCATTTCCGCCATGCGAGCTTTACACCCATTGCTGGTTAGCATGACTTCGGAAAATTTGACGTTCGACCGTAGCGACAAGCCTGAGCAAAACCCGGTACGGGTGCTGAATGCCGCTGGCGAAGAATTGTCGGGTGAGCAAATTGAGGAATATCTGGATAGCAAGCAACGCACCCTACCCCGCCGCCACTGGATACCCGAAAATGCTCGCACAACAGGTTTGTTTGTCTACGACATCGCCATTGACCGCTCCCGGCTGTTCAGCGTGTCGGTCAACCAGCACGAACCCGAGTTAACTAAAGACACACTAGAAGATTTGAAAGCACAGGGTTGGACACCATCCGCCGATGGCAAGGGATTGATCTGCCCCGCCGAACGCCGGCAACAACTCATTCCGGCCCTTGCTAAATCCCTAGTGGGCTGGCACATCACCAGCAACCAGGCCCGCACATACAGCCCGCAAACCACGTTGGCTTTGGCTATCAGCGAAAACGCCAGTCTGATCGCCGCCGCCATCCGCGCCGACCTAAACGAAGAAGACATGAAACGGGCCGACCCCGTGGTCGAGACTTTTGACGGCGTGGACACTTTTGTATCCCTTGCGTGTAAAGGTCACGTCCGGGGTGTCGTCGGTGCTGCCGACGCGCTGGCTCAGGCCGAGGCTAAAATCGTTGAAATGCTTTCTGACTACGATTACGAAGGATGATTTCTGCTACCTCCTTCCGCATCGGCGGCATGCTCGTGGGCTATCACCGCCTTTGCCCGCGCAAGGCTTGGTGGTCGCTGCGGGGCATCTGGATGGAGCAGGAATCCGACACCGTGGCTTTGGGGCGACTACTCGACCAAGCTGCCTACGCGCGGGCCGACAAGCATTTGCAGGTAGAAGCGGAGGCACCGGATGGAACGCCGCTGATCGGCAAAATCGACCGCGCCAACCTGCGGGAAGGGGTATTGCACGAAACCAAGAAAGGCCGCTCCTGTGAGGACGCTCACCGGTGGCAGCTCCGGTTTTACCTGTGGCTGCTGCATCGCAACGGCGTGGCCCGCACGGACGGCGCACCTTTCCTTGGTCAACTCGACTACCCGCTGCTGCGCCGCACCGAGACCGTCACTTTGGAAGCTGAACACCTCGCTGAACTGGAACGAACGGTAGCTGCGGTACGACAACTTGCCACCCAGCAGACTCCGCCCCCGGTTTTGACCAAAAGAAGCTTCTGTAAAAAATGCGCCTTCGAGGAGTTGTGCTACGGATAACAATGATAGAATAGCTCCGTGCGAAGCCGGTTTTCAACTCATAAGTACTCTCAACTTTCAATTCTCAACTCTTCCCTAAATTGAAACGTCCTTACTACCTATTTTCCAGCGGACGCCTGAAACGGCAGCACAATACGCTGGCTTTGGAAAAAACCACGGGTGAGCGCATTCCCGACGACGCGCCAGGCGATGAGGGGTTGCCCTCCGCCGCACCTGATGGACCACGGACTCCGTTTCCGGTCGAGAGCGTAGATAGTTTGTTTCTGTTCGGAGAGGTAGACATCAACTCCAAACTCATCACTTTTCTGGGACAGCAGGGTATTCCGGCTTTCTTCTACGATTACTACGGCAACTTCACCGCCACGATCTATCCAAGAGAAAGCCAACTTTCGGGACGCTTACGCGTGCAGCAGGCGCAGCATTATTTGAGTCCCAAAAAGCGGCTTGTGCTGGCGCGGGCTTTTGTGGAGGCGGCTTTGTTTAACATCGAGCGAGTCATCAAGTACTATCAGCCGCGTCTCTCGGGCGAAGCGCAAGCCACCGTGCTGGCAACTCTGGCCGCCCTCGTGCGTGACCGCAGTGCTCTGCCACACACAACCGACATCCTGACGCTGATGGCCGTCGAAGGCCGCATCCGGGATCGGTACTACCAACTGTGGCCGCACTTTCTGGGGCCGGAAGTAGCGAGTCGATTCCCATTCGACAAACGTGAACGCCGCCCGCCTTCTAACGAACTTAACGCCCTGATTTCGTTCGGAAACTCGCTTTGTTACAACTCCGTGCTACGTCAGATTTACCGCACGGCCCTTGACCCGACGGTGGCTTTTTTACATGAACCCGGTGACCGCCGCTTTTCGCTCTCGCTGGATATCGCCGAAATCTTCAAACCATTGTTAGTGGATCGTGCCATTTTTCGTTTGCTCAAAACGGGTGAAATCGGTCCCAAGCATTTTGAAAAGCACCTGGGTGGCTGCTATCTCTCCGAAGCCGGGCGCAAGATCTTCGTTCAACACTGGGACGAGCGCCTTAGCCAAACCGTGCAGCACCGTACCCTCGACCGCAAAGTGTCGTACGAACGCCTCATCCGGCTGGAATGTTACAAACTCATCCGTCACCTCAGCGATCCGGCGGGGGAAACTTACCAGGGGCTGCATATGTGGTGGTGACCCTGCAACTACGCTTAGGATGTAGAGTAAGTGATAAGTATCTACCGATTGGTTCTTTGACGTGTTGAATTTTTTAACTTGATAGCCCGTTTTATGCCTTACTTCGTAGCAGTGTATGATGTGAACCAAAAGCGAGTGGGCAAAATGCTCAAGCTCTTCCGTCGCTATCTGACCTGGATTCAGAATTCGGTCTTTGAGGGCGAGCTGACGCCTGCGCAGTTCAAGTCACTACAGACCGAAGCCGACCAACTCATGCAGGAAGGAGACGGCGTAGTTTTCTACCAACTCCGCGACGAACGTTACATGGACCGTATCGCCCTGGGGAAGGAAAAGGCAGAAAAGTCTCGTTTCCTGTAAGTTGTATGAAAGCTGAGTCGTCAGAGTCCGTTTTTTAGGTACAGGGTCATCGCTCAATGCCACAGTAAAGCCTTGTATTGCGTTCATTTTTCTGCAAAAAGTACCCTGATGTACTCAAAAATGCGTGTCGTCAGCCCAGCGGTTTTTTAGCACTATCGTAGGCTGACGATTTTCAGTAAAGTTTTTCGTCCTAAAATGAATGTTTCCGCCGCATAAAGGCTATTTTAGCGGCGCCCTTCAATTTGACCTGCTGGTATTGAAATTCAGGCTCGTTACCTGGCCTTCAAGCGTGGTCACCCCTTCAATTTGACCTGCTGGTATTGAAATGCACTATACATTTCTACGTTGAAGACGCGATGTGTGTCCTTCAATTTGACCTGCTGGTATTGAAATGCTATACGTACCAAGATCTCGCGGCGGTCCTGCCACCTTCAATTTGACCTGCTGGTATTGAAATGTCGGTTTCCAGCAACTTCTCGGCCACAAACAACCCCTTCAATTTGACCTGCTGGTATTGAAATTCAAAAAGGAGGCTGAACGTCAGCGTAAAATTGCCAACCTTCAATTTGACCTGCTGGTATTGAAATAAAAAAACTGGTTGACTTGTACATTAAGGAGATCCACCCTTCAATTTGACCTGCTGGTATTGAAATGAGGCCCAGGAAAAGGTGGGTTTCTATGCAGGGGCACCTTCAATTTGACCTGCTGGTATTGAAATTTTGAAATTCTCATTTTTCATACTTAACTCGTTGGAGCCTTCAATTTGACCTGCTGGTATTGAAATTTCTGGCTGGTGATCGTGCCATTGGTCAGGTTCCATACCCTTCAATTTGACCTGCTGGTATTGAAATAAGCCAAAAGCCTCCTCACCGACAAGGAGCAGCTGGCCCTTCAATTTGACCTGCTGGTATTGAAATGCGTGTGGTACCGGCTGGCTTCGTCTCGGACGGGCTTCCTTCAATTTGACCTGCTGGTATTGAAATAGGCCCAAGGCCAGGTAACGAAGCTGACGGAGGAACCCTTCAATTTGACCTGCTGGTATTGAAATGGTGGCATGTACTCCCAGTTACCACGATCAATGAGGCCCTTCAATTTGACCTGCTGGTATTGAAATACAAGCGGGAAGCCTGGCTGATTATTACGAATCTGCTACCTTCAATTTGACCTGCTGGTATTGAAATACATACTCCGGCTTGATGCTGCCCAGGTCGAATACTACCTTCAATTTGACCTGCTGGTATTGAAATAAATTAAAAAGCAGGAGCTGAAGGCAAAGGCGGGACACCTTCAATTTGACCTGCTGGTATTGAAATATTTTGGAATAGGGAGTTTTCCAGGCAGCGGATTGCTCCTTCAATTTGACCTGCTGGTATTGAAATGAATCATTGCGCAGTCGTTTTTTCAGGCGTATGTCCAGCCTTCAATTTGACCTGCTGGTATTGAAATGGTGGTGATCTCGCTAGGGGTGTTACAGCCGCGCCAGCCTTCAATTTGACCTGCTGGTATTGAAATATGCCCATTGTGGGGCCATTGACGGCGGAGCACGCCCTTCAATTTGACCTGCTGGTATTGAAATATGTACCAGAATATGCTTTGAGCAGTCGTACCGGGACCTTCAATTTGACCTGCTGGTATTGAAATTGACTGTCGAGTAAATGACATATGCCAATGATGGCCACCTTCAATTTGACCTGCTGGTATTGAAATGCATTCAGATTGCTGGCATCGCGGTAGAACGCGCTGCCTTCAATTTGACCTGCTGGTATTGAAATAGAAATTCACCACCGAAACGGTGCGGGAATACGCGGCCTTCAATTTGACCTGCTGGTATTGAAATGGTATTGGCTGTGAATTGTAATGTCTCCTTCGGGTGCCTTCAATTTGACCTGCTGGTATTGAAATGATGGTGGGTGCTTTCCTGCTTTATGCGTTTGATTTAGCCTTCAATTTGACCTGCTGGTATTGAAATGTACGCGAGCTCGACGTTCTTCTTCGCCCATATCTCCCTTCAATTTGACCTGCTGGTATTGAAATGGTATGTATGCGGATTGTACGGATGAAGTGGAAACCCTTCAATTTGACCTGCTGGTATTGAAATGAGTGTACGAACCACAGTATTGCGAAAGGCCAGCGCCTTCAATTTGACCTGCTGGTATTGAAATATGTGAAGGCGGTAGTAGATACGGATTACCTGCCGGAGCCTTCAATTTGACCTGCTGGTATTGAAATACGATACCACCACCGACGATGACGGGAATATCAACACCTTCAATTTGACCTGCTGGTATTGAAATAAATAATAGCCAGGTAAGTGATGCTATGGATGCCTTCCTTCAATTTGACCTGCTGGTATTGAAATTGAAGTCCTCATTGATGTAGTAATTATTCTGAAACCCTTCAATTTGACCTGCTGGTATTGAAATTAGGGTAGGGAAAATCCAGAAGCTCCATATTAGCAACCTTCAATTTGACCTGCTGGTATTGAAATAATTGTCGGAATTCAAACTTATTCATGGAGATACCAACCTTCAATTTGACCTGCTGGTATTGAAATGATACGCACCACGATTGCGCGGATATTTCGGAGACGCCTTCAATTTGACCTGCTGGTATTGAAATCGGCGAGGCTTTTGTTGCCTGGGCGGATGAGTACTTCCTTCAATTTGACCTGCTGGTATTGAAATATGCAGTTTTGGGACGAGGAGTACAAGCGGACGAACCTTCAATTTGACCTGCTGGTATTGAAATTCGAGTATCGCATCCCCGTCTACACGCGACGTCTTCACCTTCAATTTGACCTGCTGGTATTGAAATAATCCAGTATCTCCGCTGAGCCGTACAGATAATCGAACCTTCAATTTGACCTGCTGGTATTGAAATGGGGGCCAGTTCCATATACACGGTAGCCTGCGCCCTGCCTTCAATTTGACCTGCTGGTATTGAAATCCAGCAATTCCATATTCGCCTGGTCGTCGCCAATCTCCCTTCAATTTGACCTGCTGGTATTGAAATATATCTATCGGGCAGCAGTGGCGTAAGAAGGACTTGCCTTCAATTTGACCTGCTGGTATTGAAATTTGGATTTCATGGGGCTACAACTCGGATACCGCTCCCTTCAATTTGACCTGCTGGTATTGAAATTGCTGCGCACCGGGCCTAGCGGCCCGCCCCTCCCACCTTCAATTTGACCTGCTGGTATTGAAATACGTTGCAGGTTCTTTTCTGAACTGCTGCCATTCCCCCCTTCAATTTGACCTGCTGGTATTGAAATTCCGGTGGGGTCGCGTCGCTTCGCTCCGGCCCCCTCCCCTTCAATTTGACCTGCTGGTATTGAAATACGTTAAGAAATTGCACTTTCGAGGGCAGTCTCTTCCTTCAATTTGACCTGCTGGTATTGAAATAATTTCCGAGGGAATGGCAAGACGCCTGGACGGTGAACCTTCAATTTGACCTGCTGGTATTGAAATGGTAGTTTTGAGGTCTGCATGGCCTAGGCTGTCGGCCTTCAATTTGACCTGCTGGTATTGAAATTGTTCCTGAACCTTGTCGCCCTCCCTTAATAAATCCCTTCAATTTGACCTGCTGGTATTGAAATGAACAATGACACCATGCAACAAGCAGATTTTACGGCCTTCAATTTGACCTGCTGGTATTGAAATTTTCGCCCTGGCGGGTGATGACGTGTGAGCAGTAGTCCTTCAATTTGACCTGCTGGTATTGAAATCATTTTGTGCGGGTTTACTCGCTGCGTTTCCGGTGTCCTTCAATTTGACCTGCTGGTATTGAAATCGAGGATTCCGTTCGTTTGTTCGTCCGGCTGACATCCCTTCAATTTGACCTGCTGGTATTGAAATAAAGATGTTGTCGAGAGCTTCGGCGGTGATCGTGTTCCTTCAATTTGACCTGCTGGTATTGAAATGTTATGGCGTGGATGGTGGGTAACGTCGTGATGCAGCCTTCAATTTGACCTGCTGGTATTGAAATTGGCTGTACGCTCACGCCTTCACCCGCAATTACTGCAACCTTCAATTTGACCTGCTGGTATTGAAATCCGAGCAGTAGCATAAGTACCCACGACATATCGAGTCCTTCAATTTGACCTGCTGGTATTGAAATTACTGCATGGCGCCGAAGGTGCCGCAAAACTGCACACCCTTCAATTTGACCTGCTGGTATTGAAATGAAAGTGCCTAAGCCAGTTGTCTATGATCTGGCTGCCTTCAATTTGACCTGCTGGTATTGAAATTTCTGTACTGCATCCAAAAACCATTGGCGAATAATGCCTTCAATTTGACCTGCTGGTATTGAAATGCGTACTCGGTGAACGCGTAGTAAAGGCGCTCACTCCCTTCAATTTGACCTGCTGGTATTGAAATAACGCTGAAAGGCTGGGCACCGAAAGAGGCACACCGCCCTTCAATTTGACCTGCTGGTATTGAAATCATCGTGCCACGTGGTCAACCCTTAGCGTGAGTAAAACCTTCAATTTGACCTGCTGGTATTGAAATTCGGCATGGGCTTCGATGCCAACGCCGAGGCGCAGATCCTTCAATTTGACCTGCTGGTATTGAAATGGGTCATATCGGTAGCGAATCGGACCGGAAGGGCGGCCTTCAATTTGACCTGCTGGTATTGAATTTGGCCCAATGGTAGCTGATTATAGGTTTGGCTCGACCTTCGATCTAACGATTCGACAAGTAAATGAATTACAACAAAAGACTTTGAACCAGAGAACGTCGGTTTAACTATGAAGCTCTCGAATTTTGGTCGTTTTATCAAAAACTCCTGTCTTTCCCTTTTAATACTGCCTTGGCTTGCGCATACCGGAGCTCCAGCCCAACAGACACAGCGACCCAACGTGCTCTTCATCATGGCCGACGACATGGGATTCGGCGACATCCGCATGGCCGGAAACCCAAACATCCACACGCCCAATCTGGATCAGCTGTCGGGAGAAAGCGTCAACTTCACCAACTTCTACGTCTCGCCCGTCTGCGCCCCCACGCGGGCGAGTTTGCTCACAGGGAAGTACGCCCAGCGGGTGGGGGTACTGAGCGTAACCAACGGCTATGAGACCTTGAATCCCGAAGCCACAACCATCGCCGAGATGATGGCGGCCGCGGGCTACCGGACCGGGCTTTTTGGCAAGTGGCACTTGGGCGAAAACTACCCCAGCCTTCCCAATGCGCAGGGATTTCAGGAGTTTGTCGGCTTCCGCACGGGCCATTTTGACAACTACTTCGATCCGGTTCTGGAACGCAACGGCGAGCCTTACCCCACCAAAGGCTATATCACCGATGTGCTGACCGACGAGGCGATTACTTTTATGAAGGAAAGCAAAAACGGTGAACCGTTCTTCTGCTACCTGCCTTTCAATGCGCCCCACACGCCACTCGACGTGCCGGGAAAGTACCTGGTCAGACACCAGAACAAAGGATTGGGTGAACGCGTGGAGCGGGTATACGCCATGATGGAAAACCTGGACGAGAACGTGGGTTTCCTGCTGAATTTTCTGCACGAATCAGGTCTGGAAAAGAACACCATCGTCATTTTCCTCAGCGACAACGGGCCGATCGACAAGTTTCGGGGTGGGCCGGAGGACTGGCGCTTCAATGCCGGACTGCGCGACCAGAAGTTCACGGTGTACGAGGGCGGCATACGCACCCGTTTTTTTGCCCGCTGGCCCGGCCATTTCGTACCCAACCGAACGGTGGGAATCATCGCCGCGCACATCGACGTGATGCCCACTTTGCTGGATTTATGCGAAATCCAGCCAACGAGTTCGGTTGATGGTGTGAGCCTGAAACCTTTGCTTACCGAAGCCAAACCCGAATGGTTCGAAAGAACGCTATTCCAGAATTACTCGCTCCAGAACTTGGCCGGGCCTGCCCCCTACCCCGGCGGCATCGCCCGCACCCAGCGCTACAAAATGGTGAACGGAAACGAGCTTTATGATCTTGAAAAAGATCCCGGCGAAAAGGAAAACCTGGCGGCAGGCCAGCCACACCTACTTGCTCAACTCGACCAGCAGTACCGTGCCTGGTGGAGTACCCTTTTTCCCGGAGGATCATTTTCCATTCGACCCATCTCCATCGGCCATGATGAGTCAAAAAAGGTCAGGATAACGCCTCACCTGGGTCGGGCGCAGGGCAGACTGGAATACACCGGTTTTCGGGGCTTGTACGGAAAGGAAAAAGTGGGCGTTCACCCCAGCGGCGTAGATGGCGACTGGCTGGCCCACTGGCTTTCGGTCAATGAGAGCGTTACCTGGGAAATAGAGGTAGTAGAGACAGGCGACTATGAGGTTTCAATAGATATTCGTTGTCCGCATGGAAACGAAGGTTCGCTGGTGCGGGTGAGCATCGGAGAAAAGTACCTCGAAAGCAAAGTACCCGTTGCCGACCTGAAAGTCGGAGAATGGAAAGAAGTGAATTGGGGTAGTTTGAGACTGGTTCCGGGGAAGTACAGGCTGAGGGTTCAGGCCACCGAGGTGGCGGGCGAGGAAGTCATGGAATTGGGAAGCGTGGTGATTCGGAAGCAGTGAGCTCACCCGTTCAAATTTCCACTTCTTCCGGCTCGATCTCTTCCAACTTCACCCTAGGTAGTTTGTGATAAAAACGGTACGTCAGCAGTACCGCCGATACTGTGAGTCCGGCCAGTAGTCCCAGCCACACGCCCGGCGCACCCAGGCCCAGCGGAAACGCCAGCACATAACTGAGTGGCAGCGCCACCACCCAGTAGGCAATGAGTGTCAGCAACGTGGGCACGTTGACATCGGCAATACCCCGCAGCACACCTAGTCCCACGACCTGAATGCCGTCGGAAAGCTGGAAAAATCCGGCGATGACCACCAGCGTGGCGGCAATGCGGACGACCTCGGCGTTGTCGCGGATATAGAGGTTCACCAGCCATTCATTGGCCGTCAGAAAAAGTACACAACATACGCCCATGAAGATAATGGACAGCATAAAGGCCGCCGTTCCCGCCCGCTGCACCGCCGGGCGGTTGTTGCGGCCCACCGCCATGCCCACCCTGATACTACCCGCCGCCCCAATGCCCGTGGCCATCATGTAAGTGGTGGAAGCCATGTTGATGGCGATCTGGTGCGCGGCCAGCTGCGCCTCGCCCAGCCAACCGACCATGATGACGGCCAACGAAAAGGCGGCAATTTCGAAGAAAAACTGAAAGCCACCCGGCAGGCCTAACCGCAGGATTTTCTCAACCAGCGGCGCGAGTGAAATGGCCTTCGCTTTTTCCAGATAGGGAACAAAAAAACGGTCTCTTTTTACATAAATCCAAATTGCCAGTGCCATATAGCAGCGGGCCAGCAGCGTTCCCAGAGCAGCGCCGTTCAGCCCCATGTTCTTTATCAGAATATAGTTAAGCACTACATTCAGCAGTAAAGCCGAGAGTGTAATGAACATCGTGACTTTGGGGCGTGAGAGGCCGTCGCACAATTGACGGATGGCGATGAACAGCAACAAAGGCACGTTCGAAACCGTTAGGATAAGTACAAAGGGCCTGGCCATTTGTGTGACGTCGTCAGTCTGCCCGAAAATCTGGAACTGCCAGGCGACCAGCACGCAGATTACACCCAGCGACAGGCTCAGCAACCACGCCACCCGAATACCCGCACGGTACAGCCGGTTTACTTCGCCTGTATTTCGCTTACCCACGGCCTGCGAGATCAGGGCCGACACGATATTGAGCCCACCCACGCCAATGCTACCGACCAGAAAGGTGACGGAAGTCGCTATGCCGGCGGCACCAAGCGGCACCGCTCCCAGAATGCGTCCGATCATCAGGTTGTCGGTCACACCCATGAGTACCACACCCAGTTGCGCAATAATGATCGGGATGCTCAGGCGCAGCGTCTCGCGCATATCGCTACGGTAAAGACGGGCCAGCGGATACATGGGGCTCAATTATTTAGGCTAAAAAGTCCGCAAAGGTAGCAATTGCTCCGCGAAACATGAGACCGCCCGCCAGGTACGGACCTGTTTCTAACAAAATCTTCTTAATTTTGTCAACCAATTAATCCCAAAATCTTTTGAAAGAATACGGCAGTAACGTCGAAAAGTTGGCGGAACACATCGTGCAGATGGAAGATCCCGCCAAGCGCACGCTTTACGCGCACATTCTGGTGGAGCTGATGCGTCAGATTCACCCCGGCATGCGCGACAATCAGGATTACTACAACAAGCTCTGGGATGACCTCTTCATTATCTCGGGTTTCGAGCTTGAAGTGGACGGGCCTTTCCCACCGCCCTCAAAGGAGGCGCTGGGCAAAAAACCCCAGCCAGTCAGTTATAACCAGCACAAGCTCAATTACCACCACTACGGCAAGAATATCGAACTGCTGGTGGAGAAGGCGATCGAAACCGAAGACGCCGACGACCGCCTGGCGTTTGTGTCTTATCTCTACCGCCTGATGCGCTCGTTCTACAATGCCTGGAATCGCGACAATCCCGAGGATGTGGTACTACTTGAACATCTGCTTGAAATTTCTGAGAACAAATTGAAGCCGGAAGTAGACTACATCCGCGAAAATGGCCCGGTCGAAGCCTCGCCCAAGGACCGCAACAGCAACGCCGAAAAGAGCCGTGGCAACACGCTGACGGGCTATAAAGCGCAGGTCAGCACCGGTCCGGCCGTCAACAACGGCAACTTCAACAATGACCGCGCTAAGAATACCAGCCACGCTATAACCAGCAGTGGCAGCGGAAAAAACAACCGCCGGAATAAGAACAATAACCGGAATAATCGCAATCGCCGGAAATAGTTCTTGATTCATTGTTAAATGCTCTTTGCGTGATCTGGTATTCAGAGATTTTCAATCATTCCACTATTGGGGTAATGGGTTGAAAGGGGAAAGCTTCGGTCTTCTGGCGGAGCCGTTCTCCATTCTCCATTCTCCATTCTCCTTCTCCATTAAACAAGATGTCCTCATTCAAAATAACAGGAGGTCGCCGCCTGAAAGGCGAACTTCAACCGCAGGGTGCCAAAAATGAAGCGTTACAAATCTTGTGCGCCGTACTGCTCACTGCCGAACCTGTCACGATTCATAACATTCCGTCGATCCGCGACGTCAACCAGTTGATTGACTTGCTGGGTGATTTGGGAGTTCGCCGGACGATGATCAGCGATTCGTCGATTCGCTTCGAGGCAGGCGATGTCAACACCGATTACATGGAGTCGGAGTCCTTCAAGCAGAAAGCCGCCGCCTTGCGCGGATCGGTGATGCTGCTCGGACCCATGCTGGCGCGGTTCCGCAAGGGTCGCATTCCGCGCCCCGGTGGCGACAAGATCGGTCGGCGCCGTCTGGATACCCATTTTCTGGGTTTCGAGAAATTGGGAGCGGAGTTTAGCTACACCCAGGAAGATGGGGGGTTCTACCGTGTAGACGCCAAAAATCTGAAAGGTACTTACATGCTGCTGGACGAGGCCTCTGTCACGGGTACGGCCAATCTGCTCATGGCTGCTGTGATGGCCGAGGGCACCACCACGATTTACAATGCGGCCTGCGAACCCTACTTGCAGCAACTCTGCAAAATGCTCAACCGCATGGGGGCCAAAATCTCGGGTGTGGGCTCCAACCTGCTCACCATCGAGGGCGTGGAGGAACTGCACGGTACTGAGCATACCATGCTGCCTGACATGATCGAAATCGGTAGTTTCATCGGTTTGGCGGCCATGACGCAGTCCGAGATCACGATTAAAAACTGCCAGGTACCCATGCTGGGGGTCATTCCCGATGTATTCAGGCGGCTGGGCATCAATCTCGAAATCCGGGGCGACGATATCTATGTGCCCGCACAGGAACATTACCGCATCGACAGCTACCTCGACGGCTCGACGCTCACCGTAGCCGACGCTCCCTGGCCCGGCTTTACGCCCGACCTGCTCAGTATCGTGCTGGTGACGGCCACGCAGGCGCAGGGAACGGTACTTATCCACCAGAAAATGTTCGAGAGTCGCCTGTTTTTTGTGGACAAACTCATCGAAATGGGCGCCCAAATCATCCTCTGCGATCCGCACCGCGCTACGGTGATCGGTCTCAACCGCGAAACCCAGCTACGCGGCATCCGCATGACCTCCCCCGACATCCGGGCCGGAGTCGCGCTGCTCATCGCTGCTCTTTCGGGACGTGGCGTGAGCATTATTGACAACATCGAGCAGATCGACCGTGGCTATCAGCACATTGACACGCGGCTGAATGCCATTGGGGCGGAGATTATTCGGTTGTAAAAAAGTTTTTTTCATGACACGCCCTACGGTCGATACCCTGCACCGCTCCGATGAATATCAACTCGTCGAGTCGTTCACTATCGACGAAATGACGGTATTTCTGGCGCGCGAAGCGGGATTGCAAGCCACGAGCGGCGGTAAACCCAACCAGAAAACAGCGGGCTTCTGGTTTCTGATGATTGGTCTGGGCTGTTTCGGCGGCGCCATTGGCTGGCTGATCGGATCGGCCGTCAGGAACTCCGTAAATAACCAATTGATGGCCCCGGGCTGGCAACTCGGGCTGGGGGTGCTTGCGTTCTTCGTTCTGCTACTCCCCCTGCACGAACTGATTCATGCCGCGTTTTTCAAGTTACTGGGCGCGTCCAAAATTGGATTTGGGTACTCTGTGAAAGGACTGATGGTGTATGCCTACGCACAGCAATTCGTGATGGAACTCCGCGAAAACGCGATCGTGGCGGCCATGCCATTTCTCATCATCACTTCTCTGCTGGCCGGCCTGCTGGCTTTTGTTCCGCAGCTGCAGTATCTCTGGTTGCTACTGCTGATTTTCCATACGTTGGGCTGCATCGGCGATTTTATCCTCGTAAAGCACGCCTGGACCAATCGCCATCGAAATATGGTCACCTACGACGATCTGGAAGAAAAACGGACCTACTTTTTCGTAAAAAAATAGGTCCGTTGCAAATACAAATCACTTCTTTCCGTAAGTACACAAGGAATTATCGGCCTTTACGTAATACGATTTGAAGTTGCTGGCCTTTGGGTCCATGCAGCCCTTCAGATTCAGGAGCTCCACCTTGCGGAATTCCACCGGGTGACTTTCGCTTTGCAATGAAATGGACCCCTCGGTGAGTAGCTTCCCGTCGGGCTTTTGTGCCGGGTTGAAACTACCTACATTGCCGCCGCCGACCTGCGGCTTGGTGTATTCAAGTACCATTTCGTCATTGACAAAATGCTGGATGAGCGAATCGCCCAGTACCAGCACTTCGGCCCGCACCCACTGGTCGCCGTTGTAGGTCTTGGAGGTGGAATTGATGCAGTGTCGCGTATCCAGTTTGCCATTATAGACAACGTTGGTGCCGGGAGTACACAGGTTGCAGGTAGATCGCTCGCCCTTGTCCAGCCCACCCAGCAGCTGCACTTCTATGGAAATCGGAAAATCCTGATCTTTTCCCATCGACGCGGCGGTCTGGCCGTGTACCATAATGCCGCTGTTGCGCTTGGCCCAACCCTCGCCGCCGGGTGGCTGCTCGCCCACGAAGCGGTACTCCACCCCGATGCGGTAGTAAGAGAAATTTTCTTTGTAAAACAGATGGCCGTAACGCTGTTTGAAATTATCGTAGGCATCGTAACGCGTCACGATTTTGGCATCTTCAATCCGGAAGGTGTTGCCAAAATTATCGTTCAGATCGTATCCCCGGATTTTGAGGTCCCAGCCGGCGAGGTCTTTTCCATTGAAGAGTTGCCGCCACTCCATCTCGTCCTTATCGGTACTTTTCTGGGCCGGAGCCATGCATGCACTAAGGGAAAGCAGGAGAAAAAGGGGAATAATAATTTTCATAGGTATCTAGAAGAGTATTGGACTTGAATAATGCACTTATTGGATGAAATCCTGTTCATTCAAAACCTGTCCGATTGCGTTTCTACTTATGCAGATTTTAGCTTCGTCTTTATTTTTCTTCACCTCCTGCCACCTCATCTAATAAAACAGGGACGTCGTCGATGCCCGGAATCTGTTACCCGTTCAGAAACGAGGGGAGTCGATGGAAACAAAGTGTTTTTGGAAATTTCTGCGAACGTTTGGATTGGTGAAGATTCGGAAGTCAATGCATAGGCGGTGAAAAACTTGATGAGGATTGAATATGAGGTTACCGGATTACACTAATGAACGAATCAAATTTCAAAATGAATCTAGCAAACTCCAACCGCCGCGGCTTTCTGACTTCGGCCCCTCTGCTGGCGGCTTCACTGCTAAGCCTGGATGCGTTCGCTTCAGGTACTGCGGGTAGTATTCCAAAAGCTCGAAAACAGCTCGTCCTCCGCTCGTCCTGGCAAACGGTCAACATCGGCGACATTGGCCATACGCCGGGTGTGTTGCATTTGCTGGAAAAACACCTGCCCGAAGTCGACGTGCGGCTATGGGCTGGCGACGTTGGCAATGGCGTGCGGGAGATGCTGGCCAATCGTTTTCCGAAACTGGAGATATTTACCAATTCCGACAATGAAGCCGTAGCCCGCGCCATGCAGGAGTGCGATTTCCTGTTACATGGCTCCGGTCCTTCTCTGGTAGCCCGCAGCGACGTGAAGCGTTGGAAGGAGGAAACGGGCAAGCCTTACGGCGTGTATGGCATCACCTTTCCGGGGGTGTACAGCGAAGACCCGAAGGAAGTCGTCGAGGCGAATCCGCTCGACATCGAGTTGCTGAATGCCGCCGCTTTTGCCTTTTTCCGCGATTCGGTTTCGCTTGATCTGGCAAAAAAACTGGGCGTTCACAATGCTGCTATGGAGTTCTGCCCCGACGGTGCATTTGCCGTGGATTTGAAAAACGATGCAGCAGCCACGGCCTTCATAAACGAGCATGGATTAGAAGAAGGCAAATTCATGTGCGTGCTGCCCCGCAACCGGCTGACACCCTGGTGGGAAATCCCGAGTAAGAACCGGAGCATAGATGAGAAGAAAAACGCCCGCAACGAGCTCATGCGCGAGCACGATAACGCACCGCTACGGGAGGCAATCATCGCCGTGGTACGGCAGACACCGATGAAAATACTGCTTTGCCCCGAGGATGAGACGCAGGTAAAACTCGGCAAGCAGATTATTCTGGACAAACTACCCGAAGACGTAAAAGAAAAAGTCGTGTGGCGCGACCGCTACTGGCTGACTGATGAAGCCGTGAGCACCTATGTCCGCTCGGCCGGAATTTTTGGTCTTGAAATGCACTCGCCCATTATGGCGCTCGGCAATGGCATCCCGGCCATTGTAGGCCGTTTTGCCGAGCAGACCAGCAAAGGGTTCATGTGGCGCGACATCGGGCTCAACGAGTGGCTCTTCGATTTTGATAACGAAGCCGACATCGCCCGCTATGTCCCGGCGGTGCTTGCGATGGCTCAAAACCCGGAAGCCGCCCGCAAAAAGGCGGCAAAGGGGAGAAAATTTGTGGAGCAGCGGCAGAAGGAAACGATGAAGATGTTGGGGAAGACTTTGGATATCCAGAGCAAATAACCTCGAATCAAGCTCTTCTGGAAGGAAGGGCGTCTTCCTTCTCCGCGCGATACAATCAGTAAAATCCGCCTTGACACGCCTTCTTCCTG
This sequence comes from Persicitalea jodogahamensis, assembly GCF_014651615.1. GTDB lineage: Bacteria > Bacteroidota > Bacteroidia > Cytophagales > Spirosomataceae > Persicitalea > Persicitalea jodogahamensis. Next base: position 487,289 of record NZ_BMXF01000001.1, on the reverse strand, counting down.
AATACCCAAATCCCCCGTTCGAGGCGTTCATGAAGAAAAAAATACTGCTTTTCGCGATTATCGCGGCAGGTGCTTGGCTAACTTTCGGAAGTACCATACCTACCAAGTCTAACATTGTTCTCATCCTGAGCGACGACGCGGGCTATGCCGATTTTGGTTTTCAGAGCAACCGCTTCATCGCCACACCCAACATCGATCGCATCGCCAACGAAGGTGTAAAATTCACGGATGCGTATGTGAGTGCCGCTGTCTGTGCGCCGTCGCGGGCGGGCCTGCTCACGGGTATCAATCAGGCCGAATTCGGTAATGTCGATAATTATATCAAAGGGGTGAAGTACACCATTCCCCAGGCGGATTACGGAATTCCCCAAAACATAAAACTGATTGGGGACTACCTTCACCCCCATGGCTATCGCACGGGAATCATTGGCAAGTGGCATGAGGGCTTTTCCAAACCCTACCACCCCAACAGCCGGGGCTTCGATTATTTCTGGGGATTCCTGTGGGGTAGCAGTAACTACCTCCCCGGCAAAGCCGTCGAAGTGGAGGAAGACGGCCAGCCCGTCGACCCGGCCCGCATTCCTTACATGACCGACGCCATCGGCGATCATGCCTTGGAGTTCATCGAGCGGGAGCAGGACCATCCTTTTTTCCTCTATGTGTCGTTCAACGCAGTACATACTCCGCTACAATCCAAAGCGGAGGATTTGGAGAAATTCCGGGATCAATTCAAAGACAAAGTCAAGCTGAACAATGCCGCCATGACCCATTCGCTCGATCAGAACGTGGGCCGGATTTTTGCTCAACTCGAGAAGCTGAATCTGCTTGACAATACCCTCATTATCTTCCTGAATGACAACGGTGGTCAGAAGAACACGATCCATGCCGACAACTTCCCGTTGCGTGGACAAAAGAGCGATCCCCTGGAAGGAGGAATTCGGGTGCCAATGGCTATGCGGTGGCCGGGAAAAGTCGAACCGGGCACCGTAAGTAGCAGGATCGTCAGTTCGCTGGACATAGTCCCGACTGCTCTGGCTGCCGCCGGGGACAAGCTATCCAAACAGCCACAGTTGAAAGGCAAAAATCTCGTCGAAGTCGCTAGTGGCAAGAATGGCCGGGACGATCGAACGCTGTATTGGCTGATCAGCAATGACGAAGGTGCCATCCGGCAAGGAGACTGGAAGCTGGTTTTTGAAAATGGGAAAGGCCCGCAACTGTACAATCTGCGCCGGGATATCGGGGAGTCGAATGACCTGTTTCAGAGCAACAACAAAATGGGGAAGCAATTGCTAGCCAAGTACCAAGGCTGGAAATCGAGCCTGCCGCCCAAACGATTCCAGCCCATCCGGCCCGGTGATGGAAGTAAGGATTGATTTTCGATCATCTCCTTGCAAAAACCTGCACTTCTTTACACCAAAACAAGATTAAGTAGTAAATTAGGCAGATACTTTTGGTATTAACCCTAAATGTGCGTTACCCGATCGCTACCACAGAAACCCATACTGATAATGACAGAGAATTGCTGTCGCTCCTTCATCAGGAAGACAGACAGGCCTTTGACCTTATTTTTCGCAAATATTGGCAGGAACTCTACGACTTTGCCTATATCAAAACCCACGATACCGACGTAGCGGAAGAGATCGTTCAGGAGCTGTTTGTCAGCTTTTGGGAAAAACGGCGTACCCTGCAAATAGGTAGTTTGCGCAGCTACCTGTTCGTTTCGGTTAAAAACCGGGTGATCGACTACTATCGCAGGACGACCCACGACCGGCTGGACACCGTCACCGAATTGGCATCAGTAGACTACCCCATGTTTCTGGACGAGCTGGAAGCTGCCATTCAGGGCGCGATAGCGCAGCTGCCCGAAAAAACCCAGAAGATTTTTCGAATGAAAAAGTTCGAAGACAAGACCACACGCGAAATTTCCGAATACCTAGCCATTCCTGAGCGCACGGTCGAATACCACTACACACAGGCTACGCATACACTCAAAGCGCTTCTTGCCAACTTTCTTTCCTTGCTTCTCGGGTACTTTTCATCTGGTACTATTTAAAGAAATAACCGCCCTATTTTTCCTGTTACTATAATTTTTCAACGAATTCGTTTTATTCGTTGCGGACTTCCCCATTTTTTCCGTCGTATCAACAAAGGAACGCCCCTATGAGCAAACAGCACTTCCGTACGCTATTGAAACGCTATCAGGCCAACGAATCCACTCCGCAGGAGCGGCGTATCGTGGAGCAATGGTTTTCGTTGCTCGACGGCGAGCCACCTGTCCGTACAGCTTCGGAGAATCAACAGCTGGAAGAAAAAATGTGGCGGGCCATCCAACAGCAGAAAAGTGAAACCGAGCAGCCGGTTGTTCCCTTGTCCGCGCATTCCCGCTGGTGGTGGTCGGCGGCGTCAATCCTGCTGATTGGAATGGCTTGGTTTGCTTACGATTATTTAAGCACAAAATCAGACTTCCTGACAGCCAGCAACGCCACCCGGTCAACCTCGACAGACCTCATCTCGCGCTTCAACGATACCGCCGAGGCTATGGCGATTACATTGAGCGATGGCTCGACGGTAACGCTCTCGCCACGCAGCCGTGTGGAGTACCCGGCTGCTTTTGAAAGCGACCGGCGTGAAGTGACGCTGATTGGCGAGGCACTTTTCAATGTGACGCGCAATCCGAACCAGCCCTTTTTCGTCAATGCCGGAGAGCTGACCACCAAAGTACTGGGTACCAGCTTCCGGGTTGAGGCGGGTGAAGACAACCGTTTGGTACAAGTATCGGTATTGACTGGCAAGGTATCTGTTTTCCAGCGGAGTGCATCGGATGAGCAATCGAAGGATAAAATAAAAAACGGAGTAATCCTGACGCCTAACCAAAGGGTAGTCTATAAGCCGGCCAGCCACTCGTTCGAAACGAGTCTGGTGGAGCAGCCGATGGTTGTAGCCCCGGACGGAGATCCTTCTGCCCGGAATCCAGAGTTTGTAACCTTCGCATTTGAAGACGCCACAATGGCCGCCGTGGTAAGTAGACTCGAGAGAGCCTACGGTATCGAAATCATTCTGGAAAACGAGGAACTGAGCAAGTGTCTTTTCACGGCCGACATCACCCAGCAACCGCTCTTTACAAAGCTTGATTTACTGTGTGCGGCCCTGAACGCCACCTACGAGGTGCGAGGGACGAAGATTCTTATTATGGGTAGCGGCTGTCGCTAGCCAAAAAAAGAGCCGAAAGTGTTGCGAGCACTTCCGACTCCGAAGTGGTACCCTTTCTAAAACCTGGTCGGGTTCCATCCTTTCGGATGGGAAAAGGGAGTTTTGTCAAATTTTTTAAAACCTAACAAAAACAACCAAATGTAATGAAAAAACAATTACGAGCACGAAAGCTGCTGCAACGAATCATGCGGATTACCCTGCTGCAAACTATCCTTACCGGCCTGACCCTCACGCTATGTTACGCCCATGAAGCCCACACTCAGGGCTTGCTCGATCGGGCGGTGTCGGTAAAGGCGAATAATGTCGAATTGCGAAAAGTCCTTTCAAGAATAGAAAATGAAGTGAGTGTCAAATTCGTGTATAGCTCCACGGTCATTCAGCCCGACCGCCGGGTGAGTGTCAAGGCCGAACAACGCAAACTTTCGGAGGTACTTGCCCAAATACTACAGCCGCTGGATATTTCATACCGGGTTATTGGCGGGCAAATCATGCTGACGCGTTTGGGAGCCGAACCTTCATCGTTGTGGCCTACCCTGCACGTTGAGGAAGCGGCAGAGCGGAGAGTGACGGGAACCGTCCGGGACGAAAACGGCGGAACGTTGCCGGGCGTCAGCGTAGTTCTGAAAGGTACTCAGCGCGGCACTACGACCGACACCGACGGTAAATTTGCGTTGGAAGTACCAGACGAGTCTTCCGTTCTCGTTTTTAGTTTTGTAGGTTATTCCAGCCAGGAAGTAACTGTCGGGACTCAATCGAGCCTGTCCATTTCACTGGTACCCGAGAGCAAAGCGCTCAACGAGGTCGTGGTCATAGGTTACGGTAGCGTCAAGCGCAAAGACCTGACCGGGGCAGTTTCCCAAATCGATACCAAGGACATTGACGCCTTTCCGGTAAGTGATGTGCAGCAGGCACTTCGGGGCCGCGCACCGGGTGTTCGGGTCATTCAGAGTTCTGGTCAGCCAGGAGCTTCGGTGCAGGTGCAGGTTCGGGGCGGTAACTCCTTCCTGGGCAACAACAATCCACTTTATGTCGTCGATGGCTTCCCCCTTACGGGCGGAATCAGTTTCCTCAATCCCTCGGACATCGCCACGATGGATATTCTGAAAGATGCTTCCGCCACCGCCATTTACGGAGCACGGGGCGCCAATGGCGTCGTCATTATCACCACCCGCCAGGGAAAAGAGGGCCGCAGCCGCGTGAGTCTGGACAGCTATTACGGCTTTCAAAATGCCGCCAAACGTTTCGATTTACTTAATCCCCAACAGTATGCCGAAGTCGCCAACGAGCAGTTGACCAACGACGGTAAACCCGCGCAGTTCACAGGTTCAGATTTTGCCAACACCGACTGGCAGGACGAAATATTCCAGACGGCGCCCATCCAGAACCACGTACTGACCTTCTCGGGCGGCAATGAAAAAACCCGTTATTCAGTATCGGGTAATTTCTTCAAGCAGGAGGGCATTATCCTCAATTCAGGCACCGACCGGGGCTCGTTCCGTTTCGGTTTGAATCAGAACGTGAGCGACCGCTTCTCCTTCTCGACGCATTTTGTGGGTTCGAGATTTACGCTCAACAACAGCCGGGCAAACAACGGTAGCCGAGGGAACAACATCCTGTCATCCGCGATCGTGTCGCCCCCCACAGTGCCGGTGCGTGACTCCAACGGCAATTATCCTAACGTGGCCCCTTACTCATTCAGCCCCAATGTGCTTCAGCACCCATTGCTTTATGCCGAGATCCTAGACCAAAGCAAACGAACCAGCCTGCTGGCTGATTTTTCTGCCACTTTAACAATTCTGGAAGGATTGACTTTCAAGACTTTGTTTGGTACCGAGCAGGCTTTTGACGAAAGAAACTTCTACTCACCCACGACCCTGAAATTGTCTTCGGCCAACGGCAACGCCAGCTCGTCTTTCGGCCGGGACGTTTCTTTTCTGAACGAAAATATTTTGTCCTACACCCGAGCGTTCAATCAATCGACGCTGAACGCAGTGGCCGGATTTACCTGGCAAAATCAAAACAGCTATGACAACAGCCAGGGAGGCAGCGGCTTCCTGAACGATATTTTGCAGAACAACAATCTGGGAGCTGCCGAAGTCACGAATCCTAACAGTTCGAACTACAGCGAGTGGGCGCTACTCTCCTGGCTAGGTCGGGTCAACTACTCGCTGGCCGACAAGTTTCTGTTCACGGTTAGTGCCCGGGCCGACGGCTCCTCGCGTTTTGGGGCCAACAACAAGTGGGGCTTTTTCCCGTCAGGGGCTATCGCCTACAAGCTTTCAGAGGAAGCTTTCATCAAAAGTATAAAGGCCATCTCGACTCTGAAATTGCGTCTGAGCTACGGCACCACGGGCAGCACTACCCTCTCGCCCTTCCAATCGCTCAATCGTCTGGGCGTACAACGGGCGACATTCGGCAAGACTGACCTCATTGGCTACACTCCGATAGCCCTGCCCAATGATAATTTAAAGTGGGAAACTACCGCACAATTCGATGTCGGACTGGACGCGGGCCTATTCAACGAAAGGCTGCGCATTACGTTTGACTATTATCGCAAATCAACCACTGATCTGCTGGCCAGAGTGACGCTTCCCGGCTCGACGGGTTTCGGCTCGATTACGACCAACTTAGGCGAAATTCAAAATGCGGGTGTCGAGCTGGGCATCGGAGCCGATATTGTGGACAGAGCCTTCAAATGGGACGTTTTTGCCCAAATGTCCACCAATAAAAATAAAGTCATCGACATCGGTGGTAGTGATATTTTCGGCGGTGGGATCAACCTACCGTTTGGCTCGGCCATCAATATTGCCCGCGAAGGCCAGCCGCTTGGTCTCTTCTACGGTTTTAAAGAAGACGGGCTGGATGAGAAGGGACAAATCAAGTACCTCGACCTCAACAACGATGGTGCCATCACCAACAGTGACCAGACCATTATCGGCAATCCGTACCCCGATTTTATTTTTAGCCTTAACAACAATCTGAATTTCAAAAATTTCGAGCTGAACGTATTCCTGGAAGGTGTTCAGGGCAACGACTTGTTCTTTGGCACGGGCGGTTCGATTAGCAACTCCTTCAATTCAGGAGAAAATCAATTGGTGGATGTGTACAACAACCGCTGGCGACCAGATAGTCCGGACCCGAATGCGCTCTATCCTAAATTAAGCACGACTTCTGCCTTTCGGGTCTCGGATCGATTCATAAAGAATGCATCTTATTTGCGCATCAAAAATGTGCGGCTGGCCTACAACCTGCCGATAACAAGCCTGGGCGTCAAGTGGATTCAGAGCATCCAGCTTTACGCCAGCGCACAGAACCTCCTGACGATCACCAAGTACCCCGGCCTCGACCCCGAAGTGAACACCCGGTCGAGCACCGGCGACCTGCGCATCGGCATCGATGAAACCGGATACCCGGCGGCCCGCACCCTCACGTTCGGCCTGAAAGCAGGCTTTTAGGATTTGAACACTGGATTCAGTGCAGCAGGTCTTTAACCGCTGCGGCGGGTCGACCCAAGAAACTAACACTTACTACTTAATTGCCAAAAGTATATGAAACAAATAGCAATCATCGTACTGCTGAGCTGCGTTTTCTTCCAATGTGAAGACGCGCTCGTGGAATCGCCCAAGAGTTTTATTGCCAAAACCAATTTCTATAAAAACGCCGACGATGCCAACGCGGCTCTGACGGCTGCGTACAGCTCGGTAGACAGAGGTATCGCGTTCATGGCACTTCTCGAGTGCCGCTCCGACTACGCCGACGGGCGCGGCAGCCAACAGACCATCAGCGTCTACGACAAGCCCTTGGATAACACCAACCAGGCGAGGGTGTTCACCTCCTGGGATAACTTATACCAGGGGATCAACCGGGCCAATTCCGTACTGGACAACGTCCCCGGCATTCCGATGGATGAAAAGCTAAAAAAACAGATTCTGGCCGAGGCCAAAACCCTGCGGGCGTTCTTCTACAGCAATCTGGTCAAGTACTGGGATGGCGTCCCGATTCGGAAAGAGGAACTAACCGACCTGGCGCAGGTACCTGCCCCTCGGAAACCAGCACAGGAAGTGTGGGACTTCATCAAGGCCGATCTCACCGCCGCCATTCCCGATATGGCTCCCTCCTTCCCGGTTGGTTTGAGCGGCCGGGCCACTTCCTGGGCGGCTAAGATGTTGCTGGCCGATGCTTACCTGAACACCGGAGAATGGGCCAAGGCGCGCGACCTGGCCGACGACGTTATCAAAAACGGCCCCTTCAAACTACTTGAAATCAAGCAGCCCAACGACTTCCTGAACAAAATGTACGGCCCCGGCGTGGTCACTTACGACGAGGATATATGGTCGGAACACCATACCCCTACGAATGGCAACCAGATCCCTACCTACCTGCATCGGGTGGTCGGCGGGGTATCGTTGGCCTCGGGTGGTTTTTTTGCCTGGCTTCCTGTCATGAGTTCGTATCTGGGCACATGGGACAAGAAAGACCTGCGCCAACAGTACAATTTGTATACTTATATCGCAAGGGCACCAGGCGATACCGTCTATTTGCCTCAGCCCAGCCCGCTGTTCAAAAAGTACCAGGACCCTGCTGCCAGTTGCAACAGCTGCGCCCAGAACAACGTCCCTATCTTCCGGCTGGTTGAGGCTTACCTGGTATACGCCGAGGCCGCCAGCCAGGCCGAGGGTGCGCCCTCGGTGTTGGCAACAGAGCGCCTGAACATCGTGCGCCGCCGCGCTTACGGGTTGCCGCTGAATACCCCCTCCAGTGTCGATATTAAGGCAGGACTTGCCCAGAAAGCCTTCCGCGACGCCGTGATTCAGGAGCGGGGCTACGAGTTCCCGTTAGAAATGAAGCGCTGGAATGACCTGCTGCGCGCGGGTACCGCTGCCGAGAAAATCAAAGCCACGGGTAAGGCCTGGAGCGATGTGAGTCTGCTGTTCCCGATTCCGGTGGATGAGATCAACAACAATTCCGCTCTGACCCAAGCCGATCAGAATCCCGGTTATTAAGTTTTTTATCAAGAGAGTAGCTTCTGCCGGGCTGCTCTCTTCTTTATTATGCTATGATTTACTTGTTCCTCATGCATTTCCTGCTCAGCTGGCTGGCTTTTCCTGAAAAGTCAAAATCTGCTGAAAAGCCCAATTTCATTATCCTGTTGGTAGACGACCAGCGCTGGGACGCCCTGAGTTATGGCAAAAACACCTACTTCACCACCCCTGAGCTAGCTAAACTAGCCGCACAGGGTACTTACTTTCCCGATGCGTTTGTTACGCTGTCCATATGCACCCCCAGTCGCGCGGCAATCCTGAGCGGGCAGTACGGAAGCCGTAATGGCGTAATGGACATGGGGTCGAGGCTGAAGGATGAGCCAAACGCATTGGGAAATATTATGAAAAACAACGGGTACGCTACCGCTGTCTTTGGCAAGTGGCACCTACCCAATCAACCCGACAATCTTGGTTTTGACTACTCCTTTATTTTCAAAGGAATCACCACCTATTGGGATGTGGATTTTTTGGAAAATGGAAAGAAAAAAAGTACCGACGGCTTTGTGGACGACCAGACGATCGACCAGACGGTCGACTACTTGAAAAAACGAGACGACAGGCCTTTTTTCTTGTTTGTCAACACTTTCGCACCACATATGGACGAAAACTACGACTGGCCGATCAAAGCCGCCGAGCGCAGTCACTTTGACCAGCAGGCTGCGCCGCTCCCCGCCGACTGGAACACCGATTTTGAGGGAAAGCCTGCCTACCTCAAATCGGAACGGCCACACCAGCGAGCTCTGGAATACGGCTATGACCGGCCCGACTCAATCAGGAGCCACGTCTACAAATATGCCGCCGCAAACTACGCGATGGATCAGGCTGTGGGGCGGCTTTCGAAGTATTTGACTGATGAAAAACTACTGGATAACACCTACCTGATCGTGCTGGGTGACAACGGGTGGTTCATGGCCGAGCACGGTCTGACGAGCAAAGTACTCGCTTACGAGGAGTCCATGCGCGTCCCTTTCTTTGTGCTGGGGCCAAAGGTTGCGGTTCAAAAATCCGACGAAATGGTACTGAACGTCGACCTGTATCCGACCATCCTTGACCTGGCCGGCATTCAGAAAACAATTCATTCTCAGTCCATAAGCTTAAAAAAACAACTTTCCAGTCAGGGTAAGCCCAAGCGGAACCACGTCTTCTATGAAGCACCGGTACCTGTTCATGGTACTTACCCGCACTATGCCATCCGGACCAAAACGTGGAAATATATCGTGACTTATCATCCGGAAAAGGCTCGCGAGCTATATTCCGAGGAGCTTTACGACTTACGAAACGATCCGAAGGAATTGAAAAACCTCGCCGCCGATAGTGGTTCGGCAAAAGTGCTTGCTCAGTTAAGAAAAACAGCCCAAAAAGAAATTCAAAATTCAAACCAGTAAACCCTCCCAATTCATATGCGTATTTTCAAAAAGTTTACGCTCAGTTTTTTGCTTCTGACGATTCTGGCGGCATGTTCGCCTAATTCCGGTACTGATGACAATGGAACGGGCGACACCCGCTCTGCCGACGTCATCATTTACGGCGGTACCGCCGCCGCCGTAACTGCCGCTGTGCAGGTGAAGAAAATGGGTAAGTCGGTCATCGTCGTCTCACCCGATAAGCACCTGGGCGGGCTGTCGGCAGGCGGGCTGGGCTTTACCGATACGGGCAACAAGTCCGTCATCGGTGGACTGGCGCGCGAGTTCTATCACCGCCTCTACCAGCACTACCAGCAGGACAGTAGCTGGAAATGGCAGCAACGGGAAGAATTTGGCAACAAGGGCCAGGGTACGGCCGCCATGGACGGCGAAAACCGCACGATGTGGATCTTTGAACCCCACGCCGCCGAGCAGGTGTTTGAAGATTTTGTGAAGGAAAACGACATTACCATTTATCGTGACGAGTGGCTCGACCGCTCGGCCTTTGGGGTGGGAATGGAAAATGAAGAAATCAAGTACTTCAAAACCCTCAGCGGTAATGTCTACGAAGGAAAAATGTTCATCGACGCCACCTATGAGGGTGACCTGATGGCGGCGGCAGGCGTCAGTTACCACGTGGGACGCGAGGCCAACAGCGTGTACGGCGAGCAATGGAACGGCGTACAGACGGAGGTTTTTCAACACAAGCACTATTTCGAAAGCGACATCAGCCCTTACAAAGTGGCGGGCGATCCCAGCAGCGGTCTTCTGCCCGAAGTCTCCAATCAGCCACCGGGCGAATACGGCTCCGGTGATAACAAGATTCAGGCTTACTGCTTCCGCCTTTGCATGACCGACAAGCCCGAAAACCGCCTGCCTTTCCCCAAGCCCGAAGGCTACGACCCCGCCCGCTACGAACTTTTGCAACGCGTCTTCGACAGCGGTTGGGACAAGCTTTTTGTCAAATTCGACCGCATCCCCAACCGCAAGACCGACACCAATAACCATGGCCCGTTCAGCAGCGACTATATCGGCAAAAACTACGACTACCCTGAGGCTAGCTACGAGCGGCGGAAGGAAATCATCGAGGACCACCGCAAGTACCAGCAGGGGTTGCTGTATTTCATGCAAAACGATGCCAGAATGCCGGGCGATCTAGGAAAAAAAATCAAGGAATGGGGCTTATCCAAGGATGAATTCACCGACAACAACAACTGGCCGCACCAGATCTATGTCCGCGAAGCCCGGCGCATGGTCGGTCAGGAGGTAATGACCGAGCAGCACACGCTCGGCACTAAGCTCGTGACCAACTCAGTGGGCATGGGCTCCTATTCGCTGGACTCGCACAACGCTCAGCGTTACGTGAAAGAAGACGGTTTCGTGCAAAACGAGGGCGACATCGGCGTACATCCCAAGCAGCCTTATTCCATTTCTTATGGCTCCATTTTGCCAAAGGCGGCCGAATGCAAGAACCTTCTGGTACCTGTGGCCATGTCCAGCTCTCATATCGCCTTTGGCTCCATCCGCATGGAGCCTGTATTCATGATTCTCGGTCAGTCGGCGGCAGCAGCGGCGGTGCTGTCGATCGAGAACGACGTGACGGCGCAGCAACTGCCCTATGCGAAGTTGCGTGAGGTTTTGGTGAAAGAAGGACAAAAACTAGAAGTGTCAATCCAAGCAGAATAATCCCTGTCTCAATATGAAACAATTCTTTGGTATACTGCTGGGCCTCTTGCTCCTTTCGTGTAGCAGCAACAAACCTCTCCAAACCCAAAACGGAACCGACCTCGTCGTGTATGGCGGTACTTCGGCGGGGATTGCCGCGGCTATCGAGGCGAAACGGATGGGCAAGTCGGTGGTGCTGATAGAACCCACCTCCCGCATAGGCGGACTGACCACGGGCGGTCTGGGCCAAACCGACATCGGCAACAAGCGCGTCATCGGTGGGATTTCGCGGGAGTTTTACCAGAATATCAAGACCTACTACGATCAGCCCGAAAACTGGAAATGGCAGAAGAAGGAGGAGTACCTTGACGGAGGACAAACCCGTACCCAAAAGAATGAAAACAGCATGTGGACCTTCGAGCCATCGGCGGCTTTGAATGTATACCACGATATGCTGAAAGAGGCGGGCATTCAGGTTGAATACAATCAAAAACTCGACCGGGCCAAAGGTGTGCGGAAGAGTGGCAACCGGATTTCTTCCATCACCATGCTCTCGGGCAAAACCTACCAGGGCAAGATGTTCATTGACGCCACCTACGAGGGTGACCTGATGGCGGCGGCCGGCGTCAGTTATACCGTGGGCCGGGAAAGCAACAGTCAATACGGCGAAACGCTCAACGGTGTCCATAAGCGAGACCGCGATACCACCATGACCGGTCAACTGTCTCGTAATGCAATGAATCACAATTTTGTCCAGGGCGTGGATCCTTACGTGGTCAAGGGTGACAAGTCCAGCGGGCTGCTGCCGTTCATCAATCCCGAGGCCCCCGGCCCGCACGGCGCAGGCGACAACAAGGTGCAGGCCTACTGCTACCGAATGTGCCTTACCGACCATCCCGATAACCGCATTCCGTTCACCAAGCCAGCCAATTACAATGAGCGCGACTACGAATTGCTCATCCGTAATTACGAAGCCGGAGAGAAGGGATTCCCCTGGATCAATTCCCAGATGCCCAACCGGAAAACGGACACCAACAACCGAACCGGGTTTTCCACCGACTTCATCGGCCAAAACTATGCTTATCCCGAAGCCAGCTATGAGGAAAGGGAACGCATTGCCGAGCGGCACCGCCAGTTCCAGCAGGGCCTGATGTGGACGCTCGCTTACCATGAGCGCATGCCCGATTTCATCAAAAAAGAAGTCTCGCGCTGGGGTACCAGCAAAGACGAGTTCGAGCGGGCCGACGGCTGGCAACAGCAACTGTATGTCCGGGAGGCCCGTCGCATGGTTGGCGACCTGGTGATGACGCAGTACCATTGCGAGGGGTTGAAGACCGTCGAAGATCCCGTCGGTATGGGGGCTTACGGGATGGATTCGCATCATATCCAACGCTACGTGACCGAGGAGGGCTTCGTCAAAAACGAGGGCAACGTTGAGGCCCATGTGGCCGCACCTTATCCCATAGGCTACCGGGCCATTGTCCCCAAGCAAAGCGAGTGTGTTAATCTTCTCGTCCCCATCTGCCTGAGTGCCACCCACATTGCCTTTGGGTCGATCAGGATGGAGCCAGTATTTATGGTACTTGGACAATCCGCTGCCGTCGCTGCCTCGCTGGCGATAGACAAGAACCTGGCCGTGCAGGACGTGCCCTATCAGGATTTGCGGAAAGTACTTTTGGATAAAAATCAAATTTTGGCCAACACTCCTGAATAGAACAATCTATTGAAAAACACGAAAGCTTTTGTCAGAATCTTGTGCTTTTCGTTCACGGTGCTAGGTCTGCTGGCGGCCTACCAGCAACCAATTTCCGGTATTTCCCCAGCCCAAGCGTCAGATCGCCCCAATATCGTTCTGATTATGGCCGACGACATGGGATACTCCGACATCGGCTGCTTTGGCTCGGAAATCGCGACTCCCAACATCGACCGACTGGCGGCGGAGGGGATCAAGCTGACGAATTTCTACAACGCCTCCCGCTGTTGTCCCACCCGCGCTGCACTCATGACGGGCGTGTATCCGGTACAGGCAGATATAGGAGAAATGGACGGCGACGACGGGGTACCGGGCTACCGGGGATTTTTGAGTCGAAACACGGTCACGATGGCCGAGGTACTGGGCGAGAACGGCTACCACTGCATGATTTCGGGAAAATGGCACCTTGGACAACAGGAGCACGCCTGGCCGATGAAGCGGGGGTTTCACCGCCAATACGCCAGTACCACCACCACGGGCCACTACTTCGGAATTGCCAAAGACCGTCCCTACGTGATCGACGACCAGTCGGTAGAGGTTCCGGGTGAGTGGATCGAAGCAGGACAAACGGATTACAAGCTCTTCAAGAATGCCGACGGTTCGCAATGGTACGCCACCGACGCCTACACTGACCGGGCAATGGAAAACATCGAGGATTTGCGAAAAGCCGATGCCATGAAGCCCTTCTTCCTTTACCTCCCTTACACGGCTCCGCACTGGCCCTTACACGCCTTCGAGGAGGATATTGCCAAATACGAAGGCAAGTATCTGGCCGGCTGGGACGCTGTGCGTCAGCAACGGTACCGACGCCTGGTAGAGTTGGGAATCGTTCCCGAAACCTGGAAGCTCAGTCCACGCAACCAACAGGCGAAGGATTGGAATCACCTCACCGAAAGCGAGAAGAAATACTATGACCGCATGATGGCCACCTATGCCGCGATGATCGACCGCATGGATCAGAACATCGGGCGGTTGCTAACCTTCCTGGAAGAGAAGGGCGAACTGGAAAATACCATCATCTTTTTTCTTTCAGACAATGGAGGCTCTGCCGAGAATGTGCACAAAGGCAAGGAAGGTGTCCCAACGGGCCGCCCCGATTCTTTCGACAGCTACGAAGCAAGTTGGGCGAACGTGAGCAACACCCCTTTCCAGTGGTTCAAGCAGTGGACACACGAAGGAGGCAACGCCACGCCGCTTATTGCCTGGTACCCTAAAATGATTAAAGCCGGAACGATGGATAAGCAGGTGGCCCACGTGATCGACCTCATGCCAACCGTCTGCGAATTGGCCGGAGCGAAGTACCCCGCCACTTTTCGGGGAAATCAGATTTTGCCTTTGGAAGGGAAGAGTCTTGTACCCGTTTTGGAGGGAAAGCAGCGGGAGGGACACCGTGTACTGTTCTGGAATCACTTGGGCCACCGCGCTGCCCGGAAGGGGGACTGGAAGATCGTATCGCGCTACGAAGCCAAAACGGAAACCGAACTACCCTGGGAGCTTTACGATATGAGCAAGGACCGAACGGAAACAAATAATCTGGCAAAAAAATACCCGCAAGTCGTGGCCGAACTAGAAACCGAATTTGCAAATTGGTTCGAACGCACGGGGAGCATTTCGCACAAAAATCTGGTGGCGATGCGCAAGGGAAAGCGATAGTAGAGAAGTTGTAAAATGTGCTTCTTAAGGCAAAAATCCTGATGCATGCCCTACCCTATCTTTGCCGTAATCCTGGCTTTCTGCACTTTATTCCCTCCCCGGGAAGTTGAAAAAGTAGCTGCAACGAAGAAAGGGACGGGCGCGGCCAACCGGAATGCCAAGCATGGTCCGGCTGTGCCCCATGCATCGTCCCGACCCAACATCATCTACATTTTCACCGATCAGCAGCACCGTGATATGATGAGCGCGGCGGGCAATCCCTGGCTCAAAACCCCGGCGATGGATTACCTTGCCGCCAACGGCGTCCGTTTCACTCGCGCCTACACGACCAATCCGGTGTGCTCTCCTGCCAGAGTGAGCCTGATGACCGGACGGATGCCGGGTTATTTCAGGGACAATAAAGGCCAACCCGTGACCGAAAATGTAGGAGCGATGCGCATCGGGAAACTCTCGCCGGAGGTTGAGAGCACCACGCTGGCTACCTGGCTGAAACGAGCGGGCTATCGACTTCTTTTTGGCGGTAAAGAGCACCTGCCTCCATCCCTAACGCCGGAGGCGCAGGGCTTCGAGGACTTCACCGACGATGAGCGTGGTCAACTCGCTGAGCGGGCGGCTGAGTATATCAGATCCCAGCCCAAGGACCCCTACTTCATGGTAGTTTCACTAATCAATCCGCACGATATCTGTTATATGGCGATTCGGGACTTCGCCAGTACGGAGCAGGAAAAGAGGCTGGTCAGTACCGGAGCGGAGGAGATCGAAACCCTCGACCGGGCAATGAAGCGGCCTGCCGGGGTGTCGGAAGCGGAATTTTTCGAAAAGTACTGTCCGCCATTGCCTCCCAATTACGAACCTCAAAAGGGAGAACCCCGGGCGATCAAGAACTACATAGCCTCGCGCAATTTTCAGCAGGCAGCTCGCGAACAATACACCGATAAGGACTGGCGCACTCACCGCTGGGCCTACTGCCGCCTGACCGAAACGGTGGACAGCCAAATCCAGACTATCCTGAACGCCCTGCGGGAAAGCGGCCAGGAAGAGAACACGCTTATCCTGTATTCCAGCGACCATGGCGACATGGACGCCGCCCACCGCCTGGAACACAAGTCACTACTCTATGAAGAGTCGGCGGGCGTTCCTTTCCTCGCCATGTGGAAGGGACACCTTCGGGCGGGCACTGTGGACAGTACGCATCTGGTTTCCAGCGGTCTGGACCTGCTGCCTACCGTCTGTGACTTTGCGGGCATTACCGCGAAGGCCGATCCACGCGGCCGGAGCCTGCGCCCATTGCTTGAAGGCAAAAAAGTGCCGTGGCGGCAGACCCTGGGTGTAGAAAGTACCGTGGGGCGCATGGTAGTTGATGCGCAGCGGCATAAATACATCCGCTATGCCTGGCCTGAAGATGATAAAACCGAGGTGCAGTTGCTGGATTTGACCCGAGATCCTTACGAAACCACCCATTTCACCGATGATCCCGGCGCGAAAGCCGTTCTGCCGAGATTGAGTCGGGCATTCGACGAACTATGGTTTCCGAACAAGTAGGTACTTTTCTTATGATAAACCCACTCTCCGATGAGTTTTTCATGCAGCAGGCTCTTTATCTGGCCGAGCAGGCGGCGGCAGAGGGTGAAATTCCCGTAGGGGCCATCGTGGTATGCCGGCAGCGGATCATTGGAAAGGGCTACAATCAGACCCAGCGCCTGCACGATGTGACGGCCCACGCCGAGATGATGGCTCTAACTGCCGCCTCGGAGTATCTGGGAGCAAAATACCTGGCTGATTGCACACTTTACGTTACCCTGGAACCCTGCGTCATGTGCGCTGGAGCGATTTTTTGGACACAATTAGGCAGAGTAGTTTTTGGGGCGGCAGATGAAAAACGGGGCTTTACGAAAATTTCGAAAGCCATTCTCCATCCCAAAACGCTGCTGGCGGACGGCATCCTCGCTGAGGAGTCCCGTCGACTGCTGCTTGATTTTTTCCGGGGCCTAAGAACATAAAATCCGAATCCTCTGTTAGAAAAACAGTATTAATATATTTTGAACCTAATAAAACCAACTAACAATGGCATTTACCCTAGATCCCCTACCCTACGATAATGACGCGCTGGAACCCAATATTGACGCCAAGACCATGGAAATTCACCATGATAAGCATCATCAGGGCTATGTCAATAACCTGAACGCTGCTGTGGACGGCACCGATCTGGCAGGCCAAAGCGTGGAGGAGCTGCTGGCCAAGGTGAGCACGCTGTCAACGGCCGTACGCAATAATGGCGGCGGACACTGGAATCACTCCTTTTTCTGGAAAACCCTCTCCGGCGACGGCGGCGGCGAACCAACCGGCGAGCTTGCCAAAGCGATTGATGCCAAATTTGGCTCCTTCAGCGCTTTCAAAGAAGAATTTAAGAAAGCAGCAGGCAGCCGTTTCGGTTCGGGCTGGGCATGGTTGATCAAGACCGAAAACGGCGACCTAGCCGTGGTATCTACCCCTAACCAGGATAATCCACTCATGGATCTGGCCGAAACAAAAGGTACGCCCATTATCGGCCTCGATGTGTGGGAACACGCTTATTACCTGAAATACCAGAACAAGCGTCCTGACTATATTGACGCTTACTGGAACGTGGTGGACTGGAAGGCCGCCGAAACCAACTACAACGCCGCCTAGTCATAGCGCGGTCAATAAAAAAAAGGTTGGCAGTTTGTGAAAAATCTATCAAAGAATTTTGCAAGCTGCCAACCTTTTGCCTAATTTTGCGCTTCCAAAAACGGAGATTGTAGCTCAGCTGGTTAGAGCGCCTGATTGTGGTTCAGGAGGTCGCGGGTTCGAACCCCGTCTTTCTCCCCCTTTTTAAAGACCCCACTCGTCGGGGTCTTTTTTATTTTAGCCTTGCCCATGCCTCACGATTTGCCGCTCGTGCCACCCGTCGCTCGCAGGATGATTTTTGTTATTCTGCCGCTAATGTACCTAGCCGGGCTGATCGGCCTGAACGTACCAGCCTCGGCTCCCCTTTTTCAGCTACTCACGCCACTCAACCTGGTGGCATCGCTGATTTTGCTACTACTTTTTCATACGGATTTTCGGCTTTCTTTTTGGGCGTACTGCATAGTGGCTTTCACCGTGGGCTTTCTGGTAGAAGTAGCCGGAGTACATACAGGCGTTATTTTTGGCGAGTACGCTTATGGTAAGGCCCTTGGGTTCAAAATAGCGGAAGTACCTCTCGTCATAGGGACCAATTGGCTAATGCTCAGCTACCTCTGCGGCAGCGTGATCAACCGCTTGTCTTTACCCCTACTTGCAAAAGTTCTGCTGGCAGCGGGCCTGATGACTTTGCTGGATTTCGTGATTGAACCCATAGCAATACGGCTCGACTTCTGGCAATGGCAAGCTGGTGCCATTCCGCTTCAGAACTACCTGGCCTGGTATGGAATTTCGGCGTTGCTTTTTTTTCTGTTTTACAAACTACCCTTCCGAAAAGAAAATAGTCTGGCCCCGTTGTTGCTTGTTTTGCAGTTCCTTTTTTTTGGATTAAATAGCCTGATCCACGCTTTCAATTGAGGCCGGGCTGAACAATCGGGATGCGGGGAAGTTATTACTCAAAGTCACCCTCACCGTTTTTATAAGGCATGAGCAGTTATTCAATCCGCGACCTGGAACAGTTATCGGGCATCAAAGCGCACACACTGCGGATTTGGGAGCAGCGTTACAACATCATCGAGCCGCAACGCACGGACACCAATATCCGAACCTATGACGATCAGGACATGAAGCTGGTCCTGAATATCTCATTGCTCAAAGCTCACGGCTATAAGATTTCCAAGATATCGAAAATGACTCCCGAGCAGATGCACGCGGAGGTAGTCGCTATTTCGGATCGCAAGCTCAGCTACCCTGATCAAATTCACGCCCTGACGCTCTCGATGCTGGATTTGGATGAGGAACGTTTCGAAAAAATCATCAGTACCAATATTCTGAAATTTGGGTTTGAGGACTCGATGATCAATATCATCTACCCGTTCCTGAGTCGCATAGGTACGCTTTGGGTTACCGGGTCGGTCGGTCCCGCGCAGGAGCATTTTATCTCGAACCTCATCCGGCAGAAAATAATTGTCGCCATCGACGGCCAGGTGGTTCGGCAGACACCACAGTCAAAAACTTTCCTGCTTTTTCTACCCGAGGGGGAGCTCCACGAAATGGGCCTGCTGTTTGCGAATTACATCCTTCGCGCCCGCAATAACAAAGTGGTGTATTTGGGCCAGAGCTTACCCTTTCACGAAATCGAGTTTGCCCATAAAATTCACCGTCCCGATTACATCTTCGCTGCCATCACGTCGGTACCCGCAGGCAACGATGTGCAGCCTTATGTGGACAGGTTGGCCGCCGAGTTTCCGGAATCCACCATTCTGCTTACAGGCTATCAAATAGTAGGGCAGGGCATAAAGACGGCCCCGAACGTGATTCTGATCAATAAGATCCAGGATTTGATTCAGCTCGCGGCTTCCTAGCTGACGACATTGGTGGGCTGGCCTTTTTGGAAAGCAATAATGTTATCGGCCACCATCTGCATGAGCCTTTGCCGCGACTCGAAGAACGCCCACGCCACGTGGGGTGTAATCAGACAGTTCTTAGCCGTAAGCAGCGGATTGTCGGCCTTCGGGGGCTCGGTGGACAGAACATCCACGGCGGCACCGGCTATTCTGTCGGCGTTGAGGGCGTCGGCCAAATCCTGCTCGTTGATTAGCCCACCGCGTCCGGTGTTGATGAGGTAAGCCGAGGGCTTCATTTTGGCCAGCGAACCGGCATTAATAATTCCACTTGTATCGTCGGTCAAGGGGCAATGCAGGCTGACCACATCGCTTTCCCGAAACAACTCATCCAACTCTACCAATTCGATCCCTACGCCCGCCGAAGCTTTACTCTTGCGATGCGCCAGCACACGCATGCCGAAGGCCAGCGCAATGCGGGCGACCTGCGTCCCGATATCCCCAAGACCGATGAGTCCGATGGTTTTACCCGCAATTTCTACCAGAGGCGTTTTCCAGTAGCACCAGTCAGCCGCATTTGTCCAGTCACCGGCCCGGACGCTTTGACTGTGAAGTTCGGTATGGTTGGTTAAGCCCAGCAGTAATGAAAACGTGTGTTGCGCTACGGCGGATGTGCTGTACCCAGCCACATTGGTGACGACAATGCCCTGCTTGCGGGCTGCCGCGAGATCCACGTTGTTGTAGCCCGTAGCGGTCACGCCGATGTATCGGAGTTTGGGTAGTTGCGCCAGGATGTCGGCGGATAATACCACTTTGTTGGAAAGGATAATGTCGGCGTCGGACGCCCTGTCCACGATATCTTCGGAGTCAGTGCGTTCATAAACCGTAAAATTCCCGAGCTCTTCAAGTGGTCCCCAGCTGAGATCGCCAGGGTTAAGGGTATGGCCGTCGAGATAGGTGATATTCATCTTTCTGTGGTAAAAGGGGCAAAGTGCGAGAATCCTGAGGTACTTCTGGTAGTCTTCTGATAAAGAGACATTACTTTCTTTCTCTACTCCACCTACTAAGAAACCCCGCCGCTATTCGTCCTTGCTTTTCTCCCGTTTCCTGAAAACATACGCTACTCCGAAATGGCTTTTCAGCACACCGCTGGAAAAGCCATCGGTAATGTATGGGTTCAGTTCCAGGGCGATCTGAATCTGTCGTTTCTGGGGAAAAGGCGAAGCCCGCACGCCAAAGTTGATGGAGTAACCATCCACTGTGATCAGCCGGGCGTCGGGATCGGCAATACGGTAGAGCGGATTGACACGCAGCCCACCGCCCAAGTACCACTGCGCCACCTCTCCCCTTTTCAAGTTGATCAATGGCAGCAAATCCACACTCAGACTACTGAAAAGAGAGTTGGTCTGGACGCGGGTATCGAGCCAGATGGCTTTCCGGGGATTGGTACTGAACGCCAGTAAGCCACTCCATGGATAATACGATGCAGAGCCCTGAGCGTTGGCAACCCGCGGGGAACTCAGAACGACAAATGCGATTAGGATATACCTTTTGAATGGCCCCACCGCTTAACGCCGCACGGCACTTTTTATGGCAGCGGGCATTTGCATCGTGTTCATTTTCTTCATCATCTTCCGCATTTCGTCAAACTGCTTGAGCAGGTTATTGACCTCCTGTACGGAAGTTCCACTACCATTGGCAATGCGCTTCTTGCGGCTGCCGTCAATGATGGTAGGGGTTTCACGCTCCTTCTTGGTCATCGACTGGATGATCGCCTCAATGGGTTTGAAAGAATCGTTGTCAACATCCAAGTCCTTCATGGCATTGCCCATGCCGGGGATCATGCCCACGAGATCTTTGATGTTGCCCATCTTCTTAATCTGCTGCAATTGGCCCAGGAAATCGTCGAAGTCGAATTTATTAGCCCGCATCTTGGCGTTGATGCGCTTGGCTTCATCCTCATCGAAGGCTTGCTGGGCGCGTTCCACCAGCGATACCACATCGCCCATGCCGAGGATACGGCTGGCCATACGGTCGGGGTGGAAGGCGTCGAGCGCCTCCATTTTTTCGCCCGTACTAATGAATTTGATGGGCTTCTCAACTACCTGCCGGATGGACAGCGCCGCACCACCGCGCGAATCACCGTCGAGCTTGGTAAGTACCACCCCGTCGAAATTCAGGCGTTCGTTGAAGGTTTTGGCGGTGTTGACTGCATCCTGCCCCGTCATGGAGTCCACCACGAACAGAATTTCGGTCGGTTTCACGGCTTTCTTAATGTCCTCGACCTCCTGCATCATTACCTCGTCCACGGCCAGGCGTCCGGCGGTGTCCACGATCACGATTTTCTTATTAGTCTTACGGGCGTGGGCGATGGCGTTGGTCGCAATCTCGACCGCATTCTTATTTTCCGGCTCTGAATAAACCTCCACACCAATCTGCTCGCCGAGCACTTTGAGCTGCTCGATGGCCGCCGGACGGTAAATATCGCAGGCCGTAAGCAGTACGTTCCGCCCCTGCTTTTTCAGCATGGAAGCCAGCTTGCCCGAGAAAGTCGTTTTACCCGAACCTTGCAAACCTGCGATCAGCACAACGGCGGGATCGCCCTTGATATCGATACTCTCGGCGGTGCCGCCCATCAGCTCGGTCAGCTCTTCCTGCACGATCTTGACGAACATCTGCCCCGGTTCCACCGAGATCAGAATCTTCCGATCCAGCGCTTTCTCCTTAATGCGGTCGGTAATTTCCTTAGCAACCTTAAAGTTAACGTCGGCATCTACCAGAGCGCGGCGCACTTCCTTGGTTGTGGCGGCCACGTTGATGTCCGATATCCGGTCTTTGCCTTTGAGAGTACGGAAGGCAGAGTTTAATTTATCCTGTAAGCTTTCAAACATGGGGGATCAATTATAATGACGGGGCAGCCCGTGGTGGTAATGAATGTCGGACATTCAGTGAATGTCAATACTCGCTTCACTCTTAATTCTTGACAAAGTTAAGAAGAAAAAGTTGGTCAGATTACTTATAACGCCTCTGACCTTCTTTTCCTCTTCATTTACAACTTCCTCCGCTTGATTCGCTTCAACTTATCTTCGTGCTCATCGAGGCTTTCATCGTTATTGTTACGGGCAATTTCCACAGCCTGAGTTTGGGCGGCAATGGCGTTATCATAGTCGCCCTGTTTATAAAGTAGCGAGGCGTAGTGGCTTAGCAGCACGAGATTCTTTTCTTTTTTAATAACTTCGGCTACACAGTCACATACTTTGGTCAGGCGGTCTTTCTTAACGTACTCGCTGTACATCCAACAGACATTGGTCAACTGGTCGAGTGCCTTGCGGTAGTCATCAGGGTTCTGTTGCCGGGCTTCGTCCGAGATAGCCGGGATAATTTCCTGTTCAAGGTACTGCTCTGCCGCGTCTGCCAGGTCATCGTAGTCCCTGGTGGCAGCCGAAAAATCCATGGTGTAGCGTGTTTTCAGCTCGCGGGCCACTTCCGGTGTCTCAATAGTGTCCACGAAGGATAGCGTGTTACGAAACAGCTTCTTGTCCTTCTCTTCCTGTGCCTTGTGAATGGTATTGCTGATAATATAACTGAGTTTATTCTTGATGTTGGGTGTTTCCCTCTGCGTTAGAAGAAAGTTAAATCCTTTGCCCTCGGCCCATTGTGTGTTTTCCAACACCACCTTTTGCCAGGCAGGGAGCCGAAGCGAATCGTCAGGTATTTTCTTTAAGGTCTTTTCCAGCAATTCGTGGGTTGGAAGACTGTACACCCGACGGAACTTGAAGTAGGCATACACCACCTCGGCGTTGTAGTTGCCCCGTTGGAAGGCACTTTCATACAGGGTGAAAATCCGTCCGTTTTCGGTCGCTTGCAGCGCCTGATTTGCCTCGGCGATGAATTCGGGGGTGGGCCGGAACCCAACGAACTTGTGTATCAAATTCCCCTCCGCATCCAGGAAAAGGCCCGTCGGGTAGGCATTCACGCCGTATTTGCTGGCAATCCCGCGGCCACCCGACTCGGCGTCGGCTTTGTGATTGACAAAAAAAGCATTCATCCGTTGGCCCGTCTCTTTGTCGCTGAATACTTGACTATCGAGCATCTTGCACGGACCACACCAGGTCGTGAACACATCCACGAAAATGAGCTTGTTTTCGGCCTTAGCCTGGGCTTTGATTTTTTCCCAGGAAGCTCGCTGGAAATCGATTTGTCCGTGGGCAGTAAACCCTGAGCAGGTGAGCAGCAAAAGGATACGAAGGATTTTCATAAAGTGCAGATTTTGAGTCGTATTTTGACTATAAAGCTACAAATAAATAAGCTTTTGCCATAAAAATATACGGAATTTACTTTGGTCACATAAAATTAATCATTCATAACATTGGCAGGAAAAATGGCCCGCGGTGCAACCAAAGTTCACTTCTGTGCATCAACTGGCAAAGCAACCTAAATTAATCATGACCATGCGACGCTCATTTTCTTTATTCTCTGCTCTATTCCTGTTCGTTCTTCTGCTGCCAGCGCGCGCGCAATTACGGGGCAATGGTGTGATCAAATCCGAAAACCGCTCGATCCGCGAAGTACGAGCCGTGAAAGTCAACAAGGGCATCGACCTCTACATACGCCAGGGTGACAATGAGAAGCTGACCCTGGAAGCCGACGAGAACCTCCTGAAATATTTTGTTTCGGATGTGAGTAACGGTACGCTGACGCTTACGATCGATAAAACCTTCGTTCAGGCGAAAACCCTGAAAGCTTACCTGACCGTCCGGTCGCTGGAACGCCTGGAATCATCGGGAGGCTCCGACGTTTATTCAGAAGGCGTACTGCGGGCGGAGAAAATGATCTGCCAGGCTAGCGGCGGCAGCGATGTGCGGCTGGAACTTGATGTCAAAAATATGACGATCAATACCTCTGGTGGTGCCGATGCCTACCTTAAAGGTTTGGCTTCTCAACTGCAAGTCTCGGCTTCAGGCGGCAGCGACATCAAAGCGCGTGACCTCCGCGCCGATGTCGTGAAAGCAACGGCCAGCGGGGGAGCCGACGTTCATGTATTTGCCGACTTGCGGCTTACGGCTCGCGCTTCTGGCGCAGGAAGCGTCTACTACTATGGCGATCCGCAGGAAGTTAACCAGAGTTCGTCGGGCGGCGGCGATGTAAAGAAGCGCTGAGGGGGCGGATTTGCAAAGTTTGGTTCGCGCTATGCTAGTTTCCTGGTTTTAGCCGTCCGCACGATCCAGTATAGCAGCAGCCCAATCGGCCCCAGCATAAAGCAGAAAAGGATCGGCACGACCACCCACCAATGGGGAATACCGCGTTCTTGGGCATCACGAAGTACCACGCTTCCGGCGATGAGGTCGAAAGCCAGGTAGTGAATCCAGCCCGCCAGCATTACCCCGTCGCCTCCGTTTTGGAACAAGCCCTTTACGCCTTCCAGTGTGCTGAATGCCCCAAAGTCGGGCGGACCTCCGGCAAATATGTAAAAGGCGTAAAAAACGGCCAGCACGACGGGAATCAAAAAAGATTTCACCAAAAACTGCGTCACGGACCAGCGAGGGGCCACCACCATGAGCAGCCATTGCGGCAGCACGAGAGCGTTGGCGATTTGGAAGGCGGTGTCTGGGGTCATAGGAGAGGGAATTTGTTTGGGAACGAAAATTTAAACAAAATATCCATCGTCCGGTTGGATTTTTGTAAATGAACGCTCCACATCCACTCCATATCGTCTGGTTTAAGCGCGACCTGCGCCTGCAGGATCACGCTCCGCTTAAATCGGCGTTGGAAAACGGCGATTCGGTGCTGTTGCTCTACATCTGGGAGCCATCCCTGCTACGAGATCCGCACTACGCCGCACGGCACTGGCGATTTGTGGGCGAATCGTTACGCTGCCTCGATGAGCAACTCAAACAATACGATACCCAAATCCGGCAGTTGGCGGGCGAAGTAGTACCGATCCTGCAGGAAATTCGTCAAAAGTACCCTATCGCCGCCCTCTATTCCCACGAAGAAACGGGCTTGAAAATTACCTACGATCGCGACAAGGAGGTAGCCGATTTTTGTCAAACAGCGGGCATAGCCTGGCACGAGTACCAGCACAACGGTGTACAGCGCGGCCTGCCCAACCGCAAGACCTGGAAAGAAGACTGGCACACCTACATGAACGCTCCCATTCCGCAACCCGCCCTGCCGCGCCTGATGTACGACGCGGCCCGGATTGAACTATCCCATGAAACAGCCGATTGGGAGAATCTACCAGATCTTCCGGCAGAGATTTCCGGCAGCCGTGAGTTTCAGCCGGGTGGTGAGGAAGCAGCGCATCGTTATCTGAGCAGTTTTTTTCAAAAGCGGGCTACCGACTACAGCCGCACGATCTCCAAGCCCGAAGCCAGTCGGCGGGGTAGCGGACGACTTTCGCCGTATTTGGCCTGGGGGAACCTTTCGGTCAGGATGGTATTCCAGCGGTATAAGCAAGCCTTACGCGAGGAGCTCATCCCGCGCCGTAATCTGATCGCCTTCGGATCGCGCCTGCGGTGGCATTGCCATTTTATCCAAAAATTCGAGAGTGAAGACCGCATCGAGTTCGAGAACGTCAATCGCGCCTACGATGCGCAGGTGAAGGTTTTTGACAAAGATCTATTCAGAGCCTGGGCCGAAGGGCATACGGGTTTTCCGCTGGTGGATGCCTGCATGCGCTGCCTGCACGAAACGGGTCACCTCAATTTTCGGATGCGGGCCATGCTGGTGTCATTCCTCACCCACCTGCTGTGGCAACCCTGGAAGCCCGGCGCGGTGCATCTGGCAACGCTTTTCCTGGACTTCGAGCCGGGTATTCACTACGCGCAGTTCCAGATGCAGACGGGCGTGACGGGCGTCAATACCGTGCGCATCTACAATCCCGTAAAGCAATCATACGATCACGATCCGGAAGGTACTTTTATCAAGAAGTGGGTACCCGAACTCGCCGCTTGTCCGCCCGCCTTCCTCCATGAGCCCTGGAAAATGACCGCCATGGAGCAGGAAATGTACAACTTCCATATCGGCGTCGATTACCCCGAACCGATCGTGGCGATTACGGAAGCCCATCGTACCGCGCGTGAGCGGGTTTGGGCCTTCCGAAAACTACCCGAGGTAAAAAAAGAAGGCGAACGAATTTTGAAGCGGCACGTGGTACCGGGTCGCCGGCAACGCTGGTAATAGGATGTCCGTCAGGGCCGGAAGCGATAGTGAAGCTGCAGCGTACTTCCACCCGAAACTACGTAATCATAGAGACCAAATGACACGCCCACGCCGGGATAGTAGGGGGTTTCACCCTTACCAATTACCCGCAAGTGATGGCTCCAGCGCGTTTCCCAGCGCAGCAGCCAACGCGGCCCGAGAAAAAAATCATAGGCGTAGTAAGGCTCGAATCCGATGCCGAAGTTGTTCACCACATCGCGGGTTTGATAGTCGCCGAAGGATGGGCCTTCGTACAATAAATCCGTGGCGTACCGATTATAGGTAAGCATCCCTCTGATGCCCAACTTGGAGTGTCGCTTTCTCTGGCCCAAAGCCCATTCCACGCCACCCTTTCCGTACCAGCCAACTACCTCCTGCCGCCGCGCGATGGATTCGGGATCTGTAACCTCAGCCCTGGTGAAACCTGCGAGTCCGTTCCAGTAAAAATTATCGCTAATTTCTCCCCGCAGTACTATTTCTACAATGCCGCGATTGTGCAGCCGGGCAGATTGGCCCGCTGGTAGGGGAAGGTTATTGTTAAATGCCAGGAAGGGCACATTTTTAAATACATCGAGACCAACGGTAAATCTCTTCTGGCCAGAAAAATCAGACCGAACGGAAGAAATAGTGTCTATTTCGACCGATTGACCAAAACCCAGATGAGAAACCATTGCTCCCGCGATACAGAACAGAAAAAGCGAAATCTCTTTCATGCTAAAATGAAGTATCTAGTTGTAACTAGTCGCGTCGACCAAAATTCCGTACGCACCGCTGCCATTCAGTCCTTCCACCTTGCCAGTGTAGGGGTAGTAAGTAGCCGTAGTATTGCCGAATGTACTATGGAAACGCGGCCCGTCCGGTTCGGCGATGTCCAGATAGTAACCGCATTCGCTGCGGGTATCGAAGATTCTTTTGTAAAAGAGTGTCAAGGTATCTACCCGGTCCGCAAAATAGAACAGATAGGTCGTGCTATCCTGCAGCAGCGAAAGCGGGAGTTGCCCCGAGCCACTGCCTCCTTTTATTCTAAACTGCCGGAAGAGAGAATCGGATTTCACCCCAACGGCACTGACTCTTTGTAGAGAAGAAGTGGGAGTGTCGTTGCGCGAAACCGAAAGACTAATGGTAGGTTCAGCCCTCGGACCGCAGTCGTAGCAGCCTGCCAGACTTACCATCCCACCCAGGAAAAAGAAGGTGTGGATTATTTTTTTCATAGCTTGGCGGACATATGATTTAATATTTCCTATGTATCCTATAAAGCAGCAATATATCTGAAAAGTCCGACTTTGTCTATCAGAGAAATAAGCGCTACTATTAGTTTCCTACTCAAGGTACCTTACATTTGCGATCATGCCCCACCTCGCTGCCGATCTTATCAAACTCAACAACCTCCAACTGGCCGGAAAACTGGTCAGTGAAGAACTCTGGCTGGGCATTCACGGCAGCCGGCGTTCCGGCGTTGGCGTGGAATTCGAGCAATACCGCCACTACCAGCCCGGCGACGATCCCAAGCGCATCGATTGGAAACTCTACGCCCGTACGGGCAAACACCAGGTACGCGAGTCGGCCACGGAGAGCAGTCTGCACATCCGCTTTTTGCTGGATCTTTCCGGCTCCATGAACTACGCCGAACAGGCAATCAGCCGCCTGGATTACGCCCGGATTCTGCTGGCGTCGCTGGCGTATCTGGGTTATCGGCAAGGTGATGCCATGAGTTTGTACGCCCTGCAAGAGGGTACTTTGCAGACCATCGCCGTTGCAGGCAAGCAGGCGTTTCAGAAGATTTTGTTTGGTCTGGAAAAAGCTGAGGCGCGCGGCGAATGGCGGAACGGAGCGGGTACTTTCCCGGAATTCTACACCCGGCAAAAGGAAATGCTTGTCTTCGTTTCGGACTTGTGGCAGGTCGGCGATGAATGGATCGACTTTATCAAGAGTATCGCCAATCCGCGACGGGAGGTAGTTATCTTCCAAATTCTGGGTGACCAGGAAATGGAATTTGACCTGAAAGGTTTTTACCGCTTTCAGGACCTGGAAACAGGCCGCGAAGTAGAACTCGAAGCCGACGCGGTACGCGAAACATTTCGCCAGAATGCCACGAAGTACCTGGACGATCTGGAAGAAGCCCTGCGACTACCCCACGTGCATCTGATTCGCGCCCGACTGAGCGACCCTATCGCGGTAGTTTTGCGGGATTTTCTGGTGAAGCGATAGAAGTAAAAAAATCTACTCAGGCTTTATTCTCACGATTTTTCCATCGCGCATCACCACAAGGTCAGTGCCTTTCTTCTTTTTAAACTCGATGAGTTTTTCGTAGGTTTTTTTTAGACCCGTCTGAATCTTATCTCTCAATTCAATTTGCTCTTCAACGGTAGTCATAGTAATTTTCTATTTCTTTAAATTTCAAATTATTCAAAACTACAAGATTTCCATCAACCGTTTTTTGTGCCAAAAGTTCGGGTTCACCATCCGAATTATCATAAATAAATACCCCCTCCACAATTGGTAGGTATATATCGAATAAATTCTTTATGCCTCGATAATAGCGACGTTCAATTACGTCCGGCACTTTCATTATCTTCACGACCCAAAAGCAAGCGAACGTTCAAAGCAATGCAATTTCTCCAACCCGCTCTCCTTTGGGGTACTTTGGCCATCGCCATCCCGATTGCCCTCCACTTCTGGCACCAGAAAAAGGGGAAGGTCATTGCCTGGGCCGCCACGCGATTTCTGTTCGAGAAAAACCAGCAGTCGCGGCGGGGGTTGCGGCTGGATCAACTTTTGTTGCTGGCGCTGCGCTGTTTGGTAGTACTCACGCTGGTTTTCTTGTTGAGTGAGCCCCTTTTTAATAGTAAAAGTGGAGCAGGTACTTTACAAAAAATCCACCTCGTGCAGCCTGATGATTTTGTGGTGAACAACTACCGCTTCGAATTGGAAAAAGCCCGACGCGACGGCGAAGAGATGTATTGGCTGACACCTACGACGCCCGCTGCCGACGAACTCAAAGTACCACTCGCCGAACGTAGCGCCTGGAATACCGTACTTTTACAAAAATCCCTGAATCAAATCGCACGGGAAGGAGCGGAACTACACCTTTATATTAAAAACGAGCGGCTCCCGAACCCTCTGCCTTTTATCCAAACGCCCGCCAAATTCCGTCTGCACGCAGTGGTCGATACGCTTGGGAAAAGTATTCGCAACTACCGGCTCGTTACGGATAATCAAAAGCTTTACGTCAATGCCAGTAATCGCCTGGCTACGGATTCCGACGATCCTGCCGTGACTTTCGCGGCGCAGCCTATAGCCGAAGGAACGCTCAGAGCCACAATCGACTTAAAAAATCCCCTCGAACGCAAAACCGCTGCGGCCGCATTGCGGGCCTTTGGCGAAGTCTACAATCTGGAAATCGAAGTAGCGGAAAAGGAAAATATGGCTCGTCCGTCATATGTGGTTGTCACGGAGACAAAACCCGCCGCACCGCAACCCGCAACGTTGTACTTAGTAACGAATCAGGCAGGAATGTCGGCCTACCCGAATGTCGTATATTTCCCCGAAAAACTGACGCCACAGGCTTCGTCACTGGTCGCCGACGGTCAACTACCCAAATGGCTGGGGGAGCAACTGCTGGACCATTGGAAAATCAAGGGTAATCCTACGCCCATGAGCGCAGCGGAGTGGCAGACTTTATTTACGCCTGCTACCCGAATGGCCGGAAATTTTTCGGCCTCTACGCAGCAAATCATTTTTATCCTATTGCTCATTCTTGTTATTTTGGAGCGAATTGTTGCCCTGACAAGAAACGCATGAGCGAACTCCACCGCCTGATTGCTTCGGTCCGAACCCAGTTGTACGCCAATGCTCTGCTGCGTTGCGCGTTGCTGGCTGCCGCGGCGTTGATAATCGCTTCGGCCTTAACGGATTCGCTGGTAATTCAGATGGCCGCCACAGTGGCGGCGATTTTGGCGGGTACTTTTATTACTAAAATTTACGAACCCAAAAAACCGGAAGCCTTCGCCCTCATTCACCAAAAAGTACAAGGCACCGAATACAGCCTGGCGTTGCTGGACAAGGAAAACCTGAATCTGGCGGAGCAATTGCAGCTGGAGCGATTGTATGCCCAAATCGAAGGCCAAACCCCACCAAGCGTTTGGCGGGCGCAGCTCTGGCCTTATGCTCTGCTGCTACTGGGAGCAGTTCTATTTCGGCTGACGGTACCTTATCTTGAGTCAAAAAGCAGAATCGATAAAACGGAGCAAAAGGTTTTTAATCAAAAAACGGAAAAGCAGGAAGTACTGCCGCCCAGTCTGCAATCGGCGCAAGTGACTGTCCAACCTCCGGCTTATTCAGGTTTGCGGGCTTCCGAATCCACGGATCTAAATGTGGCGGCGCTGAGTGGTTCGCGGCTGGCCTGGCAGGTCAAACTCGCGAACGCGGCAGGCATTTCGCTGCGGCTATCGGACGGCAAAAGTCAGGGGAATATTTTCCAGAAAAAAGGAGGTACTTATGAGTACCGCGACCGACTACTGCATTCGGGCATTTATAACCTGAAAGCCTACCGGGACGATTCGCTGGTGTGGCAGTCGGAGTTTTATCGGCTGGAAGCACAGCCCGATTTGCCACCCAAAATTACGCCCGCGAGCAAGGAACTCTACCGATATCATTTACTGAACGACGCCAAAAAGGTTTCTGTCTCGGCCAAAATCTCCGACGACTTTCGGGTGCAGAACGCATTCATCGTTGCCACGCTGGCGCGGGGTTCGGGCGAGAACGTGAAGTTCCGGGAAGTTCGTCTGCCGCTGAATCCAAGTACTTTCCGGGAAGCAAATCTCACCAAAGTACTTGACCTGAAAGCGCTGGATTTCACGCCCGGCGACGAATTGTACTACTATTGGGCCGCCGTGGACAACCGTCAGCCGGAAGCCAATTTCACCAAGTCGGATACCTACTTCATTGTGTATCGCGACACTACGCGGATGGAAGAATCCGAACTGGCGACGATGGCCGTGAACCGAATGCCGGAGTACTTCCGCTCGCAACGGCAGATTATCATCGACACGGAAAAGCTGATCGCGAAACGCAAAAAAATCAGCGACAAAGAATTCAAATCTACCTCTAATGAAATCGGTTTCGATCAGAAAGTACTTCGGCTGCGTTACGGGCAGTTTTTGGGAGAAGAATTCGAAACGAATATTGGCGGTGGAGGTCCACCGGATGAACATGACGGCGGCGGAGCCTCGCTGGAAGGATTCATGCACAAGCATGATACCGAAGAAGAACACGCGGCGGTAGTAGAAACGCCATCACACGATCACGATCACGGCTCTACCTCGCCGGCCGAGTCGCAGGACCCGCTGGCCGCGCTGATGGAGCAGTATGTTCATGCGCACGATGACGCAGAGGTGAATACTTTTCACGAACAATCTACCCGCTCTCTGCTAAAAATGGCGCTGGAACAAATGTGGCAGTCGGAACTACACCTGCGTCTGTACGAACCCGAGAAGGCATTACCCTTTGAAAACAAGGCGCTGGAATATCTCAAAACCGCCCAGCAAAAGGCCCGTACTTACGTCAAGAAAAGTGGCTTCGATCCGCCGCCCCTGAAAATCAAGGAAACCCGCCTGACGGGCGAACTCGACAAAATCAACGAACGCTACCGACAGGAACGGAGCTACGAACGTGAGCAACTGGCCGTCAAGGTGAGCCGGGTACTTGGGTATCTGGAACTACCCAAATTATCGGCGACGCAGCAGCGGGATGTCCAGCAAGTGGGTGCCCAACTGGCCGAAACTACAATCAACAGCGGGCTAAAGAACTGGGCAGTGCTGGGCGACCTGCAGAAACTGGCGAGTGGAAAAAAACTCTCTGACAAGGAGAAAACGCGAGCAAAAGCATTTCTTATGCCCTTAGCCAACCCAGCCTGGCAGACTACCTCCTCCCACCGCAGCGACCCGAAACTGGAAGCCGCCTTCTGGCGACGCCTTTTATGATTTCTTTCGATTCTCCCTTCAATTCTTCTGATTTCTTACACTGGGTTTTGCTCATTTTGCTGGCGGCTTTTCTAACGGTAGTTGCCGGAATTTTGTGGAAAAACAAGACTTTGCCGCCGCGTCGGAAATGGATTAAAGGGCTACTCAATCTGTTGCTATGGCTGGTGTTGTTGGGGTACTTTATGCAGCCCACCTGGACTACGACCACGGATTCTCGCCGGGCTATGCTGGTCGGGCAAGAAGTACCCAATGCTGTAGCCCGCCAATATCAGGACAGCCTGGGCTTAAAAGAACGATTCGGAGCGCAGGAGTTTTTGAAGAAAAAATTAGTGAACAACTTTGATTCGCTAACCCTTTTGGGGCAGGACTTTGCCGCTGACCTGCTTTCACAAATTGGTTCTGGGGCAGTGGATTGGCAACCGTACTTTACGAGAAATCAAATTCAAAACCTCAGTTGGCAAGGTATCCTCCGGCAGGGTGAATGGCAGCGCATTTCCGGAGTTGTGAACACTTCTGAAAAACAATGGATCAAAATAAAATACGCGGGAGAAACGCTGGATAGCGTCGAGATTTCCGAGAAGCAAAAATCCTTTTCGCTTACTTTTCCCGCATTCAGCGAGGGCCGTACTTCGATAGAGCTTTTCCTTGAAAGTACTTTCGTGGATACACTCCGCTTTTTCGTTCGCCCGCGCCCGGTACTTTCTTACCAATTTATTCTGGACAACCCCGATTTTGAGAGCCGCACTCTTGCGGAATGGTTGGGCCGCCGGGGGGACGCCGTAACCATAAATACGACCGTCTCCAAGGGTATTCAGCAAAGTACCACCATCAACGAAGGCGTCGAAAAAGACGCATTGCCGGATGTGATTATCACCGATGCCAGTAATGCCGCAAATAGTCAGGTAAAAAAAGTCCTGGCCGCCGGAAAAAGCGTGCTCTTCATCGGTACAACTCAGCCCGAAGCGAACTTTGCCATCATCAACCGCGCGTTGGGAACGGGCTTTTCCGTAAGGAGGAATACCACCGAGACCTTGATACGATTGCAGCCGAACCTAACCGCTTTACCCTACAAATTTAATGAATCACTGCCGCAACTGCTAACGCCCAACTACCCCGTGGCAGTCTGGCGTAAGGTCGGTAAAGTGGGCGTGAGTCTGCTGAATGAAACCTTTCCCCTCAAACTTAGTGGCGACAGTGTGGCTTACGCCAAAGTCTGGGATACGATTTTGGCGCAGGTGCAGCCGCCTTTGAAAAGTATGTTATTGGCAGAGGCGCCTTTGTTCAAATGCCTTTCGGGGGATATTCTTATCAATGCTGACCTGCAACTACCTGGGCAGCTTCAAGTCGGTCAGGATACGCTTGCACTGTCATATTCTCCACTAAATGAATATTCAGCAAAGTCTCAGTACTTTTTCGGACAAGCGGGCTGGCTGGCGCTGGGTGATTCGGCCGAAGTCTTTGTGGAAGATTCGACATCCGCTCTTTTCCTGACCCGCCGGATGAACGATTACGTTCGGGCGCAGCGGGCGGCGCGGTTTTCGGCTGTCACTCTAAGTTCTAAACCGCAGCGACAACAGAAGGTAGACGATTGGATTTGGCTGGTGCTATTTGTAATGAGTTGCACAGCACTTTGGGTGGAGCCGAAACTATAATGCGAAGTAGAAGCTAGTCACGTTGCAGCTTCAAGACCCTCAAATCTGTTCAGGGGATTTTTTCAAATATGAACAAATCCACAAACTGCCACTCTTCATTGGTCTTGCTCCCTCTGCGGATCACGAGTTGATCCTTTTTCCGGCGTTCGTAGATAATGCGCACCTTGGCATCGTCCTTCTCGAAAAGTGCCTGATTTTTTTTCGCGGACAAAAACACGTAATGATCGTGTACTTCCTTCTCTTCCAGAGCCACCATGCCCGGCTTGAAATGTTTCACCATCGCTACGGGCCCGTTGTCGGTTTGCTCAAAAACAAATAGTTCGTACATCGTTGGTTTGTCGTCTTTCATCATGCGGATGTACCCGATAATATTCTCGGACGCCGGGGCTGTCCAGGAAGCTTCGATCGGTCCGCCGTTGAAAGTACCTAGCCAGTGTCCTTCCAGAAAACTCAGGTCGGAGAGACTGCCTTTCTGGGCATGAGCGGGAAAAGACAGAAGGGAACCGACTACGAAAATAGCCAGCAAATTGAAAATACGGGAGTGTCCTGATTTCATGATTTACTCTTTCTTGTTACCAAAAATTCTGACCCGGCTTTCATTACCCGACAGCAGGCGGCCGATGTTCTTTTTGTGAGTCAGGACAACCAGCACAAACATAACGAAGCCGAAGACAACCAGTAATGTTTCGGGCTGACCAAACATGCCCAGCAGGGAGAAGACCGGAAAGGCCAGGGTGGCTAACATCGAACTCAGCGACACGTATTGTGAGGTAAGCAGAGTAAAAATGAAAATGGTAATGCAAACAAGGGCTAGTTCGCTATGAACTGCCAGCACCATACCTAGCAGCGTTGCAACTCCCTTGCCCCCTTTGAACTTCACAAAGATTGGATAGATATGTCCCACAATAGCGACCAGCCCAAAGACTATTTTGTAAGAAAGAAGTTCTTCTAAGCCAATCACATTGAAATAGTACAAGAGCAAGGCCAGACAGGTGGCGGTCCATCCCTTCAGGATGTCGATCAGCATCACGATGGTACCGGCTCGCTTGCCCAGTATGCGAAAAGTATTGGTAGCCCCGGCGTTGCCGCTACCATGCTGGCGAACGTCAATGCCGAAGTAGCCGATGCCATACCAGACCGACGTAGGAATGGAGCCTAGCAGGTAGGCACCAATAAAAGTAATCAGAAACAAACCGAAAGTCATATTTTGTATTATTTCAAGGTGCGGGGCGCATTATCCTAAAAATGCGCACAAAAATACAATGCCAAGTCAGAATACCAAGGAATTATGGTCTCTTCCTCTTAACAATGCGTTAATATACAAAATAATTGCACCGAAGCGGCTTTTTTTAGAATCCTTCGGTGGCCTCTGCTTTCTTTTTTTCAGCTTTTTTCTTGGCATCTTTCTTTGCGGCAGCGGCTTTGGCGATTCGTGCCTTTTTGAGCGCAGGCTGATAAAAGTCCGAGAAACGGTCAAGGAACAGGTTCTTCTCCTCAAACCCCAGTGGAATCAATTCGCCATCTTTGATCTTGGCATTTTGGGACTTTGCCATGATTTGATCATTGAAATTTACGTCTGACGACACGATACCTAACTGCTTCTGCGCGTAGTCCATAAAGAACCATACATCGGGTGAGAGCTCCAGATACAGGCTGAACTCGTCGCCGACATCGGTGCGGCGCAACTCGAATTGTCCCTCCATCTGGGCGTTGATATCGTTGCGGCTCAGGTTAGACATCCCGATCGGCCCCATTGAAAAATACGCCCCGTGGACATCAGACCAGCGGAGATTGAGATTCGACAGCACCATCGATGCGCCCAATTCGGGCGAAGCTTCGAAAAGCGGCTTGTAGCCGGCGGCAATTTTGGTCAGATATTCGTCGGCAGCTTTCTGACCAACGATCGCAGCGACCTTAGACATCAGACGGTCCTGGTCATCTTCGGCGGGATCGCTGTTTTGCTCATCCAGGTTGGTCTGCACGATCTTGGCAGCCAGTTCGGTCGCGATGGGCGTCAGCGCGGGCAGGTTCAGCATAAGCAATGTGTTGAACTCGTAGCGGGCGCTATCCACCTGCACATCTACCTGGCCTGCGGCGCGGCCCAGTGCGGGCTCGGTGATCTGGAGCGGCCCTCTGAACGATGCAACACCCTTCTGATCGTCAAACACAAAGGCGTTCTCTTCATTGACGAGGCTGTCTGCTCCCGGCGGTGGCATAATTACGAAAGCCTTACTTTCCTCATCGTAGCGCAGGTTGCCTTTGGCCGTATAAATATCCTGATCCCGCTCAGTGAATTTAGGGGAGAGAAAACTCAGGTACATCCCTCCGCCCGAGCGGTAATGCAGCCCGGCGAACAGTGGCTGATCCACTTCATTTTTCAAGTCCTTATTGACCTTAATCGAAATGATCCCCGTCGAATCGGTACCATCTTCTTTGAACGTGATCCAAGAACTGGACAAGTCGGGCCGGGGCTTCAGCGCGGGACGGATGAGGCCGTCGAGTTGCAGAGCGGGTTCGTAGGCAATTAAATTGACGTCGCCTTTGTATTGCATCCGGGGGGCCAGCTGAAACTTATCGTCCTCGGTTACGCGGGCGCGGGCAGTGGTGTAATACCCGGCAGATCTCGTGTCAGTACCAACGGGCTTTTTCGATTTTTTAGAATTATCGGCTACTGCTGCCCCTATTTCATGCAACTCGAAGTTACCCATCTTAATATTGAAGGTGTCCTTCCGGGAGGTCACATATTGGTATGTCGCTGAGCCCTCGAAGCGATTCCGCGAACTGATACGTATGTTGGCATCTTTCAGGCGGTGTGAGCTATTAAGGGTGTCAATCTCAATGCGGGCATTTTTAAATTCGGTCATCTCCCCGTTTTTGCGAATGCTCACAACGCCCTTATTGGGAATGATTTTCACGTCAGCAGTCTTGATATAGGGCACACCGCTGACGTTGAGCGTCATTTTTTCAATTTCGTAGAGAGCAGCGGAGCCGTTGAAGGCCAGCCCTTCCTGGTCGGGCGCGGTGGCAGAGAAGGTCGAGTTGGCCACGTCGCCCTGCATGGCGATGGTTTTATTGGCAATATTCCAGCGCGCTTTGTTAATAGAAGTACGGTAAGAAGCATAGGGGAATTCCAGTGAGGAAGAATCGGTACCGAAGCCCGTATCCGTAGTAGTCATTTCCACACTATTTTTGGCTATGTTGAAATCTACGTCTACATTTTTGCCCAATAAAATGGGCCGGAAAGATTTCTCCTGTCCGGCGGTTACCGTAAACTGCGACTTGTTAGCAACGAACCCTTCCTTATTGAACTTTATATCCTGGGAAATCAGTTCGGAATCCTTACGTTTCAGCTCCCCCTGACCATAAAGGCCCGCCGACCGCAACAGTAGTCCGCCCTCCAATTGCGTGGTACCCGCATAGAAATTAAAGGCATTGCCCTTAGTAACGACAAACATGCTGTCGACTTTGGGAAACCAACGGAGCGAGTAGTTTTTTAGCTCGACTTTGGGAAAATACCCCTTACCGATAGTCGCTTCTTTGATTGAAGCCTCGCTGCCGGAAGCCAGTAGCGAGTCGGTAGTTAGCAGCATTTCTTGGGCGGGAAGGACGGCGGCCAGGTGCGCCAGTGTGCCCGCCGCACGCAGACCCGTATTGTCCATTACCAGTGGTTCAGTCAATTTTAAGGTCGATTTGCCCTGGTAAAGTTTCATGGCTTCGGTGCTTTTGTATTCAAATCCCAGCGAGTTATCCTCCATGCTTTTCAGCGTGGTCTTGATGGGCGGCAGAATACCGTCAGAATTGAAAGTACCCGTGAACACCACGTCGCGTTTGTCCAGGCTGTCGTAATCGAGTTTCGGAATTTTAAAAAACACTTCACGGTTGTATTTCAAGTCCTTTCGTATTTCCTGGTCAAAAAATACCGTCATGCCTTCGGGTATCACCAAACGCGGCGACTTGCCGCCCTTCTGCATTCCCGATTTGTTCTTGGGGTCGCTGAGGTAAAAAGTACCCCCCTTTTCGTATTTTACATGGCCACCCACCTCGCCCGTCATGCCCTTGGCGTACTTATCCTGCGGCGTGTAGGTAATGGAATCCACCTGGTTGAGATTGACAAAAAACTGATCATAATTGAATTTCAGTCCGCTGCCCGTGAATCGGAAGTTGGCCGATTTAAGCTGACCGTTCACCGTGAAGTCGCGCCCGCGCCCGATCACCACTTTCTTGTCGGAAGGCACGGCCATTATCTTCAACGAGTCGCTGACCACGAACCGCTCAACTCCCCGAACAGTCAGCAGCGTGTCTTTAAGCGAAATGCTGGCATTGGCATTTTCTCCGTTGGTTTGATACTGAGAGATAATCTGAAAATTATCATAATCGCTCTTTTCCAAGTTGGCCAGGATGTACATGACTCCCTTCTTGCTCAGCCGGAACTGATCGGCCTCCGGATTGCTGTCGAAATAGCCATCCAGCGCGAGCGTTTCCAGAGCATTGCGCATAATGGCAGCATCCTGGCGGTACTGCGTGGCCAGGTCATAAGGTGAAAAAGACTGTACTTTTTTCGTCTGTACGTAATTGGCGGCCATCAGGAGCGGCTGAAAGCCGAAGTCTTCGGTAATACCCGAGAAGCGCTGCTTGCGAAAATAATCGAAGGATTCCAGCCGCGCAGGAACTTCCTTTTTTCCTACGATCATGTAAAATTCCGCCTGTTCTTTGGGAAAATCCCAACGAAGCGCCTCCGCCCAGATGTTCATTTTGTGATAGGTGTCGACATAAGGCAAAGCCGCATAGGGCGTGCCGTCGGCCCGCTCAAGGCGCAGTTGGCCAGCGTCGTCGCTGTAGCGGAAGCGGACACCGGGATGATAGACCGAGTCGCGTCCCAACGGCAGCGAGAACTCGGCCACCTTAGCCGACACAGTAGAATCGGTGAGTACGAAACGTTTACTGGCGGCCCGGAAAGAAGGCTTGTCCTGATAGGTAACGTATAACTGCGCAGGTTCGCCAGTGAGCGAGGTGCTGTACACAGTCGTTCCTACCAGACTGAAACCGCCCTTGTACGTCATGCTTTTGCGGGTATTGCTTAGCACAGCGTCGTTTTTCCTTGATACGAAACGGGGGAATGTTGTAGGCTTTCCGGCGGGGCGGCGGGTGGCTTTAAACTCAAAAACACCCTGAACCGGTTTTTGCAATCGCGCTTTGTCATGCAGCATGGCATTATCAACGTTCAGTCTGGGGTTGACTACATTGAAGCTGTAATCGGTGAACTCTGCGAAGGTGGAAGGATCTCCCGCAACCGTCCAGTCAAACTTTCCTCCTTTGCCCACAAAAGTACCCCCCCTCAGCGACAGAGCCCCGGTACTAGGTCCGAACACGGCGGAGTCGCCACCGGAAACCATTGCAAAAGCGGCATCCTTGAGGTCGAGCAGCGCCCCCGTTATCGTCGGGAGCGGCTCGGTACTTGTCATAACCAACGCGGCGGTGTCGGAAGGCGTATCCCAGCCATCATTGGCGGGAGCAGTAGCACCCGGTGCATCCTGGTCGGGCTTGGAATCATCAAAACGAAACCGATAACTTCCGGCAACCACGTACAGTTTGTTGAAATTGGAAGAATAAAGCTGCCGTTTTTCCAGGAGTAGTTGCATATTCTCCAGCACCTTTTGGAAGGTTTTCCCATCATAGAGTTCGCTGGCACGGCCGAGGGTAGCCAGGAAGCCGTTCACGTCGGCCTCAGGCTGAGTAAGTACTGTGCGGAAGTTCCGCATAAGAAGGTAGAAAATGGGACCAGCCTTTTGTCCTTTGGCCGCCATGTTGCGCATAATGGTCGCGAACTGGGTTTGTTGCGCCGCCGAGGGAGTACTCATCCAGATGGTGTCCAGTTCAGCGGCGGTTTTGGCATAAAGCGGGTTGCGGCTGTCCTGCATGACCTTCTTGGCTTCGACCATGAACGCTCCCGGCTCTTCGGAGAATTTCAGGTTTTGGGCGTGAAGAATCGTGCTGCCGAGTGATAGGGCAATTACAAAAAATATAGGATTAAATTTCATAGAATCAGATTTATCGGTCGTGCCTACTTCTCAAAGACCACCATCGCCCATTGGTTCCGGGTGTTCATCCGCTTGTAACTCAATCCGCTGCTTTCGGCTTTGGCGATAATGTCCGGGGCGTCGATTTCGTAGAATCCACTGACTACCAGCCAGCCGCCAGGCAAAAGGTGCTGCGCGTAACGCGGTACTTCGTTCAGCAAAATGTTGCGGTTGATGTTCGCCAGAATACCGCCGAAACGTTGGTCAAACGGCACATCATCAATTGTACCCTGAAAGACTTCGCTTTGTTCAGTGGCTTCATTTAACGAAAAATTCTCCCTCGTATTTTCTACCGCCCATTCCTCTATGTCAAAGGCTAACAGGTCCGCCGCACCGAGTTTACGCGCCAGAATTGCCAGGATGCCCGTGCCGCAGCCAACATCAAGCACGGCACGCCCTGCGTGGGGCAGACTGAGCTGCTCGTTCATCACCAGCCAGGTAGTTTCATGGTGGCCCGTGCCGAACGACATCTTGGGTGTGATTACAAGTTCGTGTCGAAACCTTGCATCAGGTTCGTGGAATAAAGCCCGCACCCGCACGGCGTCACCCACCTCAATGGGCGCGTAATTGCTTTCCCATTCGGCATTCCAATTTTTCTTCTCCAGAACCTGCCAGGAAAACCTTACAGGCGCAACAGGCTGGTAACGGGCCAGTGTTTCCTGTAGTTTTTCTTCGGAGAAATCGCTTTCAGGAATGTACGCGTCCAGCCCCGTATCAGTTTCAACAAAGGACTCATATCCCATTTCGGCCAGTTCGGCCATCAATATTTCCGCGTATTCGGGGGAAAGAGTAAGGTTTAGTTCGATATGGTTCATGGCTGGAACAATTTTTGTAGTTTAGGGGTGGTGCACAAGTGGCGCGTCACGGCGTGTTGAACCTCACGGCTGCCATCATGGCGGATGATTAAACCCTCGATTACCCACTCTGTCTGAGAAAGGCAGTCGAAAAGCGACTGTTCTTCTTTTTTGTTCATAAAAGTACAATTTCAATAGCTATGAAACTCCATACTAACAAACTCTTCGCAGGGCTTCTGGTGCTGCTCGTATGTGCTACAACTTCATTCGGCCAGGCAAATATGACCGTCGATTCAGTCTTTGCCAAATACTATGACGCCACCGGAGGCGAGAGTCTCTGGAAAAATGTTAAAAACTTTTCACTTAAGCGTACGTACAGCTCCAATTCGTCCGCGGACTACGACTCACAGATTTATGTCTCGATGGCCGACAAGGCGATGAGCAAAACGAAATCAATCATGAAGCGCGATTTCGTATATGGTGTGAAAGGAAACGAGGGCTGGTTGAAAATCCCTATCGGCGGTAGTGACAAAGCCACTCGCTACCAGGTAAAAGATCTCAGCCAGGCCGAACAGGATAACATGCGTCTGGAAATGTATGAGCTTCTGGTGCCGTTCGTCAATTATAAGGATCGCGACTTGGTTGCTACTCTTGTAGGATTGGATCAGGTGGATGGCGTGCCGGTGCACCACGTTGAGTTGCAGGGCAAGGGGGTTAAGTATAACCTTTACTTCGATGCCAAGACCGGACTGTTGAAGCGACAGAAGCAAACCCTGTCCGGCATCGTGACCACGACCGATTATGATAAATATAAGAAATCAACGTACGGGATTATGTACCCGTCGTCACTTGTCGAAACCAGCAGCAAGGATAATTCCAAAATAGCCATCACCTCCGAACTAGCGGTGAACGAAACCATTGCTCCGGAAAATTTCCAGCGCTAGTTCGCAATCAAGACCATCTGGGTGGGTGGTCGTAAAATCAATCGCAATGATTACTACTTACGATCACCCGCAGCTTTTCAACCAAGCCAGCAATTCTTTTCTGTTTGAAACAAATCTAAGAAGGACACGTGAGCGTTTAAACTAGTGAACCGAGAACGGTTGTTCACATTCTCTGCGAGGCGCCCCTAACTGTCCGTTGAATAAAGTATGAAGAAAGCAATAACCGCTCTGGCTATCATCTTTCTGGTAATCTTCCTCCTTGTGGGCATCGCTTTTTGGACGCTGGAAACGAGCGCCGGACAGAATTTCCTTACTAGGCAAGCCACTTCCTTTTTACGTAAAAAACTCAAAACCCGTGTCGACATCAGAGCCATCCGAT
Source organism: Persicitalea jodogahamensis (assembly GCF_014651615.1). Lineage (GTDB taxonomy): Bacteria > Bacteroidota > Bacteroidia > Cytophagales > Spirosomataceae > Persicitalea > Persicitalea jodogahamensis. Next base: position 445,046 of record NZ_BMXF01000001.1, on the reverse strand, counting down.
TGGATATCCCGGATTGGGTAGCGCTGGAAGGGGTGTATATTGAAGACCAAACAGGCGATACCCTGGTGGCGGGCGAACGGCTGTACGTGAATATGGACATGTGGTCACTGATCAAGGGCAATATCGGCATCAACCAAATAGAAATGGAGGGCATTCGGCTGAAAGTGAACCGCACTTTGCCCGATACTGTGTTTAACTTCCAGTTCATTCCCGATGCATTTGCCAGCACGGAACCCACTCCGGTGGACACAACGTCCAGTCCGCTCGAAATGCGGTTGGACGAATTTGTTCTGAAGCGCGTCCATCTGACTTACAAGGATGCGGTCATCGGCACCGATGCCGACGCCAATATTTCCAACGCCCGCGTTCTGTTCGATAAATTCAACCCTACACTCTCCCAGTATCATCCCACCAACATTACGTTGAACGGTACCCGCGCCGATGTGCGTACCTACGAGGCCTTAGTGGAAACCATTGCCGACCCCGATAAAACCAAGCCTTCGGCCCTGGAAGACGCCCAAATAGACACATTGGATGTTCAACTGGGCAATCTGAGCGTGCAGGATTTGATTTTTAATTTCACGGATGACGTTTCAGGCCTTAAAAGTGGTGTCAAATTGGGCAAACTGGCGGGACGTATTGACAAAACCTATCTCGAAAGTCAGCAGGTTTCGGTACGGAATGTATTGCTGGAAAATACCTCCGCTTTCGTCGAGCAGAAGAAAATGGCTAAGCTTGCAAATCCCGAAACGCCAGCTACCTCTTCCGGCCCTGCTCCCGATAATACTCCTGGCTGGAATATAAATGTAGGTAGTATCAAGCTGACGAATAACGATCTGAAATACGACGACAATAATTCACCCAAGCAACCGAAGGGAATTGACTTCGCGCATTTGGGTATCAGCGATTTCACGGCGGATTTGAGCAATTTCAAATTCAGCGATACCAATATTTCAGGAAATCTGGAAAGGTCAGCTTTACGGGAGCAAAGCGGCTTTGTGGTACAACAGGCTAAAGCCGATTTTGCCTACGCCGAAAAACAGACATTTCTGAAAAACATGTACTTAAAGACTCCCTCAACGCTGCTGCGCGATGAGTTGGTTTTACAATACAAAAATCAGAACCAACTGAGTGAGGACATCGGAAAAGTACAGCTCAGAATGAAGCTGGTCAACAGTCAGCTGGCGTTTAGCGATGTGCTGCTGCTGGTACCCGATCTAAAAGATACGCCGCCTTTTTCCAAGAGCCCCAATGGACTTCTGAAAGGCGATGCACTTATTACCGGTACGGTGGACAACATGCTGATTTCAAAAGCGAATTTCAGCACTTTGGAAGGTACGGTGCTACGGACGAGTGGCCGCATCAGCGGCTTACCTGATTCGGACAAGCTCTCGGTGAACATCTCGATCGACGAAATGGCCTCCACCCGGCAGGACTTAATGAAAATGTTGCCCGATAGTGCCCTGCCATCGTCCATCGAACTCCCCGAGAACCTCAACATTACCGGAAAGATAAAAGGCGGACTGGACGATATCACGCTGGACGCCCAAATTGCTAGCTCGCTGGGTAATGGTTCATTCGCGGGCAACGTCAAGAATGCCACCGATTCAGTGAATGCAACCTATAACGGTAGGTTAAGTTTCACGGAGTTCGATATGGGTAAATTTCTGAAACAGCCCCCCGAAGAACTCGGCAAACTAACGCTGACCACTGACGTGGATGGACGCGGCTTCTCGCCCACAACCATGCAGGCCCGTCTGGACGGAACGGTGGAGAGCGCATCTGTTAAGGGCTATACTTACAACAACCTGAAATTGAACGGTGACATCAACAACGGGCTGGCAGATTTCACGGCCAATATCGCCGACAGCAACATTGACCTCAACCTCACCGCAAAGGCCAACCTGAACGGGGAGTACCCAACCGTAGACGCGAATGCCGACATCCGCAAAATCAATCTTAAAGCCCTGAATCTTTACGAGGAAGCACTCAGTTTGCAGGGCCAAATCGATGCGAACCTCACCTCCACCGATCCGTCCAATCCTTTGGGTGTGATCGCGGTGCGGAACTTCGTATTAACCACCGACGGTGAGCCCGTTAAACTCGACAGCGTGGACGTGCGCCTAACGGCAGACGGGAACCTCAAAGAAGCAACCGTGGACGCGCCTTTCATGCAGGCCCATTTGTCTGGGACGTTTGACTATGCCCGGCTCGCCGATGTGGTTCTGACCGAAATCAATAAGTACTTCACCGTGCCGGACGTTTCCTACCAACCCATCGAAGGGCCGTACGACATGAAACTGGATGCGCAGGTCGTCAACCATCCGCTTATTCAGCAATTCGCCCCCGGCCTGACCAAACTGGATCGGGTGAATTTCTCGGCGCAAATCGACAGCCAGAAAGATACCACCATGAGGTTGGCCCTGACAATGCCGCTGGTGGAATACGACACCATGCGCGTTGAGCAAACTAATTTTCTGATGGCCGGCAACGGGCAGGAAGCCACTTTCGCGGGCAATGTGGGCAAACTCAAGACTTCAAGTTTTCGGGTACAGAAGGCCTCCCTAAATGGCACGATGGCCGATAGCAAAGCCTTGTTTACCCTCATGGTGCGTGACTCAGTAAACAATCCCCGACACACAGTGCCAGGCGGACTGGCTTACGCCGATAGTTCGTATCGATTCACGCTGCGCGACGAGTTGCTACTCGATTATAAAACATGGGATGCCAACGCGACGGGCTACGTACAGTACGGAAACGCCGGACTACTGGCCAAAGATTTCGGGATCAATCGCAGGGGACAGAGTCTGAATATCAACTCGCTGACCAGCGAACCCAATGGCCCCCTGAGCATCAAACTCGACAGTTTGGGTATCGGGCAATTTATCGCCCTTGCCACCCAGGATTCAACCCTGGCTAACGGCAAGCTGAATGGCGAAATTGTCTTGAAAAACTACATGGAAACACCTTCGTTCACGGGGGATCTGGTACTAAAGGACTTGTCCGTCACCCAGATCCCGGTGGGTGATCTGACAGTCAACGCTACCAATGAGCGTGCGGATCGCATCGCCCTGGACATGAAACTGAACAGCGACCTGAATGACATGACGTTAACGGGCGACTATATCCTGGAAGGCGACAACGCGCTGAATTTTGATATAAATATGAATCGTCTGAGTGCCAAAACGCTGCAGGCATTCAGCTTCGGGGAATTGGAAAGAGCCCAGGGTGCATTGACGGGCAAACTTACCGTACGAGGCAGTACCGACAGCCCCCGGCTGAACGGACAGATGAAATTCGACAGCGTGGCTTTCGATGTAAAGCAACTCGGAGCAAGGTACCGTTTCAACGGACAGACGATCGACTTCAGGGGTCAGGACATTGTATTCAGTAATTTTACGGTACAGGATTCGCTGAATCAGAAGCTTACCGTGGACGGCAATGTATCCATCGCCACTATTCCTGATGTGGGGTACAACCTGAAAATCAACGCTAGTGACTTCACCGTTCTGGATGCCAGCCGTAAGGACAACGACTTTTTCTATGGCAAAGGAGTGATCGATATGGCGCTGAATGTCAAAGGAAGAGGCTCCGAGTCAGTGATCGATGGTACCATCAAAGTAAAAGGCGGCAGCGATATCACGGTCATTATGCCCAATGATGCCGCCGGGGCCGAATCTGCCGAAGGTATTGTGAGGTTCGTGGATAAAAGCGACTCGACCAACATGGCGCAGTCTGATACTTTGAAGATGGACGCCAACATGGCTGTGGACTTCGCCTCCGAACTCTCGCTGAACATCGAGGCCGACGACGACTCAAAGTTCACGATCGTGATTGACGAACTGAACGGGGACAACATCACGGTACGCGGCAACGCCCAGCTTAATACGGGTATCGCACCCAACGGTCAACTTTACCTGCTGGGCCTTTACGAACTGACGGAAGGCTCCTACGACCTCACATTCGAGGTACTTAAAAAGCAATTCACCATTCAGAAGGGCAGCACCATCCTCTGGACGGGCGACCCGATGGCCGCCGAAGTGGACATCACGGCTATCTATACTGTCAATGCTGACCTGACCGCGCTGGGGGCGCCCTCGACCTGGAATGCCAAAGATTCGGAGAAAGCACCGTTGGATGTGCAGTTGAAAATAAACGGCAGTCTCCTGAATCCGAACGTTTCTTTCGACATCGTGGCTTCAAGTACCCTGAATCGCGATGATGCCCAAAGCATCAACCAAAACAGCGGCTTGTCGAACTTACGAAACAACCCCGCCGAATTGAACAAGCAGGTATTCGCCCTCTTAATTTTAAATAAATTCCTCACCGACCAGCCGGGCAGCAGTTCTTCCTCGGGCCTCAATGCCGAGGGCATTGCCCGGCAGAGCGTAAGCCAGTTGCTGACTGACCAGTTGAACCTGCTCGCTTCTGACCTCATTAAGGGCGTGAACGTCAATTTCAACCTTAACTCCCAGGCTGAAGGCGGTGCTGCCCGGACTGACCTGAATGTGGGCTTAAGCAAACAATTTTTGAATGATCGCCTGACGGTGTCGGTAGGTCGAAATTTTGAATTGGAAAATACCGGAGGTGCGGCAGGTGGTTCTTCCACCAATCAAGTCTTCGACAATGTGGCTGTGAATTATGCCCTCACTAAGGATGGCAAGTACCTCGTCCGGGCTTACCGCAAGAACCAGTACCAGGCGGTATTGCAGGGTTTCATCATTGAAACCGGAGTGAGTTTCATTGTGACCCTGGACTATGACAAGTTCCGGGAGTTATTCCAGAAAGATCTAAGCATAGAATGAGAGCAAAGCTTACTATACTGATTTTATTGGCTTTGGCCGCGGGCGGTTGCTCGGTGTCAAAGTACGTGCCTGCTGGCGAGAGCCTTTATGTGGGAGGCAGCGTAGAGGTAATTCCTGACTCAGCAGCCAGGAAGCAGGTAAGTGGTCTCGAAAGCCAATTGGAGGGGATGCTGCGCCCGGCTCCCAACGCTACGCTCTTTGGTTTTCCCTATAAGGTTTGGCTATACTACTGGATCGGAACGCCACGCAAAGAAAAGGGCTTTCGCAATTGGTTTCGTAAAAAATTCGGGGAACCGCCCGTACTGGCCAATCAGCGTGTGGTGACGGCCAACGCCGAAATTCTGGCCGCCTACATGCAAAATCAGGGGTATTTCCGCTCCACGGTCACCGGCGAAATTGTCGAGAACAAGAAGCGCCCTACTGCTACTGCCGAATACAAGGCTTATGCGAAACCCCGCTACTATATTGATACGGTAGTTTACGCCGTGGATGATACTATCAAGCAGTTCAATAAAGACTTTCTTTTGACAAAAGAGGCGGGACGGGGTAGTTTACTACGGGAAGGTGATCCTTATCGATTGGATGTTATAGAAGGCGAACGCAGTCGGGTCGACCGACTTCTTAAGGAAAAGGGCTATTACTATTTTAATCCTGATTATCTGATCGCCGAAGTCGATTCTACTGAAGGTACCCATGCGGTGAATATCTTCCTGAAAGTAAAGCCTACGACTTCGCAATTGGCATTAAAGCAGTACTACATCGGCGACATTTATGTCTATGCCGATTACAACGCCCTCTCGCCTGACACTATGCCCGCACAGGCCAAGATGAGGCGCGGACTGAACATCGTAGATCCGAAGGATAATTACAGATCCCGCATTTTCGACGACGCTATTGGATTTACCAAAGGCAGCCGTTACAACAGTGAGCTGCATGACGTGTCGCTCTCGCGGCTTATCAACTTAAACAATTTCAAGTTCGTCAAGAACCGCTTCGAACTAGTGCCTCGCTCCGATTCTGCCATTCTCAATGCTTATTACTACCTGACGCCCGCCAAAAAGAAATCGTTGCGGACAGAACTGAGCGGCCTGACCAAGTCCAACAACCTGGCGGGTACGCAGGTGGACGTATCGTGGAGCAACAAGAACGCCTTCCGGGGAGCGGAACTATTGAGACTAAGTTCCAACGTGGGGGTAGATTGGCAGATTGGGGGTATTCCAGAAGGGCAAACCAATAGGGATGTCAATAATTTTTTGCGTTTTAATGTTCAGGGCGAATTGTCTTTCCCCCGGTTTATTATTCCGTTCTATCACGTCAACCCGGCTACCAACCAGGCTTTACCACGTACCATACTTACGGCAGGGTATGAAACGCTAACGCAGGGAGGACTTTACACACAGACTTCTTTAAGGGCATCAGGCGGTTATTCGTGGCGAAAAAATGTAGAAGTAGAACACACACTGACACCTTTCGGAATAAACTTTATCCGTCCCCGAAACATAAGTGAAGCTTTTGTCGATACTATTTTCAATCCCCAAACAAGTCCGAGGGATGTTTATAGGTTTGTTACTCAAGTACTTGACGACAAATTGATTCTGGAAAATCAATACACAATTTCTTATAAACCAACGCCCGGCCCTTTTGCCCGTGATCAAATTTTCCTGAGTGGTGGAATCAATCTGGCTGGTAACTTTGCCAATTTGCTGGACAAAACTGTCGGGGGCGATGATGGAAGATTTTTTGATATTGTCTTCGAGCAATTCGCCCGTTTCGATGGTGAAGTTCGCTACTACCGCGACCTGTCGCCCTCTCTCAGGCTGGCCAATCGATTCATTGGTGGGTTGGGTATCCCCTATGGGAACTCACTAGCACTTCCGCAGTTTAAACAGTACTTTGCGGGTGGTACTACTGGGATCAGGGCTTTTCGATCCCGTACTTTGGGGCCGGGAAACAGTATTCCCGAGAGATCGGTTTTTGGCAACAGCCAATTCGGAGATATTCGTCTGGAACTCAACACCGAATTGAGGATCAAGTTCTCCCAACTCATCAATGGGGCGTTATTCGTCGATGCGGGCAATGTCTGGAACTATAATGAAATAGAAGAGTACCCCTATGGCCAATTCACAAAAGACTTCTACAAACAGGTAGCCATAGGAGGCGGCTTGGGACTGCGGCTCGATTTTTCGTTTCTTGTGTTTCGCCTTGATCTTGCCACTCCCTTCCGCAAGCCCTGGTATCAGGTTTTACCCACGCCACGTAGCCCGTGGGTGTTCGATCAAATCAATCTTCGCGACAAATCTTGGCGGCAAGAAAATCTGGTGCTGAATATTGCGGTAGCGTATCCTTTCTGAGCCGCATCTGCGATTGGCTATTTCCATAGTTTCATAATCTTCTTTCTTTGTCGTCCTGTGACTTCGGGACAATCTCCTGGCAAAGCTCCACCAGTACCCCACCCGTCCCCTTCGGATGCAGGAAGCAGACCAGTTTGTTGTCCGCGCCGGGTTTGGGTTTTTCATTCAGAAGGGTAAAACCTTCGGCCTGCAGTCTTTTCATCTCGGCTTCGATGTCATCTACCTCGAAGGCGATGTGGTGAATGCCCTCGCCTTTTTTTTCCAGAAAGCGGGCGATGGGGCTATCCTCGCGGGTAGCTTCCAGCAGCTCGATTTTGCTTTGATTTATTCTAAAAAAAGATGTCATTACGCCTTCACCAACGACTTCCTCGCGCTTGTATGGCGGCGAGTTGAAAAGCTTCGTGAAGAGCGCGTCGGAAGCGGCAAGGTCTTTGACGGCGATGCCGATGTGTTCGAGATTGGTGAGCATGGCTTGTAAGGAAGAAGTACATTTGTTAAAAAAAAGACGGGCTAAAACGGAGTCTGCACGATTTTCAACCCAATATTCGCATTAACGTATGAAAACACCACCCAATTCCCGCCGCGATTTTATCAAAAGTACCCTGGCAGGAACCGCTGCCCTGTCACTAGGCGGGCTCCTGCCCGGCTTCTCGCCCAAAAGTTACGCCCGAATCCTGGGGGCCAATGAACGGGTACTTCTGGGGGTAATGGGTGTGAATAGCCGGGGACTGGCATTGGCTTCCAATTTTGCGATTCAGCCCAATTTCGAGGTAGTTAGCATCTCGGACGTAGACTCCCGCGCCGCCGACAAGTGTATCCAGACAGTAGCCGACTTAACAAAAAAGTCTCCCAAAGCGATACCGGATTTCCGTAAAGCACTGGAAAATAAAGATATGGATGCGCTCGTCATTGCCGCCCCGGATCACTGGCACGCTCCGGCGGCCATTCTGGCATCGAAGGCGGGCAAGCATGTGTACCTCGAAAAACCGTGTAGTCACAATCCCAACGAGGGCGAAATGCTACTTGAGGTGGCTAAAAAGTACAAGAACGTAATTCAGATGGGCAACCAGCGCCGCTCGTGGCCCAACGTGGCGGCGGGTATCGCCGAAGTACAGGGCGGCACCATCGGTCGGCCTTATTTTGCCAAAGGCTGGTATACCAACAACCGCCCGTCCATCGGCACGGGCAAACAGGTACCTGTTCCCGAGTGGCTCGACTACGACCTCTGGCAGGGACCCGCACCACGTAAGCCTTACCAGGACAACTTGATTCACTATAATTGGCACTGGTTCTGGAACTGGGGAACCGGCGAGGCGCTCAACAACGGCACCCACATGGTGGACCTCATGCGCTGGGGGCTGGGCGTAGACTACCCTACTCAGGTGACCTCATCCGGTGGACGATACCGGTATAACGACGACTGGCAAACGCCCGACACCCAGGTAATATCGCTGGAATTTCCGAACAATACCGCCATGACCTGGGAGGGACGTAGCTGTAATGGTCGCTCGGTGGAAGGTTCAAGCGTGGGTGTTATATTTTATGGGGAAAAGGGCTCGCTGCTGATCGAAAGCGGCAATTCGTACAAAATTTATGACCTGGAAAATAAGCTGGTGAAGGATGTCAAGAACGACCTGGTGATCGATCCGCGTAATAAAATGAATCCTTCCCAGGCCCTGGACGCTTTTCACTTCCAAAATTTCCACGACGGGATCACCAAAGGCACTGAGCTCAAATCCGACATTGTAGGCGGCCACCAAAGTACCCTGCTGTGCCAGTTGGGCAACATCGCCCAGCGTACCAGCGGCGCGTTGGAAATTGATTCCAGCAACGGCCACATCAAAAACAACAAGGAGGCGATGAAGCTCTGGAAACGGGACTACGAAAAGGGATGGGCACCGACGGTTTGATTGGGTCAACGGTCAAAGGCACGAAGGTTCAAACTCGGCTGCCCGGCTGTGAGCTTGCGTCAGCCTAAACAACTCCACAACTAAACACCTAAACAACAAATGCCCTCAACCACCGTTGACGCCAGTTCGCTTAGCAAGCGGGATACTATTATTTCCATTCTGATTGTCGGAGTACTTTTTTTCATCTTTGGCTTTGTGTCGTGGGTGAATGCCATTCTGATTCCTTACTTCAAGATTGCCTGTGAACTAACCAGTTTCCAGTCCTATCTGGTCGCTTTTGCCTTTTACATTTCGTATTTCGTCATGTCGGTTCCGGCCGCTTACCTGCTCAAAGCAGCGGGCTTTAAGAAAGGCATGATGGTGGGTTTTTGGGCGATGGCTTTGGGCGCTTTTATCTTCGTTCCGGCAGCTTATTCGCGCACTTACGAAGTATTTCTATTGGGGCTCTTCATGATTGGCGTTGGCCTGGCCATCTTACAGACAGCGGCTAATCCTTACATCACTATTCTCGGCCCGAAGGAGCGGGCGGCGCAGCGCATCAGCATCATGGGTATCTGCAACAAGGCGGCGGGTATCCTGGCCCCCTTGCTTTTTGCGGCTGTCATCCTGCGCCCTACCGACTCCGATCTCTTTAAGCAACTGGCGACGATGGGCGACGTTGAGCGCAATGCCGCGCTCGATGAGTTGATTCAGCGCGTCATAGTCCCATACGCCACGGTCGGAACGATTCTCTTCATCCTCGGTATCCTGGTGTATTATTCACCCCTGCCTGAACTGAACACCGAGCAGGAAAGCCCCGAACTTGCCCAGGCCAATGCCAGCAAAAACAGCATTTTCAAATTCCCGCACCTGATTCTCGGAGCCGTGGCCATTTTCCTGCACGTCGGCACGCAGGTAATTGCCATCGATACCATTATCGCATACGCGGGCTCGATGGGCATCGGACTGCTGGAAGCCAAGGTGTTTCCATCCTACACGCTTTTCCTGACCATCTGCGGCTACATTCTGGGGATCATACTCATTCCCAAATTCCTCCGTCAGGTTAACGCCTTGCGAATCTGCACGTTGCTGGGCATGGCCTTTACGTTTATGGTTATCTTCGCCAGCGGTCGGGTCGGCTTCATGGGCCACGACGCCGATATTTCGATTTGGTTCGTGGTGCTGCTGGGTCTGGCCAACTCGCTGGTGTGGGCCGGAATCTGGCCGCTGGCGCTGGATGAACTGGGGCGTTTCACGAAGCTCGGGGCGTCGATCCTGATCATGGGGCTTTGCGGAAACGCCCTGATACCGCTGCTATACGGGTACTTTGCCGATTTGTACAGCCTGCGGGAGGCCTATTGGGTGCTCATTCCCTGTTACGCTTATTTGGTTTACTATGCCTTTTACGGGCATTTGGTGAGAAGGTGGAGTTTATAATTTACTAAAAACTGATTTGTCAATTCAAATGAAATTCAATACCGATATCTCGAAAGATAATAAAGAACTTGGTCGCAAATCGGGTGACAAAGCCGCTGAGATCATTAAAAATGCCATTGCTGAAAAGGGGCAGGCCAACGTTATTCTGGCGACAGGAACGAGCCAGTTCGAAACCCTGCAACGGCTGCTTACGCACGACGACATCGACTGGAGCAAGGTCGTGATGTTTCATCTCGACGAATACATCGGTTTACCCATTACGGCCCCGGCCAGTTTTCGGAAGTACTTGAAAGAACGTTTTATTGACAAAGTACCCGCGCTGAAAGCCTATTACCTCATCGACGGCGAGGCTGCTGACCCAGCGCAGGAATGCGCCCGACTGGGCGACCTTATTGCCGCCCACCAGATCGACTTCGCCCAGGTCGGTATCGGCGAAAACGGCCACCTGGCTTTCAACGATCCTCCGGCGGATTTTCATACCGAAGAGCCTTATATCGTCGTCGAGTTGGACGAGGCCTGCCGTCGTCAGCAATTCAATGAAGGTTGGTTTGAAACGATGGAGGACGTCCCCAAACAGGCCATCAGCATGTCGATTCAGCAGATTCTCAAATCGAAATCCATCATTTGTTCGGTTCCCGACGAGCGCAAAGCGCAAGCTGTAAAGAACTGCGCAGAGCTACCGATCAGCAACGAGTATCCGGCGGGTATTTTGCGAACGCACGACGACTGCATACTTTATCTGGATAAAAACTCGGCTTCCCTGCTCGCCTGACGACCTTTCAATGACTTCTTCTTTCAAGATAACCAACGGTACGCTTTTAACCCCTCACCGAGCCATTCCGAACGGTACATTAGTGGTAGAAAACGGGTTGATTACGGCTGTTCTGGAGCGCGGAAACGATACGCCTGACCTTCCCGAAATAGACGCTCAGGGAAAGTACGTTTCGCCCGGCTTTGTGGAGTTGCATGTGCACGGCGGCGGCGGTCACGACTTCATGGATGGTACTTTGGAGGCTTTTTTGCAAGTAGCCGAAACCCACGCCCGCTTCGGTACTACAGCGATGTCACCTACCACCTTGACCAGCAGCCAGGAAGCCCTTTACGGGACGCTGGAATTGTATGAGGAAGCTAACAAAGTGAATAAAAAAGGTGCCAAGTTTCTCGGTCTCCATCTGGAAGGCCCGTACTTTGCCATGAGTCAGCGCGGGGCGCAGGACCCGCGTTATATCCGCAACCCCGACCCTACGGAATATCGCGAAATCATCCGCCGGGCTCAGGGCTCCGTCACCCGCTGGAGCATTGCGCCCGAACTACCTGGCGCGCTGGAAATGGGCCGTTTTCTTCGTTCACAAGGTATCATTGCTTCCGTGGCGCACACCGATGCCATTCACGAAGACGTAGTGCTGGCCGCCGAAAATGGCTATTCGCTGATGACGCACCTCTACTCCGGAATGCTCGGCGTGACCCGTCGCGACGCCTTCCGCTACGCCGGAGCGGTGGAAAGTGCGTTCCTGCTGGACGATATGGATGTCGAAATCATCACCGACGGCATTCACCTGCCGCCACCACTTTTGCAGTTAATCTACAAAATAAAAGGTCCCGATCGAATCGCCCTGATCACCGACGCCATGCGGGCCGCTTCTCTGCCGCCCGGCGACAGCATCCTTGGTCCACTAGACAACGGCCTGAAAGTATTGGTGGAAGACGGCGTCGCGAAACTACCCGATCGTACAGCATTCGCCGGGAGCGTCGCTACGGCCGACCGGCTGCTGCGCACGATGACACAGCAAGCCCACGTCCCGCTTCTGGATGCCGTAAAGATGATGACCGCCACGCCCGCCCGGATTATGGGTCAGCAAGATCGCCTCGGCTCATTGACAGTAGGAAAAGCGGCTGATGTGGTTTTATTTGATGAAAATATCGAAATCAGTATGACAATCATTGATGGGAAAGTGGTGTATTCACGGTAGTGATCATACTTCTATTGTGAAAATCAGCTTTTCCAATCATCCATTTTCAATTATCCAATAACAAATAATGCTCAAGAAGATCCTAACACTCTCCGCCCTCATCGCGCTCTCGGCCATGAACCAAGGCTGCAACACCGCCAAAGAAACCACTGACGTGTCTGACAAACTACGGCTGATCGTCCTCGACCCCGGCCATTTTCATGCTGATTTGCTACAAAAAACGGCCTACGATCAGGTAGATTCCGTTGTGTACGTCTACGCGCCCGATGGACCGGAGGTGAAAGCTTACCTGGCAAAGGTCGATCAGTACAATACCCGCGCCGAGTCGCCGACGCATTGGAAGGAGGAAATCTATACCGGGCCGGATTATCTTGAAAAGATGTTGGCCGACAAGCCCGGCAACGTACTGGTGCTGGCTGGCAACAACCAGAAGAAAACCAACTACATCAAAAAAGCCGTGGACGCGGGTCTGAACGTGCTCGCTGACAAGCCGATGGCAATCGATTCCGAAGGCTTCGAATTACTGAAAGAAGCCTTCGATTCTGCCGAGAAGAACAATGTGCTGCTCTACGACATCATGACGGAGCGCTACGAAATCACGAATACGCTGCAAAAGGAACTGGCCCAGCAGGAAGCTCTCTTTGGTGAACTACAGAAAGGGACCACCGAGCAGCCTGCCATCAGCAAGGAGAGCGTCCACCACTTCTCCAAAATCGTATCCGGCAGTCCGCTGGTGCGGCCGGCCTGGTTTTTCGACACCAAGCAGCAGGGCGAAGGCATTGTGGATGTGAACACACACCTGGTGGACCTGATTCAGTGGGCTGCATTCCCTGAGCAAGTAGTGAATCCTTCTGATGTCAATTTGATTTCGGCCAGGCGCTGGACCACCGACCTTACGCCTTCGCAGTTCAAGCAAGTCACCAAGCTGGACACCTACCCCGATTACCTGACCTCATCTTTGAAAGACAGCACATTGAGCGTGTATGCAAACGGCGAAATAAACTATACTCTCAAAGACATTCATGCCCAGGTGAAGGTACTTTGGAACTTCCAGGCTCCCGAAGGTGCCGCCGACACGCACTACTCGATTATGCGGGGGTCCAAGGCTAATCTGATTATTCGCCAGGGAAAGGAGCAGAATTACAAGCCAATGCTTTACATTGAAGCCGTTGGTCAGCAGGAAGGGTACAATGAGGCCATGGAAGCCGCCTTCCAAAAAGTGGAGGCCATGTACCCCGGCATTGAGCTGAAAAAGAATTCGAATGGCTGGCAGGTGATGATTCCCGCCAAGTACGATAATGGCCACGAAGCCCACTTCGGCCAGGTAGCCAGCAAGTACATGGAGTACCTGAAGGACGGAAAACTTCCCGACTGGGAAGTTCCGAACATGATCACGAAATACTACACAACTACCGAGGCGCTGAAGATGGCCAAGTAGGACTCTTTAGATTTTGGATGTTAGATATTGGACTCACGTCCAGTGTCTAACATCCATCATCCAGCGTCCAAAACCCAGCGTTCAAAGTCACTTCTGTTCGTTCAACGCCCAGTTGTAATCCTTATAGGAGATATTGTTGGTCTGCAGGTTGGTCTTGGCGTATTTGTTGATCCAGTCTTTGATCGGCATTTTCTTCTTGAAATCACCACCGTACCAGTCCATGATTTTGGAAACGCTGGCCTTATCCTTGGTTACCTCGTTGAGTCTCGGATTGTTAAGAAATGCGCGTCCCTGGTCGTCGAGCTGTTTGTCGAGCTTATCGGCAGTGTATGCTTCATTGCGTAGTGGGGGGCAGGACATGGCAGCGCACACCACGGCGAAGTGAATACGGGGTTCGTTGAAATCCTTGCGGATTATGCCGTGCTCGATATTGTTCAAATCCATTTTCTTGCCGCCAATCTCAATAAACTTCACGTCCCAGGGGGTGTTGACAAACGGAATTTTGATGGACGAGCCGATGTCCTTGATGCTTTTCAGCGGGTAGTGATCAAGGATGAGTTGCACGGTGTAGGCATTGTAGGCGTTGATCCAGTAGGCCAGCTTTTCTTCTTTGCTCCACTTACTGCCAGGGGCATTGCTGCTGATCAGGTTAAGATACTGTTTCAATTGAGCCTGATCCTTTTTGAATCCCTTATAGTCGACCAGGCCATTACCATTTACATGTTCTTTAAGTAGTTTGTCCCAGATAGTATGTTCGATGGGCGCTGACTTGGAAGTAGGCGCTGAAGTACCGCAGGAAACCATGATGAGTACGGTGGCCAGGGCATAAAATGTGTTTCTAATCTTCATAGGTATTTTAAAAAATTATGGAATTGTTCCTAATAAGTACGTAAATAACGTGCCATTGGTTGCTGGAGGGCACCAGGTAGAGTCCTGAGAGTTAAAATGGTTTAACAATTGCCTTTCACCAATGTTTCAAGTAGTTGACGATCTTGCCTTATATTTACTTACTTGATAGCTACACACAACAAATGCCGCTAGATAATACCGCTGATGATTCGGTTAAATACGCTTTCCTGCGCGGCGGCGGGGAGATGGGCCACCGGATACGCACTATGGACTGGTCCCAGTCTCAGCTGGGAACGCCTGACACCTGGCCGCAGGGGTTGCGGACTACGCTGGGAATCATGCTTAATTCCAGGTTCCCCATGTTTCTGTTTTGGGGCGAGGATCTGCTTTGTTTTTATAACGACGCCTATCGACCCAGCCTTGGCAACGACGGCAAGCACCCGCATGCCCTGGGCCAGCCTGCCACCGAAATATGGTTGGAAATTTGGGACATCATAAAGCCGCTACTCGATCAGGTTCGCCTCACCGGAGAAGCAACATGGAGCGAGGATCAGCTGATCCCCTTTTATCGCAACGGCCGAATCGAAGACATTTACTGGACGTTCAGCTACAGCCCTATTTTCGATGAGTCCGGTCAGGTGGAGGCTGTGTTGACAACCTGTACGGAAACGACTGAAAAAGTCAATACCTTTAAAAAACTGGCCGATAGCAATGACCAATTGCACTTTGCCATAGAGTCGACGGAACTGGGCACCTGGGACTACAACCCGATCACTGGCCAGTTTAAAGCAAATGATCGGTTATTGGAATGGTTTGGACTGCCGACGCAGGAAGAAACCAAGCTCTCGATGGCCTTGGATGCCATTGCCGAAGAAGACCGGGAGCGAGTGGAAAAAGCCATAGCTAATGCGCTGGATATTTCTTCCGGTGGCCGTTACGACACGGAGTATACGATCATTCATAAATTGACCAAGAAAGAAAGAATCGTGCGGGTTCAGGGAAGGGCTTGGTTCGGAAGTGATCAGCAAGTCTATCGCTTCAACGGCACAATGCAGGATATCACCCCGCAGGCACTGGCCCGGATAAAGCTTGAAGCTGAGAAAAAGCTCTTCATGACTCTGCTGGAAACCATACCTAATATGGCTTGGACCACCACCCCCACAGGCGAACCTACCTTCGTCAACCAGCGCTGGTATGACTACACCGGGCAAAATACTGAGGAAACCTATAATGGTGGGTGGGAGAAGGCTACCCATTCCGACGATTTGCCAAATGCGCTCGAAAAAATGGCGCACGCCCTAACAACCGGGCAACCCTACACGACGGAATACCGCCTTAGAAGAGCCGACGGAGCTTACCGCTGGCACCTCGCCCGGGCAACGGCCATTCGGGACGAAGCCGGAGAGATTGTCTCCTGGCTAGGTACGATCACCGATATTCATCAGCAAAAGCAAATACAGGTTCGGCTAGACGAACTCGTCAGGCAGCGCACTCAGCAGCTTGAAGCATCGGTGCAGGAACTACGGCGGTCCAACGAAAACCTGCAGCAGTTCGCCTATGTGGCCAGCCACGACTTGCAGGAACCGCTGCGAAAGATCCAGGCTTTCGGCGATATGCTGAAAAAACGTTACGAAGACCAGCTCGGAGATGGTGCCGACTACCTCAACCGAATGCAGTCGGCGGCCAAACGGATGTCGATACTGATTGATGATTTGCTCACTTACTCACGCATCACCACCCGGCAGCAGGCTACCGGTGATATTTTGCTGGATGGTATAATAAACAATGCGCTGAGTAATCTTGAACTCAGGGTCAGAGATAGCCGGGCCTCAATTATAGCGGAGCCACTGCCCGTGGTGCAGGGTGATGCCAGCCAGCTGACGCAATTGTTCCAAAATTTATTAAGCAATGCGATTAAGTTCCAGAAACCGGACATTGACCCGGTAATTCGCATTAGTACCACCAAGGTGAATGCCGAAGACATTCCCTCCGCTGTTAACCTCGGGCGGGAAGCAAAGGCCTACTACCGCATCGATGTGACGGACAACGGCATCGGTTTCGAAGAAAAATACATTGACCGGATTTTTGAAGTTTTCCAGCGGTTGCACGGCAAGAGCCAGTACAGCGGTACGGGCATCGGCCTTGCCATTTGCAAGAAAGTGGCCGTCAACCACGGTGGGGCCATATCGGCCAGTAGCCGGGTTGGCGAGGGGGCTACTTTCAGCGTGTATTTGCCGGTCTGATTTACTCGATCACCCGGAACAGGCGATTCCAGCGGATTTTATTCCAGACCTGATCAGCTACCGGATCGATGGACATCCAAACAAATACCGCCTTGCCCACGATATGGTCAGCGGGCACGAATCCCCAGAAACGCGAGTCCTCGGAGTTGTGGCGGTTGTCGCCCATCATGAAGTAATAATCCTGCTTAAAAGTGTAAGAAGTGACTACCTGCCCGTCGATACTAATAATGCCGGGGGCCACTTCCACCTTCTTATTAGCCTCATAACGTTTTATAATGGGCCCGTACACGGCAATTGTTTTTTCGTTGATCGGGATAATGGCGCCCTGTTTTGGCACGATCAGCGGCCCGTAGTTATCGCGGTTCCAGTTATAAGCAGCACTGCCGTATGCGCCCGGCTCCGCTACATTGGGCAGCGCGGTAGTCGGTTCTATTCGCTCAATCCATTCCATTTCCCGGAATTGAGCCAATACGGACTGCGTCATGTTGACATTATAGCCAATGGGTACATTGGTTTTGGTGGACTCGTCATAAGCCTCCACAGGCTGCCAATTGATGAAAGGCCCATCGGGTGAGTTGAAGTCATTGACGATGTCGTAGCGGCGAAAGAATCGTTCGTTCAGGTTTTCCTTTGTTTTAACAAAATAAAACGTCTCGGCGCGGGGCGGAGCTGGCATTTCTTTGCCGTTCACGAAAACTACCTCCCGTCCGATTTTGATCTTGTCGCCCGGCGTGCCGATGCAGCGCTTGACATAATAGGTTTTCATGTCGGCAGGATACTCCGTTTCATTTGCCAGGCCGGGCGGGTAGTTGAACACGACCACATCGCCGCTTTTGACTTCCGAAAAACCGGGAGTGCGGTACACGGGCAGCTGAATGGCATCGCTGAACGAGGGGATGTCGGTCCCCCAGATTTTCTGGTGCGTCAAAGGTACTTGCAGGGGTGTGCGGGGCGTGCGGATGCCATAGTGTAGCTTGCTCACAAACAAATAGTCACCCACCATGAGGGTACTTTCCATGGAAGGTGTGGGAATAGCAAATGCCTCGAAAGTCAGAAAACGAATCAGCGTGGCGGCAATGACTGCAAACAGCAGCGAGTCAGCCCACTCGCGGAAGAAAGATTTTTTGGGTTTGGGAGTAGCTGGCTTCTTTTTGAACATGATTTTAAAGAGGATTAGGGTTTGCTAAAATTGAACCAAATATACAATTTTATATATAAAAATCTTTTATATAAATATAAAAGGGCATTTTACTGATTTTGCAAATAAAAAGGCCGGACCATCCATGGTCCGGCCTTGCATAACCTCAGGATCAAGCTTTTAACCTTCGAACAAATCTCCCAAGCCACCCAGTACTGAGCCGCTTTCCTTCTTGGCATTTCCTCCACGAGGCGAGAGACGGTCGATAAGCTTCGAGATCGGCATGGATTGCAGATAAACTTTCCCGGTGCCCCGTAATGTAGCCAGGAACATTCCCTCTCCGCCGAACACCATTGATTTCAGGCCGCCCGCCCGCTGTATGTCGAAGCTGATGCTGGGCTCAAAGCCGACGACGCAGCCCGTGTCCACGCGCAGCATCTCGTTATTGAGCTGCCGCTCCATCATCACGCCACCCGCGTGCACGAACGCCATGCCATCTCCGCGCAGTTTTTGCAGGATGAAGCCCTCGCCACCGAACAAGCCTGAACCGATGCGCTGGTTGAAGTGAATTTTCATGCTCGTTCCCAAGGCCGCGCACAGGAAGCCGTCTTTCTGCACAATGAGTTCGTTGCCGGGAATCAGACGTAGATCAATCGGCATGATCGTACCGGGATAGGGTGCCGCAAAGGCCACCTTTTTTTTACCGTATCCCCGGTTGGTGAAGTGCGTCATGAAGAGCGATTCCCCGGTAATGAGCCGCGTTCCAGCCTGGAAAATCTTCCCCATAATGCTTTGGTTTGGCTCGGAGCCATCGCCCATTTTAGTCTCGAACTGAATGCCATCCTCCATATAAAGCATAGCCCCGGCTTCGGCGATAACGGTCTCGTTGGGGTCAAGCTCGACCTCCACTACCTGAATGTCTTCGCCGATGATTTTATAGTCTATTTCGTGTGATGTCATGGGTATTGTTTAGGTGTTTAGAGTTTACGTGTTTAGGCGGCGCAAGTCTATTTTGGCGCTTTGTTCGCCACGGGGCGCCCCGCTTTGCTCCCTGTCCATCCTTCCCTACTCTTCCTCTTCGGATTTGCTTTTTTTCTTCCGCTTTTTACGGCCGGGGATGTCTTCACGATCCCGGAGTTTTTTGTCATCCACATTTTTATTGAGGAATTCGTTGACGCGGTCCATGTCGAAACTGGTGGTGATTTCACCGAAGGAATTGATCTGGATATCGAAGCCTTCGAGGTCTTTATGCACGCGGGGCTTTTCAGCGTCCGCCTCGTTGGGATCAGATTGTTTTTTCTTGGCCATGGTAGTTAATGGATAGTGAACAATGGATTATGAACCGGGCAACAGTGGCTGACCATTGATTGCTCCTAATGTAAATAACCTTGCCTGGAAAGACAAGGTTATTTGAGTAAATGGTACGTATCGGCCTTTCGCTGGCCTTTTTGGGTGGATAGAAGGGGCGGCCTATAACACCTCCACAGCCCGTCGCAAGCGTCGCACTACTTCCTCTTTTCCAAGAATCTCCATTGTCACCATCAGGTCCGGCCCAGTCCCTGAGCCAGTAACTGCGAGCCGCAGTGCCTGCATGATTTTCCCCATTTTGATGCCCGCGGTTTCCAGGGTCCCGGCCAACACGTGCTTTATATTTTCGGCCACAAACTCGCCATCGTAAGCAGCCAACCCTTCGGCGAAGGCTGAGATACCGCGCTGGGCATCTTCATTCCATTTTTTGGCAACGATTTCCTGGTCATAGCTTTCGGGAGCAGAGAACAGAAAAGCCGATTCGTCCACTATTTCGTGAACAAAATGTACGCGATCCTTAAGCAAGTGAACGATTTGGATCGCTTGTTCGTCGGAGATTTCAATTCCTTTTTTGGCAAAAAGCGGCTGCACCTGTGCGGCCATCGTCAGGTCGTCCTTTTCCTTCAGGTACTGCTGGTTGAACCACATTGCCTTCTGAATGTCGAACTTCGCGCCTGACTTGTGCACGCGCTCAAAACTAAACGCATCGATCAGTGCCTGCATCGAGAAAATCTCCTGCTCGGTTCCGGCATTCCAGCCCAGCAAAGCCAAAAAGTTGGTGGTAGCTTCGGGATAATAGCCCTCTTCGCGGAAGCCTTTGGCGATTTCGCCCGTTTTGGGATCGGTCCATTGCAGCGGAAAAATGGGAAAGCCGCCCAGATCAGCATCGCGCTTGGATAGCTTGCCGTTACCGTCGGGTTTCAGCAGTAGCGGGAGATGCGCAAACTGCGGCATGGTTGCCTCCCAGCCCAGATAACGGTACAGCAGCACGTGCATCGGAGCCGAGGGCAGCCACTCCTCCCCCCGGATCACGTGGGTGATGCCCATCAGGTGGTCATCTACGATATTAGCCAGGTGGTATGTCGGCATTCCGTCAGATTTGAGAAGTACCTTGTCGTCAATCTGTGACGAATGCACCACTACCCAGCCGCGAATCAGGTCGTTAAAGCGAATGTCATCTTTGGGCTGCACCTGCATCCGGATGACGTATGGCTCGCCGCTTTCGAGGCGTTTTTTGGTTTCGGCAATCGGCAATGTCAGCGAATTGGTCATCTGAAGCCGCGTGATGGCATTATACTGTGCGGCGGGTACTTTGGCCTCTTCCAGGCGCTTGCGCATAGCGTCAAGTTCTTCCGGCGTATCAAAAGCATAATAGGCTTTTCCTTCGAATACCAGTTTCTCAGCGTATTCACGATACATTTCCTTTCGCTCCGACTGCCGGTAAGGTGCGTGAGGTCCGCCGACGTTGGGCCCCTCATCAATGGAAATACCCAGCCATGCCAGGGCTTCCAGAATGTAATCTTCGGCGCCGGGCACGTAACGCGCCTGATCGGTATCCTCGATGCGCAGCAGCATCTGGCCGCCCGTCTGCCGGGCAAAAAGGTAATTGTATAGGGCCGTGCGCACACCTCCGGCATGAAGTGGCCCGGTAGGGCTGGGCGCAAATCGTACGCGTACTGTTTTATCTTGCATTGTCAATTGTTCACTGTCTGTCTGTTGTTCATTAAATAACCGCAATCACCGAAATCTCCACGTTCACATCCTTCGGTAGTTTTGCCACCTGCACGGTTTCGCGGGCGGGCGGCTCATTCTCGAAATAGGCTCCATACACTTCGTTAACCAGTGCAAAGTCATCCATCTTTTTCAGAAAAATACTGGATTTGACAATGTGTGCGTAGGTGAGTCCGGCGGCAGTGAGGATATGTCCGATGTTTTCCATAACCTGCCTGGCCTCAGACTTGACATCCCCGGTTTCGGCCTCTTTCAAGGCAATCTGGCCCGAAACATAGAGCATATCATTGATCATGACTGCCTGACTGTACGGCCCGATGGGGGCGGGGGCCTTATCGGTGAATATTATTTTTTTGGGCATAATTTTAGTTGTTTGGATCTTTTTCAGAAGCACAAAACTACCAAATTATGCCACTTCCCGCCCTGATTATTTTCGTAAAGAACCCCATCGAGGGTAAGGTAAAGACCCGGATCGCCAAAACCGTCGGCCACCCAAAAGCCGTCGAAATTTATCGTGAACTACTGGAATATACCTGCCGAACCGCCGACCTGCTTTCTGCCGATAGCTATGCTAAGACGGTGTATTATGGTGACTTCATCAATCACGATGATCTGTGGAACGGGTGGCACAAGGCTCTGCAACCTCAGGATGGAGACCTCGGCGACCGCATGAAGCAGGCATTCCGTGAACAATTTGCGCAGGGGGCTGACAGTGTCGTAATCATCGGCAGCGACTGCCTGGATTTGAAACTCCGGCATTTAGAGACCGCTTTTCAGCAACTCCAGCAGCATGATGTGGTGATTGGCCCATCTACCGACGGGGGCTATTACCTGCTAGGCATGAATCGTTTGTACGAAGAAATCTTCGACGGTATGCCGTGGAGCCAGCCCCATCTTATGGAGCAAACCGAAGCGGCATTGATGAAACACAAGATCAGTTATGACTTGCTGGAGCCTCTTACCGACATCGATGAATGGGAGGACTATTTAAACGCAAAGGGGTAGTTTCTCACCCTCTCCAAATAATTAACCTATAAAACAGGTATTTAATATTAATCCTGTGCATTTCTTATTCTTTCCCTCAAACATATGTTAGTTTATAAATCTATTATATGTTTGGATTATATTATAATATTTCGGTAATTCGGTCCTTTGTAATACAACTAGAATATCATTCTCTGCGCTTTCCGACAATGTTCCACCATCCTCTTCATTACTTAAAGAAGGAAAAACTTCAACCGACCATGTTAACGCAATTACCGATGAAAAGGAAAACCATCGAGAAGGCGGTGGAAATCGCCGCCTCACGGGAAAAGGTTTGGGAAATACTAACCGATGAACGTTTTACGCCGCGCTGGTATGGCGAGTTCAGTTTTGGCGCCAGGCCCAAAACCAATTGGGAAGAAGGTAGTAAGGTGCTGTTTACGGACGTAAGCGGCGGGGGACTTGTGGGGGAAGTACTAGTGAACGAGCCCCCGCTTATGCTCTCAATAGAGTATCAGGGTGTGGTGTTCGGCGGTGAGGAAGATTACACAAGCGAAGAAGCCATGAGCGTGAAGGGAGGCAAAGAGACTTACCTGCTGACCCACAAAGAAGGTGCCACCGAACTGAGCGTAGAAGTTGAAATGGCCGAAGATTCTTTCGATTCTATGACTTTGGCCTGGAAACGGGCAATGGCAAAAATCAAGACCCTAGCCGAGGAGGCTTAGCTTATTCTTTTTGTTTCATAACCAGCGCAGCCCGCTCTACCAATCCCCCGTGGCCGCTTTCCAGCACGAAGAAGTGTTTCTCGGGCAATCGCTCCGACAACAATTTCAACTTGGCAGGCACGATAACAGGATCGTATTTGCCCACAAAAAGCCACACTTCCACTCCATTTCTTTTTAGCTGAGCGTGGAGTTTGGCGATGTTGAAAGACAATTCCCGCAAGCTTACCCAGGAACGGTAAATTCGCCGCCGCTGCTCGGCTGTCCCCATAGCGTAGCGTACGAAGCTCACCATTTTTTCGGGCAGAATTCGTGCTCTCTGCGCCAGATCGGCGGCGGCAAAGAGCGGTTGCGGATTGTCGCTAAGCCGCCGGTACAGCCCGCGCGTGGGTGCAAAGCGAGTGGCTATCCCGAACAGCGGATGATCCACCACACCATCGGGAGCAATGAGAATCAGCCGCTCCAGGTGTTCGGAAAAAGCCTCTGCGGTAGCCAGGGCATAGCGTCCGCCCAGGCTAAAACCTACCACATCGAAGCGGACAATATTTTTTTCCTTAATGAACTTTTGAATCAGGTCTTTCCAAAGCGCCCTGGTCAGCACGTCGGCATCGGAAAAATCATCGCTGCCGCTCACGCCCTTGCTTTGTCCGTGATGAAACAGGTCAAACGCATAAATCGTGTAGTAATGGCCCAAATGCCGGGCGAAGGGCTCGTAGCAGCGACGCCCCGTTTGCCCCACCCCGTGAAAAGCCAGCAGCACGTTCGGCCCGTGGCCGAGGCAGTCGTAGTGCAGTTTCAATGGCGTGGTCGTATGGGTCAAGGGTTAACGGTTAAAGGCCAATAGGTTTTTGAAACGGTCGATAGCTTTCCTCTACACTATTCTTACCCGGAATTTCCGCGTTGCCGTTAACCATTAACCCTTCCTCAATTACGACTCCATAAGATAGGCCTTGATGAAATCATTGAGATCCCCGTTCAGGACGGCATCGGTGTTCGAGGTTTGGTAATCAGTGCGGTGATCCTTCACACGGCGATCGTCAAGGACGTAGCTGCGGATCTGTGACCCCCACTCGATCTTACGCTTCGATGCCTCCACTTCGGCGCGTGCCTCGTTACGCTTTTCCAGTTCGATCTGGTATAGCCTCGATTTCAGAAGCCGCATGGCCACCTCCTTGTTCATCAACTGCGAGCGTTCCTGCTGACAGGCAATGACAATGCCCGAAGGCTTGTGGTGCAGCCGCACGGCGGTCTCGACTTTGTTGACGTTCTGGCCGCCCGCACCGCCGGAGCGATACGTATCCCAGGTAATATCCGCCGGGTTAACATCGATCTCAATGTCGTTGTCGGCCAGCGGGTAAACATACACCGAGGTGAACGACGTATGTCGCCGGGCGTTGGAGTCAAAGGGCGAAATGCGCACCAGGCGGTGCACGCCATTCTCGGATTTGAGGTTGCCGTAGGCATACTCGCCCTCGATTTCAAGCGTCACGGACTTCACGCCCGCTACTTCGCCATCCTGCAAATCGACTTCGCGCACCTTATAGCCGTTTTTCTCAGCCCACATGATGTACATTCGCATCAGCATCGACGCCCAGTCCTGCGACTCGGTACCGCCCGCTCCGGCGTTGATCTCGATCACCGCTGGCAGATCGTCGCCTTCCTCGCCGAGCATCTTACGGAATTCAATCTCCTCCAGCTTTTCGGTGAGCTTGGCGGCTTCGGCGTCCACTTCCTCTTCGGTGGCTTCGTCGGCGTCATAAAACTCCCAGATCACGTCCAGGTCGTCGCGCCGCCGGGCGAGTTCTTCGTAGCCGTTGGTCCAGAATTTCAATCCCCGAATTTCCTTCATCACTTTCTCGGCGCGGGCCGAGTCAGTCCAGAATTCAGGCTGTGCAGTTTGTAGTTCTAATTGTTCGAGTTGGTTTTTGCGATGACCGTAGTCAAAGATACCTCCCCAAGGCCTCTACGCGGCCCTTCAGCTCTTTCAACTGATCCTGAGTCATTTTCTTAAATGGATAATGAGTAGTAAGCAACCGACCGTGAGGTAGTACCCTTTTGCGTCAATTGCTTTCAAAACTGCAAAGATAGTGATTTCTGCCTTGAATATAGGAACTCAGCTCCTTCGGCTTTGCCGCAAAAAAGGCTTATATTTGCGACGTTTTTTTAGCAAAACCTCATACCCCAAACTAACTCAGAAATGGCTCAAACATATGACGTTATTGTGGTAGGCAGCGGTCCCGGTGGTTATCCGGCGGCCATTCGTGCCTCGCAATTAGGATTGAAAGTGGCAATTGTGGAAAAAGAAAGCCTGGGCGGCATCTGCCTCAACTGGGGCTGCATTCCTACAAAAGCTCTGTTGAAAAGTGCACAGGTTTTTGAATATATCAAGCATGCCAAGGACTACGGTATCAACGTCGGCGAGAATTCTGCCGACTTCGGGGCCGTAATTCAGCGAAGCCGGGGCGTAGCCAACGGCATGAGTAAAGGCGTGGCCTTTCTGATGAAGAAAAACAAAATCGACGTCATCATGGGCTACGGGAAAGTGATTCCCGGCAAGAAAGTCGAAGTGACCGACGCCGATGGCAAAAAAACTGAATATGCAGCCAGCAAGGGCGTAATCATTGCTACGGGCGGCCGCGCCCGGGAACTACCCAATATCAAGATCGACGGCACGAAAATCATCGAATACCGCAAGGCCATGAGCCTGGAAAAGCAACCCGAAAGTATGCTCGTGATCGGTTCCGGCGCTATTGGCGTGGAGTTTGCCTTCGTGTACGCCAGCATGGGTACCAAGGTGACGATCGTGGAGTTTCTGCCGACGATGGTTCCTGTGGAGGACGAGGACGTGTCCAAGGAGCTGACGAAGCAGTACAAGAAAATGGGCATCGATATTTACACCAATTCGTCGGTGGAGAAAGTCGATACCAGCGGTAAGCTCTGCAAAGTATCCGTCAAAACGCCAGACGGCCCCAAGACTTTCGAAGCCGAAGTAGTGTTGTCGGCAGCGGGCGTAGTGGCTAACCTCGAAAATATCGGCCTGGAAGAAATGAAGATTGCTACCGAGCGCGGCAAAATCACCGTCAACGAGTGGTACGAAACCAACGTTCCGGGTTACTACGCCATCGGCGACTGTACTCCCGGCCCGGCCCTGGCGCACGTGGCAACGGCGGAAGGTATCATCTGCGCCGAGAAAATTGCCGGCCACAAGACCGAAGCCCTCGACTACAACAATATTCCCGGCTGCACCTACTGCCAGCCCGAAATTGCATCCGTCGGCTTGACCGAAAAGCGGGCCCGCGAGGAAGGCTACGACATCAAAGTCGGTAAATTTCCTTTCATGGCTTCCGGCAAAGCGTCGGCAGCGGGTGCGAAGGAAGGTTTCGTCAAAGTGATTTTCGACGCCAAATACGGCGAGTGGCTGGGTGCGCACATGATCGGCGCCAACGTTACGGAGATGATCGCCGAGGTAGTTGTAGCCCGCAAGCTCGAAACTACCTCGCACGAAATACTGCGCTCGATCCACCCCCACCCCACCATGTCGGAGGCAGTGAAAGGCGCAACGGAAGCAGCATACGGAGAGGCGATCGACCTTTGATTTCTTTCTCTTTTTAGTTAAAAATCCCCTCCCGGAAAATTTCGGGAAGGGATTTTTTCTGGCAAAAGCTGACAAGCAGGATCAGCAACCCCTGTTAATAAATATGAAGAACTTCTAAAACTCAACTCAACATGATCGTTTACGAAACCAACAAACATTTCCTTGGTGACATCGCCCACCTTACCCGTAGCTGGACAATGCGTAAAATGATGCGCAGCACAGCAGCCGTGGCTGGTTTTACCGCTGTTTTCTGCGTCCTGGTCATGGAAGGCGAGCTGGAAATCCACGCACCATCCAGTATTTTCTCACTGCTGGGTATCGTGCTGAGCGTGCTGCTTGTGTTTCGCACCAACACGGCTTACGACCGTTGGTGGGAGGGCCGCAAGCAGTGGGGCGCACTGGTAAACCACTGCCGCAATCTGGCCGTGACGGCCCACGCCATATTCCCGGAAGGAGATGTGCGTAGCCGCGCCGAAATGGCAACCTTGATTTCCAATTTCTGCCTATCCCTAAAAGAACACTTACGCCAGGGTACCCGCATTGAAGAGTTAATCCATCTTACTCCACAGGAAATCACTGATTATCAAAAATACAAGCACATCCCCAGCCATATTTCTTCCCTGATTTTTCAGAAAACCCAGACCCTTTATCGCAGCGGCGCTATAACGGGCGATGACACCCGCAACATGAAGCCCCACACGCAAGCACTACTGGACATAGCCGGGGCCTGCGAGCGGATTAAGAAAACGCCGATTCCTTTTTCGTACAGTGTCTACGTCAAATTGTTGATTTTGGGCTACGCTTCGATGTTACCCTTCGGACTGGTGCGCGACTTTGGCTATTTCACTATTCCATTAGTGGCCTTCATTTTCTTTACCTTTATCGGCATTGAAATGATGGGCAGCGAGATTGAAGATCCCTTTGGTCTGGATTGTAACGACCTGCCCACGGGCGACATCGCCCACACCATCACGAAGAACGTCTTCGAGATTCTGGAAGTGGACCTGGAAAAGCAGCCCGCCGAGCAGCGCGAGCTTTATGAGAAGGTCTTTTGACTATTCTTCCTGCGCCAGGATATGCTTCACTTTGGTCGGATTGGGATTCACTGTATCCGACTCCACCAGTCCGTCGCGCAAACGGATGACGCGGTGGGCGTACATGGCGATGTCTTCCTCGTGCGTCACCATTACGATGGTATTGCCCTTGCTGTGCAGTTGGTCGAAAAGGTCCATGATTTCGTAGGAAGTCTTGGTATCCAGGTTACCCGTGGGTTCATCGGCCAGCAGGATGCTGGGATCGTTGACCAGGGCGCGGGCCACGGCCACCCGCTGCCGCTGTCCACCCGAGAGCTCGTTTGGTCGGTGGTGCCCCCGGTCGCCCAGCCCGACATTGGAAAGCGCCTGGTTGGCCTTTTCGGTGCGGTCAGCTTTATTGAGGCCCGAATAAATAAGCGGCAGAGCCACATTGTCAAGCGACGAAATACGCGGCAGCAGGTTGAAGGTCTGAAATACGAAACCGATTTCCTTGTTACGAATTTCGGCCAGTTCGCTTTCAGTCATGTCGCTGACATCCTTGTTATTGAGGATATACGTACCTGAGGTAGGCGTATCGAGGCAGCCGATGATATTCATCAGCGTGGATTTGCCCGAGCCGGAAGGGCCCATGAAGGCGACGTATTCGCCCTTGTTGACCGAGATCGTGACAGATTTCAAAGCGTCAACTACCTGGGTGCCCATGATGTAACGGCGCGATATTTCGGAGGTTTCGATTATTTTCACTTCGTTCTTTTGGTTAAAAGTTAAGGGTTTTGGTCAACGGTTCGCGGATGCCTCTCAGGTCCCGGTCAAAAGATTGGCTTTAACACCTTCGGACGCCAAAAAGCGCCCCGCTTTCACCGCAAACCTTATTTTTACCATCCTACGTACTTTGGTGGCAGAACTCCATTCAGCCGCAGGTACACAATGGCCTGAGCGCGGTGATGGGTCAAATGGTCATTCATCAGATTGATGATCTGCCGCTTAGTCATCGGACCGCTGAAAAACCTGACGGTTTCGTTGAGTTTTTCGGGGTCAAAGTTTTTCAAGGTTTCGGAAGCGTAGTCCAGCGATTCCGAAACTACTTGAAGTACCTCGTCTTTAGATTTGTCGGCAAAGCCGTCCACGTCTTTCCGAATGCGGGGCGGCTTTTTGTCGGTCAGGTATTCAGAACACAACCACACCATGTTTGACGATAAATGCACCATCTGGGTGCCAAAAGTCATCTCCCCTTCCACTGGCCGGAAACTATACTTTTCGGCGGGCATAGATTCAGCCAGCGCCAGCGTGTAGGCTTTGGCGTTAGTCCACTTCTGCTGCAGTTCCTGCAAATGCACAGCTTCGGACTGCGCGAAGGCGGCAAATGACGAGCCCAAGATCAATAACAGCAAAAAGTATTTCATGCGGTTCCAGGCGAGAGCGGGTCAATCGCCAATCGTTGTTGTATTCAGTGTTTTCAGAATTGCCTGACGTTCTTTTTCATCTCCCGAAAGTACTTTTTGCTGAAAATCACCAAGCATGGCTTGCAGGAAGGTACTTTCTACGGTCGTGAGGTCGTCAAAGAAAAACGTCAGGCGGGTACGGTCGCCTTTCTGGTCGGTGGCATAAAGAGCGTAAGTTAATACAAAAGCGGTCGATCCGCCCTTTGCGCCCAGATGCAGGTACTTTTTCCGGTTAGTGTCGAAGGCTTCCATGGGCCATTCCATAATCTCTTCCAGCGTTTTTTGGGTTGTCGGATCGAAGTACGTACGGCTCTGGATTTTTTGCAGGATGCCATCGTACTCGCGAACCGTACTTCCGGGCAGTCGGTCGGACCACACACGCTGCACAGGTGCGCTCACATGCGCACGGTTGAACCTCTCCTTGATGGTCGTGTCCATTTTCAGTACTTCAAAGTAGTGCATCGACTTCTTTTTGTACAAGTCCATACCCATCAGTTTCAGCCCCTTGGCCGAATTTTCCTCCGAACAAACGTACAGCGCCGATACGAACGGATAGAGCGAATCGTGCTTCGTCAGCCCCAGGTCAATAAGGTTGGCATTGATAGGTGCCAGTCCCAGCCGCCACATCAGGTACTCGGTGTTCGCATTACTACTATGACGGATCATGCCTTTGGCTATTTCCAGCAGCGAAGCTGTACCGGCCGCCACCAGGTTTTTCTCCTTCATTTGTTTCAACCAGGCCGGATGAGCGCCGCCGTCGGTGCCGTCAATGTAGAAGCGCGATAACTCGCTGAGCGGCACTTGCTCTGCCGGATCTATTTTGCCGGAAGAAACCTGCTCGGCGAACTCAATGGCAATGATAATCTTGACCGTACTGGCCAGCGGCATCTTGCGGCTGGGATTCTGCTCGGCCATCAGGCTGTCATTCCGAACCCAGTACAGCGCACTTTTCTGCTTGTTTTTGGCAATAAAGTTAGCGACATAATCACCTTCGAAATTAAAGTAGGTGAGATATGCGTATGCCGCCAGTCCGGCGAAAGCCAGAACAAGGACACCTACGATTATGCCGATAATTTTTAATGCTTTCATATTGGTTCAGACCTGATCAACTCGCCATGTAGCCCATCATGAGGCCTATGAAAAACAACCCTGCAAGAATTGATACCCGCCTTGCCAAGAAATAACCCCGAACATACAAGCCCGCCAGCAGTACAACCGGTGGCAGGTAGGCATCGGTGATTTTACCCTGACTTCCCAGCGAACCTTCGGCAAGGTACCTCGACTCTTCTTCTCCATTGCCAACCAGCCAGCTACCGCGCGGTTTTTCGTGTAACGTGTTCCAATTGAAGCCCTCCCCATCGTAGGTGATGGTAGCCGAGCGTGGCGAAGTACTGAACTCAATGGTACCCAGTACTTTTTCTCCTTCAATATCCAGGATCCAGGCCTTTTTTTTGCCCATGCCCTGATGCTCAAACCGCACTAAAAAGCCCTTAAATTCGCCGTAAGCCTTACGGTTCCAGAAGTCATTCTTTAAGATTCCGATAATCTGCCTGCCGTTGAAAAGGCGGTATTCCCGCGCCAGGCCAAGCATTTTCCATGTTAAGTTCAAAGCTATTAAGTATTAGGTTGCCAGGTTTCAGATATGATATTACGCGATTCGCGTACCAGGCTTACCTGAATCCTAAATACCTAAACCCAAAAATACGGCATCACCGAAACTCGGCGCGTTGTTTTTCGATGAGTGCCCGCATGGGTTGATAGCGATTCAGAAACGCCTGATAGTCGGCATCGGCAGCAAGTTGCTCTACTTTTGCCACGCCTTCCTCCGACTGCGCCAGTAATCCCTGTTCAACGCTCAATAAGGCATATTGTTCCCAGATTTGGGGGGAAGATTGGTTGAACTGAAGAGCTTTCGTCACCAGTTCGTAGGCGCGCGCCGACTGCTTCTGTTGCCGGAAGTACGAGGCCGCCGCCGCAACGATACGCCCACTGAAAGGATTGGCCCGGACTGCCTTCACGTAGGCAGCGATGGAAGGGTTTTGCTGGGCCGCCAGCAGCAGCGAATCGCCCAGCACGCCGGGCCTGAAGCCGCTGGCCAGGGTTTTGCGCAAAGGGTCCATTGCCGCTTCCGCACCCTGTTCGGGCAATCGCTCGATCAATACACCCGCAATGGCTTCATTCCCCATAAATGCATTGGCCAGAATCTGCCCAATCAACCCCTCCGGGCTCTGCACCAGGCCGAATTGCTCCGCCGCCTGTTCGTACAGTCCGAGTTGCAACAGCCAATGTCCAAGAACTTTGCGGTAGGTTTCGGCTTTTTCGCCGCCTTCTTCTACCAAAACCAGCATGGCCTCAATCGCCCGCCGGCGATTGCCGCTGTAGAATTCAGGGTAAAGTGAAGGCAATAGCAAATCATCTGCTAAAAACGGATTCTTCACCGCCAGCGACGAAACCAGACGCACGGGCGTGCTGTCGTAACGTGCCTGGTTGAGCGAATAATTGACCAGATAAGCCATACCCGACACGTTCAGCAGCGAGTCTTCGCGAATGACTTTTTTGATAAAATCCTGTTTGTCGAATTTTTGCCGAAGGTTTTGCACAGCCAGCCAATTGGCCTGCCAGGGGTAGTAGTTTCTTCCTCCGGCAGTGCGGGCGAGCGAATCCAGCAGCTCATCGTCGGTACTTTTGGCATACAGGGCCAGCAGGTTCGTGGCCGGAACGTCGTCGTGGCTACTGGCTCGCTGGGCGCGGTCGAGGTAATAATAGGCCGAGTCGGCCACATTGGTACGGGCGTACAGTATGCCAAGATTATTGAGCAGTTCGCTGCTTTCGGGAAACTTCCGGATACCTTCCTGATAACTGGCAACGGCGTCAAAAAACAAACTTTCCTGCGAAAGTACCCCTCCCAGGCCGACGTACGCCTGCGGCGACGGGTTTTTCAGAGTCGCCTGATTGAAGTAGTAAGCCGCCGCGGTCCGGTCGTCCTGGCGCAGGGCCAACGACGCCAGACCGTAGTTGGACTTGTGGTTCTGAAATTCCTGTTGCAGGGCCATCTTGTAATACTGCTCGGCCAGGGTATATTCTTTAGTTTTAGTGTAGAGGTCGCCCAAACCGTTGAAGTACCCCGCCACGGCTTGATAAAAAGGCAGCATCTCCTGGGTAGAAACCAGAAATACCACGCCCGCAAAGCCGAGCAGCCGGGTCCGGGTCAGGCCGAATTTCAGGGGTTTGTACAAAACCTTGTGTACCGCCAGCCCCTGCCGGAAAAGGGGAAGGAAGTTGGCCAGAATGTAAAAGTAGAACACTGCACTCATTGCCAGCTGACCTTCCACGACCATATCTTCCAATACTTCCAGCGTCGGGTCATTGGCAGTAGCCGCGGCATAACCTCCGAAGGCCAGCGCGACGATAAATAGCCCCACGTACAGCCAGAAGCCCACGGCGCGGTAGTTCAACGCGTCAATCGAGGCGGCTTTGGTTCTTCTGCGGAACCCCCAAATACCCAGCAAACCCGCCGCCAGCGCCAGTACGACCGGGCTCACCATAAAGGTGTTCCACTCAATCCGCTGGGTGTTTTTAAGAAAAAGCAAAAGTAGCGTTAGTAGATAAAAACTACTGATAACCAGAAAATTGATCAGCGATGGCTTGCCTTTTTGCCCACTCGTACTCAACCAGACTAATCCGGCCAGTATTTCGGTGGCAGTCATCAGGATAAAGATGATGGCAAGCAGCAACCACAGCGGGTAGCTGAAAACCGCAAACGTCAGCATCGGCTGCAATACGGGAGATGCGAAGGCCACGAGTAAAACCATCAGGACCGTAAGGCCCACAAAAGAGAAAATCCTGATGTTGATGCCCCAATCGGGCCGGAAAGCGTGCAGGTAGTAACTGAGACCTCCATACGCGACAACAGTTACCACAAAAAGCAGCCGGGAACCTTCCCCGAACATCCCGAGCGTTTCTAACCGGCAGGCGGCCAGCAAAAGGATAAAAAGCACCATACTGCCCAGGTACCAAAAGCGTGGCATAACCGTGACGGCGGCCAAAATCACGCAAAGGCCAAGGAGGGCCAACACGCCTATGAAGCGAATCATCAAGATGGGCAACTCCATGGGTGCAGCACCGAATTGTTCCATTGTCAGGTAGGAAGGGACGGTAACGCCGAACTGCCAGCCGTCGAGTGGCAGGATGTCCACGACGGTCGTGATCTCGGAGAGTTCACTCAGCACGTCCCAGTGTACGGCATTTTCGAGAGGATCAAGGATATTGGCCAGAAAAGCAAGGAGCGTCAAGGCCAGGATTCCCAGTACCCAATGAGCCACCCGGGCTTCTGTCGTGGACCAGGTACGCCAAAAAAGGAGTTGTTTCATATAATTGCAAAACGCCTTCCCCGAAAATTTTAATACATATTTCGTGAAAAGAAGGCTATTTTCTAAAAAATATCCAATAAATGAATCGGCGCCCTCTTGGTACTGACCGAATTAAAGGCTAATTTTGCGCTCTGAAAAATCACCCCCTGAGCAACATTCACAATTCACTCATCAGACCGGCGATCGCCTCGGGGCGCCCCGCAGTCACTCATTCAAAATTAAAATGGTAAACATAGGCAAAGTTACGCAGGTAATTGGTCCCGTAGTTGACGTATCATTTGAAAACAGCGAGTTCATCCCATCCATTCTGGATGCGATGGAAGTCGTGAAACCCAACGGCCAGAAAGTAATCCTGGAATGTCAGCAGCACCTTGGCGAAGACCGTGTCCGCACCATCGCGATGGACGGGACCGAAGGTTTGCAGCGCGGCATGGAGGTAAAGTCGTTTGGTCAGCCAATCAAAATGCCGATTGGCGAAGCTATCAAAGGGCGCCTGTTCAATGTTGTCGGTGATTCCATCGACGGCTTGAGGGATGTGCCTAAGGAAGATGGCATGTCCATCCACCGTCAACCGCCTAAGTTTGAGGATTTGGCAACGTCCACCGAGGTACTTTTCACGGGCATCAAGGTAATTGACCTGCTGGCCCCTTACGTAAAGGGCGGTAAGATCGGCCTGTTCGGCGGAGCCGGAGTAGGCAAAACAGTTTTGATTCAGGAATTGATTAACAATATCGCCAAAGCCCACGCCGGACTTTCGGTATTTGCTGGTGTAGGAGAGCGTACCCGCGAGGGCAACGACCTGATGCGCGAGATGATTGAAGCCGGGATTATCAAGTACGGCGAGAAATTCAAGCATAGCATGGAAGAAGGCGGCTGGGATTTGAGCACGGTGGATTATGATCAACTGAAAGATTCACAGGCTACCTTCGTATTTGGTCAGATGAACGAGCCTCCCGGAGCCCGTGCCCGCGTGGCCCTGTCTGGACTAACAGTGGCCGAATACTTCCGAGATGGCGATGGCGAAGGCCAGGGACGCGATATCCTTTTCTTTATCGATAACATTTTCCGCTTTACCCAAGCGGGCTCCGAAGTATCCGCTCTGCTGGGCCGGATGCCTTCAGCGGTAGGTTACCAGCCTACGCTGGCTACCGAGATGGGCGCGATGCAGGAGCGCATCACCTCTACCAAGCGTGGTTCCATCACCTCGGTGCAGGCTGTATACGTTCCCGCTGATGACTTGACCGACCCTGCCCCCGCAACAACGTTTGCCCACCTTGATGCTACAACTACCCTTAGCCGGAAAGTGGCCGAGAAGGGCATTTATCCCGCTGTGGATCCACTCGACTCTAACTCTCGCATCCTGACCGCTGAGGTACTTGGAGCCGCGCATTACGACTGCGCCCAGCGCGTAAAGGGGCTGCTGCAACGCTATAAGGAATTGCAGGATATCATTGCGAT
This sequence comes from Persicitalea jodogahamensis, assembly GCF_014651615.1. Taxonomy (GTDB): domain Bacteria; phylum Bacteroidota; class Bacteroidia; order Cytophagales; family Spirosomataceae; genus Persicitalea; species Persicitalea jodogahamensis. The sequence continues at coordinate 410,282 of NZ_BMXF01000001.1, read as the reverse complement.
TCTTGGTATGGAAGAACTTTCCGACGAAGACAAGCTGGTCGTATCACGCGCCCGTCGTGTGGAGCGCTTCCTGTCACAGCCCTTCTTCGTGGCCGAGCAGTTCACCGGATTGAAAGGCGTGCTGGTGGACATCAACGATACCATCAAAGGCTTTAACCAGATCATGGATGGTGAGTTCGACCATCTGCCCGAAATGGCGTTCAACCTGGTTGGTACCATCGAAGATGCTACTACCAAAGGTGAGAAGATGATGGCTGATGCCGCGAAATAAACCCCCGCACTATGAATTTAGAAATAATAACCCCCGATAAAAAAGTGTTCGCCGGAGAGGCCAACGCTGTAACATTCCCTGGTACCGAAGGCCAATTCCAGGTACTCAACAACCACGCCCCGCTGGTCAGTACGCTGGGTGTGGGCGATGTGGTCGTGGAAGCAACGCCCGGCGCGGCGAAGCAGGTGTACCGCATCGACGGCGGTGTCGTGGAGGTTTTGAAAAATAAGGTGCTGGTGCTGGCGGAGGCGATTATATAATGAAAAGCAACAAGTGAAAAGCCGCCTGTGCGGAGGGAATACCTTTTCCGTTCACTGATATCACTTTGAAAATGCAAAGCGCGCAGTCCTAAGGGCTGTGCGCTTTGTGCGTTTAATGGTTAGTGTCTCAATAAAGAAAGGCCACGGAACATGTTCCGTGGCCTTTCTTCAAATAGTATTTGGTCGGTCTACTTCGAAGCAAACTTGCGGTAAAGCCAAAGCAGCAGCACTGCGCCCAAAATAGCGATGAACAGGCTACCGATGTTGAAGCCGTCCACCGTGCCGAAGCCCAGCGCACTCGAAATGAAACCACCAACGATGGCACCCGCGATACCGATCAGCATGGTAACAATAAAGCCTCCGGGGTCTTTGCCGGGGTGAATGGCTTTGGCGATGCCGCCAGCGACGAGTCCTACGATGATCCAGGTTAAGATTCCCATGTTTTTTCTTTTGTTTAAGGGGTACGTGATGAGAGAATACACAATGTACCGAAGTACGGCCATTTGACAAGAAAAAACCATGCCACCGAGTTTATACTCGAAGGCATGGTCTTCTCGTAAGAAAAATGAACCTTACTGGTTTGGCAAAGTGAAGAACATGTTACCACCTGCTGCCTTTTTATCGATGGATGAGTACACATCCGGACCGGTTCCAGGTCGATCTGTTTCGTCCACACCGCGTCGGGCGATGCGGGTGCCAAAAATCTGAAACAAGGCTTCACCCAGCAGAGGGTCGCGGAAATCACCGTAAGGGTACAGCACCGTGCCTTCGGTCTTAGCGACGTTCGGCTCAAAGCCTGCCGTATAGGCGGAGCTGCGCAGGCTGTTCGACGAGCGTGATACGATGGGCTGGATGCCCCACTTGATGCGATTGGTCTTATCGGAAATCGTGATGGAACCCACATTCTTGCCCACCGTGGTCCCGCCGACCAGGAACACGTCCATGAAAGGTTTCAGACCATTGATGAGCAGTTCACTAGCCGAGGCTGATGAGGTGGAAGTCAGGAAAAAGACGCGGTTCAGATTACCGCCAATATTCTGGCTTTTGTTAAGAAAGTTGTCTTGGAAAAAGTCCTTACCGTACTGTTTTTCCAGGTCAGGCGTAACAGTCTTGTTATATTCTTTATAGTAAAAAACGTCCTTATCGGAAACGCCCTTGCCGATAAGGCTGGCGATTTGCGTGGCTGAACTTACGTAACCGCCTCGGTTGTAGCGCAGATCCATCACAAGTTCGTTAACGCCTTTTGCCTTAAAATCAGCAAATACTTTTTCCAACTCCTGGTCATAAGTCTTCACGGTGCTATTGTTAGGACCGGGGATGAACTGGTGGTACACCACATACCCTACACGCTTGTCACCTTTCACAAAAGTGGTGTCGAAGTACACCGGATCGGACTGGATTACAGCGGGTGTTACGCTTCGGTTGGTCGAGGTCGCCACCACTTTTTTATCGGCATCCAACGCACCCATGGTGATCACCTTCGCTTCGTTTCCCGTCGTCAGGAGCGCACGGTAGTTTCCTACCGTAAGTTTCTGGCCATTGACATGCGTAAAGTAGTCGCCACGCCGGAATCCCGCCTTCTCGGCTGACGAACCTTTGTCGGTATAGGTAACCAGGCCGTAAAGGTCATCGCCCCCGCTCGCATAGCGAATCATACGGTATTCTATTCCAGTACTGGTGGATTGTCCGCTGAGCGAGGCTTTCAACTCGTCGGCGCTCTCCTGCAACCACGAAAAGCGGTCACCGTCAGGGCGGAGTGAGTTGTCGTACTTATAAAGAATGGATTGAAAGAAGGTTTGGGGGGTCAGGGTAAAGTCAGGAGTTTCCGGCAATTTATCGTTCCAGAAATACCACTGTTTCATATTGTCATGAACCCATTTGTTCACCTCTGTATCGGCCGGGTTACCCGCCCGAACCACCTCAAACTTGTCACGGCAAGAAACCAGGAAAGAGGATAGTGACAGAAAGAGGATGAAGTAGTTCTTTCTCAAATGCATAATTAATTAAAGAGTAGTAGGTTAGTGCCTGAAAAACGCAAGTAGGTAACGTTCGGTTTCTGTTAACGCAAAATATGCCGATATAGGTACATCACACCAACGGTGCGCAAAAGAAATTTTATTTTGGAAAAAAGTCAGGCAAGACATTTAACTTTTTCCCGTTATGATAATCGAAAAAGCAAAGCAAATAGCCCATCCTTACCTTGCCCATGAAAGCCCCCCGTCTGAAAATTTCTGGTATGATCCTGTGTGTTGGTGCATTACTCAGCGGAACTACCTATGCCCAGGAAACCAATCAAGCACCTGAATCATTCATCTGCAACTACGTTGGCAAAGGTCGGCTGAATTCGCCGCAAGATATTTGCAACTACCTTTCGTTTACTTCCAATCGCCATGCCGAACGCGTGGTCGAGCGCATCCTGCAACCCGTGGGCCTGACCCGGAATTTTGTGGTAGTCGAATGCCCCAACACCGAGAACTGCTTCGCCACCGTGGTGGACGGCAAGCGTTTCATTATTTATGACGGGCAGTTCATGAAGCAGGTTGAGAATTTAACCAACACCGACTGGTCGGCAACCAGCATAGTGGCTCACGAAATTGGCCACCACCTGCAGGGCCATACCATCGACGGCCTGGGTAGTCGCCCAAGCAAGGAGCTCGAAGCCGACCGGTTTTCGGGCTTCGTACTGCACCAGCTGGGCGCGTCGCTGGATGAGTCCCTGATCGCCATTCGCACGCTATCCAGCGAGGAGAGTACCGACTCCCATCCGGGGCTGGGGGTGCGCGTAGAGGCCATCAGCCGGGGTTGGAATGAAGCCGAGAAGATGTACCCGCTCTGGAACAAGACACCGGCTACGCTGGTGAACCCTACGATCACGGCTTCAAACAATGGAGGCGTTTACAAGCCCGCCGCAAAGGCTCCGGTAAGTAAGCCAACACCATCCAGGGAGGAAGTCGTCGAAACAGACATTACGTACCATGCTCCCAAAGGCTGCGCCTCGGGCGACTGCTACAACGGGCCCGGCATTTTGATCCGCGAAAACCAGGAACGTTACGAGGGAAATTTCCAGAACGGCAAGAAACATGGTTTCGGAGTCCAGTATTATCCTGGCGGGGCGATTCGTTACAAGGGGATTTTCCGCGACGACCTTCGCTCAGGCGAAGGCACCTACTACTTTACCAACGGCGATAAATTCGTTGGTTTCTTCCTACACAACGTACCCGAAGGCAAGGGTACTTATTTCTACGCCGACGGCGAGCGATTCGCGGGCAATTTCCACGAGGGCATGCGCGAAGGATACGGCGTGCTGACCCGCTCCAACGGAACCCGGGAGGCGGGGTATTATCGGGAGGATGAGCGGGTGAGGTAGTTATTTAATTTTGAATGAGAGAATGGGTGATAGAGAGAATATTGCTTTCGCCTGATTATTCTCTCAATCACTCATTCAGAATTAGAAAGGCCTCTTCAATGATTCCACAAGCCCGCTCCATTTGCTCCTCGTCGATAACCAGAGGCGGCGCAAAACGAATTTTGTTGCCATGAGTGGGCTTGCATAGCAGTCCCTTGTGCATCATGCTGAGACAGAGGTCGTAGGCCGTGTTGCTTTCTTCGGTGTCGTCGATAACGATGGCGTTGAGCAAGCCTTTGCCCCTGACTAATTTGATCAAATCTGTTTTCTGGCCCAGGGCTTCCATTTTGTCCCTGAAAATCTGACCCATTTTTTCAGCATTTTCGGCAAGGCTTTCGTCTTCCACCACGCGCAGGGCCTCCATTGTCACGGCGCAGGCCAGCGGGTTGCCTCCGTAAGTGGAGCCGTGTTCACCAGGACCAATCGTGAGCATCACCTCATCGTCAGCCAGGGCAGCAGAAACCGGCATAGTGCCCCCCGAAAGCGCTTTGCCCAGTACCAGAATATCGGGTTTCACGCCTTCCCAGTCACAAGCCAGCCGCTTGCCCGTGCGGCCGATGCCCGTCTGTACCTCGTCGGCAATAAAAAGTACGTTGTGTTTGGTACAGAGTTCTCGGACACCTTTCAGGTACCCTGCTTGTGGCACGACTACACCCGCCTCACCCTGAATAGGTTCCACCATAAAGCCCGCTACGTTGGGATTCTTGGTGAATATTTCTTCCAAAGCGTTCAGATCGTCGTAAGGCACCAAGACCGCACCAGGCAGAAACGGGCCGTAATCCGTGGTGCTGGACGGATCGGTTGAAGATGAGATCGCCGCCAGTGTCCGGCCCCAGAAATTGCCCGTGGCGTACACCGTCACGGCCTGGTTTGCCGGAACGCCTTTTACTTTGTAAGCCCATTTACGGGTGAGCTTGAGAGCCGTTTCGCCGCCTTCTACGCCCGAGTTCATCATCAGCACCTTATCGTAGCCGAAGTATTCGGCCATAAATTTTTCACACTCCCCCAGAATATCGCTATGAAAGGCACGAGAGGTCAGTGTCAGTTTTTGCGCTTGGGCAATCATGGCATTCACGATCCGCGGGTGGCAATGTCCCTGGCTCACCGCGCTATAAGCCGACAGAAAATCAAGGTATTGGTTCCCTTCCACATCCCAGACATGAACACCCTCGCCGCGTTCCAGCACCACAGGCATGGGTTTGTAGTTGTGGGCACCATATTGCCATTCCAGTTGCATGGCTCGTTCGGTGGCTCTAGAATAGGTGGTTTCCATGTAATGCATAAGAATAAGGACTCGATTTAGCGTGTCTGATGAACGCTATGTAACAAAACGGGTGAAGAACAGGTTTTGTGGTAAAGTTAGCAAAACCTTCCGCAAATTGAGCTACCGCGTCCCACCCCCCACCCGAAGCAAGCCGGGCACCAGCCTCTCCGAAGAGGATTTTTACATAAACAAAGAGGGCTTCATGGTTTTCACCGCCATTTATCACCGGAAAAGAGGCTACTGCTGCCAGAGCGGTTGCCTGCACTGTCCCTACGGTTTCCGAAAGACAGGTGGCGACTCAAAATAAAATTTTCGCATAGAAATAGTATGGTAAATTTCTTGTTATCAGCAGTTTATACATAATATATAAGGTACTAACAGGAATAAGAATCAACCATAATTTGAATTTTAAACTGATCGCCTTATATTTGCACCCTCATTTGCAAAATTGAAAGATCATGGCTAGAGTTTGTCAAGTTTCCGGAAAAAGAACCCGCGTGGGTAACAACGTATCGCACGCTAATAATAAAACCAAGCGTAAGTTTATCCCCAACCTGCGGAAGAAGCGCTTTTATGTACCTTCCACGGGTGAGTGGATTACGCTTAAAGTAGCTACTTCAGTAATCAGAACCATCAATAAGAATGGTTTGGAGGCTACGCTTAGAAAAGCCAAAGAGAAGGGTACGCTGAGCTTGTAACAAGTCTGCACGAAGAAATTACATGAAAGCCTCTCCGATACACGGAGAGGCTTTCTGTGCTTATTCCCTGCCCGGACGATTTTGTCCAATGCACCATTTGCCCCGTTCATCGCGTATAGGTTTGAGTTGGTCATTTTTTTATTCCAAACTTAACCCTACCTGGCTAAGTTTGGCTATTGAAGGATATGCGGTAAGGGGCATTAAGTTCAGAGATGTCTCCGGAACACAAAACAAAAAAATCAGTTCTTAATGAAGAATATAGTACGAATCGCAGGCTTAAGCATACTACTCCTGAATGCGCTGAATACCTACGCTCAGGAAAAATATACGGTCAGCGGCTATGTGAAAGACATCGCCAATGGCGAAGGCTTGATCGGCGTATCGGTTTACGTGCGGGAAGCGTCCACAGGCGTAGTAACAAATCCATACGGTTTCTACTCCATCACGTTACCGGAAGGGGATTACTCGCTGGTGTTCACTTACATCGGCTACCAAAAGCTGACCGAACGTGTCACGCTGAACGCCGACCAACGCCGGAATGTGGAAATGGCTTCCGAAAGCAAACAGTTGGAAGAAGTGGTGATTTCTACCAAAAAAGAAGACGAAAACGTCCGCAGCCTGGAAATGTCCGTCAATAAGGTAGACATTAAGACGATTCGCCAGATTCCGGCCCTGCTGGGCGAGGTGGATGTTATCAGGAGCATTCAGCTCCTGCCCGGCGTAACTACCGTCGGCGAAGGTGCATCGGGCTTTAATGTGCGCGGCGGTGATGTATCGCAGAACCTGATCCTGCTTGACGAGGCCCCTGTCTACAATTCTTCCCACTTGTTCGGTTTCTTCTCAGTTTTCAATCCCGATGCAGTCAAAGATGTCAAGCTGATCAAAGGTGGCATTCCGGCACAATACGGCGGGCGTATTTCTTCCATCCTGGATGTCAGGATGAAGGAGGGCAATACCAAGAAACGCGAAATCAACGGCGGCATCGGCACCATTTTCTCACGGCTGACCTACGAGCAGCCTTTTGCGGCCGGGCGCGGGTCGTTCATTGTGGCAGCGCGGCGATCGTATATCGACGTGCTGGCCAAGCCTTTTTTGAAAGGCGATTTGAAGCAAACCCGCTTTAATTTCTATGACCTCACGGCCAAAGTAAACTACCGCATCAACGACAAGAATACCGTTTACGCCTCTGGGTACTTTGGGCGCGATGTGTTTGGGGCCGATGTGTTTGGCTTCGGTTGGGGCAATGGCACCGCCACGGCGCGTTGGAACCACATTTTTTCCAATAAACTCTTCCTGAACCTTACGACCTATTACAGCAACTACGACTACTCCATCAATTCAGACCCCAACAACCAGACTCCCAATGACCGTTTTGAGTGGAATTCCAAAATTATAAGTACCAGCGTGAAGCCTGACTTCACCTATTATCTTACGCCCAACAACCAGATCAGCTTCGGCGGACAGTACATCAGCTATGACAGCCGCCCCGGCGATGCCGTGGCCGTGTCCAGCGGCGAAAGCCGCAACATCAGCCTCGACTCCCGCTTCGGTGACGAGTCGGCGCTTTACATAGGGAATGAGCAAAAAATCTCCGATCGCTTTTCGCTGCAATACGGTCTGCGCTACTCGCTGTACCGAAATCTCGGGCCGGGACAAGTCTACCAATATCAGGAACTTCAACCCGGGGAGCGCAAGTTTCCCGTGTTGCCGGGTACGGCAGTAGCCAAAGGCGAGGTCATTAAGCAGTACGGTAACTGGGAGCCAAGGTTTTCGATGAACATCGGTCTGAGTTCGACGGCCTCGATCAAGGCCAGCTATAACCGCACGGCGCAGTACTTGCATCTGCTCTCGAACACGGCGGCGACTTCACCGCTCGACGTCTGGACACTCAGCACGAATATCATCAAGCCCGAAATTGCCGACCAGGTTGCCCTGGGTTGGTTCCAGAATTTTCGCGACAATACATACGAAGCCTCAGTAGAAGTGTATTATAAAGATTTGAAAAACCAGATCGACTACGTCCGAAACTCCGACCTGCTGCTCAACCGATACGTGGAGGGTGATCTGCTCTTTGGCAAAGGCCGTGCCTTCGGGGCCGAGTTTTTCCTGAGAAAAAACAAAGGGCGCCTCACAGGTTGGCTCAGCTACACACTGGCCCGAACGGAGCGGCTGATCGACGGTGTGAACAACGACGACTGGTTTCCGGCCCGCTTTGACAAGCCCCACAACTTTACGGCGGTAGGGATCTACAATCTGAAAGAGCGGCTGACGCTATCGTCCACATTTACGTTTGCATCGGGTACCCCGGCGACTTTTCCGACCAACCGCTTCGAGTACAATGGCTGGGCGTTGCCGCACAACGTATACAACGCCCGCAACAACAACCGCATCCCGTCGTACAATCGTTTGGATCTGGCGGCGACTTTGAAGTCCAGAAAAAAACTGTTTGGACTCGGTCAGGGCGAATGGGTATTTTCGGTGTACAACGCCTACAATCGCCGGAATCCGTACTCGGTTTATGTCCAGCAGAATGAAGACAACCCATTGACAACCGAAGCCATACGCTTTTCGGTAATTGGGTCGGTGATTCCGGCCGTTACTTACAATTTTAAGTTTTAAAGAAGCCGGGGAGAGATAGAATGGACTTCAAGCAGCTACGTAAATTCGCGTGGCAGGGGTCATTTGCTTTCCGAGAACAATAATTCCATGAAAAGGAAAACAGTCATGAAAAAAAGTACCCTTCATATACTTTTAGGTTTGCTCACGGCAGCTTATTCCTTGACAAGCTGCGAGGACGCCATCAATATCAAAACTGAGACAGGCCCCACCGAACTGGTAGTGGACGGCTGGATCACCAACAAGCCTGGTCCTCAGACGGTGCGTCTCACGCTTTCGGCGGCTTACTTCGATAATAGCCCGGCCCGGCCAGCCCTTGGGGCTGAGGTGACAGTTATCGATGACAAAGGCACGGTTTATGCATTCACAGATGCGAATGGTAAGGGTATTTACACATGGGCGCCTAAGTCAGACACCGTGGCCTTGGGACGTGTCGGGGGAAAATACGCTTTGCAAATTCGCTACGACGGCGAAGAATACGCCGCCACCAACGAAATCAAGCGGGTGCCAAAAATAGACTCGCTGGCCTACGAAGAAGAAAGTTTCCCCATCAATCCTCCCGAAGGCCCAAAGGACGGCTATCTTGCGCAGTTCTATGCCCGCGACTTCGTGGGCCTGAATGATACCTACTGGATCAGACCCCTGAAAGGCGGCAAGCCCTATGGCACCGACCCAGGAAATATTTCATTGGTTTATGATGCCTCGTTCAGCCCGGGTTCACCTTCCGACGGACTGGTTTTCATTCAGCCGCTACGGCAGTCAATCAATGTTAACCAACTTTTCTCGGCGGGCGACACCGTAGGCGTCGAGCTACACAGCATCACACTGGAATCGTATTACTTCCTGTTCCAGGTGCGGCAGGAAACTACCAACGGGGGTATTTTCGCCGTCCCCCCCGCGAACATTCCTACGAATATTTCTAACAAGAATGCCAACGGCAAGAAAGCCCTCGGCTTCTTCGGTGCCTCCGCCGTCAGCCGCGCCGAAACGGTCATCGATCCCAAGAAGGCAAGGCCGAAGGAGTAAGGAGCTTATAGCCATGGGCCGTCGGCTTTCGGCTTACTTTTGGCACAAAAAAAGAGTAAGCAACTGGTAGTCAATGTAAATCTTAGAAGATCGAAGCCGAAGGCCGACCGCTCTAAAAAGAATACATTACCTGCGCTTTCACTTCACTGCGAGTATTGCCCTGGATTTCGCTGAGGCCGGAACTAATGAGTTCGGTGTTGCTGAATCGTGATTGAGACCAGCGGAGCCAGATTCTCAGATTTCTTGACATGGCATAGCGCAGCATGACGTAGTGCCGGGTCCCGGTATTGTAGTAGGCAGGCAGCGAGAAAGCGTAAAGAACGTCCTTCTCGTAGACGTATTGGCGGCTGTCGTAATTATCCGTGGAGAAGAAGGCTGCGCGGCCGCTCAATTCGAGTCTAGAAAATCGCCACGTAATATCCTGGATAATCGTGAATCCCTGCGAACGTGAAGATCCCACGAAGGCATAATCTCCGCCTTGCAGTCGGGTTCTTACCGCGAATTTTAGTGGAACGTCGTATTCGGCCTGCAATACCGCCGTGCGGCGGATTGTGTTGGTTATGTCGGGCAGCGGGGCCGTGTTTCCCGGCAGATTACGCTGCTTGTGTTCTTCGTGAAAAAGAGCGAATGCGTTAAAGCGTTTGTTAGGCGCGTAGCGGACATGCAGCAGGCGATCGTTTCCGTCGGAGGGTGCGTTGACCTGGTACTTCAGCCACGGAAAGCGGAAGCGGTCGTAGAAACCGCTGATCTGCCAGCGGCGGTTGGGTTTGTAGCGCAATCCCCAGTACGTACCTGATTCGTTGATAGGCCGCGAACCTTCGGTGATCGGATTTCCATAAAAGGTGTGGAAATTGCGGTCGTAGTGGCGAAGCTGGAAGGTAAAATCCAGTGCCTTACTCAGTGTGGCGATCAAGCCACCCACGCCGCCCAATCCGCCGCTTTGAGAGCGCGCACCTTCGCCAAAAAAATGAAAGTTCTGCCAATGGTAATCCCCGTGCAAGCCGACGGTCAGGTTTTGTTTTCCCGTGAATTCAAATCTATTGTAGGGCAGGTCGCGCCGCTGTAGTGTTGCGTCAAAATGGGTGTAGAGAGCCGTCATGCCGATCTTACCGCTTTGTTTGGGAAAGGTATAGAGCGCATGGAATCCGATATTTTTCTCGGGGATCAAGCCTTGTTTATCTCGTTCGGAAGGCGTGCGGTGCAGCCCGGCAGTGAGCAGGGAAGAAACCACCGTGCCGTCGGGGCCGTCGCCCAACTCACTCACACTTGCATCGCGGCGGGTGGCCGAACCGAAAACTGTGACATCCAGATTTTTGCGCACGTTAACTGTCGCTGCTGTACCGCGGAAAAAGCCCGCTTCCAGCACTGAGGTGTAAGGCCGCAGGCCGAGCGTGCTCCTGTAGGTAGTTAGGATGGTTTCGGTGCCTTTGCCAAGGGCAAAACCCGCCGCCATCACCAGGCCCTGGCCGGCTTGCATCTGAAAATCACCGATGATAAGATTTTTGAGCCTCCCCCGGTTCATGATCTGAGCGTGAAAAGACGTGAAGTCAGCTCCGAAAACCTGCCGCTCGGGGCGCCAGGCCAGCACTTCCCCGGCATCCTTTTCGGCAGTGAACCCAAAGCTGAAAGCACCGATACGCGAGTATCGGTAACGTGCGTACACTTGGTAGGGGTCTCCGGCATACCGCGTGAGAGATCTTGATGTGGTGTCTATCTCTGAAAAACCCTTTTGTTGTTCCAGAAGCCTTTCCGACCGCAGGATCAGGTAGTGCTGGGTGGGGTTTTTGAGCGATTCGCGCAACGAAAGCCGCTGCGTCTGCACCGTTACAAAAGGCTGCAATCGGCGGATCGTGGGTAGGTCGAAGCCGGGAATAGCCTGCAATTCATAAAGAGAAAGCAACGGTCCAAGCTGGGTACGGTAGTCCATGAAAGCATCCAACTGGCTTTCGGAAAGGATGTAGGTAGCTGCCAGTTCGTCGCGGGTAGCGATATTCAGATCCCGCGGATTGGCGTACAACTGAAACAGCGACTCGAATAGATCGCTGTAATTGATATCCTCGCTGGGAACGGGAAAAAGCTCCTGGACAAACTGCTGGATGTCGATCTCACGGCGGGGTGGAGTTTGGGCAAAAGCCGAAGCAGCCGCAAGTACAATAGCAAAACCGCTACCCATCAAACTCAGAAAGTACTTGATAAGTAGCGGTTTGTGCATTCGTAGCAGATGTTTTACGACGCCAGTTTTTTTTAAGACCCTACTGCCGGGCTTTCACAATCTCGGTAAAGTCGCGGGATTTGAGCGAAGCGCCGCCTACCAGGCCACCGTCTACGTCGGGATTGGCAAAAAGCTCGGCGGCGTTGGCCGCGCCCACGCTTCCACCGTAAAGTATCGAAATCTCGTCAGCTACTTCGGCGCTGTACTTGTCGGCAAGATGTGCCCGCAGGGCGGCGTGCATTTCCTGAGCTTGCTCTGCGCTGGCGGTCAATCCGGTACCGATGGCCCAGATGGGTTCGTAAGCAATGACGACAGAAGAAAGCTGCTCAGCGGTAAGGTGGAAGAGGCTTTCGGAAATTTGATTTTTCACAAAACCGATGTAGTCCTCATTCTGCCGTTGGTCCAGCGACTCACCGCAGCAGAAAATGGGCGTCAGGCCATTTTCCAGAGCAATATCCACCTTCTCAGCCAATTGCGCGTTTGTTTCGCCGAAGTACTGCCGCCGCTCGCTATGGCCAATAATTACATTAGGGATTTGGATGGCTTTCAGCATCGGGGCCGAAATCTCGCCAGTATAAGCTCCGGAAGCCTTTTCGTGGCAGTTTTGCGCACCGAGTGAAATTTTACCGGCGCTTTCTGTATGTTTTTTCAAAGTCGTCAGGTAAAGCGAAGGCACACAAAGGATCACCTCCACTTGACCCGACACTTCATCATTGATCATATTGACAACTTCCGAGGTCAGCGCGACGGCTTCATCGAGCGTCTTATTCATTTTCCAGTTACCAGCTACTATTTTCTTACGCATAATGAGGCGGTGAGTTACAGTTTTAGGGTTGAGACAAAGCCCAAAACTACCAAATTTTCATCCAATCCCGAGCAATAGGCACTGGCACGAAAATTTTTGACAATATCTTGACACTAAATAAGTTTTATTTGTGTTTAAACAAGACCAAATAAGTACCTTTGTTAAAGGTTACGGAGTGAGGGAGTTATGAAAAAAACGGAATTCTACATTGTCATCTTTCTGATCCTGTTGTCAGGCAGTGCCTACCGTGTATTCGCGCAAAAGTCGGAAGCATGGGAACCTGCCGACAAGTTCGGTTTCTTCCTGGAAGGAAAGCGCAAAATCACGCGTATTCCCTTTGAATTTCATTCCAATCTGATCATCGTTCCGGTCCAGATTAATAACTCAGACACGTTGCACTTCATTCTGGATACAGGCGTAAGCACCACGCTTATCACCGATCCCAATGCATTGAACAATCAGAAACTAGACTTGACGCGCCCGGTTGTTCTGAGTGGGGCAGGTGAAGGACAGGCTGTGTCGGCGCACGTTGCCCTTGACAACTCGCTTTCAATGCTGCGCATGAAAGCCAATCACCAGAACCTGCTAATTCTGGACGAAGATTTTCTGCATTTATCGGAATACGTGGGTGTTCCGGTTCACGGCATTTTTGGCTACGACATTTTCAATAATTTCGTTGTCACGATCGATTTCAACCATAAGGAGCTGATTCTTGAAGAGCCCGGTCGCTATAAGTACCGTAAGCGAAAAGGGGATAAGTATCCGATTACGATCGAGGACACCAAACCCTTCACCAACGCCGTGGCGCTCTTTGCCGATGGCCGCGAGCATCCCATTCGCGTCATTATCGACACTGGAGCCGGACACGCGCTTTTTCTGGATAAAACTGAAGACAACATCATTCCGGTGCCCGAAAAAGTAATCCGCACCCAACTGGGCCGGGGCCTGAATGGTATCATCAACGGTAGCCTGGGCCGGATCGAACGCATCAAGTTTGGTCGTTTCGAGTTGGACAATATTGTCGCCTCTTTTCCCGACAGCACTTCTTTTGGGTCCAAACTACCCGACCGTGACGAGCGTCAGGGCAACGTAGGTTGCGAACTGCTCCGCCGCTTCAAGGTGACCATGAACTACCAGGATCGTTACATGGTGCTGAAGCCGGTAAAAAAGCGCTTGCGCGAAGCCTTCGAACACGATATGAGCGGGCTGGAAGTGGTAGCGGCAGGCTCAAAACTACGTGACTACTACGTACGAGCTGTAGCCAAGGACTCTCCGGCGCAGCGTGCCGGCCTGACCGAAGGCGACCAAATACTGTTCGTCAACGACCGGGCAGCAGCCGATATAAGCATAAGCGAAATCTACAAAATGCTTCAAAAGGGCGATGGGCGCGAAGTGGAGTTGCTCATCAAACGGGAAGGCAAGATTTTCTTCTCGCGCTTTTTGCTGCACCGGATGATTTAGAAACCTTTGCTTTTTCCTGCTGAATGCCCCATTGCGCCCGGTTATTTATGGGTCAATTACTTGTATATAGATCATGTACTTGTAATATTGTGCTTCGCATCAGAACCCCACCATGGAAACCGCGCATTACCAAAAACTCTACGCCCTCTTAAAAAGCCAGATTCAGGTAGGAAACTATAAAGAGGGCGACCTGCTGCCCTCCGAAAACGAACTGAGCGCCACCCACAAAATAGCCCGCATGACAGTACGACGGGCTCTGCAGGAGTTGGCTGGTGAGGGCTACATCCGCAAAGTAAAGGGAAAGGGCAGCATCGTGAGCGCCACGCGGCAGTCTTTGGGGCTGCTATCATTCAAGGGATTTTCGGAAGTGGTAGGGGCCGAACACGAGGCCCGGACTGTTATGCTGCGTTCCCCTATTGCGATCGCCTGGCCGGATCGTTTTTTCTATAAACTCGATAAAAGGGAGATCAAAGCGGGCTGTGTAACCTTTGAGCGCATCCGCTACGTGGACCAGGACCCCGTGCTGCTGGAATGTAGCTATTTGCCTAACTTCGGCCTTCAAGACTTCTGTGAAAAACCATTACTCGATGGCTCACTTTTTAAGACACTGAGCGTTCGTCACCAAATCGATATTCTCAGTTTCGAGCAGGATATCCGTGCCGTGCTGGCCGACGAATCGACCGCCCGTCATTTTGAGATAAAGCCCATGACCCCGCTTGTTCAAATCTACCGCCGCTACCACACCAGCCTATCGGACTACCACGTGTATAGCCTTACTTTTTGCAATACGGAGAAATATACGATTAGTAATTATCAATAGGGATTGTTGAAGTGTTTAGCTGTTTAATTGGCAAAATGTGCAATTGAACCCAAATGCTTTCAACGCACTCAACAGAACAATTGCACGATTCGACGATTAGACAATTTCATCCTCAACCGCTACCAATGAATCTCATCACCCAACTTGCCAAAATGATCGACCACTCATTGTTGCATCCCACAATGACTGAGGCCGATTTGAAAAAAGGCTGCGACATCGCCCGACAGTACGGTGTCGCTTCCGTGTGCATTAAGCCTTACGCTATTACGCAGGCCGTGGAGTGGCTGCGTGGCTCCGACGTGCTCGTGGGAACTGTCATTGGTTTTCCGCACGGGAATAGTGCCATAAGCATCAAAGTTGCTGAAACAATTCAGGCTTGCCGCGACGGGGCCGTCGAGATAGATATGGTTGTCAACATCGGTAAAGTACTGGGCGGCGATTGGGATTACGTGCGCGACGAGATCAAGGCTGTCACCGAAGCCACTCACGCACACGGCGCGATTGTTAAGGTAATTTTTGAAAACGATTACCTGCCCGATGACGCCCTTAAAATCCGCCTTTGCGAGATTTGCAGTGAGATCGGGGTTGACTTTGTCAAAACCTCCACGGGTTATGGTTTCAACAAGGGCGACGATGGCCGCTACGGCTACGATGGTGCCACCGAGCACGACCTCAAACTGATGCGCCACCATAGCGCGCCCAACGTGCAGGTCAAGGCAGCGGGCGGCGTTCGCACCCTGGACGATCTGCTGAAAGTCCGCGAATGGGGAGCGACCCGAGTTGGGGCAACGGCAACCGTGGCGATGATCGAGGAAGCAAAGCGGCGGTACGACAACGACTTTTCCGGCAGTGAGGTCAAGGCTGATGATACGCCGGGTTATTAAGGCCTATCGTTAGAATGCTCTACTTACTTGAAATGTCGTCAATTCACCCGCTCTGCTCCAGTATGAGTATCTTCTTAAGCTATCCTGTCGTTCGCGTCAATCGATTCTAATATGACTCCAAAAAGGGATGGTGTTTTTGCTATCCTCATAAATCAGTCTGGCCTCATAGTCACCGGAAGCCAGATTGGTCGGAATTGTATATTCTCCGTAATACAATTGGATAGTGGCGTCAGCGTAGGAGCCAGCTCGGGTTTTGGCTTTTATTACCATATTGGCCTGTCCATTTTTCAGTTCCAGATCTGGCAGTCTCTGGTTCGGGTCGAAGGCCCCATAGAAGCTTCCCAGAATGGCTGGAAATGGGATGATAAACACGGGTTTTCCCTTCTGAATGGATAGGTTTCTGGGTGGGGCGTCCTGCAAAACACACGAAACGCAACTCGGGGATTCTGTCCATACACTTCGGATCCCTTTCGGTTTGGCGTCGTTTGAAACGTTGAAAACGAACGATTTGACTAGATATTCTCCCTCGTACAAGCTTATCAGATAGCTCCCATCGGCCATCCCGGAGGGAAGCGAGAAGGTAAGCATGGAGGGATTCGTGTACTTAGCTGTGAGCCATTGGCTGGGATGAAACATACTCTCCACTTTAACGCGGTAGTTCAGGTTCGCTAAGAAATATCCCCCGCTCAGTAATATTTCCTGATTTCGCGGCAAGGCATTAAATAAGTTATTGAGTTCATAGGGAGCGGCAATTGGGGCAGCCCGTTTCAATTTTTGTATGTCGGGGAACACGAACCTCTTTTCGCCGTATTCCAACTCTATCGTGTACTCCGCTGCCAAATTGAGCGGGGTAGTGTTCTCAATAAAGAAGGTACGGACTGGAACCCCATACAGACCCTGAACAGGACGGCCGCTCCCTAAGTTGATGAGCTTCGAGGTAAGTCGCTTAGTACTTCCCGGTTTCTCGGGTATGGTACCTACGCCCGACTTTAATTCAAGTGAGGCTTGTACTGTACTATACGGCTCGGCACGTGAGGGATGCAACATCAAATCAGAAGTAAGAACTGCAGTCAGTGGTCCCGTACACTCCACGTACACTCGGTATGATTTCCCAATGGGATGTCCATTATTTGGCCGCAACACATCAAACACAATCGGCTCAGCCCCTCTGAAATGGCCGACCTCAACCCGGTTGGGAGTGCTGAGCTTATCCCAAGAATTGGGTTCATACACTGCGCCTGGATGAGTTTCTAGGTCGATAAAAAGATTGTCAGCCGTGAAATTTGGAGGCAAAGTCACAAGTATCGTTTTCTCCACCGTGTCCATGACCACCTCCGTCGCGCCTTCGACCTTGACACTCTTTAGCCAACCCAGGTTCTTGACGGTATCCACCTTGACCACAGCGTCGACCTTATCGATTATTGGAGGCTGGGGTCGCGTTTTGGGAATGTCACGATCAGGCTGCTTGCAGGTGAGGAGTGAGCAAGCCAGGATTAGATAAGTGAAATGTATATGCTTTTTCATAGTTTCTTCATGTGTTGCTTGAAGGCTGGTCGAAAAATTTATGAAACTTTCGATTTTTCTGCATCCGTGATCCGGTGTTTACAACAATAGAGGCTGAGTATTGTAAACCCAATTTGAGCACTTTTTATTTTCTTGCGTCTGACCCTTTATCCGGTGACAATCGATAAAGTAAGTTGCAATAGCTTCCCCCGAACCTAACGCCCTGCTTTCGGGTTAATACCCGGATAACCTAACCACCCAATTTCTCCACTTTTGAAATCTTCCAACACCAAAGACCTGACGGGCTACGACTACATCGACGTACAGGGTGCCCGCGAGCATAATCTTAAAAATATCGACGTATCCATTCCGCGCAACCAACTAGTGGTGGTGACGGGTATCAGCGGCAGCGGCAAGTCGTCGTTGGCCTTCGATACGATCTACGCCGAAGGGCAGCGGCGCTACATGGAAAGCTTCTCGTCTTACGCCCGTGGCTTCATCGGCGAGATGGAGCGGCCCGACGTGGACAAAATCAGCGGCCTGTCGCCGGTCATCAGCATCGAGCAGAAAACTACCTCCCGCAATCCCCGCTCGACGGTGGGAACCGTTACCGAAATCTATGACTTCCTGCGCTTGCTCTATGCCCGCGCGGGTGAGGCATTCAGTTACGTGACGGGCCGCCGCATGGTGAAGCAGTCACAGGATCAGATCATCGACCAGATTCTTAGCCAGTTTGAGGGCCAGAAAACTACCCTACTCGCGCCCGTAGTGAAGGGTCGCAAGGGTCACTACCGCGAGTTGTTCGTGCAGATTGCCCGCCTTGGCTATAACAAAGTCCGTGTGGACGGGGAGGTGCAGGACATCGTCCCCAAGATGCAGCTCGACCGTTACAAAGTTCACGACATCGAAATCGTGGTGGACCGTGTGGTACCAAAAGCCGAAGATCGCTACCGCCTGAGCCAGTCCGTTTCTACCGCTCTGAAACAGGGCAAAGGCGCCATGATGATTATGGATGCGCAGGGGGAAGCACAGTATTTTTCCCAAAACCTGATGGACCCCGAGTCGGGCATCAGTTACGATGATCCGGCGCCTAACTCTTTCTCGTTCAACTCCCCTTACGGCTGGTGTCCCAACTGCCAGGGGCTGGGCAAGGTAGAGGAAATCACCGAGGAGTCCATCATGCCCGACCGCTCGCTGAGTATCAGCCGGGGCGGTATCGCGCCCATGGGCGAGTACCGCGAAGCCTGGATTTTCAAACAGCTGCAGGTACTTTTGAAACCCCATAAAGTCAACCTCAGCACCCCGCTGGAAAAATTCCCGCCCGAAGCCATCGAACTGGTACTTTACGGCAGTGACGAACCTGTACCCGTTCCTTCCAAAAAGTACCCCGGCACCAAGTGGGACACTAAGTTCGACGGCATCATCAACTTCCTGAAACGCCAGCAGGAAAATGGCTCCGACAAGATCCAGGATTGGCTCAAAGATTTTATGGTTATCCGGCCCTGCCCCGAGTGCAACGGCCTGCGGCTGCGGCAGGAGTCGCTGCATTTCATTATTGACAAAAAAAATGTCGCCGAACTGGCCGAGATGGACATTCGCGAGCTGTCCGACTGGTTGGTGGATCTCGAAGATCGCCTGGAAGATCGCCAGAAGGTCATCGGCCACGAGGTACTTAAAGAAATCCGCAAGCGCGTCGGCTTCCTGCTCGACGTCGGACTAGACTACCTCACGCTCAACCGCTCACTGCGGACTCTGTCGGGTGGCGAGGCGCAGCGCATCCGGCTGGCCACCCAGATCGGCACCCAGCTTACGGGGGTACTTTATATCATGGATGAGCCCAGCATTGGTCTGCACCAGCGCGACAACGTACGGCTGATTGGCTCGCTGAAAAATCTGCGGGATTTGGGAAATACCGTGCTGGTGGTGGAGCATGACAAGGACATGATGCTGGCCTCCGACTATATCGTGGACATTGGCCCCGGCGCCGGACGCCACGGCGGCCACATCGTGGGACAGGGTACGCCGGAAGAGTTCCTGAAAAACGGCTCCACTACGGCGGCCTACCTCGACGGCCGGGAGAGCATCGAAATCCCGGAGAAACGCCGCAAGGGCAATGGCCACAGCCTCGTGCTGAAAGGCTGTACGGGCCACAACCTCAAAAACGTCACGCTCAAAATTCCGCTCGGGACTATGATTTGTGTGACGGGTGTGAGCGGCAGCGGCAAGTCATCGCTCATTCACGAAACGTTGTTTCCATTACTGAATCAGCATTTTTACCGCTCCCGCCGCGAGCCGCTGGAACATAAATCCATCGAGGGGCTGGAGCATCTGGACAAGGTTATCGAGGTGGATCAGTCGCCCATCGGCCGCACGCCGCGTTCCAATCCGGCCACGTATACCAACCTCTTCACCGATATCCGTTCCCTGTTCGCCGAACTACCCGAATCCAAAATCCGGGGCTACAAGCCGGGACGGTTCAGCTTCAACGTCAAGAATGGCCGTTGTGAAGACTGCGAAGGCGCGGGCCGCAAGAAGATCGAGATGGATTTCCTGCCCGATGTGTACATCGACTGCGAGACCTGCAAAGGCAAGCGCTTCAACCGTGAAACGCTGGAAGTACGCTTCAAAGGCAAATCCGTTGCCGATATTTTGGATATGACCGTAGAGACCGCGCTGGAATTCTTCGAGAATCAGCCTCGCATTCTGCGCAAAGTTCAGACGCTGAACGACGTAGGTCTAGGCTATATCACCCTCGGCCAGCACGCCACTACCCTCTCGGGCGGCGAAGCCCAGCGCGTAAAACTTTCCGAAGAACTCTCCAAGCGCGACACGGGCAAAACCATGTACATTCTGGACGAACCCACCACCGGCCTGCATTTCCAGGACATCCGCCACCTGCTGGCCGTCCTGCAAAAACTCGTGGACAAAGGCAACACCGTCCTGATCATCGAACACAATATGGACGTTATCAAAGTAGCCGACTACGTTGTGGACCTAGGCCCGGAAGGTGGCGGACTTGGCGGCGAAATCGTGGCGCAGGGTACGCCGGAGAAAGTCGCGCAGACGCAGGGTAGTTATACGGGGAAGTTTTTGAAGGAGGAGCTGGAAAATTAAAAGTGCGGGTGGGGAAGTTTCCCCCCACCCGCACTTTATAAATTATTGCTTCTTCATCCTCACGGCAGCCTGTCGGCCCGCCGCATCGCGCAGCCGGACCAGGTAGAGGCCCGTCGGCAGACTATCCAGTCTTAATTCAATCTCGTTGAGCCCCTCGGCCAACTCCCGGCTTTGTGTGTGCCATGAGCGGCCTGCCAGGTCCAGCACCTCCAAAGTACCCTCGCCCGCCGTGGGCGAAAGCACCTGCACCGTCACGGCATCCTGCACGGGATTGGGATAAGCTTTCAGCGAAAGCGTCAGCGGTAGATCCGTAGTTTCCTGCACCCCAATCCGGGCGACGCTGCTTCCGCAGCCTCCCAGCGTCGCCCCCAGTTTCAAGTACCGCGTGGCGATTTTCTCGCTCACGCACTGGGTCACCCCGTAGTAGCAGATCGTCACGTTCTGATTCTTGTTGCCGCAGCGCACGTCCTGCACGCTGACAGTCACCTGGGCAGGAAGTGAGGTACAGCCCTTGCCGTCGGTAACCGTGACGGAGTAGGTGGTGGTGGTTTCGGGGCAGACGGTGACCGTAGGTCCTTTCAGATTGCCGGGCGTCCAGTTGTAGACGTAGTTGCTGCCGCTGCCCCCGCTGGCCGTGGCCGTCAGCTCGGTGCAGTTGCTGCCGAAGCCAAGCACGACCGACTGGTCGGGGCCGGGCGTCAGTGTCGGTAGCGGGTTGACCGTCACCGTTGAGCTGCCCGACAGATTCTGCGTGCAGCCATTCAAACTTACCGAGACCAGCGTCAGCGCCACGTTGGCCGTGGCATTGCTGGCCGTCAGCGTCTGGCTGCTCCCGTCGAGCAGCAGCGTCTGGCTGCCGACTTGGCCCGTGATTGTGTAGGTTAAGGTGGAACCGCTGGTGCCGCTGACGGTGAAAGAGGCCGTGCCGCCTGAGCAGATCGCGCCGCCGTTGCCGCTGATGGACGCTGTCGGCTGCGGCTTGACCGTCACCGTTGAGCTGCCCGACAGGTTCTGCGTGCAGCCGTCCAAACTTACCGAGACCAGCGTCAGCGCCACGTTGGCCGTGGCATTGCTGGCGGTGATGGTTTGCGAACTTCCATTGAGTAGTAGCGTCTGGCTGCCGTTCTGGCCGGTGATCGTGTAGGTTAGCGTGGCGCCTGAGGTGCCGCTGACGGTGAAGCTGGCGTTGCTGCCCGCGCAGACCGCGCCGCCGTTGCCGCCGATGCTGGCCGTGGGCTGAGGCTTGACCGTCACCGTCGAGTTGCCCGACAGGTTCTGCGTACAGCCTTCTTTGCTTACCGAAACCAGCGTCAGGGTCACGTTGGACGTCGCGCCGCTGGCCGTGATGGTCTGGCTGGTCCCGTCGAGTAGTAGCGTCTGGCTACCATTCTGGCCGGTAATGGTGTAAGTCAAAGTGGCGCCTGAGGTGCCGCTGACAGTGAAGCTGGCGTCGCTGCCCGCGCAGACCGAGCCGCCGTTGCCGCTGATGCTGGCTGTGGGCAGAGGCTTGACCGTCACCGTTGAGCTGCCCGACAGGTTCTGCGTGCAGCCATTCAAACTTACCGAGACCAGCGTCAGCGCCACGTTGGATGTCGCCCCGCTGGCGGTGATGGTCTGCGAACTTCCATTGAGTGGTAGCGTCTGGCTGCCGCTCTGGCCGGTGATCGTGTAGGTTAGCGTGGCGCCGCTGCTGCCGCTGACGGTGAAAGAGGCCGTGCCGCCCGCGCAGATTGAGCCACCGTTGCCGCTCACGCTGGCGCTGAGGGTAGTAGCAGGCTCACCGATGGTGACAGGTTGGGCCGCCGATACACAATCGTTGGCATCCTTGACCCTGACGGAGTACGCGCCCGCCGACAGGCCAGAGAGCGTGGAGAGGCCGCCGTAGCTGGCCCCGCCGTCGACCGAGTAGGTGTAGGGGGCGGTGCCGCCGCCGGGCGTCAGGGCGATGCTGCCGTCGCTGCCGCCCTGGCAGCGTACGTCGCTCACCGTGGGGGTGAGAGTGATGGAGGGGCAGGCGTTGAGCAGCACCGAGACCGTGTTGTTGCCTGGATTGGCCGTGGCCAGGTCGGGCTTGCCGTCGCCGTTGAAGTCTCCCACCGCCACCGAGTAGGGGTAAGTGCCCGTGGGGTAGTCGGTCCTGGCCAAAAAGCCCCCCGCCCCGTCGCCCAGCAGCACCGAGACCGTGTTGTTATTGCTATTGGCCACGGCCAGGTCGGGCTTGCCGTCGGCGTTGAAGTCGCCCACCGCCACCGAGTTGGGGTTAAGGTCCGTGGGGTAGTCGGTCCTGGGCAAAAAGCCCCCCGCCCCGTCGCTCAGCAGCACCGAGACCGTGTTGTTATTGCTATTGGCCACGGCCAGGTCGGGCTTGCCGTCGGCGTTGAAGTCGCCCACCGCCACCGAGACGGGGTAACTGCCCGTGGGGTAGTCGGTCCTGGCCAAAAAGCCCCCCGCCCCGTCGCTCAGCAGCACCGAGACCGTGTTGTTGCCGGATATATTGGCCGTGGCCAGGTCGGGTTTGCCGTCGGCGTTGAAGTCGCCCACCGCCACCGAGAAGGGGCTAATGCCCGTGGGGTAGTCGGTGCTGGGCAAAAAGCCCCCCGCCCCGTCGCCCAGCAGCACCGAGACCGTGTTGTTGCTGGATATATTGGCCGTGGCCAAGTCGGGCTTGCCGTCGGCGTTGAAGTCGCCCACCGCCACCGAGCGGGGGTAACTGCCCGCAGGGTAGTCGGTCTTGGGGCCGAACCCCTGGGCCCAGGCCCCGCCGCTCAGGACGAGCAGCAGTGAGATGGGAGCCAGCCGGGTGAAGGATGCGTCTGTGGTAGTGGTTTTCATGCATGAAAAATTGGATGTATGTTCTGGTTGTTTGTTACAGGATATAGGTTATTACAGGGTATCTGTGCCCGGCGCACGGCGCAGCTGGTCGGGGTTGTGCAGCAGTCGGTCGTTCTGAAAGCCGTAGAGACGGTCGATCAGCTTCTCTTCGTTGAAGTGCAGCCACAGGCTGACGGGCTGCTCGTCGGTCTGGCCCGAGGCATACACCACCCGCTGCCGGAACGCCGCCGCTACGTATACCCCGGGCAGATCGGCCAGGGGTAGTTTTGTGAGTGTCTGCATGGGCAGAATGCTGAATTCCGACAGCCGGACCTGGCGGATGTGCGAAGAGTCGCGGTTCTGCCGCCAGTGGGCCAGCACGGCGGTTCTTCCCCTCAGCCGGCTAATTCCGGGGATATGGTACTCCACATCTTCGGCCAGCAGGCTGCCCCATGCGTCGAGCTGGTAGTCGGCCTGGTAGGTGATGGCTTTCTGGGCCAGTACCAGATAGGGGGTCGGAGCTGGGCTATAGTCGGTGGATGAGGCAGGCTCGCCGGACGGGTTGCTCCGGCACGCTGCCAGCAAGAAAAGCAACAGGCAGAGGAGGACAGGCATCGGTTTCATGGAGGGCCAATGAATAAAAATGACCCTGTAAAGGTCGGCCGCGCGCCAGAAAACGGCTTTCCTTATATGACCGAAAACTTTCCCTATTTGACCAAAAACTTTCCTTTATTGGTCAGAGGGATCAATTTTGAAGAAAATGTTAGGATCAGGCAGGTGGCTGTGGGTCGAGCAACCCAAGTTGGCGAAGTATTTCCTGAAAGCGCGGATCGCCGTGCAGAAAACGAAAGATGGGTGACACTTTGAGATAGTAGGGCATATTACCCTGATTTAGCCCCAGGCGGAGGTACTTCAGGCAATTTTCTTTGTCGTTCAGTCCGGCGGACACGATGGCCAGGTCAGGGTACCGGCTCGGAATTTGGGGAATGGTTTTGAGGTAAGCTTCGGCCGCCGCCCGTTGCCCTACCCGGGCCCGGCAGTACTGCAGCGTGGAATGCAAGACCGGGATATCGGGATTGAGCGAAACGCAGCTCTCCATTTCTTTCAGCGCATTCGTATAGTCGCCCAGGTTGAGGTAATAATAGGCCTTCACGTAATAATACACGTAAAATTCATCCAGCATCAGAGCGTACTCTTTGATCAGCTGGCGAGCCTCGGCGTAGCGACCCGCATAGGAATAGTTGCCAATGTGCCCAACGATAATTGAGGGGTAGAGCGGATCGAGGGCCAGGGCCTTGGTGCTATATTGAATGGCTTCCTCGAAACGGCCCAGCGAGCGCAGGGTGATGCTGTACCAGTAGTTGATTTCAGCGTCGTTTGGGCTATGCCCGAGGGCAATCTGGTAGGTCGTAACGGCCTGCTCCCACTGGTTGAGCTCACGGTAGCTATTGGCCAGAATGGCGTAAGCCAGCCCGTTCTCCGGATCGAGCCGGATGGCTTTTAAAGCGTTTTGTTCCGACTGGCTGATCCCCTTACGCAGATTGATCATATTATCAGTACCGAGAAGAAAATAAGCCAATGCTTTTCGGGCATAGGCATCGGCAAAACCCGAATCGAGGGCAATGGCGCGATCAAAGCGGAGGAGGCTGGCCTTGAGTTTATCTGCACTGCGGCTGAGCATCAGCTGCTTGCCTATCAGGTACTCGCGGAGGGCGTCAGAATTGCCGGTAGGCGTCCGATCCATCCGGCGCGATTCTGCATCGGTCAGCTTCTGGTCGAGCGCCAAGATAGTTTGCCGGGCGACGGTCGTCATGAAACCCATCAGTGCTTCGTCGGTACCCTGGTAGGTTTTGGACCACAGGGTACGGTCCTGGGCCGCTTCCACCAGTTCCACGCTGACCAGCATGTGCTGGCCCATCTGCTTCAGGCGTCCAACCAGTATGTAGTTGACATGCAGTTCGGCGGCGATTTGCGGGATGGTCTTGCGCGTATCGCGAAACAATTCAGCGGAGCTGCGGGAAATCACCTTCAGGTTCTCAACTGCCGACAAAGACGAATGGATCTGACCCGCAAGGCCGTCCGCCAGCAGGGCGGTCGTGTCGGTTCCCGCGTTTCGAAAGGGTAGAATGGCCACCGAATTAACGAATGCCTCGGACGACGCCCGCGACGAAGACGCCAGAAAGCGGCTGTACCCAAACACGCCCAGAGCCAGTAGCACCAGTGCTACCAGACCCAGAATTGGCAGGTACTTCCACCGTTTGCCAGGTACTGCCCCCAGGGGTACGGAAGGTATTCCGCGCGGCCTTTCCTCGCCAGGCGGCTCACCCGTACTTTCTCCAATGTCGTTAGCCGAAGGAATAACAGGAGTGGCCTGCTTCGGCGGACCAGCTTCCTGCTGCCGGCGGTAGTCGGAGGGACTGAGGCCGAATTCCTGAGTAAAATATTTGGTAAATGCCTGCGGGCTGTCAAAACCGATTTTGTCGGTTATTTCGTTGATGCGCCAGTCGGTTCCTTTCAGTAGCTCCTGGCCCCGCAACAGACGACGTTGCCGGATATAGAGTGAGGGAGAGAGGCCCGTCAGCTCTTTGACCATCCGGAACAGCTGCGAACGACTCACGCCCAAATCTTCGCAAATGGCATCGATGGTATAATCCGATTTCTCGAGATTCTGATCAAGCAGTTCATTAAGCCGCTTCAATTGGTATTCTTCTGTCCTATGGTGTGTATTCCCGCTTTCCATACCTCGTAAACTACCGGATAATCAGCCGCGATTTGCTGATTACAATTTACCAGAAAAAGAAAATTTTTCTAAAAACTACCTTTTTAGATTCCGATATCCCCGGGATTAATCAGGCAGCCCGATTAGCCTTTCCAACTGATGGTACCCTATTCCAAAAAATTGTTTTGACGTCCGGAGCTTTTCTAAAATCATCTCCTGTTCCGCAGGCTTCTGCTTCCGCTTTTCACCCACAATCAGCACATTTTTAGGCGTGTGGGCATCGGAGACAAATTCAAAAACTTTGGTCGCGTAGCCGTAGTATTCCAAGATCAGTGATCGGATACCGTCAGTTACCATTTCTGCCTGGCGTTCCAGAAAAATACCGTGCCTAATCAGGAAATCCAACTCGTTTTCAGGCTTGTGCTTTTCCATTTCCCGGCGGATTTGTTTGTGACAACAAGGTGCCACCACAATGAGATCGGCGTTGGCCGTGATGCCCTGGTAAATGGCCTCGTCCGTCGCGGTGTCGCAGGCATGGAGGGCAATCAGGACATTGATTTCTTTCTCAGGTTGGTAGTTTTCTATTGTCCCTTCTTCGAATTGTAGCGCATCAAAGCCAGATCTTTGCGCAATAGTATTGCACAAATCCACCAAATCTTTCCGAAACTCCACCCCCGTTACCCGCGCGGGTTTGCCGAGAACGTTGTTCAGGTAATCGTACAACGCAAAAGTAAGATAGCCCTTTCCCGCACCCATGTCCACAATGTTGGTCACGGGTTGATCAGGCAGGTTTTTGAGTAAAGAACTCAGGATCTCGATGTAGTGGTTGATTTGCTTGTACTTATCCTGGGCGTTCTTGTACACCTTTCCCTGGGCGTCGGTGATGCCCAGTTCGGTGAGGTAATTTTTTCCCTGCGCTTCGATTTTCCGGTTTTTGGGCTTATCGTGCGCCAGTGAGGGTAGTTCGTGGAGGCTGGGCGGGGTAGTTTTCAGGGAAAAACCTTTTCCTTTGATAAAAGAGAGTTGCACATCTTGCTCTAAGGTAAAAAGTTGCCCTGACCTGAAACCGTTTTCCGCCACCAAAGTACCCAACCGCTGCACTGCTTCCTCGGGGGGGTAGTTTTTGGTGATGTCTTTGGTTCTGTAGCGATACAGGAAGGAAACCTTTTCCTGCCGTTTCACAATTACTTTCTTGAGATAAAGACTTTTCAAATCCTCCTCCTCACCCCGGTAGTCACTGAACTGGGCTTTGATGAAAGTGTTGTCGGCCAGACTGGATTTAATGTACTGATTGATTTCGGTCATACTGGTTGGGGCGAACCGGTGTGTTTGCCCAATGTGCGTCAGCAACGGGTGTGATAATATGTTTAACGGTGTTCCCGGCGATTCGATGTCCACGATACGTGTGCGGGGTGAACACATAGATTTGGCTGGCGTGGTCCGCCGCTACGGGACTCAGGCGGTTTCAACCGCCGTGACTTGCCCTCTACGCCTCCTGACGCAATACTTCCAGCGGTGACCGCGACAGAATGCCGCGGCTATTAACAAGCCCAATGAGGACGGTCAAGCCGGAAACGCTCAGGAAGACCAACAACAGGGGCAGGAATTGGGGTTCAAAATCGACTTTGAAAGTGAATTTCGCCAAACCCCAGCTACCCGCCAACGCCAGAATGATACCCGTGGCGGCAGCCAGCGCGCCGAGGAAAAAGTACTCCAAAGCCGTGATTGAGAAAATTTGTTTTCGGCTCGCACCCAGGGTACGGAGCAACACGCTTTCCTGCAAGCGCTGGTACTTGCTGATAAGTACCGAGGAAATCAGTACGATGAGGCCCGTCAGGATGCTGAACCCTGCCATGAAGCGGATGACGAAGCCAATTTTTTCCAGTAGTTCGTCAAGTACTTTCAGTACCAATCCCAGGTCGATGATAGAAATATTGGGAAAACGCTGCACCACGGCGCGCTGAAAATTGGCCGAGCCCTCGCTGGAAGGAACGCGCGTGAGCAACACGTGAAACTGCGGGGCCTCTTCCAAAACGCCCTTGGGAAAAAGTACCAGGAAACTCGTCCTGACGCCGTTCCAGTCGACTTCCCGCAAACTACCGATGACCGTCGTTAGTAGCGCCCCCTGCACATTGAAAGTAAGCGTATCGCCCACTTTGACGCCGTTACGTTCGGCAAAACCCTCTTCCATCGAGATGGGTACGGGGCCATTGGCAGGAGCTGTTCCCTCCCAGCGTCCTCTTTTAAGTTCTTCGAATTCCGTGAGCGTATCGCGGTAGCTTACGCGGTACTCACGGCCAAAAATCCGGCGCGACACGCGGTTCGACGTATCTTTCTGCGCGATGGCGGGCGTAACGTCGTTGACTTTTTCCAGCCGCATGTTCACAACCGGTACGCTTTGAATAATGGGCAAACCCTGACTTTCGGCCAAATCAAGTACCGCATCACGCTGATCGCTCTGGATATCGAACAGCACGATATTGGGCTGGTTACCGCTCGTGGAAAGCGTAACACGCTTCAACAGCAGCGACTGCACCAAAATCAGGGTGCAGATGAAGGCAGTCCCCAAGCCGATGGACACGATCAGGATGGAAGTCTGATTATTGGGTCGGTGCAGATTGGCCAACGCCTGCCGCCACACGTAGCTCCACGACGACGGAAAGAACCGCCGAACCAGCCAGATGAGTAAAGAAGCCATCGCCAGCAGCAGTAGAAACGCTCCCAGAATGCTGACGGTGAACACCAGCGCGTCTAGCCAGCTATCCGTTTGGAGGTAGGTAAAAAGAAATACGAAGGCGAGAATCAGGCCGTAGACCAGCCACCGCAACGGGTCCCTACTGGCGGGCGCAGACTCGAACGATGCCCGAAGTACCCGCAACGGCGCGATGTTACGTACCGAAATAAGCGGCAACAGCGCGAACAAAATCGAAATAATCGTACCCAACAGCACGCCTTGCCCGATGGCCGACCAGGAGATTTCGGTGATGAGGGCAAAGGGAAGGAAATCTTTGAGTACAAGCGGCAAGAATTGCTGAATAACCGCTCCCAGCGCAGCCCCGATCACCGAACCCAGGAAACCGACGCCCACGATTTGGATTAAGTAAATGACAAATGCCTGCGAGGATTTCACGCCCAGGCAGCGCAGCAAAGCGATGGAATTAAGCTTTTCACGGATGTAGATGTGTACCGCACTCGCCACACCGACGCATCCCAGCAACAGCGCAATGAAGCCTACGAGTCCCAGAAACTGCGTCAAGTCTTCAAAAGAGCGCCCTGTGGATTCTTTCTGACTCTCGACGGTTTTGGAATCAAGATCTTCAAGATCCAGACGCGATTCCAACCCTTTTGCGATCCGCTCGACGTCCGTCTTTGGGGGGTACTTAAAAAAATACAGGTAGTTGATACGGCTGCCTTTTTCTTCAAGGCCCGTCTGTGCCAGATAGCGCAGGGGGATATAGACCGCCGGAGCGACAGTGGCCGACACGCCCGTTTGGCCGGGAGCTTTTAGCAAAGTACCCGCAATAAGGAAAGTAACTTCGCCTACTTTCACCGAATCACCCACTTTGGCGTCGTACTGCAGCATCAGGGTCTGATCCACCAAAGCATGGCGGCTATCCCGGAAGCTGCGTCCCGCGCTGACAGGAACGGTTTCCAATTCACCGTAATAGGGGTAGCTTCCTTCCAGTGCCCGAACCTGCGCCAGGCGGCTGCCGCCGCCTTTGGGAAAGTACACCATCGAGGCAAAGCGCCGCTCCTCCGAGCGGTCTTCGCCCAGCGAATCCAGCAGCGGTTTGATTTTTGGGGAGGCAGGTTGATTGCCGGAAATTTCCAGGTCGGCGCCCAATAGCGCGGCGGCCTGGGTGTCGATGTTTTGCCGGAGATTATCTCCCAACGAATAAATGGCCACCAACGCCGCGATGCCCAGAATCACGGATGAGATGAACAGCAGCAGCCGCGAACGGCTGCGGCGGCTGTCGCGCCAGGCCATTGTTAGTAGCCACGGGAAAGAAAAGCTTTCTCTAAACTCTTGCATCGGAAACGATTTTTCCACCTTTGATCCGCACAATGCGCTGGGTGCGGGCTGCCAGGTCAAGATCGTGGGTGACAAGAACGAGCGTAGTACCTGCTTGCTGATTAAGGTCGAATAGCAGCTGAATGACTTTCTCGCTAGTTTCGGCGTCCAGGTTTCCCGTGGGTTCGTCGGCGAAAAGGATTTGGGGCTGATTGGAGAAAGCCCGCGCCAGCGACACCCGCTGCTGCTCGCCGCCGCTAAGCTGGGTGGGATAATGGTGCGACCGGTCGGCCAGACCGACTTTATCGAGTAAGTCTATTGCTACGGGCCGCACGTTTTTCTCGCCCCGAAGTTCCAGAGGCACCATCACGTTTTCGATAGCCGTGAGGGTCGGCATCAACTGAAAATTCTGAAAAATAAAACCTACGTAACGGTTGCGCAGGGCGGCCAGTTGATTCTCGGTAAGACCATTGAGCTTGGTACCGTGCAGTTCCACACTACCCGACGAGGCACGGTCCAGGCCCGCGCACAAGCCAAGCAGGGTAGTTTTTCCGCTACCCGAAGGCCCGACAATGGCTATGCTTGCGCCAGTTTCTACCGAGAAACTGACGTTGTCAAGTACCGTAAGATCGCGTCCCCCACTCTGGTAGGTTTTGTTTACGCTTTGGAGGTCAAGAATGCTATTCATGTTGTGCTAACGGACTTTCGCCGTTGGAGGTTCGATTTTTGGTAAAATCGAACCTCCAAACGTTTAACCGCGCCGGCGACCTCGGTAAAGCCTGGGTTACTTTCCCTGAATCATGGCCATCAATTCCTCCGAAATGCCGGTAGTCGAGTAGCCGCCGTCGTGGAAGAGATTCTGCATCGTGACCATGCGCGTGAGATCGGAAAAGAGCGTGATGACGTAGTTGGCGCAATCGTCGGCGGTGGCATTGCCAAGCGGACTCATTTTTTCGGCAAACGAAAAGAACGAATCGAAGCCGCCGATACCCGTACCTGCCGTAGTGGGTGTGGGCGATTGCGAGATGGTGTTCACACGTACTTTTTTGGACTTGGCGTAGCGGTAGCCGTAGCTCCGGGCGATGCTTTCGAGAATCGCTTTGGCATCCGCCATGTCATTGTAGAAAGGGAATGCCCTTTGCGCAGCGATGTAGGAAAGCGCCACGACAGAGCCCCACTCATTGATAGCGTCCAACTTCTCAGCTGATTGCAGCATTTTGTGCAGCGACATCGCCGATACGTCCACGCTTTTCATGTACCACTCGTAGTTGAGGTTGTTGTACTCACGGCCTTTGCGGACATTGGGGCTCATCCCGATGGAGTGCAGCACGAAATCGACTTTTCCGCCCAACGCGTCCATCGACTCGGTGTAGAGTTTTTCCAAATCTTCCGTCGAAGTGGCATCCGCCGGAATCACCTTGGCGTCGCACTGCTCGGCAAGTTGGTTGATGGCGCCCATACGCATGGCAATGGGGGCGTTGGTGAGGGTGAAGGTCGCGCCTTCTTCTTTAGCCTTCAATGCGACTTTCCAGGCGATAGAGTTTTCGTCCAAAGCGCCGGAAATGATTCCCTTTTTTCCTTTTAATAAACCGTAAGACATTAAGTATGAGTAGTGAATGATGAATGATAAACGTGGTTTTTCTTTTCAATAATTGAATAACACCGGATTCAATTCGCTGTCGGGAACGGTGCCGATTTCCTTACTGGCAAGCCAGGTTTTCCAGTCGGCCTCCTGATAGCGGTTGGTTGGTTTAGTGATTTTCTGATCCTTATCCATGTAGATCATCGTCATCACTTTCCGTGGCTCATCGGATTTATTGGCTCCGGCCCGGTGAAAAAGCCAGCCCGCATGAAAGCTGACTTCACCTAGCTCGAAGGGCGTTTCATTGAGATCGAAGGGCGTGAGTTGGGTGGCCATGTACGCCTCGCTTTCGTCGCTGATCTCCAGGTCGCGGCCTATTTCCACCGACTGACTTTTTTCGGCAAATGCCAGCGGCCCCATATTCATGGGGGTAGTTTGCAACGGAATCCAGACGGTTATGGTCTTGTCGGTGGACAGCGGCCAGTAGAACTGGTCGGCGTGCCAGGGCGTAATCCCACCCGATGGTTCCTTGTACAATGCCTGATCATGGTACATCCTCACCCCCTTCACCTCCATGAGGTCAGTAGCGATTTTAGCCAGCCGTTTTGAGAAGGCAAACTCTTTGACCTCGTCGTCTTTCCTCCACAAATTCATAATTTGCAGAAAAGCTTTTTCGTAGGTCGTGCGCTCCTCCATCGGCTTGGTGAGCGTGTTGAGTTCGATGACCTTATCGCTGATAATTTTCCCGTAATATCCCAGTAGCTCCTCACTCAGGACATTTTTCAGCTTCACATAGCCAAATTCCTGATAAAAGGTAATGGCAGCCTCGGGTAGATCATAAGGTTGCTCCAATTCCTTCAGCAGCGCGAGTTTATCAATGGTCATGTTGTCAGTTCAAAGTTTAGGTCCTTTCCATCCTTAGGCTTGAAAGGAAGATGGCCGGTGATCCTCTGCTATGAGCGGCCCCTGAGATCAGGACATCTCCAAAGTTAGGGGATATTGTTTTTTGCGCCAAAAACAGCAAGCTGGTGATGACTCTTTTTATTTTTCACCAGCCCTGAACAGCTCAAACACCAGGATCGGCTTCGTAATACTTCACCCCCTTTTCCCGCAGGAACTCTTTGATAACATTGACGTGGACGCACTGTCCCACGTTCAGGAAGGGGTAGTTGGATACCCGCTGCTTTTTGGCACCGATCGAAACTTCCTTGTTAATCTGGTCAAAGCCAAGGTGCAAATGCCTGGTAGATGATTGCATTCCGTACACGATACCATGCCTGTCGAAGAGCGGGCCTCCGCTTTGGCCGCGCAGACCGGGTGTGCTGAGTTCAATGCCCTGAACGCGGTTTGTGACGGGATCGCCGATCTGACGAGTCACGATGCCATCCAGCGGAAAACTTGGTGAGCTTTGCCGCCCGTCGGTCGTCCATTCGATGTCGTCCATGTCTTTATTGTAGCGGTAGTTGGTAAACTCCGGAAAGGGATAGCCAAGACGGCAAAGCGAGCGGCCTTGTCGCACATCG
Organism: Persicitalea jodogahamensis; assembly: GCF_014651615.1. Lineage (GTDB taxonomy): Bacteria > Bacteroidota > Bacteroidia > Cytophagales > Spirosomataceae > Persicitalea > Persicitalea jodogahamensis. The sequence goes on along the minus strand of NZ_BMXF01000001.1, from coordinate 377,295 downwards.
CCATCGCGCAAAAAAAAGGCGTGGCCTTGGTAAAAATTTTCATCAAAACTCGCAAACTTAATAATAGCCAGATCCTGAGTGGGGTGCGGCGTTATTTCCATGGTGAGTTCCCGTCTGACGGAATTCAGGAAATTAGGCAATATGCGAATCACCGTTTCCTTCGTCATGCCATAGTGGTCTTCCAGTCTTTTCTGATGCAGTGAGTGGTTTTTCTCTTTTTCGAACTTGCGTAGTTCGCCTTTAAATTTTAGAAAATGACTGTAAATAGCCTGTCCGTGAACAATGTGCTCAACTACGTGCTTGCAGGTAACAGCGAAGCCCTGCTCATTGACAAAAAACATCGTTGCCGAACCAGGGACAATCTCGCCGCCACCATAATAGCGGGTAATGAAATTAATAGGACGGGTAAAGGGGGTGACTTTTTCAATGGCAGTTACGAACATAGTGGCATCTTGGAGGGAGGGGAAGTTTGAGGCTTTGGCGAAAGGCCGGCCGGATCACTCCGCGTAGCATAGGCTTTGAATCACCGGCCGTCCCGCAAATTGCCTCTTTGCAAACGTGAAGAAAAAAGTATTGGATTTTTCCTGACGATGTTAATAATGATAACAAATCCACAACTATTCAGAACGAATGGCGGCAATCGCTTCGGTTTGATCCCAGTTTAGAATTAGGTCAGCCCCGTATGGCTTTTGTTCAAAAAATATTTTGAAATTTTCCGTTACCCGAGGATTGATGCGAATCGGTATTTCGATCCGGGTGAGATCCATACCATCATTGTATTGGGTACCCCATTGGCCTGTTTCGCGGTTAATGACAAGCTGCCATTTGGCGGGACCGGGAACGGTCCAGAGTGAATAAGTACCCGATGGCACGGGGGTCTCGGCGACCGTTACATCGTTGGCAAAGGTGATAAGGGTGGCTTCGTTGGCTCCGGTACGCCATACTTTATCGTAGGGTACGAGAGCATTGTCCGATTCACGGCCGAAGATCAGGCGTCTCTTCTTGGCGGGACGGCAGTACTGTACACGAATGTCGAGACCGTTTTGATTGAATTCAGCCACTGCTTCGGGGCTGAACGACTTCGTATAACTGCGGTAGCCGATAAAGGCAGCAGCTAGGAGGATGACTAATAATGCTGTACTGAGGAGTAGAACTTTTTTCTTCATTCGGGACAAATGATACGGTAGAAGGTATAGCTCACCGAAAAGCCAAGGTAGTAATAAGTATCTTTTGTGGTCATGTCGCCCTGATCCAATTTGTTGGTGGTAGTTGGTGTTCCGCCCAGATTATCTAAATGATCAGTAAAAGTCTTTCGGGTGCCGAATTCCAGACCCACATTCCAAGGACGGTTGATTTGGTACTTGACCCCGATGCCGTAGGGCAGCACCCATCCCTTAGTCGGATAATCGGAAGTCTTTGGGTCGGGAGAAAAGCGGGAATAGCCAATTCCCGCAAAAACGTAGGGCGTCCAGTTTAGCGCGAAGCGGCGGTCTTCGTAATTCAGAAAATTATATTCTGTGACCAGATTGGCTTCCGACAGCTTGGTGCGGAAAGAAAGATTGCGAGCCTTCTGAAAAGGATCTTTGCTGAAGGCGTCGTCGCCCGTGATACTGCCCATCATTGCTTCGGTGCGCAGGGTCAATGAACGGCTTACATTGTATCGAAAAAAAAGGCTTCCACCCGGCCGCAGGAAACGGGGATTGAAAGCCGGAGCAATGTCGCCCTTGTAATTTAGTCCTCCCAAACTGGCTCCAATCTCCACTTTCTGCGCTATGCACAAGCCACTGACCATTAATAAGGCTGTTATGATAAGACCAGAACGGAACAAATTGAACAAGGGATTCAGTTTTAAATTGTAGAGAATCTGTTATCAAATTGAAGGCGGCTGTTCCAGAGAAAACACTCCAGAACATCCGCCTTGATTATCCTGACCATCAGCCTGACGCTATTTTAGCGGTGGACACTTAATCGGGCTGCCTATAATATATGTCAGGTGGATGCTCCCTAGCATATAGGAGTCTTTACGGGCAGGGTTACCACGCGGTGTCCCGGGTGATGCATAATCTGTCTGCCCGATAGCAACGAAAGGATCAATGCCCGCGTCGTTTATTCCGTACTGCTCAGCCAGAAAATTCCTAAGTCCAGCAGTTCGGTCGCCGCCTTTTCGCGCAGCGGTTGGCTCGGCTGAGCGATTAGACATAGCCCGAGAAAGATCATCTTTCAGTACGTTGGGGTCAGGGTAGTTACCACTCACATCATCAAGATAATCAGTAGAGGTGAAACGGAAGCCCAACTCCGCCGAAACGTCGAAACGCTGGTTGATTTTGTAACGCAGTCCAAAACCGACCGGAATAGCCAGCTGTACCAAAGAATAAGGTTTGGCGTAGTCACCTGGGCTACCCTGTCCTTCGGTCCCTAATGGTTGAAGCTTCACCCATTGATTGCCATCTAAGTCCGGTACACGAGCCATGGGGTTATGGGCCACGGCAGCAATACCCGCAAAAATGTAGGGGCTAAATTGTGGACGGCGATCGTAGCTGCGGCTGTCTGGGATTATTTTGAAGATACCGGTCAAGGCAAATTCTTTCAAATCATTGCGGAAGTGCAGGTTACGGGCGAAAGAAAGAGCTCTCCCGTTAGAGCCTTTATTCATCTGAAAGTCGTCACCAGAAATTCGCGCCCAGGTAAAAGAAGCCCGTGCTCCAAAGCGCGGAGTAAAGTGACGGGTGTAGTCAGCTGTAACACTCCATCGCATCATTCCAAAGGTCGACGCAAAGGGACGACTGTAAGGGGCCAGATCACCATAATAACTGGATGTCCCGATACCTACTGAAACGCTTGAATAAGGAACGAAGTTGCTGCTTTTGAACTGCGCCGTGGCCGCTTCACTTACCAATAGCATCAGCATGGCTACCGCCGCTCCTGTTGCTTTCACCCGGTGTTTTTCAAAAAAGATATGCATAGTTAATGCCGTTTTTCCGGCAAAATTAAGATAGTTGACAGTTTATTGGGGGTATTTCTTCAAAGAAACGATATTGTTGGGGGTTTATTTGTTGAGGTGCTGATTTGTTGAGTCGATCAGCTCTCCTGGTATTTGATCTTTCAATCGGTAAATTTTGTGGCACGCTGCTATATTTTGTCGGTCTGCAGCATTCATTGCTCAATTCACCATTGCCTTCAACTCCTGAACGCCCCGAGCGTTGCCGAGTAGCCGCTTGGCACGGATAAAACGATTCTTCTCAAAATCGTCGTAGTTAGGGGCCCGGGCATTCATACTGCTGACACGAACTTTACCTGAAGCATGGATAAACTCACCGTTGCCGATCCACATGCCCACATGTGTTACCTTTTCCGCGGTAGTTTCACCCGCCTTAGTGCCGAAGAACAGCAGGTCGCCGGGCCGCAGCTTGTCGAACCCTCTGTCGGTATCTACCAGCGTGCCCGAATGCACTTGCTGGGAAGCATCGCGTGGGAGTACCCAGCCATTGAGCAGGTAGATGGTTTTGGTGAAACCGCTACAGTCCACGCCCTTGTACGATGTCCCGCCCCACAGATAGGGCAACCCCATCATGCGTTTGGCGGTACCCACCAGTTTATCTTCCGAAATAGTGAGGGAAGCCAGCCATTCTGCATAAGGCCTGGCATCAGCCTTTTTTATGTAGGCGGTACGCCCGTCAGGGTACTGTACATGGTAGAACTCCCCCTTCTCATCAAGCATTTTTAATAAATCGCCCGCCACCAGATCCGAGACGGTCTGACCATCGGCGTCGGTTTCCTCGTAGGAGAAAGTGTAGGGAGATAAAACGATGATCTTTTCAGCACCTTCCCAGGATTCAAAATCCGCTTGATTCATGCGCTGGAAACCGCCCCAGTCCAACCAGGCAATGTAATGGTCGGGCGTTTGTACCAGGTACCAGCCGCGATCTTTGTTCAATACTTTCAATGGCATCCCCAGCAAAGCCTGTGTGGCCAGTTCGGCGGCGTCGCGGGGCTGCGAGCGAATGTTGGCTACCGAGAGGTTCACTACTCCGTAAATCTGCTCGCCCAGTATTGCGGCGGGTAATGTCTGGATACTGTCCTGGTACTTCAGACCCGCGTTACTGAGTTTTTGCAATAAATCACTTTTCGCTTCGGGCAGATTGGTCTTTCCCGTCAGAATTCCGTTTTCATCAGCTTCAATTTGAAAAATGGCCACCCGGCGATCTGGTGCGTACTGCTGCCGCACTTGGTCGATGGTTTTCTGCATTTGCTTGGGAAGCTGGCCATAACTCAGGCCGAAACCAGCGATAAAAGCACAAAGTAAGGTGGCGAATTTCATTTTCGTGTCTGTTCCTGATTGTCTTATTGAAGGCGAATCTAACCATTGAAAGGCAATTTGCTTAACTTTATCCATCTTTACTAGTTGCTTTTTTATTCACTCAATCACTATTTTTTCCTGAATTCATGTCACGAATAGCTCTTATCACCGGCGCGTCCTCCGGTATCGGAAAGGCCACTGCCGAGGCTTTCGCCAAAAGTAATATCGACCTCATTCTCTGCGGTCGCCGCCGGGAACGGCTGCGCGAACTGAGCGAAGCCCTCGGCCCCTACGTAAAGACCACGACCCTGGAATTCGATGTCCGCGACCGTACAGGTACTTTCAAAGCAATAGACTCGTTGCCTAGCGAGTGGCGAAACATCGACATTCTGGTCAACAACGCCGGAAACGCTCACGGCTTCGGCCCTGTGGACGAGGGTGATCCTGAGGACTGGGATGCCATGCTCGACAGCAATGTGAAAGGACTTTTGTATCTGACCAAGGCCGTGACACCCGGCATGGTGCAGCGAGGCCGCGGTCATATCGTCAACATTAGTTCTATCGCGGGCAAGCAGACTTATGCCAACGGTACGGTGTATTGCGCTTCCAAAGCCGCCGTTGAAGCCCTCAGCGAAGGCATGCGCCTTGACTTAACCCAGCACGGTATCAAAGTGACCAACATCGCCCCCGGCGCGGTAGAAACCGAATTTTCGATGGTGCGCTTCAAAGGCGACGAGGCTCGTGCCGATAAAGTTTATGAGGGATTTGTACCGTTGCGGGCCGAGGATATCGCCGACAGCATAGCCTATGCAGTAAACGCCCCCGCTCACGTGATGATTGCAGACATTACCATTTTGGCAGCAGCACAGGCAGCGGCGACGACGGTTTATCGAAAAAGCTAATTGAGGTGCCCCGACTGAAACAAAAGTAGTTTGGGATGCTTCAATACAACGCAAACGGTTTTTCGCCAAATCTTCTGCTCAATACTTCCGTATCAACCGCGTGACCACCTTCGTATTCCAGTATTTTCATGAAAGGCAGTTCGGTACGTAGCTTTTCCAGGTACTTGTCAGGATTCAGTTGGTTCAGGTACTCGTCTTTGTCTCCATACACAAAATGTGTGTTCTGTGGCGGCAGGCGATCTCTTTCCACCAACTCAAGAATACCGTTGGCAAAGTAGCCGCCCCACAGAATCAGTCGGTCGCAGCGCATTTTGCTTTGGTTGACCCAACGGCAGGCCGTAGCCGTGCCCTGCGAAAAACCCAGGACCGTAATTTGCACGTTATCAGAGCGATAGTACTTAAAAATCTCCTGCTGAATGCTTTCAAGATACGCTACGTAATCTTCAATCTCGTGCAGCCGATCCTCACGCGTCATCCAGCTTGCTCCTACCCTACCCGAGTTGTGGTCCAGATAAAACCTCGACAGCGCCTCGGGAGCTACGATGAGCGTTTCCGGATCCTGGATTTTCTCGAATTTACGGACGAAGTACTCTGCCAATTGCCCATATCCATGCAGGACAAACCACACCTGCCGCGTACGCTCGTACATTTCTCCCAGCGTGAAATACCGGGCTGTCCGCGTAATGGCAATTGAATGGTCGGCGGCTTTCAAGGATTGGAGAAGGTTAAAGGGTTAAGGGTTAAGGGTTAAGGGTTAAGGGTTAAGGGTTAAGGGTTAAGGGTTAAGGGTTAAGGAGAAAAAATAACATTCGCTGTCAGCTACTCTTCAATCTCTAAGTACTTTGGAATTCCCGTTCCTATCCCCTCACCCGCAAGCTCTGGGGCACGATGTTAACCTCAATGCGGTTGGTTTCCAACTGCCACGGTTCACCATCGTAATGAACCAGAGCCGGGTGCTTGGTTTCGACGACCAGTGATGTCAGCGACTGGTAGGCGACGTAAGTTGAGGTTCTCAGGTTTTTGGTGAATAGCTGAAAGGCGAGAGCCGTTCCAAACCATTTGGGGAAAGGAGTCACGGTGCATACTTCCAGCAGTCCGTCGGCAAGGTCGGCGTGGGGCGCCACCCAGGCATTATTGCCAAACTGACCCGCGTTGGCAAAACTTAACGAAAATATTTCGGCGTCCTGACCTTCGATTTTGAGCCGTTGCGGCAGGTAATCCAGATAAGCCTTCATCGACACTTTTACGTAGGTATCCCAGCCCCGCTGGCTCTGCTTGCCAAAAAGCTGGCTGACATAAGCATCGAAACCCAGTCCGGCAACACAAAAAAAGGGCTGAAAATTGAGCGTGGCGCTGTCAATAGTGACCGAAACACTCTTCCAGAGATGATCCAGCGCCGCTGGCAGCGTGAGCGGAATGCCCAGATGCCGCGCCAGGCCATTGCCCGACCCCAGCGGCAGAATGCCCAGGGCGGTGCCGGAGTGCAGCAAGGCCCGCGCCACCTCGTTAACCGTGCCATCGCCTCCCACGGCTACTATGGTGTCAAACTGTTTATGGGCCGAGGCAACGGCTGCCAGTTCGGTAGCATGGCCTTTGGCCTCAGTAATGACGCACTCCGCTTCGTATCCGGCCTCTTTTGCCTTTTTCTCCAGCAATGTTGCCATTTGTCCGGCTTCCCGGCCGAGGGTGGTACCGGAGTTCGGATTTATCACGAACAAAAAGGACTCGCGCACTATTTTCAGGAAAAGAAGAGAAACAAGACAAGAATGAAGACGATAATAAAAAGGTAGTACAGACCGTCCACAAACGGATACTGCTGCCGATCCACTTTCTTGAAAAGATTTTTGAACATGAGTAAGGGCGTTGGGATGTTGAATTTTAGGTTCGGACTGCCAATGCAGTTAAGTTTGCTTGCTCAGAACCTGGACCGAACCCCAACTACCCAAACAGTCAACCCATCCAATAACCACAAAATTCCGCAAAATAGATGAGAAACACCACCCTCACCTGCCTGCTCCTACTAACCGCCACAATTTTGGTGGCCCAATCCCGCAACGACCGTCAGACGATCCTGACTACCCTCGACCGCCAAACCGCCGACTGGAATGCCGGAAACATCAAGGCTTTTATGAATGGCTATTGGGAATCGGATTCACTGATGTTTGTTGGCAAAAATGGCATCACCTACGGCTACCAGAACACCTACCAAAACTACCTGAAGCGCTACCCTGACCGTGCTACAATGGGTACTCTCAAGTTTGATATTCTGCACCTTTCTTTTCCGGGCAAAGGCGTGGCCTTTGTCGTGGGCAAGTGGCATCTCACCCGTCCTGAGGCGGGCGATGTGGGCGGACACTATACTCTACTCTGGCGGAAAATGAACGGAAAGTGGGTAGTCGTGTGTGATCACACGAGTTGACCGGAACATATTTATACCCGCTTGAAAACAATAGTGGTCGTGTAGGTTTTTCCGTCGTCGGGATCGAGCTCGGCAATTGACCATTCCATGGTCGTTTCGTTCACTTCCAGGTCGTATGCACTTACGTCACTTCCGTTGGTGATAACTATTTTTTTGTCCTGCACTTTCCAGGTACTTTTTTCGTCCAGGCCTACACTCTCGGTTGGGTCATTCGCCTGGCAAGCCTGGGGAACATTGCCATCCATCGTCCCGTCGGCTTTGAATATAAAGGTGATTTTAGTGAGACAATCGCTTCCCAACAGAGCGTTCAGGAAAGCAAGGTAGTCACTGATTCCGTCTATGGGAGGAGTCACAGTCATAGCGCTGATCTGCCAATTACCCGAAACGCCATCCTTGCCGCCGGGCGACGGGTCGCTGTCTTTTTTGCAGGAAATCAGGCTGGTCAGCACAAATGTGACTACTGCCAGGTACTTGGCTACGGAGTAAGGTGCGGTTGATCGAAAAATCTTCATCCTGTGTGAAATTTGAATGGTTATCTATCTCTGCAATATAAATAATCATCTTTATCACGCAGGCCTATTCTTAGTGAACGGGGCATTCTCTTGAGCAAGTGGTCAGAATCTGCCAGCAGGGAGGAATTTCAAACAGACAGGGTCGTTCCGTAATGTGGAGCGGCCCTGTCTGTTTGAAATTCTCTTACGAACCTAAATTCGCTTAAAGCCCACAGTAATCTTGTGGGACTTTCCATCGTCCAACATTCCCTGGGTAATCAGAGTCATCGTGCTGGCGTTTACAGCCAAATCAGAACTTACTGTGCTGCTGCCTGTGGTAAGGATCAGCATGTCGTTTTCGCTTTTCCAGGTAGTGTTCGCTCCAATGCCGGCCAGATTCATCAGGTTTTCTTTCGTGGCTTTACATTCGTCAGGAGCAGTCACGTTAACAGACTTGTTGGCATTGAACTCAAAAACAATATTTTGCGGGCAGGTGTCACCGATTAGTGCCAATGCAGCAATAAAATCAGTCACAGGAACAGGAATTCCGGTTATAATATAGGCCGGATCAAGTTTGATCGAGGTGACCTGCCAACTTCCTTCCACGCCATCTTTAGGTGTCGCGTCATCATCCTTTTTGCAGGCAGCCATACTTATCAGGCCAAAGATGAGCAGGTAGGTAAAAGCTCGGGAAATAAGTCGGGGAGTTTTCATAAGTGAGAGTGGGGTAAGGATAAAAGATTATTCTTGGTCTGGTATCATGTACAAGAACGCACTTTTTTAAAATAAAAGTGCTACTACTGGCACAGAAAGACTATTCTTCCTTGAAAAAGCGATGCAGTAGTCTTTGCGCCGCCGGCAATGGCAGCTCGACTCCGCTACGCACCGCCTGCTCGGTGTCAGCCCATTGCTCTGCTATCTCGGGGTGGATGAAAAACCGATCTTCCAGTTGCTGGCGGATTAGGCTGCGCAGCCAGTCGACATTCTGGTTTTGGCGACTTTTATGAAAGTAGCCGTTGGCGTGGATAAGGGTGAGGTAGTTTTGGATCAGGTCCCAGATTTCGCCAATACCCTCATTTTCGGTCGCTGAGCAGGTCACAACCGGGGCATTCCATCCTGACTCGGAAAGTGAAAAAAGATGCAGAGCATTGCGATACTCACTCACGGCCTGCTCAGCCAACGGCCGGTTGGAACCATCGGTTTTGGTGATGGCGATGGCATCGGCCATTTCCATAATACCCTTCTTGATTCCCTGCAACTCATCGCCCGCACCCGCCAGCATCAGCAACAGGAAAAAGTCAGTCATACTTCTCACCAACGTTTCAGACTGGCCGACACCTACTGTTTCGATTAAGATGATTTCGTAACCGGCCGCCTCGCAGAGCAGCATGGCTTCTCGGGTGCGGTGGGCAACGCCCCCCAGCGAACTACCCGTCGCCGAAGGCCGGATATAGGCCAACGGATGGTGTGAAAGTACCTCCATCCGTGTTTTGTCGCCCAGAATGCTGCCGCCCGATCGCTGACTGCTGGGATCTACGGTAAGCACGGCCAACGACTTTCCCATAGAAACGACGTGCTGTCCAAATACCTCGATAAAAGTGCTTTTGCCTACGCCAGGTACTCCCGTGATACCGATGCGCGAGGAGTTTCCAGTGTGAGGAAGCACGCCCATCAGTACCTGTTGGGCCAACTCCCGATCACCCGACAATCGACTTTCCACCAGCGTAATGGCACGACTTAGTACCATACGGTCGCCATTCAGAATTCCATCGATATAGTCTTTCGTGGTAAGCCGGGGGCGCATTGGTGTCACATTCTATGGTGCTTAACACAGATTGGCGTGCAAAATTTACATTCCGCCAAATCACTGCGTTATAATAGGCTGTAATCTAAACAACAGTACTAAGAACGAAGTACGTCGAACGATGGAGTTTTCAGGAATGCCTCAGCCCACAGCAAGTCCTCGGGCGTAGTGATTTTGATATTCTCGTAGGCGCCATCGATCAAGCTTATGGGATAACCCGCCGCCTCCAGCACGCTGGCACAATCAGTGAAGTGTGGCTGAGCCTCGCTGGCAAAGGCACGACGCATCCAGTCCATACGGAAGGTTTGGGGAGTTTGCATCAGACGATAGTCGCTGCGACTGACGGCTTCATTGGAGCCATCGGGGCGAACAAGCCGGGCCGAATCTTTTAACGCCACGCAGGTAACCGCCGCGCCATTGTCAGCGGCCTTCTCAAATGAAGTTTTGATGATTTGGGAAGAGACAAAAGGTCGCACGCCATCGTGAACCGCTACGAACCCTTCCTTAGCCGATATGCTGTTCAGCCCGTTTTTTACGGATTGAAAACGAGTTTCACCACCGGCCACGAGCTGCCCGTTAAACTCGAATGCGTGGTCGTTGCACAACTTGCTCCAAAATTCGAACTGACTTTGGGGCAATACCAATCTGATCTGAATTTCTTTTGAGTAATTTCGGAAAGCATCCAGCGTCCACATCAGTACCGGACGCCCATCTACGGGCAGGAACTGCTTGGGCAAGTCGCTCCTCATGCGGCTCCCGCTGCCGCCCGCCACAATTATAGCAAAGTTATTCAGTTGATAATGGATAGTGGACCGCACGGGCGGCCCCGAATGGATAATGAGTTTCTGAAAGATGAGGCAAATCTGGTCTTAAACCTACCGAGAGAAAAAAATCATCAATTGTCCATTGACCATTAATCAAAGAATAAGCATCGCGTCACCATAGGTGAAGAATTTATACTTCTCCTTCATGGCCACTTTATAGGCTTCCTTGATGAGGTCATTTCCGCCAAAAGCCCGTGCCGACATCAACAGGATAGATTCTGGCAGGTGGAAGTTGGTAATCATGGCGTTCGCCAGCTTGAACTCGTAAGGAGGAAACACGAACCGGTCTGTCCAGCCATCCACGGCTTTCAGGTGACCACTCGCCGACACCGACGACTCGATAGCTTTGAGCGATGTGGTGCCCACCGCACATACACGCTTACCGCTATCCAGCGCTGCGTTGACAGTATCCACGCTCGATTGTTCAATCTGATATTTCTCAGAATCGGTCTTGTGCTTGGTCAAATCCTCAACGTCAACGCTCCGAAAAGTACCCAGACCTACGTGTAACGTTACGGGCGCAAATCCCACACCTTTTATCTCCAGACGCTTCATAATGGCCTTGGTGAAGTGCGTCCCCGCTGTGGGAGCCGCTACGGCACCCGTATTTTCGGCGTAGATAGTCTGAAAACGCTCCCGGTCGGCGTTTTCCACCTTCCGGCGAGATATAATTTCGGGCGGCAAAGGAGTTTCGCCCAGTTGATCTACCAGCTTCATAAATTCCTCGTGCGAACTATCTGACAGAAAGCGGATCGTGCGACCGCGCGATGTAGTATTGTCGATCACTTCGGCAACCAGGTCGTTATCGCCAAAATACAGCTTGTTTCCCACCCTGATTTTCCGGGCAGGGTCTACGAGCACGTCCCAAAGCCGCATGTCACGGTTGAGTTCGCGCAGAAGGAAAACTTCGATCTTGGCGCCGGTTTTCTCTTTTTGCCCAAACAGGCGCGCCGGAAAAACCTTCGTGTCGTTGATTACCATGACATCACCGTCATCGAAATAATCGACGATGTCGCCAAAGGACTTGTGTTCAAACTCTCCGCTGTCGCGGTGTACCACCATCAGGCGCGACTCCCCCCGTTCGGCGGGATGTAAGGCAATCAGGCTTTGAGGAAGGTCAAATTTGAATTCGGATAACTTCATTGCTTTATGTCGGCGGTAGGTAGTGGCCAAGGCAGTAGGATTAACTTGAAGCGGGGCGCCAAGGCGTCTCGTTATGAAAATAAGACCGCAAAAGTAAGAATTTTTTCGCAAAAATTCATTATCTGCGACGCGTTTTCCAATTGTTTTTCGTAATAGGGAGTTCTGATTTTGATGCTTTTGCCGAGTTGCCCTTTTCTAAAATCTGACCGGCTATCAGAGCAGCCAATTCAACATATACCGTATCAAATTCAGTCTCTAGCCGGTCAGGCGTAAAGTACTTGCTGACAAAGTGCGTGTCAAACTGCCCGGAGCGAAAAGCCTCGTGTTCCATCACAAATCTTCCGAAAGACAATGTCGTTTGTACGCCCGTGATTCGATATTCATCAATGGCACGGATCATTTTAACAATCGCTTCCTCACGGTCCTGCCCGTAGGTAACGAGCTTGGCGATCATAGGGTCGTAATGAATCGGTATAGCCATGCCTTGTTCAAATCCGTCGTCCAGCCGCACGCCATTTCCTTGGGGGCGAATGTAGGTCTGCAGCGTCCCCACGTCAGGCAGGAAGTTCGTAGCCGGGTCCTCGGCATACACTCTTACTTCCATTGCGTGGCCCCGAATCGCCAGATCTTCTTGTTTGATTTCCAAAGGCTTGCCCTCAGCAATATAAATCATCTGTCTGACCAGATCTACACCCGTGATCTGCTCCGTCACTGGATGCTCGACTTGTAGCCGGGTGTTCATTTCCAGAAAATAAAAAGCGAGACTGTCATCCACAATGAACTCAACAGTACCCGCACCGTAGTATCCACAGGCATGCCCCACTTCTACCGCACAGCGCCCCATCGCTTCGCGTATTTCTGGGGTGAGCACCAACGAAGGGGCTTCTTCAACAACTTTCTGATGGCGGCGCTGCACCGAACACTCCCGCTCGAAAAGATGGATAATATTGCCGTGCTGATCGCCCAGCAGTTGGATTTCGATATGGCGTGGCGAGGTGATGTACTTTTCGATGAAAACCGACCCGTCGCCGAAGGAAGACACGGCTTCGCTTACGGCGCGGTCCATTTGTTCGTCGAAATCTTCGGGCTTTTCCACCACCCGCATTCCTTTACCACCGCCACCTGCGCTGGCTTTGATCAGAATCGGGTAGCCGATCTGCGCCGAAATTCGTTTGGCCTCGTTCCGGTCGGTAATTGCGCCATCGGTGCCGGGCACCATGGGAATATTGCGCTCCCCTGCTGCACGCTTAGCAGCCAACTTGCTGCCCATTGTTTCGATGGCTTCGGGCGAAGGACCAATAAAAATAAGCCCGGCCTCACCCACCGCGCGAGCAAAGGCAGCATTTTCGGACAAGAACCCGTAGCCGGGATGGATAGCATCCACCCGCAATCGAAGGGCGGCATCAATAATCTTGTCGCCACGGAGGTATGACTCAGCAGATGGTGGTGGGCCGATGCAAATGGCTTCATCGGCGTAGCGAACGTGCAACGCCTCACGATCGGCTTCACTATATATTGCCACGGTGGCAATGCCCATTTCACGGGCAGTACGCATTACGCGTAGCGCGATTTCACCACGGTTGGCAATGAGTATTTTCTTAATTGGGGGCATCCGTATTATAGTTGTAAATAGCGGGACGACGAAACAAACTAGCGAAAGTAATACTTACTCACTTCCGAACATTCCCTCATTCCGACATTGCTCTCTTGCCCAAATGTAGTAATTTGTGGCACTCGCACCTAAGAATGTGAAGTTTACAAATACTTAAAATTGGACTCAACCCATAATCTTTTCTGAACTTATTTTTTGAAACTTTTGTCAAAAGTCAGTTCAAATACTTTTAAAAGATCATTTGCCTACAACCTAACATTCTGATTGCAAGCAAAGTAGTTCTTTTATCAATATTTTTTCTACTTTTGCATTTATTCAATAGCGAAATCATTCTATAAACTATACAAACCTCTTCTAAGTGGATATTTTTGAGAAACTGCGCGATAACTGGGGACCGATCGGCACGCCCGCCAAAATGCTGAACAGCCATCACTACTTTTCCTTTCCGATGCTTGAAGGTGAATTGGGCCCCCGGATGCGGTTTATGGGACGGGAAGTCCTCAACTGGAGCCTCAACAATTATCTTGGTCTCGCCAACCACCCGGCAGTTCGGCAAGCTGATACCGACGCCACTGAAAGATGGGGGCTCGCCTACCCGATGGGTGCACGCATGATGTCGGGCAACTCCGTATTACACGAAACCTTCGAAAAAGAATTGGCCGAATTCGTGGGTAAGAAAGACGCCTTTCTGCTCAATTATGGCTATCAGGGCGTTGTGTCAATTATAGAAAGCGTGTGTGATCACCGTGATGTGATCGTGTACGATGCTGAATCGCACGCCTGTATCATCGACGGCGTCCGGCTGCACAAGGCCAAGATGGGGCAGTACTACAAGTTTAACCATAACGATATGGAGAGCCTGGAAAAAAACCTGAAACGAGCTACCCGCCACGCCACCGCCAAGGGGGGAGGCGTGCTGGTAATCAGCGAAGGTGTTTTTGGCATGTCGGGGAAGGTAGGCAACCTGAAGGCAATTGCCGAGCTCAAACAAAAGTACAAGTTCCGTTTGTTTGTAGACGACGCCCACGGCTTTGGCACCATGGGTGCTACCGGTGCGGGCGCGGGCGAGGCGACGGGCGCACAGGACGCCATTGACCTATATTTCGCCACCTTCGCCAAATCCATGGCAGCCATCGGTGGCTTCGTTGCTTCCGACGACCCCGATATCATTATGTACCTGAAGTACAACATGCGTTCGCAAACTTACGCCAAAGCGCTTCCAATGCCTTACGTGGAAGGTTGCCGTTTTCGTCTGAAGATGATTAAGGAAAACCCGGAGCTTCGGGAAAACCTTTGGAAAATCGTAGAAGCCATGCAGAGTGGTTTGCGGCAGCGCGGCTTCAACATCGGCGAGACAGAATCGCAGGTGACACCCGTTTTTCTTCATAGCGAAGGTGGAATTCCTGAGGTAACGCGCATGGTACGTGACCTTCGGGAAAATATGGGCGTTTTTTGCTCCATCGTAGTCTATCCGGTGGTGCCGAAGGGACAAATAATGCTTCGGATTATCCCAACTGCCGTCCATACTCTGGAAGATGTGGAGTATACATTGGATGCCTTTACTACATTGGCCGAGAAACTCAAAAATCGGGTCTACCAGCAAGATGAAGCAAACGTAGTTGCCGGAGCCTAAAAAAGGCCATTAAACGAAACAGGAGCATTTTTTTCAAAATGCTCCTGTTTTTTTATGACTGTTCCTATAGTACATACTCCAAACACAATAATCTCACAATCAGCTATTTGTACACAATTTTGCTGTTACATTGCATTTTTTAAATTGTTTTTTTTGCTAAATTAAGTTGTGAATGCCGTAATAATTGTTAAACTTCGGCCAAAACACGCCTAAACAAGCGTATTTGACGCATTTTTTCAACTAAAAAAGCTATTACTATGGAAAGATTTGAAGAAGTAAAAAACTTAATTATGTCTCTCGAAGGTGACTTCGACAAGTTCTATGATAAGAATAATCAGGCCGCTGGCACCCGCGTTCGTAAAGGAATGCAGGAACTGAAAACTCTTGCTCAGGATATTCGTACTGAAGTTCAGAATATGAAGAATGCGGAGTCGTAAGAACTCGATTTTTCAGCACTGCTAAGCCCGGTTCGTTCATGAGCCGGGCTTAGTCATTTTTACTGTACAATTACCCGCACATCAAACGGCTTGCGGTCACTTATGACAAGTTCCTGAAATCCCTGAATCCGGTATGAAGTAATCTGCCAGATGCCCGCTCTTTCTTCACAGCGCATCGAAAGATTTTTCTCAGACTCATACAGTTTGTTTTCTGAACTGATTTTAGCTTCAATTACGGCAGGTTTTCCATTGTCCTCATCCAATACGACTTTCAAAAACCGTACAGGTAGATCTTCCTCCGTTTGCAATCTGTATTCATAAGTCAATGAATCGGGCCGGGCAGTAGCGTAGCTCAGGCGGTAGGCAGGTTTGTTGATGTCGGCCTGCAGAAATAATTCCATTTCCTTCTGCCAGTCCACCGCTCTGGTGTTCCGCTTTTCCTCATCCTCACCCACAACCATTGTTTTTTCAATGGAAGGCTGTTGTTGGCTAAATAGTTTGATTTGATTCTGGACGAAGTTCTCTACGTCGTAGTAGGCATTCGGCTCCGTTCGGGTTTCGGCTGGCGTTTGGCAGGCAGAAAAAAGTACCAGAAAACAAAAGCAGGGCATCGCAGCGCGAAACCAGCTTCTGTTTTTCCATAGAGCAATCGTATTGTGAGATAAGCTAGTCACGTCAAAATGTTTTTTCCATAAAAAATCGGAGAGACCATCTGGCTCTCCGACAATGCTAACACCCTAAAAAGCGGGATAGTTTACAACAAACTCACGCCATCCATCTCGGCAGGCTTCGGAATTCCCATCAGCTCCAGAATAGTAGGCGCAATGTCCGCCAACTTGCCGTCTTTGATTGGCAGGGAATAGGTATTATCCACCAGAATGCAAGGCACGAGATTGAGCGAGTGCTGAGTATTGGGCGAACCATCGTCATTGATCATGTAGTCGGAATTACCGTGGTCAGCAATGATAATTGATGAATATCCGTGTTCTAGTCCTGTTGTCACAACTGCCTGCACGCATTGGTCGACCGTCTCGGCGGCTTTGATAGCGGCAGGAAAGATACCCGTATGACCTACCATGTCGGTGTTTGCGAAGTTGAGACACACAAAATCAACCTCCTCTTTTTCCAAGGCGGGTACGATGGCATTTCGTATATCGAAGGCTGACATTTCGGGCTGCAAATCGTAGGTGGCCACCTTGGGTGACGGACAGATCATCCGGCTTTCACCAGCAAACTCCTTCTCACGTCCCCCTGAAAAAAAGAAGGTTACGTGCGGATATTTCTCAGTTTCGGCGATTCGGATCTGCTGCTTGCCCGCTTTTTCCAGTATTTCGCCCAGCGTGTTATCAAGGTTGTCTTTTTCGTAAATCACCCCGACGTTTTCAAAAGTCTCATCGTAGTTGGTCATCGTGATGTAGCGCAAATTGAGCTTGTGCATATTTTGCTCAGGAAAATCCTGCTGAGTCAGCACCTCAGTGATTTCGCGGCCCCGGTCGGTGCGGAAGTTGAAGCACAGCACCACATCTCCATCCTCAATAACAGCAACAGGACTGCCGTCGGCCTTTGTGACCACAATCGGTTTTATGAACTCATCAGTTACGTCCTCTTCGTAGGATACCTGTATGGCAGCTAACAGACCGCCTTCCGGTATCTTGGTTCCCTCACCACGCACCATGGCGTCGTAAGCCAACTTCACGCGTTCCCAACGCTTGTCGCGGTCCATAGCATAGTAACGCCCCGTAACACTGGCGACTTTTCCGACTGTGGCAGCCATGTGGTTTTGCAAATCCAGCAAAAAACCAGCGCCGCTCTTTGGATCGCAGTCGCGGCCGTCAGTGAATGCGTGAACGAAGACATCAGTCAGCCCTTTATCATGGGCGATACTGCACAAGCCTTTGAGATGATCGATGTGTGAGTGCACCCCACCGTCAGACACCAGGCCAATGAAATGCATTCTTTTGCCCGATGCCTTAGCGTAGTCCAGCGCATCGGCAAGAATCGGTTCCTGAGCCAGTGAACCGTCTTCTACTGCCAGATTTATTTTCACCAAATCCTGATACACCACGCGTCCCGCCCCCAGATTGGTATGCCCCACTTCGGAGTTACCCATTTGGCCGTCAGGTAGCCCAACAGCCAATCCGCTTGCTTTCAATTTACTGCTGGGGTATTTCGCCAAAAGACTGTCGTAGTATGGCGTATTGGCAGAAAGGATGGCGGAGCGTCCTTCTTCGCCGCTTTTGGCAACTCCCCAGCCGTCCATGATGATTAATATGACTTTTTTGTTCATTCTTGTATTTTAGGTTTTAGATTATTTCGGCGACTACTTAATCTCAACCAGTTGATTTTTTTCAACCAGAAATTTCAATAAACCAGTACCGCAACGCTCCACAATCTGATATACCTCTTCAAAAACGGCAATATCTTCGTAGTAAGGATCAGGCACGCTGAGCTGGGGATTCTCCCCGGAGCTTTCACTCTCAGGGTCAAACTCGCGGAGGAGGAAGAGTTTATCCTCCGGGAAATAGAATCCGCTGCTGCGGTAGCTTTGGTTACGGATATCCTGAAAATTGGTTTCATCCATCGCCACTATATAGTCGAAATCGTAGAAATCGTCGCCCGCCAGTTTACGGGCTTTGTGGCTGAGCGTGATTCCTTTTTCCTGCGCAATTTGCCTTATCCTGCGATCCGGCAGGCTGCCAATGTGATACGAAGCTGTACCCGCGGAATCGCATTGAATATTTTCCGACATGCCCGCCTTATGTACCAAATCCCGAAAAACTCCTTCTGCGATTGGTGAGCGGCAGATATTCCCCAAACAGACAAACAAAACGTTAATCATTCTTCTGTTTCGATGGATTTTCCGTTTTCATCTACGATTACGTACACGTCTTCGGTGGGTTTGCGCATCAGGTACTTTTCCCTGGCCCACTTTTCGAGCATAGCATTGTTGCCAAACACTTCCTTCCGCTCTTTTTTTACCAGTTTCACCTGCTCTTTGTAATAGCTAAGGTCACGTTCCAGCTCCTTCATTTTCTGATGGTTTTCCAGCAGAACGAAGAGGTTGTTACTATCGATAAATACGACCCACACCAGCCAGGCCACCAGGGTTCCGGTGTAGAACTTGCGCAGATGAACCAGAATTCGGGCGAGCCAGGTAGGAAGGTGAACCATTAGAAAAGAAGAAAAAAACCGAAGCGTGAGGCTTCGGTTTGGGTAACTGTCTTGCTATTAAAACTTCAAACCGGGAAAATAGGCCGTTTCGCCAAGCTCCTCCTCAATGCGCAAAAGCTGGTTGTACTTTGCCATCCGGTCGGAGCGCGAAGCCGAGCCAGTCTTGATTTGGCCGGTATTCAAGGCCACGGCCAGGTCGGCGATGGTCGAGTCTTCTGTCTCGCCCGAGCGGTGCGACATGATGTTTTTGTAGCTATTGCGTTTGGCCAGGTTCACAGTGTCGATAGTCTCAGTCAACGAGCCGATTTGGTTTACTTTGATCAGGATTGCGTTAGCTATCTTCTGGTCGATGCCCTGTTGCAAACGGTTGACATTGGTTACGAACAGGTCGTCGCCCACGAGCTGACACTTGTCGCCAATGGCCTCAGTGGTAGCCTTCCATCCGTCCCAGTCATCCTCGTCCATGCCATCCTCGATCGAAATGATAGGGTACTTGTTCACCCAGTCGGT
The DNA here is from genome assembly GCF_014651615.1 of Persicitalea jodogahamensis. GTDB lineage: Bacteria > Bacteroidota > Bacteroidia > Cytophagales > Spirosomataceae > Persicitalea > Persicitalea jodogahamensis. The sequence continues at coordinate 358,052 of NZ_BMXF01000001.1, read as the reverse complement.
CCAGTATTCGGCCATTTCCTGCGAAGAAAGCTTACGTCCGTCCGATTTCTTGAAGTGGTACGTACCGCCTTCATAGAATTCAGAAGCCGCAGCATCCATCGCGATGAATATTTCCTCACCTGGCTTGTAGCCCGCCTTTTCAATAGCTTGAATCACGATTTCGATGGCCTCCTCGTTTGACTTGATATTGGGGGCAAAGCCTCCCTCGTCGCCGACATTCGTAGAATACCCTTTGCTCTTCAATACCTTTTTCAAGGTATGAAACACTTCTACACCCATGCGCAGGGCATCGGAAAAAGTGTCAGCTTTAGCAGGCATCACCATGAATTCCTGAAAATCGATGGAGTTGTCAGCATGACTACCCCCGTTGAGGATGTTCATCATGGGCACAGGCAGTGTGTTAGCATTAGTCCCGCCAATGTACCGATAAAGCGGCATGTTAGCCTCTTGAGCGGCAGCCTTAGCCACGGCCAGGGAAACGCCCAAAATAGCGTTAGCGCCCAATTTTGCCTTGTTGGTAGTTCCGTCGAGTTCCAGCATGATCTTGTCGATCAGATTCTGCTCATATACCGAAATGCCAATCAACTCAGGATAAATAATGTCATTGACATTTTCAACCGCTTTCAGAACCCCTTTACCGACATACACTTTATCGTCATCATCGCGTAATTCCACGGCTTCATGCTTACCCGTGGAAGCACCCGATGGTACAGCAGCACGGCCCAAATAGCCATTTTCGGTACGAATATCTACTTCTACGGTGGGGTTGCCTCGGGAATCCAGGATTTGTCTGGCGTGTACTGACTGTATGGTACTCATGGACAGTGTTGGGTTTTAATAGGGTAAATGGTTAATTTTATCAAAAACAAAATTAACGTAAAAATTCGGGAACCGACATGAAACTCCTAAAATGCCTTTTATTGATAACGTTGAGTTTATCTGCATCTGTGGGTTATGCACAGGTTCCTCTGGCTGTTGATGCCTTCAATCAAAAACTTGCCGATACGCCGCAGGGCCAACTGCTGGACGTACGAACGCCTGACGAGTATGAACAGGGTCATCTGGCCAAGTCGCAGAATCTGGACGTCAAAGACCCGGTATTTGTGCAAAAACTGGCCACACTCGATAAAGACAAACCGGTGTTCGTCTATTGTCTCTCGGGTGGCAGAAGCGGAAAAGCTGCCAAGCTACTGGTTGATAATGGTTTTAAAGAAGTGTACGACATGCAGGGTGGATTCCTCAAATGGTCTTCGGCCAAACTACCTTTCGAAAAGGACAAAAACGCTATCGCCGCTCCGACAGGTATGAGCCAAGAAGAGTTCAATAAACTGACGGCTTCAAACCAACCTGTATTGATTGATTTTTACGCTCCCTGGTGCGCTCCCTGCAAGAAGATGATGCCAACAATCGAAAAACTAACCCGGGAATATGCCGGAAAAGCTACGATCAAAACCATCAATTACGATGAAAATAAAGCTTTGGCGCAAAGCCTTCAAGTGGATGAGATTCCGGTTTTCCTGCTTTATAAAAATGGAAAACTACTATGGCGCGGCTTGGGGGAGATGCCGGAGAAGGAGTTTAGAGAGGTTATTGAGGGGAATATGTAACAGGGTTTCAGGCCCAGCTAACTATTGTATTTCCTAAGTTGAAGAAAATCTTCTATAATATATTTATCGTCCATACTTTGCTTACTTCCGTCAGCTGCATTAGAGAGGCTACCTGTGAGGAAATGGCGGACTCGTACAGATCAGACGAAATAAAAATGATAATTACTAAACCGGCAAGATCGATCTACGATTTTAGACTAGATGGAGTGTCATTCCAGAATAGAAAAGTTTCCTTTATTGCTGGCGGGTGTTATTCTTGGGCATTCGATTTCAATGATTATATATCGAAAAGCGACACCGTCATTAAGAATAAAGGAGAGTTAAAATTTTACATACACAAGAAAGATTCAATTTTGGTTTTTCCATTCGAGTGTGATGGAGTGATTTACGAATAAGAGTTTTTGGGGTTACTTAAAACCCTCTCCATGAGAATAATATTTCTCTCATGGAGAGGATTTTAATAGTTTTCTTCCTAAAAAAAGCCAACCGCTTATACTTTACGCTTTTTCAAGCATCTGCGCAAACTCATCGAACAAATAATGCGAATCATGCGGACCTGGCGACGCTTCAGGGTGGTACTGTACCGAGAAGGCGGGGTGGTCCTTACGACGGATGCCCGCGACGGTTTTGTCGTTGAGATTGATGTGAGTCACCTCTACATTGGGATGATTGGTGGTTTCGTCAGCGTTAACGGAGAAACCGTGATTCTGCGAAGTGATCTCGCAAAGGCCAGTAATCAGGTTTTTCACGGGATGGTTTAAGCCCCGATGGCCGTGGTGCATTTTGTAGGTCGAGATGCCACTTGCCTCAGCTAAAAGCTGGTGGCCTAAGCAAATACCGAACAAGGGCTTGCCCGATTCGACCATTTCTCTCACCGTTTCCACGGCATACATCATCGCGGCGGGATCGCCGGGTCCGTTAGAGATGAAGAAACCGTCAGGTTGCCATTCCATGACTTCCTCAAAGGGCGTTTGGGCAGGAAATACCTTGCAGTAACAACCGCGCTCGGTCAGATTTTTCAGGATGCTTTTCTTGATACCGTAATCCATTACCGCAACGCGCCAACGACTCCCTGCTTCTTCGCCCATGAAATAAGGTTCGGTCGTGCTGACTACGGAAGATAGCTCCAACCCAGCCATGGAAGGTACCTTCTTCAATTCCTCCATTAACTGGTTCTCATCCAGAATCTCCGACGAAATAATGGCGTTCATTACTCCTTTTTCCCGCACATGACGTACGAGTTGGCGGGTGTCCACATTGCTAATGCCCACAATGTTGGACCGCTCAAAGTATTCCTGCAATGAAAAATCTGCTGTGTGTCTTGAATAATCATCAGAGAAGGTGTTACACACCATTCCCTTAATCTTTACGTTGCTGGATTCCTCTTCGGTATCCAGCTGCACACCGTAGTTGCCAATGTGGGAGGTGGTATTGACGACGATTTGACCATAATACGATGGATCAGTATATATTTCCTGATAGCCAGTCATACCTGTGTTGAAGCAGATTTCGCCACCCGCAGTTCCTCTCTTTCCCAAAGCCAAACCCCGGTAGGCTGTTCCGTCTTCCAGCAGTAGTAATGCTTCTTGTGTCTGTTTCATAATGTATTTTATATGAAATTATTTACGCAACGGGCGCAAAAATAAGATTTTAAGCCCAAAAAAAGGGGCCAAACGAAAACGTTCAACCCCTTTTGCAATTATTTTCAATTATTTCCGATTTCTGTGCTATCAGTTTTCACGTCCGCCTTCGAGTTCGTTCTGCCATGTTTTCAACTCGTCCCACTTACCATCAGCGGCAAGTTTGGCTTGTTGCGGCCAAGTAGCAGGATCATGTGAAGCAAATTGAGAACCCGCGTTATCGAGGATCTCGCGAATGGCTTCTGGCGTAGAGTCAGCCACTTTGGCAAATGTGCCCAGGCCCGCTTCAGTCAAGACCTCAGCAATTTTAGGACCAATGCCTTCAACCTTAGTCAAGTCGTCAGCTTCGGCACCAGCGTTTGCTTCTGTCGCGACATCTACCGAAGTAGTTTCTTCTTTAGGCTCCGTAGCCAGAATTTCCTCGGGTGCATTGGCTTCGACCAAATCAGCAGCACCAGATTTCATTGTGGCCTCCTGATCCACTGCCTCAGCTTTTACTACACCTTGCTCTACCGGCGAATCAGTAGTATCACTGGATTTTTTACCTCCACGACGGCTGCGGCGAGTTCTGGCTGGTTTTTCAGCATTACTCAACAGGTAGGTCTCGTTGAAATCCACCAATTCCATCATACAGGTTTCGGCAGAGTCACCCAAACGAGTACCCAACTTAATGATGCGGGTATAGCCACCAGGACGGTCAGCTATTTTGTCGGCGACTACATCAAACAATTCTTTAACCGGCTCCTTATCGCGCAGTTTTCTAAAAACCATGCGGCGGCTGTGAGTTGAATCGTCCTTAGCCTTTGTCAGCAGAGGTTCAACGTAGGTTCTTAATTCTTTCGCCTTGGCAACCGTCGTTTCGATCCGCTTGTGAAGGATCAGGGAAGCGGCCATGTTGGACAGCATGGCATGACGGTGAGCGGTCTTTCTGCCGAGGTGATTGTGTTTCTTTCCGTGTCTCATTTTTCTAATTGATAAGTAGCTTCGAGCGGCGGTTGGTTCGCGCTACAGAATACATACTGGTTAAATTGTTAATTATTCTTCGTCGAGACGATATTTCGCTACATCCATACCAAATGTGAGCTGTTTTTCGGCTACCATTTGCTCCAATTCAGTCAACGATTTTTTACCAAAGTTGCGGAATTTCATCATATCCGAAATTTCGAGCTTTACCAGATCGCCCAGTGTTTTCAGATCCGCCGATTTCAAGCAGTTGAAAGCACGAACCGAAAGATCCAGTTCAGACAAATTGGTCTTCAGCAGCTTACGCATCCGCAGCATTTCTTCATCCACTTGATTGTCTTCCTCAGCCATTTGCTTCTCAAACGTCATCGTTTGATCAGAGAACAGCATGAAGTGCTGAATCAAAATGTTAGCGGCGCCTTTCAGAGCTTCTTCAGGGTGAATGGAGCCGTCCGTTTGGATATCAAGTAACAGACGTTCGTAGTCTGTTTTCTGTTCTACCCGGGTATTTTCCACGCTATACCGCACATTCTTAACTGGAGTATAAATGGCGTCGATGGCTACATGACCGAAAGGAATTTCGTTGGCGCGTGGTTCATCGGCAGGGACGTAGCCCCGGCCTTTGTCTACCAAAATCTCCATCTCGAATTCCTTCTTGTCATCAAGGTGGCAAATCACCTGGTCGGGATTCAGCACTTTATAAGAACTAGTGAATTTTCCGAGATCTCCGGCCGTAACAACCGATACATTCTTCAGATTTACTTCAATTCGATTCTCCACCAGATCGACGACTTTTTTAAGACGTACGGATTTCAGGTTGAGAATAATTTCGGTGACGTCTTCTACCACACCCTCAATCGTTGAGAATTCGTGCAGAACACCGGGAAACTTAACGCTCGTAATGGCGTATCCCTCCAGAGAAGAAAGCAGAATACGACGTAGCGCGTTACCGATCGTGACGCCGTAACCCTTCTCCAAGGGTTTAAACTCAAATATCCCGTGAAAATCGTCGGACTTCTCCATCACGACCTTATCGGGCATTTGGAATGCTAATATTGACATAGTCTTGTGTCCTTTTTATGTAGTAAATGACAGTTGATCAGGCCGTCGTTACCTTTGCGATCGCAGACAGTACTCCTGAGCGGGTACGAGGATGCCCCGGCAAAAGGCCGGGGCGGTAAGGGGTAAGCGGTGTCGAATTACTTCGAGTAAAGCTCGACTATGAGCTGCTCGTTGACATTCTCAGGGATTTGGTCGCGCTCAGGATAAGTGACAAACTTGCCCGTCATATCCGAACCTTCCCATTCCAGCCAGTTGAAACGCCGCGCCGAGTGTCCACTCAGACTATTCGTAATGGCTTCAAGAGATTTCGATTTCTCTCGAACCGATATGAGTTGTCCCGGACGAAGTGCATAGGAAGCGATATTGACGATTTCGCCATCAACCATGATATGCTTGTGCGAAACCAACTGCCGGGCTGCACGGCGGGTGGGTGCAATACCCAAACGATATACCGTATTGTCGAGACGTGACTCACACAACTGAAGTAAGTTAACGCCTGTGATTCCATCCTTCACTGCCGCGCGGTGAAAAACATTTCTAAATTGCTTTTCCAAAATGCCATAGGTGTATTTCACCTTTTGCTTCTCTGCCAGTTGCAGTGAATATTCCGACTTTTTGGAGCGCCGTCCACGACCATGCTGGCCTGGAGGATAATTCTTTTTGGTCAGCGCCTTGCTGGTTCCCATGACGGGTTCACCAAAACGCCTTGAAATTTTTGCCTTAGGACCTGTATAACGTGCCATGTATTCTCTATAAAATTTACGCGTCTGTCAATTGTGCAATCCCAGTTCCTAAATTGCCACTTGGGTCAGCCGCTGATTGAACTATTAAACTCTGCGGCGCTTGGGAGGACGACAGCCGTTGTGGGGCAACGGCGTAATGTCACGGATCGTTGAAACCTCAATACCTGTATTTTGGATCGTGCGGATTGCCGACTCACGGCCCGAACCTGGTCCTTTCACAAATACCTCTGCTTTGCGCATCCCCAAATCATATGCCACCTGAGCACAGTTTTGAGCTGCGGTCTGCGCAGCATAGGGAGTATTCTTCTTAGATCCCCGGAAGCCCATTTTGCCTGCCGAAGCCCAAGAGATTACTTGGCCGCTATTGTTGGTAATTGAGATAATGATGTTGTTAAATGAAGCCTTAATGTGAACCTGCCCCACTGACTCGACAACCACCACCCGTTTCTTCGCCTTGTCTTTTCTTTTATTTTGTGCCATTGATAGGATTGGTTAGTAGCGGCGAACCGCCGCCTACCGATTATTTCGTGACTTTCTTCTTATTGGCTACCGTCTTCCGCTTACCCTTACGTGTCCGAGAGTTATTCTTAGTGCGCTGTCCACGCAGTGGCAGGCCTTTACGGTGGCGCAATCCCCGATAGCAGGCAATGTCCATCAAACGCTTGATGCTAAGCTGCACCTCCGATTTCAGTGCACCCTCCACCTTATACTCGTTAGCGATAATATTACGCACCGCACCCGACTCGTCGTCGGACCAATCGGCGGCCTTTTTTTCCAATGGAACCCCTGCCTTTTCCAGAATCGTCCGGGCGGCACTACGGCCAATTCCGAAGATGTAGGTGAGGGCGATGTCGCCCCTTTTGCGATCGGGTATGTCTACTCCTGCAATACGTGCCATATAATTAACCTTGTCTTTGTTTGAACCGAGGATTCTTTTTATTAATAACGTAGATCTTGCCTTTGCGGCGGATCACCTTGCAGTCCTCACTGCGTTTTTTGACCGATGCTTTGACTTTCATTTTTATTAAGGATTTGCGACCGTATACCCGGTCAACGTTCTCGAATTATTACTTATAGCGGTACACGATGCGCGCCTTAGTCAAATCATAAGGCGACATTTCAAGTTTCACCCGATCTCCAGGCAAAATCTTGATGTAGTGCATCCTCATTTTGCCAGAGATATGCGCAATCACTTCGTGTTTATTTTCCAGCTCAACCCGAAACATAGCGTTCGAAAGTGCTTCGAGTATTACGCCGTCCTGTTCGATGGATGCTTGTTTGGCCATTCTTTACTTTTTGTCTAATTTTATGACGCGACCACCATTAAACTGGTATCTGCCGTAACTTCTTCTATATATTCAAAGGTTGTCAGGATTTCAGCCTGACCCTTTCTCACAGCGATCGTATGTTCAAAGTGCGCCGAAGGTTTGCGGTCAGTAGTACGGATAGTCCAGCCATCCTTTTCCTGCACTACGCTTTTCTTTCCCAGGTTAATCATTGGCTCGATAGCCAAAACCATCCCTTCTTTCAACTTTATGCCTTTGCCGCGCTTACCATAATTAGGTACTTCAGGGCTTTCGTGAAGACTTTTTCCCACACCGTGCCCAACCAACTCTCTTACAACTGTGTAATTGTATTTCTCAACGTAGCTTTGAATGGCAAACCCAATGTCCCCCATTCGCATTCCATCGCGGGCTTTCTCAATGCCCAAATAAAGTGACCTCTTGGTTTTTTCCAGCAAAGCCAAAATTTCTGGCGATACTTCACCCACTGGGTAGGTGTAAGCACTATCACTGTGGTACCCATTCAGTTTTACACCGCAATCAATCGAAATAATATCTCCACTGCGAAGCTCATAACCACTTGGAAAACCATGAACAACTACCTCATTGACCGATATACACAAAGCGGCGGGGAAGCCATTGAATCCCTTGAATGATGGAATCCCTTGATGATCACCAATATATTCTTCAGCAACTCTGTTCAGCTGTCGAGTGGTAATGCCAGGTTTCACCCATTTCGCCACTTCAGCATGCGTCTTACCAAGAACCTGTGCACTGATCTTGATCAACTCAATCTCCTGATCTGTTTTCAGGTAGATCATCGGTTAAACGGCTAAACTTTCTGCCCGCCCTTTAATCCGGCCAGACTTCATTAAGCCTTCATAACGACGCATCAGTAGATAACTTTCGACCTGCTGCAGTGTATCAAGCACTACACCTACCATGATCAACAAAGATGTACCTCCAAAAAACTGAGCAAACGAAGTTGTCATTCCCAGGATAGCAGCAAAAGCGGGTAGAATCGCAACCACAGCCAACATGATAGAACCAGGGAAGGTAATGCGGTCCAAAATCGTACTGATGTAATCAGAAGTCTGTTGACCTGGTTTAACACCAGGAACAAAACCACCGCCACGTTTCATATCATCAGCGATTTGCTGCGGGTTGACTGAGATGGCCGTATAAAAGAAAGTAAACACGATAATCAGTAGAGCGTACAACAGGCTATATTGCCATGAGGTAAAATCAGCAAACACCGTGGCTGCGTTAGCAGCAAAATCACTGTCTTCTGCGAACGCGCCAAAAACAGCAGTTGGCAAAAACATCAGTGCCTGAGCAAAGATTATCGGCATTACACCCGCGGCATTCACTTTCAAAGGCAAATATTGTCGCTGCCCCAAGCCAACTGCCCGGTTACCCACCACCTGCTTGGCGTATTGGATAGGCACCCGCCGAACAGCTTGCGTTAGCATCACAGCAGCCATAATAACAAAATACAAAGCAACAAGTTCCAATACGAATATTAGGATTCCGCCGCTTCCACGCGAGGCAAACTCTTGATAAATAGACCCTGGAAAGCGAGAAACGATACCAATCATAATCAGCATGGAAATTCCATTCCCAACACCTTTATCCGTAATCCGCTCTCCAAGCCACATGCAAAACATGGTACCTGAAATCAGAATAAAAATGGAAGAAACAGTAAAAATGCTTCGTGGAACAAGCAGGGCTTCATCGGGAACGGTTGTGGTCAGGTAGGTTAAACCCTGGGCAAAAGTAACGACGATCGTAAGAACCCTTGTAATCTGGTTCAGCTTCTTTCGTCCAGACTCACCCTCCTTCTGCATCTTCTGGAAGTAAGGCATTGCCATTGTCAAAAGCTGAATGGCAATTGACGCCGAGATGTAGGGCATTATACCCAAAGCAAAGATAGAAGCCTTACTGAAAGCACCTCCCAGGAAAGTGTCCAACAGACCCAATAACCCCCCCGTTGAGACAGCCATCAAATCAGGTTCGACTCCTGGCAGTACAACAAACGACCCCAAACGGAATACCGTTATAAACAAAAGAGTGTTGAGAATCCGTGTTCTCAACTCCTCGATTGAAAAAATATTCTTGATCGTATCGATAAATCGCTTCATAGAAAAAATATTGTAAGCCGGTGACTCTTCCAGTTTAATAAATTATTCCCTAACAAATTAAAAGGGAACATCCGGATTACATGTCAGCAGTTTCCACTGCAAACCGGTCGATAACAACCGCCTTACCTCCTGCTTTCTCGATAGCTTCAATGGCGCTCTTGGAGAATTTATGTGCGTGAATTTCGACAGCTGCGCTCAGCTCACCACGGTTCAAAACCTTTATCAAATCTTTCTTCTTTGCCAAATTGTTAGTGAGCAAAGCTTCATGATCCAATACTTTCGCATCAAGCCGTGTTACAGCCTCCTGGATGGTATCGAGATTGATAGCCTTATATTCAACCCGGTTGGGACTGGTAAAGCCAAACTTAGGGAGTCGACGCTGCAAAGGCATCTGACCACCTTCAAAACCACGTTTCTGACTGTAGCCTGAACGTGACTGAGCTCCCTTGTGTCCACGTGTGGAAGTGCCCCCGCGTCCCGAACCTTGTCCGCGACCTACCCGCTTGATGTTCCGTACCGAACCTTCCGCCGGCTTTAAATTATGGAGATTCATAACTCGCTAGTATTTTAAATTTCTTCAACTTTAACCAAGTGATTGATTTTCCGGATCATGCCCGACATCGAATCACTGACTTCTTTCTCGCAGTACTGGCTAATCTTGCCTAAACCCAGCGCCTTCATAGTGCGCTTCTGGCTTTCGGGTCGACCGATAATACTTCTAACCTGTGTAATACGTACTTTCGACATGGTTGGTTCTTTTATGCGGAGACAGTAAACTGCGTCTTGTTATTCGACAGGCGCAATTTATTTCGTCTCTATTATCCGTTGAAAACTTTTTCAATCGATATTCCACGCTGAAACGCTACCTGATGAGGTGCACGCATTTTCAAGAGAGCATCGATCGTGGCCTTAACCACGTTGTGCGGGTTAGATGAACCCTTAGATTTTGCTAATACATCGTGAATGCCAGCAGCCTCTAAAACGGCGCGCATAGCCCCCCCTGCAATCACGCCCGTACCAGGAGCTGCAGGCTTAATGAGTACATAGCCACCGCTATACTTACCCTCCATTGCGTGCGGAACCGTTGTTTTCATCAAAGGAACCTGAAAAAGATTCTTCTTGGCGTCATCGATCCCCTTCGTAATGGCATCAGTAACCTCATTGGCTTTGCCTAGACCATATCCGACGACTCCGTTACCATCGCCTACCACCACGATGGCAGAAAAGCTGAAGCGACGACCGCCCTTTACTACTTTGGCAACCCGATTGATGGCCACAACGCGCTCTTTCAGGTCTGCTTCGTTGACCTTTTCGGGCCGATTTGAATTTTGTTGCATGATAGCTTTTAACTTAGAATTTTAGTCCGGCTTCGCGGGCGGCGTCAGCAATAGCTTTAACCTTCCCGTGGTACAGATAGCCACTACGATCGAAAACAATTTTCTCGATACCAACTGCCTTAGCTTTTTCAGCAATCTTCTTGCCAACTAAGCCTGCAATTTCCACGTTCGTATTTTTGGTTCTATCGCTCACCTCCTTGGAAGATGAACTCGCCAGCGTAACGCTCTTGTCGTCGTCAACCAACTGCACGTAAATGCTGGTGTTGGAGCGATATATCGACAGGCGCGGACGCTCCGCCGTACCGTTTACTTTCTTGCGGATGCCGCGCTTGAGGCGCTGTCTCCGTAATGTTTTTACCGTCGCCATTATATGCTAATCGTATAAACTTGAATATAAATCTTAAAAAGTGCAGCTTATTTTTTAGCGGCTGCCTTACCTGCTTTACGGCGAATCTTCTCACCCACAAAGCGAATACCCTTACCCTTGTAGGGTTCAACTTTACGAAGCGACTTAATTTTTGCAGCTACATCACCGATAAGCTCCTTATCAATTCCTTCCAGTATGACCTTGGGATTCTGTCCCTTTTCCGTCACCGTCGAAACGCTGATTTCCTTAGGGATTTCCATAATAATACTGTGTGAATAACCCAAGCTAAGGTCTAGGACATTATTAGTTGCGGTGGCTTTGTAACCTACACCCACCACTTCCAGTTCACGACGGTAGCCTGTGCTGACACCCACCACCATATTGTTGATAAGTGAACGGTACAAACCGTGTAACGCTTTGTGACGCTTTTGCTCCGTTGGACGCTCTACATGTATTTCGCCGTCTTCGATTTTAACGGTCATGTCTTTGTCAATGGGACGAGTCAAAGTACCCTTTGGTCCTTTCACCGAAACCACATTTTCGCCGTCCACCGAGATAGTAGTTCCGGAGGGTATTTCGATTATTTTCTTTCCTATTCGTGACATCTCTCTGTGAAATTTGCGGTTAGTACACCTGGCACAATAACTCGCCACCTACATTCATGGTCCGAGCTTCTTTGTCAGTCATTACTCCCTTTGAAGTGGAGATAATAGTAATTCCCAGTCCGCTCAAAACACGAGGTACCTCGGCGGCTCCGGCATACTGGCGAAGACCGGGTTTACTGACGCGCTGCAACTTGACAATAGCAGGCTGCTTTGTGACCGGATTGTATTTCAGGGCAATTTTAATCGATCCCTGAGGACCGTTCTCGTCGAACTTATAGCTTTGAATGTAGCCTTTCTCAAAGAGAACTTTCGTTATCTCCTTCTTAAGGTTGGAAGCAGGTATCTCTACCACCCGGTGCCTGGCCTTGATCGCGTTTCTGATTCGAGTCAGATAATCTGCTATGGGATCCGTTAACATTTTTGTTGACTTGGTTAAGCACTCCTCAAAAAGGCGTGCAAAGGTAAGTAATTGAAATCAGAATTGAAAGCGGTGGCTACCAGCTTGATTTGGTAACACCGGGAATCTTACCCATCGAGGCCAGATCGCGGAAAACCACGCGTGAGATGCCAAACTTTCGCATATATCCACGGGGACGACCAGTGAGTTTGCAACGATTGTGCAGACGGACGGGCGATGAGTTCCGGGGCAGCTTGTCAAGGCCAACCCAGTCGCCTTCGGCTTTCAACTTAGCGCGCTTCTCAGCGTATTTCTCTACCAGACGCTGTCTTTTCCTCTCCCGGGCTTTAACTGATTCTTTTGCCATTTTATCTTAATATCTTAAATTTACTGATTAGTCTTAGCGGCACTTGCGAAGGGCATGCCCAACGCTTTGAGCAACTCGTAACCTTCTTCATCTGAATTAGTTGAAGTAACGAAGGTTATATCCATTCCTGTGATTTTATTCACCTTATCGATGCTGATCTCAGGAAAAATAATCTGTTCTTTCACACCAAAGGTGTAGTTGCCGCGACCGTCGAAACCTTTATCGCTAATTCCCCGAAAGTCCCTAACGCGAGGCATTGCGATGGCGGTCAAACGGTCGAGAAATTCGTACATCCGGTCGCCTCGAAGAGTGACTTTTGCGCCGATTGGCATGTCTTCCCGAAGTTTGAAGTTCGAGATTGCCTTCTTGGAAATGGTCGCGATCGCCTTTTGTCCGGTGATCATGCTCAATTCCTCAATTCCCACATCCACCAGTTTTTTGTCAGCCACGGCTGCACCAATCCCTTTATTTAAAACTATTTTGGTCAGGCGTGGTACCTGCATGATGGACTTGTACTGAAATTTCTCTTTCAGTTGGCCGACAATTTCCTTGTCGTATTTTTCTCTTAGTCTTGGAGCTGCCATGAGTATTGTTAACCTTGCCGATAGATTTCCGACCCATCGGTCGTTGATGTATGTCTTATTAGTAGAGCCGGTAGTCCTTTAAATGAACTTGTCCGTCTTTTTTGAGTAACGCTGAAGCTTACCAGCGTCATTCAAGCGGCGCCCGGTGCGAGTTGGTTCGCCTGTGGCAGGATCGACCAGCATCAGATTGCTGAGGTGGATGCTTGCTTCGCGTTTTTCGATACTTCCTTGCGGATTATTGGCGTTGGGCTTCAAGTGTTTGGTAATCATATTGGCTCCCTCCACAATCGCCCTTTCCTTATCGACCTGCATGGCCACCACTTTGCCCGTTTTCCCTTTGGAGTTTCCGGAAATTACTTTCACCGTGTCGCCGCTGCGAATGTGAAACTTAGGCTGCATTTTCTTTTTCTTATCCATTGTCATTCTGCTTTATGAGTTCAAAGAACTACGGCTTGCGGTATTCCTTAAAGAACTTCGGGGGCCAGGGAAACGATTTTCATGAACTGTTTCTCACGTAATTCGCGAGCTACAGGGCCGAAGATGCGGGTTCCACGGGGTTCGTTATTGGCGGACAATAGCACAGCGGCGTTGTCCTCGAAGCGAATATATGTTCCGTCTTTACGGCGAATTTCCTTTTTCGTGCGTACGACTACTGCTTTGGAGATCGTACCCTTCTTCATATTGCTCGAAGAAAGTGCCGCTTTCACAGTGACTACAATCTTATCGCCTACGGATGCGTAACGCTTGCCCGTTCCGCCCAATACCCGAATAACGAGTACTTCCTTGGCGCCGCTGTTATCAGCTACGGACAGTCTTGATTCTTGCTGTACCATTGTTATTTCGCTTTTTCAATGATTTCTACTAAACGCCACCGCTTGTTCTTACTAAGCGGACGGGTTTCCATTACACGAATCGTATCGCCGATCCCGCACTGGTTGTTTTCGTCATGCACCATCAGTTTGGAAGATTTTTTCATGATCTTGTCATACATTGGATGCTTCACTTTCCGATCGACCCGGATCACACAAGACTTTTCCATCTTGTCGCTCACTACCAAGCCAATTCTTTCTTTACGTAACTTTCTCGTCAGTTCCTCCATGATTTCTTAAACAGGGCTGTTTTGCGTTTGGGAAGTTTTGATCGTAAGCTCCGTCAGCAAACGGGCTACCTGCTTGCGCGCCGCCCTAATGCGCAGCGGATTTTCGATCGGAGAAACCGCGTGGGCAAACCGCAGACGAAGCAGACGCTCCCGCTCCTTGGCGATTTCCTCTTTCAATTGGTCAGCCGAAAGGCCTTTGATTTCTTCTTTGGTCATTAGAATGTCAATTTGAATAGTTCAGAAAAGCTTTACAGCTTTCTTATGACTCCTGGTAATCGCGACGGACAACAAATTTTGTCTTCAATGGCAACTTTTGTGCCGCCAAGCGAAGCGCTTCGTTGGCCGTGGCCAAATCCACACCACCTGCTTCGAAAATAATCCGTCCGGGCTTTACAGTAGCTACCCAATATTCGGGAGCACCCTTACCTTTACCCATCCGAACCTCTGCAGGTTTCTTAGTGATAGGCTTGTCAGGAAAAACGCGAATCCATACCTGGCCTTCACGCTTCATGGCGCGGGTGACCGCAATACGAGCGGATTCAATCTGGCGGGCGGTAATCCAACCCGGCTCAAGTACCTTGATGGCAAATGATCCGAAAGCAATTTGGTGCCCGCGTGAAGCGATCCCGTTAAAACTTCCTTTTCCTTTCTGCTGCTTGCGAAATCTGGTTCTTTTCGGCTGTAACATGATTCTTATCTATAATTACCGACGCTGGGCGCCGAATATCGTTCTTACCTGTTTCCTCCCCGGCCACCGCCGCCACCGCTTCCGCCGCGACCACCGCCGCCGCCTGCGTTACCGCCTCGGCCACCGCCACTTCCGCCGCCTCTACGGCGACGTTCGCCGCGTTCTCCGCGTTCGTTGTCACCACGTCCGCCGCGCCGTTCGCCGCGTCCACCACGCTCAGCGCGGTCGTTGCGATCGGCCTGAGCTGTGGCTGCACTTGGCGTGAGATCGCGCTTACCGTACAACTCGCCTTTGAAAACCCATACCTTAATACCGATTTTTCCGTATACCGTCTGAGCCTCAGAAATAGCGTAATCTATATCGGCACGCAATGTGTGCAAAGGAATGCGTCCTTCTTTGTATTCTTCAGTCCGGGCAATTTCGGCACCACCCAAACGACCTGAGCAACGGATTTTGATTCCTTGTGCTCCCACCCGCATGGCTGAAGAAATAGCTTGCTTCATGGCACGTCGGTAAGAGATACGAGCCTGCAATTGTTGCGCTATTCCTTCACCAACCAGTTTAGCGTCAGTTTCGGGGCGCTTGATTTCATATATATTGATCTGGACATCTTTGCCCGTGATCGACTTGAGTTCTTCTTTAATCCGATCTACTTCGCTACCCCCTTTACCGATTACAATGCCCGGACGAGCGGTGTGAATTGTAAGCGTGATACGTTTCAGCGTACGCTCGATTACAACTTTCGAAATCGAACCTTTTGGAATACGCGCCTGGATATAGTTGCGGATTTTTTCGTCCTCGACCAGCTTGTCGGAGAAGTCTTTTCCACCGTACCAGCTTGAGTCCCATCCTCTGACAATTCCCAGTCTCAGACCGATCGGGTTTACCTTTTGTCCCATTTAATTAAGATCTTTTATGATTCGGTGTTATTTTCTTCTTCTGCAATCTGGATCGAGCTCGTATCGGTAGACGCATCATCAATCACCAGTGTGATATGATTGGAACGCTTCCGAATCCGGTGAGCTCTACCCTGTGGAGCAGGGCGAAGGCGCTTTAACATACGGCCTCCATCGATGAATATGGTTTTCACGTACAGGTCGGCGTCGCCAATTTCCACATCCTCATTTTTCTGCTGCCAGTTAGCGACGGCCGAAAGCAACACCTTGCGGATCACAGCGGCACCCGCATTGGGCTGGAATTTCAGAATGGCCAGGGCCTGGCTGACTTTTTGACCGCGCACCAGATCTGCCACAAGTCGCATTTTGCGCGGGGAGGTCGGTACGTCTTTAAGTATTGCTCTTGCTTCCATTGTTATCTCAGTTTAGCCGCCCGTGCGCAGGACCGGCAATCCAATTATCTATCGTCTTCCTTTATCCTTCTTGGCCGTGTGACCCCGGAAGTTCCGCGTGGGGGCAAATTCTCCCAGCTTGTGACCCACCATATTCTCGGTCACGTACACTGGAATGAACTTATTACCATTGTGAACCGCGAAAGTATGCCCAATGAATTCGGGAGAGATCATCGAACGGCGCGACCAGGTCTTGATGACTGACTTGCGGGCGGCGTCGTTCATCGCATGGATTTTATTCTCCAAGCGATAATCAATGTAAGGGCCTTTTTTTAATGAACGTGACATATCGCTTGCTTACTTTTTACGTCTGCTAATAATCATTTTAGAAGATTGCTTCTTCTTATTTCTCGTCTTCAATCCTTTAGAGAACTGGCCATTACGTGAGCGAGGCTGACCACCCGAAGCACGTCCCTCACCACCACCCATTGGGTGATCGACTGGGTTCATGGCTACACCACGAACGCGGGGGCGACGTCCCAACCAACGGCTACGTCCAGCTTTGCCCAACGTAACGTTCATGTGGGTGGAGTTACCAATTGTTCCAACGGTCGCAAGGCAAGTCGAAAGTATCATTCGCATCTCACTCGAAGGCAACCGCAGTACAGCATACTTGCCTTCCCGTGCCACTAGCTGGGCGTAGGTTCCGGCGGAACGGGCAATCTGTCCGCCTTTGCCAGGTGTAAGCTCAATGTTATGAACAATAGTACCGATAGGCATTGCGCCAAGCGGCATAGTATTTCCCACTTCGGGAGCGATACCACTATTGCCGGAAATTATTTTCTGACCCACATTCAGACCATTAGGCGCCAGAATATAGCGCTTTTCGCCATCTCCGTACTGCACCAAGGCGATGCGGGACGAACGATTAGGATCGTATTCTACAGTCAGGACTTCAGCAGGATCGTCGAAACGATTCCGCTTGAAATCGATTACCCGGTAGCGACGCTTGTGCCCGCCGCCAATATAACGCGCCGTGCGGCGTCCTTGACTGTTCCGTCCTCCTGTCCGCTTAATAGGTTCAAGCAGGCTTTTCTCAGGCTTGGAAGCCGTGATTTCGGTGAAGGCCGGAGCGACTCTGGTGCGTTGCCCAGGGGTCGTTGGTTTTAATTTTTTAACTGCCATTGCTGTATGGTCTCAGTATTATTGGTATAACTTGTGCAGGGTAAAGTGCAGTGTTTTACACTTCTCCGTAGAGGTCAATGATTTCGCCTTCGGCGACAGTAACGATGGCTTTTTTGAAGGTCGAGGTTTTACCCGTAACCTGCTTGCCACCGGAAATGCGCGTTCTGGATTTACCGATGCTACGCATAGTATTCACCTTTTCCACTTTCACATCAAACATTTTCTCAACCGCATCTTTGATCTCGAATTTGTTTGCCGTTTTTTCCACCTCAAAGGTGTATTTCCGTAAAGCTCCCTGCGCGGTCACTTTTTCAGTTATGATCGGACGCTTAAGTACACTCATCTTATTGGTATCTATTCAAAAGGTTATCCAGTACAATCAGGGCGGGTTCGCTGATCAGCAGACGGTCGGCATGCAACAATTCATAGGTGTTGACCTGCGAAGCCGTAGTAATTTTGGTCTTAGGGATGTTTCTGCCCGACAGATACACATTGTTATCTGCTTCGCCCAAAATCAACAGGGTTTTCTTGCCCGTCAGCGAATGAGCGTCGAGGAACTGCAAGTAATCCTTTGTCTTGGGAGCGTCGAAAGTAAAGTTCTCCAGAATCATTACCGCGTTGGCCTGAGCTTTGGCAGCTAGAACAGATTTACGAGCCAGCACTTTCGTCTTTTTATTGATCTTGAAACCGTAGTCGCGGGGACGGGGACCGAATATCCGGCCACCACCGACCATGATTGGCGAGCGACGGCTACCAGCACGGGCACCACCTGTACCTTTCTGACGCTTCAGTTTACGGGTAGAGTAATTAACTTCACCGCGCTCCTTAGCTTTATGCGTTCCCTGACGCTGATTGGCCAGATACTGCTTTACGTCCAGATAAACTACGTGTTCGTTGGGCTCAATCCCGAAGATTTCTTCCGACAGTGTTACCTTTTTGCCGGTGTCTTCACCCTTTACATTTAATATTGACAGTTCCATCGGTATTATTTCTCAATGATTACGAATGATTCCTTGGCACCGGGAACCGAGCCACTAATGACCAGCAGGTTCTGCTCGGGAATAATTTTCAACACGCGCAGGTTTTGGATCGTCACGCGATTACCACCCATGCGGCCCGCCATACGAAGTCCTTTGAAAACCCGCGAGGGGAATGAACAGGCACCAATGGAGCCAGGGTGACGGGCGCGGTTGTGCTGACCGTGAGTTTGTCCACCCACGCCGCCGAAACCATGACGTTTCACAACGCCCTGAAAGCCACGCCCTTTTACCTTTCCAACTACATCTACGAAATCTCCTTCTGCGAAAACGTCTCCGATTGTCAACGTTTTGCCGAGCTCAAATTCGCGGGCGAAGTATTTGAACTCAACCACTTTGCGCTTAGGTGTAGTACCTGCTGCTTTGAAGTGGCCAAGCATTGGCTTGGTGGTGTTCTTTTCTTTCTTCTCACCGTAAGCAAGTTGAACGGCTTTGTAGCCATCCTTCTCTTCGGTCCTAAGTTGCGTTACTACGCAAGGACCCGCCTGAATCACCGTACATGCCAGAGCCTGCCCGTCAGCATCGTACAAACTGGTCATTCCGATCTTCTTTCCTATTAAACCAGACATCTTTTATTGTGTTAAAATAGCAGGATTGAACCTATTTTTTGAAACGGACTGCAAAGTTAGCAAAAGCTTTTTAACATCCTACCCGCTTCACTTATATTTTTCTGATTTTCAACAAAAAAGGTCAGATGTGCTTGACATCTGACCTCAATCGCCGTCGGAAATATCTGATGAAGCTTCAATTGCTCCTTTCCGGTGGGAAGAACTCAGATGCGGTTTCCAAAAAGCGGACCTTCACCCGACCAATATGTTTCAATCATGCGTCAGGAAATCAATTCTCCCAACGACTTTATTCTTTTATACTTTAATCTCTACATCGACACCGCTGGGCAATTCCAGTTTCATCAACGCATCGACCGTTTTGGCACTAGATGAGAAAATATCCACCAGGCGCTTGTAAGTGCAAAGCTGAAACTGCTCACGCGATTTCTTGTTTACGTGCGGTGAACGCAGGACCGTAAACTTCTCTTTTTTGGTAGGCAAAGGAATGGGTCCGCTAATCACAGCACCCGTCGCTTTTACCGCTTTCACAATTTTTTCCGCCGACGCATCGACCAGCATGTGATCAAAGGATTTCAGCTTAATGCGAATTTTCTGATTCATTCTAATTATTGGTAACCTGGTTCATTATATATGACGTCCGTTCCCGACGAACCTTCACCAGTGAAAGAACCATTTGCTTCACTGGTGAATTTTATTTTTATGATTGGTAGAAATAATCAAAAATCCTTTCTACCACCTTTCTTTCAATTAAGCATTTACCGGACCACCCTTCGCTTTCGTAATCACCGCGTCGGCCAGGCCGGATGGAATGATATCATAATGCGAGAAGGTCAAGCTGGCCGTAGCACGACCCGAGGTAATTGTACGGAGGTCCGTCACATAGCCGAAGAGTTCAGACAGCGGCACATCAGCCTTCACGACTTGCGAACCAGCTTTGGTATCCATGCCCTTCATTAGGCCCCGGCGACGGTTGAGGTCACCTGTAATTGGTCCAGTGTACTCTTCGGGAGAAACTACCTCTACCGCCATAATTGGCTCGAGCAATTTAGCACCTGCATGACGAGCTGCTTCCTTGAAACCGATCCGTGCCGCCATCTCGAAAGAGAAAGAGTCGGAGTCGACGTCATGGAAAGAACCGTGGAAAAGGCGAACTTTCATCGAGTCCAAAGGATACCCTGCCAATGGACCGTTCTTCATAGCTTCGGCGAAACCTTTCTGCACCGATGGAATAAATTCACGGGGGATGACACCACCAACAATGGCATTGTCAAACTGCAAGCCCTGCTCCACTTCCTTGCCTTCCTCAGCGTCGTCGCGGGGCCCGATTTCGAAAGCGATGTCGGCGAACTTACCGCGACCACCCGTTTGCTTCTTGTAAACCTCGCGGTGTTCGAAATTCTTGGTCAAAGCTTCCTTGTAGGCGACCTGCGGCGCGCCCTGGTTCACTTCTACTTTGAATTCACGACGCATCCGGTCGATGATGATTTCGAGGTGCAGCTCACCCATACCACGGATGATCGTTTGGCCCGTCTCCTCGTCGGTGTTGACTTGCAGTGTGGGATCTTCCTCAATCAGCTTGGCTATAGCATTACCGAACTTATCCTGGTCGGCAGTTTTCTTCGGCTCGATGGCGTAGCCAATAACAGGCTCAGGGAATACCATTGATTCGAGAACGATAGGATTCTTCTCGTCCGAGAGCGTGTCGCCCGTCTTAATATCTTTAAAGCCAACTACGGCACCAATATCACCGGCTTCGAGGCGGTCGATTTGGTTCTGCTTGTTAGCGTGCATCTGGAAAATGCGGGAAATCCGCTCCTTGTTACCTGAACGGTTGTTCAGGACATAAGATCCCGACTCCAACGTTCCCGAGTAGGAACGGATAAAGCACAAACGGCCTACGTAGGGGTCGGTAGCAATCTTGAACGCTAGCGCACAGAAAGGATCGTCACCTTTGGGGCTACGCGTAATTTTCTCTTCTGTGTTGGGGTCAGTACCCGTGATAGTACCACGATCCATGGGTGAAGGCAGAATCGCCATCACATAGTCAAGCATCGTCTGCACACCTTTGTTTTTGAAAGAAGAACCGCAGACCATCGGTACGATCTTCATGCTGATTGTCGCAGCGCGCAAAGCGGCCAGGATTTCGTCCTCTGAGATGGAAGCAGGATCCTCGAAGTACTTCTCCATTAGCGTATCGTCGAATTCGGCGACCGCCTCGAGTAGTTTCTCACGCCATTGTTTGGCTTCCTCTACCATATCCTCAGGAATCGGCACCTCGGTAAAGGTCATTCCCTTATCTTCCTCGTTCCATTCGATACCACGGAAGTTGATCAGATCAACTACACCCCGGAAGTTATCCTCAGCACCAATCGGCAATTGTAAAGGTACAGCGTAGCTGCCAAGCATCTCTTTGACCTGCTCGCAAACCATCAGAAAGTCAGCTCCCGAACGGTCCATTTTATTTACGAAGCCAATACGGGCTACGTTATAGTTATTGGCAAGACGCCAGTTCGTTTCCGACTGCGGCTCAACGCCATCTACTGCACTGAATAGGAAAACAAGTCCGTCCAGTACACGAAGCGAGCGGTTCACCTCCACCGTAAAGTCCACGTGACCGGGGGTATCGATGATGTTGATGTGGTACTTCTCGTCGCGGTACATCCAATCTACTGTCGTAGCCGCGGAAGTAATGGTAATACCACGCTCCTGCTCCTGCTCCATCCAGTCCATGGTGGCAGCACCATCGTGCACCTCGCCAATCTTGTGGCTGACACCTGCGTAGTAAAGAATACGCTCGGTGGTGGTGGTTTTGCCCGCGTCGATGTGGGCGGCAATCCCGATGTTCCGGGTTAATCTTAAATCACGTGCCATGCTGGTGGTGAACTTTATATCTGTTGCTAAATGTAATTCGGCTGAAAACGGGCGGGTTAGCGAATTAGTGCCTACCCTCCCAAAAATCGAGTCGCAAAATTAGGACTTTTTTTTCTAAAACCAACCTGACTCTTTTATTTTTATAAAAAAAGCCCGCTCCTGACGAAGCGGGCTTTCCCGATTTTTCAAAAAAGACCTATGTCCTAGAAACGGAAGTGGGAGAACGCCTTGTTGGCTTCAGCCATGCGGTGCGTGTCATCCTTCTTCTTCACGGCAGCACCTTCTCCTTTAGAAGCCGCGATAATCTCGGCAGCCAGGCGGTCCATCATGGTTTTTTCACCGCGCTTGCGGGCATAACTGATGAGCCATTTCATGCCCAGAGACTGCTTACGCTCGGGGCGCACTTCGGTAGGTACCTGGAAGGTAGCACCACCCACACGTCGGCTTTTCACTTCTACGCCGGGGGTTACGTTATTCAAAGCCTTGCGGAACAAATCCAGACCGTTATCGCCGGTTTTCTTCTCCACCAGTTCGATGGCGTCGTAGAAAATAGTGAAGGCGGTACTTTTTTTGCCGTCGTACATCAGATTGTTGACGAACTTAGTCACCATCACGTCGCGGAACTTCGGGTCGGGCAGAATGTACCGCTTCTTTGGTTTTGCTTTTCTCATTTCTTCTAAAAATTAAAATAGGTTTCGTTTTGCAACTCATTCACCCCAAGAAAAATCCTTGAGATTACTTCCCCTTTATATCAAGTGTTTTTGCCTAATAAAAAGTCGAGCCTGCGAATTAATTATTTCTTCTTGCCTTTGGCTGGAGCTGCCTCCTGACCTGGCTTAGGACGCTTCGCACCGTACTTCGAGCGGCGCTGCTTGCGGCCGTTCACACCAGAGGTATCCAATGCACCCCGGATGATGTGGTAACGCACACCGGGCAGGTCTTTCACCCGTCCGCCGCGAATCAGCACGATTGAGTGCTCCTGCAGGTTGTGGCCTTCACCTGGGATATAGGCGTTTACTTCTTTCTGGTTGCTGAGGCGCACACGGGCCACCTTACGGAGGGCCGAGTTGGGCTTCTTAGGCGTCGTGGTGTACACGCGGGTGCACACGCCCCGGCGCTGCGGGCAGGAATCCAAAGCCGGAGACTTGGATTTCCACGTCATTTTCTCGCGTCCTTTACGGACCAATTGTGAAATAGTAGGCATTTAACTTTTTGATTTTGAACGGCTAAACAGCTATTCGTTCTGATAAATACAGTTTTTTTGAAAAAATCGGACTGCAAAATTACGGAATCAAGACTGATTTGCAATCTTTTTAGCGAAAGTTTTCACCGTAGTTATTCGCAGACGGCAAATAAAATCGCTTTGTGCCTTTGCAGTTCAGTAAAAGATTAACCTAACGTTCTTTTTTCAAAAAGAATTCGCCGATGAAACTCCTGACTTTCTTCCTGCTCCCCTTCCTCTTTCCCTTATTACTCTCCGCGCAAGTCAGCGTCATTCTCGATACTGACATCGGCCCCGATTATGATGATGTTGGCGCAATGGCTATGCTACACTCCTTGGCCGACAGCGGACAGGTGAACATACTGGCGACGGTGGCCAGCAATCAGTCCAAGTATACTGCCAGTGTTTTGAGCGTTTTGAACACGTACTTTAAGCGGCCTGAAATTCCGATTGGTGTGGTGCGGGGCCGGGGTGTAAATATGGTAGCGTGGCAAAAATGGGATTCCTTAGTGGTGGCAAAGTACCCCCATAAGGTTAAATCCAACGAACAAGCCGAAGACGCACTGTCGCTCTACCGCCGCATTCTGGCCGCTCAGCCCGACCTCAGTGTCACGCTTGTGACAGTAGGTTTCCTGACTAATATGGCCGATCTGCTTATCTCGCAGCCCGATAAGTATTCCCCGCTTAGTGGGAGAGAATTAATCAGCAGAAAAGTCAACAAGCTTGTCAGCATGGCGGGGCGCTTCCCGTCCGGAAAGGAATTCAACGTGGACCGCGACCCAGTATCCTCCAAAATTGTGTTCGACAGCTGGCCTACCGCCATTATTTTCAGCGGCTGGGAGATCGGCAGCAAAGTACATACCGGGCTGCCTTTGACAATGAACGAAAAGATCAAAAACTCACCGGTCAAGGATGTTTTTGCCATGAGCATTCCTCTGAGCAAACAAGACGCAAATGGCCGTATGAGTTGGGACCAAACCGCCGTGCTGGTGGCAGTCAAAGGCCATGAGCCCTACTATAATTTAGAAGAGGGCCGCTTCGTGGCCCATGATAATGGATCAAACGACTGGCACCCGAACGGCAAAGGCCATTACCGTTTGATAGAGAAAATGCCCGTACCGCAAGTAGAACAGGTACTGGAAGCCCTGATGGCGCGGTAAGTATCAATCGCCGATCTGCAACACGATCTTGCCAAACTGCTCCCCATCTTCCATACGTCGCAGGGCCATTTCCACATCGTCAAGCGCAAAAACTTCGTCCACGATAGGCTTGATCTCTTTTTCCTCCACAAAACCAATCATCTCCTCAAATTCCTGCCGCGTCCCCATGGTGGTGCCATGGATGTTAAGCTGCTTGAAAAAAATCTTTGCGGGTACCAGATCGGTGATGTTCCCATTTGTACCGCCATAGAAACAGATGGTAGCGCCCGGGGCGGCCACATCCACTAGGCGGGCAAAGCCCGGCCCGCTGGCGCCGTCAATGATCGTATCGAAATAACCCTTTTTGGGACCCTGCGTTTTTGCCAGTAAGTCGCGGTGCCAGGTTGGCTCCTTGTAATTGACGCCACCCTTCACGCCCAGGTTGATCGCTTTTCTTATTTTAGAATCAGAACCTGACGTAACCCAGACTTCCGCATCGGAGGCCACGGCAAACTGCGCGACGAACAACGCGACACCGCCTCCCGCTCCCGTGATCAGCACGCGATTGCCCGGCCTGAAGCCGCCACGCGACATCATGGCCCGCCAGGCAGTCAGGCCCGCCAATGGTAAACAAGCCGCTTCAACGAAGGATAAATGCTTGGGCTTATGTACCAGATAATGATGATCTACTTTTATATACTCAGCGAAAGTACCATTCTCTGGCATGCCCAGAATACTAAAATCGTCGCCATAAAAGGCGGGATTGTCTCCCCAGCCCTGCGAAGGGTTGATGATGACTTCTTTATCCAACCAGTACTCGCTGACGCCCTCTCCTACTTCTACCACCACGCCTGCTCCGTCTGAGCCAAGAGTAATCGGGGTAGTGATGTTGGCATAACGTCCTTTCTGAATCCAGACATCACGGTGGTTGAGGGCGGCGGTTTTTAGTTTCACCAAAACCTCTCCCTTTCCAGGATCGGGCTTTTCGGTTTCCCTGACGATTAAGGGTTGGTTGACTTCTTCCAGTACGGCAGCGTTCATATGTTGTGTAATCGTTGAATCGTGAAATTATTTAGTCGCTGCGAGGACGCGCTGACTTTTACAATTCTGAATTTTCTGAGCAATTAACTAAGCACCGCCCAGGCCAATCCTACCGTAATTCATCCCTCCTCATTCACCGCCCCTTCAATCGCTCCTCTCACACTACCATGCGCATCCAGCAAAGCTTCCGCCTCTTCGCGGGAGACGTTGGTCTCTTCCACTACCATGCGGATAGCACGTTCAACCAGCTTATGGTTAGTCATTTGCATATCCACCATTTTGTTGCCTTGTACGCGGCCCAGTCGGATCATGACAGAAGTTGAAATCATATTCAATACCAATTTTTGGGCTGTGCCTGACTTCATCCGGGTACTTCCCGTCACGAATTCCGGACCCACTACTACCTCCACAGGAAATTCCGCCGCCTGAGCCACCGCCGAGCCTTCGTTGCACACGATGCAGCCCGTCAGAATGCCGGCTTCTCGAGCCTGGTGTAATCCGCCAATTACGTAGGGGGTACGACCCGAGGCAGCTATACCGATTAGCGAATCAAGGTTCGTGATCTGGTACTCCTGTAAATCCTTCCAGGCTTGCTGATCGTCGTCTTCCGCAAACTCCACCGCCTTCCTTATAGCCGAGTCACCGCCCGCCATAATCCCGATGACCATATCGAACGGCACACCGTAGGTAGGCGGGCACTCCGAGGCGTCCACGACACCCAGTCGTCCGCTGGTTCCAGCTCCGATATAGAAGAGCCGGCCGCCCTGCTTCATGCGGGTGACAATTTGCTCTACCAGTTTTTCAATTTGCGGAATGGACTTTTCTACGGCTAGCGGCACCGTCTTGTCTTCCTTATTTATGTTTATCAGCAACTCCTGGACACTCATGCGTTCGAGGTGGTCGTAGTTTGAAGCGGTTTCGGTAGTCATTTTTTAGCGGATGAAGGATAGTGGGAATTAATAACTCGCGAGCCAAGAGGACAGTTGAAATAAGAGAAAATTGAATTATTCTTAGTTAATTCTGACTAATTTCTTTTGATTTTCTTTTTCAAAGACACGCAAAGTCCAAAGTTCTTGATAAATCTTAAAAATTGGGAGATAATGTTTGGAAAATAGAAAGATAGCTTCCTTATTTGTCAAGATATTTGATTCTAGCGAATTTTCGCTACCAGTGAATTTTCATTTTCATGCAAGAAACCGAAACCCAAGTACTCAATAAGTACTCCCGCACTCTCACCCAGGAAGTGACTAATCCTGCTGCTCAGGCTATGCTTTATGCGATCGGCATGAAGGAAAAGGATATGGATAAGCCGCAAATTGGCATCGCCAGCACAGGCTACGAGGGGAATCCCTGCAATATGCATCTAAATGGCCTTTCGGTGTATGTGAAGCAAGGTGTGACGGCCAATAATATGGTCGGGCTTATTTTCAACACCATTGGCGTGTCAGACGGCATGACGAATGGAAACGATGGGATGCGCTATTCGCTCCCCAGCCGTGACCTTATCGCCGATTCCATTGAGTCCGTTGTGGCGGCACAGTGGTATGATGGCGTGATAGCGGTAGTAGGTTGCGACAAGAATATGCCCGGCGCCATTATGGCAATGGCTCGACTTGAGCGCCCGGCCATTATGGTTTATGGCGGCACAATCCGCTCAGGCCACTATAAGGGCAAAAAACTGGATATCGTTTCGGCATTTGAAGCTTTGGGCCAGAAATTTGCGGGCAATATATCCGATGAGGACTATAAAGGAGTCATTCAAAACTCCATTCCCGGCCCCGGCGCTTGCGGCGGCATGTATACTGCCAACACGATGGCGGCCTCGATCGAGGCAATGGGCATGAGTCTGCCGTTCAGCAGCAGCTACCCGGCTACCCATGAAGGTAAACAGGAAGAATGCAAAAAAATAGGCGCGGCGATGAAGCTGCTCTTAGAGCGTGACATCACCCCGAAAGACATTATCACGAAGAAATCGCTGGAAAACGCCCTGACGGTAGTTATGGCGCTGGGCGGCTCCACCAATGCCGCCCTGCACTACCTGGCCATTGCGCGTTCTGCCGGACTTCCACTGACGCTCGACGACATTCAGGAAATCAGCAACCGCACGCCCTTCATCGGGGATTTGAAACCCAGCGGCAAGTACTACATGGAAGACCTGCTGGAAATCGGTGGTGTCCCGGCTATAACGAAATACCTGTATGGAGAAGGCCTGATCCACGGCGATTGCCTGACGGTAACTGGAAAAACCGTGGCCGAAAATCTGGCTGAAGCATCAGACCTTGACTTTGATAATCAAAAAATAGTATTCCCGCTTTCTAATCCTATCAAACCTTCGGGCCACATCCAAGTCCTGTACGGCAACCTGGCACCCACGGGTTCTGTGGCCAAAATCACAGGCAAGGAAGGAACATTCTTTGAAGGTGACGCCAAAGTGTGCGAACACGAGTCTGAGATCATCGATATGCTGGCCAAAGGCGAAATTCGCGAAGGCCACGTAGTTGTGATCCGCAACTCGGGCCCCAAGGGCGGGCCGGGCATGTCAGAAATGCTCAAACCAACATCCGCCGTTATGGGCGCAGGGCTAGGCGACAAAATCGCCCTGATCACTGACGGTCGCTTCTCGGGTGGTACCCACGGCTTCGTAGTGGGCCATATCACGCCCGAAGCTTTCGACGGCGGGCCGATTGCGCTGGTAAAGGATGGCGACAAGATCACGATTGATGCCAATACCCGCCAATTAACCCTCCACATTTCAGACGAGGAGATGGCAGCCCGGAAGAGCAACTGGAAACAGCCTGCGCCCCGTTTTACCAAGGGCGTTTTAGGAAAATATATCCGTCAGGTAAAATCAGCCAGCGAAGGCTGCGTGACGGACGAAAGTTAATTTGGAATTAGTGAATGTCAGACGGGGGCGCCCGCGCGCTTAGCGAATAAAAACAGTCCGACATTCACTAATTCGCTAATTCCAAATTGTATTATGATGACAAGAGAAGAAACAACTACCGCCGTTCTAAAAGATCCGCAGGTACTTAATGAAAGTACCGAATTAATGAATGGCTCCCACGCCGTGATTCGGGCTTTGCTGGCTGAGGGAGTAGATACCATCTTTGGCTATCCAGGCGGGGCGATTATGCCTGTTTACGACGCCATTTATGACTATCAGGATCATGTAAATCACATTCTCGTACGTCATGAGCAAGGGGCAGGTCACGCCGCCGAGGGATATGCCCGACTTTCTGGTAAGGTGGGTGTGTGCTTAGTCACTTCGGGTCCCGGTGCGACCAACCTGATTACTGCCATCGCCGACGCCATTATCGACTCCACGCCAATGGTCTGCGTCGTTGGCCAGGTGGCCAAGCACCTGCTGGGAACCGATGCCTTTCAGGAGACAGACGTCATTGGTGTGACGATGCCCATCACCAAGTGGAATTTTCAGATAACCTCCGCCGATGAAGTACCCGAGGTGATGGCGAAAGCTTTCTACGTTGCGCGGGCGGGCCGCCCGGGTCCGGTACTGATCGACATTACCAAGAACGCCCAGTCGGAAATGATGACGAAACCGTTCAAATACGACTTCTGCCACAAACTACCCGGCTACCACCCGCGCCTAGTTCCCAAACGCGAACATGTGGAAGCCGCCGCCACGCTCATCAACGGGGCCAAGCGTCCGTTTTTGCTCTTCGGCCACGGTGTGAAGCTGGCCGGAGCAGAGAAAGAATTGCTGGAACTGGTTGAGAAAACCGGTATTCCCTGCGCCTCGACCCTGCTCGGGCTTTCTTCGGTCCCCGTGAATCATCCGCTGTACGCGGGTTGGCTGGGGATGCACGGTAATTACAGCACCAACCGCCTGACCAACGAATGCGATGTCCTGATCGGCATCGGATTGCGCTTCGACGACCGGGTGACGGGCGATGTGACGCGCTACGCTAAGCAAGCCAAGATTGTCCATATCGAGATAGACCCCGCCGAAGTAGACAAGGTAGTTAAAGCCCATGCTCCCGTGGTGGGCGATGCAAAGGAGGCCTTAAGGATGCTCACCCCGCTCCTCAATCCCAATAGCCACGAAGAATGGCATGCTAAATTCAAAGAGCTGGACGCGGAGGAAGAAGAAGCGATTACGATTCCGGAGCTTTCGGCCAATACTGAGAAGATTAAAATGGCCGAGGTCGTACGGATGCTTTCTGATAAGACCAAAGGCGAGGCCGTAATCGTGGCCGACGTGGGCCAGCACCAGATGGTGGCGGCGCGCTACTACGAATTCAAGAGAAACAATTCCTTCATCACCTCCGGTGGCTTGGGAACGATGGGCTATGCGCTTCCGGCGGCTTTTGGGGCCAAAGTTGGTGACCCTGAGCGGGAGGTAGTCGCAATAATCGGCGACGGCTGTTTCCAGATGACCATCCAGGAATTGGGAACAATCGCTCAAAGCGGGTTACCTGTGAAAGCAATTATCCTGAATAATAACTACCTGGGCATGGTGCGACAGTGGCAACAGCTGTTTTTCGAAAAACGCTACTCGTTCGTGGAATTGCAAAACCCTGACTTCATCACCATCGCCAGAGGTTTCGGTGTGGACGGCCACACCTGTGACCAGCGCGAAAACCTCAGCGACTCGCTCGACAAGATGCTGGCGTCTGACAAGCCTTACCTGCTGGAAGTCATCGTGGAAAAAGAAGAAAACGTCTTCCCGATGGTAGCTTCAGGCGCTAGTGTGGCAGAGATAAGATTAAGGTAATTTCGAATCAGTGATTGACAAAATTATGGAATGATACGTATTCCGACATTCACTAATTCTCTAATTCCAAATTGATTATGACTTCATATACTATTTGTGTTTTTACTGAAAACACATTCGGGCTGCTGAATAAGATTACGATCATATTTACCCGTCGCCGAATCAATATCGAGAGTCTTACCGTGTCTGAGACAGAGCGTAAGGGGATCTCACGCTTTACAATCGTGATTAAAGAAGAATCCCGAGAAACGGTCGAAAAAGTCGTGCGACAGATTCGGAAAGTTGTGGAAGTGCTGGCGGTATTCGGCTACCTCAACGACGAGGTAGTTTACAATGAAATCGCCCTTTTCAAAATTCCGACGCCCGAAGGAGCCAAGCGCCTCGACATCGAGACCGTCAATAAGACCTACAAAGCCTGGGTCGTGTACTGGGGCCTCGAATACGTGGTAATCGAAAAGACGGGGACGGAGGAGGAGATTTTCGACTTCTTCAACTACATCAAACCGCACGGCATTCTGGAATTTGTCCGCTCGGGCCGGGTAGCCGTCAGCAAGTCGTCACGCAGCCTGGTAGAGTACCTGCCGGAAGAGGAAAAGTACGACTACCTTTCTTACAATTAGATATTACACTAAATTTTTCATTATCAATTTTCAATTATCCATTCTCAATTAAGTAAAGATGGCAAAGTTAAATTTTGGCGGCGTTGAAGAAGAAGTAGTCACCCGCGAAGAATTCCCCCTCGAAAAAGCCCGCGAAGTACTCGCCGACGATACCATCGCCGTAATCGGCTACGGTGTTCAAGGCCCCGGCCAAAGCCTGAACATGCGTGACAACGGTTTCAACGTTATCGTGGGTCAGCGCAAGGGCGGAAAATCCTGGGACAAAGCCATAGCAGATGGCTGGGTACCTGGTGAAACGCTGTTCGAGATCGAGGAGGCACTGGAAAAAGGGACGATTATTTGCTACCTGCTTTCGGATGCTGCCCAAATCGAACTTTGGCCAACTGTCAAAAAAGCGCTGACACCCGGCAAATCATTGTACTTCTCGCACGGCTTCGGCATCACTTATAAAGACAAAACGGGTATTGTACCCCCTGCCGACGTGGATGTATTCCTGGTAGCTCCCAAAGGCTCGGGTACTTCACTGCGCCGGATGTTCGTGGAAGGTAAAGGCTTGAACTCTTCCTTCGCCGTATTCCAGGACGCTACGGGCAACGCCCGGACGCGCTGCATCGCGATGGGCATTGGCGTTGGTTCAGGGTACCTGTTCGAGACTGATTTCTACCGCGAAGTAACCTCTGACCTCACAGGTGAGCGGGGTACTTTGATGGGTGCTATTCAAGGTATTTTCGCTGCACAGTACGAGGTACTTCGTGCCAATGGCCACTCACCTTCCGAGGCCTTTAACGAAACGGTGGAAGAACTCACGCAATCGCTGATGCCGCTGGTAGCCGAAAACGGCATGGACTGGATGTACGCCAACTGCTCCACCACTGCTCAACGCGGCGCTTTGGACTGGTGGAAGCCTTTCCGCGACGCTACCAAGCCCGTTTTTGAGAAACTTTACAATTCGGTAAAATCAGGCGAACAAGCCGAAATCTCCATCACTCGTAACTCCAAAGCCGACTACCGTGAAAAGCTGGAAGTAGAACTCGCCGAACTTCGCGACTCTGAAATGTGGCGGGCCGGAAGTACAGTACGGGGCCTTCGTCCGGAAAGAGGATAATTATGAATTAGTGGATGTCGGAATATCAGGCGAAAGTAATATTCCGACATTCCAACATTCATTAATTCCGACATTAAAAGAAAAACCTGCGAGCGTTCCTCGCGGGTTTTTCTTTTTACAAGAAATGAAATCCGTAATTTCGCCGGAGCATTTTCCAGTTAATTTTATGAAAGACACGCCCGACGATACGACTTCTCAACTACCCACACTCGACGCCATTTTCCTGGCGGCCGAGCGGCTGCGGGGCGTCGCTACCCATACGCCCCTCATGCAAAATCTGCATTTGTCGGAGCAGTTTGGGGCCAATATTTATTTGAAGCGGGAGGATTTGCAGATTGTGCGCTCGTACAAGATTCGGGGCGCGTATAACAAAATGGTAAACCTTTCGCCTGAGGTACTTGCGAATGGCGTCGTCTGCGCCAGCGCGGGCAATCACGCCCAGGGAGTGGCCTACGCCTGCCGCAAGATGGGTGTGCAGGGCGTCATCTTTATGCCTACGACTACGCCCGCGCAGAAGGTGAAACAAGTAAGGATGTTTGGCAAGGAGTGGGTCACGATCCAGCTGGTGGGCGATACTTACGATGATGCCTACCACGCTGCGAAGGAATACCAGGCCACGCATGAGGCAACCTTTGTGCACCCATTCGACGACGTTCTGGTCATGGAAGGTCAGGGGACGGTGGGTCTAGAAATATTTAAAGATGCCGATTTCAAGATCGATTATCTATTGATGGCCATCGGCGGCGGCGGGCTGGCCTCGGGCGTGTCCACGGTTTTCAAGCAACTTTCGCCCAAAACCAAGCTCATCGGTGTGGAACCCCTTGGCTCTCCCACCATGCAACGGGCCATCGCCGAGGGCCATGTCATCACGCTCGAAAAGATCGACAAGTTTGTGGACGGAGCCGCCGTGCGCCGCGCCGGGGAAACTACCTTTCAAATCTGCCGGGACAATCTGGATCAAATCATTTTAGTGCCGGAGGGTAAAGTGTGTTCCACCATCCTGCAACTTTACAACGAGGAGGCTATCGTCGCCGAACCCGCCGGGGCTCTAACGGTGGCGGCGCTGGATTTTATCAAGGAAGAAATCCAAGGCAAAAACGTGGTCGTCCTTATCGGCGGTGGAAACAACGACATTACCCGCACGGAGGAAATCAAGGAGCGTTCGCTGTTGTATGAAGGTCTGAAACACTATTTCATCATCCGCTTTCCGCAGCGGGCGGGCGCTTTCCGTGATTTTGTGGAGGTGCTGGGCTCCGACGTGGATATCACGCGCTTCGAGTA
This sequence comes from Persicitalea jodogahamensis, assembly GCF_014651615.1. Taxonomy (GTDB): domain Bacteria; phylum Bacteroidota; class Bacteroidia; order Cytophagales; family Spirosomataceae; genus Persicitalea; species Persicitalea jodogahamensis. Next base: position 325,076 of record NZ_BMXF01000001.1, on the reverse strand, counting down.
CACCAAGAAAACCAACCGTGAGCAGGGCCCTGCCCTGGTGGGACTGGAACTACAACGCCGCGATGACCTGATCCCGTTGCTCCGGCGCATGGAAGAAGGCCGTGTCATGTACGAGTACCTCAACGACCAACCGGATTTGTTTCAGTATTTGGTTTAAAATAGTGGATAGTTGAGAATAGATAGTGGATAGTTTTTTCATTGGCGTTACACACATAGCTTTGGAGAAGCACAACATCAAAAAACCATAAAATTGACTTCTAATTTCATCACCGATGAAAGACTACTACTATATTTTAGGTATCACGCCCCAAGCTTCTTCGGACGAAATCAAAACAGCTTACCGAAAACTATCTACCAAGTTTCATCCCGATAAAAACGGCGGCGATAGTTTTTTCGAAGAACGCTTTAAAGAAATTCACGAAGCCTACGATACATTATCGCGTCCCGAGCGGCGAACAAATTATGACCGAGATTTTAAGAAAAGATTTAGTCAGTCAAGTACTTCCAATAATTCCACTCCGACAAATCACACTAATTTTTTTCCTACGATAGAACTCTTTATCGCTTCTCCTTCAAAGATTTACGATGGTGACGAAGTAGAGTTCTCGTGGAATGTTTTTAACGCAGATTCTATACAAATCGAAAAAATCGGAATTGTCCCAGCGAAAGGGAAAAAGCGCATCAAAATTTCGGGACTGCGTAGTGCCAAAGCTATTAGCGTGACGCTTTCTGCCATAAATACCCACATTGGCAAGTCTGAAAAGAAATCAGTACAAATTTTCAATCAGGCTTATGAGGATATTGAGAAGGAAATTATTAGAGGCAGAAAATCTACCCCCAATAGCACAGGGGGTGAAAGGAATGATAGCTCAAGACTTAACAATGAAATGGATAATATTTTTAAGAAATCTTTAATCATTTTTCTTTTTCTCTTAATAATTTATGTAGTCATATATTCTATAACCTAGTGCTTCATTATTTTGCTCCGAGTTCCCTCCGACATCAGCAGCCAGGAATTTGAGTCCCTGAAAATTCAGGACATGACTTTTGTGGCTTACCGCAACGAGGTGTATCCGTCGCGCTACGAGGTGTTTTTTGAAGAACACGCGGTGATTGTGGTGTTGGAGGGCGAGAAGAAATTCAGTAGTACCACACAGGAGGTTCGGGTTGAGAAAGGCGACATTCTTTTCGTTCAGCGGGGTTTTTACCTCATGTCGGAGTCCATTCATGAAGAATACAAGAGCCTGGTTTTTTTCTTTGATGAAAATCTTTTGAAAGAATTCGTCGGATTGCACGGTGAGTTGTTCGAAGGAAGGGCGGCGCGAGAAGCCGCCCCATTGCAAGCTCCGATTCTGCATTTGCATTCATCCGAAAATTTCGCCCGGTTTATTGCCTCAGTACTACCCTATTTCCGGTCGCAAAGCAATCTGAAAACCCACTTTCTACGACTGAAATTTCAGGAACTGCTATTGCATTTGTTAGAAATAGATCGTTCGGGCAAGCTGCAATCCGTTCTCCTAAGCATCCACCAAGGGCAGAAGGCCGATCTCCGTTTTTTGATGACTAGCTATTCGCTCAAACCCCTCACGTTGATCGAGCTAGCGCGGCTATCAGGCCGCAGCCTGTCGGCTTTCAAACGGGATTTTCAGGAAGAATTCGACACTTCCCCTGCTTTCTGGATCAAGCAACAGCGGCTGGAACACGCAGATTTTTTACTACGTACCACGGAAATGAACGTCTCGGAGATTAGTGCAGAAATCGGCTACGAAAGCGTTTCGCACTTTATTAAGGCATACAAAGCCAAATATGGCAAAACGCCTAAGCGTCGGAGGTAATACTCACGCTACAAAGTCTGGGCCGTCGCCTCCCGCGCTTTGGGCAACCGCCACCACGGCAGATAAGGGTAAGCGTGATGCTCGAAGTGATAACCAAAGAAATAGCAGGTCGCAAAGGCCCAGATGTGATTGAGCGTTTGACTGCGAGCGTTGTGGGGCGGGTTATGGTGTTCGCCCCGGTGCGGCAGGTAGGTGCCAAAGAAAAATAACTGGAAAGTGCTCAATATGGCAGGGATCATCCAGAAAACTACCAGATTTTCCCAAGGGAAGGCCAGTTTCAGCAGGTTGTAGCTTACTGCCATAAATAGAATCTGCTTCCAGGAAATATATTCCTTCAAAAAACTGAAATACCACGCAAAAAAGTTGGGATTCCCCTCATGAAAGTCAGGATCGTCGAACGTGCCCGAATGCTTATGGTGCAGATGATGCTTACGGGAGAGCGTTCCGTAGTTGTTGAAGGCGAATAGCGTCGCCGATAGCCAGCCTACAGCGCGGTTGAGTTGGGGACGATCGGGAGCCACCACGCCGTGTATGGCATCATGGGCGGTAATGAATACACCCGTGTAAAGATGCATCTGCACCAAAACAAATAGGTACACAAGTGGATCTCGGAACGATAGCGGGTAGTTGAGCAGCAAGGCCAGCGACCCAAACCATAACGTCAGAACGATAGCCGCCGCCCATATGCCTTTGTTGCCAATTGCCGATGGTCTTGTAGCAGATTCTTGGCGGGTAGTCCCCTGCGACCTAAATTCCCCGCTGCGTCCTGCCTCGCCTGAAAACTTATGAAGAAAATACGTTGTGTCTTTTTCCATATATGCTTTCAAAACGCCCGGCAACTGGAAATGGTTTTTGAAATACAATCTTATTACTTCTTTCTCTCCGCCTTCTTTTCCTCGCGGTTTTCTTTACGCTCCTCCCTGCGCTCCTGGCGCTGCTTGCGGCGGTCTTCCCGGTAGAGCTGCCACGCTTCTTTTACACTAAGGGTATTATCGAAGGTATCGGTAAGGGCGCTCACATAACCATTCCGCAGAACACCGATAATAGTAGGCCAGATACCCGTTTTGACATCATTGATGGTTCCTTCAAGCGGAATGCGGGTAGCCACCTGATCTTTTACTTTATTTTCCAGTACTTTGTTGCCACCTTCCGCTATTAATTCCTTTACGAACTGCGTGATGGTGCGGTTGTCTCCCTCATTCCATTCAAAGATCTGCATATCGTGCGTCAGGGGCTTGAGATAGCCTTGTAATTTGCCGTCCACCACCTCCATCTCACTCACCAGATCGAGCGACCCCTTCTCAAAATCAATCCCTCCATAGCGTTTGGAAAGTTCGTTGAGCTTGACAAGTTGCAGATTACTGAGTTTGAGGTTGTAATTAAAATCCGGCATTTTTTTCAGCAACTGCATGTCGGCGTCGAAGGTCAGCGTACCGTCATAGCCAGGAAGGTCGCCGGAGGCCTTTACCGGAGAGGGGAACTTGTTATCGCTAACTACTACATTCCGGATATTGGCAATTTCAAGATCAAAATTGTGCATCGACAGGTCGGTGCTGGGCTGCGAGACAACGTTGGTGAGGTTAATCGTGCCATCCACAACTGTGAAGCGGTTGATGTTGATCGGCAAAAGATCCTTAATAACCTGGGTCCAGTCGGTTTCCACGCCCGTTTGGCTGGCATTCTCGTCTTCGCTGAATGCAAAGTTGATCTCCGGCCGGGTACAGACCACTTCTGCTACAAGTTTGCCCTTGAACAGTGATTTCCATTCTACGGAGAGATCCATTTTTGGAATGGAGATGAACGGCTCCTCAATCTTACCGTTCACCTTACGGATATTGAGACTATCTATCTGATAAGCACCCCGATAGAGCGCGATATCTACGTCATTCACATGGCCTGTGTACCCGTCAAGGTCAGCCAGCGTTTTGTTCACATATTTTAAGACAAAGTATGGTAACACCAGCCGCGCAATTATCAGCAGCACGACGATACCCATGATTATTTTCACCGACTTTTTCAAAATACAGAATGGTTTGGTGTAAAAAAGGAGTTCCTGTTTTCAGGAACTCCAAAAAATCTGAGTATACTTTTCTAAAAAATAGTGCCAGGTAAAAATAGTCCTACAAGACTACTACCGGAGCCTGGATTCCATCTCCTCCCGACCTTTCCTTATTTTCCTCAGGAAAAACAAATTTGATCGGGCGTGAGACGATTTCGGGAAGCAGTGCGGCAGCCAGTACCTCATCCACCGTGTCGACATAATGAAACGACATATCCTTGATATAGTCGGCTTGGACTTCGTTCACATCCTTCTTATTTTTTACGCAAAGGATAATCTCCTTCACACCCGCCCGGCGGGCCGCCAGGATCTTCTCCTTGATGCCTCCAACCGGCAGTACCTTGCCGCGAAGCGTAATTTCGCCCGTCATCGCCACGAACGACTTCACCCGGCGCTGGGTAAAGATGGAAGCCATAGAGGTCAACATGGTAATTCCCGCCGATGGGCCATCCTTAGGCACTGCTCCGGCAGGAACGTGGACGTGCAAATCGTAATGATTGAACACGCGGTAATCGATACCCAGCCGCTCAGCGTGGGCTTTCAGGTACGAGAGGGCCGTGACAGCGGATTCCTTCATGACGTCGCCGAGCTGGCCCGACAGCGTAAGCACGCCTTTACCCCGGCTAAGGCTGGTTTCGATGAACAGGATTTCGCCGCCCACTGATGTCCAGGCCAAGCCCGTGACAACACCCGCGATGTCATTGTCCTGGTATAGATCCTTATCAAAAATCTCCGCGCCCAGCATTTTTTCGACCTGCTCCTCCTTCACAGTTTTGGAGTACTCCTGTTCCATCGCGATGGATTTGGCGACCTTTCGCATGAGTGTTCCAACTTTCTGCTCCAGATTCCGCACGCCCGACTCACGGGTGTAGCCCTCAATGACTTTTTGCAGGGCTCTGTCGTCAACTTTAACATTGGTCCCCTTCAGGCCGTTTTCCTTGCGTTGCTTGGGGACGAGGTACTTTTTGGCTATTTGCAGCTTCTCCTCCATCGTATATCCTGTCATCTCGATGATTTCCATACGGTCGCGCAGAGCGGGGTTGATGGTTTCGAGAGAGTTGGCTGTAGCAATGAAAAGTACCTTGGAGAGATCGTATTCGACCTCCATAAAGTTATCGGTAAAGGAAGCGTTTTGCTCAGGGTCCAGCACTTCCAGCAGAGCGGAGGCCGGGTCGCCCCGGAAATCGGAACTGACCTTATCGATCTCGTCCAGAATGAACACGGGATTGGATGAGCCCGCCCGCTTGATGAGCTGAATCACCTTCCCCGGCATGGCGCCGATGTAAGTCTTGCGGTGACCGCGAATTTCGGCCTCGTCGTGGACACCACCGAGGGCCATGCGGATATACTTGCGGTTAAGGGCCTTGGCCACCGATTTCCCTAAGGACGTCTTACCGACGCCCGGAGGGCCGTACAGGCAAAGAATCGGAGCCTTCATGTTATTTTTCAACTTCAAAACCGCCAGGTACTCTACGATACGCTCCTTAACCTTTTCAAGGCCGAAGTGCTCGGAATCGAGTATCTTCTGCGCCCGCACAAGGTCGAAGTTATCTTTGGTGTATTCTTCCCAGGGCAGCTCCACTAAAGTTTCGAGGTAATTTAGCGTCACGGGGTACTCAGGAGCCATCGGATTGAGGCGCTGCAATTTGTTGACCTCGCGATCAAAGTGTTGCTGAACTTCCTTCGACCATTTTTTGTCCAGCGCTTTAATCCGGAGATCGTCCATTTCGCGCTCGGGGCTGTCGATACCGAGCTCGTCGTTGAGGACTTTGATCTGCTGACGCAGAAAATAATCGCGCTGTTGCTGGTCGATGTCCGAACTGGCCTTCGACTGAATCTCACGCTTCAATTCCAGCATCTCGATCTCCTTCATCATGTACTGAAGCAGGAGCGTGGCCTGTTTGTGCCCGTTCTTTTCTTCAAGCAATTTCTGCTTGTCGGCTACGTCCACATTAATATTGGACGACAGGAAGTGAATCAGGAAAACCGGGCTTTCGATATTGTCGAGCGCGATACGGGCTTCCTGCGGAATTTCAGGATTAAGACGCATAATGCGGTGCGCTCCATCACGCAACGAATTCAGCAACGCTTTGGACTCCTTGCGCTTTGGCGAGGCAAAAGAATCGTTGATGCTCTCGATGCGGGCCGTGATATATGGATCTTCGCGAACGATTTCCTTGATCTGAAAACGCTGACGCCCCTGCACGATAATGGTGACGTTGCCGTCGGGCAACGTGATCATTTTCAGGATATGAGCCACCGTGCCGATTTTGTAGAGGTCAGCGGCACCCGGATCCTCCTTTTGAGGCTTGGCCTGCGTCACAGCCCCCATGATACGCTGATTGATGTCGGTATTGCGGTAGATTTTCTTCACCAACCGGATGGCTTTCTGACGGACCACCGTTACGGGAATCACCATGCCGGGAAACAACACCGTATGCCGAATGGGCATAATAGGCAATTCGTCGGGCAAATCAAGGGGTTCTTCGGGACCGTCGGGGCCACCGATGGGTACTATTTCCAGGCTGTCGAGGTCGGAGTCGTTCACCAACAATTGACTGTATAGATCTGAGTTTTCAAAATTCATAGGCATTCTGCCAGAGTGGCAGATATTCTTTTCCCAATGTACAAAAAAATAAAAATCTGAGGGGAGGTAAACAGTTGAAAATAGGTATGCCAGACATCCCCTTGTCAGGACGAACGGTTACAGCTATTTTCAAAACACATGTTTTTACAAAGCCTGAACGGACTTCCCCTTCTTGAATAAATACGTCTTTCGGTCATCGCCCCATTTTGCGTTAACCATATTGACCTGATCGTCAAAGGCCTCCATAAGCAGTTCATTCTTCATTACCCAGCCATCGGGATCGCCTTGGAACGGTACTTCCAAATATAGCCAGGTAGCGTCGGCTTCTTCTTCTTTGCCAATGTAACTAAAAGTCCGCAGCTTCCGTTCTGGGTCCGCAAGAGCGAAATGTTTGCGCAGGTACTTATCCACAAGCGGATTGTTCTCGTCTCCATTCCGCAGCAAAATCCGACGGTTTCCGTTGGCCTGCGAAAGTCCCTTTTCAAGGTCATCCGTGAATGCTCTTATGCTTATCTCCAACGTTTTCTGGGACGAATTATAGTTGATTTTCGTCACGCTGATATGATACTCGTGCTTAGGTCGAGCCGCGGTCAGCAGCACCACCATGATCAAGTGGGTAATGAAAAAAAGACAGTGGATAATTTGTGGTTTTCTCCTAGCCAAAATTCTCAATACTTATTGGGTGGAAAGTGTGCTCCCAATAGATCAAGAGCAGGAGCTGGTTCCATATACCGTGAACACCTGGCATTGTCCACTAATTAAAAAACTGCTTTCCAGACGTCATTAAAAATGGCGAAGGCCATGATTCCCAGCAGCAACACCATACCCACTTTCTGCGCGTTTTCCAGAAAAGCATCCGAGGGTTTGCGACCCGACACAATTTCGTACAACAGGATCACGGAGTGGCCACCGTCCAGGGCCGGAATCGGCAGGGCATTCATGAAAGCCAGAATCATTGACAGCAAGCCCGTCAGGAACCAGAAGCGGCCCCAATCCCAGACACCACCAAACATGCGGGCGATGCCGATAGGGCCGTTGAGCGCTTTGGAGGCGGATACCTCGCCGCGGAATATTTTGCCGAAGCCTTTGATATTGTTGTACACCACGCCGAATGCTTCCTGCGTCCCGGCAGCTACGGCTTCGGGGAAGGAATATTTTACAATCGTGTAGTCAAGTCCGCTTTTGGCCCGAAAGCCGATCGTGCCGTCTTCCATAACCTCCACAGGAAGGGTCAGATTTGTTCCGCCGCGTTGCACCGCCAGAGAAGCCGTTTTCCCTTTGACCGTATCCAGAGCATCCTGCAATTGGTGAAAGTACTGGATGGGTTGGCCATTTATACCGACGATGCGGTCTCCGGCTTTCAAACCGGCCTCATCGGCGGGTGTTTCCGGCACGATTTCCCCGACGGTGAAGGGCTCGATAGGGCGGATGAAAGTACCCCGCTGTTCTGGTTCCGACAGTTTCTCGATAAGCCCGTTCGGAACATCCACGTCAATTTGCTGTCCGTTACGCTCTACGGTGTAATAGCTGTTGTTGCCCAACATCACCTCGGAACCGACAGCCATGTCGAAGTTGGTGAAGTCTTTACCGTTGTAGGCTATGATCTTATCACCCGTGCGCAGGCCTATTTCCTGGGCCAGCGGCCCAGCCACGATACCGTAGCGGTTCACTTCTTCCTTGGAGAGATAGGAGTCACCGTTCTGGTAAGCCAGAGCGATAAAGATGATGATACCCACCACGACATTGACGATGATACCACCCAACATTACGATGAGCCGCTGCCAGGCGGGCTTGGCCCGGAATTCCCATGGTTCAGGTGCCTGATCCATCTGCTTGGTATCCAGCGATTCGTCAATCATTCCGGAGATTTTCACGAACCCTCCCAATGGAATTGCGCCTATTCCGTACTCTGTCTCGCCGCGTTGAATACTCCATACTTTGGGCGGAAAACCAATGAAGTACTTCTCGACCCGCATCCCGAACATTTTGGCAGTAAGCAAGTGGCCTAATTCGTGCAATCCCACTAAGATAGACAACCCCAAAATGAGTTGCCCGGCCATAATTAAAATTTCTATGTATTGATCCATTGAAGCGGCTTGTAAGTATCGTTTTTTACCCCTAACGAAAATTCAGGCCGCAAAGTTACGGAAAAGCGATGGCTATCCCCCATGTTTTTTGCTTTTGATTTCAGGAAGAGGCTGTGCAGAAAGGATTTGCCCGTTTTACAGTGACTATCAGACATCAAGCGCATTCAGTTTCCAACCCAGACCTCCAACTGCCCTAACGACACCTTGGCGTTGGAAACATAGGTGACGGGGATGTCTGTTGTCCTGACGTTGACTCCTCTTTCTTTCAGAATACCCCGCAGTATTTTGCTAACCCATTGAGCCGCTCTTTCATCTTCCTGGTGAAAGTACTTGATGGAAGTCCTGAAACTACGGGGAAGATTCCTGGATTGGATAGCGGGGACAATTGCCCCTTTCTCTTTCAGCATTTTCTGCAACTCCTTCGACGCTTCCCGCGCCTTCGCATCCTGAATGTAAATGATATATCCAAAGCAGATACTCCGGGAAGCGCTCCCCTGCTTCTTCAATTCGTAGTGCTGAGTCTGGGCCTGCTGCGCTACCATCGGCTCGGAAGGTTGCTGAACTGCCTGTGGCAGGGAACCCTGCACCCAGGGATCATTATCCTCCGATTGAACCGGACCGCTGGTTTGGGGGCTTCTGACTCGCGGCTTGTTAGACTGGACAGGCATAGTAGGCCGCTCCAGCACAGGTTCTGCTCCGGCTGGCATTGCCGCTTCGCCGGGCATCATAACTACCTCCGGCTCCAATTGGATGGGGATCGAATCGACCTCCAGCAATGACATCCGCCACGCGTCCAGTTCATTTTTAAAGTTGGTAAGCACGACCTTCTGGTCTTCCAGTAGGTCATTTTGCCGGGCTAGTTTCTCCTTAGCCCTGGTCAGTTCCCGGTTGCTTTCCCTCAATTTATAAAACAAAAAGACCATAACGACCACGCAAATAATTGCAAACAAGAGGGAGAAAACGCTCTGCTTTTTCATGGAAGCAAGCTCGTGCAGAAGCCTCCCCTTCACTTCATCAGAATAATCAGGATTTTCTATCATGTCGGATTTAGGCAAAAAGTCTCATTCTTCGGATCACTTCCTCATCGGCCAGTATCGAGTTCAATTCCACGGTTTTGTAACGCTGCTTATTCTTGAAGCCGAAGTAAGCCAAAAATGCGGCCGCCAGCCCCACGAGCGCCAGCATATGATCCTGCATAAAAAACACGGCATAAACCACGATGGTGATCCCGAGCAGGCAAAGGATCAGGACGAGAAAATTCATGGCCTGATCCCAGAATGATCGTCCCGCCAGCAGGTCCTTTCGGGTCGGACTGGCCAGTCGTATTTTCCACCACTCCCGGCGGTCTATTTCCTGCTGGTACTTTTCATTGACGTACAATTCCCAGCGGTCACTGTCTTCTTCGGACTCGGTCACCAATCCCCGCCAGACGACAGGCTCGGCCGGGACAGAATTAAAGGCAGGGTACTTTCTTCTCAATTCGTTCAGGGCGTGCTCAAAGGCCGATCGTATGGTATATTCCGTGTCGGAAAGCGCTTTATAGAATGTTTCGGAAAATTCGCGGGCGATGCCGTCGTTCACTTTCCCACGCGTCGCGATCACGATTTTGATATTGTTTTCAAAAAGCAATTTCACCTGATCGTAGGTAGCGCAGCCATTCAGGAATACCAGTTTTAAGTTTTGGGCTTCGCCCAGCAAGCCCGCCAGCCCCCGGGCGTGGCTCGACCCATCCCTGAAGAGGAGCTGCTCACTATCGGCGTGACCGCTGAAATGAAAAATCAGGATGCGGTGCTTGTAGTTACGGATGTCCTCAGCTACTTCGTCGCCATCGGCGCTGCCGCGCGGCGGAAACTCTACCTCAAAGTACCTGCTCGAGCCCTCCTGAATCTGGTACTGTTCCCATGCCTTGCCAATGGACTTATATTCGTCTTCCAGAAATCGTAAATATTCCTGATCGGGCCCTCCGCTTTGCGAGAAGTAGGACAGTACGACGGGGGAATATTTCATAGTCTGGCACAGTTTAAACACTCTTCTTTAATAAAGTCAAAATATCTTCGGCCTCGTCGTCGTCAGTATTGAAGCTAACCTGCACACGGCCCAGCTCGTAGGCGTCTTCGTAAGTCAGCCCTGCCCCTAACCCCTGATAGAAGCCGATGGAGAAATTAATGGCTTCGTCGTCGCCTATCTTGGATCGGGTACCCACGACCACCGGAATACTTTTGGCTACCTCATCGGCCTGAGTTTGGGAGAAGCAGGCGTTCAGGATCACACATTCAATTTTCAGTACCTTTCCCATCACCCCAAACAGCTTTTTGAGCGCCTTCGTGGGGGCCAGCTGGGGTACTTCGTGCTCATTGACCAGATATATTCCTTCCGATGAGCCATGACCCGAAAAGTGAACGATCGTCGGCTTTTCGCGCAGCAACGTCCGTGAAAAATCGAAGCCTGTTACCTCAAACAACGTAGTGTACAGGAATTCATCACGAAGTGAGGACATCAGTAGTTCTTCCCGGATTTTGTTCGACTCGCGCCCCAGCAGCAGTCCCGACTTGGAATCGGCTGCCATGAAAATGATTTTTTTCTTGATCTGTCGGGCAATCTCCTGGATCGAAACGTTCGGGTCGCCATTGACACGTACAGATTTTTCGAGAACCTCCATATCGTCGGTCTTGCCATCAAAATGAGCCGACACCCGCAGAAAAAGCGGAAAAGTACCCGCTTTCAGGGCAGTGACGCTGATTTTCCATTCGGTAAAATCACCTTTACTGATTGCCTGTCGTTCGGTACTAATGGGAGCGATGCTGAAATTTAAGCCGTTAGATATATCCACCAGCCTGACGCTCATCTCGTCCGTGATTTTGATGCTGGCATGGGTACTTTCAGCACTGATTTTTATATCTTCCAGAGCCAGTTCGGCACCACCGATGCGGATAACGCAGACGACGGGTTGGTTTTGCTGCATGACGTCCGGGATGTCATAGTCCAGCTGACCTGCCCGGAAAACGGAGGGGGCCTCCTGATGAAACTCCACAGCTTCCAAATCTATCACTATTGGGCGGGGAGAGGGCTCAGCGTGCATCGGCGGGGCTTCTGCAGGCTCAGATTCCTCCGCTCCTGCCATCTGCGCTTCGGCTCGCATGGGCCAAAACACCATTTTCTGGAGCTCCCCAGCGTCTGCGGTTCCTGCTCCGTCCTGTCCTGCCTCAAACATTACCGGTTCCTTTTCCTGCAGTGCCTGCTTGATTTCCTGTACCTCAAAAAAGTATTCTCCGAGCACGATCTTCCCCGCTTCCGTCGGCTGATTGTACCGCAGAAATTCCAGCAACTCATTGCGCGAAAGTGAACCGGCGTCAATTAACAAATCATTGATGGACTTTTTTTTTTGACTCTTGATGCGTTCTATCGCACCAATAAACTTGTCCGCTACGATCTGATATCCCGCATTGGTGGGATGAATTTCATCAAACCAGCTCTGGCGATCCACCAGGCCTCGCGTGTCCACAAAGGTCACACGGTCTTTAAATTCGCTTTTTTGTGCGAGGGCGGTCAGCCTTCCGGCAAATTCGTCCACAATGTAGCGAATCAGTTTCTCGCGCTCTTCCTGCGGCACGATCCCTTTTTTGATCATGTGCTTTCCGGTCCAGCTCGATTTCTTTTTGTTAGCTGGAATGTCCGTATCCACCGGAATGAGGTAGTCGTAACAATGGACCAGAATATGCAGGTCGGGATAGCGGGCGAAAAGTTCGTTGAACATCTGCGTGTATAGCGCATCCAGTTTGTCGAGCTGATCAAACATTTTCTGATTCAAGTACTTGCGGGGCGTGTCATCAGTATTATCGGGGGTTTCGCGGAGAAAATACTGAAACTGATCGCCCAGCACATCGTTGCCGCCGCCACTGACGAGGAAGAACCTGACATCCTCCTCCTCGATGGCATCGAGGTACTCTTTCTTTTTGAGGTAGTTTTCCAGCGTATCGCCCGCCTCGGCGAAGCTGCGGATGGCGTAGCACTTGTAAAGCTGGTCGAGGGTATCCTGCAAAATGATCGGGTACTGGAACCACGAATCGCCCTCGGCCACGATGCGCAGGCGGTTGGGGTCTTTTTTGAGGTTGCGGTACCGCTTGCGGCGTTGGCGCGTTTCGATCCAGTTGCCCAGCCGCAGTTTGATATCATCGAAAAGCCCTTTTTCGTCCTCGGGTACGACTAGGCCTTTCTTTAATTTCCAGACTGTCGGCTGACCCGTTTCGTCCAACTCGACCTTGCAGAACAGCCCGGCGGCGAAGTAGGTAGTTTCGTCCCATTCAAGCAGAGCTTCCAAGGTTTTGGCCGGAATCCGGTTGTAAACAGGATTCTTGAAGACCAAATGCAAAGTCTGGGTCAACCAGCCGGAAAATTCGAGCGGCTCGTCTTCTTCCGTAACCAACCCTTTCGCTTTCCCTCCCCGGCTTTTTTCAAGATCGTCGGTAGTAAGTGGGCCGGGTAGTGCGTCCAGCGTGAGCGCTTCGGCGTCGAACTCAACCGTACTGACAATGAATTTAAAGGCTTCAACTACCTGCGGCCAGTTGTATTCCTGTTCCACTTTACCCAGCTTGAGGGCGATACGGTCTTTTCCGTTCGGACCGAGAAAAAGAGATTTTCCGGCTTCGAGCAATTGCACCCGCTGGGGCAGGAAATCAAGGAAACATTGAAATTCTTTGCTGAGGTAGGCCGCGCAGGCGTATAAATCCTGCGCAGTGGTGTTGGTGATTTTAACCTGCAAAGTACCTTTCCAACTTCTACCTGATTTTTCGTAGTCCAGTTCTGCGGTGTCGTTAGCCAAGGGCACGGACGTAGAAGTACCATCCGCCATCACGCGACTCAGTTCTATTTTCAGTGGCTGGGCCGGGAAGCTCTCGGGCAGGTCCTCGTTTTGCAAATTTTTGATGAAATGCCAGCGCGACACATGCCGCAGCGTTCCGAGGATTGCAGTATGCTCTTCGTCCTCCAAATAAAGTACCGGACGAATCAGCGGACGGTACGGGTCGCCGGGCTTCGTCAGGTACACCTCGCCGCTGCGGACGTGGAAAGTGTAGTCGGCGGGCTGAGACTGGCCGTTGTCTTTCTCAGTTTCGACAGCTTCTTGCTCTCCGCCGAAAGCAAAGCCACCGCTGGCGTTCGCTTCCAGCTCTTTGGTAAGCTGGCCGACTTCTCTGGGGTTCCCGTCGTAGTTTTTCAATTCCAGGACTAGCTCCTGTGTCATCAAACCCTCGACTTCAGCTTTGTACATCGCACTCGTATCCAGTCCGGCGACATCCAGCAGCGTGTAGTCCACAAAAACACCTCCTTTGCGTACTTTGGCGGCATGCGTTTTCTCCCGGTTTCTGGGGTCGAATAGCGTAACCTGCGAATCGGCTTTCATCCCATGAATGGCGCCGACGTTCAGTTGCCAGCCTTCCTGCTTATTCCGCGTTGCCTCACAAATCATCTTCTGTGGGTCGACGGTTTGATTCAGGAAGCCCCGACGCAAAAGATTTTCGGCGTCGAGCGGCATATAAATTCGGGGAGTTTGCTCGAAGCCAGCCCTCATGTACTGCCGGATACGGCTGCGCAGCGTGTTGTAGGTAATGTTACCGCCGCAGTCGGTTAGGGTTTTGAGTAATGTTTTGGTAAAAACGCCCTCGCGCGCCACTTCCAACGCCACCTGACTGGATTCACACGCGGCCATCTGTACGTGGGTACCCTGCGGCAGAAATTCGGCCGGCTTTCTGTTTCGTACGTCAGCTTCCTGAATAGTGTCACTGAATAAGAACTGACTCCACATTCGTTGTGGGAAAGCGCGGCCCGCCTTGTCGGTGACGCGCCGCTCCCGTGTTTCGTCGTAGCTCGCGCCGACCAACGCCGCGTTGCGGGTGTTATCGCCCGAGTGACAGCAGTCGAAAATCGTGACGATGTGCGCCTGGGTACTTTGGGAAAGTTCGTGGATCAGGTAACGAAGCTCCTTGTCGGTAAGCAGAAAATCGGGCGTACTTCCGGCTCCGCCGTCGTAGCACACCAGGCATTCCAATGCGCCATCGGTTTCGTCCCAAAGCGAAGCGGCCCGCTCCTGCGTGCCGTGACCCGAGTAATAAAAAAGTACCGTGTCGTCCTGGCCCGCTTGACTCAGAAAAGTCTGAAACCCGTCGGCCACGCCTGCGCGGGTGGCAGCCTGGTCGGTGAGTTCTTTGATCTCGACATCGAAATCCGCTCCGTGTTCCAGGTAGTTGCGTACAGCTTTTACATCGTTCAGGCAACCGTGCAGTTTACCGACGCGATCGTAATCGTTGATGCCCACGAGCAGGGCGAATACTTTTTTCATCGGGTTGAAAGTTTTTCATAAGGGTTTAGGATGAGTAATTTATGAAAAACTTTCAGCCAGCGCAAATGAATTTAGTAAGTGGTAGTCCCGGGAGAACTGTTAGGTATTCCCCACCACAAATCTGACGGATTTAGCACAAAAAAACCGGGAGCAAATGCCCCCGGCTTTTCGACAATCTGACACCAATTTGTAAGGTCGTTGTTTATTTGGCAGTATCGTAATCCGCGTTTTGAGGATCGAAGTTGGCCCAGGTGGCGGTCCAGTCGGTAGTATTGAAAGCGCCGATGTAAGGAGCAGGCTCGAAACCAGCGGGAAGCGTTACACCGCCCGTCAACAGGGGCGAACCGGTCTTTGGAGTTCCCACCGGACGCGCCGTGATGCTATTGAAGTTGGTATCAAGCATCAGGTCAGCTACCGAAGTATATACTTTGTTCTTATTAGCGGCAGTATTGAAGATATTTTCATCGACACCGTCGAACATTTTCGTAGCTCCCTGCATAGCAATACCTTGCAATACCAGCTTGCCGTTTTTGTAGTTATCGACCGAAGCATTCTGCACCAATACTCCCACCTTGTAAGGACCGCTGAATATGCTGTTGTAAATTTTCAATTCTGAACTACGACGCAGACGCATGGCAGCGTTGTACTTTGAGTCCAAAGTACCAGGTGCGATAGTAGCCGTAATGTTGGCAAATCCTGCGGCAGTTTTAGGAAGGGCTTCTGAACCTCCTGAGTCATTGTCCGACTCAAAAGCATTGGAATCGCCGGCCTGGTCGGCTACGGCTGGGTCACGAATAACAAGACCGTACTGAACTTTGCCGCTGTAGCCGTTGTCTGTATCGAAATCGTCGTCCAGACCACGGTAGGAGATCAAGTGCTTGGCGTTCACGGTACCACCAAACCACTCGAAAGAGTCGTCGCCGCTGTACGAAACCTGCACGTAGTCAACCGTCGTGCCGGAACCCACCCCACCAAAAGTAAGGCCATTGATCTCGCGGTCAGTCTCGAAGGCAATGCCCGCAAACTCAATACGCACATATTTCAGGGTGCCTGAGTTATCGGCGGCATCTGTGCCACCGAATTCAGTGATGTTCTCTCCTTCGATTACCGCCGGAGTCTTGTTAACAGGCGCTTTGCCCAAAAGTACCAGGCCTCCCCAGTCACCCGCTGCACGCTGGCCCGCCGGCTGGTTCGAGGTGAATACAATCGGATTACTTACCGTTCCCGTAGCGTTGATCTTGCCTCCGCGCTTTACGATGAGCGAACCCTTGGTAGCTTTCTCGCCCTTGATAATTGTACCTGGCTCAATTGTAAGTGTTGCGCCATCTTCTACATACACAAATCCTGAAAGAATATATTGCTTGTCTGCTGTCCAGGTCGTGTTGCTCGTTATGCTTCCATTAATTGTGGAAGGAGTCGGCGGAGTGATCACAATCGGATCGTCGTCGTCATTGTTGGTACAGGCCGCGAAACCTAAGACTAATGAACCAAGAATGAAGGTTTTTGCAAAATTTGTTACCTTTTTCATACTTCCTTTTTTTGTTTAACAATCTGATTTTTAATTTATTGACTTCACATTAAAACCTCCCGAAAGTTTCCATACTCAGGAAAGTTGGTGCCTTAAAACTTATAGCTCAACCCAACCGTCGAGTATGTTCCGGGGCGGTAGGTTTGGTAAGTTTCGTCCACATTGGTGATCTTCTGGTCGAGGTTGCTGTCCTGAATCAGGCGGAAAGGCTGGTTGAGCAAATCCTGCACTCCAACCTTCAACTGCCAATGTTCGCCCATCGCTTTTATTATATTCAGGTCAATGACGTTACGCGGCATTTCGTACACCGTTGGCTGTATTTCCTTGTCACCCACCAGAAATATGCGTGGCCCCACGACATTGTACAGCACATTCACCTGCCAGCCGCTGTTGACATCGTTGTAGTAAATTCCTGTGTTTATCAGGTAGGGTGATTGCCCCTGCAGCTGGCGGTTATCCTCTTGTCCTTCAAAACCTGTTGTTACGCGGCTTTGAATCAGCGAAGCGTTCAGCAAAAGCGTCAGGTTATTGACAAAACCGGATGAGGTCAGGTCTTTGAGCGATTTGCGTATTTCCAGCTCCGCGCCCAGGGCGTAGGCTTTCTCGGCGTTATCCACCGTGAAGGACACACCCGAACCCGCATACCGAACCTTGGCCTCGATGGGGTTGAGGAAACTCTTATAGAATCCGGCCACCGAAATGATCTCGCCATCGGACGGATAAAACTCGTAGCGGAAGTCAGCGTTGTGAATTGTTGGCGTTTTCAGGTTGGGATTGCCCACCCGAGAAACGTCGAAGGCGAAGTCGTAGTAGTTGAAGGGGGCCAGTTCCCGGAATTCGGGACGATTGAGGGTGATTCCGTAAGCCAACCTGAACAGCGACTTCTCACTGAGGTTATAAGTAAAATTAGCCGAAGGCAGCGGGCGGAAGATAGGATTATCCACATCCACATCGGTACCCGCGCCGCGCAGGCGGCTTTGCAGCGTCTGCCGATTAAACTCGGCCCGGAAGCCTAATGAGGTGTTGAACTTGGGCGTGAACGGATAAAAAACGCCTACGTAACCTGCGGCAAGTAAGCTCTGGGCGTCGTATCGATCGTCAAAGTTGGTGCGCTCGCCGTAGTAGAGTTTGTCGGAAGCGATCGTATTGGCACTAAATAACTGGTCGAAAGGCTGGTTGAGTACTTCCTGGGCTACACCGCCGGGGTTGACCAAGTTGAACCAACGAGCTTTAAAAGATCGGTCTTTGTACTCACCGTAAGCACCTGCCCGCAGTTTGATATCCATTTTATCGTTGTCGGCGTAGGTGCTACGACGTACCCGATGCTCCACATCAGCCCGGAGGGAAGAAGTATATTCATTCAATGTAGAGTAAAAGCGTGCACCTCGCGTCAAACTGGCGTTACTGCCAGGAACGATCTCAACCGTAAAGGGGTCGTTAGTACCTCTGTCGCGGCTCGATACGAAGCGGCGGAAGTCCGGTTCCTCGCGGTGGGTGTAGCCGTAGGCACCGGTCCATTTCACCGTAGTGGCGTCCGACAAGTCGTGCGTACCGCTCAGCTGCCCGGTATAAATGCTTTTTGCCTCGTAGCGGAAAGCGAAGTTTTCAACATCCCGACCATTCTCGGTGCTGTATCCCTGGCGGAAAGTAGTTTCCTTGCTTGCCAATTGGTTAAATAAGTTGCGGAACTCGATCTTATTGTTGGGGTTAAGAATCAAAGCCCAGTTGGACATCGCTCCCAGCCGGACATTGTTGCCGTAAAAATTGTCCTGGTAGGCGCTCAGTATTTCCGACTTCTGCTGGGAAGGGTCGAATGACAAGTACCTGTTTTGATCCCGATTCAATACTTGATTCGAGTTGGTATAGCTCAGATTATTGAAAGTTGTCAGCGTCTTGTCGCCCACGAACATTTTGCGGTTGTAGCCTATCGAAAGCCGCAGGTCGGGATTGACGGTCGTGTTTTCTACGTTGTAGAAATCCGGCAAATTCCGGAAAGCCTGTAAGGTGGCCTCCGTTGGGCGATTCTGGCTAAGCAGTGTGTTGGTGGACGGAAATGAACTGGGTAGTTTCCGGGCCCCGGCGCCAAAGCCGACCACATCTCCGGCAAACCCTTTGTCACTGAGAACATTTTGAAAGGTAGTGCCCGCGCGATAACTGCTGGAAACGCTCACTGATAATCCATTTTCATCAGGGACCGTCTTGGTATAAATCTTAATGACTCCACCCGCGAATTCGCCGGGTAGTTCGGGCGCTCCGGTCTTATAAATCATCATCCGGTCGATGGCCGAACTGGGGATGAGGTCGAAGGAAAAGGATTTTACGTCCACCTCAGTCGAGGGCGTGATGGCGTCGTTGAGCATGACGGTGTTGTAGCGCTCATTAAGGCCGCGAATGATGACGAAGCGGTCGTCCTGAATGGATACGCCCGGCACCCGGCGGATGACCTGCGAGGCGTCGCGGTCCTGTGACTTCTGAATCTGCTGAGCTGAAATACCCACGGCGATCTGCTCGGCCTGCTTTATCTCGGTGATGACCGATACATCAGTAAACGTAGCACGTTGGCCTACGATCTTGACCTCGTTCAGCGTGGCGACATCCTCTTCCAGCGTACTATTAATAAGGATGGCCTGATTGGGGTACACCGTAACTTCGACTTCCTTGGGCTTATAGGAAACGTAACTGATAATGACGATTTGTTTACCAGTCGGTACATTCGTAATTTCAAAGTTTCCTTCGACGTCGGTGGAAGTACCCACGGGCGGGGTAGTTCCTTTCAGGATTACGCTGCCGCCAATGATGGCTTCTTTGCTGGCGGCGTCCATGATCTGGCCCTTGATGCTGCCGGTCTGGGCAATGGCGAGCGACGAAACACACGCCAGGAGGATAGAGAGTAAAGTGTACTTTTTCATTTGAGGTGTCAATCTTACTTTTTACAGGTGTCAGTATTCCTTAGAATTGCTGCAAAAGTAAGCGGACAATGTTACCCCAATGTTAAGCCAGTATTATGGCTTGATTATATAAATTAAGCCATCCATACACTGGTGTTATATCAACAACACACATATTTCATCTCACTGATTACTATATATTTATACGATAAAAATTTATACTATTACTATAATATCGTTTTGCTGGAAATTTCTTTTTGCCTGACCGTTTTTTAGAGGCCAGGCTGGCCTGAGGCCAGGCGTTTAGTGCTGCTATTCGTCTCACTATTCATTAGGATATTTTTTTCATATCCAGACAATATCTGTGTTAATTTGTAGTCGCCGCGTCATAGGGAACCCGGATTGCGAAAACCTCTTGTCCTTACTACCTGACAAAAAAATACCGATGATCTTTAAAAAGGGCCGACCGATTTTCTACATGCTGATGCTTCCTATCCTATTGGCTGCCTGCACTTCGGAAGAGAAAACTGAAGTCGCTGATATAGAACCCGGCGATTATCGCCCAGCCTACCACTACTCACCGCCTCAAAACTGGACCAATGACCCTAACGGACTTGTATATCTTGATGGTGAGTACCATTTGTTTTACCAGTACAATCCTCAGGGTGATACATGGGGGCACATGAGTTGGGCCCATGCCGTGAGCCCTGACCTGATAACCTGGGAAGAACTACCGCTGGCCCTCGCTGAATATCCGAATGCCGACAGCACTGAAACGATGATCTTCTCAGGCAGCGTAGTGGTGGACAGCCTGAACACTTCCGGCTTTTTCGAACCGGGATTCAAAAAGGGAATGGTGGCGATATACACCTCGCACGTCCATAAAGACGGCGAAGGCACCGACCAGCATCAAAGCCTGGCGTACAGTGCTGACAAAGGCCGCACCTGGAAGTACTATGACAAAAACCCGGTACTGGACCTGGGCATGAAGGACTTTCGCGACCCGAGCGTGTTTCGGTACCAGGGCAAATGGAAAATGGTCGTCGCCAAACCGAAGGAGTATACAGTACTGATTTATGAATCGGACAATTTGAAAGAATGGAAACGGCTGAGTGAATTTGGGAAGATGGGCGACATGGCCAAGATTTGGGAGTGCCCTTCGCTCTTTGAAGTACCTGTGGAAGGAAGCGACACCACCCGCTGGGTGATGATGATCTCGAGTGCGGCGAAGGATACCGATTTCACGGGGATGCAGTACTTCGTGGGCAACTTCGATGGCAAAAGATTTAAAGCAGACAAGCAGCGGGGCGTCCGGCGCGTGGATTATGGGAAGGATTTTTATGCCGCGATACCTTATAACAACCTTCCGGCGGACCAGGCGAAGCCTATCATTCTGGGTTGGGCCAGCAACTGGGCATATGCCGACAAGACACCCACCAGTGGCTATCGGGGTATGTTCTCACTACCGCGCCAGCTATCTTTAAAACTTGACAGCAGCGGAGTTTACCATTTGATTCAGCAGCCTATTGTCAGGAAAGGAATTTCAACCAAAACCCTGACTATGAAAGCCCCTGATCTGAAAGCAGGTGTCATTCTGAAAATGGACGGGAACTCGTACCATCTCAACCTGACGATTGAATTGGCCGAGGCAGAGAATTTTCGGGTAAAACTGTTTAGCAATGAAAAGGAAGCAAGTATACTGGCCTACGATATAGCCACCAACCAACTCACTTTTGACCGTACGAAATCGGGTAACATCGCTTTTCACAAAAAATTTCCCAGCGTAGAAATCATGAAGGTACCGCCCGTCAATGGCGAACTGAAACTGGATATATATGTCGATAATTCTATCGTGGAAATCTTTGCCAACAATGGTGTAGCAGTACTTACCGACTTAGTCTATCCGACCAAAAAGAAGGGCGAAGCGATAATTGGCGTGAACTGAGCGGCAATCGGGTAGCACATTTTGTGTACCTTCGCGGCCTCAAACCAGGAATTTTGTACCAAGAATCAAATCATCCCGTGCCTCATCAGCTAAAACTAAAACGTCCTCTCGCTTTTTTTGACCTCGAAACTACGGGTACTAATGTTGCCAAAGATCGCATTGTAGAGATTTGCGTCGTGAAGGCACTTCCCGATGGCAGCGAGGAAGTTCGTACCTGGAAGGTGAATCCCGAGATGCCAATTCCGCTTGAATCCAGTCTGATACACGGAATTTACGATGAAGATATTGCAGACTGTCCTACGTTTAAGCAGATTGCCCGTGATCTGGTGAAATTTCTGGAAGGCTGCGACTTGGCGGGCTTTAATAGCAATCGCTTCGATGTGCCCCTTTTGGTGGAAGAATTTCTTCGGGCAGATGTGGATTTCGACGCCAAAGGGCGTCGCCTGATCGACGCTCAACGTGTTTTTCACCTGATGGAGCCGCGTAACCTTGCCGCCGCCTATAAATTTTATTGCGGAAAAGAATTGGTCGGGGCGCATGGCGCGGAGGCCGATGCCCTGGCTACTTACGAAGTACTGAACGCCCAAATCAAGCACTACGCCGATGTCACTGTGATTGACGACAACGGTAACGAATCGGTACCCATCCATAATGATATGGATAAGCTGCATATGCTGACGGCTTCACCCAATGTAGACTTTGCTGGCCGAATGATTTTTAACGAGCAAGGCGAAGAGGTTTTCAATTTTGGCAAACACAATGGCAAGAAAGTGGTTGATGTTCTAAAAAAAGAACCTGCCTTCTTCGATTGGATCATTAAAAACGACTTTCCGCTCGATACCAAGCGCCGTCTGACCGAGATCAAACTCCGCGCATTGACAAAGCGGTAGAATAATCATCCTTCCATGGCTTGGGTAAGGAATTTTTATCTTTAAATTTGCCCGAATTTTACGGGTCAAAGCCCCTATAAATGCACTGTTCAACGGCTTTTTTCTATGCAGGAACCCTCGATACCGGATATAATCCAACTTATTCCGCTTAAAAGCTACCTGATTCTCAGCACTGCCCTTTTCGTAATCGGCATACTGGGCGTTTTGATCCGTAGGAACGCCATTGTGATCTTTATGTCGGTTGAATTGATGCTCAATTCGGTCAATTTGTTGCTGATCGCTTTTTCTTCTTATAAATCTGACCCTTCCGCCCAGGTTTTCGTCTTTTTCATCATGGCTGTGGCCGCCGCTGAAGTAGCAGTGGGACTTGCTATCATCGTGATGATTTATAGAAACACCCGAACAATCGATATTGGGTTCTTGAATAAATTGAAGGGATGATACTGAATACCAAAACTTACTCTCTCATCGCACCGGCGACCCGGTCACTCATTCTTAAATTGAAGTGATGCCTGTTACGCTACTAGTTTTAATTCCCCTGCTACCTTTGATCGGGTTTCTGATCAATGGCATTGGGTTTCGTCATATTCCTAAAGGAGCAGTTGGGCTGATAGGCTCCCTGGCGGCTTTGGGTAGTTTTGCCGCATCGGTGGCAGTGCTGCTGGCCTTTAAAGAAGGAGGCAGTCAGCCGATGATCGTTTCGTTGTTCGACTGGATCAAAGTAGGTGAACTAAACATTCCGTTCTCTTTCCAGGTCGACCAGTTGTCGCTGCTGATGCTGATGATTATCACGGGTGTGGGTTCGCTGATCCACATTTACTCCATCGGCTATATGAAGCACGATCCGGGTTTTGGAAAATTTTTCTCCTTCCTGAACCTGTTCCTCTTTTTCATGCTGCTGCTGGTACTTGGTTCCAACTACGTCATCATGTTCATTGGCTGGGAGGGCGTCGGACTCTGCTCCTACCTGCTGATTGGCTTCTGGAATAAAAACACTGACTTCAACAACGCTGCCCGCAAAGCATTCATCATGAATCGTATCGGCGATTTGGGCTTTCTGCTGGGTATTTTTACCATTATTCACGCCTTCGGCTCGGTCGAGTACACGGAAGTCTTCCGCCAGGCTACCGGCTTGCCCGTAGGCGATCACGTTGTATTCGCCATCACGATGCTGCTATTCGTGGGAGCGATGGGCAAATCGGCGCAGATTCCGCTCTACACCTGGCTCCCCGACGCCATGGCGGGCCCCACGCCAGTATCGGCCCTGATTCACGCGGCTACGATGGTGACAGCGGGAATTTATATGGTCATCCGCTCAAATGTACTTTACACGCTTGCCCCCGAAACTTTGGAAATCGTGGCGGTCGTCGGCGCAGTCACGGCTATTTTTGCGGCTTCCATCGGTCTTCTGCAAAACGACATCAAGAAGGTTCTCGCTTACTCCACAGTGAGTCAGTTAGGCTATATGTTTTTGGGTTTGGGCGTCATGGCCTACTCAGCCTCCATGTTTCACGTCATCACCCATGCCTTTTTCAAAGCTCTGCTGTTCCTGGGCGCGGGCAGTGTAATTCATGCCATGTCCGACGAGCAGGATATTCGTTTCATGGGCGGGCTGCGCAAGAAGCTGCCGATCACGTTCATCACTTTTGCCGTAGCTACCTGGGCCATCGCCGGACTGCCGCCTTTTGCGGGCTTCTTCTCAAAGGACGAAATTCTGGCCCATGCGTTTGAGCATAACAAACTACTGTGGGGGATTGGCGTGTTGGGGTCGGCCCTGACATCCTTTTACATGTTCCGGTTGCTCTTCCTGACTTTCTTTGGCTCTTTCCGCGGAACGCACGAGCAGGAACACCATCTGCACGAGTCACCCGCTGCCATGACTATTCCGCTGGTGATATTAGCCCTTCTCTCGGCGGTCGGAGGTTTCATCGGCGTTCCCGAAGCATTGGGCGGTACGCACCAACTGGCCGAATTCATGAGTCCCCTGTTCGACACCGCACGACAAGTCAATCCCGAAGCTTTTGCAGCTACGGCCCTCACGCATTCTGAAGAATGGATACTTATGGCTGTTTCGGTAGCTGTGGCATTGATTGCGGCAGTGATAGCTTATGTAATGTACATCAGCAGAAGCGCGGTACCTGCGCCCGAATCGGAAGCCAGGACGGGCGTGGAAAACGTAGTCTATCACAAATACTACATCGATGAGCTTTACGATACGGTCTTTGTAAAACCCATGAAGTCGCTTTCCGGAGTACTGTCAAGTTTTGGGGAGTTTGTCATCGATCTCTTTGTGGAAGGCACGGGCAAATTGGTCAAAGGACTTTCCAACCTGGGTCGCCAAACTCAAACAGGCTCCATTGGATATTACGTCTTCGCCATGGTTGTGGGGATTGTGGTCATACTGTTTTGGAACCTGTTACTTAATTAGTGAATATCGGACGGGATCGCCCGGCGATGTCGGAACCAATGAGTATTAGTTTCGCCTGATTGTTCACTAACTCCGACACTCGCTAATTCCAAATTAAATAAATGCTAACGATTCTATTAATACTTATTCCTCTCGTGGCTGGCTTGCTAACGTTCTTTTTGGGCGGAAGCAATGCGAAAATTATCGCGCTGGCAGGAGCCCTAGCCGAACTGGCAACGGCTGTATTCGCCTGGACGCAGTTTGATCCCGCTGCCGGGGCCCAATTCGGCTTTCAGTATGACTGGATCACCGCTTCAGGTATTTCCTTCGCAGCCTCTGTCGACGGCATCAGTATGCTGCTGGTGCTCCTCACGACCTTCCTAGTACCACTGATCGTGCTTTCGGCTTTCGGACACAACTACCAAAACCCGGCAACCTTTTTTGCCCTTATTCTTTTTATGGAGTCAGCATTGGTGGGCGTTTTCACCACCACAGATGCCTTCCTTTTCTACTTCTTTTTCGAGGTTGCGCTGATTCCGGTTTATTTTCTGGCTGCCGTTTGGGGTGGAGAGAACCGCCTGAAGGTTACGTTCAAATTTTTTGTCTACACCATCTTCGGTAGCTTATTCATGCTTGTGGCGTTGGTATATCTTTATTACCAAACGCCTGGTACGCACTCTTCGGCTATTACGGCTTTTTACGATTTACAATTGACACCCGCCGCGCAGGGTTGGCTTTTCTGGGCATTTTTCATTGCCTTTGCCATCAAGATGCCGCTGTTTCCCTTCCACACCTGGCAACCGGATACTTATACCGAATCGCCGACCCCGGCCACAATGCTGTTGGCGGGCATCATGCTCAAGATGGGTGTTTATGGCTTGATTCGCATTCTGTTGCCGATCACCCCGCTGGCATTGAACCAATGGGGTGCGGTAGCCATTGTGCTGTCGGTTATCGGTATTGTCTACGGGTCCATCATCGCCATTCAGCAGCGCGATATGAAACGGCTGGTGGCTTATTCGTCATTCGCTCACGTGGGTCTGATGGCTGCCGGTGTGTTTTCGACTACACTCAACGGTATGCAGGGGGCATTGATCCAAATGCTGGCGCACGGCATCAATGTCGTCGGGATGTTCTTCATCATTGATATCATTTTCAGTCGTACCAATACCCGTTACCTCGATCACCTGGGAGGCATCACACAAAAGACTCCTAGTCTGAGTGTGTATTTCATGATAATGCTGTTAGGCAGCGTGGCCCTACCGCTCACGAGTGGCTTTGTAGGGGAGTTCCTTTTACTGGCCGGAGTTTTCGAGTACAATAACTGGCTGGGGGCCGCAGCCGGGCTGACAATTATCCTGGGAGCGGTGTATTTGCTGAGAATGTTTCAGAAATCGATGTTTGGTGCCACCTCGGTCAATACGGAGCATTTCCAAGAATTGACGCTCAGCGAACGTGCCGTATTGATTCCCCTGACCATCATGGTTTTCTGGATTGGTATTTATCCCAGCACATTTTTAGAAATGACCGAACCGACGGTCAACCAACTACTGCGGTTCATCCATAACTAATTCCCCTTCAATGTATCCCATTATACTTCTTTCTTTTCTGGGAATAGTTGTTCTCTTTTTGGGTTTTGCGAAATCCAAAGCTATTCTACTGCCCGCGACGCTGCTCTTTCTGGCCGTTGCACTGGTCGGCAATTTTGTAGAGTGGAACCAGGGAACGATCATTTATTTCTACAATATGCTGGCTGTGAATAATCTCACACTGGCCTTTAATGGTATCGTACTGGTGTCGGCTTTCATGATAGTCGCTATGACGCGCGGCTTTCAGGACGACGATGAAGCGCAGCCCGCCGAGTACTACGCTATCATGCTTTTCTCGCTGGTGGGGGCTTTTATGATGATCGGTTTTGAAAACCTCATCATGCTGTTTCTGGGGCTGGAAATCTTATCGGTAGCGATGTACGTACTGACGGGCAGCGACAAGCGCAATCTGCGTTCCAACGAGGCCGCGCTGAAATACTTCCTGATGGGCGCCTTCGCCACGGGTATTCTGCTGTTTGGCATTGCGCTGCTTTATGGAGCCACGGGATCGTTCACTCTGACGGGTATTCAGGCATACATCGGGCAGGGCAATCCTTCCTATTTATTGTACGGAGGTTTGCTGCTGGTACTTATTGGCATGCTGTTCAAAGTGTCGGCGGCTCCGTTCCACTTCTGGACGCCCGATGTCTACGAAGGCGCCCCGACCATTTTCACCGCCTTCATGGCCACGATTGTCAAAACGGCGGGCTTCGCGGCCCTCTTCCGGTTGCTTTCGCATTCCTTCACCGGAATATACGATTACTGGTGGATTACGCTGGCGGTCATCACAGTGCTTACTTTATTGGTAGGCAACATCATCGCGGTATACCAGGACAGCTTTAAGCGTATGCTGGCCTATTCCAGCATTTCCCACGCGGGTTACCTGCTCATCGCCCTCACGGCCATGACGCCTCAGACAGAAAACTCCATCCTCTTTTACTCAATGGCCTACTCAGTGGCGACAATCTGCGCTTTCGGCGTACTGATTCCACTGGCCCGGGAGAAGGCTATGACGGGCAAGCCCCGGGAGACCTACGAAGCTTTCAACGGCCTCGCCCGTAACAACCCGCTGCTGGCCTTCGTGCTGACGGTTTCCATGCTTTCACTGGCAGGCATCCCACTCACCGCCGGATTCTGGGGTAAGTTCTTTGTATTCGGCAGCGCCGCCGAGCGTGGCATTATCTGGCTACTGGTTGTCGCCATTTTGATGTCAGCAGTGGGGATCTACTATTACTTCCGGGTTATTATGGCCGCTTACATGAAGGAGGGGGACACCGCCGAAATTCGTGTAGCGCCCTTTTATAAGATTGTTCTTGTTACAGCTACCATCATTACCCTTCTCTTTGGTATCGCTCCGGGGTTGTTTACGGGGTTGGTTTAATAACTTTCCCGCTCTGATTCCTGAACAGATCATCCCTGCTCATTCATACTAGGACTTAAAACTCAAAAAGCCGCAGGACGAATCCTGCGGCTTTTTGAGTTCTAGAAGTATCTGAATAAAAGGCATTATCCGTTAACACCGTCCATTCTCAATCGATTAAACGTTCATCAGCGACTCACGGCGACGCATCTTGCCCGCCGGAATACCGAACATCATTTTGAACCGGCGACAGAAATAGGCCGTGTCTTTGTACCCAACATCAGAACCAATGGCGCGGATGCTCTTCTTGGAAGTACGGAGCAGATCCACCGCTTTCTCCATGCGCTGGTACTCGATGTAGTCCTGAGGATTGATACCGGTGAGCATCTTAAAGTATTGCCCCACGTAATCTTCCGACACGTTGGCGACGTTGGCCAGTACTTTGTTGGAAAGGTCACCGCCCAGGTTGTCCTTGATGTAGGCAAAGATATCGATCAGGCGAGGATCCTTAAAGTAGGTGCTGTTGGTCACCAGCTGCTCTACGAACAGTTTGTTTTTAAGGATATAGCGTATAATCTCAATCACAACTTCCTCGGTCTTGATCTTGATAACCCGGCCCTTGCCCGCGATGTCATTCATATCCTCGGCGAGAATCTGATTAATCGTGTTGGCGATCTGATCGTCACGCTTGATAAGGAAAGGAGGTACATCAAGCGACGTAAAGAAGTTGACGGTGTCAAAAACCTTGGCCTCAAAAGATACCAGACCGAAGGAATTAGGCAGACTACCGATTGTCAGCGGGTCGTAGCCCGACTGAATGTAATTGTCGCGATTGGTCATGAAATCTTCATTCGAGACCGTTCTGGCCGAACTGGAACTACCATAGGTTACCGTAGCGTGCTTGCCACCCGGAATGAAGAGCATATCGCCCGCTTCCACCTCCTGGGGTTCGTCGTCGCCTTCGAGGGCAAATGACACTTCGCCATCATAAAGGATGGTCAATGAGTTCTGGACATCGTAGTAGTTCTTGATCGTGATGGGTTGCAGCATCTGAATATGCCGGGCTTTCACAAACTTGACTCCGAGGGATTCAATGATTTTATTGTAATCTTCCATAGTATATTTTTTGAGGCGCGTAAATGCTGAAAAGTCTAATTTTGTACAAATCTAATAAATTGTACAAAACTAATACAAGCAAATAGTCATTAATTTTCAAAAAAAAGTGTGCGTTATAGTTAAAATAGCGCACACTTCTACCGAAAAATTCAACTTGAACCCTATTTTACCCTATTTAATAAGCTCCCGGGCAATTACTAGTTTTTGTATTTCTGAGGTACCCTCGTAAATCTGCGTAATCTTGGCATCGCGCATGAGCCGCTCCACATGATACTCCTTCACATAGCCGTAGCCGCCGTGAATCTGCACGGCTTCAGTCGTGACCCACATGGCTACGTCGGACGCGTAGAGCTTGGCCATTGCGGCAGATTTAACGTAATCTTTTCCTTCGTCTTTGTCTTTCGCAGCTTTGTATACCAGAAGCCGGGCCGCCTCAATGCGCGTTGCCATATCGGCCAATTTGAACTGAATAGCCTGATGATCAAAGATCGGATGGCCAAAGGTCGTGCGTTCCTGAGCGTATTGCAGTGCTCTTTCATAAGCACCGGCGGCGATACCCAGCGCCTGCGCCGCTATACCAATGCGACCACCATTGAGCGTACTCATGGCGAGCTTGAAGCCAAAGCCGTCATCACCGATGCGATTCTCCTTAGGTACTTTCACGTCTGAAAACATCAACGAATGCGTGTCCGACGCACGGATACCCATTTTGTCTTCCTTACGGCCCACCGAGAAGCCGTCACTTCCCTTCTCCACGATGAGGCAGTTAATGCCCCGGTGCTTCTCCTCGGGATTAGTCTGCGCCATGACGAGGCAGACCGATGCCGTATTTCCACTCGTAATCCAGTTTTTGGTGCCATTCAACAGGTAATGGTCGCCCATATCCTGAGCAGTGGTATGCTGTGATGTGGCATCGGAGCCCGCTTCGGGTTCCGACAGACAGAATGCGCCGATAATTTCGCCCGTAGCCAGGCGAGTGAGGTACTTTTGCTTTTGTTCCTCGCTACCGAATGCCTCCAAACCCCAACATACCAGCGAGTTGTTGACCGACATAATGACCGAAGCCGAGGCATCGACTTTGGAAATCTCCTCCACTGCGATGGCGTAAGATACCGTATCCATGCCGCCGCCGCCGTACTCCGGCGAGACCATCATGCCCATAAAACCCATTTCTCCCATCTTGCGGAGCAGGTCTTTATCGAATTTTTGTTCCGTATCGCGTTCGATGACACCGGGCAACAGTTCGCTTTGTGCAAAATCGCGAGCCGCTTCCCGCACCGCTTCCTGTTCCTCTCCCAGGTTAAAGTCCAACCCCGTTCTTTCCGTTAACACTGCCATTATTTTCTGAGTATCGTTAGAGGTGAAATTTTGTAATCAAAAATATACCAAATCAACCCATCAGTCAAGTTATAGTTTTAGTCTGCTGTCGAAAATGGTCAGTTTCGGAGGAAACTTGCTAGTTTTGCGAAAATCCCCGGAACAAGCGGCACCAACTATCTTTTCTGTAAATAATCTGCCTTTTGAATTCTGGCTTGCCATGCCGATACTGACCGTCTTTTACGTAAAACTTATTCTCAACCTGCTGCTCACAATAACTACTGTTTGGGTAGTGAGCCAATCGGACCTCTTCGCCAGATGGCAGCGCAACAATGATAATCTGGCGCTGGCCGCGGGCTTCATCCTGTTCCGCCTGTTGCCCTGGATCGGCATCTTCCTGGTTATTGGCGAAGACCCGCGCGGCGATGTGCCGTTCTTTTTTTATAAAGCGGAAGCCGCCAAGCTGGGCGGCTTTGTGTACCGTGATTTCTGGTCATATCACGCACCGCTGTTTGCTTATATCATTAGTCTTCCGCTCTGGCTCTGGCACAATTCGCGCGCCATTGTACTACTGATGGTCGTGATAGAAACGCTGATTCTCTGGTTAACGTATCGGACCTACAAGCCCGGGAAGCCCCACTCCCTTCAACTGACTTACCTATACTGGCTCCTTCCCGCTTCTTTCATGTATATCCTCGTAGACGGCCAGGAAGAGGTGTGGTTCTGGGGAGCAGCATTGCTCATGTGGAGGCACACGAAACGGCACCCACAAGACTATGAGATAGGCGTTGGGGTTATTTTTTCTCTCGCCCTGATAATGATCAAGGTAACCTTTGTTTTTCTGTTGTTCCCCTTGTTGATCATTGTAAGGAAGCCCCTTAAATTATTGCTGACGATGGCGGTTATCGGGTTGCCCGTTCTGGCTTTCCTTTACTGGCAAATCGGCGACCTCTTCCTGATGCCGATCCAGCACACTGAACAATTGATGACGCCGAACTTGTTTTCGGTCATGCGCCCCATCGTCGAGTCTTTCACGACAATTAACGAGAAGAATTCGCCACTCCTCAACTGGTTCGGACTGGTATTTACCATTTTGATCCCGTCCTACCTGGCCTATCGCAGTCGCCACCGACCCGCGTCCGAAACGCTGCCGGGGCTGTTTGTGGCGACCTTCACATGTATGATGATTTTTCAGGCGAGCGCGCCGGGTGCTTACCTCATCGCTTTTCTAGTGACGGTAGTTTTTGAGCTGATCGATGTCAAAAATCCCTGGCACATCGGTGTACTGCTGGCGTTGAGTTGGCTCACGGTCGTGCAGCCGTTTGTGTACGTTTATAACGGTCAGCCCTCTTACCTGAATTTCGGAATGCTGGGCAATCCTATTTATCTCTTCGAATACACACTGCAACTGCTTAATGTCGCCTGTTTCTTTTGGATATTGCGGCAGGCATACCGGCATGTAGTACTTTCCCAACTTAGTTCCGCCCCATGAGTATTGTCTTAGTCAAAACAGTTCTGAGCATTATTCTTCTCCTTGTGGTTGGGGTGATACTGTGGAAAAAAGAGTATTTCCTGCAATTTTTCTCAAAGAAAAAACCTTCGGTTTTGCTGGCCGTTGGTTGGCTGCTGTTTCGGTTGTTACCCTTCATGGCGGTTTATCTGCTGGCGGGCTTCGCGCCCACTTCCGACGTGAACGGTTTCTGGGACGAAGGTAGCAAGGCGTCGCTGGGGCAGGTAGTGTATCGCGACTTCTGGTCTCCCTACTCCCCGCTTTACGCTTATTACCTGGGACTTTGGCTAAAATTCTGGTACGACCCGCGAATGATCGTATTGATGATGACCGTCATGGATGCGCTGGCGTTGTGGGTTTCCTGGTACTTTTATCGTTCTAGGCTCTCCAATGCCGACTTTTTGTTCAAAGCACTGCTCTATTATCTTTTGCCGGGCTCGCTGGTGCTGTGTGTCGTCGGGGCACAGGAAGACGTCTGGATGTGGCTATTTGTGGCGCTGGCGTATTTGTTGCGACAGCGCACGGGTCGGGTTGAAGTTTACGCCCTTGTGCTGGCGCTGGGTCTGTTATTGACTAAGGCCATTCTGGTGCTGATCTTCGTACCTCTATTTCTTCTTGAAAAAGAAAAGATCCGTTTTGTCATCACGATGTCGGTAGTTGGGGCAGCGAGCCTGGCCATCCTCTACCCGCTCGTGGGTTGGGAATTCACTCAGCCGCTCGATGAAGCCAAAACACTTCGCGCCCCCAACATTCCATCGGTACTTAACCCGTGGTTTTTTGACCAGATCGGGGTCGGCGAAAAGCTCTGGAACTGGATCGGGCTGGTCGTTTCGGTAGGAATAGGTACCTGGACAGCCTGGCGCTGGCGCAATGCCGACTTTTCGCTGATGCTCTCCCGCACCTGGATTGCGCTGTATGCCACCATGATGATCGTACAGCAAAGCGCCTACAGCAACTACATCTTTCTCTTTCTGATTCCGCTAGTGTTTTTTGTGGTCAATTGGCAAGACACAAAACAGGTAGTTTTGCTGCTAGTCTTCAACTTATTGTGTGTCGTGCACCCTTCTTATTGGTGGCGATTGGATATGCCCAAGTACCTGACACCTTCGGACATCTGGGCGTCGCCTGCTTTTCTACTCGACTATGCGATGCAGGTAGCGATCATTGTTTTGACGGGGTACTTCGTGTGGCTGGCGGCAAAAGGCCGACGCGGCGCTGCACAGGTAGTTTGATGTCGGAAAACTGCCCTTCGGCAATTGAATTAAGCACCAACATAAAGTAATCTTTCATTGGCGCACTGCCAATCCGAGCTATTTCCGCGCCGCTGCGACTAACACTGAGAACCAGGAATCGAATTCCAGGCTGTTTTCCTTGGTCAGATGTCGGAGCACTTGGTGGTACCTGGAATCAAAGTAAGAGGCTAATTCAAACATTTCTCGAGACTGCTCCGGCTCGTAGGGAGTACCGGGCTGGTAATGTGCAATGCCCGCCGCGGCCCGTTGCCTGTCCAGTTCCACCTTCGTATTCACCCACTCCTCGTGCACCTTTTCGCCCAGCGCGTAGGGTACCACAAAATCGACGGACGCTCTAATGCTGCCACCCGCAGGATTCCGGTAGTTGAATATCTGACTACCGCCTTTGTCATTCTTGAATTGATCCATCGTGATCGCCGTGACCAGTAGTGGCTTCAAACCAGACACATGGTAACTCATGGCATCACGCTGGCGCAAGTCCCGGCTAGTGCCGTCTTCGTACAATGCTCCATCGACGTATTTTTTCAAACCCTCCACGGCGTATCTCTCGAAACCTTCACGACCGACGATCAGGCCTATCGTCCCTATCAATTTGATTTGTTTGGTTTTCCAATTATTCTGCGGAATATTCGGGTAGGCCAGTTCGGCTTCCGCGATCTCAGTAAGCCAGTGTTCAACTTGTCCTTGCTCTGCTTTTGAAAAATGCATTTTCATGGCCTGATAGCTATGAATCAGAGGCTCAAATTTGTTTTCGTTGATAGGATTTCCTGTGGGCTGGTAGGTACTTGCCCACGCCAGAATGTAGGTTTTAGCCTTTCTGGCGTAGGTTGCATCCTGTGTGACGTAGTAGGCAAACAGCCAGGCGGCGAGCTTGTCCATATCGCGCAGGCTTTTTTCGGTATCGATACGGTCAGGATTCGTATCCAGCAAACCTTCGTAATAAATACTCCGTAAGGAACGGGGCTGATCGCCCAGGTAGCCCTTAGCCTCCTGCTCTACTTTCGACCACAGTGCCTGGGCAGCCGCACTAGTGCTGATGATTTGGCGGAGGTACTTCTGCTGGGACTGTGTGAGGAGGATGGTCTCCGGGATGTCGGCTCTTGTGAAGTACGGAGCAATGGCCAGAATAAGCAAAACGACGGATCTCAATTCATTATATTTAAATTATTTAATGGATAGGACCTTTAACTCCGTGCGCCTGTTGCGTTCGTGTTCCTCTTCGGTGCAAAGTACACCATCTTCGCATTGATTAAGTAGTTGAGATTCCCCATACCCTTTGGCCGACAGGCGATCACGTGATATGCCCTTCGAGGCCAAATAGTTGAGAGCGGCTTTTGCGCGGCGTTCTGACAAATATTGATTGAACTTCGCCTCGCCCTGGCTGTCGGTATGCGAGCCGATTTCTATTTTCAGCGAAGGGTACTTTCGCATCGTGGCTACAAGCCGGTCGAGCTCCTTGGCGGCATCCGCCCTGACATCCCACTTGCCCGAGTCATAGTGAATGTTTTCCAGCGTCACCAGATCGCCCGCCTTGATCATGACAATGTTGGCCGAAACGAGTTTGGGCTTTGACGCAGCAGGTATTTTCCGAATAGCGTTGGTATTGGTCCCGTAGGAGGTTTTCGTTGCTACCAGTGTATAGTCGCAGCCTTCGGTGAGTTCGAACCGAAAACGTCCGTTCGGCCCGGTCACGGTTTGTTTGACTTTGCCATCGCACTCATTTTTCAACACAATTTTAACCCCTTCAATGGGGCGCTTGTCACCTTCACCGGTTACGGTGCCGCGCAGCGTTGAGGTTGAAATGGCGTCGTCGGTTTCCCAGTCGCTATTCTCATCAGTTCCGCTCGTAACACGGCCGGGTGTGCGGTCTCTGTCAATAACATCGAATTTTATCAGTGACGAGCCCAGCCGCGTGGCTCTGTCGTCGGTCAGGCCAACGGTTGAAAAGCCGAGCGATCCGGTAACGTAGCCGTCTTTGGCGAGTTCGAACATGAAATCATTTTCAGCTTCCAGACAGATATCGATCATACCCTCCGCGTCGGTCATGATGATTTGCTCGTCACGCCCTTCGCCCCGTGCTCTCACGGTCACCGTAACATTGTCGAGCGGCGCATAAGTGGCTTCGTCGAATACCTTTAAGGACAAATTCCGGCATCCGTTGAGCGAGCTTTCCCGGAAAAACCGAAAAATATCATCGTCCCCATTGAGGCGATTGCTGCTGAAATAACCCGTCGAGCGTCTGCCATCCGTAATAAGCCCAAAATCGTCGGCTTTGGAATTGATGGGGGCTTCGAGGTGAGAGATTCGCGGCTCCCCCCCACCGCTGAGGGAGGTATGGTAGATATCCAGTCCGCCCAAGCTGCCGGGCTGGCCGTTGGAAGCGAAATAAAGAATACCGTTTTCATCTAAAAAAGGGAACATTTCGTCGCCTTTTGTGTTGATCTGCGGTCCCAGATTAAGAGGCTGCGACCAGGTGCCACCGTCGAAGCGAGCCACATATATGTCAGTGCCGCCGCGACCACCGGGACGGTCCGATACAAAATAGAGCGACTTGCCATCGCGGCTCAAGGCCGGATGGCCCGAGGAATACTCGTCGCTGTTGAAGGGAAGTTCGCGCACATTGGCCCAGCCGCCGTCGCGGAGTTCGGCAGTGTATAGCTTCAGTTTGGTGACGTTGTCGCTGCTTTTCTTGGATTTGCCCTCGTTGTAGTTGTTTCGGGTGAAGATCACCAGGCTACCGTCGGCTGAGAAAGTCAGGGGGCCTTCATGGTACTTGGTATTGATGTCTTTGCTGAATTCCTCCGGAGCGGCGGTTGTCGCAGCTTTTCTTTCGTTTTTACTCAAACCCAGCCCCGACGAAAAGCTCATGGGCGCATAGCTGGCCGCAGTGGGCGAATCATTGGCGGTAGCACGGGTATAGCTGTCGCGGCCCAGCCGGCGGTTGGCAAAAGTGTTTGAGCCATTTGCGTTGGCACGTCCGTCATTAACGGGGATGAGTTTGCCGTCAGCACCGATTACCCCCACGGAGGTAAGGTCGGTGCGGTTGGGAACGTAAAACAGATCAAGGTACCCTTTATCAGGTGAAGTACCCGAACCACTCGACCCCTTACCCGCTACGTACACAAGCCCCTCTCGGAAGTAGGCTGGGCTAAACTCTGCATTTTCAGTGTCGATACCCAGTCGTTCTACCCGGTAGGTTACCTTGGTGTCGCTGTTGCCCACCGCACCGGGACGGTTGCTGGTTGGTTCCGTTCCGAGCGTGGCTTTTACGTTTTCATAGCGGGCGTACATGTCCTGGGCATCCTGTAATTTTCCATTCCGGCCCAGAGCCTGCGCGTAATAAAGGTAAGCGTTCTGGTACTTTCCTGTTGGCTCTCCCATTTCAAGTAGTTCCCGGAAACTACTCTCTGCTTTGGCAAACTCCCCCAACTCCTTGTATGCATAAGCAAGGTTGTACAACGCATCTTTCCGCGCATCGGCCGCTAGAGAGCGATCTTTGAGCAGTTCGGCGTAACTGTTCGCGGCATTCAAATAGTCTTGCGAGTAGAACAGGTGGTCGGCCTGTTGCCTTGGTACTTCCTGCTGGGCGTAGCTTAGCGTGCAGCCCAGCCAAAACAACAAACTAGCCAGCTTCAACTTAAGTGAGGGCCGGGGCGGATATCCTGACAGATGCGTGAAAGTTTTCATGGTGTGTATTTTAATGTGTGATAGTCAGAAATTTAACAAATTCCCGGCCGTCGCTGAGTCGTATCATGTAGAAATAGGTGCCGTCGGCCAACTCCTTCTTCCCTCCTCCCGCCACGTTCCGGTTGCCTTTACCATCCCAGTCGCCCTTGTAATCGTTTTCCTGATGTACCAGTTGCCCCCAGCGGTTGTAGACCTCCAGGGAAACGTTGATTTCATCGGGGACATTGCCCAGCACGAAGCGATCGTTAATACCGTCTCCATTAGGCGAGAAGCCTTCGGGAATAAAAATTTCTGCCGGATTGGATGTTACCGGGAATAATCCGCCAGGTAAATTCTGGTTGTTGACCGAAGTACTATCTCGTGGCGGGATTGGCGTAGTGGCAACGCCGGTGCCGGCAGAATGCACCGGAAGGCTCATCGAATCGGCCACACCTTCGCAGGGGCCTTCGCCATCGGGATCGTCGGTCAGGAATGTAAGCGTTACCGAACCTCTCGCGTAATCACTTACGCTGGGAATATAGGTTGTGTACGTCGAATCGGCAGCTCCGAAAGCGCCGCTGCCGCTGGTAGCCCAGGCACCACGCGAAGCGCTGCCGCCTAACTCCGCCGTAAGCCGCAGCAGTCCGGCGGTTGAGTCCGCTTTTACGCTTACGCTGCCGGGAAAGTACGCGCAGACGGGTACCGGGGCCATGCATTCTTTAATCGTGATGGTCACGGCCGCCGCGTCGCTGTGACAGCCCGCCGCACTTTTCTCAAAAACATAATACGTTCCCGCACGCGCAATGCCCGGATGCACGACCTCGGGCGAGCCGGCGCTGGCGGCCGTTCTGAATTCATAGCGTCCCCCTTCCGTGCGGGGTGTTTGTTGCAGAGTCAGCATCAAATCCAGGGTGATGTACGGGCACTCGTTCTGACGGTTGCGCACCAGCGGCGTGGGGGGAAGCGGATTGACTGTAAAAGTCATAGGGGCCGAGAATTCACTCTGACAATCGCCCTGGCCGCACCGGGCTTTTATTTCCGAGGTAGTTTCCGGGGAAAACATGATTTCTGAACCTGTCTGACCGTCAGACCAGGTTACAGGACCGTCGCAGCCGCTCGCACTGACTTTTATCTTTTCGCCGGCACAAACCTCTGTTCGTCCGGCTGTGATGACTGGAATGGGCGCCGGGCCTACCCTGACACTCACAAGGTTGGTGGCAAAATCACAATCACCGACTTTGCAAAAAGCTTGGTAGGTAGTGGTAGCCGCAGGTTTTACTAACCGGGACGATGCCGTCAGGTCCGAAGCGTCTGCCCATCGGACTGTACCCGGACACGCCGCGACGCGCAAAGAAAACGTATCATTGGCGCAAATACTCCTACGGGAGGAAATCAAAACAGGATGTATGGAATCCGCCACTTTTATTTCGAGCGGGGACGCGAAGCAACTGATGCAATTGAGGGTACTTACCGATTGGTTGCCCATACGGCAGATGGCTGTGTAGGAGGTCGTCTGTGCGGGACGCACCGTAATTTCGCGGCCCCTACTGCCGTTGGACCATACCACCTCGCCCGGACAGCCACTTGCGGTGAGCACTGCGCTTCCACCCGCGCAGACCGTTCGACTACTGGCGTTGAGAACCGGAATATCAGGAAAAGGAACGATGACGTTTATTTCATTGGATCCTGTACTCCGGCAGTCTCCTTTCACGCAAAAAGCCGTGTAGATTCGGGTGGTGGCGGGACGCGATACGATGGTGTCGCCCGTCAGACCATTGGTCCATTCTACCTTACCGTCGCAGCCCGTTGCCCATAGCAGAACGGGCTGGCCTGAGCAGGTGGAGTCTCGCTCGGCGTAGATGGTAGGTGCGGGAACTTCGCAGGTATCCAATAGGCACAGAAGTGCATTGTCCGCACTGACCGGGCCTTGAAACAACAGCAAAAAACAGAATCTGAATAGATATTTCGTCATTAATCGTACGCTTTTCGCTATCTTGAAACTTCAATTCAAGTCTCAATATTAGAGCATAAACCATGCCACCCTTTTGGAATTAATACGTCCGAAAAAGGCATTTTTACCGAAAAACATCTACAAAACCCGGCAAATTCATGTTAAAGAACAAAACTGTTTTCATTACCGGAGGAAGCCGGGGCATTGGTCTGGCGATTGCCGTACGTCTGGCAAGGGAAGGAGCCAATGTAGTCATTGCCGCGAAAACCTCCGAACCTCACCCCAAACTGCCCGGTACGATCCACACTGCCGCTACCGAAATAGAGGCCGCCGGAGGCAAAGCACTGCCCCTGCAGGTAGATATCCGGGAGGAAGAAATGGTACAGGCTGCTGTTGACGAGGCCGCAAGTACCTTCGGCGGAATCGACATTCTGATCAACAACGCCAGTGCCATCAGCCTGACGCCCACGCTGCAAACTGAGATGAAGCGCTACGACCTGATGCACCACATCAACACGCGCGGCACATTCCTGACCAGCAAACTTTGCCTTCCGCATTTGCTGAAATCCGATAACCCGCACGTACTGAATCTGTCGCCGCCGCTCAACATGGAAACGCGCTGGTTTGCACCGCACGTGGCTTACACGATGGCTAAGTTTGGCATGAGTATGTGCGTATTGGGGATGGCGGGCGAATTCAAAAAGCAGGGCGTAGCCTTCAATGCGCTATGGCCTCGGACGACCATCGCCACCGCCGCCGTACAGAATCTGCTGGGCGGCGACGGACTCATGCGCCGCAGTCGCACGCCTGAAATCATGGCCGATGCTGCCTTCCACATTCTCAGCCGCGACAGCCGCGAATGCACGGGTAATTTTTTCGTGGACGAAGAGGTACTCAAAGCCGAAGGCGTGACGGATTTTGCAAAGTATCGCGTAGACTCTAACCTCAGCGACGAAGAATTGATGCCGGACTTCTTTTTATAGAGATTCGGTCCGGCAATGCCCCCAAGCCCATTATTTTTGATTCATGGAAAAAAGCAGGACGCTGGCACCCTACTTGCCAGGAGAAGCCCTACCCTACTGCATTGCGTTGTGGGAACGGTATCAGTTCGAGTTGCGCATTGTGCGTCCCCGCCGCACTCGGCTCGGCGACTTCACCAAGAAACCCAATCAACGCCCGCGCATCACGCTTAACGCCAACCTCAATCCGTATAACTTTCTAATTACCTACCTGCACGAGGTGGCGCATCACGTGGCGTACAGCGCCTTCCCCCGAAAAAAAATAGCCCCGCATGGCCGGGAGTGGAAGGTAGCATTCAAAGACTTGCTCCTTCCGGTTTTGAATGAAAGCTGTTTTCCCGACGATGTTCTAAGTCCCCTACAACGCTACGCAACAAATCCCAAAGCATCTACTGGCAGCGATGCCTCCCTGATGCTGGCTCTGGCCAAATACAGCACAACCGGAGCAGAATCCGGCGATGCTGTACCATCCGATGCTAACAAAACTACCCTTTTGCACCTAAGCGAAGGCGTAAATTTCGTTTTCCAGCAAAGGGAATTCACCCGCGGCCCGCTGCGGCGTACCCGCGTGCTGTGTTTTGAAAGAGTATCAAAACGCCGCTACACGATTCCCGCCCACGCTCTTGTTTTGGTCGAAAATTGAAAGATGAAAGTGAAAAATTTCTAGACAGGCGATTCTGCTCCAACCTGCGCATGCTATTCGGCTGGTTGCTTCTGGGCGCGGCTCTGATTCAGCCTTCTCACGCCCAAACTACCTCCGTATTGGCGGAAGGTACCTGGTACAAAATAGCCGTTACGCAGTCGGGTGTGCATCGCGTGGGTGCCGGTTTTCTGCGAAAAATGGGGATCGACCCGTCGAAGCTAAATCCCGGAAATCTGCAAATATACGGCAATGGAGGCGGCGTGTTGCCGCAAAACAACGCCGCAGCACGACCGATCGATTTACTCCCCAACGCTATTTGGGTGGCGGGCGAGGAGGACGGGCGCTTCGACGAACAAGACGCGATTTATTTTTACGCCG
This sequence comes from Persicitalea jodogahamensis, assembly GCF_014651615.1. Lineage (GTDB taxonomy): Bacteria > Bacteroidota > Bacteroidia > Cytophagales > Spirosomataceae > Persicitalea > Persicitalea jodogahamensis. The sequence continues at coordinate 284,714 of NZ_BMXF01000001.1, read as the reverse complement.
AGGGGCCACGGACGATACGATACGATTCTGTACAGAATTCTTTTTTTCACGAGATCAATTCCTACACCGATAGCAGCTACTACTACCTGAAGATCGGTGCCTCCGCAGGCAAACGTGTCGCGGACGTCGCTTCGCAGAATGTGGGGGGCACTCCCGTAGATCAGTTCGACGATTACTGGTTTCACGAAGAGGAGACCGTTAACCTACTGCAATCCGGCCGGGAATGGTGGGGCGAGTACCTGGGATTATCGGGGCAACTATCGCTGAAAGCCGACCTGCCGGGTGTAGTACTGGGTTCGGCGGCGATCCTGCGGGGCGCCGGCATCGCCACAGCTCAGGTCGCGACCCGCTTCCGCTGGCAGGTCAACGGGCAGGACATCGGCGAGCAGACACAGGGTGCAGTAAGTACCTACCGTTACGATTTAAAAGCGCAACGCAGCGAAAAAAACTACGCTTTCGTTGTCGGCAGTACACCGCCGACCGTCTTCAACATCTCCCTGAATTTTGATAAAAACGGCCAAAGCAACGCGCAGGCTTATCTCGATTTCGCCGCTTTGCAGACCCGAAGGCAGCTTCGTGCCTATGCTGCGCAACAGATCTATCGCTTCCGGCCTTCGGGTTCGAAGACCGTTTCTTATTTACTAAAAGATATCCCTCAAGATTGGCAGTGGTGGGATATCTCCAATCCACAGCAACCACACCGCGCCGTGTTGGAACGCACCACCGATGGCACAGCAAAATTTGGCGCCAACGATGGGCGGAGCGTTCGCACGTACGCTGGATTTTCTCCTCAGCAAACCTTGGAACCCGCCGCCTGGCAGAAAATTGCGAACCAGAATATTCATGCTCTATCCGTTCCCGAACTGCTCATCGTCACGCCCAAAGCCTGGCAAAACGAAGCCGCCCGGCTCGCGCAATTCCGCGAAAAGCATGATGGGCTCACAGTAGTAGTGGTGACCACCGATCAGATATTCAACGAATTCGCTTCGGGCAAACCCGATCCGACGGCCATCCGGGATTTTGCCAGGTACTTATACCAACAGAATCCTGACCGCCTGAAGTACCTCCTGCTCTTCGGCGATGCTACCTATGACTACCGAAATCGTGGTGGAATACAGTCGGCTACGCAACAGCAACGCTGGGTGCCGGTGTACGAAAGCCGCGAATCGCTGCACCCGGTTTACACGTATTCTTCTGATGATTACTTTGGTTTTTTGCAGGAAAATGAGGGAGAATGGCGTGAAAACTCGGCGGGTGACCACTTGTTGGATATCGGCATAGGGCGCTTGCCCGTAAAGACCCCGGAGGAAGCCCGCGTGGTTGTGGACAAATTGATACATTACACCGCCTCACCCCAAACGCTGGGCAAATGGCGCAACCGTATCAGCTTCGTAGCCGACGACGGCGACGGCAACATTCACCAGCAGCACGCCGATTTGCTGGCGAAGCAGATTGGGGACAAATTTCTGACTCAACGGCTTTTTGTGGATGCTTATCCGCACGTCAGTTCTCCCGAAGGGGCCAAAGTACCCGACCTGAACGCCACTATCCGGCAGCGCATTAATGAGGGAACACTCATCCTGAACTACACCGGTCATGGCGGCACAACGGGCTGGGCCGAGGAGCAGATCCTGACCCTGGCCGATATGCAGAACGCCCGCGGCTACAACAACCTGCCGCTGCTGCTGACGGCCACCTGTGAGTTTGGCCGCTACGATGACCCCGCTCTGGTTTCCGGGGCCGAACTCATGGTACTCAGCCCGCGCGGGGCGGCTATCGGGGCGCTAACTACCACGCGGCCCGTGTTTTCGAGTACTAATTTTTCCCTGAATCAAGCCTTTTATGAAGCCCTGAACGCTGCTGACGGCACCACCCGCCTGGGTGACTTGATGAAATCGACCAAAAACAACAGCCTGAGTGGTAGCCTGAACCGGAACTTTGCGCTACTTGGCGACCCGTCGATGCCACTGGCACGCCCTCCCTACGAAGTCACCTGGGCGGCAGCGCCCGATACGCTCAGCGCGTTGCGGCAGGTTACGCTTCGGGGAAGTATTCTACAAAACGAAAAAGTAGCCGATACCTTCGACGGAAAGGCTTTCGTGACGATTTATGATAAACCCGTCCGCTTCCGTACCAACGGCGAAGGGGGTGCCGTGGCCGCCTACGACGAACTTCGCAACAAGCTTTACGAAGGCCAGGCTACGGTGCAGCACGGACAATTTGCGCTCAGCTTTGTGGTGCCCCGTAACATCGATTACCGTTTTGGCACCGGACGGGTGAGCGTGTATGCCCTCCGAAGCGATAGCCTGGCCGATGCCGCCGCGCAACTTGACGTAACGGTGGGTGGGGCCGTGACGGAGGCGACGGATCGCACGCCGCCGGAGTTGACCGCCTACCTCAACGACAGTACTTTCCGTGACGGGCAGACAGTGCCGGCCAATTCGGTTTTATGGGTGAAAGCCTTCGATGCCAGCGGCATCAGCGTGTCTTCAGCAGGTTTGGGCCAGGACCTGACCGCGACGCTCAACGATACCACCACTTTTGTGCTCAATGATTACTTCCAGGCGCAGACCGACGACTTCCGGCGGGGGAGGATACGCTTCCCGCTGGACGAATTGTCGCCGGGAAGCTACATTTTACGAGTGAAAGTCTGGGATACCTACACGAATTCCACTGAAACTACGTTGCGATTTACAGTGGGAGCTTCGGCGGGCATCAGATTGGATGCCGCTGACTTCTTCCCCAATCCGTTCGACGATCAGCTTTCTTTTAAAATTACGCACGACCGACCCGGAGAAGATGTGGAGATAACTGTCCGTTTGATAACTTTATCCGGCCAGGTTATCCATACTTCCCGCCAGATTTATTACAATAGCGAGCCGAATATTACCGAAATGCTAAAATTTGGCCCGAATAATGCTTTAGCTTTTCCCGGAAGAATCCTATACTTATACGACTTGCAAATACGTTCTACCAAAGATCAAACAACCGACCGACGCGGAGGAAAACTACTGCATGTCCGCTAGTTGCGCCAAATTCGTGCATTAATTTTGATGGTTTCGTTACTTTCGTCGTAAATTTGAATCCCGTTATCTGAAAATTTGTCATTGCCCTTACACAGTCAAACCAAGGAAATATGAATCGTTTTTTCGTTAGTTTATCCTCCGTTCTACTCCTTTGCGGGGGTGTCACGACCGTAAAAGGCCAAAATCCGCAGGTTACGGGACAGGATACAACCAATCGAATCCCTGTTACCTCGCTGGCCTTCCTCAATTTTGCGCCAGACGCTCGCTCTGCCGCCCTTGGTGATGCCGGCGTAGCCCTCAGCCCTGATGCTAACGCCACCTATTGGAATCCGGCCAAACTACCTTATCTCAAGGATGATTTCGGGGTTTCGCTTTCCTATACTCCATGGCTGCGCAACCTGACCGACGACATGTACTTCACCTACCTTTCGGCCTACAAGAAGGTGGCAAAGGGCCAGGTAATCGCCCTACAAGTCAATTATTTCGATCTGGGTCAGCTGGAATTCAGAAACCAGCAGGGAAGTCTCACAGGTACTTTCCCCTCGCGTGAGCTTATGGCGGGTCTGACTTATGGTCGGCAACTGGGGGAGAATTTCTCACTGGGCCTAACGCTGAAATACATCAACTCCAACCTGGCGGGCACTGGCCTGGTCAACGGAGTTTCCATTAGTCCCGCTCAAACAGCGGCGGGTGACATCAGTGCTTACTACAAAAAAGAGTACAAAAACGATGAAATCGGCAGCAGCCTGACCTGGTCGTGGGGTGCCATGATCTCCAACCTGGGTGGCAAGGTGTCTTACGGTAGTGATGACAAGTACTTCATTCCTACCAATTTCAAGCTGGGTACCGGAATTTCTTACACTGCCGATGGCCGTAACCGTTTCAATTTTGTGCTAGATGCCAATAAGCTGATGGTTCCCACGCCGCCCGTATATACGATGGTAAACGGGGTGTCAACTGTAACTCGCGGTCGCGATCCGAAAGACCTTTCACTGCTGGGTGGCATTTTTGGTTCGTTTGCCGATGCGCCCGATGGCTTTAATGAAGAGTTGAAAGAAGTTATGATTTCGACGGGAGTCGAGTACTGGTACAATGACATCTTCGCTGCTCGCTTCGGATATTTTAGCGAGAGCCGCATGAAAGGCGACCGCAAGTACTTTACCGTAGGCTTTGGCGCTCGTTTCCAGCAAAAATACAATGTCGATTTTGCCTATCTCCTCCCCCAGCGGCAGGGTAGCCCGCTGGCTCAGACGCTCCGCATCTCGCTGGCGGCCAATCTAAAAGCCAAGGACCGTTCCGAGATCCTGGAAGATATGGAGAATTGACCTTAGTTTAGAAAATCCTTTTGCGAATGACGTCCCGCCATGGGATGTCATTCTTTTTTTACCCCCGAACCATGATTTTAGACCGTACCATCGCCCCGCCCTTCCGGGTCATCGACCGCATTAGCCTTCCCCCCGCCGAAACGCTCACACTGGACAACGGCCTGCCGCTGCACGTCATTAATATTGGCGATCAGCCCGTTGTGCGGCTGGAGTGTATGTTCGAGGCAGGAAACTGGTCGGAGGCCAAGCCCGGCGCGGCGCATTTCGCCATCAAGATGCTGACCGAAGGTACCGCTGCGCGTTCCTCAGCCGAGATCAGTGAGGCGTTCGACCGTGTGGGCGCTTTCACCGAAATGAAAAACACGTTCGATCAGGCGGGAGTTGTGGTGTATTGCCTGGCGCGGTTCCTGCCCGAGGTACTGCCCATCGTGCACGAACTTCTGACCGAAGCCACCTTTCCCCGCAAAGAGTGGGACGATCTGCGCAATATCACTCTACAGAATCACCGCGTCAACTGGGAAAAGAATGCATACCGTGCCACGGCCCTATTCCGCGAAAAGCTCTATGGCCTGGAACATCCCTATGGGCGAGGGCGCACCGAAGAGAGCATCAGTGCGATGGCCCGGGAAGATGCTTTGACACATTATCAAAGCAACATTCAGTCTTCCAGGTATCGGATTATTTTATCAGGAAAAGTAGGAAGGGATGAAATTGCGACGGTCAATGCTTTTTTGGGAAAAGATGCTGCAAGGGCAGATGCAGAGGAGCCCACCGCTGCCAGCTTCCCCATTTTACCGGGCGAAAAGACAACTATTGTCGAGCGTTCTGAAAGCATTCAGTCGTCTATCCGACTGGGCAAGCGGCTTTTTACCCGCCATCACCCCGATTACTACCAGATGCTGGTGGTAAGCGAGATTCTGGGAGGGTACTTTGGATCAAGATTAATGAAGAATATCCGGGAAGAAAAAGGCTTGACCTACGGAATCTCGTCCAATGCCTATGCTTTCCGGGAGGATGGCTATTTCGTTGTCAGCACCGACGTGAAGAAAGAATTCACCCAACAAACCCTGGACGAAATCCGGAAGGAGATTGCTATCCTGCAAACGATACCTGTGCCCAAAGAAGAACTCCGTACTGTCAAGAATTTCCTGGCCGGCGAATTCGCCGGATCGCTCAACACGGCCTTCGATGTGGCTGACCGCCAGAAAATACTCATCACGGACGGCCTGCCCGCTGACTTTTACGACCGCTACATCCGGCAAATCCATGCTACCACCGCCGAGGATATCATGCAAATCGCCCAGAAGCATTTGGTGCTGGATGACATGACGGAGGTGGTAGTCGGTGGTAAATAATTGCCGACAAGCGCTTTATCGCGCCTGGCGTTCCAGTCCGCGCAGGATTCGCACGCGTCCGCCGCGCAACGTCAGCCGCACGTACCTACGCCGCCGTCGCGCAACGGGCAAAATCTTGCCGTCAAGCAGAACCAACTGTTGACCATCGTACTCCGCAATGGCCTCCTTGTTGACCAAAGCCGAACGACTTACCCGCAGGAAGCCCTCCTCACCCAGACGCTCGTGCAATATTCGCAACGTCACGGATAAGGTTAACTTGGGGCGATCGGAGAAGTACACCTGGGTGTAGTTGCGGTCACCTTCGCAGAAGACGATTTGAGCGGCAGACACAGCGGTGTAGGCGCCGATATGGACGTTTCCTTGCTGAGAAAGTAATGAGGGGTTCATGCGGATGAATTTTATACGTTGGCGTTGAGAAATATCCTTTCGGTCAGACCGATCGGCACCATTGTATAAAACCAAGGCAGAAAAGGTAAGTCTATTATTTCATATCAGTCGAAATCCCTTCCGCTTGTCAACCTAAAAAAACGTCCTTCTACACACTGAATAGCCCTAAAAGTACCGCCGCCACCGCTGCTCCTACAAAAGGCCCGACAACGGGAATCCAGCCGTACGCCCAGTCTGATGGACCTTTGCCCGCAATGGGCAGCAACGCATGGGCCACACGCGGGCCGAGGTCACGGGCGGGGTTCACCGCGTAGCCCGTGGGACCGCCCAGTGACAGGCCAATGCTCCATACCAGCATTCCAACCAGATAAGGGCCAAAGCCCGGTGGAATGGCTTCGGTTTGGCCGATGCCGTAGAGCCCGACAATGAGGAAGAGGGTGGCCAGTACTTCGCTCACAAAATTGGGGCCGGTGGCCCGGATGGCGGGACCGGTGGCGAAGCAGGCGAGCTTGTCGGCGGGGTCTTCGGTGGCCGCCCAGTGCGGCATATAGTGAATCCAGACCAGCACTGCCCCCAGAAATGCCCCGATCATCTGCGCCGTAATGAAACTCAGTACATTGGAATAGTCACCCGACATAACGGCGTTGCCCAGCGTCACTGCGGGGTTGATGTGTGCCTCGGGACTACCGAAGGCCTGCGCCGTGAAAATACCCATCAGCACCGCCAGCCCCCAGCCCGTGGCGATCACGATCCAACCGCCGCCATTGCCTTTGGTTTGCTTCAAAACTACGTTGGCTACGACGCCGTCGCCTAGCAGCATGAGTACGAGTGTACCTAGTAATTCACCAAGAAAGGGAGAAGAGGTCATTTTTTATTGGAGAGTTAATAATTGAGAATGCCTGGACTTGTAAGTTTTGACCTTGAATTATCCCTAAAAAGTGTTGAGAGAGTACATCTTTACTTATCATTCAAGCAAGGCTGCTGCTTCTAATCACCAACCTTGACCACTCGAAGGGCTAATTGTCTTACCTTTGCCTTTTCCAAAACTTGACCCACCCGAATATGAATCTGAATCAACTGACGGCTATTTCTCCCGTGGATGGCCGCTACCATAAGCAAGTTACCGAGCTTTCCTCCTACTTTTCTGAATACGCCCTCATCTACTATCGGGTAATGGTAGAAGTAGAATATTTCATCGCGCTCTGCGAACTGCCGCTGCCCCAATTAAGCGAGGTAGGCGAGAGTTTCTACCCGAAACTTCGCGATATCTACAAGGATTTTAATGAAGCCGACGCGCTGAAAATTAAGGAGATTGAGAAAACTACCAATCACGATGTAAAAGCGGTGGAGTACTTTCTCAAAGAAAAATTCGAGAGCATCGACCTGGGCAAATACCTGGAATTCATTCACTTCGGCCTGACTTCGCAGGACATCAACAACACGGCTATTCCTCTCTCGCTCAAAGATGCGCTGGAACGGCAGGTGAAACCGCTCTTCCGGCAGGTACTTTTTGTGCTGAAGCGCATGAGCATCGAGTGGCGCAACGTACCCATGCTGGCTTACACGCACGGTCAGCCCGCCTCGCCAACCCGGGTCGGCAAGGAGTTTCTGGTGTTTGTGGAAAGGCTGGAGCGGCAATTCGAGCTGCTGGATCAGGTACCCTACTCGGCCAAGTTTGGTGGGGCGACGGGCAACTTTAACGCCCACCACGTGGCTTATCCTGACGTGGACTGGATGCAGTTTGCGCACCACTTTGTAGAAGGCCTGGGCTTAAAGCGCAGCCGCCACACTACGCAAATCGAGCATTACGACAATCTGGCTGCCACCTTCGATGGCTTGAAGCGCCTGAACAATATCCTGCTGGACTTGAACCGCGACGTGTGGACGTACATTTCGATGCACTTTTTCAAACAAAAAATTAAGGCGGGTGAAATTGGCTCTTCGGCCATGCCGCACAAAGTGAACCCCATTGATTTTGAGAATTCAGAAGGCAACCTCGGCATCGCGAACGCGCTGTTTGAACACTTTTCTTCCAAACTACCCATTTCGCGCTTACAGAGAGACCTGACCGATTCGACTGTGCTACGCAATGTGGGCGTTCCCATCGCTCACCAGGTCATCGCGCTGCATTCGTTACTGAAAGGACTGGGTAAGCTGGAAATCAACGAACAGGTCATCCGGGCCGAACTGGAAGAAAACTGGGTGGTGGTGTCGGAGGCGATTCAGACGATCCTGCGCCGCGAGGGCTATCCAAAACCCTATGAAGCCCTCAAAGAACTTACCCGAACCAATCAGCAGGTTACGCACGACACGATGACGCGCTTCATCGAAACATTAGATGTGTCAGAGGCCGTACGCGAAGAACTTCGCCATATCACCCCATTCAACTATGTAGGCGTGGTGGAATAAGCTCTCCCTACATCGTCGGCGTCATCTGCACCGATGCCACTTTCCAGGCTCCACCCTGCCGGACGCACACGCTGGTAAACGCCAGCGTGTTATCGAAACGAATGCCCTGCACGGTTCCCCTTGCCCGCCAGGTACCTGTCACGATGCCGGTGTCGCCATAGGTGCGGGTGCTGGTAGCGGAAATCATCCCGGTCTCTATTTTGATATAGCCGCCATTCATCGCCTCGGCCAGCGATTGACCATCCACCAGCGATCCATCGAAGCTCACGATGGCGAAATCGATCGTCAATAGGGCGCGCATGTCCCTGGCATTCTCATCCAAAAGAGCCCTGAAGAAAGCTTCAGTACATTCGGCTGGATTGGTCGACGGATTTATTTGCTGCGCGAAAGTGGTCACTGTCACCCATGCGAGCAGCCAGGTCATGCATGTTTTTTTCATGGTCTTTCTTAGTGAAAATTGATAGCCTTATCAATGAGGTGCCCTAATTGGGCGAGAAAATGCGTATTCCCTTTTGAATCACAAAACATTTCCCCCTAAGTTTTAGCAAAATATTGTAGCAATTTACCCCGCTAGTACCTATTTTAGGGCTAAAATTCAGAACGTTACGGCAGTGTGTATGAAAAAGACTTTACTTATTTTATCGGTATTGTTAGTCCTGATCACCGCCGAACGGGCCTCGGCCCAAAGTCCGTGGCGGCTGGGCGTCTCGCTCGGGCCATCGCTCTCCTACAACACCCTGTATTCCGATAAGCCGCTACCGAACGGCAAGTTCGAGGCACCCGACCGTTTCGGTGCGTCTTATGACCTCACCCTTGAGCGTAGCCTGACACCAAATTTTTCATTGCGCATGGGCGTTCGCACGGCGAACCTGAAAGTCGGGACGCGAACTAAATTCATCGCGCGTGATTCAGTCACGCGGGCGGTCAATGGCTGGGGCCGTAACGATGGCTACACGCAGTTCTCTCCGGCCAACCTTAACGTTGGCGTTACGTATAACTCCAAACTCCTCTGGCGCCGCCTGATCCTGACCGCCGGGGCCGATGTCAACTACATCGTCAACCGCTACGATGGCTACGTGCGCGAGCAGAATGACCCTAAAGTGGACGGCCAATGGCCCGGCGATGTATATCAGTACGAACTTGAAAGCGCCCACACCCGTAACAATGGCCTGGCACTTTCCTTCCGCACCGGACTGGATTACAAACTTAGTCAGTACAAATCGTTAACCGTCAATGTACTTTATAGCCAAGGCTTTCGCGATCTTTTCCGCATTTCCACCAAAGAACTCGAACTCAATGGTGTCAACTACCAGGCCGATGTCGTGAGTAAAGGCAGCTACCTGGCCCTGCAGGTAGGATACAAACAGAGCCTCAACTGGAAACGCGCGGGTAACTATATGAGTCCGTACAATATGCCTGTCGTCGGCAAGCGGACCGGCAACCGACCTGACTTCCAGGCGGGCTCCATAATTGCGGGTTTTTCGGGCGTGGCTATTCCTTACCAGACGGGGGGTACTTTTGCCAACGTGGCGGCACGGGGTGGCCTCTTCGTCGCCGATCGCTTTTTAATCGGAGCCGTGGGCTTTGGCGCGTACTCGACCATTACTCCTATCGAGTCCCCGCTTACGGGCTGGGCCGTCGGCCCCATGGTGCGCTACCATATAAGTACCACGGCTTTTTCACCCTTTGTAGAGGCCTCTTATCTTATGGGACAGGAAAGCGGGCAGACCTACCGCCGGGGTTGGCAGTTTGTGGCCCTGATGCCGGGCGTCAGCTTCCGCCTCACGCGCCAACTCAAAGCCGATGTGGGCCTGTATATGCTGCGTCCCACCTATCCCATATCGGAGAATGCCGTCATTTCGCTGCCACAATTGGGGCTCCATTATTCATGGCGGTGATGGTTTTGTTTTTCCATTGAGCCTAGTATCTAAATCCCCTTCCTCTTGCTTAATAAAAAAGCCGCTACGACTCGCCGCCAATTCGTAAAAAACTCCGCTGGTTTGGCTGTTGCCGTGCCTCTCGCTGCCCAGGCAGCACCACTGGATTTTTTCAGAAATTTTGCAGTAGAAACTACCTCCGTGACACTCCCCGATCCTACCAAAAGCATTATTGGCCAGTACGGCTCCTGGGCTGCCGGGCTCAGGCCCAGTCCCCCCCAACTTTCGCTTCGCGCCAACCGCAGTAAAAGCCTGGATGCATGGCGCAAAGAAGCGCTAGCCAAAGTCAACGAGCTCGTGGCCAGCCCACCGGTACACTCCGTACCCAAAGTAACGGTGGAGAAAAAATACGTGTTCGACGGGTTGGAGATTGAAGAGTTATCGTGGCAACTACCTCACGGGCGCCCTACCAAAGCGGTATTTTTAAAACCAGCGGGGGTTAAAAATCCGTTACCTGCCGTACTGGGTCTGCACGATCATGGGGGTAACAAATACTTCGGCTGGGACAAGATTGCCGTGACCAGCGAAACACCTAACCCGCTGATGACCCGGCACCGGGAGCAGTATTACGAAGGCCGCGCCTGGGCCAACGAACTCGCCAAGAGCGGCTATGCGGTGCTGGTACACGATGTGTTCACCTTTGGCAGCCGTCGGGTACATTATGAGGACGTGGACGGGATCACCTGGGGGCCGAATTACGCTAAGGAAAAAAAATCAGATGCTCAGATAAGTACCCCTGAGGAAATTGCTGCCTACAACGCCTGGGCAAGCGACCATGAGCACATCATGTCCAAGTCGCTGTTCTGCGCCGGAACTACCTGGCCGGGCGTCACGCTGGCGGAAGACCAGATGGCGCTCACCATCCTCAGCCAGCGACCCGAGGTTGATCCCAATCGACTCGGCTGCATGGGGCTGTCGGGTGGCGGCTTACGGACGGTTTACCTCGGCGGCCTTGATCAGCGCGTGAAGTGCGCCGTACCCGTCGGCTTCATGACGACCTGGAGTGATCTGCTCCTTAACAAGGCCTATACCCATACCTGGATGATTTATACGCCGCTGCTATCCAACTACCTGGAATTTTCCGAAATCATGGGTTTGCGCACCCCGCGCCCCACGCTGGTACTCAGTAACCGCGAGGATCAGCTTTTCACCCTTCCCGAAATGCAGAAGAGCGACGAGATATTGAAAGAGGTTTACAAAATCGCCAAAGCCAGCGACGCTTACAAAACCAGCTTCTACGACGGGCCGCACAAGTTCGACAAGGCTATGCAGGAAGAGGCTTTTGGGTGGCTAGATCGGTGGTTGGTCTAGCGAAGCATATGATCGATTTATATAACAAAATTTCGATACGGGCTTGAATAGAAAAGAGAAGGCCACGACGTAGCCTTCTCTTTCAAATCACCGCCTATCTCACAGACTACGTTACCGGACATTCAGCACCTTCACTGTCTGACTCCGATCGGGTGTGGTGGCTCGAAGTAACAGTATACCCGCTGCTTGCTGACTAATAGCCAATGAATGGCTTTCAACAGACTCGGCCTGTTCTATCCGATGTTCATCGATCAGGCGACCGTTCAAGTCATTCAATTGGATAGTGAGTGGCTGGCCGTGTGCCCCGCGTACTTCCATTTTCAACACGCCATTCTCAACGGGATTCCCCAGTACTTTCACTTGCAATTCTGAGCCAGGCTCTTCGGCAACGGCTAGTCGCGCCGCGGCTGTATTACAGACATTCAGCCAATTAAACTCAAATCGAACTCGCTCACTGATACCGTTCTGAAAGGCAAAAAGGGTAATGCTCGGGTTATCGATGTATAACCGCAGACTGTAAGGACCAGGAGCGTGGGTATCTGCCAATTCTCCGTATACTGAGAAGTTGATGGGTGAACCGTTGTCGCCCTGATAAGTAGGCGTGAAGGTAAGTTGACGCGCCGTGGATGACAGGATTTGGCAGTCGACCCCTGTCACACCCGTGATCGCAAAGCCACTCACCGGGGGCGGTGGGGGCGGGGTAGTACCGCAAGCCGCCAGCCAATCGTACTGAAAGCGCGACTGTTTCCCATTCTGACTGGCATTCAGCGCAATAGTCGGATTATCTTTGTAAAGCCTTATGCTATAAGGACCGGGAGCCTGGGTATCGGCTAATTCCCCATAAACTGAGAAGGTGATTGGTGAGCCGTCTGCTCCCGAATATGTAGGAGTAAAAGTGAGCTGCCGCGCGGTGGGCGAGAGTTCCTGGCAGTTTACGCCGCTGACACCCGTAATAGCGAAGTTACCTGGCGTTGGAGGGGGCGGAGGGGGCGTGGTACCGCAAGTCGCCAACCAATCGTATTGATACCGGGACTCTCCCCCATTTCCTTGTTTCGCAATCAACGTTATAGTCGGATTGTCTTTGTAAAGTTTTATGCTATAGGGGCCGGGGGCCTGGGTATCGGCTAGTTCTCCGTACACTGAAAAAGTAATCGGTGAACCATCCGTGCCTGAATAAGTGGGTGTAAAAGTGAGCTGCCGCGCGGTGGGCGAGAGTTCCTGGCAGTTTACGCCGCTGACACCCGTAATGACAAAGCTCGCCGGGTCTCTGAATTCATAAGCCCCCATGTCGATAGTACCATTGATTATCCGTTGGTTGCCCGCCAGGTCGGTAGTGGTAGAATTCGCTGAGTTAAGGCCCGCGTCGATGGCGGGAGAACCGGGGCGTAGGCGAGCGTCAGTGTCGGAGATAAAGGGCGATTGGTTAACCTTGATGTAGGTTATACCTCCAAGACCGCTGGTATAGCCCGTCACGGATGCGTCAAGTACAGAGTAAGTAACAGTAGCAAGGACACCCGAACCCGCTTCATAGTCAAATGTGTTAGCACCGTTATTATCCCACAGCGCACAATTGACGAGCTGAGGACTACCATTGCCGCGATTATAGAGGGCTGCTCCACCTTTGATATTATTGTTTTGGTAAGCATTCGCAGAATTTCCTAAAAATGAGCAATTGTAGAAGCGGGGCGTACCGCTTCCGATGTTTACTGCTCCCCCGAAAGACGAGGTGTTGTTCTGGAATAGGCAGTTGCTGGCTACGAGATTTCCACCAAACTGTAACGCGCCTCCTCCCAATAAAGAATTATTGTTTTTAAATATGGAGTTAGTAATCTCGCAATCATTCCCTGTGGTAAATAGTGCTCCGCCTGTTCCCGCGGTACTATTTTTCATAAACTGGCAGTTGTCAATTCGAATGTTACCGCCGTTGACTATCGCTCCTCCGGAGATTGACCTGCCGAATACAGTTTTGTTCAATTCAAATGAAGAGTTGCTTAATTTTAGGCTACCATCAGATTTGTAGATCGCTCCGCCGCTATAAAAACTCTGGTTGCTCGCGAACTTGCAATCTCTGATTTCCGTCGAGGGGCCAGCCTTCGCGAGATAGATCGCCCCGCCATCATACGAGGTAGTTATGTTGAATTCAAAAAAACAACCCGTGATTATCGGGCTCCCGCCGCTGCTGTAGATTGCTCCTCCGGTAGTGCCCGAGGCATTGCCCCGAAACGTGCAGTTTGAGATATGGGGATTGCCATCTTTAATATATATCGCGCCGCCATCTTCCCTTGAATTGTTCTTCTCGATCAGGCAGCGGTTGATCGTCGGGCTGGATGACTCGATGTACACAGCGCTGCCCTTCGAGGGGACGCCATTATAGCCAAAATCATAATCGTTGCTCCCGCTGATGGCAAACCCATCCAAATAAGACTTAACCCCCACATTGTAAACTATATGCAGACTATTACCGCTAAGCTTGCCGTCGCCATCGATATCTCCGCTCAACACCGTGCCGTTACTGGCTGGGTCGGTATTACGGTCATTCAGGTTCATCTGGCCGCTGGTGAAACCGCCATAAATTGCTACGCCCTCTTTCATGACAAAAGAAGCAGTGCGGTCGTTCGGGTCAGTGGTGGGTTTGTAAGTACCCTTGGCTACCCAGATTTGGTCGCCGTCGGTAGCCGCCGATAAGGCGGATTGCAAGTGCTTGTGGGCCGTGGCCCAGGAAAGTCCGTTGCCGGCGTTGTCGGGTCGATTGGCATCGACATAGCGGACGGTAGCCGAAGCGGGCAAAGCCAGCACGGCCAACAAGAGAAACAGGTAAATCTTGCGCATAATGGTGAAGGTTTAAGAATTGTGAATTTGAAAATCCAGACCCATCAGAGTAGGGAAAGGTTGAGACTAGTGCAAAAATAAGACTCTCCGGTAACTATTATCAAATCAACCTTGAAAAGGTAAGTTCCTTTTTCAAAAAAGATGACTAAAACCTTGTCCAACAGCCCCCAGACTACCCCCAATGCGGCACCACCACGCTTCCCTGCTCGGTCATTTCTATTTTCAAGTGATTTTGGATTTCCTGCTGAAGCTCCTCCACGTGTGAGATGACGCCAACAATGCGGTTTTCGCGGCGCAGCGATTGCAGGGTCTCGAAAACTTCGCTCAGCGAATCCTTGTCGAGCGATCCGAAGCCTTCGTCGAGGAAGAAAAAGTTATGCAGCGCGTGCGATTGGTTATGAATCTGGTCAGCCAATGCTAACGCCAGCGCCAGCGCAACCTGGAATTTCTGTCCGCCCGAGAGCGTCTTGACGGCGCGGGTGCGGCCTTCGTTCAGCAGGTCGCGGACTTGAAAATCGTATTCCGCCGGGCGGGGTTCGTAAAGTTCAAGCTGCAGCTGGTGGCGCGTCATTTTATGGAAGCGGGCATTGGCCTGGTTGCACAGGTTCTGCAAGTGCATGGCCGACACATAACTCACGAAGCCACTGGCTTTAAACAACTTGGTCAGCGTGTCGATATCACCGGCGCGGTTGTCGAGTTTTTCCTTTTCCTTGCGCAAATCACCCTGCTGCGCCAGATCCTGCTCCTGCTTTTTAACCTGATTGGCCAGGCCTCCCTCTTCTTTGCGAAGTTCGTTGAGGCGGGTTGTCTTTTCTTCCAGATCGATACGTAGTTTTCGGTGGATTTCGGCGTCGTAGCGCAGGCCGTCCGTTTTTTCTTCCAGCGATTTCAGAGTCGCGCGGGCGGTATTCAGCGCCAGGCGATACGCTTCGATTTGTTTTTGCTCGGTGGCAACGTCCAGTTCCGACTGCAGCATGGTCACGATCTCGCCTTCATCAGCGAAGTCGGAGTCGGCAATGTCTTTTGCCAGGTTTTCGTTCAGCGTACGAAGAGCCTCGGCCTGTTGTTGAGTGTTGGTTTTAAGCGAGGCGATCTCACCCGAAAGTACATTTTGCTGGTCTGTCAGCGTCTGGATTTGCTTCGTCAGGCGGTCGTAGTCGTTGGTGAGTTTCTGGTAGGTAGTATTCTGGGCGTGGATGCGGTACTTGATTTGCTCGGCCGTTTGGCTGGCAAATTCCGCCACATCCAGCTGAGTGATTTGCTTTTGCAGAGTATCGGTTTCGGCCAGTTTGGTGGCTAGTTTCAACTCAATCATATCCAGCGCAGGCTTGATTTTGTTGTCAAGTACCTCCCGCGCTTCACTGAGTTCCCGTTCCTTTTTTTTGTACTCATCTTCCAGTTTCTGAATGGCTGCCTGCTGCTGACGGGCTACCTGAAAAGCTTCTTTCACCGCTTTTTCATCGTCCTTAGAGAAACCCGTCCACTCAAAACCTGCATCGTGCTGCGCCAAAGCTGCCTTATTTTCATCCCATTTTTCCCGAATTGTCTTTTTCTGTTTTTCATAGAATGCCAACTCGTTTTCCAGCCCGGTCAGGTGGTTTTTAAGTTGGTCATAGGCCGTTTCCGTCTCGCGCAGTTTTTGCTGCCTCTGCTCAAAGGCCTTCAATTCGTTGTCGATCACATTGGCCCCGCCCATCACGTTGGGGTGATGCACCGAGCCACAGAGCGGACAGGGAGCACCCGGCTGCAAATCACTGGCATACTGCCGGAGTTCACGCTGGGTTTTAAGGTGCAGGATTTGTTTGTCCAGTTCGGCATTCTGGCCGACGAGCGTCTGCTTTTCCTGATCGAGCCGCTCGCGAACCTGGGCGGGCGTCATTGCGGCATCTTCAGGGCCGAAAAGTTGATCGAAAGGCGCGGCAAGCATCAGGTCCGACTTAGTCCCTTCGAGTTTTTCTTCGTCTCTGGCGACCGCATTGGCATCTTTCTTCAGGGATTCTTTAGTCGTCAGCAGCGAATTTTTGGTCGAGAACCACTCGGCTACCTTGGTCACCACTTCCAAATCCACGCGCCCGGCTTTCGCCTCGTCCTGCGATTTTTCCAAAGTACCTTTCTGCTCCGTGAGTTGAGCGATGAGGTCTCTTCTTTCCAGCACAGCCAACTTCCCACGCTTTTGGTCTTCCTGTAATTTAACCTGTTCTTCCTTGGCCTGCGCCAAAGTCAGCACCAGGGCCAGTTCCTCAGCTTCTTTTTTCAGTGCATCCCGCTTCTCATAATGTGGCAAAATTTCGTCCAGCTTTTTCTGCTCACCCGCGATCTGCTGTTGCACTTCCGCCGCCGCTTTTTCCTTTTGTTGTAAAGTACCCCGGTCCCGCGCCAGGGCCGCTTCCTGGATGGTTTTCTGATTAAGTACCAGCTTGAAGGTATTACGGCACAACTGGTAGCGGTCAAGCCGCGTGGCGCGGGCGTTGTAATCCTGCTCCTGTCTGGCAAGTACCTCTATCTTCTGCTCGGCAGTCAGTTTTTCCTCAAAAAGCTGGCGCAGCGTTTCAAGCTGTTTATCATTTTCGGTCAATTCCTTTACCACACCTTCGTTTTGCCTGATGAGCAACTGGGCGTTTTTCAAATCCCGTTTCGACTGCGCCAGTGACTCAGGGGTAGTTTGACCGAGTTGAGTCAGCTTTCCGGCCAGGTTTTCGAGCTGGTTATCGTTGCGATTTTTCAGGATTTTGACCTTATCGGCCAGGTCATAACGGTTTAGTTGAAAAATCTCGTTCATCATCCGGGTGCGCTGCGCCTGCGGCAGATCGAGAAAATCCTGAAACTTCCCCTGCGGAATAATAATCGTGCGCTTAAAATTGTCGTAACTCAAGCCTATGATTTTCTCGGCAGCGTTATCGACTTCCAGCGGCGCCCAGTCTTCCGCTTCGTCTGACCACTGGTACGCCTTGCGTTCGAAGGTGTTTACTTTATCGAACTGCTTGCCGTTACGCCGCCCCTTCACCGTGAAGCGGTACTTGTGCCCCTCCGGCCCGGCCCGGCACACGTAGTCGATCAGCAACGAGTCCGACCGCAGGTTCATCATGTTGTAATTACGGTCATCGCCTGATTTGTTGAGGCGGTCCGTTTCGCCGTAAAGCGCGTAAGTAATTGCTTCCAGAATAGACGACTTGCCGCTACCGACTTTCCCGAAAATACCAAAAATGGCCGTTTCGGTCAGGCGCGTGAAGTCGATTTCCTGGGTTTCTTTGTAGGAATATAATCCCTGGATGGTGAGGTTTTGGGGTATCAAAATAGGGGATAATTGAGTGTGGATCGTGGACAGTACCTTTGACTTGCTGGTGATGTCATAAAAGCATTAACAGTAGTATCACTTCTGTTCCGTTTTCTACTCTATTTGTATGATTTAGTCAAAAGGACCGGTAAACTGCAAAAGACTGAGCCGCCCGGACGGACAATGTTACCTTATGTCTTTGGCGCTCTTCTATTCTTCTGCTTCATCCAGCGCCCGCACCTCCCGGAACAAATCCAGCAGCGAATCACCGGGTACTTGCCCCGCGCCGATTTTGCTGTTCTTGAAATAATCGACAAAGAGTTCTTCAATGGAGAGCTTCTCGGGGTCGAGGCGGAGGCGTTCGGCGGCTTCGGCCTTGGCTTCTTTGGTGCGGATCTCGGGGATAATCGCCATCAGGGCCGGGTGGGCGTCCAGCAGGCGCTTCTTATCGGCCGAGGCCAGGTACTCTTCGGTCACCATCGTGATTTGTACCAGGTCGTCGCGGTGTTCTTGCAGCCAGGTCAGTGCTTCGTCCACATTTTCAAACTTGCCCCGGTGGAGTTTTTTACCCTGTTGAAGTTCGATGGGTTGATAACTTGCGAGCTTTCCGGCCTCCGCTTCCAAAAGTACCACGTACTTGGTCTGGTTTGATTCCGAAAAGCTGTACCCCAGCGGACTGCTGGAATACACCACCGGACAGGGTACTTTGTCAACTACCTGATAACGGTGCAGGTGACCGAGGGCCGTATAGTGGATTTGAGCGGGAATGTTTTCAGAAAACACCGCCTGCGCCCCGCCGATGTTCAGGATGGGCCGCTCGTCGTCGGGTTCTTCGGGCATCTCGCCGCCCTTGCGCATCATGTAGAGGTGGGTCACAAGCAGGTTAAAACCCTCATCGTCCAGGTATTTGTCGGCAAGTTGCTGCCAATGACTTTGTAGGTGCATCCTCAGGGCGGCCTCGGTGTCTTCCAGGCCGAGGAAGGTTTTGAGCCGCTGTTCGTTGGCGTAGGGAGTGAGCAGCACGCGGAGCGGGAAATCAATTCTGGGTAGTTTTATTTCTACAAACCCCTTATCGACCTTCACCACTTCCACGCCCGCCTGCGTGCGGAAAGGCTTTACTTCGGCGTTGGGAAAGCCGACGAAAATAATGCCGCAGGCTCGCGCCATGGCATCGGGTACTTCAATGCGCTCGGGCGAGTCGTGGTTGCCGGCGATGGCAATAATCGCCCGGGCGCCGTTGGCCGACAGGCAGTGCAAAGTACTGTACAGTAGCTCGGTCGCTTCGGACGACGGGCTGAAATTGTCGAACAAATCGCCCGCAATAACCACGCAATCCGCCGCTTCCCGATCGGCGATCTGACAGATTTCGTCCAGCACAAGTTTCTGCTCGTCGAGGCGCGGGTAGTGATCCAGTTTTTTACCAATGTGCCAATCGGCGGTGTGGAGAATTTTCATGCTGGTTTCTGATTTTTGATTCTGGAAGTTAGACACTGGACTTTGGATGTAAATCTCGGCGCTTCACAGAATCCAGCGTCCAATATCTAACGTCATTTTTCTACCCATGCCATCCACGTCCCCTGCGCCTTCATCACTTGCTCGATCAGGTCGCGTCCCGCGCCAAAGCCGCCGTTGTAGGGCGAAACGTAGTCGGCGGTGGCCAGGATTTCGTCCACCGCGTCGGCAGGGCAGGCACCCAGCACGGCAGTTCGCTGCATTACTTCCAAATCGGGGATATCATCGCCCATGAAGACGACTTCTTCTTCGTCTAGATCGTTTTCAGCCAAATATTTTTCGTAGATAGCCAGCTTGCCGTCGGGCGATGAACCAATGAAAATATCCTTCACGCCCAGGTATTCCAGCCGCTTGCGGACACCAACCTGATTTTGGGCCGAGATGATTGCCACACGATAGCCCATGAGCAGGGCGCGGTTGATGCCATAGCCGTCACGGACGTGGAACGAACGTGGCTGCTCGCCGCTTTCGAGAGCCAGCACGCGGCCGTCGGTCAGTACACCGTCAATGTCAAAAATGAATGATTTGATACGCAGCAGGCGGTCGGTCAGGGGTGGATTCATGAATTGTAAGTTTGGGTTCAGCCCGAAATTAACGCTATTTTTGGTTTTCCCCTACTTTCAAATCCTTTCCCCGGCACCCAGCCTTGTTCGCATGGACATAAAAAAACTAGCCGAGCAATACCGCCACGAACTGACGCAGAATATCCTTCCGTTTTGGGAAAGTCATGCGTTCGATCCACAGTATGGAGGAGTTTTTGAAGCTCTGGACGAAAGGGGCGAAATCATATCCACCGATAAACCCGTGGCGTTGCAGGCCCAAGCGGCCTGGGCTTTTGCCTTTGCGTATAACCAGCTTGGCCCAAATCCCGCGTGGTTGGAATTGGCGCAGAAAACGGTTCATTTTTTACTGGAAAAGGGCCGCGATGCCAAAGGGAACTGGTATCAACAGCTCGACCGCCGGGGAACATCCCTTAGCAAGGCAACCGACCATTTTCCGGCTTTGTACGCCACGCTGGCTTTGAGTCAACTCGCCCAGGCGACGGGCGGAGATGCTTACGCCGACGACGTGCAGAAAACCCTCGCCAGGGTACTGCGGAAACGAGATTCTTCTCTGAAAAAACAAAAAGAAAATCCTGGCGGTGGTCCGTCGGGCGGCGGAACGCCAATCGGACGAGCGTTCAAAAACCTGGAAGAATTCGCCCTGATCGGCCACGCGCTGTTGGCTTCGGAATCCTACGCCGATAAAAAATGGTTCCAGAAAACACTCAACGGCTACGTGGCAGAGCTGACCGATGACTTTTATGACAAGCGTTCCGACATCCTGTTGGAAAACATTACACCCGAAGGCCACTTTTGGGACTGTCCCGCAGGGAGAACGCTGGTGCCAGGACGGGTGTTCGAAGTGGCTAATTTCATGATGGACATCGCCGACCGAACCCGAAATCGCAAATTGCTCAACCAGATGCTCGACCTCACTGAGCTGACCGTCCGCGCGGCCTGGGATGAGGCATCGGGCGAGGCGTCGCCCGGCGAAGCGTCGCCCGGCGGTTTTTATTATCGCATGGACCTGAAAGGCAAGCCGCCCCTAGAACCGCGCTGGAACCACAAATTGGCATGGGTGCAACTGGAAGCCCTACAGACGCTGATGAAAGCACACTTGCTGTCGGCTCGGCCTGTGTTTCTGGAAATGTTCGAGCAAACGCACGAGTACGTTTGGGCGCATTTTCCCGACCTTGCTTCCGGCGGCTGGTTTACCGAACTCTCGCAAAAGGGCGAACCGTTTGTCAGACATAAGGTACTTCCCGATAATGGTTTTTTTTCCTTGGTGAAGAATCTGGCGAATGTAGCCACGCTGCTTGAGATTGCGAGAGGGAAAGGAAAGCAGCGCGTTGGCTGACAGGAAGCTGCCCGAATTGATTAAGCCGTTGGACGGCATTTTTATCAAAAAACTCGCTTGACAGCTTCCAAAGTATTATTGACGCTTGCGGGGATTTTTTATTATTTTTACAATCCATAAAATCCTCCCACGCAGCCATGAAATTTCCCGTCTTCCTTTTCTTAAGCTTCCTCGCGGGTGCAGTTTGCGCTCAAACGAACGAGGCCCAACCGACCGCGGCCCGACCCGATTTTCAGAAAAAACTACAGCGGCAGCTTATTCTGGCCGAAGACGGCGACACCATCCGGCTGGACGCCGGGACATTCCCGATCAGCGGTACCCTCTCGCTGGAAGGTAAGAAAGACATCACTTTACTGGGCGCAGGCAAAGACCGGACGATTCTGAGTTTTAAAAACCAGACCGAAGGGGCCGAGGGCTTGCGGGTGAGTAATGCGCAGAATATTGTTTTACAGGATTTTACGGTGCAGGATGCCAAAGGCGATGCCATCAAAACCATGAACCTCGACGGCGTCACTTTCCGTCGGGTGAAAACCGAATGGACGGGCGAACCCAAAGCCGAAAACGGGGCCTACGGTTTGTATCCCGTCCTGTGCACCAATGTGCTGATTGAAGAATGTGAGGCCATCGGGGCCTCCGACGCGGGGATTTACGTGGGGCAATCGAAGTACATCGTCGTGCGCAATTCGCGTGCCTACCACAACGTGGCGGGAATCGAAATCGAGAACTCGCAGATGGCCGATGTGTACGACAACGAGGCGACCGAAAACACGGGCGGCATTCTGGTCTTCGACCTGCCCGACCTGGTGCAGAAAAAGGGCGGCAACGTGCGCGTTTTCAATAACAAGATTCATAACAATAACTACCCCAACTTCGCGCCCGAAGGCAACATCGTGGCCAGCGTTCCGCAGGGAACGGGGATTTTAGTGTTGGCCACCAATGACGTGGAGATCTTTGATAATGAAATCATCGGCAACAATAGCCTGGGGACGGGTGTCATCAGTTACTACCTCACTGAAAAGCCGCTGACCGACTCGCTCTATTACCCCTACCCAACCCGCGTTTCCATCCATGACAACCGCTACCAGCGCGAACGGGTGAAGTACCAGGGCAAAGGGCGACTGGGCCTGATGTTCAAGTACAAGCTGCGCTTTGGCCGGAAAGTGCCGGACATCATTTTCGATGGCATCCTGGATAAAGACCATCCTGAAATGACGCCTATCTGTGTGCGAAACAACAAGAATGCCTCTTTCGCGACCCTGGATGCGGCCCATAATTTCAAGCAGGTGTCGCGGGACGCATCCCCCTACGACTGTACCCTCGATCCGTTGAAAAAAGCCGAGCTAACCCTGAGATAGATGATGCGGACGGTCAAGTACTTTTTTTTCCTGGCAGCGGCAGGTTATCTTTTTTCTTTCAAAGAGGCCATGCTTTCCGCGGACACTATGCCGCTGGCCCCAAAGGAAATGTTATCCGAATACGGATTTTTTGCGGGAAATCCGGCGGAGCAGCGTCCGGCGGCGGGCGTGATTCCCTACGCATTGAACACGCCGCTCTTTTCGGATTACGCCCAAAAACTTCGCTTCGTGAAGTTTCCCAATGGTCAATCGGCTGCCTATAACCCCGATCAGGTGCTGGACTTCCCGGTCGGGACGGTACTTATCAAGACTTTTTATTATCCCAAAGACGCCCGCAACCCCGCACTGGGGCGGCGGCTCATGGAAACCCGACTGCTGTTGCATGAGTCCAACGGCTGGAAGGCCTTGGAATACATCTGGAACGAAGAGCAAACCGACGCTCTCCTGGAAGTAGCGGGCGACAGCAAGGAGGTAGCCTGGATCGACGAACAGGGCGATAAGCGCACACTCACTTACTCGATGCCTAACCTGAATCAGTGCAAAGGCTGCCACAATCAGAACGAAAAACTGCTGCCTATTGGCCCTTCAGCCCGGCAACTCAACGGTACTTTGGCCTACGCCGACACTACCGAAAATCAACTGGTACACTGGCAGCGCCTGGGCCTGCTCACGGCCCTGCCCGACCTGGAAGAAGTACCCACAACACCCCGCTGGGATGCCCCCGGCACAGGTAGCGTTGCCGAACGCGCCCGCGCCTGGCTGGACATCAACTGCGCCCACTGTCACAGTCCCGCCGGGCCCGCCCGCTCGTCGGGACTTTTGCTGCACTGGCAGGAAACCGACCCTACCCGGCTGGGCGTGATGAAAGCCCCCGTCGCCGCCGGACGCGGCACGGGTGGGCGGCTCTACGGCATCGTTCCGGGCCAGCCAGACCAATCGATTCTGGTGCATCGGCTCGAATCCACCGATCCCGGCGTGATGATGCCCGAGCTAGGCCGCCGCTCGGTACACCAGGAAGGCGTACAACTCGTGCGGGCCTGGATCGAGGGAATGCCCCGCTGAGAATGGCTAGGTCAGTCGTCGAAGTGCCGCTCGCGGATGTCTTCCGTCATCAGGCGATAAATTGCCGTCCACTCGGGATTGAGTTCCTGCAGGTATTCCAGATGCCGGGCCGTCATGGCCCAATCGGCGCGGCGGGCGGGGCCTGTCTGTACCGTGGCAGGGTCGGAAGTTTGCAGCGCCTTGTGGGTGGTCTCCTGAATCAGGGGTTTCAACAAATCAAAAGACAACTGCTCGTGCGCCAGCAAATCGTGGGCAATCGAGAACAGATGGTTGGTGAAATTACAGGCAAACACCGCCGCGATGTGCAAATTGCGGCGCTCCTCCGAGTCACCGATCTGCACGCTCTGACTGATGGTCTGCGCCAGTTTGACTAGCTCTTCCTCCGTCGCTTCGTCGGTAGCTTCGATGCAAAAAGGGATTTCGGTATAGTCCAGCCTCACCTCCTTGGTAAAAGTTTGTAGTGGATACAGCACGCCCGTCCGCACGGGGACGTCGCTGTGGACTTCGACCAAATGCTGTAAATCGGCCAGCGAGCGACTACCCGAAGCATTGGCCAGGATCACACCGTCGGGTAACACGACGCGCTCCATGATGCTTTCCAATGCATCATCGGAAGCCGCAATCAGGATCAGGTCCGCAACGCTTTCAGAAAAATTCAGGTCGGGCTGGATAGCCGTGTCGTACAAGAGAGCCGTTAATTGCCGGGCGTGCTGCGGGTCGCGGCTGTACACCTCGCAGATAAGGTGCCCGGCCGCCTCGAAGGCTTGTGACAAATGCCAGGCCACGTTTCCGGCCCCAATGAAGGAGATTTTCATTAAAAATCAGTTTTGATTGAGAGAATGAGTGATTGAGTGAATAAAAAAGCTCCTTAAATCCCTACTTTTGCACCTGACTCTTAAAGAAAACGGGCTTCGGTTTCTAACTTGGCTACTCTGAAAAAGCCGAAAGCCGACCGCCGAAAGCCGAAAGCCTTTTGCAAAATATCCTGATCGACGTCGTCATTCCCGCTTTTAACGAAGAAAATTCGGTAGGTAACGTCGTACGCGACCTACCCGATTCCGTGCGGGAAACGGTGGTGGTCAATAACAACTCGCGCGACGATACGCGACGGAATGCCCGGGAAGCAGGAGCAACGGTACTGGATGAACCTCGCCAGGGCTACGGCTACGCTTGCCTGAAAGGAATAGAGTACCTCAAAAACAAACCTGATCCGCCGGAAATTCTGGTTTTTGTGGATGCCGACTATTCAGACTATCCCGAAGAACTGACCAAAATTGTGGATTATTTGCTCGAAAATAATCTCGATATGGTCATCGGCTCGCGGGCACTGGGCGAGCGCGAGTCTGGTGCCATGACACCGCAGCAGGTATTTGGCAACTGGCTGGCAACGACACTGATCAAGCGCTTTTATGGCGTCACTTACACCGATCTAGGTCCGTTTCGCGCGATCCGTTTTGACAAGCTCATCGCCATGCAGATGCAGGATACGACCTACGGCTGGACCGTGGAAATGCAGCTCAAAGCTGCCAAAATGGGCATGGCCGTGGGCGAGGTACCCGTCACTTACCGCAAGCGCATCGGCCATTCCAAGGTATCAGGCACCGTGAAAGGAACGGTACTGGCGGGATACAAAATTCTTAGCTGGATATTCAAATATAGATAAGGCGGATGGTGCCACAATTGGAGCAACTTCACTGCGCCTTCATGCGTAGTAATGAACATATCATCCCCAGGCCTGTTTTTTGAGTAATTTTGAAACTGACCTGTTTTTCAAACGATCCTCTTCCTTTGACTTTTCTTCAATACCTGGTTCTGATTCCTTTTCTGCTGGCTATCCTGTTCATTTTCGCGTACAGTTTATCGCAGGTGGGATTGGTTTTTGCCTATTGGAAGGAGGAAGCCACAGAGCCACAGAACCACAAACCGACGGGGTGGGCGGGCGACTCCGTTCGGGGTACTCCTGAATCAAAAACCTGGCCCGTAGTCACGGTGCAACTACCCGTGTACAATGAACGGTACGTGATCGAGCGGTTGATGGCGGCGGTGGTGGCTTTCGATTACCCGCAGGAATTGCTGGAAATCCAAATACTCGATGATTCGACCGACGATACCGTGGAAATCATCGCCCGGAAAATAGCGGAATATGCAGCGCGGGGGTTTGATATAAAACACATCCGCCGCAGCGATCGGACGGGCTTCAAGGCGGGAGCACTTGCTTATGGCCTTACCACCGCGCGAGGTGAGTTTATAGCCATCTTCGACGCGGATTTTGTACCGAAACCGGAATATTTAAAAAAATCCATTCCTTATTTTTCCGATGCGGAAGTGGGCGTGGTTCAGTCGCGCTGGGGGCATCTTAACGAAGACTATTCCCTCATTACGCGTATGCAGGCCTTCGGACTGGATGCGCACTTTACCGTCGAGCAGGTAGGGCGCAATGCGGGTGGGCATTTTATCAATTTCAATGGCACGGCGGGTGTCTGGCGTAAAAGTACCATCATCGACGCGGGCGGATGGTCGGCGGATACGCTCACCGAAGACCTCGACCTCAGCTACCGGGCCCAGCAGCGTGGCTGGCGGTTTGTGTATCTCGAAGGTCTGGTTTCACCTGCTGAACTACCTGTGACGGTTCCCGCCGTGAAATCGCAGCAGTACCGCTGGACCAAAGGCGCCGCCGAGTGCGCCCGTAAAAATCTGGGTAATGTATGGCGCTCGCCTGACCTCTCCTTCGCCACGAAGTGGTATGCCTCCTTCCACCTGCTCAACAGCTCTATTTTTATCGCCACACTGGCGACCGCCCTGCTGAGTGTCCCGATGCTGGGCCTGAAACTAGGCTGGGGCTGGCTGACTTTCTTTCAGTTGAGCCTGATTATCATGGGTGTATTTTACTGGACGGCCTTCCGGCGACGCGGAGGTACTTTTTGGGAGTTCGTCGTCATGTTTCCAACCTTTTTGGCGATCATGCTCGGGCTATCCCTGCACAACGCCGTGGCGGTACTGGAAGGGTACTTAGGCCGAAAAACACCCTTCGTACGTACCCCAAAGTTCAATGTCAACCAACGCGGCGACCGCTGGCAGGCCAATGCCTATCTGGTTCACAAAATTCCGCCGCTCACCTGGGTGGAATGGGGGCTGGTGCTCTATTTTCTGGGAGGAATCGTGCTGGGGCTTGTCACTCATAATTATAGCGCGCTGGCTTTCCATACCGTGCTGGTGCTGGGATTTGGGTTCATCGCCTACTGGTCGGTACGGCATTCACTGGCCAAGCCATGAGTCGGCTACTGTGGGCTGTCGGAATCATGGCAGCGGCAGCGGGATTCTTCTTTTTATTCCAAACTACCCGCAGCGATACCGTTACCTTGCTGAGTCTGTGGGGAATATTATTTCTGCTCTACGGAATCGCGATTCGAGATTGGGCCAAAGTACCTTTTAAATTTCTTATCGGTGCGGCGGTCGTTTTTCGCCTATTCGGGATGCTGCACTTTCCGAATCTTTCCGACGACGTGTACCGCTTCATCTGGGACGGGCGGTTGCTGGCCCATGGTTATAATCCTTTTCTGTACCTACCCAGCGAAATTCTCACTACTGCCATCGCCTTCCAGGCCGGGCTGACGGAAGCCTTATTCCAAAAACTCAACTCCCCCGACTACTACACGGTGTATCCGCCGCTGCTGCAAGGCTGGTTTGCAGCAGCGACTACGCTGGGCGAAACTGAATGGGCAACCGTGTTCTGGTTACGGCTGCCCATTTTTTTAGGCGAGCTCGCGACACTTTGGTTGCTTTATCAGCTTCTGAATATATTGGGGAAAGACCAAACTCAGGCGCAGCGAGGCGTACTGCTGTACGCGCTAAATCCGCTGGCTATCGTGGAGTTAGTAGGTAACCTTCACTATGAAGGGCTAACGATCTGCTTTCTGCTGGCAGGTTTGTACTTTTATTTGAAACAAAAACAAACCTCCTCGGCGACTTCCCTGGCCCTGGCGGCGGGCGTGAAGCTGTTGCCGCTCATTTTTATTCCAGCCCTATTGAACAAAAAAGATTGGGAAAAAAGCCTGAAATATGTCCTGACGGCGGGGGTAGTTTTTCTTTTGCCCTTCCTGTTTTTCTTCAACCTGACGATTATTGAGAATATCTCCACCAGCCTCGACCTGTACTTTCGTCGATTCGAGTTTAACGCCAGTCTGTACTACCTGTTGCGGGGAATCGGCACATTCGTCATGGGCTACAACCCGATTGCCACCATCGGACCGTTGTTGGCGTTGGTTTCTATCTCGCTAATATTGTTTTTCTCGTGGTCTAAAAAACTTAAACTTTCCCTGCCCGAGCGCTGGCTTTTTGCACTCACCACCTACCTGCTTTGCGCTACGACGGTGCACCCGTGGTACATTGTGCCACTCCTCGCTTTGAGCGTTTTGTCCCGATTCCGGTTCCCTATCGCGTGGTCAGCGCTGCTGCCGTTGACTTACGTGGCTTACGGGCAGTCCGGTTTCCAGGAGAATCTATGGGTCGTGGCGGTGGAGTACCTGGTAGTTTTGGGATGGTTAGGCTGGGAGCTGAGTCATAATAAATCAGTTAAGGAATTCAGGCAATAGGAAATTTTCTTCCCTTACTCCTCCCAACCAAACGACTTCGTTACCGCCTTCTGCCAGCCATTATAAAGTTCCGTTCTCTGAGCCTCTTCCATGTTCGGGTTCCAGGTTTGTGCAATCGCCCAGTTTTTCCGCAAGTCATCGAGGTCTTTCCAGTAGCCTACGGCTAGCCCCGCCGCGTAAGCCGCGCCCAGAGCGGTAGTTTCGGCGACGGCGGGAGCCACGACCTGAGCATTCAGCATATCTGACTGAAACTGCATGAGCATCTGGTTTGCCACCATACCGCCATCCACGCGTAACGATTTCAGCTCGATGCCCGAGTCCTCCTCCATGGCATTCACCACGTCCACGGTTTGGTAAGCGGTCGCTTCCAGCACGGCGCGGGCGATATGGCCTTTCGTGACATAACGCGTAAGTCCGGCGATGACGCCACGGGCATCGTTGCGCCAGTAGGGAGCATACAGGCCCGAGAAAGCCGGAACGAAGTAAGCGCCACCGTTGTCGGCCACACTTTGGGCCAATTGTTCGATGTCACTGCTTTTTTTGATCAATCCCAGATTATCGCGTACCCACTGCACCAGTGCTCCCGCGATGGCAATACTACCTTCCAGCGCGTACTGCACAGGCTGGTCGCCGAACTTGTAGGCAATCGTGGTGAGCAGGCCTTTTTCTGAAACCTGCAATTCGTCCCCGGTATTCATCACCAGAAAACAGCCCGTACCGTAGGTATTTTTGGCCATACCAGGTTCGAAACAGGCTTGTCCGACGAGGGCGGCGTGCTGGTCGCCCAGTGCTCCGGCCACCGGAACGCCCGGCAGAGACTCCGAAGCAACGTGGCCATACACCTCGCTGCTGCTCTTGATGGCGGGCAGCATGGCTTCGGGGATATCAAAGGCTTTCAACATCGACGCGTCCCATTGTAGGGTTCGCAGATTCATGAGCTGGGTGCGGCTGGCGTTGGTGACGTCCGTCACGTGAATCCCACTCTTTGCGCCACCCGTAAGGTTCCAGATCAGAAAAGAATCCATGTTACCGAAAAGCGCATCGCCTTTCTCAGCGTCGGCCCGCAAGCCATCTACGTTGTCCAGTAGCCATTTCAGCTTTAAGCCGCTGAAATAGGTGGCTAGCGGGAGTCCGGTGATGGCCCGGAAGCGGTCGATGCCGCCCTCTTTTTCGTATTTAGCCACCAAAGTACCCGTCCGGGTGTCCTGCCAGACCAGCGCATTATGATAGGCTTTTCCGGTTCGGCGATTCCAGACAACCGTGGTTTCACGCTGGTTGGTGATGCCAACGGCGGCCACCTCGCCGACATCAGCGGAGGCCTTGATCCGCGCCAGGGCAATGACTTCCAGGGTGTTTTTCCAGATTTCGTCGGGATTATGCTCCACCCAGCCGGGCTTTGGATAAATCTGTTCGTGTTCCTTTTGGCCTACGGAAACGATATTGCCCTGTCGGTCAAACAGGATGCAACGGGTACTGGTGGTGCCCTGGTCGATGGCGGCGACGTACTTCTTCATAAAGCGTGATGCAGGATTAATGGTTTTGCGGCGTTGTGCACTCCATTTATGAAGAGTTCGACTGCCTCACAATCTACCGAAATGCCTGCCCGATTTTTCGTGGCTACCCATCAAGCAAAGGGTGTAAAAACCTGTTGATAGGTAGTGGCAACCAATAGCAGCTATTGTGATTCCGATTGCTAGGCCATTATTGCCAGATGCCAAAATATATTCCTGCTTTGTGTATTCAAATCGTTTACCGCTTCCTCCCCCCAAAATCATCTTCCTCCTGGCAATTTTTATGAGAAAAAACCTGCTTTTTCTGGCCCTGCTGGCTATTTCCCTGCTTTTGGTTTCCTGCGGCGGCGATGCTGAAGGTACCAGCGCAACTATCACCTCTTTACTCTCCACAGAAGATGCTACCACCAACGACTCGGGAAAGGGTGACTGTGTTCTTTCGTACCAACGCAAAATGGATGAACTCCTGCCATTGGATGTCATCAAGAAGCACTACACCGGTGAAATGCCCGATGCCAAGATGAAGTACGACAAAAGCGCTCCTGAACGTGATGCGTCCAAAGACAAGTACCTTTATTCCTGGAAAAGCGACCGCACTCGAATAATAAAAATAGGCAACTCGACTATGGAGATTCCTCTCCAAAATGAGATTGGCGTGATGTGGCTGGGAAGCGATTTATTTATGATCGGTAAAAAAGCAACGCCTCTCGAAAACTTCAAGGCCTATTACCGCAATCCTACGCAGGAGGAAATGGATCTCGCCTTCAAAGCAGCCGAGGAACGAATCAAAAGCGACCCTAATTATTCCAAGGAACAAGCCGAAACAGCAGCAGGCATGGCCAAAGGTATGGCGGCCAAAGATAAGTTTGAGGACGTGCCGGGGCTTGGCGATGCTGCCTCGTTCAATAAAGAGGAAAACTACCTGACGGTTTTAGTAGGTGCGACTACTTTCCAAATCGTTGCCAATGTGAGTAAGGAAAAAGCCGTGAACCTGGATCTGGCGAAAAAGCTGGCAAAAGAAGTACTGGACAAATGCAAGTAACACTTGACAACTACCTTTGTCATATGTAGTTATTCCACTTCAAGTACCACATCGTCACTCATCGGATGCGCGACGCAGGTGAGTATAAAGCCCGCGTCCAATTCGCTTTTTGATAGCGCATCTTCTTCGTCCAAATGCACTTTTCCTGATACGCAGCGTCCCATACAGGCGGTACACATACCCGCCTGGCAGGAATAAGGCAGGTCGATGTCCAGATCCAGCGCCGCTTCCAGCACAGTTTGGTGCGGTTCTACCCGAAATTTATACTCACTGCCTTCGTAAAGTACTGTCACTTCGTGCCCCTTCGGCGAATCGTCATCGACATCCTCCGGAGCCTCGGTGACATCGCCGTGGGCTTTGGCGGTGGTGGCAGTCAGGAAGCTTTCTCTGTGGATACGCTCGGCGGGAACGTCCAGGATGTCCAGGGCGCGTTTGGCTTCCTCCATCATATCCTCGGGACCGCATAGGTAGTAGTCGGTTGCAGCGGGGTCGGGCTTAGGCAAGCCTTCCATGATTTTCAGGATCTGGCTTTTGTTAAGCCTTCCCATTTCGCCGATCCAGGCTGCCGAGGGCTGGCTGAGCGTATAGATCAATTGAAAGCGCTCGCCGTATTTCTCCTGAAGGGCATCCAGGTGATTTTTGAAAATAATACTTTCCTCATTGCGGTTGCCATAAAGCAGATAGACTGTACTCTCCTGCTCCACCATCAGCACCGATTTGGCGATGGACATCAGCGGCGTAATGCCACTGCCGGCCCCGATCAGTACTACGGTGCGCTTCTGCTCGGCGTCCAACTTAGGCACGAAATGGCCCATTGGCTCCATCACTTCCAGTACGTCGTCTACCTTCACCTCCTTCGTCAGATACTCCGACGCAAAGCCGCCCGGCAGCAGTTTTACGGTAATAGCCAGCGACACATCCGTATAAGGCGAGCTCGACATTGAGTAAGACCGGCGAACTTTACTACCATTCTGAGGCAGCAATAGCGTCAGAAACTGGCCGGGCTGGTACTTGACTACCTCACTCAATGGATGCCAGAAGTGTAATGTGACGGCGTCTGGCGTTTCGTGGGTGATCTCTTTTATTTTCAGGAAATAATACTTGCTCATGTGACTGTTCTATTGGCTGTCGGCTAACAGCCATTGGCTTTTTTTGCTTTCCAATTTCATTCTCCTCATTCAGCCTGCAAAAGTACGACTTTGGCTACACACCGAATAGCTTCGCTTCTTTAAATATCTCTAACCGTTAAATACCATGACCGAATCGGTTTGTTTTAAATTTTTAGAAGAAACAAATCATACGGCTCTGAACCATCCAAATACCGTTTAAATATGAGCCTTCCATGGAGATACTTCTACGACTCTCCTTACCGAACAATTAGATCATGCATACCCCCACTATATTGAACCAATACGTAAGCTTCAGTAGGTGTGCGGGCGGGAGTTTCGGAATTCAACCATTCCAAGTTGTAACG
Source organism: Persicitalea jodogahamensis (assembly GCF_014651615.1). Lineage (GTDB taxonomy): Bacteria > Bacteroidota > Bacteroidia > Cytophagales > Spirosomataceae > Persicitalea > Persicitalea jodogahamensis. Next base: position 252,414 of record NZ_BMXF01000001.1, on the reverse strand, counting down.
GAGACCTGAATCGATAGCGAGGGTAGTTAACGATGAAAGCAGAGCAAAGAGCTTAGGCTTAGGAAAGAGATATCATAAAAAAAACCAACGCAGAGTTGAAGATGGGACAGCAATAATACGTACGGTGTATGAAACTCACTCAATTCGTGTCGGTTTATCGCTAAATTGGCACCGAAATTGCGCACCAACGGGTGTCAATAGAAATCAAAAGAGAAATGACGAAGCGAGCGATAGCGTGGATCTTGTGGGGATGGGTGGCAGCGATAAGCGTACTGGCCCCCGTGCAAGCCGCGCACGTCATTGGCGGCAATATTACAATCTCGCCCAGGAACAATCTGACGGGCGTGTACGATGTTTGCGTGACACTCTACTACGATGCCAACAGCTCCGATCCCAACGCCGAACAAAGTGAGATCACCGTATCGTTTTTTCGTAAATTCGATAATGCCCGGCTCAGCGATCTACGACTGAAACAAACCAGCAAGCAGCCGCTTCCCTTCACTAATCCGGGGTGTGCCGCTTCAAGAAATCTGAAAATCAACGTCGTTCAATTTTGTGCTGAAACCCGGTTGCCATTGAGCGAATACGCGCACCAAGATGGCTACTACGTGAGCTGGGAGCGTTGCTGTCGTTCAGCCGACGTCAGAAATCTCAAAGGGGCAGGAACTTCCTCACTGGTGCTGTACGCCGAGTTTCCGCCCGTCTCGACGGCCAATCATTCGCCTGTCTTCGGTGCAGCCAACGGCGAAATCCTCTGCCGCAACACGGCCTACACTTTCGAGTCGGGTGCGACAGATCCTGACGGCGACGAATTGCGCTATCGCCTCGACACCCCTTTCAGCAGCACACGCCCTCCCTACGGCATTGATCCCCTGGCGCCGTCTACGGCGGGCCCTTATCCCAAGAGCGAATGGGCTAACGGTTTCGGCACAGCCAATCCCGTGCCCAGTCAGCCCGCTTTTTCGCTCGATCCCAAAACCGGAACCATCCGCCTGACGCCCACCGAAACGGGGCTGTTCGTTTATCGTGTAGTGGTGGAAGAATACCGGGGGGGGCGTAAACTCGGCGAGTCGCACCGCGATTACCAGCTCCTGGTCATTGACTGCAACACCGACAATCCTCCGCCCGTAGCCATTGAGGACGCCTTGCTCCCGCCCGGAGCGACCATCGCGGAAGGCGATTCACTGATCGATGTCGGCATCTGCCGGGGTGATACGATTCAGCTCAAAGCCGAAAGCAACCCGCAGTTTGCCTACCAATGGCAGCGCGACGGCGTGAACCTGAAAAATGCCAGCGGGCCCGCTATCACCATCACGCAGGAAGGCGTTTACAGTGTGGTCAAAACGTTTGCCGATCGCTGCGGCAACGCCAGCACGCTGGGCGAAAAGTTTGGTGTGAAGTACCGTTTGCAGGAAAAAGTCAACATCACACCCGGTCCAAAAGCAAGTGTCTGCGAAGGCACGCCGCTGGATTTGACGGTAAACATCGGCGGTGCAGGGTGGTCGTTTCGCTGGCAAAAGGACGGCAAAGCCTTGCCTGGCGCGACGTTCAACACGTTATCTGGCGTTACGGAAGCAGGAGTTTACATAGTGAAAGCGGCCAACATCGTCACGCAATGCGTCAGCTCTGATACGGTGACCGTGCGGCTGAACACCAGGCCGCCTGCCTCCATAACAGCGCCTGCTCGAGAAGTCTGTCAGGGAGATTCGGTAGTACTGCAAACCAACGCGGGGAAAAGCTTCACTTACGTGTGGTACCAGGCCCAAACGCCACAGACCAACCCCATCGGCCCAATTAACCTGGTTAAGCAATCAGGGCTTTATTCTGTAGAAGTAAGGGATACTACCACGGGTTGCTCACGCCGTTCCGACACACTGCGCATCACGGTGAAGCCCGCCCCCGAGGTACTTTTTGATTCTATTCCGTCGCTGTGCGGGCAGGCCGACGCGAAGCTATCCCTGTCTGCAACGCCTACGGGCGGAATTTTCTCAGGCAAAGGAGTCAGTGGAAACACCTTCGACGCCAACCAGGCTGGCTTGGGCAGTCACCCGGTAGTTTACACGTACAAAGCCCCAAACGGTTGCACAGCCACCGCTACTCAAACCGCACGGGTGACTTCCGCGCCGAGGGCTTTTTTAGGGAATAACAAAGTAATTGTCCGGGGTGACAGCCTTCAACTCCGGAGTTCCGTGACCGATGGGGCCACCTATGAGTGGTCGCCACCGCTCGGTCTGAGCAACCCGAACGTTGCGCAGCCCACTGCTTCACCTACCCAAACGACAACCTACCGATTGCGCGTCTCGATGGCCAATGGCTGTTTTTCGGAAAGCGAGATAGTGATAGAAGTACTGCCGCCCGTCAAAATTCCCAATGGTTTTACGCCTAACGGCGACGGCACCAACGACACCTGGGAAATCGAGAACAGCGCAGCTTACCTGGATTGTGAAGTGGAAATCTTCAACCGCTGGGGCAATAGAGTATTCAGTTCCAAGGGCTATGACAAAGACTGGGGAGGCCAATTCAACAACGAAGACCTTCCTGCCGCCACCTACTACTACGTCATCAAACTCCATCCCGACCTACCTGTAAAGAGCGGAAGCGTGACGATTTTTCGTTAATGGATAATTGACAATGGATAATTCTCGCTCTTCCATTATCCATCGTCAATTATTCACTGGGTTAAACTCCCTCCGCTACGACTGTTTTCACACCTGGCACCATCCGGGTAAGCAGATTTTCGATACCCGCTTTTAAGGTTAAAGTCGAGGATGGGCAGCCGCTGCACGAACCCTGCAGAAGAACTTTCACCGCGCCAGAATCCTCATCGAAAGAATGGAAGTTGATAGCTCCGCCGTCGGACTCTACCGCCGGGCGGACATACTGGTCGAGGGCCGCTTTGATCTGCTGTACGGTTTGCGTGTCGTTTTCTTCTACAATCATCGTGTTGCTCTCGATGGTTGTCGGCTCAAAAACGGGCTGGTTTTCTTCGAAGTATATTTTGATAAACTGCTTCGTATCATACAGCACCTCCTCCCAGGCGCTGGCATCATCCTTGGTGATGGTTACGAAATTGCTGGCAATGAATACCCGCCGTACATGCGGAAACTGGAACATATCTGCTGCCAGCGGCGACGCTTTCCCTTCTTCCAGTGCGGCGGCGTGGGAAGGGTAATCAAATGACAATCCATCGGGTACCAGCTCGAAATTCAAAACGAATTTCATGGAGTTTGGATTAGGACTCAGTTCGGTATAAATATAAACGGGGCGATTCAGCATAATGGAGAATGAACAAGAATAATGGACAATGACTGATTTTCCGGCAATCAGCCGCAACGTGTTTGATTCTTCTTTCAAACAAACGTTTTCGATTAAAAATTTCAGAAAGCAAAAGTACCCGCCTGGCTAATACCAAAAGCCCGAGGGAATAAATCCTTCGGGCTTCCGACTAATTCAATAGCTTTATTCTAAAGCGAAATTCGCTTATGCCTCGGCAGCTACGGGAGCATTTGCCGCGGGCTGTGCTTCGCCGGTTTCGGCGGCAATGGGCTCAATGGAAACCCAAGACTTACCCTTGGCTTTCTTGGTGAACACCACATGACCTTCAACCAATGCAAACAATGTATGATCACGACCCAAGCCGACGTTGCGGCCAGGATTATGCTTTGTACCGCGCTGGCGAACAATGATGCTGCCTGGCTTAGCGTGCTGCCCACCAAAGAGCTTTACACCCAAATATTTAGGATTCGAATCCCGTCCGTTCTTGGAACTACCTACACCTTTCTTGTGTGCCATAACTTTTAATTAGTGAATTATGGAATTATACAATTAGTGAATAACAGATTACGATACCGCCGGGCGACCTCGTCCGACATTCACTAATTCCCTAATTCCAAATTAAATAACAATATCATCAATACGGATTTTCGTCAGGTACTGACGGTGACCGTTTTTCTTTTTGTAGCCTTTGCGGCGCTTTTTCTTAAAAACGATGACCTTCTCGCCTTTCAAGTGTTCGAGAATGGTGGCATTGACCGAAACGCCGTCGATGCCGGGGGCACCAATCTGGATCGTGCCTCCGTCGTCAGTGAGGAGGACTTTGTCGAAGACAAGTGCAGCGTCCACATCCCCTTCAAGCCGATTGGTGAAGATGGTGCGGCCCTTTTCAATCTTGAATTGCTGACCTGCGATTTCTACGATTGCGTACATTATTTAGACCTGGTTTTTTGAAATGAGGGGCAAAGATAAAAACTTGTTGCTCAATTCACAAAGTGTACTCCCAAATTCTTTTACCAAGCTGAAAGACCCGTGTCCAATTGCTGATCTGAATGTGTCTTTTCGGGCCATCCTGCTTTTTCTCTAAAAAGTTTGGCACAATGCTTGATAGGGTTGGCGGTTATAGTCCCGGCAAACTGATAAATGAGAGGAATGAGGAGAAAAAACTTGCTGACAATCTGCCTGTTATTATGCGCAATAAATGCCCACTCCCAAAATGAATTTGCTTCCGCAAATGGCGATTTGCTAGCAATTATGGAGAAGACGCAGAGAAAAGAAAAAAATATTGTTGCTAAACTAAAAGCGCCGACTGTACTCGAAGTGAAGTGGTCGGTGTTGGAAAAACTACTTAACTCAAATACCGACACGACTTACATCGTTAACTTTTGGGCTACCTGGTGCGGCCCCTGCGTAAAAGAACTTCCTTGCTTTGAAGAACTTAACCGTAATTACGCCAGTCAAAAAGTCAGAATAGTACTGGTGAGTATGGATTTTGTCGATGATATGGAGGACAGGGTTGTACCAATGGTCGAGCGTATGAAGCTGAAAAACACGGTGTGGCTGCTCAATGAACCCGACGCCAACAGCTGGATCGAGCGGGTGGATGCCAATTGGTCGGGTGCCTTACCTGCTACGTTGATTATCAACACGAAGCAGCAGAAGAGAGTCTTCTACGAAAAGTCGCTTGACTATGAAACCCTAAACCGCAAATTGAGTTACTTTGTCGACGAGTAACTGTCGAACCCTCAAAAAAATAAGAAGTTAAATTTCTATGAAATGAAAAGATACCTAGCTAGCATATATGGCACATTGCTTTTGGGCATGGTCGTCTCGCTCCAGTTGCCTGCCACTGGTTTTCCTAACCAGAAGATTGACCCTGTGCAAGCCGATTACAAGATCGGTGATGTCGTGGCCGATTTTCAGTTGAGGAGTGTGGACGGGCGCTCTGTCTCGCTCCGCGATTTCGATAACCAGAAAGGAGTCATCGTCATTTTTACGTGCAACCACTGTCCATTCTCGAAGGCTTACGAAGATCGCATCGGGGCTTTGAACGGAAAATTTGCCGGACAGGGCTACCCGGTTATAGCCATCAACCCTAGCGACCCAAAGTCGTATGAGGATGATAACTTTGAAAAATTAAAGGAACATGTCAGCGCAAAAGGCCACGCTTACCCCTATTTGGTAGATGACTCCCAGACTGTGGCCCGGGCCTTCGGGGCCAACCGCACTCCCCAAGCCTACGTACTCCAAAACAACGGCGGGAAATTTACCGTCCGATACATCGGAACACTGGACGACAATCCCCAGGACCCGGGAAGCGTCAGGAAGCACTATGTCGATGATGCCGTTTCCAACCTTTTGGCCGGAAGACCTGTTACTACCACTACTACGAGGGCAATCGGCTGCGCCATCAAGTGGAAAGATGCGTAGAGACTAACCCTTTTACTTTTTTCAGGAAAAACTACCAGTACAAGATAAGCCGGGGCAGAAATGCATCGGCTTTTTTGTCTTGTGAGAAATAGGCAATATCTTGAAAACACTTACCTTTCTGGCTCGAAAACTATAAGCCTATGAATTTGCCTAGAACATTACTTCTTTTTTTTACGGTCCTCAGCCCATTGATTTCGACGTGGGCGCAACCGGACGCACCGCCTGCTACCAAGACCTTTACGGTACCCGAAGAATTTACGAACAACTGCGAAGGTCCAGCGGTGGACGCCGAGGGGAATGTATACGCGGTAAATTTTGCTCAAGACGGTACCATTGCTAAAATCAGCCGACGCGGCAAAACCAGCTTTTTTATAACCTTACCCAAGGGAAGTACCGGGAATGGAATCCGCTTCGGTGACGCCAACACTTTTTACATTGCCGATTTTACGGGACACAACGTACTGAAGGCCAATTTAGAGACTCGGGAGGTGAGCGTGTATACTCACGAACCACGCATGAATCAGCCAAACGATGTGGCTATTACCCGCTCAGGGCATATTTTCTGCTCCGACCCCAACTGGAAAGCTGGTACCGGACAGGTGTGGCACGTGGCACCGGGTGGCAAAACTCGACTGGTGGCCGAGAATATGGGCACCACCAACGGCATCGAGGTGAGTCCCGACGAAAAGACCTTGTATGTAAACGAAAGCGTACAGCGCAACGTCTGGGCCTTCGATCTGGCTGCCGATGGTACACTCTCCAATAAGCGGCTATTGCATCAATTCGCCGACGGCGGCATGGATGGAATGCGGTGCACAGCCGATGGGAACCTATATGTGACCCGCCACGGCATGGGGCAGGTGGCGGTGCTGTCACCTGACGGGAAAGTGGTCAGGACCATTCCGACCATCGGTAAGAAGGTGTCCAATATTTGCTTCGGGGGCAAGAAGGGCAAGAACGCTTACATCACTTTGCAAGACCGGGGCAACCTGGAAACATTCAAAGTTAAATCGCCGGGCCGTGAGTGGGTGATGATGCGGGAATTTGTTAAGCAGCGGTAGCCGCTCCACTATGGAATTTCCCGTCGATCTTCGCAAAGCCCTCCAGAGTTTTCGTTATGCAGGCAAGGGCATAGCCGATCTTTTTATTTACGAAAACAACGCCCGCATCCATCTCTTCGCGGCTGTTTCTGCCATAACAGCAGGCTTTTATTTCGGCCTGTCTACCACGGAATGGGCATTGTTGATTACGCAAATCGCGCTCGTGTGGGCGGCAGAAGCGTTCAATACTGCGCTGGAAAAATTGGCTGATGCCGTCTCCTCCGATTACCATCCACTCATCAAATCGACAAAAGATCTGGCCGCCGCCGGGGTACTTATCGTGGCCATTTCGGCGGCAATAGTGGGCGTTTTAATTTTTTTGCCAAAAATTTTACTGCTGTTCTGATGTCCTCCCAAGAAGTGTATATTAATGCAAAAGAGAAAGTACTTCGCAGTGCCTCCATCGTCGTGCTACTACTCTGCCTTTTGCAAAATGCAAAAGCGCAGGATACTGATCGGCGCCCTATCCAGGAATTGTACGACCGTGAAACGATCTACCTGATCAGCCCAAACCGCTACGTGCGCAACAACATCGAGTATACAGGCAGCGCGCAGCTGCGCCGTGAGTTTATGCTTTCACCGGGTGGTATGCAGTTGTATTCCCGTTCACAGCGCAACCGCAATATTGCGCTTGTTGTGTCGCTGGTGGGTTCAGCCGGGACGATATACACATTAGCCTCAGGTAACCGCGATTTTTACCGGCCATTTTTCATTCTCTCTTTAGGTACCGGCCTGGCTTCCGGCCTATTGAACATACGGGCCAACACCCAGCTCAACCAGGCGGTGTGGCTACGCAACCGCGACGCAATGAGCTTATCGGAGATCAGAAAATAAAAAAGCCCGATCCGGATGGATCAGGCTCAACAAAATTTTATCAACAGGGTTTTATTTCTGGTACTTGAGCGGTACTTCAAAACCCTGCTTGTCCCACTGAAAACTGAGCTTGTTGTCGTCCTTAACATCGAACATCAACTTATCAGCGGAGGTTTTGTAGTTTTTGGTCGGCACGGTCACTTCGGCTACGTTTTTGTCCTTTACCTTGTCGTAACCAAAGGCCCCCCACTGCTTCAGCTCGGGGTTAAGAATTACCGTCCATTCCTTCTCACCGGGAATGGAGTACAGGGAATAAGTACCTGCCTTTACGGGCTTCCCGCCAAACATGACGTCTTTCTTGAAAGTGATTTCGGTGGCTTCGTTAGCCCCTGTGCGCCACACTTTTCCGTATGGCTCCAGACTTCCACTACCTTCTTTTCCAAAAATAACACGGTCGCGCTTAGACGGCTGACCGTACACTACGGTTACGTTTTTGCCATCGGCAGTCATCTTAGGGCTGGGCTTCTGAGCGAATACTGTGCTGAAAGCAAATACTACCAGCGAAAAAATTAACAAAGTCTTTTTCATTTTGATTATTAAATGGATGATCGATCGTTTGTTATGAAACGCCTCTTTGGATCAAAAAGTTGTCAGGAAGGCCAGAAAAGGACAAACCGTAACCGCTCTACAAAGCCACTACCTGCCCGGTGCGCACTGATTCGTCGCAGGCGAAGGCAATGCGAAGGCTGTTCACGGCGTCGGCCATGTGGTCGGTCAAATCAGTGTTTTCACGAATGGCTTTCAGAAAATAAATTTGTTCGCGGTCGCATAACTCCTGATGATCGGGTTCGTCGGCGAGATTGATCCAGGTATCTTCCCTGGCAAACTTGTCGTCACCATCGAGAGCAGCATGGTGGTAACGGATAGATTCCGTTTTGGTGTGGGCTTCGATGGATGATGATTTGCCCGCGCCACCGGCGTCTTTGGCTACGATCGACACCGACCCCTTCGGCCCGATGACATCTTTGACAAAAAAGGCAGTTTCACTAATCATAGGCCCCCAGCCCGCCTCGTACCAGCCCACGGAGCCGTCTTCGAAGCGAATCTGTAATTGGCCGTAATTGTAGTTTCCCGCCGGAATATCCTCCGTGAGCCGGGCACCAATGGCATTGACCTGAACGGGCCGGGAGCGTGTCATCTGACACATCACATCGATGTAGTGCACACCGCAGTCCACAATGGGACTCAGGCTTTTCATCAGGTTGCGGTGTAAAGTCCACATGTCGGTCTGGCTCTGCTGGTTGAGGTTCATACGCATCACCAGTGGTTTGCCTAATTCGTGCGAAAGCTCGACAAACTTCTCCCACGATGGGTGATGCCGCAGAATATAACCAACCATTAGTTTTTTTCCGGCTTTATTGGCCGCCGCCACGACCCGCTCCGCGCCTTCCACAGAGTCGGCCACGGGTTTTTCGATGAAAACGTGGCAGCCTTTAGCGAAGGATTTCACAGCAAACTCTTCATGGGTGTCGGGGTAGGTCGAGATGCAGACCGCATCGGGCTGGGTGGCTTCCAGCGCTTCCTCGAAGTCGCTGTACAAAGTATAATTACCGCCCAGTTTTTCATTTAACCTTTCCTTGCTTTTTCCCGTCGAGACTAGGCCGCAAATTTCGAAGCCATCAAGGTTATGGTAAGCGGTAGCATGGGATGCGCCCATGTTTCCACAACCTACTACTAAAATGCGCAAAGATTCTTTCTGATTACTCATTATTTGGGGTTTTACAGTCAAGCCGGAGAACGGCTAAAAAAATTAAAGGGTTGCGAAAGTTGTGACGCTATTTCTTTCCCCGCCCGATGACAACATCTTTAATCCCGACAAAGATCGTATGCCAAATCAGATTAAAGAAGGACTCATCCTCGGCCCGCAGTACTTCTCCTTCACCGACGCGGATGGGGCGGCCTTCTCGCGGATTATTCTCGTTCAGCACAATGTTGTTGGCTACCCGAGAGAGAAACCCGCGCTTTTTGAGTCTGCCTGTTTCGTCATCCACTTTTAATACATTCACTTCCAGATTATCGTATTGGAGCTGCAGATTGATCGATGACTGAACGCTGTTGGCATTGATATTAAAATCCAGCTTAGACACCCGTCCTGACTGCACCGAAGCCTTGGCGAGGGCTTTGGTAACACCGTTGACCTTAGTCATATCAAAATCGCTCATTTTGCCCCCACAGCTAAAATCTCCCGCTCGTGAAGCCAGGTTAAATACGAAGTAAGCATTGAGCTTACCCGTCCCCATAAAGCGGGTATTGACGTTAACGCGGCATCTTGGGTTTTTCTTCACCCAAGCCGAATCGTTGGTCAGGTTAGTGATGGTGCCATTGGTGCCGTCAAAGTAGACCGCTCCCCGTTGGTCGGTCTTGGGGTTCAGCTCTCCGTAGCGAACACGGGTACTTTTGAGATAGACCTTCTCGAAGCCTACCTTCGTTTTAGCTTTTAACAGCAACTGGTGCGGGTAGAGGTAGCTTTTCCGGGAAGGATCGGCCGGGTAACGCTTGTCCTTGTCCACGTCAATCAGGCCGGCGTCGATGTCGAGCCTTTTGGCAAAAAGCTGGCGGTCCATCAAAAATCTTTTCACGTCTACCTGGGTTGCCTTGATGTCATTGAATTCTAAATCCAGGCGGTCGGCCGCATAGCCGGCAGCGCGGCTGAACTCGTTTTTGGACAAGAGTGGCTTGTAAAGTACCTTCTTTACCTGTAGCGTACTATCTTTGGAAGAAAAGCTCAGCTCGGCCATCTTGAAAATATACTGCTTATTGCCCGATGGCAATTCCAGTCCCTCAGCCCGCAGGCTAATGTCATCGGAGAAAAACAGACGACTCGTGTCCTTCTCCGACTCTTCATCCAATACAAACCCCGTCACGTCCAGATAGAGCTTTTTCAACTCGCTTTTCTGGGGTTCTTTCGACGTGTCGCGCCTGTCTTCAAAAGTGAAATCTACATTATCGAGACTAATTTTGTCAATTCGAATCGAATTCAGGAGTTTACTGATCAGTTCGTAAGGAGATTTTCTGGGCTTATTTTCATTATAATCCTTCGGGTCATGGACAATGTTCGCCACAGGACGGTTGATCAGGACTCCACCCATGCGCAGCGACTTAAAAAACAGCAATTGCCACAGCGAAATACCCCTTAGTTGAACACGCGCTGCCTGCAGGTCAAAGAGGTCGTTGGGAGCATTCTTCATTTGTACCAGCTGTCGATACACGGTAGAATCCGGCGTCAGCTTCACGCCCCGTACCTCAGCGTTGCCCAAAGGAATATTGATATCAATACCATCATAGCTAATCTGGTACAAGCTGTCGGAAGCATTGACCACTGACTCCCGCAAGGCATTATCCAGTTTGTCTTTAAAAAGTACCGGTAGCCACCAGGATAAAAGCAACCCCAGCAAAAACAAGCCCCCTCCCAGGCCGAGAATCCAGAGTAGCCATTTTTTATAGCGAGTTTGCATGGAGGTATCTTTATTGTTGATATTGTTGATGTGTTTTGATCAATAGCCCTACTTCGTGCTATTGTGCCTCCGAAAAGCAACAAAGCTATCTATTCCTCACGTTATTAAAAAAACTTCCCATCTATTCCAACCTTTTATCCCTGCGCGGGCTCTTACCAGAGTTAACGAGCCAATCGAAGCACCCCTTACCTTCGGATGATAGAAAATGAACAGGAACTGGTAAACGGCTGTCGCCAAAATGAGCGAACCGCCCAAAAACGTCTGTACGACGTTTTTGGGGGAAAAATGTTCGCAATATGCCTGCGCTACGTCAAGAACCGGGCCGATGCAGAAGATGTATTACAGGACGCTTTTATCAAAATATACGAGAACATAGGTACTTTCCGGGGTGATTCGCCACTGCTCTACTGGATGAAGTCCATCGTTGTCAACACGGCATTGAAACACATCCGGAAACAGAAATATACTCTGGAACTGAACGACATCCATACCTACGACAACCATTTGTCCGACGCCGAAGTCACACTTTCAGGCTTCCAGATGCAGCAGCTCCTGGAGTTTATCCACGAACTACCGCCGGGCTGTCAGACCGTTTTCAACCTCTACGCCCTCGAGGGCTACCAGCACGGCGAAATCGCCGAGCTGATGGGCATTTCGGAGGGTACTTCGAAATCGCAGTATTCGCGAGCCAGAGGTCTTTTACAAAAAAAATTGAACCAAGAACAACGATTCGACAATGAATCAACCAGAAAAACACAAATTTGAGCAGGAGTGGCAGCGGGCCTTCGAGTCCGCTGCCGAAACTCCGCCACCTTCGGCCTGGGACGCGATAGAGAAGCGTCTTGACGGAGAGAAAGCCGTGGTTTTGCCGCTTGTATGGTGGAAAAATCCAAAGGTATGGTACGCAGCGGCCGCCGTGGTGGCGCTACTGCTGGTGAGCTGGCCGATCCTGCAAACCAGCACTGAGGTTAGCGAAAGAACCGCCACACAACTGGCTGACAAGAAACCGTCTTCGGATAGCCAATCCAGTAAGGCAAGTTCGCCGGACATGTCAACTCCCGGCGTAGTGTCGCCCGATTCTGAATTGGCCAGCGCGGAAAATCTCCCGTCCGGAAGAAAAACGCACGAGCCGGAGGTCAAGACCGAGAAAGAACTCGTAGAGGTGCCATCAGCACCAGTTATCGAACCGCGCGAGCGCATAGCCGTCGGGGCCGCTCGTCAACCGGAGGCAGTTTTCTCGCAAACTCCTGCTTTGCGCTTCGAAAAGTCTGGTTCCTTCCTCGCAGATTCCCCGTCAGTGGCAGAAAAAGGCATCAGGGTTACGACTATTGAAACTCCCCAAAAGAAAACGCTCTCGAATCCCACGCCGCCTCTTGGTGCATTCACGCTGGGTACGCCCACGGTCATTACCATTACGCAAAGTACCCGTAAAATTCCGGCCGGATCTGATCCGGCTGACGATATGGAGCGGGTTATCATGGGTAGTTCGACGGTGCCGCTGCGCACCCCGACCCTGACGCAATCCATTGCTGCACTGGCGCCCGTGGATGAGTTGGGAGAGTTGAACGCTCGTTTTCACCAGCCTTCGGTGCGGAATGATTTGGCGGTTTTGGAAGCGGCCGCCGTCGCTCGGCCCAAGCGTTCGCGGGTTCGGGAGTTTTGGGCCGGCCTGGGCCTGATGCCTGCAGCCTTCAATCCCAAAATGAACGTTACTTCGGCCCCCGCAGCTTTTGCCAGTGCCAACGCTGGCCGCCAGGCCCTGTCCAATTCCAGTCAGGCGCAGCTTTCCTACGCCGTGCAGGCGCAAGCGGGCAAGCAATTATCCAAACACTGGTCTATTGAAACCGGCCTGAGTTATTTGCAGGGAAACTCGACTTTCGCCAGCGATGGCTACGTGCTGGATGCTGTTACGAGCCGGAGTTCTAATGTACTGGAGGATGCCCTATACTCAAATGCCTCGTACAATGGCGACTACTCTGCTGCACCCAGCACTAGTTCATCCTTCGACAAATCCACTGGCTCGTACATCGACTTTGACCAGCGCACCAGCAATGATTACCGCTATATTCAGCTTCCTGTGCAGGCAGGCTACACGCTCAACCCGGACGGTAAGCTAAACTACACCGTGCTGGGCGGTGTGGTGGCCAATTTATTCCTGCAAAACGAGCTTAAAACCCAGGCGGGTTATGTATTCGCAAATACCGCCAACGATGGCTTGTACCACTCCCTCAACTGGTCGGCGGCTACAGGTGTGCGGGTTAACTACCGTCTGTCGGATCACTGGAACGCCAGCCTGACGGGTGCGTACCAAAAGGCCATCGCTTCCATTCTTAAAGGTGACGGTGTTCTCGACTCGCGTCCCCAGCTTTACGGTATGGCGTGGGGGGTGAGGTATGTTTTTTGAAAAAATTCAGGCGCGGTTCCAACCTTTTTGTCAGTAAGGTTCTCTTAGGTGTATAGCAAAGAGTGAGTAAAGGTTTAGAGACTTTCGGCCTGCAATCCCAAACTTATTAAACTATAAGAGTGAAACCGTAATCTCTTTCCTCTTCAACAAAAAAACATTCTATTAGCCATGAAAAAAATATTTGTTTCCATTACGGCACTAGTTTTCAGCGTATTTCTTTGGCAATGCGGTAACGATGGCGTTACGCCCGAGCCGGGGCAGCCTGTACAGGTATCGGCAGACATAGCCGCCCGCACGACTGATTTTGCCTTTGATTTTTTCAAGAAATTCCAGGCTACGCAGCCCGCGAACGAGAATATTTTCGTTTCGCCGCTGAGTCTGCACATGGCTCTGGGAATGCTGCTCAACGGAGCTGAAGGTGAAACCGCGCAACAAATTTCGAAATCCCTGAAAATGGAAGGCGTGTCTCAGGCTGATTTGAACCAAGCCTACCAGGCATTGCTCGAAGGCTTACCTAAAGCCGATCCAAAAGTACAACTTGGACTTGCCAATTCGGTCTGGTACCGCAATACTTTCAAAGTAGAAGATAATTTCCTGAACGTGCTGCGCCAGTCGTTCGATGCCGAGGTGGCCGGATTGAACTTCGACGATCCTAATGCCAAGGATAAAATCAATGCCTGGGCCAGCGATAAGACTAATGGTAAAATCAAGAAAGTGATTGACCAAATCAAGCCCAGCGACGTCCTGTTTCTGATGAACGCGCTCTATTTCAAGGGCGACTGGCAGATACAGTTTGATCCAAACAAGACCAGTGACGCCCCCTTCCTTCTGGCTGACGATGGCGAGAAAACAGTGAAAATGATGCGTGTGAAGGAAAAATTCAAAGTTACGCAACGTAATGATTTCGCCGCTGTTCAACTACCTTATGCTGCTGGCAATTTCAATCTGACGCTGCTGATCCCTGGCCCGAATTCTCAGGTAGATAAAGTGATTGAAGGATTGAGCGCCAGTACCTGGAATGAATTGCAAACCGCAATGCGGGAGCAACAGGTGACCGTAGGGCTGCCGCGTTTCACGCTCGAATACGACGCCAAACTCAACGATGTGTTGCAGACCATGGGTATGGCCCGCGCTTTTAGCAATCAGGCCGAGCTTGGCAAAATCAATCCAACTGCCGACCTTTTTGTCAGCCTGGTAAAGCAGAACACCTACCTGGGTATCGATGAGAAAGGAACCGAAGCCGCCGCAGTCACTACGGTGGGTGTGGGCTTAACCTCCGTTCCGGTGGAGCCATACGTTGCCGACCACCCGTTCGTACTGATCATCAGCGAAAAAACGTCCAATACCATATTGTTCATGGGTAAGATCATGAACCCATAAGGCTATCAAAGACTAAGCGTCAGCTACCGCTGACGTTTTCGGGGTGCGTTATCGTCCGAGAGCCCTGCTTTCGGACGATTTTGTTCTTCCTTGTAGGGTCGGACAGCCGCTGCTGCGAACCCCTGTGTTCGCCCGATGGCTGGCGCACGCTAGGCGAACGCATAGGTTCGCCTCTACAAATCAACCTATAAACGATTCAACACTATTTCACCTAAACCTCTACCAACCATGGAAACAATGCTACGTACCGCTGGCATCCTGCTGATCGCCCTGAGCGTGTGGTCTTGCAACGACAATTGCACCGAAACCCGCGTCAGGCGGAACATGACGCCGGTCACGATTTCACTTCTGGAGGTCCGAAAGGATTTGAGAACCGAAGCCCCGCGCGCGCTTGAACATCCGGGAAAGATTTACGTACGCGACAAGTACCTCTTTATCAATGAAGTGGCCGAAGGACTACATATCATTGACAATAGTGACCCGGCCAACCCACGCTCGGTGGCCTTTGTAAAGATTCCGGGTAATGGTGATATGGCGGTGCGTGGCAATATCCTGTACGCCGACAGCTATTCCGATCTGGTGGCGCTGGACATCACTGATCCCAAGAACCCCAAAGAAGTGAGCCGCGTGGAGGAAGTATTCCGTAGCGGCCAATTTGATGGAGGTACCTGGAACTATAACCCAAGCATCCGGGCCATCAACGCCCAGAAAGTGACATTCGTCACCGAAACCATCCAAACCAACTGCGAAGACAATCCGACTCCCAATTGGGGTTGGGGCTGGAACAGCGTTTTTGCGATGGCCGATGCTTCATTCTTTCGGAGTGCCAACACGAGCTCTGCCGCACCTACCAGTGGCGGGGGCGGAGGTGACGGACAAGGCGGCTCGATGGCACGTTTTGCCTTATACGATAAGTACCTTTACACCGTCGGTCAGAATGAACTCAACCTTTTCGACGTATCCACACCAACCAAACCTGCTTTCTTCTCCACCGTTCAATTGGGGTGGGGCATCGAAACCATTTTTCCGTACAAAGACAAGCTGTTCATCGGCTCCACCACGGGCATGCACATCTACGACAACAGCAACCCGGCCAAGCCCGAGCGGCTGTCGATCTTCCAGCACGGTCGCGCCTGCGACCCGGTGGTGGTGCACGACGACGTAGCCTACGTGACGATCCGTACCGGAACTTTCTGCGGCGGCACCCAAAACCAGCTCGACCTGGTGGATATCCGCGACCTCAATCGTCCGCAACTCATCAAGAGCTACCAGATGCAGAATCCGCACGGACTGGGTATCGACTTCCCGACACTTTATCTCTGCGAGGGCGAGCACGGCCTGAAAGTCTTCGATGCCAAAGACCCATTTAACGTAGACAGTCACCTGCTTTCCCACTTCCAGAAAATGGATGCCTACGATGTGATTCCGCTGGGTAAAACACTCATGATGATCGGAAAAGACGGACTCTATCAGTTCGACGCCAGCGACTCGAAAAACCTGCGGCAATTGAGCAAGATTCCGGTTGGAAGTCCGGCGATTTAACGACTCTCGGAGCTCAACTACCGGCTCGCAAGACTTGACATTTTATGAAAAAAATACTTGTTCTTCTGATTATGCTTACGACTACGCTCCCGACCTGGGCGCAGGAGACTGCTTTCAAAAAGCATTACCTCAACCAAACCGAGGTGGGCATCATGCTGGGTCGAGTCAAAGCTGATCCCTACGCTCAGCAGGGCGGCAGCGGGCAGGAAATTATCCAGAACCGCACCAACCTGACGCTACAAATGCTCAATGGTATTCAATACTCATCCCGGCTCGGTGTGGGCATCATTACCGGAATTGACTGGTACAATTCGGCGCTCATCAATCCTATCGGTGCAGGACTACGTTACGATTTGGCGGGCAAGAAAACTACCCGCCTCTACGCCAGCGCCGACGCAGGCTACGGTTTTACTTGGTTTCACGACGATGCCGAAGGCTACGATACCAAAGGCGGCTTGATGCTCAACCCAGGTCTGGGGCTACGCATCGGGAAGCCCGAAGGCGCGGCATTTACGCTGGCGTTTTCGTACAAACACCAGGAGGCAACGGTAGAGAAGCCGCCCTTGTGGGATCAAAGTTCGCGCACTGAAGATCGGAACTATAATCGCTTTCTGGTACGATTGGGTGTGGCCTTTTGATTCTTTTAATTAGTGGACAATCGATAATGAGAGGATTCCTTGTAACATTTCTGTCTCTTTTGCTCCTGACATTTATTGGGTGCGAGAAGAAATCCTTTATACTGCATCCGGTTGATTGCGGGACAGAGCTTACATTGGAGGGAACGTGGCGTTTGAACGCATACCGGAAAACCGACAGCGAACCACTCAAAACAGATCCCGAACCGAATGGCCGTGGTGTAGTTTTGACATTTAGCGAAGAGGACGGAACGGGGAAGTTTGGGGGACATACCTACGTCAACTCCGTGGGCGGAAACTACCAGAAGAGTGATTCTTGTGGTCTTGGGGACTTTACCATCTTTTCCACTTTTGCCACGGAAGTGTATGAATCCTCCGAGTGGAGTAGAAACGCTTTGAATCCTCTGCGTGGAAAGGTAACCTACGGTCGGACGGAGGAGAAGCTCTACATTTACCACAATAAAACGTTAGTAGTAATGGTGTTTTCGAAGGCGAAGTGATGAATTACAGACCTCCCTATAAAACACTGATTCTGAAATGAAAAGACTGACATCTATTTTATTTTTCCTTCTACTCCTGGCATTTGTTGGATGCGGCAGGAAATCCTCGGTGCTGCAACCGATCGGTTGCAAAGCCAACTCCACATTTGAAGGTACCTGGAAGTTGAATGCTTACCAGAATCTCAGCGATGGAACGCTACAACCCGATCCTGACCCCGATGGCCATGGCGTGGTGCTAAGTTTCGCGGAAGACGGTAAATCGGTAAGTTTCAAGGGGCATACGGTGGCGAATGCCGTAAGTGGAAGCTTTATCAAAGACGGATCGTGCAACTTGGCAAACAGTGTTTTCGGAGGCACCAAAGTAGGCGAGCCGACGCAGTGGAGCAACAAGGTGTGGTCAGCTATGAATAGCGTAGTTTCCTACGGCCAGAATGAGGAAAGTCTTTTCATCTACTTTAACGACAGGACGGAGGTGATGATTTTTTCAAAAGTAAAATAGCAACGGTATTACAAGCTGGCTTAAGGTCCCCGGATTCTTTTCGGGGACCTTTTTTTGTAAAGCGAAATGGTTTCCTTGTTAAAAACGTTTGAGAAACAAACCAGCCAAATCCGAAAATGCCAAGTACCAACGCGAAATACCTCTTTGCCTTTCTGCTAAGCCTGACTTTGGTTACGCTCCGCGCCCAGGCTCCCACCGAATCTTCATTACTATGGAAAATTGAAGGCAGAAACCTTTCACAGCCCTCGTACCTCTACGGAACTATTCACCTGATTTGTCCCAACGACTTTGTGCTGACCGACACACTGAAAGGCTGTTTGAAACAAACGGAGCAGTTGACCCTGGAAATTGACATGGATGATCCGGGCATGATGATGGCCATGATGAAGGGCATGGCGATGCAGGAAGGAAAACAATTGAAAGACTTGCTGGATGCCAAAGACTATGACCGCCTGAATGCCTACTTCAAGGATTCAGTGGGCATGAGCATTGCGCCCTTCGAGCGGGCCAAACCCTTCATGCTGATGAGCGTCCTGCTCAACCGCGTATTGACCTGCCAGCCGCAATCGTATGAGATGTCGCTGATGGGCTTAGCCAAGAAACAGAAAGTAGAGGTAGTTGGTCTGGAAACGGTCGAGGAACAGATGGCCGTTTTCGACTCCATTCCTTACGCCGATCAGGCCAAGATGTTGGTCACGCTTATGGACAGTCTACCGCAGGCGAGGGAAGAGTTTAGCAAGATGGTCGAGGTGTACAAAAAACAGGATATCGCCGGATTGTATGATATGACGCTGGAAAGCGTTTTTGAGTTGGAAAATCAGCAGGAAGTGCTGCTTACTGACCGCAACAAGCGCTGGATTCCAATCATAGAAAAACAGGTTGCTGATAAACCAACTTTTATCGCCGTGGGAGCCGCGCACCTTGGTGGTGAGGATGGGGTCATCGCGCTGCTGCGTCGGCAAGGGTACAGCGTCAGTGCCATTCCGGGACGTTGACTGAGAGATTAGCCGTTAACGAAATCAAAATTGGGCTTAGTCGGGAACCACTTCATTATAAAAAACAGCTTCTTACCTTTTCCTCCGTTCCTTGGGAAACCTCTCAAACTTCCCCACCAGTCCTTTCCCGCCCACGGCATAGCCAGCCGGGCCGGCAAAGCTCACGGCATGGAAAGGTTCCTCTGAAAACATTGCCCAGGTTTTGCCAAAGTCTCGTGAATACCCGCTACCCGACGCCCCAACAGCCACCAAACGATAACGGTGCTTCGTCGGGCGCTGCCCGCCCGCGTAGTTTACAAATTGCGAATGGAACAGTCCGACGGCTTCTTTCAGTCCCGGTGGGGTCATTGCGCTGCTGAGTTGCCAGGAGGCTCCGCCATCGCGGGTGAGTAGCACATTCGGCGTATTTTTAGCAACATCTGCATAGTCACCCCCCACAGCGATGCCGTGTTTGTTGGACCAAAACTGTAAGCCGAAAATACCGCTGGTTGGCCCGGCGGGTAGCGGCGTTTCCGACACTTGCCAGCTTCTGCCGTTATCATCAGACCGAAGTACCCGTGCCATTTTCGCCCCGCCCGTACCGATGAAAACCTGATGCTTGCCCACAGTCAGCAAAGAAGAGTTACTGGCAGCAAAGGCAGCTTCTTTTTCCAGCGCCACGGGACGGCTGTCGCGCGGTAGTTCCTGCCAACTACGGCCCCCGTCGTCGGTGGTGAGGATAAAAAAATGCCCGTCCACCGGATCGCCGAAGCAGATACCTTCTTTTTTATTCCAAAAAGAAACACCATCGAGAAACACGCCGGGCTGGGTAGTTTGGTACACCAGCTGCCAGGAATCGCCGCCATCCTCGGTACGGTAGATTCGCGCTTTGCCCTGCTCCGCAACTCCGGCGCTCATCGCCACCGCCGTTTCCCGGTCGAATCCATAAATTCCCCGAAAGTCAAGTGAGTCGGCATCGCGTACCTTCATGATGTCCCATATTTCGCCACCATCGGTGGTACGCAGCACCGTGCCGCCGCTGCCACCAATCCAGCAAACATTCGGTTGCGGAGCGTGTACCGCCCGGAAGTTGGCCTGAGTGTCCAGTTTCAGGACGCGCCACTGCGCCGAAGCGGGCAAACCAAGCACCAACATTAAAAGGAGAGAAGATAAAATTTTGACGTTCATAGCATGAATTTGGTAGCAACGCTTCAAGCTCTTGGTTTCAATTATCCAAAAGCCTTCTGTGGTAGTTAATCTGGCCCAAATGGTAAGCCAAGTGGGTAGAGAGGTGAATCAAGAAATACTCCGTTGACATCTTATCCTTGAAAACTACCTTCTGATATTCCCTCTCCATTTGCTCTGGGGTAAGGCCGTCCAAAGTTATCCCGATCATTTCGATAGTTTTGATAATTTGCTCCAAAAGTGCATCCCGCGGAACACCTTTGCCCGCAAACTCAAATTCCCGATTCCTTACATAACCCGTGGCCCCGAGCTCCGCCCCGATGAAAGTATTTAGATTTCCCACCAAGTGCAGACAAAGGTTACCCGCCGAATTGGTGATATTTTCCTCGACACGCCAGATATTTTCCTCCTTCTGATACGCCTCTATTTCTGATTTCAGCTTGGCGAGGTCCCGGCTGAACAAAGATTTTAGGGTTGCAGTCAGCGTCATTCTTTTGATAAGGTTTATTAAGAGTACATTAAGCCGTCAAGGCGTACATGATGATATTTACTCCAAATTTGGTATTGTCCTCAGCCAGAAAGCGTTTGTTCCGAAAATCGTAGTCCCATTCGCAGCCGTAATCCTTATTGCTGTAAAGTATCCCGATGCGCCCATTGACGGTCACCGCCTTAAGGTAGTCGTGCACTAGGTCGTCACCCCAACCGTTCAATTCAAAGGAAGTAGTGGGGGGGCCGTCTTTGAACTGAAAAAAATTGGAGTAAATCGGGTGATCGTTTGGGATTTTCTGCAAAGCCTTCGGGCCGAAAGTACGGTCCATTTCCTGCTCGAACGACTTGGCGAACAGCCCGTCAATATCGTGGTTGCAATCGTCCACGAACACGAAGCCGCCGTTGGACACATACTGCTTGAACGATGCTCGCTCCGCCGCCGAAAACTCCACCAACTTGTGGCCGCTCAGATAGCAGAACGGACTCTTGAAGATTTCAGGACTACCAAGCTTCACTACCTTCTCTTTCTCTTCCACAGGCAGCGTGGTGTACTCCACCAGCGAATGCAGGATATTGGAGGGCATCCGCTGATCGGTGTCCCAATCACCGGAAGTGTATTGAAGGCGGGTGAAAGTGAAAGGCTTCATCTAGCCATAAGTTCTTGCAGCGCGTCCATATTGGCTTTTTTATCAAAAATAGCGCGCACCGGAATCGTAAAGCCTTCCACAACTTCGGCGCTCAGCATGTCGTTAGCGTCGTCGTACAGCACAGCGGCTTTGGCAAAGGCCATCGTCCCCTCATCCAGCGTGTACTGTTCCACCGCCTTGCGTACCGGGTCGATGATCCAGTATTCGAGCACGCCGTGGGCAGCATAATCTTCGAACTTCACTCCCCGGTCGCGGCCCGTTGTGCTTTTGGAAAATACCTCTACGATTAAGTCGGGGGCGGGATGCTCCGTTTGGTCGTCGCTGAAAGCAGCGGCCGTCTTGGCATTCCAATAGCAAATGTCCGGCTCATAGTCGTTCCGTGTCAGGCCCACGAGGGCTTTTTCAGAATCGACAACGCCCAAGTCGTGGCGCATCACGTGGTTTAGTAGCAGATTTTCCAAATACTTGGTCGCATCCAGATGTCGCCGCTTGACGGGTGAGTGCATGATTACCTCACCGTTGATGAACTCAGCCTTCACATCATCCGTCAGCCATTCGCGGAATGCCAGGCGGCGGTTGGATTCATCGGCCAGGATTGCCTGCGCCCGCTCAATGACAAGCAGGGCATCGGGGGCTTCCAGAAGATCGTTTACCCGGTTTTCGAAGATCATAAGAATCGAGATGGATTACTATGATAACGGCAAATCAGAAAATTCTGACGCGCCACTTTTTCTCAAATATAAAAAGGAATGGCGGTAAGGACAATCGACATGATGAGAATAGCGCCGATTAGAACAAAACCCAGCTACAAGAATGCTTCCTTGGCCCGTTCGTAAAAAGATTTTTTGTCGACGAGGTACCCGGCCAGATTGGCAACCATAGCAGCCAGCAACAGATAAAAAATGGCCCCGTGGCGGTCAGTCATCTCCAGCACCAAAATGGCTGATGTAAACGGAGAGCGTGTCACGCCCGTCAGGAACCCTACCATGCTTACCAGAATCACCAGGTTGTAGTTGATG
This sequence comes from Persicitalea jodogahamensis, assembly GCF_014651615.1. GTDB lineage: Bacteria > Bacteroidota > Bacteroidia > Cytophagales > Spirosomataceae > Persicitalea > Persicitalea jodogahamensis. Next base: position 230,009 of record NZ_BMXF01000001.1, on the reverse strand, counting down.
GCAGCCAGCCCCAGCAGCGCCGCCAGACCAGCCCCAAGCGTAGCTCCTGCACTAAGCGACGTGGCAAAAATCCCTCCCGCGCCTCCACTGTGGTAGCTCAGGATCGGTCCAAGGAACCGGGTCGGAAAGTCATACCATTCGGTACTTTTCTGATCGGAAAAAAGGAGGTGATTCATCATGTCTTTCCCGCTGCCACCTGCCTCGGGGCCCGCCAGATAAATCATAGTGGCAAACAGGAGCCCGACGCCCGCCACGAACAGAATTTGTTGCTGTCGACTTTGAACGAAACGGCCTTTCCAATCTGCGACGGCCAGCAATACCCGGGTCATCATGGCGCCGGCCCAGCCCGCCAAGGCTCCCGCCAGCAACACTACCCCAACAAAGGAAATTCCTACGGGCGAAATTTTGGGATAGCCCAAATATAGATAAGGTCCCAGCAACGCCTGAGCAGTCATACCCGCGATGATGACCGAAGCAAACACTGCCGTGCGGAAATAGGTGATGTGGGTTTTGGTCAATTCCTCCACCACGAACACAATTCCGCCCAGTGGCGTGTTGAAGGCTGCCGCCAACCCCGAGGCCCCACCCGTTACAAGCATAATGCGCTTGGAAACCTTAGGCCAGTAGTCGGGCAGGAGACGGTTGACGAAGCGGAAAATAGATGCCGATATTTGCAGCGTCGGTCCCTCGCGGCCAATAGCCCCCTGACCTAACAGCAAACTCAGGCTGCTCACGATTTTTACTAAGGCGATACGAAGGCCCAATATCCTATCCACCCGCTTATCCTGCCGTGGGTTGGCCAGCTCGATGGACGCCATAAGTTGCGGAATACCACTGCCCCGCGCCGCCGGCGCGTAACGATCGACAAGCCACCACGATAGCAGGAAGAAAGTGGGAGCCGTCACAAAAATAGCCCAGGGAGCGTCCTCCACCAGCAGTTGCCCTGCGCGCTCAAAAGCTGAGAACAACTTCTCGTAAGCTACCGCGACAACACCCGTGAGTAACGATGCGATCCAGAATGGAACGGCCTGTAAAGTGATCGTGCGGATTTCCTGATTGATAACTTTACGCCGCAACCAGGCTGCGCCATCCACGAGCTTATCCACCGACCACCAAAATCGTTCACGCATGAGATTTCATTGCCCGCTTGGGCGGACTATTTACGGATTGTGAGTGAGCGGCGGGACAATTTTAGGCTCTTTTTTTCGTGAAAAAAAGGAATAGGGAATTTCAATTTTTGAAAATTCAACCTATCTTACCTACGAAAACCAATCACTCTCCACGATATGCCAACTACCACGAATGCCACAAAAGGCAGCATGTTGGTCGCCGAGCCGTTTCTGGGCGATCCCAATTTCGACCGCAGCGTCGTTCTGCTATGTGATCACAATGCGCACGGCTCTTTTGGCTTTGTCCTCAATCAAACTACCGACGTAATGCTTGGCGACGTGTTGGAAGAAACCATTTATCAGGACATACCGCTGTACCTGGGCGGTCCGGTTGAGAAAAACACGCTGCATTTTGTCCATCGGCGCCCCGACCTGATCGAAGGCGGCGGCAAAATAGCGGAGGGGGTGTATTGGGGTGGCGACTTCGAAAGCGTGAAAACAATGCTCAACCTAAGTCAGCTGACTCACGAGGACGTGCGCTTTTTTGTGGGCTACTCCGGCTGGGGCGGCGGGCAACTCGAAGACGAACTTGCGCAAAAAGCCTGGTATGTGACACCCGGCAAATCGGAGTTTATATTCTCCACTCCCACCAAAGGCTTTTGGCGAGAGGTACTCAAAGACATGGGAGGCAAGTACCGGTCCATTGCACACTATCCGGTAGATCCGTCGTTAAATTAAAGCGACAAAGCCACGGAGATCACGTAGCAATACACTGCTGCGTGATCTCCGTGGCTTTGTCGCTTAATAGCTCTACTCAAAGTAATTCAACACCCGGTGCCCGCTGCTTTCCAGTAGTTGATCTTTCTTAAAGAGATTAAGATCAGCGGCTACCATATCATTTACCAGCGCTTTGAGATCATATTTGGGTTCCCAACCTAGCTTGGTCTTCGATTTGGTTGGGTCACCGATGAGTAGTTCCACCTCAGTGGGGCGGAAATAGCGCTCGTCGATGGCTACTACCTCTTTGCCCACGGGCAGCTGGTAGTCGGGGTCGTTGCATTTGACTACGAAACCTTTTTCTTCCACGCCTTCACCTTTGAATTCCAGTTCTATGCCTGCTTCGGCGAATGACATGCGCACGAAGTCCCGAATGCGGGTAGTTTCGCCCGTCGCGATCACAAAATCTTCGGGTTTTTCCTGTTGCAGGATCAGCCACATGGCTTCCACGTAGTCCTTGGCGTGCCCCCAGTCGCGTTGCGCGTCAAGATTTCCCAAATAAACCTTATCCTGCAGGCCCAGCGCGATGCGGGCAGTGGCACGGGTAATTTTGCGCGTCACGAAAGTTTCGCCGCGCAATGGCGACTCGTGGTTGAACAGAATGCCATTCACGGCGAACATGCCATAGGCTTCGCGGTAATTGACTGTGATCCAGTAAGCATACAGCTTGGCTACTGCGTAGGGCGAGCGCGGGTAAAAGGGGGTAGTCTCAGACTGTGGCACTTCCTGTACCAAACCATAAAGTTCGGAGGTGGATGCCTGGTAAATCTTCGTTTTCTCGGTCAGGCCCAGCAGTCGCACCGCTTCCAGAATACGCAGCGTGCCAATACCGTCCACGTTAGCCGTGTATTCCGGCTCATCGAAACTTACCTGCACGTGCGACATCGCCCCGAGGTTGTATATTTCGTCAGGCTGCACGTCCTGAATGATGCGAATGATATTCGTCGAATCGCTCAGATCACCGTAGTGGAGATGAAAACGGACGTTTTTCTCGTGGGGATCTTCGTAAATATGGTCGATCCGCTGGGTATTGAACAGTGACGTCCGACGCTTGATACCGTGGACTTCATAACCCTTTTCGAGGAGCATTTCGGCCAGGTAGGCGCCGTCTTGCCCGGTAATTCCAGTAATGAGTGCTTTTTTCATGATATTCTGTTTTAAGAATCAATATTTGGGGACGTCGTCGGATGCTCTGATTTGCAATCCTTTCTTGATTTCCACCCGATCGGGCAGAACAACTGCTGCCGGATATTGCTGGCGGATTTGTTCCAGGTAATCATCAGCATCAGCACGGTACATAAAGTCTCCGGCCTTCACCCGATACGTGGGCGACGAATAGCTGACGTAAGGGTATAGTTCGGGAAAAATCTGATAAACGTAAGATTTGGCCGCATCGGCCTCCTGGCGGGTATTGCCCACATAGAGTTGCACCCGATATCCATTGATATAGCGGATAGCTCTGTTCTGCCGGGCCATGGTGTCCAGCACAGCCTCAACGCGCTTAGTGACGTAAAGCGGCTCTTCGGTTTTGGCAGGCCGGTACTTTACGGGTTCTTTTTTCTTTTCTTTGGGGGGCTCTGCGGCTTCAATCACCGGTTCCACATAGGTATACCGGGGTCGCACGCTTTCCAGGTTATCCTCATAGCGGTCTTTTGCCGAAGTACCGACGGATTTCTTGGCACAGCTCGTCGTTCCCCACATTCCGGCGGCCATCAGAAGCAGCAGGATTATCTTTTTGAAAATCATCGGTAGATCATTCAGAAATAACGCACAAACATAAGCAAAAACGAATAAAACTAGCGAGTTCGCGCTCTTGCGCCACTATTATCTACCTTTGTTTTTTGAAAAAATCTTCATGGAAATAAAAGAAAACGTATCACTTCGGCCTTACAATACCTTCGGATTCGAGGCCAAAGCCCGGTATTTCGTCGCAATTACCTCAGTCGGGCAACTTCAGCAACTCCTGATTGACCCGCGCTGGGCGGCCACTCCCAAATGGATCCTGGGAGGCGGTAGCAATGTGCTGCTGACCCGTGATGTGGACGCGCTGGTTATTCGTATCGAAATCAAGGGAATAGAAATAGTTCACGAAGATGACGATCAGGTAATGCTGCGCGTAGGCGCGGGTGAAAACTGGCACGGCTTCGTGCAGCACTGCGTGGAGCAAGGCTATGGTGGCGTGGAGAATCTGTCGCTGATCCCCGGTACGGTAGGCGCGGCCCCGATGCAGAATATTGGTGCCTATGGCGTGGAAATCAAGGATATTTTTGAAGAACTGAAAGCCGTCGAAACTACCACCGGTATTTTACAGACGTTCGATGCGGAAACTTGCGCCTTTGGCTATCGCGAAAGCGTATTCAAGACGACTTTAAAGAACCAGTACATCATTACTTCGGTCACCTTCCGCCTGCAGAAAAAGCCCGTTTACAACGTTTCTTACGGCGATATTCAAAAAACGCTGGAAGAGATGGACGTCTCCGAACTCTCGGTACGCGCAATCAGCGAAGCCGTGGTCAAAATCCGCCAAAGCAAACTACCTGACCCTGCCCAGATCGGCAACGCGGGTAGCTTTTTCAAGAATCCGGAAATACCGAAAGCGCAGTTTGAATCACTGAAAACCGACTTCCCTACCCTGCCGGGCTACCCCGTCGGCAAGGCCATGGTGAAAGTTCCGGCAGGCTGGCTCATCGAGCAGGCGGGCTGGAAAGGCCACCGCACGGGCGCAGTGGGCGTACATGACCGTCAGGCGCTGGTGCTGGTGCATCACGGCGGAGGCACGGGGCAACAGATCAAAGAACTGGCAGCAGGGGTGCAGGCCTCAGTGGAAGATAAGTTTGGCATCCGGTTGACGCCCGAGGTGAATTTTGTCTAAGAGCCGTCGGCGGGCAGCAGTAGTCTACCGGTTTTCCTGTATCGCCAAAAGTACTCAAGCCACAAGCTAACAGCCGATCGCCCTACTCGAAACACAACGAAGCGGCCCCAAGCAATCCGGCGTCGTTGGCCAGCGTAGCCCGCTTCACACTCAGGTTTTTCAGGTAGTGTGGCGTAAGCCAGTAATCAAGCTGCCGATTGACGGCGGGCATGATGAAGTCGAAGGAAGCCGAAATTCCCCCGCCAATCAGAATAGTCGTGATGTCCAGGATACGTATCATCGCTACCAGACCATCGCCCAGCATCGCCCCCATTTCATCGAAGATGCGCAAAGCCAGTTCGTCGCCTTCGGCAGCGGCAGCCACCAGGCCCGTCGTGGAAATAGTACCATCGGTGGGCAAATGGGTCTCGCCCTTATAGGCGGCGCGCATTTCGGTAGCCATTAGCAGCAGTTCCACCTTGCCGATGTTGCGCTCAAGTACCCTACCGTGGCGCGAAGGGACATGGCCTGGCTCCATAGCATTGCCGCCCCCGCCTTTGAACACCTTCTTATCAATAATCGCCGCTCCGCCAATGCCCGTGCCGAGGGTGACGAAAATATAATCCTCGGGTAGTTTTTCCTCCCCAAAATAGTATTCTCCCAGAGCAGCCGCGTTGGCGTCGTTCTCGAGAAAAAACGTATGGCCGGGAAACCTGGCCGAGAGTTCGGGGATGATGCGGATACCGTCGATCTCGGGGATGGCGGTAATTTCGATGAGGGTGGTACGGTCACGGGTGATGAGACCCGGCACGCCAATACCCGTACGCTTGACGTGCGGCTCCTCTAACAGCTGCAGGGCGATGGCATCTCCCAGGCGCTCGACAAAGTGGCCCGATTTGCGCCAGCTGGCGGTATCGTGGCTATAAAAGTTAGAGATTCTGCCATCTGTAGCATCCACAATGCCCATTTTGACGTTGGTGCCGCCTACGTCTATGCCAAGGTACTGATCCATGAAATTCTGTAAAGTATGAGGTAATGTATAGGGAGTTTCTGGCGGGAAAGTTAATAATTAATCGGCCAATCCGCCTAATTTTAGCTAATATCACCTGCTACGGGCCGCATCAGAATCTCTTCAATTACCGCCGCAGGCGATAAGTTGTAGGCCGACCAGATGCTCTCGGCTACGTCTTCGGCCCGCATGAAGCGCGATTCCGGCAGATCGGTACCCGCCCAACTCGCGGTAAGCGTCGGTCCGGGTAGTACCGCCGTGACTTTTATGCCGAAAGGCTTCAGCTCTTCCCGAAAGCCCTTGGTCATGCCATAGAGCGCGAACTTGGAAATAGCGTAGGAGCCGCCATTGGGATAGGCCATCAGACTGGCTGTGGAACAAATATTAAAGATATGACCGGCCTTCTCGGGCGTCATCTTTGGCAACAGACCGCGAGTGATATGGTAGGCGCTGTAAACGTTGGTTTCGATGGAACGTTCGAGTATGCCCTCGGGTTCTGAATGGAGTTGGCCAGGAATGAAAACCCCCGTATTGTTGACCAGCACTGCCACAGGCTGGGCCAGTGAATCGACGTAATCCACAAAGTCGGCAGTTTCATTGCGCAGAGAGAGGTCTGCTTGCTTGATCAGGAGCGAGACATTGGGAAACCGGGCCTCTGCCTTTTCACGAAACTCTTCCAGGTCATCCATCTGGCGGGCACAGGTGACTACATCAAAGCCCCCGGCCAGAAAACGCTCGGCGGTGGCGCGGCCTATCCCCTTGGTTCCTCCGGTGATGACAGCTAACGGGTTCATTTTTTTGTTTGGGTCTAATTTTTCTAATTTTCCCGAAATTATCGGATAAAGATCACAATACATGGCAATCATCGGCAAATACTTCATTTTTTTGGGAGCGCTCTTCACGCGTCGGGAAAAAATGAAGGTCTATTGGCGTCGCTTTATGGAAGAGTGCGTGGGGATCGGCACCAGTTCGGTATTGATCGTAGCCATCGTCTCCACCTTCATCGGCGCTGTGTCCTGCATCCAAACGGCCTACAACCTGGTGAGCCCCATTATTCCTACTTCCACCGTCTCGCTGGTAGTGCGCGACATGGTGATTCTGGAACTTGCCCCTACCATTACCTGCATCGTACTGGCCGGAAAAGTGGGTTCCAACATTGCCGGCGAACTGGGCACCATGCGTATCACCGAGCAGGTGGATGCACTCGAAGTAATGGGCATCAATTCGGCGTCTTACCTGGTGTTGCCCAAAGTACTGGCGGCAATGATCACCTTCCCCATGCTGGTCATTATGGCGGCATTTCTGGGTATTCTGGGCGGCTATATAGCGGGCACACTTACGGGCGTCATATCACCACGTGATTATGTTTACGGCATCCGGGATGGCTTTGTCCCTTTCAACGTATTTTTCATGTGTGTCAAACCCGTGGTCTTTGGCTTCCTGATTGCTACTATTTCGGCTTATCAGGGGTACTTTACCAAGGGTGGCGCGTTGGAAGTGGGGCAGTCAAGTACCCAGGCTGTCACCAGCAGCTGTATCGCGATTCTGGTGGCGGACTATGTGCTGGCTCAGCTGTTTTTGTAATTTTTTGCTAGATTTTGGACGTTGGAGACTGGACATTGGACTCATCCTAATATCCAGCGTCCGGCATCCAATCTCCAACGTCCACTTATGATCGAAATAAACAATATTGCCAAATCCTTCGGCGACAAAGACGTGCTGATGGGCATCAGTTGCAAACTGCGTCAGGGCGAAACCAACCTGATAATCGGCGGAAGCGGCACGGGGAAAAGTGTGCTGCTGAAATGCATTATCGGACTGGTCCGGCCCGATGCGGGAGAGGTACTTTATAACGGCCGCAGCTTTTATGGTAGCGACAAGGAAGCGCAGCAAGCCATCCGCCGCGAAATGGGGGTACTGTTTCAGGGCGGCGCACTGTTCGACTCCCAGACCGTACATCAGAATGTTCAGTTTCCGCTGGATATGCTCACTTCTCAGTCGGCAGAGGAGAAGCGCGAACGCGTGGAGTTTTGCCTGCAGCGTGTGGGACTGGAAGGAACGGGGAAGCTCATGCCATCCGAAATCAGTGGCGGTATGAAGAAACGCGTGGCCATTGCCCGTGCCATCGTGATGAATCCCAAGTACCTCTTCTGCGACGAACCCAATTCCGGTCTTGACCCACTTACAGGCGTGAAAATTGACGAGCTAATCCGCGAAATCACCGACGAGTACCAGATTACCACCCTGGTCATTACGCACGATATGAATTCCGTGATGGAGATTGGCGACAATGTCATTTTCCTTCAGAAAGGCAAGAAGCTTTGGGAAGGCGATAAGGATTCCATTATGCACTCCGACGTGACGGAGCTAAACGAATTCGTCTTCTCCAATAAACTACTGCGTGATATGCGGGAGTAGCTTATTACGAATCACTCAGGTTAACTCTTTCCCAAGTACCGCTGGAAGCGCGGGGGGAGCGCATTGCGCTCTATCAACAGAATCACGCCAGCGAACACCATTAACCCAAACGCGCCCCCTGCTAGCTCTACCCAAAAGTTGTAGCGGGGCAGCAGCCCGGCCAGATAAACGATCATCGCCCCGCAAAGCACGTAGCCCAGCGCCGATCCCACTTTGTAGGGGACGGGGTAGTACTTTTGTCCAAATAAATAGCAAAGCGTTGTCATCACCACCGATGAAGCGGCAAAGGCCAGGGCACATCCCAGATAACCCATTCGGGGTACCAACAGAAAATTGAGCAAGGCCGTGACGGAAGCTCCTGTAACCGTTAGATAAGTACCATATTGGGTTTTGTCAGTAAGCTTGAACCAAGTGGCCAGGTTGTAGTAAATCCCCAGAAACAGAAAGCCCAGCAGTAGCCACGGCACTACCGGCAAGCCTTCGTGATAGATTTTCAGGCGGAGGAAAATGTCGGCCAGCACGTTCAGATTCAGACAGATGCCCACCCCCATCAGCACACACACGATCACGAACCATTTCATGACCTCGGCGAATACTTCCGGGGCGTTTTTATCTTCCGCTTTGGTAAAGAAAAAGGGCTCAGCAGCGTATTTGAACGCCTGTATCGCCAGATTCATGAAAATGGAAAGCTTCATCGTCTGCCCATAAATGCCGATGGCGTCGCGGGTCGTGCGTCCGGGATAGAAACCATTGGGCAGCAGGTACTGCAGGAACATCCGGTCGAAGAGCAGGTTGGTCACACCTGCTATGTTCATGATCATGATGGGCAGGGCGTACACCCAAACCGGACGAAAAATCTTCCAATTCCACACGAATCGAAAATCCCGCAGTTCCTGCCTTAAAAACCAGAAAAAAGTAAGGTTAGCTATAAGGTTGGCCATTACGATGTAAGCCGCCGGGGTATCCGGAACATAAATCAGTTCCACAAAAGGCCGTAATGCGGGCAGGTACTCTCCTTCGTAGATGTTACGGCAGAAAACCAGGAAGAAGACGTTCAGACCGATATTGAGCAGAATGTTGGTGATGCGAACCCGGACAAACTTCTTGGCCTTGCGTTCGAGCCGGAGGCGGGCAAAGGGAATGGCCATGATGCCATCAGTGGCCATGATGAGGGCCATCCACCGCACCAGCGTCACTTCCTCAGGGTACTCGATTAGCCGGGCCACGGGTTCGGCAAATGCAATGATCAACGTAGAAAGCAGTACGCTGACCACTATTACCGAACTCAGAATTAGATTATAGTAGGCTGGCTTGTCTTCCTCTTTCCGGGCAAAGCGGAAAAAGGAGGTTTCCATGCCGAACGTATAAATAATGAAAAAGAACCCGGCATAGGTGTAAAGCTGCACCTGAACGGCCATCAGCGATGGGTCGAAATCCGAATAGATGAATACCAGCAGGTAGTTCAGCAAGCGGGCCAGCATGGTACTGACGCCATAAGTGGCTGTATCGCCCGCTAATTTTTTTAAGATACTCAATTATTTAGTAGATCGTTGACAGTGAAAAGGTGGGGTACTTCCTGGCGACAACGCCATATCATCGTCAGGGATTTGAGCCTAAGTGTTACAAATGTACGCGGCTTGAAGGGCTTTGCATAAAAAAAGGCTTTTTCCCAAGGTCGGGAAAAAGCCTTTTTTCGAAAAAACACATAAGCTTACTTTTTATCGAGTGCTTCAAAAATGTCACCGACAACTTTCTCGATGCGCTTGAAGCCTTCATCGGATTGCAGGTCCACATCCATCATCTTGTCACGGTAGTCCGCTGAGACAGTTACGTGATAGATTCCTCCCATCAGCAGAGCTACCAATGCGTTGGTGTCTTCGTAGTTAGGCAGCGAGCCTACCTTCTCGATCATGCGCGCCCCTGTGTCGTTGCGCACATCAGTCAATACTGCCTTACCCAGGCCGATTTCCCAACGCACCAGGTCGCGGGTGGCTTTACGCTCACGCAGGTCATTCATGGCGGTCGTCAGGACATCCGTCCACACCTTCGAGCGTTTATCGGGCGCCGGCTTTTCCATATTATCGATGTACTTATGGCTCGAAGTGGAGGTGTATTCACCTGTCTTCACGTACTGCTCCATAAGACCATCTACGCCACCGAAATAGCGATAAATCAGCACTTTGTTCACATCAGCTTCGCGGGCAATCAGGTTTACCCCTACTTTCTTGGTGCCGTACTTCTCGATCACCTTGCCAACGGCTTTCAGAATACGGCTCTTTGTGCGCTCACGGTCGCGCTTCTTCACTTTTGCTTTTGCCTTGGTTTCGGCGACTTTCGCCTGTTTTTCAGTTGCCATTTTACGGACGTTTTAGAGTGTATATTAGTATGATATCCTACCGGTTGTAGCCGATTGGGCCAACAAGGTACGGAAAAAGTTTACTTAAACAAGAATTTATCGGAAGTTACTATAACCCAAAAAAAGAACTATGCAAGGCGAGCCGGGCCTTCCAAATGAAAAGAATTTCTCGGAAATATGATAGGTAATCGAGGCTTGGCAAAAAGAAAAGCCCCGTTCCATTGACTGGAAACGGGGCTTGCATTTACAAGTGTTGGCGGGCAAGGATTCGAACCCTGACTAAGAGAACCAAAATCTCCTGTGCTACCTTTACACCACCTGCCAATTCTGTATTTGGTGGTGCAAAAGTAAGCGGAATGATTTTATGTGTCAAGCATTAGTTTAAAAAAATTAAATTTAAACTACCGAAACCGCAGAAACTTCGACCTCTGGGGCTATCTTCTTGACCAGCCCCTGTAAAACTTTCCCCGGCCCGCATTCGATAAACATACTTGCTCCGTCACGCACCATATTCTCGACCGATTGTGTCCAGCGCACAGGAGCGGTAAGTTGAGCGATGAGATTGGCTTTAATTATATCTAAGTCTTGCGACGCTGATGCGGTGACGTTCTGGTATATCGGGCAAGGCATGGCTCTGAACGTGGTTCCGGCGATGGCCTGCGCAAGTTCTTCACGGGCAGGTTCCATCAGCGGCGAATGAAATGCTCCACCCACCGGAAGGGGCAGGGCGCGCTTGGCTCCGGCCTCTTTCATTTTCTCGCAGGCTATCCGGATGCCCTCCATTGTCCCCGAAATCACGATTTGGCCGGGACAATTGTAATTAGCCGCCACAACTACCTCATCGGTAATCGAAGCGCAGATTTCCTCCACCACTCCATCGCTCAACCCAAGGATGGCGGCCATCGTGGACGGTTGCCGCTCGCAGGCTTTCTGCATGGCGTCAGCCCGCTGGGCCACCAGTTTCAGTCCATCTTCAAAAGCCAGCCCTCCGGCGGCAACCAGCGCCGAGAACTCGCCCAGTGAGTGTCCCGCTACCATATCGGGCGCAAAGTCGTCGGCCACCGCCGCCAGTGCCACGGAGTGAAGAAAAATAGCGGGCTGCGTGACGTTGGTCTGTTTTAATTCCTCATCCGAACCCTCGAACATGATTTTCGTCAAGCCAAACCCCAGAATATTGTCAGCCTGATCGAATAGTCCTTTGGCTTTGGGAGAGTTTTGGTATAGGTCGGCTCCCATGCCTTTAAACTGAGAACCCTGACCGGGGAATACGTATGCTTTCATTCGTTAATGATTGATTATTGATTGAGTGAATTGTAAATGGGTCAATGCAGCGGCAAAGAAAAGGCTTTGGAATTTAAAATCTTACCCCATCGCTGTTTCCACTTCCTCCCGCGACGGAATAGATGGCTGCGCCCCCATGCGGGCGACGGATAGGGCCGCGGCCTGGCAGGCAAAGGCAGCACCATCGGCCAGCGACTTCCCTTCGGATAGCGCCACGACCAATGCCCCGCAGAACACGTCACCCGCCGCCGTGGTGTCAATGGCCTCGACCATTGGGGCAAGTACCAACAAATCAGTAGTGGCATTGTACAGAAACGCACCTTTTGCCCCCAGCGTGATTACCACATTTTCGACGCCTTTTTTGTGCAGGATACTGGCGGCCTCCCGGACAGTGTTCGTATCTGTAATGGAAATGCCCGTCAGTAGTTCGGCCTCGGTTTCGTTGGGAATAATGAGGTGGATATTTTTTAAAAATTCGTCGTCGAGCCGCTGGGCGGGTGCCGGATTCAGAACTACCTTCAAACCTTTACGGGTGCATTCGGCGATGGCACTTTTTACGGTATCCAGCGGAATTTCCAGTTGCAGCATTACCCATTCCGCATCAGGCATCTCTCCCAGGGCGTCAGAAACCTCTCCTGCACTGAGGTTGGCATTGGCGCCGGGCGCCACCATAATGGAATTTTCTCCTTCATCATCCACGCCAATGAGTGCTACGCCCGACGGCGCTTGTCTGTCTTGTAAAATGAACCGTGTATCCAGGCCCGCTTTTTCGAAAGCCTGGATGGCTTCGCGGCCGAAAACGTCGTTGCCGACTTTGGCGATAAAAACTACCTGCCCTCCTCCCGTCTGCAATCGCTGAGCGGCCATAGCCTGATTGGCCCCTTTACCGCCGGAATTCATCAGGAACGTGCCGCCAAGGACGGTTTCACCCGGACCGGGTAGTTGGGCAGCCTTCACGACCATGTCGGTATTGGAGCTACCGATGACGATAATCTGGCTCATTTTTGAGTGAGTTGATTGCTTGGGATAAAAAAGTACCTGAATTTGATTTTTTAACCCATTCAGCCGGATTTTGTTAAAATCTCACCGCTTCACAATCCGCTTCCGCCAAACCTGTGATGCCGATTTTACCTCTACGAAATAAGTACCCGCCGGAAGAGAACGAATGTCCACTTCCTGCTTGCTATTAAATAAAAAAGGCCTTTCCAAAACCCGTTTCCCGGTGAGGTCAGTAACGGTTACCGTAACGTCTACATTCCGGCGACCGGGATTTTCTATAATGACCAAATCACTACCAGGATTGGGATAAATGATAAAATCCTCTGCACCCGGGGCAGTAGCCAGCCCGGGCGGAATCTTGACAAAAATGGGGAACTCGTCCACCAGATAGCCCAACGAGTCGCGCACCGTAACGACCATGTCGCTCTGCGGCTGTACTGTGATCGTCCGCGTGTTGACCTGTCCCGTGGACCACCGGTGGGTGCCGGGCCAGGAAGCGGTCAATTCCACCGACTGGCCCAGGTCGATACGCTTTTCAGTACGCTTGTTTACATTTTTGAACATGGTGAAGCGGTCACGGATTTGGCCGTCGGCACAGATCCACTCGCTGTCCAGGCGGTTGTCCTGAATCGTAAAAATGCTGGAACCACCGATTTCGACGTTGGCGTAGACCGCCGCTGGCAGCGTCTCGTTGCGGCCATTCCAGTCGAGTCGTCCCGCCGAGCCAATGGTCATGTAAACCGTCCCCTGATCTTTATTGATGATCGGAGCGGAATCTTTGGTGTACAAAGCCTTCGTATCCTGCACCACATGCCGGTTTTTGTCGAAGGTAAACGAGAGCCCGGTATGGTCTTTCATCAGGTACGATCGCTCATAAACATGGCTATGGCCATTCAGTACTAAATCTACCTTGTGCTTGTCGAAAAGCGGGACAAGGGCTTCGCGTATGATCCGCAGCTCGGCCTCACCATCCGAATCGTGGGAACGCTTGGTGTAGGGAGGATGGTGGAAAAACACGATCGTCCAGAGCGAAGTGTTAGCGGCCAAATCTTTATCCAGCCATTTGTACTGCGGACCATCCGGGTCCGAGAAGGGGTACTTTCCTTCGTCATAACCGTAAGAATCCAGGGAAACAAAGTGGACGTTGCCGTAATTCACGGCGTAGTACGCTTCCGTTCCCGAAGGTACGCCTCCCGACTCACCCTGGGTAGGTGTGGTCACTATGTCGTAGTAAGGTACGTTGCGATCCTGGTGATTAGCGGCGGAGGTCGTGGCGTAGTACTCGTGGTTGCCGGGACTAGGCAGGATAGGCATACTGCCAAAAATGGAGCTACCATAAAAATCAAAAACCTGCGCCTGATATTCCGGCTCGGTGCCGCAACAGTAGGCGTTGTCGCCCAGCCACACCCACAGATCGACGGGCCCGTTCTTCCTGGCCAAAAACTGATCCCGCACCGCGCGTTGGTTGGTCGCGTACTTTTCCCCCTGATCGCCAAAGTCGCCCATGGCCCAGAAGCGGATCGGGCGTTTGGTATCGGCCGCCGGGGCGGTCGTGAAAAACTGATCGCGACTTTGGTTCAAAATGCGTTGGCTGGTGCCGATTTTATAAAAATACCTGGTATCGCGTGGCAGTCCGGTCAGCACGATTTCGTGTTCGGTAGTCAAAGCGTTGTCAGCTTTCGTAAATAGCTTCGTAGTATCGCTGGCGGCGGCGTAAATGACTCTGCTATCGGTGGGGATATCGGTGCGCCAGCGGAAGGTGATGCCGTCGGCGGTGGGACGTTGCAAGTACGGGCCTCTGGTGATATTCTGAGCGGTGAGATTGGTAACCGCAAAACAGAAGCAAAAGAGGGCAATATTGGAAAGTGAAGGCATTTTTTGCGAGTTAGGATAATTTCCAAAGGTAATCCAAAGCCCCGTTTCCCCGCATTTTGGATTACTGGAATATTCGCCGCAATTTTGGTACTTTCTCAAACCCGCTCCCTTTTCTTTGATGAGTAATTCCGCAAAAATCTTCCTCTGGTCCATTTCTGCCGCTCTGGGCGGCTTTCTTTTCGGCTTCGATACGGCCGTAATTTCCGGCGCGGAGCAAACCCTGCAAGTACTTTGGAATTCTACTGCTTTCGAGCACGGCCTGACGGTCTCCATCGCTCTCATTGGTACGGTGATCGGAGCGTTGTTCGGGGGAGTACCGGCGGATAAGTACGGGCGCAAATACAGCCTGCTGATCGTGGCGGTGCTGTATCTGGTGTCGGCCCTCGGGTCCGGGCTGGCGACGGGCTGGGAGATGTTTTTGATCTTCCGTTTCATCGGCGGCGTGGGTGTAGGTATTTCGTCCGTGGTGGCCCCGATGTATATTTCCGAAATAGCGCCACCCTCGCGGCGCGGGCGACTGGTAGCTTTGTTCCAATTCAATATCGTACTGGGTATCCTGATCTCCTACCTTTCCAACTACGCGCTCGAAGGCATCGGCGAGAATGCCTGGCGCTGGATGCTGGGCGTGGAAGCTATTCCGGCGGTACTTTTCATGGTATCCATCTTTTTCATCCCTGAAAGTCCGCGCTGGTTGATTTTGAAGAAAAATAAAATCCACGAAGCACGCGAAATCCTCAACGTCAGCGACTCCGAGGAAGCCGAGCGCGTAGTAGTGGCTGTGCTGAAAAGCAAGCACGAATCGACCGAAGGCAGCTACCGGGATCTGTTCAAGCCGCTTTATAAAACACCCGTCCGACTGGCGGTACTTTTCGCGCTGTTCAACCAGCTGTCCGGTATTAACGCTATCATTTATTACGCGCCGCGCGTGTTCGAGATGGCCGGGCTGGGCAAAGAATCAGCCCTGCTCTCATCGGCGGGCATTGGATTAATCAACCTGCTGGCAACGTTGCTGGGACTATCGCTGATCGACAAATTCGGACGTAAGTTTCTGATGTACGTCGGTTCGCTGGGCGTCATCACGGCCCTGGTGTTGGTGGCTAATTCCTTCTTCAGCGAGAACCTGGGCGGCGCGCAGGTGCCCATTTACCTTTTCATTTACATTGCCTTCTTCGCCCTGTCGCAGGGGGCGGTTATCTGGGTGTTTATCTCGGAAATATTCCCCAACGACGTACGCGCCTACGGCCAGTCCCTGGGTAGTTTCACGCACTGGATCGCGGCAGCAATCATTTCTTTCATCTTCCCCTACATCGCCCAAACCTTCGGCGGCGGCCCTACCTTCGCCTTCTTTGCCGGGATGATGGTACTTCAGTTGCTGTTTGTCTGGCAAATGATGCCCGAGACGAAGGGAACCTCGCTGGAAGGGATTGAGGAGGCGGTGGTGGCGTAAATTTGAACTGGATTCGATTTGCGCCGACCTTTCAGCGAACGATGCCTGATTTTCTGTGTTCTTCCAAAAACTAAAGAAATGCTTTTGGGGTTAAAGTCAGGATATGGCCCGGCCATATCACGATGGCCAGACACACCTTAACCCAGCGCATGACCACCTCATCCGAAACAATTCCCGCAGAAGAAATAGATTTTGCCGACCTGGACGCCCGCCGCTTTATTCTTATCAAGGGAGCCAAAGTTCACAACCTTAAAAATATTGACGTCGCCATTCCGCGCAATATGCTGGTGGTAGTCACGGGGCTTTCCGGCTCGGGCAAGTCCTCGCTGGCCTTCGATACGCTCTTTGCCGAAGGGCAGCGCATGTACGTCGAGAGTTTGAGCAGTTACGCCCGGCAGTTTCTGGGCCGGATGGAAAAGCCTGAGGTGGAGTACATCCGGGGCGTATCGCCTGCCATTGCCATCGAGCAGAAGGTTAATACCCGCAACCCGCGCTCGACGGTCGGGACAAGTACCGAGATTTATGATTACTTAAAGTTGCTTTTCGCCCGCATCGGGGTTACCTACTCACCGATTTCGGGCGACGTGGTGCGCAAGGACACCGTCACTGACGTGGTGGATTTTATGCTCGCCCACCCGGAAGGTACCCGTGTGCTGGTGATGGCCCCGTTGCTGGTGCGGCCCGGCCGTACGCTGGCTGAGGAGCTGAACATCCTGCTTTCCAAAGGCTACAACCGCATTGTGCGCGGTGGCGAAACGCAATTTATCGAAGAAGTACTGGAAGGCGAAGAACTAGCCGAAATCTCGGAAGCCGAAGAGCTTTTCATCCTCATCGACCGCGCCGCCGTACAGCCCGATGATGAAGATACGCAGTACCGCCTGTCGGACTCGGTGCAGACGGCCTTCTTCGAGGGTGAAGGTAGTTGTGTAGTCGAAATTGTGGGACAGGAGCAGCGTACTTTTTCTGATAAGTTTGAATTAGACGGCATTCTTTTCGAGGAGCCTAGCGTCAACCTGTTCAGCTTCAATAATCCTTATGGCGCTTGTAAGCGCTGCGAAGGCTTCGGCAAGGTACTTGGCATTGACCCTGATTTGGTTATTCCCGACAAAGGTCTGTCGGTTTTCGAGGGAGCCATTGCGCCCTGGCGGACCGAGAAGATGAGCGAGTGGCTGAAACCACTATTACGTAACGGTATCCGCTTCGACTTCCCGATTCATCGGCCCTACAAAGATCTGAGCCAGGCCGAAAAGGATTTGCTCTGGACGGGCAACTCGCATTTCAAGGGACTGGACGCTTTTTTCAATGAAATAGAAAAGCAAACCCACAAAATACAGTACCGCGTGATGTTGTCGCGCTACCGGGGCCGCACTACTTGTCCCGACTGTCGGGGCTCGCGGCTGCGAAAGGATGCGGCTTATGTCAAGATCGCAGGCGCATCCATCACCGATCTGGTACTAAAATCCATTGAAGATGCTTTGGATTTTTTCAAAAACCTCGAGCTGGACGAACATAGTCAGCAGATCGGAAAACGCATCCTGACCGAAATCAATAATCGCTTGGAATACATGGTGCGGGTGGGCCTGGGCTACCTGTCGCTCAATCGCCTCACCAACTCCCTGTCGGGTGGCGAGTTTCAGCGCATCAAACTGGCCACCTCGCTGGGGAGCGCGCTGGTAGGTTCCATGTATATTCTCGACGAGCCCAGCATTGGTTTGCACCCGCGCGACACGCAGCGGCTGGTGGGCGTGCTGGAATCGCTGCGAGATCTGGGAAACACGGTTATCGTGGTGGAGCACGAAGAGGAAGTTATGCACGCCGCCGACCAGATTATCGACATCGGCCCCAAAGCCGGGACGGGCGGTGGCCATTTGGTTTTCCAGGGTGATTGGGAAGAAGTCAAGGAATATGGAAAAAATGGGAAAGAAAAAGCCAACAGCCACTCGTACACCCTGGATTTCTTGCTAGGAAAAGATTCCATCCCTGTGCCGACATTCCGCCGGAAATTCACCCACTTTCTGGAATTGAAAGGGGCCCGGGAAAATAACCTGAAAGATGTGAGTGCGAAATTTCCGCTCAATACGCTTACCGTCGTAACCGGCGTGAGCGGCTCGGGTAAATCAACGCTGGTGCGCAAACTACTTTACCCTGCCTTGATGCGCACGAAAGGGGAATACGGTGAGGATGTTGGCAAATTTGACGAGCTGGCGGGCAGCCTGAACCGCGTGGAGGCCGTAGAAATGGTAGATCAAAACCCTATCGGCAAGTCCTCACGCTCCAATCCCGTCACCTACATCAAAGCCTACGACTACATGCGCCAGATGATGGCCGATCTGCCGCTGGCCAAGGCGCGGGGCTACAAGCCGTCGCACTTTTCGTTCAACGTCGATGGGGGGCGCTGCGAGGTTTGCCAGGGCGAAGGCCAGGTCAAAATCGAGATGCAGTTCATGGCCGATATTTACCTCAAATGCGAAGGCTGCGGTGGCAAACGCTTCAAACAGGAAATCCTGGAAGTAAAGTACCACGAAAAAGACGTGGCCGATATTCTGGACATGACCGTTGACGATGCCATCGACTTTTTCCGGGATTCTGAGGAGCGGCTGGTCGAAAAACTACAACCTCTACAAGACGTCGGCTTGGGCTACGTCACGCTGGGGCAGTCATCCAACACACTATCGGGTGGCGAGGCGCAGCGGGTAAAGCTGGCGTCTTTCTTGGGAAAGGGTAATTCTAATAAAGGCAAAACGCTCTTTATTTTCGATGAACCCACCACGGGCTTGCATTTTCACGACATCAAAAAACTACTGGCCGCCATCAACGCCCTCGTGGATCAGGGCGACAGCGTTATCGTAATCGAACACAACATGGAGGTCATTAAGTGCGCCGACTGGATCATCGACCTTGGCCCGGAAGGTGGCGAAAGCGGCGGCTACATTACTTATGCCGGTACACCGGAGGATATGGTAGGGCTGGAAGGAAACTACACGGCGGATTTTCTGCGGGGGAAGTTGGGGAAGGCTTGAAGATCCCACCCTTTAAGCCTTTTCACTCGTAAACCTTCTCCCCTTTATTAAGCCACACGCCCCAGGCGCGGGAGTAGGCGTGTACTTTTCGTGTAGGCTTGCCGTCTGCATCTACAATCGGGTAGTCCTGATTCACCCACTCGAAAAGACTCCCGTACAGATTTTGCACGTTGGTAAAGCCTGCATCCAGTAATTTCTTCCCAATCCTCTCGCTCCTGACCCCAACGGAGCAATAGATTACAATCGGCGTGTTCTTGCCGATACTTTGTACTTTGTCCAGCGTAAATTCCTCATAACCAACCCAACGGGCATCAGGAATATGACTCACTTTAAACTCTTCGTAGGCTCTGGCATCCAAAAAGAGTGCGTCGGGCATCTGACTGGCCTTTTCGCAGCTGACCAGCGGTACCTCCTTCTTGTAAAGCGTATTGAGCATGGCCCGGTAGGTGCCGGAGGTGATTTGGGCGAGGGAAGCGGTAAAGGGAATAAGCAAAGCGAAGGGCAGTATAATCAATGTTTTTTTCACAATATTGCGTTATATTAGTGCGAGAAGGCCTTTGTTGGTAAATCCCCCCGTCCGTAATAGTTTGAATTTTAGTTGTAAACGAGTAGCATGAGTAATTGGTTTGGCCGGGTAAATCGGATAAAGTTTTCCAGAATAGCGTTGGGAGTGGTGATTGCGTTGGTAGTGAGTTCCGTCGTAGCTCCGGCTTGGGAGCTTACAAGTTCCGTTCCATTCGTGTTGCTCAAATCTACACCCGAAGAGGTAGCAGCTCCCGTTGCCAAAGCGAAAAAACACTCAAAAGCCATCAAGGTTCTGCCCGAAAGTGCGTGGGCAGACAGCGTTTTACAGACGCTCACGCTGGACGAGAAAATCGGTCAGTTCTTCATGATTGCCACTTTCTCCAACCGCAACGAAATAGAATACCGCCAGATTGAGCGCCTGATCCAGGACTACCATCTGGGCGGCCTGATTTTCTTTCAGGGCGGCCCTTACCGTCAGGCACTGCTGACCAACCGCTACCAGGCGCAGTCGAAAGTACCTTTATTTATTGGCATTGACGGCGAGTGGGGCCTGGGAATGCGGCTCGACAGCGCAATGATTTTTCCCAAGCAAATGGTACTTGGAGCGATCCGTGATGACAGCCTGATCTACCGCATGGGCGACCAGATTGGTCAGCACTGCCGCCGTTTGGGGATTCAAATCAATTTTGCTCCTGTTTCCGATATCAACAGCAATCCCGATAACCCGGTGATCGGCTACCGCTCGTTCGGCGAGGACCGCGAGAACGTTACGCGTAAGTCGGTGGCCTATATGAAAGGCTTACAGCGCAACCGAGTCATCGCCACGGCCAAGCACTTTCCCGGCCACGGCGATACTGACGCCGACTCACACTACACGCTACCGGTAGTGACTCACTCCTCGGACCAGCTGCGCGACATTGATCTTTATCCTTATCGCCGCCTGATTGCCGACAGCCTGATGGGCGTCTTAACCGGCCACTTATATGTGCCCGTACTGGACAACACGCCGCTTTTAGCGACTTCACTTTCCCAGAAGGTAGTTACCGACTTGTTACGCACCGAAATGGGCTTTCGCGGCCTGATTTTCACCGACGCCATGAACATGCGCGGCGTTCTGAAAACCGGCCGCGCTCCTGACGTGAACCTCAAAGCTCTTATAGCCGGAAATGACATACTGCTCTATCCGAATAGTGTTGGCGAAACCGTCCAGCGCATCAAAGATGCTCTGGCAGACGGTACGATCAGCGAGAAATTTATTAACGATAAAGTAAAGCGCATCCTGCAAGGCAAGTACTGGTCAGGACTAGGCGATTATAAGCCTGTCGATACCAAAAATTTGTTTCAAGACCTGAACAACGAAAAAAGTCAGGAATTGGCCAGTGAACTGAGCGAAGCGTCGGTAACGGTGGTCCGTAATGAAAACAATTTGTTGCCTTTTGGCTCGCTGGAAAGTGCCAGGGTTGCATCCGTCACGGTGGGTGCGGGTGTCGGTACGGAATTTCAGAAAATGATGAGCCGCTACGCGCCGGTAAAACACTTCATATTTGAGGACAAACCCAACGGCGAAAAGGAAATAGCCGAGATGCTGGAATATCTGCAACCCTACGATGCGGTCGTGGTGGGTGTCCACGAGATCAGTAACTCACCGCGTCGCCGCCATAATATCACCAACGGTACCATCAACTTTGTCTCGCGGCTGCGCGAGGCCAATAAGAAAGTGGTACTTTGCCTGTTCGGCACGCCGTACAGTATTCGGTTCTTCCCCCAGACCGACGCCTTGATTTGTGCCAATGAAGACAATGAAACCACCGAGCAGGTGACCTCGCAAATCCTATTCGGGGCGCTACCCGCTTTGGGCCGACTACCCGTATCGGTGGCAGGCTATCGACCCGGTACTTTCGCTGAAACAGCCGTACTGGATCGCTTAAGCTACGGCACGCCTGAAAGCGTGGGCATGGATGGCAATAAATTGCGCAAAATCGACGATGTAGTGACCGACGCCATCGGCCAGAAAGTATTTCCCGGTTGCCAGGTGGTGGTGGCCCACAAGGGCCGGATCGTTTACTCCAAAGCGTACGGCGGGCTTGACTACCGATCCGGCGCACGCACGACCCCCGAAACGATTTACGATGTGGCTTCCGTAACGAAAGTTTCGGCTACGCTGCAATCCCTGATGTGGCTTTACGATCAGAAAAAGCTTGATCTGGATCAAAAGGCGGCTTTCTATTTACCCGAATTGAAAGGGACCAACAAACAAAACTTTACCATTCGCGATCTGCTGCTGCACCGCTCCGGTCTGGTTTCCTTTTATCCTACGCTCTGGAAAAATACCATGACGGGCGGCGGCGGATTACTGCCCGAATATTACAGCGCCCAGCCCGATACCTCCTTTCAACTGCAGGTGGCACCAAAACTTTTCGCCAAATCAATGCTCCGGGATTCAGTCTGGAAATGGGTCGTCGGATCGCCCCTCAATAACCGCCGCGACAAGGCTGGAAGATATGCGTATGTGTACAGCGACCTGGGTTTTCTTACTTTGCAGAAAGTCGTTGAGCGGCTGACAGGCTTACCACTGGACGTGTTTGCCTACAAAACTTTTTATGAACCGATGGGATTGCCTACGCTGGGTTTCAACCCTTTGCGCCGATTCCCGGCGGAAAGGATCGCGCCCACCGAGCAAGACTACCGCTTTCGCAGCCAATTGCTGCAAGGTACAGTACACGACCAAATGGCGGCCATTCAGGGCGGTGTCTCGGGACATGCCGGCTTGTTTGGCACGGCCACTGACCTGGCCACTTTAATGCAAATGAACTTGTGGAAAGGGAAGTACGGTGGCAAGCAGTATTTTCAATCTGGCACGGTTCCTGCTTTTGCTCGTATGGCCGACGAGGGCCATCATCGGGGATTGGGTTGGGACAAAGCTCCTTCTTCGGGCAATAGTTCGTACGTGTCGGACCAGGCTTCGGCCAATTCGTTTGGTCATACAGGGTTCACAGGGGCGGTAGTTTGGGTAGACCCTGACGAAGAGTTGATATTCGTATTTTTGTCCAATCGCATTCATCCCGACATGGAAAATCGGGGCATTTCCACCCACCGCACCCGGCGCAAGATTCATGACATCATATATGAAGCCCTCATTCCGTCCTGAAAATACTGATTCCTGGGAATGCAGTCTTATCGAACGCAGCTCTGGTCAGCCAGGGCTGCGTTCTTGGTTTTTTATTAAAAAATATACCTAACTTTATCCGCCATTTTTTACCCACACAGCATTTAAATTTCTTAAAAAGAACACGTTATGCAACGAAAAATTTTTACTTACTTAATTTTAGGGGGGCTGATCGGACTGGGATGGATAAGTAAGTCAACCGCGCAGACGATCACTACCGGGACAGTAGCCACTTCCTCTTATTGCGTTCCGGCCACCATTTCAGTGCCTTTTACGCAAACAGGTACTTTCGGAGCTACTAATGCTTTCAGCGTCGAATTATCTGGGCCGACAGGCAGCTTTTCCAGTCCGCGTACACTATTGACGACCGGGGCAGTCAGCCCTCTTACCGCTACTCTTCCTGACGATCTGCCCGCTGGCAGCGGCTATCGGCTACGAGTGGTTTCGAGTGCACCACAAGTCATCGGTACCACGGGGGCAACAGTACTTACTATTGGCAAGAAACCCGCTTCGCCCACAGTAACCACCACTTCTTACAATTACTGTGTAGGTGCAACCGCCACGCCGTTAGCGGCCACAGCAACAGGTGGCAACAGTCTGCAATGGTATAATGCTGCGGGTACTGAGCTCGCAGCCGCTCCCACCCCTTCTACCGCCTCGGCCAGTACGCAGACCTACAGCGTGGCCCAGGTAGCGCCAGCAGGCTGCGTAAGCGAAAAGGTTAGCATCAGCGTGCAGGTTTCTAGCTCACCAGGTGTCCCGGCAGGCGCCAGTTCCGTACAAATTTGTGAAGGGAGCCCGGCTTCCCCGCTAACAGCCACAGGCAATAATCTAAAATGGTACGACGTGTCTGACAACCCGCTGCCGGGCGCACCTACGCCGCCCAATAATGCTGCCTCCACCTATAAAGTCACCCAGACGGTAAACGGTTGTGAAAGTCTCAAAAAAACCATTGAAGTTACTATCAAGACCAGGCCCACCCCTCCGGCCGTAACGCCCAGCTACACATATTGTTCTGGGCAAACCATTCCGCCATTGACCGCCACGGGGACAGGCCTGAAATGGTACACTGTCAACGATACGCCGCTGGCCAGTGCGCCCACGCCTTCCAATACGGTCAGCTCCATCTATAAGGTGAGCCAGACGGTGGACGGTTGCGAAAGTGGCAAGGCTACAATAAGCGTCAGTATAAACCAAACGCCCACCCCTTCCACTACTACTTCTGTGGAATATTGTGTAGGTGCTACATCCACGGCCTTAATTGCCACCGGAGGAGACATCAAATGGTACTCTACCCCATCCGGCGGAACTGCGCTTGCTACTGCCCCAACGCCCTCGACGGCTTCGGCGGGAAATACCAACTACTATGTCAGCCAAACTTTGAGTGGTTGCGAAAGCAGTAGGGTTTCCGTTACCGTGACAGTGAAATCTCTTCCCCTCGCCCCTACTGTCGCCAGTCCGGTAGAGATTTGCGAAGGAAGCACAGCTTCACCGCTTTCAGCAACGGGCAGCAACTTGAAATGGTACAACGAAGCAGATGCTCCAATACAAGGAGCACCCACACCGAGCAATACAATTGCATCATCATATAAAGTATCCCAAACCGTGAACGGTTGTGAAGGGCCAAAGGCGACAATTGATGTCAAGATTAAGACCAAGCCAGCGGCTCCCAGCGTAACGTCAGGCTTTACGTATTGCTACGGCGAAACCATCCCTGTCCTGACCGCAACCGGAACGAGCTTGAAATGGTATACTGCCAACGATACACCTCTGAGCAGTGCACCTACCCCTTCGAACACGGCCAACTCGACCTTCAAAGTGAGTCAGACAGTGAATGGTTGCGAAAGCGACAAAGCCAGTATTTCTGTTAGCATTACCCGTACCAATCCGCCGGGCGTAGCTTCACCCGTCACTTATTGCGTGGGTGAAACTGCCTCTGCTCTTACCGCCAGCGGATCGGGATTGAAGTGGTACAATCAGGCGGGCACGCTGTTGACTGCCGCCCCGACGCCATCTACCGCTGCCGCAGGCAGCACCACTTACACGGTTACCCAAACCCAGAATGGTTGCGAAAGCGACCGGCGGGCGTCCATCCAGGTAGTTGTGAATCCGCGCCCGGCATCCCCCACTACCGTTGATTTGGTGTATTGTCAGGGTGCCACGGCGGCACAATTATCCGCCAACGGAAGCAATATTAAATGGTACAGTGCGGCTACTGGTGGAAGCGGTTCTGCCACTGCGCCTACGCCGTCAACCACTGCTGTGGGTACTACGGTCTATTATGTTACTCAAACCAACAGTTCCGGCTGCGAAAGCGAAGTCCGTGCCCAGTTGAAAGTGACGGTGAACCCAACTCCGGCTTTGCCGACGGTGGCAACCCCACCCGTTGAATACTGCGAAGACGCAACCGGGGCGACAGCTCTCACGGCTACCATTGCGACAGGCAATACCGCCAAATGGTATCTGCCCGGTGGAACTACCACTGCTACGGCACCCACACCTTCCACTGCCACAGCCCAAACACTAACCTATTCAGTTACGCAGACGAACAGTCTAGGTTGCGAAAGCCCCAAATCGGAAATTAAAGTAGTCATTAACCCGCTGCCGGCATTGCCAGGCATCACAAATCAGCAGGTTTGCCAAACCAAAGTTGAACAAGCCTATACATTGACCGCTACTGCATCCACTGGTGCCAGTCTGAAATGGTACACTGCTGCCACGGGCGGCACCGGAAACAGCACCGCCCCAACCATTAGTTTGGTGAATGATGGGTTAGTGACTTATTATGTAAGCCAAACCACCGCAAAAGGCTGCGAGGGCGAAAGAGCCAAAATAACGGTCAATATCAAGCCACTGCCCGTCAAACCTACGGTTCCGGCAGCGCTGGCCTACTGTCAGTCCGTCGTCGCCAGTTCATTGACGGCCACGCCTTCGGCGGGAGGGACTCTCAACTGGTACGGTACCAGTAGTACCGGGGGTAGTGCGAGTAGCAGTGCTCCCGTACCCTCAACGGCTGCCGACGGAGAAACACTCTACTACGTGAGCCAGTCGGTCAATGGTTGTGAAGGAGACCGGAGTTCGATTAAAGTGACTGTGCGGGCCACGCCGCAACCCAGCGTGGAGGCCCTGAAAGAATATTGCCAGAACGCCAGTGCTCAACCACTGACCGCCACGGGAGAAAACCTGAAATGGTACAACGCCGCCAGCGGCGGGACAGTATCCTCATCAGCTCCCATCCCTGCTACCAATCAGGTGAGTACCACCTCTTTTTACGTATCCCAGACCAAAACCTATACCATTGAGGGTATTGGCCTGAACTGCGAGAGTCCCCGCGCCCGCATTAACGTGCAGATCAACCCAACACCAAGCTTACCAAACGTGACGGCCTTTCAAGAGTTTTGCCAGGAACGTCAGGATAAGACATTCACTTTTTCAGCCACTGGCGACAATCTGAAATGGTACAATACCCCATCAGGTGGAAATGGAAGCTCAAGTACCCCGGGTATAAATCTGAAAAACACACAGGAGACATCTTACTTCGTGAGTCAAACTACGGCCAAAGGCTGCGAAGGCGGACGCATAGAAACCAAAGTACGCGTGAAACGACTGCCTGCCCTGCCCGGCGTAACGCCTTCCATCGAATACTGCCAGTTCGAAAGACCCAATCAACTGACGGCCAGCGCAGAAAGCAACGCCGCCCTTAACTGGTATGGTACCAGTGCCGTAGGTGGCGACCGCTCCGGCGTGGCCCCCACCCCCTCGACTGATAATGGTGGTGAAACGAGCTTCTACGTCAGTCAAACACTGGAAGGGTGCGAAGGTGACCGTACGTCGATCCGGGTTTTGATCAAAACGACTCCGAAGCCCGGTGTAACAACACCCCTGGAATATTGCCAGAATGTAGCCGCCCAGCCGCTCTCTGCCCAGGGCAGGGATCTGAAATGGTACCGCGAACCCGCTGCCACTGAATCACAAACTACTCCTTTCACGCCCTTTACAGCGAACGTCGGAAACTACGCTTTCTACGTCACCCAAACCGGAACTAATGGCTGCGAAAGCCCCAAAGAAAAAATAGACGTCAGGATCAAACCTTTGCCTTCGGCCACCGTCAGCGGCGACAATTCCATCAGCTTGGGTGCCTCTTCCCAGATTACGGTAGCCTTTACCGGAGATGGTCCCTGGGATTATAAGCTTTCCAATGGCTTGACCGGAAAAGGTGAAACTCAAAATCCCTTGAAAATCACCGTCACCCCTACCACCACCACGACTTATACGGTCACGGAGGTGGCTAACGTTTGTGGAAAAGGAATACCAATTGGTAGTGCCATTGTTACGGTAAAAATTCCAACCATCAGCACGGGTAATCCTACCATAGCCAGCCTGTGTGCCGGTCAATCATTTACTTTGCCATTCCAGCAGTCTGGCGATTTTGTATCGGGCAGTAAATTCAACGTGCAGATTTCGCTGACTGAAGCGGACGCCGGATTCCGTACCATACCTACCGTTACGACGGGCAGTGATGCGGTGGCCACGGTTCCCGACACGGCATCAGGTGGTAATTATTTCGTTCGCGTGGTGAGCGAAAGCCCGCAGTTTGTGATCAAGGGCAGTACCAGCCCGGTTCAAGTTACGGTACAGCCCAAGCCAACGGCTACAGTCTCTGGCTCATCGACCATTCTGATCGGAGAAACGGCGGCGATCAACGTCGCCTTCACGGGCGGTAGTCCCTGGACCTTCAACTTCAACAATGGTCGCCGCGATTCCCTCATCACCACCAGCGTCACTCCCTTTGTGATTAATGTCAAACCCGATTCCACGACAACTTACAAACTTAGCTCCGTGGCGAACTCCTGCGGCGAAGGTCGGGTGTCCGGTACGGCGCGTATCCAGGTGGACCCAATTTTGGGTACGGAACCTACCGTGGCAGCTGCCTGGCTGAAAGCCTACCCCAGCCCAGTGCAGACGATTTGTGTGGTGGAGATAGAGACCCCGCCCGCGGGAGATGCCGCTACGTTGCGAGTTGTCGATATGCGCGGGAGGACGGTTTCCGAGCAGAAAACCCGGCGTACCCGAAACGAGGTGGACTTTACCGCTCAGCCAGCGGGTGTTTATTTCATAAAAGTTGAAAACGGAGGCAGAGTTGGGGTAAGGAAAATTTTGAAAACAGAGTAAGCCCGGGCGTGTAGACGCGGAAAGTAGAAGAGGCTGATTTCTGGCTTTGAATTATCCAAAGGTTTGGCGGAATTCCGTCCCATCCTTGTGACTATGAGAAAACTCGCCACGCAAATTGGCATTTGCATATTGCTGTCGACTTTGGCCTTTGCCCAAACAGCGAAGCAAGCCCGCCAGGGGCCGGTCCCACGCAACGTACTGCTCATCGCTGTAGACGATCTCGACAACCACCTGGGTTGCTACGGCGACCCAATGGTGCAGTCGCCCAACATCGACCGCCTGGCGCGGCGCGGCGTCCGCTTCGACCGCGCTTACTGTCAGTTTCCGCTGTGTAGCCCCAGCCGCACAGCCCTGCTTACTGGGCTTCGGCCCGATTCGTCACGGGTGTATGACCTGCAAACGCACTTTCGCACCACCGTTCCCAATGTGGTGACACTGCCCCAGCATTTCAAGAACAAAGGTTATTTCGTAGCACGGGTGGGCAAGCTTTACCATTACGGCGTTCCGCGCGACATCGGTACCAGCGGCCTGGACGATCCGCTCTCCTGGACTACGGTGCGTAACCCGAAGGGCCGGGACAAGGTCGAGGAAAATCTCATTACCAACCTAACACCCAAACGCAGTCTGGGCTCGTCGCTTTCGTATCTGGCCGCCGACGGTACTGATGAGGAACAGACCGACGGCATGGTAGCTACCGAGGCTGTAAGACTACTGGAACGAACAAAGGACGATCCCTTTTTTCTGGCGGTAGGTTTCTTTCGTCCGCATTGCCCTTACGTGGCCCCGAAAAAGTACTTCGACCTGTATCCTCAAAATAAACTACCCCTCCCGGCCCATTCACCGGGCGACACCACCCAGTATTCGCGCGAGGCGTTCTGGACCTATCCTTTCAACTGGGGCCTGAACGAAGACCAGCGTCGCGAAGCCATCCAGGCGTACTATGCATCTGTCAGCTTCATGGATGCCCAGGTAGGCCGGGTTTTGGATGCGCTGGATCGCCTTGGACTGGCCGAAAACACGATCGTCGTTTTTTGGAGCGACCACGGGTATCTGCTCAGCGAACACGGCCAGTGGATGAAGCAGAGTCTGTTCGAAGAATCGGCGCGGGTACCAATGATCGTGGCGGTGCCGGGCGCTGAGGGAAATGGCGGTGCCAGTCCGCGCACCGTGGAGTTGCAGGATATCTACCCAACGATCACCGATTGGTGCCAGGTAGGCACACCCGCGCACGTGGCCGGGAATAGCCTGTTGCCACTGCTGTCCAACCCGAAAAGCGCCTGGGATCATCCGGCGATCACGCAGACAGACCGGAAAAGCGGCATGGGGCGCAGCATCCGTACGGAACGCTGGCGTTATTCCGTTTGGGAGAATGGCCAGGGGGCCGAAGAATTGTACGACCACGATAGGGATCCCTACGAACTGAAGAATCTGGCGAAGGAATCCGGCTTCGATGAGGTGAAGAGAGAGCTCAGAAGCAGGCTCCTGGGATCAACCGCCAAAGTGACAAAGTGATCGTTATACTCAATGTCCGGAAGATTGTCGATTGCAAAAAACGATATTGAACTTTGGCTTTCCTTTAAAGGCGGCAGCGAACGGGCTTTGGAACGTCTTTACCAGCGTTACTTTCCCGCGCTCAGCCGATACGGCTATCGTGTCATGCCCGATCGCCTTCTGGTAGAAGATGCTATTCAGGACATTTTCGTCGATCTTTGGCGCAGACGGGAATATTTGAGCGAAGTCGAACACGTGAAGTCCTACTTGTTCCGGGCCTTACGCAATCAATTGTTCCGAAACACCCGACACGATATTTTTGAGGCCGCTGAGGATATCGACGATTTCCTGGACTACCTCTCCTCCCTCTCCACCGAACAGCAGTCCATCGACCGCGAAACCCAGCTGAACCGTTCGCAGTCTATCCAAAATGCCCTTGCCAATCTTAGCAACCGCCAGCGGGAGGCGGTCCACCTGCGCTTCTACCAGGGCCTGAGCCTTGACGAGGCCGCTGAGGTCATGGGCATCCGAAAGCAAGTCGTCAAAAACCTGCTATCCAAGTCCTACGCCGTACTCAGAATCTCGCTCAAAACCCTCATTTCTCTCTTTCCTGTATCTTTTGCAGGCTGAGCGCCTGCCGACCACCTTCCTGTTCCCTTCATTCGGGCGCATTCTCATTTACTGTCTGAGAATACCCGTCGCGCCACCCCCTTTTATTATATTTTTTAAAAAAATCATCATGTAATGGTTACTATTTCCTGAATAGTATACCTCTACAAATAAGGACACTATTTGCCTTATTAAAAGATGAAAGGTAACTACACAAAAATTCAGGATTATTTGGACGACGATTCCTTCGTGCAGTGGGTACTGTCGGGCCGGGACGATGCCTATTGGCGGCAGTTTTTGGCTGATTACCCGCAGCACTCTGCAATGGTCCGGCAGGCGCAGACTCTGATTCTGGATATCAAAAAAAACGAAGGCGCAGACCTGCCTTTCCTCGACCAAAGAATGGTCTGGGCCAAAATCTCGGCCAACCTCCGCGACCCGGAAGTAAGCGACCAGGAATCAGCTTCGCTCAAATGGGGACGCTATGCGATCTGGCAGTGGGTGGCGGGGGTTGCGATAATGCTGGGACTGAGCTGGTACACCTGGCAAAACCAACCCGGCGGGGTAATCACTTACCAGGAGTTATCCGATTCAATCAGAGAGAAGAATGAATTAGTCGAAAGAATCAATACGCAGGATGCGCCGCTGGAAATAGCTTTGGAGGACGGCAGTGTCGTAATACTACACAAGGGCAGTAAGCTGATGTACCCCCGCCATTTTGGCGACAAAAACCGGAACGTCATCCTGATGGGCGAAGCCTTTTTTGAAGTTTCCCGGGATTCCGACCGCCCCTTTTACATTTACGCCAATGAGGTCGTAACCAAAGTTCTGGGTACAAGTTTCCGGATAAGGGCCTTTGAAAAAGAGCAACAAGTGACCGTACAGGTCAGCACGGGGCGGGTGTCGGTGTACAAGCAGCGGCGCATCAACCTGGCCGACCCCGAAACGGACGGCCTGGTGCTGTTACCCAACCAGGAAGCCGTCATCAACCGCAAGGCCGAAGGCCTGAGCCGTCGGCTGGTGGACAAACCCCAGCCCGTTCTCAAACGGGAGTTCGACACCCTGCCAACCCGCTACGATGAAGCCCCCGCCAGCCTGATCCTGCGGGATATCGAAACACGGTACGGCATTACCATTCTGTTCAACGACGATGTCCTGGACCACTGCTACCTGACGACCACTCTGAAAGAGGAGTCGCTCTACGATCAGCTCGACCTAATCTGCAAAACCATCGGTGCCAGCTACAAGGAAGTGGACGGGCAGCTGGTGGTGGAGTCGAAAGGATGTCGTTTTTAAACCCTAGCCCAGTTGCCTATGATTAAAAAACTCCAAGCGTAAAAAAGGGGAAACGATGCTGCCACATCGCCTCCCCGGTCTGTTGGTCCGCGCCGGTATGCACCTGCGGGATCCATGTGTTTTGTCTTACTAAAACAAAAACTATCAAAATTATGTCAAAATCGTGTACTAAAAAAGTGATTTTCAGGATTATGAAAATCTCCCTATACCAATTTCTGCTTCTGGCTATGTTAGCGGGCATAGGGTATGCCCACCCCAGCGAAGCTCAGGAAATACTGCAAAAACGGGTGTCGCTCTCCATTCGAAACGGGAGCTTGAAAAGCGTATTGCGAGACCTGGAGAAACAGGCCGACCTGGTCTTCTCCTATCAACGCGGGGTGCTGGATACGGACGAAAAAGTAAAGGCCCATTTTCAGGACGAAGCGCTGGGTTCCGTACTTGCCAAGGTGCTGAACCCGAGGGGGGTTGATTTCATGGTACTCCGCAATAAGCAGATTGTCCTGAGCCGGACAAAAGGGACAGGCAACCTGCCGGAAACTCTGGGAAGTGACCCCACCCAAACTTTTTTCGACGCGCCTGCGGAGGTCATAATAAAAGGGACGGTAGTGGATGATGCCAACGGACCGTTACCGGGGGTGAGCGTGGTACTTAAGGGCAGCAACCGTGGCGTCACTACCAATGTGAACGGCGATTACGAACTGGCGGTGCCCGATCAGGATGCGGTGCTCGTGTTCAGCTTCGTTGGCTACGCCACGCAGGAGATTCCGGTGGGCAATCGCTCGACGCTGGATGTGACGATGAAAGTGGACAATAAGATTTTGAGCGAGGTAGTTGTGGTAGGCTTTTCCACTCAGCGCAAGGCCACCGTGACAGGATCGATGTCTACCATCTCAACCAGCGAACTGGAACAGACGCCCACCGCTACGCTCACCAATGCCCTGGCGGGCCGGATGCCCGGCTTGTTTGCCAACCAGTTTGCGGGTGGCGAACCCGGCGTTGACCGGAGTGACATCATGATTCGGGGAATGGGTACGTATGGCAATACGGCCCCCATTGTGATTGTAGATGGCCTGGAACGGGACATGAACTACCTGGCCCCCTCCGAGATCGAAACGTTCACCATTCTGAAAGACGCCACTGCCACTGCCCCCTTTGGCGTTCGGGGAGCCAACGGTGTCATTCTGATCACCACCAAGCGCGGGAAGGTACAAGATAAAGCAGTGGTCAATTTTAAATCTTCGGCGGGTATGAATCAGCCGGTCAAATTTCCCACCTACCTGGGTTCGGCCGATTACGCCATGCTTTACAACGAGGCCATTCGAAACGATAACCCCGGTGTGAATCCCGAAAATCTCAATCTGTTTTCGCAGGATGCCATCGATAAATTCCGGCGGGCCAAGGGCGACAACTCCGATGGCCTGGGCTACGACTGGGATTACTTCGATTATGCGTTTAAGCCCGGTTTTCAGCAGGAAAACACCCTAAGCATCAGCGGTGGGTCGGCCAAGGCACGCTATTTCGTCATGGCTAACCATTTCCGCCAGACGGGCAACTACCAGCACTCCAACCTGAGCAACTACAATACCCAGGCGGTGTTCCAGCGCTACAACTTCCGCTCTAACATTGACATCGACGTCACTAAGGATTTCTACGCCCGCCTCGACCTCGGCGCCCGTATTACTGATCGCAGTGCACCCGGTACCACAGCCAACCGGATCATAGAGTTGGCCAACACCCAGCCCTCTTACCTACCCATTTTACTCAATGAAAACGATGACCCGGCCAACCAGCGTGCCATTGTCGGCAATCCGCTGGGGCTGCTCTACGGTGATCAGATCTACCGCTTCAACATTCTCGGCGAGCTGTCGCGCTCCGGCTTTCTCAATGAAAAAAACACCTACCTCAACGGCTCGTTCATTTTAGGGCATCAGCTCGATTTTATTACCCGTGGCCTCAAA
Organism: Persicitalea jodogahamensis; assembly: GCF_014651615.1. Classification (GTDB taxonomy): domain Bacteria; phylum Bacteroidota; class Bacteroidia; order Cytophagales; family Spirosomataceae; genus Persicitalea; species Persicitalea jodogahamensis. The sequence continues at coordinate 196,650 of NZ_BMXF01000001.1, read as the reverse complement.
ATAGAGGGCTTGTTCGGCTATGATTCTTCGGATGGCATCTGGGTAGACCGCTCGGTAAACACCTACTCCGAAGGCTACCGCGTGTATCCCGGCTATGCTACCCTACAGCCAACGGGCGGCATCGATGTGTATCGTAATCCCGGCATTTATGAGGGGGCTTACAAGCGCGGCAATAAGTACGACATCGACCAGACGCTCGGCAACTCTACCCGCCGCAACGAAAACAACAGCCGCACCTACCTACAGGCCAAACTGGAATACCAGCGTCGGTTTGCCCGGCATGGCGTAACGGGTCTGCTACTCGTCAATCGCTCTAAGCGGAATATCGACAATCAGGTACCCTTCACCTATCAGGGGGTAACCAGCCGGCTTACCTATGATTTCGACGATCGTTACCTCTTTGAAGTAAATGCTGCCTACAATGGCTCCGAAAACTTTGCCAAGGGTCAACGCTACGGTTTTTTCCCGGCTGTGTCGGCGGGATGGATTGCCACAGGAGAGCGCTTCATGAGTAATGTCTCCTGGCTCAACTACCTCAAAGCGCGGGTCTCTTACGGGCTGGTCGGGAACGACCGCATCCCGAATGATCGCCGATTCGTGTACCTCCAGTATTTTCAGGGGGGGAACGATTATCAGTTCGGGACCGATTTCTTCGGCTCCGGGGCGGGGGGCGGCCTGCAGGAAGGCGACCTTGCCAACGTGAATCTAACCTGGGAGAAAGCCCAGAAAGCTAACTTCGGCATTGATGCTACTCTTTTCAAGAACCTTACGGTAACTCTGGATATCTTCCGCGAACACCGGTATGATATCATTACCGACCTGGGACAAAGCAACCGCTTGGGCTTCCCGAGCATTGTGGGCAAAAACGCGCCCTACGTCAACTCAGGTATTGTGAACAATCAAGGCGTCGATTTTGAGCTGGGCTGGTCGGGTAGGATCAACGACGACTTCACCTACTACATCCGCCCGAATCTGACTTACGCTAAAAACGAGATTATCTTTATGAACGAAATCCCCTATGACGCACCGGGACGCGCTCAAACCGGTAAGAGTATCGGGGAGCATTTCGTGTACGTAGTGGATCATTTTGTGCGCAATGCCGACGAAGCTGCCGCCCTGAACGCCAGCAACAACGGAGCAGGTTACCAGCCGTGGGGCAGGCTACAGCCTGGGGATGTAGTGTATAAGGACATTAATGGCGACGGTGTAATCAACGACCTTGGCGACCGTACGGCGGTCGGCCATCCGCGGAACCCCCAACTGATGTACGGCATTCCGGTGGGCGCGCGCTACAAAGGGTTTGATTTTAGCATGTTGTTCCAGGGAGCGGCCCTGACCTCGGTCCAACTCAGCGGCCCGGCCGTGTACGATTTCCCACTTTTCTCCCAAGACAAATACGGCAAGGTAAAGCCCGTCCACCTCAATCGTTGGACACCCGAAACCGCCGAAACGGCGACTTATCCTGCCTTACATTACGGCGATTACACCAATAACAAGAATGCCAATAGCAGCCTGTTCCTGTACAACGCCAGCTACCTGCGGCTGAAAACAGTGGAGATGGGATACAGCCTACCCAAAAAGCTCATTCGGGGCATCAAGCTGGAAAGCGTACGGTTCTACGCGCAAGGGCTAAACCTGCTGACATGGGATAAACTGAACGAGGCCGATGTGGACCCTGAAATTCGGGAGGGAAGCGGCGACTGGTACCCTGTGCAGAAGGTAGTGAATTTTGGTGTCGACATTAAATTTTAAAAAACTCAATTCATGAAAAATATCATAAAAGTAATCCTCAACACTACCCTCGCGCTGGCGGGTATCCTGCTGTTTTCGTGCGAAGACCAGTTTCTTGATCGACGGCCCGACGACCAAATCGACGCCGAACAGGCTTTCAGCCGCTACGAAAAATTCAACCAGTTGGTCACCGATTCTTACTCGCGCATCAAATCGGCCAACCGTCCGCTGGTCTTCTTCAACCACTTCTCTGCTTCCGCAATAACGGACGAGAGCGAGGGAACCAACGTTGAAGGCGGTATCACCAACAAGTTCAACTCCGGTGACTGGGGCCCCAACGGCATGCCCGACCGCAGCGATAACGGTCAGTATTGGTGGGGACTGTACGCCGATATCCGGCGCGCCAATGTGATTCTTGAAGGAGCCAGAAAATACAACACGCCCGACAATCCACTGCAAAAGGGTGACCTGGAAAAACGCCTGGGCGAGGTTTATTTCCATCGTGCCTATCTACATTATTTGCTCATCCGGATGTACGGCGAAGCCGTTTACGTCGATCGTGTCATCGACGCCACCGATCCCAAGGACTTCAAAAAGGAATCTTTCCACACGACAGTTGCCAAAATCAAGCAGGATTGTGACTCGGCTTTCGCCCGGGTACCCGAACGCTGGAGCGGCGTGGACTTCGGCCGGGTGGACAAGGGCGCCACGCTGGGTTTGAAGGCGATTGTGAGTTGGATGGCCGCCACTCCGCTCTGGAATGGGGGCACGCTGCCCAACGATACCCGCGAGTTCAAGTCGGAATACGCCAGGAACGCCAGCCGCTGGACGGCGGCCCGCGACGCGGCTAAGGCTGTCATCGACTTCAAAGCAGGCGGTGCACCGCGTTATACTCTGTACCAAGGCCACGGGCCGGCCGATTTCAAGGATGACGCGGGAGTCGATAACAACAATTCCAAGGTATACGCCCGGCTGTGGGATATGTTTTTCAGCATGGATTTCTTTCAGAATGAGGCTGTCTTCTTCGTGACGCGCGACAAGAATTGTTTCTGGCAGGGCGACCTCTACCCGCCTAGCTGGGGTGGGGCCTCCCGGCAAATGCCCGTTCAGGAGCAGGTGGACGAGTACGAGTATTTCGCCCCCAATGGCTTCGGCTACCCCATTTATAGTTCCCGGGCCAAGACTGACGGCTATGACGATGAAAATCCTTACGAAGGCATCAAGCGCGACCCGCGCTTCTACCGCGATATCATTTACCATGGCTCCACTTTCAAGGGCCGGGTCATTAACACCGCCGATGGCCAGGATCGCATCGGCGCTACCAATGCCACCGTCACGGGCTACTACCATCGCAAAATACTGCGGGAATCGTGGAATCGGGATAAGTGCTTTGACATTAACGGCCCGGCTATTTGGCGACTGCCCGAGTTTATATACATCTACTGCGAAGCGGTGAACGAACTATCCGGCCCTACCGCTGAAACAGTCGAGTTGCTGAACAAAGTGCGGGCGCGATCTTTTATGGCACCAGTGCCGCCGGAGGTCATGAACAGCAAGCAGATGATGAATGAGTATATCCAGCGCGAGCGCCGGGTGGAGCTGTTCTATGAAAATAACCGCGTGTGGACTTTCCGTCTTTACCTGGAGCCCTCCTCATCGGCAGAGATGGCCCGCGAACAGGCGTGGCAGGCAGCCGGCACTACCAACGACGAGCGTTCGCGCAAATATTGGCCTTACCCCAAAACCCAGCACATGATCAACGGGATGCGGCCCGTCGAAGACCCGAAGGGAAAAATCGTAGTAGGTGGAAAGAATTATCGGATGGAACGTTTTTACGTAGAGAGCCGGATATTCGTGGCGCCCCGGCATTACCTTTTCCCGATTATGCAAAGTGAGTTACAGCGTACACCATCCCTAACTCAGAATCCAGGCTGGTAGTTGTAGGCTGCCAGTTCCGTTAGAGGATCCCTACCAATTCCGCCCGTTTTCAGTAGTTGAAGACGGGCGGATTCTTTTTATCCAAAACCAAGCATTTGATTCCATGATCCGTATTGTTCGCCGATTCACCGCGCTGTTCCTCTTTTTGATTGTTCCACTGCTGTCCTTCTCACAGGCCCGGCAAGCCCGGCAAAGGCCCAATATCATCTTCATCTTCTCCGACGACCATGCCTACCAGGGCATCGGGGCCTACGGGAACAAGATCGCCAAGACGCCCAGCATCGACCGCCTGGCGCGGGAAGGTGCTTTATTCAAAAACTGTTTTGTGACCAACTCTATTTGCGGGCCGAGCCGGGCCACGCTGCTCACCGGGAAATACAGCCATATGAATGGCTACAAGCGCAACGACCGCACGCTATTCGATACTGACCAGACACTTTTTCCCAAGGAATTGCAAAAAAACGGCTACCAGACAGCCTGGATCGGCAAGATGCACTTGAACAGTCTGCCCGTGGGTTTCGATTATTGGAATATCCTGCCCGGGCAGGGGCACTACTACAATCCCGATTTCATCAGCCAACCCGGCGACACCACCCGCCACACGGGGTACGTTTCGAACCTGATCACGCAATTCTCGACCGAGTGGCTGGCCAAGCGCGACGATTCAAAGCCCTTCTTCCTGATTGTGGGCCATAAAGCCACCCACCGCAGCTGGATGCCCGATCTGCAGGATTTGGGTGCTTACGACGATGTGACCTTTCCGTTGCCTGCTAATTTTTACGATGAATATGAGGGGCGTGTCTCGGCCCGCGATCAGGATATGAGCATCGACAAAACGATGCGGATGAAGGAGGATTTGAAAATCAATCCTGACTACCAGAAAGATGGACTATTCAACCGCTTCACACCCGAGCAAAAGAAAATTTTCAAAGACTATTACGACAAAGTGGCCCGCGAAGCGGAAGCGAAAAACCTGTCGGGAAAGGCCCTGATCGAGTGGAAGTACCAGCGTTACCTGCGCGACTACTACGCCACGGCCAACGGCCTCGATCGTAACATCGGCGAGTTGCTCGATTACCTGGACAAAAGCGGATTGGCCGAAAACACCATCGTAATTTATTCGTCCGACCAGGGCTTTTACCTGGGCGAACACGGCTGGTTCGACAAACGGTTCATTTACGAGGAATCGCTGCGCACGCCACTGATTGTGCGGTATCCGGGCGTGGTAAAACCCGGCACAACCATCGACGCTCTGGTGGCAAACATCGACTGGGCGCCGACGGTGCTTGATCTCGCCAGTACAAAAATCCCGTCTGACATGCAGGGAAAATCCTTTTTTCCGTTGCTTAAAGCCGCTGACCCGCAGCGGGTACCGTGGCGGCAGGCAGTCTATTACCACTATTACGAATTCCCGCAACCGCACCACGTCTACCCCCACTTCGGCCTTCGGACCAACCGCTATAAACTCGCCTACTTCTACGACGGAGCCGATTCGTGGGAGTTGTTCGATTTACAGAAAGACCCGACCGAGATGTCTAATATTTACGGTCAGAAAGGTACTGAAAAGCTCACCGCTGACTTAAAAGCGGAGTTGAAAAAACTGATGGTTGAGTATAAGGATCAGGAAGCGTTGAATATTTTAGCCGGGGTTTGAGAATAATTGCAATTATGGGAAAAGTAAAGTACCACCTTCTGGCAAGTTTGTTAGGCTGCCTGCTGCTGGCTTACTCAGCGTGCGCTCAAAGTCTTCGTGAATCAAGTGGAATGCCGGACCGACCCAACATCGTTATCCTCTATGCGGATGATATGGGGTATGGCGATTTGGGAGTGCAGAATAAAAAGTCAAAAATACCGACACCGAATCTGGACAAGCTAGCGGCCGAGGGAATGCGATTCACCAACGCCCACAGCTCATCGGGTATCTGCACCCCCAGCCGCTACGCCCTGCTTACGGGTCGTTACCACTGGCGAAAATTCCACGGTATCGTCGATTCCTGGGATGCGTCTGTGTTCGACAAAGCCGAGATGACCTTGCCCGAAATGCTACAACAGAATGACTACCGGACGGCCTGCGTGGGAAAATGGCACCTCGGCTGGGACTGGGCCGCCATTCGAAAAGCCGGCGCCGAATCCGTCACGGTCAATAATAAGAAAACCTGGGAGCCAGACGCTTTCGACTGGACCAGACCGATACCTGACGGACCTACGGCCCACGGCTTCGACTACTACTACGGCGATGACGTACCCAATTTCCCGCCCTATGCCTGGTTGGAAAACGATCGCGTGGTGGACGCCCCGACTGTCATGCTGACTGTCACTGAAAAAACGCTGGAAGGAAATTGGGAGGCACGACCCGGCCCCGCCCGCAAGGACTGGGACTTCTATGATGTCATGCCTGCCAACACCAAAAAAGCGGTGGAATGGATCAAAGAACAGAAGCAGAATTCTCCGGGCCGCGTTCGGCCCTTTTTCCTGTATTTTGCTTTCACGTCACCCCATGCCCCCATCGTCCCCACCAAAGAATGGCAGGGCAAATCGGGCGCAGGTGCGTACGGCGATTTCATGATGCAAAGCGACTGGAGTGCCGGACAGGTACTTGAAGCGCTGAAAGAAAACGGCTTCGCCGAAAACACTATTGTTATTTTCACCTCCGACAATGGCCCTGAACACTACGCTTTCGACCGGGTCAGGAATTTTGAGCATTATAGCATGGGACCGCTACGGGGCGTGAAAAGAGATGTTTGGGACGGTGGCCACCGTATCCCGTTCGTCGTAAAATGGCCCGGTCTGGTTAAGCCCGGCACGGTTTCGGATGGGCTCATCAGCCAAATCGACATCATGGCTACGCTGGCGGATTTTTTAAAAATAAAACTACCTGGTGAAGCCGCCGAAGATAGCTTCAGTCAGCTTCAATTACTGCGGGGGAAAGCTTCCTCTGCCCGTCCGAGTATGGTGCACAATACGTATGACAAATACGCCATTCAGAAAGACAACTGGGTGTACATCGATGCCAAGGACGGCGAGCATTCCAAAATGCCCGACTGGTTCCGAACCAGAGAAAAGTACCCGGCCGACAATGCTTTCGGGGTGTTACTGTACAATCTGAACAAGGATGTTTCGCAACGCGAGAATCTGCTCTCCAGGTACCCAGCGAAGGCAAAAGCGCTTCGGGAGGAACTGAATAAAATTCGCCGGGTCAATTGATTTTATCTGGCACATTTCCTTTCGCTTTTACTAAAATCGAGTACCGACACTGACTCAAGACAGCGATTTCCGCCTATAGCAGGCAGGTGCCCCAAGGGTACTTTGCCTCCGTTTCGATGGTAATTTTGGCACCTGGAATACCGGTTCACTCTCTTTCCTTAGAAGTGCTTTCATGACCCGGACATCCATTGTTTTGGAAATAGGTAGTTGATACAGGCTCAAAACGGTGGGTTCGATACCTACATTGAAGGTAGGTGGTATGCCCTCGCATGATTGCTTAAAATCAGGCCCGTTTGCCAGCAGACGAATGTTTGTTTCGTGGGGACTCGGATCACCGTGTCCGGCCACACCGCCCGCAAAGCCGGTCCCCGCATACCTGTTGGCGTTCCGGGCATCGTTCCAGTTAGTTGCTACCGGAGTACCTCCCGAACACTTTCCTCCGTCGTAAAACCATTGCAGAGTCTTCAAAACAGAGTTACAAAGGAGATTATTTGAAATCAGTCTAAATAATATCTTTAAATCCTTGCATCTTTTACTTCCTAGGCCTTCCTTTGTGCTATTATTTATAACAAGTCTAAATAAAGAGACATTTTATCCTATCGATTCTTTACTTATCACCATTTCTGATAGATCAAGCTATAAAGAGGTAATGGTAGCAAAGAACTCCGGACCTGGTAGTTTCCCTATGATGGCCCAAATGTCATCTTACTATATGAAAGCAGTTTTTACCCTTCTTTTAGTAACAATAGTCCATTTTACCGGCCTATCGCAGACTGCGACGGTAAGAGGTAAAGTGTTTTCCAGAGAAAACGGCGGCGTAGGGTATGCAAGCATTAAACTGACCCATTGCGACAAAGCCGTGGTCGCTGATCATAATGGCTTTTTTACGTTTGAGGATATACCCTTTGGGCAGGAAGAGCTCATTGTAACATCGGTTGAGATGGAATTGCAGCGTATACCCCTAAGAGTGAATAAGTCGCTGGTAGAATTGTCCGTAATAGCCAAGCCGAAGAACATTAATTTAAATGAAGTACTTATCACCCAAAAATCGGAGAAAAAAGAAATAGAAACGAAGGGGTTTGCGGTCAATGTCATTGAAACCAGAGAGGTAGCCCAGCGAAATTTCCAAACCAACGAACTCTTGGACCGAACCGCAGGGATTAGAGTGCGCCAAAACGGGGGATTGGGCTCAGCCGTAAGCTATAACCTGAATGGCATGTCTGGCAACTCAGTCCGTATATTTATTGACGGCATTTCGGCTTCCACCTATGGGGAGTCCTTCAGCTTAAACAGCATTCCGCCGGCACTTATCGAGAGAATTGAAGTCTACAAAGGTGTCATCCCTGCTCATCTGGCGGATGACGCATTGGGAGGAGCCATCAACGTCATTCTCAAGAAGGGATCTGTCAATAACCTGACGGCCTCTGTTTCCTACGGGTCATTTAACACATTACAGGCCAACTTCAACGGAACCTACCGTAACGAAAAAAACGGCTTTACGGTCAGGGCATCGGCCTTTCACAACTATTCGAATAATGACTACGAAGTATGGGGCAAATTCGTAAGGAATATCCTTCCCAATGGACGCTATGAATACGTGAGGGCCAGAAGATTCAATGATGCCTACCGCTCCACGGGAGGGCAAATCCAGCTGGGCTTTACTAATGTTCGCTGGGCCGACCAGTTCATGATCGGGTTCAATGGTTCGGATGACTTCAATGAGATACAGCATGGCACGTACATGTCAATCCCTTACAAAGGTCGAACAAGCGAGTCGCAGTCGGCGGTGTTGAGTTTAAATTATATAAAAAAGAATTTCCTCACCAAGGGACTCGAACTTAACGTAAACGGAATGCTCAGCCAGCGCGCTCAGGTAGTGAGCGACACAGTAAAGTGGAACTACAACTGGTTCGGAGAAAGAAGCATAGGCCTGAACGGTGACCCCATCCTGCGCCCCACCGGCGCCCAGCAGGGAGCGCCCACCATCAATCATATTGACAGGAACGTAAGTACTTTTCGGGCGGGCCTCAACTACGATCTGACTGCCAACCATCGTTTTATCCTCAATCATATCTACTACGCCATCGACCGGAGAGAGCAGGATTTTATGCGTACGGAAACCGAAAGAGATTTCATCGGCACCCGAAATCTGGAGAAAAACATCACGTCGGTGGCCTATGAACTGAAAGCCTTCAATTCAAAATTGAAAAACAGTCTTTTCGGGAAATTCTACCAGCAGGGAATCGCACGTATGGACCCGGCCCTGAGGATGGTGGATGGAAAGCCTGCCCGGATCGAAAACCGCACAACGAGCAGCAAAACAGCCACCGGCTACGGGATGGCCATGTCCTTCGCCATCACACCACGATACACCATACTGGCCTCAGCCGAAAAAGCCGTACGATTACCTTCTGAAAATGAAGTATTTGGTAATCCAGGCGACAATATTGTCGAAAACTTCGGCATCCGTCCCGAAGTAAGCAACAACCTGAATGTGGGGCTGAATGCAGGTACTTTTTATGCCGGAAAACACAAATATTCCTTTACTGTTTCGGGATTCATACGTGACACCCGTGATAAGATAACCCAGAGAATCAACCCCAGGCTCAACGATGCCCTGCAAACTAATCCGTACGAAAATATCGGTAGGAACAAGGCGATAGGATTTGAAGCGGATGCCCGGTATACCCATGACAACAACCTGACGGTGGGTCTCAACATGTCAAAATTCAACTCGGTGTTCAATGTGCGTTACGACCCCAACGGAAGAGAGTACGACTATTACAACAAACAACTTCCCAACGAACCCTTCTGGACTGCCAATAGTAACATCCAGTACACCCTGAGGGATATTTTCATTAAAAAAGCCGCCCTGAATCTCTACTACAGTTTCCATTTTGTGGAGCGGTTCTACACTACGTGGCTGGATATTGAAGACTTCCGCACCCCGCGGCAATACATCCAGGACGTTGGCATAAGCTACGCCTTTCCGCAAAGCAGGTTCGTGATAACAGCCGATGCCAAAAACATCTTTGACCGTCAGGCTTACGACAACTTTGCCGTCCAGAAACCAGGCCGTGCCTTCTATTTGAAGGTCAACTATTTAATCAATAATTTGTACTAATTCAGGTAATACACTATGAAAACACAACTCGGAAATTTATTACGCTATATTACTGCCTTCGCCTTTCTTACCTTGGCAAGCTGTGAAAAATCTGACTCTCCCAACCCGGTTGACCCACCTGTTGACGAAGATCGCTGGATCACCGTGGCGGGTGCTCTGATGGGCACCAATCCTGGCGACGGGAATGGTGGTACCATGGTATATTCCGTCAGTAAGGAAGATGCACGGAATCCAGCGGTATCCATCAGCGTGTACGACGATGGAATGGCGGTCAAATCAAACAGAACCGCCCGCCTGCAATCGTCCGAAGACGGCAAGACGCTTTTCAATATTGCCTACACAGGCGACAACGGCGGTGAGTTTTCGAGATACAAAGTCAATGGTGCCGGCAGTTTCGTTCAGGAGGATGTTACCGTCAACATCTCTCAGTACGCAAGTACCTCGCCGCGCTGGTTGAAATTATTCGATGGAGACAAAACGGGTATTGCCGTAAACGTGGCCGATATCGCCGCCAACAATGCTGCGGACAAAACTCAACCTTTCAAATATTACCGAGGTACGGCCACGGTGCTGGCGCTCGATCTTCAGGGAGTACTGATCAGAGGGTATAAGCAATACCAGATTCCTCTGTCGGCCGGGGAGGAACTACAGGGCCATAGTATTTTCCGGCTGGATGGACCCGTACTGAACAAAGCTCAGGACAAATTGATTATCGGAACCTGGATGCGTAAAACCAACCCGGCTACCGGATTGACTGAGAGTTCTTTCGACCGCCTGGGGAGCAAGTCAGTGGTAGTAGACTACCCTTCACTCGAAAACCCCAAAGTGATCAGTTCGACCGTCGGATTTGGCGACAATAGTGGCTATCGGAGCCACAATTCCTTCCTGGCAACTGATGGAAATATCTATCAGGCTACACAGCGTGACAGCAAAGGCTCTCACATTCTGCGCATCAATCAGAATAACGACTATGACAATTCGTATGTATTTAGCTTGGATGCCGCATTAGGGGCTAAAAACGTGTATGTCGACAGCTGGAAATATGCCGGTGATGGAATCGCCTATGCAATGTACACTCAGGAAGGCTCGACCCAGGGGTACATTGCCCGCCTGGACCTGAACGCCAAAACCGCCACCAAAGTGAACATTGATTATGATCCCGCCCTGGATTTTGGCCAATATCAGGGGATACTCGTCAGCGGCGATGAGGTGTTTGTGGCCGTCACTCCCGTAGGGAAGGATGGGAATATTTATATCTTCAATAAAAACACAGGAGCCGTTACCAAAGGGGCAAAGCTGGTCAATAAAGCCGGCAACCACTACATTGGTGTTTTTTGATAGGTAGTTTGTAAGCATAAGGGACTGCCTTGTCATGCTTGAATAACTGGAAGGCAGTCCTTAATGTATTTTTAAAATGCCCCGGATTTAGCTAAACAGATTGCTCACGCAAATTCAATAAATTCATAGTAATCGCTTAATCAAAATGAAAATCAAACTGTTCTTCACCTTTTCGCTTCTCCTGGCAGGAGTTTCCCTTTCTGCGCAGAATATCTTTCACAGCCGGGAGTTCTGGGCCTCCAAACCGTCGGTCGACATCGTCAAACAAAAAATGGCCGAAGGGAATAATATCCTGGAAATGGGGCCCGGTGGCTGGGATGGTCCGCTGCTGTCCATCATGGCCGACTGCGACTACGAAACCATCAAATACGTCCTGGATCAACCGGGGATCGACGTCAATGTTGTCACGCACCATTCTAACAACTACTTGATGTGGACTACACAGAAAGGCAATGTACCGGTAATGAAACTTTTGCTGGACAAAGGTTCCAAAACGGATATCATCAACAGCCACGGACAGTCCTTTTTGATGCACGCTGCCCTCAGCGGAAAGGCTGATCCTGAGATGTATGACTTGTGCCTTCAGAATGGGGGCGATATCAAAAACGACAAAGATGAGCAGGGACGCAATGTCATGCTCACCGCCATTGGAGGTTTGAAGGATTTGTCTTTCTTGAACTACTTCACCAGCAAAGGCTTAACCCTGAATGACACGGATAATGATGGCAACGGGCTGTTTCATTATGCGGTTGTAGGTGGAAACACCGGAACGCTCCAGGAACTGGTGAAGATGGGGGTGAGTTATGCTCCGAATTTAAAAGGAGAAAACGCTTTCTCTTTCATTGGCCGGGGCCGCGGCGCGAAGCTGAATCTGGCACTGCTACAGTATCTCAAAAGTTTGGGTCTGGACCCAAAAGTACCATCGGCAAACGGACAAACCCTGGCTCATACCCTGGCCCGCACGGGTGCGGAGGAGCCGGTTTTGCAATTCTTAATTGAAAACGACATCGACCTTTCACAGGCTGATAAGGAAGGCAACACACCGCTAATGCTGGCGGCTGCCCGTGGGAATGCTCCTTTTATTAACTTTTGGCTGGCCAAAAACGATATCAACGCGACAAACAACGCCGGCCAGTCGGCACTTACGCAGGCGGTCGCGAACAATTCGGCAGAAATAGTGAAACTGTTGATTGAAAAAGGGGCAAAAACGGATGTGAAAGATGAGGATGGCAACGATCTGTATGGCACCCTTATCAGCTCGTACCGGAAGGGTAGAGGGAGCGTACAAAGAGCCACCGAGATTATGGATTTACTCAACGCTTCGGGCCTCGAAATGCCCCGAAATGGTAAGCTGATCCATACCGCTCTTGATAAAGATGACACAGACCTGATGGCGACACTCATCAAATCAGGGGAAGATATCAACGCCAAAGACAAAGACGGTTATACGATCCTTCACTACGCAAGTATGAAGTCCAAAGATCTGGATTTGCTGAAGTTTTTGATTGACAATGGGGCCAACGCCAAGCTAAAAACAGAACTGGATGAATCGGTACTTGACCTGATTGCCGAAAATGAAGTATTGGGTAAGCAGGAACTGAACCTTGATTTTCTTAAAAAATAATGATGAATAAGTTGAATAAATTACCAATCGTCTTTTTTGCTTTCGCAGTCACGGCTTTCTCCTTCTCAGGTTTCAGAACACCGCCTGCACAAGTTTCATTTAAGTGCTTGGTTCAACTCACCAACTATTCCGGAGAAGGTGCCTATGTGGTAGTTTCGCTGATTGACAGCAAAGGAAAGTACAAAAAGACTTTGCAGATTTTCGGGAAGGAAAAACGCTGGTACGACGACCTTACCTCCTGGTTTAACTACTATACTTCAGCCAAAGAAAATGTGGACGGCGTTTCGGGAGCTTCCATCACGGCGGGCGGTCGTAAGGTTTTTTCGATAAATACGGATGATACTGTGTTTAACAAAGGGTACAAGCTACGCTTTGAAACTGCCGTAGAGAACAAAGAGTACGAGGAAAAAGACGTGGAAATGGATTTTTCGGAAGTGAATGTCGGCAAGACCGTTTCGGGCACCGGATACATTCGTTACGTGAAGCTGATTAAAAACCCCTGATTTTGATGGCTAAATTTTGGCGGCAGCTGCACTTCGTGTCTACGGTAGTAGCCGGGCTTTTCATCTTTTTGGCCTCCGTAACCGGTTGCATTCTGGCTGTTGAACCGTGGTTCCTCAGCCAGAATGCAGTGTCCGGAGCTGCGAACCCAGATTTAAAACTTGTTGATTTTCAGAGTAAGCTTTCAGAGAACTTTTTAGAAGTTTTTAGCTTTGAGAAAGACGCCTACGGCAATATTAAGGTAGAGGGCATCGGACTCGAAGAAGAAGGTACCTTATTTGTCAGTGCGGAGTCGGGCTCAGTCTTACAGCCCCCGCCCAAACTATCCCGGCTTTTTGACACCAGTCGTGACCTGCACCGCTCTCTTTTCCTGAAAACGCCGGGCCGTATTTTAGTCGGTCTGGCAGCGCTCGCCCTGGTCTTTTTGTCCATCAGTGGCATCGGGCTTCATATCAAACGGGCAGGCGGGTTACGGTCTGTTCTAAAATCTATCAGAATTCTGGAGCTTAGGCGCGACGGTCATGCCCGCTGGAGTCGCCTGTTTCTGGTTCCTATTCTGATTGTGGCGGTTTCCGGGCTATATCTTTCCGTTGTCCGGTTTGCCCCCACGCCTCCCAATGCGGCCCTATCGCCTGCCAGTGCAACGCCGCTCGATCAGATTCTGCTGAGCGACGTCAGACAGGTTGCTTATCCCGTAATGGAAGAAGAACCTCTGGTGATCGAACTTGCTGACCGGATTCTGTACTTTGATCAGGCGCAAAACATACCAACGCGCGCTGAGCAAGTACCCTGGAGCGAGCAAATGCGCGCCGTCAATTTCGTGCTGCATACGGGCGAAGGTGCCCCCGTATGGACGGGCTTTCTGCTCCTGACTTCGCTGGTGATGGTTTTTCTGAGCTTCACAGGCTTTCAGATGGTGGTCGAAAGGTTACGCCTGAAAAAGCACAGAACCGTTCCGGACGCAAACGCCGACACAATTATTCTGGTAGGCTCGGAAACGGGGCACACGTGGCGCTTTGCCGATGCGCTGGAGGAAGCTTTTACCCGACAGGGCATCCAGGTCTGCACGCTTGGAATGGAGAACCTGCCCAAGGTGACCTCTGCTAAAACGCTGCTGTTCCTGACCTCCACGTACGGAGATGGTGATGCTCCGGAAAATGCACAGGGAGTATTGAAGCGCCTCAATGCCTGCCTCTCAGGGGCTGATTCGATAAAATTCAGTGTTCTGGGTTTTGGTTCGAGCGAATATCCCGCATTCTGCGCTTTTGCCGAAGTACTCAGATACACCTTGGCAGCCATTGAGAATACCAGGGAAATTGCTCCCTATTCTACCGTAGACAATCAGTCAGCGGTTCAATTTATCGACTGGGTGAGAGCGCTGAACAAAAATCTGAACATCGATTTAAGCATCGACACCTCAAGACTCCATCCGGTTCGAAAAAAAGGTCTGGAATCGTTTCAAATCAGGGAGAAAGCAGAGCAGGAAGACACCTTTTTGCTGCGAATCCTCCACGACAAAAACCTGGGTATCCGTTCGGGCGATTTATTGGGAGTTTACCCTCCCGATGAAAACATCGAGCGGTATTATTCCATTGCTTCTGTCAGCCCCACGGAACTCTTGCTGGTAATAAAGCGAACAGGCCTTTGCTCTAACTTTTTGGGTAGCCTGGCAGCCGGGGACCGATTTGAAGGCTACATCAAAGCCAATTCAGCATTCTATGAGCCTGTCGACGAAAAACCGGCGCTGCTGGTTGCCAATGGAACAGGAATAGCTCCTTTTCTGGGCCAACAGTCGTCAAATAGCCAATTGTTCTGGGGCGGCAAATATCAAACAGACTTCAAGTTGTTCGAAAAGTACTGCTCCATAAATAGCCCTTACCTTGCCTTTTCGAGAGAAAAAGAGAAGGCTTACGTGCAGGATTTGCTGCTTTGCCGGGAAGCAGATGTCGTGAAGGTTTTGAAAGAAAACGGTACGATCAAGATCTGCGGCTCACTGACCATGCTGAAAGGCGTATTGGACACAGTTGAAAAAATTGCGGCTTCAAACGCGCTGCCTTCAACCGAAGAACTCAGGAAAAGCGGCCGGATAGTAACGGATTGTTACTAAGCGTATCCATCTGTCCTGCTTCCGGCAGGTGGGCACCTGGCCCAGGCTCCTGATTTTCAGGCATACACAAAGAGGAGAATGTCAGTCAGGGCTTGATAAAAATTTAATACAGCCTTTCTTTTATTCTGCAACACGCGTCGGTTTACTCTGGCGCGTGTTTTTGCTTTAATAGCCCTCAAGACACTTCTTACCAGGCCCCCCTCCCTTATCGAGGTCAGAAATCTTATAAAATTTCTGAAAAAATCATCATATCAAGTAAGTGATCCTTTTGTAAAAGCACTCTTGTAAGCACAAGGCTTTCCCATTCCGCATCCTATGCCCGTACCTAACAACGAAGAAATACAGCCCGATCCGTCGCCGTTTGGTAAGTCGGAAAAACTGACGAGTAACCAGTTCGACGACCGGGAAATGTTTATCCGGCAGACTTTCGAACAGGATCCCCGGGCGGGCTTTGAATTATTGTTCCGGCGTTATTACCAGCCGCTGTATAGCCATGCTACCCGATTTCTGTACTCGCCCGATGTAGCGGGCGATATAGTAAGCGAAGTCTTTCTGAATTTTTGGCAGAAGAAAATCTATCTCAACGTCACTACCTCATATCGCCTCTACTTACTAACGTCAGTCCGCTATGCAGCTTTGGCGCATTTGCGCCGGGAATTCCGGCATGAATCGCTGGACGACTCGGAAGCACAGAAATTGGCTTTCCAGTCTCCCTCGGCCGAGAACACGATTCTGTTCGATGAATTGTATCTGGCTATTCAGCAGGGGGTGAAGTCGCTGCCGCCGAAAGGGCAGCGGGTATTTATGCTAAGCCGATTCGAGGGAAAGTCACACGCCGAGATTGCCGAGGAGTTATCGATTTCATACAAAACGGTGGAAGTACATATTTATCGGGCTCTGCGGGTACTGCGAAACATCATAGACGACTTGTAAGACCTCCTCTTAAAACATCATAAATGCCTTTTTATACCTATGAATCAGATCATTAACCGGGAGTTGCTGTTTTTATACTGGTCTGGACTCGCCACGCCCATGCAGCAGAAGCTCATTGTACGCTGGCTGGAAGACCCTTCCCATCAGGAAACGTTTTACCAATGGCTGATCGAATGGGAGGAGCTGCATCCCCAGGCACTGGGTGACTCAGAGGATGCCTGGACCAGCCTGACTCAACAACTCGAAAAGCAAGGCGAAACTACCCCGGCGTACCATATTTATAAACAAACCCCACGTACCTGGCTAGGCATTTTTCGCTGGTGGACGGTGGCGGCCAGTCTGGTCCTGATCGGCGGACTGTCTTTCCTATTGCGCGAAAGGCTTTTTTACACTACGCATCAGACGGGCAACGGCGAAATCATTTCCCTGCAATTGCCCGATGGTAGCCGGGCCACGCTGAATGCCAACTCCGAATTACGCGTCCCGGCCCTGTTCTTACCCTACTGCGACCGAACCGTCAAACTGGCTGGTGAAGCCGACTTTTCGGTAACTCACCGCAGCAATAAGCAGCGGTTCGTGGTCGAGACTTCCAGTGAAGTCAATGTAGTGGTGTTAGGTACCGAATTCGTAGTCCGCTCCAGAAAAGATCGGTTTCGGGTGGCATTGCATACCGGGAAAATCGCCCTCGAGCAACGCACCCGGCAGGGCGACAAACCAGTGGTTACGCTACGGCCCGGTGATGTGGCCTACACCGATAGTGGTAAAGACCGGCAACTGCAACTGATGTCACACCAACCCACCCGTGAATTGGCGGCCTGGCAGGAACACCTGTTTGTGTTCGACCACCATTCCTTGTCTGAAGTACTGCTGATGCTTAAGGAGCAATTTGGTGAGTCCATCAAACTGGAAAACGCCTCGCTGGCTACCTACCAGATAACCGGTCGCTTCCGGGCAGAGCGGGCAGAGGACCTGCTGGAGATTATTACAGAGCTCACCGGCTACAGAATCGAGACGCGTAACAACCAAAAGTACTTAGTCAAATAATTTTTTTCTTTAAGCCTAATCCCTTCCCTGATATGAGGAATATTTCTAAGAGCATAAGACGCTCCTTACGATGGAGTCTTTTTGTACCGCTGTGCCTGACTTTACAGACGGGCTATCCCCAGCTACTGGCCTCGGCACAGCAACCGGGCAACCAGCCGTCCCGGAAGGTTAGTACTTCCGTTTCGCTGCGTTCGGTGCTGCTGGACCTGATGAATCAGGAACAGATCGACATCGTTTTCGACGAACGGTTGTTGGCGGACAAACAAGTCATTAAAAAACCTGCGGCAGCCGATCAATCCGTCGAAAAAACTTTAACCACTCTACTCGAAGGGACAGGCCTGCGTTACAGAAAGATACGTCGGAATACCTATCTGATCCTTAAAAAAGCAGATGCAGGAAAGAGTTCAGCCAATGAGTCCTCAACCCTACCCGAATCTCTTCCGAACTCGAGCCACCCGAGCGGAAGCGTGACCCTTCAGGCTCCCTCGGCCGATGTACCAGTGGCGTCATTGCAAAAGCAATTGGAGCAAATCATCACGGGTAAGGTGACCGACGAAGACGGCTTGGCTCTGCCAGGCGTAAGCATTTTAATAAAAGGAACCCAACGAGGCACAACGACCAATCAGGAGGGACTTTTTTCCCTCGAAGTTCCCGACCAACGCGCCGTGCTGGTTTTCAGCTTTGTAGGCTACGTGGCTCAGGAGGTAGTGGTAGGCGATCGGACCCGCCTCAATATAAGTCTTGCAACTGATACGAAGGCGCTGGAAGAAGTGGTCGTGGTGGGTTATGGTACTGTGAAAAAGAGCGATTTGACGGGTTCGGTAGCTCAGGTGAAAGCCGAAGAGATCAATAGTTTCCCCACGGCCAATCCGTTGCAGGCGCTTTCGGGTCGGGCGGCCGGGGTGCAGGTCACGCAGAACACCGGCGCTCCCGGCGGCGGCATCAGCGTGCGCATCCGGGGTACCAATTCTATCCAGGGCAGCAACGAACCGCTGTACGTAGTGGATGGTTTTCCGATTTTTGGCAGTAACCCAACGATACTCAACAACGCCGACATCGAAAGCGTGGAAGTATTGAAGGATGCCTCGGCGACCGCCATCTACGGGTCGCGGGGGGCCAATGGGGTGGTGATCATCACGACAAAACAAGGCAAAACGGGACGCACGAAAGTTGACTTTGAGACCAGCTACAGCCAGCAAACGTTGCGCAAAAAACTGGATCTGATGAATGGCCGCGAATATGCCACTTTCTACAACCAGCAAGCTGTCAATGACAAGTTGGCCCCCTACTTTACGCCGGATCAGGTCAATGCTTTCGGCGAAGGCTTCGACTGGCAGGATCTGGTTTTTCAGAAGGCTCCCATGAAAACTACTTCGCTGAACATTAACGGCGGAAACGACAAAACCCAGTTTTCGGTGTCGGGCAGCTACTTCGGGCAGGAGGGAATCGTCAAAGGCAGCGATTACAATCGGTATTCGCTGCGTACCAACATCAATCATCAGGTGAGCAAAAAATTCAGCGTGACGCTGTCCAATACTTTGTCCCGTCTAAAAACCGATCGTCGGGATAGCGAGGGTGGTTCACGGGGCAACTCCATGATTTCGGCGGCACTCTCAGCCCCTCCCACGCTCACTCCCTACAACGAGGACGGTACCTATACTAGACTGGCCATCGCCTACCCTTTCGTAGCTACGGATTTAATCAATCCCCTGAATTTCATCAATGAGCAAAGCAGGCAAATCAATGCCAATCGGATACTCACCAATGCCGCTTTGATATTTAACCCCATTCCCGAACTGACGATCAAAATAGCGGGCGGTATCGAAAACCAGGACGACCGTACCGACGAGTACACTACCCGCAATTTTTTCAACTCACCGGGCCGGGCCAGCGTTAGTTCGTACCAGTTTACGAGCCTGCTCAACGAAAACACAATCAGCTACACCAGGACGTTCAACCAGCTGCATAGTTTTTCGGCGGTGGCGGGCTTTACCTACCAGGATTTCACCACCAAAACCCTGGGGGGCAGCGGCAATGGTTTCCTGAGCGACATCACCGAAAGTTTCGATCTCGGATCGGCCATCACGCCCGGCATCCCGGCATCGGGCTATGCCCAATCGGTGCTGGTTTCGTACCTGGGCCGTGCCAATTACAGCTATTCCGATAAGTACCTGCTAACGGCCAGTATCCGCCGGGATGGCTCTTCGCGGTATAGTCCCGGCAACAAATGGGGGTACTTTCCCTCAGCAGCCGTGGCCTGGAAAGTGGCCAACGAAGATTTCCTGAAAAACAGCCCTGATATTTCCGAGCTGAAACTCCGCGCCAGTTGGGGCTTAACGGGTAGTCAGGCCATCGCCGCTTACGCCACCCTCAACGAGCTTAACGCCAACCGGACGGTGTTTGACGATGCCATGTACACCGCCTTCTCGCCCAGTACCCGGCTGCCCGGTAATCTGAAATGGGAAACCACCGAACAACTCGATTTTGGCATTGACCTGGGCCTATTCAAAAACCGGCTGCTGTTTACGGCCGATTACTACATCAAGAATACCCGGGATTTGCTGAATACCGTGAGCCTTCCCTCTTCCCTCGGCTTTACCACGACGATCCAGAACATCGGACAGGTACAGAATAAAGGTTTTGAACTCGGTCTGGATGGTCGCGTGCTGACCGGGGCTTTCAAATGGAACCTCAACGCTAATCTTTCGATCAATCGCAATAAAGTAGTGAAGCTCTACGGGGGTGAAGATATTCTCGGCGGCAATGTCAACGTCGTGGTGATCAATGACGTAACCAGCATTCTGCGGGAAGGGCACCCTATCGGGAGCTTTTGGGGGTACCTTGAAGAAGGATACAATGAGCAGGGACGCATTACCTATCAGGACCTGGACGGCAATGGCACCATCAACCAGAACGATAAAACGTTCATCGGGAATCCTAACCCCAAATTTATCTACGGTCTCAATTCCTCGATGTCGTACAAAGGTTTCGACCTGACGCTGTTCGTACAGGGCGTACAGGGAAATGACCTGCTCAACGTAAGCTCCATTGTCAACACCATGGATCATGGTTTTGGGCTCAACATGACCCGCGACGTTTTTCTGAATAGCTGGACGCCCGAAAACCCAAATTCAAAGTACCCTTTGATCAGTCGCAACACCAACGCCCGGGTGTCCGATCGCTTCGTGGAGGACGGCTCCTACCTGCGGCTGCGGAATATTCAGCTGGCCTACAACGCTCCGGTCGAGAAATGGGGCATTGCCTGGTTACGGAGTGCGCAAATCTACGTGAGCGGGCAGAACCTCCTGACCCTCACCAACTATTCCTGGTGGGACCCGGAGGTGAATTCACGGGGCGGAGCTAATTCTACGGCCCAGGGACTGGATTGGAACAGCTACCCAACGGCCAAATCAACCACCGTCGGACTACGCGTTGGATTTTAAGGTACCCTTTCCTGCCGCTCGATTAATCATTCCAAATCAGAAAATCATGAAAACATCAAAAACATATAGCCGTCTGCTTTCCATTTCTTATCCGGGAAAAATCCTGCTTTGCCTGACCCTGTTGGCTTTGCTGGGTGCCTGTGAAGACGTTCTTGAAGAGAATCCCAAATTCATCGTGGTCGAGAATTTCTTTAACACCGCCGAAGAAGTCGAAGCCGCCGTGAATGCCGTCTATATTCCGTTGCGGGGTACCAACTATACGGTGTACGAAACTACCCTGGAATGCCAAGCCGACTACGCCTACGGCCGGGGTAGCTGGACGCCCCTGCACGAGCACAAAGGCCTGAACGACGCCAATATCAACCGCGTGGCGGGCCTTTGGAACGCCTTTTACCTGAGCATCCGCAACGCCAATCTGGTGATTGCCAACGCCCCGAACGGCACCTCGATCAGTCAGGCCGATATTGATAAGAACGTGGGCGAAGCCAAGTTTCTCCGGGCCTTCAACTACTTCCAGCTGGTACGCAACTGGGCGGGGGTACCTTTACGTACCGAGGCCAACATGACCCAAAACGACCTGAGGAAAAGTACCCCCGAGGAGGTATATGCCCTGATTGTCGCCGACCTGCAGGAAGCCGAACAAAAACTACCCGACCAGGCCACCAAAGTAGGCAAACCGACAAAATGGGCGGCTAAAACCCTGCTGGCCGATGTATACCTCACTCTCGGAAAGTACGCCGAAGCGCGTGACAAAGCCGATGATGTGATCAAAAGCAATAAGTTTTCGCTGGTACCCGTCCAATCGGTCAGCGACTTCCAAACCAAGGTGTTCGGCCCTGAACTGGTCAGTACCTCTGAGGAAATCTTTTACCTGAAATATACCCGCCAGATCAACCAGGGCAACTACATGCTCTGGATCACCAACCATCCAAGTACCAAGCTGTTCAATTTTGGCGGTGCGTATGTGGTGTACGGCTTCACGACCGAATCGTTCTACAAAGGCTGGGATAGCGACGACATCCGCAAAAAAATGTGGGAGCCGGTCAATATTGGTTTGGGAGCCAACACGCTCATCAGTTCGAAATTCGCCGATGCCAACGCCATCAGCCAGCAGGGCGCCGGGAACGACGATCCGGTGTACGGCCTGAACGACGTACTGCTCATCTATGCCGAGGCCGCGGCCCGGGCCGGCAACAGCGTAACGCCCGAAGCAATGGAAGCGCTTAACCGGGTGCATCGCCGCGCCTATGGCAAAGCACCCGCCGCTCCCTCTACGGTGGATTTCAAAGTGGCCGACTTCACGCCCGCCACTTTTATAGATCGGGTGATTCAGGAACGGGCCTACGAATTCTTATATTTGGGTAAACGCTGGCTGGATTTGAAACGAATTGGCAAAGTGAAGGAAACCATCAAAGCCGTGAAAGGCATCGACGTGGCCGACAAACATTTGCTCTGGCCCATTCCCGTTTCAGAATTGAATTTCAATGAAGCCCTGGATCCGGCTACGGATCAAAATCCGGGCTATTAAAATTAATAGCATGACAAAAATGAAAAGACGCTCAGCGCTGGCTTCCCTTGGCTCCATCTCATTGGGTATATCGTCGAAAGACTTTTTGCTTAAAGAGAAAGAAGTACCCGTCAATGCCTTTTACTCGATCAAAAAGCAGACGCTCAAAACCGATATTCTGGTCATTGGCGGTGGCACGGCTGGCGTCATTGCCGCTATCCAGGCGGGACGAGCGGGTAAAAAAACAATTCTGGTCGAAAACGTCAGTCAGTTGGGAGGTACCACCACCACGGGCGGCGTGGCCTACCCGGGCATCTTCTTTGCCTGGGGCAAGCAGGTGATTTCCGGCATCGGTTGGGAACTGGTCAAGGAAGCCGTCGACCTCAACGATGACACCCTGCCCAATTTTTCCATTCCTCACGGCAGAAATCACCCCCGGCACCAGATACGGCTCAATGGACAGCTTTACGCGATGCTCATCGAGGAAAAATGCGTGCAGGCCGGCGTGCACATCCGTTTTTACGAAACTCCAACCAAAATAACGCCCCAGAAAAATGGCTGGCTGGTGGAAACGATAGGAAAAGGGGTCAATACCGAAATCCAGTGCAATCAATTGATCGACTGCACCGGCAATGCTTTCGCCACTACGCTGGCCGGGTACCCGGTTCTGAGGGAAGAGGTAACCCAGCCCGGATCGCTGATGTTCCAGATCGGCGGATATGATTTCGAGAAACTTGACCTGAATCTCATCAAGGAGAAGTACCAGGAGGAAATAAAAAAAGGCACCCTCGATAAGTATGAGTTTCGAAACAATGTGGTAGGCTTACTCAAAAGCCAGGGCGATAACATCAGTCACGTGATGGGGGCTGATTCCACTACCTCGGAGTCGCACACGCTGGCCAATATCCAGGGAAGAGCTTCCCTGCTAAACACAATACGTTTTCTGCGCACGCTGCCCAATCTGGAAAAGTTGAAAATCATTGACGTCCAGAATGAAACCGCCGTACGGGAAACCTACCGGATCGACGGACACTATCAGATTTCGCACGAAGACTACGTGACCGGTAAAATGTTTGATGATGCCGTTTCGTACTCCTACTACCCCATTGATCTGCACGACGAGAAAGGCATCATCCCCAAGCACCTGAACGAAGGCGTGGTACCCACCATTCCGCTGCGGGCGCTGATACCTAAAAACAGCAAGAACCTCATCGTAGCGGGCCGTTGTGTGAGCAGCGACCGCCTGGCAAATTCGGCCCTGCGGGTGCAGGCTTCCTCGATGGGTATGGGACAGGCTGCGGCAGCAGCGGCAGTGCTTGCCCACACGCATGGAACCACGCCTTTGGAGGTACCTTTCGCCGAGCTTAAAAATCTCATTGAATCGCACGGGGGCATCGTACCCGGTTTGGTATAGTGCTTTTCATTTTGAACAATATTCTTGAAAACGATCACCAGAACCCTTCTCTTCCTTTTTACTGGAATTCTGATCCTGTCGGGGTACTTCCCACCCGGCAGGATTCAGTATTCCCACCCTCCTACCCTACCCCTTCCGGTTGATACGGTGCTGTATCAAATCGTGGATTTTAAAGACGATATTGCCAATGATACCCTGGTCCAGTCCCTGTCCAAAGAGGGGTACCCCATCAGCTACACCCGGCATCTGCGGACCGGGGTCTGCTTTGATAATAAATGCCGGCCGCTGGATATCACACTTCACTGGAATGTGACGGGTCGTTACCTGGGATTTGAGCTACCCGAAAAAGAATTTCTCAGTAAGTACGATCACGAACCTTTCACCGAGGCCGAGTACCTCCGTCTGCACGCCATCCTGACGGATTCTTTGTCGGCTCTAAATAATTTTCACTACAACGAAATCGTCCCCACGGCGGATTCGACCTACGAAAAGGTGGATGCGGTGTCGGGCGCCACTTCGGCCAACGTGCTGGAACATGTGGTGGAAGGAGCCGCTTTTACGACTTACAAACTCTGGCACCTCGTGTACGGTACGGCTAAGCAGCAGGCCGAGGCCCTGACGTGCCAGCGGCTCACGCCCGAATTGATCCGGCTTATTCTGAACAGTACCCACCCAAGTGATAAAATCTGGGCTTTAAATCACATCAACGGGTACGTTCAACCTACCCCCGCCCTGCGGCAAGCGGTGCTGTCCTATATTGATGGTAAAGACTACAACCTTACCGAAAGGGCTTTGAATTCGATTACGGCTGCTGATCTGGCATCGGATAACCTGCAAAGTACCCTGGCCCAGAAACTTCTGGAAGCAAATTACAGCACTCAGAAACTCCTGCTTGCCAAACTCAACGAAGCGCCTGCGCTCGACGGAAAAGCCCGGAAGCTATTGGCCAAAAACATCGGCTCTTTCAGCGGACAAGTGATTTCCAATGTGCTGGATTTGTTCCTTCGGCACCACACCACCGATGCGGAAACCTGTCGGGACGTGTCTGACTTGTTGCTGGTTAAAAACCCTTTCATTTCAAAGAAAGCCTATGCCTTTCTTATACAGGCAAATACGAAGGACGCAGGGGTACAAAAGCGGCTCATTCAGTATAAGACTGAGAATAATCTAATCGAGGTGGAATAATCCTGAAACCACTTCATGAGGTTAAAAAGCAGTAAGCCGGACTTCCAGGATGCTTTCGGGAATAACCATATTCGAATCAATTTTTGCCTGTCTACCTTTTCTGACCTGAAATTAGACTACACTTAGAAACTACCTGGCTCACTCTCTTTTTACATGAAACGCCGTACTTTTCTTGAAAACTCACTGCTGGCCTCCGCCAGTCTGTCCGTACTCCCGCCCAGCCCTTTAAGTCCCAAGAACGCCTCATTTCTAGAAGAAAAATATGCCTCGTCGCCTTACCAAAGTACCTGGCATACTCAGCCCGACCGGGTCTGGATTGGGGAAGCGTTGTGGGCCAATCGGTTGCAGGACTGGCACCTGCACAACGGCGGACTTCAATGCAACGTGCGGGGACGCAACCGTTCGGTGGCTCTGCTCACCCACGCGCTGGGGCCGCAGCGCGATGACTTTGTGCTCACGACTGATTTCCGGTTTCTTGCTCGGAATGAGCCCGCAGACGTCCTGGGTTTCAGGGTAGGCAGCACGGGGCCTATCGATGACTATCGCTCGGCGGCCATTTACGGCAAGGGGTTGCTGGCAGGTGTACGGGCCGATGGCAAATGGGTAGTCGGCGAAAAAACGCTTGATTCTCCGTTACCCGCCGAATCTTTATCCAAAGTACTTACACTCGAACTCCGGGGCGAACCGAAGGCCAACGATCAATACCAGCTTACTTTGCGTATTCGGGAAGGGGAGAAATTGCTCGCTGAAACTACCGTCGATTCGCTGCCAGGAGCCGATTTGCGTGGTGGCGTGGCTTTGGTAAGTCATGCCAATACCAACCAGCAACAGGAATTTACACCGTCGGTCCGGTTTGAAAACTGGCAGGTAACGGGCACCAAAGTGGTTTCCAATCCTGACCGGACCTACGGTCCGCTGTATTTTGCCCAGTACACCCTGCACAATGGTACCGTTAAGCTATCGGCCCTTTGCGCGCCCCTGCATGAAGCCGACCGGGAGGTAGTTCTGGAACTCAAACAGGGCGGTGAATGGAAACGCGTCGCAAAAAGCCCAATCGATCCGGTGAGCCTGCTGGCATCGTTCCGGCTGGCCGACTGGCAGGAAACCGATGCCGTTCCTTACCGGCTGGCCGTTAGTGTCCGGCAGAATGGCAACCAGGCAGCAATTCCCTACTACTATGAAGGTAGCATCAGCCCTGAGCCTGCCTCCGATCAGCCGATCAAGCTCGGCCTGTTCAGTTGCAACACCGATCACGGGTTTCCCGACACCGACCTGCGGGATAACATTCTTCATCACGATATTGATGCGGCACTTTTTCTGGGCGATCAGTTCTACGAAGTGACGGGAGGCTTTGGCGTAGAGGCCACTACCCTCGACCGCTCCATTCTTGACTATATGCGCAAATGGCAGCAGTTCGGCTGGTCGTACCGCGACGTGTTCCGGCATGTACCCTGCATCACCATTCCCGACGATCACGACGTGTACCACGGCAACGTATGGGGTGAAGGGGGCAAAGCCGCCATTCCCGAGGGTACGGCCTACCTGCGGCAGGACTCCGGCGGCTACAAAATGCACCCCGACTGGGTGAGAATGGTGGATCACACCCAGACCAGCCACCTGCCCGATCCTTATGACTCTACCCCTATCAAGCAGGGCATCGACGTGTACTACACCCATTGGAACTGGGGACCGCTGAGTTTTGCCATCATTGAAGACCGTAAGTTTAAGTCGGCTCCCAAGAACATCTTTCCCGCGGCGGCGGGGATTCAAAATGGCTTCATCACCAATCTCGATTTCAAGGACGAAAGCTACCTCAACGCCCCCCAAGCCGAGTTGCTCGGTCCCCGGCAGGAGAAATTTTTGCAGGAATGGGCTGCCGACTGGAAGCACGGCGCCCGCATGAAAATCCTGCTCTCGCAGACAAATTTCTGCACCCTGGCTACGCTCCCCAAAAACTCCACGGGCGATTCGGCCGTACCTACCCTGCCGATTCCTCCCCTGGGCGAGTACGTCTCTGGCGACGAACCGACCCGCGACATGGACTCCAACGGCTGGCCCCACAGCAAGCGCAACCGGGCCGTGGACATCATCCGCCGCGCGTATACGCTACACCTGGCGGGCGATCAACACATCGGTTCGGTGGTTCGCTACGGCGTGGACACCCACGACGACGCCGGCTTTGCGTTCGCGGGTCCGGCACTGAACAATATTTTTCCCCGCCGCTGGTGGCCTACCCTGCCGGCCAGTCACCAGCCCCTACCCGGTCGCCCGGCCTACACGGGGAAATTTGAAGATGGTTTCAAGAACAAAATCACGGTGCACGCGGCGGCCAGCCCGCGCCTGACGGGACTCAAGCCCGCCTTCATTCATGACCGCGCCACGGGCTACGGCATCGTAACGATCGATCCCGATTCCCGGCAGATCACCTTCGAATGCTGGAAGCGCAGCGCCAACCCGGCCCGGCCCACCGCCGACAGCCAATATGACGGCTGGCCTATCACCATCAATCAGTACGACAACTACGGCCGTACGCCGCTCGCCTATCTACCCGACATCGAAGTGAGTGACTACCCCAACGCCGTGGTGCAGGTGATCAACGAAACTACCAACGAAATAGAATATACCTTAAGGATCAAAGGGCAGCAATTCCGTCCGCCGGTATTCCAGAAAGGCAAGTACACCGTTCGCGTCGGCGAGCCCGACCGCGACGTCTGGCAAGAGTTCAAAGGAGTGCGCACCGGAAGAAGCAATAAGCCCCTGCGGGTAACACTCGGGTAGTAGCACGATCACTTTACTCATTCAAGACTACCAGGTTTCCATTTGATAAAGAACCATGAGACAATTTGCCCGAATAGCGTTCAAACTGGGTTTTAGCCTGGCTTTCCTGCTGGCTTTTACCGGCTGTGACAAAAAAGAAGCAGCCAAACAACCCAATGTGGTCGTCATCCTGACGGACGACCAGCGCTGGGATGCGGTGAGTTTTGCGGGAAATCCTTATTTGAAGACGCCCCACATCGACAAGTTGGCCGAAGAAGGGGTTTTCTTCAAAAATTACTTTTGCACTACCTCCCTGTGCTCACCCAGCCGGGCCTCGATCCTAAGCGGGCAGTACGCCCATGCCCACGGCGTGGTCAATAACTTCACGGAGTATCCCGTCGACCTCCCCAGTTTTCCCCGGCAATTGCAGGAAGCCGGCTACGAAACCGCCTACATCGGTAAATGGCACATGGGCGAGGACAACGACAATCCCCGCCCCGGCTTCGACTACTTCGTGACCCATAAGGGGCAGGGGAAGTACTTTGATACGGAGTTCAACATCAACGGAGCCGGTGGCAAAGAAATCAAGGGGTACTACACTACGGTAGTTACTCAGATGGCCGATGAATGGCTCAAAAAACCACGTTCCAAACCTTTCATGCTTATTCTGGGCCACAAGGCTCCGCATAGTTTTTATACCCCCGAGCCAAAGTACGCCAAAGCATTTGACGAGGTGCCCATCCCCTATCCGGCGAGCGCGTTTAATCTGGATGACAAGCCCGAATGGATCAAACAACGGCTCAACACCTGGCACGGCATCTACGGGCCGCTGTTCGACTGGCGCAAGCAATTTCCGGACTCTTCGCCTGGGGCCGTCAAGGATTTCGAGGCGATGATCCACGCCTACTGGGGTACCCTACTTTCGGTGGACGATAGTGTGGGTGAATTGTATAAGACTCTGAAAGAATCCGGCGAGCTGGACAATACGATTTTTGTATTCACCTCGGACAATGGCCTGCTCAATGGCGAACACGGTATGGTGGACAAGCGCACCATGCACGAGCCCAGCATCCGTATTCCTCTCGTAGTGCGGTACCCGGGCTTGACCCCTACCAACAAGCCTGTGGTGGTAGACAAGCAGGTACTCACGCTGGATATTGCTCCGACGATTCTGGAACTGTGCGGGGCTCCAGCCTTACAGAATATCCACGGGCAGTCGTTCAAACGGCTGGTACAGGGCGATGCCTCCGATTGGCGGAAAGCCTGGTACTACGAGTACAATTATGAAAAACAGTTTCCCTATACGCCCAACGTTCGCGGTGTACGCACCGACGAATGGAAGTACATGCATTATCCTGCCGGCGACGGTTCGCCCGACCAACACATGGCCGAACTCTACAACCTGGCCAATGATCCGGGCGAAGATCACAACCTGATCAATGACCCTGCCTACGCCACAAAGCTAAAAGAGCTGCAAAATGAATTGGCTACTCTGCTCCGGAAAGCCGGAGCCGAACCCGATAAAATGCCGCTGGATGAGGGAATCAAATCAGAATTGCCGGAACAGTCGATCCGTTGATGTAAAGCCTTGGGTACCTGAATTAAATTGTAGGGAAACGACCTCGTAATTTGTCATAGAATACCCGTTCGCTCCATTTCAGTGAGTCCGGAAAGGGGAGGCTATACTTTCCAAAATCGGACCAAAACATCAATATTCGGTGTTTGGACGGATCTTCCGAAGAAAGAATAACGGGAAAGTACCTGCCCTCCACCAACCTCCATTTGTCCTTTGTAAAATTGACAAAATAGCGTTGGTACTTATAGTCCTGACGTCCTTCGAGTACTTCATTTTTAAATGAATAACGGTAATGGAATCGTATAAAGGGCGTGGCTAGTCTCCCCTTCCGTATAGTTTCAATTTTAACGATTAGTGCGGTTTCGTAGGTCTGATTCTCCATGATTTGCTTTTTCTCACGGGCACTGGTGATACTCATATAAAGCGCAGGAAGGGCGAGCAATACCAGTCCCCAGGTTGAAAAAAACATGGCCCACTCAAACTCCGCTTTTGATTCTTTTGGAACACCTTCCATCATGTTAGTTTAAGCTTTTATTGTGCCAAAAAGCACTGGGCAATCAGACTGCATAGAATTTGGCCCAAAGCTACATCACTGCATTCAAAAGCTGTTTCTCTATATCCTGAATAAAATAATTCAATTATTTTCTAAAATTATTTAGGGATATCGTCGACTTGCTCTACTATACAGGCAACTATTCCTTTACCCCTAGCCCCGACAAACCTTGAAACAACTCGACGACGAACGTTTGGTACTTTTTCTTCGGGAAGGCAAAATGACTGCCTTCGAAGAAATATACCGTCGTTACTGGTACAGGTTGTATAGCATTGCGTACCATCAGACCGGCATCCGGGAAGAGGCCGAAGAACTGGTGCAGGAAGTATTCCTCAAACTTTGGGGCCGGCGCGAAGACGTTATAATCCGGCACCTGGGCATGTACCTCACCATCGCCGTTAAGAATCAGGCCTATGATTACATCAAATCCCGAATCAGCTACCGCAAGTACCAGGAGTACCTTATTTTTCAGGAACTTCACCAGCATCACGCTACCGACGAAACCGTCAACTACACACAGCTGACCGAGGCCGTCGAAAAGGCACTGAGCCGCCTGCCCGAAAAAACCGCCGAAGTATTCAAGCGCAGCCGCTTTGAAAGCCAGTCTGTGCGCGAAATCGCCCAGGGCCTCAACCTGAGCGAGAAAGCCGTGGAATACCATATCACGAAATCTTTGCGGTTTCTGAAAGATGACCTCAAAGAATATCACACCAACAACTAGGCTATCAATCGCCCCATCAACATGACCCAGCAAGAATTCAACCAACTCCTGAAGCGCTATCTGGAAGGGCAAACCACCCAGGAGGAAGATCAGCTCTTGACAGACTGGTACGAATCGCCCGCCAATCAGGTAGATCTGCACCTGCCGGAGCCTCAAAAAGAGATCATTGAAAAACGACTATGGCAGACTATCCGTAAGCAGGTACGTCCTGCTCTCAGAAATAATGTCATTCGCCTGGTCTGGCTATCGGGTGTAGCCGCATCCGTGCTTCTTGGCCTGGTATGGCTGATAAGCCAGCCTGAGAATGCTTCTGGATCGCTCGTCGCTTCCCTGGTGCGCCCGCAAACCGGAATCGAGGTAAAGAACACCAATTCAACCGAGCAGGAAGTGACACTCCCCGATGGTACCAAAGTACTTCTGGCTAACAATGGCAGCCTGGTGTACGAAAAAACCTTTGACCAGGCCCGCCGGGAAGTCTACCTTACAGGAGAAGCATTTTTTGAGGTGAAGCGCGATGTGACCCGGCCCTTCGTGGTACATAGCGGCGAACTGGTGACGGAAGTGCTCGGTACAAGTTTCCGGATTAAACACAACCCAAAGGGCCAGACTACCGAGGTGTCGGTCCGGTCGGGTAAGGTGTCGGTTTACGCACAGAATTCCGCAAAGAAAAGTGAACATAACGGCCTGATTATCACACCGAATCAACGTGTAATTTACGATACCCGTACCCGCAACATAATCTCCGGCATCGTGGATGAGCCCGTGGTGGTTTTGCCAGAACGCGAATCAAAGGCGGCACTGGTCTTTCGGGAGACTTCCTTTGAGAAAGTGCTGGCCGAACTCACCCGGCAATACGGCATTGAATTCATTATTTCGAATCCGACGGTAAAGGACTGCCACATCACTGCCGACCTGAACGGGCTATCCCTCTTTACCCAGCTCGAGCTACTCTGTAAATCCATTGATGCCACCTACGAAAAGCGCGGCACGGTGGTGTTTATCAACGGCGACGGCTGTTAAGAAAAAAGCCGAATGTGTGTCCAGCACATTCGGCTTCATTGGAACACCCTCTACAAACGCCAATCTGTGGGAGGGTGCTGTTTCTCAATTTTACCAATTAAAAAACAAGTAAAACTATGAAAAAACCAGTACCCATTCCCAAAAATTTGTGGAAGGTCATGAAAATTACGTTTTCACAAGTAGTGCTTATTCTTCTGTGTACCAGCCTGGCAACAGCTCATACTACCCGGGCTCAGGAGGTACTCAACCGCACCATTTCAATTCGCGGCGAGCGGGTGGAGCTGAAAGAAGTACTAGGACATATCGAAAAAGAAGCCCTGGTAAAGTTCGTATACAGCACCAAGATCAAATCCGGACAGCGGGTGTCGTTGAACGTCACCAACCGCAAGTTGTCGGCGGTACTGGATGAGGTTTTGAAACCGATTGATATTGACTACGAAGTGATTGAAAACAGGATTTTACTTCGGAAAAGCAAGCCGGGTATTGAAGAACCTACGGGTTTCGTACCCCGTTCAGTAGAGTTGCCCAAAGACCGGCAGATCACCGGGCGTGTCGTGGACGAAACCAACACCGGCCTGCCCGGCGTAAGCGTGGTGCTCAAAGGCACCCAGCGGGGCACCACGACCAATACCGACGGGCGCTTTCAGCTGGATGTGCCAGAGATTGGCTCACCGGTACTGGTGTTCAGCTTTGTGGGGTACCTCAGTCAGGAAGTTTCATTGGAAAGCCAAAACCAGATTGCGATTACTTTACAGACTGATACAAAATCGCTGGAGGAAATAGTGGTCGTGGGTTATGGCACTCAGAAAAAAAGCGACCTGACCGGGTCGGTGGCCAGCGTGGGCGAAAAGCAACTTACGGCGTACCCGGCACAGGATGCCGTTCAAGCCTTGCAGGGACGCGCCCCCGGTGTGCAAATCCAGGCTGTCAACGGCGAGCCGGGCTCCGGCTATAAAATCAGGGTTCGTGGGGCGACATCGATTAACGCCAGCAGCGACCCGCTCTTCGTTGTAGACGGAATCGTGGGAGGAGTGATGCCCCCTCCCGAAGATATCGCTTCCATCGAAGTGCTGAAAGACGCTTCTTCGACGGCAATCTACGGCTCAAGGGGCGCTAACGGTGTGGTGATGGTCACCACCAAAACCGGAACCATCGGGAAACCCAAAATCGCTTTCAACAGTTCGTTTTCCAGTCAGAAAGAAGTGGGTCGGCAAGCGGTGCTTGGAGCCAAAGATTACGCCGAGTACATCAACGAGGCCCGGGGTACCAATTATTATGATCCCAATGATTTGAGCAACGCCACCGATTGGCAGGAGCTCATTTTCCGTCCCGGCTCGATCTGGAACAATCAGCTTTCCGTTTCGGGAGGTACTGATAAGGTGAAATACTATGTTTCCGGGGCCATGTACCAACAGGCCGGTATTATCCAGACATCGGACTTCAACCGGATTTCTCTGAATACAAGACTTAGCATCGATGCCACCGAGCGGCTCAATCTCAGCTTCAGTACGTTTTTGCGCCGGGAAAAACAGGATGGCGTGTATAGCCAGAATCCCAGCGGGGCAAACACGGCCGGAGTCATTGCCTCCGCCCAACGATTTGAACCCAACCGGGGCATACTGGACGAAAACGGTGTGTATACGACCAGTAACGTTGGCACGGCCCCTTACGAGAACCCAATGGCCGTGCTGGACGGCAGGACCATCGAGCGCATAGGAGAAAATGTGCAAACGAATTTTCAGCTGCGTTACCGCATACTCGACGGTTTGTTTTTCAACTCGACACTGGGTGTAAGCTTCAACAACCAAAGAAACGGCCAGTACAACAACCGGATTTCTGCTGAAGGAATTGCCAGCAATGGTGAGGGGATACTATCGACCATCAGACGGTTAAACCTTATCAGCGAAAACTACTTCAATTATACTAGAACATTCGCCGAGCGCCATACTGTTTCGCTGGTGGGGGGATACTCCTATCAGAAATTCAATAACGAAAACTTTTCTGCCTCTAACAAAGGCTTCATTACGGATGCTTTTGGGTTCTGGAACCTGGATGCAGGATCCAATTGGCAGCCTGCAAGCTCCAACACCACTTCCTCCGAAATCGTATCGTATTACTCACGGCTGAATTACAACTTCGACGACCGCTACCTTTTTACTGCCACCGGTCGCTACGACGGCGCTTCCCAATTCAGCGAAGGCAATAAGTGGTCTTTTTTTCCGTCGGGTGCGTTTGCATGGAACGTAGCGAATGAGGATTTCTTCCCCAAAAACAATGTCATCACTACCTTAAAGCTCAGAACCAGCTACGGTATTACCGGCAATCAGGCCATCGGCCCCTACCAGTCGTTTTCCCGCATTTCGCCGGTTCTTTTTTCGATCGGCAACACCGTTCTGAATGCTGTGCGGCCTACGGCCATTGCCAACAAGGATCTCACTTGGGAAACCACCGCTCAGTTTAACATAGGTACCGATTTTGACCTGCTCGGCGGACGAATCAATCTGTCGGGAGATTATTACAACAAACAAACCTCTGACCTGCTTTTTACCGTGCCCATCACCTCTTTTTCGGGGTACACAAGCCGGACAGAGAATTTTGGGAAAATTGAAAATAAAGGGTTTGAGTTCTCGGCCACAACCAAGAATCTGGTGGGTGCTCTCAAATGGTCTTCCAATTTCAATATCACGTTTAACCGCAACAAAGTACTGGCTCTGCCCGGAGGTCTCGACCGGGAGTTTGGCGGTGCACCGGGGGTGTTGCGTCCTGGCAATACCTCCATTCTGCGGGAGGGCGAACCCGTGGGTACTTTTTACGGCTTTATCTACGATGGAGTATACCAGGCGGGCGATAGCTTCCTGCCAGGTGGGGGATTTGAGCAGGTCGCAGGTGGCGAAAAATTCCGGGACCTGAATGGAGACGGTGTCCTGACCATTGACGACCGTACCATCATCGGTAATCCTAATCCGAAGTACATCTGGAGCCTGAACAATGATTTTTCCTACCTGGGATTCGATCTGAATGTATTTTTTCAGGCGAGCGTGGGCGGTGATATATACAACTTCACCGCCATGGAACTCGGCCAGTTGAATGGAATTACAAATGCTTCTCTTGACGCCCTGAATCGCTGGACACCTACCAACACTAACACGAACATTCCCAAGGCTACCACAGACCGGACCAATCACTCCTCGACCCGCTTCATTGAGGATAGGTCCTACGTCCGACTTAAAAACCTGTCTCTGGGCTACAACTTTCCAAAAGAAACCCTCGCCCGGATAAAAATCAGTAACGCCCGCCTGTTCGTCAGCGCCCAAAACATACTAACGTTTACCAAATATACCGGAGTAGATCCCGAAGTGGCCTTTCGGGGCGCCGGGAACGTCAATCTGGGTGGCGATTACGACAGCTACCCCAACGTTAAATCCTATACGGTTGGTTTAAACCTCACTTTCTAAACAGGAAAAAAATGAAGAAGATAACGATACTTTTTTCCCTTGTCTTTGTGTCACTCACGGGATGTACGGATCTGGCCGAAGAGCCCAAGGGTTTGCTGGCGCCTGAATCATTTTTCAAAAGTACCACGGACGTCGAGGCCGGAATTTTTGGTGCATACAGCCAATTCGTTTCCGTCAATCTGTACGGACGCGAACTGCCCGTCATGCTCATGCTACGGAGCGATATGGCAGCCATTGGCGATTTAGGGACCCTGGCCGATCGTAAACAAATTGATGAATTTGATATGGACTCTCAAAACGATTTATCCAAAAATGTCTGGGAGGCTTTTTATCGAACCGTTTCGGCAGCAAACACTGCCATTGAAGCTGCTAAATCCGTAAAAGGCGACCCCGTGAAAAAGACCAGTCTGGAAGCTGAAGGCAGGTTTATTAGAGCTTTTTCCTACTTTAATCTGGTCAGGATATTCGGGGATGTACCCTACCTTGACAAGCCGGTGGAAACCACAGCCCAGTTGAACGGGGTAGCCCGTACTCCGGTAGCACAAATCTACCAGTCGATCGAGGAGGATTTACTTTTCGCCAGGAAAAACCTCCCCGATCGGCACACCGGAGATCCCAGAAACCGGGCCACCTCGGGAACTGCTGCTACTGTCCTGGCTGATGTGTATTTAACCCAGCAACAATTTGACAAAGCAGCCACGGAAGCCCGCTATGTTATCAATAACGCCAGCGGGCTTTTCAATTATCGTCTGGAGAAAAACTATCAGGATCTTTTCAACGGTACTTTGGCAGCATCAATCAAAGAACCCATCTTCGTGGCCGATTGGCAGAATAACCTGTTGGGCGACGGTGGGATCAACGAAGACTGGCTTATCTCTCAAACCAGACCCAGGGGGCTGCTCCCCCGAAGCCTTTCGGTGGTAGTGCCTACCATGGCTGTGTATAACTCCTGGGATGCGCGGGACTATCGGCGGGCCGTCAGTTTTGAAGATTCTGTGCTTATCAACGGTCAGAAGGTTTCAATAGTTAAGGCCGCCAGCATACCCGTAAAGCGTCCGCACATTGCAAAATACTACCGTTTTCCAGGCCCCCAGGATGCGGGCGACGACCGGCGGGCAGACAACGACTACCACATATACCGCTATGCCGACGTGCTGCTGATGGCGGCAGAAGCCATCGCTGAGTCGGAGGGCGTAAATGCCGAAGCGATTGGCTACATCAATGCGATCAGAGCCAGGGCGCGTTTCAATGGCAAAATCACCACGAGCTTTCCGGCGGATGTTACTCCTCAAATCAATGCAACTGACTTTATTAAGCTGGTCAGGGAGGAGAGAAGGCTGGAACTGGCCTTTGAATTCAAGCGCTGGTTTGACATAAAGCGCTGGGGTATTCTGCAAGAATCCTTTACGGGCCCCGGTGCCTACGAAACCCGGCCTGTTGATTCCAATCGGGACTACCTGTTACCTCTGCCGTTAAACGAAATCAGGCTCAATAGCTGGACGCAGAACCCGGGGTATTGATGAAGTACCTTGCCTGCCCTTCCCCCAATCCCAAGCGTAGTCGTATGAAAAATTTGGTAAGAACAATCCTTTTGGGTGCCTTGATATCGGCAGGTTTTCTCAAAGCAGCTGTCGCCCAACAAGCCAAGGCCCCCAACGTAGTCATGATTTCAGTTGATGACCTCAACGACTTCATTGGGGGCATGGGGCATCCCGACGCGATCACCCCTAACCTTGACAAGCTTATTGGTAAAGGTGTCCTGTTCACCAATGCCCAGTGCCAGTCGCCCATGTGCAGCCCCTCGCGAACCGCCATAATGACGGGACTCAGACCTTCAACAACGGGTATTTACGGCATGATCGACGACAACAAGATCAGGGAAGCCAACGCAGCCACCCGGCAGAACACTTTTTTGCACCAGTACTTCAAGGATGCGGGATACTATACCATGGGTGTCGGGAAAATCTTTCATGAGCACGCCCCGGAGGGCCTTCTCGATGAAAGTGGAGGGCGGGCGAAAGGCTTCGGCCCCAAGCCGCCCAAACCCCTACACTGGAACGAAAAACAGACTTCGACCGACTGGGGTGCTTTTCCGGAAAAGGATGAACAAATGCCTGATTTCCAGTCTGCACAATGGGCCATTGAGCGACTGAAGCGTACGTATGATCAGCCCTTTTTCCTTTCGGTGGGGTTTCTGCGCCCGCACGTACCCTGGCATGTTCCACAAAAATGGTTCGACTTATACGACCCTGAAAAGTTGCATGAGCCACCCTACCTGAAATCCGACCGGGAGGACCTTCCTCCCATCGCACTACGCGTGGACGATTGGCCCATGATGCCCACGACCGACTGGGCCATCCAAACCGGCCAATGGAAGGACATTCTGCAAGGGTACCTGGCCAGTGTTTCGTTTGTGGACCATTACGTGGGTCAAGTACTCGATGCGCTTGAAGCCAGTCCCTACGCGAAAAACACCATCGTTGTTCTGTGGTCGGACCACGGCTACCGCCTTGGCGAGAAGGGTACTTTCGCCAAGATGTGCCTGTGGGAGCGAGCTACCGCTGCTCCGTTGATTTTTTCCGGACCGAATATCCCGCAGAACACCAAAATCGATGCCCCTGTCGAGTTATTTTCCATCTACCCTACCCTGACCGATCTATGCGGACTGGCTCCCAATAAAAATCTGGAAGCCCGCAGCCTGCTCCCCCTTTTAAAATCGCCCAAAGCCCACTGGCCGCATCCAGCCATCTCGACCTGGGCCAGAAACAATCATGCGGTCAAAACGAAAGACTACCGCTACATTCATTACGAAGATGGCTCTGAGGAATTGTACAGGGTAAAAAACGACCCCAATGAGTGGCATAACGTGGCCAGCCAGCCCCAATACGCCAAAGTAAAAGCGGGTTTAAAGAAACATCTGCCGACCGTCAACGTCAAGTGGGCGGCAGCTTCCGAGTACAACATGAACGACTATTTCATTGAGCAGAAAAAGCAGCAAAGTGATGCATCTCCCCAAGATTGAAAAAGAGGATCTTTCGTATTTTTGAAGGAATGCTATGGTCTGATATTGTTCGACGATCAGCCTAGCTCTGGGGAACGGCACCTTTTTTTCACGCTGAAAAATCGCCAGGATGCACTCATAAAAAACGACACTTGCCTATGCAAATTCCATGACGCATTCCCTTACCTGATCTTCGCTGATGACCAGTTGATTCTGCATTTCCCGACGGTATTCATCAGTCTCGTTCGTGAGTTCTTCCACCAAGGCCCTGTAGTAGTCGATACCGGCCAAAATCTGTCCGGCAAATTTTTGCAGGTATTTCAACTTTTTCGGCGTGGGATTTTTCGTATAAACCCCGCGCTCTTTAATGTAGTACTCCACATAAAGAGTCAATTCGTTGATAAACATATTGGGCCGTTTCACCCCAGCCAGCAAATCGGTTTTTCCGTAGATATGTCCCGCCATTTCTTCAAGGGAGTAGGTGCGGGAAAACCAGGCCAGATTCGGCCCCGGACAAATCGCCACGGACTTGTTCTCCCGGGGTGCCAACAGGTTGTTTTTCAGGAGGGTCGAGGTACTTAGCCCATCGCACAGGCAAATCTTCTGAGTGATGGCATTGGCCTGAATTTCGTACTCCTGAGCTTCAAGATTCAGACTTTTCAGCTGATTTAGTTTCAAATGCTGATATTCCCGGGAGGCCAGGCAAATCGGTTCCTCCGTAAATTCAGTGTTGGAAACGAGATACTTCTTTTTGCAGGGACTACCAGGCCTTCCTTTGGCGATGCGTGCCAACCGGTCTTTTTCCGCCGAGCTGTTGCGGAAATTATTGAAAAGTACCCCCAGAGGCGACGAGTCACTGACGTAATAATCGCTGCTATCGGCCTCCACGAGATCGTTGAGCGTGTCGGCATCCACGTTAGTCACTTCGGGTACCAGCAAGAATGGACTACCCCAGCCCGCGGCATCTACCCCGTAGTGCCGGAGCAGAAATTCGTGTTCTTTGGCCGTTCCGATCCCTCCCTGTACGGTGATCAGCAAAGCGGGCATGGTGTCAATGTGTAGTCCTTTTGTCGCCAGGGCAGTCTGGTACATGGCAAACAATTCGGCGCTCATTTCCTTCCGCTTCGTCTTGAATTCCTCCAGAATTGGGCCCAGCAGATAGCCATCGGTGGCAAAGGCGTGGCCGCCGCAGTTCAAGCCCGATTCGATGCGGAATTCCGAGATCCAGATCCCCTTTTTTGCCAAAAATTTCGCCTGAATAAACGCCGAACGAAAGTCGCTGACTTTCAAAATGATCTTTTTTTTCAACCTGCCTTTTTCATCTGGGTAGAAATCCCGGAATTTTTCCAGATAACCGTACAACCGGGGATTCATTCCGGCTGAAAGTACCAGCGAGGAAGCAAGGGTACTTTGGGCAAAGCCCCGGAGCGCGGCAGAGGCGTCGGAGTCCTCGTCGCCCAGCATTTCTCCGCTCGCACTTTTATTCATTTTATCCACTTTGGACATAATGTTGACGTCTATACTACCTTTCACCAGGCTTGCCCGCAGCTCTTGTTCTAGCTGCGCTTTCTGATCACCATTCTGCGCATTCAGCCACTGCACATACGGCTTTTTCAAGGGTGAAGTACAGGGCAAAAGCTCGAAATAGCGGGTAATTCCAGTACCTTTTCCGAATGGCTCCCGGCGCAAATGATTGAACGTGTCGTCGATAATTTCGTCCATCAGATTGAGGTAAGCCGTGATGCGTCGGCTCCGGAAATCAGGTTCATTTGTCTTAATCGGCACGAAAGACTTCCGGGATTTAATGGCATGGTACTTCCGCATTCGTTCAATCATCTCATCATCGACGATAGACGCCACGGAACTGATGCCAAAAGGTGAGACTTTGATGGGGGTGTCGACCGAATAACCCAGGCCGAGAACGGGTATGTGAAAGGAATGCATCGCTTGATTGTAAGACTACGGGACTGGAGGAAAACTCAAAGTTCAAAACTACTTTTCCAGCCCGCAGCAAGCCATGCTTCAGATTTTCTTACAAAATGATACGCGTCATAGTACGGTATGGCATAGTACGGTATGGCGTCTCAGGGTATAGATCCATCCGCAGGCACAGGTCGGGCGAATCGTTGCCACCACTCTATTATTGGTGGAGGAAGACCGTTGAATATTACGCTATTTGATTCCCCAATAAGCCGCTACCGCATCCCCATCACCGCTGCCATCGTTTCCAACCCATCAAACAGATTTCCCAGCCGGATATTCTCGTTTTCGGCGTGTTGATTATTGTCGTGATTCGCAATGGGGACGGTCATTGTGTTTGCATTCAGGTATTTAACAAACAAATACAATGGAAGACTACCGCCCGAGGTAGGTTGCAGTACCAGCGGATCGGGCGTGGTGGTCTGCACGGCGGCGATCACCTTTTGGGCGATGGGCAGGTCCATCGAAGTGCGCTGGGCGTTGTAGCCATCGTCGCCGGGGATTACCTTAATGAGCTTGGCGTAGTTGGCTCTTTCGGCATCGGTGGGCTCGTGGTCGATAACGTGGTACCCCTGGGCTGCGATATGGTCGATCACTTTTTGCTGCTGACGCTGCGCGTCATTGCCCAGTACCAGTCGCAGGTCAAGTACCGCAGTAGCGAAGGTCGGAATCTGATTGGAGGCCATTTTCCCCACATTACCACTCTGCATACCGTTGATGTTCAGCGAGGGCATACTGATTGCCTCGTTCAGTACGCTTTCCGGCATCTCGGTGGCACTGATCCCCAATTCGCTCTTCATCTGCGCTTCCACGGAAGGTACTTCGCGCATGGCTTTTTTTTCGGATGCGCTGAGCGGTATCACGTCATCATAAAAACCTTTGACCAGCACCCGGCCGTCGTCATCCTTCATGGATGCCAGCAGTTTTGCAAGCATCAGCGCGGGATTGGGCGCCCAGTTGCCATAGTGGCCGCTGTGCAGGGGACGCTTGGGTCCATACACGGTCAGGTCGATATGGGCGTCACCGCGCACGCCAAACACGATCTGCTTTTTGCCCGACTGGTGCACGGGCCCGTCGCAAATGATCCACAAGTCTGACTGCAGCAGCGATTGGTGCTTTTCCAAAATCTCATCCAGGTGCGGCGATCCGGCCTCCTCCTCGCCCTCGAAGAAAAATTTCAGATTGGTAGTGGGTTTCATCCCGCTTTTCGTCAGGGCTTCGTAGGCATTCAGAATCGTGTACACTCCCCCCTTGTCGTCGGAGGCCGAGCGGGCGTAGATGCGCCAGTCCCTATCGTACTTCCCGTTGGCCGGGAAAGGTATATTTTTGCCTCCCTTGTCGATAGCACCAGTGAAAAGTTTGGGTCCGAAGGGTTCAAGCCCGGCGGCCCATTGCGCGGGGTTAACGGGCTGGCCATCGTAATGGGCGTAGAAAATGAGTGTTTGGGTCGCGCCCGGCACCATCACTTCGCCATACACGGCAGGAGGCGCACCCGGCGCAGCAGGCGACAAAAGCTGCACATTTTTGACGCCGCGCTTTTGCATCATGTCCATAATGGCAGCGGCATTCTTCCTGATGTTAGCCGTGTCGCTTGCCACATTGGGAATGGACAGAAATTCACTAAACTCCCGAATGATCTTATCGGCGTTTTGGGAGCCGTAGTTGCGGATACTCAGCGTTTCAGCGGATTGGGCGAAAGATGGCTGGTTGAGAAAACCAATCAGCCCCAAAAAAAGCATAGATTTTTTCATAGAAGCGAGGTAAGCGATAATTAAATCAGGCGATCACCCGGAAGTATGGTTATATTGTTGGGGTGTCGTTCTTTGAATAAGCATACGCCCTGGGGCTGAAATTATCGAATTTATCAAAACATCGCGACCATGAAGAAGATATTTGTTTTCGTTCTGTTCCCCATTTGGTGCTTTGCCCAAACGGATCAGGGCGCGCCCGCATTACAGGTCAAAACCGCCAACGGCATTCTGGAAGGCCTGGACGAGTCGGGCATCCGGGCGTTCAAGGGCGTCCCCTTTGCCGCGCCGCCCGTGGGTGACCTGCGCTGGCGCGAGCCCCAGCCCGTCAAGAACTGGACGGGTGTGCGCAAGGCCGATAAGTTTGGCCCCCGCGCCATGCAGTTGCCCATTTTCGGCGACATGAACTTCCGGTCCGACGGCGTCAGCGAAGACTGCCTGTACCTCAATGTCTGGACGCCCGCCAAAACGGCCACCGACCGCCTCCCGGTGCTGGTCTATTTCTACGGCGGTGGTCTGATCGCCGGCGATGGTTCGGAGCCACGCTACGACGGCGAGAGTCTGGCGCGCCATGGCATCGTGACTGTCACGGTCAATTACCGCCTTACGATATTCGGCTTTTTCTCCCACCCTGAACTGTCAAAAGAATCCCCCCACAAGGCGTCGGGTAACTATGGCTTTCTGGATCAGGCCGCTGCGCTGCAATGGGTACAGAAAAACATTGCCGCTTTCGGGGGGGATCCCAATCGGGTGACGATCGCTGGCGAATCGGCAGGTTCTTTTTCAGTAAGTGCGCAAATGGCTTCTCCGCTGGCGAAGAATCTGATCGCGGGTGCCATCGGCGAAAGCGGGTCGCTGCTGGGTTCTCGTCCGATTTCGTCCTTGTCCGAGGCTGAGCAAACCGGTGTAGAGTTCGGCAAAGTCGTAGGAGCAACTTCGCTGGCTGCCCTGCGGAAAATGCCTGCTCAGGAACTGCTGGAAACTACCACCAAGCCCGGCGTTCCCCGCTTTTCGGCGGTAGTGGATGGGTACTTCTTCCCCAAGCCTCCTGTTGAAGTTTTCGCAAATGGACAGCAGTCACACGTCCCATTGTTGGTGGGCTGGAACTCGCAGGAAAGCGGCTATCAGGGTATATTAGGCAAAGAGCAACCTACCCGCGACAACTACACCGCCGCCGTAAAGAAAATGTATGGTGAGCAGGCCGACCAAATGCTTAAGGTGTATGCTCCGGCTACGGACGCCGAGGTAGAGCAGGTAGCTACCGATATGGCCGGGGATCGGTTTATCGGATTTGGCACCTGGA
This sequence comes from Persicitalea jodogahamensis, assembly GCF_014651615.1. Taxonomy (GTDB): domain Bacteria; phylum Bacteroidota; class Bacteroidia; order Cytophagales; family Spirosomataceae; genus Persicitalea; species Persicitalea jodogahamensis. Next base: position 153,443 of record NZ_BMXF01000001.1, on the reverse strand, counting down.
AATGGGCTGATCTCCACAGTCAGACCGGCGGTAAGCCAGTGTACCGTTACCTCTACGCCCGGCCCCGTCCGGAGATGCGGGCAGAAATGGGCAATGCGACGGCTAACCTCGCGGGCGGCGTCACAAGAAATGACGATGCGACGGCAAAGCGGCCTCCTGCTCCAAAAGGTGCCGTTCACTCGGCAGAAATCGAGTACGCTCTTGGTAATTTACCCACCAACCGCGTGTATGACTGGCAGCCGGAGGATTACAAAGTATCAGAAATCATGCAGCTCTTTTTCGCCAACTTTATTAAAACCGGGAATCCCAACGGTCTGGGCGTTCCGAACTGGCCCGTCGTGAAAAGCGGGCAGCCTGCCGCCGTGATGCATATCGACGTGCAGACCAAGGCTGGGCCGGAAAAGCACCGGGACAGGTACCTGTTACTGGATAAAATGGCGAAAGAGGCGAATTGAAAACCCGCATCGCTTTACGGTTTTTACCAAACTTCCCCAACTACCCCTGGGAAAGTTCGGTAGCTCGTTTTTGGGCCGCGTGAATGCCCTGCGTGAGAGCATCGGCTAACTTGCCTTCCTCGAAGCCTTTCAGGGCTGCTTCGGTAGTGCCGCCTTTGGAGGCCACCGCCTTGATGAGCTCGTCGAGGGAGCGGTCGGCATTATTGATGAGGTGGTAGGAACCAAGCATAGTTTGCTTTACCAGCAGCGTGGCCACCGATTCCTCGAAACCCATTTGTCTGCCCGCTTCGATCATCGTTTTTACCAAATAGAAAAAATAGGCCGGGCCACTGCCACTCAGGGCGGTCACGGCGTCCAGCTGGCCTTCGTCTTCCAGAAAAACCGAGCGGCCGGTGGCGTTGATGAGGTTTTCTACCTTGCGCAACTGCCCCCGCTCCACTTCGGGCGAGGCAGCGTAGGCCGTAATGCCCATGCCCAGCATCGCGGGCGTATTGGGCATGGCCCGCACTACGGGCTGATGATTGAGCGATTCCTGAATGGTTTGCATGGAGATGCCCGCCATAATCGAAAGCACGATCTGCGACGGCTGAATGACCTCACGCAGCGACGCAGCGACTGTCAGATAATCCTGCGGTTTGACCGAAAGAATGACCAGGTCATAAGTACCAATCTCGGGGCTGATGACACCCGTCAATACACCCGGCTGAAAGCTGTGCAGGGTTTCCTTACGCTCGGCGCTTTTTTCCACCAACAGGAAGTCCTCTTTTTTTACCAGATCAAATTTAAGAAAGGCACGGGCGAATGCCATGCCCATATTGCCGCAGCCTACGATGGCGATTTTCATTTAGCTATTGAATTTTTTATTTGAGGGTCGTACAAAAAACACAAAGTAACGAAAAAGCCCGACGCAGAGCCGGGCTTTCTATTGATTCATTGATTGTTCTTTCCTTTTTATTCTCCGCCGAGCAATTCGCTGATTTTGGCTTCCAGCGAGGCCCCGCGCAGGTTTTTGGCAATTACTTTTCCTTCTTTATCCAGCAAAAAAGTAGCCGGAATAGCGTTGACGCCGTAAGTCTGGGCCACGGCGGAATTCCAGAATTTAAGGTCGGAGCCATGCGTCCAGGTCAGGTTGTCTTTTTTGATGGCAGCGAGCCAGGCGGCTTTGTCTTTGTCAAGAGAGACGCCGTAGATCGCGAAGCCCTTGTCTTTGTATTTATCGTAAAGCTTCACCACGTTGGGGTTTTCCATGCGGCAAGGGCCGCACCACGAAGCCCAGAAGTCGATGAGTACGTACTTACCACGCAGCGACGAAAGCGTTACGTCCTGACCTTCGGGATTGTTCAGCGTAAAATCGGGGGCGACATCACCTACCGAAATGCCTTTGAGCCGCTTGACAAAGCCAATGTAGGATTGTGCGATTTTGGACGAAGGGTTTTCCTGCTCAAAACGCTGAGCCACGGCTTCCATCTCGGCAAAGTCCCGCTCCGGATTGAGCATATTGTTGGCTGCAAAAATGGCCACCAGCGAAGTACCCATTTCGGGCAATAGCGTTTTGATTTTAGCCACATGTTCTACCTCGGCAGCCTGGAAATTACCCTGAATCTCCTGCATTTTCTTACTATCCTTTTTCTCGGTAGCCTTGGCGTACTCGTCGTTCCATTTGTTGACTTTGTCCACCATCGCCTGGTTCATTTCCATGAGTTTGGCGTAATACTCCATGTTTTTGGAGCCTTTCACCGTGTACTTGCCGGGCTCACCCTTGTCATTTTTGTCGTAACCGTCGGTCGTGACCGCAAAGTTTTCGCCCCCTTCCACAAGCAGCACTATTTTCTGACGGTCGGCGATATTGAGCATATAAAAATTGCCACCATCTTTCTCTGTGCCCTTAATGGTGAAAGTACCGTCGGCGGCCAGCGTCGTCGAATCCAGAGTCACGGGTGGGTTGGTCGAGAACTGCAGATAAACCTTCTCTCCCGCCGAACCGTTTTTAACTTTGCCTGACACCGTAAATTCCTTAGCGGCAGGCTCCTGCTGCGCAAACGCAAAGACGCTCAATAGCATGAATAGCGCGAGGTACTTTGCTCTTTCTATAAGCATTTGTCCATTCTCCATTGTCAACTGTTCATTAGTTAAGTTTTTGGGCCAAAAGCTGATTGATCATTTTCGGATCGCCTTTGCCTTTCGATTTTTTCATCACTTCTCCGACAAAAAGCCCCATCAAGCCTTTCTTCCCTTTCTGATAAGCTTTTACTTTGTCGGGCATAGACTGAAGAACTTCCTCTACCAACGTCTCGAGTTCGTTTGTATTGCGGTTTTGGAGCCAGTCGCTGGCTTCGGCCAGTTCGCGCGGCGAGCGGCCAGGCTCTTCCAGCAAAGCCGGGAAGGCCTTCTGCGTGGCCACCGAATGGCTGATAACCTGCGTCTCTATCAACTCGATGAGTTCGGCCAGCGTTCCCGGTGTCAGCGGAAAAGCCGCAATTTCCGTACCGCTTTCGTTCAGATACGAGCGAACGGGGCCCATCAGCCAGTTGGAGGCCGTTTTGTAATGGGTAGTCAGGCCGCATAATTCTTCGAAGTAGCGGGCCATGTCCCGCGTATCGGTGAGCAACTCGGCGTCGTAAGCCGGTATCCCGTATTGGCTGACGAATTTTTCCCTTAATTCACGCGGCAGAGCGGGCATTTGGCTTTTTATTGCCTGTACTCTTTCTTCCGTCAACTCCACGGGGCAGAGGTCGGGATCGGGAAAATACCGGTAATCGTTCATCGTTTCCTTCACGCGCATCCCGTAGGTTTCGCCCGTTTCGGCGTCGAACATCCGCGTTTCCTGAAAAAGTGCGTCGCCATTTTCCAGCGCCGACACCTGCCGCCGCCGCTCGTATTCTACGGCCCGCATGATATTGCGGATGGAATTCATGTTCTTGATTTCCACTTTGGTGCCGTATTCTTCCTGCCCGAAGGGCCGTACCGACACGTTGACATCGCAGCGCAGCGAGCCTTCCTCCATGTTGCCATCGCTGATGTCGAGGTAGCGCACCAGACGCCGTATCTCGGTCACGAAGGCACCCGTTTCCTCCGCCGAGCGCAGATCAGGCTCCGACACCATTTCCACCAGCGGAGTTCCGGCGCGGTTGTAGTCGAGTTGGGTATCGCTGCTGCTGCCATCGTGCACCGACTTGCCCGCATCTTCTTCCAGATGGATGTGGTGAAAGCGTATCGTACGCTCTACCGGATTATTTTCCTGGTCCTTGGTCGTAACCGTCACGCCGCCCCCCACACAAATCGGGGCTTTGTCCTGTGAGATCTGGTAGCCCTTGGGCAAATCCGGGTAGAAATAATTTTTGCGGTCAAAAATAGTGTGGCGGCTGATGTCGCAGCCGCAGGCCAGCCCCAGCCTTACCGCGTATTCCACGGCCTTTTGATTCAGTTTGGGCAAAGTACCCGGCAACGCCAGCGTCAGCGGGCTGATGTGCGTGTTGGGTTCGCCACCGAAGCGGTTGGTATCCGAGGCAAAGAGTTTGGAGTCGGTCAGGAGCTGGCAATGCACTTCCAGACCGATGACAGTTTCGTATTTTTCCAAAAGCTCATCCGGTAGTTCGGTGGGTGTGAATTCAGTAGAGGTCATAAGTATTGGCTATATCGGCAAAGGTAGGGTGTTTCTGCCTGAGGCGAAGGTAAAAGATCTAACTTCCCCACTCCTCTACCACCTTCAGAAACAATTCCCGTAAAAACACTGTTCGCTTTCCGGGATGGCCATCGGCAATGGTGTGTTCGCCGACCTGTACGATGGGCACCGCCCATTTGGTGGTGCTGGTGGTGAAGCACTCGTCGGCGTTAATCAACTCGTCGAACAGAACGGGCCGCACCTGCACATCGAAGTGAGGAGCGGCGAGTTCGAGAAACGCGCGGCGGGTGATGCCGTTCAGCACATTACGATCGGGCGTGATCAGCGCGTCGCCTTTAAAAAGAAAAACATTGCTTCGGGTGAGTTCACTTATTTCGCCGCCTTTATGAAAAAGCAAATCCGCCGCGCCCTGCGCCTTCATCTCTCCGGCCTGCAGAATCATGTGGAGGTAGTTTGTGGTCTTGATTTCGGGTAAATCGCGGACATAATCGTAGGGCAGCACCTTTATTCCTTCGCGGAGAGAAGTTGGATTATCTTTGGGCAACGGCTCACAGCGAATCAGAAAATTGGGTTGTGTCACCGTCACGCTGTCGGCGGCGTAGCCACCCGTCAATACAAAACGGAATGCCACTTCGGCCTCACCCGAACGCTTGTACAGGTCGGCCAGGATATCAGCGGTTTCGTCCTGCGTAAGCGGTGGTGCCATATGCAGCGACCGGGCCGAGTTCGCGAATCTCGTCCAATAATCATCCCAGCGAAACGGGACGCCGTTGTAGGTGCGAAAGTAGTCGAACATACCATAACCCCGCAGCAGACCCAGATCGTTTGTTTTGAGCAGGTCGGCGTCGTTGGGAAAGATTTGGCCGTTAAAATATTGCGCGTAGGGCATAAGTGAAGACGATTGAGACAAGTACGTACCTCACAAAAATGGCAAGAAAATCCGACAATGGCGGTGATTTATTGTTTGAATTCCGCCACGTTTTCCTTCGTCACCAACTGAAACGGAATCAGCACTTCCTTTTCATAGGGCTGCTTGTCAATGATTTTCAGAGCCGTTTCGATCGCCTGAGAACCCTGCTGTCCGGCATTCTGAAACACGGTGGCATCGAGCGTTCCCTTTTCTACGGCTTGCAGCGCGTCGGGAATAGCGTCAATGCTCACAACTACCACCTTATTCTTCATCCCGGCGGCTTCCAGGGCTTTGACGGCTCCCATGCCCATTTCATCATTTTGGGCAAAAACGGCATCGATCTTGTTGCCGTAAGATTGTATCCAGTTTTCCATGAGCGACATGGACTTGGCGCGGTCCCATTCACCCGTTTGGTGAGCCAGCATTTTCAGACCAGGGTACTTTTTCAGGATTTCGCGCGCGCCCTGCTCACGCTGGATTTGAGCGGCCTGGCCCATATAGCCGTGAATCATAATCACATTGCCCTTTCCACTTAGTCTCTTGGCAATATACTCCATCGCGATGCGGCCCGACTCCACATCGTCGGAACCGACGAAGGCGGTGGGCTTGGTAGCTGTAGCCGAGTTGACGTTAATGATCGGAATTCCTGCCGCTAGTGCCTTAGTCACGGCGGGCGAACTCGCCTCCACTTCGCAGGGGTTCATGATGATAGCATCTACCCCCTGTGCAATAAAACTCTCTACCTGCTCGATCTGCTTCAGTGCCGACCGTTCGGCATCCACTACAATCAGTTCCGCACCGACAGCTTCGGCCTTTTTCTCCATTTCGTCGCTGATGTTGACGATGAACTCATTCTGCATGCTCAGCATCGAAACGCCAATAAGCGGCTTACCGCCGTTGGCGCCGTCGTCGGATTGATTGCAGCCCGTTAAGGCCACGAAAAAAGTAAGGATCAGGAGAATTTGCTTCATGGTTTTGAGGGAAAGTGTTTTGGGTAAAGAAGCGAAAGGGAAGGGATTTACTTATCCCTTTCGATTTAACCCGTCAAGTACCACCGCCCCAATGATGATCACTCCCATCACTACTTCCTGATAATAAGAGGTGACATTGAGCAGATCCAGCCCATTGCTGATCACCCCGATCAGCAAAGCGCCGATGAGCGTCCCGGTCATGGTGCCGCTGCCGCCCGAGGTACTGGTGCCGCCGATGATGGCGGCGGCGATGGCGTCGAGTTCGAAGCCTTGCCCGGCATTGGGTTGTCCGGTGGTGATGCGGGAAGTCAGCACGATACCCGCCAGTGCAGCGAGCGCCCCACAGAGCGTGTAAACGATCATCTTGACTTTGGCCACCGAGATTCCCGACGCTCGTGCGGCCTGTTCATTGCCGCCTACGGCATACATATAGCGCCCCCAAATCGTTTTTTTGAGCAAAAGCGTACAAAGCCCAAAAACCACAACCAGAATGATAATGGGAAAAGGAATTCCGAACACCTGGCCCCCTCCAATAAAATTAAACGTATCCGAAAGGTTGGAAACAGGCCGCCCTTTACTCAGTATCAGGGCCAATCCGCGCCCGATGGTCATCGTGCCGAGGGTGACGATGAAAGGGGGTACTTTGCTTCTGGTAATGACCAGGCCATTGAAGCCTCCCATCGCCACGCCCGCCGCCAGCGCGATTCCCAAGGGCACAACCAACGGGTAGGTGTCGGGATGCGCAAACAAAGCCGCAGCGACGCCCGTCACCGCTACCATCGACCCCAGCGACAGGTCTATCCCTCCCGTGATGATGACAAACGTAACCCCGAAAGCCAGCAGAGCGTTGATAGACACCTGCGTGAGGATGATGGTCAGGTTACCCACCGTCAGGAAGCGCGGCGTCGTCAATGCCAGGGCGGCGCAAATAACCACGAAGGCCAGCAAAATGCCGAAAACACCCAGGCTGCGAACCCTGGTGCTGTATGAATTTCTGGCTTGAAGAATCGTGGTCGTAATCTTTTGTTTCATACTAAGTAGTTCATTTTAGCCATGACTTGACTCCGTCAAAGTCCTGTTCACAGCGGTCAGTTTAGCGCTGGATGGCGTGGTTCATGATTTTCTCCTGACTGATGGTTTGCCCCGATAAAACTGCCGTTTGCCGCCCTTCGGCCAATACCAGCACCCGGTCACAAAGGCCAAGTACTTCGGGTAGTTCGGATGAAATAAGCAGTACCGCTATTCCCTGCGCGGTAAGCTGACGGATGAGTTTATAGATTTCGTGCTTGGCTCCTATGTCGATACCACGCGTGGGTTCATCGAAAATAATGATTTCCGGTTCGGCAAGCAGAGTTTTACCAATCAGCACCTTCTGCTGGTTGCCGCCGCTGAGTTGGAGCACCTGCTGAGACAGTCCGGCAGTTTTGATGTGCAGATCCGTCGCCATCCGGCTTGCGGCGGCTTTCTCGCTTCCGGCGTCGATAAAACCGCCTCGCAAGTGATCGCGCAGACTTGACAGTGTCATCGTGTGCAGCACCGACATGCCCGGAACACAGCCCCAGGCCTTGCGATCCTCGCTCACGTAACCAATGCCGTGCCGGATGGCGTCCTCCGGCGACCGGATCGTTGTCTTTTCACTTTTTATAAAAATCTCACCTTCCGCCAAAGGGTCCAACCCGAAGATTGCACGGGCTACCTCCGTCCGGCCCGCCCCCATGAGTCCGGCCAGGCCAAGTACCTCACCCGCGCGCAGGTCGAAACTAATGTCCTGAAATTTGCCGGGAATGCTCAAATTTTTAACCGAAAGAACCACCTCGCCCTTCTCGGCTGTCGCCTCGGGAAAAAGACTATCGATCGTGCGCCCAACCATCATTGTAATCAAGGTACTTTGGTCCAGTTCGGCGGCGGGCTTTGTCCCAACGTATTTTCCGTCACGCAGTACCGTGACGGTGTCGGCAATCTGGGCGATTTCCTCCATCTTGTGCGAGATGTAAATGATGGACACCCCTTTGGCTTTTAAATCTTTTATTATTCCAAAAAGTGCAGCCACTTCTTTTTCGGATAAAGCGGAGGTGGGCTCATCCATGATTATCACTCTGGCATCGTACGAAATGGCCTTGGCGATTTCGACCATCTGCATTTCGGCCACGCTCAGGTACTTCATCCTAGTGTGGGCATCCAGCGCTACGCCCAGATCAGTGAGGAGTTGCTTCGTTGTTTGGTAAATGCTCCGATCGTCCAGCCAGCCCGGCAACCAGCGGGTACTTTCGCGACCCAGGAAGATATTCTCGGCCACGGTTAGCTCCGGGACTACCTGTAATTCCTGATGAATCATGGAAATTCCCCGGTCCAGCGCATCGCGCACGCCGTGGTTTTCCCAGGATTTCCCGGCAAGCATGATTTCACCCGAGTCGGCCGTCTCCAGTCCCATCAGAATTTTCATCAAAGTGGACTTGCCCGCGCCATTTTCGCCCATCAAAGCGTGTACTTCGCCCCCATTGAGCGTAAATTCAACTTTGTCCAGTGCTTTGATGCCGCCAAATGATTTAGAAAGGGCTCTTACAACAAGTACCGGGCGGGCTGTCTGATTATCCATAAAATGAAAAAACGGCAAATCCGGATTCGCCATTGATTTTTGTTTTTACAAAAAGCGAATGTGGCAACGCTCTACCTATTTGCCCCTGCTCAATTTTAAACCGAAGCGATCATTTTCTCTCCAAAATCCAAAAATTTTCCTTGTTTATGGGTACCTTAGTGGTTCTGTCTCCTTTATACTAATAGTAGTACGGGCCAATGGCCCCGCTTTTGAAGACTTTGTGGAATTGATTCATTTTACTTCCAGCACAATAACACTACGAGTACCATTTCCCAATTACCCCCATGAATTTGAAATACCTTACCGCCGGACTTCTTTTTTTTGTCAGTTCCAGCGTTTTTTCTCAAGACAAACCCACCAATTACGCTCAGAAAATACCCGGTACCAACCAGGAATACGAAATGGTAGCCATTCCCGGCGGAGAATTCACGATGGGCAGTCCGGCTTCCGAAGCAAACCGCAATGCCGATGAAGGTCCGCAGCATACGGTGAAGCTAGATGGTTTCTGGATGGGCAAGTACGAAGTAACCTGGGACTTTTTCGATCTCTATTCTTTCAAGAACATGGAGGCTGAAATGGCAAAACGCTATCCTGATGACGAAAAAAGCGTAGCCAAGACCGACGCCAGCACCCGCCCCAGCCCTCCCTATGTGGATATGTCGTTCGGTATGGGCCGCGCGGGCTACCCGGCCATCAATATGACGCAATATTCGGCCATCCATTTTTGCAAATGGTTGTATGACAAAACGGGCGTGTTTTACCGCCTGCCTACCGAGGCAGAGTGGGAATACGCCGCGCGCGCGGGTACTAAAACAGCCTACTCGTTCGGCGACGACCCGGCCAAGCTTGATGAATACGCCTGGTATAAGAAGAACAGCGGTGGTACTTACAAAAAAGTCGGCACAAAAAAGCCTAACCCATGGGGATTGTACGATATGCACGGCAACGTGATGGAATGGACGCTCGATCAGTATCTTCCCGATTTTTACGCCAAAGCCGACGGGGTAGTGGATAACCCTTACGTACCCGTCACGGAGTTATACCCCAACTCCGTAAGAGGTGGCTCCTGGGACGATGATGCAGCAGTGGCCCGCTCCGCCGCGAGGACACCCTCCGCGGCCGAATGGAAGATGCTCGACCCGCAACTACCCAAGAGCGAGTGGTGGATGACCAACGCCTCTTTTCTGGGAATGCGTCTGGTACGGCCCTTCAAAACGCCTACTCCCGAGGAAATTGAGGCGTATTACAATCCAGAACTGATTGAGGATTATTGATATGGGCCGTCAACGGTCGGCTTTCGGCCACTGGATTAATAATATGAAGTACAATTAAGCGATTTATAATCAGCCAAATAAGTAAACTGATTAGCAAACGTTCTTTGCTCTAATAAACTACATTTTTAAACCGTAATAACCAGAGGTAAAAAAGCTGAGAGCCAAAAGCCGACTGCCGATTGCCATTAAAAACAACAATCATGGAACAAAAAAGACGTGAATTTCTGAAAGCTTCCGGGCTACTGGCCGGAGGAATTGCCCTGAGTCCGCTCTCGTCCTATGGCTTCAACAGTAATGTGGATGACACTATAAAGGTCGCATTGATCGGTTGTGGCGGCCGCGGAACCGGCGCAGCGGCGCAGGCCCTCAGCACCAAACAGAACGTGAAGATCGTAGCGATGGCCGATGCTTTCCGTGATCGTCTGGAGACTTCATACAAGAGTCTTACTTCCAAAAAATATAAAGATGCCAACGGCAAAACCGTAGACGGCACCACCAAAGTGGACGTGCCCGACAGCCGCAAGTTTGTGGGCTTTGAGGCTTACAAAGATGCAATGGCGCTCGCCGATGTCGTCATTCTGGCAACACCTCCTGGCTTCCGGCCTTACCATTTCGAAGAAGCAGTGAAGCAGGGCAAGCAGGTTTTCATGGAAAAACCCGTAGCTACCGATGCTCCCGGCATCAGGAAAGTACTGGAGGTAGCCGAGATCGCCAAGAAAAAGAAACTGAACGTAGTGACAGGCCTTCAGCGCCACTATCAGCCCAACTATCGCGAAGCGATCAAGCGCATTGAGGATGGCGCCCTGGGGGACATCGTGGGTGGACAAGTGTACTGGATCAGCGGTGGCGTGTGGGTAAAAGACCGTTTACCCAGCATGACTGAAATGGAATACCAAATGCGTAACTGGTATTACTTTAACTGGTTGTGTGGCGACCACATTGTCGAGCAGCACGTCCACAATATTGACGTGGCCAACTGGGTCAAGGGCGGCTACCCCGTAACTATTCAGGGAACGGGCGGTCGCGAGGTACGCGACGATAAGAAGTACGGCGAAATATTCGACCACCATTGCCTGGATTTGGTCTATGCCGATGGCACGACGATTTCGAGCCAGTGCCGTCACTATGAAGGTACTTATAGCCGCGTGGATGAGGCTTTCGTGGGCACTAAGGGCCGCATCGACAGCTTTGCCAACAATAATACCGTGCTAAAAGATTATAAAGGTAAAGAAATATACAAGCACGATTCCAAAGGAGACGGCAACCCCTACCAAATCGAACACGACGAATTGTTTGACGCCATCGCCAAGGGAGAGTACAAATTTGCCGATGCCGAGCGCACCGCCAAAAGTACCATGACGGCGATCATGGGTCGTATGGCTACGTATTCCGGCAAGCAAGTGAAGTGGGACGAAGCGCTAAACTCGGATATCAGCCTTTTCCCCGACAAGCTCGCCTGGGACGCCATGCCCAAAGTACTGCCCGACGAGAACGGCTACTATCCTGTACCCGTGCCTGGCAAGACCCGCGCAGTGTAGAGTCAATTTATCGCTTGGTGAAAAAAGCCCGTTTCGTGAGAAGCGGGCTTTTTTTGGTATAAGCGGAGGGCTTCGCACGATAGAAAAAATATTTCAATAAAAAAACAAAGTTTTCATTAAAATATTTATTTATCTTAGATAACTTTATAATCCCTTCGTGCTCAGCCGTATTACCCTATGAAAGCCGATCCCATTGAAGCATTTATCGAAACGGCCGCCAGCCTGCTGAGTCTGAAAGCCCTTCAATATCTGGGCGGGCGTCTTGGCGTCCGTCGCTTTGCTCTTCGCCACCTGCTGCGCGGAGTCCACCCCTTTGACGGTGTCTCCTACATGCAGATAGATCATTTACTTATCCCATTGACGTTTCTTTCTTACAAGAAGGTATATACCTCTGCCAGTTAAAAGCCAATGACATCTCCATCACAAAAAAACTGATCGTGAGTAAGAAATGAGAAAAGGAAGTCATGGCCCTCGATTGGCAGGAAGCCTTTTTCGTTTTATACGCATTTAACTAAATCAATACTATTATGAAAACAAAAACAGCCCTACTGCTGCTCAGTCTTGGCCTTTGCCTCTTTGCCTGCAAGAAGCCCCAAGAGGTCGTGGACGACAAGCCCGCTATCAAGTCCATCTCCTTCGAGGGAATCCCCGCACAGAACGTGCGGCTGGACGCGCGCACCTCGATCATCACCGTTCAGCTACCCGCTGTCTTGCCGGAGGTAGGGCTAAAGCCCGTGCTGGAACTGGTCAACGGGGCAAGCGTCGTCCGGGGCCTGCTGCCGGACGGCACGATCAGCGTTTCTTCGTACTGTGCCTGCAACTACCCTTCCGGTGCTGGCACATATAAGGATACGCTGGCCATCGTAGTGGGCAACGCGGCAAAGACGACCTACTATCGGCTGAGGATAATCCCGCCGACTGGCCCCATGAAGGCAATCGCAACCGACACTCAGTTTGTGTTTTCCCGCCAAACTAAGCTGCTTCGGTTGAGTTTGCCCGTCGAGAATCTGTACACCAATCCACAGGTGAGACAGATAGACTTCATCAATGTAGCCACTGGGCTAAGATCGGTTGTCAACGCCGATGCCTCCTGCCTGAGCGGTTGCTCGGATGAAGCTCCCAACCAACTGCTCATCAACTTAACCTCTCCAATCGAGCTAAGGCTAACGCCTGGCACCTATAAGGTGACTGCGGGCGGCGTTGAATTTCCACAGAAATTGGTGGTGACTGAGTGAGGGCCGAGACGAAAACACAATCGCCCATGAAAACAAAAACCGCCCTACTGCTGCTCGTGCTTGGCCTCCATTCTTGTAACAGTCCCGATGAAGTCCCTGACGACCGGGCTGCCATCAAGTCCATTTCCTTCGAGGGCGTCCCCGCCCAGAACGTGACCATCGACCGCGCCTTGTCCACGATCAACATAAGGATACCCACCGAACTGCGGGGCGGCTTAAGACCCGTCCTGGAACTGAACGAGGGGGCTAGCGTGGTGGGAGGATTGACGGCCGATGGGCTGGTCAACCTGGGTCCATATTGTTCTTGCTACATCAATGGTGCCCAATCGCAGATCGTAGTGGACAAGGAAAGCTCGAATTCTTCCTTGAAGTACCGAAGGTCGTACGCTGTGAAAATCGTGAACCAGGGGCCGCTGAAGGCATTAGACAGCACCATTCCGCTCACTTTTTCCCGAAAGACAAACCGATTAGTCATGCACCTACCCGTTGAGAACCTGTACACCAACCCCAGGATTTCACAATTGAAGTTTACTAATGTTGAGACGGGAGTAGGGCCGCTTCTTGACGCCGATGGCAACTGCCTGAACAGTTGCTCGAACAGCGCCATCAACCAGCTTATTTTTAACTTTTCGGCTCCGACCATGAGCGTACAGTACCTTATGCCAGGTACTTACACCGTCTCTGCCAACGGCATTGAGTTCCCCCAGAAGCTGGTGGTGACGGAGTGAGGGCTAATTCGATTTTGGCAAGCACTCCCGTGCGAATCCCATTCATCGGCATTTTTTTTTCAGCATTCCAGGTCGATTAGAGGCTATCGAGAACCCTGATACGAAAAGTTACCATTTGCTGAGCAAAAGTTACCATTCAGTAATTGTTTCAAGTTGATCCATTCCTTTCTTTTGTCAGATCGGAAATTCCGAACCATCTGGCTTGGAGTCAATTGATTCTCAGGCAGGCCTGAATTTTTCTATTAACTCAATCGACTGGTGTATGAAGAAGTGCTCCACCTTTCTGCTTACCCGTTTGTTGGCTCTTGCCGCGATTATAGCCAGCAGCCTCCTTAATGAAGCTGCCGCGCAGGACTTGTCCTCCGAGCTGATTTCTTACTCAAGCAAGCTGCTCGAACAGCTACCAGCGAAGCATAGGCAAACTGCTAGTGAGTTGACCGAAGATAAGAATGTCACGTCCTATCTGATCCGCATCAATTCTATCAAAAATGCTGTGCGAGATAATACAATTACACTCACTCTGCCAGGAAGCGAGGAGGCGATCAGAGTTGCACTGGATAGAATCGAATATCACGATGAAAAAAACTACATCGTAGCTGGCAAAGTGGAAAACACTCTGCTTACTGTCCTCTTCTCGAGCCATGAGGGCCGAAAAGGCGGACTCATCCAAGGGTTTGAATCAACCTACGAGATTTTCGACTTGGCCGAGGAAGGCCAGCTTCTGGTGAAAAGCAACAATGCGGAGAGCAGCGAAAATTTTTGCGGGTTGGAGCAGACATCTGGTAATCCTCCCCTACTATCTGAACAAATACCAAACAACACCGGCAGAAAATCCTTAGCTAACGCTCGTGTGGATGCATGTACAAGTAACATTCGAGTTTTATTCCTACACGACACATTTATCGGATCATCTACTGCAACTTCTTACGCCTACAATTCGATTGATATACTTAACCAAGCTATATCAGCCAGCAGTGTTAATAACTCCTTGGGTTACGCACAATTGGCAGGAGTAACTTCAATCAATTACACTCCTAGTAATCAGTCTGATATACGTGCAGATGCCGTCAACTTGTCAAATAACTCTACTGCTCAAAGTCTCAGAGATACGTATAAAGCGGATTTGGTGGTTCTTATTTCGCACGAATATTATAATGGGTTAGGAGGCGTACCTAACCCTGAAGATATTGCGCACCCTCACAACGGAAGAGCTTACGCAATAGTTACAACCGTTGGTAATTCCACTGTTCCCCTTGTGGTTGCGCACGAGTTAAGTCATCTCTATGGATGCAACCATGAAGACGTAGCCTATGGACTGTATTATTCCAAAGCCAAGGTATTTGGTGGGCCAAATAATAATACATACAAGACACTGGTAGCTAGCGCATCCACAAATAGCAACTTAGCAATTGCTTATTCAAACCCTAATAAGACATACAATGGTTATGTAATGGGCGATGCAACTAGCAATAATACTCAAGTAATGAGCACCTACGCAGGAGGCGTCAAGAACTTTCGCCCCGAGCCGAATGTACTGAGTACCTACATCGACGGTACTTATAGCGGCATTGCTTACCATATGTACACCTTCGAGGCGATAACGAGTTGTGGGTCTGACCCGTACTCTTACCAATGGCAAGTTTCTACAGATGGGTTTAATTATGGGTCGGTGCTTGGAACAGGAGAATTTTTCAATACGCATCTTTATCATAACGGTAATCACTGGCATTACATCAAGCTGACAGTCACTTCGGCGGATAACCAGACCAAACAGTCTACCCATCAAGTATGGGTGGATGACAATAACCCCTACCGGGTGGGAGTAGTGGAAAATGCAGTCGTTGACAATACAGAGAAGGAATTTCAGGAGGGTACCTTATACCCTAACCCCGTCAGTAGTTTCGCTAAGGTCGATTTAGAATTGACCGAAGCAGGCAATGTATCTATTGATATATATGGCATTGCCGGAACTCTGATAGCCCGTCCTATCAGCCAAAAGATGGAACGGGGCCAGCATCGACAGATTGTTCCATTGGATAAATATGCCCTGCCCGATGGTGAATACCTCATTCGCGTACAAACTCCAAATAAGGTAAAAACGTATAAAGCCGTCTATCGCCATGAAACCCATTAACCTTATTTTGTTCCTCGTTTTAGGATTAGCAGCCGATGGCTGCCACCCTAGCGAACCGGATGTGATGCCCATGAATTTCTCGATGGAGATCAACGGGGTGAGGTATCAGCAGAGCGTAGTAGCGGAAAAACCTAATAAACAACTGCTTCTGGCCCTATCAAATAACGACAGTTTCTCGTGCGGTTTTGACATTGTGTGGCTGACTTTGACCAAGCCTGTGTTTGACGGAGCTTTGCTCGCAGTGTACCTCAGTATTCCCACATTAGTTAAGAGCTACCCTTTGACTAGCTACTTTCCTTACGAGGTCCCCTGTAGGCAAGCTGACAGTCTTAGGGTATATGTCAACATAGAGGAACAGCCCGAGGTAGCTCGCCCTATCGACATCACCAGCATCGCGGTGTATGATTTGGCCAAAGACCCGGCCAACTACTTGGAAGTAACGCACTTCGATGCAGAAAAGCGGCAACTGCGGGGCCGCTTCCATATCAAGGTGGTGCGGTCAGGGGTCAACAAACACATACCCATTCCGCTATCTGACACACTGGTGCTGTCCAATGGTGAATTCAGCGTGGGGTTCAGCCGAAAAACTTCCTGATTGGGCTACCCTCTGCCGCTGGCCGACACGCTGGTGATCAAAAACGGGAAGTTCAGCTTCATCTTCAGGCGGGAATGAGGAGAAGAAGGCAGGTTTTTCATTCCAGCGTCCTCCATTCGCGGGTTTTCCCTCCTTCCGTTTCCAGCAGCCACACCTGCACGCCCGGAAATCGGCGGAGGATTTTTCGGCTACGCCGGATTCCCCCCACGCTGACAGCCGTAGCCAAAGCGTCAGCCAAAGTACCGTTCGGCGCGATGACGGTCGTGCGCACATGGAAGCGTAAGCCGACGCCCGTCTCGGGATCGACAATGTGCGAGTAGCGGACGCCTTCGTGTTCCAGGTAGCGGTAGGTGGCCCCCGAGGTGGCAACGCCCGCCTGGGCGAGCGGCATCGATACGGTAGAATCCCCGGAACCGACGCTGATTTCCCAGGCTTTCCTACCGGGCGGTGGCTGGGCCAGCGTAATGTCCCCTCCGGCGTCGATCAGCACGGATGTTATCCCGAGATTTTCCAGCAGTTTCACGGCTTCGTCGGCGGCGTACCCTTTCCCGATGCCGCCCACATCCAGCCGCATACCGGAGCGGATAAGCCTGACCGATTGCGAACGGCAGCGTAGTTTGACAAAACGGTAACCGACTGCTCGCCGCGCTACTTTTAGTTCGGCTTCGGTTGGGAACTCGTTGCGTCGTATAGCCCGCCGCCAGAGTTGGACTACCGGGCCGATGGTTACGTCGAACGTACCGCCCGTACGGCGGCTTACTTTTTTGGAAATAGAAAGAATCCTGAACAAATCATCACTTACGGCGATCCATTGGCCGCTCCCGGAAGTGGCCGACAGACGGTTAATCTCGCTGCCGTCGCGGTAGTCGCTCAATAAATCGTTGAGCTGCTCGATGCGGCCAAAGGCCCGATGGGCGGCTTCGTCGGCTACGGAATCATTTTTGGCATAAAACACCAACCGAAAAGGCGAGCCCATTAGCCCCTTCTCGAATTCGTAGCGCTTTTCCTGTCCAAAGCCCGAAGTTGGCAAGTAGATTGGAATCAGGATTATACTTATATTCAAAAAAAAGCGGAGGCTGCTCCTTCCCATTTTACCACAAGACCCGAAACGGGTGAAACTGACTGTATTCAATGCAATACTAATCCTGGCCATTGGGATGATGGTCGTGCTGACGGGCGTTTTCATGAAAACACAGCGTCTGCCGTCCGGCAATTATATCATGCTGGGGGGCCTGGTCCTGGAATTCCTCGGGACCGTGTGGTTTGTCCTCAGCCTGTATCGCCGCCGCAAATCCCGTCGAGATTAAACCCGACTGGCCTGGTGTCGCAGGTAGAAGTCAGCCATGACCAACGCAGCCATCGCTTCCACAATGGGTACTGCGCGAGGTACAACACAGGGGTCATGTCTTCCCTTTCCCTGCACGGTTACGGTTTCACCGGCCTCATTAAGACTTTCCTGATTCTGCATAATGGTAGCCACAGGCTTAAAGGCGACGCGAAAATAAATATCTTCTCCGTTGGAAATACCGCCCTGTACTCCACCCGAATGATTGGTTCTGGTATGTACTTTCCCGTTTTCATCGGTGAAGAAAGCATCGTTATGTTCCGAGCCCCGCATCTCGACACCCGCAAAGCCGCTGCCGTACTCAAATCCTTTTACGGCATTTATACTCAGCATAGCTTTGCCCAATTCGGCGTGCAGTTTATCAAATACCGGCTCCCCTAATCCAACGGGTGAACCTGTGATAATACAGGAAACTACGCCGCCTATGGAATCTCCTTCCTTGCGTACCTGATCGATGTAGTCGAATACGCCCTGCGCGGTTTCGGGTTCAGGCCAGCGCACGGCATTTGCCTCGGCGTTTTCCAATTGTAGTTGCTGGTAGTCTTTCTCCAGCTTCATTTTGCCCACTTGCGAAACGTAAGCCTGCACCTGAACACCAACCTTTTTTAAGATCATCTTGGCCACGGCTCCGGCGGCAACGCGGGCAGCCGTTTCTCGGGCCGAGCTGCGCCCCCCACCCCGGTAGTCGCGGGTGCCATACTTGGCCTGGTAGGTATAGTCGGCATGAGAAGGACGATATTGGGTAGCGATGTGAGAGTAATCCTTGCTGCGCTGGTCCTGGTTGCGGATGATGAGAGCAATGGGTGTTCCAGTAGTTTTCCCTTCGAATATGCCCGACATTACCTCAAACTCGTCGGCTTCCTTCCGTTGCGTCGTGATTCGCGACTGGCCAGGTTTACGCCGGTCGAGCTCGCTCTGAATAAATGCC
This sequence comes from Persicitalea jodogahamensis, assembly GCF_014651615.1. Taxonomy (GTDB): domain Bacteria; phylum Bacteroidota; class Bacteroidia; order Cytophagales; family Spirosomataceae; genus Persicitalea; species Persicitalea jodogahamensis. The sequence continues at coordinate 135,112 of NZ_BMXF01000001.1, read as the reverse complement.
TCGTCGAAGTCGATTCCCGCTGGACAGCCCTCCAGCACTACACCGATCCCAACGCCATGTGACTCGCCGAAGGTCGCTATTTTCAAAATTTTACCGTAGGTACTACTCATTTTTACTTTATTTTCTGAATATCCAAACCATTGCTCCCAATAAAATGAGTACAACAGCATTGGTGAGATTGCGGATAATTTCCTGATAATCTATATAGCGGACGTTGGTGTCCAATTCGTCAATATTTCCGTAAACCGGATCGGCCCCCTCTCCCGACAAAGCGGAAGCCCGGAGATTCTCGCCCGTTACCTCGACAGTTCGCGATGACCGGAGCGTATCGTACTTCGCCCTGACCGGATCAAAATATATCCATTGAAAAAATCTTCCCAGCGTGAAATTACCTTTCTGACGCGCCACAATGTTGTAGCCGAATGTTTTCTCGCCGCTCACTTTCTCATAGCTGCGTTGTACGGTTTGACTCACGTCGGGCGGATAGAAATCGAAGGCCATACTTTTGGCCATTTCGGGAGGGGTAATGGTAGCAATATTGCCGTCCCCTTTAATCGTGAACTCATATCGCAGACTTTCGCCTGAATACACTTTGTCTCTCGTCAGCTTCTCGCCTAGTTGATAATTCCCCACCGCGATTTGGTCTTTCCTGGGATGCGAGGGCAGAGGTTTCACGAGTACCCGCACCGGACGTGAGTAAAAAGATTCTACCTCCTTTTTCTTCTGGCCATCAGGAAGGGTTTTCAGCAAAAGCATATCAAGCTTCACGGCTGGAAAAGACACTGATTGCAAGGTAATCGGGAAAAATACCGACTGGTACATTTGGTACTCAGTGAATTTCTTATTCCCGACAGTCACCTCCCGCTGGACAATCTCCTCGATACCCACATTTTCTTCCCAACAGGTGGCGGGTCGCAATTTTTTCAGGATATTTTGTAATTGAACATCCAGCTGGTAAAATTCCATCTCTACCGGGGCACTCTTCGCCACGTAGAGCGCCAGCCTTACCGAAAAGCCTTCCCGTACATACACAATGGGCTTCGAAACTTTCACAGACAAAAATATACTTCCGGCGGCCAAGTCCTCGGCCGAAGAAATTATTTCCTCGGCTTCGCCGGAATTTTCAGTAGATATCGCCCCGCCTTCGACTTTGTTAAAAGTGAGGGTCGTGCCTTCCGACTTCACTTTGGTTCCATCTACCGTAACCTCGAAAGGAAGAAGTACATTTTTGCCTTCCTGTTTGGCAAAATACTGCTGGCTGATCGTTTGAATCAGAACGGTTTTGCCGTTCACCACATTAGTGGTACTGGTAGCCGACGCGCTTCTTTTTTCCAGTCCCGGCAATTCGGGAAATTGCACCGAGGGCCTGCTAGTGCTGTTCCGCACCACCACTGACACAACGAAAGGCTGGTTTATAGCCAAGTCTTTTTCACCCATTTCCACACTCACGCTCTTCTCGGCTGGCTGTTGTGCCATGATGGGGCAAAAGCCTAAAATTAGCATCAGAAGTACATACGCTTTCATCCTTCGGTTGCGTTCTATATCGGGATGATATCCGACTTTGCCGGCTAATCTGTCCTCCTTTTTCTCAATATCCTAAACCCCAAAACTAAGTAATACTATGGCCTCTATGTTAGAGTATATCAAAATTATTCTGCAAAAAGTCAGCTTTGACCGCAGATTGTTCGAGAAAGAACTCCGCAAAGCGATTCGAATGCTGATGCCTGGTGAGGTAAAAAGACTAAAATTATGGTGTTATGAGAAATTTGCGGCGGTTCATCAGCCCGTTCTCGACACTTGCTTCGTCACTCCAAACACGATACTCTGATTTTTTTGACTTTTCAAAACGGCGAAGGCCCCGGAAATTTCCGGGGCCTTCGCCGTTTTGAGCCATTTGCGTCAGCTTACTTGCTGTTGCCTTTCTTCGGGGTGACCGCTGTTGCGGGTTCTGTCATGCCTAATGCCTGCTTAGCCGTAATATTATCAGGATCCACTGTTAACAGTTTTTGCCAGTAAGTCTTAGCCTTGGCTTCATCCTGACCCACAGTTTGATAGTATAGGGCAAGATAACTATAAGGTTGCTTGAAGTATGTCTTGCTCAGGCTTCCATCCTTCTCACCCAACTCAACAAATTTCTCATAGTAAGGAAGCGAGATGCCTTGATCCAAGTTAGCCTGTGCGCCATAAGCATTATACAACACATTAGCTCTTTGTAAGTAGCTGTATGGCCAGTCAGGCAGCTTCTTCGAAGTGAAAGCGAAGAGAGAGTCAGCTTTGAGATAAAACTCTTTTTTCTTTGCTGCTAGCGCAGCGCCATCCAGACCTACCATTGCTTCCGGCATTTTTGCCAATTCAAGAGAGTCAAACTTACCGGTAGAATCTGGCAAAGCGATGTTGCTGGCCGCATACGAATAAGCCGATCCAGCCTGGTAATAATCGTTCCCATTGGCCTTGGCCGTATCCATAGCTATACCTTTATCGAATGCTGCACCTGCTTTCAGGTACTCTTTATTTTTGAGATAAAGGTTAGCAATCTCTTTATAGGTAGTTGCTGACTCAGCCACGTTGGTATCCAGATCAGCACCTTTCATCAGCGCCTCTATCCCCTGTTCTGTATACTCGCCTTCGGTAGCCATCTTGTTATATGCCCGACCTAGGTACCTGTAATCATCCGGGACAAGCGTTCTGAAATTGCCATCCTCGTCTTTTGTAGTAGGAGCTACCTGAATGAATTCTTCAAGATTTTTGATCGCATCCTCCATGTTGTTAGTCTTGTAGTAAGACCAGCCATACATTCTTTTCAGAATCGGGTTATCAATTTTGCCCTTAATGCTATCCAGCAGCTCGAGAGAGCGGGAATAGTCATCGGCTACGAAGGCAAACTGCGCAGCACGAAGTACCGTTTCGGGATCCTTGTCACCACTCTTCTGAATGTACAGATCAAAATTTTCGGCTGCGCGCTTGTACTGGCGTGCCAGGTAGTATAGCTCAGCTAAATCCTTATAAGCCGGAGCGTAGTCGGGATCTTTCTCGATAGCCTTCTTATAAAAATCCAGAGCCAGGTTGTAGTTTTTACCGCGCAGATAAATCTGACCGATACGGTTGTTAGCTACGGCGTAGTTTGGCCGCGCCGTAAGCGCGTATTCGTAGGCAGTGACTGCCTGTCCACCTTCGTTTTTCTTGGACAGAATATCACCTTTAACAATGTAGGCATCCGCCAAAGTATTGTCCTTTAAGGTAGCTTCGTCAATCAGACGGATAGCCTCGGCGGGATCGCTGGTTTTGTCGAAAAGGGACCATGCTTCTCCAGCCCGGAAAAGTACATTAGCATCCTTACCACGCGTCTTTTTGACAGCATAGTCGATCATCTCCTTTCCTTTCTCGCGGTTGCCCCGGCCCAATTCCACCATAGCCATACCCACTTGGTTGATATAACTCTTGTCATCCAGGGCCAAGCCTTTTTCGAAAGCTTTTTGAGCCTCGTCCAGCTGGTTGTTGCGGACATGATAGTAGCCTAAATTAAAGTAACTTTCTTCCGAAGGACTGGATTCCGCCAGTTTCTTGAAAGTTTGCCCCGCTTCTTCCGTTTGGTTAGTATTGAGCTGATCGAAGCCTTCCTGAGCCGTCTGTGCAAAACTAATTGCCGTTGCAGACAGACCTAGCATCAGGGTCGCGATAAATTTTCTGAGCTTAGTGTTCATTTCTTAATCAGGTTGAATAAGAGAGTAAAAATTGGGTTGTATTAAAAAACAGGTTCCAAAGATAGCAAATTGCAGGCCAACTCTAAAAATTTTGTTTGGTTTGCATCTCCACATCTCTCGGATAGGGTATCGTCGGGACAAGTCCCATCTTCTCAATCACAAGTCCGCCTACATCACGGGCAATATAAGTCATCAGGCCCCCTCCCAGTCCTGAATAACCTTCTCTGCTAATAATATAAATGAATCGTGCCAAAGGATAATTCCCCTTGCGAAGATCGCGCTGAAAAGGTTGTCCGTAATCCTGGATCGAAGTCGGGTTCTCTTTATCCGAAACGCCCATCACCCGCATATTTTTTGATAATTCGGAGGTAAGAGTCGCATCCCCGTCGCTAATCCAGCTCACACCAATAAAACCGATTGAGGAGCGATTGTCGCGTACATGCTTAATAACGTTTTCATTGGATTCAGCGGTATAGATCGGCAGCTTTGTGACATCCTGAACCCCGAAGCGTTTAAGCATGTAATCAAGATTGCTGGAATTGGCATGATCGAAAACCAGCGTTATGGGTCCTGTCTGGCTGCTCCCCTTCAACTGCGACCAATCTTTGATCCGGCCCGAGAAGATGCCTTCCAACTCCTTTATTGTAATCAGGCTGTCCTGATTGGCTTTACCTGTTATAAGGGCGATACCATCGATAGCGATTTTTTGCTCGGTCAGTTTGCCATCCTGCTGTTTGATTACCTCACGTTCATTCTCGTTCAATTCCCGGCTGGTAAATGCCAGACGGGAACTGTCGCGAAGCAGGGAAATCACCGCTTCCTGTTCGGGCAGATAGGATACATTGAAGTGTGCGTCCGGGTAGATTCCTTCGTATGCGTGCGTCAGCGATTTGACCAATGGACGGAAAGACTCATCAACGCTAACATTGATCGTACCCTGACGAGGGTTGTCCAGGTTACCGGACGTGCAGCCATACCAGACCAATCCGCTGGCAACCACTAGCGATACCCAAAACAATTTTTTTATTTTCACAGCCTTATTTGTTAATCGCGTCTGAATTCCCAAGCGCGGTAGCCCCGGTAGATGCCATAGGCGATCAGGGCCACAGCAAATATGTAGCGGTAGACGCTACCCGCTGGCAGGAAGCTAAAAGACAAGGAGGAGGCGATCAGATAGATGCCTCCTCCTATGTAAACCAGTGCCATGAACATCGAAGTATAAAAAGGTATCTCCTGATGCAATGGTCTTCTCTTCATATTCCGTATTACTCGAGTTGGAAACTGATGGGCAGGTTATACTTAACCCGTACCGGACGTCCTGACTGCTTGCCGGGCTTCCATTTTGGCATAGTTTTCACTACACGCATGGCTTCCTCGTCACAGCCAAATCCGAGTCCTTTCAACACTGCTACGTCTTGAATACTACCGTCGGTATTCACCACAAAAGTGAGAAATACTTTCCCCGAAACGTTGGCACGTGAGGCCGCAGCAGGGTACTTGATGTTCTTACCCAAGAACTTATACATCTCCTGAATACCACCTGGGAATTCGGGTTGCTGCTCAACTACGGTAAAGATTTGCTCTTCAACCTTAGCTTCTACCACTGTTCCTTTACTTGGGGCAGCGACCTGCTCAGGAGCAATGATAATCTCCTGGGCATTGATATCCCCTTCCTGCGTTTTGTCAGCAGCAACGGCTACTTCCAGTTTCTCCACTGTGGGTGGAGGAGTTTCTATGGGTACTTCCTCGTCCTTCTTCACTTCCGGTGGTAGGAACTTCACAGTTTCCACTTTGGGTTGCTCGACGGGCGGCGGCGGCGGGGGTGGCGGCTCAGCGGGATCGATTGGCGGCGGTGGAAGATTCATCAGATCCACGTTCACCATTACTTCTTCCGCTTCATCCTCAGTGAGGAACTTATCAGCCAGCATCGGAGAAAGCATCGCCAAAATAAAGATGGCGGCTCCGATCAGCGTGGAGCGGTTGATCACCCCACGGTATTCCTGGCGTAAAGGATACGCACCGTACGCCTTGTTGCGATTTTCGAACACTATGTCGTCAAGCGTCGCATTCGGGCTCATTTCTGCCATGGCGTTTGTTTTAAATTAATTGATTGAAAATTAAACTACTATTGGTCTCCTGGCTGCGGCTTGATCCGGTCGCCCAGAAGCTCCTTTTCAGAATCCGAGAGAAAATCCACCATCGCATACCGCTTGGTTTTAGTGATAGCCATTTCGTCCAGAATATCCACCACATTTTTATAAGTGGATACTTCTGTCGGTTTGATTACTACCACGAAAGGCAAGTTGCCTTCTTCGTCTTTCTCGAATTGAGAGTTGACGCGCTTTTGAGATTTGAAAATCCCATCGCGCAGTTCAGTACCGAAGCGCACTTTCTTAAGTTCTTCCGGTGCCTTGTCGTCATTGGATGCTATTCCATCCAGCAAGTACACATCATCATTACGGCCCAGAAAAACAGTCAGTACCTTGGAAGCTTTCAAAGGTTCGGTTTCCTGTTCTTCTTTATCTTCCTGCTTGTCAGGAACGTTCAGGGTCATAGAGGTAGGCTTGCTAAGAGTCGTGGCCAGCATGAAGAAGGTAATGAGCAGAAAGCCCAAATCCACCATGGGGGTCATGTCCACCCGGGTAGAGAGCTTTTTGGCCCTTACTTTACCATCACCTTTGCCTTTACCACCGCCCGATTCTACTATTTCTGCCATCGCTTTTGTTGTTTAGGGGTAAATCCAAGTTATTACTCGCTGTCCGATCGCCAGCCCGCAGGTGGTTCCTCGGCATCGGTGATCAGGTTGAACTTGTTGATATTCTGCGATTGCAGATTAGCAAGCACGTTCTTAAACGTCGGAAACTTTGCCGAATTGTCTCCTTTAATCGCGATGCGAAGCTGAGAGTTCGCTTTCCGGGCGGCATACACCCAGTCTGCCAACTCGCTCACACCAGTTGAGTCCGTTGGGATACCCGGCTGCTTCACAGTTCCCATTTCAGGGGCGGGCAGATCGAGCCATCCTTTCAGTTGGGCAAGCGGAAAACCGAAACTCGCCTGATTGGAAAACTTTTTCTTCTGCTCGTCCGTAAAAGTCAAGCCTTTGGTTTCAGCGATGTTGTCCAACATCCTGATGCGGTCAGGCTGTGCATCCACACCGAAGAACACCTCACCCTCATTACCGATGCTTATCATCAGTATGTTGTCATCGGGCACTTTGATAGCGGAAATGGATGACGGCGTGTCGATCTCAGCAGCCTCCTGCGACTTAAATGTGGCGGTCATGATGAAGAACGTCAATAGCAGAAACGCTACGTCCGTCATCGCCGTCATGTCTATCGTAGGCGGATGCTTCTTTGGTCTTACTTTTGCCATGGCAATGTATAAGTTTTTTTTATATTAACGAAACAATACTATCGATTATTTTGCAATAATCTAAAATTATCAAGCGGCTAAACTAAAAACCGCTTGATAATCAAATCAATAGTGAGCGGCAAAGTTTTGCTGAATGCTCATGCTGATTTCGTCAATGCTGTACGTCAGGTCATCCACTTTGCTGTTCAGATAAGCATAGGAGATCGTCGCGATTGCGGCGGTACCGATGCCCAAACCAGTGTTGATCAAAGCCTCGGAGATACCCGTTGCCAGAGCAGCTGAGTCAGGAGAACCGGAAGCACCCAGGGCGGCGAACGCCTTGATCATTCCGATTACAGTTCCGAGCAGAGCAATAAGTGTAGAGGCAGATGCCAGCGTAGCGATAATAGTCAGGTTCTTTTGCAGCATGGGCATTTCCAGTGTGGTAGCTTCCTCGATTTCTTTCGAGAGTGCAGCCATTTTCTGCTCTTTATCCAGTACCGTATCGGTTGTCAACAATTTGTACTTTTCCAAACCTGTACGAATCACGTTACCTACTGAACCTTTCTGCTTGTCACACTCTTTGATGGCCTCGTCAATCTGATTGCGGTCCAGCAAGCTCCGGATTTTGCGAACAAAAGCGTCCACATTAGAAGTTCCGCTAGCTTTACCCAGCGTAATAAGACGTTCAATAGTGTAAACCAGTACAATCAGAAAGCAGGTCATCAGAATCGGCACAATGGGTCCTCCTTTATAAACGATACCGTAGTAGTCGCCGGGTTTAGGTCCTTTTTCGTGATCGCCATCAATGAAGTGTTCGGGGGCACCCAGCACAAACATGTAGATGGCGAGTGCGATGATGAACAACAGGGGAATGACCCACGCTGGGTTCAACACTCCGCCTTTTCCTTTTGCTTTGGGGGCTGCGGCAGCTTTTGGTGCCGGGGTCGTAGCTTTCTTTTCCATTAGACTTGTTTTTTAAAGAGTTAATTGAGGTTTTGGTTACTGATTAGATAAAAAATTTTGAATAAAGGGCCTTTAATAAAATAATCTTCTGATTTTAGGATGAGACAATGGACAAGGCAAAAGTATGGGTTTTCCTTTTAATATTCCGCAAGAGCACATTCAGTTTTTTTTAAACTTTTTTAAAAAACTTCAACACCTGATATGATTTTTCTAATAGAGGGCCAAGGTAATAATTACAGATTTTCTTGACTGGTTGCTGAAAAAGCCACTTTTTTGTCTTTTTAACAAAAGTGAGAATTGCACTATTTACAACTTATTCATTTAGTTTGAATCACCTTTTTGCCAATTGGAGCGGAAAAATAGAGCCTTACGCAAACAAAAACAAATTTTATTTGGAAGGATGTTTGATGGGACAATTTCAAATCGTTCAGAAACTAATAAAGCGGTCTACCTTCTTCTTTATACTGCCCGCAGGCGGTCGTTATTGTCCTTCAAATCTAACTTGTTCCAAAAAATTATTTCAAAATACTGTCTCACAGATTATTAGATAGCAGAATGGCAGCTGTCTGTTTTTGAGTATTGACTGCTAAGCAAATGAAGGGATGCTACAGTTCGTGAATGATCTGATAGTCAATTGATAAAATAATACGACGGTCTAAAATTCCAGCCAAACAGAGAATTGGGTATCAGCCGTTTTCTGCCGTTAATGGAGGCTGGAAAATTTCCGAAAAAGGGTAGTCCGGCATTCTACCCTTGCTCCCATCCTTGCGCTGTAATGGGGACTTTACTGCCTGACTTCAAAGATAGCGTGATGCTTTGCGGCTGGTCGGTAACGTACCCGATGACACTGATTTTGGGATTGTTCTTTATTTTATCGTAATCCGCCTGACGAACAGTAAACAGGAGTTCGTAGTCTTCGCCGCCGTTTAAGGCCGCTGTGACAGGACTGAGATTGAGTTCCGTAGCAGCCAGATACGTCTGCTCGTCAATGGGCAGGTTTTCCTCGAAGACCATCGCTCCTACATTAGATGCCTTGCTTAACTGAAGCAGGTCGGAGGCCAGACCGTCCGAGAGGTCAATCATGGCGGTGGGAATTACGCCTGCTTCTGCCAGTTCATAGATTACATCCATACGTGCTTCGGGCTTCAACTGGCGTTGTACGACATAGTCGTGACCGTCCAATTGCGGCTGCATGTTTGGGTTAGCCAGAAAAACCTGCTTTTCGCGTTCCAGAATCTGTAAGCCAAGGTAGGCAGCTCCCAGGTCGCCTGTGACACACAGCAAGTCGTTGGGCTGAGCAGAGGCGCGATATACTACTTTGCCTTTGTCCACTTTGCCAAATACGCTCACAGAAATCAGCAGTCCGGAGCGCGACGACGACAGGTCCCCACCTACCAAATCCACCCGAAAATCAGCGCAAGCAGCTGCAATTCCTGCATAAAGCTCTTCAATAGCCTCTACTGAAAAACGATTGCTTACCGCCAGGCTCACCGTCACCTGCCCGGGAATACCGTTCATGGCGGCGATATCGGAGATATTGACCGCGATAGCCTTATAGCCCAAATGTTTGAGAGGAAAAAAGCTCAGATCAAAATGGACGCCTTCCAGCAGCAGGTCGGCAGTCAGCAGACCATATTCATTTTCCAGGTCAATCACGGCGGCATCATCACCTATTCCTTTTACAGTTTGAGGCGATGCAGCCGCGAAAGGCTGACTCAAACGGTCTATCAGACCAAATTCTCCCAGAGAGGCAATTTCGGTGCGGGTTTCGGACATTTTTGGATGAGTAAATATTAAATGGTTGATCAACCGTCAGGGACAATTAATAAGGCCAAGCACGGTAGACAAAGTTAATCAAAACACGAAGAAGCCGATTCCTCCTAGAATCGGCTTCTTCTACAAAGCGCCACAATTATCATTAAGGGTGCCTGAAACCAGTTTTTTACAGAATCTCAATCGGATTAAGGATTCGACAGCGTGTACTGGTTAATTGTACCTCCCGTTTTGACGCTGGATGTGGTACGGGTCAGAATCATGCTGCCGTCGCTGAACTCGGAGATGTCGAACTCAATGGTACCGTTGGTACCCGTAGGCTGCGGGTTCAGGTTTTTCAGAATCAATTTATTCTCACCATTCAACTCCCATTGGCCCGTAAAGGTATTACCGTCAAACTCAGTGTAGGTGACCGTATTGTCATTGTTCAACGCAAGTTTGTAATTCGCATAGCCGGGCTTTGCATTGCTGGCCCCGCCTTTGGTATATACTACCGTGCTACCTTCTTTGATCGTATTGGCCGACCAGACTTTTGCGATACGCTCAGAAAGCGGCGGTGGATCTTTTTTACAGCTAATGGCTACCAATCCGATAGCCATGCACAGGCTCCACACAATAGGTTGAATTTTTTTCATGATATTAAAAATGACCAGAGTTTTTTCAAAAGAACGAAATTTCCATTTGAGTTTATATCTATTAGAGATAATTAAGATTATCCAAAAACCCGGCCACAATTTCTACATTTACCGCATTATATCAAAAAAAAGGCGGCAAAGCCTATGAAAGAGTACACTCGCGCTCAACTAGCCTTACGTAACGGTCAGGATCGCGACGAGATCTGGTGCGCCTATCAAGGCAAAATTTACGATGTGTCGGCCTCGCGGCTATGGCGCGATGGCAAGCATTACGAGCATTGGGCGGGCCAGGACCTCACGGATGAACTACCCGACGCGCCGCACACCGACCAGGTTTTCAGTAAATTCACTATCATCGGAACCATTAAATGATACTCATCGCCGACAGCGGCTCCACCAAAACCGATTGGCTGCTTCTTGATAATGAAGGCCAGCAAGCGGCGCGCTTCGCCTCCGTCGGCTTTAACCCTTTTTACCAAAATCAGGCAGTAATAGCAGAGGGCTTACGTACTGAAGTCGTCCCTAACGTAAATGGTCCGGTGGGAGAAGTTCATTTCTATGGAGCTGGCTGCGCTGATGAAGTTTCCAGCCGGCCGGTCCTGGAAGCGCTTACCGATGCTTTTCCCGCTGCCACCATTACGGTCAACAGCGACTTACTCGCTGCCGCGCGGGGGATGTGCGGACGCGAAGCTGGCATCGCTTGCATTCTCGGTACCGGTTCCAATAATTGCCTGTATGACGGCAATAAAATCGTCAATAACATTGGTTCCCTTGGTTTTTGGTTAGGCGATGAAGGCAGCGGCGGGTACTTAGGCAAGCAGTTGGTAACACGTTATCTGCATAGCGAATTGCCCGTTCAGCTTCAAGCGGATTTCCAAACTACCTATCCCGATGTCACGCGGCTGTCGGTACTGGACCGGGCCTATAAGCAGCCTTTTCCCAATCGCTACTTTGCCACCTTCGCGCCTTTTTTGAGCCAACACCTGAGCCATCCTTTCATTAAAGCGCTCGTCCAGGATGCTTTCCGGGTGTTTTTAGATATATATGTAGTCAGGCATCCCGGTTCTGGTTCGCTGCCCGTGCATTTTACGGGTTCGGTGGCGCATCACTTCCAATCGGTTCTTCAAGATGTCCTGGCTGAGAAAGCCTTACAGTTAGGGTCGATTCAGAAAAGCCCGATGCCGGGTTTGACAAAATATCATAGGGCGGGTAATGGATTAGAAGAATTCCGATAAATGATATCTCCCAGTCGAAGAACTATTGTTTATTTAGGTCTTTTAGCGAACACAACCCAAAATCGGTATTCTTTGGGCGTTTTGCGTTATGGTGAGGTTCAGATTTTCATCCAATTTTGCAAAGTAGTTTTCTGACCTCGAGAGGGGCATGAAGATGCTGCTTGTAGGTAAACGCTGATTCAGAATATTGCCACCTCGATTCGTATCAATGGTAAAAATTCTTTTACAGACTGATTTCTACGAAAATATAACTGACAAGAAAATAAATTAAGATAAATCAACTCATGAGTAAACAAACCCTATTCGACAAAGTATGGGACGCTCACGTCGTCCGCCACATCGATGAAGGCCCCGATGTTCTGTTCATCGACCGCCATTTTATCCACGAAGTGACCAGCCCCGTGGCCTTCAACGGCCTCGAAAGCCGGGGCGCAGAGGTACTTTTTCCGCAGCGCACCTTCGCTACCGCCGACCACAATACCCCTACTATCAACCAACACCTACCCGTTGAGGATCCGCTGTCGGCCAATCAATTGCAGGCACTAGCTAATAATACGACCCGGCATGGCATTTCATTTTGGGGATTAGGCCACGCCAAAAACGGAATCGTTCATATTATCGGCCCGGAGAATGGAATCACACAGCCGGGCATGACGATCGTCTGCGGCGATTCCCACACTTCGACCCATGGCGCGTTCGGAGCTATTGCATTCGGGATCGGTACTTCAGAAGTGGAGATGGTACTGGCGACACAATGCATTATGCAGCCCAAGCCCAAGAAAATGCGGATTACTATTAACGGCAAGTTGGGTAAAGGGGTACTTTCCAAAGACGCCGTGCTGTATATCATTTCGCAGATTTCGGCCAGCGGCGCCACGGGCTATTTCGTAGAGTACGCCGGAGAAGTTTTTGAGGACATGAGTATGGAGGCCCGCATGACGGTCTGCAATATGAGTATCGAAATGGGCGCCCGGGGCGGCATGATTGCTCCTGATGAGAAAACTTTCGCTTACCTCAAAGGCCGCGATCAGTCGCCCAAGGACGAAGCCTGGGACAAGGCCGTGGCGTACTGGAAAACACTCAAAACCGACGCCGACGCCAAATTCGACCTGGAATATACCTTCGATGCTGACGACATCGAGCCCCAAATAACTTACGGTACCAACCCCGGCATGGGTGCAGGTATTTCGCGCCCCATTCCGACGGCCGAGCAAGCCAAAGGCGGTGCAACTACCTACGCCAAATCACTGGATTATATGGGCTTTGCGGAAGAAGATAGTATGCTGGGCAAGCCCATCGACTTTGTGTTCCTGGGAAGTTGCACCAATGGCCGTATCGAAGATTTCCGGGCGTTTGCTTCTATTGTAAAAGGACGTAGAAAGGCTGATAACGTTACAGCCTGGCTGGTACCCGGCTCGCACGTGGTAGAATCCCAAATAAAAGAAGAGGGCCTTCTGGATGTGCTGACGGAGGCAGGCTTCGAACTCCGGCAGCCCGGCTGCTCGGCCTGCCTGGCGATGAACGACGATAAAGTACCAGCTGGTAAGTATGCCGTAAGTACCTCTAACAGAAACTTCGAAGGAAGACAAGGACCAGGCGCGAGGACATTGTTGGCTAGTCCGTTCGTAGCAGCGGCAGCGGCGGTAACGGGAGTAGTGACTGACCCGAGACAATTCCTTTAAAAGCTGTAAGCATTAAGCTATATGCTTTTTGGGTCATGGGAAAACGCGACCTTTTGGATCTTAAACTGATTTAAATAATTGACGTGAGAGATTTCAGAAAGTATGAGGTTTGGAAGTTGTCTCACGAGTTGGTGTTGGAAATTTACGCCCTTAGCAAAGCTTTTCCAAGTTCCGAAACGTATGGAATAACCAGCCAGTTGAGAAGGGCTTCGGTATCCATTCCAACTAACATTAGCGAGGGATGTGGGAGAAAAACTGACAATGAATTTATCAGGTATATTCACATTTCGTTGGGATCGGCCCACGAAGTCGAATACCTTTTGCAGTTATCATTTGACTTGCAGTTTATCGACATTGCTTCCTACGAAGCATTGAACAAAAAAATCAATGTAGTGAAAAGGATGCTTTTCCAACTAGAAAAGAAAATTAACGAAACAAAAATTAATTGACAAGTAGGTATAAAGAGTAGGATAAAGAAAAATGGCCTACGGCTTATGGCCTACAGCATAAAGCAATAAATTATGGCTTACGATAAATTCACAACCCTTACCTCTTCTGCTGTTCCGATGCCCATCGAGAACGTGGACACCGACCAGATTATCCCCGCCCGCTTCCTGAAAGCAACTGAGCGTACAGGATTTGGTGACAACCTGTTCCGGGATTGGCGCTATAATAAAGACGAAAGCCCCAAACCGGACTTTGTCCTGAATAATCCCATATACCAAGGCAAAATTCTCGTTGGCGGCAAAAACTTCGGCAGCGGTTCCAGTCGCGAACATGCTGCCTGGGCTTTGTACGACTACGGCTTCCGTTGCGTAGTATCGAGCTTCTTCGCCGATATTTTTAAGAACAATGCCATCAATGTCGGCCTTCTGCCAGTGACTGTGTCGGCGGAATTTTTGGATAAAATCTTTAAAGCCATCGAGCAAGATCCCGATGCGCAATTGGAAGTAAGTCTGCCCAATCAAACGATCACCATTCTGGCGACGGGCGAGCAGGAATCATTCGTTATCAGTGACTACAAAAAGCACAACCTCCTGAATGGCTACGACGACATCGACTACCTTCGCGCCATGAAAGAAGAGATTGGTGCGTTCGCGGAGCAGAGTATGTATTAAATAGGCTATCGGCTATCCGCTTTCGGCCACCGGCTTTTTCATACTGCCGAATGGAGCCGACTGCCGGTAGCCGACTGCCGACCGCCCAATGAGATCAATCGAAATAATGGACACGACCCTGCGCGACGGGGAGCAGACCAGTGGAGTATCGTTTTCGGCCTCCGAGAAGCTGACCATCGCGCAGTTGTTGTTACAGGAAGTAAAAGTGAACCGCCTGGAGGTGGCGTCCGCCCGCGTATCGGATGGGGAGTTCCAGGCCGTGAAGAAAATCACGGACTGGGCCGCGCAGCACGGTTTACTGGATAAAATTGAAGTACTGACCTTCGTAGACGGCGAAGCCTCTATCCAATGGATGCAGAAAGCCGGGGCGAAAGTGATGAACCTGCTGACTAAAGGTTCGCTCAATCATCTTACGCACCAGCTAAAAAAAACACCCGAACAACATTTTGCGGATATCCGGCAAGTTATCGAGCGAGCCAAGGAAGAAGGCATTTCGGTCAACGTTTATCTGGAAGACTGGAGCAACGGGATGCGCAGCTCACCAGACTACGTGTTCGAGGCGCTGGATTTCCTAACGGCTCAGCCTATCCAGCGCATTATGCTGCCCGACACGCTGGGGGTACTTACACCCGCTGAGTCCTACAAATTTGTAAAATCAACTGTTGACCGTTATCCGAATCAGCACTTCGATTTCCACGCCCACAACGATTACGATCTCGGTGTTTCCAACGCGCTGGAAGGCGTAAAAGCCGGAGCACATGGGCTACACCTGACCGTCAACGGTATGGGTGAGCGGGCGGGCAATGCTCCTTTGGCAAGTACCATTGCCGTGCTGAACGACTTTCTGCCCGAAGTGAAGACATCGGTCAGGGAAGAGTCTCTCTATTCGGTTAGCAAGATTGTCGAAACCTTTTCGGGTATTCGCATTCCTTCCAACAAGCCACTGGTAGGGGAAAATGTTTTTACTCAAACTGCGGGCATTCACGCCGACGGAGATAAGAAAAACAATCTTTACTTCAGTAAGCTGATGCCGGAGCGATTCGGGCGGCAGCGATTATATGCGCTGGGCAAAACTTCCGGCAAGGCCAATATCGAGAACAACCTTCGCGACTTGGGCATCACGCTGAGCGACGACGAATTGAAGAAAGTCACGCAGCGAATAATCGAGCTGGGCGACCGGAAGGAGGTAGTTACGCCGGAGGATTTGCCCTACATCATTTCGGATGTACTGGACAGCGAGGCGATCGAGGAAAAAGTGACGGTGTTGAATTACGTGCTGACGCATTCCAAAAACCTGAAACCATCGGCTACCTTGCAGGTACGGATTGGTGAAAAAGTTTTTGAAGAAAGTGCCCAGGGCGACGGTCAGTACGATGCTTTCATGAACGCTTTAAAGAAAATTTACGCCCAACTCCACACTGAACTACCCATGCTGACCGACTACACCGTGCGCATTCCACCGGGTGGCAAAACGGACGCACTTTGTGAAACAATCATTACGTGGAGCATCGGAGACCGAGACGTGAAAACGCGTGGTTTGGACTCCGATCAGACAGTATCTGCTATTCAGGCAACTCAAAAAATGCTTAATCTCCTTTGAGGTTCAAAGTAACTGAGTGACAGAGGTTCAGAGTGCACTTAATCTAGTAAAATGGCAGAAGTTAAAACATTTCGCGATTTACAAATTTGGCAGAAATCTATGGCTTTGGTAACAGCTATCTACCAGACAACGCTTAACTTCCCGAACTCAGAGCAATTTTCTTTGACCTCTCAAATTCGCCGGTCCGCTGTGTCCGTCCCAAGCAATATTGCCGAAGGGTTTGGTCGCCAAAGCCTTGGGGACTACCTTCGATTCTTGCAAATCGCATTCGGTTCACTCTTCGAACTACAAACTCAGATTGAAATAGCGGCAAATTTGAATTATTTACAAAAAGCTGAATTCGATAGTTTGTATAGCCAAAGCAGGGAAATAGAGAGAATGATGTCAAGCTTAATCCAAAAATTAAAACTTAAAAAATAAATCTAACACTTATTAGGGGCTTCCTGTGACAAACTTTGTCACTTTGTCGCTATGAACCTTTGTTCCTATTTAAAAATGAAAAAACATATCCTAGTAGTACCCGGTGACGGAATTGGGCAGGAAGTGACTGCCGTCGGTAAGAAAGTATTGGAAAAAATCGCTGAGAAATTCGGCCACGAATTCACTTACGACGAGGCATTGATTGGCCACGCGGCCATTGAGGCGGCTGGTAACCCGTTGCCCGATGAAACGCTGGAAAAAATGCGGGCGTCAGATGCCGTGCTATTCGGCGCGGTGGGACACCCTAAGTACGACAACGACCCGAGCGCCAAGGTGCGACCCGAACAGGGACTACTGAAAATGCGCAAAGAGTTGGGCTTGTACGCCAACCTCCGGCCCATCAAATTGTTCGACGAACTACTTTCGGCTTCTTCTATTAAGCCCGAAATTCTCCGCGGCTCCGATATTCTGTTCTTCCGTGAGCTGACGGGCGACATTTATTTTGGAGAAAAAGGCCGGGAAAACGACGGAGACACAGCTTACGATATCGCGCGATACAGCACCTACGAAGTTGAGCGCATTGCCCGCAAAGCCTTTGACGCCGCCATGACGCGCGGCAAAAAACTCATGTCGGTGGATAAAGCCAACGTACTTGAAACCAGCCGCCTTTGGCGGGAAGTGGTGCAACGTGTGGCGAAAGAATACCCCGAGGTGACGGTAGAGCACCAATTTGTGGACTCAGCGGCGATGTTGCTCATCAAGGACCCGCGCCGCTTCGACGTAGTCGTGACGGCCAACCTCTTCGGCGACATCCTGACCGACGAAGCCAGCCAAATCGCGGGCTCAATGGGAATGCTCGCCTCCGCTTCCATCGGTGACGGCACGGGCGTTTACGAACCCATCCACGGTTCAGCGCACGACATCACGGGCATGGGCCTGGCCAATCCGATGGCCTCGGTACTTTCGGCGGCTTTGCTCCTGGATATTTCTTTTGGTTTGAAAGAAGAATCCGACGCGATCATCAACGCCGTGGATCTGGTTTTGAAATCGGGCGTCCGAACCCGCGACATCGCCGATGCCGACACTCCTAAAGACAAAATACTAGGCACGGATGCAACGGGCGAAGCTTTATTGAGCTATCTGTGAGCATTCCTGGCTATCTTGCCGAATGTTCCGATTCCTCAATCAACCTTATCCTCGCGACAAACAGAACCTCCGTCGCTGGCTGCTTACTTCTGCCGGGGCGGGTCTGTTTGTCGCTCTTTTTCTGATTGTTTTCCAGCCCTTCGGCTCTGCCGAATGGAATGATCCCCGCAAACCTTTTGTGTTGGCGGGCTACGGCCTGGTTACGTTCGCTTGCCTGGGTTTGGTGGGGTCCGTTTTTCCTTATTTTTTCAACGATTTCTTCGATGAGAAAAACTGGACAGTAGGCCGCGAAATCTTCTGGAATGTCGTCATCATCATTTTTATTGCTTTCGGCAATCTTACTTATAGTACCTGGATGCTGGGAGAAGGATTTGGCAATGTGTTCGTCTGGTTAGGAATTACAGCAGCAGTCGGTGTCATTCCCTCAACGGTTATCACGCTGCTGAACTACACCAGGCTGCTCCGCAGATACGCCACCAGCGACCTGCATATCAGGGAGGATGTGGCGCTAGCTACACCCTCTTCCTTTTCTCAAAAAATTACCTTCACTGCCGAAAACGAAAAAGACGCCCTCACGCTGGCAATGGACGACCTTCTTTTCATCGAGTCGGCAGACAACTATTCCGAGCTTGTTTTTTTACAAAATGAAAGGGTCGAAAAGACGCTGCTACGAGGTAGTTTGAGCCGCTTCGAGGAGCAAGCCCATCATCCCGACGTAGTGCGCTGCCACCGTTCTTTCATCGTCAACCTTCAACAAGTCGAAAGTATTTCAGGCAATGCGCAGGGCTACAAGCTGCAACTCAAAAACTACCCCACCCCCGTCCCCGTAGCGCGACGATATGGGGACTTGGTAGCGGAGTATTTCAAAGGATAGCCTTGTCAAACGTCCCAAAAAAATGCCAATTGACCCAAATTTGGGTCATTCTTCCCATATTCCGGTCAGGCGTCCCTCTTTTTTGTAGGGTGGTTTTTTAGCATTTAGGTTTGCAGCAGTCAACCACAAAAATCCGTTGCTGCTATGAAATTTTGCCTCCGTTTTCCTGCTTTTCCTTCCGCCATCCTTCTAGTCTTTTTCTTACAGACTCTTTCGCAGCAAGCTGTCGCCCAAACCGCTGAGAAAGATACAACAGCCGAAAGACTGAGAGTGAGGACCTCCTTCGCAAAATCTTATTTCGGCGCAGATGTCGTGACCCTTGCGGGAGGCCGTACACAGTACTTTAGTCAGGACGTATTGGCTACCGCGAACTTCGGCAACCAAAGCAGCGCTCGTATCGTCATAGGTGGTACGCATTTCTGGGGACACGCGGATTTTTATGTGGCTTTCCCCATTGCGAACCTCCGTTTTCCTGCCGCCGAAAGCTTACAAAAGGTTTCATACAATCAAGGGGTCGAAACAGGCTTCCGGGTGTTTCCGTGGGCACTGAACGCGGGGAAACTTCGTCCCTTCGCAGGAATGAGCTTCAAGAGTTTGAATTACGCGCAGGTGTCGAACGAGCCCAACAAAGATTATGCACAAGTTCCCTGGGTAGCAAAAATGATATTTCCCTACCAGGCAGGGTTTGCTTATTCCGGAAGGCAATTTCTGGTTCAGGCCGGGGTCAACTACCAGCGTAGAACTGACTATCACTACCCCGTCTCCCGTACCCAATACGGTGATTTGACACTCTCACCCTGGTCTTTTAACCTGGGCATGAGCTATCTCATCAATACGAACGGCGGACTGGGTTCGGCACGCGGGGCAAAACTCATCAAGAGCAGAACCCGGCAGTTGGCGGCTACCAACCACCTCGATTCATGGTACGTCGGGATTGGTCCTTCGGGTACTTTCGAGATCAGCAAGTCAGAATATGTTAAGGACAAATACCCCTACCTGGAGCAATCCAGTCCCGGTGCTTTCATTCCCGATATCGCGGCCGGGCGGTACTTTCACAAACCAGACCTGAACGTAGGGATATCCTACCGCCGATTGCGCTACGGGTCGAGCGGCTATAATACCTCGCTATCGTACAGCCGTCGTTCTTACACACTGGAAGCCTACAAGTTTCTGGGTGATTACCATGGGTTCGTCCCGTTCGTCGGTCCGACACTCGCTTACGAAGATTTGAAATTCACGGATAAAAACGACGGGGATACTGACACATTCGGGCAAAAGAAGATAGCCCTTGGCCTGATCTTCGGCTGGGACATCCGCATCAGCCGCAGCGAAACCTGGCTGCTGCGCACCAACCTGCGCTATACGCCCAACCTGCACCTTAAAGCAGAAGGAGAAAAGGTGATGTTTGACCAAATGGAGTTCAATTTCATCCAATTCGTCTGGTTTGCCGGACGCCGTAATGCCCTGAAAAACATCCATTAAAAACAATCGTTTGTCATCGCCAAGTACCCCCTACCAACTGTCAACTAAAAATGGAACCCTACAAAATTATTCTCCTTATTCACGTCGCCTTCGGCTTTTCGGCTCTCGCGACGGGCATTGTTCCCATGGTAGCCAAGAAAGGCGGCAAAGTCCACAAGTTTTGGGGCAATGTGTACTACTGGTCGATGTTCGGAGTGTTCGTGACCACGCTGATGCTCTTCGCCTTGAAACCCAAGGAATTGAAACTACAATTCTTCCTCGGCATCGCTGTATTAAGCTTTTATTTCACTTTCTCGGGCGACCGGGTTTTAAAGATGAAAAAATCGGCAACCCAAGCTACGGTGCTTGACCGCGTCGCGGCAGGGCTTGCTCTGGCGTGTGGGCTGGCAATGTTGGCCTACGCAGTGTACGGCATCATTGGGTTGCAGAATTACTTCATCGCCATTCTGTTTACCGTATTTGGGGTGTTAATTTCGGTCAACGCCCGGCACGATTTGCAGTTATTCTCGGGAAAAATTGAATCAGGAAAAATGCACTGGTACTTCGGCCACATTGCCAAGATCATGGGCGCGTACATTGCCACAGTCACAGCCTTTTGCGTAAACATGACACGCTATCTACCCGAAGATTCGTCAGTGTATTTGCAACTAATTCCATGGCTGGCACCCGGTATTCTGCTGGGCGTCGGTACAGCTTACTACAGCAAGCGGCAAAAGGAAAAACGAAATATGCCCGTCAAGTTTGGTTTCCTAACGGGCATGGTACGGCGGGTGCTGGTGCGGTAAAATCAGGCATAGCTCATTTCCTGCGCCCCGAAAATTTCTACGCACGATTGCAGGAACTCCCGGACCTCCCGCCGCCGCCGCCGCGCAATGGAAAGTACCGTGCCGTTGGTCAGGGTGATCTCGTCCTGGTCGTAGCTGGCGATATGGTCTTTGTTAATCAGGCCGGAGCGATTGACGCGGACGAAATCCCTAGCTGCCAGTCGCTCCTGAATAATTTTCAGAGTAGTGGCTACGGTGAGCTTGCGACCATTGGTAAAGTGAACATGGGTGTAGTTGCTGTCGCCCTTGCAGAGGACGATTTCCTCCGGACGGGCATGTTCGTAACCGCCAATGTGAACAGGAATCTGGGGAACGGATAGTGATGGAGTATTCATGGCTAACGGATTTAGAATTAAGTTTCTTTTCTAATCTGTTAGTCGGCAATAGGGTACTTTGGGGAAACAGCGGCAGGTTGGTTTTTTGAAAGAACTACAAACAAATGCTGTCCAGGCGAGCATCCGTCGATGGATGATCGGCCAGAAAAAATTCGGACGAAACGCCCTGAACCTTTATTTCATAACTACCCCCGGCGGGTAGCAGAAACCCTAGCAGCCAGTCCAGCGCCGCCCGACGACTACCTCCCGGCAGAAAATGAACCGGCGGATCACTTGAAGATGTGGCATGCAACGTTATCTGATAATGCGGACAGTAGCTTTGCAATTCCCCACCCAGCAAGGTTTGTGCACCCAGGGTACTTTGCGATAATCGCCAGGGAGAAGGTACTCCGAATGATTGAGAATTGGCTGACTGAAGTTGGATGTCGTAACCCGTCAAGGTACCCAATAACTCTATGGTTAGGTCATGCAATCGCGCCAAACTACCCCGTCCCAGAAGTGGCAATTTTACACTAATCGGCAGTAGCCAGCTCTCCGGCACAAAGGCAGGAATCTGCCAGAATTCCCGCAGGGTTTTAAAAAAACCCACGCCGGGTCGTAAATGGAACGCCCTGCTCTCCCGCTGCTCGTTGCGGATTTTGGCCAGAAATATTTCCTGTTCCAGCGGCAAAAAGAAAAGCCTCGATTTCATTTCCTTTTCCCGCTCACGCTTCACATCAGCCACTTTTTTGGCGACTGTGGGCGTGGGCTGGGTGCGCAGATGCAGCAGCGACTCGGGCAGATGATCGTACACACCGCTGCGATTCAGCTCCATGATCCGGCCCCGGAAGCGGTTGAGTTCCCCATCCTGCACGGCTGCGATATCAGGGCTGAACCTTCGCTTGAATGGGCCTATGGGCCGCGCCAACAGCTGCTCGGCCGGCAATCCCGCTTCCAACCAGCCAGCGGCCAGTACTTCGGCTTTTATATCCGAATCCGGTTTCTGCCCATTCCCGACCATAGTGGTATCTGATTTTTCCTTCATGGCTGAACACGGATGGGCAGCGCCAGCGAGCTGCGGCGGTCGATTTTGGTTTGCAAAAGTTGGCAGTGTACCCGCCAATCGCTAGGGTCCAGGACTCCGCCTGCGGGGTAAGGTTTTACCAGCACGCAACGCTCGAAACCTGCTTTGACCGACGCCCCCGGCATAAAGGCGGTAGTGACCTCCACTTTCCGCAGCAAATCACCCAGTTCGGCGTAACAGTAGGCGCGGAGGTCTTCCAGAGTCAGGAGGCGATCATGGGTGAGCAGGTTTTTACGGAGTTCGTGGACGTGTTCTTCGCCTTCGAGCGCGGCCCGCCCGCCCGCACTGCGAGTCAGGAGTGTGAGCGGACTCGAAATGCCCCCCGCTGCACCGTAGGGACTTAGCCGGCTGCCGGTGGGCAGTCCATTGGCGGCTTCGGCCTGGGTACTCCAAAAAGCCACCGCCAGCACATTCGCTTGTCGCTCGGGTGACTCTACCACCAGGAAAGGGGGAGGGCTGGTGTCGGCGGAACGTTTTGTGCCTAGTTTTTGCTCCATGCGAGCCAGATTCTGGTTGAGTTCGCGCAGTAGCGAAGCCAAAAACTCCTCTCCTTGCGCAGAAAAGGCATTCTGTTCGTCGCGCAGCAATTCCGTCAGCTGATACAGCAACTCTTTGGCCTCGCGACGGTCAAAGCGGCCCACGCCCCGGCGGCGCAACTGGTACGATGGCGTGGCTCCCTGCTGGTCGCTGACGCTGTGCATGGCCCAAAACGACTCGTCGGTGTCGAGCATAATCGCGTTCAGGCCCGTGCGCAGGCGGTAGGTAAAGCGATGCAGTTGGCGGTTGACGACCGGAAAGCCGTTGAGCGCCACGGTGATATTTTCCAAACCCACCAAGGGAAATGAGCCAGGAAAATCTACCCTGATCCAAAGAAGAGGCTGCGTGAGTTTTTTTAGTTTTTGTTCACCAAAAATCTCTCCTACTTCCTCGGGATAAGGCGCGGTGGCTTTTCCTGACCAATGGTTATTTTCATCGATATGAATAAACTGCTTTTCCCAAAGCGCGTCGAGGTCGGCCAGATGCGCATCGGATGAATTTTGTGGTACTTCCGGACCCATACCTATATGCACCGACAGCGGCGTTTTCGACAGTATCGACCAGGTAGTTTGTCCCAAGTGCCCGGCAAAGCGCGTTTGCTGCTCGGGCGTGGGCCAGTCAAAATAAAAGCGGAAGCCGCGCCACGATTCCACCGAAGCTGCCACGTCCAGCCCCAGCCAAAGGCAGCGGGCTCCCGAAGGCCGGGGCAACTCCGTTATCGGCCGGCGACTGTTATCCGCCTCATTCAGTTCAAAGATTGCCGAAGGCGTGACCACGCAGTGCAATGCCGCATTAACAACCGACACTGCCGCCGGGGGCGAAAAGTAAAATTCGCGCGACGCGGCATTCTTTCCGCCCCGTGCTTTAAGCAAAAACTGATTTTCCGGCACCAGCCGGCCCAGCGCCTCGGCAGGCTGCCCCTGCGCAATGGCCCAGGCAGGGCGCGGGCGAGTGGCGGCATCAGGCACCAGTAGGGCGGCCAACTGTTCTAGCATCCGCGTTTCGGAATCCTGCATGGCGTGGCCCACCTTCTCCAATTCCACCGCAGTGGCTTCCATCAACAGCCGCACCAGTGGGTCAAAGTTCTGCAATTCACCTTCGTCGTAGCCCCATAGCATGGCGGCCCGGCGAAGAAGGCGATCACGGATGGCTTCTTTGGTGAAGTTTGTCATAGTTAATTTGGAATTAGTGAATTAGTGAATGTCGGAATAGGGCGAAAGCTGTATTCTGACATTCACTAATTCCAAATTGAAACTTACTCCGCCGACATGGGCGAGATGAACACTCTTTCAAAAAACCGAAATGGTTCTTTGGTGCGGGTGATGGTCCCATCCACACTAACGCCGATACGCTTGCGGATGTAATGGTTGGCTTTGGTCATTACTTCGTATTCTTCCATCTCCACTTTCACTTTGAGGGCCGACAGGCGCGGCTCGTAGCGGGCGACGGTCTGCTCCACGCTTTCGCGAATGAGGTCTTTCCATTTCAGCGACGACATAATGGAAAAGTCATGATCCCAAAGGGCGCAGCCAAAGGTGGCGTCGTAGCGGGTTTCATCGAAGTGCGTGACCAGCAATAGATAGATATGCTGGTAGATGGACTTATGCAAAGTACAGCGCAAGTGGGCTCGTCCTTCGACAAGTTGATCCAGGTCCATCGGTAGAGTATAGTATTCTTCCTGCATGATATGCCGTACGCTAAAGTTAGGCTTGCAAAACTGGTTGGGAATCTTATTTTTGCCCACGCCCTTCCGAAACCCTTCTTCCTAAAAAGATAAAAAATGACGCCCTCTGTACCCCAGCCAAAAGCCGTGACCCGTTCCGCTGTTTACGCAGCCATTGCTGCTCTGCTGCTAACGCTCGCGGGTAGTCTGGGCCTGGCAAATACCGACTTCGGGAGCAGTTACGCCTTAATCATGTTTGCCTTTCTGGTCTTGGGGTGCGTGCATGTGTGGGCACTGCATCACTGGCTGCCGGAGAAAACGGGTTCGCTGGTTAAGGAATTCGGCTTTACGCTTCTCCTAACCTTGCTAACTACCGGGCTGCTGGCCGCTCTGTATCGTTTCGTGGCAGAAGAGCTGCCCAGGGGCCTGGGCGTAGCGACGGCTTTGGTAGCTTTCGTTTTTCCGATTGTAGCAGCCGGGGTTTACGCTGCTTTTTTGCGCATTCCTCCCAAAGAATACAAGCAGTGGTACTATCCCGTAGGTCAACCCCTGCCTGACATGGATCTGCTGGACCTGTCAAGAGTTCTGGTGATTCAGTTTGAATTTACGAAGCAGGCCGATGAAACGGCTTTTACCAATTTCCGGGCCAAGGCCCCGGTATCAATGCTGCTTGGCGAGCTTTTTTTCATCTTTCTCAACGATTACAACGATCGCAATCCCGACAGCCCCATTGCGTACCTCGACGCCGCACAGCGGCCTTACGGCTGGACTTTTTACAAAAAAACAAACTGGTACCAGCGCCGCCGTTATCTCGATCCCGATCTGACATTCCAGGCCAACAAAGTCGTGGATAATGAAACCATCGTGGCAGTTCGATCAACGTAATTGATGATGGTAGAACGGCGACACGGTAAGTGCGCGTCGCCGCCTTATTTCCTTACCATCGATTGAGGTGAGGCGTTCCGAACAGCTTGATTTCCTTGGCGGTAAGCGTCAGCGAGGTCGTCATGGGCGTGGAGCCTTGCTCGGTGAAGCTTTCACTGTACTGCACGCAGTACACATCCGAGAGTTCCAGTTCTTTCTGGGTCTGCTCTTCATCCACATTCTTGAAGGTGATCTTGGCTGTGGCTTTCTTGCCGTCGGGGTCCACCATCCATTCCCACAGGCTTTTGCTGTCGTCCTCGCCGGAGGAGTCCACTTGCAGAAAAACGGTT
This sequence comes from Persicitalea jodogahamensis, assembly GCF_014651615.1. GTDB lineage: Bacteria > Bacteroidota > Bacteroidia > Cytophagales > Spirosomataceae > Persicitalea > Persicitalea jodogahamensis. The sequence continues at coordinate 109,493 of NZ_BMXF01000001.1, read as the reverse complement.
CCACCATAGACTTTGGACGACACGCGTCCTTTATCATCGATGGATTGCGACAGGGAGTAGTTGCAGGCAATCACGGCGATTCCGTCGCCGGAGGGGCCGCCCTCCCAGGTAAAATAGGCATCAAAACTTGAAGCTGGCATAATTGAAATTGGTTTGGTTGTGAAAAAAATTGATTAAGTTTTTATAGAGGGACAAAGGGGCAAAGTTCCAAAGGCACAAAGTGGCTTACGCCGGATCACGGACATTTCTTACACTTAATGGACTCTGCAACTTTGTCGCTTAAAATCTTTAGTTGATCTGGACCAGCGAGCCTTTGAGGATGGCTACGCCTGAGCTTTTTACCTCCGTGGTGGCGTCACCACTTATTTCTACCTGCCCGCCCTTCATTTTAGCGGCGGCGGTGCCCTCCATTTCAAGGTTAGCGTTGGCTTTGAGAGTGATGTTCTGGTCAGCATTGGCCTCGATGCTTCCGGCTTCCAGAGTAATATTCTGTCGGGCCTTTAATTCGATGTTTTCCGAGGCCGACATCTTTATGTTTCTTGAATTGACCTCCACCAATCCATTTCCTACGTTGATCTTGATCCGGCCATCATCGCTGAAATCCAGGAGAATGTGTGTTTCGGTCTGCTCCCGGTTGCTGATTTGGATCTGGGCTTCGCCGGCTTTATCCGAAAAAATGATCATGTTACCCGAGCGCGTCGCAATCACTTTAAGATCATTGTCGGGAGGAGAGTAATCAGTATCATCATCTGGTTTGCGGTAAAGGCTCGTGAGCACCACGGGGTTCTCAGCCAGATTCTGCTCGTAGCCCACCAGGACCTGAGCACCCAATTCCGGTATGAAGTTGGCCCCGCGCCCTTCGGACGAATGGAATGTCCCTACCCTGATCCAGTAGGATTCCTGATCTTCGGACTGCGGCTGCCCCCAGTCAAACCTGACACGCACCCGGCCCAGACTTTCCGGATCACCATTGTCGATGACTTCGGCCAGTTCGTTTTCGCCCAGCGGGTTGGTCACGCTTGGGTTGGCGGGCGGATGCCGTGCCGACTCCGGCACGGCCCGGAAGTCGTTCTGGTAACTACCCGCCGTGTTGACCCGATGAGTGATTTCGGTGACGCGGTACTTGCCGAAACTTTCCTCGTAGCGTTCGCCACGATCATTTATACGGTCACCCTTGACGTTCAGGATGGTACCTACACTCAGGTCAGGATTTTCACCCTGACCGCGAAAATCGACCATCGAAGAAGTAAGCGCCGAACGCCTCATGCGGGCCAGTTCGTCCGCTTCCTGCTGGCTACCCACGGTTTCGGGGGCGGTGAGCAGGGCACCTGCCGCGAAGAGCTCATCGGATTGTTGCAAAGCAAATTCGCTCAGAGTCGTCAACCCTTCCACATCCTGCGCACTCGACTCCCCCGTGAAGGTTTGGTGCTCGGTGTAGTCATAGCCGAACATTGCGAAGCGGGCGGGCTGCATGACCATTGCCAGGTCAAAATTCTGGGTGCCGTCCACCCGGAAGTCGGTTTCGGGGCTGTTGCCAGGCCCAAGTACCAGTTCACGACCGTCGTAGTAAAACCACTCGGCGCAGCGATCAGCCACGCGGCACAGGAAACGGTAGTTGCTTTCCTTGTATTGGATAAAGGGAATCTGGCGTCCGCCGTTGTTAGGATTCAGATTCCGACGTAGCAGATTTTGCGGGTAGGGCCGCAGTACTTGGTCGAAGAGTTCCTGCACGCTGCCCCGGATAAAGGACCGCCGCTGGGGCGAATCTTCCAGCAAGATCGTAGGACTGGCCCCTTTCAGCACGAAGGCGCTGCTCATATCGCTCAGGCTGCGCAACCTGATTTCAGTCACAATGCCCTGAAAGACATACTCGAATTCGTCGCCTTCCCGCCGCGGGCTAAACGTAAATGTGATCTTGCGCCCCAACGCATTGCGATGCGACTGATTGAAAAAATGCTCCCCCGACGTCTCCAGCTGATCGAATGGCACCAACAGCTCGAACCGGTGGTGATCGAACAATCGCTGCTCGATTACCAGCCCCAGGTGGCGAGAAATCTCATTTCCGCCTTCCAGTTCGATTTTTATGTTGACTTGCTTTGCCATCGGTTATTAATTTTAAATCGGTCCGCCGAAGCGAAGTGAGATATAGAATAATCTGGATAATTCGCCCTTGGACTCATGGACTTACTTAGCTTGGTACTTCGGCTCCTTCGATGAATAGATTATCGGCGGAAATGACCAGATCATAAGCACTAACTACCATACTGTTAGTAAAAAATTCGCCACCCCGGTATTGGGGTTGGTAGTTGGCCGAGTCAGGCACATAGACCATCGGTACTTCACGCAGCAAATTGAGTTGCTCGTTCTGAAAACATTCCCGAAAGCCCACGCAGGTAGCTCCCTCGAAATGTACCCGTCGTACCTCGGCCGTTCCTTCGTCCAGTTCCCCGAAAACCATGAAGCCGTCCATTTTCTTATCACTATTCAGTGCCCATTCGTAGAGTAGTCGCACGTAGTTTTCCTGATTCCCCCTTATCCTGATTTTGACTTTCACCATCGACCGCTTGGGCGCATCGGTGGGAGCGCCCCGCTCGTCGGCATTGCGGTTCAGGCCGTACTCCGCGCCTATGAGCAGAAAAGCGAAGTCTTCCATGTAAAGCTCGCCTTTGACAGCGTGGGAAAAGTCAACCTCGTTGGCCATGATTCAGAAATTGGTAAGGTTTATGTCCTCCAAATCCATACGGCCAAAAGTGACTGTCAGGCAAAGGATCATATTATATCCCTGGTTGATCCGGGTCCGGTTGACGTCTTCCGACAGTGACTCGAATTTCTCAACATAGCTGACACAGTACCCCCGCTCGAACTCCAGAGTCTTGAAAGGAATGTCCGGCGAATCGTGATACTGCTTCAACTTAAAATCCAGGGGCCGGCTCGCCGCCAGTGCCCATTCCAGCAGCATCAAATCATTCTTGGGCGGCAGATGCAGTTCCAGATACAAGTACGGGCACTGCACGGGCGTGTTGGTCTGCCCGTTGTCGTCCACGCCCTGATGCGCCTCCAACTGAGTGTAAAACGCCTCGTAGGTGTTGCCTTCTATTTCCAGATGCGCGAGGAATGACATTGTTGTTTGGGTGCTTGGTGACGTTAGTTTTTGGGTTAACGGTTAACGGTCAAAGGTTAAAAGGCTAAGCGTACTCAGATTTTTTGAGTTGGTAACTATATGCGCGAACTACCAAAGAACGCCGTTTGACCTTTTAACCCTTTGACCGTTGACCCCCTTCTTTCTACTGCTGCGCGTACTCTGCGGCCCACTCAGTCGCGTCCATGTCCTCGCCGCGTTGTCCGGTGAGGCCGATCATGAAGTTTTTGGCCGGAAAGTAGGGGATCATGTGAATATCGAGGTAGATTTTGTCCTTTTGCTTAGGGTCTTGCTCGAAGCGCATGACACTGAATTTCTCGATGAGTTTGCCAGGTCCCGTCACACTGTCCAGGAACTTAATGATCTGCTTTTTCAAGTCGTTCTTGGTGTTGTAATCAAAGTTTTCGAAAGCGCGGCGATTCAGGAAGTCGATAAGTACCTTGGTGATGTAGTCGAAAACCCGCACGACGGAGTAAGTCTGCAAGCCTGCGTTGTCGCCGTTGAAGAGCGTCTTGGCCGAAAAAGCCATCACCTTGCCGTACTCATTGACCATCGGAATCAGGCCCATCTTTTCCAAATCGGCGATTTCTGATTTTTTGAGCGGGAAGCGCACGCCGTCCACTTCGTTGAGGGTACCGTGCTTCTTGCCCGCCGCCACCTGCGACATCAGGGTTTTGTAGACATTCCCCGCCAGGGCCGACGAAGGCGGCAGGTACAGGTCGTCCTCCTCGTCGAGGTCGGCGTGTTTGGCCCGGCCCACCAGCCAGTTACAGGCCATCATCACGTTGGAAAGGTGCGCGTCGCCGCCCGTCAGGTTGGCCATCTCGAAGAGTTCCATCACGTCCTCAGGGGCGTCCAGGTGTTCGAAGTCGGTCACGAGCATCGTCTTGTTTTTGTGTGCCAGCTTGGCCCATTTATCAACTACCTTACTGGAACCCAGATAGCCCGGCACGCTCAGAATCGAGTAGTTCTCGCGCAAATCCAGGCGGTCGAACTTGGCGGCGAGTTCCTCGCCCACGGCGTCGATGAAGGTCGTCACGTCCAGATCTTTTAACTGGTCGGGATCGGCGTTTAGGAAGGTGACATTTTTGACTTTTTCCTGTTCGGTGTTTTTGAAAAACATCGCCACGGCCCGGTACGACTGTTCCAGCGTCCGTAGCTCCTCCACTGTTTTACCAAGATTTTTCTTCAAGAGTCCCGAAGCCTCCTCAACCTCTTTCTCACCTTTCTCGATCATGTCGGCCACCGATTCGGAGCTGCCGAGTAGTTCGGTCCAGAGCTGCAGGCGTTTTTTGAGTTGCTTGCGGTCGCTCTTTTTGTCAGCTTCGGTCAGGAAGATTCGCTTTCGGGCCTTCTTAGCGGGATTAATGTTGCCTACACCCTCGATAATGGTTTCGAGCAGATCGAAACTACCGTATTTGGCCAGGAGCGGCAGGCCTTTTTCCAGCGGAAGCGCTTCTATTTCACGGTAGCCTTTGTCTGCTTTTATGGTTTCTTCTTGTGCCATGAGTTCTTCAATTTTGAATGATAGAATGAGTGAATGATAGAATACCGGACTGCGCTTTCAGCTGGGCCTATGGAATTCGTCCGTAATCCAGTTGGGCGGGCTAGCCTAAAAACCTACTTGTCCGCTGCTTCGATCTCTTCGGCCAGGGCTTTTAGTACCCCGAGGAGCGCTTCTTTTGCTTCGGGCTTTTCCAGGGCGGCTTTCAGGATTTTGTTGGATTTCAGGTGGCGGATGATTTGCTGGAAATCCGTAGCGCGGGCGTTAAGATCTTGCAGGAAACCGCTCTGGGCGATGATGCCGCGCTGGCTGAAATCGCCCACGTTTCTGAACCGCAGCGTTTCGTTGATGAAGCCGCCGTCGGCGTCCTGAAACTCCACGTCGGCCTCGGGTTGGTAGTGCGCGAAAACTTCCTCCGTGGTTTTAAGGTCGTAAACCGTCTCAGGCCGCACGGGTGGGTCGTTGGTGAGCTTGGTCACAAAAAGTGTCCGGTTCTGGGGGATGTCGGCGATGCCTTCGCTTGCCTGATTCAAATCCCGTTCGTTTCCTCCTATTCCGTAGTTGAACATGGTTGATATTTTTGTTTAAGGGTTTAAATATTGAATTGTGTATGGGCAGCCTGTGCTGTTGTCCAATTGTTTGGTTAGGGGGCGTCAGGGGTTCCCTCGCGATAACACAGGTCAATTGCCCCCTTTAACCGCTTGACCCTTTACCCCCTGTTTCTTCTCATCCTCCAATCAAAACCGTCGGACAGCCGATCGTGATCGTGCCACCGTGTACCGTCGTGTCGCCCATTCGGGCAGCGGGTTTGCCGCCGATCAATACCGTCGCGGAGCCTATCGCGATGCTATCGGGCGGACCGACGCAAGTACACATATCCCCGGCGGTGACCGCAGGCATTCCGCCAATAAGTACCGTCGGTACGCCTGGCCCGATAACCGGGCCACCCACGTGCGGCACGGGCGGTGTGCCGGGCGTCACCATTGGGCAAATGTGCATATCTCCTATCCGGGCAGCTGGTTTCATTTTCGTTTAGTTGTAGGGGCGAACCTATGTGTTTGCCCTGGGTGCGTCAGCCATCGGGCGAACCTATGTGTTCGCCCCTACTGATATTCTTTCCTCCACTTCCTACCGCTTCGCCTTCTTGAAATTCCCCAATGACGTCAACCCTATCCCGACACCGACTGCGGCGGCGCCCGCTGAGATGTAAATTCCTGGTGCGGCGTAGGAGGTGATTCCTTCGGCATTAGAAATCCGTTTTTTGTAGTCGGCATGGTCGCTGTTCAGCATCAAAAATGTAGCAGTACCGAAGGCCAATGCAGCTACCCCTACTCCTACTTTGATCAGGGCCGTTGTCTTCTGTTTTTGGGCCGAGGCCGAACTGACCTGTTTGCCCAGATTTTTCACCGAAGCGGGCGTTTCTTTTTTCGGCTCGGCTTTGGCCATATCCGTGGGTTTCTCGGCGTTGGTCGAGGTACTTACGGGCAGGGCAGCGATGTTATCCTGCATGGCGGTCGGGCTTTGGAAAGCCAGGCGCGTTATGTAGACGATCCACTCGTCGTCCACGCTGGCGGCGATGAACTCCGCCACCCGTTGTGTGGGCTTGTAAGGTGTAGTGATGCTTTTATGCTTTCCTTTGAATTCCGAAGTGAAAAACACCTTCACGTAGGGATACTTTTCTCCAGCCTTCACATCGCCCACCACGATATTGGAAAACTCGATGGTGTTGGTGGTACTTTTCTGGTAAAACAAATCCAGATTGCTGAGGTAGCGGTCGATGACCGCATCTGACCCGGCAGCGGGGGCCGTGTGGGCGGGATCGATGTCGTCCTCCACGATCACGCCGTCGTTAAAAAAAAGCTGATCGTTACTCGGCATATAGCTATTCAGAATAACGTACTTACGATCGTAGGTAGTCAGGTCTTCATTGGCAATAGCATTTAGCAAATCGCTTAATGCCTTGACTTTCTCCCGCGCCAGCGCCCGGATCTGGTCCGTTGCCCGGCGGTTGAGTTCCGGCGTCGCGGTCGTTTTCTTCTGGGCTGACGCGGTATTCAGCGCGAAGCTCAGTATCAGAATGTAAGAAAGTATGATGCGTCGTTTCATAGCATTTTCAAAAATTATCCATTGTCAATTATCGCCACGGGGCTGCCCGCACTGTTCATTAAAAAATCACCTGAATACTCGCCCTTCGATTGGCTTGCTTGTTTTCCTCCGTGTCATTGGGGGCAATAGGGTACTTACTGCCCACGCCCGTCCAGTAGATACGCTCTGGCGGAATGCCCGCCCGGTGCAGGAAGTTGGCCGTTACCTTGGCCCGAAACTCTGATAGGGTCTGGTTCAGGCGGGAGTCGCCGACGTTGTCGGTATGGCCGACGATACGCACCGTCGGGCCGGGGTTGTCTCGCAGCCACTCGGCCAGTCGCTCCAACTTCCACTGCTCCACGGGCTGCAGCTTGTAATCGCTCTGGGCAAAATGAATGAGTTTTATCCCTTCCATGGAAGACGTGTCGACAAGGCTAGCTTCGGGAATCGTCTCTTTCTTCATCGATGCTGCGGCTTCTGAAGCTACCATTTCTTTGGCGGCGACCTCCTGCTTTTTCCCCTCGGAGATTTCCACGTAGCGCAGGTTGAGTCCGGCAGTCAGGGTAGCAGGGTACTCTTCGTGCAGGAGTTGTCCCGCTTCGTTGCGTAGCACTACCCGGTAGCGCTGCGGTAAGGTAATGTTGGCCGAAAAGTACTTTGTCCCGTTTTTTTCCATAGTAAAAGTCTTGTTAACGGCATCGACCAGGCGAATCTGTACGGTTTCCCGGGTTTTGCCCAGCGTCAGCGACAGGATCGAAATCTGGGGCTGCAGCCGAATTTCGTACAAGCGTTTGGTAGCATTCAGTTGGTCCATGATCAGGTTTCCGTTGTAGGGCTGGTAGCCCGTGGCCCGCACTTCGAGGGCGATGATATCTTTCTCCGCAAAAACTACCTCCCAGGTCGGATGGGTGATGTCCAGTTTCTGGCAGACTTTCTTTTGGGTCTTGGTAAAAAACAGGCATACCTCTGCCGCCAGGGCCTTGTTATTCGTCACGTCCGATACCCGCACGATTCGCGTAGCGGTCGCTTTTCCCCCAGACTCTGCCGTGTTAAGCACGAAGTGGGCCTGCTCCGATTGCTCGTAGGGCTGATCACTTATCTGCTTCTCCAATGCCCGCAATGTGAGCGGCACGAAGAAGTCAAGGGTACCTTTTCCATCCAGCGAAAGGGGTAGTTTGAGGGCCTGGTAATGACTGGCTTCCACAATCAGCATTTTACTCTCACAGTCCAGCTCGACCCGGTAATTTCCGGCGGCGTCCGTTTCGCCGATTTGGATTTTCCGGTTTCCCACTTTCCCAAACAATCTGGCTGCCAAGGGCTCTTGCGTTTCCGCATCTCTCACCGTTCCCACCAGTCGCGCGCATTCCGTGGCGGGCTGACTCACAGCACTTTCTGCTCCATGTTTGTCCCAAAAAAGTACCCAACCGAGATTGAGAAGAAGCGTACAGATTATGAATTGTCCGTTGTTCATTGTCACCTATCCATTAACTCAATCTCTCTCCGCCTCCAATCCAATATTTCCCAGCAACACGCCCCAGTTCGTCGTGGCCCTGCCATCGATGACCTTCTCGTACGATTCGAGCTTTACCTTGATGTTTTTCTTCGTTACGTCGCCGTAGGCGATGCTCTTGCCGTCGCGTCCGTACCCCTCGAAAACCTGCTGTCCGGTGATCGTACCATAGTAGTTGCCATCCGCTTCCTGTTTGAGTTCTTCGATGTAGCGTACTTCCGTCCAGGTGACGTTGATACGGCTGTACGGCAGAAGTTTCACGCGATTGAGATATTCCCGCACGGGGTAGCGGCTTACTCCCCGCGACCCGCTCACCGACACGGTGGCGCTGGGCTCAAATAGCTGGGCAGCCTGGTTCACTGCCTGATTGCGGTCGGAAAGGCTCTGCGATTTGTCCGCAATCACTTGCAGATAGTTGGCGAATTGATGCACTCTGGCAATTCCTTTCTCGCTGTATTCCTTATATTCCTCCGCGCTGAGAAAAGGATGAGCCGGTCCGGGCGGTGTGGCGACTTCTTTTTCCTTGGGTTCAGTTTTAGCCATTAGCTCTTCTACCTTTGGTTTCGGCTCGGGTTCAGATTCTTTTATTTTATACTCGGCTTCGGCCTGTCGGATATTGTCGTGGGCCAGGGCCAGCAGCGGGGCTACGTCGATGACATCGCGCAGGATTTCGTGCTTGCCGTCACGGTAGATTACCGCGCCTACCTGCTCCTTGTTGATCGAGGCCGGATCACCGCCAGGCGTTTGGTAGTTGAGCACCTCGTCGCTCTCGTAGGAAATGACGCCCGGGATTACCGTCAGCGGGACGGTCTTAAGGATTAGGTCAAACTCTACCTGGCGGGGTGGCAGGGCGTATAGCTCCTCCATCTGCTCCTGCGCCTTTTTGGGGTTATTTTCCAGATCGGTGATGACGATAAAATTCCCCTGCGCGTTGAACGCCACCAGAAACCGCTTGCGGTGGTAAATGCGCGGAATCCCGTCCGACGCCACCCATTCCAGCCGATTGTCTACCACCCGCGTGATCTTGGCCGTTACAGGGTTGCCGTTGTCCAGCCAAACCCGCTCCTGCGCCAGGCAGAAATTTGTGGTAATGATGAGGAATATGTAAAGCAAAATAAATCGCATAATTGGCGGACGGCCTTCGGCGGTTGGCTTTTTTATAAAAAAATCTAAGACAGGTTGTTGTGTCTTTTTCGCTGTGAAAAGGATTCTCGCTGAGCCAGAACTGACTTCACGCCTTTTTTCTTTTCTCCCTCCTTCCCTCCTCCTTTCTACTCAATCTTGAACCGCCAAATGCTAAACTGACCCGGCTTGCTCTCTCGATCGGAGGTGAAATAAACTTCGTTCTCTGCCGACCAGTAGGGCGCAAAATCAGTACTTTCCTCAAAGGTCAATTGGCGGAGATTGTCGCCCGAGAGATCCAGCACGTACAAATCGGCGTCGGGTTTATCGGTAGTTGTGAGGGTAAAAATCAATTGCTTACTATCGGGACTCCAGGCCGGGTGCGACACATAACCCAGCGACGCCTGCGTAAGCTGGTGCGGCGGCGAGCCGTCGCGGGGCAGCACCCACAGCGTCCCGATTTCATGTTTCAGACTACCGTCCAACTCGTATTTGATATAAGCAATGTATTTGTTATCGGGTGAAAACTTTGGGAAACTACCCTTCCCCAAAGCCTGCACTTCTCCGCTTTTTTTAGCCAGATCGATCAAGTACATTTGATTGGCGGCCAATTCCTTGCCTCCGCTACGGAGTCTTTTACTGCCACCGGCGCGGGACAGAAAATTGCGCGTGGCTACTCCCTTTTCAAAAACTACCCGCGTTCCCTCGCGGTCCCATGCCGGGTTGAATTCGTTTTCATCGGTATTAGTGAGCAGAAACAACTCTTCCTCGCTGTCATTATCAGCTTCCAGGTAGCCAATATCAAAGTTTTTTCCATTGAAATGCTGGAACGCGATGCGGTCATTGGCGGCGCAGTAATTAGGCGCCAGGTTAATATTCTGGCCCCGCGAGAGGGCGCGGGCCACCACTTTGTCGGTGGTACTTTTGATGTACAGATTATGGTTACCCTCGCTGTCGGCCATGACATATACCAGATTGCCGCCAAAATCACCGCCTTGAGCATCGCGCACCACCCGTTCGCCCGTCTCGATCCGGATTAGTCCGGGAAGAGCGGGCTGGGCGTAGGCCCAGATAGCGGTGAACAGGAAAATGAAGGTGAGTGCTTTCATGGTGCTAGAGGGCAAGAACGAAGTAGCTTGAGTTTGCGGGAATACTCGACTTGTCCTGGTTTTCGATAAACCAGAAAGTACCTCGTCCCGTGATTGAAAAATAGGAAATACCTACTTCTGAGGGATTGTAAACCCCTTTCCAATATTGCGTTATGAATACCTTAGCCTCTTTTTTGGGAGAAGGCGAGATATTGAAACTATTGCTTTTAGATGCCGCCGGGGCACTGGTTTCAAATATGCGATCATCGATTATTACATTGAACTCCGTCCCGGCAGTCATGGGCCGGGAAGTATTTTGATTGAATATTCTCCACCTTCCCCCGGAATAGTACACACCGATGGGGCTGGTGTTCGAAGTACCACCGGACCGTAACACTTTGGTTGCCATCATCCGGGCGTTGGGCTTGTCATTTAATAGGGGATGGTCGAGCGTGGTAACGTGACCACTTGTATTGCCCGCAGCGGCGGTATGGCTGAATGCCCGGTCGCCTGGCGTAGTGTAGTATATATTATATTCTGAGTTCACAGGAAGGGTCGAGCCATTTTGATTGATGACTGCCCATCTGTTGGAGTCGTACGTTAAGGCAAGTGGCTGGGGACTACTGGCTCCGGATGCGTTGAAAGTGAGGATCACGATCGCTTTGGGATTATTATTAAGACCCGGATCGTTGAGATAAGCCGCAGAAACTGCCTTTGCCAGTTTATATGAGAAAGTCCCGCTCGCGGGGATTGGAACGCCGGTAGTTACGTCCACGGCGGTACCCTGCGCGATACCCCCTCCTTCGTTTTTGGCATAGGCTTGAACGCTATAAGTAGTACTTCCGGCTAGTCCCGTGAAGATATGCTCAAAAGTCAGCGGACTGGCACTCAGAGAAGTACCTTTCTTAATAGTATCGCTGTTGCTGCCCCGACGCAGGATAAAGCCGTACTCCTGAATATCACCACTCTTTTTTTCCTGTCGGGTATTTTTGAAAGAGGGGGCGATGATGGTACCCTGCACTGTAAACCCAGTGGGCTGTACGTTGGAAGCTGCGTCGGTAGTTACCGCAGGTGGAATTGGATCCACGGGAGCAAACAGGTCGCAACCTTGCAGAATCAGCAGCAGGGCCAGAAAATGGATGCGTATCTTCATGGGTGATAGATTGTTTTACGTCGGTTTTGTTCTCCTGGTCCTTAGTCGTCGTTTGAATACGCTAGGGAAACACTTTACGGTAAAAAATTTGATTTTTCTCTAACGCTACTAGATATACGCAACCAGTATTTCACCTGAACATATGTAGCAGACTCTGTACTTAGGGCGAATCTGGTACTTCGGTGAATGGTACTATCCGATTAGTCGGGAAAGGAGCGAATAGGGAAACAACGGCTTCGACTTTTTCTGCTCCAGATGATAATATTCCGGCACTGCTTTGCCTAAGGTGAAAGAGTCTTTTTTGTCAATAACTCCACTCCTTCACTGTTTTCGCTTCCATCTTCTTCCACCAGGTCCCCTTCCGCTTTTTCAAAACAAACCTCCCCGGCTTCATCCAATACCAAATGAAGCGTATCCCCTTTCCCGACTTCGCCGCTGACGATCATGCGGCTGATGGGGCGGCGCAGCTGGTTGCGAATCACCCCTTTCAGCGGCCTGACGCCGTAGCGGGGCGTGAATCCCTGCAAAGCCACATGTTGCGTGGCTTCGGGACTAAGCGTGAGGGCGATGCCTTGTTTTTGCAATAGGTCGGTGAGGCCGCGCAAATGCAGATTGAAGATGCGTACCACATTTTCTTCGGAGATAGGCGCAAAGGGGACAATCTCGGTTAGCCGGGCCAAAAACTCGGGCCGGAAGTGGCGGGCCATTATCTCCATCAGATCGGTGGAGTTGGGCAGGCTGCCCTCGCCAAATTCCTCGATGATTCGCTCCTGCCCGATATTGGAGGTGAACAGGATCACGGCGTTCGAAAAATCGCCCTCTTTGCCCAGGCGGTCATGCAGTTTACCCTCGTCCAGAATTTGCAGGAAAAGGTCGAAGACCGATGGATGCGCTTTTTCTATTTCATCAAAAAGAACCACTGAGTAAGGTTTTTGCCGGATTTTATTCACCAGCAAGCCGCCTTCCTCGTAGCCGACGTAGCCCGGCGGTGCCCCGTAGAGCAGCGCGGCAGAGTGCTCTTCCTTGAATTCCGACATATCGAATCGAATCAGAAAGGACTCGTCGTTGAACAGGAAATCGGCCAGCGCCTTGGCGATTTCGGTCTTGCCCGTACCGGTAGGACCGAGTAGGAAAAACGAGCCGATCGGCTGCCCGGCCTTGATAAGTCCCGAACGTGATTCCAGGATGGCGTCGCTGAGGGCCTTCACCGCTCCATCCTGCCCGATGACGCGCCGTTTCAGTATTTCCTCCATGCCCAGCAGGCGATCGCGCTCGGTAGTTTGGAGCTTACCAAGCGGAATACCCGTCTTGTGCGCCACCACGGCGGCGACTTCGGTTTTGCCGACTTGGCGTTTCACTTCTCCCTCCGTGGCTTGCGAATGATGATTGGCTAATAGATGCAAAGCGTCAAGTTGGGCGGTGAGGTGCTGCCGCAGTTGGTCGGCGGTTTCGAGTTCGGAATTTTGTGGCATTTCCAGTTGACCCAACAATAACGGACTCAAACGGTGAGGTAGTTGGCGGAGCAGCCAACGCAGCTCGTGCTGGCCTTCGGCTTCTTCCATCGCCGCCAGCGCGTCGAGGTCGGCCTGCAAGGCATCGAGTTCGCGCAACGATACCTCGTCCATCAACTTCATGGCGGCCATGGTGCGGTCCAGCAAGTCGAGGGCGGCGTCGGGCAGGCGGCGTTCTTTCATATAGCGTTTCGAGAATCGCACGGCTTCGGCGGCGGTACCGGGCGCTATGGTCAGTCCGTGGTGGGCTTCGTAGGCGGGTAGTACGTGTTCGATCATACGTATGGCAGTCGGCTCGTCGGGTTCCTCCACTATAAGTACCTCGAAGCGGCGGCTGAAGGCCTCGTCTTTTTCAATGTACTTGCGAAATTCCTCGGGCGTAGTGGCCCCGATGAGCGTCAGTTCGCCCCGCGCCAGTTCGGGCTTCAGAAGTTGCGCCACACCCGGTCCGACCGAACCTTTTGGGTCGAGCAGGACGTGGATTTCGTCCACGAACAGGATGGCTTTGTCATAAGATTTCAATTCTTGCAAAATCCCTTTCAGCCGCTCTTCTACTTCGCCTTTATAGGAAGCTCCTGCTACCAATGCGCCCGTGTCCAGTTCGAGCAAACGGGCATTTTGTAAGAGCTGGGGTACTTTTTTCTGGTTGATTAGTTGGGCAAAACCTTCGACCAAAGCGGATTTGCCCACACCCGGCTCACCGATCAGCAGCACGTTGGGCTTACTGCGGCGACCCAGTATTTCGGCCATTTGGCGCGTTTCGCGGTCGCGACCCAGGACGGGATCGGTTTTACCTTCGGCGGCACGGGTAGTTTTGTCGGTCAGGAAACGACCCGCTCCGCCAGTGGCAGCCGGGGACGAGGGCTTCGCGGCAGGTTCGGAGCCATTAGAGGTACTTTTTTTATGGTCATTTTTCTCGGCATCTACCATTGAAATCCCCAATGCCATCACCTGGTTCTGAGTTACGGGGAACGATTTTAACTGATCGGTACTGAATGCCAAACCAGGTTTCAGCAAAGCCGCCAGCACACAAAGCGGATCGGTGTCACGGTTGAGTTGCAGTGCTATTAGTTCGGCCAGTTCCAGCGTGGCGCGGGCCGCTGCGTCGGCGTCGGGCTGCTCCGGTACCCGCAGCGACTTGGGGCTCTCTTCAAGCCGCACCTCGGCCCACTCACCCAGGTAGCCCGCATCGATGTCGGCCATGACCAGTTCTGACGCCAGGCCTACATCGTTATGCAGTACCGCCCTTAGCAAGTGCGGCGCGCCATAATATTCCTGGCGGTATTCCCGCGCCAGCGACTGGGCAACGGTGAAGGCGTATTGTAGCGTTTGGGTTATCATAATTTTGAATGAAAGGGTGGTGCGATGAGTGACCAGACTTTGATTCTATCATTCTCTAATTCACTCATTCAAAATTGTTTTAATCAAGTCGCCAGAACCACACTGCATCCGCCCGATTGAACAGGTTGCCCGTGGAGCGGCGGTCTTCTACGCCCGCAGCAAGACTCAGGATTTGGTTGTAATATTCCTGACCCGTCCACAGATCGATGTGGTCGCCGGCATTGGTAGTTTCGCCTGATCGTCGAAAACAATTGTTGAAATAGATTACGCCAAGTCGGCCATTGATGGAGGCCGCCGCCGAGCTACCCAAGCCAGGTCGATCAGGGTAACCCCATACCGTCCGCAGGTAATGGGCTAACTCCTGCGCGCCCAACACGTGAGGCACCGGAAGCCCGGTGCCTCCACCGCTCCGTACCCGTCTCTGATTACCGAAAGTTTCAAAGGAAAAGCCGCTCAGCGATAGGGCTACACTCATACGCACGGCGCATTCGTTAGCAATGCCCTCGCGTAAGTCCTGCCGGCTGGTATAGGTATTGTACACCCGGTACAAATCCATAAACGAAGGCTTGTAGCCCACAGGCTGCGTCGCGCGCAAAGGCTTTTCAATCAGAGCGAGGAGATCGGTAGAGGCAATCATAATTTTTGGAAAAGGTTAACGGTCAAAGGCGCGCGGATTGGCATGTATCAATGGTCAGCAGTTTTGAAATTTCTTTTTTGCCGGAGTCAAACGAAATCCGTTTGGGCAATAGATGCTGCGGAATGCATCGCTTTAACCCTTTTACCTTTAATCGTTTGACTTAAAACCGAACGTTACTCACAATCCCAACTTCCGCAGCTCCCCCATTCTTGCCGTAGCTTTGGTGCGCATTTCGGAATTTGCGGTGGAAAGTTGAAGGCCATCAAAGATCTGTTTAGCCTGGTCGTAGTACCCTTGTTTTTCGTTTTTGCGCAGGTCTCCTTTCTTAATCAGTTGCAGGTACCCCACACCTTCGGCGTAACGCTCCCATTCGGTATAGTTGATTTTTTCGTCCAGCGCTTTCTCGCATTCCTGCAACTTGCTTCTGAGTTGCGCCAAGGCGGCAGGATCGGGCCCAGCGCTGTTGCCACCGCCCTTTTTCAGGCAGTCGTCCAGGTTGCGCTGGGCGATGTTGAGCTTGGCCTGCAGTTCGCGGGCGGTGGGGTCGGCTCCGCCACCACCACCTCCCCCGCCGCCCCGTGGCGCGGCAGCGACTTGCCGCTCCAAACCCCGGATTTCAAGGTCTTTCATGTTTACTTGATTCCTTAGATCGTTGACCATTTGCATATCTATACCCTTTTCGGCCAGGGTTCGGCGGAGTTCGGCAATGGTTTGGCGGTAGGTAACGAGCCCCTCCGACAGCGAGGCAATACCAGCCGACAGGGCTTTGTTGTGTTCGTCGTCGGCCCGGATATCCACGGCTTTGATGTGCGCCATCAAGTTGTTAATCCTGTTTTCGAGCGATACCAACTGCGTCTGCGCCTCGGCGCGTGCCATCGCGTCGGAAGAACTACTGTACGCGCCGTCGTAACGGATAAGTTGCTTCACTAGGCTCCCCATCGTGTCGGTATCCACCACCAGCGGGCGCTGGGTTTCCACGATTTGCCTATAGCGGTCCCGCTCGGAGTCCGATACGCTGCCGGGCACACGCAGCAACATCCAGACACCCAGAATGGGAAATACCAGCGAGAAGGCGTAAACGCCCACAAAGCGGCCGATGAAAGATGTACGGGTACGTTGGTTAAGTGGCTCCATTGCTTTTAATAAATAATATTCTGCGGCATGGGTGAAGCCGCTGCGTAAAACAGCGCCTCCAGCGGATAATCGTATGCCTGACCGATGGATGTCAATAAATCGCTGGCAGGTACCATGACGTCCTTGTCGCCCCATGGATTATTGAAAAATGCGTTATTGCCTTCAATTCCCGTGAGTGCTACCGCGTGCAATCCTGCCGCGTTGGAGGCCTGCTTTCCGCCTCTGGTAGGCCCGTAATTAAAGTTGGCCACCCTATGGTTGAGAATGAGCGGCCCGTAATTCGTCAGGAGCGTTTTGATTCGTGCCTTCGTAATGGACGAAGGCCTGTCAATCGAAATGAATCCTGCATTGCGCAGACCGTTAAAAACGGTGCGATTAGAACTTGCGCCGGGAATGCAGGCTGTTAGCGGATTGAATCCACCCGTCAGCAGCGGAGTGTCGAAATCATTGCCAGCCGTTTGCTGCCAGTATTTCTGAATCATCGCTGCTGCCACTACATAGCAGATAGGATTTACAGATTGATTAAGGAGAGGCACATTGTATTTCATGATAGTAAAGGGTTTGGGGGTGACACAATTCAAAATCGTCTTGTCCATTTGCGAAGTAAAAAATATCCATTATCAGCTCTCCACTTACAACTAAATTGGACTCCATCGCGAACCCGGCTTCTCGGGCGAGGGTGGATCGTGGACTGGACTTTCCACAATGAATACCTGCTGGCCCTTGCGTTTGCCGATAAATTCGAGCTGGCTGAGCTTGTTGAAAAGGGTTGCCCAAAGCTCGAAAAATGACTCTATCGCCCGCAGCAACGGTAGACTATCCACGTGGACATAGGACATTTTCACTAATGCGTTCAGGTTGCTTTGCATTTGGCCGGGAGTTTCCTCGGCCCACTCAGCCAGGTAGTTGAGTAGTTCTTCCTTCTCACGTGAGGTCAGGCATTCGAGTTCAGTTTGGATAGCCTTCGCTATATTCAATACCGTGGTCAGCATTCGTATCGGCGGGTCGTTGGGCAGTTGCCAGCGGTATTCCAGACTGCTCCGACTGATTGTATCCACAAGCCGCTCTGCCAAGCTTTGTACGCTTTCGGACAAGGTGTTTTTCTGGCTTTTGTTCTTTATTTTCTGAATAATCCGGTAAGAGCATGTCTCCATCCCGCCCATCGCTTCACCAAACTTATGATGCCATTCCCGCAGCCCGGCATGGCTATTTATACTCGAACTGGCCGGGATGAAGTCACTCAGAATGCGGACTTCGCCGTTTTCAAGGGCACATTGCGCAATCATCAGGTGCGGCCCTGTCCATTGCTTTGGCTGTACCGTTGTCAGCGGCACGGCGCTGATATGGTAGGTCGCGTCAACGAATGGGTGCCGGGGTGGGATTTCCTCCATATCGGGTTCTCCGACGGGATGCATATCGAAAAGATTGACACTCAGCACTATTCCAAATTTTTGATCGCCCTCCAGACGGTACTCGGATAATAGCTGTGGTAGTGAGAGATCGTTCTGCAACGCGTTTTCTTCATTTATATCAATAAAACTCCCGTCGGAGGTCACGGCCCGGCATCGCCCCACCGCAACGTGCAGACCGCGATCAGGTGCCGCCTGGATGTCTGCCAGAAGTGCGTCGTCTTGTGACCCAACAGCGCATAAACCGAACGAATACGGTGTCAGGTCCACCGCGCGAACTTCCCGGATTGTGTGGCTCAGGTAGTGATTTGTGGCGATGAAATGTTCTTTCGAAACCTTCATGCCATCTATCCAGTTGACGGGCCGATAGCGCTTTGGCAGCATTGGTTTGGCAGATTTTTATTAAATGAATAGCTGTTTCCAACCCTTAGTCGTAGATACCCCGCCCATGGGAAACAGGTGGGGGAGCTTTTTTGTACGCTCTTTGAATGACGGCCAGAAATGGTCGCCCCGTAACACGGCCATGTTACAGGGCGAGGTCAATCCAGGGGATCTCGTCACGGGTATTCATTCCTGGCCCTGATGACCAAATCGACCATCTCCGAACCGCCCGAGGCGGAGTTTTCATCAGAAGCCTGTCCGCTCTGCACGGCTACCGCGTGGGGACCGTTGGACCACCAGGCAAAGTAGGGCCCGCCCGACTGACCGGGGAATACGTCGCCCCGATGGAAGATACGCGTGTGCCGTTCTGCATCCCAAAACGAACCGTCCATCGGAATACTGTTTTGAAAAGAGGGCCGATTTCCCGAATTCAAATCGCCGGGATAGCCGACGTGCGCCCAGTAGGGGTCATTGTCCCAGCTATCGGTCCAGCTTTTGGTACCCATCCAGCCGCAAATGTCACCCATGCGCCGATCCAATACCACCACGACGTAGTCATGTTGCCCTTCGTTGCGGTTGATGGTGGGGCCCGTGACTTTCACGCGGTAGTACACCCGCGTCCCCCAGGCCGTTCCAAAAGGCGCAGCCCCGTCGAATGAGGCTGGCGTGAAGCTTATCCAACCCGTGCTGTTGCTGTTCCATTGCACGATGTGGCTGACGGTGAGCAAGTGTCGCGGTCCGACCATTACGCCCGATCCTGACCCCAGGGCAGTACTGACCTTGCCCACCGTTCCCCAGGGATAAGATGAGTCCAGGAAGAGGCGTCTATTATCAGCCCCGAAGATGGTGGTAGCATAGTGAATGTCTTTGTCTTTGGTCTCGGGTAGTTTGTCAAAAAACTTCTTTCTGATCTCGAACTGCCTTGGTAGCGCGTCAGGTTTTAGGTTCAGGGCCAGGTGTCCGGGCCGATAGGGCGGCAACTCCACGAACGAATCAGGGTCGATAACGAAATCATCTTCTTTGATGAATCGGTGTTCGATATCCTTGGGGAAAACGTACTTTCCAAATTCGGGAACCTTCACCCGCAGGTCAATTTCGCTCGACTTGTCAGAAATATCCAGGCCGATCCTCACCACAGAGGTGCTGGGCGGAATACCAAGATTGCCGGTAAGCAAATTGACATCGAGCGTCGTAACGTCAAGCCTGGCCGTGGCCTTCTCAGATTTCAGCTTCTGTTCCAGTTCTTCTGGCCGAATGGGAGGCTCGATCCGGGGAGCATTTTCTTGCTGCATTTTGCTATCGTCTTTCATAATTTTGAGGATTGAGGAATAATTTATGTTTGATTGGAAAAGGACTAAAGGTCAGTCAGGAAGCCCGTAGGCTTTCTTAACTGCTTCGTAATTGGTGAAGTCGACGGCGGACAGGCGGCCGTTCCTGAGGTCGTTTGCGGGAATGATAAGGATCCGTACACTCTCCGCGTTGAGGATAGTTCCCGTCGATACCCGTCTGATACTTACTGTGCTGGTCGCTGCGGGAGTGAGGTATGTTCTGAACTCCCCATACGTACTAATCTCACCTGGTACTGAGTACCAAAGATTTCCATCCCGAATAAACGTAAAATAGGCACTCTTGCCAGCAACATCCGCATTGACACCCGTTAGGCTCAGGGTTACGATTGCGCCCACTGTGTTGGCCCAGGTTTTTGCCCCGTAAGTGATCTGAATCACGTTAGCGTTGCCATTTTGCCCGGCAGCTCCGGCTGGTCCTTGTGCACCTGCTGGCCCGGCCGGTCCTTGAGCACCCGCTGGTCCGGCCGGGCCCTGGGCGCCCACTTCGCCTTTCTCGGGCGAGCAGCTTTGGAAAGTGATTGGACTGCCGACCAGCAGGACGACAATAATGAGAAATGAGGTAAATTTGATCGTTTTCATGTCTTTTAGAGGTAGTTAGGGAAAAGAAGAGAAAAACTATTTATTAAGCTGGACCGAATACTTCCTGCTTTCTTGCCCATAGGTCGGGAAACCGGCCTTCCTTGGAAACAGAAGTCGGGTTGATTTTAATTAAACACGGGTTTTTACGTATATTCCCCCAGCCAATACACACACGTATGAGATTGCTCCAAAGATCCCCTCACGATTCAGACCTCATTCAGGGCATACGTGCTGGCGGAGTGGCACGGCGACTGCACGAAAACCAGCTTTTCAGCAAGTACGCCTACTTTATTGGCGAGGGTACTCGCAAACACCGCCTGTCGGAAGACGAGAGTTCGATGGCTTATTCGGACGCGGTGCTCACCGTGATCGAGCATATCTGTACCGACCGGTTTGAAGGCCGTTCGGAGCTCAAGACCTACCTCTTTCAGATATTTAATAATAAATGTGTTGACCATATTCGTAAAAACACGACTAAGAAGGCACAGGTACACAGGACCGACGGGTTTGACGACCGCTACATGAACCTGTTACCCGACGACACCCGCACCGCCGTGCAGCAGCTCATGCAGCAGCAGGACGCCGAACTACTCGGACAGCGTCTTGGCCAACTCGGTGACAAATGCCGACAAATGTTAATGGCCTGGGGTGAAGGGTACAAAGACGCGGATATCGCTGAGCAGATGAGCTACCAGTCTGCGGCTGTTGTAAAGACCAGCCGACTACGCTGCATGCAAAAGCTGAGAGAGTTGTACCTGAATGGTCAGGCGTGATTATTAACCTACGAAAGAAAAATGAACGACCACATCGAAGATTATTTTAACCAGGATTTACCTCCGCCCGAAAAGGCCAAGTTCGAGGAGGACCTGCGTCAAAATCCCCAGTTGCAGGAGGAAGTCGCTTTTTACCTGAAAACCAAGCAAGTACTACGGGAACAAACCTTGGCCGAACGCCACGCCGAATGGCAGAAGTCCGCCCCTGCCAAAACCCCTGTCCGTCGGATCCCCATCTGGCAATATGCCGCTGCCGCAGTGGTGGTTCTGGCAATGGGATGGGCGTGGCTGTGGCTTAGCGGCACTAAAGAGTTGACAGAGCCCCGGCTTGCCCAGGCCTATGTAGAGCAGGAACTTGATAGTCTTTCGGTACAAATGAGCGGTGCTGCCGATAGCCTGGAACTGGCCAAGGATCAGTACAACAAAAGCAAATACGACGATGCACTGACCATTGGCAATGACTTGCTGCGGCACAACCCAAACAACGGTGAAGCCCTGAAAGTAGCCGGACTCGCCGCTCTGCGTCAGCAGGATTATGATCTCGCCATTGAGTACTTTCATCGCCTGGCCGGGCAACCCGACCTGTTCTACAATCCAGGCAAGTTTTATGAAGCCATCGCTTACTTATACCGAAACCGACCGTCGGATAAAAAAAAGGCAAAAGATTTGCTGGAAGACGTAGCCACGAGCGATCAGGTAGGGAAGGCCGAAAAAGAGCAGGCCCGACAGTGGCTGGCAGAACTTGAAGGACAGTGAACGATTCTTACCATAACCCCTAAACCCTTGAAACTATGCCCCAAGATCCCGATTACAGTGATTCCGACTCAAAGAAACGAGCCGCTGATAATGATATTCTGACGCCCCCTCTGCGGCGTATTGGTGACCCGAAGGCACCCCACCGGGCTGTCCCTAATCAGAAAATCGTGGTGGTGAGCCCCGAGCTTCCGGGGCTTCAGGAATATATAGAACGCCAGAAAAGAATGGATCAGAGTGTCACGGGTAATCCAGATTCTTCCGGCCAAGTGATTCCCCGCCCCCCTGCCCTGGAAAACAGCGCGAACAACTTCTTCCGCAGTCTGGCAAATTTGATTGAGGGCTGGCTCCGCTGGCTGCTCGGCGGAAAGGAGCCGGAAACAAAACAGCCCGTCGTACGTGAGGATGGCTCTTTTGCCTGGTTTTTCGATCATGACCAGGGGAAAAATAAAAAGGTGCAATTCAGGATTGTTCGGGCGAGTGAATGTTTTAACGATAAGCGTGAACATCAGCAAGGGGCCAGTGTGGACGTGCTGCTGGAATGGGATGGGCGCGACGGGCAAGGCGAGCTTGCCGACTTTGCTCAACTCTACGCTCAGGCCGAGAATCATTTTATTGCCAATCCCCATCCCCCAAGTCACGAAACCGCGCCCCCCATTAACGCCAACGCAGTAATTACGAAAGTCTATGATTCGGATTTCAGGGTCTTCGAAAATAGCGATGGAGCGCATTATTCGAATAGTATTGAAAGAGCCAAAGACCCCATCGTAGCTGTCATGGATACGGGCCTCAAGTACAAATGGGAGTCTGCGGAACCGTTGATTGATACCGAAGGGAATCCTTTCAAGTTTAAAATAGCCCGGGCGCCCGCAGATTCTTGCCTTTCAGGAGCGGATTTTGGCTATTGCAGCATTGTTCATTATCTACAGAAGCCGGTATTCTTCCAGCAGTTGGCAGTACTTACTCCACTGACCGCGGCCCAAATCAAGTCAAGCCCCTACGACGACCATAAGGTGGATGAAGAGGTTGAAGACGAGCAGGCCAAAGGCGGAATCCGGCAGCGAAGAAACGTCGGGCGTCATGGCACGCTCATTACAGGCATCCTCAACCGGAACGGCTGTCAGGTGCTTCCTGTGAAATCATTTAACTGCGCGGCTCAGGGAACGCTCGCCGACGTACTGAGTGGTCTTAATTACCTTATCGCCAAAAAGACCGCCGGAATGCCCATCAAGGTACTTAACGCCAGCTTCGGCGGCAGGCTCGACTCGAATGCCCTGGATCTTTTGTATCGAAAAATAAAAACGCTGACCGATCTGGGCGTATGGGTAGTGGCCTCGTCGGGCAACGAAAATATTAGCCTTGACGGTACTTCGATCTATCCCGCCCAGTTTGGGGTATCGGAGGGTACCTACAGCCTGGAAAAAGTTATCACCGTCAACTCCTTCTATGATGGCAGCGTGCAGGGTAACACAGGCGCGGCGGTATCGCTCACGGCCAAGTCAGGCCGATTGGGCGGATTTCCGTCGGCCCTACCTTTGACGGACAGTCCTAATCATACGCTTCAGGGGACTTCCTTTGCGGCTCCTTACGTGGCTTGCGCTTTGGCCACTATCGAAACAGCTGGCCTTTCCCGACAGCAAGTACTGGATGAAATAACAGCCAAGACCATCGGGGAAGTTACATTCAGTAGAAACACCTGAATATAAATGACTGGAAATGCGAACGCTACTACTGGGCTTGGGACTTTACTTCCTGGCAAACATTCAGTTGTTTGCTCAATGCCAGGGTCGTACCGCTTTCCACTCCCGGTTGCAGGGAATCACCGCTACGGGCTTCGACAGCCTGGCACTGGTACGACAACGCCAGAATCTGGAAGGCTGGTTGTCAGACTACCAGAAATGCTACCCGGTGGCTGATTCGAACTACGTGAGTGCCCTCAATGAACTGGCCCGGGTGCATTATTATTTTGCTTATTCTTTCAACACAGACATAGCTCCGGCCATCGTCTGCTCCCAGCGGGTCATCGACGCCTACGCTCATCCCAACCTCACTCTGAAAAATAGTGACCTGGTCCTGGCCAATTACCGCCAGGGCGTTTACTATGACTATGACAACGCGGCCGAAAAATCCATTTTAGCTCTATCCAAGGCCATTGAGCTGGGAAAGGATCAGCCGCAGGCATCGCAGTCGCTCAACTCGGCTTATCCTTACGTCATCGGCCACTACCGCATGGTGGGTGATTACGACAGGGCACTGAATTACGCCGAAGAGGGAGAAAAAGTCGCTCTTCGGGTAGGCGATGATGTAATCACCTCCAAACTGCTGGTGCAAAAAAGCCAGGTGCTGGCCGAACTGGGTCGGTTGCCCGAAGCCAGACAAACTCTTGAAAGGGCCATTGCCCTGATTCTCCAATTTCCCGAACACCACCGTACGCTTAGCGGCGAGGAAAGGATGCTGGGAGGTATTCTGTACGACATGGGCCAACTGGACGAAAGCCTGTCGCATTACCATTTGGCCTACGCGATGGCCAAAAAGAATAACAATGAGAACCTGTCCGATTACGCCACTTCCCTGGGCGCTGCCTATCTGGACATGGGTAATGATGCCAAGGCGCAAAACTATTTTCAAGAAGCATTGCGGATTAATAAAAGTAAGTCCAGTAAGAGTATTCTGTTGGACTACATGGCCTTGCTGCAACGTAAGCGCAAAAATTTCGAACGGGCACTCAACTACCACCAGCAGGGGCTCAACGCTTTATCAATTGGGTTCGACCAGACGAGCGTTGCTTCCCTACCCGCGGCCAGACTAATCCGTCTGGCTTCCCATCGGGATTACTTCCTCAGCATAGTCCAGGACAAAGCCGATACCTGGCTCGACTACGCCAGACACACAGGTGATGACAGAGTAAAACTCAAACACGCCCTGCGCACCTATATGCTGGCCGACAGCCTGATTGACCTCATGCGCCGGGACCATACCGGCGAAGGCACCAAGCTGCACTGGCGCAGCAAGGCACGCACCACCTACGAGCGGGCCATTCAAACATGCTACCTGCTCAATGACCCCGTAGCAGCCTTGCATTTCTTCGAGAAAAGTCGTGCCGTGTTGCTCAACGATCAATTGAATGAACATACGGCGGAGGCGAAACTTAATGCCCAACAGAAAACTGAGGAGCAAAAGCTACGGCAGGCCACCCGGAACTTGGAAAAGCTGCTGACTGATGAGACGCTTTCCGACACGAGCCTCACCCGGTTGCGCGGGGAATTGTTGGCGATGATGGAAGAGCAGGATGCTTTTATCGACCGGCTGGAGAAAACCAACCCCAGGTATTTCTACGCCCGCTACGACAACCGCGTTCCGGGCCTGTCGGCCATCCGGCAAAAGCTCATTGATGGTCAGGCGAAGAAGTCAGCCGCTTTCTTATCCTATTTTGTGGGAGACAGCGCAGTATATGGGATCTGCGTCAGCCCCGAACGCATAACTTTTCAACAACTCAACCGGGAGAAATACTGGAACTACCTGAACGAAATGAACAGGCTGCTGATCAGCCGAGAGGCTCAGAATGGCCACTTTCCCGATTATCTCAAGGCAGCTTATGGCCTTTACCAGGTGTTGGTAGAACCGTTCGAGCTGGAAGCCCATACCAAATTGATCATTTCTCCCGATGGGCCCCTCATCCCCTTTGCCGCCCTCAGCCTTTCGCCCACCAAGCCCAACTACCTCGTACTGCACCACGCGATCAGTTATACTTACTCCGCTGGTTTTCTGGAACGCGCCCCCCGCCAGGCGGAAGGCTGGTGGCCCTCTTCGCGTACTTTTCTGGGCATGGCTCCCGTTGACTTCGCGCCTGACTTGAAACAGGTCTCGCTCACGCAGTCGGACCAATCCCTGGATAATGTGAGTAAAGAATTCTTTTTTGCCAAAAATCTGGTAAAGACCGCCGCGTCACGGGGGGCCTTTTTAAAACAAGCGCCCCGCCATCGAGTTGTGCAGCTTTTCACCCACGCTACCGCCGATAGCAGCCGGGTGGAGCCAAAGCTCTACTTCGCCGATTCGCTCCTTCGCCTTTCAGAAGTACCCGGCACCCCATTCCTTACCCAACTTATGGTACTTTCGGCCTGCAGAACGGGCATCGGCCAAAACCAGCGTGGTGAGGGTGTATTTAGCTTGGCCCGCGGCTTTGCGGCGGTCGGAATTCCCAGCACTCTCACCACACTGTGGAGTGTGGAAGACAAGCCTACCTACCGGCTAACCGAGCTTTTTCACCAAAATGTCAGCCGGGGCCTTTCTTTGGACGAAGCCCTGCAAAATGCCCAAAGGGCGTGGTTGGCTGACGCAGATCCCGAAGATCAACTACCGTACGCCTGGGCGGGGCTGGTATTGATTGGTCAGGCCGAGCCGGTCTGCCAGAAACATTATGCCGGCATCTGGATCGTGGGAGGCATTTTGCTGCTTGGTCTGGGAGTACTGGTTTTCTGGAATAAGAGAAGGAATTGGCTGAGCAGCTTTGCGACTTTGCGCGATTCCCCGTAATTTTCCGGCATGACCGAAACCAACCCCCACGAACTCCGCGACCTCATCCGCCTCGCCCTGCGCGAGGATATTGGCGATGGCGACCACTCCTCCCTTTCCTGCGTACCCGAAACCGCCACAAAACGTGCCCGACTGCTGGTAAAGCAAGCCGGCGTGCTGGCGGGCGTGGAAGTGGCTCTCGTCGTTTTCGATGAAGTCGATCCTGCACTGAAAGTAGAGGTTAAAATTCAGGATGGCGCCCGCATCGAAGTTGGCGACATCGTTCTTACCGTCGAAGGAAGCGCGCGTTCCATCCTGCAGGCTGAGCGGTTGATGCTTAATATCATGCAACGCATGAGCGGTATCGCTACCTACACCCGGAGCATGGTAGACCTGATTGCCGACCTGCCCGTAAAGCTACTTGACACCCGAAAGACGACGCCTAATTTTCGCCTTTTTGAAAAAATGGCCACCCGCATTGGTGGAGCACACAATCACCGCATGGGTCTTTACGACATGATCATGCTGAAAGATAACCACCTCGATTACGCCGGGGGCATTCAGGCAGCGCTCGTCCGTGCCCATCAGTACCTTGAGAAAACAGGTCGCGATCTTAAAATAGAGATCGAAACCCGCAACTTAGGCGAGGTGGACGAGGTTTTGCGCCTGGGCGGGGCAGACATTGTCATGCTGGATAATTTTTCACTGGAAGACATGCGTGAGGCAGTCAGAAAGATCGGCGGACGCATCGAAACCGAGGCTTCGGGCAATATCAACGAAACTACCTTGCGTGCCGTGGCCGAAACAGGCGTGGACAGCATTTCAAGCGGCGCACTGACCCATCAGATTAAGAGTCTGGATTTGAGTCTGAAGGCTTTTTAAAGCGAGGACTTGCGGGCGTTGAGATATCCTTTGACCACTGTGAAGGTTGTGATAGCCAGGAAGAATATAATCACATAGTGAACGTAGTTCACTATCCACGGAAACTGCTCTCCGAAAAGGTACCCACCGCCCGTAAGCGTCAGTATCCATATCATCCCTCCCACTACATTATAGGTCATAAAGGAAGGGATGGGCATGCGCACCAAACCCGCCAGAATGGGAGCAAAAGTGCGGACAATTGGCAGGAAACGGCTGATGATGAGCGTGCGACTGCCGTATTTGTCAAAGTACTTCCGGGTAGTTTCGATATTTTTCTTTTTGAAAAAGAAAGACTCTCGCTGCGTTTCAAGCCGGTCACCGAAGAAGCGACCAAACAAATAGCCTACCAACGAGCCCAATATCGCCGCTGCAATCATACTTATCAGGAGCGTCGAGATCGGGACGTCCAGTGTTCGGGTGCCACAAAAAACACCCGCCAGAAAAACGAGGTAGTCGCCCGGCAGGAAGAAGGCGAAGAAGAGGCCATTCTCAGCAAACACGATGAGTGTGATGACAATCAGTCCGCCTGTGCGGATGATTTCTTCGGAATTGAGAATGTATTGAAAAAACTCGACAATAGCGTCCATAGGTGGGAATTTGCCCAAAGCTACGCAATTTCCGAAAGCTCCAGCCAGCGCATCTCCTTTTCCGACAGTGAGTCGTTGATTGCCTCGATTTCGACCGACCATTCCATGAGCTCTTCGTGCGAGCCGCCCGTACCGAGCTTTTCGACCAGTTGCGCTTTGCGCTTTTCCAGTTTCGGCATTTCGGTTTCCAGTTGCTCCATCTCGCGCCGCTCCTTAAAACTCAACTTGCGTTTCGTGGTATCGGTTTTAGCTACGCTTTCCTGAACAAGGGGTACTTCCTGGCCATTTGCCGGAGTTTTAGCCCCTGATTGGCTGCTGTTTTCTTTCCTTTCGGCGGCCTCCTGCTCTTCCAGCCACAGGCGGTAGTCGGAGTAGTTGCCGGGGAAATCCTTGATTCTTCCGTCTCCCTCAAAAACAAAAAGGTGGTCAACCAGTTGGTCGAGGAAGTAACGGTCGTGCGAAACGATCATCAGACAGCCCGGAAAATTGGAAAGAAACTCTTCCAATACGTTCAGGCTACTGATGTCAAGGTCATTGGTTGGTTCATCCAGAATCAGGAAATTAGGTTCCTTCATCAGCATCAGCAACAATTGAAGCCGTCGCTTTTCGCCTCCGCTAAGCTTCTCGATATAATCGTACTGTTTTTCGGGGGGGAAGAGAAATGTTTCCAGAAACTTCGACGCCATGACGGTTTGCCCATTGCCGAGCCGCACCACATCAGCTATCTCTTTCACAATCTCGATGACCCGCTGTCCCGGCTCAAAATCCAGGTCTGATTGCGTGTAGTGGCCAAACTGCACCGTATCGCCGCGTATTACCTGGCCATTATCGGGCCGTACCTCGCCCGTGATCATTTTCAGCAGCGTGGTCTTGCCCATGCCGTTCGGCCCGACGATGCCGATACGGTCGCCTTTCCGAAAAGTATAGACGAAATTGTGGATCAGTTCACGACCATCGTACCCTTTTCCTACGCTTTCCAGTTCGATGATCTTGCTACCCAGCCGCGTGGAACGCACATTCAGTTCCAGTTGGTTATCGAATTTTTTCTGACTGGCCTTATCTTTCAGGCCTTCAAAAGCATCCACCCGGTACTTGGCCTTAGTACCCCGCGCCTTGGGTTGCCGCCTGATCCAGTCCAGTTCCTTTCGCATGAGGTTGCGGGCCTTGTCGATTTCGGCGGCTTCCACTTCCTCCCGTTCCGATTTTTTTTCCAGAAAATAGGCATAATTGCCTTTATAGGTGTATGCCGAGCCGTGATCCAATTCCAGCACATTGTTACACACTTTATCTAAAAAATAACGGTCGTGCGTAACTACCAGCAACGTGGTATTCTGGGTATTCAGGTGATTTTCCAACCATTCGACGGTAGCAAGATCCAGGTGGTTGGTAGGCTCATCCAGCAACAGCAAATCGGGCTCTTCCAGCAGTACTTTGGCCAGTGCCACGCGCTTACGCTGACCGCCCGAAAGCGTCCCGAAGCGGGCGTCTACGTCGTGAATACCCAGTCGGCCCAGAATTTCCTTAGCGCGAGCTTCGAAATCCCACGCTTTCAGGTGATCCATTTCTTCCAAGATATCCGTCAGGGCATCGTTATTTCCCGTAGCGAGGGCATGCTCATAGCGTCTGACTACATTGGCCACCGGGTTGGAAGAGACGAAGATCACCTCAATGACCGGTAGTTCATCGTCAAAAAGAGGGTTCTGATCCAAGTACCCCACCCTGATTTCCTTGCGAATATTAACCTCACCGCTGTCGGGAGAAATGCGCCCGGCCAGGATATTCATGAAGGTAGTTTTCCCTGTGCCGTTGGTGCCAATCAATGCCACCTTATCGCCCCGACTCATGCCGAAGGTCACGTTTTTAAAAAGCCATTTTTCTCCAAAAGACTTGGAGACGTTTTCTGCCGAAAGATAATTCAATGAGTTGGAATTTGGTAAGTGGATGCGTAGGACAGCATCTGCCGTGTTACGGCTTCTTTTTTTGACAAAGCTAGTGATTTAGTGTCCACTAGTCAAAGCGTCTGCTGATACTTCAGCGTTTCGCTCGAAGAAAAGATATTTAATATTCCCTCAACCGAAAACTCTCCCCAAATCAATCAGCATATCAGGAAAAGAAGGCGAAATGATATGGCGGGTGGCGGGTTTTAAACCAATGTACTTTTCCTCATCATTCAGGACATACTCGAAAACTGCTTTTTCGGCAGGTTCCACCAACCAGTATTCCGTTACTTGATGGACGTACACTTCATTATTCCAAAGCGAAAAATAATAGGGCAGATTAATATCGATCAGATAGTTAGGCATAGATTATGCGGCAATCTGTTTGATCGTATGCTGCCGATCTGCACTAGCTAAGGCAAATTGCAGACACGCCTCAATATCCTCTGCTTCCAGATCAGGATACTGAGAAAGAATATCTTCATGGCTATCACCAGCAAAAACAAACTCTAAAATAGTCCTGACGGTGATCCCCATTCCTCTAATCGTGGGTCCACCATTACAAAGGTTCCCATCAATTGTAATTCTATCGCTGATGTACATTTTTTGATTTTTTATCAAATCTAACGATTATCAGACAGTCAATCAAACCATTCACTTCAAAGCCACCAACTCCTTCAAATCCGCATTGGAGTACTCCCCGATCCAGGTTTCGCCGTTGGCGACGGTGAGATTGGCGAGTTCTTTCTTGTTTTGGATCAGCTGATTGATCTTTTCCTCGAAAGTACCTTCGGTGATGAGACGATGCACCAGCACGTTGCGG
This sequence comes from Persicitalea jodogahamensis, assembly GCF_014651615.1. Taxonomy (GTDB): domain Bacteria; phylum Bacteroidota; class Bacteroidia; order Cytophagales; family Spirosomataceae; genus Persicitalea; species Persicitalea jodogahamensis. The sequence goes on along the minus strand of NZ_BMXF01000001.1, from coordinate 79,245 downwards.
GTCTGTCCGATGCGGAAGGCGCGGTCGGTGGCCTGGGCTTCCACGGCGGGGTTCCACCACAGGTCATAGTGAATCACATTGTTGGCTGCAGTCAGGTTGAGGCCCGTGCCCCCTGCTTTCAGTGATAGCAGCAGTAATCGCGTCGCGCGGTTGGTCTGGAAATCCTCCACCATTTCGTCGCGGTTTTTGCGACTCACGGCGCCGTGCAGGAAAGGTACTTCCAGGTCGAGCTGCTCTTCAAACATGGTTTGCAACAGGATTCCCATTTCTTCGTACTGCGTGAAAATCAAAGCTTTCTCGCCGTTTTCCAGCAATTGTTGCACCAGGTCGAGTAGCAACGCACTCTTGCCGGAGGCTGCCGGGTCGGTGCCGCCTTTTTTCAGATAATGTGTAGGATGGTTGCAGATTTGTTTCAGGGCCGTCATCATCTTGAAAATCATACCGCTGCGCTTGAAGCCATCCTTTGCGCCTTCAATGCCGCGCAGGGCCGTGTCCACGACGCTCTGATACAAGGCTGCCTGCTCGCCCGATAGCTGACAACTCTGGTCCATCTCGATCTTGTCGGGCAGATCCTGGATAATGCTCTTGTCCGTCTTAACGCGCCGCAGAATAAACGGCTCAGTTATGCGCCGAAAAACGTCGAGACGATGCTGATCGCGGTCCACTTCGATGGGAATGGAGAAATCCTGGCTGAATTTTTTGAGCGAACCGAGGTAGCCCTTATTGGCAAAGTCGATGATGCTCCAGTACTCACTCAGCCGGTTTTCGACGGGCGTGCCACTCATGGCAATACGAACACCCGCCTTTATCTTCTTTACTGCCTTGGTTTGGGCCGTGGCGGGGTTCTTGATGTTCTGGGCTTCATCGATCACCACCACGGGCCAGTTGGTTTTGGTAAACGTATCTTCCTCGCTGCGCACTACCCCGTAGGTAGTTAGCACCAGATCGGTATCCTTGAAACCCAATTTGCTGCGATTGGGGCCGTGATACACATGCGCTCTCAGGCCGGGCGCAAAGCGGGCGATTTCCTTGCTCCAGTTGGTAAGTAGCGTCGTGGGCAGAATCACCAAACCCTTATTTTTCTTAAAGGCCCCCTCTTCCTTGAATTTCTGCAAGGCGGCGATCACCTGCAACGTTTTGCCCAGGCCCATGTCGTCGGCGATGAGGCTCCCAAAACCAATGCGGGCATTTTTATACAGCCACTCGTAACCGCGTACCTGGTAAGGTCTCAGGGTGGCGTCGAGTTGTTTGGGCAGATTCACGGCCTCGGGGCCTGTGAGATTTTTTATAAGCTTGCGGGCGGCATCTGTCAGCTTTACACCTGAGCCCTGGTACTCTTCGGTCAGGGCCGTCTGCAGGAGTGTTTGCGAATCCAGTTCGGGCGGATTTTTGAGTTTATCCAGCAGCGAGCGGATTTCATTTTCATCCAGATAAACGTACTGATCCTTGATCTTGACCAGTCCGCGGTACTTTTCGACAATATTTACGAACTCCCTGGTATCCACGTGCTGGTCGCCGATGGCGACTTCCCAGCGGAAACCCAGCATCTCTTCCAGACTAATCACCGAACTGGCCGACACCCTGCCATTTTCCTCATCGTCGAGCGTCATGGAAAGCTGCGGACGGGCCAGCTTACGCAACGATTTGGGCAGCATGATGCGGATGCCAAACAGCTTTAAGGGCGGGAGCATCTTGAAAAGTACCTCGGGGAATTGCCGTGCGCTGAAGGCAAGTTCCTCCAGGCCTTTGGATGAGATAAGCGTATTGAGCTGAGGAAAGTGCTCGGCCATCATTGACAAGTCACGCAGCACACCCATCCTGACAGGCGCATAATCGGGCTGCTCCATAAAGTCCGTGAAGGCAATGGGGGCCGTCATTGACTGCTCCTTATTTTCCACCAAAATATGAACCACGAAGGTTCCGGTGTCATGGTCGTCCTCCACCTGAATGACAGGGACGAAATCGCGCTGGGCAATAAAAAACTTATTGAGCCATAGCTGAATATTGGCCGGAATCTCGCGGCTGTCGAAACCACTGAACCGTATGAACTCGCGCCGGAAAAACATGTCTTCAACCTCAGTATCCTTATAATGGTACCGATCGTTGAACTGCCGCATGCGCTCGGTCAACAGCAGCGAGCACAGTAGCGGGAACCACTCGCTTTCAAGGGGTTCATATATATCGTTCCGGCCGATTTTATAAAACAAAAAATCCGGTGGAAGCAGCCTTTTGAGGTGTTCTGCGACCTGAGCGATATCTTCATTGAGCAAAGCCGGAACCCAGCGCACAAAATAGGCTTCTTTCTTGAGTTGCACCCGCAGAAGCTGCGGCAGAACACCACCTGTCTCCAGCAATTTGTTGGTGAAGCGGTTAGTCAAATACAACCCCCGTAGCAGGGGGGAAAGTTGCGGCAGCTGACTGACGGGAAAATGCTGCAACCATTCCAGTAGTTTACCTACTTCATTGAATTGCTGCACAAGCCGCTCGTTAACATCACGAAAATTGGCCTGTAAAAATCCCATTGCCTCGTCGCAGATGATCTCGCCGCTCTCCACAGCATCAAGGTCCTTATCATAGTCGTGCTTGCGTTCTTCTGATTCGGGTGGCGTTCTGTCATCATCCGAGGCATCGGCAATAGCCAGAGCATGGGCTTTTTTCTGGGCGTCTATGTAAGCATCACGCAAAACGATTTTGAAATTCCCTGATTTATAAAAAAGCGGTGCGTCGGCCAGCAGCGACAGCAGGTCATCACGGCAATCAGGTAGTTTAGAGAAATCTACAACGTCATAGAGCCCCTCGTCAGGCCGGAATTCGATTTCCTCCCCCAGCTCGGCGGGCTTGCGTAGCGCGGAAACGTCCAGAATTTCCACGTCCTTCTGCTCGGCAGATGCCAGCCCCAGGCCCTCTAACGCTTTGAACAAATCAAAGTCGCGAAGTTCAAAAATCAGAAAAGGGTTTTTGTCGATTTCGTTGGCTACCAGATAAAGTACAGCGGCCTGATGCTTGCAGGGTACACTCCAGTCAGGACAGGTGCAGGCCGCGTCGAATTCGTTCCAGCTCTCAGGAAACAGATCGACGCCAATGCTCCGGCAGGCTTCGTACAGGTCAGCGGGTAGTTGGCGATTGAGAAGTTGAGTAAGGAAAAGTGGGTTGTCAGTAATCAGACTAATTGTTTTGGCCTTGTCTGAAGCCGACAAAGGTTCAATTCTGAACTTGACTTTATAGGGGATTGGCCTGGTACCACGAACTTTACCTTTAACTGTATTGCCCTCGAAATCTATCGATTGCACGGCACCACCATTGGCATAGGTGCGGCCCCGCGCCAGGCGTCCGCTTTGATCCATACCTTCCAGCACACTGATCCACTGCTGGCCCCACCAGGTCTGCCCGTACTTGATTCGTTTTGCCATTTGCCTGGCTGAATTCTATTTTTGGATAAAAAAGCAAAGGTAGGCAAAAAGGGGAAGGCCATGTGATGAGATTCAGGAACCTCTGTCTTTTTACAAATAGTATAACCTAGTTACCTTTTCCACCTTCTATAAAAAATGGTCACTTTCCCCAACGCCAAAATCAACATCGGGCTAAACATTGTCGGAAAGCGCCCCGATGGATTCCACAATCTTGAGTCGTGCTTTTATCCGGTAGGCTGGGCAGATGCGCTGGAAATTTTGCCTCAAACAGATTGGCATCACCAGGTAGTTTCCTTCACTTCTTCCGGCCTGAGCATTCCGGGCAATCAAGATTCTAACTTATGCCTGAAAGCTTATCGTCTCTTGGCCGAGGATTTTGCTTTGCCGCCCGTCAGCATTCATCTACTCAAAGCAGTACCTATCGGGGCAGGACTCGGCGGCGGCTCGGCGGACGCCGCCTTTACGATTAAAGCATTGAACCAGCTTTTCTCTCTGGACATTTCCACCGAAAATCAACAGAAATACGCTCGCTCGCTGGGCAGCGATTGCGCTTTTTTTATTGAAAACAAACCGATGTACTGTTTTGGCAAAGGAGATCAATTTGAAGAAACATCCCTACGACTGACCGGAAAGTGGATTTTGTTGGTAAATCCGGGCCTGCACATTTCAACTGCCGAAGCTTACTCAGGCATCACGCCACGGGTGCCTACTCAGGATTTACGTGAGCTTTTACAAAAACCCATCGGGCAGTGGCGCGATTTTGTTAAGAACGATTTTGAAGAAAGCTTATTTAAAAATCACTCCGTTTTGCCCCAAATTAAAGCGAAAATCTACGACCTTGGGGCTCAGTACGCCAGTATGAGTGGCTCGGGTTCCACGGTTTATGGAATCTTTGACCACGAGCCTGATCCGGCGAACAATTTCCAGAACTCAACCGTTTGGAAAGGGGAGTTAAATTGAGTTTTTGCATTAACACCAACTTTTTGAGTTGTGATTGAACCGGCTCTACTCACTCACCAGACAGCGCCCCTGTCACTCATATCTAACTGATCGATGCCTACCAGGCCTAAAATCTCTTCAAAAGAAAACCCATTCACCAAGCGCCGCGAGCCGCTGCATTTCCTGCTGTGGCTGGGTATCGTGAGCAGCGTACTCATATTTACCGTCATTTTGGGGATTTACATCGTCCGCAAGGTGGGGCCAAGCTGGAACAACACACCTCTGCCCGGCGTATTTTGGCTGAGCACGGTAGTCATTATTCTGAGTAGCATTAGTTTACACGAAGCCAAAGATGCTTTTTATAAAGAGCGCTTCGCGCTATATCGTACTTGCCTGAGCATTACACTCTTTCTGGGAATGGCTTTCGTAGGAATGCAGGGCTACGGCTGGCTGCAAATGACGGAGCAGGGAATCATCATGCAGGATAACCCCTCAGCAGGATTCGTGTATGTGCTCACGGGGCTGCATGTCCTTCATATTCTGGGCGGGCTGATCTTTATGGGGTTCTTGTTCCGGGAAGCTACCAAGAATCGCTCTTACATAGACTCGTTCGTGTACAGCGTCAACCCACCCAACCAGCTGAAAGTAAGCCTGATGACCATTTACTGGCATTTCGTGGACGTACTTTGGCTGTACCTCTTTCTCTTTTTACTTTACCACCACTCCAACTGAGATTCGAGCGCAGCTTGATGGCTGCGCTCGTCAGACCATGTACTTCAACTGCGAGCGGTAGAGAAAGGCAAAAATAATGCTGAAAAAAGCGCCGCCGAAAGCCGTCATTCCCCCTAGCCAACCGCCAATCAGGACGATTGGGCCAAGGATGGCCACTGCTACGCCTGCCAGATAGAGATGAAATCCCCGTTTCTGCAAGCCCCACATCAGGTATGCGCCAAACAACGTGAGTGATTCGTAAATCAGCATGATGATGGCACTCGTGCGGATTTTATCGGCAGAGAGTTCGTCATACATCGAATCAAAAAAACTCTCGACCATTTGGGCACTTTCCGGGTTGTTTTGCGCTTCCATGCCTTCCTGCACCCGTTCAAAGAATTGGCGGGTCTGGTCGGCCACTACGCCGGGACTCCACAGCCGGTCGGCCTGAGTCCATAGTCCTGAAATGGCGCTCAGGAAAGTCAGCATACAAATAAAGGTCAGAAATCGTGGTCGTCCGACCGGCATATCATTATCAGGCATAAAAGGAATTTTGAAAGCTAACTTCCGAACTGCGTCTCAGCGTATCGGGCCGCAAAAGTTGCGCATTTAGCTGAAAATAGCAAGTCTGCGAGCGCGAGGGTTTCTAAACCTTAAAGATCATTTTTCTCCGGTAGAAAATGTACAGAATCAAGAACCAAATCGCCAGATAAACCAATGCTCCCGCTAATGATGCGGCTTTGGGGTCGGAAAAGTACGGGGCAATCTGGAATTTGTAAATGTACGTTTGCAATCCAATGCGATCATCTGTAATCTGGGTACTTGGATTATTGACTTTGATGCTCCCTAAAACGCGGGGAATAATTCCCGAGAAGAAAAATACAACCATGGGATTTACCCCAAAAACTATAAATGGCGTGATCCAGCCTTTGCTTCCTTTATAGTCAATGACAAAATAAAGTACCGCGAGCAGTAGTAATGCGATACCCGCTGCGTACAGCACATACGAGCTCGTCCAGAGGGCTTTGTTGATGGGAAAAGCCGTGTTCCACAGCAAGCCGAGCAAAACACCCGCAACACCACCCGCCAGTAAATATCCAAATTTCTTTTGCTCGGAGAGATTTGCGGTCAGCAATGCGCCAGTCAGCAACCCGGCGATGCCCGTACCGACAGCGGGCAACGTACTGAGGAGCCCCTCGGGGTCCCAGGTTTTGGAAGTTACCCAGAGGTGGTTGGGTAGCACGAGATAGTCCAGCCAGGCTGCCAGGTTTGTTCCTTTCTCTACGTTTGCCTCCCCCACCCCCGGCACCGGAATGAGCGTCATGATAGCCCAGTATGCCAATAAAATCCCGATGCCGATCAGTGCCTGCGTAGACACGGAGGTAGTCAGGTACAGCAGCGAAACTACCAGATAAACTACCGCGATGCGCTGCAGTACCCCGGGAAGCCGGACGTTCTGATAGTCCTCAAAGCCTCCGAAGGCCAGGACAAACATCAAGCTGAAAACCCCCAAAGCCACATAAAGCTCTCGTCGGCGGTCATATTTACCAAATAAGGCAGCCACCACCAAAGCAGTAATCAGCAGCTTCACAGCTAACAGGGCTACGTCGTCCAGACCAAAAATCTGGATTTTAGAAAAGAAATTCAGAAACAGTCCCAGGGAGAAAATCCGCAGAAAGCGCGTCAGGATTTTTTCCCCTGCCGCACGGTCGAGTACTTTCCGGGGCGTAGCCAATACGGTAGTGATGCCGACGATAAAAAGAAACGTGGGAAAAACCAGGTCAGTGGGCGTGAAGCCATGCCACTCGGCGTGCAGGAATGGCGGATAGACGTTCCCCCAGTCGCCGGGATTGTTCACGATCGTCATCAGCATGATCGTCAGGCCGCGCAGGACGTCAAGGGAGAGCAGACGGTTCTTCACAGGCTGGCCGTAGTGTTTCCCCACAGCAGCGAAGAATCTCCGTAGCTTAAGAAGCGATAATCCCCTGTCAGGGCTTCATCGTACACCTTATGCCAATCCTCGCCAATAAAGGCCGCTACCAGCAAAATGAGGGTTGAGCCAGGTTGATGGTAGTTAGTAATCAATCCTTTACACAAACGAAAGCGGTAACCTGGGAAAATAAAGATCTCCGTCTGACCGGTGATTTCGTCCCGGTTGTTTTTTTCCAGAAAATCAAGTACTGCCCCCAAAGCTTCGGCGGCAGTTGGGAGTTCAATATCCGAGAACTGATAAGGGTATAGTTTTTCAATCCAGAATTCTTCTGTTTCCTGCCGCAGCAGCTTAACCCCGAACCAATACAAACTTTCCAGCGAACGTAGCGAAGTAGTCCCTACCGACACAATATGCCGGACCCGTTTGAGGAGTTGCTGTACCAATTCGCGGGTATATACAACCTGTTCGGAGTGCATGTGGTGTTCCTGTACGTTTTCAACCTTAATAGGCTGAAAAGTACCTGCCCCCACGTGCAGGGTCAGGAAGGTTTTTTCTATACCTTTTGCGGCAAGAGCTGAAAGTACTGCATCCGTAAAATGCAGGCCGGCGGTGGGGGCGGCGACGGCCCCTTCCTGCCGGGCGTATACGGTCTGGTAAGACTGCGTGTCCTGCGCTTCGGTGTCGCGACGCAAGTAGGGCGGCAACGGAATTTCGCCCAGCGCCTTCACGATTTCCAGGAAAGGCACTTCGCTATCCCAGTCGAGCTGTACTAAATTCTGATCATAATCTGCATAGCTGGCTTCCAGTGTGATGGTCTGTCCACCTATTTGCAGGTCACTGATTAGTTTTTCGCCAAATTTCCAGCGTTTTTTGTTCCCGATCATGCAGGTCCAGATGCTCTGCCGCGTGACCAGCATGGCGTCATTGATGACCCCGGTTGGCGCTTCGGGGTTGAGCAGCAACAGTTGGATGGTCGCGCCCGTAGGCTTCTGGAAATACACCCGCGCTGGAATGACTTTGGTATCGTTAAACACCAGCAGACTTTCAGCGGGTAGTTGTTCGGTAAGTTGGTGGAATCGGTGATGGCTGATCTCACCGTTCTCGTACACCAGCAACCTGGAAGAGTCGCGTGGCGAAACGGGGTAACGGGCGATGCGCTCGTCGGGTAGTTCGTAGGTGTAGTCGCTGAGGTGAATTTCCGGCATGTTCAGTCCAGCGAGATTTCCGGCACAGGTGGGCGCATCAGCCGGACCGGCAAAGCGATGAAAATTACGATCAGCATTCCAAAACCCAGATAGAACAGCCAGGCAAATGAGAACACGTCCTGCCTGAACTGATTACTGTTCAAAGTACCTAGGGCAAACAAACTCAGGGCCACAATGGTATTGATGGCAGCGACCAAACAATACAGCCAATTGGTCAGATGCTCGTCCAGCTCCTCGCGATGGTCAGCCCAGACACGGCGGTTGGGTAAAGGCAGTAGGTTGATCGGAACTTTACCAATTTGCTTGGCCACGGCCCGGATGACTACATTGTTAAAAATGATCAGTCCCATGGCGATGTAAAAAATCGTCGATTTTTCCAGGTAGTTTTCGGCTGCGCCGGAGGGGGCGAAGTTCACCGCCACCAGATCCGGCAACAGCGAATACGTCCACCCTAAGGCCCCGACTACCAAAAGAATAGAGAACCAGCGCCAAATTTTTATGCTAAATGTAGAGACTTTCAATTTGATGGAGACGGATGGACACCCCAAAGTGCCAATCCGTGCTGTTGACAGTTGATGATAGAGAATAAGAGGTACTTTCCCAGGTGTCTGTGCCTCAAAATTATGTTCTGGGACAGAATCTAAATTTCCGGCAAAATTAGGGCTGCGCAATCCTAAAACCTAATCGTAATGACTGGTATGTCAGAGCGGAAGCATACCGAAAACCTAACCATAAAGCCCAACCTCCTTCGAAAACCATGAAAATATACACTAAAACCGGCGACAGCGGCACTACGGCCCTTATCGGTGGCACTCGCTTGAGCAAGGCCCATATCCGAATCGATGCATACGGAACGGTCGATGAGCTCAACGCTTATATAGGTCTATTGCGCGACCAACCGGTAAACTCCACACGACGGGATTTGTTGAAGGAAATCCAGGACCGGCTATTTACGATCGGTTCGCACCTGGCCAGCGAACCTGACCAAACCCGCAAAAAACTACCCGACTTCCATGAGGAAGACGTCACGCTTCTGGAAACTGAAATGGATGCGATGGACGCCGAATTACCCACTTTGCGAGCCTTCGTACTCCCGGGCGGTCACGAATCTGTTTCATTCGGCCATGTGGCCCGCACTGTCTGTCGGCGCGCCGAGCGTGCGGTTATTCTGCTGCACGAGCACGAACCCGTGGAGGAGATCGTTATTCGGTACCTCAATCGTCTGTCGGATTATCTGTTTATGCTCTGCCGGATGATGACGCAGGAACTGGGCGCGGAGGAAGTGGCATGGCAGGCAAGGATGTAGCGCTTCGGAAGTAGGGCTCCTTTGGTGATGAAGTGGCACGGTTTTAATTCATTTCGCGATAAATTAACTGACGCACTACCTTGTTAAAAGAACATTCAACCCGATATTTGTTATATAAGTATGCACGCATACTACCTGGAAGGCGGGCGAAGCTGAGAATACAGATCAGCATCTGAGCGGCCACGACGATGCGGATTTCACGAGTTATCGTTATTAAAACCAATGGAATATATTCAACAAATTCTTTTTGCCGTTGTCTTGGGCGCCGCCATCTGGCTCATCGCCAGGCGAATCGGAATCATCAAGAAGACCATCCAGTTAGGCCGCTCAGAAGATCGGACCGACCACCCTTCCGAGCGATTGGGGATGATGTTACGCGTAGCTTTCGGGCAAAAGAAAATGTTCGACCGCCCGCTCGTAGGTATCATGCACTTTATCCTTTATGCCGGATTTTTACTTATCAATATCGAGGTACTGGAAATTATTCTGGACGGTTTGTCGGGGCAGCATCGGATGTTTGCCCCCTTTTTCGGTTCGGGTTATTTGTATTTGCTGGGCTTCTTTGAGTTTCTGGCCGTGGGCGTACTGGCGGTTTGCGTCATTTTCCTGCTGCGGCGCGATGTCGTAAAAGTGGATCGCCTGCAAGCCAGCAAGCACCGCGAAATGAAAGGCTGGCCCAAACTGGACGGCAATCTGATTCTTATTTTCGAGATCGTGCTGATGGTAGCCATTCTTACCATGAATGCGGCAGATTCAGTTTTGCAGGACATTAACAGTGTCCACTACACCAAAGCGGGCGACTTTCTATTCAGCCAATTTCTGAAGCCACTCTTCTCCGGATGGAGCGAGAGCTCGCTCATCGCGCTGGAACGCGGAGCGTGGTGGTTTCACATTGTCGGCATTTTGGGCTTTGCAGTTTATGTGACGTACTCCAAGCACCTGCACATCGCGCTGGCGTTCCCCAATACGTACTTCGCCCGGTTGATTCCGAAGGGGGAAATGAATAATATGCCCGAGATCACGAAGGAAGTCAAGATTATGCTGGGCATGGAAGCTGATGCCGCCGGCACACCTCCGGCTGCCGCCGAAGCGCCAGGCCGATTCGGAGCCAAGGACGTGCAGGACTTAAGCTGGAAAAATCTTATGGATTCCTACTCCTGCACTGAGTGCGGCCGTTGTACGGCGGCTTGTCCGGCCAATATTACGGGCAAAAAACTGTCGCCCCGCAAGATTATGATGGACACCCGTGACCGCCTGGAAGACGTGGGTCGCAACATGCAGGCCAACAGCGGCGAGTTCGTGGATGACGGCAAAAGTTTGCTGGGCGACTATATTCTGGAAGAGGAAATACTGGCCTGCACTACCTGTAATGCCTGCGTGCAGGAATGCCCGATTCTGATCAATCCACTGGACATTATCCTGCAATTGCGCCGTTTTCAAATCATGGAAGAAGCCAAGGCTCCCGCTTCCTGGAACGGAATGTTCAGCAATCTGGAAACGAGCCAGGCACCGTGGAAATTCTCTCCGGCGGATCGATTCAATTGGGCGGATGAGTTGAAGTAAGCAGGCAGCTGGATAGGATCATGAGTAGTTAATTTAAAAAAGAATGAGCGAAACGCATTATAAAGTACCCACCATGGCCGAGATGGCGGCCGAAGGCAAATCACCCGAAATTCTTTTCTGGGTGGGCTGCGCGGGTTCATTTGACGACCGCAGCAAGAAAATTACGGTGGCTTTTGTAAAAATCCTGAACAAGATCGGCATCGACTTTGCCGTGCTGGGGACCGAGGAAGGCTGCACCGGCGACCCTGCCCGCCGGGCGGGTAACGAGTTTCTGTTCCAGATGCAGGCAATGGCCAACATCCAGATGCTGGATATGTATAGTGTCAGGAAAATCGTGACGGCGTGCCCTCATTGTTTCAACACGCTTAAAAATGAGTACCCCGAACTGGGCGGCAACTACGAAGTGATCCACCATTCCGTCTTTCTGCAGCAGCTCATCGACGAAGGACGCGTGAAAGTGCAGGGCGGAGACAACTTCAAAGGCCGCAAAATCACTTTCCACGACTCCTGCTATCTGGGCCGCGCCAATGGTATCTACGAAGCCCCGCGCACAGTACTTGAAGCCCTCGACGCCGATTTGGTAGAGATGAAGCGCAGCCGAGCCAAGGGGCTTTGTTGCGGGGCGGGCGGTGCCCAGATGTTCAAAGACGCCGAGCCGGGCCGCAAGGAAGTGAATATCGAGCGCATCGAAGAAGCGCTCGGCACCGGTGCCGACACCATTGCAGTTTCCTGTCCGTTTTGTATGGTGATGATGACCGATGGAGTCAAAAACAAGGAGAAAGAAGACTCTGTCCGCGTACTCGACCTTGCCGAACTCATTGCCCAGGCGGAGGGTTTGTAAAGCGCTGAGGCCGCTTTTGCTGGCTTTTCTGAAAAATCGGGTAAGATGCCCGTACCACTTGCCACTTCGAATAGTTAGTTTTGCACCTTGCCGCCTAAACTTATGTTTGGCTTTGCGCAACTCATGAACTTTATTTTCTTAAACTTATAAGTACCATGTACATTCGTTTTGACGATATAGATTTCGATTCGCGCCTGTGGATTTATCAGGCCGATCGTTCCCTCACAGATCAGGAAGTGAGCCTGATCAACCAGACCCTGGAAGCTGCCATTGATGGGTGGGAGGCTCACAATCAGTCTCTGCTTGCTTCGGGAAAGGTTTTTCACAATCGCTTTGTAGTGCTTGCCGTGGACGAGTCGCACGAAATGCCCAGCGGCTGCTCTATCGACAAGTCGGTGCATTGGCTGCAGGAGTTGGGAGGCAGGTTGAATGTTGATTTCTTCGACCGCTCGGTCGCTTACCTTGATGCTTCGAAAGCTGTACAGACACTGCCTGTTGCAGCGGTCAAGCAAGCCATTGCCGACGAGGTCCTCTTCTCCAATACGCCCGTGTTTGATAACCTCGTCTCGACCAAAGCCCAGTGGATGAAACGCTGGAAAGTACCCGCCGACCAGACCTGGCTGAAGCGTTTTTTTAAGGAAGAAAACGCTTAATCAATGGATAGTGCAAATGGGATATTAGATAGGACGCATTGCTCCATCATGGCCGATGGTGCATTTATCAGGCATTCCAAAGGGTTACTGAAGAGATTTTCAAAGGCTGCCGTTCTGTTTACCTTCGTTTTTATCGGTTTTGGTTGCGAGGATAAGCACACGCTTTACAAAGCCTATGAAGACATCGAAGACGGACAGTGGTTTGTGGAAAAGAAGTTCGATTTTCGGTTTGAGATTAGCGACACCACGCAGGCTTACAATCTCTACTACCTGGTACGAAATGCGCAGCAGTATCCTTATTACAACCTTTACCTTGATCGTGTGATGCGGGGGCCGGATGGGAAAGTCATCTTTTCCCGGCTGGATGAAATGTACCTTTCAGACGAAGTGACGGGAAAGCCGCGCGGTAGCGGACTGGGCGACCTATTCGATCACAAGTTTGTTTTTCAACGCAACTATCGTTTCCCCAGGCCCGGAAAGTACACCATCACCATTGCCCAATCCATGCGGCAGAACCCGCTCCCCTTCGTTTTAGGAGTTGGTCTGAGCATCGAGAAAACACCCAACGGCTCAATTGCCAATTGATACGGCAACCCGGATATCATTCATCATTCATCACTCGTCATTAAAAGTGCCCACCCTATTACCTTTCTTCCCTTTGAATCTCGTCGCCTACCCCGGCGAAAAATTGAATCTTCATATTTTTGAAGAACGTTACCGGCAGCTCATCAATGAATGCCTGGAAGAGGAAAAAACGTTTGGCATCCCTGTTTTCCTCGACGACCGGCTGCCTGGGTGCGGTACCGAAATGAAAGTGACCGCCCTGCACGAACGCCATCCCGATGGAAGTATGGATATTTCAACCGAAGGAATCAGAGTGTTTAAGCTGGAAACGTTCGACAACCCAATGGGGGATAAACTTTACGCTGGTGGCGAAATCACTTTCCTGCCCGAAGAAACCGACCTGATTCGGCCTCTGCCGCAATTGGCTGAACTACTGGACACTCTTTACAGTCTGCTAACTACCCCCGTTGAATATGACGCAGAGCAAAAGCCATTTTCCTTTCAGATAGCACACAAGGTGGGGCTGTCGCTGACTGACGAATACGAACTACTTACTTTACAGCGAGAGAGCGCCCGGCAGCAATTTCTGATTCAGCATTTACAAAAAGTAATTCCGGTCGTGGCCGAAATGGAGCAGACCAAGAGCCGCATCAGAATGAACGGTCATTTCAGGAATCTTGATCCCCTGAATTTTTAGGTGCCCCCGGGTTTCCATCGTTGCCAGGTCGTGGCTTCCGCCGCTGCGGACGGCGGCGTTTGGGAGGATTCGGTTTGTTTTCGGCAGTTTTTATGACCAGATCAGTCCCTTCGAGGGCTTCCTTCGCAATGGACAACGGTTCATCGACAGGTGTAACCTCAAAGCCTTTGTCTTCTTTCTGAGTTTTTGATCGGGGTTTGCGTTTTGACCGCTGCGGGTTGCCGGGCCGGCGGCGGTTCTCCCTAACCTCCTGCACCTGCACCCGTTCTTTTTCTTTTTCCTCTTGTACCTCTTTGCCAGGTTCCCCCAGCAAGAATCCGAATGGCTCCGTACTTTTATTGGCATCAAGAATAACTTTCAAAATAGCCGTCAGCGGCAAAGCCAGTATCAGTCCAGGCAAACCCCAGAGCTGCCCGCCCAGCAGCAACATGACGATGGCAGCCAGGGGGTTGATGCTCACTTTGGAACCGACAATGTTGGGCGTAATAAAATTCCCTTCCAGAAACTGCACGAAGCTCATCACACCGATGACGCCCGCGGCATACCAGGCAGAGTCTTCGGTGATGATGCTCATCAAAGCCGGAAACAACGACCCGATCAGGATACCAATGTAGGGAATCAAGATTAGAAAAGCCGCCAAAAAACCGAAGAAGACGGCATAGTCGATGCCCAGGATCAGCAAGCCGATGGTGTTGAGCACTCCTACAATAAAAATGACCAGGACCAGTCCTGCCAGGTAGCTTTGAATGACCTCGTATATTTTGTTCAGGATTGTGTTCAGTTTGTACTTGGGTACTTTGTGAAATGCTTTGTGGACAAACCGACGGAAGAAATCGCGGTACAGCAGAAAGAAAAACACATACAGCGGCACCAAAGTAGCCGTGGCGAGAGTGCCCGTGGTAGCCATTACCGTATTGAGCAACGTGGTGCGACTTTCAGCAAGGGCGTTTATGAGGTACCCCTTGGCCCGGCTGACCTGCTCCGTACGGCTTACGTTGAAATAGCGCTCCACCATGGCAGTCGTCTGCTCCAGCAGTACTTCGGCTTTTTGAGTGAGGCGCGGGATTTCGTCGGCGAATGCCCCGACCTGGATGGTTACCAGCCAGATAAGAGCGGCGATAATAACAATGAATAGCAGGATGCTGAGGATGATAGCCAGTATCCGGGGAAACTTCCAGCGCTCCAGCCGCTCACAAACCGGAAAAAGCAGAATGGAAACCAGCACGGCGAACAGGAGCGGAATCAGCGTTTCGTGCAGCGCATGTAGTATATACACCCCTGCAATGAGCGTAACCAGGATAGCCGCCGACTTAATGTACGCGGGCCTTTTCTTACCTTTGTGGGCTACGGTCTCGGCGGAAGAATTCATGGGAAAGTTTGTTTATTTTTGGTTTGCGTTGAAAGTGGCCCTTTGTGGCTGCGGTACTGACAAACGTGAAAACGGCTTTGATAAAGCCCGTTCGGCGCACAAAGTTAGTAAAATAGGCAGGCTTCCGGCTATTGCCAACGAAAGTTCGGGCTTAGCCCGTAACGACGCGCGTGGCACGTTGTGGACGCACAACGACAGCGGCGGTCAACCCGAACTTTATGAAGTGGACATGAAAGGCAACCTGCTGTCCACGCTGCCTGTACCGGATGCCCGAAATGTAGACTGGGAAGACATGGCCCAAAGCCCCGATGGAACGCTCTACATCGGCGATCTGGGCAATAACGCCAACGAACGGCGCGACCTGACGATCTATGCGCTTTCGCTCGGAGCCAAAACCACTGCCGCATTACACATCCAATATGCTGATCAAAAAGACTTCCCACCCGTACCTGACGCCCGGAATTTCGACTGTGAAGCATTTTTTTACCATAATAATCACCTCTACCTTTTCTCAAAAAACCGAAGTAAGACCAACCAATACGTTAAGCTATACGAGTCCCCTGTCCAGCCGGGAGACTACACCTTGCCTGTTAAGGATAGTGTGCTGGTAAAAGACATGGTGACGGCAGCGGATATCAATCCTTCGGGAACCGCCTTTGCCTTGCTCACTTATGGCAGGATTCTGATATTTGAAATAAAGGAGGGGAGAATCGATTTCAATAGCCCCAGCGAATGCATCAAGATCGGGAAAGCGCAGCAGGAGGCGCTTATTTTTCTGAACGACAATGACTTGTTAATGACTAACGAGCAGGGACAAATGTACCGAATCCGGCGGCGCTGATGTTAAATTTATGTTATGAATGCCTTTTCTTAGATAATCCAAGCTACACATCTACTAATTTCGGTCATGCATACACTTCAAACTACCTTCCTCGCATGAGTGCCGCAAAAGCTACCCAACCCGCCCAGAAAATTCTAGTTGTGGATGATGACGAAGACATCGTGGAATTGTTGGAATACAATCTGGAAAAGGAAGGATATGAAGTAAAAACGGCTCTTGATGGTAAGAAAGGCCTGAAAATAGCCCGCGAATTCCGGCCCGACCTCATCCTGCTCGACATCATGATGCCCCGGCAGGACGGCATCGAAACGGCCCGTATGATCCGGGACGATAGTGATCTGCGGGATACCTACATTCTGTTTCTCACCGCCCGCTCGGAGGAATATTCCGAAATTGCCGCCTTCGAGATCGGGGCCGATGACTACATCACCAAGCCTATCAAGCCCCGCGCGCTGATGAGCCGTATCAATGCGCTGTTCCGCCGCGAAGCTCAGAAGTCAGATCCCGGCGAGTTGATTGAAATTGCCGGATTATCCATTGACCGAAAAAACTACACCGTTACGCAGAACGGAAAATCGGTTATCCTGCCCAAGAAGGAGTTTGAACTACTGTTTTTTCTTGCGCAAAGTCCCAACAAAGTATTCAGCCGGGAGGAGCTGCTCCAAAAAATATGGGGAGCCGACATTTATGTGCTTGAACGTACCGTGGACGTCCATATTCGCAAGCTTCGCGAAAAACTCGGCGAAGGCTTTATCAAAACCCTGAAAGGGGTGGGATATATGTTTACGGACCAGGCGGAGTAAAAAGAGGGGTAAACGGTCAAAAGGTTGAGGGTTACCGGCGCGCAAGTTTCAAAAAACGCCAGGATGATTGTCGATTACCCATTCACCCTTAACCGCTTAACCGCTTAACCGCTTAACCCAATCAATTGCTTCCCTTCCGCCCCGCCTTGTACGCGTCGTATTCTTCCAGCAGTTTCACCATATCGCCTTCGGTCTTAAAGTTCAGCTGCTCTTCTTTGATTATGTAGTTCATCAAATTTTTCTCGTCGCTCAATAATTTCAGGAGTTCTTTCTTGTCATTTTTCTTGATGGGGTACATTCTGCCGCCTTTGAGGACGTAGAGCTGCTCAACATCGTCAAAACGTTTCGTAGCTGTGGCGGAGTTATAGGCTTTCTCTTCCCGCATCCGCTTGCTGTAATGTTTAAGCATCTTGGTATTTCCATCGTGCAGTACCTGGTAGAAGCTATTTTCGGTCAAATCGCCAACCGCCGGAAAACCTCGTTGGAATTCATAAAGTGCGTCACCCGTGGGTATGGAAAAAGAAATGATTTCCGGTCCCAGACGATAACGCTTGCCGTCTTTCTCGTATTCCAGTTCGTCTTTATAAGCATCGTAGCGCATTGGCACGCCGTCATAAACCTGCTCGTCTTTAGCTGTCCTTACTATACCTTTGTTAAACTCCTCAACCAGATAAGGTGAGCCATCTACATCGGTATAGGCCATTTCGGTCACTACGCGGCCGTTGATGTCCTGCATGAATTGTGCCTGGGCCACGGAGGCAAGGCATATAATTCCCATTAAGGGGGCTATGATCTTCTTCATGATTTCATAATAATTTGGGGTGAGAGAGAATTCCGTACTTTTGTCAAAAAAATTGTTCCACTCGACTTGCAACTGAACGAACAACTCAACCAGATCGGTCAAAGCCTGGCCGGAATCGTCCCCGAACTATTTCTGGCCATTTTCTTTTTGGGCTATTTGGTGGCGGAATTATTGGTCAATCGTACTCCAGATAAAGAAAAATCCGCTTCCTGGCTCTTTTTCATTAGTCTGGGGGGAGCCATCATTGCGCTGGGACTGATTGCGGGCCAGTGGGATACGCCGCCCGATTTCCGCTTTCGGCCTTTGCTTTTCCTGGATAACAAAGCCGTTTTTTTCAAGATACTGGTCGTTACGGCCTGGTTATTCACGCTGTTGCATATACGACTCCTGCGCTACCGCTTCCCCCCGGAGCTTAACGGCCTGCTCATTGCCGCTGTGTTGGGCATGTGCCTGCTGAGCATGGCCACACACTGGCTCACGGTCTATCTGGCATTGGAATTGCTTTCGCTAAGCTCCTATTTGCTCGTGGCGCTTTCTCCCGCTAAAAAAGCGGCCGAAGGGGCCTTGAAGTACCTGCTTTTCGGAGCCATCAGTTCAGCCATCATGCTGTACGGAATTTCTTTCCTTTACGGACTGACGGGTACTTTAGACTTCACCAATCCAGCCATGCAGCTGGGCCTGGCCGCCAACACCCCACTCGTAATGAACGTGGCGATGCTGATGACCCTGGGCGGATTACTCTTCAAACTTTCGCTCGTCCCCTTCCACGTCTGGACGCCCGATGTGTACGAAGCGGCTCCCACGCCTCTGGTGTCGTTTCTGTCGGTGGCTCCCAAGGCGGCCGTGCTATTGGTACTTATGCGCGTGGCTACGGCTTTTCCCGCCGAACTGCTCCCGCTGCTGGGCGGCATCGCGCTGGTGAGCATCACCGTAGGCAACGTCGCCGCGCTTTGGCAGCAAAATGCCCGCCGACTCCTGGCTTATTCTTCCATTGCGCAGGCGGGTTACCTCATCGTGGGAGTTGTAGCCTTCAACCAGCTGGGTTTCGAAGGTGCTACTTTTTATGTCGCGGCTTATCTGCTGTTGAACATGACGGCCTTCCTGCTGGTGGATCTGCTCCTCCCCCGGTCCGACACGCCGCTGGCCGATTACAAAGGTCTGGGCAAACAACACGCCTTGGTAGCTACCGGACTGACGGTAGTTATGGTAGCCTTGGCCGGGTTGCCACCCACGGTGGGTTTTACGGCCAAATGGCTGGTTTTTTCCGCTTTGTGGGACAGCTACCAGCAACAAGAACAGCCGTGGCTGATGTGGCTACTCATCGGCGGCATCGTCAACGCCGCCATTTCGCTGGCCTACTACCTACGGCTGCCCTATTTGCTTTTTTTCAAGAATGCCACCAACCAGCCCCTCCCTGCCATCTATTCTTCCGGTGGAAAAATAATCTCGGGCATTCTGCTGGCAGCGATCCTGGTGCTGTTCTTCAAACCCGAATGGTTGATGGGGCTGATTCAGGTCATTTAGCGCCAGTCAATATTCCCTATACCGCGTCTGACAAACTCGTGAATGTGAACTCCCGGATCTTCATGGGCGGAATCAGGTAGTTGCGGTTCGATTCCGTGCTGACGGTGCGCTCGGGTTTGCCGAGGGCTTCGAGGTTGTTGAGCATGATGATCGGGCTTTCGTTGAAACGGAAGTTCTTCACGGGGTACTTTATCTTCCCATCCTCGATAAAAAACGTTCCGTCGCGGGTCAGGCCCGTAAGCAGCAGCGTTTGCGGGTCGACTGTGCGAATGTACCAAAGCTTCGTGACCAGAATGCCGCGCTTGGTACTTTTGATCATGTCTTCCAGCGACGAACTACCTCCCTCCATAATCAGATTGTTGGGAAAAGGCGTTGCCTTCACCCCTTTCTCTTTGGCCCAAAAACGCGAATAGGCCAGGTTTTTCATGACGCCTTTCTCAATCCAGTTGATTTTTTCCTGCGCTCGTCCGTCACCCGACCAGGGCGAGGCGGGTAGTTCAGCATTGGCAGGATCGGAGTAAATCGTCACGCGCTCGTCCACGATTTTATCGCCCAGCTTGCTCTTGCCACCGGGTTTGCTTAGAAAAGAGCGGCCTTCGTCGGTAGAGCGGGCGTCGAGGTTGAAGAAGATATTTTCCAGCAAGACCGAAGCCGCCGTAGGTTCCAGAATCACGGTGTATTTACCGGGTTCCAGCGCCCTCGCATCCACCGAGCCGAGGCACTTCTGCACGGCGATTTGCGTGGCCGACTTTGTATCAAGTTTGTCAAAATCGCTGAACCCACGAATGACGTAGCCCGAACCCTGCCCGTCTTCGGTACGAACGGTCAGCGAAAAATTGACATTTGTGCTGGGGTAGTAGGCAAAAAGTCCCTTGGAATTCATCATCGCCGAATAGCCTTTGACATCATCCAGAAAACCCGCTCCGACCAGTTTTTTATCCCGTGTTTGTTGCAAACTCATCGCCACGGCCTCCGCCCGTTTATCAGGGTCGACGCTGGCGGTAGACTCAAAAAACCCTTTGGACTTCATGTACGTTTGCGGTTCCAGTACACCTACGTACTCCGGGTTTTCGGGCGCAAGCTGCGCCAGCTCTTCCGAACGACGAACGCACTTTTCCAGCGATGCATCATCAAATTCATCCACAGTGGCAGTGCCTACTTTCTTGCCAAAAGACGACTGTACTTCCAGATTCTGGTTGATTAACCCACCACTCGTGGATACTTCGTTGCGGGCGTAGCGGATATTGCCGCGCTGTTCGCCCAGGATGTTGGCCTCGCATTCGTCGGCTTTAGAGAACGCAAGTACTTTTTGCAGAAGGGCTTTGGCCTCTGCTTCGGTTAGGATTACGGACATGGCTATTTATATTTTTCTGGCTGTATTGATCACATTGACTCCATTGAAACGCGTGGTGGAACTACCATGCGATACGGCGCTCGACTGGCTGGGTTGACCCTTGCCATCGAAAAACGAACCGCCGAGGCGGTAGTCGCGCTCGTCGCAAATTTTGGTGCAGGAGTTCCAAAATTCCTGTGTATTGGACTGGTAGGAAACGTCTTTTAGCATCCCGGCGATTTTCCCGTCTTTGATTTCGTAGAACAGCTGACCACCAAACTGGAAATTGTACCGCTGCTGGTCAATGGAAAAAGAGCCGTCACCGATGATGTAAATGCCTTTTTCGACGTCTTTGATCATATCCTCGACCGACAGCGGCGTCTTGCCCGGCGCGAGCGATACGTTGGCCATCCGCTGGAATTGCACCGAGCTCCAGCTATCGGCGTAGCAGCAACCCTGCGAACGCTCCTCGCCAATGATGTGCGCCTGATCGCGGATAGCCTGGTAGTTGACCAGCACACCATCCTTTACCAAATCCCACTTTTGGGTATCGACGCCCTCGTCGTCCCAGCCAACGGCTCCCAGCGAACCGACCTGCGTTTTGTCAGCAAAAAGCGTCACTTCCGGGCTGCCGTACTTGAAGTCGCCCGCCTTCCACTTATCCAATGTGGCGAAGCTCGTTCCGGCGTAGTTGGCCTCGTAGCCCAGTACGCGATCCAATTCCAGTGGGTGGCCGACCGACTCGTGAATCGTGAGCCAAAGGTGTGAGGGATCGAGGACGAGGTCGTACTTTCCGGCTTCGACCGACTTAGCGGTGAGTTTTTCTTTAGCCTGTTTAGCCGCTGAAACTACGTCTTCCAGCATGTCGTAGCCTTTATTATAGCGCGTCGTGATGCCCTTGATGCTGTCCGTCGGATTAGCCTGCAGGTAGTCGTAGCCCATACCCATCGGCGCGCTCAATGACTGCCGCGTCTCGAACTTGCCGCTCTTGGGATCGATGGCCGTAACATTAAAAATCGGCCACATCCGGTGAATGTCCTGATCGATATACGAGCCGTCGGTACTGGCAAAGTACTTCTGCTCGTTCACCTGAAAAAGCACGGAGTTGACGTAGTTAGCACCATTTTTCATCGCCGCGTCATTCACCGTGAGCAACAAATCCACCTTTTCTTTGATGGGTACTTCAAAGGCATTTTTCTTGATCGGAGCCTTCCAGCTCACTTCGCCGAAGCCCTTTTGCGGAGCTAGCTGCACGGGTTCCTTCATCAGCTTGGCGTTGGCTTTCGCGATGGCTACGGCTTCTTCGGCGGCCTTGGCGGTTTGGGATTCACTTTTGGCATCCACCACGGCGGCAAAGCCCCAACAGCCATCGGCGATCACCCGCACGCCCACGCCGTACGACTCGGTATTGACTAGGTTCTGCACCTTATCCTCGCGCGTGACGACAAACTGGTTCAAGTACCGTCCAATTCGAATGTCGGCGTAGGTTGCTCCTTTAGCAGTGGCGGCATTGAGGGCGGCGTCGGCCAGGCGCTTCTTCAAGGCCACATCTAGCGCGTTTTCAAGCAGCGCTTCGGGCGTGACGGCCCGGCCCAGCACCGGAATCGTCGGTAGCATTAAAGCGCCCGCGCTCATTCCGGTCAATTGCATAAAATCCCTTCGGTTCATGGCTGATTGGTTTTTGGTTAATCTAGGTTTTTGTGAGGAGAAGTTTAATAAAGTTTTGCAAAACCCTTATAGACAATCTACATGGCCTGCAAAATACACACAATACCTCATAAAGTAGCTCTTCCCTAATTTGTCAAGCTTTTCATTTGGCAAAGTTCTATACCCCGATGTTCAATTTACTGACTGTACTTGCGTTCTGAAATGCTTTACCGAAAAACCTTAAACCTTGTATTTCTACAATACATCCATTTACTTTGAATCTCAAAGTTCTTTAAATAAGAAAGTGGAGAGATTTAAATCGACTGGTAGTTCCGGATTTCATCAGAATGGACGGTCAGCCAGTGTGGAATACTTTGTTGAAAGCAACTCGGTGGTGCGGCAGATTTGGGGAAAGAGCGACACCATTCTTTTCATATTTGCGGGTGCCGCCGCCGAATTCGCCCTCAACAAAGCGGTGGACTGGCTGTACTTTACGGGACGCCTGTCTGCCGATCCTCTCGGCAGACTTTTCTCAACGGTTTCCTACGCGAGGACGATTGTCTTCTCAGAAAAAAAGTCCGCCCTACGCGCCATCGATTCTATAGCGACAATCCACGGGGCAGTTGAAACAAAGCGCGGCGCAAGTATACCTGACTGGGCTTACCGTGATGTACTTTTTCTGCTCATCGACTACTCCATCCGTTCCTTCGAGGTGCTGGAGAGAAAGCTGACCAGGCCCGAAAAGCAGGAGGTTTTCGACGTCTTTTACCGGGTAGGCAGCAGAATGGGAGTAAAAGGGTTGCCCGACACTCTTGAAGACTGGGAAGAGATGCGGCAATCTCACCTTCACCAAAACCTACGGCGCAGCCACTACACGGATGACCTGTTTAAGCAGTACCGCAGCCACCTGGGTATGGTACGGTACCGCTTATTACTGGAAGCACAAATATTGGTAGTTCCACCAAAGGTGCGCGCGTTGCTCGGTTTGCGACGCATCTCACTTTTAACCCCCTTGCTTGGCCTCTACAAGTTGAGCAGGCACATCAAGCTCGATTGGGTTTTGAAGAATCTCATTTTACCGCCTAAGTATAAGGATGAGTTTATGAGGCTGGACACGGTACCCGCTTCGCAGCAACGCATCAGCTCAACTCACTAGATCAAAACTACCCCTTCACATAGGTCGTCCCGTAAGGTGCACGTTGCGGACGCGACAGCATCGAGTTGGCTTCGGCGTCGTTGAGGAACCGCTCCTTTTCGGGATCCCATTGGAGCTTGCGGCCCAGCTTCATAGCCGTGTGGGCCAGCAGGCAGGCTGAGCAGGAGCGGTGGGCGATTTCGACGTGGCTGATCGTTGGCTTGTCATTTTGGATACTTTCCAGCCAGTTGCGGTGCTGCTCAGGGCTTTCGTAGAGGTGCACCTCATTCGCGCCGATGACCGAGCCAAGGATTTTCTTGTCGCTGGCCTTAAAAGATTCGTTTTCCTTGGCGGCTTCCGCCGCGCCGGGATCAGACGCCGTCACGCCCACGTTGCCGCGCGATACGAAAATCCAGCCATCGGTCCCCTCAAACTTCACCCCGTTGGGATTGTCCCCGCCGATTTCCATGACCACTCCGTTGGCGTATTTCGACATTACAAGAAAGCTGCCGTGAACGTTCCAGAGGCCTGAGCCGGGCAGTGGGAACGAACCTAAACCTGTAATCTCGACGGGACCGGTGAGTTCGGTATCCATGCCCCAGTGGGCAATGTCGAGGTGGTGCGAACCCCAGCCCGTGATCATGCCCGCGCCGAACTGCTCCAATCGCAACCAGCCCCCTCGTCCGCCCAGGCTATCCTGTGGGTGAACCCGATCCAGCGTATAGTACACTTCAGGCGTAGAGCCCAGCCACATATCGTAGTTGAGGTTAGCGGGCACGGGCATTTTTTCGGGATTTCCGCCCGCCGGATCGCCCGGCAGGCCAACGTACACTTTTTTCAACTCCCCAATACGACCGTTGCGCACCAGTTCGCAGGTACGCTTGAACTGCGGCCAGGGATCGGCGGAGCGCTGCTGGCTGCCGAGCTGGAACTTGATCCCTTTTTTCTGCACCATGTCGCTCAGCATCCGGCCTTCCTGAATGGTCAGCGAAGTAGGCTTCTGCATATACACATGCTTCCCGGCCACGGCGGCCTCCATGGCGGGTTGCGCGTGCCAGTGGTCAGGCGTGCTGATGATGACGGCATCAATGTCTTTACGGGCCAGTAATTCCTTATAATCGTCGTAGGTTTTTACGTCCACGTAGTTGTCCTGGCCGGTCTTGTCGGCGTATTTCTTTTCAATCCATTTTTTGCCCATCGCCAGGCGATTTTTATCCAGATCGGCCACAGCAATGACGCGCGCCACTTCGTTCTTCATCGTTTCGGGCAAATCGTGCCCACTGGAAATGCGCCCGAAGCCGATTTGCCCAATATTGATCT
The DNA here is from genome assembly GCF_014651615.1 of Persicitalea jodogahamensis. Classification (GTDB taxonomy): domain Bacteria; phylum Bacteroidota; class Bacteroidia; order Cytophagales; family Spirosomataceae; genus Persicitalea; species Persicitalea jodogahamensis. The sequence continues at coordinate 54,649 of NZ_BMXF01000001.1, read as the reverse complement.
TATTGCTGGGCGCATTCTTGCCAAATACGCTGGCAGGAACGATGGTCGGAAATACGGAGGCAGCGATGATGCCGGCGGTGCCGGTAGCGCTGGTTTTTAAAAAGGAACGGCGGTTTTGGTTAGTCTCTTTCATATCTTTTTTTGTTAGAGTTCAGGTAGTTCGAAATACAGTGTTTTTCGAAAAAAGGCCGACAGCCAAACTAAAATCCAATCGAATTCCCTCCGTCCACGGGCAGAGAAATTCCAGTGATGAATTTGGCGGCTTCCGAGGCCAGGAATACGGCAGCCCATCCGATGTCTTCGGATTTGCCCCAAGTACCCATCGGCGTGCGGTCCATCGCCTTGTCACGGCGGGCGGGGTCGCTATCCATAGCGGTGAGCATCATGGGTGTTTCTATAAAACCCGGTGCGATGCCATTTATCCTCACATTATGTGGAGAAAATTCGGTAGCCAGCGCCTTGACCATGCCCGCCACCGCCGACTTGGACGACGAATAGGCCACCACGCGGTCGATCCCGTAGAGCGCGGCCATGGATGTAATCATGATAATGGAACCCGCTTTTCGCTCAATCATCCGCTTGCCAGTTTCGCGGGTGATCGCGAATACCGCGTGGAGGTTGGTCTGCATGATTCGGTCGAAATCCGCGTCGGTTGTGTCCACCGCGTGTTTCTTCATATTAATGCCCGCATTATTGACCAAGATGTCGATGGGGCCATGCGCTTCTTCAATGCTGGCAACCAGCGCGGGAATGGTAGCCAGCTCAGTAATGTCGTGAACAAAATAAACGGCCTGATCGCCCAGCTTGGCGACGGCTTCTTGCAAGGCACTCTCGCGCCGACCGGTCAAAACTACCTTGGCTCCGGCTTGCACCAGGCACGCTGCGATGTGAAAGCCAATGCCGCTGCCGCCACCGGTGATGAGGGCAAGTTTGTTTTTTAGGGAAAATACGGCGAGTTGCGGCATAGAGTCGCTGGAAATGTTATCGGGCATGTTAGGAAAAGATTTAATGTGGATACCAACTAGCGTAGCTGGTAGGTGGCGGTTATCTTTTTAATTTCTTCCAGCGTACGGTCTGGCTTTTGGTAAGGCGCGGGAATGGGCATTTTAGAAAATTCCTGAAAATACAGCACGCAGGCATCCCGCCACCACAGCGCCTCGCGGCGCTGCGCGGCCAGCCGCCCGGCTACATCCGCAAATAGTTCCGGATCAACGGCTGGTTCCACTTTTGCCCAGTCTTTTTGCATCTGCACCACAGACTCAGCGCCTTCGTAGTACCGATGGCAAAGTTCATCCCACAAAGTACGGCCCGACGAGAGTTTTTTGTCCCAGGCTACATGATGGAACCACAGCAGGTAGGGCAGCGGGCAAGTTTCGGGGTCGCTCCATTGGGCTTGTACTTCGGGCGCGTACTGCGCCAGCGCATTACTACCCGTTTTGGTGCGATCAAAACCAATACCGTTGGCATCGGCCCGGTGGTAGTACACGGCGGTCCAGTCGGGGCGGGCGCTCCGGGCCAGCCAGGGTTGGGGGCCAAAGTGCAGTCCCTCGCCCATGATGTGGTGGAGGCCCAGCGGCGTGGTGAAGTTGACGTAGTTTTCGCGGGAGTTTAGCAGCAGATCGGTGATGATCGCAACGGCTTTTTCGTCCTGGGTGAACGTCATTCGGGTCCATTCCTGCGCGATGGCTTCGGAAGTAAGCATGTGGTCCCAGGCCAGCCGCCCGAAGGCGTACCAGTTGGCTTGTCCGATCATATGGCCTGTCCAGTTGCGGTCGGATCCGGTATTGGCCACGCCCGCCATGGCGGTCTTTTCGTAGCCGTGCAGCGTTCCGTCCACGACCTTTGCTACCGTCGAGCCTTTTCCCTTCACGTAGGTATCCGATTCCAGACATTCTTTGAAGAGCGGAGCCAGATAAACAAAGTTGGTGGAGAAGCCCAGGTACTCCTGCGTAATCTGAAATTCGAGCGCGAGTGGCGTTTTGGGCATGGCCCCGAAAAGTGGTGAGAAAGGTTCGCGGGGCTGGAAATCAATCGGACCATTCTTGACCTGAATGAGCGCATTTTCCTTAAATGTTCCATCCAGCGGTTTGAACTCTTCGTAGGCCGCCTTGAAGCGATCGCCATTCGGATCGGCTTTGTACACAAAAGCCCGCCAGATCACAACCCCGCCGAAAGGTGCCAGTGCCTCGGCCAGCATATTGGCTCCGTCGGCGTGGCTGCGTCCGTAATCCTGCGGGCCGGGTTCACCTTCGGAATTGGCTTTGACCAGAAAGCCGCCAAAATCGGGAATAGCCTTGTAAATTTCTTTAGTTTTGTCTACCCACCACTGCCTTACTTTCGGATCCAGTGGGTCAGAGGTAGCCAGTCCGCCGAGGATTTTGGGCGCGGCGGAGTTGATGGAAAGGAAAATTTTGATTCCGTAGGGCCGAAACACACCCGCCAGCGCCTGTACTTTGGGCAGATACTCAGGCGTCAGGAATCGCGCGCTGGCGTTGACGTTGTTCACTACCGTGCCATTGATACCGATGGAGGCATTGGCCCGGGCGTAATCCGTGTAGCGCGGGTCCAGGTTTTCCGGCAACTCGTACCATTTCCACAGCGAAGCTCCCGCATAGCCGCGTTCGATGCTGCCGTTGGTGTTGTCCCAGTGGTTGAGCATCCGGAGCTGGATTTTGGGGCTGGATGAAGCATCCAGTTGCGCCAAAGATTGTCCGGTTTGGATATGACGCAGAAATGCAAAACTACCGTAGAGCAGCCCTTTGTCAGTTTTGGCAGAAATAATAAAATCGGAGTTCGCTTTATAGAGGTGGTACCCCTCGTCGTTGGCGAGTTTCTCCGCCGGGTCGATTTTCAAAATAATCTTTCCGGCTTTACCCGAAGCCGTGATTTGGACTTGTACTTGTTTTCCCAGTAATCCCTGCAAGCCTAACTGCAGTTCTTTGGTCGCTGAACCAATCATGGGCGTACTCGAACCCGAAACAATAGATTGCAAAGCCGTGGCATACTGCTTTCGCTGGGCTTCGTTTTTAATCAAATCGTACTTCAACCATAGCCGGTAGCCATCGTCGGCGGATGCAGAAAAACCCAGGCAAGTACCAAGTACCAGCAGCACCACTTGCAGGGATCGCTTGATGGCCATTTCCAGTCCTCGTAACTCAGCCAGCGCCTTCAGGCGGCCAATACCCGAATAGCCGGGATAGGTTTTTTTGTTGAGATCGTCCAGCATCTGAAAACCGTGGTCGGGGCGCATGGGTAGTTGGGCGTTGGTTTCGTTGTCACTCTCTCTTCTCTTTTCTTCCTGCAAAAGAGCCTTAACTACCCCGTACATATCGACATCACCGTTCAGGTGCGGGGCTTCGTGGAAATTTCTTGTACCCAACTCGCGGCGAGTAGTGCGCAAATGCACAAAATGAATGCGGTCGCCGAAGCGCTCGATTATACCGGGCAAATCGTTGTCTTCCCGAACGCCCAGCGAACCGGTACAAAAGGTGATGCCATTGGCGCGAATGTCGGCGGCAGCCATAAGTTGCGCCAAATCAGCTTCGGTGCTAACTACCCTGGGCAAGCCCATCAGCGGACGCGGGGGGTCGTCGGGATGGATGCACAGGTTTATCCCGAGTTGCGAGGCCGTCGGGGCAATCTCTTTGATGAAATAATACAGGTTTTCGCGTAGCTGCTGGTCGCCGATGTGAGCGTATTCGTCCAGCAGGCTTTGAAAAACGGCCAAATCAAAAGCTTCCTCCGAACCGGGTAAACCGAGTAAAACGGTATCGGTCAGTTTGGCAACCTCTTCCGGCTTCATTCCCTGGAATTTTTCCAGGGCAGAGGCCTGAATTTCGGGTTCGTAGTCGGCGGCGGCATTGGGTCTTTTCAAAATATACAAATCGAAAAGCGCGAAATCTTCCCACACAAACCGCAGCGTTTTCTGCCCTTCCGGCATTGTGTAGTCCAATGCGGTGCGCGACCAGTCTAATACAGGCATGAAGTTGTAGCAGACCGTCTTGATGCCGCAGATCGCCAGATTCATCAGCGACTGCTTGTACTTTTTAATAAGCTGGTCGCGGTCGGGTAGTCCTTTCTTGATGTGCTCGTGAACGGGCAGACTTTCGACCACCAGCCATTTCAGCGGATTGTAGCGGTTATTGTCGGCTTCGATAATCCTTATTCTTTCTTCAATCGCCTCCACCGACCACACCTCACCTACCGGAATTTGGTGCAAAGCACTCACAACGCCACTGCACCCGGCCTGCCGGAGGTCCATCAACGATACCGGGTCGTTTGGCCCGAACCAACGCATGGTATGAATCATTGTCCGCTGGTGCCGATGGGTGAATCGTCAACTTTTACGTCGCCGACGACGTACTGCATGCCGTCGAGCAGATATTTCAACAGCGCGGGATGTTCGGTGTAGCTCTGGGCATTGTGCGAGGGCGAGGCGTAGAATACCCGGCCCTTGCCGTAGCGCTTGATCCAGGAAATGTACTTTTTGGCTTCGGGATTTTCGCCCTTCAAACCCTGAATTTCGCTGGTATTGAGATACAACAAAGGATGAAAATCCTGCTTGCTGTACGCGACATTGAACATATAGGCTTCATCCACGTGGGTAAAGCCCTTACCGTCGAAGGCTTGCAGCAGTGGGTTGCCAGGATCAGCCAGTTGTACTTTGAGGGGCTGTTGTTTCGGATGATAATCAAAACTACCTCCCATCATTTCGCTGAATTCCATCGACTTGTTCTGCATTACGATGCCGCCGTGAAGGGCCATCAGGCCGCCGCCTTTCTTAACAAAACTTAAGAGATTTTCTTCCAATTCCTTCGCTTTGGCGGTAGTTTCAGCTTCCGACAGCGATTTGTTTTCGCTCAACTTGTCGTAGAATAAATCCCGGCGTGGATTGATGGAGCAGTTGTTGTTAAGTACCACAGCGTCGAACTGTTTAAGATTATTTTTCTCAAACATGGCGATGTCGTTGCTGGATACTACTTCGAAGGCGCCACTTTTCTCGCCCAGAATCTCGACTACGGCGGCGGTATGTGGAACTACCCAGTGATTGAAGCCCGTGAAGAGGGAGAAGAGCAGGACTTTGTGCTTTTTCTTGGTGGGAAAGGTAGTTTTGGCCGGGGCCAATTTTTCAATTTGGGCCTTCCAGGCGTCGGTTAACGCGATGGGTTCGAGGCTTTGCGCGTGGAGTATCTTGCCAAAGGAAAGGGATACGCAGAACAGGAATACCAGGAAACGATTTTTCATTTGCATGCAAAATTGTAGTTTATTTACTCAAAGGACGCAATTTCCTCAATTTAACCCTTTTTGATTAAACGGATGGATTGGCGTAATTAGTTTTGCTCTAAAAAAGAACCCTTGACACTATCCAATGGCCGCTATCGCGCTCTTCGACGCCACCCAAAAAACGATTCAAATTCAAGCCCGGCTGATTTTCTACGGCTCGGAAGCTACGCCCGAAGCGGGGCGGGCCATCGTGGAAGAAATCAACCGGATGTACAACGAACCCAAAGCGGAAGTAACGCTAGCGGGAAAGTCCTACCGCGTCTTTTTTGTCATTGAGTACGCACTTCTCACCACCGAGGAAGCCACGCAACTCATCGCCCAAAACGACAATTTTCAAAATAACTTCATCCGGTTGGAAAAGGAGAATATCGTCACGCGTTCGTTCATGGGCTTCGGTCTGGGCGACAACGTGGGCCACTGGATCGTGAGCGACCAACTGGGCCAGTCCACCACGGCTGCGCACGAGTTCGGTCACGGCATGGGGCTGGACCACCCAACCCGCCTCGACTACCGGGGCAGCGGCAGTCCGCCGCCGATTATGGCTCCGCGCGGTACGCTGGTCGATGCGCAATACCAATGGGAGCCCTCAGCCAAAGCGGGCGAAGTAGGAGGTACAATGAAGCCTATCCACCGGCGCGTTACGGTAGAAGAGATACAGCAGATCGTCGAAAACATCACGATTCGTCCCGACAAAACGGGCTACCTCGGACGGCTTTCAAACATTACTTTCGATGAAGTTGGTAGACACAGCACGAGTATGGGGTAGTTTATAAAAACAATAAAATAAGGCAATAAGCGATACCTATCAGTCTAACAGGCGCTCCACCAAAATATCCTCATCAAGTTCAGGCCAGTGAATTCCCTCGCCGTTGCCAATAAAACGCCAATTGGCGAGTTGCTCATTTGTAGCATCCCTCAAATTAGGAAACCACTCCAACGGCACGGCCAACTCTCTACCGTCTTCCAGAAACACGACCATTTTGTCTTCAGAAAATGACAGATTAATGGCATTATGCGATTTAGTTATTGCCCAAGTGCTCATTCCATTTTGCTTTAAAAAGTTCAGAATTATCTTCAATTATGCTTCTGATTGCTTTCAACTCTTTGGAGTTAAATTTAGCAGATTTTATCAAAACAACTGGTTCAATGATGAATTTTGCCGTTTTGTCCGCTTTCTCAACGTGTATATGTTGAGGCAGATGGTCGTTGCTATAAAAAAAGAAGCGGTAACCGTCTTGAATCAGAATCGTCGGCATAATCAAATTCCCTTTACTCCCAATTCATTCCTCAATGTCGTGTCGCCGGGCGAATTGTGCGACCAGTAATCCGAGCGGATTTGCTCCGTCTTCACGGCGCGGGTCGTAAGTACCTTCCCACGCGAGGGGTAGGTTTCTTCCCAACCCGCGATGGCGTGAGGAAAAGCTTTGTCAAAAATGATCCGAAGCTCGCGCTGAGCATCAGGATAATTCAGCGAATACTGTTGCAAAGATTTTCCGGTAAAGGCATCGCCCGCATAATCGGTCAAAGTACCCACAGCTTTTTGCGGTTCTAGCTTTTGTCCGGCAATGCGGGCAGCGTAAGCCGCCGGGATGACGCTGGTTTCTCCTTTCGGCAAAGCCTGCGGGTCCATCCGTAGCCGCGTCCAGATTTCGTCTTCCAGCCAGGCGGCGTCGATCTTGAAATCTTCCGTGGCGTCCTTCTCAAAGTACGAGCGCTTCATCACGTCGTATTTGCCGCCGTCGAGGTTGAGCTGCGTATACACCTGACCACACCAATCCTGGGATGACATCGTGACCTTCTGGCTGCGTTCGTATTTTTTGGTGTTGATCGGCGTAAACACTGAACTGTACAGCGAATAATCGTAAATCCCCGTAACGAAACGGCGGATGGAATTGAGCTTAAGTACCGAAGTCGCCTTGTCCTTGGCGTCCGATTCCAGCTTCACCTGTTTATCGGTGCGGAAGTCTTCCGTCACGAAAATCAGAACGGCCTCGCCGGGGTTGATCGCGCCGTATTGTACCTGATCCAGTTTGTACCGGCTGATTTCGGCCTGCCCGTTGTACCAGTAATCGCGGAAGTTTTGCGGAGCGGTGTAGTTGTCAGTGCCGCCCGCCAGTTGGCAGCTCGCCCAGATCGCGCTGGCAGCAAGAACAATGAGTGAAGAGTTTAGCTTTTTCATATGATATCGAGTCACGAAATTTCCAAATGCTTCTTCCGAATCATCAGACCATTGTTTTCCCCAGCCATAGCCCCAGAAAAGAAGCTAACAGACAGAAAATCAAGCTCAATCCGACATTAATAACGGCATCGCCCCAGCGATCGTTCAGCAGCATCGCCAGGGTCTCGTTGCTAAACGTGGAGAAAGTACTGAATCCGCCACAGAAGCCTACGGCAAGGAAAGCGCGGTAATGCATCGCCAGTTCGGACTCACGCAGCGCCATCCAACCCGTGAAGAATCCCAGAATCACGCAAGCCAGTACATTAGCGGCCAAAGTACCATAGGGCAAATTTACTGAGTACGCCGCCAGTCCGCGTCCGACTCCGTAACGGGCCAAACTACCCAGGCCACCACCTAAGAAGATAAGAAGGAGGTTGTTCATAGCGGCAAAATAGCAGGATTTCGGGAGGTTTTGCCAAAGTTTGGGGTAGTTGCCAGCCTTCGCCGCGCCCGACTGCTGCCAGTACTGATATCAATCGGTCATGCCAGTGTTCCGTTTACGGACTTTATTGACTTGTCAGCGTTTTTTTCGTTTGTAAGCTGTTGATAGACGCCATCCCACAGCTTGATACGGCTCTTCAGAGCTGCAATTGTAGCTTCGGTGGCTTCGGTCCAAAACGCCTCGTTATTGTCGCACAGATTAGCCGTCATTTTTAAGGCCAGATTGCTGTGGTGGTCGCCGTCTACTTCTATGTGACGTTCGATGTAGTACTTGAAAATAGAGATGTCGTTGGGGAATTTTTCGTGTATCTCGTTGACAATTGATATGAACATTCCCGGAATCAGATCTTCCCGTCCGAAGGTGAACACGGCTGCCTGCAGGTAATCTTTTTTGCTCTCAATCGTCTGAAACGTGAATTCCACAAACTCCCGGGCGGCAAGCGGAGTACCCGACGTAGTAAGAGCAGTTTTGAGATCCTTACCTCCTTGTAGTTCATTTATAAAGCCTTCGATCTGCCTCGTATCTGCCCCACACTGTTTCATGGCATCCAGGTACAACTCAAAGTGGCTCGTTCTTTTCCCATCCAAATCGACGTCTGATTCCTCACCTACCACAATCTCATTGATAAGATAGCGGGTATCAGCCGAACCCACCGGAAACCAGGGAATGGATGTACAGGTCAGATTATTTTGCAGGGCTTTCAGCAACGACATAAAATCCCAAACGGCATAGACATGGTATTGCATGAATACCTTCAAATCATCAACATCCTTAACAGCTGAGTATACTTTATGATTGATGATTTCCTGCCGCAAGGGTTCGATTTCCCTTTTTATTTTCTCAATATGCGTGATCATTGTTGTTGGCAATTAGTGGGTATAAGTGGTAGTTCATATAACTCATACTTACGCTTAAAGTTTTGTCTATAGATTGAGTTGGAGCGGCCTGTTTGTCACATAAAGAGCTTGGATGCGGATTCTATTCCAGAGAAATTCGGAGGAGAGGAACATTTGACCAGGCAGTTTCTTTTCCTCACATCCCCAGCAGTGGCAGATGCTTTACCTCATGGTATCTCAGCGCGGCCTTAATGCACCTTTTCACCTCCACTTCCGGGACCTCCTCGTCCAACTGAAAAACGATGGCGCGGTCTCCTTCGAACGTAAACAGGTCACCAAAAACCGTTTTGAAAGCGGGCACCAACCGGCTGGTGCATTTGAAATACATCGCATACTGACCGGGCCTTTTTTCCTTCCAGTCCATCCGAAGGGTGCTGCCTTTTTTGGTCAGGTAGCTGGGTTCGCCCCATTTCAGGGTTTCCTCCAGATCGGTTATTTCCTCAGTTTCATCTGCCGTTTCCAACACCAGCCTTCTCAGGTTTCCCATCCTCTCCCGCACGAAATCAGGGTAGTTTTCGAAAACGGATTTTACTTCCGGGCTGGTGTCGAGGGAAAAAAATTTCTTTAAGAGTGGGGTTGTCATCGCGTGCATTGGCTTTGCGGGTTTGCCTTTCCTTTAACCCATTATGGAATGGTTTTTTCTCAATCTGCTGAATCGCGCTGTCAAAAATCTAGACAGCGTTCAGGTTTGGCTACAAATTTCAATGGCCTGATGGAGATGATGAGTCGTTGTTTCTGGCTCATGCCTCGACTAAATTACCAACTCCCTAATCCTATGTAAAGGCTGGTTTCGAAATTTAAGGTTTACGCTCTGTTTTTCAAAGTTATGGGAAATTGGCTGGCACATCATATACTTTTTTTCCTATTTTAGGACGGAACATCCCTTATAAGGGGGTTCAGTAGTTGGGCTGATTTCGCCAAATGCCATCCTATATTGCAAGATAGCCAGAGAATTTTCGAGGCACGGACCAATTGTGAGAGCCTGATATTTAGCTGTAAATCGAACTCAACTTCTCCGACAGGTTATAACAAACTTGATAGTGACATATACCACACTGACCTATTACGCGTGACAGAATCTTTTTCATTATCCCAGCAATACGTTCAATTCTCCAGGCTCATCGAGACCCACACAAATGACAAATATTGGTTGTGGAAGGTTACCGCTTTTTGCGCCATTTTATCGTGGTGTTTAGCGGTTCCAGCTTATTCAGTTATGGCCGACGCAGATGCCTGGGCCTTCATCAAAAACCAATCGCATAATATCCTCGATCCGGCAGGCCTGGATCACTATGTCCGCCGCGAAAATATGATCATGCGCTGGACCTTGCCCCTCCTCTTCTATATTACCCGCAGCGCAGTGCTCATTCTGCTTATACAAGGACTTCTAGGATGTGGATTCCTTTATTTATTTCTACGGGAAGTTTTTCGAAGCACCGGCGACCGGGTGCTGACCGTCCTCATGGGGCTGGGGCTTTCAAATATGTTTATCTTCTCCTGGTTTTTTGTGGATACGATTGGTTATGGTGATGGATTCGCCTATTTCTTTCTAATGCTGGCGCTCGTATCTCGTAAATCTCTGCCAATCTTTATTTTTCTCCAGATTGCTTTTTTTACTGATGAACGTGCCCTGATAGGTGCAGGTTGTGTTATTCTGTGGTGGACAACCAAGGAGGCGCTACCAAACCAACATAAGGATCATACCTTCGGTAATTTCCTGAAAAAAGCGTTCACACCAAGAACCTGGGTAGTGATAGCAGGGGTGGGGGTATATTTTGCATTCCGCTCCTACATCATGGATACTTATTTCCCTCACCACACTTACAGCACCGTTGGCGAACCCGTAATGTTTGCGGACGCCCACCGTCAGGGGCTGGGCGGTAGTTTGTGGTTCGCTTTTGAGGGTATGTGGCTGATTCTGGGGATAGCGGGTTTTGTGCTATACCGCACAGGTAGGTTCTGGCTGCTGGCTGCCCTGACGGTAGCGTTCGTGATGCTATTGATAACCGGCATTTTTGTTCACGACATCAACCGAGATTACGGGTATGGCTTTCCTTTATTATTGATTGCCAACCTGATTCTTGCCAGGTGTATTCCCCCGGCCGAGTACCGAAAATTAGTTTTCGTCAGTGCCTTCTTCTGCATTGTTAGCCCCATGTGCTATACAATGGGATACAACAAGGTAATATGGGCAGAGCCCTTGCCTGTAAAGGCAATGATGGCCCTCGACCGAATCAAGGGTTGGGGAACCTTTGACTAAGCACTTTTCCGGCAGCAGTTGGGTAAAGATTGATCCAGAGCGGATCGAGTTAGCACCGAACAACTATAAAATGGTTTGATCAAGTACCTTATAATTCACACAAAAAACAAGTAGAAAACTACTGCTTAGATAGTTCCACTGTTGCCCACATCTGGCTTTTTGAGCAGAGTGTCGCAGGAACCAAATCTTACGATATATGATAAAAGAAAAGATCAAATTCATTGACTATTGGGCAAAGCAACTTGTTTTGCAAGAACAAATAGAGGAAATCAAATCTTCAACATTTACAAAAATAATATTTAGCATTGATGGGCTCCTGTTTATACTGCACATTTTAATTATCACGCCTTTACTGTCTGATCCGATTTATGATGTGAGATCGGAAAATGGATATCCTGAGATGTATCAGTATTTTAAAGAATTCATTATAGTTGTTTTACTTCTGCGCATTGTTCTGAAAACGAAAATAATAACCTTCCTCATTTGGGTATTTTTGTTTGCCTATTTGCTATTTGATGATTCTTTCCAGATTCACGAAAATGTAGGGTACTATCTAGCCAACACATTGAGCTTACCGCCTTTATTGGGTTTGAGAATACAGGATTTTGGCGAGCTGCTGGTCAGTTTCACGGTCTTTAGTGTTTTATGCCTTTTCCTTCTCCTATTTTATAGAACTGCTCCGGTTCTGTTCCAACGGGCAACCATCGTGTTTTTTATCCTGCTTTGCATGCTTGCGTTCTTCGGCATTGTCGTCGATATGTTGCATGTAGTTGTTGCTTCCAAAAGAATTACGAACTATGTATTGGGATCAATTGAAGACGGCGGTGAGATGCTGGTAGTTAGCCTGATGACAGTATATGCCTATTACTTGAATTTCTGTTATTCAAGCCAATTACTGCGCAGTTAGAAGCTTTCCGTATTGATTATAAGGTTTAGACAAGCAATGATTCGTAGTGAGTACCTCATCATACTCAGGATTCTATCCTCTTCCGAACGCAATTCGGATAGTTTTTGAAAACGGAATCTACTTCCCGGCTAGTAGTGAGGTTATGGTTTTTCATTTGAAATTGACAGATATTTAGTCCTCGCCTCTAATTTTCTTCAAATGCTCTATATCATCCATATCCTTCTTGCGAGCGGTTGCTTTTTTGTCCTCAATCAGATCAAGATAGCTTATGTAGTGAATTGGAGTTCCTTCTATATCTACTGTTCCTTTTCTTTGGTAGGCTTCGAAGAATTTGATATCGGCTTTGATTGAAGGTAAAGCATCGAAAGTAAAATCATCAAATTCAAATTTGAAAAACGATTTTCGGGGATTTGGGATTTGCTCATCTCTGAATTTAGAAATATCCTGCCCTAATTCTTCAAGAACTTTTAAAAAGTTGAAGTAATTGGTATAAGTAGGGTTATACCAAATATTAATATCAAGTTTATCGGCTAGTTTTCCGGCAGCATTTGAAGATATTCTGAAATATCCATTGAGAGCTACCGCAGTACCTCCGATTATCAAATAATGAATTTGGTACTTTTCCAGCAGCTTGCAAACACCCAATAATTTCTCCATAAGACTGTCTCCCATAAAACTCACTTGGATTCATTATTTTTCTTCTGTTGCACTGAAATTGAATAGATCTGTTTCAGTACTTCTTGAAACTTTTCATGTTTCATTAAACTCAATTCGTAATTCTCAGCTCCCTTTTCGCTGGCTTTCAATTCTTCAAAGGAGTTAAATTTCCTGACTGTCTTCATTTTCTGAGTAGTTTTAAATAATTGGGTATCTGAGCATCTGTTTTTCATTTGCAGATATCCACGTTACTAATGTAAGGAAATGCAACGCCAGATTTCTAATCGGAGTTAGCGGATTGCCCTTCGGGAGTGGTGGTGAGGTTGAGATATTTGATAATCCCATCTGCATATTCTAAATAACTGCTCAATTTTAGCGATTACCCAGCTAACCTCATTCTATGACGAGTGCTGCATCTCCTCATTTGCAACGTAATCGCGATCCGCGAAAATGAAGTAAAACAAGAGAACACCACAAAAAATCCGCCCAACTCCCTCCATTTTCCAAAGTTATCCTTACTTTCGAAAAAAGCCTCTCTCCTCCCTCTATGCAAAAAACCGCTCCCCGCCACGAACTACTCAAAATCCTGGGCGTTGGCTTCGGCATCGCTGTCACTATCGGTGGCACCATTGGTACGGGTATCCTGCGCAAGCCCGGCCCCATCGCCGAACAGCTCGGCGATCCATGGCTTATCATGGGCTTATGGGCGGCAGTGAGCTTGTACGCTTTACTGGGTACTTTGTGCACCATCGAGTTGGGTACTTCGGTACCTCGTGCGGGGGCCTGGTACGTGTATGCGCAGCGCGCCTTTGGCGACTATGCGGGCTTTGTGGTGGGGCTGAACAGCTGGTTCGGTACCTGCGCGGCGCTGGGTTTTGGGGTCTATACCATGAGCGAGTACCTGGCTTTGCTACTACCACAACTTCTTGGCTATGAGCCTTACCTGGCCGTGGCAATGCTGGCGACACTGGCCGCCTTACACTGGATTGGGCTGGCGCTGGCAAGCCAGTTTCAGAACGTAATGAGCTTTGTCAAAGCCGTCGGTCTATTCGCTTTTGTGGCTTTCTGCTATATCTACGGACAGGAAGTTACGGCGGAACAGACGATGGCCACTACCAGTCGTATTGCCGAAACGGGTAGTTGGCTGGGGCCGATGATATTTTCGTTACAAGCCATTTTCTATACCTACGACGGCTGGCACACCGCCGCCTACTTCGCCGAGGAAGACCGCGATCCGACCCGCAACCTTCCGCGTTCCATGATCGGCGGCGTCAGTCTGATCATCGTCATCTACCTGCTCTGCAATCTGGCCATCCTGTATATTCTGCCAATGGATGAACTGGCGGGTTCAAAACTGGCCGCCGCCGACGCCGTACGGCTCATCTTCGGCGAGCGCTCGGGCAAATTCGTGACGCTATTCCTGATGATTTCAATTTTGGGCATTGTCAACGCGCAGCTTATGTTTAATCCGAGGGTACTTTACTCTATGAGCCGCGACGGACTTTTCGTGCGGGCCGGAACGCGCGTCAACGCGGGCGGTACGCCTTCCTTCGCCATGCTGATCACGGCAGGGCTAGCCATTACGTTGATTTTGATCGGAAAAGAAGCCTGCGAAAAGCTCTCGGACATCGCCACATTTTTCTTCGTGTTGGGCTACACGTCGGGCTTCGCCTCGCTGCTGGCCCTGCGGCGTAAGGAGCCGGATTTGCCCCGTCCCTGGAAAGTACCTGCTTACCCGGTCTTGCCCATCGTGATGCTGATCTTGTCCGTCGCTTTTCTGGTGGGGGCCGTGGTGCAGGATTTGCCCAGTTCGCAGTTTGCGCTGCTGTTTCTGGCCATAAGTTACCCGCTGTACTTGGGCGTAAAGCGACTGAACCGCTGATTTTTTATTTCAAAACAAACAAATCAAACCTGAGAAAGGCCTGCATGAGACGACTACTCCCATTCTTTGTCTTACTATCCCTGTTTATTTCATGTACGGCAAAAAAGCAGAATGACAAAGTAGAATTTAAGGACCTACCCGCTTCGGGGCTCTCCGGTCGGGAGCTGTCGGTGGCGCATTGTGGCCAATGTCATGCCTACGTAAGCCCCGAACTACTGCCGAAAAGTAGTTGGCGGGATGTGCTCCCGGCTATGGGTCACCGGATGGGAATATACAGTGGCGGATTCAGACCCGATAGTTTGTTTGATGCCGCCAAAGGCGGCGCGGTAGTGCGCGCTGCCGGCATTTATCCTGAAACGCCGGTTGTGGCCAAAGAGGACTGGCAAAAAATAGAGAAGTTTTATTTCGACAATGCGCCCGAAATCATCCCACCTCCACGGCGCGAGAAGCCCATTCGAATAGGGTTAAAACACTTCAAGTACCGGGAAACCTCCTTTTCTCATCGACCTGCTCTGACCACCATGGTCAAAATTCTGCCTGACAAGCGAGGGATCGTTTACAGCGATGGAAAGGGAGGGCGCAATGTTTTGACCTTTCTAACTCCGGCGCTTCGGGAGAATTACAGCATTCCGTTGAATTCAACGCCCATCCAGTTTTACGAGAAAGCAAATGAACAGTACCTGACGACAATCGGGAACGGCGTTTTCCCGACGGATGCATCCAATGGTACTATGCAGCGATTGGTAAAAAACGGATCAAGCTTTAAAATGGGGGCCGTTGCTATTTCGAATCTGCGACGACCCGTTTCTATGACTCACGGAGATATGAACAATGACGGGCATGACGACGTGGTAGCCTGTGAGTTTGGCAATGAAACCGGACAGTTGGCCTGGTACAAAAACAACGGAAGAGGAGGCTACGACAAAAGAATTTTGCGCGAAAAACCCGGTGCGATCAAGGCCATTATTAAGGACGCCAACAACGACGGATTGCCAGATATCTATGTACTGATGGCGCAGGGCGATGAAGGCATTTTTCTGTACGAAAATCAGGGAGGGGGTACTTTTCGGGAAAAGAAATTACTCTCCTTCCTGCCACTTAATGGCTCTCAATATATTGAGTTGGCCGATTTCAACAAAGACGGCTTCGATGATATAGTTTATGTCTGCGGCGACAATGCCGACAAAACGCCAATTTTGAAAAATTACCACGGTATTTACATTTTCCTCAATGACGGAAAATCCAATTTTGAGCAATCTTACTTCTACCGGTTAAACGGCGCTTATAAAGCTATGGTACGGGATTTTGATCTGGATGGGAAGCTGGATATTGCCGCCATTTCTTTTTTCCCGGACTACCTTCGCTATCCCGAGGAAAGCTTTATCTATTTGAGAAATAAAGGAAATTTGAAATTTGACGATTACTCATTTCCCGAAGCCTCGAAGGGAAGATGGGTGGTAATGGATGCCGAGGATATGGATGGGGACGGAGATACCGATCTGGTATTGGGTTCTTTTGTGTATTTATTACCGCAAGGCGATACCACCGGCCTAGGCAAAAAGTGGCTGTCTACCGGGCCTTCGGTCATTGTGCTGGAAAATACCATTCGTTAGGCTTAGTATTGAGCCTGTATTTATCACCTCTCCTCGGCTGATTCAATTCCGCAGGTTTTTATGATTACCAAGTAATTATTAGAAAAACACACCTTATTCATACAACATACTATCCCAACGCGAAATGCAACTACAATTCCACGGCGCGGCCCGAATCGTTACGGGCAGCAAGCACCTTATCACTACCGACCTGGGTACCAAAATATTACTGGATTGCGGACTTTTTCAAGGCATCCAGACCGACGAACTGAACCAGAACTTCGGCTTCGACCCCGCCGAAATCGACTACCTCGTTCTTTCTCACGCTCACATCGACCACAGCGGGCTGATTCCCCGTTTGGTAAAACAGGGCTTCAATGGACCGATTTACTGCACGGGCGCCACGGCAGATTTGTGCCAGATCATGCTCATGGACAGCGCCTATATTCAGGAAAAAGACGTAGACCGCATCAACAAGCGTCGCCGCAAGCAGGGCCGCGAGCAACTGGAAATGCTGTATGATTCGAAAGACGCCGAACGCGCATTGGATTTGCTGAAACCCGTTCGTTACGGCCAGAACTTTCAGCTCGGCAAGGACGAGGTGGATGTCTTCTTTACCGATGCCGCCCACATCATCGGCAGCGCGGCGGTCAATATGAACATCAAAGACGGCGGTACTTTCAAGAAGCTGACTTTTACGGGAGACATCGGGCGGCCCGAGGACAAAATCCTGCGGCATTGGGATGCGTTCCCTCAGGCCGATTTCATCATCTGCGAGTCTACCTACGGTGACCGCCTGCACGAGGCGCAACCCGACCTGCAGGCTCACTTGCAGCGCATCGTGCACAAATGTTGCGTCGAAGATCGGGGCAAGTTGATTATCCCGGCCTTTGCCATCGACCGGACGCAGGAGCTTATCTATGCCCTCGACCGCTTGTCGAGCGCGGGCCAGTTGCCGCGCATTCCGGTGTACATCGACAGCCCGCTGGCGATCAAAGCGACCCGGATCATGAAGAGCAACGAGGCCTATTTCAATCCCGAAATTCTGGAATACATCGAGCGCGACGGCGACGCCTTCGCGTTTCCCTACCTGCACTACGTCTCGGACGTGGCCGACTCCAAGGCCATCAACGACCGTGACGAGCCTTGTATCATCATTTCGGCGTCGGGCATGGCCGAAGCCGGGCGCGTGAAGCACCACATCAAAAACAATATCGAGAAACCCACGACTACAATTCTATTCGTAGGCTATGCCGCGCCCCATACGCTGGCGGGGCAACTGAAAAACGGCGAGAAAAATGTCAGGATTTTCGGGCAGGATTTCGAAGTGAAAGCGAATATCCAGTCGCTGGAATCTTTCTCTGCCCATGGCGACTACAACGAGATGATCGACTTCCTGTCCTGTCAGGATGCATCACGGGTAAGCCAGCTATTTCTCGTCCACGGCGAATACGACACCCAGGCTGCTTTCAAGCTAAAACTTCAGCGCGAAGGCTTCAGCCACATACACATCCCGGAAATGCACGAGCGGGTAGTAGTGTAGGTTGTTGAGTTGTTGATACGAGAAAAAAGACGTTAGGCTCATCTGCTCCACCCGACTCAAAACCTTATGCGATTCTACCCATCAACTTTGTCGCTCTGTGGCTTTGCTACTTTAAAAGCTATTGCAGCTTCTTGATCACCTCCTTCTTGTCAAAAATTACCCGCCAAACGGCGAAGGGTAGTTTTTGATCAGGAAAGCATTCCTTGCAAATAGGACTACTCTTGGGAACGGGGGCGTTGTACACCAGCAGGGTATCGTTGAGTTTTTGCACATTGTCGAACTGCGGCAGGTCTTTTTCGGCATTGTAAACATAGGCACCCAGCAGTTCGCGCTCTTTGGGAGCCAATGTGGGGTTTTCAGGAGCCAGGATACCAAGAAGTTGAATGTTGACCACGTACTGTTTCTCGATGGTGGCAATGAGCGGCACGTGCCCCAGATTGGCGCAGTACTTCAGCGCCTCATCGGGGTGCTGCGCCAATTCTTTTTCCAGTCCTTTTTGGATAATAACGGCCATTTCCTTGCCCCATTCGTCCGCCGCTGCCACGAGTTGGGCGTCGGTGACGCGCCTGATCTTTGAACCCGCTATCTCTTCTTTCAAGGCCTTGGTCTGATCGATCCGATTATCGGTATTGCATCCTCCGGCGGCAAGCACTAGGAGAAGCAGCAGGACAGACGGTTGCGATAGATTCCTATTTTTAACTTTCATATATTTATTTTTCAATACTAACGACCCCAATTTGGCGCCGACCCGCTGGTTCACAAAATATTCCAGCCACGAAATTACGTATCTTTGCGCCCCCAAACGAAGGAATGTAATTGATAACAACATGCAAGATAAATTAGAAGCCATCAAAGAACGCTTTCACGAGGTGGGCCAGCAGATCATCCAACCCGAAGTGGTTAACGATATGCAGCGTTATACCAAACTGAGTAAGGAATACAGTGATCTGGAGAAGGTAGTTAAACAGTATGACGCCTACCAGAAAATCCTGAAAGATATTGCCGGAGCCAGGGAACTCGTCAATACCGAAAAAGATCCGGAGATGCGCGAAATGGCCAAGGAGGAACTCAACGAACTCCAACCCCAACAAGAGGCCATGGAGGCGGCGTTGAAAGAAATGCTTATCCCCAAAGATCCCAACGACAGCCGTAACAGCATTCTGGAAGTTCGGGCGGGAACGGGTGGTGACGAAGCGGCCATTTTTGCGGGTGACCTGTTCAGGATGTACCAGCGATTTTGTGAAAAAATGGGTTGGCGGCTTTCCATCCTCGACTTTACCGAGGGTACCAACGGTGGCTACAAGGAAATTGTGAGCAAAGTGGAGGGAGAAGACGTGTACGGCAAGCTCAAATTTGAGTCAGGCGTCCATCGCGTGCAGCGCGTTCCGGCGACCGAGTCGCAGGGACGAGTGCATACTTCTGCCGCAACGGTGGCCGTACTTCCCGAGGCGGAAGAAGTCGATGTGGAAATCAATATGAACGACGTGCGCGTGGATACCTTCAACTCTTCCGGTGCGGGCGGGCAGTCGGTGAACACGACTTACTCTGCGGTGCGGCTTACGCACATGCCGTCGGGTCTGGTGGTGAGTTGCCAGGACGAGCGTTCACAGCTCAAAAACAAGGCTCGCGCTCTCGAAGTACTTCGTTCGCGGCTTTATGAGATCGAGCTGAAAAAGCACAACGACGCCATCAGCTCGCAGCGCCTGTCGATGGTCGGCAGCGGCGACCGCTCCGATAAGATCCGTACTTATAACTACCCTCAAAGCCGGGTGACGGATCACCGCATTGGCTACACGGTTTATAATTTGCCGACGGTCATGGAAGGCGAAATCGGCGAATTCATCGAGCAGCTGCGTATCGCCGAAAACGCTGAAAGAATGCAGGAAGGGGAAACGGTATAGGTAGTTCTGCGTTCTTAGTTCAACGCTTTCGGATTGCAAAAGCAGACTGCACAGGTGTCAAACTATAAGAAAGACTTCGCAAAAACGGCGAACTATTTCTTCCCAAACTCCTGTGGGTAAGTTTCCTGCTTGTATTTTTCAAAGGCAACATTTTTGTAGAAGTCGCCGCCGAAGAAGGTTATAATTTCGTGGAATTCTTTGGCTTTCAGGTAGCCGGGCAACGGCTGAATCATGTGTAGTTGCTCGTCCAGAAACACCGTGCTGGGGTAGCTCAGTTTGTTCTGTAGAAGACTGGCCGCAAATTCGTGAACGCCGCTGTTGCCTTGCTGGACAAATTTGAATTTCTGACCGCCCAACGTGACTTCTTCGCGCTGCTCGGCGTTGAATTTCACGGGGTAGTAATGTTTGTTAATGTACTCCACCACCTTGGGGTCGGTGTAGGTTTCACGATCCATCACTTTACACCAGCCGCACCAGTCGGTGTACACGTCGATCAGAATTTTGCGCGGCTCCTGCTGGTTGAGTGCAAAAGCCTGTTCCACCGTCAGCCACTCGATTTTAGCGGGTTTCTCGCGCGGCACATAGGTTTCGGAACGTAGCGCGGTAAAGAGAAAAATCAAAGTTATGGCCAGTACGGCACCGACGAGAAGACGTATCATTTTGAATGATGAGTTGTGAATGATGAATGCTTGGTTGTGAGGGGCATATCTGCTGCTAAAATTGAAGACGCAGCGCTATTCTAACGGAAAAGCACCAAAAAACGTGCCGAAGGTGGGAATTCCGTTTTTCCGTTTTTCCTTTCCTCCCTTTCTCCTTTACTACACCACCTTCACCGCTATACGATGACAGGCGTTGTTGATGTACCCCTTTGGGTTCCAGGCGGGAATCACCATCGGCTGCGACTTGCCTTGGCTGTCGGTAGCCTTGGCCCAAACTTCGTAGTAGCCGGGGCCGGGAAATTTTACCTTCGCCGTCCAGTGCTGCCACGCCAAACGGTTTTTGGGCGCTTTCAAATCGCATTTCTGCCAGGTACTTCCATAATCCAGTGACACCATCATTTCCTTCACCGCCAGGTCGCCCGCCCAGGCGTGGCCGCGCAGATCGAGCGTTTGGCCCGTTTCCAGAATCGCGCCCGAGCGCGGGTAGGTAATCAGCGACTTCACCGGCATGGATTCGATGATTTTCATATCCTCGTCCGGTACTTTGGCCCCCGGCTCCACGGGATAAGCCGGCACTCGGTAGCTGTCGCCGCCCATTTTCTCGCCATCGTGCACGATATTTCTGATCGAAATCCGGTTGAGCCACTTGCCCGACGTGGAAGCAGGCCAGCCACCGATGACCAGCCGCAGCGGCGGGCCGTGCATGATGGGAATATCTTGTCCGTTCAGCGCCCAGGCCAGTAGCGTTTCATCTTCCAAGGCCTTGTGCATCGGTACGCCGCGCGAAATCGGGTCTTTTTTGGGATCGCCACTGAGGTGCGTATCGTTGCCGTAATAGCCGATATAAACCGCGTCGGACTTGATGCCCACGCTTTCCAGTACGTCGCGCAGCCGCACGCCCGTCCACTCGGCGCAGCTTACCGCGCCCTCGCTCCACTGGTTGCCCGAAGCAGGTGGATTGTAGCCATTGCGACCATTACCGCCGCATTCCAGCGTCAGTTGGTAAGTGTGGGCCTTGAATTTTGTTTTCAAATCCTGCATCGTGAAGGTTTTCTTCTCCTTCGCCGACTCGCCGTCGATGGTGAGCGTCCAGGTTTTCAGGTCGACATCGGCGGGAGGGTTGCCGTTGTTCCGAATAAACATTTTGTCGGCGGGCGTCACGGCATCGTCCAATAGGTGAGCGGGCGTCTCTACGTTCCAGGGTCGGTCGCTGAGTACCGTAAGATTCTTGTCTTTTCCGGCGGGCAATTCACTGCCTTCCAGCGCGAGCGGCGTGTAGTTCCTGGGTATTTTATCGGCAAAGGCCACTTCCGTTCCCAATGCGGCAGTCAGCGAAGCCAGCGCGCTTTTTTTCAAAAAGCCCCGGCGGTCGTGAAATGATTTTTTCATGGTAAAAAAACGCAAATGCGAGTAGTTTCTTTCAATTGAGCAAGGTACCAACGGTTTTTACAAACCCCAAAAACTACCCATCCCATTCCCAACTAAACTAATTGCCCGGACTTTTGCTTTTAACTAGAAGGTTGAAAAACGCTCATTAAAATCACCAATGGATAAACGTAGCATTGTCCATTATCCATTGTCCACTGAATAAATGATTACCATCGTCGCCGGCACCAATCGCCCGCTTTCCAAGACCATCGAGGTCGCTCATTTTTACCGGAATTTACTCCTGAGGCACCACACCACCAGCCAAATCCTGGACCTGGCTGACCTGCCCGATGATTTTGTCTTCTCGGCTCTTTACAACAATACTGGCCAGAACGATAGCTTCAACGCGCTGCACGATGTCATGGCGGATTCGGATAAATTTGTCTTCATCGTGCCGGAGTACAACAATTCCTTTCCCGGCGTGCTTAAAGCCTTCATCGACGGGATGAGCTACCCGAGCGTGTTGACCAATAGAAAATGTGCCCTTGTCGGCATCTCGGATGGCGTACAGGGCAATGCCTTGGGACTAAGCCACCTTACCGATGTGCTAAACTACCTCGGCATGAACGTGCTGGCGCAGAAAGTGCGGATTCCCTTTATGCAGAAGAACTTTATAGAAGGCGAAATCAAGGACGCCTTCATCGCTCAACTCATCGACGATCAGGCGAAGCTGTTGCTGCGCTTTTAAAGAAGGCGGTTTCGGCGACTGGTTCGCCAGAAAAACCAGATGATACTGGCCACGATAACAAGCGAATAATCTCTGATTTCCGATCGTCCGACCAGCATCCAGGAATTGTTATAAAAGGCATGGAACAATGTGACGAAAGCCAGGTTGCGCGTGGCGTAATACACAAAAAAATAAGCCGCGCCCATCGTGAAAGGACTCCAAAGCGACCACAGCGGATTGTTGTACTGCCATAGGTAGGCCGGAATGTGCGTGGCTGTAAAGAACACCAGTACCGCCAGAAACAGTAGTAGTGTCCGCTCCCGCGTTAGACGTCGGCTCTCTGCCAATCGCACGGGTAGGTAGCGAAACAAGTACTCCTCGATAAGCGCGCCCGGCAACGAATTCAGCAGGAAAATGGGCAGGAAACGCTCGAAGCCACGGGTCGAAATGAGCCGCTGAATGTCCCCCGGAAGCCGCAGAGCCAGGAAAATATTGGCTCCCAACCACACCAGCACGCCGATCGCCAGTCCCCACAACCAATCTTTGGCCTTAAAAGGAATAAGCAGCCAGTGCAGATCAGCGTATTTTTTTACCAGAAAGTAAATGAGCATTGCCTGCACGCTGTATACCATCAGCCCGAGCCCAATCAACGGCCATTTATTAGCCGAAAACCGCATGGGTTCGATTACTTTGAAATAAAACAGCAGATTGGCCAACAAGGCAAACAAACCGTTGGCCAGCAGGATCACCCACAACTGCCAGGTCTTCATTCCGGGCGAAATATCCGTACTTTCCAGGGCCGGTGATTCCAGATTATGGGGCGATTCGATGGTAGAGGTAGTTTTTCGGTAAAGATAATCGGGCGCAGGGGATTGGCAACCTTTGGCTTTTCTTTGGAAAGGGGAGGACGGTCAGAAGGTTAGCTTTTACGCGTATTCGCAACTACGCGCCCCGGTTGAGAACGCGGGAATAGCTCAACCTCAGTTTAATAATAGTTCAAATTCTCCTACTCCCACTTACGTTTCCCCAGCTAACACGATCATACCAAAGTAAAATACAATCAAAACGGGTTTTTAGTCAGGAAGAACCGATCATTGGAAAATTATTCTTCCTGCCATGAAAAAATACGCTTGCCTCTTTCTGTTTTTGGGGTATGGATATCTGATGGGCCAATCGAATGGTGGAAAGCTCCCATCTGCTACCCCTCCTAACGTCCTCTTCATCACCGTCGATGACATGAACGGCTGGGGTTTGATGAAGCATTACCCGCTGGCTAAGACGCCCTACCTCGACAAGCTGAAAGGCCAGTCGTACAACTTCATCCAGAATATCTGCGCCTCACCCGTTTGCGTGCCTTCCCGCGCGGCTTTTTTCAGTGGAATGTACCCCCATCGTACAGGCGCCTATTACAATGGGACCAACCCCTGGCAGGAAAATTCGGTGTTGGCCAAAACGGAAACCATGCCCGAATGCTTCAAACGAAATGGTTACGAGACCTTCGGCCGGGGCAAGATTTTCCACGCCGACATTGGAAAAGAGCGCGAAGAGGCAATGTTCGATAACCGGCCCATTTACAAGGGCGGCTTTGGACCTTTCGCCGAAAAGGAAGACTGGGTGGGGCCGGGCAATTTCGAGTCCGTCAAAGCCTGGGACGGACCTGACTCCGATTTTCCCGATGTAAAGAACGCCGAGGCGACCATCGAATTTTTGCAAAAACCGCACGACAAACCCTTTTTCTGCTACCTGGGTTACTGGCGACCGCACACGCCCTACACCGCACCAAAGCGGTTCTTCGATCTGTTCAACGAAAAAGACATCGTGCCGACGGCCGGGTACCGGGCCGGAGACCTGGACGATGTACCCATGCAGGGCCGCGAACTGGTGGACTCGCTCTGGCGCTTCGGCGGCCGCGAAAGTCTGGAAGATGCCCACCAGGTTTTCCGGCGCATGATGCACGGCTACCTGGCCACGACGGCCTTCGCCGACTGGTCGGTGGGGCGAGTCATCGAGGCGCTGGATAAAAGCGATTTTGCCAAAAATACCATCCTCATCGTGGCCTCCGACAATGGCTACCACATGGGCGAAAAGGAGCGCTGGCAGAAAGGTACTCTCTGGCAGCTGTCGGCTTATGCGCCACTGCTCATCCGCTTGCCGAATGGGCAGGCGTACGAGTGCCCACAAACTACCAACCTGATCGACCTGTACCCGACGCTCGTGGAATTGTGCGGCCTGAACCCGCCGAAGCACGCACTGGACGGTAAAAGTTTGACGCCGATTTTCAGAAATCCTTCGGTAAAATGGTCGCCTAGCGTAATGACTTACGGCGAAAACTACTCTTCCGTGACCGATGGCCGCTTCCGCTACATCCGCTACCCCGACAGCACGGAGGAGCTCTACGACCACCAAACCGATCCGCACGAGTGGAACAACCTAGCAGCCGAGACAAAGACAAAAAGCGTTAAGATCCGTCTTGCCAAGGAAATTCCGAAGACATGGGTCAAGTCGCTGGGCGGCGGCACAGAGAAAAAGGCGGGGTATTAGAATACCGAAATCTCGCGGCGGACGCCGTAGTTTCGCTGGGTAAATGTCTTTTGTACCAAAAAGGAATAAAAATGCGAATCGTCCAGCTAATTAACCCTCGACATCAGCAGCGGTGCATTGCCGTGGTCGATGAACCCGATCTGGTAGTTATCGGGCAATACGACAGTATATATGAGTTTGCGATGGCTGCCCTCGAACAAGCCAGGCCGCTGCGGGAACTGATCAGTGAAAACCTGTCGGTGGACCGCATTCTCTACGATGACGTGTATGATGGGAAAGTAGGTTGGCGATTCTTGCCCGCCGTGGATCATCCGGTCGATCCGCGCTTTTGTATGGTGTCGGGAACAGGTCTGACCCATAAAGCAAGTGCGGAAAATCGGCAGAAAATGCACGACGCCCAAGCCGCCAACCACCTGACCGACAGCATGAAAATGTACCAGTGGGGTGTGGAAGGCGGAAAGCCCGAACCGGGAGAAATCGGCACGCAGCCCGAGTGGTTTTATAAGGGCAATGGAAGTGTTCTACTGGCCCATGATTCAGTTTTGACGATTCCCAACTACGGCGACGATGGCGGTGAGGAACCCGAGCTGGCGGCCGTATATATCAACGATAAAGACGGGAACCCGCACCGAATCGGTTTTGCCACGGCCAATGAATTCTCCGATCACGTGATGGAGAAAAAGAATTACCTCTACCTCGCGCCTTCCAAAATCAGAAACTGCGCCCTCGGCCCCGAACTGGTACTAACCGATGCCATTGCCGACGTGAGCGGCCACGTTTCTATCCGGCGCGGCGGACAGACGGTTTGGGAGAAGGCCATCAAAACGGGCGAAGACCATATGGCCCACAGTTTGGAAAACCTGGAATACCATCATTTCAAATACGCCAACCACCGCCTTCCGCTGGATCTTCATGTGCATTTCCTGGGAGCCGATGCATTCAGTTTTGGTGAAAATATCCGTCTGACCGATGGTGACGAAATGATCGTGCAGTGGGAAGGTATGGGCCGTGCGTTACGGAATAGGCTGAAAATAAATACAAGTGAAGAAAAAATGATCGCGATCACCTTGCTTTAGCCAGGAAGCCATTCAATCCTGACTGCTGCGGGCAAAGCTTTATTCATAGTAAAAAGCGCGAGGATGGGGCTTTTTGACACAAACCAGCCCCGACCTATCCTCTATCTCAATGTTCAGACTTTGCATCGTTGCCCTTTCCCTGCTACTTTCTTCCGTTACCCAAAAGGAGCTGGCGCCAACGACCCAACCTAAGCCCACAGCGCAGAAACCGAGCGCGGCCCGCCGGAATGCCGTACCACCCAACGTCGTGCTTATCATGGTGGATGATATGGGCTGGAGCGACATCGGCTGTTACGGTGGCGAAATTCCGACACCTAATATTGACCGCCTGGCCAAGGGCGGGCTGCGCTTCAAGCAGTTTTACAACACCGGACGCTGCTGTCCCACCCGGGCTAGCCTGCTCACGGGTCTGTACCCGCACCAGGCGGGCATTGGCCAAATGGCCGAAGACCCTGAGCGGCCCGAAGCCTTCCACTGGGGTACGCCCGGCTACCAGGGCTTCCTCAACCGCCAATCCGTGACGCTGGCCGAAGTCCTGAAAAGCAACGGCTACCATACCTACATGACCGGCAAGTGGCACGCAGGTATGCATGGCGAGGAGAAACTACCCCTCCAGCGCGGCTTCGACCGCTACTACGGCATTCCGGCCGGTGCCGCCAGCTACCTCAGGCCCCAGGGCGGGCGAAGCGTGTGGCGCGACAACCAAAAACTCGCCCCCCCCACTGATCCGGGCTACTACACTACCGATGCTTTCACCGACGAGGGAATCAAGTTTTTACAGGAGCAGAAATCCGATGCGCCCTTCTTTTGGTACTTGGCCTACAATGCCCCTCACTGGCCGTTACACGCTAAGGAAGAGGACATCGCCAGATTCAAGGACACCTATAAAATCGGTTGGGAAAAAATCCGGCAGCAGAGGCTGGATCGGCAAATCAAGATGGGACTGATCGACCCGGATTGGGGCTTCTCGGAGCGCGACAGCCGGGTGCGGCCCTGGGAGAAATTGAGCCAGTCGGAAAAGGACACGGTGGCTTACCGCATGGCGGTGTACGCAGCACAGGTTTATGCCGTGGACTACAACGTGGGCAAGGTACTTGACTACCTGGAAAGTAACAAGCTGATGGATAACACGATGATTATCTTTCTGGCTGACAACGGTGCCTGCGCCGAAAGCTACGACGAATTGGGGTCAGCATCTTTCGGCCGCATCAACGATCCCGATTTCAGTGGTGCAGTTTCGTACGGCATCGGGTGGGCCAACGCCTCCAACACTCCTTTTTTCGAGTATAAGGTCAAGCCTTACGAAGGCGGCATCGCCACGCCCATGATCGTTCATTCACCCGGGTTGCCTAAAAACCGCCGGGGCAAACTCACCAACGAAATCGGTCATTTGATCGACTTCATGCCAACGATTGTGGAAGCAAGCGGGGCGACTTACCCCACCACTTTTCACAATGGCCAGAAAATTCAACCCATGCAGGGACTGAGCCTGATGAACACCATCGAAAAAGACGCGCCGATCGAGCGCGAATGGCTCTTCTGGGAACATCAGACTTACTGCGCCGTGCGGAAGGGCAATTTCAAGATGGTAAGGAAAATGGGCGATGCCGCCTGGCAGCTGTTCGACCTGAAAAACGACCGTACCGAACGACGCGACATCGCTGCCCTGCGTCCCGACCTGGTCAAGGAGATGAACCAGAAGTGGCAGGAATGGGCGGACACCCATCAGGTTTTTCCGAAGAAACTCGACTAGCATGATCCATTCACTAGCTTCGGCAAACAAGTACCTGATTTCGTTGCTGGCCTTAATTGCTTCGGCAGCCTTCAGCCAGAAACCTTTCATTATGGTCCTGGGCGTCGCTCAAGATGGTGGGTACCCTCAAGCAGGCTGCCAGAAAGAATGCTGTCGCGCGGTTTGGCCGGATAAGAATCTGCACGGCTCTGTTTCCTGTATCGCGATTGTCGATCCGGAGAGCCAGGAAAGCTGGCTATTCGACGCTACGCCCGATTTTGCCGGGCAGACGCACCGGCTCGCACAAGCTGATGATGGTAAAGCCTCGCTCACAGGAATATTCCTTACCCACGCTCACATCGGACATTATACGGGCCTGATGCAGCTGGGACGGGAAGTGATGGGCGCGGGTAAAGTACACGTGTACGCCATGCCCCGCATGAAAGATTTTCTGGGAAACAACGGTCCCTGGAGCCAGTTGGTCAGTTTGCAGAATATCGAAATTCGTACCCTTTCAGATAAAAAAGAAATAGAGCTGAATGAGCGCATCCGGGTGATGCCTTTTCGGGTGCCGCACCGCGACGAATTTTCAGAAACGGTCGGTTATAAGATTATGATTGGCAGCAAATCGCTGATCTTTATCCCCGATATTGACAAGTGGCAGAAGTGGGAGCAAAACCTGGTAGAAGTTGTGGAGGCAAATGATTTTCTGTTGATTGACGGTACTTTCTATCAGGACGGCGAAATAGCCCGGCCCATGAGCGAGGTACCTCATCCGTACATTTCCGAAACAATGGAGCTGTTGAGCACCCTGCCCTTGGCAGAGAAGAAAAAAGTCCATTTCATCCACTTCAACCATACCAACCCCGTCCTGCGTCCCGGCTCGGCGGAGAATCTTGAAGTCCGGGAACGTGGCTTCCGCATCGCCGAAGAAGGCCAGAAAATTGATTTTTAAAATTAGAAATGAAAAATTCAGCACCAGTAAATGAATAACAAATTGAGCAATCCCTACACGATCGGCATCGACTACGGCACGGACTCCGTGCGGGCGCTGGTAGTCGACACCCGCACCGGGGAAAGTGTTGGCACCGCCGTGCATTACTACGAGCGCTGGAAGAAAGGCCTCTACTGCGACGCCGAGGCCTCGCAGTTCCGCCAGCACCCGCTCGATTACCTCGAAGGACTCGAAAGCGTCGTGAAGGGAGCCTTAGCCGAGGCACCCGCCGAAGTTCGGCAAAACGTCGTCGGTATTTCGGTGGACACCACGGGCTCCACGCCCGTGGCGGTGGACCGGCAGGGCACTCCGCTGGCGCTGCTGCCCGAATTCGCCCACAATCCCAGCGGCATGTTCATCCTCTGGAAGGACCACACCGCCAACGCCGAAGCGGAGGAAATCAACCGGCTCGCCCACGGCTGGGGCACGGATTTCACCAAATACGTCGGCGGCATTTACTCCTCGGAGTGGTTCTGGGCCAAGATCCTGCGCACCCTGCGCACCGACCCGGCCATCCGCGACAAGGCCTTTTCCTGGGTCGAGCACTGCGACTGGATTTCCGCCGTGCTGACGGGCCGCACCGACCCGCTGACCATGAAGCGCTCCCGCTGCGCGGCGGGCCACAAGGCCATGTGGCACGAAGAGTTCGGCGGCCTGCCCTCCGAGGAATTCCTGACCCGGCTTGACCCGCTGCTTTCCGGCCTGCGCGAACGGCTCTACACCGACACCCACACCTCCGATCAGGCCATGGGAACGATTTCGCCCGAATGGGCCGAAAAGCTCGGACTGCCCCCTAGTGTTGTCATCGGGGTGGGCGCCTTCGACGCTCATATGGGGGCAGTCGGGGCCGGGATCGAGCCGTATGCCTTCGTCCGCGTGATGGGGACCTCCACCTGCGACATGCTTATTGCGCTGAACGAAGAAATTGGCCATTTGCTCATCCGGGGCATTTGCGGCCAGGTGGACGGCTCGATCATCCCCGGCATGCTGGGCACCGAGGCGGGGCAATCCGCCTACGGCGACTACTACGCCTGGTTCCAGCGCATCGTCACCGAGCCCGTGCGCGAGCTCCTCGGGGATGCCGCCGCCGACCGGCTGAGCGAAAAGCTGATTCCCCACCTTTCGGAAAAAGCCGCCCAACTACCCGTCACCGAACACGACCCGGTGGCCACCGACTGGATCAACGGCCGCCGCACCCCCGACGCCAACCACACCCTGAAAGCCACCCTGACGGGGCTGAGCCTGGGAACGGATGCGGTGATGGTTTTCAAATCACTGGTGGAAGCGACGGCTTTCGGTTCCAAGGCCATCGTGGACCGGTACATTCAGGAAGGGGTGCCCATCCGGCAGGTGATCGCCATCGGGGGCGTGGCTAAAAAATCTCCGTTCGTGATGCAGACGCTCTCGGACGTCTTGAATATGCCCATCCGGGTGGCCCGCTCGGATCAGGCCTGCGCACTGGGGGCGGCCATGAACGCCGCCGCGGCGGCGGGCGTCCACGCGGACCTTGCTGCGGCCCAGAAAGCCATGGGATCGGGCTTCGACGAAAGCTACGCGCCTGATCCGGCGAAAGTCAGTATTTATCAAAAACTATACGCCAGATACCAATCTCTGGGGAAATTCACTGAACACAATGGTTGATTTAAAAGCATACGAAATTTGGTTCGTCACGGGCAGCCAGCATCTGTACGGGGAAGAAACTCTGCGGCAGGTAGACGAGCATTCCAAGATTATCGCCGAATCTTTCGATGCCGCTTCGCAGATTCCGGTGCGGGTAGTTTTCAAGCCTGTGGTCAAAACGCCGGAAGAAATTCTGGCCGTGTGCAAAGAGGCCAACGCTACGCCCAACTGCGTAGGGATCATCACCTGGATGCATACCTTCTCGCCCGCCAAAATGTGGATCGGCGGCCTGAAGGCCCTGCAGCTGCCGCTGCTGCACCTGCACACCCAATACAACCGCGACATCCCCTTCGCCGACATCGACATGGACTTCATGAACCTCAACCAGTCGGCCCACGGCGACCGCGAGTTCGGGTTCATGGTCACTCGCATGAAGATCAGCCGGAAGGTGGTCGTCGGCCACTGGCAGGGTGAAGCCGTGCTGGCGCAGATCGGCGGCTGGGCGCGGGTGGCCGTGGCCCGCCACCGGATGCAGACGATGAAGGTGGTGCGCTTCGGCGACAACATGCGGCAGGTGGCCGTGACCGAGGGCGACAAGGTGGAGGCCCAGATCAAGTTCGGCTTCTCAGTCAACACCCACGGGGTCGGCGATTTGGTGAAGGTCATCGGCCAGGTTTCCGACGAGGAGATGGAAGAATTGATGCAGGAGTACGCCGACAGCTACCGGCTGATGGCCTCGTTGGTGAAAGGCGGCGCCATGCGCGAATCGCTCGTCGAGGCGGCCCGCATCGAGCTGGGCCTGAAGTACTTTCTGGAAGACGGCGGCTACTCGGCCTACACGAATACTTTCGAGGATTTGCACGGTATGCGGCAGTTGCCCGGCATCGGCTCACAGCGGATGATGGCGGCGGGCTACGGCTACGGTGGCGAGGGCGACTGGAAGACCGCCGCCCTGGTGCACGTGCTGAAGACGATGGCGACGGGGCTGCCGGGCGGCACCTCGTTCATGGAGGATTACACTTACCATTTCGATCCCCAAAACCCTATGGTTCTCGGCTCGCACATGCTGGAAATTTGTCCGAGCATCGCCGTCGGCCCCGTGCGCTGCGAGGTGCATCCGCTGGGCATCGGCGGCAAGGAGGATCCCGTCCGGCTGGTGTTCGATGGCGCGGCAGGGTCGGCCCTTAACGTCTCGCTGATCGACCTGGGCCACCGCTTCCGGCTGCTGGTCAATGAGGTGGAGGCCGTCGAAAGCACGCAGGATTTCCCCAAACTACCCACGGCGCGGGTACTTTGGCAACCCCAGCCCAGCATGGAAGTCGGCCTACAAGCCTGGATCCTGGCCGGAGGCGCGCACCATACGGTGTACAGCCAAAGTCTCCGCACCGAGCACATCGAAGATTTAGCGGAAATGCTGGGCGTGGAACTGGTGGTGATCGACAGGGACACGACCATCCGGGGGTTGAAGAAGGATTTGCAGCTTGGGGAGGTACTCTACCGGTAGGTTGAGTTATCAGCTGCTTACTATGATGCAGTGATGACTGAAAACTTTCCACTTTTCGTTAGTTTTCAGTCATCTCATTTTCAAAACGCTGCAAACGATTATCCCGAATCAAAATTCGCAGTGGCCCTACGGGACGCCCTTCGTT
Source organism: Persicitalea jodogahamensis (assembly GCF_014651615.1). Lineage (GTDB taxonomy): Bacteria > Bacteroidota > Bacteroidia > Cytophagales > Spirosomataceae > Persicitalea > Persicitalea jodogahamensis. The sequence goes on along the minus strand of NZ_BMXF01000001.1, from coordinate 22,702 downwards.
GTGCAATCGATCCACGGCGGTGACATAGTACAGGTATTTTTTTTCGGCTACCGCAGTACGATCAGTGAAGTGCGTCCCTTCGTAGCATTGCCCTACAATGCGGCGTGGGTCAATGGCTGATGGTTTTTCGCCTTCTTCAAACCGGTAGATGACGTAGTAGGTCGCCGAGTCGCCGTCGGAGGCGAGGGGCGGAGCTTCCCAAAACAGATTCAGTCCCGCCATTTGTAGGGTGGCACCGAGCCTTTGTGGGCTGAGGGGTACGACGTTGTCCTTCCAGGGCATGGAAGGTATCAGAGCCGGATATTTGTAAAATTCGTTTCTGAGCGAATCCACAAAACCCAGCGAATTGCGGCGCAGGGAGCGCGAGCTGAAAAATATGCTGCCGTCGGCGCCGTCTTTACGAAGGTACCTTACCTGATCGGGGATTTCGGAAGTATTACGCCAGTGTTTGTCGCTGTCTTCGTACCCCACGCGATAGGCAGCCTGGCCCACGTAAAAATGGCGATCGAAGCTGTTCTCCGCCCACCAATCCACCAGGTTTTTGAAAGGTACTTTGGCAAAGCCCCCTGAAAAATAGACCTGTGGTGCCACATAGTCGATCCAGCCTTCCTGCAGCCACTTGCGCGTATCGGCAAAAAGATGGTCGTAGGAGGTCAGGCCGCCCGTGGTATTGGAGCCGTTGGCGTCGTCGCGGCGGTTGCGCCAGACCCCAAACGGACTGATGCCAAACTTGATGCGCGGCTTCACCACGGCCAGTGAATCGTGGATTTGCTTGATCAGAATATCTATGTTGTGACGTCGCCAGTCATTCTTATTAGCGAAACCCTGACCATATTTTTTGAAGGTTGCCTCATCCTCCAACGTTTGTCCCGCTACGGCGTAGGGATAAAAATAGTCGTCGAAATGAATCCCGTCCACATCGTAGTTGCGGGCCACGTTGACGGTCATTTCGGTAATAAACTGTCTTACCTCCGGTATGCCGAAATTGAAGAGCTTGGCTCCGTCGTAACTAAGTACCCAGGCCGGGTGGGTTCGGCTGAGATTTTGTGAAGATACGCTTCGCGACGAGCGGTGTACCAGTCGATTGAGGTTGAGCCAGGCGTGAAATTCCAGCCCCCGGCGGTGCGACTCCCGCACCATGTAGTCGAGTGGATCGTAAAACGGCACTGGCGGGCGCCCCTGTTCGCCTGTGAGCCATTCTGACCAGGGTTCGCTACTCTTGGCGTAGAAAGCATCGCCTGCCGCCCGTACCTGCACGAATAGGGCGTTCATGCCAATGCCTTTATAAAATTCCAGCAAATCGACAAATTCCGCACGCTGGCGATCAGGCGTGAGATTCTTCTGGCTCGGCCAGTCGATGTTATCTACCGTAGCTACCCAAACCGCCCTGAACTCCCGCTTAGGCGGCCGTTCTACTTCAAAGGCTTCTGGCTGCGCCTGGCATGCACTGAGCCCGAAATACAGGAGAAAGGGAGATAAGAGTCCAAAACCAATTTTTTTCACACCGACAATCAATCATAGTCTTTTCTTGAATCGTCAAAGTAACGGATTTTAGGGCAATTTTGGTGGGTTCATGGCCGCTTTCAATCTCCTCCGAATCCATCTTAACCGCCGCTAGCCGCTATCTTTCAATGGCTTGGAACGTTGTGAGCGGCAACGGTCGCTACAATATTTTACCTCCTCCCAATTGCTTGCCCACTTTTTCCGCCACGCAAAGGGGCGCCCGCAGTTATTGCATACTTTCGTGGGTAAGTCTGATTTTTTTTTCATTTTCATGGTAAATGCAGGAATCTTTGTGATTTTAACGGAATATAGTACCTTTCATACCTCACCTTACTATCTGCTAACTGTACCCTGATTTGGAAAACATAGATAAAAAACAAAAGAATACCATCCTGTTCGAGACCGCCTGGGAGGTTTGCAACCAGGTCGGCGGTATTTATACCGTCATCCGTACCAAGGTACCCGCGATGGTGGAAAAATGGGGCGAGGGGTATTATCTGCTTGGCCCGTACTTCCCCCAGAGGGCATTGTCGGAGTTCGAACCCATCGAAGAACTCGATGATACGGCGGCGGGCCGCACCGTAGCGGCCATGCGCGAAATGGGCTATGGTGTCCACTACGGCTACTGGCTGGTAACGGGCAAGCCCCGGGTTATTCTATTCGACGTCATGAGTTCCATGGATCGGCTGGATGAGATAAAATTTCGCCTTTGGGAAGAGCAGCGGATTTCGACCATCAACACCGAAGATCTGGTGAATCAAACCATCGTTTTTGGTGAAATGTTGCGCGTTTATCTCACGGAATTTGCCGCCGAAAACGCCAAGAAAGCCGACATTGCCGTGCAGTTTCATGAGTGGATGTCAAGCAGCGGACTACCCGGTTTGCGCCAGGCCAATGTCAAGATTGCCATCACGTTCACGACCCACGCCACCATGCTGGGACGGTACCTGGCCCAAAACGTGGAGGGTTTTTACAACAAACTCCCCTTCTTCGACTGGGAACACGAAGCCCGCCATTACGGCATTGTGACACAGGCCGCTTTCGAGCGACAGGCCGCCCAAAACGCCCATGTCCTAACCACCGTGAGCGATGTCACTGCCCGCGAATGTGAGGTCTTTTTAGGCCGGATTCCCGATCTGGTAACTCCTAACGGCCTGAATGTCATGCGATTCCAGGCTGTACACGAATTCCAGAATCTGCACCTCAAATACAAGGAGAAAATCCACGAGTTTGTACTGGGCCACTTTTTTCCGAGCTACTCTTTTGACCTTGACAATACCCTTTACCTATTTACATCGGGGCGCTACGAATTCAGCAACAAGGGCTACGACCTGACGCTGGAAGCGCTGGCCCGTCTTAACTGGCGATTGATTCAGACCGGTTCGGAGATGACGGTTGTGATGTTCATCATTACCAAGCAGCCCTATTTTTCCATCAATCCCGATGTACTGCATTCGCGGGCGGTACTGGACGAACTGCACGAAACTACCACGGCCATCGAGAAGCAGGTTGGAGAAAAACTTTTCCTGGCAACGGCCGCCGGCACCGACCACAAAATGCCGGACCTCAACCAGTTCGTAGACGAATACTGGCGGCTACGGCTGCGGCGCACCATCCAATCCTGGAAAACGGATGAACTACCCGCCTTTGTCACCCACGATCTGAAACAGGAAGACGGCATCACTGATTTCTGCCGCAAGGCCAACCTCGTCAATAATGAGCGCGACCGCGTCAAGATCGTCTACCACCCCGACTTCGTGTCTTCCACCAACCCACTCTTTGGATTGGACTACGGGCAGTTTGTACGCGGCTGCCACCTTGGCGTGTTCCCGAGCTATTATGAACCCTGGGGCTACACACCGCTCGAATGCGTGGTGCGGGGTGTACCCACCGTCACCAGTGACTTGTCGGGCTTTGGCGACTACATCATGCAGATCATGCGCGATTATGAGAACCGAGGCATCTATGTCATCAACCGCAAGACTCAGAACTATTCGCAGGCCGCCGACCAGATGGCCGACATTCTTTTCAAGTTTGTAAAAATGAACCGTCGCGACCGCATTATGCAGCGCAATCGTGTGGAGAATATTTCGGATGTATTCGATTGGACCAACCTGCGTTCCTACTACGACACGGCGCACGATCTGGCGGTGAAGCGGAAGAAGCCGTAGTTAACCTGAAATTGTCTGATAGATCAATCACCTAAAGCTGAGCAAATGGAAAATGTATGGATCATCGTAGCTTTATTACTGATATGGTATGGCAGGAGAGCCGTAACAGAGAACCCGGACCAGCCCAATTGGAGTAAAGCCCTAGTAGCCGTACTCTTCTGGCCTCTTTCCATTTTCTTCACCACGTGTTCGAAGCAAAAAGAGAAAGGCGATCCTTTCATTTCCTGAGGGAGGCGAACAATTTGCCTAAAACCTGAAACGCAACGTGCCCCGGCTAGACTTAGCCGGGGCACGTTGCGTTTCAGATGCGCTCTTCTAACCTATTGGACTTTGAGCACCTTTATCGTTTTAGATTCGGTAGGGGTACTTACCTTCAGCAGAAGTAGGCTCGTTGGTTGACGGCTTACCTCGAACACGTGCTGCTCTTCCCGGCCCGCCTGCTCGATCTGGTGACTACCAATTACTTTGCCTCTTGTGTCAGTCAGAATCATATTGACCGGCTGGCTGGCAGCACCACGCACCATCACCGACACCCGGCCATCTTCCACGGGGTTACCCAACATGACAACATTCAAACCATTGGCCTCTTCTGACCCGGCCCCGAACCGCGCACTGCTACTACCGCAAACGGCCAGCCAGTTGTAAACGAAACTTGCCTCGCCACTGGTACCCTGTTGGGTAGCTTTGAGCGTAATAGTGGGGTTATCAATATACACTCCAAGTGTGTAGGGGCCCGGCGCAGTCGTCGGGAGCTTCTCACTGACGACCGAGAAAGTGACAGGCTGGCCGTTGATTCCGCTGTATTGGGGATCGAAGGTCAGCGAGCGCTTGTTGGGTTCGCCCGGCGTGGGGCTGCAACTGATGGTAGTTACGCCCGTAATGGTGAAATTGGTTGGCTCCGGAGTGGGAGCGGGCGGAGTGGTGCCACAAACGGCCAGCCAGTTGTAGACGAAACTCGCCTCGCCACTGGTACCCTGCTGAGTGGCTTTAAGAGTAATGGTCGGTCGGTCGGTATACACTCCAATGGTGTAGGGGCCCGGCGCGGTAGTCGGAAGCTTCTCATTAACGATGGAGAAAGTAATGGGCTGTCCATTCGTTCCGCTATACTGAGGGTTGAAAGTCAGCGAGCGCCGGTTGGGGTCGCCCGGCGTGGGGTTGCAACTGATAGTCGTCACGTCTGTGATGACGAAATTGGTTGGCTCCGGATCAGGAGTGGGCGGGGTGGTGCCGCAAACGGCCAGCCAGTTATAAATGAATCTTGCCTCGCCGCTGGTTCCCTGCTGGGTGGCCTTGAGCGTAATGGTGGGATTATCGATATAAATTTCGATCGTATAGGGCCCCGGCGCGGTAGTTGGAAGCGTCTCACTAGCCACTGAGAAAGTGATGGGTTGCCCGTTCAGGACGCTGTACTTCGGCATGAAGGTTAGCGAACGTTTGTTGGGGTTACCCGGCACGGGGCTGCAGCTGATTGTGGTTACGCCCGTGATGGCGAAGGTGGGGTTTGCGGGCAAAATAGCTTGAATGGCTTTATCCGCCTGGATAAAGCCGTAGCCGGTACCAAAGTCGAAGCCTGCATCGAAGCCCGGCGTGGAGGGGTCGTCCATATCCAGGGCCGTATTTTCCAGGGCGGTCAGAATAGCCGCAGGGCTAATGCCGGGCGCTTTCTGCTTCATCAGGGCTGCCACGCCAGCCGCATGCGGAGCCGCCGCCGAGGTGCCGAAGAAGTTTGGAAATGCATCGGTATCGCGGTTAGTATCTGAGATAAAGAATGTGGTATTGGTACCATCGACGCTCGTGATTTCTGGTTTCTGGCGTACAACAGGCGCACCAAGCCGGGTACCGTTGGTGCTAAAAAGGATGGGGGTACCCCCGGCTGAAGAAAACGGCTCGATAGTAGCCGTAGACAATGCATTATTGTAAGCAGGTGTGTTGTAAAAAGGAGCTGCTCCCACTGCAATTGTCCTGGTGGCATTGGAATGACCCACTACTGTCGAGCTTTTGGTATCATACTCGGTGGGAACGTCATTGCCAAAATTCACCCATTTTACGAGAGTCGGGTCAGGCGTACTTCCCGTAGTTACATCCTCATACTTGGCGAGCACCAGTTCGATAGTCAATGCGCTACTGCCAGTATTCCTAAGGCCGATGATCTCGACGGGATCCCCCCCTATGCTCTCGGCTTGTGATGAAAATTGTGACAGAAAAGTCCCATTAAAGTAGACTAGCAAATCCATATCTGTCCGGGCACCACTGCCACCACTGACGGAGAAAAAGGGGTCGTCCCACTGGAAAGCGATGGTGATGCTCCGGCCAGCCCCAATGGTAAGTGACTGGAACTTATCCCCCCCCCAAAAGTTGTGCGCGCCCACATAGTACGTAGGGCTGGCAGGTGGTGTCGTTCCCCGGTAAGCACTTTGGTAAGATTGCCGGGCCGAGTTGCCCGCTGAGGAGAAATAGGTAACACCACTATTACTAACTACGTCATCGACCGCCTGGGCAATGGGGCCATCCTGAAAGAATGGTTCGGCAAAATAAGAGACATCATCGGTAATAATTTTACAACCGGCAGCAGCCAGGGCCCGAATACCAGCCGCGAAATCGAGTTGCCCTTCAAAAGCCGTATAAAAGGCCTGCGGAGAGCCGGGGGCGACATCGTGGATCAGTTCAATCATAGCCCGGCCTTCGTCGATGCCACCATCACCACTGAATTCTTTCAATACCTCAACGTTCATTGGCAAATCGCCCGAAGCAACTCCCGAAGCGGCACCGCCGAGTCTATCGTAGGAGTCGGAAAGCACCCCAACCTTCACTCCCGCCCCATTCACATCGTAAGTGGTGCGGGCAATGTGGGAGCGCATCGAAGTATCTCCCTGCGAGGTAACAGACCCTACGTTATGTATGGGTTTGTAAGACGGACGGGCAGAACGCAACACGGAAACATTCTTCAAATCGTCCAGCTTATCAATGGGAAGGTAGCCCGTTACCTGTTGCTTAAGCACACGGCCTTTAGTCAGGCCAAGAGCCTGCAGACTCTGAAGTAGGGCCTGGCCCTCCTGCTCGGAATTGGCCACAGCGCTGATGGCAATGGAATTGCCTTCGGTCATGAACAGATTTTCGCGTACTAATCCACCAGGAAATGGGGCTTGCGTATTGATGCCGTTATTTTCGATAACGGGCAGCAGGTCAGTGCTGACTTTGGCAGCTCGGGCCGCGGCCTTCACAGCGGCTGGTGTTTGCGCCTGCACCGCAAACGATGCAAGGAACAGGGCCATAATGGTGTAGACTACGGCCCTGAAAAGAGGTAATGGTTTCGTCATGGTACTTTGAATAGGTTAGGGGAAAGGTGAAAAACGAACTTGCGTTAAATGATAGTTACACTAATATTTAACAAATTTTCCTGACAAGCAAATTGATTCACCTAATTACTGACTTTACTACCAGAAAACAAACATAATGCAGAAAATATGAGATATACTTTCAACTTATTCTGGTAGGTAAACTTCATACTGTCGCTAAATCTCAGAAATTAATGAATGAACCACCCCACACTGATAAAAACAGGTCTTACGCTTCAATCAAGCATATCGCGGATGAATGAAGAAACAGACAAAATTTACCATACACTTCGTGTATGTCCTAAAAAAAAGGTACGGCTGAATCTTATTTCAGCCGTACCTTTTTTCCTTGCTTGTATCGCTTCCCGCTCTATTGATGCTGCTCGCGCAGCAAGTCATTCACCGTTTTTACCGGATTAAAAGTGATAAGGGGTACTTCCACGAATAGCGTGTTCCAGTCGGCCATCGCGCCGTTCCAGAGGCCGGGTAGTTCCTGGGCTTTGAGCTCCTGACCGTCCTTCGATTTGTTAGAAACAAAACCCGTCATCGGGTCACGAAACTTGCGGAGCGGATAGGTGTTGCCATTTCGGTCTCTCATCGCGCAAACCAAGTCAACGGGATTGAAATGCGTAGCGTTCTTGAAAATGGTCTGTTGGTCGTCGTCGTCCATATCGACCTGAGCCGATTCCACGATTTGCAGTGAAGAAGATCCATCGGAATTCTTGGCCCAGAAAGGCCCCCCACCCGGTTCGCCAACGTTCTTCACCATTCCACAGACGCGCAAAGGTCGTTCCAATTTCTTGCGGAAATAATCAGCCTTATTCTCCTCGTTCCAGGAAGCGAATTCTTCGGGCGGCATGACACAAAGTTCATTCCGAAAGAACGCATCCAACTCGTCCAGCAGGGCTGCGTCGGTGCCCTGATCGAGACGATCGAGATAGCTGAAAATGGCGGCGCGATAATCCAGAAGTACCCCCGCAATTGCCTTTTTGTAGGTGATGGTAGTTTCTTTCAGATGGTCGGGTACAACGTTATCTACGTTTTTGATAAAAATCACGTCCGCTTCCAGACTTGCCAGATTTTCCAGCAAAGCCCCGTGTCCTGCCGGGCGGAATAAAATGCTGCCATCCTTCTCGCGGAAAGGCGTGTTGTCCATATTTACCGCAACGGTGTCGGTAGCGGCCTGCTGTTCCGAAAACGACACGAAGTACTTCACGCCGTACTTACTCTCGTAGTCCGACCGCGCCTCTACAACCAGTTTTTCAAATTTGTCGCGATGCTCGGGCGACACCGTGAAATGCAACTGCACGCGCTTGTTGGCATTGGCATACAACGCTCCTTCTACCAGGTGCTCCTCCAGCGGCGTGCGGGCTCCGTCGGGATAATTATGAAATTTGAGCAGTCCTTTGGGCAGATTCCCGTAGCCCAGCCCCTTCTCGGTGAGAAAATACTCGGCGATAACCGAATGTTCGGCAGTGGTAATATCGTGGCCGTCGGCGGCCATCACGTCTTTTAAGTCCCGGTAAAAGGCGAACTTCTCGAGGTTCCCGAAAAACTCTTCTACCGATTTATCCGATTTACCTTCTTCCAAAAAAGCGAAAAGAGACTTGAACATGCGGGTGGCTGCGCCGGAAGCAGGAACGAATTTGAGCAGCGACAGGTCATCTTCGTCGATCTGCAGCTCGAAAAGCCTTACTTCCTCCTCCATTTTATCGTCTGTCAGCCGGATGATACCATTCCCGACCGTCGCTGCCTTCGACAGGTTGAGGAATGGAAACCCATCGACAAAAAATTGGATTTGCTCTTCTACCAGCGCGGGGTCGGTGCCGCGCTCTTTGACCTGCTTCAGGTCTTCTTCACTCAACATTAGCATATTTTGAAGGTTATTAGGGTGTTGATTTAGGGTATTATTTTAAGTTTTATTAGGAAAGACCAAAGTTTCCGAAATTTACGGTTTCCTTAAAAAACTATTCCACAATTCGTAATTTGGCGAAACTAAGGAGCAGGGTTTTTTCGCCAACGGCATCGAATTTCACCGTAGCCTTACGGTCGGTGCCATTGATGTCCATTTTACTCACTACACCGAAACCGAATTTCGGATGCTCGACTTTCTGTCCTTCGGTCAAGCCTGAGGTGTCGCTGGGGGCAAAGCCTTCGGAGGGCTGGTGCGTAGCCACGGGAGCCCGGGAAGGAGCCGTCTTTTGGGTGATATTTTTCAGAAAACCCATCGGAGCGGGCTGCGTCTCGCGGGTGGCCATTTCGCGCGTAGCCTTGGTCGTGTTCAAAAAGCGCTGATCGACCTCCAGCAGAAAACGGCTGGGTTCGCACATTTTCAGGCGGCCCCACTGGTAGCGGCTTTCGGCGTAAGAAAAGGTGAGTTTCTGCTCAGCGCGGGTAATGGCCACGTAAAACAACCGCCGCTCTTCTTCCAAATCCTGCCGGCTTTCAAGCATCATCTGGCTGGGAAAGAGATCTTCCTCCATCCCAACGACGTACACGTTTTTAAACTCCAACCCTTTGGCGGAGTGAATTGTCATCAGCGTTACACGGTCGTTATCGCCGTCATCGTCGGGTTCGTCGGCGTTGGTCAGCAGCGCCACCGATTGCAGGAAAGTACCGAGCGTCTTATCCTCGTTTTCGGGATTATCCACGAACTCTTTGATGGCGTTGAGCAATTCCTGTACGTTTTCGTAGCGCGAAAGCCCCTCTACCGTCTTGTCCTCGTATAGTTCTCGCAGAATGCCGGAGGTTTTGGCTACATGCGTCGCCACCTCGAAGGCATCCTTGCCCTGGTCGATCATGAGCATGAAACTCTTGATGAGGTAGGCAAACTTATCGATAGGTACCGTGGCCCGGCCGCTTACATACTGGTGGATGTTGCTGACAACATCCCAGATCGGCACGCTGTTCTCTGCCGCCGACACGGTGATTTTGGCTACCGTGGTGTCGCCGATGCCACGCTTGGGTAAGTTGATGATGCGCTTGAACGCTTCCTCATCCTGCTGGTTGACGATAAAGCGCAGGTACGCCAGTAAGTCCTTGATTTCTTTCCGCTGGTAAAAAGATAGCCCCCCCACGATGCGGTACTTAATGCCTAGCCGCCGCAGGGCTTCTTCAAAGGAGCGCGATTGGGCATTGGTACGATACAGGATGGCGAAGTCATTGTTCCGCAAACTACCCTGCATTTTTTCCTCAAAAATGGAAGTCACGACCAGGCGGCCTTCCTCGTTGTCGGAGTTGGCCTTGATGACATCGATCAGTGTTCCTTCCTCATTTTCGGTGAAAACCTCCTTCCGGAGTTGTGCCTTGTTGCGGGCAATGACCGAATTGGCCGTGTTGACGATGTTCTGCGTGGAGCGGTAGTTCTGTTCCAGCTTGATGGTACGAACGGCAGGAAAGTCTTTCTCGAAATTGAGAATGTTCTCAATATTGGCCCCCCGGAAAGCATAAATACTCTGCGCGTCGTCGCCCACCACGCAGATGTTCTGGTGTACGGCCGACAGCTTTCGGGTGATCAGGTACTGCGAAACGTTGGTATCCTGAAACTCATCCACCATCACGTAGTGAAACTTGTGCTGGTACTTGTAAAGTACCTCCGGAAAGTCGCGAAAAAGAACGTTGGTATTGAACAGCAGATCGTCGAAATCCATGGCGTTGGCCTGGAAGCAGCGGACGGTGTATGCTTTGTACAACCGCCCGATCTCGGGCATCCGTGCCGCCTTGTCGTCGGCCTGAATGATGCTGTTGTTCAGGTAATCATCCGCTGACACCAGCCGGTTTTTGGCCCCGGAAATACGGTTGAAGACCGCGTTGGCTTTGTAAACCTTATCGTCGAGATTGAACTCCTTGATAATGCTGCGCAGCAGCGACTTGGAATCGTCGGTATCGTAAATGGAGAAGTTGCTGGTGTAGCCCAGGTACTTGGCTTCGATGCGCAGTATTTTGGCAAACACCGAGTGAAAAGTACCCATCCAGATGTTGCGGGCCTCGTAACCGACGCTCGTCTCGATGCGGTGGCGCATTTCGGCGGCGGCTTTATTGGTAAAGGTAAGGGAGAGAATACGGAAGGGATCGACCCCATTCTCAATAAGATGAGCGATCCTGAAAGTCAGCACGCGGGTTTTGCCCGACCCCGCCCCGGCAATAATCATGAGCGGCCCCTCGCCATGCATCACCGCCTGGCGCTGAGGCTCGTTCAAGCTCGATAAGTAATCAGTCATACTTTATTTCCTAATCTTCGATGGTAAAAAGCGCAGTCGTCAGTTGCAACAAGCAATAGGCTATAAGCTTTAGGCCTGGCTACCGAAAAGCCTACCGCCTATAGCTTACAGCCTACAGCTTCCTCAAACATCAAAGTTAGGAAAAAAAGTCAGGCCGCTCACGGCTTACTCCACCGGAGCGCTTACGATGTTGGCCACGCGCCAGATGCCGCGGATTTCGTTGGAAGGCACCGTCACACTACCTCCCATCGGGTTGTCCGAGTGCAGGGTAAGGTAATGTTTGGTCAGGAGATCGTTCTCGCGAATCCGCTTCACCACGAAGAAATCGCGATAAATTACGGCAAATACCCCGCCTGACTGATAAATCCAGTCGCCCGTGTCCACGGGGACGGCCAGGATGCGGGCACCGTGAACGAGCTGCGGACTCATGCTGTTTCCCGACACTTCCAGCACCACAGGCTCTTTCAGGTTGCTCACCAAATCCTTGCTGACCGTGCACGAATCCAGATCCTCAAAACGGTATCCTTCGCCGTAGCTTTCCACAAAACTGGCGTGAAATTTCACGGGTACGAAAGGTACTTCCACGTAGTCCGTTTCATCCATACTCACGTAAGCGTTGGAATAACCACCGTCGGCCAGTACCGGGCCCTCACCCCGCAAAAGAAAATCGGAACGTACCTGCGGATAATGATTCAGGATGCCGATGATCGTGTCATAAGAAGGTTTGGCCCGACCGCTAAGGATATTATAGAATTTGGAAGAGTTTTCGTCTAAGTCCTTGGCAATCTGGTAAATGGTGATTCCAAGAGCGTCGAATACCTGCTTTAGTCGATCCTGGATGGAATTGTCGGTTTCTTTCATTTCGGGAATATATATTTTATATGTGTAGTATTATATGCCAAAAGTAAAATACAATTATGACATAAAAGTACGAATTCCTAGAATATATATTCCCAAAAAGCACTAAAAATTTATAAACCACTCCTGCTTCCGCACATGGACTAGCGTCTTTTTGTAATTAAGCGACTCCCCTTTTTTTTCCAAAAGCACAGGCAAAAAATGGCTCTGCGCATCACTTCTTTTTGTCTCCTATCCACTCACCCATTAATTCCGTGTAAAAATCCGCCACCCCGGAGGGCAGATTCTTGTCGCCGCCACTCCACATGACTTTGTTCTCTGAATTACCCTTTTTTAGCAGGATGTACTGGTACACATTCCCCGGATGATCGTAATCGAGTTGTCTGAACCCGATCTCTTCCAGTTGGTGAAACCAGTTTTTTGTTTTCTTCCGGTTTTCCCTTTTTACGAATTGAAAACCCTCAGCACCCGGCTCTTTCACGAACACCTCACCCGAATCCAACAGGCGGTATTCCCGCACCGTCCCGGAGAATCCGCCGCCCTTGCCCACCGCAATCACCGCTCCCGAATGGCTGAGCGGATCGGCTGATGGTTGTTGTCGAACACAACCCGGCAACACTAGTACCAGCGCGATTAGACATGGGAGAAGAGCTTTTATATTCATATAGGTTAATTTTACGGGCAAAAATAGATGAATTTCTCAGATGCCGATACGCTGTTTGCCGAGCTTTGGGAGTGACTCGCAGTATGCCATTCTGGGAGTGAGTGCATTGGTTTTTACATACTCCCTCAGTAGGTCACTAACTCGTTTACGCGTTTTCTTTTCGCATCCTTCCTGCTCCTTTTTCGGTTCGCACCTCTACCCCTCTGTGCCTTTGTGCCTTTTCTTCCCTACTTTTGCTCCCGATTACAACTGCTACCAAACCAGATGAAAAAAGTACCCCTGCACGAAGTGCACGTCAGGCTGGGTGCCAAAATGGTGCCTTTCGCCGGCTTCGAGATGCCCGTCCGCTACTCGTCCGACCTGGACGAACACCACACTGTCCGTAATGGTGTTGGTGTTTTTGACGTGTCGCACATGGGTGAATTCGTGTTGCGCGGACCCAAAGCGCTTGACCTGATTCAAAGAGTCTCGGCCAATGACGCCGCCACGCTTTTTGACGGAAAAGTACAATACAGCTACCTGCCTAACGCCACGGGCGGCGTGGTGGACGATTTGCTTGTGTATCGCCACGATGAGAACGAATACTATCTGGTAGTGAATGCCTCCAATATCGAAAAAGATTGGGCCTGGATCACGAGTCACAACACCGAAGGGGTGGAAATGGAAAACATTTCCGACCGACTGTGTCTGCTGGCCGTGCAGGGACCGAAGGCCACAGCCACGCTCCAGAAACTAACCGACGAGGATCTGACAGCGATGGACTATTACACTTTCAAAACCGGCACGATGGCCGGCATCGACGATGTGCTTATTTCGGCCACAGGCTACACAGGAGCAGGCGGCTTCGAAATTTACGTCTGGAATAAAGACGCCGAAGCCATGTGGGACGCAATCTTCGCTGCCGGAGCCGAGTTTGGCATCAAACCGGTAGGCTTGGGCGCGCGCGACACGTTGCGGCTGGAAAAAGGCTACTGCCTGTACGGTAACGACATTGACGACACTACCTCCCCGCTGGAGGCGGGCCTGGGATGGGTCACTAAATTCAACAAAAGCTTCATCAACGCCGAGGCCCTCAAAGCCCAAAAAGAACTTGGCTTACACCGTAAGCTGGTCGGCTTCGAGCTCACGGAGCGAGGCATCCCGCGCGGCCACTACGACCTCTGCAATCCCGAAGGCGAAAAAATCGGCGAAGTCACGTCCGGCACCATCTCCCCTACCCTGCAAAAAGGAATCGGTATGGGTTATGTACCTACTGCCTATGCCAAGCCCGGCACCGAAATCCGCGTAAAAGTGCGTGATAAGTTATTGGGGGCGAAAGTGGTGAAACTGCCGTTTCTTTGAAAGTGGCAAAGTTCCAAAGCACCTAAGTACTTTTCAGTAAAAACCCAATTTAAGGGTATTGAAAATCAGGTACTTTGGAATTGTTTAAAACTATGACAAATCATTCATTCAAAATCAAATCTTGAAACAACTTGACGTTTGCCTGACGCCTGATTTGCTGCATTTGCATCAGTTGAATAATGTGGTAGTGGTGGTGGCTGATATTTTCCGGGCTACTTCCTGCATGGTGACGGGATTGGCCTATGGGGTGGGCAGTATCACGCCCGTAGCCACTGTGGAGGAGTGTAAAGCGCTGCAGGAGAAGGGGTACTTCGCCGCCGCCGAGCGCAACGCGATGAAAGTGGAGGGCTTCGATCTCGACAACTCGCCTTTCAGCTATATGTCGGAAAGGTTAATCGGCTCGCACATCGCTATGACGACCACCAACGGCACCCTTTCCATCGCCAAGGCCAAGTCGGCCGCGGTGAAGGTATTGATCGGAGCATTTTTGAATTTGGGCGCTCTGGTAAACGAACTCCGTTCCGAGCAATACGATGTGCTGGTACTGTGTGCAGGCTGGAAAGGGCGCCCCAACCTGGAAGACACGCTTTTCGCCGGGGCATTGGCCGAGGCCTTGAAAGACGAGTTTATTTTAGTGGAAGATGCTGCTTTGATGGCGCAGCGCTTATACCAGCAGGGCCGGGGCAATCTGCTCAATTTTGTTGCCAACTCCTCACACGTGCGGCGCTTGCAGCGGCTGGGCATCCAGAAAGACATTTCGTATTCACTGCAAACCGACCTCTACGATGTCGTACCCGTGCTGCGCGGCAGCCGCCTGGTGGCCATGCATTGATTTTTTCCCTTCAAAAACGAAAAAACAGGTTTCCACTGACTGATCGCCTTGTTTTTTCGTTTGAAAACCTGATGCTAAATCGTTGAGCAATGATTAGAGTTCTTCCGCTTGCCTTTTCTTTCTTCCTATTTCTGGTTTTAGCGGGTTCCGCTGGGGCGCAGGTCATACCTAATGTACCGCAAGCTGACACCTCGTTGAACAACCCCGACCGCGACATGGTGGAACCCGAAAAAAAGCCTGACCAGTTCGGTAAAAACATCGCGGACAGCATCCAGACCTTCGCCATCCGCACGGGAAATGTCTCGTATTACTCGGTATGTCCCGGTAGCCGAATTATGGTACCTTTTACACCGCAGGGACCGTTTAATGACGACAATGTTTTTTCCGTGCAGCTCGTGGATGTCCGGGGCAACTTCGTTGCCGTTTCGGAGGGGGTAAAAAAAGGACCAATCATGGCGACCATTCCGGCTGACAAGCGCGGTGGGCATCTGTACCGTCTGCGGGTAGTTTCCACCAGCCCGGCAGTAGTTGGTAGCGAGGTTTCACTGCGGTTGTTACCCACCCCCACGGCACGGCTGGAATCCGCTGATGGTTCTACCTCTTCACGCATCATGCCTGGTCAGGACGCGCAGTTGCGGGTCAGTTTTACGGGGTCGGGGCCATGGTCGTTCCAGTTGTCCGACAGCACAACAATCACTGAAACCGTTACCAACCCCTACTATTTATCTACGAAACTCGAAAAAATCAAAACGTACAAACTGCTCGGCGTATCCAATGCCTGCGGCAGCGGCAGCGTTGAGGGCAGCGTGATCGTTAATGTCGATGCCAACCCCGAGCCACGTCTGGCCCTGAAAGACCCCGATAAGGGCTATCGCGTTTGTACCAACACGCCTTTTCAGGTGAATTTCAGCGCGACGGGCGCGTACAAAGCGGGCAATAATTTCCTGGTGCAGATTTCGGATAGCAAAGGTGCCTTTAAGAACATTACTTCCGGCGATACTACCGCTCCAATCATGGCCCGCGTGCCGGCCGGTACGCCCACGGGCGACTATACCCTGCGCATCATCTCCACCTCGCCCCGCCTGGTTAGCGACAGCACCCGCATTACTATCGCCGCTCCCACGCAGACCGTACTGCGCAGAGATTCGGTCAAACTAAAAGAGGGCGGCAGTGCCGATCTGACGCTGCAGTTTCAGGGCGGCGGGCCATGGTTCGTGCTGCTATCCGATGGTACTTACGAAAACAATATTCTGACCTCGCCCTACAGCATCAAGGTGGCGCCTTATAACTCCACCATTTACAAAATCACATCGGCGGGCGGGCTTTGCGGAGTAGGTACTTTCAGCGGCAGTGCCTACGTAGCGGTGGATGTGCCTCCTTCTAATATTGTGATGGAAAAGCCCTCACAGACTCTGATTTGCTCGGGCGGCGAAATCTCCGTGCCCTTTACCACAACGGGCAGATTCTACGCTGCCAACAAATTCATCGTGCAGGTGTCCGACAGCACGGGCCGCTACGTGGACATGCCCACCACGGGTAAGGAAAGCCCTTTGAAGGTAAAAATAACGCCATCTTCCATGCGTGATACTCTTTCGACGCATCGCATCCGTATTGTGGCTACCGCGCCGGGCGTGGCGAGCGAGGCCCAGGAAATTCAGGTGATTGCCCCGGATATGGCCGTGGGAGAAGTTTCAGGCCAGGGAGCCATTACGCCGGGCAATTCCACCCGCATCCGGCTTAAGTTCAAGAACGGGCTGCCACCCTGGTCGTTCACCCTTTCGGACGGCAGCGCCGTGCAAGGTACCTTTCTGAACCCCTATCTTATCTCGGTGTCACCTAAGACCACTACGGATTTCACGATCAGCTCGCTTAAAAATGCCTGCGGCACGGGTACGAGTCGGGGATCAGCCAGGGTGATAGTGGATAATTAATCTTTGGAAACATAGCTCCTTTTCAAACAATGCAGGTTTTTCAGCGTGAGATCCGATTGCCCGCGTTTGCGAGGGGTTTTCATTTGATTACCGAACGGGTGGAGCGCGAAATTCCTGAATTACGTTCTCTGAGCGCCGGGATTCTGCATGTGTTTATCAAGCACACATCAGCGAGCCTGACGATCAACGAAGACGCCGACCCGACGGTACGGCAGGATTTCGAGAGCCATTTCAATAAGATGGTTCCCGAAAATGCGCCCTACTACGTTCATAACTACGAAGGCAGCGACGACATGCCCGCGCATCTGAAAGCAGCGATTTTAGGTAGTTCAGTGAGCATTCCTGTTTCCGACGGGCGACTTAATCTGGGTACATGGCAGGGCATTTACCTGTGTGAACACCGGGATCGGGCGGCAGGGCGGAGTCTGGTACTGACTGTCTATGGAATTTAGGCGAAGAGATCTGCCGAATGCAGAATAGCGGGTTTCTGCCGGCATATAATTCCAAGATTATTACTTTTGCTCTGAACCCGGCATTTGGTAAGTGGGTTAAAAACAAAAACTCTCGAAAACACTTTGGAAAAGAACGCGAAGATTTACATTGCCGGACACCGGGGTATGGTGGGTTCGGCCATCCACCGCAAGCTGAAAGCGGAAGGGTATACCAACTTTGTCGTCCGCACATCCACCGAACTGGATTTGCGCGAACAGGCATCTGTACGGGAGTTTTTTTCCGAGGAGCGCCCCGACTACGTTTTTCTGGCTGCTGCCAAGGTGGGCGGCATCATGGCTAATAATATTTATCGCGCCGACTTTCTGCTGGAAAATCTGCAGATCCAGAACAATGTCATTGACAGTGCCCACCAGTATGGCGTCAAAAAACTGATGTTCCTGGGGTCGTCCTGCATTTACCCCAAAATGGCACCGCAACCTTTGCGGGAAGACTACCTGTTGACTGGCACGCTCGAACCGACCAACGAGCCTTACGCTATTGCCAAAATCGCGGGAATCAAACTTTGCGAGGCCTATCGCAGTCAGTACGGCAGCCATTTCATTTCGGTAATGCCCACCAACCTGTATGGCCCCAACGACAACTACGATCTCGAAAACTCGCATGTACTACCCGCGATGATCCGGAAATTTCATGAAGCCAAAGTGGAAGGCAAGCCAGCCGTACAGCTATGGGGGACCGGCTCGCCGCGCCGTGAGTTCCTGCATGCCGACGACCTGGCCGACGCCTGCTATTTCCTGATGCAAAACTACGATGAACCGGAACTGGTGAATGTCGGTACGGGCGACGACCTGACCATCAAATCCCTGGCTGAGTTGATCAAAGAAGTGGTGGGCTATGAGGGTGAGATTCACTGGAATACAGACAAACCCGATGGCACCCCCCGCAAGTTGATGGACGTAGGTAAGCTTCATGGTCTGGGCTGGCAGCACTCGACGGACATCGGACAAGGCATCCGGGCTACGTACCAGGATTTCCTGCGGAAAACAGAGACCTATGCTGTTTAAGCTGAGCCAAAAACAAGCTGAACGGCAGCTGGTTTAAACCTAATAATAGTAGGCGAAATGGAGTTTTTGCCTACTATTATTTCACCATTGAATAATATTCCTTCCTAAATTAGTAACAATATTCGGGAAACTAACTAGCTTTGCGGCAATAAATAAGCATCATTTTAATCTGTGCAAAGCAAATGTCTTCCAACCTGAAACTCGATCAGATAGATCGTAAGGTACTCGAAATACTGCAATCGAACGCCAAAATTACCAACGCGCAGCTCTCCAAAGAAATCGGCCTCTCGCCCGCTCCCACGCTCGAACGCGTTAAGAAACTCGAACAGGGTGGCATCATTAAAAGCTATCATGCCCAACTCGATCCCGCCAAGGTTGGTCTCGGCGTAACGACTTTTGTCCAGATCTCGCTGACGGGTCACAAAAAAGTGACGACCGACTCGTTTGTAGCTACTGTCAACACCATTCCTGAAATCATTGAGTGCCACCACATCACCGGCACGGGCGATTTCC
Organism: Persicitalea jodogahamensis; assembly: GCF_014651615.1. Lineage (GTDB taxonomy): Bacteria > Bacteroidota > Bacteroidia > Cytophagales > Spirosomataceae > Persicitalea > Persicitalea jodogahamensis. Next base: position 3,817 of record NZ_BMXF01000001.1, on the reverse strand, counting down.
TCCTGAAAGTCATTTCGCAAGACATCAGTTCTTACCAGAAGCTGATGCTTGAAACGATCAACGAAATCGAGGAAGTTGCCAACACGACAACGATGGTCATCATGTCCACTTTCAAGGACAGCAAGATTCTGCCCATCCCCTGAGTAGCAGTCAAACCAAATTTCCTGCCTGGCCCTACCGTTCGGCAAATTAGTTTTTGTTGAGCCCGGGTTTACCGAACGGATATCCTACCCGTCCGGTCAAACAGTCTTTTCACCATTCCGTCGAGAAGTGTACTGGATTTTCATTTTCCTGGCTTTCATCATCGGCATGGCCACCACCATCCAGGCGGGGGTCAACTCGCAAATGCGGGTGGCGATCGACAACCCGATCCTGGCGGCCATCATCTCGTTTTCGGGCGGGTTGACAGTACTTATTTTTGCCTTTACTTTTTTCAATACGGGGCCGGTACCTTCGTTAGAGTCGTTGCGGCAGGTGAGTTGGTGGAAATTCTTTGGCGGTGCGTTTGGCTCATTCTACGTGCTGTCGGTCATCTTTATCGTCCGCGAACTCGGGCCTGCCAACATGCTTGCCCTGGCCGTTGCCGGGCAGCTTATCGCCGCTATTATCATCGATCACTATGGCTGGCTGGGCTTTTCGATTACCCCGGTCAGCCCAATGCGCATGATTGGCGTGGGATTTTTAGTTGTGGGGGTATATTTGATTTTGAAAAACTGAGGGAGGTAGTTTTTTTGTGGAATCGTGGAATCGTGGAATCGTGGAATCGAATTTAGTATCTACCTGGGTGTTAAACAATTTAATATCAGTTAAACAGTTCAACGATTACACAATTCCACATCAAAATGGATATCCATTACCGAATTTACCCCACGCTCCTTAATACCTTTGCCCGCTTTCAGAAAGGCTACCTAACTGAGCAGGAGTTGTTGGACAGGATCAATCGTGTACCCATTCCCCAGACACAGGCGCAGGCCAAAGGGGTGTCATTTGAAGAAGCTGTCATTAAAGGAACTGACGAAGAATACTTCAGCCCCGAAGTACTTCGCAAGGCCCGCGCCCTGTTGCCGCGTCCCATGGCCGACACGCAGGTTTATTGCCAGTACCAGCTTGGGGATGTACTTCTGTATGGTTACGTCGATGTGGTGGGCAAAACTATGGCTGTGGACCTGAAAACGACCGGTCGTTACACACCAGGCCGCTTTACGCATAACCACCAAAATTTTTATTTGTTGGCCCTGAAACCCAAGGGCGTCCGCACGCTGCGTTATGTCATTACCGATTTCCAGGAAGTATACCAGGAGAACTACGACCTGAACATGGATTTTTCCGTTCAGGAACAGCAAATCCAGCTTTTCCGGGAATTTCTGGAAAGTCATCGGGAGGCAATTACAGATGGAAAAATATTTAATGGGTGAAGGCGCTCATGGGGATGCAGAATTTGTTATTTAGTATATGCATCTCTATTTTTAGTTTTCCTATCCCTCTCACCCACAGTGCTCGCTCTTCATGGACCGTGTCCCCACCCTGGAACAGATTAAAAACGCCCTGCCCACGATTGGAAGGATTGCCATTTTTGGAGCAACCACGGCGGCTCTTGGTACTTGTTCGGACAATGGTCTAGCTCACGAACTTGTAAAACATCTGCATGACACCGTTACCGATACCCAGCAGGTCGAGGATTTGGTTAAACTTTACGGCAAAGCGGGCGAGGTTAGTGGAGGGCTGGTCAGTGGTTTTCTGGCTAACCACATTGGGAATGTGGGTGAAAAGCTCAGCTATGGCATCAACAGTGATCTGGAAAAAGCCCTGCAAGAAGCTATTGCGAAGGCTGTACCTCAGCTCAAAAAGGAATTACTCGATTATTACGGTGTAGAACTGGACGAGGCAGGCCGGGCTGCTTTCCATAACCTCTTTGAGCGAATTGGTAAGGTACAGCTACGTGGGCTGGAACTTGAAAAGGAAGACATTGAAGTGTTTGTCCTGCGCGACCATGCGCTTTTCCAAAACCTTTTTACTGAACCCTATAAGGACTGGGACGACGTATATTACCGCCCCGACAATTTTCCCGAAAACTTTGAATCCGCTATTGCCTATGGTTTAGCGATTCTAGTACGGCAACATTTTCATGAACTCCTCAAAGACCAGGACAACCGTCGCGCCCAGGTCGCCTATTTTATCTATTTGCTGGAATTCAACGCCCGTACCAGCCAACAGAATGGTGAAAAGCTCACGCGTGTTTTGGCGGCACTTGATAAACTGTCTAACCTGCCCGAAGTGCTGGAAACGCTCTCCCGCGACTTCAACCATGCCCACGAACTTACGGTAGAATGTCTGAGGTCGCTTAACCGCCACGTGCGGGAGGCAAAAGCCGAAATCCTAGACGAAATCCGCTTGCATCACCAGCCGGATTTGTATTTGCCCGAACGAAGCGCGGCCAAGCATTATGACTACCACTACAAAGCTGAGTATACCGACTTTGTGGGACGCGATAGTGAACTGGAACAGCTGCGGCAGTTTGTCCTTACCAATCCCGAACGTCGCTTTTGCTGGTGGATGCTCACCGGAGCGGGCGGTAGCGGCAAAAGCCGAACTGCGCTAAGGCTGTGCCGCCAACTCAAAAGCTGGCACTACTATGCGGGTTTCCTGGAAAAACACTCCCTGGAAAATATGGGGCTTTGGGTCAACTGGCAACCCAGGCACCCCACTCTGATCGTGATCGACTACGCAACGCTGTATCTCGAAGCGGTAAAAGAACTACTGAAAACACTCGAACACCACCAAAAACACTACCAACACCCGGTGCGGGTGCTGCTACTGGAGCGGGATATCCGCACCGACTGGTGGGAGCGGCTCACCCTCGCCACCGAAGTCAAACGAAGTTGCTACGTAGGTGATGAGAAGCCCCAATCCTCCGATATGCTGGCCCTGCCTCCGCTCGGCGATTTGCGTTGGGACATCATTTCCCAAATCCACCACCGTAATCACAAGCGCCCGCCCTCCGACCCCGCTGTAACCCTGGAAACTCTTCACGGCATGGACCCACTTGACCGACCGCTTTTTGCCTTTTTTGCGGGCATGGCCCTCGTGGAGGGCGAGAACATCCGGGGCTGGAACAAAGCAGATTTGTTGGACAATTTGCTGGTGCGCGAGGAGGAAAATCTCTGGAAGATAGTCGACCACCCCCTGGCCGACAAGCACCTGAACTTACTGGCTCTCGCTACGCTCACGCGCGGCCTGAGCAGTAACCAGTTAAAAAATATACGCAACCGAGGCTACGACTGGCTGCACTTAGCCCGTACGGAGCGCGTGGATGAAGTGTTGTACAGCCGCATGAGTGGCTTTAGGCAAGTGGAAGGCGCGAAAGTGTATAAAGGACTGGAACCTGATCTTGTGGGGGAATACTTCGTGCTGCGCCGCCTGAACCAAATCCTGACCGCCGACGCGGAATACGGCTCCGATACCGTGAGGGAAATAATCCAGACTGCCTGGGCCACCCAACCCGAGGCCATGCGATTGATGGCGTTTATGACGCACCTTGATTTTTTTCAAGCTCACCAAGGCGTTCACGAATATTTACTAAAAACCCTCCCCCACGAGGAAGCATCTGAGGAGATATGGGAAGAATGGGGCTGGCAGTGGGTAAATTTTACAGGTTTATTGGATGGCGATACTTGCGAAAGGTACTATGTACTATTCAATGATGTGGCGGAACCCTTTCTGACAAAAAAAGAACCTTTAAAAATAAAAAAAGCCCAGGCCTTGTTCAATCTGGCCGCTGAGTTGAGCGGGCCGGACCTGCTCTCAGACGCGCAAGGGC